>JABAAE010000010.1:0-33432 GCA_014238905.1 Planctomycetota bacterium
TTGACTGTTCAGGCGGGATCGTTGGCTGTTCAGGTGGGATCGTTGGCAGTTCACCAGCGGTGTCGATCCCTTCTTCGCTTCCGGCGACGGTTTCTTTTTTGGCCTGATCGTCTCCCTCCGGTTTCGGATCTTGGAGGTGATCCGGTTGGGATGGGTCGGTCATCGCTGGTCCCCTTGGATTGGTTACGGGTTACTGCCGGTCATGAATGGTTTCAGCAGCCTGCGGTTCGTTTCATTGAGCGTGCATTTGATCGAGCGTGCGAACCCGTTTTCCGTCGTTCGGCGAAGCCGCGGTTCGTGAAGACCGCTGTAAAAAAAGATGATAAGAGTAGACACCTTGGATTCCGCATTCATCTTAATGCCTACGGGCGTGGATTGCAAAATTGACCGGGGACATTCATCACGTTGAAAAAGAACACCGCTGCTTTTTTTGATGCTGGGAAAAAAACTATACCGGATGTGATCAGGTTGGTTTGAGGCAAAGAACGGGTAATTCGCCTTAGCCGAAGAGTCGGTGGTGCCGTGAATCAAATTCTCGTCATTTTGGTTTAAGTTTTGTGTCCCGGACCTATTGGTCGGTGACCAATGTTGGATTTCCAGAGAGATAGAAAACCAATGTCGCGGCATCGTAACCGTCAAACCGTTTTTCTTAACCCTGTTTGGTAGCTTCGGAGTTAATCAGGGCTGTGTTTTCATCAGCCAGGTTGATAGAACACGTGAACCGTTGGAGTTGACAACGCTATTGGAAAGCACTACGTGGAATGAAATTGAGGACTAGCGAATAGGAATTGAGGACTCGTCGGCCAATGCTATACTCATCTTCTCGCACTGCAAACGACTGGATCTTGCCGGTGCTCTATTTATTCAATTTCATTTTTGGCACACAAACACGGGTCAATGAAACATGAAAGCAAAACAACTTCTATTTATTTGGTTTTCGATCGTTGTGGTTTGCCCGTTGGCGTTGGCGGCCGATGATTTATCCGAGCCGAACATTATTGTGTTTCTAACCGATGACCAGGGCTGGGGAGACTTGGGTTGTTACGGCCATCCGGTCATCCAGTCTCCCAATCTTGATCAGTTTGCCTCTGAGGGGCTCCGTTTGACCCAATGTTATGCCGCGTGCAGCGTTTGTTCTCCGTCCCGATCGGCGATCTTGACCGGCAGGACTCCCTACCGCAACGGAGTTTGGAGATGGATTCCCAGCGGCTCGCAGTACCATCTTCGCAGCAGCGAGGTGACGATTGCGTCGTTACTCAAAAAACGGGGGTATGAAACTTGCCATGTCGGCAAATGGCACTTGAATGGAAAATTCAACTCCGCTGAGCAACCACAGCCGGACGACCACGGTTACGACCACTGGTTGGCGACGCAAAACAATGCCGCGCCCCATCATATGAACCCAACCAATTACGTTCGTAACCGCAAGTCCGTCGGGAGGATGGAAGGGCCGAGTGCGGTGATCGCGGCCAACGAAGCCATCTCGTGGTTGAAGGGACGTAAGAGTTCAAAGACACCGTTCTTTATCACGGTGTGGACGCATGAACCGCATTTGCCAATCGAATCGGCCGAAAAATATAGGGAACATTATGCGAATATTCAAGACGAAGGCCTTCGTCAACATCATGGAAACATCACACAGTTGGATGATGCGTTTGGCCAACTGATGAACGCAGTCGACCGAATGGGGTACCGCGACAGTACGGTTGTGATCTACACTTCTGACAACGGTCCGGAAGGTCAGGGTACCAAGGGCCGTACACGCGGTTCTACCGGCGGGCTGCGTGGGCGAAAGCGTCACACGCACGAAGGTGGTATTCGAGTGCCGGGCATCGTTCGCTGGCCTGGACGTATCAAGCCGGGATCCGTCAGCGACATTCCGGTCATCGGGTCTGACATCTTTACGACGATTTGCGAGATCGTTGACATTCCGTTGCCGGAAGACCGCACGATTGACGGCGCGAGTATTGTGCCGCTGTTCGATGGCAAAAAGATTGAACGCAAGCAGCCGTTGTATTGGCGCAATCACCTTGCTCCTGCGTCCTATCGAGTTGGTTTGCGAGCGGGCGATTGGAAGATTGTGGGCTCAGACGATTTATCCCAGTTTGAACTCTATAACATCGCCGAAGATCCCAAAGAGACAGAAAATCTAGCGGAGAAAGAATCCAAACGTTTTGAGGAATTGAAACAACGATTGATCGAACACGACGCGGCCGTGTTAGAGGAAGGGCCCGATTGGTGGAAAAATGATGGCCGGAAAGAACCACGCAACTCCGGACCAGGCAAGACGACCGAACCCCTCGCCGGCAAAGACTCGACGGGCAAGTTTGATGTCGTGTTGGGGACAGGAGTGTCTGCCACAGAATTCGGCTATCACCTGCAATCCAAGGCGGAAGGTCTCGCATTCCAGAAGCTCGAAAAGCCAATCACCGGCCAAGCCACCATTGGACTGAAATATCGAAGCGCCGCAAAAGGGCAGAAAACAAGAAATGGGGCGATTGTTATCAGTGATCAACCGACCAACCAAGGCAGTCTCAAAATTGGTACAGCCATTGGCATGAACCAGCATGTGGTCTTTGAGGGTGGCTGGAACAACGTTGGAAGTTTGGCTGCAAAAAAGATCGAACTGAAGCCAGGGGAAGTTTTTGAGTTGGAGGTTCGGCTGGATATGGTCAATTCAAAAGGAAAAGCAACCATCAATGGCACGTCATTTACATTTGACTTACCCAGAAATCTGAAGACGATCCGCCATGTCGGACTTTATAACAAAGCCACGGCAACAGAATTTACCGAGCCGATTGTAGAAATACAATCGCGTTAGATAGACTGATCGAAGAAGACGGCTCAAAAGCAACAGGCAGCCGGTTGCCTGTTGCTGCTGAAAAGTGGAATAAAAAAGGAACAGGCACATCAAGCACCTGTTCCTGGAATCAATAGAGATCAAGTCGTCTTTTGGACGGCTTGTATGGAAACCCGCCACTGGGACCAGGCTACTTTTTCTTTTTGCTTTGGTCCACGATCCAGACATTTCGATATCTCACGTCCTGTCCATGCTCCTGAAGCTTGAGGCCTTCGGCGCTGGGTCCGACTTTGACACCACCATTAGCATGTTTGATGGGGACGTTGTCATGGATTTTGAGGCCGTTCCACCATACGGTTGCCCTTGCCGGTTCGATGGATTTGCCGGCATCCCAACGAGAAGCCTTGAATTGGAAGTGAAAGGACTGCCACTGACCATTCGGTCGCCAGGCGTTGACATCTGGAACTCGCTCCATGCAAAACGCACCAATGCCATGAGGCCCGATTTTCCAGTTATAGGGATCTTTGATGTCTTTTCCTTTTGGCGACTCAATCTGAAGTTCATAACGGTTCTGGAGGTAGACGCCGCTATTGGCATAACCTTCGACTTTGTCATCGCCGCGGCCCCCCATCATGATGAAGTCGACATGGCCTTCAAAATCCGAGTATTTTTTCTTGGTGACCAGATCATGGGTTCCCCATTTTTTTCCACCGTTGGTCATGAGGACTTTTCCGCCACCGGCCGGATTGTCCACGATGGACCAGCTGACAGCCATGTCTGCCTTGGGCCACATTTGCCAATTTGCTTTGATCGATTTCATCGACCCGTCAAAAGGCACGTCGGCGTTCTTGGGAGCCTGGGCGCCGACATCTCTGGTTTTTTCATAGCCAGGTTTATTCTCCGGTTTATGCTTGTCATCGTTGGCAAGCGAAAAGCCAGAGATCAGTACGACGGATAAGGCGATAATGAAACGATTGAAAATTGGGAAACGCATGTTGGGCTTGTCCTCGCAAGTGATCGAAAAAAAAGTTGCTTTGTCCTTGAACTCAATTCAGATCATCAGCGCCAATATAAATTGGCTCCTGCACAAGTTCCCGTTCAGAGCACAATCATTATAGATTGGCTCGATATGGATCGGCAACGGACAACAGGCGATTCTGGCCAATTAGCCTGCCTACCTTTATCAGTCACCCCTGCGGGGCGAATATTCGCCTTTTTGCTGGGGATAACAGCCAACCCTGCCAACAATTTTGGAATGCTTCGCAGTGGTCCGGGTGCCTCGATGCCATTTCTCAACCGGGCCATCGGATTTACCAGCGTGAGCGGTAACAGCAACGGTGGCAACGACAAAAGCTACCTGTTTGATAGCAGGGGCAATGACACACTGTTGGCTTCAGCCACTTCCGGGACGCTAGTGAAGGAGGCGTCGACACACTGGTGTTGGCCAGCGACATCACGTTTTCGTTCCTTGAACTCGGTACCTGGGAATTGTAGAAGATAAAGAAGCCCCCACCGGCAATCGTGGCTGTTGGTTTATCCTTGAAGTCAGGCAATTGACAATCCTCGAAGCAAATGTCTGTGCGAGGTTCCACCCGCCAGAGAGTCAATGCTGGCTGACATTCCATGGCGAACGTCTCCTTCCAGCCGCCGTCTGTTCATTGGTCTATCACGACATCGTTAGTGAAAAACAAAATAGGGACTACCATCAAAAAGACCTTCAGCTGTGGAGGGAAATGTTAAAACCTGTCATTCAAGACGGTCTAGGAGTGGTAACGAGCTACCGCCAGAACAGGAGCGATTGCGTCTTGCGTATTACGTACGTCAGGAGCCTAACGAGGTTTGGAGGCGACTCGCCAGCCTTTGGTGCTGATCTTTCCATAATATGGATAGTAGTCCCAATCGACTGTCCCGCCGACGACCCGCGGATCCTGAGTTTTTCTGAGATGATTGAAAAGCTGTCCGCGGAGCGACGCCTGGGTATCGGCCATGGCGGTCGACCCTGCAACATTCATCATTTGGTGGGGGTCGTTCTTCAGATCGTAGAGCTCTTCAGCGGGCCGCATTCCGAACGCCAGTTCGGCCAGGCGAGCGACCCGGTGCTCATTTCGATGTTCCATCATAAAGGTCTTTGTCGGAGAGCTGTCGACTTCGCCAAAGGGAATCGAACGCGCGCAAACACTTGGATCTGGTGATCCTGAAGGCCACCTGGAGGACTCAAAGTTGTGAATATAAAGGTAGTCTTGGGTTCGAATGGCCCGACATGGATAGCCTTTGCCATCTTTTCGGCAGCCGTCGTGGCGTTCCATGGCGATGAAGGCGGCATCGCGTTTGAATGCCGGTTTGCTTGCAAACGTGTCCATCAGGCTGAGGCCGGTCATTGCTGCTGGCGGGTCCAGGCCAGCCATTTCTAGAAACGTCGGAGCCAGATCGCTGAGGTTGACAAAGGACTTTACGGCCCGGCCGGACTTTTCAATACCCCGCGGCCAGCGGATTGCCAGCGGCACCCGCGAACCCGCGTCGTAGAGGCTTGCCTTTGCTCGCGGGAACGGCATACCGTGATCGCTTGTGATCACAACGATTGTGTTATTCAGCTCACCGCGAGCTTCAATCGCGGCAATCGCCTGGGCGACCATTTGGTCGAAATGTTCGACCTCCACGAGGTAATCCAGAATGTCGTTTCGTACGATGTCGTTGTCGGGAAAGATCGGTGGCACAATTGCCTGTGCTGGATCTTTGCCGGTCAATTTTCCCGCTCCCGGCTGATAGCTTCGATGGGGTTCGGAGGTTCCCAGCCAGAAACAAAAGGGTTGGCCCTGGGGAACCTGATTAAGAAATTCTTCGAAGTTTCCAGCGTAGTCGGTCGCTCTGATGCCCTTGAACGAAGGCTTCAGAATCTGTCCATTGAAGGCCTCGCCGGCTGGGTTGGACGATCGGCCGCCCGGCTGAAGTCGTCCGGGGCTCCATCCCTTGCCTGTGAAACCGACCGAGTATCCGGATGTTGCCAACAGCTCGGTGTAGGTCGTGAACTTTGCTGGTAGTGTGCTGTGAATATTCCCTGCTTCTTCCAATCTCCAGATCGGCTGGCCTGTAAGAATCGCCGATCGAGAAGGTCCACATGTCGGTGCGTCGCAGAATGCGTGGGTAAAATTTAATCCTTCCCGGGCAATCCGGTCAAAGGCGGGGGTCTTCACGACAGGATCGCCATTTGCACCGGTATGAGCGTAGCTCTGGTCGTCAGAAATGCAAAACAGGATGTTGGGCCTGGTATCGGCAGATGATCGCTCCAAACCGATGACGAAAATGACTGCGATGGCGGCAAAAAATTGAATGATCGGTTGTTTCATGGAAGCTCAAGTGGTTCGTTTTAATCGACCGTTAGGATCCTGCGGCGAAACTCGTCATGAGTTATTAATGTTCTCGTTAACCGTTGTCCGGTAGAAGAGCACCATGACCGATTTCGCTTTTCAATTTGACTACGGTTTTATTCTCGTTGTTTTGATCTGTTTTGGAACCCTTCATCGGTTCCTCATTTTCCGGGCATTCCTTGTGGAAAGTCGTTCTGTTTCCTTCATTGTGGTAAGCAGCATCATTGCGTCCATCGGTTCCCTGTCGGTACGGCAACCATTGAGATAGAGCTAGACACTGCTTTTATTGCCTAGAAATCATCATCATGGACCTGGGTCGGGGCCGCGAAAGACACCAATCACATCTCAAACGTGGCTCCTATCGGTTGGGGAGCTCGGAACGTCGAACGGGTCTGGGGCACTGGTAAGCGGTTTTGGTACAGGGGGCTGATTTCGGCAAATAAAGATGTTATTCAAGAGGACACGATCAAGGATCACAGTGAGCCTCCAAGGTTGATTTAGTCTAACTCAACAACCTCACGGGGACTCACCTATCGGGGGCGGGACAGATCATCCGGATGGCATTGTCCAACAGGTCAGTCGTTATACCACCTTCTGTGGGGGGGGCGATCTGAGTCGTGAATGCGTTGCGACCTTGTTGTTGGGGATTGTAGGGGGCTCCATGATAACCACCCTGCGAAGTCATTTGGATGGTTGTCCAAAGACAATACCACTCGGCGGTTTGGGTGGGGGATCCCAGGTTCAGGCGGGTGGGACGCATCCACGGATGAAAAAAACTTAATCCAGATCAAAACCTGCGGAACTTCGTACGGACCCCACGGTTTAATTCTGGAAGTGGTATTCGCAACAGTAGACTTGGCGATTGGTTTCATCGGTTTGTCGCAAGGTTGCCCCACCCGCTCTTCAACCCTATTGAGACGCAATCTCTCTCTCACATTGAGAGGCCGTCTTTTTTCTGTCAGCGATGCTGCGCCTCTTTGAGGCTCAACGAGAAGTTCCCTCCTCAGGATTGGATGCCATGCGGGATTTGAGAAAGATTACTTTGTTGGCTTTTGCCGTGCTTTTGGGTTTCGGGGCGTTATGGATGAAATCGTTCTTCGATCAACAATCGTTGGGCGTTGACGGTGTAGCTGGATATTCGACCGGACAATCGACGGCAGAAGAATATCGAATAGAGCGAGAAACTTCAGAGGCTTATGGTCAATTTGAATTGACCATTGATCCGCTACGTCAGTCCTACGCGCTGGATGTGCAATCAGATCAACCCTATTTAGCGCGTGACTTCGTCAATGTGGTAATGGAAAAGACGATTAACGACGTTGAGATTACGCTCTCTTGTCATCGCTGCTATCCGGTGACTGATGTGTCGGGAGGGACGGTTAAATTTTCAAAAGGTCCTCTGGAGTGGGCGTTGGGTTTTCACCATGTGGGGGCCGAAGGGGTATTGTATACCGAGACGTTGCCTCCTGATTGGGTGCTCGATTTTTCCTTGGCAGTTGTTGATCGTGATTCCGTTTCCGATCATTTGTTAAATCAATTTGAAAAAGTTTACCTGGGACAGATTGACCAAAACGAAACGTTGAAGAACGATGCCATGGTCCAAATCAATGGTCTTCTGTTGGGTTTGGTGATCGAGAAGTTTGGTCAGCATACGGACTCGTAATTCAGTGGAGTCACAGGCAGACGCTGGTTTCGGCGTGGGGACGGCAAACGAATAGATGCGTGTTTTTCACGGTTTCTAGCAAAGATTCATGTTGTCTTTCTGAAGGCGACTGACATTGCATCGCACTGTTCTGCCTAAGTATTGCAAAGTTGGGTGTTGCAAAGTTGGGTATTGCAAAGTTGGGTATTGCAAAATGGTGACGTTTTTTGGCCCGCTGATGGCTCGGCCGGCTGCTTGTCTCGCTTGACGCGGATAACACAGCGGCTAGGCGAATCGAACGCTTCCAGGGCCCGTTTATCATCTCGCGTATGATCATTAAAGTCTCCAACGATGAACCGACAGCCGGTAGATTAGAAGATTTTTATTCTGTCGCGACCCAATCCACCATCAACGATGTAGTCCAAGTCCGGACCAACCCACACGGAGATTCGATCTCGGCCGGATCCGCCACTGACAAACAGCTTTTCACTGTAACGTCCGTTGACCGACAGGATGTCATTTCCGCCATTGCCCTCAACCTGTACGTCGCCCGCATGCATTGCTTTAATTCCGATGCGATCGTGACCGTGACCGCCAACCAGATGGACCAGGTTGGCCCGCACCGCAAAAACATGAATTCGGTCGTGGCCGATTCCTCCATCGATCGTTAATACATGGCTGTTGTTCGCTCGGACGAGGATCCGGTCGTTGCCCGCATTGCCCTCAACATTGACTTGGCGAGCCTGCGTAGCGTTGATCCGGATGAGATCGTGACCGCCTCCTCCAGAGACACTAGTCAGTCCGGCACGCATCGCAAAAATACGAATACGGTCGTGGCCGGTACCGCCATCGATCGATACCACCTGACTGTTATTTGCTTGAACGTGGATATCATCCTGGCCAGCATTACCGTGGGCAATCACAAAATTTGAATTTGGTGCGTGGACCTTGAGATGGTCTCGTCCGGAACCCCCTGTTAATCCAATCTCAGCTCCAGTTGCTGCGGTGGTGACGCGCAGCGTATCTTTGCCGGAATCACCAGATGCGAAAATCGAATCGATGCTTCCCTCCAATATCCATCGATCTTGGCCACCCAGACCATATCCTTCGAAAAATTCTATGTCAGCGGTGATGATAAATTCATCGATTCCCAAATCTGCCAACGGAGAAGATACCAGTGCATTGGGAATAAAAAATCCGTCGCCTAGTTGATTTGTTCCGGCGACAATGATGGCATTGATCGGCTCGTCTCGCTGGACTGGAATCGTTTCGTCACGATTGTTGGGGTCGCGAATGCCTGGTTCCCCAAAAAAGACGACCTCTGCTCCTCCTTGATCGCCAAAGTCCCGAATCAGCCACTCATTGTCCAAACCGTTGCGGAAGACCAGTGTATCCCGGGTCCAGAAAACTTCATCTTGGACTTGAAGATCGGTATTCCTTTCAATGACGTCCGACAGTCGTGTCGCCTTGATTTCGTCGATTTGTGATTGATCCATGACGTTCTGGAACCAGAATCGATCACCGTCACGAAGTCGAGTGAATTGATCGACCATATAGGCGAGCATGGTTTCCCCAGTCATGGTGCCCGGTACGTGATCTTCGGAAATCATGGCTATCCACGGATCAGCATGATCAGGCGTCCCATAGATCTGTTGGAATTTTTCCGCCAGCTCTTGATTGGAAGTCAGTTCATCGAAACTACCGATCGGCTGCAAACCGATTGCCTCTCGCATTTCGTTATAGCCTGGCAGGCCGTGATCGCGGCCCCGTTGAATATTAATCGCTGCAAGGTCAAAGCCTGGCCCATCGTCAAGGAAGTTGCGTACAGCGTCGACTATCTGGTGGTCGACTTCTTCCATTTTCTGCAGGGTTAATCCCTCCAGGATTCCCTCGATACCGTATTGCTGCACGAATTCAGGTTTGAAGAATGCATCGGCCAGTGGCAAGGTCGTGCCATCACTGCCGATCATCAATTCGTTGGGAAGCGTTGAATGTCCGATTCGAAAAACGGCCGTAGAAAACTCGTTGGAAATGGCCGGATTAACGTTCGGATTGTATCCTGAATAAGTTTCAATCGCATTGAAACCAATGGTGCTTGGCAGGAATTCGTTGTAGGTGATGTGCTGAAGTAATCCGGTCACCATTTGCCGAGATCGTTGGAAAATCAATTCGTCGACTTCAGGATCAGACAGGTCCCGACCGGCAAACTCAGTAACTGCAAGTTCCTGGGCAATTCGATTGTGCTCACGCAACCAGAGGGTTTGGATGGAGGTGAGTCCGACATTTTCGTTGACCCGCACATCTCCAGCAATGAAAAAGTTGGGAGTGGGTGCTGGCACGTTGATTAAGCCATCGGTATTGAGCGGTAACAGTTCGCCATGGGGGGTTTCGATGGAACGCATTTGCCCTTCATTCATCGTGCGCAGCGACATCGAATGCTGTTCGCTAATTCCATAGACCACACTCCCGTCAATGAATGAAGTAACATGATTGACGTGTTGTCGCGGCGAACTGGTTCCGGTCGAAGGATCGTATGGTGAGCGGAAAAACGGAAACTCAGGTGAAATGTCGAGCCTTGTTGTTTCTGAAGTTTGTTCAAAAGGAGCGACGTCAAAGGCGCGGTTGATGTCGTGGTCCAGTAATTGTCCCCACTGAAACCAGGCCGATGTTATGAAGCGGTCGTTGATGACTGATTCGTTTTGGGCTGCCACCAGATTGCTTATTTCGCGGGGATTGACGGCATTGCTACGGGCAGGTTCACTCAGTCCGTCCTCGTAGGCAACTTCGGCAATGCGATCGAATTGTTGTTCGGCAGCGCCCAGAAACGGTTGGTCGACGTTGTTGCCTACTCCGTCGTACGGCGCAAATCCGACCGCTGAGAGGAGTTGTCTCGATTCCAGAATCTCCAACCCGAGTTTTTTGCCGCGAGTTGGTCTGATCTCGGTTTTTACCTTAGCGTTGGTCAATCTTTTCAAAAAATGAATCATGATTTCTCCTTTGTTCCGGTGAAAAGCTGGCAAACCTCAATCCGTGGTTCATTGCGATTCACAAGGCCCCACGCACCCAACTTGATTAGTCCATTGCTCTATTGCTGGCTGGTGACGGAAATTCAGTTGCCAAATGGAAATGCCGATGAAAATGCAAATTCCCAATACCAAAATCATGATCGTTTTGGAAATCGTCTAATGGGCTAACTGCGCAGTGTCATGGTTTGTCGACAAGATAAAAGCCAAATGTTTTGGATTTAGCTGCGGATTGCTGGCGGGGTCAGTGTGACCGGAGAAAGGTTGGTGACCGGAGAAAGGTTGCTATTTTGAGGAGGAGCTCCGTTGATTCCCAAGGGTCTGGTGAATTCGGTTTGGATGCCCTTGGCTCTGAGTAGAGTGCAGGAGAGTTCCAGCAACCGGTCCTGCTCTATTGGCTATTCCGGCGGCATCTTTTTACCATTGGCTGGCTGCGGTGATGACAAACCAGATCGGGAATTCGCCATCGTCCAAATGAATGGATGTTTCCCGTTGATTTGATGGTGGTGCCGTTAAACGTTCTGATCAGCTGTTTCGATCAGCTGTAGATATTCATGGGCTATTTCGTGCGTGAGGGTTTTTTCCAGTTCACGCAAGGCCTGAGCGATGAGACGGCCATCCATGATTCGATGGTCATAGACGATGGTAACGTCGCAGCGTCCATCTTCGTCAGTAGGCCCATACGTCAGGATGCTCGTTGTTGGAGCCCGGGGGTCAATGATGGTGGCTCCTTCGCCGGCGAGTGTCGTTAATCCGAAAGTGCCGAGCCTCTTAACACGTTTCTTTCCCGAGATATGCAGTCGCAACCACCAGAGTGCTCGGCGAACCAGCAAGGGAAGCTTTGCGATCCTCAATTGTGTCGCGAACACTTTTTCAACTGGCGAGGATCGATAATCCTCAAGGAGCTCTTGTAGCTTCTGGAGGGAGTGATTTTCAGGTGATTGAATAGGGGCAAAAAATAGCCATTGCTCGTCATCGTAATCGCGGGCGATCGCCAGATTAACCACATTGGCTGCTGACTCGTAAAGGTGTGGCCAGGGGGTCGACATATAAGTCTGGCGAAGTTGCGGGTGCTGCAAAGCTACTTTCGCGAATGCCTTGATAAACAACAGCGACCATGCAACGGGACGCGAAGACTGTTGGCGGAGTTCAACAAGTTTGCCGAGATTCATCGATCGACAGTGAGCCACGGTGGGCATTTTGCGATGGAAGTAAAGCATGTCCATGACAAGAGATCGGCTGGATGACAGCTTCAAGCGACGTCCAGCGGACCGCGAAATGGGCTGTTCGGAATCGATCGGGGACGGTTTGGCCATCAGTAGGAACGTCACCATAAAAAGAGGTGATGGATTGAAACGTCAGCCAGTCGGCCAGACACGAATTGTTTTTCTGTTCTAGATTGTTGAATTAAGATCAGATCATCTGCGGTTTAGACCAGATCATCTGTACTGGGGCCAAAGAACACTGTGTGAAAATAAGGCAAAACAGTGATCAATAAAAGGTCATTTCCAGAAACCCGCCGCCTAGCGAACGACTTTTTGTCGGCGGGAATCCTATTTGGCAATGACCGGTTGGCCGGCCGACCCCAGTTGGATAGGCCTGAGTACTCTTTTGATCCGCTAGGTTGGAGGCTTTTCGACCTTTGCCAAGGCCTCGTCTGAATTCCGCTGTAAATTGGCTGCCAGAAATTCTGCCGTCTCAGGAATCGCCAAGTGTATATCCATCTCTTGGTGAATTTCGACCTGGAGATCATTGGCAACTAAATCGAACACATGGCCACCCAGAGTCCTGGCCGAATTGAGGAAGTGAAAGTGGTAGCCGGGCACGCTGATCGAGGACGAGTAGTTGGGCGACCAGAACCCCACCAGAGTGCCTTCGGCTTGGTCTAACAAAAATTTGCTTTGATGTTCAATCGCCTGCACCAGCTTTTCTCCCGGTTCGGCCCTGCACGCGGCTCTCAGCGAGAGGTTTGAGAAAATCCCGTCAATGCGAAAGGCGACAAAAAGGTTGTTGGAGTCTCGAAGTTGGTCAAGCTGTTGTTGCAGATTTGAAAAGTTTTTCACTGATGAGAGTTGAAAAGAACGATCGGCATAAAATCGGGTGACGGTTGCGTAGGGGACCATGGTGTCCAGGGCAACTTTGTGGGCTGTCCCCCCGGCGGTGACCTGATAGCAGGATCCTTCCAGTATCACCATTTCGCCATCCAGCCCATCAAAGGTACCCAGCCCGAAATCACCATGGTGAAGAAGGTTTTCGACGCGAATGGAACCAGAAAAAACTCCCTCCACTAATGCTTGGCTGGTGGAAACCTGAAAAAGGGAATGATGGTTGGCATCCAGTTCGTTGGCCAATGCTCGTTCGACAATCTGTGAAATGCTCTCCCCGGTGCGGAGATGTTCGGTTTGGATCGCGTCCCACAGCGGAGCGGAAATTTGACATGCTATTTCATGCTGGGAACGGGTCTTTTTAGGTGTTTCCATTGCGGCTGGTCTTAAAAAAAGGCTTGCTGAAATCTCTGGAGTTGGTATTGGTGGGGGCAATTCGTCCGTGATGGTCCACCCAATTTCCAAGCGGAAGGCCAACCAGGAAAGCTTCCCAATTCTGTACGACTGATGGCCTGAGACGAGTGGTGATTGGGTGGGGTGGATCGAGACGGCATCCCCTGAATGCCTTATTTCTGTAATGACTTCATTAGTTTTTTAGCCGAGGTACTAATCGCTTGGGCTAGTAGTTCTGTTTGGGCCGGGGAGAGCGATTCGTTGTCGTGTTGCTGGAGCAAATAATCGATTAGTTCCGGCATCTCGATGCCATATTGTTGAAAAACGTTGCGGGAACCTTTTATCCGCTGCGTAGTCCCAGCGCTGATTTTTCCCGCCATCAGTTTTTTCTCTGTTTGTTCGGAAACCATTAAAAAGTCGGGATTGATTTTTCTAAATTCAAGAATTTCGTTGTCTGCAAATTGAATGGCCTCGGACGCTAGTTGCTCTTGATTTGCTGTTGGTTGTTTGGAGGCCATCAATTGGGTGGTGGTCTTGCGGAATGCCTCCTGGAGAACAGTGCTTTGGATCCGTTGATCCACCTTGGGTTTTTCATCACCTTGAGGACTGGAGTTGCGCTTGGTGATGTCGGCGTCTTTGTTTTTTCCGGAATCGCTATTTGGACAACCTGCCAAGAAGAGGAGAAAGATACTCAGCAGGAAGATTGAATTGATGTTCATTGAATTGGGCGGATTGAATTGGGCGGATTGAATTGGGCGGATTGAATTGAGGTGGATGGCGAACAAAAGACGGGAGATGCAAGCAGATGTGCTGCCCTCTCTCATCATACACCCAAGGGTCCCCAACGGTAGAAGTGCCATCCAGGCAGAACCCCGCGTTTGATTGATCGAACTCCCCCGGCAGACCGAACGGCGGTGTTAATCAGTCAGTTTTCAATCCCGTTTCAACTGATTCGAAGACTCGCGACGACTGCCGCTCCGCTTTTTTTTTACTCGATTCAGCTTGACCCCAAGACAACGATTCCAGAAAAGCGACGCCGGAGATCCTCTGTGGAATCGTATTGACTTGGTGCGTAGATTATTTGTCGCCGGTTAGTGCTTCGCTGATATTTAACAGATGGTCACGGATTCGCCGATACGCAGCGACCTGTCGGTTATAGGCGACCATCGTTCGTGTTTCGAGCTGCTCTTCAGGGTCTTTTTCCAAAACGCGTTTGTAAAGGATTTTGGATTGTTTAGTAATTAAATCGGCGTCGTCCGCCGGTAACGAATGGATCGCCGCTTCGGAGTTGGTCCAGTCGACGTAGACCTGGCTAACCTTTTTGAGGTAGCTGCTGACCATGTCGTGCAATTCCGCCAATTCCTCCCGCTGAGCCTCTGGAAGTTCCAAGTCGCGACGTGTTAATTGCCGACTCGCTTTAAGAACCGTCGCGATGCAGTCGCTCACCGATTCATATTCATCCGCCATGCGAAGTTGTCGCCTTGCTTCATCCACCACCGAATGAGGTACATTTCCTGCCAAAAGATTTGACATAAAGGTCACAATTTCCTCCTGGACCTTATCCTGTTGATCTTCCATTTCGAGGATTTCGTCGGCGAGGCCTGGGTCGGGGGTTTCCTGTTTCAGCAGGACTTTGAGTTTTTCCATCATCAATTGACAAGACGAAGCCATGCGTTGGACTTCGCTACGGGATTGCTCAGCAGCGACAACGGGAGATTCGAGCATTCGGATATCCAAACTGGTTAATTGTGTCCGGTCCTCCGAATCCATGTTCTTATCCGGAACGAATCGCACCAGTAATCGGGCCAGATAACCGGCGAATGGAAGGAACGCGAGTGTGTTGGTGATGTTGAATCCGGTGTGTACGGCGGCTATTCCCATCGTAATGTCCTTGGCCGAGACGGCGCCTAATGTCATGTCAGCTCCGGTATCACCCATGACAACATAACGAATCAGATTCATGTAAACAGAAAATAGACACGTAATCCATGCCACGCCGATAATGTTGAACAACACGTGAAAATAAGCGGCTCTTCTTGCGTTGACACTCGCGCCGAATGATGCCAGCCAAGCGGTGATGGTTGTCCCGATGTTTTCACCAAGCACCAGCGCCGACGCCGTTTCAAACTCGATGACACCGAGTTGAGCCAGGCCAATGGTTATTCCCAATGTGGCCGATGATGATTGAACAATAAACGTTAAGACACATCCCACCATCGCGCACTTCAGGATGCCAATGTAGGATCCGGCGTTAAATGTTTTGAACCAAGCTTCAAAACGCGGGAGTTCTTTAATGATTCCGAACCCGTCTTTCATCAATTCCAAACCTAGGAATAACATGCCAAGACCGAGTACGGTCAAGGCGAAATAACGGATTCGGTCCCGTTTGCTGAAGAGGTAGAAAAATGCCGCGGCACCAGCCAACGGTAACCCATATTTACCAATCTTTAATACCAGGATCCAGCCGGTAATGGTGGTGCCGATGTTGGCTCCCATAATGACGCCAACTGCCTGGCTCAAGGTCATAAATCCGCTATTGACGAAACCAACGACCATGACCGTGGTGATGGAGCTCGATTGCACCAACATCGTCACAAAAACTCCTACGCCGGTTGCCATCAAACGGTGATTGGTGACTAAACCGATCACCCGGCGTAAACCGTTACCCGCTATAGCCTGCATGCCCTCGGATAAATTTTTCATTCCTAAAAGGAAGATCCCTAAACCACCAAGCACCGTGAATGCTAATTTCCAATAATTGGGTTCCCATAGTTCGACGGCAAATTTTGTGTCCAACGTAGCGCCACGCTCGTCTGTTGCGCGTATCAAAATCTCCCGTTTTTTTGCGGTCTTTTTGCCCCATTTCAGCGTCATCGATTTGTCGACAATTGTCGCGTCGGCAACGTCTTTGCCGTTGCGTAAGATTTCCAGGGTAAGAGGCGTTCCGGTCGGGAATAAGTCGGGGTTGTTTTCCGAACTGTAAAATAGGGTGGACAGATCGATCGAGGTGTCTGGTGAACCAAGAAACGCTTTTTGGTTGGGGATTAATTTGCGTGTGAGATTGGACGATGGATCGGTCGCTTTTTGCGAGGTGTCTGCAGGTGTTTTTTCGCCATTTTGGTTGGCAACTTGAAGCGGAGGTTGGCCTGGAGACATCATGCCAGTCAAAAGCAGAACGCAACTGGCAAGACAAATGCTCATCCTGATTCTAGAGAATGAAAATGTCGCCGTCGGTTTCTTCCCTTTTCGGTCCAAAATGCATGGAAGATTGGGATGGGAATCTGGTGTATTCAATGTTGACATTATAGGTCGTTCGGTAGTGTGGTTGAGATTGTTTTTTGTAATGTCCAATCGCCGAGATCGCAACCGGCTAACGTTTTTTTTTTGGGGGGGGAATCATCGCCATGTTGCTCTTGGAATTGGGACGGAATGTCGAACCGACTCGAAGAGACTTGGCGATGTTAATTGGTGCTTTTACAGGTGATTGATAGGAGTTGTTGGCTTGAACAAGTTTGTGCTGTACGGTCCCTGAGAAAAATCTAAATGAAAAAAATAAACAGAATTTAATCTAAAAGAAAGAGGGCAGGTTTGGGTCAAATTCTGGTGGGGTGAATTAGCCCTTTAAAGTGGCCTAGGAGGGGGTTTTTTGTCTTAGCAATCAATGATGGGATGAGATGGATGGGGCATTCAAGGCGTTGTTATTCCAGCAAACGCGGTTTTTGAGGCCTAAATCGGGGGACGTCAGGCGGTTGGGCCAAAATCCCCAACCCAACGGTGGCAACAGACCTCTCGCTCAAACACGAGGATTCACGCCAGGGTAGATTTCCATCCGCCGCTTAATGGATTACCCCATGGGTGGAAAAGGGAACAGAAATACGTCGTGGCTGCGGCGGGATTCGTCCGTCGACACGCCTTCGCTGAAAAAGGGGGCGGCGAGTGTTTTCTCTGCTGTCGCCAGCCTCGATGGCATGATCGGAGTCAAACAGAAAAGAACTGATGGTGCCAAACTGATGGTGCCAGAATGAGAGGTTTCAGAGGCCAGCATCCAGCAGGGCCAAGGATTGTCTTGACACCGTGAATCGTCTCACCAATCACATCGTGTCACCAGCTGATTTGCTTCTTACCGCAGGAAAGCGAGCCTAGCAGCCGGATCCACAACGCAATGGTTTGATGATGGACGTTAATTCACGATTGGGATTATTTTATTTCGTAGAGTTCGACGACGAAATGGAGAGTCGAATTTGCTGGAATCAGACCGTTTCCAACGTCGCGAGATCCGTAACCCAACTTTGCGGGGATTTCCAGTTCGATCATCCCGCCTTTGCCTACCAGTTGCATTCCTTCGGTCCAACCGGGGATGACTCTATTCAACGGGAAGGAGATCTTTTCCGCTCGACGGTAAGAGCTATCAAAAATCTTCTTGTCGTCCAGCCAGCCTTTATAATGAACGGTCACTTCATTTTTGGCGGTTGGTTTTTTGCCATCGGATTTTCTTAGTATTCGGTATTTCAATCCTGACTTGGTCGTTTTGAATTTTTCATCTACTTTTGCATCAATTTTTCCGGGAGCTACTTTTTCCTGGGCATCTTTAGGTCCGGCGGTCAGGGTTTGCTTGGCAGGTTTGGCATCCTGCGATAAGAGGATTGAACCCAGGAACATCCAGGTCGTCATGGTGCCAAATAATAATCGAGCGTGCATTGAGTACCTCAAAAAAATTGAAATCTACTGGGATCCAGCGATTCGTTGGTGGTAAAAAAAGAAAAAAACTGTTCGGCCGGTTTTTGCTTTAGAACCGGAACTGTGGTGAACCTTTATTCTGACGCATGATCGAACACTGCAAAACCCCTGATCGGCGTCGTCGTCGAGGCCTGAGCGATTTTAATGGTGCCAGGAGGAGGACTGTTGATCAATCCACTTGAGAACGAGTTCCCGGATTTGATGACGACAGGACTCGATGTCTTCCACCAAAGGCTGGAATTGATCGTAGTGCATCAATCGGGCGAGTTGATGTTGCAACGCGGTTAACTCGATCTGCCGATCGATCTCACCCTGCGTTCGGCACTCCGGGAGGGGATTTTCTTTTTCGATCTTAAACGGATCGGTATTCTCTTCCAGAGGAAGGGAGTGGCGATCCACATGGTCCATGAGCCGAAGGCGAGATTCAATCACTCTCAGAAATCGATAAGAATCAGACAGGAGTTTGCTTTGTTCGTTGTTCAGCATGCCATTGACCCGCAAGAATTCCAATTGATTTACGGTCGACGTTGGCTGTGGTTGGCCGGCGTTGGAACCGGTGAGAATGCCGACTTGCGCTAATAGCTCGATGTCCATCGACCCACCGGGAAACCTTTTCAAATTGAAACTCCCCGCTTTTTCCTGGTATTGCGCGCGGTGGTTGAGAAGGTCGGTCTCAAACGAAGAATCAGGGCAAAAGTTGGAAATCAGTTGGCTAAGAAGACACTCCAACTTGAGGTTGATAGCGGCAGAGTTTCCGATCGGCCGACACTGGGTCAGATTTAAAAATCCCCGTATCGTTGTTCTGCGGGAATTCAGAAGGTTCTCCAATGAGGTCGGAGTAAACGCTTTGCCGTTTGGTGTCAGATCATCCAGGGGTGAATCGAGTTCATAGAGGCGACCCTGTGGACTCTGGCGGGAAAGTGTCTTGGCGATAGAGGCTGAGAGTTGATTGAAAAAGTCTTGATTGGTCGCGAGTTTTCCTTTGGAGGGATGCCGGGTGAATCCCTCTGATTGGTAAATGATCAGAAACCCGATGGGACTGTGGTAATTGGGTTCCCTACCACCGAGTTTTCCAAACGCTAAAATCGAAAAAGCACATTCAGGGAAGGTGCCGGAAATCTCGTCTGAATGTTTGATGGGATCCGGTGCCGCATCCGGAGAGGATTCAGTCGTTGGTATTCCAATTTTGGCTGCCAGAATCTGTCGCTCGGTTTCAGCAATTTGAAGGATGCAGCATTCCGCTACATGGGAAAGTGACTGGTGTGTTTGTTCCAGTTTTTCTTGACCAACGATATCCCGGATGCCGATAGCAAGATGCTTGGAATTCTTGAAGCCGTGCAGGATCGGTAAAATATCGGTCGTTTTGGAGCAGGCCGATTGCAGTTCTTTTTGCAGGGTGTGGATGTCAGGTAGGCTGGAAATCATCAGGGAATCCATCAATTCATCGATCATCCCCGGGTTATTTTTTAGAATCGATGCCAAATAGGGTGCTGTCGAGCAGATTTGGATATAGAGCCGCAGGCAGGAATGGTTCGCCTGAAAGAGTTCCCAAAGCAATCCTTTGCCCCCGAGTGAATCACTGATCGAAACCATGGCTTCCAGGGTTTTGTCAGGTGTACCCGAGTTGGCTAATTCTGAGAGGAGTTGTTTGACGATGGCGGCGAGGAAATAGCGGCACCTTCTGTTGGAAATAAAACGGTGTTTTTCGCTGGCCAACGCCTCCAGGTTTTTCATGGCGGCCGAGAGATCCACAAAACCGTATTGTTGCAACAGGTGATGGCCCTCTTTGGGCAATAGCATCGGATTGAGAATCAGATCGGATTCGGCATTCGCCTGCACTGGTTGATCCACGTTGCTGTGCAGCAGGTGATTGATGATTCTGCCATTTTCGACGACAGCGCTTTTCAATTCTGCCATGAAATGCTTCAAAAAAGGGGGCTTGCCGGGATTCGGGTTTAACCCCATCACCAACCGCTTGGCATCGGTTTCGGTAGAGGGGAGGTCTGCCGACGGGCTATCGAACTGTAATTGAAGACGATGGACGACCTTTTTGAGAATGTTGTAGTTTCGTAACAGAATGGTTTTTTCCTGGTCGTTCAGTAATTGATGGTCGGCCAGTTGGCGAATTGACTCAAAGAAGCTTGGCGTTCTGAGGGTTGGGATCTGATTGCCAGCTCGTAGTTGTAGGTATTGAATTGTGAATTCGATTTCCGCTATGCCGCCAGGCGCCTCTCGAATATTGACTAATTCTGATTCCTCCCGCGAGCCAGCTTGTAACCTGGGGCGTAGTGAATGAAATTCTGCCAGATCCACGGCCGTAATATATCTTGGGAAAATCCAGGCCTGCAGGCTATCCAGGGTTCTTTGGCCCAGATTCAGATCGCCGGCGATGGGGCGACAGCGGATCAGTTGAAGCCGGTCCCAGGCTTGACCGTGATGATCATAGTGCGATGTAAACGCGATTTGCGAACAGCTGGTATGACGTCCTGCGGAAGCTTCTCGATTGAATTTGAGGCGGTAGGCGATGCCCTCGGGGTTGTCGTCCGAAAGCAAAGCCAACAAGTCGGCCAGTGCACGGCCGAAAAACTCTTGCGCGGCGATTCTTCGCGGACCAGTTGTATTACCGTCATGGTCAAAAATGCCTGTGATTTCCAATGGTTCTTCAAAGCCCAGGCATTCACCTGCCAGTTCGCCGAATGCCAGCAGGGAAAAACAGACTGGCTTGCCATTGGATCGGGTGGGCCAGCCAAATTTCTTTTCGGCCGTCGTCAGGCAATAGTCAAGTCCGACCTGGGAAATGACTTCTGCCAAACCGGTGAGTTGTTTGACAGTGGTCTCTAATGGTAATTCCCGAATCCAGTCGCCATAGGCGATTCGTAATAGTTCGCGATTTTTGAATCTTCGCAAAGAGGTCACGACGGTGCGAAAACTGTTGTTGGAATCCAGTTCAGTTTTCAGCTCTTTTAACAGGTCCACTTTGGATATGGGCTGCCCTTCGGTTAATCGAATCAGGTCAAATCCCTCAGGATCCTGAATCAACAAATCGCTGAGCCGTTGACTGGACGAAAAAATTTCCAGCAATATGGGCAGAGTTTGCAGATCGCGTTGGATGAGCGCTGCCAGCGAGATGGGGCTTCGTGAGCCCACGATAAAACGCTCAAGGTTTTTTAATGCGTCGTCGGCGGCACTGGTTTCAGGAAGCCATCGCTCGAGCTGTCCGAAAAGGGAATCGATCAGGTCCAACGGAATTCCCGTTGCGGCAATCACTTGCAAACTCTGAAAAGCTGCTTCGGGACTGTGGATTCCCAGTGACGATAACCAGGCTCGAGAGGATTCGAAATCTTCCAGTTGGGAGAGTCGATCGTTTTCCTGCATTCGAGATCTCAGATAATTGTTTAGTCGGCCAGTTCACCGTCTTGGGGAGACCGGGGAAATGAAGGATGTTCGGTACAGGCAGAAAAAGGCCGTGTCCCAGCGGATGCCAGCCAATTTAACTGATTTAGCTGATCGACGCATCGTCTCGAAGCCGAAATATCGGGTGCCAAAAACGGGATGCCAAAAACGGGGTGCCAAAAACGGGGTGCCAAAAACAGGGTGCCAAAAACGGGGTGCCAAAAACAGGGCGGCAGAAGAATCATACCACCGCGGTGGGAATGTGATTGCCTACCGATTCGATTCCAGTGGCAAAGGGAGAGTCATTCCTTGCACGGTTTGATCTTGAGGGGGGGCAGACCGGTGAGAGTCTGCAGGTAAATTTTGTATTTTTCAATCCTCGATAATGTTGTCCGGCCGCGGAGAACAAACAGGGGATTGCGGCGTATCTTTTTCAAGATCCCCCAGTACCGCCCGATCAATCCTCTAAGGATCTTCTTTCCAGCGGGGTCGAGAAAATCTTGTAGCTTTAGCCCGCTGTGGTAAAGATCCTGAGCTCTACGGCACTCAAATTGGATCAGGTCTTGCCAGTACTGGTGGTTGATGGGTTGGACTGTGTCGGTAAGCTGCAGGCCCCGACTAATATAGTCTTCTTTGGGAAAGTAAATGCGACGGGTTTTGATATCCTCGTGGAAGTCTCTCAGAATGTTGGTGATTTGCATAGCAATTCCGCAGTCGATCGCGTATCGCCGGTAGTCATCTGGATCTCCTTTGATTCCCCAGATGTGAAGGCTTGCCAAACCAACGGTGGACGCTACCAGATAACAGTAGGTCCGCAGGTCCGCGTAAGTTTCAATTTCGAAATCCCCGATATCCCGGGAGACTCCTTTGAGGATATCAAAGATGTACTGATGCGGAATTTTGTATTCGGTGACCACGTGATTCAGAGCCGTCGGCAAGGGAAGGTTGGTCTGCCTACCAGACAACTCTTCTCGAATGCAGTTAAACCAAGCTTGTAACTCCTCTTGTTTTTCGACCTTTGATTTTGAACTGTCTGCGATGTCATCGGTTTTTCTGCAGAACGCATAGAAAACACGCATCGCTGCCCGCCGATCGGAAGAAAGCACGCTGAAAAAAGACGTTAAATTCGAATTTGAATTGGCAACGATGGATTTTGCCTCGGCAAACCCTTCTTCGAGCAGGGGATTCATGCAGTTCCTTCTTTGGCCTCGGGCGGCTGGGACGCGGCAATGGCCAGCGACCTTAACGGCGAACCGGGCATCAGAGTTCGAAAGATAATACGTATCTTCTGGATTTTCGACAATCGGGGGCGATTGGACCAGACATTATAGTTTTGTTGGCGAATGGCCTTGAGGATCGCTAAACCGCCCCGCACAAAAAGTTCGACGCTACTCGAGATGGACCTATCGATTTTTTCGACCAAGGGCGCTCCCTTGAGCAACAACGCCTCAGCTCGATCAATTTCAAAGGCGAGAATTTTCCGAAACGTATCGTGGTCCCGGTTGGCAATCATCTCGGCTTCAGAATAGCCAAACCGCTGTAACGATTCCTGGGGAAGGTAGATTCGGCCGATCGCATGATCGCGAGCAATATCCTGCCAGAAGTTGGCCAATTGAAGTCCGGTGCAGATCATGTCGGACAAATGAATGTTTTCTGCGGTGGCATTACCCCCCAGGTGGAGGACGATTTTGCCCACCGGGTTGGCTGACTTGTTGCAGTACTGCTGTAGCTGTTCAAAGGACGGGTACCGGTTGGTCGTTTGGTCTTGTTCAAACGCATCGATGAGATGTTCAAATGGTTGTTGCGGAATGTTGAATTTTCGGATGGTTACCCTCAATGCAAGCATCACCGGATGTCTTGGCGAATCTTGGTTTTCATCTTGAAAACATGTTCCGAGTTCCGATCGCCACCAATTGAGAAGCTCCATCCGATTCCAGTTTGTTGGGGCCCCGCCGGGGCCATTCAAAGGGGAATCGCCAAGATTCTCGTCTGCCAGATCATCGGACCAACGGCAGAATGCATAAACGTTTGCGAAGTGCTGTCTCAAAAAGGTCGGCACGAGCCAGGAGATGACCGAAAAATTTTCATAATGGGAGTGCGTTAATTGTCTGCAGTAACGAAAACTCTCGTCAACGGCGAGGGATCCCTTTTCCGCATGGGGACCGTGTTGTAGAAGATGTTCAGCAAAACTGTATTTTTCCATTGAATTTAGCTGATTTCACAATGAACGGGTTGGCATTTGGGACGAAAACCGGTCTCACGGGGTAGCGGTATTGGGCTTGGATTGTCAGGCGTTGGACGGTACTGCCCGTCTATTCAAATGAACACGGATTTGCGACGATCCGGTATTGTAGGCAATTTCTGCCCCGCAGTGGATCCTGGGTAGTCTGGAAGTGAGTTTTTCCACGACCCCAACGAACAACACCGAGGATAACGAAATGAAAATCATTCTTGCAAGTCCACGGGGATTTTGCGCCGGTGTGAACATGGCGATTGAAAGCCTCGACTTGGCACTCCAAAAATTTGGTGCTCCGGTCTACGTTTACCATGAAATTGTGCATAACAAGTATGTCGTCGACGACTTCCGCAAAAAAGGAGCCGTTTTTGTCGACGATTTGAATGAGGTTCCCGAAGGAGCCAACCTGTTGTTTTCTGCTCATGGCGTTTCACCGGAGATCCGGTCCGTTTCCAAGCGTCGGAAACTGAATTCGATTGACGCGACCTGCCCATTGGTGACTAAGGTCCATTTGGAAGCGGTCAAATATGCGAAATTAAAACATACGATTCTGCTCATTGGCCATGATGGTCACGATGAGGTGATCGGAACGATGGGAGAGGCCCCTGAAAACATCATCCTGGTCGAAACCGCCGCAGATGTGGATCGATTGCAAATTGAAGACGAATCCAAATTGGTTTATTTGACGCAAACCACGCTTTCGGTTGACGATGCAAACAAGATCATCGCAAAACTCCGAGAGCGATTCCCGAACATTACGAATCCTCCCAAGGATGACATTTGTTATGCGACTCAAAACCGTCAGGAGGCGGTGAAGATTTTAGCCCCTGAAGCCGATTTGATCCTGGTATTAGGTAGCCAGAATAGTAGCAACAGTAAGCGATTGCGAGAATTGGCAGAAGAACACGGGATTCCGGGTTACCTGATCGATGGATTCCAAGATATCCAAGGGGAGTGGTTGGAGGGAAAAGAGGTCGTTCTGGTGACCGCTGGAGCGAGTGCCCCCGAAATCGTCGTGGAAGAATGCTTGGATTACCTCCATGAGAGATTTAACGCAACGGTCGAGTTGAGAACGATTCGAGAGGAAAACGTCAGTTTTCCGCTACCAAGGCCACTACGTATGATTAAATCTAGCTGAGGAACCCGGCTTAAACGGGGCTCATAGGTCTCATTGCGGGTCGTCGGTGACGGGTCGTTAAACAAGTCCCCCATCGGGGCAAACTGTTCCTTGGATCATGGCCCTTGTTGGAGCATGGCCCTTGTTGGAGCAGGGTGGTGGGCAATCCGAACCGGAGTTGCTCATCCAGAGCAGTTTTTGGAACAGGATGGCGGGTGATCCGTTGCAGGGCACCACAGATTTTTCGTTAATCGTGGTAATCCGAATCCAATTCTAACTTTGCTCGGAGGCAAACTAAAAAATTGGGTTTTAACCAACGTCTACATCCTAAATCGCGGTATGATGGAAACTGGTCCAAAACACTTGACAACAGCCGAGTGATTACCCATTTCCTGGAGAAGGTTTTTTTAGATTGCGATATTACTTGTTCATTTGCGTGATCCTGAATTTTGCCTGTCTCGGCCTGATTTCCGGCAGTAAAACTTCGGAATTTGCCAATGGTCACGAGCAAGAGTTTGTGGTCGCCGATGCCTTTGATGTTGAAGTGACAGGCAGTGATTTCCAGTGGGATTTTCGTTATCCAGGTCCGGACGGCAGGCTACATACTCCGGACGATCAGACCTCCAGTAGGATCTTGCACCTCCCTTCCCATCGCATCGTCCGGTTATTTATAACCAGCACCGACTACGTTTACATTTTTGGAATTCCACAGCCCTCGGTCGTGCGGCAGACAAAAAAAGTCCGTGAACCCCATTTTGGAAAGAAAAAGGGTACTTCGACTGAACCAATTCATCCCAGTTTGCGTTTGGGAAACAGGAAGAAAAAATTGCGGCAGATCGCAGTGCCGGCGATGAGTCACTTGCTAGAGTTTCGATGCGGCGAAGAAGCGACTCTGGATTTGAAGGTCGACCCGATGTGTGGTTTTCGGTTTCTGCACGATCCACTGATGGGGCAAATCGTTATTTCGGATGACAGAAACTACCAGGGTCTTTTGCCTGAATGCAATTTAGAACATTAGGAAATGATAAAGCAAACAAGCGTTCTATTTTTGGGTCTTGTCATTCTTGCGGGAATGCAGGGTTGTCAGCCGAGTGATCCCAATCTCGGCGAGCCTTCGCCGGGGGCGAAAGTTCAACTGGAGGAGGATGGCGCATTTCACGTCTATCCAGGAATGGATATTCAAGCGGCGATCGAACAGGCTGCTGACGATCCCGATCATAAGACGGTCAAGGTGCATCCTGGTGTTTATGCACCGAAGCGACCTGGCCAGGCGATGGTTTGGTTTCATCGACGACACGACGGCGTGAAACTGGTGGCCGTTGGAAAGGTTGTCCTGACGGCGGAAAACAAAAAAGTTGCTATTGTCACCAGTCGGTCCTATCCCGCGATCGTCAATCACGTTGTTTATTTTGGCAATGGGATTTCACCCACGACAACACTCGATGGTTTTGTGATTACCGGCGCCAATGCCCATTCTCAAAAAGAGGGTGTTGAGGTCGTCGATCCTCAGCTTCCGGATACCCTGCAGCCGGGTCTGTTCTTTTTTAGTGATGGTGGCGGAGTCAAGGTTTTCGGTGAGTCCAGTCCAACTCTCTTGAACTTGGAAATTATCGATAACGAAGTGCAGGTCTGTGGGGGAGGGGTTTCAATTGAGCAGCGAGGATTGGGGAAAACGCCGGTCACGATGCGGAATTGTGTGCTGAAAGGAAACCGCTGTCCGGCTACCGGATCGGCGATAGATGTTCTCGAAGGGAGTGCTGCTGTGATTGAAAACTGCCTTTTTGTTGGAAACGTGGGCAATTACGGAATGGATGAAATTGCCAAGAAATTTTCACTCACGTACAACTATGAGCATGGTTGCGGTGCCTTGACCGTTTTTCCGCTTTCGACTGCAGTGGTGCGAAAATGCACTTTCACTGGGAACTGGAGTGGTGTGGATGACAGGGGAAAAGGGAGTCGATATGAGGACTGCCTGTTTTGGATGAACGATCGGAAAGAAGGATCTCGCGACTGGAAAACTTACGAGTTGGATGTTCTGGAGACCTCGACGGTTACTAATTGTATTATTCACGGTGAAGTGGATGATCGTCAGAATACCGTGGATGCCGCTCAGAATCATTTTTTGGATAGTGACCCGGAATTCGATGGGGATTTTGTTCCTCGATCTTTGTTGCATGCGGACGTTGGCTTTCGACCGATTTCGAAATAACCAAATACAACCTAATTCAGTTAACTTGAGCGTTTTGTTTTTGATCAGTAGACACCGTTAGCTGTCTGTTGCCGACCTGCGTTTCTTTCCTGGTGGATGAAACAAAGGCTGTTGTCGATACATTTTTTTATTACTTGCGTTGAGTTTCACCATGCAACACGTTGCCATCAAATTCAGTTTGTTCTGTTTATTGCTAGGCTGGGGAGCGAGTCAGTTTGCGGGTTGCACAAAGCCCCAGCCTCAGGAAAAGCAAACGGAGAAAAATGAAAACGGTCCGTCCGCCAAAAAACAGGAGCAATTTGTGCTTCCTGAATTGGCGCCGGTTGTGGGTAAGGTCCCAGGATTTCAACTGGTTGATCAGGATGGAAATGCCTTCGGTTCGTCGGACCTGGAGGGCCACGTCTGGATTGCCAATTTTATCTTTACCTCCTGCAAGACGATCTGCCCGGAGCAAACCGCCAAGATGCACCAGTTGCAGGAGTTGTTTAAACAACAGGAATCCAGGATTCCGGCGTTGGACGGGATGCGTTTTGTCAGCTTTACTGTTGATCCGAATACCGACCGACCGGAAGTACTCGCACGATTTGCGGAAAGTCATCACGCTGACAACCGTTACTGGAAGTTTCTGACCGGGGACCGACAATCGCTGTGGGATCTTTGCGAAGATGGGTTCAAGTTGGCGGTGGCCGAAGACAAGGAAAATACAGAGATGCCGATCGCGCATTCCTCCTTTTTTGCGGTGGTCGACCGGAGGATGAGGATTCGAGGTTATTTTGATAGTGCCGACACGGCGAGCCTGAAGAAAATTACTAAAGTGGTCAATTTTGTCTTGCCTGAAATGGCTCCTACCGACCAGTACCGTGAAATGTTCACTGGTAAAGAGATGACCCACCTCGCCAGTCCGCCAGAGATTGCCACGACTAACTGGATGGAAGATCGCCGTTTGGCGCAAGTCAAGACCAAAGAAGAGATCAAGGCATTCGTCGATTTTGGATTCAGGGACGCCCGCCTGGAAAGTGGAATTACCTATGATCCACAAATCGTGGACGAGCAGCGGTGGCGTCTGGAGGTCAACCATTATGACCATGGTAATGGAGTTTGTCTTGCTGACGTTGATTCCGACGGAAATCTCGATCTTTACTTTACAAGCCAGGCTACCCGGAATGAACTTTGGAGAAATTTGGGGAACGGGAAATTCGAGGATTGGACGGAAGCGTCCGGGGTAGGGCTTGCAGATCGGATTTCGGTTTCCTCTGCTTTTGCCGACGTTGATAACGACGGTGACCCGGATCTTTTCGTGACCACCATTCGTAATGGCAATGTTTTGTTCATCAACGATGGAAAAGGCAAATTTTCTGATGCCACTTCTTCCTCTGGTCTGGACTATTCAGGCCATAGCTCCGGGGCGGTTTTCTTTGATTTTGATCGCGACGGTTTTCTCGATCTCTTTGTTGCCAATGTTGGGAAATTCACAACCGACGATTATGAATTAATCCGCCACGATTCCACCTCGTCAATGGCTGCCGATTCTGACCTGCGGTATTACCTCGGAGTGAAGAATGCGTTCTTGGGACATCTCAATCCCCAGTTGAATGAGGCAAGCATTCTTTACCGAAACCTGGGAGGGGCAAAATTCAAGGATGTCTCCAGTGAAATGAATCTGGTCGATCTGGGGTGGTCAGGTGATGCGACTCCCATTGATGGAAATAATGATGGCTGGCCGGATCTCTATGTCTTGAGCATGCAGGGACATGACGAATATTACGAAAACGTCGGTGGAAAACGATTTGAGAAAAAGAGTCGGGATGTTTTTCCGAAAACTCCTTGGGGTGCCATGGGCGTCAAGGCATTTGACTTTAACAACGACCTTGCGGTGGACCTTTTCCTGACAGACATGCATTCGGATATGAGTGAGGATGTAGGGCCAGAACGAGAGAAAATGAAATCTCGCATGCAGTTTGGTGAAGAAGTGCTTCGTAGCAACGGCCAGAGTATTTTTGGCAACGCGTTTTACCAAGCGGACGGGAAGGGTGGATTCAGCGAGATTTCCGATAAAATTGGAGCGGAGAATTATTGGCCATGGGGGCTGAGTGTGGCGGACTTGAATGCGGATGGATTTCAGGATGCGTTTTTGACGTCAAGTATGTGTTTTCCTTATCGTTATGGGGTGAATTCGGTATTGATCAATGAGCAGGGAGAGCGATTCGCCGATGCAGAGTTTATTGTCGGAATTGAGCCACGTGCCAATGGGCAAAGGATCAAACCCTGGTTTGAGCTCGATGCAGATGAATTGGATGTCGAAAACCGGTATTGCAAGGACCGAACCGGAAAAGTGGTAGTCTGGTCTGCACTGGGATCGCGTTCATCGGCGATTTTCGACCTGGACGATGATGGCGACCTGGACATTGTTACCAGCGAATTCAATTCAGAACCGATGGTTTTACTGAGTGATCTTTCC
The DNA here is from genome assembly GCA_014238905.1 of Planctomycetota bacterium. Taxonomy (GTDB): domain Bacteria; phylum Planctomycetota; class Planctomycetia; order Pirellulales; family Pirellulaceae; genus JABAAE01. Next base: position 29,479 of record JABAAE010000010.1, read on the forward strand.
GATAAAAAGAAGATCAATTTTCTGAAGATCAAGTTGGTTGGGGGGGAGTCCAACCGGGATGCGTTGGGAGCAAGGGTCGTTTTAAAGATAGGTGATCGTCGTCTATTACAGGTCTATGATGGGGTCTCGGGTTATTTGTCTCATAGCTTGCATCCGCTCTATTTTGGGCTTGGCGAATCCAGTCAAGTTGACGAAATTGAAATTGTCTGGCCCAGCGGAAAAACGGAGACCAAGATCGGGCCGTTGGACGCCAACCAGACGTTGACGATCAAGGAAAACGGCTGAACGATGCCTGTGGTAAAGGGGCCACCAACACGGTTCTGGGTCTTTTTGAAACTGTCCTGAGGAGATTCATCGGCGGTTGAAAGCTCTTCATTAACATGATTTCTGGTAGACCGATTTGATGGGCAGAAATATTTTTTCCAGCTGTGTGGCCACGGGCCGTTTTGTTCCCGAGGACTGTTCTTATAATGCGGATGTTGAACAGGCTTGTGGTCTGGACGCCGGTTGGATTGAACGTCGTACAGGAATTGTTCGTCGACCGATTGCCAAACCGGAACAGGCGGTCTCGGATCTTGCCATTGCTGCCGGGAAACGTGCGATGATGAACTGGGAAGAATCCCGCCCCGAGGGTGCAGGGGCGTCCCGAGCGAGCGTGGGGATGTTAATCCTCGCGACCAGTACACCGGATCATCTGCTTCCTCCGACGGCGCCTTATGTGGCTAGTCAATTGCGACTAGGAACGATACCAGCGTTTGACATCGCGGTTGCCTGCAGTGGATTCCTATACGCTTTGCAGCTTGCCGACGATTATTGCCGGCTTCACGAGCGGTCGGTGTTGGTGATCGCCGCCAATTTGCTTTCTCGACGAGTTGGCCCCAAGGATCCAGCTACAGCTGCGATTTTTTCAGATGGGGCAGGGGCGGTCGTCATCTCGCCATCGAGCCAACCCGGTGTGATCGCCATCGAATTGGAAAGCGACGGGTCGGGTTATGACCATCTGTGCATTCCCTCTGGCGGTTCAAGGTCTCCCATCCAGGAAGATACGTATCAGAAGGGTGACCATTTGATGCAGATAGCCAATGGCATGGCGGTTTATCGTTACGCTGTGGAATCCATGGCCAAATTGGGACAACGGATTGTCAACGAAGCCGGATTGTCGATAGAGGATCTCGATTTCTGGATTCCCCACCAGGCGAATCGACGGATTATAGAGTCGGTTCAGAGTCGATTGGGACTGCCGGACGAAAAAGTGGGTGTCACCGTTGACCAGTTTGCCAACAGTTCGGCGGCGACGATACCGATTGCGCTGGATTACTTTCGGGAAGAAGGCAAAGTTCGTTCTGGTAGTTTGCTACTGTTGACGGCCGCAGCTGCCGGGTTGTCTTGTGGGGCAAGCTTGATTCGTTGGTCGTAAGGGCTGGCGTTTTGTTGGGAAGACGACCCTCTTGCACACCAGTTACCCTGTCGACCGAGTAAACCAAACCAACATTGGCATGCTACCGATCGGGCGTGGCACAGGGGCATTCAAATAGGAAGGTCATTGATTAAACAATCCGTCCCGCTGCCCATTGGGGTCAATACAGACATTCATGATTTTTTGTTAAGATGTTCAATTGCTTTTTTGAACACTTTCACTTTGTTACTGCCAGATATCTTATGCTCAACAAATATAGTAGCCGAATTACCCAGCCAAAATCCCAGGGTGCCTCACAGGCAATGCTTTATGCCACGGGACTTTCTGAGGCTGATATGAATAAAGCGCAGGTCGGGATTGCCAGCGTTTGGTATGACGGTAACCCCTGCAATATGCATCTCAATGATCTGGCTGATGAAGTCAAGAAGGGGGTTGTCGAAACTGGTTTGGTGGGGATGCGTTTCAATACCGTGGGCGTCAGCGACGGTATTTCGATGGGCACCGAAGGAATGAGCTTTTCCTTGCAAAGCCGGGATTTGATTGCTGACTCGATTGAAACCATCATGGGTGGCCAATGGTATGACGGACTGATTGCCTTGCCCGGTTGTGATAAGAATATGCCAGGTTGCCTGATGGCGATGGGCCGACTGAATCGACCCTCGTTGATGGTTTACGGTGGGACGATCAAGCCGGGTTTTCAGGGGGCAGAAAAACTGGACATCGTGTCGGCATTCCAGTGTTATGGCCAGTTTCTGTCGGGTTCCATCGATGAAGGTCAGCGGAGTGCTATCGTTCGCAAAGCCTGCCCGGGGGCGGGAGCCTGCGGCGGAATGTACACTGCCAATACAATGGCCACTGCCATTGAAGCTTTGGGGATGTGTCTGCCTTATAGTTCCTCAATCCCTGCCGAGGATCCGGACAAGATGGGCGAGTGCATTGCTGCCGGTAAGGCGGTCTTGCACCTGTTGGAAAAAGACATTAAGCCTAGGGACATCATGACCCGGCGTGCCTTTGAAAACGCAATGGTAACGGTAATGGCCGTGGGGGGCTCTACCAACGCGGTCTTGCATCTGATTGCGATGGCTCGCAGCGTCGAGGTCGACCTGACCCTTGATGATTTTCAGAAAGTCAGTGATCGTGTGCCGTTTATCGCCGACTTGAAACCAAGTGGCAGCTACGTCCAAGAGGATTTGCATCGAGTGGGTGGGACTCCGGCAGTGATGAAGTACCTTCTCGAAGAAGGGTTGTTGGATGGAGATTGCCTGACGGTGACTGGGCAGACCATCGCTGAAAACCTGAGGGATCTTCCCGGTCTTGCAGAAGGTCAACCGATCATCAAACCTATTTCTGATCCGATCAAGGACTCAGGGCATATCCAGATTCTCCGGGGGAGCGTTGCACCGGGTGGGGCCGTTGCCAAAATTACCGGTAAAGAAGGATTGATTTTCGCCGGTCCGGCGCGGGTTTTTGATTCTGAGGAATTAATGCTCACCGCTTTGGAGGACGGGAAGATCCAAAAGGGTGATGTGGTGGTCATCCGTTTTGAGGGTCCCAAAGGGGGCCCCGGCATGCCTGAAATGTTGACACCCACCTCCGCCATAATGGGAGCTGGTTTGGGGAGCGACGTCGCTCTGTTGACCGATGGGCGTTTTTCAGGTGGATCACACGGGTTTATCGTGGGGCACATCACCCCTGAAGCTCAAGAGGGAGGACCGATCGGTCTACTTCAGGATGGCGATCTAATCACCATTGATGCCAATGCTAATCGACTCGATGTGGAGGTAAGCGACCAGGAGATGGCTCAACGTCAAGCGGACTGGACTGCACCAGCATTCAAAGCGACCCGAGGTACTCTCTACAAGTACATAAAAAATGTTAAGAACGCATCCTTGGGATGCGTGACCGATGAGTAAGTAACCGCTTAGTAGGTAACCGCTGAGTAGGTAACCGCTGAGTAGGTAACCGCTGAGTAGGTAGCCGCTGAGTAGGAAACCACTGAGTAGGAAACCACTGAGTAGGAAACCACTGAGTAGGAAACCACTGAGTAGGTAGCTGATGGCGGTTGAAAGCGATTTCGTTTTGGTCTGTCTCGGCCATGGAAATGGCTAACCCAGGGCAACAGGCTAACGAGTTTGGTAGACCGGGGTGGAGGACCTGTCAGCGGGCAGAGAGAAATTGCAGAGAGAAATTGCAGGATCCGCCGATTTCCGAAGATAGATATTGGATTAATGACCCGGGAGGATCCAGCCGGGATAGTAAAACGTGATGATTAACGGTGAATGATGGACCATGAATAACGAATCAAGTTATCTTTGTGAAAACTGTGGAGAAGAGATTGTGGTTCCGATCGATTTCTCGGCCGGATCTCATCAGTCCTACGTGGAAGACTGCCCGGTCTGTTGCAGTCCCAGTTTGATTCGCGTTATCGTGGATGAGCAGGGTGAAGTGCAGGTCAACGCGCAAGCAGAGCAGGATCGATTTTGACTTCCGGAGGCGGTGTTGCTCTGGGCGGTGTTGTTCTGGGCGGTGTTGCTCTG
>JABAAE010000010.1:33530-46056 GCA_014238905.1 Planctomycetota bacterium
TGGGCGGTGTTGTTCTGGGCGGTGTTGTTCTGGGCGGTGTTGTTCTGGGCGGTGTTGTTCTGGGCGGTGTTGTTCTGGGCGGTGTTGTTAACTTTTCGGTTCATTCTGTTGTTGGCATTGGCGCCTTTCGGTTAACTCTCTGGAGACCGATCGCAGGCACTGGAATTTTTAGGGACTGGTAGCAGGTGGGTAGGTTTGCCGTGTTGGAAGTCCTCGCGTTCCTTTGGTTTTGTCGATCAAGCGTGAAGTGTTCGGGGAGCGATGGATTCTTCCTCAGAAGGTCTCTGTCCGATCTCTGGTGCTTTTAACGGACTACTGACCTAAACCGGATCGAACGCTTATAATTTTAGGAGTATTTTCCACGCTTTTTACAGGAAAATTGATTCCAGGAAAATTCAACCGGATCCATTCAAAATGCATTGAGTGATGACTTAAGATGCGATCTGGCAAAGAAGCGATCTGGCAAAGAATCTGCAGAGCGTTTAAAGAATGATCCGCCAACAAACGATTACAGCCCAACGGAAAAGAATATGGATATTACGGTCAACACAAAGAAACTGGTCGCGAAAGAAAAAACAACCTTTTTTTTGCCCGAAGGAACCAAAGCGGTTACCGAAGAAAGGGTTGCCAGAACATTGAAAAATTATGCTGACGAAATCAAGTCAGTCGAGGTGCATTTCGAAGATGAAACCAGCGACAGCGGAAAATTCGATGGTCGCTGCCGAATTCATGTGTACCCCAAGAAAGGTAAGATGATCAGCATTGATGCCCACGGAGAGAATTTTAACGAACTGCTTTCAAACGCCGTCAACAAAATTCAGCACGCGGTCAGCCATGAAAGGGACCGTCGCCGTGACCGTTGAAACGGGCCGCTGAACTTATTCAGAAACTCTGGCTCGAAACGAAAACCCGAGTTGATTTCCCTGGCAAGGTCATTTTTCCGTTGTTCGCGATGTCGAAGGGCGTTGGAACCGGAAAAATGTCATCCGGTGATGTTGCCGCGGTATCGATAAACAGTCCCCATTCTAATAGCTTGGCCGCTGGTGGCGCCAAGAAGTCGTGTGGTTCCGAGTTGGCGTTAAACAGGATCAGAACATCCTGTGCTTCGGCGGTGGGATCAAACTTACGGATGGCATTGGCGGCGAGCAGGCAAATCAGGGCGGAATCGTTTCCTTGCCAGTCGACCGCGGTTCCAAAGGCTGAGTACCAACTGACATCAGGCAATCCCGATTGCTCGTTGATCTCACCGGTAAGAAATCTTCGGCGACGGACGGTTGGCTGGCTTTTCCGGAACTTGATGATCTCACTGCAAAATCGGTTAAGGCCTTCGTTTTTGTCGAGCAATTCCCAGTTTAACCAGGATATTTCATTGTCTTGGCAATACGCATTGTTGTTTCCCCCTTGGGTGCGCCCCAATTCATCGCCAGAAACAATCATCGGGACGCCTTGACTCAAAAGCAGGGTCGTCAACATGTTTTTGACCTGCTGTTGGCGAATCTGGTTGACCTCCGAATTAAGAGTTGGGCCTTCCACTCCATGGTTGTCACCAAAGTTGTTGTTGTCACCATCGCGGTTGTTTTCGCCGTTTTCATAATTGTGTTTTTCATTGAAGGAAACCAGGTCGTTCAATGTAAAGCCATCATGCGAGGTGATGAAGTTGATGCTGCTATACGGTTTTCGAGAACTGTAGAGGTCGCTGGATCCAGCCAGTCGAGTGGCAAAGTCACCTAAATGTCCTTGGTCTCCTCGCCAGAACTGCCGGATGTCGTCACGATATCTTCCATTCCATTCTGCCCACCTCAGATCCCCGAAAGACCCGACCTGATATGCCCCGGCAGCGTCCCAGGCCTCAGCGATGATTTTGGTGTCGGCCAACAATGGGTCCTCGCCGATGGCTTCGATTAAGGGTGGGTTGGGGACCAGCATGCCATTTCGATCTCGGCTGAGAATGGACGCCAAATCAAAACGAAATCCATCCACATGATAATTGTGAACCCAACTGCGCAGGCAATGAAAGATCATCTCTCGGGTAATTGGATGATTACCGTTGACGGTGTTTCCGCATCCCGAATAATTTTTATAGAATTTTCCGCCTTCTTCGAGCATGTAATAAACCGAATTCTCCAGGCCTTTAAAGCTCAGGGTCGGTCCGCGTTCGTTACCTTCGCAGGTATGGTTGAAGACAACGTCGAGAATGACTTCAATTCCGGCTTTGTGTAATTCCAGCACCATCTGTTTGAATTCGTTGACCTGGGCTGCCGGTTCGTTTCCCTCCGCATATCCACGATGCGGAGAAAAGAAAGCGATTGGATCATATCCCCAATAGTTCTGTTGCCCGTCAGATGAGCCGTCGAAATTCCGTGTCGGAAATTCGTGCACCGGCATCAGTTCGACAGCCGTCACACCCAACGACTTGAGGTAGGGGATTTTTTCAATAACACCAAGATAGGAACCAGGATGTTGACATTGGCTCGATGGGTGCTGAGTAAAACCCCTGACGTGCATTTCGTAAATCACGGTGTCTGCCAGAGGGACCTTCAGATGTCGGTCTCCTTCCCACTCGAAATATTCATCTACGACCACGCATTTGGGAGGTCGAATCAGTCCATCGGTCGCTTCCTGAAAAGTGCCCGCTAAGGCTTTGGCATAAGGATCAATCAGACGGGCGGTCCCATCAAATCTCATGCCTCGATCGGGCTCAAAGGGACCGTCGGCTTGGTAATGGTAGAGTTGTCCGTGCCGCAGACCGGGAACAAAAACGCTCCAGATATCACCCCAGCGGTCTCGTTTTGGATCAAATCGGATCGTCTCCGATGGTTCACGATCATCCACAGAGTCATAAAGCAGGACTTTCATGGACGTCGCATTCCGACTGAATACCACAAATTGGACACCGTTGTCGTGCAGCAATGCGCCGTAGGGTAAAACGTGGGTGAATTGCATGACCTGGTTGGCTTGTTTCATTAACATTGGGGGAGCATCCGGCTGCGATGTCGTTGGGGCAAACTAATAAATACAACGTGTAACGCAGGCATTACTCTTTCATTTTGGTTTTCAAGGAAGAATTGCTCAGCCGACGATTTCCTGAAGGGTTAAACCAAGAGAATCGTGTTAGCTAAACTGGTGGGATCGTGATGGCTCGGTGTTCGGGCGAAAATACGACGTCGATTTGACGCCGGTAGAACTTGTTCAAAAATAGTTCAACGCTTCGCAGATCGATCATCTGAGGCCTCGCGGGGATCGTCAACCGAAGCGAATGTGAAAGGAAATTGTCGATTTTAACAGTTGCATCGCTTCCACATGGAGGCCCACCTCAACTTCGGGCAGTGCTTCCGATACAATTTGAATCGTGGAGAGCGCCTTGCTTTCCCATGGGATTAAATGCCGTCCATCATCTGAATGACAGAAAAATGAACTCTTCCTACAAATCTGCGGGAGTGGACCTGGAAACTTATCAGGAATCCATGGCCCGTTTGCCCAATTTGATGAAAGCAACGTTTTCATCAAATGTGATTGCCAATCCAGGTGGATTTGCCGGCCTTTTTCAATTGAACTCAGAAAATCGGCAATACCGTGACCCGGTATTGGTTTCCGGAACGGATGGAGTTGGCACCAAACTTAAAGTAGCGTCGATGGTGGGTAAGCACGATTCGATCGGTATCGATCTGGTTGGCATGTGTGTCAATGACGTGATTTGTTGTGGCGCCGATCCTCTTTTTTTCCTGGACTACGTCGCCATGTCAAAAGATGATCCCAACCTGTTGGAGCAGATTGTGACCGGAATAAGCGATGGTTGCTCGCAAGCAGAGTGTGCGCTGATCGGAGGTGAGACGGCGATCATGCCGGACATGTATCAGGCAGGTGAATACGATGTGGCGGGTTTTTGCGTCGGGGTGGTCGAAAAAGACGAGATGTTAGATGGTTCGGCCGTCGAGGATGGTGATGTACTGTTGGGGATTGCCTCCTCGGGATTGCATTCCAACGGATATAGCCTAGTTCGAAAAATCGTGTTCGAGCAGGCTGGCATGCAGGTGGGCCAGACTGTCGATTATCTTGATGAAAAGCTGGAAGATGTCTTGCTGCGACCAACCCAAATTTACGCTTCTTTGGTCAAGCAAATGCGGCAAAACGAGGAATTGAAGGCTGGGTTACATGGAATCGCTCATATTACCGGGGGTGGGTTACATGAAAACGTGAGTCGAATCTTGCCGGAGGGGATTGGTCTGGATCTCACGGCCAATAGTTGGCTTGTTCCGCCCGTTTTCTCCTGGTTGCAAGAGGCGGGGAATGTTGAGTCTGCAGAAATGCACCGCGTGTTTAACATGGGGATAGGACTTGTCTTGATTATGAAATCCGAGCAGGTCGTTGAAGCGATCCGCCTGGTGCAAAGTCTTCAGATGGATTGCTATGAAATTGGCCATTGCTGTTCTCTTTAAACTCTCCGAGCGGCAGTTCGCATTCCGGCAACGGATTTTTGGGGCAGGATTCGGATCGTCCGTCCCGAGTGCCATTTTTGGCCGCTAAGCCGTTGCCAAAGCCACTGCCGACGCGGTTTTACGCGGGGCTGGCGGGTTCCAGAGGCTGGCGGGTTCCAGAGGCTGGCGGGTTCCAGAGGCTGGCGGCACCCACCTGAGACTGGGCGTCGGTTAACCCACCAAGACCGAGCGAATGGTCCGAGAACCGTTGATCGGTAACAACTGCCGAATGCGTCGTTCCGGTCAACACCAGCAGATGCAATTCAGTGGGCGTTAATGCTTTCGCATTATTCCTTTTTTTTCAAATAGAAAGGGATGACGGGTTGTTATTGAGACTGAGTCTCGATATCATAAGCCGAGTTAAGGAATGGTAAGTTGAATAGGCGGTAGAGGAAATGAGAATAAAACGGAATGGATTTACTCTGGTGGAAATGTTGGTCGTTATCGCGATCATTGGGATTCTGATCGCGATTTTGTTACCGGCTGTGCAAGCTGCTCGCGAGGCCGCCCGGCGGATCACCTGTCAAAATAATTTGCGGCAGCTGGGACTGGCGTTCCACAATTATGAATCGACGCTCCGTCAATTGCCTCCCGGTTCGGTGTTTGATCCACGAGAGCCACGTTCAAGCTGGTCCGCTCAGGCTAGAATTCTCCCGTTTATTGAACAGGGGAATCTGTACGACTTTATTGACTTTGGTGTCGGATATGATGAGGGAGTTAAGGTGAAAACCATGAAAATTCCCTTTTTGATCTGTCCATCCGAAATCAAGGATCGGGCCCGTGAAAAAAATGGTGTCGTGGTGCATTACCCGTTGAATTATGCCGTGAATATGGGGGTTTGGTTGGTTTATGATCCGAATCGAGACCAAGGGGGAAGCGGTGCGTTTTTCCCCAACAGTTACCGGCGGTTTAGTTGGTTTCGCGATGGATTGAGCAATACCACGCTCATGTCGGAGGTCAAAGCCTATACACCCTATTTTCGCGACTCTGCCGAGGTCCCGGATTCGGACACGGTTTCAGAGGCAGACCTGTGTGGGGTGGGGAATTTCAAGCCGACGACCGGGCATACTGAATGGGTCGATGGTCGGGTACACCAGTCTGGTTTTACGACCTTTTTCGGACCCAATCACGCGGTGAAATGTGAAGTCGACCAAACGACGTGGGATATTGACTGGACCAGTTACCGTGAAGGAAAGGCCCCCGCTGCCCCCAATGGAAACGTGACCTATGCCGCAGTCACCTCGCGAAGTTATCACCCAGGTTTGGTGAATTCGCTGATGGCCGATGGATCAGTCAGCACAACTTCGGATCAAATTAATTTGGAAAACTGGCGAGCTTTAAGCACCCTCAACGGTGGCGAAACCGTATCGCGGGAATGAGACAGCCGCGAATTGCCCATCCGAACAGAGGTTTCCCCGTTTTGTTGGTCTCGATCGGATTTCCAGCAACAACGCCGGATAACGGCGAATTCAGCGGCAAAGGATTTGGCGAACCGAACGTCGACGTCAATATGGTTCTATTTTCTGAAATTTGGGGGGATTACGGATTGGATGATCCTATCGAGTCGATTATCAATAGGCTGCTGGGTTCCCCTTTACGAGAATACAGTTAAGTCGTTACCATGTAAGGTCTTGTCGGTAGTAAACGGCTACGCCAGCGTAGCTTCAATTGGCAGAGCACCGCATTCGTAATGCGGGGGTTGCGGGTTCGATTCCCGCCGCTGGCTCTTTTTAACGAGCTGACACAATTCCTTATTGACCTGAGTGCTAAATCGGAGTTTTGAATGACTGAAATTCAAATTGTAGATCTTCGCGAAATTTTTCTGTCCAACAGTTCGTTTGGGCCCAGAGAAATCGAAGAAATCAATCATGAAATTTCAAATAATTATGCGCAATTCGCAGTGATGAAAGATGTCATTGCGGAAATGGCTGGACATACCGAGAGGACGCCCGCTGCCGCCGTAAAATTAGGGGTCGGGTATTACATCTTGGGGAGCTATGCCAAGAGTGCTGAAATACTGACCAACGCAGACAGCGGGGCGGTGGCTAATTTTTATCTGGGCAAGGCTTATTTTGCGCAAGGTAAACACGATGAAGCTATCGCTTCTTTTGAAGCCAGTACCAAAGGTGGTTACGACAAGGACTATTGCAATCTGGGGATCGTGGAGGCGTTGCGATATTCCAACCGGGTTGAGAAGGCGATGGGAATTCTTGACCAGATGTTTGGGCAGATTGAGCAGACCGCCGAGTATCGCTATCAACGCGGTGCGACAGTTGCCGCTGTTGGTGGAAATCCCCAAGAAGTGATTGCTCTTTACGAGAAAGCCATCGAGCTTGATCCGGGGCATCCCGGGGCATTGTTTGGCTTGGGTTTAGAGAACGACCGCCGCGGAAACGATGAGATGGCATTGAGCCTTTATCAGCGAGCGGCGTCAGTGTTTCCCACCAATGTTGGTTCGCTTTTAAATCTCGGATTGCTCTACGAGGACCTTGATCAGAATGATCAGGCTCGTCGTTGCTACGAGAGGATTCTCGATGTTTTTCCTGCTCATGAACGAGCCAAGCTATACCTGCGGGACGCAATGGCTTCAGGCGACGAGTGGGATTACAACAAGCAAAAAGAAGAAGAACGGATGCGTAATGTGCTCAAGACGCCGGTGACGGATTTCGAGCTTTCAGTACGCAGTCGTAATTGCCTCGAGAATATGGGGATTCAAATGTTAGGAGATCTCACCAAGATCTCTGAGGGCGAGTTGCTCGCCAGTAAGAACTTTGGTGAAACGAGTTTGGTGGAAATTCGGGAAATGTTGTCAGCGAAAGGCCTCCGAATTGGTCAGCATTCTGCCGAAGCTGTCAAGCAGGACGAGCCAGTTGACACCTCGCACCTTTCTCCGGACGAGCAGGCACTTTTGGATCGCCCCATTAGCGATCTGAATTTGTCAGTGCGGGCTCGAAAATGCATGAACCGTCTGGGTATGGCCAGTATCGGTGAATTGATGCGAAAATCGGGAGATGACTTGCTGGAGTGCAAAAATTTTGGTGTCACAAGTTTGAACGAAATTCGCGAAAAACTGACACAGGCAGGGCTGAAGTTAAGAGGGGAATAACTCTCTCTATTTTAACGGTCTCCCTGAACGGCAGGCGGCAATCGTGAAGTGCGTGTTGCCCGGACGGAATTTTGGTGGATGGCTGACAGCCCAATGTGACGGTTTTGGTGTTAAGTTATCCGCCCCAAAAGGATCCCTCGAAACGTCCGTTATCGCTAAACGTTCGTTATCGCTAAATGTCCGGAGGTGCTGTCATTGGGGGTCAATTAGCATCGGCAGTTGGGCAATGGGGTGGTGCCAGGTTGGTATCCGGGATGATTACCATCGTCGATGGGTCGATCCGCCCTTGCGTTGTGGCTGTGTTTTTTAACGGGATTGGAAGATCGGCCAATGAGCTCCCCGCTGCGTTTTGAATTGCAACATCAGGACGCCAAAACAGGTGCGCGGGCCGGTTTGTTGCACACCCGGCGGGGGATTGTTGAGACGCCGGTGTTTATGCCCGTTGGCACTTTGGCGACAGTCAAGGGGCTGACGCCGGATCTGGTGCGGAGCACCGACGCCAAGCTGGTGCTTTGCAATACCTATCACCTTGCCCTGCGACCAGGGGAGGACATCATCGATTCCCTGGGGGGATTGCATACCTTCATGGACTGGCCTGGTCCGATCCTGACCGATAGTGGTGGCTTTCAAGTGTTTAGTCTTGCCAAGATGAACAAGGTGACCGAGCAGGGGGTCGTTTTTCGCTCCCATATCGACGGGGCTGAGTTGGATTTGACTCCGGAAAAATCCATCGAAATTCAGCAAAAACTTGGTAGTGATATTGCCATGGCGTTTGATCATGTGGTCGCCTTGCCCAATAGCCAAAACGCGATTGAGGATGCCTGTCACCGTTCAACGCGGTGGGCGGCCCGTTGCCGAGAGTACGCCGAGCATCCCTATCAGGCGTTATTCGCAATCGTGCAGGGTGGGCTTGATCCGACATTGCGACGCCAGTCTGCGAGGGACTTATCGGCGATGGATTTTCCAGGGTACGCTGTGGGGGGCCTGAGTGTTGGCGAAGCCCCCGATGAGATGTACGCTACGCTGGATGTGACCTGTCCCGAACTGCCCGAGGCGAAACCGCGTTACTTGATGGGCGTTGGTCGTCCTGAGGACCTGTTGCAAGGCGTATTACGCGGAATCGATATGTTTGATTGCGTCATGCCCACACGCAATGGTCGAAATGCTCTTGCTTTTACCGATAATGGCCCTTTACGGTTTCGGAATCAACAATTCGAGGCAGATCCCGGGCCGATTCAAAAAGGCTTCCAATCGGCGGTTTCTCAATTTAGCCGAGCCTACATCCGCCATCTGTTCGTCGCCAAGGAGATGCTCGGCCCGATTATTCTTTCTGTTCATAATCTGACCTATTACCAACGGCTGATGCAAAATGCCAGGCAGGCGATCTTGGCCGATGAATTCTCGGGATTTCTCGAACAAAGTATGACAAATTGGGCGGCCGGCCCATCGTGATCGCCAGTGGTGAAAGAGGGCGAGTTGGCTACAAGGCGTCTGGAGGTTGTTGATGCCCGATACCAGCGGCGATCAAGGAGCCGGTCAGAAGTGGATTTAGACCGTTAAAAGTAGCTATTGCCCGTTGATAGCAAAGGCTTTATCATTACTCAATTACCAATTCGACGGTTTTCGACTCCATTTTTTGGGGATCCGATCGGGTTTTTTTCTCATGACTGTGGATCGGATTTCGATTTGCATAGGATGCAAATCGCTGATAGATATCGCAGTGGCGACCGGAATTAATGAACGTACCGACAATTTACGAAATGGCTTTTTTGCCTTTTCTCTTCGCTCAAGGCGATGAGGAACCAACCGCAGCCAACGCTGGCGGCGGTGCGGCTGAAGCGCCCGCTGGCGGCGAGGGTTCCTTCATGCAAAGCCTTTGGTTTCCAATTCTCATTGTATGCGGTGTTTATCTGCTGTTAATGATGATTCCTCGAAACGACCAGAAAAAACGCAAGGAGCAACTGGATCGCCTGAAGAAAAATGACAAGGTGATCACCGCTGGTGGGATTTTCGGCACGGTGGCTTCGATAAAACAGGACGATCCGTTTTTGATGCTGCGTGTTGACGAATCTACCAATGCACGTATGAAAATTCTTAAGACGTCGATTTCGACTGTTATTTCCAACGAGGAAAAAAACACTGAGTCAGAAAGTTCTCAGGCGGAGTCGCCAAAGAAGTTATAATCCGTTGCCGACGACGCTCGGGGCCGATTACCAGTTTTTGTTTCAACAATCACTTTTTTTATAAATCGAACTATGGAATTGTTGTCGCTTTTTGCGCAGGTAGATCAAGTCGCCGAAAAAGTTCCCTTCACGAATCAGTGGTGGTTTACCCCTTTGATATTAATCGCCATCATCGCGATTTCTTTCTTTGCCGGTAAAACGATCGCCCGGAGTGTGAAAATTCAGGAGCACGGTTGGAAGCTGAGCTTGATTTTCTTCTGCGTCCTCTTTTCGGCCTATTACGTTAGCGACAACTGGCCGCCCAAATTCGGTGTGGATTTAAAAGGTGGCGTGACGTTTATCGTAGACTTGAATCTCGACAATGATCCAGAATTGGTTGTCGATAAGTGGCTGGGATACGACAAAAATGGGGACCAAATTCTGGACGCTGACGAGGTGCCGCAGGATAGAAGAGCCGAATGGGCTGTCATGGATAAGGACGATGACAGTGCGGTCAGTGTCGACGAAGTCCGTGCCAAGGCCAATCGCGATGCCAAGGAAAATGGTGCGAATCAGGAATCGGTCGAAAATGTGATCGATCAGCTCAAGAAACGAATTGATCCGTCGGGCATCTACGAGGTTGATTTGCGAGCGTTAGGAAATGATCAAATAGAAATCACGATCCCTGGCGTTGAACCGGGGGCAGAGGCCGATCGGATTCTCGATCGGATTAAAAAAGCTGGCTATCTTCAATTCAGAATTCTGGCAAGGAAAACAGAAGAGGAGCATTCGGCGACAATTGATGCTGCGATGGCTCAGGCAAGCGGCTTGAATATGGACCTGCGAGGTCGTTCGGAAGTCCGAAGTGCTGGGGGAAGTGGCGACAGCCTATTGGGACGCTGGGTGAACGTCGGATTGCTGGATGCCGAGAGATCGCGGCAGCTGAAGCTTAAAACCCGTCCCTACCGGTATACGTTACCCTTTAATCAGCAAATGGGTGTGAATGTTCTGGTTCGGAACTCGGCAACCGGGGAGATCATCAATCAAATCCCGTCGATGCCTGAAGGTTTGAATCCAGACAGTCCCGAAGGTGTGAGATTTCTCCAAAATCCCAAGCTTCTTTCGGCGTTTTTGGCGGATTGGTGGAACGAAAATTACATCACGGAGTTCCCCAACGCTCGCATGCAAATTCTGGTGATCGAACCGCCCGAAAAAGAAAATGTTGAGGGGGGTGACTTGGTCCCCAATTTGGTTCGATCGACGACCGACCGAACGGGGCGACCCGCGGTTGAGTTTACTTTGAAAAAAGAGGGCGTTCCGAAATTCAGCCGTTTGACCGGAAATAATATTGGCCGTTCTCTGGGGATGATTCTCGATGGCGAGCTGCTTTCGGCACCCAATATTAACAGTAAGATTTTCAAGAACGGGATTATCGAGGGCGATTTCACTTCCAAGGAAGTCAGGGATCTGATTTCTATTCTCAAGGCGGGGCAATTGCGAACGACGTTACAGAGCCCCGATGGTGGGGGTGACCTGATTGACTCCACGATGGGTCAGGAAATGAAGGACCGTGGCTTTTGGGCGATTGGTGCTTCGTTTGTCCTGATTCTTGGTTTTCTGGTTGTCTACTATCAAATCGCAGGGATTGTTTCCTGCTTGGCGTTGATCTTGAACATGACGATGATCTTGACGGTCATCATGATGCTGGGACAGCCGTTAACCCTCAACGGTCTGGCCGGCTTGGTCTTGACGGTGGGAATGTCGGTGGATGCCAACGTTCTGATCTTCGAACGTATTCGTGAGGAATTGTCAAAAGACGCGACGCTCCGTATGGCGATTCGAAATGGTTTTCAACGGGCGACAACGACTATTGTGGATGCGAACATTACGACATTCATCACCGCATTCATTCTCTATGTGATTGGAAATGAACAGCTGAAGAGTTTTTCTGTAGCATTGATGCTCGGAATTGTGCTCAGTATGTTTACGGCGATTTTCTGTTCCAGAGTATTGTTTGATGTATTTGAGAAAAAACGTTGGTTGAAAAATTTGGGTGGGGCGCGATTGTTTACCAACTCAAATATCAATTTTGTTGGAAAGCGTTCGGTTGCGTTTGTGTTTTCGGCCATCTTTATCGCTGTTGGAATCGGTGCAATTTTCGCTCGCGGCGGTACGATGTTGAATCACGACCTTGCTGGGGGATCGATGGCCAAGGTGGTCTTTTCCGAAGCGACGCCGCTGGAGGACATCAATCAGATTCTCAGGAAGATTGAGTCGAAAACGATGGTCAACGACTCGCAGGCTGAGATTTCGGTGGCGGAATTAACTTCGGATCTCTATCCGTCTCAGACCTACTACCGTTTTGAAAGTAATATTAAATCCAAGGATGGTGAAAAATCTCTGAGCGATTTGATTCTCAGTCATTTTGAGGGGCAGTTGGCCAAGCAGTCGGTCTCCTTTGAAGTGACCAGCGGGCCTGTGTTGCCTGAGGACGATGACGCTGCTAACGGTCCGGATGGTGAGAAGAATGAGTCCGTGGAGGTTTCGGATGATGAAAAATCGGCAACTCCCGCGACCGGACCTGACACGCCTGTAACGAACGCGACCGGACCTGAAACGACGGAAACCGATGCAGACGATGAAGCGAAGAATGAAGCGAAGAATGAAGCAGACCAAAAGCAGTCGGATGGGTGTAATATAGAATCCGATTCATGTGACTGGCAGGAGCCTCAGGACTCAAGCGACGTTCTTCCCGGCAGCACAGTTCAGGAAACTAGCGAACC
>JABAAE010000010.1:46152-288042 GCA_014238905.1 Planctomycetota bacterium
AACCCAAGCAGGCCGAACCCAAGCAGGCCGAACCCAAGCAGGCCGAACCCAAGCAGGCCGAACCCAAGCAGGCTGAACCCACGGCCAATGGGTCAGACATAGAGACCAAGAGTCTGCAAGAGAATTTAGATCCTGCGGCAATCAATGAATCCGGAATTCAGAACAGTCGTTTTGTCACGACCGCCAAGCTCGAGTTTAAATTGTCCTTGAAAGATTCTACTTTGAAAAAGAAAGCGGCGAGTTTGAGAGGTGATTTTGAAGACGCTGCCAAAAAACTGAGCCTTGACAATTACACGACCGACAACATCAAGTTGCGGGATGGCGTCGCAGGTGGCAATTTTATTACCGAAGGTGTCGAATACGAAACGGATGTTTGGGAGGTCGAAATAACAACCCAGGGTGCAGATCACGGTGAGAGAATTCTTGAACAGATGATCTCAACCTACAACCAGGAGGTTTTCTTACCACAGGCCAAAGAGGTCGGGGAACGATTTGCTCAGAAAGCATGGTTGCGAGCGTTTGCTGCCATGTTTGCCAGTTTGGTTGGAATTGTTGCCTATATCTGGATTCGATTTCAACGAGTTTCTTTTGGATTGGCGGCCGTGGTTGCTTTGATCCATGATGTGCTTGTCGTTTTGGGAGCGATTGCGATCAGTTTTTGGTTGGCTCCCTTTTTGGGGATCATACTCGTCGAAAACTTCAAAATCAGCTTGGCCGTCATTGCCGCGTTATTGACGATTATCGGTTACTCGCTGAATGACACGATCGTCGTTTTTGATCGTATCCGGGAGGTGCGGGGGAAGAACCCCAAGCTATCTGGAGATATGGTGAATCGGAGTCTTAATCAGACGCTGAGCAGAACGATCCTAACTTCGCTAACAACCTTCATTGTGGTGATTATCCTTTACGGGGCTGGTGGTGACGCCATTCATGGATTCGCATTTGCTTTGGTTGTGGGCGTTATTGTGGGAACTTATAGTTCGATTTTCGTGGCTTCCCCTGTCTTGCTGATGCTCATGAAATCCGAAGCAACTCCCGAATCATAGTCTTGTGGATGGCTGTACGAAGGGGTTGGACTACGCACTCGCTGGCAAGTACGCACTCGCTGGCAAGTACGCACTCGCTGGCAAGTACGCAATCGCTGGCAAGTACGCAATCGCTGGCAAGTACGCAATCAACTTCCGGCGGCCCGATCATTATTGAGGCGGTTAAAAAGTCGCTGATTAAAGAGTGTGCTGCTCTGAGGGCTCTCATTCAAGAGTTGGCTGCGGTTGGCTGCGGTTGGCTGAGGCTGAGGTTGTGCCCGACAGGGAGATCTAGTCCGGCCGGTCTCCATTTAGGCGATAACGATGCCGCCTAGGCGATTGCAGTTGTGATAAATTGCCCTCGTTATCTATTGCCCTGGTTATCGATTGCCTTGGTGACAAATCGTCGGCGGTTCAAATCAACAGCTTGATGTGCGTAACTTCTTGGGACGCTGTCGGCACTGGCTCACACTCAACGCTCACACGGCGTTGTTGTGGCTGCTTCCGAAATGGAGGGCTTGGCCTTGACTGATGGATCGTCGACACCGACGAAGCGGCAGAGTCGCAGCAAAAACAACGAGATGGGAAAAGATTGCCCCGGTTTTAGTGACTGTTTGGGCATCACAGCCAAGCCAGACTGGCTTAGCGGATGATCTTGGAATCGACGCTGGCTGACTTGAAATGGTGACCGACATCGTGCCTCCGTTTGATCGGCAAACGTTCGATGGTTCCCCGGTTGGACCGGACATAAAACTGGCTCTCTTCTGGATCGATGGCCACATCAAGTGGTATCCGGGCGATGAATCCACAGTCCATTAGTGATGGGTCATCATAATAGTCAGCAACTTCGATTCGTTTTCTCCGTTCAATAGTGAGTGGAATCAGCCGGTTTTTAGAAAACACTAACAGTTGATCGATCAGGTTTCGATCCTGTAGAGAAAATCCCCATCCGATCACATCGGTGCTGTTTTTACGGGGCTTGATATGGCCGACGTTGCCGTGAAACTCCTGAGGGAACAAGGCGATGTCCTGTCCTGTGGGATCTGAGGAAAGGGCCTGATACCGAACGGAGTGGTTGACAGGGTAACTCCAGCCCAATCGATGTCGAGCAAAAATCCGGATTTCGGGGGCGCTGGTTTCCGGTGTGGCAGCCACTGTGAGTTGGAATGCGCCTCGCTGCGAAACCGTGTTCACCGAGTGAACGATCTGAGGAAACCATTCCGATTGACCATTGTTTTGAGAGCCATAGGAGCCAAAGACAACCAGGATCTCCGCGGGTGACTTTTTTCGCAGCGGATCATAGGCTCGTCCGCGAATTGTGATGTCTTGACCGTTTTGAGTGATTTCCGTGATTTCTCCCCTGAGAACCCGGGGATAGACCCAGAGTGATTGGTCGTCGCTCGCGCCCCGGATACCGTCCGGCCATTTTTGAAAACAAACAGGCCCTACTCGCATATCCAGAAGGTACTCATCCGCCAGATTTCCAATGGCGATTGCCAAAACCAGGTGGGAAACCACGATGGGAAATAGAGCGTTTTGGAGACGAATCGCCACGGAAAACCAAACGACTCCGGCCATCAGCGTCACGACTACCAGGAGTGGGTTCGGAAGGTGAAATAACCCAAATAGACTCGCCGACGCTAAAACGGCCAAGGTCTTATTTCCGGTGGCATAGTACAGGGTCGGGAGGATGATCAATTGAAATACGATTTGCTGGATGATCACTGTTGGGATTTTGACTATGGACCAATCCTGCACCGAACGACCCATGGAGTTGAGCTGATGGGGGCTCCAGAGATCCAACGCCCAGAATAACAGTCCCAGGAACATCGCCAGTGCTATCGAAGCGAGGATCATGATGGCCGTCACGTAGCCCGATGTTCTTTTTTCGGAGCCCCGGCTCTTTGGGGGAAATCGAAAATAGCAGTCAATAAAACAGGGTAATGCCAGCAAGATGCAGCAGCTGCGAACACCAAAAGTAGGAACCCAGATTGCCGTTTGAACCAGGGAAATTCCCAGCAAAGTCTGCAAGATCGATTGAACCCGCCGGCAGGTACCTGTGCCAGAATTTTGATTTTCCTGCGACAGCATTCAATAAGTGTCCGTGATAGACTGCCGAGCTGCCGGATTTCCCAGCATCGGTATTGACTGACTGAGTGTCTAATGCCCAGTTATCAGGCACTCATTGGGAAGATGACTTGGGTCACCACTGGCTTGTCGAGTTTGTGTGATCTGCCAGCAAGAACTATCTACCAAAAACAAGGGTGGGTGTCTATTTCAATACGGCCGGTCCTCCAACGTAGTTAGGGCTGCCGCCGGGACCAACATGAGTCAGGAATCAAGTCGCGAATCATTTCAAGCCAATCCAGCCAGAATCCCCCCCCCCGGCAAACCGGGCGAGGATTGGAGGTTTTGTGATTGCCCAGCCCCATTTTCAATTTGGTTTTCCGGGAAAACTGCGCGGGAATTGCGGGGCGAATTTGCAGGAATCTCGAGAGTCGTCACGACCGGACAGATAGAAATTCGCCACGTTGGTTGACTTGATCGCTGGTAAACCAGTCCAACTCGGCACCATGATTGGGACTCAAGCAAATAACTCCATGTGGGGTTTTCCTTTGCCGTCGCGAGTCGCGTAAAAGGGCCGTTCCTCAATGTCGAATCCTGCATCTGGTGCGATGCCCATGGCATGGAAAATAGTAGCGTGCAAATCGGGAAGGGTGATGGGGTTTTGGGTAACCATCAACGGACGTTCATTGCGGGTTTCACCATAAAGATGGCCTTTCTTGATGCCGCCACCAAACATCAAGACCGAACTGGAGCCGGTGAAATGGCGATGCTGGCCGTAATGTTTGAGTTCTTTCAAGACATCGGTTTTGGCTCTGGATTGGTCGCGGGCATTGCTGCCCGGTACCCCTTCAATCATCATGTCCCGGCTGAATTCGCTGGCAACAATGACTAACGTGCGGTCCAGAAGTCCACGCTCTTCAAGATCCAGAATCAGCTGGGCAATCGGTCGATCGATTTCTTTTTTCATTTTAGCGACTGTTGTGTGCCCGTTTTCGTGGGTGTCCCAGCTGACAAACGGGACGTATTCGGTGGTTACCTCGATAAATCGAGCACCTGCTTCGGTTAATCGTCGTGCCAATAAACATCCCTGGCCAAAACGGCCGGTATCGTAATTTTTGTAGGATTCCTCTGGTTCCAAAGTCAGGTCAAATGCACTTCTTTCCTTGCTGCTGAGCAAACGATAAGCATTTTCCATCGAACGAATCAAAGACTCCTGATGGTAGTCCGATGCAAATTCCGCTTGCGGGCTGCGTTTGATCAACTCCCGAAAATGCTTATTCCGTTTTTCAAACCGGGCCGGCGTCATCCCCTTGGGAGGCTTGACCGACTGAATCGCATTCTGGGGAAACGGAAGAACAAACGGTCCGTATTCCGAACCAAGAAATCCGGCGGTGTGAAAAGCCTTGAGTTCTTCTTTTTCTCCAACTCCCTCCAGTCGTTGACCAATGTCAATAAAAGCCGGGATGGCAGGGTTGTTGGGTCCTAAAAGTTTGGCCATCCAGGCACCCAAATGAGGCGCTGCAACCGTTTGCGGAGGAACGTAACCGGTGTGCCAATGGTACTGATGCCGTGAATGGAGGATGTGGCCAAGGTCAGGTAAAACGTGACTGCGAATTAACGTTCCGCGATCCATGATCTTGGCAATGTTTTCAAGGCCGCTGGTGATCTTGATATTGTCAACAACGGTATCGATGGCTGGAAACGTACTGATGATTTTCTCGACCGGGATTCCTACCTCGAAGGGGAAATATCGTTGTGGATTAAACGTGTCCGGCGCCGCCATTCCACCAGCCATCCAGAGCAGGATGCAGGTGTCTGCTTTGGGTGCTATTTTTCTGGCTGCGATTTCTGCCATGCCACCATGGGGACTGGCGGCGGTCAGTGACTGCGGAGCGCCCAGTGCCAGAGTGGTTGCGGAGGCTGTCATCGTTGCCTGCAAAAATTCTCGGCGGGCAATCTGCCGGTCAGTGGATTGACCTGATAATTCAGTGGTTTGGTTGTTGTTATCGTACATATTGAAACTCCGGTAACATGATCACTGACCAAAGGAAATCGGCGACCGATTCCCGGGTCAGTTTTTGGCCCAGGATGGATGCAATGACGTCGGATTCCTTCAGGGATGGCTTTCGAGAAAGAGCTGTCTGGTAGACGTGGTTCGCCAATTTATCCGGGGAAGGATACTTGTTAATCAGTTGACCCGCTCCACGCTCGAGAATTTCCATCAGGATTTGCCCGTTACTGAGGTCAAGAGCCTGGAGCGTAGAGAGTTGATCATCACGGGTTGTCACGATTTGCTCGCGGTTTGGCCGACCAAGGGATCGCATCAGGGGATCGGACACCGTTAACGCGACCCGTAGTTGGACAGGTTGCTTTTGCGTCAACGCGATTTGCTCTTGCTGATTAATCTTGGCATGAACCTGTTGCCAGATTTGTTGATCTTTTAAGACAACCGCTGGCCGCGAGGATTGCCCTTCTTTGACCATCCAGGTCAGTTGTTGGTGTTGACGATTGCTGATCAAGGAAACATAGAGACCGGCGGGATTGGCTGTATTTCCAAGGTTGGTGGCTTGGATTCTGATTTGGTTGGTGCCTTTTTTCAGGTAGGAGGTCAGGTTGATGCTCTCAATGGTTTCCCAGTGATCATCCTTTTTGACCGGTTTTCCATTGATGGTTAATTGGTACGAATTGTCGCATGTGACCGTCAGCACCGAGTTTGGAGGATTCTGTTTCGATTCCCACGTTGAATGAAATTGGACCACTTCTCCTGGAAATGCTCTGTTGGAGTCGGGTTGCGACCAAATCCATGATGACAGAACGGCTTTTGATTGTTCAGCTTGATTTCCGGTAAAAAGGGGTAGGTTGACCCGCTTTCCACGGGGCACCGTTTGGGTGATTCGATGGATGGAGTCCAGGAATTGTTCAGCAGTCAAACGACGGGCAATCGGGCCTTTAAATGTATAGCCGACATCAGGGATCTGGTTCTGGACCCGAGATTTCGATTGGTAAATATTAGAATTGGCAATCAGGGACATGGTCTTTTTCAGGTCATAATGATTGTCGGCTAGATCGATCGCCAAAAAGTCAAGAAGGTCCTCGTCCCAGGGACGATTGGCCATCATGTCGACAGGTTCAACCAAGCCCCGTCCCATCATCCGCTTCCAAAGGCGGTTCACAATGGTCCTAGCAAAACGGCCATTTTCCGGTTTGGTGATCAGATGAGCAGTCCTTTCCAGACGTTTTGACTTTGAAAGCGAGCCGTCGATGGATCCCAGTTCAGGCCATAAGAACTTGATCACGGCCGTTTTGCCGGTCGGTTTGTCGCATTGAAACATTTCCAACGGGCGGTCGGCAATGATCGCAGCTAAACCGTAAGCATCGGTTAGCTTCCAGTCGTTGATAAAGCTGTCGTGGCAAGAGGCGCACTTGATATTTTCTCCGAGGAAAACCTGGGAAATACTTTGGGCGAATTGAAGTTCCCTCACCTGGCTGGCATTGACGTTGCCCCGCCATTGGATTCCCCGAATGAAACCTTCCGATTCGGTCGAGGGAGAAATTAACTCTCTGGCAAATTGATCAAATGGCTTATTGTCGTGGAGTGATTGATAAAGCCAGGATGAAATTTGTTTTCTGCCGCCGTCAATATAACCGGTGCCGACATAGTCATTACGCAGATGGTCGTTCCAAAACGTGAGCCAATGATCAGCGTAATGCACGTTTTGACTCAGGACGTCACGGATCAATTGGACTCTTTTGTTGGGCTTTGGGTCGGAAAGAAATCTCTGGAGCTCTTTCTGGTCTGGCGGCAGACCGATCAAGTCGAGATTCACACGACGATAAAACTGGTCGTCGCTAACGGTGTCTGGCCAACGGATTTTATGTGAGGAAAAATATTGATTGACGATGCGGTCAATCGGGTTACCGGGACCCTTTGGCAAGGGAGGTCGACGAGGACCGATCGGTGCTTGCCACTTTTGTTTTTGAAAAGAAAAACCGGGTTCCCAGGGAATGCCGGATTCGATCCACCTGGTCAGTGTGGCTATTTCCATCGGAGTCAGTCGGTCACCTTCGGGTGGCATCTGTTCATCCGGATCATTCGAATGGATCCTGGAAATCAATTCGCTTTTGGTGGGTTGGCGAGGAATTGCGTGGCCGGACTTGAGGAACGCTTGTCGATTATCGATCGAGAAGCCCCCTTTGTAGGTTCCGTTGGAATGGCATTCTGCGCATCGTTTTTTCAGGATGGGCACGACTTCATGGGCAAAGTCGATTTCGTCGGCATATCCGGGGGTTTTGACCAGGCTGATTAAAAGAAATAGCAAAACGCTTGGTGGCAGGTGTGATGTTGGCATATCGGGTTGATGAATTGAAGCGATTCGGAACATCCAGATGGCATTAATGTAGAACTGACAATGCGACCCCTTTAAAACCTAACATCTTTTGAGCAACCGCGACCAAGGTGGCTGACGATTTATTAAAAATGGACCGTTCCTGCTTACATGACTAACGATGCACCCTGTTTGTCGAGGGCGGTAGACGCCCGGTGATTACCAATTTGGATCTTCCTGTTGGAATAACGCCGATTTGGATTTTGAGTAGGCGATCATCGGACCCCTAATTTAGCCATTCGGTGCAACTTTTTGACGTCGAATTAATCAGCGGATAAACGACGGGATTTTATGGCTTTCCATCAAATGCGTTAGCAGAATCTAGTGTATCTTGGGTGATTTCCATCCTCCACCAATGGCAAGTTCGTGACAACGGTCAAGATTTATGACACTACTCTTCGTGATGGTGCCCAGGGAGAAGGTATTAGTTTTTCCCTACAGGATAAACTGCAGATTAGCAAAAGACTCGATGAGGTCGGTGTTGATTATATCGAGGGTGGCTATCCGCTAAGCAATGAAAAAGACGCAGAGTTTTTCTCGCAGATTCGGGAGGCTGGTCTTCAGAACACGAAGGTTTGTGCATTTGGGATGACCCGGCGGAAAGGGGTTTCCGCCGCCGCCGATCCGGGCATGGTTGCCCTGCTGGCTTCCCAGGCACCGGTTACCACCATTGTTGGCAAGACCTGGGATTTTCATGTGACCGAAGTGTTGCGGGTCACACTGGAAGAAAATCTTGCCATGATTTCGGATAGCCTTGCTTTAATGAACTCGGAAGGACGCGAGGTTATTTATGATGCGGAACATTTTTTTGACGGCTGGAAAGCCAATGCCGATTATGCTGTCCAAACCCTGATCGCTGCAGCGGAGTCGGGGGCAAATGCGATCGTCTTTTGCGATACCAACGGCGGGACGACACCCCGCGAGATTTCCGAAATTGTTTCTCAGGCTGGTGATGTCTTGCGGTCATACAACTGTGAATTGGGAATTCATTGTCACAATGATTGCGATCTTGCAGTAGCCAATTCATTATTTGCCATCGAAGCGGGGTGCCGACAAGTGCAGGGCACGATCAATGGAATCGGCGAAAGATGCGGAAACGCGGACCTGATTTCGATCCTTGCCAATCTCGGCGTCAAAAACGACGGGTACCAGGTTTTGCAGGATCTAGGTTTGGAATCGTTGACGGAATTATCACGCTTTGTGTCCGAAGTGGCCAACATGAATCTTAGAAATGGTCAGCCTTTTGTTGGGCAAAGCGCGTTTGCACACAAAGGAGGGATGCACGTGCATGCGGTCAACCGATCTGCATCGAGCTACGAACATATTGATCCGCAGAGTGTTGGCAATGAGCGTCGTATTCTAGTAAGTGAGTTGTCCGGCCGCAGTAACATTCAAGCTCTTACCAAGGAATATGGGCTTGATCATGATCGCGAGCTGATGGGCAAAATACTTGCCCGTGTTATCACCCTTGAAAGTCAAGGCTACCAATACGAGGCGGCGGAGGCGTCCTTTGATTTGTTGGTTCGAAAATGTGCTGGTTTATACAGCCCCTTTTTTCAAAGAATCAAATATCACGTAGAGGTGGCCTCCGACGGGAGTTCGCACGGGGAACAGATGGCCAACAGCGATCCTGCCGGTCCAATTGCTGGTGTGGAGAAATTGGTCACCGAAGCGACCGTTAAATTAAAAGTTCAGAGTGACATCTGCCACGAAGTGGCAGAGGGAGATGGCCCGGTGAACGCTTTGGACAATGCGCTTCGAAAGGGGCTGACTGATTTTTATCCTGCGCTTCAGGAAATGCGGTTGGTTGATTACAAAGTGCGTGTGGTGAATTCGGTTGCCGGAACGGCAGCCAAAATTCGTGTTAATATTGAAAGCGCTGACCACGACGAGGTTTGGAGAACGATCGGCGTGAGTGAAAATATTATCGAAGCCAGTTGGTTAGCCTTAGTCGACGCCATTGACTATAAGCTCTCCCGTAACATAACCAGTGGCATCGCAGTCGATTCGCCCTAATCAATTGACCAAGCCGTACCGTTGGCGGTCTCGCCACTGCGATGTTTAAATCCTTTCTGCACATTGACCTTGGACGGGTTTGTTTTAGTCGTCTGAACCGGGTATTCCCGTTAAAGCGATACTTTCTTGATAGATTGCGGCGTTAATGGGGGTGTTTCGGTGTCGATAATTGCTTAAATTAGCCCTTGCGCGTTTCGGCAGAGGAGACTATTGGAAACTAGGAACTGATGACTTGTAAGACCTGTTTAGTAGGTCAAGGGATTGCTCGGTTCTTCCCGGCAGGGACGAACCGCTTTTTTTTTCTTTTGACCAGCGGTATTGATGCTTTAGTTGACGAGAATATTTAGTGAATTTTTTAATCATTATCCTCTCTCTCGCGCTTTTCAGTCTGGACTGGGGATTTCGATTTAACGTTGCGATTTGTGTTCTTTATGCTGTGCCGGTTTGGTTAGCTGGGAATTTCAGCAGTCGCCGTTTTATGATTTTTACGGCAGGGTTCGGGTGTTTGCTAACGTTGACAGGGCTTTGGATTGCGACCAACGGCACTGCCCCTATTTCCAAAACCATTATTAACCCCTTGCTGGGGTTGGTCGCAATCGGCATGGTGACTGGCCTCGGGCTTTTGGCCCATCACCAGCCTGATACAGGCACCCAATCGGGGGTTGGCAAATCTCAAACGACCGAGTTGCTCGATTACCTAAGTGAAGGGCAAGGAAAAAAATTTAAGATTGCCCCGGAATCGATGGATGATTTTGTATTGTCGACCACCCGTAGCGGTCTTCTTAATCAGGCTGAGCTCGAAAAAATTTTTGAGGAGTATCCGGAGCCTCCCACTGACACCGGTGTCTTCGTCAACGACCTGGTTGAGAAGGGGATTCTGACCAAGTACCAGGCCACAATGCTTTTTCACGGTCGGGAGAGCGAGTTGAAGTTTGGGGATTTCGTTGTTCAGGACCAGGTTGGACGTGGAGGCACCGGCAAAGTCTTAAAGGCTTACGACAGGGGTACCAAAAAGACGGTTGCTCTGAAGGTGTTGACTGCCAGCAGCGAGGACTCGGTGAAGGTGACTCGCCGTTTTCAGCGCGAGATCGATACCCTGAAGCACCTCCGACATGAGAATATCGTGGCCGCCCTTGAGCACGGCGACCAGAATGGCAGCACCTTTCTTGTGATGGAATTCATCGATGGCGAAGACATGGAACGAAGGATCCAAAAGAACGGCCCCATCGAACTTTCCAATGCAATTGGGATCATTATTCAGGCTGCCAGAG
Organism: Planctomycetota bacterium; assembly: GCA_014238905.1. Classification (GTDB taxonomy): domain Bacteria; phylum Planctomycetota; class Planctomycetia; order Pirellulales; family Pirellulaceae; genus JABAAE01. The sequence continues at coordinate 56,917 of JABAAE010000010.1, forward strand.
GTCTTCAGTATGCTCATGGCAAAGGAGTTGTGCACCGGGATATCAAGCCGGGCAACATGGTGCAAACATCCGACGGTGTGGTCAAGATCGTCGACCTCGGATTGGTGCAGGTGACCGAGAAGATTGAATGGACCCGTTCAAACAAGACGGTCAATTTGACCCATGATGGAATTTTTGGAACGGTTGAGTTTATGGCTCCCGAACAGGCAAGAGATTTCGCATCGGCGGATCCGCGGTCCGATATTTTCAGTTTGGGCGCAACCCTGTTCTATCTAGTGACCGGTGATACACTTTACGGCCAGATCCCGGTTAGAGAGAAATTTCAAAAATTGACATCTGGTATCGGATTTGAGCTGCCAACATTTCCTAATCATCAAACCGGTGCGATCTTGGATGTTTTTCGCCGGATGACAGCTTTTGATCCGTCGCAGCGTTATTCATCGATGGATGAAGTTCTGCAGGCGTTGGAAAAAATAAAGGCCGATATTTAACGGTTTGGATCGATGGACTGGGTGCCATGATGTATCCGGCAGGTCTAACGATTGGCATGGACCTGCCGAATGTCGTGAAGAGCATAGGGTAGCGAAAGCGGACAGCATCGTGACCAGTTCTTGCCGTCCGCTTAGTTACCCTGCGCCTGATTACCCTGCGCCTGATTACCCTGCGTTTAGTTGCCCTGCGCTTAGTTGCCCTGTGGCTGCCAATAGGGTTTCTAATGGGCAATCGAAAAACAGGATGTTCAATAGAGCTCTTTTCAGATTTTTCCGTCTAGTCCCATTTGATAATACTTGTGCGTGATTTTGTCCTGATTCTCCAGCAACCAGTCGATTGACGGTTCACATGCCATGGCTTTGTGGATTGCCTGTGCCATCGCTTTACGGTGGATGTCAAATAGAGCTTTGTGATCCAGGTCGTCGTCGGTAGCCACGCCAGGATTTAACCAGACACTACAAATGATACCAAGGTCATTTGCTTTCTCCTTGGGAATGTCTCCGGCGCGTACTGCATCGAGGACTCCGTTGGCAATCGCGGCTTGGACCGTACCCATTAGGATATTGGTGTAACGGCTGTTTTTTACGGTGACTTTACTAACACACAGCGTGACCGGCCGCACCTGGATATCGGTGTTGAGGATGGCGAAAACCTTCGAATGTCCCATGGATTGGTCTCCCGTTAGGGTGGCCAAAGCGGTGCCGACAGGACCGTCTAGTTCACCAATGACGACCTCAGGTTCTGCTGCGGTGAAAGGGGGTCCACCAGCGACTAGCGATTCGCCCGTTCGTAAAATAATACGCTCCGACATTGTTTTTTTCTTTCTAAAACAAACCAACTCGATTGAATTCGTCAAACTAACAACCGAGGCAATGCATTGCAACCAGTTGCGACACTCCTTTGAAGGAGTCGTCGGTCCCCTGAGGCAGAGATGAAAACCGGAGCTCCCCCGAAAATCGAGTTTGGCCGGAATCACCGCTGTTTTGATGGATTCGATTTTTAGACGATTGGTTGGTGAGTTGCTGGCCGAATCCTTATTGGAGGTTTGCCAAAATCGATTCAGGTCAGGGCGACCGATCTGAATAGATTGACGATCGTCAATCTGTGAAATGAGCGTTATCAAATTTCAACTTGGAGATAATGAAAACGGATCATCGAGAGCGATCATTTTTAGGGAGGAATTGAAATTTGAAACGCGACATGGTTGTCCGCGACATCGCAGGAGTGCGCTGGACGTTAACCCGTCGATGATCGCGGCAATCACCTTCAGGGGTTTTCGTTTGGAACGTGATTTACTGCCGGGGTACAAAATGAAACAAAATACTTCCTCTCGAATTTCCGAGAAAAAATGCCCCGACGAGTGGTTAGTGGAAGGGAGACCGTGGTGGGTAATGAAGGAAATGCAATTTAACAGTTATCATGAGCTTTGGTTTCCGCTCCCCAGAAACTGCCGACTAAAATAGCTTACAGGATTGTAGGATGGAAATAGAAGGAAAGTCACAGTTTATTGCCGGGTTAGACAGCGTTGATGAAGATCTGGATTATCAGGGTTTGGCCGCTGCGATTAAAGCAAATGTCGTCATTACCGTGCACAACAAGTCCGAAAGCGATCTCTGGGTGAAGGTCAGCAAAACAAAAGGAGAGGGGTGTGATGAATTTTGCGAAATTAAAGCGGGTGAAAAACACCTTTGGTCGCGGGCTGTGCTTCGTCGTTTGAAAATTATTTACCACCAGGGAAACGAGAATAGCGTTTCCGCGTTTGACCATGTCCCATTTTTTTCCGAAGAGTGTAACTCGTTTGAGTTCCTTGAAGGTTTGAAGTATGCAGGTCCCATCTCTTGTGGGGGAACTCCTGGTTGTTTTTAATCGGTTTGTCGGATGCCATCTCATGAGATGCGATCATGACGGCACCGGCGCGAACTGTTTTTCAATCAAAAACTCGTCGGCTCCCGCGTCTCGTGTTGGCTTATTGGTTCACCGGCCGTCCCCGTCTCCTTTAAGAAAGACGTTCTCACCCCGTCGGAGATTCTGTAGGGAGAGTGTTCTCGAAGCTGTTTGATCTGAACGGGTAAATGTCTTTCCCCAGAGGTGGGACATTCGGTTGATAAACCGGGCTGCGGAATACTGAATCTGCCGAGAAATATGCTTTGGGCGGGTGCTGTGAGCGATCTGGTGGGTTTCGTGTTTCAGATTCAGACGTCGTTAGCGTCTGACTCATTCTGCTTTTGGTACGGGCGATGTTATACGGTAGAATGCTTCGCTTTGAATCGCACGGGAGCACCATAAGATGCTGAGATTTTTTCGCTGGATGTTGTTAACCTGCTGTTTAATGTCTTTTTTAGGACATTCTCGGGCTGATGAGCCAACATTGCCTGACTCAGGGGGGTTCCGGGTAGGCGTGTCTGAAGGTGACATTACGCCACCGATCGGGTTTCCAATGGCGGGTTACTACCACGAGCGTTTAGCCCAAGGAGTTCTTGATCCGCTGAAAGCCAAGGCCATTGTTTTCCGAAAGGGCCAAACGTCAGCTGCTTTGGTTGTTTGTGATTTGATTGGGGTGGCAACGGACCTTTCCAAAGAGATCAGACGGCGAGCCTCAGCAAAAACCGGGATCCCAATCGGTCATATTGTTGTGGCGGCAACACATTCTCACACCGCCCCTGATTACACGAGGGAGTTATGGCTTTTCCTGGGTGGCGTTAGAGAAAATCCCAGCCGATCGGAATACATCGAAAAGTTGATTTCCGCTCCGGTAGAAGCGATTGCCAAGGCTTACGCCATCGCCGAACCCGCGACGCTGGCTTGCGGCACGACCCCGCAGAGGAAGCCTGTTGCGTTTAATCGGCGGTTTGTCATGCAAGATGGAAGTGTGAAAACCTGGATGAAATTAGATAGCCCAGGTGTCGTTAAGTCTGCTGGTCCGGTAGATCCGGAAATCGGTCTGGCTCTTTTTCGAAGTATTTCCCAGGATAGGCCGATTGGAATTGTCAGCAATTTCGCCCTCCACCTGGATACGGTCGGCGGCACAAAATGGAGCGCGGATTATCCGTTTTTCATTGAAAAATCCTTGCAGGAGAAAATGGGTGAGGACATGATCTCGTTGTTTGCAACGGGATGTTGTGGCGACATTAATCATGTCGATCCATCCACCCCTCAGCGTCATTCTGCCGACTGGATTGGAGCCGCGATTGGAGATTCGATCTTGACGGGTCTGGAGAGCTTGACTCCCTCGAAAGACCCCTCGATTTTTGCAAAGTCCTTGTTAGTTCATTTGCCTTTGCGGGACGTTAGCAAAGAAGAAGTTGCGTCTAGTAGCGAGGTGGTTGCCGCCGCGAAAAGAAAAGAAAAAGTGGAGTTCCTCGAACATGTTGATTCTTACAAAAATCTGGTGATTGACCAATTTCGGCGAAAACAACCCTTTGGAAAATCGACCGATCTGATGACCTGGGGGCTGAGCCGATCATTAGCTGGCGTCGGTCCAGAATTACCTGTAGAGGTCACGGTTATGACCATGGGTAGAGATTTGGCGATCGTTTGTTTGCCTGGGGAAGTCTTTGTTGAACTCGGTTTGGCGATTAAACAGGCGTCTCCGTTCAGGACGACGCTGGTGGTTGAACTTTCCAATGCCGTTGAAACCATTTATATTCCGCACCGAGCCGCTTACGCAGGGGGCAGTTATGAAGTGACCAATTCGGCATTGCGTGCCGGCGGTGGTGAGATATTAGTGGAGGCAGCGTTGAAATTGTTGCGACAAGCGGCTGCCGAGACTGTGGCAAAATAGCATCTGCTGTTCGGTCGGTTTGGAAACGGACTCCAATGTTGAATGAACGGTGTCCGGTGAGTGCGAACCAAAGAAGACAAGAATTTTGATTCCTGTCATGGAACTTTCGATGGAAAATCTTGCGAAAGTCTGCGAAGATAATGTTTGACCAACTTCTGGCCACTCCACTCGGCATCTAGGGATTTTGACATGAAGACGTTTTGTATTACTTTCACCTTTTCATTGATGGTTTGTTGTGCGAAAGGGGCGTCCCAGGAATTATTCCTGGTCAGCGCATCTTACGGAAAAAACGTGATTGCTCTTTGTGAACGCGATGGTAGTGTCTTTTGGCAGCGGAAAACGGGCGGGCCGGAGCGTGGCCATGCCGGCCATCATGAAGTCCAGATGCTGGAAAATGGAAATATCCTTTTTCACGATGACTGGGATACGGTAAAAGAAATGAAACTCGATGGCACCGTTGTATGGAGTTACAAAAGTTCAAATGTCCATGCTTTCACGAGAATGCCAAATGGTAACACGATGATTGCCGAGTCAGGGACTGGCCGGATCATTGTCGTTGATTCCCAAGGGAAGCTGGTCAGCCAGACCCCACTTGGTGAGGGAGGTCGGGGAAGCACGCGTCAAGCGGAGGTTTTGCCTAACGGGAATTATCTGGTTTGTGCCGAACAGCCGGGCACGGTCACCGAGTACGATACGGCTGGCAAGATCGTCTGGGAATATGAAATTAAAACCCGGGTGTATGGCGCTATTCGTTTAAGAAATGGAAATACGTTGATTTGTTCAGGGTCGGGAAACTCGGTGGTGGAGGTATCTCCGGAGAAAAAAGTGGTTTGGCAAGTCAAAGGTCAGGTGCCAGATACGAAGATCACTCTGAAATGGACGGCTTGCCTGCATGAGTTACCCGATGGCCAACTCCTGATCGGTAATTGCCACGCCGGGCCCAACAGTCCTCAAATCTTTCAGCTCGATAAAAATCGAAAGGTTGTTTGGGAATACAACGAATTCGATCTGGTAGGAAACGGGATGGCCTGTTGGGATTACATCGATACCAAGCAAGCTGCCAAAATCCGAACCATGGTGGCCGCACTGGAAAAAAAATAAGTCCGCACCGAGTAAAAACAGGGCCATAAACCGGCTGGAAAGAAAATCCAGATTTTCGTTTTGGGCCAGGTTCAAGACCATCAGAAATTGGCAGCAGCGGTTTGGACGGGATGCTGAGCATGGTTGCGGTTTTGATTTTCCATCTTGTGCCGGTATGCCCCCAAGGCAAAGGAACCATTGATTCATGTTGTTAATCGAGAGCCGATCGATCATCAACTTGTCCGGCATTCTTATGCCATGGAGTGGTTCGTTTTTTCAGTCGATTCAGGGAGCATCGTGATATGCGGGGAAGATGTTTTTTTCGAATCGTTATCAGTGCCCTGTTGTTTTTAGGTTGGGCGGCGTGCCCGCAGGATATTCTGGCCGATGATGGGCAGCCCAATGTATTGTTCATCGCGATCGATGACTTGAACGACTACATCGGACCGCTGGGTAATCATCCCGGTATAAAGACTCCAGTACTGGACCGCCTGGCAAAACAATCGGTGACTTTTACCAATGCTCATTGCGCGGCGCCTGCTTGTCATCCTTCACGGGTTGCCGTCATGACAGGAGTCCATCCCGTTCATTCGGGGATTTATCGCAACGCTTTCGGTGCGCATGGGCCGCGTTGGCGACGGGAATCCCCAATGCTCGAAAAAGCCATCGTGCTTAGCCAGCATTTTCGAAATTGTGGCTACCGTGCGGTGGGTGGCGGAAAGATTTTCCATACTTTGCAGTGGACACCCGGTGATTCGCAAAATGACCCTGACGCCTGGGACGTTTACCGTGGGGATCCGTTAGATCCCATTTCAGCGGATTGGCCGCGACCAGTTCGGGTCCCGGATAAAAAGGCAGGATTGGGGCCGGGGCGGCCCCTGGGCGACAGGCAGTTGTTTGGCGCGGCGCCTATCATAAGGGAACCGGAGGATTCCTACGGAGATCATTTGGTTGTGGACTGGGCGATTGAGCAATTAGAAGCCAAGACTGATCAACCCTTGTTTCTGGCGGTAGGTCTTTTTCGTCCTCATATACCCTGGGAGGTCCCGCGGAAGTGGTTTGATCTCTACCCCCTGGAGGGAATTCAGTTACCCATCACCGGCGCGAATGATCTGGATGATGCCCATTCGCACCGAAGAGAATCCTGGCACAAATGGGTCACCCAGAACGATCAGTGGAAAAAACTCATGCGGGGTTATCTGGCCAGCATCAGCTATGTTGATCATCAGGTTGGGCGACTGCTTGCTGCATTGGAGCGATCACCTTTAAAAGAAAATACGATCGTTGTTCTCTGGTCTGATCATGGCTTCCATATTGGAGAAAAAGAAAACTGGGAGAAATTTGCCCTTTGGGATCAGACGACGCGGGTCCCGCTGTTTGTTCATGCTCCGGGGGTCAGCCAAGATGGGCGTCGTTGCAGCCAACCGGTTTCGTTGGTTGATCTTTATCCGACGCTTTGCGATTTGGCTCACTTGCCCATTGCTGAACAATGCGATGGGGTTTCTCTTGTGCCCCAGTTGAAGAATCCCCAAAAAGAGAAAAAAGAGTTGGCGGTCAGCTCGTATCAGTTTGCCGGCGAGCGTTTACCTTCGCACGCGGTGATAGGAACCCGGTATCGCCTGATTCGGTATGGAAATGGATTCGAGGAACTCTATGATCTGGAAACCGACCCGCATGAACTGACCAACCGGATTGACGATCCGTCGTTGAAGGACGTCGGTGATCAATTGAGAAGCCAAATTCCCAAGAATGTTCGGACGCAGGTGAAACGTCTGCAAGGAGCCGGTAATCCGAACAAAAAAAAGAACCAGATTTCGAATTCGGCACTGCAAATTCGGATAAAAGTTGAGCCAAAGAAGGGACGAGCCGATGGGGTGCTGGTCGCCCATGGTGGTGATCAGCATGGCTACTCGATTTATATCAAGGATGGTGTTTTGGGATTCGCCGTTCGGCGTCACCAAGAACTGGTGGTGGTCACCGCTTCGGAAAAATCTCCCGCGGTTCCTTTTCAAGTATTGGGGCGGCTAGGGAAAACCGGGGAGATGGACCTGCTGGTCAATGGGAAAACCGTTGCCACGGGAAAGGCTGGCGGATGGATCGACGTTGAGCCGGTGGAGGGGGCGTCCTTGGGATCCGATCCTCGTACACCCGTTGGGCAATACGCATCCCCGTTTCGGTATCAAGGCAAAGTGGAAATCTTGAAAAACGGAGATGGTAACTGACAACGGGTAGGTTGGCTCGGTTGACTGTTTTTTCATCGGTGTTGCCCGACGGATTTTGGTTCTCTGCGAAGATTGTGATAGAGTGACCGTCAGGTACTTTCAGTCAGGTTGGGGTATTTCCAATGTCAGAACCTATTTCTCGCCGGAAACTGTTTGAGAATTCCACAGTGATGGGCGCATCGCTGCTGTCCAGTCAGGCTGTTTGTAGCGAAAATCGGTGGGGTGAAGATCCGTTGCCCCATGTCGTTACCGATGAGACTTGCTTGACGCCGGCAGAAGATTTTTACACCGTTGCCCGGGGCAAACCAAAACCGCATTCGTTGCAAGGGCAAGATTTAATCAATGCCCGCATGACGCCAGAATCCTGGCGTTTGGAAATTGTCGCCGATGACCGCGTTTCCACCGTTCAAACCAACCCGACTGTGGCAATGGGAAAAGAGTTGACCATAGCAGATGGTACCGCGCTGGATTACCAAACCCTGCTTGATTTGGGGGAATCTACCGGTGTTCGTTTTATCAAGGCAATTCAATGTCTGAACATTCCTGCGCCGCTGGGGCAGGGACTTTGGGAAGGGGTTCTTTTGCGAGATATTCTGCGGTTGTGCGGAAAAATGAAAAATGTGCGACGGGTCTTCTACTGGGGATTTCATAATGAAGATCCCAAGCAGCGGTTTCAATCTTCGCTCAGTTATAGCCAGGCTGTTGACTGGTTGCCAAACGACCCGCCGGTCTTTCTGGCTTATCGTTTGAATGGTAAACCCATTTCGCCATTGCGTGGCGGGCCGGTTCGGATGATTGTTCCTTGGGCTTATGGTTTTAAAAGCATCAAGTGGTTGCAAAAGATTGTGCTTTCCAATGACCCCCAAAGCAACGACACTTATTCCCGGCAAAATAATGACCCGGATTCACCGATGAAGACGGCTGCTTATTTGAATCGGTCGGCGGCCAGGAAACGCTTTTCGCAGGATGATGCGATTGAATTTTCCGGTCTATGTGTCTCCGGGCAGTCGGGGTTGTCGAGCGTGGAGTATTCCGTTTTAGAATCCCCACCCGATCGACCGCGAAGACTCGCTGACGATCCGGATCTAGCGCGGGCTAGCTGGATTCCATGTGCGATTGGCAAACCACCCTCGGATTGGAAGTCTGTTCTGCCCGATGGGATATCAACCCAACAGATTTTGGGTTTTGATGGTCGTAGTGGCAGGCCAAAACAATGGCCTTTGCGTTATGGGATGGGAACGTGGAGCTCGCAATTGGGGCAAATGAAAAGCGGTAGGTATGAATTTCGAGTCAGGACGGTTGATGAAAATGGTTTTGCCCAACCGGAACCACGGCCCATCCAGAAGAGTGGTCGCAACTCGGTCGATGTTCACCCCTTTGAGGTCACCTGAAGTCGATAGTCTGTGCGGTGGCGGTCGAGGGTCCGTCCTGTCAAAACCGCGGGATAGGATGGTTTGACTGGCAGGCGTGTCGGTGGATGATGGATTCACCTGAAAATCCTGGCTGGCCTAAGCAAACGCTGGCTGACAAAATAGAATTTAACCCCCAAAGAAAGGTGTTGATGGTGGATCGGCGAAGAGTGTTGACCGGTGGTGTGTTGACCGCGTGCGCGGTTTCGATCGAAGCCAAGGGCTTGGCACAGGAAACCGAAAAGCCATCTCCGGGGCCGGCGGGATATTCTTACACGTTACCCAACCTGCCAGTTGGTTCCCGGCTTTTGTTTCAGGGTGATTCCATTACGGATATGAAATGGGGGCGGAACGAGAAGGATCGCAATCATTACCTCGGTCACAGTTATGTTTACTTGATTGCCTCTCGTCTGGGGGTGGACCTGTCAACGGCAAAGCTGGAATGCTTTAATCGTGGCATGAGTGGCCATACGGTGAGTGATTTAAAGTCCCGCTGGCAGAGAGACTCGATTGAAATGAAGCCGGATTTATTGAGTGTGTTGATCGGCGTCAATGATGTTGGCCGGAGCATTGGTAAGGGCGTGCCATTGGAATCGTGGGAAAAAAACTATCGGTTTTTGATCGAAAGTAGCCGTCAAGCGAATTCCAAACTTAGATTGGTTCTGCTGGACCCCTTCGTCCTGTCCTCAGGGCGATTGAAAAACGAAAAATCTTGGAGCCTTTGGCGAAATCAAACTGAAAAACTCGGTGAAATTGTGGGCCGTATCGCAGGGGATTATGACGCGGTTCATATCAAGACGCAGGACATCTTTGATTCTGCCTTGGACTTGGCACCCGCCGATCATTGGATTTGGGATGGTGTCCATCCGTTACCCCAAGGACACGAATTGATCGCTCGGAATTGGATTGAAGCGGTTAGCTTGCGTTGGCCTTAAGACGAAGGATTTCGATTAATCCCGTGTGTCGGCACTCTGGATGTCTGGTTGATATGAAAACTGGTTGGGTAGTATTCGTTGAGCCAATGTTTTTTAATCCTGCAATCAGTCACCCAATAAAGCGGTATTTTTGGCAGGGATTCGAATTGTTTTTTTTAACCCCGTGTGCATGTTGATATGAAAGCTGCCTCGATTGCCGAATTGAGAAAATCTCTGATCCGTTTCGATCAGGGCGATTTGTTAGAGGCGTGTCTTCGTCTGGCTCGATTCAAAAAAGACAATAAGGAGCTCCTGACCTATTTGCTGTTCCTCTCGCAGGACGAGCCGCGATTTATTAGCGGTCTCTGTGAAGAGATTGACGAGCAATTTCTGCTGACTCCCAACGCCCAGAAAAAAACATTGCGTCGGATCATTCGCTGGATGGAGAAATGGCTACGGTTTTCTGGCGTGAAGGAAACTGAAATCGAGGTGCGATTGCATTTTTGTCATGCCCTTCGATCGAGCGATACTCCATTTAGGAGGAACAGGGTGATGACCAATATGTACGAGGGTCAATTAAAAAAGATTGGTAAGGCTGTTTCCAAACTGCATGAGGATGCGAGATCTGAATACCAGGCTGAACTAGGTGCTCTAGGGGGATCGATGGTTTGAAAGGTTGGGTGCCAGTAAAACGGTCCCTGTTTGGGGGGGGGTGGATCGAATGGCGTGATGGTTGCGGTATGGAATATTCTTCTTTTTTGATAGCGTGAGGCTGTCAGTGTTCCCGTCGCTGAATATTCGGGAGGCTTCAGGCAATGGCGAACACTCCTTGATAGAACCTGATTTGGGGATTACGGTGAAACATCAGGGGTGTCTATAGGTCAAGCAGCCGGCCATAGGTCAAGCAGCCGGCCATAGGTCAAGCAGCCGGCCACGCCGACGGTTTGGCACTGAATTCCCCTGATCGTTTTACCAGGTCACCCCTAACTGAAAGTAAGCCGGTTTTATGGAAGATTTTCCAAAGAAAACATGTAGTATCGATCGGTTGGTTACCCATGACAAATTGATCGCTTCGGCTTTGGATGGATCGAAGACCGAGCAACGCCGCGCAGGCGTTTATGGTTATCCAGGCGAAGAGTTCGATTTGAATGGTGTGACGTTTGTAATGAAAAATTTAAGCTTGGAAAGCCTTGGCCAAATGACCGAATTGGATGCCAAGCGAGAGGGTTATCAAAACCTTGATGCCTATCGAGACTTGATTCTGAGAATGCATCCCGGCATGGTTTGGGATGACGGGGCGACGGTTTGGGTCCATCGCTTTGCCAAAGCGGAATAGGTCTGATTCAGGCAGAGTGACCCGCGAATGGGATTTCGCCATCCCCCCCCTTTTTGGCTACCTGGCGGAACCGATTTTTTTCGACATGCTGGAGATGTTCTCTTCGGAGATGGATGATTTCAGTTTGGTGTTGCCGGCTGATTTACGTTTCCATGGTAACTGCTTGATCGATTCGATACAGAGCAGAGATTGGAGCCGATTCCTATCCCCCATTTCTGTTCTCGTTGCCGGTCAGGAGACATTGATGGACTAACCTGCTTTCCGGGTTGGAGAGCCAGTCTTCTTGTCGCATTCACCTGGGCAATCGCTTATAGTGTGGTACCCCTCGCGGACGCCGGCAAATTCGTCGCTGGATCGATGGGGTTGATCGAGCGTCCAGATTCATCAAGTTCATCAGCTTCAGGAGTAGATAATGTCAATTAGCCGACGAATTCTCTGTTTGTCGATACCGATTTTAATGTTGTGGGTAGGGTCTTCGGTTAATGGAGACGTGAAGCTCGCATCGGTCTTTGGGAAGTCCATGGTTCTTCAGCGTGAGCTGCCCGTTCCGGTTTGGGGTTGGGCCGAGCCGGGTGAAGAGGTTGGGGTTTCTTTTGCGGGGCAAAGCAAGAAAACCAAGGCGGGTGAGGATGGAAAATGGATGGTGAAATTGGATCCACTGAAGGCCAGTGCCAAACCGTCCAGTTTGACCGTGACCGGTAAGAATAAAATTGTCCTCGGCGATATTCTCGTCGGCGAAGTCTGGATATGCTCCGGTCAATCCAATATGGAGTGGGCCGTCGGGAATTCCATGAATGCGAAAGAGGAAATCGCTGCGGCAGATCACTCACAAATTCGCCTTTTCAACGTGCCGGGGCATACGACGTCACCGGTGGCTAAAGAGACCTGTCCCGGAAAATGGGAGATTTGTCAACCATCGACGGTTCGCGGCTTTTCAGCGGTCGGCTATTTCTTTGGTCGACGCCTCCAAAATGAGCTGAACGTGCCAATTGGCTTGGTGGGATCGAATTGGGGCGGAACGCGGATTGAACCTTGGACATCGCCCGCAGGATTCCGCAGCGTACCTGAATTAAAGACGATTGCGGATCAGGTTGATGCCTATACCGAAAAGACAAAGGTGGGGGGCGGATCCCCCTCTGCGATCTACAATGCGATGATCCATCCTCTTGCGCCGTTTGCGCTCAGAGGAGCGATTTGGTATCAGGGTGAGTCCAACGGTGGCGAAGGCGAGTCCTACTATCACAAGACCCAAGCGTTGGTAAATGGTTGGCGCAAGTTGTTTAACCCCAATCTCGCGTTTTACTGGGTGCAACTGGCCAATTTTAAAGCGGCAAATGACAATCCTGCCGGAGGTGATGGTTGGGCAAAGATTCGCGAGGCCCAGCGAAAATCGCTCGAAATCAAGCATACAGGAATGGCGGTCATTATTGACATTGGGGCGGCCAATGATATTCACCCGAGAAACAAACAGGATGTCGGCAGGCGATTGAGCCAATGGGCCTTACACCAGACGTATGGTAAGTCGGAAATTCCACCCGGTGGTCCGCTGTACCGTAGCCATAAAGTGGACGGTGGTTCCATTCGCCTATCGTTTGACAGCGTTGGAAGTGGTCTGATGGTCGGAAAAAAAGAGGGTCTCAAGCCGACTGAAGCGGTTCCCAATGGAAAGCTAAAGCGGTTTGCGATTGCTGGTGAGGATAAAAAGTGGCACTGGGCTGAAGCGACGATTGATGGCAAAGACGTCGTCGTTCGATCCGAAAACGTTACCAAGCCAGTGGCCGTACGATATGGTTATTCCATGCATCCAGCCGGTGCAAACCTTTACAATCGCGAAGGGATTCCTGCGTCGCCATTTCGAACAGACGATTGGTAAAAAAACTGGCCTTGGGGTAGAAACGGTTGGCTATCGCAGGGTAGCGAATTCCGACAGTAAAGATCACTTAAGCAGCGACGACTCCCACTGTCGTCGTTGTTTTTTTAATGGTGAAAGGTCGTCGTGGATCAACCAGATTTTCAAGGCCCTGTTGGGAATTCGATGGTGACAGCGGGCCACCGAGACAACGATGTTTCAGACCGCTGATAGAGAATGTCGGTTGGTGGAGGGCGTGGTTTTTGTACGGCGTACGGGTTCGAGTTTTCTTTTTAGGTCTTGAGGTTTTATGATCGACTCCAGAATGATCAGCATTCCTTTTTGGGGGATAGCTGTGGTTTTTCTTTTTTTGAACGGACCCGCCTATTGTGATGTCATCGATGTACCATCGGTCGTCACGCCAGAACGAATTACCGGTTCGAATCCTCGCAACGTGGTCTTCATTTTGTCGGACGATCACCGTTATGATGCGATGAGTTTCATGGGGCATCCGATAGCTGAAACCCCACAATTAGATGCGTTGGCGGCAGGTGGAGTCCATCTAAAAAACGCATTTGTGACGACATCGCTTTGCTCACCGAGTCGGGCTTCTATCCTGACCGGTCTGTATACCTTTCGTCATCGAGTCATTGACAACCAGCGTCCGGTACCGGCGGGAACACTGTTTTTCCCACAGTATCTTCAAAAAGCGGGCTACCGTACCGGGTTTGTCGGAAAATGGCATATGGGCCACGCAACGGATGATCCACGACCAGGTTTTGACTACTGGGTGAGTTTTAAGGGCCAGGGACACTATCTACCGCCAGGACCTAAATACACCCTGAATGTGAATGGGAAAAGGGTGAAACAGGATGGGTACATAACGCCTCTTTTAACTCGATATGCGACCGACTTTTTGAAACAGCAGGAAGGTAGCGATCGCCCTTTCTTTCTTTACCTTTCCCACAAGGCAGTGCACGGCGATTTTGTGCCAGAAGAAAAGTACCGTGGTCGTTTTGCGGATAAAAAATATACCCCACCGGCAAGTTCAAAATTAATCACCGGTAACACTGAAAACAAACCCCGGTGGCTGCTAGATCAACGTAACGGCTGGCACGGAATTGATTTCCCGTATCATTCCGGCGAGAGTATCGAAGACCTCTACAAGAGCTATTGCGAGGCTTTGTGCTCGGTCGATGACAGCGTGGGTATTGTGATGAAGCGACTCGAGGAAATGGGAATTGCCGATCAGACGCTGGTGATCTACATGGGGGATAATGGATTTATGTTTGGCGAACACGGGTTGATCGACAAGCGGGTTGCCTACGAGACCTCCAGTCGCGTGCCGATGATCATGCGGTGTCCGGATCTCTTCAAAAAGGGGACGGTGGTCGATCAGGTGGTGGCTAACATCGATATTGCGCCAACGATTATGGAGGCGATGGGTCTCAAAAAGCCAGGACACATGGATGGAAGCAGCTTTATTCCGCTGGGCCAAAAACGAGATATACCGTGGCGAGATTTTTTTCTGTATGCCTATTATTGGGAACAAAATTATCCGCATACACCGACGCAGTTTTCATTGCGTGGGCAAAGGTATAAATACACGACCTATTATGGAATTTGGGATACCGATGAGCTATTCGACATCCGGGCCGATCCGATGGAACAAAATAACCTGTTTCACCTGCCCGAGTTTCAGAAGCAGAAACTCGTCATGCAAAATCGACTTTACGAGATGATGGAAGAACTCGGTGGTTTACAGATCCCGATGAATCCACCGCGGGGTCGGCAACAGAACAAGCGACTTCGTCGTCAAGGTAGCGGTGATAAGGCTGCTGATTTCCCCAAAGCGATGGTGGTTGATGAACCTCTTCGGAAGGTTTTGAAATAGAGATCTGATTCACAAGGGCTTTTTTTCCGGGCGGAAATGTTCAATAAAAAACGGCTGCTGGTATTGAAGTTGGCGACCATGGTGGTACTGTTCCAGGCGGACCTAATGGCCCAGTATGAACAGTGGCAGCACAACGGTTCATTTCACATTCTAACGACGCCCGAGGGGGCGAATCTTCCGGTGCAAGCCCGTCTCGAGGGGTTTCCGTTGCTGATTCGGCTTAACGGAGATTGGTTTGATTTCAGTCAGTCCGGGGCAGACGGCCATGACATTCGGTTTTCCAATGAGGCTGGCACACGGTTGGCCTATGAAATCGAAGAATGGGATCCGGTTAACAAATATGCAGCCATTTGGATTCGCATTCCGGTTATTAAAGGTAATTCACAACAATCAATTCGGATGCATTGGGGTAATTCGAATTCGAAAAGTGAATCCAATGGGAAAGCGGTTTTTAATGAAACCAACGGATATTTGAGCGTTTGGCACCTCGGAAAAGAAGTTAGGGATGAGGTGGGAACCCTGCGAGGTATCGATAGCGGGACCCTTTTAACGCCCGGTATGGTCGGACAGGCACGTCACTTTCCGGGGAAAAAAGGGATCTACTGTGGTGACAAAATTGAGAGCCTTCCCACCGGCAGTAGTGTCAACAGTACCCAAGCTTGGTTTCGATCGGATCAATCAAAAGGACGATTGGTAGGATGGGGAAACGAAAAGGCGCAGGGGAAAATTGTCATGCAGTATCGCAGTCCTCCGCAGGTGTGGATGGAGTGCTATTTCTCCGATGCTAATGTGGGGGCCCCAGTAAAGACGCTCCCGCCCGCCTGGACCCATGTAGTTCATACCTACCAAAAGGGGAGATCCCTGATTTACGTTAACGGTGTACTTGCCGGAACGGGCAATCCCAGAGCGTCGGTGCTGGCGTTGGAGCGTCCTGCCAGGATGTGGTTGGGGGGGTGGTACGGAAACTACGACTTCGTCGGGGATCTGGACGAAGTTCGAATCTCCAGTGCGGTTCGGTCGGCTGATTGGATACGGTTGGAGTATGAAAATCAGAATCCATTACAAACCGCGGTGGGCCACCTTGTCCGAAAAGGGAACGAGTTTTCGGTATCTCACCGCGAGGTTATTCTGGAAGAGGGAACTGCGATCGACCTGACGGCCAAGGCAGGTGGTGCGCAAAAGATCTACTGGCAACTTCAGGACGGGGACGATGCCTCGGTTCAGTCGGTGGACCGGTTCGGTTACTCGTTAAAAGCGGGGCGTGTGACCGGGGATCGAAGGATGACGTTGAAATTCAAAGCGGTTTATCGGTCGGAAGTAAAGACTCGCGATATTTCCATACTGATCAAGGAATCTATCCCCGAACCCGTCTTCACATTGGAGCACCCTAAGCATTGGAATGGCCGAGAGACCATCGAAGTGGTTCCTCGGATCGCTAACAGGGAAGCCATGTTGGAAAAAGGGGAGGGCGAGTTAGTGACCCGGTGGAAAGTAAACGGATTGGCCGTCATCAAGGAGGTCAGCCCGAAAAAGTTGATTCTCAAACGTGCCCAAAACAGCGGAGATCTGCAGGTGACGGCAACTCTTTCCAACGGCGGAGATGTTGTGGAATCCACGGCCACCATTGGGGTTCGTCAACCGACCCGGGATGATTGGGTTCGGCGGCTACCTGGCAAGGATGAAAAGCCGGTCGACAACCAATTTTATGCCCGGGACGACAGCAATCGGGGGACGCTCTATTACAACGGGCGGTTGACTGAACCGGGTGATAGCGTGTTTTTAAAGGTGTATGCAGATAATCGCCTTGTTCAGAGTCTTTCCCAAGAACCGGATGAAAAACAACAGTACGCATTTGCGGTGAAACTGAAACCGGGTTTGATTCGGTACCGGGTCGAGTTTGGCGTTGTGCTTTGCGGTGCTGCAAAAATTCACCAGCGGGTAGAGAATCTGGTTTGTGGCGATGCGTACTTGATTAACGGCCAGTCCAATGCCTTGGCGACCGACACACAGGAGAAATCGCCTCCGGAAACCAGTCCCTGGATTCGAAGCTACGGAAAACCAACTGGAAAACGTCCTGTCGAGAATCTTTGGTGTCTGCCTGTTTGGAAGGCAGAAAAAGGAGAGTCGGCGGAACTGGGGTACTGGGGGATGGAACTCGCCAAGGGATTGGTGAAGGCTCAACAGATGCCAATTTTTATGATCAATGGAGCGGTTGGTGGGACACGAATTGACCAACATCAAAGAAACCAGAATGATCCCGCTGATCTGGATTCGATTTACGGCCGGATGTTGTGGAGAGTCCAACAGGCAGGTTTGACTCATGGCATTCGGGCCATCCTGTGGCATCAAGGGGAGAATGATCAGGGGGCGGCAGGGCCTGATGGTGGTTATGGCTGGGAATCCTACGAACGTTATTTTTTGGAGATGTCTGCTGGCTGGAAGGAGGATTTTCCCAATGTTAAGCGATACTACATTTTCCAAATTTGGCCCAACGCCTGCAGTATGGGCAATGGTAATGGAGATATGTTAAGAGAGGTGCAGCGAAATCTTCCGCGGCTCTATTCCAATCTGGAAATACTCTCCACTTTAGGTATTCGGCCAGGCGGATCGTGTCACTATCCTTTAAAGGGTTGGGCTGAATTTGCCCGCTTGGTGCAACCACTTTTGGAACGAGACTTTTACGGGAGAAAACCTTCAGGATCGATCACACCGCCTAACTTGAAGAAAGCCCGTTTCGAAGGTCAATCGAAAATGTCGATTGTGCTTGAGTTCGATCAGCCTGTGGTCTGGAAACCCGATTTAACGGGACAGTTCCTGTTGGATGGGATGGCTGGTAGCGTCATCAAGGGCGTGGCGTCTGGAAACGTGTTAACGTTGTCGCTCAAAGAAGGGCAGGGTGCTCAAACGATCAGTTACCTCTCTGAGAAATCATGGAGTCAGGATCGACTCTTGCTAGGGAAGAACGAAATTGCTGCTCTCTCCTTTTGTAACGTCCCAATTGAATGAACCATGCACAGTGTATCTACTCAGTATTTCAACTCAGGGTTTTTACTCAACTGGGCGAATTGATTTGATGCCTGGCTTTGGCGTCAAAGCTTACCGAATAGATTTTTCTCAAAAGGGAAAACATGGAACTTGGCGCTTTTTCAATTAGCCTTGCGGTCAAAGATCTTCAGGTATCGAAATCGTTTTATGAAAAATTCGGGTTTGAGGTTTTCTGCGGAGAGGCTGGTCAGAATTGGCTTATCATGAAAAATGGAGCGCACACGATCGGCCTTTTTCAGGATATGTTTGAAAAAAATATAATGACATTCAACCCGGGTTGGACTCATGAAGCCAAGGAAACAGAAAGTTTTACCGACATCCGCGACCTGCAAACGGAATTGCAATCAAAAGGGGTCGAATTACTTTCTCAAGTCGACCCCGCAACATCTGGCCCGGCCAGTTTGTCGGTGCTCGATCCCGATGGCAATCAGATTTTGATCGATCAACATCGGTCAGGACCGAATTAAAAGCAACGGTTATTCATCGTCAGGATGACAATGGGGATGGATTCCCAAATTAAATCGCAAACACTTAAATCGTTCACTCTTTCCAAATTCTCAAAAGGCAATCCAGATGACGATGAATAAAAGATGGGGCGTCTTGCTGATATTTCTGGTTCACCATCCCCTCACGGCAGGCGAAGGTGTAGCTGATTTGATGCATTCGACGTACAAAATCACCAATCCTGGATCGACAGCGACCTGCTTTTTGGTGAAAAGAACCGCTGGCGATGATTCGCAGGGAAGCCCGGTTTATGTGGTCACCGCTGCCCATGTTTTTGAAAAAATGCAAGGTGATTTTTCTGAAATTGTGCTTCGCAAGAAAAACAAAGAGGGTTCATTCGATCGGGACCCAATCCGGGTTGCAGTGCGGCAGAAGGGAAGGCCTCTTTGGTTCAAGCATCCCCAAGCGGATGTCGCAGTAATTCCGTTGTCGATCCCCAAGGGACGTTTTTTTTCCATGCTGGATTTCGATCAGATCGTTAGTCATCAGATGATAAAAAAAGGCGTTCCCTCGTGTTCAGACGAGGTCTGGATTCCAGGATACCCGGCCCAATTGGAATCCACCTCGGCAGGATTTCCCGTCTTGCGGCGTGGAACAGTAGCCAGTTTTCCCCTTACGCCAATTTCCAAAAACGGTACCTTTCTCATCGCTGCAGCTACCTTTGGTGGGGACAGTGGAGCTCCGGTGCTGGTTGGCGGTGGTGGCGACTCCCAACCGAAAGGGGCGGCTTTGGCTTTGGTGGGTCTGGTGGTCGGCAAGCATCGAGAGACATCAAGGACGGTGACACCCTCTGAAGAACGGACGATACACCGTTCGTTGGGGTTGGCGATTGTCGTCCATTCCCATTTGATCCGGGAGACCATACAAATCGCGGGCCGGGAATCCGGTCAGGATGGTGGCTGATTTTTCTTTCCAGTTTGGTGTTTTATTAGGTCAGATTTATTCATGAAAATTGTCGGTGTGGATCTGTCTGGTCCCAGCAATCTCGCGGATACCGTGCTGGTGAGTTTTAGAGTCGGTAACAAAGGGCTGGATCTCGAAGACGTGGTGGTCGAGGCCAGTGATGGAGCCATTCTCGATTTGGTCACCTCGATTTCCCGGGAAACCCGGGTCGTGGTCGGGCTTGATGCGCCGCTTTCCTATAATCCCGGTGGGGGAGATCGTGCCGGGGATGCGAATTTGCGGCGGGTGGCCATCGCGTCAGGATTACATCCAGGTTCGGTTATGCCGCCCACCATGAATCGGATGGTCTATTTGACCTTGCGCGGTATTTCTGTTGCTCGGCTGATTCACTCTGTCGGGAGTGACCCGCCGGAGGTGATTGAGGTCCATCCGGGTGCGACAATGC
Source organism: Planctomycetota bacterium (assembly GCA_014238905.1). GTDB lineage: Bacteria > Planctomycetota > Planctomycetia > Pirellulales > Pirellulaceae > JABAAE01. The sequence continues at coordinate 76,791 of JABAAE010000010.1, forward strand.
TGTTGCGAGGGGCGCCGTTGGCAGATGTACGTCATTTGAAGAGTGACCCCTCTGCTCGACAACGACTGCTTACTTGGCTAGAGGACCAGGGTCTTGGTGGTGTGGCGGCCGGAGAGAATCCCAGCGATCATTACGTTGCTGCCTGCGCGGCGGGCTTGGCAGCCTGGAAATGGAGTTGCGATCAAACGGTGTGGAAAGAGTCGGCGATGCCCCCTTGGCACCCCTTTGATTACGCTTGCTGATTGGCAAAAACCAACGGCGGATCTGGCGGCATCGGCCCAGACCCGTTGACCAGATCACTCGCTCATTTAGTAGACTAGCGGCTTGCTATGATTGGTCTCTAAGAGTGGCCAGCCATTGAACCAGTTCTTTCAAGTCGTGCTCATTCATTTGGCTGACCATCTCTTGCCGATGGCTACCATGCACGGCAAGAATCGATTTTTCTTCGAAGAAAATTTCGTCGGTTTGATGTAGGCCGTGCAACCGGGACTCCACCAGAGGGTTATCGACGGATCCCCGCAACCAGTTCTCATCCCGTTCATTAATCAGCACCCAGAAATCTTCGCCCCATCCCCGCGAGGGGACGTCTTGTGGCGGAAGGGGAACCAGAGAGTCGGGATCGGTATGGCGAAGAATTGGATTTGAAAAATCGCCATCGCAGGAAGGGCAACTGCAACGTTCGGCATCTTGCTGGTGAGTGGAAAAACGGGTGGAGTCTATTCTAACCTCTACGTATTGTCCCACCTGAATGTTGCGTTTGATCACCGCTGGCGGGATTTGGAAATTTACACCATATTGCTCTCGCATCGCGATTCCATCCACGATTTGATAGTCGTTGGCGAATTTCTGCTGCAATCCGGATTCCTCAAGGCTTCGATTCATGGTTTGGCTTGTTTTACCTTTGATCCAGTCGACCGACATCTTAACAGGTCCCGTTTTTTGTCTCCTAGGAGAATGCCAACGCCGTCGACCTGCGAAACGGGCAATTTTTGACCGGCGATGACCCGTCCAAACGAGGTCGCCACAAATTTGTCCAAGGGTAATTCTACCTCAATCCAACGATCTTTTTCAGTTTTGGATTCGGTTCGATAGGAAAATGCCGCCAAGCGGCGAGGGGTATTCAAGTGAAAGGTGTACGTTCTACCGTCTCCTCGGACTCGCATCACTAACAAGTCCCCTTTTTCAGTTTGAGATGATTACGGCAAGAGAGTCCCGATTAACCGCAAAATAAAAAAGCATTCCACAGGCTAATGTGGTTTTTTGGATGGGGCGACACCCAAGGAAATGGGTCTTTGCCCATGATGTTCAAATGAACAGGTTTTTGGCCGTTGGAGGCGGTCTTCATGCTGCGAGGCATCGATTCCGTCGAAATTGACCGCTGTGGAGCATGGGATTTAGGCGAGAAAAAGCGTGTTTTTGAATTTTGGGCGTGTTATAACGAGGTTTCGTTGTTGCACGGCGGAGCAAACGACTGTTGTCGCGACGATCGACCTGAATTTTTTTTTCTGACGATCTACCCAGAGATAGAAAATGTTTTTTGTTTATGGCCTTCTTGGCGGGCTTTTAATTTACACCGTGGGGCGAGTTGTGGTGACTTGTTTATACACGGTGCGCCCTGATCAACGTGCGGTGGTGACCAGTTTTGGCGCAGTGGAAATACTGGAGGAAAAGTCACCACCCCCTCCATTGAGCGGTGATGAGCGAGAGCGGTATGAGTTTCCACAGGTTCGCGTTGTCGAACCCGGGGGACCGTACTTTAAATTTCCGTGGCAGGAAGTTCATAAAGTCAGTGTTGCTACTCAGGCGGTCGACGTCTCATGGGATCCATCAAAAAAACAGGCGACGATTGAAGCGGTCACCAAAGACAATCTAACGACCGGTGTTAACGGCCAAATTCGGTATCGCATCGAGGAAAACAATCTTTACCCCTATCTGTTTGGTGTGACGAGTCCTCTGGAGCATGTGATGGGGTATTTTGTTTCAGTGTTGCGAGAGAGGATTGCCAATTTTGTTGATCCAAAAGGAGTCAACTTACTTTCCAATGACGATGAGCAGGATGAAAACCAACCATCGTCGGTAGAATTCTCCGAGGGCGTATCGATCAATGACTTGCGGAAAAATCTCCCGCTTCTCAACCAGTATATGGAGGAACAATGCCGCTCGACGGGTGGCCGTTACGGCATTGAGCTTGACGCAGCCTTAATCACAGAAATTGATCCACCTCCGGAAGTCGATCGAGCGCTCTCGGCAATCAACAGTACCCGCAACCAGGTGGCCGCCGATATCAGCACTGCTCGTGCTGATGCCGAACAGCAGATTACCATGAGTGCCAGAGCTGTCGAAATTGCTACCAATAATGCCCAGGCAGAAGTGGCGCCGTTACGGGAGTTGGCCCAGACGCTGACAACGATCAAATCAGAAGGGGGAGCGAACTGTTTAACGTCCTACCTTCGGAACCTCCGTGTTCCTTTGTATAAACGAGCGGATCGAATTATCCATGAGGAGAAAAATAACCATATCAAAGGGGGAGAAGTCTGATGGAATTGACTATAGGATTTTTTGTCGGAGTTATTTTGATCCCCATCTTGCTGGGGTTGGCCAAATCGTTGGGTCTGTATTTGTGTGTGAAGGAGTGTGAAGCACACGTCTATACCTTGTTTGGGAAAGTCATCGGTACGATCGAAACATCCGGTTTGAAGTTTCCCTTGAAAATTTTCGGTGGCAAAGCATTGCTGATTCCGTTCTTTGGCAAACGCTACGTGGTCAATACGGCATTGCGTCAACACTACTTACGAAGCCAAATGGTCAATTCGGAAGAGGGCACACCGATGGGTGTGGGGATATGGTACGAGATGCAGGTGAAGGATCCGGTGGCCTACCTGTTTACCAACGCCAATCCGGACGGTTCCCTGCAGGCAAATGTTACCAGTTCAACCATTTCGACCCTTAGCAATCTCGAAATGGAAAAAATGCTGGAGGATCGCCATAGTCTCAGTCGAACGGTCCGACAGGCTGTTTCGCCACTTTCGGAAAAGTGGGGTTACCAATTGGGAAGTGTCTATATTCGAAAAGTCGAATTTACAGATCGGCATATGGTTGAGAATATCACCGAAAAGGTTGTCAAGCGGCTCGTGCAGGTCACCAGCGCCATGAAACAGGATGGAGAAAATCGGGTCGGCCTGATTAAAAGCGAAACGGCGTTTAAAGTCTCTCAAAAAATGGCAGAGGCCGCTGCGTCGAGGCCAAAGATTGTCGGTGAAGCATTGAACAGTATCGCCGGTCAGGACGCACAGGTTCTCGACACCGTCCTATCGGTCATGGAAATCGACAATTTACTCACCTCTAATGCAAAGATCGATATTGTTCCTGCCAGTAGTAACCTGCTGGTTCAAATGGGAGCATCTTCCAGTCCTCCAGTGGTGCCTGTTGCACCGAGTTAGGCCGTTATTAAAACGTTAGAGCCCGCCCGAGACCGCTCCTCAGTTTGACTGGGGACAGACTCGACTTGTTGTTTGATGACCAATAAAGGGCCCATTTCTCGATCGAAATTGCGTTTGGCGATGAAAAGCACGATCAGCAGAGCAATTCCAACTAACAGCGATCGAACGATGTTAGCCAGCCAAGGCTTTTTTGTTTGAAGTCCACCGATTTCGGTCAGCCAACATAACAGGGGGGCCAGCAAAACGGCTAACCCTTCGCCGGTGGACAGCTCGCCGAAAAAACGGCCAATCATCAACAGGCTGAACAAACCTACTGCACCGATCCCGATCAGGCTTGAAGCCTCAAATTGGCTCTCAACCGGGTGACCACCGGCAAGGAGCCAGCCGGTTAAGGTTGTGGCTGTTAATGCGGCGACCAGCGTGATTCCGACTGCTCCACCCTTTAGATAACCTGCCATCATGATGGTGAACGCGGCGCAGAGGAGAGCCATCTGAAAACTGAAGGGGATGATTACGGTTCCGGAACGGCAACAGAGCCAAGAAGAAATCCCCCAAGTTAAAATAAGCAAAATGCTGCAGCTGCCAAGAGTCAGGATCGCTTGCGAAGTCGACCAAGCAGTACTGTGGTCGCTCAGGTAAACCGAGCCATGTAACAAAATGCGGGGTGTCGCGACCGCAAGGGCGAGCCTGAATAGCCAAAGGTAGCGTTTTGGCAACCTGTTCCAGCCCGCTCCCAGCTCGATGATAAACGCCAGTGGCAGAATCCATATCAGAAACCGCTCCAGACCATTTCGAGGTGGCCAGACGACGTTCAATTCCAGGAACCAGTTGCCAGCACAAAAGCCTACAGCGATGGCAACCATCATGACCGAATTCCGACAACCCTGTTGGCATTGCTTTCCCAACGTCAACAGGGCAAATGTGACACCACTGGCCGCCGCGGCCGCTATCAAAGCCGATTTCCAGTAGAGATCCAGCTCAGGCATCGGCTACTTTCGGACCCCTTCACAATCAATGATGATCAAGGCTTGATCACCGATGGCGCCAATGGCTTGCTTGTCGAATCCGTAATCACTGCGCTTTAATGTTATTTCAGTCGAAAACGCGACCCGTTTTACTTTTCCAAAATCATGTTCCTTCCCACCCATCAAGGTGAGCGTGATCTTGTTGGTCGTGCCATGCATTGTAAAATCACCGGTCACTTCGTAGCCGCCCTTGATGGGCTTGGTACTGGTGCTCCTGAATTCGATCGTTGGATACTGTTTGGTATCAAAGTAATCCGGCTGTCGAAGATGAGCGTCTCGGGCCTCATTGGCAGTGTCGATGCTGGCAGCCTGAATCGTCAAATGAAATTTCGATTTGGAAGGATTTTTGCGATCCAACCAGAATTTCCCAGAGACTTCGTTGAAACGTCCGTGGATCCAACTGATATCAAGATGTCTGGCCTTGAAGCTCACCGATGAATGAACCAAATCATAGTCATATTCGTCCGCACCAAGTGCAGCCTGATGACTACTCAGAAAAGCGGTCAAGACGATCGCAGAAAGAGTTCCAAGGTTAAATAATTTTTGCATCAAATGCTCCCTAAAAGTGGGTAAAGGAAATTCTGATCAATAAGGAAAATGCCAAAGCCTATCGTAAAGGATTCAGAATTCATCGTACAGTAAATTCAATAGATTAGGCTGTCCGCGATTGAAACGTTTGGCTATCGGTTGACAGCGGTGGCTCACTGGAATCCAACGGTTGATTCACCGAGGTCTGTGGAAATCGGTTCCAACCCGAACAGAATTATGGACTTGGGTTGGAGTTGACGCTGGCTGGCAGAGGATTCAAAGGCGGGTGGAAAGTCCCTACAGCTTAATTCCCAGAGATGAGCTGTTCAATAGGTTGCCAAACGATAGATCCCTCGATTACCAATGCGAAGCGCTAACGGTGCGAATCAGGAAATCGCCATAACTTTGGCCAGGGTTTGCTGAGCCCAGTCGATCGCTTCTAAATAAGCGTTGCGGATTGCGCCGGCGTCCAGAGGAGGGCAGGAGAGGGCGTCCCAGTCGCCTCTTTCGTAAGCCAGTACGCTGTTCAGGACAATGCCGAGTTTGCCCGCACCAGAGCGAATGGAATCTTCAATCTCTTTGCTCAAGGGGACCATCTCCAAGGCTTCGTCCATGGGAAGGTCGAGCAGTGCGTCCAATCCTGAAAACAACCCCGCCATGAAAAACGTTTCGGTTTTGCCATGGTTCATTTGGGTCGCCAGCAGCTCCGCCATTTTTCCTCGAATCAAAAGGGTTTGAACGAGGGCTTCGGGCTTGTTTCCAGCCGCCGACGAAATGGCCGTCAAACTGCAAATCGTCTTGATTTGCCGAATGCCAACCAGTGTCACGGCGTGTTGAATGGACTCAATTTCCCGCGCGAACCCATGAAAGGCAGAATTAGCGTAACGCAGAAGTTTGTACGCGAGAACGGGTTCAGTCTGGATTATGTCGGAAATTTCATTTAAGGAAACCGACGGGTTTTGAATTTGCGAAACCAATCGCATCATGGTGACTTTATTGGTCGGCAGCTTTTTGCCTTTGACGATCGTCGGTCGTGAAAAAAAATAGCCCTGAAAGTAATCAAACCCAAGCTTCTTGCAGGTTTCAAATTCTTCCTCGGTTTCCACCTTTTCGGCGAGCAACTGCAAGTCATGTTTTTTTAGTAGGCTGACCTGGTTGGCCAGTCCGTCAGTCGGGACCAGGGGAAGATCCACTTTGACGATATGGGCTAATTCGACTAATGGAAGGAGTTCCGGTCGGTAAACAAAATCGTCCAGAGCGATGGTGTAGCCGACATCCTGTAATTCTGAAACCGCATCCAAAACGTCGGGTGTCGGGCGAACATCCTCGAGGATCTCAATGACGACCCGCTCTTTTGGTAAGGAAAAGCAGTGCCCGTGCAGGAGAAAGTTTTCGCTGACGTTGATGAACGCCGGTAAGCAGCCGACGATTCGTTCCAAACCAATTTCAGCAAAGGTATTCAGGCACAATTCCGCAGTAGCACGTTCACCATCGATGATTTTGGCGACGTTTTCTTCGCTTGACCGAAACAAGAGTTCGAAAGCATGCGTCTTCAAGTCAGACGTGTAAATCGGTTGCCTGCCGACATAAACGGTGGAGGTGAGATCCGCTTTTTGCTGATTGGAGCTGGAAGCCAATTCGCTCATTTTCTCGGTTCACTTGAAAACGGTAAGATCAGGTGCTAGGAAAATTGTAGGTCAAGGTTTATCGGGAAAGTGGATTTATTATCAATCGCGGGGCGGTCGTTTTATCGATAGCAATGGTATTATCGATTCATCTGTTAATTTCCTTTGTCGCTCGTTGAGACGGTCGTTTAGCAATGCTGCGGAAAACGGGCATTGGAATGTGCCTTGGGGCAATTCCTGGCACTTGGAAATTGATCGGAAATTCTGGGGAAGCATCATAACGAGGATCAGTGCGAGGATCAGTGCGAGGATCAGTGCGAGGATCAGTGCGAGGATCAGGCGCAGGGGTTTGTCGGGACAAGATCGATTATGGGCTGCAATGGCATCTCTTTATGAAGTTGTTTTGAAACGCTCTGAGCCTTCAGTCGCCCGGAATCTTCAAAAGCCCGGAATCTTCAAAAACCTTGGGCCGTCAGTAGACGGTGTCAGGTGCAGATGGGGTCTCATCGGATGCTACCTTCAAGCGGGATTTTATTTTGAGGCACCTGTTGGTGCCGGTCCGGGAGGTTTTCTAGAACGGCGTGCCGGCGTGCTAGGGGTTAAATCAACCATGCCAATCGCCCTCCTGCCTTTTTCAACTGAAACTGTTTGTAGAGTTTGCCGGTTACTGTCAGGGATTTGAAGTCAAGGTGATCTTGGATGACCGTCACGAGTTGGTAAAGTTGGGTACGCTCCCCCCTCGTTGCATCACGGTCTGTTTTTCTACTGAGTCCCTTTTGGGGCCACTCACAGAAAACGCAAAAACGGTTCCGTTTTGGTGATGGGGAGAAGTCCCGGCAATCTCCTTCTGCAGACGCATCTGGTATGTCCTGGAGGATTTGTTGGAGCCAGTTGTCTTTGGCAGGAATGCCTCGATTGGTGTGCAGAGAAACCAATCGAGTTCTGGGCATGTCCGAAATAAACAAATGAAAATGGAGAGGCGGTGCGTGCGGCAGTGGTGGATTCGTACCATTTACTGAATTTTTTTTTGCTACCGACGCGAGAGAGGTACTGCGTGGCCGGATTGAGGTTTTCAAAAGTGGCTGTTAAAAAAAAGGCTTCTTCATTCTTCGGTTGAATTTTCTGCGAGATCGCCTCCACCCGAACCGACGAGGGCTGACCATCGGGCCGGCTGACTTGAAGTTTTGTTCCGCATACGAGTAGGGCGCTTCTGGGATTTAGCAAGGAATTGACTATGGGGGGAATCCGCTAATGGTGAGGGCTGGCAATCTGTCTCTGGAGCTTGGTTGATTGTTTCGCGCTGGCGGCGTCAAAAGAACGGTCATCTACAATCCTGCCCAACCGAAAGTGATTCCGGGGTTTCAGGTACTCGCCCGCTCGGTTTCATGCGGTCTGGTGGTTGACGATATCAGCTAACTTTTGGGGTTGGTGGAACAGAAATGCTTGCCAAAAAATGAAACTTCGTAAAGAAACCGTCCATTGACCCACCAGATTTGATCGCGTTGAGTTATCCGAAGAAACGCCGTTGGGAACGCCAGTTGATCGATGTGGTTGGTCCGGTAGGGGCTGGCAGTCTGCTTTTTAAGCCGGGATTGATCGGAAGCCGCATCAGGGTCGTTGGTCGCGGACAACCTGTGCCTCCAATTTCGGGTATCAAATCCATAAGGAACCCAAATCAGTGATTGTTTGCCCTGCCTCCCGGAAGTTGGGCAACCGGATTATGATGGGGCGTTCGTTCTTGATCATGGTCATAAAAAATGCCGCCGGTACACACTTTTCAAATAGCCGATGACCAACTCCCCACGGTTCTCACAGCGTTGCGGAAATGTTTGCCTGAGAAAACCTCTTGGTCAGAGGTTCGTAAATTGCTCCGTGGACGACTTGTCGCCATAGGCGGCGTCCTCTGCGTTGACGAAGGACGGCGTTTGACAATTGGCGAGGAACTATCCGTTTGGGGACGGCCGTTTCCGATTCCCCCCCAAGAAAAAGACGTTTCGATAAAATTCGTTGATGATGACCTGATTGTTGTGGAAAAACCTTCTGGGATGGAAACACTACGCAGGAAATCAGATTTGGGTTGGTCTTGGGCACGCAAGAACCAGCAGCCGACGCTCGATGAATGTGTTCCCCGCTTAATGGGCCAACACGCAGCCCGAAGAAAGAAAACAAAAAGTAAGACGCAGAGACTCCCGCGTTTGTACCCGGTTCATCGTCTCGATCGCGATTCCAGCGGGCTGATTGTATTTGCCCGCAATACGAAAGCTCAAACCGGATTGATCGGGCAGTTTGCTGATCACGCTGCTGTCAGGAAATATTTGGCGTTGATTCCTGGTCGGATCAGGGATCAAACGGTGGATTCTTTTTTGATTCGCGATCGTGGTGATGGTCTGCGTGGGAGTACTACCGATCAGGGGGTCGGGAAGCAGGCGGTCAGCCATTTTCATCACCTTGACGAAATTGGCCCCTACAGCGAATTGGAATGTGTTCTTGAAACGGGCCGGACTAATCAGATCCGGATTCATTTAGCAGAGCTGGGGAATCCCATTTGTGGAGATATTAAGTACCGCGGACCGTTTGGTGTTCCGGCGATCGAGGACCAGAGTAAGGCACGCCGCTTGGCACTGCACGCTACGCAATTGAAGATCGTTCAACCGACGACCGGCAAACCACTTGTTTTTGAGGCACAATGGCCACCGGATATGATTCATTTTCTTTCCCGGCTTCGCAGTCTTTAGTCGCCTGGCTGCCGAGAGGGTTTTGAAGAAGATCGCCGAAAAAAAGGTGAGACCAGAGGAATTGCGATCAACGGCCATGAAATGGCATTGAAAACAGTTTGCTCTTTCAGGATTTGTCCGTTGCTCTTTTGATTTGCCCTCGGCCAAATTGATCTCCAACGGAGAGGATTTTTTTTCCGTCAGTTGTTTCTCCGTCGATGAATTGAACTTCGAGAATTTTTTCGCTTTCCACGGCTCGTCCTTTTTCGTCGGTAAGACTGCCAATGATCTTGTGTGTACGGGTGTCGATGGCTTGTCCGGTAGATGGCCAGCCGATTTTTCCGTCAAGACTGAATGTTATCCATCCGGGTTGTCCTCGCAGCTTGATGCTGTGCTGAAGGGTGGGTGGGGAATTTGTTGAATCGAAGATGTGGACCATCGAATTGAAACCATCGGACACCCAGATTTGTCGCTGGTCGGGAGTCATTCCGATACCGTGACTCGGGCATCCGTGGCGGAGCGGTTTTCCTCTGGGAACCTCCCTCACCTCGACTCGATGTAGCTTTTTTCCAGTCTTGAGATCACCGATTTCAAACCCCAGTAATCCGTTGACGTTGACATAGACCAAAGAGCTGTCCCCGTTGACGGTGAATGGGCGAATGGAACCACTAAACGGCCCGACTTTTCGCAGAATTTTGTGGGTTTTTGCGTCGGCAACGGTTAAATAGGAACTGCCCAAACCGGCGAGGTAGGCTTCTCGACCGTCTACCGAAAACACGGTGTTATGAGCGCGGCTGTTGGTGACAACTTCTGTACTGATGGAACCATTCTCGGCATTCACAACGTACCAACGGTCTTTTTCAAAAGAGGGCTGGTAAATAATCGAGCCATCGGGCGACATGGACATCCTGTCGCATCCGAGCGGAAATTCCCGTTGCCACAGGATTTTGTCGGTTAACAGGTCAAGGCAAATTAAATGGCGAATCGTACTCAGGTAGATTCTACCTGTTCTGGCATTGCCGCAGATGCCCTTGATGTTCAACGGGTTGCCACGTTGGTCGGTCCCGTAGCCCTTGAGGGAAATTCGGCGAATAAATTGATGATCATTGTCGACGTCAAAGACAAGAACGCCGTGACCTCCATACTGCAGGTAGTTTCGTATACCCGGTGACGCAACATAGAGTAATCTCCGGATTTGTTGATCGGAGGATTCCAGCGAGTTCGGTGGATGGTCCGCCGAACAAGGTGTTGAAATCGCATTGCCTGCCAGGAAAAGAAACAGCGCGAACAGCGGTTGAATCGGAAGCATCATGCGAAATAAAACGGCTGGGCTGGCACCCAGTCCCAGGAGTGGGGGTTGGAGAATGAGCGTTTTTGTTGGGTCAAACCGAGTCGTTTTACTTTTCGATTTTTAGAGGAAGTAGCTTGACGTTTTTGTACCAAACCTTGTGGCCATGATCCTGGAATCCAAGATAACCTTTTCGTGAAAAATCCTTGACCGCCCTGGGCTTCCCTTTGAGCTTATATTTGTGCTTTTTGCCGTCGGTACTGAAGCCGGGTTTGGTAAATTGATCACAATTCATACTGGCCACTTTTTCGCCGTTGAGGGTGACGTCGATGTAGGGTCCATAGCATCGGATTTCCATCGAATTCCATTGGCCGACTTCTTTTCCATTGTTTTTCGTTGTGGCCACCAGATCATAGATGGCGCCGAATTGGTGCTTGCCGACACCTTTGCCGCTCATGACCTGGATTTCGAATCCAGTGTGAACTGGATTGGTGGGTTCCTCAATACGAAAGAAAATGCCGGAGTTGCAGCGGGGATCTTCCCAGCGGACGTCACATTTCAGGACAAAATTTTCAAACTGTTTTTCATGGATGATGATGTAACCGCCGGAACGATAGGGAACCAAAGCGCCGTCTTCCACCTTGGTGGCAATCGGTTTTCCATTGTTACATTTCCAGCCCGTTAAATCTTTGCCGTTAAACAGGAGTTGCCATCCCTTTTGTTTCTCGGCTGGAGTCAATTGGTTGTCTTCGGCCGCAGAAGGGGAAATAAAACAGAACAGCAACCCACAGAAGATGGATTGAATCAGGGTGTGCATGGGTTTCATGAATTCGTCTCAAACTGAGCGGGAAGGAACAACCGTAGTCTATCAGGTTGGAGAGGCAAATTGCAGACCGTCCGAAGAGCAGGGAATTGGCTCCCGGGCAATGTCTGAGATGATAGGGTTCGTGCGGCCATCACCGTTACGCAATGACAACAAACCTGTCAATTTTTCCGCTGTGTCCCTAGGTAACCCTCTAGATTGAGGGGCAGAGGTCTAAAGAGGGGTGAGCAACGAATGGGTATCGGTTCTCAGCAGGATCGACGGTGGTCAAACGACCTTGTGGAAGTCGGGGTGTGGCTGGTCTTCGGTCAAGGACCGTAGCAGCTCTTCCAGTCGATTCAATTCGTATTTCATCTCTTCAAAATAGGACTCGCAATCCCCCAGTTTTCCTTCAGCTGCCGATTTTTCCAGTTGTGAGATGGCCTCGAATGCTCTGGTTGCACAGAAGATTCCGACAGACCCTCTTAACGTATGAGCAGCGGTTTTCACGGCCTGGCAGTTTAACGAATCAATTGCGTTGGCAATTTGGTCGGTCAATTTGGTAGTTTCGGTAAGGTGGATTTGAATCAGTTCCAACAGAAGCTCACGATCCCCGTCGACCTGTTGCAGCGCATTCTCGTAATTGAAGATCGTGTTGTTGATGTTGATCTGGTTTTCTGATTCCTGGCTTGCCTGCAGGTCGGAATTCTCAAGAACTTTTTTGATTTCGGCGACTAGTTTGTCCTGGGCGACCGGTTTGGTGACATAGCCGTCCATGCCGACATCCAGACATCTTTCTGCATCACCTTTCATCGCGTGGGCGGTCATTGCGATAATGGGCGTACGGTGGCCTGATAGTCGTTCGAGTTTTCGAATTTGTTTGGTCGCCTCCAGTCCATCGATCCCCGGCATTTGGATATCCATCAGGATCAAATCAATGTCGTTGTTCTGGTACACCTGAATTGCTTCGATTCCAGTATTGGCAAGTTGAATCGAGTGTCCCTGCTTTTCCAGCAAGCGGCTGGCGAAGCGTTGATTGACGAGGTGATCCTCGACCAACAGGATCTTCAACGATCGGATTTTTCTGTTTGTTGCGGCGGGGTAAGGTTGGGAAGTCGGTTTTTGGGTAATTGGATTGTCCAATACCTGGTTTTCGACTTCGAACTTGCAATTGAAGTTGAAAGTTGAACCACGGCCTTCCTGACTGTTCACCCAGATACGGCCTCCCAATAACTGTACTAACTGCGAACAGATCGCCAATCCAAGTCCTGTGCCACCGTAGGTCCTCGTGTTTGAAGTGTCGGCCTGACTGAACGGCTCGAAAATGGCCGCCTGTTTTTTTTCTGAAATACCGATGCCGGTGTCGGTGATTTGAAAAAGCACCATCATGCCATCGCGTGATCGCCGATCTCGGATGGCTTTCAGTGTTACCGATCCGTTAGCTGTGAACTTGATGGCATTTCCCACAAGGTTGACAATCACCTGGCGTAAACGGTGATTGTCACCAACCAGCCGATCGGGGAGGTCGCTGGCAACTTCCCAAGCAACCTTCAGACCTTTTTGTTCTGCGCGGCAACTGAGTGTTTTGAAAATCCCGTCGATGGTTTTCTTTAGTGAAAAAGGGCGGTCTTCCAATTCCAGTTTACCCGCTTCGATTTTTGAGAAATCGAGAATGTCGTTGACAATTTCCAGAAGTGCGTCACCTGATTCCTTCACGATTTCCAGGTATTCTCGTTGTTCTCCTGTCAGCGTGGTGTCCAGCGCAAGATCGGCCATGCCGATAATCCCATTCATGGGCGTTCTGATTTCGTGGCTCATGTTGGCCAAGAACTCACTTTTGGCGAGGTTAGCTGCTTCGGCTGATTCTTTGGCCGCCTTTAAAGCGGAATCCTGACGTTTCCGTTCGGTGATTTCGTGTGTGATGGCCAATTGAACGGTATCACCTTCCTTGGTTTTAATGGGAACCGCATTGGTTTCCATGTATCGCCGGGTTCCCTTCATCCCGATGATTTCAAATTGCATCCTTCCCCGGCTCCCGCGGCAAACATCTTCGTTTAGACGCCGGAATTGGTCCCGATATTCATCTGCAATTATCGGATAGACACAGGTGCCTCGGATCTCGTCGAGGGAGTCGACCTCGATGTAGGATAAACCTGCTGAATTCATTTGCAGTAGTCGACCCTCAGCGTCGATTAGTTTGACGCATTCGGGGGTCGCTTCAATCATCGCCCGCATTTGGAATTCGCTATCGATGAGCGCTTTTTTGGCGATTTCAAGTTTTTGGGCTGTTTCTTTTTCGTTGTTGATGTCCGTTAACGAACCTGCCATTCGTTGGATATTTCCTGTTTGGTCCCAAATTCCCTTGCCTCTTGCACGAAACCAGCGGAACTCACCAGATTTGCATTTCAGCCGAATGTCGATTTCGCAGGATGTTCGGTTGTTTAGATGATCTTGTAGGACCGATAAAACCTGTTGCTGGTCGTCGGCATGCAAGAGTGTTTGCCAGGATTCGACTGGGCCGTTGAGTTGCTCCGGTTGGTAACCCAGCAGTTCCTTGACACGCGGTGCAAGAAAGACGGTGTTGGTGACCTTGTTCCAGTCCCAGATTCCGTCATTCGAGCCAGCCACACAAAGATGGAATCGCTGCTCGCTTTGTTGCAGCGCTTCTTCGGCGTTTTTTAGTTTGCTGATGTCTTGAACAATGCCCGTAAACAGATGTAGCTCACGGTGGAAAAACTCGTTGAGTGCGATTTCGGCGGGAAAAGTCGTCCCGTCCTTGCGGATCGCGATCACTTCTCGTATCGCATTATTTTCCTGATCGATGTTGGGGGCCAGAAACCGAAGCCAATTCCCTTCCAGGTTTTCGGTGGCTGGAATGGGGATGATTTTCCCGATCTGCTTTCCCAGAATTTCCGTCGCTGGATAACCAAAAAGTGTTTCCGCCGCGGGGTTAACGGATTCAATCGTACCCGCTACGTCAATGGTGAGGATCGCATCGTGCGCCGCATCCAGAGTGGCTCGACCCAGTGACTCCATGGTGTGTCCTGCTTTGGTACCCGATCGGGAATCTGTCAGGCTACGTGTAATACACCGGCTGTAGAGGAAGTTTTTATTTTGATAATTGGCGTTGGCGTTGATCTCAACCTCTTGAATGGATCCATCTTTGCGTCGCAATCGTGCCGGATAGCTGTCCAGCGTTTCTCCAGCGGCGAGTCGATGGAGCAGTTCACCGATGACCGGTTGGTCAACATGAAATTGCGAGATAGGGTGCCCCACATATTCCTCTCGGGTATAGCCCAGCAGGTTGAGTTCTTGTTGGTTGGCGCCGAGGATGATGCCGCTGCGATCGAGCCAGTTCATGGCCATCGGTGCTTCCTCAAACCAGTCTGTCATGTGGACAGGAGAGTTGCCACTGAATGTGGAGTGCACCGGATCGCCAGTGCGGTGGTCCGAGATTTCAATCTCCGATTCAGCGTCGTTATTTTGATTTTCCGACATGGTGGATGGGTGGGTCTGGTGAACTTTTTCGGTGTGCGTTTTTGGGGTGGGCCAAAGAGTTTTTTTCTTTGGGGAAGCTGGGATTTCAATGTTAAGGGCTAAAAAAGTCGGGGATTTGTTTTGTATAAAAATGTATGTCGATTTTTCGTTGATCACCTCTCCGTCCGGAGGTCGGTGGTCATGCCCTATCTGTTTTCTCATCTTGGAGAGAATCCAACACGAGACCTTAGGTTGCGGTTTTCTGAAGGCAAATTGGGGATGGTCAGATCGATCGGTCCGGTGTTAGCGGTAGAGAAGTTTGCCGGTTGCACCGATGTTGCGGTTTATTGGTGCGACATTGCCGACGCGAATTGGAATTAAACTGGCTATCGGTGTTCCGGATAGTCGGTTTACTATCGACCGGCTGGGAGTTCATCGCGTGGGAATTCAGTCAGTTGGATTCCTGAGAGAGGGATTCCTGAGAGAGGGATTCCTGCCCGGAACTCCAAGGAAATTGCCAAGTGCCGTCGACTGAAAAGAGAAGACGTGGAAATTTGGGTTCCGTTGTCCGGGCCGATGTTCCGGCGGCGAAATTTCTCCAAGGAGAGCATCAAGAACGGCGACTGGGTTGGATGTGAAAAGGCCGGTTGACCACCGAACACTATGAATCCGTACGGGGGGGCAGCTAAATGACGAGGCCTCTGGTTGTCAGGGGAGGCCTCTTATTATCAGGCAAGGTTTAGTTCAAAGCCCTTTCTCTGTTTTCGTTTTTGCTGAGCGTTGGCCTCCGGATCGCCAACGATTTCCTCGGTAGCAAGATCCCAGGTCAATTTGCGTTTCAATTCAATAGAGAGATTGGCAAGGTGCAAAACGGTGACGGCGCGATGATGACTGAAGGCATCTGAAATCGGAAGGTCTCGCGATTTGACGCATTCAAAAAAATTACCCATGTGGTTTCCCGGGGTTTTACCACCATAGACTTTATCTATGGCGTTGGCTGGCAATGGATCATCTTTGAGTCGGTCAATTGGGCTGCCGTAGATACCGCCTCGATTGACAAACAGGTTCCCTTTGGAACCCTCGAATTTGACACCCTGACGGATGCCCGTTATCAGTTGCAAGGGCAATCCATTTGGCATGCGGACATCGACATCGAATTGGGCAGGCATGTTGTAGGCATTGGCCACTGTGGGAACAGGCCCCTTTCCGTCGATGGTGATCTTGCCCTTGGCGGGCAAGCCGATCCCCCATAGAGCGATATCGACATGGTGAGCCCCCCAGTCGGTCATCTGTCCGCCAGCATATTCCCGCCACCAGCGAAAATTGACATGTGCTCTTTCTGGGATATAAGGAGTCATCGGAGCTGGACCCAGCCAACGATTCCAATCGAGAGTGGAAGGAACAGGTTTGGTCTTGAAAGGACCGCCGGTTTTTCCGCCACCGGTAGAGGCAATCACTTTCGTTAGTGTTCCCAGGCGACCAGATCGAATCATCGCCACAGCTTTGAGGAAATATTGTCCAAACTCACTCCGTTGTTGCGTCCCCACCTGTAACACCCGACCGGTTTTCTTAACGGCCTGGGTAATTTGTTTGCCTTCGTCGATGGTCAGCGTCAAGGGTTTCTCGCAATAAACGTCCTTACCTGCCAGCATGGCTTCCACAGCAATTTTCACGTGCCAATGATCTGGCGTGGCGATGGTCACCACGTCAATGTCATCCCGGTCCAGAAGCCGCTGATAATCCGTATAACGTGTTCGGTTATCAGGATCGCCGCCAAGATGAGCGGTGTCGACGTCGCAGCGAGCGACCAGGTCTCCGAAAGAGGCCGCATTTTTGGCAATGCTACGACCTCGTCCACCAACTCCGATGGCACCGACTGCGGGACGATCATTGGGACTGGTCAAATGATGGGCCCAACTGGGAATCGGTTGAAAAAAATAGGGGATGGCGGTTCCCGCCGCTAAAAAACTTCTTCGCTGGAACATGGAGGATTTTCGTGGTTCTGATTTGTCTGGATGGAGTTTTTTTGATTTCGAATCTTCATTATACAGCGACGGCCGGTGCCTGTTGGGGAAAATGAACGGCGAGGGGGTATTTGGCCTAGGTGGTGAACGACAGGCTAGAAATGGGTGTGAGGAGTGGGAGGTCGCATGGGGGTGTTTTCCTGTCGCGGCGAGGAAAGTCCGGCGGTGATGTGGAGGGCGGCGGCGTACCCATCCTTTGTTGGCAGTGTTAACGTGTCGGTGGTATTGTACGAGTGGGAAAGGATCTAACCCAAACGTAATGGTAACCGGCGAAAGTGTGATTTACGCTGCTGGCTGGGTTCAAATTGCAGACGACTTTAATAAAGAAGAAGCTATGAAGAAAATCGCGAAAATTCAAAACAGAAAGAGGTCAAGTGATGCTGTTTCTCGTCGCCTGGCTTTACAGGCCTTGGGATTCTCGGTGTTGTCACCTCTGACCGCAGATGCTGAATTGATAGAGGAATTTCAAGCGGAAAAGAGCTCCGCTCACACGCGATTTTTGTTTGTGACCGACACCCATTATTTGGCTCAGAAGGAGAACCCCACCTTAATGGATGAGGCCTCGGCCGCGGTTTGCAGACGATTGGTGGAAACCATGAATCAATTGGCAGGGACTGAGATCCCCCAGTATGCAGGTGGCGGATTGGTGGACGGTATTCAAGGCGTCATCCATGGAGGTGATTTGATCGATAGCGGTGACAAGCGGGGTAAGTTATACGATCAAATGAGCAAAACGGAATTTCAGAGGTTTGAAACCGATTTTGGCTTAACGGGCCGAGATGGCCTCCTTCAATATCCAGTTTATGAAATTCACGGCAACCATGATGGTCCGCAGGGAGATACCATCGCCGTTGATGGCATCAAACGTCGCAACAAGCAACGTTTAGGACTTGGTCATCGGTCGACCAATGGTCTGCATTATTCATGGGATTGGGGAAATGTTCATTTTGTGAATTTAGGCATTGTCGTTGGTGAGTCAGGCAACGATCTTCAACGGCGACGTTACCATCCCTTGGGGAGTCTTCGGTTTCTCAAAAAAGACTTGAAGAGAATGGACGATCCTGACCGACCGATTGTGATTACGCATCACATCGATATTGCGCGTTATTGTTTGCCGTATCAATCAGATGAAGAACGGTTTCTAAAAATGGAGTGGCATCCTCAAGATGTCCAGTCCTATTACCAGGCGGTTCAAGAGCATCGCGTTATTGCTGGATTATTTGGGCATACCCATGCTCGAAATGTTTATGGCTGGGATGGAACGAAAAGTCGGCAACCCTTTGATAAGTCCAGAATTGATCTTTTTAATGGAGATAACGCCAGTCACTTTGCCGGTCAAAAACAGGCCTTTCTTTACATGGATATTGGGCCCAAACGAATGATCGTTCGAGAGATCGCAACAAGTGATGCTTGGCGAAACTACCGTTGGTCAGACCAGGTGTGGGGCAAAACCATCTGACGTCCAGTTCCCTTACCGGTTTTCCTCCGCGGTTCGTTTTCGCCAGCGTGTTTGATAGGTAAAAACGGGGGTTCGGTCGTCAACGAGCTGTCAGTGATTAACGGGTCGCTCTAAATCGTTTAAGATTTGGGTGCCCCAATGCGGTCAGCGAAGATATCAGTTTAGACAGCCACGATTTGGTGCAAGCTTTTTGGCTGGCCGATGATTCGGTCAGGTTTTGTACAGAATATCCCAAGGAAAAAAACATGATTGAAATACTGGATCGCAGCTCCGGGGCCGTTCTCGGGTTCCGCATGAGCGGAAAACTTCATGATGCTGATTACAAAGAGTTCGTGCCAAAAGTAGATGCCGTGATTTCCGAAAATGAAAAAGTGCGACTATTGAGTTGGTTTGATGATTTTCATGGGTGGGACCTGCACGCCCTCTGGGATGATATCAAATTTGCAACCACACACTGCACTGGAATCGAACGAGTGGCAATGGTGGGTGATAAAAAGTGGGAAGAGTGGATGGCGAAAATTTGTAAGCCTTTTACGATGGCAAAAATCAGGTATTTCGACGTCACAGAGATTGATGCCGCCTGGGAGTGGTTGCAGGAAGATCATTGATTTTATTTTGAATCGATTGGCCTCCAAAAAGTCGGCTTGCCATCGTAGTGGCGGTGCCGGTGGTGAGATTTAGGTCGGTCTGTTTGTCTGATGAAAGGGGTCCAGATGAAGTATCGGATGTTTTGGGTGACAACTGTCTTGTTGATGATGTTTGGTTGGAATTGGATGCTGGAGGGAGGTGACGCTTGGCGCGGCTGGTCTCAAGAACCTTGGGTGGACGGTGATGGCATGGAGATCGCCATACGATCCTCCGCTGAAGACCAGCTCGCGGTCGTAGGAACGACCGGTGATAGCTTGACCGCCGCGGAAAAACCCGCTGAAAAACCCGCTGAAAAACCCGCTGAAAAACCCGCTGAAAAACCCGCTGAAAAGCCGATGCCCGCGGCACCGGTTCGGTGGTTCAAGGGTAATCTTCATACGCACTCACTCTGGAGTGATGGCAATGATTTTCCTGAGATGATTGCTGACTGGTACAGAGAGCAGGGTTATCAATTTTTGGCATTGTCGGATCATAATATTCTGAGTGAAGGACAGAAATGGATGAGTCTCAAAACCATCGAGGCTCGAAATGGAAAAACGGCACTTGGCAAGTACCTTTCCAGGATGGGATCTGAGTGGGTTGAAACCCGGGGTAGTAGAGAAAAAGAAAACTTGGAGATTCGTCTGAAGACACTGGCTGAAATCAGGAAAAAATTCGAACAGACTGGTCAATTTCTGATGTTTCCCTCAGAAGAGATCACCGATAAAGGGGTGCATATCAATGCCACCAATATTGGGCGTTTGATTCGACCGCAAGGCGGGGCTAATGTGCAGGAAACGATACGCAATAATCTGCGGGCAGTGGCAGCGCAAGCGAAGGAGTTGAACAGGACCATTCTTCCCCATTTGAATCACCCGAATCTTGGTAATAGTGGTATTTCGGCGGAGAATCTCGCCGCACTGGTGGAAGACCGTTTTGTGGAAATCCATAACGGTGTGGAAGGGGATGGCGACTTGGGTAGTGCTCAGCGGCATGGGCTGGAATCACTTTGGGATATAGCCAGTACCTTGCGTATCAGTCGGTTTGACGCACCTCCTCTTTTCGGTTTGGCGACAGACGATAGCCATCATTATCATGGCGGAAGGAAAGCGTCACCGGGGCGGGGCTGGATTTGCGTGCGGGCCTCGGAGTTGAATACGCAGTCGATTTTGGATGCGATCCAGGAAGGTCAGTTTTACGCCAGCACGGGGATTGAACTGGTTTCGGTCGAATTTGACCCCGAGAAACAGCTGCTTGAGATTGAAATCAAACCCCAGGGCGATGCGGTTTTCACCACCAGTTTCCTGGGAACCATGGTCGATTTTGACGACTCTTCGTCGCCTCGGATCGATCGAAAAACGGGAAAAGAAATTCCCACAACTCGGGATTATTCAGAGGACATCGGCAAAGTGTTTTCCACCGTCGAAGGTCTGAAGGCGAGTTATCGGCTGACAGGCAAAGAGCTCTACGTACGGGCGATGATTCAGAGTAATCAAAAGCCGGAGAACCCAACATCCGAGAGTGTTTTTCGGCAGGCTTGGACTCAGCCGGTGGGATGGAAAAAACATCTAACAGAGAAGAAGTCACCCTGATCAACTACCCCAGTGCATTCACACCGCTGGTCAGGGGCTGCGCGGTAGAGAAGACAGTAGAGAAGACAGTAGAGAGGACTGTAGAGAGGACTGTAGAGATCGCCGTAGAGATCGCCGTAGAGATCGCTGCAAAGAGTTTTTGGACGATGGGACCGGGGCAGAGCGAGGTCAAACGATTCTTTAATCAGTTTGAGATCGGTCAGGACTCAGCTGCTATTTGTTAGATTCCGATCACTTGTTGCTGAAGTCAAACTCCACCTCGGTTTCAGAGACCACCGGCCACCTGTTTTCTTGGAGAGCGGTGGCTCTTAATTTCATTTTCCATGTTCCGTTTAGGCGCGGATCGTCTTGAGTGGAGACGGTCAGGGGAATCTCGGTTTTCAGTTTGAGGGCTGGATTGGTTTTGGGTTTGGAATGAATCAGATCCTCAATGGGTGAGGGCGGAATCAGTTCCAGGCGAATCGGACCGGATAACTTGGCGGAACGGGAAAGTGACAGAGTCAGCTTGGTCTGGTCACCTGGCTGAAGGACCACCGCTGGCCCGGCGTGGGCCAGTTTCATCAAAGCCCCTTCGAGGATCATGGTCACCCGGGCATTGGCTAATTGGGTCAGGTATCGTTGATTTCCCTGGGGATCTTTTTGTAAAGCCGTTCCCAGTACAACCATCCGGGTGGTCCGGTCGGTTTCCAGCCATTCCGGCATAAAGCAAGGGAATTCTACCCTGTTCTGGTTACCCGCCACCGTGGTGACCGCCGCTGTAATACCCTGCCGATGTCGACCCTGCCGAGCAGCCATCATCAATTCTATGGATCCTTCGAAGCCGTTGGTTCGTTTAATCATAAACGGGGCAGGATAAGTGGTACCCCGGTGCACAGCACGCTGCCGATTTTTGTCGACTAGTTCGATCGAAAATTGAGGCGTCAACGTCGTCGTCAAAAGAATCTTTTCTGTGGAACTGTTTTCCTGGAAATCGGCCGGATGGGCAGCAAGTAATTCGGATTCAGAGTGCGTTGGTAAACTTTTGGGTTGATCTTTTGTCAAACCGATGATGGAGATCAAGTTGGAGGCAGCGATGCGGGTTGCTGAAGCGTCGAATTTGATTTTTCCCTCGTTTTGACCGGCAGCAATAAGCACCGGTTGTTCGATACTCATCCCTTTTGGAAGGCCGATGATTTTGAACTGGATCTCGGCATCGTGTCCGCCTTTTCTTTTGACTTTGATGGGGAGGTCGAATTTTCCACCGACAGGAATATTAATTTGTTGTGGTAATTTAAATGAAAAACTGTTCTTGGTGCGGTGAATTGAAAGAAGGTAAAAGTTGGAAGGGCCGGTCGCTTCTCCCGAGACGTCGCGGATTTTACAGCGATAGGTGCCGTCCGAGGGAATTAAAAGCTGAAGGCCCGGATGAACCGAATCTCCCACGTCGTCATTTTCCGCAACCTTCTTGCCGTTGGCGTCGATTATCTCCATGGCGAGGTCGTGCCTGTTTTCAAACGCGGTAGTTTGAGCGCGGATTTCCAGGGATTCACCCTTGACCGCCTCAAAGGAGTGGCTGGCAGTGCCGGAGGAGTCCAGGGGGAAATGCCAGGATTGTCCGGTCGGTTCAACAATGGGAATCGTGATGACCGGAGCGGTTCCGCTGGGTGTTTTTAGACGATGCTTTAGGGCCTCACCAGCTATTTTCCCACTGGCGTCGACCAGGGCACTTGTCGTTTCGAGCATGGGTTGACCGGTCGCCACACCGTACCCGATGAACTGGACCATGGTGGGTTGTCCAGGTGGAAGCGTAGGGGGATCAATGGCGATCACTCTGGGGCCATAGCTGAAAGCGAGGCGATAGATCATCGCCGAATGACCCCGGTAATCGATGTCATGTAACCCAACGACGTAACGTCGATTGATTTGCACTGGAAATGTCACCGCCAAATCAGAACCATCCAGATCGGTAGCGTCGGCCACCTGTTGGCCTTGATCGTCGTAGACGGTGAGAACGCCGTTGAGATCTGTGCCGACTGCGCGGGCCATCAACTCAATGGTGACCAGTCCGTGTTGAGTGGCGAGGAACGAATACCGATCCACTTCGGTAATTCGTTCCAGTCTCCCCGAAACCCCGAGAGGTAACTCAGGAAGGGACTGGGGTTGGTTACGGACTCGCTTCTCTAAAATTTCCTTGGTGTGACTTAGATAAAATCGTGAAGCCTGGGACGAGCCATTGGCATTGGCGACTTGCCATGGGACGAATCCTGTCGAGCAGGACGTGGGAACATGCACCGTGGCGCTGAATTCACGGGGAATCGGAAAAGCGGTCGCTCGGCTTTTTTCGCCAAACCAATAGGGTGGCCCGGGAACCAGGAAATCGCCCAAATTGGGGTCAACCGATAAGCCAACGCTATCGTCGTGCACAATGAATTGCAGGTCGGGTGTGAAATCGAAACCGCCGAGTTGGACGTGGCTTTTTTTGCCAATTTGGATCGCCGGCGGGAAGGCATAGCCAAGTTCGGGTGGTTTTTGGGCGGTGAGAAAATCCGTTAAAAAAAAACAGACCAGCGTCGACAGTACAAAAAAGGGTTTGCTCATCAGGTTTAAACCAGTAGTTCCTGGATGATTTTCCCGCCGTTGACCAAGGGGACCGGCCGGCCCAATGGGGTTTGGAACGATTTGTCCGAATTGACCCCCATGAGGTGAAAGATCGTTCGCAACAAGTCCTGAATTCCGTAGGGTGTCGTGGTTGGCAAACTGGCGGTCTTATCACTTGCCCCAATGACACTTCCAGGCTGAGTACCGCCCCCCGCAAAAATCACTGATTGACATTGTGACCAATGGTCTCTGCCGGCGTCTTTGTTGATCTTGGGCGTGCGACCCATTTCCCCCATCATGACGACCAGTGTCTCCTCCAGCATTCCCCGCTCATCGAGGTCATTAATCAGTGCGCTAAAAGCAAGATCGGTCGGTGGGACCAGGGCTTTCTCATGGCTAGTGAAATTGTCGACATGGGTATCCCAGCTGCCATGATCAATGCCAATAAATCGGCAACCTGCTTCGACGAGTCGTCGAGCCAGGAGCGAGCATTGACCGATCGAGGTCAGGCCATAACGATCCCTTGTTTTCTTCGGTTCGTCTTGGATGCGGAACGCTTTTTTGGCTTGCGGTGAGGTGACCAGATCGATGGCTTTTTCATAAAAAGTCGACATTGCCTTGGCTCTTCCGGTAGGGAGACCGCTGGCCCCTAATTGTTCGGCGCTCTTGAGGAGTTGGCGGCGGCGTTGGAATCTTTGATCATCGATCCCTTTGCCCAAGGTCAAATCCCGGACCTCAAAGTCAGGTTGCACCGGATCGGTTTCGATTGTGAAGGGGGCATACTTGGGACCAAAAAACCCAGGTCCGCCGGGACCCAGGGGATTGGGCATTTCAACATAGGGAGGAACGGCCCCGTTGCCACCGATTTCTCTGGCGATGATGGACCCAATCGATGGATATAGCTCGTTGAAAGGCATTCCTTTGGCCTGGCCATCGGGAAACGACGGTGGGTAGCCGGTAAGAACCCAGTGTCGGCCGGTTTGGTGAGCGTTGTCACCATGACTATGGGAACGCATGATGGAGAATTTGTCAGTGATTTTGGCACAATGCGGCAAAATGTTGCCGATTTGAGTTCCCGGGACCTTGGTCGAAATAGGATGAAATGCTCCCCGGATTTCCGGCGGTGCATGCGGTTTGAGATCCCACATATCGATGTGGCTTGGACCACCTTCGAGCATAATGAAAATGCAGGCTTTTGCCTTAGGTTTGACCAAGCCGGGGGCGATCGATTCCATCGCCAGCAGGTCCGGCAGGGTGAGTCCACCCAACAAACCGGTGCTCCCTAAATGCAAGGCTTGTCGGCGGGTTACTCCATCGCAACAACGGTGGGTTTTCAAATGGAGGTCAAGCATGCGTGTTCCTTCTCAAAATGATTTTCGAAATGTTCCGCTTGCAAGTTTAGTGGTTAAAAACGAATTCTTTTGTATTCAAAAGTACCCAGAGAATATCCTGAGTGATGGTTTCTCGATTACCGTTTGGAGCTGAAAACGCTTCTTTCATTAACGCCAATTCGGATTCGTTGGGGAACCTCGAAACGGTCGATAGGTAAAGTTGTTCAACGATTTCCTGCCAGCTCAGGCTCGAATTGGCCAATTTCGCCGCCAAACCATTTCGATGACGGATTTTTCGAATCGACTCAGGGGAATTCATCAGGTGTAGCGCTTGGGTGATGCTGGGTTCAAGGCCTCGTTCACATTCGCAGACGCTGACACGCTGTGGTCGCCCAAAAATCTGAAAGAAGTAGGAGGGTTGTCGATTGTCCCAGAGGTGGAGGGCCCGTACTCCCGCGGGAACCCCATTATATTGTTCAGCGACGCCGGTGGCCTGGCTGATGCCGTCGATCAGGACTTCTGCTGGGATCGGTTTCCAAGGAGCACAGGCATAATGACGTTCATCGGCGCGATTTAGATCGTTGGGCTTGGAATCGAGTTGATATACACGGGATTGCAGTATCAATCGTGTTAACGACTTGATGTCATAGTTGGAATCAATGAAGTGATCCGCGAGGGCTGCCAGTAACGGTTCGTTGCTGGCCGGGTTGGTGGGTCGAAGGTCATCGATCGGTTCGACTAGCCCTACCCCCAGGTAGTGTGCCCAGAGCCGGTTGACCAGCATCCGTGCAAAGCCACGATTTTTTGGGGAAGTCATCCAATCAGCCAAAATTTGACGACCATCTGCGTGTTCCCCGATTTTTAAGGGGATTCTGTCCAAACCAGCCGTAGGCACCTCCAGGCCGGTGCGGGGATGCTTTAGCGGCGTGCCGACGGTGAGAAACACTTTTTCACCTCCGGTTCGTGTTTTCTTTCTGCCAACTTGGGTGAAAAAACCCGAAAACGCGTAGTAGTCCTCCTGTTTGAGATTCTCAAATGGATGCTGATGACATTGTGCGCATTCCAGGCGGACCCCCAGGAAAACCTGGCTCACCGTACGTCCCAGTTTTTCGGGGGTGTTATGGACCTGAAAAAAAGCGTTGGGCGACTCGGAAAAGGTATTGCCCTTGGCCGTCAAGATGGCATGGACCATTTGGTTGTAGGGCGTGTTTCTTTTGAGCTCCCGCCTCAGCCAGCGAGTCATCCCGAAAGCTCCTTGGGATGACACGATCGCCTTGTCGACCCGCAGGATGTCGGCCCATTTTAACGCCCAATAGCTGGCATAGTCGTCGTGAGCTAAAAGATGATCGATGACCCGATTTCGTTTGTCGGGTGATTGGTCAGCCAGAAAATTCGTAATGGCTGTGGGCGTCGGGAGGGTGCCGATCGTATCCAGATAAATTCGCCTGAGAAACGTCTCATCAGCCGCAGCCTGGCTAGGGGGTATCCCCAGGTGAATCAGTTTTTTCCAAACCAAATCATCAATCCAGTCCAAGTGAGCAGGACGATCGATGGCAATTCCAACCCGTGGTACGGTAATGCTGCTAATGGCAACATGTCCCTGGTATCTAACGAGGATGGCGGATTCCCCTGGTACCTCTCCGGTTGTGATTAGCCCTTGGTTGTCAGCCTGGGCGATGGAGTCATTGTTGGTGCGGTACTCGGCTTCGGGGGTCACGCAATGGCGATTGCCCTTGGAGTCAATGGCGGTCACCGCGAGTTGTTGCCTGGAATTCAATTCGAGACTGGCGGCGGTTGGCTGAACTTCAATTCTTAAGATCGGGGTGTCGTTCCTGGGGTCCAGTTGAGCGCCTTCGGCAATCCACCTCTCCAGCCGTCGATACCACAATCCGTCTTGCTTGATACGCTCCCCGCCGCTGTGCGGAGATTTGGAAGTTGCTTTCCTTAAAAGTAAGCTGTGCGATGGCAAGCCGGGTGAGAGTCGTCGTCCTCGCGACTGATGGACGATGGCCTCGTAATCGGCATCCGGATCAAATCCAAAGACACTTAAGCGGAACCCGTTTTGGCCCTCGGCTTTGCCATGACATCCTCCGGAATTGCACCCGGCTTTGGTGAGAATCGGCAGGACTTGATGGCGGAAAGAAACCGGTGGTGGTAGGGACAAACCCTGAACCTTCACTGAAACGCGAGAGATGACGGATTTCCGGTAAGAAATGAGGACTTCGGTTTGTCCATCTTTTATCGGGAAAAGACGACCGCGGGGGTCGATGGTGGCGATATGCGGGTCATGGCTTTGGTAGGTCACCAGACGCGTCATGTCTTTTTGAAATCGCGATCCAAAACGCGTGACCCGAAGCTGTTGCGACGCCTCCGGACTCAAGAGGATGACGTTGTTGGGGCGGACCTGAAATTCCTGTGATGACAACGATCCCACACCGGCAAAAAGGAGCCAGCAGCATCCGAGGAAAAGTGGGCGGCAGAGGTGGAACATGATGATTCAAACAGGGGAGAGCCTACTGAATTGTCTGATATTCTAACCGGCTGGGAATCTGACAACAATGGAAATCGTCTGCAGGGCAGGGTGGAAAGTGCGGGTGTTTCCCGTCAGTTGGTGTTGGCAACCGACCGATTGTCCGACATGCCCTACCCCAAACGGTAGCGGATTCCGCCAATGGCCACGTTTTCTCGTCGGATTGACCGTCGTCGAGCTCATCCAGCGGATTTTCGACTCGGTTGCGAAGAATTTCCCCGGCCAACCGTGAATCGGATTAGTTAGCGACGAGATTATTGAATTTTCCAATCCGCTCCAGTTCAACGATTAACTCTCCTGGCGATTGATGGCGGTCCCCGGGACTCTTTGCTAACATTCTCATGATGATGTCCTGGAAAAGATCGTCGACCGAAAGGTGGACCGTCTTGGGTCGCGGGGGGGTCTTTTCGCGGATGTTTTTGACAATTTCCGGCAAGCTATTCCCGGTTGCCGGAGCGGTGCCGGTTAGCAAAGCGTAGCAGGTCGCACCCAAGCCATAGAGATCACTCCTGGTGTCAACCACTCCATCACTATGGGTTCTTTCGGGTGACATGTAGGCAAGATCTCCAACGAGTTGGCCAGGCTGGGTGATTTGGCGGGCATTGTCACCCTCCAACGCCTTGGCCAGCATGAAGTCGCCAAGTAAAAACGAGCGGTTGTCGTGTTGCCGAATAATGTTGGTGGGCGTCACATTTCTGTGAATCACTTTTTCCTTGTAGGCGACTTGTAATGCTCGGCCGATATGCATGGCTGTTCGCCAGACGTCCCGCCAATCGAGCATGCCATCGATGCCGACTTTTTCGATCAGTTGGGTGAGGTTTTGACCATCGATAAAATCCATGGCGGCCCAGCAATAAGGGCCTGTTTTGCCAGCAGCGAGAAGACGGATGATGTGCGGGTCGCGTATGGGAAGCATCGTTTGCATCGCCCGGATGAATCTCTGCTTTTGATCCTCATCACCGCTGATCTGCGGTGAGAGGACTTTGATCGCGGCGTGTTGGTTTTTTTCTTTGTTCCAGGCTTTGAAAACAATTCCCGAGACTCCCTTGCCAATCACCTCTTGAAGTTCAAAGGGACCCATTTGGGTGCCGAGCAGCGTGGTCATGTTAGAGCTGCTGATTTCTTTTTTATCGGCCAGTTGTAAGGTCTCGTCATTCCTGGATTCGACAGCAT
This sequence comes from Planctomycetota bacterium, assembly GCA_014238905.1. GTDB lineage: Bacteria > Planctomycetota > Planctomycetia > Pirellulales > Pirellulaceae > JABAAE01. The sequence goes on from JABAAE010000010.1 coordinate 105,003, forward strand.
CCAGTCGAAATTGGGTGTTGCCAGCGGTGATTTCGGCCCCTGATTCAATAATGGAAGTTTCAATTTTTTTGCCGTTAACAAACGTACCGGAAGAACTTTTTAAGTCTCGAATCGTTGTGTTTTCGGAGCCGAACAAGATGGAAAAATGTCGACGCGACATCGATTCGTCATTGATCTTGGTATCGCTCGCATCTCCTCGGCCAACAATGTAGTCCGCATCACCAGGAAGCTGAAATTTGCGACCCGAGTCAGGTCCGTGGGTAATAATCAATTGCATCGTTTCATTGTTCCAGATTCGGGTTTTGAGGATGTCACTATTGTAAAGCAAGATCAGGTGGCCTTGGTGCTTCAAAATTGGGAAAACAATGTGTTTTTCGAGGAGGGACGAGCCGAACGATTGTGGGATGAGGGGACCTCGTTTTGACAATGGGTGATCTGGAGTATCCGTACGGATTCAAAGGTGGAGGGATCGCCAGAGGATTCTCCCCCACCAAACATCAGGTAGGGGGAAAGTGGGCAGCCAGTTTGATCAAGGCGGTGGCTGTTGTGCTGGAAACTGTCACCAAGGCTGAGGGATGACGGTGGTCGGCTCGCTCATTGCTGGCAGTCGCATCGAACGATGGATTTTGTCATTGCGGCGGGGCAGACAAGACCCCCTCGGTGATCAGGGAACTCGGTGCCGCAGAACAGGCAGTCGGCAAACCAACGGCCGCGAAGTTCACAGGTGAAACAAGTGGCCAGCGCAAAATTCGCGATCGCCAATTGGACCGCGTGCGGCAGGCCACCCAATGAGAGTGATCGGGCTTACTTGCCGGTCGGTGCTCCTGAAGCTGCCTTAGGCTCTTGGGAGCCTTGCTCATTTTCTTCGGACTCTTCTTCGGGTGGGACCAATCGAACTAATCCTCGCTGCTCTTGTCTGTCTTTCCCGTGATGGACCAGAACGGTAAGCACGTCTTCGGTCAAATTGTAGAGGCCGGCTTCCACGACAATGTCCTTTTTTCCCTCAAATGTAAAGGCAGCCCGCTGCGTTTGTTTGTCGACCGAGCCTTTGACCTGAAGAACCTGGTCGGTCAAGTCGACTTTCAAATTTCCTCTGATCATCCCCTCTTTGTTGATTGCCAGTTGCAGTGTCATGTCGGACTTGGTTTGATTGGTGTCGACAACGGCAAATACACCCAAGGGCAGCCATTCTACCGTTTCAGGGTCTGCATCCTCTTCCGCTTGTTTGTCTTTTTCTTCCACAAAGTCGCTGGCGATTTTGGTGGCCTGATCGTAATATTCTTCTTGCGTGGCGACGTTTTTGTCGCCGATATAGACATCGCCATTGTTAATGTAGATCCCGTCGGTTCCATAGTTGTAGGAGATCGGCTCTGTAGCGTACCAACCGGTGTAGCCATACACATAGCCGTACGAAGGTGCCCACCACCAAGCGGAAGCGGCAATGCCGGTTGCGTACCAGGCACCGGGATATCTCGCATACCATCCAGCTCGATAATAGGTGCGGTATCCGTTGAATCCACGTTGCACAGCGAATACCTGTCCCGCACCGGTAACGAAACCGTTGTAACGGGTCGCGTATCCAGCACGGGCGTAAACATTCCCGGCTGGATCTTTTAAATACCGTGCGCCACCGACCCGCTGGGCTGTGTTGATTCCATCGGTTGCCAGGGAACCGCCGATAGCGGCTTTTTGAGTATTACCAAATCGATCTCTGCTCCCGGCGGCCGCGCCTCGCTGAACCATACTGTTTGTTCCGTCGGTTACACCCCGAGCACCCCTTGCGACGATGCTGCCGGACCCATCGGCATTGGAATTCCCCTTGATAATGCCAGCTCCGGCGGCGCTGTTTGTTCCGTCGGTGGAATAAAATCCGCCGGCTCGTCCACCACGGGCGTTGCCGTTTGAATCGATTGCGGCACCGGATATTCCTTTGGAAAGAGTGACACTGTTTCCATCGGTCGATAGCCGGTTTTGACTACGAGCAAGACCGCCCGAACCGTCTGTGTTGGACGCTCCTGCGATGGATCCCCGCCCAACGGCGGCACTATTGCCATCGGACACGCCGCCGATCCCCCTGCCGACCACTTTTTGGTTGCCTTGGGAGTCGGTGATGACAGCACCGGCGGCTGCGCCGGCGTAATCGACCCCATCCTTGGATCCGGAGGTTTTTCCTCCAAACGTTTCTACTTTATTGTCGTTCCCCTGAAAGGACCGACCAGAGGAGGAGTTCGAGTTGTTGATGTTCAAAAAATCGTTGACTTGATTTTTGGAGGGGTTGTCAAACGGATTGCTTTTTTTGCCAGCAAGGGCCCCGTTTCGATTTGATCCGGTAAACGATGGAAAGGAACCCGATCCATTGTATTTGCCCGATCCATTGTATTTGTTAGAGATACCGGACAACGCCGCCGGTGCCTTGGCAGAACGCGAAAAATTGGCCGCTGACTGCAGGCTGCTGGAATTTCTTTGGAAGTTGTTGACCGCTCCCGTAAAATTATTGCCAGTCCGTTGGGCGTTTCCGAATGCGCCCTGCAAGCTTTTTCCCGAACCGTTCAAATTCGTGGGTCGCTGGATGTTGGGTCGCTGAATATTGGCTGGTCGCTGAATATTGGCTGGTCGCTGAATATTGGCTGGGCGCTGGATGTTGGCTGGGCGCTGGATGTTGGGTCGCTGGAAATTAGAGCGGCCCGAGGAGGGACGACTGATTTTTCCGGCGGCGTGCTTGAGACCACCCCCTCCACGGCGTTGTGCGTTGGCAGCATCGGCTAAAAAGGAGGCTGTCAGCAGCATCAAAATAAAGAAGGCTGAAACTTTCATCGTTTTAAATCCGAAAAGTGAAGTGTAGAGTGGTCGGGTGAATTTCAGAGAAATCTAGTTCAATCGCATGATTCGAATGATTTTGGAAGCGGGCATTTCGACTCCATCTAAAATTCGATTCGTCGACTGGAATTCTAGGCTGCTTTGGGTGATTTTGGAATAGATTTGGCTGGATTGAGTCAATCCGCCATCAGCCGATTGGAACTGGGCGTCAACGGTCCATTGTGAATCACCGGTATTTTCCCAAGTCCCGTTCCCAAAACCACCGTTGGAATCGAAAATCCAAGATCGTATTTTTCCCAGACGAGCGTCCCACACAATGACTTGAGTACCGGCGCCGAGTTGGCCTTGGTTGTTGGAAACGGTGAAGCTCCGGCGAATGGCTTTGTTTCCCTCGGTCCAACGGCAACTGGTTTTTATTTCGAAATCACCATCAGCTTGATCCACCCAATCACCGATCAGCCACGAGAGGTCGTCCAGTTTCGAAGAGCGTGTGGGCGAAACAGAAAATAGGGTCTCTCGGATGGAGTCGATTTTCCAGATTCCGTTTTGCCTGACATGAACCGCTGAATAGTTAGATTCGGTCGGCTCCTCGCCAGGGACTGAAACGATCGCGATCCCATCTTCGATGGAGACGTCTCTGGTGATAAATCTTATCGTCACATCCCGCAGGGAGACATTGACTCCTGCCGGATCGTTTTGGAATAAACGATTCATTTCCTCTGCGATGGCCTCTGTACCACGGATCCGCCGACCATCGTCGCAAATCCACTCGCCGGATTGACTCCAGTAGGAAGCGGCTTGTTGAGCGGCCTGACGATTCATTGCGTCGAGGTATCCTTCGATGGATTTTACGATGGCCAGTCTGTCTTTTTGACCGGTGGTTTGAGGGGCGGTGTCCTGGGCTTCGGCCGTCAAAAACAAAAGGCTCAAACCCAATACCAGAAAAGAACATGGGAAGGCTATTGATCGATTCATGATTTCAAATCCCAGCGGGCGGCAAACGGTGAAAGTTTGTAAAGTGACAGTCTGTTATTAAAGAGAAAAAACGTTGTCGGAAAGACGTGGACCAGGGGAGGGTTTGAGGTTGAACATCATTGAGCTCCCAAAGTGGGGAAGTCCTCGGGATGGCCACCCCACGGCTCGGTTTTCAGTTGTCTTCCAGTCCGAATCCACATTCTTCGGTTCGCTATTGTTCGGTTTGCTATTGTTCGGTTCGCTATTGTTCGGTTCGCTATTGTTCAGCCCCAAATCACCCGATGATTCAGAATGCCCGCTGACTCAGGATACCCGCTGACTCATTGATTTATGGCATTCAACAGAAGCGTTTCATGGCGGGCCGGATCCGAGGCGTCGCTACTGTATTGTTTACCTTAGTTCGTGATTGGACTTTAGGGAGAGGAAACAAGGCTCCATTAACGCTGTTTTGCCAAAAATAGACAGGAAGTGGCCGTCTTTTGAGTGGTGAGCAGGTTGCGTTGGTTCTGTTCTTATCAGGCCAGGTTTACCGGATCGGCTGGCAGGGCTGAGAGCCAAACTGGGATGTTGCTTGTCGGCGATGACCGAAAGCATCCTGTGATGGGTGATTCGAAATCCATTCAACCACAATTCAGAACGAACAACAGTTCGACGACGGACGTTATCGAGGTGCGTGTTCCGATTCTCCGGCCGAATGCTATTGGGTTCATTGGGACCTAGTTTAAATCGATTGGAATCGTTGCGTCGCTACCAGGCTGCACCGGTTTGAGACCCTTGATTTTGGAGAGATCTGGTTTTTCCCGGCCTAGTTTCACCGTGTAATTACCCTCCGAATAAACGGGGGCCCGAAAGCGATTAGAATCCATCCGGACCGTGTAGAGGATTTCATCGGTCGCGTCCTCAATCACTTGTACTACCGGTCGCTCCACACCTTTGACAACCATTTCTGGCAAATAACCAATTGGCTTGCGACCGTCGTTATTACGGTAATCAAAGGTGATCGGCCATCCTGCAAATTGAGCTTGGTCGCCTTGGTCAACGTCCGCAAACCTCGGCCAGCATTCTACGGTGATTTTCCGATTCTTTTTATCGAACCGAACCACTCCAAAGCCATCTCCACGCTGTTTCTCATCTTGACGGTTCGGCGGATTGGCATAGGCCAGCATCGTGATTTTATTCCCTAAACCATCGAGGTAATCCCCCGTCCATGGAAGGGGACTGTTGGCTACTGCGTTGGGTCCCGGTTTTTCATTTTCAGGCCACCACCAACGACCGTAAATCGTATTGACAATAGCGGGGCTGGTGAACGCATAGGGACCATCTCCAAAACTCTCGATCCCATGTTTTACAAAAACAGCGAGGTGTTGATCGCCGCATAAATGGGGCGCCCAAGCACGTCGAATTTCAACAAGTGCTTTATTGCGACCTTTTTGCGGCCACGCATTACTATCAAGATCCGCAAGTAACCGGTTGCTTTCTTGACCGTGTAGGTGAACCGCCCCACAAAATGCAGTTTGTGAAAGGACACACTTCATATCGGCGGCTGTCCAATCCTGGCTCCAGGCATTGAGAAATTCTAATTGCCGATCGCCCATGAGCTTCAAATCCGAAAGATCAACAGCAGCGCGATCATATTTAGGATCGTTAATATGATCAGGACGAGGTCCCATCTTGGGGATTTTTCCTTGCGGCCCACTCTTGAATTTTCGATCCTCAACAATGGCAAAATTGATTCCGCCAATTGTCAAATCGGTATAGTAAACGCCAATTCCACGCTCAATGGGAGTCGGATCGTAAGCGTCGGGAAGATGCCATGTCTGGCAACGCTGAACCATGTTGACGTATTTTGCGGGATAAAAATAACCTCCGCTGGGCCCCTGAGGATTGCTCGCTTGCTTGCCATTCTCGCCCCAAATATTTGCTTGGCCAACATCGTGATCATCGGGAATGGTGACCACAGGTCGATCCTTCAAGATCTCTCGAAACTGCATTCCAAATTCCAGCCAGCCGTACGTATGCTCTGTGTGATGGTAGGATTGGTCTCCGGCAAAGAATAAAAAATCAGGATCTATCTTTTTTAAATTATCAAGCATTTTAGGTCGTGGCCCAGGCGTCCGTGAACTGTTGCAAGACAGATTGCCAACAACAATGACCTCTTTGTCGATTGGATCTTTTCGAATAACGCCTTCAAACTGCGCCTTGGCACCATGCCGGACACGATAAGAAACGTCTTTTGTATTATCCCAATCTTCTATTCTGAAATGAGCACTCCACCCGAGTTCAATGACTTTTTCCTTGGCGACTTCCTGCCACTCTCCAGTAGGTTGTTTCAGTTCTAAACGAGCCAACCTCGCCTCATCCGGCTTGAGAGGGAATAGCTGAGCTGACAGTTTGAGGACGCCGTGGTCATGAGTATAAACAGCAAACCCAACGACCTCATTGCGTGGAACATTCAGATTCATCGTCCGCCGCTTGTTCGGTTTAACTTTCCACCATTGGCCGGTCGCCATCGATTCCAGGTTTTTAAATTTTGGCCCAAAGACGGGAGGTTGCTGCTGTCCCATTAGAGAATTGAAGCTCATCAGCCAAATGAAGACAAATGCAAGACAGGCAATGCCTGCTTGGGATCGAAAACGAAAACGCCTAGTTGGTCTGATTGGGTTCATTATTGTTTTACTCTGGAATTTGGAAACTACGGCTATTGTCCAAAACTAAGACAAGAACGTCAAACTAGTTTGGCTCTATTTTGATAGATTCACCTTTCCTTTCAACCGCTTAAATCCATGACCCCTCAAACGCTGTTACTGCCCAATCGCATCCACTGCATTAAATGAGGTGGAGGTGATTCAAATTCCCAGCAACCAATTTAATCCTCCAAATGAACCACAGTTCAATTGATTGCTGAGGAAGTCCCAACAAAATCGGTTCCGACGATGCTCTCTTTGATCCCCAATCCTGGTGACCCGTCGTGTCGTTATTCCGGACGAATGGTCAGGTTGGCAGTCGTCCTGTAGTAGAATCCGAAGGTGCCTGCGTACAGCGGGTTCGATTCGCTTAGAGGAAGAGTTCCGCCGCGAGGAGCGTCTCGAGTGACGTTGTCACCTTTCCACCCCTCAGTTCGTTTACCGAAAGTCCGACGATCGGTAAGTGTGTAGAAGATGGAATGGCTAAGTGCAAAGTGATTTTCTTCATGTCTGATAACTCGAAGCGCATCGCTTTGGAATACCCATTGCATGGACTCAGTCAGTTGCGAGTCCAGAACGATGCTGTGTGAATAAGCGTCGTCGCCGCGTGCACCAAGATTACCAAAAGTTGGTCATGTCGCTGAACGTAACGTCGTCATTGAAGTTGCGGGTGAAACCACCCAAGAAAGTGCCGCCGTCACCGAATTGATCGAATTCAGTGTCCCAGCCAGCAGTTCAGCCAGCAGTTCAGCCAGCGTGCAATGTCGTGCAGGCACGGATCTCACACGTTGCAACAGCACCTGTGTGAGGAAAGGGCTCACGGTTGTACATCATCATTGAATGAGAGTAGACAAAGTTTTGCGAGCAGGAACGGATACGTAACCCATCAAGCCATAAAAGTGTCCGATACTAACGCGCAAGTCACCCCTGGCAAGTTCACCCCTGGCAAGTTCACCCCTGGCAAGTTCACCCATGGCAAGTTCACCGTAAAGCAGTGGCAACGCCCAGTCGTACTTACCACCGCGTGTGTAGTCCGGCTCAAGATCCCGAGTTGGGCCAGGATGGCCGAATCCTTGTGTGTCAGGACCGTCGACACCGTACCTGGCGGCAAAACGGAAACCAAAAGCAAGTTCACCGCTTGTAGGGTTCGCTTCCTTTTCAACGAACATCCATCATTTTAATGGAAATGAAGAGGCTTTCCCGTCGATTTGAAGACCCGGGTTTTTCTGCGTCCTAACCTGGTCGCAGCGATTCTGGATATCGGGGATACCCTCTTGGTTGAAAGTGCTTTGAGCAGTCGCCGTTGATGCCAAGCCGTCGGCAAACGAGCCATTACGGGGGTGCCCCGCAAGAAAGTTTGCAGCTGGAGAAGTATTTTGCCGAGGTCGGTGGTATGTTAAGGCCTTTCCCGTCTCGAATATTCTGCCCTCCGCATCTCTCGTACGAACTGCCACTTTCATGTCGCCTCTTTTGGTTTGTTTGATTGGATTGCTGTTTGTTGTGGGGGCTATCCTGTTTCTTCGCCTGCATGCCTTTTTGGCGCTGCTGCTGGCTGCTTTTATCGTGACCATTTTGACGACCTTGGTTCCGGATGAGTATTTCGCCAGCGGGGTCACACGGGATCTCGGCTTGGTCCCTGGGAAATTGGCTAATGGATTTGGCTCTGGCTGTGGGAAGGTCGGCCTTATCATTGCGATGGCCGCGATCATTGGTCAATGCCTGGTGGAAAGTCGCGGTGCCGAACGGATCGTCAATAGTGTGCGAAAGATCTGTTCACCTTCCCAAGCTCCCAAAGCTTTCATGTTTAGTGGGTTCCTGATGGGGGTGCCGATTTATTTCGATACGGTTTTTTATTTACTATTTCCCTTGGTACGGGAGCACGCCCGCAGGAATCAGGGGACTTACCTACTTTGTCTATTGGCCACCGTTGCTGGGGCAAGCATGGCCCACTCGCTGGTTCCACCCACACCCGGGCCACTGCTGGTGGCTGCGGAATTAGGCGTGAGCTTGGGTGTGCTGATTCCGTTTGGAATCATCCTCGGCTTAATAACGATTTCCGTCGGGTATGCTTACGCGGTTTTGGCGAATCGAATCTGGCCCTTGCCCATTCGTCCGATGGAAGGGTCGACCCAAGGCGAAATTCCGGTCTTCCAAGAGAGTGATTCGCCACCACCATTGTGGCTGGCGATTTTGCCCATCGTGATACCGGTGCTTCTTATTGTGACCGGCACGGTGACCAAGATGGGCTATGAGCAGTCCGCTCGGGCGGAATATCAGCCTCGGATCAGTGCCGTGACGGAGCAGAGCCTTGCCGGCGACATCAGCCAGCTGGATAGGGAATTAAAAACGAACTTACTGCAGGAGCAGTGGACGCAGGCTAAGGCTATCCCGGGTTGGTTAACGCTTATTGTGAATAAGAATTTCGCCTTGTGCATTGGTGCGATGTTGGCATTAGCGCTGATCGTTTTTACAGGTGCCCGGAAGGATCGCAAGGCAGAACACGTGGTACGGGATGCCCTGATGACGGGCGGGACCATTATCCTGATCACCGCAGCCGGAGCCACATTCGGCCTTTCCATGAAAGAATCTGGGATTGCAGAACAAATTCGGCAGTGGGTGACCATTGAGGGCAGGCAGTCCGAAGGGGTTTCCGGATTTGTTCTGCTATGGATCGCCTTCGCTTTGACGGCAGCGGTTCGTATCGCCCAAGGATCGGCAACGGTGGCGATGTTGACCAGCGTCGCGGTGATTGCTCCGTTAACGGCGGTGATTACTCTTGGTTTTCATCCGGTGTACCTGGCGTTAGTGATCGGATGTGGTTCCAAACCAGGTCCCTGGATGAACGACAGTGGATTCTGGGTGGTCAGTCGAATGTCGGGCATGACAGAGATTGAGACTCTTCGCTCGTTTTCGGTTTTGCTTTCGATCATGGGACTGACCGGGTTTGTTGTCGTCAATTTTGCGGCTTGGTTGATACCGTTTGTTTAACTTTTTCCGATTTACAACAATGCTATTTCATCAGAAAAAACGATTGGAATCCCATCAGCTACGGAGTTCGCGCTGGTTTGGTCCGGATGACCTACGGAGTTTTGGGCATCGCAGCCGAATAAAGCAAAACGGATTGAGTACTTCCGAGGTAGCGGGCAAGCCTGTGATTGGCATTTTGAATACGTGGAATGACCTTAACTCCTGCCACGGGCATTTTCGAGATCGCGCTGAAGAAATCAAGCGAGGTGTTTGGCAGTCAGGAGGTTACCCGGTTGAGATTCCGGTGATGAGTCTCAGTGAGACGTTCATGAAGCCGACAGCGATGTATTATCGAAATTTGTTATCGCTGGAAACGGAGGAGACGCTCCGTTGTTATCCGATTGATGCAGCTGTTTTGATGGGGGGCTGCGATAAAACCACCCCGGCATTGATCATGGGGGCCGTTAGCGCGGGAGTTCCTTTTCTGCTGATGCCCGGCGGCCCGATGATGCGTGCGAGTTGGCGTGGCGAACCGCAAGCCAGTGGGACCGACGTTTGGCGTCATTGGGCGGAACGGGGAGCAGGCCGTCTTTCCTGCGACGACTGGCAGGACTTCGAAGACCATATCGCACCATCGACCGGGCATTGTATGACGATGGGAACGGCTTCCACGATGACCTCCCTGGCCGAGGTGCTCGGGTTGACTCTTCCAGGAGCCGCCAGTATTCCGGCGGTCCATGCGGCCCACTCCCGGATGGCTGCCCAATGTGGTCAACAAGCCGTGGAGTTGGCGTGGTATGACTGTCGGCCTGAAGAGATTCTTTCACGCCGAGCGTTTGAGAATGCGATTACAACCGACATGGCGATCGGGGGTTCGACCAATGCGATTGTCCACCTGATCGCGATGGCGGGGCGGGCGGGTATTCCTTTGTCACTGAGCGATTTTGACGAAATTTCTCAAAGAACACCTGTGCTGGCCAACATCAAACCGTCTGGACAATACGTCATGGCTGATTTTTACGACGCCGGTGGGTTACGCGGTCTGTTGAATCAAATTCAGGGGCTTTTGCATCTGGACTGCCCCACTGTAGCCGGAACGACACTTGGTGAAAATATCTCCGACGCGCCGGTATATGATCAAGATGTGATCCGACCACTGGAAAATCCGTTGTTGGAAAAGGGTGGTACAGCGGTTCTCTATGGAAACCTTGCTCCGGACGGTTGCGTCATCAAGCCCTCAGCCGCGGATCGATCATTGTTGCAGCACACCGGTCCAGCCATTGTCTTTGAGAATTATCGGGATCTTCGCAAGCGGTTGAACGATCCAGATCTAGATGTCACCGCCAATCACGTGATGGTTCTCAAAGGGACCGGTCCGCTGGCTGCTGGAATGCCGGAATCAGGAATGTTACCGATACCCAAAAAGCTGTTGGAGGCAGGTGTCAGGGATATGGTTAGGATATCGGATGCCCGAATGAGTGGGACTAGTTACGGAACCTGCGTGCTGCACATTTCCCCGGAGTCATCCGCTGGTGGTCCGCTGGCGGTTGTACAGGATGGCGACTTGATTGAATTGGATGTGAGCGGCCGAAAGATCCATCTCCACGTTTCTGCTGAACAATTGCAACGTCGCCTTGAGAATTGGAAATCACCGGATCCGAATCTCAGTCGGGGGTATGGAAAGTTGTATTTTGACGAAACGACGCAGGCTCACGAGGGTTGCGATTTTCGTTTTTTGCACAACGATGGCAGCCGTGGCCCTGACCCGGAAATTGATTAGTCCAACCGGTCGGCGGTCACTGAAAAATTACTAACTAAAAGACAAAACAGGAATGAGCATTCATGCTGACTGAAACGATCACGCCCGACGTTCTAGCCCGTAGCGTTATCGCCGTTCCGCCATTGGCTCGCAACGCCGATTTTTCGATTAACCAAGCCGCTAACAGGAAGATGATCGGCTACCTTGAGGAGGGGGGTGTTTCAAATATCCTCTACGGTGGGAACGCCAATTTCTATCACATTTCCTCCACGCAGTTTAGAGAGGCCCTCCAGTTGTTGACCGAGTCAGCCTCGCAAAACACCTGGATGATTCCGTCGGTGGGTCCAAGTTTTGGTTTGATGATGGAGCAGGCGGAAATCCTGAAGGAATTCGACTTTCCAACCGCGATGGTTTTGCCAATGAATGGTATGACGACCAGTAATGGAGTTGAGGAAGGTTTCCAGCGATTTGTGGACCTCTTGGGAAAACCAGCGATACTCTATATCAAGTTGGACGGTTACATTGATCCCGCAGCTGTCGGCCGGTTGATGGAGGGCGGGTACGTGTCGGCCGTCAAATATGCCACCGTTCGCAAAGAAGTGGCGGACGATCCCTATTTGTCGGAATTGGTAGACGTTGCTGATCCAAAGAGGATTGTCAGCGGGATCGGCGAGCAACCGGCCGTCGTCCACATGCGTGATTTTTCCTTGCAGGGTTTTACATCAGGGTGTGTTTGCATCGCTCCTCGAAGGTCGCTGAGAATGCTCCAAGCGATTCAATCGGGGCGGTTTGAAATGGCAAATATCATTAGGGAACAATTCGATGTGCTTGAATATCAGCGGAATTCGATCCACCCGATTCGCGTTTTACACGATGCCGTTTCTTTGGCGGAAATTGCTGATATGGGTTCAGTCTTACCATTGATCAGCAACTTACCGGAGAGTATGAGAGAGAGGGTCAGGTCGGCTGCCTTGGAGCTACTGGACTACGAGCAATCGATTTAGGTAGGGCTCTTTGAACTGGTTTGACCAAGGTAGATCCCGATCAGAACCGGTTGGAGAATGCCCAGCAGCCCACTACCACCGATTCGGACGTGACGGCCGGAGATTGTGGTTGGTCCGATCCCAGGAGAGGATATAGGGGTGTTAACGGTAAGTATTCGCTCCTGCCAAGTTCGCCATATTAGATCGATTCGACACGGCGGCCCGTGTCCGGTTGAGCGGTGATACAGACTGATACAGACTTGTGACCTTTCGAGGGGAGGGTCCTAATGGTCAGCGATGCAACCGCATCCGGTCAAATTCGGATAGTCGGCACAGTTGTGGTATCCATCCTATTCGGGCGTCGGATAATCCTCTCAAAACCCTCAAATAATTTTCTCCAAACTCTCCCATCCATTTTTCTTTGGGGTTATTATCAGGTTCACACGGAAATCTTATGTCGTCTCTTCAGTCCGTTTGTCTCTTCTGGTGAAACGATTTTCAACAATAAAAAGGATACCAATGAAGGTTACCTCGCTTGCTGATGCGATTGCTCATCAATTTCGAAAACGCTTCCTGCACCTTCGGCAAAGTGAAGCGATCCAATCTGTGAAAGAGGTTTTGAATGCGGTTTTGGATTGTTTCGCCAAAACAAAGGCGCACCAAGACCAGGTCAGGCAAACCAAAACGCTGCGGTTCGAGACTTTTGAAGCACGTTGTTTATTGAGTGGTGCAGACTGGTATCCGCAGGCTTTCGGTGACGGGGATGACGACTCATTAGTAGGTGATGCAAACATTCCGGTATATGTGGACGGGAACTTGGAATTTGGAGACTTGAGCGCTCAATTTCCCTACGGACAATCGAATACCTTCAAACTCGCCAGTAACCCCTCGGCCTCCAAGGTGATTTACCTCGATTTCGATGGCCATCACAGTGTCGGCAACTGGTGGAATCACGATATCGTCTTCCCGAGTTTTGATACCAATGGCGATACAAGTTCCTTCAGTAATGCGGAGCTGAGCCAGATCCAAAAACAATTTTTGCACGTTGCGGAAGACTTTTTGCCGTTTGACATTAATGTCACCACGATTGATCCCGGCGTGGAAGCGTTAAGGAAATCTGGGCCCGGCGACCAATTTTGGGGCGTGAGATCCCTCAATACGCAGTATACAAATGGGTTTGGAAACGGGTCCGGTGGAATTGCTCACTTGAATTCTTTTGATGCAGGGATTGATGATCCTGTTTTTACTTTTAACAAGGGAGCCAACGCTGGAGGGATGACCAACTCGCACGAGGTTGGGCATTCATTGGGGTTGCGTCACGATGGATTAGGCGCACAAAGTTACCATCCTGGGACGGGAAGTGGGGAAACGGGTTGGGGGCCGATCATGGGAGCTCCATTCGGAAGAAATCTGGTTCAGTGGAGCAAAGGCGAATATGCGAACTCAACCAACACCGAAGACGACCTGCAGATCATCACTAGAAACAGAAACGGTTTTGGGTTTAGGGCGGATGATCATGGCAATGGGCTTGCCAATGCGACCCCTCTGGATATCGATCAAGACATTAACGTGAGTCAATGGGGGATCATCGAACGTAACACCGATCGCGATTATTTCTCTTTTTCGTCTGGCGCTGGGGAGATTTCGATTGATATCGATGCCTTAACGGTCAATCCAAGCCTGGATGTTGAGGCGAAACTTTTTGACTCCAGTGGGAACTTGTTGCAAACCAGTAATCCGGCAGGAAGTGTGGGAAGCACTTTAAGTCTTGAGGTGGGCGGCGGGACCTATTTCATTTCTGTGGATGGGGTTGGAAAGTCTGGCGTTTACACCGATTACGGTAGCCTTGGATTTTATGAAATATCCGGGGTGGTACTGGATCCGATTAACGACCCACCGACGCTTGATGAAATTCCAGATATGGAAATTGATGAGGATGATCCTGAACAATTTGTCGGGTTGGACGGTATCACAGCCGGCGTCAACGAATTTCAGCCCCTGAGAGTTACAGCGGTCTCCAGTAATTTGTCTTTAATCGCCAATCCAGCGGTCGAGTATACTTCGCCCGATCAGATGGGCGATTTATCTTTTACGCCTCTACCGAATCAAAACGGTGTGACGGTGATTACTGTGACTGTCGAGGATGGTGGTCTGGATTTGGACTTGGCAACCACCAGCGATAACGCGACCTTTAGTCGGTCTTTCGATGTGGTGGTGAACCCGATTAACGACCCGCCGACTTTGGATCCTCTTAGCGACATGACCATCGAAGAAGATGCTGGACAACAAGTTATTGACTTGACGGGTATCGGAGATGGAGATGAGGGCTTTCAGCCGCTGCGGGTCACCGCAAGCAGTTCGAATCCCGGTTTAATTCCAATTCCCGGGGTGGAATACCAATCACCTCAAAGCCAGGGGGTATTGAGGTTTACTCCTGCCGATAATCAATTTGGTTCTTCGGTGATTACGGTGAGGGTTGAAGATGGTGGGTCGGATCGCAACCTGGCCACTGCATTTGATAACCTGACCTTCGACCGTACCTTTCTGGTTCAGGTCGACGCTGTGAACGACAAGCCGACTCTGGATGCAATTCCCAATCAGGTTCTGGACGAGGATGAGTCTCGTGCACTTGATTTCAGCGGGGTAACCGCAGGTGGTGGCGAATTTCAGCCGTTACGGGTCACTGCCAGCAGTACCAACCTGGCGGTAATGGGTCATCCCGAGGTTGACTATTCGTCCGACGACTCGTCTGGAGTGATTCATCTGGTGCCCGAACCAGGGATGGCTGGTTCGACTCTGATCTCGGTTTTGGTTGAGGATGGGGGATTCGATGGCAACCTTGCCACTGAAAATGACAACCAGACATTTGTCAGAGTTTTTGCAGTCGACGTCAATTCGGTCAATGATACCCCGACCTTGGATGACATCAGCGACGTCGAACTGATGGAGGATGAGGACGAGCAGACAATTGGGCTGACCGGGATCACCGCCGGTTCGATGGAAGGGAGCCAACCCCTTCAGGTAACGGCGGAAAGCTCCAATCCGGATCTTCTTGCGAGTCTAAGCGTTGATTACAACTCACCCTTCCAATTTGGTGATCTGGTATTCAAAACCGTAGATAACGCGTTTGGTGAAACCGAGATTACGGTCACGGTAGAGGATGGCGGTCTTGATGAAAATCTGGCGACCCAAGGGGATAATGCGACGTTCAGTCGTACTTTTCTGATAACGGTGGATCCAATCAATGATGCTCCCCGCTTTCAAGTTCCCAAACTAGTCGAGACCGATCAATCATCAGGTTTAGGTGAAATACAGATCAAGTCGATTGATTCCGGACCACTTGAAACGGGGCCATTACGATTCAGTGTCACCACCGATAATCCAGAGTTTATTCGGGACTTGGCGGTTGATTACACCGATCCTAACAGCACCGGTAGCGTAACGTTCGATACCGCCCAGCAATTGGGCCGAGGTAAGATCTTCCTGACATTGGAAGATGGTGGTTTGGACGGAAGCCTCGCCACGAGCTATGACAATTTGACGACGACCAAAGTGATTGATTTACTGGTGACGACCAAAACGGTTAGCTTTGCTCACACCGATCGCACGATTCACGGTCTGGTTGAGGGAGCGTTTGATGATACCTACTGGAACAAACAGTCCAGCCAGAAAATTACCGAGGTCGGATTTGGCCAAGGAGCACGCAGTCGAATGGAACACCATTGGAAGGTTGCCTTGCCGGGCGACCATGAATCCGCGGAATTCTTTATCTATGCTGGTCATGATGCTTCCAACGAGCAGTTTCGGTTTCAATATATGGTCGGCGGAAAAGGTCCATGGAAGAACCTCGTAACGACCAATCAGAATGGTTACCGAAAATATTATTCCAGAGTCGTTGACGCCGATATGGGAATGGCGGACTTTATTTGGATTCGGGCCCGGGACACTCATCGAGGCGATGATGCGGAACTTGCCACTCTGGATGTGAGGAAGATTTCCTTGATGACCAGAGGATTGGAGGAGCAGAGTCCGACTGTCAATGCGTTTACATTCGACAAAGTAGGTTCTGAATCGGGTTCCGATAAAGCCCAGATTCGCTTCCATTTGGCCGATCGGACCCGTTTGGATCATGATGTTGAAGTCCATTATGAAATCGGTGGAACTGCTGAAAATGGTGATTACCGAGAGGTCCTTTCTGGAACAAAGACCATTAAAGCAGGCAATCTGGCCGCTCGTCTTTTTATCACTCCCCGTGATGATCGAGCGATCGAAGGTAATGAGTCCTTAACTGTTCGGGTCTTACCCAGTGGTGAAGATTATCGGGTTTCAGGGTCACCGGTGGCCGCGGTGAAAATTGTTGATAACGATCTGAACACCTTTGAAGCCGAAGCGGAAGTTAGTTATCTGGGTAGACACGAGGTGAATTATGGCCAGTCTCAGTTTGCCGACGGCCAAGCGGAGATCATCAGTGAACGTCCCTACGGGACAAAAACCATGATGGACCACCAGTGGAGGTTTGATTTGACGGGTCAGGCGAATGTCGTATTCAAAGGAGAATTTGAAGTGATGTCGGATGCTTACGTCGATCGCTTTGATGTTGCTTACTCAACAGATCAGCTAAATTGGAATTTCCTAGGCCGCCTCCGCCGGTTGGGATCTACCGACTTTAGTCAGCCTGTTTCCCTTAACCCGGGTACCAGCGACGTTTGGGTGCGATTGGCTGATCGTTACCGTCGGCCTCACGATACCCATGTCGCACAAGTCGCCGTTAGACAATTGCAGTTTGTGAGTGCCAACGTGGTTGGACCGGGATTGCCCGCCCCGGCCTACATGGGAGCGATGGAGTCGCCAATGGCGACTCTCAACCGAACCAAGGCTCCCACGGTCTTGTCGACCGGATCAACGGCCGGGCTTGTTGGGCATCAGGATCCTTTGGCCTTTACCGGAGAAGCCGGTGATGAATTCACTTTGCCTGAGTTTTACGTTAACCGAGAGACCGCTGAAATCGACTCGGTTTTCGAAGATTGGGATGCCTAGGCGACTGGCTCTTAATAAAGTTTTGACCCCAGAGAATCCCGCTTTATTCAGCGGGATTTTTTTATTGAACCGCCGGACAGGTGCAGCAGGATTTGGCGGGTCACCGACCACCGGAAGCGTTTCGTTTTGGCAACCTGTGGGTGTGAAGACCGGCGTGCAAAGGCAGAACGACGAGCTTGGCTTTTTAAATGTTGGTGTTCAGTGATTTGTTTTTAGATACTGCTCTGCCGAAATGGCGGGGGTTCCAATCGGTCGGCCGGAACAGGTGATGGTGTCAGGACAGGAATCTGCGAGAATAGCAGCAAGCATAAGGCGATCCTCGTCTCACCATCTGTTTGAATCCCCAAGGTAAATTTAAAAAAAATGAATCGCTATACGTTGATAAGGGTAATGGTGTGTTGTCTTGCTTTCTGCTGGACGGCAGGGGCCCAAGAGGGGTTGCCAGAAGGCAAGCCGGTTTCTGACAGCAATGACAAGATCTTGCAAGCGTTGAAGGTGGTCCCCCCACCAGCGGATTTGGGACTGGATCCCTTTTATTCCAAGTTTGTTAGCGCGAACGGCTACCCGGTTGTTTCTTCGTCCCGCGTTAATGACTATGCCTTGAAAGAGGCGGCCTATCTGATCAACCTGATGCTCGACCAACGTCCCGATGTTCGTAAGGCGATGATCGAAGGCGGGTCACGGATGGTGGTGATGGCCTACTCGGAGTTCACCACCGACATTCCGGAGCATTCCCACATGAAGCCGGTGGACTATTGGGATGTTCGATGTCGGGGATTGGGAGGAAGTCGTCGGGATCCTGTTTGTTCGTGTGGAGAGGAGAATTTGTTGGGCTATCGTGGAGATCCGTACTGGTCGGAGAATATCCTGATCCATGAATTTGCACATAATATTCACTTGCGGGGAATGGTCCGGGTTGACCCTTCTTTTGATGGCCGTTTACGGGACGCTTATAAGAAGGCGATGAAAGACGGTTTGTGGGCTGGAAAATATGCTTCGGTGAACCCACAGGAGTACTTTGCCGAGGGCGTTCAATCGTGGTTTAACAATAATCGTCAGCCCGATCATGATCATAACCATGTCGACACACGCTCGGAGCTAAAGGAGTATGACCCCGGTTTGGCATTGATTTGTGAAGAAGTCTTTGGAAAGACCGTCCTGAAATACACCAAACCCAAGACAAGACTGATCGGTCACCTGGTGGGGTACGACCCGGTGACCGCTCCGGTTTTCAAATGGCCAGAGCGTCTTCGTCAAGAACAGGCTGCTATTTTGCGAAAAGCTCAACAGCGAAGTCAGTCGGGAAAATAACGGGCCAGTGCTGTTATTTGTTTTCAGTGCTGTTTTTTGTTTTCAGTGCTACTTTTTGTTTTCAGTGCTACTTTTTGTTTTCAGTGCTGTTTTTTGTTTTCACCGAGTGAACTCCCGGTGCAGCGAGTCGCCGTGAGTGGGCACACCGGGCCGGTGAAAGACTTGCCAACCGGTCCCGTAAATCTAACCCATTTGGATTAGCTGATTTTGGGTGGCAAAGCTACAATAGAATTTCTTAGAGGGATCGGCGGTTTCTCTCTTTGGATTTTGTCCCTGCCTGGAAAGTCAGTCAAACAGAGATAGTTCCCCGGATATTGTGTCAAAGGTGCATTGAAGGCAACCTGTTGTTGATCGCAGTCCTGGGGCTTGAAATCCCTTGTTTCATTACCGTTGGTCGATTGAATGAAGGCTAAAAGTCATGTTGAAGAGTTTCGGTAGTAAAAAAACAGTGGCCCGTTTAATCACTCTGGTCTTACTTGGTCAATTCATTCTTGGCCTGGGATCAGCTGCGTCTTTGACTGCCCAGGAGACGGGCGTTGAATCGGTCGTTATCGCGGGGTTGGGGTCCAGTCAATTGAAAGAGGTCCTCAAGGGAAGGGTGTTGATTGAAGAACTCAATTGCGCCGGATGCCATGCGGCACCCCAATCGATCAAGGAACATTCCAAAAAAGCTCCCCGTCTGTCGGGTATAGGTAGCCGTATGAATCCCTACTACTTGCAACAATTTATTGAATCTCCCCATCAAGTCAAACCGGGCACCACCATGCCACAATTGTTGTCGAGTTTGGGTGAGAAACAGGGAAAAGAAGTGGCAGCGGCCATCACTCATTTTTTGCTGTCGACCGACGCAAAATCCGATTTTCACTTAATCGCTCCCGACGAAGTGGCGGCTGAAAAGGGAAGAGAACTGTTTCATACTGTTGGTTGTGTGGCCTGCCACTCGCCCAGGGACGGCCAGGGAAAAGAATTGATGCAGCAAGAATCGGTCCCGTTGGGTGATTTGGAAAAAAAATATAACGTCTCCAGCCTCGTTCAATTCTTGTCCCAGCCGCATCGGATCAGGCCCTCTGGAAGAATGCCGGACTTGAAGTTGCCTCGGCGGGATTTGGAACGAATCGCCCATTACCTGGTCCGGCGGACGAGGGTGCCCGGTCATTTGAAATTCACGCTGCTGCGAGGCCGCGTCTGGGAGGGACTGGAAGTCAATGTAGAGAAAGAAAAAGCGGGCCACGTGGATGACTTTTCTCTTCAGTCTCTCCAGAAACTTCCGCAAAATTCTGCTTTGATCTACGAAGGATTTCTCAAAAGCGATAAAGAGGAGAAGGCGACGTTTCTTTTAGAAATGAATGGTGGGGAATTGTGGATCAACGATCAGAAAATTGTTGACCTGCCGCCAAGTTCAAGGCGCGGTGTCAAAAAAGCATCCGGTAGTACAGCGTTGCGTTCGGGTTGGAATCGAATAAAAGTCGTGTACATCCATGCTGGAAAAGAACCAAGTTTCGATTTGAAAATGGAATCAGGATCTCGGCAACGGGCCGCCATCCCCGCCCGATTATTGTCGATTTATAATACGCCGATTGAACCGTACGTCGATTATCAAGTGGATCCTGTCAGGGTTAAAAAAGGTGCCAAAGAGTTTCTAAGATTAGGGTGCATCAAGTGCCATGACGACGTGAAAAATTCGTTCGAGGAGGGCCTTGCCGATTCCTACGCCAGTCCGCCGCCACTGGAGAAACTGGATGAGGTCGGTGGGTGCCTGAGTGAGAAACCTGGACCGTGGCCGAAGTTTTCTCTGTCCAGAAAGCAAAAAGATTGGGTCCGTAAAGCACTTCCTGATCTTCAAGATGAGTCGCTGGACACGATTGATACGGTGGATAAATCTTTGGTGACCTTTAATTGTCTGGCCTGTCATGATCGAGCTGGCTTGGGCGGTGTTTCTGCAGAAAGAAATGCGTTGTTTACCGGTGATCGTAAGGAATTGGGAAACGATGGCCGGATCCCTCCACCGTTAACATTAGTCGGCGCCAAACTTCAAAAGGATTGCATTTCAGACGTGATGTTGCGTGGCCAACGACAGAGGCTTTACATGACGACCCGTATGCCGCAATTCGGGGAGGCTAATGTTGGCCATCTGGTTGATCTTTTTGAACAGGTAGACCGTGTCGAGAAAGTTGAGTTTGAACCGATTGAAGACTTGTCACTGGTTAAGCGGGCTGGGCATCAGTTGATAGGAACCACCGGATTCAGTTGTGTTGGTTGCCATGATTTCAACGGACAGAAAGCGGCTGGGCCGGGGGCGATGGAAATGATTAATACCACCAAAAGATTAAAAAAAGACTGGTTCTATTGGTATATGCTTAATCCGGCGCGGTTTAACAAAACGACCATCATGCCCGCTGCCTGGCCGGGGGGGCATGTTTTTATGGAGGATATTCTCGATGGCGATGCCAAAAAACAAATTGAGTCGGTCTGGGTTTATCTTTCTGACGGAAGACGGGCCAAGGCTCCCGTCGGGCTGTCCCGCAAATCTCCGGAATTAAGGGTTGCCGATGAAACCCTGGTCTGTCGGGGGCGTGGAAATGCGGGCTATCGTGGGATGGCGATCGGCTATCCCGAGAGGCTCAGTCTTGCCTTTGATACTCAGGAAATGAGTCTTCGGCTAATGTGGAAGGGAGATTTTGCAACGGTTAACAATGGCAGTTTCTCGGCTCGTGGTGTGGATCGGATTTCTTTTCCTCAGGGTATTCCATTTCATCGTCTCCAAGCGTTGGAGGACAATTGGCCCTATAAGAGAAAAACAGACTATCTCTTTCCAGGAGACCATGGCTATCGTTTTGATGGATATTTTTTGGACAAGGAAAAACGCCCAACCCTCATGTACCGATACGGCGACATTCGCGTAGAAGATTTTTTCGAAGACCGATTGGACAGAGAAAAAAAAGCGTTTTTCAGGCGAACGCTGACTTTTGACACGCCCGGTCCTCAGCAAGAGTTTTTTTTCCGTGTTGGATCTGCTGGGCAAATCACCAAGAGTGCGGCCAATGCATTTTCTCTTGACCGACTCAAGATCTTGATCAAAGGGAATGACCGGGGCCTGATTCGTCCAGGGGAACCCAAGGAATTGCTGGTCCCTATCCAGCTCCCCAAGGGGAAAACAACACTGATACTGGACTACAAGTGGTAACAAAAGGATCGATGATGCGAGTGACGATAAAGCTAATTCCCCTGGTAGTGATGTTATTACTGGTGAACGATTTTTCTGCCGCCGAGGATTTGGGGGCGATGTGGGGAACAGCAAAAGAAGAGTCAAAATACTACAAGCTGACTCGGGTTCCGATCCCGGGAAACATTCCCTTAAAAGTTGGAAGTTTCGATATTTTGCCGGACGGCCGCCTGATCGCCGGAACTCGGAAGGGAGACGTTTATTTTATTGATGGTGCTTTTGATAAAGTACCCGATCCCAAGTTTCACCTCTTTGCCAGTGGACAAGATGAGATTTTTGGTGTCGCCCACAAAGATGGCGACATTTACATCACTCAGTTTGGTGAAGTTACCCGGCTTTCGGATACCGATGGGGATGGGGTCGCAGACCGTTACCAGACCCTAAGTAACGGTTGGGGCTACGAGGAAGGGCATGAATTTGCATTCGGGTCCAAGCATGACCCTGAGGGTAATATTTGGGTGGCGTTGGGCTTAACCGGGTCCTATCACTCCCGCCAGTTGTTCCGAGGGTGGTGTTTAAAGATTACACCCGACGGGACGACGATTCCGGTATGCAGTGGATTAAGAAGTCCAGGTGGCGTGGGCCCCAACGCTGAGGGGGTCATGTTTTGCGTGGAAAGCCAGGGGCCATGGAATGGTGCGTGTTCGCTCAAACATCTCAAGCCAGGGGGATTCCTGGGGCACCCGGCCAGTTACAATTGGTATCCCTTTGCCAAAGGTCTGGAAAAGCCCAGCGTTGAACCGGCCACCAACTCAAGAATTGTGGTGGAGAAACGGCGTGTGAAAGAACTGGTACCGCCGGCGGTGATTTTTCCCTACATCAAAATGGGACGATCAATATCTGGATTTCGGCTCAACAAAACCAAGGGAAAATTCGGGCCATTCGACAACCAGATTTTTGTTGGTGACTATACACTCAGCATCGTCATGCGGGCGACGACCGAAGAAGTCAATGGAGTTTGGCAGGGGGCTTGTTATCCGTTTCGTGAGGGGCTTTCGACCGGAATCATGCATGTAGAATTTTCTCCGCAGGGGCAATTGATTACCGGCGGTTTTCGAACCAATGCTCAATGGCCCGTTCGAGGGAAGGAGCCCTTTGCCATCGAGCGTCTTGACTGGACCGGGTTGGTACCTTTCGAAATGCAGGAAATTAACATCCGTCCTGACGGCTTTGTGATTCGATTTACAAAACCGGTTGACCCGACGTTGGCTTCTCAGCCAGGTACCTTTGAAGTGAATACCTATACCCATATCTACGCTGGATTTTACGGAAGCCCAGAGGTTGATCAGGCGACGCCCCAAGTGACCAAAACCGTGGTTTCACCCGATGGCATGCAAGTTCGGATTTATCTCGACAAGATTGAGGAGGGACACATTCACGACTTCAATCTTGCCGCCTTAAAATCTGGTGATGGCGAGCATTTACTACACAAACGGGCCTATTACACCGTCAACGAGATCCCCAAATCAGAAAAGCCACCAGAGTAGCCATCCAATCCGGGACTGCAGGTGGACGGTGTGATAGAGATGGCGATTGTTGGATGGGTCAGGGTGGTTTTGAAAATCCGGCGGGTAAGACCCTTATTGCTGGCGAAGTTTTGAAAAGACATCGCCGGTCGGTTTGGCCGGCAGTGTCGCTTGCCATTGCTGGATCATTTTTTTTAATTCAGCGACCACCTCGGGCCGTTCTGTTCGATGGTCCGTTTTTTCCATTGGATCTTCAACGAGATTATAGAGTTCCAGGTAGCTCAAGTCGCGGTTGCCAACCAGCTTCCAATTTTGGTAGACGACCGCATAAGCGACCCAGTGGTCGGGCCTGTTCTTGGGAGCTGGCCATGGCGCGACTGATTTCCAAAAGAGTGGTTTGGTTCGCGTGGCTGTTCCTTTACCATTTAGCATGTCTATCTGGCTGAGCCCATCGGGATGGTAATCGCTCGGTAATTCGACGGCGGCCAATTCACAAAACGTCGGTAGCAAATCCACCGCTGAAAAAATCGAGGTCTTGTCTTTTTTGCCGACTGGCAGATGGCCTGGCCAGCGAGCAATAAACGGCACGCCGATCCCTCCCTCCAGCAGGGATGCCTTGTAGCCCTTTCGACCGCCGGTCAGGCCTTTCGCCGCGGCAACGTTAAAGCCTTCGCCGGTAGCAGAATCAAACATTAATTTTAGTTTGGTTCCCGGACCAGAACGCGCAGGTCCGTTGTCGGAGCTGAAAATAACTAATGTATTTTGGGTCAGTTTCAAGCGGTCTAATGCATCGAGAACCGTGCCGACACGTTGGTCAGCGTGGGAAAGAACGGAAGCGTAAATGTTGTCACGCTCCTCGAGATTTGGAAATCGTTGGCGATATTCGGGTAGCGTATGGAAGGGTGTATGGGGTTCATGCAGCCACAGGTTGACGAAAAAGGGTTTTCCTAGCTGGCTGGATTCTTCAATAAACGCGATGGTGTTTTTTGCATCGTCATGGACCGGCATTTGCTTACCGGAACAATTGAATGCCCCGTAAACGTCAAAACCATATTTTGCCGGCGAAGGCGAATCCGGAATCATGTTGTTGGCCAGATGCCATTTACCGAAGTGGGCAGTTCGATAGCCACCGCTTTTAAGGAATCTCGAAAGAAGTGGAGCAGTGGGGTCCAACCAATCGGGCATATTCCGTTTAGCATTCGACGGAACCCAGGCAAAGTGGCCATTGATGTTGTATCTAGCCGGAAATTGTCCGGTCATGATGGCAGTGCGGCTGGGTGAACAGACGCCACTGGCCACGCTGAAACGATGAAAGTCGGTTCCCTCATGGGCAAGCCGATCAATATTTGGGGTTTTTACATA
Source organism: Planctomycetota bacterium (assembly GCA_014238905.1). Taxonomy (GTDB): domain Bacteria; phylum Planctomycetota; class Planctomycetia; order Pirellulales; family Pirellulaceae; genus JABAAE01. The sequence goes on from JABAAE010000010.1 coordinate 129,587, forward strand.
AGGATGGCCGTGGCATCCCAGATCTTTCCATCCCCAGTCGTCGGCAAATATAAAGAGGATGTTCGGTCGGGTCTCTTTCGCATCAGCGTTCGCTGACCCTTGAAAAGAAATGAAGACCGCTGCCAACAGGTAGAAAAAAATGAGGCTGGGATTTATCTTCAATCGAGGCATTCAGAGACGACCTTCCATTGTTTGTTGGTTTTTCTAAATTGAAATAGGGCGAAATCTCCATTTGGTGGACCAACCTTGATAATGCGATCTCCCATACGGATTTTGAAATGTAATTTCCCATCGATCGTCTTACTTTTTTTCGACGGTTCAATCTCGAAATCCCCCTCCTCAGCTGGCAGTACCGTGAAGTTGGATTTTTCCAAGAAGACTTTGACCATTTCTGCCGGTATTGGCCCATTGCGTTTCTTGGCTTGCACCATGGCAGTGATAAGTTTCTCGCGGGCAATGATCAACGATTTACCGGCAGGTTTTTCATCAGCAAGCTGATAACGGGCAGCCAGGAATTCGTGCCCAGGCATCAATTCAACCCTCTCCGCATAGGAGTTTTTGAGCTTTTCACCATCGAACTGAAGGATCGCGATAATGTGTGATCGAGCTGCCTCGATGACCGGATCTTCCGCTAATCCAGTCGACGCTGCGAAACTCAAGACTAGAACAACAGCCGCAGATTGTTTGTTTGGGGCAAGCATGAAGCAATGTTCTCTAAAAAGTGAGTTGGGATTTCATAAGTCGGTCGTTTGGGAAATGGCGGAAATGCCGAACCGATTCACTCCGAATGATAACGGTTTCCATTCTAGGCCGTTTGACTTCCAGTAGTGGGTAAATATCCCATTAGGAATCAGGAAAAATGGCCAATTAGCCGGTTCTGTATTGGATGAGTACGGTGAAACCCAATTGGTCCACTGGTTTGAGAGAGTTGACGATGAATCCTACGGTAAGCAACTCAGTTTGGTTTTGGCTTTTGAACAGTCGGCTGCATGTTGACCACCACATCGTCGTTGTTTTGGGGGTCCACCCCAGTGGAAGCCTTGTTCGCCTGGCGGTCCGGTCCAACGCTGGAAAGTAGGTATCCTTTCTTTGCTGATTGGTAATGCAATGGCTGACCCGAAAAGAGATCCAGGGGAATTGTTTCAAGATATTCAGGTGAAAGATGATCCAGTCGTGCTGGGTAATGTCCCGTGTCAGATCGATAAGCAGCCAGTGCCAAGGCGACCGCAAGATTACGGTCCCACTGTTGATTGATCGTGGGCAATATCGCAGAGCTTCGAGCCTTGATTTGAGATTCAGGTTCGATGGAAATCAGGACTGCCACGCTGCCCATCATTTCTGATAGAAGTTTCTTTTTTGATTTTTTTGGTTTGGGCTCTTTCAAGAGACGCGTCACGCGTGAGTTTTCGACTTTCAATTCTGCGATGATTGTTTTAATCGCCGCTTGACGATTATCGAAATCCGTTAATTTCAGGGCGATAACGAAGCGATCGTACCAATGGTTGACTGTTTTCAAGACAGTGTTCCAGTCTAAGGTAGGTTTGCCCCTAAATTGGTCGAAAAAAAGGATGATTTTGTGCATCTTTTCATACCCAGTGCCGAGTAAACGATTCTCCACGTCTGCCGAATTGCTCGCTATTTCCGCCACCGATTCCAGGCAGGCGATTCTTTCAAAAAAGTTTAGGGCTTGACTAAAAACGATCGGAGGCGGGAGGGTGAGGAGTTCACGTTGTAGGGCCCTGGCTTTATTTGAACTGGGACGGCTATAACGTATGAAATTAAGCGTGCAGTTGTACGTTATCTTCTGCATGCGATGAGCCGTCAGGGCTTCGTCAAAGCTTGAATTTCTCCCCCTGCCCATTAGTCTAGCCAACCGCCAACTGGCGATCAGGTCTTTCCACGCAGCGTTTTGATTAGCCTCACCAATGTTTAACATGGCCCGGCTGCATAGCATCTGATTGACTAAGTTGAAAAGAAACACATCCGACAGCATCTCGGTGGCCAGAAGGTGGGAGCGTGAATCAGGGTTTCCTTCTTCGGTAAACAAAAGTCGTGGTCGGAAATACTCTTCTTTAGTCGTCGCCTGCACCACCTTTGCCAAGGGGATTTGGTTTTGACCCAGCCATTTGGCGATGAGCGGGAATTCGCGTTTTTGCCATGGCCGAGCCAGGGCTTGATCGGCCTGTTCAAAAAAAAGATCGAGCTGATCTTCATCGTTTTCGATTGTCCGTTCCAGCCTGGAAACGTATTCGCCTGGGAAGGGAAGAGGTTCTATACCGAGTCGTTTAAATAATGAGTCAGGGACGGGGATCTCGTCCGGACGCGGTCCCACTGCTTTTAATAAAAGGACGTAGGCATTGTTGTCCGGGGTGACTCCCAGGCTGGTAGACGCTTCAAGTGCAGATGCAAAATCGAAGTAACCGTTCGTCGGCAACGGTCTGGTGAGGAATGTCGTTTCCTTGGAAATACGAAAAGGCAGCTCGCTAGATTCCGCCCGATTTGGTTTCTGTGAATAGACATTTTCCAACGAAAATATGGCCACAATAACAAAGGACCATTTTAGATTGGTTGTGATTTTCAGCATTTGGTAATCGTTGGAAAGGAGATGGGAAACTGTTGGGTCGTGCCATCAGGTGGTGGGGATGAGGTCTGCTGGGCAAATACGTTACTATTGCCTCTTAAAATGGTTTCCGACTTGCGATCGCGGTAGGAATCTCTTTGTCAACATCGACCAAAACATGATGGGTGACCGTTTCTTTTTTGATGAATTAACCCAACGATTGTCGTTGTGAGCTGTTGCCATTACAGGCCGATCGGTTGTTGTGATCCAATTAAATGAAAGCGGTTTTTCCTTGCGGTGACAATGAGTTGATTTTCGGTAGGGACTTGTTTTGACGCGAACGCAACGCGAGGTCGAGCCCATTTCAACCACCACCACCGGACAAGCTAATTTGGATTTTGAGTTTTGATTAACCAGTTGACTCCGTCTACCAATAAACTTTGAAATCCTTGGGAGCGAAGGTCGGCATCACCGTGCCCAATGGTCAATCCAATTAAATTGGATTTGCCCTGTCTGGAATGCCACATGATGACTGACTTGGTTTCGATTTTTTTAACGGACCCATCTTTTTGTTTGCTCGATATGGTTTGGATCCCCTGCAGCAAAGGCGTCGTCCCCTCGGTGACAAAGTGATTGTTGTAAAGCTCCGTAGGTGGGGTCACGTACCCACCTTTGACTCCCTGAGTGGCAGGATGATCAACTAATATTTTGGTCGTAATGGGGTAGTTTGGCCCATGGCCAGTGGAGGCCACTCCGGTGAATTTCCCCCAGTTGGGAAAGACTCGATCCGGATACTTCGTTTTCCACTGTGACATTAAAGCGGTTTGTTTGTCTTTGTACCGAAATGTTGACCAGAACGAATGCATGGAACAGTGAATCAGGAATGCCGGTACACCATTGTTTCTGGTTTGCCGAATGATATTGGCGGTTGCTTCGAGGTCCGTCACATGGGCCAGACAAAAGTTATACACGATCGCATCAAAACCCTTGGCGTAGTCTTTTTCTTTTAGCCGTTGGATGAGGGGTTTTTGCGCAGCGATTTCTTTGCTCACTCGGTTGTATCTTTCGATGGATTGTTGGGTCGTTCCGCGTACAACTGGCTTATCTGGTTTGCTAATGGGTTTGCCCTGATTATTCAAGCTGCGATAGCTTCCCGTGATGACGGTGACCTGCCAACCGGCCTTCTGAGCGGTTTCAAGGAAAATCTCGCGCTGGGTTACATAATCGTGGTGCGTACCCGGCAGACTGGTCACATAGAGGATCTTGACGGCCGCATTTTCATCGGCCGCAAGTAACGGATGGACAGCAAAGATAAAGAACAGAAGTGTGATCGTTTTCAGGATCAATGTTTTCATCAAAAGAGACCTATGCATGGTTGGGAGAAAATAAGAACCGGCAGCATCTCGATCTGTTTTACCATGCTGCGATGGATTGGACGACAACAGGGATCAATTGGGACGTCGGACGCTGAAAGGGTGACGGCGAATTCGACCATTTCCGTCAGGCCTAGGGGACGATCGTCTGCTGTCGGTTGAAGGCGTTCGCTGTTTTCTCGGCAAAAAAAATTTGAAAACTAACTATTGAAACCCGTGGCAGAATGAAAATAAGGGAAAATCGCCCACTGCGGCCGGCTGTCGACAGGAACTTTCTCTGCAGCATACGAGCAGCATGTGATTGACGAAAGAAGAAACCGACGAAAGAGGAAAGGTCCTTTACCTCTAAGGCGATCCTAATGCAAACAAATCAGGAATAAACCGAAAAATCATCTGGCCAATCTTTGGGGCTTCCCTCCGTTGACCTTGGAGGAAAAAGGATGAACTGCTGTCCTACGGCGTAATCTCGACCAACACTTCGTTGCTGATCAGTTCGACGTGATCGGTCTCGGTCAGTTGCTGCATCGCCGTCGCGTCGTGAATGCCGACCCCACCGAATTCCAATTCCGGATGATTCGAGTAATAAAAAACGAATCGGTAGGTTCCGGGATCGATAGGGGTGTTTAGGAGCAGGTGTTCCAAACTGCTTTTAATTTCAAAAACATGACTCAGACTTCTCGAGCCTCCCCGGTGGACAACAAAGACATCGCTTTTTTCCAGTGAGCCGATCACGTCGCAACACCTGGGAAAAAAATTCTGCGGGCATTCATTAGGGGCCGGATGGTCGGTGTTTGTATGCAAAGGCAGTATTGACCAGCCCACCAGCGGGGTTCGCAGGGAACAATCGCTACCATCTCCTGGCATGACCAACCGAACAGGACCATCGCCGCCATTTTCGATTTGAATAGCCACGTCGAACGGGAAAATGCCTCCGTTTTGATGGTCCCTTCTTATTTTTGCCAAACTCAATGTGGGGGCCAGGCCTAAAAGTAGACGGCAATGGGTGGTTCGTCGTGGTGGCGTGCTGCAATCGGGTATTCCAACAGGCGATTTCGTTAAGAGCGTGTCGCATCCGGTGAACAGTAGAGCTGCCATCATCAAACTGGTGGTTTTCATCGATGAATTCCTTGTCCTGTGTTTCGTGAATGCTGCCAATGGCGATCAGTGGCTAAGGTGATAACGAATGACGCTCCAGCCTGTTTCATCAAAACCTGGTGTTTTCAGACTGGCGAGAACGTTTTGTTGAAAAGTGGGGTGGGTTGACTGTTGTAAATTGGCCAATTGCCTTCTTTATTGCCGGGTTTCGCCAACAAAACCTCGCGTGTTGGCTCGGAGAGTTGGTCGGTATGGGATCGTTTAAGTCGCAGGAATACGATCCGTCAAACTCCCCGACGGCTGGCTGACGTATTTTACCGATCATGTCCAAACTGGTTTCGGATCCAGCGTTCCAATGGCGATCTTGCGCTTCGGCGACCATTTTCCCACGATGGCGGCGATCGACGAGGGAAGGCTGAGTGGTCACGCAGTCGATTCGTCAGGCCGCGTGCTGACCAGAAGGGACCGTATTGCCACCGGCCCGGCGATGGGGTTTTGTTTAGCGCTGATAGACCGGCAGTTGTCGATAGGAGACCGTCATCGCCAGAACGACCATGGAGGTCTCATAGGCAGCACCCCATGATCCATCCTTCTTTTGGTGTGAAAGTGCATTCTCGTAAAGCTGTGACGCCCATTTGTCCCAATACTCTCCGCCCAGCTGGAAAGTCGCTTGTGTGCAGTAATAGATAGAGTAATAAAAATGGCCTCCTCCTCCCCAGCTTCGGAATGTCTGCTTGGTCAGCAGGAAATCGCCCGCATGTTGGAGCGAAGGGTGTTCGTGTTGGCCGGTAAGCGATAGACAAAGCACTCCCACACCGGACATCGCTGCCTTGCCCCCTTCGTTGGGTTTGTAGCTGAATCCTTTTTTGCCGTCGGTGGAACCATTTGGCTGACAACTCAAGATATAGCGGATTGCCTTCTTGATGTTTTCATCTGGAACATTACATCCGTTCATTTTCGCCGATCGCAGCGCCATGACCGCCCAACCGGTCAAAGACAAATCAGCACTACGATTCTGTGGTTCATAATCCCAGCCCCCTTCTTCTCGTTTTCCCCGAGGGACATCATGAGCCTCCACAATGAGCGTGACGGCTCTGGGCAAGATTTCATCGATTTTCTTTTGACGGTCTGAATCCACCATTCCTGTTACCTCAGAAAGAAACAGGGTAGAGATACAATGGGCATACATTTTTCCTCCCCGGCGCACCAGGTAACCATTTGGTTTTCCCATCTTTTCCTGTTCACTGGAAAGTACCAGATCGATGCATCGATTAATGTTCTCGCCAAATGGACCAAGGCCCGGCGTGTTGCCCTTGGACATATAGGCCATGCCGACCAGCGACGCCACGGCAGTTGTTTCACCATGGCGACCAGGAAAAGTTCCGTCCGGCTTCTGTTGAGTCGCCAAGAATTCCAAGGCTTTCTCAACGGAAGCTTCGAGTTGAGCGTTGTATTTGACAAGTGCGGGGGATACTTCATCAGCCGCAGCTTGGGCCTGTGTGATTGCCCACACCAAAAAGCCCGCCAGAAACAAATGTCGAAAATCTATCATGATAAATTGGCGGGATATAAATCCACACCTAAAAAGTCAGGGATTTCAGTAGCCAAGGAAATACCAATGAAAACGATCTGCGAAGATAATTGCCTTTGCGAGATGATCTATCAATGTCCTCGGCGAAAACTATTTCTTGGAACTGCGTCGCGCTAACTCTCGGAAGTAACGCTTGACCATCGCGCGGTATTCGGCGGGGACACCGTCGGTTTCCGCTTGGCGAATCTTATTCTTAAGTTTGCCCGGTAATCGACTCCAGTCCGCAGCGCTGATTCCGTATTCTTTTAAATCCTGTTGAAGTTCATTGATGGATGTTCCACCTTCGTTGCCTTTTTTACCATCGGTCCGTTGATCACTCTGGGAGGGTTGATTGGATTCCCCAGGCTGACCTGGCGATGGGCTCTTGCCGGGACTTTTTCCGGGAGGTCCCTTTGAGCTGGGGCTGGAACTCGGGCTGGGTGGCGCGTTTCCGGCCGCCGGTTCGGACCCGGACATTGCCTCTGCTGCTTTAGACGCGTCGGTGGGTACGCCTGCATCGGTGGCAGCGGCGTCTGCTGCTTCCGCGAGGGCGTCTGCCGCTTGTTGGCTACTGGCTGCCGCTGCTTCTGCCGCTTGTTGTCCGCTGGCCTCTGCCGGCTGAGCCGTATCCGAATTGGCAGCGGACGCTTCGCCGCTGGATTCACTTGAAGCCAGTGCTGCATTGGCATCGCTGGCGGCTTCCAGCGCATCCGCCAATGCGGCGGCCGTCGCTTCTGAAATGGGGGCTCCAATGGCAGTGTCGCCTTCGGCCTGTGCAGCGTTGTCCGCTAAATCTGATAAATCGTTAGCCAGTTCTTCCAGGGCTTGAGCGGCTTCTTGAAGAGCCTCGGCGGCTTCGGCCTGGGATTGCATCGCTTCGGATTTGTTCGAGTTTTCTGTGGCGATGGAGGGTTCTGCGCTGGCCTCCTGTGCCGGTTCACCTTGTGCTGGTTCGCCTTGTGCCGGTTCACCTTGAGCTGGTTCACCTTGGGCTGGTTCACCTTGGGCTGGTTCGCCTTGAGCTGGTTCGTCCGCCGGCTGCTGAGCTTCGCCCAGTTCCGACTCTGCCTTGCGACTTTCTTCTACCGCTTTGTTAAGCTCGTTGACCGCATTTTCTGCATTTTGGTTTTCATTGGGGCTTAATAAATCGACCAGGTTGGCAACCGATTCAGCTTGGCGAGCTACCTCCTCGGTATCCTCAGCAACAGCCTTTTGCAAAAGCTCAAGGGCTTTGTCTAAATTGCCGTCGTTCAGGGCTTCCAGTTGCTCAGCGACTTCCTCCTGCCTTACCGCCAGATCGGCCGCCTTTTCCGCCAATTCCTGATCCAATTGTGGATCCCCCTGCTCTGGATCGCCATTTTGTGGATCGCCTTGTTCTGGGTCACCTTGCTTTGGATCACCTTGCTTTGGGTCACCTTGCTTTGGATCGCCTTGCTTTGGATCACCTTGTTCTGGGTCGCCTTGCTTTGAATCACCTTGCTTTGAATCACCTTGCTTTGGGTCACCTTGCTTTGGATCACCTTGCTTTGGATCACCTTGCTTTGGATCGCCTTGCTTTGGATCACCTTGTTCTGGTTCGCCTTGCTTTGGATCACCTTGTTCTGGGTCCGTTTCTGGGACATCATCTCCATTTGCAAGCGCATCGGCAGCTTCCTGGAAATTCTCTGCGGCAGCTTCCGCATCTTGCTCTGCTTCAGTCAGGTCACCTTTTTCGATGTTGTCAGAAACATCGTTGGGTTTGGATTCCAATTCAGATTGGTCATCCTCACCTGCACGATTTGCATCTTCGATTTCTTCGTCGAGCGCCGCTGCCTCTTTGGCGATTTCCTCTTGCTGCTTGGCAATCGCCTCAGCAATTTTTTCCCGAATCTCCTCTGGATCCAATTTGGAGTCATTGGATTCGGCAGTTAGCTCGGCTAGATCTTCCTGCTTCTCGGCAAGCTCTTGGGCTGCCGCTGCGAGGTCCTCGGCCTCCTGTTGTTTCTCTTCAATGAAATTGTTGATCGCCTCCGGCGATTCGGTGAGTTGCTCGAGAATGTCCTCCAGTATCTCAGCCTGCATCGTATCCAGTGGCAAACCGGGAGTCTCCGGCATGTCGGTTTTGCTCAGTTCTGCGGCAATTTCATTTTGTTCAGCGGCTAAATTCTTGAGCTCGGCAATTTTTTGAATTTTTTCCCATAGAGCATCGAGGTCTTGAATTAGCTTTTTCGTTCGTTCCACTGATACCGCAACGTGGTCAGCGGCTTCAGTGGCCAGGTTAGCACGACGGTCTGCGTCATCATTGAGTTTGATCAGGCCCGCTTTTTCCCGAATGGAGGCAATGTCGGTAGCCGCCAGATCCATCACTTCATCAGTCAGAGAAGCAAATGATGTTTCAGGAAGTACCTCTCCAAGTTCATCCAGTTTCGTTTGTGCGGCAGCAGAAGAATCGCGTGAGTCATCGATCTGTTGCAACGCTGGTTCGGGTAACCGATCATCAGTTTTGACTAACGAGCTTAGATCCTGAGTTGCTTTTTCACTGTCTTGTAAGTCTTCGAGAACATTGAGAAGAACTTCCCTGATGCCGGCGTAATCGGCGGCCGCTGTTTTTTCAAAAAAGGTCTCGGCTGTTTCATCGATGTCGATCGTGATGGTCTCACTAATTCCGATTTGAGGTCCTTGCTGATCGAAAGGAAGGCCGTCCTGAACACGCAACATGAGGGAGATTTTTTTGGCCCGTCGATTTGCCAAACTTGCCAGCGATACGTTGGTGATCGATTGAAAGTATTGGGTTCCCTCGCTGGCAGCCAGTTTACGTGAGATTTCATCCCCGCCGTCGATGATGGCCACCAACTCGACTTTGTTGATTCCGTGATCATCCTCGACTCGATACTGAATAGGTAAAGTATCGGTCCATTTCATTCTCTGACGTAATTCTGTCGGTTTAACAATCTCGATGATGGGTGGTTTATCGGTGATGGACTTAATCGTGTATTCCGAAGGCCAGTTTTGGAAACCGTTATCGTCTTTTAACTGGAAAGTCCAGGTACGGCCGGCGACGAAGTCCTCGCTCAGAACTATTTGCCATCGACAAAAAGATTTGCCTTCTGCATCGGTATGAACCTCCGCTTCAACCGGCGGCAAGCCAGACAGGGCGACCTGGGCTGACTTAAGGGGTGTGTTGACATGGGCGACCACGGTAACGGTCGATCCCATGGGACCCTTTATGTTGCCTACTGGCGTTTTTTCGGTAAAAGGATCTCTCTTGATGTATTGCGGATACTGGTAAGCGATTTCAAATCCCTCAACGGCCGGTCGCGGGACAACGTCAACTTTGAAATGGCGAGTGACCGCTCCACCGACATGGATTCTGTATTGGAAGGGCTCGGTGACGGCGGGAATGCTTAGAAAAAATCGAGGATTTCCTTCTGCATCGACAGAAAGTGATTTCATCCTCTCGGCGGTCTCTCTCCTGTTACTGTCGCCGCTGTCCGTTGCTGCACGACGTAGGAATTTAGCGCTGGAGACCCGTTGGTCAGCAACGGTGATTTCAACTCTCACCGCTCCGCCTTCAGCGACAACAATATCCCCTGGGATGACCACGATGTCCTGAGCATGCACATTTCCAATATTGGCAAATGGTGCGATCACCCGGCTAAACAAGCGTGTTGTCGCACTGGGCCAAAATGCAAACAATGCACCGAGGAAGCAGCCACTAACGAGGGCGATGATCAAAAACGTTTTGGCTGCCGCAAAGCTAAATTCTTTGCTAGGAGAAACCGATCCAACCTGTCCGACCGCCTGTTCCGCGACAGCTGAAATCAGTGCCTCCGAACCTAGCATGTCGTTAGATTCTTTACTGGAAAGTAATTGAACGGCAGAACTGAGTCGTTCTTTTAATTCGGGGTGCCGTGATTCAATGATGCGTGCAATCCCAGTCAGATCATAGCTGCGGGTGAGCGGAAGCAGGAGGAAGTAAAACGCTGACACCACGACAAAGGCCAACAGGCCGATGGAAATGGAAGCCCTGACGGCTACGGAAAAAATGGTAAACGATGAGTCGATAGCCATGCCGACCAACATGGCCAAAATGGCGGTGCTGAGAATCGCCAGACAACCTCGTGTTATCGTAACGATTCTGGCCCGCCGAACCACACTACGCAATTTTTCGACAATTGGCTTGGGAATATTCTCAATATCATGCTCGACAGAAAGTGTGCTCATATGAGCCCTCCTTTTTTACGAAAAATCCATTCCACCGTTAGCAACGTCAATAGTAAAGTCAGCAGCGGCCAAGTATCCCACAGTCGGAACGACCTCGTTTCAGTATAGCGGTTGGTTCCCGGCGAAAAATACCTCAATACTGACTCGCTTGAATCCGATTCCACCATCCCACCTCCACCTATGGCGGTTAAACGTGAGATCGCGGCTCGATCAGCAGTCGGGTCGATCAGCTCTTTGGAAACCACTGCCGCTGGATTGATCAAAATTTCGGTCTCAATAGGTTCGTTCTGCTCACCTGCGAATACTTTTTCCGCTTCTGAACTGACGAGTCGGATTTTAAACCTCCCAGCCTCACTAATTCCCCCAAGGTTTGCCTGGTAGGAGCCTGGATTGGAAGGGACTGGTTGCAGCAGTTTACTAAACAAAAGTTTGTCATCCTGGAACACCTGAATCTCGGCGTTGGGATCTTGAATCGGAGAAAAAAATGAGTCGGTCAGTTTGGTGGTGATGAGGACCGGTTCGCCGAGGTTGTAGCTTGCTTTCGAGGCGCCTACCTGAACGAATTCATTACCTCCCTGTAATCTTTCGGAAGTTGCCCAACGGATGATTTGCCCCCATAGGCGATGGTGATAGGTGTCGCCGACTCGGTAACGCAGACGCCAAGTCCGGTCGGTATTCATCATCAAGACCCGGCCCAAACCAAATTGTTGAACGACCGTCAAAGCATGGGTTTTTTCATAGGTTTCCGTTGCTGTACGCCGTTGTTCTTTCTCTTTGACCGTTTCGTTTCCTTTGGCCACCATGAGTGGAGCCATTTTTTCTGTTTCAGCAAAAGAAAGAACGGTCGCACCAGCCTTGGGGTTGAGTACGTCATGTCGCCAATACATTGGGGGTATAGACTCCCAGATGAGGTCACTTTTTTCCGCGGCATCGTCCAATCTGAAAATGGGATGGCGTTTACCAACGGACGACAATCGAAAATTAAATTTGGTCTCCGGTGATTGAAACAGATCCTCTGTCTTTGGCTCAAATTCGACCGGGAGTAATTCAGACAGAAGCGTATCGGGATATCGGTGTGGCATGTTGCGCTGTCCAGCAATCACAATCAATGTTCCGCCTCGCTTATTCACAAAGTGATGGATCGCCTGTTGGTGTTGGACCGGCAACGATTCGGGAGCGAGATCTCCAAGGATAATGACATCGAACTTAAGCCATTCAGCCTCCTCAACGGGCAATGCGTTGGCTTCGCGTTTCTCATTGGCCACCGAAGCGGGGTATGGCGTGGGTTTTCCCCGCCCCAAAAGTAATTCGGGTTTCAAGAGAACCGATTGTAATTTCACTCTTTCGTCCCGGCCGGCGAACAGATTCCTGAGATATCCATATTCCCAGCGGGTTTTTTCTTCGATTAAGAGGATTTCCGTCCGGTCATCCGAAACGGCGACGCTAATCTCGCGACTGTTGTTACTTGCAAAAGCCTGGTTTTCAATTTCGTCTGAATCGATCGGCTTTACTTCGACTCGATACCGACCGATTTTTTCCTCGGTCGGATTGTATTCAAGCGGGATACTGGTTGTCAGGTCATCCGACTGAATTGAAATAGTCTTCTCAGTCAAAATGGTCTCACCCTCCATCAACGTTGCTCGCACCTGACGCTGATTCATGCCGGTTAACTTGACCCGGGTGTTGACTCTTAATACATCGTTCAGCAATACCGTTTGAGGGTATTCAACATCCACAATCGATGCATCAACAGGCGGTCGGGAACTTCCAACGATGAGAGCGGCTAACGGTGTTTGGTTAGCTTGAAATCTTCGAGCGATTTCCTCCACGTCGTTGGCGGTATTATGTCGCCCATCGGTGACCAGCAGGACGCCTGCTAACTGATCCCAGCTGAATTCTGATTCAATCATTGCCAAGGCAGTCGCCATATCGGTCATCTTGGTGGACCGTTGCGGTTGAGGTGACGCTGTTTTGTCTGCAGCGGGCGGAGTTTTTTCCGGTTTTTCGGTGTCTTCCTCCGACGCTTTGGAATCCTCTTTGGAAGCGGCGGTGTTTTCCTCTGGAACGACTGTGTTTTCCTCTGGAACGACTGTGTCTTCTTGCTTTTTCTGCTGAACAGAATCTTTCTTTCCCTCTTTACTCCAACGATCCAAATCAAGTTCTGCACAATCCGAACTAAATTCGAAAAGTCGGATTCCGTAACCCTGCCGAATCTTATCCAGTAAACCGGGGATCTGTTGTTTGGAATCACCCAGCAGCAGGATTCGGGCGATCTGAGCCCGGGTTTGATTGACCAGTTGTTCGGTTGCTGTCCGTTGTTCTGGCGGAAGAGAAGCGAAAAAGCTTCGGTCGGCGGCGTCAATCAAAGAGGGGATCCGGTTCAGTGCTGTTCGGAAATCGGCGGACGCATCCTGCAGCAACGTCATCAATTCAGGAATTAGATCTTCAGTCGATGTATCCTTGTCAATCAGTTGGTCGAATCCAACCAGTCTCGCCACAACCAATTCATCAATTGATGATTGGGCCAGAGTGGCAGCTTCGATCGTTTCTTTAGCTAGACCAAGATTGGTGGTCAGGAGATCACCAATCTTTTCGGCGTGGGTCTGCGCCGTTTTTTGCACTTGGTGAATTGTTTTTTTCATCGCCAGGCGAGAAATACCGAATTCATTGGCTCCGGCTTTATTTTTTTCGATCTGTTCAAGAGTTTGCGTTACGATCTCCAGCTTTTTCAGGCCTTCTGACAATTCACTGACGGTTTCGCTCAGCTCGTAGGGAGTCTTGGCAATCGACTCATCGAAAACACGGATCAGTCGTAGCTTTTCTGAATCGGTCAGTTGTTGGTCTGAAATGTCCATTGAATCAGACCGATCAACTAACACAGCAATAAAGCGTTCGTCTACATGGTTGATATTCCATGCAATTGTCGGTTGTAAAAGCATTAAACCCAAAATCAGCACCAGTCCAATTCGGATTCCAGCGAGGCCCAAACCAAGGTTTCGTTGAACATAGGCTCTTTCAAAACGGTAGAGAGAGATGACTCCCTCCACGACAATGCCGCAAAATAGGCAGATCGCAGGAATAGACCAGCTGGTGTTGAGGACAACGACTCGGTCGAGAAGATTGGATACTAACCATAGCGTTGTCGAGGCGATGATGCTCAGCAAGCCAAATTTCAGCCATTGAAAGCCCCGGCCGCCCCATGATCTTCCGGAACCCGATAACCATCGACCAGTCCAAACATGTGTCATGACCCACAAAAGTATTCCCAGAATACTCAATGCCGCGATACCCAGGGAATTCCACTCTGGCGAGAGCATGTATTGATGTTGAATTTCTATTGGCATGGATTAATCAACTAGGACTTGGACCGAGTTGTTTTAAGAAGCTCATTGGCTCGTGTTTGGAATGTACTTAACCGCTCACCCTCGGAAACAAACTCAACTTCCTGCACGGTTCCCAGTTTTCTCTGTTGTGCAATCCAGCGGGAGACAAACGATTCCGCGAGGATAATCAAAACTGCGGCGATGGCGAGATATTTCCAAAGTTCATGTCCCGGGATATTGCCCATTATCACTGCCACAAGTTGTTCCATGTTTTCCACGGTCTGGTAGTCAAGATATTTCTCAGCAAACCCCTGCTGATCAACGGTTAGCGGAATCAATTCGCTTTCGGTACTGGTTTGACTAACAGCAAATGGCAACAGAAATTTGTCACCGGATTTAATGATCGATTGTGGGAATTGCTCTGCTAAAGCATCGTCCACCTCGACTTGATAAATGCCGGTTTGAAAAACCTGACCAACTGAAATTTTGGTCCGATCGGAATTCAAGTCCACCTTGGCAAGTTGAGTTGATCCATCTGGGAAACGGACGGCAATGGTCTTCCCGACCTCTGGTTCGTTGGTCGATTCGGTTGCGGTCGATTCGGTTGCGGTCGATTTGGCTGAGGATGGTTCGGCTGAGGATGGTTGATTGGGTGGGTTTGGAAAATCGAACGTCAGGATGGAATCCGGAGCCCGGTCCAATGAAAGTAGTTTGGGGGCAGCCAGCGAATAGGTTAGTTCATGGAGAAAAGGAGGAAAGGCTGTCAGCGCAGGTAAATCGCTACCGCTGGTTTCAAACGAAATTGCACTCAGAATGACCCTCCCCATACCAAGTGATTTTTCGACCAGCAAGGGTTCACCACCGTCCATCGTTGCACCCACGATGACGCTAGGTTCCAGTGCGGCGTCCAAACCAATCTCCCAGTAGGCGGAGATCACGGCCTTGGAAATATTGGATTTACTTTTTTTCAATAATTTGAGTAGTGCCGGGTGCTTGAATGATTCCTCAACGGGTTGTTTGGTTTCGTTGGGTTTGGCAAGGACCGGGGTGACGAGTTTGCCAGGCAAAACAGGATGCCCGTCTCTTGTTTTCCATTGCTGGTAAAACTCGGGTTCACAATGCAACCCGGGCACAAACAGAAGCCCACCTCCCCGGGTAATGAAATTGGTCAACTTTTCAGCATGGCTGGCACCCAGACGCGGGACATCCATTAACATCACCACCTGAAAGGCGGAAAAATCAGCGATGTCATCGAGTTCCGTGGCCGCGATGATTTGTGTTGAAATGAGAGGTTCGATCACCAGTTCGGTATCGTCGTCGGACTCGGCAAATGATCGGGTCAAGGCGATATCGGCAAACGTCGATGGCATTTCAAGTGGTTCGGTGCTGCCCGAACCATCTACCAAAAGAACATTCAGGGAGGGTAAGACCTGGGCGATGTTGGTCTGCGAATTGTCATCGGCGAGGTCATCTTCAATCAGCAGTTTGACATCGACTGCATGGGCTCCACTGACATTGAATTGATGTTGAAAACTGATCAGTCTGGATTCACCCGGTTCGATGACTCCGATTTCTTTGGAACCGAGAGGTTGACCATCCACCAGAAGTTGAATGCCAGAGGGTTCAATCGCTTCGTAGCCGGTGTTTTCTACCCGGACATCAATGGCCACTTCCCGATCGATGCCGATGACTGTTCGATTAAATTTGACTTCAGAGATACAGGCGTTTTGAAAAGTGGACGGTAGCGGTAGGAAACGGGCAACGACTTTGGGTTGGGTTGGAAGGTAGTTCAGCGTATCTGCTACGAATTCCCAGCGTGTCGGGTTGTCTCGTTCCCATCCGAGTCCTTGACCGTCTGAAATGATGACAATCTTTTTGGCCGGTTGGGTGCCTGCGTCCAAAGACGAGGCTGCCACGGACAACGCTTCGATCACAGAAAATTCCCCGCCAACGGGTTTCAGATTCGAAAATATCTCGTCCAAATCAGAGCGAACATTGATGGGTTCAATGGTGGCCGGTTTGACGATTCCGCCAGCCACGATAATCGAGACATGATCGTCCGGCCCGAGCGCAGCGATTAGCTTTTGAGCTTCGGTGATTGCGTTGGCGAAATTGGATTGGCCATCGACCTCAATGCTCATTGAACCCGATCCATCAATAACGATAGCGACATCCTGGTCAGCGGTGCTTTTCCAGCGAGTTGCCTGAGCCCATTGCTCATTTTGACTTAGGTAAACAGCGCCACCGGCGATCAGGACGGCGGTGAAAACCGAGATCCATCGCCAGGCACGATTGCGAGCGATGATCGTGGCAACCGCCATGAGGACGGCCGAAATCAGGATAACCGGCAGCAGGACAAACCAGGAAATTCCACTACTGATTGGTGAAAAAGGACGGGAAATGGCCAGCACGACCGTCGTCACTAAAAGGCAACGCAGGATCATCAGGATTAGCTCTTCGATCAATACCCGACGTTTGCGATTGACAAGGGAGCCCTTGAGGAACTGCATCGCGCCCCAATCAACCACCCGAGCCTTTCGACGATTAAAAAGATGTATCAGAACGGGTATCGAAACGGCGATTAAGCCAAACAGAATTGCCGGATTAACGTAGGTCATTATTTCTGTCCGTTTCTGCGTGAGGCAAGGAAGCCGGACAACGCTACTTCAAAGGGGACCCGGGTATTCATGGGAACATAGTCGATCTCCATTTGGCCACAGGCCACTTCGATTTGACTGATGAATCCTCGAACCCGGTCGAGATACTCGGCCCGTAGGGTCACAGGATCGAGTTCCTCGTGGGAACCAGGATTCTCAAGATCGCGAAAATCGCTCCATTTATCAAAAGGAAACGTCAATTCCTCATCGGCCATCACATGCATCAGGACCACTTCATGTCGACGGTATCGAAAATGGTAAAGTGATTTGATTAATGACGTGGGATCACCAAAGAGATCGCTGATGACCACAACCAGTCCTCGTCGATGAACCCGTTCGGCGATATCGTCAAAGATGCCGGCCAGCTCGGTTTCCGCTCCGGTCTGTAATTCATCGATTGTATTTAAAAGGACCCGTAAATGTCGGGCGTTGGAACGGGCGGGGATGTAGTCTCGAATTTCAGTGTCAAAGCTAACCAGTCCGACGGCATCCTGTTGATTAACCAAAAGGTAGGATAACGCGGCGGCCAGGTACTTTGAATATTCAAACTTGGATACCATCTGGCCATCGATTTTCGCGGCACGCTCGCCCACGTAGTTCATTGAGCCCGAGGCATCAAGAAGGATCGTCGACCGGAGATTGGTTTCTTCTTTGTATTGTTTAATGTAATACCGGTCTGATTTACCAAAAACACGCCAGTCCAAGTTGCGTAAATCATCACCTGAAACATATTGACGATGCTCGGCGAACTCAATACTGGTCCCTTTATAGGGACTCTGATGGCGACCGGTAATAAATCCCTCTACGACGCCGCGTGCAATGAATTCCAAGCGGGAAAGGTTTCCCAGTGAGTCAGGCCGCAACAAACGCTGCCCACCTTGATTACCCTCCAACGTCATATCGATTCATCCTGTAACAAACATGGAATCTATGTTAGCGCTGATCTCCGCGATTGGAAACAGCGCTCAATCGGAATCAACCCGATCTGGAATCAGGTTAAGGAGTGAACGGGTTTGACTTCGTCGAGGAGCATTTTGACAATGTCGTCACTGGCAACGCCGGCTGATTCTGCATTAAAAGTAGTCATCACGCGATGCCTGAGAACGGGTAATGCAACCGCCTGAACATCTTCAGTGATTGCGTGGAATCTTCCTTGCAGAATGGCCCTCGCTTTGGCCGCCAAGATCAAGTTGATTCCTGCCCGGGGCCCCGCACCCCAAGCGACCATTTCTTTGACGAATCCAGGAGCATCCGGTTCATTTGGTCGGCTCGCACGAGTAACGTCTCTGGCGTAATCGATGACATGATCAGCAGCCGGAACCCGGCGGACGATGTTTTGCAGTCTGACGATGTCTTCGCCGGACAGGACTGGTTTAACGTTGGCTTTATAGGTGCCGGTGACCTGCTTGATGATTTGCGATTCCTCTGGCGCCGAAGGATAATCGACGACGATGTTGAGCATGAATCGGTCTAGTTGGGCTTCTGGTAACGGGTAGGTGCCTTCCTGTTCGATTGGGTTTTGCGTGGCCATGACGAAGAAGGGTTTAGGCAGCGTGTAGGTTTCTTCACCGATGGTGACACGTCTCTCCTGCATCGCTTCCAGCAGGGCAGCTTGCGTTTTGGGAGGCGTTCGGTTGATCTCGTCCGCCAAGACCATGTTCGAAAAAAGAGGACCATGAATAAATCGGAACACTCTCTTGCCGGTGGTGCGATCTTCTTCAAGGACATCGGTGCCGGTGATGTCCGACGGCATCAGGTCGGGAGTAAACTGGATTCGCTTAAAACCAAGGTGAAGGGATTCAGCAACGGTACTGACCAGCAACGTTTTTGCAAGTCCGGGGACGCCCACTAGCAGTACGTGGCCCTTGCAAAAAAGTGAAATCAAGACCTGCTCGATAACATCAGTCTGTCCGACGATCACTTGCGACAGTTGCTGGGTCATGCTTTCGTAAGCCCGGCCCAACTCCTTGATGGTCTGAATGTCCTGATCTTCCGGCGCAGGGGAAGAGATTCCGTCCGACATGATGAATTGCTCACAGATGGGGGGAGGATGTTAGGCAGAGGGGAAAATCCGTTTCATCACGGTATCGTTGGAACGGATCTGACCGCATCATAACCGTAACAAATTGGCCGGTCTACAGTTTTCCGGATGGGATACGGGATTTGTTGTTAAATCCTTTGATTCGCCGTTACAGTCCATTTCACCACGGTTTCTGGCACCCTTGTGGCGTTGGCGGAAAGGGTGATTTGGTGGGAGGTGAAACGGGCAGGAATCTGACTTTCGGTTGCTGGAAAATAAAATTCGAAAATCATCTCTGCTGAGCGAAGAGCGACGATCGCACGAACATCGCCGTTGAGTGGATCATGGATCAGGCCAAGGACGTCGAATGGTTTCTGGTTGGTGACAGGTCAACTCCGTTCGGGGTTAGCAAAGTCGTTGCTGACCGATTTGATCATGCTGAATCGTCCCTATGGAAGGGGAGATAATCCTTGGGGTCCGGTCAAGGTTTGCAACAGGCTTGGGGATCACCTAAAAATAATGGCTCTTGGCGGGTAAAGAACTGGTGACGATTTGCCGTAGACCAGACAGTCCGCAAAAGATCTCGCAAAATTTTAACCCCGATTTATCCTCTGACCTTCCTTCAGGCTGCCATGGACCCTTTTGTTTATAGCTATTCAGTCGGCGGCTTTGTGTTTTTGCTGGGAATCCTGATCGCCGTCAGAAATGGCTATATCAATGGTACCCGCCGGGGTCTGGTGAACTTGTTTACCTGCCTGTTTGTGGTTGTTTTTTTCATGGGCATCCAGGGATATCTACAATATGCTCCCATGGAAACCGCACCGACCCAGCGGATGGACCTGGCTGGGAAGGCAGTTCAAGAGGTTCCTTCCAATCAGGTTCGGGGGACCGCGGTGGACTATGCCATTATGATTCTTTATTTTGTCGCCATCATTGGAATGGGTACCTGGTTCTCCAGGGGCCAAAAAACGACCAGAGATTTCTTTTTTGGTGGCCAGAAATTTTCGTGGTGGTTGATTTCGTTCAGCCTGATTGCGACGACCATTGGGTCCTATAGTTTTGTCAAATATTCAAGTAAGGGATTCCAATTTGGTCTCTCCAGTAGTCAGACCTATTTAAATGATTGGATCTGGATGCCACTGCTGATTTTTGGGTGGCTGCCCATCCTCTATTTTTCTCGTATTACATCCATCCCGGAATACTTTGAGCGGCGATTTAATCGAAAAGCCCGCTTGTGTGCCACCGTTTTATTGTTGGTCTACCTGGTCGGCTATGTTGGGGTCAACCTTTTTACTATGGGCCGAGTCTTGAATGAACTGGTTGGCTGGCCGGTCCCTATTGCTGCATTATTGGTCGCCTGTATTTCGTGTAGTTATGTTACTGCCGGTGGACAAACGAGTGTCATCATGACCGATTTGTTACAGGGCGTGATGTTGTTGGTGACCGGCGTGTTAATCCTGGTACTGGGGATGTATCACCTGGGGGGTTTTGAAGCGTTTTGGACGAATCTTCCCCGAGGTCATCGAGCGGCTTTTTCCAACTTTAATGGTGGAGATGGATTTCCGAGTGTGGGGATTTTTTGGCAGGACGGGATCGCCAACACCGCCATGTTTTATTTTCTTAACCAGGGCATCATCATGCGATTCCTGGCGACTAAATCGTTGGCCGAAAGCCGGAAGTCGGGTTTGGCGATGATCTTGATCCTGATGACGGTGGGAGCCTGTGTCGTCGGTGGCGGCGGTTGGGTGGCGATGGCCATGGTGAATGCCGGGGATCTTCCTGCCGATACCGGTCCCAGTCAAGCGTTTTATGTTGCCACCGAGATTCTAAGCTATCCAGGTGTCTTTGGCCTCATCCTTGCCGCTTTGACGGCGGCGCTGATGTCCACAGTCGATACCTTGATTACCGCGATATCGGCGGTCGTGGTGAACGATGTGTACAGTGTTTACGTCAGGCCCGAGGCCTCTGACCGGGAATTGCTGAAGGCGGCAAGATTTACCTCGCTGGGGGTCACGTTTCTGGGCGTGCTGCTGGTCCCTTTGTTCATGATGTTTGACTCAATATATGACGCTCATGGGGCGTTTACAGCTGCTGCGACGCCGCCATTGGTGGTGGCCTTGCTGCTGAGTCTTTTTTGGCGGCGATTCACAGCAACTGCCGCGGTGTGCACGATGGTCGTGGGGTTGATGGCGATCGGCGTGTCGATGATTTTTCCGGCGATCATTACACCGTTTTCGCATGGTGTTCCGATGGGCGACAGCGGCGATGGTCTATTGGGAGGCATGAAACAATTCAAATTTATGCGGGCTTGTTACGGCGTTTTTGCCTGTCTTGGAATCGGGGTCCTGGTGACTCTCTGGACCCGTCCGGAGCCGTTTTCTAAACAACGCGGCTTGGTCTGGGGTACCCTGAGTGACGCTTTGAAAAACTACAAAGGAAGCGAAGGGGCAGAGCGTCCAGCAAAAAAAAGGTTGGCGCGGGTGGTCCTGCAAGAGTCTGGATTAAGTTGTTTGAACCACAATGGTTTTTCGGTGGTTTTTATCTCCAAACACCTGGCAGACACCTTGGAAGTCAAAGTGGATGATCTGGTCTACGTTTCTGATAACCGGTGGTGGTTGGGTGGCCTTAAGTCTTCCCAGGCGATCGTGGGAAAAATCGTTGGAGACGATGAAGATCATGCAGACCAAGAGCCAACTGATTCCAGGATCTGGCTCAATCAGGAGACCTTCGGAAGAGTCGTCGTTAACAAACGTGAAAGCCAACCAGTGGTCGTCGAGAGACTCTATTGACGGGATCCGAAGGAAGGGTCCAAGGGACGCAATCCAGACGCCGGGAGAAGGCAACCGGTATGAGTCGTTGCCCAAAAATCCCCGCCGCGCCGGTGACCTCGCTGCAGTTGAACGCGGTACAGTTGAACGCGGTACTGATCAGCGCCGCGTCAGATAAAGGAGCTTTGCGAAAAACGGATGCAACTTACCCCGCCAAGGATCGCCGGAATTCGCGTATATACTGTTGATCTTCTTTGGAAAGAACTTTCATTTCGATTTCGATAATCTTGCCGTTGTCTTTTCGTTTAAGAAAAAGCTTGCCATCTTCAAATTTTTGATAAGCGGCCTCAACCTTATATTTTCGGTCCGCCGTCGTGAAATTTCGGAATTCAGCCGTTTCTACTGGAACGCCGCTCATGCCTGCTTTTTCGGCATCGGACACCAATTCTTCAATGGCGGTATCCAATGTCGTTCCCCGAATATTTTTAAATCGTATCAGCCCGTTATGGTCCAATATGAGGATGGTGGGAAACGATCGGATCTGAAACTGCCTCACGATGGATCCACCCTGACCATCATACCAAGATCGCCAATTCAGCTCGTTTTCGGCAATGGCTGTTTTGGCGATACCGATGTTTTTGTCGGTGTTGACTCCTAGCAACGCAAAGGGACGTCCTTTCATCGAATTGACGAGCGACCGCTCGTGGCCATACATGGCACGGCAAGGAGGTCACCAGTCGCCCCAGAAATCGACCATGATGACTTTGCCGTCGTAATCGCTCAATTTAAATTGGCGACCATCGATATCTTTTCCGGAGATTTCAGGCAGTTTGTCACCCGGGTTAGTACCCGACTCGCCGGTGGGTTCTGCTTTGGCCAGTTTTTGCTTTTTTGGGGCAGCGTTGGTCGAGTTGTTGGACCCGCTTTCTTTGGACGGATTCCTCTTGGGAGGATTGGTACCTGGATTGGGGTTACGTCTGGGAACGGTGCGCTTGGGAACGGTGTTGCCGGAACGGGGATTGTTTGGGTCACTGGCGCTCGAACCAGTAGAAGGTGTGCTGCGGTTGGTAGCCGATGTTTGGGCATTTCGACCTCCGCCTCTGGACGGTGGATTGTTTGTTGTCGTACCGGACGATTGATTTTCGTTTTGCGAAGAGCCACTTTGTGTTGGTCGATCTTCAGAGTCTGATTCATTCTTGGCTGTCCGTTCACCACTTGAACAACCGCAAATCAAGACGACCGCCAGCAAAACTGAAGATCCCAGCTGGATGATGGATTGCATAATAATCTCCCAATGAGTTGAAAGCTTAGAACTGGACGACTTACTTTGATACCACTTTGTTAGGCAGCATGGTTAAGAGAATACATCATGATCGAACAGGCTGCAAAGAGCGTTCCTGTCCCAAACACAAGGACGGCGAGATTTGCCAGAGGAAGAGGGTGTCCGTTTTCGCTTGTATCACCATTTGAATAGGCTTTATAGAGAAACGCAAAGAAAAATTCTGAGGCGATGACAGCATAGAGAACGGTCAACACGCAAATTGCCATTGCTGCCCCCAGGCCCGAGGGATCTTCCAGGGTTTGCAACATTTGCACCAGGCCTGTCACACTTCCCACGATTCCCGAGCCAATCACATAGCGACTTCCAAGTCTGGCTATGTCGGCAAATTCAGGATTGGACCGGGGACGCAATGTAAACAGTGTCAAAAGCGAATCGGGCAAGAATCTGAAAAAGCTGTTGGGAAAAGTGGCCAACAGCAGAAAGAACGTCGTTCCGAACGTGAACATCGCCGCAGGGAGATTAAAAAAAGCCGCCCCACCGCTGACCGCTATTGTAACGCCCACCAGGCCGGCAGCACCGGTCCAGCCGACAATGCGAGAAACGGATATCGTTCTGTGTTGGGAGGTTTTCATCTGTGATCCTTACGCTGCTAGCTAAGAGGGGCCAGCACCAAATTGAGGCTTATACCTGAGGGCCTATTCACGCATTGATTGAAGGTTTCAACCCTGGGCGGTGCATTTCATGACCACCGATGCCAGACGCTGTGGTCCTTTCTGAGGTCTCTTTGTGAAACAAAAGCTCACAAAACAAAAGTACAATGAAACATAGCTCATCGGCCGCCGCTAAGAGACAATATTTCCAATTCCACGTCGTGATCTTGAAGCTCTGACACCGCCAAAAGCAGGAAATTCCGGGAGCAACTCACCGATTCAGGCTAGGAGAAAAGCTGACGGTTGCGCCAGGAAAACCCGTTTTCAGCGCGTTTAGCGACCGGGCGAGCCTTTTGACCAATCGTTCACCTGATGCAGATCGATCAGGTCATTTTTCCAGCGAAGACGTTCTGGCCTGCCGCAAACTGACTTGGCCGCAATGCTCATCTGTCCAAAGGGTGTAAGAAAAAAAATCGTAATCGCGTTTGGTCCCATCCAAATCGTCTAATCAACCGGTGAGGACAGGTATGCCAGAAGATCGGCGATTTCATCTCTAGTAAAATAGTCCAGTAATCCAGTAGGCATCGGAGATTGACTGGAAGCCTTGGTGGCCACTATGTCACTGCGCTGAATTACAATCGTTTCTTGCGAGAGGGGATTGGTTTCCAGTGTCAGTGTCGTCTTGTTAACCGAGTTGACGCGACCGGTGTAATCTTTGCCGTTAACCAACGCATAGCTGGAGAGGGCGTACTTGGGATCGATCTGTTTTGAGGGCTCGATAATGGACTCCAGGATCGTGGTCAAGTTGTATCGTTTTCCCAGGACCGAAATATCTGGGCCGATCTGTCCCCCGAAATCATTTTTACGATGACAACCTGAACATTGGGCCTGGAGGTAGATCTCCCGCCCACGTATGATATTTGCTTTGTTGACATCGATGTTTTTCAGGTCCGCGATGTTCCACCGGGCGACCAATTCACGTGACTGGAAAATGGACTGTTTTTCGATTGGACGCTCGAGGATGGCCAATTCACTAACCAGACTTTTTTTCTGTTGAGGTGTTAAGGATTTCAGGAATGATTTCTGCATAGTCTGCATCGTTTTCTGCAGGAGATGACCACCTCGAAAACGTTTTGCTCCTTCGAGCCAATTGATAAATATCTTGTTGCGTCCTGCCGGCCAGGGTTGTTTGATATGCGCCAGCGATCTGGCGATGTGGATTTGGGATTCCTGGCTTTGTGATTGGGATTCCAGGAGATCGAATGCGGCTGGGTAGCACTGGGAGTGGTTTACGAAAACGAGAAGTTCCAGTAATTCACAGTTAAGAGCTTCTTTCTGGTTTGGAAAAAATCCGCTAAAGAGTTTCGCAATCTGATTGGAGATTTTTGATTCCGGGTGCCCGTGTCTTGAAAAAAGGATCCCGCAAATTCGAATCATCGTCATCAGGCGTTGGCCGGTGTTGGCGTGGAATTGATTTTGGTCAGCGATGCTGGCAAGCTTTGCTATGACCCGTTTCTGGAACGTACTCCGATCAGCCTCGGTGGTTGTTTTCATTCTCACTATGGCGATTAAGCCAGTGAGCGCGATGTCAATTTTGTCTTCAGCAAAAATTTGATTTTCCCATTGAGGGACCGGTTGCCTCTCTAGTGCTATACGAGCGGCATGGCGAATCCAGAGATCGGGGTTGCCTAGATCGTTCCAGACAGCAGTGACAGCCGCTGGGTTGGGGTTTTGATGGTAGGATTCCAGTTGCCGCCGTCGGGTTTGCGATGGATTAAGCTTTGGTTGGTCCGCGATTTTGTCCGCTTGACCGGTCCAGGAAACTCGGTACAGCGCCGACTGGGAGCCGCGTCCTCCGGTGATAAAATAAAGATTTCCGTCGGGTCCAAACTCCATGTCGCAAACGTTCAATGGGGCCCCGTCCAAAAAAGATTCAAACTCGAAAGAATACGAAGCTCCGTTTGGTTTTTTATGGGCTGTTAAGATCTTTCCATTTTGCCAATCAGCAAGGAATAGTGCTTCTTTGAATCTGTTTGGAAACTTACTGCGGGTACCAAACACGACGCCCGTTGGCGATCCCATGCCCATATCGAGGCTGGTGGGCAAACTGTCTGGATAGGTTGATGGCCATTTTCCAGAACCCCATCGCCATCCGTATTCACCACCTGAAACGATATGGTTGACCCTTATGGGGCGATACCATGGCGCACCGATATCCCACTCCATGTCGGCATCAAAAGTGAACATCTCTCCATTGGCGTCAAAATCCATATCGACCTGATTGCGAAAGCCCCCAGCGACGACTTCCCGTTTATTTCCATCCTTGTCCATACGGAAAATGAATCCGACTCGATTGTCCTGACCGATGTCCCCTGTCTCTGGTATTAACCAATCATTCTGTGGATTTCGGTAGGGTGAAGTGGAAAGCGTGTCCGCGGGAAAAGCAACGTCATTCCCAATCACGACGTAGATCAAACCATCGGGTCCCAATCGCATTTGATTGGATCCATGCCCGTAGCGACTGCGGTAGTCGAATTGGATTAATTCGGTGCGAGTTTCAAAAACGCCGTCGCCATTGAGGTCATTCAGCCGCACCAGTTTTTGACTGTCTGTCGCATCGACATAAAGACTGTCGTAGGCATACAGAACTCCACGACAATGTTTCAGCGTGTTTTCAATTCGTTTAAATTGAGCCGGTTTTCCCGTGGGTAGGTTCAGTCGCCCGACTCCAAGGCGATCGAGGCCCAAAATGATACGGCCCCGGTCATCAAAGCACATACTGATCCACGAGTCCTGATCTTTTTTTGCCGTTGTTAATAGATCGACGTGGAAACCTTCGACACGTCGAATACTATTTGGATCAGCCGGTTCTTCGGCATTGACAGTTGAACGGTCGGTGGCAGCTATCGCCCAATAACCAGTCAAACCTGCCAACAGTGCGAGGATTTTAAAATTCGGGATATAATTCATCGAAAAAGAACGACCGAGGAAGCGGGCATCAGAGAGATCATTTTGGAATATGGAATCTTGGTTGTCTATCACTGGCATTTCAGCCCGTCGTTTCCTGCAGGTGTTTTTCGGTTGAACCTTGGGCAGTCGATCGCTGGTGATCTTTTGACGAGGAAGGTGGCTCAGCACGCCGCTGGCGAAAACGCTATATTGTGAGGATAAACTTGCCAGCGATTTTGAAGCATGTCATTTCCCAACATACAGTTCAGCGGTCAATTGCGGCCCAGCCAAGAGGAAGTCGTCACGGTTGCCAAAAAGCATAAGGCGGCCGGTGAGAAAAAAATCTACGTGAATGCTCCTCCGGGCTCCGGCAAAACGGTGACCGGCCTCTATCTTTGGGCCAGTCTTTATCGATGTCCAGCAGTGGTGCTTAGTCCGAATTCGGCAATACAGTCGCAGTGGCTTGCCAGAACCGACCTGTTTGAATGTGATGGATTGCCGGTCTCTCAATCGTTGTTGTCTTCGGATCCCAAGGCACCTTCCCTTTTGACGTCGCTGACGTATCAGGCGTTAACGATGCCGGCACGCGGAAACCGTGACTTGAAAGAATCCGCGATCCTGTTTTGGAAGGAGTCGCTGGTAAAAAACGAGCAGGCTCATAACGTCATGGAGGCCGAAGTATGGATTGATGATCTGGCACGGCACAATCCCGACTATTTCAAACAGAGGCTGGCGTACTACACAAAAAAAGTCAGGGATGAAATCACCCGTGGCAATGATGCGCTATCGGTGTTGAACCCGAGCGCATTGACGAGCCTGCACCATCTCAAAGCCTCCGGCGTCGGCCTTGTGATTCTTGACGAATGTCATCACCTGGTCGGACACTGGGGTAGGATTCTCAATGGAATCGATGAGTTTCTCGGAAATCCCGTTATCCTAGGTTTGACTGCCACACCGCCCAGTGAAGAAGGATCCGATGGAACTGACTGGTCGATTTACGAAACATTGTTGGGCGAAATTGATTACGAAGTCCCGGTGCCGGCGGTGATCAAGGACGGTTTTTTGGCGCCCTATAAAGACCTCTGTTATTTTGTGCGGCCGACTGAGGATGAGCTGGAATATATATCCAATACCAGTCGGCACATGCAGGAGTTGCTTGACCTGCTTCAGAATGTGCGGCCTGAGGAAAACCGTCTTTCGTTGACCCAGTGGGTCTACGAGACTTTGGAAAAAATGGAATTGCCTCTAAAGACTGCTGGGTCATGGGGTGAATACGAGAAACGATTTCCCGCGTTTTCCTGGGCCGCTCGAGTCCTGATGGCCAAACATCATTTACCGCTGCCAGACCATGTTATTAAATTGAGCCAGGAACAGATCGATGGTAATGATGATCTGCTCGGTTACAGTATTCCGGTTGTTGATCGGTATATTCGGCTTTACTTGATGCGAACACAGGATGCCGGGTGTTTGGATTTGGCAGATCGTACAAAAAAACACCTTCGTTTGCTGGGCGCCCAGATTACAGAAACGGGAAACCAGCGTTGTGCATCTCCTGTCACTCGTATTCTTGCTTATTCAAAGAGCAAAGCCAAAGCACTCATTCCGATTCTGACCCGCGAGAAAAAAACTCTCGGAGAGTCGATCCGGGCGGTTGTGGTCTGTGATTACGAAAAAACATCCGCTGTTGATCCTGAAGTGAGTCACATCCTGGACGAGGAGGTCGGAGGTGCGGTTGCGGCATTTCGAATCCTGTTGGAGGACCAACAGACCGATGGTCTTGATCCGGTGCTGGTGACAGGCTCGACGGTATTGGTGGACGATGATCTTTGTCCTGTCTTTGATCAACACGCAGCACGGTGGCTAAAACAAAACGACTATGAAGTAGAACTCGCCTGGGAATTACAGGATGGATATCAACTGTTGAAAGCCCGGGGCCCAGACTGGACTCCGCGAGTGTACATCGAAATGGTGACTGAGTTTTTTCAAAAGGGACTGACCAAGCTCCTGGTTGGAACCCGGGGCCTGTTAGGTGAGGGTTGGGATGCCAATAAAATCAATGTGCTGGTTGATTTGACGTCTGTGACGACGTCGATGAGTGTGAATCAACTACGTGGAAGATCGATCCGATTGGATGCGGATGTGACTAACAAAATTGCCAATAACTGGGATGTGGTCTGCCTTGCTCCGGAGTTCTTAAAGGGGTTGACCGACTACCACCGATTCTGCAAGAAGCATTCGCGTATCTACGGGGTAACCGATGACGGAGTGATCGAGAAAGGTGTCGGTCACGTCCACCCCGCCTTTACAGAGGTCAAACCGATGGGAGTGGAACGGTTGGCAACTCTGATCTCCCACGAAATGCTGGAAAGAGCGGATCGCCGTCAGCAGAATTTTGACCTTTGGAATATCGGAAAACCGTTTCAAGGAATCGCTGCCAAATCAATATCTATTCCGATGGAGGACAAAATAAAAAAAACGGGGGGCTTTCCACCGTTTGAAGGGAATACCATTGCGTGGACACCGGAGTCTTTGACACGGAGTATTTCCGAAGCGATTATCTGTTCGTTACGAGATGCCGGTTTGTTACAAGGATCAGGACGGGAGCTTGAAAATAAATTATTTGTCGGTGAACAGGGCGGCGGCTATGTCAGGGTTTTTCTGGAAGAAGCAGGAGATGGTGATCGAGAACTCTTTACAGATTCTTTAAGAGAGGTATTTTCACCTCCCCAGAATGCTCGATACATCGTTGAACGATACATTGACCTGCGAGAAATGACCAAGAAGACGCGGCACCCCTGGTTTGCCAATTTCCTGCCAGGATTGTTGAGGAAATATTTTGAAAAACAGTATGATCATGTCGAGACCGAACGTGAGCTGATCATGATTCACGCGGTTCCCGAAGTGATGGCCAAGAACAGAAAACTCGCCGATCTATTCAAAGGACATTGGAACCGCTTGGTGAGTCCCGGCGAGTTGATTTTCACGCAACGTGGGGACGGAAGGGAGTTGCTGATGGAAGCCGCCAGCAAGGGTTTGTGGACTCACCAGAAGGTGGACACCAAGGAGTTTTTCCGATAGCTACACTTGCCCCGGAATGAACGGGGCGAATTCTTCGAAAAACAAGATTTCCCAATGCCAAGCCAACCAGTAAATCGGTTGCTGTTCCGGATCTCTACCACCTCTTTACTTTTGCTCTGCTAGATTATTGTTCAGCATTGCAACACAAACGAAGGGTCTGGCTGCTGACCACTCGATGGCGGTTGGCGAAATGGATTGCCTTAGATGGTCCAAGGCTTGGGAATCAAATTCTGGTTGATTAAAGACATTAGCTGTATCGATGGCAAGTCACCCGGATGCACCGTCAGGATCTTGGCAAGCAGGCTGACGGCTGTTGGGAAATCTTCCTTGTTGTAGGCCTCGACCGCTGCTTCGTACCGCCGCTTCATTTCCGTCCAGTCCTCCGGAGGGTCAGCCATGATCTCGAACATTTCAAAAGAATTGCTGGATTGTTTGTCAATCAGATCGTTTAACTGACGGGTAGCGAATTCGTCACCGAGATAGGACTTGGTTTCACCGGTGATCATGATTTTTGTTGCTAACTGTTTTGTCATGCGCTGGGTTTGAATGGCCACACGAACCGTTTTTCCCAACGGTCCATATTTGAATTTTCGAGTGGACCCGATATTGCCTACCCGGGCTGTTCCCGAATGGATGCCTATTGCCAGATTCATTGGTTTTTCGAGTGCTTTTTGCCAGCGGCGGTTGAGCCCGGCAAGCTGTTGGAACATTTTGATCGCTGCGCGGCAGGCCAAGACGGCGTGCTCAGGGCAATCTTTGGGGGCTCCCCACATCCCGATCAATTCATCGCCCATCATATCGACTAGAGTTCCATCATAGTCGGCGATGCAGTCCGATAAGGTCCCCATTGCATCGTTGATCCAATCCAGAGTGAGCCGGGCGCCCAGCTTTTCGGAGAATTCAGAAAACCCTTGTATCTCACAGAACAATAGCGAGACCTCTTCGTCTTTGCCCACCAGTAGATCGGGTGTCGATTCCAGCTCCCGAGTGAGTTCTGGCGTAAAGAACTGTTCGAAAAGAACGCGGGTTTTATCAGCCTTTTGTTGGTGTTTGATACGGGCCAATCCAGCTGCTAATCCGGACGCCAGTGTTTCCACCAAAACCGCATCGACTTCACTGATTTCAAAATCAAACTTTCCATTTTTGTCGCGGATTCGGTCACCGTAGATCACACCAACGACGTCGCCATCGCGAGTCAGTAACGGTGAGGCGATCACCGCCTTGATGTCTCTCAGGCTGGGCACCGCATTGTCGTTTGATTTAGGGACGTTCCAGAACGTTTTTCTGTTGCTCAGAACCGTTGTCAGAACCGTTTGGCTAGGAGCCCACTGTTGGATGTTCAGTTCGGTGGATGATCTGGTTTTAATCGCCTCCGTTTTCCAGCTGTCATTTTCGAACAGCAATACCGCGGCTGTTTCAAAGCCAACAACATCGATCATTCCCTCGACTGCTTGGGAAAAGAAATCATCCGGATTGGAAGCTTGTTGAAAAAAACCGTTCAAAAGATGTAAACCGTTGACCAGAAAATCAGTTTCTTTTTGGGACCGCTTGGGCAGGATTTCATCGATTGGAGAACTGGACTTTCTTAGCATGCCCGGGGGGATGGGGCTTGTCGGCAAACTGTCCAATATTCCGTATTCGGAAAGGGGTTTATCGACTAAATCAAATTCGAGAACACAGCTCCCTATGGCGACCACGATTGGGAGCTCGAATTCGCGAGTTGATTTTGGTGCGAGTGGCTCCGAGTCACCTATCAAAATTGGATTGACGGAGCTTTGATTGGCGATTCGTATTTTGGAACTGCCGATCCTTTCGGCAAGGACGTGTCGTCGAGAAATCTCGCTTTGGCTGAGGCTAGCAATAACGACACGGTTACCAATTTGCAGATAGGGTTCAGGCTCATAGATCTGTTGTCGGCCCAATTCGATTCGGGTCGAAAAATCTGTGGAAAAAACTGCTTTGGAATTGTAGTAAACCTTGACAAATATATTTTGATTCAGTTTTTCAGTTTGCAATTGTTTTCCGTTCTGAATAAGTGAGCTTGATCGACACGTGCCCTTGGCAACCGCTTGCGGCAACCAAAGATACCACGGGCTCGCAGCATGTTTTCGGTTTTCCGGGCAACCACTTTTCTGTTATCAGGCGTTCGTCTTCAACAAAACCGCCGCTGTCTTTGAGAAAAACATCCAGCAGTAGGTTACATGTTACTCATTTGGAAAACGGAATTCCAACCCGGGTAGAAAGAATGGATGTATTGTCGCTCCAGGCCGGGTTGGCAATGATTGCATTGGAAGATTCCTCGACGGGGAATTCCTCGATGGTGACTTGCCCGGTCGCTGCCGCATCGGCGATGAGTTGAACAGGGGGATTCCGGGGGGCATATTGGGCAACCTGGTCGGTGGAGGGTGCGATGGCGTCGACGTCAGCGAAAAGTTGTGCGACGGTTCCCGACGCTTGAGCTATTCTCTGTTCCAAACCGATGAGGTTTCCTTGAGGTTCAACCGGGAGGTCATGGTGTTGTGTTTTGCTTGATTTCAAAGGCAAAATGTCGCTCTGCTTTCGGTTTTCTTTTGGTTGAGTCGCTTCGACCGATTGCCGTCCACTGACATTGCTGACTGTTTTTTGAATCGGAGCGACTGGTTTCCAGCTCAACATCAGGCTCAATGCCAACAGGATCGTCGCCGCTCCAGCTCCCAGAATTGAACCGTGGAATGCCGAAAACGAATTGTTTTCCGGTAGGCGACCAGTGACGCTCTGTTTGGGGCCCGTTTGAGGAGTCCGACGACCATTGGGTGTTGGCTGGGTGGTATCGGCAACTTGACGCCTCTCGACTCTTAGCTCCCGCCGTTTCTGGTTTCTCACTTCAAAATCAGTGATTTCCGCGATTAAATCCTTGGCCGAATAATGCCGACGTTGGGGCGCCTTGGACATCGCTTTCATGCAAATCTGTTCCAGTTCAGGTTGTAGTCTGCCTCGAAACCGGGAGGGTCGATTGGGTTGTTTATCAAGGATTTTTTCAAATATCGTCGAGATGCTACCGTTGAATGGCAATCGGCACGTCAGCAGTTGATACATGATCACGCCCAGAGCATGGATATCGGATTGGGGTCCAATTTGATCATAATCACCCTTGACCTGTTCGGGAGACATATAGGCCGGAGTCCCGACGATGTCACGTTCTTTTACGCCATCTCCATCGGGTTCTTGGAGACTTGCCAGGCCGAAATCAATCAGAGTCGATTTCCCGTCTTTTCCGAGAATGATATTGGCTGGTTTTAAATCCCGGTGGACGATTCCATTTTCGTGGGCGTGTTGCAGCGCACCGGCGACTGATTTAACGATCTTGATAATTTGCTTGATCGAGATCGCGTTCTGTCGGTCGACGAATTTGGTGAGGGTATTCCCCTCGACTAATGGCATCACAATGTATTTTCGGCCGTCGGTAACGCCCGAGTCTAGCAGGGCACAGATATTAGGATGCTGAAGCTTGGAGAGGATTTGGATTTCGCGTTCAAACCAGGTGGTTAATCGGCGATAACTGGTGAGTGAGTTGGAGATTTTTATGGCGACGACCCGTCCGGTCGTCGTCTCGGTCGCTCGGTGGACGACACTCATCGAACCTGAACCAATCACCTCTTCCAGCCGATATTTTCCAATTTGCCGGGGGCTGTTTTTTTTGTGGGCGAGGGAAGTTGCTGCTGCCTGCATGTTGTGCACGCTACTCTGAACGGTTGTCTCCAGCTCCGGCGGATCGGCCGCCCTCGGCTTGATGAGGTTCACGTTGTGGTTTGACTGATGGTTCACTTTGATGGACTCAACACTAAATTTGTCTTCGTTGATTGCGTGGCAAGTAAGTACTAAGCAAACAATGTGCCAGAACCTATTTACTTATGTTTTGAGGCTTTTTATGCAAACATGTCGTCGTTGACGAGACGTTTGTCTCATTCTGAGACAAGTGTCTGCGAGTGAGGTATCGCTGGTGACGCTTGGATAGTGAACGTCCCGGCCTATTGGACGAACTGCCAAATCAGGACGATGGTCGACCGGGATTCAGCTGATTCCATAAAAAAACAACATTGCGAACAGGATTTTTGGAGAATGTGTGGCCAAACGTGTTTTTTTTTCTTTGATCAGGTTGGCCTATAATTTCAAACCAACGAATCTAATATTAAAGTAGACCATTCAAAAGATTTCCGTTTTAACCGGCTCGCTGAACATCAAGTGAATAATTTCATTCTTACCACCGGGATCATTATCTTGCTTGTCGTCACGGGTAGGATATTGATGTTGATTCAGCAGGGCGTTCTCCAGTTGCGTTTTCAAGCTGAAGCCAACCGATTGAACCTGTCTCTGCTGGAGACTCAAATCGCTTCAGCCAAGCGAAAATTTGATCTGACATCGACAGGATGGAATGGCTATCGAAAATTCGAAATCATCAAAGCCGTACCCGAGGCCAAGGGCATCGCATCGTTTTATTTGAAACCTCACGATGGAAAAACGCTTCCGCCCTTTCAACCAGGGCAATACCTGACATTTCAGGTTGACATTCCGGGTAGGGAAAAACCCGTTGTCCGGTGTTATTCTCTTTCGGACTGCGAACATGAGTCGTATTACCGAGTTTCGATCAAGCGGGTGCCACCGCCGGTGGGTTCACCTCTCACGCCACCCGGGTTGGTTTCCAACTTTTTTCATGAGCAATTAGCGGCAGGGGACATTGTTGATGTTCAGTCCCCTAATGGTAACTTTGTATTTGACCCATTTGATTCTCGTCCAGCGGTTTTGATCGCCGGTGGAATTGGCATTACCCCGATCCTGACAATGGCCAAAAGCGTGGTCGCGAGTGAATCCGGTCGCGAGCTTCTGATTTTTATTGGGGTTCGAAACAGCGATGACCACGCGTTTGAGGCTGAGCTCAAGGAAATTGAAAAATTGCCAAATTGTCGGTTGATTACCTGTTTCGCAGATCCTTTGGATGACGATATTAAACATGAAGGCATTCGCTACCAGCATCAGGGCCGAATTGCGGTGAACTTGCTCAAAAATTATCTTGAGTCAACCAATTATGATTTCTTCATTTGTGGCCCACCGCCGATGATGAGCGGTTTGACCGAGCAGCTTTCTCGTTGGGGGGTTTCCAGTGAGAGCATTCATAGTGAGGCATTTGGACCTGCTTCGATAAAAAAAATGAAGCCCTCATCCGGCGAAGTCGCGGCGGGAGCAAATGCGAAAGGGGTTGCCAGTGTTGAGTTTTCGAAGTCGGGAATTCAATCCGAGTGGGACGGTTCAGCCGAAAACCTGCTGGATTTTGCCATCGACAACGGTGTTAATATTGATTCCGGTTGTCGAGCGGGTAATTGTGGAACCTGTTTAGTGGCATTGAAATCAGGAAAGATCAACTACAATATTGAACCTGGTGTCGAACCAGAGGCAGGTACCTGCCTGGCATGTGTTGCTGTCCCTGATGGCGATGTGGTGATTGACGCGTAATTCATTCTTGTGAACAAATTTGGGTATCATAGTAAGGCAACCCTAAACCGACGAAAGAGGATCATGATTATCAGTATTGTTTCGAGAATCCCATTGGTGGCGTTGGCCGCCTTGATTTTGATGGGTACGGGGCAGTTGTCAGCGCAGCAGTTGATTTCTCCTCATGACGTTGTCGGTCGTGAAGATTGTTCGCAGTGTCATGTGCAGGAACAGAAAGCCTGGGAGCAATCATCGCACAATAAGAATGCTTGGAATAATCTGGATCATCCCAAGGCCGGCGAATTTGCCAAGGCCATCGGTGTCACCGATGTCAAGGGGGAATCTGCATGTACTCAGTGCCACGGAACTCAGCAGAAAATAGAGGATAAATTTCAAGTGCTGCAGGGAAATACCTGTGAATCTTGTCATGGTGGTGCCGGGGGTGATAACGGTTGGTTGGAGAAGCATTACCGTTTTTCTGAAGGTCAGGACGCGGCCACCAAGGATATGCCAGCCTTGCTCGAATTGCGAAAAGCTGAAACCGCTGACCATCGGAAGGCACGGGATCAAGCTTGCTCGTCAAGTGGAATGAATCGTTCAGGGGATGTTTTGTCCATTGCGAAAAATTGTTTGAGTTGCCACTTGGTGGCCAACGAGAAACTTCTGGAGGCAGGGCATCCAATCAGTTCGAAATTTGAGTTGGCTGAATGGTCCGCCGGTGAGGTTCGCCATAATTTTTTACTGGACTCCAAAACCAATGCGGCCGCTCCTTCAAACTGGTTGGGCAAGACTAGGAATGTAACCGGCCGTACGGTGGATGGGCGAAAACGGCTATTGATGCTCGCTGGCAAACTTGCCGATCTGGAAATCAGTTTGACAATCCGGGGGGCGGTAACCAGTACCAAACGGGGCAGTTTGGGAGATGAAGTCAATGACCGGATACTCGATATCAAAGATGACCTTGAAGATGACTGGGAGCTTCCCGGATTGGAGCCGGTCATGGAGGCGATCAAGGACCTCTCAAAAAAATCCCTGAAAGACGTGACTGAAGACGACGGTCAGACGTATGCTGGGGTGGCAAAAGCGGTGGCTGCTGCCTCAAAAGAGTTCTTCCAAGAGTACCCTGATGGAACCAACCTGCCCGATTCGGTCAAGATTCGAAGCAAGGTTAAAGGCGAGCCTTACCAACCAAAATAGACCTTGGTTTTCATGGTGAAATCCATGGCTGCCGAAACCACATGATCATCCCGTTGAGGAGTATTTGTTTTGCACGTTGCTAATCAAGGAATGGTGTTGTTGGGTGGGGCGATGATCGCAGGTCTGCTGGCGGCTTTGGGCTTTCAGGGCGTTGGAGATCCGGCACAGGTAGCAGGAGAGCAGATTGACAACAGCCAACCGGTCGGTTTTCCTGGGAGTGTCATCGAGACCAAGGCGGTGAATGATGCGGTGAATGAGGCTGGGAAATTTGCGGGTCATGAGAAATGCGTCGATTGTCACAGGACGGAAGTCAAGTCATGGATGGCATCCAAGCATTCCACTCGGGCATTTGATCTACTGCGAACATCGGAAAACGCACTCGATTACGCAGAGAGTCTAGGTATCGCTCCCGGTGAAATTGCCAGGTCTTCCCTTTGTTTGGATTGTCACGCATCAAGTAAAAATAATTCGGATCATACGCCGGGAGTTGTTCCCAGTGTCACCTGCGAATCCTGTCACGGCGGTGCTGATGGAGAAGATGGCTGGCTGAATCGGCATGCCGTTTATGGAACCCGTTCGACAAGTCGCCAACAGGAAACGGAAGAACATTACCTGCTTCGCGAAGAGTTTTGCCGCGAGGCAGGGCAGATTCGTTCATCGCAGCTTTACGAAATGACAAAACGATGCTTCAGCTGTCACGTTATTGCTGACGAGGCGCTCTCCGAGGCAGGTCATACTCACGGGGCCGGATTTGAATACGTGGAAAAATCAATGGGCGAGGTAAGGCATAATTTCTTTTTAAAGCCTGACGAAAACTTGAAGGTAGCGACCCTTTGGTTGGAGGCAAGGCAGGGTGAAGCAAGGACGGCAGCCGGTCGTCTGAGGGTGATGTTTCTGCTTGGGCAAATGGTTGACTTGGAGGTAAGTCTCGACAGTCTTTCCGGCGGAACCGAGGAAAACGATTACACGGACGAGTTGATTGGTCGTATCGAAGATGCCTATGAACTACTTGCCGAGGATGTGGTGGAGGAATTGGAGCCGGAGGAAGATGATCCTGGCTTTGCCGAAATTGCCGCCACCGTCGGGATCGTGGAGCCGATTTATGAAGCTCTGGATGAAGATGGTTTTGACCCAGAAAATAAGGATGTCTACAGTAAGGCTGCCAGAGAAATCGCTCTCCAGGCGAAAAAATTTGCGAAGAGAAATGGAAAAGAACTCTCTGCGATCGATGAATTGGAGCTTTTTTCCGATGATGAATTCGACGGCGTCTACCGACCGGTGGAGTCAAGAATTGAAAAGAGATGATTGAAGAATCTCAGTTAAAAAAAACCGAAAGCAATCTGACTGGTGCTGCTAACATGGACCGGCAGGAAAGATGGAACGTTTCGTTTTGCGACGAAATCGATTCGGAGATGACTCCGGAAATAATTGATGAATTGCTGGCGGTGTCTCCGTTTGACTCAATCGATAATTCAAGATTCTCCGGAAAGATTACGCTCCGCGGAATCTTGGAGAATGATTGCCGGATCAGGACCTTTGAAAAAGGGGAAATTGTTGTCCGGCAGGGTGATTGGGGGAACTCCGCCTTTTTCGTTTTGGACGGCCAGTTGATTGCCGATTTGGAATCAGAAAAAAAAACAGAGTCCTCTATTCTTGGTACTCGCAAACCAAATCGAAAGAGCTTTTTTCAGCGAGTTGCCCAGTTGTGGAACCGTCCCAAGACGGCTGAATATCGCGACGTCACCAAATACGGCAAGAGCCAGCAGGTCAATACACTTGGAGACGGTACACAGACCCGGATTTTCCTGTCGGATATTTCTCAGACTTTGGATGATTGCAAAACAGCGGCAATAGAGACTGGGCAATTCTTCGGGGAGTTGTCTGCTTTGGGTCGTTGCCCGCGTCAAGCCACCGTGGTCGCCAATTCAAATTGTAAATTGGTGGAGATTCGATGGCAGGGACTGCGGGATCTGATGCGAAACGACCAGACGATCCGCACACATATCGATTCCATTTTTCGCGAACGGGCCTTGAAATGGTTTTTGCTTAACACTCCGATTTTTGCTAAGTGCTCGCGCGAGCAGATTGATAAATTGGTGCAACTCGCAGAATTTGCGACTTATGGTCAGTATGACTGGGCCGGTAGTTTTAAGAGGATTTCCGAGCGTATTGAAGAACACGATCAGAATTTGAATCTTGAGCCGATCATTGCCAATGAAGGAGATCATCCCAATGGCTTGATTATTGTTCGCAGTGGATTGGCCCGATTGACAAAAAAATTCGAGAACGGACATAAGACCATAGGGTACCTTGGTCCGGGGCAGGTTTTCGGTGTAAAGGAAATCGCGGCAGGTTGGAAAGAAAACGTCTCTGGGGCGTTTGACTATTCACTCCGCTCGATTGGTATCACAACGGTCGTGGTCATCCCCACAAAAGTAGCCGAGGAGATCCTTTTCTCAGACGAATTGGCCTCCCGGCAGCTGGTCTCGCAGAATCAACAGCCGAGCGAATTTGAATCCATTAATCAGGACTTTGTTGAATTTCTGGTTAAAAAGAGAA
The DNA here is from genome assembly GCA_014238905.1 of Planctomycetota bacterium. Classification (GTDB taxonomy): domain Bacteria; phylum Planctomycetota; class Planctomycetia; order Pirellulales; family Pirellulaceae; genus JABAAE01. The sequence continues at coordinate 168,337 of JABAAE010000010.1, forward strand.
TTGCCAATGGGACCGCCACGATGCTGATTGACATGGATCGATGCACCCGCTGCGACGATTGTGTCAAGGCATGCGCGGCAACCCATGAAAACAACCCTCGTTTCCTGCGTAACGGTCCGGTGCAAAATAATGTCATGGTTGCCAATGCGTGCATGCACTGTCAGGATCCGGTTTGCATGATTGAATGTCCAACCGGGGCGATCCATCGCGATGTCGACGAGGGCGAGGTCATTATTAATGACAATACTTGTATTGGATGCACTTCCTGCGCTAACAACTGTCCTTATGATGCCATTCGCATGGTTGATATTCGAAATAAAAATGGTGATTTGATTCGGGATTCAACATCCCAGCTGCCGATTTTAAAAGCCACCAAGTGTGATCTTTGCTTTGATCAACTGGGGGGGCCAGCTTGCCAGAGGGCCTGTCCGCATGGAGCATTGGTCAGGATGAATACCCAGCATGTTCAGTCACTTGCAGATTGGTTCAATCGGTAGGAATCGTGAACAAACCATTGAAAAGAAGATTGATTCGGTTTTTGCTGGTGCTGATAGCTGGCCTGTTGTTCTTTGCGGTCAGCCGTGTTTTTGACATAGCATTGATGTCAAGTGCGCACCTTTCCGGTTGGGTTTTGTTTGGTACGGTTGTCTTTCTGATGCTGTTAAGCATGCGGAAGCGAATCAGGTTTTTTCCCATCGGTTCTGCAGAGCTTTGGCTGCAATTTCATATTTACGTCGGTTTTCTGTCCGGTTTATTGTTCCTGCAGCATATTGGCTGGTCTATGCCCAATGGGACTCTGGAGATCATCCTGGCGATTGTTTTCTCTGTTACGTTCTTAAGTGGAGTTTTCGGGATTGTGATGTCCCGGATTTTGGCCCGGCGGTTGACCACGCAGGGGCATGAAACTCTTTATCAACATATTGGGCCGAAAATTGACGAGATCAATGAAGAAATCAAAGCAGCCGTTCTTGCTTCGACCGAACAATCCGCGTCCTCGGCAATTGCCCAGTTTTACTCCAAGGAACTCCATTCGTTTTTGGTTGGACCCCGTAATTTTTTGCCGCATGTGTTGCAGGTCGAACGACCGCTGCAAAACATGCTGAAGAAAATTTCAGGATTTGAAAGATACTTGAGTGCCGATGAACGCCAGACGATGCAGTTGATCGCTACCAAGGTTCGTGAAAAGAATGCGTTGGATTATCAATATGCCCTGCAAAGCACCTTGAAAATCTGGCTGTTTGTTCATGTCCCAATGACCTATTCCCTCCTTGTTTTTGCCGTCACTCACGGTGCGCTCGTTATTTCATATACCGGGGCTGTATTGTCATGACAAGAAAATCCGACGACGTGAAACACTACGCCAGGCCCAATCAATTGTGGGTTTGCAGCAACGGCAAAAGCGACTGTTCCTGTTCGATCGGGCCACGTCGAAAAAATGCGGGCCAAGGTTCTTTTGAATGCGAGCCCCAAAAAAACGGTGACTCTTGGTTATGCACAAGATCCAAGCTGGATGGTGGTCGTTGTCCTCGGGGACCATTGCCTGACGGTTCTTGTTGCAATCCATCTCCGAAATGCTCACCCAGGATGAGCTTAATGAATCTTCGGGGTCAGATCACGTTAGCGGTTTTTCTGATCTCTCTGAGTGTCTCGATCCTTTTCACGAATTTTTCGCCGAGTTCGCAGTGGAATTCGGTGATGATTTCTCCGGGTGCCTTGTCTCACCATCATGGAGGAATGGTTAACGACTGTTCCAAGTGTCATATCGTAGCGGGGTCGGGTGTGGTGGGAATCACCGATTCCCTATTGCATTCGGCAACGCGAGTGGATCAAAGCCAGAAATGCCTGGGTTGCCACGGGGAACTGGGACCCAATGCCCTGAATCCTCATTCACTGGGGGGAAACGATTGGCTTGAATATTCCGCCGGCCAACCGGTTGAAAAAAGGGGATCCTCACCCTTTTTGATGGGGGTTTCCAAAAAGTTGGTCAGTGCGTCGGCGCATTCTGATGAAGTGGGCTGTTCGGTCTGCCATCAGGAACATCAGGGTGCCGATTTTGATTTGAAGACAGTTGGCAACGAAAAATGTCACGTCTGTCATTCCAAAGCGTTTCATAGTTTGAAAAACGGTCATCCAGAATTTCAGTCCTACCCGTTTCAACGCCGAACCAGCATTCTTTTTGATCATAACACCCATTTCAAAAAACACTTTCCCGGTGAGCGTTCCGATTTGGATTTGCAGGTTTGCTCGTCGTGCCATACCAACGACCCCAAACGAAAAACCATGGGTTTTGTAGGATACAAACAGGCATGTGCTTCTTGCCATGATGAAGGAATTAAGGAAGATCTAGCCCAGGGCTTGCTTGTTGCAGCAATACCCTTGATTGACACCAAGACCTTGATCGCAAACGGGCTGGATATTGGTGACTGGCCTGAGTCGTCAGCCCGTTCGGTGCTGGCTCACCGAACGGTACCGGTATCGATGAAGACGACATTCAATGATGTATCCAGTCTGACCAGCCAATTTGAAAAGGTCAGGTCTTTGGATCTGGGTGATCTTTCGGGGGCTTCCAAAGAAGATCTGGAAAATGTTGCGGACCTCGCCCGGGGGATCAAAAACGAAATCAAGTCAGCGATGGCCGGAAATGATTTGCAGCCGACTGACGGTTTCTTTCAAACACAAATCCCAACCACTTCGATACGTCAATTCCAGCAGGCTTTTTTACCTGGCTTATTGGAGGCGACCTCATCGGCCAACGGTGACGCCAGCGTTGGCGAGGAGGGGCTATCCAATCAAACCGCCGAGGAACAAAGGAACGATTTGAATTCGGTCAGAAGCGGTTTCTACATCGATCCCATTGATATGAGCCTGCGTTATCGACCGGTGGAGCATGCGGATGCGTTCTTGCGTGCCTTTTACGATCAAGCTGCCCAGTCGGAAGGGCATTCCGGAACCAATCCGGTTGAGCAATCCGACCCGCGAAAAGCTGGTTTGGGGTCTTTGTCTCCCTACACGATTGGGAGGTGCGTGAAATGTCATTCAATTGATTTTGAAAAGGGCAGGCGGGGATTCAATTGGTCGCAACAGGCAACCAGAACTCAATCCAAGCCCTTTACCAAGTTCACGCATGAGCCTCACTTGATTAATGGTTCGGAGATCCGCTGTCAAAAATGCCATACGTTTGAGGAGAAATTTGTCACCCCTCCACAGATTCTGGACGCTGATTTCTTTAGCTTAACTGGAGAATTAAGAATGGAAACCAGTGGCCGGGGATGTGACTTTGCTGAAATCAAGACCTCTAACTGCAGTCAGTGCCATCAAAGCAGTCTTGCCGGAGATAATTGCCTAGACTGTCATAATTACCACATCCGGTGAATTGTTCCTAAATGTTTAGGGAACACCACTGATTTCGGGGTGGTAAGTTGTCGATGACAACCCTTGAGCATTGGTTTGATGCACCGTAGGCTTTCCATAAAGAGGACAAGGATAGTCCAAGGGCTTGCGAGGGTGGTCAAACCGATTGGTGAACAGTAGTTTCTATTAGAAATTGACCCATGAAGGACCGTGTGTTTCGATTTTTTGTTGGCTTGACGTGTTGCCTTCCAGCAGCGGTCGCCATTTCTCAGCAAAAGACGGTGGTCAAGGCCGTGCCGACGTCTGCAAAGGCTGAATCTCTATCCAACCTGCCCCATGGGGGTAGTGGAATTGTCGAAGGCAGTTCCACTCTGGGGGGTGCCAGATTTTCGTTGGGGAACAGTCCGTCGGCGTTAAACCTCGAGAGTGTGTGCCATGCTGCTGAGGAAGAGCTCATTCGGCGTGGTTTGAAATTGGATGATTCATCGGACCGGTCTCTGGGTTCCTCCCGACAACGTCACCAGCAATTGGCCAGTTTGGCGTCCGATTCCGATACTGACTCGGCTGTGATTGGAGAAAAACGATCGGATGTTGAACAGTTTGCAGTGGATCAAATCCATGCAAATTGCTTTCAGGATACCCGGTTTCCGTCGGCGGCGCAGTGTCAGAAATGCCACGAGGATCATTACCGTGAATGGTCGGTTTCGCCGCATTCATATGCGCAATTGAGTCCGGTGTTTAATGCCATGTCCAGCAAGTTGATCAAGATGACCAACGGCACTCTGGGGGACTTTTGCATTCGTTGCCATACCCCGGTCGGCATGGCACAGGGGCAGCCCATTGTTAAAAGCAATTTGGATCGTTTGCCTGCCGAACGAGAAGGTGTTACCTGTGTGGTTTGTCACCGTATCAATCAGAATTGGGGGAAGGTTTCCGGCCGCCAGGCGTTGGTCGGGGGCGGATTGGAAGAGCCAATTTATGGTTCGATCGGCAACGAGATCCTTGAAATGGTTTTACAGGATCCCAAAAAGTATGGACTTTTAAAGTCACCCGAAGACAAGGCAGAGAAAAGGATTCCGGTTCATACCGAGGCGAAGCGGTTTTTTGCAATCACAACGCCGGCGATGTGTGGTAGCTGTCATGATGTGTTTGCTCCCAATGGATTCCGCTTGGAAGATGCCTTTAGTGAATTCAAGTCATCTCCGGCTGCGAGGGAGAAAAATCAGAATTGCCAGGACTGTCACATGGGCCAAGTGCCAGGAGTCGCCAGTGGCTATGCCATGGCCCCGGCTGCCAAGGCTGGCAACGTTTTTACGGCGCCTAGAAAGCGTACCAATCATATGATGATTGGGCCCGATTATTCCATTATTCACCCCGGGATTTTTCCACACAATCCGTTGGCTGTCAAAGAACAGAACGCCGCGGAGGATGATATATCGTCAGGTCTGGCGACCCTTCGTGAATGGCTAGAGTTTGACCATGAAGCCGGTTGGGGAACACCGGAGTTTGAGAATGAATTGAACTCTTCAGTCGAATTTCCAGTCGCCTGGACAGACCAGGCAAGGCGTTATCGGGCTAGGGATATTTTAGGAGAACAATTTAAACTGCTGGGTGAAGCGAGCCGGCAACGTCATCAATTATTAAGTACCGGTTACCTGCTAGGTGAGATTTGTTTTGATGGATGTGATCGTCGTGGGTTGCATTTTAAGATCAAGGTCTCCAACGGTACTGATGGACATGGTGTCCCGACCGGCTTTGACGCCGAACGGTTGGTCTACCTCAGGACCACGGTGATTGACGCCAATGGAAAACTGGTTTTTATCTCCGGTGATCTGGATCCCAATGGTGATGTGAGAGATAGCCACTCTTTTTACGTGCATAACGGCAAATTGCCACTTGATCGGCAGCTTTTTACGCTTCAGACCCGGTTCTTAACACGGAATATCAGGGGGGGCGAAAGAGAGCAAGTGCTCAACATACCCTACTCCTTGGATCCACTCCCCTACGTGAGGCCTGCTACTCGGCCATTCACCGTTCTCGGGCGGCCGATCGGTGCTCGCAAGCATAAAAAGAATATTGAGGTGGGCGGATCGCGGTGGGCCGATTACACGATCACTCCGGGGCAATTGACCGGCAACGGACCCTATCGCGTGAACGTACAATTAATCGCAGCAATGGTACCGGTGAATTTGATTCATGAAATCTCATCGGTTGGATTTGATTACGGTATGTCGGCGCGAATGGTTGCCGATGCCGTGGTGAAAGGGCACTCTGTCGTGCATTCAAGACAATCGGTTTTTAATGTGGATGAATAGGAGCGTAGTCCATGCTGAAAAAAATCCATGTTGGAACGATGGCAGCCCTGCTGGCGTTGTTTTTCAATGGGTATATTAACGACCCATTGTGCGCCCAGATCAAATACCAACTTGGTGAGTTGTCGAATGGGTCAGAATCCGAATTGGTGGAGGCCCAATTCGATTTAACGCCGGAATCTGATTCGGCACCCGGATATTTTGCGGTTACCGAGTCAGCTACCAGAACCGAAGCGACACCGGTCGCCCAGTCGTTCACTGATTTTTCAGGCTATTCTGTTCTGGATCTTCATTCCCCTGAAGAGCCACTTGGCGATTTTCCAGACCAGCAACCTCCTGCCTGGGCAAAGTTGCTGGAATTCGGCCCCAAGATGATTACCCGACCGAATGATCGGTTTGCTCGTTGGTTCGGGCTTCTTTTTCGGATGGAACACGATCGTGTGGAAACCGAGTTAAGTGACGAAGTCATTGAGAACCACTTCATTCCAGAACGGCCTAATTTGTTGTTGGAGTGGAATGAACGATTCTTGGCACCCGGATTTTTGAATCAGGGGATTGAAACATGGTCCGGTGCGGTTTGGAGGCCCAGCGTTTGGGTTTTTGGGCAATATCGAACGAGTGTCCAGTATTTCGATCGAAACCGGGTCGGTGACGCAGTCGCCGAAAATGCCCACCGACTTGATTTGTTTGGACAACTGAATTTAACAGGCACTGAACGGTTGCTGGTCCAAATGCGGCCCCTGGACGAAGAGCTGGGGAATTCCCGGAACTTTTCTGGATATGATTTTCGCAATGGAAGCTGGGTCGATGGCTGGAATTCCAAGGTGCAGACACTTTTTTTTGAGGGTGACTTTGGAGAATTGTTTCCTAACCTCGATTTGCCGGATACGCGATGGCTTGACGTGGGATTCTCAGTGGGACGAATGCCGCTGCTCGCTCAACAGGGTCTTTTGATCAATGAAGATATGATCGATGCCGCGACGGTCACTCGAAACACTTTGAACGGTGGTGGGAATCTGAATCTCCGCGTTTCTGGTTTCTTGGCCTGGGATAAAATCAACCGAAATAGTCCAACCGGTCTGCCTAATGACCTTGATTTTGGCTCGCGAATGTATGGAGTCCTGACCGAAAGCGATTTCGCTAATAGCACGGTGAATGTAGACGGGGTTTTTGTGGATGGTGACCCGGTTTTTGGTGACATGTTTGCCGTCGGGATCAGTTCGATTCAGAGGCATTACCTTTTCGAGAACACCTATAATACATCACTCCACGCATTGGCATCGTTTCCAGATGGCCCCCGCACGGGTTATTCGGATCAGGGGGAATTGCTATTCGCCCAGACCTCGTGGACACCTCATTACCGGGAAGATCTGATCTACGTTAACTCGTTTTGGGCAATCGATCAGTTTACTTCTCCCTCACGCGGCCCTGCCAATGGTGGCCCGCTCGGCCAGACCGGAATTCTTTTCAGTGGGATCGCTTTAGGTCGATACGCGGCACCGATTGCGGTTTCCACCAATAATACCGCTGGTGCCAGCTTGGGCTACCAAATGTTTTTTGACCATACCCGGTCCCAGGTCATTCTTGAATTCGGCGGTCTGAAAGAAACAAAGGGGGTTAGCCAGGGAGCCCTTGGTACGGGAGTTCGGTTTCAAAAAGCGTGTGGACAGCATACCATCTTTGTGTTGGACACGTTTGTGACCAAGCAGGAGACCCAGCCCGTTGCAACGGGTGGGAGATTCGAAGTTTTGCTGAAGTTTTAGTTGGACTGGGTACGTTCAACGTGGGTCGATTGCCGCACCCTGATTGCCGCATCCTGATTGGCTGCTGGTTGATCTCTTTATCGCTAGAAGTTTCAAACAAATTTGAGGTGATTTTAGCTCCTCTCCAACAGGTGCTGATGGAGCCAGTCGGCGAATCCAAAGCTCTGCAGTGCCTCCGCATGCCAAGTCTCGTAAAGAGAATCCAGTTCATCAAGAGCGGTCTCATCGGGAACCAGCCAAAGTGGATGGTCGTGACCGCTCTCCAGTCGCCAAAGCCGACCTGAGGGCCGGCTGTTTGGTTGGTTTGCGAGTGAAACCGGGCTGGAATCCTCTGTCGGCCAAGCTGAATCATCCCGTGTTGAAAGGGGCATCCTTGCGGTGGGCATTTGAAATACGCTCCGTTCAAAACGAAGTAGGTCGACGCTGACTACGCTAGGAAGAGTGTCACCGTTTTTCCGATGCCGGTCGAACATTCGTACCCAAACGTCCGTCGTACCCGCTGGCAGTTCGATAGGACGGATTAGGTCGATGACCCCCTGCTGGTGTGTGACCCGCCCCAGCGACTTCCAGGAGGTTCCGTCGGTGGAGTAGACTAACTGGAAATCATCCAGATCGGGTTCGCTGGTGACTTTGAAACGGCCCTTGAAAACAACGCTGGTTTCCCCGGTCAGATCGAATTTCCAACGTTGATCCATGCGACCGCGATTACCGTTGGCATACATTTCCTCGGTGATCATTTCCCATTGGTCATCCAGGATAAAAGACTGCGGGTAGTTTAAATCGTGTTGTCCGGAAAGACTCACTTCCCGAAAAGATTCGAAAGTGACCAGGTCTTGGTCCTTGATGGTGACGGTGGCAACCGGGTCGCCCGTTAAACGAAAGGCCTCGCTCTCCAGGAGTCGGACGGTGACCGATTCCAGGCCTTCGAAAGCAGAATCCGATTTAGGCGTCACAAACAGGCGAGTCATCAGGTTGCCAGCTTTGATGATCTTGGATCCTCTCAAAACCTCTCTGTAATCTGAATTTACCGCGGTCCCGCTGAGCTCATAAAAGACCTCGATGTCTCGATCCAGTCGCACCCGGTCGGCTAGTTGGAAACGGAGTTGTGCTTTATCTCCCCCTCCCTCGGATCCCTCCGGATCAAAGACCAGGACATTGACGGAGTCCTCCAGACTATTCAGTCGGCGGGCGGTGAAATAGATTCGGTCTACCTGTAGGGTCGCTCGTTCGCTCTCGTTACTTCTCAGGGTATCGGTGACTCGGACGGTGATATGACTGTCGGTAGCCAGGTCCGGGTCGACGACGCGGGCAAAATAGTTTCGGCTCCCATTGTGACTGGTTGTCACCAAGTTTTTCCATTGGTCGCTGCCTTGGATCTGATATTGGAATCGAAACTGCTCGTTGGTCGCGTCATGACTGGTGGTTACAAAGAAATCCAGGCTGACGTCGGCTCCGGGCGCATCGAATTTCCAATGGTGTTCGAGACGGCTTCTTTGCTGACCTCGGAAGAGTGTCTCCTGGATGGTCTGTGAATATTGATTTTTCCAGTAGGTATCGCGGTAGGTGCCCTGGATCTCTCCGAAGACGGTGTGATCAGTATGTGCAAAAACACGTTTTTTGGCGGTGACGCTGACGTCGATGGCTCGGGTAACGGAGGCATTGTCTGCAGTGGTTTCAAGATTGTTGTCCAAGCCGCCATCCTCAAGCCTGACAAAAATAGTCCCTCGTCCTAATTCGCCGGCGGCGGTGGTGAAGATTAACGTTCCGTTGGAACCGGTGGAATAATCAACGGAAAAGTCTTGCAAAAATTCGCTGTTGTCTGTAGTGACGGTCAGGCTGAGTAACTGGTCTTCTCCGTCTCCGGATGATATGTCTGTTAAATCAACGAGATATCCGGTGACTGACTCATTAAAATCAAGGTCCGTCGGGGCGGTCAAGGTTGGCGGGTCATTAACCGCTGCGACGTTGACCTCAAAAGTGGTGGTCTTGGTTGCATTGTCCAGTTTTGTGTTCAGGTCGTTGTCCTCACCACCATCCTCGACGGTCACGGTGATCGTGGCCGTTCCACTGCTGTTTCGTGTGGGGGTGAACTTTAAAATTCCGACGGCATCCGGTGACGTATACTCGATCGTCGGCGTGGGGATTAAATCCATGTTGCTACTGATTGCCGTCACCTCCAATGGTTGGACACCGAGGTCACCATCGCCGATACCGCTTAAATTGACGGCTGTTTCAGGAGCGTCCTCTTCCAGTGAGAAATCGGGGATGGGATCCAGGGTCGGTGGGTCATCGTTGACCGGATGAACTGTGACCAGAAAAGTTTCCTGATAGGTAGCGTTATCACCTTGAGTGGACAAGTCCTGGTCCAATCCCCCATCTTCAACCAAAACGGTGATCGTCGCGGTGCCGCTCTGATTGGCAGCGGGCGTAAATTCCAAGGTTCCCGTTTCATCGGGCGAATTGTAGGTTACCACGGGATTGGGGATTAAACCGGGGTGGCTACTGGTTGCGATGACCGAAAGTGGTTGTTCGCCCTCGCCCCCGTCGGTGATCCCGCTCAGATTGACCGTTTGAGCAGCGGCGTCTTCTTCAATGTTGGAGTCCGTTGGCCGATCAAGCGTGGGAGCCGAGTTGGTGTAGATGGTGTTGCGGTAATCCTCTATTTCTCCACTGTTGGCGTTGCCGGTGGGTGAAAGTCCACCCTCGGTACTCAAGCGGAATCGGCTAAAGGTGGCTCCTTCGCTTGCCCCACTGGGTACCTCAAACATTAGCTGGTTGAGCCCCATTTCAAGGGGCAACGAAGCAAACACCTGTTCACCACTATCCAGCCAATCGCCATCGCCATTGAAATCGACCCAGCCGTCTAGCAATCCTTCGGCGGCACTCACGGTGACATCTACCAGGGTCGTCTGTCCCCGCAGTAGGCTTTGGAAGGTAACACCATCATCGTCAGGACCATCGGCATCAGCGTTGACGGAATGGACTCCGTCCAGTTCCCTGTCTCGCGCAGCTCCAAGTGTGGGACCGATTGCAACATGCCTGGGACCGTTTTCGATTAGTGTTACCGGATAGGGCAACGGTGCATCCCCAAAATCGGCTTGAGCCAGGATTTCGATTTGGTAATCTTCTACTTCACCGTTACTGGCGAGCCCGGTGGCAGTCAGGCTACCGAATGTATCAAAGCGAAAGCGCGAGACCGTGATCCCCGGTGTCGCCGTTTCTGGAACACTCATCAAGATTGAGTTGTCGCCCGCGACTAGCGGAATATCGACAGCAAAATGTTCACCGCTATCATTCCAGTCACCATCGGCATTGATGTCCAGAAAAGCGTTCAGCAATCCTGCACCCGAGGCATTGATCTCAAGGGTGCTCGTTTTGCCTTGTGTGATAAACTCCGGTAGCGTCACACCGTCTTCATCATCTAGCTCGTGATTGTCATCGCCGAGGCAAATCGAATCCGGTTGACCGTCCAGTTCGTTGTCGACGCTGGCGCCGAGAAAGGGGCCGACTTTCAGGAGATGCCGGGCTCCATTGTCGATCATCCGGGTGGGGTATTGATCGGAGCTGGATACCAGTGGGTCCGGTGCGTCGCCCAAATCCAAAGTGGCATTGTTCTCCACGAGGTTGTCAAAGGCTGTCAGGGTTGTCTGGTCGGCCCCGTTGTTCAATAGCACCTGATGGAAAAGGGAGAGATCATAAAGATCGTGATCTCCATCGGCGTCAAAATCGCCAGCAGCGTTAAATTGTGTATTGGCACTTTGAAGGATGATCTCAAATTCGGCGATATCGTCAGCATCAAGATCACCATCGTGATCGAGGTCACCCAGTCCGGCACCGAAAATCGTCGATGTAAATAGTCCGGAAAACCTCTGGATGTTCACATTGCCCGAGAGTTCAAAAGAAACCACCGTTGCGACATGGTTACCATGGGTCAGGCCATTGTGAGATTGGGAAAACAAGTCGCGATCGATTTGGGTCGTTTGGTTGGTCTGATCGAGCATTTCGATAATTTCGGCGTCGCTGGTCGCGGCGGGGAGGTCGAACAAGACGTGGATGTTGTTGGCCGTTTGGTCGAGCGAGCGGATGATTAATTCCCGATTTTCATTGACTCCCAACGTGATCGGATGAAAGCTCTCAATGGCAGATTCGGGATCCAGTCGGTCGACATAAAAGACTTTTCGAAATGGCGAGTAGATCTCTGGCCCCTCGCCCGGTTCGCGGTGGCGAAACGCCCGGATCTCAAGAAAGTGTGTTCCCTCGGACAAATCGGTGGTGTCGATGGTCTGAACGTATTGACCGATACCGTCGCTCTGGAAAAAACCTGGTTGTTTGAAAGTCGTGAAGGTCTCGAAACCAGCCAAGTCCCCGGATGTAAAGTCGATGCCGGGTGTGGCGTTTAAATCGATTCCCTGGTCGATCTTGATCAGGGCATTATCTCCATCGGCAAATGAGTCTCGGATCGATCCGAGGTGATTGACCGCAAGGGTGTCAAGCTGAACATTGAACTGGTCTGCGGTAATCACATCAATCGGAGTCAGCCTGGCCGTTCCATTGGTCTGTTCGTTTGGGGTTTCTGGCGCGATTGTCGAGTCGACATCATGCAAGGATAGTGAACCTTGTGGACCTGCTGCCCCGTAAATCAGGTAACCACTGTTATGCTGAACGCCAGCGGGAGACATGTTCCTGGGGACCCGCAGGTTGACCGTGCCGTCCCCGGCAACGATCAGCACTTCAGGAAAATCGTTAAACGGATCGATGGTCGGATCGGATGCGTTGCCAGTCAATTCGATCAACGGTGTTCCGGCAGCGAAGTTGGTTTGGATGGTGCGACTGTCAAAACCACCGTCCATGCGGTTACTCAAGACCGTGAGCGAGGAGGCACTGCGCTCAAAAATCAGCATCTCTTTTTCATCGGCGGATGGGGTGCGGTCGAGGTAGTCGCCGCGACCGTGGGAATTCCGGATATTGACCAGTCTCGTGATGGCTTCACCGTATTGTCCCCCGAGGGCATCCCCTCGACCTGCTTTAGGAAAATCTCTTTCTTGACCAAATTGCTCGGCATTGAAATAGACCGAAGCGTTTCCGGGCCGCATCAAGACGAACGCGTGTGCTACGTTGTCGAGGTACGGTCCGTGTTCATCGTGGTTATTGACAAAGGCAATCCCCTGACTGCCGTTATTGGCCAGGCCATCGTCCTGAATGTCCTGGCTGGCATTGCGAATGTTTCGCCAATCGTTGGCCAGTCCGTTATTGGTCAGGTTGTCCCGCATCGAGAAAAATAACGGAAAATCCAGAACATCCCGGTTGCCCCCCACTCGGCCAGGCTCGGCGGGATTGATGTCCTTTCGGATTTTGGTTTGCTGGAACGCCTTGTCACCCTCGAACACTTCTGAAAACGAGAAAACGTGTCGAGTGCTGCCATCAAGATTGGGTTCCTGAATCGAACGGTACACAGCGCGATCGAAGTACTCCAGGACATACGTTTCGAAGTGTTTGGCAGCGTCAAGCCGAAATCCGTCGACTCCAACCGTTTGGACCAACCACTGGGCATTCCTCATCATCAGACCGAGGGCATTTTCTTCAACGGCGTCACCCGCTAATGGGTCCTCGGTGTTGAATGGGTAGATGGCAATATCTGATTCGCCGGTACTCGGATCAAAAACCAGTATGGGGTCCAGGTCCAGGTCGGGATAAAAAATGGCGTTATTGGGATCCGCGCCGTTATGATGGGAGCCCGCAGGGAGGTTGTTCGCGTTGTCAGCATCGACCGGATGTCGAATAAAGCGATGGTCTTTGCCCTGATCAATGTCGATCAATCCGGCGAGCCGACCGTTGAGGTCGCCACTATCGAAGGCACTGTGAAAGTCACCGTCAACGTCGGTAATGCCTTGTCCATTATTTTCGGGTGTTAACGTCAGGGCAAAACCGGGATAGCCCCCTTCATCGAGAAAGTTCGAGGTGCTGGAGTCCCGAAAGCCATTGTGGTTTAGGACAAAGTCAACGTAAACCGATTGCCCGGCCTGATGCAGTTCTTCCACCACAGACTTTAAACCGGTTTGGGTCCCGTACAGTGTTGCATTACCGGAGGATCCCAGATCGAATCGATCAAAAACATCGTACCCAACCGAAAGATTTCCGCTGTCGGCCCTGCCGGTCGGCGGCACCCAAACACCACCGTAACCGGCCAGGAATATATCCGCAGCGCGATTCTCGGCATTTCCATAGGTGCTTTCAAAGAGTTGGAGGATCGCCGCTGCGCTGGAATCAAAGTCAGCGGCCAGCGGCAGTCTGTCCTCGAGTGTTTCGATGTTCAGTGGGCGAGAGGATGTTTTTTTTCGCGCGGGCATCAGGTTGATCAAACCATCGGGTTGTTGTGGAATACCTAATCATAATTCTCATGAAATGGCATAAACACCTGCCTTCCCTGTGGGAATCCCGGATTTCATACAAAAAGGGACGTATTAATCGACCTGATGATTCTTGCTGCCTTCGAGAAAACCGAGGTGCCATCGATTGCCTCAATCAGTGGCTCTTCAACATCCGTTGTGGGTGGGCAAGTTCCAGGCCCTCGAATTTTTTATAGACGAGTAGGATTGGTCGATCTGGATACCCGGCTTTCCGTTGAGTTGCCTATGTTTCCGTTGAGTTGCCTATGTTTCCGTTGAGTTGCCTATGCTCTACCGGTCAACCGCTTGCCTCTGGGGGGCAACGGTGGATTCTGTACAATGGCCAGTGCAAATGGACAACAGTAACTTTCTTGGCAGGATGGCATCCAGAATCCCATCCAGAATCCATTGGTTAATTTCGGAGGGTGAAACATGTGGCGTCTGTGGAAAATGGTCTTGTTGTTTTGGGTAGTCGGTGGCTGCCTGTTTTGGGAAACCGGATTTGCACAAAAACGAAAACCGCCGCCAACTCGGCGATTTGACGGCCCAGGCGCCCCAAAATTTGAAAGGTTGGATGGACGGCCAGGGGTGAATCCATCGGTTTCCTCAAATGGTAATTTCCTCATCGGCCCGGATTATCTGCCGGCTTCCGAGAGGCGGCAGATCCAAGGGGTCCCCCAAGGCAAGGTGCAGCAATTCACCATGGACTCCAAGGATGGGAGGCTGTTTAATCCTGGTATTGCTCGGAAAGTTTTTGGCACCGTCGATCCCAATAATCCCAAGACGTTAATTGTAGAAACTCACCCAATGGATTACCGGAGGCAGATCACCGTTTACATTCCGTCCCAGTACGTGCCGGGGACTGCAGCGCCTTTAATGGTCGTACATGATGGGCCTAAAGGTCGACCTAACATGGCATTGCCACGGATACTCGACAACCTGATTGCCCAAAAACGCATACCCGCGATCATCACGATAATGATCGCCAACGGTGGAGGGGATGCCCAGGGACATCAGCGGGGGAAAGAGTATGACACCATGTCTGGTCTTTTCGCGGAATACATTGAGGCAGAGGTTTTCCCGCTGGTCGAAAAGAACTGTGAAGTTCGTTTGACCAAGGATCCTGACGGTCGCGCCACCATGGGCAGTAGTTCGGGTGGTTCGGCAGCCCTGATCATGGCATGGTATCGGACGGATCTCTATCGGCGTGTTCTGACCACATCGGGCACGTTTGTCAATCAGCAATGGCCCTTTGAGCCGAAAACGCCGGATGGTGCGTGGGGATTTCACAATAAACTGATTCCCCAGACGCCGAAGAAACCCCTGCGAATTTTTCTGGCTGTTGGCGATCGTGACAATTTTAATCCTAACGTGATGAGGGATGGGATGCATGACTGGGTGCAGGCCAATCATCGTATGGCCCAAGTCCTCCAAGCCAAAGGTTACCCTTACCAGTATCTATTTTGCCTGAATTCCGGACATGGCGTCGGTAACGCCAAAGCACAGTTTCTCCCGCATGCCTTGGAATGGGTTTGGCATGGTTATGGGGATCAGCAACAACCGTGATTATCAGCTTCAACGCGGTGGATTCAGCCTGCCTGAACGAGGGTGTCAGCCTGTTCTTTACGAAAATTCATTAACCCGCATCCTGAAATTGGCTGGGTCTTTGAAGGATCCTTCAAAATCTGCCGACCATTCATTTTTGTATCAGACTGTATCGGGTGGTGAGTGGTTTGACGAGTTTATTTCGTTTCGGGGGCCGGGACGGATTGCCCGGGTGACTGGATATCGAATTTGGTTGGAATTGTCTTGGAATACCCACCAATTCGAGTACCATTGGGGATGACAGTGACGCGGGGAATCGGGTTGGATCAGCAGGCGGTCAGGCTGATTGCCAAGCTTCCATGCCCGGATGAGACTCGCCCGGATGAGACTTGCCCGGCTGAGAAGTGCCCGGCTGAGAAGTGCCCGGATGAGAAGTGCCCGGCTGAGAAGTGCCCGACCAGGAAGTACCAGATGAGAATCCTCTTTTTAATTCTGTTTGCCTTGATCAACGCTTCGGGGTGTGGCGATACCAAACCGGACGGGTTGGCAGAGGTTTTGCATCGAGCGGAATTAGGTGACCCGGCTGCTCAAATCGAGATTGGTTTTAAGTATGAGCAGGGTTTGGGTGTCATGCAGGACCATGTTGAGGCGGTTAAATGGTACCGTATGGCTGCTGAACAAGGTCATTCTTTTGCCCAGTACAGAATAGGCTCTAGCTATTACAGGGGTGATGGTGTTCCCCAGGATTATGCCGAAGCAGCAGCTTGGTACCAAAAGGCTGCCGCACAAGGTAATGTCCGAGCTCAATTCAGTTTGGGAAGTATGGAACTCAAGGGTGAGGGGGTTCCCCAGAATCCAGCCGAAGCGGTGAAGTGGTTTCGCCAGGCGGCGGAGCATGGACTGGTCGACGCCCAGTTGAGTCTTGGCGAGATGTATCTCAATGGAGAAGTTGTCGAACGCGATCGGGCTGAATCTTATGTTTGGTATTCCATTGCTGCAGCCAAGGGAGTTGCGGCAGCGAGAAAACCTCTTGAATTAGCAAAAGAGGAGTTGGACCCCGCTGAGCTCTCGGTTGCTCAATCTCGGGCGACGGAAATCTTTAAGAAAATTCAATCGAATTAGTCGTTTTGCCCCGACGCTGATCGGTGCGGTGACGGGGATCTTGATTTCTGACGCTGATTCCCGCTTGCGGACCATCGCACCGTACCTCTTCAGGCAAACGCCCGCTTGCTGTCTGAACCCGCCAGAGACTTCGATCGCTGCGTTTGAATTGCGCAGTGGTCGAGTCTCGACTGCGCGGTCTGCTCAGCGATTTATTTGGCAGGTCCTCGATCTCAAAATGGATATGGAGTCTCATTTTGATCCGCCCTTGCTGTTGTCTTGAGCGGTTTTAGCGGTGTTTTGCAATTGGCACAAAGATTGCATTGATGGTAGTCCTCCTTCGTTTATTCCTCCTCCCTCTCCTTTTCGGGAATTGTTTCATGAGTATCCCCTGTCCACGATCCGTCCGTTTAATGCTCCTGCCGACCCTGTTTCTGTGTACTGCGATGACGCTGCCTTCGCTGGCGGTGCAGGACGTTTATAAAAAAACGACTATCGGTGGCCTCCAATATGGGGACGACAAAAGGTGCTTTTCCCAATTTCCAAATGGCGAGGAACCGCCTGCGCTGTTGGCCGAGGCCCCCCACACCTCGCCGTCATTATCCGGTCTTTATCGGGCTGTCGAGGGACGAAGTTATTCGGATTGCTTAACCATTGCCGTCCTCCAAGGTAGTAAAGAAGGTGTGGTCGTCAACATGTTCCCACCGGGAAATGACGGTAGTCGAACCGACACCGGTGGCGGAACGGGATCGGGTGATGTCTACACTAAAAACCTGCCCAAAGAAGGCCAAGTCATCAGCATGTTCCCACCGGGAAATGACGGTAGTCGGAAAGACAACGATCCTGATCCTATTCCGGGTATCGATATAATTGTTGAGTGTTGTCCAGGCTGCAAGGCGTCTTATGCTCAATATTCTGAGGACGTATGCACATGTCCTTCTGGAGCACAAGATCACAACACAACTCGTTCCAACAGACACACTCGACTCGATCCAGCTGATGAGAGTGGCAATGGGATGAATCAACCGTCGACTCGATTCGCTGTTAGCGGAGATACCAAGCAGGCCGTCGTACAGTGCGAGGGATGTGGAGCAACCTGCACCGAGCCATGTCGTTGTCGACCCCACGGTGGAGACTTGATCTGGGGAAAGTCTGATGATCAGCTGCGGATTTTGCAAATGCAAAAAGATTACGCCTATCTAACGTTTCAAACGTCTTATGGCATGCGTTCGGTAACCGTCATTTCGGTCGCTAAGGAGCGGACATTGGTGATTGCCAAGGGGTGGTATCACTCGGGGCGAGATTCGACCGGTAAATGTTCCAACGGTGTCAAGGATCTGGATCTTAACCCCTACGCAGAAGTCGGAATCGCTCATAATCGGACATTGGATTACCTGACACCGGACGTGGACCTCCGCTTGCCAGGTGTTTTTGAGAATCCTGACAAGATCGTTCGAAAAAAGCCGGGTCGAACCACGTATGCCAATATCACGCCCGATCCTGGTGCGAGCTTAGATGCCGCTTCGCTGTTAATGCATTCCCAGCTGTTTTTTAATTGGATCTATGATGTACCACCTCGCAAAGCGTTGACGTCCAAAGAAATGGCTGACGAGATCTGCCGCTGTGGGCGGGATGGTTACGGTAGTTTGGATCGCTTCCAAAAAAGTCTCCCTGAGAAAAGTCCTGTCCGATCCGCGATTCAAGAGCTACAGACGTCGATGTTGTTGAGCCCGGATCTAAAATCGTTTTACAGGGATATCGACCGACAGGTGGAAAATGTTCTCCGGTCACGTGAACTGAGCATCGATGAGGGCACCATGTTGTTGGGAGCCTTGGCGTTAGCAAAAGGCACGATGACGTATTGGAATGCTCAGGATGACATCTTCATCGGTGATATTATCGTACGGGGCAATGGCAAGTTTTGGGCCGATGTGGCTGGCTTTATAGTTGGGGCGGGGGCTGAGCTGATCAGCGATGGCGATCCGGCCGATGTTGTCACAACTGGCGCGTCAGCCGCTTCAGCTGCGTCAGCGCTTTACGAAGCGTACTGATACGACTTCTGATGGCCAGTTGGTCATTTCACTTTGAGTTTATTTGTGAATCACCAGTCCCTGCGGGGGCTGGTTTTTTTTGGGGGGCACAGCCCGGGTTAAGATCTTTTTAACAGAGTGGCGATTTGGCAGTCTGAACGATTTCAAGAGTTTTTGGTTGCCTGCAGTTTGCTTTATTAAGTTTTTTTAGCAGGGATGAAGCCCGGCGCCGGTCACCTGATAAGAGGGAGTTGGCCGGAGCGTGACAAGACGGAACCACAACCGTCTAGACGGATCCCTTTTCGGTCGACGCCGATATGACGGTGCCCGTTCTCCTGAGAGGGCTTGCTCACCTGGTGAGCCCAAGTTTGTATTTCGAAGTCGATGATATGGATTCCGTTGAAATAGCTTGGAGCAACGGCAATGCGGTCCCCAAGTCTATCCAATTGGCAAGCGAGTTTAGGCCGTTACTTGGCCCGCTTCCCCAGAGGGCTTTCAGGTTGGTCCGGGGCGGAAGAAAGGTCCCAGATGAACCTGGTGTCGTGCCGACCACCGACCAAATATCGATCGCCCTGACCAAATGAAAACCAGAGGATGGAATGCGGAGCATCGAAACTCAAGATCTCCTGGCCACTTTTGCCCTCCCAGAATTTTATTTTGGCCTCGCCCTCATCGCCGGTCCCCGCACGCGTGGCGATTCGACTGCCATCCTGGTTGACCGCCAGGATTTCAGACTCGGTTGCCACCTTGCAGAGAAGTTCTGCCGTTTCAGTATTCAGGACCGAAACCGAATCGCCGGCGACCGCCAGCACGCTACCTTCCTCGCTGAAAGCGATTTTGTGGATCGATTTGGGAGGGTGTTCGAATTGCCAAATGAGTTTGGCGTCGGTCTGATCCCAAAAACGAATACCGAAAAGAGTGGCCGAGGCGATTCGTTTTCCATCAGGATGGTATTCGAGACAGGTAATCGGTGTTTTATGAGCCTGCCATGAACGGATAACGTGACCATCGGTGACCCTTAGAATCATGATTTTGTTTTCATGATTGAACAGTACATGGTTTTCACTGCTGTTGATCGAAACGTTTGCAAACGAGTCTCCTCGAGGTCCTTTCCAGTTCCAGACTTCTTGACCTGAATCGGTTTGTAGCATCTTTAGAATTCCATCGTGGTGTGCGACCGCGACGTATTTTCCGCTGTTGGAAATCGCTAACGATGCCATGGCGGATTTAGAGGGATAAAGCCACTCCCGGACGGGATCTTTTGTTGCGGGGTCGTAAATGCGTAACTTTCCTCCGCCAAAACTGACGATGTATTTTCGGTTTCCGGAGACGGACCACTTTTGTGTGAGGGCTGGAACCGAAGTCGGAAATGTTTTGTTGTGTAAATCATAGACCCGAAGGACGCCGGTGCTTTCCAAAGAAAGAAGCCTTGTCCCATCGTCACAAAAGTCGAGCGATTCGATCGAGTCTGTGGCTTCACGAATCAAAATCGGTTTTTCTGAACGATCGAGGTTCCAAACGCAAACTTGTCCGTACCGGTTTCCAACCGCAATAAATTGGCCGGTCAAATCGGTTGCGGCAGAGCGAACCTGAGGAAAGAATCCGGTAGGGAATTCAAATTCCTGCTGCTTTCCAAGCGGTTGAATTTGCGTGATCTTTTTAAAATCAGGGAACAGCAGGCAATACCCCCCTGGTGAAACGGTCAGGTGGGGCTGCTTTTGACTAAATGGAATGGAGGTCCACGAATCATTTTGAATATTCAAAATGCGAAGGCTTCGTGACTCCTGGGGTTTGCTCTTTGCTTGATCGGAGGCGGAGTCAATAAAGGATTGATTGAAATGGGGAGAGCGGTCGGAGAAACTGAGCGGCAACATTCCTCTTTTGGTTTGAATTTTTCTTCCGGTTAATGCATCCCAGAAACCGAGTGTGTCATCGGTGTGGGCGGTGATAATCTGAAGTTGATCTCTGTTGAACCTGGCCCCGAGTAAGGGCTCGTCTTGATGCTGTCCGACGGCGACCAGGTGTTTTCCGGTTTCGGCATCGAGAATAACAGCACTGCCTCCTTGGGTAATTAATAATTTTTGGTTGTCCGGGCTGAACACAATCGTGTCGGTCCGATTCATCGGATTTGGCAGCGGGAATCGTCGCAACTCGATGCCGCTTTCAGAATCCCAGACTCCAACCCTGGCATCCGAGCCTATCGAGGCCACCTGTTGACCGTCAGAGGTAAAGACGGCGGAACTGGCGACGATCGGTCGAAGACCTTTGGCAAGGGGGATTTCTGGGGCGCCGGTCTTGATCAGCGTACTTGTCAGACGGTTTGTCTGGACGTGCCAGTAGTCCCACTCGAATCCTCTTAGATTGGGACGTAATCGATATTTTTTCAGTAGCGTGTTAACCCGCTGGTTGTCTTTTCCGTTTTTCCACTCGTTTTGAATCAACAACATATCCGCTACATAACTGTTTTTTTCAGCAATAGCCTGATGGTTGCTGGCATCGGCCTCCCGTTGCAGGGCGATGCGTTCTGTTTCTCTGGAAGTCTGAGCCGTTTGCTTGGCAATCCGGGCTTCTTCCAATGCCAACATTTCCATGCGGTAAGAGTAGCGCTGCGCCTCTTTTGCTTTTTGTTGCTGGTCACGGGCTATGATCAGGCTAGTTCGAGTGGACCACCAACCCCCAATTAACGCGCCCAATAGCAACAGTGCCGCGGAGCATAGGGTACGGTTTTTCCATATCTTTTTACCGAGCTGATAACTGAGTGAGGGTGGTCGAGCCAGGACTACATCGCCGTTTAGGTAATTTTCAATGTCACTCAACAGGAACGCGGTCCCTTCGTAACGCAGCGACCGATTTTTCTCCAGTGCTTTTTCACAAATCCAGTCCAACTCTTGGCGAAGGATCAATGGCAGTCTATGAGGAGTGGATTGGCGATTGGCGGCAACGGTAGCAATTGACTCATCCATTTCGAGAAGCCGGTCACTTGGCTTTTGAAAATTGCCGTCGACGATTTGCGATAATACTCGGTGCAAGCCTTTGTTCTTTGCCTGGTCCCGGTGAAGTGGCGTGGTTCCTGTCAGGAGTTCATAGAGGATGGCACCCAACGAATAGACATCCGTTCGGGTATCCAACCCCATGTCAGTCATATCGGCTTGTTCGGGACTCATGTACTGAAGGGTTCCCAGGGCGTAACCGGGAAGTGTCACCGAGTTGTTATCGGTCAAACGATTCTTTGGGTCGACCGATCTGGCCAAGCCGAAATCGATTACCTTGATTGTCGGTTCGCCATTGACTTCGTCGACCAGAATGTTGGATGGTTTAAGGTCCCTGTGCAGGACTCCTTTTCGATGGGCATGGCTCATTGCAGCGCAAATCTGGCAAAAGAGTTCCAGTCGTTTCCGAATCGAAAGCTGCCGCTGATCGCAATAATGAACCAGCGTATTTCCCTGAACGTAGTCGGTCGCAAAATAAGGGATTCCAGAGGCCGTTTTTCCGATGTCAAGAATGGTGGCAATGTTGGGGTGGTTCATCAGGGAAAGAGCTTGGACTTCAATCTCAAACCGGGCATTGAGTTCGGGCGTTCCCAAATCGGTTTTCATTAATTTGAGTGCGACTTTTCGTCTAACCGGTTTTTCCTGTTCGGCCAGGAATACTTTGCCCATTCCACCCGATCCCAGGAGCCGCAGAAGTTGATAAGGGCCGATCGATTTGCCCGCATAATGGATCCCCACACCGGTTGCCAGGAGATGGGTTTCGATGGGGCTGTGAACGGTCGAAAATTCCGTCGGATTGGAACTCAGGTGCGTACCGGACTTTTTGAGGTTTTCAAAAACCTTATTAATAATTTCTGCGTTTTCAGGGAATGGACGCAGATAAATGTCGGCAGAAATTTCCTCGCCGAAACGGTACCGGTGGTCGATGTCCATTCGAATCAGATCCAAGAACAGCCGATCCGAATCGTCACCGGACAGCGGTTCCCAGAATTCCTCGACCTTGGGTTTTTGATCGATTTTCCACGCATTCGCAAATCGACCGCAAATCCTTTCGATTTCCTCTTCCAGCGTGACTTCAAAATCCATAATGGTGGCTTTGCAGGATGGTCGATAGCGGTGTTTACGAATACGAACTGCCCTTTTTTCTGGCTTACATCAGCTGGCAATATTTGCTGTCGTCATCACCTTCAGGGGTGGGGCAAACGCACTGGAGGAAACTGATTGTTGAGCACTCTGCGTTGTCTTTCAAGAGTGAACGAGGTTGATTTGCCTTGACTGGTGGTTCTTTTTTCGTGCGATCCCGGGAATCGGTTCAAGAGAACTGGTTTCTATCGTTGGACTCGGAGTTCAAAAACGCTGCTGATAGACATCGGTAGTTTTCATTCGGTTGGAGCCTGTCTATGAGGTTCTTAAAAAAGATTCCCTGATATTCGTGGGAATTAACTCGATCGGATGGGCAGCCTCAGTTTAAAATCGGTTCGAAGGCATTCAAAATGAGGGACCGGCAACCCGGCAAAGGGTTTGTCTCTGAACAGGTAACTCGTAGCCATGTTCGAATGGCCACAAAATAATAGTATTTTGAAACTTGAGTGCTAGGAGTTGGTACTGACCCAAATGAAACCGTCGCAGGATCACGCGGATGGGATTCAGTATTATCTTGATTCAGCTCGTAAAAAAACCAAAGGGAGACTAGTGTGGCTCGGATTCGTTCTTTTTGTTTGATCTATTGTATCTGTCTTTTTGGCGCAAACCTTTCAGCTTTTGGGGATGAGGAAATTGACGGAGATGCGCTTTTTGATACATCCATAGTCCAAGAGATCAAAATAGAAATCGGTGAAGGTGATTGGTTAGAGCTTTGTTCGCAGTCCCGAAATATCTTGGTTTTCCTTAGCGGGATGAAAGAGGAGAATCCTTACAATTATTTTCCTGGAACGGTGTGGGTAAATGGAAGAAAAATAGGAAATGTCGGTGTTAGAAAGAAAGGACTTTTTGGATCGCAGGATGGCGTGCGGCCTTCTTTGAAAATCAAGTTTGACGAGTATCAACAGCAGGATCCAGTCAGTGGTTTAAATCGAATCACGCTGAACAACAATAAGCAGGATACTTCTCAGCTCAGTCAGATCTTGACTTACGAATTATTTCGCAAAGCTGGAATCAAGGCGCCAAGGGCCAGTTTAGCAAAGGTAACGGTCAATGGAGAATTCCTTGGAATCTATACCCACGTGGAGAGTGTCAAAAAGCCGTTCTTGAAACGCGCTTTTGGCAACAACAAGGGTGACCTTTATGAAGGAACCGTCGCCGATTTTTATCCCAAGGCGTTGGACTCGATGGAGGCTAAGACAAACAAAAAGGGAAAGCGAAAACAGATTACAAAGTTGGCTGAAGTTCTTCTGGAAAAAGAACTCGATATGGAGGAACTTTCAAACCTAGTTGATTTGGATCACTTCATTCAGTTTTGGGTTATCGAAGGACTGATTCGTTATTGGGACGGTTATTCTGCAAACCAGAATAATTATTTTTATTATGTGAACCCCGAATACAACAAGGGCTATTTCATTCCGTGGGGAACGGACTCCTCGTTCCTCAAAAATGGCGGACCGTTCAATAGCGATCAAAAATTGACGTGTCTCTATGCCAATGGTTATCTGGCGAATCGTCTTTTTCATCAAGAGGGAATCCCCGAACGATATAAGCGTCAAATGGAGAAATCCCTCGACGACTTCTGGGACGAAGCAGAGTTGGGCGCTCGAATTGATGAACTTTCGGCTCTGCTGAAAGGCAATCTGCACCCGAGTCAAGCCAGGGCCGCTGGGGCATCCATTGAGCAGATCAAATCATTTATCGAAGGTCGACGTGAGGCCATCCAGGGCGAGCTGGCCAATTGGCCGCCAGAAATTCCCGCATCTCCCAGAAAGCCGATGTACGGTGTAAAGGTGGGCAAGGCCACTGGTGAGTTTTCTGCCGTTTGGCGTGACAAACGTTCGCGGAATCCGACCAAGGAAGGCAAAGCCAAGTTCAATCTTCAGATCGATGGCGAGGTCGTGGAGTTCATCCAGGTTGGAGTAGCCGTTCAGGAATTCAAGTTGCCAACATTTGGCCAGCGACAGTTAAATCCGGACCCACCGGTGGATTTGGTTTTGGCGGGTGAAAGAAAAGAAGATGGTAAACGGATGACCATGTCGCTCTATTTAGACATGGAAGACTACCTGTCAAAAAAAGTCGGAAAGTTTGAAGTCTCCGGGATGATTTCCGAGGGACGGGGTGGGTCCTTTGCGGCATTTCGAAACTCAACCACCAAGTCGGTAAACGGAACGGTGACGTTGTCCAACTCGAGTAATGAAGTCGGTCAGGCCGTGACGGGCAGTTTTGATTTGGAGGTCGTCGAAATGCGTGGGGGGCTCTTTAGGCGATAGGCCGGGCCTTCATTACGTCTTTTTTGGGGATCACGTTCAGGATGGCACCGGTGAGCCGCTGCCGTCCAGATCATCAGGTCCACAATCCTTTAAAAGACCCAGGGCCTTGCCTGCTTGATGACGAGTTTTCCTTGTTTGGTAATCTTGAATTCGACTTCCATGGCAAACTGATCCGATTCGGATTTTTTGTACAGCTTGGCAAATTGATAATGAATTTTTCCGAGGCTCTGCCGTAAAGTTTTCAATTGCTCGGCGGTCAATAGCTGTCCATTATCGCCGGTTTGGTTGGAACGTCGAACGATCTGATAGCCGTCCTTTTCCCACCAACCTAATAGCGTCTCTTCGGGCGTTGAATCAACTGCCGGATTGGTGACCAGGTCCTCGCCGATCTGGGTATTGAGGTAATAATGGCCTTGTGTCTGGTAGAGAATGTCGTCGGTTACCCCGACGCCGTTGGCCTGTTCGCCCTCAAAGTTGGGATGCAACAGCACGCCCATGGCTGTTTGCTTATGATCGATTTTAAAAAACTCACGTTCTTCGAACGCGCGGAAATTCCACAAACTGGCAAAAACTTGCTTGACGGATTTTGACAAATGCCCTTCATCCGAATGGTGTGTAAAGGAATCATAAAGTCCGGCTCCACTAAAGCCTGCCAGGTCCTCGTTGTTGGTGCTGGATCGGCAGCGGATTGGCGTCCCATCAGCAAATGTTTTTTGTGCGTGACTTAATGCATTGTTCATCCAATCCGGCACTTTGGCCAATTCCATTTTTTTTCGTAACTCTGCCAGGGATTTTTGCCTGAATTGACGATCGGATTGAAATTCTTCGGCAGCCATCATCTGGTCTACCGCAAGATAGAACCCATTGTGTTTCATGAATTGGTCATAAAAGTAAAACGGCACGCCTCGTCCCTGGGGGAGCATCCCATCGGGTAAATCAAAATGGTGCATGGCTGCGAGGTTGGCTGTTTTTGCGCCAAAGCTATCGGCTGCCTCAAATGTGATTTCATTGAAGGGCATGATTTTCGTAACGGTCAGATTTTTTTTGACTACTTGGCGTTCGGTTGGCCGCAGGCCGGCAAAGTGTTTTTCTACTTCCGTTTTGGTTGCCGCACGTAACTTGTAACCCTGTGGGGTCACCTCGTAGCTGACAAGTTGACCAATTAAGGATTGAATGTCGGGCATTTTTAAGGCGTTGTTGATGAATGCGTTGGGGACACCATCCTGAATAGCTCGCAGGTTGACGTGCGACAGAGGAGTTTGTCTTGTTTCGGAAATGA
Organism: Planctomycetota bacterium; assembly: GCA_014238905.1. Lineage (GTDB taxonomy): Bacteria > Planctomycetota > Planctomycetia > Pirellulales > Pirellulaceae > JABAAE01. The sequence goes on from JABAAE010000010.1 coordinate 194,507, forward strand.
CCCCGGCGACTCTTGGCATCTGATTGGGAAGGGTCTTGCAGATGACGATATCCCGTGGGGCGGGCCGCCCGTCGTTGCCCAAGATACTTAAGGTGCCAAAAGATTTCGCAATGTTAAGTGGTAGGTAGGAGATGTCCTTGTAGATGTCTTCATCGAGATAAACTGCGACTTTGGCGGCCTGGTATTTGGCTTTTTCGCGCGTATAACGATCAACGTTACCGCGAAGAGGATGAAAGGCAACTTTCCCTTTGAGCAGTGGCATTTTTAAAATTAGCATTTTCAAAATGCGATCAATGTCGTCGAAGGAATAAGAGTCATTGGGCTGGAAATCAACAATGTAAAGTCCAACCGTGCCGTTGGGACTGGTCAGCCTGGGCATGTAGGTGATCGCGCCTCTTTCACGACTATTGATTCCAACCAACCCCATATAAGGTGGATGGGCTCGATAGTTTTGCGTGTTCATAAAGTAAACCTTGTGCTGTTGAGGGTTTGCCTTATCGATGATGAATTTGACGAATTCCAGATTGGCCAAATAGGCATCCCTGGAGACCTCAGGACCTTGGTAAGACAGTTTTTCGAACATCTGACGGTCTTTGATTTCTGCTACGCCTAATTCAAATTGAAGATCCTCAGGTTCAATTCGAGGGCGGGAAGGACCGCCTCCCCTTCGTCTTCCGCCCGGTTGAGCCTGTAAAATCTCACCACATAAAAAGGCGATGGCAAATATCACGATCGGATACACGGTTTTCATCAAGGCAACTTTCGAAAGGTTTTTAAGCGAGTGTCGATTGGTGACAGCGTCGATTGGTGACAGCGTCGATTGGTGACAGCGTCGATTGGTGACATGTTTCGTTTTGGACGTTGTGGATTGTAAATAAAAACACCGGTCGCAGCAAAACCGACTGTTTTTCTTGGTGGGCTTTTGCGATTTATCCCAAATCGTCGTGTCTCGGCGAATCGAGAGGCGATTTCGACCTGTTTTTCGGTTCCATTAGTTATCCGAGCCCAAGGCATCGTTCTTCCGGTTGAACAATCCCAAGTTCATCAAGCCCGAGATTCAAGCGTAGCAAGGACGCCGCAGCGAAGGATTGTCCAAGCGGGGATGGTGATCCCTTTGCCAGGGAACACCGTCAGAAAAAGAGACATCCGGTTTTGATGCCGAATGCCTTGACCGCTACGACCACCTTCTATGATGGTGACGACTACTGATCTTGTGTTGGTGTCGGGAAAAGGGGTTGGGATTAATCGGTCCTAATTTCCACCGGGACCATTGCCATCATCCTTGGCGTGAAAGATCAACTTGCCGCCGATTTCGGCACCGTCATGGACGGTTACAAAAGTGTTGTCTCGGATATCGGTATGAACCCTAAGATCACGACCGATCGAACCGAAATGATCGACCGTTGAAAGTGAACGGTTGAAACGGGCAAACACATTACCTCGAACGGTTGCTGTTTCTGCAACCACAATCTCATTGGAGCCAAGTGGTCCCCCACCTCGGTTTCCTGGAGGAGGTAATTGATCACCGAAGCCAACATTTCCGTTCATTATTCCTTCGATCCTCAGTGTATCGTCACCATGAGCACCTTGGGTCATCACCAGCAAGTTTCCATTCACTCGGCCGGTTTGGCCAATGGAAACACTGGCTGCGGATGAACCGGGTGCCTGGCCCGGTGCGGGCCGAGGTGCTCCGCTGAAGACTCGCAAATCACGAGCAGTACCGTGAATCTCGACGTTATTTTCTCCCCCACCGAGCCGAAGCACCGAGGGTGCCAGTTTGCCGGTTTCGGACACGATCACTGAGTCAACTTCATGACCACCCTGAATCAAGGCACCACGCCGTATCGCACCATCGACGGTAAATGTGTTATCACCGCTCCCCAGAGCGGTAAAAAATCGCCGCTTCATCATGGCGTTTTCGCCCACTGTGACCGAATCGTCCCCGGGGCCCATCACACCGCGGAAATCAAGGACGGGGGAATTAATATTCACCGTGTCATGTCCCGCTGCGGTGATGATACCAATCCGCACGACGCGGCCTCCATCTAAGGAAAAGGAGTCGTCTCCTCCGCCTAGCCGGGCAAAAATGCCGCGAACGGATTCTTCGTTGAGATGAATCGCTACCTTATTATTCTCCGTCGGATTCTTGATATCCAGGCGGATTCGGATATCCCGTCTGACTCCTTCTGCGGTCGCCACCAACGCCCCATTGTCGGTGACTTCGTAAACGCCTTCACCCAAGGCGTTGATCTCAACGTCCCCATCACTGTCGCCGCGAACAAGCAGGTCGCCCCGTATGACATCGACAGCTGCGGTCAGGCAGATGCGGTCCTCCAATGTTTCAATACGTCTTCCAATGACAGGGTGTTTCCGGTCAGGCTTCGAGGTGATCATCCAGATTCCTTAGCAAAAGAGAAAAATGTCAACACGTATTTTGGGAATGGGCTTTCCACTCACGGTCTGTTCCACCACTGTTTTTTTACTGCAGGTTTTAATGAAGCGAGGAGATTGTTTTTCCCAGAATTTTGAAGAAAAGCAAATATCATTAGCTTGAACTCCTCCCGGAATAAATCAAGCCGACCACCGACGTTAATGTTCAAAGGAGAGGAGGCTTCCGTTAAGTCATGCTTTCTGCCCCGAAGAGGATAATTTCGACCTTTAACCGCAGGGTCGCAACGGTTTTCGTCTGGGCTGGAACATCGGTCCCCGTCCAGTTGGAAAGGGGGGCCGACCCAAGGTCAACCAGATCCGCCGAGAGTGTGGGGCATTCCTGCGGCGGCGGAATGTGAAAAGGCTACTTGCCCGGAAGCTCTCCCATCGTGATCCGCTTGGTATCGGATGTTGTGCGCTCAAAAGAGCGTATTTGATTGTGGCAGCTGGATCGCTGAGGTAAGATTTCCGTTTGGCGATGTTGCGAAGTATAGGAAACCAAGTTTCGCCACGATGGTGTTATTGGCCTGCTTTCACTGGAGAACTCATGCGATACCTTGTCTTGACACTGATGGTCTTCAATCTAGGTTTTGGGCAGATGGTTTTCTCGGAGGATCAACCAACGACGCAATCAGCCACCCAAAACGTGAAAGCCTGGATACAGGCGTTTACCGAAAATGATGCTGACGGATTACTGAAGTTCTATGAAGACTCGGCTGACGTGACGGTCGTTGTTTCCAGTGGTCAGCGTTATCAAGGACACAAAGAACTCGGTGACATCTACCGGAAGCAGTTTGAAGAGGCGCAGTTTTTCGAATCGACGTCAAAAAACTTGTCGGCTAAGGTCGCGGAAAATTCGGCTATCGTTCATTTTGAACATCTTCTCAAGTTTCGCCTGCCCGAGGATGACTCAAAATGGCAAGTCCATATTCGCACCACGATCGTCCTTCAGTTAAAAAATGGGAAATGGAAGATCATCGGCGAACACTCTTCGCCAATGAATGGCGTGGATCGTATCAGCAAAATAGACGACTAGGGTTCGGTGATGGGTTGGTTTTCGGATCAGTCGTTCACCACTTGCAATGGATCCTCTTGAGAAGAATGGCAACAACCGGCGAATTTCGGTTTCTTTCGTGGGGGCTATTTGGCCAGCAATGCTCTGCGGTTCGTCCGGTGGTGATAAAAGAAATGGCCATAAGAGAAAAGGTGATAAAAGGAAATAAACGGGTGGACGAGGCATCCGCTGGATTTAACATTTTTTAATCCAGATGTTTGTTCGAACGGCTTTGGTGTCACTTTTCCTTGCTTGATTACCCTCTTGGCAGTTGCGCTGGCCGAGGGAGAAGGTCCGATTCTTTCTGGCAAGGCAGATTCGCTGTGGGCAAAGCCGCATCAGGAAAAGCGTTCTGCACCGAAGCCTGCCAACCGCGGACGAAAGGCGTGGGGCCCGACGGATTCACTTCTCTTGCCGTCCATTAATTTCAATATCTCACCGGGTGAGCTTGCATTGACAGAACGTAAGGTGTACATTACATAGTGTAAGGTATGAAATACATAGTGTAAGGTGTGAATTACATGTCAGTTTGCCAAGAATTGGAAGGGATGGTTTGTTCAATGGGCTTTCAGGAAAGAAATGCTTGGGCGTGCGGTGGGGTTCTGCTGGTGGTTTTCGTCCCCTACTTTTGGTTGGTTTCTAACAATCCCCTGCTCTATGGGCCGCTGTTAATGATGGCGGTCATCGGTCAGGTTGCGTTGTTGGCCGGTTTTCACATAGTGAATTCAATAGCGACTGCCTCCATTCGAAAAACGGGTGACGTCCCTTTGCCAGATGAACTGGATCGAATCATCGAATTGCGGGCCGCCAAGTTGTCGGGCATCATCCTGGGGATTGCCGTTGTGAGTTGGTCCATGGCTGCGATGGCGGGTGGTTATACGATCGAGGGTGGCGGGATTACGTCAGCGGAATCAGCAGGTGCTGGGGCTGCGGCGGTCTATTCGATCGAGTTGACCGATGCGATGGCTTGGGTGCACTTTTTATTTGCGGGGTTGGTTGTTTCCAACCTAGCCTACTATGGGGCGATCGTAACGGGATACCGGAGATTAGCCGATGGATAAGATCGTTATTCGAAATCGAATCCGCGAGCTAAGATTCAAATCTGACGAAATGACGCAACAGGCGTTGGCAGATCAGGTTGGTATCACCCGGCAAACAGTGATCGCGTTGGAGAAAGGTAAATATTATCCGTCTCTTGAATTGGCGTTTCGGATTGCCAAGACATTTGGCGTCCCATTGGAAGAGCTTTTTGAAGTGGTTCCATAGTGTTTTCGTTCTGAACGAGGCCAGCGTCGATATTCAGGCCAGCGATCGATATTCAGGCCAGCGGTCGATAGAGGGGTGAAACCAATCAGTTCGCCGGTCCAGCATTCAAAATCAAGCTTAAAAAATGCTCCCCTTTTTAAGGGCGCTGCTTCCGAGTGTTGGTGGGTGTCATTCCTGTTTGTAGCTTTCTGGTTTGCGCTGCAAGGGCGTGAGGTCGACATGCCTTTGATGGGGAGCAGCAATCAGTGCAAATCCGATCGGATTTTCGTCTAGCTGTGCCGCCAAACTGCCGCGCCAAAATGGACCGAACGCAGTCGGGCAGGGCATGTTTTTGTGGCAGAGGAGTCCGAGGACCTCCCTGCTACCCGTCCTCCGATTTGGGCTTGCCTAACGGTTTTCTCTGTTGGTTTCCCTTGGCGTTGAGTGTTGGCCGATTAAACCTCGCTAAGGGGTTCCTTGGCATCTCCAAATGTCGTCGGGTGGACATCCATTTTATTCATCAACGAGAGGAATAAACGGCAAAGCTGTCGATCTGGTTTGCCTTGATATTCTAAGACTCGGCCACCGTTGAGCCGTCCACCACCACCTCCCAGTAAGAGGATCGGCAGTTGGTCGTTGTCGTGTCTTGCGCCAGCCATCATACTTGAGCAGGACATCAGCATCGTGTTGTCCAGGAGCGTTCGCGAACCCTCCTGGATCGAGTCGAGTTTTTTCGCGAAGTAGGCAATCTGCTCCATGAAAAACTGATTGACCTTTAGCCAATCCTCCCCGTCGGAATGCGACAGCAGGTGATGAATCATGTAATCGATCCCGTTCCCTTTTTGCTGAACAGACTTCAGGTTTGGAAATCTCAAGGCACTATGGTCATTGTTCAATTTTAAGGTGGTAATGCGAGTCGTGTCGGTTTGAAATCCAAGCACCATAATGTCGCACATCAGTCGCATGTGCTCGGCAATATCCTGTGGAATACCGTTAATCGGTCGCTCGATGTTGGGCTTGTCTAGCGTCGGTCGCCAGCCTTGCAGTTCGCCCCGTGTTCCAGCATTTTTAATCCGTTTTTCAACTTCTCGGACTGAATTCAAATACTCATCCAGCTTCCGCTGATCGGTTTGGCTGATGTTGCGGCGAAGGTCGGTAGCGTCGGTCAGGACTGCGTCTAACACGCTTCTGTCGGCAGGGGTTCCTGCGTCTTTGAAAAGTCGATCGAAGGCCAGCGCCGGGTAGATTTCCAAGGGAGTCGGCGTCGTTGGTGAACTCCAGGAAATGTGAGAGCTGTACAGCATGGAGTAGTTTTTGTGGACCGAAGGATTCGATCGTTCGCAGCCAAGCACGAGGCTGGGCACTTTTGTCGATCGACCGTAGGTTTGAGCCAGTACCTGGTCGAAGCTGGTTCCTGACCGAATATCGCCGCCGGAAGAAATTGGGGCGCCCGAAAGAACATTTCCAGTCTGCGAACTATGGATGTTTCCTTTACGAGCCTGTTCGTGGTAAAGACCTCGGACAAAAGTCAGCTTTTCACGAAAATCTGCCAGAGGAGCGAGGACCTTGCCAAGCTCCATCGATTTGCCTTCCCCTTTTGCCCACCATTCTTTGGAATGGAATCCGTTTCCTGAAAAGACAACCGCTAAACGAACCGGCGGCTCGCTGGGAGAAAGACTCCCGGCTTTTTCATCACCCCAGACGGTATGGGATTCCAGCCACGGAAGGGCCATCGTCACACCGGTGCCATGCAGGAATGCCCGGCGAGAGAGTTGGTGTTTGGTTTTTGAATTCTTCATGGGATTACTATGGATTAAAGTCGGAAAACCGTGGTGGGAATAGGGTAGTCAATTACCGATCACGTCCGCGCAATTCACGGAACTGCGGGCTGCAAACGATCATCTCAATCGCATGGTTAATGTGATACCGGTTTGCTTTAAGCTGAACGATCATCTCATCGATCAATGGCCGATCGGATAATTGGACGCTTCTGCCTAATGCATAACCGGTCAGCTTTCGGCAGAATTGCCGCAGGAAATCGTCGCGGCGGGACTCCAGCAAGTACTGACGGAGACCCTCGATACCGTCAATCTCGGTGCCATCTGGAAGTTTCGAGGTCGTATTGATCTTTAATCCGGACTCATCCTGGCTGCGAAAACGACCGATCGCGTCAAATCCTTCCAAGGCGAATCCAAATGGATCGATGCGTTGGTGACAGCGGGCACAAGCTTGGTCGTTGCTGTGCCGTTGGATTAATTGCCGTTCAGTCAATCCTTGGGGTGGTTCGTCCGGGAGCACAGGGACGTCTTTGGGTGGTCGTGGAAGCTTCTCGCCCAGGAGAACCTCGCTGACCCAGTTGCCGCGGAGGATGGGACTGGTTCGCGAAGCGCCGCTCTGCCTGGCGAGCGTACTGGAAAAACCTAGGACTCCGCCCCGACCGATGGCACGAATTCCGTCGACTCGCCGCCATTGGAGGGATTCGGCGCTAATTCCGCTCATCCCGTAATGTTGCGCCAGCGGCCCGTTAACGAAAGTATGATCCGCATCAAGCAATGATAAGGCTGAGCGATTGTTTTGAAACAAGTCTATGAAAAATCGCACTGATTCCTCCTGCATGGCACCCCGCAGAGAAGGAAAGGTGGGGAAGTGACGCTCGCTTTTCTCGTCGAGCGTCTCCAGGTCACGAACATGCAAGTATTGTGCGCCAAACTCCGTTGCCAAGCGACGGATCCTGTCGTCTGTCATCATTCGTTTCATTTGGGCAACCAACACTTGCTGTTGCTGGAGTTGACCGGTCTCGGCGAGTGCTCGGAGTTGATCATCCGGAGCGGATGACCAGAGGAAGTAGCTTAAACGTGTCGCGAGTTCCCAGTTGTTGACCGGAGCCGCGTTGGTACCGGGACCGGGTTGTTCGCCTCGATACAGGAAAGCTGGTGCGATCAATATTCGTGCCAAAACCTGTCGCACCGCAGCTTGATGAGGTAGTTCCTGGTCCCGCAAGGCGGTATAAAGTTTTCTAAGCCGGTTCTGCTCAGCGGTGGTAGCTGGACGCCGCCAGGCCTTGGCCGCAAAGTCCAGGACTCCCTGGACGTGTTGGGGTTGGACTTCGATTAATCGTTTCCGGAATTTGGCAGCCTGCTTTTGCAAGGGCTCACGCAACGGCGCGAAAGCGCTGGGGTCCGCATCCTGGGTGGCAAACTGATAGAGTTGTTCGTAGGCATCGACTTGCTTCAGGGGTGACTGGCTGACAAATTGAAGTTTTTCCCAAAGCCGATCGAGTCGTTTGCTTTGAGTGTCGTTGAGCATTAGACGTTGCAAGTGCTCGTCTTCCCGGTAGAAAAGCGTTAGCGTGACGACTTCATCAACGGGAACAATTTTCGCGTAACAGAGAGCCGCTGGAAATAATTCTCGAAAATCATCGAAGGCGGATTCGAAGCGTCTTCGGGATTCACTTGCCGCGTTGACAACGATCGGTGCGGTATGCTTGGTGCGGAGGTTGTTGTCCGACCATTTACCGTTGATGTTTGCCGTTTGAGCTTTGCCGGCGGTGATCTGGTTGACGCCCTGTGGTTTGTCGGTTGAGAGCTGAAACTGGACACTTCCTTCCTTGCCCTTTTCCGGGTGGAGTCTTCCGGTAACTACCACCTCGGCATTTTCTGCCAATCCCGCCGGTATTTTAAATTCCATGATCGAGGGAGCAATCGATTCAATGTTTTCGCCTTCTACTTTGCCAGCAGATAGCTCAAACCATTTCATCGGCCCTCGAGGTGCCCGGATGGTTTCACGCAAAGTCTTGTTGCCCGCATTTAATCCGGATGATTTTCCCGAAATGACTTGTTGGACAGTCTGTGCGATTTCGTTGACGTTCGCGTTTTCAGCAATCACCGCCGCTCTCCATTGGGCAAGTGCCGAACCGTTGGGGATCACGCTTTTGGATGGTGCTTTTTCGGTGGACTCACAAAAATGCCAAACATCCGCATTGCCAAAGGAATCGGACAGCGGGTTTGCTGTCTGGATTCGATCCACCACTTCTTTTGCCAAGTCCCAGACCCGTTGGTCGCCACCTTGTTCGGTGACGGTCAGTTCGACCTGTGTGGTGTCGCAGGCGTGCGATTTATCCCGAGCGTTGACGATGATTTTCAGCAGGTCGCCGGGTTGGACGGCTAACTTTTTGGTGGAATTGAATTCGCTGCGGTTGCCATTGTCAAAAACTCCACTGACGATCGTGTCGGCATTTCCCCGGGTGACCAATTCGATTCGCCACGCCACACCATTGCCGCAGACACCATCTGAATCAGCAAAGCTGCCTTGGATCCGGACCGATCCGTTGATGGGGCTCTGCCAATAAACGATCGCGTCCTTCGTTGGTGAGGGATGAACATTGAAGCTTCGGCCTGGTACCGTCAGGGTGGTAAATTTGATGGTGTCGGCGTTTTTATTAACTAGCAAATTGGGTGTCTGCGAACGCCCCCAGCCAGAAATATCGGCGTATCCACCGATTTTTGTCAATTTTTCCTGGAAGTGGCCCTGGACCACCGGGGTGGAAAAACTTCCCAACTGGACGGTGGAGACCCAGTTTTTGAGGACATTCAAATTGAGTCCACGCTGGATGGCAAGGTCTTCGATCGGCTTGCTGCTGTGGTGAGTTTCGGCAATTACTTGCAAGTATTCCAGGGTGCGAGCCGTTTCATCATTGACCATGTTTTCGATGCGTTGGACCAAGCCGCCGACTCCTCGCAGGGGGATTTCTGGATAGCCTGCGATCACTAACCGGGGGCGCTCCCAAATAACGGCATCATGGTCGCTGCCGTCTCCGGCGCTACCTGCAGAAAGGTAGACCGTTACCTGACGACCATTTTCCGGTGCCGTCAACTTTAAACGCAGTTCGGCGCTGGCAGCCAACGGGTTGACCGGTTCCTGCCAGGCTTTCGGACCGTTTACTTTTCCAATGTGCCCGACGCTGGTGAATCGCCACAGCGATTGCTGCCATGGTTGGATGTCAGAAGCGGCCATTTTGCCCGCCCGCCACCGGGATTGAAGTTCGGCGAGTAATAGGGAGGGGTTTTCCTGGTTGAGCATCTGCCACAAAAGCCCGAGATACTTTTCATTCAAGTTCCGGGTGCGAGCCAGAGTTTTAACCGTGAGTTTCTCCGAAAGAAGCGCCTCCTTTTCGTCCCGCAGGGCCGAAACGTATTCTTTGACAGACAATCGTCCTCCGGCGTTCGTATCGAACTTCACTCCCTGTAAGTTCATGGCCGAAGCCCCAGTTGAACTGCTGGTTTGAGCATAGAGCTCGCGAATTTCGGCCAGCGTTTGGTCTGTCCAATCACGGGAGCTTGTGCTCGACGAAAAATGAATTCCATCAGGCAGCAACATGGCGTGGTCGGCGATTTCTTTTGCTGCATCAAGATATTTAGTCAATAACACCGGTGACATCACCAAGGCAGAACCGACGTTGGTAAATCCCTCGCCAGCAGCCCCATCGATAGGAAACTCTCTTGCTGGGTTGAGCGTGTTGACGCCGGTTAAATCTCGCACCGTGTAGGTGTATTCCCTGTTTGATAAGCGACGCAATACGACCGGGCCGGGATCACCTGCGTTTTCCAACGCGAACTCATCCAATGTTGCCTGAACCCATCTGGTGAACTGTTGCTTCTGGGTAGCTGAAAATTGTTTCGAATCTTCCGGCGGCATTTCTCGGTCAGAAATCTGATGCAGCACGGCCTCCCAGATCTGCGGCTGTTGTTTGATTTGAGCGACCGTGGAGAATCGTTCGAGATCGAGTTCTCCCTTTTGTTTTTCCGCCGAATGGCAGGTGATGCAAAACTCTTTGAGCAACGGCTGGATTAATTCTTTAAAATCCTGAGTAGGGGAACGAGAAGGCGTTGTCATCACGACGGTGAGGATTACAAAGATCGGTAACCATTTCATGTTGTCGTCCTTCGAATACAAAAGCTTTCACAGGTTTTGAGAAAATCCGCTCATGAGATTCTACTCTGGATCATCAGCTTTGCCGGTATCGCGTCCTGTTTGAGGACGCTGATTTACTTTTACCAGTTTGTTCTTAAAGAAGCGACGCCGCTACGTGATTCGTCCATTTTTTGAAGAATTAAATGACTAAATTTGGCCTGAGGGGATGAAAGAAACTAAGAAACCGATCGGTTGAGTGAAGGATCGGTTTTCGGATCGGTCTTTCAATCCACAGGGATCGGTCTTTCAATCCACAGGGATCGTCCAGATGAATTCAAACGGAGGTGGTTCCAGTTCGTTTGGGTAGTGTCTCGGTCGGTCATCAGGTCGGTGTGACTGAACGCTCCTCGCACAGGGGTTCCACTGGACGCGGCGAATTTCGTCGCTCGTGAGAGGCCACTGCCTGGTCACCTTATGGGGGCTTGTCGGTCGGCAGAGTCATCGCTTGGATCAGCAGAATGGATTGTCGAGGCGAGACGATTTGCTCCGCATCGGCTAACCAACATGATCTCTTCTCGAGATTTGGTATCTCGGCGAATGACTGGCAGGTAAATTGGGCTGCCTGCTCTTGGGAGGGATTGTGAGGGTACCGATTTTTTTAGGGTAACGCAAAATCGCCAAACACCTAGTGCCGCGTAAAAAAAGTGAGTCCTGCCAATGAATTCGACGAAACCCACGCAGATGACAACTCAGCGGCGGGAATTGGCATGTTGCAGGCGACCGATCGCGAATGAACAACCTGAGGATTAGGGGAAAGTGAGGTGGTGGGAAATTCGCAGGTGATCGGATGCGTCTCTTTTTTGATTCCAGCGAGCCTTTTTCCAGCATCTACCGAAGCACCGTTACAAAAGCGGGTCTCGATACAGAGCGATACATAGAAGGTTTTCTGATCGTCCAACGGTGATACCTTGTTGGTGTAGACTAGGCTTTCCTTGTTGGCGTAGAGTCGGTGAGACCCTGTTAGCGTAGAATACCGCTTAGCGTAGAAGACTTGTTAGCTTCGAAAACCGGTTGGCTCAAAAAATAGAGCGTGCTGGAATGGGTGTGGAGAAAACTGGCATTGTTTATTCACTTTTCGACTTTCCCGGTACATTGACGTTTCCCGTCCATCGGCTATGTCTCCGATGATCAATCGCGAAGGATTCTGAACACCATGAAAAATACCGTCAAAACAGTCCTCGTCAGCGTGACGGTTTGGGCAATTTGTTTTCCTTCCCATTGCTCGCCGATCGGTGCCGAAGAACTCTCGGTAGGCGATCTTTTTCCGACCGACCGATTGATTCAGGTTCATGTCACGTTAGCCCAAACCGACTGGGATAAGATTCGCTACCAGACCCGAACTTTTTTTACGGCGCTCGATGAAAGCCGGAAAAATTCACCTCCTGATAGTCCCTACACCTATGTCGACGCCTCGGTGGTGATTGATGGCGTTGAGTATCCACATGTGGGCGTGCGAAAAAAAGGATTTATCGGTTCGCAGAGTTCCGATCGACCATCACTCAAAATCAAGCTCGACTATGTAGACAAGGATGCGGAGATCGATGGCTTGTCTGTGCTTACCCTGAATAACAATAAACAGGATCGGACTCAATTGAGTCAATTCATGACTTATCGCTTTTTTAACACCATCGGATCACCTGCGCCGCAGTGTTGTCTGGCCAAGGTATTTGTCAATGGTGTCAGCCTGGGCGTGTACTCCCACGTGGAGTCGGCCAAAAAACCCTTGGTTAAAAGGGGTTTTAACACTTCCAAAGGGACTCTGTTCGAAGGGACGGTGGTTGATTTTTACGAAGGCTGGGAGATGGCCTTTGAACGCAAGTTTGGAAAAGAAAAATTCGGCAGAAAGCAAATCCGCAACGTCATTGAAGCTATCAAGGGTGAAGAGGGAGACAAGTTGGTTTCCAAAGAATCTTCGGGAAAAGCTTGGGTTCCTCTCGACGATGGTCAGGGCACCGACTGGGCGGCTGTTGAATACGACGACCAGCAATGGCTGTCTGGTGTTAATGGTGCCGGTTTCGAAATTGGGAAGGGCTACCAGGATGACATCAACCAATCATTTAATTTGAAGGAGCAGTTGTACCGCAAGGGCACATCGGTCTACCTGCGGTTTGGCTTTGATGTGGCCGACATCCAAAAAGTTCAATCTCAAAAGCTCTTCTTGAAGATGAAATACGATGATGGTTTTGTCGCCTATCTTAACGGAACTCAATTGTTGTCCGTCAACGCTCCGGAGAAGCCGGCATGGGATTCCAAGTCGACCACGAGCCATCCCGACGCGGCAGCCAGCGTTTTTGAACGCTTTGATATTACCGCCCACCTAGACAAGTTAACCGAAACCAACAATGTGCTGGCGATCCATGGCATGAACCAGTCCGCCAGCAGCGGCGATATGCTGTTCGTTGTGGAACTGGAATCTAGTGACTATGACAAAATAAAAGAGATTTTTAATCACGTCGACGAAAACGCATTTTACCAATTCTGGGCTGCAGAAAGCCTGCTTGGATTTTGGGATGGCTACTCTGCGAATCGGAATAACTTTTTTTTCTATGTTCATCCGGAATCAGAAAAGATCCATTTTGTTCCTTGGGGCACCGATTCGCTTTTTCAGAAAACAAGTCCGCTGGACAGAGACCCCCGCTTACCGTTGAGCGTGAAAACCAATGGGATTATTTCCCATCTGGTTTACCAAACATCCTCTGGCCGCCAACATTACAAAAAAGTTCTCTTTGATTTGCTCGAGGATTTCTGGAACGAAGAAGAGATGATTGACGAAATTGTCCGCCTTGAGGAAATTATCAGGCCCCATTTGCATCGGATCCAGCAACAGAGATTTTCAACCCGCCCAATGCAGGAGTTCATTAAGCAGCGTCGTCCTGAAATTCTTGAGGAAGTTAAAGATGGTATGCCAATCTTCAAACGCAAACCACCAGAACTTCCCCTTCTCAAAAACCCCCGTCGGTAGACGACGATTTGTATTGGGTGAAAACGTTATGTTTTCGCTTGGCATTTCTTTCACCTCGCTCGAGCGGTCGAATTGGCTTGGAAGTTAGAGGGATCGGTCCGGTTCGAACAGGATGTTGGTTCTGATCGGGGCAAAATCGGCAGCGAGTCCAAAAAGGGTTTCCTGGGACCAGCGACTGACCCGGGGACTGGATTTCCACACTTCAATGAGATTTTTTTTCGCCCCAGAGAGAAACGGTGACGAAGTGGGCCGGCGGTATTTTTTTCGGTGGAAAAATGCGTTTGTCGGCAATGGCCCTGGGAGTCCTTCGCTGCCTCCACGGAGTCGGCAAGTACCGGAGATCTGCTGCCCGTCGATCTGCTGAGCAGCGGGCATTGAGTCCTGGAGAGAATCCGTTTAGTTTGTGGGCACCGTTTATTGCCATCTTGACCACCGAAAACCGATGACTATGAAAATCGAGCCGTTTCTGACCGAACAGTTTTTTGCCGACTACGAATTTTCATCTCCGCACCTTTTGGCCTCGTCGGATTGTGAGACGCTATCGATCGCGACTTTGCTAAAGATGGCCGGGTCAAGTCTCGAGGAATTGGGGCAGGTGACCCTCGGCTATACTGAATCGCAGGGAAACCTAATGCTTCGATCCCGGATTGCAGAAATGTACAGCGGTATTGAGCCCTCAGACATCGTGATCCTGACATCGCCCGTGGAAGGCATTTATCTTGGCATGCAGGCGCTGTTGGAAGCCGGCGACGAAGTGGTTGCCTTGCGACCGGCTTACGACGCCCTGAACAATGTGGCCAGGCACCTATGCCGAAAAGTGGTCCCATGGAAACTAAGCCCCGGTGACGGCCAGTGGACACTCGATTTTGACCAACTCGATTCTCTAGTGGGTGCTCGAACAAAAATGATCGTTGTAAACTTTCCCCACAACCCAACCGGTTTTGTCCCTTCGCCGGCCGAGTTTGAGCAATTGATTTCGTTCGCCCGCCAACACGATCTTTGGTTATTCTGCGATGAAATTTACCGCGGACTTGAATGGGATGCTGCCATTGCCTCAGCAGCCGAGCTTTATGAAAAGTCAATTGTCCTGGGGGGATTGTCGAAGACTTACGGCTTGCCCGGTTTACGGGCAGGTTGGCTGGTGGTGCGAGATGCCGAAATTCGCGCAGAGTTAATCAACTGGAAGCACTACACCACCATTTGCCCGGCTGCTCCGACCGAATTTCTCGCAGAAAAAGCACTCTCGATCCGTTATGAGCTTGCCAATCGAAGTAAGGCGATCATCCAGCAAAATCTTAGTTTATGCCGGGAGTTTTTTGCCCGCTTTGGCGATTTGTTTACTTGGCGAGCTCCGCAGGCTGGATCGGTGGCGTTTGTAGAACTCAATCTCGACCAATTGGGTTTTGAATCTGCCACAGAGTATTGTCATCACCTCGCACAGGATCACGGGATCGTGCTGCTACCGGGGAAGTGCCTCGGTGACGACGATCGATTCGTTCGAATGGGGCTCGGGCGGGAAGCCTTTGGAGCTTCGTTGGCAGCTTACGCGGCTGTGATTTCGGCGATGGGTGGAAGGTCTCCCGTTTCGAGCGGTTAGTGATTCTGGAGAGAATCGCCTTGGTGCAAATCTATTTGGGATTAAAGTTGGTGTGTTAGGAAGTCGATGTGCCGGATCGCCGGTCGGGATAGTCGATCGACGGACCCTCTCTAGCGTCAATGAGAACAGGTCCGGTGACGACTGGCCCATGGTGGGTGCCTGTGCGGACTTGCCCGTGCGGACTTGCCCGTGCGGATTTTGCCGTGCGGATCTTGCCTTGCGGATTGGGCCGTGCGGATTGGGCCGGCCTGCCCCCAATCGCCAAGGCTTTTTCGATGGCGATGACCGGTTGCTCAAACAGGAGTCGTCCTGACTCAGCCGTTAAGTATGATTTTAATTCTGGCGTCTGAACGTTCCCCCAGTCGGGCGCCAACCGAATTCGCGCTGGTGGTATTTTTGGTGTTGCCTGTTCGCCAGATGGATTCCCGTTTACGCCTCGGCCGGCAAACGAGACGTTCGAATTTTTTTTGGCGAAACCCAGAATTGGCCGTTTTCGATAAGACAATTCTCAGGGGGGTATCTTTATAACGACCAGTCGATGCAAAACTTTTTCCCGCAACGGACGCAGGTATACCAAACGAGCTCGGAGGGGTTGGCCAGTGCAACCTCCTGCTGTGTTTCGCAACGGGGGCAATTCACTTGCAATTGGCCGTGAATCATTCCCGGGACCGCCGCCTCCCAAGATTCGTAATCGTTGAAAAAAACCATGGTTTTTTTTCTGACCTGTAGGCAGGTAAATTGACGAGTCGGAGCTGGATTGTATCTGGCCCTCCTATGAGGAGGTGTGAATGTTCTTAATCAAAAACTGCCGTCCAGGGAATCGGCTTCAGCCCACTTTTCGAATTTGAAAAATCGGCCGTCTGGACTGAAGACATTCTCCGCGGCTGGTATTCGTTTTTCTTTGGATAAGAATTTTCCGGAAGGCAACTCAAAAATCGATCCTGTGTAGGCATTCACCGAAGTATTTTCTATGATCGAAACTGCCTTTCCATCCTCTTTGAATTCTGCTGCGGAGGCATCCCTGATAGCGATGATTTTGGTGAAAGGGGAGGTGGCAAAAATCAAAATCTCTTCGAGTCGGTTCGGCGACATTCCGCCCCCACTGAGCCCGCTTCGGTCCGACATTCCGCCCCCACTCCCGACTTCTACAGCCATCCAGGCTTCATCCAAACTGAATTTGAAAACCGGTGATGGGGCGGTCTGGGAAAAAGTGCCAGTGCGGAATTTTGTTTTTTTCCCCGTGGTGATCTCTTGTAGCTCCCAATCACCTCTGGCCTCTAAAGGGATTATTGCGTATTCCAATGATGGACTCAATTGGAATTCTTCCGAGGGTGGACTGAACTTGTTTTCAATTCTATTTCCGGTGTTAATGTCGAAATCAAGTACAGAAGAACCTAATGGAATTTCACCGTAGGTCCCCCTGTTAGCCCGACCGTGGACCCGGCCAGTGCCATAGGAACGGGAAATCGTTTTCCCTGTGTGCGTATCGATCAGCCATGATTCCTGTGGAACCCAGTTCATCCCCATCATTTCCTCCTCCAGCATGTCATCATCAGGGGCCATTCCAGACGAACCGCCCCCTAAACCCAAAAAATCATCCCCTGAGTCGGGGCGTTGTGTTGTTCCTAAAACGAGCCGAAGAGTCTTGCCATCTTGAAGGAACCGGGCGCCTAGCAAAGGACGGGAAGGTGCGATCGGCAAGGCGATTGGTTTGCGGGTGTTGGAATTAAAAATAGTAATCTTCTTGTAAACCGTTTGCAGAAAATGTTGAGCGTTGGGGCTGATAATTAGTTG
The DNA here is from genome assembly GCA_014238905.1 of Planctomycetota bacterium. GTDB lineage: Bacteria > Planctomycetota > Planctomycetia > Pirellulales > Pirellulaceae > JABAAE01. Next base: position 211,559 of record JABAAE010000010.1, read on the forward strand.
TTTTGCAGAAGACCCCCAAACGAATTTTTTAAATTCAGTCACGCTGAATTTTAAGGGCAAGATTTTCTGGGCTGCCGTGTATTTCTCATAGTTTTCAAAAGCAAATGCGTTGCAATTGCCTGAACGTTTTCCGGTGGAAAGGTGGATCATGGATTCTTCGCCAACAAAAAGAAACTGTTCATCGCTGGAAAACTGAATGGTGTCGTACCCGTGGAAGCCGTTTTGGGTGCTTAATTCAGTCCAAGGTTCTGTTTGATAAATGGATACCGTCTCGCTCTTCTTTTGATTCAGCCGATCGGTTTTGTTTTTTATTTCGGCGATGGCGGCATAAAATTTGCCAGACGGACTGAATCCGCTTGATGTGGCGATTTTTCCTCGCTCGGCAAAAAGTTCTTTTTTTGTGCCCGTGTCGAAAGCCGTGACCACATTTTTGTTTTGTTGCAATAACACTTTGCCGCTGGGACTGGTGAATTCTCTAGGACCGGGGGATGGCCCCGGACCGCGACCGGTTAAATCAGCTATTGCGTATTCAGTTGACGGTTGGACGCCATCGCGGATGACGATAGATCTGTTAAATCGGCCCACCTCCCCCGGTTTCTTTAAGGTCGTAAAAGGCCACAAGGGTTCCTTGATGGAACGTTTTTCTACGATCATTTCATTTTGGTCGTTATAGCTCACACCGTCGATGACGGTATGTTTATAGACCCATTTACCCTCTTGCCATGAGAAATGGTAAACGTTTTTCTCGGGGTTGATCTCGACCAGATGGTCGGCCGCTCTGGCGGTTTCTTCGGTGGTGAAATCGGATCTCCCGGTTTTGTTTCCCAGAACAAGCTGTTCAATTTCGATGGTGACATTGGCCGTAAAAGGTGAAATGACTGAATTTGTCTTTTTCACGTCGAATGAAACAGCCTTTACCCGGGATTCGGTCTTGCTCCAATGATTGGTGATGTCAAGTTCTGGATTGGGTCTGGTGATGACCAGTTGCTTCCTTTGTTGAGCGGCCGTCAGCAGTTCTTTAAATTGCTTGACAACCACTTCTTCATTGGACAGAGGGGGCGGTTTAACTTCTGTCGGTTCTTTTTTATTGATCGGTTGACCGGGCGGATCAGCAACCGGTGGATCGTTTTTGGGCGGCCTTTCTTTTGCCGGATCTTTTATTACCGGAGGTGGCTGGGGCTGGCTTTCGACTCTTTTATCTGGCTCGGACGTTTGGTCGGCCAACAGTTCGAGCTTCTTTTCTAGTTCCGCGATTTTGGCTTTGTCACTTCCTCCACAACCGATCAATCCGCTGGTGATCAGTACGGTGACAGTCAGCTTTGTAAGATACCTCACCGGTACAGCTCCAATTAAGACAATGCTAATGGTGGTAACATAGTATAACGAAAACAAAAGGAACAAGTAGTCAACGTGACGCCGTGTCGGCGTGCGGAAACGTTGGGGGCCGGGGTGTCGGCTGCGATAGTTGAACCCCGGGACTGAACGGAAAGGGAGTCGGTCGGAACCGAGCCCGCTGTTCGTCGAGGTGGGTAGTGCGGGGAATCCCGGCGAGAGGAACTTGTTGGACCACATGAATTGCATCAAACGGATCTGATTTGGGCTGGCGGTTCTATTGTTAGTCATTGACGGCAACCTCAGGCAAGGCGAGTGTCTGGCGGGCGGCGAGGGCAAGGCCCCGCCGTCTGGTGCTTCCGCCTGGAAAACGGACAATCAAGTTCGTCTGGCTGCGTACAACGTCCTGTACGGAATTTGGGCGGAGCCCGAACGCGTTGGCGAAATGTTCAAGCCGTACAAGTTGGATGTTATCGGCTTTAGCGAAGTGCCGGATGGCGATTGGAAAGCGCGATTGGACCGCGCGATTGGACCGCGCGTCTGGGACGCGTGCTGGGCATGAAGCACGCATACGTGGGTAAGATTTCCTCGGCAAACCATAAAGACAAATACAAGTCGCTTCTTAGCCGCACTCCGCTGACCGGCATGAATGAAATCGAAATCACTAAAGGGTTTCGAGCTTCCCTGTTCGGTGCCGAAACAGTGGTGCGTGGGGTTCCCATTCTCGTCTATTCGACCCACATCGCTGGGACGGCCAAGGCCGACGGATCCGCCGCGGATTTTATCGCGAAATCGGTGATACCCAAGTCGAAGGCATCCAGCCTCGTCCTTCTCGGTGATCTGAACAATCTTCTTGGTGACCAAACACTCAATCGCATCGAGCCCGCAGGCATGCGATCGACATGGAGCGATCTGGGCATCGCCACAACTCGCTTGAGCTCGCACCTTCATATTGAAACGGGCAAGGAATCTGGCGTAATCGATCACCTTTATTCCAAAACCGCGTCTGGGGCAAAGGCGATTGATGGAGGTGTCATCTATAACGCCTTCAACCCCCTCAACGAAGATAAGTTGATGCCAAGATACCGCGGTGAATGGGAGCAATTTGGAAAACCTCTTTCGGATCATCGCCCCATTTGGGCAGTCCTAGAGTTTCCGCAGCAATAAGTTGGAGAATGAGCCGTCACCTTGTTCGTCCAAACGGCGCAATTTTGTTTCGGCCAATGGATCCGGATTTGAATAGCTGTCCGATAGCCATTATAGGTTGAGGACAAACGCCAAGGACTAAAAGGCGGAGTCTGTAGAACGACCTCCTCTCGCCCCATTCACCTGAAGTATTGAATTATCACTTAGCCGGTCGTACCATCCCCAGCACCCCGATTAGTATAGGAATGGCTTAACAAATGGAAAACCAATCAAAAGAACCCATCAATAGGCCAACGTTTCCAAGTGGTCGAGAAACCGCTATCGGCATAGGTTTGGTTGTAGGGATCAGTGTTGGAGCTGCTTTTGGGAATGTCGGAGTTGGAATTGCTTTAGGATTAGTTTTTGGTGTGGTAATTTCGCTTACTTTCTTCGCAAAAAGATGGGAAATCAAGGTGGCGTTTAGCCGTGTCGTTTAGGCTGTAATGAGGTCCTTCCCGAGTTGATCTGGTTTTTACAAAAAAATGCGGTTTTTTTCAAAGAGAGTCTCGTCGGCAACGAATACGTTAGAGTCTTCAAACAGTTTATGATCGAAGCGTAGGCGTTGTTTGATTTGAGTTTTCCGTTGCTCGTGAATTCCGCCCCGATAGACGAGAATCCGAGGATTCAATTTCCAGAATCAATAGAACGAATTCGAGGCTTGGTGTCCGCCGATCTGACAGCGATAACGGCAGTTGGTCAGCGATAAAACCGCTAAGGATTAAATCTAAGCGTTATGATAAAAATCCCTGACCGTCACTAGGTTGGTCTGTTACTGATTTCCATAGGAACCGATTTATGCCACGCTCTCCAATTCTAAATCTGTTGGTTTTCGTGACGCCGTGGTCCATTTTTATCACCTTCGTTTGCCCGGTGCTGGCAGTTTCGTCGGTGAATGTTCAGGAGGATTCGAAACAGGAGGATGAAAATCTGGATACCGCTAACGCGACTTCCATTTTAGAGATTCGACTTAACGACGGTAAGCTGTTGAAAGGGAAGCTCTTTTTGCCGCAAGATGCCAAAGCCGTGAAAGCACTCGTTGTCTTTGTGCATGGAACCGGTCCTGGAACCTATCTGAATCATCGCAATTCGGGCAGCAAAACCTTCAACTATTTTGACTATTGGGGAAATGAGCTAAATCAACGCGGAGTTGCTTTTTTTTCTTATAACAAACGGGGCGTGACGATAAGTGATCAGCCTCCCTATTATGAAAAGGTCGACCGGGATGAATTCCGAAAAGTCGTTCCGCATCAAGATGTGGATGATCTGGCTGTGATCGTGGAACAACTAAAGGAAACTCCCTCGCTGAAAGATGCCAAGGTATCGCTGTTGGGAGCCAGCGAAGGGACCATCATTGCCGCCATGTGCGCAGAAGATCACCCTGACCTCATCGATGCTATTTTGCTATTTGGATATGCTCACGAGGACATGTATGACATTATTGCCTGGCAGCATTCCGGCCAGGCCTCGATGATTAACCTGAACCCGGTCTTTGACAGCGACGGCGACAAGACAATCAGCAGGGAAGAATACGAGTCTGATGATGGTGAAGTTGCAAAATATCGACAGCGAGTCATGCAGGATTCCAAGTTTGATTTGCTTGACGCAAACAAAGATGGGGAATTGTCTGCCGAGGATTTCGGTCTGCGACTGAAAACCCGGCAGAGAATATTGATGCTCAATGTGAAGCAAGGCAATGAGGATTGGATCTGGGATTATTATTTTCGGATCACGGTTCCCTGGCTGCAAGAACATTTTTCGCTCGAAGCCAACAAGTCGAGGCTTACCCGGCTAAATCTACCAATCGCCATCTTTCATGGTGAACGGGATGCCAATGTGCCAGTAGAGGGTGTTTACGATCTCGATAAGCGGTTCCGAGCGCTCGGCAAAACCAACCTCAAGACTTTTGTGTTTGAGAACCATAATCACGACCTCAACTTTATGGAATGGGTAAACAACAATAAAATCCCGGCGGGCATTGAGAAGGTTTTGGAAGTGGCTGCCGAGTCCAGTCGCTAACAGGAAGAAATTAATAATCGCTGCTCGGCCCGCGTTTATTGGCTTGGGACTGGGGCCGGATGGGTATTGAAAACCAATCGTTTGTTTGGCTGAGCGATTTTTGGGTAAGACTCAATGGTGACACGCTCAATGGTGACACGCTCAATGGTGACACGCTCATTGGTGTTATCAAAAAAGGCAAATTGTTTTCACTTTTTGAGGAGGTGATGATGAACAAAGTTCAATCTTTTCGAATCAGCGGAGTCCATTGGCGTGATGTTCCTGGATTTCTCGTTGGCTACGTGATCCTGTCGGTGATCGCCGTATTGTTTGGCTTGGCGACGGAGGCCCTTTCGGCATTCTGGACGGGTGCGAGTTTAGGGTTGGGAAGCGGATTGTTGTTAGCGTTGTCTCTGGTTTGTTGCCTTTCTAAAAAGAACGTCAGAATTCTCCCGGAGCCATTAAAAAGCGTTCTGCTGAAACTTGAAGATCCAGCTTGCACGTTCCCATCGCGAGCATTAGCCGAAGCGGTAAAAGTCTATTGCGACGAAACTGGGGCCGACTTGTCCGAAGGGACAGCGGTGCTAAAAGGGATCTTGGCCGAACGACAGTCGTAGTTGAAGATGACCGATTGTAAAATTGAAAAGAGATTTCCGACGAAGTTGTGTTGTTTTTATTTCTTCAGAATTCAACTTGATTCAGGTCCGATGGTCGGAGCTGTTTTTCTGAACTTTAGCTGACAGAGAGTGACTATGCCACGATTTTACGGTTGCCTTCTTTTCACAACTGTGCTGTTCACCGATAGCGTTGTGGGTTTATGCCAGGAATCGTCAGGAAACGCAGGGCGAATATCGAAGGTCGCCCCGGTTTTTCTAGTCGCTGATGGACTGAACAAAGATGGTTCATTGGTAAAGAATTATCGACGAGGACTGAACTATGCCGTCGAGTATTTTGGTAGCTATGGTCCGTACTACATTTATTTGTTGGGGTCTGACAGCGAAGAGAGCGTCCGCAAAATATTTTACCAGCGGGCTGTGAACCATGTCGATCGTAATTCTTCGGCTTCGGCCAGGCAGCAAATCGAGGAGTATCTAAGACGTCCCAATGTTGTTTCCGAAATAAATGCCGTTTTGTCGGGCAGGGCAGAAGGTGGGTTGACGTGGACGCAAGATCCACCGGTCCTCTACGAGGACGTCACCACCAATGCCAAGGAGCGAGAAAAAGATCCGATTGAAAATACCTGGGGAGCCCTCCATGAATACCACCACGTTTTTCAAATGTCTCATTGCGACACCAAGCAAGAGCGAACGTCCGACAAAAACATTCACTCTTGGATGGCTGAAGGAATGGCGACCTATAGCTCGGCTAAATTTATGGAAAACCTGGGACTGGTGGACTTCAAGGGCTACATGTTGGAGCTAAGAAAGTCAGGGGGTAACATTGGCCGGCCCAGTATCAACGAATTCATGGCCAAGACAAAAGGTTGGCAACTCGAGAACGAAAGATATTGGGACAAGGGAGGAGCCGCGCAGGTTTACTACATGCTCGGAGCTTGGGCAACGGCCTACCTGATTCACGTGCAGGGGGTCGATGAAGTGACGGTTCTCAAAGACTGGTATCTCGACATTCCGCGGGTTGGCAAAGCCGAGGCGTTCAAGAGGCATATGGGGTTGTCGCTTCCGGAGTTTTATAAAAGATTTCACACTTTCATTCGGAATTCAGATGACAAGGTTATGCAGATCTTCGAAAAGCAAGCCAAAGCAAAATGATCGGTTTGCTGACCCAGTCCCTTTAACTTGAGTTCTCAATACGTGAATCTCCATGGCTACAGGGACTCATTTAAAATGGGCTGGCTCAATTCACCCACCATTCTTCCGTATTTCTGCTGTGATTCAGGCGATCCATAAGCGTTAACAATGAAGTCCCGTCCGATCAGTCCAACGACGGCGGAGAACGTGACGTTGCCCTTGTCACAGGATGCCTTTTTACGGAGTTTGGGGATGGTGTTTTTCGTTTCGGCTCTCTCCAAAAGGCAAAAAAGGAAAAATTTCCTTTGCTTGGCCGCATAGCCTTGGAAGGCTAGTCGCGCAGAAAGCCTTTCAGCAGACAAAAATGAGTCCAACTCGTAGTGGGCGATGAGGGACTCGAATCAGGGCCTTCTTCCTCGACGTTCACTCATTTTCTGGAAGATCGCAACGCGCCATCCGACGCATTCACGGTCGATGATCCGCAGCTGCTGTTACTCATCCAGCTGGTCGGTTAGTGACTACTTGGCCGCTGGCGGTGTGGGCTCGGGTTCTGCCTTAACGCTGCCTTTTTTCAATAAATAACGTGCGTGCTGTCGGTGCTTTTGGCATACTTGGAGGGTGTTAAATTAGTGGCAGCTCACCATCTATAACGCCGGCCCAAGGAACGACATGACAACCTGCATGGACCTAAACGTTTCCCTGTTCCTCCTGAAAAAACTGTTTCAAGGCGCGAAGTGATGGTGAACCCACCCGGCCCCGCATCGAATGCAGACCCCAGTCAGAAACCTTTGGCTGAAGTGGTCGATTCAGCATCCACGTCGAGCAGTATGCTTCGGCTGGGTCTCCCGGCCATAATCAGCCTCATTCCGTTACTGACTCTGGTGGGATTCGCGATCATGGATTCCAGTGATGTCGGACTCGTAGGCAATGTCGGACTCGTCGAGTTTTTTGGCGGTGTATTCTATGGGATAATTTTGGTCTCATTGCTGTCACAGGCAACGGAGAAGGGACGCCGAAGCACTTTAGTTTTCTATTGGATCTGTTGGCTGTTGTGGATGTGTTTTTCAGGATTGACAGTGCTGGGAGCATTAGCGTCTGTGTAGGCAGTCCAAGGACATGCCAGGCGGCCCGGCGGTGGATCTTTGGCAGAGGTCAGCCCGCAGCAAAAGGATGAGCTCATCAGGCTGGGCCAGCGGTTGGCATCGACCAGCGGGGACCAGGATGAATCCTTCTTCCAATCGACGGCTGGGGCACCACACAGCCAATCACTTGGCTCCCAGATCTTTACCCGACCCCCACGGGGCTGATTTAGTCGGCACCCAATAGATAGTTGTCGGCTGTGGAATATTTGGAAAAGGATTTCTGCGGTCCCAAAGCGGCAGCGATTCCTGATAAGATGAAAGCGTGCCCCTGTAGGAGAGACTCCATGCATCGATTTCTGATACTGATTGTTTTGTTTGCTGCCGGATGTGGCGGCAGCTCTAAAAATGAAAATGCGAAGTCCGAACAAAAATCGAGCACCAAGAAGACTGAGCTGACTGCCTCAACGCCCGAAGAATTCGCACAATCCATCGTGACGCTCTTGGCCGCGAACGATCCGAATCAATTTGTTGGGTTTGCTTATCTCGGCAAGAAGGAACTACTGGCTTTTATTCCAAAAATGATCCCCGCAGATCGGCTGGACAAAGTCACCGAACAAATCGAGACTGATTTTGAGCTGCACCTAAAAGACAATAGGGATTGTTTTGCCGAGGTCAGAAATGAACTGGCAGGAAATGGCTGTGACTGGAATCAAGCCGAGTTTGTACGTGCGGAATACGAAATAAGAAAACAAAACGAATTCTCTGCAACGTTTATGGAGGTGACCCTTTCTGCTGGTGCCCAGACTTATCAATTCGTCGTGCGTGATTGCATATTGGTGAATGGTCGCTGGTTTACTTTTGAAGGGATTCGCGCAGTAACGAAAGAACGGGTGGATGCTCCAAAAGCGAAAGCCGAACAAAGTGATCACGATCATGGCGAAGAAAGTGACCACGGTCATGGTGCAGCTGAAAAAAAAAGCAGTCCAAGACAACCCCGTGCTGAGAACGTTGCTCAAGAGCGAAAACTTAAGAAACTGACTGCCGAGGAGGTCGCGAGTCTATTGGCGGAGGAGATTGGTCGTTGGAAAGTTACCGGGAAGAACATGCCCGTGGGCGGCGAGGTGGAACCTTTTGACGATATGATGGAGGCTCAGTGGATGGTAAAGGGCAAATCCATAGAGGTCACTTTTAGTCCATTGATCAACGGGGAGAGAGTTCCTTTTGTCGGGCACAAGGAATACGATCCTCACGAGGGCGTCTTCATATGGCGCAGCAAGGGTGAAGGGCTGCCTGAGACTGTCTCCCGAGAACGGTACGATCCGGCCACCAAGATCTATCGGGCAAGGAATATTCACCCCGACGGCGCCAAGGAAACCACCACATTTAAAAGGGTCAGCAAGAACAAAAGTCTTTTTACAACGCAGGTCGAAATGGATGGTAAGGTCGTTTTTTCTCGCGAAGCCGTTTTTACACGGTTGCCTGAAACCGCAGAGGGTGAAAAGAATTGATGAACATTTTTATATTTGCCTGAACCGAATAGGTAGGTAACCGGCAGGTAGGTCGCTGGGTAGCAGTCCATCGATAGCGATCCAACATCATCAGATCGTGCAGAAGTCTGATTGACAGACCGTCCTGGAATCACCCCCGCGAGGTGAATGCGAGGTACGGAATCTATCGCTGTTGTCTGTGGAGATGCTGAATTGTCAAACGGCCGTCGAACCGACGTCGGAATTGATGAAATGCTAGACTCATTGGTCTTCCAGTTTTTCATTTATTAGCGATCGCGAAGACAGGAATTGCTCTTTCGTATTTGCTAAAGTGCATCTGTATTTGCTAAAGTACCGCCATGGCAAAAAAGAAAAAACAAAACCCGGTAGCCGTCGAACGCGATCAGCTGACGAAAGTTGCAAGACGCGTCGAATGCCCTGTCTGTTCATCGGATTTATTAACAGAGTTTGACGATTTAAAAAATGAAATCGTCACGCTACCGAATTTCTGTTCCGGTTGTGGTTCAAAAATCCTTAGTAATTGCCCAGGCTGTAATCACACATTTAGAGAGCTGACGAGATTTTGTAGCGAGTGTGGAGCGAAAGTGTATGGCAACACTCAACCAGAGACTCATTCCAAAACCGAATCGACTTCCAGTAACCAAGCGGATGCTGAAAATATGCTGGCGAGATGTCGCAATGGAATCCCGGTTGCGCGTCGAGTAATCAGAGAGATGTTTCTGGTTATGGTGCGACTAAACCCTGCGAACCGTTCGGCCCATATCTTTTGCGATGCTGTCAGTCATATCACGGAGACGACAAGTCGTCCAGAAATTGCTGATATCGTGGGGACGGCTTTAAATGAAGCGGACCTTTCTGAAGCACAAGCAGACCTGAAATCGAGTCATGAAGCTATCTGGCAAATGGCAAATGATATTTCGGTAATCGAAATCCTGGAAAGGAAGTTTCCAACCTACCTTCAATTCATCAAGGGGCACGAGTGGATTGATTCGCCAGAAACAATTAGGGAAGCATTCGCAGATCGCATGTATCGTCAGGTTACACTTCACACGCTCGAGCTTGCAACCATTGAGGAGCATTACAGGCAATTGGTCGAGTTTTATCCGCGGTACCAAGAGGTAATGAACCGTAGTGGTTTTTTGAACGGCTTGGTCGCATTTTCGGCAGGATTTTTTGGGGGTAATTTGGGTGTGGCTGGAGCCGAGATGTGGGCCAACTGGCAGGGGAAGAATGATCAAGAGTTTTTGGATATTTATGGTCGTGCTGTCGATGATTTTACAAACGCTGCATTTTCATTTACTCAAAAGACAGAAGAGGCCGTGCAATCGGTTGTGGAGCAATTTGCGGATGATTATGTCTCGTCGACGAAACTAATCTACGACGGATTGGAGAAGGCGATGCAATCTGGCCATAACATCCTCCCTGTTTGCGAAGCTCTTTTCTACGTGGATGACCCCCTTGAAGCAGAGGGTGCCGAGTTTCTTGAATTGGTTATTCAGAACCTGAAAGAAGAGGGACTCACAGCATCGGAAGAACGCGAGCTTCGAGCTGGTTTAAAACCAAAACCCGAACATTAGGATTTCGAGATTTGATAAAATCCTGATGAAACCAGATCGACAAATAAAATAACAATATAGTCACACGAGGCCTACCCAGCTAAACAGCGTTTACGATAGGAACGATCGTTTTTATCAGCAGGCAGTTGAGGATGGGGAAACGAAGCTCAACCCGTTCAAGGTCAGGGGGTTTATCTTTTACCCGGACTGCAGCGGAAAAGTCATGCGTTGAGCAGAACGTAGTAAACAATGTAAAGCCCCGATGGAAATCAGGGCTTTACGTTTCGGGACTTCTTCAGAGAGGAACTTATCTGTCTTGAGGAATGTTGCTATCGCGAGTCCTCAGGATAATTCGATCTGAAAAGTTTCGATTACCTTTTTCAATCCATTCATCAATTGGATTTGCGAAGAGGTTCGGTCTCTCATCGTAGGAAGGTAAAACCTGACCCGTATTTGACATCACTACTCGCACCTGACACATACTGTCGGATAAATCCAGCCACTCCCAATATCGTTCAGGAATCTGAACTTCACCGGCATTCCAGTAATAAAATTTATCCGAGCCTGTTTCGGCTTGAAATGGAGCAAATCCGGTTGAAACGCCCCATCCCCCAGAACGTGTCCTCGCAATAGTCTTCCAACTGTCCCGGCGAAAATCGTAGGCCTGGACTTCAAGAGGTTCATTTGCGAAGGGAACCCAGCCGCTAAATCGTGTGATTTGAGGATCAAATCCATCTTCCCGGTCGTTGAGATTAACCCGATGAAAATTCAATGGCTCAACAACACAGCCAACTTGAAAAGCGGTAAATACAATCAACGGCAGTGTAATCAATAGACGGTGCATGTTTTCCCTTTCAGAAAGAAGAAGCTTGTGAACAAAGAGACCACTGCTAAGGGATTCGATGAGCCGCCAATTTTGCACCCAAATTCTTTTTTTTTTGCGAAGCCGTTTTTACACGGTTGCTTGACACCGAAAAGGGTGAAAAAAAGGTGATGAACATTTTTATATTTGCCTGAGGCGAATAGGTCGGTCACTGGTAGGTAGGTCACTGGGTAACCGCCAATTGGTAGTAATCCAACACCGCCAGATGGTGCAGGAGACTGATTGACAGAACGCCCTGGAATCACACCCGCCATAGCCGCACCAAAACCCGGCCCTGTCTCCGCCTGAAACTTGGAAATGGGCAGGCACCAGTTACTAGGGCAATGGAAGCACCACGCTAACAATTGGACCAATTACCTACGCCACCAACAATTCATCCCGTCTCTGTGGCCGCTATGGATGATTAGGAGATCCCGTTCTATGGACCTAGTCTGCGATCGGTCGAGGAACCGGCAGAATTGGGTGTGCAGTTTGGTGTGCATAACTTCGGGGCGTTGCGAATTGGGGGCATTTTTCGCTACAGATTGCATTAATTGGTGAACAGAAATCGGATCGATTTCACCAACAAAATCCTGCGGTCGATCAGGCGTAAAGTACAAACTGTTCAGCCTGACAATCGTTCGCCTCGTTGCTGTTGTCACACAAGCTTATTAGGAATGCAGAGAGAGATTCTTTCACACTATGGGGGGGGATTGCTTATAAGGAAAAAGGGGGTGCTCCACTAGAATTCAAGGCTTCATCTAAGCAAAATAAGACAGCTAAACCAGTCCAATTAGATTCACAACGATCACTTAAAGTTCTTCAGTATCTCCAGTTCGCCTGACGCCTGTGGCATTTGCTTTTAAGAGCCATGGCAGGCGTATGTGTTAAGTTCAATCGGCTATGTCCTCTTTTTTAACGAAGTAAAATCCGATTCCAGCACCAACAGAAAATCCAGCCCAGACATAATGAAAGCCGTATGCATCAAAGAACTGCAGGAATGCAATTGATGCTGCCTTCATCTCCCAAAGTCTAAAACTCTCTTCTATTACGTCGGCCCGCTCTAAACTCTCTGCACTGCCCCACCCTAAAGACCACCCAAGCAACATGGCGACGAGCATTGCCAAAACAATAATACCGGGGTTAATAGCAAGGTAGAGAATTTTGGCATTCGTTTGCTGCCTAAAATTTTCATAGCATTTGCTGAAATTAATCCAAACACACCAAGCAACGCCAGCTGAAATCGGAAGGGTCACTATTAGTACGTTTCCTAGTACATGAGCAGTTGCTGGGCCTGCACGGTCAAGATCTTGTAGAATTACCCAAAAATCACCAAACAGAAAACAATACGCAACAAAAACAGAAAGCCAAAGCCATGCTTGAGCTTCTTTCTCCCACTCTTTGGGGCTTAGTCGCCTTTTTTTTCTTTTGCCCTCATCATTTAACTGCTGTAAATAATGGTGGCCATCTGACGTAATCGACCACTTGCCGTCGTCGGATAGAGAAATAAGTCCCGCATCACGCAAATGGTATTTTGCTCTGGCAAACCTCTTCTCTATGACGGTTTTACCTGAGGTATTACGCTGGTCTCTTTCTTGCACCGAAAGAGACAATGCAATAGAAACATGTTCGCAAATCTCTTCTTCGGTTTTGCTTTCGCCATTTTCTAGCGCAGACAAGAGTGGAATCAAGTAGGGTTGATAGTTTTTTGGCAAACTCATCTTGGGATCGGGGCCATGGAAAAATTAACTTTCAAAAGTCTGATGAGGAAATTAACAACGATCAAGGCACGCAGCCTAACTCATCCAGTATCGGTCGTCAATTTTCCACCAGCGGTTGGCATCGACCAGCACGGAGCAGGATGAATTCTCATGATGATGGACGGCTGGGGCCCCATACAGCCAATCACTTGGCTTCCGAAATCTTTACCCGACCCCCACGGGGTGAATGCGCAGTACCTAATATATAGCGGGCGTCTGTGGAGGGGGCAGAACGGGTTTTCTGCGTTCCCAAAGCAGTAGCGGTTCCTGATGAGATGAAGGTCTTGCACCTGTAGGAGAGACTCCATGCATCGATTTCTGATTCTGATTGTCTTGTTTGCTGCTGGGTGCAAAGAAGTGATATAGTGGGGAGCAGAGATGTTGTGATCATTGGAGTGATCTAACTAATTAGGACCCAATACGCTGCCTGGTCTGGGAGTCGAAATCAATGAAGGAAAGCAAAATGAAATCAATTCACATACTGGCAATTTGTGCCGCGATTTTTTTGGTCGGCTGTGGCGGCAAGGACTCAGAAATTAAGAAAAACTGGGACCTCTACAAGTCTGGTATCGCTGCTAGTGAAGCAGAAAAGTATGACGAAGCAGACGAGAAGTTAAAAGCCGCACTGAAAGATATCGATAGTCTCATCAAAAAGTATCCTAATGAAAAAGTTCTCAAACAAAGGAAGGGGCTCATCAAGATTGGTATCTCTACCAATTCCGGCTTTAAAAACCTAAATTAAAATGAAGAATTGAATTGGCGTAACGTGAAGGTGGATGAATATGGCCTTCGTAAGGCCTGTCAGTGGGCAGGAAACAGTGCGGCAACGGCCATGAAAAACGATGCCTTGATCCGCCGTGAAGATTTCATGGATCATGGCTCCCACCGCGGCCTAAAAGTTGACGCCAAATCCGACGCTATCATTTGATTTGATGCCGAAACGGGCGCTGAACCGGCGAGCACCCACAAGCATGACAATACAGGAAACCCAATAAAAAACGCATTCGGCGCTAAAATACGGGAATCCGAATGCGTTCTAATAGGCGAGACAGGAATCGAACCTGCACGGGTTACCTCACTGGATCCTAAATCCGAATCGATCCAAGACTGAACTTTTCAGTTTGCCATTAATTCTTATTTTTATGGGGTTATTCACTAATAAGAACGAGTAAACCGCCAGATGATTCTATTTGCTGGCAGGAAATTTTAGAAAAACCGGATACAAACCGGATACGGGGTGCAGTTTTAGTTTCAAATTCAATCATCAAATATCTATCTTCTTCAGCGGCGGGCCTTCTGACGAAATCGGCCCTCGCTCAAAATCCTCTTGAGCAAAATAGTAGAGCCAAACCAGTCCGAATAAGATTCGCAATGATCCACAGAAGTTATTTTCTTATTTGGAAAAATCTCATTGCTTCTTTGACGAACTTGACCACTCCATCGTAACGTCATCTGAATCACCTTTTACGCCATTGGGTCCGCAACTCCGAACCACAACTTTTTCTTCACTGGATTCCACGACCAAGTCATTACCCCATGGATCCGAGTTTATTTTACCAAGATAAGGCCCTTTCCATTCCTTTTGGGACATGCCATTTGGAGCCGACTTGAAATCAGCAAGCTTGCTGACATGCCGCCCAGTATTGTAGTGATATTTTTTGCAGCCGGTAATAAGCGATTTCAGCTGTTCATCAGCAAGCCGTATGTAAATCACAGCACTGTCACCTTTTTTTGCCGCCTTCGTATTTCCTGTTACACCACTTTGTTTATCGTTATCGTGATCAGCGCCACCACAACCCAAAACCAACATTAGTAAAACGCTGCAAATCGCTAGTGTGTGAATTGATTTCATTTCTTTTGGTCCTTATTTAAAAATCCTCGTAACTTCTTCAAACATCATATGTTCTATCTTATCAAGATTATTTAATGCCGCCCTTATCACTAAATTTGATTGTTCATTTCCAGCGAAAGCAGGGTCTACCCTAAAAGCTCCATCTTTAGATGGCAACATTATGGTTCCATCTGTTCTGGACTTAAAAGATGTGCCTTCTCTTGATGTTTGAAACCCAGAAATAACGACTCTGGCTCCTTGCGTCATCAGCCATTTTGCCCAGTCAATCTCAAAACTCCCGCGATCTGATTCAGAAATGTATGATGCTTCAGGAATTGCGAAAACTTCATCGAGATCCATCTTCAGAATATCAAGATAAATAACGGCTAAAGTATTTTTTGAATTGCTGATTTTGTAGTAAGTCTTGATTTTACTTTTTAGAAGGTCTTCTAAATTAGATAAAAAGCCAGTAGCGATATCATCAGTCAATCCAAAGTCTGTTTTCAATATTCACATATCACAAAGCAACATCAGACAACGTTGGTGAATTTGATTGGAAAAGATGATGCCCCGGAGAAACTCGCCAAAACCGGATACAAACCGGATACGACAAGACGCATAGACAAGACGCATAGACAAGACGCATAGACAAGAAAAAACAGAGGCCCAGACCGTCACCAAAACGATCTGAGCCTTCTATTAATTGCTCAGTAGGCGAGACAGGAATCGAACCTGCACGGGTTACCCCACTGGATCCTAAATCCAGCGCGTCTGCCAATTCCGCCACTCGCCCAAGTGCAGAAAAGCCCATAAAAATAGGCAGGTCAGCATTATAGCCGACTGCCCAGATTTGAAGAAGTGCTGATTTGTCTACTTTTTGAATTCAGTATCCTCCATACCGGCAAGATGTCGGT
This sequence comes from Planctomycetota bacterium, assembly GCA_014238905.1. GTDB lineage: Bacteria > Planctomycetota > Planctomycetia > Pirellulales > Pirellulaceae > JABAAE01. The sequence goes on from JABAAE010000010.1 coordinate 227,332, forward strand.
TAACTTTTCTCTGGTAGATTCTTTCGTCAGATGAAAAAAAACGCTGCCATTTTCGATGTGCCACGCAACTATTTTCATAACTTCTAAATCAGTCTTTCCAGATGTGAAAAGCATTGATGCAAACTATAAGGATTTTTTCAAGCTCATCCTTTCAGGCGATTTTCATGGAACCAATTTGCAAAGAAGTTTAAGTCGATTCAAAACGACGAGAGATTTTTCGAGGTGGAAGCAAATCTGCGCCCCCCATCATTACGAATAGGTCGGAACACCTGAGCAGGGAGTTGCCTATTATTGGGGTATTGGGGATGGAATCTATGTTGTGGAAGTGGTCGGCGATCAAGTTGTCGGTACAACGACTAAAATTGAGCAGATGCATTTTTGAAAGTGAGTTTTCAACCACAATCAGCCTAAAGTATTGGCCGATGTGGTAGTGGGTGTTTTTTGATTCAGCACGCCATTTGAATTTCGGTACCGGCCCACTGTTTTTGGTGTGAAGGATGTTGTGGAGGCAATGTGATCGATCCACGTTCTTACCAACGTTCTTGGAGGTGCCCCATTGTTGCGATCTGAAAAAGCAGTGCGGCTATGGCAAAGATGGCGGTTGTTAACAAAGAGAATCTCGCCCCGGTCGAGTTTTCTGGAAAAGACATGGGTATCGTTGTCCAGGAAACGGTCGATGTGGTCCATTGCGTCCAGCAGTCCTTCGGGCATTGGCCTTTTCAGCTTTTGATAGGCTGTGGTGATCCAAAATCGCATGTACCGGAAATGTAGACCGCGGTGATCCAATTGGAAAATCGGAAATTCGTTTCGGTCGATTTCAGCGGTGTTCTGAACGGAACCCGGGGTGATGACGTCTCGTTTGGCCGGCCGCGAAAGCGGAAACAGTCTTTCCGGGTGCTGCTCGCAAAGCCAATAATATAAATCCGCCGCATTCGCCAATAATGATTCGCCCCCCTGAAATCCGGGATGAAGGCAAAGCAGTCCGACCACCTCTGGGCTATATTCCAAAGCAGAACTATCGGTATGGAAGCCCGAACATGCCCGAGTCTTGGAAATCGGGACCGGAGACTTGGTGTGGTCCAGTCCATGATCTTTGACGTCAAAAAATTCACCGTAACGATGATTCAGTGGGCCAATCGATTGGGCGATGATGGCATAAACAAGTCGCAGTTCCTGATCGGTTAAATCCGAAAGACTGCAGCGTAGACAGACGAACCCCGGGGCCTGGGAAAGCATTCTTTTCCAGCTGTCTACCCATGACGATACACTGGGCAGACGTGGAATCATCCCCGGTGGAGAAAACATGAAATCCAGACAGTCATTGATAACACGTGCAGGGATTTCGATGACCACCTTGTCTTCAGTAGGAACGCCCTTGTTCCAACGCAGCGGTTTGACGATTTGCAAAGGATTCATTGTTTTTCAATTTGAAAGGCCAAGTGCAGCGGAAGGTCTAAAAGAGGTTCGAAAAATTCGGGATCCAGCTCGACATGGTCGTTGGTAATTTTGAGCTCGTGAACGTCAGGGAGAAGCCGAAATCCTGCCTGTTTCAAGCAGTGAAAATAATCCTCGATCGTCTTGTGAACGCATTGTACTCGCACGGGAACACGGTCTCGGCGCCAGATCTCTCCGGGAAATCGTTGGTCTCGCCCACTGAAGTACCCGCCAGCACTCTCAAAATAGAATGGAAACTGGTCTTTCTTTAAAAACGGTAAAGCGGGATGGGGAACCGCAAAAATTAATCTGCCCCCTGACTTTAATGAGGTAAATGCGTTCTGCATCGTTTGCTGTGTTTCTTCAAGGGTCAAATAATTAAACAGAAATACAGCCACAACCAAATCATGAGCGCCTTTATCTATCGGTATTTTTTGCCTCAGATCTCCTACCGCGAAACTTAGTCCCTTCCGAGGAAATTGGCTTTGCTGGTGGTTGGCCGCGTCAATCATCTTTTCGGAGATGTCGATACCATGGGCCTGTTTTGCGCCCCGCTTCATGAGCTCCCTGGCGACGTAGCCCTCGCCGCAACCCAGGTCTAGGATGGAGGAGCCGGAAATCGGCTCACACAGTTCCAGCAAGAACGGACGGGCTGAATAATCGGATAGCAGAATGGGTTCATCGCGAGTCCACTGTTCAGCCTGGGCATTGTAGATTTGTCGCGTATCGTCGATGGTCTTCATTTTAAATTCCCTCCGCCCTTTCCAGCATCTGATCCCAGAAACGGCACCTGAGGTCCAAGGCCGCGACCATGCCGCGACGGATTTCATCAAGGTTGGTTGGGGACTGATGTGCGAAATCGCCGGCGACACGCATCATCAGTTCTGCATGTTCGTCATCCACTTCGGAGTGTAATTCAAAAAAGACGTAGTCTCTTCGACGCAGACTGGTTTGTGACTCGATGCCAGCTGTGATATAGCGATAGATGTGCTTTACCATTGCCTCTGTTCCCAGTCCCAAGGCGCCGATGGCCTCGGCCGGGGTGCTCTTTTCCAGCAAGAATCGGAATCGTTGACGCCAGAGCATCGCGGCACGACAGAGTATTTGGGATTGAGGGTTGATTCCCAATGCCGATTGAAACCGGCGAAACAAAATCGGGTGGGGAATTCCCTGAACCCAGGATTCCTTTATTCCCATTTCTTCCAGTTGTTGGACGGTCTCCTCATCAAGATGTCCCTGTTCCTCATTCAGATTTTCAGTGAAATACTCGCGGTGTTGTGGATCTGCCAACTTATTCATGACGCAGTTAAGGTACCGTGGAAACCAGCTGGTATAGCCCTGGTACTGGATGGCAAAATCGGTGATCGCTGACTGTGGATTGGGTAGGGATCCACTCGCCAGAGCTTTCAGGTAGGGGTGATGAATGGCCCGGTGTTGTAGAGCGGTTTCGGTCAAATCACGGACTTGGGTCAATTGACAAATAATCATCTGATGGTAATTCCTCGAAATCGGTAGCGAAAAAAACAGGTTTGGTCTCGCCCAGAATGCTGTGCCATCCCAAGCGGGCAAATCAACCCGCTGCGATTTGCTAAGAGTGAGTAAAAGCAAAAAGTGCGCCAAAAATGCAGATGGGACAGCGACACGGCCCTTATCGACGGATTTGGCTACCCAGTTGGGTGCGCAAAGCAACCAAAAACCGACTGGGAGACAACTTGGTTCGATCGGGTCAATGTCGATTTGGCTGACAGACGCGGGGAATTCGTGGCTGATCGCGGGCCAAAGGCAGCGTGTATTCCAAAGTCGCAATTGAGCAACAAAATCCACATTTTTTGGGGATTCAGGCCGAGTGTAGAGCCGTAAACGGTTCCGTGGCAGTCGTTTGGTCTTGTTTCGAGACGGTCATCTCAAATAAAGACAGTTGGGTTCCGGCCAGAGTAAATCCGTCAAGGACGCTGAAACCGCGATCTGGTGCCGTTTTGGACGCCCAGCGGTCTCGATATTTCTGTTCTCCACAACTTCGTGTGGTCTTTAAGCGATCCGTCAGGCACTGTCCAAGTTCATTCGTTGGGGGACTGTTTTTGGAGGCGACGCCCCCCATAAATCAGTAAACCCCCAGCCAGTAGCGATGCAATCGCCCCGATCAGAATGGGATATTGGGGAGAGAGACCGGCCAGTATCCCCCCAATAAAACAAAGTAGCGCCGAGCCAAGGACGCGAACCGAATGGGAAACACCGAGCATCCGCCCCTGCGCATCCAGGGGTGCTGTATCGGAAAGCAAAGCTGACATATTGGTGGTCGCCAAGGCCATGGTGCTCCCCACCAACGGCAGGATCAGGCATAGCCACCACCATTGGGATGGGAGGATTTGAATCATCAATAACGCGGCCAATAGGATCGCACTGCCGGCCGTGATGGTTCGTGGGGTTCGCCCTTTGCCAACGGGTTTGACCAGCAGCCATTGTGCCGCCACCATGGAAATACTGGTGTAGGAAAGAAGCCAGCCTACGTGTGCCGACGTAAAATTCCATTTTTGAACAAAATAAACCGGGTTGAATTGAAAGACGAAATCGACACCGAGGTAAAGAAAAAAGTTGACGATCAGCAGCGATCGAAACGGGGCGAGTTGAAAGGCCTCGCCCATTTCCATAAAACCACGGGTGAGCTTGAGTGGGGTTTGCTCCCGATTTTCTGCCACGGAATCTGGAAATCGCCAGAGAATCAAAATGGTGCAAATCAGGCAAGTGCCCGCCGCAAAATAAAAAGGGACCGAATAGGAGGCCCAACTGAAATAGGTTTTGTCGGCAAGGTGTCCACCCAGCACCGGGGCAAAGACATAGGCGAGGCTGCTGCACATGTAGATCAGACCAAACCGACGGGTCTTTTCCTGTCCGGTTGAGAATTGAGCGACTTCGGCTTGAGCCAGGACCAACAACACTCCCACGAATCCCAGAAAGAATTGTCCGGCAATGATCACCCAGAATTGACCTGCGGAAATAGACCAGGCAATTGCGAGGTTTCCAATCGCGGTCACTCCCATCGCAGCAGCCAGTATTTTCTTTCGTCCAAAGCGGTCGGATAATTGACCCAGAATCGGGGAGCCAAAAAATTCACCTAATCGAAATACGGCCATGGCCAGGCCCAATAGAAATGCTCGGGTCGCTGGGGTGGTTTCCTGCGAAAGTACTCCGTGATCCTGGGGGTGCAGGAACATCGGCGACATGACTGGGGAAACGAGTGCTCCAGCAAAAAAACCCAAAAAGACCAAGATGTAGATGAGTGCCATGGGGCTGGAACCTGCAATTCAGAGGGGGACATTGGCCCCCTGTCAGTGGACGATGTGAATTAAAGTCTAAAGGATTGGTAGGTGGTCGGCTATCGCTGGACAGGACAGATGTGCGGACGGCTGTCGATTTCGGCAAGCGCTGTTTTGCCAAACAGTGCAGCCAAGTCGGATGACTGGATCGGATCCTGTGTATTGGATCCCTGAATTTGGCAACAGCGGAAAGCCATCAGCTCCGATCATTTGGCAAGCCGATGTCCGCTCAGCAGAGTCACCGATTGGCACTCGCCGGTGGTGTTCTTAGGGAATGCTTTTGGGGGCCCGAATGGTCGGACGCCCGCGTAACACCGGTTGGGGAGTTTTCTTTTCCTCGACTGAGGGAGGAGAAGATGCCGGCGTTTTCGGTTTGTCTTTTGCAACAAATAGGTCATCAGAAAACCGTATCCCAAAGTGATTGAAAAGCGGAAACAGTTTTTTCTGGCAGTAATCCCGATGTTTCTCATGGAAATCACTGAAGTTCTTTCCTTTAGCGGTGAAAATTTCCGATCCGCGTACGTCCTGTACCACGAATTTTCCATCGGGTTGCTGCAAGATCTGCACCACTGAATTAGATTTTTCGGTCATCAACGCCACCCGTAGTCGCCCATCTGTCTGGGCATGGACCAAGATTTTCCGCCTCCCAGCCTGGAGTTCGGACAATTCAAATTTAAATGGCTTACTGTCGAGTTTGGGAGGTTTGACATTGGTACCACCTTGCACCACTTTGCGAGTGACATTGGTCGTTGGCTCGAAATTCATGGAGGCCGTCAGGTCTTTATTGGCAAACGTTCGATTGAGTGATGACGACGATGTACGGTTATAGCTGTAGTAATAGACACTGGAATTCTTGGTCTTTTTTTGAAGATCGCTGCGAAGTTTGGCAAAAATAGCTTGGGGATGTCCGACCGATGCAAGCTCAAACAGCGGATCCGGATCGTAGTTGGCCGGCATATTGAGTTTCTTTAGACTCTCATTAGTGTCACGGACTAATTGCTGAATCGATTTGTTGCCAAATTGTTCAGACCAGAAATCTCGGTCCAATTGGATGGTGTCACCTTTGGATTTCAGTTTGACCAGTTGTCCTACATAGGTCACCGCGGTATCCAGTGGCCCTTTTTCGGCAAGAAGATTGATTGGCGGCGAGGGATTGATGCTGGTAGTGTTAGACGAGTTGTTAACGAACTTTGATTTCCAGCTGGCGACATCTTCACCGAGGTTTAACCCGGTTGATCGCTCCAGTTGTCTGAATATATCGGTGCGAACCGATTGGTCTTTTTGAATATCCAATAACCAGATCAGGTACTCCGGTTTGTTGGCCAGGTCGGCAGAAATTGCAAATCGACTCGCCTTGACTTGTTCCGGTTTGCCGTTCTTCTCCAGAGCTTTCATCAGACGAAATCGCATTTCTATAGAAAAATGGTCGCTGACGACACCACGCATGACAAAGTTCTGCCAATCGGGGAAAACCTCGGACAACTTTTTGGAGTCGGTTTCCCGGGCGGCATAATCTGATGAGTCCAAGTTTTTGAACAAGGATCGAAAACGATTCAATTCTTCATCTTTAATCGGTGCCAGGAATGCAATGACTGATGCTTGTACGTTTTTGTCGAATTGGGTCATCGGCGCATCGATGCCAAGGTGACGTATCATCGGCAGGAGCCGGTCTTGGGTGAATTGAGAGTGTTGGCGACAAAACACATCAAACGACGGCGAAATTTCACTGAAGATGGCCGTATCGGAAACCTCCTGAACGAATAGGCTACCGGAAGGCTGTTGTCGTATTCGTAGCAGGTAAGGGTCGTCTCCGCCATTCATCGTAATGGAAACGACTCCCTTGGGATTAGCCTCGATATAAAGGTCTCGGTGGGGAGCTTTTAATTCCTTGAGTTTGATTTTCCAGCTGTTTGGAGATGGGTTGGGGTAGACCCGGGAATACCCGTAGTTAGCAAACCCTTCAAATCCGTTGTTGTTTATCCTGATTTCCCAATTGGTTCCCGACGAAGAAGAACCACCCCCTCGATTGCCACCAATGGAGTTGATCTGGGTGATGAGGGCATAGGCCGCTTGGCGTTCTTTTTCGTATACCGGTGCCAATCGACCACCCTTGGTGGTCAGTTTGATTAATGAGCTGAGTGGTTTTTTGATTTTCTGCAAATCGCCTTTCACCGTCGTGGGGTCGAATGCCTTGGCTGATTGAGTTTCTGCATCAGTTTCTTGGGCTGCTACGGCTTCAATTTCTGTATTAATTTCTTTCGCTGGTACTGCTTTAATCTCTTGGCTTGGCAATGGTGCGCACAGAAGAACAGCGATTAATGCCCATAAGGCAATAGGCTGCGGCCGTAAGACTGGGAATTGGCTGCCTGACAATTGATTCAACCGATAATAGAACATGAAATATTGTGGAATGGGCATTGCGGAGGACGAACGCGAGTTCAACCAAACTCTATGATAGACGAATTATTGTTTTGTTCTGTGGATGGAAGCAGAAAATCAACCCGCAATTTATCTGAAAAATCCAATAAAATCGGTTTTGCCAGGTGAAGTCACGGGAATCGGTCACACCAACGTTGCGATTGGCCAACTTTTAGACTCGGTTTCCCACGGTGGTGACCGAGGCAAAAGGTGGTTGCTCAGGAAAGGATGGTGGATCAGGAAGGATAGGGGCGATTTCGGTGATGTTCGGCTAATTTGGCAATCTGATAACAACTCTGGAGGCTTCGGCGAGTCAAAATGCTTTTTACGAGTTATATTTTGAAGTCAGAGTCCGTTCGGAGTTAGAGTTCAGCAATCCACCCGGACCAGAGTATTCTTCATCCCAAGTTCGTTACGCCCAGTTGAAAGATCCTATGGCGGAATCGCCACAAGCGTTCGATCCCTATATCGACTGGCTGGGAATTGATCCGGCTTTGGTGCCCCCTAACCATTATGATTTGTTGGGGGTTTCGCTGTACGAAGCCAACGTCAGTCTGATTGCGTCGGCCGCCGATTATCGAATGAAAGAAATTCGAACGTATCAAACCGGTCCCCGCGGGGTTTTTACCCAGCAGGTTTTGAACGAAATCATGGCCGCCCGAATTTGCTTGATGGATGAGTCTGCCAAAACAGCTTACGACCTGTTCCTGAGGACGGGGATTCGACCCGAATCTGAACGGTCGGCGCATCGTTTGAAAACCGCTCCCCCTGTTCAGTCGGCGGCTTTGCCGTTGGAATCGAAAGAGGAGTCGAGAGGTTTTCAAATCAGTGCTGACCCTGCTTCCAAGCCCGAAAAAAAAACAAAATTGTCTTGGCGGTATATCGGTGTTTGTGCTGCCGGACTTCTGTTAGCCGGTTTCATCAGTCAGCGGTTTGACAGAACCGGTGGCGGCGAGGTCGATGATCCTAGTGAGCAAAAGAATGCCGACGAAGTGGTGGCCAATGCCAAAAAAGTCAAGAAGATAACAAATATCATTGAAAAAAAAGGGATACTGCCGGCGGCAAACAATACGTTTTTGTTGACTGCGGAAAATGGTTCCTTGGAAGGGGAACTGCTGAAGATGGTGCCTTCCTCGGAAGGTGATCTTGTCACTGGTTTTCAAAAGACAACGGACCAGTTGAGCTGGCAGGTCTGGATTGCCGAACCTGGTTACTATGAAGCCGTTGTCAGTTACCATGCCACCAGTAATGAACCTTATTCAAGAATTTCGATTCGAACTGACGAAGGTTTTAATAAATCGATCAAGATGCGTTCGGGAAATGATCTGAAGGAAAAATTCGAGGAACAGTTTGTCTTGCTGTTTCGAAATACCGGTACCCACGTCATTCAGTTCGCTACCGAGTCGGAGCCCGGCGACTTTCAATTTATTTCGTTGTTGGTCCGTCCCAACACGAGATAGGCCTTCCCACCAATCGCCTATTTTTTGTAATGCCAATCGAGAGGATTGGCTCTCTAGTGGCTGGCTTGCTGGCCGTCTTTACCGCTGAAACCGGTCGGTCAAATCAACATCCGTTAAGAGCGATCGTCTCTCCTGTCTTTGTCAAAAGAGGAGGTCCTCATTTGATCCGTTGCAATTGGCCGGTGGAGAATTCCAAGGTAGTGTGGCTGGGAAGGGATCTGGGACTCTGGCAGTTATCCCCCAAGGGATTAAAAGGGGATTGGTTTTCTGATGAGTCGCGATTATCAAGCTGCGAAAACCGTGTCGACGATGACGTCGAAAAAAAACCTGACCGGTAAGTCACCGGCCAGGATTGATTGATCTGGAATGGGTTGAGGGGGAAAAGAGTGAAGGCAACGGCGTTCCACTCGCCCCATTATTGGCTTAACGAACTCTGACCAGTTTCATGATTCTGCCGGCGACATTCCAGTCCTGCACATAAAGATTGCCTTCGCCATCCCAGTACGAACCATGTGTTCCCGAAAAGATGCCTTCAATCCAATTTTGTTGCGGGACGTTGAAATTCACTCGAGTCTTGGAATTAGCATTGTGCCCCAGCACGGCCATGATCGTATTGCTTTTGTCGAGGATGACGACCCTGCCGTGCAGATCGGGTACCGAAACGTAGTCTCCCTGGACCGCTGCGGAAGTTGGCATTCCCAATCCCGTGATGACGACGTCCATAAACTCTCCCTCGAGGCTGTAATGTAACAATCGTCCCTTGGGTTGGTGGTTGCGGTCGCAAACTAGCAGACGAGGTGGATCGTAGCGGGTATCAAGGGTCATCCCGTGGGCGGTATTAAACTGCTTCAGTCCGTTGCCTTTTTCGCCGAAATGCATCAGGTATTTACCCTTGCTATCATATTTGAAAATGTGATTGCTGGCGTAACCATTGGCAAGAAAGATATCGCCATTAGGAGCGACAGTCACCGCGGTTGGATTGAAAGCGATTTTTCCAAGACCGGATTCTTCTGGATATTTCAGGTGAAGGACAATTTCGCCCGTATGAGCGTCAAACTTGATCCCCTCCGCGTTGTTGTTGCGGGCGCCGTAGATAAACTCCTTGCCGTCTTCATCGCGAATTTCAATGTCATGGATGTTGGAATACTCTTTGCCAACATAGGATTTGATCACCTTGCCGTCGGCCGTGAAGACCACCACGCCCTTGTTGGCGCTGGTGTAGATATTTCCGTCTTTATCGACGACAACTCCGCCATGGGTTGGACCCAATGCCGACGATCCATCAGGTCGTAATCCCCAACCGGGGACAGTATCAAAGGTCATCATCCCCGCACCCATCCGTACCGGATGAACTTTGTCTTGGCCGATGGTCTGAGTGCCGGCGGACCACAGGCAGATCATGGAAGTTGTCAGGAGTAACCAACCAAAGGAAAGCCCTGAAACGCGGGTGATGGCAAAGAGCCGATTCGTCATGGAAATGTCTCCGGTGATGCTCATGTGATGGATGATACAAATGTGAATGATGCTAATGTGAATCGGAGGGCAAAGAAAATCCAGAATCCTCCGGTACCACCTGTGCAGGATAGAGGATCATCAATCCAAGGTAAAGCATTGGCACCGCCCGGTCACCGGCTTTCCCGGCAGCCATCCCTATTTGAAAATCCAGCTCTACCGCCAGGGGCGATGGTGGCGGGCGCACTTTCGATGGCCAGGTAGAGATTTCCCTGGACCATCAGGTGTGGTTTTCAGGCCAGCGTGATGCGGTAGTCGGTGATTCTCCAATCAACGAGCCACCTGAATAATCGGAAGTGTCGTCAACTTCTTTATCTAATTCAACCCGAACTATCTTAACGCTTCGGGGTGCGTCAATGGCTAACTTCGTAAAACCGGACGAGCATTTCCTAACTGAAATGACCGCACCAATGTTTTCCCATCTTGTTGCCAAGCTGACCCTGCTCACAAATCTATCTAACTTGTCTATCCGACAAAGCTAGTTCTTGAGCCGCATCAATCAGGGGAAAGTATTCCAAATCTTTTTTAGTTGCATCAGTCGTCTAACTTCACTTCCTTCTCTTGGAACGTTCCGGTTCTACAGGCATCTACAAGTTCCTTTGCCAAGCTAACGATATCCCTATCTTTTGTAAATTTGTGCGGGCCTTCAAAAGAATAGTTCCATTCTGAAACTTGAATCTCTTCAGGCACGTTTGCAGATTGGACATATACCAAGCCTCGTCCGTGTTCCTCTTCCTCAGTAACAAGTCGATTCTGCTCGGCAGGGATTTCTAGTACTGTCCCATTAGAGAGAGTCACAAAGCAATCTGGCAAAGAACCCCTTTCCCTAACCCACTTATATTTTTCAACTTTCACATTCCGCTCCTGTGCCGCTGGTTGGAAAGGCAGTTGACCCAATTCAGCCGACCATCGGACGGCGAAACTGGGGATGGATCTCGTTTTCTCGAGCCTCATCCCTGTGCTGCTGATCGGTCAGGCGAAGTTCAGAGTTGATTTTGAATCGTTCGCGTATGTAATCGACCAGTCCAAAAAGAATGATCAGGGTTCCCGTTGCAATGAGCACGTTGCGAAGAAAGTCACCCGCGAGCTTAAGACTCGGTCGGAGGCGATTGGGAATGGAGGCGATGAGGTTTTCGGTTTGAAACAATACAAAAAAGAGAGCGATTCCCAATAGCAGGACCAGCAATGATAAGCCCATGATGGTTTTTAGGAAAGAATCCAGTGAAAGCATCCTCGCCAGTCTGGCTCCTGGAGCGAGTCGATACAGGTCGGGTTGGGTTTTTCGGAAATGGGTGGCCAGTGGAGACTGGAAATGCCAACTTCCGATCGCAAGCAGGACCATCGCTGATAAACAGGTCACAATCGGTAAAAGCAACTTGATCATTGCAGTCATTTGGGCACCGCTATCGATGGCCGATACTTTAATCTCGACACTTTTAAAAGTGTGTTCCAAAAACCCGCCGAAGATCTGTTCGGCGGTTGCTGAAAAAACCAGCAGCGTCCCGGCCACAACACAAAACGTTAGTGAACGGGCCAGCTCCGAGCTGCGGATGACGGTTCCGTCCTCTTTTGCTCGCAACAATTGAACCGGCGATGGTTCGTGGATTCGATCGGAATCAGACATCGATGTGGATGGAAAAAATAGGGTGTTAGATTTTCAGTTCTGAGTGGGCAACTTGCCCACTAGTGGTCTGGTGGCTGGGCGTCTGGTGGCTGGGCGTCGAGGAACAGATCAGAATTTAATTGGGAAAGGTAGTCCAGTGTCCATTCCATCTGTTGAGAGGTTCCCCGTTCCAATTCGTGGAAGAACAGAATGAACAGCGATGGAAGCAAAATAAAAACAAGAATCTGGTTGACGCCGAAACCAAATCCAACAGTTTGGGCTGGACCGAGGAGCCGGGATGCAAATCCACTGATTCCCAGTCCGGTCAGACCGACGACGACAACGGGTAAAGAAAATCGAATGGCAAATTCAAGGGAAACCTTGATGGATTGATTGAGCAACGTCAGTGTTTCGCCAGCTAGATGCGATTGACCAACCGGGAACGCCGAAAAAGAACTCAAAAGACCTTCGACTGCCAACCGATGTCCTCCGATCGCGAGCCAGAACAGGATGCCGGCGAGGAAAAACAGTTGTCGGTAATCCGTAGCGTGGTCCGATGACAGGCCTTGCTGTAAAGATCCAATCTGAAACCCAAGAAATTGTGAGACGATTTGGCCGGCCATTTGAAGGCCTATCAACACGCAACTTGCAGCGATTCCCAAGCCTAGGCCGATGCTGATTTCGCTAACCAAAAGAGGAAAAAAACGGGTCCAAATCGGAGTGCCTTCCACCCAGCCGGAGATGATCAACGGGCCCGTAGAGAGACAAATGACGCCTGCCAATAACAGGCGATAAATCGGCAATAATTTTTCAGTACCAATTTTGGGAAGCGTCATACAAATCGCAGCAATTCGCAAATAAGCCAGGAGCAATCCGCCTGCCTGTTCAGTTGTGAATTGGCTAAGAAACATACTTGATAATGACTTGGTAAAAGCAGGTGCCGAATTGGCTGCAGGGATTTCCGGGGACCGGTTAATGGGTCGTTGTAGTAATGACGGCGTTTTCAATAACATGACGCGAGTATTCTGTCATCATTTGCAGAAACCATGGCATGCCAAGCACTACCAGGATCATCATCAGGATCAATTTGGGAACAAACGAGATCGTCGTATCCTGTATTTGCGTAATGGCCTGGAAAAAACCAATGAGGAGACTGATCACCAGCCCAGCTAATAGCAAAGGCAGGCTCAAGATAATGAGCTGTGTCAACGCGTTAACAGTGATTTCAATCATCAGTGATGTGCCCGGTGCAACGGGTCAGGAAAAAGGGACAAAGCTGTTCAATAGCAAGCCAACAATCAGGTGCCAGCCGTCGACCAGCACAAACAGAATCAATTTGAGAGGCAAGCTGGTGACCGTTGGTGGCAACATCAGCAGGCCCATGGTGTTGGAGAAGCTTGCGACCAGAATGTCGATGATCAGGAAAGGTAGATAAATCTGTGCTCCAATCAGAAAAGCGACTTTTAATTCGCTGATCATGAATGCCGGCATTAGCACCTTGAGTGGGGCGGTTTGAATCGATGTCGGCTCCGCTGATTTTTCTTCTTCTGGAAGATGGTCAAAAAATAGCCAGTAATCGGCCTGATTGTCTGCGGCGTCGATCTGGTTCCACATGAATTGTTTGATGGGTGTAATGCCGTTCTCCCATGCCTCGTCCCACGTCATGGTGGAACCTTCGGCGGAATACGGGTCAATGGCATTTCGTTTGACTTCCGCCCAGTAGGGTGACATGACAAGGAATGTCATCATCAAGGCCAAGGCGGTGGTAACCTGTGCTGGGGGGAGTTGTTGGAGGCCAATGGCTTGCCGAAGGATTCCCAGCACGACCACGATCCGGATGAAGCAGGTGGTCATCAGGAGGATCGCCGGTACCAGGCTGATCGAGGCAAAAGAAAGCATCATTTGAAGAGTGGATGGCAAGCTTTTCCGATCGGTGAGTTTTTGATAGGACCAGATCGAACCGGTAGACGTGGATTCAGCTTCGGCGATTGGATCGACCTGCTCATCTGGACTGACCTCGGTCTGTTCATCGGACTGGATGCCTGCTGCCGATTCAGATTTATCCTCGCTGGGCTGTGATACCTTGCCGGCGCCGGTTTCGGGAAAGTCGTCTTCATCAATGCTGGCAATCCCGTTGGTTCCGACAGCAGGTTCGGGGGTGGAGGATTGTTGTGCTGTTAGAGAACCTGTCCATGCAGTGCATAGCAAAGTAATCATGAGCAGAATGTAAAGCAGTTTGCTTCCCAGTAAGGTAACTGAAGGCTGACTGGTGTCGGTGTCCAAGGTCCCCAGACTGGTGGCGGAAACGCCCCAGTTATTTGGGATGTTGGTTGGGCGGTGTTGGGATTGCGTGAGTTGCATCGGTTCAATCCGGGTGCTTTGTTCTGACGATGTTCGTTAGTTGCCAGGATTTTGGAATTTTGCCAGCAGGTCTTGGACTTCCAACGGGTCGGTAATTTCTGAAATGGGTTTTAGCCCGTCGTTGGATGACTCAACCAAAACCAGTTTTCTTCCGAAACGCACCAGTTGCAGTGACTGGCGGCCTGAAAAAGGAACTTTCCCAAGCACTTCCAGGGCTTCCCTGGGAACTGCCTGCTGCGGCCGTTTACTTGACATGACAATGGCCAAAATCATCAAGATGCCGACCACAATGGCTGCTTTGGTCAACAGGTTATTTCCCATTGAACCGGCGGCAGTCGTCGATTTTTCTGGTGTCTCTTGGGCGTTGATGCGTTTTGGATAGTTTTCATTCTGGGGCGAGTTGCCATGGTCTTCAGCAGAAAGGCTGGCATCCTGTTGAAGGTCCTCGTCTTTTTCGGACGCAAATCCCGCCGAACCCGCAGTCGTCGCGATGACCAACATGGCAATCGCGATCCATCTGGACAGGTGGTTCATCATTCTGGGTTTCTCTCGGTTGTAATGGGATATTGATTCGAAGTTGAGTCGGCGTCGCTTTTTTCATTTGGATGCAGTGGAACCTGTTCTGAACGTGTTTGAACCCGTTCCAGAAATTCGGCCAGCACTCGTTCTTTTTCTTCTCTGGTGACGCCTGCTAGGTTGTTGGATAGTTGGTGGATTTCTCGAGCCGTCTTCAGTCTGATTTCCCGCAACAGCATGCTGGCCGTTTCCCGGTCGAGGCAATCAATCAATATGGCGGCCTTGCGGATCTCTGAAGTATTAACGGTCACGCGTTGGAACTCCCTTGCACCAGGTCCTGGAAGACGCGTTTGGAATGCTCAGGCTTGGTTTGAATCACCTCTCGAATTTCGTCCGTCAGGACAGATCCGGTGGTTGCCATGTTGCGGCTGACGAAATTTCGCCCATCTGCCGAGTACCGTTCCGGGTTTTTCCGCCGATGCGCCTTGGACGATTTTTTCCAGATCAATCCAGCCATGCCGATTGCGGCAAAAGTCAGGAAGAGAGGGAAAACCGGAAAGTTCGCTTTTTTGGGAACTGCGGATTTTGAATCTTTCCGGGCGGCCTGTTGGTCCTTCTCCTGGAGTACGACCTCAAAAGAAACCCGTTGAGCATCGATGATGACGGCCTGCTTCCTCAGGGTCGCAACAATCTTCTTTGTCACCTCATTGCGGACTGTGACAACACCTCTGGAAAATTGTTGCCTGGTGACCTCCGCCCCGGTTTGCATTTTTTCCCGTAGATAACGTTTCACCTCTTTTTCCTGCATGAAGATTTTAATGCTGGCAATCTGGTGATGCAGTTTCAATGCGGACGATTTTGCATTGGGGCGAGGATCGTTTGGGCTATCGAATTCTCGATGAGACGCCAACACCGAGTCCCGTGCGGAATCGCCAGTGGTGGCGGGCGTCGACTGATCCACGGAGGCCAAGCCCGGTTTTGATCGCGGAGTCCGCGGAAAGATTTTTCCGGTTCCGTTGGGAACGGCTTCGATTTTTTCGTTCGGCAGGTTGCTGGATGGCTTTCTTTTGGCAAAGGTGTTGGTGGCTGGGACCTCCAGAGGTATTTCCTTATCGGTTTGCTCATCTGAACTCGGGTGTCCTGAAAACAGCTGGATTTGAATTTGACTCGTTCCAAACTCTTGCAGCAGCAATTCACATTTTTCAATATAGGCTTGGCGTGCGATCGAAATATCCCGGCTATGGATGCCATCACTGGGGTCACCCGGGATTTCATCCAACGCGGCGAATATCTTCCCGGAATCACCATCAATAACCAGCACGGTTTCTTTCTTTAACCCTGCAAACGCATAAAGCACCAGCTGTTTGGCGGTGACAGCGTGTGATTTTTGGATCAGGTTATTTTCGCTGGCCCATAAAGTGACGACTGAGCTGTGAACGGAGTCTCTCTGAAAGCTTCTGCCTTTTGCTTGATCGTAGACAATAATCGCATCTCGGATGCCTTGCATGCGTTTTAGAATCGAACGGAGACGCTCCAATTTTTCTTCCATTGCCAAGCGTGACTGTTCGGATGGTGAAATAAAGGACCTTGGCAGGAATCCCTGACTGCTGCTGGTGTTTTTTTTAAGGCTGGTAAACTCTTCGCTGCGGAGAATGGCATTACATCGTTCCCGATCCTGACGGGCAACTTGGAGGCGTCCCTCCTTGTTGGCGAGAACACTGATGTCCTGCTGCTCCAGTTTTCCGGAGAGGAATTCGATTTCCTGAGCGGTGAAGACACGACCGTCCTGCAATTCAATCGAATCCTTGAGCCACGCTGACGAATCGCCGGAGAGGGAGGATGAGAAAGAACTCCAGTTGGAAATCAAAAAAGCGGTCAGCACCACAACGAATAATGCCACCAGGAGAGTTCGGCGTCGAATTGATTTTTCTTCCATGTTTTTGATCTACGCTGCTTTCCTTTTTCGCGTTGATCGCTGGTCTGAATGACTCAAACTCGCAGATTTCTGCATCGTGAAGGGAGTCATGGTCGCCTTTAGAATTTCAAGGCATATCCCGGACGGATAGTTGGACAGCAGGTCGGAGACGTAACTTCGCAGCAATGAATTCGGATCCTCACAGTTGTTGACTCCTCGAACCGACGTGCCAAATTTGTGGACCTGGTCCTTAACGTAGGTCTCTTTCAAAACCTCGTTGCTGGTGTAAAAAACCATCCGGGAAATGGCGATCTCCAGTTCGTAGCTATTCCTCCAGGGGCAAGTGATCAGGTGATTCAATGCCTGGTTTTCTATGTGGATTTGTGGGAGGTTCATTAATCGTGAAATTCGACTGACCTCCACTGCGTATTTTCCAATTGCCTTGTTGATGTCCAAGTATTTTTCGTCGTGGATGTGAAGCAGATCCCATACCTGAGTCAGAATTTTTTCCAACTCAATATTAAATTGATCTGTCAGTCCGGCTGGGGTGATGGACCGCTGCCAGTCTGCGGGAACCACCAATTCCGGTATGGATGCGGAGTTTGGTTTGGCGATCCAATCCGTAGCGGGATCATCAGGGTGGTCATCGGCGATGAACAGAAAATCCTGTTCATGGGATGCCTTGGTCTGTCCGTATGCAATCAGCGAAAAATCGACACCGTCGGTTTTCCATTGTTTGAAATCTACTGAGCCCCAGAAATACGGGGAACCCAGCAGCCCCACACGCAGGTTTCGTTCGATCAGCGGGTGGACGACACCGTTTATTTTTCTGGCCATCAAATGCACCTCAGGAAAATTTCGGGTGCTTCGGCTTCCGATTCGGAAATCTTTAGACAAAGCTCACTGCTTGTACAAAAAAAACGGGATGTGTGTCAATCTTTGTTACGTCAAAAAACCAGTGCTGGTAACTTTGCCTGCACAGCCGACAGGAATAGCTATGGAACACTCTCTCCACAAACGGCTTAAGGCAATTTATTGCGGCGAGAATGCCAAGATCGAGGTTCCGCACGGGAATTATCGAATCGATGTAGTCGACCACGACGGCCTGTTGGTGGAAATTCAGCACGGGTCACTATCTGCTATCAAGCCCAAATGCATTGACTTGCTAGCGTCCGAGAGAATGAAGGTCGTTAAACCTATAATTCGAAAAAAAGAACTGGTTAAACTCGATTGCAAAGGCGGAAAGATTGTCTCCCGCAGGAAAAGCCCCAAATCCGGAAACTGGTTGTCGGCTTTTGAGGAGATGGTTTATTTCACCGGAGTGTTTCCCCATTCGAATCTGATCATGGAGTTTATTCTGGTCGACATTCGTGAAATCCGTTATCCAGGACATGGTCGACGGCGACGTAAACGGGAAAGTGATTTTGAGGTTCAGGATTTGGAATTGGTCGAAATTGTGGACCAGATATCACTTCGCAAATCGACCGATCTTTTTCAGTGGTTACCGTTCGAATCGATTCCACGCGTCTTTGACACCGGTGAACTGGCAAGTTGTCTGGGCGAGGATCGATCTGAGGCGCAGCGAATTGCTTATTGTCTTCGGGAAATGGGGGCGATCCGCCCTGTTGGTAAACGGGGTAACGCCAATCTTTATGAACGGCCCAATCGGCGTCGGAAATCCAAAGGCAGTCAAAATTCTCGGAAAAGAAAAAACATCGCCTGACGGATTTTGGCACTTCCCATCGAGAGGATGGTTTTGATCCCCGGCCGGTTGCCTTGGAAAGGCGACGTCATTCGGGTCGCTCCAAGGAGGGACGTTGCAAGGGCTGGAGTGGTGGTAGCCTGGATTCGATAAACGTCGTAATGCTAGTTGCTAAATCTTCCCACTGGTAATCGACAAGAATCGCGTGGGCAGAATTTTTGAATACGATGATGCGATTGTCGGAATGGGGAAGCTGGTGAAAAAACTCTTCAGCGGCCAGGTTGTCGATAACGCTATCCTGTTGAGCCAGGCACATCAAAACCGGCAGGTCCAATTGATGGGCATTTCCCTTGTTTTGGCGGATCAAATCAAAAGTCCTGTTGGCAACCCGTAGTGGTGTGAATGGGGTTCGGAATGGTGAGGTCCGCTCATTGGGGTCCAGAGCGTCCTCGCCAAAGGGTGATTGCAGATTATGAGTGAAAACCAACATTGCCCCCAATGTCGTGTGCCAGAACTCGGTTGGCAGGATCGGGCTGCGTCGGCTGGAAACCTGAATTGCGGGAGCGGCCAGGATCAGGCCATCGACAAACGGGCTGTTCTGTTTTTCGATCATGCACCGAATTGTTACCGCGGCACCCAGGGAATGCGCGACGATGAAAACATGCTGATGACGTTTCTTTAAATCCATGATTTCGTTGTCGAGAGACTCAACCCAGTTCTCGATGGTAGCCTTTGCGTAGGCTGGAACGGGTTCACCAAAGCCGGGTAGTCGAAGGCAACGACAAAACCATTGGGATTTTGAGAGTCGGGGTGCCAGTTTGTAGAACGCCTGAGGGGATGCATTGATACCATGGACCAGTAGCACTGCGGTATTGGAATGTTCGGGTCCGATCGAGTAGGAGGCACAGTCAGCACGGATGCCAGCTTCGTCTCGTGAAATCGTTGCCTCCCAATTGGCGAGATTGTTTTGCACTACCAACCAGTGGACCAGGTCGATCACGTAAAAAAGAATGATCAGAAATAGGATTCCGCCCGCTATTGGTCGGAACCATCGACGGCGGGTAGGGGGCGGCGGTTCATTGGTCGAGGGTGGCGTTTCGACCTTGTCGATAAAATCGTTTTCAGGCTCTTGCATTCTGAAATCCCTAATGGAGCGAAGTTGACATCCGACGCAGATCAGATTGACGTTAGCGGAATGGCTAACGACCTGCCAAGCGATGGTGTGCATCGGATTCTCCATCGAGAGAATCTATTGGGGTCGCAAAACAGATTTTAACCAACTTTTGAAATGCTCGATAACCCACCGCCAATATCGTTTTCTGGTTCCCGGGGATCGCGTTTGACAGATGGTCTGAAATAGCTAAAAATGGGTCAATCATCAGAAAAATCGAATGCCCGACGGCCTGCTCCTTACAGCAGGTCGTATTTTGTTGGCGGTTTGCTGATGGATTAGCGGCTAGACATTGTCAGCCTGCAACTATGTCGATGGATTCGCCAGAGCAACCAACGATCTAAGTCTACAGGTGGGTGGCAAGCCTGATACGTAGGTTTCAGGTTGTCATTCTGGGAGGGCTGAAGACTCGACAGAGTTTTGAAAGTTCAAGATGGCGAAGAATCAGTTTTTTTTCGACGAGAGTCAATAGTTCGATTAAAGGGGAGAATAATATGCCGGATCGTGTGCCAATGACTCAAGAAGCCTACGATAAACTGGCTGCGGAAATTGACCACATGGAAAATGTGGAACTGTCTGCGATCGTAGAAAAGGTAGCCGCCGCGCGTGAAGAGGGTGACCTCAAGGAAAACGCGGAGTACCACGGGCAGCGTGAAATGCAAGGCATGCTACAAGCTCGAATCGATCAAAAGAAATTTGATCTATCCAACGCATTGATTCTCGACCCCACCAAGATCAACAAGGATGAGGTCGGATTCGGTGCAACGATCAAGGTCGTGGATACCGATATCGACATGGAAGAGGAAATTACGCTGGTTGGAAAAGGAGATGAGGATTACGACGTAGGAAAGTACCTCTTGACCAGTCCAATTGGACAGGGATTGTTGGGTAAAAAGGTGGGGGATGAAGTTGAAATCCCAATTCCCAAAGGGACCTTGAAATTCAAAATTTTGGAAATCAATTACGATTTCTAGAGCTGTTTCACGGGGCGTGAAATTTGTTTTCTCGGGTTTAGCTCGGCTGCGGACTGTTGAACAGGCACCGGTTAATATTCTGGTTATTCTTGGCCACGAATCACCATGGTTGGATTTTGAACGGTGTTAAATGGCCGCTTCGGCGACTCTTGCAGTTTGAAATAAGAGGCGTTTTGCACTGGTTAGATTCTGGAAAAGGGTTATTCAAATTCGGACCAGGGTAAATTGTTCGAAGATCTCTATTTTGGACTCCTGAATTCGATAGACTATTATCAATCCCGGTAAACTGTCAGTTTGGATCTGATAGTGTGATGTCCTGATGGCTTCGTTTGTTTTTAGCTGACTAGCCGAGGTCATTTGTTGGTAGTTGTGGGCGGGGGCTGGGCCTCGGCAGGCGAATAGACCTCGTCGAGTTTTAATGGATGGCATTGAGGTTGTTTGACCAGAGGTGAACGAGATACATGATGTTGAAAACACATTCTAAAATGACTCGTCGATTGGCTACGCAAGTTGTCATGCATGTGATCCTGTGGTCATCGTTTTTTTTGCCATCGGTGCTTTCCGGCCAGGAGTTTGAGATCGGTGACACCGTTGAATTTGAAAGGGCTGGCCAAAAGAAAACGGGTGAAATCAGTGACGTCCTGGCAGGCGGAAAGATTGTTAAAATAAAATATGTCGATGGGCCAAGAACAGAGACGTTTGCCCAACCCGTTACCCGCATCCGTAAGGTGTCGGGTTCATCGACCGGCAACCCCAAGCCGACAGGAGGGGCCCCAGTTGGGAGTTTGGGGTCCGTCCCCGGAGCAACTGGCGGTGACACATTTCGTTTTTGGACCGACCAGTCTGGGAAATTTAAGGTGAAGGCCAAGCTTTCCGAGCGTGTGGATGACAAAGTTCGATTGGAAACAGAAGATGGCCGCTTGATTACGGTAGCGGTTGAAAAATTAAGCGATTTTGATCAGGCATTTCTCTCCAAGATGAAGGGTGCCGAGAGCGAAAATCCATTTGCCGGCGGGGAAAAGATCGTCAAGGGAGAGTCGGGTTCTACCGCTGGTGGTTCTGGCGTCGCCATCAATACCGTTGTTCCAAATCCAACCGCCGGTAAAAAAGTGATTTTGTTATCCACTGGCGTTTGGAACCTGCAACCCGATGCGGAGGAGTTGAATGGGAATCTTTCTCCTCAGGCGGTTCAGTATGGCGACGGGGGTTTTGAGAAAGCGTTTTTCGACAAGCCCGGCAATTTTGTGATAAGCCCAGACGAGAGCGTTGCCGCCATGACGATTACCAACGCGTTCGGTGGAAATCGAACAGCGGTCCAGTTTTTCGATCTGGAAAATGGAAAGCAGCTTTCGTCTATCGGTGTTCCGGTCAAGGAGGCCAGATTGGTAGGCATGGTCCTTGATCCACCAACGTTTGCGACCACCCGTAGGGAATGGTTTAAGGATAAGGGGCGTGTTGATTTTTGGGATGGGAGTGATGGTTTAAAACATGTGATTGGTTGGGAAGGGAATTACAAGTCGGCAAAATTGGTCAACGATGATCATTTGTTGACCATCGATCACAAGGGACAGGCAGTGCTTTGGGATTGGCGCAAGGGTCAGTCTGTCTATTATTTTGATTGCCAGGCACAAGTTCTCCCGGCCCTGAGTGCCAATCGTCAACAACTGGCAGTGGGCGTGGCAACTGGGATTATGATTATCGATGTTCGCTCCGGTAAGCCGTTGGGAACGCTTTCCAATCGCAAGCCTGTCACCATGATCGCCTTCAGTCGGGATGGTACCAAGTTGGCTTCGATCCAAAATGGCAACTTGGCGATTTGGGATCTTGAAACGGGGGAATTGATGGACGAATTTGCCCTCAACGGGATCACTCCGTCTAATCCATCGCTGCAATGGGCTGACCGGGAGCATCTTCTGGTTAATGGCTCGGCGTTGGTCAATTACCGTTTGCGTGTTCCGGTTTGGGAATACAAACGGGTCAACGGTTCAATGCCTCTTTCCGGCGGACGGGGCGGGCGATTCTGGTACTCCGCCAAGACCGAAGCAGGCGGAGGCGTTCTCATTCCAGTTGAAATCCCTCAGCAAGATGTTCAGCGAGTCATTGAGGTTTATGATCCCGAGGACTTTCTGGTCATTAAACCGGAGATGAAGGTCGCGATCCGTATGGATCTGCCATTTAGCCAAGAGGACCAGAAAAAGGTCTATGACAGCCTGGCAGCAAAACTAAAAGCCAACGGTTGCACCGTTGATCCGAGTTCATCGATTGTCCTGAATTGTTTCACAGAAAAAGGAAAGACTCAGACCCGGGAATATGAAAATAGGGGTGGGTTTGGGCGTCGGCCTGGTAACGGATCGGAAAAAGTCACCTTTACCCCTACGATCTGTTACATGCAAATCGCTAAGAGCAACAAAGTTCTGTGGAAACGATCGGTTTCATCCGGGCCCGGATTCATGATGTTTCTCAACGAAGGCGAGAGCATTCAACAGGCGGCCAATAAACAGTCCAAGCCTGCTCCCCATTTTTATACATCGGCTGAGATTCCCAAGTATTATGCGACGTTGCCCGATGGTAAAAAAGCGTTGGGAAGTAACGAGTTAACGCAAAATGGAATTCGCTAGAATTCATGTAAAACTGGTTTTCACCGCATGTTAGAAAATCCGAAAAGCAAACTTGCCGCGATCATGTTCAGGAAGTCAACGTGAAACAAGCATCCAGTGATTCGACATTGTATTGGCCTCCCTGCTTGCCGAATGATTTAAGCGTCAGGATAGGTTGTATCGGGGCTGGATTTATCATGGCAGATTGCCATCTGGTTGCGTATCGGAATGTTGGTTTGAATCCGGTCGCTATCGCCTCACGCACATTCGAGACCGCAGCGACGGTAGCCGATCGACACGGGATCTCGAGGGTTTATCGAAGTTGCCAGGAGTTGTTGGATGACCCTTCGATCGAGGTCGTCGATATTGCGGTCCCGCCGGATCAGCAGTTCGGCGTGATTTCTGAGGTGGTGAAAAGAAAACATATCCGCGGAATCTTGGCGCAAAAACCACTCGGGATCAATTATCAGCAGGCTCGTGACATTGTTCGACTTTGCAGCGATGCCGGAAAAGTACTTTGTGTGAATCAAAATATGAGGTATGACCAATCGGTACGGGCATGTAAGCAGTTACTCAACCGTGGGGTCATGGGGCAGCCTGTTTTGGCCACCATCGATATGCGGGCCATTCCTCATTGGATGCCCTGGCAGGAGCGGCAGGGATGGGTCACGCTGCGGATCATGTCGATTCATCACCTGGATACGTTTCGATACTGGTTGGGCGAACCGGAGAGAATCTTTGCCAGTATCCGTCCCGATCCCAGGACGGAAAAAAAGTTTTCACATCAAGACGGAATTTGCCTTTACATCCTTGAATTCGAGAATGGGGCCAGGGCCTCATCTTGGGACGATGTGTGGACCGGGCCAGCCCAGGAAGGTTCGGGATCAGACATCGGAATTCAATGGCGAATGGAGGGCACCCACGGCCTGGCTCGTGGAACGATTGGTTGGCCTGATTACCCGAACCCAACGCCCAGTACGCTAGAGTACACCACGGTGGATTCTCCCTCTTGGACTGCTGGCGACTGGAACGAAGTCTGGTTTCCTGATGCATTTTTGGGGCCGATGGCTGAGCTGTTATGTTCCTTGGAAACCGGCCAGCCAGCCAACCTTGATGGGAGCGACAATCTAAAGACCATGGCTTTGGTGGAGGCCGCTTACGTTTCTGCCCAAGAGCATCGGGCGGTGGAATTGAAAGAGATCCTTGGCTGAGGCGAATGGCTGGCGATGGGGGGCTGGTCCTCTTAACCCGATTCGCCAACCTGCAGGCACGTCAGTTTTCCCTTTTTCAAATCGCCATTGGCTTTGACAAAGAGACGGCCGTTGGAGAACGCTGGCAGTGATTTAGCATTCTGCGAGAAAATCGTGGCCTGCGCGGTTTGAACGAATTGTTTTGAATTCAATTTTGCCAAAACCAGTTTTCCCTCAATCGTCCAGATCAACAGTTGATTGCCCGACCGGATCACGTGGGCCAGTCCAAATTCGTCAACTTTCCACTGGACCTGGCCATTCTTGGCATTAACGCAACGGAGAGATCCATTTCGAAAATCCTCTCGGCCGTCGGTTCCATAAAGAAATCCATCTGCAAATACCGGCGTCGTGTATTGGCTGGATATCGAATTGTTGTTTGCCCAACGATTCTCGAAATCGGCCAGATCGATCAGTCGTGCACCGATGGCATAGGAGGACGTCAGGAAAACACTGTTATCAAAAAACAGGGGAGCGGCCGCGTTGACCGTTGGGCCTCGTTTACCGTAAGCGTCCTGAAAAAGAACTTTGCCGGTTTGGGCAGCCAGAATGATGACGTTCATCTTGGTCACACAAACCACCGCGTCGCGATTATCAAACCGGATCTGGATGGGTGCTGAATAGCTGGCGGTATCAGGGGCTGATTTCCATAGCGTTTCGCCTGTTTCGAGATTCATCGAAACGACACCTCCGTTTCGACCGCCAACAATAGTGATCAGCTGTTTGCCAACCACCAGCGGTGTGCTTCCCGCCCCAAAGTATCCTTCGCTCGCTTGGTAGTCTTTTATTAAATTTCTTTCCCAAACCAGGTTTCCGGTTTTGAATTCCAAGCACCGCAGATCGCCGGCGGAACCGAAAATGAATACCCTTTCGCCGTGAATCAGGGGAACACACCGTGGGCCTAGGTCCCCGGAAACCCCACCGCGATAAATTGATTTGGTTTGTTTTTTCCAGATGACATCTCCAGCTTTGGCGGTCAGGCATTCAACCAAATCTTGTGTGCCGACTCGGTGATAGAGAATGACCCTGTTGTTTTTGACCGCCACGCCGGCAAACCCTTGTCCACAGTCCCGGCTCCAAAGTTCCTTTGGCCCCTCAGCAGGCCAAGTCTCAAATAGTTTTTCACCGTTCGCCTGTCCGTTTCGACTGGGACCCAGGATTTGTGGCCAATCATCGCCCTGGAGTGTAGTCCAACCCCCGTGTAGCATCGTTAAAGTGAGTGCCAGCGTAAAAAGGGTTCTCTGGAAATATTTCATAGTCGTTACATTGCAGGGATTGTCGAGGATTGGCATCGTTTGAATTTTAACGGATTAAGTCGATACAATGAATGCCAGAGCTTACTGAAATCGCTTTCCGCAGGAGTCCTGCCATCCGGCCACAAAAAAATTTTCAAACCAACCAACTCCGGGCCATGAGGTGTTGGGTTTACCTGAATTTTTGTTTGCTGTTATTGGTGGCAGGCAATGGTTGCCGTTGGGAGAGGAGTGGAAATTCCGGGGCGGGAGATTCGGCTGGGGTTTCCAAGAGAGACCCAACGGGCCCATGGAAATCAGGTCTGATTGATGGTTCGTCAATGGCTCCGTTTCTAAAGGGACAGCATTTCAGCTTGCGGTGTCCGACCTGCCGATACCCGTTTGCCGTGGGAGCCCCGTTAGAACGCAGTGCCTCGATGACTTGCCCGAACTGTGGCCACCAATGGAAGGCTCTCGCGACTGCTTCCATAGATGTTGTGCCGGAATCGTCCGACCGAGTTCGATTTGCACCAGTTGAAATCGATCAAACGCCCCGACGATGGGAGCGTATTGTCAGGCAGTACGGCGACGAATTTATGGTGAAAAGGGTGGTCGGTCTTCCGGGGGAGTCCATTGGGTTTGATCGAGGCGACGTTCTGGTCGATGGCCGGCGTATGGTAAAACCGTGGGGATTACAGAAAGAAAACTGGCTGCCGGTTTATGACTCGGATTTTTCTGACCGACGGGGCGATCGCCTTCTCTCTGCGCAGGGCGGGTTGATCCTGCCTTTTCAGTTGGGGGGAGAAAACCTGGGTTTTCGATATCGTCATGTTGCCTGTTACAATTCCAAGAGACGCCGGCAAACGGAGGTCATTAAAGACTCCTACGGTTACAACCAGACTCTCACTCGGTCCCTGAATTCGGTGGGTGATATTGGCATCCTATTGGTTTTCGCTCAGGCGGTTGATCCCGTTTTTGTCATCGAGCTTCAAACGGAAAAGTACGGGATGGTTCATTTCGTGTCGAGCCGTGGCAAGATGGGCCGTTTTTTTTCTGTCCACCAGCCTGAAGCCCCCCAATCGGATTCGCAACCGGTTCCCTTTTCCTGGGAGGTTGGTCCCCGTTCGGAATTAGTGGTTTGTCTGATCGACGGAATGGCAAGGATCATCGTTGATGATTGCCTGGTCCTCCAACGCCGGTTGATTCTGGCAAAAAACACGAGTCTTATTTCGGGTGACCAACAGGTGCGGGTCCCGGTGCTTTCAGCTGCGGAGGGAGAGTTGAGTCGGGTGAAGATTTTTCGTGATTTATTTTACTTTGACAGGCTGCCAGACCGTTTGTTTGTTCTGAAACCGAGAGAGTTTTTTCTCTTGGGGGATAACCTGCCGATGTCCGCCGATTCGCGGGGGCGTTCTCGACCGGTTCAACGCTCTGAATTGATCGGGATATTAGACTAGCCCTGTTTTTAGGGAAAAAGCCTCGACAATCCTGACGCGGCTACCAATCTGTTGCTCGGCCGGCCTGTTTTTATGATGAGGGTTGGTAGGAGACCGGTATCGATGCCACAGAGGCGCTGGATGTAAGTATCATTCATTGCTGTTTTTCGCTATAAATTGAAGAAGTAAGGTGAATTGCAAGAGAGATGGTGTACGGGAGTCCGCTCATCAGATCCGCCGCTGAAAAATTTGATTGAGCCTAATGAAGAAAAAGAAAAAACCATTTGAGACCGTAGGCGACAATCGTCGGTCTCGATTGTCGGGGGAGCCAAGCCCCAGTGAAAAAAAAAGAGGACCCCAAGAGAAAAAAATCGGCTTTTTTGCAGATCCGGGTGTTCGGGAAACGGTTGAATCCATCGTGGTCGCTGTTATGCTCGCGCTTTTGTTCAGGGCGTATGAAGCCGAGGCGTTTGTCATTCCCACGGGTTCGATGGCTCCGACTTTGCAAGGACGACATCTGGATTTGCATTGCGAAGATTGCGGGTACAATTTCCGGGTAGGAGCCAGTGGTGAAAATCCAGATCGACAGCCAAAAATCCGCACGGCGAATGGGAAGATTGAAATCGATCCGGATCGCGAATGGCTGACCGGCACCGCCACGTGCCCCATTTGTCGGTTTCCTCACGATCTTGAGAGAAAGATAAATGGTTGGAAATCGAATCAGGATTCTTTTTTTGGCGACAGGATCATCGTCAGCAAATTTGCCTATGAACTAGGCGATCCAAAACGTTGGGATGTGATCGTATTCAAGTACCCGGGAAATGCCAAACAAAATTACATTAAGCGTCTGGTTGGTTTGCCTGACGAGACACTCAAGCTTGAATTTGGCAATGTATGGGTTCGAAACGAAAGCGGCGATTTTGAAGTCGTTCGAAAACCACATCATAAATTGAAGGTGATGTTGCAAGAGGTCGATGATACGCACTACATCGGTAAATCCCTGCAGGAGACTGGTTGGCCTTCGAGGTGGAACGAATGGTCCGCTACCGAGTCTCAATCAAAATGGCTAATTGACAGTAGCCAAACTCATCCGGTTTTTCAGTTGGAGAAAGGGCAGGGCACCCGATGGTTACGTTATCGGCATATTGTTCCTCGCACGGATGATTGGATTAACCATCTTTCCCTCGGCGAACTCCCGCCAAGGCTTGCCGATTTCAAGGGGCAGTTGATTGGTGATTTTTACCCCTACAATTATTATGTCCCCCAGCGTCTCAGTCAGGCCCGAGGATTTGAGGATTGGATGGAACCGACTCATGCCTCCGAGGGCAGGTATTTGCCCGGCAAAGCCGGGGTTCACTGGGTGGCGGATCTTGCTTGTGAGGCATTCGTCGAGGTGCGTTCGGATGAAGGGATTCTGAAGTTGGATCTGGTCAAGGCTGGTGTGCATTTCAGTTGCGAAATTGATGTGAAAACCGGTCGAGCCACCCTTGCGTGTGATCAGGAAAAGATTGGTTTTGTATCCAACTCCCAAAGAGTCACCCAGACGCCAACGGCGGTGACGCCGATTAGAGGAAAGGGAAGTTACAAGATCCGGTATGCCAATGCGGACGACAAGATTTACTTGTGGGTCAACGAAAAAGTAATCCAGTTTGATGGGCCTACTGAATATCAGAATTTCCAGGATCGATTTCCAGCGCCCCAATACAGCAAAGATGATCCCGGGGATGCCGAACCAGCCGGAATTGGTGGGGAAAACATCGAATTGCAAGTGACTCGTTTAAAAATTCTGAGAGATATCTACTATATTAATTCGCGGACAGGGCAAGGTATTCAAGCCTTCGAGTACCGAGATTACCCAACGAATTACTATACTTTTTCCTATGAAAACAGTGTTTTTAACTCCAATCGGTTTTCATTACCGATTCGGCAGGTGATGGAGGATCCATTGGCTTGGTCGACTCCGGAAGGTCTTGATTACTTTTCCAAGCTGATCCATGATTCCCCGGAGTACTATTTTGAACTGAACGACAACCAATTCATGCCGCTCGGTGATAACAGTCCCAGCAGTCAGGATGCGCGTGCTTGGGATCATGGACATTTCTTTGACCGGAAATATCTCATCGGCAAGGCGTTGTTTATTTACTGGCCGCATTCGTGGCGTAATCCGATGTTCTTTCCGAACTTTAAAAGGATGAGTTTTATTCGATAGCGTGTCCTGGTTCATTGTGAAAACCGGATCAGGTGCGGACAGGTGAAGGAGAACCGTTGATGTCGATTTTAAAAGTGGAAGGGCTGGTCAAATCTTTTGGCGGGCGACGTGTCGTCAATGGGGTCAACTTCGAGGTAGGTGAGGGCGAACTTGTTGGTTTGCTGGGACCCAACGGTGCCGGTAAGACGACGAGTTTTCGTATGACCTGCGGATTGTTGTCACCCGATGCTGGCAAGGTCTATCTTAATGGAGAAGATGTTACGAATTGGCCCATGTACCGTCGGTCACGTGATGGCGGGATGGGATATTTGCCGCAGCAGTCGAGTGTTTTTGGGAAACTTTCCGCCCAGCAGAATCTTTTGGCGATGATGGAATTGCTGGGTATGGGATGGCGTGAAAGAAAAGAACGCTGTGCGGAGCTCCTGGAAGAATTTGAAATAACTAAAATTCGGAAATCAAAGGCGTCCACACTTTCTGGAGGGGAGCGTCGACGACTCGAAATCGCGCGGTGTTTGGTCTCGGATCCAAAGATTATCATGTTGGATGAACCTTTCGCTGGCATTGATCCGGTTACCGTGCAGAGTATTCAGCAAATCATCAGACGATTATGTGACGAAGGGATTTCCATTCTGATTACGGATCATGCTGCCAGGGAAATTCTTCAAATCACCGAAAGAACGTATGTCGTCAGTGATGGTGAAATTCTTTGCAGCGGTTCGGCCGAGGAGATCATCAAGCATCCTGAGGTCATCGAGAAGTACCTGGGTGAGATAGACGGTATTCAACTTAGAAATCGGTCTGTACCACGGGTTCGTCGTGTAATAGGGGGGGAGCAAGGAGATTTTTCCACCCTGGATTCAGGTGAATTCCCAAAGGCAAACGGAGGTGAGTACGATGTTGCTCAGAAAACGCAAAAACCAAAAAGACGTGTTTCGCAGCCTCGTCAGTCCCTTTTGCGACGGTCGGATCTCGACTAGAGTGAAGACTGTTGATTTTGGTCTCGGATATGTCGAGTACCGACAGGGCTTGAGTTTCAAGTAGTGAATTAAAAGCCCTGATAACCGCTTGCTCTTGAATTCAATTCGGGGGCTGTTTTTTTCTTTTTCCAAAAGCGTGGAATTGTGGCACGTTTTTTCTCAGTCTGGCAAAAAAAGAAAGGTCACCGTCAGTCCGGTTCCCGACGATTCGGAGGATTGAGTGCAGTGATCATTTTTTCATCAATCCTGTTGATTGGTGTTGTGTTGCTGGTTGCGCTGGTGACGTTTCAAATCAGCCAATTTACCATTGGCCAGTCTGGATTTGCGGGGGGCGGGTTTTGGATTCGACTTGCAGTCACCCTCCTGATGATTGGCGTTGGTAGCATCCAAACGTTCAATATTATTTGGGCTTTGGGTGTATCGCCGGAGCGTCAGTCGGCGATCACGATCACGGCGGCCAGTATTGACATTACGTCTCCGGACTGGAAGCCGGTCGAAGAGTATCCCAGCGTTCCCCATCACGGGAACATCTCCAACAGTCCGGGCGTTCGACTACAACATCGTCTTCCGGTCACAACGGAATCCCTGTGGCTGTTTGCCTCAATCAGTTTTCTTTGCCTGGTCTTACTGGGGATTGCATCGACGCTGACCGTGCTGGTTTTGGGCGGCATTCTCGATAGTAGCGGTGTGAATTGGCTTGCGGCGGGCATGGCTACGATCTTTATCGTCGGAGCTATCTGGGCGATTTACCGTTTTTTTGGCCAGCTATTGGAAATTGCTGCAGTCGGTCCGACCAACATCGAAATATCGGAGCATCCTTTGGCCCCTGGGGAAACCTGCAAGCTATTTCTATACCAGTCGGGCTTGCTTCGTTTTCGGCGACTCGATCTCGTTCTTGCCTGTTTTGAGCATGTAACCTATCAGCAAGGTACTGACATCCGCACCGAAACACGCAGGATTCTCCAAAAAAGAGTGCTTCGTGTGCGCAATCTCAAGTTGGATCCGGCTCTCCCTTTTGAACATATGAGCGAGTTTCATATTCCGAAAAATGCCATGCATTCTTTTGAATCTCCGTGTAACATGGTTTCCTGGGTGCTTGTATTGACTGCGGTTTCCAATCGCCTGCCTCGGTTTACTCGTCGGTTTCCCATCATTGTACATCCTGTATCGTAGATTACGTTCGCTTCCTTCCTCCCTTGCTGTTGCCCCATGATCGAACCCATGATCGACCCAATGATCAGCATGACGATCCTGGACTTTCGTTCGCAATTTATTGGGGGCGATTTGTTGCGTTGGGAATTTCAATTGGATGCAGTTGAAAATGAACGGGTGGTGGCAGTTGAAAATTCCGTGTTGTGGTATACATCGGGAAAAGGCGATGAGGATATCGGCGTCCACTTTTTTGAGCGCCGGGTTCCAAAGAAAAATGAGTCTAACGATCTGGTGTCGTTAAGGCGATTTGAGTCGGTACTGCCGGATTCGCCCGTTTCCTATGATGGCTTTCTATTGAAAATCAACTGGTGTGTCCGAGTGCGTGCCTTTCTAAAAGGGGGCAAGGAGTTTTCGGAAGAGATTCCATTTGGGTTGAAGCGCAAGCACCGTGTTTCGAGGTTTGGAGATCAGGCGTCTGCAAGCTTTCGTGTTGTGGGTGCGTAGTTTGACTGGCACGGGATTGCTCAGGCAATCGCGTGACTGGACAGAAGTCTTCGTAAAGATTTTTATCAAGCGAGGATTTCATCAATAACGCGACGTTTCTCGACACCGGTCAAACGGAAGTTGAGTCCTCTGAATTTGAACTCCAGTTTTTCGTGGTCGATTCCCAGACAGTGCAATAGGGTGGCTTGCAGGTCTTGAACATGCACGGCCTGCTCGGTCGGATGAAATCCCAATTCATCCGTTTTGCCAATGGAATGGCCCCGTTTGATTCCACCTCCGGCCAGCCACATCGTGAAGGCCTGAGGGTGGTGGTCCCGTCCATTTTTTCGGCCCAGAGCTGCGGAAGCTTCGACCATGGGGGTACGTCCGAATTCGCCACCCCATACGACCAGCGTGTCGTCCAGCATTCCTCGTTGTTTCAAATCAGAGATCAAACCTGCACAGGCTTGATCGGTGATTTTACATTGACCGCGGACTCCCCCTTCGACATTGCTGTGATGGTCCCATCCTGCATGGTAAACCTGAACAAACCGAACGCCGCGTTCACACAACCGTCTCGCCATTAACACATTTCGCGCAAACCCATTCTGAGGGTTTTGAGGGTTCAGCCCGTAGAGTTTCATGGTGGCTGGTTCTTCACTGGAGAGGTTCATTAAATCGGGTGCCTGGGATTGCATCCGGAACGCCGTTTCATATGCTTCAATCCGGGTTGCGATTTCTGGATCACCGACGTCGGCGAATCTTTTTCGATTCAGTGTGTTAATCAGTTTGATCGTGTCGCGTTGGGATGTTTGGTCATAGCCATCGGGATTGGACACGTGGAGGATAGGGTCCCCCTGGCTGCGAAACGGCACCCCCTGATGCCTGGAAGAAAGAAAGCCAGAACTCCACATCGCCGCACCACCGCTGACGCTACCGCCACTTTTGAGCACAACGAAGGATGGCAAATCGGAGGCTTCACTTCCAATGCCATAACTTAGCCATGAGCCCATGCTGGGCCGACCCGGAACACCACTGCCGGTGTTGAAGAACAATTGTGCCGGAGCGTGGTTGAAGTGGTCAGTATGGACTGCGCGGACAAAACAAATGTCATCGACTACCTTGGAAAGATGGGGCAAGACTTCGGCAATTTCCTGTCCACTTTGGCCCTGCTTCTGAAATTTGAAACGCGGTCCGAGTACCGCTGCATTGGGTTGGATAAATGCGTACCGTTGCCCTTTGATGACCGAGGGAGGGATCGGCTTGCCTTCCAGTGCCGCCAACTTGGGTTTGTAGTCAAAAAGTTCGAGCTGGCTCGGTGCTCCAGCCATGAACAGATAGATGACGCGTTTCGCTTTGCCCGGGAAATGTGTGGGAAAAGTAGAATCCGGCGAAAGCGTGGCCGGATTGGCTTTGCCGGGTGTGCCGGTGGCATTCAGCAACAGTGATCCCAATGCCAGTTTACCGATGCCGAGACGACAGGATTGAAAAAAATGGCGTCGGGTCTGGTCGGCTAAAAATCGAGAATGATTCATGATTATGGCTTCGTGATAACTTCGTCAATGTTCATGATAGCGCGGGCGAGCATTACCCATGCCGCTACCTCTTGTAGCTTGTAATTGGCGGGGATGACCTGGCCGGCAATTTGGTTCGGTACCAGTTCGCCGTCGAGCAATCTTTGCAGTTGTTTCTTTTGAAACTCAAGCAAATCCTGGATTTCAGTTTCTTCAGGCGGTCGAGTGACAAGTTGGCGAAAAATGGCAACGGCAATCGTTTTTGGATCCTGGTTTGGATGACTTTTCAATATCTCCACCGCCATCGCTTGGGCAAGTTCCAGAAACATCTGGTCATTCAAAAGGGTGAGAGCCTGTAGGGGCGTATTACTCCGATTTCTCCTCGCTATACAGTTTTCTCCCGTGGGAGAATCGAAAACCTGGTAGGCCGCAAAAGGCGCGGTCCGTTTGCTGTAGGTGTAAAGGGATCGCCTGTACCGATCTTCTCCGACTGCTGCCTTCCACGGGGTCGAACCATAAGCAATGGCTGTCACGCTGGCCGGTTGGGGCGGATACACACTGGGCCCATACATTTTTCGGGATAATTTTCCTGCCGATTTTAGGACGATATCCCGCACCATTTCGGCATCAACACGGAAGCGGGGTCCGCGGGAGTAGAGGTCGTTTTCGGGATCCCGGCTGTAGTCCTCCGTACTGGCTCGAGAACTTTGGCGATAAGTCGCGCTGGTCACGATCAATCGATGTACCTCTTTCCGGGACCAACCGCCTTCCCGAAACTGAACCGCGAGGAAATCGAGTAATTCAGGGTGCGAGGGTGGTGAGGATTGGGTTCCAAAATCACCGGGGCTCCGCACCAGTCCCTGTCCGAAAAATGCCTGCCAGTATCGGTTGATCTCGACTCGAGCCGCCAAGGGATTTTTAGGCCCCATCAGCCATGTTGCCAAATTCAAGCGGTTCATGGATGGGGCAGCCTGATCGCCTTGAAATAATTCCGGCAGCCCGCCGAATACTTCTTCCCTGGGGCTAAGGTATTCCCCGCGGTGGTGACGAAACGTTTTGCGGGGATGATTGGGTTTTCTTTCACGCATGACCATCGTTTGAGGCAGCGACGGAATTTTTTTCCTGAGGGCCTCAATGGGAACCCGTTGTTTGGCCAGCAGGGGTGTGGTCAAAATGAAATGTTTTTTGAGGAACAGGAGTTGAGCATCGGTAGGTAGTTGCGGCTGTGCCAGGAGACGTTCGACCTCCGGTGGAATGGAGTTCGCCTTGGGTTGGGATCCCTGGTGAGTGGTGATGGCGATTCGGAATCGCCCCAGACTGGCAGCAAAATGTCTTTCAAAAATCATTTCGACGTCCAGCACTTTTCCTGACACGGGCTTGGCAAAGTTCAAAACAAGCTGCTCCCTCTGGCCCTCATGGCCTGAAGTTGACCACCCGGTCGATCCCTCGTTGTCGAAGACGTTTCTGGCATCGGCGGTTCCGCTTCCTATGCTGATTTTCCCATAGCTGCTCGATCCGCTTTGAAAATCTTGCTTTTGGCCGTCGATGGTGACCTTGAATTCGCTTAGAAAAAAATCACCTTTTCGGCCCTCATAATAGGCGTTTCCAGGTCCGCTTGCTGGCAAGCGTGAATCGGGAAGGGCTTCAATTCGGATCGCCGAAATCGGAGCCGACAACTTGGACAGTGGAAACTTCAGTTGATAGACGTCCCGCTTTGTAAAATCACCGCTGGCGAAAATAGATTGATCATTTTGAAGCGTCAGTTTTGCTGAATTGGTTTTCATTTCCAGCGGGACCATGTTTTTCCAAGGGACCACTTTTTTTCGCGTCGTATTGATCCAGTTTTGGAATTCAGTTTTCATTTTTTTTAGTTTGGTCTCTCCTTCGACTGGATCGGGTTGGGCCGCTGATGGTGCTGCCTGCTGCTGCAGGAATTTCGCCACCAGGGCGGTTTCGAGAAGCCGAACCTGTTCCAGCAGTTGTTGCCGGCGGCTGAATAGTTTGCCGTCAGCGACTTCCAAATCTGGTTCATCGGCATTGTTTAACATCGCCATAAAACGAAAATAATCGGTATGTGAAATTGGATCGTATTTATGGGAATGGCACTGCGCACACCCGGTTGTCAGTCCCAGCCAAATAGTGCCGGTTGTTGCGACGCGATCGACCATCGCATAGTAACGGTATTCCAGTGGATCAATTCCGCCCTCTTCGTTGAGCATCGTGTTGCGATGCAATCCGGTGGCTACCTTCTGCGAGTTTGTTGCCTGCGGTAGCATGTCGCCGGCGAGTTGTTCGATCGAAAATTGGTCAAAGGGCATGTCAGCGTTGATGGCTCGGATGACCCAGTCGCGGTACGGCCAGATACTGCGGGCCCGGTCTTTTTCGTAGCCGTTTGTATCGGCATACCGTGCCAGATCCAACCAGATGCGAGCCCAACGTTCGCCATAGGCCGATGATTTGAGTAATCGGTCCACCATCTCCTCGTAGGCGTTTTCGCTGGCGTCGCTTACAAATGCGTCCGCTTCGTCTGGTGAAGGAGGGAGCCCCGTCAGATCAAGATAAACCCTTCGAATCAAGGCGTATCGGTCAGCTGTCGGGTTGGGCTGCTGATCGGATTTGAGAATCTTCCTCAGGATAAATCGGTCGATTTCATTTTCTGGCCAGGACGTCAGGCTGGCGATCGCCGCGGCTCTTCGATCGGGATCGGTGATCTTCCAGACTGGATGTCCCGCCGATTGGGCTGTCGCCATCAATTCGTCTACCTCGGGGACAGCTGGCTTGCGGGGTAATTTGAACGCCCAGTGACGTTCAAATTTGGCTCCCTGTCGGATCCAGGTTTCGATAAGAGCTTTTTGGGAAAGCGTTAAGGGCTCAGCCGAGTCTGGAGGAGGCATTTGAACATCGGCGTCTTCGGAGTTAATTCGGATCATCAATTCGCTTTGATGAGGTTGCCCTTTGACGATTGTGCCTGATTGAATCGCCGCGTTCTCCAGATCGAGGCGCAAATCGGATTCACGGGCTTGGTCATCGGGACCATGGCAGGCAAAACATTTGGCGGAGAGGATAGGACGAATGTCTCGGTTGAATGAGATTTTTTGGAGACGATCGTCAGCGGTCAGAAAGGTTGTATTAAAGACCAACCCCCCAACGAACATTAGTGTCAAAAATGGGATCTGCATTCCGATGGTTCACGAGTTGTCAATCTGGAGACAGTGGTAGAGGATTCCACCATGTACTTGATAGTCGATCCGCCGGCGGCGATCCCCGCTCACTCCGAACAGATCGTGATCTGTATTACATTTTATTTTAAGAGGGTAACGTCGCCGTGTCATCTGACGGAGGATCTTCGTCAGGCAGGGTGATCCTGATCTTCTTGGTACGAACTCCGTCGACTTCCATGACTTCGGCGATAATTCCATCGAGGTCGACACGGTCGCCAAATTTGAGAACACGCCCGACCCGTTCGAGCATGATTCCTGCAAGAGTATCGACGTCGACTGCATCGAGTTCGAGTCCAAATTTCTTGTTCACCAATTCGAGGGGTGTGACACCTTGAACGATGAATCTTCCGGAACCATCAGGAACAATGTCGGGGGATTCGGCATCGAATTCGTCTTCGACGGGACCAATGATTTGTTCCAAGACATTTTCCAGCGTAACAATTCCCACGACTGTACCGTACTCATCCACCACGATTGCCATCAGTTGATGAGTTTTTTGAAAGTGCTTGAGGAGCTGACTGATGGGCATCGTTTCCGGCACATGGTGCAGTGGGCGAACCAGTTTCCGGAGGTCGAGTTCGGATTCCGGCATGACGCCTACCAAGTCTTTGATGTGAATGATCCCAATCACATTTTCCAGTGTGTCCTCGCACAATGGATACCGGGTATGTTTTCTTCGTTCTACAATTTCCAAACATTCGGTGAGAGTTTGGTCCGCGGTAAAAAAAATGGCATCACTTCGCGGGACCATCACGCGGCGGCAAATCATGTCGTCGAATTCAAACACCGCGTGCAGCAGTTGTTGATCACTACGGGTTAACTCCCCATGATCAGCAGCATGGTGGATCAAGCTTTTGATTTCGGCTTCGCTATGGGGCGCTTCATGTTCAGAGGATCCCTCGACCCCGAACAGGCGTAGCAATTTGGTTGTGGTAAAGCTAAGGGCGATTAAAAAGGGATAAACCGAAAGATAGAAGATTTTCAATGGAAGAGCACACCAGAGAACCAGAAGTTCCGGTTTTCGAATCGCGTAGATTTTGGGCGCCTGTTCACCGATAACCAGGTGCAGAGCGGTGATAATGGAAAAGGCCACCACGAACCCGGATGTATGCAGGGCCGTTTCTGATGTGATCCCCATGCCAATGAACAGAGGTTCCAATAATTTGGCAAAGGCCGGTTCACCGACCCAACCTAACGCCAGCGACGCCATGGTAATGCCCAGTTGGCATGCCGATAGCGATGCGTCAAGACGATCACCAAGCCAACGTGCCGTTTTGGCAAATGGTCGTTTTTGCTTGACGAGTTCATCGAGTTGGCTCCCGCGGACTTTCACTAAGGCAAATTCGGCTGCGACGAAAAAACCGTTGATCAAGACAATCAAAATCGCGACGCTTAGATAGGTCAGATTGGTTTGCCACTCGTCCACTAGTTGGTTCCACTCATTTCAGAAAAAAACCCATTCGGTCATCCGTTTCTCTATTAGAGCATATTGAGCGATTGACTTGACCACCCCTGCGGTCTGTTGCCGGGTTTGATTTCAAAAATGCTGCCCAACGGCTTGCTTTTACCTCCGTGGCTGCTTTTTGGGGAAGGCATCAGAGGTTTCCTCTTTTGAAGGCACGTCGAGTGTTGGACTGGGACGGTTCGGAAAATCCCGGGCACAGCGTCGGTTCAACTGTTGAGACGTTCGGTTTGGGCCCATCAGCCATCATTTCGCGATTCCATTGTCCTTCATTGACCGCACCTTGCTAGTGATTTCCCCCTTCCAAATCGGAGTCTGTGCGAGCGATGTCCACGACTTTGTAGCAGCTCTTTACGAGAAAACCGAGTTTTTTCATGGTCCTTTTGAGTAGCCTTCGATTTTTTTTATCGAATGGGCCAACTTGCCGTATGGGTCAAACCTTCCTTTGGAAATTGAAATGGGTGTTGGCACCCCGAGACTGTTCTGGCTCTAATTAGTGTCGATTTTAGAGCAAATAAAAACGTTTCGTTCGACACATTCGATGGCCGACTGCAAAAAGCACTTTGGTTTTACCTCAACAATGGACCATGAAGGAAAGTCCAATGGAAACGGATTGCAGGATTGGATCGTGATCATTGGGTGCGTGGTGGTTGGCTCGAAAATCAGAACGCAAACCGGTTGGGTGATGGCATTCAAAAAAAACAACCGCGAACAGGAACGCGGTTGCTTGCGGTTTTGGATTGGCTCCAAGGAATTGTCTTGAGAAAGTGGAGCGATTGTTTGGAGCTGGAAAAGATGAATTTAGATCAATGGATTCGGCTGCCCGGATGGGTCTGGGGTGTCAACGGATCCGGGAGTCGGATTTGTATTTTAGAACCACATCAACTGCATCATTACCCACTCTATCTGGCGTCGGGAATCGTTAATTAGATTCTCAATGTCATTGATATCTTGAAGGATCTCTTCGGAGACATCCATAGAAAGGTTGTATGCCCGTTTCGCATCGCCGAAATTTCTAAAAGCGGCTGTCACAGTCCCGGGGGGATATGGTTCACCAGTTGTTCTGAATCTGTCGTAGGCTTTCCAATTTTCGACACCAAGTTGATATTGTTTGTCTCCCCAAGTAATACGGTTCTGGGCACCAGTGAGTCGCTCTTGGAAAGTTAAGCCGCCTGCGTTTAGTAATGCGTCTGCTTCATCCAGTTTGGCGGCCGCCTCGCACAAGGCGTTGTTGATAATTTCTGCATCCCACTGATTCAGGAAGGGAAGTTGACGTCGGAATAGAGCCCAAGCGGCATGGCCCATCTCCCTTGTATCGGCGGCTTCATTACGGAGGTCAGGGACGAGGTTGACTGCGTTTTCAGCCGTACCGTAAAGAGCTTTCGCCTGCATCCCAATATCCTCAGCACGACGCATGGCGTTATCGATTTTCTGGTCATCGACTGGTTTTCCAAACACGAATTGATGGGTGGATAAGCCCACCGCCAGCGCTACCATTCCCATTAGAGCATTCTTCATCGACATCTCCCGGTTTTCATACT
This sequence comes from Planctomycetota bacterium, assembly GCA_014238905.1. GTDB lineage: Bacteria > Planctomycetota > Planctomycetia > Pirellulales > Pirellulaceae > JABAAE01. Next base: position 266,783 of record JABAAE010000010.1, read on the forward strand.
TTGGGTAAAAAATAATGATGATCACGACTTTCAGACCCTAAACATTGGGGTCACGTCTTAAAAAAGGACGACGTCGCGGGGTGAGGACGAATCAGCAGACGAGAAACCCTTCTCGACTGCTTCACACATGCCCACTAGGAAATTTCTCGCACCGGAGGACTGATTTTCACGTCTTTTTTTTAAAAAACATTGATTCCCCGAATTCATCGTTTTTTTTTAAGGTAAAAGTACGGGTTTTTCGGAGCAGGTCCGGTTTGCACCCGGTGCGACATGATCGCCAGCAATGGGTTGCCCGCAGTGCCGACACACAATGGCTTCGTTTGATACCGGTTCTTTACAGGCGTCATACTCTGCCAGCACAGCCATTTCATGAACACCGGTGCATCTGGGTTGGGCCGCAGGAGAAATCATGTCGCTGCTCATCTATCGTGGTGCTCATACCCGCTCTGTTACGATTCCCTATGTCTAAATTTGGCGGTCCAGTTGCCGATAGTTGATGGCTTCGGCGAGGTGGTGCAGCTGGATCTCATCGGACTGTTCAATGTCGGCAATGGTTCTCGACACGCGAAGGATTTTATCGTGGGCTCGAGCGCTCAATCCCATCTCGTTGACACTTTGCTTCATGATCGAGATGCAATCATCAGTTAACTTGCAAAACGTACGAAGCTGTCGACTGCTCATTTGCGAGTTGTAGAGAATGTTCAGGTCAGCGAACCGCCACTTTTGAGCAGCACGCGCCGTTTCGACTTGATCACGAATCAATTGACTGCTGGTTCCAAGCTTATTGGAAGAGAGCTCTTTGTATTCCGCCGCCGGAACTTCAACATGAATATCGATTCTGTCCAGCAAAGGCCCAGAGACTTTCGCCATGTAGCCTTCAATTTGTCGAGCACTGCAGCGGCAGACTCGGCGAGGTTCGTTGCGGTAGCCACATGGACAGGGGTTCATTGCGGTAATCAACATGATTGCCGCAGGAAAGGTTGTGCTGATCATAGCACGGGAAATGGTGACTTGACCGTCTTCCAGGGGTTGCCGCATAACCTCGAGCGTTCGACGGTTGAATTCAGGAAGCTCATCGAGAAATAGGACGCCGTTATGGCTAAGGCTGATTTCGCCCGGTGCGGGCGGGTTGCCTCCACCGACCAGTCCCGCCTCGCTGACCGTGTGATGGGGCGATCGAAAGGGGCGATTGACCATCAACGGTGTTTCGATTGGTAGTTTACCCATGGAGCTATAGATTTGTGTGATTTCGATTGACTCCCGAGGCGTTAACGTCGGCATGATGGAGGAAATCCTTTTGGCGAGCATTGACTTGCCAGATCCCGGGGGTCCAACCATTAACAGGTTGTGGGAACCCGCGGCGGCGATAGTGATGGCTCTCTTGGCCATTTCCTGGCCTCGGACATCGTCATAGTCCAAATCCTGGTTCAACGACGAATCGATGTAGTTTTGAACAGCAGAAGGTTCGGCTTCGGTGTTCAACTCGCCACTTAGAAAGGCGACCGCTTCGGCGAGACTGCCGACCGGGATCACCTCGATACTTTCAACGACGGCGGCTTCTTTCGCATTTTCTCTGGGGACCAGGATGCCACGCAGCGATTTTTCCCGTGCCGCCTGGATCGCCATCGATAGCACCCCCTTGGCGGGACGAACGCGGCCCTCCAGCGCCAATTCCCCCACGATCGCGAAATTATTCAAGAGATCAGCTGGCAATTGATGACTGCCGATCAACATGCCCAGAGCGATGGGAAGATCAAATGTTGCTGCCTGTTTTGGGAGTTCGGCTGGAGCGAGATTGATGACGATTCGATCACGCGGTTTTTCAAAGCCAGAATTGACGATGGCCCTGGCAATGCGATGGGTGGATTCGCGGACAGCGGCTTCGGGAAGCCCGACCAGAATGGTCTTGGGAATGGCGACCGCTGAAACGTCAACCTCCACTTCGATGGTGACTGCAGCGATACCGTGTAGCGAAAATGTTTTTAATTTGGCTAACGTCATTCTGTTGATCTTGGTTTGCGAGGAAGCTCTAACAGGGGTGATGTATGGTATATTACATAAACATTATATAATCAAGTGTGGCGGGTTGGCCGTTTGGCAATAATGATCAGGCAGTGACGAAGCAGCAGGCAGTGACGAAGCAGCAGGCAGTGACGAAGCAGCCGGCGTTCAGGAACAATCGGGGGAGATCACTCTGTTTCCTTACCTGTCTCTGGAGGCGGATTAGCGACCCCTATTGCCAGAGTCGGTTGCCGAGCTGTGTTGCCGAGCTGTGATGCCGGGATGTGATGCCGAGCTGTGATGCCCATTTGTGCGTCTACGCTACTAGTGGCCGCAGCTACCGGGAGTAGGATGGTTTAGAAAGCTTAGCGGCACTTCATTTCCGGCTTCGATACAGGAGAAATCTCCAGATGATTTCCTGTGCCTTTTAACGGTCGATCACTTGATTTTGGTTCTTGAAATTCGTTTGACGAATTGGACCAAGAGGGGATGAGCGGGCTGGGCCATTCGTCCGTGATCGTAACCATCGAGTTCATGCAGCTCAACGGCAGGGTGTCCGGTGACTCTCAGCATCCTCCAAAAATAGGCATTTTCTTCATATCGCCCCAGCATTTCCAAATCTCGATCACCGGTAATCAATAGGATAGGCGGCGCATCTTTGCGAACGTGAAACAGGGGAGCCATTTGATCGACGATGGGCTGTTTCCCGTCAATTCCGCGTTCGGCTCGAATTGTAAAATGTGTGATGGTGTGTCCGCTGTAGGGAATGAGTCCAGCCAGATCATCGGCGTTGACACCGTAATTTGCCAACCAGGATTTATCCAGGCCCACCATACTGGTCAGGTAACCGCCGGCCGAATGACCGCTGACAAACACTTTTTTACTGGAGCCCCCATACTGTTGGATGTTTTGGATTGTCCAAGCCACCGCAGCGGCCGCATCATCAACGTAAACTGGCGATTTGACTTTCGGGTGTAATCGATAGTTGACGGCGACGACCGCCAGCCCTTTGTTTTTTAATTCTTTGGGGATCGATTTATTTCCAGCCTTGAGACCTCCACCATGAAACCAGACCACTGTTGCAAAGTTTTTTTGGCCTGACGGATAATAAATGTCCAGTTTGCATCGCTCTTTGGCGTAACCGGCCGCATTCTTCCGGTAAGCCAGGTCGGAGAGCGTCTTGTAATCTATGGGTTGCTGTGCCACCAAACAGGTGAATTGAGCAGTGGAAATGATGAGTAGAAACAAGAGGCGGTAGCGGTACATGGGACACTCGAAAACGAAATAACATCGCGGCCAAAGGTAAGTCGACTTTACCACCTGAACAGCCTAAAGAAAACAACGTTCGCCCCTGTCCGGTAGACTGGGCTTTGCGTAGGAATGACAGTGCGGTTTAAAAGCGGGCGGGGACTATTGCCAAATCGTCTTTCTGTTGCCGGCCAGTCTGTCGATTGCGGGGTGGCGTATCGACAGGTTTGATGGGACTAGTAGTGAAGGTCCATTTTCATGATTGTCGTGGAGCAGCGTCATCACTCAATACGTTAGCAGCCGAAGGCCTTTGCTAAATCGCGAACAAAATACTCCGTTCTGAAAAACGTCAAGATCCCAACGAGTGGTTGGCCTGCGTGATCGCATAAGATCGACAACTTTGTAAGAAGTTTGTGCATCGGGATGATCTGGGGAGGACCATTTGAGGCATTGATCTTAGAATGAACAAACGATCATTTTTACCATACCCATAAGGAAAGATCATGCGAATTTTATTGGCTCTAGTGGTGGCGTTTGGCTTGCTAGTCGCAACCGTCGATTATGGCCAAGAAAAGAAAGTCGAGCCCGAATCGGTGGCCGACTGGAGAAAGGATCCTGTCTGCAGAGCGGTCTACGCCGGCGTTTTGGAGGGCCTTTACCGAGATGCGGTTAGCGACAAAATCGTCGCGAATATCATTGGCAAGAAAACAAGCAGAAAGGATAAGAAAACAATGCGTGAACGCATGAAGCGAAGCTTCGTACTGGATTGTCCACTTTGCGAGCCCACCTTTGAGGCATTCCTGACTTATCAAAATCGCAAAGCCGAATCGTTGGGAGGGGATCGCGAATTAGCACAAAAAACACTGCCTGGATTAGGCGCCCAATGGAAGAAAACACTTTTAAGCGATGCCACCAGACAACGCCTGGAGGGATTGTCTCTGCTGGTCGAGCGATGGGTGCGAGTAAAACTGGATTCCAGTTCTGAAATCAAACCGGCAGAAATTCAGGCATGGAAAAACCGTGTCCATCAACGTTCTACCGAAGGTAAAGGTAAATTGATTTCTCTTATCCAAGACGGCAACGACTACAAGCAATGGTCTGCATATTGGGGATGCGCGGCGTGCAACGGTTCAACTCTCGCAGCCGAGGCTTGGAAAATTAAACCCTGACCGCCATTGCTGCCAAATAAAATGAGGACGAAACAACCCACGTCTATCTGCTGGGTGCCGACGGTTTTGGCTTATTTTTGATGGATGGTAACACGTCCTGTTTTGGGTTGAGCTTATCTTTCCGACGACCCTTTCGAGGCCTCACTGATTGGCTGACCGTTGTTCTTGGACGTTGGGTTAGGGCAGGGGAGTTGACGCTAGGTCAGGGAACCGGTGGTCGCTCAGTCGTACGTGGGCGGGTGAACGCCATTGCCGGCCAGGCAACATCCGAACGCTGGGTTTATTGATTTAAGTAACCGTTGATTTAAGTAACCGTTGATTTAAGTAACCGTTGATTTGCCAGGCGAGTCAGTGGTTTCGGTTATCGCGGCTGGCTCGATCAGCGGCAGACAGTACAAGTCCTTTCGTGGGTGTTCCCTGTCCATTGGCAAACCGTCGACGTCATCGAGCATTCAAAAGCCTCACCGATCCAATCTCCCCACCGAAAGCAATTAGCGATTCATTCGGCACTGGCTCGGGAACGGTTGCGTCGCGCCGTGTGAGAGTTCAAAGCAAGCGAGCAGGGTCTTGTTAAATGAAGGAAAAGAAAAGAAACTGGGCCTTTGGGGAAGGCGGAGGCGGCCACAGCCCACCAGTGACATCGGACCACAATAGGTTTCAATGAAACTGAATAAAACCAAAGACAAAACCAAATTCAAAGAGGCAAAATTGCGTTCATTTACCAATCATACAGGCGTTTTGGCCACGATGGATCGTGCCAACGTAGACACCGACCAGATTATCCCCAAGCAGTTTTTAAAACGCATCGAACGGACCGGATTTGGGCAATTTCTTTTTTTTGACTGGCGATTTCACGATGACGGAACAACCAATCCGGAATTTGAACTCAACGATCCAGCTCTGGCCAACGCATCCATTTTGGTAGCTCGTGAGAATTTTGGCTCCGGATCGAGTCGCGAGCATGCGGTATGGGCGCTGGACGATTATGGTTTTCGTTGCGTTGTCTCTTCAAAGTTTGCTGATATCTTTTTTAATAATTCGTTCAAAAACGGTTTGCTGCCAATTGTGTTAACCGAAGAGGAAATCGATTTGATTTTTGAGCTGAATTCCAAAAATGGTCCTTTGGAGATGAGCGTCAATTTACAGGAGCAGTCCGTCCAGATCGGTGACCGGTTTACAGCCCATTTTGAGATTGATCAATTTCGAAAAGATTGCCTTTTAAACGGAATCGACGACATCGGATCCACCCTGAGTCACCTAGACCATATCAAGGATTTTGAGGCCAAACGGGGTTACCCGGCGGTTGATTAGACAAGACTGGATCAGGGCCAGATTCGCCTGTGGTCTGCCACCGGTAGGTGGGCCGTCATCAACAACGGCGACAAGTTAGGTAGCCTGCATCGATGCCGATCGACTGCGATCAGGAGGCGGTTAATAAATATTACTGTGGTTTCTGCCTGCACGGTTTACCCTGAAGGTGGGGGCAGCGAGAGGGTGGAAACACCCGGGTGGCCGGACCCTGAATGCGATCTGGTGATGCCCACAGGGCCTCACCGATCAAGAGTGAAACGGGGGGCGTGCCCGAGTTTATTTTTCAATGTCTTGAAATTCGCTGACGATTCGCTCTGCGGGTAGTTGTGATTCAGGTGGGGATTGTGCAAAATCAGACCGGATTCCTCGGAGAGCGAAATGAAATTCAAGTTGAATATGGGTGCTGGTGTTTTCACTGGCTTATTGGTAATTCTGGCCATCGGTGCGATGGGCAATGACGATTTTAAGCTTGAGATTCCCAAGGGCTTGAAAAAGCTCAAGATTCCTCGCGACAATCGGTTGACGTTGGAAAAAATACAGTTGGGGAAACAACTTTATTTCGACAAACGGCTTTCCAAGGATCAGACGATCTCCTGCGCTTCCTGTCATGACCCCAACAAGGGATGGTCCAACGGGGAGACGTTTGCCACTGGGATTGATGGTCAGAAAGGTGGGCGGAATTCACCTACGATTATCAATTCGGGATATCAGGTTTTTCAGTTCTGGGACGGTAGGGCGCTACATCTTGAGGGACAAGCGCTCGGTCCAATTCAGAATCCGATCGAAATGGGCTTGTCGTTGGACGAACTTGAAAAGCGCTTAAACGGTATCGAGGGCTACGTTCTGCAATTCAAGAATGTGTTCGGTAACAAGCCTAATTCTGGCGATGTGGCCAAGGCTATCGCGGCGTTTGAACGAACCGTACTCTCGGGGAATTCACCCTACGACCAGTACAAGGACGGAGATACCAAAGCATTATCAGAAGCGGCTGAACGCGGTCGGCGGGTGTTTTTCAATAAGGCCCAATGTAGCGCTTGTCACGCCGGATCGAATTTCACCGATGGGGCGTTTCACAATATTGGAATCGGTTTTGACGGTTCCAGTCCGGACTTGGGGCGTTTCGTTGAAACCCAAGTCGAGGGAGACAAAGGGTCATTCAAAACACCAACGTTACGGGAAATCGCTCGCAGCGGGCCGTACATGCATGATGGCAGCTTTAAAACGCTGGAGGCGATCGTCGATTACTACAACAAAGGTGGTAATGCCAATCCCCAACTGGACGAAGAAATCTTTGAATTGAATCTGACCGATCAGCAAAAAAAAGACCTGATCGTGTTTTTAAAAGAAGGGTTGTCCAGCGCGAATTATCCTACGGTGGATCCCCCAGCACTTCCCAAGTAAGAAAACCGAAAAGCAACCCATCCGAAATTCATGATCGGTTTTGCTTTTTTCATTGACATCCAACGGAGTTACAAATGCAAAAATTAACCTGCCTGTTTTCCCTTTTTACATTTATGATTGTTGGCAGCTGGGTAGCTGCCAATGAAGTGGTTTCCGAAACGGTTGTTTCTGGATTGAACAACCCTTGTGGGGTGGCGATTCAACCCAAGACCGGTCATGTCTTCGTCGCCAATAGCGGGGCCGGCACCATTTGCAGAATCGAAAATGGCAAGGCTGTCCCGGTCATTACTGATTTTCCAATTGACGTTTACGGAAAGGGACCCAAGTACAACATTGGACCGCTCGGACTGGCGTTTTATGGAGACGGGCACTTGGTAGTTGGCGGGGGTGGATACAAAGATGGTGAAGAACTGCTGCGACTTTACGAGGTTCCGGCAGTGGGCTCATCCATCAAGGCGGATGCCATGGTTTCCAGTATGAAGTTGGCACCCACCGAAGAAATCAAAGGCGAAGGCAACTTCTACGCGGTAGCGGTCGCTGGCGATTCGGTTTTTGTCTCCTGCAATGGTGACGACACCAAGGGGTGGGTTTCCAAGGCAACGATCAAAGATGGGAAATTCTCCGGCTATGCCCGCAACATTGCGACCAAGGAAGCTGTCGAAGTCGACGCGCCTGTTGGTTTGACCATTGACCCCAAAAACGGGCATATCGTGGTGGGCCAAATGGGGGAAATTACCGTACCCGGAGACGGTTTGCTGACTTTTTACAGTGCTGGCAACGGTGAAATGCTTGCCAACTTTGAAACGGGATTAAGTGACATTACCTCAGTCGCCTATGACACCAAGTCATACCAGATGTATGCGTTGGACTTTAACTGGATTGATACCAAAGCGGGTGGGCTGTATCACCTCACCAAAGCGACTGTCGATGGCGAACCTGGCGTCGAATGCACCAAGGTCATGGCCTTGGACAAAGCGACCGCTATGGTCATCGCTAGTGATGGTCACGCCTACGTCACTGTGATTGGAACCGCTGAGGGAGATCAACTGGGTGGCAAGCTCCTCAAAATCAAGCTTCCCGAAATTGAGTAGGGACCAAGCGTGTTTTCAAGCCATTGACTTTTATCAACCCCGGCCGGGATGTTCTTTGTCGGGGTTGATCCATGGTACATCGGCAGGCTTGCCGGGGCGATCACCGCAGAGGGGAAGCGGGGCTTTGGCTGATATCGCCCGTACGAGATCTCAACAGAAAATGCAGGTCTTGGCAACAAGGGGGATGTAGCGAATGAGGTGCTGCTCGTTTGAATTTATCGAGGCCTCTTGTTAGAATTCGTCAGTTCTTCAAACCGGTCCCGCGGACAGATGCGACACATTTGTCGATGCGGAAAAAACGACTCTAGCGCCTCGGACCACGCGGAGAACCGGTCATCGGTCTGGATTGTGATTCCGATTCGGAATTTCTGTTTCGGCCCTACTCGCACCGCACCTTTAAATATCTCGAAAGTTCTAATATCTCGAAAGTTCTAATATCTCGAAAGTTCTAATATCTCGAAAGTTCTAATATCTCGAAAGTTCTTGGAGTAACAATGAAAAATTTAACCTTGGTTCTCATGCTGATACTGGGTTTGATGAATCCCGTGGTTGCCGACGACGAAAAAGATTCCGACGGTGATACCAAGTTGCAAAAATCGATCCTGGAGAACCCCAATGATTTAGCTGCTTTTAATCGCTACATGGGAAGCAACCTTCAGCAAATCGCACCGATGATGAATGTTGATCCGGATAAGGCCGAAGCAAAGCTTGATGGGATGTTGAAATTTTTAGAACAGGTCAAACCCACCGAGGGACGATCTCAGCAACTGTTGCTGCAAGCCAAACGGGTCGTGAATTCCTACAAACAACGAATCGCACTGACCCGGACGTCGATGAAGGAGTTGATCGCCAAACTGGAGGCCAATCCTGACGATCTTCAAGCCGTGCAAATGGTAGCCGCCAAGGCGATCAATGCTGCTGGACCGTTGGCCCGTAGCGAACCCGACAAAGCAGAGGTGCTGCTTGCCGAAGGGAAGGCTGTTCTGGAAAAAGCCAAAGAGAAAACCGAAGACGATAACACCAAAAAGCTTGTCGATCAGCAATTAAGTAAGTTTGGTCGGCTCGAGTCGATGATTGCCGCTGGCAAGAAACTTCTGGCGTTGATTGGTCAAGATGCAGCGGAGATGGAAATTGGCCAGTGGGCAAATGGAGATGCGATAAGCGCAGCAGATTTGAAGGGAAAGGTTGTGCTATTGGATTTTTGGGCAGTTTGGTGTGGTCCTTGCATTGCCACTTTTCCCCATCTTCGCCAGTGGCAGGAAAAGTATGCCGATAAGGGGTTGGTGATTTTGGGAATGACCCGTTTTTACAATTACACATGGGATGATACCACCAAACGTGCGACGCGTTCTCAGGGAAAAGTTCAGCCGATGGACGAGATCAAGATGTTGGAGAAATTTGCTGACAAACATCAATTGACTCACCGATTTGCCATCCAATCCGATTCGGACCTTTCCCAGTTTTATGGCGTAACGGGCATTCCTCATGCGGTCCTGATTGATCAAAAAGGTAAGATCCGATTGATTCGTGTGGGGAGCGGAGAACAGAACGCCAAAGACATCGACAATCTGTTAAAGGAATTGCTGGGTGCTTAACAGGAGCTGGCGAACGGTGTTGAGCGAAACGACGTAGATGGTCGAGTTGGCGACTTCATCGAAAATCGAAGACCGGCTGGGCCGGTCTTTTTTTTGATTTGCGTGAGTTGCGCAGAGCCGATGGAGGAAGCTGATCAAGTGAACCGAGGACGGTTCAGTTCGGTCACCGTTGAAGGTTGCCGGCCGGGGAGTGGCGGTCGGGGAGTGGCGGTCGGGGAGTGGCGGTCGGGGAGTGGCGGTCGAATTCAGGCCGCCGGTTGTTGGAGGTTTGAGATCAAAAAGTGGAGATTTGAGATCAAAAAGAGCTTGTTTCCGGCGAATCCGGTCGAGAAGGATCCTGTGATGGGTCGAGGCACCTAATTCTGCGGCGTAAAATAAAAACCGAGTTGTCGGCTGATCGACTCCGGTAATTCGGGTAATTCTGACCGCGGAATCATATACGACGAAAGGTGAAACAGGTCGGAAAAGACGCGGTTTTTTTCAGTTGTTTTTTTCAGGTAATCCGCTCCCGCTGAACCGCCGGTTCCAATCCGTGTTCCCAGCATTCTTTGCACCATGATGGCGTGTCGTTGTCGCCAAGTCGTCCAGAGTTCATCAATTTCGATGAGGTTGGTCAATAACTTGTATGGAAGATGCAAGATGGGTTGGTCCCGGTAGAGCTTGATGAACAAGGCGGCCAGCACAGCACGCTGGTTCATACAGAAATGCGGATCCTGGTTGAAGTGGTTCGCATCTGATTTATTCAGAAGGGACTGGAACTGTTTACGTGTATTCTGCAGGGCTGTCACCTGAAAGGCGATTTCCTCGGCGGAAAGATCGGAATTGGAACGGATGATCGATTCATCACGTTCAAACATTTTGTTGGCGGCCGTTTGATAGGCTTTCCAAAAGTCAAATTCACCAAATTCAAGAAAGGGTATTCGCTCCAGCCAGTTTTCCAACAATTCCAAGAGAGATTGCCGGGATTCGAGATCTTCCAAAGTCTGGCGTTCTGACTCTTGCAGTCGGGTGCGAAAGAAATCTTGATCGGCTGGTGTGCGCGATTTTTTCTTGATACCTAAAATAATTTCAATCTTTTTGAACTGGATGCTTTGGAATCCGGATGCGGGAATCAGCAAGTCGCGGAATTCCAAAAAGTCCATGGGCGTCATCGTTTCGATGATGTCGATTTGATGCACCAGGACCCGCTGTATGGTAATGACTCTTTCCAGCCGGGAATGAGCTACCCCCATTTTTTGATCATCCAGCACGGGGTCCTGAAAAATACCGACCACTGAATCCAGTTCGAAAAGAATTTGTTTGAACCAGAGTTCGTACGCCTGGTGCGTAATGATGAAGAGCATTTCATCATGCGCCAGCAACCCCTTCTTTTCGCTCTCTGGAAACTGCGCGTTGAGGATTGAATTCAGATTAAGATATTGGCCGTAATTCAATTTCAGTCCAGTCGTATGGCAGTGTTAGATTTCCGAACACCTGAGCCGAAAAACTACGTCCACATTGCTTTTGCATCGTGGGAATTCCGGTCATTCCGCGGTCGCACATTTGGCAATCGCGGATGATTACAAGCTCAAGTGAAGGATTCGTCGTTGACCGCGGCGGTTGCTGAATAACTGTTTAACGGATTTTGGGTTCGCCGCTTTTGTTTTGAGCCGTTTGGGTTTTGTTTTCCTCCGGAACGCCCTTGCTGACAATGTCCGCAGCATCCTCGAAATTGAAAACAATGGTGTCACCAGGGTTCTCTCCGGCAGTGATCATCCCAGCGATTCCCCAGCCGTTATCGGCATCATTTTTTAGAACCCAGGTGACGTCGTATTGGTAGTCCTGCCCTTCCACGGAATCATTCCACGAGGTTAATACGTGCGCAACGTTACGTTCGTTGGTAACGAATTCGGCTTGATGGACCAGGTATTTGGCGTTAGGTGATCCCGGTAGAGAAACATCTACATTGGCGGTGCGTGTTGCTTCCCTTGCTTTTGAAGTCAAAAGATCGTTTGCAGTATTGAGGGCTCCGCCTTTGGTCAAGGCGTTTTGAAGCGAAGCGAGATATCGGGAGGTGACCGTCGACGGGTTCAGCGAATGGGAAATCGGACCAGGGTTCTGTTTGGCCGGCGAAGTCATTCCGCTTCCTTCGCTGGGGACAGCAAGCACCGAATTGATATCGGTGGTGGAGGATCGTTTCTCCGGAGCTGGAGCGACCGTTGATGTCTTTTCGGACTTGTTGCAACCGACCGGGAGGAATGAAAAGGTGGCCGCAACCACTACCGCAACGATTTGATTTCGCCGCATTTTTGCCTCGAATATCTTGTAAAATTTGAAATTGGACTAAAGACCATCGTGTTGGTTTCTCAAAACTCGGTTTTTTCGTCAAGGCAGTTTTTTGCTTGCCCCATATTTATGTGGCACGGTTTTACCCGAGCTTGAGCAATAAAACCCCATCTGAGTGGTTGCTTTATTGAAATTTTTTTTGGAGCCGAAGGTCGAAGGATTTCGCCAAGTTTGCTGGATGATTCAGTGAATAAAATCGGAAGAATGCCCCGCTTTCCCCGGTGGTCCGCTCCGATTAGCCCAGCTTTATTCGCTTTCGGGGTTCTCAGGGGGTATTTTCGATTTCCCACCATGTGTTCGACCTGTCGCCGAATTTCAAGATCCAGGATCCTCCGTAAGGGTGGTTTTCTGTGCCTTTGAATTGACAAATGTGGGTTTTTGGTTTAGTCTTTCTAGCTTGAACAAGTTTATGGGAGACATCGGAAGTCTCTCGTCCCACCTCATGTCATGATTCTTGGCGGAGTCATCGTTTCCAATACTATCCAGTATTCCCCCATTTACCCATTGAAAATGGAGCTGTCATTATGAAGTGTCAGGGTAATCGTCTTAGTCGTCGTAACATGTTGACCGTTGGTGCAGTCGGTGGCCTAACGCTGGCCGATTTTTTTCGTGCCCGTGAAGCCCAAGCGGATCAAAAAAACTACGAAAGCAAAGAAGGTAAAGCAAAGTCAGTCATCTTTATTTTTATGCCTGGCGGTATGGCTCATCAGGAGACCTTCGATCCCAAGCCCTATGCCCCGATTGAGTATCGTGGCCCGATGAACAGCATCGAAACCAATGTATCGGGCATTCGCATCAATGAGATGTTAAAGAATACCGCAAAGATCACTGATAAAATTGCGATTTGCCGTAGCATGACCCACGGCGAAGCCGCCCATGAACGGGGAACACACAATATGTTCACCGGTTATCGTCCGAGTCCGGCGCTGAAGTATCCCAGTATGGGGAGCGTGGTGTCACACGAATTCGGTCCAAAAAACAATTTGCCGCCATACGTCTGTGTTCCCAATCAGCCCAATGAATTTGCGGGGACTGGCTACCTCAGCTCTTCATTCGCTGGCTTTAGCCTCGGTGCAGACCCGGCAAGCGGAAATTTTCAGGTGCGTGATTTGAAGCTTCCTGGTGGCGTTGATGACACGCGGTTTGGAAAACGAAGACAGTTACTTGATATCGTTAATGATCATTTCCGTCAGACTGAGAAATCAGACTCATTGGATGCGATGGACTCTTTTTACCAGCGTGCCTACAGCATGATCAGCTCTCAGAAAGCTCGTGAGGCCTTCGATATCAACAAAGAGGATCCGAAGCTTCGGGACGCTTATGGACGCAATACCGCGGGCGCCAGAATGTTGTTGGCGAGACGTTTGGTCGAAGCAGGCGTTCGGTTTGTGACGCTGACCTATGGCGGTTGGGACATGCACAGCAACATTGATGGTTCCATTAAAAGCCAGGTGCCTGCTTTTGATCAAGGTTATGCCATGTTGATCAAGGACTTGGCAGATCGTGGGCTATTGGAATCGACCATGGTTTGTATCGCTTCAGAATTTGGGCGAACACCAAAAATCAACGCGAATGCCGGTCGAGATCACTGGCCTAAAGTTTTCAGCGTTGTGATGGCAGGTGGTGGTGTCAAAGGCGGGATGGTTTATGGATCTTCCAATGCCATCGCTAGTGAGCCTGAAAACGACCCACTGAATGTTGAGGACTGGGCGACGACCATCTACAACCAGATGGGGATTGTTGCCGACAAGGAATTGATGGCTCCAGGTGACCGACCCATCGAAATTGTCGATGGAGGAAAGGTGCGTCAGGAGCTTCTGGTATAGAGTTCTTGGATAAGGACGATATTCTGGATTTGACTTAACACAGCGGTGGAAATCGCTGTTAACCGACCCGTTTAGACCCCTTCTGATTTGGCGGAGTTCCAATGCTTTATAGAGCAATTGCGGCGCTGTTCCTTCTTTTTGCGATCCCTTATTCGGCCGTCATGGCGTCGTCACCGTCACTGACGTTGATTATGCCACGTGGCGTTCAGCGTGGGCATGAGCATGTTTTGACGTTTAGTGGAGCGCGGCTCAACGACGCCGAAGAGATTTTCTTTTACACCAAGGGTGTGACGGCCAAGAAAATTGAAGCGGTCAATGCCAACTCGATTAAAGTCACGGTGGAAGTCGCTGCGGATTGCCGCTTGGGAGAACACATCGCCCAGGTGCGGACCCGGAGCGGCGTCTCGGATTTTCGATCGTTCTTTGTGGGGGCATTCCCGCAAGTCGATGAAAAAGAACAGAACGGTTCGGTGGAAGAAGCCCAGGCTGTTGAACTAAACGTAACAGTGGCGGGCGTCGTGGCCAGCGAAGACGTGGATTATTACGTGGTGGAATGCAAGAAAGGCCAGCGTTTATCTGCCGAAGTCGAAGCGATTCGATTAGGAACCTACCTGTTTGATCCCTATCTTGCGATTCTTGACTCCAAGCGGTTTGAGCTGTCAGCTGGTGATGACGTTCCTTTGGTTCGTCAGGATTCTTTGGCTTCGATTGTGGTGCCTGAGGATGGGAAATATTACGTACAGGTACGGGAATCTTCCTACGGTGGAAATGGAAATTGCCGCTATCGGTTGCACGTTGGAACCTTTCCACGGCCGACGCATGTTTTTCCGGCCGGAGGCAAAGCCGGGGATGAGATGGAGCTGACGTTTCTGGGAGATCCCAGCGGGGAAATCAAACAAAAGATAAAAGTGCCAGAGGTCAACGACGCGCGGTCAGGTGTTTACGCCCTGACCTCCGATGGAACCTCGCCCTCGCCGATCCCGTTTCGTGTTTATGATCAGGGAAATGCACTCGAAGTCGAGCCTAATGAGTCCATCAAGACCGCTTGCCCTGTTGAGCTTCCCCATGCGTTTAACGGGATTATTTCAAAGCCGGGGGATGTGGATTGTTTTCGCTTCAGTGCAAAAAAAGGCCAGGTTTTTGAGGTGGAGTGTTTCGCTAGACGCATCCGCAGTGGTTTGGATTCTGTTGTGAATGTCTATTATGCCGACGGTCGCAGTATTGCTGGCAACGACGATTCCCGCGGGCCAGACAGCTATTTAAGGTTTACCGTTCCTGCGGATGGGGAATATGTCATCAGGGTGACCGATCACCTTAGTCGGGGGCAGAAGGACTTCGTTTACCGACTTGAGTTTCATCCGGTCTCTCCCAAATTGACATTGGGCATTCCGCGAGTTGATCGCTATTCCCAGTATCGGCAAGCCATCTTTGTCGCCCAAGGGAATCGGTTTGCGACTCTGGTTTCGGCTTCGCGGGCTAATTTTGGCGGGGAAATAAAACTGGACGCTGACGACTTGCCAGCAGGTGTAAAAATGGTGTGCCAGCCGATGGCATCTAATTTGACAACGATGCCAGTGGTTTTTGAGGCCGCTGCTGACGCGCCGCTGGGAGGGAAACTCGTTGAGTTCAAAGGTCGTCATGTCGATCCGAAAGTCAACATTGTGGGAGGCTATCAAAATCTAGCCGACTTTGTCTTGGGGCCGCCCAACAACACACTTTATTATCCCTGTACGGTCAAGAAATTGCCGATTGTGGTGGTAGAGTCGCTCCCCTTTGAACTGGAAATACAGCAACCCAAAGCACCCTTGGTGCGCAGCGGTTCGATGAGTCTAAAAGTGGTTGTCAAACGCAAAGAGGGTTTCAAAGGAGCCATTCGGGTTCAGTTTCCGTTTCGGCCTCCAGGGGTGGGGACAACCAGTGCGATCACCATTCCGGCCGATAAGTCCGAGGGTTACTATCCATTGAATGCCAGTGCGAATGCTCAAATTAAGGAGTGGCCGATTTACGTGATCGGTTCTTCGGCCGTCAATGGCGAAGCGTGGGTTGGGTCTCAGTTGGCATCGCTGACCATCGCAGACCAGTTTGTAACTTTTGAAATGCAGCGAACTTCGTGTGAGCAGGGTCAGGAAACAGAGGTGCTCTGTAAGCTGAACCAGTTAGCGGAATTTGAAGGGAATGCCAAGGCGGAATTACTTGGGCTGCCAAACAAAGTGACGACCGAAGTTTTGGAGTTTAACAAGGAAACTAAGGAGTTGGTCTTCAAGTTGAAAACTGACAAAGCGAGTCCGGCGGGGAAACATAAGAACGTTTTCTGCAGGGTAACCTTGTTGAAAGAAAATGAACCTGTCGTGGCTCGAGCCGGTGGAACTGAATTGCAGATCGACAAGCCGTTGCCGCCCAAACCCAATGCAGCACCCAAGCCCGCAGCTCCCAAACCAAAACCGGTTGTTGCCAAGGCCGCTCCAAAGCCCAAAAAAGAAAAACCACTTTCTCGACTTGAAAAGCTTCGCTTGGCCGCGAAAAAACAACGTGAAGAGGGTGGAGAGTAAACTAAGATTGCCAATGAAGAACTCGTTGGTTTGAACAGATTAACAAAAAAGAAGCTGGAAACATGGAGACTTTCTTTGGTTGACTCGTTTTGGGTCTGCCAAGGAAAAACTGCGAACGGAAACCGACCAGGAACAAAGAAGGTGAAAACATGAATGCAAGAATCCTGACGCTGATTATTTGCTTGGCTTTTATTAGCGAATTGACCCATTCATTGACGTTGGCTAACGATCTTGCTCCCACGGCGATCAAGGTTTATCCCGAAAATATGCAACTCACCACTGCGCGGGATCGGCAGTCGGTCGTCGTTCAGGCTTTTTATGAAAATGGATTGACTGAGGATGTGACCGAAAAAGTAGCCTGGAAGGTGTCTGGTGAATCGATTGTCAAACAGGCGAAAAATGTCTTTTTTCCGCTGGCCGACGGCAAGGCTTCGCTGACGGTCACTTATGCCAATTTGAACGTGACGATTCCTATCGAGGTCAAGCAGGCGACCGAGTCCAAGCCGATCAGCTTCAAGTCCGATGTGATGGCTGTCTTTATGAAAAGCAATTGCAATACGGGGAGTTGCCACGGGGCGGCACGAGGGAAAGACGGTTTTCGTCTTTCCCTGTTTGGTTTTGATCCTGATGGCGACTATCACCGAATCACCCGTGAATTTGCCGGGCGGAGAATCAATTTGGCAATCCCGGAGGATTCACTGTTCATTGAGAAATCCATTGGCTCAGTTCCACATACCGGGGGAAAGCGAATGGAAGTTGGTAGTGAATATTACAATACCCTCTTGGAATGGCTTCAGAATGGTGCTTTGAATGATGCGGGGCCGGTTCCGACGGTCACTTCGGTGGAGCTTTATCCCAAGAATGGCGTGCTAGATGGCAAGGACACAAAGCAGCGGTTAACGGTCAGGGCCAACTATTCCGACGGTTCCAATCGCGACGTGACTTCGTTGGCGTATTTTTCTTCCAACAACGAGAATTCGGCAAAGGTTTCTCAAGATGGGCTGATTACCGCTCAGGCTCGGGGTGAGTCGTTCGTGATGGCGAGATTTGACACTCACACCGTCGGTTCCCATTTTATTACTTTGCCAAAAGGATTTGATTTCAAGTGGTCTAATCCGCCAGCGAATAATTACGTCGATGAACACATGAATTCGAAGTTCCTGAAACTAAGAATGAATCCATCGGAGGTCTGCACCGATGAAGAGTTTCTTCGGAGAGTTTCGTTGGACATTTGTGGTGTGCTGCCATCGGTTGAAGATTTTGATGCTTTTATGAAAAGCACCGATCCTGCGAAACGCGAGAAGAAAGTCGACGAACTGCTAGGCCGAAAAGAGTTTGTTGAAATGTGGGTGATGAAGTGGTCGGAGCTGTTGACCATCAAGTCATCCAATCGAGTTTCCTACAAGTCGATGCTTTTGTATTACAACTGGTTGCAGGAACGAGTTGCCAACAACATGCCCATGGATCAATTGGTTCGAGAGTTGTTATCGTCTAAGGGTGGGACATTTGCCAACGCTGCCACCAATTACTTTCAGAATGAAACAGATACATTAAAGGTTGCTGAGAATGTGGCCCAGGTGTTTATGGGGATGAGAATCCAGTGTGCCCAATGTCACAATCATCCTTTTGATCGTTGGACGATGGATGATTACTACAGTTTTGCCGCCTTCTTTTCCCAGATTGGTCGCAAACGGGGTGAAGATCCTCGCGAGACGATTGTCTTTAACTCTCGCTCCGGCGAGGTCCGTCATCTGGTCGACAAACGCGTTATGCCGCCTAAATTTCTGGGTGGCGAAGCCCCTGATACCAAGGGAAAAGACCGCCGCGAAATTATGGCAAACTGGCTTGCTTCGACTGACAACCCATTTTTCGCAAAGAACCTTTCCAATTTGGTTTGGGCTCACTTTTTTGGGCAGGGAATCATCAACGACGTCGATGATGTACGGGTCAGTAACCCTGCTGTTAATCCGGAATTGCTCGAGGCCTTGGCATCGAAGTTTACTGAATACAACTATGATTTCAAGAAGTTGGTTCGGGACATTTGCGTTTCCAGAACTTATCAGCTGAGCACCAAAACCAATGAGACCAACGTGACGGACACCAAGAATTTTTCACACGGGTCATTACGCCGGCTGCGTTCGGAAGTGCTGCTCGATACGATCAGCCAGGTGACCCAGACCAAGAACAAGTTTCGAGGTTTGCCGTTGGGAGCTCGTGCGGTTCAGATTGCCGACGGCAACACCAGTACCTATTTTCTCTCAGCATTTGGCCGAGCCAGCCGTGAGACCGTTTGCTCCTGCGAGGTCAAGATGGAACCGAATCTGTCCCAGGCGCTCCATTTGTTGAATGGCCAGACATTGCAATCCAAGATTTCCGCAGGTGGTTTAATCGACAACTGGTTAAAGGAAATGAAAAAACCGGAAGAGATCATTGACGAACTCTACATTCGTTGTTTTACGAGAATGCCGACGTCTGAGGAAAAGGGGAAATTGGTCGAAGTGGTCAATGCCGCTTCCGACAAGAAGCAAATTCTGGAGGATGTGTTTTGGGCCTTGCTCAATTCACGGGAATTCCTGTTCAACAGTTAATGTCGATCTGGCCGTATTGCCACTGTCTGTGCTGCGGGAGCAATTCGCCGTTTTGCCAGCTTAAGGCTTGTCATCCTGCCGTTTTTTGGATCTACTGCAAAGGCTCAGCACTCTCGGTGCCGAGCCTTTTTCATTTCAGCAAGGCGGTGGAATGTTTCAAAATATTCTGGATTCGAAACGGGGCTTTGTCCTTATCGGAAGCATCGTTGTCGTTTTGGTTTTGACTGTTGCCTACCAGTATTGGTCCAGGCGAATCACCCCGGCGAAAATCGTTGCGGGGAAAATGCTCTTTGAGCATCCGTGGACGGTGGATGATGAACTCTCTCCACAGGGTGACGGATTAGGTCCTGTCTTTAACGATGTCTCCTGTGTAGCCTGCCATTTTCAGGGTGGAACTGGCGGGGCCGGACCGAACTCCAAAAACGTGCATAAGTTCACCGTTTTGCCTACGGCGATTCGACCTGACGTAGTTCGTGGCGTTGTCCATCATCGCTCTGTGGAACCGGAGTTACAGGAGGATATTAGTCAGATCCAGCAACGCTTTCCAGAGATATCGGGTGTCAGATTTACCGATGGTTGTTCGACATCGACCACACCGGCATTTGATCCGGTCTTATCGATGTCGATCAATACTCCAGCTTTATTTGGTTTGGGCAAGATAGAAGAAATACCGAGTTATGCTATTGCGTATCACGGCTCGGCCCGGATGTTATCTTCGGTTGCTAACGAACTAACCGGTAAATTTACCTCCAAGGGATTTGGGCGA
The DNA here is from genome assembly GCA_014238905.1 of Planctomycetota bacterium. Lineage (GTDB taxonomy): Bacteria > Planctomycetota > Planctomycetia > Pirellulales > Pirellulaceae > JABAAE01. The sequence goes on from JABAAE010000010.1 coordinate 286,653, forward strand.
GTAAAAATGTCCGGAACGACGGTGGGAAAGTTTGGATGGCAAGGTGAGTTTGGGACGATCGAGGACTTTGTCGCGGAGGCCTGTGCGGTTGAATTGGGATTGTCGGTTCCCGGTCGACGCCAGGACAAGCCGGGTGCTTTTGAAGAAGATAGTGATGCCCGATTTGATTTGAGCCGGCGGCAGCTTCACGAAATGGTCTGTTTTGTGAAAGCTTTGCCAAGACCTAAACAGGTGCTACCGACTGACGAATTGGCATTGGCAACGGTTCGTCGTGGTGAAAGGATGTTTCAAGTCATGGGCTGTGCTGATTGTCATGTCCCGGATCTTGGTGGAGTGGAGGGCATCTACTCAGATTTTCATCTGTACAACCTGACACCGCCAGAGAACGACGACGGATATGGTGCTGCTGTCCGAACGGGGGACAGTCAGGTTCAATTTCCATTGTCCGAGACCCTACCCAATGAATGGAAGACGCCTCCGCTCTGGGGTGTAGCCGATTCGGCGCCGTATTTCCATGATGGTTCGGCGGGTACCTTGGAAGCGGCAATTCACTTGCATCATGGCGATGGGCACTACTCGCGGCAACTTTATATGAATGCCACGTTGGAGGACCGGGTAGCGATCATCACGTTTTTGAAGACATTGCGAGCACCCGATATGAAAGAATTCGAGTCAAAATGGGCCGGTTCATCTTTGGCGGCGACTGACCAAGCAGATTGATTTCTTGTTGGATCTTCCCCGCGGCAACGGTGCAACAAGGGTTCCGTATCGGGATCGGGCGGCCGAGCGGATGGGGATTTTTGATCTTTCGAAATCCTCTTGATTGATTTTAACGAAAAGCTATACTTCTTCTTTCTGATCCCCTGTAGCTCAGTTGGTAGAGCGAGCGGCTGTTAACCGCTTTGTCGTAGGTTCGAGTCCTACCGGGGGAGCTGGCGAGTTTCCTGATGACTCGCAAAAAACAACGTCAGATCGAAAAGCCTCGGTTTCCACCGGGGCTTTTGTTCTTTCTTGCTCTTGGGTGCTCTGGTGGACTGCTACACTTTCTGCACACTTTTTGGGATGGACTGCTACAGTTTCTGCTACACCTTGGGCCGCCATTTGGAAATGGTCTTCTGTCGTCTGCAGGTAGTGCTTTCCAGCCACCTTGGGTGTGTTCCCCATCCACTGGCAAACCACGTGAGTCGGGAACTGGTTTTCCAGTTCTGTTTGCCGGCTCGCACGTAGGTTGTGAAACAGACGTGGCCATAATTCCAGCCCAGCATCCGAAATCATGCGTTCAAATCTTTTCCGGATATTTTGGCCGCGATACCGAGAAACAACGTATTCGGCACCGTCTGGGGCGGATTCCTGACAGTCACGAAGGAACGTAACCAACTCTGGAAAAATT
>JABAAE010000011.1:0-42768 GCA_014238905.1 Planctomycetota bacterium
CCGTGTGATAATCATAAACGTACAGCTCCAGCTTGTTAGTCTGATTGGCAGGCAAGACGATTTTGACACCGTTGGTAGCATCAAATGTGACCTGTTGCGCTGCCAATGATTGGCAAATCAAACTTGTCAAGCAAAGCGTCAGAAAATTGAAAAACCTGTACATTTCTTTCTCTCCAAAAAAATGGGTTGCGAAATCGAATCGCACGCCGTACCCAAGTCAACCTAGAATTGGCAGTTCCACGCAGATGCGTTTTGCCACTGGAATTGAACTTGACCACCCATGCCGTTCTTGATGCTTTTCCTTAATGCATTTGGCGTGCCAAAGTCAGAAATCGCTAATCCCTTGAAAATAACGCGAAAAAAGGTGGCAGGGAGAGGACTCGGCGTCTCAAACTGAGAGCTTTGGGCTCAAATTGAGAGGACATCAAAACAGTCGTTCTATGATCTAAGGTCCTTTGGCGGGTTGTTCGATTTGTCGCCTAAAGGGGACAGTTTGCGGCGTTCAAAACAGAGGGACTGAACGGTTTTCTCCGACTTTTATTAATCAAGCGATCTTTGATTGGTCCATTCCCAGGCGGTCATTTTATCCCCCACGGCGCATTGTTGAGGCCGGTTCTGAATCAGAAAAAAAAGCATCGTGTGAAACTCTTTCAGGTAGTGATGAAAACGAGCGATTTGCTTTTCGACTGTGTTTTGCTTTTTACAATTCCCAAGATCCGAGTGTCCAGCCTCACGGACGATACCAGGCTTTAATTTAAGTTTGGACCGTCTTTTTATCAGCCACTTCGCGTAGTGGAGGCGTAGCCGGAACGAAGTGAAGTGGCTGGTGCGATTCGGGTGCAGGGGGTCGGTAGTTCAGCGAACGATGCGGTCTGACCGTGTTGTAGTGCCTTCGCCAACGTTCAATAAGGACCTTGGCTTCAAGCAATGTCGTGCACTGTTCACAAGCCAACAGTTCATCCCGAAGCCTGCCGCTAGAAGTCGCACACACGAACCATCTGCGAGCCAAAGTCGCTTCCGTTTTGGCTGTTGCTGCGGAACTTTAAGTCCTTCCCGTCGCCAAAGCCGCTCAACTCGCTTATGACTCACTCGCCAGCCTTCTGTTCGAAGCAAAGAAGTTATCTTTCGATATCCATAACGTCCGTACACGCTGGCCACCTCGACCATTCGACGAACCAACCGTGGGTCGTCACTAGCTGAATGCAGCACCCGTCGCTGTGTGCTGCGAGGCTGATCCAGTATCCTGCAAGCCCGACGTTGAGACACGCGATCTCGTCCGAGAGAATCCCGTAGGTACCCCACCGCGTTACGCCGCTTCGTCGGGCTCAGCAGTTTCCCGATGCGGCTTCCTTCAAGATTGCTTTATTCAGTTCCGCATCCGCCAACAGTCGTTTCAAACCGGCGTTCTCCTTCTCCAGTTCCTTCAATCGCTTCGCCTGGTCCATCCGCAGATCACCCTACTCCTTACGCCAACGGATCAGCGTTGGTGTTGAAAAACCTATCTGCTTGGCCGCAACATCCTGTGCGATTCCTCCCGACATCAATACCTCCGCCTCTCGAAGCCTCGGGATTATTTCTTCTGCTTTGTACATCTTGCCTTGCGACATTGAATAACTCCATTAACTTGAATTCACAATATGTGATTATCCATGACGACATGGACTCATTTTAAAGGGTTGGGGCAATAGCAGGATGTGCCATAGAATCCGTCGATGACGATTGAGAATCACCAAAGTGTTAAATATCTTCTCAAAAAGGCAGGAGTTCTCCGGTTGTTCAAGAGTTGTCGATTAGAATGTGATTTGAAATCCCTTTTGATTTCAAAATCTTTTTTAATTTTAAATTCGTTTGGAGGGCTGAAGTTGTGATCGATATCAATTTCCATCCCGATAGTCGGCAGTTGCGGTTTTTCTGCGTTCTGCTGATTCCCTTTTCGGTTGTGCTTGGTTGGTTGGTTCGGGACCAATGGGGCGCTCAATCGCTGGGGTGGACGTTGAATGGATGTTTTGCCGCAGTCGGTTTGGTGGGTTTATGGATTCCTGCCTCGGCAAGATGGCTTTTCGTCGGATGGACGCTGGTGACCTTTCCCATCGGTTGGATGGTCTCCCATCTCATTTTGGCGGCGATTTACTTTGGCCTTTTTTTTCCACTGGGTTGGGTGGCCAGATGGTTCGGTTATGACCCTCTTCAGTTGCGACCTTCCGAATCAGAAACCTATTGGAATGGGATGAGGCTGGATAGTGAAAAGGGCCGTTACTTTCGTCAATTTTAGAAGGACGACACCCCTTTTGTACTGGCTTCTGACGGGCAATCCCGTCATCGGTAATCACTTGGCAAGAGAGAGGTGGTTTTGGAAGAGGTCGTTTAGGTTGATTTTTTTTGTTTGTTCTTCAGGCGACCGAACCGGAGCATGGACTTATTCTTTAGAGCCACCACACATAGCTCCTGTCGGTTGAATGCCAACTGTCGCATTCGAACATACCGAAATCCTAAAGACCGGATCTGTTCCCGGTAGGTTGGCAAGTCCTTGATCTGTTTTTCTTGCATTATTTTGAACGTGAGGATCATTCCCTTAATGTTCATGTACTGGTTTTGTACGATATCTTCCACGGTGTCGAGTGTATAACCAGGCGCGACATTGGAGTCCGAAAGTAACCACCGAGCATCAGCGATGTCTTTCTTTCTGAGGTCCGAAATGCGTTTCTTGATTTGCAGGAAGTTCGGGTTGGCAACAATAGAGGGATCCATGTCAGCTGGATCAACACCAACAACTCGCAGCTTTTTGGTTAACAGTGCCTGGGAAGATCCTCCCGGAGCGCTGCCAATTTCTACACAGACATCCCCTTCCTGGAACGGGATTCGGGACCAGTGAATTGCTTCGCGAGTTTTGAAATAGGCTCGGGAGACGATCTTCTCCGGCACACCGAATATGGGAACACCACCCGGGATGCACTGCTGTCCGCTTTCCACAACGTGATAGCCTATCCAATACTGGTTTTTGTCCATCCGAATGAGGTCGATCACATGATCATCCTGTTTGGCATGACGGTTAATTGCCCATCCCTTTTGGGAGCAAAATTTCGACAATTCATCTGTTGCAATCGGATGATTTGACCCGCTGCCGCCATTGGCCAGCCATTCCAGCAAAACCTCGTCACCCGAGCCAAGATTTCGATCCCAAACATGTAGATGCTTCACTTTTTGAAGGCATTCGGATTTGGAGAGAATTTCTTCCAGGTGGTTATAAAATTCGGGTCCCTCGGCGTCGATACTTCCCAACGAGATGCCGGCCAAACGTGCAAATGTGAGCGAGTTTATCTTTTGGAAATTCGCAGTCGATTTGTCAGCTTTGAAGGTTAGGAAACCTTTTTGCGAAAATGAAAATCGCAAGTCGGTACATTGCTCAGCGATTTCCTGTTTACACAGGTTTTCTGACCCATATCGGCAGGCGACAAAAACAAATTCTGGTTTCATGATTTTCAATATTCCACGGGGCATGCCGTAAAATCGTGTTTTGTGAATCGGGACCCTGTTCCCTGCCTTTTCCGATGTCGCTGGAAATTCGAATGCCTTGCCGCGTTGGGGGACCCGTTAGAGGGTTGGCAACGTCAAAAAGATATTCAGCGATCTTGTAGGCGATTTGGGGGCATCTCGAAGGTCTCCATGCAAAAGATGCCCGGATCATATTCTCAAAAGTCTTTGAAAATCTTGATCCCCAGAGGCTGGTTATAAATAAACGTCGCCAGAGAAGATAGTGATGGGGTTTTTCACCGGGAGAGGACGGGGCCTTGATAAGTTAGCAATTTGGCGTGCTGTGGGGGATTCGCAATCATTCTCGCTCTGGTTATTTTTCTTCCAGATAACCAGATCCTTGGTTCATGCTTTTTTGAGCGAGGCTTTTTCCAACGCCCGTTTGAGGCTTTTCAGCTGTTGCCGTAGTTGTTGCCGGTCCGTCTCTTGCTGGTGTTGGCGAGAGTTGGATCTTTGGAAAGGCGACTTGGAATCTTGGCCGAACCGAACCAGGTAAAAGGCTGTAATGACGTAATCAATGGCACTGTGGATCACTGTTTGGTTTTCCTCGTTGTCACTTCTTAGCTGCTGTTTGACCTGTCTTGCGAACTCCAGCTGGGTTTGATTACTGCGTCGCAGGAATCCATAAGGCTGCAAGATCCGGCAGAATTCTTCGTAAAAATGAATTTCGGGCGGCTGGCGACGATAGCCCGACGTCCAGAGTCGGCGGGCGGGGTAGGCCATCGTTTGAACAGAGGACCGCAGCAACTGGCGGATCACTTCCAGCGGAGAGGGATTCCCTTGTTCTTTTTTCAGGCGGCTTAAGATCCTGAAATAACCGATCAAACTAAATGAAAGGGCAAGTCCGAGAACGCCCCAGTACCAGAAATATCTTGGCACAGAATTCAGTAGTTGCTGAATTTGGCTGGTGGCGGTGACGATAAAGGCGATGACAAGAGGAGCCTCCATATCAGGTTGGATGGTTGGATCAAAGCCGTTGGACGAACGGCTTTGTTGGTCGAGTCCCATGACATAATCGTCCCAGATTTTTTGGGCAAAACCAATGGCGTCGCCTGCACGCTCTACCATATTCCTTTGGGAAAAATCCTCGTTTTCACTGCGAACCGACGGGGTAGGATCCAGCCGCAGCCAGGCACCTGCATTGCCAACCTGTCCGGTTTCCATCATGTCGGAATCTTCACAGTCTTCCAGTTTTAGGATGGCTTCTACCCAGGTATGGGCATGCTTTTCACGGACATCGTAAAATCCCGCCAGAGCGTTGTATTCTCCACCACGAAATCCGGAGACGAGCCGACAGGGGATATCCTGGCTGCGCAACATCAATGCCAGTGCCGTAGCAAAAAATTCACAATGCCCCGACCGATGATTGATGACAAAATCGACGATGGGATCGATCGATTCGTTTCGCTGAATATTTCCGAGATCACGTGTATAGGAAAATTTTTCGCCTTTCAAATAATTAAGAAATGCGTTGGCAACAATTCGACGGTTTTGGGGGTTAGAACAATTCTGGCGTAGTTTTGTTGCGATTTTGGTAATTGGTTTCCAGTCCGTTTCGAATCTCGCCCGGTTCTTCCCCACCAGTCGACTGATTTCATCCTGCATTTGACTCGATGAAAACATGTTTAGATTCAGCGGAGTGGCCGGGACCTGTCCAAGATTCCTGTAATTCGGGACATCCAATTCGTATTGATAGGGGCCGTTTGTCGACTGACCGGAGGCCTGTACGTCTCTGAAAAGCAGTTTGCCGCGACCATTGTAGAAGATGTCGCCTGTGGTTCGGGCGCCCTTAAATACCGGATAGACCGAAAACAAAAGATGGTTGTCGGACGAGGAATCCAGCATGATTTTGGCTGCAGGCTCTAACCGGATAATTTGTTTCATGACGGGATTGGCCCGGACCGTCGAGGGCATCGCTTGAATCGGTGTACGGCTCCGCCTGCCGAGTCCCCTATGGTTGACTTCTCGATTGGACCACACCCAGTAACCGTTCCGGTAAAGGTAGTCCGGCAAAACAAGGCCCCTCAGGTAGGGGTCCATGGCCAACCGATTCGGAATATCGTCATCGTCTAGAAAGGAGACCCGCATGACCAGTTCATTGGACTGATGTAGGAATCCCTCATCGCCAAATTTTACTTCCGTGGCAAAACCGGTAACCGAAGCGGTGGACTTGCCTGGGCCATACCAAGCGGATCCAAATCGGGGTATGGAGTAGAAAACCGAAAATGCGAAGATGATGCCCGCCAAAGACATCATAAATCCCTGCTGAGCAAACCGACGACCAGTGCGGATGGACTGGCCAATTGTGTCGTACTTCAGGTGGCCCCGAATCGCTGTACCGGGTTGACCATGGTTTTGAGATCGTGCGTTTGCCGGATGGTTCCATTCGTTAAGTTGGTAAAATGTTCGGTACTCATTGAGGTGTACCATCGCCATGCCTGTCAGGAAAACAAAGGCAATGAAGGCAACTCCCGCTCCAAAATTCAAATTCAAAGCCGCTGCCACGACGACTTGGAGCAGGCTCAGCATCATTACCTGCCAATAAAGGCGTGGCGATTTTTTCTGTAGGAGCAAGACCAGCTGAAGGTAGGTCAAAAGGTTTGCGACGGCATTTAACTTGGTGGCTGCATCTCCTCCAAAAAATTGCCCTATGGTCAGCAGGGAGATCACAAACGCCATGGTGTTAGCCAACCCGGATGGGAAGTGCAACAGCCGCAGAGTGTCAATCGCCAGCAATGTAAAAACTGAAACAATCAGCGTAATGCCAAAGATGACGTAATTCTGCTGGGCGAGGCTTAGTAGTAAAGCGCCGGTGAGGACCAAAATACCCATGTTGAGTCGAATTGCAAGTTCGCCGCGGATCATCTTAAGGGTCTCCGCCGTTGGATCGATCGACGGCCAAGCTGGATTGGCTGGACGAGCTGAGTCCGGTTTTACTCTGGTCTTCTTTCGGATCAAACATCTTTTCGAAACTGGGATCCAGCACGCTTATCCACTGACATCGGAGTAGTCGTCCGTCGTTGGTGGCAATCGTGCTGGGCAATTGCTGTTCCGATCGTTCGCCCTGATCTAATTTCCTGGTGGTAATGACAAGAAGGGAACTGCGAAAGTGGTTGGTTTCAACGAAGGACTGAATGCGACTAGTCACGCTTTCAACAGGTGATGGTTGGACCACGGCGAGCGATTCGTTCACCTTTCGCTGGAATTTAGGTGAGGCGGCCCCAGAGTATTCGCAGTCCTGATCGCCCAGGATCAGGCAATTCAATTCATGTCTTCCCTGATGACAGACCTGGCTTAACAGGGTCGCCAAAAAACTGACGGCCAATTCTGCTTGTGGGTCGGAGGTGGACCCTGCTGGCGAAGGAGGTTGGATGTTCTGCACATCTGGCGGCGGTTGTTGGCGACCGACTGGCGTTTCAGGAAAAGCGAATAAATCGAGTATCAGATTCAGTTCCTGATCATTCTGTCGCTCAAACTGTTTGACCGCCGGTCGGCCCATTTTTGCCGTGCTCCGCCAGTGAATTGAGCGCCGGCTGTCGCCCTGTCGATAATCTCGAATAGCATAGAAAAGCCCGTCATTGATTCCTTTTTTTCCTACCGAGCGGGGTTCGTGTACGTCCTCGGACGGGATCCATCGACGCCAGTCTTTCGAGAGTTTCCCCAGGCGTGGCGAGACGAAGATGGATTCCTTGTTGGGAACACAGGTCGAAGCACGCAGGAGTCCCATCGGAAACGTTGTCGATACCGTGGAGGGTTGCATCTCATACTCGCCGCGATCCATTAATAAGCCTTGATATGAAATCGATTCTTCGCCTCCAGCAGGAATCCGGTCGAGCATGGCTACCGTTCGGGTTGTTCCCTGCAGCGTCTTGTGGGTGATCGATTCTTCGACCGCAATTCGCCAACTATCCAGTGATCGGCGCTGGTTTCCCATGGTCAGGTGAATAAGGAATTTTTTTCCCGCTTCGATATGTAGCGGTAGCCTGCGGCGGAGGAATAGGCGTCGGGTGGAAGCCATGGCGAACTGCCAATTGAAAAGTAATGGCACGATCAACATGGCGGCTAGAATCAGCAATAGATTCGCGGCTCTCAGCACGGCCGCAGAAGCAATAAAACCGAGTACCAACAGGTAATACCAACCCTCAAGGCAAAGACGTAGCTTTCGAGGAGGGAGGTTGAATTTCATAGTTTAATCAATGGGTAGATGATGGCTGAACATGTCAAATCAGCTTGTCCAAGTTTTTGTGAATTCAAATCAGGAGTTGTTAATCCGACTGATAGTCTCCTCGGAAGGGCTGACGCAGCAAAACGAGATGGCATTCTCCTCAGGCAATGCGTTGGTAAAGAGGTGTTCAAGATCTCCAGTATTGATCGAAAGTGATTTATTAAATCGTGGGCTGCTCAACATGATTAGGAAGGGACATCGACTTCGTCGACCAGCCTTTCCATGATGGCTTCGATTTCATGTTTTTGGGCTCCCGAAAGGAGCCGTCTTGGGGAAACGCGATGTGATAACACCGAGACGGCCAGTTGCTTGGCGTGATCTGGCGTGACAAAATCCTTGCCTTCCATTAAGGCCAGCGATTGCGCCGCTTTGTACCACAGTAGTGCTCCTCTTGTGCTGACACCGACCCTGAGTTCGTCGGAATTGCGTGTTCGATGCACGACATCCAGGATGTATTTGGAAATGGAATCGTCGACATGGACATTGCGGGCAGCGACATGTAATGCGCAAATATCGGAATTGTTCACTACCGGTCCTAGTTGATTCACCGGTTCGCCATTGCGGTGCGACGAAAGGATTTCCAGCTCTCTTTCCGGATTAGGATAACCGACAGAAATACGCAGCAGAAAGCGGTCCATTTGACTTTCGGGGAGGTTATAGGTCCCTTCAAATTCGTAAGGATTCTGAGTGGCTATCACGATAAAGGGATCCGCAAGTGGGTAGGAATGTCCATCGACACTAACCTGTTTCTCACTCATCGCTTCCAGTAATGCACTTTGGGTTCGAGGTGGAGCACGATTGATTTCGTCTGCAAGAACTACATTGGAGAAAATAGGGCCTTTGATAAATTCAAATTCTGATGTCTTGGGTTTAAAGATACTGGACCCCACAATATCAGTTGGCAGAAGATCAGGGGTAAATTGCAGACGGCAAAAGTCTGCGTCGATACTTTTTGCCAGCGATTTGCCAATCAGTGTCTTGCCGACCCCTGGCACATCCTCCAGCAGGATGTGCTCGCCAGCAATCAATGCGACCATGCATAAGCGAATCGAATCAGTTTTTCCCATCACAACTGATTCGATGTTCTTTTGTAGCCTAGCTATGATATCCGTTGGATTAATCGCGGGACCGGCTGTCATGTTGATGATTACCTTGGGCAGAAAAGAAGAAGCTTCACAGACATCGTATCAATAAACAACAATGTTGTCGTTATGGCGTCTGCTTTTCCGGATGTTATGCAGATGGCAATCAGGGACTTGCACGTTTAGCGTTCGGCCCCATCAAAGTTCTTCACAATCAAGCAGACTGAACCACCCAGCTGACGACCTGTTTCAACCACGCGAATTGATGGAGACGGTTCCCAGATTCTCCGTTTCCCGCTGCGGAAGGATTCTCTTGTAAAAACAGGCTTGATTCCCTGTCAAGATATCCAACGATGTAAAGTACTGACCGAGTTCCTCGTAATATTCAGAACTCAATTCAGCTGTTCGTGTCCCACTAGCCGAAATGACCATCAGGATGTATTCTCGGCCCGGTTCGACCAACATCTGGAAGTCACCATTGCGATTGGCAGTGCAAACATTTCCTCCAAATTGTCTGATAAGGGAGACCTCCGGATTGGCATTTGTAAACATTCGTCCTGGTTGCAATTCTTCGGCATCAAATTTGGTGTCGGGGCGTTTTCCCGTTGGAAACAGGAACACGACAGCGCCCTCGTCGAGTACCACCGCATCCCCTTCATTCAAACGAATCGCACCGATTACCTTTGTCATGGTAACCCGTGTAGCATTTCCGCTACCGCCGGAGTTGCCAATAAGCAGTCCAAGCATGAAAAAAAAGACGGCCACGATCCCTAGTAAGGCTCCCTGGATGTAAACTGCCCGGCGTGGAATCGAAAGACGCTGGTTAAGTTTCTTTGTGGCCACGGTCGGTTTTTCGTCTTCGTAGACTAACTCTGGCTCATCAAACTCGTCGTCGTAAACCGCGAATTCATCAAATGGATTCTGACTATTGGGCGAGGGTTGTGGAACATCCGATTCTGCTGGCACGACGATAGACGACTTGCAGCGCGGGCAGGTGACTTTCGCGCCGATTTTTCTACGACCAATACTGAGTGGTTTTTCGCAGGTTTCGCAACGGAACTTTACTCGTGCGTTCGCGGAAAGAGGCATTGGGAGCCGATGCTATAGGAACAAATGAAAGGTGATCAAGCCACAATCTTCGGCTTTATTGTCTTAGTCGTCTTTTTTCATGGCAGCGGCTTTACGGTCGATTTCGTCCAATTTTAACCTCACGCTCATGATATAGGGTGCTTCCCCTTCGGTCCAATGGCCATAGGTTGTCGTGACAATGGTATCGTCCTGGAGAATTTCGACGCCGGGGTAGGCGCAGTCCTTGGATTTCCTGTTGTCCATCAGGCGAATGCGATATTGCCCTTCCCGTCCTTGAATGATGTCGTCATAGGTTCCAACCCAGGCCACCCAGTCGCCAGGGGTTGGGGTTTCATGGGTGGTATCTCTGAAGCTGATAAATAATCGGCCGTCGCGAGTGTATTTACCGGTATGTCGATCACCCGTCAGCGACGCAGGTAATTCCACCGGTCGTGTCCAGGTTTTTCCCTCATCGTCGGATTGAATCATGAATGAGTTGTGGCGACGGCTGTTCTCGCGAAGCAGAACAGTGATTTGTTTACCATTTGGCGATCGAATCAGTCCTGGTTCGCACAAATGGGCGGTTGGATGTTCTGCGATGATGACCGGTTTGGACCAATGTAATCCACCGTCATCAGTAGTGGTTTTGTACACGTAGAATTTGCGTTGTCCGGTTCCGCCTTGGCGAATAAACCGTCCGTCATCGTGAAAGAGTGCCATATACCGACCGGGCCCGATTGATTCCACGCAGCCCATTGTGACGATGCCACCAAAGTCACCGATAGGTTGCAATTCAGACCAGGTTTCACCTTGGTCTTCGGATATCGACATCCGAATGGGGTAAAGTCCTGAAAACAATACCAGCCTTTTTTTGCCCTTGCGGTCTGAGAGTTGGTGGATCGTGGGAACCTCCTGAGAAGTCTTCCAGCTCTCGGGAGTTGGCAGTCTCGGCGACCACGTTAGGCCTGCATCCTTGCTGCGTTTCATGACGATGGCTCCCCGTCCGTGCCCCTTTGGATAAACGCAGAGCATTGTTTTTCGATCATCCAATAACACCGTAGTCGGGTGCCCCAAGTACTGTCCTTTTTCACGATCCACCAGGATTTGCCGATGGGTTTCCTTGGCGAGATCAATGGTCGGCAGGTGATAACGCCGTGGTTTGGATGTTGGCAAATCCTGAACGTCGCCTTGCAATACTAGTGATTTCACTGTCATTTTGCTGCGGTAGGGCACCAGCTCGAATCGATGAACGTGTGGGATGGTATTACCGGTTGCGACCAGTTGGTCGTTAATGAAAAAGCGGGTTTGATTTTGGGAGCCGAGCACCTTGAAATGAATCATGGTTCCGCTGGCAAAAAAATCTTTGCTTTTTCCTGGCGACTTTTTATCTCGGAAAAGTGGACCCTTCAGAAAAACCTCCTGAGATTTTTTTCCCTCGAATCCAAAGAAGCTCTCGTTGATTCTGATTCCGGCGGCGGATTCCTTTTGTTTGGCCATGGAGAGCGTGATCCATAATTTGAAATCACCGGTCCAGCTTTTTTCGAGTGCCAGACGATTTCCAATACCCTCGCCAACCAATCCGTCGCCGTCGATCGACCATGGGGTCGCGTGGAAACGAACGTGCTGACAATGACCTTTCTCGATAAAAGAAATCATTTCAGAGGCAGGGCTACTCTGAAGAATCCCAAACACAACCAGGCCCCAAGAGGCCATCCAGAACGTTGCAGGAAAGTAAATGATAAGGCTCCCAAAAGAAGTGCGGCGTGATTTGGAACTGCGTAATGAAGATAGAATAGTCATTCAGTTAATCCTGAGGTGCTCAGGTTTTTGCAAGGGCCCATTGAGGTTTGGCGATGTTTCCCTGGGGAGGGTTGCTGTCTGCGATCAGAATCCAACGTCACAGGCCGCCGACTGTTGCAGTTAACCCGCTGACCAAAACAGGACGCTCACTTATTCTACTTCAAATATTCTTGCGATGGATGGATGGCCATAAAGCGATTTTCCAGTATGGATTTTCCAGTTTTTTTGTGGTTGAGATTCGCCCTCGCCATGGGTATGGCCACAAAAAACGGTGACATTCTTTTCGCTTTTTCCCCTCAGGGATTCCTGAATCGCATCGCCGACGGCTTTACAGGTGAAGTGAGGTGCCCATTGATCATCGGAAATCGCTCCGTTATGCCAACAGGACCCGCGGGTTGGAGGTACATGAGTCACCACATAGACGTGGTCATAATCCTCCAACGCTTGATCGAGATTGCGGCTGATGTGCTCTCCGGCCTGGTCACCCAGTTGTTTGAGTTTTTCCCAGCGTTCCTTTTTTTCAAGCCCTGCCAGATCGTTGATGGTGTGATAGTCGTGCATCATCACGACCGATTTCTCGTAATCTCCCAGGCGACCATCTGACCAACCGTCATGTCCTATCAGACAGCTATTCTGCCCAATGGCAATTGGACCCGATTCGGAGAGATAGGTCAGGTTTGCCTTGTCCTTGCAGAAATCCGCAACTTGATCACGGATCATTTTAACCGATGCGAAGTAATAATCGTGGTTACCCAATACGAAATAGACCGGGCATGAAAAAACGTAATCGATCCACCTTAGGTATCGCAGCAGTTGGAAGGATTCCGAAAAATCACCGCTGATCCAGATTGAATCCGGTTTGTGCGTGTTGATCTCCTGGAAGAAGATTTCCACGAGGTCATCATCGCAGTGATTCAAATGCAAATCGGTGAGCCAAACTACTCGGTGCATCGTTTTTTTGTTAAATTTTTGGGAATAGCAAATCATCTTTTAAACGGAGTCGAAGGGTACGTCAACTTGAGGTGCCTCGCCAAGGTCCCGTTTCCGGGAAGGATTGCAAAATATTGGGACTCTTTTATCGAATCGGAGTTGGGCACCTTGAGCGGAAAACAAGATCGACCTGGCATCCTTGTGGTAGGTAGTATCAACACCGATTATGTGGTGACCGCCGACCGGCTGCCGGTTCCGGGGGAATCGGTCGTCGGCACCGACTTTTTCCAAGCATTTGGTGGCAAGGGGGCAAATCAGGCTGTCGGTATCGCTCGGCTGGGTGTTTCTCCGGTGACCTTTGTCGCGGCCATTGGCGATGACGAAGTCGGTGCTCGTGGGGTTGCCAGTTTACGTAACGAAAACGTCGACTGCCGGTTCGTTCGGGTCATCCCCGAAATCCCGTCTGGGGTGGCGCTAATCATGCTCGATTCCAACGGGGAAAACTGTATCGTAGCAGCTCCGGGAGCCAACGCTCGGGTCGATCGGGAATACATAGAAACGTTGGATGAGTCTGTTTTTATCAACTCAGCATTGGTTGTGGTCTGCCAGGAAGTGCCGTTGGAGGCAATCGAATTAGTGTTGCGGCGTGCTGCAGGCCATGGAGTCAAGACTCTTTTGAATCCGGCTCCTCCTCATCCTGGACTTCGGGACGCCGGGATTTTGTCTGGGGTGAACTACCTTACCCCGAACGAGACCGAAGTCGCTGCCATTCTGGACCCCGGCAACTATCGCGAAAATCATCTTGGGAACCATGCTGCCAAAGTGCTTGCGGTGGAACAACTATGTGAATTAGGTGCCAGCAATGTTGCCATTACGATGGGGGCGCAGGGTTGTTTTGTTTTTGATTGTCAATTGATGAATCGGCCAAGCGATGCAGTACAGGTTCCGGCACCCCGCGTGAATGCTGTCGACACAACCGCCGCTGGAGATGCTTTTAACGCCGCCGTTGCGGTAGGCATTTATCGGCAGATGACGTTTCTGGAAGCGTGTCGGTGGGGAAATCAGGTTGCGGCGATCAGTGTAACTCGTAAAGGCGCGCAGCCATCTTTGCCGAGGTCAACCGAATTGTTGGTGGATTGATTGGGATGTCGTCCGCGGGCTTGATGGGTGTTGAGGGGATTTACGGGTTCGCGAGAAAAGCCGTAACGGCCGAAAGGACTGGATCGCGTTTTGCCCAATGAAGTAAATGACTGCCGCCGGGAAATTTGACGTGAAACAGGTTTTTCTTGATGGACTTCATAGCGGCGACATCTTCATCGGTTAGCATGCCACCGCATGCTGGATCTGCCTGTAGCAGAAGTCCAGGGCAAGAAAGGGAATGAGTCACATCCAAATAATTGAATCCTTCCAGCCAGCGAGATTGGACGATCGGTGCAAAAACGGATGGATCGACCTTGGAAAGGCACTTTGCTGCAAACAGAAGGGCTGCTTCGTCGCGGGTCTCGCTGAGTCGCTGTTGCTCTCCGGTGATGGGATGGATTATCAGAATTTCCGATAAGGCGGGCAAAATGTCTTCAGGAGCGGAAAACTGCTGACGGACCCTTTGGATGCTTTCGAAGTAACCTAACAGAGGGGTTTTGTGAATCCGCGATCCCATGGTTTCAAAGGGTGGATCTTCCATAATGATTCCAGCAACACGATCCCCTAGCTCGGCGGCTACTCCAGCCACAACCATGGCCCCCAACGAGTGCCCGTAAAGGACAATCGGTTCATCAAATTGGGTGGTGACAAACTGCACAATATCACCCACGTAATCGACCACGGTATAGTTGTCATTCCCGCGATCAGATCCACCATGTCCTCTGTGGTCCACCGCGTAACAGGTCCATTCGAAACTAAAATAGGGAATGAGGGGACGTAGGTCCTGCCAGGATCGCAGCACTCCATGCAGGAAAATCAAGGGTGGCCCGTTCTCTGGGCCACGAAAAACATTCAATGCGAGTTCGCCTAATGGCGTTCCATCGGTAGTCACCATGGTGTTCCCCTGTCAACGTGAAAAATGAATGCGTGAATTACCTTTAGACTCTCACAAAGCGGATTCTCTGAAAATCCCCGGTAACTGAAAACCCCGGTGACTAAAATCCCGGTGACTAAAATCCCGGTGACTAAAATCCCGGTGACTAAAATCCCCGGTGACTAAAATCCTCGGTAACTGAAATCTCTGGGTGTCCACCGAGGCTGGCTGGTGGTGGAATTCAAGCGATCTTTGACAAACAAACATCTAATGGTCCCCCCCCTCTTCTTTCCTGGACCTTCTTTTGTCCGCGTAGGGATAAATGGATTGATTCGCTCGCCGCATGGCGTTAGAACTCGTCATGTTTGAATTTTCCCCATCGTGCCGTTTCAACACGTTTCATGCCTGCTATTTCGGTCATCCTTCCAACTTATAACAGCGTTTCCACTATCCAACGCGCGGTCCGTTCGATTCTTGATCAGACGTTCGAGGACCTGGAGTTAATCATCGTTGACGATGGGTCCCAAGACGGTACGCGGCCTCTCTTGGAATCCATTCGCGATCACCGCATTCGTATCATGGCTGCGGAGCATCAAGGTGTCTGCCAAGCCGCTAATCTTGGGCTGAAGAATGCCCAATCCGAATGGATCTCAAGAATGGATGCAGATGATTATGCCTATCCGGACAAGCTCAGCCAACAAATGAACTACCTGAAAAAAAATGATCTCGATGCGACCGGCTGTCAGGTCCGTATCTTGGGAAGTGGGGGAGGGAGGCTGGGATCTCTGAGACGTTACGAAAACTGGATCAATACCGAGACGTTGAAGCCGGAGGCAATTCATGCCTTGAGATTTGTTGAGTTTCCGATTGTGAATCCCACAGTGGTGGCACGTCGAAAATATTTCGAAATTGGATTTCGCCAGACCGATATGCCAGAGGATTATGATCTTTTTCTTTTGGCCGCGCAACTCGGAATCCGATTTGGAAAAGTTCCCGAGATTCTTTTTGATTGGTATGACAGCCCTGGTCGTCTGACAAGGACTGACGATCGTTATTCTGGTATGGCGTTTGACCGCTGCCGGAGGCTACATCTATTGGCCGGGCCCTTGAAAAATTGCATGAAAGTGGATTTGTGGGGTGTTGGGAAAACTGGAAAGCCTTGGCTGCGATGGTTGCTGGCGGAGGGATTTCAAGTGAGGCATTGTTACGACGTCAGTCCCCGCCGGGTAGGAGAGTTGATTCATGGTTGTCCGGTCCTCCACCCGGATGTTTTCTCGGCAGCCGACGGGACTCCCTTGCTCATCGCGGTAGGGGCCAAAGGAGCTCGGCAGCAGATTGACGGCTTTATTCGAAATCAGGGTCACTCTCCGGGAGGTGACGCCTGGTTTGTCGCTTGATGGGCTTTACGCCGCTGGGGATTCCGAAAGTTGCAGTTCGATCACGTTAATGGGCTTTGGGAAGCCGGGAATCTGAGCATCCTGAAACCTGGCGTGCCAGTTTTCTGAAATGACCCAATCGCGAAATTGCCGTCCGGTGCGGCGGAATGGATCGCATAGTAGAATCGTTCCGCCAGGATTCAGATGGCGTCGCCAGAACCGGGATAAGTGTGGCCAATCCTGTTGGTCGTAAATGATTTCCGCGCCCACGATCCAGTCGAAACGTCCCAGGTCGTTGTCGGTTTGTTTCCAGTCGACCAGTTTGAATGTGCAGTTAGCCATCCAGTTCCAGCAATTGATTTTCGCGAATTCAAGGGCCGGCTTTGCATTATCAGCCAGGCAAACACTGGCCAGACGTTCAGCCGCGACGGCACCTGTCAGCCCAAGTCCACAGCCCAAATCGAGAACGGTGGTTCCTCGAATTGGATATTGCATCAATAGCCAGCAAATGGCCCGAGAACTTTGCCAGTCTTCTGCCCAGTAGGGTTGCCACAGCATTTCGCCGTTATCATCGATTTCAAGATCAGTCTCGTGCGGATGAGTGACCTTGGTAAAGTAGAATTCGGATTCTCCAAACGAAACGATTTCGGTGCACGTGCCGTACCTGGTGTCGAGCTTTCGAAGTATGGCCTGGTAATTCGGGTCATCCTGCCACCGTGGATCACCCAGCTGATTGTGCTCGTTCAAAATAAATCGATGTTCCGCTTTAAAATCGATCGCCCGCTAAAAAAAATCGATCGTCATAGCACCGACGCCACTGCCCTGAAACTGCGGCTAATCTTTCGATTGCGAATGGGAGTCGATCCTGTGGCATCCAACGACAATAAAGATCCAGGCGCACAAAAACGCTAATCCCATGACGGACCAAAGCACGTACCAAAATGTTGAAGTCAGTTCAAACATTAACCCGAAACCTTTCTCTGCCTATTGTCGTTGTTCTGATTAATTTGACAAGTTCCAATAAGTGCTAGAATGGCCGATTTTGGTTGGTTTTCCCAAAAAACGAACCCCATCAGGGATTTGAATCACCCGGTGCAATGGCCGTCGCCTTTTTTCGATTTTCAAAACGTGCTTCAATGGAAAATCAGAAATCCGTTATTGCATGGTGGGCAAGGTCGGATCTGGTTTTCCATCCCGGCAGAGGCCAATATGGCGACTGACATCGAAATTGAAATTAAAAAACTTCGGAATAAAATTCGAAGTCATGACCAGAAATACTATGTTGATGCCAGTCCATTGATTTCGGATCTGGAGTATGACCGGATGATGGAACGGTTGCGGCATCTGGAATCTGAAAACCCAATGTTGATCGTTCCAGACAGTCCGACGCAACGGGTTGGCGAACAGCCAGTGGATTACCTCGATCAGGTGTCGCACAGGGTTCCGATGCTTTCAATTGAGAATACTTATAGCCTGGAGGAATTGCACAAATTCGGTGAACGCGTTTCTGAGCTGCTCGATGGAGATGCAATTGAGTGGATTGTCGAACTGAAGATCGATGGCGTCGCAGCATCGCTGATCTATGAAAACGGAGTGTTGACCAGAGCCTTGACGCGAGGCAACGGCGCGGTAGGCGACGATATCACTCATAACATCAGGACATTACAGGGCGTTCCCTTGAAACTGACGACGGACTCACCGCCAGAGGTGTTGGAGGTTCGCGGCGAGGTCTACATGAACAACCGGGACCTTGTCCTGTTGAATGAACGGCAGGCGGCCAACGGCGAGTCGCTGTTTAAGAACACCCGCAACGTTGCCGCCGGGACCATCCGCTTGCTGGACCCTCGAATTTGTGCCCAACGCAACCTCCGAATGTTCAGCCATGGTATTGGTCATTGTGAAGGACTGGTCGCCACTAACCATATGGATTTCCTGAAAGAGCTTGGTTCCTATGGCCTGAGCCCAACGCCATTCGTTGAGTGTTTTTCAGACTTCACAGCGGCAGCCAGCCACTGCGAGGTGCTCATCAATCGTATTCCGGAGCTTGATTTTGAAATTGACGGAATCGTGCTCAAAGTCAATCGTTTTGACCAGCGGCAGACGTTGGGAACACGTTCAAAGAGTCCGCGATGGATTGTGGCCTATAAATGGGAGAAATACGAAGCGGTGACGACGGTCCATCAGATTAATGTGCAAGTTGGAAAAACGGGTGCGATTACTCCTGTCGCTGAGTTGGAACCGGTTCAGCTTGCCGGAACGACGGTAAGCCGTGCCAGTTTGCATAACGCAGAAGAGATCCAACGATTGGATGTTCGGCTATCGGATACTGTGGTTGTTGAAAAGGCGGGCAAGATCATCCCCCATATTGTTCGGGTCGAAAAACACCATCGAAAACCGGGGGCGATACCGTTTGCTTTTCCGACGAGGTGCCCAGCCTGTGACTCGGAATTACATAAAGACGAGGATGGGGTTTATATTCGTTGCCTGAACCGCCATTGCGAAAAAAAAATCATGGAGCAGATTCGCTATTTTGCCAGTCGCGATGCCATGGATATCGAAGGCTTGGGTGAAAAGGTGGTCGAGCAACTGGTGGCGACCAAGAGAGTCCGAGCGTTCGGGGATCTTTACCGCTTGACCGTAACTGACATCGAGTCGCTTGATCGTATGGGGGAAAAGTCTGCGAAGAACTTGGTCGTAGCGATCAACGAAAGCCGCTCACGTGGGCTTGGGAAGCTGCTGAATGCTCTTTCGATACGTCACGTCGGAAAGACTGTGGCGAGTATCCTGGCTCGTTTTTTCGGCACCATGGAAGCGATTGTTGCCGCCGACCTCGAATCATTAGTGGCGGTCGATGAAGTGGGTGGAATTATTGCGGAGAGTCTTTTCGAATACATTCACAGCGATGCTGGACGGGAGGTTTTAGCCGATTTGACGCAGGTGGGAGTCAATATGGAATCCACCGAATTCATCGATGCGGACGGTGGTGTATTGGCGGGGAAAATTATTGTTGTGACCGGAACTCTGACACGATTTACAAGGACCGAAGTACAAGGTTTGATTGAGATGCATAGTGGAAAAGTCTCCTCGTCGATATCGTCCAAAACAGATTTCCTTGTCGCGGGTGATAAAGCAGGAAGTAAATTGAGCAAGGCAAAAAAGTTGGGTGTACGAATCTTATCGGAAGAGGAATTCGAGAATATCCTCAAATAAAGTTTTGGCGATCTATGGCACGAGAAAGTCCGTTTGTCCCACCTCTCAAACCGGGAAGATTTCCCAAATCTGGTTCTCCGTTTTTTCGGTGCAACGCCGTTATTGTTGCCGAGCGTGACCTGCAAGCCCCTTGGAGTTACCATGGGAGGTTGACTGTAAGGGCAACTCACCGCGAGGTGTTGCCAATTTTGTCGATTTAATTCAGGAGATCCAATGTTGAACCGTTCGAATCGCGTTACTTTTTACTTGCTGGCTTTTGTTATTGGTTTTCAAATGATGGGCCCTGCTGCCGCAAATGGGCAGGCAGCATCCAAGGATCACGATGCGGTGAACCCTGTCCCACGCAGTGGTGGTTGGATGAAGCGGCACACCGCGATGAATGACAGAGTCAAAAAGGGGAATGTGGATTTGGTTTTTATTGGCGACTCCATCACTCAGGGATGGGAGGGAAGGGGCAAGAAGGTATGGGCCAAGTTCTACCAAGGACGTAATGCGGTTAATCTTGGAATCGGGGGAGATCGCACGCAGCATGTGATCTGGCGTTTGGACAATGGTAATTTGAAAGAAATCCAGCCAAAGGTTGCTGTCATTATGATCGGTACGAACAACTCTGGTTCGAATTCACCGCAACAGATTGCCGACGGTGTCAAAAAGATTGTGGGTCAAATAAGGACCAAAACTCCAAAAACCAAAATTCTGCTGCTAGCCACTTTTCCGAGAGGATCCAGTCCCGATGACAAACGACGCCAAGTTAACCAGAAAAGTAACGCTCTGGTCGCCAAGTTGGATACCGATAGCAATGTGACCTACCTTGATATCGGCCCTCAATTTCTGGGGGAAGGTGGTTCCCTTTCCAAGGAGATCATGCCTGACCTTTTGCACCTGAGTGAGCGAGGTTACCTGATTTGGGCGGAGTCCATTGAAGAGCCTCTGAAAAATTTGTTGGGCAAATAGAAATGAAGAGTCATGGAAGGATCCGATTGGCGTTAAATCCTATTTGCGTTGACAATGATGGAATGCTCTTGCGGTTTTCCCACCGCAAGAGTAGATCGAAGCAGCGGTTTAAGTGTGGCGTTTTGGTTGACCTTCTGTGTGCCAAAGGGTCGTAGATTCCGCTTGGTTTTGTATAGAACTCGGCGTGTTGGCTATGGGGCAACACGATCGCTCGATAGACTGTTAGGGTCGTCCTTACGATCTTTTTGGGGAGTGTTTATGATCGGTCTTTGTCCGGAGTGTCATGAATCGATTCGCGTGCCAGTCGGTGGCGAAGAATTGGAGGTTCGGTGTCCGTTGTGTAACGCAACGTATTCTTTAGGGAAAGTTCTTCAGTCGTTGCCACCATCGCTGGAGATCGTTGGGTCTCCGGGAGTCGATTTGCGGCTGGACGATAGCTCCCAAGGGATCGGCCCAAGAGTGAGTATCGATGTTTCGACTGGAACAGAACCGAACCTGGCGGCCGAGGGTATTCGGGAATCAGCAAGTCCTTATCGGCCCCAAAAACGGACCGAAGTGAATGCCTTTACCGAAATTATCAAGGTAATCTTAGGGGGTGTGGTCGCCATGCCTATTGGCGTTCTATGCGTGTGGTGGTTTGCCGGTAAAGCACCATTTGGTCTATCTGATACGGTGAGCCGTTACGTTCCCTGGATCGTTCCGGCGGACCTGCGTTCCCCCGCTGAAGACGTTTTGGGCATTGATGGGAAGACGACCGGTGGCGGCAATACTCATCCTTTAAACCGCGGTAATGGGCAGGAGACGGGTTCCAAAAAGTCCCGTGTAGATGAAGTGGAGGCCAATCGGAAGATGTTCCAAGCTGACCGGCAGAAACGAGAGGATGCCGCTGGCGAACTTTTTGTGCCGGCCGGTTCCAAAGTGAATGGATCCAATTTGGAACCTCAGAAAGGGGAAAAGTCGAGCCAGTTTGACTTGGAATCCAGCGGGAAATCGTCCGACAGGGTGCCTGCTAGCAAGATTCCCGGTGAAAATAAGCCAGTCGGTGGTAATCGTCAAGAATAAAGAATTCGTCTGGCGGATAGGAAGACGAAATCCAGCCGTTGACCGCCCCTGGTTCCTTTGAAAACGGGCAGATCAAAGCGGGTAAAATCGGTCCATCGAGACCGGTTGAGGCGAAATGAAACCAGATTCAGGCGGGTATTGTCGGTGGCGGACCTGCAGGTTCGCGGTCAATGCACTCACTTGAACGCTAGCTTTCGGCTATGATGGAATCAAACTTGAAAGAATTTAAGATTCGTCTTGACCTTTTTTTTTCGACGGTTTACGATCCGACGCGTTTGCTAAGGAAGGCAACTCAACATTACGCACGTTGATCAATCTGGATTGACCCAATCAACTGTCTCCTACCCGCGAGACAACCGAGATTGAATCAGCTCTTTGTCAGCCGACAGGATGTCGGCTTCGAGTCGCTTCCGTTGAACGAAACCGCATAGTTCACGGAGTATGGTGTGTCTCTCGCATTTGACGCGAAAGATCGAGTTCGTCAGTCTACCGATATCGTTGATTTGGTCAGCGGTTACATGGAGCTGCGCAGGCAGGGGGCAAAATTTGTCGGCCTTTGCCCTTGGCATGATGACAGCAAGCCAAGCCTCAATGTGGATCCCAATCGTCAGTCATGGAAATGTTGGGTCTGTAATCTGGGTGGCGACGTTTTCAGTTTTGTCATGCAAAAGGAAAATGTTGACTTTCTAGGCGCATTGGAGATTCTCGCGGACCGGGCAGGGATCGAAATTCAGTCGGCGGCACCACGGACATCGCCAGGCGATGCCAACGATAAAAAGACTCTTTTTTCAGCCAACGATTGGGCCGCCGAACAATTTCACCGTTGTTTGACAGAATCCAATGAGGCCCATTCTGCTCGACAGTATTTAGCTGCACGTGGAATTAATGATGACAGCATTCAGTCTTTTCGAATTGGTTATTCACCTAATCATTGGACTTGGTTATGCGATCGTTCCAAAACCCTTTACTCGCCACGGGTCTTGGAAGGATGTGGCTTGGTTGGCAAAAGTGAACGGGGAGGCAAATATTATGACAAACTGCGCGGGCGACTTATTTTTCCGATTCACGATACACAGAATCGCGCCATTGCCTTTGGCGGACGAGTATTACCAGAAGTAGAAGAGGAAGTTCAGGCCAAGGGGCAACGCGTAGCGAAATACTGGAACTCTCCTGAGACCAGGCTTTTTTCCAAAAGTGATAATCTTTACGGGCTGAATGTTGTACGTGATGAGTTATCACGAAATAGGGAGGCGGTTGTTGTGGAGGGCTATACGGACGTCGTTATGGCGCACCAGGCCGGACTTCGCAACGTGGTCGCCGCTCTCGGTACGGCAATCAACGAACGTCACATTCGCGTCTTGAAGCGGTTTGCTGATCGAATTACGTTGCTGCTTGACGGAGATGAAGCTGGACAACGGCGCACCAATGAAATCTTGGAATTGTTTGTCGCCAGCGACGCGGATTTGCGTGTGCTCACCCTTCCCAACCAGCTTGATCCATTCGATTATGTGCAAAAATTTGGTGGGGACGCATTGGGGGAGTTGTTGTCAACGGCTGTTGACGCCCTGGAGTTTAAAATTCGCAAAGTAACCGGCGGTCTGGACCTGATTAACGATACTCACGGAGCGTCGCAGGCACTTGAGAATGTTCTTCAAACGCTTTCCAAAGTTCCTCGTCCGGTTCAAACGGATGGCATTAAACATCTGCGGGAACAGCAGGTCATGACCCGTCTCAGTCGTCTTTTTCAAATTGATATCGAACAGATTGGTAACCGCTTACGGCAGCTTCGTCGTAATAGTCGTCCGACAACCGGTGAGTCTTTGACTGCTTCCAAACCAATGCGTCGTGTGGTTTTGCAAGAGTGCGATTCCAAGGAATTGGAGCTTTTGGAGATTTTGCTGATCGACGAGAATTTGTTTGCCGAAGCGGTTGAACACATTTCTCCTGACCAATTCAGCGTCGGCCCATTAAGAGATTTATTTGAGACTTATATCGATCTTAGCCGCGGCGGAACGGCATTGGATTTTGCTTCTGTGATGACCCATTTAGAGGATCCAGAAATCAAGAATCTTTTAGCCGAGATTGACGGCCGGGCTCAGAAAAAACATGTTGATTCACAAATATCACCCCGTGAACGGTTGTCGGATGTGGTCGAACGTTTTACGAGGATGGTGACAGAGAACAAAGCTCGACAGGTGCAGGCAAGGTTGGACCAGCCTAACCTGTCGGACAACGAGGAAGCCGATCTCCTGAAAGCTCATTTCGAAATGAAATTACATGAGCATCGGCTAACTCATCAACAGGAAGATTCAGCGCCTAAGGATGGGTAGCTTTCCTGGTAGTCGTTTCCCGCAGTACGGTGGAACCGTACGGTCAAAACGATTTAGATTTTTGGTGTCCGGACCCAAGGACGGTAGGAGCACAATAAATGCAATACGTAGAAAAAGAACTCGATTCACTTGTTGAAAAAGGGAAAGAGCAAGGATGGTTAACCTACGCAGAGGTCAACAAGTATCTACCGGACGAAGCCAATAACGCCCAAAAGCTGGATGCTTTATTGGTCGCCATAGATCAAGCTGGTATTGAGCTGGTTGATGACCCGCCAGAGGAAGAAGCATCAAAGAAAGTGTCGGCTGTCGGTGAAGAGCCCGTGGTGGAGTACACCGTTAAACCGAGTGATGATCCCATCCGGATGTATTTGAGCCAAATGGCGGAAATTCCCTTGCTATCGCGAGAGGAAGAAATCAGCCTAGCTAAAAAAATAGAGATCAGCCGCAAGCGATTTCGGCGAGCTTTGTTGGGATGTAACTATGCCTTGCGGGCAACAGTCAAGACATTGAAAAAAGTTCATGATGGCGAATTGCCGTTTGATCGAACTATCAAGGTCTCGCTGACGGAACGTTTGACAAAGGAACAGGTTTCGGCCCGTATGCCTCATAACCTGGAGACAATCGACCTGCTCCTTCGTAGTAACGAACGGAATTTTGGCAGATTGGTTCATATCAATATTCCCCAGAATGAAAAAAATGTTGCCAGGACGGAATTCCTTCGAACCCGAAGCAAATTGCTTGTTTTAGTGGAGGAACTCAGTTTAAGGACACGTCGGGTAACGCCGATGCTCGAGCAGCTTTCGGAACTCAATCGTCGCATGCAAAAATTGCGAGATCGAATTTCCTCGTTGAAATCAGATCCGCGATTTACCACCGAATTGAGTTTGGCCCGGCGGGAATTTCGAGAGTTGGTTTTGGCGACGCAGGAAAGCCCTGTCAGCTTGGACAATCGGGTGACCGAGGCACGTCGTCTTCACCAGGAGTTTGAGTCGGTGAAACGAGAACTGTCCAGTGGAAACCTGCGTTTGGTGGTTTCGATTGCCAAGAAATACCGTAATCGTGGCCTGAGTTTTCTCGACCTGATTCAGGAAGGAAACACCGGGTTGATGCGAGCGGTGGACAAATACGAATACCGCCGCGGATTTAAATTTTCGACTTATGCCACGTGGTGGATTCGTCAAGCGATTACCCGTGCGATTGCCGATCAAGCTCGAACAATCAGGATTCCGGTCCACATGATTGACGTTCTTTCCAAGTTGCGGCAGCTTCAGAACAAGATGGTGCAGGAAATGAAACGGGAGCCATCGGTGACGGAAATTGCCGAACGCAGCGGGTTTGATTTGGAGGATGTAAAAAGGGTATTAGATATTGGCCGGAGTCCCGTCAGTTTGGATCGGCCAATTGGAGAGGGTGACGACGCGAGTTTTGGCGAATTCATTGAAGATGGTCATACCGATGAGAATCCCTCTCGATTGGCAAATAATCTGTTCCTGCGAGAAAAAATTGAAAACCTGTTAAAAACGTTGACCTATCGAGAACGGGAGATCATCCGCTTGCGTTATGGACTGGGCGATGGGTACACCTATACCCTCGAAGAAGTGGGGCGCATCTTCAAGGTGACTCGCGAGCGGGTACGGCAGATTGAGGCGAAGGCATTTCGGAAATTACAAAATCCGATTCGAAGTCAGCACCTCGAGGGCTTTTTGCAAGCCATCGCCTGAAAACCATAACGTGAGGATTGGCTGGCGAATTGGTGGGTCTTCCACCGACGTGGCAAGGTCAACGCAATAAGAATTTGTCTTTGGTGGTCATTACGGGCAAAATATGAAGCTAATTGATGGCATCCCCATCCTGAAAAGGCTGAGCTTGCATTGGAAAACGGCTCGCCGGCAACGGCGAGCCAAAGCCAATGCGACCCGTCCAGATCATTTGCCGGCAAATCACTGTTTGATCGCGTCGTTCCCAAGATCCGGCAACACCTGGCTGAGTCGACTGATCGCCGACGTCTTGATGCAGCGGCGGGGACTGGTCACCCAAACGAAGCTTCCGGTCAACGAAAGAGAGATCATTCCAGATCTTGACCGAGGCGATTTGGAGCATTGTCGTCACGTTGATTTCGCCCCGATATGCTTGGCCAAAACGCACGTACCTTTTATGCAGTGGATGAACCGTGGCGTATTTCTCCTACGTCAACCGGCTGATTCGTTGCTTTCCTATTACCATTTTCATTTTCGTTATCCCGAGCGGTTGCCCTTGGTCACTGCCGGGATTCATCGGTTTTGTGAACGGGAGTTGGTAGAGTGGTATGCCCACGCCCAGTCGTTCATTTGGGCGGTCGAAAACTCGCCATCCCGTTTTCGGATTGTGACTTATGAATCGTTGTTGGAGTCGCCGGCTGAGCAGCTCAAGAAAGTGGCTGATTGGTTGGAAATTCCGGCTACAGATGCTGAGATTCAGATCGCTGTCAATAACAACGAATTTGCGAAACTCAACCAGAAAGATGCAGCTTCTGGCAATCTCAAATTCTTTCGCAACGGTAAGAAGGACTCTGCCAAAAAAGAGATGACTAAAGATTTACTGGGCCGAATTCAATCGGTTTGCGGACCGTTATATGAGAGTGCCGTTCGGCTGGCTGAATAATCATCAGCGACTGAATCATCATCGGCTGAAACGTCATCGGCTGAAACGTCTTGCTCGCCGGCCATCGGCCTGTCTTGCGGCGCGGGAAAGCAGAATGAGTGTCCTGACGAGTCAGAGACGTTTCCGCCCGTGAGGTCGATTCTCCCTTGGTTGGTTTTAATCAGTGACTGCCGTTGCGACCGCCGTTGCGTAACTTTTGCAGTGGGAAATGCTGATTAGAATTTTTGAAATTCCCATGGATTCACAGATGTTGCGAGCTTCACCGTGCAGGTGAACTTCCGGTGCTCCTCCCATCCGGTTGAGGATTTCAATATCCGTCCAATGAATGCCTTTTGACCAGCCGGTTCCCATCGCTTTTAAGATGGCTTCTTTGGCTGCCCAACGGCCGGTGTAATGCTGAACAGCTGCTTTTCGGATTCCGCAGTATTGCTGTTCTTTAGGTGTATAGACACGATCAAGGAAGATCTCGGCGTGTTTTTCAATCATCTCCCCTACTCGGGTCGTTTCGGTGATGTCAGTTCCGATTCCAAAAACACTCATGATTGACTTATCTGGTTAGGAAAGTGTTTATTTGACGCCGCATGCTTTTTGCGCGCGTAACAACACCTCGCCCGCCTTTTCCCTTGCCTTGGCTGCCCCGTCGGCAAGGATCTGACGGACGGTATGGGTGTCTGAGGCGAGAGTCTCTCGCCGTTTTCGGGCGTCAGAAAAATAATCGGTCGATGCCTCGAGCAATCTCTTTTTGATTTCGCCGTAACCGAATCCTCCGGCCTGGTAGATTTTAGCTACCTCGGACTTCTGTTGGTGATTGGCAAATAGTGAAAAAAGCTGAAAGAGATGATCGCCTTCGGGATCTTTTGGTTCTTCCATTGGGCGACTGTCGGTCGCGATTCGCATGATTTTTTTCTTCAACTTACCCGGCTCTTCAAAAATCTCGATGGTGTTTCCATAGCTTTTGGACATTTTTTCACCATCCGTTCCGGGAACTTTGGCTGAGGATTCCAAAACTTTGGGCTTGGGGAGGACAAATACCTCGCCGTATCGATGATTGAAGCTGCCCGCAATATCACGGCAGACTTCGATGTGCTGGACCTGATCCTGCCCTACCGGCACAACATCGGAGTCGTATGCCAGGATGTCAGCCGACATCAACACCGGATAAGTGAAGAGCCCGGAATTCGATGAGATGCCCTTTTCTACTTTGTCTTTGTACGAAACACATCTCTCCAGCAGACCCATGGGGGTTTGTGTCATCAGTAGCCAGCAAAGTTCGGAAACCTCGGGCACGTCAGATTGGATGAATAGAATGGCCTGGGTTGGGTCCAGTCCCAAGGCCAACAAATCCAGAGCGGCGTGGAGCGTCAGTTCACTGAGTTCCCCGGGTTGGTGGATCGTTGTCAGGGAATGAAGATTTGCAATGAAGTAATAGCTTTTTTCTTCGTGCTGCAAATCAATGTACTGCTGGATGGCTCCAAAATAATTTCCCCAGTGGAATCGACCGGTGGGCTGAATACCAGAAAGGACTCTCATTGTGGTTCCCGTTGTATCGATGGAATGTCTAAATGAAAAATGTGCATCAGGTCACAGATGGACCGTTACCCACTCAACTATGCGAACTCGATGTTCAATTAGCAAGGACCCGTCGGTTTTTCGGGCAGGCTAAATCCAGGGGACTGTCTTTTAATCGTTAGGTGGTTATAGCCAGCATGGGTTCTTCCCATTCCAGTCCTCCAACCGCGCAATGGTAAGCGGCGCTGCCCTTCTTCCTTGAAGAGCGCGCCGCATCCAATTGGCTCCCAACAGGCAGCATGAGGCAGATTGGGGCGTTTCGGCCCTAGTGCAACACGCTCCCGGTTCGACTAAATCAAGCCGCCATGTATATGCAATGGCTTTTGGTGGTCAGGTTGATCTAGGAACCAGAATCGTTCCCATTCATCCTGAATACCCCTCAGATTTTCAGAGGTAAAAATTAATTGTCTTGCACGACGAGCTGGATCAGCTGAGTAAGCGGGCAAAAAACATCCAACGTTTGAGCTGATCAAGATGCCCAAGAGCGTGGCGAGGATAAGCCGACGCATTTCGAATCCTCCATGACAATAAAAGCGCTTTGAAACGCGAAATAACGTGATGTGATTATTTTCGTCCGCTCAGCTACGAAAAGTTTAATCGTTAAAGTCGTTTTATTTTGAATTATCGGAAATCGATCCAAAATGCAGGTGTTTACGCCAGAAAAACCGCTTTGAATCGTTACTGATGACTCTCTTTGCCACCACTGCCAGCATTTTTCTGCCCTAAAACCAAACTCGGCATTGGATAAACCAATTGATTGGACAGGACTAACGATCCTGAATCGGACCGGGGCTTGGCTGTGAACCGGGGCTTGCCTGTGAACCGGGGCTTGCCTGTGAACCGGGGCTTGGCTGTGAACCGAGAGGCTGGGGGACCGCTTCTTGACCTGAGAGTTCATCAGAGGAAATGCTGGCTGTTTTGTCCTGAAGGGTTTTGACCCGTTCTTCCATTTCCTTGCCCGGTTTGAACGTCACCACGAATTTTTCAGCGACATCCACCTTTTCCCCAGTTCGTGGATTTCTCGCTTTGCGAGCTGCTCGTCGTTTGACCTGAAAGACACCAAATTTCCGCAGTTCGATACGCCCTTCCTGAACAAGAATGTCCACGATCGCATCAAACGTCTTTTGCACAATTTCCTTGGTCTTGAGCTGCGTCAGACCAATTTCCTGCGAAATCGTTTTGACAATCTCTTTTTTGGTCTTTTTGGTCATGACTATCTACACAGCACCGATGGACTACCGTTCGTCACAAGTGTAGGCCTAGTAAAGAGTAATGTCAATGAAAACTCAGATTGCCCTCTAAGGAGAGGATTGTTGATCGGCCCTAAACCCTTTGCCCGGTTAGGTTTAGGTTTCGAATTGGTTTGTTGGCAAGGCGTGGAGCCTAAATCCTTAACTACCAGACATTTACGTCAAATGCGTATTTCTTTTCGTTGAGCTTCAATTTGCACCAGGTCGTGTAATTTTCCGGTGCCACTTCCGGGGCATTCCTGACAAGTCTGCTGCCAAGTTTCGGGTGACTTGAGGTTGGAATCCCAAAAAGGCCAAGTGCGACACTGGCGGGGCCGAGAATGATAAACCTGACACTGTCGCGATTCGGAGTCGAAAAAAACGCAGTCCCCGTTGGGGAATTCCTTCAAAGACTTGCGAGCACCAATTTTTCGTACATAAAGGGCCTCAAATTCATCGGTGTCCTCGATGCCCTTTTCAGCAGCAATCGCCTTGATCTCCTGCTGGTTGACCCAGACCCATCCCGGGGTACCGGTGCAGCAGTCGCCGCAGCCAGAACAGGTAAATTGCAGTCCGTCTTGATACCAAGGCGACGGTTTTGGTTGTTCTTTGGTCATGGCTTGTTTGTTAATCAAAAAATGAATTCACCTGTAACGGAAATTTTCAAGCAGTTGA
This sequence comes from Planctomycetota bacterium, assembly GCA_014238905.1. Taxonomy (GTDB): domain Bacteria; phylum Planctomycetota; class Planctomycetia; order Pirellulales; family Pirellulaceae; genus JABAAE01. The sequence continues at coordinate 29,696 of JABAAE010000011.1, forward strand.
CATTGTGTCAAGCAAATCAAACGGTTGCCGAAATTTCCCGGATAGCTCGCAGGGTCGCTTCGACATCAGCCATCTGGTTGAAGTACCCCAAGCTTAATCTAACACATCCTTGTGGGCAGCCAATCGGCTCGTGGATCAGGGAAGCACAATGGTGACCGGCCCGCGTTTGAATACCAAACGAGCTGTCGAGGATGCCGGCGAATTCCTGGGGAGCGAGATGGGAATGATTTAGGCTCAAAATGCCCGACTCCAAGTGATTAGGGAGGCCCGTCAATTCGGGTTCCGCTGGGTATAGCTGAATGTTGGAGAGCGACATGAGCTGACGGGCGAGCGCTGCGGTGATGTGGGCGACGTGTCGGCCAATGGTATCCAGTCCTGTTTGTTGGAGGAAATGCAACCCTGCCCCCAGGCCGATCAAACCGGGAATGTTGGGGCTGCCAGGTTCAAATCCGTGCGGAAAATCCCGGGGATGGTGGTCTGAATCGCTTGATGCTCCGGTACCGCCCTGTCGGATGGGATTCATTTGATGTTGGGCCTTGGTTCCGACTAACAGACAACCGGTCCCCAAGGGTCCGAGTAGTCCCTTGTGGCCTGGGAAAGCGAGTAGGTCAATCTTTGATTCCTGCATATCGATTTTCCGATGGCCGACTGTTTGAGCAGCGTCAACCAGAAACAACGAATTGGATGGGGAGATGATCTTGCCGATATCCGTGATGGGATTGCTGAAGCCGGTAACATTGCTGGTTCCAACCAGAGACACCAGTTTTGTCTGCGGAAGTAAAGCCTGCTCAATCTGCCTGCTCTCGACCATGCCCCGTTCATCGCAGCGGACGCGGGTGACTCGAATGTTTCGGTGATCTTCCAGCCAACGGAGGGGTCGCAGGACGCTGTTATGCTCGGCGGTTGTGGTGACGACGTGGTCCCCAGGGGCCAACAAACCATGGAAGGCCAAATTGAGTGCGTCGGTGCCGTTTTGGGCAAAGACGACTTCAGTACCCGCCGCCGCTCCCAAAAATCTCTTCAACTCCATTCGAAGCAAGTTGATGGTCTTTTGGAGCGTCTCGGCTGTCGCCGACGTGCTTCGAGAAACGGTTGCTCCAGATTCTCTTTGGTATTGATCCACGGCTTGGTAAACGGATTCTGGCTTTGGCCAGCTGGTTGCCGCGTTATCGAGATAGATACGTTTGCCCATACTTTTTGAAGGCACTCTGGAAATGCGAAAATCGGAAATTCAAGCAGGAGTGATGAGACTCCGTAGTTAGTTTATTCTGAGCCAAACTGGTGAAAGGTCCAGTGGGGCGATGGCCGCAACGATGGGGTAACGGTTCCGGGAGACCTTTCACTCTTTCTGATTTGGGAAGCGATCGAAGCAGGACTGAGGTACTCAAGAGTGTAAATCGAAAGTAAGCTAAATTAAACTACCGCTGCTGTTTTGGTGGTCTTGATTCAATGTAATTCAGAATATCAGACAATTATCTATGGAATGGTTTACTTTTCAAAATGCAGGTGATTTGGTTGTCCTCAGTTTGATGGAAATCGTACTGGGCATCGACAACATCGTCTTTATTGCAATTGTGACTGCTCGTCTTCCTGACGAGCTTCGCAGTAAAGCTCGAAAGATTGGATTACTTCTGGCACTGGGTATGAGAATCCTCCTGCTTTGTGTGATCGACTGGATCGCTGGTATGGAGAAGGCGATGTTCAACCTGACTTCCTTGGGAATTCCGGAGGAGTGGCTGCAGGGTGATCATTTTGATGAGGTAAACGGGATCTCCCTGCGCGATTTAGTGCTGCTGATTGGGGGCTTGTTCCTGATAGGAAAAAGTGTGGTCGAGATTCATGAGCAATTTAGCCCCGAGCATCAGGCTGGCGTCAAAAAGAAGGAAGCCACATTTGGAAGCGTGCTGTTACAAATTGCCATCCTGGATATGGTTTTTTCACTTGATTCGGTGATCGCAGCTGTTGGTTTGGCGGAGCATCTTAGTGTCATGATTGCTGCCATTTGTATCGCTGTTGGGATGATGATACTTTTTGCGAATCGGATTAGTTTATTTGTCGAACAGAATCCGACATTAAAGATGCTGGCACTGAGTTTTCTGATTTTGATCGGGGTGATGCTTGTGTCAGAGGGTTCCGGAGCGCATATCAACAAGGGGTATGTTTATTTTGCCATGGTTTTTTCATTGGCGGTGGAATTCATGAACATACGGCTTCGTGTCAAAGCCGAAGCAGCTGCGGCCCTTGCGGAACCAGGCAATGGCGCCCCTGATTGATCTGCAATGTCGTCAATTCAGATTTGCGGTCGCGATAATTGTTGCCTGAACTGACCTTTTAGTCCGGGTAGGGGGGGAGAAAGCTCCCCCGATGCTGAAAATGCCTCGGTGTTAAATGCCAAGTCTTTCCATGCAAACCTGTGCCACGTCCGGTAGAATGGAGTTCACCTTTCAAATTGGCACAGCCACTCTAGGTGGTGTCACCGTTTCGCTGCAGTTCTGAACGGGTATCAAACTGGCAAAAGATTTACGTCCTTGTCCTTTCATCCCGATTCGAATTCGATAAAAATAGTGCAAACGCATTTTTTAAAAGCCTGCCGCCTCGGCTCACCCATCAAGGAGACTTGCATGCGACCCTTTGTTTATCTGGTAACGATTTGTCTGATGACTTTTCAGGCATTGATGACATCTGCTAATGGCTCTGATCCCGGCAACGAGAGCCCGAAGGTGACAACTGCAAAAAAGAAAGTCGTCTTTGTCGCAGGTAACAAAAGTCACGGCTATGGTTCCCACGAACATTACGCTGGCTGTAAGTTGCTCGCCATGCGACTCCAGCAGGCAATGCCTGACTTCGAATGTGTTGTCATTCAAAATGGGTGGCCAGATGACGAAAGTGTTTTCGATGGCGCAGCAACTGTAGTCATGTACGCCGATGGAGGTGGACGTCATCCAGCCAATCCGCATTTGGAATCAGTCAACGCTTTGACTTCAAAAGGTACCGGAGTGGTGTGTGTTCATTATGGCGTCGAGACCACTAAAGGAAAAAATGGCGAAGCTTTTCTGGATTGGATAGGGGGCTATTTCGAGCCGCACTGGTCAGTGAACCCGCATTGGACGGCAAAGTTTGACAAGCTGCCGGACCATCCCATCACCCGGGGAGTCAAGCCATTTGCGATTAATGATGAGTGGTATTACCACATGCGATTCCGCGATGGAATGAAAGGGGTTACACCCATCCTGACAGCGATGCCTGGACCGGAGACTCTTCGGCGAGGTGATGGAGCTCACAGCGGAAACCCCCATGTCCGGCAAGCCGTACTGGATCGAAAAGAAGCTCAGCACGTTGCATGGTGCAGCGAGAATGAGAATGGAAGCCGGGGGTTTGGGTTTACCGGCGGACATTTTCACTGGAATTGGGGCAATCCGGATTTTCGAAAAGTGGTTTTGAATGCCATCGTTTGGACCTCTAAAGGCGAGGTCCCCAAGAATGGTGTCTCCGACAAAGCGGTTTATCTTGAAGATCTCGAAGCCAATCAGGACTACGACGCACCAGGGAATTTCAACCGTGACGAAATCAAAAAGCGTTTGAATTTGAAATCGTCAGGCAAGAAGGCGCAGAAGATTGGAAAGGGGCCTAAGCCTGTTTGGGCCAGCAAAGTCATCACCCCTGCCACCGATGGCCATTCCGTTGCTGTCAGCGCCAAGATCTCCGGGGCCAGCAACCTGTACCTTGTCGCGACCGATGGTGGGAATGGGTACGGCTGTGATTGGGCGGCTTGGGCCAATCCTAAACTGACTGGCGACGGAGAACTTGACTTAACGACAATGAAATGGAAGGCGGCATCGGCTGGGTTTGGCAGCGTGCAGGTCAACAAAAATTGCAACGGACAACCGATCCGGGTGAATGGAAAGACCTATTCCAAGGGATTTGGTACTCACGCGGTCTCGATCATTCATTTTCAACTTCCCGCTGGCCATCAATACACTCATTTTAAGGCATTGGCTGGGCTCGATAACGGTGGAACGGATCAGGCCGCATGTGGCAATGCGGTGAGCGTTGGTTTTGCTGTTTACACTGAAGCACCTAGGGTCACCCGGTCAATTGCTGGGCCAAATACCCAAGACCGAAGTTCTGAAAATGCTCTCGGTGGACTGGATGTAGCGGATGGTCTGGATGCCAAGCTGTTTGCATCTGAACCTAACATCTTGAGCCTTTCCAATATCGATATTGATCATAAAGGCCGAGTCTGGGCCTGCGAAATCGTCAACTATCGTGGACACAATGGCAAACGAAAAGAAGGCGATCGGATCGTCATTTGCGAGGATACCGATCATGATGGCAAAGCCGACAAGTTTACGACATTTTACCAAGGCAATGACATCGACTCCGTTCATGGTGTTTGTGTTTTGCCAACCGCCTCTGGCAAGGGAACCAAGGCGATCGTTTCCGCCAAAGACAAAGTTTTAGTCTTTACTGACAACGATGGAGACCTGAAAGCCGACGATAGTCGAGTCCTTTTCTCTGGTATATCCGGAACGCAGCATGACCACGGAATTCATTCCTTCGTGTTTGGCCCCGACGGCAAGCTCTATTTCAACTTTGGAAACAGTGGTCGGCAGATTAAAGACGCCAATGGAAAACCAATCGTAGACAAGGCGGGAAACGAAGTGGTTGCCAACCGCAAGCCCTACCAGGAAGGCATGGTTTTCAGATGCAACCTTGATGGCTCTGAATTCGAGACCTTGGGTTGGAATTTTCGTAACAACTGGGAAGTCAACATCGATTCGTTTGGATCACTTTGGCAATCGGATAATGATGACGATGGCAATCGTGGTGTTCGCATCAATTTCGTCATGGAATTCGGCAACTACGGGTATAAGGACGAATTGACGGGAGCGGGTTGGAAAGCCAAGCGAACCAATATGGAAAAAACGATTCCAGAGCAGCACTGGCATTTGAATGATCCCGGTGTCGTTCCCAACCTGATTCAAACCGGTGCCGGTTCACCAACTGGAATTTGCGTTTACGAAGGCTCATTGCTGCCCCAGCGCTTTCACAATCAGGTCATTCATTGCGATGCTGGCCCTAATATTGTCAGGGCTTATCCAGTGAAAGATGCCGGTGCCGGATATTCAGCAACGATGGAAAATATTTTGGCGGGGGCTCGTGATAAATGGTTCCGACCTTCGGATGCCTGTGTGGCTCCGGACGGATCACTTTTTGTGGCTGACTGGTACGATCCGGGAGTTGGTGGTCACGGAATGGGCGATTTAGACCGTGGTCGAATTTTCCGACTTGCACCCGAAAATTCAAAGTCGTCGGTTCCCTCTTATGATTTCTCAAACGCTTCTGGATGTATTGAGGCATTAAAGAGCCCTAATATGGCGGCCCGATACGTCGCGTTCACGGAGTTGAAAAAAATGGGCAATCAGGCGATCGGGGCACTCAAGTCGATGGCACAGGATGGTAACCCACGATTTCAAGCTCGGGCCATTTGGTTGATGGGTAAAATCGCTGCTGATGCAAACAGCATCGTCAAGCAAGCCATCCAGAACGAAGACGCGAATATTCGCATTGTGGGACTACGATTGGCACGTCAACTAAACAACGTGGACACCCTGGCTGTCGTAGCGGAACTGGTTGATGATCCTTCATCTCAAGTGCGTCGAGAGTGTGGAGTGGCTTTGAATGAGCACACCAGTCCTCAGGCCATTGCTCTCTGGGCAAAACTGGCTGCAAGACATGATGGCAACGACCGCTGGTATCTCGAAGCACTTGGAATCGGTGCTCGCGGCAAATGGGATGCCTGCTTGAAAGAGTTTTTGGATCAAACCCAAAAACCTATGACGGATCCGTCTGTCAGCGACATCATATGGCGAAGTCGTGGAGCAACCACTCCCGGAAAACTCGCTGACATTATTCTCAGTGGGAAGGTCAAAGAAGCAGATGTCCCTCGTTACATGAGAGCGTTTGATTTCTTCAAAAATTCCCCGGCGGCGGAGAAGGCTTTGGAGCGATTGCTGGAATTGGAGTAACTGGTTTTTTACGACCAAGTAGAGTGTTCTGAAGCGATGATGGTCGGTTGAGTTGGCATTTCATCAAGGGAGTTTGTGGAGCTCCCTTGATTTGGTATGCGGAGGAACGCGAGTGGTCGATTGAAATCGGTATCGATGATGGTTCGTACCCCGGTCAACGGCATCTGGATGAGACACCCTTTGGATGTTTTGCCGGGTGACCAGCCGCTGGTAGCCTCCCAGATCAAATTTGGCGGTCTCGAGATAAAGATCGATAGGTATCGGCCGAATGTAACGAAATGCCTACGAAAACGGTTGTCATCAGGAATGTTAGCAAAGCAAGCATGGCAAGTCTCTGGTCTGAGGGAATGCAACTTCTATTTCCTGATGCAAACGTTATGCCTTCAGCAAATCGTTGGTCTCCGTTTTTTGGATTTGTGACCGGATTGGTGGGGCATGCTGTGGCACAATCCGAATTCGACAATCAGTGATAGCTGTATTCTCTATGAGATTTCTGTAATCTCAATGACGGCGTTGGTGCTCAATTTGATGACATTGACTCTTGATGACATTGACTCTTGATGACATTGGTTCATCGGGTTGGTTCATCGGGTTGGATCACCGACATCCCGGTCCAAACCTCAGCCCTGTAGCGCCACCAAAAAATCATGGCGAAACCGAGGATCCAACCCGTAATCATCGAAAACCACCAAGTTAAGGCGAACGAAACATCTATTAAGTAGCTACCGCTAATCCCGATGGTCACAAAAAAGACCGAGTTAAAAAGAGTGGAAACGAGGATGAAACGGGTGTCGCCTGCTCCTCGAAGCGCTGAGGAATAGATGATCTGAACACAATCAAAAAGGCAATAAAACGCAACGAATCGCAAGAGAAAAACAGTCGTGCTTTGGATCCCATCGTAATGGGCTCCCTGTGTGCCCGCGGCATGGGCCAAGAGAAAGAAATGAGGGGTGAAAAGGTAGAGCACAACAAAAAACAGTGAATAGAGTAGAGAAATGATCATCCCGTTTCTTACAGCACGCTTAGCCAAGTGAACTTCATTTGACCCAATTCTCTCGCCTACCAGGATGGAAACCGACATTCCCATTCCCACGACCGGTATAAATGCCAGCAGGTTGAGGCTAAAAGCGATCGTGGTCGCTGCCGCTTCCATTTCCCCGATTTGACCAATGAATAAAACAAAAAGTGAGATTGCCAACCCCTCCAACCAAAGCTGGCAACCGCTAGGGAATCCAAAACGAAATAATCGTCCCAGCAATCGTCGGTCCAATTTGAATCCGGTTTGAAGTCCAAACGGCTCTCGGTTCTCCCGCCGCAGCATGAGCAGCAGGTAACAAATGACTTTTAGCCATACCGATACGGTGGTGGCCCATGCTGCACCTTGAATACCCATTTCCGGAATCGATCCGATCCCAAAGATGAGCCACCAGTCCAGCAGAAGATTGATTGCGGTTGCACCTAAACTGACATACATCACGATCATTGTTTTTCCCCGCCCAATAAAGAAGGCAGCGATAGCGGCTTCAATCACGACAGCGGGTGAACCCAGGCAGGCGATTTGAAAGTAGCTTGTCTCCAATGGAACCAATGCAGGCGAGTGTCCAAATGCGCTGAAGAGACTCCCAGCAAAAAAGGCGAGTAATAGGAAGACGGGCAGGAATAGGATGCCGAAACAGCAGGCGTTCCAGATAATAGCTCCGACCATTCGTTGTTGGCCCGAGCCGCAGTACTGGGCGACGAAGGTGTTTGCATAGGACGAAATACCCATCGGCAACGCTGACGCGGTCCAGGTCAGGATGACCGCAGGCATGATTGCCGCCATTTCCAACTCGCTATGCCATGCCAAAAAAAGACGGTCGCAGAATTGCATGATGGAATAGGAAAGCGTCGAGACGACCATTGGGATTCCCACGCTTAAAACGTCACGAATACCGCAGGGTTGCGACCAGAAGGATTCACTGGATCGAAGATCGGCTGTATTGGATTCCTGCTGCTGTGAATCGCTGTTTTGGGAAAGGGGGGCCGATGGGATAGGCGATTCCATTAATTAAACTCAACAGGAAGATAACGGAAGGATACCTTAGGAAATTCGCCAGAAGATTTGAAGACCCCACCATCAAAAGACTTTTACGTTTTCATCATAATAAATTCATGACCTTGACTGCTGCAACGGCTTCTTTGATCGGCCACCGTGTGCGAATATTCCGAGATAAAATTTTGATTTTCACTCGTTGGAATTGAGATGGGTTTGAGACGGTCTGAGTGAATACTCGGTGTCCTGGATGTCGATCGAAAGGACCTGGCAAATCCCAGCGAAATTCAAACCTCACTTGCGGAGTCGAACCGAAGATGTCGCGGTATTCATTAATTATTCGAGGGGGATGGTTTTCCTGGCTGTTGCTTGAAGCGTTTGCAGTTTTTGTTCGTATTTTCGCTGATGGCTTTCAAACCCAAGCTTTTTGGAAAGGTTAATGAGGTTTTCATAAAGTGTAGGATTGTCTTTCATGCGGATTTCGGCCAGTTCAAAATTATGGAAAGCACGTTCTAATTGGTCCATGCTTAGATAGATATCTCCCCGAGTATTCAAAAAGTACGGGTTGTTGGGAAGGATTTTCAAGGCGCTTTCAATCAGGGTTAACGATTCCTCAAAATGAGGTTCCGGTAGCCGCGTCAGGACCAAGGCCAAGTTGTTCATGATTGCCGGTGCTCGCCGATCGACCAGCAATGCCTGCCGGAAGTGTTTGACAGCCAGTTCATAATCCTTGTTTTTGGCGGCGTTCTCACCAAGAATGAGATGAACCGAAAGCGGGGCTACTGAATTTGCCAGGGCCTGGTCCAGGATCTTTTGTGCTTTTTCCGCCGTCGACCGATTTTTCAGGACCGTGATCTGGGCCAGAACTCCCAACGCCCTTGGGTTCTTTGTATTTAATTGAATCGATTCGTTCACAAGTTCCATGCAGCGCGTCAAATCATCGGTCCCTTTGCCCAAGAGGTACCCGGCCCAGGCAGCCAATACATTGGATTTGTGACCGGCCAGCTCTGAGGAAAGAGACCTTCCTATGTCCGCTCGACTTGCGGCGTCGAGCGACGCCAGTGCCTTGTCATATCTTTTTTGAAAAAGATGACCGTCAGAAATTAACAGAAGATTATCGATTTCGGTGGGATGATCCTCAATACGGTCCTCGTAAAATGAGACGTATCGTTCAGCGGAATCTATGGAATCGGTAAGGAACTGTTGTCTCTTGCGGCTGTCCTCGAATGTGTCCAGAGACTCCGCCAGACGAGCTTGAATTCTAGCCATTGGCAAGTAGAGTTTGGGTTGAATGACAGCTGCTCTGGAAGCATGGGTGATCGCTGTCTCCAAGGACTGAATGTATTCGTCGGTTTGGTTCCTCGTTTGATAATAATCAGCAAGCTTGATATTAATATCGGTCGCCAGTTGATTGGCTTGCAGGTGGCGGGCACGACCTTTCAGAAACAGGCTGAGGTGTCGCAGGATTAATTTCCATCTCGTTTCATCATCAAGATCTTCACGGTCTATCGTCTTGATCGCAAACCAGTAGTTGACCGATCCTGAGAGGGTGGACTTTAACAGCTTTTGCATCCGCAGGAATGCTTCTTCTTCTTTTCCCTCGGCATCGAAACTGCGGGCCATGTAGTAATCATAACTTTGGTTGAACGGATCCAGTTGTCGCAGCTTTTGATAATAGAGTCGGGCGGTTTCGAATCGTTCCCGATTTTCAGCACTGGTCGCCTGAAGCAAATAGCTGTCGACCAGATTTCGTTCTTTTCTGGTGGACAGGAAGGTGATGACGAAAATGACAAATCCAATGGAGAGTACCGCTGGTAAGCCGTAAAACAACGCTCGGATCTGTCGAGACTGGCTCCAACTAAAAATCAGGTCAGCCAGACTGACAGCAGAGTGGATGATGAACCCCAAAACCCATCGAAATGGGAATTGAAGTCGCCGGAAAAGAGAAGCTTTGCGGAAATTCTTGCGGTCTCCTCGTGAGAAAAAAGCGCGTACCGGCCACGTCATCGTATAGACGAAACGGGAATAAAGCCCTCTGACGGCCCTGAAAAGCGGCGTTGGAAAGCGATCCTGTGAAAAATTAGAACGACGGCGTTTTTTCTTATTCATATTCGATTGCAACTACAGATCGCAATTTCTGCTGGCTATTAGCGTCTCCCTGTAAGGTCATCACGTCTATCCTGACTAAAGAACAGGCCCGCGTGAAGAGAGCCGGGCGTGTCAGGGTCAAAATCGCCCAGAATAACGGATTTGGCATCCAAAACCGTCAAAATCATTGAAACCAGAAAAATCGTTACTTTCTATTAATCCGGAAAAAATCAAATGCCGAAAACTCTGAAAAGCGGGATCTCTTAGAGGTGCTCCTTTGGGGGGGCCTCAAACTAGGTTCGCCTACTCGGCAGAGCCGGATGGAATGACTGCCAGAAGTCCAAGTTTATTACTGTATTGATTGCTAGCAAAATGAAAATTCCTCGATCAGCTACGTCGATGATGTTTGTTGTCCTCGTTACTTGCCAGCCAGGGCTGCTCAGTATCGGATCAAGTCAGGAATTGCCTCCGGCCGAGGGACATGCTGCAGCTGAGAAAAAAACGGCAAGTCAAGTCGTCAAGGCCGCAGAAAGACCTGGAGCGGCAAAAATAGATGGCACCGCCAAGTTGAAAAAGAAGCCTGTAGAGCTTCCACCCATCGTGGTCACCGGCTCGCTGAAAAACGGAACTCCGCTGGTTGATCGTCCTCAAAAGAATGATTCGGCGGCTGTCGACTCCAAAATCAAGTTGGCCGTTTTGATGGATGAGGAAAAGTCAATGCGGAGAACCGCGGTAACGGACGGAGAAAAATTGACCAAGCTGCCTCCGATTATCATCCGCGACGTGAAGCCCTCGGCCCTGCCACCTATTGTCCCGATGAAAGCCCAGCAAAAGAGGGATTCGCAGAATCCTGCCTCTCAGCTAGTTAAAGAAGTGATTGCTAAACCGAACGACAATTTATCTTCCCGAATCGAGATCGCCCGAAGTCGGACGACGGGTAATCGACGGATTCCTACGTTGGTTCCCAGCGGATCCAGATTTCCCAGCAGGTCCAGTCGTGCTTCATTCTCCAAGCCGCTGGAAGCATTGGGCAAGGTAGTATTACAGGCGTCGAAGCAGCAAAACGACCAAGAATCGCTTCCCAAGCCGGTTCCCATTGTTCCGATCAAGCCCTTGGGCGTGGCGGAAACAGCCATCTTTGTCCCTTTGAAACAAGAGGCGACTTCCCCTGACTTCACGCCCGTTCCGATCAAAAAAATGGTCCGGAATCGAACGTCAGCCAATGGTGTGGCTGCAGCACCGGTGGTGACCCAACCTGTTCAGTCAAGCCTGCCGGAATCGCCGGCTGGCAAAATAAATGTTGCCCTGGAAAGTCGTCTGGCGCCAAGTCGAGTGCAAACGATCGTCAATGCCGCACCGCAGCGAATTCAGCCCCAGATCGCCAACCAATTCGGCCTGGTGACTGAGTCATCCTCGGTGCCGCGGACTACTTCCAACAATCTGAACGAGAATCCGATTGGTTTGAGTGGCAACGCGACCGATTGTCTGGCGGACATCACGCTACCGAGCAGTCCCCGTGCTTTTCTTTCCGGCGAAGCGTTGTACATGACCCGAGAGGGTGGAACGACGACCTTCAGTGATTCGTTCAGTGGTAATCCCTTTGCCTTTGAACTGGGATTGAGAATCCGGGCCGAGAGAATTAACGGTCCCTCGGGCCCCTCTCTGACCTATACAGGTATGCAGGAATGGAATCAAGCTAGACGGTTTAATCGCCCTGCTAGTGATTTGGGTATTCGATCGACATCCGCCGGACTGGCAGCTACGACGCTGGATCCGTTTACCAATGCAAATTTTCAGCAGCAGTATCATACGGCTAACTTGCACAGCCTCGAATTGAATTCGGTGACGTGGGGGTGGGATGTGATCAATATTTTCTACGGCATCCGGTATACGCAGTACCAAGAGGAGTTTGATTTCTTTAGTTCGCGGGCTGATGGTCAGCAAGCTCGATTGTTGTTGGATATGGAAAACCACCTGTTTGGTCCGCAGGTTGGCGGCGAGATTTTTTATGATGTGGGCGGTCGATTATCAACGGGAGTTAAGTTGAAGGCGGGCTTGATGGCGAATTCGTTCGATGGCGAAACCGTGCTGTTCTCCAATAATACCGAAGCGATCAACAATAGCGATTCGGACCTTCAGTTTAGCTTTCTCGGTGAAATGAGCTTTTTCACCCGATTTCGGATTGGTCAAAGAGCTTATCTAAGAAGTGGCTACGAAGTCTGGTATAACTCGAAAACGTATGGGGTAAGCGACAACCTGCCGGCTGTGATGACGCCGAACTACGGGACCACTACGGTTGATAACGATCTGTTGATCCATGGTGGTACGATTGGTCTGGAAATCGTCTGGTAAATATTCGGGACCAAGTGTTCAAGTCGACGGCGGGACCGATTGTCTTCGCTCTCATCGTGTAGCGACCGGGTTGTGTTTCGACCGGGTTGTAGGGCTCGTTGCAAACCTGACAGTTTTAGAGCTTGGTAAGCTTTGAAATCGATTTTGCTTTGTCGCGAGTGCTTGGGCAGCTGACTTATTTAGAAGATTTTCGATTGATGCTCGTCTTCTTGACCTGGAATCGTTGTCTCAGCGAACCGGGCATTGGGGTGGAGATCGCTCCGGGATTGAACAACCCTCCCCCTGCCGCAGTGCCGTCATCGAGGGAACCCCGATCTTAGCTCACCGGCTTCGCCCGGAAACTACATTGGCCCCCGACTGAACCGTCCCGTGGATTCGGGTGGTTTGTTCCGGTCGTTTGTTCCGGTCGTTTGTTCAACGGAGGTTGACCGGCCGGCGACTTGCCGCCAGAGTCATCCGGCATTCAGTATGGCTGAAATGTCACTGCGGTCTCAGTTATTGTTGATCTTTTTGCGTGCCTTTTTATTCACAGGCTTGATGGCTGGCTTAACCACTGGTTTTTTAGTGGCTGG
>JABAAE010000011.1:42864-175658 GCA_014238905.1 Planctomycetota bacterium
CTGGTTTTTTAGTGACTGGTTTTTTAGTGACTGGTTTTTTAGTGACTGGTTTTTTAGTGACTGGTTTTTTAGTGGCCGCTGACTCCAATTTGCCTGAAGCGGGATTGTTTTTCGTTTGGTTAGCTTCATTTTTCGCCCGTTCTTTTTCGAATTCCGCCCTCTTCATCGCGTTGCTGCTCGGGTTGGAAAATCTGGATTGCCCTTTGAACATCTTGAACCGGGACTTAATTATTCTCGGGGGAAAATAGTTGTTGGACAATTCAATGTCAGCGGTTTCCAGTCTTGGGTCGAGAACAACTTCGGTGACTTCTTTGGTCGTCATGATCAGCTTGGAAACTTGTTCGTTGTTTCGCCGCCAGATTTCGGCCGGAATAGAATGGATCTTTGAGGATCCGTCCTTGTATTTTAGTTCGAAAATGACGGGCATGACCAATCCGCCCAGATTTTCAAAATCAATTACATAGAAGAACTTTTTGGCCGCGATATATTTCTTTTCTTCGTCGTTGAGAGATCTTATGTAGGATTCGAATGATCGCTTGTCTGCTGGCGTAACATCCAGTTCATCAAAGCTGTTATAGAAATCTTTCAAGGTCGGGTAGAGTTCGACGCGTTTGGATAGTGGTTTGTTTCTGGACTGGGAAAGTGTTGTCGGTTGTTCGTCCCTGGCCTTTTTCTGGAGGTTTTTTTCAATCGTTGGGTTGCCCGTACCGATGGTGAGTTCGCGAACTCCAGCGATGGCGAGATCGACATGATCAGTCGAGTAGAACCAGCCCCGCCAAAACCAATCCAAATCGATACCCGATGCATCCTCCATTGTTCGGAAGAAATCCGATGGCATTGGACGTTTGAATTTCCAGCGTTGTGCGAATTCTCTAAAAGCAAAATCAAATAATTCACGACCGAGGACTGTCTCCCGCAGGATGTTTAGCGCCGTGGCGGGTTTCGAATACGCATTGGGACCGAATTGAAGAATGGATTCGGAATTGGTCATGATGGGGACCTGGCTATTGCTCCTCATGTAACCGGTAATGTTTTGCGGTTCTCCTCGCCTTGAGGGATAGTTTTCTTCCCATTCCTGTTCCGAGAGATACTGAAGAAACGTATTCAATCCCTCGTCCATCCACGTCCACTGCCGTTCGTCACTGTTGACAATCATGGGGAAATAATTGTGGCCTACCTCGTGGATGATGACCGAGATCAAACCATATTTGGTACGTGCCGAATAGGTTCCGTCGGCATTGGGTCGTGGCCCATTGAAGCAGATCATGGGGTATTCCATTCCACCGATGGGGCCGTTGACCGAAATGGCGGTCGGGTAAGGGTAGGCAAAAGTGTAACGTGAATAAACGTTCAGCGTATGGACTATCGAATGTGTTGAATATCGACTCCAAAGCGGTTCACCTTCATTGGGATAGAATGACATGGCCATCACCTTATTGCCCTGACAGTCGTGCTCCCAGGCGTCCCAGATGAATTTGCGACTGGATGCCCAGGCAAAATCTCTGACATTATCCGCCTTGAAGACCCAGGTTTTCGTTCCCGTTGGTTGATGGGTCTGGTTTTCCCTGGCTTCGTCTGGTGTGACGACAAAGACCGGAGCCTTGGCACCTCGGGCAGATTCAAGTCGAGCGTTTTGTTCAGCCGTCAACACGTCTTCTGTGTTTTGAAGCACTCCGGTCGCTGACACGATATGATCGTCGGGAGCGGTGATCTTGACGATGTAATCGCCAAACTCGAGAGTGAATTCCCCTCGGCCTAGAAATTGTTTGTGCTGCCAACCGGTTGCATCGGTATAGGCTGCCATTCGCGGAAACCAATGCGCCATTTCATAGATATAGTTTTTGTCGGCAGGGAAATATTCGTAACCCGTTCGGCCACCAATGAGCCTCGCGTCGTTGATCTGATAGTTCCAATCGATTGAAAATGCAAACGATTGACCCGGTGAGAGAGGGGCCGGTAGATCAATCCGCATCATCGTTTTTACGATGACGTATTTTAGGTCCTTCTGCTTCAACGAATCTTTTACTTTGGTGATTTTGACACCGCCGTCGAACGTTTTCGCTGCAAGTAGTTGCTTAATGGTCCGACTGTTCAATCCCATCGTCGATGAGCTTGGGGCGGTCTTGGTCAGGTTGGCGTCAGAATTCGGTTTGAAAATGTTATTGTCGAGTTGGACCCATAAATAAGTCAGCGTATCCGGAGAATGATTGAAATAGGTAATCGTCTCACTTCCGCGAATGCGTTGGTTTTCATCGTCCAAGTGCACGTGGATGTCATAATTGGCTTGTTGCTGCCAATATTTGTCACCTGGAGCACCCGATGCGGTGCGATATCGATTGGCCGTTGGAAGGATCTCTTCGAGTTGCCGAAACTTATCCTCTTGGGCAAATTTTTCGCCTGTTGTTGAGGCAAATGGGATTTGCGCTAGAATTGGCGAGGACAACATGAGTCCCGCCAGAAGAGGAACGACAGAGGAAAGGATGTAGGGATTCACCGGGTTGATCAGCGGCAGATTGGCCGTGCTCCTGAAAAGGGGTGGGTGGTTTTGTAAATAGGCAGAATGGCTGGTTTGGGATGAGTCTCGCCAGCCTCCTCATTTAAATACCCCCGAACGGTTGAAGCAAGTACGAAAAGGGGCAGGTATGACGAAAATAGCGGTCTCAAATTCGTCGACTGATCGGCTTTACGTCCCCCCCCCAAGTTGGTAGTGGTGCGGGGATGATGCTCCGCAGATTTCGGTTTCGGTTTTGGTTATGGTCTGTTTCGCAATACCGGGCTGACCTTTTGATGAATTTCGCCTCGGTCGAATTGGGCAGCGAGAGTATCGACAAGTAAGGAGAAATTGAGGCAAAAGTCGGCAGGATCGACCTTGCGTCACCCTCGATCAGTTCCGATCGGTGGATTTCGCTCCGATCAATCTCCGTTGCGGGCGTAATCTCCAGGAGGTGATCATCGGAAGAGTGTGATTGACATCTTGGGTCTCCACTTCGACCGCTGACACTGGTGCGGCGTCTGGCTTTGCCGGGGTGTCACAATTGGTCGGTTGGCTAGCTGCGGGTTGCCCGATCTGGAGTCCCGTCATGGCGCAGCGTTTGAATTGGCAACCAGATCCGCACCGCCCCAGTCCCGAAAAACCGTTAAACGAGGGGGAGAACTTAATGTTGCGGACACATCCCTTGCAGGTGATTTCATCAGCAAATCCAGCCCATAAATCGGTGGCTGTTCGGCAGTTAGTCGACGAGTTTCCAAAGCCAAAAAGTTTTCCACACCGGTTGTCAGCCTCGGAGCCAGCCTCGGAGTCAGCCTCGGAGTCAGGCTCGGCTGTTGGTGTCTGGATCGGGAACAGAGTGAAATAGTTGGATTTTAGGATGGTTGGCTGTGTTTGAGCCATTGTCGGCAAAACCAGTCCAAAAACGATCAGCGTAGCGATTCCAAACCTGAAAAAAGACATGGCGTCAACTCCTTTTATTCTGCCGACCAGTACGCTGGCCAGATGCTGAGGAACGCGACGACGTCGATGAAAGCACATTCACCTTCGTCCGTGGTCGCGGGGTCGGTCGGAACCGAAAACAGGTGACGGATGCAATGTAAGGGGGTTGTGAGGTTTCCTGTACCTTCACAAAGTTATGGCTCAACTCCATACTCCTTTGCTTCGCGTCGAACAAAAAATAACACCCGCTTTTTAAAAAGACGTTTTTTATTTGTTAATATTGGGAAAGAATCAGGTTGTTGGCTGTAAAACCGTCAGGATCGGTATCAAAGGCAATCACAACCACCATGAACCGGTGCATGGACGGGCGAAGGCGAAAGCCCTCTCATTTGTTGGGTGGAAGGGTCATGGGGGATTTGGAGTGCACAGGTTTCGATCCATGGGGTCCACCAAGAGGCACATCAGATAGGGTGGGTTTTTTTAAAAAATTGGCCACAATCCGGCGTTTAATTGTCATTCACGATCGGATACACCTTGCAGAATCATTTTTTTCCAAATTCAATAGAGTAGAATGCGGTTTTAATATCGGCATGGATCATCTTGTTAGACGTCTTTCAGCACTTTTGTTGAACCGATCTGAGCAAATTGCTGTCATACGCACTGTTGCTGGATGAGAAATCTTGTTGAAAAACCTTGTTGAAAAGTATCTTCAAAACCGACCTGATGAAAAACCGATTCGGACATTTTGGATTTCATTTCCGGACGGATTGGAAAAACCCGGTTACACACACGCGGACCAGAGAGCTTACCTTGATTAATCAAATACCTTCGTTCATACAAGTTTCCCTGATGGTACCTGCTTGGAGGTGCTTGATGTTACTGGCTGTCGTGATGCAGACCGGTTGTGCTGATCGGGAGGCGATCAATTCCATGCAAGGTGATTTGCGAGAGGAAAAACTCAAAGTGGAGGCCTACAAAAAAGATGCCATTAAGGCTCGGGATAACCTCTATGCCGCCAATCAGGAGGCGCTCCGAGCGGAGCAGTCTGTCACCGAATACCAAGCCAAAATTGATCTGCTCAAATCACAAATAGAGGAACTGAAAGGGATCAAGGCTCTTGAGAATCTTGGAGCAGCCATCGGTAGAGATAAAGAGGGTCGTGTGGTTTCGGTTAACATGATCTCCAAGCCGTTTACCAACGATCAAATTGATGTCTTGAAGAACTTTCCCTCCATCAAAGAAGTGCTCATGGATGGGCCGAGCATTAATCTGGAGACGTTTGATATTCTCAAGGAATTGCCTCTTTTGGAAAAGCTGGAATTGTCCGTTTCTGCTACCAATGCTGAATGTTTGAAAAAGCTAGAGGATCTCCAAAACCTCACTTTTTTGCAGTTGAAACGAACCAGCGTGACGGATGATTCCATGGCGGTTCTCGCCAAATTCCCAAAGTTACAGCAGATACGCGTTGGGCAAACCAAAATAGGTGATGAGGGCTTGCAGCATCTCAAGTCCCTCAAGACGCTTACCGCGCTTGATCTGACCGATTGCAACCGAGTTTCTGATGCGGGCTTGGCCTATCTGGTTGCTTTGCCCAAGTTGAAAATGTTAAAGGTCTGGGGCCAGGGTGTCACCAATGAAGGTCTTAAGTCTATCGGCCAAATGAAATCTCTGGAGGTCTTGGGGATGAACGATACTCGTATTGACGATGAGGGAATGCAGGCCATCAACACATTGGAAAAACTCAAGGAGGTCTCCTTCGGTAGAACGGCGATAAGTGATTTTGGGATCATGCAACTGACCGGATCCACGGGAATGAAAAAAATGGTGCTGCGGGATACCAACATCACCGATGAGGCGCTTAAATTCATTGGTCAACTAAAGAATATCGAGGTCCTTGATCTCAGCGAATGCTCTTCGCCGGGACCGACAGATATTGGCATTGAAGAATTGGTTGGCTTGCCAAAGTTGAAGGATCTAAACCTCTGGTCTACCAAAGTAGGAGATGGTGCTGTCGAGGCCATTGTCAAGATTCCAAATCTTGTGAGGCTTAACCTCGATGCAACAAAAATTTCGGATGCCTCCATGGCATTTTTACCAAGTCTGGAGAATCTGACTTGGCTCCATATAGGATCAACAAAGATTACCGAAAAGCAAATTTCGGAACTCTATAAACTGAGTAAACTCAAGTATCTCAACTTGTCTTTTACCGAGGCCTCCTTTAGCGACGCGGTGGATGAAATCTACGAAAAACTCAAAGAAGCAACCAGCGAAGGATGTGAAATCGTTGGTCTTTGATCGATGGTCTCAGGCCGAGGTTCTTTGCATGCAGGTGATTTTCGCCCGCAATCAGTCGATGAATCATTGGTCCCGGGATTGATCATTCTAAAACGCGACTGTGAGATTTTTGGCAGATTTTGGAGAAACATCGCAAGCGTTCGGAACCGGTTCGGGGATTCCCGACAAGGGGCGGCAGGACATCTCAGATCACTCAGGGCTTTGCTGAACGGAATCGCAATGGCATTTCGTAACAGGCGGCCTCCTGTGAGTTTCTAACCAGCATGAGGTCGCCGTGCATCGCAATCGTGTTCCAGGTGACCCCTTCGATTGCCTGGAAACTTGTGAACTGAACATGTCCCTCTTTGGCGGTGTTGCTCTCCGGTCCGCCCCAGGCTCGAACGAGTGCGACATAGCCCTTTTCGGCCAGGATAAGCAGTTCGCTGCCACAAAGGAGTAATTGTCCATGTCCATAGCTCTTTCGACTTTTCCAAATTCGTTTTCCGTTCTGCAAATCAACACACTCAAGTCTGCCATCCGAAAGGGCAAACGCATGTTTTTGGTACTGCACGGCATTGGTGAATTTGGTCTTGAGGACCGTGTTTTTTTTCCAGACTTGATGGACTTGATCTCCTTGAATCTGGATTAGTTCTCCTCCCAAACCGTAGCCTTTGGTCAAAAGAAAACGAGATCCAGGTAAAGCGATCGGTTGGGAGGTGTTGGCACCGGCAGTTGAACTACCTGGACGTTCTACAGACCATATTTCTTTGCCGTTCTCTTTGTCATGGGCCGAAACGTTCGCCTCATTGACGCTAATCACGACGTCGGTTGTACCTTGGGGCGAAAAATAAGGCGCCAATATGGGTGAGGCGTAACTGATCTGTTGATTGCCACCCCTCCAAATTTCCAAACCGGTTAAACGATGATAGGCCACCAACGAAACAGGTCTCGCCCCGCTGGGACCACCAGCCGGTACAACGACTTTATCGTCATAAACTAATGGTGAGGCAGATCGACCCCAAGAGACGACCTTGAGGTCTTCGGCAATGGATGTGTTGAATTCCTGAAAGAGATCTCTTCGCCAGACGAGCCTACCGTTGGAACCATCCAAGCAGCACAATAGGCCCTGGGCACCGAGGGAATAAACAAATCCGTTATGAATGGTTGGGGTGGACCTTGGCCCGGTTTTTCCCAGTGGACTCGTATGGCGACTTGTTTCACCATGTGCCCATACCAGTTTACCGGTTTCGATTTCATAGCAAACGGTTAATTCCTGGTCTCCCCGTTGCTCCATCGTCACGGCATATCCGTTCCGGGTAGAAAACCCGGAATGACCTGCTCCGATCGGCTGTTTCCAAAGTAGTTTCGGAGGGTCTTCTTCCCAGTCATAAGCCAAAAAGGTGCCATCCAGCCTCCCGTTCCGATTAGGACCCATGAACTGTGGGAAATCAACCGGTGATTCTGTTTTCAAATCGATTGTTGCGTTCGACTTTCCAGTGATTGCCTGGAGTTGATTGTCTGGTGGTGGGGACCAAGGAAAGCGGTACCCAACAGGGCTCAGATTCCCATCGAGTTCCACGCCCATTCCAAAAACAACCAGCCCCACGATTTGGAGTGTTAAAAACAGTAAAAACGCCAGTTTTCGAATCTTCACCGTCCAATAGGGGCTGTAAAAGCAGAGCCAGATCATCACTAACAAGGGGACTATAACGATCACGATTGCCGTGACGATATTGCGAACCGCTTGATCGACAAAAGGCAATGCATCTTCGATTTTCCCAGAGGCAAAATGGAGGAAGCAGGTACCTGCGATCAGGATGCCCCAGGCCAGAATCCATCTCAAACTAGGGATTGAGACATCGATCTTGGCCGGAACCCCATCCTCGATGGATTGTCTACGGTCTCCGACTATTGGCTCGATCTGCCCCGGATTTGTTTTCGGAGTAGCATCCACTTGGTTTTCATCCGAATCGGATTTGTCGGGGACGTTATTCATGGAAATAAACGAAGAATGTGGTTAGATGCTAACGGTGTGGCGAGACAAACCAAAAAAAATCAAAAACTAAGCATTGCTATTTCTTCAACTCGATCGCAAAATCGCCCTTTGGATTCCGCCAAACGCAGTGAATATGGTTGGCGGGATTCCCATTGGCGTCCGGTTGCGTGTTAACGAATTCGATCAGGACATTGTCTCCTTCAACACGATAGTAATGACCGATTCCAGGTTGGGTCGCACCGCCCCAGGCGAAATAAAGATTGTCCCAACCATCGGACTGGATTGTGTCTAGTTTTTTTTGCCTGATCTGTTTCGGAAAGTTGGCGGCGTAGGCTCCGACGAGTTTTTTCAGAAGGGACATTTGAGCGGGATTCATCGCTTTCCCGCGAATACCAATGGGTTTTTCCGATGGTGGTTGAGCTTCACCCGCCGCCCGAATTTCGCGGGGGGCTTTTTTTGAAAAAATTGCTTTGCTTTTCTGCTTCTCATTCAAAGCATTGACCAGTTGGAATCCAAGGACTTCTTCGTCGGCAAGGACGCGGGTTCCTCTGGGAACTGACGGTAGCGCGTCGGATTTCACCACTGCTGGGTTGGCGGCAAAGAACGAGGGAGTAACGGCAATCAACTGGTTTGATTCAATGACGAAGTTAAGTGAAAGATGATGCCCTTCGATACTTAATCCCCATCTATTTTTCTTGGACGGTTTTCCGAAGAGTGTGAAATAGTACCGTTGGGAATCCCGGATGGCACCGCGGCCTTTTTCAATCGCCGCCAGCAGGCTTTCGAGTTCCATGATTTTTTTGGCTTTCGAATAGCCTGCGAGGCTCAACGATGATCTGAGCAGGGCATCGGCTGCCTTACGCTGATCATCGTTCATTTCTTTTAACTGCAGGCCTTTGCGGAAATCCTTGGGAATAAAATGCCATTGAAACCGGGCTGCATCGTCGTAACTGGAGAGAGCTTTTTTTTTCTGCTCTTCGGTCAAGGTGGTCAGGAATTTTGAAGCAGCGGCTGAAACCGATAATTCGTCTGGAATTGAAGGATTCGCCCCACTTTCCGGAAACGAACCAGCAATGGACATGACAATCAAAATCAGGAGGGAGGCATTGCAAACGATGAGGCGGGTTTTCATTTTTCTGATCTCACGTGTTGAAGTAAAAATCAATGGGGAGCAATGTTCTATCCTAACGCGAATACTCCCCTCTGAACAACGGCGGGAAGCAACAATGTCGGCAATCGACTTCGGCACCAGCAGTTCCTGTTGCAACGGATTACAAACAATCGTTGGTGGTCGTTGAGCCGATCACGATGATGGTGTTTTGATAGATCTAAAAAAAAAACAATTATGTGAAACCGGTGGTCCAATTCAGCGAATCTAATTTCGAGTACTCAACGCGATTCAATTAAAGATTTCCAAAACAATTTTAAACAAGAGAAATTCAATGAAAAATATAGTATTCGGTCTCGTTTTTGCTTTCGCCATGCCTTCCCTTTGCGTTGCAGATGACGCCAAGAAGGACATCGTCGACACAGCCGTCGGGGCGAAGAAGTTCGGCACTTTGGTAGCCGCTGTCAAAGCTGCCTCTTTGGTCGACACTCTGAAAAGCAAAGGACCGTTCACCGTTTTTGCCCCACTCGATTCCGCTTTCGCGAAATTGCCTGAAGGAACTGTGGCTGAGCTGCTGAAGCCGGAAAACAAGAAGAAATTGGCTGGAATTCTGACTTATCATGTCCTCTCCGGTTCGGTAATGGCCAAAGATGCGGTTGCGGCCGCCAAAGATGGGGCGATGGTAAAGACCGTCCAAGGAAAGAAGATCAAGTTGTCGATAAAGGATGGGTCAGTTTACGTCAACGGGGCAAAAGTCGTTAAAACCGACATTAAGTGCTCTAACGGCGTGATCCACGTGATTGATGCAGTTATCCTTCCCCCCGCGAAGTAGGTTGTGGGACCCGGAAACAAGGGCGGGTCATCCCGCCTTTTTTTCGTTGTTTCCAGAGAAGACCTTGCTAGTTAAGGGCTACCAAGTTTTAATTAATTTCGAACGACAGTCGTATTATGAAACTACGAAGTCGGTTTTGACTAATTAGATAGAGGGTAGAGAGTCTGTGTTGGAAAATATTCTTCAACGAGTTGCAAACGGGGACGCTTCAGCGGTCGACGATTGCCTTTCGCAGTATGGCGGGCTGGTCTGGTCGCTGGCGAAGAGGCTGTCAAGGACGGCGGCTGACGCTGAAGACGCAACTCAAGAGATTTTTTTAGAGGTCTGGAAGAATTCCGGAAAGTACGATGAGGGTATCAGCTCCGAAGCGACCTTCATCACGATGATCGCTCGGAGAAGATTGATCGATCGGCATCGAAAACAGACTCGAACGTTGGAAACGGTGGCGATGGATCCAGATTTTAATTCGCCGTCGGAATCGGAGCCAGATCGTGTTGAACTGGCAGAAGAAGCGACTTTGGCGAGGGATTGTTTGAATCAGTTACGTCCCGATGAGCGGCAGGTTTTGGAACTATCGATTTTTCATCACCTGCCTCAAGTCAAAATTGCTGAAAAACTTGAAATCCCGTTGGGCACAGTGAAGACACATGCTAGGCGGGGTTTGATGAGGATGAGAGAGTTGTTACGTCCAGGTTCGCTTGCGGGAGGTGCATAATGAGTGATTTCTTACGGCTAACTCGGGATGAGGAGTTACTTGCAGATCTTTCTGTGTTCGGACTTGATGCCGCTGATGCAAAGGAGTTGGAAACCTTGATTGCGAGTCGAAAAGAAAAAGACCTGTCGTTTGAAATGGCGGCCGCGGCGATGGACCTTTCCATGACTAAAGTGACGCGCCTGCCGGACGGTCTCCGTGGGAAAATTTTGGCCGACGGTAAGGAATGGGTGGCCGCTCTTCAGAAGAATGGTACTTCCGAACCTGAGGCGATTGTCAGACCTGCCGAAAAAGAACAGCCGGCAGAAGCGGAATTGGCTTCAGCAGCAGTTAAATCTGGGAGGTGGTCGGCCGAGGGCGAAATGGTCCAGGTGCAGTCGACTTCCGGCAGGTTTCTGGGCCGGGAATTGATCGCTTGGGCAGCCGCAGCAGCAATTGGCTTTGTGGCGTTTTTTGTCTGGAGTTCGAAAAGTTCTGAGACAGATAATTTAAATGGAAAAGTTGCCGATTTAACCACTCAGTCGCAATTGCTGGAAATCGACTTAGGCAAGGCAAGAGAAAAGGTGGAGTCCGCCTTAAGCGTAAATGCGGGAGTCGTTTTCGAGCTCGAAAAAGCGATCGCTATATCCGAGCAATTACGGCGAGAGCAGAAAGAGCTCGAATCGTTCAACACCCAACTCGTTGCCAAGAACCGGGAGATGGAAACCCGTTTGAACCCGGATGGTCCGATGATCTATCAGGCGGTTGCGGCGAGGGATAATATTATTCGCTGGGAATGGGCGGACGTCGATGAAGCTGGTGTGACGGGTGATGTGATTTGGGACCCGGTGAAACAGGAAGGGGCGATGCGATTTGTTGGTCTTGCCGAGAATGATCCGAAGGTGTCCCAGTATCAACTCTGGATCATTGAAGAAAATGGAAGAAAGCATCCTGTTGATGGTGGTGTTTTTGATATCGGAAGCGGAGATGCTCAGACCGATGGCGAAGTATTCAAAGCGATCAATGCCAAGCTTGTTTCCGGTAAGCCGGCGGCTTTCGCGATTACGGTGGAATCACCTGCTGGAGTCGTGGTTTCTGACCGCAAGAAACTCCCTTTGCTTGCCCAAGCGCCCAAGGAGTAGACAGCGAGCCTCTGCTCGCTGGCGAGTTAGCGGCGCGCTTTAAGCGGCGCGTTTTAAGCGGCGGTCGATACGATTTGCGAATGTGACATTCGTGATCAATGATTTTCTCCTGTTTCAAACGGAGGGGCGAACCCGCTCGGTTTTGGAATCGATCCGAATGACGTTCCGGGTGGGTCCTGCTACTTGATCGAACTTAAACCGGGGCCAAGTGACTCTCATTTTCTGCCAGCAATGGCGTTGTGTTCAAGGATTGATTTTTCACGTCGTAGTGAAAAAATGGATCTGCTCCCTTTTTTCGGTGGTGAGGGGTGGCTCAATGCCGATGGAACACAGCATTAAGTCTCCGTGTTAGGCTTTGTGTTGTTTTTTGTTAGATCTTGGTTGGATGGCCGATGTTCGTGACAATTGACCTCCTTCCTGTCAGACCATAGAAAAATCCTTTTCCCAATTAGTTTTGGTGAATCGATTCAGAGTCCTCCCTACTAAAAATAGAAACCCATGGAAAACAACAGTCTGGATATGGAGAGAACAAAAGTAGCCATCGTGGGGATGGGGACCGTCGGATCCGGGGTTGCTCGTCTACTATTGGATCATGGTGATCGAACCGCGAGGCACGCTGGTCGGACACTCTGGCTGGAACAGGTTGTTGTCCGCGATATCCACAAGAAGCGGGATGCGGATCTACCGACCGGATTGATTTCTGATGACTTGGAAAAAATAACCGGTGACCCTGAGATTAAGGTCGTAGCGCAGTTGATCGGTGGATTGGAACCGGCCAAAACAATCATGCTCCGTTTATTGGAGTCGGGAAAGGACGTCGTGACTGCCAACAAGGCGTTGTTAGCCGAACATGGTCCCGAGTTATTCGATCGAGCCCGGGACCTCGGTCGAACCATCGCATTTGAAGCTTCGGTCGCTGGTGGAATTCCGATCGTTGCCAACATCGGGCAATGCCTTTCCGCGAACCAAGTGACCTCGATTCGAGCGATTTTGAATGGCACCAGCAACTATATCCTGTCTCAAATGGAAGCTGCCGGATTGAGTTTTGAAAATGGAGTGGCCGATGCAAAGGAAAAAGGATTTGCTGAAGCTGACCCGAGAATGGATGTCGATGGTACGGATGCAACGCAGAAGTTGGCGATTCTGGCCCATTTGGCTTTCGGTGCGAGGATTCACTGGAGTGAAATTCCGCGTACGGGCATCGAAGGTGTTTCGCAACAAGACATACATTTTGCGGAGTCATTAGGGTATCGGATTCGCCTGCTTGCGATTGCCCAAATGAACCAATCAGCTCTTGAGCTGCATGTCTCTCCGACGTTGATCAGAATTGGGCAGCCTTTGGGTGAGGTGCGGGGTCCCTATAACGCCGTCAGTGTCGTTGGTGATGCGGTGGGACGGGTCTTTTTTCATGGTCAAGGTGCTGGGCGTATGCCGACGGCATCTGCGGTGGTCGCTGACATGATTGATACGGCAGTTGGACGTACCCAACTTACATTTCGCAATCTGGAATTATGGTCCGATCAGCAGGCACCGGTGGCCATACTGGATCCCAGTATGGCCAGTAGCCGATATTTCACTCGCTTTATGATCCAGGATCAGCCGGGCATGTTAGCGAAGATTGCCGGGATTTTCGGGAACAACGGTATTTCAATCAGCTCGGTCATCCAGCACGAACCTCAAATGAGCAAAGATGATCTGGTGCCACTGGTGATCATGACTTACAACGCGACCGCGGCCGCGGCCAGACAATCCCTTCAGGAGATTGAAAAGCTGGATTCTGTGCAGCCTGGGAGCTTGTTTTTGAGGGTGCTGGATACTTCCAGCCTCTAATGGTCTGGCGGTCATTGGGAGCCAATGACGAGATTTCAGCAGGATAGGCAGCAGCACGAAATTCCGCGAAGCCTCCTGAATTGAGAGCCCCCATCGGTTTGGCATCCTCACCAGCTTGGGTCGCCGTAGAAGGCCTAACCCAAAACAGGAAGGGAGGGTTTGGGGGGTTCAGCAGCATTCCGATCGGCCAATGATTTGGTCAATTGAAAAATGATTTTTTCCAAGTAATCTCCAACGATTGGATCGTCTAAGCATTGATCCATCGAACCATCGTCACCGTTGACGCGAATTTGCATGTTTAAGGGAACCTCGCCCAGGAACGGGACCTCCGCTTGTTCGGCAAATCGTTTGGCCCCTCCCTTTCCAAAGATATCGTACTGCTTGCCGTTGTCCGGGCAAATGAAACCGCTCATGTTTTCCACGATCCCCAAGATGGGGATGTTAACTTTTTGGAACATAGCGACCGCCTTGATAGCATCCATCAAGGCAACTTTTTGCGGGGTGCAAACAACAATTGATCCAGTCAATGGAATCATTTGCGAGAGAGATAACGCAATGTCACCGGTTCCTGGTGGCATGTCGACGATCAGGTAGTCAATGTCGCCCCAGGCTGTGTCTCGCAAGAATTGGGTGACCGCGGAATGCAGCATCGGTCCCCTCCAGATCACGGCCTCCTCCGGGGGAACCATGAAACCAATCGACATGACGGGCATTCCGTGATAGTCCAACGGCTGGATTTTGTTATCAACCTGTGAAGGTTGACCCTCCATGCCCAGCAGGGTTGGAATGCTTGGCCCGTAAACGTCCGCGTCACACAAGCCCACTTTACAGCCAGCCCGCTTGAGTCCTAGTGCAAGGCTGGTCGCCACAGTGCTTTTGCCAACACCTCCCTTGCCGGAACCCACGGCAATCACACTTTTGGCTGTTAAACCGATTTGGCCGATTTTCGGCGCGGGTCGATCGAATTCAAATATTTCTACGGCCAGCTTTTTTTCACTACCGAAGGCGGTTGTGAACCTGTCTTTCACGCTGTTAATGAAATAGTCTTTTACCGGAGAAGAATGACTGGTCAGGCCAATGCGGGCTGAAACCTGATCTTCCGACATTCCCCAATCAGCCAGTTGACCGGTGCGATGGATCGGTCGACCCGTTTCCGGATCCCGAATCTGGCCAAAGAAACTCTCTATTTCCGCTTTTTCAAATGGGCGCATTTTTTCTTTCTATTGGTCACTTGTCGATCACCATGGTAATCGAAGGGCGAACTCATCAAATAAATTTTGGGTCACAACCGGAGAGGCACAGAATTTTGCCAGTCGCTTAATTCGGTCAATATCTGCTATTTCGGAGACGAAGTCGATGAATCCGATTTCACGATACCAACCCCGACTCGAAATATCCAATGGTGCCGCCAAAAGTATGGGCAACTGATTTTGGTCCGCCAAGTTGTTTTTGTCAAAGACCGTCATCCAATTTTTGACCCCCTCTTTGGAAGCTTCGACAGCGATGATCTGATCCGGTGCCAGAGAATGGTGCAGGAGTTCCGCCGGTGACAAACGAGAAATGGTTAACTGGCTCGAGCATAAACTCATAACCGCATTGGTCCATTTTTCCCGATGTTCGACAACCGTGAGGGTTGGTTTAGAGTGGAGGTTCGGATCTTGACCAAGGTCGACAGGCAGTTGGTTTTCAGGCATGCACAGGTCTCAGGATTTCAGGGTGGATGGCCCAAAGAAATCGGTAGGAAAGCTCTTCTTTGGATGGGCTGTGTGGCCGGTGGTCATCGGAATTCGACTTACATATCAGGTCAATCATGTTTCTATTGCCTCTGGTTGGTTCGGCTGGGAGCGTCCTGTCAGGATTAGGGCAGTTTTCGATGTAGGCGGGCGCGGGTAATTCCAAGTAGCCTTGCCGCTTTGGTTTTATTGCCATGACAGGCGGCGACCGCCCGCTGGATTAGCTCGGCTTCGATGGAACCGAGGAATTGATCCAGTTCGATCGGTTCAAATTCCTGACGGGGATGAGCGAGAGCCTTTAGCGTCATTTGAAATCCGTGTGGCAGGTCGCTGACTTCGATGGTTGCCCCATCGGATCGTGCCAATGCGGTCTCCCGAGCGTTTCCAATCACGTTCTCTAACTCGTGGTAATCTCTTGGCCAGGCATACATCTGCATCAGTTCGATAACGTCTTTGGAAAATCCATTGATTTGTTTTTCCTGGCGATTTTCCTGTTCGGCAATAATTTGTGCGAGTAACGGAATATCAACGCGGCGATTTTTTAACGCCGGTAAATGTATTTCCAGTGTCGAGAGCCGGTGCCCGAGTTCTACATTAAAGGTCTCGATTTCTGAAAAAGGCTGACTACTTGTACAAAACCACCGTATGTCTGTTTCAGGCGACCGGAGAATCTTGGTAAGTCCAAGCTGTCCGGACTCGTCCAAGAGATCAGCGTTGATCAGCAGAACGAACGCCTTGGTCGATCCTTGGGTAGCGGTGACTTCCAGGTGGTCGATGATGTTTTGGCAGACTCGATCACCTTCCAGTTTTTGGCAATCGATTGGCAAAAGTGGAAAATGCTTTCCTTCCTGAGAAAAGCCGGAGTAATAAATCGCTTTGGCGATGTGGATGATCTGACTGTTTCGATGTCCAACAAGAGAAACATTGGACTGTGATAGTGCGAACGCCCGCGCCTGATCGAAGCACTTTCTCGCCACTGGTGAATCACCGAGGTAGGGGATCTTTTGGAATTGCTGACCTTGAGCGACCCGGTAAGCCTGGATTTCGGAGTGTAGCCAGTGGGAGGTCACTTCAATCGCATCACCAGCGGTGTCCTCGCCGGTCAATCCTACTGGATGAAGAGTGCCTGTTAGGAAGGTGTCTTTGGGAACCGGCGAAAGACGATGACCGGCCACCCCGGTATGATTTACCGCTGTTCCGTGGGCCATTTTTCTGTCGTTGGCTAACGGGTTTGACTTCCTCTGGTCATCTGCTGGCCATTGTTTCAACATCGTGCATTGATAGGAAACGTCATCTTCGATCGGGACAGTAAATTGAATCGTACACGAATGGTCTCGATGAAAAGTCGGGGGAGGGCAAAGTCGGTTTAGCGTTTGAAGTGCAAGCGCTTCCCCTTTTTCGATCTGGTTGTCCAAGACCGATTCAAGGCTCCCCTCTTGCGGTATTGAGTCGGCCCGGTATTCAAGCGCTGCACCGATCATGGCCTCTAGTTTGACGTTGAACAAACTAGCCAAAGCCTGGTTGGCGTAGATCAACTCCAGATTCTGATTTAAACAATAAACCGGAGTACCTGACTCCTCCAAGAGACGGCCGAGAATATTCTTTAAATTGGGCCGACGGGGCATTGGGGTTATTTCAAAAGCGAACTTATTTCACTTTCCAGCGAAGCACTGGAAAGCGTAGTTGAAACAATTCTTCCATCCTTATCAACCAAAACCATTGACGGAAGACTGACGATTCCCATTTGTGCAGCCAATCCTCCGTTGAATCCACCCTTGCTATGGAGCTGTATCCAGGATACGCCCGTTCTTTGAGCTGATTTTTTCCCCGTCTGGAAATCGGTGTCACAATTCACGCCGACCAGAACGACATCTTTGTATTTGCTTTTTATTTTCTCGAGCACCGAAAACTCCTGCTTGCATATTTCGCACCAGTCGGCCCAGTAATGGACCACCACGACTTTGCCTCGGTATTTGCCGATGTCGAATGTCGACTCGGAGAGCGTCTCCCCGGTCAATTTCATTTTCTGACCGATTGAATTGAGCCTGCCAATCGCTCCCTTGGCTTTTAAAGCATATTGTGATCCGGGAAATCGTGTTAAAACTGACTGGTACCAATTTTGGGCGTCTTCGGGTTGGCCATCAAATTCATCTGCCATAGCCAATTGCATCATGGCGTCGGAAGTGTTGTCGTCCGAGGGGAAATCGGTGGTGAACTTTTCCAGGGCTTGCAGCCAGTCTGACTGTGCTTTCCCGATATCTACATTTTCTTCGTTTAGTTTCTCTCCAAAATCAGCGTTGATAAAACGATATCGAACCAACGCAATCGATTTTTTGGCTTTGTTTTCTTTAAGTAATGTTTCGCTGAATGCTTTAAGGCGGGTTAATCCAACCGGGTAATCGCCACTTTGAAACGCGGCGGTGATACTGTCGGCAAATTGCCGGCACCAGTTAAATGACTCGTCCGGATCTTGAGCGGTGAGGGCAAGTGTCGTTATTGTTTTCACCATTTGATCAAGGATCGTTGTCTTCTCTCTGGCAGTTGCTGCATTTGACAACTTTTTGTCGAGTGACTCAAACTGTGCCAAGAGCCCTTGGTACTCGCTACTGTCATTGGTTCCGGTCAACGGAGTCATCGCATCGAGTTCGCCCGGTCGATACCAGGAAGCAAGTGAGGTGGTCGATTTTTCGTCGACAATTTCCGGAGCATCGATCATCCGCCAACAATTATTTGTATGAACCATGGTTCCCAGACTGATCTGAAAATCTTCACCGTTGGCACGGAGCAACGCGGCAACATTTTCATAAATCAAAATGTCTTTGGTGGCACCGTCGGTGTCCCGAGGGATGATGCCGGGGCGAAGACCACCAAAATGTAACCACTTTGCTGTTGGTAGCGTGGTTTTGTTTTTTTCCGCGAGTGCTTTGAAAGCTTGTTTGGATTTTTCTCGGTTCTCGATAATCGCCTTGATGCGGTCCGGTCCAAAACCAGCTTCTCGCATTTCATTTTCGGTCATTAACAGCCGGTGGAAGCGGTTGTTGTCATTGTTTTTTAATGCCATGACCACTTCAGCGGAGACTTCTTCAGCCGAAATCTGGTTCCAGGAGTCAATTACTCCATCCTGATCATCATCCTGTCCCCAACGCGTTCCCTGTGAGCCATACCATCGATACTGGTCTGCCTTGCGATCAAAATCATTATCAATGTCCCGATAGACTTCAAATCCATTTTTGTAATAACACCACAAGTCGATGTCGTTGTCGCCATTGGTATCTAGAAATCGCCGCAGCAGGCGACCCTCGGCATCTTTGACGATCCAGCCAGATGTCTGCTTGGATTTGGGTGATTCGACCGTGCAGCTGCCTGCTTCTGCCGCAGTAGGCACCGTATAGTCAAGGTCGGCATGTTGGAGGGGTTTCAGGGCGAGAGCCTGTTTTGCGGTGACCTGAGACATCGCCGCACGAGACGTTAAGTGCAGGGCCATGGCCGTCCAGAAAAACAGCGCAACCCATCCAAAAGCTCTGGCCGAAAGGGGGAGTGGTTTGTTGTTCATCGAATTCCAAAAAAACAGTACCTATCTCGTTAATTTTGGAGATAAATACCTGATTTGTTTTTCTAGAACCAGATTAATATTAAGAGATTATCCCAGCCATTGGTGGAATTCCTGACGAGGACATCGGTCAAGCACGCTGAACCTATCGAGCAAAATAACGGGAGTTTCTCCCTAAAATATGGATTGGATTACCGCCAGCTTGATGCTGGAGCCTTTGCCGACCATGCTTGATCTGGTTTTCAACTGGCAATGCTACTATGCCATCATCTTGCTACTGATGAAGTTAATGAATTCGTCATTGTCGTCAAAACGATTCAACTGGTTCGCCAATTGTTCCATCGCATCCATCGGAGGCATTGAAGCCATTGTTCTTCGCAACGCGGTAATCGCGTTAAGCTTGTTGGCTTCCAGTAGCAATTCTTCTCGCCGAGTCCCGGACTGTGA
Organism: Planctomycetota bacterium; assembly: GCA_014238905.1. Lineage (GTDB taxonomy): Bacteria > Planctomycetota > Planctomycetia > Pirellulales > Pirellulaceae > JABAAE01. Next base: position 61,898 of record JABAAE010000011.1, read on the forward strand.
AATATCGATCGCCGGCCAAACTCTTCGGTCGGCGAGTTTTCGGTCAAGGACAAGTTCCATATTACCGGTCCCCTTGAACTCCTGAAAAATCAGGTCGTCCATTCGACTGTTGGTGTCGATCAACGCTGTTCCGACGATGGTTAATGATCCACCTTCTTCAAACGCACGAGCACTGGCAAATAGTTTCTTAGGAATATCCATCGCCTTAATGTCGACACCCCCCGACATGGTTCGGCCGGTGTTACCAACCCATTTATTAAACGCACGGGCGAGTCGCGTGATGGAGTCCATCAGTAAAAAGACGTCTTGTCCGAGTTCTGCAAGCCGCTTACAGCGTTGAATGACAAGTTGGGATAACCTCACGTGGCTTTCAACGTCTTCATCGAGACTGCTGGCAATCACTTCACCGTCGACGTTCCGCCGCATATCGGTAACTTCTTCAGGTCGTTCATCTACCAACAGGACAAATAGCTTGGACTCTGGATGATTGGTTGAAATTCCCTTGCTGATATGCTGGAGCATCACGGTTTTTCCACTACGAGGTGGAGCAACAATCAAGGCACGTTGCCCTTTCCCCAGTGGCGTCAGGAGGTCCATGACACGGGTAGTCAGGGGTTCTTTGCCGGTTTCAAGTTTATACCAATACTCAGGGTTAATTGGAGTGTTGGCATCAAACGTCGGGCGTTCTGCATAGGCTTCGGGAGTTACGCCATCAATGTCCACGATTTCTCGCAGTCGTGGCCCCTGTTGTCGACGGGCAGGTTGTACTTTTCCCTTGATCATCAATCCCTCGCGAAGATTGAATTTCTCGATCATCGTACCTGGTACAAATGGGTCTGAACGCTCCCTGGAGTAGTTATTTTCAGGGGAACGCAGGAATCCATACCCGTTCGGGTGCAATTCGAGTAAACCGGTTCCTTCGACGAGTTCTACTTCGCCGTCTTCACCTTCCGGTTTGTCATCGTCATCCCGCCGCGGACCTGATCGTCGGCGTGAATTGGCGCCTGACCGTCGGCCAGTTCGACCCCGACCTTGACCTTGACCTTGACCTTGACCTGTACCGGAACCTGTACCGGAGCCTCGTCCACCACCGCTCCCGCCGGAACGTCCGCGGAATTTTCTTTTCGCCATAGCTAGCAAATCTAGTAAGTGTGCAGGACGTGCGTCTGATTGCCTGGACGCAGCAATTTTCAATACGTCCAAGGACTCAAGAGGTCACATCCAAAAAATAAAAGAAGCTTGCAACAAACCTGCAAACAAAACAAAAATGAATCGTTTATATTTTTTAGTGAAAGGGTATGCCGACCGCTCACAAATCTCGAATCAACGCGAATCTATAGAGGTAACGCTGAGAAAGTGGCTGGAAGTTATTCTTTAACCATACAACCAAAGTGAGAATGGTTACTATCCTGCAGAAGTTCGTTCCAAACAAACATTGATCTCTGCAGCGGTTAGCCGCGGATCTCTGCAGCGATGAGCAAAGGGAAGTGGGAACCCTGTTCCAAATCTGCCCCAATCATAAACAAAGACGGAATGCTGTCAAGCATTATTTAGAGCGGCGATGCTTTTGCGGTCGGAAAAGCCTCTTTTTAGTCGGTTCAGTGAAAATCTAGGGAAAATATCAATTATCTGTAAATTATGCGACGATCTAATTAATCAGTATCGATCTCCTCCCATTCTTACTGTAAATAACGCTTAGTTACTGTAAACAACGCGTATCTATCGAAAAATCAATCAGTTCGACGAATTACGACATGGAAGTCAAAAATCAACATCGAATTGCCCGTTTGATTTCGGGTTTGCTAGCTGCGTTTTTCTGTCTTGAACTACCAACGATGGACTCCTGTCTTGCGAAACAGGGGTTTGGCGAAACAGTTCAGCAAGGGAGCGGAGCGTTTCAGCCATCGGCGATCAAAGAAGGTACGGCTTTCGCTGCTGCTGGCGGTTCGCCGACTAATCAAGGCCAGAACACATTTTCGGGCCAGGTTTCCCAGGCGTCCTCATCCTTTCCGGCAAAAGCGGGAATGGCTGGTCGGACTCAGAATCAGTCTCCATTTCCTGGTGGATCGACTCCTGTCATCGCGTGGATGGACGGCAATGAGCTTAACCTCGCTCTGCGGCTGGCAGCCCAGCAAAATAAGCCAGTGATGGTTCATTTCTGGAACGAACGATGTGCCCCCTGTTTGGCTTTGGAAAAAAGTGTATTTCCCGATCCCCGGCTGGCGGAATTTATTAATACGAACTTTGTTCCTGTCAAAGTCAACACGTTACAGAATCCGCAAATACACCAACAACTGGGGGTATCCCAGTGGCCGTGGGATGTTTTTCTGACGCCAGACGGTTCAAGGTTGATTGACCGCGCTAGCCCGGGCAATGTCCAGCAGTATTTACAGCATTTGGCTTCGACGGCCAATTTACAGCGCAACTTCAACCGGTTTTCCAAGATGGTGGGTGTAGATCAGACTCAAAAACCATCGAGTGCAACTGGGGAAATCAATGGTCAAACAGGAGCGTCGTCCGGTCTGGCCGATTCGCAGTCCCGCCAGGCAACTTACAGTCGATCGGTCGTTCCGCCTCCGGCCGCTTCTGGTAGCGGATCTGATTCGAAAAAGAGCTTTTCGCCTGAACCGACAGGGATCAACTCAGGAGCGTTTGAGGCTCGTCAAACGAGCAATGCCAATCAGTCCAACCCCCAGCCGTGGTCGGTATCGCAGGCCGGTTCGGAAGTCAAACAAGAGGAATCACCGATCAAAACGAGTCAGCAGTTTTCTGCCCGCTCGACACAGATTCGCAATCAGTTTTTTCCGGTTTCCTCCCAGGGGGCGGCCAATCTATCTCTGTCTGAATCTTCTGCTGAGGTGGATCTGCAAACAGGTCTGGAGGGCAAATGTCCCGTCAGTTTGCTTAAAGATGAAAAATGGGTTTCCGGTTCAAAGGACTGGGGATGCGTACACCGTGGTAAACTTTATTTATTTAAAGACCAGGTGTATCGAGATCTCTTTCTTCAGGATCCGGATCGATACGCTCCCGTATTGGCGGGTTACGATGTGGTGGAATTTGGTGAATCGGGTCGGCTGATCGACGGAAAGAACTCGATCGGGGCCTACAAAGGGCTGAAGGATAACCGGCGTATCTACCGATTTGCGAACGAGGAAAATAAGAGCAAATTCAAAGCCAACCCGGAACGCTACAAGGCAGTCATCAGAACCGCCATGCAAGTCGCAGAAGGGCGAATGCTTCGCTAATTCGAATGGTTAATCCGGCCCGGCGTACAGGCGTTTGCCAAAACGGATTTCGATAGGAAGCAGGATTTTGGTTGTGTGTTCTGTCTCGACGCAAACCGTGGCATTGATTTTTCTGGTTGACGGTCTGGATGTTTTTGCAGGTGAGCCAATGAACCGGGTCGAGATAGCTTTTGATTGCCTTCCACTGCGGAGTGTGACACGATTGGATGTGCCTCTGGACGCTTCTCCTGGTTATCGGCGGAAATGCGAAGCGATCAAAAACGCGATAAAGAATCACGGTTCCCATAATACCTACTATTTACACAATGCGCACTGCAACTATTTTTTGACCAATGATCAGAAAGTGGGAAGTCTCCATTTTAAATTTCAGGGAACGGCGTTTACCGATGGCGATGATAGTCGCTGTATTTCAACCTCTTTGGAGGTGTCGTTGAGTTCAGAAACTTGCGATTGGTTGACCGAACCGATCGTGGATTGGTTTTGTTTAACGGTTGAAAAAAGTGTCCAGCACGAATTCAATCGATATATCGAGGCGGGCGACCTTTCCAGGACTCAGGAAAGGATTCGGAAAATGGAACAGAGCCAGGACACTGAGGGAGGTTTTCTGGGGATGTATCTCTAATCCACCTAGCCAGCAGAAGGAACAATTTTGATTAGTGGGCTCGGTGAGACGATGAAAAGAAATTAGATCTTGGCCATGAATCCGTCAAACCAGTCCAAGATCGCTTGCCAGGATTGAGGCTGCGTGATCATCAGCGAAAGGGGCAGGGATACCACTGAGGCGAGGGTTGCGAAGACGATTGATGTAGCGGCCAGTTGTTGATCCCCCCCGAGATGGCCGACCATAACAAAAGACGCGATCGCGGTCGGAGTGGCCAGGTAGATCATAACGACCCGTGCTTCTACTGCATCCAGGCCGAAAAACACCGCACAAAGTAGGCCCAATCCGGGGCTGATGAGCGTCTTCAGGGTTGCGCAGAGTATAGAATCGGTCAGCAAGGTTCCCTGTTTCATTGATGACCGGCTAAATCCTGCGAAGGAAGCTCCCAACCCCAAGAGTGCCAATGGGATGGCCATCTGGCTTAGTCCGACCAGTGAGCGTTCCAGAAAACCAGGCAATGTGATCGGCGAGATGGCAGCCACAACTCCCAGGAATCCTGCCAGGATCAGTGGATTGGTTGCGATACTCGAAAGAACACGAGAATGGGATGGGTCCTGGTCCGGGCGACAACGGGTTAGGACGAAAACGGCAATGATGTTGAAAGCGATTGCCGTTGGCGCCAGTGAAATGGCAGCCAGGGACTCGGCGTTGTTGAATGTCGATTGGTCGCTGGAAAATAAAATGATCGGCAGGCCGATAAATCCGAGGTTTCCTCGGTAGCTCGCCTGGACAAACGTTCCGATCCTTGTGGTGTCTACGGCTTTCCAACGACAGGTCAGGTACGCCAGAGAGATTGTTAGTAACAACGCCAGGAAGAAAGCCGCCAGCACACTTCCAACGGAACTCCATACCAGATCCTGTGTACCGATTTTATGGAACAACAGGCAGGGAAGGGCGACATAGTAAACCAGTCGGTTTAAAGCGGTGGCCAACTCCGCGGTGAGCAGTCCCAGTCGAAGAAAAAGAAAACCCAGTGCCATCATCAGAAAAACTGGCAATACGGCGTCGACAATCATCTGATTTGTCACCGGTTCAAAATTATTGATCAGTTTCAGGAGAAGATTCGAGGATTTGGATCCGAAGTTCTTCGAGCTGTTGAGTGTCCACGCTTCCCGGGGCCTCGGTCATCAGGTCAGTCGCCTTCTGCGTCTTGGGGAATGCGATACAGTCCCTGATATTGGAGAGCTTGGCAAACAGCATGACAACTCGGTCGATTCCCAAGGCAATTCCACCATGCGGCGGCGCGCCATAGCTGAGTGCATCCAGCAGGAATCCGAATCGTTCCCTGGCAATTTCGTCGGTTAAACCCAACAGAGAAAAGACCTGGGATTGAGTGTCGCTGTCGTGAATTCTTATCGTGCCGCCGCCCGCTTCGAAACCATTTATCACCAAGTCGTAGGCTTGTGCTCTGGCTTGGCTGGGATTGGACCCCAAGGTGGGAAGGTCTTCAGTGCGGGGCGCGGTAAAGGGGTGATGCATGGCGTTCCAGCATTTTCCTTCCTCGTTCCAGTCAAACATTGGAAATTCGACAATCCACGAAAAGTGCATCTCATTGGGATCGAAGAGATTCAATTCCGTTCCAAAGCGTTTCCTGATTCCGTAGAGACCTCGGCAGGTGACATCCCACTGATCGGCCAGGAATAAAAGAAGGTCTCCTGGGCTGGCTGACATCCGATCGGCGATACTGGCAAGTTGATCCGGGGAGAAGTTTTTTGCACTGGGCGATGCCAGCTGTCCATTTTCATCGACTTTAAACCAAACGAGTCCCTTGGCACCAAAATTCCCCTTCACGTATTCGGTCAATTCATCGATTTTGCGTCTGGAGTATTTTTCGGCAGCACCCACTGCATTGAGTCCCCGCACGTAATTGCCAGCGGCCACGGCCTTACTGAAGACTTGGAAGTCCACCGCCCCAGCTAAATCGGAAATGTCGACAATCTCCATGCCAAACCGAAGGTCCGGAGCATCATGACCAAAGCGGGTCATGGCCTCGTCATAGGTCATTCGAGGTAGCGGTAACGGAAGGTCAATTCCAAGAATACTCTTGGCAAGCTCTGCCATCAGTCCATCGATCAATCCCAGGATATCATCGGAATCGACAAACGACATTTCAATATCCAACTGAGTGAACTCGGGTTGGCGATCGGCTCTGAGATCTTCATCGCGAAAACAGCGTGCGATTTGAACATACCGGTCGTAACCGGCAATCATCATGATTTGTTTGTAAATTTGCGGTGATTGCGGTAAAGCGTAGAATTTGCCGTGATGCACTCGACTGGGAACCAGGTAATCCCGGGCACCCTCCGGCGTACTGCGACCGAGGATGGGTGTTTCGATATCGATAAATTGATGGTCGGCAAAGTAGTCTCTCATCTTCTTGATGATTTTGCTTCGTAGCACCATCGTTTCCATCATCTCGCGACGTCGAAGGTCGATGTAGCGATGCTTGAGCCGCAGGTCTTCGTTGGGGAGTTCATGTTGATTGGGTGTGAATGGCGGAACCTCACTCTTGGAAAGTACTTCCAAGTCAACAACACGAACCTCGATGTCACCTGTAGCCAACCTGGGGTTTTCTTGGCCGATCGGACGACAGGCGACCTTGCCAGTCACCTTGATCACGTCTTCGCTGCGAAGCTTTTGAGCTTTTTTGAGCAATTCGTCGCCCGCTTCGGGCGCAAAGACGATCTGGGTGATCCCATAACGATCGCGTAGATCAATGAAATTTGCCCCTCCCAGGTCGCGGATTCGATCCGTCCAGCCACATAAAGTGACGGTTTCGTCGTTTTGGGTCTTTGTAAGATCACCGCAGGTGTGGGTTCGCAGCACGTTGAATTCCGAAAGTTAGCAGGGAGATTGTCAAGAACAAACAAGATAAAACCGGGATTGGCAAGCGTTAGACACCCTAAGGATGGCAATCAGGACGGGATCATCAAGTCGGGTATTTTAGACGCTATCGGAGTTGAAGAAAAGAAACGATCAGCCTTTGTGGACCATCAAAATAAAAAAGTCCTGTAACGCGACTTTCGGTTTTCTATCGGAAATCGGTTGCCGGTCTAAAAGGGGTTTTTGTGTTTTTAACTTGCCTGAGAAGGGAGCCTTGCCGGTTTACTTGGAGGTGTTGGCCCGGGGAACAGGTGGATGGCGGTCTCTACAGTTGCCAGATGTATATCGACGATGTCCGCTACCTTTTCTGCGTAACCACCAGCCATTGCGACCGTTACAGGGATGTTATTTTCCCGGAACGTTTGTAAGACCAGTTCATCACGTTGTTTTAAGCCCTCTTTGGAAAGGCCAAGTCGGCCCAGTCGGTCGCCCACAAAGGGGTCTGCGCCGGCGAGATAAAAAGCATGATCGGGATGACAACGACTCAACGCGATTTTCAGCCCGGCGGCCAATTTATCCAGATATTCAAGATCGCCTACCCCATCCTGAAGGCCAATATCAAGATCGCTGGAAACTTTTCGGAACGGAAAATTCTTTTGATTATGAATTGAAAAACTGAAAATAGAATCATCATCACGGAGGATTTGGGCGGTGCCGTTGCCCTGGTGTACGTCGCAGTCGATGATGATTGCGGTCGAGATGATCGCTTCTTGTTGAAGAACTCTGGCGGCGACGCAGGTGTCATTAAACACGCAGTACCCCTCCCCGCAATCTGAAAAAGCATGGTGTGTTCCACCCGCCAGATTGACGCCACATCCATCTCTTCTGGCAGTCCGTGCGGCACAGAGTGTTGCGCCGGTCGATCGACGTGATCTTTCGATCAGTTCAGGGGTCCACGGAAAGCCAATCCGGGTGATCTCTTTGGCGGTCAAATTTCCCTGTGTAGCTCGGGTGACGTATTGTGCCTGATGAGCCAGAGCCAATTGCTGATCGGTAGCCGCATCAGGGAGTTGCAAGAGATTGTGAGGATTTCCGGTATCGGGACAATTCCGGTCTACCGCGATACCCTGACTGACAATTCGTTCTCTCAGGAGACGATATTTAGACATCGGAAATCGATGTTTTTTAGGTAACGGTAATTCAAAGATGTCTGTGTAGAATAGATCCATTGGCATCACCGTAAGTATTTTGCCGTCGGTTACAAACGCTATTTTGGCGTCGCTCAACAGTCTGTTGGAATTTGCGGAATCAACGCCGGTAACAGCGATTTGATGCTGTTCCGATCAACGGCTGTTTTTTTGATCATGGAGACCTTCGTGGATTTTTCGCCTCAGGCCAAAATAAAGCAGTACCAACATAGCGGTAAGGCGCCGGTTGTGGGAGTGATGTCTGCGATCCTGATCGGTTCGGTCGTTGCCGCCGGTGGTGGTATCGTCTACTGCAACGTCGTTACCAATGTTCAAATGGTTATCGCTGAGGTTGTTTTTTCACTGATGTACTCTTTTGCATTCGGTCTGACGACTGGCGTAATGGCTCGTAAAGGAAAAATTCGCAGCACCACATGGCTTTTGATTTGTGTTTTCACGGTGACCCTGGTCGGCCTTTACTTTGAATGGGCATTTCACCCTTTTTTCGCCTTGGGCGAAGATCAAAGATTTGTTGCCTGGTCACCGATTCAAATAATGGATTGGGGACAGGCTGTTTTTCAAAAGGGTGGGGAGATTAATGGCTGGACTGCGGTCTGCGTGTGGGCGTTGGAGGCGACTGCGATCTTTGTCTTTGCCGGGGCGTTTGCGATCAGTCAGATTTCACATCCATTTTGCGAAAAATGTGATTGTTGGACGGAGTCGCGAGAGGGGATTGGTTTTTTCAAATATCCCTTTGGGCGAGTGGTCCTGATTGGACGCCTTTTCAAAGGAAATGCTGAGAGTCTTTTGGAGTGCGAGGCGACCTCTCCGATGGCCAGTTCCCATTTGCGTCTGGACATGCATATGTGTCCTCTCTGTATGGACGCTTGTTTTTTGACGGCGACGCACGTGTCGCAACGGTTTAACGCCAAGGGTGAAAAGGAACTGAAGGAACAAGCGATGTTTGAGAATATCAGGATGACGCCTGATGAGTTGGCCGATATTATCGCGGTGGGGACACGGCCAAGTTCCAATACCCGAGATCTAATGCTGCAATAACCGAATGCCTGCATCAAGTCAGGTTGCCCTGCCGCGGTGCTGCCTGGAATCGAGCTGAACTCGGGTGTCTTATTTATTGCTCCAGTTGATGTCCATTCGGCCGGTCGAATCCGCGACCGCAGAAGACATTCCTTTTGTGTTGAATTCGATGGCGATGTTGCCTTGTTGATCCATTCCAATCAGGCCACCTTCGTCTTTTTTTAGAACTGTGTGAATGACCTCTTTGGCAGCTTGGCCGATGGAGATATTTTTGTATTTCATTCGCGCTGAGACGTCGTAGGCAATGGCGTTACGGATAAACAGTTCACCTATACCGGTGCAGGAAATTCCACAGGTCTGATTGTCGGCGTAAGTTCCCGCACCAACGATCGGTGAGTCACCAATCCGCCCGAATTTCTTGTTGGAAAGTCCTCCGGTTGAGGTGCCGGCGGCGAGATTTCCCTGGCTGTCTAAGGCGACGCATCCCACCGTGCCCAGATAGCTTTGATGCTTGCCAATGCCAGCCTGCAGTTGGTCTTCCACGGGATTCACTTTTTGCTGGCGTTGCCACCTTGCTTTGGATACGGGGGTCTGAAAGTAAATGTTGGGAACCAACATCACTTTCATCTCTTTGGCAAATTGGTCAGCTCCGTCGCCTGACAGCAGAACGTGGCGGGTTTTTGACCTCACCAGCCGCGCCAGGGAGATGGGGTTTTTCGCGATCTTGACACCTGCCACTGCTCCGCAAGATTTGTCCCGGCCATCCATGATGGAGGCGTCGAGTTCAAACTGACCTTGAGCATTGAAGACAGCGCCTTTGCCGGCATTAAAGATTGGATCGTCTTCCATCATTCTGATAGTGGTCTCAACCGCGTCCAAACTGGAGCCACCTTTTTTCAGAATCGACAGCCCTGAGCGAATCGCTTTTTCCAGTGACTCTTTCCTTTGTTGATTTTTTTTTGCTGAGAATTTCGATGGGTCAGACCCGGCTCCACCGTGGATAACGATCGCATATTTCACCCGACGGGTGGGCTCAGCGAAGGTGGACCCGACCCTGATAGGGTCCGCAGCTGTTAACAGCGGTTTGGCGATCACCAAGGACACGAAAATAGACAAAGCAACGACTTTGACTGGATAGGAAAAATTCGAATCACGCATGAGGAAATTATCTTGGGAAATGGGGGCAAGTCTGTTTTAGATGACGCGCAGGCATCTCAGGCCACTGGAGATGACTTGCCCGCCGATTATACCCGACTCATTGGAGGTCACCACGGTGATCGGTCACCACCGGGATCGCTTGTTGGGATTAGGGGAAAGTGGACTGCTTTCTGAGCTCGCAACGAGATGAAGTTGGCCGAATTGGTTAGCAGGGAAAGTCAGTTTGAGTCGTAAACCTCCGGGAAGCGTCGGTTTGGTCGGTGGTCTGGCAATCAGAATGAGCTGCAGCAGCCCCCCCCAGAAGCGGGTGGGGGCTGCTGCCTTTACCATTCAAAATATGCTCAGAGGGTGGAGACTGTTTGAACCGGAGCGAAAGCGAGCGGGGCCTCCTGGCCGGACCGGCTCTCTGCGGGAACCCACGGGTCATTGTTGTTTTTTAACGGTGCTTATTTTGACATTGGTGAACCGGATAAATTGTTGCCGGCGGACTCGCAAATGCCAGTTGTTTTTTTTGCCGAATGCGATACCATTTATCGCTGTAAATCCTGCGACGATATAGGCTTTCGACGAATCTAAAAACAACTTGGAACCGTCCAACCGGAACGCTCTTGAAATTGTTGAGCATCAATTCTCGGTTTGCAGTTGTGAAATTTTTCACAATCTCTAAATTGGTTTTATCAGGTTTCGGCCGATTATTGTTAAACGGCTTCCTCTTCTCAGAGACGACTTTCCAAGAAACAAAGAAATGGTTTTTCAAATCAAGCGTGGTTTGGACTTGCCGATTGCCGGGGTTCCACGTCAAAAAGTGGTGACGGGCGCGGCTGTCAGCTCGGTTGCGTTGGTGAGTGATGATTACGTTGGAATGAAACCAACGATGCTCGTTGACGTGGGCGACCGTGTTAAGCTGGGGCAGGCAGTCTTCACCGACAAGAAAACCGAGGGCGTTATTTTTACCGCTCCGGGTGCGGGTGTGGTCCGCGAAATTAACCGGGGTGAGAAGCGAAAGTTTGAATCGCTGGTCATTGACCTCGATGGCGACGAAGAGATCACGTTTGACAAGTATTCTGATCTCCATGATGTCTCTCAGGAACAGGTGAGGGATAACTTGGTCAACTCCGGACTGTGGAGTTGCCTGCGAGGCAGGCCGTATGGCAAAACACCTCCATTGGGCTCAACGCCCAGCTCCATTTTTGTCACCGCGATCGATACCCATCCTCTGGCCGCCAATCCGGTCATTGTGTTACAGGACTACACCGAGGATTTTGTGAACGGTCTTCTGGTGCTGAGCCGATTTGGAGTGCCAGTTCATCTTTGTAAAGCAGAAGGTGCTGATATCCCCGGAGGCGATGCCGCTGGAGTTCAAGTTCATGAATTTTCCGGTCCTCATCCGGCGGGTTTGGTTGGCACTCATATACACTTTGTCGACGCAGTTGGGCTGAAGAAAACCGTTTGGCATCTCAATTACCAGGATGTGGTTGCTGTTGGGCACCTCTTTACAACGGGGCGTTTGATGACCGAGCGGACGGTCTCGATTGCCGGTCCTGTCGTCGCGGAAGCGAAACTTTACCGTACCCGAATTGGGGCGGGGCTTGACCAGTTGGTCGACGATTTGATCGATGAAGAAAATCTTGATTTAAGAGTGGTTTCCGGGTCGGTTTTCAGTGGCAGGACATCTTCGGGGACGGTTGCCTACTTGGGGCGATTCCATCTTCAGGTATCCGTGTTAGAAGAGGGGACCCACCGGGAATTTCTCGGCTGGCAACGACCCGGACTCGAGAAATTTTCGGTAAGTGGTGCATTTGTCGGATCGTGGCTCGCAAAGCTCAACAAACGGTTCCGGTTCAACACCAATACCAATGGTAGTAAAAGAGCCATGGTGCCGATCGGAAGTTATGAAAAGGTAATGCCTTTGGATATTTTGCCGACGCAACTTCTTCGGGCGCTGATTTCTGGCGATACCGAGGATGCACAGGCGTTGGGATGTTTGGAGCTGGACGAGGAAGATCTTTCCTTGTGCACCTATTGTTGTCCTGGGAAGTACGAGTTCGGTTCGATATTAAGAAAAAATCTGACTCAGATTGAAAAAGAGGGTTAGGCGTGAAGTTTTTACGTGAACAACTGGATAGCGTGGAACCGCATTTTTTAAAAGGCGGAAAGCTGGAAAAGCTTTATCCCCTTTACGAGGCTAAAGATACGTTTCTGTTTTCGCCCGGAGAAACGGCCGAGGGTAATACCCATGTTCGTGATTCGCTGGATCTGAAGCGGATGATGATCACGGTGGTCTTGGCGCTGGGGCCGTGTATCTTGATGGCGCTTTACAACACAGGCTACCAAGCCAATCTGGTGATCGCCGAGGTTGCGACCGAGGCGAACGTGCCAGCTGAATCCCTTCAGCTGGGTGGTTGGAGATCTTGGGTGATGGACTTGGTGGGAGTCAAGTATCGATTTGATACCGTGGAAGAATTGGGTAGTTTTTACACGCCCGGATTAGCTAATTTTCTGCTTTGCGTGTTGCATGGGGCACTCTATTTTTTCCCGGTCTACATTGTCTGTATGGCAGCCGGTGGCATCGTCGAGTTGATATTCAGTATTGTGCGGGGACATGAAATTAACGAAGGATTTCTCGTTTCAGGCATTTTGTTTCCGCTGACACTGCCACCCACCATTCCCCTTTGGCAAGTTGCTGTTGGGATTGTGTTCGGCGTTGTTGTGGGTAAGGAGATTTTTGGAGGAACGGGAAGGAATTTTCTAAACCCGGCGTTAACCGCTCGAGCCTTCCTCTACTTTGCCTACGCTCCGGATATCAGTGGCGGTAATGTCTGGACTGCTGTCAACTCAAAAGTCTTGCAGGATGGTGCTTATAAATTTGATGGATATTCCGGTGCGACCGCTTTGAATGCGTTCGCCGACGGTGCCAAAGTTTCAGATGCCGGCGTTTTGCAAATGACTGGTAAGTTTTCTGATTCACTTAATGGCGGAGAAGTTGCTGTGCAGCTTTCCAATAGCATGACCTGGTTCGATGCGTTTATTGGAAATTGCCACGGCTCGATGGGAGAAACATCGGTGCTGGCCTGCCTTCTTGGAGCGGGTTTGTTGATCTTCATGGGTATCGGCTCGTGGAGAATTATGACAGGTTGCCTCGCGGGAGCTATTGGACTTTCGTTGATCTTCTACCTTTTTCAGTCGGAATCGATGCCAATTCTGGGGATTCCTCCTTGGTGGCATCTGGTCGTTGGTGGATTCGCCTTTGGGACAGTTTTTATGGCGACCGATCCAGTATCAGCCGCGATGACCGACCATGGTAAGTGGATTTATGGAGTGCTGATCGGAGCGACGACCATCATGGTGCGATCGATCAATCCCGCTTTTCCAGAAGGGATTATGCTGGCGATCCTTTTTGGAAACACGTTGGCGCCGCTGATTGATTTCTACGTGGTTCAGGCAAATATCAACCGTAGGCAAAAAAGGGTTTCTGATGATGCAGAATAAGGACAGTATTTCGAACACATTTCAGGTGGCTGGTGTTCTCTGCCTGGTCTGCGCTTTGCTGGTTTCGGCGACCGCTCTGGGTTTGCGTGATCTGCAAAAGACGAACGTGGCGCTAGATAAGAAAAAGAATATTTTGCAAGTTGCGGGCTACTCGCCCGAAGCCGTCGAGAAACTGTCGTCAGCAGAGATCGACGCCATTTTTGATGGAACCGACGCGTTGACTCACATCGAAGACATGTTGGTGGAGTTGGCGACGGGAGAGATTCTAGCAGATGCTCGTCAAACAGATCTTCTGGAGAAGGTGGGTTTGACCGATGGATCTTCTCTTGAGGAGTTTGATCAAGAGTTGTTAGTCAAGGACAAACAATGGGGAACGGATGTGAGTGGTGATGTGAATATCGGGTTGCGGCGCCGAGAAACGGTTTCGCACGTTTATCGCGTGACCAACAAAAAAAAGAACGAAATCACGCGTTATGTATTCCCCGTCAAAGGGAAAGGGTTGTGGTCGACTCTGATGGGTTATTTGGCAGTCGATGCTAACTTTGAAAAAATTGAAGGATTGACTTTTTACTCTCATAAAGAGACTCCCGGATTGGGAGGAGAAGTCGACAATCCTAAATGGAAAAAACTGTGGGAAGGTCGTTTGATTCAGAATGATTCGGGTGAGCTTCCAAAAGATTATGTCGTCAAGGGTGCTCCCGGTAGCGACAACAAAAATGCTGTTTCCGGATTGTCCGGAGCGACGATCACCTCCAAAGGCGTCAGTAATCTGGTCAAGTATTGGTTGGGCGATAATGGCTTTGGCAAATTCATAGACAATACAAAAAAATAATAGACGGCATCGGCCGCTAACAATTCAAACCCCTAAAGTTTCCCAGTGAATTCCGTGAAGGTGTAGCCTGGCCAGGTTGGCAAAGGGTGAATGACCAAACGGTTGATGGAGTGAACGAGAACAGATGTCCAAATCAGCAAAACAGGTCCTTTTTGACCCGGTTTTCAATGACAATCCAATCGCGTTGCAGGTTCTTGGAATTTGCTCTGCGTTGGCGGTCACCACTCGATTGGATAAATCGATCACCATGGCGGTCGCTGTGATCATTGTCACAGCCTTTTCCAGCGCCGCGGTTTCGGTGATTCGTAAGAAAATTCCCACTAGCATTCGCATCATCGTGCAGATGACGATTATTGCGTCACTGGTGATCTTGGTGGACCAGGTGCTCAAGGCTTTCGTTTATGACGTGAGCAAGGAGCTTTCGGTGTTTGTTGGTTTGATCATTACCAACTGCATCGTCATGGGACGGGCTGAGGGTTTCGCCATGCAGAATAATGCCAAGGATAGCTTTCTGGATGGGGTTGGGAATGGTTTGGGGTATAGTCTGATCCTGATTGTTGTTGGATTCTTCAGGGAGTTGTTCGGATCGGGCTCCCTTTTTGGCGTGCCGGTCATGCCGGAAGCTTATCAGCCCAATGGTCTGATGTTGCTTTCGCCGAGTGCGTTTTTCCTTATCGGATTTTTCATTTGGATTCTCCGAACGTATAAACCCGAGCAAGTTGAAGCGGAGTAGTGCCATGGATCAATATTTTTACGAGTTGTTTACGTTATTCCTGCGGTCCGCTTTCGTGGAAAATTTGGCGCTGGTCTATTTTTTGGGGATGTGTACCTTTCTTGCTGTTTCAAAAAATGTCAAGACTGCTGTGCAGCTAGGAATGGCCGTCATTGTGGTTCAGGCAATCACGGTTCCGGCCAACTGGGCCTTGAATTATTATCTGCTCAGTGGTGGCAGTTTTCTTCCCGATCTTGGTTTTCTGAGGCTGATTTGTTTTATCGGGGTGATTGCTGCGATCGTCCAGATCCTCGAGATGACACTGGACCGTTTTTTTCCGGCCCTTTACAACGCGTTGGGGATTTTTCTGCCGTTGATCACGGTGAATTGCGCCATTCTCGGGGGATCGCTTTTTATGCAGGAACGTGATTACAGTTGTTCCGAAAGCATCGTTTACGGCGTTGGCTCAGGATTCGGATGGGCAGTAGCGATTGCGGCGCTGGCGGGAATTCGGGAAAAGATGAAATATAGTGACGTTCCGTCTGGCCTGCGTGGTTTAGGCATCACATTTATTACGGTTGGCCTGATGGCATTAGCCTTTATGGTTTTCAACGGAATTTAGATAAAAAAAGTTGTTTGTTGACAAGAGTTTATAATGGAATTTACGCTTAACGTTTTCTCTGGCGTCATCGTTTTCACCGGCGTTGTCGTGGGATTGGTTTCAGTGATCATTGTCGCCAAGAGATTTCTTGTGCCGTCAGGCGATGTCAGAATACTGATCAACGAACAGAAGGAGATTAATGTTCCCCAAGGGGGGAAACTGATGGGCGCTTTGGCCGAAGGGGGGATTTTTGTCTCTTCAGCCTGTGGCGGTGGTGGAACCTGTGCTCAATGTACGGTCAAGGTGTTCGAAGGGGGTGGCGATATTCTGGCGACAGAGAAAACGCACATCAGCAATCGGGATGCCAAGGAAGGGTGCCGTCTTTCCTGCCAGGTAGCGGTCAAGCAGGATATGAAGGTTGAGGTTCCTGAGGAAGCTTTTGAAACAAAGAAATGGAATTGTACCGTCCGTTCCAATCACAATGTGGCCACCTTTATCAAAGAGTTGGTTCTGGAGTTACCGCAAGGAGAAGAGGTTGATTTTCGTGCCGGTGGATTCATTCAAATCGAAGTCCCGCCGCACACCGTGGAATACAAGACTTTTGACATCGAAAAGGAGTACCACGAAGACTGGGACAGGTTTGACCAATGGCGGTTTAAGTCGGTGGTCAATGAAACCGTTTTTAGAGCCTACTCCATGGCGAACTACCCCGGTGAGCAGGGGATTATCATGCTTAACATTCGGATCGCCAGTCCACCGCCGAATCTTCCCGACGTTCCTCCCGGGATTGTTTCGTCGTACGTCTTTGACCTCAAGCCGGGGGACAATTTGACAATATCGGGTCCCTATGGTGAGTTTTTCATCAAGGACACCGATGCAGAAATGGTCTATATCGGTGGTGGTGCCGGTATGGCTCCCTTGCGTAGCCATGTTTTCGAGCTGTTTAAACGTAAGAAGACAGATCGCAAGGTTTCCTACTGGTACGGTGGTCGGTCGAAAAGAGAACTGTTTTACACCGATCAATTTCGGGAAATTGAAAAGAACTTTCCGAATTTCAAATACCACATCGCCTTGTCGTCTGCCTTGCCAGAAGACAACTGGACCGTCAAGGAAGGTTTGGAGGATCAGGAGCATGATGGCTTCGTGGGCTTCATTCACCAGGTTCTGTTGGAAAATTACCTTGGTGACCATCCGGCACCCGAAGACATCGAGTACTACATTTGTGGTCCGCCCATGATGAATTCCGCCGTTTTCAAGATGCTGGACGACTTGGGCGTTGAACCGGAGAATATCGCGTTCGATGATTTTGGTGGTTAGCACTCAGCGATGGAGTTATTCTGGCATTGGATCACCTTGTTGTTGAATCAGGATTGTTGTCGTTGAACCAGGATTGGATGACCAGATCAATTCTGGCTTAGTGATACCGATGAGTTTGCAATGGACGGCCTGATTCCATGGAGGAGAGTATCGGGAGATAGAAAAAAGGCAACCGCGGAACCGTCGCGTTGGTCTCAAGTCGGCGAGTAACCAAAACCGATTGGCGGATGATTTGGAAGCAGCCTGTAGTCAAGTGTCAGGATAAATCCCATGTTTTCCCGTCCAAGCTGGATACCCAACAGATCAGAGACCTCGCCAAGACGGGGCTGCTCGATCCAGATTTCAACGATGCAAATCTCACTGCTGCAGATGATTCTCATTACGCTGTTGGCGACAGTCGATGTCGCTTATTCTCAGACGACATCAATCCCCACCGAACACCGGGTCATCATTGCCGGCGAGACGATGGGAACGACCTACCTGGTCAGATGTTTCCAGTCGCCAGAAGACTTGTTCGGCGATCGTTTGGCCGAAAAAATCGAAAATCGGCTTGCCGAGATCAATCGGCAAATGTCCACTTATCTACCTGAGTCGGAGATTAGCCGATTCAACAAGATGCCCGCTTCGCAATCGATGGAGATTTCGAAAGAGTTCGCAGCCGTTATCGAGGAATCTCTACGGATCCATCAGCTCACCGGCGGCCGATTTGACATCACGGTGGGCCCACTGGTTAAGTTTTGGGGGTTTGGTGGTGGAGAACCACGGGATGAACTTCCTGCCGATGGCGAGCTTGATGCCGTCAAAAAAAAGGTGGGTGCTGACCAACTAGTTGTTGGCGGGGCATCGGGTCGGCTACTGAAAAAATTGCGGTCGGATCTGGAAATTGATCTCTCCGCAATCGCAAAGGGATTTGCTGTCGATGATATCTCCGCGCTCGTTCAAGATCTCTCGTCGAACTACATGGTTGAGATTGGAGGTGAAATTCGTGCGGGCGGATTGAATCTCGTCACCGGGAAACCTTGGGCAATTGGGATAGAGGATCCGGGTGCAGCACTTGTTTTTGATCGTACCGATCCGGTTCTTCTTGCTAGGGTTGAACTGGAAAATAGGTCTTTGGCGACGTCAGGTGATTATCGGAATGTGATGTTAATCAACGGAAAAACGTATCAGCACACGATTGACCCGGTTTCCGGTTATCCGGTCGATCATGGCGTTAAATCGGTGAGTGTCATTGCAGAAACCTGCATGATGGCGGACGCGTTGGCAACAGGCCTGATGGTTTTTCGTCCAGCTGAACTCAAGCGGTTTGTCGAAGAAAACAACTTGGCCGTTTTGGCCGTTTTTCAGGAGGGTGATTCGTTTCAAACCTGGCAGTCCAAGCCCTTTAAGGGGCAGTTGTTGGAACCGATTGTGAAAAAAATAACTTACCCCGAGAGATCATCCGATGGATTAATCGTCGTGTTAGTGACATTTGTTGTTTTCGGTTTGGCAATTGCCGGGATGGCGATCGGTGTCATTGTCAGCAATCGTCAATTGAAAGGCTCTTGCGGAGGCTTGTCCGCCATGGCCGGAAAAGAGACGTCCTCGCCCTGTTCACTATGCTCCAAGCCAGCGACCGCCTGTCCCAAGAAACAGGAAATGGAATCGGAATCCGGTTCGAAGAGTTAAGGGGTTTTCCATCTGAAACCACACCCGCTGCAAGTCAGCATTGGCCATGGTCTGCCATGGTAATCGTGCGACGGTCTATCGGTGAGACGGGCGAATTATGTTGGACCTGGGGTGTGGCCATAAGATTACAGAAAAGAACGCCGGTTGCTGTTATCCGATCGCAATTGAGGAAACAGGGACATTTGGGGTACGATGCGCTGGATGAAAATTGGGGTAGTCATGTGGCACCCCTATAAAAGAGGCCCCCTTGGCAGGAATCAATGTCAACAAAATCGGAGAGCGAATTTTCGAATTTTAATTTCATTCTGAGTGCTCCGCGATCGGGTTCGACCTGGTTGGCCAAGGCTCTCAATGGACACCCCGACATATTTGCAACTGAAAACCGGCTGTTCGGCGAGTTTTGTGAGATCTGGCCAAATTCTGATGGGTCGATGTCACCACGAATTACGTTTGACGAATTCGTCAAACAGTATGCCAGTTTTTTCATGTATGAGGAACTGGGCTTGAACCGACAGCAGTTTATTGATCGATTTCATCGCGGATTTACAACATTTCTCTACCGGTTTTGCCAGCGTCAAGCTGGCAAAAATATCGTAGTCGACAAAGTAACTCCCTACCTGGGGTCGACCGGTTTGGTATTTGAGAAGATCGATAAATATTTCCCGGATTCACGGACGATTCAACTGGTTCGTGATGGACGGGATGTGGTGACCAGCGGGACCTTTGACTGGATTCTCAAAGACGCCCGCGGAACAGATCGTTATTCATTCTTCGTTGAGAAAAGACCAGGGCTTTCCATGCGACGATTTTTCGACGATGAGATGGTGCGCCGTTGGTCCCAGCTTTGGATTGAGCCTATCAAACATTTCCAGATGAGGCCGGACGGGCTGACTATCCGTTACGAATCCATGAAGCAAAATCAAGCAGATGTTCTTGAGCAAGTCTTTGATTTCCTTGGGTGCCCTGTGGCAGAATCGGTGGTGCAGGGATGTCTCGAGCGGGCAACATTTGAAAAAATGACTGGTAGAAAAACCGGTGATGAAAACCAGCCGCTAAGAAAAGCCAGAAAAGGAATTTCCGGCGATTGGAAAAATTACTTTACGATTCGCGATGGTGAGATTTTTCACGAGGAGACTGGGGATCTGTTGCTGGAATTGGGGTACGAGACAGATCCCAAATGGTATCGGCAATTGCCAGACGAGTTGGCATTTGTCTGTGGGTAGGCTGGACCGGAGCGGAATTGAAATTGGTCCTCATGACTCATTGGCTGATTGCTCGATGGCTTGTCGGATTTTATTAATTTCCTGAAATGCTGGTTTTCGCTCACCCTCGGTGGTTATCAAACCCGCACCAAAATAATCGTCGTTGGGATGGTCTATCAACGTGCCATAAAAAACGCCGGCTACATTCTGTTTGGCAATTGCTAATGAGAACAGATGTTTCACCCAGGACGCTTGGGAATTTGCACCTGCTGCGATTCGCAATTCACCAAAATCAAGATCAATCGATTGCACGCCGCCGGGGACTCGTAATTGAACCAGAAGGGGTCGGTCAATCTGAGCCCAGGCATCCAGTAGGTCGTTGAAGGCATACAGGTCCCGGATCCAGGAACCATTAGGGTAATAGCCGAGATTGATTTCGAGGCAGAAGGCCGACAAAGGGGTGCCCATTCTGACCAATGCGTCGGCAAGTTGGAGTGGGGTCTTTCGCTTTGGGTCAAAAAGAACCGCTTCTCCAAACGGTTGGTCCAAGCCAATGATGAACGGAACCTGCGGCCTGGCCTGTTTCATTTTGGAAATCAATTCATGGGTCAGATGAATCTGTTCTTGGTCATTCCACGATCCTTGGTCGCCATAACCGAGGCCGGAGATGGGATAGCATAATTTGCAGCTGCTGCCGCCCAGTTCAAAAAGCTGGTTCGATAGCTTCAGAAGCTCGTTTCCGGCCTCTTCAATCGTTTGATCCTGGCGCTTTTTGAGATCGTTGAATCGAATAATGGGCCTCGTGCACGTGGATACTCCCTGTTGATGTAAATGGTTGGCAATCTCTTCGTGCTTTTTTCGAGTCAAAGCATTTTTTTTGGCGAGTTCTTTTGGGTTGGTGGAAGGGTCGGGGATCTGAACGGGTATGGGGAGGATGGCCGAATTAAACGTCTTCAAGAAATCGGATTGGACTTCATTGGAGTCGCTTTCAAACAAACCGCCCAGTAACGCCTGATTAGGCTGCTGATCTTTGGATCGCAAATCCAAAATGCATTGAGAAAAAACGTCTCCTATTCGATTCATGAGTTGGATGCTGGAACTGATCGCCAAATTGGCTTTTTCGTGCCGCTGGCTACTCTTGGAAAAGTTGGCATCCCGGAACAGCATCTTGATTTCAGACAACTCAAGTAGAATCTGGCGGGATAGAGGCACCCCGCTGCTGAGCCAGTTTTCAGTTTGGTCAACCAATCTACCCACTGTGCCGCGGGTGATTTCCATGAGCAGATCATAGGGTTTTTCTCGACTGCGCAACGAGGCAGTTTTTAAGAAGAAAACTCCGAGATCTTCAACATCCCAGGGGATGACGATTCTCAGAGATTCCTTGTACGCATGGTGGATCTCCATGCCGTCGTCATGGATCACCGCTGAAATCCGCCGGGGAATACGGTCGATCCACTCGGCATGGATGTAATCCATGAATTCTGAGGGGATGCAATCCGAAGCCGGAAGCTCAAAATTAACGCCAGCTAACGCTGTTTTGGTCATGGGCTAGAAGACAAGACAAATTAAGTTCGATTGAGACGAGCGGATCAGGAATCTGGCAAAGTGGACAGCGGATTTTGCCGGGACAATGTGAAGTCAACCGGTCATATGACTGGGGACTCCGTTGAGCATTGGCTGGGCCACTGGGTAGCCTTTAGGATTCTCAAACTATCATATTCCAAACTTTGGCGACTGGTAACCCAATTCTTTCAATCCTATACTTCGTTCTTGAAAAGTGAACGACTTGTTCGGGGCGAGGACGGTATGGTGGAACTGGCGGCCGTTTTAGGGCCTTGACCGCCTGTAGGACCGAGATGAAAACCGGCGGTTTTTTTTTATCTGCCCATCAAGGCGAATGATTTTTGGTGGCCAGTGGATGAGTCCCTGTGTACCGGATAACAATTCTCTAGGGAGAAAAGTGGATAAAATGACGACAACACTGGTTAGGCATGGAAAAGTTCGTGATATTTATGATGCCGGAGAGCATTTGCTGCTGGTTGCCAGTGACCGAGTCAGCGCCTTTGATTGGGTGATTCCAACCGAAATTCCGGACAAGGGCCGGGTTTTGACCCAGATCAGCAATTTCTGGTTCGAGAGAATGGACGTGGCTAACCATCTCTTGGATTTCGATATCAAGACGTTGGAGCTCCCCGCAGGTGTCGCCCGGGAAGAGATCGACGGGCGGGGAATCCTGGTGAAAAAGTGTGAGGTGGTTCCGATCGAATGCGTTGTTCGGGGATATCTGGCGGGATCCGGTTGGCGAGAATATCAACAGGATGGAACCGTCTGTGGAATTCCTCTTCCCGATGGGTTGGAAAACGGTTCGAAATTACCGGAGCCAATCTTTACGCCGGCCACCAAAGCCGAAGAGGGGCACGATGAGAATATCTCGTTTGAGCGAATGTGCGAAGTGATCGGAACAGAGACGGCTACCATTCTCAGAGAAAAAAGTCTGCAGGTTTACCACCATGGGGCTGAGTATGCTCTGGAAAAGGGAATTATTATCGCCGATACCAAATTCGAATGGGGATGGTACGAAGGCGGACTGATTCTCATCGATGAGGTGTTAACGCCTGACAGCTCTCGTTTCTGGCCCAACGATACCTATCAGCCGGGTGGTGAGCAGTTTTCGTTTGATAAGCAATTTGTTCGTAACTACCTTTGTGAAACGGACTGGGACAAGGATTCCCCTGCACCCGAGTTGCCATCTGAAATTGTCGCGCAAACTCGCCAGAAATATGTGGAGGCTTTTGAGCGGCTGACCGGAAAGGCATTCCCCTGGAATTGATGAGGTGAGATCGCTTGCGAGGACTTTGAAATGCCTTCCCGGGATCGCGGACCTAATACCCAGCAGCCTGTCCATCTTTTCTGGATTCCGAAGCGCCCAGGTACACGTTGTTTTTTGGGTCAAAGCAGATCCCCTGATATCCGCCGTAGGCTCCGTTGGTGTAGCCGACCTGGTGGCCTCGCTTCATCAAACCCCGAATGACCTCATACTGAAACCCTGTTTCAAGATTCAGTTTTCCGCCATCGATCATGCGTTCTCCGGTGGGTTGGGAGGATCCGCTGTGCAATATTCTCGGCGCGTCGCCGGCTTCCTGGATGTTCATTCCAAAATCGACAATGTTCATCAGTATTTGGGCATGTCCTTGCGGTTGGGTGGCTCCCCCCATGACGCCAAAGCTCATAAACGGTTTCCTGTCTTTGGTAATGAAAGCAGGGATGATGGTGTGAAAGGGACGTTTGCCGGGGGCATACGAATTCATGTTGCCGGGCTGGAGATCAAACAGTTGACCGCGGTCCTGTAGGCAGAAACCGAGATCTGCAGGGCAGATTCCGGATCCAAATCCCCGGTAGTTACTTTGAATCAGGGAAACCATGTTGCGGTCGGCGTCGGCGGTTGTCAAATAAATGGTGTCGCCATGTTCCAGCTGAGGAAGTCCGCCGTCATACCGACGCGCTGCCCGACTCTTGATCAGTTTTCGGCGTTGGTCGGCATATTCATCCGACAGCAACCGACTCAAAGGAATTTCGGAGAAATCAGGATCGGCATAATATCTGGCACGGTCCTCAAAAGCGAGCTTTTTGGCTTCGGTAAAATAGTGGATATGCTCTTGGCTTCCAAAACCAAATGATTTCAGATCAAATCCCTTCAGGATCTGCAATATTTGCAGCGCAGCGATACCCTGTCCGTTGGGTGGCAATTCCCAAAGGTCATAGCCACGGTAGTTGATCGAAACCGGTTCTACCCACGTCGAGGTGTGCGTCGCCAGATCTTCGTAGGACAGGTATCCCTCGTTGGCCTTCATGAATGCATCGATTTCCTTGGCGATCTCTCCCCGGTAAAAGACATCGCGTCCTCCCTTGGCGATTCGCTGCAAGGTTTTTCCCAGCCTTGGATTCCTAAAGATTTGACCTTTTCGGGGCGCTTTCCCGTCTGGAAGGAACGTCTGTTTGAATTCCTTGAAGCGTCCCAGGCTTCGGCTGCGATCCCAATAGTACGCGATTAATTCCGAAACCGGAAAACCTTTCTGACAGTATCCAATCGCGGGAGCCAATACTTCTCCCATCGGCAGTTTTCCAAACTTGGCATGCAGTTCGAACCATCCATCAACGCAGCCAGGAACCGAAATGGGCAGCATGCCGGTTGATGGAAGTGACTTCAGATTTTTCTCTTGAATCATCTCCAGTGTGAGGGATTTTGGAGACCTGCCACTAGCGTTAAGGCCATGGAGTTTTTTGGTTTTGGAATCCCAGACGATGGCAAAAAGGTCTCCCCCGATGCCGTTCCCTGTGGGCTCCATCAGTCCCAAAACCGCATTGGCACCAATGGCGGCATCAATCGCGTTGCCCCCCTTCCTCATGATTTCCAACGCGACCTGCGTCGCCAACGGTTGACTTGTTGCTGCCATCGCCTCTTGGGCAATCACTTCTGACCGGGTGGCAAAGTCCCACCCCGTGATTCGGTTCTGGCCATTGGAGGATCCAACGAGTTCAAGGAAAAACAACATGCCCAAAAGCACCGATCCGAGTTGGTGCGCCGAGGGGACCCATTTGAGAAGGTGGGGTTTCATGAATCTAGAATTCTGTGTTGAGATTGCAGGAGGGAAAGGCAACAAAATTTCATTCGATTTCGAAGATAGCTGGAAAAGGTCCGCCATGCAAACTGGAAACCTGTTCAAATCGCTTCCTCGGCATTATCCTGATGATCTCCCTTTATCCAAAATCGACGTAGTGCCAAGAGGTGTGGAACATGCCAGGATTAACAACGGTTCTCCTCGTTGCCGAACTTCAAGTTTCTGAAATCCGGCTACGCCGATGTTTTTGGCCAGCATCGTTGATGATCAATTTAATGATCGTCAGCTTGTTGATGTTAGTCCAATCGGTGGGATTCCGGGGAGTTTTATTGGGCGATGAGATTGATCTGGTCCTGGTCAATGGCAAGGTCGTCACGATGGATGAAAGGCTGCCGGTAGCAGAAGCGATTGCCGTTGGTCGTGGGAAAATCGTTCATGTCGGTACCAGTGCATCCGCATTAGCCCTGAAAGAAGACTCGACAAAAATAATCGATCTAAAGGGAAAGTTGGTTGTCCCAGGCTTCATTGAGTCGCACGCCCATTTGACCGGGATTGGCAAAATGCTAAGCAGCTTGGACTTGACTGCCGCCAAAAGCTGGGACGAAATTGTTGGGATGGTGAAAGAGGCAGCGAGCAATTCCAAAAAAGGCGAATGGATTCTCGGTCGGGGATGGCATCAGTCGCTTTGGGAAAAATTGCCCGTGCCGAATTTCGATGGCTACCCAATCCATGATCGTCTTTCCGAGGTTTCTCCTGACAATCCGGTTTTATTGATTCATCGTAGCGGTCACATGTGTTTCGCTAACGCCAATGCCATGATCGCCGCTGGTGTCAGTCGGAGCACGATTCCTCCCAAAGGGGGTGAGATTCCCAGGAATGAAAAAGGTGAGCCGCTTGGTGTTTTCCGCGAGACAGCTCAGGGATTGGTGAGCGGTGCGCTGGCCAAGTCACGGGAAAAGATGACATTGGCTGACTTGAATAGGGAATTCAATCAATATGTCTCTCTTGCCCAGCGGGAATGTCTGCAATATGGCATTACGACGTTTTGCGATGCCGGCATGTCACCGATCGATGTCCGTCGATTGAAATTGCTTGTTGACCGTGACCAACTGGATATGCGGATGTGGATAATGCTACGCGGATCCAATGCCGGCCTAAAACGTGATATCAACACCCTCAAGTCGATTAGGAATTACGGCGGTCATCGTGTGCACGTTGGTGGCATCAAGCAGATGGTCGACGGGGCGCTAGGAGCGCACGGGGCTTGGCTGTTAAAGCCCTACCAGGATCTGCCGGCTAGTACTGGTTTGGTGGTGACACCAGTAGAGACGATTCGGCAAACTGCGCAGATGGCTTTTGATCAAAATCTCCAACTTTGCGTGCACGCCATTGGCGATCGGGCAAATCGCGAGATGTTGGATTTATTTGAAGAATTCTACAGCAAGTCCGGAGATCGGGATCTGCGTTGGAGGATCGAGCATTCCCAGCACATTGATCCGGATGATATCGGTCGGTTCGGTAAGCTCGGTGTTATCGCGTCCATGCAGGGAATTCACTGTACCAGCGATGGACCGTTTGTTCGGTCGCGTTTAGGCGAAACGCGAAGTGAAGAAGGGGCCTATGTCTGGCAGTCGCTTCTTTCCAGCGGCGCCGTGATTGCTAATGGCAGCGATGCACCTGTCGAACCGGTCAATCCTCTATTGGGGTTTCATGCCAGTGTGACCCGGCGAATGAACAATGGTAAAGTGTTTTTTGGGCAACAGAAAATGAGCCGAATGCAGGCCTTGAGATCCTATACTTTGGATGCAGCCTTTGCATTGTTTCAGGAATCCAACCGTGGGTCGATCTCTGCTGGCAAGTATGCAGACTTGGTGGTTCTTTCTGAGGACATCATGACTATTGCAGAGGATCGAATTGCCAAGGCGGTTGTGACCCATACCTTTGTCGAAGGTGAATTGGTTCATCAGTTGAAAAAATAAAATGGTGTTGGCCAGTTCAGGTATTCGTTTTCAAAAA
This sequence comes from Planctomycetota bacterium, assembly GCA_014238905.1. GTDB lineage: Bacteria > Planctomycetota > Planctomycetia > Pirellulales > Pirellulaceae > JABAAE01. The sequence continues at coordinate 88,466 of JABAAE010000011.1, forward strand.
ACGCATTTGTTTTACGTTGAGAGTTTTGCTCCCGGTCAATCTTAGGGCCGCCATTCCAAGGGGACTTCAGTGTCGAATAACCATGTCAAATCAAGTCATCGATTCGGCTTTTGGACATTGACGTTTCTGGTGGTTGCCAACATGGTAGGTGCAGGTGTTTTCACAACATCCGGTTTTTCCATGGGGAGTTTGCATTCACCGACATTAGTGGTAGCTGCCTGGGTTGTTGGTGGAATCATCGCCATGGCCGGTGCGATCAGCTACGGACAGTTAATTCGGCGTATGCCGGAGTCCGGTGGCGAGTATCTTTTTCTGTCCCGCGGGATTCACCCGAGCGTCGGATTTGTTGCGGGTTGGGTCTCGCTGATAGCAGGGTTTACCGGAGCGATCGCATTTGCCGCGAAAACTTTCGCAATTTACGCGGTTCCATTAATTCTCGCTGTGCCCTTTCTGGGGATTACCGAAGAGACAAATTGGGTGAAAGAAAACACGGTATTCATTCATGCTGTTGTTGCAATAGGCGTCATTGTTTTGGCTGCTTTCTTACACGGGATAAAAGTGAATCTTGGTGTTCGAGGCCAGAATATCGCCGTGATATTAAAACTAGTGCTGTTGGTCCTATTTCTGGTGGTTGCTGCAAGTCGGTTATCTACCATTGAAGCCAAGGTAGATTTGCCTCCTGTCGTGGGAAGCGAATTATGGGGAGCTTTCTGCCAATCACTGGTCTATATTTCACTCAGTTATCTTGGTTTTAACGCTGCCGTTTACGTGGCTGATGAGGTCGCTCACGCGACGAAAACAATTCCCAGATCATTAATTTGTGGGACAGCACTGGTCGTACTGATGTACGTCCTTTTGAATATCGTTTTCGTTTATTCGGCCAATGCCAGTGAAGTCGCTGGCAGCTTTGGGGATGTGGCTGCGTTTTCGGCCGAAAAACTGGGAGGAGATCGATTTGCATTTTTTTTCCGGATCATTATTTCGATAGCATTGTTTACCTCGGTGACCAGCATGATGATGGCGGCGCCCCGGGTCTACGCAAAAATGGCCGATGATGGTCTGCTTCCCGGTTTATTCCGGTTCCAAAACGAGACGCCTCTTAACGCCATCGTGCTACAGGTACTGTTGGCAAGTAGCATCGTGTTTTGGTCTACTTTGGAGCAACTCTTGGGGTACCTCGGAGTAACGCTCTCATTATGTGCGGCTGCCTCGGTAAGTTGCCTGTTTTTTGTTCGGCCCCCAGAGGATTCGGAGAATCCCAACAGATTCCGTTTCGCATCGCGTTGGCATATGATACCGCCGGCTTTTTATGTACTGACGACGTTGTTTGTGGTGGCATTAAGCTGTTATCACATGGAAAATGGAAGCTGGCAGCTCTTGGCGGCGATTGGCACGTTTGCGTGTGGGGCAATTTACTATTTTTTAAAACCAGATCGAGTTAAAAAACCTTTTTGAGCGATGCTTTCTACTTCTTAGTTGACGGGATTCGCTGTTTTGCCATGGCGAATTCATCACTTCGGTTGCTCAAGATCATTTAGTTTAATGTAGCGACGATTCTCGGCCTTCTGAATGGACCGGGGATAATTCCCTTTCTCCAGCGAAATCAATTTCATGCTTCCTTTCAAGTTGATAATCATTCTTTTACTGTTCAGCGGTTGGGACACATCGAAAGCCGATGATTGGCCAAATTGGATGGGATCCTCTAACGATGGAATTTGGCATGAAGAGGGTATTTTGAAGAAGTTTCCTGAGAACGGGGCACGCTATGTTTGGAAGTTTCCAATTGGAAAAGGCTATACCGGACCGGCTGTCGTCGGTGGAAAACTTTATGTGATGGATCGTGTTGAGTCGCCGCAGGAAGAAAGGCCCAAGAGCGATCCGTCAGAAGAAGACGATCAGGACAAAGCGGCGACAGGGATTTCAGAGATTCCTGGTAAGGAGCGAGTCTATTGTTTGAACGCCAAGACTGGTAAGGAAGTTTGGAGGTATGAATACGATTGCGTCTACAGGATCAGTTATCCGGAAGGGCCTCGGACCACTCCACTTGTCGACGGTCGATTTGTTTACACCCTGGGGGCGATGGGAGATCTAATATGTCTCGATCATCAAACCGGTCGATTGGTTTGGAAGAAAAATTTGCCTCAAGCGTATTCCTGTAAGCCACCGGTTTGGGGGTTTGCTGCCCATCCAAGAATTTTTGGGGAACGACTTGTCTGCATCGTCGGCGGGGAGAATTCGGCAGTGGTCTGTTTCAATAAACACGATGGAAAAGAAATTTGGAAATCCGGAAATGCCAAGGAGGTGGGCTACGCGCCCCCGGTTCCGATGACATTGGATGGCACAACGCACTTGGTGTATTGGTCGGATATTGGGATTAATGGAATCGACCTGCGGACAGGTCAGGAGAAGTGGTCGGTTGCCTTTCCGGAAGTGCCGCCCACCAGGCCGACAGTGACGATCATGACTCCCCAGATTTTTGAAAACAAAATATTGGTGAGTAATTTTTATAACGGGTCAATGGTCGTTGAAGTCTCCGCTGCCGGGGAATCGGCTCGAAAGCTTTGGTCTACCGATCCGAAAAAGAACATCCCAAAAGATGGCTTGAACGTGTTGATGGGGAGCCCAATCATCCGTGAGGGGCGCATCTACGGGTTCGCAGGTAAGGGTGAAATGCGTTGTCTTGAACTGGAGACTGGCAAGCAGGTATGGGAAGACAAAAGGCCCGCCAACTCAAAACGAGATTCCTATTTTGCAACCGCGTTTATTACGCAAAACCAGGATCGGTACTTTATTTTTAACGATCAGGGCGAACTGATCATTGCCAGTTTGAACGCCGGCGGTTATCGAGAGGTAGATCGAACTGCTATTTTGGAACCCAGCAGTTTTGTCCGGGGACGCAATGTTGTTTGGTCGCATCCTGCCTATGCCGAGAGATGCCTGTTTGTCCGAAATAGCAAAGAGTTGGTATGTGTTGATTTAAGTGAATGAGAAAAACGTTTCTGAACAATGGGTATTCGCTCGCCATTGTTTTATTATTGGTCGCAGAGGGTTTTTTACCTTCATTCAGCGAGTTTTTTGCTGGTTTTTTTAATTCGAATTTTTGAAAAGAACAGGTGTCGAATGAAAATGGTCCAGAGAAAAAAATCTACCAATTGATCGCCGAGTGATGTATGAAAATTCTAATCGCCAGCCCCGTGTCAGCCAATTCGACAAGAGGGAATCGGATTTCGGCTATCCGGTGGACCGATATGCTTCGAGAGTTAGGGCATCAGGTTGTGCTTAAAGAGGAGGGCGAAATGGGTGGTCAGTCTGTTTCCTCGGCTGATCATCGCAGTGAAACGACAAGCGTCGATGGCCAAGAGGAGGGATTTGACGAGCAGGAATTCGACTGTTTGATTGCACTCCACGCTCGTAGAAGTGCGTTATCGGTAGAATGGTTTCACGAACGATTTCCTGCTGGTTGCATCGTCGTTTGTTTAACGGGAACGGATTTACATGGCGATTTGCAGCCATCAACAGATGACAACCAAAGCCAATCGCAGATGCGTCATCAAATCGCGGTCAGGTCTTTGGAGTTGGCAGATCGATTGGTGCTACTTGAACCCGAGGGATTAAAACGGATTCCCCAAAAGCACCGCGCCAAGTGTCAGGTTATTTTTCAGTCTGCAGAACAATCCGATGATCGGGGAGAGCCGCCCGCGGACCATTTTCTGGTCAGTGTGATCGGTCATTTGCGTCCCATTAAGGATCCGTTTCGTGTTGCTGAAGCGGTTCGCTCATTGCCGGAAACCTCCAAGATTTCAGTGATTCAAATCGGAGATGCGTTATCTGCTGAAATGAAGGAGCAGGCGATCAGAGAACAGGCGGATAACCCTCGTTATCACTGGATCGGTTCGGTTTCCCATCAGGAGGCTCTTCGGGTTTTGACACAGAGTCACTTGACAGTCTTAAGTTCCTTCGCCGAAGGAGGTCCGAGTGTGTTATCTGAGGCCATCGTGAATCACATTCCAGTGCTGTCGAGCCGAATCGATGCATCCCTGGGGATTTTGGGCAGTGGCTACCAGGGGTTTTTTGACGCTGGAGCAACACAAGAGTTGGCAAGGCTGTTAATCAGGGCAGAGTCCGATTCAGGTTTTCTTGGTCAACTGAGGACGGAGGTCAAATCAAGAGCCGGGTTTTTTAAGAGGTCTGCCGAAAAGGCTGCCTGGAGTCAGCTGTTGGATTCACTGGAGCTGAATTGACATTTCCCCCAATGGTGAAGTCAAAGGAAAAGCCCGGTCGGATAACTGGCGGATCCCGTTCAAAAAGAGCGGATGTCACGAAAAATGTGGTGGATCTACCCCGATTTCGTCAAGAATGGAATTGAATATCAGAGAAGATCTTCTGTAAGATGAGAGTGGTCTGATGATTTTAAACCGGACGTGAATCGGGTCATCAACCTGCCCACAATAACCTGCACCCAATAACCTGCACCCAACAGCCTGCACCCAATGGTGGTCCATCCTGCACGGTTGATTAACGTTCCCACCTGGGAGTTTTCTACTAATGCTTCGAATTGAAGGTTCTTCAAAAAAACTGTGCGACGGTGTTTCGCGTCGTAAATTTATCGAGGTTGGCACATTGTCGGCGTTTGGTCTGTCGATTTCAGATCTGCTGCGGGGAGAGGCCAATGCTGCGGTGAGGTCCAAGGTGAGTGGCTCTCCCAAGAGTGTGATCCTGATTTGGCAGCATGGCGGACCGTCGCAGTTGGACACCTTTGACATGAAGATGGACCAACCAGAAGAGGTTCGAGGTCCCTATCAGCCAATCAATACCAACGTTCCCGGGATCCAGGTTTCGGAGTTAATGAAGTACCATGCGAAAGTAATGGATCATTGTTCCATCATTCGATCCTTTACGCACGGAAACGGCGATCACTGGGCGGCGGCTCATTGGATGCTGACCGGTTATCTTGGGGCCACCGGTGCAGATCGTGTTGCCCGTAACCCGGCGATGGGAGCGATTGCCTCCAAGCTCTTGGGGCCCGTTCGTACTGGTGTTCCGGCTGGAATTAATATCAATGATGGCGGGTTTGGATTTCATGGGGGTGCCCATCTTGGTGTCGCTCACAATCCGTTTCGGATTGGCGACTTCAGTTATGGCAATGAAGCCGGTCGGTTGCCTACCGGGAGTGATAAGAGTTTTAAATTGACCGACGGTTTGAGCGCCGATCGGCTCATGAATCGTGTGTCTTTGATGTCTCAATTCGACCAGCTTCGAAGGGATGTCGATGCTCGAGGGACGTTTGGGAATTTAGATGAGATTAACAATCAAGCTAGAGAGATGTTGCTGTCAGGTAGAGCCCGTCGAGCATTTAAGTTAGATGAAGAAGATGTGAAGCTGCGGGAAAAATATGGACCTGGTTGGGGCGAGCAAGCGCTTTTGGCTCGCCGTTTTATTGAGGCAGGCGTTCGTTTTGTAACCCTCAATACCGGCTACTGGGATGATCATGGCAATATCAAACGTGCTTTGGATAGTAAAATGGTACGGCACGATCGGGCCGTTGGCGTTCTCATCGAGGATCTTGCCAATCGGGGGTTGTTGGAAAGCACCCTCGTGGTGACCGCTGGTGAATTTGGGCGTACACCAAAAATCAACAAAGATGCCGGTCGCGATCATTGGCCACAGGCTCAAAGTATTCTGGTTGCAGGTGGCGGGTATAAAGGTGGCCAATTCATTGGAAGTACCAACAGCAAAGCAGAGCACCCTACATCCCGGCCTGTTAAACCGGCTGATTTCAATGCTATTCTTTACCATGCTCTGGGACTCAAACCCGACGATACCATCAACAACGTGGCAGGTCGTCCTGTTCACTTGGCTCCCAATGGCGTCGTCCCAAGAGAATTGTTGTAAGACTACTTGTGAAGGGTCGTCGGGCACACCGGGATCGGGATGCGTTGAGGCTTGGCGGACCCGATGGGGCACTGGATGCGATCGTTCGGTGAGATCGTTCGGTGAGACGACTATTCTACCGCAGGTAGGTTTGCGAATTCAGGCGGCTTTGAATTGAATAGTCTGTTGGAGGAGCTTGGATCGTTGAGCCTGGTGACTCTGATTTCACTCGACGAATTTCCTGTAGGTAAAAGCTCTCGGCAGGATTCGTCTTTTCGGAATCCGCTGTGGTTTCGGGCGGAAGGTCGGTCGTGTCGTTACGCTGGCCAACCAAATCAAACTCACTGTTGGAGGTGGTTGGTAATCCAACCGGTAGTGCAGGAATAGGAGTGCCAACGAGAACTGGAGGTGACTCTGGTTTCGGGCACCCATTTTTGACCCATTGAAGCCAGGTGACTTGTAATTCAGAGAGGTCCCGTATCTGGTAACAGTCCGCGATTGCTCGATTCCAATCAGACGATGGGAGGCCGGATTCGATGAATTTGACAAACTTTCTTTTGCCCCCTCGCTGGATCAGGAATCGACTGAGGGAGTAGCCCTGAGCGTAAAGCGGAAGTAGGTCGTGGGGGTAGTTCTTCATACCGAACATCTGATTAAACGGTATGCCTTTGCCTGTTGTGAGTGTGTCTATCAACACGCGGTGATTGGCTCGCCGCTCGGAAATATGCTCTACCGTGGTGCAGGCACCTTCGTCTGCCCAGCGGGGCAAGGGGCGATTAAAATGTGTGGCGAAAATGGTGTGGGTAATTTCATGTGGCAGAACCGAGTCCACCATTCGCTCTCGATTTCCCCGGATCGTCATCACAAAGTTGAATGGGCCATCTGAACCGGCAAATGTGATATGGGTTTCGCCGCAAACCTGCGGTCCCGGGATGGCAGAAATCGAGCAGGGACGCTCCCAATCGGGCAGTTCCTGATTGAGCCACTCCTTCGCAAGTTCGCGACGGTATTTCTCGGCTGCAAACCCAATTTGAGTTGCCAGTTCCCTGTTATGCGCGGTGACCAAGAAGTTCTTGCTGCGGTAGTTCACCCGGGAAGGTTCGCCACCGAGGCTGGTCTGCGCTGTCAACAATGTCAGCAAAGAAAGAATTAAGTAACTGGACAATCGAGCTTCCATGCTCATCTCCAACTCCCTTTGTTGTTTATCCTTAGTCGGTCAGTCACGATCCGGCAAAACAGGAAAAAACACCTGCTGATCCATCATCAAGTATTGATTCCTTGTTGCGACACTTGTGCAACAAATTTCTTTGTTGGTTTTTGTAAACCACCCTTGCACCAGGTTCCAGATGAAAAGATCGGTCTTTCAAGTGGGGTTAGGTGAATCATGACTGTCACAAATTCCTTCGACTGCTTCACAAATTAGCTTATCGCCTACGTTTTCTCCTACATTGATTTGCAAAAAAAATGAACCGTTTTGCTAGCAGGAAGGTTTCGTGGAGGCAATTCAATCGCAACAACGGGTTGCGCTTTGAATTCATTAGGCAGTTGGATCTATGGTTGTCCCAATGTCACTTTCCCGTAGGGAGGTGATCAGGAAAGGTCTGGATTCCATGGCGAATTCTTTTTTTGCTGGTAACGGGCTATGATGAATATAAATGCGATAAGGCCTATGAACCAAGAACCATCAGATAGTCAGCCAGGCAAACCACTGCCGACCCCAATCGAAGCCTCACGGGAATCTGCGCCTGAGGTCAAAGGGACGTCAACCAGCGAGGTGGCGACGCAGGTTGCTCAAAAGGTAAAAGAATTCCCTGCCTCTCCAGGCGTTTATCTTTTCAAAGATGCGGCAGGTGTGGTGATCTATGTGGGCAAAGCAAAAAACCTGCGAACTCGTGCTGGCAGTTATTTTCTGAAAGCGGCCGCAGAAGAGTCGCGGTTGTCCAATTGGCTTCACGAAATTGCTGACGCCGATTATCTGGAATGCGAAAGTGAAGTCGATGCGTTGCTGGTGGAGTCCCGTTTAATCAAGGATATCCAGCCGCGAAATAACAAGGATCTCAAGGATGATAAGTCGTTTCCCTATTTGATGATTACGACCGGGGAAGATTTCCCGCGGGTGGAACTGACGCGGACGCCGCCGACCCAAGGGGTCAAGCTATATGGCCCGTTTCCCAGTGCAGGGGCATTGAGAGGTGCGATACAGGTACTTCAAAGGATTTTTAAATTTCGCACCTGTTCCCTGGATATCCAGCAGGATGATCAACGATGGAAGTGGTTTCGGCCCTGTTTACTGGCAAGTATCAAACAGTGCACAGCACCCTGCAATTTGAGAATCAGTAAGGACGCGTATCGTAAAGACATCAAGCGGTTGCAGATGTTTCTGGCAGGCAACAAGACTCGTTTGATTGGACAGTTAAAAAAAGAAATGGGCTCAGCGGCTAAGTCATTTCTTTACGAAGAGGCCGCCCGGTTGCGCGACGAGATTTCGATGCTTGAGAGTCTTGATGAACGAGGAGAGCTTGATACACATGCCCAACCAGAGGTCTTTTACATCGATCCGGCAAAAGGTCTGGCTGGTTTGAAAAAAATTCTACGCCTGAAGGAAACACCACGTACTATCGAAGGTGTCGATATTGCCCACCTTGGGGGAGGGGAAACGGTGGCTAGTTTGGTTCAGTTTATCGACGGGATTCCTTTTAAACCGGGCTACCGGAGGTACAAAATTAAAGAGGTATCCGGGATTGACGATTTCCGCAGTATTCATGAAGTCGTTGGCCGCCGATTCCAGAGGCTCTCTGATGAACAGGCCGCTTTTCCGGACATCCTGTTAATCGACGGTGGAAAGGGGCAGTTGTCATCGGCCAGAGAGGCGTTTGAGGCACTGCAAATCGAACCACCTACCCTGCTTTCACTAGCCAAACGTGAAGAAGAGGTTTTCGTGCCGGGAAGGTCCGAACCGTTAAAGCTATCGAAGACTTCGTTTGCCTCCCGGTTGCTACAATATGTTCGTGACGAGGCCCATCGATTTGCTCAACATTATCATCACCTTTTGCGCAAAAAGTCCCAGTTCCGCAAATAATCGGTGAGAGGTTGAGTTTTTTACACCACTGATGTGCCAATAACGGGGAATAGGGGCCGTAATGTATCCCGGTTCATTTTTATGGAGCCAGTTGGCAAACCACGTCCCCCGGGGTCCAGTAACGATGGAGCAGTTGGGAACCATTCTTTAATTGATGTTGCCAGACCACTTGGGTAAAGTGAATGCATCCACAAAAGGGACTCCTTGTATGATTTGCATCTCAATACGACTATTTATTTTTTTATGCTTGCTCGGACAAATGGACGTCATCCATTGTCTGGGGCAAGAAGACGCGGTTGATGACCCCCTGCGCGGTAAGTCGATTTCTCGAGCACAGACCGTTTTTTTTGAGGAGGAGATTCGCCCGGTTCTGGCCAATCACTGCTTTCGTTGTCATGCCGACAAAAAGCAGGAAAATGATTTGCGGTTGGATTCTCGGGCGATGATGCTCCTAGGTGGTGATGCCGGTCCGGCGATTCTGCCAGGACAGCCTCATCAGAGCCTGTTAATTGAGGTGCTTCGCCGGGAGGAGGATTCAATGCCACCGGGGAAACGGTTGCGTCCGTCTGAGATTAGTGCGTTTGAAAAATGGGTAGCCATGGGCGCCCCATGGCCTGCCACCAAGCTGGGAAATCGGGGAAAGTCGAAGTTCACCGAGGCCGACCGCAGCTATTGGGCATTTCAGCCGCTAAGCGATGGTGAAGTTCCGAGCAAGCAGGCGGACGATCATTGGAGTCGAAACGAAATTGATCGATTCGTGATTAGAAATTTTCAGGCAGGTGACGTCCAGCCTACCGAATCGGCAACCAAACGTGTTCTGATGCGTCGGCTTTATTTTGACATGGTGGGAGTGCCGCCTTCACTTACCGAACAATCTGCCTTTCTCGATGATCCAGACGACAAGGCCTATGAAAAGATGGTGGACCGATTACTGGAGGATCCGCGGTATGGTGAAAAATGGGGAAGGCACTGGCTGGATCTGGTCAGGTATGCCGAATCAGATGGTTACAAGCAAGATGACTACCGTCCGCATGCATGGCGATATCGGGATTACGTGATTGAGGCGTTCAATGACGATAAACCTTATGACCAATTTATTTTACAGCAGCTCGCCGGCGACGAATTGACTGATGGAAATCCTGAAAACCTGGTGGCCACCGGGTATCTACGCCACTGGATCTACGAATACAACCAACGTGATGTCAGGACTCAGTGGGACACTATTTTAAATGATCTTACCAATGTGACCGGGGATGTATTTCTGGCGATGGGTATGAATTGTGCTCGTTGTCACGATCACAAGTTCGATCCAATTTTGCAGCGGGATTATTTCCGCCTCAAGGCTTTTTTTACGCCTCTGTTGCCGCGTGACGATGTGCCACTGGCTACGCCAAGCCAACGCAAGGACTTTGAATCCAGACGGTTGCAATACGAGCAAAAAATTGGTGACTTGAGAGAGCGGTTGGCGGCTTTGGAATCGCCATACCACGAAAAAAAGATGTTGCCGGAGATTGAAAAATTCCCTCTCGATATTCGGCCGATGATGAAAAAAGCGATCATTGACCGTACTCCCTTTGAGGTCCAGTTGGCCGATTTGGCTTTTAGGCAGGTCAAGAAACTGACAGTTGATGAATTGAAGAAACGAATCAAAGGTGAGGACCTGGAACGTTGGAATACTCTACGGGAGAAATTGGCGCAATTTGATTCTGAAAAGCCCCAGCCTTTGCCAGTCGTTTTGACAGCAACCGATGCAGGGCCCGTTGCTCCGCCGACCCTGATGCCGGGAGATCCAACGAAGGCGAGCATTGAGCCGGGGGTTCTCCTGGTGATCGATCCTGACGCGATGGAGGGAACGCCGGATCGTCAGAGTAGCAACACAACTGGACGACGTCTTGCCTTGGCCCGTTGGATGACCGATTCAGGGAATTCCCTTACCACCCGCGTGATCGTCAATCGTGTTTGGCAATATCATTTTGGCAAAGGTATTGTAGCAACGGCAAGCGATTTTGGACGGTTGGGCGAGCAGCCGGCCGACCCTGCACTTCTGGATTGGCTTACCCGTCGATTCATCGATAACCAATGGAAGTTCAAGCCATTACATCGCTTGATTCTGAACTCCTCGACCTACCGGCAAGCGGCAGTTGGCAATCCAGGCTCGGATTTTCGCAGTTTTCGGCACGTTGTGCGGCGACTCAATGCAGAGCAGATACGGGATTCGATGTTATCCATTAGTGGGGAACTGAATCCTCAAATGGGCGGCCCCAGTTCGGAATGGACGGGCTTTCGCCGCACGATTTACAATAAGGTGATACGGAATCGGCGAAACCCTTTGCTTGATGTTTTTGACGCTCCCGATCATTTCAATAGCCTCGCCAAACGAAACGTGACCACCACCCCCAACCAGTCACTCTTGATGATCAACGGGGGATGGGCGCTGAAAAGAGCCGAGGCCCTGGCCATTGCGTTAGCCAAGCTGTCGACGGTTGAAGAGCAAGTTGTTGAGGCCTACCGATTGGCCTATTGCCGTTTACCGGAGAGCGATGAAAAAACGGCGGCCATCCAGTTTTTAAATGGTTCGAAGCTGGCGAGTGATTTGCCCAGTGGGGGCCAAACCGAGGAGTCAACTTTGACAGGAAATTCCGAGCTGGTTGATTTTTGTCACGTCCTTTTTAATTCCAGTGAGTTTTTATATATCGACTGATGGCGAATTTCAGGCTGCGGTCTGATAGCATTCTGTCATTCGGTGAGTTTTTTCAATGTACTGTTGATAATATGTCCAACCGATTCTACTCTTGCAGGAACCGAGATTTTAATTTGACCCGTCGGGAGATGCTGCTGCGTGGTGGAGCAGGATTTGGCGGCTTGGCGTTGGCCGGGATGCTTGGCAAGGAATTGGTGGGCCAGGTTCCGCCCGCGCCGACGGAGGTCGAAGCGAATGTGGTGGCTCATCACGCGGCAAAGGCCAAGAGTGTTATTTTTGTTTTCTTGGAAGGTGGTCCGAGCCAACTGGACACATTTGACCCTAAGCCCGCTTTGAAAACATTGGCAGGTCAGCCTTTGCCCGCCAGTTTTAAACCCGTGATTACCCCAATGGGAGAGTATGACGCTCCCATCATGCCGGACCGCCGGAAATGGAAGCAACACGGGGACTCAGGAACGTGGGTCAGCGATTGGCTGCCACATATTGCTGGCTGCGTCGATGATATTTGCGTTCTCCGTTCCTGTTGGGGAAATGGGCTGAATCATTCCAATGGCGTTTGCCAGATGAACACCTGCGAAATAATTGGTGGCCGTCCCTCTCTTGGGGCCTGGGTCAGTTATGGTCTCGGGTCTGAAAACGAAAATTTGCCCTCTTTTGTGGTCATGGAGGACAATGTCGGTAAAGTGATTAACGGGCCACGCAACTGGAGTGCCGGTTTTATGCCAGCAGCTTATCAGGGAACGCCCTTCTTGCCGGGCGATCAACCCATCAGTAATCTATCCCTGCCACGAGGAGTTTCCGATCAACGCCAACAAAAAAAACTGAATTTTCTTCAATCAATCAATCGGCGACACTTGGCGACTCGCTCACAGCAATCCGAACTCGATGCGAGGATTCGGAGCTACGAATTGGCGTTTCGAATGCAAGCGACCGCACCCGAAGCTGTTGATCTGTCTCAGGAAACCGAGGAGACCAAGCGATTATATGGAATGGATCAAAAACCGACGGCAACTTTTGGACGACAGTGTCTGCTGGCAAGGCGATTGGTAGAACGTGGTGTTCGATTCGTTCAGCTCTACCACGGATCGGGAAGCAAGTGGGATGCCCACCAGGGGATCGAAAAAAATCACTCGACGAATTGCCTTGCCTCGGATCAGCCGGTTGCGGCGTTGATCAAAGACTTGAAGCGGCGAGGCCTCCTGGAGGAAACCTTGGTGATTTGGGGCGGAGAGTTTGGACGTACCCCCATGAGTGAGAAAGGGGATGGGCGGGATCACAATCCAAATGGGTTCACGATGTTCCTCGCTGGCGGAACGGTGAAGGGGGGCCAGGTCATCGGGACAACCGACGAGATCGGTTTGCATGCGGTTGAAGACCGAATGCACATTCATGACATTCATGCGACTTTTCTACATGCGATGGGATTAGACAACATGAAACTTTCCTACAATCATCAGGGCCGTCTGGAACGTCCTACGATTAATCAGGGTAGTCCCTGTCTAAAGATTTTTGGATAGGATATTCTCTAAGACGCTGTTTTGATTCCGCTGAGGTGAGGGATGGGTTAAACGGTGTGCAAACCGATCGTATCAGGTTTTTAGTGGCGAACTCCAAGACATGAATTTTTTGACAATTGAATCAACCTGTGATGAGACCGCAGCAGCAGTGGTAACGGATGATCTCCAGGTGCTTTCTTCGGTGGTTGCCTCGCAGGAGGATTTGCACGAGAAGTTCAATGGCGTGGTACCTGAGATTGCCGCGCGGGCCCACATGGAACGTATTCTTCCAGTCATCGATGAAGCCTTATCGCGGGCAGGATTGAAATTGGATGACTTGGATGCCATCGCAGTTGCCAACCAGCCCGGATTGTCGGGATCGCTGCTGGTTGGATTGTCAGCGGCCAAATCACTGGCGCTGGCTACCAATAAACCACTGATCGCTGTCAATCATCTACACGCTCATATTTATGCCTGCCAGATCGCCGCTAAGGCCAACGTTTTTCCCTGCTTGGGGTTCATTGTCAGTGGCGGCCATACGAACCTTTTTCGCTGTGTTGACCCGATATCATTCGAACATTTAGGTGGAACGATTGACGATGCGGCAGGCGAAGCTTTTGATAAAGTGGCAACGATGTTGGGCTTTCCTTACCCGGGTGGACCGTGCATCTCAAAAGCAGCTGCGTCAGGTGACCACCGAGCTTTTAAATTTCCCAGAACGTTTCTTAATGCACCGGATCGGTTACAGTTCAGTTTCAGCGGATTAAAAACAGCCGTTCTTTATGCCCTGTTGGGTCCGGGGAATTCAGATTTTTCACGTTTAGATATTTCAGATCAGCAAAAAGCGGATGTAGCGGCGAGTTTCGAGCAGGCTGTTGTCGATTGTCTTGTCGGGAAAGCCTTTCATGCGATCGCCAAAACGGGCCTTGGAAGAATCTGTGTTGGCGGAGGCGTCGCGGCCAACGGGCGATTACGGCAGCAACTAGCGGAGCGGTGTGAAAAAGAGGAAATAGAGCTGCATATCGCTCCTGTGGAGCTTTGTACCGATAATGCGGTGATGGGTGCGATCGCGGTTGAACGATATCGGGCCGGTTTGTTTGAAGAGTTGGATCTGGACATCGTGGCAGGGCTTCTCCGGTAGCAAATCCGGCAATTTTGATTCTGAAATCTTCTGCTAGGATAACATCTCAGACTTTTTTTATTTCTAAATCGATGGGATCGGAAGTTGCTTTTTAACCGTTTTCTCGGGATCGTCTTTCTGCTTGTACCGGCTTTCGTCTGGAGCCTTGGAGGGTGTGATCGTGCCGGCCAAGAATCCTCGCAAAATAAATCGATTCCGGCAGAAATCAAGCTTTCTACCCCGGGGCCGGCCCCCGTTTTTTTCAAGGAACGAACCGCAGAGTCGCCGCTCTCTTTTGTCCACTCGATTGGCAAAACATCGAGCTACCATTTCCCGGCAATCATGGTCGGTGGTTGTGGTGTGCTGGACTTCGACGGCGACGGTCTGCTTGATATTGTGACGGTGGACAGTGGAGATTTTGAGGATGTGTTAAAGGGCAAGATCGATTCTCGGATCGGCAATGGAAATCGGATCTATCGTCAGTTGCCACCTCAGGATCCCGGGAAAATCGGGGAGTTTCTGGATGTCACCGATACATCGGGTCTTATCGATAGAGGATACGGTTCGAGCGTCGCGGTGGGTGATGTGAACAACGATGGACGGCCTGATCTTTTTTTTGGAAATTATGGCGAGGATAGCCTGTTTTTGAATCTTGGTGGTGGTAAGTTCCGAGATGCCACGCAGGAATGCGGAATCAAAAATCCACTCTGGTCGGCGTCGGCCTCTTTTTTCGATTACGATCGTGATGGTCGGCTGGATTTGTTTATTACCAACTACGTCAGTTACCTGCCCCAAACCAATTGCGCAACCGCAGGTGAGGCCGAGGACTATTGTAGTCCTCGAGTTTTCAGCCCTGTGTCAGACAAGCTATTTCGTAATGTTACCTCACCGAAGGGCGACGTCCGTTTTATCGATGTTTCGGCTGAAGTTGGAATCGGGTCGCGTGAAGGGCCAGGACTTGGCGTGGTGACCGGGGATTTTTCAGGTGATGGTTGGCCAGATGTCTATGTCGCGAATGATGGAGCGGCTAATTTTTTGTGGGTCAACTGCGAGGGGAAGAGTTTTCAGGAACAGGCCTCGCAATTAGGTTGCGCGACTGGTCTGCAAGGTGAGGCCCAAGCGGGAATGGGAGTGGTGGCCGCTGACGTAGACAACAATCAGCAAGCCGACCTGATCGTCACTCATCTTGATGGTGAAACGAACGCTGCTTATCTTGGGCATTCAACACTCGTCAAGGGTAACGAAAGGACTTTTTATTCGGAGTCAGGAATTGCAAGCGGAGTTCAGAAAATCAGTAAACCCATGACTGGGTTTGGCTTGGGGACAGCGGATCTTGATAATGATGGTGACCTCGATTTGGTGACTGCCAATGGTAGGGTGAATCGCAGGCAACCTTTACCCGCCGCAGTATTTTGGGACGATTATCGGGAACCGAACCAGATCGCTCTCAACGATGGCTCCGGGAAGTTTATGGAACTAAAGTCCAAAGAAGATGGTTTTTTGAACGGTGCTTTAGTCTCTCGGGGGCTGGCGATGGCTGATTTCAATAATGACGGGCGTCTGGATTGCCTTGTTGCCAACATAGCGGGTCGTGTGCAAATTCAAGAAAACGTCTATGCGACCAAAAATCATTGGATTGGTTTTCAGGTTACCGATCCATCCCTTGGTGGTCGACCCGTTTTTGGGGCGATACTTCGACTTCAAATCGATGGTCAAACCCTGATGCGAACCGTGCGGTCGGATGGCAGCTACCTTTCGGCAAATGATTGTCGAGTTCATTTTGGGCTGGGCGATGCCGATGATCTGGAAGGGGTGACCGTTCGCTGGCCGGATCAATCTACAGAGTTTTATGCCGTTCACCAGCTCGATGGCTATCGTTTAATTGAAAAAGGGGCTGGGGTTCGGGTGCCGACTTCTACCAAAACAATGACACCGCGAAAGGTTAAATAGAAACGATGCTTTCAGCTCCCCATGATGAATCGCCACCCATTGTTACCGGTTCTCAGAGAAAGGTCGTCTATTCACCGAGAAAGGGCAAAAGCACCCCAATTCCGGTAGTGGGTCTGGCAGTCCTGGTGTTGTCGGCCGGCGTGGCCTGGTTCATGGTGGGATCTGGTTCGCAGGGCCCGAACAAATGGGTCAATAGATTGCCGGAGGTTGCCTTGGATCAGCTTTCCGAACGGGCGACTTCATTGGTCGCCGGTTGTGTGGAAGCGATTCAATTAAATCCAGAAGATGCCGAGGGTTGGGGGCTGTTAGGTAGGGTTTACCTGGCACACCAGTTTGCCGGACCGGCTAGCGAGTGTTTTCAAGTTGCCTGGGAACTCGATCAGGATAATTTCAAATGGCCCTATAGTCTGGTGATGGCAGAGCCGGGCTCTGAAGAGGCCATCGATTATTGCCGGCAAGCGATTGAGCTTTGCCCGCATGAGGGAATTGAGATTCGCTGCCGTCTGGCAGAGCTTTACTTTGGATCAGGTGATCTGGCTAAGAGCCGGGAGGCTTTGGAAACCGTTATCGAAATAGTCCCTGACTATCCACGAGCCAACATGATGCTGGCTCAAATTTACCTGCAAGATGGCCAGATTCAAAAAGGAATCCAGCAAGCCGAATTGGTGCTGCAATCGCAACCCGATCGGCGCGAGGCGCTTCGTTTTCTTTCTCAAGCCCATTTTCGATTGGGGAATTCAGAAAAATCCAGCGAGTACGCAATTCAGTCGGACAAACCGGGGGCTTTTGACCCCGCTTGGGACGACTTGTTGTATCAGGAAGCGATGAGCCTGCGGCGTGATGTCAATCGAATTGTTCAGGAAGCGATGAGGTTGCCGGCCAGTCGGGTCGAGCAAAAATTGAAGATTCTTCGGGAGGCGGTTGCCGAGGAGCCTCACGAGCCTAATTGGCACGGTTTTTTGGGTCAAACCCTTCTTAAATCCAGACGGTACAGTGAAGCGGAATCCGTATTGAAAAATGGCATTGGGCTGCATCCCCTCTCGGCCAGCTTGCATTACTCTCTGGGCTTGGTGTTTCTGAATCAAAAAAAATTGGATTTGGGCATAAAAAGCCTGCAAGAGGCGGTCAAGATCAAGCCCGATTTTGATAGGGCTTTGACCGATTTGGGAATTGCGTACAGAGAGAATCAACAAGCGGCCCAGGCGATTCAGTCCCTGCAGAAAGCCATCTCCATTTTTCCGGGTAATCTTCGAGCAAAATTGAATCTGGGAGTGACTTGTGAAATGACAGGCGACCTGTCCGGTGCTGCTCAGGCCTATCGCCAGTGTCTTGCCTTGGATCCCAATTCCGGGGATGTCCATCTCCTTCTGGGAAAGATCCTTTTGCAATCCGTGGAAACCCAACGAGAAGCAGAAATGCATCTTGAAAAGGCAAAAGAATTGAACCTGGGGATTAACGGCTTGCAGAAATGAATCAAACGGTTTTGAGAACCGGACCCGATTCTGATCAACTTTGGTCTTTTTACGCGCTGCCAAAATTGAGTGGTGATTGTACAATGATCCGTTGCCCCAATGCGGCAACGAAAATTCTCCGGGCCGGTATCGGGTGGAATCGCCTCGGCGAGGTGCTTGGAGATGCTTTCGGATTGGCGAGCCGTCAAAGGGGTTTTTGTGCTGGGTTTTTGTACTGAACGCTGAGCATTTGGATATGGGATTTGGAGAGTCAATTGAAACACAATGGCCTAGTTTGTTTTTTGCTGCTGCTGAGTTATGCAAAGTTGGCGGCGGGGTGTGACAGCGGAGTCGATCCTGATATCGATCGCTCGTTTGGCTCAGTCATCCAGGTCGATCCCCAAGAGAAAAAGGTCACGATCGAAATTGATTTTGGTGAGCTTGCTGAGAAAAAAACTTTGACTATTCCTTGGAAGGTCGGATTGAATGTTCTCGATGCAATGAATCAGGCAAAACAGGAAAAAAGACTTAAATTCAAATATCGAGGAAAAGGTGTCTCGG
The DNA here is from genome assembly GCA_014238905.1 of Planctomycetota bacterium. GTDB lineage: Bacteria > Planctomycetota > Planctomycetia > Pirellulales > Pirellulaceae > JABAAE01. The sequence goes on from JABAAE010000011.1 coordinate 106,695, forward strand.
CTTTCCTGACCCAAATTGAGGGGGTGAAGAATCAGGGAGCCAAGGGCGACAATTGGATTTTTCGAGTGAATTCAAAATTGGCCAATCGGAGTTTTGGCGTCATACTTCTCAAAGCGGGTGATCAGGTCAATTGGAGCTTGGGGAAGTACAAACCCGGAAAAAAATAAAACAACCGAGATAACCATTAGCGCCTGATGCGAATCATGGCACCCAGTCAAAGCAAAAATAAATATGAATGATCGATTAACTCTGACTGTCTTCTTTTTACTTGTGCTAGGTGGTGTTTTCATTCAATGGGGCTGCCTGGATTTACCTAATTTCGCGCCCATAGCGGCACTGTCGATGTTCGCCGGGTTTTATTTTCGTTCGCTGATTGTGGCGTCTCTGGTGCCGTTCTCTGTATTGACTCTAAGTAACATTCAGTTGGGTGGTTACGGAAGTTGGCCCATCATGATTGCCGTCTATTTTAGTTTGATCTTCCCGGCCGTTCTGTCGCAGCGATTTCTTCGACGGGATGACGGCGGGGTGTCCTGCCTCAGAATGACGTCATTCTCCTGTCTGGGTTCGATCCTGTTTTTTTTCGTGACTAATTATGCGGCTTGGGTTCAATGGTACCCATTTTCTTTTGCGGGATTCGCGGAATGTTATTTGGCGGCGATTCCGTTTTTCAGGTGGACGTTGATGGGGGATTTGTTCTTCAACTGCACGTTTTTTGCCGTTTATGTCTTTTCGGTCAGCGCATACCCTCGCTTGGCCATCCATCGTTACCGGGGTGATGATTCTCGTTTTGGGGTTCGCAACACGTCTTTGGAAATCTGACATCGGTCACCGGTGATTTTGGAGGCTCGGTGGCAAAGTCCCGAAGGAAATTCCCGAAACCGAACCCGCTATAGGTTGTTGGAACCGATTTGTTTACCAACCTTGCCTTGCCCCAATTGTCCCGTTGCCGATATCCTATCGGTTCCTCCGGTTCTCACCGGATTTCGCTCTTCAGTTGGTTTGATGCATCACCCTTTGTAACGGTGGTGGCCAATTGCGTCATTGGAGTCATGAAAACTTCGTTTTTCACGATTGAGTGTCATGGGCAGACAATCCCAATCAGCGACCCGTGCGTTGAAAATTCCAAAGGAATAATATGGTTTCAGTTCGACTTCCCGATGGCAGTCTCAAAGAGTTTGACCGTTCGGTTACACCTTTCGATGTTGCCGCTGATATTGGTCCCGGGCTTGCCAAGGCGGCCATTGCTGCTGAGGTGAATGGACAGCAGGTAGGATTGGACTACCAATTGCCAAACGAAGGCGAAGTAGCACTGAAACTTTTCACCAAGAAGAATAACGAAGCGCTTAGCATCATGCGGCATTCAGCGGCGCATGTCATGGCTCGAGCCGTAATGCGTTTGAAAAAGGGCGTCAAACTGGCATTTGGTCCGGTACGCGGTGAACGATTTTACTATGATTTCGAGGTGGACCAGCCGATCACCGAGGATGACTTTCCGGCCATCCAAAAAGAAATGAAGGCCATCATTAAAAAGAATGAGCCGTTCGAAAGGATCGAACGTTCCCGTGAAGATGCCATTCAGATTTGTTCCGACCTGAACCAGGATCTCAAGGTTGAGCACATCGAGACCGGATTAGCTGATCATCCAACCCTTTCGTTTTACCAGCAAGGTGAATTTCTGGACCTTTGCCGTGGACCGCATGTCCCATCTGCTGGTGCCATCGGCGCGGTCAAGTTGCTTTTTGTGGCGGGTGCCTATTGGAAAGATGATGCATCCAACAAGCAGCTTCAAAGATTGTATGCCACAGCGTTTTTTAGCCAGAAAGACCTGGATGACTATGTTGCGAGAATGGAGGAGGCCCAAAAACGCGATCACCGGGTCCTGGGAAAAAAGCATGGTTTGTTTCATGTTGACGAAATGGTTGGGCAAGGTCTGATTCTTTGGACTCCCAAAGGGGCTTTTGTTCGGCAAAAGCTACAGGAGTTTATTCACTTTCATCTTCAACGCCAGGGATATGACCAGGTCTTCACTCCCCATATTGGGAAGCTCGATTTATACAAGACATCGGGCCATTTTCCGTATTATCAAGAGAGCCAGTATCCCCCTTTGATAAACCACGACCAATTGAAGCGATTAGCGGATGAAGGATGCAGTTGTAGTGATTTGGCGAATCAAATGAAGTCCGGTGAAATTGATGGTTATCTTCTCAAGCCGATGAACTGTCCGCATCATATAAAGATTTTTGATTCCCAGCAGCGTAGTTACCGGGACCTTCCGATTCGACTTGCCGAATTCGGTACGGTTTACCGCTGGGAACAGTCCGGTGAAATTGGTGGTCTAACCCGTGTCCGGGGATTTACCCAGGACGACGCCCACCTGTTTGTCACCGAAGATCAGGTTGCCCAAGAATTGGCCGGATGTCTGGAACTGGTGAAGATTGTTTTTTCAGCCGTTGGCATGGAGGATTACAGCGTACGAGTTGGTTTGAGAGATCCAGACTCGACAAAATATGTGGGCGATCCTGCAAATTGGGATAAAGCCGAAGAAGCCTGCCGCCAGGCAGCGATGACATTAGGTAAGCCCTTTGTTGAAGAACCAGGCGAAGCGGCCTTTTATGGGCCCAAGATTGATTTTGTGGTCAATGATTGTATCGGGCGAAAATGGCAATTGGGCACCGTTCAGGTGGATTATAATTTGCCGGAAAGGTTTGATCTTTCGTATGTGGGTGCCGACAACCAGACGCATCGACCGATCATGATTCACCGTGCCCCGTTTGGATCGATGGAACGATTTATTGGCGTCCTGATCGAACACTTTGCGGGTGCGTTTCCGGTCTGGCTCGCCCCCGAGCAGATTCGGGTGATGACCGTTAGTGAAAAATCCGAGGATTATGGGCAGCAAGTGGTTGAACAACTGAAGAAAGAGGGCATTCGTGCCAAAAGTGATTTTCGGCCGGAGAAATTGGGCTCCAAAATTCGCGATGCCCAAATGGAGTTAATACCGTACATGGCCGTCGTCGGTCCTCGGGATGCGGAAGCGGGAACGCTGTCGCTACGAGATCGAGTTGAAGGAGACTTGGGAGCACTCTCCATTGATGAGACGATCACCAAGTTAAAAGCGGAGATTGATGACAAGATTGTCAAACAAAAATTCAGCAATACCGCCGAGGATCCTGGCAACGAAACCACTGAAAACGAATATTAGTTTTTAGTGGTTTTGAGTGTAGCAAGAAGAGCCATCAACAAATTGACTGAATCCTGCGATTTGTGTTGCTGGCGTACTTGTGTTGCTGGCGTACTTGTGTTGCTGGCGTACTTGTGTTGCTGAAATAGAGAATTGGGGACTAAATTTCCGCTATCCCCTGAGTGGGGATAGCGTCTCCATTTTCCTGCCCAAAATAAATGACGTCGTTGCGTGGTGCTAATTTAGCCGATGTTCGCTGGGCATCATTTTTCGCTTTTGCCAATAGTCCCCTTTTCTAAATTCGAACCGGGTCGGGTTGTAGGGACCGACCAAATCGGCCTTGCCCCCTTCGGCTGGGATGCTTGACGAGAGCCCGACTCCCCAATAGGCGGCATTGACAATCATGCGTCGCGTCCCTGCGGCGAGGAGATCGGTGGAGGCACCCAGTGTTGTGGTAAAAGCCATTCCTTTTTTACCACCGGGAACCTGATAGCTTTTTGTCCAGGCAACGGGCATCATCGGCTTGTTTTTTCCATCCCTGGGTTCTGAATCGGTGACTCTCATTCCAAACAATACATCGTCCCCGGTGGGCTTCAGGTTGCGTTTGGTGACCTGTCCGAGGATCAACGGTTGACTGTCACCAGGGAGCGGGAGTCGCACACCGTAGACGTCGCTTGGTCCCCACACATCACCACTCTGAATGCCCCTGAGAATAGGGTGCTCTTTTTGATCGCTCACAACGAAACCCTTGGTGCTCTCACTTTTGTGACCACCATGGTGTGAGATCCATTTCTCTCCCAATACCAAGCGTCCAAAACCGTCTTGCCATTCTTTTTTATCACCCCGGTAACTGTTGGAGTAGTGAACCCATTTCGAATTTCCCGGAAATTGAAAAGCATGTGTCGATGTTCTCAGGCCAATTACCGGTTTGCCGGAACGGAAATAATCATCAATGTGCTGCATTTGATCGTCGTTCGGTTTGCGAAATCGAAGCGAAATGATGAGCAAGTCGGCGTCTTGGAGAACCTCGGTACCTGGCGTATTACCTTGGTTGTTGGGGTCGATCATGCCCGTTTTAGGATCAATCGAAAATAGGACGGTGCATTTGAATCCGTGGTGTTTGGAGAGTATTTTGCCAAGTTGGGGAAGAGCTTCTTCGCTGCGATACTCTTCATCGCCGGCGATCAATACGACGTGTTTTCCTTGACCTGGCCCAGAACCACCTTCGTAAGTGACCCAAGGATCATCAGCCCGTAGTGAGCTCAAAGGGACGGTTAAGAGGGTTGCCAAGATGATTGCGTGTTGTGGGTGGATCATGATTTCCTCTTTTGTTGGACTGAATTCCTTGGTGCTGATTATAGCCAATAGAAATGACCGTTTTTACCTCTGATGCAGTGACTGGTGAAGATCCCGGGAAAAGACCGATGACTTTGGGAATCGGTGAGTCAACGGGAGCTGAGTTCATGGACAATGTCAACCAGTGCAATGGCATTGTCGACCGGGGTTTGGGGTACAATCCCATGCCCCAGGTTGAAAATATGACCGGGCCTATTTTCGGCCTGATTCAGAACTTCCTGCGCCCGTTTTTTTATTGTTTTTCGATCCGCCAACAGAACCAGAGGGTCAAGGTTGCCCTGGATCGATTTCTCGTAGCCTATATGATTCCAGGCGTTTTTCAGTGAAATCCTCCAGTCAGCTCCGATCACCTGGCTGCCGCCCTCCGCGTAGAGTGGCATCAATTCGGGGTTGCCGGTGCCAAAATTGATCACCGGTATTCCAGGGGTTATATTTCGAATGATGGCCTGCATATAGGGCAACACAAAACGTCGATAATCATCAGGGCCGAGGCAACCCACCCATGAATCAAAAATCTGGATCACTTGGGCCCCTGCGGCAATCTGGGCATTGGAGTACTGTGTGATCGATCGCACAAACCTCTGCATGATCTCCTGCCAGGCGATAGGGTCGCGATACATAAGAGTTTTGGTATGGATATAGGATTTACTGGATCCTCCTTCAATGGCGTAACTGGCTAGAGTAAAGGGTGCACCTGTAAATCCGATCAACGGGAGATCGGCGGGAAGATCATCGCGGGTCTGGCTAACGGTTTCCATCACAAAATGTAGCGAGTCGACATTCTCCAGTTCCAGCAATCGATCCACGTCTTTCGATTCGCGGATGGGATTATGGATGACCGGTCCTTCTCCCTTAGCAAATTCCAAGTCCATCCCCATTGGCTCAAGAATGGGAAGCAAATCCGAAAAAATGATGGCAGCATCGACGCCCAATCGATCCACCGCGGTACACATCACTTCGCTGCACAGCGACGGATTTTTGCACAACTCCAGAAACGTTGTTTGCGACCGTACCGAACGATACTCTTGCATGTAACGACCGGCCTGTCGCATCATCCAGATCGGTGTCACATCGGTCGGTTCGCCTCGGCAAGCTTTTAGAAATGGACTGTTGTACCACTCGGCATTGGGATCGAGCACGGTTTCTCCAGTTTTTGATATGGCAATTTGAACCTGCTTTTTTCTTTCCAGCAATAATCTCGATTTTTCGGCCGCAGACAAGACCAACTGGCCCATTTTCGGATGTGTAGGTTCCAAATCCACCGGGAGAGACTTGGAACGAAGCATTTCGCTCGTTGTGGGTCCGATGGAGGCCACGATCGCCGATCGAATTCCCTCCCGGAATTCATCTTCTAAATGCTCGGTCTCAACGATGGAGAGAAGATTGTCTACCTGCTTGGCTGAAGTGAACAGGATGACATCGGTTTCTCGACGCGAGATCCGCCTGACCGCCGCGGTCAAATCTGAGCAATCCTCTGGCAGGCCCCACTTGTATACCGGTACCCGGAACACCTCGGCACCTCTCGCTTCCAGCCCGGCGATCAGGCTTCGGTTTTCGACGCCATACTCCTGAACTCCGACAACTTGATTGGCAACGTTGGTGTTTTCATCGAGCGTCGTCAATATTTCACGCCATGTATTGGGCTGAGAGACCTTCAGCGTTGGCGATAATCCGAATTTTTTCATCGCGGCCACCGATTTTGGACCACGGCAGACGGTGGTGATATCGCTCAAAGTATCGATGAACTGCTGCTGGTTGATGCTTTTGGAAATCGCTTCCATCAAGTATTCAAAACCAACGCCGGTGAGAATCAACACATGATTGATTTCACCGGTTAATACTCGATGCGCAAAGTCGATGGCAACACGGTTTTTCTCAATCGGGATTTCCCGCATAGAAGGGGTGACGTCCGGGACACCACCCATTTTGGAAATCAGGTTTGACATTTCAGTCGACCGGCGACTTTCGAAGGCCGCTACTTTCAGGCCTTCAAAGTGAGGCTGTTTCTTTTCGCTTGCATTTTCTTTCATTCCACCATGCTAACTTGAGGGACTGTTTCGACACAGACCTGCAAAAGGATGAAAAAAGTGGTATTTTAAAGGACCGGCCTTCGAAAGCCGGTATTCCCTGTCGGTCCAGTCTTCCTGTTAGAGCTGAGGTGGACCGATTTCGTGCCGTTGAGCTAACCGGAGAGACTTGTTGTCGACCACATCTTCACTTTTTGACCAGATCGAATCCACTTTTCAGCAATCCGGCACTGAGTCCGCGCTTGCTCAACTGGCGAATGCCCTTTCTGAGTCGAAAAAATACCATGAGTTATTTGAAGCCAGGAAACTCCAGCTTCGCTGTGAGCTTGGCTTGCCGCTGTTGTCTGCCGAATCGGTAGATCAGCTGGATGAACCGGTCCAGAATCAATTAGAGGACGGGTTGGCAAAAATCTGTCGAGAAATCGGATCTTCTTTAATGGAGCAAGGTAAACTTCGCGAGGGATGGATGTACTTGCGTCCGGTAGGTGAAAATGAGCTTGCCCGAGATTTTGTAATGAAGACCGAGCCCGACGACGAAAATATCGATGAGTTGATCGAGCTTTCGTTAAGAGAGGGGATTTCGCCGGCCCACGGTTTTTCTTTGGTTTTAAAGCACTACGGAACGTGTAATTCCATTACGACATACGATTCTGAATTGAGTCAGCATTCGTTGGAGGACCAGCGTGCGGCGGCGGGGATGCTGGTGGAACACCTCCATGCCGAATTACTGGAAAATGTTAGAAGTGATGTTCAACAGGAAGAAGGAAAGCCCGCAGCCGAAAGTACTTTTGCGGAAATTCTTGCCGACAGAGAGTGGCTTTTTGATGGGGATCGATACCACATCGACACGACGCACCTTTCTTCGGTGATTCGATTTTCCAGAAAGCTGTTAAACGAATCGCAAATTGCCTTAGCCATTGACTTGACCGAATATGGACGTCGTCTTAGTTCCCAGTACCAGTACGAGAGTGAAGAACCATTCGAGGATCTTTATCCGACCACAAGGCTGTATCTGGACGCTGTTTCTGGTGTTCGCATAGAGGAGGCTTTGGAGTTCTTTGGGAACAAGGCTCGGGGGAGTGATGCGTATAACGAAGGTTATATGACGATCGAGGTTTATATTGAACTATTGGCTCGAACGGGACGTCATGCTGAGGCAATCGAAAACATGATTCAGCTAATGCCCGATGCATCCCCCAAAATCGGCATCGCGCCGAATATTCTGGAATTGTCAAACCAATCAGGTGACTTTCATCGGTTTACTGATTTTTGCCGAAAGCACGACGATCTTCTTGGTTTCGTGACAGGGTTATTGCACCAGGGTCAAGCCGAAAAGGGTCAAGCCGAAAAGGGTTAACCGGAAAAGGGTCCTCCAAAACAGGGTTATCAGATACATGGACGGGTGTTGTTTTGTGGACGTCGGGACGGTTCGTGCGGAATCCTTGACCGATCCCGAGCTTGTCGAGCCAGGTGATGCAATTGTTAAAGTCGAGATGGCCGGGCTATGCGGATCGGATTTGCATCCGTTTTTCGGCCGGGAGACCGGGCTGGACCCAGGGACGGTGATGGGGCATGAATTCGTTGGCCGAGTGGTGTCCACCGGGGATGCGGTGTCTGCGGTACAAGTGGGTGATCGTGTGTGTTGCCCATTTTCCACGAATTGTGGCGATTGTTTTTACTGCTTGAATGGTTTGACATCCCGCTGTTCCACCGGGCAATTATTTGGCTGGCGTGAGGATGGTGTTGGGCTGCATGGTGGACAGGCTCAATGGATTCGAGTTCCCCATGCGAACGGTTCGCTGCTCCCGGTACCCGACTCATTGTCCAATGAGACGGCTCTCTTGTTGGGAGACAATCTAAGCACTGGATTCTATAGTGCCGACTTGGCTGAGGTACAAAATGGCGGTGTTTATCTGGTGGTGGGCTGTGGAACGGTTGGTCTGCTTGCCATCGTTGCCGCACTTTTTAAAGGGGCAAAAAAGGTGTTTTGCTATGATCCCGATGCAAGTCGTCGCGAGCTCGCTGAGGCTGTCGGGGGGACACCGGTCCTCTCTGAGCAGGCTGCCGTTAGTGAAGTTAAACAAGCCACAGGGGGGCGCGGGGCCGATGGCGTGATGGAATTGGTTGGGCTGTTGCCAGCGCAGCAATTGGCGTGGCGGGCGGTGCGTCCGGGTGGAATTCTAAGTTCGATTGGTTGCCACTGCAAACCGGAATTTGGTTTTTCCCAAGCCGATGCCTACGACAAGAACCTGACCTATCGTACCGGTCGGTGTCCCGCTCGACATTACATGCGGGAACTAAACCCGGTCATCGACCGAATACCATTTGATCTCGATTCCCTGATTACCCACCGATTTGAAATCCGAGAATCCACTTGTGCCTACGAGGTATTTAGCCGACGGCAGGACGGTTGTATCAAGGCCGCCTTTTGTTTCTGATTAAGGTCAACCGAAAGCGTGTGGTAGGCCGGTGACGGTATCAGGATAAAGAACCCATTTAATCGTTGAAGAGTTATGTTTTCAATTTAGAGGAAACCACAGAACATGGAAATTGATCCGAGTGCTAACACGCCCCGAGAAATTTATACGAGGATGGTGAGCCTGATTACACCCAGACCGATTGCCTGGGTATCGACCATTTCCAATGGTGGAATTCTCAATTTGGCGCCCTACAGTTTTTTTAATGGCGTTTCCGCGTCACCGCCCAGTGTCGTTTTTTCGCCGGTCAATCGAGCTGATGGAACGAAGAAAGACACCGTCATCAATATTGAGGAAAACGGCGAGTTTGTTATTAACCTCGTCTCCAGATCGATGGCCGAGACCATGAACTTGACGGCAGGTGACTTCGATTTTAAGGAGAATGAATTTGAAATCGCTGGACTGGAAACGGTGTCGTCCCAAAAAGTCAAACCTCCTCGTGTGGCGGAATCGGCAGGCCATCTTGAATGCGAGTTGATTCAGATCGTGCATGTGGGAGAGGGGCCATTGGCTGCCAATTTAGTCATCGGAAAAGTCGTCCACCTGCATGTCGATGATCAAGTTCTCGACGAAGACGGACGGGTGGATCCGGCCAGACTCGATAATGTTGGTCGGTTGGGTGGGACTGCTTATTCGACAACCCGGGATCGATTCGATTTGCAGCGGCCGGCGACTTGAGTACCGCTCTAAATTAACCGCCGGGCTTCCTGTATCGTTATTGTTATTTCCGTTATTGTCACTGATTAGATGATTTCGATAAACCTGGATTGGGTCTCATAAGAACACTTCTGATCGTCCAAGATGAATCAATCAGCCGCAATCATCTCTGCTTTTTTAACGGATTACCGGGATTCTTCCCCCGAGATTTGTTGGCGGGCTTTTATCGAATTGCATCGCCAGCAATCCTTTGAAGTCGAGCAATGCCGGAAAGTGTGGCGACAGGTGTTCGCACAATGGAACGGCGATCAGGGGCCGCCTCCGTGTTGGATTCCGGGCGAAAAACGAGTGGCTCGCTCCAACGTCGCCAACTGGATGGAACAACTCAATCTGCAGGATGTACATCAATTTCATCAGTGGACGGCCCATCATCGAAACAGCTTTTGGGCAATGGTACTGGATGAACTGAATATTGCTTTTCGGAGAGAGCCGGATTCGATCATGGCACCTAGGTCCTCGGCAGAAAAACCTGAATGGTTGCCGGGTGCTCGGTTTAATATTGTCGAGAGCTGTTTTCAGGCATCGGGGGATCAGCTGGCCCTCATCAGTGGCGATTCTTCCGGAGCGATGACTTATCGGTCATACCGTGAGTTACAGGAAAGAGCCAACCAGGTCGGTAATTTATTGCTCAGTGAGGGCTTTCAGCAGGGCGATTGCTTTGGCGTCATCATGCCGGTTAGTTTTGAGTCCATCGCAATCTATCTGGGGATTATTCAGGCCGGTATGGTGACCGTTTCCATTGCCGACAGCTTCGCTGGCCAGGAAATCGACAGCCGTCTCCAGATCGCCAATGCCAAGGCGGTGTTTTCCTATGAGTTTCTGGAGCGATCAGGGAAGCGGATTCCACTGGGGGATAGAGTCCGTGACGCGACTGCGCTTCCGGTCTATACCGTGGCAACCGATGCCGGTGAGTCCGGCGTTGTGTCTTCAGCAGCAGCGGCGGAATCCTGGCAAGAACGATTGGAGGGGCAGCCAACTGAATTTGAAGCGGTGGTTGGTAATCCATCAGATCCAATCAACGTCCTTTTTTCGTCGGGTACCACCGGCGATCCCAAAGCGATTCCTTGGAATCATACCACCCCCATTAAATGTGCCATGGATGGGATGTTGCACCTTGACCTGGTGCCTGGCGATGTGGTCGCTTGGCCGACCAACCTGGGCTGGATGATGGGGCCTTGGTTGATTTTTGCCACCCTGATCAATCGCGGGACGATTGCTGTTTACGATGACGCGCCCATGGGAAGCGGATTTGGTGCCTTTGTAGAAAGTGCCAAGGTGAATGTTTTGGGAGTGATCCCCTCTCTGGTGCGGGTTTGGAGACAATCCGGTTGCAACGAGCCGTATGACTGGTCTTCGATCAAAACCTACAGCTCTACCGGTGAAGCATCCAACGCTGACGATATGTTCTATCTCTCCTGGTTGGCCGGGTTTAAACCCATTATTGAATATTGTGGCGGAACTGAGATTGGGGGTGGATATATCAGCTCAACGGTGGTGCAAAACAACGCGCCAGCTTCTTTTTCGACGCCTGCATTCGGATTGGATGTGGAGATATTATCTGATTCCATCGATGCCTCGGCTGGTGAAGAAGACCGATATCGTGCAGTAGAAAACGGGGAGCTGTTCATTTCGCCTCCTTCGATCGGACTTTCGATTGATTTACTGAATCGCGATCACAGCGATACCTATTTCAAAAGTTGCCCAAAGAAAAATGGGATTCGCCTCAGGCGTCACGGTGATTTCTTTCAAAAATTGGGAGGGGGTTATTACGCCGCTGGTGGTCGTACCGATGATACGATGAACCTGGGTGGGATAAAGGTCAGCAGTGTGGAAATTGAGTGCATCCTGAACCAACTGCCCGGACTTTCTGAATCGGCTGCAGTGGCAATCCCATTGGAAGAGAGTGGCCCGGATTGCCTGGTGGTGTTTTACGTGGTGGAGCCTGACGTCGGGGATGGGGATTTATCTTCAGAACCATCCGATTGGTTGCACGCTATGAACCAGGCCATCAGATCTCAGCTCAATCCGCTATTCAAAATCAGAAAAATTATTCCACGTGACTCGCTACCGAGGACCGCTTCCAACAAAATCATGCGCCGTAAACTGAGAAGCGAATTGTGTTGATGACGCGAGGGCAGCTGAGGAGAATGGCTTTGGAAATGCCAACGATGGACTCAAGCGGTTGGGAGACCCTGTTTTAAGTTGGCGATCGTTTTATGAATTAATTCACCATCGGTCTGGCGAATTTCGTCAGCAGCGAGATGGGGCCCTGGATGAAAATTGATTCTCGAATTCAACTGAACACCGGTGGTAATGGTCGATTGAAAAGTACCGTGGATCTGACGGCAACCCGTTTTTTTGACTAGTAATGCGGCATTTTCCGGTCGAATACCAGACCCCGGGAGGACTTCGATTTGATCGCCAAAATCGCCAATGATGTGCTGGATTACATCGGCACCATCCATGGCGGTTGGCTGTCCACCGCTGGTTAGGACCCGGTCAAATTTTAAGTGGATCAATTCACTTATTGCCAAAGATAGATCAGCGCTGCAATCGAATGCGCGGTGGAAAACCCGCTGTCGACTCCCACAGATTTCAATCAGGGTTTGGTTCCGTTTGTGATCGATGGTCAAATCGGGATTGAGAATTCCGAATGCCAAGCCGTCAGCGTCATTTTCGATTAATAGTCGCGCTTCCTGCTGCATCAAATCGAATTCGCTGGAAGAATAATAGAAATTACCTCCCCGGGGGCGGACCATGCAGATGACCGGGATATTGGTAGCCGCTTTGACTTGGCGGAGCAGGCTGAGTGTCGGAGTCAGGCCGCCCAACTCGATACCGGCATTCAATTCGATACGATCGGCACCGTTTTCCTGGGCTGCCATCGCGCCATGAAGGGATTCGCAACAGACTTCGACAAGGGTGGGAGACATGCTGATGGAGGTTGGATGAGGAGTTGTCTAGGTTGAGATTCAGGTCTTCAAAAAAAACGAGGGCAATTCTACCGGGATTCACCAGGGATCTTCTCGTTGTCCACATTTAATCAAATCGAAAAGACGCCATGGCTGGTTATTCTATCGGTGTTATCCTCCTGCGAATTCGCAGTGAGTAATCTGGATCATCATAAAACTCGTTTGAAAGTTCAGTGGCCTGGCAACGAATCTTGAGCTTTTCAAAAGTCTGAGATTGGTCCAGGATTCCCTGTTGATAGGCAGACCTGGCAGCTAAACCGGGTAGCAGTACTGAAAAATGAGGGGTGTTTCCAGCGGGGTTTAGGGCATTGAGATGTTGAAGGATATTGGATGTGCAATTGTTCAACGCCGTGTGGTAGAACTCGGGCCGGACCTCTAATCGATTGACACGTTTCATGACATCGATAAACATCATGCGAGCTTGGTCCGGTGTGGCTGTTGTGGGATAGATGAAAATCTCGGAGTTTTGGTGGCGTGTTCGCAATCGGAGCACATCTTTTTCATCTGCCAGGACGTACGCAATTTCAAATTGATTGGTGGTACCTAACGCCGGCGAAAATGATTCTCCAATTTCGGTTCTGACCTCGGCGAAAACGGCCAGGAATTCGCCCTCACCAAATTCGAAACTAAGGATAGAGTTGGCAAGGTAGGGTCTTTTCTGAACAGGACAGACGATCAAATCAACGCCTCGGATCTTGGCTAGATCATATTCTCGTTGTTCATATTTGGCGATGAAGTCTTCTTCTGTGATGTAGCGATTGTTGCGAACGTTGTGAATGCGGACAGGGGTTTTAACATCCGTGGAGAGCGAGGAGTAGGTTGCAGGAACCACCTCAGCATCCGGATGGGGAAGGTCATCCTGGGTTGGTGTTGAAATCGTATCGTCCAACTCGATCCTTGGAAGCAATGAAACCTGTGGTGACCAGGGCCGCTCATTGGAAGGATGACGACGATCTGGAATGTCATTGCGGACCATGGTTTGGCAACCGGTCGTTAACAGCGACATCAGCAGAAGAAAATGGCAGTAAAGCGATCGTTCAGGCATTTTTAATAGCTCATCGAGGTCTGCTTCTTTACCGAAGTCAACCAATAACGACAAGTTCGATTTACAGGTCGCTGATCTGATGGGTAGTGTGGCAGGCCGGGAAAGGGAAACGATAATTGAAATAGGTTGGCTGGGTAGTTTGAGGTGAGTGCTGGAAAAGGGTTTGAGATGCTGAAAACTCGATTCTGGAGAACGCTGGATTGTCGAAACAAGATGTCGTTTGACTTTTGGAATTTAAAGTAGATTCCCAGACCCTCGAAATCCGAATAATCAATGGAAAGCTGCCGTGAAACAGGTTTCTACATTTGCTTGCATGTGATTTGCTGGCATGTGTTATTTGGGGGGATCTTGAAAGCACTACCAATGCTTCCAATTCGTTGTGTCGTTGCCGGGTTGATGACCCTGGCTATCGCTGCGTCAATTCATGCCAACGACGAATCCTTGGCGACGTCCAGTCGCGCCGCCAAGGAAAATGCCATCCGATCGATCCCCATGAATGCCCTGAAACGGGAAGCTCAGGAAAAAGTTTTGGGCGTGATCAACAACACCAGTATCTTCCGCCGATTACCTGCCAGCCGATATGCAACCGACCCGGACATGCACCATTTCCTGATTCGCTATCCGGAGGTGGTCGTTGGGATTTGGAAGGTGATGGATATTTCCAAGGTCCAAGCGGAGCGAGTGCAGGATTTTGTGGTGCAAGCATCTGATGGAATGGGAACGACAAGTACCATCGAGCTCTTGTACGGGACGAAAAACCTACATGTTTTCTATGGTAAAGGAACCTATCAGGGTCCGTTGTTTCATAACCGACTCAACGGTAGTTGTATTCTCATTCTGAGGAGTGATTTTGATGAAACCCTGGAGGGCGTCCCAGTCGTGACAGATCGGCTGGATATCTTCCTACGGGTTGATAATATCGGCGTAAAAATTCTGGCCCGGACTCTGCATCCGCTGGTTGGAAAGACCGCCGATCTGAATTTTCTGGAGACCACCCGATTTATTGGGAAAGTTTCCAAAACGGCGGAGGTCAACGGAAAAGGTTTGAATCGACTGGCTGATCAAATTCAGGGGCTGCAACCCGGCGTTCGGATCGGTTTCACCCGATTGATCGCTTCCACCAATGAACAGGCGGTGGTCAGGCTGCAACGCCAACTGAGGGATGACTACAGAATTTCCCAAAAACCGGCCGCTCGATCGGTCCCGATCAGAAAGAACTGATCCCACAATCAGGCGGGACAGATCTTTCGCCGGGCAGAGCTGGCGAAAAATTGAAATGTTGGCCAACCAATTGCCTCAAAAATCAAAACAGCTATTGCAACAAATCGTTGTAGATTCGACAATTTACATAAGTCAGTGACCCATGGTGTAATGGTAACACAGCGGATTTTGATTCCGTCGTTCTAGGTTCGAATCCTAGTGGGTCAACTTGGCTTTTGCGGTTTTCTCGAAAGATTCCTGCTTTCAATCCGCTATTTGTTGACATGGCCGCGCTGCCGTCGCTTCTCTTTCGGCCTTTTCTTTTCGCCCGAGGCTCCTTCCCGAGAATTTTGCTTGGCTTTTGGCACAGCTTGCGGGCAGCATTGGAAACGGTGAGGACGGGCAAGCCGAACAGCCGCCATGGTGATCAGAGCTTGGGCCCATCAGCGAATCATTCGGCTGATTCACTTTGAATGGCCTTTCCGAGGCAAAGCATCCTTGACTCAACCTCACCCCCGGTCACCTGTCATGACGGGGCTCGAGGGGGGAGTTGCTTCGTGAGTTTGCGCCATCTGATTCTAGTTGGAATTAGCCTCGTTGTTTTTCCATGAAAATCATCATTAAAAGCCCCATCAGATGGATGATCTCTTCTTCAGGCGATACCTCGGCGAGTTTGTCAATCGTAAACAACCCTCCCCAAAGGCTGGGTGATTTCGTGATCCGGAATACGTCTTGTCCCGCGGCATTAGTGACAAGGTAAGAAGGATTGAATAGATAATTGCAAAACAAGCCTAGCACGGGTATATCACCGAGGAACGAATCAAGCACCTTGGCAAACGGATTTTCTTCATGAATGGTTGCCAACTGAGCTCCAATTCCGTCTTTAAGCTGGTAGGTGGCCTTCCAGAAAGATCTCATTCCTTCCCTTTTGATGGAACCGATGGTCTCGTTGTCTTCGGTAAAAAAGGTGTAGATCGCTCGAAAATCAATTACCCGGTCGGCCTTGATATTGCAAACCCGTTTGGATTGGGTTTTATCCCGGAATACTTCCAATTGTTCTTTTAGTTTCAATAATTTTTGACGTGCGAACGCAACGGAGTTGCCGTCGTTATCCACCAACGAAGCTTGTCGGGCTAACGAAAACACCTTGAAATTCAAAACGATTGGATAATTCATTCGTTAGCTCCTAACGAAAAAGAAAAAAAGTGAGGGGTAACCTCTGCGAAGATGACCGTATTGAGTGCAAGTATAACATGTTCTTCGCTGTTAAATCGCTGAATGCCAATACGTAGACCATCCCAGGTCCTCCAAGCAGGATCTGGTACCAAGGTCGTTTCCTCTGTTGCGTGTATTGGGTGATCCCGATTCTCTAAAGATTGGGCTCAGCACCGAGCGTTCCCTGAAGCCAGTCGCGATACTGATCCGCTTCGACTCGCTCCAGTTCATGGCGGGCAAAAGTCAGTTTGTCGTCGAGTTTGTGTGCAACTTTGAGCCGATCTTGAGTTTTGTCTGTAACCTGTTGCAGATAATCGATATGGCGTTTCCACAAGACGATGTCCCGCGACTGTTTCTCGGCGATTCGTTGCTGGTACCAATCGCTCTTGAGCAAGTAATCAAGTGTAAACATTCTACGGAATTCAGGGTCCTCGATTTTTAACCCGTCATGATCACCATAAGCCATGATATGCAATAGAGACTGGAGCGGTGGACAGGCCGATTCAATCGAACCGTCCTCAAAATAACGGGTTGCTATTCGAACATGCGCCTCACAGATGTACTTAATTCCATCAACAAATTCCTCATGGTTCTGGGTTTCAGGTTTTAAGATTTGCTCGTCAAAAACCTTGGTGGGATTATCAAAAACCCTGCCGAAAAATGTCCTTAGAAATCGGTGGGTAATGCGGTATCCAAGCCGACTGGCCAAAATGGTTTCCCCTTCGACTTCAAAATCATCTATTTTCTGCAGGAGTCCGTTATCGATCATGAACTGGGGATTTCGTTCATCCGGCATGAGTCGACACCAAACTTCCGGAATGACGAGGCTGATGTCGTGATCGACTTGGAAATTCGGGCCAATATGCCCTGCCGGTGTCGAAAAACCATGTAGATTGGTCAGGATGTAACTGACCAACGCCGTATTAAGATCTGCCGTTGGCCTCAACATGTTGAAAGGCCCTTTGGTCATCGCACCTTCACTTCCTGCGCCGGTGGTCGACGGACTTTTCCCGGTAAGTGACGAGATGAAGTCCATGAAGAGTTCTGGTAGTTCCTGGTAGTGGAGAGGGTTGTAGACGGCGAGTGCACGGATGCCATTTTTCATGTCTGCAGCGTTGTTTCGCCGACCGAGGAGAACCGAAAGTACCGGGATATAAAGCGGGCGTTCTTTAGGTTGGCCTCGATAGAATCGCATTCCCATCTTCGAAGCATAATCACCTAGTGGATCCAGCAGGTCAGGTCGTTTCTGAAGATAACGAGGGTTTTTGGTTGGCTTCCCGTCAACGATTCTAGGATTGGCTGAACTGACGGCGTAGTCGGTCGATGAGTGATTGAGGGAACTTAAGGTCTGTCGCATGGGTTCGGTGAATTGGTCAAACGTCACCGCCAAGTTGACCATTTCATCGACCTGTTTCCGGTTGAGAGGTTCGAAATTAGATATGAAATTGTCCTGCTTGGAAAAATCTTTTTCGGTCTGCTTATCCATGCCACGGTTGATTGCCTCATCAGGCCGCTGGAATAATCGATATTCGCAATTGGCAATGAACTTGACGCCGTTTGCTTGATGGAACCACTCAGGGAGTTCAGCAAGTTGATGGGCAGGCACTACGGTTGAAACGCTGATGTCGTCTTCGGTCTGGATTTTTTTTGCGGGAGAAAAATCCTGTCGAAGCTTGAATGTTCTCCAGCTTTGATCGGGTAAAAGGCCGACTCGCAGATAGGTTCCGACCAATTTTCTGCCATCATGTTTCAATTCATGTCCTAATTCCCCATTAACAACATCGACATTGAAGTGCCGACGCCAATTCCAGTTTGGGTTCGGATCCTGAAATCGCTTGATAATGAAAACAAGGGCATAGATGTGATTCTCAATAGAATTCAGCCACTGATTGTATTCTTCGGAATAGTCCTTGGACGGCGTGAGGAGCTTGATGACGCTGCCCAGAGTCCGCTGTGTATCGAGAACTTTACGGCATCCGCTGGCATCGTAAACGGGCCGGTTTGGCATGTCGCCCCGCCAACGGTCTGAGTAGTCTTTGTCAAAAATTTTCTGAACCTTGTCGAAATCTTTTTCGATATCAACGACGAAGATGGGCCCATACAACATGAAATCGTCGATTGGTTTACTGATTTCGCTTTTACCACCTCCGCTCACCGTGCAGGGTTTGTGGCAAAAAGTCCCTTCACCCATTGTGCCGACCAGTCGCCACGAGGGTGCACCACCATGTTTTTCCATGCGAACCTGGTATCCCGATGGCCCCATGTAGACTTTTTCAGGCAACAGTGGAATGCTCTTGGTCTCCCCTTTCAAGGTCCAGGTTATCTCTTGAGTGGTTAGGGACGCGACCGAATTTTCGTTGACGTAGATCAAGTCTGGGAATTGGCGGTCGACCGCGTAACCATCGGTTTTGACGTCTAGTTGATCAGCGTACTCGGCGGCAATGTCGTCAAAGGTCCGCTGGTTGTACTTGTGACTGTTAAACGCGAATTCATTTCCCAAAGCGTAACTGACAAAAGCAATAGCGCCGCCGGCATGTTCTTCTTCGGCATTTCCATAGAGATTGGCTGCGAAACTGACCTGTGTCTTGACTTCTTTTTTGCAGTAACCGAAATAGTTGTCAGCGATCAGGGTGACGACAACACCAGCTTTCGATCGGCATGTGATTTTGAAGGGCGTTCCATCGTTGTAGATCTCCGATTTGTCTTTCCAGCACATGCTGTCGCGACGTTGTCTGTCGGTGGCGTTATCGAAATGGGGAAGACCCACCGATTCTTTGGTTAATTCCAGCAGATGAGGAGCCAGAATGACCACGCCAGAATGGCCCGTCCAATGTTCCACATCAACCCCGGCGTCATTACTTAGTTCAAATGGACAGCCGGCATTACCGAAGATGGACTCCACGAAATCCAAATTGCTAACCAACCCGCCCGGTGCAAAGAAACGGACCTCCATTGATTTTTGCGGCGAGAGTCCAGGGACTTCCGGGCAAACCAGCGGCCGCAGTAATAATGAGACAAAACTGCTCTTGGGACCTTGCAGACCCTGAAGATATGGGAGGTCGGCGAGTTCTTTTGGCAGCGTGACGGCGTGTTGGAACAGCTTGGCAAAGACAATCTTGGGGACCTCCAGTTTGTCGCCGGCAATAGGCAGTCCGCCCTCGACAATATGAAACGTTCCTTTGGTGGTTCTTCGATCATGGATCGGATTATGAAGGACGCCGTTGACGGTACGGTAGGAATCGACGCAGGCGTTTTGGAAATGATCTTCATTGGCTGGCAGGGAAAGTTCTCTGGCGACACCATGGCGATCCAGCGAGAGGCAGTTGGTCGGCAATCTCAGTGGCTTGGTGAGATTTAATTCATCAAAATAGGAATAAAGAAAGTTTTCAATGCGTCGATCCGAAGCGCATTTGAAATCGTCCATTGCGTCGAATCGTCGGTGGATGGACCGTAGTAACGCCTCGGACTTCCTTGACTCCTGTTTGGATTGGGGCTTCTCCGGGGTAGCCAGACCATTGACGGCCAACAGTAGATCTATGTAGTTCCTGATCGATTCGCTTGACCGTGCGTTGGAATCGGCTCTCCAGCCCAACGCGGTTTCAAAATCCATTTGCATGATGACTTTACAAGTAAGTTGTTGGGCGATTTTTAATTTCAGCCTACTCTTTGACGGATGCCTGATTCTTCCGTTGAGAATGCCAGACAGGTCCGGGTTGGAGTAAGATGTCGCGCCTAGGTGGCGCAAAAGACGATAAATTCATCACTTCACCCCGGCCCATTATCGTTAGGCCGCGGATCCATAATCGAAACGATTTATTGTCTTGAAAAAAATGTTTTTGGCAATCAGACCACCACTCACCCAATGGAGAATTGCCTACCCGAGGATGGGATCGCATCCGTTAAATGCTTGTTAATGGCGAAATACTCTCGCCAAAAGCCCAGGCAGATGTGGATTTTTCCAGCATTGGTGAGGACGGCAATTTCTGGCTTGGGCCCGAACCTAATCAGTCTTCAGGTTTTTTGCACTCGGAGTCTGTGTTGAACGATGCCACTGCATGTTCCCCGAAGCCGTAGAGGGAGTTGGTAATTCCTCATTGGATGGCGTGTTGGGTTGGAGTGGGAAATCGAGAATTGCCTGATCGCCGACAATTTCAATGGGCGAGTAGGGAGGATGCCGACTTTCCTTAAAGGGCGAGTTACTGCGGGAATTATAACAGCAAATCATTGACCAACGGGGGAAATCGCTGTGATTGGGAGCACTGCGGTGTAAAAGATTGGCATCGAAGAAAACGGTATCCCCGGGCTCCATCTCCAGGTAGGTCAGTTTTTCCCGTTTTAAAATTTCGTTGACCCGTTCGATATCGGCGCCTGCCTGTTCGCCGGTCAGCACATGATCGATTCGGCCGTAAAGATGAGATTGCTCAATTACCTGAAGGCAGCCGTTTTCCTTTGTGGCCCTGTCGACAGCTATAAAAGCGCTCATTAATTGAGGTTTTAGTACAGCATTCTGATACCAGTATCCGTAGTCCTGGTGCCACGCCCAAGCACCGCCAACTTTGGCATCCTTCATAATCATCTTGGAATGATAATGGTAGGGTTCATCTTTGAGGATCGACGAGGCGACTTCAAATATCCTGCGGGAGCGGGAAAAAGCACCATAGATTCCATCACCAGGTTGATTCCAGAGTGAAAGGCGTATCTGGTTCCCTTGACCGTCATTGCGGTCGTAGGAGTTGCGGTCCATGTCGTGGTCGGACTTGGCGTGCGATCGCAGTCGGTCGATTTCCGGTTCGGAGAAAAGTCTCTTGGCAACATGAAAACCCAAGTCCGAATATTCTGCCAATTGTTGTTCGTTCAAAGCGTCTTCCTTATTAATTCATTGCCGTTAGGTGTTTCAATGGAAAGCAATCTTTATTCCTGCATCTGGGAAAGTCGTTTGCGGTACTCTTGCTTTGCAAAGTCAAAGGCTGCGCGGGCTTGTTTTCTTTCATGAGGCCGGATGTTGCGTACTTTGGAGTTCCAGCAAACATCGATGGCATCAATACACCATTGGGCAGATTTTGGATTGGCTCGAATCGGTTTGGAGTCCACTTCCACAAAAATAGGATTGGTGTGGCAGGTTGGAAAAATTCGTATGGCAACCCAGCTCGATTCTTTGATCTGATAGTCGAATTGCACGTCGTTCAGCTGTCCGTCGGCGGTGATCTCGGTCTTGGCAACTGCTTCTCCATTGACAATCAGTTCAACGGGGACTTTTTGCGAGTTGCCAATTCTGGATCGTTCAACGTGCCAATATGGCTTTTGAGAAAGAGGTCGATTACGAATGGTGTTGTTAGGTTGTTTTGCCAGTAGGGCAGCCACCTTGGCTGTGATCTTCAGTTTTTCGCCATTTGCAGCGTTCATATAACCTGCTCGGCGGTCGTCGCCTTTCGAACCGACTTCGAATCCGTTGGCCTTGAAGTCGAGAACGTGGCTAAGTCCGTCGCCGACATAGCTTCTGCCATCTCGCAGTCCATGCACCCAGTTCTCGTAGGTTAGCTCCTGACCCTTGGGCAGTTTGACATAAACGCGGCCCAACCCGACTCGGTCACCGTAAATACAAGGAAAATCGGTCTCGCCGCTGATCCGGCAATCGTAGCCGCAGTTAAGTGTGTGGTACCAAACACTCAGTTCCCATGTGATTGGCGTATCAACCGAGGAGATGAAATCACACGCATCGTGGCAGACATCAACCACGTACTCGTTGGCGCCAATTCCATCGAATTTGGGCATTTCAAAGCTGGGAATTTGGTCGCCAGGTACTTGTAGTCCCCAACCGCTATGTGAGAAGCCGACAACGCCACCCTGTTTTTTTCCCCATTGTAGAACGGGTAAATCCCAGCTAGGCCATTCTTCAATCCGAGATGTTTTTTTTCCTTTGAATTGAATCGAATTGAACTCGAATTCCACTGGTGATGGATAGGAGTAGTCATCTTCATTTAGATTCAGCAAGCAGAGATGACCGCAATGCGAGGATGGAAATCCAGAAACCTCCACGTCGTATCTCATCAGGTAATTCGGCAGCGATAGCCCATGTGTTTTACCATCGAAAAATTCTTTCTGATAATACCAACAGGGACCCCAGGAAAGAACGCAGCCTACATTGAGATCTTCACCCATGATGTGACGCATCATGTCTTCTGGTGTCACGCCCTCGGTTGGAGATTCATAATGAGCACACCCGGCTGCGTGGACATGATGATCGCCGGAAAACCAACGATGATCAATCGCCTTGATCCAACGCTTTAATCGGAACGACTCACGGTGCGAAGTTTTGTTGGGAACAGTGATCGTTCGTTTCAGGATTCGATATTCTGGACCACGGGTGTAGGCAACATCGTATTGTCCGGGGGCTAGGACGATCTTCTCTCCGTTTTTCCGGTAGATCTGATCATGAAAAAAGAAGTCAGGTGCCAGTCGCCTCGATTTAGCGGGATAGACACGACCATTTCGGTCTCTGATAACCAGCTGACCTGTGGTGGGTGTTCCGTCATCGTCAAGAATTTCCAAGGTGATGGGGACTCCGGGCTGGCAATCGAACAGGATTGCAACTTCATTTCGAAACCCGATATCCTGGGTGCCCTGGCCAACATTGAAAGAGATATTTGCTTCTCTTTTACCACGGTCGCGTGAATAAATTTGAATGATGCGGTATTCCACTAACAAACCGGAAAGAGATTTACGTAACGGTTGATTGTCATACATGGCGACATCACACCAACGATCCAGCACATCCGATTTGGAAATGCTTGGTTTCGGATCGGGGCTGCCAGAGGATCGTTTGTAAACGGGGCCTGCGTTGGGGCTTTGGACTTTGAGTTGAGCTGTGACGCCCGCCTCGTTGTGGACTTTGACAAGGAATACTGACCATCCTTGTTGAAACAGTTTTTTTGGCGCAGCTCCTGGTGAAACCTTGACCCTGCTTTCCGGGTTGATGTTGACGTGAGCGACCACCAACCGGTCAAGGACGTTCTGGATATCCTTGCCGACTGTCGGGGCCGTTGAATTAAGCAGTTCATCTAGTTTTTTTTGTTGATCGACTGGAAGTGGCTGACCCAGATAGCTCAACGTCTCGGCGATCCGCTGAACCTGCGATTTGAATGGCTGAGGATCCACTCCGGCAATCAGGTTGGGCTCCTGTGCCAAACTTTTTGTGCCCAGCGTCAATAGCAGGCAGGTGACAGCCGCGTAACAGGATTTTCTTGCCGGTAACGTCCACCGAGAGAGGGTTGTTGACTGCTTTGTCGCGGCTCCAGCGATGAGCGGACCCGAATCCGCAGACTCTTGGTGGTTGATTTCAGCAAATGGCAACATGGTGCTAGCTTTCATTGAAACGGACTGATTAGTCAAGTCAAACGCTTCAGGCTGCGATCTACAGGCTGAATCCAATCAATCTACTCGAATTCAAGTAGTCGGCGCGGGCCGTATTTGTTAGATTCTGCCACCAATCCTCGTAGAAATCAAAGGACTGAAACCCATTCGAGCATTAGTTTTCATTTATCTGGTGGTTTTTTTGCCAACCGGTTGTAGCGTTTTTCGTACGACCGCCGTTGATCAAAACGTCCACATTTCACGAGAACTGACTTTGCAGGGTTTGCAGTCTTGTCATCAGCAGAATTGCACCGAAGCAGAAGGACTTTTCAGCAGAGCAGTCAAATCAGATCCAAATAACATCGAAGCGAGGATGAACCTGGCTGATAAATACCGGGAGAGAGGGGCGATTCGGGCGGCGATTTTGCAACTGGAGCAGTCCTTGGAAATCGCCCCGGAGAATGTGTTGGCGACTGTCAAGTTGGGGGAATGTTACAGCGAAACCAATCAAATCGCCGCGGCACATCAATTAGCATTGACGGCGCTGAGGTTGGATCGTGAATTGATTGCCGGTTGGCTACTCAAGGCTCGTACGTTGCGGCAGATGGGACGCCGTGAAGATGCTCTTGCTGATTATCAACAGGCGATCCGGATTAATCCAGACGATGATCAGGCTCCAATGGCAATGGCGACACTCTATCAGGAATTGGGGAGACCGCTGAGAGCGTTAACGACGTTGGACCGAATTGCAGGCGGCTACACTGAGGCGGATGTTCCGGATTCAATTTTGATTCAACAGGCTGTTGCCCTTCGGCAAATGAAAAGAACTTCCGACGCCATTTCAAGGTTGGAGTCGGGGTTTCAACGCGAAGGATATTCCGAGGCCGTGGCAGAGTTCTATATCGCTGCTCTGTTGGAAACCAACCAACACGAAAAGGCTCTGTCTGCGATTCAGTTAGCCGCCTATCAGTATCCCGGTAGCGCCGGTATTAATCGATTGGCGGCAAGCCTGCCAAGTGTCGATCGTCCGAGCTTGGCGCTAAACCAACGTGGTTTTTTAAAGTAGCCGAAGCCGTTGTTGTTCTGAACGGATTCACTGCGGTGATCTGCTTGAGAGAGGTCCGGCGTAGGGCGGATGACCTACCGGTTCCATTGGATAGGCTCTGGCTCGGGAGCTGAGATGTTGGTTTCCAAAATCCTGTTTTGCCCCGTTTGACAGGAAAAATCGTTACAAACCGAATCTGCTGGCAGGTAATTATACCGCCGGATGCAATCCGTTGTGATGTTGATTAACTGTGACGTAGGATTCAGGTGATGCTACGTCTTAAAGGGGTAAAGAAATGATCGATCAAACCAATTCTCAATCCACGCCGTTTAACCTCAACACTCCAACAAAAAACCACTCTGATGAATCCAGAGCGGACTTTAATGATCGTCGTAGAGGGGCAGGCATCTCTCCCTCTGGCGAGAGAAGGCAGTTTGCCTCGACTTATGACGATTTGAGCGTGTCTGCCAAGGAGTTAGGCGAAGCCGTCGATCAGTATAAACTCTTGAATCGTCGCCGGTACGTCAATTACGAAGAGTTGTTGGTTGTCATCGAGTCACTCGGCTATTCGCGTTAACGAAGAGATCGCATCTTGCCGCTGACGATTGGAATCATGCCTCTGCCTGCCGGGACCTTGGTCGATCACGGTGGTCACTGTCTTGGCGAAGGGGATTTCAATTCAAGAGTTCTGCACCATCGGTTGAATAGCTGATAAGATTGAACCGGTTCCGGTGGATCTATCATGCCAAGCAGTGGCTGGGATTTTCAAGGCCTCCGATCGCTTCCTCCATGGAGTTTCCGGGCTCCAAATAGATTTTGCTTTGGTCGTTTACCAGCGAACTGATGGACTGCCAGCAGCGGTCAGGGGATTTGTCAGCCAAAAAGGTATCGCATCTGACGGAATTTCCCGATAAACTAAGAACACCAACTTGTTTCGGATTCCAGATATTTTGGACTGATGGGAGCTTGAGAATGTTGACGATTTTTGGGAAGGAAGATTCTTCTTCCAAGGGCTCAGGGTACGGTGACCGTTTTTGTGATGGTTTTTCCCGCCGATCTTTCTTGCAAGTTGGCGGTGCCGCCATGGGCGGCCTGGCTTTGAATCAAATTCTTGGAATGGAAGCGAATGCCGGAATTGGCAGTTCCAACAAAGCCATCATCAATATCTACCTGCCGGGTGGGCCATCCCATTTGGACATGTGGGATTTGAAACCGAACGCGCCACAGGAGATTCGTGGGGAGTTCAGCCCTATCAGCACCAATGTGCCCGGTATGCAAATCTGCGAGCACTTTCCCAGGTTAGCCTCCATGGCTGACAAGTTCGCTATCATCCGCTCGCTGTCGGATTCCGACGGTGGTCATGATTGCTACCAATGTATGACTGGTCATCGAAAAGGTGAGCGAGGACCTAACGGGGGCTGGCCAACGGCCGGAGCCTGGGTGTCGCGGCTGGCCAAGAATAATGATCCGGCTATCCCGCCAAATTTGGCGCTGATGTACCAGACCGGAAACAGAACCTGGGGTGACCCTTACCAGGCAGGTTTTCTCGGAGCGCAGCATAATCCATTTAATATGGTTGGCAGAAAAGCCCGCGAAAAATCTGACAATATGGTCCTGAAAGGGATTAACTTGGAGCGGTTGCAGGATCGTGAATCCCTGAGGAATGCTTTTGATAGATTCCGCTCCGAGGTTGACGTTAGCCGTAAAATGGCGGGGGTCGATTCCAATCTGGATCAGGCATTGGGCATTCTGACTGATTCCAAGTTGGGGGATGCTTTAGACCTTTCCAAGGAGGATCCAAATATCGTCCAACGATATGGGACGAGTATCGAGAAGTTTCAAAGGGATGGTGCCCCTAAAATGATTGAGAACTTTTGTGTCGCCCGCCGTTTGGTGGAGGCTGGCGCCCGATACGTTGCTCTGAACTATAGTCGCTGGGACTGGCATGGTGGAGACGGGATGAACTTTCCACGCAGCCGAGAAGAATTTCCGTTACTCGATCAGGGGCTTTCAGCACTGATCACCGATCTGCACGAACGAGGCTTAGATAAAGATGTTTCGGTTGTGATGTGGGGAGAATTTGGACGAACACCCAAGATCAATAAGAATAATAGTCGGGATCATTGGCCTCGGGCCAATGCTGCCATTCTTGCCGGCGGAGGAATGCGAACCGGGCAAGTGATTGGCGAGACAAACAAATACGGGGAAGAGCCGGCTCAGCGACCAGTCAAATTTCAAGAGGTTTTCGCGACGCTTTATCACAACATGGGCATCAGTGCCCATAAGGAAGAGGATCGCGTTTTCGACGGCTCTGGAACGCCTCGATATCCTGTGGATTCCGGCGTGAATCCAATTCATGAATTACTTTGATCGGTGGCAGGAAGTTCTGGCTACGGATCAATGCTGGCCACGGATCAATGTCGTCGGCCGCTGACAATTCACCGCTGACAATTCACCGCTGACAATTCACCGCTGACAATTCACCGCTGACAATTCACCGCTGACAATTCACCGCGGTATGGAATCGGTGGCACCACGATGACTTACAGTGACGTCTCAAACGTAGAGAGATTCCTGACGCCGTCTATTGTAACAACGTAATCATTTTCGATACGGATGCCGGCGTTGAGACGTTGGGGATCATAAAGCCCCGGTTCAGCAGTAAACACATCGCCCGCTGCAAATGTATCATCCCAATTGGGATTCAGATGGGGGCCTTCGTGCGGAAAAAGCCCGATCCCATGTCCAAGATGATGATTGAATGTTCCCACGGGAGATTGATCAAGAAGCTGTTGGACTTCATTGAAGAGGTCTCGGCAGCTCTTGCCCGGCCTGACGGATTGTTCAACATGAGCCAATGCTTTTGCGATCCACTGAGAAGCCACTGTTTGATCTTCCGTTGGTCCGGAAACAGCGAGCGTGCGGGCGTTATCAGCGAAGTAACCTCGAAACGCCGGTCCAAGATCAAGAATGTAAAGCTCGCCGGCCTGAGTTGTTTTGCCTCGGCGAGGAGGTCCACCACGCGATGCCGTTTGGTAGTCATTGCCGGTTCCGGTTAACGGTTCGCCGAAAAAATCGACTGCGACCGTCTGCAATTCATTAAAGACCTCAATTTCAGAAATGCCGGGTTGGATGATCTGACGAGCTCGCTTGTACATGAATTCCGTAGCATCAATGGCGTGCTGTATTTTTGCGAGTTCGTCTTTTTCTTTCTGGCGTCGCAATTGATACATCAACGGTTCGATATCGGTGACTCTGCCCGAGACCAGGCTTTGGGCATGCGGCCCAAAGCTGGAGAACTCAACCCCAATCTGGCCACCCAATTTCCCGACCACTCGTGCCAAGGTCTCCAAGCATGCCAAGGATTGATCATTACGCATTGTTGAATGAAGCTTTGCATCAAACCGCTCCAGATTGTCAGCCGCTGCGATGGGGGGTTTTTTGTGTGGAGAGATCAATGTCAATTCCCCGTCTGCTGAGAGAAACACCGACGAAGAAAAAACAGGCGGAAAATAAACGCCAGTCAGCCATTGAACGTGAACGTTTTGTGTGATCAAGGCCCCATCAAGAGACTCACGTTGCAGCGTTTCGACCAGTCGTGACTGGCGTTTCCGGCAAGATTCTAAATCGACATCAAATGTTTTCATCGCTCAACTCCAGTTAGGCGGGTAAGGGAGGGCCGACTAGCTGCAGAAAGTCATTGTCGGGCATGTTCCGGACAATCTTTCCTCTAAGCCCCAATAGGTTTCCACCGCTGTGCTACGCAAAGAGCCGGTTCGTGCTTTTTCAACGTCGATCACCACTTTGCTTCCCAGATGCTATCGAATATCGTTAAAAGCAACAACTTGGGTGGCTAGAGCATTCGCTCCACTTTTTCATTTGATGGCGGGAAAATGACCAAACTGAAATCAAGTTATGACTGTGTAATTGTAGGTGGTGGGCATAACGGACTGGTGACGGCTGCTTATCTTGCCAAGGCGGGGAAGTCAGTTTGCGTGCTGGAAAGGCGACATCTTATTGGAGGCTGTAGCGTTTCCGAAGAGCTATGGCCCGGTTATCAGGTTTCTACAGCCGCTTACGTCATCAGTCTCTTTTTGCCTGAGATTATCAATGATCTTAAACTCAAGGAAAACGGACTGAAGATTCTTCCAAGGAGTCCGTCTTCCTTTACGCCAATGAAGGATGGTCGTCATCTACTGCTGGGACCTGACGCCCAATCCAACCACCAACAGATTTCGAAATTCAGTTCCAAGGATGCTGAATCATTTCCAAAATATGAAAAACTTCTTGAAAAGGTGGCCGGTCTGCTGGAGCCGACCCTCTCGCAGACTGCTCCTGACATCCTCCCGGTTTCCAAGGGGCTTCGGAAAATCGGGCTCATGAAAAAGCTTCGGGATATGAAAAAAGCCTGGAAGATGCAGTCGGCGCTGAAGTCACTTGGCGATGCCTTACCGGAGGCGATGGAATTGTTAACAGGGGCCGCCCGTCCTATCCTGGATCGATGGTTTGAGACGGACGTCTTAAAAGCAACATTGGCGACCGATGCCGTGATTGGAGCGTTTTCCTCAATTTCGGCTCCTGGTACCGCCTATGTCCTCTTGCATCATGTGATGGGTGAAGCGGGGGGTGCACGAGGAGTGTGGGGATATGTTCAAGGAGGTATGGGAGGATTGTCTCAATCTCTTGCTCGTGTTTGTGAAAATCTGGGAGTTGATATTTTAACCGAGGCCGAGGTGGAAGAAATTGTTGTCGATGGGCAACAGGCCAGAGGAGTTCGTCTGGCTGATGGTACTTCCATTGATGCCAAGGCTGTCGCTTCCAACGCGGACGCCCATGTCACGTTTGAAAAATTAGTGGCGGCCGAACATTTACCGGAGGAGTTTGCGCGGGCTATTTCCAGGATCGACTATTCCTCGGCATCGGCAAAAATCAACGTAGCGTTATCAGAGCCTCCAGAATTCACTTGTTTACCTTCGCAAGGAGTAGGCTCTCATCACCGTGCAACGATCCATATCGGAGAGACCATGGAAGTTGTGGAAAACGGTTTCGATGATGCCAAATATGGGAATCCCAGTCGCACCCCGATTCTCGAAATAACTTTACCGACCAGCGTTGATAATACGATTGCCCCGGACGGCAAGCATATCATGTCCATGTTTGTGCAATATGCTCCCTATCAGCTCGGTGGTGGGAAGAACTGGGACGATATCAAGGAGGGTTTTGCCGACCGATGTATTGAAGTCCTGGCCGAGTATGCACCCAACGTTCCCAATGCGATTGAGCACCGGCAGGTTCTCAGTCCCCTCGATTTGGAGCGTGTTTACGGGCTAACAGGTGGTAATATTATGCAAGGGGCGATGAATTTCAATCAACTATTCCTGATGCGGCCTATTCCCGGATGGGCAGATCACCGTTCTCCCATTGGTGGTCTTTATCTCTGTGGCGCTGCTAGCCATCCAGGTGGTGGGGTCATGGGGGCTTGCGGAAAAAATGCGGCTGCGGAAATCTTGAGAGACTTTTAGGGCAAAGAAAACAGGATTGATTGGTCGCGAACGATTGACCCGATAAAGACGAAGGGTTTTTCCGCTGTCTACACCGATCGGGATACTTGGATCCCCTGTTGTAAAAAGGCGGCCGCCAGCGAACTTGCTCCTAGTTGAAATGATGACTAACGCGAATCCCCATTCACAGTATCTGAGCGAACCGAGTCCGGTTGATGCACCGGAAAAATCGTTGGACAACGACACGGATTCGCCATTGTATGATTCGGATTCTCCGGATTGTAAACTCGGCGAAGCGGATGGAAACGGCCCGGTCTCAGGCGAGAAGACAAGCCAGGAGATTCACTCCCGGTCTGCCGATGAGGAGATCGCATTGAACGAAAAATCACTTGATAAATCCATTCAGCTGATCGAATCGGAAATCCATCAAATCGACCAAATCGTGCGTTCATGGTCAGATGATCGGACGCTTCGGTTTGATCCCGCACACGTCCAGCCCAAAGATGACTCGATCCAGAATAAGCGGCGGACGGAAATAGCGGCATTCCAGTCAAAAAGAACTCTTGAAATATTGCGGACGATCAATTTTGCTTCCATTGTTGGGCTGCTGGTGTTTTCGGCAACACAACTTGTCTGGAATTATCTTCCCTTGCAGTTGGCTTTTGGAGCACTGGCTTTGTCGGGCATCCTGATCTCGATTCTGAATTACGTGTTGGTCTGTTATGGTCAGGCCCAGACGAGTCCCTACTGGATTTCATGCAAGATATCCAATCAAGCGTCCAGCGTACTTCGAGACCGAGTCGATCGGGAGACCGCCTGAGAGCTCAGTATTTTTCTTTTCCCTCAACGCCCTACTGTTGGACCAGGACGCCAAGAACGGATC
This sequence comes from Planctomycetota bacterium, assembly GCA_014238905.1. GTDB lineage: Bacteria > Planctomycetota > Planctomycetia > Pirellulales > Pirellulaceae > JABAAE01. The sequence goes on from JABAAE010000011.1 coordinate 137,664, forward strand.
CGCCGTTTTGACGCGACATGAGGATGGAGCCGCTATTCTTTCTCGCCGCTGACTTCGGCATCGGTCCGCGAAATTTCAGATTCAATTTCTCGGCAGATGTTCCGTAGCATTCCGGCAAAGACAAATTGATGTAGCGGATAGAGTGCGTACCAGTACATCAGTCCAAAGAGACCAGACGGATCAAAAATCGCAGTCTGGCGGACTGTGCTGATTCCGTTGGTATGAGTCACTTCAAATTCCAGCCACGCTCGTCCGGGAACCTTCATTTCTGCCGCTAATCTTAAAAGATGATTGTCCTCGAATAGTTCCACCCTCCAGAAATCCAAAGTATCACCCACTCGAATTTCGACCGGGTGCCTCCGGCCGCGGCGGACTCCCACGCCTCCGACCAGCAAATCCATAAATCCTCGGATCCGCCAAAGCCAAGTTCCGTAGTACCATCCAGTATTGCCGCCAATCTTTTTAATTGGATCGAATGCCGCGGCGGCAGAAGATTTTATGTCGCTCGTTCTGGAGTCCACGATACGGGATCCCAATCGGACTCCCCCCCATGATTTTGGTTTGCCTCCAGAAGAAATGGCGTCTGACCAGCGGGTCATGGCGATTTCCTGGTCCTCCTTGTGGATGGCCCGATCGATGGCCGCCCGCACCGATCTGGGGCGGACCGAAAACGATTTTTCTGCGAGATTACTGGAGACCAAGGTCGGGTTTTTGAGGCTATCGACCAGTTTTCGGCCGACCCGAGCATAAAGTGGCGTGACCAGCCCCAGCCAAAGGCTGGAAAGGTAGGGCGTCAATAAAGGAACGGGAATCAGGAATCGTCTCAGCCCCCGCTGCTTGGCGTAGAGTTTCATGATTTCCCCATAGGAAACCTGGTCAGGACCACCGATTTCAAAAATGTTCTCAACGTCGTGGGGTACGTCTAACGCTTCCATAAGGTAGGCCAGCACATCCTCAATTGCGATTGGTTGTGCGAAAACCCGTACCCACTTTGGGCAGATCATCACCGGCAGGCGTTGCACCAACGCACGGATCATCTCAAACGATAGAGAGCCACTTCCAATAATGATTGAGGCTCGGAATTCGATGACGTTGGAACTCGATTGCCGCAGGAGATTGCCGATTTCCTGTCGGCTACGCAGGTGCTTGGAAAGGCCATGATCCGGATTTCCCAAACCTCCGAGGTAAACAATTTTGGCGACTTTCTGTTGGGTGCAAGCCGCGGCAAAATTTGAGGCGGCTATTCGGTCAACCTCCTCGAAATCGTCATCAGATCCCATCGAATGAACCAGATAGTAAGCGGTATGAACTCCTTCGAGGGCCTTGAGCAGAGACGCGTCGTCGAGAACATCACCGGCCACGATCTCCGTTGTCTCGCCAGCCAGAGACCTCAATCGATCCGGGTTTCTCGACATGCATCGAATTCGGTGGTGGCTTTTTTCCAACAGAGGCAATAGTCGGCCCCCGACATAACCTGTCGCTCCGGTCAATAAAATCAATTGGGAATCCATGTTTGATCGGCATTTAGTAAGAAGCAGGGGCAAGTGAAATGACGTCGGTTGGTCCGGCCGAAATGAACCCCCGATCCGCGACTCCCGGAGGCCGTGCCAAAGCGAGGAAGCTGATTTTCAACTCATCACTGTGAGGCAACGAGAGCTTCCTGACTGCAAGTCATCAGCACTGGAGGCGATCGTCATTTCTATAGGGTTATTCTACGTTGGAGGAGAATCTTTGGATTCATCTGGAGCGATGGATTCCCGTTTTACCAACGACCTCAGCCCTGCCAGTTCCCCCCAACAAATGGCCGCATGAACTCGATTGGAAAGCCAGTTGATGGGTGGTGCTACCGGTTTTCGAAGGTAATAGCCACAAAGACTCTTCCATCCATCCCACCAGATTCGCGCCGCCGAACGCGTGATATTGCCTTTCAGGGCATTGGCCTGTCCCTGGCCATAAAAATAGCTCGCAACATAACCGACCGTTGCTCGGTCTTTGGGAATCATGTGATGAAGGCTCGCATCGGGGACCCAATATCCCATTACACCCTCCCCGAGGAGATGACGCAGGACGGAGACTTCATCCTCTCCCAGCATTCCGGACTGTTTCCGTCCCCATTGGGTATCGTAGGGAGTCTTCTTCTGAAGGTCCATCCGGACAGCGAAATTAGCGCCGTAAGGCATTTTGCCGATACCCAGGGCCGACTCGGTTTTGCCCAGATTCCGCGTCGCATAGACCGGAGCGCAGATTTTCCAGGTGTCTCGGATCCATGTAGGCTGCCCCTCCTCAAAAACCGGCTCAATGGGTCCCCCAAAGAAACCGGCTTCGGGGTGCTTTTGAAAAGCATCATGGTAGGCAGAAAGCCAATTAGGAGAAACCATAACGTCATTGTCAGTCCAGACCAGGTAGTCGCCGGTGGCTTCCTGAACGGCTCGGTTTCGGCTTGCTGAATGACCTGGCTCTTTTTCTACAACCGAGTTCAAAGGTAGTTTGTTTTTCCATGAGTCAAGAACGTTATTGACCCCTGCCTCGGTCGAGTTGTTATCCACCACGATCAATTCCCAGCTAAGATCATCGGGTACCGACATTCTGGATAGACTACTCAAGGTCTGATCCAGCAATCGAGATCGATTCCAGGTGCAGATGGCAATCGAGATTTTCATGATGGGTTCTGGTTTGGCTTTTTAACGGGGGCTTGCAGGACCGTCGACCGGACAACATCGTCCGATTGTTTTCAAGAAACTGGAATGCTGACTTGCAGTAAAATCCTACTGTGAGCCTTTCAACCCGCTGCATCGTTCATCCGCTGCATCGTTCATCCGCTGCGTCGTTTATCCGCTGCGTCGTTTGCGATCTTGGTCAGCTGTTCCGCAAAATCTCCAATTGGATTGGCTGTATAGTTTTTTCGAACGTTGATTCCTGCGATTTTTCCCATTTCACGCCATTGTTCCCGTTGATTCCAGGCTCGTTCCAATGCCTCGTCCAATAAATCAGCATTGGCGGCATGGGCAATGAAACCGGTCTGGTTGTCGTCAAGCAACTCCCGATTGCGACCCGTATCGGTGGTCACCACGATTCGATTACAGAGCATCGTCTCGATGACCACAAGTGCGGCGCCCTCGTATCGGGAGGGTAGAAATAGGGCATGGTTGTCTTCCCAAATCTGTTCTACGTTTTTGTTGAAACCACCAAATTTGATTTTGTCCTCCAGGTGATAAAGCTTGATCAGCTCTTCCATCTGTTTCTGGTTTCCCTGATTTTTTCCGTACAGGGTGATCTCAATTGGCCGCTCACGCCATTTTGGGCGTTTGAGAACATGCGCTATCAGGTCTTGCCCCTTGGACATGAAGTGAATTCGCCCTACGCATGCCAGGCGAAACTTGTCTTCGCTAGGCCATGCAGGGTTGGCGTCGTGTCGAACATTAAAAGGGTTGGCGGCGATTTCGGCATTGGTTAACGTGGTGGCGATGTTGGTCTCTAGTTTCTCCCGATTTTCCTCGGATACGAAAAAGACCTTTTCCGCACCTCGGTAGGCATTTCGGAATTCTTCCATCAGGCTTTCATGGAAGAAAACGCAGCTACTAGCGCACTGAAGGTTGATGGTGTAAGGGATTTTCAATCGTTGGCATTCTGTGGCCAAGCGGATCCGATCCGGATGATACCCCAGAGAAAATAGAACCGTGTCGGGGCGTTCCCTTTCCAGCCAAGTGACGTCAGAGCCGTTGGAAGGTTTGATTCTGCGAAACATGTTCAGCAGGTGACTGTACCAGAGACTTTTTGCCGGTTTTTCCCGTAGCCAGAGTGCTGCACCCTCCTCTTTAATCTCTGAAATCTGAGGAGCCTGTCTTTCCCAGAATTTGTAGTTGACGGCAACTTCATGCCCCTGATTTTGAAGCAATCTAGCTGTACGCCACCAGAGTTCTTCGCTCCCGCCCCAGGCCATGCCGGTCATGCAAGAATAAAAACCGAATTTCAACTTTGGCTCTCCTCAGTAAATGGGAACGTCAGGCCGTAGGACATTGCCTTTCAGTGGAAGGCAATACGTTCGGAATTACATAAAATCGAGGGAAAAAATAGTGAACGTCAATTATTCCCGCGCGGATTTCCGCTCGAGGTCACCCAGTTCCAATTTCAGATCATTGATCGGATCACGGTAGTGGGTTTTAACGAATTGGTAGATTTTGAGGAGTAATGGAAAGTCATAGTAGAATTTTTCCCTGAGCCCCTCGGGTACTGGTTCGTCGTAGTTAGAGATGTTTTTGACTGGCATTTCCATGGAATCCAACCCGAAAATCGAGGCTAGGATGTCGATTGAGGTTTGCATGTCCTCAAAAAGACCAATGTAAATGAATTTTTCCCGCAATTGCTGTTCGTAATTGTCGAGCGACATATTTTGCGGTAGATGATCGAATAGCCAATCCGGATAATTCCTGACGTAATGTTCGACCGACGGGAATTGATCGCGTACGTCGACTTGTTTTCCGCGGTGCAGAAATTCGCCGCGGATGCTCTTTCCCTTAAAAAAGAAATACATTGAGACGACGATGTCAAATGGATCTCGCAGGATGGTGATGTACTGGTTGATTTCCGGGTAATGATAGGGCAGTCCATAACCCCGCCCATGATTGAAATGAGCGTGGATGCACTTGATGTCCTGTCGATAGCTCCCGTCTTCAAGGAGTACGCCGACCTTGGGAAGTTTGATATCCTTGGTCTCATCCTGTATCAAATGGCAGTAGGACTTGCGAAACCAGAATCGAAGAACGCGGATGAAGCTGGTGCCAGCACACTTCGGAATATGGGTAAAGATAAACGGTTCAAGTGGGTTGTAAACTCGATACGTCTTGTTGGGCTGCACAAAATCAGAGTGTTCAGCAGAGGCTGTTTGCAAGCGAGTGTGTTGATCGTCGGTGAAATTCATTATTACAGTAGTTTAGACTCTTTCCAGTTTACCGGCACATGATCAGGGGAGGTGACCGCTTTTTTTATTTGGTTCCAGTTACTCGGGCAAGCCGAATACGGCAATTGGCCAATGGGCTCGAATTTCTTAGTTTTTTCAGGAGCGACAATCTTGGTCGCTGCTTCCAGACTTTTACTTGTGGGAGTCGCTTTTTGTTTTGCTGGTGGTTTTCAATGGTGATTGGCAGCCTGCTGTTTTTCGAAATGTTGGCAACGTCGAAAAGATTGTCAAGCAGAACGCCGGGCTGGGTTTTACATTGTCGAGCTGCCGCGGAAATATAGAAGAGCCATTTCTCCAGGGCCATCGAGGCATTGATTCGCAGTTTGCGTTGCAAACGGGTCGGGCGATTTTTTATCCTCAGTGACCGTTGCAGCCTTTGTATTTCGGCACGCATGTGGTTGACCTGATCGGAAAGCTGCTGTTGCAGTCGATACGATACCCTGTTGGTTTGTTGCGCGATCGTTAGTTGGCTCAGGCGAGATTCCAGCAGGGAATGCAGTTGTTGGATAGAACGTGATTGATGATCCAGCTGTGTTACCAGTTGCTCGGTTTCGTTGATGCTGAAGCTTTTGCGGCCCGGGAAAAGCTTTTTGATGGAAGAAACCGATTCGCCGAGCTGAGGAGTGTCCAGTGGCGAGAGCATGTTGGAGGGCAGATTTAAGGACCTGTTTTCCCGCAGGGCTTGATTGCCGTGGTCAATCATCAATCGGATTAATTGAATCAAACGCTCCGTTGCCGGTTCGATGATTTGGAGTGAATCCTGAAGCATCTGCTGTTGAAACAGCAAACGATTTTCCTTTTTCGCCAGAAGGGATCTGAGAACACTGGGGACTTGTTCTGAGGAATTAATGTTCCAGGCAGGCGAAACATATCTCGGCGAATTTGTATAATCCAACACCGCTGTCGGGCGTTTTAAAAGCCAGCTTTCCAGTATGGCCGTGGAGGGAGTGGTGATGACCGCATCGACGTTCTGTAACACATCGAGGAACGGCGTCGATGTTGAACTGGCATCTTCAGTATCGATGCCGATTACTTGGTCCAGACCGCCGGTCAGTCTCCAGATCGGTTGGATGGCTTTGGAGCCGAAGGATGGATGACTATCGAACCACTTTTTGACATCCACTAGCGATTGGCGAACGGTATCCATCTGCCGTTGGGTGAATGCCGGCTGTTTGGCCGTCGCGACCAGAATCCGGATTTCATTGTGATCGGGATGGAATTCGCTTTGGCGATGTAGATCGACAACGTTGTCCAATCGGGGAAGACCTGTCGTTTCGCATTTTCCCGGATTTCCCCATCCCGAAATGATCCTGGCCTGAGCATCTCCAATGCAGGCAATCTTATGCCCTTGAACAGGCATGAAAACAGAACCAGCTGCGATGTTGGGATTCTCAAACGTATTTCTGTATTCCAGAATTCCATCTGCCAGAATCAGGATCGGAATTTGATTGGCGTCATGGAGCCTCTTGAGAATAATCGCGGTCGGATGGGTGTAATGCAAATGGGAAATGACCAGCCCACAGTCTTGTGGGGGAGTCCAATGGTCGTCATAGTTGTCGACGACCACAAATTCCAATGGCGGACTCCCCGGCTTTTCCAGCCAGGGACTGTAAAGCGGATTGGCTGACGCCTGAGGGCAAAGGATATACGCTTTGGTTCGGCTCAAAGTGGATTTTTCCGCGGTCCGGGGGATATTCTCCAACCCGGTTTGTAGAAAACCATCTGTTTGAAGTCAATTGTGATCCCCATTCTATTGGCCGCAATTTTTCATTCAACAAGCAGTGGCATTGATGGCGGATTCCGATTTGATGACCGAAATTAACTCACAGACATTGGCCTCCAGCTTGGGGAGTGCGGTGGACCGAGAGGTCTGGTCGATGTCAGGGATATTCCAGAATTCTATTCGATTCAACCAGTGTTGAAATCGATTTTCCAAGGTTGGCCGGTGCTCGATTTCGTTGAGCGCGACAATTCTGTCCGACCAGAGGAAATCACCAGGTTCAACTCCGATTGGAAATCGGTGAAGACCTTCATGAAATCCCTCGGACTCCAGAAAAGACGCCGCCGATGACGAAATTCGCCGGGTTGGGCTCCGATCGACACCGAATCCTCGAGAAATGGCTTCCCAATTGGGAAGGGAACATTGAGAAAAATGATTGAAAAGGACTTCTGCCACACGACTGCGATAGAAGTTGCCGGTGCAAAGAAAAAGGACTTGGTTCATCGAGCTTCCTTTCTTTTCCAAAAATGGTTCTTCCAATGAGGGTTCTTCCAATGAGGGTTCTTTCCATGATGTTACGCCGTTGCGGCGGAGAGCTTTCTCGCTGTCAAATTTTGGTCTGGTTAGCCTGAACGCCGTTCACCTTGGCTTGGGTCGATTACCATCTCAGGATGATTCTGGATTTGACTGGCGATCTATTCATTTGATTGGCGATCGATTAAGAAAATTCAAATTTCGAAATTGTAAACTTTCAATGAGTGTTCGTTGCTTTCCTCAGTTTATTGAATCGGGAATCGAAAATCGGGTCAATAAATCGAACGAAATAATCTCTTTCAGGTCGTTTTCCCGACGATACCATCAATTTAGTTCGGCTTGAAAGATGCCAATGTTACCGTTGGGCCCACTCACCATAGAGATTCTACGAGGGTGCATTTGAAATAGTTCAGCCGACCAGAGGGTTCCAAATCCGGACTAGGGACCGGGTACCCTCTCTCTCACAAGGGGGGGGCTCGCATGAGGATTTAATCGTTCCCAAGCCTGCTGCGACCTCAAAAACGGATTTCTTCTCGCTCCCCCGCTGAATCCGCTTGGCTTTCTCTGTCGAAAACGGTGTGGGATGGGTAGAATGAAATCAAGATTCAGCGACCAGCCCCGATCTGCGACGGCAAACGACGACACGCAGCAGTTGAGAGTCGGACAGGGACAACTGGATGTTTTTTCCTTTCGATGATGATTTTTTAAAATAATTGTGATCCGTTTCTAATTTGGTAACTTTTTTATGTATCTACGACTTGCCAAAAGACTTCTGTGGGAAACCGACAAAAGACTGCTCTGGAAACTCTTTTGGAACATGGGCGTCAAGGGAATTCGTTCGGTGGTGAAACATAAATCCAGGTTGAAACGTGGTGATTTCTTCCCTCCCTATCTCTACATTTCCATCATCAACAGTTGTAATTTGCGTTGCCAGGGTTGTTGGGTGGATGTCGCTCACAAACAGCAGAAAATCGAGGTCGACGCTCTTGATAAGATGATTACCGAAGCCAAGCAGATGGGGAATTCTTTTTTTGGTTTGCTGGGTGGTGAACCGTTTATGCACAAAGAGCTGTTGGATTTGATTGGGAGGCACCGAGACGTCTATTTTCAGGTTTTTACCAATGGCCATTTCATTACTGATGAAGTCGCCAAGGAATTGCGTCGACTGGGCAATGTGACGCCGTTGATCAGCGTGGAGGGGAACGAGCTGATCTCAGATGAGCGGCGACGGGGTATGAAAGGCAATGTTTACAATGAGACGATGCAGGGGATTCAAAATTGTCTAGATAATAAGGTGCTAACCGGTGTCTGCACCAGCCTGTGCCAAACCAACATTGACGATCTGTTGCAGGAGAAATGGGTTGATCAGTTAGTCAGCATGGGAGTGATGTATTGTTGGTTTCATATTTTTCGACCGGTTGGACCGGATGCAAACCCAGACCTTGCGTTGACGCCCGAGCAGCAACGCAAAGCACGGCAATTTGTCGTTGACATGCGATGCAAGAAGCCGATTATTATGATCGATGCGTATTACGATGCAGACGGTCAGGCCCTTTGTCCTGCCGCGACCGGATTTACACATCACATCAGCCCTTGGGGTGATATAGAACCCTGTCCTATTGTGCAATTTGCCAAGGAATCGATTCACGAGGATCGTTCGCTGCGAGAGACATTCAATGAGTCCGAGTTTCTACGAGACTTCCGTCGAACCGCCGCCAGTCACACCCGGGGCTGTGTGGTGCTGGAAAGGCCTGATCTGATCGCGGATCTTGCCAATCGGCACGATGCCCGGGACTCCACCGCCAGAGGGACTTCCATGGCGGAGGTGCAGGCCATGACGCCACGTAGAAGTCAGTATCATCCTGATATGGATCCTATTCCGGAAAAATCTTGGGCGTACCGTTTTGCCAAGAAGTTTGCGTTTCATGAATACGGCGTTTACGAAGAAAACTTTCAGGGCGGTCGAGACTGGATCGACCCCGATCAAGTCGACGTTTCAGGTTCTGCCGACCAGAAGGAATCCGTTCCTCCAACCTACCAAATTCGCGGTTAGTGGAGGGTGAGCCGGTTGAGCGGCGAAGCCGCCGATTGTCGCTGAAGAATCCGGGCGCTTTTACCAAAAAATGGACTCGCCAGGTGGGGTATTCTTCCGCCATGCCGGCCTCACCTTTGGAACCCAATGTTCAGCTGCTGACGGTGCCAAACCGGCCGAAAAGCCGTCAATGCAGCGGCTGGAGACCGCTGCCGTTGTTGGCAATGGAGAGCAAGAGAGTCGCAGGGTGGAATCCATTCCCGCCAATCATCCTTGTTGGGTGAATTTTGGGATGGCCGGTTATACAAACGCAACAACGTGTTAAATTGTGTTTTTGCTGGAATGATTCAAAGCTGATCCATCAATCGTTTTCATTTGATTTTAAAATGCCGACACCGACATTACCCAGAAAACCGTCCCGAGACGAGTTGAAAAAGGATGAGGTTCTATGCGATTACTGCACCGCGAAATGTTGTAAATATTTTGCGCTGCCGATCGATACCCCGACGACACGACGGGATTTTGAATTCATGCGATGGTATTTGCTGCATGACCGGGCGAGCATCTTTACCGATGGTGGTACGTGGTACCTCTTGGTGCATACGACTTGCAAGCACTTGATGGAAGATCAGCGTTGTGGCATTTATGAGACTCGGCCTGAGATTTGCCGAGAGTATACAACCGATGAATGTGAGTACGAAGATAGTTGGACCTATGAGCGATATTTCGAAACACCGGAACAGATCAAGGAATACGCCGACGCGGTATTGATCAGCGAGCATGCAACCAAACTTCGTAGCCCTCCACCCCAACCCCTGCCGATTTTGAACTAATCCTGATACGTGTCAGGTAGGCGGTCCGGTTCTTTACCCAAAATTCGAGTTTTCATGTCCCTGATCAAACCTCAGACCTTGAAAGGTTTCCGAGATCATCTTCCGGAAACCATGATGCCGCGTGAAAACCTGATAGAGACCGCAAGGCAAGTTTATCGGTCTTACGGTTTTGCACCGATCGATACACCAGCCTTGGAAATGCTGGATGTGTTGGTAGGGCAGGGGAGTGACGAAACCGATAAACAAATGTTTCGCTTCGAGGATGCTGGCGGACGACAGGTTGGCATGCGATTTGACCTGACGATTCCCTTGGCTCGGTTTGCGGCGGCCAACGTGAACCAACTGGGGCTTCCGTTTAAACGTTATCACGTTGGCACGGTCTGGCGTGGTGAACGTCCACAACGGGGGCGTTATCGAGAGTTCATGCAATGTGATTTTGATACGATTGGCACTACCTCGATTGTTTCGGATATTGAAACGGCCTTGGTGATTTTTGATTTGATTCAGGCGATTGGAATTCATGATTTCACAATTCGTATAAATAATCGCAAAATCCTGAACGGCCTGTTGGAAAAATCGGGCCTGCTCGAAAAATCGACCAGCGTCCTTCGAGCGATCGATAAACTTGACAAAATCGGTGTAGAGGCGGTGACCCGAGAGATGAAGGAAACCGCTGAGGTGTCGGATGATCAGGCGACGTCGATTTTGAAGCTCTCTCAAATGAGTGGCTCCAATGCCGAAGTGCTCTCTCAGTTGGGGTCTTTGCTGGACGGGAACCAAACCGGTGAGGAGGGAGTTGATGAATTGGGGCAGATTATTTCGGCCGTCTCCGCGGTTGGAGTGAATGAGAAGCATTTGAAACTGGATGTGGGGATTGCTCGCGGGCTCGACTACTACACGGGGACCGTTTTTGAAACGACCCTCGATGCGCTTCCGGGAATTGGCAGTGTTTGTTCAGGAGGACGCTATGACAATCTGACCGCCAAGTTCACCAAACAGGTTTTGCCCGGAATTGGAGCCTCTCTCGGTTTGGACCGACTCTTGGCAGCCCAGGAAGAACTGGGGCTGATCGAAAAAATCCGAACTCCGGCACCGGTCTTTATTCCCTATTTTGAAAAAGATCGATTGAATGATTACCTTCAATTGGCTGCCGTGTTGCGCCGCGAAGGAGTGGGTGCGGTGGTTTATCCAGAGCAGAAAAAATTAGAAAAGCAGTTGAAATATGCTGATCGGCAAGGGTTTCAGCTGGCAATCATCATGGGGGAACGTGATTTTTCGGAAAAAAAATGTCAGGTCAAGGACCTTGCCCGGCATGAGCAACACGAAATCTCTTTGCAAGAAGGCTTTAATTCTCTCCTGAATCATGTTGGTTCGGCTTTAAGCCGCCAATCCTAGCCGTTAGAATCTTGGTGAAATGATTGCGGTGGATCTGGACATGACTGTCCTTAGTTCCCCGGGATATCGGTGTACGAATTTCGCAGGATGAATTGTACTGGGGCGTTAGCCCATTCCAACTATTGTAGATAAAACGCGTCGATCGAATCTGGCCGGATTGAACCTGTTTGGGTATCCATCGTTCAGCCGAGCCATATACCAGCCAAAAAGCTGAAACAGTCATCGGCAGCTTGAAAGGGAATTATGAGTAAAGAAAAAGAAAACGGATTCCAATCAGACCAGTTCAGAAACGAGCCTGCCACCCTGTTTGGCCATCCCACCGGCCTTTACACGCTTTTTTTCGCCGAGATGTGGGAGCGATTTTCGTACTACGGAATGCGGGCATTGCTGCTGTTTTACCTGATCAAGGGTTTCCTCCAGATGGGGGACAAAGAAGCGAATGCCGTTTATGGTGCTTACACCGCTTTGGTTTATATGACCCCGTTTTTTGGTGGCATGATCGCTGACAAACTGATTGGGGCGCGTTCGTCGGTGATCATCGGTGGCCTCTTCATGGCGGCAGGGCACCTTTTGATGACGTTTCAAAACGAAATCATGTTTTTCAGTGCTCTGGGCTTGTTAATCATTGGAAACGGATTTTTCAAACCGAATATTTCAACCATTGTCGGCTCACTTTATCCAGCAGGCAGTCCCAAACGGGATAGTGGTTTCACGATTTTCTACATCGGTATCAACTTGGGTGCCGCGATGGCCCCGTTGTTGTGTGGCTACGTTGGGGAAACCTATGGCTATCATTATGGATTTGGATTGGCCACGATAGGCATGCTCGTCGGTTTGGCCGTCTTTGCGGCGCCCACTCTAGTTACCCAGATTTTGATTAGCTTGACGGCGCTGGCATCTGCGATCGGCCTATTTTTGTTTAACGCCGGGGATATCTACTCGATTGGGTTGAACGTATTTGTAGGGCTGGGACTTGTGGCGTCCGGAATCGCGGCGGTAGTGGCTCTTTCCAAAGGAGGGCTTCCAGAGAACGTCGGTAATGCTCCCAATCAGTCGACCTACTCGGGAAACCTCACCAAAGTCCTGATCGGTTCGGCGCTCGTCTTACCTGTTCTGGTCTTGTTGGTGTCCGGTTTTTCAGTGGTTCCTGGAATCAATGAGGGACAAAAGTTGATTCCAGAGGAATGGATCAAGCCCTTGGAGGAATCGGAAAATAAACTGGTCAAGGGTCTGTCCGAGGTGGTCAAAGAAGCGAGCCGGCCGGCTGGATTGGTTTTGTTGATTGCCGGAGTCATGGCATCGGTTTTTCTTATTAAAGAAGCCTTGAAAATGAGTGTTGTGGGGCGGCAACGGATGTATGTCGTTTTTGTGCTGACTTTCTTTTCTTTGCTTTTTTGGGCGTTTTTTGAGCAGTCGGGCAGTTCGGTCAACAACTTTACTGACCGGAATGTGGACAGGGTTTTAGAGACCAGAAGTGTGACCGATGAAGATGTTGGCAAGAGTGTCAATCTTAGCCTCGTTGCCGCACCATCGGAAGAATCGCTGCAGAAGCTGGGCTTCCTCAGCCAGGAATACCTGGGCCATGAGAATGGGTCCGCAAAGATGGGTGGGTTGCTCGAAAAGGCAATTCAATACAACAACGATGAAAAAATAGAGAGCAAGCAAAAATCACCAGAGGATTTGAAAGAGCTGATGGATGAGGTCGTAGCTCAGAAGTACTTGACGATGACCGCTTTGACCTATTTGCGAGACTATGCCAGACGCGATGATGCCACTTTGGACAGCAAATCCGTCGAATGGAGTTATGTCAAAGAGAGCGTTGGGAAAATTGGTTTGGATGGAAATGAAATTCCGGCTTCGGTTTTTCAGTCCGTCAATCCGGTGTTTATCGTGATCTTCGGCCTCCTCTTTTCAACCGTTTGGGGAGTTTTGAACAAGATGGGAGCGGAACCGAGTACACCGGTTAAATTTGCCTTGGGGCTGATTCAATTGGGTGCCGGTTTTGGCATGCTTTATTTTGGAGCCAAAAGTTGCGATTCCGATGGGATGGTGGCCGCTTACTGGTTGGTGTTGATGTACTTACTCTTGACGACCGGTGAGCTCTGCCTTTCACCGGTGGGGCTTTCGATGATTACCAAGTTGTCACCAGCTCGACTGGTCTCAACGGTCATGGGTGCTTGGTTCCTGGCCACTGCGTTTTCACAGTTCTTGGCGGCGATCATCGCCCAGTTTGCAGCCGTTGAAGAGGCTGCGGTGGTTCCGATTCCTGCTGAAACGGTTGAAATGTATGGAGGTGTTTACGGAATGATTGCGGTGATGGCTGTTGCCTCTGGCATTTTCTGTCTGCTGATTTCTCCGATCCTGACGAGGTGGATGCACGTGGGAGTTGTTGATCAAGAAGACGGTGCCCAATAGGGCGAACGAGGCGATGCCGATTCACTCTGGCGGTTGGTTATTCGTTTGCCGGAGTACCTCCAAAGGCCGATAGTAGCACAAATACCGGTCGAGATTTTTCGTTTCTCGACCGGTGTTTCTCCACCGGTGTTTCTCGAAATGCCTCGCCTCGGTGAGACTATTTCGAGATGATCCATTGGGCTAACTTGGCCATCGTTGGAGCTTGACCCTGTGACAGGATGCCTATACGGAACACTTTTCCCGCAGCCCAAACACAGCCAATAGCGAAGGCAATTGTCAACAAAGTGCCCAACACGATTTCCCAAGCGGCAGGCCCCGGTGGAATCGCGATCCTGGCAAACATCAGCATCGGAGTGGCGGGTGGGAACAGTGAAACGGCCTTCGCGAACAGACTTGTTGGAGAATCAAGGACGGGTCCCATGCACATCACGGGAATAACGACCAGCATGATCACGGGCGTCATTAAGCTCTGGGCATCCTTGATTTCAGAACAGGCAGCACCGATTGCCGAAAAAATGGAGCCGAAAATCACCAGAGCGGCAAAGAGGTAAAACACAAACCAGGCGTACAACGAAAACGGAATGCTATCGCTGATGTCAAAGTAATGAGCCAAGCCAATCGCGGCCCCGAGGTAGATGGTTGAAAGAGTCAAACCGATTCCAACCGTTCCGATCAGTTTGCCCATCATCAACTGAAAGGGCGTAATCGAAGAGATCAGGAACTCCGAGATTTTTTGCATTTTCTCTTCGAGGACGTTATTCAACATTGCCGGGGCGATCGTCATGATCATCATGAACATCAACATGATTCCCCCGAAGGGAAGGGCGAAGGTCAAGATGCGATTTTCCTCTTTGGCTTCGATGACGTCGCCGCCAGCTGTTGTTTCGACCAGTCCAAACTGTTGTAAAGCAGTTTGCGACGAAAGGGCGGCCACACTTTCGGGAGACAGGCCCAGTTCGTCGATTCGGGCGCGTTTGATTTCCAAATTGATCGCTTTCTGCAACCAATTGGAGAGAGCCTGGTAGCTGGGTGTCTGGGAGTGGTAGCGGACGACGCCTCCCGAATTCGGGTCGAAGACGTCCGGGTCAATGATCGCAAATGCAAACAATTCTCCGTTCTTGACTCGTTTGGTCAGCGGGACATCGATCCGCTTGCCGTTGTCCTCGCCCAGCTGAACTTGTTGGAGTTCGAATTTTGCGGCCGATTGTTGTCTCGCTTCTCCCTCTTGATCGTTCGAGTAGATACCGTTCTTGTTTCGCGCATCGGCGGCTTGGGCGAGCGAGGCAAAGAGGCGTCCGGTTTCATCGACAATCGCAATCTTTCGAGTCGTCAGATCAACTTGGTCGCGAGTCAGATATTGAACTCCTATCGCTCCCCCCATGAAGACTGGCATCATGATGACACCAATCAGAAACGCTTTACTGGTGACCGCAATCAAATACTCGTTACTGGCTACAACTAGGATTTTTTTCATGATGTTACTCCTGCGAATTCAGATGTAGTGGCAGCGCTGCCTTTTGCTGCAGGCCCAGCAATCCGCAAGAAAATCTCGTTCAGTGAAGGTTGGGCGATCTCAAACAGTTGGACACTCCCTTTGTCGACCAATTGCCGGAGGACTCGTTGAGCGTCGCCCTTGATTTGAATTTCCTGATACGCACCCAAGTCGATCACTTTTTGGATCTCTCCAATGGAATGCAAGTCTTCTCTGGAACCATTCCAGCGAAGATGCACCGAATCCGCACCATTTTGGGCCTTGATTGACTCCAGAGGACCATCGAGCACTTTTTCTCCCTGGAAGATCATGAAGACAAAGTCACACATTTTTTCTGCGACCCCCATGTCGTGGGTTGAGAAAATGACTGTTGTCCCCTGTTGGCGAAGCTCGAGTATCGATGAGCGGATCGTCTCCCTGTTGACCGGGTCGAGTCCTGAAAACGGCTCATCAAGAATCAGCAATTTTGGTTTGGCGATTACCGATGCAATAAATTGAACCTTTTGCGACATGCCTTTGGACAACGTTTCGATTTTCTTGGTCGACCATTCCCCCAATTCAAATCTCTCCAGCCAATTACTTACTTCGATCGCGGCCGGCTTGGTCGACATGCCTTTGAGGGTGGCATAATACATTAACATTCGGCGAACCGTCAGTTTCTTGTAGAGCCCCCGTTCTTCCGGCAAATACCCGAGTTCGTCGTTGGCCGCCGCTGCAGAGCGGTTGCCCAGCACTTCGATCGAACCAGAATCTGGGTGAATGATTCGCAAGATCATGCGAATCGTGGTTGTCTTTCCGGAGCCGTTGGGACCGATGAATCCGTACATCGAACCGGTGGGAACGGAAAGAGAAAGGTTAGAAACCGCCGTGTGCTTTCCGTATGTTTTGGTTACTTCTTCAATCTGCACGATTGGCACAGGCAATTCCTTTCTGAAATGTGGTAGAGGACAACAGGATATAGGTGGTGTTCGCTGGAAGGGCTATAATCTTGAAAAAAAAGGTTTTTTGAGAGTCAATGATCCATGTTTGGCTGGAGCAGACCCTTTCTTACTTGAACCAACGGTTTTTCACCAGTTAAAGATCCATTTGATACCAGCGGTCGCATCTGCCGTGTCCTGACTGACCCAGTGGTTTGGCGACTTCGTTGGCGATCGGAATGAACTTGGGTGTTTTTTCGGATGACTTTCATTCGGATATCACTCGTTTGCCATATGTCCAATACCAGCGGCGTTCAAGTTTCACTTTTGTTTTGGAAGAGGGGGCGAGATCGTTCGTGGCAAAACACCGTGATGAGATGCAATGGTCATACACGCAAGGGAATCATTCTTTTTTCTTTTTTGAAAGATCGAGGATAAAGACACCTCGTCCGTGCGTCCCAATCACCAATTCTCTTTGGACAGGGTGAATGAATAAATCCTGTACCGATGCGGTAGGGAGATTTCCCCTTAATGAGATCCAGTTTTGGCCACCCTGGCTGCTCTGATAGACCCCCAAATCGGTGCCAAGGTAGAGCGTGTCACTATCCCGAGGGTCTTCCCTCAGGACATGGACGGTTTCCAGAGGTAATCCAGCCGCAATGGATTTCCAACTGTTGCCTGCATTGTCGGACCGAAACACATACGGCGCGAAATCGTCGCAACCCAGACCGCTGAAGGTCACAAACACTTTGTCAGGATCGTGGGGAGAAAGAGCCAGGTTGGTCACCGCGTAACGGGGGAGTCCGTCGTGGATGGCCTGCCAGCTTTTGCCATCGTTGCGGGTGCGGTAAACATTTCCATTATCGGTGCCGGCAAACAGAACACCGGATTGATGGGGTGACTCCACCAAGGCTGTGATCGCTTGGTAGCGGGTATTGGGGGGATCCTTGCCGAGAGTCAGGTCAGGACTGATCACCTGCCAGTTGTCGCCCCGGTTGGTCGATTTAAAAACCCGATTGGCACCGCAATAAAGTGTGGTGGGCGTATGGGCGGAGGGAAAAAAAGGAGTCATCCAGGCAAATCGTAGTCGCCCCTCCTTTTCCGGAGCGGATGGCCGAATGCCGTGTTTTTGACCGGTGATCATGTTTTTTCGGATCATGCCACCAAACTGATGTTCGTAGTAGATAACGCCCCGGTCGGTGGGGTCTCGGTAAGTGAAATAGGAATCACCGCCGCCCCACCGATCGATATAGACATGTTGCCAGGGATCAATCAGTCCGTCACCCGGCCGGTGGGTGCTTGGCCCAAACAATGCGGCATTATCCTGTGTACCGATGTAAATGTTGTAGGGCTGCTCCTGGTCATGGGTAATCGCATAGATTTCGGTAATCGAAAAGTTGTTGAGGTGAAGCCAGTTTTGACAACGATCATAAGTGGTGTACAGTCCTCCATCGTTGCCAAAGAGCACATGGTTGGGATTGTCTGGGTTGATCCACATCGCATGCGTGTCCAGGTGTAGGACGGTCGACGGATGCGACTGCATGTGCACGATGGTTCCCCCGATTTTTTCAAAAGTTCTCCCGCCATCGGTTGAATAATAGGAATTCTGTCCGATGCTGTAGACCGTATTCTCATCATCTGGTGAGACCCGAATTTCACACCAATCCCAGCCTACCGGGATGGGAGTTTCATTGATTTGTTGCCAGGTGATTCCCGCATCAGCGGATCTGAAAATACCGTCTTTGTCGCGGCCTCCGTCGACAATCGCGTAGACGATATTCGGGTTGGTGGCCGCCACATCGATTCCAATTCGTCCCACGTGATCACCTTGAGGAAGCCCGCCTGCCAAACGGGACCAGCTTTTTCCAGCATTCAGGCTTTTGTAGACGCCACTGTTGACTCCGTAATGATCTTGCCCGTCGGTATCCCGCTGCCAGGTGGTTGTGTAAAGAATTTCTGGATTGGAGGGATCCATGACCAGGTCGATGACGGCGGTGTGATCGTTGATGAACAGGACCTTTTGCCAGGTCTTGCCTCCATTGCTGGTTTTAAAAAGTCCTCGGCTATTGTTGGGGCTGGACCGGTGGCCGATCGCAGCAACATAGACGACTTCGGGACGATGGGGGTGAATCAGGACCCGGCCAATGTGATGGGTATCTTGCAGTCCCATGTTCTCCCACGTTTTCCCGGCATCGATTGACTTGAATACACCTGCTCCGGCGAGAGCAGAACGGGCCATCAGGACTTCACCGGTTCCTACCCAGACGATGTTGGGATTGGAGGCCGCCACCGCCACATCACCGATAGCACAGGTGGATTGGTTTTCAAAAATGGGATTCCACGTGATACCGTTATTAACGGTTTTCCAAAGCCCTCCCGAACCTGCTCCAACGTAAATCGTGGAACTGTTATTTTGCGGGCAGGCGATTGACTCGATTCGGCCTCCCGATTTTCGAGGTCCCACGGGCCGCCAGTCGATTCCCTTTCGCTGAGATTGGAGGGCAAGTTTCTGATGCAATTCCCAAGAGACCGATCTTTGGGAAGCGGTAGTCGATGGACCCGCATCCTGAACGGTCTGCTGGCCCTGGCTGACGATTGTCAACAAAAGCACACTGGACCAGAAACAGATGAAATGAAATCGTGTGATCGGAGTGATCATTTTAATCGGTTCGCTAGTGAAGGCTGAAATAATAAAAAGTGCCATCCTGACTGCCTGATGCCGGGACGACATCGTTGACTGGTTGACGCTCGCTGAACGTGCTATCAATCGGCGGGGGCGGATGCTATTTGGAAGGCCTGCTCGATTCGTCCCCGCTTTCAAGTTTCTCCACGCGGCTAAAAATTCGACCATTGGTAACCTGCGTTCGAATCAGGTCACCTGGCTGCACCGACTCGATCCGGTCCACCAGAGTGTTGTCGTCATCCGTTTTTTGGGTAACGGAGTACCCACGTTGAAGTACTGCCAATGGACTGACCGCTTCAAGTTGCCGTGCCATATGCGCGATGTGCTGGGTCTGATTGGCAAGAGTGTTTTTGATGGATCGATTGGCGGAATTTTCGAGATCATCGACTCTCCGCTGGAAATTCCGGATAAACTCCATCGGGCGACGAAAGACGGGGCGTGATTCGATTCGCCGTAGTTTGTCGGCACTATTTTGAAGCAATGAAAATAGAAATTGGTTTAAATAATCCCGATGTTGGGATAGCCTGCGAGACATTTCCTGAGCGGACGGGACGATTTTTTCGGCTGCTTCCGAAGGAGTTAAGGCTCGCTGGTCGGCGACCAAGTCGGAAAGTGTGACATCGATTTCATGGCCGATCGCCGAAAGCACCGGCAGGGTGGATTGATAGATTGCTCTGACGACCGATTCCTCGTTAAATGACCAAAGATCTTCCATGCTGCCACCACCTCGGGTCAATACGATTAGATCGAATCGGGGTCTGATTCGGTTGGCATTCTCGATCGCATTGGCAATCTCGCTGTCAGCACCGTCACCCTGAACACGGGTTGGGATGATGGTCACCTCACTTTGGTTCCAACGGCGTTTCAAGACCTGAAGAAAATCTCGAATGGCGGCTCCGGTCGGACTGGTGATCACCGCAATTCGGCGGGGTATCGATGGCAATTCAATCTTGTGGGCGGGGTCAAATAGCCCCTCCTTTTTTAACTTTTCGTGGAGCTGCCTGAAGGCCATCTGTAAGGGCCCCAAGCCAATGGGCTCGGCAAAACGAACGACCAGTTGGTACGTCCCGCGGGGTGGGTAGAGGTCAATGTGGCCGCTGCAGACAATTTGCATGCCGTCTTTGGGTTGGAATTTCATGCGGGCTGCAGTCGTTCGCCAGATGACACCGCGAATTTGAGCGGTGTCATCCTTCAACGTAAAGTAGCAATGCCCGGACTGCGGTTGCGAGAGGTTAGAGATTTCACCTTTGACCCACACTTCCGGAAATTCAACTTCCAAGACATTTTTCAGCAGCTGGCTGAGTTGGGCAACGGAAAAAACTTTGGGTGAGGACATGGATGTGGCAATCGGCGATTGGGTGACGGTACCCTCAGGTGGATCAAGGGGAGCGTCTGGAACCCGGTGTTGTGCAGACGCTTCTATTGATTAGCGTAACAAACCCGCAGCTCTCCGATAATCCGTTTCAAGAGGATCGGGTCGTCGCTGTTGGAGGGAATCACTGAAAAGAGAGTCACCCCCTGCCCGTTTTCAACGTTGGCCATAACAGCAAAATCTTTGGATTGTAGCCTCTAGAAGGGATATTCGATGGATTGGGGCGGCAATTTGCCGAGATCCGGAGGGTAAGGCGTTGGGGAATATGGACTTCAAGATCATCAGGCATTTCGCAGCGGTACCCATAGTCCTGTCCAAGGTGTTCGGTTAGACTTCGGCGGGGATTTGCGGCAACTCATTCTCTTGAAAACAGTCTCCTGCAGATCGGGTGCGACAGAAGAAGCCGAGGGTGCAGAAAGCTTTTACCGTATCCGAGTGTTTTTATGTTGGAACGGTTTGGTGTGAGTATCTGATTCAGCTCGTCACTTGAAGATGCAGGATTTTGAATTCGCCAATGCGTTTGACTGCCGCTTTCATTGGTGAAATGCTTTTCGAAGTTCTTGGATTACCGATGTTCTGTCGAACGATGTCTGATATTTGGAACATTCATTCAAAACGATTGCGGAATTGGCAAGTCCGTTTTCCCGTCAGGTTGTGCAGCATTGGTCGTCGTCCCAATGAGATGTGTCAAGATTGCCCAGGTATGCCATGTTGAGCCATTCTGATCGCGATGTAAAAGGTTGGCTCAACGCTCTGGTAGCGTTTGGATGGTGGGGATTTGTCTTTCCCTCGCTGCTGCTATTGCTGAAATCGGTGACCGATGCCAGCGTCAATTCGACGATGCGCTGGAGCTTGGAGATTCTTCTTTTTCGTATTCTGTATTGCCTCCTTTTTTGCTTGGGAGTGTTGATTGTTGTCAAACGGATACCAGATCTTCTAGCCGTTTTCCGGTCGCGAGTTCAAATGTTCTGGTTTGCGATCAGCGCGATGTTGATTTTTCTGAATTGGACAGGGTTTGTTTATGGTGCGACAAGTGGTCGGCTCAGTCAAACCAGCCTTGGTTATTACATGGGACCACTGATCAATATCGCTCTGGGATATCTTTTTCTTTCTGAAAAACTCAGTCGAACACAGCTGTTTTCGGTGATACTGGCCGCGTTAGGGGTCCTCTGGCTGACCTTTATCCAAGGGGAATTTCCATGGATTGCGATGGTGCTTGCCATCAGCTTTTCGTTTTACGGACTGGTGCGAAAGCGTCTTTCGGTAGACTCGATCGTGGGAATGACAGTGGAGTCATTTTATTGTCTTCCTGTTGCGATCGGATGTTTTATTTATTTCTTTCTGCATGACGATGGCGTTCATGCCTTGGAAGCAGGCTGGAAAGTGAACTTGCTTCTGGTATTGGTCGGACCAGCTACTGCGATTCCCTTGATCAGTTTTGCGATTGCTGCCCGACGCCTGCGTTTGGGAACCTTGGGTTTTATTCAGTTCATTGCACCCACCGGGCAGCTACTACTGGCTATGTTTGTCGATGGCGAGACGATTCCAGCGAAAAAGTTCATTGGGTATTTATTCGTTTGGGTGGCCGTTGTGCTTTACCTGGTGGATCTTTGGCGAACCGCGCCGGTTGATGAGCAGATCGCAACAAACGCCGCTACTGCTGCTGAAAATCAATAGAGCCGTATTCCCATGCTGAAAAGCACCTTCCCCCCCAACCGGCTGCATTGGGGCACCCGACCAAGGCTTTTCGGGCTCCGCTGGATTTACGCAATCCAATCTACAACAAAAAATATCATATCGGGTGAATTCAGTTGGTCGCGAATTGTGACAAACCCATTCAAACGCTAAGATGGGGGTTTCGAGCGTTTATCCCCTGTGAGTTCCAATAGTGAGTGATACGTTGACCAATGACTCGACGGCAAAAATAATCCTGGATTCAACTGAAATTGAACTTCCGGTCATCGAGGGGAGTGAGAACGAAAAAGGGATTGATGTTTCCCGGCTGCGATCGCAAACGGGGTACATTACTGTTGATGAAGGATTCGTGAATACCGGCTCAACGTCTAGTGCCATTACCTATCTTGATGGCGAAAAGGGGATTCTACGGTATCGGGGTTATCCCATCGAAGATTTGGCACAGAGATGTGACTTTGTAGAAGTCTGTTATCTTCTCATCCACGGCGAATTGCCAACGGAGCAGGAATTGGACGGTTTTCGTGCTTCGATCCGTCGACATACGATGCTTCACGAGGACATGCGAGATTTTTATAAGGGTTTCCCCCGCGATGCCCATCCCATGGCGATCCTCTCATCGGTTGTCGGGGCGCTGTCGACATTTTATCAGGATTCACTCAATCCATCGGATCCTGAGCAGGTTGAAATCTCGATTCACCGGCTACTGGCTAAACTGCCAACTATTGCGGCTTACAGCTATAAGAAGTCATCAGGTCAGCCCTTGGTCTACCCCGATAACGACTTGAAGTATTGTGAGAATTTCCTGCGAATGATGTTTGCCGTTCCCAGCGAGCCCTATCATATCGATCCTGATTTTGTGACGGCGTTGAACATGTTGTTAATTGTGCATGCCGACCATGAACAAAATTGCAGCACTTCGACAGTGCGTATGGTTGGCTCAGCGAACGCCAACCTGTTTGCATCGATTTCCGCCGGTATTTGTGCTTTGTGGGGTCCGTTGCATGGCGGTGCCAATGAAGCATGTGTCAATATGCTCAACAAAATCATTGCCGATGATGGAAATGTTGAAAAATATGTTGCTATGGCGAAGGATAAAACCAACAATTTCCGGCTGATGGGTTTTGGTCATCGTGTCTACAAGAACTTTGATCCGAGGGCGACCATCATCAAAGGGATGTGTGATCGACTGTTGGAGAAGATGCAAATTGATGATCCACTTTTTGATGTGGCGAAGCGACTCGAAGAAGTGGCTCTGAATGACGATTATTTTGTTTCCCGAAAACTCTATCCCAATGTTGATTTTTACTCCGGGGTGATCTATCGAGCCATCGGAATTCCAGTGCAGATGTTTACGGTCTTGTTTGCGATCGGACGTTTGCCAGGTTGGATCGCTCACTGGGCTGAAATGCATCAAAGCCCGTCCAAGAAAATATGCCGGCCGCGGCAAATTTATACCGGAGAATGTGTGCGGGAATTTGTTCCGCTGGAAAATCGGTCCTAATCGCGGATCGGCTGTTTGGTAACGCTGGGTGATCAACGGTGGCCTAAGCGAATCTCAGAACTCAGGGGATTCAGCAGTGAGGGTATTCAGCAGTTAGGGTATTCAGCAGTGAGGGTATTCAGCAGTTAGGGTATTCAACGTCGTAGGCGGTGATGGTTGGGCTTGGATCTCATTTTCCCGGGGCGAGGGGGCATTTTGTGCCGTCGGTTTTGCCCTGTTAGCCAAGCAGATCATTCTCAGCGAACAGCAGATTGTTCTCGGTGATTTGGCCAGCCCGTTTGGCTGGTCACAAGACAAAAGAGTTTCATTCACGGTCTACGCGGAATTTTCCGTGCGGTTAGGGTGACGGATCTGGTTCTGGAAACTTTCTCAATACTTCGTCGCTTTCTCAATACACTGACGGCGCTACCGTTTCACGTCGGTTTGGATGAGTTGCTAGTCGTGAAGTGAGCTTACGTGAAGAGACGATGTTTGCAGCGGGGATGAGTGTATCACGGGGTGTGCCAACGTTGGGAGGCTGCGCCGAAAACGGATAAACACCGGTTCTCATTGACCAGGGATTTGAATGAGGACCAGGGATTTGAATCAGACATTGTGCTGCTGATGCCCGGTCATCCTATCCAGATTGTAATACCTGATTCGGAAAGGGCTCCTTCGGTCTGACACCTCCCTGTTGATCTCGCCGCTGGCTTGCCGGGCCACCGAGGGGTTTCACCGAAAATGTCACCTAACGTTTCAGAGAACGACCGACCTTTTAAAAGAGTTGGTTGTCGGTTTGATTGATGTCTTCGTTGAAGATACGACTGATGGACTGGTAATTGTGGATTCGGCGTATCGCTTCCCCGAGCAGGCGGGAAATGGTCAAAACCTTGATTTTCGGGATTCGTTTTTCCTCCGGCAGAGGAATACTGTCGGTGACCACGACACTGTCAATTGGCGCTTTGGAAAGTTTGGCAATAGCATCACCAGAAAAAAGACCGTGAGTGGCCGCGACGTGGATTTCTCTGGCTCCAAACGACTTGACACTCCTGGCGGCATTGCAAATTGATCCGGCGGTGCTGATCATATCATCGAACATGATCGCAACCCGGCCCTCAATGGGGCCTCCGATGAGGTTTTCCGCTGTGACCTCGGTTGCGCTGTTTCGACGCTTGTCGATAATGGCCAACGCTCCTCCCAAACGATCTTTGTGACCGACGGATCGTTTGATACTCCCTTCGTCAGGGCTGACGATGACAATATCGTCTGATTCATAGCCAAGTTTGATGAAGTGCTTATTCAAAACGTGTGAGGCGTAGAGGTGGTCCACCGGAACGTCAAAGAATCCCTGGATTTGAGGTGCGTGCAAATCCATGGTCAAAACCCGGTCCGCTCCAGCTTGCGTGATGAGGTTGGCGACCAGTTTTGCTGTAATCGGCACCCGTCCTTCATCCTTACGATCTTGCCTGGCATAGCCAAAATAGGGGCAGACGACGGTGATCCGTTCGGCACTGGCCCGCCGACAAGTGTCCATCATGATCAGCAATTCCATGATATTATCATTCACCGGCGGACAAGTCGGCTGAATGAGAAAAACGTCCTTACCTCGGACGTCCTCGATTTTACAATGAAATTCTCCATCGGGAAAAGTGTTTAGGCTGCAGCCGCCCAACTCCACGTTGAGACCACAATCTTCCCTTAGGAATGTACAGATGTTTTCGGCCAGCATAGGATTTGCCCGACCGCTAAAAACAGTTATATCACGCATGCTGAACCAAGGTTAGGCATTTTCGTTGATCATCCGTTGCATCTCTGCGTCGACGATTGCTAGTTCGTCAACAGTATTGATACTAAGCGATTCACACGGTTTCAACACGGGTAGAGCCTGAACTTTTTTACCTTGTTTTTTTAAATGGGCCGGAGAATCGGTGAGATAGTATTCACCCTGAGAATTTGAGTTCTTTAACTCCGAGAGGACTCCTAGCATCGACTGGTTGTCAAAAAGATAGGTACTCATGTTGACTTCCTTGATGGCTCGCTGGCTTTCCGAGGCGTCTTTTTCTTCGACAATACCAAGGAATTCACCGTTTTCATCACGAACGATGCGGCCCAATCCGTCAGGATTGGCTTTTTCAAGCGTCCCCAGCAAACAAGCCGGTTTTTCGGCCTGAAAGTGTTCGTACAGCTCATTTAGGCTACTTTGCTGAATCATGGGTGAATCACCGGCGACAACCAGTAACGGCCCGTGGTGGTCAGCAATCACTTCGCGGCAGACCATTACCGCATGGCCGGTTCCCAGTTGTTCAGTTTGCAGGGCAAACCGAATGTTTTTCCGATCTGCCAGAGCTTCTTTGACCTTTTCAGCCCGATAACCGACGACCACCACTTTTTCCTCGAAGCCAGCTTCGTCCAAGGCATCCAATACGAAGTGAATCATAGGCCGTCCCATGACCTCGCAGAGGACCTTGGGAAGATCACTCTGCATTCTGGTGCCTTTTCCGGCGGCGAGCACGATAGCAATCGGTTTTTGCATTGTTTTTCGTTGGTAGGGGTAGAACAACGGGATGAGGTGGTCAGCGGTTCTGGTTGATTTTAACGCCAATTCAAAATAGGACCGGAGGCGTCCATCATGAACCTGCCATCTTCGGTGAAAAAGGAATTGGTGAGACTCTTGGCCACCCGGATTTACCATGATCTTCACCGGCAGGTATTTAGTCTAATGGAGACTTTCCTGTCAGCAATGATCTTAGGCGGGCAAACGACCGTTTCATCAAAAAAGATGGCATCGGGTGTTGGAATGCCCATCGTTTTGTTGGAGGGTGAGAAACGTTGGTATTGGCGGCCTTGCTACCAAGATTTTTAAGAGATCGACGGAGTTGACAAGAAACAAAAAAAGCCCGTATACCCGGGCTATTCTTGCGAAATCAATGTTTTTCTTTAGCGTGCTACCTTCGCCATTCCATTCCGACTGTGAAACCGGCGACAATCGACGCTTGCGAGGTGATCGCTTGTGGGCTGTAGAGAGGTCCCGAAGCGAAAGAGTTCGGATTTCCGTCTGCCTGCACCGTGTTGGCTCGGGCGACACCGGTCCACATGTAGCTCAGGAAAGTCCCTGCGCGAATGGAGACGTCACGGGAAATCCCATAGGTGACATCACATGTGGATTCAAAGCTCGGGGTGAATGTTCGACGGCCTGCATTGGAGATAAACTGATTGAGCAGTGCTCCTTCAAAGAATTGAGCATCGCTCCGATTCCAGCTTTGCGTGTTGAAACCGCCGTTAATTCCGGTATCCGATCTCCATGACCAGCGTCCGAGGCTTTGGTGAAGACGGAAGCCAACTCCACCGCCGATGATACTGTTGCGAGCTGACTGGGTGAATCGATTGATACCCTCACCGAGGATCGTCGGG
Organism: Planctomycetota bacterium; assembly: GCA_014238905.1. GTDB lineage: Bacteria > Planctomycetota > Planctomycetia > Pirellulales > Pirellulaceae > JABAAE01. The sequence continues at coordinate 164,600 of JABAAE010000011.1, forward strand.
TCGTCGAGGTCGATCATGAATTCATCATCATCCTCGATGGACTTGTCTTGGAAATAATCGTAACGAACACCGAAGTAAGGTTCGATGAAGCCACCCTTGGTCAAAGGTTGTCGAAAAGACCGGTTGAGCTCGAATTTATGGATGGAGGTCGTAATCCACATTGGATTGCCAATGCCGGCCGGTCCATTGAAAAAGGATCCCGAAGTTCGGAGGTATTTGATGTCCCAGCCAGATCCGCTTGGTGACATATTCCCCATCGTAAACAGGTTTCCCGAAATCCAGTCATTGCCGCGCGGGAAAAAATTCCGGGTGGCAATATCGCCAAATGGCCGCGGTCGACGGACATTCAAAAATGTCCGATCAAATGTAGCGTAAAAACCACCGCTGTAATCCGCGTCTCCGTCGTAATCACTGATGTCCAGAGGAGCGAACGGTTGCATGTCGTATTCCAGGTTACCGGGATCGAAGACCGCTGCATCTGGGTTACTGGTGTGAGGACTGCCGCCTAAGCCTTGATTTGCCACTTGACCGGGGCTTCCCAAAATCTGGCCAGGAAGCTCGCAGTTCAGTCCAATCACTGCGAAAATTGCAATAGTGGCAATAAATCTTTTAATTTGCATCTGTTCTTTCCAATGCGGACAACCGAGGATTGTCTTAACTGTTCGAAAAATTCAGTTTTTTCTCACTGTGATGGAAGTATCGGATAGAAGTGACACACCAGTTGAGCAAGAATGTTAAACCTTGCCGAAAAAAACGATCATTCTTACCTAGCAGTGCATTCACAGGCGTTCCCACCATGGATATAGAGGGGCCAGAAACGGATTCTTGTAACCTGAGAGCCTCTTTTCTATAATCTTTACAACCCTTTGTTTCAAATTTTCGAGTTTCATCATGCCAAAAGCCCTTTTTTGTCTGCCGTTGATCGCTTCGTTGCTCATGGCGTTGAGTACGAATGCTGACGATACACCCCGAAGTAAAAAAAACGGTCAGGCCAGCAAAAGCGAGAACGATCGATTTGTTCGGTTGCTAAAGGACAAGGCTGGAAAAGCTGTCGCTCTTCAAACCTCAACGACTCGATATACGAGGAAAGAAGGTGCTAGCGAACTGGTCGTCGACTTGATTGGTGTGGTACACATTGGAGAGCAGAAATACTACGACCAGTTGAATAAGCAATTTGTGCAGTATGACGCGTTGTTGTATGAACTCGTTGCTCCCGAGGGGACGCGGATTGTCAAAGGACAAAAACGAGGCGGTTTCAATCCGATCAGTGGATTGCAAAATGGGATGAAGTCGATGTTGGGGTTGGAATTTCAACTCGATCATATCGAATACTCGCGGAAAAATTTCGTTCACGCTGACATGTCGCCGACCGAAATGGCCAAGAGTATGAGTGAGAACGAAGAAAGTGTCGCCAAGATGTTTTTCAAGGCAATCGGGTCCAGCATGGCCATGCAGGGACAGTCCAGCGGTCTTTCCGACGTCAAGTTGATGAGCGCCGTGCTTTCGGGTGATAAGGCACGACTACGCCGCGTGATGGCCAGTCAGATGCAGAATATGGACCAGGCTTTGGTAATGTTCAACGGCAAGGAGGGATCCACCATCATCACCCATCGCAACGCCAAGTGTTTTGAGATCCTTGACCGGGAAATCAAACTGGGGAAAAAGAAGATTGGGGTTTTCTATGGTGCGGGGCATTTGGCCGACATGGAAAAACGTTTGTTGGGTAAGAAATATAAAATGACGGCCGGTAAACAGACTTGGTATACAGCGTGGAACCTCAAATAACGGGGAATTAACGACTGTCCAATCTGAATCGCCATCACTGACGTTGCCGGCGGCCTCGGCTAAATCGTGGATGAATTTGGATTCGTTTTTTCGAATCTCAAATGGCAGCGATGTTTTAGGGGAAACCTATTTTCCTAAGAGGATTCAACGAATGGGGCGAGCGTCGGGTCGCCAATGAATGGGGGGGATCTTTTCGGTTGTTATCAAGCCGAAAGTGCAAAAGATTCCGCACAGAATGCTGATTGCTTTCTCATACCGCTTGGTAGGCTTCCGGTAAAACGCCGTTGACCACCCTCGACTTGGGGTGCCTGATCCAATATTTTGCAGGAACGCAAACCTTAATATTGGAAGGAAAAATTTCGATGAGCGAATTCCGGACTGAAAATGACTCAATGGGAGCCGTTCAGGTCCCCGCCAATGCGTATTACGGTGCACAAACCCAACGTGCCGTAGAGAATTTCCCGATTTCCGGATGGTGCATGCCCAATGCGATGATCCACGCCATGGGCGTGGTCAAATATGCCTGTGGAATTGCCAACCGGGATTTGAAGAAGCTAACGGAATCCGGAAAAAACAGGATTACTGAAAAGCAGGTGGAATCCATGTTGGCCGCCTGTTTGGATGTTGCGGACGGAAAATTGGATGCTGAATTCCCAATCGACGTCTTTCAGACAGGATCCGGAACCTCCAGCAACATGAACGTCAATGAGGTGATTTCTAATCGCGCGATTGAAATTGACGACGGGGATCGATTTGATGAGGAAAAATCAATTCACCCCAACGACCATGTTAATATGGGGCAAAGCACCAACGACACGTTTCCAACGGCCATCCACGTCGCGGTGGGTTCGCAGATCAAAAACGGCTTACTGCCTGCCCTGGCACGGCTTGAAAGTGCTTTGCAGACCAAAGCAGAGCAATGGGATGAAATTATCAAGATTGGTCGCACCCACTTGATGGACGCCACACCACTTCGTCTGGGGCAGGAATTTGGAGGGTTTTCCAGGCAATTGAAATTGTCAGTCGACCGTGCTGAATCGGCTTTAGGTGCGGTGCTCGAATTGCCAGTAGGTGGCACGGCGGTAGGATCGGGCATCAACACACATCCGGAGTTTGGTGATCGTGTATCAAAGGTGATTGCGGAAAAAACCGGTGTGCCTTTTGTCGAAGCGGTCAATCATTTTGAGGCCAATGCACAGCGGGATGGCCTTGTGGAATGTCATGGCAATCTAAAGACGATTGCCACGACGCTCTTTAATGTGGCCAACAATATTCGGTGGTTGGGGAGCGGGCCACGATGTGGATTCTCCGAAGTCTCTCTTCCAAGTCGACAACCGGGAAGCTCGATTATGCCGGGCAAAGTGAATCCGGTCATGAGTGAAAGCATGATGCAAGCGATGGCCAGAGTGATCGGCAACGATCAGACACTTACCGTTTGTGGGGCAGCGGGTGGACAATTTCAATTAAATATCATGATGCCGGTCATGGGGCATACGACGATCGAGAGTATTCATCTTTTGACCCACTCTGCCAATGCGTTTGTCGAATTCTGCGTTGAGGAAATGGAAGCCAATGTCGATCAGTGCAAGGGTTTTGTTGAAGAGAGTCTGTCGATGGTGACCAGTTTGAATCCACTGATCGGGTATATGCAAGCATCCAAGCTAGCGAAAGAGGCGTTTGCTTCGGGCAAGACCATCCGAGAGCTTTGCCTGGAGCAGGAGATTCTCCCAGAGGCCACCCTACGCGAGGCTCTCGACCCGTTTAGTATGACCGAACCTCAAGAGTAGGGTTGCTCGGCGGTGACGCCTGGAAATGGCTGGTGGGTTTGTCTGGCGATGGGCGGGCTGTGGACCAAATGCAACCGCAACAGGTGGCTAAACTGTTCTGGTTGCCAAAATGATCCTGCCATTCGTCTTTACAAAAATGTGGTGATTTTCTATCAAGATTGCCAACAGTCGGCATGAAATGGCAAGGATTCGGCATGCCGTAAAGGGGATGCCAATAGTCGCCCCAGGGATGCAGGTGGTCTCCGACTGTGGAATTTGCTCAGGCGATGGAAGCTGAAACTGTTTAGCGCAGCAACTAGAAGGAAAGGTCAGGACGACTATGATCGACGAATCCCGTTGGCAGGGTGTGAAACCAAATTCGAGGCCAATTCCCGTAAATTGGAATCGGCGCAAACGACCAATGATGATGCTGGTCGGCATGATCATGGCTGGCTGTTTCACCTTTGTTTTTTGTGCGACGGGCATCGCCGATGAGAAAGCGAATACGGGTCGGGCTGCTGAAAAGGAGGCTGGAAGTTGCGTCCAGGTAGCCTATGAAAGCTCAAAATCATCCACCACGATGGCGGATTATTCCCGCACGATTACGTTATGCGATCAGGCATTGAAGGCTGATCTTTCTGAGTCACAGGTCGTTTACATCAAGCAGCTCAAGTCCTGGGCCCTTGTCGGTCGCAGCCAGTTGTATCCTGTGGCGGGGTCTGAAGCGGCCTTGTCCGAAAATTCAACCGCTGCGGAAAACGCCTTGCAGGATCTTGGCGACGCCGTTTCTCTGAATCAAAAGAACTGGCAGGCTTTTTTGGCTCGCGCCCATCGCCAGTATACGGGAGGGGATTTGAATCTCGCGATCGAAGACCTTGATTCCGCAATCCGACTGGCACCCACCGAGGGGAAGCTTTGGTTTAATCGTGGTGAACTGCTGTTCGCTAAAGGTTTGTTCGAGATCGCTGCGGCAGATTACTCGGAAGCACTGAACATTGACGCCAACGATGTGCAGGCGATGACGGGTCGGGCGCATTGCTATGTTCGGCTGCTCAATAACTCCAAAGCCTTGGATGACTACAATGCAGTTCTCAAGCGTGCTCCGAAAAGCCCAGCGGCTTATTTAAATCGTGCCGAATGCTATTTGATTGAGGGGCAATACGCAAAGGCAGCCAATGACTATCGGGAGGCCTTGACTCGTGATCAGAATCTGGCTCAGGCGTACCGGGGAGTCGCCTGGATGTACGCTATCTCACCGGATAGCCAGTACAATAATCCGTTGGTTGCTGAAAAATCGGTGAAGCGGGCGATTGAGCTGGATGGGCAGGAGACGACTGAGAATCTCGTGGTACTGGCGGCCGCGCAGGCCGCTGACGGTGATCACTCGAGGGCCAGAGAGACGATTCAACGCTTAAAAGTGGGCGGTGAGCTGAGTCACCAGTGCCGCAATCGGGTTCGCTTTTTGGAATCGCAGACTTGGTTCGTTAATGAAATCGGGGAAAATAAAACCCCTTAGAGCTTCCTTAGTGTGTTCCTGAAGGTCATCAGATACTTTGGTCGCTCAATGATAAGCATCGCATCAGCCGGCGGAGCATTGGAGCTGGGCCTCGTTTTTCCGAAAACCGCCCGGAAAATGGGTAGATATTACGCCTGACTGAGAACCTTGGGACCGTAGCCGGCATTCCGGCGGGGCGAAATAGTCCGGATTTTATTCCCCTTAACTTTTGGCAGGTGGTTGGATTTGACCTTTTCGGAGAACCCAATTCAACTATCATTGTATCTTTGCGAAATTCTTGATTTCGCGTCGGTCATCTGCCTGGAAGAAATGACGTCCGGACCGGTTCGGATTTTTCCAGATCAATTCGTTATCCGCCCCACTTAACCACGTTGGTTTTGTTTGAGTTTACGGTGGAAGAACAATTCTATCTAAGAGGATGAAATCCCTTCGTTTTCGGTGAATTATGGACCTTACAAACGTACGCAATATTGGTATCTCGGCTCACATTGACTCTGGCAAGACAACCCTAAGTGAGAGAATTCTTTTTTATTCCGGTCGGATTCATAAGATTGAGGAAGTTCGTGGTGGCGGTGACGGCGCAACGATGGACCATATGGAACTGGAGAAAGAGCGGGGCATTACAATCACCAGCGCTGCCACCACCGTGACGTGGGAACGCTCAACCGACCAGGCTCCCTTTACGGTCAACCTGATCGATACGCCGGGGCACGTTGACTTTACCGTTGAAGTGGAGCGGTCTCTGAGAGTCCTTGACGGGGCTGTGCTTGTGCTTTGCTCTGTCGGTGGTGTGCAGGCTCAGTCTCTTACCGTTGACCGACAGATGCGTCGGTATGAGATCCCAAGATTGGCGTTCATTAATAAGATGGATCGCACTGGAGCGGATGCATACAGTGTGGTGGAACAAATGGATAACCGGTTGAACGCCAACCCAGTGATGATGCAGATCCCAATGGGTGCTGGAGAAACCTACGAAGGGTGTATTGATTTGATTCGCATGTTTGCTCTGTACAACGACGGAGAACATGGCGAAGTCGTGCGGGAAGAAGAATGCCCAGCGGACTATCTCGAAAAAGCAAAAGAAAAAAGAGTCGAGATGCTAGATGCACTTTCGATGTACAGCGATGAAATGATGGAGTTGCTGTTGGAAGAGAAAGAAGTACCCCTGGATTTGATTTATAAAACCACCCGTGATGCGGTTTTGGCGCGGGGGATTACACCGGTTTACATGGGAACCGCTTTCAAAAACAAAGGTGTCCAGCCGTTGCTTGATGCAGTGACCCAGTTTTTGCCTTCGCCTTACGACCGAGAAATGAAGGCGCTGAATTGGGAGAATCCTGATGAGTCGATGATTCTTGAGCCGGTAAAAGATAAACCTTTTGTAGGAATGGCTTTCAAAATCGTTGAGGACGAGTATGGGCAATTGACCTATACCAGAATTTATCAGGGAACGATTAAAAAGGGTGAAACCTACTTTAATCAACGTACCGGTAAAAAAGATCGATTCAGTCGCATCTTGCGTATGCATTCAGACAAACGTGAGGAGATCGATTCGGCGTCTGCGGGTGACATCGTGGCAATTATGGGAATCGACTGCGCATCCGGAGAGACCTACGCTTCGACCTCCAAGTTCTGTTCATTGGAGAATATGTTTGTCCCTGATCCGGTGATCAAGATGGCGGTGATGCCAAAAGAGCGGAGCAATGCCGACAAGTTGGGTAAAGCACTCGCACGCTTCCGTAAGGAAGACCCGACGTTTAAGGTCTACACCGATGAGGAAACGGCGGAAACCATTATTGCCGGGATGGGCGAATTGCATTTGGAAGTCTATATCGAAAGGATTCGACGCGAATACAAGGTCGAAGTCGAAGTTGGCGCACCGAAAGTGAGCTACCGGGAAATGGCGACTCAAAAAGTGGAATTCGACTACAAACACAAAAAACAATCGGGTGGTTCAGGCCAGTTCGCCCATATCGTGGGCTTTATCGAGCCATTGCCGGAGGAAGAAGAAGAGGACTTCATCTTTGAGGATTCGATCGTCAGCGGTCGAATTCCAAAACAGTTCATTCCAGCGGTCCATAAGGGTTTTAGGGCCTGTCTTGATAAGGGAACCGTTGCAAAATACCCGGTGGTCAGTCTGCATGTCAAACTCGAAGATGGTTCCTATCATGATGTCGACTCTTCTGAGATGGCATTTCAGATTGCTGCTCGAGGTTGTTTTGCCGAGAATTTTCCCAAGACCAAGCCGGTTCTGCTTGAGCCCATTATGAACATCGAAATCGAATGTCCCGAAAAATTTCAAGGTGATGTCGTTGGTGACGTCACTCGGCGGCGGGGTATGATTGTGTCGACCGAAATGCGTGAGGACGGTTCTTGCGAAATTGTTTCAGAGATTCCGTTGGCTGAAACGTTCGGTTACGAAACTGACCTGCGTTCGCTAACACAGGGACAAGGTTCGTCGACGATGGAATTGGCTAAATACTCTAAGGTTCCCAGCAGCGTTCAAACGGAGATTGTTGCTGAAAGAAACAAAGAAGCCTTGGCAGCCGCGAAGTAGAGACGTTTGTTTCTTTTGACCGTTGCCGGTCAGGGCGAATCAACACTCAAACAGATCAATTCAGGAAAAGGCAAGCTGATCCACAGCTTGCCTTTTTTTAATGACGGTGGATCGCAGATATGGAATGTTGCCACGAGCGCACCAAGTGAGGCTGCATTCGCGTGAGAGTTTGAATTATTGATTTTCGGTTTTCATTTGGTTCGCTCGAATCAGGACCTGATCCAGCATTTCTGGTGTGAGTCGTCCAGTGAAAGTGTTTTGTTGGCTGGGATGGTAGCTACCGATCAGCCAACGGGACGGGGCGAAGTGTAATTCTGCGCCATGGGCGAATTTGGCCGACGAGCCGTCATGCCAGTTGTTTTGCTTGGCAACTTGTAGCATTGAATTCCAGGCCATCGCTCCCAGAGCGATGAAAACTCGAAACCGAAACCGGTCAAGAGTCTCCTCCAGCCACGGGCGACAGTTTGACAATTCAGTACGGTCAGGTTTGTTCTGCGGGGGAGCGCAGTGGCAGATTGCAGTAATCGCACAACCCTGCAAAATCAGGCCATCCTGATTATCGAATGACTCTGTTTGGTTGCACATGCCTGCTCGGTGTAAGGCTGCAAATAAAAAATCACCACTCCGATCACCGGTGAACATTCGTCCGGTTCTGTTTGCGCCGTGGGCTGCCGGTGCGAGCCCGACCAGCAAAACTTCGGAGCGTGGATTGCCAAAATTAGGAACCGGTTTTCCCCAATAATCGTGCTCTAAATAGGATTTGCGTTTTTTTTGGGCAACCTGGCTGCAATACTCGATCAGTCGTGGACAGGATTCACAATTCTCGATTTCAGTGTTAAGAGCATTCCATGCGGATTGGTCATTAGTGGGGTCAATTTTGGTCATGAGATCATTTTTGGGATGGTAGCAACGTTTCCATTTTCCCAAAACCGGGTACGATAGTCGATTGGAAAAAAGATGAACGCATTAACATTATCCAACGCCGAATCGACGATTGCTCCATCCAGAGTCGCTCTTTGTGTTGAAGACGCAAAGAAATCGTATGCTCAGGGTCTGGCTTTGGATGGTGTGACTTTTGAATTAAAAGGTGGAGAACATTTAGCTCTCCTGGGGCCCAATGGGGCTGGGAAGACGACATTGATTCGATGTATTTCGGGTCGTGTTAAGGCGGATTTTGGCGCCTTTCAATTGTATGGCGAAGATTTAAATCAGGAGAACCGTTCTCATCTGGGCATCGTGCCGCAGGAAATCGCCCTCTACCCAAAATTAACAGCCCGGGAAAATCTGGAAGTATTCGGCCGTATTTATGGTGTTCCCAGACGGAAAATTAGGGAACGGGTAGACTGGGCGTTGCAATGGACCGATCTCAAGGACCGCCCTGGTGACCAATGTCGAACATTTTCCGGTGGCATGAAAAGGCGTTTAAACATTGCCGCCGGGATCATGCACCGACCGTCGGTGATTCTTCTGGACGAGCCGACCGTGGGGGTGGACCCTCAAAGTCGGGAACGAATTTTTGAAATGTTGGAGGAGTTGCGAAAAAACGGAACTTCGCTCTTGTTAACAACGCATCAGTTGGAGGATGCCGAAACCCACTGTGATCGAATCATCATCATTGATCATGGGAAAGTGATTGCCAACGGAACCAGGAATCAACTGATCGAAAACACCACCGGCTCCAAACGACAATTGTCAATTCGCCTTGACCGTTTACCCAGTCAACCTGTCGAAGGATTTATTTTGCATGAGCGGGATAAACGGTTAGACACCGTCTTGGAGGATGTTGGCAGGGATTTGCCGCCGTTGTTGAAGCATTTGTCAGCCTTGGGCTTGGAAGTGCAGGATGTTGATATCAGGGCCCCCAGCCTGCAAACCGTTTTTCTTAAACTCACCGGTCGTGAGCTTCGCGAATGATTGGCACTATTTTCCGAATCGGGTATCTGAATCTCAAAAATGGCGATTCGGAAATCGTATTAACGCTGACGGTTCCGTTGGTGTTTTTGAGTATTTTCGCGCTGATTTTTGACAACGGGATTGGCGGCGGTAGCACAGGTAAAGTCAAAGTCGTTTTGGTTAACGAGGATGATTCGGCTGCCAGTGTGGACTTGATTTCGTCGCTCGGTGGTGATCCGGCGCTTCGAATTATCAAGGGTGAAAAACGCCAGGATGATCCCAGTGGTGTTGCCCTTGTGGATCTTGAAGTCGCAAAAATGGATGTCGGTAACGGGCTGGTGAAAGCGGCTATTGCGATTCCATCTGGCTGGGGAGCAAGTTTGGTCAAGAAACCCAGTAAGATCCTGGCGGTGAAGGTTTTTTCAGATTCTTTCGATCCTGTCGCCAAACAGATTGTGTCTTCAATCGTCAAGAGTCAGAGTATTCGTGTGACAGCGAGGCAAAAGCGTCTGCAGGCGAAGGCTAGTGCTAAAGCGGGAATGGCGGCGGCAACAGATCCTGGGCGAGAGGCTATTGATAGGAGTGATCTTCCCGAGAGGGACCCGCGAGGGAAGCAGCCGGTCCAACAGCAGCCGGTCCAACAGCAGCCGGTCCAACAACAGCCGGTCCAACAGCAGTCGGTCCAAAAACAGCCGGTCCAACAACAGCATGGTGATCATCCACTGCTGCCTGCTTTAGAGGTCCCCGGCGATGCCCATGGCCCTCAGGATGAAAGCGTTGTCTCCGGGGGGGGCGACCCGTTGGCACAGGCCCCTGTCGAAATCGTTGATTTTGTCGGTGACTCCAAGCAAAACCCAATCCTCTCATCCTATGCGGCGGGGATTGTCGTTGTTTTTGTGCTGTTTAGCGCGACGGGATTTGCCGGTACTTTGCTTGATGAGAATGAAACCCAAACGTTGGAGCGATTGTTGAACGGTCGTGTTTCCATGCTCCAGCTACTGGCAGGGAAATGGTTGTTCATCTTCTGTATTGGGTTCCTGCAAGTGATCTGCATGTTCCTCTGGGCCATGTTTTATGGAATCAACTTTACCAACAACGTGGTCGGTTTCCTGTTGGTCACGGTGGCGACGGTGGCGGCAGCGACCAGCTTTGCGCTTGTCCTGGCGACGTTTTGCAAAACCCGTGGTCAACTCAATACGGTTTCCATGATTGTGATTCTAACCATGTCGGCAATGGGTGGTAGCATGGTGCCCCGTTACATCATGAGCGAAACGATGCAGACGATGGGGCGGATTACATTTAATGCCTGGGCCCTGGATGGTTACAACAAGGTGTTTTGGTATGGCATGCCGGTCAGTGAGATGTTGCTGGAATTGTCCATACTGTTGGCCATGGCGATTGTCTTTTTCTGCCTGGCTCGACTCATGGCGGTCCGGTGGGAACAGGTTGCTTGACTGGATCTCGGTGGATTCAGATCTATTAGGGGCAGATCTATTAGGGGCAGATCTATTAGGGGCAGATCTATTAGGGGCAGATCTATTA
>JABAAE010000011.1:175757-229276 GCA_014238905.1 Planctomycetota bacterium
AGGGGCAACGCGCAAGCCCCGATGGTTTTCGCCGGTTGCCAATGAGCTCTTTTCTGTCAGTGCTGCCTGAGGGGACATCGAGCCGTTTTGGTAGTGCTACCCCAAAGGTTGAGGGATGAAGCCGGCCGATTATGAAACTGGTGGATCAGAAGTCGATTCGTCCGAGCCCTCTTGATCGTCTGCCGGATGAGGATCGATTATCTTTTTTTCTCGCAACATCAGCTCAATGTGACAAATGGTTCGTACGGGATCCTTCAGTTTTCGGAAAGCCCATTTGAGAAATGGCGTCTTGGTTTTACGAAGAGTTTTACCCTTGGCAGGACCAAAGCTCCACTCAAAATTGGAATGAATGCCTTTCCAGAGTTGTTCGCCGGTGGCGTCCTCTGGAAGGTTGGCATTGAGATCACATCGCGGCACCAACTGAAGCGCTTTTTGGCGGATTTCTTTTTCAAGAGCTGCAGCTTCTTCTTTGATGGATTTGGTTTTTTGGACGAATTTTTGAAGTCTACCAGTCATCTTCATCTGTCGGGAAAGGTTGGATTCATTCAATTTACGATCCTATGGCAAATTGCGATAGTGGCCAGCATTGAGGGGGCTGTTTTTAGGAAAAATTTAGGGTCGTTTCGACCGGGGGACGCGTTTTAACCAACGAATTCTGAGCTCAGGTTTGAGGGATCACCAGGCAGTCACCGGCGGGAAAAACGGGTACTCCTTTTATTTAAAATACTTCTTTAGAAATGCTTCTTTAGAAACGCTGCTTTTGGAACGCTTCTTTAGAAACGCTGCTTTTGGAACAGTGGCATGCCCGCTTTTTTACTTGGGACCGCTGGCGAAACCATATTGCCGATCAGGAAAGTTGATCGGAGAAGATCCCTACGGTCCGGTCAATTTTGGCGGATTTGAATAAACCGGATGACGGCATTCAGTCCGGTTGGCCTTGATACATTTTACCATTTTTGTTGGCGTTGACATCGGCCTATTTCAATAAGGGCCGGTCGGGATGAAATTCAATTGAAGAGGCCCGATACCCACAGCACATAGGCCGCTGGTGCTGCTGCGAGAATGGAGTCGAAGATGTCCAGCACCCCACCCAGTCCAGGTAGCCAACTGCTGGAGTCCTTGGCTTTGAAATCCCGCTTGATAATGGATTCAAAAAGATCGCCAATCATCCCAGTCAAGGCAATGACCAGACCAAAAAGAACGCTTGCTACTGTGGTGGGTGGCTGCAAGTCTTGGTGAATTAAAGGAGCGATATAGGCGAAGAAAAATACCGAAGCTCCACAGCCGGTCAACACGGCTCCGATCGCTCCTTCCACCGATTTGCCGGGACTCATCTTCGGGGCCAGCTTTCGTCGCCCCAGCATTTTACCGGTGAAGAATGCCCCGGCATCACTCGCCTTGACGACGACGATCATGGACATCAATGCCGTCATTCCGACCTCATTAGATTCCATAAATCGCAGCGCCGGCAAAAAACTCATCAGAAAGCCGGTATAGGTGATCGCAAAAATCGAATAGGCGAGGTTGGCGATGACCCGGTCGGCCTCTTTGAATCGAAGCATCTCAAAAACGATGGCAATACAGGCTGCCAAGGCAAGGCCCAGACTGTTCCATCCAAGTTTGCCAACAGTGCAATCGGCAGGGTAGTCTTTCCAGATTGCCGGCAGGCAGCTGCAGCCAACCGTCACGACCGATCCAAGGACAACGATCAGCAGCGGGGTGGAGGGATTCCGGGAGGCAATCATTGAGGCAAGCTCATAGGCGGCCAAAACGGTAATGACTAAAACCAGGGGGACCAGTGTGATTCCCATAAAACCGATGGAATCGGTGGCTCCCCATTTCAAGTCAAAAGCAACCGCTGTCACCAGCAAGCTGATGATGATGGCCGCGGATGTTAATCGGGCTGTCATTGCGGGTGGCCCTCGCTGCCGACGATCGGTTGGTCGTCTAGGTTTGCCAGGCCACCAAACCGACGTTCTCGTTGTGAGTAATCGTGGATTGCTGCGATCAAATCGTTTTCGGCAAATTCTGGCCAGGATTTTTCAGTAATCCAAAGTTCCGCATAGCTGATCTGCCAAAGCAGGAAATTACTGATTCGCATTTCTCCTGCGGTGCGGATCAAAAGATCGGGATCTTTCATCTTGGAGGTGTAGAGATGGTCTGAAACAAAATCCTCGTCGATGTCGGCGATGGCAATCTTTTGATTGGCAACCTTTTGGGAAATTCGCCGAATCGCGTCAACCAATTCCGAACGAGCCCCGTAGTTAATGGCCAGGCAGAGGCAGGTTCCGGTATTTTGGGCACAGATTTCTACCGTCTTATCCATTTCCTGCTGAACGTGATCAGGAATTCCATCCCGGCGGCCGATGATTTCGACCCTGACGTTCTTTTCCATAAAGGTCGCTCGTTCCTCGATCAGGTACTGCTCCAGTAGGTGCATCAGGAAATCGAGTTCGGTAGGGGGCCGTTTCCAGTTTTCACTGGAAAGGCAGAACAGGGTCAACTGTTCGAGTTTCATGCGTACAGATTCTTCGAGGGTCCGCCGGACCGCACAAATACCCTCACGATGACCCTCGACTCTGGGAAGGTCTCTGTTTTGGGCCCATCGACCATTTCCATCCATGATAACGGCGACATGTTTGGGACGCCCTGTGGTTTTGGAATCGTCGGTGGCAAGAGGATTTGGCAAAGTGGAACCATCAAATATGGGTCTTGCTACTTAATTGGTGCCGATGGAATCGTCCATCGATACATCAACGAAATGCCGGACGTCAGCCTGCTAGTTCCCGGCAAGGAGATTCCCTACCGCGATCGTCTGCTTTCGATCCGGACCGACTGAAATGACCTCGATGGGAGCACCGATCAGTTGGCTGATTCGCTCAACATAGTTTAACGCATTTTGGGGGAGTTGATCGACCTCTTGAACTCCGGTGATGTCGGTTTGCCAGCCGGGCAACGTTTCGAAAACTGGAACGGCCTCGGCAAGATCATCAGCATTTCCGGGGAAATCAACTATCGTTTGACCCTTTAATTGATAAGAGGTACAAATTTTGATTTCCTCAAGTTCGCTCAAAACATCCAGCATCATCAATGCCAGACCTGATACTCCGCTTAATCTGGTAGTGTATCTGACGGCGACCGCATCAAACCAGCCGCAGCGGCGTGGGCGGCCGGTTGTGGTGCCAAATTCATTGCCCATTTTGCGAATGTGGTCACCGGTTGGATTCTCCAATTCGGTGGGGAAAGGCCCGCCTCCCACGCGTGTACTGTAGCATTTGGCGACTCCAATGACCTCGTCAATCCATTTGCCCGGCAGGCCAGAGCCCGAGCTGATTCCCACGCCAGAACTGTTGCTGCTGGTGACAAACGGATAGGTCCCATGGTCAAGATCCAGCAGTGATCCTTGGGCACCCTCGAATAAAATTCGTTTTCCGGTTTCGGCGGCGTCCAGTAGATAGTGGTTGGTATCGCCGACATAACTTTGCAATCGTTCTGCCAAAACCGAGTAATCCGAAATCGTCGTTTCCGGGTTTAATAGATCGGCATCAAATTTACCGGCAAAACCTGCCAACATTGATTTTTTTAATTCACAGATGGCATGGACTTTTTCCTTGAAACCTTCTCGGTAGAGATCGCCTAACTGAATCGCTGTCGTGCGGCCCACCTTGTCCCGGTAGCAGGGCCCAATACCCCTTAATGTGGTGCCGATATTTTTTTTGCCCTTGAGGGTGTTATTCCATGCATTGTCTTCGGCGATGTGCCATGGAAAAACAACATGTGCCCGTTCGCTTAACAGCAGACGTTGGCCAATAACGATTCCCTGCGAAGTGACCGCTTCAATTTCTTCGATGAGAGTCTGAGGGTTTAAAACGACCCCGGGTGAAACCACGTTGATGACATCGGGATTCAGGATGCCGCTGGGTAGATGGTGGACAACGTATTTCTGATCGCCATCGACGATGGTGTGTCCAGCATTGGCACCTCCCTGATAGCGAACGACAATGTCCGACCGTCTGGTCAACAGGTCGACAAGCTTTCCCTTGGCTTCATCTCCCCATTGCAGACCAATTACACTTATTCCCGACAATTTAAATCTCCATCGAATCGGCTTGTCGCCCTAAATCACTTGCCCGTTGACCTTTTCATCACCGGGGCCAACCCGGTGGTCAAGTATCCGCACCTGCCATCTAATTGCTGGATCTGCCTGGTCCAGCAAAAAAGTTGCCACAACCTCCGCAATCCATGCTTCCCGGCCACCGTTAATACGGTCGAAAATGCCTGGAAACGAATATTCTGTATTACTTTCCGGACAACTTGGCCGCCCTTACCCAGTTCCTTCGTGCCCGCTTCAGGAGGCAGTGGCGACGGCAAAAGCTGCGGAATCTAGCGAGGGCGGGTAGCCTGTTTTTCAGTCCGTTACCCAGTGAGAACTGGTTTTGAACTCGCACCCGAACCCGCTTTTTTGCAAACAGCACAGTCTAAACTTTGTGGCGCAGCAGACAACCGTTTGAGGACTGAATGCCGCCAAATTATGAAACAAATCGCGTCTTTGAACCTTAAAAAAAGAGTCTTACCCAGACGTTAACCCCTTGTCAGCCGGAATTCTCGTGGTTAGTTTATCTGTTTGACCAAACTGGTACAGTTTGGCGGATTGACCCACCTTATTGTTCCATCCGATCGGTTCAACTTCGTTCCGTCGGTTCTCAACACCTCGTTTCCTAGGAGAATCTAATGAAACGATCTTTCGCCGTTGGCACCGCGACTTTTGCAATAATGATCGCAATTGCCCTTTCTTTTGGTGCGAGTAGCGCCGAAGCACAACTCCTCCGCCGTTCATGCTGTGGAGAAGCTCCCAAGTCATGCTGTGGAAGTACTCCAAAGCTGATGACACTTCTACGGGCCAACAAGTGCTGCGCTGAAGAAGCTGCACCTGAGGCCGAAGAAGCCACAGCAGATGCTTGCTGCTCACGACCTGGTTTACTTGCCAAGCTGAAGTCGATGCTGCCCAAGCGTGGCTGCGGCTGTCGTGCTGCGACCGGTTGTTCAGGTTGCGAAGCACCTGCTGCAACGGATTCCGAAGCCGATGCCATACCACCTGCCCCTGAAAAGGCTGCTGCGTAGGTTTTTGGTAAATCTAGAAAAGTAAGCAAAGCTCGGTCGCAAAGCCGAGCTTTATTTTTTTGCTAGCCGAGAAAACGAAAACCCTACTCCAGCGTTCGGCCGTCTGGTCTTAGCATTGGTAGTTTTTGATTCAGCTGTTTTGAAAAGGCAGTGAATCGGGTAACTCTTGATGATGGGCAAACGTCTTAAAAGATTTCCCGCTCAATTGTGACTGAATTCGCTTGACCCGGGACGGAGCCATTTCAAAATCGGGCACCTGTCGTATCAGGATGGCCTTGATTTGATTGGGGAAACTTTCGGCCAAATGGGCATACAGCTCGGGATCCCTTTCGACGGAATCACCTACAAGGATATAGTTCCGTTGCGGAAATGAGCGGACCAGCTTTCGTATGACTTTTGCTTTGCCAATCCATTTTTCGGATACCAGCCGTCTGACAACCGAATCTCGGATTTTGTAGACCATTAGATTTAAGGTTCCCTGTGGAAATGCCAGGGCATTCAGGAATTCCGACAGAGGATGGACCAACTGCCAGGGACTCGCCGAGACATAATGAAAATCGGCACCAGCGTCAGCCCATTTTCGATACTGATCTGCCATTCCATCGATGGGCTCAAAATCCCGTAGAAACGTATTTCTAAGCAGTTCGGCTCGATTCCCGACGTTGGTAAGTTTGATCGTGTCGTCGATGTCCGATATTACTGAATTTCCACCGGGCAAAAGCAGGTGGACCCGACCGGAGATTTTCCGATCATCCGAGTCACCGAGGATAAGGTTGAAATTTAAAAGTCGGTTGGTGACCGCTCCCTCTTCAACAAGGCTATCCACTTCTTGCGGGGTGAGCTTCACGTTCGCGGTGAAGTGGCCGTTACGTTTGGTGCGTTTTTGTAGATCAAAAAACCTGGACCCGATTTGAATAGGGATGGCTCTCCCTTTCAGGACATTGGCTGTAAAAGGACGGATTCTGTTCTGGAATAGTTCGGATTCGACCTGTGCGTTAGACGCCTTCAGGATTCGGCGGAGGACTCGTACCATCAGCTTTTTCTGCATTTTGATCTTTTGTGGATCATAAACCGCGCCGGATATTTGCAGGCACCAATGGTTGGTCTCTGAGTCCCACCTGGCGGCCGTGGGAAAGAAAACAACTTCCTCACGATCTCGGATTGGCTTCCCTTTTTTAATCATGGCTGCGATTGGTGATGCGTTTTCGATGGGTAAGCTTGATGATTCAAAAATAGGGAGATATCCGATCTGGGCCGGAACCTAAAACAGGGGCGTTCCCAAATCGAGGACCGGGCCGTTGGTTGCACGCCAAGGAGGCTCATTTTAACAGAAGGTGGTCTGAAGGGGATGGAATTCATGGGGAAGAGGGGGGACTGTCATAACCTATTTGGGGCATTCATGGATGGAAACAGGGATGTATTCAGTATGGGAGGCCAGCGGGCAGACGGCAGGGGATATTTTCAAAAATTTCTTGGCTGCCTCTTCAACGCTCGTTTGGTTTCCCGTCCCATCTCAGGTTGCAGATTGGAATTCCGCCTGTGTCCGATAGCATGCCGGAGCACTGGAGTCATTCAGCGGAATTCAAATCGTAACACATGATTTCGTTGTTTTCCCGTAGCAACAGCAAGCCATCCACGACCACTGGATGGGCCCAGCTTTGATTTTCGGATGGAATCTCCTGCTGAAAACTGCCAAGCAGATTGTATTGCTTGGGATTGGCTTGAATCAACGCGATGACTCCATTTTGATAACGAAAGATCAGATTCCCATCGCAGTAGACTACCGCAGCAGAGCCATTGCCCGGCCCACGAAAAACACCGCCCCAGTTTGTCTTTCCCGTTTGGAAATCGAAGCAGACGGGGTAACCTTGGTTTTTTCCATGCCCCATGTAAACCACGCCTTCATGCAGGACCATCCCGCCATGATGACATTGCAGGCGATTCGCCGGTTGATAGTATCCCAGCTCGGTTGTTACTTTGTTTTTTTGTAAATCAATTGCGATTCGAGCGGTGCCACCGAGGTGGGTTGAAGAATAGAGCACGTTATTGGCCAGAGCAATTGGCATGCAGCAATTGGCCACCGGATTGGCCGCCCTTTGGTCGTGCCATCTCAGGATTCCATCTTTGGCCCGAACTCCAATGATTCCGTTTCCCAGGAACTGGATATATTGTTTTTCACCAATTATTCGGGCAACGGCGATGGAGCTATAACCGGCACCCCGCGGCAGTTTTTGATTTTGGCTGTTTTTACCTCGCTGCCAGTTTTCGGCAGAACAATTCCAGACTTCCTTACCGGTTTGGGCCTCCAATGCGACCATGAGCGAAGGACCGTTGCCAGGGGTAATGATCACCTTATCGTCATCGACCAAGGGGGATTCCGCAAAACCCCATCCGCTCATCATGCTGCCACCAAAATCGGTTTGCAATTGCCTCTCCCACTTCAGTTTTCCTTTCAGGTCCAGGCAGACCAATTTGCCATCGGACGCCAATACGAATAGATTTTTTCCGCTGACGGTCGGCGTAGAACGGGAGCCGGCAAATGCATGATTGGGAACGACACCGACGATCTCGGTCGACCACTGTTTTTTACCCGAATCAAGTTTGAATGCCGAAACAAATTGCCCCCGCTGGGAATTGCCGGTCGTGTAAATAACGCCGTTTACCACGCAGAGGCTTGCATAACCGGTGCCGGCACCGGAGATCGACCTGACCAGCGGTGGTTTTGTTTTTTTCCAGCTCGCCAGCAAACCGGTTGAGGTCGATTTTCCGTCTCGATTCACGCCCCTGAACTGGGGCCAGTCTTCAGCTCCCAAGAATGGAATTCCCGACAGCGTTGTGGCCAGCTGGGAAATCACAAACAGCGTGATGATTGATAGCCTGCGCATGCCCAAAGTAAAATGCCTACTTGATAAGGATTGCATAGATGAGTGCCCAGTTTTCACGTGTTAGGATTGGGCTGTAAAGTCTATCGCTTTGCTGACTCGACAACAAGGAAATAACGATGCCTCGTTAGGACGGTGGTTCAATCAGCTGCTGATTTAAGCGATTTGTAGTGGAAAATCGGGTATGCTGGATAAACCGATGACACTGAATAAAATAGTCATCATCGGCAGCGTACCTGTTGATGACCGTTTGGCTGGTCGTTTACCCGTGTTGTTTATTGAGCTTTTGGTTTTTGGCGTAATAGGATCATGACGTGAGGATAAGGGAAAGTTGCGATTTTGGGCTGATTGAGACAGTGGATTCCAGGTGGGGCAGATTAGATTCTCTGTGGGTCAGAGTGTCTTTGTTGGCCAGAGTCACGGGGTTGGCCAGAGTCACGGGGTTGGCCAGAGTCGCGGGGTTGGTCAGAGTCGCGGGGTTGGTCAGAGTCACCGGGCTCCTGTTTCTTTTGATGGCGGCCAAGGGCGATTTGGCTTGCGCCCAGTCTGCCAAAGCGGCGGACCCAACCAAGGTTGTCGCCGGACGGACTCTGTCGGGTTGGGAAAAAGATTTCGATAGTCAAAATGAACTGGTGCGATTGCGGGCCGTCAAGTCTTTGGGTCCCTTTGGCGAATCGGCCGTTGGCGCTTTGGTAAAATGTCTGGATGACTCCAGCGATGGCGTCAAATACTGGGCTGCGGACCACTTGGGTGCTATTGGGAAGTCTGATGCCAAGCACCCTGAAGCAAAACAGGTTATCGCGCGATTGAGAAATCTGGAGTCCCAAAAGCAAAAAGCGGTTGCGGCGGCTTACGCCCTTTGCCGTCTAGATGCTCCCGATGGCCATATCTCCTTGCTGGTTGAGCGGCTTGGCCATCCGGAACGGGGGATGGCGTGTTCTGCGGCTGAGTTTCTTGGAAAGATGGGACCGTCAGCCAGCGCTGCTCTCAAAGAGCTGGAAAGCCATTTTCAATTAAATCGTGATTATCATGTCAAGGGTGCCTGTCAAAACGCGATACGAAAAATCAAACAGCTACCGGTCAAGTAGCGGATGGTTGGTCCGTGTCGGGGTTGAAATTGGGCTTGTCGCGTTTGATGAGATTTTCCGCTACACTGGCTGCAAATTCCTAATGGCGAAACGGTACTACTACAAGGAATTAGGATGAGAAGATTCCTGACGCAAATGGCACTCCGAGTAATGGGAGTCAAAAAACTCTACGATGAGGTCGTCGTTGAGGATCGGCTCCACGATATTAAGCCCAAGATTAGGCGTGATATCGAGGAAGTGCTGAAAGAGGTCAATGCAAACAACGATTATTTTCGCGGGAAATTTGACCTGTTCCTGTCGGAAACCAGTCATGTTGATGATGAAGCATTCTTTCAGGCCTATTCGAAACTGCCGGCCTATTCCAAGCAGGATTATGCTGAGGCAGGATTCGATCTATTAACCGGCTACCAAGAGCAGGATGCTGCGGATTTGGCACTTGAATTTGACGGAAAACCGCTGGAGTCGATTAATCGCCTGCGGACCGGAAAATTTCTGATGCCGATGGCAACCGGGGGATCTACTTCCCTGCCGTTGACGATTCAGATGACCAAGCACCATATGTTTTCCATGTTGTTCACTTTTTTCAAGTGCTGGTATCGCATGGGTTGGCGGCCCGGCGACAAGATTCTGGTGTTCTATCCCAGGAACACCTACAACATCGACGACATGGCGAAATTCAACAAGTACGACAAGTTTTGTGGATTTCGTTATCAGCTCTTTGATCGAATTGATCGGGAATCGGTGACTGAATTAGTGCATGAGATCAACCGTTTTAAACCAAAGATGCTTTTGATTTTCCCTTCACCTCTGAACTTGGTGGCGCACACCATCCGCAAATATGATTTGCCGCTTCAGCATCATCCCGAACTGTTGAACGTGAGTGGTGAGACTTTTTTTGATTGTCAGAAAAAAAACATTCAGGACGTATTCAAAAGAAGTATTGTGGAGGACTCCTATGGCAGCGTTGAGTTGGGTGAAATAGCGCATGAGACTCGAAATGGACTGGAGGTTTTTGCCAACGTCGCCTACGTGGAAACGGCGCCCAACGAAAATGGCAAGCCGGAGATGATTATCACTCGACTCGGAATTAAAGAGTTTCCGTTTATTCGCTACAAGATGAAGGATATCGCCGACATTGAGTTTGTAAAAGATGAAAACGGGGAAGAACGATTTCTGGTACGTAATATCGAAGGAAAGGATTCCAACTACATTTTGAATCGTGACGGGGAGCGGTTTTACCCATCATTTTTTAATCGATTCGTCAACGATCTCAATGCCGTCTGCGACGACACTGTGCTCGAAATCAAGGTTTACGAACGTGGTCAAACTGATTTGGAAGTCCAGTTTATCGTCAAAGACGAGGCCCTTGAGGACCTCGTCGCTGACACCGCTCGAAAACTTCTGAACGAGAGAATGGGCGACAATATGGACTATGCGATTGGATTCGTTGATTTCATCGAGCATGACTATCGTCGCAAGTATCGCGTGATTGAGCGAATCGATGACGTCGAGTACGCGGGCGGAATTGTCGGTAATCAGGAAAAATTGGCGTCGATCGCTGCTGCGAATCCGGACGAACCTTAAAATGGGAATTCAGAGCGGCTGTCATCGCAGCAGCAGTAATCCGAGTCAGACGGAGATTCACCAGTGGATGCGTCGTCGGAGTCCCTATCCAGCTGAACCGGAGTTCGGGCCGCTGTGGTCAGGCCAAAACTTCTTTTCGACATGTGGTAAAATTGGGTATGATCCTGTTGGCTTCCTTCCTAGAATGAAAGGGAGAGCTTCAGTGGACTTTGTGCTGGAAAGACCGGCCAGTTTAGTTAAGTTATTTCCATATCCTTTATCACGCCTACCCGATGGCTGTATTCGACCAACGGCGACCTGAAATGGCCACTTTGAGATCGTGACAGCCAGCCCATGTTCCCCAGGAGAATTACGTGTCCGATAACTCGAATCCATCCCAGAATTCCCGTCGATCTTTTTTAAAGACAACAACGGCGGCGACAGCGGCTGTTGCTGCCGGTAGTACGCTGAATGTAGGGCGATTTGCCCATGGCGCCGGAACCCGTGAAACGGTGCGGATCGGCTTAATTGGTTGTGGTGGAAGGGGATCCGGAGCGATCCAGAACGCGCTAAATGCAAGCCCGCAAAACGAGGTGGTTGGCTTATGCGACATGTTCGAGGACAGGCTTAAATTCTGCCGGAAAACCTTGGAAACCAAACGAAAAGATCAAACCAAGGTGACTGATGAAACCTGCTTTTTGGGGTTTGATGGTTACAAGCAACTCTTGGAAACCGATATCGATGTCGTTCTGTTGTGCACGCCACCCTATTTTCGCCCGATGCAATTGAGAGCGGCGATCGAAGCGGGAAAGCATGTTTTTTGTGAAAAACCAGTTGGCGTCGATGCTCCGGGAGTTCGGAGTGTTTTGGAAACCTCTGAAATGGCCAGGAAAAAAGGTCTAAGTATCGTCTCAGGACTTTGCTGGCGTTACGACAACCTCGTGAAAGACATGGTCGGAAAAATCAGGGATGGTTACATCGGAGATATTACGACAATTCAGGAGAACTACTTGACCGGTCTCCTCTGGCAACGCAACCGCAAGGATGACTGGACGGAGATGCATTACCAGTTGAGAAACTGGCTCTATTTCCATTGGTTATCGGGCGACCATATTGTGGAGCAGCATATTCACAGTCTTGATAAAGCATTGTGGCTCATGGGCGACACGCCACCTGTTGCAGCCTACGGATGTGGTGGTCGGCAAGTCAGAACTGACGCTCGCTTTGGCAATATCTACGACCATTTCGCCGTTTGTTACGAATGGGCCAACGGTGTGAAGACATTTGCCTATTGTCGTCAACAGGGTGGTCCCATTTTCCGTGAAACGGATGATTATGTTTACGGTTCCAATGGTCGGGCAAGAATCCTTGGCAATGAAATCACTTTGAACGATAAGGTTGTTTATAAGTATGAGGGACCAAGGCCTAACATGTACGATGTTGAGCATGTTGCCTTGTTTGACGGTATACGCAACAACAAACCGATCAATAATGGCACCTACATGTCGTATAGCACGTTGCTGGCGATTCTCGGCCGCGAAGTCTGTTACACGGGCAAGAGAATTACGTGGGAGGAAATGATGAACTCCCAATCCAAACTGGGACCAGAAAAACTGGAATTCGGTGATATTCCTGTACCGGAAGTACCCATGCCAGGCCAGACGAAGTTCAAGTAATTGTCTTTAGCGCAGCGGTAATACCCAACACTAACTCGCTGGCAGGCAATAAAGTGAACCTTGGAAACGAGACAAACCGGTCCCGGGAGGACCGGTTTTTTTTGCGCACCGGCTCAAAGTGCTCTGTATAAAAGGGCGGTTTGCCGAACAGAAATCGGCGAATTCTCTTGAGCCATCTCACGGCAGCAGTTCTCCTTGGGATCTACTTTAGATGCCGGTTGAAGAACTGTATGATTTGGGGGCGGGTTCGAGCTGGATCAAATCCCCCGTGTCCACCACCTTTGATGATGACCAATTCAGACTGGATATTTTTCTTTTTTAATTCCTGATGAAACAGCATGCTTTGCCGAACACTGACCAGGCGGTCTGCATCACCATGCATGATCAGAAAAGGTGGGTCGGCCGGAGAAAGATAAGTGATCGGATTGGCTCTAGCTACTTTCGCGACGTTTTCCTGAATGGGGCCGCCAATCAATTGCGATTCTGGTGATGATTTCGAATCATGATCCATCCTGCCGAGTTTACCTGAGTGAGAGTTCATCTGCAGCATGTCGATGGGGCCAAACCAATCGCAAACGGCCTGAACACGACTGCTGACCGATTCGGTTGTAGGCTTGGCTGTTAGGCGGGTAGAGTCTCCCGAAGTACCAACCAGCGCTGACAAATGGCCGCCTGCGGAAGACCCCCAAACGCCAAAATGATCTGGATCCAGGTTGTAGTTTTGATGATGGGTTCGTAACCAACGGATCGCGGTTTTACAATCCTGGATCTGAGCTGGGAAAACGGCATGCTGAGAATATCGATAATTCAGGCTCGCCACCGCGTAGCCTTCATTCAACATGAATAAGGCCCTGCAGCGATCTTTGCTGCCCGCTCGCCACGCTCCGCCATGAATCCAGATGATGAGCGGTTTAGGTTTTTCCGCCGTCTTGCCGGATTCAGGATCTTTGGGTGGAAAAAAGTAAAGGTCGAGTTTCTGCCGCGCATGGCCGCCCGGAATATACGCGACGTTGCGAACGACTTTTACTTGTGGGGGTAACGCCGTATCACCTAAATCGTTTTTCTTTTTTCCTCCCGCATTGGGTTGCCCTCGACGACGAAACGCCGCATCTTCTTGACGGGAGATGAAGCCGTTACCATCGGTGTCAACTCGTTTGAAGTTACCACGCACTCTGGCAGGTAGTTCGCTAGACGATAGTTTGCCATCCCCGTTGATGTCCCATCGATCAAACAGGGTAGTGGTGTTCGGGTCTGATTGCGCTGACAATGCCGAGGAAATCAACGCCGCCATAACAAGGAAATAATTTTGGGGATGGGGCATCAGTGACCTGCCGAAGAAAGGGTGATCAACAAACGCTTATTATACGTTGGATCTTTTTGAATGTCTGCCAAGGTGGTTCCTGCGGATGGCTCACCTGGAGGACAGAGCCGAAGATCAGCAGCGATTGACAGGCTGCTGTTGATTACCGACGTTTAGCGGGTTCAATGAGTTCGATATCCTCATCGTCCAACTCTCTCAGGGGATCTAGCTCACCCGGGATGGCATCCTGGTAGGGATCTGAAAAAAGGGAACCCACGCGTCCATTTTCCATGTCGCTACGTTGCCACTTCCCACCCTGGCTGGCATAGGCATAGTCGTAGGTGCCGCAGCACATGGAACATCCGGTCTGAAATAGACTGACCAACAGCAGCAGCGCTGCGGCCAAACGAGAAGATGGTGGATACATTCTGATTTCCATTGGGGAAAACTTGGCTGATCGAGTCTTTTGGCAGAAGATCTGCCTGCTAATCAACCCTTTTCTCTTATTCGGCAGGTTCAAATCGTGATGTTTAGGAAATCTATTCTGATCAGGTCGCTTTTTCGGGTGGGGACCCCCTGTGCATGCATACGTTGCTATCATGGGGCGAGGCCGTGATCGGTGCTGTTTAAACGCTTGGCTTGACTGTCCCGTTTTGATCGCAACGGCTCAACATTCAGAAAAAAATAATTAACCACTGAGATTTGACGGATAGATAGCATGGCATTACACGAATATTGTTGGCGGGCTGGGCGAGGTTGGTGTTGCCTGCTGGTCTTCACCCTTTTGGGCGGCTCAGTGGCGGGTTGGTGTAATGAGCTTGGAACGGCAGGCAGTCAACCATCGTCCACCGATTCCCGATTGTCCGGCAGCGGAACGAGACCAACTAATTTTGTGTTTTTCCTGGTCGACGATCTCGGCTGGACAGACCTAGGATGTTTTGGAAGCGGGTTTTACGAAACTCCTCACCTCGATCGGTTCGCCAACTCTGCAATGAAATTTACCAACGCCTACGCTGCCTGCCCAGTCTGTTCGCCCACTCGAGCGAGCATCCTCACCGGGCAGTATCCTCAGAGAGTGGGAATCACCGATTACATTAGTCCCACGGGCGGAAATCAGCCTGCAAATTGGAAACGAAAAACGAAGATGTTGCCGGCGAGTTATTCCGACCGGCTGGCATTAAAAGAAAAAACGGTCGCTGAAGTTCTGAAGGAAAGCGGGTACGCCACTTTTTTCGCCGGAAAGTGGCATCTCGGCCCCCAAGGATTTTGGCCGGAGGATCAGGGATTCGATGTCAATCGAGGCGGGATTGAACGGGGAGGCCCTTACGGCGGCAAACGTTATTTTTCTCCCTACGGAAATCCTCGTTTGAAAGATGGACCGGTGGGTGAGCATTTGCCGGATCGTCTGGCAACGGAGGCGGTCGAATTTATAAAACAACACAAGGATGAGCCGTTTTTGACCTATCTCTCTTTTTACAGCGTTCATACCCCGCTGATGTCCAGAGAAGATCTCAAACAAAAGTACCTCGATAAGAAAGCTCGTATTCGTTTTGGAGGACCCATTTGGGGTGAAGAAGGAAGTCGCAAAATCAGGCTCGTGCAGGAACACGCCGTTTATGCCGCAATGGTGGAAGCGATGGACTTGGCTGTGGGGAAAGTGCTTTCGGCGCTGAACGAATTCAATCTTACGGAAAATACAGTTGTCATCTTCATGTCTGACAATGGCGGTTTGTCCACTTCAGAGGGACACCCCACAAGCAATCTTCCCTTACGGGCTGGTAAAGGCTGGATGTATGAAGGCGGCATCAGAGAACCGATGATGGTCCGGGCTCCCGGGGTGACCCAAGCTGGAAGTCAAAGTGACGATTACGTCACCAGCACTGATTTTTTTCCTACCATCCTTGAGCTGGCAGGTCTAAAACAAAGGCCTGATATGCATCGGGATGGAATGAGTTTCGTTCCGCTCCTGAATGCGGAAAAGATGGATCGCGGGCCGATTTTCTGGCACTATCCGCATTATGGAAACCAAGGGGGTGCTCCAACGGCTGCGATTCGTAACGGGCCTTGGAAATTGATTCGCTGGTTGGAGAATGGCAAATTGGAACTTTTCGACCTCTCAAAAGATATTGGTGAAAAACGAAATCTCGTTGCAGAGTTTCCCGAGGTCGCCAGTAAAATGGACGATCAATTAACCCAGTGGCAAGCAGAAGTGGGTGCCAAAATGCCGACCGCTCGCTAGGCGGCGAGCTCTCCGTTGGTCGTTCATCTGGCGACGATAGGGCAGGCTAGGACAAGTCGTCGTTGCAGAAATGATGCAGGCTTTTGAAAATGAAATAATGTTTTGGAGTCGGGGTCGTTTTTTCAATACCCCACTCGACCTTTTGCCAAGGTCGGTTTTCTCCCAAGCGATTATCCCCAACCGATTAAATCGAGATCGAATGATGAAAAGTAAAAAACGAGAAACCATAGCGATCGTTTGCATGTTGATGGCTTGCGGCCTGGGAGTGGCCGAACAGCCGACGACAATCCAACCGCAAGCCGCACCCTCACCGCCCAATATTATCCTGGTGATGACCGATGATCAGGGGTATGGGCCGATAGGTCGCCACGGACACCCTTGGATCAAGACTCCTTCTCTGGACCGACTCTATGATCAGTCCACAAGGTTGACCCGGTTTCTGGTCAGCCCGACCTGCTCGCCAACACGCTCAGCCTTGATGACTGGTCGTCATCCCATGCGAAATGGCATCACCCACACCATTCTTGAGAGGGAAAGAATGACGTTGGATGCCGTCATTTTGCCGCAGGTGCTCAACTCGGCCGGTTACACGTCCGGTATTTTTGGGAAATGGCATCTTGGTGATGAGGAACCTTATCAACCGCATCGCCGAGGATTTAACGAGGCCTTTATTCATGGTGCGGGTGGCATCGGTCAAAAATACAATTGCTCCTGTGCCGATGCTCCCGGCAATCAATATTTCGATCCAATTGTTCGGCATAACGGCGTCTTCAAAAAAACCAGTGGTTTCTGTACTGATGTGTTTTTTTCGGCCGCACTGGATTGGATCCAGCAGGTGAAAGACGAGGGATCCCCCTTTTTCGCTTATGTCACCACCAATGCGCCCCATGGTCCTTTCATCGCACCACCCAAAAATACGAAGCGGTTTACCGATTTGGGATTTGGTAAAAAACAGGCCGGTTTTTATGGAATGATCGAGAATATTGATGAGAACATGGGCCGTCTCCTTACCCAGGTCAAGAAATGGGGGATTGAGCGAGAGACCTTAATTATTTTCCTCTCTGACAATGGAATGACCGGTGGCGGTGCGGGGAATTCAAAGAGGCCTCTGGCCGCGGGCTATCCATTTTATAATGCCAAAATGAAGGGGCTGAAGGGTTCGACCGATGAGGGCGGTGTGCGTGTGCCCGCCTATTTTTACTGGCCCGGGCAATTTGAATCCGGACGTGATCTGAATCAGGTGACTGCGCATCTTGATTTGCTCCCTACGCTTGCGGAAATTTCCGGTGCGGATCTTCCTCAGGGACAGGTCGAAGGGCGTTCGTTCCTGAAGCTCCTCACTCAAGATGATCACCAATGGCCAGATAGATATTTGATCACCCATCGCGGTCGGTGGGCCAAGGGAGCCGATCCCAATCAGTCCAAATGGGTGAATTTTGCCGTCAGGAACCATCGATTTCGACTGGTAGGCAAAAACCTGCTTTATGACATGCTGGCCGATCCGGAACAGAGGATTGATGTCAGCCAGCAACATCCGGATGTGATCAAGGACATGTTGTCTTATTACGATCAATGGTGGGACAAGACGGTGCCGATGATGGTCAATGAAAAAACACCTAACTCGAAAGTTCAGCCCTTCCATGTTCTTTATCAAAAACAGAAACAGGCCGACGGGATTTCAGCATGGCAGCCCTTAGCAGGTCAAAAGTAGTACCGACTTGACTGAACGCTGTTTTGGTCCGAAAGGAAAATTGATTTCCGCTGACAGATTCCAACGGTGATTAACCATTGGCCTACGGCACGATCGGATGACGGGCGGTCTTGGAGTGGTTGCGCCGTTTTCAGAAGCTACTTGAAATGAGTGCTGGAAATTTGTCCAATAAGGGAGTCTGGCAGAACTGGTCTGCAGCACGCCGCGGCGGATCGCGGTTTTTCGATTATCTATACCCTGAAACCGGTTAGCCAATGAAACTCTCCACTGGAACAACAGTCATCAACAATGGAATACTGATCGATGGTACCGGGGCAGAGCCCATTCGGTCGGGAACTGTGGTGATTGAGAATGGGCTGATTGCCTATTGCGGTTCGACTGAGTCGGCACCGCCTGCGGCCGCGGAAGCATTGGTTCTGGATGCAGAAGGTGGCACCATCATGCCGGGGCTGGTGGAAGCACATTTTCATCCCACCTATTTCAATGTTGCCGAGTTGGAAGACTTGGATATTAAATACCCTGTGGAATACGTCACCTTGCTGGCATCGGCCAATGCAAAATTGGCATTGGAATGTGGTTACACGTCCGCTCGCAGTGGGGGGAGTCTGTTTAACATTGATGTTTGGATGAAAAAAGGGATCGAAGAAGATTTGATTCTGGGTCCAAGACTTGCGGCCAGTGGTCGGGAAATTTGTGGTGTAGGTGGACTGATGGACTGGAATCCAGACTATCGGAAGATCGGGATGGAAGGTCTGATCTTGTTGGTAAATGGTGCAGGCGAAGCCCGGTCTGCTGTGCGAAAGCTGGTCAAGGATGGTGTGGAATGGGTCAAGACCTATCCCACCGGCGATGCCGCTGCTCCGGATAGCAACGACCACCATACCTTGTGCATGACCTATGAGGAAATGCACGCGGTGGTCCAGACCGCGCATAACCATGCCATGAAAGTGACCGGTCATTGCCGCGCGACCGAGGGAATTAAAAATGCTCTTTTGGCCGGATACGATTCGTTGGAGCACGGTACCTTTATGGACGATGAAACGCTGGAACTGCTTCTGGAACGGGATGTTCCTGTCGTTCCTGCGCTACAATTCGAATGGGCCAGCGTGGAGTTTGGTCCAGATTTCGGGTTGCCGCCGGCCGTCATTGATGGGCACCAGGAGACACTCGAAGGAGGAGCTCAAAGCGCCCGCCGGATCCTCGAAGCGGGTGGACGTCTCGGTATGGGGGGGGACTATGGTTTTGCGTGGACTCCCCACGGAACTTATGCCAAAGAGCTTACTTTCTTTGTGAATTACGTTGGTTTTTCTCCCTTGGAGACCATTCGCTGCGCCACCCAAACGGGCGCCGAGATCATGGGAAGAGCTGATGAATTCGGAACATTGGAAACCGGTAAGCTGGGAGATGTGCTTGTTGTCAATGGTGATGTATTGAAGGATATTAGCGTACTGGAGGATCGATCTCGTTTCCTGGCAGTGCTGCAGGGCGGAGTCATCAAGGCCGGTTCGTGGGCCAGTTAGTTAAAATCGCTTGACAGCGACCTGGCCCGGGATTGCATTTGAGTTTTGAATGCCGGTCGATCAGTTGAGTCAATGTTTTTTTGGGTTTGGCAGGTTTGCGATGAAGCGTCGAGACTTTTTGTGGGCGACAGCCGCTATTTCGTTGGGAAACAGTTGCTTGCCAGCCGCGATTTCATCCAAGAGGTTTCCGCCGGTTCGCACCATTACCAGCGGCCCGAAACATCATTGGTTTGGCTATTACGACAAGCTGCAGTTTGATCCCACCAATCGGTTCGTCCTTTCGAACCAGGTCAATTTTGAACATCGAACTCCGACGGCCGAAGATACGATTAAGGTGGGAATGGTGGACACCCAAAACCAAGATCAATGGATTGAACTAGGCCAAAGCCAGGCCTGGGGTTGGCAACAAGGTTGTATGTTGCAATGGCTGCCAGGATCCAAACAGAAAGTCATTTTCAATGACCGTCAAAAAGGTAGATTCGTAAGTCATGTTGTCGACGTCAGGAGTCGTAATCAAAAAACACTGGAGAGTCCGGTTTATACGCTGGCTGCCAACGGAGCATTCGGATTGGCTGCAGATTTTGCAAGAATACAGATCATGAGGCCGGGCTATGGCTATGTGGGATTGGATGATGAAAACCACGAAAGCATGGCACCCAAGGACTCCGGTGTTTTTAAGGTGGACATGGTCTCCGGGAAATCACGATTAATTCTCTCGCTGGCGGATGTAGCCCGAAT
Source organism: Planctomycetota bacterium (assembly GCA_014238905.1). GTDB lineage: Bacteria > Planctomycetota > Planctomycetia > Pirellulales > Pirellulaceae > JABAAE01. The sequence goes on from JABAAE010000011.1 coordinate 195,596, forward strand.
TCCGCACCACGGAAGTGTATTAACCGGGGTCAAACACTACTTCAACCATCTTTTGATTAGTCCCGACTCAAATCGTTTTATTGCCCTGCATCGTTGGCGAAAGCAGGATGATTCGAATCCTTCGAAAGCCGTTGGAGGATTTACCACCCGGATGATCACCGCCAATGTCGATGGATCGGATGTGTACGTCCTTGATCCGTCCGGATATACGTCGCACTTTATTTGGCGTGATCCAGAACATGTTTGTATGTGGACCCGTCCAGTTGGAAAAAAGGCTGGATTTTACCTGATGAAAGACAAAACGCCGACGATCGAACCGGTAGGTGCTGATGTCATGACGTTGAACGGGCACAACACCTATTTACCGATACCCAAGTCACCCTGGATCTTGAACGATACCTATCCCGACAAAAATCGAAATCAGAAACCCTACCTGTACCATGTTCCAACGAAAACCAGGGTCTGGCTGGGTGAGTTTCATTTGCCGGCGGACTACCGTGGTGAGTGGCGTTGTGATACTCATCCACGTTCCAGCCATGACGGGAGGATTGTCTGCATCGATTCTCCCCACACCGGTGCCGGACGCCAATTACATTTGATCGACGTCTCCGGAGTTATCGATTCGATTGGATCGAACCGGTAGCCGATCGTTTCTCTTTAGCATCTCTTGATACCATTGGTCTCTCACGCTGTTCAGGGAAATTGGATTATTGCCGAAGGCTGATGGGGCGTCGGTTGGACCGGCTCTCAAAGCCTTTTTTTCCTGAACGAGAAGACCTTTATTGCTGAGAAATACGGAACAGATGGGAATTGCTTCGGATATAAAGAGCTCCGTTGGAAATTGCCGGTGTTCCCAGAAAAGACTGATCTTGAAATTGATAGGTATGGACCGTTTTTCCCTTATCATTCAAGTTCAAAACTCTTGCTGACCCGCCCTGATCAAAGGCAAACATGAGGTTGCCGCTGGCGACCGGGGTCGCCCAATGCTTCGCCCTGCCGGTGCGGGCCTGCCATTTCTTGGCACCGGTTTGAACGTCGTTGCAAGAGACCACTCCGGAGGAGTTCATGATGTACAGATCCCCGTTATGGACCACGGGACTGGCGTTTCCTGACAACAATGATTTGTTGGACCAGAGTTGGGTTGGCACTTTGGAGTCGGCGGAAAATCGAAGAGCCGTTGTCCCGTCCATCGAGACCACTGCAATGTCGCCAAAGACGGTTGTCGATGGGACCGATGAAGCTCTGCCTTGAAACTTCCAAAGTTGCTCTCCGGTGAGAATGTTTACCCCTATCACGCTCGCCCGATCGGTCAGAATAACGGTTGCAGGACGAGAACCATCCGCTTTGACAACGGCCGGTGAAGCCCAATTGGAGTCCCGGGTACGATCGACCTTCCAAAGCGATTTGCCTGTTGCTGCTTCGATTCCAGCGACGAAGGAGTCGCCCTGATTTTCAACCTGGCAGATGATCACACCGTTGGAGACGATGGGTGATGATGACATCCCAACATCGTTGGCAGCCTTGGGGTAATCGAAGGTCAATCCACGGAACCACTGCAAGTTTCCGTCAAGGTCCAGGCAAACAAGATCATTGGATGAATAAAAAGCGTAGATAAACTCTCCATCGCTTGCCGGCGTCGGGGCGGCATTGGCGCTGGTGGGGTGACAATAACCGCGACCGGTTGCCCAATATTCCCGCTTCCAGAGCTGTTTTCCAGACGGTCCATCGAAACAGAGCACATAAATTCTGTCTTGAATCGCTCCACTGGAAGCGGTGACAAAAACCCGATCCTTCACCACGATGGGGCTCGATACGCCCTTGGCGGGCAGGTCCACCTTCCACGTGAGATTGGTCGTTTCGGTAAATGAGTTTGGCAGCAATGTTTTGGGACTCGAGTCCGATCCGGTACCGCTATTGCCACGGAATTGTCGCCAGTCGTCACCGATGATGCTCCCTGATGCCAGAAAGAGGAAACAAAGCGTGTGGCCTGTCAATGATCTGATACTCATAGTTTATCCTGTCTGCGGAATCGTTCCGTTTGGAGTTGAATCAGGGCTGGTGTTGGGTTTGGGGCTTTAGAAGAGGTTATTTTTGTTTTCCATCGCCTAATGCTTTTCCGGTATCGTCGGTCACGCGAATTTGAAACTGCCATCGCTGAGCCCAGGACTCAGTTTGTTCGTTTTGGCAGACCTTGATCAGGATCGTGTTGGCTCCCTTTTTAAGGGATGCTTTGGCGATGTACTGATCGAGATTCATACCCGCGTGATAGACATCATTGGAGATCACCAGTTTTCCATTGATCCACACTTTATTAGCATTGATGCATGCCAGACGCACGTCGATCTGCCTCGGGTTATCGCAGTAGAAATCACTGTAGGCGTACGCAATAGCGCCCTTGTGGTTGGCAAGAGCCTTGTTGAGGTCAACGATCCCCTCTTCGTCGGAGGATTGATACTGCTTCCATCCGAATTGGATACCATCCATTCCCGTAAACGTCTGTTTCAGATCTTGGTTTTCTTCTGGCGGATAGGCCTGATTGAATTTTGCTTGATTCTTGTTTTCAAATGGGCCTGCCACATGCCACTGCATGATCATGCCAAAGTGTTTGACCTGGTTGACTTTTTCACCCAACTCACTGAGTGCATCGGCGATCAACTTGATCTGGGCGATTTCTCTTGAGTGAGACAACGCTTTGCGGTAACCGGCAATTTTTTCGGATTGCTTTGTCAACGCTTTGATTTTGGATAGTTCCAATTCAACCGCATCCCTGCGTATCTCCAGGCTGGGATCATCCAGCATTTCAAGCAACATGGCTTTTTTCTGTTCGGGGCTTGCGGCAACAATCAGCTCGAATGCCAATCGTCTGGCGAATGGAGAATTGTCTTTCTTTTCAAGGAATGATTTGATCTCTGCTAATGGCAGGTTTCCCTTGTCGGCAGCGGATTCGACTGCGCTGCGAAGCCAGTTAACGGCCAATCGATTGGCCCCATTCATGCCTTCCAAAAGCTGGGGAATCGAATCCGCCGGTTGTTTCGAGAGCATTGACATTGCCTGTATGGCCGCTTCGTGTCCTTTTCCTTCGGGGCCGACCCGTTTGACAGTCTCGATCCAGGTTTTGAGATCAACTCCTTGAGTTTCTTTGGCACCGGTCAGGATCATGCACCCGATAACGCACATCAGCAGAAGCTGGGAACAGGAGGCAGTTTTTTTTCTTTTCATTCGATTTCTCGGAAAACAATTCGTAAGGCCCAGGCAGCGTGGTTTGCATCGCTGCGTCACGATTCGACACGAGGGAGGCGTTGGCGGACTGCCCAGAGGATAGCCGTCTACGAATCTTTATCATATCCGAAAATGGATAAATTCGGAATCGACCCAGGCAACCGTAAAAGTAAACGCATTGGCTAACAGGAGTTGATAGATCCGGTTGTCGGTCTCAACGCAATGCGTTTGTTTGTCTGGGTTGGCTGTCATGCTGCCAACCCGGTCTGTCATGGCAGGAGATGACGCTGGTCGTTCATTAGAGCGGCAGCATTCATGTTTTCGGGATCGGTGGAATCCTCTAAGCTGCGTTTCGGTCTAGGGAGAGAGGGGCCGCATCATTAATGAAAAACCGGGGTGTCCGGTGGGATTCTGCAATCCAACAGGTAAGAAATAATGTTCATCGTGTCTTCTTGGTGCCGGGGCGCTTTCGGTTTACATCACCCCGTTGGTCTGGTGGTGATGTGGGCGATGGTTGGAATGGTCGTTTGGATGCCCGGCTGTCAGTTGGGCGAACGAGACCGAGAAGCCTATTCCGAACAAAACAAAGCTGCCCAGTCCAGTGTCGATACCCCAGATGATGCCAAGGCGGAAGATGGAACCGGTTCCTCTTTTGCGACCGCTGCTACCTTTACCGATTCGGACCCAATCCAGTCCGAGCAGTCGGTTCTGGATCGTGCGAAAACGAGTCCCAAGGCAGGAGATGTCGATGGACAACTGAGCTCGTGGCAGTCCATCGACGAAATGATTCTCTTTCAGCCGGTCAAGTATCCGCGTGGTTTCAGAAGACTGCTGATCGAAGGCCAACGCGTTATTTTTCCAAGTCAGGATGGGACGCAGTTGGATGGCCGTTTTTTTCGTAGTGTAAAACCAAGGCAAGTCGTTTTGTTCTGTCATGGAAATGGTGGCAACCTGTCCCACAGAACCGCCCGGATGGACCGCCTGCAGGAAAAGCATCAAGTGGCAATCTTTTTGTTTGACTACCGAGGTTACGGGCGCAGTGCTGGCAAGCCGACGGTTGCAGCAGCGCTGGTCGACGGTCGAGCCGCGCTGTTAAAGGCGGCTGAAATCGGCAAAGTGGATCCTGCCGATATCATTGTCATGGGGCGGGCGATGGGTGGAGCAATCGCCGCGACGCTGGCTATTGAGTTTGAATGCAAGGGGTTGATTCTGGAAAGTACGTTTACCTCTTTCCGGGACGTTGCCAAGCAGCGGACCGGCGGGATGGTGCATTGGGTGATTCCCGAGGATCGATTAAATACTCTCGCAAAGATTAAAGATTATGGTGGTCGTCTCTTGATTTCCCATGGAACAGCCGACCGGACAATACCCTATCAACAGGGCAGGGACTTGTTCGCTGCCGCCAATCAGCCAAAGAGGTTTTTTGAAATCACCGATGGCGGACATGGTGATCCAATGCCGGTGCAATACGACCAGGTTTTAGACGAATTTTTTGCTTGGGATTAATTCCCGTTAATCGCCAGCTTCCCGGACCGCCGGTGTATTGGATTCTAGTTGGGGGGCTTGGCCAGATGTTGGATTCGCTGGAGGCCAGTCTGGTGGTCCCAGGTCGTTCATCAGATTCTTTTGAGGGCCGAAGCCTTTACTTGCGAGGTTCGAAAACGCTGTCCCTGGATGGCATCTCCGCTACCTGTTCTGGTGGAAGACTCGATTGGGAGACCGGAAAAGATTCCATATAACGTTTTGAAACTGCCGAGGTAATGTCAAACTGGTTGGTGGCACAAAAGACATTCTCCTGACGTATGACAACGCTTAGCCCTTTTTTGCTGGCAACCTCTTTGGTAATCGGCTGAAGAACGGCGAGGAATTGCTCGTCGAGTTTTTGTTTGAGAGAGGTGAGCTGCAGCCTCGTTTCCTGCCATCGCCTGTTGTAGGTGCCAGCCTGTTGGCTCCTGAGATCCGCGATTGCTTTCTTGTCTTGTTCGGTTGCCACACTCTCGAAAGTTTCTTCCAGTTCTTTGAGTTCCTGAAGATGGATTTTTCGTAGTCCATCGAGGATGAGGTTAAATTCCTTTTCGCGTTGATCGAGCTGCACGTTGATCTCACGCAGCTTTCCCGAAACTCTGGCAATCTCTGTGACGTTGATCGTGGCGACGCCTGCGTTGGGATTGTTTGAATGGTTCGCAGGGAGTGGGGTTTCCGCCTCAGTTTTTGAGGATGCCTTATCTTTACGGCAGCCACAGGTAGCAAGTACCAAAACGATGATCAGACAAAGGCTTCGAAACGATTGCAAAGGCATGATTCCTCCATGAATCTATTGTTCAGGAACCAACTACGATGGGCCGGATATCGGGAGGGCTGTTTCACCAGCCTGCCGACATTGAACCGGTAGTTGTTTTCAAAAGGGGCACAAGCAAAACACTTCTGGAGGTGATTGCCGGCCATTTTTGAATTTCGGAGCGGGTGAATATTGATTCCCGCGAACTTCCTGTAACGAAATTACCACAGATGACCTTTTTTGCCCTACATTGATTTCCCGGATTTCTCTTTGGAAATGGGGGGAAGGGCGTTGGTGGTTGATAGTGGTTGGGTCGCCTTGGATTTATTTTGCCAGCTAAAAGCTGGCGACCAGACGGTTCGGCAGTCGGTTTTTTACTGGCTGCTGCAACTACGGTTTAACTGTCTGCCAGCCTTTTGACTGAAACGGCGTCAATGGTGTGCCAGCGGATGGTCGGGCGGCGGATGGTCGGGCGGCGGTAGCTGAAACCACCTCGGACTGGTTTTCGATCCGAGCATGGTATGAGGCATGCCTGACCGGCGAATAGTCCCATTTTCCGCGAATCAACGAAGCGGTGTGATTCCTGTCGTGGACAACCGCCGGAGCCTTGTTGAAATTGTCATGGGTGCTTGGCGATTCGCTTGCCGGTAAGGTGTTGGCCGGTGGAATTAATCCTGATGGATTGTTGGAGGCCTCGTCGTTGGTTTCAATGGTCGGGTCAGGCATCGGGCTGGGGGTTTCGATCTCGGGACGCTGCATCGTTGTGTCTGGAGTGATTTCACCCGGATTCAGCATGGGCGTAGAATTTGCTGGCACTGGAAAGCCACCATTGGTATTTAATCCGTAACTGATGTTGCCGGGGACAGTGGTTCCATAGGGGGTTCCCATGCTGGGAGTGGCTGTTGGGTTCACTCCACAGGAATTACAACCTGCGGCTCCGGCTGTATTAAAGCTGGTGACATAAGTCGTGTAGGGGATCCTTTTTTGGACTGTTCGATAGACGGTCTGGTAGGTCGTGTAGGGGACTCGGCGAGCTTGCATCTGATAGGTCGTGCAAGGCTGCATGACTGTGGAAATACACCCAGTTTGAGGATTGCTGGCCGTGACAGGACGGTAGTAGGTGGTGGGAACTCGATACCATTCGGTTCGAAACGCCGTGTAGGGTACATAATTGGCGACGACTCGATTGACTGTTTGGTAAGCCACTTTGGGACACATGGTGGTTCCAGGGGCTGGAACGGTTGAAATGCCAGGTTTGGCTGAAAATTGCGTTTGGGCGTTTCCGCGAAACGCGTTGTTGTTGCCGCGAAACGTATTGTTGAATCGATACGCCGTTTTGGCCCGTAAGCCCCGCCACCAATCCAGCAAAGGCCCAGCTTGACAGGATTCGGTGAGAATTCCGCTGAACAGGATCGCAATTGTCAGGATAGAAATTCGATTTTTAATCATAACGAGTACCATTGGCGTAGACGGAGCATCATGAGCTTCACGCAGAAGATTAGGCTATGCGACTTGAACCGAAAAGTATTTTTTTTGAAAAAAACGGCCGTGCAGGCTTTTTGGTAACGATTATTACGACAGGAAAAACGTTTCTGGCTTGTAAACTGCTGGCATCGGACATTTCACTTGCCGGCAAAGGTGATTTTGGATCCTGATCCCCTCGATTCTCTCTCTTTTTCAATCTGATGTCGGCCTGAGCTTCCCTTGGGGAATCAACCGAAAAATCGACGTGGGCGAGGGAAAAGCGGCTGCCTAACTGCTTTTTGCCCGTTTCCGCGCTAAGCGGACGGGGGGGAATGGGATGGGTTCCCTTGCTGTTCGCTCCTGGTCGGAAAAAATTCGCATTGCTCAAAATGGAAATATGTTCCAAATTAAATCCTTGGGCGCAGAGCCGATGGGTGTCTAACCAGTCGGTTCATGCTGTGGCGGACGATACCGTGATGCTGTTTTCGACAGACTGTCATTCGAAAGGAAGCGAATGTTTAAAAGTGAAGCTGTTCTCAAGTTGCAAGAAGCAACCGTTGCGAGGTGGCATATTGAACCGGTTGATAATCTTTACGATGGCCTTCTTGGGATCGTTTGCAAGCAACATGCTTTTAACTACAACTTGTGGCATCAGGAAGATATTGCCCGGAGTCGCGATGTTACCGATTCAGAAATTGCCCAAGTAAAGCGGAATATCGATACCCTGAATCAGAATCGCAACGACTGGATCGAAAAAATCGATGACTGGATTTCAGAAACGCTGAGCCAGCAGGGTGAGCTGGAGAAGTGCACCGCCCCCATGAATACTGAAACGCCCGGAAGCGTCATCGATCGGCTTTCGATCATCGCATTACGAATCTATCATCTGCAGGAGCAGTTGGAGCGGAACGATGTCGGTCAGGAGCATTTGGACTCCGTGCAGCAAAAGATTGCCATCTGTCTGTTGCAACGGTCCGAATTAGCTCAATCATTGGATGAGTTGATTTGCGATCTGTTGGCGGGCAGGAAACGCCATAGGACCTATCGTCAATTCAAGATGTATAACGATCCAGCCCTGAACCCTTACCTTTACCAGCAAAAAACGGTGGCCTGATCAAAGCTGATCTCTTCAACGAGGCTTCGCTTTTGGGGCGGAAAATAACAGGGCGATAGTTCGATTGGGGGAATGTGGCCTCAACTGCCGATCCGGTTCTTGTGCAGGGATCGGATGGGAAATCAATCAGGTGAACCGACGGTGCAGGGCGAACCGGGGACGATCATCCTGACCGGCAGGAAATTCCCGGCTAGGATGGATGTTGTTGTTAACAAGATTGTTCTGTTGTTGTGCCCAGAGATGACTGCCGCGAGAATAAAAGAACACTTCGCCTGATTTTTTTGGTTTGTTTTTGATGAAATCGATTCGCGTTGGAAATGCAGCAGGATTCTGGGGTGATTCGCCCGCTGCTCCGAAAGACCTGGTGTCCTCCGGGAATCTTGATTACCTGACGCTGGAATACCTGGCGGAATTGACCCTCTCGATTCTGGCCCACCAAAAGAAGAAGGATCCATCCAAGGGGTATGTCACTGAAGTTCCATGCGTTGTTGAATCCATCCAGCAGGAGTTCAGGGAGAATGGTTCTCTTCGACTGGTGACCAATGGAGGTGGAATGAATCCAACCGCATGTGCCGAGCAGGTGGCTCGTGTGCTGGAGCATGCAAGTGATCCCGAGATGGCCGAGCTGGGAATTGGGGTTGCCAGCGGGGATGATATTTTCCCCCGGTTGAACGAGTTAATTGATGCAGGGGAGACCTTGGCCAACATGGAAACCGGTGATGCGATTTCGACGATCAGAAATCGGATTGCCAGCGCCAACGTCTACCTCGGAGCGGCGGGAATCACCAATTGTCTGGAACAGGGAGCAAGGATTGTTCTTACAGGTCGAGTGGCCGACGCTTCGCTGGTTTTAGGGCCTGTTCAGTTTGAGCATGGCTGGAGTGACGACGATTTTGAAAAATTGGCCATGGCGACAGTGGCTGGTCATTTGATCGAGTGTGGTGCTCAGGTCACCGGCGGAATTTTTTCGAGGTGGACTCCTGACTTACAGTTGGGGGATGTGGGCTATCCTATTGCGGTGATTGATCCGTCCGGTCGGGGTAAAATTACCAAGGTTCCAGGAAGCGGTGGGGTGGTTTCCACACGGACATGTGCCGAGCAGTTAGTCTATGAAATCGGTGATCCTCAGAATTATATGACGCCAGATGTCATTGCCGACTTTAGTCAGGTGCGATTTTTTCAGGATGATCCCGACGTGGTGAGTTTCGAGGGTGGCACCGGACATCAACGTCCGGAAAAGCTCAAGGTGTCGATCGCCTACTACGACGGATTTTTTGCCAGTGGCATGATCGTTGTGGCGGGGCGTCGAGCGGTGGAAAAAGCGAGGTGTGCCGGTGAGATGATTCGGCAGAGATTGGCCAGAGATGGAATTGTTCTGGATCAATTTCACTATGAAGTCCTGGGCAGTGGGGATTCGGCAATGGGATGCCTACCTGTCCAGTTTGAAAATGTTGAGGCGGATCCGTGGGAGGTAGTGCTCAGGGTGTCGGGGAGATCGTCCCATCGCCATCATACCGATCGCATGTTGCGAGAATTGGCACCACTGGTAACCAGTGGTCCTCCCGGGGTCACCGGCTATACCGGAGCAAGGGGTCAATCGCGGCCTGTCCTTTCGTTTTGGCCCGCCTTGATTTCCCGGGAGCACTGTCAGATAAGTTCTCTGGTCAAGGCGGCAAAAGACTGGATCTAAGGTGAACGGTCGTCCTTTGCAACGGTTGTCAGAATCTCGTTCACCCAATCGACTTGGTAGAAGCGATCGTTTGAGGGAAAACTCGATTTTCATTGCGGATTAAGCAGGGTGCCCGCAGGAATGACCCATGAAATGAGCCTTTTTTTTACCGAACGCTGGCAAAAGATTTTGAATATTGAAAAAATGACGTTGGAAATGCCTGCGTACTGAGAACAGGAGACGTGGTGATGAAATCAATGTTGGTAGTGTTGTTGTCGTTTTGGACGATCGTTTCGACTGATGATGACGGTGTAAGAACTTGGACCGATAAGACGGGCAAGTTTTCAGTCAAAGCCAAGCTGGTCAGTAACAAGAATGGAAAGGTGGCTCTTGAAAAAGAGAATGGCAACCTTGTGGAAGTTCCCATTAATCAATTAAGCGATTTGGATCGCAGATTCCTCTCAGATCTTACCCGCCAGAAGTACACCACTAAACTTTCAGAAGGAGATTCCAAAGCTTCCGGCGGGCAACCGGCGACCCAGAGCAATGGCTGGGTATCCTGGCGGGGACCCGACCGCACTGGCGTGTCCTTGGAGAAGGGGCTTTTGAAATCCTGGCCCGAGAACGGGCCTGCCCAGCTCTGGAAAGCTTCCAACCTTGGAGCCGGGTATTCGAGCCTTGTCATCGCTGATGGCAGGATTTTTACCATGGGAAGATTGGAAGGCAGTCAGCAGATTATTTGCATTTCCACTGACGGAGAGGTTCTCTGGAACAGGCCGATATCGGGTCGGGGAGAACCGCATTGTACGCCTACCTATGACGACGGTCTGGTCTATGCTCTGGGGTTTCACGGAAAGTTGGCTTGCGTGAAGGCTGAGACTGGAGAAGAGGTCTGGTCAGTTGATTTTGCCAGCGAATTTGGTGGCAAAATGATGAGTCAGTGGGGGTTTTCTGAATCTCCACTAATTGATGGGGACCGATTGATTTGTACCCCCGGAGGACCAAACGCGATGATTGTCGCACTCGACAAGAAGTCGGGTAAAGTGATTTGGAAAACACCGATGGCAAACGGAGGTTCTCGCGGTAAAGACGGAGCTGGCTATTCTTCGTTAGTGATCAGTCAGGGGGGAGGAACGCGGCAATATATCACGCTGGTAGGCCGTGGTCTGATTAGCGTAGAGGCCCAAACCGGGCGACCGCTTTGGCAGTATGAACGGATCGCCAATGGTACAGCGAATGTTCCGACGCCCATCGTAGACGGGGACTTTGTATTCTGCTCATCCGGTTACGGCGACGGAGGATCAGCGTTGCTCCAGCTGAGCAAGTCAGGCAGGGGTGTGAATTACAGAGAGGTGTACTATTATCCGGCCAACGAAGTCCAGAATCATCATGGTGGAATGGTCTTGATGAATGGGCACGTTTACATGGGACATGGTCACAACAAGGGTTTGCCGATGTGCCTGGAGTTGCGTTCTGGAAAAGTGAAATGGGGAGGACGAATACGTGGAGTCGGCGACGGATCGGCAGCGATTGTCGCGGCTGATGGTCATGTCTATTTTCGCTATGAAGATGGTAAGATGGCGTTGGTGGAAGCAAATCCCAATGAATACAAATTGAACGGTTCCTTCCGGTTGCCAGTCCGCAACGGTAAGAGTTGGCCACATCCGGTCGTATTCGACGGAAAGCTTTTTATCCGTGACCAACATGAATTGGTCTGTTTTGATATCAAACAGAATTAGCACCCAATAGATATGAATTTCAATCCGATCGGGCAGCTTCATGCTGCCTTTTTTGTTTTCAGGCCGACGCTCCAAATAAAGTGGATTCGGGCGGTTCGATTACTGATGGTCACCCATGCCGTTGCGTGCGGTGTTTTCGTGTGCGGTGTTTTCGTGTGCGCTGTTTCGGAGTGCCGCGGCCAAGGAACCTCGAGCGATTATGCCCGCATGAATCGCCAGTCAATAGAGAATCGGGGCAAGGTCTTTCAACACCGCGTGGAACCTCATTGGATTCATCAGGAGTCCGCTCTGTGGTATCGGCTTGCTCTGGGAACTGACGAAAATGTGTTTGTTGTGGTCGATTTGGAAAAAGGAATTCGAAAACCAGCATTTGATCAACGGCGAGTGGCCGAGCAGTTGGCCGTGGTCTTGAAGAAGCCGGTTTCTGAATCCAACTTGCCATTTGATTCCATTGTTTTGGATAAAGATCTGAAATACGTTTTTTTTCAGAATGAGGGAAAAACATTTAAGGTCGACCGGACCAATTCCAAACTCATCGAAGTCCGTTCGTCGGATATTCCTGTCGAAAAGAAAACGGCTGATTTGGAAATCGGATTTTCTATGCCGAGTGAAAAACCGATTGAAATTAGCATCGAGAACAAAAGGGTTGCTGCGATTCGTTTGTTCTGGATCGATTCCCAGGGGAAACCGCAACCTGCCGGGAGGATTTCCGCCGGTCAATCGGCTACCAGGTCGGCGTATGAAGAGCAGGTCTGGGTGGCCGCTGATGGAGCAGGTTTACCCCTGGCTGTTTTTCGACCTGCCGACGGGCAGAACAAGTTTGCCGTGACCGCCCAGTCGAAGCTTAATCAGCGGATGCCTTTGAAGCGGGATTCTGCAGGACGGCGAAAGCGATTTTCCCGTAATTCCGTATCCTCACCGGACGGGAATTACTCGGTACAGATCAAGGATCACAATATCGTTCTGGTCCGAAAAAACGACAAGCAGTCAACGACGATTACAACCGATGGACACGATCAGGATTACTATACCGGCAGCTGTTTTTGGGCACCAGATTCCAAGAGGTTCATTGTCCTGCGGGAGCAGCCTGCCCAGAAACGGACTGTGTCGACTATCGAATCTTCACCCAAGGATCAACTACAGCCCAAATTGCATGCGATGAATTATCTCAAGCCTGGTGATCGGATTCGGGTTCGCAAGCCTGTGTTGGTGGACGTTGAAAAGCAGCAGGTGGTGCCGGTCAGTGACACGCTTTTTCGAACGCCTTGGCGACTATCTGAATTGAGTTGGACCGATGATTCGGCTGAATTCAGATTCCGTTACAACCAACGAGGGCACCAGGTCATGCGTTTGGTTGGGATCAATTCTTTGACCGGAATAGTCCGATCAATCATTGATGAAACCGCAGAGACCTTTATTGACTATAACTACAAATTTAAAATCCATTATTTGCCCGAAACCGATGAAGTGATTTGGTCCAGCGAACGAGATGGCTGGAATCATCTTTACCTTTACGATGCAAAAACCGGAGAAATGAAAAATCGGATGACTTCCGGTAAATGGCTGATCCGAAAAATTGACAGGGTCGACGAAGATCTTCGCCAGATTTGGTTCCAAGCGGGTGGAATCATACCTAATCAGGATCCCTATTATCGACACCATTGTCGTGTGGACTTTTCTGGAGAAAACCTCGTGGTGATGACGCGGGGTGATGGTGATCATACGATCCGCTATTCACCCAGTCGCCGATACTTGCTTGATTCCTATTCCAGGGTCGATCTGCCTCCTGTTCACGAAATTCGTCGAGTTGTAGATGGCGGGCTGGTCTGTAGCCTGGAATCAGGGGACGATTCAAAGTTGCTGGCAACGGGATGGCGGCGACCTCAAAGATTCATTGCTCCGGGACGGGATGGAGAGACCATGATTTTTGGCGTGGTTTACCTGCCCATTCATTATGATCCTCAGAAAAAATATCCGGTGATCGAATACATCTATGCTGGTCCCCACGGCTCTTTTGTTCCCAAAAGTTATGCCTCCTATCGCAGGACCCAAGCGTTGGCTGAACTGGGTTTTATTGTGGTTCAAATTGATGGCATGGGGACATCCAATCGGAGTAAAGCGTTTCATGATGTTTGTTGGAAAAACCTGGGTGATAGTGGTTTTCCCGATCGAATTCGGTGGCTCCAGGCTGCTGCCAGAAAGTATTCCGGCATGGATCTTGCCCGGGTTGGGATATTTGGGGGGTCAGCAGGCGGCCAGAGTGCGTTACGGGCATTGTTGGCACATGGTGAGTTTTACAAGGTTGCGGTGGCCGATTGTGGATGTCATGACAACCGGATGGATAAGATCTGGTGGAATGAGCAATGGATGGGTTGGCCAATTGGTCCCCATTATCAGCAACAGTCCAATGTCACCCAGGCTCATCGGTTGAATGGAAAGTTATTATTGATCGTCGGTGAACTCGACCGAAATGTTGATCCCGCCTCGACGCTACAGGTCGTCGACGCCTTGATAAGGGCGGATAAGGATTTTGATTTTTTGTTGGTGCCTGGCGGTGGGCATGGTGTTGGATCACGTCCGTACGGCTACCGGCGGACTCAGGATTTCTTTGTCAGGCATCTATTGAACGTGGAACCTCGTTCCAGCGGCGGTGGGAAATTAAGCCGCTGATTTGAGGGGTTGTGTTGGGGGCGTGGTGCCGAGAATTTTTATTTGCCAGACGTCGCGAGAAATTGTGTAGCGGTTTGCACGATCATTGGTAACAGACCCTCTTCGAAGGGCGTCTTGAGGTTTGCCGAGGCGGCAAGTTCTCGAAAGGAGGCCTCTCCTCCTCGAAGACAAAGGTCTTCATAGGTTTCCAGTGTCTGGTCATAGTCTTGCTGACTCAAATGCCACAGTTGCAGGGCACAGGCCAGCGCTAGCGTGTAATCAATATAGTAAAACGGATACATGTAAATGTGTCTCTGCAATTGCCAGCGGCCACCCTTATCCAGATAGGGGATGTCGCCTGAGTCCCTCCAGGGAAGGTACTTCGACTCGACCTCTTTCCACATCGACATTCGGTCCGCCGGAGACGCCGAGGGTGTTTGGTAGACCAAGTGCTGAAAATGGTCCACGGCGACTCCATAGGGAAAAAACATCATCGAATCCACTAGGTGTTCGCGGCAGAAACGGTCGCCGCCACTTCCAAAAAATCGATGCATATGCGGGAAAGTCAAGAATTCAAGACCCATCGAATGGATTTCACAAGATTCGTAGGTTGGCCAGACATAATCATAAAGAATCTGTTGGCGACTGCAGTAACCTTGGAATGCATGTCCCATCTCATGGGTAAAGACGCGAACATCATCTGCGGTACCATTGAAGTTGGCAAAAATGAAAGGCAGGCCATACTGGGGAAAGTCGGTGCAGAATCCTCCTCCTCCCTTGCCAGGGCGGTTGTCCAGATCCATCAGATCATGATCGATCATTAAACGAAAAAAACGGCCCAAACTGGGTGACATGGCATCGAACATTTCTCTCGCGCGGTCGACCATCCAGTTTTGATCGCCATTGGGACGAGGGTTACCTCCTGGGCCGTGGACAGACTCGTCCCAAATCATGGTTTTTTCAATACCGAGAGTCTGCTTACGTTGCCTCATCTGCTCCACGCAAAAAGGCACGACCGATTGGAGAACCTCATTTCGATAGAAATCAACGTCACCTGCATCATAATCGACTCGGCACATTCTCTGGTAACCCATGCCAACATAATTGTCGAATCCCAGGCGGGTTGCCATGGAATCTCTCACCGACACCAGACGATCAAATAACTCATCGAGTTGTTCCGAGTGGTCGTCAAACCATCGCCATTTCACAGTCATGGATTGATGGCGTTTTATTCGGTCGGTGTGAAATCGGAATTGATCAATTCCCTCATGATTGAAAGTTTGTCCATCGAATGACAATTCGGCGGCTGAGAGCAACGCGTTATAATCCGATACCAGCTTGGATTCGGTGACAAGGTCCTCCTTGATTTCGGCTGCGAATGCCATCCGTTGGGAGGTCCACAGAGAAATCGCCTGTTTACCAATCGTCTTTTCCAGTCGGTCTCGGTGAGGACCGTCCAGTAGCGCGGACTTGATGGAAATATCCAATTCCGTCAACTGAGGGGCAATCTCATCACATTTTTGTTGACGGGAAATAGAGTCCGGGTTGGTTGTGTCCTGATTGAATTTCAGTTCGGTGAGATTCTGCCAGGTGGCGGTTTGCCTTCTGAGGCCGTCCCAAGTGGCGATGATTGCTTCCGGTTCGCAATCAGACGCAGACAATTGGTTTAATAATGCAGAGTAACGTTTACCCAATTCCTCAAGATCAGGTTCGTCAACGACCATGTCAGCATAGCGGAGGGACATTTATTTTCTTTAACAGGGTGCGGAAGGAAGGATGGAATAACAAGAAAAAAATAAGGGGATTAAACGAAGCCCCGGACATGGACATTTCCATCCACTTGCTGGATCACGACATCTTTCAAGTGTTTTCCTTTGGCGATTTGGTCCGCAGCTGCGCCGGGAGTCTGAGTCTGAATCGGTTCCTGGCCACTGCCTATCAAGGTAGGTGCAATGAAGACGTGGGCTTCATCAATCGAGTTGGCCTCGAAAAATTCTCCCAGCAGTCGACCGCCTCCCTCCAGCAGAACGTTGGTCATATCCAATTCGCCCAGCTGGTTCAAAACCATGGGCACACGATCCACGTATCCGGCCTCACACTCAAAAATGTTTACTCCATTTTTTTTCAACTCTGCCAGCCGGTTCTGATTGGCCTGCCTGGGATCAACGACAACCAGCACCGGGATGTCGCGGGCGGACTGGCATAGTTTGGATTGGACATCGAGTGTCCCTTTTGAGTCAAAGACGATTCGGGTCGCCCGACGTGCTCCCGCTGGCCTGGCTGACAGGCTCGGGTCGTCCGTGCACGCGGTACCCGAGCCAACAATGACGGCATCCATCTGTCCCCGCAATTGATGCACGATTTTTCGACAGGCGGGATTGGAGATCCACTGGCTGTCTCCGGTTTGAGTTGCAATGTTTCCGTCCAGAGTCATTGCCCATTTGGCAATGCACCAGGGGATTTTTTGGGTGACCCTTTTGAAAAAACCGGAATTCTGTCTGGCAATGGCCGATTGCAAGGGGCCCATCTGGACCTCGATACCGGCCCCCTTTAGTTGCTCGATACCACTTCCATTGACTTTTGGGAATGGATCGGGGTGCCCGATAATCACCTTGCTGATACCAGCCTGGATCAGGGCATCTGTGCAGGGCGGGGTCTTTCCTTGGTGGCAACATGGTTCCAAGGTGATCACAGCGGTCGCACCAATCGGCGATTCAGAACAGTGATCCAGAGCATTGACTTCGGCATGGGAACGACCAAATTGTTCGTGAAATCCTGCGCCAATAATGGAACCATTACGGATAATCAAACAGCCGACCATTGGATTGGGTTCGACATACCCGCGGCCTTTCTCGGCCAGATCAATGGCATGTTGCATCCAGACAGCGACTTGTGACGAATCATCGGTCAAGATTGATCACCCCCGTTTGGATCTGTTGATTTTTTTTGGTGGTATTGGTGACGCAACAGTACTCGGCCTTGAGAAAAGAACTCTTGAAAATCCTGTCGCTGGTAATCCGGATAGGTCCAGGGTCGAGACGCCCATGATCCCCGGTGGTAATACAGCGTCACCTCGGCGTAAATTCCCTGAGCCATGTAGATTCGATGATCGCGGTCCTTGGTTGTGGCCAACACCAGTTTTGCTTCGGTGAGGTAGCCGGGATCGATGTTGAGCGGTCGGTCGACCGGGAAATTATTTTGCTTCCGGAATTCTGCTTCCAGGTTATTGGAAAAATGTTTCGCAGCAGGCATTTGATCGGGATCAATCAGCTTTTTGAAAACCCAGAATTGCTTGAGCAGATCTGGCCCCATGGTTTTTTCATAATAACTGGTTTCTTCAAACGCAAACTGGTTGCTGGTCAGTTCGACCGGTCCATATTCCTGCTGCATCTGCTGAAGGCCCCAGTGAAAAGCTTCTGGATATTGACTGGTGACGGCGGCAATAAAGAGTACCGGGCGGTGACGGCCGATTTTTCCCACGGGTATGATGACTCCAAAAATTAAACGGCCTCAGTTTTCCTGGGAATATCCAGGACCTTGGCATGCTGATCAGGGTTCGATCGGTGGGAAGCGAACTGGGTTACGAATATCAGGTAGAAATCGATCGTGACATGCAATGCATTGAGCAAGCCCCGCCAGGGTTATCGCTCTGGAGGCATGGGGATTTTCGACCAAAACATCGGGGACTGTGCATTTCCATCAAGAAACCAGGTTTCACCGGTAACGGTATCGACCAGAATTGCGCTATTGGAGGAGACCGATACCTGGTAGCGACCGACAGCCGGAGGTAGGTTGTCGGAGGCTTGCTTTGCTACAGGATCGGGTTTGAGCGGCATTTGGATCTTGGGCGGCTGCTCGGTTTGCCCAGGTGCATCACTTTCTGTTAGGACGATAGGGGGCCTTTCCGGTTTGGGCGTGCCCGGTTTGGGCGTGCCCGGTTTGAGATCCAAGGCGGTGATTAGATTTTGGACACCAGCCATTTTTGCCGATGATCCTTTCACAACGAAAGAATTGCGGGCGGGATCGAGTCGGACTTCGTACTTCAACAACCTTGCGACTTTTGCAACTCTCTCATAAATGTCGGCGGCCGGGACGTTACGGATGACGAACTCACGAGTAATGATTTCGTCTTTTTTGGGAGGCACTCTTGGATCCTGAACGGCGATGTAGACGGGTATCTGGATTTCTTGTTCAGTCAGTGTCTTGTTGATCTTTTCATAGAGAGAACTCACGACAGGATATTTCACATTTCCATCCACCCGGATCATGATGCCCGTTAATTGGTTATCCGATGCAAATTCCTGTCCGATCAAATCACCAATTTTGGAGGCATCGACCTTAGCAGAAAGGTTCTGTTTTCCATCGAATTGGATCAGTGACTTCTGGTCGGCCCCCAACATCAATCTAAATGAAATCAGGCTGGATAAATCGATGTCAGCTGCACCCTTGGCCGTTGGCAGTTTCGTGGTAGGAAGGGAGGCGGTATTAAGAAGACTAGCCGGTTTGGTAAGAGGTTTTTCTCCGGGTTGTGCGTTAATCGCCGCGGGAAGAAAACAGATCATTAAACAACTGGTAACCAATATATTTTGGGGCATGGATATTTTCCTTAATGCAATAACCAACGGTCATTCTGGCTAATCCGCAGGCAGCCCTGCCGGTTTTTTACTGCTACCCGGGATATCGGATACTCGCCGGAGCAGTAGATGAATCATCCTACGATATCTCTACTTTATCCTTCTTGGCAGAAGACGTCATCGCTGAAACCGGATGATTTCAATTTAATTGGATGATCGAGTCCGGTTCATTTGATATTGATTGCCTGTTGGCAGGTACCGATTGCCGCGACAATGTTGTTTTTGTTGGGAAACACTATACTACGAATTGCCTTGCTGCGAATTGAGGTATTGGGAATCGTCCGGCGACGCATTGATAAGGCAGATTTACCAAGGATTGTAGGATGACCAGACCGCAAATGACCATTCAGTACCTGGTGCTACTGGTATTGGGGATGGTGATCGCTTTCTTTTTCAGCATGGAAATCGCCGGCGTCCTATTGCCCTCAATGCGAGCAGGGTGGAGGTCATGGGGCAATTTCTGGTGGGTGCTTCGGGTGGACCCTAATCGACGTCGTGCATGGGTCGTTAGTGGTTTTTGTTTGGCGGACGGATTTTTTAAGGCCGCTGCGGCGGCAGCGATCACGGTTGGCATTTTTGTGGCTGTCTTTCGATTGACCGGCAGGCTGCCCAATAAGAACAATTTCGCAGTGACGATGACAATTTTGGCAACAGCGGTTTTTATGACTTCCCTGATTGGGTTGACGGCCAGCTTTGTGGCGATGTGCGGAAAAATCAAGATTTGGGTGCATCCCGAGCTGCCGAGATTGATCTCTTGTCAGTTGCGGTCCATCGATTCGCAGGAAACTCCAAGGAAGTTCAACCATGCGATATTTGTCGTGGTCACGTCGATTTGTGTTCCGTTACTTATTGGATTCGGTTTGCTCTTGATTGAGGAACGGTCGGTTGGATTTTCATTAGCGCTTCTGCTGATGACCTTTTTCGCCGGGACGTTTGGTTACCTGTTTTTCTTCCGCCGCATCATAGCGGAGGAGATTGAAAACTGCTGGTCGGGTCCCTCAGAGTGAGTTGTTCTTCTGACTAGCGGCGAGATGGAAATGGAATCGCCGTAAACGATTTTTCACGACGGCTGTCGATACGGGTCGACTATGAATCACGGGGCGACTATGAATCACGGGGCGACTATGAATCACGGGGCGACTGTTTACCAGTGCAGACGCCCACCACACTGCTTTGGGTTGTTGAAGAACATTGACACAGTTGTCGCCCAGATTTTTCGCTGCAGAAATATCCCGTGCGAGTTGCCCGGGCTGACTACTTCGGCTTTTGAGTTCGGCTAAAACCGATGACATCCAGCGCTTTGTAGACTTCCTCGAGGGTCTTTTCTCCAAAATTTGAAATGCCAAGCAAATCGGAAGGGGTCGTTTTCAACAGGTCTTGCACTGTAAAGATGCCTTTTTCCTCAAGGCAATTTGTTGTTCTCACCGAGAGGCCGATTTCAGCGGTGCTCATTTCGAGCTTTTCCTGACGTTCGCGATGACGTTCTTCTGCTTTGCTGAGTGGAACTCTAGTTACAGCCATGAGGGGGTCCTTCCCAAAAAATGTCACTAAGCAATAAAACCGGCCAGTCCAACTGGCATCACTGCTTGGCTGAACAGCCGAGCCCGCGTAATATACCACGAATCCCATGGCCGCCAATCACATGGAAGATTTTTTTTTGAAACCGCTAGCAGTGTTGTGGGGATAATTGAAAGTCGAATGTTTGAGTCACTGACAGAAGCGCAGATTTCGGCAGTCAAGACGGTCGATGGTCCCTTGCTTATTCTTGCCGGGCCTGGGAGTGGTAAGACGCGGGTTGTTACCCACCGAACGGCTTTTATGATTCAAAGCGGAGTCCCTGCCAGACGGATTTTGACGCTGACGTTTACCAATAAGGCTGCTGACGAAATGCAGACCCGCCTAAAAGATTTGGTGGGAGAATCAGGTGTTTGGACGAGTACCTTTCATAAGTTTTGTTCACGGACATTGAGGGCCTATGGTGACCATGTCGGCTTGGAAGAGAACTTTACCATTTACGATGCGGCCGATAGTCAGAAAGCCTTAAAGCAGACCATTGAGGAGCATCGGTTTGAATTATTCAAGTATTCGCCGAACCAGATCCTGAACAAGATCAGTGAACTCAAGAATCAACTGGTTAATGCGGATGAATTTCAGACTCGTCCGGGAGCACCTTTGGACGCGATTGTTCAACGGATTTATCCGCTCTATCAAAAACGACTGCTTCAGTCCAACGCTGTCGATTTCGATGATCTGCTGTTGCACGTCGCGAAATTACTTATCGATAACCCAGAGGTCCGCCAAGAACTCGATGCCCGATACCAATATATTTCGGTAGACGAATATCAGGACACCAATTACGCCCAATATGTCATCCTGAAAATGCTCTCGATGGATTATCGAAATCTGGCAGTAACCGGCGATCCAGATCAGTCGATCTATGGTTGGCGGGGAGCCAATATTCGCAACATTCTTGATTTTGAAAAAGACTTCCCGGAAACCACCGTCGTCAGACTGGAGCAGAACTATCGGAGCACACCCAATATCCTCGAAGTCGCCGATCATTTAATTGAATACAACACGCAGCGAAAAGAAAAACATCTTTTCACAGATCGTAAAGAAGGGATTCCAGTCAAGCTTGTTGCGTTTCCAAGTCAAAACGATGAGGTGAATGTCATTGCCGAAAGCATTCATCGGCAGATTACCAACGGCAGTCGAAATGCAAGAGACATCGCGATTTTTTACCGGACCAATTCGCTCTCCAGAAATCTCGAACATTCATTGAGGACTCTGGGCATACCCTACCAAATCGTGAAAGGACATGAGTTTTATCAACGGCGCGAGGTCAAGGATATTCTCGCTTACCTCCATTTGATCAACAATCCACGCAATGACGTAGCGTTTGAGAGGATCATCAACGTTCCCTCCCGAAAAATTGGTAAGGTGACCATTGATCGGATCAAGGCTTACGCACACCAATTCGGCGTTTGTCTGCTGGAGGCGGCTTTGAATTGCGAGAAGATTGCTACCTTGAAAGGAAACGCGAAGAAAAATATCAAAAAATTTGCAGAAATGATGATGCGTTTGAGGGAAACCGCAACGGAACTGGTCAGCACCATTATCACCAAAATTTATCTTGAAACGGGATACCGCGATGTTTTGCTTTCAACAGAAAACCAGGAGGACGCCGAACGGGCTGCCAATCTGGATGAATTGTTGAATGCGGCTCATGAATTTGATTTGGAATATGGTGAACTTGGTGGCCTGGATATCTACCTGGATCAAGCAAGTCTGGTGAGCGATGTGGATGCTTGGGATCAGGATGATGACAAGGTGACTCTGATGACGCTGCATGCGGCAAAGGGTTTGGAGTTTCCGGTCGTTTATATCGTCGCTTTGGAGGACGGTATTCTGCCTCATTCCCGCAGCATGGAAACGGATTCCGAAATCGAGGAAGAACGCCGCCTGTTTTTTGTTGGCATCACGCGGGCTATGGAAGAACTGCAAATTAGTCGATCGCTTTATCGCTCGCAAAAAGGACGCCTTTGGCCAACGATTCCAAGCACATTCCTGATGGAACTGCCCAGGGAGAAAATGGAGGTGCATGAGCCACGCCGGGCAGGATCGGAATTTGGCGATGATGCGTTTGGAACAATGGATTCAGACGATGATTATTCACAACAGGACCATTATCAAGATCCCGTCTTTGGGGACGCAGCAGCGGACGATTCAGCGACAACCAACGTAGATGAAACGGAGTTCACAGGTCAGTTTCCCAAGGGAGATGGAATCCCTTTTGAAATTTTTGGTGAGCAAACCGGTCGGCCACCGATCGAATCCGAGCCGGCGGTTGCCTCAGGGGATCGTCTACCTGATTTGGAGGATGCGTCCGCTGGCCTGTCGTTGGATTCAACAGGCGAGGAAACCGATTCGAAATCTTCAGCGGAAACCACGCCGGGTTCCCCGTCCTCATCGGCCCCGTTGATTCAAACGGCGGCAGAAATGTTGGAGGGGAATCATGATGGCGAAGCGGTTGATCAGGAACCACCGATTCAGTTGCCACCCAGTGCATTCTCGCCCAACATGTTGGTATCCCATCCAAGTTATGGGGTCGGGCGGATACTCTCCATCAGTGCAGCAGGTTCGAAGGAGACGGCGACGGTCGATTTTGTGGCGATTGGTCAAAAGAAGTTTGTTTTGGCGTTTTGTCCCCTGCGTCCGATCGTGGAGTAACTTCCCCGGGTCGGTTGATGCTATTCTCGGTACCAGCAGCGCAGGAATTGATTCCAACGGCTTGGCGAATCGCCGCTGGTTCCAATCGATGAATCGGTGGAGCCTTCTTCAAAACGACTCCACAGGTTGGGGAGGACGACCGTCTCTATGTTAATGACCTCAATGTGTGATTCAGTGATCCATATGTTGGCGGCGTTAACGGCCAGATCGAACGACTCGTATGTTCCTTCCCGTAGCCAACCTGGTTGTTCGGTCATTCGTGGTACGAAGTCTTTGAATTTCAACATGGTCTAATTCAGATGAGGTTGAGAAGATGCGGAAGATCGGATGGTTTGCGGCATTTATTTAATCTGATCGCGACACTCTTTCAATGCTTTTTTTAGTTTGGCAGGTCCCTCGGTGAGAGGTTGCTCCTCAAGTGGATCCGACTTCAAGTCAAAAAACAGTGGTCCTTGGGGGACAACGCTGTGGACGATCCGGTAGGCCCCAATTTTTCCTGGGTGAGTTTCAATGATCTTGTCGTAGCCATCGATGCACCATTCATACAGAAGGCTCTTGGAGGGGTCCTTCAAATCAGCGATATCATGGGCATAGATCTCTCCCATCAGTGAAGATCGACTGAGGGATTTTGCTTCGCCAAGGCAATAGGGGAGAAGGTTTTCTCCGGGAAGATTTTCTGGAAGATCGATGCCTGCGGCGGAGAGTATCGTGGGAACCATGTCGATGCTCGAGACGAGTGTCTGCGTGTCCATTTTGGGTTTGATTTTTTTCGGCCAACGAATCATCACCGGCGTGCGTAATCCTCCATCAAATGGGGATTGCTTGCTTTTGGGTGCAAATGATGTCCGCCACCCTTGCGGTAAAGGCGTCTCGGGATTTCGTTGAATCCAGCCATTATCGGTGATGTAGTAAACGATGGTGTTTTCGGCGAGCTGACGCTTGTCCAGTTCGTCCAGCAATTCACCACACGTCTCATCAAACCATTCACACATTGCGTAATATTTTGCGGTCGAGAGGTGTTTCACCTTAGATCGATATTTTTCCAGTAGCCTGGCAGGAGGGTTGTGGGGACTATGGGGCAAAAATGGGGCATACCACATAAAAAACGGTTCCTCTTTGTTTTCATCGAGGAATTGGCGAATGGGGCCCAGCCCGGTCCTGCCTATTTTTAATCCTTCGTCACCATGCCGTCCGCCCCGTTTTGGATCGCCATGGGTCATGCCGTGGGTGAATCCACCGCGTGAATAATGGCCCTCCCACCACTTTCCGCATTGAAAACTGTTGTACCCTTTTTCAGCCAGCCAGCGGGGTAGGGTCGGTACGCGATCGACGTTGGCAATGAGTTCCTTCCTTAAGGACTTATAAGCAGCAGATGCCATGGTTGTGCGACGATTTTGACCATCGGGAACACCCGGATCGTTTCCTGTAATGAGATGCTGCCGCGGATAAAGCCCCGAAATCATCGTCATCAGGGACGGCCGGCAGAGGCTTGTCGGCACATATCCCCGGGTGAAGGTGACGCTTTCTTGAGCCAGTTGATCGAGGTTGGGGGTCTGGATGACGGGATGATCCATGAATCCATAGTCGGTCCATGTCTGGTCATCGGAAATGATGAAAAGGACATTGGGTTTGGCTACCGCATTGGTTTTGGCCGACGCGGCTGGAGCTGTTCTGGGAACCGATCGGCTCACTGGCGATTTGCCGATCTCAGCCGGTTCAATTACTCCTTTTTTTTTTTTACGGAAATGTTACTTTTGTTTATGGAAATCTGTTTTTCCGAAGAAGATTTTAGATAGGCCACCAAGTCCAGGATTTCGTCCTTGGTCAGATTGTCCATGAGTCCATCTGGCATCATTGAGTTTTTAGCCGGCTTCATGGCCTCTAAGTGGTCGACATTGACATTGGTAAAGTTTCCAGGTTTCATCATGTCGGTGATGACGCGGTAATTCTTGCCGGCGAGATTGGCGACACGCCCGGTGATCACTTGTCCATTGTCAAGTTGAAACATGGTCGCTTGATACTGATCCGAAACGGTCTTGCTGGGATTGATAAGTGATTCCAGTAGATCCCTGTTGTTATAACGGCGACCCAATCCGGTTAGATCAGGTCCGACGATCCCTCCCTGTCGATCAAAGCGGTGACATTTATAACATTGCGCGATACCAAACATTTTTTTGCCATTGGCCAAGTCTCGACCTTCAAGTTTTGTATTGACATCTTCCAATAGGTCATCGAGCTTCCATTTTTTAACAAACGGTCGGGCTTTCAGATTGGCATAGGGGTCGGTTGTCGTTGGTTTTTTGGCCAAAAGATCCTTGAATTGTTCCTTTTCGGCGTCGCTCATTTTTGCGACCGCTTCGTCGCGGATGTTTTTCAAAAAGCCCGTAAACGAATGTCCTCCCTGCAGGACTGCCGCCTTGAGAAACCACTGGAAGTAGTCCGTTCTGGTTGCTGCCTTCCAGCCTTTTGCCGCGTTCCGCAAACAGAGGGCATAATGAATCTGCTCCTCTTGGCTTGGTGATTCCTGGAGTTGCTTGACGACCCGGTCCACAATGCCAGGTGCTTCAACGGCGATCAGGATACGAGCCAATTCCAGATTGATGGAATCGGACTTAGAAGGGAACAGGCCATTCAATTTCTCAACGACTTTGTCCTCGCCACCTCCGGCTTCTCTTCCCAAACGGATCAAGGCCAGTCCATACGCCCGAATGAGTTCCAGTGTTTGGGACTCGTTAAGTTTATTGGGATCCAGATTTGAGAGTGCGGTGACGGCAGCCATCCGGTTGGCACGGTTGGACGCTGCATTCCGAGCGAAAGCGACTATTCCATTGATTAACGCTAGGGGATCGGTTTGAGACAGAACGCTTGGACCCCATTGTTTCACCGGTTGGTGTTCCAATGCAATTCTGGCTGCGTATCGAACGAAGCGGTCAGAGTGGCCGAGGTGCTGCATCGCGATTTTTATCGCTTGAGGTCCAGCTTTTTTGTGGAATTTTTCGATTTCGCGACGAAGCTTGGCGACCTTGTTAAGTGGTTGACGCTTGATGGGGTCCGTCGATTCATTGCCGGTATAGGTCACTCGGTAAAGGCCCGATTGGGTTCGTCGACCGCCAATCGTGAAATACATGGCACCATCGGGACCGATCGAAATGTCCGTCCCTTGGAGAGCTGGTGCTGAACAAAATCTCTCGGCGACGCCCTTGTAGCCACCACCGTCTTGCTGCATATCCACTGCGTAGATGATGCCATAGCTCCAATCACAGATAAAAAGTGATCGTTGATATTTGGCTGGGAATTTGGCTCCGGTACCAAAGGCCACCCCGGTTGGGCAGCCCGGTCCGATGTCGACCGTGGCAGGTAGATTATCCGGATAATAGGCTGGCCATTTGCCGGTACCGCTTCGCCAGCCAAATTCGCTACCGCTGGGGGCAAAACAGACTCGGGTTGGGCGATACCAAGGGGAGCCAATATCCCATTCCATATCGGCGTCGTAAGTAAAAAGGTCGCCTTCGGGATTAAAGGCAATATCGTATTCGTTTCGGTAGCCGCTGCTGATCAGTTCCCATTCTTTTCCATCAGGATCGGTTTTACAGATCCAGCCCCCGGGGGCGAGTTTGCCGACTGCATGCCCACCAGCATCCCACATGCGGGGAAGAATCTGGTCTTCTGCCCAGTTTCTGGGAACCCGCGATTTTTCCGGGTTGGGAATCTTGGTGTGATTGCCGCCGCAAACATACAGCGATTTTTTGTTGGGACTGAGAATGACCGCATGGGGACCATGCTCGCCACCCCCCTCAATGGACCTCAGTAGAGACACTTCATCAAATTGATCGTCATTGTTTGTATCTCGCAAACGATACAATCCAGGGCCTTTGCCAAATGGTTTTCCGTTAACTACGGCGTAAAGAGAATCGAAAGCGTAGAGCAGTCCTTGGGCATGCCCCATTTCCACAGCGAGTTTCTCGATCTTCGGCGCATCTTTGGATCCAATCGCAGGAGGCGTGATTCTAAACAAACCTCCATATTGGTCAGAGGTAATCAGGCGACCTTGGGGGTCGTGCGTCAGGCTCACCCAAGAGCCCTCGTTAGCGGCAACCGAGTGTAGTAATTCGATTCGGAACCCCTCGGGAAGGTTGATTAGATCGACTGGAATGGACTGATTTTGAGAAAACGCCAGCGGACTATTAACCGTTAGAATCCAGAGTGCAAACGCAGAAAGAAGTCTTTGCATCGAGGTTTACCTTTTATTACTTAGAAACGATGAATGTCAGGAGGGAAATTGGTCGTTCATACCCCCCTATCAGTATTCTTATCGCCAACGACCCTTTTGGAAAGTGGCAGTGAATGGAACGATGTTGGATTACTACCTTATTTTTTTGCGGGACGATTTTTCGCCGCTTTATTGGGTTGAGAAATTGGATATTTTTCCAAGCTATAGACGCCACCATAGAGATCACGTAACTCATCGCACCGTGCGGAGAGATTTTTCAATGTATTGGAATAGGCGGGATCCTCTGCCAGGTTAAATAGCTGATCGGGATCTCGCTGAAGATCGTGCAAATATTCATAGGGTGGAGACTGCTGGAAATACCTCGCATAGACATACCGTTGGTTGTGAACACCCTCCCACTTGGGGATTTTCCCGGGGACATGCATCAAATGCTCACAAAAGAAGTCAGTTCTCCATTTTGATGACGGTTTTCCCTGAATCAGGTTGGTTAGTGGTCGGCCTTGAATTCCTGGTGGACTCTTGACACCGGCCAAATCGAGAATCGTGGCTGGGATGTCGATGTTTAGCGAGATCTCCTTGCAAACGATCCCTTTGGCCGAGGTAGCCACCCGCGGATCGGCAATCACCAAGGGGACTCGAAGCGATTCATCGTAATGAGACCACTTTCCGGCAAAGCCACGTTGTGCCATGTAGTATCCATTGTCGCCAGAAAAAATGACGACCGTGTTTTCGGCGACACCCTGTTTTTCTACCTCGGCGAGTACCCGACCCATCACTCGGTCCAAACCGGTTAGCATTCGATAATAGGATCGTAGATTCTTTTGATATTTTTCCGGGGTATCCCATCTCCAGAAAAAACGGACCCGATTGAATGAGTTTTTTAAAAAGTCCGGATGCTGTTCGTAGATGGCCGGGTTGGACAGCCTGGGTTTTCCAATGGTGACGTCATCGTACAGACCATTTTCTGCCACCGGCCACGGAAAATGATTCTTCTTGTCATTGTCTTCGGCATGCGCAGCATTGAAGCTCACTTGCAAGCAGAAGGGTTTGGATTTGTCGGTTGATTTCAAAAAATCAATGGCCCGGTCACCTGCTATTTCGGTGACGTGCCGAACCGAACCGTCTTTCTGCTTTTTAAAATAAGGCCCACGTCCGAGTGGTTGGAAATAGTCAAACATCATGGATGTTGCATTGCGTGGAACACTAACTCCAAATTTTCCGACAAAACCTGTTTGGTAACCTGAGTTTTTTAGTAGGACCGGATAGCTTTGATTAACGAATTTTTGGGCCAGCGGTAATGTGCGAAACGTATAGCCATGCGTACGTTCAACGAGTCCTGTAAAAATGCAGGCACGACTCGCGGCACAGATCGACGTCGTCACGTAAGCGCGGGTAAATCTGCTGCCGTTGGCGGCCAGTTGATCAATCGTGGGAGTTTTCAGGATGGGGTGCCCTGCACAGCCAAGTTGATCATGCCGGTGATCGTCGGATAGAAAAAAAATGATGTTTGGACGTTCTTGGTCAGCGACCGAAACACCTTTCAATTGCCCGTCGTGTAGTTTTGACTTGGCGACTGAATCGGTCATCCCGAGAATCGAAAATGCGCTAATGACTGCCCAAAGAACGAATGGCTTTGAATTCATAAGTGGAAGAGCTTTCCGGCGTGGGAGGCTTAAAAAAAACGGTGAGCGTTTTCGATCTGACTGCATCGTCAGTCGCCCGTCTGTTGCATTGCTGATTATCGCATCAAATGTGCGCCGAAACCAGTTGGAAATCTCCTGTTGAAGCAGAGGATCCCGAAATAAAGTGGTTGCGCACTCTATAGATCGTCCCAGTCTTTTCGGGAGGATTCGTAAACATATTTGATGGTGATCAGTGTCAACATTAGCAGAGATATCAGTCCAAAGGAAATCCAGCCCATGGTGCCGATGATTGGGAGATTGTCCTTCTTGTCATTGCGGTTTTGCGATGAACCGTTCAGCGCTGCGAAAGAGGTTGGAAGAAATGGAGTGATTTGGTCGACTTTGTCCGGTAGCAAGCCGACCAGGTAGCGCAGGTCGGGTTCACTTAATTGACTCAATGCGATAGCGGTTCGGCCGTCCTCCTGTTTTAATTCAACCGTTTCCTCGCGGAGTTCGTAATATTGCCCCAAGGATTGTAATTCAATGTTGCGGTCGTTCTTGAAAGTCCAGGCTCGGTACCGAGGTGAGTTTCCGATAGGGGAGCGGTGTTTTTGATTGAGTGTTGCCAATAGGTATTCAAGATCGTTTTGTGAAATAAACATTGTTTCGATGGTGATCCGCCGTTGTTCATCAATGAGATGGAAGACAAGCTGTGTACCCTCCATACGAACAAACGACCCCCGAAAAGACTTTCCATTGGAATCCAACCAACTGTGCGCTCCGGGGGCAGACCCGAATTTCTGCACAACTTCATCTACATAATCCTGATCACCTTGAACCAAGTCGTCGATAATCAGGCTGGCCATCAATCCGTCGTATTTTTCGACATCGATTTGGTCGCCAGTTTTGGATTTGAACGTAGCGGTGACTTGGCTGCCATCTTTTTTTGTCCAAATCCTCGAGACAATCTCTGTGATCCCATCGTCCTGTCCTTGAGCGACGTAACCCGCCGGGATCGCCAAAAGAAAAGCAAAAAGAACAACCAGAAAATCTTGGTCAACAACGCAGGATTTCATAGTCAACCGGAGGGTTCAGAATGATTGAAATTCGACCGCTGGATTTCAGGTGGCGAGTCGCACGGGTCTTGATGGCACATTTACCCGTTTAAGGGCGATAATGTAAATTGCCAACCCTTTGATTGTATCAGGAATCGGTAGGCTCATGGGGTTTTGCCAATACGTGTGGCTTGCGAGTCGCCCGTCATCATCGCTTCAGTCTTTTGTTTTCCTGAGAAAAATCGCGCGATGCCGGAAGTTTGGATCGAGCGGGTTGAAATTGCCTAAACCTCCCGGCTCATTTCTCACTGCACTTCGATCCAATTCCGAAAGGCCGTTTCGTCACAGTTTCTGCCACTCAGAATGATGACCAGGTCTCGCCCCTGATCGAGAGAAACCTTACGGGATAACACCGCGGCCAGGGCGATGGAGCCTGAAGGTTCGGTTTTCAACCCATGCCGGTCATAAAGCCAACGCATGGCCTGCCTGGTTTGTAAATCAGAAGCAGTGACTGCCTGGGATACATGTTGTTGAAGGATTGGCCAATTGGTCTGTCCAACATCATAAGAGAGTAAGCCGTCACAGATGCTTTCAGGACGCTCCAGTCGAACCCGGCTTCCCCGTAACAATGATTGTCGAAAATCATCAGCTTTGTCGGGTTCGACACCAATAATGTTGCATTCCGGGTAGCCATTGGCGATCGCCAATGCGTGACCGGCCATCAATCCACCTCCACTTACCGGGCAAATGAAATGGGAGACCGTCCGATCCAATCGTTTTAATTCATCGACGATCTCCAATCCACCGACACCATTACCGGCAATCACCTCCCGGTCGTCATAAGGCGAGGCTTGAATTGCGCCGAGTGTTTGGGAAAACTCGTCGACTAATCGATCTCGTTCGCCGGTCAAATGATCAGCGGCAATATCATAGGGATGGATCTCTGCACCTAGCGAAAGTGTCAGGTCCGTTTTTATTTTGGGTGCGGTGTTGGGCATGACCAAGATGACACGTTTCTGATATCGCATTCCCGCAAAGGCAAGTCCGGATGCGAAATTGCCAGATGAATGAGCGATGACGGGTTGGTTGCCGATTCGGGTCGCGTGATAATCCATCCAATTTAGTGCCCCCATTAGCTTAAAAGACCCGACCGGCGTCCAGCCGTAATCCTTGATCCAAACGCGGCGATCCGCTGCCAGTCCGAGTTCCTTTTCGATGGCATGGGAACGTATCAACGGCGCGGGGCAAAGGTGTTGATGAACGACTTTCTGGGCTCTTAATACGTTTGAGATTGTCGTGGTTTGAATAGTCATAGTCTCAGTTCTTTTAATCCAGGCTGGATCGGTTTTAGGCCGATGAACCAACCGGTCGGGTAAGCAACCTATGTAGGATGGCGACTGCCTGATCCAATTGGGCAATTTCAATCCATTCGTCTCTAGTGTGGGCTTGCGAGATGGATCCTGGTCCGAAAACGACCGTCGGAATTCCTAATTCGGCGAATCGAGGAGCGTGGGTGGAAAAGGGAACTCCTTTCATTTGGGAATCGCAGATTCCTTCTGCAGCTTCGATCAAAGCGTCGGCCACCAAGTGATTATTGTCGTCGACCAAGGGGAGACTAATCATGTCTGGCGGAAGCGACTGGATGTCATGGTTAGACCCCTGATTCGCTGCGGTTTGAACTTTTTCAATGATCTCGGCAGCATCCTCGCCGGGATTGATCCGACGATCGATTTCAATCAGGCATTGATCGGGAACAATATTCACACTGGTGCCTCCAGATATCGTTCCGACGCTGAGCGTGGGCGGACCGCACAGGGGATGCCCCGTCTCTTTTTGGAGTTGTTGTCCGTATTGCTGGATCGCAAGTAATGCGTGTCCCATACGGTAGATCGCATTCACTCCTTCGGTGGGACGACTGCTGTGAGTTGCCACCCCGTTGGTTTGGATTTTCCAGCGAACGGTGCCTTTGTGGGCAACAACCGGATTCAATCCCGTCGGTTCACCCACAATAGCCATGTCGATGCGACCCTTGGGGATGATTGTTTTGGAAGCGGTTGGATCGGAAAATTGTCGGGCGATTTCGATGGCTCCTTTTTGCCCCAGTTCCTCATCACAGGTAAACGTCGCGATAATCGTCGAGTGCTGGCGGTCTCCTTGCTCGGCGAGTTGCCGAATCACCGATAAATGCGAGGCCATCGTTCCTTTTACATCGCAGGTGCCTCGGCCGTAGAGTCTCCCTGCTTTTTGTTTGGGCTGAAATGGATCGATCGTCATGCCTTCTACCGGAACAGTGTCGGTGTGGGCATCCAATAATATTGTGGGCAGGTTGGGGTCGCCTTCTAACACGGCAACGACATTTCCACGATCAGATTCGACCGGAAGGTACTGGTGGGGTACATTGATCTTCTGGAAGAAATTTTGAAGCCAATCCGTCATGCCTCTCTCGAGCCATTGGTCTCCTGACCGATTTTGACCCATTGGGTTTTGGCTCGGAATAGCGACCAGTTGTTTCAATATCGAAAGTGGTGAATCGTTTTTGTTCAAAGGGGCCCTCCAATGATCTCTCAGCAGCATTCCTCTCATGATAGCGGTTCACCGGGTTCAATGCCGCTGACCGAGCGTCAAATGGCAAGTCAAGATTCCGGAGAGGGGATTTCCAGGCGGACATGGCTGGCAGTTTCTGGCGTGTCGGCAGTTTCTGGCGTGTCGGTGTTTTCTGGCGTGTCGGTGGTTTCTGTTGCGAATGGTGATTTGCCGGCCGCTGTTATGGAAAACAGGAATCAGCGGTCGATCGATGCCCACGTGCATGTTTGGACGCCGGACACCAAGCAGTACCCGCTGGACCGGAATTACACCGTCGCGGACATGCAGCCGCCGAGCTTTACGCCGCAGGAGTTGATGGCTCATGCCAGTCAATCCAATGTGGATCGAGTCGTGTTGATCCAAATGAGTTTCTATGGCGTTGATAACTCCTACATGCTGGATGTGATCGAAAATCAGCCTCAGCGTTATTCCGGTGTGGCGGTGATCGACTCTGAGGATCGGCTGGAAGACACGATCAAGGATCTTAAAGCCAAAGGGGTTCGAGGTTTTCGAATCGTGGCCGGCAATCAGAATCCCGCCACCTGGCTCAAGGGGAAATCGATGAAGAAGATGTGGGGAATTGCCGCTGACATGGGCATGGCGATTTGCCCGTTGATGAATCCTCAACACATTGATTCGATCAATAAGATGTGCAGACAATATCCTCGGACGAGGGTGGTGGTCGATCATTTCGCCCGTATCGGTGTGACTGGCAAAATCTCAACCGACGCGTTGGGAGATCTTTGCCGACTGGCCAACCACAAGAACGTCTATGTAAAAACATCCGCCTTTTATGCATTGGGCAAGAAGAAATCTCCCTATATGGATTTGGGCCCGATGATTCAAAAATGCAGGGATGCTTTTGGCAGCCAAAGATTGATGTGGGCGACCGATTGTCCCTACCAGGTTGGCGGCGATCATACCTATGCGGATTCGATGGAGTTAGTTAGGTCACGACTCAAGTTTCTGTCCGCTGAAGATCGACAGTGGATGTTGGAAAAGACCGCTCAGAAGGTGTTCTTCAGTTGAGGCGGAGGACGCGTCTTCAGGACTATGCTTGCCGGAAATATTTTCACAACGATCTCGGATTGGCGCGGTATTGGTTGCCAAGGTGCACTGCTGAAACCAAGGTGCACTGCTGAAACCAAGGTGCACTGCTGAAACCAAGGTGCACTGCTGAAACCAAGGTGCACT
>JABAAE010000011.1:229375-274781 GCA_014238905.1 Planctomycetota bacterium
AAACCAAGGTGCACTGCTCAAACCAAGGTGCACTGCTCAAACCAAGGTGCACTGCTCAAACCAAGGTGTGCTTGGCGGCGATCAGGAGGCAACCAAAAGGCAGGATGTCACCGAAAAAGACCAGCGGCTACTTTTTGACTCGAACAATCACCATGAAAGCGGGCGAGGCACCGGGTGACGGATCGTTCCGCAAATAGTCGCCAATTGTTTCTGTCGGTGCGGGTGTTTTTCCCTCTACCATCAGTTTGAATTGGTCGGCAGCAAGCCCCATTTCCTGAATGGTGGTTTCTGCCACTGCTGAAAAAGTGGTTTGTTTGGTTGCGGTCATGGTGAACCGTTTGTTCTCTTTGTTGTTGGAAACCATGACTTCAAACGAGCCGGTCCCTGAGCCCGAATTGTTTGTTGACGGATCTCCGCTTTGATTGGAGTTACAGCCGTATGCCGTTAGGGCCAGCAAGAATAGCAGGACGAGGTGGCTTTTCATGGTAATAGGAAATTCTAGATTGGAGTGGGTGGGTGAGTCGTTCCACAATGGAAAGATCAACGACGATTCTAACAGTTCGGTCGATTGGGAAACCAGAGGAGCAACACCAGAAAAAAAATATTGTGGCGCATTCTGGATTCCATTGACTTTGTCTTAAAACTGAAATGAGCGGCAGGATGTTGATGAAGACAGGATCTTCTAAACAGTTCCAGCGTGAGTGGTTCAATTGATCTTGCCAAGTAGACCGGGGGGGCGAGCGGGGGGACTGGTTGATTCGTGTTTTAAGATTTTTCGGCTCCGGGTCGCCCCTGAGTAATGACAAACGAGGCCGGTGTCAAAATTGGGGAGCCCGGTTTGTCAACAAATGGTGTCGCTCGAAAATCGGTCGTCCACATTTTCGGTGTTAATTCACAGGAGACATAACCCCGGTTGGAATTGTACCAACGAACAAAATCATTTTGAGCGGCGGCCCGTTCATATTCGGGTATTTGGTTTCCGCCATTCCCACCGGAAGTCATTGCCGTACCGACCAATTCAGTTCCCACGGTGGGAGATTTTGGGTCTTGGAAATCAAGTTGGAGGTCGTTGACCCAGTTGAGATGAATGTCACCTGTGAGGACAACAGGATTGGGGATAGAGCGTTCATGAAAGAATTTTAACAGACGCCGTCGGCTGATCTCATACCCGGGCCACTGGTCCATACTGTACCGGCGTTGGTCACCCTCGCCCCGATTCAAAGGTGCCATCATGACCTGTTGTGCTAACACATTCCAGGTGGATGTGGACTTCAACAGGTTCGCCATGAGCCAGTGTTCCTGTTTTTCTCCCAGCATGGTCGCTGTTGTGTCAAAAACCTTACCAGTCATCGGTTTCTGATGGTCGCCATTGGGTTGATCTGTCCGGTATTGTCTGGTGTCGAGGACATGGAAGTTGGCCAGGCGTCCAAATTGACATCTGCGGTAGAGGGTCATGTGCGGGCCTTGTGGAAAAGACCGTCGACGCAGTGGCATGAATTCATAGTAAGCCTGATAGGCATTCATGCGGCGAGCGAGAAACTCTTCAGGTGAAACGCCATCCTGTTCGGAAACCAGATCGGCGTAATTGTTGTCGAATTCGTGATCATCCCACGTCACCAACCAGGGAAACAAGCGATGGGTTTCCTGGAGGGTCTGATCAAGTCGGTACTGTGCATACCGCGTGCGGTAATCATTCAAACCGACTATCTCGCCACCGATGTGTTTGCGAGGGCGTTTGTCTTGGCCCGCATATTCGTAGATGTAATCACCAAGGTGGATGACCAAATCCAAGTCTTCTTTTTGCATGTGTGGGTAGCCATTAAAGAAACCGGATTCGTAATGCTGACAGGAGGTAAAGGCGAATCGCATTCGGTCTGGCATGGCGTTTTTGGCGGGGGCGGTTCGGGTTCGGCCGACCGGGCTGGTTTCGCTGCCCGCGTGAAAGCGATAAAAGTACCAGTGGTGGGGCTTCAATCCAGCGACTTCGACATGTACCGAATGGCCCAATTGAGGCAGTGCCAAAGCTGTTCCGGATTGCACGACGTTTCCAAAGGATTCGTCGGTGGCGACCTCCCAGCGGGTTTTGATGATTTCTTGCGGCATCGTTTCTGGCACGGTCGGTTCGGTAGCGAGTCGCGTCCAGAGCACGATGCCATCAGGTTCGGGGTCCCCTGATGCGACTCCCAATCGAAACGGGTTACCACCAAACCGGGGTTGGATCGTTACTGGATCACCTGCTCGCAGTCCGAGATGGGGGATCGCCGAAACCGCGGCGGTGTATTTGAGGAACTCGCGGCGAGGCAGGCCATAACGACGATTCGATTTCTGACAACGTTGCATAGAGGGGCATCCGGTGGGATTTGGAAAAATCTATGAGGTGATCATTCTCCTTTCTAACCGACTGAAGCGAAGAGGGGAAGTTTCTCCAGCGGAGGGAGATCTCCAGCGGACCCTTATTTGTTTGCATTCAGCGATAGCAGGTTGATCGAATCGCCGCCACAACCCCGGTTAGACTGACGTGAGAATTTCCCTGTATTCAGGCGG
This sequence comes from Planctomycetota bacterium, assembly GCA_014238905.1. GTDB lineage: Bacteria > Planctomycetota > Planctomycetia > Pirellulales > Pirellulaceae > JABAAE01. The sequence goes on from JABAAE010000011.1 coordinate 231,920, forward strand.
GTCGCTCGGAAACCTTTCAGAATCGAGTCGACAGCAACGCACGCGCGATGGGTGGTCGATCAGCCAAGGCCCAATGTGTTACGCCAAAGCCCAATGTGTTACGCCAAAGCCCAATGTGTTACGCCAAAGGCGATAACGTTTTTTGCTTTATGCCCCATTCTGGGAACCGACATTTTCCTGCGGCGGGTTTTGTGGTGTCTTTTTGGATTCGTCCGTTTGGCTTTCTTGGGGCTTTTGCTCTTCGTTGGTTGGGGCAGGCGGTTCCTTTGAGTCTTGCTGCGGCCCGTTTCCAGGGATTTCGTTGGCACCGCCATTTTGATTCTCCAAACCTTTTTCTCCGGTCAGCCATTCCAGAATAGCCGGTTCATCGTAGGCGCTTTCTTCCATTTGGATAATCATTAATACCGCTTCACCGTTGCTGCCGGGAAACACTGCCTCGACGACCCGTGTTTCCTTTTTATTCTCTTTGTTTTTTCCTTTGATGAAACTAAATTCGATTGGTCCAATTTCCAGGACATCGAGTGTTTTCTGCTCTCCCGACTCGATGAACAATTCAGATAGATGATCGCCTCGAGCGTTGTTTTTGAGCTCCTCTTTCAAGTTGGCAGATTCTGGTAATTTCATTTTTAAAAAGACGAGACTTCCAGTGCCTTGGGGGGCTTCGAAAATTGCCATTTTCAAATTGAAGAAAGAGAAAAACTGGATTTGCAGAGTGCTTCTGGGGGCGAAAAGTTCTTCCGGGACCGGCCTTTTCAGCACTTCGGTGGCGAGCTCCTGAGCTCCTTGAGGATCGTTTTCATTAAAAGATTGCTGGGAAAGCCAATAGCCAATACCACCGCAACAACTACAGCAAATCAATACGCCAACAATGACAATGATGAAAATAACTTTAAAAGCTGTCGACCAGCCTTTTTTCTTTGGTGGATTGATCCAATCTTCTTGGGGCGTCATCTTGTTACTCGTAGTTAATTGATCGACAAATGAATCGGTGCTCAGCAACCATGACGGTGCTTGTCTTGATGCAATCAGGCCGCCAATGAAGAGAAGCTGATCTCTATTTTGAGTCTTTTCGGTGTTTGGCGTCGATTCGCTAACTTCTCACTTATGGTGACTAAATTCAATGGGAGACCAGTCAATTCTTGCCCATTGGTGAGCAATGGAAATGGGACGGCAGAGGATTGTGGGTTGTTTGATCCGTTGATCAGTCAGACAGGCGCTGTTGTTCGGGACGCCGCGTGCTTTTTATCTCGCCAGAATTCTCCTTCTTAAAAACAGGTGGACGCTGTTTTTTCAGTCTGCCTATCCCGCCAACTCAGCCTACAGACAGTTTTTGGTGGACTTTTTGGGTGGTGTTGTTCGCCGACTCAACTCTGAAAGGTTGGGCCGTTATTATTTCCGCAGCGAGTGGGGCGACATCGATCTTATGATCTGTGGTAAAAATAAAGGCTACTGGCGATTTTTTCTTTCCGCCTTGTTTACCCGTTTTATTGACTCTCAGGAAATGCTCACCGTGAAGCCGTCTTTGCTGGTTACACTTTTTGGTGTTGTGCCTCTTTTAATGATTAACGGCTGTCAGTCTGGTAGCAACGAACCCTTTGTTGAATTGGATTCCGGACTGCGTTATCGAGTCCTGCGGCAATCTGCAAACGAAAAACCGAACCCGACTCAATCTGTCGAGGTGCATTATCGAGGTTGGTTAGACAGTGGCCGAATTTTTGATAATTCCTATAGCAGGAATAAGCCGTTCTTGATCGCCCCTCCTTGGCGGGTCATTGAAGGTTGGAAGGAAGGTCTGCAATTAATCGGTGCAGGGGGAAAGATCGAATTGCAGATTCCCCCAGAGCTAGGATATGGTGTTCGCGGTCAGGGTTCGATACCGCCCAACGCGACGCTTTTTTTTGAAATCGAAATTCTAAAGGTCTTTTCAGAGCCAACGAGCGAATAACGAAGCGGCGACGTCCCTCCACGTCAGTGATTTCTATCGGTTTCTATCGGTCGTCTGGATTACGATGGTTTGCATCCGATCGTCAGCCAGTTCACTAGATGTGCCAATTCGCACAGAGGCTTTTGTGCATTGTGTGCAAACCGCCCAGATCTTGTTTGTTTGCGGCAGATTTAGCGTCACTTCCTGTTTGGCACGGGGCTTGCATAGCTAGAGGTCATTGCTGACCGAGTGTTGTAGCCCTTCAAGCAGGAGTTCAAATAATGATGAAAAACAAGATTTTGATGGGGCTGCTGGTCATTGCCGGGTTAGTGTCGTTTGTAGGCTGTGGAGATCACAATCATCGGCAGAGTAGTTTGCTAGGTCAGCAATTGCTGGCGAAGCAAAAATCTGGTCACGGTTCGTCCAGGAGGTTCAACTCGCCCAAGGGATTCAACGAATGGAAAAGCAAGTTTGATCAAGGCTGGAATTCATAAACTTTTGCTGCATCGAGCTGGTGATCTTGAAGAGCTTACCCTGTTGATTAGGCCGTGGCCAGATTTCTGGTAAGGCCATGACTTCTGGTAAGGCCATGACTTCTGGTAAGGCCGGGGCACTTTGGAGCGTCATACACCTTGCCGGCAAAACGGCTGCGGTCTGTTTGCTCCTTCTAGGCTAAACCGGTGAATCGCAGCCTAATAGGCGGTTGACCCTCGCATCGCCCAGTCGCGACAACTCGTCGGTGGCAACGGCGATCGTCAAACGACGGTTTTCTCTTAAAACATCGACCGAAAACCGTGCGATCAAGGCTTGCCAATTCCCGGGCGACATCGTATCGCTGCGCGAGGACAAGGGGCTTTCTTTTTAAAGATCCTGTTTTCCTTTTCTGATTTTTTTGATTTGAATCCAAGTTTCGGTTTTAGGCGAAAGGAGTCGTTAGAGGAGAAAAGGAATGAATGAAACACTTAAACTACTTGTCAAAAAGCACGGCTTTCGAGTTGGCTCGGCCATTTTTAGGTCGATGGAGTCAGATAACATTACGCTGCTTGATCTTTACGTGGAAAAGAATGGCAGTTTGCCTGGTGAGGTTCGGCCCTCCAAAGCGGAAGTCGGTCCGCCGAAGTTCGCCCGTTTCGGTCAGCGAAGACGCACTCCTTCCGGTCTTAACCGATAACCTTTGGCAATCGGACCAGCCGGTCGGCTTGCTGTTTTCTTTGAGCACTTCAAGGGCAAATCTGCTAGGGATGCTTCACAATCTAGCAACTCGGAATGCGGGCCGCAGAACGACTCGACGGGCAATCTTCCGGTCGGGAAAGTCTGCGGTTTCGTCGGTCTGAAGGGAATCCTCTGGAGGAATTTCAATGGCGACATGATTTGGGTCGCGAGTGATTTTAGCGGCAGCTTGACAGTCCCTTTCACCTCGGCCAATTTTGCGGCGGAAGACTAGCTGCTACCCGACCAGAGGTCCGGCGGAGCCAATTCGACCGAATTACCAGCCGGATCTTTGACGTAGATGGATGTACCCCCGGTTCCTTCGTTCCAAATCACTTCGGACACGATTTGAATGTCGGCTTCGCTTAAGCGTTGACGCCATGAGGCTAGTTCTGATGCCTCGGCAACAAAAGCAATATGGCCGGGTCCAGAAGATCCATGAGGGGGGACTGCTCGACCGGTGACCGAGCTCTTTTGGGGATTGAAAATGAGTAAATACGTGCTTCCCACCGAAAGGACGAGCATGATTTCGTTTTGGCTCACCAGTTCTAAACCGAATCCCTCCGTATAGAATTTGGCTGCGGCCTCCAGATCCGTCGCGTAAAGCACCGCTTCGTGGATTTGTTTTGCATGAACCATGGACCTTTTTACCTGTTTCAGATTAAAGAAGAAATGATTGGTATTTTGCCTGAATTCATGGCAACAAAGCGGATGATGAACGGCAGTGATTTACCTTGGCTGTTAATCCTGATCATCTGGGATAGCCCTTAACGATTCGTTGGACCGTAGACTCTTTCCCACGCTTGATCGATGGCATTGCTGGGAATCGGATTCAAATTATGCCGTATCTGAATCTGGTGATTGAGCTCTAAATAGCTTTTTTTCTGAGTGTCGTATTCTGGCCACTTGGGTAAACCGTTGCCGTTTGGGTTACCGGTTTTGGAGAATTGTACCCAGTAATTAACGATCTGACCGGCAAGCTTTTGATCCAGAGGGCGTTTGCCTGCATCTTTTAGGGTGTTGAATACATAACGCAATTCAATGGCATGCGGAGATCCCAAAGACGGCGATTGATGATTTGCTCGCGTAAAGAGGTATTGAAAACCGGGGGATTTGATTCGGTCCATCCCCTTTAACATGCTGCGGGTGGGTTGCAGAAACCAAGAGTCGGTGATGAATCGGCAGCCTGCGGCTTTTAGTTCTCGCGGCGAATCTCCCGGATAGGCAGCGGCGACGAGGGCAGTTGCCTCGCCATAAAAGAGTGATAGTTTGGCAATCCACTTTTCCCGGGTTGGAATGTTGACCCAACCTGCAAAGTACATTCCTTCATCGCGGTTGGTTCCCATCAGGATGGGGACATCGGTTTGTTGACCTTTGGCAAATAAATTGCTGGGATGGTCGGCCAGGACTCTATGCCCGGTGGTCACTCTGGTCGAATAGTAGCCTATTGTTTTAAGTAGTTCCGGCGGTTCTAAACTGCGTAGGTAATCCAGCAGTGGTTTGCCGCGAAGTGGACTAAGTGTGGCTGCCCATTGTTGCCCTAGTTTTTCAGCCGAAAGGGTTGTAGCAAGGCTTTTATTCAAGGGAACGAAGTTGGGTTCGGCAAGGTTGTTGACAAAACCAAACATCCAGGGGCTTTGAATAATTGCTCGGTGGAAAAGACTTTTGGCCATTGGGCTGCAGCAAAGAACGCTCACGCTGGTACCACCCGCTGATTCACCAAAAATCGTGACGTTGTCTGGATCGCCCCCAAAAAATCGAATGTTATTTCGGATCCACTTTAGTGATTCAATTTGGTCGAGGATTCCATAGTTTCCCGAATCACCAAATGGGGATTCGGCGGACAAAGCGGGATGCGCGAGAAAACCGAGGGCACCCAGCCGATAATTGATGGTGACCAGGACCACGTCTTTTTTGGCAAAATTCGAGCCGTCGTATTGAGGTTGATGTCCAGAGCCTTTATTCAGTCCACCTCCATGAATCCAAACCATCACTGGCAGTTCGGCATCGGTTTGTCCGGTTTTTTTTGTCCAGATATTTAGTTTAAGACAGTCTTCATCCTGATGGTCGGTAATCGGTTTTTGTGGCGCAGCAGGGCCGAAGGTCGTGCAGTCGAGGGTGGTCTGCCAGGGCTGCGCAGCTTGCGGAGGCCGCCAGCGAAGTTCACCGACGGGTGGCTCTGCGTAGGGGATGCCCTGAAAGGTAGCCAGCCCGGTTTGGAGATTAACGTATTTCCCGGAAATTCGCCCCAAAGCGGTCTCGGTGAAAATTTTCTCCGGAGTGGGACTACTCGGAACCGAAGCCGGTGATTGTGGCTCTTTCGCTAAAGCGGGTGAACTAACGATCAGGGTGAAAAGGATAAAAATTTGCGGACGAAAATAGGTTCTGAACAACTCTGCCAGGTGGAGGAGATCGTTTTGAATCGGTGCTGCAGAGAAGTTCACTAAAAGGTCCAATGATTAGAATCAAAAATCAGAATGAATGACAATGGCTTTGCTCTCCATCATCTCTTCCATGGCGTATCGGGGTCCCTCTTTACCCAAGCCACTTTGCTTCAATCCACCGTAAGGCATCATGTCAGTGCGCCAAAGCGGACCCCAGTTGATATGGATGTTTCCACTTTCCACGCGATGTGCAAACTTCATGGCAGCATCGATGTCCTGCGTAAAAATCGCCGCGCTCAGACCATAAGGAGAATGGTTGGCTTCTTCGATAGCTGATTCGATGTTGGTGGATTTGAGGATTCCCACAGCCGGCCCAAAGAGTTCTTCCTTGGCAATTTTCATGTCCCGAGTGACACCGGTGAGCACTGCTGGTTGGATCACGGCCTTATGGCGTTGGCCACCACAGATCAGCTGAGCTCCTGATGCGACGGCTTCGTCGATCCATTGACTGACCCGTTGGGCATCGGATTCCCTTACCATCGGCCCGACGTCTGTTTCTTTCTCCATCTGGTTGCCAGCTCGCATCGCGGAGATTCGATCCGGTAGCAGTTTGATCAGGTCATCATGGATCGCGGCATCGACGATGACTCGCTGTGCGGAAATGCAGACTTGGCCTGCGTTGGCAAATCCCGCAAAAGCGATTGCCGAAACCACTTTTTCGAGGTCGGCATCCGGAAGGACGACCAACGGACTGTTTGACCCCAGTTCCATCGTTACGCGTTTCATTCCCGCCATCCGGCAAATAGATTCACCGACTGCCTGGCTTCCGGTAAAACTGATTTTACGAATGCGAGGGTCTTGGCACAGGGCCGTACCGACGGTTGCTCCACCGCCGGTTAAACAGGCTACTCCGAACGGAGGACACCCCGCTTCCAGCAGGATTTCCACCAGTTTGAGTGATGTCAAGGGCGTATCGCTGGCAGGCTTGATGATGACCGAATTACCCGCCGCCAGTGCTGGGCCGACCTTGTGGCAGACGAGATTAAGCGGATAGTTAAACGGTGTAATAGCGGCAACCACCCCACATGGTACCTTGATCGTCCACCCCATTTTCCCGGCGGTGCCGCTCGCCCCATCCAGTGGCAAGACCTCGCCGGCGATTCGTTTTGCCTCTTCGGCGCAGAGTTCCATAGTGGCAACAGCACGCATTGTCTCCGCTCGGGATTCCTTCAGTGTTTTGCCTTCCTCCAGGCTGATCGTTCCGGCAAGGTCCTCGATTCGGTCGAGCATCAGGTTGGCTGTTTTTCTTAAAAACAGCGATCGATCGTAGCCGGAAACCGATCGCATCTGCTGCCCGCCCTGTGTTGCTCCTTCAATAGCCTCCTGGACCTGCTCGGCGGTGGCGGTAGGAACCTCGTCGACGACTGAACCGTCGAAGGGATTGCAAACGGCAATGGGGTTGGTCCCTTCGAACCACTTGCCTTTAAAAAACAGTTTCATTTTCCTGACTCGTTATAAACGGTGAGCTCTCAAAAATTATGCAGATTATGAAATCGTATGTGGAGGAGAGGCTACGGATTGATACATCGGTCCTCAATTTACTCGGCAATTGTCATGCCGTCTATTCGGTCCAGCACAGTGATTTCCTGTGGTGAGATAATGGGCAACTTAGCGATTGAATGACAGATTTTGCTGGGCGGACTGCCATGTCCATGGGCGCTACCCTCGCAGGGCTTGCTTTCTCTAATGCAGGGATCACCGTTGTTCACGCATTGGAATACTCACCGGGTGGTCGGTACGGTCTGGCTCATGGAGCTGGCAATGGAAATTTGTTGCCGTCTTTTATGCGTTTTGTCGCTGCCGAACCATATTGTTTTTTAGTGAAACTATCCCAGCAAATTCCACGTGGTTGGTAACTGGAGTAGGCCTGCGTCAGTTTCCGGTGGCAGCACTGGCAATTGCCATGAGTCGACTTGTCAGGTTCGGACTGGAATATAATCTCTATTAACGTCGTGGTGAACTTGCGTCTGGCGAGCAGTAGTTTGCTCGTACTGCCGCAGAGGTGGGACGGGAAGTCGCCAATGCGGATGAAGTCCGAGAGATTCTACATTTAAAGTGAGGGTAAAATTCATTGATGTTAGCCAACAATAATCGCCCCGGCAAAAAAAAGGTGGTTTTGGTGACCGGATCGGCAACTGGGGTAGGTCGAAGTACCGCGTTGCGATTTGCCCGGCAGGGGTTTGATGTTGTCATCAATTACCCCGGCGCCGACCGCCAGGAAGCCGAAAAAACGATGGCGGAAGTCGAAGCCTGTTCAGCATCTGCTATTCTTGTCCGCTGCGACGTAAGTCAGGACGCGGAGGTCGTCGAGATGATCAAACAAATAGAACATCGCTGGGGGCGTCTTGACGTCGTAGTGAACAACGCTGCGGTGACTCAATTTGTAGAGCATGCCGATTTGGATGGTTTGGACGTGGAAGCATGGGATTCGATTTTTGCGGTAAACACCAGAGGCCCTTTTCTGGTTACTCGGGCCAGTCGTCGATTGCTGGTAAAACAGCCCGGTGCGGCGATTGTCAACGTCTCGTCGGTAGCTGGGGTTACAGGACAGGGTTCTTCAGTTGCTTATTGCGCCAGCAAGGGCGCTCTCAATACGCTCACCAAGTCACTTTCGCGAGCCTTGGCTCCGAATATTCGCGTGAATGCGGTATGTCCTGGGCCGATTGATAGTCGCTGGCTGCGAAAAGGAATGACAGAGGAACAGATTGCCGATCTAGTGAAACCCATGCCCATACCAAGGCTTTCCAATCCGGATGAGATTGCCGATGTGATTTTTTACTTGGCAACCGGAACCCAAATGACGACCGGGCAGTTGCTGATGGTCGATGGAGGATGTTCGATCTAGCGACACCGGACCGGCTTGTTGCCGAGCAATCGCTCTCACTGGCGATGGTTGAAACTGGATGTTTCTGTGTTATGAATTGTTACCCTTTGGATTTCCAAAAATTGGGAATCCAACAATCGACATTGTCTTGGTAGTTTTTATAGGCTGCCCCGAAGCGACTTATCATGTCCCGTTCCTCAATGGGCCGGACGATCCAGTTCCAGGAAATCGCACCGAGAATCGAATAGATCAAAATGGGCGGCGACAAAAAAAATAGGCTGATCGACAGGCCTTGTCCGATTCCAGCGATTGCCATCGGGTTGCGAACAAAAAGATAAGGTCCGCTGGTCACCAATTGGCTGGTTTGATCCAGTGGCAAGGGCGTTCCGTTTCCTCGCAGTACCATCACCGATGCGCTGTAAACACCCAGCATACTGCACAGTACAAACAAACCGATTCCAAGTAGCGTGTTGACCGACAATTTGGGGAACTCGATTTGGCCAAAAGCATCCATAATAACGCCCGGAATGATGACCAGTGCAATCGCCCAGATGCAGATTAACTGGACAAGAGTTTTGAAGCCGTTGAAAAACACACTGTTGGCCGACGACGTACGGAATAATTGCTTGTCGAAACAGGTCAGCAGATTGAAGCTCACGCCGACCGTCATCAAGGTAGACGAGAGATAGCCACCTCCGGTCAGGCAGGAAGCGCAAATGCAGTACAGAGTTCCGTAGGAAAATCCACCTAATACGATCAACTCCAAAGCACGGCTGGCTTTGTAAGCTCGAATCAGCGAAAACAATGCAATCACGACGATATCTGGAGCGACAAAAGACCAAAAGGCAATCGCACCAATTCCAGGAAATTGAAAGGCAACAAAAAAAAGATCGCTACTGGCAAGCCCAATCCACCAACCGATGATCAGAGTGGTCTGAAACAAATAGGCGGTTTCTTTCATTGCAGATTATTGAGGAGGCAGTTTATTCGTCTACTGTTTTTCGCTGATGATGAATGAGTTCAATCTCCATTGCAGAACAGGTTGACGCGTTATCGCTATCCTGCTGACGGCCTTAGAGCTATTGCGGTCCCTCTCCCTTAGATCGTCGGGGATTTGGCTTGGAGCGACTTCATTTTTCAGAAATCAATCCTTTGGCCTTGCCTCAATTGCGCAAGACCATACCGTGTGCCGCGCCAGTTTACACCTCCACGCCACCAAAGCAAACTAACCGCTCGGGCGAAAATAAACCACAGGAGAACAAATCCCAGCGGGGCCAATAAAAAACTGACGGGGGAAAACGATGTTCCACCAGACATGGAGAATCCGACGATCCAGGGGCAGCAGACCGCAACGCCCAAGAGCGTTATCGCAGTGGTCAAGTCCAAAGTCAGCAGGCCCCCAAGGCAAAGTAGAGCAAGGGGGAAAAGAGACAGTAAACCGGCAGCACGCCAAAGACTATACCCCGTGAGGCCAGGGCTGTTTTTCTCCAGGCCGCGTGCCATTTCTCTCAAACCAGCATACCAACCGAGCGATAATTGATCTTCCGCCAATGCCACACGCGTTTGGGCGTCCGACCGTTTCATCATCAGTCCCAGTCCTATGTCATCAATTGTTTCCATCTTCAGCCATTGAAAACCGGGGGTTTTCTCAAACGCCGATCGCCGTACGAGATTCAATGCGCCAGCTCCGACGGCCAACGGATCTTCGGGGTTTGCCACTCTCTTGGGCGAAACGAAAAGCATGGCAGTGGCAAAGAACGCCGCGATAGCCACTTCAAGAGCCAAACTTGCGGGCCGTAGCTTTGGCAAGCCGGCGAGATGATCAGTGCCTTCGGTCAACGCGTAGGCCATGATTTCTTGCAACGCGTGAGGCTCAAAACAGACATCAGCATCGGTAAATAGCAGCCACTCGCCTCGCGCCTGCAAGGTGGCAACATGCAACGCGTGAACTTTTCCCAACCATCCTGTGGGGAGCGTCGTGATATGGATCGTTTGCAAATTCTCATTCTCGGCTGCCAGACGTTCGATGATCTCTCCTGTGCCATCGTCAGATCGATCATTCACGAAAATGAGTTCAAAATTTGGGTAGTCCTGTGCCAATAGACTTTTGGCGGCAGATTCAATCGCGTCGGCTTCATTGCAGGCAGGGATAATGACAGTCAGGCTGGGCAGGCATTCGGCAGCTTCTGGTCTGTTTTCGTTTCCAGGAATCAGTTTCGGAATGCGTTGGTAAAGATGATAATGTCGCCACGCTCGGATCCAGCAGCAACACCAAATCAAGACACCGGCGATCCCGATTGCTGCCATGACAAATTTCCAGTAATCCAATTATTCACCCTTTCATCACCAACGCTTGGACATCCAAACAGCTCGATTCTTGTTTATTCATTCAAAACCGCGCAGTGACCGGAGGTTGGCCCCCGCCCCCCTGTGAAAGCCGCTGTGGAAGCCGCTTTTTATCTCATTAATCACTAATGCCTCAATCGACAATGTGCCGTGGGACCTGTTGAACCTAATGTTCATTCTGGCAGAAATCAAAGCGGCGGGGAATCTTGTGGAATCTCCCATGGAACGCAAATGACATTTGTTTTGTATTTTTAAAAATTAACTGCAACGAAATGAAATCCAAACCGTTAATCCTGTAATTCAAGTCATTCACAAAGGAACTCGCAACATGAAAATCATCGGTCTGCTTTTGGTGACCACTTTTTCGACATTTTTAGTGGGTTGCGGTGACATCTCTTTTCTGGGGTACGACGTGGGATCGCAATCGTGTATCGAACCCGATTTTGACTGCTATGGCTGCCAAGATGCTGATCAGTTCAGCGATGATGAGCTCGAGATTAGGGGGCTTAACGAAGAAGGCCATTACTCATGTCCTTGCTGCACAGATCAATCCTCTCTACCTCCTATAGGATCGGTGAAAGAGGGCACCTGTATTAAATTCGCAACAAAATCGGCTGGTAACCACTAGATGACACGGCTGTTGCAAATTTCGGCGGACTGAATGAAAAACTGGATTTGCCGGACCTGTCAATCCAGGTTATTCAGCTTCCGCCTGTTCGCCCTGCTGGTTTTCTATCACCGTCCCAGTTAGAAACCATGTTGCCAACAATTTGGTCAACTAAGGTCACCCGACTTTGTCAGGCAAGCATGGAAGAATGATCGCCTAACGTTTCCCGCCATTGAGATGGTTTTCAGTTTACTCATGACGGGGAACGATTTCGCATTACTTGTTGGCTTTGACGTCATAGCAAAAGACCAACTCTTGGTCGCGAAGGTATAACTTGCCATTGGCAATGGTGGGATGGGTCCATCGCTTGCCTCGGGAAGGGCGGTATTCCGATTCAGGATCGAGTGTAAATCTCCCTTTCTCGCTCCAGCCCTTGGTGCTTGCTTCGATGAGGACGACTTCGCCACGATCTTCGCTGATGCAATACAACATGCCATCGGCGCAAGCGACCGCTCCTTTACCGAGTGAACGACGATCAGACCATACCGTATCACCGGTCTTAAAATTCTGGCAAAGCCATCCAACGTTATCTGAATAACCGTAAAGATGGTTTTCAATGAGGATCACACCGCCATGTTGATTCTTCATGGTTTTATTTTCGTAGATTTCTTTTGGCTCTTTTCCTCCCAATTCAACGAGTTTACATCCCACGCCGTAACCTGACGAAACGTAAACCAGGCCATCTTTGAAGATGGGGGTTGGAACCACAGCGGTACGGCCCGGCCAGCTGGATTTCCATAATACGCTGCCGTTATTTGCTGCAACGCCGACGATTGATTTCTGTGTGAGTTGAATGTACTGCCGTTGTTGGTTGTGTACGGCAACAATGAGCGAAGAATAATCGGCTGCATCAGTGAAATCTTTGGTTTGCCAGATTTTTTCGCCGTTGGTCTTGTTGAGGGCCAAGATGGCACCGTCGCGGCCTCCAGGAGTGCAGATCACTTGGTCCCCGTCCACCAGGACGGATTCAGTGTATCCCCAGTTAGGTGTGCGACCGCCGAAGTCTCGCATCGATGCTGACCAAACGATTTCGCCATCGCTGGTTTTCGCGCAAACCAAAACGCCTGCACCACTCATTGCGTAGACAAAATCACCATCTACGGTGGGTGTGCCCCGTGGTCCATCTCCCCATCCGTTTTCCAGGACATTTTCGGACATGTCCTTCCGCCAACGAATATCGCCAGTTTCGGTGTTAAGGCAAATTAACTTGGTCGACTCGGCATAGCCTCCCATCGTGTAAAGGCTGTCCTTTACCACTGCGAAACCTGAATACCCTACGCCACATTTCTTCGAAGTCCAAAGTTGTTTCGGTCCGCCTTCGGGCCATTCTTTTAACAGCCCTTTCTCATGCGAAACATCCGTTCGATCGGCTCCTCTCCACCCTGGCCAATCTTGAGATTTTAAAGGGGTCACGCAGCATAACATTACGACTATCAGCAAAAATTGGTCTTTCACTTTTGGACTCCGTGACTTTTAGAAAAAATGTTGGTTTTTATTAAATTCAAAACGACAATTTCTACTTGTCAGAATCCGAATCTGGTCTTCTGTTTCCAGATCGATTTCCGGCTGGGGGATTGCCGCCAAAACGTTCGACGGTTGAAAAGTCGCCGTTTTTTATTGTCATTAGATGCCTGTACGTGGTCATGCCCCATTATTTGTACCAGACTTCCGCGAACGCAGCGGGGTTTTTGTAGTTCAATGAACTGTGGGTCGATGGTGATTGTAGTCGTTTTGCCAACGGTCAATGACCCACTGGGCTTCGGTCCGGTCAGTCAGAAAGTCATACGACCAGAGGTGATCTTGGTGAGTAGAGCGATGGCGGTTGCAGCCATTGCCGCGGTGCCCAGGGATTTGTTTCGGTTGTTTTTTAGCAATTTGCATCTGTTCCTGTTTCCACAGACGAAGAACCCGCTGGCGATTGACTTACCAGCCACCCTTGGTCAGTCCGTCATAAATTCGCCGACAGCCGAACCTCCAACGGCGATTGGTAATCCGCCGCATCTCTTTCAGTAGTGCCCCATCCTCGGTTGGCTTCCGGTTTTGGAATCGCTGCGGTGAACGCGGTTGCTCGAGTATACGGCGTGCCTATGGTTCGGCTACTCGATCAGGCCCGCAACGACGACACACTTCTTTTGCCGTACGGCGACGTTGCTGAGGGTTTAACTGTTTCCCTTGGAGGCCTGCTTAAGAATCTCCATTTCCAAATCCTGCTCGGCAATCATCTTCTTCTGACGAGCGTTCTTCTTTTGAAGAGACTTTAACCGCTTGGACATCGACCGATCCATGTCGCCATACTTTTAACGGCAACGATAGAAGGACCGAACCTTGATCTCTAGGATCCGGTAGACTTTGGCAACCTGTTTTCCCTGACCAGGCTACTGATTCTCCAGCCGAAACTGCGAAATGATCTGTTCGACTGAGTGTCGTTTTTTGTTTCATGTCAGAATGAATTCTCACTCAAATCGGAACAATTTTAGCGGATAAAGCTGGTTTGACGGGTGAAACCGGAAAAGGAAATTAGGTTTTCAGAATTTATTCACAATGTCGTTTGCGTTGTCATTATCATATGGGTAAAGAATGACGTTGTTTTGTCTATAACAAGTTAGGGTAGTGTGATGGCAGTTTCAGTTTCCTGCAAATGTGGCAAGTCATTTAAAGCTAAAGCCTCCTTGGCTGGCAGGACCATTCCTTGCCCACACTGTAAAGCACCGATTTCGATTCCAGCTGAATCATTGGAAGACGCTGATTCGACCGCGCTACCACCTGCAGGCGAATTGTCGCCGAAGAATCTGAATACGGGCCATCAGCCAGCTCACGATTCGAATGCATCCTCCCAGCCAGCAGGGGCACCGGCTGAAGTTCTCATGACGTGTAGTTGTGGCCAACAATTCAAGACACAGACGCAATTCGCCGGTCAACAGGTCAACTGTCCCAGTTGCGCTAAACTTTGTTTGATTCCTTTCTCAGATCCACTCGGCACGGGTGGAGTACCACTACAAATGGGAGGGGGTTCGCCGCCCGGAATGCAGCCCTTGCCCCAGTTTTCGAGTTCATCTCCGACGCACAACAAACCAGGGAAACCTAAATCGGCAGATGACCAGTGTCCATTTCCGGGCAGGGTGATTGAATTGGTCCTGCCTCTTTTTAAGGACAAATCGGATCCTGACAGCCGACGGTTTTCGGAGCTTACACTGAATCTGTTTGGAGTTGGCTATTGCATTTTTTGGGGTGCATTTGCAATCGTCACGTTGATTGCCCTGATTCAGATGAATGCTCGTTTGACTGTGTTATTAATTGCGTTTATTTCTTTGATAGCGGCAGCTGTGGTTTTGATTTTTTTACACTTTGCAACACACAGCGCTTTGACTGTCAGTCAGTCGATGATGAAAAATCCGATCTATAAAATATCCTCGATCCGCCATTTGCAAATTGCAGCCACCCCGTTGTTGTTAGGAGGTGTGGGTTTGCTGGTGTGGGGCGTGATAGCGGTCTTTACGTCCGTTGATAAGGCGGACATGCAATCGACAGCGATTGGCGGTGGTGTTATTACAATTGGTTTAATGTTGATCAGCATTGTTCTTAGATCGATACTGAACCCTTCGCAGCTTGGCGTTAAGATCGAAGCATCAGCCACTTCAGCTGAAACGTTACTGGGAATCAACGCCGTGTTTACTCGCTCGCCTTTGTATGGAGCACAAACTCTTTATCCAATTGCCATGGCGATATTATCGTTGGCTTCTGTACTGTCGATCTTCGCCGTGCTCGTAAAAAGTATGACATTTTTTATGATCGTGGGGGTAATGCTAGGCGTTGGATTAATCGGCTCTGTGTATCCCTTGATCGCTTATCTGGTTGCCCTTAGCGGGTTGTTTTCAATCGAATTGTTTCAAGCTATTTTCGAAATCCGACGCAATACGAGTCGATTGTAATCATGTCATTTTCGCTGATGGGAGGCCTCTCTTCAAAATGACTTTAGATTTCCAGTCGTTGAGTACACCGGCTTGGTCGTCTTTGTCAGCCCGCAATCGCGGTCCGGTCCATCAAATGCGAATCAACCACTGAAAAGCCAATCGCCATCTGGTCTTGTCACGCGGAAGACGCGAGGACAATCAACTTCGCCTGACTGCTCGTCAGGCCAACTTGCATCCATGGGAAAAGTGTCGCTCAATGCTTTGGCGAAAGGTCTCCCTGTCCAGTGCCAATTTGGCAACCATCCAGTATTGGATACAATCAAAATATAAGGAGGACTGAAGACTCGAAAGGGAATTAGATTGCGTCAGGCCGGACAAATTGCTTTCCGTTTGACAAATCGTTGTATGGAGATAAACGTGAGCTAATTTCCATCAGAAAGATTAATTCACTTTGCCAGCTAATTCACTTTGCCAGCTAATTCACTTTGCCAGCTAATTCACTTTGCCAGCTAAGTCACTTCCGGCTTTGAATTTGACTTTTGACTTTTTGTCAGTCTTGGGAGCGCCGAATTCGTTTTGATCTACTTCGGTGTTGAACCTTACGTCGTCACCCTCATTGATTTCATCAATGAGTCCCGGTAGGGCACCGGAACCTCGGAACAGGTCATTCCAGCCATCGGTAGACTCTGAACCGCTATGCGTCCCGTGAAGGACGTCGTTTAACCAATCAATGATTTCGAACGTACAACCGGTGGTTGGTCCACCGCAGATGACTGCAATCTCTTCCAGCAGCTCATCCATTCCTGTGACGTCGCTAATTAATCCGAATCCTTTGGTTGCATTGAAAAACTTGACGGTTCCATTGCCTCCGGTTTTCTGATTCCCAAATCCGACTAAAGCAACTCTGTCAGCTTTTTTAGCATAGGCAGTGGTTTCAGTATTGGTCTTATCCTGAGCGTGGGTTGTCAGCGGGGCGAGTGAAAAAATTAGCGTACAAGCCAACCCTGAAAATGTAATTTGATTCATAATGGATTCTTATTCAATTGGAAGCGTTGCGGAGTGATACATTTTGTGGTTGCAAAAGGTGTGCCAGACTCAAATAAACGAAGGAAATTGGATCTGTGTCGGAATTCAATGCAAATCCTTTCTCAATTTGCGATCAATGTCTCAAATTGAAACCAATTACGATTTTATGAGAATTTGAGCAACCCTATGAATGACTACCAACCAATGGCTACCAACATCTTGGTTAGGTAGCTTTAGCGATGGCGTCGCCAATCAATCAAAAGTCATTCAAAGGAGATCGAGGGTTGGGACTAATGAATAGATGGTTCGGTTTCGCAACGGATTGAGCAGATGTTTGTCCAACGGTAACCGATGATGAGGTCGCTGAAACTGCATCGTCGTTCCGAGGCCGCTAAATTGAACCAGCGATTTCATTGACAAAGGAACGCAACCAACCAATCAAGGTGAATGCAGTTCGACCCCCGGCTATTCTTTAAAACATTTCCAAGAAAAATGATTTCCAATTTATGGGGCTAGCCAACGGCTAGGATGATCAGGCCAGAGAGTGACTTGTGAATCCTCTTGACTGCTGGGTTGTTAGACTGACGGTCTAACCAAACGATCACCAGCAGCCGGGGAAAACGGATCACCCGAAAAGCTGGAGGTAAGCGATAGAGAAAAAGTGGCGGAAATTCAAAATCGAACCAGAAGCATCCGTTTTCCCGCAGGTCGCTGTTGCTTCATGTCGGGGTTTTTCGACGTCTGAGTAATGGCGTTATGGCGGAAACGAGACATGCTCCGAGGAATGCGCCAAGGCAAATGCCCCCAATTCCACCAAAGAAAGCTCCCCAATCCCTTTCCATGAGATCCGGATTGAAGATTGAAATCAATAGTCTTCCAAAACCACTGAACGCCCCGATGACGCCGCCACAAATCGCACCCAACATCGAACCGATAATCGCAACATGGTCGGTTTTGGAAGTGTCAAGTTTATAGGCTTTGTGAACGGCGGAAACAGCGAAAAATCCCACCAGTCCCAACAGAGCGCCGACTACGGCGACCACCTCCACACCTTGCGGCTTACCTTTACTGAATTGGAAGCCCAAGAGTCCGCCTACCAACGCCCCGAAAGTGATCCATGAAAAGAAATGAACCTTCATTCGAGCCTCTTTCTAATGAAGAAGAAAAGTTGCCGAAGCGGTGGATGCGATCACCTAACGTTCACGATTACCTAACGTTCACGATCACCGCGCCGCAACGATCGATCATCCATTTCAAACGCACGCGTTAGTCCGGCTTCGAGCGCATTAATTTGTTATTTCGCGTTCCTGCTCCTTAGTTCTGCTACAGATTTGGGAACCTCAAATATTTTGTCGTCTGGCAAGGTGTTGGTTGCAGCGGAGGTGATTTTGTACTCGTAAGAGTAGTCCGATCCAATATGATTCACTCGACTGCGGGATACAAGCAGGCCGTTTTTATCCGGGGCGTAGCTTCGTATTTCGCTGATCATTATTTGAGTGTTTTCTTTGGTTCCAACGATTTGTTCCTCGCGAACGAACAATCCGCTTTTGGATGAAAAATAACGATTGATTTGTCGGTTGTCGGTCGCCACAAAGATTAGGTGATCGACAGATTGGTTATCAATTTGTTTTTTCCCTGCATAGAGAATCGTTGCGAACTGTTTTGTCCATTCCAATGATTCGTGCAAGCTTGCGTAGTGACGCACGTAATCCCTCGCATCTTGGCCTTGAAGAATCGAGGGCTTTCCATCGACGTCAAACCGCCATGCGATTTTACCGTCAGTACCATGACTCCGAGATGAGCCATCTGGAAAATGATCAATTGAAAGGTGACGATTGGCGGCCTGCCAAATTTCAAATGTTCCAACAGTGTCAGTGCCAGAGACAACTTCGCCTTTGATGGTGTAGTTCTTGACATTCTCAAGTACAGACTTGCCGCCTTTGGCGCGGACGAATCTCGAAATGACCGATTTAACCTGTGGGGATAGGTGCTTTTCATTCTGTTCGTTCTGAAACGGGGTTAAGAACGCAAGCAGGATAGCTGTTTTGATCATGGCACGATGAGCGAAATAAAGACTAAGAACCACCAGGCGGCGTGAGTTGATCCACCCTTGTCAAAAACCGAGTCGCCTCCGCTCGGCGCGAATCCAATTGTCAGAGAGAGTCTTCGCTGTCCGAGGAACGTTTGATTTTAGACATTATCTTAAACGATCACACCGAATCTGGGGTAAACCGGGTCAGCTAATTAACCCGGATTACAAAGTTTGTTTGTCGGTCTTTTCGCAAATATTTGACTTTGGAACCAATTTGTGGAAAGGAGAGTGCGTTTTCCTGCTCGTCGCTGTTATATTTTCAAAGGTTCAGGTGTTTACATCAAAGATAAAAAAACACTGAACGGCAGGTTGATTTTTTTAAAAAGGGCATAGCGATGTTGAAAAAATGCGGCATGATGATTTGTTTGATGACATTGATCGGTTGTGGCAAAGCAGGAGACACTTCTCAGGACCGACCGGATCTTTCAGATGACGCCGTATCACAAAAGGCAACGGGTCCACCTTCAAGAAAGGCCAACGTTCCACCGTCGAGGAAGGCACCGCGAACCAAACCCCTTCCCGAGAGAACCGCCCCGGCCAAAACCGCCAAGAAGCCGAAACTAGCTCCAGAAAAACAGTCGAAAAAGTTGACATTGGAGATCGTTCAGTTATTTCTGCGTGGTGAAAAGCATCAGGGAAAACAAATTTATACGGCCAGTTTTTCGACTATCGAGGATGCGGCCGCCGCGGAACTCACCAAGCATGATAAGCCGGTCTTCCTTAACGGCCTTGTCGAAATTTCTGAGCCGGCAGCCCAAAGTCTGGCTCAAATTCAAAGCAATTTGGCGTTAGGATTGGTCGATTTGTCTCCACCTGTTGCCGCGGAACTCGCCAAGCATAAGGGATTCTTATCGTTCAATCGTTTGAGTGATGTCTCAGATTCTGTTGCCGAAAAACTGGGCCAACATCAGGGTGGACTTTTTCTTTCAGGACTGACGGAACTAACAGAGACTGCCTCGGAGGGGTTGGCCAAGTCCACCGGCGTCCTCGCCCTCAACGGTCTGACGAAATTGACCGATCGGCAGGCTGAGTTCTTTAGCAGGCACAAGGGAGACCTCAACCTCAACGGTCTTTCGGCGCTCACCGCGTCGCAGGCAACGGATTTGGGACAGACGGAGGGAGGGCTGATGTTAAAGGGAATCGTTGCGTTGCCCGAAGAAGTCGCGGCCGGCCTTTGCCAGCATCCCCAAACCGCGGGAGGATCGGTGGTTGTGCTTGATGGCGTCACGAGCCTGTCGGATCAGGCAGCCGTTCATTTTGAATCCATTCAATGTACTTTTTACTTGATGGGGTTGGTTGATTTTTCTGACAGGGCAGCACAATCTCTTAGCAAAAAAAAGACGTTGATCCAGATCCAGGATCAGTTGCGATACCGTCTCAAAGGCAAGTGAGCTGATGCATCTGTTGATTGCTAATCCAGGTCAGGGACTTTCCACAAAGATCCTGAACCCTGTTTTCCCCATCCAAGGGGTGCTGGTTTTCCATCGTTTGAAGCTTGATCATTGATCTTAGCAGTATGATGTGCATTGCAGCGTCCTGACTGACGGCCTCAGCCACTCGCTTTTTTTGTTCACGCCAGTTGCGTTCCTGGTTGCTGGCACCAAAGCTGCTGGGAGACGTAAGCTCCCAGGCAACGGTCTGCGCGAATGTCGGTTTGACGCCGGCCCAGGCGTTCGCCTTCATCGCAGCCGTCTGGTTTTCTGAAATGGCGTTCTCGTAGTTTCCCTGCTTGTCAAGAACCTCGGCCCTCAGCCGGTTTGGAAACGGACTGATCGGGTCCAGCTGCTCTGCCTTGGACGCTGACACCCGGGCGTCGGAAAACTTGTGTTGAGCGCGTTGAAAATGACCCAACATGACGTAGGCCGACGCTTTCTCCTCTGGTTGAAGCGATTGATCGAGCATGTTTCGCATCAGCAACTCGCCTTTAGTCGCTTCGGCGGAAACGGCAACTCCATACTGTGCCGACAACTCCGCCGCGTCAGCATTGATACGTTTCAAATCGCCTTGGGTCTCGTTGGTCCGCTCAACACCCGCATCATCCAGCAGCGAATTAATTTCTTTCAAGGACTCGGCGGCTTTGGAAATGCCACCACCGACAAAAATCCGATGGTAGTAGACATTCGCCAACAAAAACGATTTTTCGATCGCTTGCGGTGATTGCCGTACCTCCTCTTCGAGCGCACGCAGCGCGTCGGGATCGGTCAACAGTTTGGTCGTCTGCTGCCGGTCCCGAGCTGCAGACCACCACATCGTGGCCATCACGACCAGCGTGCCGAACAGCAGAATGCCAATCGGCAAGAGTTTTTTCAGATCGAAAAAGGCACGGTTGTTACGAGTCATGGTCTTGATGATATCCAAAATGCGAAAAAGAGCTTGGTCCATTTCGTCTAATCACACCCAAAGACCTGATAGACGGTCATTACCTCTAGTCGAAAATCATATTTGTTTGCCCCGTTGTTTTGACCATTCTCAATTTTGCCATTTGCCGTCTTTCGGCGGAGGTCAATAGTTCGATTCGTTTAGTTGACAACAGGTTCGTCCCCATTATCTCGCGTTGACTGGTTGATGACGACCCCTCCATGTTTCTTTCAGGACAGGCCAAATTCATCAATCGCCCGAAATTAATTACCCATCTGTTCCAAAACGGTCTTCGCGATGGTCGACCATTCGTTAATTTCGATTGCCTTGTGTTGGCCAATTATTCGAGTCGGTCTGGTAATTTTTGGAGCCAGATTTTCTCCGGCGATTGTATAAATGAATTGGGAATCCTGACTTGCGAATCGTTTTCTCCATGAGTTTGCCAGGACCGAAATCTCTTCTCCATAATTCATCCCCTGGTCCGGTTCGAACATCTCGGGACTGGCCAAAAAGATAATGCCTGTCAGTTCTGTGGGTGTGAACGAGTGCACCATGACATTGTAGGCCTGGGATGCTTTGCTTGTGATGCTGCTTGACAACGTCGGATAGCTGCCCCACGGAACTCCATCGGGAACGGCCCGGGTTGCCTTCATCGTGGGGATGTAGTCGGACCAGTATTGTTTCCAATCCGTAACGTAACGATTGATATTGGCATTGTAATACTGGTTCCCGGGCAGCACTGTTGCGAGGTCTTTGTAATCATCCATCAGGCTGGCCGCGTTCTTAAGATCGGGAACCGGGATCCAGCTCTTGATCGTGATCAAGTTCTTTGAAGGCTTTCCTTTTCCCAATGAATTCATACCGCTTTGCATGAAGATGATCCCAACCGGTCTGCCCGACGTTTCGGCCAAGCGATTTCCAATGGCTTTGGCAAATCCTGTCGCTTCGGTCCATTCGCAGGCGAACCTGTTTTTTGGCGTTCGGGAAACGCAGACGCTGTATCTTGAAGGAGCCTGATGAGTAAAGCGTTGGGCTTTGCGGCGGATCATGCGAACCGGAATGGCAGACTCTTTTTCTCCAGTGAGATGGAATTTGAACGGTGGAGCTGCGACGAACCAAACGTCGCCAATGATCACATTATGGCAGATTCTCTGGTGTGCTATTTCACCATCGATTAAGAAAGTGACTTTCAATGTTTTTGGTTTGGAACTCGCTTTCATGGGTGGGACGGTGACACGCCATTCCTTTCCCCATGAAAACCGGTTTTGGCCCGGTCCGAGCTTCACAATGTTGGGCGAATCGTCTTCGACTTTAATTGTCTTGTTAATCCCGGCAAAACTGAATTTGATTTCGGATTTGCCAGCGGCTTGAAAACCATGGTCGTGCAGCACCGAACCCCAAAACGTGATCGGCTTGCCTGCCTGTAGCACTGCGTTGTCCCGAAATTGAGTGCTGAGCAGTGGCATTTTGTACCACTCGGCCAATTTCCCTTCGGCTCCAGGATCTGGAATCTGCCCAGCGATTTTCAGTTTTTCATCCGGCCAGGTATTGCTGGTGACCGTTTTGTTTTCGTATTCGATGAACGGCGTCATCGGCAATAACGCACGGTTGTATAGATTCGGCTGAAATCCGATCCCAGCAGTTCCGTACGATACACCGCGGGGAGATTTCGTTTTGGATGAAGTAAGAATCACTTGACTACCGTCAATCTGCATGTTCGCTGGGTGCCAGATGCGATTTTCATCAGCTAGATAAAACAGCTTCACTTGATCGTCACCGTTTTTGATGATTTTTGGATCGGCGAATCCGGTGCCATCCTTGTTTGATCGATTGGCGTTGTAACTTGTGTCAGCGACAACCAGTCCGCCGATGGCATGGTCAAATTCGACAATCACCTTGTTGCCGTCTACTTTGTAGGACTTGAACATTGGCCCGTCAGTAACGAGTTTTTGGCCGTATTGGTTTTTTAAGGCATGTAATGCGAGTCGCTGTCCGGGAACGGCTTTGTTCCAATAATGGATCGCTCCGGAAATATCGATTTGACTTGCCATTGCGGTGCTGGGGATGTCCCTGGCCAGTGACGTGCCGAGTCGCATTTCGGCAGTGCTGCCAATGCTTGGAGCATTGTTCCATCCACCTTTTTGATTTGGGCAATAGAATTGGTGAAAGTAAACGGGGAGCTTCGGCTTGCCCCATACAAGTCGCCAGCCACGAACCAGGCTGTGAAGGTTGTTGTAATAGGGCAAACCCTCGCCCATGTTGGCATAGCCTTGATTCCAGATTGCGCCACGGATTGCAAACGGGATCACGGGATTTAGGCGGCCATTGAAAAGCCAGGTCGCGTCGCGGTTGCCATTCATGTTGCCTGGCGTGATCGTAGAAATGGCTTGTGGCGTTTGGCCTTTTTGTACGCGTTGTGAGTTTTCATTAAGAGTTGTTTGAATGTTTTGATAAAAAGTGTTCCAGGCTTTCTGGTGTTGGGAAGTCGCCGGATCTGTTTCCCGAATCTTCTGATAAATGGATTGCGTGTATTCGTCTTTGCCGTCCCGAAACCCTTCTCGCGGTACCCACGCCTGAATGGCGGTTTGACTGAACGAGCAGTTCAGGATTCCGATGGGAACGTTGAGTTCATTGTGAAGTCTGAGTGCAAAGGCAAATGCGATAGCGCTATGGTTGCCATAATCACCATCTTTCCAGGCGCCTTCTGCCTTTTCAATTGGGTGTAACATGGCAAAGACACTGGTGATTTCGAATTCTCGAATCGGGGCGGTTTTGCCTGCTGTTTGTTTGGTGAAGTCTTGTGCAAGTTTGTTGGTGGAACTCTTCGCTACTTTCCATTGCATGTTGGATTGTCCCGATGCCAACCAGACTTCGCCAACGAGAATGTTTTTAATCGTGACTATTGATCCGGCGGCATTACTGACGATCATTTCTCGCGGTTCAAAATTAGCCTTTAGTGAATTGAGACTTAGTGCCCACTTCCCGTGACTGTCCGATGTCGAAGTTTGCTTTTGACCAGCGAATTCAACTGTGATTTTGATTCCTGGTTTGGCCCATCCCCAGATGGGTACAGGCATTCCACGCTGAAGAACCGCGTTATTACAAAACGGAGCGCCGAGTTTGATTGAGTCGTTGGCATTCGACTCGATGGTACATGCCGAAAACAAAATCAGTAGGAAGTAGCACCAGGGCTTAATTGAAAAGTTCATTCGGTAACAGGCTATTTTAAATCAAGGTTAGCGGAAATGCTCTGAACCAAAGGTGGGTGCAGAGGCTGTCGATCGAAAAAGAAAGGATCGGCATTGTGAGATGCCGGTTTTTCCATGTTGATTATACTTTTCACAAAGGAATACATGTCGTTGATCGGCACATTGTGTGTTTTCATGATTTTGGCAGCAATAATGTTGTATTCGATCTCTGAACCCTTTTGGAAAACATTGGTTCCTGAATGTCGAATCGGTGTGGTGCTTGCCCAAACCAGTTTTGCGTTGGTTTGTTTGAGTCGTCCAACTAATCTGTTCAGATTCGTTGCATATTGTTCGGGAGTGGTTGTTCGAATACCGCCAACGTGAATGGGCAGAACGCGAAACGATTTCATTCCACCAGCGCGGTAGATCAGGTCGCCCAGTCCGAAGTTGAAATGGATGAGTGCCCATTTTTCAGTGCCAATGAGTTGGTCAAGATTTTCCAGCGCCGAGGATGTATTTCGGATTTCGCCGGGCTGGATATTTCGAAAGACGACTTCAGCTTTGCCCTTGAGCGCCCTGGAAATTTCTGCAGCCGGTTGTTGGTAAATTGAATCACCCAAAATCAGTATCTTCGGCAGATCATTATTGTCCGATCCAATTACCGGTAGCGTTGTAATCGTCAACAGAATCCAGATCATTCGCGATGCACCCATCGATCAACTCCGAATCTCAGACATTGCTGCTGTGCTGTCGGCAAATTTTTGAGCAGGAATGTCAACTGAATTGAGCATGGTGACAAACAGGTTGGCCAACGGAACTTTCTTTTTGCCGGCAAAATCCAGTAGATTTCCGTGCTTGAGTCCGAGGCTGTTCCCGCCCGCTAATTGTACCGGGTAGTTTTTTGTGCTGTGAGAGGCATGTGGATGGGCGGAACCCCACAGGACGATCGTGCGATCGAGCATGTTGCCGTCACCCTCGGGCGTGTCGCGAAGTCGTTTGAGAAAATACGCATGTTGTTCGGCACGCCAACGGTCCCATTGGCCGGAAAACTCGGGTGGACGTTTGTGGGCGATGTCGTGTGTGGCACCCTTGTATCCCAGTACATAATTTGCGTAATTCCACAATTCACTATCCTGTGATTGTTCACTTTCCAACATCAGCGTTGCAAAGCGAGTCGAGTCGGTTTGAAAGGCAAGGTAGATCAAGTCATACATGCAGCGGATGTATTCCTCCGGTTCCTTATGCGAAACCTCAAGGTTCAGGCCTTTGGTGTCGAATTTTGGAAGTGGTTCATGGGTCCATTTGCTGGTCCGTTCTACTCGTTTTTCGATGGCCCGTATCGAATCAATGTATTCATCGAGCTTCGCCTGATCCTGTTTTCCGATCCGGTTTTTCAGGCTCTGGCTATGCTCCAATAAGACATCAAGAATACTGGCGTCGCGTTTCAATCCGGCTCGGACTTGTTCGACTCCTTTGCCTGCAAAAGGAACAAAAAGTCTGTTGAAAATTTCCTGCGGCTTGTGCATTGACGGAATCGGCCGACCGGGACCCCGATGCGAAAGAGTTTTGCTGGACCCATAGGAACCTGTCCCGCCTTCGGTGCCTAAAACCAGAGAAGGGTATCTTGTTTGATGCCCATGGAAATTCGCGGCAACCTGGTCGATCGAAATGTTATTGGTTTTCTGGTGTTCGGTCATGTCAGCACCAGTAGCGAAAACATCACCACTGCTGTGCCCTCCCATTTTCCATCCACCTTGGTGGTCAAGGCCTCGCAGATAAGTGACGTATTCTTTCAGGGGTTCGAAGGGAGCAGATGACTTGTTAAACGTGAGTTCGCCTGGCTTGGCACATGGCCACCAGTTCCATTGATGATGAGAAACCTCTTTATTGGTGGGATTTCCATTGGGGTTTTTAGGCATGTAGGCACCATAGGCGATGTACCCGACCATCATTCGTTTGGGCAATTCCTTTTCCGGATTGTTTTGGCCCCAGCTCATGCAATTCAGCAGCGGAAGAGTCAAAGCAACTCCGCTCCCGCAAATCAAATCTCGCCTGTTCAGCTGCCATGATTTTTGAGTCATGTTTTCCTCTAAGTCTATTATTTGTTGTTTTTACGTTGAAACGTATTGCTTTGGCAAATTGCGACGATGATCTCTTGAAGCCTGAAGTCCTGTTGCTGCGATTTAATCAGCAGGCTTTCGACTTCAAGCCGATCCCGAAAAGTTAGTTGGCGGCCAACGGCATAGGTCAACAAACGCCGAATGACGTTTTCGGCGATGTCTTTCTTTCGGTGTTCCATAAGGTAGGTTTTGAGAGCCATGACCCCATCGATTGATGGACCGCTGGGTACACGCGTTTTTGCGGAGACTTTGACAGTATTAATCGAATCGAGATATTTTGCGTAACCATTTAGATCATGGTCTGTTGTTTTGTTGAATCCGCGAACGCGGGTTCCTTTGACAGGCACAAGGGGTTGGAATTTCCCGATGGCGTTAAAGCGTTCGAAAGAAATTCCCCAGGGATCAAGGCGGATGTGACACCGGTTACAACTTTCTTCTTGTCGATGTTTTTCCAAAACGTTCTTGATGGTTAAAGCCTTTTCAGCGGACTCGCCGGTGGAATCTGTAAGTGCCGGAACGTCGGCCGGTGGATCGGGGACCTCTTCACCCAGGATTGCTTCACGCAACCAAACCGCACGGTAAATAGGATGGGGTGCGGTACCGGTACCATTTGCAATCAGTACAGAAGCATGTGTGAGCAGACCCCCCAGATGTTGATTGGGCCCAACAGGAACTGGCCGCAGTCCGTTGCCTTGAACACCGGTCACTCCATAATGCGCCGCCAAGGGTTGATTCAGGAAAACAAAATCCGAGTCCACAATGCTTAGCAAGCTTGCATTACGTTTGATTAATTCACCGACGAAACCAATTGTTTCGTCGATCATGTAATCGCGTATTGTTGGGCGATAAGGGACTTCTGTTCCCGTCCGTTCACCTGCACTGACGTAATAGAGAAATCTAGGGAAAAGTTCCCTGTTGATCGGAATTGTCTTCAACTTGGCGAGACCAAGCCATTGCGTTGTAAAGTTTTGCAAAAAACTTTCAGAACGCTTGTCGGCAAGCATCCGCCGAACCTGTTGACTGATGATCTCTGGATCATCGAGCTTTTGTTTCTTTGCCAAGTCGATTAACTCTTTGTCTGGCATGGTGACCCAAAGAAAGTAGGACAGTCGACTTGCAAGCTCAAACTGCTTAGATGTTTTTTCGTCATTGAATGTGTGGTAGAGAAATTGCGGAGAGATCAAAACCATCGAAAGAGTCTCTCGCATTGCCGCTTCAGTGGTTTTCAGTTCCGGCAACACCACTTCGTAAATGCTGGCGAATCTTGCCACTTCGCTCTCGGTTACTGGTCTGCGATAGGCACCAGTCATGAATTTTCTCAAGACTGCCTCTATATATGCCTTGTGATTGGATTTCCGGAGAGGAGAATCAAACAGGATGTTTTGGTGGTGAAGCGGCGGCCATGAATTAATCAGGGGCGCTTCGAATTCCATCCACTCCACGACGGCGCGTGGCATGGCAAGGTTTCGGTTGCCATCATTCAGCGTACCGTCGTCGTAAAGGTTTTGTGGTGTGATGACCATCGTGTCGGCACGACGAATACCATTGACGGTTCTACCTGGGCGAGCCGGGTGATTTTCCATTCGACCCCGGAACTCAAAAATCTCTGGATCGTCCGGACTGTTTTTGAGTTGTAGATTTCCGACTGGTTCAATTCGAAGTGTAGCGCTGTTTTCTCCCAACCCGTAGCCCATCACCAGCCGTAAGGGTACTTCGCTGATTCCCTCGGGCAAGATGGCAGATGCCTTCACGCGAATTCGATATTCGCCGGTCCTGGGAAACGATTTGAGACCCATTCCCGAGGCAGCGGAATTTCGGCGGTTGCCCCAAACGCCAACCTCGTCATATCCCAATCCGCGGTCCAAGCCGTGTGGTTTCCATTCTCGTCTGGTCTTGTGGGTCTCTGGTTTCTCCGGATCGACAATCGCACTCGCCATGGCTCGACGCGCGACTTCGAGATATCTATCGATGTTTTCTGGCCCGACCTGCATTAGTTCGGAAGTGTTGTTGAATTCGTATGGTTTGACGGGATCCTTCGGGAGATCATCGATGACCTTGAGTTCAAAACCAAGCAAGTCACGCAGCGTGTTTTGGTATTCAACGTTGGTCAGACGCCGAGTCATTGGAGGAGCGGTTTGTGTATTTGACTCCTGGATAAATTTGCGGAGTCTGGAATCAATCCACTGGCTCACTGCTTTTCGTTCGTCTGCGGATGGCTGCGATTGGCCCTCCGGGGGCATCTGGTGGTCGTCGATCATATCGAGAACCAACTCCCATTGTTGGCCATCTTTAGCAGCCGAAAAACTGCCGTTAATTTTGGTGATGGAGAAATCACCCTTGGGTGATTTCTCACCATGACATTGAATACAGTATTTTTTGACAAAGGGCTGGACGCTGTTGTTGTAATCGTCACCAAACAAGTCTTTCGGCAAGCAAACAATCACAATCAGCATGAGCGGAATGGACCCGATCCAGGTCGGTTGATCGCGGTCTGTCGACAAGTGTTGGCAAAAAACAGGCACGGCTGGTTGAGGTTTTTGGGGGACGGTGTAACGAGTTTAAAAATCCATTTTATTTATTGGCCGACTAACTTGATAGGCGGCAGTTTTTGTTCCTGCATCTGCATTGAAAAATGCCCTCGCGGAGGTTGGACTCCGCGCCTAGGGTGGTTGTATCGCAGGAATGTCGTCGCAGCGATGGTGACTTTTTGTCCCCTGAATTCATCCAGGATGTCCACGTAAACATGCCCGCCACGAGGTTGCCCGCCTTGCCGTACAGCGACACCCGTTTTTGATTCGACCAACAATTTCCCGTTGATATAAATCGCGTAGCCCTCACCCGAATTCACGTGGGCTGCTCCGCCGACGACGATTCGATAACGATGGTCAGGTTTGAGAGGCGGGATTTCAATCGTGCTACGAACCAAGAGGACTTCTTTCTCCCAAAGTGTTTTAGGTTTTTCGTTACAGCGGCAAAAAGATGCCGCGCATGATTCTGAAAGTGGTGACATTTTGCCGTCCAGTTGTCCGAATGGCTGGAGGCCTTTACGGAATCCGGATCCGGTTGGATCGAATTTCGGTGAAACCCAGTTTTCCATGCCCTCGGGATAAGTCACCTTGCGGAAACGATTTCCTTTTTCGAGAGGCAGTTTCTCTGGTGGATCAAAACTCAGGTAATCCCATTGAACGTTGTTCAAATCGGGACCGAATGCCTTCCAGTCGAATTCGGTTATTCCTGCTGCGTGGTAACAGTTGAGCAGTCCATAAATCGATCCTCGTAGAAACTGGTTTGGTCGTTGCGGGCGTTCACCGGAGGACTCTTGTGCCAAAGATTTATTATAACGTTGGTCGGCAATGTAGGCTGCCGAGATGCCGTCGAAGATGATCGGCTGAAGGGCCTGTTGCGAACGGGCCATTTCAGCTTCGGTGGGCTTCGCCGTTTGGAGGCCGTCTGTCTGCCTTTTGACTGGTTTCTCCCAAGTCAATCGCTCGACCTCCCCGCCCAGTAATCGGACCATGGCACGTCCCAGCGAATCGCCGATTAACAGGTAAGATTCTGCGTTTCGATTGTAGTGGTAGTCCTGGTTTGTCGGCGACTGATCGACTTCTCGCCAATAATCTCGAATGTCAACCGAGGCGACGGTTCCTGTAAATTCGGGGTGCTTTTCTGGATTGCCCACTGCCATCTGGGCTGTCAGGATTCTCCGGAATTTTTCGGCCATGTTGTGGCCGCCGAAGCCGACTGTGGCCACCACAACCGGAAGCTTTGGTTTTTTGAATTCTTTGCGAACGTCGTTGATGAGGTTGACGAGGTTCTTTTCGTAATTCGCAATGGTGGCTTCGCTGAAACTGTCTTTGTGGCCTTGGAACCAGGCAAATCCAGAAATTTCGTATCCTTGGCCTTGATAACCGGGAACCACTTTGTCGATGTTGGCCAGCGTCTTTCGAACCCCTTTCACCATTAGCTTGTATTCCGCGGATTCAAACTTGTTATCAGGATCGGTTCGACCACTGGAAGGGGGCCGAAAATCAAAGCCGAGGGATCGGTTGCCTTGAGCGGTTTTGATTAACAGGACGTGTTCATCATGAAAAGTTCCCAATACGTGTCCAAAACCGAGTTCGGGCCCAATGGACTTACCATTGGAAGTGGCAGTCAATGGTGAACCCTTGCCTTCTTCTGACAGTCGGGCTTCCTGGAAGTAAACATCATTTCGAACAGACCAATTACCTTTTTCATCGACCAGCCAGGGAAACTTGCCTTCGCGTTTGGCGACGGCCTGAAGGTCTCCATGGCCGAGTAGATCGATCTTTTGCATCCAGAACCGAGGAGCTGTTCCGGTGACCCCGGAAATTTTGAATCGGTAGCGTGTTTTGGCTTCGAGACGGATTTCTTCGTTGACAGGGGCGTG
Organism: Planctomycetota bacterium; assembly: GCA_014238905.1. Lineage (GTDB taxonomy): Bacteria > Planctomycetota > Planctomycetia > Pirellulales > Pirellulaceae > JABAAE01. The sequence continues at coordinate 262,437 of JABAAE010000011.1, forward strand.
TCCTTTTTTGCGGTCATAGACTTTCTTCCCATTGACGCTCATGCCGCAGTATGAACTGTCTCCAGACCCGCAATGCAATCGGTAGTTGCCACTTTGCGGGACTTCGAAAAATCCTTCCATGATCGGTTTCTGAGTGGTAGCACCGTTGGGAAGGAAAACCTCCAAAGTGGAGACTTTGTAGTTTCCGACTTTATAGATTTGAAAAGGTTGACTGGGTACGGCGGGATCCGAGCTGAGATATACTCCGTTGTAAATATTTTTTGCACCACTGAGATTCCCCATTCCAACCATATTGGACTGGCCGGCAAGGATATAGACTTTTACCGGCTTGGAAGTATCCCCCGGCCTTCCGTCAGGATCGGGCAGTTGCGACGGAATCTCTTGTGCTGAAATGGGAAGGGCGATCAGGATCACCGCCAAGGCCATCAATCGGCGTGTTGGTTTCATGATTTGGTTCGTGTGGGTTTGAGGTGAAACTGCTGTGATCGGACTGCTGTGATCGACGCTTTGAAGAACGGAAGCAGGCTGTTAGTTGGATTTCTTTTTCAAAACATACCATTGGGTTTTCCAATCAGGACCATGGCGAACGTTGAATCCGCCTGCCTCCACAAAAAGGTAGTCATCCCCATCCAATCTTCTGACAATCATTTTGAGGGCTTCATATCGGGTCAGATCCATCAGGGTATCGCCGGACCACAAACGAGTGATGTGATTGGTCTGGCCATTTAATTTGAAATCCAGGTTGCCAAATTGAACGCTTCTCGGGTTTAAGCGTTTGGCTGGATCGAATTCTTCAATCGACTTGACGGCTCCAACTGGAGCCCAGTCTCCAATCACCCGGTTGTTGGATTTGAGTTTTCCGTCGTAACGGAATTTGACAGCCGCCGCCTGACGTTCTCGATCATCGGGGTCCTGCGCGGACTGCCACTCGGATGACAACATCGCGACAACACTAGCCGACTTTTGAACCAGTTCGTCGCCCATTGGTGGGAGCTTTTGTTGGTCGAGATGAAGGCTGATTTTTCCCTGTGGAGTTTTGCCGCTCGGTTTTACTTTGTACTTGTCGTTGAACCGGATAAACGTTTTAACGCCAATGGTCACCTCACCCCTCTTCAAGTCGTCAAGAAAATCTTTGGTGATATAGGCACCCTTTGGCAGCCCGCCGGAGCCACGGCCATTACCCTGTTTGCATTCAATCAGCTGTTTGCCGTTAATGTAAATGATGTGTCCTCCGCCGGCACCGACGTGCTCGCCGTCGTTCACACGGATTCGGTAGCGATACCCCGCTTTTAACGGAGGGATTTTGAATGTGCCGTGCATTAGCAGGACTTCTTTTTCCCACAGCGTGTTGACTTGGGTCGCGCCGTAACAGTCAGGCCCGATGCAACCGGCTGAGCATTTGGTAATCGGCCGAAGTGGCAACTTTCCGTCGTAGTTGCCAAAAGGGCTTTTGCCGGTTTTCCAGCCAGCTCTCGCCGGGTTAAACGCAGACGCATGCCATTGTTCCATCCCCTTGGGTAAAGTGATGTTCCGGTATCGCGTGATTAGTTGATCGTAGGGTACCTGTTCAGAAGCAATCGGATCAAAGCTATGATAGGACCACTCGGCGTTACGTAGATCGACAAACATGTGCCAGCCAAATTCTTTCTGACCCGCGCGATTGTATAGCGAACTCAGCCCGTTGATCGCATCTCGATTTCCTCCCGGCCGTTCCGATTGAGTTTCTGCAGCGGCCAATTTTCGCAGGTTTTCACGATTCCTACCGACGAATTCGGGAATTAACTCATCCAAGATGATTGGGGTAATCGCCTGTTTCAGTTTGGGGCCGAATTGGCTCGAGTCTGCATTCAGGAAAAATTCCTTGTAGGGAAGGATTTCATCCGGGTGGCGTTGGCGGGCGACTTCATACAGCACATCCAATCCCCCTGGGACGTCGGCTAATGAAGCTGCAATCGCTTCGAGGTGGAAATCATACGTCGAAGTGAGGTCTTTTCCGGCCCGCGACGTCTGCAGTCCGGCATAGCCTGTGTAGGTTTCTTTGAGTGTCTCGACCGCCAATTGCTGAACCTCGGGGCCCGCCGAGCTGAGCTTGTTGCGGATCGCAGCAGCGAGCCCTCTGGTAACCGAAACGCGTTGGTTCCTTCGCAGGAGATCGCCGATGGCCGGGAGGACTTTCCTGTAACAACGGGGATCTGCGGCAACCGGGGTGAGGGCCGTGAGAGCGGCGTTCTTTAACCAGCTTTCCTGGTGTTTGAGATAAGGGAGCAGCATGTCTACCAACGGCACGACCTGCTCTGCAGAGCCAAAGCCGATGATTTGCAGTGCCGCATCTTTCACCCACCACGATTCAGCTGGGTTTTTGACTGCAGCGACTGCGAGGTCAAAAATCTCTGGTGTGACGACGTCGGATCGCTTTGTAATTGCGGCAAACATCGCGCGGCGAACTCGGGGGTCCTTATGGTTTAGGAATTCGAGCACCAACTTTGGGCGCACCTTGCCTCCAGCGGCACGCCAGCCGATATAGCCGCTATTAACGCCCAGCGCTTTGTTGGCTGCGATGAATCGAATGTTGTTGTCTTGATGGTGAATATAACGGCGGATTTCCTGGTCGTCAGGCTGATCCGCACCGTGAAAACGGCGGATAAAATGCAAGCTCGAATCGTTGGCGAGCGTCTCGTCTGAAAGATCCTGTTTGGTCCCGTCCTTTTCCGGTACTGCTTCAAACGAGAGAAATGTATTGTCCGCCTTCACGCCCCAAGGTTGTTGTGGCAGTTGATATTGCCGGGAAAACTTCGTCGGAGGTGCGCCGGTGATGCGAAGCGTTTTTCGTGGGATGGTATAGGCCAACGGAAAAGCAACGCCCCATAATTCTTTGTCGTAGCCTCCACCGCCCAGGATTCCGAACGAGCCGTCGTACCGTCGAGACAAGTCGTAATGCCATTGGCGATTGTCCATGAAGTCACGGTACTGCTTGGGTTTTTTGTCATACAAAAGTCCCATCGAGGCACTACGCCAGATTTCGCCGATACCGCCACCGGTGTGCCCATGAAGCATAAAAGTGGTGGTGTAAAAACTTTGCATCGCACAGACATCGCGTGCCTTGGCGTAAACGGAGGCTTCACCGTGTGGGACGACCGCGGCAGCTGCGGCCATCGCGAATGCAAGTTTCCCATTTTTACCGTTGTCAACAAAGCCAACTTCTGGGCGATCGTCTCCGTAAGGATTGCCACCTCTGCCAGCGTAACGGTAGAAGTGTCGCAGCGAACGGTTCAGTGCATACGCTGGAACGTTGGCGCCACACTCTTTGGCGAGTAGCAGAAAGGTCACCACACAGGTTCCAGATGCGTTAAGATGTCCGCTGCCGTAGGTCGTCAGTGCGGCTCCTCGGCCAGACCAGGCGTCGTTATGTTGCGTCTTGACCGCGTTGTCGACCCACCGCTGGATATTGGCAAGAATCTTTTTGTCGCCTGTTCGCAAATAACATTCGGTAAGCGGGATCCCGCCATACCCGAGGTACCAGGGATAAGTATGCGCCGGTGCTTGACGTGCCCATTTCTGGACGACCTGCAAATCTTTCTCATTCCCCGTGGAAAGCAAAAACAGCATCCCAATCCCGCCAAGTCCCTCTGTAGACTCTGGCTTGGACAGGTAGTCGGCAACCTGACGTACGATTTTATTTGACTTGGGGCAGTGAAGCGGCCAGGTTTTGCTATAAGCTCCAAGAATCGCAACGGTGACAACAACAGGTTCGGTCTGCCCCCTGATTTTGAACCGAAGTTGACCGTCGGTTGCCTCCGCTCTGGCCAAAATCTGACCAAGCTGAATTCGAGGATCGACATCGGCCAGTTTCTGCCCGTTAATTGTTTCGATGATCTGGCCCGCTTTGAGTTTTCCGGTGGTTGCCGCAGGTGAGCCATCTTCAATATGACTTATCCGCATCGTAAAGGCGGGTTGGATCAAGTCGATTCCCATCCCAACCGGGCCAAATCGTTTCATGGTTTGAAGAGAGCTCGATTCGCTTGGACGAGTCGAAAAAAGACCGTTTGGATGCTTGTAGAAATCCTGAGAACCAGCAATATTCAAACCGCTGACAAGGCAAATACAAAAGATGAAATTACGAGTGGTATTGATCATTTGGTTGGTGGCTCTCGAAGCGAATGATTGTCTTTGTTGTTTTGAGACTTTTTGGCTGGGCGTAACCGCAGCAGTATTTTAGTGCCGATCTTGGGCAGTTGATTCGGCTTGATCCGCCACATCAAAGTATTGTTTTTATGGCTTTGAACTTCTGGCAAACAAAGCAACTCGTCGCCAAAAGTCGCAATCGAAATGACATTGCCACTTTTTTCGGCCAGATATTGCCGAGGTCCCGTGCCGGCTTCCTTGAGCTGCGATCCAGCAAATACAAATGTATGAGGAAACGGTGTACTGTCTGCTGCCAGTTTGTCGCCGGGCCCATTTTTTTCGTTCAGGTTTCTCGTCTTTGATCTTTCTTTTGACAAAACGACAAAGTCACTGACAGGGCGTTCGACCGATCTTTGGTCTGCATTTTGGACGACGAAAAAAACGTTAATCGGATCGCCACGTGGTGGCAGGTCGACCCACCTTGGATTCTCTTTCCCAATTTGTTGTCTAATCGCCGGGTTGCCGTTTTTTACGCCCAGCAGCAGTAGAGCGGTGTGCACGTGCATTGGTCGGGCTGCCACGAAAACGATCGATTCATGTTCTTTACTTTGCTTCGTACAAGCCACCAGTTCCAAAAAGCCATTGTTCAGGCAAACGGTTGCTTCAATATCAACACAATGGTTTTTGAAATCGATGACCAAGCCAGGTAGCTTGATTGGTTCTTTATCAGGCCTCACGTCTTTATCATTAATTTGGGCCGTTTGGCTGTTCTCCTGGCAGGAAACAACTGAATGACTCAAAGAATTGAAAATCACAAACAGGCAGAGCGTTATGAATTGATTTTTATTTCTCGATATTGTTTTCATTTTGGCTGCTTGGTGAAATCGATGGGTTGATTTCGTTCATTTTGATCGCGATGAGATCGTAGGTAATCAACGCTTGAATTAAAGCTGGGGTGGTGACGATGTCAATTCCCAGGAAAGCAAAGTTGCGTTTCAAGCCACAAACTGTTGATCAAACCCTCCTGGCTCATTTTTTTACGCGACATTTCCAGATCTAGGTCTCCGTAGTGTTCAATTTGATTTCCATTAGGCATCAAGCAGCGTGGTGTACCAGTTGCCCAGTTTTTGGGTTCCCCTCGTCTATTGGCGGTATCAACCCAAAGTAGACTTGCTGCTGTGCTTTGTTTAATACGGCAAGTCGTTCTTTTTGAGTCATGTTGACCAATCCGTCCAGCTGGATACCACTTTCGGCCGTATCGCGATTGTGGCAATCAATATATCGCTTTTGGATTACCCCGACTGTACTGGGCGGTAAGTTGAATTTGTGGTCTGCAAGCAGGCCGGTAAAAGTTGATACAAAAATGCACACCGCAAACCAACGACTGATCAGCATGTTGGAGGCTCTCACTGATTGTCTACTTTCAGAAGTTTGACCATCGCTTCGCCCATTGCGAGTCCTACGTCCATGTAAGTTTGTGCATTACCGTCGTAGTGACTGTTAGAGGCACCGCCCTGGCTAAGCGGATGAGTATAGACAGTCGATACGTTCCCCTGGAACTCAGCATATTTGCCAGTCTTTCCGTCGACTGCCAGCTGAGCTTCAAGGATCAGCTTTTCGTTTCCCTCGGCGGTCTCTTTGGCGGTTTGACCAAGGGTGGCGATCACAAACTTGGCATCTGGAGCCTTGAATTCTGTTCGCAATGTCTTGATCAAGTGCACGAGGTTGTGCTCATAGCGAATTGCGTGAGCTTCGTTATAACGGTCCTTGTCCCCTTGCCACCAAGCAAATCCCTTAATTTCAAACCCTCGACCCTTCCAGTGTGGAAACTGCTCGTCAAAGTCGTCCAGCACGTCGTGCGCCGCACCAAAGCAATCGTCGTACTGCTTGCCCGCATACCATTCAATTGGCGTAGGATCAGTCCCTTTTTCCCATGACAACGGAGATTCCTTGTAGGCAGCATAGATTTTTCCGCCGTGTTCAAATCGCTTGCTCCCCGGCGGAAGGAAATCCCATGACAGCGACCGGTTGCCCTGCGACGCCTTCAGCACAAGGACTGGTTCCTTGTGGTGTTCTCCGACGATGTGTCCAAATCCTAGTTCTGGTCCAATTCGGCCCGTTGTGACGCCCAACCAGTTGCTTCCAGCGGCAGCGATGACGCCTTTATACCAAACGTCATTCCGTGCGATCCACTGTCTTTTATCATTGATCAGGTAGGGATATTTTCCCTGGTGATTGACCAGCGTCGAAAGACAACCGGGGATATCCATTCGGTCGATCCAGCCCAAACCATTTGCATCGTTGCTAAGGTAGGTGATTTTGAAAGGGACTCTTTTGCCGGCGGTCAGTTTGATCTCCGACCTGATGGGCTGTCCATTTCCTTCCTGACGGTGAACTTCTTTCCCATTCACCTCCATGATGTTACGAGTGGAGCCTCCATACCCAGGGCGGAACTGGTAAGCTCCGGTTGTTTTTACTTGAATGAACCCGCGTGTTACTTGTGTTCCGCCACCTGGGTAAGGCGTGGGTTCGGTCCCACCGAATTTCACGAGCTTGCGGGTGTTGAGCGGCTGCAACGCATCGTAGTCTGCCTGTGGGTCGTACGTGCCATCGTAAACGGACACGACTGGATCAATAAACTCGGATCCCCAACGGCCTCCACCCCCGGTGACCTTGCCTGCTCCTACCATGTTGGATTGGCCGGAGAGAATAAATACCTTGATGGGCTTGCCGGTGGAATCCTGCGCCGACGAAAGGTTATTCGCGATCAGGCACATCATCACCAACACGAGGTTGAGTTTACCGCTGTTGTCTTTCATCTTTTTTTTCGTTCTAAATTAATAAGGTTTGAGTCATCGTTGACATTGTGGCTGTCAAGACGTCCGAAATTCCAATTGCCTACAAGCAGGCGAGGCGATCATCCCATGGCCAGAATGATCGCCAACTGTCCAGCTTTTCATTATTGTCTTTTCGTCATGGTTGACTTTTCATCCTTGTCAGCTGAATGCCAAAAAAACAATGTCGGATCCATCTTTTTAATTGGCAGTTTTTCTTTCTAGTTGCCAGCTTTTAACAGCTTGACCATGGCTTTCCCCATTGCCTCACCGACGTTCATGTAAGTTTCGGCATTCCCGCTGTAATGTCCGCCAGAACTTCCTCCTTTAGAAAGAGGGTGTGTGTAAACCCCGGCAACATTACCCTTGAATTCGGAGTACTTACCAGAGGAGCCGTCCACCGCAAGGATGGCTTGGAGAATTTTTCCCCCACCATCGGTCGCGCCTTTTTGGGTTTGACCGAGAGAGGCACCAACGAATTTTGCGTTGGGAGCGTTAAAATCCTTACGGAGCTGCTTAATCAGATGAACAAGGTTTTTTTCGTAGCGGCTGGAAAGGGCAGCGCTTCGACTGTCTCGGTCACCTTGCCACCAGAAGAAACCGGCGATCTCATACTCTTTCGCGCCGGGATAATAATTGTCGAGTTCGCTTAGCACTTTTTTTGCTCGAGCAATATCACCATCGTATTGCATGCCGGCGTACCATCCGATCTTTTTGGGTTCTGTTCCCTTTTGCCAACGCTCAGGAGTTCCCTTATAAGCGGGATGAACCCAGGTGACTCCTTTACTATCTGTAAACTCGAAACCTTCGCTACCTGGAGGTAGCAGATCCCAGCCCAAAGCGCGATTCCCGATGCAGCTTTTCAGGATCATGACGGGTGCGTCGGTGGCCTGTCCTACATGATGTCCAATCCCAATTTCAGGACCAACATTGCCCTTGATCGTCATCCACTCGTTGTTGAATTTCCGCATGCCACCGGTGCCGCTACCCATGACGCGAACATTTCGAACATCCATGCGTTCTGTCCAGTTCCCATCTTTGTCGATGAGGTAAGGGTATAGGTTTTTTTCATTAACCGCATGTTCAAGCGAACCGTCTCCTCCTTTGATCTTGCCGAAGCCGAGCATGTTGGATTGGCCCAGGAGGATATAGACCTGAACAGGTTTTTTCATGTCGGCGGGTTTGCCATCCGGGTCGGGAAGCTCATCGGCAAGATTGGTTGTCGTAGGGAGAAGGACCATTGCCACCAAGGCAAGAAATCTTAGAGCGTGTTGTTTTTTCATTATCGTTGGAATCACTTTCCTTCAAATTTGGTTACTTTGTGACGCACTTTCTTTTGTGGAACGCCGTGCAAAATTTGCCGGACCTCCATCGACTGTCAGCCAGCGATCAATTATTGTTGATTATAAAGCTGTTTTTAAGAAAAAGAACACCGTTTTTAGGAATGTCGTCAGTGGCTGAAAGAAAAAGAAATGTGGCTTTGATGCTGGATCTGGAATGGCCCTATAAACGGCATACCAATATTTTTGCTGGCACGCAAAGATTTGCCGAAGAGCAGGGCTGGAATTCGATCATCGATGAATTCGCTCACGCCACGTTGTCGGTTCAACGTAACGGGGTGATTCCTTACGACGGGATCATCGCTCGCGCCAACACGCAATTGGCACAGCGAGCCTCCAAGGTCGGTGTGCCTGTTGTCAACGTATGGCTTAATTCACCGGCAACAAAGAAGCTGCCAGGCGTTTTTGCGGATTTTCAGGCGAGTGGACGAATTCAGGCCGAACACCTGCTGTCACGTGGCCTACGAAACTTTGCTGCTGTTGTTGCTTTTAAAAATCGGGGGCAAGAAATGGAATTGCGGGAATTTCGAAAAGCCATTGAGTTGGTTGGATGTTCTTGCCTTGCTACCAAAATCTCTCAAACTCATTCCAAGAATCACGCGACTTGGCAGAAGACCAGAAAGATCATTGCGGCTTGGATGGATACCTGGCGAACACCGATTGGCGTGATGGTGGGTTATGAGGACTGCGGGCGTCTCATTGTTCAAATGTGTTCCGAAAGAGGGTGGCGCGTTCCTCAGGACGTCGCCATCATCGCTGGGCAAAACGAAGAAAAATTATGTGAGTACCCAAGGCCTTCTTTGACCAGTATGGAGTTTGGGTACGAAAATATTGGCTACGAAAGTGGAAAACTGTTGCAATCGCTGATGGAAGGAGGGACGGTTGGCTCTCCCACCATTTTGCTTCCGCCGAAAGGGTTGGTCATCCGCGAATCAACTGATTTTTTTGCCGTTGAGGACGAGTTGGTTGCCAAAGCACTTGAATTTATTGGAAGAATGAGTCATCGCCGCATTAAACAGGATGATGTCTCTCGCGCCGTCAATGCCGAGACACGTACCCTTCAGCTTCGATTTCGCAAAGTCTTGGACCGTCCCATTGCTGCTGAGATTCGCCGTGTTCGAATTGAGAGAGCCAAGCGGGAGCTCACGCAAAGCAAGCGGCTTTTGTCTGATATTGCGCGAGACGTCGGATTTGGTGAGGCAAAGCGTATGAACGAAGTTTTTGTCCGTGAATTGGGGGTCACCTCCAGCGAGTATCGAAATCAACGTCAAGTTTATTCGAATCGATAACCGGTTTCTGATGGGAAAGTCACAGCGGTTTGAAGTTCGCAGCGGTTTGAGCGGCGACCTTCGCAAAGAAAAAGATCCCACTAGCCAAAGGCGAGGTCAGCACCCTGGCTGAATGAAGCCGACTCCGTTTGATCGACTGGTTCCGAGCCACGGTGATTGTGTTGATCGCAATCCATGACGTCTTACACTTGGTTTGGTCAAACGGGTGGATTGGGTTAGGGGCCGTCTTTTTATCTGGAAGTAGCGTCCCACGCTGACGTGGCCACCTTTTTCAGAGGACCTCTTACAGGGATCCAGATCAAGAATGAACTCTTGACCCAGTGCCATGGGGACAGCAGAAGGACTAGAAAAAAACAACACCATTAAAAATCGAAACCCGATGGCAAAACGGATTTTAATCCTCAGTGTCTTGGTAAGCATCCTTCGTCCGGGTCACCCAAGTATACGTCACGGCTCCATCGTCAATAATGAAATTTGTATTGACAGTCTCGCCCTCTTGATCAGATTTTTGCAGGTCGTAGTATTGCCAAAACGTATCGCTTTGATCGCCGGTTCCCTTGAAGTCCGGTTCCCCTAGCATTTCAACCAGTTTCTCGGTCGACAAGCGGGGTTGGACAATCAGAGTGTGGATTTGTTCATTGGAATAGTGTTTGACTTTTTTCTGGGAGCCAGTCGTTGTCATTTTCTTTTCAACGCTGCACCCAGCAGCAAAAAATGCGATCACAAGGACAAATAGATTTATTTTATGTGACCATGTCATGTTGCGAGTTCCTTTATAAGGAGTGATTGTGGAGAGGGCCATTTCATTGGTTTAGCAGCGGATTGGAGGATTAGGTTTCTAGTCATCAAAAAAAATTTCATTTCGAAAAACGAAGCCCCATCCTCCCGTTCGGTGAACAGCGCGACGGGAACAGCGCGACGAAAATAGCGCGACGGGAACAGCGCGACGAAAGTAGCGAGACGGCCCAAATAGTTTTGTCGGGTTATCAACAGCCTTGTATTAAAAGCACCTTCCGCTTTGTAATCAGGATGAATTATACCAGCTCGTGTATGGGTTGTCCTCGGTCCAGCAGGTATTGCGGCCGGCCGGTTGGATCAACAATGGTGGTTGCCGTCGCGTCGATACCCAAGTTGTGATAGAGCGTGGCCATCACATCTTGATAGTGTAATGGCCGAGCGGTCGCGGTTCCTGCGGTGCGGTCGGTCGCTCCGATGACCTGTCCAGCACGAATGCCGCCACCAGCCATAATCGCCGGTGCAACGCGTGGCCAGTGATCGCGGCCTCCATTGGCGTTGATTTTTGGCGTCCGGCCAAATTCCCCCCAGGCGACAATCGATACGTCGTCCAGCATCCCACGTTCTTCTAAGTCGCTGACTAATGCGCACAATCCGTGGTCGAGGAACGGCAACATGTGTCGCATTCGGGGGAAGTTACTCGAATGGGTGTCAAAGTCGCTGAACGACACGCTTACGCAGCGTACGCCTGCTTCGATTAAACGGCGAGCCAGCAAGAATTTTCGCATTGAGAAATGGTCTTCTGCGGTCGTAAATTTCTTTGTCTTACTAATTACCGGCGTGTAGCGTTTGAGAACTCGTGGGTCTTCCCTGTCGAGGTCCAGCGCGGCTGCGAATTTCCCCGAAATCAGAATCTCGGCTGCTTGCTGATTGAATTGATCCAAGGCGTCCATCATTCGGCTGGAATCGATGTCCCGACGAAAGCGGTCCAGTCCGCCTAGCAATTGCGAGCGGTTCTGTAAACGGTCGGCGCTCATCGACGCGTTTAAAGACAAACTCGTTGTGTGGTTGGCACCCTGTGCGGCGAGTTCGTTTTTCATGCCGGCTTCTAGCGGGCGTTTAAACCAGGGGGAAATATCAGGTCGGAACGGCTTGTACGCTGGGCCGAGAAAACCGGGACGGGCGCTGTGACGGACCAGCGGCCGGCCTTGCATCAAGTCGACAAACGAAGGCGCGGCATCTGTGGCCCTGCCGAGTAACTTGGTGATGATTGAGCCCATCGCGGGGCGTCCGCCGATCGATTGGAGATCGCTCATGCTAAAACCAGTTTGGCATTGAAAAGCGTCGTGCCGCCCTTCTGCGCCGACCAGTGAGCGAAGAAAGACGAAGCGATCTGCCATCGCTGCCATCTGGGGCATTAGTTCGCTGATCTGGAAGTCCGGCAACCGGGTGGAGATCGGTGAGAATTCTCCGCGAATCTCGGCCGGTGCTTCCGGTTTTAGATCAATGGTATCCATTTGTGGCGGTCCACCATCCAGATGGATGTTAATGACTGCCTTCTGAGAATTCTCAAGGCCCGCTGCTGCTTCGATCCGCTGCAAATCGGCTAATGTGATGCCTCCGAATCCCAACGCGCCAGCGGCGAGAAAATCCCGTCGTGTTACGCCGTCGCAATGTCGGTGTCTTCCGCCAAAAATCTTAAACATCCAAAGCTCCTCAACTCTGAGTTTGTCGATTCGTGTATCAGCATCCATTTATTCTAACGAAAATGCAAGACGATTTCAGTTTTCTGTTTCTGTTTGAGCCGCTTTGGAAATATCCGAACGTTTTGGGTAAAAAAAAGGTTCCTACTGGAAGGGGTATTCCGCGATTCCATTTCGGTAATGACTTCTGATAGATTAAAGGCATCAACCTGTTGGAGAGACCCTATGAACCGTTTACTGATTTTAGTTGTCTTGTTTGCCCCAGGGTGTGGCGGCAGCTCTAAAAATGAAAATGCGAAGTCCGAACAAAAATCGAGCACCA
>JABAAE010000012.1:0-270063 GCA_014238905.1 Planctomycetota bacterium
CGGCCGTCAGCCATAAACCCTGGTTGAGGCTGGCCTGTTCGGTGGAATCCAGATAGGACGCCAGTGTCTGTGTCTGTGTCTGTGTCTGTGTCTGTGTCTGTGTCTGTGCATCGGGAATAAGCCATGGGGCGGACGGCGATCTTGAGGCTGCCAGATAAAGTCTTGGCCGCTGATTCGGTATTCCAAATCGAGTCGGGCAGGTGGTGTATTGATACGTCGAAAAATGGGATTGCTTCAAGGCGTTTAGAAAGAGACCATGCATTTGCGATCCGTCAAAACCGGCGACGTTCTCAAAAAAAACAATTCTTGGCTGAGACTGTTTTGTTGCCAGAGGAATCAACTCGCAAAGGCGCTTTAACGCTAGGGATCTGGGGTCCACATCGTCGCGTTGTTTTCCGCGGCGGGTAAACGGTTGGCAAGGTGCTGAAATCCACCAGACGTCAGCTTGCCATTTCAACAGGTCATCCAAAGTCAATGACTCAATCGATTTGACGAGATAGGGGTGAGGGAAAACAGACCGGTATACCTGTCTTGCATTCTGGTTGATGTCGATGGCGGCTACGACTTGCCCTAAGGCACCAAAGGCTTCGGCTGCCCCGCCAATGCCGGCGAAAAATTCCAAAATTCGTGGCTTTTCATTCTTCATTTTCTTCGATCCAAATCCCGGCGGTAAGGACGTCTCTATTTCAAGGCTGTGCTTAACGATAAATCCTTTAGCTACTCTTCGGTAAACCGATGGGGCCGACCGCGAAATCGATTGGGAGCTCTTGTTCTCCGCTACCCCCAACATCGGCAAATGGAACCGGGCCGGCTGATGGAATGTCGACTCTGCTTTTTATGCCTTGGCATTGGGCATCGTTTAAGAATCGCTGGTGCGGCGAATTCATGTTGCGGAGATCAGTATTTCCCCTCGCCCTCCCTCCAGGAAATCGCCATGATACAGATCAACCGTCCCCGGTATTTTCATCGGATAACCGTTGTCGGTGAGTTGCTGCTGTAAAACGGTAAGGACACTTAACTGTTGGCGGCAAGCGTAACGAAAAGTCGGTAACAATGTTGGTGCATTGGGCCCAAAAAATCCGATCGTTCCTCGCCGCATTCCGGCTCCATGGCGAATTCCCGCGTCACCAAAAATCAGCAAGGTACCTGCGAGCATGTTAAATCCCGCCAAGTCACCGGCACTACCGACAGCAATCAGACCACGCCGCATGGTATGGCCCACTTCGTTTCCCGCTTTTCCTTCTATCAGGATGGAGCCGCCGATCATTCCAATCGGACTGCCCCGGTATGCCGAGCCAACAAGGTGGCCGGCGTTTCCTCCAACCCGGATCAGGCCTCCCTGCATTTCGGCACCGACCCAGTCCGAGCAGTCCCCGCTGACGGTGATTTGTCCGCCCGACATTTCGCTGCCTAAATGACGACCGCATTGACCTTCGATCCAGATTTCACCAGCTTCCATTTTGGCACCAATCCAATGGACTTTGGAAAAATCTCCCTTCCAGCGATGAACTTGGTCAGCAGGATTTCCGCTGACTCGAAAAAAATCACCAACCTGACATTGTTGTTTACCATGGAAAATCAATTCTTTCTGAATTTCCATCAGCGATTTTGCTTCAAAAAGATCCGGCCGCAGGTTTTCCACCTCCAAGGGGACTTCTGGGGAATGCAGCAACTCGATTTCAATTGCCATGATCAAATTCCATTCTAATTGTACTTTTGAGAGTGTATTCTAGATCAAGCGGCTCTCGATGAAAGCGGCAAGAAAGGGTGAATCATATTGTCAAGCGTCTGATTGGTGTATTATTCTCTCAGGCGAAAGGAAGTACGGATTACTGGATTGCCCTTTTTTTCGTCAAGATCATGAGATGAAAGTCAGCACTTTACATCCGGAAAATATATTGTCAGGGATCTCACTGGCTTTTTTGGCGGGTGGGATGGGACTCCCTTGGTTCTATCGGGATTTTTCTGTTTTCAATTGAAATAATCGGCGGAACAATGGATTCAACCGGCACATTGCCAAAGACGCCTGATTTACAGCGAGGTCAACGCTCGGTCGGAGGTGTCATCCTGTGTGGCGGTAAGAGTCACCGAATGGGGACTTCTAAGGCACTGCTTCCGTTTGGTGACGAGGTGATGCTGCAACGGGTTGTCAGAATTCTTCAGTCCGCCCTTGATCCTGTGGTGGTCGTAGCAGCAGAGGACCAACCGTTACCGGAATTACCCTCAGATGTCACTGTTTTGATCGATTCCTATCCGGAGAAAGGCCCCCTCGCAGGTCTGTTTTGCGGTTTGCAGCATTTGCATTCGTTGCAGGTTCCGTTGGCATTCGCAAGTGCCTGCGACACGCCTTTCCTGCTGCCCGGATTTATTGACTACTTGTTGTCCAAAATGACCGATCAGGATGAAATCCTCCTTCTGCAGGAAGGTGAATTTCAGCACGTTCTTTCGGCCTTCTACCGCACTCATGTGTATCGTACGGCTGAAAAGTTAATCATGTCTGATCGACTTCGCCCTATTTTTCTGACTGCTGAACATTTAACCCACCAACTGAACGTAGATCAAATGCGAGCGGTCGACCCCGACCTTGTCTCCCTTCAGAACCTGAATACGCCGTCTGATTATGAAAAGGCGTTACAGAGAATGCGGACTTCCCAAAAATGAAAAAAATCGCCGTCGGATTATGAAAAGGAAGCGGGACGTCGTTTCTGTTGCCGCGAATAGCGTTCCCGCTGATTGGCGAAATAACGATGGCTTGGAAGCAGGCCGACTGCGTCGTCGAGTTTCCTGTTGCCGGTTTGATCCCGATCCCGTTTGGCTCTGTGAACTCTCCTCGATCAAAGCATCGGAAGGATGAACAAAACGTACAGAATTGCGATGGTGATTTGAATGATTGCGAAAAGGAATGCCGCCTTGACGAAGCCGGCGAACGACAGTTTCAAGCCATGTTTGTGCATGATGGTGACAGCCACTAACGTCGAAGCAGATCCAATCGGAGTGATGTTGCCACCAAGGTTAGCCCCAAAAATAACGCTCCACCAAAGCGAAGACGTGCCCTCGGCACCGAGTTGCTGCAGGATTTTGGCCAACATCGCGGCCAGGGGGATATTGTCAGTCACGCTGCTAAACGCGGCGGAACCCACCAGTAGAATTGCGGCGTCCAATTTGTTGCCGGTAGCACTAGTCACATCCTGAAGAATCATCTGTAGGCCGGTACCAATTGAGGCCAAGACCCCCGCATGTTCCATGACGTAGATGATGGCAAAAAGGGCCATGAAGAATCCAAGCAAATCCCAATCGATGGAGCTATAGAATCGGTTGACCTCGGATTTAAAACGAATCAACATGATCGCCGCATAGGACAAGGCTACAAATCCCATTCCTAAATCAGAGACAAATGGGATCACCGATGCGAAAGCAATTGTCAAAATAAAGAGGACCAGGACAATCGTCGAAAACCAGAAGAATGATTTGGATTCTACGCCATCATTCTCGTCGAATCCTGACACGAGTTTTCTGCCTTCGTCTTTTTCCTCGACTGTCTTCAGTCGTCCGATGTTGAACGCTTTAGCGCCCATCCATAACGTCACCAAGGTCGCAACCAAAACGTAGGGGGCGGACTTCCTGAAAAACTCCACGAAGCTGATTTCCGCTGTGGTTCCGACGATAATATTGGGAACACTGCTGATCAACGTCAACAACCCGCCAATATTGGTTAGCAAACCCTCTATGAGCAAGAACCCCAAAAGCATTTCTCGCCGCCCCAGTTTTTCGAGGGAGACAACTGTCAATGATCCGACAATAATCATAGCGGTGACGTTGTTCAGAACGGCAGAAAAGACAACGGTCATGATTCCATAGAAAAACAGCAATCGAAGAGGGTCACCTCCAGATGCCTTGGTGACTTTAATTGCGATCCAACTGAAAATGCCTGATTTGCTGGCAGCGTCAACGAAAAGACTTGAACCAAAAATGATCGCGATCACACCCCAGTCAATGCCCGGGATATAGACGGGCATTGAAATTTGTTCTCCATCAAGAAAAAGATGGTGGTCTTCCTCGCCACCGTCGGTGGCGGACGGATCATCTTCGGGCACTGTCTTGGCTTGAGGGTCGTCGGTTTGGGACGTGTGGTCCGCCGGTTCTTTGTCCGCAGCATTTCGATTAATCGTTATGGGACCGTCCAAATCCTCTGAGTGGTCCAGCGGTTCGATTTGAATTTCCGACTCAGTTGGGATCACCTCGGTGCTCCCGACGATGATTTTGTCGAATGTGAGTACTCCGGTTGCCGTCCCGGCAAGCAGACAAATGATGGCAAATACACCCGCGATAAGTGACTTCTTGGCATGAATTTGTTCTTCCATGGCAAGGCAGACGATCAATCCGGTCAAAAGCAATGCGAACAGAACCGTTATCGGCCATGGTACGTCATGTTTGGCAAAAAAAGCGAATCCGGAAGCTATGACGGTGGGGTTTGGCATCACCAGTGGAATCTCAAAGATGTGACATGGACGGCCGCAAGGCACAAAAGTCGAACAAGGGTCTTATATCAATAAAAGGGGTGTTTGGCGAAATTCAATGGTCAAAGGATAAGCGAGGCCATGCATCGCCAATTGTTCATCGTCCCGGGTGTGCATGACTAATAGGTCAATGTGCAGTTTGTCAACAAGTTCGCCATAATCGGAAATGGAATGCCCTAGTTTTACAATCGCTTCGACAGACACTGGAATCTCCTGCTTTTCAATTTCCTTTTGGCAGGAGTCGATGAAGTTCTGAGGATCCAACAGCAACCTTTCTGCAATTTTTTTCAGAGCAATATCCGAATCGATCTCTGGGATTTTTTCAACGACGTTAATGATTCTTCGAAATGCACGTTCGTCCTCAATATGCGTCAGATACAACTTTCCGTCGGTCGCGGTTAGCTTGAGGGCTGCTGTGACAATAGAATTGTCGCCGTCCAGATGGTCGGTAATTGCCATGACATGATGAGTCTCTTTGTGCCATTGGAATTCAGACTCCGGATCTGGAAGCAACAGCACAGGAGCCTTGGCAACCTGGGTCAACACATCGACGTAGACTCCGAGACTAAAGGGATGATCACTCGCAGGGATATGAAGATTGCGATGGCAGCAAATCATGTCAGGTGCAAGGTGTTCTATTTTTTTGACGAGTTGATCGACGGTGCTGAAGTCACTTCCTGCGAGACTGCTCCATTGAATGGGCTCGATCTCCACTGCATTGGAAAGGAAACTCTTGACGTTGGCCTCAAACTGGCGAGTGGTCTGCTGGTCACCATCGCAAATCGTCATCACCGACTGGATGTCCCACGATTTATATTCGAATAAGGATCTGCTGGCAGATCGGAAGATGCTCTCAAACTGATCGATCTGTGTCATGGTGGTGCATCGCTTAAAAAATGGTCACTCGGTGAAAAAAAACGCATTCACGATGCCTGCGATAAAAGCAAAATTAGAGATCGCCAGCACAGGAAAAAGGTACCCGTTTTCAGTAGTGCCATTGCCGTCGCCCGTCCAGACTGAATGATCTTCAGGCTGAATGATTTTCAGACAACGAGGGAGGGATTTCCAGAACTTCCATTCCATGAATCCACTGGTCTCCTAATTTGCCGGGTTCTTACTCTTACCCGGTCCTACTCTTGCAGTCCCGGTCTTATCGCCTATCGCTACTGGTGACCTTCTGGATCTGGTAATCTACCGATCCTGGAGGAAGAAGTGCGGGCGAGAGGATTCGAACCTCCACTCCATTAACTGGAACATGGCCCTCAACCATGCGCGTCTGCCAGTTCCGCCACGCCCGCGTCTGAAGAAGCCTATTATGCGAAATTCCCTGATTCAATCAAGCGGATCAAGAAGGAATCTGCGTCCTCAAACAGAATCTGTTTTCCTGTCCGAGATTTAAAAATTCAAAAAGACGCATTGTCAAGCAAATTCAATCCAACCCAGAATGAGACAAAGGTCCGTTGGTGCGGTCCATTTCAGTCGCTGGAGCAAGACCTAGGTGATTGGGATTGGGTAGGCTGACAATGGACGGTCGGCAATTTCAGCCCCTTATGGAGAAATCGACCCTGAGATTCTCTCTTTCGCAATACCTAGTCTTTTTTCGGATACCGCACACCATTCATGAACCAAAAAAATTGGCGATCGCATCAAGACCGACCAAGGGTGAGGTGCAGGCGTAGTTTTCGCAAACGTACACCGTGGGCTGGTGATCGATGGGTTCTTTGCCTTCCAATAATTGCGATGCGACCAACCCGGTTTGAACGATCGACTCAGTTTTGTGGCAGATGATTTGATTTGGAGAAAATCGCTTTTGGATTAGCGATACCACCTTGGCTCTGTTTGACTCGTCGGCACAGATCACCACCTGTCGGTTGCTGGACCCCAAACTGTCCAGGGTCGCCAGCATTTGTCCGGCCGCCTGAGGCGAGCTGTCGATCAAATCGTTCGCAGCATCCACCGTTTGTAGGGCAAGCGAGCGGTAAGTCTCGTTGCCGGTCAAATTGCTCAGTCGAACCAGGCAAAACGCCATCATGGAATTTCCACTGGGAACGCTACTGTCCTGGAATTCCTTGGTCCTTGCAATAAGCGATTCAGCATCATTGGCTGAATAGAAAAATGCGTGGTTGTTTTCGTCGTGGAATTTCCCAATGGCTAATTCCGCCAGTCGATTAGCGTGGACGAGCCATTGCGATTTTCCATCACACTCAAAGAGCGTAATCAATGCATTGATAAAATAGGAATAGTCATCAAGGTAGCCAGCGATTTTCGCTTGACCGTGTCGGCAACACCTCAGCAAGCCGCCATCGGGGCTGACCATTTTTTCAAGGATAAATAGGGCAGCCATTTCCGCTGCAGAGGAAAATTTTGGTTCCATGAGAATCGCTCCTGCTCTTGCCATGGGAGGAATCATCAGTGAATTCCAACTGACTAGGATTTTGTCGTCCTTTCCTGGGCGGATTCGCTGATCTCGGGCCTGCAGCAGGCTGGATCGCCAGATTTGGACCTGTTCTAGGAATTCTTCGACCGACCAATCGCCGTTGGGGTTGGTGGCCGTTTCAGCGATTTCTTCCAGAGGCTGCCGCAGGTTGAGGATGTTTTTTCCCTCGAAATTACCCTCGGCAGTCACATCGTAGATACTGCAAAAAGACTTGGACGCCTCTTCTCCAATAATTAGGCTTATGTCTGAGGGGGTCCAAACATAGAATTTCCCTTCCTCGCCTTCACTGTCGGCATCTTCGGTGGAGTGGAATCCTCCCCCGGTATCGGTCATGTAGTTTAGCTGGTAGCTCAGAGTCTCCCGAATGATCTTCTCGAAGAGCGGTTTTCCGGTAATCAAGAGAGCATCCAGAAAGGCATCCATCAGGAGCCCGTTGTCGTACAACATTTTTTCAAAATGCGGGACCAGCCATTTGGCATCTACGCTATAACGTGCAAATCCCCCGGCGAGATGATCATAAATACCCCCCAGAGCCATCTTTTCCAGATTTAATTCCACCATTTTCATCCAGCGGGTGTCTGATGGGGGTTGGGTGTCCGCTGCGGCGGAATGGCGATGGTGTAATCGCATCAAGACCTGTAAGCCCATGGTGTGTGGGAATTTAGGAGCTTGGCCGAATCCGCCGTTGGCAAAATCGAAATTTTCCTCGAGAGCTTTTCCTGCCTTCTCGAGGATGTCTCCCTCAAGCAATCTGCCTTCGTCGAAAGTATCTGACCGGCGGTGAAAGCTTGTATTGAGATGCTGCGTCACGTTTTTTGATTGTTCGTTGACCTGTTGTCGTCGGTTTTGGAAAGCGTCTAGCACGCTTTCCAAAACCCGGTTGAATCCTGGCATTCCACGTGAATCGGTCGGCGGCCAGTAGGTGCCGCCGAAGAAAAGATCACATTCAGGTGTCAGAAATGCTGAAAGCGGCCATCCGCCCTGTCCACGTTGCAGGGACATGACCGCCTGCATGTAAATCTGGTCTAGGTCGGGGCGTTCCTCTCGATCGACTTTGATGCTGATATAGTTTGCGTTTAAAAATTCAGCGATTTGCGTGTTTTCGAAGCTCTCATGCTCCATCACATGACACCAATGGCAAGCGGAATAACCGATTGAGAGGAAAATGGGTTTGTCTTGAGTACGGGCGGTGTCAAGCGCCTCCTGTCCCCAGGGATACCAATCCACCGGGTTGTTGGCGTGTTGCAACAGGTAAGGGCTTGATTCTTTGGAAAGTCGATTGGATTTCATGGGATGGGTAAATAATATGGATGTCAAAAAGGAAGCCGGTTGGTATTTTTTTGTTATCGCTGACGAGTATTTTCGGTGTTTAGGGGATAATAGAGTCCTTTAGATATTCCAAACACTTTGGATGCCAAGTATCATCGATTCAATGGGTGAGTTGACGTAATTCACCCTTTTTTTTTTGCGACTGCTGAGGGGAGTCTTCGCGGCGGTTCGTTTTTTGAGATGGAGACCAACAAAATGGCACAAGTTGAAACCGAAAGACTACCCTATAAAGTAAAAGACATTTCTTTAGCCGAATATGGCCGCAAAGAAATTGAGATCGCCGAAAACGAAATGCCCGGCCTGATGGCCTTGCGGGAAAAGTATGGCGAATCCAAGCCCCTCACCGGTGCTCGCATCGCAGGGTGCCTGCACATGACCATTCAGACGGCTGTTTTGATCGAGACCCTTGTTGAACTCGGGGCTGAGGTCACCTGGAGCAGCTGTAACATTTTCAGCACCCAAGACCATGCCGCCGCGGCAATTGCTGCAGCGGGAATTCCCGTTTATGCGTGGAAAGGGATGAATGATGAAGAGTTCGATTGGTGTATCGAGCAGACTCTTCATTTTCCTTCTGGGCAGTCTTTAAACATGATTCTCGATGATGGAGGTGATCTGACCGCCATGGTCCATGATCGGTTCCCGGAGTTATTGAACGATGTGAAGGGGATCAGTGAGGAAACGACCGCAGGAATTCATCGACTTGAAGTATTGAATCGGACAGGAGCTTTGCGTGTTCCGGCAATTAACGTGAACGATTCGGCTACCAAGAGCAAGTTTGACAATTTGTATGGTTGCCGAGAGTCATTAGCAGACGGTGTCAAACGAGCGACTGATGTCATGTTGGCTGGCAAGGTTGCCGTGGTTTGTGGCTATGGTGATGTCGGAAAAGGCTGTGCTCACAGTCTTCAGCGTTATGGTTGTCGAGTCATCGTCACCGAAATTGACCCGATTAATGCGTTGCAGGCGGCGATGGAAGGTTTTGAAGTCACTACGATGGAGGAAGCCTGCAAAGAAGGTCGGCTCTATGTCACCACAACGGGAAATAAAGAGATCATCCTTGGTGAGCATATGGAGAAAATGCCTAATGATGCTATTCTTTGCAATATTGGCCACTTCGACACCGAAATCGATGTCGCGTGGCTAGAGTCTCAGGTTGAATCTGGCAAGGTCAGCAAATCGGAAATTAAGCCTGCGGATATTGGGGCGGTGGATCGGTACACGTTTGCTGAAACAGGGCGTAGTCTTCTGATTCTGGCAAAGGGCCGCTTGGTCAATTTGGGTTGTGCTACCGGACATCCCAGCTTTGTGATGAGCACCTCTTTTACCAATCAGGTTTTAGCTCAAATGGAGCTTTGGTCTAACACTGGGGGCTACGAAACTCAGGTTTACATGTTGCCCAAGCGATTGGATGAGGAAGTCGCACGATTGCACTTGGACAAACTTGGTGTGCGGTTGACGGTTTTGACGCAGGAACAAGCTGATTATATTGGTGTACCTGTCGACGGACCCTACAAGTCGGAGCACTATCGTTACTAAATCGCTATCGTTACTAAATAGCTGTCGTTACTAAAGCACTCGCGAAGCTAGAACGTCAGGGCGACAATCGAATAAAAAAACGGGGTCCATTGGGCCCCGTTTTTTTTAATACCGGTTTTGGATTTACGAGACCGGTCTGGCACCTTTCATGCGGGGCAGTGGAGTACGGTTCGTTAAAGGCAGGTTGAGAGAAAACTACAATTCGTCTGGATGGAAACGCATCGTGTCATACAATAGGTTGACCCCAATCACTACATTCAGGAATTTGGAATATTGTCCGACGATCAGGAAACCAGAGATTTTGATGATGGCTCTGCGGACGAATCTGAATTCACGCTTGAGGCGGTGGATGGGATATGGCAGCAGCTCACGTCCGACCGCACCGATCCGACCCTAACGTTTGAGTCTCAGGGTCAGACGCCCTCATTGGATGCTCACTATGAGGTTCCGACCCGACGGCTTTCGACCGATGATTCTCTCGTCGCCGATTACAACATCGGGTCAAAAATTGGTGAAGGTGGCATGGGAGTGGTCTTTGATGCCAATCAAGCGGCACTTGATCGCACGGTGGCCATCAAAATGCTTAAGACGGAAAACCGCACGGAGGCCCAACGAGACAAGTTTCTCGCCGAGGCGATGTTGACCGGTTCGCTCCAACATCCAAATATCATTGCTCTGCACGATCTGGCAATCGATCAACAAGGCAATTTGTTTTACTCGATGAAAAAAATCAATGGAGAGCCATGGAGCAAAACAATCCATGCAAAGTCATTGGAGGAAAACTTGGAGATATTTCTTCGGATTTGTAACGCGATTGCCTTTGCACATAGCCGAAATGTGATCCATCGTGACATCAAGCCGGGCAACGTCATGCTGGGGGAATTTGGAGAGGTTCTTTTGATGGACTGGGGCTTAGCTGTCAGTCTGCCCACTGAAAGAAAATTGGAGTCCCATGAATTTCCAGGACTCGGCGGTACTCCGGCCTACATGGCACCCGAGTTGGCCCGGGGTGAATTTGAAAAATTGGGTCCCGAATCAGATGTTTACCTGCTAGGCGCGATTCTTTACGAAATCATCACTGGCAGCCCCCCTCACGTCGGCGAATCGGTAGTCGATGTGCTGCTTAAAGCTGCCAACAACGAAATACTGCCGACAAAGAAACGAGGAGAGCTCCTGACCATTTCCGTACAAGCGATGGCAGGTGAGCCGAACTACCGGTTTTCATCGGCGATGGATCTTCGAACAACGATCCGCAGCTTCCAGACACATTCCCAAAGTATGGGATTGACGCGACGAGCCAAACGATTGGCCAAACGCGCCCACCAGAACACCGATTACAACATGTTCATCATTGCAATTAGCACGTTTCAAGAAGCGATTGACATCTGGGCCGAAAACAAAAAAGCCATCAATGGACTTGTTCTGACAAGAAAGTATTACACCGAAGCGGCAATCAATAATGGTGACCTGGATTTGGCGGCTTCGATTCTCGAAGGCAACGACTCCATCGACCGGGTTGACGGTGATTATGCGGAATCATTGTCCAGGAAGATCTCTCAGCTCAAAGAAGATCGTGTTTCCAAAGAAAAACAGCGTGAACGAAAAATCAGGGATCTTGATAAATGGGTCAATGCATTTAATGGAAGTCCGGATCTTGTTGCGATTTCGCGGTTACGAGACGGATTGATTTATGAGGTGAATGAAGCATTCATCAAGACGCTTGGATTCTCTTCATCAGAGGTCATAGGGAAGAATTCACATCAAATCAACATTTGGGATGATCCCCAGCATCGAAACCGGTTTGTGTACATGCTGGAATCCTGCGGGCGATGCGATGAGATGGAGACGAAAATCCGGAAAAAAAATGGCCAGCTGATCCCGGTTTCCATTTCGGCCTGCGTTCTAGGATTTGATGGCGAAACGGCCGTGATTACCCATGCGCACGACATCACCAAGCGGAAAAAAATGGAACGGGATCTTCAGCAAAGTGAGATGCGGCTTATGGAAACGCAGGAATTAGCAAAGCTGGGAACATGGGAATTTGATCTGGATTCCGAGGCGATTAGCTGGTCGGACGAAACATTTCGAATCGTGGGTCTTTCCAAAGAAGATGGTGAGCCTTCGCTGGAAGGGTTTCTGAGCACGTTGCATCCGGATGACATGCCCAATATGTTGACTTCCATCAATGCCGCTCAAATAGATGGGAAACCGTATCGTATGGAGGTTCGACACCGTCAAGCGGATGGTAAATACAAGACGGTATTGGCAACCGGCAAGCCAAAATTTGAAAACGGGAGAATTCGATTGATTTTTGGATCGGTCATGGATATTACCGAATTCAGGCGGCCATAAATACTTAAATGATTTTCGAATCGATGACCTCTGAAGAGTTCTTCAAACACCAACCATAGAAATTCCGCGGTATGACCCATTCTTTACCGAATCCAGAATCCATGATTGTCATCCCCGCACGGATGCATTCGACTCGTCTGCCTAAAAAAATGTTGTTGAGCGAAACCGGAAAACCACTGATCCAACATACGTATGAAGCTGCCTCAAGTGCTCGTTTTTCCCAGCGGACGGTGGTGGCGACAGATCATCAAGATATCGTGCGGGCTGTGGAGTTGTTCGGAGGGAACGTGGAATTAACGGATCCAGATGCTCCCAGCGGAACCGATCGCGTTGCCGAGGTCGCCGGCCGTTATCCGGATGTGGATATCATTGTCAATGTTCAGGGCGATGAGCCTGAAATATCTGGTTTGGCGATCGATTTAGTCATCCAGCTTTTGGCAGAGGATTCCACGGCAATGATGGCCACTTTGGCGACGCCTATCCATGATCGAAATCAGGTCGAGGATCCCTCCTGCGTCAAAGTTGTATTTGATAATAAACAAAACGCAATGTACTTCAGTCGCAGTCCCATTCCATTTCCCAGAGACGGATTTGAAAGATGGGAAAATGCCGAGAAGCCGGGAGGTATTTGTGGGAATTACTTTCAACATATTGGGATTTACGGCTACCGGAGGGAGTTTTTGGAGAAATTTTCCCAACTGGGGATCAGCTCCCTGGAAGAAATTGAAAATCTCGAGCAACTTCGAGTTTTACAGTGTGGATATCGTATCAAGATTGCGACAATCGCTGAGCCAACTATAGGAATTGATACGGTTGCTGATTACCAGGCATTTGTCAAAAGATGTCGTTGCTGATAAGATGCCCTAGGCAGAATGCGAACGGATTCGTTAGCTGATTCTTCGATGATTCAAACGGATTTGATGGTATACCCGAGCGTTGAAAACGCCGGCAATGGCTTGCCAAATTGCCATGGTATCCGCTAAGGCATTCTGCCAACGCCAGTTTGGACTCCTCGGATTTCCCCACTTGGTGGTAGGGATTTTTAGGATCATTGATTTTCAAACGAATCCCCT
This sequence comes from Planctomycetota bacterium, assembly GCA_014238905.1. Classification (GTDB taxonomy): domain Bacteria; phylum Planctomycetota; class Planctomycetia; order Pirellulales; family Pirellulaceae; genus JABAAE01. The sequence goes on from JABAAE010000012.1 coordinate 13,245, forward strand.
TAAGGGACTCGACAAGCATTTCATGACAAAACACATTTTCGTGACAGGCGGCGTTGTCAGTTCACTCGGAAAAGGTCTGACCAGTGCATCCATTGGAATGCTCCTAGAACAACGGGGTCTTTCAGTCAGAATGCAGAAATTGGACCCCTACATCAATGTTGATCCAGGCACGATGAGCCCTTATCAGCATGGTGAGGTGTATGTATTAGACGATGGCAGCGAAACAGATCTGGATCTTGGTCATTACGAGCGGTTTACAAACAGTCCGCTGACCCGTGACGCCAACTATACCACGGGCCAAATTTATCTTTCTGTGATCGAAAAAGAACGTCGGGGTGAATTTCTGGGCAAGACTGTTCAGGTGATTCCTCACATTACCAATGAAATCAAGGATTGCATTCACAAATTGGGACATGACGACGTGGATGTGGTGATTACTGAAATTGGTGGAACGGTTGGTGATATTGAAAGCCAGCCTTTCCTGGAAGCCATCCGGCAGTTTTCGCTGGATGTGGGTAAGGAAAATTGTCTGTATGTCCACCTGACTCTGGTTCCCTACCTCAAAGCAGCTGGCGAATTGAAGACCAAGCCAACTCAGCATTCCGTCGGTCAATTACGGGAAATAGGTATCCAGCCGGACATTTTGGTTTGCCGAACGGAAAAATCCATCAGCTCGGAGGACCGTGACAAAATTGCCTTATTTTGTAATGTGCCCAAGGAGGCGGTGATTGAAGAAAAAGACACTGATTTTTCAATCTACGAAGTCCCGTTAAGTCTGGTGGAGCACAATTTTGACAAGCTGGTCGTCAAACGATTGGGGCTGAAATGTGATGATTTGGACCTCGGTAAATGGCGTGACCTGATCCATCGCATGCGGAATCCAAAGCACGAGATCAGCATTGCTGTGGTTGGTAAGTATGCCGAACATAAAGACGCCTATAAGTCAATTTATGAATCGATTGATCACGCCGGTATTCACCACAATGCTCAAATCAGGATTGGCCGGATTCTAAGTGAAGATGTTGAATCCGAGGGGCCGGAGCGGTTACTGAGTTCTTACGATGGGATTTTGATTCCTGGAGGCTTTGGTGAACGAGGAGTAGAAGGGAAAGTCGAGGCGGTACGTTTTGCTCGCGAAAAAGAAATCCCGTTTTTCGGAATCTGCCTAGGGATGCAATGTGCTGCCATTGAGTTCGGCCGCAATGTTGTTGGTTTGGCAGAAGCAAACTCGACCGAATTCGAAAAAAACACACCTCATCCGGTCATTTGCCTCCTTGATGAGCAGCAAAATATTACAGAAAAAGGGGGGACGATGCGGTTGGGAGCCCAGACGGCTCACCTTGTTGAGGGAGGGATTGCCCACTCCTGCTACCAAAGTCAGTCTGTTTCTGAACGGCATCGCCATCGTTATGAATTCAATAATGTCTATCGTAACCAGTTTATCGCTAACGGATTGAAATTCAGTGGCTTAAGTCCTAACGAGGCATTGGTTGAAATCATCGAACTGGCAGATCATCCCTGGTTTCTCGCGGTTCAGTACCATCCGGAATTTAAGTCCAAGCCGACCCAAGCCCAACCCCTTTTTGTAGGCTTTGTAGAGGCGGCAATTCAGCGTCACCATCTCATTCGATCAAAAGAGGGAAGGCGTGGAGAAAATACTGAGGAAGATTCCTCGCAGCCGGAATCGGCCTCCGAGACGTCGATTACCGACTCTAATTGATTGCAGCCGGTTAGGAATCCGCCGATCGCAAGCGGTAGGTCAAAAGATGTTTTGCATCGTAGCTCCGCAACAGGAATTTCAGATCCGACAATAGTCGGGGACTTGTCGACCCAGTTTGCTTAAAACGACGTTTTTCCAGCTCAGCTTACGGATTCGACCCGAATGCAAATATTTGGGTTACTGTTATCTTAAGGGGCCTTAACGGTCAGCGACTTGCATTGTTTTGAAGAGCCTTGCATTGTTTTGAAGAGCCTTGCATTGTTTTGAAGAGCGTGGAGCAAGCGGTATGGCATGTCTGCCAAGTTAACCCACGGTGCAGAAAATAGTTTCGATGAGTTTGTGAAGGTTGTGGACTTTGGACCGCGCTGATCTTCGGACAGCGATTTTGGCAGAAGACGACTCATCAATTTCTGCGACAAGCTTGGAAAGAGGTTTTGGCAATGCCGGTTTTTGCTATCGACCTTTTCCAATAAAACTACAATCAGAATGACGGTCGCTGACGTTTCGAAGGCAATCGCATCAACAATCAGACGTGCAGTGGTATTTCCATCACGATTTTTCTTGATGATCCATCAAATGGCCACCGGGGAATGAATAGATCGCAATAACAATAGATCGCGATAACAATAGATCGCAATAATAAAGGGATCCTCTATGCCGAGAGACTGTCACAGCCCACCGTTGTTGACCACTGTTTTTGACCACCTTGGGCCATGGTCGTCGACAAATTTTTGCTTTGCCAGATGCTACCGGATATTGCCAATGCTACCGGATATTGCCAATGCTACCGGCAATGGAGAGGCGCCTCGTTTTCGATGAAGTCCTCAGGATCGCCGGCGGCTATTTACAATTTTCTGCGGCTTGGGCCTACTGTTGAGGAGGTCTGCCTCCGCCCCCTGGACGGCCGCCACCGCCTGACCGCATCTTCTCAAAGGCTTTGGTCATCTCGTCTTTTGAGATGCCACCATCCTTGTTACTGTCCATGCTGTCTACTCGAGATTTCAAAAAGCTGGGGATTTCGTCCCCTTTCAGGACTCCATCACTATCCTTGTCCATTCCACTAAACATGGCTGACATGTCGCGACCCCCACCTTTGGAGCCACTGCCACCATATTTTTTCTTGTAATCGGTCTTGGTGGCCTCGCCGCCACCTCCGGGAGTCTTCTTGGATTTCTTTTGGACAGGCCCTGCGGTTGGGTCGACTTTAGGCGCCTTTGAGGTGTCGCCAAATTTCGTTACCTTATCGCTGGAGCTCTCACCTTCATCCTCGGCATCGCCTCTGGCTTCGGGAATCACTGCTCTGGGATTCATGACCACTACATCTGCTTGCGTTAAACCATCTTTGACGATAACGAAGTTCTCATCAGAAGCACCCAGCGATAACGGTCTCTTTTCGAAATCTCCGCCAAGGTCGACCCAAGAATAGAAATTGCCACCTTTTTCGACTACAGCAGCAACAGGAATTTTGAGTTTGTCTTTTTCGTGAGTCACCAGGATGGTCGCTTCGGCGGTCATACCGGGTTTCAGGCCGGTTTGTTCGCCGTCAATTCGAACGATCGTTGAATATTCCTGTACTTTTGCGGCCATGAATGAGCCCTGCTCCGGTTGATTGGCAACAAATTCGACTCGGCCTTTAAGATCTTGGCCCTGCACCCGGACGATTGCTCTCAACCCAGGCTCCAACATCTCAACTTTTGACTCGTGCACTTTGACGTTGACCTGCATCTGCGAAAGGTCCGGCAATTTGATGATTGCTTGACGTTCCCGCACAGTTGCTCCCTCTTCGATGGTGGCAGTCTGCTGCCCCCATCGACTCTTCGAGTTGGCATAGACCACCATTCCGTCTTGCGGTGCATAGACGATACAGTTTTTCTTTTGGGATTCAAGTTTCGTCAGCTTGTTACTTTCCAATTCGAAAGAGCGTTCCTCTGAAATGCGTTTTGCATCGGCGGTCACGACCTTACTCTCCAGGTCTTCCAGCATTTTCTTATAGGTGTAGTCCTGAAGAATGCTCTTGGCCGCTTTTGCCGCCTCAGCCTCGAGGTTTGACCGCTTGACAGCAAATTTCTGAGCTGCCAATTCGAGTTCGCTTAGGTAGCCTTTGCGGAACATCTTTTCCGAGTGTTCGAGTGAATTTTCGGCATTGGAAAGGTTTTCGTCGGCGATGGTGATCTGGGTGTCGGCATCGGTCATTTCCTTTTTGAAAATACCGTTCTTGTACTCGTCTACCGAGATGACGGCGACTTTGTAGTCGTTTTCAGCTTGGATTTTGCTGGCCTTGGCTGTCTCCAGGACGTTTTGTTGGGCAATGATCTGATCCTCAAGAGTCGAGGAATCGAGTTCGATAATCTTATCACCCTTTTTGACGTTTTCACCATCATCAATGATCCACAGAATCGAACTCCCGCCGGCAACTTCACATTTGACTTCCACATTGGCCGCACTTTCCAGCGTTCCATCTTCGGTGACGGTCACCAGCAGGTCGCCTTGGACGACTGGTTCTGTAATAACAAACTGGTTCGTCCCACCGCTGCCCATTGAGATCAGGCTGTCCTTGAAGACCAGCACCAAGATCACAGCGATTACAACAACGGAAAGGAGGACAGCGGTTACGTAACCGGATCGGTGCTTTCGAAACATTTTATTCCTGAAGTGAAATAGCGTTACACAATGGGCAGGGGATGATCGTCGTGAAACGACTATCTGATGGCGTACTTAATAAACAATTTAGAATCGAGATCGGACCGCAAAAAATCTAGGTTGGTAAATCGATTCAGCCGTATTCTACTTGTTATTGTCGGTGGCTTAGAGCCATCTTTATTTGTTTACGGCAAAATCGAGCTAAAATTTTGGTTCAAAATGCGTAATCGCCCTATTTTTAAACGGTTCTCAGCAAATGAGCCAAAAGTCAGTTGTTTCGTGGAGCCAAACAGCCAACTCGAAGGAATTGTCACATCCTCGTTTTTCGGCTACATCTGGGGGTTGGATTCAATCCGGGCAAAAAGGGGGGGCATTATCATAAATATCAGAACCGAGATCATCCAATGAATAACGCACGAATTGCGGTGAAATTGGAACAACTCGCCGATTTACTCGAATTTCAAGGCTCCAATCCGTTTCGTTTGCGGGCGTATCGCACTGGAGCTCGCCTGATACGCGACCTTGGCGAGCCGGTTGCAGCGATTCTCAATGATACCGAGCGAAAATTGACTGATATCCCGGGTATCGGAAAGGGCGTTGCTGAGAAATGCATCGCCATCCTGGAGACCGGGGAGCTCCCACAGCTTCAGGCGATTTTGGAAGAAATCCCGGCATCGGTTCTCGATTTGTTGAGGATTCCCGGATTGGGGCCCAGGAAAGCTGCGGTCTTGTTTAATAAGCGGAATATCCAAAACTTGGACCAATTAAAAGCTGCTTGTGAAGCTCAGGAAATCAGAAATTTAGAAGGTTTTGGGGAGAAGAGCGAGCAGACTATTCTGGCGGGAATTGGGATCGCAGCGGCAGCCAACGAGCGCATTTATTGGCGAGACGCCGACCAACTGGCAGGTGATTTACGTTTGCACTTTTCTGGATGTGCGGGCGTTCATCAGTTTGAATTCGCAGGAAGTTATCGCCGGGGTAAGGAAACCGTTGGCGATCTGGATATTTTAGTGGATTCCCAGCAGGGAGAGGTTGCCATGGATCGCCTTGCGGATTTCCCAGAGTTGGAATCGGTTATTGGGCGGGGGAAAACCAAAATGTCGATTCGGCTGCACAACGGATTTCAAATCGATTTGCGGGTTGTTCCCAGTGAGTCCTTTGGAGCAGCACTTCAATATTTTACCGGTTCAAAAGATCATAATGTGGCGGTCCGGGGGCGAGCTAAGCAGTTAGGGCTGAAGGTCAATGAATGGGGAGTATTCCGAGAGGTTGATGACATCTCGGTGGCAGGCAGCTCGGAAGAAGAGGTTTATGCTGCCATCGATCTACCTTGGATCCCACCAGAATTGCGTGAGGCTCGCACGGAAATCGAGTTGTCTGAAGCCAACCAACTGCCGAAGTTGATTTCCCTGAGTGAAATTCGTGGTGACCTTCATATGCACACGACGGCGACTGATGGTAAGGCGACATTGCAGGAAATGATCACCGCTGCCCGGTCGAGAGGGTTAGAGTACATTGCGATCACCGACCATTCCAAACGCGTTGCCATGGCAAACGGTTTGGACGAGAACAGGCTCCTGCAACAATGGGCTGAAATCGATGAAATCAACATGTCATTGCCCCAAGGGTTTGTTGTACTCAAAGGAATTGAGTGCGATATTCTCGAGCCGGGCGGCATGGACCTTCCCAACGACGTTCTGGAACAGGCAGATTGGGTATTGGGAGCAATACACTACGGTCAAAACCAGTCGGTGCAACAGATCACAGATCGGCTTCTCGGTGCTATAGAAAATCCCCATGTGCATTGCATTGCTCACCCGACGGGACGGTTGATCAATAAACGGGAACCTTACGACGTCAACATGGATCAGGTCTTTGCGGCTGCTAAAAAGCACGACAAAGTTCTGGAGTTAAATGCCAACCCGGCCCGATTGGACCTTAACGATGTTTATTGTGCGGCAGCTCAATCAGCCGGAATCCCCATTGCGATCAACACCGATGCTCATAGTCTCGGTGGCCTTGATGTCATGAAATACGGGATCAACCAAGCACGACGGGGGGGCTTAACCGGTTTTGACGTGGTTAATTCGTGGTCTTTGGATACCTTTTTGAAGAAGCTGGGGCGAGTTTCACCAAGCCAAGGTCCTCGTTCTGGGGCCAACTAGGGAGTCAGTCCCCCCCAGATTTATTAGGTTTTCACAATGTAATTTATTTTTTTACCGGAAAAATTCTGGAAATGACGATACGGTCTTGAACGGTCTCTGATCCAGATTGTTTCGGTAATGCAAATTCCTTATTTTCTAATGATTGATTGCCGGTATTTTTTTGGTTATCTTTTTGTTAATCATCAAAAGAACGTTATCTAGCCCTAACCAACACTTCAGGAGATAAATACGTATGTCAAAACGACAAGATCGCCGTAAATTCGTCAAATCAACGGCCGCCCTCGGTGTCGGCTATTGGGCTGCTGGCGGAGTGACTGCAAAAGCAAGTAGCTCATCCTTGGAAGAAGTGCGATTCGGTTGTGTCGGCGTCGGCGGCAAAGGATCGAGCGATTCAGGTGATGCCAACAAATTTGGTAAAGTCGTAGCCATTTGCGATATTGACGACAAGACGATGAACAAAGCCAAGGCCCGTTTTGACGAGCCGAAAGCTTACAACGATTATCGTGAGATGATCGAAAAAGAGGCTAAGAATATCGATGCCGTTACCGTTAGCACGCCCGATCATAACCATGCCATGGCATCGGCGTTAGCAATGCGGGAAGGACTGCATTGTTTTACACAGAAGCCTTTGACCCACTCGATCTATGAAGCTCGAATGCTGGGTGATATTGCCAAGGAAAAAAACCTGGTCACTCAGATGGGTAACCAAGGGACAGCCGGAAATTGTTTACGAGCTTCGGCGGCTTTGATCAAGTCTGGCGTTGTGGGTGACCTCAAAGAAGTTCACGTCTGGTCCAACCGACCGGTCTGGCCGCAGGGTGATTTCAAGCCGAAAGAGATGCCCGCTCCTGATCATGTGCACTGGGATCTTTGGATTGGACCTGCCAAGAAGCATTATTTCTCAAATGAAATACACAACTTCAAATGGCGTGGATTTTGGGATTGGGGAACTGGCGCATTGGGTGACATGGCATGCCATACACTCAATATGTCATACATGGCAGCAGATTTGGCGTTTCCCACATCGGTTGTCGCTCAGAATCCAGGGCACAATGGATATACCTATCCGGGTTGGTCGATCATCGACTTTGAGTTCCCAGCCACCGCGTCTCGACCGGGTGTCAAAATGGTTTGGTACGACGGAAAGAAATTGCCACCGGCAGAAGTCCGAGCAGGAGCACCTTCCAATGCTTCCAGTGGTGCCATGGTGATTGGAACCAAAGGTAAATTCTATTCGCCCGGCGACTACGGTGGTGACGAAAAGAACACCGGAACGATTATCGACGGCAAGTTTACCAACTGGAAAGATTGTGGTCGCGCCAAGTACACGCGGTCCCGCGGTCACTTTCAGGAATTCGTTGATGCGATCAAGGCTAGCAAGCCGGAAGAGGCGATCTCGAACTTCCCCAATTATGCTGGCCCTCTGACGGAGACCATTCTCTTAGGCAACTTGGCTGTTTACGCCAATGGAACCAAGGTGGAGTGGGACGCTAAGAATCTTAATATCACCAATAGCGGCAGTTTCAAGCCTGGCGTTGGTGACAAGCTGAACGAAATTGTGAAACATACCTATCACAATGGTTACAAGCTGGAAGCTTAGAAAATGTCAGATGATTTCTGGCGATAATTCTCGTCAGGAAAAATTCAAAGATGATCAGAAACGCCCCGGTTTGATAAAAACCGGGGCGTTTTTTTGTCCATTCGGCTCGTCTTGGATGTAACAATGCTTCGGACTGGGTCGCTATGATGGCTGGGCGAGATGATGGCTGGGCGAGATGATCCGTCAGGGAGATCGCTAATCAGGCAAGCGCAGCTTGACAACCGTTGGCAGCGAATGGAAATCGGGTTTCAGTTTCCGTCTTCATCTGGAATTGGCTCGAGCATTCGATCCCAATCGACGTCAAATTCGCTACCGCAGTTGTCACAAGTGATCAGATCGTGTTGATCCCATTGAAGTCGTTCACTGCACTCGGGGCAGCAATCGTCATTTACGAACTTCACGGAGATTCCTCCTCATTTCCGCTGTATGGTGATTTTTTGGGAACTGAAATTGTTGGGACCTTGGCAGGTTAAACCGCACCGCTCAACACCATGTGGATCCTACTCCATTCTGGTTTCACAACCCTATCCATTGAAAATCGAGAATGGATTGGAAGTCAGTCCTGCAAATCGACTCAACTCCCAATGGGCCCCCAGCTACTGGTTCATACGTTCGGCAATACCTGTTCGGTTGACGCCCCCGTAACTTTCAATTTTCAATGTCGCTGATTCTACTTGATTCATTCCATTTCGTCGCCACACGGACGGCACTTTTTATTGTCACGTACGACAGGGACTAGCCGCTTGGCGGTTCCTGGTAATGGAAAATTTTTGAGGCGGTTGCACGGACTTGGTTTGCAGAACTAATTCTTCGGTATCTGACTGCGTGGCTGTCGCAGATTTTTCTGGGGGTAGGGGATCCCCTCCCAAGAGTGATGTTTTTAAACTCGGCAACGTGATCGTTTGGCAACCTGAAAGAAAAACGATCCAAACCAAGGTCAGTTTAAATCCCGTTTTTTTGGATTGACGCATAATTGCTCCTGATGTTTTTTTCAAAGCGATCCGGCTAATGGTGTTGCACCGTTAACGTCGGTTTGTCGCGAGCCCTAACACCCATGGATGGGCCCATTTAACAAGGGACGTTTTGTCCTTCGTTTCTCTCTCGGATGCTGTATTGAGTCGTTGGAAACGCAGGGTCCACTCGCACGCAGGATCCCTGTCGCCGGTAAATAGCAGCGATTTGCTGTTTTGTCTATCGCAAATTAATTTAGGGCCGTCTGGGGTTGGGGGACGGCGGTTGGGTGTGATGTCCCCAGGTAGACCAATCGCCTCTTTTGATTTCCTTGGAATTTGTCAGCTGAAGGACGTTGTCGATATGCCAAAGACAAAAAGACTTATGCTTTTTTTTAGAAAACCAGCCAGGCCAACAAGGGCAAGATTCTGGTGCAGCTGAGACAGGCAAATCACTGCTGAATGAGCCCAATCCCCAAATTATCAACGCGTTGGTTGTCAGAGCTGAAGCGGCTCGGTTGAGGCTGGTTTAGCGATCTCACCGGTTTTGATGCGGCACGAAATGGACCTGGGCCTTGGGAGTGTAAAGGGCTGATAGGTTGGCGGTCGTAAAAGTTGGCCGGCGTTGAAGTTAGTGGCCGTAATCTTGGTGCATTCGATCTTTCTCCGAATTTGGATTGGAATCGCTGCAATTCATGGGAAGCCAACCACCGCTGGACGCTCCCTTGTTCAGAATGAGAATCTCGATTAGAACGGGGGTCGACCGCCTCACTCGCGATTTCAGTATCCCCATTTCGGCGGCGATTGTTTCTGATGGAATTGCAATGGCAAAAGCTCCCGCACTGACCCTGCTTCGTCGTGGTTCGGATTTGGCATCCGGCACATCTCAATTGGATATTTTGAATCAAGGGAAACAGACTCCCCGGTTCGAAAGTTGTCTACAGAAAAGCGGGTTGGAAACGCTGCGGGCAGAATCGATTGAAATTCTGCAGGTGAACGTTGGCAAGTTATGTAATATGACGTGTCAACATTGTCATGTTGATGCAGGCCCTGACCGCAGAGAAATCATGACGCGGGAGACGATTGACCATTGTCTTTCGGCGATCGACCAGTGCCAGATCTCCACTGTCGACCTGACCGGCGGTGCGCCAGAGATGAATCCGGATTTTTGTTACTTTGTCGAACAGGCCAAATCTCGAAATTGTCATGTGATTGATCGTTGCAACCTGACGATTTTACTGGCAAATGGATTCAAGCATATTCCGGATTTCTTAGCCAAACACAATGTTGAGGTGGTTGCTTCACTACCATGTTACCTGGAGGAAAATACTGATTCACAGCGAGGAGACGGGGCGTTCCAGGCCTCCATCAGGGCTCTGAGGATTCTCAATGAATTGGGATATGGTTATCCAGGAACGAATCGTCAATTAACGCTGGTTTATAATCCAGTGGGAGTCAATTTGCCGCCGGACCAAAAGGCTCTTGAGGAACAGTATCGGGAAGTCTTGCGAAGAGATTTTTCGATTGAGTTTAATCAGCTATTCACGATCACTAATATGCCCATCAGTCGTTTTCTCGAGTACCTCCTCGACCAGGGGCAGTATGAGCAATACATGGAGACATTGGTGGATGCCTTCAATCCTGCTGCGGTTGCCGGTTTGATGTGTCGGGGATTGATTTCCGTCGGATGGGATGGACGGCTTCATGATTGTGATTTCAATCAAATGCTCGAACTGCCGCTGGATACCAGTTGTCCGCAAACAATCGTTGATTTTGATGCTGAGGCACTATCCAAACGTCCAATCGCGACCAATCAGCACTGTTTTGGTTGCACCGCAGGATCCGGTTCGGGATGCTTGGGAGCGACGCTCTAGATTGGTAACCGTTGTTGGGATGCTGGATTCTTTCAGAGAACCGGGGACATCCAGACCGCTCTGATTCGAAGATTGATGGTTCAGTCAACCGTCGCTCAGCAAAGGGTTGGCCAACTGTGAAATCTTCCACCCTGGGGACAGTGTCAGCTACTGCCGTTTGTTCTGTGAGCCGGGGATACGAATGCCACCAACTTGTCCTCGAGATTCCGGGGCGTTTGGCCATCCACCAGTCCAACCAGTCCGACAATCATCAATTCCCGGATCATGACCTCTTCCTGGCTACGAGTCTCTAATTTGCCCGCCAATGGGATGCAGAACAGATTGGCGATCAATGCGCCATAAAGCGTTGTTAGCAGAGCAGTGGCCATGCCGATGCCGATTTGGCTCGGATCTTCCAATGATCGAAGCATTTGGACTAATCCGATGAGAGTACCGATCATTCCGAAAGCTGGCGCGGCGGCTGCAATGGCATCCACTATTTTTTTCCCGGTTTGATGCCTTTGCTCGATGTACATCACCTCGATTTCGAGGGTCGATTCAATTTCGTCTTTGGAGGTTCCAGCGACCACCAATTCGGTACCCCGTTTCAAGAACACATCGGAAACGGATTCCAGTTTTTTTTCCAGCGCCAAAATGCCGTCTTTTCGAACGATCGTAGCGAATTCTTTGAATTGAACGATGCACTCATCCGGCGTTGGCAGCGGATACATGAAGCAGTTCTTGATCACACCGAATAAAGAAAAGCACTTTTTCAGTGGGAAATTGATCAGAATTGCAGCAAAAGACCCACCCACCGTAATCATTAACGACGGTACACTGATGAATGGAGTTAGGCTTCCACTAACGAGAATCGAGCCGACGACCAGACCAGTTCCCATTAGCAAGCCGATTATTGTTGCGATATCCACAGTGGATAGATCCTGTTCGGAATCGGTTAACAGCTAATTTTGGCAAAAATGCCAATTCGCGTGTGACCAAATCTAGTTCATGGTTATTGCGAGGGGATGACTGGTTATAGAATTAGCCCTTTTCTTGCCGTAAAAGACGTTTCTGGATTCGCGCGTCTTTTTCTCAACCGCTTATCAACCAGTTAGAAGATAGGTCGCTAACAACTGGGGAGATTAAAAAAAGCATGCAGTTCAACAGAGATAGCCAAAACAACTAAGCGTCGATCTTGAAAGAGTCACCGGGCCGGGGTTGCCGGCTAAAAGAGCTCGTTTTCATAACCGTTGGCCCGTGTGATCCCAGAGTTCGGTCGGCCAAACGAATGGACCATCGGTACGTCACGTCCCGGACTGTCGTGATCGATCATCTCATCGCTTGGTCGATTTGGGGAGAGGGAACTCTCAAATCCCATGGCGATGGCGTGCGTTTTCAACCACCAGACCAACTTGGGGATTTCAGTTTGCCTTGAATTTGACTCCAGCGTTGCCGGAATCCCTTAATCGATTTTATTGGATTAAAGATCATATCTTAACTATCCGATACAAACTGTGGCGATGTATTGCTTTCACCGTTCAATGGGTGGCAACGCAAGTGGTTAATGCCGTGATAGCACCGCTGTCCGATTCGGTCTTCATTTTCAATTTAGTTCTTGAGGCGGCCAGTGAATGTCATTATTTCCAAACATGGTTGGCAACGTGGTAATCTCAGTTGGCGAGCTGCGTTAATCCCCTCGATTTGGAGAAGTCGTTCTGTTGCCAAGCAGCGATGGGTCGGCGGGAAGGACCGTTTTCTCGATGAATCCAATCACTCCAATTAGTTTGAATTCAGTTCAAAGCGTTCCTGGAGTCAGTCCCGGTTCGTCCGGGCAGGTTACCCAGGGAACCACACGGAGTAACGAATTCAGTAATGTTATCAAGAAGGTTGTTAGCGAAGCGAATCAAAACCTGAGCGCCGCGGATAAGTCCATACAGGATCTTGCCAGCGGTAAATCAGACAACATGCAGGATGTTGTGATGTCGATGGCCAAAGCAGACTTGTCGTTTCGGTTTGTATTGGAGCTTCGAAACAAATTAATGGACGCGTACCAAGAGATAATGCGGATGCAGGTTTGATCCGGACTTCTGAGAGGACAGCATCGAGATGCAGTTTTTCAAAAACCTAGGCGAGCAATTCAAAAAGTTTTGGGCTGAGAGCAATCCGGCGTCCCGAATCGGGATGATCGCGACCCTGCTGATTTCGCTTGGATTAATTATTGCTGTTGGATATTGGTCTGCTCAACCCGACTATCAGCTTCTGGTTGAGGATATGACTGCCGAACAGTCGAAGCTCATCATTGAGGAGTTGGAAAAGAAAAACATCCGATACAAAACCAGTACCATTGGGTCGACGATCTGGGCCGATCGAAAAAAGTTTGTTCAGGCAGAAGCTATCGCTAAACAGCATGGCGGGCAGGTACCTCAGTCGACGATTGCCAACAATATGTTTTCTGGCCCGGAAGAAAAACGACAGAATCAAATAGATGCCACCCAGAGACAACTCGAGCTGATGATCGCCAAAATCAGTGGTGTGAATTCGGCAGACGTAAAACTTACCATTGCCGAACGAAATTTTGTGCGTGAATTCCAGGGTCTTTCCAAGGCCAGTGTGCTTTTGAATCTGGCACCAGTTGCCTCGCCACCTTCTCAGGATCTGATCGACTCGATCGCGAAAATCGTATCATTTGTTGACGGTCTTGTGCCCGAAAACGTCACGATTGTTGACGAGACAACTGGGATGAATTACACCGCGCAGGATCGCTCTACCAAGCGATTGGATCGGGAAGGGGAGTACAAACGTGCACTGGAAATTGATGGCACGGAAAAAGCGGAGTCGCTTTTGCGATCTTTGGTAGGTCCAGGGAACTACAAAGTAACGGTGACCGCCGATGTATCGGTGATGGATGTGGTTCAAACCAAAGATACCATCATTGGGGAAGCCAAGCCTCGCAGCACTATTACACAGACCTTAAAAAATGTTGCTCCTGTGCCAGCACAGGGAATCGTGGGTACGGCAAAGAATCTCGCTCCACCGCCCAAGAAGAAGGCAGGTGATGGAACCTATGTTTCGCAAGATTTTTCGAAGGTGGATAACGAGTACGATCGACAAAATGTTGAAGAAACGAAAACGCTGGTAACGGTAAACCAGATGACGGTGGCCGTGGTTGTTGAAATTCCGCCTCCCGCCGCAGGTGGAACAGCCCTAACCAAGGTTGAAATTGAAGACCTTGTAAAGAGTGCGATTTCGTTTGATGAAACACGTGATCGGATTACCGTACAGGTAGGTGACATTGTTGATGATCCCATTTTGGGACAAATGCTTGCTACAACTCCCATTCCCAATGGGACGAATGATTTTCTTTTGCAGATTATTCGAAACAGCTCTTTAGGCTTAGGAGCATTGTTTGCTTTTGTCATTGGTTACTTGATGCTGAAAAAGATGAAGCCGGTTACGATTCGAGAAGTTGAACCGCAGATATCACCGGCAAGAGCTCGTTACCTTTCCGACCTGTCAAAAATTGCGAGAGAGAATCCGGAATTTCTTTCCAGAGTCGTCGCAGGTTGGATCAATGAAACACCAGCAGAAGAAGTTGGTGCGGCGGAGAGTAAGGTAAGCACTCAAAATTCCAGGGCTGCTGCTTGATGAACCTCGAACACAACAAAAAAGTGGCGATTCTATTGAATGCCCTCGGCGATGAGGCCGTTGATCCTGCGCTTTCGCTGTTGGAGGAGGAGAAATCCAGTCAAATTCGGGCATACTTATCGGACGTCAGGAAAAACCCTCCACCCACCTATGCAATCGACAAGGTCCTTGATGACTTTGAACGGTTCTTTAAATTTGCCATTCAGGCGGCCGGTGCGGAGAATTTTTGGTCACGATTGACCGAAGATGAAGGAAGTTTGAAATTTAATCCTTCAGCGGACGGTAACCGTAGAAAAGGTGCCACCGCTAATGGGGAATCAGATTTTCCTGCCGAAGATGAACCGGTCGATGTCGAGTACGAAGACGGATTGCAGCTTGGTGATTCAAATCAGCCCATCAAACGATTCCGAATTTTTAAGCCGACCGAAGATGAACAGCGTGACCTGAAAAAACTACATCCAGCTCAAATCGCCGAAGCTTTGAGTGGAGAGCGGCCAAAAACAATTTCGATAGTGCTTCAATGCCTATCCAAGGCACAAAACGCCGCGGTCATCAAGTTACTTCCTGAGCACATTCATGGCGAGCTATTGGGACTGATGATTGCCGATGTATCAGTCGCGATAGAATTGAAGCGAAGGATTATTCGCACTGTGGTTGCAAAAGCTCTGACCGTTGAGCAACGAGAAGCAGAGCGGTCTAATCCGATGGATGAGATTGCAGGTATTCTTCGTGAGATGCCACGCGGGCTCCGTAATAGCATGTTGGTTCGACTTAGGGAAAATGACGAAGAAAATGCTAACGAGCTCCAGAAACTGCTGTTCCTGTTTGAGGACATCATGCTTTACGACGATCGAAGTATTCAAAAAATCCTGGGGGAAACCGATAAGGGACAATTGATTATTGCCCTGCAGGCTGCTGATGACGAAGTGACGGAGCGTGTTTTAGAGAATCTCTCGAAACGGGCGAAGGAATCCCTGATCGAAGAGATGGACCTGCTCGGAAAACAATCGATAGATGCTGTCGAAGAGGCACGCGCCGCAGTCACCGATGTGATTGCGACCCTCGATCAATCTGATCAATTGGAGCTGTTGTAGTGGGAATTGCATCGGCTCGTTACGTTCGATTCGCGAGGTCACCCCGACAGGTGTCGGTCAATTCTGTTGAAAAGTTCACACCGCAGTCCGAATACGACGCAACGATTGCCGGGCAAGTGACCAGCCAGCAGATTTTCGAGGATATTCAATCGATAGTAGGTCAAATCAACGAATCAGTTCAGGAATATGAGGATCGTCGTCAGTCGATGATTAATGAACTGCAAGCTGTCAGTATCGAAATGGCAGTTGCGGTGGCTGCGAAAATGGTCTTCAAAGAAATCAATGAAGGGGCTTCTATCGCCGAACCGATGGTCCGGCAGTTAATCGAAAGTCTCGACAATCGAATGGAATGTAAGGTTTGGTTAAATCCTGATGACATGGATCTGATCAAAGAGTTGATCCTAAAAGATGCTGGCACCGAAATCGACCATATTGAGTTCCTGATTGATCCCACGTTGGGGCGGGGTGATTGCCGCATCAATAATGGAACGACAGAATATGTCTCATCGGTTCACCTTAAACTTGCCGAGATACGGCAGCACTTGATGGAGAGTTTGCAAGATGCTGAAGCTGAACGTCGAAGATCTGAAAACTCGCATCGCGGAATTCGAAGATTTCCAGACCGTCGGGCGACTGGATAGATTTGACGGTGTATTGCACGCACGATTATCTGCCGGTATCGGCGAACTTTGCAAAATTCAACTTTCAGATTCCAGTTCTGTCCTTTCAGAAGTGATTGGATTTGACAGCGAGACAACGATGTTGATGCCACTGAGAAAAGTGGAGCATATGGAACCTCACGCCCAGGTTGTAGGTTTGGGTCGAAAAGCGGTCGTTCCGGTGGGGCGCAAAATGCTCGGCCGGACCTTGGATGCACTTGGAAATCCCCGTGATGGTTTGGGGGGCATTTTTCCTTCAGAATGGCGACCGGTTGAGATCACGTCTCCCAATCCACTCGACCGCCCCAACATAACCGAGCCTTTCTTGACTGGCCAGCGTTCGATCGACAGCATGTTGACGATGGGGAAAGGACAAAGGATTGGTCTGTTTGCAGGAAGTGGTGTCGGAAAAAGCACATTGATGGGGGAGATAGCTCAGCGTTCCTCAGCTGATATCAATATTGTAGCGCTGGTCGGTGAGCGAGGTCGTGAAGTCAAGCCATTTATTGAGAACAGTCTTGGACCAGAAGGATTGGCCAGATCGATCGTGATCGTGGCAACGGGCGACGAACCGGCGCTGGTGCGGATCCGAGCCGCCCAGACAGCGATCACCATTGCCTCCTGGTTTCGTGATCAAGGAAACGACGTCCTGCTAATGATCGACAGTTTGACACGATTGGCCATTGCCCAGAGGGAATTGGGATTGCTTCTGGGAGAGCCACCCACTGCATCTGGGTTTCCGCCAAGTGCCCTGCAGCTTCTGGCGAATTTGATGGAACCGTTGGGTTGCACCCGAGAGGGTTCCATTACCGGTTTGATGAGCGTTCTTGTCAGCGGTGACGACAATAATGAACCGGTTTCCGATACGGCAAGGGGTATTTTGGATGGCCATATCACTCTGGATCGGCAGTTGGCAGAAAGCAACCACTACCCGGCGATCAGTATCAGCCAGAGCATCAGTCGTCTGATAGACAGCGTCGTCGATCAGGATCACCTGCAGGCGGCCGGAAAAATAAGAAATATCATGGCGACCTATGATCAGGTGGCTGACCTGATCCGAATTGGAATGTACCAACAGGGCAGTTCGGAAAAAATCGACGCAGCGATCATGCTTCGGGAGCAGATCGTCTCATTTTTACAGCAGCGGCCTGGTGAATTTTCTGCCTTTGAGGAGACCCGGCAACGCATTCTGGAAATCGGTGAGTTATGGAGGTATTAGCTGTTGGGTTGAGCAGTTGATGTGTTTGAAACGAAGCCATTTTCGACCTCTCGTGGTCTCAGGTAAGCAAGCGATGGAATTCAATTAAAACCATGAAGAAATTTTCTTTTTCTCTCGATTCGGTTTTGAATATCGAGCAACAGCTGGACCAGATGATTGATATCCGCCTTGCCGAAGCCAAGGGACGGCTCAATGCAGCGATGGATGTTCTGGTACAAATGAAAAATGCATTTGTTGAACAGGAAGAATTGCTTCGACAGGAAGACCACCGTAGCCTGCAGGTGGTTTGCGGTTGGGATGTTTTCCAACGGCGAACGCAGATGCAGATGGAGTCTCAGACGATTGAAATTCAAAAACGACGGCGTGAGTTTCAAAACGTGCTGCATGAAAAGTTGAAGAGAAATCAGCGGATCGAAGGACTGCGAAAGCTGGAAGAGAATGAAAAGAAGAAATTCATTACCGAACAGAACAGAAAACAGCAAGGCTTGATATTAGACGCCGTTCTGTTGAAAAAAAATCGTCGCCATAACGCCTAGGTGCTCTACGTCGGCCCTGATCGATTCCAATGGTGATGTGACATGCAAATGCTTGGGAGGGGTTCGCCGGCGTTTTCTTTTGAGGGCTGAAGAGATTATCTGGAATCTCGACTTCGGATCTTGAAAATCCCAATCGCGAGAACCACAGTGGAAAGAACCACCAGAATAAATGAGAAAAATGTTCCGTCTCGTCGCGCACTGCCACTGTTAAAAAGGGAGCATAATGTGGCAATTCCGATACCGCTGGCGAAGCCGAACAGCCCAATAAAAAACAGGTAAACGCCCCAAAGTTTCTGCCTTTTCCGATGATCGTTGTCTTGGTGCATTTTAGGCATTGCCGAAGCAAAAGTGGAATTCGCGGTTTTGAGCTGGCAATCTAACGGAACAAAGTCTCCGGAGAAAAATTGCCTTCCGGGATTTAGAAGTCCGAGATACTCTACCTTAGCAAGACTGATCAAGCATTTTTTTAAAAGCCAACAGAAGGATCCATCGTAGAGGATTCTGGATTTCAAGAAACAAAAAAAGCGGAATTCTCCATCAACATGGCTTGGAAAAACCCCTCTCCGATTTCATCCAAGCCATTTACTGCTGACAGTTTCTTCCGCTGTATCAGTAGCGAACGAAGCTTCAGTTGGTACTCTTTTATTTTTCGAAAAAATGCAAATTCTTGATTAACCTCGGAATTGGTTGGTTTTTGGCCGGTTTTCAGTGTCTCGCGGTCGTTTTTGTTCACATGGTTCGTCTGGATGTTGGGGAGGGCGAATTTGGCTAGTGCTGACCATCTCCAACGCTGGAAGCGAGGTTTTTTTAGTACGAAGGAGGGGATTCACCAAGTTTTGTGGGTGGATCGCCGGCGGCGGATGGTCCGTTGGAGTGTGGTTGGGCTGACCTGGCGACGTTTCGACTTGGGGGGCCGAGACGGTTCTCTTAGCGGAATCCTTCAAAAGGTAGGGAATAACTTTGCCGCAGGAGCAGGGGAAGAAATGGCGATTTGGGGGCGTCGCTCAACTCCTGATGAAATGAGACTTTGGGATGAGTCCGTCCAGATTAGTCCGCAGAAGCGATGACTGGATCTTTCTAGCACACCTCTTTCGGACGAAAGACATCCAGCAAGGAACAGCTTTTGGAATCCAGGTTGGGCCATTCACTCTGGGTGTTAAGAACAGCCACTGCGGCTGTTGACATGAATTCACTTCGACCTGTCAGGAGCTCTATCAATTCCTCGATTCCTGGATTGTGTCCAACCAGCATGATGGTTTCAAAAAAATCCCCCTGTTCGGCCAGTCGTTTTAAGTAAATCCCCGGCGGAGCGAGATAGAGTGAATCCTCGAAGACCACCTTGGGGGAATGATCCCACTGTTTTTGGAGTAATTCAGTGGTCATGACTGCCCGAACGGCGGTGGAACTAATGATCAAATCGGGGACTAATTTATGGCTTAGAAGGAAATTCGCCATGTCTGGAGCAGCTGCCAGACCACGCTTATTCAAAGGTCGCTCCTTGTCTGACGCTCCCGGATGTTTCCAACTTGATTTGGCGTGGCGCATCAGAAGTAATGTTCGGTAAATCATTGCTTTTTCGATGGTTGCTACCTCATATCGACAAACAGCCGGTTAGGAAATTTTAACCTAAACGGGCTTTCTGTTGGCAGGAATCGACAAACGGCGAGGTCGGTTTCCTTGATAAGGCTATGGTAACCGGAATCAATAGAGGTAAAAATATGGTCAGAGCTTTCCATCTTGTTATTTAAAACTTGCCCGTGAGGAATTTATGAAAACAAAACCTGTTGACTCAAGAATTAGATTGGCATTTTCGTTGTTCACAATCATCGTGATTGCTATTTGCACGGCAGATCTGGCGATCGCAGATGATAAAAATTCGTCTGCTTTTACCGATGAGAAAAAAGCGGGTAAGGATTTTCAGGTTCAAGGTGAATATACTGCGGAAACCGAAAATGGAATGAAGATTGGTATCCAGGTCATGGCCTTGGGTGGTGGGAAATTTGACTTGGTCGCCTATATGGGTGGCTTACCTGGCGATGGTTGGTCGCGTGGGGGAGACACCCTGAAGGCCAAAGGAAACACCAAAGGTGAAATGGTGGTTTTTGCCCCGGAATCCAACGCAGAAGACGCCGAAAAAAGAGGTCGAGCGGAATGGAAGGACGGCAGCATTACCGTTTATGATCCAGAAGGTAATAGCGTTTTGAAAGCGGACAGGGTTACTCGGAAAAGTCCGACTTTGGGAAGTAAGCCACCAGAAGGCGCTGTCATTCTTTTTGATGGATCATCAGCTGAGACTTTTGAGAATGGCAAAATGCTCGAGGGGAATTTATTGGCAGCAACCAATTGCACCAGTAAGGAAAAACTGGGCGATCATGTCTTGCATGTTGAATTTCGTACCCCTTTCATGCCGACCGCACGAGGACAGGGACGTGGAAATAGCGGAGTTTACATTGAGAGTCGTTACGAATGCCAAGTATTGGACAGCTTTGGCCTCGACGGAAAAGACAATGAGTGCGGAGGAATTTACCAAATCAGCAAGCCTGTCGTGAATATGTGCTTTCCACCGCTTGCATGGCAGACCTATGATATTGACTATGTTGCAGCGAAATATGAAGGAGTCAAAAAAACGAAAAATGCCACCGTCACCATTAAACATAACGGTGTGGTCATCCATGACCAGTTGGAATTGCCTCGGCAAACACCTGGCTGCAAACAGGAAGGCCCGCAAGCTTTGGGCGTCTTTTTTCAAAATCACGGAAATCCCGTCGCTTATCGAAATATTTGGGCTGTCAAAAAGTAGGCTGTTGACCTTTTTGATTGACCAATGGTTAAATCAATCCCGATGCTTTGTCTCGTCCGGAAATTCCTTGCCTTCTAGTCAGACGCTTGGTCAGTGAGCAAACGAAAATCAGTGAGCAAACGAAAATCAGTGAGCAAACGAAAATCAGTGAGCAAATGTCTGTCAGTGCTGGAAAGCGGCTGGTAGCGATAGATCTTGCTGGTGGAGATCTTGCTGGTGGAGATCTTGCTGGTGGAGATAAAGTGCTGAATTATAAAAACCCGCAGCCGATTGCTCGGCTGCGGGTTCTGTTTTCTCGTTAGATCAGGAGATCCACGAGGATGGATGGCGTGCCTTATCGGCAGCCCGCCGGATGCCCTTAGGCAGCGCCACCTCGTTGGCTGTTACAGACATTTTGCACAGAATCACCTCCTTTCAAAATCAAGGAATCGCTTCGATCCGGTTGCCAATAGATTGGATCGACTTGCGACAAATTGTGTTACTCGCATGCGTATGCGAACGTCAACTCAATAATGGCCAAATCCAATAAAAGTTCAACCCCGATTTGCCAAATAAAGGTGAGATGGTCGGTGTGTACAAGGGAAAAATCGCCAATTCAACAGGAAAAAGTGAAGAGCCCGAGTTGGGAGCCGACTTGGCGTTTAATTGGCCAAGTGTTTTGAACCTTGTTTGTGGCGATTTTTACTCGGTTACCGTCAGCGGAGACTTTCCATCCGATCTCTCTTGATTTTCCATTGGAAACCGGGGTCCAATCCTGGGAGATGCCCTCCGGCCAAGCGTTTATCAACGACTTATTTTCCGTCGGAAAAAAACGAGGGTCTTAAAACTCGTTGCTGACCGTATTGAAACGATTGGGTGAGCAAGGTGTGGCAAACAGATTGGATTTGCCACATTTTCATCGCTGTTTATTTTGCATTCAGCTTTCTGATTTGGCTGCGATCTTCTGGTTTGACGTACGTTAGGAAACCGATCATCATCTCTTCCCAACTTTGGTCGCCCCAACGCACCGGTTGGTCAGGGGCCGGATTAGCTGGGTTTTCCGGGCTGTTGTCAAAGTGGGCGATGCAGCGGATCGTTGTTCCCCGGGGAATCGGTTTCGGAGTTGCAAATCGATACCGGTGTTGCCAGTTAAAATCATAATCCGGAACGCTTAGTAATGTCTCTTTCTTGCCGTTGGGAAACTCGGCAATAAAGGTGAAGTCTTTGCCTCGGAAATGCATGTGCGGCATCAAAGAAATCAGCTCAACGTCTTCAGAGAAACGTTTGCTGGAAACGACTTGGTGATTTTCAGCCCGGGCAGGGATCACAAAGTCTCGGTTCATCGCGTCCCGTTGAATGATTTCTCGATCGGGCTTTTCCTTGCAAAAGACCATTCCCACTTCACAGCGATCGGTCTCGACTTTTCCCGTGGGAGTATAATGGATTTGCCAAATCAGCTTGGCTCCAGCCGGAACTCTGAAACCCGTTCCTGCTGGGAAAACCATTGGTTCTTCACCGGGTGCGAAACCGGCAATCGCAGCCCTCCCTCTTCCTTTGGGCTGCCCTTTCGGTTGGACAAAAACAATGATGTGATGAACAACTGACCGGTTGCCGGGCCGAGCCTCAGAGGCCTGCACCCAAACATCTTTTTTGAAATGGGTGGGGGTCACAAAGTACTTGTAATCGACCGTCCCACTTGCCTTCACGGTGAAGGATTTTGGCATCTTGAAAATAACGTCAGGTTTTTCGATCATCCAGCCATCCACTACGGGTTTGGATTTCGGCAATTTGTTCTTGTCCCCCAAAGGAGAACCATTGTCTATCCACGCGACCAACGTATCGATCTCTGATTTGGGCATTCTCAGATCGTTGCTGAATTTGCCATGCCGGGGGTCGGCACTCCAGGGTGGCATCCGCTGCTGCTGTACGACTTCCTTGATCATTTGGGACCAGTTTTGAGAATCTTCATGTGTTTGCAAGGAAAACGGCGCGGCTGTTCCGGGGTGGTGGCAATTCACACAGCGTGTTTCCAGGATTTTAGCGATATGGGTTGAGTAGGTGATTTCCCCTTTGGGTAGGAGCGAGGATTTCCTGGTAATGATGCAGCCTAATGGTGTCGTGGTGGGCTTGGAAACCGGTTTGCCTGCAAGCAAGTCCTGTAACGCTATTTCCAGATCAAGACGAGAAGCGTTTTTCCGTTTGAAATCATAGCCAATTTTGTCGTCAATTCGACCGGAATAACGAATGTTGCGGCGGCGATCCAAGACGAATGCTTGGGGTGTGCGTTCTGCCGAAAACAGGTCTGCTACGATCTGCTGCGAATCTACCAGCATCGGAAATTGAATTTGATAGTCCGCAGCATGTTGTGAAATTTCATTGGGCGAATCAGCAAGATTGGAATTAACGCCCAAGACTTCAACGCCGCGATCTTTGAATTTCATATGCAATTCATTCAGATAGGGTACGTAGGCATTTCCTATCGGGCACTGAGTGCCAATAAACACCACGACCAAAAATCGGTGATGAGAAAAATCTTGTAGCCCAATTTGCTTGCCGTTTGAGTCTTGGGTGACGAAGTTGGGGATCTTTCGACCAATAATTTCGTTGCTAACGACCGAACCGGCAGCCACGACCTGATTTTGAATTTGCGTGCTGATATCAACTGCATTTAGAAAGATCAGCACCAAGAAGAAAGTCGTTTTGGCGCGTTGGATTTGATTCAGCATTGGATGGTTGTTTTAACCGGAGGTTGATAGGGAATTTCACCCGATTCAAATCTTGTTGGAATCGTACGGTGGGCAGAGTGCGAATCTTTCGGGGAATCGATGGTGAAGCGAACCTGATTGCCAACAGGATCATAACTGAACTACGCTCTCAAGTCACCTCGAGACGAACAGGGCATTTGTCAAATTGTACCCCGCTGTGGTGCTGCTATTTCAATCTGAAACAACTTTGAACCTGCTTTATTTTGCCAGGTGGTTGATCGCGGAATATGTAAAAAAGCCACTTCTAACTGGAAGTGGCTTTTTGGTTTGCGGCGTGTTGAGCTGGCAAATAGTCTGTTGTGCGATAGGCTCGATGACTACCGCTGCGTATTAGTGGGACTTTTTAACAAATGGGCCCAGCGAAGGCGTTGGGCGGCGTTGGGCTGATCTTTTGAAGTATCGGCTCTCAGGTTTTCCTCTATCAGCGGTTCCGATTCAGATGTCGTAGCCATAGCAGGTATCCGAGCAGATCGCCGGTTGGATCGATGTTGAACCGGTACGACTTCTGAGTCTATATCGATAGTTTCCGGAGGATCGGCGAAGCTTAATTCGGTTTTTCTGTTGTCGGTCCGATTCCGTTTTTCAAACGGAACGTAGGGTGAAGAGGTGCTCAGTTTAGTCCTTGGCGAAGTCATTGTTTCTTCTTTTACCCGCCGATTTTTGGGATGATTGATCCTTATCTCGGTTTGGCCATGGTTTGTGTTTCGTTTGGCAGTTTCTATTTTACCGGTCGCTGTCCGGTGTTGCTCATCGGAATTGAATTCTGCCGAGCCTGAGGAGGCTGAATCGAAATAGTCGATGGTCCGAGTTGATTTTGGGTTTTCGGGCTGCAGGTCATTTGGGAAGACCTCTTCCTCGAATGCATCTTCCACCCAATCCTCTGGGATTTCGGGCGGAATCTGGGCGAGATCTTCGTCGTCAAGACATTCTTCTACATTAAGGGGAAGGTCAACCCATCTTCCGTTTGGATCCAATTCCATGACTCCCAAATCTCTCACCAATAACATGCGGGTGGAGTAGTAATTCAACCAAACGCTCATCAGGTTATTCTGGGTATTCCGGAGATCAGCCAAGGCAGAGGAAAGATTCTGAACATCGGTCGGACCAAAACGGTTGGGGTCGTCAGGATTGGGTGGTTCCTGAAGTTTGGCCTCGGTAACCTCAACACGACGAATGGCAATGTCAACCGCACGCCGTTGGATTTCGAGGTTCAGTTCCAACTCATTGAGGCTTCGTAGATATCGACGCATGGTTGAATTGATTCCGTCAGTTGCAGCTACAAAAGAACGCCTGGAACCCTGGTATTCAATTAGGGCACTACGATAGTTGTTTCTTTCCAGTAGCCGGGTTAACGGGGCATCAAATTGTACACCCAACCGAGTGTTGCCATTTTGGATATCAAAGCTGGCGATGTTGTCTTTGACAGTTCCAAAACCGCTGGAGGCTGTAATGGTTAAATCCGATTTGAGTCGATTGGCATTGAACTCTATCAATCGCCAGGTATCAACAAGGCTGGAACGAGCATTCTTATAGTCCAAACGGTTTGCATAAGCGATTTTTAGTGCGCAATCGACGTCCAGTCGGATGGGGTCTTTGAGGTAAACGTTTTGCAAACGGGTTCTCGCTTGCAGAAGGACGATTTCCTGAGTGATGGCGAGGTACTGACGCATCCATACGACCATCGATGTGGCAGCACCGACATTGTCCCCTCCGTCGATTTGATCTTGGATTTCGGTGAGTTTTGCGCCAACCCCCTCCAGTCGTCCGAAGATGGGGTTCAGTTGGGATTTCCATCGCTTGGCATCATTTGTCAACCGGGCCAGATCGGTGGCGGACATCAGTGGGCTACGATTTTCAATTGCCTCATCAACCGAATTTACGTCCATTCGGATCGAGGCGTAATATTCCATTAACGCCTCGCGATTTTCTATGACCTTGGTCAGGATGTCCATTAATTCGGTATCGGGTGATTCGGTGGTCAGATCACCTAATGCGCTTTGAAGGAGATAGATTTCGTTTTGGAATCCAGTAACCACCGGGTCAATCAGTTGAAATCGACGAATAAACTGGTCGTCCAGATCAACACCCATGTCAGGCGGAAGACCCAATGTTCCGGTTAAATATCCTTCGACCTGTGCTTGAAGCGAGTTCTGGGATTGCAACAGTTGGGCTCGCTGGGTTTCAATGGTTTGTCGAAACTGGTCAACCTCCACCACATCCACTACTCCACCCTCTAGATTTCCTTCCAAGAGCGAAAGAGTTCTTAATTGCAGGTCAAGGCTATCGCGTGCATTTCGATATTGCTGCAGCGATTGGAGTAAACCGATAAAGCCGCCAACATTTCCAGAACCACCGCCTGCCAAACCGGTGCCGGCTGTGCCACCTCCTCCGCCTCCGCCCCCGAAGCCCCCACCGCCGCCAAATGTTCCAGCTCCAACGCCGCCGAATCCACCGGCACCGGTGCCGGAAAATCCAGTGAGGCCTGTACCGCCAAGGAATCCACCACGTCGTTGGGGACCGGACACACCATTGGTGCCAATCGACATACCGGTAAAGAAACCTCGTCGGTAACGATAGAAAGCACGGAGATTGTTGAACAAGGCTCGCTCTACAATGGTGAGCGTCTCCAAGGCGACGACGCGGCCACCGTTTCGTAGTAGAGGCTGGACGAAAGTGAAGTTGAAAAGAGAGCCAGCAGAATCGACTGTCCCGCCCGTAAAGGAAAAGACGAAAGAATTGGCCATTCCAACGAGCAGTTGCCCCGCCGTAGCATATCTTTTCCGCAAGTCCAGGTTTTTATCAATGTTGAGGGTGTTCGATTCTCCGGCCGGCAATTTTCCAAGGTGGCTGTAACTGGTATCAGTACCGGAAAAAAACTGGGTGTCTAAATTAAACCTTTCAGCAGTGACGTCCAACGCCGAAAGGTAGAGCGTTTCGATTGAATTCTGGTAAGAAGGCGAGTGCATCCGTGCCAGTTTGAGGGAGGTATCAATATCCAAAACGATTTTTCCATCGTCGTCGATGTTGACATATTCCAGTAATTGTTCTCTCCAAAACGGGTTTTCAAACTGGTTGGTGATGCCATTGCGTTCCCATCCGGGCCATCCCCGTTTTCCATCGACACTCTGCATGTACGTATTTGAATCAGGATCATCCATTGGCATGGGTGGTGAATCCGGATTTTGGTCGTAGAAGTAACGACTACGGGGATCCATTTGGATGGTGAAATTATCGTACTTGAATCTCGTATTGGTCGTAGCAGCTTCCTCTACCAGCAGATCGACTTCGCGATCGGCTTCCTGCCGATAGTAACTGCGGCGATTACAACCGATCAAAACCACCGCCATTGCCAACAATAACAGTGGTGTCCAACGTCTAATTGCGAGGTTCATTGTCATTTCAGTTTTTCCGGACTCGTCTTGCGTTCTATTCGCACCGGTTGTAGGAGGATTCCGGCACGTATGCATGGTTATCGATATAAGAATGATCCGATCTTGATTGGTCCTAGCTGTAAAACAGGTTGTAGGGGATTTCAATTGCGTATTGGATGCGTTATTCGTAATAGTAAATCTCGCAAAAAAATACCGATTAGGGGAGCTATGACGATTACAATGAGAATTGTGGAGTTTCAGCATGCCAACGGGTGATCGCGATAGTTGTGTCCCTTCTCTCAGGACTTAAATGGCCACTTGAGGTCGGTCTATTCAAAAGTGTGATGTGCGGTCTATCGGTGACGTTGGCGGCCTTGGGGATTCAGGCATCCCGGCTCGCTGTTCCAAGAGGGGCATTAGCTAAACAACCGCATGGACAGAAGCAGAAAATTCCTCGAGCCTCCAGTCGAAGAGTCCGGTCTGAAATCATGGCTAGAGAGTGGGACTTAGCGGCGTTTCATCGGTTCGGCGTTTCATCGGTTCGGCGTTTCATCGGTTGGGCGTTTCATCGATGTGGCGGAAGCGGCAGAGATTGCCTGCGAGCAAGCAAAATCCCACTCTCCTTGTTGCCAATCCCTCTCGTTGCTTTGGGTTGTATGTTTTTAGAAACGATGTCGACACGAGTTACGCGGTATGGCTCATCTTGAATGCGTTGCTGCGGATGATATAACTCAGGACGGCGAGTTATTGCAGCCGTTCCTTTGGGGGTATCATGAAAAAGAAATTGATCGAATTTTCGCATGCCCGTAGCGGCGATAAGGGCAATCATGCCAATATCGGCGTGCTTGCCAATGACGACGATGCCTACCGGTTGCTAGATCAATACTTGACGGCGGAAAAAGTGGCGGAGTATTTTAAAGCGCTCAATCCATCAAGTGTTCAGCGGTTTCCGCTGCCTGGCATCAAGGCGTTCAACTTCTTAATGAAGGACGTACTGGCTGGTGGGGGAAGTGGGTCCCTACGGATCGATTCCCAGGGAAAAACATTGGCAAGCATGCTGCTGGAAATGGAGCTTGATCTGGATCCAGAATCGTGTTGACCGTTACGGCAGTTTTTTCGGTAGGAAACAGTTTGGATCTGCAAGCATTTGGGGATTAGGTGAGCGAAAATGAGCAATGAAAGATGTGTCTGGGTGGCGGACAGTCAGGCAATGGCATCGGTGATGGCCCATTGGCTTGATCAGGAAGGTGTTAGAACCAAGGTGCTCGACAAAACCAATCTCGGTATCTCCTACGGGATCAGTTTTTCCAAGTCGGATCCCCACGATCATGGATGGCAGGTTTGGGTGGTGGATTCCGAAGATTTGTCCAAAGCAAAAAAAATGGTATCTCGACGGACCAACGACATTTTGGACCGCAAGCTACGGATGGCGATGCTGGGGCCTGTCGATGGTCGGTGTGAGTCCTGTGGACAAGAGTCAAGCTTTGAGGGGGCGCAACGTGGATCAGTGCAGAAATGTCCCCGTTGTGGAGCCTATTTAGACGTTGCAGGAGGCGAAGACGAATTTCAGTGGCCCACGTTTGAGGAGCACCCAAGCTAAGCCCGATGGATTGTGCTGAGTCCAGCGATCTCCGGTGAAGGAACGCCGCTCAATGGTTGTTAACCGCCGCGGGTTCATGTTGTTTCCTGACAATCCTCAGGGCTCTTCAGCTAAAACGCAATTTGAGGCGTCGTTCAGCAGGTGGCATCTAAGGATTGGGAAACGAAATCAAGATCGACAGATGTACTCCACGCTTTCCGGAGCAGTCTTAGCTCGTTAGATTCTCGCAAGAATGGGTGGTCGTTAAGTGAGGAAACGTCGCAAATGCAAAAGGGTGTGCTGACCAAAAACATCGATCGGATGGTGGGTAATTCGGAGAGATGGATTTCACGTCTTACCACAATCAAATTGTTCTCGGCAGCCAGGTTCAGGGTGAGATCCAAGCTGACTGAATGGAGAATCTCTGAAGTGGGGGGCACAACGAGTTGTCCATCGCCCATTACAAAAATAGGTGTTGCAGTGGCTGTCTCACGGAAGTGACCTGCTGGGTCAGTCAGTATGGCCGAAGAGGATGGATGACGTTGGCGGATTTCCTGTTCAGCAAGATAATAATGAAGACGACTACGGACCTTGATATCGCGGGGCCAACAGGTGCTTGGGACTTCATGGTGTGTACTGATATGGAGCGATTGACCGTCTTTGTAAATCTCCGCCAATTGGGCAAATGGTAGTAGATAGGAATGAACACAAAAAGTGGGGCGTTGGTAATTCGTCGGACCAAATCGGGATGACGTTCCGGGTGTCGCAAAGAAACAGATGCCGAGGTCCAGTTTTGGATCAATCAGTGGGTAATTCCGATCAGCCAAATCCAGAATAATGGCACTAAGGTCGTTTCTCTCTGGGAGGTTGATATCAAGTCGACGCAATCCGGTCAGGAACCGATTGCAATGTGCCTCTAGAAAACCGGGTCGGCCAGAAAAAGTTCTGACTTGTTCGGCGACTGTGATGCCGTGTATAAAACCGAGATCGTTGATTGGAATTTGAGTTTTCGAGAACGCATTCCATGAACCGTTCAGATAGGTGACCGCTTCCGTCATGTTCGAACTGTTTCCAAAATAGAATCATGGTCCCCTTTTTCCGGGGCAGGCTTAAACGATGAAAACGGCCGATTTTCCAAGATTAGGCGGTGTGTTGATCAGGGTCTGCTTCGGCTCGCAGAAATGTTCCGTCATGGGATTGAATCAAGGCATTAACGATTTTTCCTGGCCGTTGAGGTCCGGCATTGATATCGCCTGATACCGGAATCCTGACCGGAGCATATCGGCAGGATGTACCGCTGAGAAATCGCTCGCCATCACTATCGTCGATAACATTTTCTTTCAAGACACGTAGCTGCATTCCGATGAGTGAGTCAAAGTACTGAGTCTTGGTGCGGGTTTCCAGTGCGGCCAAGATTTTTCCCCGTTCGGCTTTGACCGACTTGGGGATCTGGCCATCCATCGACGCAGCCGGTGTATCCCGCCGAGGACTAAATGGAAACATGTGAATTTTGGAAAAACCTACCTGCTGACAAACGTTTAGCGTTTCTTCGAATTCCCCATCGGTTTCTCCCGGAAAGCCCACGATGACATCGGTCGTCAATGCGGGCCGGTCCAGATGCTCCGTTACGAAATGACAACGATCAACGAATCGTTGTGATCCCCAACGCCTCTTCATTCTCCTTAAAACCGAATCACTTCCGCTTTGCAGGCAAACGTGAAGGTGTGGGCAGACTTGATCACCAAATTCCCCTAACACGTCGACCAGTTCCCGCGTGACTTCGGTTGCCTCAATACTTGAAAGGCGGACGCGGAAATCAGGGTCCAAAGCGACAATCTGGCGAACAAGATGAGAGAGTCTCATCCATTGATCTTTGGGCTTGTTCTTGTTGAAGTCCACGCCGTAGTGTCCCAGATGAACACCAGTCAAAACAATTTCCCTGTAGCCGTTGTCGATCATCCGGCGGATTTCATCCAGAATGGGCCCGGGCGGACGACTGTACATTTCGGGCCGTACTTTTGGAATGATGCAATAACTGCAGCGAAGGAGGCAGCCGTCCTGAACTTTGACATAGGCACGACTGCGATGATTAAGTCCGGAGATACCAGTTGGAATATCAATGACACCAAATCTGCCCAGTAGATCCGGAAGTTCACGCTTATCGGTGACGACCTCAGCAACGCCTGGTAGCTGGCGAACCTCGTCTGGTGCCCGCGTGGCATAACAACCCATCACCACCAGTCTCGCGTCGGGATTGTCCCGATGCATCCGGCGGATCACCTGGCGACTTTTTGAATCGCCTTCATTGGTGACCGTACAGGTATTAACGATACAGAGATCTGCCGGTTCATCCGCAGGCGCATCGGCGTACCCAATACCCAACAGCCCTTCCCGTACAAATTCGGTTTCATATTGATTGACCTTGCACCCGAGGGTCACTGTTTTAACGGTCGCCATGACTTGCTTCTGGTTCAATTGTGGAAGACATCGATCCTTTACAACTGGCGATCAGGACGTCCCGTCCGTAGGAATGGATCTGGTCTCGCTTCAATTCGGCATGTTCCATGGTGGTGGTCAGCACGATCGCCTTACCGTTTTGGTCCACATTCTTGGCAATACCAAACCCCTTTTCCAGCTCGTGGCCAAACAGTTCATTGAGCATTAGCATCACATATTCATAGGAATGATTGTCATCATTCCACAAAAAGACATGATATCGCGGCTGCCGCTTGGGTTTCTGGTGGTGGCGATTTTTGTTTTGGCGAGTTGTCTCAATAACGGCTTCGGCTATTGCAACATTTCCTTCGGGATCCATCTTTGAAACGCAATATTGGGGGTGTGATAGTTGGTAGGATAAAACACTATTATATTGGGTTTGCGAATCCTTGGTAGTATTTGGTGATTTTTCAGAGCCAAAATTTGAATCAAACTGGACTGATTTGGCAAACTTTGTCGAAAATCTACACTCTGTTAATCTTCGATTGCTATTGGTCCCCAAAGTAGACGCCGACAGATTGGTTAACAGCCGTTCTCAGAAATGACGTGGCCTGCGAGAAGGCCTTACTCTTATCCAACCAAAAAATCATGAATACAATCACGGAATATTTGGAATCCAACCGATCCGCTGCTGAGGCGGAACTGTTTGAGTTGCTGAGGATTCCCAGTGTGAGTACCGACAGCCAATTTGCCAATGACGTCAAAAAAGCTGGGCATTGGGTCGCAGATAAACTGACCCAACTAGGGCTTTCCACAGAAGTGATCGCCACCCGGAGGCACCCGATTGTCTACGCGGAGAGTCCACCGGTACCCGGAAAACCGGTGGTCCTTATCTATGGGCATTATGATGTTCAACCTCCAGATCCCTTGGAAGAATGGCACTCTCCGCCGTTCGAACCCACCGTTCGCAATGGCAACGTCTACGCCAGAGGGGCCACCGATGATAAAGGCCAGCTCTACACTCACATCAAGAGTGTCGAGGCCTGGTTGCAAACGCAGGGCAGCCTTCCGGTTCAGGTAAAATTCCTGATTGAGGGGGAAGAAGAGTGCGGAAGTGGTAGCCTTTACGAATTTCTTGATGGTCAATATGACAACGGCCGAACCGCCATGGATCGATTGAAATCCGACATTGCTGTGATCAGCGACAATAGCCAATTCGGTCCGGGACAGCCCGCAATCACCTATGGCTTAAAGGGAATTGCGTATTTTGAACTTCGGTTGACCGGTCCTTCGCAGGACTTGCATTCCGGATCATTTGGTGGAGCGGTCACCAATCCGGCAAATGCTCTTTCGACCCTACTGGCTGCGATCCGTGATGCGAATGGGCGAGTTCAGATTCCGGGTTTTTATGAAGATGTCATCTCGCTGGACCAACGGGAGCGAAGCCAAATCGCGGCACTGCCATTTGATGAAGATCAGTTTTGCCAACAGGTTGGTGTTAAGGCATTGAGCGGGGAGGAAGGATTCTCGACACTGGAGCGCCGATGGGCCCGACCGACATTTGACATCAATGGTCTGTGGAGCGGTTACCAAGGCGAGGGAGCAAAAACGGTTTTGCCAGCCAGGGCGGGAGCAAAGTTCAGCTTCCGATTGGTTCCCAATCAGGATCCCGACAAGATCACTCAATCACTCAAGAAAATGCTACTTGAGCTTTGTCCACCAGGAATTGAAATGGAGTTAATCCCATTTCATTCCGGAAAAGGAATTCTTGTCCCATTGGATAGTCCCTATTTAAGGGCCGCGGAATCAGCAATCACCAGTGGCTTTGGAACCAAACCGGTTTTTATTCGTGAAGGTGGCTCGATTCCAGTTGTTTCGTCATTTAAAGAAAAGATGGGTATCGATACATTATTGTTGGGTTGGGGTTTGAGTGACGACAATACTCACAGTCCCAACGAGAAGTTTCACCTGGCGGATTTTCATAAGGGTGCTTTGGCAAGTGCTCATCTGATAGACCAAATTAGCAGCTTGGAAGCATTCTGAATTGGGGATTGTCACCCAGCCATGTTTGCCAATCGGGCATCGGATTCAACAGGGTCCAGAAAAAAATCAACTAGTCAAATGGGCTGCCAAGGCCCCGGGGAATAATTTAGATGCTGGAACGCAAATATATACTGGCCAACGTTGAGGAGGTCTTGGAGAACTGCAGAAATCGAGGGGTGGAATGCGATGTCAACCGTCTGGTCGATTTGGAGCATCAGCGGAAGGAAAAGGATCATCAATCACAGGAATTTAACCGATTGGCCAACGAGATTTCCAAGAGGATCGGTAAAGCATCTTCTGAAGAACGGGATTCACTGAAGGAAGAGGCGCGAGTTTATCGGCAAAAGAAAGAAACTGCTGCTTCGGAATGCGAGGAGCTGGATTCGGCCATCGTTGAACTTCAAATCCGGATTCCTAACCTTTCGCATCCTTCGGCACCCGTTGGAAAGGACGATAAGGATAATCTGGAAATACGACGTGGTCAGCACTCACCTCGAACATTTGATTTTGCGATACAGGATCATGTTGAAATCGGCGAACGGCTGGACCTCATTGACTTCGAAGGCGGAGCCAAAACGACCGGGGCCGGTTTTTATTTCCTGAAGAATGAGGCGGTACTTTTGGAGATGGCTCTTCAGCATTACGCCATTTCGGAGCTGACGCGTCGCGGATTTCTACCGGTAACCACACCTGATTTGGCGCAGGATAAAATCCTGGAGGGGATTGGTTTCAATCCGCGGGGGAATGAAACACAGGTGTATAGCATTGAAAATACCAACCTATGTCTGGTGGGAACTGCTGAGATTACCCTCGGTGGACTCTATTCGGGACACACCTTTGCTGCCGATGAGTTGCCTCTAAAGCTCTGTGGTCTCAGCCATTGCTTTCGGACTGAAGCAGGGGCCGCTGGCAGGGCATCCAAAGGCCTATACCGAGTTCATCAGTTTACAAAAATAGAGATGTTTGCTTACGCTTTACCTGATCAAAGTGAGGCCATTCTCGAAGAGCTGTGTGGCATCGAGTGCGATTTGTTTGATGCTCTTGGGATTCCTTTTCGAGT
The DNA here is from genome assembly GCA_014238905.1 of Planctomycetota bacterium. Classification (GTDB taxonomy): domain Bacteria; phylum Planctomycetota; class Planctomycetia; order Pirellulales; family Pirellulaceae; genus JABAAE01. The sequence goes on from JABAAE010000012.1 coordinate 47,359, forward strand.
TGTGGATACCTCGACCGGCGATTTGGGAGGGCCTGCCTATCGCAAATTTGATCTGGAAGCTTGGATGCCGGGGCGTGGCCAAAGCGGTGAATGGGGTGAAGTGACGTCCACTTCCAACTGCACCGATTACCAGGCTCGACGTTTGAATTGCAGGTATAAGACCAAGGGAGAAAAAGGTACGAAATTCGTCCATACGCTCAATGGGACTGCCATCGCATGCAGTCGGGCATTAATCGCGATTCTGGAAAACAACCAGCAGGCAGATGGATCGATTACCATTCCAGAAGTGCTTCAGCCGATGATGGGCAAGGATCGCATTGGTTAAACGGTGCCTTTGGGAGCAATGAGCTCGGAATCACCAGGACGGCAAGAACGGCTCCGATCTCAGGATGGTCCGCCGAATACCGATTGACTGGAACACAGATTGCCTGAAACACAGACTGCCTGAAACACAGACTGCCTGAAACACAGAGATGACTGAATCACACCCCGGCTGATCATTATGATACCACCCTTTGAGGATGTTTTTAATTATTGCCCAGTGTGCGGTACGCCGTCGCCGATGGTTGGCCAAAATCCGTTTGTTTGTACGGACTGTGATTTCCATTTCCATTTTCCACCTACGGTTGCTGTTGGTGCGCTGATCATCAACGATCAACAGGAGATCCTGTTTATTGAGCGGAGTAAAAATCCTGGCAAGGGTCTACTGGGATTGCCCGGTGGTTTTGTGGATGCCGGCGAAACCGCCGAAGCAGCGGTCGTCCGTGAAATCAAAGAGGAAGTCGGGCTGGTGGTCCAACAGTTGGAATATTTGACGACTTTTCCCAACGTGTATCAGTACAAAGGTGTTGCCAACGACATACTGGATGTTTTTTTCGTTTCCCGAATCTCGGACATCCCCAACCTGCAGCTGCAGGCGAGTGAGGTAGTCGACGCTTTTTTCGGTGCTCCCGCTGCGGATTTTCTCAGCCGTATGGCGTTTGATTCAAACCGACTCGCTATCGAGTTTTACCAGTCCCAGCAAAGTTGAAATTCCGCATCCTCGATCTTCACCTGAGCGGGCAGACTACCGCGCCGGTTTCCTCGATATTGGTGCAGGGGCGATTGAGAGTGTTGCAGGCTAGGGGTTCAGTTGGGTGGGTTTAGTTGTCCAGCAAATATGTCATTTGTAGATCCGGACTGGGTTTGAAGACGATTGGCAAAAAACTGTTTCCATTGGCTCACACTTAAACCAATGTTCGCGTTGGTGACTTTCTCCAACGATTTCATCGACACGTATTGCAAGGCAGGTTCGGGCTCATTGAGAACCTGTGCGAGAGCGTCTTCGGTGGCGGTGCCAGGGAAGTTGCCAAGATTGCGAATGGCACTGGCCCGTACATCCTTATCGGTATCCGATCTCAAAACACGCAATAGCTCTTGGCCTGCGGTAGGAGTCTGACGTAGCGAGATAGCATTTAACGCGGCAATCCGGACTTCAGCTTCTGGATCCTCGAGCATGCTTTTGAGAATCTGATCTGCTTTTTCGGTTTCGAATTCTCCCAATGCATAGGCAGCATCCACTCTAAGTTGAATGATCTTTTCGTTCTCAATCATCTTGGCCAGATTTTCGGCTGCATTTTCTTTTTCGGCCGCTGATAATCCGCCCGCTGACCGCGCCAGGGCCCTTAATTTGGATTTCCTTGCATGAACGGTTTCGGCAATAGCCTCATCGGCTTTCCATTGGGCTTGGACCCAGGGAAGATAATGCCCCGCTTTCCATAGTGGGCCTTCCGCGCACCCGCCGGCCAACGTCAGCGAAAGCATGAGAACGGAATATATCAATCGGCGATCTATCAAGGCGGCACCATGTTGTATTTTGAAATTTGGTGGGAAGATATCAAAACCGATGCTGGCCCAAAAGATCGATTCTGTTTGGAAAAGTAGGTGCTGAATTGGGAATCGTTTTCCCGGGTCTGTGCGCTGATAGCTCCGACCGCCTCATCCATGCTCTGCCAGTCTTGATTGGATTCACCAACCAACTCAGATGAATCGGTCGAACGAAGCTTGTTGCAGATTTCTCATTTTGCCTATTCTTCCTATTTGCTCGATTAGGTTGGGTGACATGATTTGTTAAGCGGTTTTGGTAACGGTGGTGAGAGTAGAACCTGCCAGCGAAAGCGACGATCAGGGAACCACACGAATTCCCTTGTTGGATCCCTTGGGATGTTTTGCCCCTCCCAGACGGCCCGAAAAAGAAATTAAAATTATTGGAAGATGACTGTCTGGATGGAGGTTGTTTTGACTTCCCGAACCGAGTTTGGGGTGTCAGGCGGATGCCGCTTTCACCCACGGCGAAGGGTGAGGATGATTGGCAGGAGCATGGTAGATGCGCCGATTCTTGGGAAAAAAGTTCTCGGGGAATTTTTTTGAACGACAAACTTGTCCTGCCTGCTGTCCGCTCGCGTAGGTTGAAGCTTGAGATTTGCTACACCAAGGACGCAAAAGGACCGTTTCATGCAGCGGGCGCGTCTACTGCAAGCCAAACTCACCGTCAAGCAGGAATGGCAGACACTTGGGTTAGCGAATAAAATCAGTGGTGGTTCTTTGGATCTTCCTTTGCATTCCCGGTCAACGAATTGCCATGACTTCCCGTTCATTTGTTCATCTGCATTGCCATAGCCATTTTAGTCTTTTGGATGGCGCGGGTTCCATTCCACGCTTGGTGGGCAGAGCAAAAGAACACGGTATGAATGCTTTGGCATTGACCGACCATGGCAATCTGCATGGGGCACTAGAGTTTTACCGGGAATGTCGAAGTCAGGATATTAATCCGATAATCGGGTATGAGGCTTATATTGCGCCCGGCGACCGGCGAATGAAATCGGGTGGCCCAGGAAAGGAATCTTCTTATCATTTGACGCTGCTCTGTCAGAATCAAACCGGGTTCAAAAACTTAATCAAGATGGCCTCCGCGGCGAGTCTGGAGGGATTCTATTTCAAGCCGCGAATCGATAAAGAACTCTTGGAACGATATCACGAAGGAATCATTTGCCTTAGCGGTTGTGTTTCCAGCGAATTCAGTCAGTCGATATTGCGAGGTGGCAACGGCGCTGAGGAGTCGCTTCAGAAATCCCGTGAGATTGCCGAGTGGTTTGGGAAGTTGTTTGGTGATCGCTACTTTATCGAGATCATGAATAACGGTCTTGATATTCAGCGAATGCAACTGGAGGGTGCTGTCGATGTTTCCAAAGACGTCGGGATCCCGCTGGTGGCCACCAGCGATTGTCACTACGTCGACCAGTCCGATGCTGAAGCGCAGGATGTCATGTTGTGCATCAACACCGGGAGGTTTCGGACTGATACCAATCGCATGAAGATGGAAAATGACCAGTTCTATCTTCGATCCCAGGAGGATATGTATGGTTACTTTCCGGGATTGGAGGACGCCTGTTCCCGCAGCCAGGAAATCGCAGATCGGGTGGATATCGATTTGGAATTGGGTAAACGCCATTTCCCGGTTTACGATGACTTGGCTGGGAAAACACCGGACGAGTTATTGCGAGAGTTGTGTGAAAAAGGTCTACGCGAGAGATACGCTGACGCCCCGGAAATGTACAAAGATGGCATCCTCGCCGAGGTGGTTCTAAAAAGGCTCGACCGCGAGTTGGGAGTGATCGGTAAATTGGGTTTTCCCAATTACTTCTTGATTGTATGGGACTTTGTTCGTCATTCCAGGGAGCTCGATATTCCAGCGACGGCCCGTGGCAGCGGCGTAGGAGCTCTTGTTTGCTATGCGCTCTATTTGAGCCATGTTTGCCCGATTAAATATGACTTGCTATTCGAAAGGTTCTTGGACGAAAGTCGTCTGGAAGCACCTGATATTGATATCGACTTCTGCAAGGAACGCCGGGGAGACGTGATCCGCTACGTCAAAGAAAAGTATGGTGAAGAAAGTGTGGCTCAAATTGGCACTTTTGGCACCCTGGCAGCTCGCGCGGCGATCAAGGATGTCGGCCGCGCTTTAGGCATTCCTTTGGCGAGGGTTAACCAGATAACAGGTATGGTGCCGGATGAATTGGGGATATCCCTTGATGATGCTTTGGAAAAAAGTGAGGAGTTAAAGGCAACCTATCAAAACGATGGAGAGATTCGCGAGCTACTGGACTTGGCTCGGAAAATAGAGGGTTTGGCACGTAACGTCGGGACCCACGCGGCTGCTGTTGTAATCGGAGACAAACCGCTCACAGAATATGTCCCGCTCGGCAGGGTGAGTGGGAAAGAGGATATTATTACCCAGTGGTCGATGAATGACGTAGAGGATGCTGGCCTTCTCAAAATGGATTTTCTTGGATTAAAGAACCTGACGGTTCTCTCCAAAGCGGTCGAGATGATAAAGCAAACCACCGGTGAACAGATCGATCCGTTAAAATTTCCTTTGGATGACAAGGAGGTCTATGCCTTGTTGCAACGTGGGGAAACCAAGGGAGTTTTTCAGCTGGAGAGTGGTGGGATCCGGGATCTCTTGCAAAAGATGAAGCCGGATCACTTCAATGATATTATCGCAACGGCTGCCCTTTATCGTCCTGGTCCGTTGGAGGGCGGCATGGTGCAGACGTATATCGACGTCAAGCATAAGCGTAAAGAGCCGGACTACGGACATCCTGTCTTGGAGGAAATCCTGTCCGAGACCAATGGTGTAATGGTTTACCAGGAACAGGTCATGAGAATCCTGAATCGTCTGGGAGGAATTCCTCTGGCTAAAGCCTATACCTGTATTAAAGCCATCTCCAAGAAAAAGGAGAAAATGATCGCCCAGAATTATGAGGCATTCATTCAGGGTGCGGTTGGGAATGGGCTTGGAAAGAAGGAAGCTGAAGATTTCTGGGGCATGATATTGAAATTCGCTGGTTACGGCTTTAACAAAAGCCATTCCACCGCCTATGCGTTGATTGCTTACCAAACAGCCTACTTGAAGGCACATTATTCGGTGGAATTCATGGCGGCTTTATTGTCGGGGGATATTCCCAACAGGAACTTTACCGGCAAAGACAAACTGGTCGAACATATGGAAGATTGTGTTCGCATGAACATCGAAGTTGTCCCTGCCTCGGTGAATACTTCGGAGGTTGATTTTGCTGTTGGCGATGGAAAAATCTACTTCGGCATGTCAGCAATCAAAAGTTGTGGTGATAGCGCCGCCGAGGCATTGGTCGGTGAACGAAAAGAAAACGGACCCTTTAAAGATCTGTTTGACATTTGTGAACGGGTTGAAGCATCGTCCTGTAACCGTTCCACGTTGGAAACGCTGGTCAAGGCAGGAGCAATGGATGCCTTCGGCCATAAACGGAGCCAATTGTTGGCCGTCCTTGACCGGGCGATTCAGGCCGGTGCAAGTGCCCAAGCCGATCGGCAAAGTGGTCAAATCAGCCTTTTCGGTGAAGAGGCCAAAACCAACGAAGAACCGGTTGATATGCCGGACATGGCCGAGATGTCTGACCGCGAGAAGTCACTTGCGGAGAAAGAGGTCCTTGGATTTTATCTAACCAGTCACCCACTGGCTGAATTTCGATCATCTCTTGATATGCACTGTTCCCATTCATCAGGAAATCTCGCTGGGATGAAGGATCGATCTGATGCCACCCTGGGGGGAATGGCTTCTTCGTTAAAGTTTTCTAACGTCAAGAGGGCTCGAGAACCTGGAGCCAATACCCGTTACGTGATGTTCGACTTAGAGGATCTTGAGGGTTCGGTTCGTTGCATTTGTTGGCCGACCGAGTTTGAAAGAATAGGGCATCTGATCCAGGCTGATGCCGTTTTGATCGTGGACGGAAAAGTAGACAAGCGGGGTGGTGATGAAGCTAACCTGGTTGTCAAGGAAGTCGTTCCCATCGATCAAATGCAGGAAAGAAATACGATCGGATTGACGATCAGAATTCAGGAAGGCGAACATCAGGAAGGTGTGTTTTCAAAAATTCAGGAAATTTTGCGGGGCTACCCCGGTAGCAAGAGTGTCAGCTTTTCCATCCAGCTGAAGGATCAGACTACCGTTCAGGTCAAGTCCCATAAAAAGGGAATTGAAATTCAACCTGAATTATGCGATCGGCTCGATGATCTCCTGGGAAAAGGGAACATCAAGCCGGTGTTTGCACGCACGCGGCCAAAGCGGGCTCGCGTCTGAACGAAGAAGATGCAAGACGGCCACTAAGTCGTTGGACTCATGCAGTGAAACTTGCCGTCGTGGTTAATGGTAGCTTATTCTGATTGATGACGACCCTGGCCGATCAGCCATGCCAGGATTTTTGCCGTGTTCCATGCGTCGTCGACCCCACGATGCAGCGGCCCATCCAGTTGCCAGTCGAGGTGTTGGAATGCGGCATCCAGGTCCAGTTCCTTATCCAAACCAAGGGCAAGTGAAAAGAGTGTTTTCACGTTGAGATGCGTAGGGCCAAAGGGATAACGCAGTTTGTATTCATTGCAATTTCGCTGAAAATGGCTCCGGTCATAATCGCCCCAACTGGCCATGACTCTTTGACGAGACTGATATTCTTTCTCCAGAACGGCGCAGGCATTGGAAAGTGGTCGGGCTCTTTCCACCATTTCCGGTGTGATAGAAGTCAATTGGGTGCAAAATTCGCCAATATGAGACTTCATCGGTTTGACCATGATGGCCCGTTTTTCCTCCCGCTGGAGGGTTTTGGGATCCAAAAGGCAAAGTCCCACCTCGATGATTTCACTCATTTGACCACGTGCCGGATAGCCACCCTCCCAGCAAGTTGATTCGATATCAATGACGACGATTTTATCCAGAGAGCGTGCCATTCATTTTTCCGTCTGCGATTAATATAGGGAGGCAAATTGCCGGGTTCAGGATGGGGTCAACCGATATGGCAGTGCTCAAGCATGGCTTCGGGTGAACAGACATAGCTGGTGTAAAAAGGACCAAACTCGGCATACTTGGCACTGGCTTCGTCAAACCGCATTTTGTAAACGATTTCCATCAGGAATTCCGGATTACGGGCCCAGAGAGTGACTCCCCATTCCCAGTCTTCCAACCCACATCCGACGGTAATGAGTTGGCTGACTTTACCCATGAATTTAATGCCACTTCGAGCATGTTCTGCCATGAGTTCATTTCGTTTGGAGAATGGCTCCATAAACCAGTTTTCACCGACATTACGTTTCTTGTTCATGGGGTAAAAACAGGTTGCTGGCCATTCTGGGAAGTCCGGTGTCAGGCGTTGACGGTTCATCACCGGTAAGCGAGCCTCGTACGCCTTCATTTTTGCATTATAGGATGGGCTGCCTTGGGATTCGCCTTCGCGGATGATTCGGTTGGAGTATTGCTCAACAGAAGGAACGTATTCCGAGATTTCTGAGAGGGATACGAATGAATAGGTTGGCACGATGGCTGGCCCTAATGCACAGGCTAGGACCGATTGATGCACTCGGTCGATTACCAAAGGATCTGGGTCCATCAACATCAGCGAAAAATCGGCCTTATGACCGCTGACAATACTGGTTTGTAGTCGGCTACTGGCGTTTTCAGAGCCTGGATCGAGCACCTTTGCCAGTTCACCAGCGCCAGCGACCACTTGGTCAGCGGTCAGATTGGCAAGAATGGACCGATCAAAAGAATAATAATAGTGTGTGCAATGCCAGCCGTTGGTGGGGATCAGTGAAGCGGGTGCTGCCTGATCGGTCATCGAAGGTCGCTGGTTCATATTGAAACTGCCTGAGGAAATAAATGTGTTCAAAAAGGGATAGTCTGTTCTAAAAGAGACTTCGCGGTGTGGACTGCCGATCCGGATTATCAGAGACGTGTCAAGATGTCTCCATTTACGCCGGCTCTTATTATCTTAACGAAGGAAGTCTTAGGGAGGAGTGGGGACACGCTGGAATCGCTGGGACAGGCCTGTCATCACATGGTCTGATGGTGGCTGAGATGGACGGAGATATCGATTTTGGTTGCCGAAAATCTAGGAATGATGCTGATGTCAGGTCAGGCTGCAATAGAAGAGATACAACCCCGATTACGAATCGCCGGTGCGAGTTGGAATTTGATACCAAAGTCGTGTTCCTTTTCGATCTGATCGGTATTGGATAGGGATCGAAAAAATTCCCAGCGAGGCAAAATGGATGTTAGGGTAGCCTGCCAGCGGTGAATAGGAATCCAGTATCACCAATGCGACATTTGATCATTCAGATTCACTGAGTCCTGTGAACGAATATGCGTTTCGTTCAGTTATTTCAAGGCAACCTTGTGATTTTCGAGGTCGATTTGTTCGATAGGTTGCACTGGCCACAAGGTTGGTGGTGCGAATTCCAAAAGATCGAGCAATACCCGTATTTCAGAAATCACCCGAGATCGAGATGCATCGAGAGCACGCTGGTCTTCTTCGCTTGAGTCGGTGATTTCAAGGGAATAAAGGTCGTTAATGAGTCGATACATACTCGACTCACATTGACCGTAGTCCAATTCTGCCTGTTGGAATACGATCTCGACTCCATCGATGATTTCCATAACGAGAGTCTGCCGAACGTCGATCTGTTTCAACGTTTTCAGCTCAGCCATGATACGTTCCTTTGTGATCGTATCTCGGGCAAGTGTACCGAATGGATTACTGTCTGAAACTATCTTTGTAGGTCGTTCGGACAACTGCTGATGACTTTTTCGACCCGCCTTATCATCTTTCCCCGTTTGTCGATCCAAAGGATGGCGGGGGTTGTCTTGTGGCAGCTCCAGTATTCTTTTTTGGCTGGCAAGTTGATGCTCGTTAAAGTAACGGCTGAACACGATATTTGGGTCGTTGCTCTTGATTGGCGGGTGGGACTGAAGCTTGGGAGCCAGCAGGATCGAGGGGTTGCCAGACCGGTTTTGGGTTAGTCGATATCTTGCCTGCACGAAGGTAGTGGGCGTGGTGACTGGCGGTTCGAACGTAATCCGCATGTTGGAGAGGGCTCTCGAGAAACTCGTGATGGCGTTCAGGAGTTTTGACTTGGCAACTCTCTTTTCTGCCAAGACGGTCTGACTGTCGGCGGGTAGAAGCGCCAACATGATGTTGGATCGGCTCCCCGGAAGGGTCCGTCTCGGCGGGACTGGTTTCTTGATGGGATTCATCACCACCAAGTTTCGACGCGGTTGGCTGATAACGAGCGGTTGAATCGCTGGCGCGATGATTTCGTCGTTTCGAAAAGTGGCGTCAGACTTGATCACGATTAAGCAGGCTACGAACATTACGCAGATCAGGTACGCTGCTAAAAACATCGGCAAACCCGACGAACGCATCTTCATTTTGAAACTCCAGTCATCGACACTATCAGAACAATTTAACGTTCACTCTAAGGAGATCGGAGATAAGTGCTGTCACTTTGGAGTGAAAATCTGTTAAAAGGCGACGGTCAGGAAATTTGCCGTGGTTCGTTAGGGATATAACGAAATTGCAAAAAAAAACGTTTTCGCCGTTCTTTGACTAGAACTGATGACTCGTTTCGACCGCGAATGAAAGTTTTTCCCGGACTTCGTCGGTGGCGATGGTGCGGGCCAGTTCAAAACCTGAAACGGTCAACGAAAATTCTCGGTGCATGTGATGCATCACAAAACCGCCGAGGCAGAGTCGGCGAAATCCGTCGACGAATCGAATCGTTTGTTCGGGATCTGATTTGTTCTTGAATGATAGGAAATGATCAGGTTTATGCTCGACATGGACGGATAAGAACCGATCGACAGAGTCAAACGCATTTTTTTTTCCCGCGATTTCAACCACGCCTCGGTCTTTGGCAGCCAGCAGGATGGCCTTGGATTCCAGCGATAACTCCACGATCAGCGGTTCGAAATATGACATTGACCGACCGCAAAGACGGGCTAATCCCATAATCGTCGCCGCTCCTTCTCCGAGGTCTTCCCACTTGAGTCCCTCTTCATCATCTGTTTTAAATCGTGGCAACATTTTTGCGTAGGTGTTTGATACGGACAGGGACTGGATAAGGATCGTCTGGCTGAGGATAGTGAAAAACCGAACGATCAGACGCTTCGCGATTGTCGTGTCCGGATGATTGATCCAGGTGGATTCTCATGTGAGTTGGACTCGGTGTTTCCACAGTCTAATTGTCGACCATAAGTTGAATTCGGTGCATTTTCAATAGGACCCTGTTCACGGTGCCGGTAGTCCGGTTATTGGAGTGATGCTGACTGAGAATCCGGTGACAACGTCCACCCAATACATTTTAGGTTACCCATGTCGTATGAATCGGTGTCTATTCTATCCGGCCAGAAGAGCAGCCAACATCGCAGGTTACTTCCCAGCGGACCTCTTCGATAAAGTTTCAAGAACCGTCGTTGCGATCTTATTCGGATTGGTATAACTACAGTTGGTCAGCACGACGACCCCCTTTTTTTGGGTGGGATAAAATACCATTTGTGAACGGGCTTCGGTTTGTGAGCCGTTGTGGGACACCTGAAGGATTCCGTTGACTCGGGTGACAAATACACCCAGACCCATTCGGGTTGGCTTCCCTGATCGAGTGGGCTGTGGGGTCCACATTAGTTGTCTGCTTTTTTTGGTAATCAAATTCGACTGCATGATGGCCAGTGTCCATTTGGCGAAATCCTGAATATTGGATTTATAGCCACCGGCCCCATGTTTCCAAGCGTTGGAATACTCGGGGGCAATTGCCACATTTTTTTCGGCGGTTCGGGTGTAGCCGGTTGCCCAGTTTTCCTGATCAGTGGTTTGCGTGTCCATGCGGAAGCTGGTCATTTGAAGCGGGTTGGTGAATTCCCGCTGGATCAGTTTCCATAGTGGTTCCTTGGCGGCACGTTGCACAGTGGCTGACAACAGCACGTAGGCATAGGAGGAATAGCTGTATGCCTCACCGGGATCCTTGATTAAGGGTGATCCGCCGAATCGATTGATCGAAAAAACGGGATCGTTTTTGCCGTAATGGAGGCGAATGGGGGGATGCAGTGGGAGGATTTTACCGTTGGAATAATGTGGAAAACCACTTTGGTGACATAAAAGGTGCCTGATAGTGACTGCATCAAGTTGGGGTGGCAATTCCGGGAGAAATTTTCGCAATCGGTCCTCCAGCCGGAGGATTCGTTTTTCTACCATTCGCATGGTGAGCAAGGCAACGACCGGTTTGGAGTTGGAGGCCCAGTTGGCGATGGTCTGGATGGAAAACGGTTTCTGGGATGATCGATTTGAAAATCCATAACCTTTCAGATAGACGATTTTGCCGTCGTCGATCACACCCACCGCTGCTCCGACAAGATTTTGCTTTTTCATTTCAAGATTGACACCTTGATCGATCCCGCTGGCGGTTTCCACATCCAGCGAAGAAGCCGGCATCGGCAATTGTGCCTGAACCTCTCCTTGGGAATCGGGTAGGCAGCACATCCACGCCAGCAAAACCATTGCATGGAAAAAGCTGCCAAGGGAGACTGGCCGGAAAATAAAATTTCCAACAGGCATCGTTTTGTCTAGCGTCAAATTCGATCGATGTAACATGTCGCCAGTTTTCATATTGGGTGAGCTTGTTAGTCGGCCAATGTAAAAAAGACAGCTGCGGCCGAGCCAACGGGCGTCGGCACCCAAGAGACACTAAGCGTGGATGGGGGGTATACCAGCAGTGACAGCATAACATCGTTGTGAAGGGTGATGTGGTCATGTTTCCAGATTGACTAACCGATTTCTCTTCACGTCGAGGCGCGGCCATCAACACTTCTCTGTTAATTACGCTTTGATTTGTTCGATCTGCCGTCTTGGTATGTCGAAAAAAGGATTGAGAGGGTGTACTGTTTTTTTTGCGTTGATTCATGATCTTGTATAAGCGCACGTTTCCATTTCAGAAGGTATTCCGTAGAGTAGCCAGTGTGATTTTGCATGTTCTGGCTCTTTTGTTGACGGGTGTTCAATCCGGTCAGGCGGCAGAGACGTTTGGTAAAATCAGGATCGACACCATCGTGGTCTGCCCGGCTATTTTTCAGCATGAGATGCAGAGATGGATCGCCCATCGAGAGTCGCAGGGCCATGGCATTGTCATGGTGCAGCCGAGTAAAACCGCATTCGATTTGCAAATCAGGATTCGCCAGTTGGCGAAAAAATATCCGGTTCGCTACCTGGTATTGGTCGGTGACTGTTATGGCCGGCCTCTCTATCGATCGCAGAGCTTACCCATCGTTCCCAGCGGACAGGTGAAAGCTAAAGTCAATGTGAAGTTTGGCTCCGAGTCGATGATCTGTACCGACAACCTTTACGCCGACCTTGATGATGATTTGATTCCTGAACTGGCGGTTGGCCGATTATCGGTGGATAGCAATGCCGAACTTCGAACGGTTGTTGGTAAAATCCTGGAATATGAAAAGAATCCCCCGCCCGGTCCGTGGCGCAGCAAAATTAATCTTGTTGCGGGTGTCGGCGGGTTTGGGACCGTGACCGACAGGGTGATTGAAACGGCCGCCCGACAGTTGATTCTTCGAGGAATCCCCCGGGAATTTGAAACCAAATTGACATGTGCCAGCTGGCGAAGCCCTTACTGTCCAGATCCCCGCTATTTTCATGATGTGACGGTCAACAGTTTGAATGAGGGCTGTCTTTTCTGGGTCTACTTTGGTCATGGGCACATTCATCGGCTCGACTACGTTGAAACTCCGGTTTCCCGTTTCCAAATCCTGGACGTTACCCATAAACAGAAACTACGTGCTCACCGTGGGATGCCGATTGCCATGTTATTGGCCTGTTATACCGGTGCGATGGATTCATTAGACGATTGCCTCGCCGAAGAAATGCTGGAGGCAGAAGGTGGTCCGGTCGCTGTCTTTGCCGGCAGTCGAGTGACGATGCCGTATGCCATGTCGATCTTGTCACACGAAATGCTGGTTGAATTATTTTCCGGGGACAGTCAAACGCTGGGGGATCTGATCCTGAGATCAAAACGAAATATGATCGAACCCCGGCAAAACGAACGTGACCCGACGCGGGCAGCTATTGAGGGTCTCGCTGGTATTCTCAGTCCGACACGGGATTTGTTGGCGGAAGAAAGACTGGAGCATGTCCAGCTATTTAACCTGTTGGGAGACCCGCTACTCAAGCTGCCGAAATCAAGTTCCCTGCACTTGGACGTTCCACCAAATGCCTCGTTGGGCCATACGATTCAAATTACCGGATCGTCACCTCTGTCCGGCAAGCTGTCGATTGAATTGAATTACGATCGGGCCAAGCTACCCTTCAAACCACAGGATCGAAAAGAATTTGAGTGGACCACCGAATTTCTTGCAAGATTGCAATTGGAGTATTTATCTGCCAACTATAAGACCGTTGCAGCTCATTCCAAGGAAATTGAGGGAGGCGAATTCACAATTTCTCTTGCAATTCCTGCCCATTTAAAAAAAGGCAAATTCCAAGTCAGAGCGTTGCTTGAAAACCAGCAAGCCTTTGCTGTTGGCTGTTCGGACATCAGAATTCGATAGCCGGTTGTCTTAAGGGAGATCGGATCGATTAGGACGCGACCGATGCAGCTAGTTCTTTGACACGCTTGACCATCGAGAAGAGTCCGTTCCTCCGGTTCGCGCTCAAATGCTGGTTCAATCCAAAGTCAGCAAAAACTTCTTCGATGTCAAATCGCAGTATTTCGGCCGGTGTTTTGTTGGAAAATGCTGCGGTCAAAATAACGATCAGCCCCTTCACGATTAACGAGTCGCTATCAGCGATGATCAACATCTTTCCAGCCTTGGGGTCAAATTCGGTCACCAGCCAAACGGTGCTCATGCATCCGTGAACCCGGTTCTCCTCAACGTGGGTGCCAGCGGGCATGGGAGTTAATTGGCGACCAAGTTCAATGATGTATTGATAGCGCTCGTCCCATTCCTCCAAGTATTCAAACGTTTCATGCAATTCTTCAAGAGAGGGGGGGGCAGTTTCAGGCACTGGATGCTTGATTCAAAATGATTGAAGGTTGGGAGGAAAACTCCAATCTAATAAAAGATGTCTGTTTTTGACAGATGTGCAGAGGCTTGATCGATCGGATTGGTCTGGTTTGTAATTGGTTTGACTGACCGGATTAAGAAATCGGCATCTTTGATTTTTTGAGTTGATTCAATGACTGCCTCTTTGATTGGGGATAGCGAAATCCAGTGGTTTTCGGTTATCATGCCAAGTGACGGGCTGTAGCGTAGTCTGGTAGCGCGCAACACTGGGGGTGTTGAGGTCGCTGGTTCGAATCCAGTCAGCCCGACTTTTCTACAAATCAGGCCGTTTGGCGAGCTCGTCAAACGGCTTTCTCTTTTCTGTGAAAAGACTTACTTCGCTCAAAGTACGGTTCAAATAAACCGCATCCAAGATCTCGCGACGAATCGCATTGTTTGAACCTCGCCACAGATCGGCCGTTCCACGGGGTGCGAGGCGTAACTTCATGTTCTCAGCAAACGTCAGTTCAATCGCCATTTGTTGATCTTCAGTCCTTTCATTGAATTACACGAATGAGCAACCTGTCCGCCCGCCTCCTTATTGCCTCGGGACAACCCGAACTCAGCAAACAAAATCAGAAATCCGTGAAGATTTCCATGTTGCCAAAGCCGTTTCTATCGCTCGCAATCCGGATGCCGACTGCGTAATCTAAGGTATATAACTAGGTTTTCGTCGACGAAAACGAATCGCAATACCACCGTGGCGACGACGCAGAAGTGCTGATTTAGGTCGCTGAAATATCGATGCTGGTGAGATCGATCACGCTTCCAGGTTTTGAAGACAGCAGTCATGCATGAGAAACCGTTGCCACTCACCGAGGATCTTGAGCAAGCCGTCGAAGATGAAAATACGGTCGCTGCTAAAGTGGTTTTCCATCGCTTGAACGACGAGACGATCTATTTCTTCAATGAAGTCTATGATCGCCTGCATGAGATTGAGGGCAAGCTGACTGTCGTACTCTTACAAGGCATGAAGCAATCAGGATTCGGAAAGCTGATTTCCGATAACAGGCACTTGCATGCCGACAAGGTTTGAGAAGCGATTGAGGAAATCCATGATCTCATAAGCGGCGGGACGCGATCGGAGATCAAAGATTTCATGGGATTCCCTTTCCCTACTTCGTGCCCAAAGCTGCATGCCATTCTCGCAGAATCCGACGGTGAGGAGATTAGCAAACAGCTAATTGAGACGATTGACCGATTGGCAAGTGCAGCAGCCTATCGAACCAACCAGTCCGATCACCAGAGAACGATGTCGGCATTCCGATTTGTTCGATGGGGCCCAAAGCCAATCGACACACGAGACCAGCTCATTGGATAAGTCTTCGCTTCGATTTGCTCGACGATCGGACCGCCCTTGGCGACCAATGGGAGAACCAGAATATCTATTCGGTCCTGCAGGCGACGGCCGCGTGGCTCAATGATTGAGACGATTACTATCGCAACAACGGCCAAGCTGTCGATGTTGACAAGCCGAGTTGGCAGATCGTCGCAGAACTGTTGTCAGCAGCTGCACATTACGAGTGAGCGGGGATCGCGCAACGTCCTCAGGTTGGACCATCAAAATCGACTAACCCATCGATCCGCAGTTCTTTCTGGATCGCGGCGAGTACCCAGCCACGTTCTTGGCAAACGGGATTTGGAATTCCGCAAAGAGGAGGAAATTCGCACTGGACCAGTTTGTTCACTTCCTTGTCCAAAGCAAAGAGTTCCGAGAGAAGTGATTGGAAAGGAAACGTGTCGCTAAAATCTCTGATGCCCGGTGTTGTTGCTCAACCATCAGGGTGATAATGAAAACTCAAAATGAGTCGAACTGAGCCTGGAGTTTTGTAGAGGGGTTTTTTTGTATTCCGAGATCTACCTGGCCATGCTGCAATCCGTGGGTTTTTGGGCCGCTGCGGTTTCGGTGGTCTATTGCCTGGGTATTCTAAACGCTCTCCACGCGCTAATGACCGTTCGAACGTCGCAGGGAACCATTGCCTGGGCGATTGCATTGCTTTCTCTCCCTTTAGTGGCAATTCCACTCTACTGGGTGTTCGGTCGAAACAAATTCCACGGTTATCGCCAATTGTTGCGGCAGGGTCAGGAGCAGAATCAAGAGATCGTCAACCGATTGGTGGACAATTTATCTGAATTTGTTGTCCCTGTAGGTTCTCAAACAAATCCCTTTTTACATGCCCTCAATGGCTTGACCCGAAACAAATTTATCAAAGGTAACGAGGCTCAATTATTGATTGATGGTGCCAAGACTTTTGATTCTATTTTTGCCGCCATAGAGCAGGCCACGGACTATGTATTGGTTCAGTTCTTCATCATCAAAGATGATGATATTGGGAGAGAGCTAAAACGGAGGCTCATTGCCAAGTCGCGCGATGGCGTGCGATGTTTTGTGTTGTACGATGAAATTGGCAGCCTCACTTTGCCCCAGGCATTCATTGATGAACTGCGTCAGTCGGGTGTCGAAGTTGAGGCATTTAAAACAACAAAGGGTTTTTCGAATCGATTCCAGATTAATTTCCGAAATCATCGCAAGATTGTGATTGCCGATGGCAAGGTTGCCTTCGTCGGAGGACACAATGTAGGCGACGAGTATCTGGGGCGAGACAAGAATTTTGGTCGTTGGCGGGATACTCATGTTCGGTTGGTTGGCCCGGTGGTGTTGCCAATCCAAATCGTGTTTTTACAGGACTGGTACTGGGCGACAGAACGTCTGCTTGAGGTCAATCTGGATCCAGAATTATCTCCCGAAGGAGATATCGATGTGTTGACACTGCCTTCGGCACCGGTGGATGAAATTGAAGCCTGCACACTGTTTTTTTTGACCGCCATTAACAACGCACAGGAAAAACTCTGGATTGCCAGTCCGTATTTTGTGCCAGATGAAGCGATCAGCACGGCACTTCAGATGGCCGCTTTACGTGGAGTTGACGTCAGGATACTAATACCATCCAAACCGGATCACCTAATGGTTTACTTGGCAGCCTTTTCCTACCTGCAGGAAATGGAGATTGCCGGTGTCAAGGTATTTCGTTACGAATCAGGTTTCCTGCATCAAAAAGTTCTCTTGGTCGATGATACTCTTGCGTCGGTCGGTACAGCCAATCTTGACAATCGATCTTTTCGATTGAATTTCGAAATCAGCATGGTGTTTGCAAATCAACGGTTTGTAAAATCGGTGGAATCGATGTTGCTGGATGATTTTGATCAGGCTGTATTGGCCTCGTATGACGACTATCAAAGGCGGTGGCTCGGCTTCAAATTTGGGGTTAGGGTTGCTCGTCTACTTTCACCGATTCTCTAAGGCGATTGGAAGAATCTAGAGGCAAAGATCTTTGGGTGGGCCACAAAGGACGATGTGATTTGAAGGTTTTCAAAAACAGATTGGCTACCCGTTTATCGGAGTTTCTTCGGATAATGTTGGCTTGAAAGAACCCGTTAGTGTCGTTGATTCAACATGCCCCCCAATTTTGCCTATAAAAACGCCTGATCTTCCTGAAGATTGATCTGGTTACGTGGAAATATTAGGAATTTTCCGTTATTCTATTTTTTACTATTTAGATCGATGGATAGCCTTGCCAATTTTAATTAGAATCCGGTGAACAGGATGCCTGATACATACTGTTACACCGTTCTATCAGGAGCGGCGTGTCGAAATTTTACCCATATAAGTTCTAGTTGTTTGATCTGACTCTAAACCAACGGTGTTTGGAATTCTAATATGTGTTTAAGAGTGTTGTATGCACGGCTCGATCTGCTGCATTGTAAAAAAATTCGTTGAAACCCAATTCGGTAAAGCCGCTTGGGATGAGATTCTGGTAACCGCCGGTTTTGAGGGGTTGCAGTTATCACCAATCGGTGTTTACCCCGACGAGGCCGTGATTGCTCTTTTGGGTGCCGGTTGCGAGTTGCTTGAGTGTGAATTGGACGATTTGTTGGGGAAAATTGGTCGCTTTGCAGGACCGGAATTGGTCGGTTTCGCCAGTAACATGCTCCACCCGGATTGGAAAACATTCGAGTTGCTTGCCAACGTTGAATCTCTTATTCATCGAACGGTTCGGATACACAATCCAGACGCCCAACCGGCGACCATTCAGGCTTTTCGGTTGAATGAAAATAAAATGCAGGTTGTTTACTCGTCGAGAAGAGGTTTGTGTCCACTCGCTAAAGGAATTCTGCTGGGAGTGAGTGACCATTTCAATGAGAAGGTGACGGTCCGAGAAATCACCTGCACCAAAAATGGGTCTCCGTTTTGCACATTTGACGTTGAATCCGTTGTTGATTCGGATGCACCAGAGGATGAAACGGCATTGGTGAACGCAGATGAGGGATCAGTTTTCAGCATGACGAATTCCGAAGTTGGATCTCATACGGTACAGATTAGTGATACCATGGGATTTGATGTGGGCACCGGCGGAGATTCCAAGAACGTTGGTGTCAGCAAAGGTGGATCCAGTTCCGGCCGGACAGGATTGGGGAGCGGGAAAAAGGACTCGAAAAAATTCGTTGTTCCGTTTCCCAACCGTTTGGGCCGCTATGAGATCCATGAAATACTTGGCATTGGAGGAATGGGAGTCGTCTATCGAGCGACCGACACTGAATTAGAACGAACGGTCGCTGTCAAGACTTTGCGGACGGTTAAAAGTTCCAAACAACTTGTAGATTCATTCATCGAAGAAGCCCGTGCGATGGCTCGTATTTCGCATAAAAATGTAATTCAGGTTTATGACGTGGGCCGAATTGATAATCGCCCCTATTTCGTAATGGAATTTTTGAAAGGGCAGACCTTGGCAAAGCGATTGGAGAGGGGTGCCCTCAGTGTTGCCGTTGCTGCCAAGCTGTTTTCCAAGATTTTGAAGGGCATTGATGCGGTTCACCGAATTGGCCTTGTTCACCGAGATATCAAACCGGACAACATTATGTTAAGTCTGGATTCTAGAAGATGCCATATCTTAGATTTTGGAATTGCTGACGAGTATAACGAAAAGAAGGATACGTCCCAACTTGCTTCGGGAACCTTTGGTTATGTTGCTCCAGAACGGCTACGAGGGTATCCCGCGGATTATCGCAGTGATTATTTCAGCTTGGGGTGTGTCGCCTACGAAATGTTTAGCGGCGTCACTGCATTTAAACTGGGTACCACTCGGGATGTGATTAACGCAATGCTGAGTTTTGATCCTCGCAATCTTTTTGGTGAAGGGCAAGCTTCTGCCGATTGGGGTAGGACTCCAGAGGCTGTCAAAACGATCGTCATGGGTTTGCTTGCTACCAATCCAGATGAACGAATTTGCCATTACGAAGATATTCAGGCAATGATCGTCGGCGTGTTGGAATCAAGTCACTCTGAGTAGGTTCATTTTCTTGATTTCCGGATTGTTTCCGAGGGGTTTTCAGTGCGTAAGAACGCATGCCAGGAGTGGGCAATCATGCGGAATTGAGGCGTTTTGACGGTATCGTTGGAGTAGTTCTTTGGAACGCTGGGCGAGCAGCCTTCGAACTTCCCGCCGGCGTCCTTTCACACGGGGAAGGACCATTTTGTCATACCCAGTGGTTTGATGACGCATCCACGCGATAACGGCGGCTTCGGCTCGTTTTTCAACCGGGATGCGGCTGGTTCTGGCGACCGTTCGGCTGCCAATAGGGGTAGCGTGGTCTGTCACCAGCTTGGCGATTTGGTCGGCCAATTTTATATGAGTTGGGTGGAAATTGAGAAATAACCTGACTGATTCTCTAAACTCAATAACGTAAAGGGCTTGTTTTTTTTCTCTACGGCGGAGCTGAGCTTTTTTTTGTGTGGCGTACTCTGCGGACGATCGATGCGCATTCAGTTGCTCACCAATTCTTGCTATTGTCAGAGTTGGTGCCCAAACACCACGGGATACGATCCGTTTGCCCTTTTTCTCTTGCACTGCCCAAAATTCCCCTTCCGCTTTGACACGCCGTGTAAGAGTGGCATCGCCAGGTGGGAGGAGGCTCCAATCTTTCGGAGCCTTGAGGATCTCTCCATCGGCTCTACGGACGGTATTGGTCGTCGGGCCGGGGGTATAAATCGAAATATTCATCGAGCTTTTATTCCTGCCAACAATGTGCAACAGGCGTTTGGGATGGAACGAGGTTGGTCAATTCCCCTAGCAGCACTACGGTACCCTTCAAATTGTCTAGGTTAAGCTTCTTGGCGGAACCCGCCAACAGGAGGAGATACAGGAAGACTCTTGCCGATCGATCTGGCGGCGACCGGAATATCAGATTCACTCGGCTCGCTATTGAACTGGGTAGGCAAGCGAATGAACTGGGCAGGCAATCGACCGACTGAACTCATTTTCCATTAACTTATTTGCTTTCAAAAGAAATTCGACAACCGGGGCATGTCATGCCTTTATCGCCAGAGGACAGGCTCAATCGCATGCTGGAGAGATGGTAGGGAAATACGAACTTTTGAAGCTTAGTAGATTCCTTGTTTCAAGGATGGGTCGCTGATTTCCAAACACTGATTCGGTGTTGGGCAGCGGTGTGCCAATTGGTTGATTTCTGGGTGACCGGTTGCCGACGACTACGGAATTGGACTGGCCCGTGACAGGTATGAGAATATACCGTTTCCACCACGTTTTGTTCGCAAAAGGTCATTATCTGCATTTTTCCAGACAAATTTAAAAATCAATTGGGTGTTGCTAATCATACCCATTTTTCATGACCTACATTTGAACCGAACGTGAAAAGATCAAGATGTGTAACGGATCTATTGGCACGGTTCGTTTTCATTTTCTGGAATATATTTACGGGAAAAAAATCATGTCAGCAACTGTTGATTCCAGAGCGGTGTCGTTAAGGATCCAAGAGGAATTCAATCGCGGTTATGAGCTCAAGCCATTTCCTGATGCCGTCAATAAAATGCTCCAAGCTTTGCGAGATCCCAAGTCAGATATCAAGCTGATCGAATCCATCGTCGAGTCTGATCCCGGTCTTTCAACACGAATTCTGAGACTTGCAAATAGTCCTTTGTTTGGTGCGAGCCAAGAGATCAATTCTGTTGCCCGAGCGATCGTAATGCTGGGGCGTGGAAAACTGAAGTCATTGGCACTGACATTTGCCGGTTCCAGCATCTTCATGGGGAATTCAGAAAAAGCGCTTTGGAATCATTCCATGGGTTGTGCGGTGACTGCCCGAGAGATCGCCAACTTGGCTGGCGTCGATGTCGAGCTTGCTTTCATTGCTGGAATCTTCCACGATGTAGGCAAACTGTTTTTCTGGGATATTTTTCCTGAAGAATATGCGAGCCTGACCAAAAGAAATTTCGCAGGCAATGCTCTGGTGGATGCCGAAAAAGAAATGTTTGGGATTTGTCACGCAGAAGTAGGTCAAAAGCTGGCGATTTCCTGGCCGCTACCGGCTGAAGTGAAAGAAGCTATTCGTTTTCATCACAGTGTCACAACCAACACTCTGGTTTCGACCATTATTCTTGCCGACGCCTTGGCTTGGAGATTTGGGATTGGGTCTAATCCTTGCGATAGAATAGAAGTTCCGGAGATCGCTAGAACGGAATTTGGAATCAACGAAGAAGCTTTGGATTTGATTCGAGAATTGTCTCTCCAGTCGTTTGATGAAATGAAAGCGATTGGCTAGTAGGATTCGTTGTGCCCTAGGATTCGTTGTGCCCTAGGATTCGTTGTTTGCGAATTGGATTGGCGACGACAAGCATCAAAGTGGATCCTTTGGGATCCACCCTGCCACGGTAATGGCAGTGATACCTGTTCTGGATAATTCACGCTCTCTGCTGCGTACTATCAAGCGGATGGCCGCGACGCCTGGTTTTCTCCGCCAAGAAATTACAGGATTTCGAAAACCTGATCCTCAACCTCAACGGGTTGTTCTTTGAGAAGGATCGCCACACCTTAGATATCTTGTCCGACGATGTCATTAATCGATGAGACATTCGCCTTGTCCAATCGACGGCTTAATTCATCGACGCTTGATTTTACAAAGAATGGGCCGCCATAAATAAAACCGGAATAGACCTGAATGAGCGAAGCTCCGGCGGCAATCATGTTCCACGCATCGGCTCCATTCATGATTCCACCCACCCCGATGATTGGGAGTTGGCCTTTTGTTCTGCGAAAGATACTCGCAACAAAATCTCGACTCCTCTTTGTAAGAGGCCGCCCCGAAATTCCGCCACCGGGGGTTGGGCATTGACATCTCATTGAGCCCAATTGGTGCCGATCGGTGAGCAGCCCCTCGGCTGATATAGTGGTGTTGGTGGCAATGATACCGGAAATGTCCTGTTCGGTAACGGCATCGAGTGTCTCCTCTAATTCTTTTTGCGAAAGGTCCGGCGCTAGTTTGACAAAAATCGGAGTCTCAGACTGGTCTTCACCCGTTTGGGAAATGCCGTCGTTGGCGATTTCGCACTTAATGGCTGCGATCAGCTCACCCAGTTTTTTGGGATGTTGCAGATCTCGCAGACCTGGGGTGTTCGGTGAACTGACATTGATCGTTATGTAATCGGCAAATGGCGACATTCTCCGAAAGCTAAGCAAGTAGTCATCGATCGCTGGTTGTATGGAGTCTGTGCCATGAATCTGATCAGCGATTTTTTTCGTTAAGCCAATATTGATTCCAAGGACAGCACGTTTCGCCGTTGCCTTTTTTCGAGCGGCCAGCAGAGATTTTTCCGCTTCCTCGGAACCGCGATTGTTGAAACCCATGCAATTGAGGATAGCCTCATCCAAGGGGAGGCGGAACAGACGCTTTTTAGGATTTCCGGGTTGCGATTGCCCAGTCAACGTACCAACTTCGATATGTGAAAATCCCAGGGTTGATAATGCTTCAAACCAAAGAGCGTCTTTATCAAATCCTGCAGCCAATCCAACCGGATTTTTGAAAGAGATGCCGAATTTATTGACTTCTAACCGGGGGTCATCGGTTCGAGTTAGCCGCGAAACCAGTGCCTTGGCGAAGCGGGGATTTACCGAAGCGGCAAACAGGTTCATCGAGCAATGGTGTACCCATTCGGGGTCCATTCGAAAGAGCATCGGACGGAATAGAAGACGCCACATGAAAGCCCAAGAGGGAAGGTTTTAATCAGCAAACCGGCATCGGTACCGGATTAAAAAAGATGCATTGAAAGCCTGGCCGAAACAGGTGGACAGAATTGAACCTCAAAAGCCTACCATTTCAAACCGAATTGGTCGCCACCGGCACCGCCACCAGTGCCACCCTTAAGAGGCTTGTTGCGTTTTTTGACGGCCATTTCCCTAGGTGGTTCGTTCGCTTCGTTCTTCTTTTTGGAAGCGACATCGGACTTTTCTGGAACTGGCAATAACGCCTTAATGGACAAGCTCATTTTCTGTTTGTCAGGGTCAACCGAGAGTATTTTTACTTCGACGGTCTGACCTTCGTTCAAGACCGCTCCGACTGACTTGACTCTCTCGTGTGCTATCTCGGAGATATGAACGAGTCCCTCGATCCCGGTCTCGAGCTTAATAAAAGCTCCAAAATCAGCAACTTTGGATACGGTTCCACTCACCGTTGTTTCAGCCGGGTATTTCTCATTCACCCTCTTCCACGGGTGTTCTACCGTGTCGCGATGGGAAAGCTGGATTTTACCGGTTTCCTTGTTGATTTTTTCCAGACGCACAGAGACGTCCTGTCCCTCCTGGAAGACCTCGCTGGGGTGTTTGATGTGGTGCCAACTACATTTGCTGATGTGAATTAAACCCTCAACCCCGCTCCCGATATTCACAAAGGCGCCAAAATCCCGAAGCTTGGTGATTTTGCCATCCATCGTGGAACCGACTTCAAACTGCTCGAGGATTTCTTTTTTTCGCTCCTTCAGAGCTTTTTCCAGAATGACACGACGGCTGAGGACGAGGTTGCGTTTCTTTTTATTCGCCTCGGTGATAACGCATTCTAATGTTTGATTAACAAAAGTTCCCAAGTTTTCGACTCGTGACACATCAATTTGGCTGGCAGGGATAAAGCCGCGGATGCCGTTGATGGAGCATTCTAGTCCACCGGTATTGGAACCGACGATTCGTACTTGTACGACGTTTCCTACATTGATGTCTGACCAATCTGCAACCGCTACTGCTGCACCCGGCAGGGCTAGTTCGTAAAGGCTCTCCTCGGAATTAAACCCGGTAATCACGACATCGGTCATGGTACCCGGCTCTGGCTCTTTCTTAAATTGTTTAAGCGGAAGAACACCGTCGTATTGCCCCTTCAGCAAAAAGAACACCCCGTCTCCATGGACCTTGGTCACGGTCCCTTTGAGCCGGGAGCTAACGGGAAGATCAAGATCCGCATCGGCCGAAGCTGTTTCCAATAGCTCTTTAACACTGGCGGTATCGAGACTTGCCTCTGCTTCCTTTTCCCATTGACTACCTAATTCATCGACAGAAGGCCCCACGGGAACTTCTGGAGCCTTAGGTACTTCTTCCTTGGCAATGGGAACTGTTGTCGTCTGGGCATCTTTGACAGCCTTGGGGACCAAGTTATCTCCCGCCGCATCACGACGTTGTGAACCAATCTTCATTGCTGGTTTTGTTGGAGTGGCCTGATCACTCTGGTCAGCGGTCACCCCATCGGCAACAGGCGGTGTCGACGCCGCTTCCGATGTTGCCGCTTCCGAAACCTGGACTTCAGGTTCGGCATCCGGCTGTGCAGCTACGACAGTCTCAGATTCAACGTTGTTTTCGGTTGACGGAGGTGTCAGATCCTGAGCTGGATCTTCCGTTTTTTGATTGTTGGATTCTTCACCGACTTCCGCAGTTTCCAATTCGGCCGGAGCAGCGTTATCTGTTACGGACGAAGGTTCTTCCATCACCTTGGCCTCGTCAGATGCACTGTCAGCACCGGGAGCACTGTCAGATACGCTGTCAGATACGCTGTCAGCGTTTGGAGCATCGTCCGGCGACGGTGATTCCACTGTCTGCTGGGTGCCCGATGGCTGACTGGCGGACTCGACTGGAAGGCTTTCCTTTTCGTCTTGAAACTCAGAGGGGTTATTCGACATTCGAAACGTAATCTGTACCAACGGATAAAAATTGCAATGCGGTGTAAGTTTAACACGATTCACTAACTCTCGACTAGTAAAAAAGGCAACAGGTTATGACTTTTTTTGTTGACAGTTAGCTACGTTGATTAACCGCAGTGACTCGTTTCGTCGAGATAACCGTCTTCATCGATCAACTCGAACAGGTACCCGTTGGGATCCCGAAAAAAGAATCTACGGAATGGGGTCTCGCGAATCGCCGGAATGATCTTGCCATTTTCCTGTCGAAGCCTGCTTTGCACGGCCTCAAAATCATGGCTGGGATGGAAAAATGCGTAATGTCGGCCGAATTCCTCGTCTTGCGCTGGCTTGGCGTCAGGAATACCCAGGATATGAAGCTGTTGACCCTCACAAATTTCTAGCCAAACCGCATCAATATCAATATTGGTCGGCATAGGTAGGGGTTTCCATTGCATGACACGTTGGAAAAAAACGCTTGTTTTTTCCACAACCGGAGTGGCAATCGTCATGTGAGCAAATTTCATGGGTCGCACTCAAAATAGAATTTTCGGAGAAACTGATTTTTCTTACCAGGCAAAACCGGGAAAAGGACGAAAGAGGCTTCCTAATCGAAAAAGTTTTACCAAATTACTGTTTGGGATCAATCGATCATGTTTTTGAATTTGGTTCAATGCGATGGCGTATTGAGAAAAAGTATTGTTGCTTGCTGAAAAAGTTAAGCATCAAACCAGTTCGGTTGCATAGTTACAGCATTAGAACTCCTACCTTTTTTCGAAGATGTTTGACCGATCACAACCTACCTTTCGTCGGTCGAAAACTCTTTGAACTTTCCTTCCTGATATTGAGAGGTTTCGTAATGAGCGAAGTCGCGGTAGCGCAACTGCGTAGCAGAATGCTGAAAGATACCGAAGGGTTTCTTTCCAAAAAATTAAGTCTTGATAATGAGTATGGTCGATCCAGCAAGATCGACATTACGGAGTATATGCGTCGGTTTGGATTACAACATGGATTTCTTATTCGTCAAATGGCAGTTGATGCCACCGGAATGTGACGAGGAATCAAACCGATAGGCAATTTGATAACTTTTATTATTTGAGAATGACTCATCAGAAAAAAATTCATCAGGATTCGGTTGAATCCCTGGCCAATCAACCCCAATGGCTGGAAGTGAATTGAATTTTCAAAATGTTCTCACTTTGAATGAACACGCGAGAGAATGGATTTCTTTCGCGTGTTCTTTTTGCGCGATTTTGATTGGGTTCAACATTTAGTTTCGCAGGTGATTTCTAATTGTTTTCGTTAAGTCTAAAAACAGATAATGACTTCGTCAGCCAGGTTTCTAGTTGTTTTTCTTTTCAGAACCGTTCAACGCATCTTCCTTTTTTTTCTGCAAAAGCGATTCCAATGGTGGTCGCTTCCTATGAGTGTCAAGTTGATCTTGATACGCTTTTGCCAACGCCAGTAAATCGGTTTCCCTGTTCAGACGCCCAGTCAAGATGCTCGAATAGGGCATCGGCATGCCGTCCCGTTGGCGGAATCCAACCGGTATGGCAATGCTTGGATGACCGGTCAGGTTGGTGTGCACTATATCGTTGGCATTGATGAGGATGTCTACTTTTCCCATTAGGGACTCAAAGTCTTTTTGCAATAGTTGTCGGACACGCATCGCCCGGACGTAATCGACCGCCGATATAAATGATGCTTGACGAAAAATGGTTGGCCAGGCATTCAGGCCCTCCAGATTATCGGCTCGGGTGAGTTCGTCAAAAGCTGCAGCGGCTTCGACGTCCAGAACTGTGGTGACTGCACGTGTGGGAATTCTGCGGGGCAACTCAACTTCGAGCAATTTCACACCGAGTTTCTTCAGGATGGCGATATCATCACGTGCGGAAAAATCCGTGCGACCTTTCACGTACCCAACTGTCAGGTGACTCAGATCGGATTTTGGAGGCCACGCAAATTGGCGTGACTCAGCGGTGGGGTCTTTGCCATCGGCACCGTGAATGGCTGCAAAGACCAAGGCGCAGTCCTCTACGCTACGGGTGATCGGTCCGATTTTGTCCATGGTCCAGGACAATGCCATGCACCCATATCGGCTCACTCGACCGAACGTCGGTCGTAGCCCGGTCGCTCCACACCGCCTGCTCGGGGAAATGATACTACCGAGAGTTTCACTTCCGATCGCAAATCCAACCAGTCCGGCCACAGCTGCCGAAGCGGAACCGGCTGAGGAACCACTGGAGCCGACGTTATCATTCCACGGGCACCGTGTCATTCCGCCGAACCAGCGATCTCCCATGGCAATGGCGCCCAGTGATAATTTGGCAACTAACACTGCTCCTGCTTCCTCGAGTCGTTTTGCTACGGTCGCGGTATACGCAAGTTTTTGGTCTTTATATTGAGGGGCCCCCCAGGTCGTGGCGTAACCTGGTACTGAAATCAGGTCTTTGGCTCCCCATGGTATTCCATGTAACGGTCCACGATATCGGCCTGCGGCAATTTCGGCATCCGCCTGTTTTGCCTGTCGGATGGCCAGATCCTCTGTTAGGGTGACGACACAATTCAAAATCTCATTGTATTTTTTTAGTCGGGCTAAATAGAGTTTGGTTAATTCCAATGATGACACCTGTTTCGACTTGATCAATTTTCCAAGTTGAGCAACTGTCAGATAAGCTAATTTCTCGTCGTCATCCGGTCGGTCTGGTTGGTTGGATTCAGTCCAGGTTGGTGTCCGATTGAGATCGATTGGGCCGTCAGGATCTGCGGCCAGGGTTTTGAAGTGGACGGCAGGAGCAACATCATTCGACAGGGGGACGTTTCGCAATTCGGCGATCCTCGCGGCGGAACGACCCAAAGCTTGAGCCGTTTTTTTGCGATCTTCTTCCGAGAGTTTCACGCCGGCGACCCACTCGGCATCGGCAATCATCTTGGGTGTTATCTCTTGGCCATCCTGAACCATTGCGGCGATGGAACGTTGAAAGACTACAGAACCAACTCCCAGTCCCGCTAATGTTCTGATTGCATTTCGACGATCCAATTTTCTCTCCTTTTGATTGCCCAGAAATTTGTGGGAAGAATGATCCTCCGTAACGATAGGTTCATCTTACAGGGGAATGCAGGCTGCTGCGATATTCAGCGTTTGTAGAATTGATTTCGTTGCGATTGGGTTGAGCAGCGAAATGGACCTGTGTTACTAAAATAAAACTGTAGTGGCTATTTCCTTGCGACGTCCATATCCGGTGGCTCACGATGCGAGTGGCGAATTAAAAATGGGCGTCAAGTTCCCGCTAAACTTACGGAGCGAGGTGAGGAATCGCTGCCTGCATCAGGAACAACCGACCATCAGAGAGGAGATTTGCTAAAAGGCGGTGGTGAAACGGGGGCCGGTAAAACGGTCGGCGACAAGATGGGGCTGTCCGATAATCAAACAGGAAAAACAACAGATTGTTTTGAGAGGTTGACCATTCCGGGACAGGCAGTTTCCAGACAAAAGGAATGCCTTGCTTTTCAAGGCGTTTTATTTTCTTTTGACTTCGCGAATTCGGGTGAAGTACAAATTCGGCGAAACATCAGAACATTTCACCCGGCAGCGCATCGTTAGATAGACGACGTCTGATCGATGGGCATGGACCCAGCCGAAAATGGTTTATCGTCAATAACTTTGACTTCAAATCGGTTGCGAATTTCGTAGGTAGCATTGCGCCATTTTATTTTTTTGGCGAAGGACGCTTTGACCGTGGATATCGAGTAAACCACCAACGCAACCGGGATAAGCAAGGCGATTTTTCCCAGTCTGAAGACCGTCATCTTGGTAACCTGATTTGCGATCTGCGGCCCAAGACTCTTGATGGCTGATTCCGCAAGGACGAAGGCTGCCAGCAGCATGAGCTGTACCGTTAGTAACCCGGTCAAAAGCATAACTGCTGCGCCGGAGTGCTGGTTTATCAAATTCCAACAGACCATCCACATCGCTGCGACCACCATGGCGACGGTGAAGAGCATGTGACCCAATGTCACCAGGAATCCCCATTCATAGATGCGGGACCAGGTCAACATTCGACTATTGTAAACGATGCTAAATGGGAAATCGCATTCTTCGCGGTTGACCGTTATCAAGTCGGCGGCAAAGACTGTTTTGATTTTGAGTTTACGCATGGCGCCATCAATTGGACCGTCATCAACAATGGTGGTTTGCCATTGTTCGATCAGCCCCGAATTTTGAATGTCCGTCAGACGCATTGCACAACTGCCAGCCCACGTGTGCCGGAATAGAAAGGTGACGACCAATGCTGCTGAATTCCATAGTGATCGGATCAGCGATCCGACCCGATTCTCCATGGGCGAAAACCACTGGTTGCCAGTCACGACACCCACTTCAGGATTTTCCAATGGGCTGACCATCTTTTTCAACCATTGTTTTCTGGGTGAAATGTCAGCGTCAACGAGTGCAATAATTTTGGTGTTGTCGGGCACTTCTCTGAGGGCCTGCACGATAGCGCTACACTTCAGGCTGCAAGTCTTGAGTCGATCTTCAAGGATGGAAATCCGGATTCTCGGATGATCGCTGAATTCCTTCAGAGATTCCCAGACGGGGTCGGATTCGCTATCGACGATAATTCTTAATTCGTAGTCGTTGTATTCTTGCTGGAGCAGGTTGCGGATTGTATCCGCAACAAAAGGGTCTTTACCGCGAAGTGAGAGAATGACGCTGGCTTGAGGTTGGAATTCCGGATTTTCCGGAAATCTGGATTTGGGCAGCATCCATCGAAACCAGGCGGCCCACAAAAAGTGATAGACCGCGTAGCTGATGCACGTCCAGAAAATGGCTAGCGAAAAATAATTCATGCTCTAACCGGTTTGGTGCCCGATTGATAGTCCTATTGATTGTCATTGTTTTAAACAACCGCCTTTCCAGTTTAGGAGAAAGCTTGCGATTTGCCGGGAGGTTGCCTTAAATAAAGGGGGATTCCCTGATTTAACTGACAGAAAAAACGACTATTCCAAAATTGTTCTCTGGCCGCAGCATCGGGAGGCTGGGCATTACCTTTTTTCGGAGCTCACCGAATCAATAATTTGTAAACGAGTTTTGTTAATCGTGGGACATCCCGAATAAACGTCAAAAACGGGATCCTTGTTTTTTTTTGGAGGATGCCGCTCTGTCGCAATCGATGGGTGGCAACCGATCCGGTCATGTAATGAGATCCACCGGCGAGGTGTTTGTTTTGTTGGGCTTCGTTGCCGGTGACGTAGGCAGAAAGACGGTTTCCGGCATGCCGATAGTCATGGTTTTGATGTCCGGCAAAAAGAACCTCTGTGCAATCGATGACCGGAGCATTTGATTTGATGGTTGTCGCTACCATCCAACTGTCCCAATTTCCACGGCCAATTGAAAAGGCTGGAATTTGGTGGAAATGTCCTCGTGGAAACAAGAAGTAGTCTTTGCACAATATGGAAGCCAATTGCCCAGATCGAGCGATTCGATTTGCCAGATCAGACTCCCAATTCGGATCTTCGAAAGCAATCGGATCTGTCTGATCAAAATCGGTCCGCTGTCCGATGCCGAGGAAATGAGTGAGATTCAGATTTTCCAGAGATTGCACCAATTGGTAGACCGACGAGTTGAGCACGATGTCGGAGTTGATGTAGAGCATCCACTGCGTTCGGCTGTTTTCGATGACTCTCTGAAAAACGGTATCCAGGAGAGGGGTTCCTGCCTGATTCCTGCCGATTTCTGGGAAATGCCGGATGGAATTTTCCTTGGCAAATTCTGCTACTCCATCGTCGTCTCCAAAAAGAACGACGTCGAGGCAGTCTGTCCACTGCAGCCAACTGAGGATGGCATTGGACTGAATGGCCCCAATGTGACCCTCGAAAGCCTTGGGAACGGCGAAAAGGGTTATTTTCTTCGTGTCGCTCTCGCCATCACCCGGCATTGATGGTCCTTTCTACGAAGCCCACGCGGATTTCATTTTCAGGTAGGCGATCCTGCCACGTTTAATCGAGCCGGCCATGAGCTGTTCCCATGACCTCTTCCAGTCGAATGGTGGGCGTTTAGGACGCCAGTCTTTCCACGCGGTTCGGTCCAGGATTTGAAAGAAATCACTTCGGTAGGGGTGTTGGATTCCGAAGTGCCAGGGTTTCCACTCGGTTGTAAAATGGACCACCTTGGGGTGGTTGATCATTAATTCGAACGCTGATTTGTCGACAGGGGAGTGTTCTGTAGAAGGGAATTCAAACGCGTGGCTTCCCATATTCCATTGCAAAGGTAAGGCTTCCCATTGACCGTGCAAGACAACATTCAGTGCATATTGGTCCCAGCACCAAATGTGTTCCTGGTTAACGTCCATGCAATGAACTAGTTTCTCGGAGAGGTTTTTGTCCCGCCATTTTTGCAGGTCAATTACCATGACACCACTATTGAAATATTCGGCGTTTTCGTTCATTCCCAATTCTAGGTAGTTGGGTACTGGTTTCCAGGACGCGAGGTAAGGATGGGAACGCCGGAAATTGTTCATGGAAATACGGGCATCCAAATAGGGACAAGCAACATCTGGAACAGCCAGCAGTGCATGATCACCCATTGGGCGTTCCCATAATTCAAGCAAATCACCCTTTACCAAAAGGTCGCTATCCAGGTAAATCACTTTTTTGATGGAGGATGGAAGGACGTCTGATAAAAGCAACCGATAATAGGCGGTGTGGGAAACGTGGTGGGAAACAGAAAAAGTCTCCAACTGACCGGCGTCGAACAAAAGCCAACTGATGGTAATCGGGTGATCTGCCAATGTCTCCTTTAACATCGCTTTATTTTCATCCGAAACACCGCCATCCATAATCAAGATTTGGAGATGAGAGCCGAGCCTTAGGCTTTCGGCAGCTGAAAGCAAAGTGACTGCCAACGGCATGACGTAGGCATCGTCACATGCGCAAACGACTACAGGATCCATATTTGTTTTGGATGCGATGATCGATTCGGAATGTGACGTTGTCGGTTTTGTGATCATTGTTGAATGCGAGTCAGGGCTGTTAAGGCCAGTAACGTGGTTCAGGACGTCGGTTTCTTGAAAATCTTTCCGGCGATATTGCCAACTTTTAAGAGGGGTGAAATGATCGGGTTTTCAGCCACGTTTTTAATGGTTCTCTTGGCACGCTTGAATTCGCGCTCCAGTATGGCATTCCTTTTTTCCAAACGGGCGACATCACGCTCCAGTTGCGCGGCATGGGCCTGTGCTTCCCGCAGGGAATTGGTTTCAAACAGTTGGTGACCGTTCATCAGGAAGTTGCTGTCGCTGCGAGACGAAAATGGCGACTGGGCGACTGGCACAATCTGGTTTGGCATTTGATCAGTGGGATAGGATAGCATCGTCTTGACCAGTGTTTCCAGGCGGTCTGTAGCCGTACCTGCGTTGTGATTCCCGTCGGTGTTGCTTTCTGGTGGTGGACATTCCAACGCGTCATGCAGGCAATATTCCTGGTGCGCTAATTTTCTCGCTGGCGGATCAAGTAGTTCCGTAATGACCGGTTTGATTTGCGCGGGATGCCGAATCTCCCATACTGTGTGGGTGAGTTGTGGTGAAGGGTTGTATTCAAGAACGGCAGTCGGCAAGCGGGTTAGCATCCCTTCCAATACGGCGGTGGAAGGAGTGGTAATGAGGCAGTCGCAGTCGTTCATTTGATGGTTGAGTTCCCCTCCTACGGTATCAGTCATCGAATTTTTGACACCGATCGATTCTGCAAGACCGCCAGTCAATCTCCAAATCACATCGATCTTGCGGGATTGAGTGGCATTGAAATCTTCGAACCATTGCTTGAGGTCGAGCAGGCTTCGTCGCACGAATTGAAGCTGTTCCTCAGTGAATGCCGCCCATTTAGCGGTCATCACCATGACTTTCGCCGGTTTGGGATTTGCCGAATCCACGATTTGATCTGGTTGGCCGATTTCATTCGAAATTCCAGAGTTGGCTGCTTTGGAGGACTGCCAGCCATCCAGTCTTGGTAAACCGACCAATTCGATTTTGTTGCGATTACCCCAATAAGCCAGTTGCCTGACTTGGGATCTTCCAATACAGGCGACTTTATGACAAAGAACTGGACGCATCGTCCAGGGGCAGGCCGGTTCGGCCTCTTTGTTTTCGAATGCATTTCGCCACTCAAGGATTCCATCAACAGCGTAGATGGTCCGACAGTTCTTTTGTTTTAGAGTTTCAATTGCGGTACGAAATCTATGAAAATGCTCCGAGAAAAAAATGGCCAGGTCATTTTCGTTGGCCTGCTCCGTGATTTTTTCTGGGGAGATAATTTCGATGTCCATCCTCGCCATCAGCGGTTGCGCATGATGGGTGACCTCGGCATCGGATCCAATATAAAAGACTCTCTGTTTCATGGCATTCTCAGGTAATCGAGCGGCTGCAACATTGGATTATTCCGGTAGGTTGACAGCCTCACCATCATCGCGATCACACAGATACCCATAAACGCGATCGTCAATAGAATTGGGTATTGGCTTTACACTGCCATCTCCCAATGTGAAGTTGCAGATCAATGGATGAAAACTTCCGAACACCGTCCAGGTTTGAGGTGGCTGGGGAGTCTTGTTTTTTGCTATTCCAAACAGTGGCCCCCCAACTCGCATTGCAACCCCGGGTTCGTCACCGTTGTACATACAGCCGTCACCCAGTCCGCCCGGTTCATTCATCTTCTGCATGTTTAATGCTTTTTCTCCAACAAAAAGCGTATTGGAAAGTCCATCTCGAATCGAAGCGAAATTATACCTGCCGCGATACTTGGTCAGAACTCCATCCACAACCGGATTTTGGGTCGTATAGCCAGAGTTGAATACCCCGTTGGTCTTGGTATTGAAACCAAAGTTGATGGTATAGCCATTGTTCTCGAAGACGCTTCCCGCATTGCCTGCGTAATCTCCGCAGATGCCAACCGGTTGATTTTGCATTTCAAAGGAACTGACATCGCCTGATGACCGACGAGATGGACAAACGTAGACGGGTACACCTGTTTGCAACGCTTCGGGATCCTGTTGGTAATAGGGTAATTGCCAATTCAGCCGGTCTTCGAGGTTATTAAGTTCCAGGAAGGGCATCAGGAAAACATGCCACGTTAAAAAACCGTCAGCCGGTCGCGATGGTGGAATAAAGTTTTTGGTGTCGTGGAAGTTATGGATCGCCAAGCCCATCTGACGGAGGTTATTGGAGCATTGGGTTCGCCTGGCAGAGTTTCTCGCCATTTGAACGGCCGGCAACAGTAGCCCGATCAGGATTCCAATAATGGCAATGACCACTAAAAGTTCGACGAGTGTGAAACCTCGAGTTTGTTTTTGCATGAATTGCAGTCTCGATTGGGAAATTTGGATGTCACAAAAGGTAGCTTGACGCAATCTCCTCGTTGGCGAAATCTTCTCGTTTGACGCTTTGAGGATAGTTTTTTGCCAGATTGGGTAAAATGAATCCAGAATCCTAGGACACGCATTCACTCGCCGCAAATCGGTTCGGGTAGGCGTTGTTAAGAAGAATAACGGTTGAATTGATTATTGCGAACAAAGGGATTCCAGTTTTTGACGTAATAACGGGAATTGTGTTCCTTTCCCAAAGTTTTTTTCCTGATATTTCCGGCCCTTCTGGCCAACCTCATGGAAATGGGATTTGGGGGATTGTGTCAAAATTTCCAAGTATTGTTGTTTTTCATCGGCGACAAGGATTGCGCCGGTTTCCCAAGCCGTTTTCAAACCACTGGCGCCGTGCTGGGTGGTCAAAAGTGCTTTGCCATAGGACATCGCTTCTATATTCTTGATTTTTAATCCCGTGCCAAATTTGACAGGATTCCAGACGACGTCGGTACATTGGTAAAAAGAAGAAACCGAGTCTACTTTTCCCAACATCATGATACCGGCCTTGGAATCGAATTGAGCGTCGATGCACCGATCAACAATACCACCGGCGATGACCAAACGATGCTCGGGACAACATTTTCGAATGGTTGACCAGTGGCTGACTATTTCCTTGATCGCTTCAAAATTGGCACCGTTGTCCGATGCCAGGTAGCCAATCGAAAGGCCCTTGCCCGGAGGGACGGCCGTTTTTCCTATTGGATTGGAAACCGGTTCAAGTTCGATGCCGGTGGTAATGACTTTGGATTGACCGACAACCGTTGCAAAATAATTGGCTTCTTCAGGTTGTATTGCGATAATCAGGTCGTAATCGGCGACCGCTGATTCTTCCATTTCCGCAGAAACATCCACCCAGTGAGAATAACCATGTTCTGCAAACGCGGACGTTCGGCGGTGTAAGACGTCATGCGCATCCAGTACGCAAGTTGTTTCTTTGCGCAGATGATCGGGTAAGCTTCTTAGCAGTTGAGTTTGTGTCAAGTATTCGAAGACAATGATGCTCGGACGAGTGTGGCTTACATAATTGACGAACCGGCGAATGGTTGCCGCATCGTAATAGTTTTCAATGGTTCGGGGGCGAATCGGTTGCGTGCCTCGATCTGAAGTTTCAAGGGTCTTTTGGATGGCATGAATCAATCCATCCCAACGCCAACGGCATCTCGCAATGAAACCGAATTCGGGCGGACGATCCAATCTTAGTTGGTCGACAGGGATTTCGGCCGGAAATGGACCTGTTGGGTTTGTCTCGCGGTTGTAGCAATTCACTTCCCGTTCCAACGGTTCCCATCGCGCAGGCACGCTGGCATCTGACGTATCAGGGTGCGTAATCAGCACTGACGCTTGGAATGGGGCCTGATGCAATCCTGCTACGAGGTTGCCAATTCGGAATTGAGCACCGGTTTGGCCGCGCCAAAACGGAACATCCGTGACGAAAAGAATGTTTTGTGATTCAGGCGGGACGGGAACCATGTCGCTACTCTAGCCGATGCATATCCAGTTGTTACGATTATCCGTAAAATGCGGCGCAACCTGCCCTCAGCGTCTTTGGTGTTTTGGCCCAAAATCATCAAAACAGGTCAGTTTTGGTGTGGTTTATTGCGTAACTTTGGGGTGTGGTCGCCGCATTCGGGTGGCTGTTTTAACAAAGAAGTATACTCCTGAATTAGAAACTGTCTGAAAACAACCTGTCTGCAGTAAGATGAGTTGGAGATTTGTGATGGATCGGAGCCCGTGAAGCCCATCGAAGAGATTGTTTACACACCTGAACCACCTCTCTATCATCCCGGTGGACTTCTGAAAAAAATTTTTTCAGAAAATTGGGATCGTCGTGAGCTGTGTGGGAGACTGTTCATACGGAACATCAGTGTTCAGTATCGACAGACCCTGTTGGGTTTGACATGGCTTTTCTTGCCGGCTATTGCCAGTTCGATGGTCTGGTTATTCCTGCAGTCTTTTCGAGTCATCCAATTCAAGGGCGACTATACCAGTGGTCAGTATTTGCTTTTTGTCTTGATCGGTATGGTGTTGTGGCAGTCTTTTTTCGAAGCCGTAACTAAACCGCTGGCCGCCTTTCAGCAAAATCGAACGATGCTCCTGAAGATCAACTTTCCACGGGAGGTGGTCATTGTTGTTTCGGCGATGGAGGTGGTGTTTAACGGTTTGGTCAGAAGCGTGGTGATCATTCCGTTTTTGGTTTATTTGCAGCAGGACGTGGCCTGGACGTTGGCGATGTTGTTTTTTCCGCTGGCCCTGATCGCGCTGATTATCACCGGGTTGGCGATTGGAATCTGTTTGATGCCAGTCGGAGCGCTCTATCAGGATGTCGGTCGAACGTTGATTATTATTTCGCCAATTTGGATGATATTGACCCCGGTGATCTATCCGGTTCCGACAGGCTTTCCGGCGAATCTGCTGATTTACTGTAACCCTGCCAGCCCGATGCTGATTACTGGCCGCGAACTGATAATGGGAGGCGAGTTAATCTATCTTTCGTTTGCCATGCTGTCTTTGCTGGGTGTTTTGCCTCTGCTGGTATTCAGCCTGATTCTTTATCGAATTTCGATTCCAATCCTGTTGGAAAGGGTCGGTGCTTCATGAATTCCCAAGGGCAAAGCGGGCAACAAGCGAAACTGGCAATGGGCTCCGGTCGTGATGAGCCGGGTACCGATTCCCTGATTGAAGTCAAAAACGTTTCCAAGACCTATTGCAGAAATCTGCAAAAATCCTTGCGGTACGGTGTGCAGGATATATGGCGTGAATTAACGTTTCGCGGCTCCTACAGGGGCGAATTGCGCGGTGAGGAATTTACCGCGGTCGATGACGTTTCTTTTCAAGTACAAAAGGGCGAGTGCGTTGCCTTGTTGGGGCCTAATGGTGCGGGGAAGAGCACCATGCTGAAGATGGTCAACGGAATTCTCAGACCTAATTCTGGATCGATCAAGATTCGTGGCCGTGTCGGCGCGCTGATCGAATTGGGAACCGGATTTAACCCGATCTTAACCGGGCGTGAGAACGTTTTTGTAAATGCGTCGGTGCTGGGTTTCTCCCGTACCGAAACGGAAGAAAAATTTGAAAATATTCTGGAGTTTTCGGAGATCGGTGAGTTTATCGATGCGCCAGTCCACACGTATTCCTCGGGAATGAGGATGCGATTGGGGTTTTCTGTCGCTTCCCATTTAGCTCCGGACCTGCTTCTGATTGACGAAGTGCTGGCGGTGGGTGATTTAGGTTTTCGACTCAAGTGCTTCGAGCACCTGCGGATGAAAGTTGCCAGCGGTGTCTCGGTCATTCTGGTTTCGCATATTATTGCCATGATCCCCAGGCTATGCACTCGAGCGATCGTCTTTCATCAAGGCAAGATTGCATTTGACGGGGAGGTCATGGAGGGTGTGGCACGTTATCAGAAAATTTTGGGATTGGAAAAAGGACGAAAAGCCCTCGCTTCGAGCCTTGAAGATGATTTGGATTCTCCACTGGGTGGGGAGCCTCGACCTCAATCCGGTGGTCTGCAAATCTTAGATGCCAGAACTCTGACAACAGGAGGCGTTGAAGAAGAGACGTTTCAGACCCATGCAGGATTGGTGCTTGAACTACGAATCTCAGCTGGACTGAGCCTGGCGGATTGCCGGTTGGTGGTGACACTGCAGTCTCCGTTGAGCGGTGACATTTCGATTTTGTCTTCTTTAAAGAGCAAGTTTTTTGTAAAAACTGACCGCGATTCTGAGTCGGTGGTCAGAATGTCCATCGATGATTTACCCCTGGTGGATGGCGCCTATTCATTCAGGGTTGCTTTGTATGGCGAAAATCGATCGCAGCTCCTGGATACCCAATCAGCATTGGCCCCTTTCCAAATCCTGAATGGACGAGGTAAATCGGTAACCCGAGGTGTCGTGGAATTAAGCCACCGTTGGCAGCAAATGCAGTAGCCGGGAATTCATCCGCGGGATTTTTTGAAAACGGGCCTGAAAAACGCGGGCTCGATCCGGCCAGGTGATAAAGGGTCTTTCATTCTGGTTCTGACTGATTTAGCTAGGACGCCTCCATCAGGGGGATGATGGCCTCTTTCTTTTACGCCACTTCGTTTGTCAGGATCCAGCGTTTGAGATAAAGAAAAAAACTAACTCACGTAATAGACTGATCCCCCGGACGCTGATTTTCAGGTAAAGTGCGGGTGTTTTTGGGAACACGCAGGATTGCTTGCGGATTCGTTTAACAAACCCCAAAGGATTGGAAACCTCCAATTCGTGTTTTAGGGAATGGTTAAGTAAGGCAATGGGGATGACGTTTTCAATTTATGCCCGTAAAGTCTTTACCGTGGTTGGACCGCCGATTGCCAACGCCTATGTGACCTGCAACGAAGGGCTCATTAAATCGGTTTCGCGATCAAAACCGGCGGGCCGAATCGTTGAGGTGGACGGTCCCCTTTTTCCAGCGTTGGTTAACACTCATACCCATCTTGAATTTAGCGATTTGGTTGAACCTCTTGGCCATGCCGGCATGCCTTTTGTTGACTGGATTGGCGAAGTGATGAAGTCCAGGCGTCAGCGTGAGGATGATCAAGGTCAGGCGGCTATCAAATTGGGGATGACGGAGTCGCTCGGCCATGGTGTGGGCGCGATCGGTGAAATAGCCACATTGGAGCCGATGGCTGTCGATGATATTGGCGGCCTGGATATTACCTGTTTTCGAGAGTTGATCGGTTTTCAAGATGCTTCTGTGGCTGCTCAAGCCGAAATTGCGGATCGTCACGTGGCCGATTTTGACGTCGTTACGAAAAAGGGTCCCACCGCTGACGGCGGCAGCGAGTCGGGGGATCGGTCGGTATCGGGGATATTATCTGTGCCGAAGGGGAGTGGTGGTCCAACCAACCAATGGAATCCGGGGCTGAGTCCTCATGCACCCTACTCCACCAATAGGAAGATTATTGAAAAAGCGTTGACGATATCGGCATCGAAAAAAATCCCGATTGCGATGCACCTTGCGGAAACCCGTGAAGAATTGGAGTTGCTCCAGCGACATCAGGGCCCCTTTTTGGATTTGCTGCAGCGAATGGGTGTTTGGGACCAAGGAAACTTTCCAATCGGAACGACGCCTCTGGATTACTTAAAGGGTTTCCAACGCGCATTTCGTGCTCTGATCATTCACGGCAACTTCCTTTCCAGCAGGGAACTGGCTTACATTTCTGAACATCGCCAACGGTTAAAATTAGTCTTTTGCCCTCGTACCCACCAGTATTTTCAGCACGATACCTACCCGCTGAAAACGATTCTCCAGCTTGGATTGCCGTTAGCACTGGGCACAGATTCGAGGGCGTCCAATCCAGATTTGTCGATTTGGGCAGAAATGGAGAATGTGGCTGCGCTGTATCCTGAAGTGGATCCACATGAAATCTTACGCATGGGAACTATCTACGGTGCAGTCGCCTTGGGGATTGACGATTTAAGAGGATCCATCGAAGTTGGAAAACGGGCCGAATTCATGGTTCCAAACGTCCAAGGCTCCACCAGTCCGTTTCTTTCCAACCTCGAACTATAGAAAAAGCATGGTTTGTTATTATTTTACCAGTGACTTGATGTTTACCTCCAAGGTCAAACCGTTTGCTCAGGAAAATGGCTGGACACTGCGATTTCCCGCTTTTGAAGCCATTGATTTCTCATCTATTCCTGATTTAATCCTGATTGATCTCGATGATGTCACCAGCCCCGACCTTGACGATCTGATGCGGAAATTTCGGGAAAAATGGAAGGACTTGCCGGCTACGGTGGCTTATGGGCCCCACGTGAAAGAGGCTCGGCTTCAACACGCCAGGGACGTCGGCGTGGGAACGGTTCTGACTCGCGGGCAGTTTCACAAGCAATTTTCCCAGTGGTTTCCGGCCAAAACGACCCCTTAACCGGATGAAGCGGGCTGACGGACGCCACTACGCTCGAGAGACGATAAATTGACTGCAAGTTACCGCTGATTCTCCAGCACTCGGTATTCGCATATCGGGATGACTCTGTAGAATAGCCGGTTTCGAAAATTCCGGAAGAGTTGATGCCAGCAACTGATATCGTCATTAAAGGTGCCCGCGAACACAATCTACAGGATGTAGAACTGGTGTTACCTCGGAACCAACTGATCTGTTTGACGGGGGTCAGTGGCAGTGGGAAAAGTTCGCTCGCGTTCGATACTCTTTATGCCGAGGGACAACGAAGGTATATCGAGAGCCTTTCCAGTTTTGCCCGTCAGTTTCTTGGCCAAATGCCAAAACCGGATGTCGATTTGATTTCGGGGTTAAGCCCTTCGATCTCGATCTCCCAGAAATCGGCGGGAAATAATCCCAGATCCACCGTCGGGACCATTACAGAGGTTTACGACTACCTGAGAGTGCTTTTCGCCCGAGTCGGATCTGGTCATTGCCCCAAATGCGGAGATCCCATTACCGCTCAATCCCGTGATGAAATCATTGGACGGATACTGAGATTCGAAAAAAATTGCAAATATCAGATCCTCGCACCTTTGATTCGATCTCAAAAAGGTGCCCACCGCGATCTTTTTGAGGATTTACTGAAGCAGGGTTTCGTTCGGATGAGGGTGGACGGTGAAATTGTCTCGTTGAGTGACGCCCCCGATCTTGACCGTCAAATGCGGCACAATATTGAGGTTGTGGTTGATCGTTTGGTCAACAAAGGGAATGTGCGTGGGCGTTTGGCCGAAGCGGTGGACTTAGCCTTGAAATGGGGCAAAGGAAATCTCATCGCTGTGATTGACGAGGAATCCGCTCCAGTTGATTTGGAAGGTGATGGCCCCGCTTCCGCAAATCGCGATGTCGTTTTCTCCGCTGATTATGCCTGTGTGAAATGTGGTATCAGCTTCGATCCTCCCAGTCCACAGATGTTCAGCTTCAATAGTCCCCAAGGCATGTGTCTCACTTGCGAGGGGTTGGGAGAACTCTATTCCTTTGATCCGGAATTGTTATTGCCTGCGCCCGAAAAGAGTTTCAAAAAAGGAGCGATTAGCCTAGTTGGAACCTGGAAAGAGATCAGTCGTTGGAAACGCCATATTTTCAGTGGGGTCGCTGAGACCATTGAGAGGATTCAGGGACTCCCCGAAGGGACGATGCTGGAGACTCCCTGGAACGAGTTGGCGGAGGACCTTCAGGAAATCTGGCTGTATGGAACCGGTGATCAACATATCACGTTTACCTGGCGTGGTGGCAGTTCCCCGATGAAGTATGGAGGGACCTTCGATGGTGTCGTAGCGGATTTGCTTTCCAAATACAAAGAGTTGAAAAGCAAACCACTGTTGCGGAAATACGAAGAGTTCATGTCGAATATTTCCTGTCCAGATTGCAGTGGAGGTCGGCTTTCCGACCAGGCAAGAGCTGTAAAAATGCGGACCCGCCATGAGGGTTTTGGGAAAAAGCCCGACTTGACGTTGCCCGAAATTACGACGCTCCCCATTTTGGATGCATACCATTTTTTTTCCGATGTCGACTTGGATGCGACCCGTGCGTTTATTGCGTCCGAAGCACTAAAAGAAATCCAAACCCGGCTTGGGTTTTTGCTAAACGTTGGCTTGGAATACTTGACCCTGGATCGAAGCGCGCCGACTTTGTCAGGGGGTGAGGCACAGAGGATCCGGTTGGCAGGCCAAATTGGAAGTGGATTGGTGGGGGTGCTCTATATATTGGATGAACCCTCGATTGGCTTGCACGCTCGGGACAACGATCGATTGATCTCGACGCTTAAGAAACTCCGGGATCTCGGAAACACCGTCGTCGTCGTTGAGCATGACGAAGACACAATGTGGGCCGCCGATCACATCATTGATTTCGGACCAGGCCCAGGGATTCGTGGTGGCGAGATCGTTGTTCAGGGTCCTCCCGCAGAAGTGATTAAATCCAAGAGAAGCGTGACTGGACGCTATCTTAGTCGGGTCGAAACGGTCCCACGCCCCCAACTGACTCGGACCGCCAAGGAGAATCAACTCATCCGCGTGATCGGGGCCCGGCATAACAACCTGAAAAACGTGACCGCCGAAATTCCGTTGGGTTGTTTTGTTTGTATTACCGGCGTTTCTGGTTCTGGCAAGAGTTCGCTGGTCAACGGAATCCTTGTTGAGGCACTTCGTCGCGATCTGAATCGAGGATTGGGCGAACCGGGAGACCATGATGAAATTGTCGGCATCGATCATCTGGATAAGTTGATAGCGATCGATCAGAGCCCAATTGGAAGGACGCCACGGAGTAATCCCGGAACCTACATCAAGGTTTTCGATGAAATCCGCTCACTTTTTTCCCAAATGTCGGATTCCAAAAAACGTGGATTCAAACCAGGACGCTTCAGCTTTAATGTGAAGGGGGGACGATGTGAGGCCTGCGAGGGCAATGGAGCGAATAAACTCGAAATGGACTTTTTGGCAGATATTTGGGTTTCTTGTCCGGTGTGCGGTGGAAATCGGTTCAACCAGGAGACTTTGCAGGTCCGTTTCAAGGATTATAACATCGCCGAAATTCTCGACATGGAAGTCGGAAATGCGTTGGAGTTGTTCGAAAATATTCCCAAGATCTACGACAAGCTGTTAACCCTGAAAAATGTCGGGTTGGATTATCTTAAGATCGGTCAACCCTCGCCAACACTCTCCGGGGGCGAGGCTCAACGGATCAAGTTAGCTAGAGAACTTGTAAAAAAGTCCACCGGAAAAACGCTTTATCTTCTTGATGAACCCACGACAGGATTGCATTTTGCCGATATTCGAATGCTGCTGGCTGTACTTCAGAAATTTACCGAGGCCGGGAATACGGTACTGGTCGTCGAACACAATCTGGACGTGATCCAGACCGCTGATTGGATTATTGATATTGGTCCGGAAGGCGGAGCCGGTGGGGGGGAGATTGTAGCCGCCGGACCACCTGAAACCATTGCAGCATGCGAGGCATCGTATACTGGCCGAGCCTTGAAAACGTATTTTGAACAGAAAACACAAGTTCGTAAGACCGTTCCGATTTCTGAGCCTCGAAAGCCCGTAGATTTCACCAAGAATATTGTGGTGCAGGGAGCGTCCCAACACAATCTTCGAAGCGTTGACGCTAAGATTGAACGTGATCAAATGACCGTTTTTTGTGGTCCCAGCGGAAGCGGTAAAAGCTCGCTGGCAATGGACACGATTTACGCCGAAGGCCAGCGCCGGTACGTCGAAAGTTTGAGCTCCTATGCTCGGCAATTTGTAAACCAGATGCAAAAACCCAAGCTGGAGCATATTCAGGGGCTCTCACCCGCAATTGCCATTGAACAAAAGAACCTTGGCAGTACGCCAAGGTCAACCGTTGGAACGGTAACCGAAGTCTACGACTATTTGCGTATCCTGATGTCCCGTCTTGGAAAAAATTACTGTCCAGACTGCGACGTGCCGATCGGTACCCAAACCGTGGATCAAGTCGCCAAAAAAGTTCTTGATGTACCCCATGGGACCAAGCTCTATTTAATGGCACCGGTCGAGGTGGAATCCCAGACCAATTTTGAGAATCTGTTCGATGACTTGAAAGCCAATGGTTACGCTCGGGTGCGAGTTGATCGCACGACGTTTACAACTGAAGATCCACCTTCGATCGACCGGCGAAGGCGACACGAAATCGAGGTTTTAGTCGACCGTGTAACCGTTAGTGAAAAAGCTCATTCGCGAATTGCTGAAAGTATTGAAGCCGCGTTGGCGATAGGGAAAGGGGTTTTGCACGTTGCCGTAGTTGATGAAGAAGCTTCTGAGGAAAGATGGAAAGTCGTTCGCCATAGCCAGCATTTGGCCTGTGACGGTTGTGGCCGCAGTTTCGAACGTTTGAGCCCGCATCATTTCTCCTTCAACAGCCAATTGGGTTGGTGTCAATCGTGTGAAGGACTGGGTACGCAGACCGGCGCTAACCCCGCTGCATTGATCAACGACCCGAAGTTGTCGCTATCCCAAGGGGCGATATCACTTTGGCCGGCGACGACGACTGAAATCGGGGAAAAAATGATCAGCGCTTTTGGTAAAGCGACTAATTTTCCAATTGAAAAACCGTTGGAGGAACTCACCAGTAGGGAACGGAGAGTGCTTTTTCACGGTACAGGAGATCTTTGGATTGATGTGGTTGATGAGAAGAAATCTGGAGCCAAAAAGAAAGGGTCGAAAAAGACAACCAATTTGAAACTGCCCCTGTTCCGGTTTCAATACAAGGGGCTTTATCCCTCGTTGGAAGACGCAGCAAGAACGTCATTTGAATTTCGGCGGAAACTGGAGAGTTTTGTCGACGAAGTGGAATGCAGCAATTGTGATGGTAGCCGTTTGCGTGATGATGCCGGTGCGATGCGTTTTCGGGATTTGACTATGGGAGATATTTGCCGGCTGCCTTTGCAGAAGTTGGCGGCTGTGGTCGATGGATGGAAACTGACTGGTCGCGAGAAGAAAATCG
Source organism: Planctomycetota bacterium (assembly GCA_014238905.1). GTDB lineage: Bacteria > Planctomycetota > Planctomycetia > Pirellulales > Pirellulaceae > JABAAE01. Next base: position 92,138 of record JABAAE010000012.1, read on the forward strand.
CTGGGGAAGTCTTGCGTGAGATTAGTAACCGCTTGCAATTCTTGGTGGACGTCGGACTCTATTATCTCACTTTGGCGCGAACCGCCGCTTCGCTTTCCAATGGTGAGGCACAACGTATTCGTCTGGCCAGTCAACTGGGAAGTGGACTTTGTGGAGTGTTGTACGTCTTGGACGAACCGACAATTGGACTTCATCCTCGCGACAATCGCCGTTTGCTCAAGGCGTTACATCGTTTGCGAGATTTAGGAAATACTCTCTTGGTGGTTGAACATGATAAAGAAGTGATCGAAAGCGCTGATGCGATTGTTGATTTTGGTCCCAAGGCGGGGATCAACGGAGGACAGATTGTCGCCGAGGGCACCCTCGACAAAATCTCAAAAAAGCGGGCCTCTGTCACAGGCCCTTACCTCGCCGGTAAAAAAGCGATCCCCATTCCCATGGATCGACGGCCGGCGATCAAACCCTATTCCGGGACGACCAGCTCTTTGAAAAAGAAATCGACCGCAGCGGTTGCAACCAAGAAAAAACTGGTGAAAAAGAAGAAGCAACGCGATGGATTCGCGATTGCCAATTCAATTGATGTGGTCGGAGCACGTCATAACAATCTTAAGAATATCCACGTCAGCATTCCTCTGGAAACGGTGACGGTGATCACCGGTCCCAGCGGTTGCGGCAAGAGTTCGTTGGTCAATGAGATTCTTTTCAATTCATTGGCTAGACGCCTTCACCGAGCGACAGCGACAGTGGGCAGTCATGATGGAATTCGCGGGATTCAGAACATCAACAAGGTCATACGGGTCGACCAGACCCCATTGGGCAATACCCCGACGTCCAATCCGGCTACTTACACGGGTGTTTTTGAGCTGATCCGTACGTTGTTTTCCCAATTGCCTGAAAGTAAGGTGCGGGGCTTTTCTCCCAGAAGATTCAGCTTCAATGTGCCGGGTGGGCGTTGTGAAGAATGCGCTGGAAATGGGCAGATTTGTATCGAAATGCACTTTTTACCCAATGTGTGGGTCCAATGCGAAACCTGCCAAGGAAACCGATATAACGTGGAGACGTTGGCCGTGAAGTATCACGGCTATTCGATCAGTGACGTCCTGGAAATGAGTTGCGGTGATGCTCTCAAGCTATTCAAGAATATTCCCAAGATACGTCGCATTCTTCAGACGCTTTGTGATGTAGGTTTGGATTATGTCCGGTTGGGCCAATCTGCTCCAACGTTGAGCGGTGGTGAAGCTCAGCGAGTAAAACTCGCCGCTGAATTGGCAAGACCTGATACGGGGCGGACCCTCTACCTGTTGGACGAACCGACGACCGGTCTGCATTTTTCCGATTTGGAAAAGTTGATGGAAGTCCTCCATCGTCTCGTGGATATTGGTAATACGGTTGTGCTGATCGAGCACAATATGGATATCATCAAGAATGCGGATTGGATTATCGACATGGGACCCGAGGCCGGCCAGGACGGCGGATTGGTGGTTGCGACCGGGACACCGGAGCAGATCGTCGAGCATGCCATCGCCGCCAGGAAGAAATCGTCCAAACTTCTTAGATCACATACCGGAGATGCACTTGAGTCGAGCCTTGTTAAATCTCACTACAAACAAAGAAAGGTCTATGATCCTTATGTCACCGAGAAGGAAAAAAAAGGTGATTTGGAGTTGACCGAGGTCGGAAACGACATTGCCATGCCGTGGGAACGAAACGGTCGCGCTTGGCATACCGCTGAATGCGTCGACCGAAACGGAAGTCCTGTTAAATGGGACGGTCGTATTGTGGATCAGGTTGTAGACCGGATTCATGAGTTAGGTGGATTCTCGGATACGAATTGGAACAGCCGTAATGTGGTTGAAATAAGTGGCCAGAAGAAAAATCTGGGTTGGTTTTTCCATGCACTGACGGGAGAGTCGTGGCTCTTGAAAATGAAGTTTCGTGTACGTCGAAATACTTTCAAAAAGGAAGATCTTCAAAACAGGATTACCTTGCTGACGTTGAATCAACTGGATGATATTCCCATGTATGGAAACGACTCCCGTGTAAAATGTCAGAATTTGGCGGGGCCCTGGCAGGAAGTCGAAATACGGGCACATTCCCTCGAAGAGTTGAATCGAACCGACTTTTGGAATTTTCTGGAGGACGCTGTCAAAGGCTTTCAATTTCAAACCGTCAAGAGTGAGGAGAATATAGAAAATCATATGCCCTGGAAAAAGCTCGGACGGACCTGGCATTTCTCTACCAAGGGATTTTCAGTGGGCAAACATCGAAAATGGGAGGAACAGCTGCTGAGCAAACTGGAGGCTTTGGTCAATCAAGCCGCCGGCGAAGTTGATTGGGTTTGGGATAACAAAGTTCTTGCTCATTTCCAGGCGCCTGGGCAAAAAACAATCTGGGGATCTATCAATACAAAGAAAGAAACGATCATTCCACTGTTTCTTTACTCGCCTAAGAATTCCGTTTCCTATGGCGAGTTTGCTGATTTTGGAACTTCGTCGGAATTGGACACGAAAAACCAAGAACGCGATTTGATCCGTATTGATTTTGATACGATCGAACAGATCGAGGACAAGGATTTTCAGCAGTTCCTCGTCACACACTTCGAGAATTTGGCGGTTTTATTACAGGGGTAAATGATGTCGCAAGCGAATTTGGTTTTGGATACCAGGGTATTTCTCGGCGAGGGACCTATTTGGGACCAGGAACAGGAGAAGCTTTGGTGGATTAATATTTTCCAGGGCGAGCTTTATTGTTTTGACCCAAAGCGTAATGAGAATACCCGTTATTCGATGGGGCAACAAATTGGTACGGTTGTATTAAGAGAGTCCGGTGGGTTGGCCGTTGCGTTGGAAAAAGGGTTCTATGGGTTTGACCCGACTGATGGTGAGTTAAACCTGATTTTGGATCCCGAGCCTGACCATCCTGGAAACCGTTTTAATGACGGTAAGTGTGATCCGACCGGCCGGTTTTGGGCTGGTACTATGGAAAAGGCCGAAGAAAAAGCAACCGGGTCGCTTTATTGTCTCGATCAGCAAGGGAAGTGCCACGCCAGGGAAACAGGGATTTTTATCTCCAATGGAATCACTTGGACGCAGGACGGAAAAACGATGTATTACATTGATTCACCGACCCGTAAGGTGGACGCTTACGAATTTGACTTAGAGACCGGAAACATTTCGTCTCGTCGGACTGCGATTGAAATTCCCGAAGGGTTAGGCTATCCGGACGGAATGGCGATTGATGTCAACGACGACCTTTGGATTGCAATGTGGGGTGGTTGGTGTGTAGCCAAGTTTGATCCCCGAAATGGAAAGTTGTTGGAGACAATTGATCTCCCGGTTGCCAACGTGACAGCCTGCGCGTTTGGTGGGGCTGAGCTGAACGAGCTGTTCATAACGACCGCTCGTAAGGGCATTCCCGACGAGGAGCTTGGTAAGCAACCGCATGCCGGAAGCCTGTTTCACGCGGTAACCGATGTTACCGGGACGACTTTTGCAAAATACGGTGGTTGAATCTCTCATGATTTGATGAGCCACCAGCGTCGTGGCGTTAGACGAATCGAGTCGGTAAGCCCAGTCTAGGTCCCGGTAGGCGGCCGGTTTCTTTTGTACTTTCTTCGTGGCCGCCCGGAATGGGGTAGGCCATGCGGCTGTACAGTCAACATGCACGTAGCCTGACCCGAAGAGTTTTACTTCAAGGGCACCGCTGTTTCAGTGGTGTTGAATTATTTTCCGGACTAGCTGAAAGATTGATTTGAGATCGGGTATATTCGAGGGCTTTCTTGAGCTGCAAATCATCGAACTCCTGAACCTCTGATTGGTTTTCCTTCCGCCGTCCAATGACATCCCGGGAACGCCGATAATTCCGGTATTTCAAGTCAGATTCAGGCAGCATTTTTACTTCGTATCCACTGCTGGGCCTGACACCCCAAATGTCGTCTTCTGAGTGGTTTGACATGCGGTTGATATTCTGCCCATTGGGCCGGAAATAGGCAGCCGTTGTCAGTTTCATCAGGCTTCTGCCGTTTTCCAACTCGACCATATTTTGAACGCTACCTTTACCAAAAGTGCGTTGGCCTACGACAACGGCTCGGTCGGCGTCCTTCAGGCAAGCTGCGACGATTTCACTGGCGCTAGCGCTGCGGCCGTTGACAAGGATGGCGATGGGGAATCCGGTCAGTGTTCCCTTCTGGGTGGCCTTCCACCGACGTGGGCTCGCATTCCTTCCCTCGGTGCGGACAATCAACCCCTTGTCAACAAAAAGATCTGAAATCGTGATGGCTTCTGAAAGTAATCCCCCTGGGTTGAATCTTAAATCCAGAATTAATCCTTGGAGTCTGTCTTCCAGGAGTTGGTTCATAACGGCCTTGAGTTCGTCTCCGGTTTGCCGACCAAAATTGGTGATACGAATGTAGCCGATCTTTTCTGCTGGCAATGAAGGACCGCTTCTCAGGAAGTAATCCCATTGATCATTAGGCAGTCGCTGATCACCCAAAACCGTCTTCACCTGAATTAATGCCCGTGCAATTTCAAGTTTTTGATCTTTCCCATTTTCGGGATCGCGGAACGTGACCTCCAATGTCGAACCAATATCCCCCTGCATCAGTTCGATTGCCTTTGTCACGGAAAAATTTTTGGCGTCAATCTCGCCTATTTTTACAATCCAGGTGTCTCCTCTCACGCCGGCCTGGTAGGCCGGGGAATCCAGTATCGGGGTGGTAACTCGGAGGTAGTCTTCGTCTGGCCGTTTGACGACACGGATTCCAATGCCACCGTACTCCGATTCGATGTCGGTCTGGAATTCGGCCAGTTCCTCTTGCGGAATAAAATCTGAGTAGGGATCGAGTTCGTCCAGCATGCCTTCTATGGCAGCTTCGATTAATCGACGACGGTTTACGGGTTGGACGTAGCTTCTCTCAATTTCTGAAAGGGACTCGGCGAAGAGCTTGAGCAGTTGAAGTTCTTCCTGTTGCTTTCGCATGCGGTTTTCAAGCTCGATGATGATTTTGTCTTTTTGCTGAGTCGTTTGTGAGTCTTGTTTCGCGGAGACCGGTGGCGGAGTGGATTTCTTTTTTGCTGGCGGTTCTTGCCCGCAAAGATCACCGTGAAATAATCCCAAACTGAAGCCTGCAACAAGGCTGAAGATTCTTCTTTTATGCAAATTGGATTTGGCTATCATTCGTCAGGGGATTCCTCTTCGCCATTTTGCCAGCGAAATGAAACAAATTAAATTGTCTGGTGTGCCGGGTTGGGTGAGATGTCTTTAGAAAGCGATTTGGCCTGGATCAAATTCGGGTTGTTGTCCAAATTGACAACAGGCGGGTTTGATACCAGCGAGGTAGGCACCTATTCTAATCTTAGCAGGAAGACCTGTTCGCCATTGCATATTGCCGTAAGATTGTGGTCTTTATCAGGCGATGGCTTGCTTTTGGTGTTGAGGGGCGGGATTGCACAAAAGTGGGGTTGGGGTTGGAATTCAACTGAGACGCTGAGTTTTGGAATAAAAAAAAGAAAACACCCCATGGCCGTTAATTTTTTGCTGGATTGAACATGCAAGTTGCCAATCGATTTCGTTTACAAGAGCTACAGGATTTTTCAGTTTCCGTTTTTCGGCGGCTGGGATGTAGTGAATGCAATGCGGCTTTGGGCGCCGAAGTGCTGGCTGAAAGTGACAAGCGTGGCATCGATTCTCACGGCATTGCACGGCTGCACATTTATGTGAAATGGTTAAGCCGTGGCTTCGCTCCGGCCAACCCGGCCGTTCAGGTCATTCGTGAAACCGGTTCGACGGCATTGGTGGATGGTGGTGGTGGATTGGGAATCATGGTGGCGCCGGTCGCCAACCAGATTTGTATAAAAAAGACTCAGGAAAACGGGACCGCCTGGGTCAGTGTACGCAACTCGAATCACTTTGGAATTGCTGGATACTATACCGGTCAGGCAACGGAAAAAAATCTGATTGCGTGGGCGCTTTCCAACGCGACCTCTCAAGTGGCCCCTGCCCGGTCAAGCCAGCCGATGTTGGGAACCAACCCGTTTTCAGTCGGAATACCTGTGCCCGGTAGTTTTCCAATCATGATCGATATGGCCACTAGTGCAGTAGCCTACGGCAAGATTGAAATCGCCCAACGGCAAAAAGAGAGAATTCCAATGGGTTGGGGATTAGACAGCAACGGCGATCACACGACTGACCCTTCTGAATTAGGCGGTGATCAACCGTACTCAATGTTGCCGATTGGTTCAGTCCCGGATCATGGCGTACACAAAGGATACTGTCTTTCGGCTTTGACTGATATTCTCTCAGGCGTCTTGGGCGATTCTGGTTTTGGTCCTTTCGGGCCTCATTTCATGCTGCCGGAGATTTCCCCTACGCCGCTGTATGGAAAGGGGCTTGGACACCTGTTTGGTGCCTTTCAGGTTGAGGCGATTACAGACTTGGCTGAGTACAGTGACAGGATCCAAGCATGGATCTCGCTTTTCCGGGCGGCCACACCAGTTGATCCAGAATTGCCGGTGTTGATTCCCGGAGAGCCAGAACAGGCTGCGATTGCCGATCGCACGGCCAACGGCGTCCCGCTTAACCCCGAAGTCGTGTCTACTTTGCAGAAGATTTCGACTGATTTGGGGGTCGATTTTCCTGGTTAGCTTACTAGGATCCGCTCTTCAAAATACCTCGGGCGAAAAAATACCTCGGGCGAAAAAATACCTCGGGCGAAAAAATACCTCGGGCCAAAAAAATAAACGGCTCTTTGAGAAGCCGTTTATCGGGAAAGAAAATGATGTCCGTTCGGCAGGACTATTTTCCGGCTTGCTTTTTGCCTTTCGCCGCTTTCGGTTTGGCCGCGGAAAACTGTAGCACCGTTTGGGATTTGAATTCATCACCTGGCTTTAAAACGACACTGGGAAAGTTGGGCTTGTTAATGGAGTCCGGGTAATGCTGTGTTTCCAGACAAATCGCGCTGCGGTGAGAGTAGGTTTTTCCCTCTTTACCTGTTTGGCCCTTTAAAAAGTTGCCCGAATAGAACTGGATACCAGGCTCGGTGGTCTGGATTCTCATGGTGCGGCCTGACTTGGGATCACGCAAAGTTGCTGCCATGACCATGTTCTTTCCTTCGGGGCGAGCATTTAATACAAAATTATGGTCGTAACCAATCTCCGGTTTTTCGTCAAAGTTTTTTACGCGTTTGCCGATTCGAACCATTTTACGAAAATCGAGGTCGGTACCTTCGACTGGGGCCAGTTCACCGGTGGGAATCAAAGTGTCATCGCTTGGAGTATACTTGTCCGCGTTGATTCTCAGCATTTGCCCCATGGCTGTCTTGCTGCCAGCTCCACCCAAATTGAAATAGGCGTGGTTGGTTAAATTTACCGGCGTTGCTTTGTCGGTGGTCGCTAGGTAGCTAATCGAAAGATTGTTCTTATCTTTGGGAACAAAATAGTTGACTCGGACCTTTAGCTCACCGGGATAGCCTTCTTCGCCGTCGGGGCTGGTATAGGTGAAAGAGACACCCGATCCATCTTTCCTGGTGAAGGGTTTGGCTGTCCAAACTACCTTGTCAAGGCTTTTTGCCTCGCCGCCATGGAGGTGATTAGGGTCATTGTTGACCGCCAGGGTATATTCCTTTCCGTCCAACGAAAATTTACCTTCGGCAATTCGGTTACAGACGCGACCTGTCGAGCAGCCGAAGTACTGGTTGTCTTCTGATTCATATCCGGTGACACTGTCAAAACCTAAAATACAGTCCTCCGTTTTTCCATCGGCGTCCGGAAGGTGAAGTTCAGTCAATGTTGCCCCACGGGTCATGATTTTTGCGATCAGGCCCTTGCTGCTTTTTAATGTATAGACTTCAACGGGAATGCCATCCTTGGTTTTTCCAAATGGTTCTGCGGTCGGTTTTTGAGCATTGACGTTGGTAGACAGGACCAACATCGCGACAAACAATGTTGCGAATCTCGGAGTAGGCATTAGAGGGAATCCCATGTGTAGAGTGATAAAGCTAGGAATAAAAAACATCGTTGCGGGAAACGATCCGGCGAATACCCAATTATCCATGGAAATAGCGGCCTTTCGCAAGTATTGAAGTACTGAATTGTCAGGTCAAACATTGAATTAAGAGAGGCTTTTTCCGCGGATTCTGCAGACCATTTCGTTGATTGTTGTCGTAAAGGTGGCTGTTTGCGGCCGGTTTGGACCCAGTTCCTTCTTAAGTCAAACTGTAGCGGTTGACTAAAAATTCGGTCTCACGAAGTCTCTGGCCGTTGTCCGGATTTCGAAAAGAATACCTATTGGTGCAGTATTCCCGAAGAAAAACGGTCCTCTGGGGAAAATGGTCGAATCGGTTTCCAAACTATTGCCAATCGGTGCCGATACAACGATGGGTGCCGATGAAACATTTAGAGCGCTTTGTCCCCAAAATCACCAAGGGGAAGGACCAGGGGCCTCTCAACCAAATGTTGGACGGAATTCACCATCAGGTCATTTGAGCCGATCTATCGAGATGCCAGAGCATCGAGAGATAGACTGATAAAAGCTCGAATCAACAGCCGGATGACGAAATTTGTTGTGTGATATCCGTTCTAGCATTTTCCGCCGTTTTTTGAAAAACTAAAGGAATAGTTAAATGAGCGCAGATCTTCGCCTGAGTGACTTAATGGATTCGACATTCAAAGAGACTGCTCCAAAAGACCCCTTGCCCAACGAGTCCTCGCCTCGTCTTTCGGCGCGTTGGAAGGCTGTGATGATCGGCATCATCTCATTGGGGGCCTTGGGAGGGACCTTGGTGGCCTACTTGAGTTTGACAGATACCGGACGCCCGGTCGTAGATACTTCAGGTAAGAGCCTGAATGTGGTCATCAATGAATCTACCGACATCGATGATGCAAAGGCGGTCGTTTCTCAAAAAATGGAAGACGCTGCAGTGATCACCAACTATTTCACCAGTCATCCTCCGACCAACGCGACACATCCACTCGATCCTGCCGTCGTTGTCGCCAAAATGGGCTTGGAAAATATTCGTGGAAACGTCCAAGACTACACCGCTGTGATGCATAAACAGGAGCGGATCGGTAAAAAACTCCTGCCCGTTGAGGTGATGGAAATCAAGATTCGTCACAATGGCGTATCCAGCGATTTGTCGCAATCTCCAATGAGTGTCTATGTTAAATTCCTGAAACCCAAGGCGATGGCTGGGCGGGAAGTCATTTGGCAAAAGGACCATAACAAGGATCGGCTGACGGTTCATGAATATGTCTTTGGCAGAAATATCCAGCTAAACTTGGCGCCTACCGGAATGCTGGCACGAAAGGGAAATCGTTACCCCATGACGGAGATTGGATTGGAAACCCTGATCCTTCGCATGATCGAGAAAGGCGAAAGAGACCGGCAGCAGGGAGAGTGTGTTGTCAACATTAATAGGTCGAGCAAGATCAATGGCCGGGATTGTACCATGATCGAAATACGGCACCCTGTGGAGCGGGAGCATTTCGAATTCCACATTGCCAAGATTTTTATTGATGACCAATTAAATGTGCCCATCAGTTATTCTGCTTACTCTTGGCCTAAAGAAGAAGGTGGAAAACCAGTCCTGCAGGAAACCTATACCTTCACCGACCTTGAGATCAACGTGGGGTTAACCGATGAGGATTTCAATATCAAGAACCCCAGTTATGATTTTCCTCAATGATCCCGGTTTTTGATCGATGAGTTCGGCGTCCAGTCGACTCGGTTTTACGGGTTCAGCTGCGAAAGTTTTTGCCGAGCGCACGGCCGTCGGGCGGCTTGGCGGAGGCCCTTCCCGGCCGACAAATTCTGTTCATTTCAACGTCGTGGGTTCCCAAAGGACGTCTTCCAGGCCAGCTTGATGATTGAGGTAACGAGCGACGACAAAAAAATAGTCGCTCAACCGATTGAAATATTGAATGGCCGTCAGGAACTCCAGGGGCTGAGCTGCCGAGTCATAAAAGGTGACAAGGCTTCTTTCTGCTTTCCGGCAAGTCGCCCGACAGACATGGGCGGCAGCGGATTCCCGTCCACCACCGGGCAAAATAAAGTTTTGCAAAGTGGGTAGCTCCGATTGCATACGATCAATTTGAGCTTCTAGGACATCGGTACTGATGTTGGTTGCTAAGTTCGAAACCAGCGGGGAGTCCAACGGAGCCGCAATGGCACTGCCGATGTCAAATAACTGATTCTGGATTCGACGAAGTTCAGAATGTAGCTGAGGATCGGTCAGTGAAAACGAGTTTAACAGGCCAACAAATGAATTTAGTTCATCGATATCACCCAAGGTTTGGATGATCTGAGAGCACTTTGAAACTCGATCTCGACCGAACAGCCCCGTTGTACCATCGTCACCAGTGCGTGTGTATATTTTGACCATGAGTTGGATGACACCTTGATGTTTTTGTTGTTCAATTGGATGTGAATGGATTGGCCACAACTGAATCGGCTGACAATAGACCTGATTTTGACTCTTCGATTACATGCCGGCGACGGATGCAATCATTTGGATGCGGAGGCTCAGACAAAGTCGTAAAAAACAGAGCACGAGATCATGACCAATCAATTTTACAAACGATTATACTTTAAGATAAAAAACTTATCTCATAAAAAGGGATCCACATGTACCGCGAAACAGTCGTCATCGTTTTCGCTTTAAGTTGTCTTGTGACGGCAGGGTGTGGAGATAGCCACGACAAGGTGGTTGGAGATTACATTGCTGAATTGAAAAACATGGTGAATGTGCTCGAGGGAGTTGAGACCGTCGAAGATGCCGAAAAGGCAAAAAGCAAACTTAAGACCATTGGAGAAAAAATTGAATCGATCATAAGCCGAAAGGAAAATCTTGGGGGTCCGGGTCCGGCCTTGGAAAAAACGTTGAAAGAGAAGTACGGCAAGCAGCACGGCGAAATTGTGGTAAAGCAGCTAGATGCGATGATGGAAATTCCAATCAGAGTTCGCATGATTGTGCAGACGGTCACCAAAGACATACCGCAATTGTACTAAACACCTGAATTAATAGATTCGCGAACAAATCAAGGGCAGAGGATGCCATCTGGTCTCAGGGGCAGGTGTTTGACGACTGTTGGTCAGGCGAATCATCTGACCTTGCCACAAGGTGCGCTCGGTATGAAAATGTCAGTTTGGGCATCGCGCTGACGTGCGGTACAGAACGCGTTGGTCGCCTATTGTATGCGGTGGATATCCCCGCAAGTGACGTTTTCAAAGTGAAGGAAAACAATTGCATAACAGGCCACGTTCCTGCGGGTTCATTATTTTTTGTAAGTCTCCAGCGACTAAGTTTTTACTCCTGAAGCATGAGGATCGATGGGATTTGCCTAAGGGGCATGTTGACCCGGGGGAATCCGATTTGCAGACCGCGTTTCGCGAGTTGGCAGAAGAAACCGGTATCGGGCAACAAGAGCTGTTGTTGGATAGGGAGTTTGTTTTCCGACATTTCTATTCTATCCGCAGTGAGTCCGCTGAGGATGGAGCCGCTGAGCCGGGATGGATGACCAAGGAGCTGGTTGTCTTTCTGGGGTACGTCGATTGTGAACGGGAAATTCAGTTGACCGAGCACAACGGTTACGAATGGTTGAGCTGGAGCCCCCCGCACAAAATTCAAAATCAGACCATCGATCCGTTGTTGCGTAGTGTTGCTGAATACCTCGCCGGATGAGATGGTCTGAGGGGATCACCAGGCCGGCTATTTGTTCAACTTGGCGTGTGTCATCCAGTTTGTTCTAGAAAACAATTTGTCCGGGTTAGCTCCTGGAAAGCCGCGTGTGCCTTTGAGCAGTAACGAGTTGTGGTGGTGTGGTGGTGTGGTGGACTTGGACTGGCGATAGGCCCCGCTCATCACGGTCAACAGCCAGTAGTCACCGGCTGGAGGTCAGTCGAATTGGATATTGATATCGACTGTCTTGCCACCTTCCAGATCGGTTCGAAATTGAATCGGAATCCCAGTCGGATCGTTGTTGGGACTGGAGCGAAGTGAAGATGAACCATTGCCTTGAAAAGAAACGAGTACCCGGTGATTCTTTTTGGATTTGGGGCTGATTTCGACATTGACGCGGGTGTCACTGCACACGGCACCAACGATGCGAAAGTCGTTCTTTGCTGAAAAGAAAATGCGTTTCTTTTGGACTTCTTCCGATTTGTTTTCAGCTTGAAATCGAACGATGGTTGGACTGACTCGAATCGGGGAAACCACTTCTGTAAAAAAGGAAAGCGGTATGCTGGAAGCCTTCAGATCATTGGTCTTAATGATCACCTGTCCCTGAGAAACACCCGGAGGTGCAGTTTCTTTCAAGGTCGTTGTTAATTGGTATTTTACTGAGGATCCAGTCCTTTCGATTTCAATTAAATCGGCCGTGAGAAACTTGCTAAAACTGCATACGTCGACAATCTTCCAATTGGGAGAGCCAGCATAGTGAATCAGGGTTGTGATGGATTGAGTTTTGCCTGCTGGCACGTTCGCAAACCGAAGTTCTCCCGGGGAGAATACGATGTCCCGGCGGATATACGCTGAGACACGTAACTGGATTTCTGCAAATTGGGGTTGGTCGAGAGAAACGGTGATCGTTGCTTCTTTTTTTCCCAGAAAGGAGCGAGTTTTGAGTTCAGCGGCAATCTTGCCTGTACCACCAACGGGTATCACCGGGTCGACGATCGAAGCAAAAGTGCAACCACAACTTGAGCGGACCGAAGCGATGTGAATTGGGCGATCGGTTGGGTTTTTCAACTCGAAAAAATGCACGACTTTAGCGCCTCGAGCGACCGTGCCGAAGTCGTGGGATCGATTGGCAATGCACTTTCGCGTCCAATCCTCGGAAATGACCTGTCCTGCACTGGTCAAGGAGCAAGCAATCACCGTTGCCAGCATCCAGAGCCTCGAGTGCCAAGGGACAGAGTATTTTGATAAGAAATGCATGGGCTGCATTCTCGCTGGGTAAGGATGTTGCGGTTTTGTTAAAATCGGCATATTTCCTACTCTTTCTCAAACCTATTGAACGCTGAAGTCCATTTTTCCTTAATTTCAGTAGCCAAACTTGGGGTGAATCCAGTGTTGGGAGTCATTTTCAGCATTTGGGAACGTAAAAACATTTCGAGAAAAAATTTGAGGATTGCGACGGAGTTGCCCTACCCTTTTTGGGGGAAGGGATCGTGGGTGGTATTTTTTTTCAGTTGGAATCGGAACGGTCGTTGATCCTCGTGAAGGACCATCAAGAGCCTATTGGGCGGATTCACCTTTGGTTATCGAAACTGACTTGGTGACCCAAGGCTGAGCTTATCGGGAAAGCCAATAGACGGGCGGCGGCTCATCGGGCCCCAAAGGGTGGTCCTTGTCAGGCGGTGATCAACTCGATAATTGATAGTTTGGGCAAGCTGAAATGGAAAAAAGGGTGGTGCATCCATTTTCTCGGTGCGGCATGAATTGATTTGCGAACCGGTTGCCCCCGGTCAGCAGGCTATTGTAATCTGATAACATGAATTTTCAGTGGGGCGTCGATTGGCGTCTCTTAAAAGCCTGTAGGCGATGTGCCCATTGGTATTAAAACACCACGGTATTTTGCAGCTTACTTTACGGCTTACTTTGTGGCGTACTGATGGGGTGATACCACCATTTGGGTTGCGCTGCATGTGGAATTCATCTTTTGAAAGAACCATCCGAACCGAGAGAGATTCTATGTCATTTCGTCCAGAAAAAATGGAGATTGAGCGACAACCCAGTGGGTTTTCTAATTGGAGTAGATTGAGGACGAGCTGGTCCCTGATGCTACTGATTGGAGTGGTCGCCGGATTCCAAAACAGAGCCGTCTGTCAGGACACCTCCAAGGCAAAACTGGATCCGGTTGCCCAAACAAAACAGGTGGCGGTCGACGACGATCCGGATGCTCCCTTTCAGCGTCGATTTGACGTGCCGGATTTTCCCAAGGGTGTGGAATGGCTCAATACTCGAAAGCCGATCAGCAAGCTTGATCTCAAAGGGAAATTTGTAATTCTGGATTTTTGGACCTATTGCTGCATCAACTGTATTCACGTTCTCCCGGAGCTTAAGAAGCTTGAAAAGAAATACCCCAACCGATTGGTTGTGATTGGTGTCCATTCAGCCAAATTTGAAAATGAAAAGGACACCGAGAATATTCGTGAGGCAATCCTGAGATATGAAATCGAACACCCGGTCATCAACGACTTTGACCATAAAGTCTGGGACCAGTTTTCAGCACGGAGCTGGCCTTCCCTCAGGATGTTGGACCCGGAAGGGAAATTGGTTGCCGGACATTCTGGCGAAATTCGGTTTGAAGATCTTGATGCCTTTCTGAAGCCGGTTTTGGACTATTACGATAAAAAGGGTCTGCTTGATAAGACACCGCTTCGTTTTGAATTGGAGAGCGCAAAAGAAAAACCGACACCACTTCGATTCCCCGGAAAAATTCTAGCAGATGAAAAAGGTAAACGGCTGTTTATTACTGACAGCAACCACAACCGGATCGTTATCACTGACCTTGATGGAAAATTGATGGGGACGATTGGCTCGGGACAAATTGGCAACAGCGATGGCGATTTTGATACTGCCGAATTTGACCATCCGCAGGGAACGGTCCTCAACGGCGATCTTCTGTACGTTTGTGATACGGAAAACCACAATTTGCGGAAAGTCGACCTGGTAAAGAAAACGGTAACTACTATTGCAGGAAGTGGGAGACAGGCTAAACGTGCATTTCAACACTTCAACCAAGAAGAAACTGGGTTTTCCCAGTGGAGCGGTGATCCACGCAAAACAGAGTTGAACAGTCCCTGGGCATTGTGGATTCACGGTACTGATTTATATATCGCGATGGCTGGGCCGCATCAAATCTGGAAGATGCCGCTGGATGAATCGACGATTGGGCCGTTTGCCGGGAATGCGCGTGAAGATATCGTAGACGGGGCATTGTTGCCATCGGAACCCTACGGATTAGGCGCCGCATCTTTTGCTCAGCCAAGTGGACTGGCAAGTGATGGCACCTGGTTATACGTAGCAGACACCGAAGGAAGTTCCATACGAGCGGTTCCCTTCGAAGGTAACCAACCGGTTAAGACCGTGGTGGGAACAGCGGAACAGCCGAGCGGGCGTTTATTCATTTTTGGCGACAAAGACGGACAACGAAAGGATGTTCTCCTGCAACATGCCATTGGAATTGCCTATTCTGATTCTCGGCTTTTCGTTGCCGACACCTACAATAACAAGATCAAAATTGTTAACGCGAAAACGGGGGAAACCAGAACTTTGGCGGGGACTGGACAGCCCGGTTCAGATGATTTGCCAGGCACGTTTGACGAACCTGCCGGCTTGGCGTTTGCCAACGGCACGCTTTACGTTGCCGATACCAATAACCACCTGATTCGAAAAGTTGATCCCAAATCGGGCAAAGTATCGACATTGACCATCGAAGGCCTGCAACCGCCGATTGCTACGCCAAACACCGGTCGCTCCAAAATCCATTACCCCAAGGCCTCCATTGCCAAGGTGACCGGTACCGCAAGACCTGAAAAAGGAATGGTGCGATTTTCAGTTCAACTGAACTGGCCCGACGGTTGGAAAACCAACGAGCTGGCACCGATGGGATATTATGTCCATTTCCCTGGGGACCAAGGGGTGGTCGATCGATCACAGGTTTCGACCGAAAAAATTAAGTTGACCTCACCCAGCGACCAATTTGATATCTTGCTACCAGTCAAGGCAGACGGTCAGGACAAGTTGCGTATCGAAATGCCCTTCTTTTATTGCCAAACCGGGGATACCGGTGTTTGCAAATTTGGTCAGGTTGCGTTTGAGATTGATCTGACTGTGTCGGGCTCTTCAAAAATGGATCGGGTGCAACTTGAATTCGATGTCACCGACTAGCCGCGGGAGTTTTGACCAGTCAGCGTCCAACATCACTGGGTTGCTACCAGTGATGTTGTCTCTAAATTCGCACTGCTGCACGACTCCGGGGCGATCGTTTGTTCGCCTGTGAGGCTGGTCTGGTAGATGGATTCGCTTTCTCGGTACTTTCAAACTCATCCCGCATCTCTTTAGCGGACTGGCGGCTGGCACAGACCTCTAAATGATCATTGACCATCCCCATTGCTTGCATGAAGGCGTAGGCCGTTGTCGGTCGGAAAAACTTCCAGCCGCGTTTCTTCAAGTCTTTGCTCAGAGCTTGGGAGGTTTTTGTGACGCAGGGAATAGGGGGTCCTTGTTGGCTTTTGCCAACGTGAGGTTCAGCGAAGGAAGGGGCCCATCGCCAGACATAGGCGGCCAGACTGCCAAATTCATCGACGACTTCGATTGCTCGACGACTTCGATTGCGCGACGAGCGTTGTTGATGGTCGCCTCGATTTTTCCACGGTGACGAACAATGCCTTGATTCCCGAGGAGGCGGTCAACGTCTTTGTCGTCGTCAAAACGGGCGATCTCTGCAAAATCAAATTCAGCGAACGCTTTTCGGAAGTTTTCACGCTTACGGAGGATCGTTAGCCAAGAAAGGCCAGACTGGAAACCCTCGAGACAAATCTCCTCAAAGAGATGGATATCGTCGGCGACGGGGAGGCCCCATTCTTCGTCATGGTAACGCTGGTAGTCCAGATGATCGCTGCTTCACCAACAGCGAGTGATCCCATCGAGGGCTGTACGCAAGTACTTCGGGGTCGAAACAGGTATGGCATTACCTTGCCAGCTTGGAGCGATGGCTAATCCGCTGGTCTATGATAGCCAAGGTTACCTATTTTTGAGCTGGTGCAGCCTTGGAGGCGTCTTTCTCGAAACTGACAGGAACATTCTTCATCAATTCAAGAGATCTTGGATTGCTGAAAACTATTTCATCATCATATTCATAAGTTGGCTTTGTGCGGTGGGCCGCCAACGATTTTCGTATCCGGGGAAATCCGATTCGATTCCCCGCAAACCTGACACCGTCGTAAATTGTGCCGTGTTGTAAAGGACCAGCTCCCAAGAACCAGGTATCTTTGGCGGTGCTATGGGAAACCAGCGTCCCCGATTGCCAAATGGGTTGTCTGCTTTCCCGGTAGTAGGCGAAAACACTGATTTTTGCAGCGCTAAACTGCGAACTGTTCTTTGCTAAGGAAATTTCCGGTAGCAATGGTATTGCTGGTGCATTGGAGACAATAGACGCCGCCGTGCTGATCGCTTGACTGGTTGGAATGCCCACCGTAATCTCATGGCCATCGGTTCCTAGCGTGCCCACCCGCGGTTCAACAATGATCTCCGCAGATTCTTTAGCGTCCTGAATGAGGCAACCTGCTGCAGTGAGTTGCTGACGAAGACTGCTTATCACGTACTGTGAATTGACAAAGCCTGCGGCTTTAACCGGAGCAATAAAGGAGACGTCGAGGAAAACGGTTTGTCCGGCGAGCGGTTCAAAGCTGATCTGACTAATCACCCGGTCAACCGAATCTGACATCAGTAATTGCTCAGTAGCAGACCGACTATTGGTCGTACCACAGCCCGACAATACGCTGACCAACGTCGCGATTGTCAAGAAAACGATCGAATTGAAGTGATTTTTTACGTTCATTGCGGCGGGAAGCAATGTCAGGCCACTGCTACGTGGCTACAAGCTGGTGATTCTAAATAAGTTGAGGCGGTCGGGTTCTGGGTTGCATTGGGGCATTCGGTTTACCCCGATTGGAAGCCTGATAACGGGTCGAACTTCCCGCTCTGGAAGGGGATTTCGGCATTTTCGTCGGAGGCATTCCTCTGTTCCTATCGGCATTTCAAGTTGAAAATTACCAAGCGACTGGGGAATTCATGCGAAATTCTGAAATTTAGAGGAATTACAGGTCATCGGCTTGTTTGAATCGTCATGATTGTCGCGATGCATGCCATTCCGGCCGGATTTTTTTGTTATTCAATTGGTAGAAAAAATGAAATACGGCACAACTCTTTGTATCCAAAGGGTTTACGGTTATCTTATCAATCTTGACGTAAATAGTGACGCCGGTATAATTCCACCATCTTGGCAATTTTGGTAGTTTTGACAAACGCGGGGAGTTCCGCTGTTTTGCAAACTACGGTCGCGAATTGATGACCAATTCGCCTCAATGAAAATTGCCACACCTAACTAACCCACCCACTGGCCGCAAACCATTGCTACGGAGAGGATGGTTATGTCAACCAAAACTGTGTTTACTACCGGCGAGGCTGCAAAAATATGCAAGGTCAGCCAACAGACCATCATTCGTTGTTTTGATAATGGTTCCCTGAAAGGATTTCGTGTACCAGGCAGTCGATTCAGACGAATTCCACGCGATCAGTTATTTTCGTTCATGAAGGACAATGGCATCCCCACAGATGCGTTGGAGAGTGGCAAGCGGAAAGTCCTGATCGTCGATGATGATCCAGAACTTGTTGAATTGTTGGTTGAGACATTTTCCCGCGATGGTCGTTTTGAAATTAAAACGGCGAATAACGGCTTTGAAGCCGGTATGTCGGTGAGGGAATTTCGTCCTGATTTGGTCGTACTGGATGTCATGCTTCCAGATATCAATGGCAAGGAGGTTTGTCAGCGTGTTCGTTCGGACCCCAATATGGACACTGTCAAAATTATCTGTATTTCGGGCATGGTCGAACAGGATAAGATCAACGACTTGCGATTAGCAGGAGCAGATGATTTTATGGGGAAACCCTTTGCTGTGGATCTACTTTTGGATCGGGCTTGCGAACTGCTGGATATCGAAAGGGCGGCGACCGGCACCTAATTGGGTGATGGGTTGTGTCTGGACGGTTAATGGGTTCATTGCTATCAGGAAAGAATGCTTGCATCGTTTCCTGATAGCACGCCATTTAGGATGAGTGATCAGAAGCTCTTGTTCGCCGTTTTGGGAAATCGAAACGGTTCAACGTTGGTGCGTCCCTTTAACGGTCTCTTTTCATTTTTCGTTTAGCGGGCGAATATTCTTGCCCGTGGTGATTTTTCGGCGTAAACAATTTCGATGCGGTATCTACCTTTTCTTAAACTGAGCAATGGCATCAAACAGTTCCCGATGCCGGATCTTTCGATCATTGAATTGGTCGAAGCATTCTGGATTGAAGACCGTGACTTGAGGGATACTTCTTTAGCTCGGATTTTGGTCGACTCACCAGCTTTGTTGATTTGGACCGTTTCTCGATTTTTGGAAGAAGTAGCGGACGCTGGTGGGCTCGGTTCGGTGAGTCTTGAGCAACGTCTTTCCGGCGTTTTGCAGACGCAGCAATCGGCGGTTGTACGCGATAACGCTGAGCCATTGACCTCCGTTGAGAGGTTGAGTTCTGAACCGTTTGCGAGAGTTTCCTGCTTTTTCAGCCTTCATGATGACTCCGGATTTGATTTCGCAGCTCGGGTGGCGGGACGTCTTTTCCTGATGGAAACGGCCTGTCCAGAAGTTTTTATCCCCGGAGAAATCAGCAAGCCCTTCTTGGCAGTGACGCAAGCGGATGTCAATCATGAACTGCTTCTTTCTAAATTTGAAGCTACCGATTTCGCCATGTCTGAACAATTCAAAAAGCTGAATCACGATTGGCAGATTGAGTTACCTTTCTTCCGATCAGGATTGGGAGGTGTTGATGCTCGCCTGCAAAGGTTGAAGACGTTGGAATCCAATTTCCAACATCAATTGGAGACCGAAAAAATTGCGGCCATGCGGCAATTAGCCTACGGGGCCAGTCATGATGTCAACAATCCACTGGCCAACATTTCAACCCGTGCTCAAGCATTGTTGAGAGATGAGACGGATCCGAAACGGCGACAACGGTTGATGGCTATCGATGCTCAGGCTTTTCGGGCACATGATATGATCAGTAACCTGATGACTTTTGCCAAACCGCCCAAGCCTCAGTTTTCCAGAGTGCAGCTTCGCCCCCTGGTCGAAAAAGTGGTTTCGCGTCTTTCTTCGATGGCGGAGGATCAGCAGTCCAGAGTATCCGTTGATGTGGATTACGCCGTGTATTTCGATGTCGACGGTGAACAATTGACTGAAATGCTTTTTGCGACCACACAGAATTCACTGGAGGCGTTGCGTCAAGGTGGACAGGTAACAATTCGGTGTGATTGGGTACTTGGGCAATCCGAACTGCGGATCAGGATTATCGATGATGGTCCTGGGATTTCGCCTGAAGTAAGGCGACATGTTTTTGACCCCTTCTTCTCTGGCCGTGAGGCGGGCCGCGGGCTTGGGTTCGGTCTTTCCAAGGTTTGGCGCCTGATGGAATTGCACCACGGTCAGGTCGTCATCAATAATATCGAGGAGGGAACTTGCGTTGAGCTGGTTTTTCCCGTTGAGCAGGATCAAGTTTCTTCTGCAGGTATCGAAAAGACGGCCTAGTCAGGCCGTCTTGTGAATCCATCCTTTGCAGCGATAAACTGTGTTGTTGTTATCCGTTTCGTTCCGGGGCGTCAGCCATGATAAAATTAGGAAGTCGTTCCAGTAAGCTGGCGAGGTGGCAGGCCGAACATGTTCAGACCGAACTCAGTAAAAAAAACATCGAAGTAGAAATCGTCTTTATGACCACCGAAGGGGATCAGTCGGTGGCTTCCCTGAAAGAGTTTGGAGGGGTCGGTGCCTTTACCAAAGGGATCCAGCAGTCCATCCTGAATGGGGAAATCGATTTTGCTGTCCATAGTCTAAAAGATCTCCCTACCGACCCTGTTGAGGGTTTGGTGTTGGCATCTGTTCCCTTACGCGAGGATCCGGCGGATGTTTTGATATGCAACGGATTTTCCTGTACCTCAGATCTTCCAGCAGGAGCACGAATTGGAACGGGTAGTTTAAGACGACAGGCTCAACTGCTGTACCATCGACCGGATTTGAAAGTGATGGACATCCGTGGAAATGTTGATACCCGATTAAAGAAATTGGATGCTGGAGAGTTTGACGCTCTTGTGTTGGCCAAAGCAGGCTTAACTCGATTGAAGTTGGTGGACCGTATCACCGAAGAATTTGGACTAGAGTGGATGTTGCCGGCAATTGGTCAGGGAGCCCTCGGTTTGGAGTCGCGTGTCGACGATCAACCAACACGGATGGTGCTCGACCAGATTTGTGACCAGCAATCACTATTAGAGGTCACCGCAGAGCGGGCCTTGTTGCGACATCTTCGAGCCGGTTGCCTCGCTCCGGTGGGCGCTCATGGGCGAGCTCAATCCGATGGGGAGCTTTCACTTGACGCTGTCGTGTTGAGCCAGGATGGATCTCAAAGAGTTGAGATTCAGGGCCAACAACGCATGGGGACCGATTCGCTTCAGACCGCAAAAGAGATGGGGAGGCGTCTTGGCCAGCAATTGATCGATAAAGGTGCCGATGTTCTCCTCCGCCGGTGACCTACTTGCCGGTGACCTACTTGACGGTGACCTACTTGACGGTGACCTACTTGACGGTGACCTACTTGACGGGGATCGCCACTTTGCTGAATCAGATGGGCTTGCATTGCCTCTCATCGTTTACCCAGTAACCGGGACCGTGGCTCGCTGAAATAACAATGATGGGAGGTTGAGACTGGTGTGGGGCGCCCGGATACGCCCTCTGGCTGACCGAACTGAATTGGATTCGAATCAATCAGCAATCGGTGCCAAATCTGCTATTTGTTTTTTTTTCGACTTGATGGACTGAAGCTAGATTGACTTGACTGAGGTTTGCCAGATTTTTTCTTGGTGCTGAATTTCTTCTTTGCCCCAAAACTGCCCGGTTTTGAAAAGTTTTTCTTCTTGGGTGATCCGGTCGATTTTTGAAACTTGTTTTTTTGCTCGGACGTCTTTGGGTTAAAACCCTTTTCTTTAGCTGGTGCAACACCTGACTCAGCAGTTCCCTCCCCGCGATGCTTGAAATCTCTCCCTTTGTTACGTTGATTGGAAAGATTGTCTGATTTGGGAAAAGAGGAACGCTTTTGTTGGTCGTTTTTCTTGTTGCCCATGCGGCTGGCAGGGCGACGGTCCCTGCTATTACGGTCCCTGCTATTACGGTCCCTGCTATTACGATCGCTGCTATGACGATCGCTGCTATGACGATCGCTTTCAGTCAGTTTGGAGATGTTCAGAGAGCGACCGGAAACGGTGACGCCTTTGAGGTGATCGATCGCACTTTGGGAAATGTCTAATGGGAGATCTACCGTGCTGTAGCGATCAAATATTTTGATTTTTCCTATCGCTTCGTTGCCAATTCCAGCTTCGTTGGTGATCGCACCGACAATATTTCCGGGCTGGACCCGGTCCTGATTACCGATTTCAATTCGATAGGATTCGAACTGTGAATTGGATCTTGCAAATCGTCTGGCAGCTGACGATTCCGATTTGCGACCACCATGTCGCTGTTGACCATGGCCGCCTTTTCTACCTCGAACACTTTCTCGTGAGTTGTGCTCGGAGAAATCCGGTAGCTTCAACTCCTCGCGAACCAACATCGACGTTTGCCCGTTTGCCATGACTGCCAAGGCGGCGGCGATATTTTCCATGGGTACATCATTTTCATTTTCATAGTGTTCGATGATGGTCCGGAATTTTTCGATTTCTCGGCTGCCTAACGATTCACTGATTTTCTCGTGAAACCGAGTCACTCGGCTCTTGTTGATCGCGCGGTTATTTGGCACCGCGTAGCGTTCGATAGACTGCCGCGTCCCTTTTTCGATTTCGTTTAGCACCGTTTTTTCTCTAGGGTGCAGGAATAATATCGCCTCGCCATTGCGTCCGGCACGACCTGTTCTGCCGATACGGTGGACATAACTTTCTACATCATGTGGCAAATCGTAGTTGACGACGTGGCTGATTCTTTCTACATCCAGGCCTCTCGCAGCCACATCGGTGGCAACGATGACATCGATTTTCCCACGCCGGAGGTTTTCGACGATTTTTTCACGTTGTTTTTGTGGGACATCGCCGTTAAGTGCTGCTGTCGTCAGGCCGGTTTCCGTTGCCACAAAGTCTGCAAGGGGTTCGGTCGTGCTTCGCATCTTTACAAAAATGAGAACCCCTTCAGTTGGTTCGGCCTCCAGAATCCTGGATAACGCAGCCTGTTTTTGATGGGGAGATGCGATCACATACCTTTGATTAATCGTCGACGCCGTCGTTCGTTTTTTGTCGATAGTGATCTGCGCGGGGTCGTGAAGGTGTTTCGAGGCAATGGCTCGGATTTGATTCGGCAAGGTTGCCGAGAAAAATGCCATTTGGCGTTGTTTTGGAGCTTGGGTAAGTACCCAGTCGACGTCTTCAGCAAAACCCATCCTCAGCATCTCGTCCGCCTCGTCCAGAACAAGGCAAACCAGACCCTCTAGATTCATGGTTTTGCGTCTTAAATGGTCCATGACTCGTCCAGGCGTTCCCACAACGACATGAGCACCTCGATTGAGTTGTTTGAATTGAACGTGGTAGTCCTGTCCACCGTAAATGGCTGCGACCCGTAAGCCCTTTAAATATTTTGCGTAAGATTCAAAGCTCTCGGCGACTTGAATGGCAAGTTCCCGTGTTGGGACCAGAACAAGGACTTGGGTTCGTTTATTGTGAAGGTCGACTCGGTCCAAAAGTGGTAACGCAAAGGCGGCCGTTTTCCCCGTTCCTGTTTGGGCTTGGCCGAGCACGTCTTTTCCGGCGAGGATGAGGGGGATGGTTTTGGATTGAATTGGCGTTGGCGTGGTGTATCCCGCTTCGTCGATTGATGCAACAAGTTGATCCGTCAGTCCCAACTGGGCAAACTTGTTGACTGGTTGGCCGCTACGTGAGCGGTCCCCGGAATCCTCAGTCTTAGATTCTTCGGCAGTGCTTGTGATGCCCTGATTGTTTTCCTGATCTTCTACAAGATCAGAGCCTTCGGCCGGCGCCGATTCACTTTCGTCTGCGCTTGAGATGGAGGGGCTGCAGGGATCAGGTTGTCCCGATTCGTTGTCCAGGCCGGTAGATTCTTCGGCAGTGCTTGTGATGCCCTGATTGTTTTCCTGATCTTTTACAAGATCAGAGCCTTCGGCCGGCGCCGATCCACTTTCGTCTGCGCTTGAGATGGAGGGGCTGCAGGGATCAGGTTGTCCCGGTTCGTTGTCCAGACCAGTAGATTCGGCAGAGTTCGAGTGAATGGAAACGTCAGATTTGGGCGAGGTTTCCATGGCTTCAGCTTGCGACATGTTGGTTATTACAATTAGTTTGTTTTAATCAGTTTGTTTTTTTATGGCGTGGTTGGCAGGATCCAAGGTGCTTCTATTCACCACGGCGATTTGGCGAAGACCGGCTCTTGACTGTTTCTACGTCGGTTCGTCAAGAGTCTCAGCAAGTAGCAAATTGAGTTGGGGCCGTTTTGACTGCTCCGTCGTTGGAATGGACTTGGCATTTGCCAAGCTGGTTTCCTGCAGGAAAAAGAGAAATCAATTGAGCCGAATTCAGAAGAGGGATCCAGCCTGCGGATGAACATGGCAACTAAAGTATTCAATACCCGTAATGGCATGTTACGACGCACCGGCATGATTGAGCCAACAATCACTCGTCGGAGTCTAATCCAGTTCTGCCATGGCGACGAGGGGTAAAACCGAACGAATTGCAATTCGGACGGATTTCCTTCCCCGCCTATTCAGTTCAGTTGTTACGGTCGCATGATTGTGAGTGTCGGGATGAAATCGGTGTGGCCCGGGGCAAATCTCCGGATCAGCGCGTTAGCGGACGTTGATCTGCCGGAATAGGCGGTTTTGGGTGGCTGACACGTCGGTTTTCCGGTTGTCAGTCCAATGTGCCCTCTGCGGTTGCTAGGCCGGAGGCAGGTTAGACGACCTGCTTTGCCAATCATGGTTGTTTCTTGGATATTTGGCCCAGTTCCTGATGACACCGGCCAATACCTCGTATTCCGCATGATCCGACCATGCATTGAATCAGGGGTGTCTCGATGATGGGCGGGGCTGATCTCTTTTATCCGACACGTTCTGATTCTTTCGGGTTTGGAATCGCGGGGGACATCGGTGATTTGGTACTGTGCAAGAAACATGCTTAAAATGGAGGTCGTGTCTTTTGTCTCTTGCTTGCAATGAGCAATGAAAGGTTGCTGCCACCCGTTTCAATTAACCCGATATTCTTTCCCTTCTGTTAAAGGACCGTCATGAGCGATCTAGCCGACCGACGTCATTTTCTAGCTGCCAGTGCCGCTGGAACGATGATAGCATCCGGTTTTCATACCAGTACCGCCACCGCGTCGTCATCGTCCCCCAATGAGAATCTGGTTTGCGGTGTCATGGGAGTCAATGGACGGGGCAGTTCGTTGGCAAAGGGTTTTTCCCGCCAAAAAAATGTAACGGTTTCTCATGTCTGTGATGTGGATTCCCGGGCAGTATTAAAAGGTAAGTCTGCCGTGCAATCGGTCACGGGGAAAGTGCCTGTAGGATCGGCTGATTTTAGAAGCCTGTTGGACGAGAAATCCATTGATATTCTGATCGTTGCTGCTCCTAATCACTGGCATGGACCAGCATCGATGCTCGCGATGCAAGCTGGAAAACACGTTTACGTTGAGAAGCCCTGTTCGCACACTCCCAGGGAGGGTGAATTGATGGTGGAAAATTCTGAGAAATACAAAAGGGTTTGTACCATGGGTAGCCAGCGGCGGAGCACGGCGGGGCATCGGGCTGCCATCAAGAAAATCCACGATGGTGAAATCGGAAAAGTGCTGTATGCAAAATGCTGGTATGCCAACCGCAGAGGACCGATTGGAAAGGGCAAAAAAGTGCAGGTTCCAGACTGGCTTGACTTTGAGTTGTGGCAGGGACCTTGTACGGAAAAACCTTATAAAGACAACTTAGTGCATTACAATTGGCATTGGCATTGGCATTGGGGGAACGGGGAGCTTGGGAATAACGGTGTGCACGCAATCGACGTGGCCCGGTGGGGAATGCAGGTTGATTATCCAACACGAGTTGTCTCTGCTGGTGGCCGATATCGATTTGATGACGATCAGGAAACCGCTGATACCCATCTGACCAGTTTTGAATTTGGCGATCGGTTACTGGTTTGGGAGGGCGTGAGTTGGTCGCCCAAGGGCAATGAGGGCACCGCTTTCGGGATTGCTTTCCATGGGGATAAAGGATCGCTTTATCTGTATGACAACAAATACGAGATTTATGATATGCAGCGAAAACTGGTTCTCGAAGAGCCTTTTTCTTTCAGTGATGATCCACACTTTGATGATTTCCTGGGCTGCATTCGAAATGGAGGTAAACCGAATGCGACCATTGAGGAAGCGCACAAGAGTACACTGTTGTGCCATCTGGGAAACATTGCTCATCGATCAGGGAAAGCCATCCAGACGGACCCTGCCAATGGCAGGATGAAGAACGGTGAATTGCAAAAATTCTGGACCAAAGAATATCGGGATGGATGGGAGCCAACCACTTGAATTGTATTGGATTCAATCCAATGCGATAGGTTAAATGAACGGATTTCTTGATCACCAACGCCTGAGGAATATCATGCCGCCTGAGGAGTATCATGCAGGAAATGGGATGAAGTCATTCTCCTGACCTTATTGGGTACTGACGCTCAAAAGCTCGCTTTTTCAATAGATTACTGAAGGCTTGGAGTGGGCTGTTTTTCTGCCAGGTCTTTGAGTTTCAGCAGGTCGCTTTCAAGCTTGAGCCGGATTTGCTTGTCAAGAAAGGCAGCCGAGATTCTGGAAAGACCCTTAAACCTGACTTGGAAAGTTTGCGCAACCACGATGGTATTGCTGGACAACCCGTCGTCGTTTTTGAAACTAAGCTGGAAGTTGTTGGTCGCATCAAAAAGATCACATTGCATTGAGAGTTGGAGTTCCCGCCCCTGCTGAATGTTGGTGACTTCATTCTGAATGTCAAAAACAGTTTGGCTCTCCTTGTCGTTGATGGTTGTCTTGAATCTAACGCCAAGTGTGGCGCTCCCTGGCTTACCGATGGACTCAATCTGTGAAACACCGGTGACCCATTTTTTTAACGAATCCGGCTGTGTAATCAATTCAAAAATCGTTTCACGAGAGGCGTCTATTTCCTGGGTGACTAAAAATTCTTTTTGTCCTCCACCGATCGCAAACAGAATCCCCACAGTACTGAAAAACAGGAGATTGATCACCAGCATGATTTTCAAGAGAAGGAACCACCATAGTTTTTGCTGCAGATGATTGACCCGTTTGGTCTCAGAATCAATCTCTCTAAAACCGGTCATGACACACCTTTACCCAATTTTTTGTTTGATTTCATTCAGCAGGCTGACTGCACTACCAATTTCCAATTTTTGCCGATCAGGATCTTGGGGAATCTCTCTTTCAATGGTAAGCGGTCCCTCATAGCCTAACTGGTCCAGAGTTCTCAAGTAGTTTTCCATGCCCACGTCTCCATCGCCCAGTGCTACTTCGGCACCCCACTCCTGTCCTGGGTTATCTGCCCACTTCCCGTCTTTGCAATGCACACTGCGTACATATTGACCAATTTTCTGCAGGGCTTCGATGGGTTCGCCAGTACCGTAGAGAATCATGTTGGCAGGATCAAAATTGACAAATAGATTGTCTCGTTCTACATCGGTAAGAAATTGCAATAATCCCTCGGCCGTTTCCTGACCTGTTTCCAGATGGAGTGCCTGTTGGTTGGTTTTGCAATGATCGCAAAGATCCCGCGTTACCGCCAGAATTTCCTGATAAAGGGGGCTGCTTGTCTCATGTGGAACAAAACCCAAATGCAGGGCAACAACGTCACAATGGAGAAGCCTAGCGAAATCTGAAATTTCCTTCATTTCGGTTGTGCGTTGAGCGCGAGTCGATTCGGGAATGAGTCCCACCGTTTCGACGACCGTTGGAATATCGGCATAGCTTTCGCCTTCAAAGCCACCGAATACGGCGGTCAGTGTAATGTTATACGTCGATAGTTTTTGCAAAAACAACTTGGCATTTTCGGCTGTTCTGGACTCTTTCGCCGGGGCATGAAGTTGGATGGTTGGAATATTCAGATCATTGGCAACCTCCAGTTTGACACCCAGTCCCGCATCGATACTTGCAAAGACGCCTATTGGCCATTTTTCCATGATAATCCTCTGAAAAAGTTGTGTGTTGAATGGTTTGGATTTTTGACTGAAGCGTCAAATTCAGCTCTTGGCGGCGTGGACGACATTATCGACGGTGATGCCGAAGTGTTGATAAACTTCTTTATAGGGTGCTGAGGCACCAAATGAATTCATGCCCACGAAGTGGCCTGAAGATCCAATGTACTTGTCCCAACCCATTCGGATTCCTGCTTCAACTGCGACTCTGCGTAAAACCGATGGTGGAAGAACCTCTTCCTGATAGGATTTTTCCTGTTCGTCAAACAGTTCCCAGCATGGCATGCTGACGACACGGGCCGCAATGCCATCGGCGGCAAGCCGATGGTAGGCGTCGACGCAAAGTGACAATTCGCTACCGGTACCAATCAGGATGACTTCCGGGACGTCTTGGGAATCGATGAGTACGTAGCCACCTTTCGCACATTGTTCGGCAGAGCCGTAGGATGACCGGTCATACGTCGGCACATTTTGCCGGGTTAAAATCATCGCCGTAGGACGATTCGAGTTTTGCAGCGCCGTTTGGTAACATTGTGCCACTTCGTTGGCATCACCGGGCCGCATTACCAGCAATCCCGGAATGGACCGTGCCGCTGCCAAATGTTCGACCGGTTGGTGGGTCGGTCCATCTTCCCCAACTCCAATGGAGTCGTGCGTCAGAACGTAGGTGACTCCAAGCCCCATAAGGCTGCTCAGCCGCATCGCGCCCCGCATATAATCGGTGAAGACGAAAAAAGTGGCTCCGTAAGGCCGGATCCCACAAAGAGCCATTCCGTTGCAGGCTGCTGCCATAGCATGTTCGCGAATACCAAAGTGGAAGTTACGACCACCATAGTTGGACGGTCCAAACTCGCCTGCCCCTTCATGATTGATTAACGTCTTGGTCGACGGGGCCAAGTCGGCAGAGCCTCCAATGAACCATGGAATAACAGGGCCGAAGCTATTGAGTGTTTTGCCGGATGAATTTCGGGTTGCCATGCCGCTTTCCAGATCAGTTGGAAATGTCGGCAGGCTGGATTCCCAATCGTCAGGAAGATTTCCTGACCAGATTTGCTGCAATTGTAACGCCAGATCGGGATGCTCGGCTTCATAAGCGGCGAAGTCTGACTGCCATTGTGAGAAGGCGTCGGCTCCCCGCGAGCCCATCTTCTCGGCAAAGTGCGCGGGAACCTCAGCGGGGACCTTGAATTTTTCATCGGGCCAGCCATAGGCCTGCTTGGTGAGTTTGATTTCATCTTCGCCCAGCGGCGCGCCATGGGCATCATGGCTGTTGGCTTTGTTAGGTGAGCCAAAACCAATAATGCTTTTTAGGATAACGAGAGTTGGCTTGTCGCTGGTCGCCTTAAATTCGTCGAGAGCATTTTTGATCGCGATGAGATCATTTGCATCTTCGACGGTGATGGTATGCCAGCCCATCCCCTGGAACTTGGTGGCAATATCTTCACTGAATGCCAAATCCGTATTACCTTCGATGGTGATGTTGTTGTCGTCGTAAATCCAACACAGATTATCCAGTTTCAAGTGGCCTGCCATCGATGCCGCTTCACAACCAATTCCCTCCATCAGGTCGCCATCGCTGCAAAGTGCATAGGTATTAAAACCGAAAATCTCATGTTGTGGCTTGTTATATCGATCTTCAAACCACTTGGCAGCAATCGCCATACCCACGCTGTTTGAGATACCCTGTCCCAACGGTCCGGTTGTGGTTTCAATTCCTTCCGCTTCTCCAAATTCTGGGTGGCCAGCGCAGGGGCTGTGCAGTTGGCGGAAATTCTTGATGTCATCGAGATCAATGGATAACTCGTCTGTCGGTTCACCTGATGAGTCCACTTTCCTGATTCCAGCCAGGTGAATCATCGAGTAGAGCAACATCGATGCGTGCCCGCAGGATAGGACAAACCGGTCTCGGGCAGGCCAGTGGGGGTGAGCTGGATCGTATTGGAGAGCTTCCTGCCAGACTGAGTAGGCAACTGGAGCCAGAGCCATCGGTGTTCCGGGGTGTCCACTATTTGCCGCCTGGACCCCATCCATGGAGAGGGTCCGAATCGTGTTGATGGCCAGTGTTTCAATGCTTGCAGTCTCTGTCGTCATACAATAATCCAAAT
This sequence comes from Planctomycetota bacterium, assembly GCA_014238905.1. GTDB lineage: Bacteria > Planctomycetota > Planctomycetia > Pirellulales > Pirellulaceae > JABAAE01. The sequence continues at coordinate 122,271 of JABAAE010000012.1, forward strand.
TGAATATAAATAATTTGTGTTCAAAGTCCTGTCTGTGCCATCGTTAAGGGCGACCAGAATCCCGCTGAACTTTTTTTTAAGCATAATCCCTCATTAGAAAGTGACGCCGCCGAACCGGCAATACGGGAATCGGAGTAGGATTGGCTTGGCGAGGCGATCTTGCGGTTTGCGGGGGTCGCTGGCATGCCGGGAACCGGCGATGAATTGCTATGGCGATGTTTTCGGCGTAAATTAAACTGTAGATCCAAGGTGTTGTCGCATGGCATTGGGTCATGGCTGATTTCCAATCCAGTTGATTCTCAGGTGTTTCCGGTATTACTTATGTCAAAGAAAACACAGTTTTTTTGTCTGTTTCTGCTATGGGCGGTTCTTCCCGGCGCATTTTCTGAATTAGCTGCCCAAAGAGTTGATGATCCCAAGGAAGCTGAACCGGATAAGCTGGTTGATGCCAGGACACGAAAAGCGATCGAGCGTGGTTTGAAGTTTCTCGTGCGTAAACAGATCAAAACGGGGAACCTCAAGGGTGCGATGGGGCAGGGCGGATACGCCGGTGGTGTGGCAACCTGTGGACTCAGTGGCTTGGCATTTATGTGTAATGGCAGTGCTCCCGGCGAGGGAAAGTATGGTGATGAAATTGATCGTTGCGTTGAGTTTATGATCAAGTCAACCAACGAGACGGGATACGTCTCCACCAACGCTGGGTCGGAGAATATGTATGGACATGGTTTCGCAACTTTATTCATGGCACAGGCATATGGAATGAGCCCCAAGAAAGAGCTGGGTGAAAAACTGAGGAAGTCCATCAAGCTAATTGTTGACATTCAGAATGCGCAAGGTGGTTGGCGTTACCGCCCTGTAAAAAGTGATGCCGATTTATCGATCACCATCTGCCAAATTATGGCATTGCGTGCTGCCCGCGATGCTGGAATCAACGTTCCGGATGAAACGCGTAAAAAATGTATTGAGTATGTCAAGAAGAGCCAGGCGGCTGATGGTGGTTTTCGGTATACGATGGGTGGGGGCCATACCAGTTTTCCACTGACGGCGGCAGGAGTTGTGTCTCTATACAGTGCAGGGATTTACGAAGGGGAGGCGATCGACAAGGCGCTTAAGTATATCGAGAGGTACCGGCCAGGATCGGGATCCGTTGCCAATAGCAGTTACTTTTTTTATGCTCATTACTATGCCTGCCAGGCAATGTGGCATGCTGGTGGGGATCGCTGGAAAAATTGGTATCCTGCGATCCGAAATCATCTTTTGAATCAGCAGCAGGGTGACGGATCCTGGAGCGGTCCACACAGCAACGAATTTGCCACTGCAATGGCCTGTATTATTCTCCAGATACCCTACAATTATCTGCCGGTATTTTCACCCTAGTCGTCGATCGAGTTGCGGGTGTTCACATCAGCTTCTTGCGTCTGGTGTTGTCGCTTGCAGCGTAGCACTCATGATCTGCATGGTTGTGCGGTGATCGTGGGGTATTTGGAACTGCCATCGCTGGCTGGATCGCCTGAGCAGCTATCGGCTACCGACGCCGGATGGTTCTCTCGATCTGGCGATTGACGTCGGCGCGTTTCAGGGCTTCTCTTTTGTCGTGAGACTTTTTGCCCTTGCAGACCCCCAGAAGCAGTTTCGCAATTCCCCGGCTGTTAAAGTAGAGCTTCAACGGTACCAGGGTATAGCCTTTTTCTCTTGCCCTGGCGGTGAGTTTCTCAAGTTGCCGTTTTTGCACGAGTAATTTCCGAGGCCGTCGTGGCTCATGATTCCAGATGGTTGCCTGTTGGATTTCGGGGATGTCGCAGCCGAGCAACCAGAGTTCCCCTTTCTGGATTCTGCCATAGGCCTCCTGAATCGAGACTTTGCCTTCCCGCATGCTCTTGACTTCGCTTCCGCGGAGCACGATGCCGCATTCGATCTGTTCCAGCGTCAGGTATTTATGTTGGGCTCGACGATTTTCGGAAATCGGACGTTCACCTTTGTTTTGCTGGGTGGCGTCTTTTTTTTCTTTCTTGTTTTTTGACATCTGATTTTCTGTTGACCTGACGAGCCAAATGGCGGTTAATCCCGAGGATGGGTGATCCGCGGGATTGATTTCTTAAATCGCTATTTTGGTGATTCCTTCACCCAATTGACGCCGCCAAGCCATTCTTAACGGAATCGTCCGATATACTTTGCTTGACGCCAACTTCCGCGACAATGGGTAGAATCCGAATACACCGAAACTGGTGCAGACTCATTCGATCGTCCACATTCAGGTCAGTCCTATACCCTATCGACGCTTAACCTATCATAAAGGCATAATCATGGAGGAATACCATGATCATCGAGGCAACCCTCAAAACTCCTTGACCGAATGAATAATAAGTGAACGAAAATAGCTCGCCTCTTTTACCGATTTTGAATCAAATTGAACCCGCTGTCGATTCCTCGCCAGTCAAACGGCTACCCCGTTGGCTGAAACGAGAGGTTCCCAAAGGGAACGCCAATCATTTTACGTCGAGCTTGCTGGAAGAACTGAATTTGGAGACCGTGTGTGACAACGCCAAGTGTCCCAACCGCATGGAGTGCTACTCACAAAAAACAGCAACGTTTATGATTTTGGGCAATGTTTGCACTCGGCCTTGTGGATTTTGCGCTGTTAAAAGAGGTCGGCCTGAGGATCTACAGATTGATGAACCGGCGCGGCTCGCCGAAGCCGCTGTTCGACTTGGTCTCAAACATGTCGTCATTACATCGGTGACTCGCGATGATTTGGCGGATGGCGGAGCGGATCATTACGTGCAATGTATTGAGGCGGTTCGACAACGCACCGATGCCAGTATTGAGGTTCTTACGCCTGATTTTATTGGCATGGAAGATGCCTTGAATCGAGTGATTGACGCGAAGCCGGACGTTTTTAATCACAATACCGAAACCGTTCCGCGACTATACCGCCGGGTGAGGGGCCCCAAGTCTGAGTACGATTGGACGTTAGGACTACTGGAGAAAATAAAGAAGAGGGACCCCACGATCAAAACCAAGAGTGGCTTGATGTTGGGATTAGGAGAATCCGCTCAGGAGGTCTTGGATGTTTTGGCAGATCTGCGGAAAGTAGAGTGTGATTTCTTAACTTTGGGCCAGTACTTACAACCCAGTGAAACTCGCTATTTGCCCGTCGTCCGTTACATTCCGCCAGATGAATTTGATCAGTGGGCCCAACGGGGTGAATCTCTTGGATTCAAGAAGGTTGCCAGTGGGCCTTTTGTACGTAGTAGCTATCACGCCCGGGATATGGCGGAAAGTTTTTAGATAATCGCCTGCAAATCATGGTCATATGGCTTGTCGAGCCTTGATTTCATTAGCTGAATGCGCTACCGTCGGGAGTGACAAAGGTTGACCAGAGGAATTGTTCTACAGAAGATATTGTCCGTTTGAGCTTGGGATTTTGAACCGCTACGGTAACGTGGCGGTTTTTTGTTTTGATGGCCTTGGGCCGAGTTTAACATGAAGCACCTACTAACACTTTTGGACTACTCGGCGGATGACATCCGCCACATCATCGAAATCTCCTTGCAATTGAAATCCGATCTAAAATCCTCGGATACTCGGGAGCCGCTTCTGAATCGCCGTGTTGCGGCGATGATCTTTGAGAAACCCTCGTTGCGAACACGGGTCAGTTTTGAATCCGGAATGCAGCATTTGGGAGGTAGTTTTCTCTATTTATCGGGAAACGATGTCGGCTGGGGTGGTCAGCGGGAAGTGATCAAGGATTTCAGTCGGGTCCTGAGCAGTTATGTCGACCTGATTGTTTGTCGGGCAAAATCCCACCAGAGCGTCGTCGAGTTGGCGGAATACTCTAGCTGTCCGGTGATCAATGCTCTAACGGATCTGTATCATCCGTGCCAGGCACTCGCCGATGTTCTGACGGTGATGGACGATGGGGTTGATTTAAGCCAGCAGAAAATCGCATTTATTGGTGATGCAAATAATGTCTCTCGGAGCTTGGCGATTATTTGCGCTAAGTTGGGAATCGCGTTTTCTATCGGGGCGCCCTCCGGCTATCAGTTTGAGCCGGATTTTTATGCAAGCCTACGGGCCGAAATGCCCGCTGCGGAATTGTCACAAACGACTGATCCGAAAAAGGCCGTCGCTGACGCGTCATTTGTCTACACCGACGTTTGGACCAGCATGGGGCAGGAATCTGAACAGGCTCAACGCAAAGCCGCTTTTGACGGATATCAGGTTAATGCTGACCTGATGGCTGCTGCGAGGCGTGACGCAAAGTTCTTACATTGCTTGCCGGCGATTCGAGGGCAAGAGGTGACTGACGAGGTCATGGATTCGCCTCATAGCCTGGTGATTCAGCAGGCCGAAAACCGGATGCATGTCCAGAAGGGATTGATGACATGGCTTTTGGGGAAAGACGATGTGTAGCGGTCGATGGTGTCATGCCAAAATAAAATGAAGTGTATTGCCGTTAGGGGAAAATCTGGCAGGGTCCGCAGCACGTCATCTGGGCAGGACTGGATTGTTGTGGGAACATTGCATCCTTGAGAAAATTAAAAAAACAAGACTGTGAAGCGAGTGCGCATGATGAGGAAAAGTAACGAAATTCGTCCAGTAAAAATTAAACGAAAATACACCAACAAGTCTGCCGGTAGTGTCCTTTATCAGTGCGGTGAGACCGTCGTGTTGTGCACCGCTACGGTTGACAATGACCTGCCTCCTTGGATGCGTGATCAGGAGAAGGGTTGGATCACGGCGGAGTACAACATGCTCCCCAGTAGCACCAGTCCGCGTAAGCGACGTGATAGAGGAGGCAAGGTTGATGGGAGGACGACCGAAATTCAGCGTTTGATTGGCCGTAGCCTGCGCGCGGTTGCTGATTTGGAGGCGTTGGGAGCCAGGCAGATCAATGTGGATTGTGATGTGCTTCAAGCTGACGGGGGAACGCGGACGGCATCAATAACCGGTGCGTTCATCGCCATGGTGGATGCGATCCATTCAGTGAAAAAAGAGTTGCCTGATCCCAAACGGTATCCACTCAGAGACAACGTAGCGGCGATCAGCGTTGGGATTGTTGCGGGGAAACCGACGCTGGATTTGGACTATGAGGGAGATTTTGCGGCTTCGGTAGACATGAACGTCGTGATGACCGGTTCTGATCAGTATGTTGAAATTCAGGGAACCGGTGAAGAAGATGTTTTTTCAGAAGAACAGCTTGCTTCCCTTTTGCGTTTGGGCAAAAAAGGTGTGCGTGGATTGACGCAGATTCAAAAACAGTCTCTCGGCCGGGTCTGGCCATTCTAGAAATCGGGCTATTGATCGATTATTTCTGAAAAAATGCGTTTATTTCCAGCTTTTGCATTTTTTCATGTCGACAATCGGACAACAGAATCAGTTACCCAAAGCGGTGGAGGGATGGTAGGCTGTGTCTTATCGGTGAACCAGACGCTTCGGTTAATCAATGTTTTACCAGGGAACGACGGAAATGCAGAAATCTCCCAAGCGACTTGCGTTGCTTTTTATTGTTTTGGCTGGCGTCGGGTTGGTCGTTTGCAGTACGGCGGACTTCCGAAACAGGCTCACCGGCGATGATACTCCTAAAATGATTTGGTATGGAACATTAGAGGGCGGATTGGCGGAAGCGAAGCGATCCGATCGTCCAATTCTGCTCATTTCTGCTGCCCCACAATGTCAAGCTGTTTCGGGAGTTTGGTGACCTGGCAAACAAAAAATGGACAGTAGTTACTGGACCAACCAAGAGGTGATCAAGGCGAGCCGCGATTTTGTTTGCATTCGTTTAGCAACCTATGAAGATAAGAAAGAGGTTGAGTTTCTGAAGGGGATCTTTCGAGGGCGATCTGGAGAACTGGAAAACACAACGTTTGTCATCCTGGATTCCGATGGGAAGAAACGGCTCTCCCGAAGCGGTCGTTCACCGGATTTCGCTTTTCGCGGCGCCAATGCATTTGTCACCGGTTTAAACAAGATTGCCAAAGAAAAAAATAGCGCTGAAAAGAGATTTTCTGATGCCAACTTACCTTTGATAAAGAATGTCGACTTGGCCTTGAATGTGGCTTCGTGTGACCAAATTCAATTAGTCGTTGTGGTTGGCGAAAATGAACAGAAAATGAATGAGCTTGCTGAAAAGGCTGCTCCCTTGGCTTGGAATGAAAAGGTAGGCGGACAGTTTCTATTTGCCAAGACCTGTGATCCCAAAGAACTCTTGCCTATTAACGGAAAGCCGCCGGTAAATGGTTTGATCGTGGTCGAGCCTGGGCAGTTTGGTATGACTGGAAAGATTGTTGAGTCTTTTGGAGAAAATATTGAATTTGATCGGTTCGTTGAAAAACTGGCGGAACATTCGGCGACGTATGAGGTTTTGAAAGACTATCGTCAGCACGTCCAAGCCGGTATTCAACTGGGAATCAAATGGGAATCTGAAACGCCTGTGACGGATCAAGGATCGTTGCGAGCGGTAGAGAGGTCACGCGGCGGGCGGTAATTCGAGGTGGATTTTTTTCGGAATCCTCCTCTCGGTGATACCGATTGTTTTCTAACGTTACTGGATTAAAGAGACGGTTACGGAAATAAAGAAGGCGTCAAAGGATTAATTGGAAGTTGGGTCAGTCTCAAGGTTTGGGCAGTTTTCTAAAGGAAATAAAATGAAATTAAGTTGGATGGTTTTTTGCTTGGTCTTTTCCTTAGCGGCCGCGGATTCAATTCTTGCTCAGCCTGGTGGCCCGGGTGGTCCTGGTCAGCAAGGTGGCCGCGGTGGACCTGGTTTTGGTGGTCAAGGTGGTGCCGGTGGTCAGCAGCGTGGTGGTCAGCAGCGTGGCGGTCAGCAGCGTGGCGGTCAGCAGCGTGGCGGTCAGCGTGGACCCGGTGGTCCTGGTTTTGGCGGCCCCGGGGGTCCTGGTTTTGGTGGTCCCGGTGGTCAAGGTGGTCGCGGTTTTGGCGGTCCCGGTGGTCAAGGTGGTCAAGGTGGTTTTCGCCCCTCGCCCAGCGTATTAATGGGAGCATTGGATGCGAATCAGGACGGTCAAATCTCCAAAGATGAGCTGAGAAACGCAGCGGCTGCCTTGGCAAAGCTTGACAAGAATAGAGATGGAATGTTGACCGCCGAAGAATTAGTTCCAGCTGGTATGCAGGCCGGTGGTGGTCGCGGTGGTCCTGGTCGCGGTGGTCCTGGCGGCGGTGGTCCTGGTGGTCCTGGCGGCGGTGGTCCTGGTGCTGGAGGTCAAGGCGGAGCCGGTGGGCAGTTTGACGCACAGCAAATGGTCGACCGTTTTTTTGCGAATATGGACAAAAATAATGACGGAAAATTGAGTAAAGGTGAAGTGCCCGAACGGATGGCAAACATGATCGGTCAAAATGACGCCAATAAGGATGGCCTTGTGGATAAAAAGGAAATGATGGCTGGGCTTGCAAAAATGGCAGGTGGTCGCGGTGGTCCTGGTGGTCAAGGTGGTCGCGGTGGCGGACCAGGTGGCGGTGCTGGTGGTCAAGGTGGTCGCGGTGGCGGACCTGGGGGCGGACCTGGGGGCGGTGCTGGTGGTCAAGGTGGTCGCGGTGGCGGACCTGGTGGAGCCGGAGCCGGAGGCGGTGGCGGTAAAGGCGGCGGTGTGCGAAGACCCAATTTTGGGTAGTTTTGAGAATCTGAATTGGGATTCCCTTTTGAATCTGATTTGCACAGACCTTAAGAATTTACGTCCCGGTTTTTCGGCCGGGGCGTTTTTTATTAACCGGCTAGATGAATGGGAATGAAGGTTGGTAAAGGGATTTGAAATCACTTTGGGGCAATGGGAATGCCACTGATTTCCAACCGAGACTAGATGCGAAGATCACATTTGCGGAAAAAAAGATAATGGGTGCGGTCACCGAGAATGCTGACAATCAAAAAAACGGGGTAGGTTTTGTGCTACCGAAAATCAAGCCACTCCAAATTGGTGACTTGGTGGTGGACCCGCCTGTCCTGCAGGCCCCGATGGCGGGTTTTACCAATTTTGCTTTCCGACAAATTGTAAGAGAGTTTGGTGGAGTTGGACTTCAAGCGACCGAAATGGTGAATGCTCGTGGCTTCGTTTGGCTTGACGAGCACGAGGCCGAACATCCGGATCGTTTGTGGGGCATCAAGGACGAACCTCGTCCCTTGGCCGTTCAAATTTGGGACAACCAACCTGATACCATGGCCAAAGTGGCTGGCCGTTTGGTGGAAGAATATCAAGTAAGTGTTGTTGATATCAATTTTGGTTGCCCGGTTAAACAGGTGACTCAACGGGCTCACAGCGGGTCGTATCTTCTCAAGTATCCTGACCGGATGTTTGATATTATTTCCCGTGTCGTCGCTGCTGCCGCTCCCACTCCGGTGACGGCCAAGATTCGACTTGGGTGTACTCGAGACAACGCGAATGCTATTGAGGTTGCACAAGTCGTTGAATCGGCTGGAGCGGCGGCGTTGACCGTTCATGGCCGTACCGCGCAGGATTTTTTTAAAGGCAATGCGGATTGGGAACAGATTTCGCGGATCAAACCGTATCTAAAGAAAATCCCCCTAATTGGAAATGGCGATCTCTCCACGCCGGAACAGGTTTTGGAGGCTTTCCGGAAATATGATGTTGACGGTGTGATGATCGCCCGCGCTTGTCTGGGGAAGCCTTGGCTTTTTCATCAAGCTGAAGCCCTTTTACGGGGCAACCCGGTTCCTCCAGATCCCTCGCTGGAGCAACAGAAAGCTTGCATGCTACACCACTATGATTTAGTGGTACGGCGATTCGGAGTGGAAAAGGGGACGCTTTTGATGCGTAAGTACGCCTGCTGTTATGCTCAGGGGCGATATGGGGCTCGTCATTTCCGAACCCATGTTGCCAAGGTGACATCCCCGAGTGAATTTAGTGATGTCGTGGAGAAGTATTTTCCCACCGAACCAACTGGCGTAAGAGGCTAGATTGAGTGGCGATGGGTTGCTGTGAATCCTTGGCATAAAAATTGGGATGAATCGTCTCGTTTTGTTTGTCAGGCCTTCGGAGTCTACCGGACGATTAATCCTGAGTTGGCAGTAATTCAAACTGAGTCACTTTGAAACGACCATCGATGATTTCACCGGATACCTCAGCGTTTCTAACGCAATTGCATAATCCATTCTCGTGATGCGCATCGCCGTGGTCATCGATACCCGATCCGTCGACAAAATAGGATTTTTCTCCTAGGCGTATCGCCAAATCACAGCCGTCCCCATCCATACCGAATTGGCACTGCCCGCATGAGGCTTGTACCATGATGACGCGTTCTTGAGGCGATTCCTGCTGGTGGGGCATGGGGTCGGTGTTGCAGCCGGCCTGTAAGATCAGTATCGCACTGATCATCATTAGTTTCGAAAAATGGTAGGCCGCCAAGTGTGACTCGGCAAGGTGATGGATGTCTCGAGATGTCATTGGGCACCTTGTCTCAAAAGGGCAAGCACTGGAATTGGCAAGGAATCAAAATTGAATTTCCGTCCTCGACGTTTTCCATTAAACACAATTGACCACTGCAATTCCACAAAGAAACCAATGGGGTCATCAATTTCCCATTGAGTACCGATTCGATGGTTCGAGGCAACTGATGTGATTTGGGCCTCACCGGAAAGATGGCTAATTCCAGCTTTTGATTGAACGAGGAGTTGCCAATGAATCGATTGGCTGTGGTTCTCATAGCCTTTGCCCTGCTTTCGGCCGAGGATGTGTGCGCTCCGGAAAAGTTGGCGAAATCCAAACCGCTGCAATGGTGAACGAAAACAGCGAAGGGGCCCTTTTTCTGATATCTCCGGCGGATCCATCGAAACCGGCGGCTTGGCTGGGGACCGGAATTAGCTTTTACCTGGCAAGTATCAAATTCGGATCTTCCGGGATACCAAAAACAAAATCGCGGCTTCGGCGGCTGGCATACTGGATAAAGAAGATCTGGTAGGGTGTGTCGTCACACAGGCTCAATGGGGAACCGGATTTCCCAATGCTGAAATCATTTCGGCAAGTGATCTCGCGAAGTGACTTTTGATTCTGGCCGGGTAGCGGTATGCGTCCCTAACGGTTTTTGTTTTTCCAGTGATAGTCGGTTGCTCGAGTCACCTGCCGAATCGCGTCGACCGGGTTTGGACAGGTGTCCTCATACCCTATGCTGCTCGGTGGTGACAGTTCCTTGTTACTTCGACAGTAACTCAGCCTGCTGCACCAAAGCTTCGATTTCGTAATCGGCATCTAGTTTGGATTCCGGACCTTTAAACCTGATGATCCCCTTCGCGTCGATCAGCATCGCATACCCGGCTGCGTCGAGTTCAAGCGTGTCTGCGATATCAGGTATTCCTTGATCCTCGCGACTGGAGAATGATCTCCAGGAGACTTCGTATTTTTTTTCCATGGATGCAACATCTCCACCATCCTCGCCCATGTTGACACCAAGTATGACGAAAGGACGACCTTTGTACTTCTTAACGAGCGACCGCTCGTGTGGAATACTGTCCACGCAAGTCGTTCACCAACTGGCCCAAGTGTCGAGCAATATGACTTTGCCCTTATAGTCAGCCAGTGAGAATGTTGTGTTTTGGGCATCGCTTCCAGAAACATCAGGTAACCTTTGGCCGGGTAAGTTGCCCTCCGGCGTCGTTGCAGCGTCGAGTTCGCCAAACGGTAATTTCGATACTATTTGCTGGCTGGCTGGGTCTTTGGTTGCCAAGCTTTTTTTTTGCCCCTTGTCTTCTCCACTGCCGCAACCGTTGAACCCAAGAGCTGTGATGATGGCAATGCCGTACACCAAGGGTCCCATCCGTCTAAAGAAGTACCAGGAAGTTTCATGGTTGTGGTTGTTGATCATGGCGTTCCGGTGTTGATTAAGGTTGAACGGTAGCGAGCCTGACGCTGGTAGCAGAAACCAGGATCTATTCGAAATCGCACCCTGGATCTTCGGCCCTTTTCGGCGATGGGCGGCAACGCACCACACCCCTAGCGTTATCTATGATACGGTTGAACACTTAACAATCCAATATCGTTCGCATCATTGTCTAACCACTTTGGAAATATCAAGGATCGGCTACCGCATGCAAAACCACGGACCTTGGAAAATATTACATACCGATTCGGTTTACCGTGATCCTTACGTGGAAGTGACCAGGGATGATGTCATCCGTCCGGATGGAAAACCCGGTACCCATGTCAAAGTATTTATGAAGCCGGGGGTTTCCGTTCTTGCGATGGATGCTCAAAAAAACGTCTACCTGACCCACGAGTTCCACTATGCCATCGGCCGCTATTCGACCGAATTGGCAAGTGGTGGAATCGAGAAGGGTGAATCGGCTCTTTCTACCGCTCAACGCGAATTGCGCGAAGAATTAGGGATTGTCGCCAACGACTGGCTGGATCTTGGGAGCGTCCATCCGTTCACGACTATTATTGAATCCCCAACCCAATTATATCTGGCAACGGATCTTACCTTTACCGAAAGTGCACCCGAGGGTACCGAGCTGATTGATTGTGTTAAGATGAAACTCTCGGAGGCTATTGACAAAGTGCTTGCTGGAGAAATTTTTCATGCACCCAGTTGTGTGGCGATTTTAAAATCGGCGACGCTAGTCAAGTGAAACCCATCTGCTTTGATGGATAGTCATTGCCCGGTGACTTCTCAGCCGGGAATCGCCTTGTTAGAGCGTATGAGTCATGGTGGCGGTTGCATTCTAAAGTTGCAATTACCGTCGTCTTCGGTACTAATTGGCCGAAGGGGTAATGTCCCGAAAATGCAACCAATGGAATGTGCCTCCGGTGAGACTTTGCTAATCGGTTTTGGATAATCAGGAAAAGGAAATTTTCCCAATATTTTCCTTTGTGAGTCGAATACCATCATTATGAGTCAGACCGTCAGGGTCCTGTCAGGAGAAACTAACATGCAAATCGTATTCGAATGGTTTCAACCCATCAATTTGCCCGCGACGGTCCTTTTGATCCTGTGCCTTTTTTACTGGCTATTGGTCATCTCCGGAGTTTTGGGCATGGAATTATTTGATCTGGATGTCAATTTGGACACCAGCATCGATGGTTCCATGGACGTTGCTGACATAAGTGGCGCTGGCTTGATATCCCGTGTGTTCCACTTTCTTCATATTGGGGATGTCCCCTTTATGATCGTTTTTTCAATTTTTTCGTTGTTTTTCTGGTTGTTCACTAATGTCGTTAATCATACTTGGAATGCAAATCACGATTGGCTGATTGGGTTGATTGTGTTCGTGACGGCTATGGTCGGAGCGCTTGGGGGTACGAAGTTGATCCTCCAGCCCTTCCTGGGTTTTTTCAGGAGTTTTGACCATCGCGTCAAAAAAATGAATGAACATGTAGGTGAAAGCTGCATTGTGGATACGGCAGATGTTTCTGACAAATTTGGTGAAGGGCGGATTCAGACCGGCGAGTCACCAGTGATTATTCAAATCCGCAACCCGAATCGCTTCAAATTCGTTCGCGGTGATTCAGCGGAACTGGTTCGTTTTGACCAACGAGGTGGTTTTTTTGAGGTCCGCCCGATTGGCGAGAAAATGGATCCCGAGACGCAATCATCTTAGAGAGTAACGTCATCACACATCTTAGAGAGTAACGTCATCACACATCTTAGAGAGTAACGTCATCACAAAGAGTAATGTTGGAGACCGGGAACTTGGTGGCCAGTCGAAATATTCGGATTGACCATCCTAATCCGAATTTCCCGTCTATTTTATTGAAAACTGACGGTGTTCTGCCCTGCAATTAAAAAATATGGCGCATAGTTTAACATCAAACCATTGGAGATATTAATATGCCATCAATACCGAGTTTTCTTCTTGGACAAGGTGACGCGGGTCTAGCAAATGTGTCGGGATCCCTGATTCCGCCATGGGTCATGTACACGCTGACGACGATTGCCATCTTGGTCGTTCTGACATTCGGTATTCTTGCGTTGTACGCGTATTTCTTCAAAAAGGTGGCTCCCGGAACCGCATTGGTGATTACCGGTCGAGGAAAGATGGATGTGACGTTCACAGGTAAAATTGTGATCCCCATTTTTCACCGCTATGAAATCATGGACATATCTGTCAAACGAATCGAGATCGATCGGAGTGGAACGGACGGTCTGATCTGTCAAGACAATATTCGGGCGGATATCAAGGTTGCCTTCTTTTTGCGAGTCAACAACAAGATCGAAGCGGTGTTGGATGTAGCTCAGAGCTTGGGCTGTCAGCGGGCATCTCACCAGGATGCACTGGAAAGTCTCTTTGAACCAAAGTTCTCGGAAGCATTGAAATCGGTTGGTAAACAATTCGACTTTGTGGATCTGTATAACTCGCGAGAGACGTTTCGTGATGAGATCAAAAAAGTCATTGGTCAAGATCTTAATGGATTTTTTCTTGACGATGTTTCCATCGACTATCTGGAGCAAACGTCTTTGGAATTGTTGGATCCCAACAACGTACTCGATGCAGAGGGTATTAAGAAAATTACTGATTTGACCGCCCAGGAGCAGGTGCGAGCAAACTTTATCCGCAGGGAAAAGGAAAAAACGATCACCAAGCAGGATGTAGAAGCTCGGGAAGCGATTCTGGAGTTGGAAAAGCAGCAAAAAGAGGCAGAGGAAAAGCAACAGAGAGAGATCAGCGAAATCAAATCTCGTCAACGATCGGAGGCGGAGATCGTTTCGCAGCAGGAACGGCAACGAAGTGAAACGGCCAGGATTTCGGCGGAAGAAGAGATCTTTGTGGCCGAAGAAAACAAGCAACGATCAGTCATTGTTGCGGAAAAGAGCAAGGTTCGGACGGATCAGGTCGAGACCGAACGAGTCGAAAAAGACCGTTTGCTTGAGGTTACCGAACGGGAGAGGGTCGTTTCCCTTGCCGATATCGACAAAGACAAGGCGATCGAAGTTGAAAAGAAGCACATACAGGATGTCATTCGCGAGCGGGTAATGGTCGAGCGAGCGGTCGTCGAAGAAGAGGAAAAAATCAAGGACACAAAGGAATTCGCATTTGCTGACCGATCGAAGCAGGTTGCGGTGACCAAGGCAACTGAAGAAGCCGAACAACGATTGGTGAAAGAAGTTCAGGCAGCCGAGGCAGAGAAGCAATCGGCGACCAAACAAGCGGAGACCGTCGTGATCAATGCCGAAGCGGATCGATCTGCATCGGAAAAGAAGGCTGACGCCAAAAAAATGTTGGCTGATGCGAGTCGGGTGGAAGTCGCGTCTACGGGCTTGGCTGAAGCGGAAGTCTTGCAAAGCAAAGCCGAGGCGGAGGCTCGCGGTGATGAAGCGAAGGCAACGGCGTTGCAGAAAGTGGGTCTGGCCGAGGCCACAGTACTCCAGAAAAAACACGAAGCCGAGGCAAAAGGTCAGGAAGCCTTGGCAACCGCAACGGAGAAAACCGGAACCGCAGAAGCGACGGTCCTGGAATTGAAATTCTCGGCGGATGCCAAGGGAATCACTCAAAAGGCTGAAGCCATGAAGCTGTTTGATGGAGTTGGAAGGGAACATGAAGAGTTCAAGATCCAGCTGAACAAAGAGAAAGATATCGAATTGGCCGCAATCGATGTTCAAAAAGACATCGCTGAAGCTCAGGCAGAGCTGGTTGGCGAGGCATTGAAAACCGCGAAAATCGACATCGTCGGTGGAGACAACAAGTTCTTTAACAGTTTGGTTGGCTCGATTACCGCAGGTAAGCAGGTGGACCGTCTGGTTGGAAATAGCGAAGTGCTGGGTGATGTTAAGGAGACATTTTTTAACGGGAACCCTGATTTCTTCAAGTCGCAGCTGCAGGAGTTTGTTGATCTGTTCGGCGTCAGTTCAGATGATCTGAAAAATCTCACGATTGCAGGATTGATCGGTAACATGTTGAGCCAGTCCAGCAACGATGTTGGAATGATTGGGCAGCTTCAAAAAATGCTGAATAATGCGACCCAAATGGGCATCGCCAATAACTCAGCGAGCAGCCTGAATCTTGGTCCAAAGAAGTAATGATGTTTGGGATGCCGGCTGGTTGATCCAAATCAGCCCGGCGATGTCCATCCTGTCTCCGGCAGGATTCGAAACAAGGGTGATTTGGCCCAGGCGTTTCGACGATGTGAGTTCAATCCAATTTCTTTGAATTACCAATGGCTGAAGACCCTGAACAATCTGCTGAATCCGCTGAGCCGCAACTCGAGCGATCTACCTACGAAATCATTCGTAACAGGTTGCAAAGTCATGCTCAGGAGCTTCGTTCTCGCTTGGGACGATTGAACGATGAGCGGCGAGAGGTCTTTGGTTCGATAGAGACCAAGCTCGTGGAAACCGCTCGTATTACCACCGACCATAATTGCGTTCCTCGCGACATGGTGCCCATTGGCGATCGGTTTATTTTCGGATTCAATGTTCTGATTGGCTTAAGGTCCGAAATTAACCTTAATGACGTCTTCGCCGTCCAGAAATTTGAGAATCAAAGCTTTCATCCCGAAGATCTGACTCTCCTGAACCAGGACAGCCTGCGTCATGATTTCAAGGAGATTTACAAGTATTACAAAACAACTACGTTCGCCAAATTTCATGTAATAGCGCCAAATGTCTACATGGTTTTCAAGGTGGGCAAGTCGGCACGCGACGTCAAAGCCCTGAAATTCCTGATGGACGGCGACCAGTTAACCTATCTCGATAATCGGAATGATCACGAGGTGGTTTTTCCACCGAAGCACGGTTTTCAATGGACCAGGACTCGCCGGGATTTGCACCGAAGTGGTCAACATCCTCACATCTCCGTGGATGATAGGGTTTTTGTGGAAACGATCGGTGGGGATCTAACCGTCAAGGTCGAAGATAACACTGAAGCTGGCACAGGGATTTATTCGGAACCGGTCGATGATCCCGACCAAACGTTGGACGATGCTGAGATTTTTTATGCGATCGTCGGAAATATCATTTTGCTTAAGATCCGGCCCTTCAAAGAAGAAGTTTTTCGATACCTTGTTTTCAATGAAAAAACCCAATCGGTGACGCGACTGGATACGATTGAAAATTCCTGTGTGTTATTGCCAGAAGACCACGGTCTTATTTTTTCCAACGGTTATTATCTGCAAACCGGCGAGTGGAAGATTTTCGAGAGTGACATCAGGGATCTGGTTTTCGAAAAACGGATTGCTTCTCCCAACGGTGAGGACTACCTCTACGTTTTTTACAATCAGGATTCAGGCGATTATGTCATCCTTCCCTACAATATGATTGAGCAGCAGGTGCTCACTCCTATCGTCTGCAATGGTTATTCACTTTTTGATGACGGGCATCTTGCGTTTTTCAAATCGGAGGGTAATCCACAAAAGCACCATGCAATGCAAATCTGGCAAACGCCGTTTGTGGGGCAGGATTTTGAAGCAACAACACAATCCGATAGCTATCTTTTCAAGCTGGGGAACAAGGATGTCGTCAGGGCGATGTCCGAATGCCATGAAATCATAGGACTGATTGAAAAAGACGATTCCTATGCCAATCTTTATGTTGACCTTGTCAAGAAAACCACGGACGTCCTGGATTCCTATTTTTGGATTTCAAACAAAGAGACTTTTGATCTCGGGGAGACACTTGAGGAAATCAAGGCGGCTGCTGTTGCGGCAGTTGATGAATTCGACAAGGTCGTGCGGGTACGGAAAAATACCAATACCCGGTTTGCAGAGTCGTCTGGCAAGGTTGGCAAAGTGCTGTCGTCGGCTGCCAGTCGTATGTTTCGACACATTGACGAATTTGTTGATTCCCTTGCCGAGTTGCGTGTTGTCCGCGGAGAGGTCATCTCGTTACGCGAACTGAAATATGTTGATCTGGCTGCTGTTGACCGGCTTGAAAAAGATGTCGAAGAGAACACTTCCAGGATCTCCAAGCGGTGTGTTGATTTTTTGTTGCGTGAGGATTCGCTTGCACCTTATGTCGCCCGTGTTCAATCCCAGCGGGAAGCGGTTGAGGCCTTGGAGAAGGTCACCACTGCCAAAAAGCTTGACGAAGAAATTTCTGCCGGTTCGACAGAGCTGGAGATGTTGATTGATATTGTCAGTAATTTGGATATTGATGATGCGACGCAACGCACGCGGATTATCGACAGTATCTCGACCATTTACTCCCAGCTTAACCAGGCTCGCGCCTCACTGAAGAAAAAGACCACCGAGTTGCTCTCTGTTGAGGGAATTGCCGAATTCAACTCGCAGATCAAGTTACTTAGCCAGGCGGTTGTCAACTATCTTGATGTTTGTGACACACCGGAGCGGTGTGACGAGTACCTCACCAAGATGATGGTGCAAATCGAAGAGTTAGAAGGGCGATTTGCAGAGTTTGATGAATTTATCATCCAGCTGTCGGAAAAACGAGAAGAGGTTTACCAGGCTTTCGACACCCGGAAAATTGGACTGGTCGAATCTCGAAACAAACGGGCAGCGGCGTTGATGAGCGCCTGTGATCGTATTCTCAGCGGGATCAAGACCCGGGTTAGTAACTTCGACTCGGTGAACGAGATCAACAGCTACTTTGCCGCTGATTTGATGATCGAAAAAGTCCGGGATATTATTGAGCAATTGAAGGAACTTGACGACAACGTCAAGGTGGACGATATCCAGAGCCGATTGAAATCGACTCGAGAAGATGCGGTTCGCCAATTAAAAGACAAACAGGAATTGTTTGTCGACGGTGAAAACGTCATCAAGTTTGGAAAACACAAGTTTTCTGTAAATATCCAGACGCTCGATCTGACGACCGTTCTCAAGGATGGTGAACTCTTTTTTCACCTGACCGGCACAGATTTTATGGAGGCGGTTACCGACGAATCCCTATTGGCTACCCGAGACGTTTGGGACCAGGAGATCGTCTCAGAAAACTCCAGTGTTTATCGGGGAGAGTACCTCGCTTATCAACTCCTGAAAAGCATAGAGGCCAAGGGGCCTGCTGCGGCCAAGGAGGTCTTGGGTTTGGAATCCGAATCGCTGACCGATTACGTTCAGAAATTTATGGCTCCCCGATACGCTGAGGGGTATGTAAAAGGCGTTCAGGATCACGATGCGGCTCTGATTCTTTACCAATTACTCGACTTGAAAGCCAGCATCGGTTTGCTTCGTTACCATGTTGATGCAAGGTCGCTGGCCACTTTGTTTTGGCTCGACTTGCGGCATGAAAACAGGAAAATGCAAGACGCTATTCTTGCCAGAATCAAGGCCCATGGAGCGATTGGGAAGCTATTTGAGGCATCCAAAGGTCGATCGACTCATGTTGCTCAACTAGATTCATTGATAGGTGAATTTTCAAAAAAGGTGGACTGCTTTGAAAACGCATTGTCGACTCAGGCGGCCAATTTTCTATACGATCTATTGTCGGATTCAGGAAAGTTTTTTGTTGCTTCGGGAACGAATGAACTGGTCAAGTCATTTTTAGGGAAATTGAAGCGACGAAATTACGAAGCTGATTTCGAAAAACTGGTTTCAGAGATCAAGACCAGTCGGATTGATCAATTCCTGTTAGTCCGGGATTGGATCGCATCATTCATCATGCAGTTGGGCGAGGAATCGGATAGGGAGTTTGTGAACGAGGCGGCCGTCATGATCATGAGCCCCAACGAACCCCAGGTTCTTCCCGGAAATGCCACTCGGATGCTGACTGGTCTGTTGGGCAATCACCCGGTTGCTCAGGTGAAGGAATACTCACTCGATTTCAACAATTTTGTGCTTCGATTGGAAAACTACGAGAAGACAGTGGTTCCCTCGTACAACCAGTACATCGGTCTGAAGAAAAGAATTGTTGCGGACAAAAGAGAGTTACTGCGGTTGGAGGAATTCAAGCCGCGGGTGTTGACATCCTTTGTCAGGAATAAACTCATTGACGAGGTCTACTTGCCGATGGTAGGGGACAATCTCGCCAAACAAATCGGTGTGATCGGTGATCAAAAACGGACCGATCTGATGGGCTTATTGCTTCTGATTTCTCCACCCGGTTATGGTAAGACCACGTTGATGGAATATATTGCCAACCGCCTGGGCATTACCTTTATGAAAATAAATGGCCCGGCTATTGGGCATCAGGTGACTTCTCTGGATCCAGACGAGGCTCCAAACGCCAGCGCCCGAGAAGAAGTGATCAAATTGAATTTGTCACTTGAGATGGGTGACAATGTAATGATTTACCTTGACGATATCCAGCATTGTAATCCGGAGTTTTTGCAGAAGTTTATTTCGCTCTGCGATGGTTCACGACGCATCGAGGGTGTTTATAAGGGCAAGACCCGTACCTATGATCTCCGGGGCCGCAAGGTGGCTGTGGTGATGGCTGGGAATCCCTATACCGAAAGCGGCGAGAAATTCCAGATTCCGGATATGCTTTCCAATCGTGCGGATACCTACAATCTCGGCGATGTGATTGGTGATAGTGCTGCTAGTTTTGAGCTGAGTTACCTGGAAAATTGTTTGACCTCCAATGCCAGTCTTGGGGTGCTTCATTCCCGAAGTCGGAATGATATTTACAGCATCATTCACATGGCGGAGCAGGACGAACCCCAAGGAGAGGGTTTGGAGGGTAATTATTCTGTTGAGGAGATCAACGAGTTGGTCGCAGTGATGAAGAAACTGCTGGTCATTCGAGATGTGCTATTGAAAGTCAACCAGCAGTATATTGCCTCGGCCGCTCAGGCAGACGAGTATCGTACCGAACCCGCTTTCAAGCTGCAGGGATCCTATCGCGATATGAATAAGCTGGCTGAAAAAGTAGTTCCAGTCATGAATGATAAAGAACTCGATACTCTGATCTTCTCGCACTTTGAGAATCAAGCCCAAACCCTGACGACCGGCGCCGAAGCGAACCTCTTGAAATTCAAGGAGCTCATCGATGACTTCTCCGAAGAAGAAGAGGTGCGATGGAACGATATCAAAAGAACGTTCAAACGTAATTTGCTGCTGGGTTCGGCGGGATCAGGCGATGACAAGTTTAGTCTGGTGATCGCCCAATTAACTACATTCAGCGAGGGCCTTGCTGAGATCAAGAATACGCTTGATTATGGCGTAGCGGCGATTGGCGGCGGAAAAAAGAAAAAGAACGAGCCCACCTATCTGGAAAAAGTTGTCACCGAACAGGCAGGGAATGCAATGCAGCATCTGGCTGAATTCAACCAGACGCTAACGGCAATCAAGGATGTCCTTTCCAATGTTTCGGACTTGGAAAATTTGAATCGGATTGCCGGCAGTTTGGATGTTGTCAAGGAGGCCTCGTCCTACCAGATCGACGAATCCAAGGCGATCAAGCTCGGCAAAAGGCCTTACAAAATAAGTGTCGTCAACAAGATTCCCACGGCCTTTCTAGATGTCATTTCGGCGCAGTTCACGGTTCTTCAGTCCTGGGTAGAACCAATGGCGAAATTGCAAACGCTCGATGCCGACCAATTTCGCCGGGCTGTTGAGGCGACTTTCGAACGGTACAAAGAGCTTGTCCAACAGGTCGGGGATCTTTCTTCCAGTCCTCCAGACAATGATGCCAAGGTCGATCCCCCTCTTCCCAAGACAAAGGATTCCACCGAGGGCTCAGATGACAATTCTCTGCCGGGTGGTGTTTTCTTTCCCGAAGATTAGTCGTTCGGTTAAGAGGAAGGGTGCTGCTTAGCGAGAACTGATGCAGCATGGCCGGTCGTATGGGTTGCCAACGGTTAAAAACGGTACGACTGCTACAGTATTCCGTTTTTCGCCTCGGCTAACGGAATTCATTGGAAAACCTGCACGGAATTTTCAGGCAAACACTTAGAAAATAGGTAACCTATTCGAGGAATGATTGGATAGGAACCACTCCTTGCAGGAAATTTTCCGTACGGGAAGAATAAGGTTCGATCTCGATTTTGTCTTGCGAATGGAATTGCGACTTTCAAGGTTTGAAGTGAGCAGTACCATGTCAACAAGTTCTAAATATGGATGGGCGATCGGCCTGATCATGATCGGACTCGTACTGGCGATGCCATTTCGCAAAGCGGGCAGTCAATCGCTGGAGCCTCAAGGGGAAATGGCAGCAGGCCCATCTTCAGCGCCTTCGATGGATTCAACTTCGCCCTCAATTGAGGATGCAAAACTGGATTCAAAATCGCTTTTGCCAAATAGTCCTCCTTCGGTCAGTGTTATCGATCTCGAGGAAAAGTCGAATCCTGTCGTGGAACCCCCATCACTTTCGATGCCTGATTCATTTCAGACCAAGCCGACGGTGGAGATTGTTCAAAGCGACCAAGCCGCTTCGCTACGATCGGTTGATTTTTCCAATGCCATGCCCAACCGTTCCATTCCGAATTCAGTCGGGCCTTACCGGATGAAAAAGGTTCCAGCTTCTAGATTTCTGCCGGCCAGTCAATCCTCAGGGACTGCCGTTATCTCCAATGCCAGCCAATCTAGGAATGTCATTCAGTATCGGCTTCGCGACGGTGATACATTGCGGTCTATCGCCGCCCGCTATCTGGGCAACTCAAATCGTTACGAGGAAATCTTGGCTGATAATCGGCACATTCTCACTAACGGGGAAGGTTTTCTTCCCATCGGGCAATACATCACCATCATCGCCCAGTAAGTACTCAGTAAATACCCAAGGGTCCTCTTGGCCATTCTCGCCAAAATGTTTTCTCCGCGGTCTTCCACTTTGATGATGCGTTGAAGGCCGAGACCGGTGTTCACCCTTTGAGTCACTCGAAGGACCCACGCGGTCTTGGAACCAAATGAGGTTGTTAAATCGTCACGCTGTTTCAGGGATTGGTCTCAACATCGACCAGTTGCCAGGGATTGGAAGGTTTTTGAAGAGACAATCTTGGTAAATGTCTTGATGCCAACGAGAACAAACTCAAGGATTTCGACCGAGTATCCGGTCAACGAAAGATTCGAATTCTTCATCAAATTCCACGGTCCAGGAGTCGTTGTGGCCGCCCTCCTCTGCGAGCAGGAAATGTTTTAAGTGGTTGGGAGTGGCAGCGCTATTAAAGAGTCGCTGCGCGAATTCGGCGGGGACTAACCGGTCAGCAGACCCGTGTGATTGAAGCAGGGGGCCGCGAAATTTTTTCAATGAACTTGCAGAGTCAAATCGATTGCGAAGTATCCAGTCGATGGGTAACCATCGGTAATGATATTTTGCAACGTCTAGCATTGATGAAAATGTATTCTCCAACACCAGCCCTCCAACCGGTTGTTGTGCGGCAAGTTGGGCCGCTACCGCTCCACCTAAGCTTCGTCCGTAAAGGATAATGTGAGCGGGTAAAATGCTTTGAGCGATAAGGAAATCATAAGCGGCCAGTCCATCCTTGATCAGGCCACATTCGTTTGGGGATCCTTCACTTTCACCATACCCCCGATAATCATAAGCAAGGACATTGACTCGCATTCGGTCCCCGAGATTGGCAATAAATGTTTCCACGCGGTTTAACCAAACCCCGTTTCCATGGCAGTACAAAATGGTCCCATCCGCTTCAGCGGGGCGATAAAAAAGACCGCGAATCCGAATGTTGTCGCTTGTCGTTAATGAGAGCAGTTTCATGTTGCTGTCATTGGGGGCTAACGTCACATCCCGTTTGCCTCGATTGGGATAGATTAGCCTCGGTTCGGCGATGACCGCGGCAACCAGAACAAGAGAATACGCGATGCAAATCCAGACGATAAAAGAAAACATGGCGCGAAAAATTCGATGTTAAAAAAACTGAAGGTAGTGGCCCGCAGTGGAATTTTACGATCAGGAGATCGGTCGTGCATCGTAATCAAATAAAAGTTCAGCTTGGCTCACAGGTAACATCTGGCAGGAAAGGCGAAACCGGTTTCCCTCATCGGTCCAAATGGCATCCGCCTATCCCAGCAGGTCGTCCAGAGATCCTGCTTTTTTGGACGGTGCTACTCCGAATTCGGAAATGATGTTCTTTCGCGAGGCCGATTTAAGGATGTTTTCTGCCAGACGAAGGTCTTCCTGAGTCGTGATTTTCAAATTGCTGGTGGAACATTGCACAATGTCGACCGGGTGGCCATAGGCTTCGACGACTTGCGAATCATCGGTGGCCTGTCCTTTGAAATCAGCATAGGCTCGCAGAAGCAGGTGCTTTTCAAAGGCCTGCGGCGTTTGCGCCTGCCACAGTCTTTCCCGGGAGATGGTCTCCATGATCTGGGGTTTTGTCGGATCGGCTCGCTTCACTGTTCCGACGATTGGCGAAGCAAGGATTGCTGCGCCTGATGATTGAGCTTGATCGAATACCTCATCAGTCGAGTTTTCTCTCAGGCAGGGCCGAGCCGCATCATGAATGGCGACGTGGTCGCATTCGGCTGAGACTCTGGAAAGTGCATTTCGAACGGAATCGGCCCTCTCCTTACCGCCAATGACGAGAGTCAAATCCATGACGGCAATGTTGGCGTTGAATTTCATGCGGAAATACTCTTCATCATCGGGGGCGATGACGATGATGATTTGACCAACGTCCTTTCGCTCTGCGAACTGCTGCGCCGAATAAAGCCAAACAGCCTGATTTTTGATTAACGCATACGGCTTTTTTAAATGGGTTTTTCCAAAGCGGGAGCTCGCCCCGGCAGCCGGGATAATGACCGAAAAATTTGCCATAGAACAACTCAATCTATTGATAGTAAATGGTAGATCCAGGAACGAATCAGAACATAACCTATGCCAGGACCGGTTTTACCACATTTCCATGGACATCGGTCAATCGATACCAGCGACCCTGATGTTTGTAGGTGAGTCTTTCGTGGTCAATTCCCAAAAGGTGGAGGATCGTAGCGTGGAGATCATGCACATGAACTCCGCGGTCGGTGACATTGTAACCATAGGCATCCGTTTGCCCGTAGGAAAGACCCGGTTTGACTCCGCCCCCGGCCATCCAGATTGAAAAACAACGAGGGTGATGGTCGCGTCCAAAGTTAGCGCCCAGTTTTCCTTGACAATAATTTGTCCGACCAAATTCCCCTCCCCAGATGACCAAAGTGTCATCCAGCAAGCCGCGTTGTTTCAAGTCCTTCAAGAGAGCGGCCGAAGGTTGGTCCGTTTCCTTGCATTGCCCTCGAATTCCCCCTGGGAGTCCGCCATGCTGGTCCCATCCTGGGTGGTATAATTGAATGAAACGCACGCCGCGTTCGGCAAGACGCCTGGCGAGCAAGCAGTTGGCGGCGAACGAACCAGGTTTTTCGACGTCTGGTCCGTAATCCTTGAGAACATGTTCGGGTTCGTCCGAAAAATTGGTGGTCTGTGGAATCGAAGTTTGCATTCGAAAAGCCAATTCGTATTGGGCGATGCGATCTTCGATGGCTGGGTCAAAAGAATTCGCCAGCTGATGTTGGTGTAGCGATCTTAAGGAGTTGAGCATTTCTCTCCGACTTTTCGTTGATACACCAGCCGGGTTGTTCAGGTAAAGAACCGGGTCCCTGTCCGCCCGAAATCGGACCCCTTGGAATCTGGATGCCAAGAATCCGGCTCCCCATAATCTTGAAACAAGCGGTTGCCCACCTTTGTTTTTGGTGACCATGACCACAAAAGAGGGCATGTTCTCGTTTTCGGACCCAAGACCATAGTTGAGCCAAGACCCCATGCTGGGTCGTCCCGGAAATTGTGACCCTGTTTGCATGTGCGTTACTGCCGGGCCATGGTTGATGGCTTCAGTGTGTAATGATTTGATAATGCAAAGATCGTCTGCCTGCTGGGCAAGATGAGGAAGGATTTCACTGATTTGCTGTCCGCTCTGTCCCACTTTTGAAAATTGAAACGGTGTACCCACCAAAGGTAGACTCGACTGATTACCGGACATGCCCGTTAGGCGTTGTCCTTTACGAATACTCTCGGGCAGTTCTTTTCCATTGTCCTTGATTAACTGTGATTTGTAATCGAAAAGATCAAGTTGGGATGGTCCACCACTTTGGAATAGAAAAATAACCCGTTTTGCTTTCGCTGGATGGTGGAGTTTTCGTTTGGAATCGGTATTTCCCCAACTCTCGGACTGAAGCAGATGAGCAAGTGCAGTGGTCCCCATGCCCATGCCGAAACGGGACAACCACTGGCGGCGGTCC
Source organism: Planctomycetota bacterium (assembly GCA_014238905.1). Classification (GTDB taxonomy): domain Bacteria; phylum Planctomycetota; class Planctomycetia; order Pirellulales; family Pirellulaceae; genus JABAAE01. The sequence continues at coordinate 147,293 of JABAAE010000012.1, forward strand.
AACTCGGAGGGTGACTCAAAACCGGTGCAATTTTTATTCAGGTTCATAATTTTGGTTTACCGATTGTGTTGATTCTTTAATTGTTGATGACTTATCAATCTCAGCGCCGCATGATGCATTCATCAAAATTCATGACGGTCTGAATTACCGTTGCCAATGCGGCGACAGCTGCAGGATCGAGTTGCGAATTAAATGGTCTTCCGCCCACGGAAACAAACTTTTTGGCGGCTTCGAGATTTTCAGAGAAATATTTTTTTTGCGTTCTCAACAGGGTCGTCAAGATTTTCTTTTCCTTGGCATCTGGGTAACGACTTGTAGATCGCCGAAAGGCTATGGTAATGGGATCTTGCGGATGTTTCTGAATTAACTCTTCTGCCAAGACACGAGCAGCCTCGACAAACTGTGGATCATTTAAAAGCACGAAGGCCTGCAGCGGTGTCGCTGTTCGTTCTCTTTTAACGGTGCAGATTTCCCGTTTGGCAGCATCAAGGGTCATCATCACTGGCGAGGGGCCTGTCCGTTTCCAGTAGGTGTAAACGCTGCGGCGATAAAGTCCCTCGCCTTTGTCAGGGCCAAGCGGCTTAAAGCTGAGTGCCAGATCATACGGTTTCGCTCCCCCACCGCCCTGCCTCGGGGACAGAAGGCCACTGATCGCCAGCGCGTTGTCCCTGAGCATCTCCGCTGGTAGACGATAGCTAGAAGCTCTGGCTAACCATGTATTCTGGGGATCTCGTTCAATTAAATCAGGAGTCAGAATGGAATCCTGTTGATAGGTGGCGGACATCACCAACTGTTTTAAGAGTCTTTTCAGATTCCAGTTGTTGTCGGCGAAATCTGTCGCAATCCAGTCGAGTAACTCCGGATGGGTCGGTGGCTGCCCCTGCGATCCAAAATCCTCTGGCGTACGAACCAGGCCATCTCCAAAAAGCATTTGCCAGTACCGATTTACCGTGACCCGGGAGGTGAGTGGGTTTTCGGGTCCTACCAGCCAGCGAGCCAGTTCCAAGCGGTTTTTTGGGATCTGTTTTGATGAGAATACTGCGGGGATTCCCGGGAAGACTTCTTCCTTGGGTTGCTGGTAGGAACCACGATGTAAGCGATAAGTGGGCCTCCGTTGTTTTCGATCATTCATCACCATGATCTCGACGATGCCGTCAACCTGTTGGCTCCGTTGTTTTCTAAGAACTCCCAGCTGCTTTCTGATTTCAAGGTGAGTTGAAGAGACGTGGATCTGAAAAAACTCTTGCCATTTATTTTTTAAGCGGTCGGGCAAATCAGCTAGGTGGATTTTTTTTGCTTTTTGAAATGAATCGGTTTTGACAAGATTCTCTATTTCCAGACCGCTTAGTTCTCGATCAAAAACCTTGAATTCATCTATTTTTCCATCTGTAAAACCACGGTCTCGAAAACGCTCTCCGATGGCGATGTTGTTTCCCCCACCGCCGGTGATGTTCTTGTAAAGATGGTCGCGAATCACTTCGCTAGTCAACGCTTGCCCATCCAGAAAAAGTTCCAGACCGGATGCCCGGCTGGACCCGTCGTAGGTCACTGAGACGTGTATCCATTTTTTTAATGGAATCTCTTTCCGGGATCGTATCCGAATTGCATTACCGGGCCAGAAATGAATTAATGAAAAACTTAGTTTGCCGTCTTCAATCAGAAGTTGATATCCTCGGCTGGCAGCATCGGTCCAGGCTCTTGATCGGTGAAAGACAACGGCACGGTCTTTCTTGTCAGCGGTATTCATCCAGAAACCGAAGGAAAAGGGCTGGTTGCGAGTGAAGTTTCCCGTTTTCAAGGCGATGGCATCGTCTCCACTCAATTGCACTCCCTTTCCTACAGGTCCCGTCACCGACAGATTAGCGCCACCTTTAAAATCTTCAAAATTTCTATATTCGATGGGTGCGCTAGGCTGGATATTTTCTTTTTGAGTGAACCAATTGCTGAAGGCCGTCGCATCGATTTCAAGGGCGGCAAGCTCGGTTTCCTTGGCTTGGATGGTTGATTCCAGCAGGGCTAATTTCTGTTTTTGATCACCGGAGGACATCAACAATGTCGGAGTGGGGGTGGAGTTGGTGAAATAAGAATATAAACCAGCTTCATCGATATTATTGAAATACGAAAATAGCTGGTAATATTCGGATTGGGTGATCGGATCAAATTTGTGGTCATGACAACGAGCGCACTCGATTGTCAGTCCGAGGAAAGCGGTGGCAAAGGTATGATTTCGGTCGGCAACATATTCCACCCGGAATTCTTCCGGTACGCTACCACCTTCGACTTTTTGCGGGTGGAGCCGATTGAATGCGGTTGCCAAGATCTGTTGATCGGTAGCATTGGGCAGCATGTCACCGGCCAACTGGTGGATGATAAACTGGTCGTAAGGAAGGTTGGAGTTAAAGGACTTGACGACCCAATCTCGCCATGGCCAGACGTGTCTTCCGCGATCGACCTGATAGCCAAATGAATCTGAATAACGGGCAACGTCCAGCCACTGGCTGGTTAGCCTTTCACCGAGACCCTCGCGGGCGAGTAGACCATCGACCAGTTTTTCATAAGCGTCCGGCGACTCGTCAGCCAAAAAACGATCGACCTCTTGATCGGTCGGAGGCAGTCCCAATAAGTCAAATGTCAAGCGTCGAATTAACCTCTCTTTGCTCGCCGGTCGGTTGGGTTTGACTCCAAGGGTTTCCAGCTTCTGTAGAACAAAACGATCGATTTCGTTCCGGCACCAATCCAAGTGCTCAACAGGAGGTAAAGGTACTTTTCCTGGCTTCAAAAACGACCAGTGTTTTTCGTATGGGCTGTCGGCGAGCAACCATTTGCCGATCAGCTGTTTTTCGTCGCTGGAGAGGGATAGTTTTGAATTTGGCGGTGGCATCATGAAATCTGGATCGTCGCTGTTGATGCGTTGCCAGAGTTTTATTTCCTCAAGGGAGCTCCCTTGGAGTTGTTTTTTTGCCAGGTCCCGTTGGTCGAGACGCAGGTCGCTTTCGCGGGCGTTTTCATCCGGGCCATGGCATTGAAAACAGCGGTCAGAAATCAGTGGGCGTATATCGCGGTTAAAGTGGACGTTGTCGTTGGGGCCAGTAAGAGGTTTACCCTCTTGAGGCGAGCTGCCATGAGTCAGACTTGCCGCAAGGCAGACCCAGAGAAAAACAGGGAACTGGAAAAGAGACTCAGGGTAATTGAAACGCAAATTCCCTGTTCGTCTCATGGTGACCTTGGCGGATGAACCACTAATTAACAAAAGGCAGCATCTTGTCATTGTTTTGTGTCAGGTTTATTGGACGAAAAATGGGTGGACTTCTTTTTGAATTCCGAAAAAACACGGGGATCCGCCATGGATGAACCCTTAAGATTCTGGCCGACCGAAAGTGCTTTCAATTTGCATTCGCTATGTTATCATCTCTGGTCAGCCGTCAAAAATCAACTTTTGGAATGTTAGATGAATACACGTCCTACTGGCAAAGTGTCCTACGACAATCAAGGTCGAGTGGTGGTCGTGACGGGTGGTTCCAGTGGAATTGGACACTCCATCTGCCAACAGTTTTCCAATTCGGGGGCCACGGTCTATTGTTTTGATGTGCAGCGACCGGTCCTCGATCCAGAGGGAGATCGAGATAATTCGATCCGCTTCATTTCTACTGACGTTGGCGAAGAGGATCAATGCCGGGATTCTGTTGAAAAAGTGTTCCGCGAAGAAGGGGGAATCGATGTTCTGGTCAACAATGCTGTGATACAGCCAGTCGATTCCTACGTACCGGTCGACCAGCTTGACGGTGATCTTTGGACGAAAATGCTAAAGGTGAATGTTTCGGGCTACACGTTTATGGCGAAACATGTGATCCCCAAGATGAAATTTCAGGGAAGTGGTGTGGTTGTGAATATGGCCAGTGCGCAAGCTCATCGCTCGGCTCGCGAGGTTCCAGCCTACGGTCCCGCGAAAGCAGCGAATCTTTTGCAGGCAAAGCAGTGGGCGATCGAATATGCCAGATATGGTATTCGAGTGGTATCGATTTCGCCGGGAGCAATTGATACTCCGCTGGTTCGGGCCAGTTTGAACTTGCAAGGTGGTGAAGCTGAGTTAGCAAATCGGCATCCGTTGGGGCGACTAGGGACCCCTCTGGAGATTGCTTCGGCGGTACTGTGGATCTCAAGCGTTTCAGCATCTTTTGTGACCGCTGAAGATTTAGCGGTGGACGGTGGTTTAGGTGGCTACGCTGCCTTTGCAGAGCCCTATGAATAAATCGCTATGAATAAATCGCTATGAATAAATCGCTATGAATCAAACGCTATGAATCAAACGCTATGAATCAAACGCTATGCCTGATTTTGTCTAAATTGAAATGAGGCCGATAAAATCATCAGCCCCAATTCTTTTCCGGGTCCGATGGAGGGAATTCTTTTTTTCACCGATATCACCAATAACGAGTTTTAATGGAATTATTTCGAAAAACCTTGTCGATCCACGGATGATGGCATCAGTTAAGATCCTTAAATGAATGCAGGGAAATTTCGTTTGTTGCGAATTTAACTGCTTGAAAAAAATCGTCTCTGGATGACAATATATGAAATTGATCGACATCGTTGATACACGCCTCTCCCGTGCTGATGTCGTCCCCCCTACGCTGATGTCGTCCCCGCCTCGTTCATGTCGTCCCTTTTTAGTTAAATGACCTGAACCGATGTCCCGATTCAGGCGTGTTGCGCCTCTCCGATATATCTAAACATGCGAAAAGACTCATAGCGAAACAAGTGAATAATCGCTGATTAAATTCGACAAAATGGATTAGGGAATTGATTTGTATGCGGTTAGTCACTTTGGTTGGTATTAAAGATGGAGTCGATGATCCCACTCCTGATCGCACTCTCTAAGACGAATAAGTGAAATAAGTTATGGAATTGGAAGTGATGGCCTCAGAAAGCGAAACGGATTCTAGTACTGACGAGCCGTCGCGACGACGTAAACGGGGATATCGTAAGCTCTATTGCGGCAGTTGCTGGCGGGACAGCATGCATGTTCCGTTGGTAAGAAACAAAACCATGGTCGTTTTGTTGTCGGTGATCACATTCGGCCTGTTTCTTTATTTTCGGACGTTCAAATGCCGTGTCTGCGGCCACGAACGGAGTTCAGGTGGAGATTGAAGCTTACCTGCGAGTTTTTTTAAAGAGAATCTTCTGGATTCCACCAGTCTGATTCCCAGATTGATTGGTAGGCGCCGATTGCCTCAAAGTACTCGACCAGTCTTACAAAGAAATCACTCGACGATAGCGTCGCCGAATCACCGATGACGATTAGTTTTCGTTTGGCTCGTGTCAATGCTACATTCATTCTCCGCTCATCACTCAAAAAACCGATTTCGCCATTCGGGTTGCTTCTAGTCAATGAGATGACTACCGCTTCGTTTTCTCTTCCCTGGAAGCCATCGACTGTGTCAATTTCGATGGCTTGATTCGGATTGATTGATCTCAGTAATCGCCCCTGAGCAGCATAGGGTGCGATAACGGATATCTTCTCTGGCTGAAGTCCAGATGCCATGAGGTGGTTGCAGAATCTAACAACAAGATTGGCTTCATTTGGATTCCGCTTGCTTTCACCGTCGGGCTCCAGTTCCTCTTGCCAGCCCGTTCCCGCGGTATCGATAAACGTGACGGGATGATCCGTCAGGGAATTTCCTTCAACACCCGGCAGGTCCGCCAATACATGAGTTTGAACGGAGGCGTGTCCGACGAGTCGACCCTTGTAAAATCTGCGGGACGAAAAATCCATGATTTGATCATGCATACGGTATTGGGTTTCCAGGAGCTCTGTACATGGTTCGCCAAGGAGTTGATGTAGACGTTCTAGCAGGCTTAAACCAAAACCCTCTTGGGCCGCTGTCTCGGAGATAATGGTTGGCGGTAGTTGGCAGTGATCACCCGCCAGCACCACTCTTTGAGAATGGGCAATCGGTTGCCAACATCCGGGTTCGACGCACTGGCAGGCTTCATCGATAATGCAGAGGTCAAAGAAATGTTCGGCAAGGACTCTCGTGTCGAACGCGGTGGTTGCACAGATGCAGTCAGCCCGTTCAATGATATGGTCAATCGCTTGCAATTCCAGCAACCGAATGGATGATTTTAAATGCTTGGCTTCTTGGCGAAGGCTACGCCTCATTCCCGGCGCTGGACGAGCGCGGGTATGACGGTCTGCCTGATGGTGAAGCGAGTCGATTTCCCGTTGCATTTCACGAATGATGGAACTGTTTTCATGTTGGGAAACAAGTTGGTCCAATGAGGTATCTCTTAGTTTTTCGTCGACACGTGCCGAATGGCCCAGGCGTACAATATTTTGTTTTTTGTTGGTCAGTTTTTCAACGAGATTATCAACCGCTGTATTGCTGGGAGCGCAGGCCAGGACTTTTTCCCCCCTGCGAACACATTGAATAATTAGTTCGACGACGGTGGTTGTTTTTCCCGTACCGGGCGGTCCATGAATGATGGCGACATCTTTCGCCCCCAGGGCTCGATTTACGGCAGCTTGTTGCGATGGATTAAGATCGGTTTCGAATGATAATTTCTCGGTCGGTGGCTGGAATCTTGTCGGTCGGTGGCCAAAAAACATGTCCCGTAGGCGGCCGAGTCGCCCCGTGGCCAATTTGACCTGGGCGATGGCTTGGAGATGGCGTCGATGGGTGATGTCATTTCCGGCAAGGTCGATGCGAAATCGACTTCCAGCTGGAATTTCTGCAAGGGCTACCTGAATGGAGCGAGTGCCTCTTTTTGAAACGACGCCCTGTTTTGATTCGGTAATTTGCATTGACTTTCTGTCGGACACCGATGACATCACGATGGGTGAGCCGACCTTGAGGCGAGTCCACGGCAGGCCTAATTCCTGGTTTGATTTTGCAAGCGTTACCAAGAGCCGATCCCCCATCCCCTTGTCCTGGTCGATGACGACAAGATCAAGGATCGCTTCGCCGCTTTTTTCGATTAGCGTCGGATTTCTTCTTTTTTGTCGTTCAAACAAGCGTTTTTTTTCGGCTTCCATCTCCATTTTGATCCAGCGGGTAAAGCGGTCAAAGTGCTCGTCGGACTGGGAAGGCAAAGAATTATTCTCGCTATTGAATTTGAGGTGCGTTATCGCTAAGTGATAGAGAGGATCACGCCATTAGTGACAAGTTGATCGAAAACCTGGACGGTATTATATTACTCCAGCCACTCCCCAAGACTTGCAGGGGCCGTCCCACGTAGTGAAGATAGAGACTGTACAAGAGAGTCTTTTGCGAAAAATCTGACAAGGGTGTTGTGGAGTTGGAAGCGGAATTAAAGGGAATGCGTCATCCGAACAAAGAGACCAAAAAGAGGTCGCTTGAATGACCGCCATCCTCTCGCAGATCGCACTTAGCATCAATAACGGCTGCATTTTGTGTACGCTCGATGAACCGACTCGCTGGCCGCTGCAGTCAGGCACAACCGGCGGTCACCGACAACCAATCGAAGGGGACCAGCGATGACCGACCCGTTTCAACCTGATCACTTCGAAGATCCGCAACCGGAGCGAGATAATCAGGCGGAACAAGGCAGCGGTGGGCGCAGCGAAGAAGGCGTCGATACGGCTGCTGAACTGCCGGTGGTTGCCCCTGATAGCGTAGCGGACTCGGATCTCTTTGCGACGATGCCTGCGACTGTCCAAGAGAGGCAGGAGGTGGTCCTGAAAAAGGACTTTGTCCCCGGCTACGATTTACTGGGGGAACTCGGCCGTGGTGGGATGGGGGTGGTCTACCAGGCGCGGGATCAAAAACTCAAGCGGATTGTCGCTTTGAAAATGATCCTCGGTGGTGTCCATGCCTCCAAGGAGGACATGCAGCGATTCCAAACCGAGGCAGAGGCGGTTGCCAAATTGCAGCACCCCAACATCGTGCAGATCTTTGAAGTGGGGGAGTATCAAGGGAATCCCTACATCTCATTGGAGTACCAGCAAGGTGGGGGGCTGGATCAGAAAATCGCCGGCACACCGCAGAATATCGAGGAATCGGCCGAGTTGATTGAGACCGTTTCTCTGGCGATGCACGTCGCTCACCAGCAGGAGATTATCCACCGCGATTTAAAACCGGCCAATATTTTGCTTTCCAGTGAAGGTGAGCCCAAGATCACCGACTTTGGTCTGGCCAAGCGGATGGACGATGACAGCAACCAGACCAAAACCGGGGCGGTGATGGGGACGCCCAGCTACATGCCTCCCGAGCAGGCTTCCAGCAGCATCGAGACCTTGGGACCGGCAGCTGATACGTATGCTTTGGGAGCGATCCTTTATCACCTGCTGACCGGACGGCCACCATTCAAAGCGGAGACGCATTTGGACACCCTGATGCAGGTCATCAATGACGATCCTGTTCCCCCCAGACGTCTCAACAGCAATGTACCGGTGGACCTGGAGACGATTTGCCTGAAGTGTTTGCAAAAGGATATCAAGCGGCGTTATGCCACCGCGGCGGCCTTGGCCGAAGACTTGCGGCGTTTTCGGGGGGGGGAGCCGATCGCCGGTCGACCGGTCTCGGCGCTGGAACGGGGCTGGAAGTGGGCACGCCGTCGTCCGGCAATCGCCGGAATGATCAGCGTGAGTATCGTGGCGGCAGTGGCGCTGGTAGTTGGCGGGCTCTGGTACAACGCACGGTTGGTCGAGGAAAGGAACGTGGCCCAATGGCAGAGACGACTGGCCGAATCTCGCGAGTCCGAGGCCAGGCTGGCCCAGTCCAACGAGGCCGCGCAGCGCAAACTGGCCGAAACCCGCGAAGCGGAGGCCAGGCTGGCCCAGGCGAACGAAGCCCAACAGCGAAAATTGGCGGAAGAGCAGAAAGAGGCAGCGGACCGGAATTTCAAGCTGGCTCGGGACGCGGTGGATGAACTGACCACGATCAGCCAGGGCGAGCTCTTCAACCTCCCACGAATGGAACCCGTTCGAAGGGAACTTCTGCAAAAAGCAAGGGCTTTTTATGAGACTTTTGTCACACAAGAAACGGATGACCCAAAACTATTAGTAGAGCTTGGAGATGCACACCTGCGACTTGGGAATATCCATAGGAAGCTGGGCGATATACCAGCCGCAAAATCAGAACACGAAAAAGCGATCACGGTTTATAGCCAACTGGTGAAAAATCACAACGATGTGCCGCTTTATGCATTAGATCTGGCAAATTCCTATAACAATTTGGCCCTGGTAAATAGAACGGGTGGGCATGCGGAAAAGGCGATTGAGCTCTATAGCAAGTCCATCCTGATTAAAAAACAGCTGGTGAAAGATCACCCTGAGGTGGCCAAGTATGCAGACGACTTGGCACGTTCCTATAACAATCAGGCCTTGGCACAGACAGACCTTGGACAAACGGACAAGGCGATAGAGCTCACCAACAAGGCCATCCCGATTAGAGAACAACTGGTGAGACAACATCCGGATGTGCCGAAGTACGCATTAGGGTTGGCAAATTCCTACAACAATCAGGCCCTGGCACAGATGGCCTGTGGGCAAGCGGAAAAGGCGATTGCGTTCTTCGACAAGGCCATCCTGATTCAAACGAATTTCCCGGACGTGCCGGGTACTGGGTTAGATCTGGCAAATTCCTATAACAATCTGGCCTTGGCACAGTCAGTCCTTGGGCAAACAGGAAAGGCGATTGAGCTCTATAGCAAGTCCGTCCTCATTAAAGAACAGTTGGTGAAGGATCACCCGGACGTGCCGAAGTATGTATTAAATCTGGTCAATTCCTATAACAACCTGGCCTTGGCACAGATGGCCAGCGGGCAAACCGATCAGGCGATGGAACTCACCAACAAGACCATCCTGATCAAAGAGGAGTTGGTGAAAGACTACCCGGATGTGCCGAAGTATGCATCGGTCCTGGCAGATAGTTACTATAACTTGGCCGCCGCTCAAATGGCCCATGAGCAACAGGATCAGGCAGTTGAGCTTATCAACAAGGCCATCCTGATACAAAAGCAACTGGTCAAAGATCACCCGGACGTGCCCGGTTATGCATCAAAGCTGATAGCTTCCTGCCACAACTTGGCCGTTGCGTTGAGCGATCTTGGACAAACGAATGAGGCGATTGAACTCTATAGAAATGGCATCGATCTTGCCGAACAGTTGGTGAAAGATCACCCGAATGTACCAAGTTATGCATTAGGCTTGGCCGCTTCCTACAACAACTTGGCTCTTGAGGAGAGAACGCGCGGGCAAATGGAACAAGCGGTTCAGTTCATCAACAGATCCATCCTGATTCAAGAACAGCTGGTGAAAGATCACCCGGATTTGCCAAGGTGCGCAGCCGAACTGGCACGTTCGTACAAGAACATGGCGGTGACAAAGAGGGTCCTGAGGCAGACCGATGAGGTGATTGAGTTTGCTAACAAGGCCATCGTGATTAGAGAGCAATTGATCAAAGATCATCCGAGTGTGCGGGAGTATGCGGCTGACTTGGCAGGCTCCTACCACAGTTTGGCGGTTACACATAAGGCCCTTGGTCAAACGGAAGAAGCGATTGAGCTCTACAACAAGTCCATCCTGATTAAAGAACAACTGGTGAAAGATCATCCGAATACGCCGAAGTACACAGCCGATTTAGCGCGGACTTACTACAGTCTGGTTGGTGCTCAGATGGCCGGCGGGAAAACGGATCATGTCGGGGCGGCAGAAATGGGAGAAAAATTGGTCCAGCTGAAATTCCCAGACGACCAATCCGTTCAACGGTCACGTCACCTCTATAACGCCGCCTGCCTGTTGTCCCTGGCCTTGGGCGCTGCGGCCAGGGACGAGGACCTGACAGAAGCCGATCGGATGACGCTTGTGGAAAAATACGCAGTGCGATCGATGGAGTTACTGACCGAGGCACGTAATGCCGGATGGTTCCAGAGGGCCAGAAACATCGCTCACGCGAAGGCGACCGACACCGATCTCGACCCGCTCCGTAACCGCGCCGACTTCAAACAATTTCTCAAAGATTTGGAGTCGGACAAAAAGTAGTCCGCCAGACGGGCGGGGCCCTGTTTTCTGCCTAAAGCCATTCGGTGGGGAGGCGTCTTCTCATCCTGTTGAACTGGAGGTCAAGGGAGTCGATTGTGCTGACGTAGAGGTGAATTCGAAACTCTACTGGGTGGCCGGTTATTAATTTGTCGTCATAATCATGCTGTCGTTGCTATTCAGGAGCGATTCCCGCTTTGGTGCTTTCGGGTGCCTATCTGGCGGGTGGAGAGGTCCGCTTCGGAGGTCAATAATGCTTGAGAATTTACCACTTGTTGGTCAAAAAATACTGATGTTTACCGGAGAGGTCTACGAGGACCTGGAATTGTGGTACCCCAAATATCGATTGATAGAGGCAGGAGCGGAGGTCGTGGTCGCCGGTGAAGAGGTGAAAAAACTCTACTCCGGGAAAAACGGTTATCCCTGCGTTTCGGACGATGCGGTTGAAAATCTGACGGTCGATGGCTTTGATGGACTGGTGGTGCCAGGGGGATTCATGCCGGATCGACTCCGCCGTAATCGTCACGTCCTGGAACTGGTACGTGGGTTCGCCGAAAGTAAAAAATGCGTCGCAGCGGTTTGCCATGGAGGGTGGATTCCCATATCCGCAGGGGTTTATCATGGCGTTCGGGTAACCGGATCCCCTGGAATCAAGGACGATTTAGTAAATGCCGGTGCGATTTGGCAGGATGCTGAAGTGGTGGTTGATCGACATTTCGTCAGTAGTCGCAAACCTGATGATCTGCCCGCGTTTTGTCGGGAAATCATCCGACTGATGTCTCGCGATGTGGCAAAGGAGAAGCGGTGACTTGACTGAATGGGTCGCTGCATGATTCTGATCGCCAGCAGCGATGCGATTCCTTTTCCCGTGATGAAAAACGTGTAAAATCGGTATTTAGGGAACCAAGACTGTGGTGCGGGTCGTTCCAGGTCCTTTTGTATCGATCCAAAGATCTCACCATTAAAACCTCCAAATAAACAAGGAAGAAGAATGAGCGACGGAAAAGTCCGGGGAAAAGTTCACTTGATTGAAGCCACGAAAACCTACGGACAAAAGGGTTTTCGGAAAAGGCTCGTCGTTTTGGAGCAACAAAAAGGACGTTTTGAGAATTTTATTCCGATTGAATTTATTCAGGACGATTGTGATAGCGTCGACGAAATGAACGTCGGTGATGAGGTTGAGGTATCTTATCGGCTGAGTGGACGCCGGTGGCAAAAAGATGGTCAAAGCGAGGCCCGCTTTTTCCTGAATCTCGAAGCGACTGATTTTCAGATTGGTTCACCTGCGACGACCTCGTCGCCTTCAGGTGGTGCCGCCATGGCCGATCCCAATGCCGCTCTAAACGAGGCTGCATCGGTTGATGACGATGACATTCCTTTTTGATTGGTTTTGCCAGGGCGTTCGCTTTTTCGAAGAGGACGTAACGGTCTTGGTTACCATAGCCCTCTTAAAAACAGAATTAGAAGAGCGGTCCCATCGCGTGTCTAGCGTCGGGAAAGCAACGGTTTTATGAAAATATCGGCAAAAGCAATTGAACGACCCAGGATTGTCATTATTGCGTGCATCCTCGTTTTTGTGATTTCATGCTGGGCCGGCTTGCTGATACCGGTGCAGCGGGCTCCAGCGATTAGCAAAGCGGTTGTCATGGTCACGGTACCCTTTCCGGGCGCCGAACCCAACGAGGTTGAGCAACAGGTCACTCGAAAAATAGAGGATCGTCTTCAACGGTTGGATAACGTCGAGTTCATTTCCTCAACCAGCATGAGAGGTGTTGCGGTCATTCAGGTCGTTTTCCTCGACGGAGAGGATTCTGAGGCGGCTCGAATCAAAGTAAAGGACATTGTCGACGAGGCCCGTGGCGAGCTTCCACAGGGCCGTCGAGTGATTCCCGGCGTCAATAGGATCGATTTTGATAACACTCCACTGATCCTGGTCAACCTCATGGCGCCCGATGAATTCGACGAGGCTGCCCTGAGAAAGATTGCCGAGGAAGTCCGAGACGAGATCGACCCGGTTGCTGGAGTTTCCGGAACGCAAGTTTTTGGAGGTCGAGAACGAGAGGTCCATGTTGATGTCAATCTGGACTTAGCGGCCGAGCATGGACTGACGCTACCGGATGTTCAGGCGGCACTGAGACAGTTTCATGCAGAACGACCGGGGGGGTCCCTGGACACAGGATCATTTGACCCGCAAATTATTTCGGAAACCAAGTTTCGAACCACCGAAGATGTCGGTAACACGATAGTCCAGGAGAGCGATGGCAGGGTCATTCGAGTTCGTGACTTGGCGAAAATATCGGATACCTACGAGAGAATCAAGAATGTTTCCTACCTGGATGGCCAAAATTGCGCCACGATTATGGTGTACAAGGAGGCTGATATCAACACTTTGGCCGCCGTGCAGGCCATCGCCCGAAAAGTGGAGGAATTGGAACCCAAGTATCCCACCATTCAATTTACGACCACACGCGATACTTCTGAAGAAATCCAGTTGATGTTTCGAGTACTGGGTTCCAGTTTTATTTTTGGAGCGTTGTTAATCGTGGTGATACTCGGGTGGACGATGGGTTTGCGGATAGCGACTTTGGTGCTGCTGGCGATCCCCTTCAGTTCAGGTGTCGGGTTGGCCTGCTTGTATTGGATCGATGTCCCCCTTTCCAATATGGTGGTTTTTTCTTTCATTCTGGTCGTCGGTATGGTGGTCGATGGAGCCATTATCGTTGCGGAAAATATCCATCGGCATATTGAACGAGGGCTGCCTCCTGACGAGGCTGCGAAAATCGGCATCGAAGAAGTCGGAATGCCGGTGATAATGGCAGATTTGACGACAATTGCGGCCTATTTGCCGATGCTATTGGTGCCCGGAATCTTGGGGGATTTCATGAGCGTCATGCCAATTGTGGTCAGCGTGTCCTTGCTCGGTTCGGTGCTGGTGGATCATTTTGTTATTCCCGCAATAGCGGCCCGCTGGTATCGCCAAAAAGAGCCCACCCGTCCCGAGTTATCATCGTCATCCAACACAACCCGAGAAGCCAATCACCCTCAGCCGGGTAACGCCCAGGACCCATCGGTCGTTCTGGGTGATTTTCGACCGGCAGGATGGGGGACCAACGCCTATCGGAGAGTCCTTAACTGGGGAATGGACTACGATTGGGCAGTTGGGATTTGCGGGCTGCTTGCGATCACATGGGCCGTCGTGATGGCGGGTAAAATCGGCACGGATTTCTTTCCGCAGGGAGATGTCGGTCAGATCGAAGTCAAGTACGAATTGCCATTGGGAAGTAGCTTGCATCAAACGGTCGCTGCTTCGAAGGTCATTACGGATTCCATTGCCGAACTCAAATTGGATCGTGCTCAAGATGGGGAGCCCGAGGTTCGGCATTACGTCTCGGCGATTGGTTCGACGGAGGGGCTGGCCAGTCGTCTGGAAAATGATCCAACGGTGGGACCCGAATTTGGGACGATTATGGTGCAATTAATCTCTCCTCTTGATCGGGTCCGACATGAGACGGAGGTGATCGAGGATCTTAGGCGTCGCATCGACTCCAGAATGCACAAGGTGCCCGGCATGTCCTATAAGCTGGAACGGGTAGAAGAAGGACCGCCCGGTGGATTTGATGTTGCGATTCGGCTCGAGTCGGATGACCACAGGGAATTGGGTCGTGTTGGGCAGCTACTGATGGATCAGTTGGAAAACATTCCACATACATTAGATATCGGGATGGATTACCGACCTGAAAATCCCGCCATCGCCTATCAGCCGAACGAATTTGTCCTGCCTTTTTACAATATCAGTGAGGCGGACATTAATAATTCCATCTACACGGCGGTCAATGGTGACGATTCCATTGTTTTATCGATCGATGATGAGGATGTACCCCTGAGGGTCCAAGCTTCCGCTGAATTCAGAAAAACTCGATCCGAGTTGGGTCGAATGAGGATTCGAGGTCGCGATGGAAAGATGGCATCGATCGCGGAGCTCTGCGATGTCAAACGTATTCAGGGTGTCTACGCCGTCAACCGTTACGATCTAAAACCTGCTGTGACCGTACGGTGTAATCTCGACAAAACAGAATTGTCCAGTGAAGAGGTCTTTGACCTTTTGCGGCAGGAAGTGTTTCCAGGGATCGGCTTTATGCCCGACCGGCAAATGAATGATTTTTCGGTGCTTGGTTTTGATCTCACTTCGTTGATAGAGGCGGTGGGCTTCAGTTTTGATGAAACTCCAGTCCGGTTTAGCGGATTGGATGGATCCGAGGTTTCTGGTGTCCGAGCGAAATTCACTGGGGAAAACGAGGAATTCCAAAAAAGTTTTGCCTCTTTGCAACTGAGTATGTTGATCGCAGTGGTCCTGATATTCGCCATACTTGTCTTGCAATTCAATTCATTTCGCCAAGCCTGTATTGTCATCATGACGGTTCCGTTTAGCTTCATTGGGGTAATTGCTGGAAGCTATGTCTGCGGATTCCCATTTAGTCTTGCCACATTCATCGGACTGGTTAGTTTGGCCGGCGTGGTGGTTAATGACGCCATCGTTGTGATGGATTTTATCAACCAGGCGAGGCGTCGCGGTCTTTCCAAACGGGATGCGATATTGGAAGCCGGTGCTAATCGCCTGCGACCGGTTCTTTTAACCACCATCACCACGATTGGCGGCCTTTTGCCCTTGTTTCTCAACCTGACTGGTGGAGCCGAGTTTTGGCAACCCCTTTGCGGTGCTGTCGTCTTTGGTTTGGCATTTGCGACGGTGTTGACACTTTTGGTCGTCCCAGTGGCCTGCTGGCGTCTGTATTGAGTGAGATTCAGTAATCCGCCTGTATGTCAATTTGTAAGGGGTTTTCCCAAACAAAACAGGGGCCTAGCGTCCATCGAACCTGCCAACATCCTTTCCTTCCCCATTCATTTTGAGAAATATCATCGTTCGGCACTTGCTAAATTTTTGATGAACTTGATACTAGGGGGAATTTTGTTTTTTGCTCGGATACGGAGGGTCTATTTAAGTGCCGAAGCGCGACGACATTCAAAAAATTCTTCTAATCGGGTCTGGACCAATAATCATTGGTCAAGCGTGTGAATTCGATTATTCCGGGACCCAAGCCTGTAAAGCCCTCCGTGAAGAGGGATACGAGGTCGTTCTGGTCAATTCCAATCCGGCGACGATCATGACTGATCCCGAAACGGCCGAACGCACGTATATCGAGCCATTGACGTGGGAGGTGGTCGAAAAAGTGATCCAGCGTGAGCGACCGGATGCGTTGCTGCCGACGCTTGGTGGCCAGACAGGATTGAATCTCGCGATGGAGCTCCAGCAACACGGAGTGCTGGAAAAATACGACGTAGAAATGATCGGTGCTAACGCTGATGTGATTGCCAAGGCCGAGGAACGGGAGCAGTTCAAAGCCGCGATGGGCAAAATTGGGCTGGATGTTTGCCTTGGTGAAACGGTGAAAGACATCGAACATGCTCGAAACGTGGTCAAGGCAATTGGTCTGCCGTGTGTTGTTCGCCCCAGCTTTACAATGGGGGGAAGTGGATCTGCGATCGCTTACAATCGCGATGAATTTGATACTCTTGTCCAGCGAGGACTTGATCAGTCTCCGGTTACCGAGGTTCTGATCGAAGAGTCGATTATCGGGTGGAAAGAATACGAGATGGAGGTCATGCGTGACCTCGATGATAACGTGGTCATAATCTGTTCCATCGAAAACTTTGATGCGATGGGCGTGCACACAGGAGATTCAATTACCGTCGCGCCGGCGCAGACGTTAACGGACAAGGAGTATCAGCGAATGCGGGATGCGAGTCTCGCTGTCATCAGAGAAATTGGTGTTGAAACCGGTGGGTCGAACATTCAATTCGCCATCCAACCGGAAACCGGTCGGATGATCGTAATCGAGATGAATCCTCGGGTCAGCCGCTCGAGCGCGCTGGCGTCCAAAGCGACTGGTTTTCCTATTGCCAAGATCGCTGCAAAACTGGCTGTTGGTTACCGATTGTGGGAGCTGCCCAATGATATAACCCAAAAAACGAAAGCCTGTTTTGAGCCTACGATCGACTACGTGGTTACCAAGGTGCCGAGATTTGCATTCGAGAAATTCCCGGAGGCTGACAATACACTGATGACGCAAATGAAAAGCGTCGGTGAGACCATGGCGATCGGTCGAACATTCAAGGAGTCGTTTCAAAAAGCACTCCGTGGACTGGAGGTTGGATCATTTGGTTTTGGTTGTGACAACAAGGATCTTTGGTATTCCGATGAAAAACCCTCCAGCGATGACATTCGAGCCAAACTTGCACGGCCCAATGATGAGCGAGTTTGGTTTTTGAGGTACGCCTATCTATCGGGTATGTCACTCGAGGATATCTATGGATTGACTTCGATTGATCCCTGGTTTCTCCACCAGTTAAAGGAGATCATCGCCATGGAAAATGAGTTGCGATCTATCGACAGTCTTTCCAATGTTCCTGATGATCTGCTCCGCAAAGCCAAACAATTCGGATTTGCGGATCGTCAGTTGGCGACGATCTGGGGGGTGAGTGACCTGGAGGTTCGCGAGGATCGGGTAAGTCGTGGCATCGTTGCGACTTTCAAGTCGGTCGATACGTGCGCGGCCGAATTTGAGGCCTACACGCCCTACTATTACTCGACTTACGAGGATGAAGATGAAACGCCGCCCAAGGATGTTCGTCAAAAACGGATCATGATCCTGGGAGGGGGCCCCAACCGTATTGGGCAGGGGATTGAGTTTGACTACTGCTGCTGCCATGCCAGTTTTGCGTTACGTGAACTGGGAATCCAATCGGTGATGGTGAATTCCAATCCGGAGACGGTTAGTACTGACTACGACACAAGTGATTTGTTGTTTTTTGAACCGCTAACCGCTGAGGATGTTCTTAATATTTGCGATCGGATACAACCTGACGGTGTGATCGTACAGTTTGGTGGTCAGACGCCGTTGAACCTGGCCCGTGCCCTGGAAACAGCTGGTGTCAATATTATTGGAACCAGTGTAGACACGATTGAAGCTGCTGAGGATCGTGAAAAGTTCCAGAAAATCCTCGATCGACTAGGATTGAAACAGCCTGCCAACGGAATTGCCCGGACTATGAACCAGGCGCGTGAAGAAGCTCGGAAAATTGGTTTTCCAGCCTTGGTAAGGCCGAGCTTTGTTTTAGGTGGGCGGGCGATGGAAATCTGTTATGACAAGGCTCAATTTGAAAGATTCGTAGCCGAGGCGTTTGTCGTCGCACAGGGGCAACCGGTGCTGATAGACCGATTTTTGGAGGACGCCGTCGAAGTGGATGTGGACGCAATCAGTGATGGCACCGAAGTGATTGTTGCGGGTGTGATGGAGCATATTGAGGAAGCCGGTGTCCACAGCGGCGATTCCGCTTGTGCGATCCCTCCGTACAGTCTTCCGGGACCCGTTGTCGCGGAAATCAAAAAGGCAACGCATATGCTGGCCCATGAGCTACGCGTGATTGGGTTGATGAATATCCAGTTTGCTGTCAAAAAAGATTCAGAAGGAAAGCCGGTTGTTTATGTCCTTGAGGTCAATCCCAGAGCCAGTCGGACTTCACCCTTTGTTGCCAAGGCGACCGGTCTTCCTATCGCCAGAATCGCGGCCAAGGTAATGACAGGAATGACACTGAAAGAACTTGGCATCGAATCTGACCCCATTCCGGCTCACGTTTCAGTCAAGGAAAGTGTCTTTCCATTTCGGAAATTTGTGGGAGTGGACATCGTATTGGGGCCGGAAATGCGAAGTACCGGTGAAGTCATGGGGGTGAGTCGCCGATTCTCGGTAGCGTTTGCGAAATCACAACTGGGTGCCGGTATTATTCTGCCCAAGTCGGGGAACGTTTTTGTGAGTGTTAGCCAGCGGCACAAAGACCGGGTGGCTGAGCTGGCCAAGAGACTTCATGCCATGGGATACAAGTTATTAGCCACTAGTGGCACAGCGAATCGGCTCACCGAAGTTGGTGTACCGGTCGAAACCGTTAAGAAGCTCGCCGAAGGTAATCCCAACCTGATTGATTATCTGAAAAACGAACAGGTGGCTTTAATTCTCAACACGCCCAATGGAAAAGGAGCCCGCACCGATGAGGGCCGCATCCGGGCAACCGCTGTTCAGCATGGTGTGCCTTGTATCACGACTATTCAGGCAGCAGAAGCTGCAGTGACTGCGATGGAGGCCATGCGTGAGGAGGAATTTGAAGTGTTATCGTTGCAGGAACGGTTTGCCCAGCATGTTGACAACAAGGTCCCGAGCTAGGAATCGCTTCCTTTGGTTTCAAGGCGCTTTTTAGCTAAACCACTTTTTGCTGAACCGCTGGTTTCAGGTGCTTTTATTTCAATCACCTGTTTTTCATTAGCGTGGGAACGGCGATCCGTTCTTTTTTATTGGCTGTTTTGTATTAGCGGTAGGTTCGTCCGTTTGCTCTTTTGTAATCGCATTCAGCCGGGGTGCTTCGCGGTGTTGCAAGAAATCGCACTTTGTCGCAAGAAATCGCACTTTGTCGCAAGAAATCGCAATAGCAACGAGTTGCGAGAATTGCTGTTTTCGTCGTGCAACTCGTGCGACTCTTCGCGAGCCCCTGCGTGCAGGTACTGCTTCGGATTCTGCTTCGCCTCATTTGAAAACTGCTGTTTCCCGAGGGTCCCTGCCCCTGTTCGAGTCCTCTCCGGTACGCGACCCCGAAATCGCGACGTGCGAATCGATACATTAATTCGCTCATTTTAACCAGCTTAGTCGCCGTTGTTACTGGCCAATCCTGGCTTCCTTCAATTGAAACGGCCGATCGACGGGGACGTTTTCAAATGATTGCAGTTTTCCGTCGGGCCACCTGACGGTTAATTCATCAACGACTGTAGCGTTGCCGATACCAATCAAGAGTTGAGCGGGGGACAAACCCATGCAGCCGTTGGCTGGAAACAGATCGCGAATAATCTTCCTCGGGCCCACCTTTAAAGTGACTCGTGACCCAATTGCGGGCCGATTGGATTTGGTTCCTTCCAGCTCGATCGAGAGAAATCGATTCGTTCTGGGGAATTGATTGGAGAATAATCTCAGGCTCCCACCGCCTGCCGAACCGACCAATAGATCGGGGTACCCATCCTGATCGAAATCGGCCCCGACGGCACTGCGACTGTCAGAGTCGATATCGACGTCTGATGCGAATGAAACATCGAAAAATTTGTGGCCGTCGATGTTTAAATAAAATTTGTTGCGCTCATAGGCGCTCAGGTTTTCGCCTGCCTTGGTGATGGCGAACGGGTTGGTGGCCCAGAATTCACCAGCAGCATGATCAATATCTCCCAGGGGTTGGATTTCACAGGTTCGATCGGTTGGCCGTGACACGACGGCACGCCAGAGACACGTTCAGCCATCCGGTTTTTCACGATCGAAGCTCATGAAGCCGGTGGTCGCATAGAGATCCAGGAGTCCGTCACCGTTGAAGTCACACATGATCGGGGCAAATGCCCAGCCCACCTCATTGACGCCGGCCTGATCGGTCACGTCCACATAACGGTTGTCACCGTCGGTTTTTCGATAGAGCCGGTTTCCTGCACAGGAGCCTTGTATTTGTGGGAAAATATCCTTGGGGTAATCTTCATCCCCGACATGAGAAATGATCCGCCTTCCCATTTTGGAATACATATTGGCGACATAAATTTCGGTAGTTCCGTCATTATCCAGATCGCCAGTAGCAACACCCATGCTGGTTGCAAAATCGGCTGCACCGCATACCTCGGAAATGTCTTCGAATGTTCCATCTCCTTGATTGCGTAACACCAGATTTTTTGCGAAATCGTTGGCGACATAGAGATCGGGGTAATGGTCATCATCAAAATAAAGCCAACTTGAGGTAAAGGACGTGCGGGCACCACCTCCTGCGTTGGACTCCATGGTTACGTCAGCGAATTTTCCGTTGCCAAGATTTTTCCAAAGCGTGTTGGGAGCGCCTCCCTCTTCATCACCGACCCATCCGGCCCGATCTACGATCTGGCCGAAGTCGTGGGAACGAGCAACATAGATATCCAGAAGTCCGTCCAAGTTGTAGTCGGCAACGGACATCCCGTGAGGGTCGAAACCGGCGGAGAATCCCGATTCTCTGGTGATGTCCTTGAAACGCAAGCCGCCAATGTTCTTATACATTTGTTGACCCAAAACAAGGTCCGGAAAGTTGTCGTTGTCGATATCTACCCACCCAGCCAAAGCCGATTTTGTAATGCCGCTGGGGTTCCAGGTTTGCAGTCCCATCTCGCGACTGCGATCGACAAATCCTCCCTTTTCGGCACAAAGAAGAAAAGGGACACCGTTATAGGATGCGACGGCAATATCCAGATCACCATCGCGATCAAAGTCCTCGACGGCAATTTGGAAATGGAATTGAGAGGTTTCCGAAAGTGGCAATTTCCAATTGTCGGGTAGGGAGATTTTTCTTAGACCGGACTCAGTGGTGATCTCTTTCATTAGCGACTGTTTTGCTTGCACCATTGTCAAATCGGTCGTCTTCCATGCGGTGGCCGCTCCTCCATCGTGGATTTGCTCATCGTCTTCATATTGGAAGCGGACTTGATGGTGGGAGGTAAGTTTTGCGGACTTTTTTGCCTCGTTTTCACCATGGACGGTCAATAGCAACTCTGTATCCCAGGTGTTGGGTTGGCCGTCGACTGCGGTGATGTGAAGAACCCGCGTTTTTGCTCGCGTTATGGTTGCAAAAACTTCCAGGTGCCGATTCAGGAAATCCAATAATCCATTCACATCGGTTTGGATCGGATTCGGGCCACTCCATGTTTGCTCAGTGAATTCGCCGATTTCGCGTTGTTCACCGGTGGTTGACGACGGTACCTCAGCGATCAAATCGTTGTGGACCAGTGCACCAATGGCCTCGTTGTCAGCAGTCACAATCGCCGCGGCCAGCGGTTTTCCAAAATAGTTTTCTATTTCAAATGTGACGTGTTCGGCGTCCCATATGAACTCCTGTTTATCTTTGTCCAGTTCAAAGTCTTTTAAACTGGATCCCGATCCGGAGAACAAAAACCAAATGCCAACGCCTGAAACCAGTACCAATAGCATTAGGGGAATCAAGAGAGTTTTATTCACAATATGTTCCAACCGATGTGTCTGATTCGAAACCATGACATGTTGAACGCGGGACGATTTTGGATCCCTGAATGTCTGTCATTACAATATAGCCGGTGTCGATTGGTCTGATACCCTGATCGAACAATTGGGGTCAAACGATTGCCGCGAATGGTTTTTCCTGCTTGGAGACGCAGTGGAAACCGATTCGTCCATTGACCGACCGCCCCTTTTTAGCATACGAATCTGAATGGATCATCGTTTAAATATTCGGAATAATGTTGGCAACTTTTTCCAATCCTCCGGCGAAAACGCAGCTCCCAAAAAGACTGGTGACCACGATTGAGTATTGAGTGGGCCAACCGTTTTCACGAAAAAAGCCGGTCGTGAAGACCGGCTTATTTGTTGATTCGGTGACTTTGTCGATTTGCGGACCGCAAAAGCGTCCACTTTGCCCGATTTAGTTCCACCACCACTTAACATAATCATCGGGATTGGATTTCTCGCGATAGGCTGCGATTCCGTCGACTACTTCACTCTTGGCAGCGACTTGCCATGAGTCGACCTGAACACCGCCAGATGCGGTAATCATGAACCGATTCCCGATTTTCAGGACCGAAGCCTGAGTCGGCAGGAATCGTGGAACAGCCAAATCAAATGTCTTGTAATCACTGCTGGATGAAGTCAAAACGGGGATTTTCAGGCCCGCTCGTTTCAGCATTCCCTCTTTTTCCATCAGGGCAGCAACAACGCTCATGTCCATGATGTTTCGCAGGTCACCAAAAACCGGATCGGCGATCGCCAGTTCATTGAATTTGGTGGTCATGGTGTCGGCCCATTGCTGGGCAAATTTGTTTGCCGTTCCTGAGCCTTTGACTTGACCATTTTCGATGACATCGTCTTCGGTCATTGTTTTGACCCCTTGCCCACGAATTTGCCAGGTCAAACCATCTTCGCTTTTGGCAAGCGGATCGTAATGACAGGCCATCCACCAGCGTGGCATGCTTTGTCCCCTAGGATTCGCTCGCTTTTGGCGAAGCATGACCGGGTAACTGGGCAGACCATTTACATTGGATGGAGCAAGATTCATCCCGATGCACTTCATCTTGTAGTCCGCTGCCACTAAGACTCGAGCGAAGTGACTGTTTTCTGGAACACCGGTTAGGGAAATGACCTGATTGCCAATTGCTTCTTCCAGTTGTGGGAGAATATTGGGGTTGAACTGTCGTTGTTTTCTCATGACGGCTTCAAATGCTTTTCGACCCGCCGTTGTTGGATCAATCGAAACACTGATGCCATTCCCGGTTCGAGCATCGTTGACCGTTCTGAGAGCTACCACCAGGTCATCAAGATGCATCACTGGCATATTGGAATGTTCGCCCACAACCCGACCGGCTTGGTCGACTTTCCAACCTTCGCCTGGACCTGCCAGAACAATGTCGTTCTGTTCAGGATAAATCATGATGTATTCAATTCGCTGCAAACCGGCCAGAAACTGAACTTCCTCTGGAATCGTTCCCTTGTTGTTCTTTAACGCCGCCTGAACGACTTTGGCCAATCCCTTCAGCGAGACCATTCGCATTTCGGTTTGATCGCGAAGGTCATTGTTGGCTGGTTTGACCCGCTTACGCAGTAGATCTGCCTGACTTTGAAGTAACTTGTCGGAAGCCATTTTGACGACACCTTGTGCGTCGATGGCGATACCGCCAACTTGATTCCCGAAAAACTGACCGTTACCACCGCCGTTGTTTCCGCCCAAGATTAAACCGAATAACGGGTGTAAAACAAGCGCCATGACTGCGATGACGACAAGACCGATGGCTTTCGAGCGACTGCCGAAAGTTTTCAACATTGATTGACTCCTCAAATTTCATACGGCTCACTGAGTGAGTTCGCGCTTTGCCTCAATTCGATCCAAAACCGACGATAATCGGGTTTTTTAGCGAATACGCGACCCCTGTTCCCACAATGAGAATCTGGTTCGGATTGATAAACGATGCTGGCCCTTAGAATCCGCGATTCTCGTTGTTTTTCGAGAATGTTGCAGATTTAAACAATACAAATTCAGAATAACTGTGGATTTGTTATAATGCAAGAAACTAATCGCTTATGCTTAGTCTAGCGTCATATCGGCGCTAGTTACGCTACTTTTTTTGACTATTCCACCTATTTTTACCATTTTGACATCGTTTCGTGCTGGCTTACCTAGTGATTCGTGATGGGACCAAATGGTCTGATGTGTTCCGGCTAGTACCCGGCCGCGCCGTAACGATCGGTCGTGCTCCTACCAATCAGATTGTGATTAAGGAGGAGCAGGCGAGCCGTCATCATGCCGAGATCTATTTGGAAGAGGGGAAATGGATTCTCCGTGATCTTGCCAGTCGTAACGGAACGGCCATTGGGAATGATCGGATTTATGGGGATAATCCTCTTAAACCGGGTGACATAATCCGAATTGCCAGGACTCAACTGGCCTATGTCCATGACCTTTCTCAAGCCTACGAAGAATCGACGATTCACTCACCGGCTTTGGGCAAGGAAACAGTCCTTGGCTTTGAAGTTGCTCAGCCTGTTCCTAAACCAAGTCGTGATACGGGGGCGGTGTTGGAACCGACCAACATCACCCATCGGCGTGGCGTGACCCGTTACTTGACCGGCGATTCAGATTCAGACTCCGATTCGTCCGGCGGGCAGATGGCCGCCCGGTTGTTTCGATTGTCGCATGAACTTGCCAATCAGCCGACCGCTATCACCATTGGCAATCGAGCCCTTGCAGGGCTTTTTGACGGTACAAATGCCGATGGAGGAGCCGTCCTCCTGCTTCCCAAGAAGAAAAGTGGTAATGACAAGCAGGAAGCTCCCGAGGTGCTTGCTTCGCGATCGGATTCGGATCACGGTTACCAACGGGTTTCCAGTTTTCTCTCCGCCACTGTTTTACGAGAGAGTGAAGCGGTCTTGGCAAGAGAGGTCAAGGATGACAGTACCTTGGCTATCAGGGATAGCCATGGGGTCATTCAGGCGACCAGTGTCGTTTGTGCTCCCATTCGGATTCAGAATCGGACGGTAGGATTGTTGCATCTATACTCGACCGAGAATAACGGGATTCTCACACCCGATGATCTCGAATTTACGATTGCCGTTGCCGAAAATGTTGCGTTGGCTTTAAAGACATTAAGCAAGCAACAGAAGCTGGCTGATGACCTTCGGAATCAGTCCAAGGAACTAAAACAGCTTCGTGAAAAGCTGGGCGTAGAAAGCGAGATCATCGGTAGTAGCCAGGCGATGGTCAACGTTCATCAGCAAATTTCCAGGGCCGCTCCCAGCAAAGCAACCGTGTTGATTCGGGGTGAATCCGGCGTAGGTAAGGAGTTGGTGGCCCGCAGCGTGCATTTTTCGTCACCGCGAAACAAAGAACCATTTGTTTGTTTGAACTGTGCGGCCTTGTCGGAGTCCCTTTTAGAAAGCGAGTTATTCGGTCATGAAAAGGGGGCTTTTACCGGCGCGACCGAACGTAAATTGGGTAAGTTTGAGGCCGCCGACAAAGGAACATTGATGCTGGACGAAATTGGTGAAATGAGCCAATCGATTCAGGCGAAGTTTCTTCGTGTTTTGGAAGGTCATCTCTTTGAAAGAGTAGGTGGAAACAAATCCATTAGTGTCGACGTCCGTGTCATTGCAGCAACCAATCGCGATCTTGAAAAAGAGGTTACCAAAGGTAATTTCCGGCGAGACCTTTATTTCAGGCTTAATGTTGTTGAAGTTTGCGTGCCGCCGCTTCGCAAGAGAATCGAAGACGTCATTGAGATCGGTGAACATTTTCTGGAAAAGTTTGCTGCTGAAACCGGCCGCCGGATTTCTGGTTTTTCACCTTCGGCCTTAGAGGAAATGCAGAATTACCGTTGGCCGGGAAACGTCCGCGAGTTGCGAAATGTGATCGAGAGAGGTGTCTTGCTGGCCCGTGGTAATTACATCGAACCAGAGGACCTTTCACTGTCGAATTTGACCACTGCCAGTGAGTCACAGGACGTTGGCCAGCGAAAAATGGGGCAATACCAACCCTGTTCACTTGCCGATGTTGAGAAACAGCACATCTTGGCAACGTTGCAATCCACGGCGTGGAATAAGAGTCGCACGTCGAGCATTCTGGGTATCGAACGAACAACCCTCGATCGCAAAATCAAGCGTTACGACTTAGCTGATTTGCGACCGGAAAAGTCATGATTCATTCCAACGATGACCTTGCCAAACTGTCAGCGGGCCCGGTTGATGATGTCACTTCAACCGGCGGAGATCTCAAATGGCAAGATGCCTCCGGGGAGGGTTCGAAGGTCGATTCAGTATCCCGTCGTAACGAAGTGCTGACACCTATTGGCGGACGATCAGAAGAGGAGATGTTCATTTGCCAGTTGGCGGTGTCGCTTCACCAGTATGGAACAGCCAGTCATGAACTGGAGGATGTCCTTTCTGCCTGCGCTCAGCAACTCGATCTGGAGGCCGCTTTTTTTTCCACTCCAACAGCGATTTTTATTTCGTTCCCCCAGAGCAGGGAGAATCGAACTGTACTTCGGCGATTATCGCCAGGTGAAATCGACCTCGAAAAATTATCCGCTGTCCATCAATTGGTCAGCCGGTTTCTAGACCTGCAGTGTAGCGTGGAATCAGCTCGAATCGAACTGGAAGCAATCACTGAAGCGAAGCATTCTTTTTCCAATTGGTTATATCTGGTTGGTTTTGGCATCGCCAGCGGCGCTGTCGTTAGCTTCTTTGGTGGTGGTCATCGCGAGATTTTGGTGACCGCTTGTATTGGTCTTCTGATCGGCGGATTGGAATTGGTGGCCAGAAGCCATCAGGATTTTGGGCGGGCGTTTAGCGCCGTTGCTGCAATCATGGCATCGTTTACTGCGGTGGCGGTTTCCCGGCTGATGCCTGGCTTGAATTCGGATATCGTGACACTCGGTAGCCTGATTGTCCTGATCCCTGGATTGACGGTGACCATGGCGATCAACGAACTTTCCCACCAGCACCTCGCATCGGGGACTTCCAGGTTGATGGGAGCCATGTTGCAATTTTTGATCCTCGCCTTTGGAGTGGCATTTGGGCGATCATTGGGAAACCACTTTTTTGAGACGATTCCGCCGTTAAGCCACCCAGTCCATGGACTGGTTTTCTGGGCGTGTCTTTTCATCGCCCCGGTCACGTTTGCGATATTGTTCAGGACTCGAAAAGAAGATGTTGCCCTTGTGGTGGTGACTTGTTTGATAGGCTATTTTCTGGGGAAATTTGGCAGCTCTTGGATGGGAACAGAAATCGGTCCCGCACTCGGTTCGTTTGGTGTTGCGCTATTTAGTAACATTGTCTCACGCCTTTACCATCAACCTCCTGCCTTGACGTTGGTGCCAGGGCTGATGTTTATGGTGCCCGGTTCGGTCGGTTTTCAGAGTTTGCAGGCCTTGGTGCAGCACGATACTTTGAACGGGATGCAGTCAGCGTTTACCGTGCTGTTCGTTGCCGCCGCGCTGGTATCAGGATTATTGCTGGCCAATGTTCTGGTTCAGCCGCGGAAATGGGGCAAGGTTCGTGAGTCGCTACGGACCCCCTGAATGGGGATGGTGAGAATGGATAGTGTTTGCAATCAGTCTGCAGCGAGCGACTGGTTGATTGTTAAAAACGGTTGGCAGATAATACGACGGTTTGCTGGATCTGCTTTTCAGCAATGAGTTACACGCTCATTCCATCCAAGGATTACCTGTATGAATCGTCTTTCCTTTCTCTGCACAACATCGCTGTTATTGTTCGGTATTCAAGCTGTCCAATCGGCTGATGTAAAATTGACATCCATTGGGCCGATTGCATTTGGCGAAGATGGGGTCCTGTTTGTGAGTGATCCTCTTGCCGCGACGCTCTATGCGGTTGAAACTGGCGACAAGTCGGGTGACACCTCGATGGTGAAACTGTCCGTTAAAGGGTTGCGTAGTAAAATCGCTGGTATGTTGGGGGCATCGGATCCCAAGGCGATCCAAATCCATGACATGGCCGTTAATCCAAAGAGCGGTAATGTGTATCTTTCGGTTTCTCGTGGAAAAAACTCGATTGTTCTGAAAGTCGATTCCAAAACTAATGGAATTTCTGAGTTTGCAATAGATTCGGCCAAGGCAACCAAAACGTCTCTGCCCAATGCGCCCAAGAGCCAGCAGTCTCGACGAGGAAATCCTCGCATGTCGTCGATAACCGATCTTAAATTTATTGATGGCCAGGTTTATGTCGCCGGCTTGTCGAACGAGGAATTTGCCTCCAACCTTCGATCGATCCAGTATCCGTTTGAAGAAGTAAGCACTGGTAGCAGTATTGAAATCTACCATGGCGCCCATGGCAAATTTGAAACACGTTCCCCGGTGCGGACCTTTGCTGCCTACCAGATCGATGGAGAAACGAATTTATTGGCCGCTTATACATGCACGCCCTTGGTCAGAATTCCCGTGGCTTCTCTAAAAGAAAAATCCAAAGTGCGTGGTACGACAATCGCAGAACTTGGAAACCGAAATCGCCCTATCGATATGGTTGTTTATTCAAAGGGTGGCAAAGACTTTATCCTGATGGCGAATTCGGCCCGGGGTATTATGAAGGTAGACCTTGCAAAAGTGGCTTCTGAACAA
This sequence comes from Planctomycetota bacterium, assembly GCA_014238905.1. GTDB lineage: Bacteria > Planctomycetota > Planctomycetia > Pirellulales > Pirellulaceae > JABAAE01. The sequence goes on from JABAAE010000012.1 coordinate 176,035, forward strand.
CCGATCACGACTCGGGTTGCGGGCGGGGGAACCGCTGGCATTGGTTATGAAACCATCCAGTCTATGGAGGGCGTGATGCAACTGGATGGGTTGAACAAGACCCACGCCGTTGTTCTGGTTGAAAAAGATGGCGCGTCGTTGATTCAGACGATCCAGCTTCCGTGATAAAAGTTAGCTGAGCGACCGTTTAAGTTAGTCGACATTGGCATTCATCAAGCTGGAGATCGTCTCCAGCTTGATTCATGGACGAGTTGTGTTGGATTGGCAACGATCAACGGTCACTTTTTTTCGGTTGGCTTCTGGTTTTCGGTCGGCTCCCCATTTTTCATCGATTCGAGTAATCGTTTGGCTTCGGTCCGATGAACAAACGCGAGCTGACTTTGGATTGCCCTTGTGAGTAATTGTCGAGCCGCATCAGGACGATTTTTTGCCTTGAAAATGGCTGCTGCATAATAGGCCATCTCCGGGCTTAGCTCTCCGCTGGTGATAATGCCCTGCATGAGTTGATCAGCCTGTTCGATATTTCCATTGCGGAAAAGGGCCCACGCTAACAGGGCAACGGCCTGTCGACCGCGTGTTGTGCGCAGGTCTTTGTTGGTATTGGCAATGACTTTCATGTGTTCTAGGCCCTGCACCCATTTCTTTTCTTCTGATTGCTTCAGCAATGAAAGGGCCAACCCGGCCACCGTTTCAAAATTTCCTGGGTGAGCTCGATAGACTTCCCGATAGATCGCCTCCGCTTTTTCGGGTTGGCCATCTAGTAGTTCTGCCGATGCCAGGAGCAATTGGGGGACCATGGGGTCTTTTTGCAGCGACTCTGAGGCCTTGGCACAGGATCGAGCCAGTTCGGTATCGCCAGTTGACAATGCCCAGCGACCCACGGCGATTTGGGTAGCGGCAGACTGGCTGTTTTCTCGCAATGCCGAATTCATAGCCTGTCTGGCTTGATCGGAATCACCTTTGCGCTGGTGATAGAGACCCAGGGAGACATTCGCTGGTAGTTGGCCTGGATCGAGGACCTTGACGGCTTGGAGGGTCTTGGTTGCTTCTTTAATTTTGTCGATGTTAAGCTGAGCGATTGCCAAGCGTCTCAGCAGATTGACATTCTTTGGGTCGAATGTCCTCCACTGTAGCAGGTTGCTCTCGGCAAGCTGCCATAGGCCTCGGACCTCGTAGCTTTTGATCAGGCCATTGAAAGCGAGCTGGATTTGTGCTTTTTTTCGTGTTGAAATCCCGGTGTAGTTTCGCGCTAAACCGACTGCTTTTTCAAAAAGAAGTTCGGCCTCCGCCCAGTTGGTTGCCTTGAACTGGAGGTCGCCAAGAAGACTCCAGGCTTCGGGGTCTTCACGGTGTAGAATGACGGCTGACTGAAGAGCGTTCTTTCCGGCTTTCAACTGTTGACTGGCGAAACAGAGTCTTGCCAACATCACTTCCGGAGGGGAGATTTCGGGGTGCTTTTTGCTTGCCGCTTGAAGTAAGGTCAGCGCTGCGGCTGCGTTCCCTCGTTTGAAAAGGAGGATCGCATCATCAACATCCGGGTATTTTTGTGCTGGAAGTTGTAATGGCCGCGATTCGTCCTGGTTATTGTCCTGTCCTACCACTAGGGTATGAAGCCATAGAAAAGCCAAGGAACCCATTAATAGAAAAAAAAGTCGGTTCAGCACGGTAACGGTCAATTCCAAAGGAAAGCGGGCATTCTAGTCAAAAAGGCTACAACCTTATTACGTGGATTCTCCAAAAACCGGTCAATCCGGGGCGATTCCTGAGATTGGCAATCCGGATGTCGCTGCCGTAGAAACGGAATGGCCTGGGAAAATGATATCGATAGAACGGGTTGTTTGGGTTGGGGAATTCTTCTCCACCATTCGTTTGTTTTTGGGCCGGGTTGATGAGGCCTTTGGTCATTGTCCTGAGTCATTTTCGCATGGCCAGAAGGAGATCGATGCAGGACGTGTCCACCTGGCAACTGGGCACCTTGATGAGGCTTGATTTATCAATCGTAAAGCGTTGAACCTATTCGGATGGGTTGGCCCGCAGGCGATCGCCCTGCCAGCCCCCTCTCAACAAAAAACGATCGGTAAAAAAACGACTGGCTTGATTGGATGGTGGCGTTAAGCCGGCTGCTAACTACTCATAACGATCGAAGGATTTTTCTTTATGGAGGATGCCTACAAAAAGTCATGGGCTGGAGGTTATCGCAGGCGGCTGGAATGAACCGCACTCGATCAGCCGGAAATGGCGGGTGAAGACTGTTTATGAAGGAGGTTTTCTACGTCGTTGGCAACAATGACACCGTAATTGATTGTCCCCAACCATCCCGACATGATGATGCCACAGCTTCCTGCGTGGTACAGCCCGGAAATCTGTTCCGGCAATGCCCGGCTGACCGCTAGGCCTTCAAATTTGGTTCCAAAGCTGGCACCTTCTATATGCTTGGTGTAATGCTCAAAGGTAACCGGCGTGGCAGCCTCGGCATGTTCCACCCGTTTTCTCGCATCTGGAAGATATTTTTCCAGTGCGTCGAGAGTTGTCTCAATCAGTTCGCTTTTGCTCTCCTTGTACTGTTCTAAACTCATTCCCGTCCAGTCGGAGTAGTTGGCGTTGGTGCTCGAGACGATCATCACCCGGTCAAACTTGTTGGGTCGGGTGTCGGGGTAGTAAAACGAAAACGTGCGACTGGTAATATTGCGGCTAAGTAGTAGATCTGTCTGGAATCTTGCGGCGGTTGAGGAGAAAAGCAAATCACCGGTTTCCCGGTCAACATGGTCCTGTGGGTTGAGTGACATGTAGACTTGAGTGCTTGAATTGTTCAGGCGAACTTCTTCGGCGTCCCGCACAAACTCCTTGTCAAAATGTTCTTTTCCGATCAGGTCGAAAATCGTTCCTCGCAGGTTAGCGTTGGAAACGACGCAGGACGTTTTGATTTCTCGACCGTTGGCTGTGACCGAGTGAATTTGCGAATTTTTCACGGTGATTTTTTCGACGTTACTATTGATGCGAATGTCGACACCATTTTTTTTCATGATTTTTTCCATGCCTTTGACCAGTTTGTCTGTTCCCCCTTCAAAGGTGAAAACTCCTTTGGACATGAAATTGGAAAAGACGATTCCATAGGTGATCGCTGGATCTTCCAGCGTCGATCCATTGGCATAGGTAATCGGTTCCATTAACAACCTGACGACATCTTCGCGTCCCGGGAAGTACTTTTCGAACAATTGACCGGTCGTCATGTCCTGATCATCGTAAAAATTCATCCCTCGAGCAGTGTTGAAAAATTCATCAACCTGATCTGGAGCGATGCCGAAACGGTTCGTCAACAGGTTGGTAAAGTCCGTTCGATTAAATGAGGTGGTCAAAGAGAACATGGGGTTGTCGAACCGAACCCCTTCCAGCTGAATAATGGAATCTGCGATTTCCTGAGACCAGTAGCGCTTGCAGCTCTTAATCATCCCGTGGGGAAAACCGTGCAGGGAAATGTCAAAAATGTTTCCCCCGGGACGTTTGAACCAAGTTGCCATGCCCCCAAGTTTGTAGTGTTGTTCCAACAGCAAAACCGAGCGGCCTTCGCGTGCGAGGATGTTGGCGGCAGTCAAACCGCCCAGGCCGCTTCCAATCACAACGACATCATATTGGTCTTGGGCACCGGAAAGGAAATCTTTTGGCATAGTGTTACAAGCTGGTTTAGGATTCTGATGCCGGAACCGAGGTGGGCCTTGCATCCTTCGCCCGACGGTCGGTCTGCACCGGCTCTTTATTAGAGATCATCGATCTTAATGCAAAGCCCCGGTTTTTGTCAGAGGATCAAATTGCCCATCCGGATTAATTATTCGTTTCGAAACGCCGTTGAGCTGCTCTATTCGATTCAGGCCAAGGGGGGTCTCTTGAAAATAGGTAGGAAAAGTTTAATACTTGCAGCATGTGTGAGCGGCGGGCAGCGGTGGGCTTTGGAGATCAAAGCCGATGGGGTCCGCACCGGTCACCTTGGCGACGATCGGTAAAGGAAACGGCGAGGAATCGCGGCAGGATAGGGTATGGCTGATTTTCGATGGGATCCGGTGAATGGACAGTGGGTGATTATTGCTCCCAATCGTTCGCAGCGCCCTAACGACTTCCGCAAGTCCAGGCACCATTTGAATCCCCAGGATTGCCCTTTTTGTTACGGAAATGAATCGCAAACGCCGGTAGAGATCGCGGTCTACCAAGCGGGTGAAAAGGAGGGGCGATGGCTGACAAGGGTCTTTTCCAACAAGTATCCCGCTGTTCATCAGAATTGTGGTGCCAACCGTGAAATCGGTGTCGGGCCGTATCGCAAAGGTGATTTTCTCGGGCATCACGAGGTGATTGTGGAATCACCGGACCATAAGACGAGTTATTCACAACTTTCAGATGATGAAATTGATGCTGCCTTTCAGGCTTACCGTGACCGAATAGCGATGTTTGCCGCGGATTCTACTCTGACGCACGCGATGCTATTCAAAAATTGTCGGGCTGAAGCAGGGGCCTCGGTAGAGCATCTGCACAGTCAGATTTTGTGTACTTCCATCACGACCGAAAAGGTTCGTCGCCGTGTGGAACGAGCGAGGCAGTATCATGCGACTCATGCCATTGATGTGATCTCAGCAATTGTGGAATTTGAAATCAGCGACCAAACCCGTGTGATTGATCAAACGGACAATTTTGTTGCTTTTTGTCCGTATTCCAGCCGATTTGGGTATTTGACCTCCATCGCGCCGACCTTCGGTTCGGTTGGATTCAATGAATTGACAGATAGCCAAGCTTGTGAATTAGGGCATTTCATGAGGAGCTTGGTAATTCGTTTGGAAACGTGTTTGCCGGATACCGCCTATAACATGTTGTTGCACCTCGCACCGTTTGACATTTCTGCGGACCAGTACTATCAATGGCACATAGAACTTTTTCCGAGGTTGTCTAACCCGGCCGGTTATGAATGGGGAACAGGTTGCTGGATTAATCCTGTTGCTCCTGAAGAGGCCGCCGAATCTTTGCGAGGGCATTAGCCGAGCAATGAGTGCAATCCAAACAAGTCTCGCAATCGGTTTGGTTTCTGTGAAGTTTTGAATTTGCCCAGCCGGAATGTTTTAACCATTGCCGTCCGCTTGCCGATCAGGAACAAGTGGGCAGGGGAGCCGCATTAATGTTTCAGGATGAATTCGTCAGTGAGGTTTCACCCAAGTCGGCTCAAACCATGAATCCGTTTGTACGCATCTGTTTTGTTATTCACAACCATCAACCCGTTGGCAACTTTGATTTTGTCATCGAGCAGGCTTATCAAGAAAGTTACCTGCCGTTTTTGGATGTGTTTGAGAAGTATGAGCATCTTAAGCTTTCGCTGCACACCAGCGGTCCGTTGATGACCTGGTTGGATGAACACCACCGGGATTATGTCGACCGCATTGCCAACCTGGTGGATCAGGGCAGGGTGGAGATCATTGGGGGGCCCTTTTATGAGCCTATTCTGACGATGATTCCATCTCGTGACAGAATTGGTCAAATATCGAGTTATTCCCAATGGTTGGAAAACAGGTTTAACACCCCAGTTAACGGCATGTGGATGCCGGAAAGAGTCTGGGAACAAAGCCTGACATCTGATATTGCCGCAGCAGACATCAAGTACACGGTCCTGGATGACTATCATTTTTCCAATGCTGGTATGGACAAGGAATCTCTGCATGGGTTTTTTGTAACCGAGGACCAGGGGCGGTTGCTCACGGTATTTCCCGGCAGTGAAAAATTGCGATACCTGATTCCGTTTCGACCCGCTGCCGAAACGATTGACTATCTGAGGAAAGTATCCGAAGAACATCCCGGGGCTACGATCGTATTTGGGGATGACGGCGAAAAATTCGGCACTTGGCCCAATACTCATCAACACGTCTACCAAGATGGTTGGTTGGTTGAAATGTTTGATTTGCTGAGTGAACACCGTGATTGGATACAAACCTCTACACTTGGCGATTGTGTCGAATCGCAACCTTCCCAGGGCAAGATATTTCTCCCCGATTGCAGCTATCGTGAAATGACCGAGTGGGCGTTGCCGGTCGAAAAACAGTTGCAGTTGGATCAAGTGTTGCACTCTTATGAAAAGGACGAAAAGTTCAAGTCCGCTAAACAGTTTATTAGCGGCGGTTTTTGGCGGAATTTTAAGGTTCGCTATCCAGAGACCAATGACATGTATGCTCGTATGATGTATGTCAGTTCACTTGTTTCGCAGGCTGAGCAGGAAGGGCTTCCAGCGGAGGTTGTTGCATCGGCCAGAGACCATCTTTATCAGGGACAATGCAATTGCGCCTATTGGCATGGGGCATTCGGAGGGGCTTACTTACCGCATTTGAGAAATGCCATTTTCAAGCATTTGATTTCCGCGGAAAATCTGATCGAAGCGGCCAATGGTCGACCAGATCATTGGGTCGAATCAACCGTCGACGATTATAACTTTGACGGCCGCCGGGAAATTCGCTTGGCAAATGATCTAATGTCAGCCTGGATTTCTCCATCGCAGGGGGGCCAGATTTATGGCTTGGACATCCGAGCCATTGAGCACAACCTTTTGGCAACGATGAGTCGTAGACCAGAAGCGTATCACGAAAAGGTTCGCCGGGGAGAATCGGACGCCGCTGAGGAAGCTGCCAGTATTCATGACGTGGTTGTATTTAAGCAAAAAGGACTGGACGAAAAACTGCAATATGATGGGGCGGCTCGCGTCAGCTTGGTCGATCATTTTCATGACAATGACACCGGTTTGGAAGACGTTATCGGCGGTAATTCACTGGAGCGGGGTGATTTTGCTGGAGGGCATTACGACGCGGTGGTTCGCCGTAAGGAAGATCGAGTGCAAATCATGATGTCCCGGGACGGGAATGCATGGGGATGCCCGATGAAATTGACCAAGGGAATCAGTCTCGAATCCGGAAGTGATATCATCGAAATTGCCTACCTGATTGAGGGGTTGCCTCCAGAGTCTCTTTTTCATTTTTCGGTCGAATTCAATTTTGCCGGGCTGCCATCGGACGCCGAAGGTCGTTTCTTTTATAACGATGAGAATCCAAGCTTGGGTCATTTGGGTGAAAAGCTGGATTTAAAGGAACTTTTCAATTTTCATTTGACGGATCGGTTTGTCGGTGTTGATCTTGGGTTTGAAATGAATCGTCCAACCCACTTTTGGACCTACCCTATTGAGACGGTCAGCCAGTCAGAAGCCGGATTCGAATTGGTTCACCAATCAGTGGTGGTTCAGCCCCACTGGTGGGTGGAGCCCAACGAAGAGGGGAACTGGACGGCGACACTACGTTTGAAATGTCAGGCGTTGGTTGATGAGTTAATGCACTCTGGTCCCGTCACCGCAGCAGCCATGGATGAAGATAGTGAGATTGGGGTTTAACATCTCAGGGCAAATCGCTTTGCTGAGGCATCGTTGGTGGCTACAGGTCAGTGGCCGATAGGTTGGTCGTTCAACACCGCGTGCATTCAAAGGCTGGGCAACTCTGGAAAGTCCGCTGGCACTGGGATTAACTAGCGGCGTTTCACCGGCAGACTTGGATCTTGTGTGCGTTGGATCTTGTGTGCGGTGGATCTTGTGTGCGGTGGATCTTGTGTGCGGTGGATCTTGTGTGCGGTGAGCGTGAGATGCGGTGGTTGGTCCCAAATCAACGTCCTGCGGCGACATCCAAGGCCGATTCTTTGAAAAAAGGACCTGAGTTGCCGGAGGTCAGGCTAGGACTGTTGAAAAAAATAGAGAATCGAATTTAATGGGGCATCGGACGCTCGCTTGGCAAGTGTCCCCGGGTGAAATGATTTCCGATCGATAATGGAGTAGGGTGGCGCTTACCGAAGTTCAGGTTTCGTTTGAAGAGGTGACTCTTCCCAGTGAAGTCGAGGATTTTATCGTCGATGCGGATAAACGCGTCGCCAAATTTCTCGTAGGCAAGCCCTTTGCAGAAAAGGGATATGTAGCATGCAATCACCGTACGATTGCCAAGGCACTGATTGCTATTCAACGTCAAGGGCTCTCTGCTGGAGCAACCTTCTGTGAATGGGGCAGTGGTTTTGGAGGTGTTGCGTCCATTGCCGCGATGCTAGGTTTTGAGTCGTATGGCATCGAAATCAACCCCGAGCTCCTGCAAGGCTCGATTGAGCTGGCCGATGACTACGGTATCGAGGTTGAATTTGTCGATGGGAGTTTCATTCCAGATGGCGCCGATGACCTGGTTGATCAAGCCTATATGGAGAACGAGGGCGATGTGACTCTGGAAACCCATTTCGCTGAAGCCTATCAGGATCTGGAATTGGAAGTCAGCGATTTTGACATCATTTTTGTTTTTCCGTGGCCCAATGATGCCCCCCTGATTGCTAATCTATTCGATAGGTATGCATCCTCGGGTGGGCTCTTGTTGACGTTCAACGATTTCTCGGGCTTGAAAATTGATCGAAAATCGTTTGCCGGATCCTGAGCAGGTCGGGGCCCCGAGCGTTGGGCATCACGGATTAACTTGGGAATGGGGATTTCCCTTTTCTCTTCAGGGCAATAGTCGGCAAAAAAAAGTTGATAAGAAATTCCGAAGACATCAGCGAATGATTTCCGCTGCAGCGGTCTTGGATTCAAAAATCCTGCCGCCGTTGGATGCTTCAGATTGGGCCGCCTCAACGGCAATCTGATAGAGCTGCTGCCCACATTCTGTTGGATAAGTCGACGTTATGCACCCTTGGCAAAGATCATCAGACGGCAAATTGATTGCCCTGGCGATTGACTCTATCGGTAGGTAGCGTAGCGAATCACAACCGAGTTCCTTCGCCATGGCGACCTGAGCTTCGTCGCTGAGTCGGCCATTGGTATCGATGTACTTCGGTGCAAAAAGCTCGCCAATCGTCGAAAAGTCAATGCCGTAAAAACAGGGGGACATAATAGGTGGGCAGGCAACTCGGACATGGATTTCCTTTGCCAGTCCTTCTTCATAGATGCGATGGAGCAATACACGCATCGTCGTCGAACGAACAATCGAATCCTCCACGAGAATGACCCGTTTGTCCTTCATGACCTCACGCAATGGCGTGTACTTGGTCTCGGCTATACGAACCCTGTCCCGACCGGTGGCAATAAACGTTCGGCCGCTGTACCGATTTCGAATCAGCCCCTCACGGGAAGGGACTCCCAACTCAAACGCCATGGAATCAGCGGCCGCTTTGCTGGTGTCGGGAACCGGAACGACGATGGTATCTTCATCAATTTCAAATTCCGGATTCTGCATTTCAATTTTGGCTAATTCCGCGCCGAGTTGAGTTCTCGAAACGTAGACACTTCGTTTGTCCAGCGTACTGGCAACATTAGCGAAGTAAATCCATTCGAAAAAGCAGTGAGCACGGCGTGGTGAATCGGCAAATTTCTGAACGACGATTTCGCCGTTGGCGTCTATGTCGACTTTACCGCCGACAATAGACACCGCGTGTCCGGGAGGTAGGTCGTATATCGAAGATCGTTTGAAACCAAGATTCAGCAGGGCAACATTTTCGCTGGCGGCGGCAAAAAGGGATCCGTCGAAGGCGTAGCACATCGGTTTGATACCCATCGGATCACGGGCGACAATCATGTCACCGACTGCGTTCATGATGGCGATTGAATAGGCCCCATCGAATCGCGATGCCAGTTTTCGAACGACATCCAGCAAGCTACTTGTTTCATCGGCGGAAATCGCTCGACCGATCTCATGCATGATGATCTCGGTATCGGTATCCCTGGATAGATGATAGTCGCCGCCACTATTGAGAAGTTCTTCTCGCAGCTGGGTGTAATTGGCCAGTTGACCGTTGAAACCAAATGAAAACCACTTGTGGCGTTGCAAGTGTTCACGTTCAAAAGGTTGGGCGTAGCTCCTTTCGTCCTTCCCACAGGTGGCATACCGGACATGTCCAATCGCGGCGGTCCCCTCCAGTCCCTTCATCAGGCTTTCACTTTTCCCGGGGTGGGACATGCGAAAGACCTCAGCTACGGTCCCTATTTCCTTGTGGGTTTTGAGTAACTCTTTGACATCCGGACGAAAACTCGTCATTCCTGCCGCGAGTTGGCCTCGATTCTGGATATCCAGAAGCATGCGAGGCACCAGACGCGAAACAGTCGAAGCGTTTTCGGTCGGGGAAAGAGGGCTAACATCTGCTTCGGGCAAATGATAGATTGCGGCAACACCGCATTCGTGGAAAATCTCGCTCATTGACGTAGATTATGCTCAGCGTAATCAGGTAACAGGCCGAAGCGAGAATTCTAGATGGACTTGCGGCGTTCAACAAGCGTCCAATCTGTGATTCAGCAAAAATTGACAAAAGGAATCATTACTGATTCTCTATTTCCCGCAGTTTCAGTTTTTCAGGATCAATCTATTTTTACCTTCTAAAGTTCAAATTTCTCCCATGCAATCTACCAACGAAGAACATCAATGGATATCTGAGCGGACCAAGACGTTTGACAGTAGTGGGATCCGACAAGTCTTTTCTCTGGCGAGTAAGCTTGAAAAACCGATCAACCTGTCGATTGGGCAACCGGACTTTGATGTTCCCGATTCCGTTAAACGGACGTTGGTGGAGGCGATCGAAAACGGACAAAATGGTTATGCGTTGACCCAGGGAGCACCTCCTTTACGGGAGAAATTGCAGTCTCAGATTGACTCCGAATTTGACCACCGAGACCGTGAGGTCTTTGTAAGTAGTGGAACCAGCGGTGGACTGGTGTTGGCGATGATGGCGATGGTCAATCCAGGGGAGGAGGTAATCTTTCTCGATCCTTTTTTTGTCATGTACGAATCGCTGGTCAAATTGGTGGGAGGTATTCCGGTTGCGGTTAACTCTTATCCTGATTTTCGGCCCAGCATTGACAAAATCGAAGCGGCGATGACGCCCAGAACAAAAATGCTGGTCGTCAACAGTCCCGCCAATCCGACGGGGGTTCAGTTCAGCGATCAAGAGATGAGGCAACTTGCGGAATTGGCCAAGGAGAAGGGGGTCGTGTTGCTATCGGATGAAATCTATCGTTTGTTTTCCTACGATGAGCCTTTTGTTTCCCCGGCGAGATATAACGACCAAACTGTCGTCATTGATGGTTTCTCCAAAAGTTACGCGATGACAGGACTGAGGTTGGGATACGTTCACGGTCCCCATGCCATCATGGAGGCGATGCTCAAGGTCCAGCAGTACACGTTTATCTGTGCTCCCCATCCGGTTCAGATTGCCGGGGTAACCGCTTTGGATACTGATATTTCACAGCACGTCGACGATTATCGGAAAAAACGTGATTTCATGATGGATCGTTTATCGAAGTACTATGAAATTTCCCCTCCCAATGGGGCGTTTTACCTTTTTCCGAAACTACCCGGAATGAACGGTGATGAATTTGTTGCCCGAGCGATTGAGAATAACCTCCTGGTGATACCTGGTAAGATTTTCAGCCATCAGGATACTCATTTCAGAATTTCTTATGCGGCGTCTGATGATACGCTTGATCAAGGGGTAGAGATTCTAAAACGAATGGCTCTAAGTGCCTCTAATGCTGGTCGATAGGATCGATGCAATCGATTGATCGGATGAGTCTGGGAGTCGGATCATGACCTAGCGAGTGGCGTTGGCATTCCGACGCTGCAATGATTCTGCTGCCCCTGCGATGGTGGGCCGGTTATCACAATTATTCTTGGTGGCTTTGCCTGTCTGTTTGCCTGTGGTCGGAGTAATACCGGGTTTCCCCTTGGCTGAGGTGCAAGGCAGTTTGGAGATCGCCCCAGGATTTTGCTGTTCGGTCCATACCCCACGGCGTCTTAATCCTCCCTCCAAAGGTCGATTCAAACGGTTGTAGTGATAATGCGACAACCCGCCTGCGGTTAGTTCAACAACTTACAGATCTGTTTTTTGGGAATTGCTTGCTTGTTTTGTCTGCGGGCTACGCTATTGGGAGTCATTTGTTCTGGACGAAATCATGCCCCTCCTTTCCGATAATTCGAACCCGGCGTTCAATGAGCCTTCTTTGGCATTTCCCAAGGACCAGGGAGCCGTTACGGTTCCCGGGCAGCCGTTGCACTCGGATTCGGAAGAATCCATGTTTGATTCTGCCAAAATCATGATTGTTGATGACGAGGTTTTTAATACCAAAATCGTCCGAAGATTCCTGCAAAGCGCCGGTTATAAAAATTTCATCATCGAGACCGATTCACGCAAAGTGATTGATCGGTGCCGTGTTGAAAAGCCCGATCTGGTTCTCCTTGATATCATCATGCCGGAAGTTAGCGGCATGGAAATTCTAAGGGCACGACATGGCGACCCCGAGTTGGAACGCATGGGGATCATTATTTTGAGTGCTTCGGGAGATACCGAGGTCAAGCGGGAGGCGCTGGATATGGGCGCAACCGATTTCTTAAATAAACCGGTCGATACCAATGAGCTGTTCCCGAGGGTTCGCAACACACTGTTAATGAAATCCCATCAGGACAGACTCGAAAACTACGCCGAAATTTTGGAGCAGCAGGTAACCGAACGAACCAGAGAGTTGCGTGAATCGCGGGAACAGATTATTCATTGTCTAGCCCGTGCTGCGGAATTTCGGGACAACGATACGGGGCAGCACGTTATTCGAGTGGGAATGTATTCTCGCATCATTTCCGAGGAATTGGGATTTTCCAAAGATCAGTCGCAGGATCTCGAATTGGCAGCCCAGTTACACGATGTTGGAAAAATTGGTATTCCTGATGCCATCCTGCTGAATCCTAAGCGACTGACGGCCACCGAATATGAAGTGATGCGTGGTCACTGCTCGATTGGAAAGACGATTATTGATCCTCTCACAGAAGAGGATTCGATTCTCAACAATCATACGGTTCTTGGTGCCAACATTCTCGACGGAAATAGTTCTCCTCTTCTTTCATTGGCTTCTGTAATTGCCCAAAGTCACCATGAAAGGTATGACGGTAGTGGATATCCCTTGGGTTTAAAGGGCAAAGAGATTCCTATCGAAGGACGTATTGTTGCGGTTGCGGATGTCTATGATGCGTTGAGCAGTCATCGGCCCTACAAACAGGCGTTCGAGGAGGACCGGTGCTTTGAGCTGATCCTTCGAGGTAGGGGAGAACACTTTGATCCCGAATGTGTGGATGCGTTTTTCTCTCGGGTCACCGATATCGTTAAGATTACCGAAGAGCTCGGTGATTAATGCCGTTTGGGCATTTTCTAAAAAAATCTGGATGACGCTCTGTCTTTTCCACGGTTTTTTCTTGCTGCGGAAAACCATGTTCCAAGTCGGTCGCTTGTTTCTCCTTACGAATTCCCCACTAATCAGTTTGTGGTGTCATCCTCGGAGATTCTTTAATCGCTTGATAAAATTTCCAAAACGATCGATCGGTTACTGAACTGTCGGAGTTTTATCCGTATATTGTGAAGACAGCCAGTGGAACTGGAATTCTCATTTTTTCATCCGGGCCCGTTCGTGAGCGACACCACCTACATTCTGGGGCAACCCCAATTTCTTTACCCGTTGATCGCGGTAGGACTGGTTTTTGGAATTCTGGTGTTTCGAACCTACCGGCGTCAGGTGACTGCAAGCCCCACGATTCGGATTTTGTGCGGATCCCTCAAGGTGTTGGGGTTTTCGATCCTGGCTTTCTGTTTACTTGAACCCCTGTTTCGGGCTCAGCGGCCTATTCCCGGTGAAAACGTATTTCTTTTATTGGCGGATAAATCACGCAGCCTGAATGTTCATAACCGAGGTGCCAAGTTGACCCGGGGTGATGTGTTACGGGAGAACCTCCGATCCGATCAAACCTGGCAAGTTCGACTTGCTCAAGATTTTGACGTCAGGAAATATTTGGTTGGTACCAAATTGCAGACAGTTGAAAACTTTGAAGGTTTGGAATTTGATGACACCGAATCCCGCTTGAAGACAGGTTTGGTTACTGCCAGCCAACGGCTGAAAAATCGAAATGTCGCGGGAGTTCTTTTTTTTACCGATGGAAACTCGACCGATAACAGGCTGGAAGTGTTTCGTACCGATCAACTGCCGCCGGTTTATCCGGTCGTGCAGGGAGACGGCGAGCCTATTACCGACTTGGAAGTGGGAAATGTTTCGGTGTCACAGACAAACTTTGAAGCATCGCCTATTCGTATTTCTGCCACCATTAACAGCCGACATGCTGAATCGCCCAAGGTAGTAGCTGAGTTATTGAACCAGGACGGATTAGTTGTTCAGGAACAGGTGATTGATGTTGAAGGTTCCAAGGAGGTTGAATTCAAGATCAAGCCTGACGAACCCGGTATTCGTTTTTTTACGGTTGCTGTCTCTTATGCAAATGACTTGGAAAGAATGGCCAGCGGACAGCCGTCGATCGAGGGAACGTTGGCCAATAATTCTCGTGGTTTGGTGGTAGACCGGGGAGGCAGTCCTTACAGGGTGCTGTATGTATCAGGGCGGCCGAACTGGGAATTTAAGTTTCTTAATCGTGCGATTGCTGGAGATCGGGAAGTCGACCTCGTTGGATTGATTCGAATAGCAAAAAAGAAACCCAAGTTTGACTTTCGCAGAAAAGGGGACACAACACGGAGCGACTTTTTCAAGGGGTTCGAGGAAGGCGATGAAGATACCGAACAGTATTTTGAACCGGTGCTGATTCGCCTCGGCACCAGTGACGAAAACGAGTTGCGACAGGGGTTTCCAAAAACGGCTGCTGACCTTTTCAGGTACGACGCCATCATTTGTGACGATGTAGAAGCGAAATACTTTACGTCGGAACAAATGGTTCTTGTCCAGAGGTTCGTCAACGAACGTGGTGGCGGATTTCTGATGTTGGGTGGTCAGGAGAGTTTTAGCGAGGGTAATTACTCTCGAACGCCGGTTGCTGATCTTTTGCCGGTTTACGTGAACAAAAAAATAGCCCGTTTAACGGATGCTGCAGCTGGTCCGTCGATCGAGGATTCCCTACCGGAAGTTTACCGTTATAGATTGTCAAGAACTGGGCGGTTGGAGCCTTGGGTTCGACTCAAATCCACCGAAGAAGCGGAAGCAAATCGGCTGGCGATCATGCCTAATTTTGCCAGCTTGAACAAGGTGGATGGCATCAAGCCGGGAGCCGATGAGTTGGCTTTTGTTGGTAATCCCGCCGGAGAGACCCATGCAGCATTGGTCGTGCAGAATTATGGAAAAGGGCGTAGTGGCGCTTTGATGGTGGGTGACCTTTGGCGGTGGGGGATGGCACGAGAAGCCGGAGCCGAAAACGATCTGGAGAGTGCGTGGCGTCAGACGATCCGCTGGTTGGTAGCGGATGTTCCACGTCAGGTGGAGGTGAACGTCCAACGCCCCAGTGAAATATTGTCCGATTTTGAAATTGTGACTCACGTTCGCGATGAAGAGTATCTGCCGCTCGATAATGCGGAGTTGGAGGTCTCCGTGGTGGACCCCGACGGTAAAAGCTTTCAAATTGATGCCCAACCCAGTTCTTCAGAATCCGGGGCATACATTGCTCAGTTTCCATCCTTGGTGGAGGGTAATTACGTGGTGACGGTTTTGGCAAAGAGCCAAGACGGGACCGTCATCCAATCGCGTCAGGCAGGTTGGGTCTATTCACCCGTCCGAGAGGAGTTGCAACGACTGGAGGCCAATACGGATTGGTTGAAATCTTTGGCTCAATCGACTGGCGGGGAAGTGATTGAGCAGCGTCGATTAGACGAGTTTGTTCGCGATCTCCCCAACAGGAAACTGCCAGTGACTGAGACCAAGATTTTCCCGTTATGGCATCATTTGGCGTTCTTCTGGGTCGCCATTGCCTGTTTGGTTGGTGAATGGGGTATTCGAAGAATGAATGGTTTGCCTTAATCGTGATGGTGTTTGCCGGAAATCTAGAGTGTCCCTGTTGTTTTTTTCGATTGATCCATGATTGGCCCCCTTCTGACCCACCTGTTTTTTTTCTGCACCAGTTGCTGTTGTCTGGGAAACGTTGGACCTGTTGCGGTTGATGATACGCTGACATTCAGCAAATCGGGCAGCCTCGTTGTCAAATTGGGTCAGCTTTTAGAAATTCATTCTGATTTGTCTGACGCAGACTGGGTGCAATCGCTGAGTTTGAGGTTGGCTCAACCTGCGGACGCCCCGGCGATTCTGGGAAAACGGCGGTTCCACCCGGCGACAAAAGAGATTGAATTTATTCCTAGATTTCCCTTGGTAGGAGGATCTGAAATTCGCGTGGAAATATCGATCGCAGATCATCCAAAACCGATCTGGAATCAAGTGATTCGCGTACCGATGAAAAATGCCGAGCGGTCCAAGATTTCGGCCGTTTATCCTACATCAAACCGCCTCCCTGAAAATCTCTTGAAATTTTACGTCCATTTTTCCGGGCCCATGCAAACCGGAAATATCTATGAATATTTGTCCATTATCGATGATTCTTCGAACAGCAAGATCAGGTTGCCGTTCCTTGAATTGGAACAGGAATTGTGGAGCCGAGATCGAACTCGCGTGACTCTGCTTTTCGATCCGGGGAGAATCAAGCGGGAATTGAAACCGCGGCTGGACCTTGGACCGGTTATTGAAGCGGGAAAGAAATACAGGTTGGAAATTTCCGGAAGCTGGCCGGATATCCACGGTTTTCCCCTAGGTGTCGATTTCATCAAACGGTTCGACGTTTTGCCGCCGGAAAAATCAGTCATTAACCTGCAAAGATGGAAGGTAAAGACTCCCAAAAAAGGCAGCCGGGATGAGGTTGTCATTGACTTTGACAAGCCGCTTGATGCTGCCCTTGCCCGGCGTGTCATTGGGATTTACCGAGGAGAAATTCTCCAACACCCCCGCAGTATAGAACTGACGCGGAACGAAACGAGGTGGACCTGGCATCCCAAGCAGGATTGGGCAGCTGGCGACTATCGAATCCAGGTAGCCGCTGAGCTGGAAGATCTCTGTGGAAACAGGGTTGACCGGGTATTTGATTTCGATTTATCCAAAAAACAGATCCTCGCCCAACCCGTCATGGCGATTCCTTTTCAGGTCCGCTAGGCGGGTTTAGGGGGAGCCTCGCCCCCTTTTTTCAACGTCCAGGCAGGCGGCCGATCATTCGCTGAATTGGACCGGTGCGTTTTGGCAGGCAATGGCTGTCGGTGGCAACATTTTGCTCGTCAGCCCGACCCGCTGCTTTTTCAAAGATGCCGTAGGCAGGATTTAAATCCGATGAAAGTACCTCTCCATCGTCCAGATTGACCAACCAAAGATTTCTGAACTCGACTGGATCGCCATGATTCTGAAACCAGATGGGACCGGGTTGAGGAGATTCCGCGCGGCCGGCGCCGGTTTTGCTAATCAACTCATAGTTGTCATGGATTTTGACACCGTTTTGAACGACGGTAATCCTGGCTCTTTGATTTCTTTTTCCCGCATCATCGAATTTGGCGGAATAAAAATAAATGTCGTAGGTCTGCCAACTCCGAGGCGGCAACGCCATGTTGATATCTGCACTTTTCTGACGGTAGAGGCCCCCGCAACGATTGGCTTCGAGGTCCAAGGCGAACGAATCGAGGATTTGGACTTCATAACGACGCTGTATGTAAACGCCACTGTTGCCTCGGCTTTGCCCTTCTTTTTCTGGCGTAAAAGGCGTCCGGAACTCGACATGGATGCGGGCGTTCTGTATCAAGTCCGTCGTCTCGGCGCCGATTCCGAGCGTTCCGTTGGGGTTAATCTTGGCATCTTTCAGGCGAGGTGCATCGACTCCGTTAAAAAGAACAATTGCGCCGGCCGGAGGAGCAAGGTGCATCGTCGGGCTGTCACGATATTTTTTGTGAAAAGTCCCGATCCGAAACCCGTTGTGATAAACGAAAATCAGGTTTGGATATTGCGCTAATCGAGTCAGTTCGATCGGTGATTCTGGTGATTGAAATTGCAAGTTTCCTGTACCGCTGGCAGAAAAAAGAACTCGGTTGACCTGGTCCCAACCAGCTCCCGGAAGACCGCCGTCAAGAAGATAGGCAGTAAAGTCGATGTTGCTGGTCGCCACGATCTGCAAACCGGATTTGGTAGGGAAATCAGGGTGGACAATTCGTCCAACATATTCACCCTGTATTTCAAAAGCGATTTCATTCGAGTCGGCACCACGGGTTATTCCTGGCCCTAACAGCAGGCAACAGGTCGCCAGGCAGGCGACAATTCGATTTCTGTAGATTGAATGGCTCAACTTGTTCTCCAGCGCGCGGACTTGCGATAATTTGAAAACTACAGTTTGATCGCCCAAGAAGGAAAAATCAATTCGTTTCATCGGCAGACTGTAAGAGTGGCTGAAAAGGAAGCCATTCGGCCGGTGTGACCTCGATGGAATCGACTTGATAAGATCGCTTTGAGGACGGCACAAAGCTACTGGTAGCAACGATGTGACTGAATGTACGGATTTTTCCAGATGGTCGTGAGGCTGCTTATCGAGGCCCTGCCATGGTTAACCCAGCTGTCGGCATCGCCAGAAACGATTCTGGTCGCACCTCGCCTTGGAGTGCAGGGATCGGGCTTGCCGGGGAAAAACTGGAGAACCTGTTTTCAGCGCGTTTAATGAGCCATTTCTCAAGGCAGGGTGGAGCTTCGTCCGCCAGTCAAACCGTTGGGCTCCCAGCGATTTATGGAAGGCCATCCCTGAATTAATTGCGAAATCGAGGATTCGCTCGTCAAGCACGTAAATGCAACTCCGCCAAGATTATGGCTCAGCGACGGGGGATGATAGGATTGTGGTGACCAGCGAGGGACCGAGGGTTTTACGTCCTCACTGGTTGAAGACTGTCGTAAACGGATTGTGGGATCTGATTATCTTTTTGGCAATCATAAGAAGTCGTGGAAAGTCAAATGAATTCCAATACAGCATGCTGCCAGTTTTTTGATAAAGCTTTGATGGTGTTGTTTTGTTGTGCTTTGAATCTGTGGTTGGGCGGCCGGAACGTTGTTTCTCAGCAACCCGCCATCGATTCTCACGATGGCAAGCTGGTGGTCCCCAAAAACGAACCAGCATCTCCACCGCAAGCAGAAAAAGATCCGACAGCAATGCGACTGAACGAAATCGATTCTCGTTTGTTGGCTCTTGAGCAACGGTTGACGAAAATTGAGGAGGTTTTATTTGCTTCGGTCCGCTATTCAAAAGCTGAGGCGGAGCGGGAATTGAATCGCGCGAAACTCGCTCTTCAATATAGCCAACGGCTTCACGCGAAAGGACTGCTGACGGGAATCCAATTGAAGATCGACGGCATTAACCTGCAACGGGCCAAGATGTTGTTACGGTTGTGTGTGGACGAGCAGAACCATCGACTCATCGGTGCAAAACTGGACGTCTTTGATGCCCAGAAAAACCTTGAAATCAAGAGAATGCAGTATGACTACTCCGCAAAAGTTTATGAACGCGGGCTGATTGCCAAGTCGGAAATTGAAAGCGACCAGGAGGCGGTCGAACTCGCTGAAAAAAGATTGCAGGTTGCCGACGAAAAACTAAAGTCGCTGGAAAAATAGCCCGGCATTGAACTAGACGCCGTAGATCGTTTCGGCGTTTTCGGAAAACAACTTTTGGCAGAAAGTGGAGCCCTTGGTTTCCGCGAATCGCTGAAGGGCGGCCATCCAGTCGGGAAACGTCAGTCTCGAAAGTGTACAGACAGGCCAATCCCCGCCAAAAAGAAGACGGTCCTCACCAAAGGCTGTGAACACCTCCTCCAAAACGGGTTGGATTTCTTTTTCATACGTCCAGTGGCGATCCTGAATCGTCCAAATGAAACCGGATACCTTGCAAACGACATTGGGCAGACTTGCAATCTGGTGTATCTCTTTTTTCCATTGCTGGAATTCATCGGATGAAAATCGAAGATCGACATTGCCGCAGTGGTCCAGGACAAACTGGGTTTGTGGGCAATACTGGATCAAGCGGAAAGCATCATGCAGTTCGGTGCTTCGAATACAGATGTCGAATGGCAGGCAATGTGAGGACAGTTTGTCTAAGTCTGCCAGGAATCCAGCTTGCAGGCAGTATCCCGCGGGCATTTGATCGGTATGCAATACCTGTCTGAACCCGACGATGTGTGGCGAGTCTCCTGATTCTTCCAATTGCGCTAAAAAAGAATCCGTTCCGGGACGGGCCGAGGCGATCACTCCGCTAAGCGGAGTCAGTGGGTCGGTACAAATCTTGATGGCCCAGTCAACTTCTTTGCTGACCTCCTCTTCGGCGACGTCGGCTTCCATGTAAATCGTCTTTTCAATCCGGTAGTCGGACGTTGGGGAGGCCGTCATCTTAAGGTAATCCGCCATAAGAAAACGTTGATTTAGCTCTTTATTGGAATCCAGCCAGGGAATATTTAACTGCGTGGGATCCCAGAGATGCTGATGGGTATCAATAACGGGAATGCTGATGACTTGGTGCTCCAGGTGATGATGATTGGAAAATAGATCTGCCATCAAGAGAACATTAAGAGGCGTTGGGATCCGTTTCTGGATTTCCAATACTTGTTTTGATTTTGTTAGCTGCCAGAATAAGTTGATTGATCAACCGACGCTCATCAAGTCTCCGGGGTAATAAATCCAATAAATTTTATTCGGCAGCTTGGTGGATAGGGGTTGTTGGGACTGATAGTGTAAAAAGTGTAGGCGCTGTAAAAACCGCCGCTAATGATGCAGGTTTTAATGTGAATGACATGATAAATGAATTAACGCGTCGAAAGATGCTAATGACCTCTGGAGGAATCGCGATGGGCGGAATGACAGCAGCCGGCTTGGTGGGATCGGATACGCAAGTTGCTGATTCAGTGGTTGATTGCAGTAGCGATGATCCACAGATTACCTATTGCTTAAATACAAGTACAATCCGGGGGCAAGAGATTGGCTTGGAGAAAGAGGTTGAACTGGCCGCCAAAGTGGGATATCAGGGGATCGAACCATGGATTGGTGAAATTACCGACTATCAAAAAAATGGTGGTAGCTTGAAGGATCTAAAGAAAAAGATTGCGGACCTGGGATTAGTGGTTGAAAGTGCGATTGGCTTTGCGAATTGGATTGTAGATGATCCACAGAAAAGAAAAGCTGGGCTCGAACAGGCAAAGGTCGACATGGATCTGGTTTCTCAAATCGGTGGGACCCATATTGCGGCTCCTCCTGCGGGTGCTACCGGACAGGCTGATCTGAATCTGTTTGAGGCCGCCAAGCGTTTTCGGGATCTACACCTAGTCGGTGAGTCGATCGGGGTGATTCCGCAGGTGGAGGTTTGGGGTTTTTCAAAATCCTTGAGCCGTTTGGGAGAATGTCTCTTTGTTGCGGTAGAGAGCGGCTGCGAAAACGCTTGTGTATTGCCGGACGTTTACCATATCTACAAGGGAGGATCCGATTTTCAAGGACTCAGCCTGTTGTCTGGGCAGAGTATTCAATGTTTTCATATGAATGACTATCCAGCGGATCCCCCCAGGGAAAAAATCAACGATGCAGCTCGTGTTTATCCTGGGGATGGTGTTGCTCCAATTACGGAAATCCTGCGGACTGTCTTGGCAAACGGATTTCAGGGTGCCCTCTCGCTTGAGTTATTCAACCGGGATTATTGGAAACAGGATCCGGAGGTCGTACTACGAACCGGTTTGGAAAAAATGAAAAAGGTTGTTGCCAAATCGGTTTCCGTATAACGAGTCTTTGGCGACTTCTTCAGTCATTCCTTTCAGTCACCGAGCAACGGTATGACGATCAACAAGGATACACCGTGCAACAACAAGTCACGTGCAGTTGTGGAAGGGAGTTACCGATTCCTGTTCCGACAATCTGCCCCCATTGTAAGGCGCAAATTACCCGTATTACCCGCAGGGGATCTCCCAGTTGGCTTCCCGTGTTTTTTGTTGTACTTATGTTCGCGACGCTGTTGAGTTTAATTATCTACCTCGGTATGAATGGTTCTTGATCCTTCAATGGTCATGAGCCTTCACCGGTTATTCTCAGCCGTTGCGGTATCGATAGCGTGATCGGAACGTGTGACATTTTTGTTTCCTGCGTTTAAAGCGACCAATGACTGACCAATTCGAAAATCACCAACTTTGTGAGAGCACCGGTCCCCGACAGGATGACGACGGTGCCGGAGTTGATCATTATTGGCGAGATCACCTCATCTGGTTTGGACCTGTTTTCTCAACCCTTGTTGCCTGGTTGCTCTTTCAAGGCGGATTCCAAAAAGAACAGGCGATTACCGTTGGCATTACGTTGGCTACCGCGATTTGGTGGGTGTTTGAGGTTTTACCGTTTGGTGTTTCGTCCCTTCTTCCCCTGGCTCTTTTTCAGTTATTTGGGATTCTCAACAAGAAACAGATTGCGGAATGTTATGGCAGTCATCTGGTTCTTTTGTTGTTCGGAGGATTTGTTCTTTCACAGGCTCTGGAAAAAAGTGGTGCCCATCGTCGTCTGGCGATTTCGATGGTCGCTTTTTGTGGTGGTGGGGGAAAGCGACTGATCCTTGGATTCATGCTGGCGGCTTTTTTTCTGAGTATGTGGATATCCAATGCCGCGACGACATTAATGATGTTGCCGATCGCTTTGGCTGTGCTGGAAAATACCAAGGAGAAGCGTGCGACGGTTCCCTTGTTACTGGGGATTGCCTATGCCGCGAGTTGTGGAGGAATGGCTACGCCCATTGGAACACCACCGAATCTCGCCTTCATGCAGGAATTTGAACGTGCGACTGGAAATGAAATGTCATTCCTGAGCTGGATGACCTACGCATTGCCAATTGCTTTGGCGTTATTAATCCCGATCTGGCTTTGGGTATCACGTGATGTTTCATCCGAATTTCGTGTTGAAATGCCATCCACTGGACGATGGAGAAGCGATGAAATTCGGACTCTGATTGTTTTTTCACTGACGGCTTTGGCGTGGATGACTCGCAAAGACCCGTTTGGTGGATGGAGCGGGTTGCCCTGTTTTGACTACCTAGTAGACGGGGAGAGAATCAGTGATTTTGTGACTGATGGTGCGGTTGCCTTCGTCGCTGTGATCATCATGTTTTGCATTCCCACCGGGAATAAAGACGGTCAGAAGCTTCTGGATTGGCCGACCGCTCGTCGGATTCCGTGGGAGATGTTGATTTTAGTTGGAGCAGGCATTGCGTTAGGGGCTGCTTTCAGAGAATCGGGCCTCAGTGAAACCATTGCCGGCGGCTTGGAACATCTAGATGGTATTCCAGCGTTGTTGCTGATTTTTCTATTAGCGATCCTGGTTTCATTTCTGACTGAAATGACCAGTAATACCGCCACGGCAAATTTACTGATGCCCATCTTGGGAGCCGCAGCCGTCAAAAACAACATGGAGCCGGGGCTTTTGATGTTCCCGGCGGTGATCAGTGCCAGCTGCGCTTTCATGCTTCCGGTGGCGACCATTCCCAATGCCGTCGTCTTTGCCACCGGGAAGATTCCGATTGGGCGTATGGCCAGAGAAGGTGTGGTGCTCAATATCGGTGGAGCATTGGTGGTTGCGATCGGCTGCTATTTTTTCCTGAGGTTCTGATTGTGGCCGACACAATAGAGGCTCTCATCGGATCTTAAAAAGAGCCGTTCACTGCTGACAGCGATCGAGGCGTTGAAATTGGAGTCATCTTCAAATCGGTTAATGCCTAGCTGCTCAAACTTTGGCTTCGCGGCAAATACAAAAATACCGCTGCGGCGACTGGGAACGATAATCTTGCCGTCGACATACACTGGTGATGCATAAAATGGACGTCCGCCAGATTTAAGTTCTTTTAATCGTTGCCGATAGATTTCTTCGCCGGAGGCGGCGTTGAGGCAGACCGCTTGCCCCTTATCGGTGACCCAATAAAGGTGTCCGTCGTGAAGCAGCGGTGTGGCGACGTAGGACCCGATTTGAGTTGACCAGAGTACATCGGATTCGGGCAATACTTTTCTGCCCCCCATTTTGATGGCTTGCCCACCTGTCGAAGGATACCCGCCAAAGGTATAAGCAATGTCGTTCTCAAAGACGACGCTGGGGGTAATGTTACCGTTTAATCTTAGAGTCTTGTAGGCTTTTAGTTTTCCGGTTGACGGATAGATCGACCATAATTCTCCGACCGCACTAATGAGTAGTTCCTGAGTTCCGTTGTTCAGCTTGGCGATCACTGGGGTGCCAAACGCGAGCTCCAATGAATTTCCAGCAGCTTTCCAGATTTGTTTTCCCGTCGCCTTATCAAGAGCAAAGATAGCTCGACCCTCTTCACCAGCATTAATGATCAAGAGGTCTTTAAATAGAATAGGGCTTGCGGCCGAGCCCCATCGACGATTACTCGATTGTTTGCCGACATCGAAACTCCAAACCTTTTTTCCATCGAGGTCAAAGGCAAACACCCCTGATTTCCCCAAAAACGCATAGACACGTTGCCCATCACAGGTCGGCGTGTTGCTGGCATATCCGTGTTCGGTCAGGTAACCGCTGTAACGATCCTCGGGTTGCGCCGCATCTACGGTTTGCTGCCATAGTTTTTTGCCGGTCATTTTCTCGAAGCAAAGCAGGTGCCGTTTCAAGTCTCGGCCTTTGCCGGTCGAGCAGGTGAGGAAAAGTCTCTCTCCGTAAATGATCGGCGAAGAGGAACCAGGGCCGGGTAAATTGACTTTCCAGTGGAGATTACTGGTCTCACTCCAACGTGCAGGGAGATTGATATTGGGGCTGACCCCCATCCCATCAGGTCCCCGGAATCGAGGCCAATCCTGGGCATTGGCCGCCTGCTGCCAATGGCAAAAAAGGATGGCCGCCAGAGAAAATAACCGTAGGGGAAAATGCATAACCGTTCCTTCTTGCTGTGTTAATGGATTCTGGTGACCGGCTGGCAACTGAGAAAAAGTCAGGAATTCCAATTCATTGAGACGACCAACGATCCGCAATGACCGAGCGGCTCACCTTCAGCTGAAAAACCTCCTATTCAACTCTCGCGACTGGATGGAGTGTTACAAAATCCCCGTGCCGGTTAGAAAAATACCGGAAAAATACGATCTGTCCGTTTACACCGTAATTACGCCCTATCAGAAAAGCGGCCAAGGGATTTTCTCAGCTTGGCGACCATCGGTGCCAACCAATGGCTGGAAACGATAACGCTGCCATCACTCTCGACGGCAACCGGACACTTGAATTGAATTGCAATGACGCTCTGGAGCCGCCAGTAAAAATTTTTATTTCCTTTTTTTTTTGAGAGGTCATTGAGATTCTTCAAAAGGGGCGATGGTGTCATCGCGACCGAGTTTTGAAAAAAAGCCGATTGAAGATTTTGCTGGAAAACTGGTTCTGCAAAGTGAGGCATCTGAGAACCAAATCGCCATCTTTCTGGATCCAGATTGTTGGTTAATTGGGGCTGGAGTCCAGCGGTTTGAATTATTGGCAAAGTAACTGGTTTTCGATATTGCTTTGTGGTTGAAATTGCCCCCTAGTGGTTTGTAGATGTTTTTGTGGGTGCTGATTGGCTGGATGGACCGCCAGGGGCACATCGCCGAGAGCCTGCTATAAAAGGCCTGCTTTTCTCGGGAAAATCAAGAAAGTTGAATCCGGGAAGTCCTTAATCACTACCGTTTCGCCAGCCGGATTAATTTCCCGAGGAGAAATATTTCTATCTCAAAAAGTCTTGTGGAAAATAATCCTCCAAAATCAAAAACAATTTTCTTGACTTTTTCAACGTCGAATTGATAATTACGGCTGTTATTTAACGAGACGGCTCAAATGCTCTTTTGACCGTCCGAATTCAATCGACACAGATCTACTGCGTATCGCGAAACAAATTTGAGGCTGAAAGCCGTTTTTTTATTGCCGGTCAGTCCCTGTCTCCACACGCGATGCATCCGAAAGGTAAAAATGGATAATCGAAATAATGTATTTGAAGCCATCCTGAAGTACGGTCACGACGAAGATTTTGTACCGGAAACAGACACTGAGTTTTTGGCCACCGATGCGCCAGCAGGCTCGGACGAGAAAATTGAAACTCTTCGCCGTCGCATACTGGAAGGCTATCCGCTTTGGCACGAAGAAGACCGTTGCGACTACTCCGGGTTGACCGGCGCTGTTCGACCCCGCGAATAGGGGCCAGCGAAAGTCGTTGTTGACTGGGCAAGAACGCCTTGCTGTTCTGGCAGTCGATTCGACGATCCGTCGCCGAAACGTCCAAAGTGATTTTTTTAGGTAATAAGACAGATTGAGCAGACAGCGAACGTAAGTTCGCTGTTTTTTTTTTGATTCCCCTTCAACAGTGGCCATTTGATTCGGGAATGGGATCCTCCCAAATAGGAAAGAGCCATTTATCAAAGAAGATGATCCCAAGGCGATCATCCCTTGAAGGCTGTGCAGCTACGAGGTCCTGTCACCGTGTTACTGAGGTCCTGTCACCGTGTTACTGAGGGGCATCTTAGGCTTGGTGATCCTCTTCATTGGTTTCTGGTCCTGCCATCTTCAAAACCGAGAGGATGGCCGGCGCGTACTCATGGCAAGTCCACCGATCGGCCATGGGCAGACGTTCTAGATCGAATCTGGCATCACTTTCAACGATAAACAGGCTTCCCGGCGGACAGACATTTAAAAGGGAATTCAGCAAATCGACAATTTCGTCGGTACGCTGAACGAAAAAGTCATACGGGGGGCAGCAAAATACCGCCCATGGAGCCTCGCTGCCGGCAATGCGCTGGAAAACCGAATGATCCGAATCGGCGTCGGTTGATTCATGTTGATTGTGCTTGATGAACTGCCGGACCCAGAAAAACGTATCAGAAGAATCAAGGGTCACTTCTTTTTGTACACCGACGGTTTCCACGTTCGTTCGAATCAATTTTGTTGTCGGTACATGGCGTTCGATGAGGAAAGCATGGGCTGCACCTCGGCTGACCGCTTCGATTCCAATGACTCCGGTTCCTGCGAACAGGTCGAAAACAATCGTCTTTTGGAGGTAACCTCCGACCAGGTTAAAAAGTGCTTCGCGGGTATTGTCCTTCATCGGGCGGGTCACTTTATTTCCCGAGTATAAGAGGCTGATGCCGCGAAATTTCCCTCCAATGACTCGGACGCAGCCCGCCTGAGTTGCTGGACGATTTGATTTCCATTTGTCGAGAGCTCGACCTTTTTTGTTACGTGGCATAATCGTTAAAAAAAACGGAGAGACTTGAAATGAGCAAGGGTCATGGATACTGGACCATAGGTTATACTGGGAACAAGTGATTGCTGCTGCCCGCTCTTGAATCCGAAGATCGCTAGAATGGCGGAATTCGATTAGGGACTAGGCCGGCGATGGTTGGATTTGTTTGAAATCACAGCGGTTTTTGAAATCACAGCGGTTTTTGAAATCACAGCGGTTTTTGAAATTTTTGAGCAAGGAAAGCGCAGAAGCCCCGCCCACACCCAAAGAAGACTGCCCAATACTCGGTTTCAATTTATTGTTTCACAATTTAGTTTTGCCATCTATGAAATTATCAAATCAACGGATTCATCGTGTCGGAGGGTTTCTTCTGGTGTTGGTCGTTTCCTGTAACGCCAGTTACTCTCAAACCGGTAGGGAGCTGTTTGATCAGCGAATTGTGGAATGGAAAGAAATTGTTGCCAAGTTGCAGTATCTTCGGCTTGAGCATTCATTGGCGGCCAATCGGGAGGAGAGTAGCCAATTTCGAGAGCAATTTGAAGCTACCAAAATAAAAGGTGAAGAAAAAATACGTGAAATCAAATCGGCTGCTGCCAAAGCTTTTCGAGAAAGCCCTTCCCGTGGAACGGATTACTTTTCGTTTCTAAGGAATACGCTGCCACTGGATTTGGAACAGAAGGAAGATCAAACCATTGCCTACGAGATGGCCAGTGCGTTAGCTACCAAGCCGATCACTGAGCCCGATTTGGCGCGACGGGTAGGGATGTCACTGTTTATCAACGGTGATTTTACCAAGGCGAAGGAATTGCTTGAATTTGCGATTTCCCGAAACGCTACTCAGGAATTCACCGGAATTGAGAAACAGCTGCAGCTCATCCCCCGTTTGCAACCGCTCTGGGAGCGGGAACAGCAGTTTCGGAAAAAAGACGCCGAATCGGAGCTGCCGATTGCTACCATTGAAACGACCAAGGGATCATTCGACGTTTTGTTATTTGAGGACCAAGCCCCGAACACCGTTAAGAATTTTATTACGCTCGCTGAACAGGGGTATTATGAAGATATGGACTTCTTTCTGGTTAACCCATTTGGGTTTGCCTTCACAGGGAAACCGATCGGCCCTGGTTATGTGATTAAGAATGAAGGCAAGGACAGAGAGAACCGACGAGACAATTTCCGAGGTTCCTTTAGTGTTCCAGCTCGGGACGAAGGAAGTCCGCATCTCTCGCCATCTGTTTTTTTGGTGACGTTTGTTCCCTATGCTGAAGCCAGTACAGACAAGTACTGCAATTTTGGGCGAGTGATCAGGGGCATGCCTGTGGTGGATTCGTTAACTAGAAGTTCCACATTGGAATCCAAGCCTGTTGAGGGGTTTGTGCCTGACAAGGTGAAAAAAATAACGATCCGAAACAAACGCGATCATGATTACAAACCTGAGAAAATAGTAGATTTCCCACAGTAAATGCGATGTCGATGGAGAAGACCCGGACGTGCATGGATTGACGCAATCGTATGAGCAAGGTTTCAGCTTCAAAGTTGACCACTTGCAGAGGACCAGTCGGCCAGTGAGTCAGTTGGTCTGTTCATCAAAATTACGAGCGGTAACAGGTTTTTGTCTGTTTTATTTTGGGTCGGTGCTGCTTGTCTGGGAATGCGTTCAGGGCGACGAAATCGTGTTGCGAAATCTGGAGAAGTTG
Organism: Planctomycetota bacterium; assembly: GCA_014238905.1. GTDB lineage: Bacteria > Planctomycetota > Planctomycetia > Pirellulales > Pirellulaceae > JABAAE01. Next base: position 204,827 of record JABAAE010000012.1, read on the forward strand.
ACGGAAATCAATGTGGCGTCGATGGACGAGGATGGAATTCGACTTTCCGATGGCCGTTTGTTTTCGCTCGACTCCATTCTGTCGGCAAACGTAGCAGAGCAGGAGGGTTTTGACCGGCTTCATACGCGGTTCAGCGAGCCGCTGTTCCGCGTTAAGGTTCGTCTCAGGAAGCAGGACTTTGAGAACATTGGTGAGCAACTACGAGTCTTGCAGCCGGTTTATGCCAGTCGCTCTGGCCGTTCAGCAGCATTGGTTAACTTCGCCCAACTGCGATTCAGCGTTGAAAACGGTGATCCGATTCTTGCAATTTATTCCTATTTCCAAATGCAACGACTGGCGGATTCCGATCCGATGTTGCTGGAGTTTTTTCAGTCAATTGGGGATTCTGTCGGTAGCTTGGAGGGTTATTCCAAGCATATCCGTCCATTTGAACTCAATCGAAAATCCATCATTGAAAATTGGGACTCGATTGTCACGGCTTATCTTGGATTGCCTGTCGAACATCCGTCGGGGTTGGATTTTTATTTTTTTGCAATCGCTGACGCCCGTGGGTTGGAGCTCCGTCCTAACATCGCTGCCAATCGCATCAAGTTGAATTCCCGGGAAAAATCGGTGCTGGATCATTTGAAACTGGCGTACGACACCGCAGCCTCAAGTGATCAATGGCAGCAAGCTCTGATCAGGATGACTGACGACGTCGGCAGCTCCAACGAGTCTGTAGCACTGAAGGCCTTAAATCTATTCGCGATTGGTAAAATCAAGCTTAAAAATGGCCCTTCGACTGAGGATGACGGACTTTTGACTTTGCTGGGCATTCATGCCGAATATGGACCGGATGCCCCCATGGTGGCTGCAGCGGCTTTATTTGAGGTCTTCATGGCACTCAAGGATCGCGACCCCGGCAGGGATGCTAAAAACATTAAGAAAGAATTATTGTCTCGATATCCGTCGTCAGATTTTGCAAAACGTCTTAGAATGATGAAGTGAATTCGGTGGATGCCTGATCGATGCGAAGATTTGTTCGGTCAAGCCACTTTTGGTTTTACCCGGGACAGATGATTCCCGGTTAAAGCTAGACCAAGTTGAAACGGGATTCCGGTAAAGCAGGAAACAACTGGTTTTTTGGGTGGTGTTCGCTTCTGCCTAACGCCCGGTTATCGACCGAAGAATTGTTGTGAGTAGACCGAAAATCAAACGGAGAGGTACCGGTGAGTCGATTGTTCTTTTTTTCACGAATATCATTGGTCAGCTTTTTGGCATTGGTCCTTTTCTTTTTCTGGCAAGGATTTGACAGCCATGCTGGTGTTCTTGCCCAAGAGACTGGGGTGACCGCCGACGCAGCTGCTACCCCGGATGCTGACAGCGAGTCAGCAGCTCGTCCAAAGTCTGGCCGATCTTTATTTGGGATGGCGTTTTCCGGCGATATTTTTGGAGTGATGATTGTCGTCTGTATTATCCTGCTATCGATTGTGAGCGCTTTTTTTGTCATTGAGCATGCGATCACCATCAACAAGTCTAAGTTGATGCCGGAATATGTTCTGGAGGAGCTCGACCAGCGGATTGCTCGGGGAGAGATTGAGGAGGCAGCTGAATTCTGTCGTCAGCCGGAAAACTACTGTATGTCCAGTGAAGTGATCTTGGCGGGTTTGGAGAGATTTCAAGCGAGTGATTTTGGTTTCGCCGAATATAAATCGGCAGTCGAAGAAGCAGGGGAGGATCATACGGGTGCCCTTTACCGAAAAACTGAAGTCCTTGGAGTTGTGGGTGCCATCGCCCCGATGTTGGGACTGACGGGTACCGTTCTTGGCATGATCAATGCTTTCAACAAGTTGGCTGAAAGTGGTGGAATGGCAACTCCGAAGGATTTGGCGGGTGGGATTGGACAGGCATTGATTACCACTCTGTTTGGGTTGGTGGTTGCGATTCCGACTATGGTTTCCTACAGCTTTTTTCGCAACAAAATTGATTCCATAGTGGCCGAAGCGGGGAAGCGAATTGAGCGTGTTCTGATGCCATTAGGGCGCAAGCGTTGATCATTTCCAACAGGTGTTTTCTTCTTTAATGATGCAAGCTATTTGTTCAGCCAAGAATCATGCGACTCAGGAAAAAAAAACAATCTAATGCGATCCAAATGGATCTGACACCGATGATCGATATTGTCTTTCTACTGATCATCTTCTTTATTACCGTGACGCAAATCACCAAGGCCAACCAGGAAATATTGCCGTTGCCCCAGGTGGTTCAAAATGATGATCAGACGCCGACCAGGGTCGTTGTCAACGTTCGTGAAAACAGCCAAATCATTGTCAATGGTGAAGGGAAATCTCTTGATCAGACCGTTTACTACCTGGGACAGGAGATTGAAGCCAAGGGGAATGACCCCTCGCAAGTGAGAGTGACACTTCGAGTTGACTTTCGCAGCAAGGCTCGCGCCGTGAAAACACTGGTGCGGGAAATGAATTCATTGGGAATTGTTGCCATTCAAATTGGCGTGGAGGGCAAGTAATGCGATTGTCCAGTCGAAAGCGGTCTGAAGAACGGATGGAGCTGTCCACAACAGGGATGATCGATATCGTCTTTTTGTTGCTGGTGTTTTTTCTTGCAACGGCTAGTTTTTTACCACCCGAGAAAGAGATTCGGCCCGCCATCAGCACTGAGGAAAAATCATCATCAGCCAGCAATGATCTTGAAAAAGCGATCGTAGAAATCGTGGCCGAGGGAGCAGGATTTGTTTACAAGCTTGGTTCGGAAACGACGAACGATCGAAATTCGTTGATCGACCAACTGAATTCATTTCCCAACAAGGTGGACGGGGCATTCGTGCGCACCGACGATGAAGCACCGTTTGACATGACGGCGCAGGCCATTAGCGCCTGTAAAAACGCGGGATTTATTGTCGTTACTTTTCTGTCGGATGCTGATTGATGGAGACTGCTTTGGCTACCAGATTTTCACTGCGGCCGTTTGGCCCGTTTATGAAGGTGAGCGGGATAGGCTTGGTGTTTTTCTTTCTCAATGGCAGTCATGGAGCCACCGCAGACGACTTGAATTCACTCCTTGGTCGGTTGCAACTGTATCGATTGCAGGCGGTGCAAGTCGAGAAGTTATTGAAAGAATCTGCAGATCCTGATGTACAAGACCGGCTTCAGCGAAAACTGGCCGATTTATATTTTCTGCAACTGGGAGATCTTGTCGAAAAACGTGAAGCCTTTTCTCTTGTTATCACGCGTTTGCGGGAGCTCGAAGGAAAAGTAGCGAAACTGAGAACGCCGCAAAAAATGTTTCAGCGGCTGGAAGTTCAGTTTCGACATGGAGAGTTCTTACTCGCTTCGTTTCGGGAGGATCGACGGCAGCAGGATGTGCTGGTTGATTTTCGAGAAGTGTTTCAATCCGTTTCCGGTGAATTTCTCGCATTGCAGCAGATGTGCGAAAATCAAATTGAAAAACTGGAGGCAGTCGACGCGGATGGTAGTGGTAGCGTTCTAGACAATTTGCAGGCGGACCAAGCGATTGAAAGTTTGAGTGAAATCAGTTTCCGTTCGACGTTTTATTGCGGGTGGTCATTTTTTAATTATGGAACGGCGATACAGGATAGGAAGGCGGCTCGGATCCATTTTGGCCGTGCGCTGGCAGCGTTTTGCAATTTCCTCGATATTGATTCTGCTGCGGATGCAAAGTCCTGGAATTCGAGCTTCATGGAACTTGACTCGAATCGAAATGCGCAGGCATTTTTAGGGGTCGCCCTTTCTTTTTTGGCTTTGGGACAGAGCGAGGACGCCGACTATTGCTTTGATCTTTTGCGTCGGGAAGCCAACGCAGAAACGAAGCTGCAGATTCCGTTTTGGCAAATTCAGGCGCTCTTGGAGTTAGGGCTGATCAAAGATGGGGCAGTGTTGGCGTCAGCCTACATGGATGCCGAAACGGGGAGCTACCTGTCGGCGAAGCAGAAGGGGCAAGTCGCGCTGATGCTGATTCGGTTTTCCTGCGCCGCCACTCCACTGGATGCGAGCGATCAGGATTTGAAGAATCTGGGCCTTCGCGTATTGGCGCAACTTCGACAATTTCGGTTGATTGGAAGGTTGGTAGATGACTACGACATTGAGTTGAATTCGCCGGATTATTACCAGAGATGGATCAAAGGAGAATTGCTCTACGAGAAAGCCGAAAAAACCGGACTGGAGGCCGATTATAGGGCTGCCGCTGGGCAGTTGACTGCTGCGCTTGCTGCCGATCGGGAAATCCCTTTGATTGACGTCGAACGGTGCAGGAACCGACTTGGCTGGGCCAATTACAAGGGATCGCATTACACCCAAGCGGCCGAGTGTTTTGAAATGGTCGTGAGCAGGCTTTCACGTCTTGATCCAAAAACTGCTGCTTCAGCAGCCTGGCTTCAACACGACTGCTACCTACGGCTTTCCCAAGACAACCCGGTCTATCGTCAGCGGGCATTGGCCATTTTGGAAAATTTGGTTGAGAAATTTTCAGATTCAGAACTTGCTGCCAAGGCCCGTCTGCAGATTGTCAAAATTGGTCAGGCAAAACTGCCTGCCCAAGACGCGATTTCCCGGCTACGGGAGGTTCTGAAGAGTGACCCGGGTGATGTTCAAGCCGAGTATGAGCTGTGCGTTGTACTTTATCGAAAATTCATCGAAAAGGTGCGTGGTAAGGAATCGACCGTTGAAGCGAGGACTGAAATGATCGAAGCTCTCGATACATTTGATGATCAGAGGGCTGCGGTCACGCCAACCCAGAAACTAAAAATTCTGCTCATCAAGATTGATTTGGAAAGTCGCTCGCCCGCGATTGATGCCGATCGGCTCAAGGCATGGTTTCAACTTGCGGGTTCGGTGTCCGAAGAGGTTTCCAATTCAAACCTGTTGTCCGAATTACATTACCGGCAATACCAGTTTGCCAAGGCCAACGGCCATGAGGAGGAAATGCGGAAGCAGGTCGTTTGGTTAGTCGAAAATGGTGAGGGTACGGTTTATCAAAGGTCGGTGTTGGTTGCCAGAGCTGCCCAGCTTGAAAAAGAGATTGAAGGGGCGAGTTCGGATTTAAAACGCCGGGAACTTTATCTGGCCGCCATCGATGTCTACGAGAAACTGGTCAAGGCAAATGGTACCAGTATCGCAGTACTTCAATCGAGAAAGAATTCGCGGGTGGCCGTTTCCCGTTTGGCCTATTTTCTGGAAAAGGCCGGCAGAACCGAAGAGGCTCGGCGGTTTCTCGATCGGCTTGTCGAAGCGTTCCCGGCACAGGTCGACTATCTTCGACGCTTGGGCTTACTGCTGGCCAAGGGGGGAGATTATCAAGCGGGTGTCCCGGTATGGAGGAAATTGGCGGGTGGTTTGAAAAAAGAATCAAATGGGTGGTATGAAGCCAAATTCTACTTGATCCAATGCCTGCAGGCAGTTGACCCAAAATCCGCACGCGCCACATTAAAGCAATTTCTTGCACTTTACCCAGCAGCCCCTGGAGAGTGGAAATTGAAATTCGGCCTCCTGGCCAAGGAGATGCGGGTAAGTGCCTCTGAGTAGAAATGACGACCCACTACAAAAATTTGAGATAAAAAAAACGTTTTCCGTTGATTTTGGTTGCCATGCCTGAAAGTCTTCCGCCCAAACCCCCGAACTCAGAATTAACCGATCCATTATTGGAATCGTTGTTGGCGAAAGCTCGTCCGGTTATCGCGTCCGAACGTGGGCTGAATACCCGGAGCCGTGTCAAGATTCAGTCCATCGGCAAGAAGATGAACTTGCCAGCGGCAGTCATCGACCAAGCGATGCAGTTATTGCATGGGTTGCCACCGGTTCAGGGTAATGAGGATTCACCCTATGAGCTGTCATTTACAAAAGTCATGCAGGAGAAGATCTCGGGAATTCCGGGGGGGATTCTGACCACGCGTATCGAGGACAAAGCGGTTTCAATCGGACAGAGAAAATACGAGCTGTCTGAGGTTCAGGCACGGAAGATTATTCGTCGGGTGGCCGAAGAGGTTGGTGTTCCACGGGTGACCCTTAATGAGGCAGAGCGACATATCGAACAGGAAATCGCCGATATGATCGGTGAGCAAACCTACCTCGTTGGCGATGTTAAGAAACGATTGGTTAAAAATGGGCGCCGTCTTGGGGTTTCTGAGGATCAAATTCAGGCCATGATCCGTCGGCACCTGCAATTCAACTTTCAGCAGGTTAAAAACGAACAGAAACTGACCGACCGACTCTGGATTATTGCCGGCTGCATTGTGGCCGGAACCGCGGTGGCTTTGTTCGTTTTCTACCAGATTCATCAGGCTCGCCAGGAGGAACAGTCGACCCGTGAGGATTCCAGCCATCCGGCATCCAAACTCGCTACGCCCGGGACAACGGAGGATTTCGTTCAGTCGCCCGAATGGTGGACCGATTCATTAAAGGTGCTTTTGCAAAAGACAAGACTCAAAGTAAAAGGATTTGTCACGCTGCACGAAAGAATGAAAAGCAAGGATGCTGGCCAACGTCGCAAAGCCTACCGGGATTTATTCTCCTTGGACGAAGGGCAGGTGAATCCAGCGGCAATTCAGGGACGCCTGACACAGGTGATGCCATTGATTTATCAGCTGGAACCGGACATCGATGCCGCCTTGGGAATTCTGGACGGTGTTCAGGCGTGCTGTGTTTTTCCCGCGGGAAAGATCCCGTTGTCGCCCCACTTTTTCGTCAAGGCTTTTTGGGCCGTTGAAGTGTTGAATGATAGTCTGGAGGGAGGGACACTGACCGATCAAAAATTGGACGCCTTGCAAGAACGAGTAAAAGAAATCAGTGGGAGGACGTTCGATCTTTACCTTTCCCAGATGCCTAGATTTGAAAAAGTCCAACGGGCGCTGTCTGGAAAATATTTGGAGGAATTGATCGATATCGGGCCATCGTTTCCTGAAACTTCTCCGGCTCTCTACGGAAAGTTGGAAGAACTCATCAGGGGCCAGTTGAACGATGATCAATTACAGGAATATCGGTATCGGTTTCTCGTTGCTTTTCTCAGATTTGAACCCGGACGTTGGGATCAGGCAGCAGCCCTTTTAGAGGCTGCAATTGATGAGGCGACGGTCAGCCAACTTAGTTTTTTCATTGATTTAATGGATAGCTCAGATGTCCAAGCATTGCAGTTCTTTTTGCAGGAGCATCTTGAGAATCGGGCTGGGTTTGGAGGGGAATTCTCGACGGTTGATGAATCGGTTGAAAGGCTTCGCAACTATTTTGATCTCTCCGCTGAGTCGGATTTGCCAGTGGTCACCGCTCATGGTCCGAGGATCGGACAGCTCATCAAGGAATTTACCCTGCGCTGCCTTGCGCAGGATGAAAATATTGGTAAACCGCAGTTGGCACAGCTTTGGGCGGAGGCGACCTACTTGACGACGTTGATTGCCATTGCTGATTCAGCCGATCCGGAATTGATTGATCGGATGCTCTTGGCCGGATTCCCCGACTTGAATTCCGCTGATTATTTTTCTGCCTTGGTTGGCGTGGAAAATTTTTCAGCCGGAACGGATGAACTGAATAATGGAAGGCCTGAACCTGGGTCTTCCGAAGATCGATTTCAACGTCAGAAATTACATTCCGTTCTGACACAATTAAAGCAATTCAGAATTCTGACTCCGGAAAAAAGACTGGCCTGCTTGGCAGTGGTACGAAATGTTTCTCCCCTGGTTAACCGATTGAACGTAGAGGACGCAACGATCCTGGCAAGGTACTTGATTTCTCGTAAGAGCTCTCAGGAGCGGTCAGCCGTTCTGGAAACCGTACCGAATCTGCAACATCTTCCTCGCCTTTTGATCGCGTTAGCAGATCTGCTCTTGGTGGATTCCTTTCCCCAATCAACCACTCTGGATGTGGTGAGCCTGCTTTTGAATGAAGATGTTGTGATGCAAGGTGAGAATTGGCAGATCGAGCTGAGCCAGTATCTTTATGGAAAAGCACTAGACCGTTTAGCTGCCCAACAGCAATTGAAAAGAAATGACCCGGTTTCCAATTTGAATTCAATCTTAGGTTTTTTGCTGGAATTGCGAGCCCGTCTTCATGGTGGCGTCACGTCGGATCTGGCCGACGACGATTTAGAGGGAATCCTTACTTTGACAGTGAGTCAGCTGCAAAAAATTCTGGAAAAACAGAATAAAACAGAGGTTCTGTTAAGAGTCAGCCAGGAAGAAAAAATGTCTGGCTCCCTGGCCGGTGATTTGCTAACCCGATTTGCTATCAAGCAAAACCAGATCAAGCTTTGCCTTAATGGGAAAACCGACCCGTCTGATACGACCCGGGAGGTCAGCGAACAAGGGACTCTGATCCAGTCCTTGATTCAAGCGAAATTGGGAAAATATCCAACAATCCTTGGGCAAATCATCGAAAATGAATTTTGTTTGATGCAGCTGTACGAGCAGCAGAACGGGTCTGACTGATATCAGGTGTTTGCCACAAGTGTTCATTTGATGAAAAAAGGTGGGTCTGTGAAATACATGACGACGCCGGAGAAATTTGTCGTCTAGACTTAACGAGAAGATGGTTGTGGCCACCATCGCTGGAATGATGTTTTTTTGCATGATGTTTTTTTGCACCGGAGGCATCCTCGGGGGGCCATCCCGACAGGATACCCATCTTTAGCGGTTGAGTTTTACAAGATCCCTTTTGTCTGGTTCGGTTTCTAAAATGATGCTTTCCCATGAATCTGAATTCAACTATGAACCCGAGCTGCAAGGCAAGTATCTGCGTTGGACGATTTACTTGCTTATTATTGCCGCCTCAAGTGCGTGGTCGGTTTATCGGATTTATCAGGTCAACGTCTATGACGAGGGCCTGCGAAACGTAAAGAGCTCCGAGGGATCGCCTCTTTTGTGTGCTAACGATCGCAGCCGATGGTGTACTATCCGCGCACTGGGTGATGATGATTCTTATGAAATTGATAAGATCATTGCGGACCCGGAAACAGGAGAATTCAGTTTCGATCAACGAAAATACAATCCATTTTGGGCCACCATCGATCTTGTCAAACATCGGGACAAAGATGGAGAAATGCACTTTTATTCCAGTAAACCGACTTTACTGCCCACCATGCTTGGCTGGCTATACAAGAGTATCAAATGGGACACCGGTAAGAATCTGACCGATGACACGTTTGAGGTTGTGCGGCTGATGTTGTTGCTGGTTAATGTGATGCCTATGGCGTTATTTCTGGTCCTGTTCGCCGGCATTCTGGAAGTGATTGCCGTCAGTTCTTTTACACGATATACCGTTCTGAGCTTTGCGTCATTCGGTACATTCATGACGCCTTTCATGGTGACCTTGAATAATCATTTGCCCGCGGCATTCTCAGTTGGAGTTTCCCTGTTTGCCCTTGTTCATATTCTTTGCAGAAAAAAAGAGTTTGCAGGACATTATTTTGTCGCAGGATTTTTCGCCGCTTTTGCTGCTGCCAACGAGCTGCCCGCGCTTTCTTATTTTTGTTTTGTTGGCTTTATCCTTGTTCTTTGTAGTTGGCGAAGGACCTTGCTTCTGTTTGTCCCGGGTGCGGCGGTTGTCGTGTTTTCATTCTTTTGGACCAATCATGCTGCACATGATGATTGGATGCCTCCCTATGTTCATCGCAGTGATGGGCCGGTTATTACAACGATTGACGAAAAAGTGTTTGCTGAATTGCAAGCGGGAGAGGTATCCGATGGTCTTCTGGCGGTTTTGGAAAATCACCACCTGGACATCGGCTTCAAAGTAACTGCCGAAGCAACTGTTCATGAGGGCCAAATGCCCTTGGCGCCGGGTGTCATCGAGCGCTATGTGTTGACCCCGTCGGGGGATGCCAATCGTCTTGCGATCGTCAAACGGGATTCCGGATTGGTCGAAGTTCGCCAATGGGACAACTGGTATGAATACCCGGAAAGTCGTTGGCTGCTGAATAAAAAAGCGGGTGTGGACAAAGGGGAGGAAAGTCCAGCAGACTATGCACTTCATTGTCTTGTCGGACACCATGGGATTTTTTCCCTAACCCCGTTTTGGATTCTTAGCCTGTTGGGATTTCTTTTTCTTTTCCAGGGAAAGATGAAAAGGTTTTCATGGATAGGAGTCATGACCATTTTGGTGACAGGGGTCGTGGTTTATTTCTATCTTAGCCGCCCTCTGGAAGACCGTAATTATGGTGGCGGAACCAGTGGATTGCGTTGGCTTTTGTGGTTGGCACCGTTATGGATGATGGCGGCTGTGCCGTTTGTCGACTGGATCAGCCGCTCGATTTGGGGCCGGATTTCTTGCTGGATTCTTTTGCTGGCCAGCGTTGCTTCGGCTGGCTTCTCGGCCTTTAATCCTTGGGTACACCCGTGGCTCTACGACTTGATGGTGCATTTAGACTGGATCCAGCCCTTTTGATTCGGTTTTACCCCATCGAGGATGCCCTTTTGTTGAGCAAACATTGAGAATCAAGGATGGAGGCATCGCAGCAGAAAAAGGGGATGCGGTGCCCAGTGATAAGAAATTGGAAGTATTGAAGGCCCGTTGACGCCCGTCCGGATTTGGATGAGGTGTCTTGGCCTTGAGTTTGAATTACTAGCCCACTTTTTGCTGTTTCACTAGATCCAGCACCCGATTTTGATCACCCTCAAAGACCAGCACGTAAACAAGGTTTTCCTGACAGACGACGCTCCAAAAGCGATAGTCGAGGTTGGCGTCAGGAATGGAATCAAACTGTGATGGCAATTCAAAGTGATCTCCGCCTCGGAAAACATAGAGATAGGCTTGAAGGCTTGACAAATCATCATCCGCAATCAGGTTGTAAACCACTGCTTGATTGTCTCCGGCGATCTTCATCTTTCGCCAGCTTCGAGCCTGAAACTTGATCAGGTGACCGGGGAATCTTCGATCAATTGGCGCATTCTCCATCCCCATAATCCAACCGGGTTGGCCAACAGGATTCCATGCAAGCGCCTGGTTTCCCAGGATTTCTGCGGTGATCTGTTGTGGCTGGGGCACCATCGTGGGCCGAAGATAAACGAGCATGGCAACCGAGGCTGCTACGATCAGCCCGGAAACTGCCGTTGACCAGATCAGCTTTCTTCTGGATCGGGAGGCTATGGTTGCCTCTGCTGTCGAGACTTCTTGGGGGTTGTCCTTTACCGTTGATGGTTTGTTCGAATCATCAAGGGCAAACAACATTGGGTAGTCTGCCTTTTCTAATTCCTCCAACTCGGTGCGTCCCTCGGACTGTGAGTTGATTTCATCTGTTGGGGAAACCGCCCATTCCCGCACCTTGCTCGCCAACAGAATCTTGATCCTGTGGTTGCGGGCGACACGATTAGCGATCTGTTCCTCGGGTGACATTTGGCTACCGCTAGTTTCCTGGAGACATCTTCCGAGTGCTTGATCAAAACGCATGCGACTCTCTAGATATTCCCGATTTCGGTCATCCTCCTGTAGCCAGGATGCCAGTTCTGGATACTGGGCCAAAGCGTCGTGGTTCAGGTTTGCTGTTGCGTTTAACTCGGCCGGAGTCAGGCTTGGAAAACACTCCAGTTCGTCCCATAAACGTTCGTTGTTTTTGTTGTTTTGTGGTTTCTTCATTTTTTCAATCTGAGTTTTTCGTTTCGCATTGTGTTCACAGACGCCTGTCAGGCCTATTCCGTTCAGGCAGCGATTTATTCGGTTTGCTTGGGGTTACCCAGTCGTTCTCTGAGTTTTGCCTTGGCACGTGATAGTCGACTCATGACGGTTCCCATTTTCACATCAAGCTGTAACGCTATTTCCTGGTAACTCAAGTTCTCGAAATAAAACATGAGCAAAACCAGTCGATAGTCTTCGGGTAGCTCATTGAGGAGATTTTGAATTGCCTGAGAGTCAATCGAACTCTCGAGCGGGATGTCCCCGGTAAAATCGTCAAGCGCAACATCTATATCCGTAACCGGCCTGGGTTTCTTTTTTCTAATAGACTTCAGCCAGCAACTTCTCAAAATCGCGCAGAGCCATGACTTAACGCTTGCCGGATTTCTGAGTTGGGGCAGTTTTTGGTACGCAATCAGAAAAGTCTGCTGGGTGAGATCTTCAGCGTCGACCGCCATTCCAGTCATTCTGAAGGCGTAAGCAAACAGGAATTGGGAATACTCATCAATCAAGGATTCCACCCCAATTGGCGATCGATTTGTATTTTCTGACGGGCTTGCCGCAAGAGTTGTCGAACACTTCTTTGGAGAAGAAAGTTGCTTTGCGATTGATTCCGAAGAGGCCACTTGAGATTCCATTTTGGCGAGAAATTTTGCCATTGAAGGCCACGTCAGGGAAAGCTCGTTTTTAGTTCGGTCGCTTTCCGGTGGTGAGCCAGCTATTGCTCATTTTCTCTTGGTTATTTGGGTTTTCTCTTACTTGTCTGTGTTTTCTCTTACATGTCTGTGTTTTCTCTGAATCGTTCATTACCGGCACCATCCAGCGGATGGTGAATATCCTGCGGTTGCTGAACCCCGCGGGGCCTAGTTGGTAAGTCCTGCTGGTCGCGATAATCCGAGTGTTGTTCCGATGGATTCTTCCCAACCTGCACCGCTTCTACCGGGTTTCCATTATTTATCATCCGCAGTGTGGTTGCTATAAACCGGAACCATCTGCGGGTTCAATCATTCCCAGATAATACCGAAAATCATCAAAACGGGGGGATTTATAGGATCACATCGAAATATTACAGCAAATTGACTGCAATATGGCGGTTGGCGGTCCTCACCAGAAGATGATCACTTGGGAAATCATTTGGATGACCTCCAGAGACGATTCGTCACCCCTGCCTGCGGGCGTAGTGAGAATCCTCCAATATCAGGCGACGTTCCAAAGGCACCCGGTGGGAAGTCCTTCGGATTTCCCGCGGTAGGTTCTTGCTCGAGAATGTCCGGATCTCGCCAACCGTTAACGGGATAGCTGTTTCGGTTTTAGGAGGCAGCTAATTTTTGGTCGCAGCGACCCCGTCTGTTTTTAGCTGCCCGCACGCTGAGGTAATTCCTTTTCACCTGAGAGATCCAACCGTTGTGTACCGATGACCGGACCGGATCAAAAAAATCGGATTATTCTAACCGGGCACATTCACCGGTCTGGAAACATTGCTGGGCGACGTCGATCATCCGCCTCGCTCTAAAAGCGTCTTCCAAATCATCCGTTTTGCGGATGAGGCTCGTCACAGCGCGATGAAACAAAGTAAGTAATTGTTCACCCACCGGCCGATCCGCATCCAAAGATTCGGTATGTTGACCCGCCTTATCAAACCAGATCAACGTCGAAGATGAATCGATATAAGCGACTCCGTTCTCGCAGTTGATTTGCAACTTGGCTGGCCTTCGAAAACCGAGGGCATCTTGCCATTCAGAGGGGATGATTCCAGAGATGCTAATTTGTGAACTGGCGATGGTTTGGCCTCGATCATCTTCATACCCGAGGCTAACGAGTTTGTATTCTGATTGGTTGCCTTGGGAATCAAATCGGTGGTCTGAACCCTGAATCTGGCAAGGGACCTCACCAATGATATAGCTGCACCAGTCTATTAACTCCATCAATAGCTTGTTTGTGTTGATCGATTTTCCATTTGGTGTTCCAGATTGGGGGATTCGTTCGGTGCAGAAAATCATCTTGGGTTGACCTAATCGCGTGGCGATCAACTCCTTAAGGCGATTGGTTGCTGGCGTGTGTCGCATGGCAAATTCAGCCATGAATGCCACTCCGGAATCCTCCACTCTTTGCTTGACCTGGTTAGCACGATCCTGGTCCAGACCCAATGCGGAGGAACTGTAGATGGCTTTTCCATGGTCACAAGCCGCGAACATAGGCAACGGGCCTACCCAATCTTTGGCCAGGCAGAGTACCGCGTCGATATCCTCCCGTTGAATAAGGGAACGGAATCCGTCGAATTGAATCGCGCCAAAATCCTGGGCAACCTTTCGGGATTTGATCGCGGTGTCGGAGCAGACGCCTTTGACTTCAAATCGATCTGAAAGCGTTTTTAAGGCAGGACGATGACGGTTTTCCCAATCGTCTCCAATCCCAATTAACCCGACATTGAGTTTCATATTTGGTATGTCAAATAATAAGTAGGGCCAGATTTGTAGTCAGTCCTGTCATGCTGCATCCTGTCATGCTGCATCCTGTCGTGCTGCATCCTGTCACGCAAAATCCGATGGCAAATGTTGCACGATAAGGTGCCGACATTATAGGATTCCTGCATGAATATCGCAAAAAAAAAATGGAATCAAGTTGTTTTGGTAAAAAAGCCAACAAAACCAGTCGGTCAGAGGCGATACCCATTCCAATGGCCGGGAAATCTACCGTTCTTCCCAATGAATAGTTGTGCCGCAAGAACGGCTACTGATCCGAAATGGCGGGTTCGAATATGATATGTCAGGTTTCCCATTTCCTCGATCATCTTTGCTGTGTCACTATCTGTCATCATCCCGACCTTTAATGAAGCTCACACCGTGCAGCGGGCGATCGATTCAGCTTGGTCAATTGACGCCAACGAGGTGATTGTGGTGGATGGGGGGAGTTGCGATCAAACGGTTCAAATCGCACAAGCAAGTCAGGCAAAAGTGATCTTTTCGGTTCGTGGCCGCGGCACGCAGCTTAATCAGGGTGCGAAGATTGCCAGCGGCCGAATTCTGATGTTCCTGCATGCTGATAATGCCGTCTCGGTCGACTGCGGCAAACAATTGCGAGCAGAATTCCAAAATCCCAGAATTCAATTTGTCTGTTTTTATCAGAGAATTGAGAATCTTTCCCGAATCTATCGTTGGATCGAACGGGGCAACTGGTTCAGGGCCCGCTATCGGCAGTTACCCTATGGCGATCAAGCACTAACGGTGACCCGGGAAGCTTACGATCGTGTGGGTGGCTTTGACGAAATCCCGCTCATGGAGGATGTGAGATTTTCACGGAATTTAGCCCGTGAATTTCCGCCCGAAGTGCTTCCCGGCCCATTACTGGTTGATGATCGACGTTGGCGAGAGCGGGGACCTGTCCGTCAGACCCTGCGGAATTGGTGGACATTGCTACGTTTTCAATGCGGTGCAACGCCTGAAAGACTGGCCGAATTCTACCATCGTGGCGATTCTCTTCCCCCAGGCTCGGATTCCCAATAATGACAGTCGAAGTAGCGATTCGGTCACCGATCTGAGGCCGATCGGGCGGTTGGCAACAATTTTTGATGACTGCTTGAGAAACGACCACTTTCCAATCTAAAATAGAAATATCCTTTCTGACCCTCCTGGAGTGACCATCAATGAAATCGACCACCCTCTGCCTTTCCTTCTGTTTGTTTCTATCGTTCTTCAATACCCATTTTGCAATCGGTAAAGATGATAAGTTGGCTGTAGCAGAGTGCGAAAAACTCGGAGGATCCGTTCGAAAAATTGCGGCCAATGTCGACTGGAAGGAAGCGGCGTTTCACCTCTCTGGAAAAGAATTGAATGATGCCGGTTTGGTACACGTTGGCAAACTGGAAAATTTGGTTTGGCTCAATCTCCGCGGAACGAAGATTTCTGATGCTGGCTTGATCAATCTCAAAAATGTCAAATCGCTTCAGAAATTACATTTGGAAAAGACCTCGGTTACCGATCAGGGGCTGCCTCATCTGTCTGGTCTAGAGAACTTAACCTATTTGAATCTCTACGGAACGGTCGTCACCGATGCTGGATTGAAAAGCCTTTATGGACTTAAGAAGTTACAGAAAATATATCTTTGGCAGACCAAAGTAACTGACGCTGGCGTGGACGCCTTAAAAAAAGCGATTCCCAAGTTGCAGGTCATACGAGGTACCACGGTCACGCCAGCTAAATTCGAGGAGCCTAAGAAAGCTGAGCCTAAGAAAGCTGAGCCTAAGAAAGCTGAGCCTAAGAAAGCTGAGCCTAAGAAAGCTGAGCCTAAGAAAGCCGAGCCTAAGAAAGCCGAGCCTAAGAAAGCCGAGCCCAAGAAAGCTGAACCCAAGAAAGCCGAACCCAAGAAAGCTGAACCCAAGAAAGCCGAACCTAAAAAGGAAGCGGCGAAAAAACCCAAGGCCAAAAAATAGAGAAAGGGGCGATGCTCTTGGCTGTCGGAATTGATCTGGCACTGATTTGCTGCCGCAGCGGACGTTTGTCCTGAGCGTTTTCAAACGGGATAACGGTTCACTTTAAGTTGGGGTCCTTTGGATAGCCGTGAAGGGATGATCCTGCTGTACCTGAGCGTCATTTATTGAGATGGTTCTAGGGCAGGGAGGATAGTTGGTGCGGGGAATCGATCAAGCCCTGAATTGCAGGGGGCAAGGGGTAGAAGTGGTCGTGAATGAAAAGAGGGTGATCCAAAGAGGCAATGTTGGCGGCTGACAATTTCTCATTGCGGTGTTGCAGCAACTGCCAAGGACTAAATCAACGTCATGTCACAGGAACTCTTTCGGAAAAGCCTCTGGATGCCCGGTCAAAACTACCTCTGCCAGTTTTTCTTTTGTGTTTTGTGGCTGTTGTTGGAGTTTGCCAACCCGGTAACCGCATTTGGTCAACAGAGTGTGGTCCAGGGTGGTGGGCTGAATTCGGTCTCCAGCGTGCGGCGACCACCCAATATTATCTACATCATGGCTGACGATATGGGGGTGGGGGATGTGAAGTGTTTTGGTGGAAATCGCAGTCAAGCTGAAACACCTCATATTGATCGTATGGCTCAAGAGGGCCGGATGTTTACCGATGCCCACGCACCGGTTGCGCATTGTATTCCGACCCGCCTTGCGATCATGACAGGACGCTACGCCTTTCGATTTCAACCTCCCAAACCGAGCGGACCTTGGGGGTTTCTGAATCCAAGAATGTCCCGAAATCAGAAAACCTTGGGCACGATGCTTCAGTCGGCCGGCTACCATACCGGGTACGTTGGAAAATGGCATCTGGGTGTAACGATGGCGACAACCGACGGAAAAAATCAGGGACCTGACAATGTCGACTATCAAAAAGCGATTTCAGACGGACCCAATGACGTTGGTTTTGACGAGAGTTTTATTTTGCCAGCCTCACTGGATATGTATCCCTATGCTTTCCTCAGGAATCAACGATGGGTAGGAAGAGTCACCGCTCAAAAGGGATGGAGCGCATTTAATCGAGTAGGACCCGCGGCGGAGGACTTCGAGGATGACAAGGTGTTGGATACCTTTTCAACCGAGGCGGAATCCTTTTTGGCTCGTCGGGCAGTAGAGAAAAACAAACCTTTTTTCCTTTACTTTGCATTGACAGCTCCCCATACGCCGACCTCTCCGGGGTCTTCATTTCGCGGCAAAAGTCGTTTGGGTCTTTACGGCGATTTTCTCATGGAGACCGATGACTGTGTTGGCAGGATCTTAAAATCACTGGTACAGCATGGGATCGACAAAGAGACCCTGGTTGTTTTTACTTCCGATCATGGTGCCGCAGCATACGCGGGTAACATTGCCAAAGCGACGCCCCGGCAATTTGAAAGCATGCAGAAATTAGGACATTATTCCAGCGGGATTTACAGGGGATTCAAGTTTTCGGCCTACGAAGGAGGGACTCGGGTTCCGTTAATCATTCGCTGGCCAGGGAATATCCAACCGGGATCTTCAGAGTCTGGATTGGTTGCCTTGCAGGATATGATGGCGACGTTTTCCCAATTGGCAAATGTGCCGTCCTCCGATTTGGATTTTCCTGATTCCATCAGTTTTGAGAACTTATTGTTTGGTAATTCCGCATCGAAACGTGCTTCACTGATCTGCCGGTCGACCCATCACTTTACGGTACGGCAGGGGGATTGGAAATTACTTCTTTGTCCCGGTAGCGGGTGTGCGGGGAACTATGGGAATTCACCTCCAAGGAATTTGGCCTGGCAAACTGCGATTCAACAATTTGGCCGGAAACCTGTCCGGGCCGAAATTCGGCAGGCACCGTTTTGCCAGCTTTTTCACTTGGGAAAAGATCCCACAGAAACCACGAATCTGGCGGAGAAGAATCCTGAAATAGTGCAACGATTGGGACAGATTCTTGACCTTGGCATTCAGAATGGTCGGACAACACAAGGCCCCGTTCTCGCCAACGACCGAATTTTTAATCCAAATAATGATGTCCCTAAATTTGTCTGGAAATAGAATCTGCCACAGACTCAATATTGACCAAGGGTCCAGATAGCTCGATTGACGAGTTTATGTTCCCTCTCCACGAAAGCAAAAAATGAGAATCCTATCAGGCCAGTTCTTTCTAATTTCTTTTTCAGTGGTTGTGGTTGGAGTGAATTCATCCCTGACTCTTGCGGAGGACCCGATCCACGTGGTCGTATGGGATGAGCAGCAACCCAGCCAGAAAAAAGCTTACGATAATTTTCTTGGAAACCAGATCGCCGGGTACCTCCAAAAACAGAAGGGGCTCGTTGTCAGGAGTGTCAAACTCGATGATGCCCAGCAGGGGCTTTCCGAAAGCAATCTTGCCAACTGCAATGTACTGGTTTGGTGGGGACATGTTCGGCAAATGGATGTTAGCCAGCAAACAGGAAGGAAAATTGTCGAGAGGATCAAGGCTGGCAATCTTTCCCTGGTTGCACTGCATTCTGCCCATTGGAGCACTCCTTTTGTCGAGGCCATGTATGAAAGGACCCGGATGGATGCGTACCGTATGTTCCCGTCACAAAAGGGTGAAAAAATAGAATTCGAATTCGTTCCGCCCAAGAAGCGTTTTACGGTTCCCAAAGTCGAAGATCGTCTTACCCCCTCGTTTTACCCTCGCAAGTATACCAATGGGAAAACGAAGGTGACCGTCAAGCTGCCGTTTTGCGTATTTCCAGCCTATCGTGCCGATGGTAAACCGAGTCAGATTCGGAGCCTTTTACCTGAGCACCCCATTTCTCGAGGCCTCCCCGCAACGTTTACGTTGCCAGGTACTGAAATGTATGATGAGCCTTACCATATTCCGGAGCCGGATCAGGTGATTTTTGAGGAGCGATGGGAGAACGGAGAGTGGTTCCGAAGTGGATGCGTCTGGAATCTTGGAAAGGGAAAGGTCTTTTATTTCCGTCCTGGGCACGAGACCTTCCCTGTCTACAAACAACCCACGGCGCTGAAGGTGATTGAAAACGCGGTTCGTTACCTTGCCGCCGAACAGCCCGCCGGTTAATTGACGATTGGTCGATAGGGCGGTCGACCGAGCCGTTGTTGAGTGTGGCGGTCTCCTGAACTTTTTTTAAAAAAACCCCCTCCACGGGTTCAAGCTGGCAAAAACAGTGTCGCCTCCAACGTCAGGCCAGGGCCAAAACCAACCGCCACGCAGGGAAGTTGGTCCGGAATTTGGTTTAGTTTTTTTAAGACGAAGAAAATGGTAGCTGAGCTCATGTTTCCATGGGTTTGCAAAACTTCACGGGGGATTTGAAGGCTGGTCGAGGAGAGATTCATCGCCTGCTCAAATGCATTCAAGATCTGGGGGCCTCCGGGATGGACTGCCCAGCTGCGTATTTCCGACCGCGTGAGGCCATAACCCCTTAACCAGCCGTCGAACCAAGCTGGTACATGGTTCTTGATGGTCTCGGGAATGCGGTCTGAGAGCCCCATCGTAAATCCATGATCTCGAATCTTCCAGCTCATCATCTGCTGGGTTTCTGGGATCAGGAACGAGCCGGTTCCCGCCACCTTCCAGGCGGCTGGGTTGGGTTTGCGGTCCTGTTCGTTGCCGACCAGTAGGGCCGCTCCTGAACCATCTCCAAATAGGGCATTGGCTACCTTTTGATCGTTTTTGGCGACGTACTGGTAATGTAAACCGCAGAGTTCGGTGGCACAAACCAGGACTTTAGCCTGGGGATCGGCCCGCGCAAATGCAGCAGCAACACGCAGGCAATTTTGGCCAGCATGACATCCCATAAAACCGAGATGGGTTCGCTCAACAGAGGCAGGCATTCCTAGTTTTTCGATCAACTTGACGTCCATGCCGGGCGCTGTGAAACCCGTGCAAGACGCGGTGACCAGGTGAGTGATGGATGATGGATCGAACCGACTTCTTTGGAAGGCGTCCTGGCATGCCGAGAGGGCAAGTTGCGGGGCGTGTTCTTCGTAAGCAATCATTCGTTCGCCGGTTGTCGGTCCCTCCGGATTTGATTCTGGTTCGGTTGGCTGGAAAAAATCCTGGCGCTGATCGATGTCGCCGTCCTCGGAATGAATGAAGACACAGTGTCTTTTTTTTACCGTGCTTTTTTCGAAGATCATCGGGACAAACCAGCGGTCGCGGTCGTCACCATTCACATAGAGTTCGGCTACTTTGAATCGGTCTTCAAGATTCAGGGTATGGGGAGGAATTGCAGTCCCAAGGGATTCGATAATCATTTATTTTTTTCCAAACTTGTGTTGCTTTTTCCGTGGATGGAATGAATGAAGGGTCTGGCCAGAGCCGGAAACGAACGTAGCACTTCAATGGCGGATCGGATAAGGATAGGACGGGCCGTCAGACGTTTGATCCAATGGCACGTTCGTTGTCGTGACCGACTTTGTTTTCGGCAGATTTTTGTCCATTGGTCCAAGATGATGGGATCCCATCGAGATAGGGCCTGATTGACAAAGGGTTGCACTTTAACGGCGGCCTCCATAGCCCATGCCATTCCCTCTCCTGTAAATGGCTCGACGTAACCCGCCGCATCACCCAGCACCAGTGCTCGCTTGGCACCAGGGATCTGTACCGTCCGGGTGAGTTCCCGGGTACCGAGCCAACGGGTGCTTTCAGGGATAAATGGAACGGTTAAACCGGCTTCGCCAATGACCTGTTGTATGACCTGTGTGATTCGTTGAGAACCTCCCAGGGTCTGTTTGCGGATTGCCGCTGATACGTTGATTTGACCATCTTCCACCGAGGTGACGCCCACGTAGCCCTTCCGATGAACGCTCATCTCGATTTGCCCGGGTTCAAATCGTCCGTCAGGGGGCAATAGGCAGGTCAGCCCGATACTTGGATTGGACATCAGTGATTCGTTGACAGGCAGGGAACCTGACAGGTCGGCATTCCCCAATCCAGCACAGACCAAAACCAGCTTGGCCCGGACGGTTGGAGATCTTTCACTCTTGTTGGTCAGAATGACCTCCCGCATTCCTTCCCGTAGATTCCCCAGCGAAGCGGTTGTGGCGTCTTGGAAGACAACGCCCGCCGCCTGGGCGATCGTTGCCAGTTGCTGGTCCAATTGCCTTCTGGAAATGGCGTAGCCACCCTCGGTACCCAGCACCACCTCTCGTTGGCAAGTGGCCAAGCGAAAAGTCTTTAACGGAACGGCGGCAAGCAATGCTGCATCTAGTTTTAGAGCCTTAAGAACCTTGATTGCTTTTCCGCTTAGGCAGCTCCCGCAGACCTTGGTGCGGGGAAATTTGGCCTTGTCGACAAGCAACACCCTGATCCCTTGGCGGGCCAATTGGATGGCTGCCAGCGATCCAGCCGGGCCAGCGCCAATGACGATAACTTCCCAATCCTCGACCATGGAACCGCTGGGGAGGAAGCTTTGAGATTGCTCTATGTTTTGTGATTGATTCCGCATCATTGATTTTACGAGCTGACATTCCATTGGAACAGAAATCGCTCCGGCCAGAATTTTTTTATTTTTGCCTCGGGCATTCCAGCTTCTTCGCCTAATAGACGCATTTCTTCCATCGTGAATGCTGCTTCTACCGACCGAGGACCATCAATATGGACAATGGAGGATCGTGATAGCAATCTTGTTCCGGCTACCGACAGAAAATAGCCCCATGTTGACCGTAATAAGTCGGAAACCAAAACCATCCTACGCGCCGATTGCTTCATTTTTTGAAGGAGAATAGTTGCTTGATCTCGCGACAAATGGTGCAAAAAAAGAGAACAGAAAACGATGTCGTGTTTCGGAAAGGGATCATCAGAAAGCGCATCCTGTTGAGTGAGTTCAATTTTTACATCGGCCTCTGCCGCCAATGATCTGGCCATTTGTATGGTGGTTGCCCCGATATCGATTCCCGAAAGTTGTAATTCGATATTCGATTGGCGGGCATATCGGCCGAATTGGATCAGCGAATCGGCACTTCCGCACCCTACATCCAAAATGGTTAACGGATCGGTGCAAGGCGTTTGATGGATCCGCCGTTGGATCGCCTGCCATGCCGATTTACTGCTTTTGGTGACCTGGTTGATACGTTTTAAACCTCGTAAGGCCAAGCGGTGAAGCTCTGGATCTAAATCGGGAGCGTCCATCAATTCGCCCCTCAGGTTTCGACGATTCAAGTCCGGGATGAAGATTCTCCTGTAAAAAGACAAACGAAGCAGTTGCAATCCTTTGCGTTCATCCATGAGGAAAGGAGGATGCCGCAAAACGCTGGAATGACCAACCATCCTATCATTCTTTCAGCGATGTAGGTGGGCGGGAGGTTTCATCGGTCTCATCAACACCAGTTAATCTGCACCGGTATCAGCAGGCGAGTTTATTTCCGGTTGACGGAGCGTTGGGGGAATCGGGCATTATAGAATTCAAGGAATTCCTGTGTAACGGGTTGGTGGGAGGCCGTTTTGTGTTTTAAGTCGGGTTTGAATAAACTGGGGTTCCATTTTCGATTGTGAGTGCAAGTGGAATCCTATAAATTGATAGTGGTTACAGTTCGATTTCTTTTCCGTTTTCCCGCCGGTATTCCTATGATGCAGCTCCGAAATCTTTCACTGGTTGTTGTTTCCACGATTTGTAGTCTGACGTTGCAGGCCGATGATTGGCCGCAATGGCGGGGGCCTCGCAATGACGGCGTAAGCCAGGAAACCAATTTGCCGACCCAATGGAGTAAAGAAAAGAATGTCTCTTGGCGACTGCCCATGCCCGGATCCGCAGGATCGACTCCGGTGGTTTGGGGTGAGCGGATTTTCGTAACCAGTACCTCCGGAACTGACCTTGTTCTATTGGGCGTGTCGACTTCTGGTAAAGAGTTGTGGCGGCAGACCTTGGGGAGCGGCAACAAGGCGGTTCGGGGTGACGAAGGCAACTCGGCATCGCCATCACCGGTCACCGATGGTAGCCACGTTTGGGCTACTATGGCCAATGGCCTTGTTAGTTGTTTTACGGTCGACGGAAAAAAAGTATGGGATTTGGATCTTCAAAAGAGGTACGGAAAATTCAAGATTGCTTTTGGAATGACAGCCACTCCCGTTCTGGATCGAGGGCGACTCTATTTTCAGCTGATTCACGGTGAGGGCAATGCCAACACTCAAGAGGCGATTGTGGTTTGTCTTGACGCTCAATCCAACAAGGAAATTTGGAAAGTAGACAGGGTGACTGGGGCGTCCAGTGAAAATGAACATTCCTACGCGTCTCCGATGTTGTATCGCGATGGAACGCGGGAGTTCTTGGTGACCCATGGTGGTGATTATGCGATGGCCCATCAGTTGAAAGACGGTAGGGAAATCTGGCGATGCTGTATGAATCCCCAAGGCGAGAAATATCATCCCACCTTGAGGTTTGTGTCGTCGCCGTTGGCCGTTAGAGGAATGATTATTATCCCCTCTGCCAAAGGTGGGCCGGTACTCAGTCTGAAGCCGGATGCCAAGGGTGATGTCTCCAGCAGCGAGGATGCGCTGATTTGGAAGCACGACCGCGGGACTCCGGATGTGCCGAGCCCCCTCTATCATGATGGGTTGGTTTATCTCTGTCGGGAAAATGGAAACCTGGTTTGCGTCGATTCGCTAACCGGTGAAAAGATTTACGAGAATCGGACGGTGAGGGATCGGCATCGTGCGTCACCGGTCTATGCGGATGGAAAGATATTTTTAACCGCTCGCAAGGGGATTGTAACGGTGGTCAAGGCGGGGAAGACCTTTAAAGTATTGGCCGAAAATGACTTGGGTGAACCGACGTCTGCTTCGCCGGCCATCTCAAACGGAACGATTTATATTAGAACGTTCGAGGCGCTGTATGCTATCGGTCGGTAAACTTGGGTTGGCGGGATTGGGTTTTGGCAAGGCTTTGCTAGAATGAGGCCCGCGGCTTTCAGGACAGATTGACTTTTCTTGGGCACTGGGCTATCGGGCCGCGATGAATCGAAGGAGTTCGATTGATGGAACTGTTGAAGATGGTCCAAATGATTTTCTCTAGTGGTTGAGGTCAAGGGGGAAATCAATCGAGTCAACAGGTAGGTTTTGATTGTTATTATTTCCTGCCCCTTGAGTGCGTTGTTTTTTTTTGTACGCTTTAAATATTAATTATTTATATAGATTTGCTTTTAATACGATTTGCTTTTAATTCGGGGCCGTAGCTCAGTTGGTTAGAGCAGGGGACTTTGGCGAGACCAGCCTAAACGGTGAACGCATGGTTGGCTCAACAGGGTTGCTGTCGCTTCTTCAAGGAAGGGGCTTCAGTAGAATTCGTCAAACTCGGGGAAGGCTAAGTCAGCGCTAAGTCAGCAATGATAAGCTAATCCCGAGCCAAGTCCGCTTGACGGCGGAAAGGTGTAGAGACTGTACGGCGAACTCGTAAAGAGAAGAGACAGTCCAGACCACAAACTCGAAAGAGGCGGTGAAAGCCGTAGCTGGTAGCATAATCCCTTTGTCGCGGGTTCGAGTCCTGCCGGCCCTACTTTTTTAACATCCCGTTGGCTATAGATCGTTCTGGCTATAGATCGTTCTGGCTATAGTTCGTTCTGGCGAGCGGTCCTTCAAGGCTCACGTCTAAAGTGTTCCGCATTAGTCTTTGGCAGCCATTTTACGAGCTCCTTCTTTGCCTCTGAATGATTTGGGTGGTTCGCCAGGTTGTGCCATTGGTTTGGATCTGTCTGCATGTCGTAAAGTTCTTCGCCGTTATCGCGGTAGCGAATGTAGTGGTATCGCTGCGAACGAACGGCGTGATTCACACCATGCCAGTGAGGCGAATGAGTAATGATGGCTGGATAGGGCCACTTTAGGTTGGGTTGGCTAACGAGAGGTGCAATGCTGCGTCCGTCCAGGTCATCTCGCTGTGGTAGTCCGCAAAGTTCAATTAATGTGGGGTACAAGTCAATCAGGCTGACCGGCCGACTGCAAGTCATCGCCGAATGGCGTGGTCTGGTCTGGCCAGTCATTCCCTCTGGTAGGTGAATAATCAACGGGGTGCGGGTGGCTGATTGCCAAAGAGCCGATTTTGCAATGTGGTTCTTCTGGCCAATGTGGTACCCGTGGTCACCCCAGAGCACGACAATTGTATTATCCAGGTATTGGCTGTTGTTGAGTGCATCCAAAACGACACCAACACACGCGTCGGCGAACGAGGTGGCTGCGAGATAGCCTTGAACGGCGTGTCTCCATTGTCCTTTCTCCTTGATGATCTCGAATTCTTTTCCCGCCATCACCCGGCCCCGGGCTGGTACGTCATCCAGATCGTTTTTCTTCACTGGCGGTAGAACGATCTTGTCGAGCGGATGTAAATCGAAAAACTCCTGGGGCGCATACCAGCTCAAGTGAGGCCGATAGATTCCGCAGGCGAGGAAAAAAGGCTTAGCGTGATTTTGCTCTAGAAAGTCTGCGGCAGATCGCGCAGTTTTCCAGTCATTGGTTTCTGCTTTGCTGATTTTCAATGGCGCCCAATCGATCAGCCTGGCCAATATCCTGTTGGAGAAAAGATCCTGCATTTGGTGACGGTATTTTTCCGAATCCGGCGGCGATGGAGTGCCATGTTTTGTCGAGTATTGTCCATCCCAGGACGGTGGATCGGACCATTTGCCATTCGGCTTGTGGAAGATTTTTCCTCCGCTCCAGGCCACATAACCATGCTGCCGAAAATATTGCGGCAAGGTTACCCAGTTTTTCAGCCGGGGGAGGTCTCGGAACCAGTTCAGGTTACCGTAGATCCCGGTCGTTGAAGGACGCAGCCCGGTAAGCAGAGAAGTACGTGATGGATGGCAAAGCGGCGCTGCACAATAGGCCTGTTTAAAGAGCACTCCTTTTTGAGCCAACTGATCTATGTTAGGTGTCTTAGCCTGTGGATGCCCGCCAAGGCATCCGACCCAGTCATTCAAATCATCCACGGCAATGAACAGGACGTTGGGAGTTTGATCATTGACCTGGCCGAAATTTTCCCCACAACAAAACAGCAAGAGCAATGCTAACAATAACAGCGAGTTTCTGGTGGTGGGAGAAATCATGGTTTTGGACCGAATAATATCGTGTTTTAGTGAATCAAATGTTTTAGTGAATCAACGTGTTTTAGTGAATCAAATGTTTTAGTGAATCAACGTGTTTCTGTAGAGAAAGCGTCAATTAACCGCGAGGGTCTAAAGTTGACTGCTGGCTAAACCGAATTTACCAGATCTATTTTCGCTGGATACCAAAAGTCGTGGTTTTGTCTTTTCCCCGGAAGTGAGCCAGAAAGAAACCCAAAAAAACATATCGATTTGGTAAATTGGAGCTGGCCGGTAGTTAACTAGTGACCACGAAAAATCAAGATTCAAAACACCACCAGCGAAGACAAGTGAATCAAGACCAACCGGATCAACAATACGAACGTTTCGTCTCGCTTTTCTTAAGTGGAGAACGGACGCTTCGTGCCTACACACGGTCGTTGCTTTCCTCGCGTCAGGAGGTCGATGACGTCATGCAAAATCTCGGATTGGTGTGCTGGCGGAAATTTGATCAGTTCGATCAGAAAGGGTCTTTAGACGATTTTATCCGGTGGTGTTGTGTGATTTCACGATTCGAGGTGTTGCGATTTCGACGTTCTCGAGCCAGAGACCGACTGATTCTAAGCGAAGAAGTCATCGACTTGATTGCTGTGGAGGCAGAGGATCGCTTGCAACGTAGTGAGGCAGAACAAAAAGTGCTTTACAATTGCCTGCAAAAACTCGATGATGCCGATCGTCGCTTGTTGTTAAGTGTTCACACGCGTGGCGATTCGGTTTCTCGAATTGCGGCTGAATCAAACAAAAAACCGCGGTGGCTCTATAGCAAGTTGAACTCACTTAGAGATCTGGTCGCTGATTGTGTTTTAGCTCACCTAGCCCAAGGGGAAACCTAAAGTGAAACGTTCGATCAAATCGCTGTCGCGTGCCTACCAGGACCAAACTCTAGGTGATGATGAGATCAAAGATTTAGATCAGATCCTGGCGACGGACTCCGAAGCTCGCGAAGTTTTTATGAGGGAAACCAATCTGATTGCGGCACTCGAAGATGTCGCCGTCGATGAATCAGCAAAAGAAATTGGTTTTTTTGATCGGCCAACAGACTCTCACGAAAAGCAACGATTATCGAAACCGTTTTGGACGAAAATGGCCTTTGGAGCAATGATAGCGGCTTCGATTGTGATCCTGTTGGTGGCGACGGTCTTCTTTTCTCGTCAGGCTGAAGATCGCTTTATCGCGACTATTGTCGGGCTCAGTGGGCCACTTCAATGGACGGGGGATGGCGGTCAAGTACGCGCTGATCTGGATGTTGGCATGAAGCTTTCCGGTGGGACCATCGATGGCCTGACGCATGACTCCTGGTTTGCGTTGGTGTTTCGTGATGGCTCAAAAGTGGTTATTTCCGGTAATTCAATGCTTGCCTTTTCCGATGCTGGCCAAAAAAAGCTCCACCTGAAGTTGGGAACCTTGTCGGCAGATGTTGAGCCTCAGCCCGAAGGTTTTCCGATGCTGATCCACACCCCCACAGCGGTTGTGGAAGTCGTCGGAACCAGCTTTGAAATTGATACTGACCTTGAGTCAACGGCGTTGAATGTTAGCAAGGGCAAGGTTCAAGTGATGCGGCTTAGCGATGGTAATTCAGTAGAGGTGCCTTCGCAGCATCAGGTGGTTGCTGCGGCGGATCAGGACTTGAGCGTCAACCATATACCGCAGGTAGCCTACACGTGGCGAAGTCGTCTGGAACAGGGACCTCGGCGAACTTACGGCAAATGGATTCCAGGCAGCAATAGCGTTATGCCGCGTCTTCATTGTATTGCCCACACCGTCAAAGATACCGGTCTGACGATTTACGCGGTTTCAACTCAAGTTACCGCAGCTGACGCGGCAGCGGTCATGACCAACCCACGCAGCCGTGTTCATGTGCAAGGACGGCTCGACCGGGAATCCGACCTGTTTGTAGGAATGACTCTAAGAACCCGGAAAGGAGAATTTGCTGGTAGATTTCAGGTCAGACTTCCCGCAAAGCAGCTTGGCACGATTGGTGATCTCGACCTGATCTTGCCAATCAACGACTTCAAACTTGATCCGTCCCTGAAATCGATGAAGCATCAGCTGCCTGATTTGGCACACAATCTTGTAGTGGAATCATTGTGGTGTCATACCCTTTATCAACAGGCCGGCCTGTCGATCACCTCGCTGGAATTGTCGGAGCGGGAGGAATGACTCTAAATCCATCTATTGCCATCAGGGCTTCCATCGCAATTTTGATCTTGTTTCCGCAGATTGCCCAATCGCAGATTGCTCGTCCCAATGTTATTGTGCTGCTGGCAGACGACCTGGGATCAAAAGACATCGGCTGTGACGGCGGTCCGGTTAAAACGCCCGCGCTGGACGAGCTGGCTGCCAAAGGCGTCCGCTTCACTGATTTTCATTCGGGAGCCCCTGTCTGTTCGACCGCCCGCGCCACGTTGCTCACCGGGCGTCATCACCTGAGGACCGGTGTCTATACGGTCATTCAGGACCACGTCCACAACATGCACCTTCTTAAAAGCGAGGTGACGATTGCTGAGCTGCTAAAAGCAAACGGCTACGATACCGTTCATCTTGGCAAGTGGCATTTGGGTACGCCGTTTCGGGGGATGAATAAACCATGGGTCGACGAACATGGGTTCGACTACTGGTTCGCGACCGACCTGAATGCTGCGCCAAGTCATCGTAACCCGAAAAACTTTTGGCGTAATCGGGAACGAGTCGGTCAGTTGGAAGGCTACGCTTGTCAGCTTGTCGTTGATGAGGCCATCGCTTGGCTGGATCAGGAGCGTGATGCGGCGAAACCGTTCTTTCTCAATATCTGGTTTCACGAACCCCATGCGCCGCTTGCCGCTCCTGATGAGATCGTTTCGCAGTACGGTGAGCCGGGCGATCCGGCTGCCATATATTCAGCGACCATCGACAATACCGATCGCGCTATTGCTCGGCTCGTGAAAAAACTTGAGCAAACAGATTCCCTTGAAAACTCGATTATCATCTACACCTCCGATCACGGCAGTTACCGTCACCAACGCAACGGCGAACTTCGCGGCAGCAAAGGCTCACTCTTCGAGGGTGGAACGCGCACGCCAGGTATTATCCACTGGCCAAAAGGTATCCAAGGTGGTCAGATTGAAACCACTCTCGCCGGTGGAGTCGATCTCTTGCCAACGATTTGCGGCCTGACGGGGATTGAGAAACCAAAGGGTGTGCATCTCGATGGAGCCGATCTTTCTCCGCTTTTGGTTGGAAAGCGGGAGGATTTTAAACGCCGGCAACCGCTAACCTGGCATTCTCCCACAAGTCAGCCGATTGTCGCGATTCGCGAAGAAAATTATTCGCTGGTCGGTTTTCGCGACCAAGAGTACCCCAAGGACCGGGCGGCGATTCGAGCAGCTTTAGAGGGGATGAGAGTCATTCTTGAAAAGAAGCTTGGCCGCCAGTTGACTCAATCCGAACTTTGGGACAGGGCGTACAACAGCGAAATTAAAACCCCGCAGTGGAATAGCCTGCGAGAGAAGTTTGTAACCCTGAACATGTTTCAGGAATCGTGGATCCCAACGATCAAGGCAGGATCTGGTGGCATATCGAGGTTCGAGCTTTATGATTTGTCGCTTGATCCTGGGCAGAAAAAAAACATCGCCAAGAAATTTCCGGGCATCGCCAAGAGAATGAGAGAGGCCGTGCTCGCTATTAATGCAGATGTCCTTGAGGAATCTCCTGATTGGGGGTCGCCAAAACAAAATCCAAAGGAAATGGGGATTCATCGACTTCGTTCCAAAGAACGATCGCGGTTTGATGCATTTGTTTATGTGAATCGAATTCCGGTGAAAACCGAATTGGATGAAACTCCGGAGGAACTCGCCGGACGGATTCTTGGACGGTTGGCAAACCAGGAAGGTCGAGTCTTGATTAAGCTTCCGCCGGGAATGAATCGGCTGGCCTACGAGGGGTTCAAAATTGCTCTGGAAGACGGGAGAAACCTTCATTGCGGACGTTGCTTCAGTTGTCATCGCTTACCCGAATTGGGGCAGGTCAATTCGAAGCCCCCAGTCCCCTCGCTGCGCAATGGTTCGTTTTCTATCGAGCGGTTGGCCAAAGTTTTAGCAGACCAAACGCATCGGGGCATTCGTCTCGACAAACAGGATATCAATCGTTTGAACGGTTTTTTGAAAATCCTTACCGACGTTGCGGATTCTGATTTTCGGAATCTGATTATCAAATCCACTGTACTTGAAGCATCCGGAGAAATGGAATGAACGACGTAATCTGCGGTATTTGCCGCAAAAATCTTTGTGTCGTTATACGGCCAAACTCACCAGGGATCATCGGATTAATCTTGTGTGGTTTGGTGTTCTCGAACTTTGGGTTGGTGGATCTTGAGGCGTCCGACCCGCCAGGGCATACCATTGAAGGTCGAGTGGTGGATTCTACCGGCAAAGGAATCGAAGGAGTCATGGTTTCGGCGATTGATGATGGTCATCGAAAATGGACGTCGGTGTTCTCTCAGAAAGATGGTTCATTCGAGATCAAAGGTCTGCGGAATGTTGTTCACAACGTTCGAACTCGGTTGATGGGGATCGCCGATGAGTGGAACAGCGGGATCGCAGCGGGAACCGACGACCTTGTAATCAAAACGCATTCGGCCGAAGGCCAAGAACTTGAAGTGCAGCGTCCGGCGAGCAGTGCGTTCAGTATGCTGGCTTTCGACAATGCACGCGATAAAATGAATTTCAAAATGAATTGCTCCTATTGTCACCAGGTCGGCACGCTTGGATTTCGGACTCCTGAAAAACCGGTTGACTGGGAGACAATGCTGCGGCGGATGGACGGATTTGGTGGTCTTTATCGCCACACTCAGAAAACGATTATTAATCGGTTGATGAATACTTACAAAGATGATGCCGTCAAAAGCTGGCCATCTTTTGTACCGCCACCAGCTCCAACCGGAATTTCTACTGCGGCCACCATCACCATGTGGGAGATGGATAAACCATTACAAGGGTCATTTCATGATCTGGAAATCGGTCGGGATGGATTGGTTTATGCGGTCAATATCAGTAGGGGGCGTATGATCGCCTTGAATCCCAAAACCGGCGAACAGACAGCCATCAAGTTTCCACGCGGAGCCCACGCACCCCATTCCATTGAAACTGCCAATGACGGCAGCCTGTGGACGACGATGTGTGCTAGCGGCCACATGGCTCGCTACGACATCGAAACGAAACAGTTTGAAGTCTACAGTAGCGCCGAGGCACCAAAGAAGCGAGGTAGCTATCCGCACACTCTGCGGATCAATCCGAAAGACTCCGAGGGGTTGATCTGGTACACAGACGCGGGTTCTAATTCTTGTTTTTCGATTCATCCGAAAACGGGATTCGTCAAGGAATACAAACTATTGAGTGCTGGTCAGGCATTGGGTGCTGGTCGAGGCGAATCGCGAGGCATCACGCCGTACGGTCTGGATTACTCCCCCGTCGATGGCATGATCTGGTACTCGAAGCTGAACGGCAATCGCATCGGTCGCATTGACCCGACCGCTCCGGATGGCGACATCAAGGAATGGAACCCACCCTTCCGAGGTCCCCGCCGACTGCATGTCGCCCCCGACGGAATGGTTTGGGTCCCGGGTTTCGGGTCGGGGGTGTTCGGCAAATTTGATCCCAATACCGAGTACTGGACGGTCTATGAGTTACCGGACGCCGAAAACCAGATTCCGTACGCACTGAACGTCGCCAAGGACGGAATCGTCTGGATCTGCGGAACCGGCAACGACACGATTAACCGATTCGACCCTGTATCCGAAACATTGGTTGAGTTTCGCCTGCCCACCCGCGTTTCCTACACTCGGGAAATCGAATTCGATGATAACGGCAACGTCTGGACCAGTACTTCCGGACCGGCGCGGCATATGGAACGGGGTGTCGGTGCGGTGCTCCGGATTTCGCTTCCGGACACGTTGCCGACAACCGGTGGTATCAAGTTGGTCCCCAAGAACTACAAAGGCGATCATGACATCGGAAACCTCGCCACCGCGCCAAAAATGAGTAAGCCGGTCAAACCCAATAACACCGCTCTCTTTGCGGAGATCGAAAAATCAGAAATTCCAGACGGTTATGTTCCACGCGAGCATCAAAAGTATGTTGACGCACGAATTGCGGGCTTACCTCCGCAAAATCGCCCCCGAGTCGGCCAGCTTTGGAATGAATTCCGTCAGGCAAATCCGGATCGAAGCCGGGATGGTGCGATGTTTATTCGGATTCTGGAATACGTTGCCAGTCAGCCCTCTATAGCAAAGCGACGATTTATCAAAAAATGGCAGCATCACGATTTTGGCTCGCAGCCAGAAAGGTTGAGTGGTCGATCCGTCCAAAACGGCAAATTGATTTACGAGCAAGCGACTTGTAGCAGGTGTCACACCATTGGTGGCCAAGGAGCCAAGCACGGACCGGATTTGACGGACGTAGCCAAAAGGTTCAGAGGACGAAAATTGTTGCAGCAGATTGTCAAACCGTCGGCAGAGATTCACAAGGACTTTCAAACGCAAATGGTCCAGATCGATGATGGAAGAATGGTAACCGGACTTGTCATTGAAGAAACTGACGACCGAATCCTGATGTTAGCGAACCTGCTGAAGCCAGATAACGTTGACACGATTAAGAAGTCATCCATCGAAGATCGAAAAATCGCTGAGCTCTCCAGCATGCCGGTCGGCTTACTGGATACGTACTCGGTGAACGAAATTCTGGATTTGCTGGCTTACCTGCAAACACTCAATGGAGAAAAAAACAAGTGACTCCAGCGATTATCAGGATGCAAATTCAAAAAGACGGTTCGTCAATCAGTCGATCCATTTTCGGGGGTGCTATGACGCTCGGTATCCTTAACTTCTTCTTGGTTTATGCCGTGATGATCAGCATTTCGACTGGTCTGTTTGCTGATCAGGTTTCAAAAGAGATCAGTTCATTTATTCAAGAGTCGTGCATGGACTGTCACGATGCCGACACGGAAACACGCCTCGATTTCACCAAGCTTGCCAAAGACTTTGAGAAAGGCGATTCGTTTCGCCAATGGGTCAACATCTACGACCGTGTCAAACGCGGCGAAATGCCGCCCCCCGAGGAAACTCAACCCGGCCAGGCAGTTCGTGACAAGGCGTTGTCGTTACTGGAAGGCGAATTAAAACAGGCCAATCAGCGATTGCAAAAGTCGATAGGTCGAGTCTCCTCGCGGCGACTTTCGCGTATGGAATACGAACACACGCTGCACGATCTGCTCGGCATCGGCGGCCAGATCGCAAAATTGCTTCCGCCCGAAAACAAGTCGGGAGCCTTTGATGTCGTCGCGGCAAAACAGGATATGTCCAACGTGCATGTCAAAGGATTCCTCAAGGCCGCTGACGTCGCACTCGACGAATCGATTCAACTCGGTCCCAGGCCCGGTGCGGTGCGCGAACTCGACTACGCGAATTCACGTTACATGAAAATGTGGTTCCAGCGTCCCGTCCGCCGAGGCGGTGGTACGGTCTTCCGAGCCGAAGACGATCTCATCATGTTCCGAGGCGAGAACCACAACCTGCGCTCTGACAACAATGGTCTGCGGTTTCCAGTCGCCGGTCGATACCGGATCACGGTGACTGGTTCGGCGTATCAGCCGAGGTCCTCGGTGACGATGAGCCTCAAACGCCAAAACGACATCCAAGGCGACAGCGAACTGTTTGCTGCCTGGGATGTCGACGAGAAACTCCGCACGGTTTCAACGATTAAATACCTCCGCCCCGACGACTACTTCTACGTTAGCGCCGACGAACTCGAACCGGCGCCCAACGGAAAAACGATTTACAACTCGCAACCCGCCAGCGAATTCAAAGGTGAAGGCGTACGGGTTCGCAAGGTGCTCGTCGAAGGCCCTTTAGAGTCCACGTGGCCTCCCGAGCGCACCCGCACCTTGTTCCCCGGCGTCCAGTGGGAGTCTGTGTCCAACGGTCGTTCTTACCGTCCGGTCACAACGAAATCTCACTACGAACATATTCGCGATGCTGTCGCCGCGCTCGCACCAAAAGCCTTCCGACGTCCGGTGAGCGACAAAGAGATCGCAGACCTTACCAATCTCGCGATCCCGAGTCTCAAAGCCCGACGCGGCTTCCTCGCCAGCGCTCGGGTTCCGTTGCGAGCGATCCTTATTTCGCCAGAGACTTTGTTTCTTACGAACGAAACGCGACCAACAGAATCAACACTGACGGATCATGCACTCGCCAGCCGCTTGTCCTACTTTCTCTGGCGCAGCCCGCCCGATGAGGAACTGCTTCAACTTGCCAGTGACGGAAAGCTCTCCGACCCGAGAACGCTGGACACTCAGGTCAGCCGCATGCTGTCCGACGGACGCAGCGACCGGTTCATCAACGAATTCCTAGATCAATGGCTGGATCTGGAACTGATCGACGCCACCACGCCTGACAAGTACCTGTACCCGGAATATGACGACGTCCTCCGCCGAGCCATGCTGGCCGAAACGCGGCTCCTATTCCGACATCTCATCGACGAAGATCGCAGTATCGTCACTCTCATCGATTCTGACTTCACGTTCCTCAACCGGAAACTCGCCGAACACTACGGCATTCCGAACGTCGAAGGTGAAGAAATGCGCAAAGTCATGTTGCCACCCCGTAGCGTTCGAGGCGGTATTCTGACGCACGCCAGCATTGCCAAAGTGACGGCCAACGGTACCGTCACGACACCCGTCAAACGCGGCAGTTTTGTTCTGACGAACCTGCTGGGCCTGCCTCCCAACCCGCCTCCGCCGGGGGTCGGTTCGATCGAGCCGGATACTCGCGGAGCCACGACGATTCGCGAGACACTTGCAAAACATCAGGCGTTCGAAGCATGTGCCGTTTGTCACCGCCGGATTGATCCGCCGGGTTTCGCGCTGGAATGTTTTGATCCCGTCGGCACCTTTCGTACTCGCTACCGCATCAGCAAAGGCGTCAAACGTACGGCCGACGTTGGACTGCGGTTCCTGCATAAAGACTACAAACTCGGCCAGCAAGTTGACTGCAGCGGCCAGACCGGGGACGGATTCACGTTCACTGATATTCGTGACTTCAAACAGCACCTTATGAAGTCGAAGGAACAGGTGGGACGAAACCTCGTGTCCCTGTTGATCACCTTCGCCACCGGGGCTGAAATCCAGTTCGCTGATCGCGAGGATGTGGAAGCAATTCTAATTCGTCACGAAAATTCGAATTACACTTTGAAACAGTTGATTCATGAGGTTGTTCGCAGCCGAATGTTTCAATGCCGTTAAAAAAGAGACCCCCATGCATAGACCCATTTCAAGACGTTCGGCGCTGCGAGCATCCGGCGTGGCTTTATCGTTGCCGCTGCTCGAATCGATGAATCCTGCCATCGGTCATGAACACATGGCGCCGCCAAAACGCATGGTGCTGATTTGCAATGCGCTCGGTTTGTTTCCTGCGTCGCTGTTCCCAAAGAGGTCCGGAACCGACTACGCAAACACGGAGTACCTCGAACTGCTCAACGAACACCGAAGTGACTTTACCTTGTTCTCCGGACTGTCCCATCCGGACCAGAACGGCAAGGATCCCCACGATACGGAAATGACCTTTCTGACGGCGGCGATCAATCCTGGGATGGGAGGATTCAAGAATACGATTTCGGTGGATCAGGTGGCCGCAATGCACCTTGGACACACCACGAGGTTTCCATCGATCACGCTGGGGACCAACACTCGGGAAAGCCAGTCTTTCGACAGCAACGGTGTCATGCTGCCAGCCGATTATCGGCCATCGCGTGTGTTTGCGAAGTTATTCCTGGCCGGAAGTCCGGAAGAACAGCGGCGACAAAGGCAGAGGCTCGCGGAAGGTCGCAGCATTCTTGATGCCGTTGGCGATCAGACGAAGACACTCAATCGACGAGTCAGTGGAGGCGACCGGAAGCAACTGGATGAATACTTCGCTGCCATTCGCACGGCCGAGAAGGAGCTGGCTGCTTCTGATGCGTGGCTGGATCGACCCAAGCCTGAGGTGAACGTCGAAGTTCCAAAGGACATTGCGGAACCAACAGAATTGCTCGCCCGCATTCGACAACTAATGAACCTGATTCCGCTAATACTGCAGACCGATTCAACGCGGGTGGTCAGCCTGATGATTCAGGATCACCACGTTGTACCAAACATCGCTGGTGTCCAGGCGGGGCATCACCCCCTATCTCATCATGGTCAGGATCCCGCCAAGATTGCCCAACTAAAGATCATCGAGTCTGGAATCCTTTCTACATTTTCGGATTTCCTGACACAGCTTGGACTGCGATCGGCACAGGGGGTTCGGCTGCTGGATCAAACGGCCGTTCTTTTCGGCAGCAATCTGGGCAATGCGAACGCTCATGACCCGACGAATCTTCCAATCATTCTTGCCGGTGGCGGTTACAAACACGGACGCTACGTGGCTTATGATAAAACGAACAACGTTCCGTTATGCAATTTGTTTGTTAATCTACTGAATAATACTGGAATTCCAACCGAATCATTTGGCACCAGCACTGGAATTCTTGAAGTTTAAATGATTGGTTTTCACCAAATTCTCATTCCTTGATCAAAACAAAAAGTAAGCACCCATGAGACTTGATTCAGCATTGATCACATGCGTTTGTTGGATACTTTTTCAGTTTCCTGCTAACGGCGACGATTTGTTAAACAACTGGCATCAATGGCGAGGCCCGGAAGCCACCGGTGTATCGCGAACTGCCAATCCGCCCCTGACCTGGGGCGAAAAAGAAAATATTAAATGGAAGGTGGCGATTGATGGTCGGGGGACGTCAACGCCGATCATCTGGGGTGATCAGGTCTTTTTGTTGACTGCCGTTAAAACAAGTGTGAAGGATTTGTCCATTCCCGATCCAATTGACCAACCCAAGACCAATTTTTTTGACATCAAACGACCTAATGCAAAACATGAATATGTTGTGCTTTGTCTGGATCGAAATACCGGCGAAAAAATATGGAGCAAGGTCGCTGCAACGAAAATACCACACGAGGGAGCGCATAATGACAACGACTTTGCCTCGGCTTCGCCTGTCACCGATGGCAATTACTTGTATTGTTGGTTCGGCTCGGCAGGGCTTTTCTGTTTTAATTTGGACGGGGAACAGATATGGAAACGGGACCTGGGTGAAGTAAGAATTGGATCGAGTCTTGGTGAAGGGTGTTCGCCAGTCCTTCACAAAGGACACCTGATTGTTCTTCGCGACCACGCCGGCCAGAGCACAATTGAGGTGCTGAATGCCAAGACTGGCCGGACCCTTTGGAAGCAGCAGCGCGAAGAAAAGAATGCCTGGGCAACGCCGCTAGTGGTAGAACGAAATGGCGCAACGCAGGTCATTACCGCTGCCTCGAACTTTGTCCGCAGCTATGACCTCGATTCTGGCGAGATCATTTGGCAATGCAGTGGTTTAACCGGCAACGTCATCCCTTGTCCGGTAGTTGATGGTGACCATGTGATATGCATGAGTGGTTATCAGGGCTATTCAGCAATAGCCCTTCCACTGGCGGAGACTGGTGATATCACCGGGAGTGAAAAAATTCGTTGGAAGAAGGAACGTGGTACTCCCTACATTCCCTCACCTTTACTGTATGAAGGACTCCTCTTCTACAATAAATCAAATCAGCCGATCCTCACATGTCTCGATTCTAAAACGGGTGAGGTCCTGTTCGGTCCAGAACGAGTCAGCCCACTTTCGAACATCTACGCCTCACCGGTAGGAGCTGGCGGCCGGGTCTATCTTACGGGTCGCAATGGCAAGACAATGGTATTGGAACGATCGCCAAAGTTCAAAGTGCTGGCGACCAACCAGCTCAACGAACGATTCGATGCCTCGCCGGCACTTGCGGGTAGACAGTTGTTTCTTCGTGGTGCAAAGTACTTGTACTGCATTGAAAGGAAATAGGTTAACAGCGAAGACCTGATTTGGCTAACTGATTGGTGCCTGTGCCAAGAATTCAGAATCGTGGTTGGCAATTAATCGTCAGCTGAGTATGGATCGATGCAGGCAGGGTCTGACTTTTTGAACACTAGCGAAATTCTCCCAGCGGGATCTGTCCATCTGGGCGTAAGGAATTTTCAGAATGGCAACGGCCGGCTCAGGGCATATCGATTTCTTTTTCTGCCGTGGCGGATCTAGCTGGTGTGGAAATCCAGCCAGCTGATGCACCTCAGCCGTTTTCCTGTGAGGTCGATGTGGTTTGTCGGGCGCCGGGGCTGTTGTCAATGATTTTGAAAAAAAATTGGCGCGGCATGTTGGCTGACTCTTGCTGACGCAACGATGCGATGTTTGCCGCATTAAAACGGTTGTAAAGGGTATCGGTGATAACGCAAGTTAAGCGGGACTACTATTCAACCGGGCGAGCTCCCTGTTAAATAACTGTTAAGAAGAAATGCGGAAATTGCATCATGTCGCGAGAATGGTCTGAAGATGGACGATGAACTGAAGAGGCTAAAAACTCAAGTAGATTCCCTGCAGCAGAAGCTTGATAAAGCCGAACAACAACTCCAGGAGAATTACTATTTTTCCTCTGCCGCGGTGAAAAACCTGTTAGATGTTGGCAAAATTCCGGAGCATGGGATGGCGGGCAAGACCGTCAAAACGTTGATTGAAAACAATCATTCTTTGGACTTCGACAATCAGCTCAATACCTCTTCCTACGTCAATGTCACCTTTGAAGAGGCCGAAGAAGAAGTAGCACTGATGGGTTTGCGGGTTAACCTGGCGGATCAAACGGTCTACCCCCGGTCTTATCGAATGCATGATTCGGTTGTTAATATGATCGCCCGATTGTGGCATTGTCCAACGCCGTCGGATTTCGAGGAAAAGGGAGTTTTTGCGGGTGCAGGCACGGTTGGTTCGACCGAAGCTTGTTTGTTGGCGGGCCTGGCTCTGAAATTTCGTTGGCGGAGTTGGTATGCCAAGAAGAAGGGTGTTGCTCCCGATGCGGTTTTAGGAGAGCGTCCCAACATTGTCATTTCATCCTGCTTTCAGGCTGCTTGGGAAAAGCTCTTTAAATACATGGATATCGAACCGCGTATTTTTTGTCCTCAATCAGACAGTTTTAAGCTTGCCCCCGAAAAAATAAGTGAATTGATTGATGATCACACCATGGGCGTGGTCTGTATCATGGGGAATCACTATGGCGGTCACTATGATCCAGTGCAGGAAGTTGACCGTGTTGTTGAGACGATTAATCAGGAGAAGGGATACCAAATTGGCATCCATGTCGATGCTGCTTCAGGTGGGTTCATCGCACCGTTTCAGGAGAATCTTCCGGCTTGGGATTTTAGACTTGCCAACGTGCTTTCGATTTCCACTAGCGGTCATAAATATGGCGAGTCCTGCTGCGGTACCGGGTGGGTTGTTTGGAGGCAACGTGAAGACCTTAGTGAGCATGTGGCCATTTCAGTAACGTACCTCGGAGGCAATGCGGATTCTTACACCCTGAATTTTTCAAGGCCGGCCAGCGGTGTTTACATCCAGTATTATAATTTGCTCCGGCACGGCATTCGGGGCTACCGGCAGTGTTGCGACAACATGATGCAAAATGCGGAGTTTATTCGGGAATCTCTACGGTCGATGACGCACCAGGGGAAATCCCGGTTTGTCATCCTTGATGATGGAGCGGATTGCTGTCTTCCTGTCGTGACTGCCATGCTCAACCCGGATTGCGGATTCACTTATAACGACATTGACCTGCAACATGTACTCTCTCAACATCATTGGTACGTCAGCGGCTATAAAATGGGGTTCAACCATCCGATTACTGAAGAATATATTCCTATTTTTTCAGATCAGGATGCAGAGCAAACCATGTTTAGAATCGTCGTAAAGAATAACTTGACGCGGGATATGGCGTCACACTTGATCGAATCATTTGAGGAGACATTTACGCTTTTGGATGCTTTGGACTTTTCTGAACTGCATGGTGTCGATTCGTTGGCTTTGCGTCATAAAGACCAGCGAAGAATCTCTAATCATTGCTGATCCGATTTGCCATTCAGATCGGCGTTGGGAAATGATTTCGTTCTCACCTGCCAAGTCATTATGGTTTGACGCCCGAGGTTGGGCTTGAGTCCTATGGCACGACGTGATGACCCTCACCCAACGCGGTGATCTAAAATTTGATAGAACAAGATGATCTGCGGGAAATTTTGGTCACCTTTAGGAATCACCATGCGACTATTAATGTTGACTCTCGTTTTCTTTTTCTTGCCACTGACTTTGCCTGCTCAAGAGAGCCAGGATTTGACGAAGCGGTTGGCGGATCTGGAACGCCGCGTTTCTCAACTGGAAACGGAAAATCGATCCCTACGTGGAACCCTGTCTGTCCTCAAATACGTTCAGCAATCCGAAGATGGCCACACCGTGGAATTAAAGCAGCAGGGTGAGCTGATCGCAAAATTAATCGTCGCCAAGGATGGGTGGGGAGATAGCCGTGTCGAAGATGTCGCCGCGGTGGCTGAATCGGTTGCGGAGACTATTTTTGAAGTGATTCCTCCGGAAGATAAACCGACAATTCTCGTGACTCGATCAAAGTATGGGCCTCGAACGTTGTCTAATCGCGGACCCAATAACGAATACATCATTTTTTTAAATACTGGCGACCGTTTGTGGGCGCAGCTTTCTTATCAACTGTCTCACGAACTTGGCCACGTCCTCTGCCGGGACATCGATCCCAATGCTAATCAACATTGGTTTGAGGAGTCGTTTTGCGAAGCTCTTTCGCTTTGGACGATGGAGACAATGGCCCAATCGTGGAAAACCAAACCGCCATATCCTTCTTGGGCGTCTTACGCGAAAAATCTGGGGCAGTATGTTGTTAATATCAAGAATAAAGTGAACCGCCCCCAAGATATGGGGATCTGGTATGCTACCCATCGCGAACTACTGGATCGGGAATCCGTCGACCGGGAGAAAAATCGGATTGTCGCCGCTCACATTGCATCCCGCGGCAAGGCTCGTCCCGAGTATCTAAACGCCTTCCTCTATCTACGCACCGGGAGAAAATCTGCCAATCAAATTGAACCGTTTTTGAATTCCTGGTTGGAAAGTTGCCCGGATCATCTCAAATTCGTGCCGCGCGATATTGCGTTGTTATTGAATGTGCAAATGGGTCGGTAGCAGCGAATTTTTGAACGGCTTGCTACCTTGTTCGGTCGGTCGATGTTAATGCTGTTGTTTGACCCAATCGAGCGGTCGTTGGAAAAACAGGCCCGCCTCCAGTCGTCAGAATCTCGACGGTGTTTTTCAATCGACGGTGTTTTTCAATCGACGGTGGTATCGCGTTCCGAAATTGGCGAACTCGTTCTCTAATTTCAGCTCAAACGGCCTGGTGGTCATGCATCGCGGGGCTCCCAGCGGTCTGAAATCGCGGTTCTGATTCGTCTAAATACTTTGGAAATTCTTAGACACCTTGTGTGCGAATTGAATTTTCGCCGTGCGATTTCGCACAACTCTTGAAGCAATCAAAGGCCAAATGGGGCGACCATTTATCCCAGTTTAACATTTCACAGGGTTGCCCGGATTGGAACAGATTTTGCTTTCATCAGGTTGTGGTTTGAATTTCCAATAGGTCTTCCGGTGAAGGGTCGTTTCGATGTCGCTTTGGGTCAAGAGGCTTTCAAATAAGAATCGATCGGGTAGGCGGCCTCCAAAGGCGGCCGGCGTGGACGCGAGGCGGGCCAGAGAAAATGTCGATTGCCCATCAAGTCAATTGCCGGGCGGAAAGCTGTGGACGGCATGGGTTCAGTCCACCCAAAACTGGTTTCATCGGATAGGTCAAAAGTTAAAACTGCCCAGCGGCCGATGGGAAGCCCAACACCAGCAGCCCGCAAAACGGCGGCTTCACTTGGAAGTTTGCGAACCTCGTTGTCTACTTTCTGGAACACCAATGGATCTCTCTGGTGATATCCCGGAAGAAGATCGAACGGATCTCCTGGAGTATGCGGCGATTCCCGCCTACACCCATGGAACAATTCTTTACCCTGAACAAGTATCGGACTTCCCTTATGGCCGGGAGAACACTTTTTTTCTGGAGAGTAATCCCACCGCAACGAAAACGATTTATCTTGATTTCGATGGACACCATAGCGTCAATAATGGATGGGGACACGATATCGTCTTTCCTGCATTTGATCGCGATAACAACCCGGGGAGTTTCTCGGATTCCGAGCTGAGCGAAATTCAGAAGCAGTTCCTTCATGTCGCTGAAGATTATTTGCCTTTCGATATTAACGTGACTACCAAGGATCCTGGCGTTGATGACCTTCGGAAATCGGGGGCAGGGGACGACCGATGGGGAATTCGCTCGGTGAATACCCAGGCGACCAGTGGATTTGGTGTTGGCATCGGTGGCTGGGCAAGTCCGAATTCCTTTTCGTTCAGCATGGACGCTCCGGTATTTATTTTCAACAAGGGAGCCATCAATGGAGGAATGACCAACTCCCATGAGATTGGGCACACGCTCGGTCTTGACCATGATGGTTTGGACGAATCAGATTATCACCTCGGTGTCGGAAGTGGTGAGACGTCCTGGGGGCCGATAATGGGAGCCCCTTACGGAAAAAATCTGGTCCAATGGAGTAACGGAGATTATTCTGGATCAACAACACAAGAGGACGACCTGGCGCTGATTACCCAAACCGCCAACGGCTTTGGTTACCGCAACGATGATCATGGAGACACCCGGGGCACAGCGACGGACATGAGTCCGGACTCGGATTTCCATATTCAATCTTGGGGTATCATCGAGAGGCGGAGTGACCTGGATTATTTTTCGTTCGATACGGGAACAGGTGAAATTTCGCTCTCGATAAATCCGCCAGTCGCCAACCCGAGTCTCGACCTGCAAGCTCGTCTGTTGGATTCCTCAGGTAACGAAATCGCCAAAAGCAATCCCACCGATCTGGTTGGCGCTTCCTTCGATTTATCGCTACCCAAGGGAACGTATTTCCTAGAAATAGACGGAGTTGGAAAACCGGGTGTCTACTCTGATTACGGCAGTCTGGGATTTTTTAAGATCGAGGGCGTCGTTGCTGATCCAACCAATGACCTACCTACCCTGAACCCAATTCCCCAGCAGGTTCTTAGCGAGGATGATACAGGGAAAACGGTACCGTTGATCGGGATTACCGCTGGTGCTAATGAGGTTCAACCCTTACGGGTTACCGCGATTTCCAGCCAAACCGATTTACTGCCTCATCCAACGGTGAGTTATTCCACCCCTGACCAACAGGGGAGTTTGTTTCTCCAGCCGGTTATGGGAGAAAGCGGTTCTGCTGTTGTGACGGTCAAACTGGAGGATGGTGGCCCAGATCAAAACTTGGAAACTTCCGCAGACAACGTCTTTGTGGTCAAAACCTTTTCCGTTGTCGTCGAGGCCGAAAATGACCTCCCAACACTAAACGAAATCGGCAATCTGGTGCTCGAGGAAGATGCCGATCAGCAATCGGTTCTGTTGGAGGGTATCAGCGATGGTGATCATGGAGATCAACCTTGGCGGGTCACAGCCAGCA
Organism: Planctomycetota bacterium; assembly: GCA_014238905.1. Lineage (GTDB taxonomy): Bacteria > Planctomycetota > Planctomycetia > Pirellulales > Pirellulaceae > JABAAE01. The sequence continues at coordinate 248,484 of JABAAE010000012.1, forward strand.
GTTCGTTGGCGGACTTGATTTCCTCTGACGGCCTGATCATTCAACAGGGGATTTCGGCTGCAGAACTAACGTTCCAGCCCGCCCCCAACCAATATGGTGTCACGACGATTACCGTTCAAGTTGAGGATGGTGGATTGGATCAAAACCTGGCAACGCAATCTGACAATGCTGTTTTTATTCGTAGTTTCCAGGTCTCCGTGCTTGCTGTGAATGATTTACCCGGAATCATGCCAGTGGACAACTTGACCCTGTTTGAACAGGGACCAAAAACCGTTCTTTTGCGAGGGGTGCATGCCGGTGAAAACGAAATCCAGCCGTTGAAAGTCACCGCCTCGAGCGATAATCCTGCCGTTATTTCCAGTGCCGATGTGGAGTTTAACCAGTCGGAAAATAATCCCACGCTGCACCTGTTTTCTGAACCGGGTGCGTTTGGAATTGCTGATATTACCGTCCGGGTCGAAGACGGGGGCCTGGATGGCATTTTATCTACGGTAGCTGACAACAGTGTAACTTTGATGACATTCAAAGTTTCTGTAGATCCAGAAAACGATACTCCAGACTTCGTTGTGCCTTCCCAACTGAGATTTGATCTGGCCCGAGTGGATAACGAAATTCCGATTAGTCAGGTGACCGCCGGTCTCGATGAGTTTCAACCCTTGCAGTTCAGTGTGACCAATGTCGATTCGGATCTTATTACCGGTGTAGAGGTGGTCTATAACAGTCCGGAAAATGAGGGGTACCTTGTTTTTGCAACATTGGATGAGGCGGTAGGGCAGGGCGTGATTGAGCTGACGCTGGAGGACGGTGGGACGGACGGGGATCTTGCTACTCCAGCGGACAACCTAATTCAGACCCGGACGATTGACGTAATGATTACCGCCAACCGGGTGGCCTTGGCGGATGCTGACGTGACGGTCAACGGATTGGTGGAGGGCTCTTATCGAAACACCTATTGGAAAAATCCGATGAGCCAGGACCTTTCTGAAACCGAATTTCGACAAGGTTCAGCTAGTCGCTTGTTGCATCGCTGGAGGTTGAATTTAGCCGAAGCGGATCGTTACGTTCATTTCTCGGTTTTTGCCAATCACAATTCCGAGAATGAGCAATTTCAATTTGAATATAAAGTGGCAGCAACGGGGACCTGGAAAGAATTATTGACAACCACGCAAAACGCTGGAAAACAATACAGCAGCGTCATTCACGATCCTGAGCTGATGGCTGGAGGGATTGTCTGGGTCCGTGTTCAGGATACCAATCGCGGACTGGATCAACACCTTGCTACGCTTCAGGTCTCGACGCTTCAATTTCGTTCTAATCGTCTTTCCGAAATGCAGCATGCGGTTAATGTTTTTGTGATTCAGCCCACCGTGGCTGAGGGTAGCCCACAAAAAGGTCAGTTTCGTTTTCAGTTGGCCGATCGATATCGATTGGACCGGGATCTGGAGGTGTATTACCGAGTAGTCGGAACGGCTGATGCATCCGACTATAACGAGATATTACGGGGGAAAACAACCATTAAGGCCGGGAATTTCATGAGCCGTCAATTAATATCGGCACGGGATGACTCGGAATTGGAGGGAACCGAATCCATTGCCATTCAACTGATCCCTCGTTCGGAGTACCGGATTGTCGGTGATGGGGCCGCGTCCTTGCAAATCAAAGATAACGACCTTCCCACGCACGAGGCAATCGGCGAAATCACTCGTCTCGGCCGGCACTCGGGGAATTTCTCGGGAACGTTTTTCGAGGATTCCGATCATGAAATATTGACCGAATCCGAGATGGGGAGTCTCAAGATGCTCGAACATCGTTGGAAGTTTGATCTATCGGGCAATCAACAGGTCACTTTTCGTGGGCGGTTCGATGTGATCACAGGGAGTGATCAGGATGATTTTCAATTGGTTTACTCGACTGACGGAGATTCCTGGGAATCCCTCGGTCGGTTGACAGCGGAAGCCAGCGGTGTTGAGATCGTCAAGTCGATTGCACTTCCCGATGGAGTCACTGACGTCTGGGTTCGAATATTTGATCGATACCGAGAAAGTGATGATGAAATCCTCAGTGTAATCGCGGCCGATTTGGTCCGGTTTGAAAATTGAACAAAGCAGGTGCCGGACGTTTTCAATTTTCCTGTCCCTGTTTTCTGTCATAAGTTGAGCCTCTTTGCTCGCATCAGGGACGAGATGACTAGACATTGCATGATAGAAAGGTATTTGACCGAAAAAATATGGGAAAACACCGGCTCAATCGCACCGTTTTTTCATTGGCTGTCAGGCCATTAGACCACCCTAGTTGGTTCACCGGTAAATGGCGTTGGTAATAAAATGGATCAGGGAAGTCCTTGCGGAATGCTCAAAAGCTCGCCCGTTGTTTTGTCGCTGGGGAATTGCGCGTTGGCTTGTTTCAGATAGTCTTGCAGAGTGGTCGCTAGTTTTCTTTTGATGGTGGGGAATTCCTTGGCGAGGTTGTGGACTTCGCGCTGATCTTCGGCCAGATTAAATAGCTCAAATTTGCGTTGTGCGTAATAATAAATGAGCTTCCAAGGGCCTTGGCGAACACTACTTGAGGGCCCGATTCCCGGCCCGGCAGGCCCCCAGTGATTTGGGAAATGCCATATTAGAGGTCTTTGTTTTCGCCTCTCATCGTCATGGCCCTGTAATAAACTGGTAAAACTAAGGCCGTCCAGTTTGCCGCCGATTTGAATTGGGTTTTCGATCCCGGCCAATTCCAATATCGTGGGAAAAAAATCTTCAATGATGACCGGTTGCGAGCATAGGGAATGGCGAGGAGTTACCCCGGGCCAATAGCCAATCATCGGGACCCGAATCCCGCCTTCATGTGCTGAGCCCTTACCACTGGAAAGGGGGCGATTATGGGTATGAGGCTTTCCGCCCCGACCCTGGGCGCTTAAACCGCCATTGTCTGACACGAAAAGGATGATCGTGTTTTTCTGTTGGCCGTTCTTGGTGACGTTGGCCAAGATATCTCCGAGAGACTTATCCATTCCCTCGATCATGGCCGCATACATCGCTTCTTTGGGATCCATTCCTGAATCGAGATAGGACTGGTAGTAACGCGGATCTTTGGCGAAAGGAACATGCACGGCGTAATGCGACAGGTAAAGAAAAAAGGGATCTCCCTCTCTTACCGCTTCGTCCATCTCCCGGTTAGCCTCTTGCGTTAAGGCCTCGGTCAGGAAGACATCCTTGCCATGATAGGCTTCCAGATGCGGAACGTCCCACACTCTGTCGGCGCTCCGCCAAGCGGCACTGAAGTTTTGTTTCCCCAAAAAACTACCAGGCCCCCCTGCGGCATGACCTCCAATATTGACATCAAATCCGATATTAACTGGGTCGGCTCCGGGAGTTTCCAAGGCACCGAAATGGGCTTTGCCGACATGGATGGTTCGATATCCGGCATCCTGCAGGAATGCCGGCAATGCCTTGGCATAAACGGTCTGTTTGATTCCTGGCACAGGGCTGATTCCATTGACGTTCCATTTTGGAAAATCCAACTGCGGGTGACGCTGATCATTACTTCCATTTTTGCGTAGTGTCCAGTTGGTGACTCGGTGGCGACTTGCATTCAGTCCGGTCATCAGGCTGACCCGTGTCGGTGAGCAGACACAGCAAGCGTAGGCATTACTGAACTTCATTCCGATCTTGGCAAGGGCTGCCATGTTGGGAGTTCGATAGGTTCGATTCAGTTCAGTAGTGGTGGAACCAAATGGAACCGATGTGTCCTGCCAGCCCATGTCATCAACCAGAAACAAAACAATGTTGGGTCGTTTCCTGTTGGCTTGTTGGTTACAAACCGTGCGAATCTGTTTGGCGACGGTTCGGGCAATGGCGTCATAGCCTGCCGAGTTGGGATGCACGCCGTCCTTGGCAGTCAGCCATTGAGGATGATTTTGGAGGACTGGATTCAATTCAAGCAACGTCACCTTTTTGTGGACGGTGTTCCTGGCGATCTCACGAATCTTGTGGCAAAGATGCTGCAATCTCGGTTTTCGCTCCTCCAAATTGGCCCGCCGGCTCGTGGTGAGTCCAGGTGTTTCCAATACCATGGCCGTGGGGGTGCAAATCACAACGGATGGCCGCGTCGGGATCTTTGAGAATCGATCGATCAGCGAAAAATAGTCATTTTCGAATTTTTCAATCTGTTCCCAGTTTTTTCTTTTTCCACTGACGGTGTCGTTGGTTCCCAGTGAGATGACAATGAGATGGGGTTGGAAGTCGTGCACCGCTTGCACAACTTGCCAAACATTGGGACGCCCGGATTTCAGCAGGGTAGCGCCGCCTATCCCAAAGTTTTTCACCAGATACGGTTTGCCGAGATGCTGTTGCAGCTGGGCGGGATAGGATTCGGTTTTTTCATCGACACGAGCTCCAGCGGTGATACTGTCTCCCAAACAGGCGATTCGTATCTTTTCCGGTGCTTGCTGGATTGTCACCGGACTGGCTGGCGTCCGGCAATTCCAGGACCAGAAAAAGAATAATAGGAAAACCATGCGGGAAAAAAAAGAGTGACTGTTCAATGCAATGGCCTCGATGAAGCTGCGAAAGTCGGTTGTCTGGTGATGGGTTGGACGTTGAGTTTCACCGGACGATTGTGGTGATTGAATCGATGGTCAACTTATTCTAGCGAGGTTTCGCCACATTCCCAATTAGAATTTCAGCGCCGTCTCAGGAGCAAACCGATTTTTACCTTGACGACAAAAAGGGAGACGACGGTTGACTGATGTCGCGCCGACACGTCGATCCATTCTCAGGTAGTCGATGTTGACCAGTGGAAACATTTTATTTCTTGGCCTTGGCAGCCGGGTTGGCGGGGAGGGCGAGGTCGTTTTTGGAAAGCGTAATGGCCGCTCCTTCCTTTGGTATGTCAACGTGAGCGGACCAGAGGATTCCATTGATAATCATTTTCCGAAAAGAATCGTTCTGGAAGTTTCGATAGTAGTGTCCGAGTGTCGTCGCGAACGCTCGCCCGCCATCCTTTCGTTGGTAGACCCATCCGACAACGACATCCTGGTTGTTGGTGTGAACCTGGAGCAATGGCTTAGCGTCGACGATTCGGGGATTGAGGTAGTATTCATCCAGCAGGTCGAATCCTTGCCATCCACGGCAGACAGGGTGTTCGGGAAGTAGCTGCTTTAGAGTGGATTGTGTTGTACTGAGCCCTGCATTGTGAACCCAGGTGCCGCCCATGTAACTGAGCCAGCGATCGCCAAGACGATCCAGGTTTTGTTGGAAAACCGAAGATGCCCAGTGGAGGGTAACGATTCCAACGCCACTTTTCATTAATCGGTCGACCTCCGCACGATGTGGGCCATCGAGAAGAAACTCTGCCGCTGGTGTCGAATAGATGACGATCGTTTTTACCCCTTTTAGCATCTCTGGATCTTTTGGCCATCCTTCAGAGATGGCCGTTTGAACGTTGGGTGTCTGAGACAGACACTTGGCCAGAACCTTGCAGGTGTGTAGGTACATATGAGTCCCAAAAGGATGATCGGGCTTTTTGCCGATCAGGAGTATTTTGGTTTCCAGATCATTGGCGTGGGAAGAAATAACGCTGGCGATTGTAATAAAAAATCCAAGTAGGACAGCGGTGATTCGATTTCGGTAGCAGAGGGATTGGCTCAAATTGCTCTCCTGAAAAAACGGCTGAAATTTGAATCGGTTGGTCATTAGTGAAGTTGTTGATGCGGGAGGATAGAGCGTCGGTTTACATCATTGTGCAGAAATTGTGGTGACTGCTTGAAGATGTTGAAGGTCGATACGATGCCCCGTTATTTCTCGGTTGCCAGCATTGTCGATCGCCCGTGCCTGGATTTCGCCAGAGGTGGTCAGGGCGACATCGATTTCCCAGTCGACAATACCCGCTTTCTGGGACAGGATTTTGGCCCTCGATTTGTTGACGGTAATTTCAAGAACGTCACCGTTATCATGCGAGACACCACTGATACGAAGTTTCTTTTTCAGTCGTGCAATCCCGGTAATCATCGTTGCCGGTGGTAGGTCGTCGATTGGTTTTAAAAGGGTAGGCCAAGCGACATTTTTTATTTCTGCGACACGGGATTCATCGCCGGTCAATGGTGGCTGTTCTGTATAAAGATGACCATCATCAAGTAAATCTTTGGCCGCCGAGCTGATGATTTTGGCATGTCGCCCCTGGCCATAATAGTCATGGATATAGATGGGGACACCGGCCGTCATCGCCGGCACGCGAGGTCCAACGCCGCGATTAATTAAAGGCCAACGATCCTTGAATTTTTCGGGTCGAAGGACCGTTACGTTGCGAAAGTGGGTTTCTGCGTCGCCGCTGAGATTGTGGTCACTGAGTTGAACCAGCGGGGTTCGTTGATTGCCATAACCAGTTGAAAATTCCAATCCGTCTACGGAAATCTTGCCTGTCTGAGCACTGGCATCGTCCATCCCACGATTGAATGGCTCAGCAGCCACGCGGCTGATTCTCAGGTTTTTGTATTGGTGATTTTCAAATGCCGGTCGGTAGATACCATAGGCTGCACGATCAATTGTGATGTTTTCCATCAACATTGCCGGGCTCTGGGGACGAAACGCGTAGTGAGATTGCCAGATCAGGAAATTGCGTATGAAGTGGGGATGTCGTGTATCCGGTCCGGTCCAATCCACCCTTTTGATACGATCGAGCATCTCTTTTGACGTGATGGAGTTGTCCGGTTGGCGAATTCCATTAGCCGCAACGACCATTCCGGCAAAGCTACCATGGGCTTCGTTTTGTTCGAATCGCCAGATCGGAATCGTTCTCACATCAACCAATTTAGTCGAGCCGTCAGGTTGTCGTATCGGTAGACGACAGTCAAAACGACTGGTCATCTGCATATCATAACGAAAGCCATATTGATCGCTTTCTACGCCGACGTTCCGAGAAAAAGTATTTCTGCCATTTCCCCACCAAAATGCAGCGCCTTCGTTGTGATCGAATGTCAGTACCTGATTGGGCAGTGGCTTTCCCGCATAAGCCTGCACGCCAAGATTGCGATCCACTACGTTGTCTACTTCGGTACCATCCTCCATGAAAAATCCATGCCCGACGCTTTGGAACCCGATACAATCCCGAACCAGAAGATAATTTGTGCCGTGGATGGTCACCCATCGATTGTGAGAGTCGACGATCGATGCCCCAATTACCGAACTGCCGCGCATTGTGTCACCCACCAGGTGAAAATGAACAGGATAGCGTCCCAGAATTCCCTCTTTTCCAAGTCCGAAAAAACGCGTGTACCCGATACTGCCACGGCTGTGGGCGTGGTAAACGGTGTGGCCTCTTATGCCGCTGGGATCAGCGGTCTGGATAACTACATTTCTCGAAAGATTGGCAACTTCGGATCGGAATAAACCGCTACCGGAATGACGATGGTTTAAGGGCTTGTCCAGAAACAGGACTTGACCTTGCACTTGTGTGATCTCGCGAGTTTCGGATTGGGGCGCAGAATAACCTCTGGAGCCCACTCTAAAGGAGCCAAATGAAGATGGCCGTTCGGAGGCGGTAACGATGATCTGATCGCCAGCTTTCCAATCGTCAATCGGCCCCGCTACAGAAATCTGTTGAACGCCGGCGGCGGCGTCCATTGCGAGTTTTGACCACGTCGATCCAAGAGGCGCGCCGTGAATGTCCATTCGCCCGGAGCAGCAGGCTATCGCCGGAGCATTTTTCGGGTTCATACCCTTCAAGTAATGCAGGCTGATTTTTGCCGTGTGTTGGGCCGGAATCGGGTCGTTGATGGTGCCAACAATCAGCGTTGGCCATTGGGAATCTGGAGTTGAGGGCTTGCTTGTGCCACCTTCAAATTCGCAGGCGAATCCGTCCTCGGAGCACTCTTCACGGTGCTCGATGGTGATTAAACCAACATTCAATTCGGTATTCCGTTGACGTGAAAATTCGAGGGTTCCTACGATTTGAACCAGGCGAATAACGGAAAGACTTTGAACATCATAGTTGATGTGGGTCCCTTGGCTGATCAGGACCCGGTCTCCATCGGTGGGCACTCGATCGAGATTCCAAGACTGCCGGTCAGACCAATTTCCAGATTTGATTGACCTAATTGAAAAGGATATTTTTTCATGATGAGCGTGTCCCTTTTTGGAATGTTTCTCGGCGGTCGTTTCCTGAGTCAAACCGGATTGGATGGAGCAGGCCAGAAGAAATGTCGTGATAGCCTGGCAATGCAAGGGGAGTGGATTCATTGTTATCATCCAAGACGTTGAGGTGAACTGGACCGGGAGTTGAATTGAGGGATCGCCGCGAGCCAGTCCGATGTTTCAGGCTCAAGCTCATCCGTTGTTGGGTTGCCCCGGTCAGTGGCAAAAGGGTTCCCTCAAAAAAACCTTTTCACAAACCAACAGCAAGAGCATCAGGGCCCGCGTTGGATTCTACACTTAAAAATTAGGTCGTTGGGAAACTGAACTCAACGAACCTCGCCAAGCGGCTGAAATACTGGGTAGATCTTGCGACGTTTTTTTGAGGACAGGTCAATTTTTTCGGTCTGTCGTTGGTAGGTTCTGCTTTTGGAAGACGTTATGATAACCAGAGAGTTCTGTGCAGAGAGAGCCTGCTTTTGGACGATTTTTTTTTGAAGTTTTCGCCATGAAACACATTTGCCGACCGGTCTGTCTTGTTTTGATTCTCTTATTGACCACCTGCCAGGCAATTGCCAACGGGGATGGGACGGTGCGGAAAATTGGGAGACGGCCCAATATTGTTTTTATCCTGGCAGATGATCAGGCTCCTTTTTCAATTGGGGCTTATGGTAACGGTGAATCCAGTACGCCGCATATCGATCGCTTGGCAAAAATGGGCATGAGACTGGACGGAGCCTACCAAATGGGTGCGTTTCAGGGGGCGGTTTGTACTGCATCGCGACATATGATCATGTCTGGTCGAACGTTGTGGCATATTCCAAGAGCACGGTCCCGGGCCAGTGTAGTTGCTCAGTTGCAACGGTCAAAGAAAGGCTCTACCGACCGGGGTTCAGCAAAACAATTGCTCAACCCAAACATTCCAGCCGGTTTGGAAAACAACACGATGGCGGCAGTATTCAATCGGGCCGGTTACGATACGATGCGAACCTGTAAAAGAGGGAACAGCTACGCGGCAGCTAATCGTCAATTTCAAGTGGTTCACGATGCCACCAAACGCAAAGGAAATTCTGACGATGGCAGTGCTTGGCATGGCGACCGCGTCATGGAGTTTTTGTCGGATCGTCGGCAAGGTAGCAAAAGACCGGATCCATTCCTGATTTATTTGGGTTTCTCTCATCCTCATGATCCTCGTGTTGCCGATGATCGACTCTTGAACAAATACGGTGCGGTGAACAATTTGGCCCGGGAGTCAGTGCTCAATTCAAGATTGCCTTCTTTACCGATTAATTACCTTCCAGCGCATCCTTTTCATCATGGTCATCCCAGCTTGCGTGACGAGGTGGCGGTTCAAGGTGTTTTGAAGGATCGAAGTGAACTGGTGGTCCGCAACGAAAAGGGCCGGGAGTATGCGTGTATCGAGAATATGGACAGGCAAATTGGACGTGTATTATCTGAACTGGAAGATATGGGTGAGCTTGACAATACCTACATCGTTTTTACATCGGATCATGGGATCGCGATTGGTCGACATGGTTTGATGGGAAAGCAAAACCTCTATGAACATAGCTGGCGCGTTCCTTACATCGTTGCCGGGCCGGGGATCCCCAAAGGATCCCATGCAGTAGGTAACGTTTATTTAATGGATACTTTGGCTACTCTTTGTGATCTCGCTGGTGTCGAGCCACCTGCCACGAACGAGGGGCATTCCTTTAAACCGGTACTTCAGGGCGAGGTTGCGACGCTACGCGACACGCTTTATGGATGTTATTGCGGTGGCACCAAGCCTGGCATGCGGGCCATACGAAATGGAGATTGGAAGCTGATCCGATATGAATCCCTGGATGGTAAAGTCAAGCAGACACAACTGTTCAACCTTGCAGAGAATCCCCACGAGTTGCTTTCGCAGCATCACGATCCGGAGGTCATCCGTTTGACGGGCAATCGGCCAATGCCTCATCAAACCAATTTGGCAGATCATCCAAAGTATGCAGGCCAGCGAAAGGAGATGGAGCAATTACTTTTGAGCGAAATGGTGCGTCTGCACGATCCTTATCGGTTTGACGAGGGGTTTATGAATGTTAAACCTGCCCCCAAAGGCAAGCGTAAAAAACAGCAGTAGAAGAATTGATGAAAAGCTGGAGGAATTGAGTTGCAAAACGGCTGACTTTCCAACATGAGGCTGGGTCTGGATGGGGGCCAACGTTTTGAAGTTGACTGGCCGGTGATTGGCAACGACCTCAGTCGGGTTCGATCCCGATCGTAGGATTTTCGGCCATCGATGATCACCGGTAGTGGTCCCACGTTGTCTTAGTTTTTTGGATCTAGCCTTTTTTGGGGGCTAGCCTTTGGGATCTAGCCGCCGCAATTCTGTTTTGCTTGATTGTTGAGCGTCCACGATCTCCCTGCGGACAATTCTCCAGGCTTTGTCGACCGGTTCGATGGTGAGATCTGCCGTAAATTGGTTCGTTCGTTCGTGGATGTGTCCCCAATGTTCCACTGTTCCATTGACGACCCATGTACACTGATAATCGAAGCCGTTGGAATCGGCGTCCTTCTTTTTCTGACCATCGAGAAATTCGACCCTGTTAATCTCTGTCAAAGCGCCGCCTTGCTGCTGCATCTGGCGTGTTTTCTGAACGCTCAAATAGATTTCTTTCAGTAGTTTGCCATCAGCGCTTTGGGCGATGGCATCGTAGATTTCACTTTCGTCATTGTAATCAAAAGCCCTGTAAACGTTGGTCACCAGTGATGAAACGATCCGATCGGCTTCTTCTCCGGAAACAGAAAATTGGGGCTCAAACGGGTCATCAACTTTGATGATGGTAAAATTCCAGCCAAGGGATCCAACCAAGATCCAAATCACCAGGGAGCCAAGTTGAAGTTTTGCCGAGGACCGACTGAGATAAAGTACCACCGCTGAAAAAATTAGCAACAATCCCGCGGTTACCGTCATGACGGAGAATGAATAACGTTTCCTTTGATAATCAAATGGAATTTTCGCAATCGTAAAATCCTCTGCGTCTTTGCTGTTATGCCAGACAAATTCGTTCAGGTTGTTGTCTTCATCACTCTTCAGCTTTTTAATTTTTGTGAATTGAAATTTTTCAACTTTGTCAGGGGCGACGATGACCGCTTCGACTTTTCTGATTTGAGGTGGGAAAAGGTCCCAAACCACACTCACCGTCCGGGGTGGAGTTTTTGCAGGATAACGCATGATGACTCCAACCCGACCGTTGGCCATGCTGATGCGTTTCCTCTCGGATTGCATCGCAAAATCTTTTAAACGCAAGCCGTAAAAGTCAATGCGATCAAAAATGGGCTGCACGATGACACCATCAATCTTGACCGGGTTATTGTCTTTGAGAAATGCTTCGATATGGGGTCGTGCGTTATCCTGTTCCTGGACTTCAAGAAAACTGATGTTTTGGCGTTCGATTGGGAACGTCCTTGCCAGGATGGCCAGCGGCACTAACACTTCGTGACGTACCTCGTGTGGGGTAATATAGATAAATGAATAGGGACTGCTGTAACTAGTGATGCCAAGCACGTCATTTTCCTGCTGCGTCCGCAATTTCAGCCATTCTTCGTCACTGGCCTCGTCTGAAAGAGGTGGTTGATTCCAGTCGAATCTGGCGGTTTCCGGGCTGCCCGGGGTTAGCACAAACCCCTGCCCGGTTTCGTTGCCACTTTGTTTGACACCGAGTTTGACTTCGCTGGGGAGCAACGTCAGGTCATCAATGATGTTTTGTTCAAATGTTAGAAACTCGGGTGGTTCGTCAAAAAAATATTCCAGCTCGTAATAGGCCGGGTACTTCATCAGGTCACCCGCAGGCACCCCAATGCCGGGAAATTCGAAGGGTTCGAGATTGTGGAATTTTGCCGGGATTTTTTCACCATCCGCATCTCGGACAATTAGTTTTTTGGTTAAAAAATCTTTGTGCTGGTTCATCGCCCACTTCAGCTGATCTACGGAATAAATATCCATATCGTCTGGATCGATAGGATGGAACAGCGTCAGGTCTTCTGCCAAAACCTCCGCCCGGATCAGAACCGATTGGCGAGTGACATAAGCCACCGCATTGACGATGGAAATGGGGTGATCGCTGGAAAACGCAGCAGGGGTGTAACTCCCTAAAATCAACAGCCCCAGTAATACCGGATGAATGTGGGAATGCTTTGACATAGGTGGATCAAGACCTTTCCTTAAGAATCGAACGGGCTGGTTTCCCGATGCATCTGTGCTGCCTGAAATGTCGACCAGATTTCCAGTTCTGCGAGGCGGTACGTTGTTTGAGGTGCAGGGGTATCATGGCGTTTCAAATTGCGGGCCAATGGAATCATAGGAAATGGGATTCAGCCCATCAACGAACCACTTCGAGAACAGCTTGTTGTAACGTCCCGACTAGCAACATGCTTAACAGCAGGGCCAGCAACAGGCTTGCCAGTAGTACAATGATATACTCCCAGGCATAAAGTCCAAAAATGGTAAATCGACCGCACCCCATTTTATACATGGTCATCATCTCGCGGCTACGGAGTCGGATTGATAGAAGGGTGTTGAGAACCAGGAATAGTGTTGTTACGGCGAAAATAGCGATCGTCGCGATATCAAAAAGTGATTTAACCTGTAGGATTTTCTTCATCAAATTACGGATCACGCTAGAAGGTGCAACAATTTGCAGTTTCTCCAGAGTGTTGATACGACCTTCCAGTCGCGTGGCAGCCTTTTCATTATTGGGGTCACAGATCACCGCGGTGATGGGGAAGTCTTCCAGTTTTCCGTGGAAATGGAAAGATCCCAAGTTGTCGTCGGTGATTTCGATATAGGGCACTACTCCCTTATTGACGGTTGCCATTTTATCAGTCTTGTCGAGAAAAAGATTCGGGTTGTCTTCTTCCTCGATGTCCTGGTGGCCGTGGCCCAATCCATCGATAATCCAGGTTGTCTTCAGGTCGGTGAAAATCGCTTGATCGTCGCTGGTGCCATTGGCAGTCAGTACGCCGGTGATTTGCATTTTAATGGGATTGATACCCGCGATGTTGACATCTGTTTCAGGTGTCGTCAGCAAAAAATCGCCAACTCCCTTTTGCGAAGACTTCGCGACGTCAGACCCGATCACACATTGCCCAATTCGACTAAACAGACTGCCCTCTTCAAGCCGCAATTGACGGAACTCAAAATAGCCGAGTGAGGTGCCAACAATCGGAATTCGATTTTGTGACACATGCCGGGAGTAAATCGGGATCGCCCAAGCGAATTCGGATTCGATCACGAAACGATTAACCGAATACGGGATCGTTTCGCCTGGTTGGACATCAAAGTAAAGCGTATGTAACGCCAGATCGAATCGGCTTCCTTTGGCTCCAATGACCAAGGGTGTTGCGTTGGCCCTGGCCTGTAGTTCGTCTTCAAGGTTTTTGAGAACCGCGCGGCCAGCCAGTGGCAGGAAAATGGAGAGCGTCAGGCACAATATCAGGATGACAGATTTGAACCAATGATGGATCACATATCTTCCGGCAAGGTATATCAGTGAGTCCATGATTACCTCGCAAAACCAGATACATCGATGATACGATCGAACTGTCCGATCAGATTTTGGTCATGGGTAACGACGATCAGCGTTGAGTCTTCGGTTTTGGCCTGCTCAATTAAGAGTGATAGAATCTTGTTTTTATTGGAGGCGTCCAGATTGCCGGTGGGTTCGTCTGCTAAAAGCAGGCGAGGTTGGTGAATTAACGCGCGGCAAATTGCAACCCTTTGTTTTTCCCCCTGCGACAATCGTTGTGGTTTGCGGTGGAGTTTGTCCGCAATCGAAACTCGCTCAGCCAATTCCAAAACTCTTTCAGACAATTGGTCTGGTGAGCAAGTTGGCTTACTGAATCGCTGGATACGATAGGGCAGAAGAATGTTATCCCTCACCGACAGGTATTCCAGCAATTCGAATTCCTGGAAGACCAGTCCGATCCGGGATGCTCTGAATCGCCGTCGTTCATTTTCGTTGAGCAGATTGAGGCGTTTATCATCGACCTCTACGGACCCGCTATTAGGCAACCGAATGCCAGAAATCAGATCCAGAAGGGTTGTCTTTCCAGATCCGCTCGCCCCCACGATGGCCACTTTTTCAGCCCGTTCAATTTGCAGGGATTCGATGAAAAGAGAAAACCCCTTTTCGCCGTAATCGAAGCGCAGGTCCTGAATGCTTATCAACGAGTTGCAACCTATTTCTAAACACTTGCTAACGATGAACGACTTGGCAGGTTGGCAAGCCGATAAACGGGAAGGAGTCCAAGCCTGCTACCGTAATCCATCCCCAACCATTTTTGAACCCGTACATTATGTCGGTTTCGGCGTTAGGTTGAAATGGGTTCCGATCGCAACCACACCCAAAAATAGTGCTGATCCCAAAGGAGATGCGGGGATTGATATCTTCCCAACGGCACCCTACTTGAATGGTTAGGGACAAGTAAGGCAAAATGTGCCGGTGAACATTTAAATTCCGGAGATCAGAACCAACGATGGCAAAAAACGTAATGGGTACCGAATTGGAGGTCTGCAGCCTTTCACCTCGAACCGGGTTTTACCGTGACGGTTGCTGCCATACAGGGCAGCAAGATGTAGGTTTACATTTGGTTTGTATTGAGTCCACGGCCGATTTTTTGGAATTTTCCAAGTCGGTTGGCAACGATTTATCGACGCCCAACGAGATGTATGATTTTCCCGGGTTGGTCGAGGGGGATCGCTGGTGTCTGTGCGCATTGCGTTGGAAAGAAGCTCTTCAAGCTGGGAAAGCTCCCAAGGTGAATCTAAAGGCAACTCATATTTCCATTTTGGAGTTTGTCGACCTTGAGGATCTTCAGCGGCATGCTCTGAATGATGATGCCTAGAAAGAGATCGCATTCGACTCTTTCGGTTCTACAAGGCTACCGAGATGGATGCTTGGGGAATGGATGCATCAGCTGAAAATCGGCAGCGGCTGGCCATCGGTGATCGGAAAAGGACGACCTAAAGGGTCTAGCAGTCTGGACTGGGTTGAAATTCCAAGTGCCTTGAAAATCGTTGCATGCAGGTCATTCGGTTTGCATCCCAGTAAATCGGGGGCACTACCGATCTTGTCACTCTTGCCATAAACCTGTCCGCCCTGGACTCCTCCGCCGGCAAAGCAAACGGAGTAACAATTGGGGAAATGATCCCGGCCACTGGCACCGTTGATTTTCGGAGTACGCCCGAATTCCGTGAGGAAGACGACCAGGGTCTCGTCCAACGTCCCCCTTTGATGTAAATCTTCCAGTAAGGTTGCCGCCGGTTGATCAAAGGCAGGCAGCATGGCATTTTTTAGCCGATTAAAATTGTCGCCATGGGTATCCCAGTGGTCACCTTTGGATCCGTTTAAGTCACCAGCAGCGCAGCAAACGGTCGTCAGTGGAACACCTGCCTCCGAGAGTCGTCTGGCCAGAAGAATGCTCCTTCCGCAAATGTGATCCCCATAGGCGTTTCGAATTTTGGCCGGTTCTTTTTCCAGGTCAAACGCCTCCCTGACCCGACTGTTGGCCAGCATGTTGGCCGCCAACCCCCGAAAATGATCCCGTTGATCGTATGAGTCTGATAAACCGATGGGCTTGTCAAAAGACTGGATGAGGCCTTTGACAGTATCCAGTCGTTGAGAGTCTATTTTTGCAGATAGATCCAGTTCCGCTGCCCCAAGAGAACGGGAGACTCCTCCAAACGCACGCCCTCCGGGAGTTTTAACCACGATGGGATCATATCGTTGGCTCATCCATCCACCGTATTCGCCAGCTTGCAACGTACCGTTGTCAACAAGCGGATACGGAAGTCGGACCGCCGGCGGAAAACCCTTGGGCGCCTGACGGAATTTGCTCACCATGGCTCCTAGTGATGGCCAGTCATCCTGGGATGGAGGCAGGTTACCCGCCGTTCCTGGCTGAGGAGGTCGATGCCCGGTCATGTTCCAGTACATGCCCTTTCCATGTGCAGAGCAATCATGGTGGACCGAACGTACCAGCGCCAGATGTTGTATCTGCTTGGAGAGATGCGGAAGGTGCTGCCCCACCTGGATACCAGGTACGGAGGTCGAGATAGGTTGAAACAATCCCCGAATATCGTCAGAAGCATCTGGTTTAAGATCCCAGGAGTCGAGGTGGCTGATTCCGCCCCAGCAAAAAAGAACAATGACTGATTTTGCTTTCCCGCCGCCGGCTGTTCCGCTTCCGCCAAGCCGTTTGTATGGGTCATCCGCAAGCAACGAGTTGGGGGCTTGTTGCCAAGCCAGATAGCCCGGTAATGACAATCCAACCGCTCCAGCTGTTGTTTTCAACCATTGCCGGCGGTGAATCTGCCGGCGGTGAATCTGCCGACGGTGAATCTGCCGACGGTGTTCGGGCGTTTCAGGATGGAGGGACATACTGCTAGTTTCGGTGGGAATTTGAGGCAGGCCTTTGTGGTTGCTGTCTTGCTAACGGGATACGCATCAATTTGCCGAACGACCAGTTGGGAAACCAGCTGTCCTGCGGCAGGTCACCTGTCGTTCTATTTTAACCTCTGAATCGATGCGGGAAAAGCTGGATTTTTGGTAAGGTTGCTCCCGATTATGCGGCTCAGGGTGTGTTTTGCACCGGGACGCGGAGAATCCAATCGCTGCCTCGGTTTATTTCTGTATCTTTCTTAACAGGCCAAGCGTTGAGTCTTTATACGGTGGGTATCGAAATGGCAGGTCGAACCAGGAACTGGATTTAAGAATGCTTTTCAAGTTTGAAAATTCGTCGAAAGAGAATTTTCCGTGGTATTTTCCAACGCCACTGGGTCCGATTCCGCCAAACGGTAAGTCAGGATTAGTCAGGTGGGCGATCACATCATTGACACATCCGCCACCAAAAGCGACCTGACTCATCAGTTCCCGTTCCATCTTGCGATTGGTAGTAAAGAGATAGAAAGCCAGCGGCATGGGGGACCGGTTGACTTGTTCTATGATTTCACTGGAATTGGAGAATGGGATTACCGGTAGGATTGGACCGAATATTTCCTCCTGTAGGAGAGGATGGGATCGATCTGCTATTTCAACGATGGTGGGCTCAAAAAAAAGATCCTCCCGAACACGACGACCTCCATAGAGGACCTTGGCATCGGCAATTTGACGGTTGAGTTTTTCCCAATGGGTCAGGTTGATGATACGACCATAGGATGGGCTCGTTGCGGCGTCATCGCCAAAAAAACCGCTGATCGCAGTGGACATCTCCGCGAGAAGTTTCTCACGCACCGAGTGGTCCACCAGAACGTAATCGGGTGCGACACAGGTTTGCCCGGCATTAAAAAATTTGCCCCAGGTTATTCTCTTGGCGGCAACCTTCAGGTTGGCTGTGTGATCAACGATGACTGGTGATTTTCCACCGAGTTCCAAAGTGACTGGTGTCAGTTTTTCAGCAGCTTGACGGGCAATCAGGCTGCCGGTTCGCGTACTTCCAGTAAAAAAAACGTGATCAAATCGCCTGGCATCGAGCATCGCTGGAATGACGATCCCACCTTCTCCCTGGACAACGGCAACCTCTTCCTCGGGGTACGTTTCAGAAATTAAATTTTGGATTACCGCCGAGGTAGCCGGTGCACATTCGGAAGGCTTCAAAAATGCAGTACAGCCGGCAGAGATCGCGCCGATTAAAGGGGCAATCAGCAGTTGAAGAGGGTAATTCCACGGGCCAATGATCAGCGAGATGCCCTTCGGAGAAGGAAGGATTTTACTTTTGGATGGAAACAGGAACATCGGTGTTCCTACGGACTTTGGTTTGATCCATTTTTTAAGACGTTTGAGAACGTACGAAATTTCCGAGTAGAGAAATCCAATTTCACCGCTGAAACTCTCTACCGGTGGTTTGCCAAGATCTTCTTTTAAGGCGTTCAGGATTTCGGTTTCCCGGCAACGCAGCGCCGCCTTGAGGCGGTGAAGACTTTGACAGCGAAATTCCAGTTTCAGGGTGTCGCCACGTTGATAAAAAGCAGATTGTTGGTCGAATGTTTTCTGAAAGTCATCGACGGAGAAATCTGTCTGGCGAATAGGGGGTGACCAATCGTTTGAATTCGATGAGGAATGGTCTGTTACCATAATGCTATCCAGACTGTATTGATCGGATTAGGTAAAACAAGCAAACCCAGTCCGAAAATCAGAACCCGCCAGCCCTCGATTTCGGGTTTCCCTGATGTGGCCTTAAACCGGGTAACTCGTTTCCTGTAGTTTTGTGGAGTGATGTGCCTACTCGCCGGCCAGATCATTGCCGGAGGCAGGCGGCGGGTTGGTATAGCTGTCCCAATTGATATCCAGCGGTTTCTCGACCACTTTGCCTGAATCCACGAATTGGCTATCGCCTGAATCCACGAATTGGTTATCGCCTGAATCCACGAATTGGTTATCGCCTGAATCCATGTTGACGTCGTCTCGCCGATCCGTT
This sequence comes from Planctomycetota bacterium, assembly GCA_014238905.1. Classification (GTDB taxonomy): domain Bacteria; phylum Planctomycetota; class Planctomycetia; order Pirellulales; family Pirellulaceae; genus JABAAE01. The sequence continues at coordinate 267,062 of JABAAE010000012.1, forward strand.
TGTTCTCGTTTCCTGAAAAACAGGCGGATGGGAACCTCACCGAATGGAAGTTCGTCTCTGAAAACACTCAACAGGTAGCGGCGGTAGGTGTTGTCAAAAGAATCCGGATCATTACAGATAATGACGATCGTTGGAGGGGCGGTTCCCACTTGGGTGGCGTAAAAGATCTTGGGCCTCCGCTTCCGCAATAACGGGGGCGGATGATGCCGAAGGGCTTTGGTGGTCAGGCGGTTCAGGAATCCTGTCGAGACACGAGAATGTGACTGCTTGTGCAGCATTTGTGCATGATTGAGCAGTTTTTTTACGTTCCGTCCTGACTGACCGGTAATAAAGGCGATGGGACAGTAGGCAAGAGTTCGAAAGTGATCTCTCAGGTAGTCTGACCATCGTTCAGTCGGCAAATCATCAACCAGTAAATCCCATTTGTTGACGACAAAGATACAGGGTTTATTCTGGTCGGCGATGTAACTGCACAGTTTTCGATCGACCTTGCTGATTCGAGATTTGCAGTCAAAAAACATCAAAGTCACATCTGCGTATCGAATGGTCCGTTGGGCCCGATGGGTCGAATAGAATTCAACATCGGTCCGCACTGCTTTGCCTTTTCGTAAACCGGGTGTGTCGATCGCCACAAATGCTTTTCCATCCATTTCGAATCTGACGTCGACACTGTCCCGAGTGGTTCCCGCAACTTCGCTGACGATCATACGCTCGGAATCGGTCAGGGTATTGATAAAGGTACTCTTACCGACGTTCCGGCGGCCGACGATGGCGATTTTCATTTCCGGTGTCGCAGTATTGACCTCTTGTATCTCTGATGGAGCAGGTAATCGTTTGACGATGGACTCGATGACGTCCCACTTGTTTCGGTTTTGCGTGGTACTGGTGGTGATGAAGTCTCCATACCCCAAAGAAAAGAACTCGCTGGAAGCATCGTCCAGTTTTTTGTGGTCTGCCTTGTTGACGATCAGAAGGATTGGCTTTTGCGTCACTCTCAGGCGCTCCGCAACATGCTGATCCAATGACGTTATCCCCGTTTGAGCGTCCACCACGAAAACGATCACATCGGCCGTATCAATCGCCACACTGATTTGGTCCTCGATTTCGTGAGTCAATTGATCAACATCGTTAATTCCAATGCCGCCGGTATCGATGATTTCGAAGTAGCGGTTTTCCTCGAACATCATGAAAGTCATGCGGTCTCGAGTGACACCGGCAACACCGTCGACAATTGCCAAACGGCGGCCCGCCAGCCAATTGAAAATGCTGGATTTGCCGACATTGGGACGGCCGACGATGGCAACCTTGGAAATGGACATTTTAAATTGCTGAGTGGAAAGCTCGGCGGAATTTTTTGGGATTGGGAATCAGGATTTCAGTCCAACCATCATACGAAAAAAACCAAAAACTTCATCTGCAAATGGAGCATTCCCTAAAAACAGCTTGAATTATCTGTACCCTCGTGCCAAACACGGGGATTCATGCTGTTAAAACAGTTCCAAAACCAAAGTTGAGCCGCGTGAAAAATCCCTAACAACACGGAAAAGACAGCCTTTATTGAGCGTTTTAACCGTCACAATGTTTTCCAGATCTATCGGCGTTTTAGCAATGTTTTTTTGACGCAACATTCCGATTTTAAAAAAAGGAAAAGATTCAAGCGGTGTGAAAGCCAGGAAGCTATCGCCGCTGCGGTTGGAATGACCCGCAGCGAACAGGTCAATTAATCAAAGAATTATCGGTTTTGGTAACACTTTCAAAACCGATAAAAGTGGCCGCTCATGACGATCGTCGATTTTGTCGCCCATGGCAAAGGCTTCCGGCGGCCTTCGCTTTTGAATCACTGCTTTGAAAGGAACACTTTCGATTGTGCGTTCCCTATGTTAATTCAACGGGTCGCCTTAAGGGCGCCATCGATAACATGGATCACGCCACCTTTGCACAGGATATCTGCTTGGGTGACTTTGCATCCGCCGATAAAAATAGAACCTTCCTTTTCAGACAATTGTTGTTTTCCTCCAAAAACTTGATTTTCCAAGAATTTTTTATTCTTGGCCATCGCCATCAATTTTTTAGATGTCAATTTTTCGCCGTAGAAAATGTGGTATCCAGTGTGCCGTTCGTTTCGGTCCAGGAATGTGTTCTCGATTTTTTCCTCGTCTGATTTTGCTTCCTTATCGATTTTGGCGAGAGCCGAATCGCTTGGGGCAAATATTGTAAAGGGGATGGAACCAGATTCCAGAGCATTTTGCCCTCCACTGTTTTCACCGGCCACCTTAAATGCTTTTGAAAATGTCTTTAAACTTTTTGAATTGGCGAGCCACTCACTGACGTTTTTTGATGGGTCTGATTTCTCTTTCTGGACTGATTTCTCTTGCTGCGCTGATGCATTCAGGGTACCCAGAAAAAGTAATGTCACGGTTAACCTAAAGTTGTTCATTTTGGTGTTCTTTCATGATTAATCTAAGTTGTTTAATTTCGAAACGTCGCAAGAGAACATCCTAAGCAGTCTAAACAGTTCCGATTGGATTTTCAAGCTAAAGGGAAAAGCCCATTCTGTTAGGATGACCTTCCACCATGAAGACCTTTGATCGTTCTCCTTTTATTTGTCTGAAAACGAAAAGCTGAATCCAAGATGGATTCAGCTGAATTGGATTTTTCTTACCGTTTTCGATGGGCGTCAATTTCTCAGACACAGCAGATACGTTCCTTGCCGCGATGAGAAATTCACCCTCGGCTTTAACGCCGGATTATCAAGGGCCCGTTCCGACCAAAAAAATCGTCATCGCTCGTGCGGGTTGCCTGGACGATTTTGGAAGGCAAAGCAATGGCATCGAAAATCTCCTGGTCGCCCTCAGATGGATCGTAATCCTGAAGACAACCTGTGTTCCCGAGACCATAACTGACTGCTCCATCGTAAGGGATGATTTTGAAAAAGTAAAAATCTTGATACACGTGCTTCTTGTAGACCCAGAAATTAGACCAGGCGTAAAACCGCTGCCCCT
>JABAAE010000012.1:270160-271261 GCA_014238905.1 Planctomycetota bacterium
GTCAAACTTATCAGCACCATGACCGCCAATGAACTGCGCCGGCCACTTCGGTGGAGTCGGCTTGAGCCACCCTAACCAGGCCGTATTGCTATACTCCACGCCCAAGTCACTGACAGACCTTTTTGACCAAAGGGTATCATCATCGGCTCCGCCATCGACCACTTCGGATCCAGCCAACATAGACCCCCCATATTTATACATCCGATCTTTACCCCCTTTACCAAGCATGTTGAGGTAAACCATACCGTTGGTATCCGCGCTCAACATATCATCATCGGCACCGCCGTCGACGTTGGCAAATACGACGTCGTAGATGGAATTTGAGGAAAATCGGTTCCAGATGTCATCTTCACCAGGGCCGCCAGTAACGTCGTAAAAACGGTAACCGTACGATGGAGGAAGCAAGGAACGGCTCCAGGAATCAAACTGCGTATCCAGGTTTATTCTATCGTCTCCATTACCGCCATCGATTTTGGCGAACGACGAGGCATAAAAGAGGTCTATCAAATCATCGCCGTCACCCAGGTAGGCTGTGACTTCAGCACGATCGGTGATGATCCAATCGTTACCAGCCGCACCGTAGATGGTGAACACCCCGTTGTGAACGTTACATTGATCATCACCTGCCCCCAAATGAATGTAGTCATTTCCACCCTTGGCAAAAACAACGTCGTCTTCACCTTTGAGAATGTAGGTGTCATCACCTGATGGGGCAGAGTAAGAAAAAAAATTCTCGTCAACATAATCGCCCCCTGCACCACCGTTTACCGTGTCGTTGCCGAATCCAGGATAAACGGCTGAGCCAAAGTTTCCGCAATTAATAGTGTCGTGTCCGTCGCCGCCGTATACGGTGGGGCCACGGTTCAAATAGTTGGAGAACAGGTCATTGCCGCCATTCAATTCATATTCACACGATAAATATACGGTGCTAAAACCGTAAACCGATATTTCGTCCTTTTGATCACCCCCGGTAACGTGGAGTTTTTTCGAACTAGACTGTTGGACTCCTTGGGGCAAGAAGTGCTGTTTGCCATTGATGAAAACATCCGTGTGATAATCATAAACGTACAGCTCCAGCTTGTTAGTCTGATTGGCAGGCAA
>JABAAE010000013.1 GCA_014238905.1 Planctomycetota bacterium
ACTTGCTAAGACCTTTTATGAAAATAAAGTCCGGTTCATTGGGATGTTTCTTGAACCAATTTCTTTTGTAAAGTTCCGCAGTAACGACAATTTTTATTAGCACCTTCTCCCGATTTTCCAGCTGAATTTCATAACTTATTGTGATCTCGTTACGTGGTCGGAAAACAGCGCCGTCCCAAGGCGTATTCTTGATCCACCGAAAGCCCGCATCAATGGCGGTGTCATTCCAGGCGCCGCCGTTGTTGGATTTACCACCTTCGTTTTGGGATAAGGATGTTTTGCAGGTACAAAGAATCGTAAAAGCGGTGACTATTATTAGGAATCGATTCATTTCTTTCTCCTCAATAGGAAACGATAAGTTACAAAAATGTTATAGATATCATATAGATATATCGTAACTTGGGATTTGCTATTTCAAGCCAATTCAATACGATTGTCGCAGATTCGACACATCAATTTTTATTGCCGATGAATTTGTGTACCGTTGATGACAGAAGGCGGGCGTAACCGGAGATTACATAGAAACATGAAGCTGATCGCTTTTAGTCTTCGCAAACAACGGGATAAAACCGCCGCGAGGGTTTGGCCATTGTTGGAACCATGGATATGAACAGGTCATTAGGGGAATACGAACGTGTCTCAGTCCAACTGGGCCGGCCAGCGAGGGGTTTGAAAGAGGTGATGTGCCGTCGGCAAGATGGCACACCGTTAGTTATTCGGGTAGCCAATGTTGTTGACCGAAGACCGTTTCCCACTCTTTTTTGGTTGACCGATCCGGAGGCAACCCGTCTCGTCGGCGAGTTGGAATCCAATGGATGGGCGGCCGATTTACAAGGGAAACTGGATGAAGAACCGACTTTGATCCAACAAATGACTCGAGACCATCAGGCGTTAATGGCCCAACGCCGGTCCTATCTCACGAGGGAGGAAAAGGAAGCTCTGATCGGACTGGATTGTCTGGATTCATTCCTTGACAAAGGTGTGGGCGGTGTCAGCAATTTTTCTCGCGTGAGATGTCTGCATGCCTGGTTCGCGAGCCATCTAGTGATTGAAAACACCATCGGTAAGTTAATCGTCTCGGAATTGCGTGAATCTCATCCGGATTTTTTCGAGTCCATCGATACTGTCCGAATGAATGCCGCCCTTCCTGATGCCCCATTCCGGGAATCGAATTAAACCGTTTGGAAAAGAGTTTCCGGTCATTTGACAGCACCATCTTTTCCGACCGAAAGTCAGGCTGTGATCTTCGTTCGTCCCGGCCAGTTTAGGGTTCAGGTGATTTCCGCCTGAATGTCTTGGCCATGCCAGATCGCTGCCGACTCTATTGTCCTCTTTTGTCAGCTGGGCAGATTTTGAACGTGGTGTGAAGATGGCTGATGGGCTCGATCGGCGGATTGATTAGCTAGCATCCCTGTTTTCGCCGCAATTCGTCTGGCGGTCGGCTGTCATTCCTTTTACTCTACCGGCAGAGTCCCTATTCAATTGTTGGGTTCTGATGGGCGCAAATCCAGCCAAGTCTGAGGTGACTCGGAAGGACCCTGATAACCTGACCGACGTACGGAGGCGTCAGTAATGGCACGCCGCAGACGATCTTTTCTTTCCCGGTTTCGAATGATCACTCGCAATTTGAGGAACTTTCTGCCCGCCTTGATAGGCTTATTGGTCTTGGGATCAGTAGGTTATTTTTCGATTGCGGGGATCAGTTACAGTTGGCTGCCCGTTGCATTAGACGATGATCTCGACCAAGTATTGCTAGGAGAGAACAGTGAGGGGGCATCAGCGGGTGATGCGATCGAACAGGCTGCACGGATTGAGTCGGCGGCGATTTCCGCAGCAAAGAACTGGATTTCGACGGTCGTGCCTCCAATCAAATCGCCAGCAGAAATTGCCATCGGGACGTTTAATGTCCAGAGGTTCGGTGCTTCCCAATTGCAATCGCCGAATGTGATGAAATCATTGGTAGAGATTTCCCAGGAATTTGATGTTTTGGCTATTCAGGAAATCACTCACAAAAATGGTCGCCTGCTTAATACCTTTGTGGAAATCCTCAATATGGTTCCAGGCAACCACTACGATTATCTGATCAGTCCGCTGCTCGGTAAAAAGGAACCGGGCAGTTACAAGGAACAATTTGGGTTCCTTTATGACAAGAACAGAATTCGTTTGCGAAATGAGGATCTGCCAGGTTTTGTGGTCAGTGAAAAAAAGTTCGCCACGAAATTTGATCGTCTTCCTGTCGTGACCCGATTCCAGGTTTCCCCCGAGGTTAACCAATCACCTTTCACTTTTTCGCTGGTGAATTTGCATACGGTTCCCAAAAGGGTTGCGGTCGAATTGGCAAATCTGAACGATGTCTATCTGGATGTGAAAACGATCCTTGCTGACGAAGATGATGTCATCCTGCTGGGTGACTTCAACGCCTCTTTTCAGGTCATTCACAAAGCTCTTTCGATTTCCAAATTACCCATCCGAACTGCCATTACGGACCAATCGACTAATTTGAAGAAGACCGCATCGTATGACAATATTGTTTTCGACGAACAGAAAACCAGCGAATTTCGCTCTGCAAAGGTGATCGACTTTACGCCAATTTGTCAAAAAAATGGGGTAGATCCTGATAAAGTCTCCGACCATTTTCCGGTGAAAGCGACTTTCTTATCCAAGGAAATCCGGTCAATCCCTAAAATCGCTTCGCAAAAACGGCTCCCCTGATTCAAGTTTGGTCGCTGGGCTGGATTCCCATTTGTTCAAAAGTGGGGGTTTAGCGAAACTTTTTGGGTTGAACATCGAATAATTCACCGTTCGGCGGAAAACTCCTAAAATGGGCAGGTGTTTCATTTTAAGACACGAGCTCGATTGCAAGCCGTTGACAACCGTGGTTTCTAGTGACTTTTTCAGAAAACCGAGTTATGCTGGTGAGGGTAAGGCAACAACTTTCCCAAAATTCCTTCCCCACCCCGGCTTCAGAACGACGAAGTTAAAGTAGTACGGTTTCAGCGAAATCGTTCCCGCCTGGTCGAATTGATCACATTGGTTCAAACCTGCTTCAAATTAGAATGGCCGTATAAAGCCTTTCACAGAGCTCTGAATCATACGGTTATAAAATGGTTGGCTTGGTCAGAAATGGCCAGGGTCCTGTTTTTTCTGAATTTGCATGGGTCTGATTCGAGTGAGAATCGGTTTGGTTGAACTTAAATTGAATGGTGACTGTCAGATCAATGATTAATGTGAATTCCTCCATGGAAAATGATCAATTGCAAAGCCTAAATCCCAGCTGCAAAGCTGCATTAAGACGTCGTCAATCCGGTTCGGTTTTGAATCTGGTGTTAATTGGTGTACTTGGCGCTCTGGTATTGGCGATTGGCCTGTATTACTTTACCGCCGGTTCGGGTCAATCCAGCCTTGAGCAGCCATTGACTGCAATTGCATTCACGGGGTCTTTCTCCAAAGAGGTTCTTGACCAAGGTGAAATTCAAAGCTCAGAAAACGTTGAAATTCGGTGTGATGTTAAATCGCGTTATGGTTCTCGCGGAGTGACGATCAAAGACATGGTGGAAGAGGGTACCATGGTCTCAGAAGGAGACTTCCTGGTCGAATTGCGATCGGACGAAATTCAGGCCGGCTTTGAAACCCAGGAAATTGCCCTTGCAAATGCAAACGACGCCGTCAAAGCGGCGACAAATAATTTGGCTGCTGCCAATGCCGCCCATAAAGAATATGTCGAGGGGACTTATAAAGAGAGTCGCAGCGAGATTTTGAACAAGATCAGTGAGGCAGAAGAAGCGTTTGAGACAGCCAAGGAGTTTGTCAAATTCAGTAAGAAGCTGCAGGCAAAGAGTTTTATCACACGGATCCAATTACGTTCTGACGAAGCGGCCAGAGATCGTGCAAAGCGATCATTAGAAGCAGCCAAGGAGTCGCTGTTTGTATTGGACAGATACTCCAAAGAGAAAAACGAAAAAGAGCTTGATGCAAAAAAGAACATTGCCCAAAGCAAGCTGGATGCAGCTCTGGCGGCGCAGAAGATCGAATCCGCTACGTATTCTGAAATCAAGGCACAGTTAGCCGCTTGCATCATTGTTGTTCCCGAAGGCCAGCAAGGCCAAGTCGTCTACGCAAATGTTTTTTCCCGCCGTGGCAGTGCTGAATTTGTTCTCGAGGAAGGTGCCAGCGTTCGAGAGGGGCAGGTGCTCATTCGCTTGCCCAATCCAAGTAAGATGCAGGTCCGGGCAACGGTAAATGAGTCCCGTGTAACGTCGATCAAGCAAGAGATGCCAGTCGTGATCGCTGTTGATGCTCTCAACGGAAAGACGCTTGCGGGGAAAGTAACCAAGGTCAATCAGTACGCCGAGCCTGATGGATGGGGGAGCGGCGGTGTCCGGAAATTTGCAGTCTATATTGAAATTGAAAATCCGACCCCTGAAATCCGGCCGGGAATGAATGCGTCGGTGACCGTTGAAACCGAGCGGTTGAATGATGCTCTGATGATTCCTATTCAATCGGTTTACGGCTACCGTGGAAAGACGTTTTGTTTAATAAAGTCAAACACGTCGGATTGGGAGACCGTAGAAGTCGAGGTTGGCTCCAACAATGATACCAATGTTGTGGTGCTTTCCGGTCTATCGGAGGGTGATGAAGTGGCGTTAAATCCGGCCGGGTTCAAAGAATTGATGGATTTGCCGGAGTTACCTGTTTCGGACGCCAGCCAAGACGGTAAATCGTCAACCGCTGGCAACAGGGCCGTTAAAGGACGCAGCAAAGAATCCAGTACAAAACCAAAGGCTAAAAAAGCAAACAAAAAAGGACGGGTTGAGAAAAAGTCTGGTGCCGACGAAACCACTTTCAACAAATCCGGTAAGGACACCCCGGCGTCGTTGAAAACGAATTCTGACAGTGCGAAAGCTCAAAAACGAGAGGCCGATACCGGCTCAGATTCGGCCTGACATCATTTTACTATCTGACGGCGTTGGCAAGATCAGGGATGTCATTAAGGATTTTCACCAGATTTTGCTACCGAACTAAGTGGTGTTGTTATTAGAATAAAAAATAAAAAGGTTTTTCGATTCGAATGGTAGATTCATCTCTCGCTTGCAAGATCAACGATCTAACTAAAACTTACAAGCTTCAAAGCGAAGAAGTTCGCGCGTTAAGAGGCGTGACATTTGACGTCCCACAAGGTGACTACGTTGCGATTATGGGACCTTCTGGTTCCGGGAAGAGTACGTTGTTAAACCTGTTGGGATGCTTGGACCGTCCCACATCCGGCTCGTTTTTCCTGGGGAAAGACAACGTCGCGGCCATGAACGATGATGAGTTGTCCACTATACGGGCGACTCGAATCGGTTTTGTGTTTCAGTCTTACAATCTGATTGCACAGTTGACCGTTGAAGAGAATATAGAAGTCCCGTTGTATTACCAGGGACGGCTCAACAAGGACGCCAGAGAAAGATGCCGTGAGCTGGCCGCGTTGGTGGGTTTGGGAGATCGGTTGGGGCATCGACCGACGCAGCTTTCCGGTGGTCAGCAACAACGCGTAGCGATTGCTCGTTCACTCGTTAACGATCCGTATTTTATCTTGGCTGATGAGGCAACTGGAAACCTGGACTCGGTGACCACCGACGAAATTCTCCAGTTGTTTGAAAAACTCAATGATGAAGGCCGGACCATCATCATGGTGACCCACGAAGATGAGGTGTCAGCGCGTGCAAAACGGGTGATTCGGTTACGGGACGGTTTGGTGCAAACCGACTTGGTCACGGAAAACCGCGTGACCAACGCAAGCCAGATTGCAGAATCCGACTTGGGTTCATCTGGATCGGCTTCACCCGATGTAACGGCCAACAGTTAGGGATTTTGACCATGCTATGGCTTCGCACCTGGGCTCTGGGAGTCAAGAGTCTCTTGCTGCATCCAATGCGCTCCCTGTTAACCGTTCTTGGCATCTTTATTGGTGTCGCAAGTGTGATTTGGCTATTGGCAATTGGCGAGGGAATCAGCCAAAAAGCCAAAGAACAAATTGAAGGCTTGGGCGCTGACAATATCATTGTTCGTTCGATCCAGCCCCCTGACGATGATGCCGGTGGATTTAGCGCTCCGAAAAAATATGGTCTCACCCGTTCGGAATGTGAAACCATTGAAAAAACCATCAGCACTGTAGAAAAGGTGCTGAGAATTCGTGAATTGCCCTACAAATTTTCATACGCCGGTAATCCGGACGTAAAGCCCATTGATGGTCGGCTGGTCGGCTGTACATCGGGCTATGCAGAGGTCACAAGGCTCCAGATCGAAGGAGATGGTCGCTTTCTCGATGATGAGATTGACGTCTCTTCCAATGTTTGTGTTCTGGCAGGCGATCTTGCTCAATACCTGTTCCCCTATGAAGACCCGCTTGGCAAACAGATCTACATGCCAGAGTCGAGGTACTACTTCAAAGTTGTTGGAATCCTCAAGCCCAAAAATGCTACCGCGGCGATTGGTGGCTCACTAGAGGCGCAGGATTTTTCCCGAGATGTCTACATTCATATCAAGACGATGGAGAGGCGTTTTGGGGATACAGTGATCAAACGTGGTAGCGGATCTTTTAGTGCCAAGGTATTTGAACTGAGCCAGGCGACTCTAAGAATCAAGGACGTACGGGATGTCCCACGGACCGCCGAAGTCATCAAGGCGACCCTCGAGGCAGGCGGCAAAGAAAAACGGCAGGACATTTCGGTGATTGTGCCCTATGAATTGCTTGAACAGGCCGAAACCACAAAGTTCATGTTTATGATGTTCATGGGCCTGATCGCTGCCATTTCGTTGCTGGTGGGAGGTATCGGTATCATGAATATCATGTTGGCCACCGTGACCGAACGGACTCGAGAGATCGGGATTCGTCGAGCCATCGGCGCAAAGCGAAGCGATATCATCCGGCAATTTTTGATTGAGACCATTGCTCTTTCAGTTGTCGGTGGAGCTACAGGAATCCTTGGCGGACTGCTTTGTCCGCATGTCGTCGAACTTTCCCGATCGCTTATTCAGCAATTTGCCCCTGATGTTATGAAAAATCTACCTGAAATCGTCAAGGAGACCGAAGCGATTATCGTTCCGCTCTCGATTCCATTGGCTTTTTGTATTTCCGTCATGGTGGGCGTCATTTTTGGAATTTATCCGGCGATGCGAGCTGCTCAAATGGATCCTATCGAGGCATTAAGGCACGAATAAGCGGTCGAAATCTTCAACGCGATTCAACGCTTTTCCAATACGGATCGGTGATGATGACGATGGTCCCCGAAGCGGCTTGTCTAATACTGGGGGAGTGATTGCTGGGTGTCGAGAAGACCAGTCGCCATTGAATGTGCGTTGTTTTCGCCGGTTGCCGGACTTGATCTCTCTGGCGGCCCGTTTGGTTGGGTGGCTACCTGCCGCTCGACTTGATCCGCTGGCGTCCAATCTGTTGTTGCGCCGGATCAGCATGATAAACTTGAATCGGTGGCCAGTTGCTTGTGGCTGCCGTTTGGCGAAGTCAATCGTCCTAAGCGTGGGAGTTCAGGATTTGGTGAAATCATCTTTCGGATTATCAAGACGCCTTTGTTGGGCAGCCTCCTGGCTGATTTTTATTGGCGGTCTTTCCCAGACGGCCACCGCTCTTGCTGAACCAGGCGCCGACTATTTTTCCATTCGTGTTGTTGACGACGTGACCGGTCGGGGCGTTCCCATGGTGGAACTCAGGACCGTTAATAATATCCGCTACTATACCGATTCCGCGGGATTGATCGCGATCAATGAGCCCGGCTTGGTTGGACAAAAGGTGTACTTTCATCTCAACAGTCATGGCTACCAATTCCCCAAGGATGGTTTCGGATACCGGGGAACCGCGTTGGCAATTACCCTTGGCGAGGAATCGACTCTCAAGATGACTCGCATCAACATTGCCGAACGGCTTTACCGCGTGACGGGTGCGGGCATCTATCGAGATACGGTGTTGGTCGGCAAAGAACCACCGGTTAAGCGAGCTCTGCTTAACGGTCAGGTCTTCGGATCTGACAGTGTAGTGAATGCGGTTTTTAATGGAAAAATTTATTGGTTCTGGGGTGATACAAATCGTGCTTCGTATCCCTTGGGCAACTTTCATGTACCAGGTGCGACATCCCGGTTGCCAGCCGATGGCGGGCTCGATCCAGAAACTGGTATTGATCTGAATTATTTTCTGAACCAAAAAGGATTTGCCAAGCCGACGGCCAAGATGCCCGGAAATGGACCTACCTGGATTAACGGCTTGGTGACAGTCAAGGGTGCACAGGAAAAAGAGGAGCTCTATGCAACCTATGTTAAAATTAAACCTCCCCTGTCGGTCTATCAAAAAGGACTCGTTCGTTTTAACGAAGAGGAAAAACGCTTTGAGAAGATCACGGAGTTTGATCTGGAGGCGGCCATTTTTCCATTTGGCCATCCGTTGAAACACAAAACTGGAGAGGTCGAGTATGTGTATTTCGGAAATCCATTCCCGCTGGTCCGCGTTCCCGCAAACGCTAATGCCTTGAAGGACCTGTCCGCCTATGAAGCCTATACCTGTCTCCGAAAGGGAAGCCGAGAGGGGGACATGGCCGTGGAGCGAAAAAACGGATCGCTGATCTATCAATGGAAAAAAGACACGATTCCCTTTACCCCCAAATTGCAGGCTCGGTTGGTCGGCGAAAAAAAAATCACGTCCACCGAAGGGTTGTTTCAGATTCGTGACGACCAAGGAAAGCTGGTAACGATCCAAAGCGGTTCCATCGGTTGGAACTCCTATCGCCAAAGATGGATCATGATTGGTGTTCAGTCGTTTGGCTCTTCGTATCTGGGTGAGGTTTGGTATGCCGAATCGAGACAGTTGACCGGACCTTGGCTGGCGGGCTGCAAAATTGCCACCCATGAGAAATACAGTTTCTACAATCCAAAGCAGCACAAGATGTTTGATAAAGATAACGGGCGATACATTTTTTTTGAAGGAACCTATACCAACATGTTTTCTGGTAACCCGGATCAGACGCCTCGGTACGATTACAATCAGATCATGTACAAACTCGACTTGGCTCACCCTGTCTTAAAAAAATGTCTCCTCCCGTTAGAAGCGGATTGATCAGCCACGACGACAGGTTAGGATTCTAATTGGATTTTGCCGGTGCTCTGCCCAAAGGGGGCCTGTCCAATCACCCATTCTTTCCAGCAAAGAGACATGACGATTGCCTAACGGTGTATCTTTCTCAGTGATTAGCCGTCTTCCCGCAGGAGCGATTTCGCCTCCCTTGCCAGCAAGAATGAAGGGGCAAATTGTGCTCGTGGTGACTATTTTTATTGGGAACCGAGCAATCGGACACGATCAATGAACTGTCCAGAAGTGAACCATGCTCTTGGTCGACTGACTTCATTCGACTCAATAACAAGCGACCGGTTCTGAGGGTCGTCCTCAGAATTCGTTGTTCTATTGTCGCCTTGTCCCAACCGACAGCGGGATTCTTCTTTATTGGGGAGATTCGACTTGCCGCCAGGATGACTGTTGGCGATAGAGATCGATCCGGGCCCAAAAAGGATGTTGCCGATCTCTGCGGGTCCGCACGTCCTCCAACAGTGTGTTGACACTTGGTTGGTATTTGACCGTAGTCCCGTTCATTTTGAGTTTCTTGGTTAGATCAAAATTTTCAGGAGCAAGCCAAACCGTTGCATTGGACGCAGGCGATTGAATATTAACCACGTAGTCTCCGGTCGCGGCTGTTTTGGTAATGTTGGCTTTCACAACGGCGGCTGCGCGATTTCCTCCATCGGGTGTTTTTGGCTTTTCTGTGACCCACTCTTCAGGAAGGATCGTGTTTTTTCGGTCGAGGTTTCTTACTTCGACCCACCAAAAGAAGTTGTCCCAGGGACGATAGGTTCGGCAATCAATGGAATCCTTTTTGACGCTTCGCCGTTGAACCTTCATCCAGTCAAAAAGATTGCCGATTTCTTCCTGGAAGTGTTCATGCACTCGGCCCTGAAACTGACAGACGATGATGTCATTCTTTGGACTTACCATGTAGCTTTTCCATTCGCTGACATTCATTTCCTCAAGGTTGTAATCATGTTCGCCATGAACGAAATACATCGGGAAAGCACCTCTCAGGTTTTGAGAATAAAACTTGATGTACTTGGCGTTTCCACCCGCAATAGGAATGACGCCTGCCCACAGATCGGGGTGCGACAATGCAATATCCCATGCAGCATCAGCTCCCATCGAATGCCCGGAGAGGAAGACTCGATCGGTGTCTACCGAAAATTTCTTTTTAACATCCAGCAGGCTGCGAAGGACTGCAGCGTGTTCATGAACATTATATTTGTAATGTGATTGGGTTTCGGATTTCCACATCGGAGCGATGACAATGTGTCCGTGGTACCCGGCATACCCTACACGATGTTTTTCCGGGTCTAGAGATTCGCCAGCCCACCAGTCGAGCTGGATCTTTGGATTTGATCCTTGGCCGCAAAGGGTGACCACAACAGGATAGCGGCGATACGGATTGTATTCTGGTGGCAGCTGGACAAGATATTCATACGATTTGCCGGCGGTCAAACTTGGGATCTTCACTCGGTAACATCCTGGCCCAATCCGTTCGGTTTCATCCAGAGCACCATAGGGCGTCAGGTTAGTGACGATTTTGGCGATATTGGCAACAGAGGCTCCCTCCATGGATTCCAGTTTTCTGAGGATTTCATTTCGATGAACATGATTATCCGAGTTCAGGTATTCAACGACCAGGTCGCGGACGGTGAGTAGTGAAAGTGCTGTGGAAAAGTTTTGCCGTCCTGATCCGCTTCCCATCAACCAGCCGGTAATCGCCAGCGATACTTTTTCATCGGCTTCCTGTGAAGCGTCATCAAAAAATCTGAAAAAATCGGCCAACCGGGGCAGGCTGATTCGATCAAGATCTGAATCCAGTGTTTTCAGGAGTTGATCGACTCTGGTAGCGCTCTCGCCAACCAACTTGTCTTGCTTTTTCAGGATGGCGACAAATTCACCCAGCTTTTTTAATATCGCTGTCCGTTCGCCGGCAATCTTGGTTGTGTCAGATTCGAGGTCAGCAAGCTCGACTAGAGTTTCATCGTCGACCTGCCGTTCCTTGAAGCCGTCAATCAGTTTTTGGGCATTCTGGTATTGCCCGACTCCAAGGAGAGATCGTATCTGCCGGATCTGGTATTTGGAGAGGGCCGCAGCCAACGCCTGGATTTCTTTTTTTCTCAGCTCACGTTGTTCAGGAAAATCCCGAATGATTGCTTTCAGTTCGAGCATCGCCGCGTTGTACATCTCCGCTTGACGATAGAAGGAGACGATTCTCAGGCGACCGGCAAGATCTTCGCGATTTTTCACCTGATGCCTCAGAAGCCGACTCAGGGTTTCACGAGGCAACGTCGAAGTCGACATCCGCATCTCCCATGTCAGGCTCGCTGCATTGCGTTCATTCAAACAGCTGACAACGAAATAACGGGGAGTAATTTTTGTGATCCCCTGAAAAACAAACCTGGGCTTGGGGTTGATGCCGGTAGTGATTGTGCAAATCCGGTGACCGAATTCGTCAAAGTCCCCGGCGCTCAACAGATAGATTCCTTTTGGCTTTCCGGTGGAGCTGATTTGTATTTTGGGTTGGGGAATAATGAATTCTTCTTCTGCAACACTTGGAATGGCTGCCGGTCGATTCCGTAACAAACGACTGTGGAACCAGTACCTGCGGACGTCATCATTGACCATCCAGACTTGCCCTTTTCCCAGCACAAAAATTTCAGCTGCGCTCGACGATTCGCCTTGGATTTGAACCCCATTAATGAGGGAGACGATTTCCTGCGCCGGTAGGGATGTGGCTGTTATCCCATCAAGAACGAACAGCAGCAGAAAGGGCGTTAACAGGGTTTTTAATGGCGTGACGATGTTCATTCTGAAGGAATACCTGTATTTGATTTCCGAATTCAGTCGACCCACCGAACCTCGGAATATTGCCACGCCCCGACAATTATTCTGAATTGCGGTTGATTGGTCAACAAAATGGCGTGGATTCCTGCCGCTTTTCCGACATTTTTGTGGTTGGCGTTAGTAACAGGCCATTTCATGAGCCAGAGAATCCAGCCTCTTTTGGAATGCGTCCGCCGAAATTTAGATCGCACTTAAGTAGGGCGCGACTTTAATCCCATGGGTTGGCAATTGTATCGAATTTTGATGATTATGCCGGTTGTTGTTGTGAAAGGCAATGAAACGATCCCAGTCCGACAGCCAGTTCAATCGAAGACGCCCCAATCACCGTTCGCCCCGGAAAAAATTCCCTCAATTGATTGGCTGCGATAGAGTCGGTAGAAACTCCAAATTCTGGCGAGACGACGATTCCGTTGGCGATGAAAAAATTAGTGTAACTGGCGGGAATGGTCTGTCCGAATTTCCTGATTAATGGTGGTTTTGGCAGGCTATGGAGTTCCAGCTCAGCATCACAATGATTTGTGTTATTTGGGAGGCTTAGCGTTCTTTCAAGCTGTTTGCGCTGAGAGCTGCAGCAGACAATATTTTTTTTGTCAACGAATCGGGCGACCTGATCAATGTGGCCGTCGGTATCGTCACCTTCGATGGCAACCGGCTCTACGAGGACGACCGTCGGGCAACCGAGTCGTGTGGTTAGCTCTTTTTTTATCTCACGAATCGGCCACTTGGGATTGCGTTGTTCCAGACAGGATCGAGTGGTCAGGCAAATCCCGCTACCATTGGTTTCGATGGCGCCCCCCTCCATGACCAGCTTGCTTTTGATTTTTTCGAGTCCAAGGTGGCTGATGATCCAATCTGCAGCAGCGGCATCAAGGTCGTAGGGAGGGTACTTTTCACCCCAGCTATTGTATGTCCAAGTGACGCCGGCAATTGAGTTCCCCATCGGGTTGCGGACGAATGTGGGACCAAAATCCCGAATCCAACTGTCGTTGGTCTGGTAGCTGACCAACTGCAGGTTTTTGCATCCCGAAAGTCGTTTCTCTACGGCCGTCTTTTGGGAGTCTGCGACCAGCAGTTTGACAGGTTCGGCGTCATTGAGGATTCGCACGAATCGTTCAAATTCGATTTGTGCACCCGGCAAATTACTGGGCCATGTCTGGCTGTTGTGCGGCCATGCTAACCAGCTGCAAGCATGGTGCTCCCATTCAGCAGGGAATTGATACTGGATTTGACCGTCTTCCATCGCTCGACCATCAAGTCAAGAACCATCAAGAGTTCGTTACCACTGGAAGACCGCAGCACCCCAGGTCAGGCCAGCGCCAAAACCGCACAGTACGGTTTTACTTCCCGGCTTGATCAACCCGACGGACTTGGCTTCGTCAATCGCCAAAGGAACACTTCCCGCTGAGGTGTTTCCGTAATTGTGAAGATTGGTAAATACCTTTTCCGCCGGAATACCCAAGTCGTTGACTGCTGCGTCAAGTATTCGGATGTTGGCTTGATGAAAAATGAAGGCGTCAATGTCGTCGAGACTCAAATCGGCATCAGCAACCACGTTTCGAGTCGACTGGGCAACTTGACGGACCGCCCATTTGAAAACGGGTCGACCGTCCATCTGCAAATAATGTCGGCCCTCCTTAATTCGCTCGACGGTAATCGGTTCCCTGAATGCTCCAGATGGAATCAGTAGCAAATCACCCTGTGAACCATCCGAACCCAATTCAAAAGAGAGGATTCCGCAGCTCTGATCTCCATCCTCGGACGGACCCAATATGACCGCACCAGCGGCGTCACCAAAAAGCGGGACGGTTTTGATATCTTTGGGATCAACGAGGCGGGCCATCGTCTCGGCACCGATCAGCAAAATACGCTTATAGCAGCCCGATTTGATGAATTGAGCAGCAGTAATCAATCCATAAATGAAGCCGGAACAGGCGGCGTTCATATCAAACGCCGGGGCTTGGCAACCTAAACGATGTTGGACAATACAGGCCGTGGAGGGAGCGTAATGGTCCGGCGTCATGGTCGCTATCATGATCAGGTCAATCTCATCGACCGAGGTTCCCGACTTAACGAGACAATCCAAAGCTGCTTCGTAAGCCAGATCACTGGTCGCCTGATCCTCAGGGGCAATTCGCCTCTCGAGAATTCCTGTACGCTGCCTGATCCATTCGGTGTCACATCCCAGTTCAGCGAGGTCCTCGTTCTTTAAAACGACTTCCGGCACGAAGGAACCGGTTCCAAGGATTTTGACACCGGTGACAGAGCGAGTTGCCAACTGAGGCGTGCTTGCCAAATCGGTTTTCGGGAGGAGAGAAGCCATGGAAACTTTCAATTAAATTCGCTTTAGCACCAAACTAAATGTGCTTTCAATCAACGAGGTTCAGTGGCTATGTCAATCCAAGCTCTGTCTTGTTGGGACTGCAGGACTGCGTCGGCAACAATTTGAGCTTGCAGGCCGTCGAAAAAACATGGATCGGCAGGGCGATTTTCAGCGATAGCCGAAACAAACTCCCACACCAAATCATATCGGAAAACAGTTCCTGGTTCTCCCTGAGTGGGGTCCCGTGGGCTTCCCGCAGGTTTCAGAAACTCATCTGGCACCAGCATCGGTTCCAGATCTCCCCCGGTTTTACCAAATAATAGGTGGTTTGGGTCATGCATTCTATAAACTGCGGTCGCTTCGCTGCCATTTATTTCGGCCCATTCGTGTCCAAATCCCTTTAATTGGTAACCTCGAGCGAGTGTGGTGCCCTCCCAGACGCCCACCGCGCCCGACTCGAACTCGCCAATCAGAGCCGACCAATCGTCGACATCCGAAGGTCGGCAGGGTTCGCCGGTTTGGGTCTTGTCTCGTTCAGCAAATCGGGCGACGCCGCCGGAAATGGACTTGAGGGGTCCCAAAAGATCGATGGCAAAATCGATCCGATGAATCGTCATATCAAATAAATCCCCCGCTCCAGCCAATTCACTGTATTGCCGCCAGCCCCAACTGGTTTCCGGCAGGTCCAGAAATCGTTGGCTGCGAAAATGGCGTGGAGTGCCTAAAACACCTGTTTTTAGCAGGTGTTTCATGAATATCATCGATGGCGCAAATCGATAGGTGAAAGCGGTCATGTGCACGATTTGGTTGTCCCGTGCAGCCTCGTACATCTCCCTGACTTCATTGGCTGATAGTGCCAAAGGTTTTTCACACATGACGTGAACCCCATGGGCTGCCGCTTCAAGGCAAATATCCCGATGGGTAAAGTTGGGGGTGGCAACAATAATAGCGTCGATTTGGTCGCTGCGGATTAACTCCTGCGGTTGGGTGGTGACAAAATCCACTCCAAGTTCGCGGGACTTTTCCTGCAATAACTCTTCATTGGTGTCACAAAGCCCAGCCAATTCAGCGCGAGGATCCAGCGCGATTCCCGGAAAATGGTGATAATCTGAAACCATTCCAACGCCGACAACGCCGATTCGAATTTTTTTGGTCAAGGGTCTTCTTTTCGATGGAAAACAATAAATAGCCGAGGCTTACGTCAGGGCTGAAAATCAAACTAACACAGGAGGAAAAACGGCAAGGGCATAGAATACTGCATTAATCCTAATAACTGCTAAACAGATTACTACAGCACCCCCCATGAGAGGGTGTTATGCTCGCCGAATTCATTTACATTTGAATTTTTCTAATCCCAATCTGACCAGATAGAAAGTGAGCCGAAAATCGGATGAGCCTATTGGCAGTTTTATATAAGCTTGTGCCTGAATCTCCAATTTTAATTGCTTTTAACAGGGAGGAGTTACTCACTCATAAAGTTAATAAACCTACTATACAGTCTGGAAAACCTCGAATTCTCGCCAGCATGGACGGGGTAGCGGGTGGAACCTGGCTGGGTGTTAACCAACACGGCATGATGGTTGGTGCGACACCTCGGAAAAAATATGTTTCGACGATGGCGCACAAGTCACGCGAAGCCTTGTCTCGGGATCTCTTGAAGTCCGTTTCGGCACGTGACGCTGTTAATACGGCAATGGAAGAGTTGCATTCCAACGAGTATGAGGGTGTCAACTATATCATCGCCGATTCCGAAAGTGGCTGGATTGTCCATGGTGGCAATGAATTGGAGGCCCATGAATTGGAAGAGGGGCTGAATATTGTGTCCGACCGCAACGTCAATGACCCTCGAGATGAAAGGGTGGCAATGGCGAAGAGGTTATTGACACTGCAAACTCTTGATTCACCAGTGAAGTTTCTTGCCGTTGCGAGCAAGGTGCTCGCTCGGGCTCCTTCCAGTCCAGACCGTCCCAGCATGGTCGTTCGAGATGGCGATTATGGCACCGTCAGTTCCACTCTGGTTTCTTTGGGCGTCAAGCCAAGGGACGCGATTTATCAGTTTGCCAACGGCAGTCCGGATGAGAATAAATTTGAAGACTACTCTCCCATGTTGCGGGATATCCTCAGCAGGGGATTACGAGAAGCTCGAATCAAAACGGCGACGGTCTGAGTTTCCGCAAAAAGAAGCCAAGTCGATCAGCCGCAGTTTTACTGCGGCTTTTTTTATGATTAATCGTAAAATTTCAACTTGGTTTACCGATTAACCAATTGTTTCGCCAAAACCTTTACAGGATATTTCGATGCTGGACCTCTTGCCTGCCCATTTCTGTACTCGATGGATGGTCTTGCTCTTTTGGGGAGGGGTGATTTCCATTTCCGCCTCATCATCAGGTCAAGACACTTCATCATCAGGTCAAAAAGCACTAGTAGTGGGGCAAAAGACCAATGAAACGGGGAAGTCAGCGGAAAATTTAATCCTGATTACAGTCGACGGGCTGCGCTGGCAGGAAGTCTTTGGCGGTGCCGATCAGCGGTTGATGACCAAGGAAAATGGCGTCCGCGATGTCGGTGGCCTGCGAGGGAAATTCTGGAGAGAAACAGCCGAAGATCGGAGGGAGAGGTTACTTCCTTTTTTTTGGAAAACAATAGCGGCATCGGGTCAGATCATAGGAGACCCTGCCAAGGATAGCATGGCAAATACGACCAATGGCTTCGATTTTTCCTATCCAGGCTATAACGAAATACTGACCGGTCGAGCCGATCCACGGGTTTCTTCCAACAGTAAAACTTACAACAGGAACATGACGTTTCTGGAGTGGTTAAACCAGCGGAAAAATTTCCAAGGACGGGTTGCTGCTTTTTGTTCCTGGGACGTTTTTCCTTTTATCATCAACGACAAACGCAGTGGAATTTATGTCAATGCCGGATGGGTTCCAATAGAGTTTGGCGAGAGGGGGGAGGTCACCGCTTTGAATCGTTTTGCGGCTGAATCGCCCCGGGTGTGGCCCAACGTACGAATGGATGTTTTTACGGTCGATGGGGCGATCGCCTACCTGAAGTCACGCAAGCCCAAAGTGCTTTATGTTGCTGTTGGTGAAACAGATGACTGGGCCCATGATGGCCGCTATGACATGTACCTTGAATCGGCTTACCGAACCGACCAATATATACAGCGAATTTGGAAAACACTGCAGTCGATTCCCCAGTACCGTGATAAGACAACTATGTTGTTGACCACAGACCATGGTCGCGGTGATGGAAGGGAAGGGTGGAAAAATCATGGAGTGATTTACCCAGGTTCCGACCGGATTTGGGTAGCTGCGATTGGCCAGGGTGTTGCACCGCTTGGGAATCGGGCGGGTCAAAACGTGGAACAGTCACAGATTGCCGCAACGGCCGTCGGGCTGCTCGGGTACGATTATGCTCCCGATCGACCCTCCGGAAAATCAATAGACTTGCTGCAGTCCAAGCCTGAGTGAATTTTTTTCTGTTACATACTAAGGATTAACCGTCCTCTCACCATTCATTGATAGATAGGTATCATGTCCGGCCTTATTGTTACTGATTTAAAAAAAACATTTTCTGGTCAGAATCAGGATTTGGAAATATTAAAGGGAATTTCATTTTCGATGGAGGGAAATGAAAAAGGGGGCAGTAACATCGCGGTCCTTGGACCCAGCGGTTCTGGAAAAAGTACTCTGTTGCACATCATAGGGACGCTCGACTGTCCGACTTCGGGGAAACTGCAGCTTGATGGTCAGGATCCATTCGATCTGGATGAAAAGGGGTTGGCTGCTTTTCGAAACCAGAATATTGGATTTGTGTTCCAGGAACATCATCTTCTTCCACAGCTTAGCGTGCTTGAAAACGTGCTGTTGCCAACGCTTGCCAACGGCAAGAGTTCAGCGAATGAAATTGACCGGGCAAAATATCTGATCGAGCGTATTGGACTTGCTGAGCGGATTCGACATCGTCCCGCAGAACTATCGGGTGGAGAGCGACAACGGGTCGCGATTGCACGGGCAATGATATTTCAGCCCAGAATCATCCTCGCTGACGAACCAACAGGTAGCCTTGATCAGAAAAATTCTGACCGTGTTGGAGAAATGCTATTGGAAATGCAGCAAGCCGAAAAAGCCATGCTGATCACCGTGACCCATAGTGTTGAACTCGCTAACCGGTTTGCACGAAAACTTCATTTTGTGGACGGGCTCGTTACCGAAAGCGATCTTGATGGAGTCGATCAGCAGGAAAGGATCGAATCATGAATCGGATTCAATTTGTCCTTCGCAGCCTGTTCTATTTTGCCCGCATCAACCTTGCCGTCAGCCTGGGAGTATTAGCCGCAACGGCAGTTCTCACCGGCGCACTGTTGGTCGGGGATAGCATGCGTGGTAGCCTGCGGAACATCTCGCTGGACGGCTTGGGAAAAATAGACGAAATCCTTTTGTCAGAACGTTTTTTTCGAGCCGAGCTGGCGGCCGAGCTCGAGGCGACCGATGGTTTTGATGAGCAATTTGATCGCTCCGAAGCCATTGTCATATTTCCCAATGCCTCTGCCTCCATGAAGGTTTCTGCCGATGAGAAAAATGTCGCCAACGAAGTGACCTTAATCGGATGCAAGAATTCATTTTGGGACTTTAGCGATGACAAAATTCGTCCACGAGGCCCAAACGGCGTTCTCCCTGATTTTGACAATATTGATCTTTCGTCGACAACAGTGCCGGTGGTCATCAACGAGCCGCTCGCATCAGATCTGGGAGTCACCAGGGATGATTTGTCAGGAGACAGCGAAACCCTCCTGACGGTCCAGATTCCAAAGCCTCAGTTAATCAACGCCGACAATCCGATTGGTAAAAAAGAAGATCTTTACGAGACCATCGCCCGATTGAAAATAGTTGATATTCTTCCAGCAAAAAGTGTTGGCAGATTGACACTCCATCCCACGCAGTTATTGCCCCGGATTGTTTTTGCTCCTTTGGAAACGGTTCAGGAAGCGTTGCAAAAGGAAGGAGGCTGTAATGCGTTAATCGTTTCTGCGAAAAATGCACCGTTTGGCACTACGCCTCAACAGACTCGGCAGCTCAACGACCTGCTGAAGCCAACCAGTGACGATCTGGGAATACTGTTCAAGGAAGTCCGGCAGTTTTACCCGGTCCGCACTGGCGATCAAGAAGAGGCGACCACCAAAGATGTGTTTGCCTATACCAGCCTTTCATCGGAACAACTGGTGCTTAATGATGAATTGGTAAGAGTAGGAAAAAAAGCATTTGCGGATTTGACGAGCCAACCAATTTTGACTTACCTCGCCAACGGGATTCAATGGGTGGATGGCGAGGCTGATTCCATCCCTTTTTCCATGGTGACCGCAGCGGACTGGAGCGATGGGTTTCGCCTTCGTTCGGCAGTGACCGGTGAGGTGATCGGAGACTTGGCGGAAGATGAAATAGTTCTTAATCAATGGGCCGCCACCGACTTGCTTTTGTCGGCGGGTAAGCTGACAGAGGGGTATTCCAAATCTGATTTGCTTGACCAGTGGCGTACTTTGATCGGGGAGTTGATTTCCGTTAATTTTTACGAGCCCGAGGCCTCCCATGGAAAATTGAACTCCCGTACCCGAGTGTTCAAGCTACAGGATATCGCCGCCATCACCCAACCAAAAACACCTTTTAATCGACGGCGTAACGCTGAATTCGAAACCAGCCCGACGCTGGCGAATGACCCCGATTTGACGCCATTCGTTCCGGGGGTAACGGATCAAAACTCGATCAATAAATGGGATTTGCCTTTTAAAACAGAAGTTCGTCCGCAGGACGATGACTATTGGCAATTCTATCGAACGACGCCTAAGGCATTTGTTAATTTAGCGGTCGGACAGGAATTGTGGGGTAGTCGATTTGGAAAAGTGACATCGCTACGGATTGCGACAACCGAAGTCTCACCGCTTGAGCTTGGCGAACGATTTACAAACGCAGCAGCTCAGGAAAATCTGAACTTTGGTTTTCAATTTACACCCATCAAGAGACGCAATTATCAGGCCTCCTCGGGATCAACACCGTTTGACGTTCTTTTTCTGGCCCTCAGTTTTTTCATTATTGCCTCCGCATTGATTTTGATTGCTCTTTTGTTTCGCCTTGGCGTAGAGCAAAAATCGCAGCAACTGGGTCTTTTATCATCGGTCGGCCTCGGTCAAAAGCAGCTATCGAGTTTGTTACTGATGGAGGGGTTGGTCATTTCGTTCTGGGGCTCATTGGCCGGAGTCTTGGTGGGTGTTGGTTATGCGAAGTTAATGGTGTTTGGTTTAACCACCTGGTGGGTGGGTGCGGTCATGACTTCGTTTATGGAGTTCCACTGGACCTGGCAATCTCTTTCGATTGGCTTTTTGGTAGGAATTGTAGTTTCGCTAGGGACGATCGGGGTAACGATTGGGAGAATACGAAGGACGACTGTCCGAGAATTGTTGAGTGGAAAATTTGACCCTCAAATACAGGTCCAACGTGCCGATTGGGGACGTTTAAAGCTGTTCACCTTGGGTTGCTTTCTTCTTGCTGTCGTTTTGTCGGTTGTGGCTGCAATTTCACTCGGCGGCGAGGCACAAGCCGGTGCGTTCATGGGAGGTGGTTTTCTGATGTTGACCGCCTTACTTAGTCTGGTATGGATGGAATTCAATCGTCCAACCAATCCATTCGGCGGATTGTCAGCGACCGGCTTGGCAGTTCAGAATGCCCGACGCAATCCTTTGCGAAGTACCTTGACGATTGGGCTGGTTGCCTCGGCAACATTTTTGATTGTCGCGGTCAGTTCATTCCACTTGACACCCAGTGAACGAGGGACTGGAGGATTTGAATTCATTGGCCAAAGTAGTCGGCCAGTGGTTGGTGATTTTCAGGATCCTCTGGCAAGGCAAGACCTTCTAGGCGAAAGTCTTGCGGACTTGGATGATCTCGAAGTTTTTTCTTTGCGGCTTTTGCCGGGAGACGAGGCTGGCTGCAACAATCCATTTCAGGCTCAACGGCCCAAGGTTTTGGGGGTGACGCAAGCTTTGATCGACCGCTTTAATTCTCGCCCAGATTCCGATGTCGGAGGATTTGACTGGGGAGGTAGCATTGCCGCAAGTGAACCTGAAGAGCAGAACCCCTGGTTGCTGTTGGATCGAGAGACGTCCGACGGGTCCATTCCGGTGGTGATCGACAAAAATACAGCGATGTACAGTCTGAAGATTTTTGGAGTGGGTGGCCTTTACGAAGTTGAATTTGATGGTGGAAAAAAAGTCTCTTTTAAAGTGGCGGGACTCCTGTCGAACAGTACCTTGCAGGGAAGCCTGATTGTTAGCGAAAAGAACTTTGTCAAGCTGTTTCCTTCGGTGACCGGTTACCGGGCGTTTCTTATTTCGAGGCATTTAGACCACTCCAATCCAAAGGTCGATGATGGAGTCGCCCAGTCACAAATCTCCAAGTTGGAAAATGAACTTTCGGACTATGGGCTGGATGTTTCAAAATCCATGGAGGTTTTGTCGGAGTTTCTGGCCGTTCAGAATACTTACCTGTCGACGTTCCAGACGCTCGGCGCGTTTGGCTTGTTGCTGGGAACTTTTGGTTTGGCTACTGTGCAACTTCGCAATGTCGTCGAACGACGTGGCGAATTAGCGTTAATGCAGGCGATCGGTTTTTCGCGGGGCAGGGTGGGCCAAATAGTGTTGGCCGAACATGCTGTCTTGTTGTTATCCGGAATGCTGATCGGGTTGGTTGCTGCCTTGTTTTCGGTTCTTCCCCATCTCTTGTTCGGTGACGCTTCGGTTCCACTGTTGCTGCTATCGATGGTTTTGGTAGCAATCCTTCTGACAGGACTGAGCTCCGGACTGGTCGCTGTCAGAATGTCGGCCAAAACACCGATTTTATCGACACTACGAGCAGATAACTGACCGCGATGACAATATCAAAAGACACCTTGATTGAGATGGGGTTAACATCGCCTTGGCTGTGTTATCGCCTACGCCAAAACACCTGATCGTTTTGACTTTCCAGAGCACTGAGCCTACTTGTCAAATGACATCAAAATTTGTGACAAATTCCCGGTTTCAGTCGGTGACATCACAAGACAATAGAATGCGGACTTGTGCGTGCGATAGAATTGGATGATTTCTGGTTCCGGCTGGGTGATCATTTTCGTTATTTTCTGAAGGCGAAGTCGCTGTATGACAATCGGTGAGAAACTCCTGTTCCTGTTTGTGGTGATTGGGGTGCCATTGACTTTTATTGGCGTGCCAATATTTGTCTTAATGGGCGGCATTCAGAAGTTTGCGTTGAAACCGCTCCAGAAGCGATTCGCGGGACTCGACTTACATGACTCTCCGCAACCCGGAGACGTCTCTTTCGTTTATCATACGTACCGGGGATTTCTCGTGTGGTTCGTGCAGGATGAACACCGAATCTCCGCACCTCCCGAGGACGCCCGATTACTGTTGACGAGCTTGCTTCGTTTCAACCTCACGTGGGGAATGCTCAGCTACGGACTAATTTTCATCCCGTTAATTGCAATCGGCAACTACTACGCTCAAAAGCGATCAATCGAAAACCAAGAACGTGAGTTTACTGCGGCAAGTAGCTTCCAAGAACGCAAATAACAATCGAATGCACCCGAGCGACAAAGTCGGGCATTTTTAAATCGACAATCTCTCGTCGCCACCCGGTTATCGTTAACTTTATTTGGCTTACACATTACGGAGGACGGCATGTTAAAGGGAAAACGACTCAAACGGTTCGCTGCTTAATCCAATTGTTTAACTGACAGTTTCTCAGCGACTTGGGCAGACGAAGTACCTTTGATGGAAAAAATAACACGCGTTGCTCCCCGTTCTTTTCTAAGCCCGTTGTCGGACTGGCAGTTGCTCTTGTGCCATTCTTGCCGGTGATGCCGGCGACGTTCAAACCTGGTCGCGTATTACACATTTCGGGCATCATGTTCGCAGTTGGTTTGCTCGGCATTGGATTGACACCGTCTAAGGATCATTTTGTTCTCCCCCCAAGTTGCTCCGGGAATCGGGTTGGTCGCGCTGCTGGTGGTGGGTGGATGTCTTGTTCTTCCTCGCCCGATCGGTTGGTTATCAGTCGTAAGTTGTTGAAATAGAAGGAGATACCGCAATTCAGTGAATTAGTTCGTTATTTTTAGAACCTGTCTCTTTCGAGAATCGGGTCATGGGTTAAAATCAGGGCTTCAATTCAACTGAACCGGTGGACCAGAAAACACTTCTTTTTGTATTGTCTGAGACAGTCCGACAGGTCCCCGTTGTTCGAAGAATCAATCACTTCTCAACTTCTCAACTTCTCAACCTCTCAACCTCTCAACCTCTCAACCTCTGGAACTCTTCTATTTGGATGGACAACGGGCCTTCATCTCCGTTTCACTAATTAAGCAGACTTCTCTCCAAGGCAATCCTGATTCAACCGGTTAACTCGGACCATGAATTCAGTGCTATGAATCATATCGAAAAATCTATTGACAGCTTGCGCTCCCATCGGCCATTGATACTGCCATCAATGCTCATGTGTGACTTCTCGGATATTCGAGAGCAATGCCGTCTTTTGCAGGATGGCGGTGCCGAGGCACTACATCTTGATGTCATGGACGGACGGTTCGTGCCAAACCTGTCGTATGGCCTTCCTATTGTCGCTGCGTTTCGAGAGAGTACCGACATGTTGCTGGACGTTCATTTGATGATGGACCATCCGGAAAACTATATTTCCCAGTTTGCCGATGCTGGAGCTGACATCTTGACGATTCATCAGGAATCGACTGAGAATGCAGGTGCCTGTATCGAAGAGATTCACCGGTGCGGAGTGTTGGCTGGAATTGCCGTGAACCCCGATACCGACCTCGATTTAATTCTTGACGTCGCCTCAAGTTGTGATCTTGTTTTGATCATGAGCGTGCATGCCGGTTTTGGTGGACAGACATTTATTGACAAATCAATTTCCCGCATCGAAACCATGCGCGACCACAGCGAAAACTACCTGCTGGAAGTCGATGGTGGGATTAACGCCAGTACCATCGGAAATTGCGCGAATGCAGGCGTTGACCTGTTTGTTGTAGGATCAGCACTTTTTAATCAGAAGGATTATGGATCAACACTCTCGCATCTAGCGGGTTTGGCTGAGCCACACAAAGATAATGCTTAAGATTTTTTTAGTACGTTCCGGCTCGACCGAGTTTGACGAGCAGGGTCGAATCAAGGGTAGCTTGGATATACCGCTCAGCGAAGCTGGGATAGAGCAGGTGAGCCGGGCTGCGGAAGAATTAAGCCAGTTCGATATTTCGCGGATCTATTCGTCGCCTTGTCGTTCGGCGATTCAGACCGCTGAGAGGCTCTCCAGAAAGGGCCAAATCAAGATCAAGACGATAGAAAAATTTGTCAATCTGGACCATGGTTTATGGCACGGAAAATTGATCGAGGAATTGAAGGCCACGCAACCCAAAAAATATCGCCAATTTGCGGACAATCCCGCGGCAATTTGCCCGCCAGGAGGTGAGACTCTGCAGTCGGCTCAAGAGCGAGTCGCTTCTGCCTTGAATAAATTGCTCAAAAAACACAAGGACGATCAGGTGATATTGGTGTTGCCCGATCCGTTGGCCACCATTATTCATGCCATGCTGGCAAGCGAAGACGTTGGTGATTTGTGGAAATCAGAGTGCCAATGTTGCCGATGGGAAGTGATCGATGTGAGCAGCAGTAAATTCGAGATCGCCAGTTAAAGTTCCTCCAAACCGGATGACGATCCATCGCTGATCGCAATTTTTACAGGAAAGTCTTATTCGCCTCGAAAAAAAAACCAGCCGAAGTTAAACTAGGGTGACTTGCCCGATCATCGAAACCACCGCTTTTCAACGTGCACCAAACATTGACTTGTGGTACGCGGAATCATTACCAAGCTATGTCAGAAATCGTTCCAACAAAAACCAAGCCCGAAACGAAATCAAAGAGCCCTAAGCGGGGGATTCCCGAGGGGCTTTGGTTACGGTGTCATGGATGTAACGAAGCCATCTTCCGAAAGGAGATGCAGCGGCGTTTGAATACATGTCCGGAATGTAACCACCATTTTTACGTGTCTGCGAAAGATCGCGTGGAACAGGTACTCGATGTTGGAACGTTTGAAGAGTGGGATGCCAACCTGCTCCCAGGTGATCCTCTTGAGTTCAAGGACAAAAAGAAGTACTCCGAACGCCTGGTCGCTGAACAAAATCGGACCGGATTACGCGAGGCGGCACTCACAGGTATAGGAATGGTACGAGCTCGTAGAGTTGCCTTTGGTGTCACCGATTCTGCTTTTATTATGGGAAGCATGGGTTCGGTGGTTGGCGAAAAGTTGACCCGCTTGATTGAACGGGCTGCCGATCAACAATTGCCATTGATCATCGTCAGTGGTAGCGGAGGCGGTGCTAGAATGCATGAAGGAATCCTCTCGTTGATGCAAATGGCAAAAGTCTCTGCCGGGCTTGCCAGATATGATAAGTCCGGTGGTTTATTCATTTCAGTTTTAACCAACCCAACCATGGGAGGCGTCGCCGCGAGCTTTGCTTCTTTGGGGGATTTGGTCTTTGCCGAACCGAGGGCGTTGATTGGTTTTGCAGGTCCCCGGACCATCAAGGCGACCATCGGCGTTGAACTGCCAGAGGGCTTCCAGACGAGCGAATTTCTACTGGAGCATGGTTATATCGATCGGATTGTCGCACGTGACAAGCTGAAATCGGAGATCGCCAGAGCAATTGACTATTGCGGTAAATGACGGACTTTTCATACTGAAGCTGTTGTACTTTCCTGTTCCAGCCATTGGCCAGCAGATCTCCTATGTCCCTATTCGAAAAAATCAAAGGCTTTTTTCAAAAAGACAGTTCGGACAATCCGGAGAAGTCAGGCTCAGATTCTTCGCAGCCAACGATAGCGGATCCGTCCAGACTATCTGTTAAGCAGAGGCGTGGGCAAAAGCTTGATGTCGCAACCCGATTTGAGTTGGACAAACATGCTTTTAACGGCACGATGTCCCAATTTCGCGTGGCCAAAGATTTTAAATCGGGGAAAACGGTCGGTCTGAAGTTTATCGATCGTGAGAAGGCCAAGCAGTTTGAGGATCGATTTGTTGGTCTTCAGAAACCTGCCGAAGGCGAGATCGCCATGCAGCTTATCGATCCCTGCATCGTCGAAACCTACGAGGTCGGCACAACAACCAATAACCAGCCTTATATCTTGATGGAATACATCAACGGACCAGGGTTGGATTCACTGATCAATGAACGTTCAAACCGTTTGGACGGTAAGAGGATTCCTTTGATCCGTCAAATGGCGAATGCGGTAGCAGCGGTTCACAAAGCTGGCTTTATTCACCGGGATATTTGTCCTCGTAATTTTATTTGTGACGAAAGCCTTGATTGGCTGAAAATGATTGATTTCGGTCTGACTGTACCTGATAAGCCGGAATTCAAACGACCAGGAAATCGAACGGGTACGCCGTTATACATGGCTCCGGAAATCGTCAGGCGGCGAACAACGAATCTTCAGGTTGATATATTTTCGTTTGGAGTGACCTGCTTTCGGCTGTTGGTGTTTGACCATCCCTGGTCCAGTTCGGATACCACTGGAAAAGCAGCGTTGGCCCATGATACTCGACCGCCCACTGAATTGTTGACGGTGAATCCAAATCTCAACGAGGCGTTGTCCAAAGCGGTGATGAGTTGTTTGGCAGCAGACCCGAATAGCCGACCGGAATCAATGGAGCATTTCCTGAGGATGATTCGAAAAGTTGAAAACGAAGAACAATAAAAGCCTATCGGCTGATTACCGATGGTTGGTCGTCGCGTTTTCAATCGCATTCTTGATTCGCCTCGGAGCTCAGATTGTTTTCTTTGATGATCTCCATGCTGATCCTGATGCCTACGTCCAAATTTCAGAAAACCTGGTCAACCACGGGGTGTATGGTCAGCGGTTTGGAGATGGGCCGGTTCAGCCAACGGCCTACCGGCCACCACTCTATCCGCTGATCCTGAGCACTCTGGTTTTTAAAGGTCATTTGGCGATCATCGGCGTCGCTTTATTTCATTTCCTTTTGGGCTGTGGCACGATTGGATTTGGATTCCTCTATTCACGCCAGTTTGACTTGCCCCGATGGAGCGGTGGTTTAATGGTTCTGCTGGTGGCGATGGACCCCATTCAACTCAGGCAGTCTTCGCTGGTGATGACGGAGTCATTGGCCACGTTCCTTGCCGCTGGTGCCCTGTGGTATAGCGGGTGTTTATTTTCCAAGGGGCTACCCCCTTGGAGGTTGTTTCTATTGGGGTCCCTGATCGGGCTGGCTGCACTGTGCAGGCCAACTTTTGTAATCTGGGCCGGGTTGTTAACGATGGCCATCGTGGTGGTTGGTCGTTCAGCGGAAGGGGTTAGCTGGAGATCTGCGGTTTGCAAAGCCGGCCTGTTTTTACTTGGAGTGTTGCTTCTGTTATCTCCTTGGATGGCTCGCAATCAAGGTCTACTGGGAAGGCCCCTGTTTGCCACAACCCACGGTGGTTACACCATTTTTCTCGGGAACAATCCCTGGTTTTTTGATTATCTTGAATCCGATCGTACGGATATCTGGAATGGTGAAAAGGACCTTGCGACAGTTGTAAAACAAGTGCGGAAACAGAGTTTAAGGCCAGATGGAACCGTCGATGAACTCGCCAAGGATCGCCAGTATTATACGCTGGCATGGAAAGCAATCCGGGAACGGCCTGACGATTTTGTTTTTGCGACGGGGACTCGGGTGCTCCGCTTTTGGTCGTTCATGCCACGAAACAACGGGGGTTCGGAAAAGAGTCGATGGATTGGGGTACTCTCCTGTGTTTGGTACGCCCCGATTTTTCTGATGGCGTTCATTGGATTGGTGTCCTGTTTCCAAAAACGAGGAAATTTCTCCGCCATCGCTCCACTGTTGCCTGGTCTGTTGATGATATTGGCGATCCAGGGTTTACATCTGTTGTACTGGAGCAATATGCGTATGCGGGCACCATTGGTGGTCATCCTCTCACTGCTAGCGGTCATGGGATTTCAGGCGATCTGGGAAAGAATGCGGCCGTCACAACAGTCCGCCAGCTGATTGTCGATATGTCTGGCAGGTGGTTTCGGGTTGACCTGATTTTGGCAACCAATTAACTTTTTAGAGGTTTTGCGGTTCTTCTGAAAGTTGACACCATGTCGACTTGCCAAAAGAGGAGAACCCCCCCCGGCACGTAGCGTGCTTGTAAGACAGGATGTCTTTTATTTTTTGATCCGCAGGAGGCGGGAATGAGTTACGAAGCGGTTGATCGTGTCCCTTTACTAGATATTTCAAAAGGCAATGCTGCGGACCATGAAGAAATCATGGCCGCTCTCGAGGAAGTCGTAAAGAGCGGCTGGTTTGTTGGTGGACCCAACCTGGCCCGTTTTGAAGAACAGGTGTGCGAAGTCACCGGAGCAAAACACTCCATTGGCTGTGCTTCGGGAAGCGATGCCCTATTGTTATCCCTGATGGCATTGGACGTCGGTCCGGGTGCCGAGGTGATCGTGCCCAGTTTCACCTTTTTCGCAACCGCAAGTGCTGCCTGGCGGTTGGGTGCCAAACCGGTTTTTGTGGATATCGATCCCAAGACCTTCAACATCGATCCAGAATCATTCGCCAAG
The DNA here is from genome assembly GCA_014238905.1 of Planctomycetota bacterium. GTDB lineage: Bacteria > Planctomycetota > Planctomycetia > Pirellulales > Pirellulaceae > JABAAE01. The sequence continues at coordinate 28,960 of JABAAE010000013.1, forward strand.
GCCATTTCCAAACGAACCAAGGCCGTGATTCCCGTGCATCTTTTCGGCCAATGTGCCGAGATGGATCCGATCATGGAAATTGCACAGGCTAACGGGATTGACGTCATAGAAGATGCCGCACAGGCGCTTGGAGCAAAATACGACGGTGTAGGGGCTGGCGCTATTGGCCGAACGGGCTGCTTCAGCTTTTATCCCACCAAGAATTTGGGCGGATTTGGTGATGGTGGATTGATCACGACCAACGATGATGAACTTGCCGAAAAGATTCGACTGTTTACCAATCACGGCATGAAACCCCGTTATTACCACTCCGAAGTGGGTGCCAATAGTCGACTGGATGCTGTCCAAGCTGCAGTCCTGTCGATCAAGATAAAAAGACTCGACGAAATTACCAATGCCCGTCGTGCAAACGCGCGACGGTATCAACAGTTGTTTGAATCCGCTGGGATTCTCGACCAGATCGAAATTCCAAGTGAAACCGATCGGTGTCATCATGTCTGGAATCAGTACACCGTTCGAATTCCTGGCCAGGATCGCGACGGTTTTCGCGATCAACTCAATCAAAAGGGTATTGGCAGCGAAGTCTACTATCCAGTTCCATTGCACCAACAGCGGTGTTTTCTTTCTTTGTTTACCGACCCCGATCTATTGCCAGAAACCAATCGGGCCGCCAACGAGGTACTCAGTCTGCCAATATTTCCCGAGATGACGGTCGAACAGCAGAATCTGGTTGTTGATCGATTTGTCGAGTGCCTCAAAGGGGCTCAAAAAGAGTACCGTATTGCTTCCTAGCGTTTTGTTTGCCAAACAGAGATCGGTCTCGATTTGTCATTTTAGTCAAACCGAGACGCCGTGGTTTCAGAATGGTTGGTCCGGCTTTTTTAGTCTGGACCAGGATGGGTAATAGTGTTCATCGGCGCTGGATTGATGAGCTCCAAAAACCAGCATTAGCTCTTTGAGAACGAGGTTTTCGTGGTGTTGTATCCCCTGCGGTTTAAGCCAATTTTTCAGCAATATCTTTGGGGAGGCCGTCGGCTTGGCACGGAACTGAATAAGCCAATTGGCGATGGACCGACCTATGCCGAGAGCTGGGAAATTGTTGATCACGGTAAAGACCAAAGTCACGTTCAATTCGGTGAATACGCTGGAAAATCGCTGGGAGAAATGGTTCGAGATCATGGCGAGTGTTTGCTGGGAAGAGAAACGGCGGCAGACATCCAAAAGGAAACACGTCCTACCAATCTTCGAAATCGTTTTCCACTGTTATTCAAATTTCTGGATGCCTGCCAGAATTTGAGTGTGCAGGTTCATCCCGATGACCGGATGGGAATGACACTCATCCCACCCGACTTGGGAAAAACTGAGGCATGGGTGGTCCTGGATACAATCCCAGGAGCAAAAATTTACGCCGGGTTGAAATCAGGCGTCGATGAAAACATATTAAGAAAAGCCATAGAAGAGGCTGCTGCCGAAGAGGTCTTACACAGTTTTGAACCTGGTATTGGGGATTGTGTTTTTATCCCTGCTGGCACCGTCCATGCATTGGGGAAAGGTTTGTTGATCGGCGAAATTCAACAATGCAGTAACACCACGTTTCGGCTTTACGATTGGGGACGTGTTGATACTGACGGAAACTCCCGGGAATTGCATATCGAAGCGGGGATTTCGGCGACCGATTTTTTGCGTGGGCCGGTCCATCCGCAAATCCCTTCCCGCCTGGATGGGATTGCCGAATGCCTGTTGGAATGTAAGGAATTTTCAATGAAACGGCTGACATTGGCCGCGGATTTAAATTGGACTCCAAACGAAATCGAGTTGTCCAGCTATTCCCCTGTGAATCGGTTTCGTCTGCTGGTTGTCTTGAGCGGAGAGATCTCCTTACCGGATGATCCCGCAGGTCAGCCCCTTGGAAAAGCGGAAACCGTCTTGATACCAGCGTCGATGGAAAATGTGACGGTGCAGTATTCCCGAACGACGGAATTGCTCCTGATATCCTGATCCATGGGGTCTCTGGCGACGGCTCTGAGGAGCTCTATTTTTGGATCGTGCTGTTTTGACGATCGGTCAATGCCGGAGGTGGTCATTGATGTCATCAGATCAAGTGATTTTGATTCCGGCGTCTGCTTGGGGACTACGGTGTGTGAGGCGAAAAGGAGTCGCGATTTCCCCAAGTGACCATTTTTTGACTTGAGATATCCATGTTTGGGTTCAAGTCAATTGGCGAGCACCGAGCATGATCAGCCCCCGGGGAAAAACTTTAGCTTGTCCTTGATTTTGTTGAAATCCACTTCTTCAGGTTCATTGGGAGGAGGAACCCAGTTGGGATCAACGAGCATCGGTGTTTTGAAAAAATAGATGTCCGCTTCCGGTAACAACTTGACACCCGTTGTGAGTTTTTCTTTCTTTAACTCCGGGACCCCTGGCATCTCCCAACGATGGGAAACGACCCGGACTCCATCCTTGAGGGTTTGGAGGAAGGGCATCAGGCGAAGGTTCATATTGGGATAAAGGTACATCGTGACGATGGTCGCGTCAGTTGGGAGTTCGGCCTCGTAGATATCCTGCTGAACAAATTCAACCAAGTCTTCCACACCCTCCCGCTTCGCATTCTTGCGGCATAGATTAATCAATTTTGGATCGATATCGTAACCAATTCCCCGGCATCCGTATTTTTTTGCCGCGGTGATGATGATTCGACCATCACCACATCCAAGATCAAGAACATAGTCGTCGGAATTCGGTTCGCACCATTCCAGCATGCGGTCCACGATAACTTGCGGCGTCGTGACGAAGGGAACTTCACGTGGGTCCCTGTCGAGCGGTTTTGAGTAATCGTATTCAGATGAGCAGGAAACCAGGCACAGCAGGCCCAGAAAGGCAAGGGACCGATTCATGAAAAAGACGACCTTAATAAGAGGTGGCGAGTCATTGGATGGCTGGCTGGTTGTCAAGATAAAAAGATCCAGGAATTGGGGGGATTTCCTTACTGATACCGGATTTTGCCCGAAATCAGCAGCGAAACAGATGACTTCATCGCAGCCAGCAACCGATAACAGTTTCAGCCGCTATGCCACCGAGCTCGAAAAACCGAATCCGGGGAAGCTGCTTAATCGGCCATCTGGCTTGATCCATACTGCGGACCATCTATTTTGTATGAGTTCGCTCCATTCTACAATGATCCAGCATCGTTTCCTCCTGGCACCAATTTAGGGGTGACTGAATCCGTGAGTCGACAAACCCAGTTCCTTAATGTGGTTGATCGTGAAGAGGCGCACCGGCGGTTTAACAGCGTATTGAACATCGCCCCGCTGGGTGTCGAAGAGGTGGCGATAGACGCTGCATTGGGCCGCGTCCTTAGCCAGGACATGATTTCCAAGACGAACGTCCCCTCTTTTGACCGCTCGAACTTTGATGGATTTGCTGTTCAGGCTGGTGAAACAGTCGGTGCTGACGAGAACCACCCCGTCCATTTGAAGTTGCGGCCGGAAAAAATTGCAGCGGGAGATTATCCCGAATTCGAGATTTTTCGTGGGGAAGCGGTATCGATCGCGACCGGTGGAATGGTGCCCCGCGGAGCCAATGCGATCTGTCTGATCGAAAATACTGAAGCCCAAAGCGGATCCGATCTTTTGGCTAACCGATCGGTTTTTCCCGGATCGGGTATTACCTTTGCAGGAACCGATATTTCGATCGGGGAAACTGTCCTTCGGGCGGGCCAAAAACTCTCCAGTCGAGAAACGGGAGTTCTAGCGGCATTGGGAGAGACTCAGGTTTCTGTATTTCGGCAACCCAAAGTGGCCGTTATTTCGACCGGCAATGAAATTATTCCGCCCGGTGGATCGATTCAACCTGGACAGGTTTATGATTCCAATGCCCGCATGATTGCCGATGCGGTCAAGGAGTCCGGTGGTGAGCCATGGGAACTCGGCATAGCCATCGATGATATGGATCAATTGACGGCGATCATTGATCAGGCTCTTGCGTCAGCGGATGTTGTGTTGTTGTCCGGCGGAACGAGCAAGGGTGAAGGGGATTTATCCTATCAGGTGGTTTCGAGATTTACTGATCCTGGCATTGTTGTCCACGGCGTTGCGCTCAAGCCGGGTAAGCCTATTTGTTTGGGAGTCACCTGTCAGAAGCCGATTGTGATTCTACCGGGGTTCCCCACGTCGGCTGTTTTTACGTTCCATGAATTTGTTGCTCCGCTGATTCGCGGACTGGCTGGTGTTCCTTCAAAGAGCTATTCGACAGTCGGCGCAACCTTGGCTTCCAAAGTCCAGTCAGCTGTTGGCAGGACAGAGTATCTATTGGTGGGCCTGACGCAAAAGCTGGAATCCAATGACACGATCGGATTAAGGGATCAGCATGCCGGTACCGGTTGCCAATCAACCCGGGAACGCGCCAGCCTCAGAGCTTTTCCAATGGGAAAAGGTTCTGGTAGCGTCACGACTTTCAGCCAGGCTGAGGGATTTATCACCATCGACAGGCAAACCGAGTTTCTCGATGCCAATACGGAGGTGGTTGTTCAATTGATCAGTCCGAAGATCAACCCTCCCGACCTTGTCTTTGCGGGAAGTCATTGCATTGGCGTCGACCACATTTTGGGTGAACTGCAAAAAATGGGTTTTCTGTCAAAGTACCTGGCGATTGGATCGACCGGTGGATTACGGGCCGTCGAATCTGGCGATTGCGATCTCGCTGGGCTGCATTTGCTTGATCCGGTGACGGGCGAATATAACATCCCCTTTGTCAGCGGGGATCTTGGTTTCCAAAAGGGATATTTTCGCAGGCAGGGAATCGTGTTTCGGCAAGATGACGCTCGATTTCAGTCGAGGGATTCAGAACAATTGATTCAGTCGGCGGTCCAACTGCCCAATTGCCTGATGATCAATCGCAACCAGGGAAGTGGAACAAGAATGCTGATTGACCAGCTCTTGGAAAGGAATTGCCAAGGCGGGCAGCGTCCTGCCGGTTATGAAATTCACGCCAACAATCATCACGCCGTTTGTTCAGCGATCCAGCAGTCCAGAGCAGACTGGGGAATTGCCATTGAATCGGTTGTGGATCAAACCAAATTGAAATTTATTCCCATTGCAGACGAATCGTACGATTTTGTGATCGCCCCGGGGCACCAGAGACGGCCAGCCGTGCAGGCCTTTTTTAAAGTCCTCGGTGACCCAGCGATTCGAGAGATTTTGCAAAACCGAAAGCTGCTCTTTTGAGCGGCATCGCGACATGGACGCCAAAAAGTAATCAATCCACAGACATAAGCGGTCGTCCCATTTCAAAGGTGATGTCGTTATAGTGAAAAGTCATTTTTTGCGCGGGGTAAGTAATCAAAAACAGGCTAAGCCAAATGAAAACGAACAGTGTTTTCACTTAAATTCGTACTGTTGATGGTTCGGCGTCCGGAAAAAGGTAGCTGAATGGATTAGGGATACCCATCCAGGGAATTACCAGAGTTGGCACATGTCATTCGATACCCCGTCTCAACGATATTCAACGGACTGTGAAGAACGTGAATAAACGAAAGGCTCAATCTGCGACAACGAAGACATGATCGGCGCGATATAATGATTAGAGAACCCAACAAACGATGACAGATTGGAATGACTGAATTTGATCTATCCATTGCCCCGCCGAAAAACGGGCCTCAAAACGGCCAATAATTATCTGTTGACGGTGATTGCCATCTTGGCAATTTTTCCCGGCGGTAGACAGACAATGGAATTGTCTGGTCAGGACAATGACCGTAATCGTCATCTTGGCACGAACAGAGAGCCCCCCGAACTCGTCGAGGAACTCTTGAACGAACGTTGCCTGGAGTGCCACTCCGGTGACACAAAGGAAGGGGGAATCGACTTGGAAGAACTGCTTGAAGGTTTTTCTCCCGATCGGGATTGGAAAGTCTGGAGTCTGGTTGATTCAGTCATCACAAGTCGAAAAATGCCTCCGGCCGATGAAGATCCACTCTCCAACGAACAGTTGGGCAGAATGGCCGATTGGTTTGAAGCCGAGTTTGTAAAACCGGGCGGAATGCAAGTCGCGGGTCCTCATTTGGCGCGGCGACTGACCAGGGAAGAACTGCAGAACACGCTAGAGGATATTCTGCACATTGAAATGAGGGCCGCGGTCACCAACAGCCGGTTGCATGTTATTCCCGATACGGTGGTAGAGAAGTTCTTTCCGCCAGGTATCCGGGGCGAATCCGGATTCTCCAATGATGCGATTACCCTGGGGAAAGAGCCTGTCGATATTCAGAAATTAGCCAGGTGCTATTCGCTGTTGATTGCCCGGTTGGAGTCCAATAGAGAGGCTTATCGTATGGTACTGGGACGCGAGACCATCCCCGACTCCATCGCCGTGGACGAAATCAGAGAAATACTCGCTGATTTTGGTCGCGTTGCTTTTCGAAGAAATTTGACCTCGGAAGAATTGACAACTTACACGGACGTCTATGCGAAGAGGAGGACGCAACGATCGGCGTCGGATTCCCTGCGGTCGAGCGTTCTGGCCATCTTGCTTTCGCCCCAATTTCTCTATCGAATTGAATCCCCCGTCGACACAGAGAAATTCCGGTCAGGCCAGCAAAAGGTGGTTGGGGTTGAGTTGGCAACCCGGCTTTCCTATTTCCTCTGGTCAGCACCTCCGGACCAGGAACTGGCCGAATTGGCTGCCGCTGGAAAACTTGCGCAGCCGAATGTTTTTCGCCAACAGATCCGGCGGATGTTGCGCGACCCGAAGAGGATTGCCCTTGCCGAAAACCTTGGTGGCGAGTGGTTTGATTACAAGCTGTTGCGGCAGAAAAGTGCTGTTAACCAGCGTAGCGACAAGATGGCCGGTTTTTATCGAACGCAATATGAAGAAGCGATTCTTTTTTTCGACAGTCTCCTTCGGTTCGACCAATCTGTTTTTCGATTGGTCGATGCGGATTGGACTTTCTTAAACCGACACCAAACCAATATCTATCGATTGCAGACAGTAACAAAAACGATGGAAACACCCTCTTCCCTGCCACCGATCAACTTGCATTTCCGAAATGAAATGCAGCAGGTGGAAGAAGGGAACTACGAATACAAGCATCAGGCTTTAACCCTGGTGGGTCTTCAGGATCCTAGTCGTGGTGGATTTTTGACGATGGGACCAACCTTAAGTGTTACTTCGACACCCAACCGAACCAGCCCGATTCGGCGGGGCGTTTGGGTGATCGAGCGCATTCTAGGAAAGCACTTTAAGCAGCCGGAAAATGTGCCGGATTTGGAAGCATCCCGAAAGAAGGCCAAAAAGCAGAACCTCAAGCTCACTGCCAATGAAATCTTGAAGATTCATTCTTCACAGGTCGGTTGTGCTTCCTGCCATCGATTTATCGATCCCATTGGTTTCGGACTGGAGGTGTACGATCAAATAGGCGTTGAGAGGGCGGGTCAACTAACCGTTGAAGCGGGGGAAAAGCTGAATTGGACAGCTAACCAGGTTCCCCCAAACTATCAAGAACGCTCTTGGGTACTTACCAAGCCCTTGGTGGGGGGATCAAAAACACTCGTTCAATTTCAACGAAAATCCGGAGCCCATCGCCTGGATATCAGGGATGTCAGGCTGACATCTGGCAAGTTGGAGATTCTCGATTCTCATGTAGGATCTACCGGAAGTAGTCATCGAGATAACATCTGGTTCTTTCCAATCTCCAAGGGAGAACCGCTGTCACCTTGGACTTTGACGGCACGGGTTCGCGGCAGTGGGGGAACCGATTCCAACGGTGTCATTACGGTGGCCGGACCGGATGATCAGGAACCGGGATTTCAAATGCCAAACGGAAGAGAATTCCGGCAACCCGCGGAGCTGAAATCGATCCTGCTAACAGATTTCGGTGAGCAGTTTATCGACAATGCCATCCGCCGTGTTCTGGCCTATGCACTGGGCCGGAGTGTTCTACCGGTTGATCGTCCTGCACTGGAAAAGATCAAGGAACAACTCCGTCAACAGGACCACAAATTCCTGGCTTTGATTGAAGCGGTGGCCATGAGTTACCCTTTCCTCCATAAAACCAGCAGGTAGACATCGTTGATTTGCCTGTTGGGCGGATTTGGGGGCGTTGATCCAAATGGTCAAAGGCAGAATCGTCACCGGGATGAGCCGCGGTGTCCAATCCGCTCTTTTTTGTTGCCGAAATCGTCGCCGGCCATCTTCCTCTTGATGGTTGGGTGAAAATTTGACTTTTCACGTTCTCAGATCGATAATCTTCAGCTTGACCGGATCGGATCCCATCCCCGATCATTCTGCAGAATTTCATGCGCCGGTTGCCTTTTTAGACACTGCCCTATTCAAGGAGTTCCCACCGATGGACACCCGACCCCAGCACCCGGCTGTACGATTTCCCAAACCATTGGCCCGCCAAACAACATTGGTGTTTTTGATTTCGCTTTTTTCTTGGGCGATTGGATCCTCGGCCCAAGAAGGAGAGAAGGGAAACAAAAAAGAAAAGCCCGTACTTTGCCAGGGTAACTACCAGTCGGAGGCAGCTGCGATCAAGCAATTGGCCAGGTTGGCCGCGACGTATAAGAATCAGCCACAATGGAATAGTCGAGCGGCCAAGATCAAAAGGCAGATACGTGTCGGAGCAGGGTTGTACCCGTTTCCCAAGCGGACGCCGCTGAAACCGATTATTAACAATCTGCGAAATTACGATGGCTATTCTGTCGAGTCAGCTGCGTTCGAGGCTCGCCCTGGTTTTTATGTTTACGGGACATTGTATCGCCCGGCGGGCTCGGCGAAGAACGGACAATTTCCAGCTGTTCTTTGTCCACATGGTCATTCACGCGGTCCCGACGGTGGTCGTTATCGCGCCGACCAGCAGCATCGCTGCGCTACACTGGCTCGGATGGGCGCGGTCGTCTTTTCATACGACATGATTGGGTTTGGTGATTCTCTTCACCTGGGCTGGAATCATCAGCATTCACAGGCATTGACGTTGCAAACCTGGAGCAGTATTCGTGCGATCGACTTCCTCGAGTCATTAAAGGATGTCGATAAAACCAGAATCGGTGTCACGGGTTGTTCCGGTGGAGGAACGCAGACATTTTTGTTGGCTGCGTTGGACGACCGGGTAGCGGTCTCAGTCCCCGTTGTGATGGTTTCAGCACACTTCTTTGGAGGTTGCGATTGCGAAAGCGGGATGCCCATTCACAAAACGAGCGAACTGGAAACCAACAATGCCGAGATTGCGGCATTGGCTGCTCCCCGCCCGCTGCTCTTGGTATCTGTTGGTGGTGACTGGACCAAGAATACGCCGGGAGTCGAGTTTCCCTATATCCAAAACGTGTATCGAATATGTGGCAAAAAAGAGAATGTCGAAAACGTTCACCAGCCCGATGAAGGTCACGGTTACCAATTTCCAAAGCGTCAGGCAATGTACCCGTTCCTTGTCAAACATCTCGGTTTAAATGCCGATGGCGTACTGGATCCTGCCAGTGGCGTTTATGACGAAAGCAAAACGGTTTTGGAATCACCCCAACAAATGCGGGTTTTTAATAAAAAAGTCAGGCTGCCCGATCATGCTTTGCCACCCGGTAGTCAAGTCCGTCTGGATTGATTGGTATGCCATCAAGGGAAATCACTGCCGAAAATGTAATTAAATACCGGAATCCGCGTGTGGTTTTGCCGATTATTTGGCTAAGCTGTTTTTGGCAAACGTTGTTGTGGGTCCACCAGATCATTGTCCTGATGACGGCCCGCCATTATTCCCCGTAGAGAGATTGTTGTGATGAAAAAGAGGTATCGGATCCCTCGGCGTAGTTTCCTTCGAGGGGCTGGGGTTTGCATGGCTTTGCCAGCCCTCGAGATTATGCAGCCAGCGACGGCCATTGCCAGTGGATCGTGGGATGCTCGCGAACGGGAAGGTGAAAAAAAAACCGACAAGATTCCATTGCGATTGGGGATTTTTCATAAAGGCAATGGCATCGATCCAACGAACTGGGAAGCGACTGGAAGTGAAACCAAATTCTCACTTTCAAAGAACCTGGCTCCTTTGGAGAATTGCAAAAAAGATATCACCATCTTGTCTAATGTGAGCAACCAGCCCAAGGGGGACCATTACGGTGCCATGCCACTGTTTATGACCGGTATTCAAACCCGCAATCCAGGTTATACCTTTGACCAGGTGATTGCCGATCAGATCGGAAATGAGAGTCCGTTTCGGTCGTTTCAGCTTTCCGCTGATCCGGTGGATGTCCGCTCGACGACGTTGAACAGTTTGGCTTATGACAAAGATGGAAACGCTCAATTTGTCGAACGGAATGCACAGTTTGCCTTTGATCGGCTGTTTCGTGGCCTTGGTGATCCAGACGTTCGCTTGGAGTTGGGTAGTGTTCTGGATGCGGTTCGGGAGCCGACCGCGAGATTAATGAAAAAAGCCAGTCGATTGGACCGATCGGTTCTCTCCAGTTATCTGGATTCGGTTCGGGATCTGGAAATCGAAATTGAAAAACAGGACCAGCCGGATTCATCGCGACCCCTTAGGCAACACATCGGTAATGAGGTGGTCCAGCTAGGTGATTTTCCTTCCAAAATGAAGACCATGATGGACTTGGTTGCCTTGGCATTCTGGACCGATGCTACTCGGGTTGCTTCCTGTATTATGGCCTTGGAAAGTAGCCGCCGTATCCATGATTTTCTAGATCTGCGAGCGGACTTTCACTGGTCATCCCATTTTGAAAATAATAAGCGTTTGGCAGCGGAATTTAACACCGCCAACACCTGGTACGTGTCCCAGTTTGCTTACGTCATTTCGAAAATGAAGTCTCTGAAGGAGTTCGATGGGTCAACTGTTTTTGACCATTCAGTCCTGATGTTTGGATCTGGACTCAGTCACGGCGGTAAGCACATTGGCTCAAATTTGCCTTTGGTTCTGGCTGGCGGAAGCCAAACCGGACTGAACACCGGTCGGCTTTTGCATTACCCAGACCAACCGCCACATGCCAACTGTCTGTTGACGTTGATTCAACATTTTGGCGGTAAGCAGCAACGTTATTCAAATTCAACCGGAACATTGGATCGAGTGATAAAAAATTCGCGTTAAATCTGGGTCTGTTAACCCGCGCGGGAACAGTCTGAAAGATTGGACCGGCCAGCGTCGGCGATTCCGTGCGATTGGCTTACCTGAGGAGTGCAGTATGAAATTGGGCCGACTCTGTTTTGCGATCATCCTGGGGGTGCTGCCGGCAGTTGTTTTCTCATTGGGTTTTGCAGCCGAACGCCCACATGTCATTTTGGTGATGGCAGACGATCAGGGTTGGGGCCAGACAGGGTATTACGGGCATCCTATCCTGAAAACACCACACCTTGATGCGATGGCGGCAGCCGGGTTGCGGTTGGATCGGTTTTACGCCGGTGGGCCCGTTTGTTCGCCAACAAGAGCCAGTGTCCTCACCGGGAGGACTCACAATCGGACCGGTGTCATTTCTCACGGATATGCCCTTCACCGACAGGAAAAGACGATTGCCCAGGCTTTGAGTCGGGCAGGTTACTCAACAGGTCACTTTGGGAAGTGGCATCTTAATGGAATTCGGGGACCGGGTGTCCCGGTGTTGGAATCTGACCATTACCATCCTGGCCATTTTGGGTTTGATCAATGGCTCACGGTAACCAATTATTTTGATCGTAATCCGCTGATGAGTCGCAATGGAGAATTCGAAGAATTCCGAGGTGATTCATCCGAAATCATTGTGGGTGAAGCATTGAAATTTATAACGCGGAATGTCGAACTGGGGAAACCAAGTTTCTCCGTCATCTGGTATGGCTCTCCCCACAGCCCATGGGTGGCCAGTAATAAAGACAAAATCGTGGGAGAGGCAATGGCCTCTGCCAATCACCACGGAGAGCTTGTTGCCATGGATCGGAGCATTGGGGCGTTACGATCCGGCTTGAAACGACTTGGCATTCAACGCAATACGTTGGTTTGGTTCTGCAGTGATAACGGTGGATTGAAGGGTGTCGGTCACGATTCCGTTGGTGGTTTGCGTGGTCACAAAGGAAGTATTTGGGAGGGTGGTCTCCGGGTACCGGGTATTATCGAGTGGCCAGCCGGAATTCAGCCTCGGGTAACATCGTTTACGGCCGGGGTAGTAGATATTTTTCCTACCTTGGTTGAGCTGTTGAAAATTCCTGAGGATGCAATGCTGGATAGGATCGATGGTGTCAGTCTTGTAAAGCTTCTGGAGAAGGAGACAGGTTTGAGATCCAAGCCGTTGGGATTTGTTTACCAGAACAAAGCGGCTCTGATCCATAACGATTGGAAAATCGTGACTGAAAAGATGAAGAGCGACCAATATGTTCTTTATAACCTGAGGACGGATCCCACAGAGTCACAGGACCTGATGGCTGGCCGACCTGATCTAGCTGAGTCAATGCAGAAGCAGCTTGAAGAATTCATTCAGTCGGTCGCTAACAGCCAAAAAGGAAATGATTATCCCGAGGGCAAGGTCACGCGGGAGGGGCCACATGGTCGATTCTGGTACGATATTGATGGCTATCAGCCCTTTCTGAAAGGATGGTCGTTAAGACCGGAGTACAAGGGTTGGGTTGCTCGCAGCAAAAACAGACTGAATAAAACGAAGGCGAAAAAGCGTCTTCAAGAAAAATAATACGACCGTCGCATGGCCGGCAGGCCGTGGCTACGCACGGAGAAATCGTCCATCTTTCCGCTTTGAAAGCAAAAAAGTGGATCACTTAATGAAAAAAAGCGGTGATAAGTTATCACCGCTTCTTGTTGGGCGTCTCATCTCCCATTTTTGTCTACTGCATAAAACACCCGCCGGCAGCAGAAGTCTCTATTGAAATAAAAAAAAATAAAAATCCGTTGCCGAAACGTGTTTTTTGCAGGAAAGCCCTGAAAAAACCACTGACATTGGCAATCTTTGCCCGATGACAATCCTCAACAACCAATGCGGCGGGATGTTATTTGATTCGGTTAAAGAGTTTGGGCAGTTTATGAAAGAGTCATTCAGTCCTGCCAGCTCCTAGAAAAACTGCCGATTTCTGTTGATCCTATCGATGGTGATTAAAAAAATGAAAATCATTGTGTCTGGACTGGCTCTTTTAAGGGGGTGATCTTTCGATGAAGTATGTCTTGGCTTTAGATCAGGGTACCACCAGCTCCCGAGCGATCCTGTTTGATCATGAGGGGTCGGTGCAGAGCATCGCTCAGGAAGAATTCCCACAAATTTATCCGCATTCTGGATGGGTAGAGCATGACCCTGATGATATTTGGGTGTCTCAATTGGCAGTGGCACGGAGAGTTCTCGGTCAATCGGGAATTCCTGCGACCGACATTGCTGCGATCGGAATCACCAATCAGAGAGAGACAACAATAGTCTGGGATCGCCGCACCGGTGAACCGATAGCCAATGCGATTGTCTGGCAGGATCGGAGGACAGCGAACGACTGCCAGGCACTGATTGAGAGTGGTCATAATGCATCGGTTCAACGCAAGACCGGGCTTTTGATCGATTCGTATTTTTGCGCTTCGAAAATCCGTTGGCTGTTGGATCATGTTCCCGGCGCTCGAGAACGGGCTGAAAAGGGTGATTTGGCTTTTGGGACCGTTGACAGTTGGCTGTTATGGAAATTATCGGGCGGTCGAATTCATCAAACAGATCTCACCAACGCTTCGCGAACGATGTTGATGAATATTGATACCGGTACTTGGGATGATGAACTGCTTTGGTTATTTGATGTTCCAAAAAAAATATTACCTGAGATTCGGCCCTCCAGCTTCCATTTTGGATTGACCGATCCCTCGATCTTTGGCAACCCGGTTCCCTTGGGTGGAGTCGCTGGAGATCAACAAGCGGCGCTATTTGGTCAGAACTGTACCCGCCCTCAAATGGCAAAAAGTACTTATGGTACAGGTTGTTTCCTTTTGATGAATATTGGTGATCATCACGCGATGTCAAAGTGTCAGCTGCTGACGACGTTGGCCTGCACAACAGACGTACCAAGGGAATATGCCATGGAGGGAAGTGTTTTTGTTGCCGGTGCCGTCGTTCAGTGGTTGCGCGATGGCCTTGGTATTATTGAATCATCCGCTGAGGTCGAGACCCTGGCCGGTTCGGTCACCGGCAGCGATGGTGTCTACCTGGTTCCGGCATTCACCGGACTGGGCGCGCCCCATTGGGATTCGAGTGCCCGCGGTACAATGGTTGGGCTGACCCGAGGGACAACCGGTGCTCATATTGCTCGGGCAGCGTTGGAAGGAATTGCCTTCCAGGCGGCTGATGTTTTGGATGCGATGGAAAAGGATGCCGGGATTCCCATCGATGAACTTCGTGTTGATGGTGGTGCTGCGGCGAATGACCTGCTGATGCAATTTCAGACCGATTTACTCCGCATTCCGGTTGTACGGCCCAAAGTGATCGAGACGACGTCTTTGGGCGCCGCCTTCCTGGCGGGGCTGGCGGTTGGGTTTTGGGAGGACCGGGTCGAAATCGAGCGGCTATGGCAAACCGATCGTGTTTTTGAACCCAAAATGTCCGCAGACGAAGCCCTCCAACGTCGCCAAGGCTGGAGCGTCGCATTAGGGCGAGCGAAGTCTTGAGAACGCTGATGCGATATCGGGTCAAGCTTTGAAAATCGAATCCTCTGGTGGCCGACCAGTAGAAAACAATCGACCCATAACCGCTGGGCAGCCGGTGGGTCAGACCTTAAACCAGATCGGTACTACATCCTGCGACATCGGTGGTGACATAGCACCCATTTTCGATGGTCGCCGGGTGAACGAAGTAATCGCGAAGATGGGGGATGTGCTCCAGAAACAGCTTTTCATGGGCTAACGCGATGTGGTTGAATAGGACCAGTTGTTGGTGGATTTGCCCCATGTCACCCACATGGGGAATGACCTTTACCGGAAATTGGGTTGCCAGGATGGACACCGCGAGGTATTCGCTGATGCCTGCCAAGCGAGTGCAATCCGCCTGAACAATGCCAACGGCTTTTGCCTGAAGAAAATTTTTCCACATGATTCGATTGCTGACGCATTCACCGATCGCCACGGGTACCGGGTGAATAGCCGAGGCAATCTTGGCATGCCCTAATACATCATCAGGTTGGGTCGGTTCTTCGACCCAGGACAAATTGAATTGGGATAACTCGAGGCAAACTTCAATCGCTGTCGGGACGCTCCATGCCTGATTGGCATCGACCATGATCTTGACATCCGGGCCAACCGCTTCGCGAATCATCCCTATTCGGGAAATGTCTTTGCGGGGATCAGAAGATCCTACTTTCAGTTTCATCGCCTGGAATCCGGCCTCTACCGCCTTTAAAGCATTGTCGCGAATTTGGTCGTTACTGTACTGAAACCAACCAACAGAAGTATCGTACCCCGGATATCCTTCGTCGAGGATGCCTAATCGCTCATGACGGGTGTCCCGTTTGGAATCCAGAATCTCCATTGCCTGGTCGGCTGTCAGGAGGTCCTCCAGGTAGGAAAAGTCAATCAGGCTGACAATTTCAGCGGATTCCAATGATAAAAGTAATTTCCAGAGTGGTTGCTTACGTTCTTTTGCCCAGAGATCAAAACAGGCAATCGTGATGGACGCCAATGCCGAGTGGATGACCCCTTTGTGAGGCCCCAGCCAACGAATTGCAGGATGTTCAGCAATGGATTTTTGGACCCTTCCAAAATCTTGCATCAGCTCTTCAATGTCGCGTCCCAAAATGGGTTGAATCAGTAATTCGATGGCTTCACAAATCAGGTTGGTGCCGCCACCCAAGGTGTAGGCAATTCCAGTCCCCTTCTTGCCGGAATCAGAAAAAAGCTCGGTGACGGCGTAGCCATACTGTGGATCAACATGAACTGCGTCTGAACCGGCCCCTTGTTCCAGATCAAAACGACGGTCCAAGGCCCGATGGGACGAGATGTTGCTCATGAATCAATCCGTAAAGGGGAGTTTTCCTGTATATAATCTGCCTAGGTCAAAATATCCTGTATGACCTGACCCTGTTGGGTGGGACCAATTAATCGTTGATCGAGACCTTGGTAGGCAAAGTGGAACCGATGCGGGTCGATACCCATTTGATGAAGGATCGTGGCTTGCAAATCCCGAACACTGACTTTGTTCTCGGTAGGATAGTAACCAATATCATCGGTTTGGCCGAAGGACCCCGGCTTAATTCCGCCCCCAGCCATCCACATCGTAAAAGCATGGGGGTGATGATCACGGCCGATGAATCCCTTTTTGAGTTCGGTATGCCGATTGTTTTGCATCATCGGTGTCCTGCCAAATTCACCTCCCCAAACGATCAGGGTTTCATCCAGCATGTCGCGTTGCTTGAGATCAGTCAGTAATCCGGCGATGGCGGTATCGATCTGACGGCACTTGATGGGCAGGGTCTCATCAACGGATTCACCGGGAGATGTCCCGTGGTGATCCCAGCCCCAATCGTACAGTTGCACAAATCGAACACCGTTTTCCACCAGCCGCCGAGCGAGAAGACAGTTATTGGCGAATGTTGGATCGTCTGCTTTATAGAGAGTACGTGGATCAGCGGCAGACTCCGCTTTGGATATGAAGCCCGGTTTGGCACCGTAGAGGTCCAATGTTTTCTGGGATTCCCGGGTAATATCCATCACCTCAGGCACGGCGAGTTGCATCCGAAATGCTAATTCGTATTGGGCGATACGGGTGATGGTCTCCGGATCACCAATTGTCTGATACTGGAAACGATTCAGATCGTTCAGCGCGTCCAGTGTTTCTCGGCGGGCTTTTCGCCCCATCCCTTGGGGATTCGACAAAAACAAGATCGGGTCACCCCCATCGGTTCGACATTGCACACCTTGGTAAACCGTTGGCAGGAATCCTGAACCCCACAGCGACTTGCCGGCGCTGGGAGTTTTTCCACCTGAAGAGAGCACAACAAAACCGGGCAGGTTTTGATTTTCACTACCCAAGCCGTAGGTGACCCAGGACCCCATGGAAGGGTTGCCCAGCAGTGGATTCCCCGTATGCATGAAAAGTTGGGCGGGAGAGTGATTAAATTGTTCGGTGTTTAATGAACGAAGCACACAAACATCGTCGATCACTTTTCCCAATTGCGGAAGCAGTTCGCTAATCCACTGGCCCGTTTTCCCATGTTGTCGATATTTGAATTGGGGCCCCAGCATTTTCGGGGTTCCCTTGATGAATGCAAAACGTTTACCCGCTAGATATTCCTGAGGGCACTGGGTGTTGTGCAGTTTTTGCAGGGCTGGTTTGTTCTCGAACAGATCCAGTTGGGATGGGGAACCCGCCATGTGAAGATAGATGATTGATTTGGCTTTTGCTGGAATTTTGTAGCCTGAATCATCTCCGGCTCCTTCCCGGGAAAGCAGTGATTGCAGTGCGACCGCTCCGAATCCTAAACCGGCATTTTTAAAAAAATGTCGGCGGGTCAGTGCGCGTGCTTTTTGAAGACGAAGCGAAAGGTTCATGACTTGTTTTTTGGGGATTGGTTTTTGTAACGTTGGATAGCGAAATCAGGGTTTCATCAGGGTTTCATCAGGGTTTCATCAAGGTTCAAAAGTACGTTGGCAACGGTAGTCAATCGTGCATCTCCCGATTGACGACCCGCTGCTCTTAACAGGGATTCCTGATTCAGTAATTTTTTTTCCAGAGAATCATAAAGGATCACTAATCGATCCAGTTCCGCGGGAGTCGCGTCGCGCACAAGCACTATCCGAAAACCGACTGCAATTTTTTGACGAACGGAACCCGGTTCTGTTTCCATCTTTTTTGCCAGGCTGCCTGCCGCCTCTACAAATGCGGTATCGTTCAGAATGACTAATGCCTGTAGCGGCGTGTTCGTACGCACTCGGCGAATTTGGCAGACTTCACCACTGCCGGCATCGAACGTTGTCATGGCAGGATAGGGGCTGGTTCGTTTTCGGTAAGTGTAGATTCCTCGTCGGTAACGGTCCTTGCCGATGGCATTTTTCCACTTTTCACCACTGTACGTCGATTTCCAAATTCCGCCCGGTTGAGGTGGCATTACGGACGGTCCGCCAATCTGGCGCGTCAACAATCCGGAAACAAACAACGCTTGGTCACGAACCGCCTCGGCAGACAAACGAAAGCGTGGACCACGGGAAAGTAGACGATTCCGCGGGTCTTTGGTCAATCGATCCGATGTGATTTGCGAACCCTGCCGGTAGGTTCTCGAAAGAACGATCGTCCTAAGCAGGTTTTTGATCGACCAGTCGTTTTCTCGGAAGTCGACAGCGAGCCAATCGAGTAAGAAAGGATGGGATGGTGGAAGGCCTTGCGTTCCAAAATCTTCTTCAGTCTCTACAATTCCGACGCCGAAAAGTCGCGCCCATATTCGATTGACCATAACACGGGCTGTGAGCGGGTTTTCCTTTTGGACGAGCCACTGGGCAACCGCTAGACGATTTGGGGAGACCCCGTTTGGAAGTGGGCCAAAAAGTGACACCACGGATGGTTGGACGGTTTGACCTTGATCGAGAAAATTCCCGCGGTTATGAACCTTTGTCTTGCGAAGCTTGCCAGGATCCAGCTCAAGCATGACTGGCGTTTTGGGAATTTGAGATTCAAGATTTTTCAGAGTGACCTTGGCTCCTTGCAATTTTTTCTCGGCTTCGATTGTTTCTTGGAAAACATGGTTTGCAAAAACGTTCTCCAGGTCTGGTGCCAAGACGGGAGCCAACCATCTGCCGGGCTGCGAGCTGATGGAAATGCGAGAACGGGCCAGAAGTAATCCCTCACCGTATTCCTGCTCCAGTATCAATTTTAGTTTTTCACCAGAGACCGGCGTGTCGAATTCATAAATCCCCGTTTGGGGTTGGTTGAACTTCGGTGAAAGGCCCCAGCCGGTTTCGGCCTTGCCATCAATTGACTTATGGATTTCCCAGGATCGCTGCGAGTAGGATGCCCGCGGATTTTTTAGCTTCAATTTCCTGCTGGAGCCATCAGCGAGAACCAGTTCGGCAGTGAGCTCCCGAATAGCAACATTGGCATCCGGCCACTCTCCCCCCGCAGTAGCTTGCGGGAGGTAGTCAATTCGAACGGCAGTGAATTTTTTATTTTGCTTGGCAAGCGCGAATGTGAGGGTCCAAGTATCCTTGTCAGGTCGTTCACCTTGGGCAATCAATTGCCCTTTTCCGTTTTGTATCAACTTGACGTTTTTGTTGGATGAAAATTCTGCAAGGGCAAGTGTTTCCCAAAGGCTCTCACCGTTGATCGACTTTTTCCAGAGTTCAAAAGCATTCAAAAACTTCTCGGACCGTTGTTGCTTGGAGGATTCCAGTTGAGCGACCAATGCTTTGGTAGAGGAGATTTTGTCGGCGAGAGTTTTTGTTGGTGTTGGCCAAAATGGACCCTCGTTGTCGGCATCCTGAGTCTGGTTGAAGAAAGCAAAAAACGAGTAATAGTCGGTCAGGCTGATGGGGTCATATTTGTGGGTATGGCACTTGGCGCACCCCATGGTCAAACCCATCCAAACTTGCATCGTTGTATCGACCCGATCTTTGACAGCCGCGATTCGGAATTCTTCGTTGTCAGTACCGCCTTCATCGTTGGTCATCGTGTTGCGATGAAAGGCGGTGGCCAAAATTTGATTTGTCGTTCGATTTGGAACCAGGTCGCCGGCCAACTGATCACGCGTGAATTGGTCATAAGGCATATCATTATTGAAGGCTGCAATGACCCAGTCGCGGAAACGCCAGATATTTCGATGTCGATCTTTTTCATAGCCTTTGGTGTCGGCATACCTGGCAAGGTCGAGCCACATTCGAGCCCAATGCTCACCATAGGCGTTGGAGTCCAATAAACGGTCCACCACTTTTTCGAAGGCTTTTTCTGATCGGTCCAAATGAAACGCCTCAGCCTCGTCAAGACTGGGCGGCAGGCCGGTGAGATCGAGTGAAACCCTTCTTAGCCACATGGCTCGCTCGGCGTCCGCCGTCGGTTTTAATCCACTCGATTCCAGCCTGTGCAAAATGAAATGATCCATTGGCAGCAGCGGCCAGTCAGCCCCTTTGATTTTGGGCAGAGCCGACTTTAGGGGTGCGGTAAAAGACCAATGAACTTCGTAAGCTGCGCCAGCGGAAATCCATTGGCCTAGAATGTTTTTTTCGTTATCGGTCAGCCGGTCTCCAGTTTCAGGCGGAGGCATTTGGTGGGCGGGATCTTTGGAGCGAATTCGATCCATCAATTGGCTCGCTGCGATGTCGCCGGGGACAATGGCATCCGCCTTGAGAGCGGCGGCTCGAATATCCAATCGCAATTCCGCCTCTCGCGCTGTTTCATCCCGACCGTGACAGGCCAGGCAGTGTTTGGCGAGGAGTGGCCGAACATCCCGATTGAATTGGACGGTTTCTTCCTGAGGGGATGCTGCACCGCAGTTGGCTGCGACGAGAACATATCCCACAAATAAAAAGCACAATCGAAGAGAACGGTTCCACATGGGCATTTTGATTAGTTCCAGCGTGCGCGCCGGCTCTTGAATGATCAGAAAAACAGGATATCACGAGCGTGCTACCTCTTAAAACCATCGTAAACCATTTTGGATCAGGTTGTCATGGCCGTCGGATGTCGCATTGATAGAAACGACTTCAGATCCAGTTCCTGAGGTGGTTTGCCTGGAGATGAATCGAGCTTGGAATGGGGTGACCTGTGCCCGTTTTCTCAAGCGATAAACCGGGAAAGGGGTATTCCATTATTTTTGGATGAGAAACCACATTTCCATCATGCCGAGTCCAGAATGGCCGAATCCTGCGGAAGGAACTCGATAAAAAGGTTCTCAGCGGGTAGGGGGAGAGATCGATCGGTTATATTCTCTCTTGGCAGACAGCCTTGTTTTTGTTTTGGGATGGTTCATTCAGCTCGTGGGGTTGTGGTGGATGGCAACGAGGTTGACATCGGTTTTTTGATCAGGAGTCTTGATGCGATTTGCAGTTTTTGCCCTAGTCGTTGGCGCGGCGATTTCCAGTCATTCTCAGGAGACACCCGGTCAGCCTCACAAGAAGAGCTCGAGCCCTTTCGTTCAATTTGACCCGGTCTCCAAGGCGCTTCTGCAACCACTGCATGGGCAAAAAAGCCCGCTTGCCTGGCGCAAGGATTTTCCCGGTGGTTGGCCAGCTTGGCGAAAAGCGGCTCGCGAAAAACTGTGGGAGTTGCTAGGAATGGACCGGATGGCGGCAGTCGCCGTCAAGCACCGGGTTAACGTCAAGCTGGGAGAGGTAACACAGGAGGACGGCTATCAAAGGCAACGGGGAGAGATCGAGACCGAACCAGGCGTCTTCATTCCGTTTTGGGTTCTCACCCCGACGGATTCGCTTTCTAACAAAAGACCTGTTGCTCTTTGTGCTCATGGGCACGATTCAGATGGTTGGAACACCTACGCCGGGGTTTACCGTGATGAAAAGCATCGTAGGGAGACATTGGCAAAAGAGGGCAGTCCGGGCGTGGAGGCGGTTCGACGCGGGTATGTTGCTGTGGTTCCGGCAACCCGTGGTTTAGCAAAGGCGGTTTCGATCACCGATCGCAAGGGACGGCACGGAAATCGAAATTGCCGCGCTCAGTTGGTCCATTGCCTG
Organism: Planctomycetota bacterium; assembly: GCA_014238905.1. Taxonomy (GTDB): domain Bacteria; phylum Planctomycetota; class Planctomycetia; order Pirellulales; family Pirellulaceae; genus JABAAE01. The sequence goes on from JABAAE010000013.1 coordinate 50,546, forward strand.
TTGGCGGGCCGAACTCCGCTGGGAGAAAGGGTTTGGGATTCGCAGCGGATTATCGATTGGATTATCCAGGATTTGCAGGGAGTGGATACTAAAAAGCTGGTGATGTTGGGGAATTCGGGCGGAGGCGTTCTGACTTTGTACGCAGCAGCCTTGGATGATCGAATTCGAGTCGCCATTCCAAGTTGCTCATTCACTTCTTTTACAAGTGCAGAGGGCTTCATTTTTCATTGCGACTGTTGCTTGATTCCACGAGCTCAATCGGAGCTCTGCGACCTTTCTGACATCGGTGCGCTTGCCGCACCGCGGGCACTCCTGGCGGTGCACGGGCGAAAAGATGGCCTCCACCATTTCGACGATGTTCAAAACGCCATGGAGAGAGTGCACCTCATCTACCGAGCGGCCGACGCTGGTGATCGATTCGAACATCGGTGGGGAGATCAGGGACACCAGTTTTACCCTCAATTCATCTGGCCATTTATTGAAAAAGAATTGGAAGAATGAAAAACCAGTTTCTAATTCAGCGGGTGATTTTTGCCATGTTTTACAATCCAAAATCATGAATGGGTCCCAAATCATCGAGAGCTCCCAAATCATCGAGAGGTTTCAAGTGAAGGGAAGCCTTCCTGTTTATGAGGCTTTTTTCCAGGGTAAACCCTTCCACCACAACTGCCCGCCATCATTGGCAACCGCAGGTCCAGGTGTCGATCGACCACGCTCGATCACGCGGCGAAGTTCGTCCCTCAGATTCTTGACCACATCGGGGTAATCCGCATGGAGATTTTTTGTTTCACCGGGATCCTGCTGAAGATCATAGAGTTGCAGAGCAGGTAATTTCTGTTTGATCGCGGCGGCTTCCCTTGGTGGGCTCCAGCCGCCAGAACCATGGCAGAACAACAATTTCCATTTTCCTTTACGAACGGCAAAATGGCCAGAAACGGAATGATGAATGACCAGCTCATGCAAGGGTTTTGATCTCGGCACGCCCTGCCAAGTGGGAAGCAGGCTGACGCTATCCTCACCTGCATCGTGAGGCAGTTGGTAGCCGATGACATCGGCACAGGTGGCCATGATGTCTGCCAGCGTAATCGTTTCGGTACTATGGCTACCCGCTTGAATCTTGCCTGGCCATTGGACGACAAATGGAACTCGATGCCCCCCCTCAAACGCGTCGGCCTTCCAGCCTCGCCAATGTTCATTCAAATGGACGCCGGCAGCGTCGAGCTGTTGGAATTTGGCCTGGGGGGAAGTGCCATTGTCACACGTAAAGATGACTAGAGTGTTGTTTTTCTGACCGGAGTCCTCCAATGCTTTCATGAGGGTCGCCACGACGTCGTCGGTTTGAAGCAGGAAATCACCGTATGGTCCTACACCGGATTTTCCTTGAAATTTCTCATGGGGCGCAATCGGTGTGTGGGGTGATGGGAGTGGGACATAGAGAAAGAATGGCTGTTTTTCTTCGGCTTGTTGCCGAATATATGCGTCAGCTCTTTTTGAGTATTCTGAAAGGACTGCATTGAAATTCCAGTTGGGAACCGAGGGGCCAGCTGCTACGCCCGTCAGGGCGCCGGCCTTCATATGAGAACTTAACTGGCCAATGAGTTGATCATTTTCCCGCCACGCATAAGGGGGCCAATTGGGGACATCGTCACCAAAATAATAATCGAACCCATGATCGTTCGGACCACCACGGATCGTCTTGGTGAAATCGATTTCCTGGAGTTTTTCGGTGGTCCCTCCACCTTTTTTGGGCCAAAGCCATCCCAGGTGCCATTTGCCGATGCAGGCGGTGCGGTAGTCCTTCTTATTGAACATGTCAGCGAGTGTGATCCGTTGATTTTTGATGAGGGGGCGTTCCCATTGATGGACGATCCCTCGTTTCAACCTTGACCGCCAGTTATAACGACCGGTCAGGACACTGTATCGTGTGGGTGTGCAGACGGCTGATGTGGAATGCGCATCAGAAAACGACATCCCGTCCAGAACCAATCGGTCAATCGCAGGAGTCTTCAGTCCCATTTTTTCATTCAGGGCGGAAACGGAATCTACGCCCATGTCGTCTGCTAAAATCAGCAGGACGTTGGGTTGGTCGTAGGCTTCGGTTGAAATCGAATGAACACATCCGATCAGAATGAACGCAGCGATGTTTTTCATTTGAATTCCTTCGCAGTGTGGACCAGCACAATCCAGCCATATCGACTTCTAAATTGAATTAGCGGTAATCGGCTCCCGACAGGCTTTCCAGCACCGATTCTTGCCAATCTCGTAGTTGTTTCTGCATGGTGGTAGCGATTTTTGGCTTGCTTGTCATCAGATTGTTTTTCTCCCCAGGATCAGCTCGCAGATCAAAAAGCTCTTTTTGGGAAGGCATGCCTCTTTTCCCCCGAATGATGAATTTATACCGGTTGTCGATCAATGCCCGGGAACCGGAATAATCTTGTTGGGAGATTTTCGGATGATGAAAATTACGGAAGTTCCGAGTAGAAATATCTCCCATCAACTTGACCAGTGGAGTCGTTCCCCGCTGAAGATCTGCTTCAATATAAGGCTGGTTTTTGGATTCTCCGTTGATGTCGAAACTCCAGAATCCGATGGGTTGGGGACGTTGAAGCATTTGACCCTTTATTGAGAGACTCAAATCTATTCCATCCAATGGCCTTTTCGGCAAAGCCACTTCGGCCAGACTGCAAATTGTCGGCAGTAGGTCGCTAGTGACGACATTCATCTTCGAAAGCCGTGGCGAGGTGATCTTTGCCGGCCATTCGAGAATACCCGGGACGCGGATCCCACCTTCGTATAGATTCCCTTTTTGTCCCCGCAAGGGTGAAGTGACGATTCCATCACCCGGTGTACCATTATCACCGCAGTACCATAGCAGCGTGTTATCTCGAAGTTTGTTTTGCCGCAACCAATCTCTCAACTGCCCAATGGAGCGATCCATAGCAGTGATCTCCGCATACCGTTCACGCAGGACTTCACGCAGCGATCTTTTGATTTGTCGTCCCGTTTTATTGGATGTCAGCCTCACTTTTGTTTGCGAGTATTCACTCGGTAGATGGTCGTAGAGTGCAAGGTCTTCCGGTAGGCCGCTGTAAGGTTCGTGCGGCGATCCGAACCAGACGACCGCAAGAAAAGGCTGGTTGGCTTGACGGGTTTTTTCCAGAAACCGAATGGTTTCGGCAACGACGATCTCCGAGCTCTCCCCGGTAAATTTTTGAGGGGGACCTCCGTTGCGGGAAAAGGTCGGGTTTAATTCAAAAAAATTGTCATGCGAAAGCCATTGATTGAATCCCATAGCGCCGGGAGAGGTGGGCGATGTCGACTTGACCGGACCGAGATGCCATTTCCCGAAGTGCCCGGTGGCATACCCCTTTTTTTTCAATAAATGGGCGATGGTTTTTTCCTCTTGCCGGATGGAAAAATTAGGTGCGAACGTTCCATAGCGAACCGGATGGCGCCCCGTTAGAACGCTTCCTCGGGTCGGTGAACAGGAAGGATGTGCTGAATAAAAGCGGTCGAAGCGGAGGCCTGAATTAGCCATTTCATCCAGAATGGGAGTTTTCAAGTGGGGGTGGCCGTTATAGGCCGTTTCGTCCCATCCGTGGTCATCTCCCATCAGCAGAATGATGTTGGGAGTCTCGTTGGCGATTGACGTGTTTGCCAAGAAAAAACACAGCAGACTGACCGAGAAACACGCCCAGCTACCGAATCCAATACCGTTGTTTCTCTTCACGATTGCTGTGCAAATGTTCACGATACGCACTTCACTCATTATTTCTATCATCGACGGGATTGCCAACTCTGAGGAAATTTGGTCACGGAGAAAAAAACATAAGGGGTGCGGCTGTTACTGTTCCACTGAAATCAAGTCATCGATGACGCCCGTACTGTCAGCAAACCCTTTGATTTTTAATCCCATCATGCGTGCTTGGGTAAGCCAAAGATTTGCCAGCGGCGTTCCTTCGGGCATGTGAATATGCTGACCGGATTGGACCCTCTTCCCGCCTCCAGCGAGGATGATCGGAAGGTCATTGTATTGGTGGGTCGAACCATCTCCCAGGCCTGAACCGTAGGTAAAAAGCGTGTGATCCAAGAGGGATCCACCGTCGGGTTGTTGAATATTGTCCATCTTTTCAAGCAGATAGGCATACTGTTGCATATGGAATAGATCGACCTGGAGGAGATCGTCGATCATCCTCGTCTGATTGTGTGACATTTGATGATGGCTTCGTGGTTTATCGAAAAGCCCTTCAAATCGATAGGGCGTATCCCAACGTTCTGGTCCAACCATGAAAGTGGTCACATTCGTTAGTCCGGTCTGTAACGCAACGACCATCAGGTCTCCCATGAGCCGGATGTATTGACCCCGCGGCAAGTAGGCTTCGGGCGGTTCATCGAAATCGATCTTGGCAAGCCCGGATTTCATTTTTTCCAAGCGATCCATTTGTGTTTCAATGGTGCGAATCGACTCAAAATATTCCTCAAATTTTTGCCGGTCAGAGTGGCCCAAGTCTGTCTTGAGCGACTTGGCATCTTCCAAAACCAGGTTGGTGACGTCGCGGTAGCGTTTTACCTCACTGGTGGAAAACAGTCGGTGATACATCTTTCTAGGGTCGCGAATCGAGGGAGCAAGATGCCCTGTGCCAAACCAGGAAATGTTATCAAAGTAGATGGACTCTTTGTTGTCCCGATGGCTGTTGCAACTGAACTCCAGGGTTTTAAAAGGTGTTTTGGTGCCCATGTGATCGGCCACCAGGTGGTCAAGTGTCCGTGCCAACGGCCAAGCGGTTCCTTCGATGGCGTACGGTTTGGCGCTGCTAAGGTAGCAGGAGGCGCATTGGGCATGGACGTCGGTTCCCTGCTGAAAGGTCCTGTCCATACCGGTAATCAAGTTGACCTTATTTTTTTTTGCTGTCAGTGGCTCCAGCGTTGGAGTCAGCTGATCGAGGGGCTTCACTTTGTGCTGAGGATCCTGCTTACCTAGCGATTTCATGACATTTCCGAGGTTTCCCTTGGGAATAATATGATCGGCTTCGCCAGGAAAGAAGCCCCTCCTGACGACGCCAATGGGAACATAAAAGTGGGCCATGCGCAGGGGCACCTCCTGATCCGAAGCGGCTTGACAATTACTTTCCATCCATGGAAGAGCCAAGGCTGCGCCGCCGATTCCCCGCAGTAGTTTCCGGCGTGAAAGGGAATTCCCCATGATGACTTTCTATTGAATGGGTTTGGTGGTTTTCGGGTTGGATTTTCTCTGGAATGCATCACTGAGTACGACTTCTCTCAGAAGCGTTTGAATCCTGTAGTCGTCCTGCGATGTCATTTTTACTATTTTGTCGAGCGATTGCTGATCGGCAGCACCGATCTCCCTAGCCAGTCCATATGACAGCAGGTGTCCGGCCAAAGCTCTCGTAAAACGATTTTTTTCGGCGAGAATAGCATCTTTGAATTCGATGATGCTGTTAAAACCGTGGTTGCGGAACAGGGTGCCAGCCATATCGACTTTGCGCCCATTTTCGTATTCGTTCCTCCATGCTCCAACAGGATCGTAGTTTTCCAGCGCGAATCCAAGCGGATCAATTTGCTGATGACAACCGCGGCAGTTGGCCTGTTTTCGATGGAGTGACAGTCGTTCACGTAACGTCATATTTTCTTGGCCCTTGGATGGTTCTTCCCCTAAAGCCGGCACGTCGGCTGGTGGAGGTTTTGGTGGATTGTTGAAGATCACACCTGCTACCCAGGCGCCCCGGGTAATCGGTTGGGTTCGCTCAGGCCCCGATGTCATGGTCATCACGGCAGCGTTGGTGATGACTCCGCCATTGCGTCGGTCGGTCACAGGAATCCTGTGAAACGTCAACAAGGCCACACCGCCACCCTTCATCGGGGGAGTATTGGGCGGCAATTTACCCAGTTCTCCATAAGCTTTCTGCAATAAACCGGAGCGATAGGTAAAGTCAGGATCAATCAGTTGCGTAATGGATTGATTTTCAATCAGGACGGTTTCGAAGAGCAGTAAAGGTTCGAGCATCATATGCATGCTGTTGCGGTACTTGGAAAAATAGAATGTTGGATACTTCTGGGGATTGGGAACCGAGGAGATGATCCGCTCAAGTTGCAGCCATTGAGTGGGAAAGCTGTCACAAAACCGTTTTAGTTTTTTGTCGGCCAGCATGCGATCAAACTGCGTTTTGAGTATTTCGGGATTGGTCAACGACGATGCGGAAGCCAGTTCAAGTAATGTTCGGTCCGGCAAGCTTCCCCAAAGAAAAAAAGAGAGCCGTGATGCGAGTTCGAAATCGTCGATCGCTGTTTCATGGTTGTCCGAGGATTTGTCGTAGAGATAAAGAAATTTTGGCGATGAAATGGTAGCTGCCACCGCCGATTTCATGGCTTTCTCGAAAGGGATTCCGGAACTGATTTGGCGGGATACAAACTGGGTATATCGTTCAAGTGTTGAGTCGCCGAGCGGGCGGCGGAAAGCCTGCATCAGTAACGGCTTGAGACGCGCACGAATTTCCGAGGCTTGGTCGGTTTCTCCGCCAGGTTCAGCAAACAGATCATTCCAACGGCCGACATTTTTGGGAACAAAATCCGGGCTTTGGGTAATGGATTGGCCTAAGTTTAGAAACGACTCCATTAGGAGTGGTGACATCGAAAGATGGTCGCCACGATTATCAAAACCATTTTCAGCTCGAAGATCCTGTGGAAATGCTGCGACGCCGGCAAGTCGTTTTTCTATCAACTGACTTTTTCCCAGCGGACGGCTGCCGACGGTAACGACATCAGCCATCTTTCCAGTGGCTGGTTGGAAATAACCACGGTGTTCCCGCATCATCCTCTCGGGAAGGGTGAATACATTGCTCTTCAGATCGAGCAGGTCGATGACCGAGTTGTTGTACTGGAACCGGTTCATGCGTCGAATGGGAGAATTGGTATGACTTCCCCCTTTGGCTACCGATGCGGCCAGCACAGCCCTTAATTCGTTGACTAGTTGCCGCCGTAATTTTGGATCAAGCTTGGGTTCCTCTTCGGGCGGCATTTCTTCGAAATCCAGGACATTGATCAAATCCTGGATCAGACCAACATTGCCTGAGAGTTTATTGCTTTTTAGCCGTAACAGGTTCACATCGCCTTCGGGATTTTCCTTTTCACCATGACATTTGCCGCAATGTGTCTGGATAGCAGGCGCGATGATTTTTTCAAAACGATCGGAACCGTCGGTTGGGTCTGCCAGGGCGGCTGCCACCGGAAGACTGCAAGCAGTCAGTACCCAGAGCCAGCAGCTCAAACAAAGAACCAGACGCAAGAAGGGACCGCGATCTGGTGTTTTGGTTTGGCTCCAGTGGCAAAGGACCACAGGTAAGCGCTGATTTGTCATGGTTGTTAATTCCTGATCGACTAGCTGGTCATCTTGGATAACAGGAAACCGGTTCTCGTTGGCGTTCGATGGATGGTTAGTCCTTGTATTAAAATACCTTAATCTCTGGCGTTTCTAATTGCGATTTACGGTCATCGAGTAACAAATCACCTGAATTTGCAGCAAACGGCGTCCGTTGGGCTTCCCGATTTCAATGGGGTGGGGGGGGCACGCTGAGAAAAAACCTAAAACAGGCGTTATAATTGCCGGCTTTTATTAAGGGAAGCATTCTCGGCCACCTTGACCGGTCTGGTTTGGGGAGAAAATGGGGCGGATAGGAATAAAGGTCGATCTGTGGCGAAACAGGTACGTTGCCGAGCAGGTCGTCAGGGCAAATATTCTCTGTTATAGAGGAATGCCCCGCTCACCCGAGAATTGGTACCACACTTTTTCTGAAAGTCCAGCTAGCGGTGTAGCGAACCCCGTGGGGTTTTCTTATGCTAAAAGTTTCCAACCACAGGTAGTAGGCAGCATCCCATGACCAAGGCCGCAGCACGCCATATTTTGGTAGAAACCGAAGAGGTTTGTTTAGATCTTAAATCGCAAATTGAGGGGGGCAAAGACTTCGCCGAAATTGCGGCGGAGTTTTCCGCGTGTCCATCGGGAAGCTCTGGTGGCGCCTTGGGTGAATTCGAACCTGGTCAAATGGTGGAAGAATTCGACACCGTCGTTTTTAGTGCCGAACTCAATACCGTTCTTGGCCCCGTCAAAACTCAGTTTGGTTACCATCTCATCGAGATTACCAGCCGCGAAGACTAAAGCGACATTTCCACTTTGAATTGAATTTTATTTTTCAATTTTTGCTATGAGCGATGTGCCCAGCGCCGTTGGCTGTGGCAGCGGGTCTCTGTCGGTCGACGAACCCTTTTCCAATGACAGGGATCGCCAGATTTTCGCTTTGTCGCGATTGGCTTTGTCGCGATTGGCTTTGTCGCGATTGGCTTTGTCGCTATTGGCTTTGCCGCTGGACGCTAGGGTCCGTTCTGCTTTTTTTGACTTGGGTAAGTCAGATAATGACGGTCCAGTGGTCTGACCCAAATGTTGCGGAACCGTACCGGGTTATCGTGATCCTGAATAAATAATGGGCCGATCATTGTTTTTTGTTTTTGCGCATCGATCTTTCGCAAAAATTCGGTGACCCCGTGACGAAAGGGGTGGTAGCTGGACCGAGGTTCCGTAAAAAGGGTACCTTTCTGAACCAATTGACCATTGAGCCAGGCGGTGATCGAACCACTCTTGGTGATTTGCCTATCGGAATCTCGAAGCGGCGCTCGGTAACGTATGTCGTAAACCTGCCATGTTTCGGGTGGCCTGGCAGCATTGACCAAAGGAGGGGCGAATCCGTAGAGCGCCCCGATGTCGTTGGCACCGACCTTTTTTTTGCCCGCCGAATTGAAAATCTGCATTTCATAATTGCCATGGATATACAGACCGCTATTCCCGGGTCCCTGTTTTGGCAGCATGAATTCCGCATGAATGTCTGCGTCCCTGAAATGAAATGTGGAAACGATATGGTTGGTTCGTCGTTTTCCTTTTGAAGAGACCAGGGTCTGGTTCTTGATTGGCCAATCAATCTTCTCGCCTGTCATGCTGACAAAACGTACCGTATCGGTGCCGTTAAACAAGACAACCGCGTCCTTCGGTGGAGGAGTTGGTAGCCGATTTTGATTTGGCAAAAACTCATCATCGTTTTTTTTGGTAGCCAACGAGGTTTCGCTGTCCGGCGTGACGGATTTGATTTCGGACGGTATTGCCGTGCTAATTTTCTTCGGCTTGGCAGCGGCCCATTTGATTCCCTCGAACAGGTGCTGCTTTCCGAATTCTGTATCCAATGATCTCAGATCATGTCCCAATTCGGTGTAGAAGAATCGCCCTCCCTGTATTTCGCGGGTCCAGGCAATCGGGTGGTCTGCTCCCATCGGTTTACCATCACGTTGCCTGAAATATTCACGAACCGGATCGTATGATTGTTCGTCCACGCGGAGGAGGACCTGAACGCCGTCGAGTCCGGTGACTGAGCGAGTATGGTTTGTCCAGTCGGCAGAATACCAGAACTGGTTTCCAAATCCCTTGACGGTAGGGTGATTTTTAGCGGCAGGGTCGACGAGAATCTTTGCTTTCATAAAATCCGAATCGCTGTCAAAATCACATCCACCCAGGTTCATTAACCATGGCCAGTCCTGCTGTTTGACCAATGTAGCGTGTAACGCAACGATGGATTTCCCGGATTTGAACCAGTTTTCAATCGACTTTCTTTCGGACGAAGGGATGACTTCGGCCAGTTGATTGGCGTTGTTAAACAGCAGCACATCGTAATTCTCCAGAGCAGCCGGCGTTAGATCTTTCGCGTGTTCGGTGACATCAATTTGAATTTTGCGTTGGTCACCTTCGAGTACCAACCAACGGTTGATCGTAGGGATTTCCGGGTGCCGGTAGAATGCGGTATTGGAATAGCAAAGAACCCGAATCGGATGCACCCGCGATGGATTCTTGTCATCATCGTGTGCGGTGGTTTGGTAAAACAGTGCCGCAGCGGTAAGGACACCAATAAAGGCGATGAACTGGCAAACGGTAAAAGCGATAAATCGTTGAGGCGTCACTGGAAACATGGGATGTGATGAAAATGTAGAATGGGATTGTAAGACGAAGTCAATCGACACTGGAGAATCAAGTCATTGTTCAGGAACCATTGTAAACCGATTTCAGGCGAGTCGTGGTGACCAACGTTCCCTTGGCGAATTGCTGCCGGACGTCTATAGTCTCGACAAACGGTTAGATAAATCAGGAAAACCGTGGTTGAATCTGCCTTGTTTCGCTCCATCAACTAATCGGCTCTAAACTAATCGGCTCTGTTTCGTAAGCTGGGAAACCAGCCACTGAATGATCCTGAAAGCTTGCTCCATTTCACCGCGAACGACTCCCTACGATCGGTCTTTTTTCTTTTGCTATGCGGCCAACACAGCGATGTTGGTCGCCGTCAGTCTGCTTTTTCGCTATGAAGATTTTGTCAGGGAAATTGGTGGCACGGTTTTCCATCTCGGTGTGATTGTTGGGACAGGAACGACCGGAGCGATTCTAATGCGGATGGCCCAGGGCGTCGCGATTGATCGTTTGGGAGCAAAGTGGATCTGGTTAGCATGTCTTGGACTTTATGGAGTTTCCATTGTTTGGCATCTCCAAATTTCGAACTTGGGTCTGCAGGTTTTTTGCGCACGGATTCTGATGAACACCAGTCTCGCGGGCGCATTTGGTAGTTCGATTGCCTATGTTTCACTGAGATCGCCCCCGGGAAGGGTCGCTGAAACCGTCGGGATGCTAGGGACGTCGGGTTTTGTCGGCATGGCAATTGGGCCGGTAATCGGCGATTGGCTTTTTGCCAACGACGACCCCACGGATTTGCAGATTCAGTCGATGTTTTATGCCTGCTTGATCGCCATTGGTTTGGCGATCGTCCTGGTTCTTTTTTCCGGCAATTCGAAGCGTTCGCAGACCAAGGAGGGTTTGTTGGGTGTTTTGATGATCGTCCGAGACCACCAACCTGGATTTTTACTGGTCGTTGGCATGGCGATGGGACTGGGTATTTCTTTGCCGCATTCCTTTCTGCGTCCGTATGTCAAAGAGCTGGGGATCGATGAACTGAAAACCTTTTTTCTTTGCTACACAATTGTGGCTTTTGTTGTGCGGATACTGACTCGAAAGCTGCCGGATTTATGGGGATTTCGTCTTGGAATCCTGATCGGGCTGTCCTGTTTGGCGTTAAGTATGCCTGCCTACCTGCTGGTGAATCAAACCTGGACATTGATCATCCCTGCCACGATTGCTGGTGTAGCTCATGCCTTTTTGTTTCCGTCGGTCATTGCGGCGGCCTGTGAGTCTTTTCCGGAGGATCATCGAGGTATTGCCACTTCGATCATATTGGGAATGTTCGATGCCGGCGTATTAATTGGAGCACCCTTGGTTGGCAGTCTGTTAATGATGACCGAGAGCGCAGGAATTGCTTCTTATCCGACGATGTTCGTTTTTGTTGGTGGCTTGCTGGCGATGGTGGCGATTTCTTATTATCGTCTGGACCCAAAATAGAATTTGATTTTGCAGCCATGCCGCGAAGTCGAATGCAGCGAAGTCGGTCGAATCTTTACTACTTGGGAGTTCAACCGGTAAGTGGCTCAAGAGCTTCCCCCCGGGTCTCTAATGGTCTCGCAAGCATGCCGGGCTGTCAGACGTGTGAATGGGTTTGTAGCTTGTCTGTATTAAACTGTATTCCCGTGAAGAACGAATTAGTGCCAACCGTTGGCCAGTGGTTAAAATCGAGGGTTCTGGAAGACTGCGTACCTCCTGGGATTTTTTTGATTTAAATCAGGGATTTTTTTAATTCAAAACAGGTAATTGTTGAATTGGAGGAAGTCATTCTATAGAACGAATCGATCTCAAGCGATCAATCACGTTCTCGATCAATCACGTTCTCGATCAATCACGTTCTCGATCAATCACGTTCTCAAACCAAGGCAAAGACGTTATGTCAAGAATTGGGATTGCACTTTTTTTTACGGCGATGTTGTTGGCATCATTCCAGAGTCCGGCTGATAAGGGACGGGGTCTGCCCAACGGTGAGGTTCAAGTCCATTCAATCGGGGTGGCCGCCTCGAATAATAATCGCCAGCCGGCAGGGGTTGGTTACCCATCTCTAATGAGTCCTCATGCCACGCCGATCGCGTCTATCGGAAAACGGGTCTTCGTAGTCAATACACCGGCCGATACGGTCGATGTAATTGACGCGTCGTCTCGCAGGATTGTTGATCGTATCAGCGTTGGAATTGATCCTGTGGGCATGGCAGTGCGTCCTGACGGCAAGGAATTATGGGTTTCCAACCATGTTTCTGATTCGGTAAGCGTGATTGACATCGAATTGGGCAGTCCAACCTGCCTGACGGTAGTTGCTACGGTTCAGGACCTGGACCCAAAAACCCGTGCAACCCGATTTGACGAACCTGTTGGTATTGCGTTTGCCAGTAACGAGAAAGCCTACGTGGCCCTTTCTTCTGAAAATGAAATAGCCGTCGTCAATGTCATGACTCGAAAAGTAGAAAAAAAACTTTCGATCACCGCTCAGGATCCTCGAGCAATTACTGTGCGTGGTGATCGACTCTATGTGATTCCGTTTGAGTCCAACAATAAGACCCAGCTGTCTGGGGGAAAAGCTGCCGATATTGATGGCGATCTGGTTACCTTTGATGCTTGGGATCATTCGATTGCCAACAACAATGTTTTGTCTTTGGGGCATGTTGTTGACATCGTCAAAAACCCGAAGGTTCCCGATCGAGATTTGTACGTTTTTGACACCAGAACTGATCGGCTCATCGAAACGGTGGATACCCTGGGTACTTTGCTGTACGGATTGACGGTAGATTCCACTGGCCGGGTCTATATCGCTCAGACCGATGCTCGAAATGATGTCAACGGTCGGTCGGGAACCAAAAAACATGGATTGGCCGAATTAGAAAATCGAGCTTTTCTGAACCAAATCACGGCGATTCAGTTCCAGGACGACACTCCGCAAAAACCGGAATTCATCGATCTCGAACCACTTCCGCCACTGCATCCCGGGCCGGGTGAAGCGTTTGCCACTCCGTTTGCCATTGAGGTCAGTGATGATGATTCGACCCTCGTTGTAACGGCTGCCGGATCCGACAAACTGCTGACAGTTGATCCTGTTGGTGGTGAAGTGCTTGGCGAGGTCAAGGTAGATGCGGTGCCCCGCGGCATCGCATTGGAGTCCACTGCTGAGGGGAAGCCTTCCCAGGCCTGGGTCCTGAACTCGATTGCCAATACTGTCTCTTTGGTGGATCTCTCCAATACCGTCTCACCGAAATTGGTGACGTCGATCTCTTTGGAAGATCCCACCCACGCAGCCTTCAAACGGGGACGCATAGCATTTAATACCGCTGCTGCGTCAACAACCGGGACGTTTTCCTGTGCAAGCTGTCATCCTGATGGCCACACCGATCAGTTACTTTGGGTTTTGAAGACACCGATTGTGACTGGTGGCAAACAAATCATGCCCCGATCGACGATGCCGATTCGCGGACTGCGTGATACAGCACCCTATCACTGGGATGGCGTTCCGGGAGATCCCTACGGCGGGAACAATAGCGCCAACATCTATGGCCACGTGAAGCCCAATAGCAGGGTCGACCAACCAGAAAGCAGCACTCGACATCTCATCGATGGCGGTTTGGCCTCGACGATGAGCCAAGTGGGAGATTCCAGCAAAAACGACGAAGGGAAAGCCGGTTTGCTGTCTGCGGTCGACCGTGATGATATGGCGAAGTTCCTGCTCAACGTGATGTTTCCGCCGGCTCAACGCCGCTCTTATACCGATCAACTCTCCTCAAAAGCGCGGGCTGGTTTCGAGCTTTTTCATGTCAAAGGTGACCTGGATGGCAAGCCACGGCCCAATGTTTGTGGCGATTGTCACCGCATGCCATTTTTGGTTAGCACCAATACTCCCGGCACGGGAATGGATGCACCGACGTGGCGCGGCGCGTACGACCGGTGGCTTATTCTGCCTCAGGGACGTTTGAACATTATTGATTTCGGGTTCTTTCATCGAATCGCGGAAAAAGGAATTCCAGAACAGAAGATGTGGCAGTTTTCCTGGGGAGGTCGCCGCCGTTTTGATCCCGTATGGGAAATGGTCTTGGAAGGAAGCACCGGATTTTCGGGTTCGTTTGGTCGTCAGGTAACACTCACCGAGCAAACCGCCCAAGAGAAATGGAAAGACGATTTGCTGGACGCTCTGGAAGTTTCGGCTGCCGAGGGAAGCGTCGTGCTGCAAACAGAAGGCTTGTTTATCCACGATGCGGCTTCCACGGCCGTCACGATGCAGTTTCAAGTGGAGGATGACAAAGGGGTTTATGTTGAACTGAATGGTGGGCTTAAGTCCTACAGCCGGGATGAATTGGTTGCCGCGGCTGCGAAAGGAGATTTTATTGGAACCTTTACTGCCAGGCATGGCATCCATGCGGACCTGGAAAGCCCTCAGCCTGCTGTATGGACTCGAGGATCCCTACAGCGGCAGGCAGGCCGTCAGATCTTCCCCATTCTTTACGGCGATCAAACCACCATGAAATTAAGTGGCCGGCACTTTACCGAAGATGCCCGCCTGGTGGTCGACGGAAGACGGACCAGTGGATCGATTCAGCTCGAGGATGGAGAAAAAGTATCCATCAAGCTTGATTCATTGCCTGACACTGGGATGCATTTCCTGCAGGTTCAAAATCCAAACGGACTTTTTAGTAACGACTTCATTTTCTACGTGGCTGAAAATCGGGAGAAATCCAAGCAGCTGAGGCTGGAAATGGATCCTTCGAGATCAAGTGCGGCCTTGTTTGACGCTATTTCCAGAGGAGATCTAGCGGCTACCAAAAGACTTGTTGGAATCGGGGCTTCATTGAGGACCCGTCGATCGGAAGATGGCATGACACCGATGAGTACTGCCATTTACCATGGAAAAAATGAGATCGCAAAATACTTACGCAAAAAAGGTGCGTCGATTTCTCGGAGTAATCGTGACGGTAATACGCCGCTTCACATTGCCGCGTTTTTGTGTCGCGAGGAAATGGTGGAATGGCTTTTGGAATTAGGAGCTTCGGTCGAGAAAAAGAACTCTCAGGGAGAGTCGGTCATCGATGTGGTGTCGGGTGCCTGGAGTTCTGAATTGATGCGGTTCTATAAGTTATTAAGCGACCGGTCGAAATTGGAACTCGATCTGGGTGATTTGAAAGAGAGCCGGCCATTGATCGCGGAAATCCTGAGGACTCGGATTTCGAAAAAATAGTTCAGGACTCTCTAGCCCGCACTGGGTTCGGCCTGTGGTGATGGATCCCTAGGGGATGGAATTCCATAGATTGAGATTTTCAATCAGATGATCTCGAGATGTTGTTCCAGGAATGACAATGATATTGGGTGATCGCTTGAGCAGCCAGGCCAGTGATTCCCTGGGGGGCAGGGTGGCCCCTTTCTGAAATGGATCCGCTCCCAACGGTCCCCAGGGCAAGTAGGCGATCCCCAGGGATTGCGTGTAATCTACCATCGCATCGTCATCGATTTCCGCTGGGTTGTAGCGATTTTGGACCGAGGCGATGGAGGTCACCTGCCTGCCGCGATCGAGTTGTTGTCGATTCACGTTTGATAAACCAATCCAACGGATCTTGCCAGCTAAACGAGCTTGTTCCAAAGCACCAAGAGAGACTTCAATTGGAATCTGCGGATCAACGCGATGTAATTGGAACAAGTCAATGCAATCCGTTTTCAGGTTGGTAAGTGCGGTATCGACTTGTTTCAAAAGTGCTTCCGGAGAACCGTCAATGACCGGTTTCCCCGCCTCCGGTTTGTCCACACCTCCCTTGGTGGCAATCAGTAAGTCCGGATGGAATGGAGAGAGGGCATCACCCAAGAGTCGATCCGCCCATTGAGGACCATAAGCGAAGGCGGAATCGAAAAACTGGACACCCCGGTCCACGGCTGTTTTTAATAAAGAGATGCCTTGGTCCCAATCTGGATAGGGTCCAAAATTCCCGGGTTGGCCGGTCAACCTCATGACACCCATTCCAATCCGGTGGACGTCGCGTTGGCCGGCGAACGGAAATGTGTTTGACAGGGAATCAGTCATGGGCGTGGTTCAAAAATAGGTCGTTGGATTGTCTATGCCGGAGATCACATATGGGAATCCCCGGCGATCAAGAGTCATTTTCGTTGGAGTGCAGAGGCCTTTGACAGATGGATCTTTAGTAACCACCCAACCGCGGCGGTTGGAATGATCTCGTGTCCGCCGTTGAATATCGTTAGCGTCGCATTTCCCGAATGACGTCGAAACAGAGGCTGTTTTTTTCCATAGCTGGAGTCATGGATCGGCTGTTTTAAATCCGCAGGTACGGTCGCTGTTTTGGTGAAAAAATCGATCTGGTCAGCTGACAGAGCATCCCCGGGCTTGGCTACCTCATTGAATGCTCGCAAGGAATGGCTGATAGGGACGCTTCCGGTGTGACCATCCTGGATGCCGGTGTGGATGTGTAATTGGACACCCTTGGCGTTCGCCAAAAACGTCAATGGGGATCGGTCGCGATATTGCCGGTCGACCTCCGGGCTTTTACCGGGAGGACCACCACAGGAAAGATCGATCTCTTTGTAGTATTTTCGATTGTTTGCCTTGCACTGGGAATACCATGACCGAAGATCAGAAATGGGAACCCAGGCGGAGACACCGGCCCACAAATCAGGTCGCTTGCCAGCCATCAACAAAGCGGCATGACCACCCCCTGAGGCGCCGACGAGATAAATAGCAGACGGATCAATCGAGGTCGTTTTTTTTGCGAAGTCGACCGAACTGATAATGTCTGCAATAACCAGTCGGGAGCCGGTCGCCTCGGGCCGCCGATTGGGGCCCCGGAAATTGGGATGGATATACGCCCATTTATTTTTTTTGCACCACGTTTCGATAGCCTTGTTGTAATTGCTTTGATAGTCTGCCGACCAGGTATGGAGAGCCACCATCAACGGAACCGGTTTTTGACTGCTTGGTGCGAAGAACATGGCTGGCTGTAGAGTCTGATCGGCCGAGCTTTTATAGGAAATTTCCCTGACCTCCTGGGAGGCGAGTGACCCGTCCAGAGCAATGACTGCCGTCAAAAACAAGGCGTTGATGATCAAGGGTAATTTTTTTGTCATGGTTTGGCAGTGACGGCTTAAGGAAATGAAACTCTCATCCGTTTCTCGGGATTTGAATGAACCGTCATTTTAGACAATTTACAGACGATCTCATGAAGGACCGACCGCAGTCTATTTCGATCTCAAGGTGTCGGTTTCGGGTCCAGTTTAGTATGCGTTGATTCTATCCTTGGAACCAGTGCTCGATGGTTTGGTTTGTTTCTGTGAGGGAAGGCAATTCGCCCTTGATACGATGTTATACTGAAAAACCCAATGTTGTTTACTGTTACAAGGGCTCATTCATTGAATTTGATTTTTCACAGACTTCTCGTCGTCGTTGTTATCGTTTTCATTTCAACGGCATCCCTTCTGCGAGCTGAACAACCTAACATCTTGGTGATCTTGGCTGATGACATGGGGTACGGTGACTTGAATTGTCTCGGTAGCGAGCATTTAAAGACGCCCCATTGTGACGCCCTTCGCGAATCGGGAGTTTTGTGCACTCAAGCTTATGTTGCCAGTCCGGTCTGTTCACCCAGTCGGGCAGGTCTAATGACGGGTCGGGATCCTCGCCGATTTGGTTACGAAGGTAATTTGAACCAATCGGCGGAAAAGTATGCGACGCGGCCGGAGTTGCTCGGTTTACCATCGGGTGAATGGACGTTGGGCGACCATCTTAAAGCTAGTGGGTATTCAACCTCATTGATAGGCAAATGGCATTTGGGAACTCAAGATCGCTTTCATCCCAATCAAAGGGGGTTTGACTATTTTTGTGGGATGTTGGTTGGGAGCCACGGTTATTTTCCTGACCGGAACTCTAATAGGTTGGAACGTAACGGGAGGCCCTTACGCGATTTTTCGAGTTCGTATCTGACCGATTTCTTCACCGATGAAGCGATCAAGTGGATTGATGGGACGACTTCCAGAGATCAAGAAAAGCCATGGTTTCTTTTTCTTTCCTACAACGCGCCTCATGGTCCATTGCAGGCCAAACAAGAAGATCTAGAAAGATTTCAGCATATTCAGGATCCCAAGAGGCAGAAATATGCTGCGATGATGTACGCCCTCGATCGCGGGGTAGGACGAATTGTCAACAAACTGCAGGCTCAAGGAGCCGGTAAAAATACCTTGATCTGTTTCTTTTCGGATAATGGTGGCGCGACCAATAATGGCAGTTGGAATGGTCCTCTTTCCGGGGTCAAGGGTTGCTTAAAGGAAGGAGGAATCAGGGTGCCGATGATTTGGTCATGGCCCGGATCTCTGCCTCCCAAGAGTACCTTCTCTGGTGTAGTTTCCAGCCTCGATCTTCTTCCTACCCTTCTGACTGCTGCAGGTTCTCAACCGCTTCCGTTGGCAGCAGCAAGGTCTCATGAAGATGGCCGCAACCGTAAACGAATCGTCGCGAAATACGGTGCTTACGATGGCATTGATTTGCTGCCGCTGCTGACCGGAAAGACATCTCCTGCAGCCCGGCGTTTGTTTTGGAGGCTACAGGGCCAAACGGCGGTTTTGGATTTCAGTGGAAATCAGAATGACAAGTTGATTGTACTTTCCCATCGCCCTGCGCAGCTATTCCGTCCACAAGCGGATCCTGGTGAACGCGAAGATCTCGCTCATCAATCGGAGTCCAGAACTGGAGAACTTTTCACGATGATTGGTGAATGGGAGGCGATGCTTCCAACGGTCCCCCTTTGGGGGTCTTCCCCTTTTTGGGCTGGACAATCGTCCAAAAATTACGATACATGGCCGGTACGATCTGAGCCGCATTGATTCAGAAAAACCTTTGACTCGCATGATACGCCATTATCTCCTCTTGCCCATGGAATATCCTCGCGTGATCAGCCGAAAGCGGCCGGAGCTAGGGATTCAATTCCTCTAGATTCTCTTCCCACATTTCACAAATTTCATCCAGCCAAACTCGAATTTCGTTATCGTATTCGCTGGCCAGATCACCCTTGATCAGTTGCCTCAAAAAGGCGGCGGCCCCATCTTTTTTTAGTTCGGCATCTTCTGCACTGGGGAACCGTTGGTCGGGGTCAGGGGCGATCATCCGACGACAGAAATTGAAGAGCAGTTCGTTCCGCATGACATCAACAGGAAGCAATTCAGGAAGGCGATCGGGCAATGACTGTTTGGCTTCCAGGAGTTGGTCAAAAGTGGCTTTACGCGGAAAAATCGGTTGACCGGCAAGCAGTTCCACCAGCACATATCCGAGGCTTGCCAAGTCACTGCGGGATGTCGAGGCATTTCCGTTGATGACTTCCGGTGCAGCGTAGGTAGGCGTACAGGCCCTCCGCTGGGGCGGGTCGTTGAGTTCATAAGCCGATCCAAGATCAATGATCTTTACGGTGCCGGTCCGTTTCAGCATGATGTTCGCCGGTTTGATATCGCCGTGGATGATCCCCTCACGATGCAACGCGGCCAAGGCGGCCAGGCATTCCCTGATGATGGTGACAGCGATTCCGGGCTTGATTCGATTTTGATTGTGACCTGAAGTGGCAATCACTTCATTGATATACTTCCACCGTTTTTGGCTAACGCGATGTTGGGTTTGTTCCAGCAAAATCGGATGTAAAAGCTTCCGCAAGTCAATTCCATCAACCCATTCCATTACAAGCAGACGAATCCCGTCTCGTTCAATGAAATTCTGGATCCCAATCAGGTTGTCATGCTGAATTCTGGCGACAGCCGATGTGATTTTAGCGATGCGTTTCATTGCATGGTAATAATCCAACGATGCCTCAAATCTCTCCGGCGAAAAAATCTTGATGGCAACCGGATGGGTAAAGTCGTCGGCTCCTTTTTGCTCGGAATAATAAACCACACCCTGTCCACCGGACCCGAGTCGTTTGCGTAAATCGAGGTGGGTAGTCCAGTTAAATCGTTTTGAATCCAGCAGCGAGTCATAGACGTCACATAATTCGTTTCGGTCCTCGAAATCGAAGAGGTGGTCAAATGTCTCAGTTGGGGAAAGATTTTCCTGATTTCTTGTTGTATGCATTATCGGTAGTTCATTGTGACAACCAGATGGGAAGTGATTACTATCGTATTTCCAATGGACACATGAGGTCCAGATCGTTCCGTAGCTCTGGATTTTTTTTCGCTAGTTTTATTCATTGGAGGGTTCTCTGGAGTGATAGCATGACGGGGAAGGATTTTGGATCACATGACCGCTGAGCGACTGCTCTGGAAACAACCTTTATCCCCACGATCCGCTCTTTATTCTCGCAATTAGCCGTTTATCCTCACGTTCAGCGAGGGGTGTCGGGTTGGCACTCAACTTCAGGCGGTCTTGGGAAACCGAGTTCCTTGTCGACTTCGTTATGTAGAGATAAGCCGTTGCGGAAGCGGGCGAGGTTCTTACAAAAAAACTCGACGGTGTCAGGGACTCTTCGAGCAGATTGGGCTCCAACATGAGGGGAGATCAATACATTTGCCATTTCCCAGAGCGGATTGTCCGGTGGCAAGGGTTCCTCGTAAGTGACGTCGAGTCCCGCTGCTGCCAGACCTCCATTCTGTAGTGATTGAATCAGGGCTTTTTCATCGACAACCTGGCCACGTGCCACATTGATGAGAATGGTATTGGATCGCATCACTGAGAGAGCTTTTTCGTCGATCAGGTGCCGGGTTGATTCCAGTAACGGTATACAAAGAATGACTACATCCGAATTCTGCAACAACTCATGGAGTCGATCCGCAGGAAGCAGTTGGTCGACATGCGGTGGGCATTGTGTGGGGAACCGATCGGTCGCCAGGATTCGATTCCCGAAAGGGGCCAGGATTTCGGCGATTCTTCTCCCGTTGCCACCAAACCCAACAATGCCAATCGTCTTACCATGGAGGTCATCCGTCGGGCGACGAATAAATTCTTTGGTTTGAGCAGCCTTCAAGAAAACGGGAACCCGGCGCAGAATTCCCAGCAAGAGTGCCATTGTCTGCTCTGCCACTTGATTGGCAAAGAGTCCTGAAGCGCTGGTGACGCGTATTGGTGACTGGACGACCTCTGGAGTCAGGCAATGATCCAGTCCGGCAGCCGAGCTTTGAATCCATTGAAGCCGTCCCTGCCGAACGACTTCGGGCCACGGGATCGGAACTTTGGCGTGTCCGCAGAATATATCCACCTCCAGAATGGCATCCGCAATACCTTCCTGGCCGGCGTTGATAACTTCCCATCCCTCCGCAGCTTCGCGAATTTGCTGGCACTGGGAATTCTCAAGTGGAAAACAAAGAGCGATGCGATTCAACAGGCCGATTCCCTCCGCATTGCCTGTATCCACTCACCAGCACCTGAGCGTAGAAACATTCTCCGAAACGAAATATCATCTTTGGAAGGAATGCTTTTGTTTTCATCCCCCTGATTCGGATCCGATTGGTTTTCGTGCCCGGAAGAGCCGGTTTTTTCCTCATCGATATCCGTATAAATACCGACCAGTTTCTCCCTCAAATCGGAGGGAAAGATATCGATGTGGGTCATGATGTCCGCCCGCCTACCGATTACCTCTGCAATCCGGTTCTGAGCATAGTCCAACAACACCAAGCCGGCTTGCCCGTGAAAATAGAACGTTGGAAATTCATCAGATTTTAACTCGGAGAGTAACCTGAAAGATCCTTCGGCTTCGACGAATGCTTTTTCGTTGTAATGCAGCATGCCAATATAAAATTCTGCCCAGTGACCCTTTGAGAGTTTGGCATTGGCTTGTGGTGGATCTGGGGGGAAATAATTTTGTACCGCCCGGAAGGCCGCGATTTTTTTTTCGTATTCCGAATCGGATGTCTGCTCCGCGTAAACGTACTGCTGATCAACATTTTCCAGTTTGGGGATCAGCTTTTCATCGTCCAGAAGGTTCGAATCCAGTATGGAGGGTGGAGGATTAAGAGCGGCGATTTGACCACCAACGAAAAAAAGAAGAATCGTCAGCACGGCAATGATTCCGGAAAAAGCGATTTGTCGGTTCCGACGGTCGGTGCCGTGAATCACCCGGTCTAGTTCCTGCGTCGCTTCCAAGTGTGAAGAGTAGAGCGCATTGGCTTCCGAAGGTGACAGGGACTTGAAGGCGTCAGACCACTTTTCCTGGCTGGCATCCAGAGAGATTTTCAATAAATCGGCAATGATACCTCCACACTCCTGAAAACGATCTTCTGGAGATTTTGCCATCATCTTGGTAACGATCGCATCCAGCTCAGGAGGGATGTCCTGTCGTAAAATCAAAAGGGAGAGTGGTGTTTCGGTCTTGTGAGCGATGGCCGTTGCGATGGCCGTTTCTTTTTCAAAAGGTGGGCGTCCAGCAAGCATGTTGTAAGCGGTAACTCCCAACGAATAAATGTCGCTCCGATGGTCGACTTCGGCGCCTTCGGCCTGCTCTGGGCTCATGTAGAGAGGGGTTCCCATCGTCATACCAATTTGCGTTAATTCCTGGTTCTCATCGGCACGCTTGATGCGGGCTAACCCGAAATCTGCGACTTTCACCTCGCCATCAGGGGTGATCATGATGTTTTCGGGTTTGATATCCCGATGGATCACGCCCTGTTGTTTGGCCTTATGTAATGCTGCCGCAACTTGTCGTAACGTGGTGACGGCCATAAATGTGGTGACGGATTTATACCTGTTGAGGTACTGTTTCAGGTTCTGACCCTCAACGTATTCTTGCGAGATATAGTGGAAATTTTCCAACGTGCCGACTTCAAATATTTGCACGATATTAGGATGGGTTAACGCCGCGGCTGCCTGAGCTTCGTTTTTGAATCGCTTGACGTAGGAGGGGTCACTTGCCAAGGACTGGTGCAGTATTTTTAGTGCAATTTTCCGGCGCAATGACTTCTGCTCGGCCAGGTAAACATCAGCCATTCCTCCACGACCAAGGCGATTGATGATCGTAAAGTCGCCGATTTTCCGCCCGGTCAAATCGGGTTCATGAAGTTTATTAGACGAGTCGTTTTGCATAAATAGTTTTTGCCATCAGGCAGAAAGGATTGTCGTTACCTTCTTCGGGTTAGATGAGAGTGAGCAACGTTCAAGAATTTTCAGGATCTGCGTCGTGATTTTCTGCTTTTGTTAGCATAACATAGGAATGTTGTTTTGATTGACCCCATAATGGGTCGCTGGCAATGAAAAAACTCATCAAAGGTTCTCCGGGTCGATTTTAGCTCTATTTCGAGGTCATTCGGGCACCGAAAAATTGGTTGATCGTTTTTGTTCGCAATCAACCGCGAAATCGGCAGGGATAACCACTCAAACGGCTATTATCGTTACCTAAATTTTTTGGTCTAGAAACAATTCAACCATGGACAAAACAACGATGGACAAATCAACCACGATCGGTCGTCGCACCTTTTTGGCAGGCACCGCAGTTGGGGCTGTGACGCTTCAAGATATGAGCCAAATTGCAATGGGACGTGGTTCAACGCCTGCAGGTTCCTCCGGAAAACTGTTAGCGAACCGTTTTAAGAAAGCTGTCAAAATTGGAATGGTACGAACAGGGGGGGGGCTGACCCAGAAGTTTCAGGTTCTCAAGGAGTTGGGATTTGATGGTGTTGAATTAAACAGCCCCAACAGCCTGAAGCTGGAAGATGTTCAGGCGGCGAAGGACAGTACCGGGTTGACCGTCCACGGGGTGGTGAACTCGAAACACTGGCAAAAGCATCTCTCACATGCGGATGAAAAAATCCGGGCAGAAGGCGTTGAGGCCCTGATGACTGCGATTAAGGATGCCAAGGCCTATGGTGCGACGAGCGTTCTTTTAGTTCCGGCAGTTGTGACCAAAGAGGCCACTTACCAGAAGAGTTGGCAACGTTCGATTGCGGAAATCAGAAAAGCTATCCCGCTGGCGGAGGAGCTTGGTATTGATATTTTACTCGAAAATGTCTGGAACAATTTCCTGACTGACCCGACAGAAACAGCGAAATATATCGATGAGTTGGGAAGCGATCGGGTGGGAGCCTATTACGATACCGGCAATAGTGTGAGGTACGGTAATCCGGTCATCTGGATTCGGGTACTAGGCAAGCGGATCAAGAAACTTGACATTAAGGAATTTGATCTTGCTTTGGCTCAAAACGGGGACTGGTACAAAGGCTTTGGAGCCAAATTACTCGAGGGCACCAATGGCTGGTATGACATTATTCGCGAGTTGAAAAAAATCGGCTTTGAGGGTTGGGGAACCGCGGAAATTCCTGGTGGTGATAGAAAACGCCTCAAGGAAATTGCGACCAACATGGACAGAATCTTCTCGCTTTGACACCCCCAAAAAAATAAGCCGGTTGTTTGCATTTACAACAAGCGTGATTCGCAATTCAAATCAGCAACCGGAAGCGGTGGCAGATCAACTTACGAATCGAATTTTTTTATCAAGATGACTTCAAGAAAGAAGCTCCCAATGAGTTCAGTTATCATTACCGGATTTGGAGACGAATCTGCCAATCAAAAGACAGTCGACCAACAGTTTTCGGCATTCGCGGCCTGTGGTTTGCAGTACTATTCCATTCGATTTATTGACGTTGGGAATGGTATCAAAAACGTGATGCAGCTCACCGAAGAGGAAATTGCTTTGGTGATTGAAAAGCAACAGGAATATGGATTGTCCGTTTCATCGTTGGGATCGCCCCTGGGAAAAGTCAAGTTGCTCGATGAAGAGGACGGAACGGGTAACCGATTTGTTGATTTCAACGAATACATTGAAACCGAGGTCAAACGTGCCTGCGAGTTGGCGAACCAATTGGGAACCAAGTTGCTGAGGGGATTCTCGTTTTACCATCCCAAGGGCACAGATCCGGTGCCACACGTCAACCAAGTCGCGGATCAAATCGGAAAAATCACGGAGGTTTGTAGCGGTTTTGGTCTGATTTACGGGTTAGAGGTCGAAGCCAATCTTGTCGGTCAATCGGGCGAAATTCTGGCGGAGATCCATTCACAGGTCAATCGGGATGAATTGAAACTGATTTGGGACGGCGGGAATATTGTTTCCCAAGGCATTCCTACCGCCGATGTTGTGGAGCAATACCGGCTGATGAAACCGGGATTGGGATGGCTTCATATCAAAGATTATCGTTCGCCTTATCCTCTGAGTCGTCAAACGCATGTCGACGAAGAGGCCTTAAAACACTTCGTTCCGTCCGACATCGGAGATAGTGGTCACGAAGCCGTTTTTCGTGACCTCGAGCAATTCCTACCCGAACTCACCGAGAGAATGCAAAAATTGGGTGTGCCGGGGGTCTTTGTTGATCTGGAACCGCATGTGAAAGGGGGCGGCCAGTTTGGAGGATTTAGCGGTCCCGATGGATTTGGTGTTGCGATGCGGGGCCTCTGCAACGTACTAGACTATGTCGGAATCGATTATCACATCCGGGATTTTGACGACGTCTGTCAGGCGCGGGGCTTTTGATTTTTTACGCCAATACTTTTTTGCGGCAATGCTTGATGACGACGATGAAAATATAAAGAATCCAGTCGCTGTTCGGTGAATGAATGGGAATGGGTGAATGAATTAGAATCGGTGATGGCCGTGGGTTGAAGTAGCCGGAATCACTCAACGATATTCTATTCCAACGACAACCAATTCCAACGATCATGTCGCATTGATTCCGGTTAACGGGTGTCAGGATTTGCTGTTTCCAAATAGAAGCTGGCGGGTGCCTAAACCGAAATAATTCCGATTGCACCTGTTAGAGTATCGATAAGAAATGGGTTTGAGGAAGAGTTTCCCAAAATGAAAATCAAGATTTCATGCGTGAACATCAAGGAATACGATGTTAACTCCAACGCGTATCTCAAATGCGGACAAGAAATCGAGGCAGACCACAGCCAGCTTGGCACTCTGGTTCAGTGTCCCCAATGTGGTGGAGATGTGGAGGTGACCCATTCTGAACTGCATGATTTGCGGGACTCCAGGCCGATCGGTTCCACCGCAGACGACGCGGTTTGGTCCGCTGGGCAGATGAGTGGAATCGAGGAGGCAAACAGCGGAACCGATGGCGACAAAGCCCGTCACCGCCAGAAGGCTCCTGCACCACCTCGGTTGGCAAGTCCGTCACCTTCAAGTCCAGCAGCAAACGATTCAAAAACCGAATCGCAATTCAAAAAAGAAAGAGCGGGCGACGTTGGCAACGCCACGTTACACTCCGCGAAATTTGATCGGGCATCCACTTGCCATCTATGTGGAACCAGTTTGGCCGACGGGCAGTCGAATTGCCCAAACTGTCAATCCCCACGTCACGCTGCTTATCTGGACAGGAAAGATCGACCCAAAACATCCCGGAAGGGTCCATTCGGATTCCAGCTATGGCTGGATAGTATCACTTCACAATCCGCTCAAAACAGAAACACCAATCTTGCGGTTCATATATTTGCTACGACCATTATGATGGCCGTGGGCTTGATCCTGATTTTTATTGGTGGCGTGCTTGGGTTTTTAATTGGCACGTTTCTGTTGGCATCCGGTGTGGTGTATCTCTACGTTGCCTGGATTGCAGGAAAAATGAGAAATTCTCCTCGCATGCCTTTGCCACCGTTGATCAGGACTTTCTGGAATATCACCTTGGTGATTTGCAGGCTGGTGCATTTCGGGAGGATCCCACAGTCGAGGATTCTCGACCATCGACACCAGGCATTTGGGGACGCCGATATGTTAAAGGCAGCGGATCTAAATCAATATCAAATGATAGATCTGGAAGGCTCGGAGATCACCGATGAGGGACTGATGCACCTGTATAATATGCGTGGAATACGATTTTTGGTCGTGAGGGAAACCGCGGTTTCCGAGGAAGCTGTGCAGGATTTGCAACAGACGATTCCTAGAGCGTGGATCTGGTATTAACCAGACCCACGACCGCAACACCTCCGCGATTTCCGACAAGTGAGTCCAACAATAGGTGAGGGCTACTGCAGGATCAGACCGTTTTCTCGAAGTTGGCAGAATTGCCAATGGTAACGTCAGCGACTATTTTAAAACCCTCATTTTGATGTTCTTGAATTGAACAACCATCGGAGGTCCTGCGTGTAATTGCAATGCCAGCAAGCCATCGGCTCGTCGAGTTTTTTCATCATTATCGATCAACTCCATGGTCTTGACGCCATTAATGTAGTGTTCGAAATGAAATCCGTTGGCAACGATTTTGTAGTTGTTCCAATCACCCTTTTTGACTGCCTTTCCGATCTCCTTGGAATCACCAAATTTCTCGGCTTTCTTTTGAAGTTTCCCATCTACCATGGTGAGGGTTGTCTTAAATCCACGGTCGGACAAGATTCCGCGAAATCCCTCGCCGTAGCAGATTCCCGAATACCGATCACCTGCTTCAAAGTCGCCTTGGTATCCTCCAATTCTCCAACCGTCGTTTTTGCCACCTTTTTTGAAGCTGCGGTACTGAATGCCGCTGTTTCCGCCTTGTATTTTGAAATCCAAAACCAGTTCAAAATTGGCAGTTGTGCCCCCTTTCCAGATAATAAAGGTGTTCCCGTTGGTTGCATTGTCCTTGGTTGTCGTTCCCGTAATCGCCCCGTCCTGAACACTCCAGAATTTTGGATTACCGTCCCAATTCTTGAGGGATTTTCCGTCAAAGATGGTATGCCATTGGTCATCGGCAGCCACTGTTCCCAATGAACAGATTAATCCAATCAGTGTTAGCGTCATTAGCTTTTTCATCTTTTCCTCAAGTGGTTTTCAGTTGTGATGTCTGGAAAAGGAAGCAGTCGGCCGGGAACTACTCTTTCAGACGACCTGCTTCATCGACTGTTAATTCTTATCTCCCGCGGGATGGATGTAAAGATTCCATTCTGTGATGTGCACAATATCTGAACAACTTGAACCTGAATCTTCAGGGGGGAAGGGCTACCATCCAGGTCGCCGATCAGCCGCGGGGTTAACCTGCGGCGTCCATTTAAGGTGCCGTGTCCATTCAATGGGGCCGGCCAGTAGGTCAGGTATTCAAGGGGTCGGGGTTTTTGTTTTCGGGAAATCTTCCCTGTATCTATTCAACAAACCGTTTATGTCATTCCGTAGAATGTAGATTTTTCCTTGAATCTTTTTTGTTTGTCCCGGCTCCAGTCCGCCTATTCTGAAGTCACTATGCAGACACGTAATGACACCCTGAAATAGCTCTTGGTAGGGAGACCAGGCTGTCGCCAGCAGCCAACGATCGTTGCGTCCGAAACATCCAATCAACCCATTGTCTGGCAGGTTGGGATTCAGCGGGCGTGGATTCACATCGGAGGCTTTCACCCGGGGTGCTCTCCAGACCTGTCCCGGCGTGTAGCGGGCCTTGGTTGCCCAGTCCTTTGTCGGCATGGTCTGCAGTGATCCATTCTGAAATACAAAACTTTTTTTCAGGTAGTCATAGGATTCTGATTGGGCAGGATCTCCAAGCCCGGTGAATTTTCCGACGCGGATACAGGGTTGGGCCCAGTGGGCCTGCGAGACCGTGCGGGTAGGGTTGCGGGCAGTGATTCGAAAATCAATCTCATCGGTTCCTGCGGAGATCACGTGGTCAACGATGACACCGTCCATCAACTTGCATTGCAGGCGAATCATTTTTTTGTCATCCCCGGCAGTCACGATTCGGGTTGAGTGTTTAATAACGGTTTGCTTTCCCCAATCGGCATCATGTGAATTGGCTCGGCAATAGGCTTCGATATACCAGATTTCCAGTTTTTCCCCCGGGAAATGTTTCCCGTGAATGGTCAAGAGATTGTCTGCCCATGTGATTCGAAGATCTGGTTGGGTCGCACCGTCCTGCGAATGGACTACAGCAGAGCAGCACATCATTAAAATGAAATTGAGCCGAGAAAAGTGCTGAAGAAGTAGCCGGTTATGTGAAAGAAAATTCATGGGGTCTAATGGAATTAGGGTCGGGGTAGATTTATAGGGTCGGGGTAGATTTATAGGGTCGGGGTAGATTGATAGGGTCGGGGTAGATTGATAGCGTGGACAGGATCGGCGGGGAGCCAAGATGCAATCAACCGCTACGCCCGACCGATGTCGTTCTTATGAAGATTGAAAGCAGACCGCATCCTAACATGTCTAATCGGGGCTCTCAAAATTAAAAAAGCAGCTGACGAATTTCGCCAGCTGCTGGTTGAATTCAAAGCTCCTAGCGACCAGTTACGGTGCCAAGAGAATTCGGCTGGGAGCATTCAGGTAGGCAATGATTTCGTTGAGAAATCTGGCGGCAGCGGCGCCATCGATTAGCCGATGATCGTAGGACAGGCTCATTGGCATCATCAAACGTGGCACTATTTCGTCCCCAACAACCACTGGCAATTTTCGGCTGCGTCCAACCAGCAGAATGGCGGCTTCAGGAACGTTAATGATCGGCGTTGAATAGGTGCCACCAATTGCCCCCAGGTTACTGATGGTAAATGTGCTTCCTCGCAGATCCTCTACCGAAAAATCACCTGTGCGGGAGCTTTCAGCGATTTTCCCCAATGCTCTGGCAACATCCGGAATCGACATTTTGTCAGCATTACGTAATGAGGGTACGACCAAGCCCCGATCCGTATCGACCGCGATGCCAATGTTGACATAATTTTTGAGGCAGATTTGCCCCTTCTCCATGTCGACCGAGGCATTGATTTCCGGATGCATTTTCAATGCCATGGCGATTGATTTAATCAAGAACGGCATGGTTGTCAGCTTGATTCCCTGGGCTGCGTAATCGGCCTTGCTGGATTGTCGAAATTCTTCCAAGTCGGTGATGTCGGCATCATCAAAATTGGTGACCCGGGGGACCGTTGTCCAGGACTTGTGCATTTGCTCGGCGATGGTTTTACGCATCCGCGACATCTTCTGATAGGTTACCGGTCCGTAGCCGTCGGTTTCGCCGGCAGGCGGTTCTCCATTCGCCTGAGCCGCCTGTCCATGGTTAGCTGATTTTCCACGGACGACTGCCAGCACGTCGTCCCGGGTAATTCTTCCGTCTTGTCCGGAGCCTGAAACGATGCCCAAATCGACGCCGACTTCCCGGGCAAACCTTCGAATTGCCGGCCCGGCTGCGACCACGCTACCACCGCTTGTTGTCTCGGGAGATTCAGTGGAGGGTGTTTCGGCGACAGTTGCCGCAGGTGCCGGGTCTGGGGTGGCTCGAACGGGCGCGGCCGCGGCAGGAGGCGGTGTTGCAGGAGGCGGTGTTGCAGGAGTCGGTGTTGCAGGAGTCGGTGTCTCAGCAGGTGGCGCAGCTGCCGTTTGAGATGGCTCGGTGGGCTGTTCCATTTGAGGAGCAGGGGCGGCTGAATCTTTCGCCTCAAGCTCGATCAAGGCTGTACCGATCGTTGCCGTATCACCTTCTTCGACGAGAATCTTGGTGACCACGCCGGATGCATCACTTGGGACCGTGACGGTAGCCTTATCGGTCTCCAGTTCAATGATGCCATCCCCTTTGTTGATCGAGTCACCCACGTTGACGAGGATCTCCAGTACGTCACCCGAATCGATTCCATCTCCAAGATCCGGTGTTTTGACTTCTGTTGCCATTTTTTATCTCAGTAATTTGATTTTCGTTGTTGTTTCAGCCGTTGCCTCGGGAAAACCCGAATTAACGGTTTGATTGTTGTTTTGGCAGCCATCCCACCCTCAGGCGATGAAAAGCCCAAAAACATGTCGATCAGGCATAAAGCGAATAAGCTTTTTCTGGGTTGATGCCCAGTTCACCAATTGCTTTTTCCACTTTTTCCATTTCGAATTTGCCCTGTTTGGCGAGCAGATATAAGGATGCCCAAACAACACATTCTGCGTCCACTTCAAAGTGCCGGCGAAGTACATCGCGGCTTTCACTGCGTCCCATCCCATCGGTTCCCAAAACGTGATAATCGCCGGGAATCCATGGTGTCAATTGTTCGCCCAGGGCTTTCACATAATCCGAGGCTGAAATGAATGGGCCTTCAGTCCCGTCCAAGGTGGTTTCCAGATAGGATTTCCTTGCAGGCTGGGTGGGGTGCATCATATTCCACCGCCGGCATTCATCGGCTTCGCGTCGAAGTTGGGTATAACTGGTGACACTCCACGTATCGCTGGCGACTCCGTATTTTTCAGCTAAGATTTCTTGCGCCTTGGCAACGGAGTTGTAAATCGCACCGCTTCCAAAAAGTTGGACCCGTCCCTTGGCCTGATCGACTTCCCGGGTTGAGACCTTGTACATTCCCTTCACGATACCTTCTTCGCATCCCTCAGGCATTTCCGGGTGTGTGTAGTTGTCGTTTTCCAACATTAAATAATAAAGGGCGGTTTCTCCGTCTTGATACATGGCTTTTAAGCCATGCATCACAATAGTGGTAATTTCGTACTGGAATGCTGGGTCGTAGGCCCGGACTGTTGGATAGGCAATTGCATTGAGCAAGCTGTGACCATCCTGATGCTGAAGGCCTTCACCGTTGAGCGTGGTGCGACCAGCGGTTCCACCGAGTAGAAATCCTTTGGCCCGCATATCTGCAGCTGCCCAAATCAAGTCGCCAATTCTTTGAAAACCAAACATGGAGTAGTAGATGTAGAACGGAATCATATTGACACCGTGGGTGGAATAGGCCGTGCCCGCAGCGTTGAAGGACGACATCGAACCGGCTTCACTGATGCCTTCTTCAAGAATTTGGCCATCTTGGGCCTCCTTGTAGTAAAGCATCTGTTCCGAATCCACTGGCTCATAAAGCTGACCGGCGTGGGCGTAGATTCCGACTTCTCGAAACATGCCTTCCATGCCAAATGTCCGAGATTCGTCGGGTACGATGGGCACAACCTGCTTGCCGATTTTTTTGTCTTTGCAGAGCTTGGTCAGCAGACGAACAAATGCCATGGTTGTTGACATTGGTTTTCCCTTGCTGCCGTCGGTAAATCGCTTGCGATACTCGTCCAGCGTTGGGACCTCAATCAATGGCGCGGTGTTGGGCCGAGATGGTACAGGACCTCCCAAGGCTGCTCGTTTTTCTCGAACATATTTGAGCTCAACGCTATCCACGGCGGGTTTGTAAAACGGAGCACTACCAACTTTTTCGTCTGAAATTGGAATGCCAAACCGACTGCGGAATTCCAGCAATTCGTTTTCGTTCATTTTTTTCTGGTTGTGGGCAATGTTCTTGCCCTCACCAGCTTCACCGAGCCCGTATCCTTTGATCGTTTTGGCAAGGATGACGGTTGGTCGACCATTCTTGACGGTAGCCTGTTGGTAAGCTGCAAAAACCTTTTCGGGATCGTGGCCGCCACGCCGCAATGATTCCAGCTTTTCGTCGGAATAATTCTTGACCAGTTCCAAAAGTTCAGGGTATTTTCCGAAGAATTTTTGACGGATGTAAGAGCCCGGCATATTGGTGTATTTCTGGAATTCACCATCCACCACTTCGCCCATTCGTTTGACAAGCATTCCCGATTCATCTTTGGCGAGTAACGTATCCCAATCGTCTCCCCAAACGACCTTGATCACATTCCAACCAGCACCACGGAAAATGGCTTCTAGCTCCTGAATGATTTTGCCGTTTCCTCGAACCGGACCATCGAGTCGCTGTAGATTGCAATTGATGACAAATGTCAGATTGTCAAGCTTTTCCCGGGAGGCCAATGTAATGGCGCCCAACGATTCTGGTTCATCACATTCTCCATCACCCAGAAATGCCCACACACGCTGACTCGAGGTGTCTTTTATTCCCCGGTCGCGCAGGTACTCATTGAAGCGTGCCTGGTAGATGGCCATGATCGGCCCCAGTCCCATCGACACCGTCGGGAATTCCCAGAAGTCGGGCATCAGATAGGGATGTGGGTAAGAGGATAGTCCAGGAACGTCCTGAAGCTCTTGGCGGAAATGCTCAAGATTGTCCTCACTGAGACGGCCTTCCAAAAAGGCTCTGGAATAAATCCCGGGTGACGCATGCCCTTGGAAGTAGATTTGATCACC
This sequence comes from Planctomycetota bacterium, assembly GCA_014238905.1. Classification (GTDB taxonomy): domain Bacteria; phylum Planctomycetota; class Planctomycetia; order Pirellulales; family Pirellulaceae; genus JABAAE01. Next base: position 83,526 of record JABAAE010000013.1, read on the forward strand.
GTCGTAGCCACTTTCACCACGTCCACGCAGAAAATGATTGAACGCAACCTCGTACAGAGTTGCACTGGAAGCAAAGGTTGAAATGTGTCCACCAATTCCGTCAATTTTTTTGTTGGCCCTTTGGACCATCGCCATCGCGTTCCATCGAACGATACTCTTGATTCGTCTTTCCAGTTCGCGGTTACCCGGAAAGGCGGTTTGCTGCTCTCTGGCGATGGTGTTGATGTACGGAGTATTGGCTTTCATGCCAATTTCGACTCCATCGACTTTTGCACGATCTTCCAATGCTGATAGCAAATATTTGGCTCGTTCAGGGCCTTTGCTTTTAATGACATACTGCATCGACTCCAACCACTCCTGGGTTTCAGCCGGATCGACATCGGTGGTTTGATTTAGATAAGGTTCCGATTGCGTTTCACTATTTTCCACTGGTTTGATAACGTCGGCCATTTAACTCTCTTAAAAGAACTCGGGAAAAGAATGCTGGTGGATTTGTAGAGAGGAATGCATTCCAGATGATGTCTTAAGAATGATCTTGTTTACGGAAAAGATCCTTCGGCCCGCGTTACCCGTTCCAATCAATATAAATCCAATATCTCATTTTCTATTAACGAGTCCAAAACGTAAAGGTCGCCGGCGATTTTATTCGTAAGCCACTACATTAAAACAACTTGCGCTATTTTCTCCCCCGTTGTTGGTGCTAGAAATGATTGATTTGGTAAAGTTGCGCGGTTTTTTCGGAATTCCGGATTAAATTCTGAAAACCGATTTTGTTGATTGCAACCATGAAGTGAGGGCTATGGTTAATAGCATTACTGCTTTAGAAGACGATTATCCGGTGCCGATTTTGACTATTGAATCGTTCCTGACAGTTTTCCCGCTGTTTTTGTTGCCGTTGCCTTTTCGATGCCGGAATAGTCATACATGTCGAGTTTTTCATTTTCAATTCGATCGCTTTTTGCCAACGGTCCGATTGGGTTGCTAGCGTTGTGCGTAATTGCAACGGTGGGCTGCCGGTTTTCCCGACCGGATTATGTTGCCGATGAGATCGGCAGCTATCGGGATTACCTGACAACGATTGAGTACCCGGAAGTGGATCAGGCATCGTTTGAGTCGGCCCAGACGGCGTTGGCTGACAGGCCCCCGACAGTAAGTAAATTCCAAGAGCTGGCTTTTGAAGACCTGACGATTGAACAAGCTATTGAACTGGCGATGACCAATTCGAGTATCCTGTCCAAGATGGGTGGACAGGTGATTACTGCCCCGAGTGCCGCGGCATCCATTTTCGATCCTGCAGTTCAGGAAACCAGCCCTTTCGGTGGTGTGGAAGGGGCATTAAGTGCTTTTGACGCGCGCTGGGATACCAGTTTTAATTTCAACAGGGGCGAACAAAAATTCAACAACTCGTTCCTGAGTCTTGGTTCGGGTCAGATTACCAACCGCAGCAGTTTCATCAGTGGTATTTCAAAACGTTCCGTAAACGGTGCAACTTACGGTTTTCGAAACACCATCAATTACAATCGAAATAATTCACCTGCCAATCGGTTCGGTAGTTCGTATGACATGATTGTGCAGGCCGAGTATCGGCAGGCTTTATTACGTGGTGCAGGGTCTTTGGTGAACCGAATTGCGGGTCCCAATGCCACGCCGGGAGTTTACAACGGTGTTTTGATCTCCAAGATCAATCAGGACATCACGTTGGCTGATTTTGAGATTTCGGTACGTAACTTGGTTCGTGATGTTGAACGGAGTTACTGGGAACTCTATTACGCCTACCGGAATCTTGACAATCTAATCGACGCTCGTGACTCTGCCAGAGATACATGGCAAAAACGGGAGCAACGTAAGAAAATTGATCGTCCGGACGACGAAGCCCAGGCCCGCCAGCTTTACTTTAGTTTTAAAGGGAGAGTTCAGGATGCTTTGGCCGGGGTTGGACCCAGTTTGGGGGTTTACGGAGCCGAACGCGAACTTCGACGATTATGTGGCTTTTCTGCCGCCGACGGATCGTTATTGAGACCCGTTAGCGATCCGGTCATTGCACAGATCAATTACGATTGGGACACACTGCAGCTTGGAGCTATGGAAAAACGCGTAGAATTAAGGCGGCAACAATGGACCGTCCAACAGCGCGAACTTGAATTCTTGGCTGCCAAGAACCTGAATCGCTGGCAGCTTGATTTTGTCGCCAACTACGGTTGGCGTGGTTTTGGAGATAACCTGGCTGGTAGCCGCTCACGGGCAGACGGTAGCGCGTTGGAAGATCTTTGGTCGGGAGACCTCGACGATTGGAACATGGGTTTTGAGTTTGGTGGACCGATCGGCAAGCGACAGACATTCCTGGCGGTTCGCAATTCCGAGCTGCAGCTCGCCAAGTCCCGGGCGGTTCTTCGTGAGCAGCAGCGGCAAGTGGTACTCGATTTGAATAGGGCGTTCACCGAAGTCGATCGAGCCTTTGAGGGCATTGAGAACAACTACAATCTCCGAGAAGCAGTGAAGGACGAGTTGCGCCCCAAACAGCGCCGATACGATTTGGGAGCTGGCGATGACGACATATTCTTTTTGCTTGATGCCCAACAGAGGGCTGCCAATGTGGAATCCGCTTTCATTCGGTCCATTGTTGATTACAACCTCGCGTTATTGGATACGACTTTTCAGGCAGGACGAATGCTGGAGCGGTATGACATCCATTTGCTAGAAGGTCCTTGGGGTGAAGACGCAATAGCGAATGCGTCCGCTCGAGATCTGAAGTACTCTTCGCAGTAGCTGTGCTTTGGAAACAGACTTGATTGATCCATGGTCTGGTACATTTCCCTGTTACGAAAAATGCGCTGAGGCCGCTTCGATGTGCCAATGCCGACGGTATCGGCAACGCTAATTCAGTAGCGACAGGATCATGTCGAGATCCGACAGGTCGGGAAACAGCCAGTCAGGATCATAATCAGATAGTTGTTCAACAGAGTAGCTGGCAGTTGCCACGGCAATGGTGATCGCGTTGATGGCCTTTCCACATCGAATGTCATTGGGTGTATCCCCGATGACGTAGACGTTTTCGATCGAGTTGATTTCCTTTCGCTGCCCAGCCAATTTGATGGCTGCCCGGGCCATGTCGCTACGATCCCGATGTTGGTCGCCGAAGCCCCCCCACGAAAAATACTGATCAATCCCAAAGTGCTTGATTTTTTTAAAAGCAGCAATTTCAATATTTCCAGTCAGTAAAGCGACCTCGATGGTGGGAGACTGCTGAAGTGAATGCAAGAGGGGTTGGATGCCGGGAAGCAAGCAACCCTGGGCACGGGTAAGTTCCTCGTCGAGGACTTCTAGGTAGCTGTTTTTGAATCGCTTCCAGTTCAATGCTGAATCTTCAATGCCGTGAGCCTTGAAAAGTTGTGTCGCGATGCCACGGTCTGTTTGACCATGGATCTCGATCCGTGCAATTTCTCCGGATAGGTTGAAGGTGGATTTCATGATTCGTGTGATGGCCCGTCCCCCCGCGCCGGGGGAAATCAGTAATGTGCCGTCGATGTCAAAAAAAATCAGGTTCAAGGTAATTCCCGAGGCTAATCTGCTACTAGCAACAAACACGAACGTTTAAAGGTAAACCAATCTGGATTCGCTTTTTCTGTGATGTTAGGTTATTGGATTGACCGGGTGAATACCGTATTGCGATTGTCGAAGGCTTGGTTGAACCTGATTTGTACCTGAGGATTCAGAATGAACGATTTATTGCGGTCACCGTTGAGAAAACAGGTGAGCTTCCCACAGAGATTTGATCCTAAAACCTGGTCGATCTCCGAGGTGGAATCTGCTTGTGGTTCCGCCAAATGCTTGATTTGGCTTGAACGTTGTGTGTCATTAGGCTGTAAAATGATGGTTTTTGTCGTGGCGACACTCGTCGTCTCGTTGCAGTCTGTTTCCGCCCAAGAGACTTCCACCCATCCGGTTGTTCCCGGTTTTGAGCGGTTTATCGATGTCGACGAAATTACCGATGTCGAGCGTGGAAGTCTGTTGATCAATGAGACAAATTGCCATTCCTGTCATGCCGGTGGTGAAACGGCCATGTCAGTTGCCCCTAAAAAAGCCCCGATTTTGACAGGGGTCGGGAATCGGATTCGCCCAGAATATTTTGAACAGTTTCTGATGGATCCACATGGGACCAAGCCGGGGACAACAATGCCCGATGTATTGCAGGGCCGATCCCAAAATGACAAAAAGAAAATCGCGGAGTCGATTGCCCATTTTCTTGCTGCCACCGGTAGTACTAACGACACGCCACCTTTACCGGCTCCCATGGCGGCCGGGGAAAAACTATTTCATAGCATTGGATGCATCGCCTGTCATGATCCTCAGAACACCAAATCAAGTCTGCCGACATCGGTTCCTTTGGGTGATCTTTCAAAAAAATATACGATTCCGGGGTTGGTGGAATTTTTGAGAAATCCACTTGCAATTCGCCCGTCGGGCCGCATGCCTCATCTCAACCTCGATGATACGGAAGCTCAACAGGTGGCTACTTATCTGCTGCGGAATATCAAGTTGAAATCCAACATTAATGTTGCCTATTACGAAGGGAGCTGGGACAAGCTGCCGGATTTCGACTCAATGAAACCAGTTTCGAAAGCCTCGGTTCCAACATTGAATCCGGCGGTCGGTCGGAGGCGGGATAATTTTGGGTTGGTTTTCACAGGATTCTGGAAAGTAGCAAAAGCAGGTGTTTATAAGTTTCGTGTCGGTTCGGATGATGGCTCCCGTTTGTTGATCAATGGAAAAAAAATCGTTGACAACGACGGGATTCACGGAATGGTATTCGTGGAGGGGACCCATGAACTCCCTGTGGGAGTGCATGAGGTGAGGATTGAGTTTTTTGAAAAAGGGGGTGGCGAGGAACTTGCCGTTGAGGTTTCCGGAGCTGGCTTGCCTAAACAGTCTCTGGGGGGACTTTTAAAAACTGAAAAAGAACCTCCGATGCCCGAAAAGGGATTTGTGTTGAACAAGGAAAAAGCAAAATTGGGCGGGGTGTTTTTTCAATCGGTTGGTTGTGCTAATTGCCATGACCTTCTTGTCGATCAGAAAAAAATGGTTTCCAGTCAGCCCGCAGCCAAACCGATGGCCGATCTCAGGCCCGTTGGTGGTTGTCTTGATGGAAAGGCGAGCACGCCACGCTTTGGCTGGACGGAAAAGCAACGGAGATCATTGGTCGCGGCCCTCAAAACTCCTCCAGCATTGTTACGTGGGGGGAATTCCCAATCCACCGAGGACAAGATCGGTCAAAAAATGATGACATTGAACTGTTATGCCTGCCACGAACGCAGTTTTGTGGGTGGGGTGGTAGATCGTCGCGGCGAGTCTCAAGAAGTTCATGGGCATGAGAAATGGTTCGTTTCGGATCAGCCAGAAATGGGAGATGAAGGGCGTTTGCCACCAGCATTAACGGGCGTGGGGGCGAAACTGAATCCAGCCTGGCTTGCCGAAGCAATGGAGAGTGGTGCAAAAGAGCGGCCTTACATGATGACGCGAATGCCGCGATTTGGAAAATCCAATCTGGGTGAATTGGTTTCCGAATTGATCAACGCCGATCAACTGACCGATCCGGTGGTTGTTGAAATCGAAATGTCTCCTCGCAAGTTAAAGCAGATTGGCAAAGCATTTGCTGGAACCAGTGAAAAAGAAAACGGTCTTTCCTGCATCAAGTGCCATACATTTGGTAAGTACAAGGCAACCGGAATTCAGGCAATCAGTCTGACGACGATGACCAAGCGACTGAACAAGGACTGGTTCCAAAAATACATGCTCAAGCCGAGTCGTTTTCGGCCGGGAACCCGAATGCCGGAGTCCTGGCCAGCCGGCAAATCATTCTTTCCCGATGTGCTCGACGGGGATGCCAATAAACAGATTGCCTCCATCTGGGATTTCTTGAGCGACGGCGAACGAGCGGCCAAGCCCAAGGGTCTGGTGCAAGTGGCGATGCAACTGGTTGCGACCGACAGGCCGCGGATTTACCGAAACTTTATCGAGGGAGCGGGATCACGGGCCATCGGAATCGGCTATCCGGAAGAGGTCAATCTAGCCTTCGATGCCAACAATAATCGCTTGGCGATGCTTTGGTATGGTGCTTTCATGGATCCATCAAGGCATTGGAATGGCCGTGGGCAAGGGTACCAGCCCCCCTTGGGCGATAACGTTTTAAAGTTGCCCGAAGGTGTCGCTTTTGCGTTGCCAGCGGTTGCAGAAAAGGAATGGCCGAAAACATCCGCCAAAGAGCTTGGACTTCGTTTTGGTGGGTATCGATTCAATAAAGATCGAGAGCCGATTTTTCTTTACCGGTTGGGCGATGTACAGATCAGCGATTTCCCGGAACCCAATGTCACCGAGGACATCACCAATTTTGTGCGGAGATTCGAGGTCGCGGCAACTGAAACATCGTCGCTCTGGTATCGAGCTGCTGTCGGAAGCAAGATCATCCTGCTTAAGGATGGTACTTTTGACATCGGCGGCGATTACAAATTGAAATTTTCTGACAATATTCGCCCGGTTGTTCGAACGTCTGGTAACCAGCAGGAGTTGTTGATCCCATTAGATCTGACAAAGGGCGCGGTTAAATTTTCACAAGAGTATATTTGGTAATCCCAACACCATTTCTGAAACGAATCATGAAGAACCTGATGAAGACCTGCATTTATGCGGCTGTCCTTGCACTGGCATTACACCCCCTTCTCCTGCAGTCGCAGGAAAAAGCTGTGGAAAAGCCACGAGGGGATGATTATTACGTTATTGAAACGGTTCCCACGCCCAGCGGTGTTGTTCTGGAAGGCGGAGGAATCGAATTTATGGCCGACGGGCAGATTGCTGTTTCTTCCCGGCGTGGCGACATTTATCTGTTTCAGGATCCATTGCAAAAGGACCCATCAAAAATTACTAACAAGTTGTTTCAGGAAGGCCTGCACGAGGTCTTGGGGTTGGCGGAAAGGGATGGCTGGCTTTACGCGACTCAACGAGGGGAGGTTTCCCGACTTAAGGATCTCGATGGAGATGGACTAGCTGACGTGGTAGAAACCGTTTCCGATGAATGGGAAATAAACGGTGACTATCATGAATATGCGTTTGGCTCAAAATTTGACAAAAATGGCGATATCTGGGTTGTCCTCTGCCTCACCGGTTCTTTTTCCAGCCAAAACAAGTACAGGGGATGGTGTTTACGCGTCAATGCAGATGGAACGACGGTGCCAACCTGCAGTGGAATCAGGTCTCCAGGTGGAATCGGGGCCAATGTCGATGGCGAAATTTTTTATACCGATAATCAGGGTCCCTGGAATGGGACTTGCAGTTTGAAGTGGTTGCGGCCGAAGTCGTTTCAGGGTCATCCCGGTGGGAACTCCTGGTACAAATCAACGGAAGCGATCGGCGCTCGTCCCAAAGATCCAGTTAGCGGCAGTCGTATCATGGCTGAAGCAAAAAAAATCCCCGAGTTTGAACCACCAGCGATACTTTTTCCGTATCGAAAAATGGGACAGTCTGCCAGTGGAATTGTCTGTGATACTTCCAGCGGCAAGTTTGGACCTTTTCAAAACCAGATGTTTGTCGGGGATCAGACTTTCAGCTGGATCATGCGTGTCGATCTGCAAATGGTAAAAGGTCATTATCAAGGCGCCTGTTTTCCATTCATTACTGGATTGGGATCGGGTACCTTGGCATTGGAACAGGCTCCCAATGGAATGCTCTTCACTGGAGGAACCAATCGTGGTTGGGGATCCCGAGGTTCCAAGCCCTATTCCCTTGAAAGAATCCAATGGACCGGAAAGGTTCCGTTTGAAGTCTTGAACATGAAAGCCAAACACGACGGATTTGAATTGAAGTTCACACAGCCAGTGGATCCCAAGACAGCCGGTGATGTCAACTCTTATAAGTTGCCGACTTACACTTACATTTATCAAAGCAGTTATGGCAGCCCGGAGGTTGACCACGTCGAGGCCAAGGTCACCAACGCATCGGTTTCCAAGGATGGTCTTTCGGTTCGATTGACTGTCGATAAGCTATATCAAGGACACGTTCATGAGTTGCATCTGGATGGCGTGTTGTCCAGTGCGGGAAAAAAATTGCGCAACGCGGTCGGCTATTACACGCTGAATTATCTGCCCGAACCAATGAAGAAATAGATCTTCAAAAGGGCAGGGTAGACAGGTTTGGGTAGACAGGATCGGCTGATCTGTCATTCGTTTCGGGCGGTGCATGTTCGAACCTGACAGCGATCCTCTTTTTAATCGGTGGCGTCAGCCATTTTTGCCATCGTGTTGTGGGCGACCTCCATGGCCTCAGGAATCTTCGCTGGATTTTTCCCACCTGCCTGCGCCATGTCGGGCTTGCCTCCTCCTCCTCCTCCGACCACCGGAGCCACATTTTTTACCCATTCACCGGCGCTCAGACCCTTGGCAACCAATTCGCGGCTGATGCCGGCTACCAGGATGACTTTGGACTCACCGGTTGCCGCAGCAAGTAAAATCGCAACCGGTCCGATCTTCTTACGAATTTGGTCGATGATAGATCGCATCAAGTTAGGATTGCCCCCGGGAATCTCCGCAGTAATGATCTGGATGCCCGCTGATTCGGAAGCACCAGCAATAAGCTCGTCGACAGAAATCCCACCTGCTGAACCAATTTTGCTGAGTTGCAATTCCAGTTTTTGAATGTCGATTTGAGTATTTTCAATCCGCGGAACCACATCAAAAATGTCAACGTTTAATCGCCTGGCTGCGTCTTTCAGGGTTTGGCGTAATTGCGGGAAGTTCAGCGCTTGATTTTCAATTTTTTTTGATCCCTCTTGTTCCGTACTTTCTCTCTTGCCAGTGTCCAGCTGTTTTTTAAGGTGCTTGGAATGATCGATCATTGACTGGACCGCATCCGGTAGCTTGGCAATCCCGCATTGGAGCAATTCGGCGGCCTTTTCTGCTGAGGCACGGATTTGCTTTCTTTGGTTTTTCGCGCGTTCACCGGTGAACACTTCGATTCGCCGTACTCCAGCGGCCAGTTTGGAATCGCTACGGATTTCCAACGGTCCCACATCCCCGGTGTTGTCCAAGTGAGTGCCACCACACAATTCTCTGCTGAACTCCCCCATAGACACCATCCGGCAGGGGTCGGGGTACTTTTCGCCGAATAACATCATTGCGCCTGCCTGCCTGGCGTGTGCCAACGGGACAACATCAGCGGTAATGGGCTCAGCCGCCAGGATTTGGTCGTTGGCCGTTTGCTCGATACCCAGTAATAACTCATCACTGACATGATCGGGATTACTGTAGTCAAAGCGAAACGCATCGTTCTCAACTTTTGACCCTTGCTGTTGGGCGTGAGATCCAAGGTGTTTTTGGAGGGAAAAATGCAGGATGTGAGTGGCTGAGTGGGCGCGACGAATTCCATCTCGCCGTGTTTCATCAACACGAGCGATGACCTGGTCATTGACGTTTAATTCCCCGGACGTCACGCGGCCGAGATGCTTGAAAACATCTCCATCTTTTTGAGTATCGGTGACTTCTACTCGGACATTGGCCGATTCGATATAGCCGCAGTCACCTACTTGTCCTCCTGATTCGGCATAAAACGGCGTTTGGTCAAGAATGATAATTAAATCACCGGTCGCCTCGGCTTCAGCGGAGTCCAGGCGTCGGTTCTCCGCATCGACGATCCCCAGGACCTGGCAGTTGCATTTGAGTTGGCTATATCCCACAAAGTGTGTCAGTTTGGCTTCGTTTTTGATGGCTTCCAGCGCTCCGCCTCCGCCCATGACTCCCTTTTCGCCGGTGCTAGAGATTCCGCCGTGATTTTTCATCAATTGATTGTAAGAGACCCGGTCAGGTGTGAGGCCAGCATCCAATGCCAATTTTTCTGTCAGTTCGATGGGCACGCCATGTGAAGTATGTAATTCAAATAATTGTTGACCTGAAAACCGGGTTTCTCCTTTTGCCAGAGCGTTTTTAATCATGGGAGTCACCCGGTCAATTCCTGATTCCACGAGTTGTAAAAACCCTGCCTCTTCGGCATTCATGGTGTTTTGCACCCGTTCCACGGTTTCGTTCAGTTCAGGATAGGTTTCCTCGAAGAGCTCCACGACGCCGGGCACCAGCTGGAAGACAAAAGCTTCTCTCAAGCCAAGTTGATAGCCATCCAGAACCGCGCGTCGCATCAACGTACGAATGACGCTGCTCTCGGCTTTCGCGCCGGGGTTGGTGTTTTCATGGATGGCGATCGTGCAGGCGCGGACATGATCGGCAATGCGGCGAAGTCTCCTGCCAGAATCACTCAAAGGATCGTAATGCTCCCCGCAGATTTCTCCGGCAGCCTCAACCAAAGGCCTGAGAGAGTCGATGTGGTAATTGGTTTGGACTCCCTGCATCACGGCGGCAATCCGCTCCAATCCCATGCCGGTATCGATGTTTCTGTGGGGTAATGGGTGAAGGTTCTCTGGAGGCTCGCCGATCCGGTTGAATTGCGTAAAGACCAGATTCCAGATCTCCACTGGCTGACCATCATCCGGCGTATAGTAGATTTCCGAACAGGGACCACAGACACCGTCTGGCCCTTTGGAAGGTGCCTCGGCTGGCCAGAAGTTTTCGTCTTCACCTTCGCGGCTGATTCGATTGGCTGCCAGACCCACTTCGTTCTGCCAGATTTGACCTGCTTGCTCATCTTCCTTATAAATCGTGACGGTCAATCGATCAGGGTCGATCCCCATCCATTTTTTTGCAGTCAGAAACTCCCAGGCCCAATGGATAGCTTCTTTTTTGAAGTAGTCGCCAAAGCTGAAGTTGCCCAGCATTTCAAAAAAAGTGTGGTGGTAGGCGGTGCGACCGACGTTGTCGATATCCCCGGTCCGGAGACATTTTTGACAACTTGCTGCTCGGGAAAACTCAAGTTCGACGTTTCCCAAAAAGTGATCCTTGAATTGATTCATGCCGGCCGGGGTGAAAAGAACGGTCGGATCCCATTTGGGAACCAGAACGTCACTGGGGCAGACGGTATGTCCTTTTTCACTGAAGAAATCAAGGTATTTTTGCCGTATTTCGTTTGTCTTCATTTTTTGAAAACGATCTGCATTAACTGGTATTGGAAAATAGTGCCGAAGCCGTTTGATTGGGTCAAATTACAGGAATGATCTGACTGGCAACATGCCCATGATATCGCGTCTTTGGATATTCCTCCAGAACGTTCGCTGGAGGGCAACCGTTTTCCGTTGGATTGAATTTTGGCCGCGATACGACCACTAGGGTATCGCCGCTTGCCTGCCGTTGGAATGGAGCTGGACTAACTAGCCATCGTTTCCATCAATTTCAAAAGTGGGTCGGGAATGGGGTGTGAACCGTTGACGACGTCCAAAAGCGGGGTGCAACAGGTGTCCTCTCCACGAACGCCGATCATGATATTGTCCTGGCCCTCGATGATTGCCTTGATCGCCGCAGCTCCCATTTGTGTCGCACGGATGCGATCTTCCGGGGTAGGAGATCCCCCGCGTTGCAAATGGCCAAGCACAACAATTCTCGTCGAAAAGGGACAGTCATTCTCGATCAACTGCCGATTGATCTGGTGGGCATCACCCATTTCATCTCCTTCGGCGACGATCATCATGACCGAGTCCTTGCCACGGTTTTTCAGCAGGGTTAAATAATCGACAATGTACCCGATGTTGGTCTTGGTTTCAGGAATGGCAACGACCTCGGCTCCACCAGCGAGCGCCGCGTGAACTGCGATGTAACCGCTGTGCCGACCCATGACCTCAATCAGAAACATTCTCTCGTGGCTTTCCGCGGTGTCGCGAATTTTGTCAATGCAATTAGCCGCGGTGCTGACTGCCGTTGAAAACCCAATCGTGTAGTCGGTTCCTCCAAGGTCGTTGTCGATGGTGCCCGGGCAGCCCACAATTTGTCCCTTCCAGATTTTCTTCAATTCGATGGCACCTGTCAGCGTGCCGTCTCCGCCGATGGGAATCAAGGCGTCGATTCCGTTTCGCTGGAGCATCGACACGGCATGCAATCTGCCCTCGGGAGTTCGAAATCGATCGCTGCGACTGCTTCTGAGAACGGCTCCTCCTTTTTGTGACCAACCACTGACGCTACGTAACGTCATTTTTGGCTCGTTTTGGTCATTGACAAAAAAATCCTCGTCGAGGATCCCGTCATATCCACGATTGATGCCGACCACTTCGTGCCCGCCAGAAATTGCCGACCTGACGACTGCACGAACACAAGCATTCATGCCAGGTGCGTCGCCGCCGCTGCAAAAAACACCGATACGCATTCTTTATTTCCCACGTTGTCTATAGAATCCTACGTCGCCTGATTGGGAAAATGGTCCCGAATGAAACCAAGCACCGCGTTCATGTTTTCTTCCAGGGAACCCTCGGCCAAAAAAGCGCCCGCTGCAGCCTTGTGGCCACCACCGTTGAACCGTTCTGCTACTCCACTGGCCGTCAAATCGCAGCGGCTTCTAAAACTCAATTTGTAACCCCCGGTGGGTTGCTCAACAAATATGACAGCGAATTGAGTGCCCGATATTTCCAGCGTCAGATTGATCAGGTTTTCGGTATCCGACGGCAGGGCGGCTGTTTCCTTGAAGTCGTTTTGGGTGATGTAGGTAGAAACCAGCCGGCCATTCATTTCGGTTGTGGTCCGTGCCAATACCATACCACGTAAACGAACTCGCGCCAGAGTTTCCTGCTCATACAATTCAGAGTAAATCGCCGCTGGAGAAGCGCCCGCTTCGATCAGGCGGGCGGCAAATTGATAGGTGTGACTACCTGAGGAAGGAAATCGGTACCAGCCGGTATCGGTCGCAATGGCAGCAAACAGGGGCATCGCCATTCCAGAGGTTAACTCGACACCGAGGGCATCCGCCGCTTCAATCACCAGTCGTCCTGTCGCTTCGGCGGATGTGTTCTTGAACGACTCGGCACCAAGGTCGTCTTCGCTGACATGATGATCGAGGATGATTTTAGTCGCGTTGGTCTGTTTGAGAATGTCACTCATCGGCCCTAGCTGGGCCCAAGCGCTGGTGTCCAAAACCATCATGATTTCTGCATCAATGTCGTCGGCCGAAATGTCGTCGTGGAGGGTCTGAATGCGATTTTCGGGATCAATAAAGGAGAGATTGGGAGGAGTCGCATCGCCATTGACGATCTGGACGTTTTTCCCAAGTGATTCAAGGACATGTGCCATACCGATTTCGCTTCCCAGTGCGTCGCAATCCGGACGAACATGGCTGGTTAAGCAAAACGATTGGTGCTCGGTAATAAGATTTTTAAAACGATGCCAGTCAATCATGTTGGTTCTTTTGGAAGGTTGAGCTGGGGAGGTGTAATTCAAGTCAGGGGAAGCCCCTTCTTTTGCAAATGCGAAAACACGAGCTCGGATCTGCATCAGGGCTGCAATTCCAAAGTGCCCCATAGGCTGGGGTCCTCGTTAAAAGGGAATTCCTGGCCGACGGTGAAGCTTTGACAACCTAATTCCCGGTCAGAAATGGCATAGGTAAATCCAATTTTGGACTGCTCCAGAGGATCATATCCAGACATCGTTTGAGACGGCAGAAAAGTGCATAAGCGGTAGCCTGTAGTGGTGACTTCGGACATAACCGGTATACGTTCAGCGTTAATATTGCGGGATTCCTCTCTGGCTCGATTGATCTTGAGCATTGTCGAAAAGGGCTCATTCTTGGTGGGACCAGCTCCCAATGGCATCAGAAGAAAGCGGTGGCAAAACCGGGAGGCTCGGTGGATATTCTGGGTGTTTCGGGTATCGATCCATATTTGAATCGCATCGCTATCCTCCAGTCGGCTATCACGACACCAGGGTTGCTGAAGTTTTCCAGCAACGGCAATATCAAAGAATAGTCCGTTGGATGCCCATGCCACGCGGACAGTCGCAAACGTCTTTCGTTTGTCGATTGAGGTGAGGTCCGGTAGTTGGTATTCCTGTCCTAGCCGGACGCCGACGGGATTCCACTTCAGTTTCGTTTGGAGGATTGGAACCGAAAAACGGTAAACGAATGTAGGGGATAATATTTCTTCAGACATGTTGAAAATGGAGTCCACACTAATAAAGATCAAAATCCGAATACGGACTCGGAATTGTCGCTGAGGACCTGTTTGCCCAATGCGATTGCATCGGTTTCGGTCCAGCGGCGGTCAATTACAAATTTTTCTGCCAGGATTTTTGCGAGGATTCGTTTGTACATGTTGAATTTTGGCAGAGCAAATTCCATTTTGTACATATCGCTGTAATAGCCAATCTGCTTATTTCGAGGGACCGCTTCGAGCCGTGCGGCGGCGTCATGTTCAATGTAGGTTGGTGTGTTGGAATACCACCAATGGCCGTTGGTGAGCACATTGGGGAAAATCCAGGAATAGCTGACCAGTTCCTGGTTGGTGACGCTGGCCAAAACGGAAATCGGAAATTTGACGTCCGCGAAGTGATTGAAAAGGTGCCGGTATTGAATCAGGGAAACCCGGCTGTCGTACAGGTCTTGCCCCTGATAAACGCCGTCTGTGTAAACACCTCGATTAACGCCGATCATCAAATCAAATGGCAGCTTGAACTCATCGCAGCATTGAGCGAGTTTCCAAAATACGTATTTCGAGACGGCTGCTTGGTCTGCGGTGTCGGCTTGGATTCCCTTTTTAAGAATTGCATCAACTGCTTTTTCAGCTCGCCCTGGTACGATTGATTCCGGCTGAAATCCAGGAGGAAGGGAAATAGCACAGGCTCTGGCACCATTGGCCTTGAAATGTTCGAACAACTTTTCAATCGCTTTGTCGAGTGTCTGTCTGTTGGTGACCTCTTCACCGGATGCCTGGTTCAACCTGGAGACGGTTTCCGGTTTGCCAAGGTGAAAAACGAGGTCATCGGTACGCAGGCAGGGAATGTACCGATCGGTGTCAAAGCCAGCCAATGGATCGTCAAAATCATTGGTCAAAAAAACGGCCTTCAAATGACTCTTTTCAAAAACCTGGTCACACCAGTCGGGAGCTCCCAACTGGGACTCGGTTTGATTGAATATTTGCTCCCAGTTGGAGGAGTCGAGGGCCTCTTCGATACCAAACAGGCCAGAGAGGATCTCGCTAAACCAGCTGTACTGAATTGTATTGTCGAGGCAACCGAACTTCTCGATCAGGATCGGGACCAGTTCACGGGGGGATTCTGCCGCATCTTCGATCTGTTGGGTGGTCAATCCTGCTGAATGGGCCAATTCTGTGTAGTAATGGTATCCCAAGATATCCCCAAGATGACTCGATGTCGGATCGAGTGCATTGATATGGGTATGCGGGTCGACAAATTGGATGGAATCCAACTCTTCAAAAAGGCGCGACCTTAGCTCATTTGACATTCCGGGTATTCTGCAAAAGGGGGTGATTTCAGCAGCATATTATCTACGAATACCAGAAAAATGGAACGGTCCAGAACCCGCCGGCGAGGAAAAATTCTTCTCAGGCAATCCACAAAAAAAGCGGCCGCCCCGGGCCGCTTTGATTCTAGATCAAGATCGAAATCAGCCAGAGTTTAACGGAATAATTCGCTGATTCCAAAAGTGAAGAATGTCCCCATTCCAAAGTTCAGAATTTCTTCTGCCGGTTTGTGCCTCAGAATGAGGGTGTCACCCGCTTTCACGAGAATGCGGCTTCTCGGATCGTTGATGGCCTTGGTGACATCGACTTCAATCGCGATCTGCTGATTTCCCGGGAGTTTTCTCAAAACAATGAGTTGCCCTGGTTCGATCGTGGCGATTTGACCGCCAAGGCCGCCTCCTCCGCCTCCACCGCCACGTTCGCCCAAGGCTCCGAAACCTTGTTTGGCTATGGCCATCGCGGTTAGAACGTCCAAATCATAGTCACGGGGTAGTGGATACTCACCGCCACCTAGTTTCCCACCGGTGTAAAAGACTTCTTTTTCCCGGGATTCGACCACGATGATATCGCCATCGCCCAGAATGATGTCCGACGGTTGAAACGTCGGTACTTCGTCGGGACGAAGCCTCAAAGGGATCCGAATGGTCTCATTATTAACACCAACCATTTTAGGTGGAATTGAGCAGGGGCTTCGATCAGCCAAATGGGTTTGGTAATGTTCCAGGATTTTACGATCCTTTTCTGCGTAGTCTTGTTCGTTACCCCCGCGGTAGATTTTGACTTCGTTTTTTGCACGAAAGCCAGGTAGTCCCCCCGTTAGGCTAAGTGCCTGGAGAACATCGTTTTTGCCTTCTTCCAATTGCAGGACCTGTCCGAGGCCGGCCGAAACGGTTCTTTGAACGCTTAGTCCCTGCGAAACGTCATTATTCAGCCCGGCTGCTAAATTGTCCTGACGAATCACCAGAACACGATATGTTCTCTCTTTCATCAGGGTCACAATGGTACGAATCTCGTCGATGCCCCCTTTTTTCGTTTTTGGCTCTTCTTGCGAATCTTCGTCGTCCCCTGCGTTTTTTTCTGCATCGTCATTGTCGGGTTCTTCGAGGTTGGCCGTCAGAACGCCAGCCTCGGAGTACGCTCGTTTAATGGCGGTCTCTGCCTCCTGAATGGTCAGGCCTTTAACGAAGATGGGTGAAATAAGTGGCAGAGGTAGCGTGCCGTCGTCACGAATGGGGACTGGATATCCCAGTGCCGGTGGCAGGTCAGAGTTCTGGGGAGCCAGCTGAACAGGTGGAGCTTCGTCCACTTGGCCTAGTACACCGTCGATGAATATGCCCAGCACATCCCCTTTGTCCAGCAGATACATCTTTTCCGGTGGACGTCTTAGTCGGGCAAAATCAATAGAACGAGTGGTGGTCGGTTGGACCAACAGTTCTTTGGGAACGCGGTCCGCGGGAATTGCATCGATGGGAGCAACGATTTGCGTACAGCCGGTCACCCACAGCGCTGCTAATGACAAACCGAGCAACAGCATCCTGGTGGCAGGCAAAACGTTCTTGGGGTCGGGATGGGTCGACATCTTCGAGATGCTCCAAAAATTGCGGAATCTTTGATCTGGTTAGTCAGTGCGAGAACGAATTAACGTGGAATCGTGCTGGCCGATGATGGCAACGGCAGTGGTTCTTTGGTCATCGCGGGCAAAATCGGTGGCAAACTGGAGAGTGGTTTTGAGCCAGGCTCGCTATCATTGCCTTTCAAGTTTTTTGATATTGGGGCGGTATCACGGGATTCGATTTTGTGATTGGCAGAAGCCTGATTTGTTGGTGTCGCTTTCAGGATGTTCGTTTTAACTTTTGTCGATGAGGGTGTTGCTGATTCGCTACTAGATAGTCTGACCGCTAACTTTGGCCGCTCCGGTTTGCCTTTGGCATTGAGCGTGATTGCCGGTATTTTGCTGGCCCTGGCCGGGCTACCCTCATAGGAAGCAGGTCTGACCAAAGAAGGCATCGATTGACGAATCCAAAGAGAAGAGGTTTTTTTCTGCACAGAGGAAGACGTGGCAGCCGGTTTTTGCTGAGGGACACCAATGTTTGTAGTCGGTGCTTTCGGTGAGCTGGCCGGTGTCAGTTTTGGAATAGGTAAAGAATAAGTCCCGCTTTCGACAATCGGTACCTGCTGGATAATTTCGTCATTGACGAGAGTGTAATTGGAAGCGATTGGGATTTTGGAGAGGTTCGTCAAACCATCTTCTTTGGCAGCGGTCACTCCTGCCCGATATCCTTCAAACCAGTCCGTAATTGAGGTCTGGCCTCCGGAGCTCTGGTACTTCCAGCTCCAGTAGCGTTTGGGAGCGACTACCGGGACACAGCCATCTCCGCCCTGAAGCAAGTCATGATATCCCTCCATAAACCCGTCTTGGAAAGGTTTGGAGCGACTACGGTCATACCGAGTAAAAAAGGCTCGTTTTCCCCAAACGAAATCCCTCCAGTCAGTGACCGATTGATCCACCGAACGCAGACCTTTTGCCCAAGGAACACAGCCAGAAAACAGAGTTGTGCTGGCGACAACCAAAATCAACATTAAAGTTTGCGAGGTTTTGTGTTGGACTTGCATTCTCAATATACCTGAGCGATCAAAACGGACGTTTCCAGCGACCGCTATCGAAACAATAACGTCGCTGTTCAGGTAAATCGCCATTCCTCGGTCATGAATTTAACGAAGTTACCGATTACGCCGGTAATTCGGAAAAAAAGCATTGAAACAGTCGTCCGACTAATCTTGATTGAGCAATTTGTTGTGCTATCAGCTGTCAGAATGCAACCGCCAAAAAGGCGGACGCCTCAGCATGGGTTAGGCATTAAAGGCTGCCAGCAATTTGCGACCTTTGTAAATGCTGTAACCTTCCGAAATGGTGATCGGGGGATTGGAGCCAACCGGAAAACAGTCGACTTCATTTCCATCGGCAAAAACAATATGCGGCTGATCGTCGAATTGGCAATTCGCTACAGCCAGAATTTCCCCAAAAAATACGGCCATCAATCCGATGCGGATTTTCGAACAGCCAAAGTCTTGCATTTTTCGTTCCAGCTTGAAACGGTCGGTCTGTCGATGGGTTGTCAAGCTCTCCATATCGAGTTCAAAAATCTCTTCATGTTCAGCGTCCCAACCGGCGAAGGCCGAGAAAATCTCCGCCGGTTCAAGGTGCGCCAGGTTGGCGGAAAACGCATGAACCATGGGGCCAGTCATCGCAATGTTGGTAAGCGAATTTTCTCCTAGTTGATATTCATATTTCAGCAAAAAACAATCGACTGGTTCATCGTAACCCGGCCAATAAAAAGTTTGTTGTTCCATCAATTCGATGATCGTAGGCGGTATTCCCATCTGGCTTGGCTGTGCCAGCCAAAGTGCCAGTTCCGAAGCAGCCAATGCTTGTGGCGTCACAAATTCATCTGGTATCTGATCGGAGATCCCCAGCTCGTTGGCGTACTCGATAACTCTCAACCGGCAAACCGGTTCCTGTACGAGCTCCAGCAACCCTGGGCCGCCGCCTGGGTCACCCAGTTTCGCAAGAGTAAATGCGGCTTCGGTCCGGATTCTGCGATGTCGTATCGTTGCCGCAATTTGCAAGGTGTTGACAGCGGGTTCATACCCAACCAGGGAAAACGTGTCGCAAAGTGAAACAATTAATGCGACGGAGTCCATGATCATCTTGCTGATTTGATTGGCATCGCCAGACCAGGCTGTCGGGTCTGCTTCAACGTCCTGCATCCGTTTGACGAGACTTTGGAATAATATCAGGAATTCAGCTGCTTTTTCTGAGGCTGGGTGCTCCGAAGTGAGGCCCTCTCTGACACAAAAGTTTGAAAAGTCAAAGATGATCGGAGCGAGTTCGGCTCGGTGGATTCCGGCAAACAGCTCAGGAAAAAGCCAATCAACGTCGAATTGTGGTTTCCTCATCAAAGGTGCAAAGGCCTTCATAATCGTCGCTGAATCGACCGGCGGTGACTCCAGTAATTCCCGCACAAAGACATCCAGCCCGGCAGGTGTTTGGCAATAAGCGAGGACCGTTAGCCAGTTCCAGCGGTTGGCGGGATGACCTCGCAGCAAAAAATCCTCGACATAAGTCAACACGCTATCGTCCAGAGTGTTGCCGGTGAGGCCCATGGCCCTTTCACATTCTGCAGATAAATCCTCCAGGAACTCCTTGGAGACCTGATTAACGAAAGGGCTGATCGTTGCAAAAACGGGCGCCAGGTTCGTGATGTTTGCATTCAGTAACGAGCGAAGAGCCTCCCGATAGGCCGGAGTCTTGCGATTGGTTTCGTCCACTGATAATTCGAGAATCTCTTGAATCCTTTGCCTGGATTCTTCTGGGAGGGGATACAAAAAAGCTCCTAGTGATTCGGGTTGGCGTCATCAATAAATTTCCAACCAACTTATCAGACTGACGGATTTGCTCAAGTTCTCGATTACGCAACAATCAGTCGGCTGGGCCGGCGCCGCTCCCAATAAGCGGCATCGACCCAAAATCAGCGGGTCACATTATTGAGAGCGACCTACTCCAGTGGCCAGAATGGGTTGTGGCCGCTCTCGCATGGAGCCAGTGCTTGCTCAGCCACAATGTGGCCGATGAACTGATGTCCAAAATGGCCCCTGATCCCAGTCGCTTCGGCAAGGCATCAGTCAAGGCTCTCGGGCGTCTTCCGGGCATTGTCGAGTTCACTCTGTTGACGACAAAATCGAGTTTCAGTCAACCAGGCCAGCGGAGATCAGGAGATCCATGGGGCGTTGGCTGATCAGCCAACGCTGATATCACCATGCCCACCCCGTTTGGGGTGATTCACCATTAGAAAATCGGATTCTCGGGGGTCATGGCGACAAAAACACCAAAAAACCAAGTATTTGAAAAGATTCGCCTATGACAATTTTAATTGATCGTGGTTTAATGAAAGAGGCTGGTGGCAATTCCGTGACCATCCGTAATCGATTCCATTTTTGACCCCCAAGCGACAAAAACCCTCTTTTTCGCACGTTTGAATCTTTCCTTTGTTGAATCAAACCAGACCGCTTTGCTGTCCACCCTGTGAAAAAGTCAAATTGCCGTGAAGGAATTCCCTTAGGAATATGAACAGGTAGCGGAGAATTTCGGGTTTAGACTGTTCATAATCAAGTTTGTTTGGTTTTTGGATTGATGTTAACCTTTCCAAACCGTGTCAAATGGGCCTTAGCTTGGAATGGTGTTTTCGCGGTGCTTGGACGAAGGTGATCCTTTCCAGCCGATCGATATCCGCTTCCCTGACTTTATTTTTTGACTTGTAAATTGAATAAAACTCTCTCTAAACGGACTTGTCATCTCACGTTTGATTCGTTGGAAATATCTGAGGCTTTGCGGTCGGCTGTAAAAAAAGCGGGTTATGAGGCGCCTACACCGATTCAAGCCGGGCTTTTTCCGCTGGTGATGGAGGGTTTTGACATCATCGGTCAGGCTCAAACTGGTACCGGGAAGACCGCGGCCTTTACTCTGCCCTTGATCGAAAACGCGGCGGATGTTGATGCGTCGCAGGGGCCTCTGGCCCTGGTGATTGTGCCTACCCGGGAACTGGCACTGCAAGTTACCACCGAGGTTGAAAAGCTCTCTTACAAAAGCCGGATCGCGTCGTTGGCTGTTTATGGGGGGACACCCATTCGTCAGCAAATGGACCGGTTGCGTAAGAATCCCCAGATCGTGGTGGGAACACCCGGGCGGATCATAGACCTGATCAAAAAGAGATGTTTGCGGGCCAATAATCTGGACTTTGTTGTTCTCGACGAAGCTGACCGGATGTTAGACATAGGATTTCGCCCCGACATTGAGTGGATTCTTCGACAGTGTCCTGAACAACGCCAGACGATTTTATTGAGCGCGACGGTTCCTGAGGAGGTTTTACAACTCGCCAAAAGGTACATGTATCGTCCCCAGTTGGTCAATTTTTCTCCAAAAAACATCTCCGTGGACAGCATTGATCAAAACTATTTTTTGGTCGAGGAATCAACCAAGATGCCGCTGTTGAATGCACTGCTTGAAAAAGAGTGTCCACAGCAGGCTATAGTGTTTTGTCGTACAAAAATCAGGACGGAAAAAATCTACCGGCGTTTGCTGAAGATTATGGATGGTGTTCAGTGTATTCATGGCGACATGTCACAGGGTGCCCGGAACCGAACGATGCAGAGTTTTCGGGATCGGAAATTCAGGATTATGGTGGCGACCGATGTGATGGGGCGTGGAATCGATGTGTCAGGCATTTCACATATCATCAATATGGATCTTCCTGAGTTGTCAGACGACTATGTTCATCGTGTTGGCCGAACTGGGCGTATGGGCCGCGAAGGGGTTGCATTCAGTTTTGTGACCAAGGACGAGGGAATACGGCTAACAGAAATTGAAAAGCGGATCAATCTTCTCCTGGACAGGATCCCGGTGTCGGACTATCTTCCCGATTTCGTCGAGCCGACAAGAAATCCCACTTCCAATGAAGAGCTTGAAAAACGTGTGAAGCGAAAGCATCGACGTTCGATCGCCC
This sequence comes from Planctomycetota bacterium, assembly GCA_014238905.1. Classification (GTDB taxonomy): domain Bacteria; phylum Planctomycetota; class Planctomycetia; order Pirellulales; family Pirellulaceae; genus JABAAE01. The sequence goes on from JABAAE010000013.1 coordinate 105,468, forward strand.
TGTGATAGGCTTTGACTCTTTTTTAGACTATGGAATCAAAGTTGCGTCACCAACTCGGTGATTTGCCCAAAAAGCACTTAACAGGCTTGATGATCGTCACAGCGTCAAGATTCCTAAGACAAAGAGACGGTGCCGGTTGAATCACCTAGTTTCTTTTGTGAGCCCCCCATCGCTTGAATCAGCGAAAGCCAGAGATTGGCCACCGGTGTCCCTTCTTTGGATTGGACATGCTGGTTGGTTTTCAGGATTCCTCCCGCCTTGCCAGCGATTACGATGGGTAGATCGCTGTAGACGTGCGTCTTTCCGCTGCTGAGACCGGAACCAAAAATAAACATTGACTGGTCCAACAGGGTTGAATCACCCTCTTTAACGGTTGCCATTTTTTCGACGAGAACACGAAATTGGTCGACGTGGTAACGGTCGAGTTTGGCCAAATCGAATCGGACGTTTTGGTCACCTTGCGCATGGGTCATTGAATGGTGCACAATTGGTTTTTCGAACAGACCGTGGACCATCTGAGGTGTTCCCCAGCGCTCCGGAGCCACCATCAGTGACGCCACCCGAGTCAAGTCAGTTTGAAATGCCAAGATCATCAAGTCGCCCATGATCTGGATATATTCATCACGGCGCATTTGCACCCAGGGAATGGCTGGCTCTTTGAATTGAAGCTTGTTTATCGCCTTTTGCCGCGACTGAACCCGTTGGATCTGGCGTTCGACCGAACGCACGGATTCCATAAACTCCTCAAGTTTCCGCCCATCTGATCGTCCCAATTCACTGGCGAGGGACTGGGCGTCTTCCATAACAATATCCAGGACACTTGCCTGCTGTTGGTGCTCTTCGATACGGAACAATCTTTCAAACACCTTTTGCGGGTCTCGCATCGATTTGGCAACATGGCCGTGTCCGTACCACGAAATGTTATCGAAGTAGACCGACTCCCGATTGTCCTGGTAGGGATTGCAGCTTAATTCCAGCGAACGGAATGGAGTGTGCTTGGCAGTTTGATCGGCGATCAATTGATCAATGGTCCTCTTCAAGGGATAGCCAGCCGGCGAGAGTTCGTCGGGCGCGGCACTGCTGAGCCAGCAGGTTGAAGCTTGAGCATGGCCATCGGTGCCGGCAACCTTGATGCGATCGAGATTGGTATAAACCGAGATCTGATTTCGAACACTTTCAAGAGGTTCTAACGTTTGGGAGAGTTCAAAATCGTGCCCCGTTTCCGGCGGCCGCCAGGTGGATTGAACGACGCCGTTGGGCACGTAGAAAAAAGCGGCCCTCCTGATCGTCGATGGCGACTGAGAAGCCGTCTTGGCGTTAGCCATCGCATCCATTAACGGCAACGAAATGGCCGCACCTGTTCCCCGTAGAAACCTTCTTCTGGATAGATTTGTTGAACGGGTCATGTGCTTTACTTCTTAAGGGGCAACCGAGTGGAAGATTGAGAAGGGGCCTTATTGCCGGCAATCGAATCCTGATTCGCTTTGTGCCGAAAAGGATAGCTGGAAGCGACCTCGACCACCAGTTGCGAAAACCGGCCATCTGCGGCGAGAGTATTTCTGACGATTCGGTCGATTGCCGGTTCATCAGTGATTTTCAGTTGTCGTCCTAAAGCGTAAGCCAGCAGATGCTCGGCAAAGGCCCTGGTGAAAATTTTCGGATTGTCGATTAACACTTTTTTTAGTTCGACAATATCCTTGAATTCGTATTTTCCAAACAGCTTGCCGCTACTGTTGATTGGCAGGCCGGATCGGTATTGATTTCGCCATCTGCCGACGGGGTCGTAGGTTTCAAGGGCAAACCCGAGAGGATCGATTTTGGCGTGACAGGAGGCACAGCTCTGGTTTTCCTGGTGTTGTTTCAATCGCTGCCGAAGAGTCAGTCCCCTGGCTTCGAACTCGGCATCGTCCGCTTCGATTTCCGGAATGTCGTCGGGTGGTGGAGGAGGGGGTTGATTCAAGATCACGGTGGCGAACCAGGAACCCCGGATAATGGGACTGGTCCTTAACGGTGACGATGTCATGGTCATCACCGCAGCAGTGGTGATGACGCCACCCTCTCGTTTGGACTGGAGTTCACGCCGGATGAAATCCTGTTGATTGGTGTTAAAACGATTTACTATCGACCGATTTTCGAACGGTTTTTCATTGGAGTACCAGGATTGCAATTCATCGCTACGGTAGCTGAAATCGGAATCGATGAGCGTCAAGATGGAGTCATCTTCGACCATCATGCTCTCAAACAACAAGAGTGGTTCGATCATCGTTTGCAATCCGAATTTCCAGTATTCGCAACCAATCCTGGAATAATACTCATCAAACCGAGCGGGATCCGGCACGGCTGTTATTAATTGGTCCAGTCGCAACCATTGGCGGGCAAAATTTTGGGCCAATGACTCGCTGCGACGATCAAGCAACATGTTGTGGATCTGGGTTGCCAGCACCTGTGGGTTTGAAAGTTTTCCTGATTCCGCTAAATCAAGGAGTGATTCATCCGGAATACTGTTCCAAAGGAAAAAAGAAAGTCGAGTTGCCAGTTCATAGGGGTCCAGAGGTTCATCGCTGATTGATTTTGTTTTCTGGTGGTGAATAAACAGGAATCTAGGCGATGCCAGAATCGCGGCAACCACTTTTTTCATGCTTTGCTCGAAATTTCTCGACCGCCGATACTGGTCGTGGAAAAAATGGGTGTAACGTTTGATCAAACTGTCTTGAGGGGGATGGCGAAAAGCCCTCCGCAGGAGTCTGGTAATCCTTTGCTCTGCCTGAGCCATGATGGCTGGCTCGTTTCTGCTGGCATCAACTTTTTTATTGTCGGCGTGGTTGTCGAGATTCGAATTTGTCACTTTTGGTAATTCGAAAATGGCCGCATAGTCGAGGCAGTAGTTTTTGAATTCAGGGCTGCCAAGGATGGACTGACCCAGTTTGACGAATGACTCAAGCAGCAGGGGAGAGATGCTTAATTCTTCTCCCCGGTTGTTGAATCCATGTTCGGCTTGCAGGTCCATCGAAAAGGGTACCACACCAGTCAGAACCGACCGTTCGATCTGAAATTTCCCCAGTGCACGATTCCCGGACCGAATTTTTTCCGGGAAGAACCCGTCAGCAGGATTGTAATGGGTTGCGTCGGAGCGAATCACTTTTTCCGGCAGAGGATATAGATCACCCTTGAGGTTTAGTAAATCAACTACCGCGTTGTTGTATTCGAGGCGATTTAACCGTCGCATGACGACGACTGGCAGGCGGATGTTTTTTTGAAGATGCTCCGAGATAACATCCCGGAGGAATCTCGCCGTTTGATTTCGAAGAGTGGGTTCTGGTTGTGTTGATTCGGGTGGGGGCATCTCGTGCTGTTCCAAAGCCACAGCCATTTTTTTGACCAATGAAATATCGCCGATCAAGTCGTCCATGGTCAATAAGCCGTCGAGCATGATCTTGGATTCATTCTTGGTGGCGTTATGACAGGACTGGCAATTTTTGGTGACGAATTTTCGAAAGTCGGCAAAGGAAGTTTGGGCCGGCTTCCTTGGCCGATGAAACGTTAACGAGGGTTTGGCATCGGGGGAGACATCCTTGACCTGCATAAAGTCCAGGCCGAGTAAAAACCGATCCTTGCGGTAAGGCTTGGCGTTCGGATTAGATCCGACAAGTTCAAATTGTAGCTTGTGAAGACCCTCGGATAGAAAACGCTTTTTGAACTGAATGGATTTGGATAGTTCAACACGATCGGCATAGAGATCAACCAGCGGAACGAAGGGTTCGCCATCCAGTGTGACGCAAAATTGACCATAGTCTGGTGCAGATGTTAGCTGTAATTCCAATTGATAAGACGAGCTGCTGATTACATAGAACGTGACCTCACATTTGTCTTTTAACTTTCCGTCCCAAAGCAGATGGGCATTGCTGCTCCATTGGGGACCGAATCCGTTCATCGGTTGGCGGCGAGCCGGGGCGGTGCTGCGAAAATGGAATTCACCTTCGTATCGTCCATCATTAGGAATGGGTATGCGAATGCGTTTCTTCCGCTTTTCTTTGGGTTCAGCGTTCTGCCGCGTTCTGCCGGCTTGGCTGTCGGGCTCCTGCGAATAGACGCTGACGATCGATACCAATACGCAGATGAAAAGCCCTGAACGAAAAGCAGCAATGGAATGGACGGAATCACGCATCCCAATATTCTAACGAGCCGCCGAGTAGAAAAACAATCGAGTAGAAAAACAATCGAGTAGAAAAACAATTATAAATGTAGGTTTGATTGGCAACCGAAAGAACCGATTTGTCGAGGCGACACAATACCATCGGGCGTGCGGATTTTTCCGTTGCGGTGTTCTCCTGACCCCCAATGCGGGTTAAAATAGGGGTGACAGAACCCGCTGAGCTACAACCTCTAAAAATACGCTGGCATTTGGTGCCTATTCAAAGTCAGTTCAGGCCGGAAAACGGATTTTCAATATGGTCGTTGCTGATTTTCGAGTTGTTGAATGTAGTCGCCGGGGGCTGTTTTATTAAATTTCTTGGATGAACCCGACTTGAGGCCGCAGGGCCACTGTTTCAATGGAAAACCTTATCGAGCTTGAGAGTATCGAAAAGTATTACGGACGAAATCGGGTTTTGGACGATGTGTCTGTCAGTTTTCAGCCCGGCGTGACCGGTTTGCTCGGGCCTAATGGTGCGGGGAAATCAACTTTAATCAAAGTCATCCTCGGCTTGGTCCGCATTTCGTCCGGAACGGGGAACGTGATGGGGCTTGATCTGCTCGAATCGGCAAGAGCAATTCGGTCCCTTATCGGTTATATGCCTGAAGATGACAGCTACATTGCGGGACTGACAGGCGTAGAACTGGTTCGCTACGCGGCGTGCCTGTCAGGCATGTCTGCACTGGAAGGGTTGAGGCGAGCACACGAGATACTCGACTTTTGCGATGTCAAACAAGAACGGTATCGTAATGTCGAAACGTATTCCACTGGAATGCGGCAAAAAACAAAGGTCGCTCAGGCTATTGTTGCAGATCCACCTATACTGATTCTCGATGAACCAACATCGGGGCTGGATCCCGAAGCCCGCGAAGCGATGTTGAACCGTGTGAAGTATCTGTCCTCCAAACACGGAAAAACGGTCATTATTTCAACACACATTCTGCGGGATGTTCAGCAGATTTGTGATCACGTGGTGATCATGGCGAACGGAAAAATGAAAATGGCGGACCGACTAGAGAACGTCCATCGGCCCAGCACACCTAACCTTTTCCTGACTGTCAAAGGGGACATGGATCTTTTCAGGAAGACGTTAACCAGAAATGGAGTCGACTCAAAGTTGGATGAAGATAAGCTGTTGCAGATTATCACTTCCGACGGTGCCCTACCCATGGAGGTCTGGGATTCGGCGACTCAATCTGATGTTCAGGTGCAATCGGTGGTGCCGGCTAAAAATTCGTTGGAGACTGTTTTTCGCGAAGCGGTTGGGGAGGATGTCGGTGGCGATTAATAATCTTGGTTATCGAAATTGGGAAGGCCGCCTCGGTTCGCCCTGGTTGCGATGGCTTACCATCGCCATGGTGGGAATTCAGATTGTCTTCAAGAGCCAATGGATAAAGAGACTAATGTTTCTGGCATGGGGCCCGGCCATTGGGGTTGGAGGCATTTTCTTTTTTTATGAACAATATGTAGAAAATCGGGATACGATTCAGGTTGGCATTGCTTCTTCCCCGCGTTCCCAGAAGCAATTTGGCGAAATGCTGCAATTGGTTTCTTCCTCTTCGCAGGCAGAAGTGATCTCCACCGCCATGTCAAAACCGCCCAACGAGGCCAGAGGCTATGTTTGGTCCTTTGTGTTGGTGAGTATGCTGCGAGTATCACAAGGTTGGATGGTTCTGGTTATGATCGGCCTGATTGCGCCATCGCTGATCGCCAAGGATATCCGTTCTCGAGCGCACCTGTTTTATTTTAGTAAACCAATTACTCGCGTTGATTATCTGGTCGGGAAGTTCTCGATTGTTGCTTTCTTCGTTGGATTTGTGACGTTGTTGCCTGTATTAGCGCTTTATGCATTGGGTGTTCTTCTCTCACCGGACGCCTTGGACGTCATTAAATCGACATGGTTTTTGCCTTTCCGGGTGACCGTCGCCTGTTTGATCTATATTGTCCCCTGTTGCTTAATAGGCTTGGCATTGTCCAGTTTGACCACCGAAAGCCGCTTTGCGGGTTTCGCCTGGTTCATGGTCTGGATTTTGGGATTTGTGGGTTACAACATTGTCAACAACATTTCTGCTTTGGGAAATGGCATGCCTGCAGATGACTCGCTCTGGAGGATCATCTCTTTGTACGACTGTTTGACATTTCTGCAGAGTTGGGTAATGGATCTGGAAACGAACCATGCCTATGCGATGAAGCTTCTCTTCTTCGTGCTGCTGTTATGCTTAATTTGTTATTTCACCATCATGAGAAAGATATCAACGCCATTACGAGCTTGAACCCATGATTAGTTTTCAATCGGTTACCAAATTGTACGGGATCGTTAACGGCGTCAACGATGTCAAGATGGAAATTGGTACGGGTGCCTATGGTTTGCTGGGTCCCAATGGATCGGGTAAGACGACGTTGATCAATTTGATTACCGGCCAATTGCGACCGACCATTGGTAGCGTCTCGGTTTTTGGCGAAGATCCTTGGGGTAAACAGCAAATGCTGTCCAGGATTGGATTGTGTCCTGCGGTTGATGTTCTTTATTCCAACGTTTCGGCTTTTGAATGGGTTAACTATCAAACACGACTTATCGGGTACCCATGGTCCGAAGCAAAAAAACGGACCGAAAACGCCCTGTCAATGTTGGGGATGGCCGACGCGATGCATCGCCAAATAGGCGGTTATTCACTGGGCATGCGGCAACGCACAAAACTGGCACAGGCCATCGCTCATGAACCGGATCTACTGATCCTCGATGAGCCATTTAATGGGCTCGACCCGATTGGTCGTCAACAAATGACAGCTTTCTTACGTGAATATGTTGAAAAGGGAAAAAGCGTCATTCTTGCCAGTCATGTTCTCCATGAAGTGGAAGAAATACAACCGACGCTACTCTTGCTTTCCAATGGCCGACTGTTGGCGCAAGGATCGCCAAAGGAAATCAGGGACGTGATGGCTTCTGGTGGTGAGGTTTCGGAATTGGAAGATTCTGATGAAGAACTGGCAACGGGGCCTTCGCCTGTTCGCTCACAAAGAAGCGTTGAAGTTTTTATAAGGTGCAACGACAATTATTTGCTGGCCCAGAGATTGATGACGAATTCCAGGTTGCGCTTTGTGCAGTTGTCCGAGGATGAATCTGAATTGTCGGTGGGAACCAGTCAAGCGGACGAGTTGCTTCAGTTGCTGCCTAAAATAGCAGCTTCGGAGAACTTGCGATTCTATGAATTTCGTTCGGCAGATGGATCATTAGATGATCTGTTCTCCTCCCTAATGAAAATGCACCGAGGAGAGTCATGATGTTGTTCCTGAGAAAGATTTCAGCCACCTTCCTCTTTGAATTTTCGCGTTCGCTAACTGCCAGCCGCATTTCCACGAGCCTGATTCTGGCTTTTTTTGCACCGATCATGTTAACGCTGATTGGTTTCTGGCTGCCCAAAACAGTCGAAAGTTCAGGAATTCCTTACCCGTTATTGGTTCTCAGTGTCTTTCATCTTTTGGCTGTCCTCTTGGCAGTCTTGCTTTGGGCTACGCCAGTGGTGTTTTCCGAACTGGAAGGAAAAACCTGGGCTTATCTTGCCATTCGGCCCCATGGAAAACTGTGTTCGACGCTCGGTAAGTACTTCAACGCAGTTTTTTGGGCGTCAGCGACGGCATCGGTCTCCCTTGGCCTGTCATGCTTAGTCGTCAATTACTTTCCCTGGAACTTTAACCCTGCCGTTTTTGGCGATGGAGTTACGATGGGACAGCTGGAAATGCTAAAACAGTCCAATCGTCCGATGGTCGTTTTCTATTCGCTTCTTCCCTGCCTGTTTTTGGGATCGATGGCGTTCAGCGCTATTTTTGTACATATCGGGCTAATTTCGCATAAACGTGGCATGATCCTGGCGGTCGTCTACGGCATCGTGGAAACAATCTTTGCCTTTCTGCCAGCGATTGTCCGCCAGTTTACGGTTGGATTTCATTTGAGAAATATTGGATTCAAAATTGCTGATTTCAATCTCAACGATGAATTTCCAGGTTATGTGACGGACGATTCGGGAACCGGGTTTCATATCCTGGCGGTGCTGGCGATAACGGTTGTCCATGTCGCGGCGGCCATTTATTGGCTCCATGCTCGCGAATACATTACTGCCGAAGAAGCTTGATCCCATTGCCGTGGATGCCGCCTGCGGGCCGGGGCCCTTTTTGTCAAAAGGGTTTACGTCAAGCGGGGCCTATTGGCTCGTGGTGTCCCGATGAAAACGAATCGATCCAACCTCGGATTCCGCGAAGCGGTACGTTCGTCGCCGGGCTTATTTTCGCCGGGCTTATTTTCGCTTGGCTTATTTTCGTCTGCGCTGTGGCGCCTCAAATTGTAGGAATCTCATTTCCTTGACTTCTTCTGAGCCGATGATTTCGCTGGTAGAACGTTGGTAGCGAAATCGTTTGGCTTCTCCGTATTGCCATGGTTGTTTATCATTTTTTCTAAACCAGATTTTGGCGTTTTCCCTGCGTAGTCCTTCCAGCAGGATATTCTCATTCTGTTCGGTGTAAGTCAGTTGGCTGGCGATGGCTCGAAATTTTTTGCCTTCAATTTCAGTATTTCCTACTGCGGCTATTTCGACAACCGGTTTTTTCCGGCCGACAGGTTGCCATTGATTGAGTTTCAATTGACTGCAATTGAGATAGATTTCATCACCCGATATCGCGGTGGCGTCCGGATCATAACGGGTTTCCCAGTTTTCAGCGGGACCGTAGACACAGCGAACTTGATCGTTGACGGTCGCATTCCTTTGCTTGATGTTACCTATGATTTGGCCAGCAAAAGCAATTTGCAGGTACGAGAGTACTGAATCATCATTTCCCATCTTGGCGGCGACTTGGGCTCCAGGGGTAGGTTGGGGATCACCTTCTCGGATGGAACGGATATTTCCCGGGCCGATAGCTCTTGAATCACCCGAGTCAATTCGGACATTGATTTCGGTGGCCTGGATCTCATCAATGGATTTGATGACGTTGATTGATTCACGGGTAACGGTCCGGATATAGGCATCGTTCAGCAGAGCAAGTTCAACGATTTGGATTGGCGTTTGGGTTGAACTCTGTTGTTGCCCCGGGGATTTACCGGTTTCCGATCTTCTGAAATTGACTCTTTGATTGGTCTGGGCTGCCAATTGGAATGTTTTGCCCTCAAATTCCACTTGTTCACCCGACTGCAGATAATTCAGCCCGCTGAAACGTACCCTGTCGGTTAAACGGATGACGGACCCATCAAATTCGAGTCTTTTGTTCCAGGTGATTTTCGTGGATGGCTGGGGACCAAATAGCCTCTGCTCGGCCTGGACTTCTGGAGAAATGAGGACTTCCCCGGGTTCATCAGTCCAGGCAAGATTGTTGGACTGATCAATCGCCAACGATTTGGAAGAAAATCGTATCCCGTCGGAATCAATGTGGGCCGGGTTGCCAGAAACCTCGAATTTGTAGCTGTCCTTGACCTTCGTCGCGTCGACTTGAAGTAGGTCGCCAACGATTTCCAGAGATTGTCGGGCGGACTGGCCTTCATGCAGAGGTGTCAGATCAATAGATTTGGCGATGACCTGCTGCTCCACCCGGAATGATTTGAGTAGATTCTCCCGGTTCAGGCGGGCAATCGCGATTTTTCCTTGGACCGATAACTTGCTTTCGACGATGGATTTCGTAGATGGTTGAGGGGGCTCAGTCGGATGGCTGACCAAGTGTGTTGGCTGGCTTTTAGGGTGTTGATTTCGTGTTGATTTTGATTGAGGAGAACGGTTGGCTGGTCCCCGTGGCAGACTGCGAATGGGGAGAGGCCAGAAAACCCGAATTTCATCGACATTGCCAGCGAAGTCGGGAGCATCCATCGTTACGCCGGCCCGGCCCAATAACTGCGCGGGAAAAAAATCCCATACCGGTCTGTTGCCACGTCTTCGTTTTTCCCAAATCCAAAAATGCAATTCATCACAAGCGAAGTTCTGTTCGCCGCGGAAAACGATATTGGCATTGCCGTGTAGCGAGATCGCCTTTTTCCCCTCATGTGGCTGTATGTTGAATTCTGAATTCCAGGAGGCTCGAAAGTTGTTATTGGGATCATCCGGGTTGCCGATGACTTCACCGGGTCCGGTAGCCCAGCCGGTGCCTAGCTGGTTATTCAACGTGAGTTGATATTGCATTTCTGGGGCGCTGAACTGATACGTGCCGTCCCTCACGATAACCTGTTTTTTACAGTGCACGATTCTTTTGCGAATCTTATAATGAATGACCTCGGCTTGGGCATAGGCATTTCTCGAATCGACCAGCAGCCTTGCAGGTTGGCCGATTGCTCGTAGGTCCCTGAATTGAATTTTCCCCGACTCGGTCGTAGCCTCTTTTCGGATGGCAAAGTCAAGCTCCAGTCGATCGCAGTAAAGATGGTCGTGCATTTCTTTGGCATGCATCTGCTCGACGTGCACCTGATCAAAAAGAACCATTTGCGATTTGCCAAAATCCAAACGGAAAGGGCCTGTACAGGTAACCTTGACCGGAGCCTGGGTTGCGCTGGATATCAGTTGGTTTTTTGGTTTCTTGGCTGTAGGCGATGGCTTGCCTGCTAATGCGACATTCGTTGATCTTTTTGCCTGATTTTGGCGGAGATTGCCAGAAGGTTGGTCCACATCATCCGGTCCGACTTCCAGCCAAAGTTGGTCGAGATGAGCCAGTTCTACGGTCTTCAGGTTGCGAACCAAGGGAAGTCGCTCGTTTTTCTTTTTGCTCATCGGGTTCAGTTGGATCGTCAGATTATGCCCCTTTCCATGGTGCTTCCCGTATCGAAATTGAACCGGATTGACAGCCAGGATTTGTTTGTTGTCCATCTGGATATTCCGAGTGATGAATTCGATTCTGTCACCCGCGCCAGGTGAAGATTCTTCACGAATCACTTCGACCTTGCCCGGCATTCTGGCGCCGGTGAATTTTCCGCCTGGACTATTGGGTGATGTACCATCCTCAAACTTGATAAAAGCACCTTCCTCTGTACGAAGAATGATCGGTTTTTCAGCGTCTTCACTATTGGCTGTGTTGCGTGATAAGGCGCCTTCTGGATTGAGAAACATGGTAAAGGGTTTGACTTCCCAGTTGCCGTCCTCGAGTTGCCTGGCTTCCTTGAAAAACAGGATGCTCTGTTGGGCATCCAGGATTTTGCAGCGGCCACGAATCCAATCGTCTTCGGCAAAATGGGACGTAATCAACTGCGAGTATCGATCGTTCGAAGCAGGTTGGGTGCGCTCGGGTTGGGCCTGGGATTTTTCAATGGTGCCATCAATCAACGGAATGGCGAACGCTGAATACAAAAAGTAGGCAGCGATGGCAGCAGAGAATCCGGTAATAAATCGAACGGACGATTTGATCATGACAGTGTCGTTGAGATCTCCCTTTCAACCATTGGAGAATGAGCTCAGTAGAGTGTTCCAGAGCCCTTTGGTTTTCAGCAAAAGTTCAACCAATTCCCGTAAAGCCCCTCCACCGCCGTTCTGTTGCGTCTGAAAAACTGCCGCTGCCTGTATCTCGGGGGCGGCATCGGCAACCGTTGCACCCAGACCAACAGCCTCAATGGCAGCCAGGTCATGGAGGTCATCACCGATGTAGCAGACATTTTCTAATGCCAGCCCCAAGCTTTGTGTGATTTCCCGGATGGCTTTTAACTTGTCAGATCGCTTCTGGAGTAGAAAATCTACACCGAGTTCGTCCCCGCGTCTGGCAACACATTCTGATTCTCTGGCGGTGATCAGCCCAAATGAAAAATCACATTGCCTCCAAAGTTTGATCGCCAAACCATCGCGTACGTGAAACGCCTTGGACTCATGGCCGTCAGAAGAATAAATCAGTTTGCCATCGGTGAGGACTCCATCCACATCTGACAAAAGCACCTGAATGGGCTCCGCTCGGGATTCAAATTGAGCTTGATCGAGAATCATCGTTTTGAGGAGTAGGAATGGGTTTGAGTTCTCCGAGCGGGAATTCTAGTTGTTGGTGGATTTAACAGCAATCCAAACCTGATGCTGGCAACGCTAGCAAAAATTCTGATAGGTCACCGGATCTTCACTTTTTTCAGTTTGCCCGGTTTGCGATTCCGGTCAAAGTGAATAGAGTTGGAGGACGATGGTTAGAAGAGAACCGAGTGGTTCGGATTAAAATGGTTGACTGATGCCAAGGTGGGCTCGATCGAGTGCGTTCTTGGTGAGACAATCATAGACAGGGACGCTTGATATGCGAAAATCAGCGTCACAAATAGGGTCGAACAAATTACCATCAGACTCTTACGTTGAAATGTTTCCATTATTTTTCTGAAGTTGAATGACGGATGCAGAAAATTCAGAATATCAAGGAATTGACGGATTCGGCCTGGAAGCCAGCGCAATTCAAAAAAGCTGCAGCACAGATCTACTGGGAGATGCTACAAGAGTCCAACAGCCTTCGACGCGGTAATTTCGCACGAATCGATACTCGCGATATCGAAGGCCTTTTTGATCGTTACGATGAGAAGTTTTTTCAGGGCTGCCTGCGGGACGCTTTGAGTTCGCTTTCACATCCTTTAACATTCCGCCTCTCCGGAAGAATGACGCGGGCAGGTGGAAAAACGACTCGCGAAGAGAGTTGGCAGGGCCGCCGTCTATTGACCCGAAATTACGAAATCGCAATTTCAACCACTCTACTGTTCCAGACGTTTAAGGAAGATCAATCGCGTGCGATTGTGACCGGTGTTCCATGCATGGATCGCCTTCAGGCATTACAGCGAATCATGGAGCATGAGATTATTCATCTTGTTGAAATGATGGTCTGGTATCATTCGGACTGTTTTCGGAAACGATTCAAATCGATTACTGCCCGACTGTTTGGGCATACCGAGTCGACCCATCAATTAACGACCGTAGACCAACGAGCCATGGAGCAGTTTGGCATTCAGCCAGGGGACATCGTTGGATTTCAGCACGACCGGCAGTGGTTGACCGGGCAAGTGAATCGGATTACCAAGCGAGCGACGGTGTTGGTAGAAAATGCCAAGGGTGAACTTTTTGACGATGGTAAACATTACCTAACGTTTTATGTTCCCATTCAGGGCCTTCGACCTTTGAATCGCAGGACTGCCTCCTGAGCTTTGCGGGGTCAAGCGATTTGCCGTTAGATGATCTGGACGGACAGGTTTCTAATCTGCTGTATTGGTGTCCCAGTCTATTTTGTTTGCTAGGAGAAAAGGAGTTTTTCCAGCTGGGAATTTGTTCCCGATTTTTGCGCCGAATGATAGGTTGAGAGTCCGCCGTTGGTTTTCGCAGTCGGCACCACTTCTATCGCAATCAAAGATGGTCCAGCTTGGTAGAACAAGCCAACAAACAATGGCAGCATCCCTGGGATGCTATTCAATCCCGGTTGGAGAGCGAGATCTGCAAAAGTATCCTCCGACGACCGCGATGACCAACCCGGAAATCAGGGATAGATTTTCTGGGCTAAGAATCCAAAATCCGTCTTCAGGAAAAAGATTAAGATTGGAGCCAAGAATTGCGAGAGCACCACCGGCGGCTATCGGAATCGTGAGGAGCCAGCCTGGAATGAGGGCTGAGATAATAAAAATCAAACCGACAAATCCATGGTTGACGTTATTCAGTAATCCGAGGACCGATTCCGGAAGAAATGCAAAGCCGACCGGTTTGGTCTTTTCCTCGGGACTGTCACCTATATTGTCGGAAAAGACAATACTCAAGGAACCAGAAATTGACTCGGCTTGGCGTAGTGATTCGATTTTCCCATTTTTTTGCAGCCACCACAGGCACAGACCAAAAAGGAGGATGCCCACGAGAAATCTGGCTCTGGGGCCAATGAAAAAGTTGACACTACCATGAAATCGCTCTGCCAATGTGATCTTTGGCCCGCGATTTTTCAGCCGATCATCGAGGTTTCGGGAGAGATTCGAAAGTGTGGGTTGGGGTTGTTCGGTTGTTTGGACGACGGTGGCTTTTGCACCGGCTGCCGACTGTGATTTATGGGCTAGGTGCGATTGGCTTTGCTTCCATGCATCGGCATTTTCGGTCATCAATTTGGCAATGTGCCGAGCACGTATTTTTGCATCCGCTTTTTCAACACCCTGCGCCAACAGTTTGTGCATTTCCACCTTTTCAAAGTGTCGAATCTGCCTTGCCTGGTCCCGGATTTCAAAACGGTTGTTGATGGCGCGGATCAGGGGATCTCGCCACCAACGGAACATCTTGCGCCGTTTGCCGGATTCTCCCTTCAGCCAGTTTCTAGCGGAAATTTTTGCCTTGTATCCAAAGAGTTCCTCGAAAAATTCTTCCCATTGGTTACCGCTGAATTTACAGACAAATTGTCGTAGAAGATCTTCGTTCAATCCTCTTAACCTCAGAACACGAAACAGTTTTTCTGCTTCAGCGACGGCGGTCTTTCTTTTGACGGCAAGGGTTTTATCCAGTCCAAAGTAGATGCCGGCGGCCAAAACTGGACCGGCAAGCAAGAGCGTTACCCAGGATCCCAAGACCAGTGTGACCAAACTAACAGCGACCAGAGCGGTGATCCCCATCGTGATCCAGTCCCACATGCGATTGCTGAACAGGTAATCTCGGGTGCGACTGAAGAGATGAGTTTTCTCGAAGAATCCCCGAATCAGAAAATAGCTGATACCGGTTGATGCAACTGTCGCTGCCAAGGCCAGGAAAATAGACCGCTCGAAGAAAAAACAGGTCAGAAGGAGGAATCCAGCCAAGCCCATTGCGACCTGCAGGACAGATTTGCGAATACCCACCAATCGGTTGGTATTAAAATCATTGACGCTTTTTTCGAGAATTTCGACGTGTCGCTCACTGGGAGAAAAAGCTCCTGTGCTGGAAACACCTAAAAACTCTTCCAGATTGCTGATGAGGACTCCCATATCCGGATATCGATTTTTGGGGTCTTTTGCAATCATCCGCTCCAAAATGGAACTGATTTTTTTGGGGATGTCTTTAACAATTAATTCGGGCGGAATGGCTTGCTCAGAGGTGATCTTGGTGACGATTTCTTTTGCCGTGCGACCATCAAAGGGGAGCTTGCCAGTCACCATGACGTAAAATGTGCATCCTAGCGAGTAGATGTCGGCACGTTGGTCAACGGTAGATGACCGTTTCCACTGTTCGGGCGCCATGTAAGTTGGTGTCCCAACAGAGACTCCGGCCTGGGTGATTTGTGGATTAAAATTGTCCGTTCTGCTACTAGTGTAGGACTGAGTCATTTCCTCATCCAAAGGGGCATCCTCCAGTTTGACCAGCCCTAGATCGGCTACTTTGATGATTCCATGTTCATCAAGCATCAGGTTGCCGGGCTTGACATCCCGGTGAACCATGCCTTGATCGTGAGCAAACTTTAAACCTCGAGCCGCCTGTAGAACGTAACCAGCCGCGGTATCACAATCGATTCGCCTCTGCCTTCTGATAAGGCCGCTGAGAGATTCGCCCTTGACCAATTCCATGCTGAAAAAGTGAATATCGTCTTGAGAGCCGATGTCATAAATCTGAACAACGTTGTGATGGACCAATTGCGCTGCAGCAAAAGCTTCCCTGACGAACCGGGACACAAATGACGCGTTTTTTGTAAGGCTGGGTTTGAGAACCTTGATCGCAACATCTCGATCTAGGGATAGCTGTGTGGCAAGGTAAACGGTGCCCATGCCTCCTTTACCGAGCTGTTTACCCAGCTTGAACCCACCCAGCCGTTTGGGGATTTTTAATCCGTCGTCATGCTCAGAAGAGGTTTCCGTATCGGGATTTCGGGCGGACTGTTGGGTGACCTGTTCCTCGACCGCTACGGTTTCAAATCCCTGCGTGACTTCGACCCCGGAGATCGGGTCAGCGGATGTTGCCACCGAGTCCTGAGCCAGAGGTTTGCGTGGGGGAGATCCATCATTTGCGCTGGATCCATCATTTGCGCTGGATCCATCATTTGTGCTGGATCCAGCGTTAGGTGCAGGCGCGGCAGGACCACTTGGTCCGGTTTGAGGCGAATTAACCTCCTTGGTGTTACTGTCGGTTAACTGCTGGGTATGTTGATTAGTCAACGAATCCGCAGGTTGACCTGTCGATTTGCCGGGCGAAGATTGGTTGGGCGAAGATTGGTTGGGCGAAGATTGGTTGGGCGAAGATTGGTTGGGCGAAGATTGGTTGGGCGAAGATTGGTTGGGCGGAATGGTTTGTGAAGGCGAGGGCGGTCGTTTGACCTGAATTTTTCCCGCATTATCGATCACCAAAATGTATGCCTTCTGGCATTTTGGACATTTCGGGTTAAAACGACCAGCCTTGGGATTATTGATCTTTGTCTGGTGTTGGCAATGTGGACAACTAAAATTCACAACTGGGATCTTTGAGATGTTAAGTGTTTTTGGCGAAAATCCTTCTCTAAAATTCCATAGGTCTTGTTATATCATGGTTGGTTTTCTACTTCCATGTTCTTGTATTTTGATGAAATGAAGAGAATAAGATGAATCAAGATGTTCGAATGAGGGGTTTTGCGACCCGAACAGATGTTAACCACGCGATTCAGTGGGTGGATGGCCATTCGTCTCTTTCTTCGGTGGAGTCCATTTCCTTGCTGAATTCTGCTGGCAGGGTGCTTGCCGATACTGTTTCCAGTGCGGTCGATGTTCCCGGGTTTCGCCGGGCGATGATGGATGGTTTCGCGGTACGGGCTCAGGATGTGTTGGGTGCAGGATCCTATAATCCGATCGAACTGGAAGTCGTTGGTGAAATACTGCCGGGTGAAAACGGTCAATTTCAGGTTGGACCTCGACAGGCTGTGCGGGTAATGACTGGAGCAGAGGTGCCTGCGTCGACTGATGCCGTTGTTCCCGTCGAATCGACGGAATTCGATGCCGATCATCAAGGTCGAGTCTTGATTCTTTCATCGATCCCTCAACAAAAAAATGTGGCCAAGATTGGTGAGGACGTTGCCGTGGGTGAAGGCGTCTTGAGTAACGGCCGCCGTTTGCGACCCCAGGATGTTGGGGTATTGGCGTCGATAGGGATTGCGGCTGTCGAGGTGTATCGCAAACCGCGGGTGCGCATTATTGTCACCGGCAACGAGTTGTTGCCGCCTGGATCTTGTCCCCAAGGGGTGCAGATTGTGGATTCCAATAGCCCCATGCTGCAGGCGTTGATTGAACGGGATGGCGGGGAGGTGATCCATCCGGGAATTATTCGTGATGACCCGAATCAAATCCTGATGGCCATGCAGGATGCTTGCGATGTTCTGCTGGTTTCTGGAGGATCGAGTACTGGTCGTGAGGATTTTGCACCGGGTATCCTGAGGAAGCATGGCGAGCTACCGATCCACGGGATTGCGATGCGACCCAGTAGCCCTGCTGGCATGGGGATCATGGGCAACCGCCCGGTCTTCCTTTTGCCTGGCAACCCGGTTTCCTGCCTTTGTGCCTATGATTTTTTTGCAGGAAGATGCATCCGAAGAATGGCAGGGCGGTCTGGCGATTGGCCCTATTCCTCTGAGTGTCTACCCCTTTCGTCTAAATTGGTTTCGGTAGTAGGCCGCACTGATTACGCCCGCGTCCAGATTACGGAAAACGGAGTTCGACCGATTGCGATCAGCGGCGCGTCTATTTTGAGCTCGACTACCAAGGCCGATGGTTTTTGCATTATTCCTGCTGACAGCGAGGGATATGCTGCGGGGACCGAAATTGAGGTTTATCTTTATTGAGGTTTATCTTTACGATGGCCAGATGACCTAGACGTTGAAGCTGTTAGTTGACCGGTCTATCAGAGGTGGAAGAGGTATTTTGCTTTTTACCCAGGAACGTCACGAATCCATCTTCATCCATTTTTGCCAGATCCTCGGTAATGAACCAACCGTCTTTCATGACTTTTTCTGTCTCTTCCGGTGGCCCAACATAACCTTGCATCACGTTGGGTCCTTTCACCATCAGAATACCAGGGTTGTCAAACCCTGCATCTTCCAGCGTGCTGGTCTCTCCAATTTTTAAGGCAAGGCCGGGAAGTCCCCGACCGACACTACCTGTACGATTTCCGACCTGATGCAAGCCGCTGGCTCTGAAATCAAAAATGTTGACCGAAACGCCGGGAGAACACTCTGCGCAACCGTAGGCCTCAAAGGGGTACAGGCCGAATTTTTCACGGAATTCACTTGCCAGTTCCCGAGTCATCGGATCACCACCGACTATGACTGTCCGTAAACTTCCAAACTTCGGACTCTCTAATCCTTTGACAAAAGAGCTCAGTAATTCGGGGGTGGTAAACAGGATCGTAATCCGCTCTTGAGAGACGACTCTGCCTATTTCCTGGGAATCGCTGGAGGAGGTTTTGTAGTGGACGGGTGTTCCTAAAACCGCTGGTAAAACCGATGAGATGGAAGAGCCCCACACGTGTGAGAGAGGAAGATCGGCCAGGATTTTGTCGGTGTTCCGAAAGCTGAAAACCTGGTTGAGCTGCTGTATGTTGGAAACAAGGTTGTAGTGTGTAAGCTGGACAGCTTTTTTTTTACCCGCCCTTCCACGGCTAAAATTGATATTGGCAACATCATCAATGCTAGGCTTTTTTTGCCCGGATAAGAGAACCGATTCGAGCAGGCGACTTGGGCAGCCAGCGTTCAATATCCATGAACGCATCGACTCTCGGTAGGTCACCGTTTGGGCGAAATCACTGAGCGGAAAGATGGAAACGGTATTAGGGATTTTTTCTTTGGGTATCTCATCGTACGCGGAAAGGATGATGGAGATTTTGCAGGTTTTAATGGCATCAGCCAATTCGTCGTTCGACCAATTTTTACCAAGGTTTACGGGAATTCTTCCCATCATCATGACCGTCCATTGAAGCATTAATCCGTCGAGGGATGTGGGGGCGATGATGCCAACTCGAATCTGGTTCTCCAGTACAGGTTTAAGGCGGTATTGGAGCTCGATGATCCTTCTGAGCATGGTCGAAAAACGCATTGGTTTTCGGCCGGATTCCGAAAGGCGTTTCCGAAACTTGTGCCGTCTTGCTGTATAGATCAAGGCGTTTGGAATCGTAGGGATTTGCGATTTCCGTTCCTCCCAGGAGTCCGCTCCAAGATCAACGACGGCTTTACGGACCAAGTGGGGCGGGGTCACTGGAGGTAAACCAATGCCGTAATTGACGGTGATAGAATAGGGGATCTTTCGGGGGATTTTAAAAAAGTAGCGACCTCTTTCAAAGCTGAAGATACTGCCCCACACGTTGTCCAAATGGACCGGAATAATGGGTGCTTCAATACCCTTGAGAATACGATTCATTCCTTTTCGAAAAGGAAGGGTTTGACCAAACCGGCCTATTTGCCCTTCGGCAAATAGGCACACCAACTCTCCTTCGCGGACTCGTTGGCCAGCTTTATTGAGTGAGGCCATCATTTCCCGGGGTCGCATCTCAGAGGCAATGGGGATCGCTTTGAGCATTTTTGCGAAAGGGTAGATCCACCAGACGTTATACATTTTGCGATGCATCACAAAACGAATGTGATGATGGGTGGAAGCAATCAGAAAACAGGCGTCAGCAAACGAAAGATGATTGGCAACCAGCAGCGCTCCCGAACGATCCGGCAGGTTATCGATTCCCTTTACCCGGACGCGATAAAATGTCCGTGTCAAAATCAGCAGAAACATGCGGATCAGAGCGTCCGGCATCAATTTAATTGCGTAGACCGTAGCCAAGAGCGTGGCCATCGCTCCTAAGAGAAAGATCTGAGTTGGTGACATCCCCATCCAGGTCTTTAGCAGGAAGAAAACGATTGACGCCAACAGTACTCCTGCGGCGGTTAACCATCTTTCGGTAGCGATGATGGTTCCGCGATTTTCAGGTGCCGGAAGATACTGGACGAGAGAGTTGATGGGCACAATAAAAAACCCGCCAGATACCCCGAGAAGACAAAGTAGGATGCTGACCTGCTCCAAGGAAAGGTTTGGCAATCCCATTAGAGCGGAGGTCAGTGTCAGCCCAACTGAGCCGATCGGAATGAGGCCATACTCAATTCTTTTTCCTGAAAGAAACCCTGCCAGCAGGCAGCCTATTGCAATCCCGATGGCTAAAAATCCCCGGAGAAAAGAAATTTGTGAATCGTTCAGTTCCAGAAGATCCTTGCCGTAGACGAATAGAGTTGGCTCTCCAAAAAGGGCGGCAAGAAACCAGAAGTAAACCGAACCAGCAATGGACAGGCTGAGCACTCGATCTTTTTTTACCAGTCTTATATTCGTCCAGACTTCTTTGAGAAAGTTCAGGCGGAACTTTTTTTCAGGGTTTAATTGCTGCAGCTTGGGAAGCCCCAAGCTTGCAATCGTTCCTAACACTGCCAAGACCACAAGGATTACACCGCTGCTCCACGCTTTTTCGGGTCCCAGTCTGTCCGATATGAAACCGGCTGCAATTCCACCGGTAATGATCGCGACAAATGTCCCTAGCCCGACGATACCATTCCCCCAACTCAACTTACTGGTCGGGAGCATCTCCGGGATGACACCAGATTTTGCCGGTGAAAAAAAACTGCTTTGAACGGCCATCAAAAATAGCACGACCAAGAGGCCATACTGAAATTGAAAATAGAGGCAGATGGTCCCAGCTGCCATGACAAAAATCTCTGCGACTTTTGTGAGAAAGATGACTCGCGACTTGGGATATTTGTCCGATAGAAATCCGGCTGCCATGGCGAACAAGATCATCGGAGTTGCAAAAATAATGAGAATGGTTGAAATCAGTGGATCACGCTTTGCCTCGATTTTTTTCTGAACGGATTCGGAAAGCTCGATGGTTTGAGCTGTTTCGACGGGAAACTCACTTTGCAATACTTCTTCGGTGATGGACTGCGTGATTAGGAACACGATCAAAAACTTGAAGACTGAATCGCTAAAAGCTCCTTGAAATTGCAGTACGAATAGACTCCAAAAACCTCGACGCCATTGATAGGTTTGAGATTGATCTTTGATATCAATTTCGTTGTTCATTAGTTTGCGATTGATTTGGCGAGCCTCTTTTCATGGAAAGGCCGCGACTATTGATTGATGACTACTGGAAATTCTTGTCACCCGGCAGCCAAGAGTTCATTTTACACCGGTAAAACAGTGCTAATTTTCGATTGAGACCGGCAAACTTGTGTTGGATTCAAACTCTTTCTGAGCCACCGGTTCCGATAATCCAAATTCAGTAGAATCACATCCACCTGCAGTCATGGACTGTAGTGTTGAGGCAGGCGCGAGAAAAAGCGAGGCTGTGTTTTTCGATAGTTCTGAGATGTCTTGTGAATTTTGGATTCGGTGGGGTGGATCAAAGGCGGTTTTTGGGTGCAGCGGTTACGAGATGATTTCTTTGATGACGTTGCCCTCCACATCAGTTAATCGGAAGTCTCGTCCGTTATGCCGGTAAGTGAGTCGCTGATGGTCCATACCCAAAAGATGCAGGATGGTAGCGTGAAGGTCGTGGATGTTGACACGATTGTCTGCGGCCTTGTGCCCCAGCTCGTCGGTTGCACCGTAGGACGTTCCGCCTTTGGTGCCTCCACCAGCAAACCAGTACGTAAACGCATGTGGATTATGATCTCGTCCCGGTTTGGCAGATTTTTGAGCTAGGGGTAGACGACCGAACTCTCCACCCCAAATGACGAGAGTCTCATCCAATAAGCCGCTCTGATGGAGATCAGTCAAAAGGCCAGCAATCGGTTTGTCTGTCTCTCCCGCGAATTGCCGATGGTTACCCTGGATGTCATTATGACCATCCCAACTGCGTTGGTTCTCCATGCCGCCGGAGTAAATCTGGACGAATCTGGTTCCCCGTTCTACCATCCGACGTGCCACCAGGCACTGTTTAGCGAAATGAGTGCATCGTTGATCATCAAGACCATATAGCTTTTGAATGTGTTCTGGTTCGCTTTCAATATCGAGGGCCTCGGGTGCCTTGGATTGCATTCTGAAAGCCAACTCAAAACTTTCGATTCTCGCGGCCAGTTCCAGTTCAGATTTCCGCTCCCGAAAATGCTCCTGGTTCAGATCTCGCAACAGGTCCAACTGGGACCGCTGCCGACCCGCATCGAGGACCTTGGCTCTCTTCAGGTTGGCAATGGCGTCACCGGTGGGTTTGAGCCAGGAACCCTGGTAGACACTCGGCAGGAACCCGGCTCCCCAATTTAAAGAATATCCTTTCGGCTGCCCGCGACCCTTGGGATCGGACATGACCACGAAAGCGGGGAGATCGCGACTGATGCTCCCCAACCCATAGGTCGCCCACGAACCGACACAGGGATAGCCCATTTGGGTATAGCCGGTGTTGGCCATGAAGAGGGCAGGGCTGTGATTGTTGGACTTTCCATAGCAGGAGTGAACGAACGCCATCTTGTCTACATGGCCAGCAAGATTCGGGAAAATCTCAGAGACCGGTTTGCCGCACATCCCGTGTTTTTTGAATTGAAATGGAGACTTCATCAGCCCACCCACCGAGTTGGCAAAAAACCCGGTGAACTTGTCGAATCCCTGAATCGCCTTCCCGTCGTTTTTTTCCAATTCCGGTTTGAAATCCCACGTGTCAACCTGGCTGGGACCACCATTGATAAACAGCCAAATGACCCTTTTGGCCTTAGCGGCAAAATGTGTCTTCTTGGGAGCGAGGGGGTCATGGGTGGTTGGATCGTCTTCAGCCTTCAGTTGTCCCCCATCCTGCAGTAGCGATGCCAAGCCTAGAATCCCGGCACCGGCTCCAGCCTGTTGCAATGCTTCGCGTCGAGATAAACGAGAGGGAGTATGAACTTTCATGATCTTATAATTCGTTCAAATGTTTAGAAACGCTGGATGATGGTCTATCGATTACCTTGAGTCGATTCGCAAAGAATCATAGTTGTCGCGTTCTTGGGTTACGGGCTAATCCAAATAAACAAACTCATTGAGACAAAACAAAACCTGGCAAAAGTCGATCAGCGCAGACTGCACGGCATCAGGTTGGTCAGTTTTTTTCGTTTCGTTTTCATAGGAAGCGATCTGCTGTTTGATAAAGTCCAGGTTTCGCTGATGTTCCAGTGGACTGGCAAGACGCCCTACGGCTGCGAAATACCCTTTGTTAATTACATTGTTGAGTATCTCCTCGCGTGAGTTTCCATTTTTTTCTGAAGTGATTAAACGCAGCGCTAATTGCCGAGCATAGTCTCGTACGTTGGGATTGTTCATAAAGAGAAGCGCTTGCGGAGCAATGGTGGTTTGGGGACGATTACCAACGCTGACCAATGGTTCCGGCGAGTCGAAAATCTGCATCATGGGGATCAGGCGACTACGTTTGATCATGAAGTAAATGCTTCTGCGCTTCATGTTTTCGTCCAACGTGCCTGGCCCGTACAGCTTGGGATCCAGAACACCACTGACGGCTAACATCGAATCCCGGATGGCTTCTGCCTCGAGACGCCTGGGCTGGAAACGCCAGACCCACTTGTTGGTTGGATCGATCCCGGCAGCCTCTTTTCGAAACTCACTGCTTTGCTGGTAGGCGGCGGTTTGCATGATGATGCGGTGGATGGACTTTAGGCTCCAATTGTTTTTGATCAACTGGCTTGCCAGCCAGTCCAGTAGTTCGGGGTGAGAAGGCCGTTGCCCCTGGAACCCAAAGTCATTAGGCGTCGATACGATCCCCAATCCAAAATGGTGTTGCCATATCCGGTTAACAATAACACGAGCCAGTTGTTGGCCCGCTCCTGAATCGGTGTCGACGATCCATTGTGCCAGCGCTGATCGACGATAGCTTTGTCGGGCGCCAGCGGGTGGCTTGGGTTTCCATCGTTGCCCAGTCTCTTTTGCATTGACCAGTACCTGTAAGAAACCGGGTTCCGCAACACCCTGTTTTTGAGCCGGGTCACCTCGTTTGAGAAAAAACGCCTGCTTGTAAAAATGTGGAAAACCCCGTCCGTCCGCATGATGGCTAAGAGGCTTGAGTCCCTCGCTGGAAACCATGACCTTGGTCGTTTTGGGTTTGGGCTTTTTGGCGATGTGCCCTTGTAGCGTGGTATGGAGTGATTTCCATTGTGCGTCAAAACCCCGGTACCAATCGAAGAGGATTTTCCGATGTTTATTGTCCAACGGCTCTTTGTTTTCCCGCAGTAATTTGAGCGATTCAATGACCAACTGCTTCTGTGAGTCTCCTTGGAGGCCAACTGGTTGGGGTGAAGTGCTGATTGAAATTCGGGGTCGTCCAATGTTGTGCTTGTTGTTGACCCCAAATTTCATGGTGATGGTCAGTTCGATTCCTTGCGGGAATCCCAAAGGCTGTCGGATTTGAAAAACAGCTGAATGGTCTTTGCCGAATTGGGGATCAATCGCCCAGCCCGATTTTGGTATTTTGTCTAAAGAGGAAGCAATCGAGAGATTGCCAGTATTTTGTTGAAAAGTAGCGATTGGATTGTAAAGGTCGATATTTGTTGGAGCAGATTTGCTATCCAGAGGTCGAGCGCTGACTGAAAAGGTTCCCAAGCCAATGTTGCCATTGACCGCTCGACCAGGTCCACCTCGGACCATCGAGGGATGGGCCAAAGCATCTAACCGTATCGCCGAGATACCCTGCAGTTCTGTATGAGCGATGAAGGTATAGGTGTCAAAATCCGCATTTTTTCCGGACACTAAAAGAGAGCCGTCATCTAACTTTTCAACGGTGGCGCCCCCCTGTGATTGAAACTTGGTTGGTTCAAGCACAATCCAAGTCGGTTGCTGGGAGGCTTCGCTGGGGCGGGAATCCAACCATTTTTGGAAACGGTCGGGTAAATGCTCTTTTTCGTATTTTTCAATAGCTGCCGTTAACCGATCGTTTTCGATTTGCCAGTTGGCCATCTCTTTTTGGGTTTGGCTCGGTTCCAACACTACGTCGACTTCGCTACGAATGGTTGCCGAAAAAGTGGAAACCATCTGGTAGTAGTCTCGCTGAGGGATCGGGTCAAACTTGTGGTCGTGGCAACGTGCGCAGCCAACGGTCAGTCCCAGCATGGCTGTACCTAGTGTGCTGACCATATCGTCTAATTCATCGTACCGAGCTGGTTCGAATTCCTTTTCAGTTAATTGCGTTGGAAAGACACCTGCTCCCAAAAAACCAGTTGCCATCAGGGCTAATGGTTCATCAGGTGCCATTTCGTCGCCCGCAATTTGCCATTGGACAAACTGGTTGAATGGCATATCTGAATTCAACGCCTTGATAACGAAATCACGATAATGATAAGCATGGGGCCGGTTGTAATCCTGCTCGAATCCGTGGCTTTCACCGAACCTCGCGATGTCCAGCCAATGACGTCCCCAGCGTTCTCCGTAATGTGGACTATCCAACAGTTCGTCTACCAACAAGGCGAAAGCATTCTTTCGATCGTCGCCGAGAAAACGCTGAATCTGTTTCTGGGTTGGCGGCAAGCCAACGAGGTCCAGGTACGCTCGGCGCACCAGTTTTTCCCGACTGGTTGTTGGGTTGGGTAAAAGTCGCTTTTTGTGCAGTTCTTTTAACAGAAATCGGTCGATGACTGTTTTGTTTTGGCCGCCGGAGACCTCTGGCGGTTTCACCGCTTGGAGTGGTCGAAAAGCCCAAAATGACTTGGCAGCAGAATCAATTTCCTTGCGTGTCCAGTCAAGTGGATCGTTACCCTTGGTGGCAAGTGGTTTATCGTAGGGTGCTCCCAAATCAATCCATTTCCTGATGGCGTCAATGTTGCGAGGGTCCAACTTGGCACCATCTTCTGGCATGGTCGGTTGGAGGGTATGAGAAATCATTCCGATCAGACGACTCTGGGAAGATTTACCGGGTTGAACCGCCGGACCTTCGCTGCCACCAGCAATGAGTCCCTCTCGAGTTGACAGGTCAAAATCACCTTCTGTTTCTTTACCCCCATGACACTTTAAGCATCGTCCGATCAATATTGTGCGGACATCACTCTTAAAAATGTCCAGTCCGCGGGACATTTTTTTGGAGTGTGAAGGGTCCACCTGTTCGACTTGTCCAACCACGTTCTGCAATGTCAGGTCCATCAAACTGACGCATAGCCAGCCGACGCTGAAAACCAGTACATTGGCACTCGGCGTGTGAATCATGTGTGTCTCCGGGACGCTGAAAATTCTGTTTGTATTGTAACACAGGGTAGCGGATTACAGGGTAGCGGATTACAGGGTAGCGGATTCCTGTTGCATAGGTGTTCGCGGAGTAGGCAGTGCCCTGGCCGAGACGACTCCTTGTCAACCAAAAAACGGTCGGTGCCGAACTTGGGATAACGTCCTTCGAGACCTGCTCCACCAGGAATCAATTTGTTTTGATTTTTGTCAAACCTGGTGCGGGCGGCAAAAGCAGTTCAGCGATGCGATTTTTCAGGGCTGCCGGTGGGGAACAACCGCTTCAGCGTCAAATGTAGTACATGTTTTCCTGCTGACCTTTGGCGCGTTGCACCAGTTCATCAAAATCAACTGCTTCAAGGGACTCGATCGTTTTGGCTGAAATCAGTTTCCATACTGAATTCAAAACCCTTGAACTGGAAGTGTTTTCCTTGAGATTGCTTTCGATGGTAGTATCGCCATCGATGACTTTCATTACTTTATTGAGGCTTAAATCCTTCGGCTTGGCGGCAAGTCGGTAGCCACCAGCGGCGCCTCGGGTACTGGTTACGATACCCGCTCCCTTTAACTGAAGAAGTATTTGCACGAGAAAGCGTGCAGGGATTCCATGCGAGTCGGCGATGTCACGAATTCGCAACGGTTCTGGCTGGTCAATGTTTTTGGCCAGCTCCAAAACAGCGATACAGGCGTATTCGGTTTTGGCGGATATTTTCAATGGAATCCTTTTCTGCAAACCGTAGAGCCAACACTACTCATGCAACCGAAAGGGCTGCCGTTCCTTCGACGTGCCTGACGGGATTTCCTGAAAGATTTTTTAGAAAAAAGTAGTCAGGATATCCAGACTAAAGACAAATAGCATTAATGAAATGAGGAAAATAAAACCAATTAATGATGCAATAAATTGTGTATTTTCATTGACCGGTTTTCCCGTCACTCCTTCCCAGATCAGGAAGGCAGCATGGCCACCATCGAGTACCGGGATCGGAAGGAAATTAACAATGGCCAGGTTCACGCTGATGAACGCCAAAAACGCCAGAAAGAGTCCCGGGCCCTCCAAGGCAAAGCTGACAGCCACACCGCCGATGGTGATGGGACCACCCATCGTTGTAACGGAAACCCGCCCGGTGATCAGTGCCCGCAGGAAATTGAAGATCCGGCCCATGTCTTTTTGAACTCGCTTCATCCCCATGCTAAAGGCTCCCGACCAACTGTCAGGTTTGACAATGATCTGATCACTGTTGAGTCGGATGCCCCGGGCATCGACAAACCATTGATCCGATTCAGCCCAGTTCAAAGAAAACTCCTTGGGCTGTTTGTCCCGCTCAACGGTGATGGCCAACTTGGTCGACATCATTCGGTTCTGTAAAATGGCTTCTACCATTGGCCATCCAAAGGGGTAGGTCGCAAAGTCATAATGTTTGTCGGGAAACCCGATTTTTTTTTCTGAATCAGCGTCAGCGGTGTCGGCAATGAATTCTGCTCGAATGATTTTGTCGCCCGGCAGGATCCCTGCTTTCTTGGCCGGAGAGTCAGCAACGACATTGGCAACCTCGTTGGAGACTTTGAAGGCCAATCCGATTTCGTCGATTGAAATGGGGAAATTAAAATCGAGATTTCGGAAAAACGGTACACGGGGAATCAGCTCAACCTCTCGTTCGATTCCCTCAGCATTCGCGACTCCCAAGGTGATGGATTCGCTTCGGCGGGCAAACGAACGCAAGCGAAAACTCAGGGTCAGGGGATCGCCAATGGCTTTTCCGTTTAACGTGATCAACTTTTCACCTTCCTTGATTCCAGCCGTGGCAGCAGGAGAGTTCGACTGGAGGGCAATCACAGGTCCAAATTCCATTTCCATTCCGAGGATTTTCCTTTTTCTGGAAGGCACCTTGATCGAGACGCGTTCCACGTCGTCATTTAATTCCGTAATCGGCCGTATCCCGAGGCGGGCGACGGTCAGTGAGATATCTTTGTCGAAATTTTGGGAAATCAGCTGCCGCATTCTTGCACCGTTTGAGACCGTCTCACCATTGACTTCGACGATTACATCGCCGTTTTCCAGGGCGGGTTCTGCGAGAGAGGCAGCCGATTGGGGAACAATGGCATTTTCTTTGGAGAGTCGCGTGGAGACATCGGGTTGGATTCCCACGGCTGCAATGGTGCGGTATCGGAGTTGAATAATATCATTTTGAGGCTGGACTTCAATTTTGATCGGTTCGCTGACGGACTTTCGCTGAACGTAATGAACCGCTTTGCCGGAAGTCCCGATTAGAGCATTGGCCTCTCGAAAATCGCTGAATGAAATGGCAGCCACGGGTGGTTGGTCGCCGATCTGGACAATTTCGTCACCTGGGCGGAAGTCAGCCTTGTAGGCTGGTCCGCCTGCCATCACTCCCCCCACGCGAGCAGGGATTTCAGGTACACCATATTTGAATGCGAGCATTGCAAAGACAGGCGCAAACAGGAGATTCATGATCACGCCGGCGGAAATGATCCAAAACCGTTGAACGACACTCTTCGCCCGGTAGTCACGGGGATCGAGTTTTGTAGGTTCGGGGACGGATTCCGCTGGGGAATCATCCTCGGAAGCGGTATTGGTTTCCTTTTCCTGATCATCAACAGAGGCTTCGCCTTCGTCTTCGTCGGGTTTGGATGGAGTATCCTCTTGCCCCAGCATTTTGACGTACCCACCTAAAGGCAAATTCCCAACACCATACTCGGTTTCACCAATAGTGAATTTGAATAGATACTGGGGAATAATGGTCACGCCAAAAATCTTTGGAAACGGAACATTAAACCCGACGTAAAAAGCTTCCACTTTGACACCGCATGATTTTGCGGCAAGAAAATGGCCCAACTCATGGACAAAGATAATAAATCCCAATCCGGCAACCATCCAGAAAATACCTATCCAGGATTCAAGATTGAACCAGGAAAATTGTGCTGCTATTAAGCTGCAATCCACTTGTTTATCTCCTTCCGCGCCCAAAGATCCATTGAGATCAATTGGTCCAAAGTTGGGCTCGGGTCAAAATCATGTTGTTTCAGTACGTCACGGCAGGCTCTGGTAATGTCCAAAAACCCGATTTGGCCATTCAAGAATGCGGCAACTGCCGCTTCATTCGCAGCATTGAGAACCGCACCCGTGGTGCCACCATTTCGGGCAACTTCCGATCCAAGAAGTAAAGCCGGAAATTTTTCAAAATCAGGCGGCTGAAAATCCAAATGAAATGCCTCTCGAAAATCTAGCTTTTCGGTAGGTCCGGAAGATCGATCCGGGTAAGTCAAAGCGTACAGGATCGGAAGCTTCATGTCGGGAGGGCTCAACTGTGCCATCACGCTGCCATCGACGAATTCTACCAGAGAATGGACGATTGATTGAGGGTGAATGACCACCTCTATTTTTTCCGCCGGCAAATCAAATAGCCATCTCGCTTCAATCAGTTCCAGCGATTTATTCATCATCGTTGCTGAATCCACCGTGATTTTGGGCCCCATTTGCCATGTTGGATGGTTTAACGCTGATTTTACTGTTGCACAGCGGAGTTCATCCATGCTTGCATTTCGAAAGGGCCCGCCACTTGCGGTCAGAATGACTTTTCTGATGTTTTTTGGATTTTCACCATTTAATGCCTGGAAGATGGCACTGTGTTCGCTGTCGACCGGCAAGATGGTTGCGTTTCGTTGCTTGGCAAGTGACATGGCCAATGGTCCAGCGACGACCAGCGTTTCTTTGTTTGCCAAGGCAACCTGTTTTCCTGACTCGATAGCAGCCCAAGTGCTGCGCAGGCCTGCTGCCCCCACAATGGCGGCCAAGACCACGTCTACATCAGGGTGAGAGGCAATCGTTTCCAAATGGTCATGTCCGATCAGAAAATCGGTTTCGTCAACGTCCGGAAAAGTCGATTTCCTGGCTGTTTCTGGATCTGAAGCAACGGCGAATGCGGGTCGATTCGCGATGACTTGTTCCCCGAGCACCTGAAGTTTGGAATGCGCCGAAAGGGCAAATAGTTCATAATTGTCCAGTGAATTAACCACTTGAATTGCGTTGGTGCCAATACTGCCAGTGGAGCCGAGTATGGCGATTTTTCGCATCGGTTTTTTCGTCATGGAGTTGGTTCGGTCAGTGGGTGGACCCTATTATGCCCCTTTGGTTTGATTGCCAATACCCACCAGCCATAATTGAAATGGCAGCAAGTGCCATAGATTATCAAGGGTGTTGGGTTGGATGACTGCGAGGTTGGAAGAATTGGCTAAGTTTCAGGTGGCTGGCATTGTGGTAAAACAAGCTTGAAATTCAGGATATGAAACAAAAAATTGACTTTCCACTCTTTGAAGGCAATTGGGATATTATTGACGTTGCCGTAGCTGACGAGAGAAAAGGCCCATCAAATTGACGGTTTTTTTGAAACAAGTCTCGGGTATTTGAACGTAAGCTTGAAAGGAGAACCTTGGAATAGTTCTCTACAATCCTAGCACTGAATTGGCTCTCCGAGCCAGTGACTCCACAAATTGATTCGATAAACGCTGCGAGACGAGAATAAATGGATCCCGAAAATAAATCAAAGAAAAATTCTGAACCCAAGTCGGGATCCAATTATCTTCTGCTGTTCATTTTCCTTCTGGTCGTCTCGTTGATTGCATCGATGGCGGTGTACAACAATGCTGGATTCTCGATTTCTTATAAAGAATTCACTGACTACCTTCAGAAAAAAGAAGAGTCCGAGGATAAAGAGAACTTTTCCTTTCTGGTGTTTCGGGAGCAGGGCGATCGCAAGTCTACCATTCGCATTTCCAATCTTCGGAAGATCCTTATTGGAGATCGTCGGATCAATGGAACGTTTGACTGGAAAGATGAATCCGGAAAAGATAGCCAGTCGACACAGAAAAACTTTGTCGTTTTCAAGCCGTTACAGGATTCCGAAGAATCGATCAGAAGAGTTTTAGCTGATTCAGGAACAGATTTCCACTACACCGGCGGGCCCAGTTTCTGGTCAAAATGGGGGTCCTTTATTCTGTTCTCTGTTGCGCTTTTGATATTGTTTTGGTTGATGATTCGTCGACTGGGTGGTTCTGGTTCTCCGATGCAATTCGGCAGGAGTCGGGGCAAGCTGCACGCAGAAGAAGAGCTTGAAGTCTCTTTTACCGATGCTGCCGGGATTGACGAGGCTGTTGAGGAAGTGAAGGAGGTTGTGGACTTTCTGAAGTCCCCAGAAAAATTCCAAAAGTTGGGGGGGCGGATTCCCAAAGGGGTTCTATTGGTTGGCCCGCCGGGAACCGGTAAGACGCTGTTGGCAAAAGCGATCGCAGGGGAAGCAGGCGTGCCTTTCTTTAGCCTGTCAGGAAGCGATTTTGTCGAAATGTATGTTGGTGTAGGAGCCGCGCGTGTGAGGGACATGTTTCAGCAGGCTCAGGTAAAAGCCCCATGTATCATTTTTATTGACGAGCTTGATGCGCTGGGCAAGAGCCGGGGAGGGAATATCGCGGATCGACACGATGAACGTGAGCAAACACTCAACGCCTTGTTGGTTGAGATGGACGGCTTTAGCTCCAATTCGGGTGTCATCGTTGTGGCGGCAACGAATCGGCCAGAGACACTTGACCAGGCACTCCTGCGTCCCGGTCGGTTTGATCGCAACGTGCTGGTAGACCGTCCCGATGTCCGGGGGCGGGAATCCATACTGAAAGTCCATGTCAAGAATGTAAAATTGGGTGAAGATGTTGATCTTAAAAAAGTGGCTTCGATCAGTCCCGGTTTTGTTGGGGCGGATCTGGCTAACTTGGTCAATGAAGCAGCACTTCGCGCCGCCAGGGATGGCAAATCCTCGGTCGATATGCAGGACTTCGACGAAGGTGTAGAACGGGTCACCGCAGGTCTGGAAAAAAAACAACGGGTGATGAATGAAGAAGAAAAACATCGGGTTGCCTATCACGAGGCCGGCCATGCTTTGGTGGCCTATAGTCTTCCCAACACCGACCCGGTCCACAAGGTCAGTATTATCCCACGCGGCATTGCTGCCTTGGGCTATACGATGCAGCGGCCGGAGGAGGACCGCTACCTGATGACACAGGCCGAATTGGAGAGTCGTATTCAGGTGCTATTGGCTGGCACGATTGCCGAGGAAATTGTTTACTGTGATATTTCGACTGGAGCTCAAAACGACCTGGAACGTGCGACTGAAATCGCTTGCTCCATGGTCGCCGAATACGGTATGAGCCGTATGGGCAGGATCAACTTCAAGGAATCTAATCGGTCCGCGTTTCTTGCGGCGGGTGGAGGAGTTGAACGGTTAAGGTCGATTAGCGAAAAGACTCAGCGAGAGATCGACGAAGAAGTTGGCCGAATAATCAATGAGTCAATTGTCAAAGTGCGTCAGATCCTTGAGGTGCGCAAATCCAGTTTGATGGCCCTGACGCAACGTCTTTTTGAGGTTGAATCGGTGAACGGAGCCGAGCTGCGTGAGATTATCGAGGAAACGGCTTGCGGTCCATTGGTGGTACCTGGGACGTCGGAGGTCTCGCATCAAAGTGGATTTGTGACCGGGTCAGAACCAGGCGATCAGAAGAAAGCTTCTCCGTCCGGCTGATCCGCAGATTACATCACGCTATTTGATGACGATTCTGAACTCCCGGACCGTGAGGGTCTACCAGCCGAAAAAGCTGGTCAGCGGGGAGGTCAGCGAAGAGGTTAGCGAAGGGTTCCCTCAGAACGATGGGATTTGCCTTGACGATCACTCTGTTGAATGCAGCCCGCATTCGGTTTTCTGGCTGCCGCTCCATCGACCTGATCGTTCGTCCTCACCAATTTGGATGGGCCGAGTGCAGGGTTGGCAGCCGATACTGGGAAACCCTTGATCATGGAGCGGATTGTAGGGAATCTTGTTTTCAAGGATGGTTGTCCAGATATCGGTCTTGGTCAGATTGGCCAGAGGGTTGATCTTGACCAGATGGAACTTGGAATCCCAGCCCACAATGGGAGCATGTTCACGGTCCGGACTTTGGTCCCGTCGAATAGCGCTGATCCAAGCCGATTTTCCTTGTATGGCCTCGTGAATCACTCGGATCTTGCGATCGTGGCAACATCGATTGGGGTCACTTCGATAGACTGGGCCGCCGTTCTGTCGTTCGTACTCTTCCACTGAGAGTTCAGGTCGCCGCAGCGTGACTTCGATTCCGAACTTGGTTAGGACCTGGTCTCTCAACTGCAGAGTCTCGTCGAATTGGTAGCCGGTATCGAGATTAAAACAGTCGACCTGGCGATCAATCTTGGAAAGCAGGTACAAAATGACCATCCCTTCCGGGCCAAATGCGGTCGCAAACGTAAGCCGTTTTCCGAAATGGGCGACCGCCCACGCAAGAATCACCTCAGGCGGAGAGGACTCCAGTTCCCGGTTTTTGTGAGCCATCTCGTCGGAGGTCATCTTCGAAAGGGGCTCAGAAACGATGGGGAATTGATCCGGTGGTGGAGGGTCGATACTAGCTGGAGGGTCGGTTTTTGACGAAAACATTATCTTAAGATCACAAATACGATCAACTTAATATAGTATAAAGGACTCTCTACCTTTTTCAATCGGCCATTGTTGGCCGGAAAATCCAAAAAATCGTTATTTGGAGGCTGAAAGGCCTGACTTTGTTAGTTGGCTTGGGAATCTGTAGGAGCTTGTTACCAACGGGTCGCCGAGGGCGAAGACGATTGAACAGTCGCGAAACGACTGTTTTTGCTTGGGTTTAGGTTCTTTTTTACCCCAGTCGATCGGTTGTCAGAAAAATCAGGGCTGGCAGAACATTGGTTCGCCTGCGAAAACCCTCTGTGGGCAAAAACGAGCATTGTTGGCTTCGAGTCGGAGTGGCTTAGAGGGACGGTTTGGCTTGATGATCATTGCTAATCCAATCCAAACAGGAGGGTTGCATCAAGTTGGGGTGTTGCAGAAATGGTCAAACCGTTGACCCAATAAATATAGTAAAGTGACAGGAAAGCAATGATATTCACTTCAAGTCGGGCTGAATGGCCCGAAGCCCATTGCAGATGATGTTAATCGGTTAAAAAGAGAGCAGGTTGGAACTTATGTCCCTGTTAGCGGAGCAATCCAGTAGTGCGGCCTACGGGCTGGTGTTTTTATTTCTGATTCTCGGTGCCTGTGCGATTGGCATTCCCCGTTTTCGAAAACTGGATCCGTTGTCAAAGCGAAAGAAAAATAGAAATAAGCGGAGTTAGGTTCCGCTCACATACGCTTGGCATTTTCGAGACGCCAATGCCCTGGATCATGATTTGATTCATAGACATCTTCAACCTTGAGCTATCGTGATCATCTCGCTCTGGCTAATTCAAAAGATTGACGTGGCATCGGTTACGAGTGGGTTGCCCTTGAGTTGTTCATCACAGAAGTCTCCTGATGTTGTGTCTGCGATTTTTATTACGACCTGACAGATGGACCGCTAACACAATGATCGACACTTAGCGCTTGACCGAGGGGAATTCCAGCGTTCAACTAAATGAACTACCACGGAAGAAGGAACGATTATTGCGGTTCACGTTCATTTATTGTGCCACGTCCCCCCCCCATTTCAAAAGGTCCATGGAATGCCCTCCAGTCGCTCAAAACTGATCCCTTACAAGCGAATAGTTACCTGGCCACTTGTTGGTTTGCTTTCTTTGCTGTTTGTGGACCGGTCTTGTTCACAGCAACAGCAAACCGAAACTAAAACACAGGAAGCTCTGCTACGGAAATTTGCTAATGAATGGGTGGAAATAAAACCGGGTAACGGGAAATTTCCTGGGGAGATGGAGGTGATTCATTCGAAGACGGGGAAAAAACAGTCGGTGAAATTTAATGAAGTTTTTTCTGTATCACGCTACGAGGTGACTCAGGAACTGTGGCAGACTGTCATGGGAAATAACCCTAGCCGCTGGAAAGGGAATCGGAATTCAGTTGAGATGATCGATTTTTCTGAGGCGGTTAATTTTTGTGACAGGCTCACCAGGATGCTGCAAACTCAGAAGTTGATCCGCCCAAATCAACGGGTAAGGCTGCCTACTGAAATTGAGTGGGAATATGTTGCGAGGGCTGGAACCAAGACTCGTTTTTCTTTTGGCGAGGACGAAAAAGACCTAGGTGATTACGGATGGTTTACTGGAAATGCAGCGGGTAACGATCCTCCAGTAGGTGCCAAGAAGCCCAACCCCTGGGGCCTGTACGATGTGCACGGTTACCTTTGGGAGATCTGCATTGATTCTTTCGCGACAGAAAACCCGTTGGTTCATTTACCATCGCAGCACTGGTCGGTGAAGAAAACATCACCTGTTCTCAGAGGGGGAAGCTGGAAAGATAAGGCCGACAAATTGGCATCCGATTTTCGATTGAAGGCCAAGCAGGATGGGAAAGACGATGCGGTAGGCTTACGTTGTGTGTTGGTTTCAAATTAAACCCATTCGCGTTTATAGGTTATTTACTTGGGTTATTTACTTGGGAAGAGCGAAGACGTATTGGTTTTAGCCCCGCTCTTGTTTCCAGTACGGTGTCCAAAAAGCACCAGACCCGATTGAGAGATTCTGGATGACATCAATGACAGGGCAGTTGTTTATCGACAATCAATGGCAAACCGGGCAGGGCGAGCCGTTTCAATCGGTTTCTCCAGCAACGAAGACCCAAGTTTGGCATGGTAATGCAGCCGATTCAAATGACGTCAAGACAGCCTTGCTTGCGGCTCGAGCGGCGTTTTCCGCGTGGTCGGAAATGGATTTGGAGCAGCGAATTCAGGTTGCACGAAAGTTCGCAACAATTGTCCAAGAAAACGCCAACGAATTTGCCAACATGATCAGTCTGGAGATGGGGAAACCGCTTTGGGAATCCAGAACCGAAGTTGCTGCGGTGGCTGGAAAAGTCCAGTTGGCCGTGGATTCCCTGAAAAGTCGACGTGATACAGTGACCTCCGAGATGGGTGGCTACCGGGCTGTCACCCGGTATAAACCTCATGGTGTTCTGGGGATACTGGGGCCGTTTAACCTGCCTGCTCATCTTCCCAACGGACATCTCATTCCAGCAATATTAGCCGGCAACACCATTGTCTTGAAGCCAAGTGAGTTGACGCCAAGGGTGGGTGAGATGATGGTGGGTTATTGGGAATTGGCCGGAATTCCAGCTGGGGTGATCAACCTGGTGCAGGGTGGACGGGAAACCGGAATCGCATTGGCAACGGATTGCGAAATAGATGGTGTACTATTCACCGGAAGTAGTCGTGCCGGAATCGCCTTAAATCAGGCATTGGCAGCGACACCCAACAAAATGATTGCTTTGGAGATGGGTGGAAACAACCCGTTAGTGGTTCACCAGAGTCAAAATCTTGAAGCCGCAGCTTATCACACGGTCCTATCGGCCTACATCACTTCAGGTCAGCGGTGTACCTGTGCTCGACGCCTTTACTTGGTGAAAGGAACCCAAGCATCCGAATTCATGGATTGCCTGGTGGAGATGATTGGCAGGATTCGTGTGGGATTTCCTGAGGATCAGCCCGAGCCATTTATCGGTCCGGTTGTCAATCAGGAAACGGGACGACGGATGTTGGTTGCCCAGGAAAAAATGTTGGCTGCCGGTGGTAGGATTCTCTGTCGTATGGAAGAGCAACAAGGTTGTGCCGCATTATTGTCGCCGGGTCTGATTGATGTGACCGATGTTGCCTCGTTGGACGATGAAGAGTGGTTTGGCCCCCTTCTGCAAGTGGTGAGTGTCGATAGTTTTGATGACGCCATAGTCCATTGCAATCAAACCAAATATGGTTTGGCGGCGGGCTTGATCAGCGACAATCCCGAGCTCTACGCGGAGTTTATCCGAAAAATACGAGCCGGGGTGGTGAACTGGAATCGTCAAACTACCGGAGCCAGCGGAAAGCTGCCGTTCGGCGGTTGTGGTCTTAGCGGTAATCACCGGCCAGGCGGCTACTTTGCTGCTGATTATTGTTCCTTTCCGATGGCGTCCTTAGAAAGCGAACAAGCTGTGCTCCCCGAAAATCTGGCAACGGGAATTGATCTTTAGGTCTTCATTTCCAGTATTTCGTAGATGAGTTGATTTGGGAGATGAGATTGTCTTTTTCGTTACGTCATTTTTTTCTTCGTTGACGTTGATACGAGTCGTGGGTAACCCTGGTGGAGACCTTTCCCCACCACCTCACCAGCAATGAGTTGCCCCAGCGATTACTGCCAGAGAAATGGACTCGATGGAGGATTGCTTTTCACATCGGGAGTTGGCGAAGCGAAACATTCAACTGGAAAAATCAAATGTTGCAGGTATCCGCGCCAATCTCGTTCGCTGGCCCAGAAAAGACGGCAACGATGAAGTTCAAAGCGATTCAAGCGTCATCGATCGATGACGCCAGCCTTCTTTAAAGATCAGATTGCGATGGCTGGAAATCAAACCAACTCGGGCATCGGTTCTCGATGATCGAGCAGATACTGTGGCCGACCGGTGGGATCGACCAGCGTTGTGCTCATGGGATCGATGCCCAGGTTGTGGTAAAGCGTCGCGATCACTTCCTGAACGGGAACCGGTCGCTTGGCTGCATATTCACCCAGACGATTGGTCGCTCCAATGGCCTGTCCGGTTTTCATGCCCCCACCGGCCATCAACGCGCAGCTGACTTGAGGCCAGTGGTCTCGCCCAGCACCTTTGTTGATTTTGGGAGTGCGTCCAAACTCACCCCAAACGATCACCGTTACGTCATCCAGCATGCCCCGCTGCTCGAGGTCTTCCACGAGAGCGGTGACGCATTGATCGAGTTTCGTTCCGTGATCTCGAACCAGATCGAAGTTAGCGCCATGGCTGTCCCATCTCCCAAAAGAAAGCGAAACCGAACGAACCCCAGCTTCAACAAGTCGACGCGCCATCAAAAGATGGTCATTGCAAGTTGGTGCCCCATCGTATTGAAATTTGTAGGGTTTCCCATCACCATATCTTGCACGGATTTTTGGGTCCTCTTTGCTGAGGTCGAGTGCGTCGACCAATTTACTGGATGTAAGTACGCCAAACGCTTCCTGTTCAAAAGTGTTGACATTCCGGACCCGTTCAAAGTCTCTTTTCATGTTGCCCAAGCTGTTCAGCAGTGATTTCCGATCTGCCAAACGCTCAGTCGTAATGCCGTTCAATTTCAGGTCTGCCATCATTTCACCATTGGGTTTGAATGGCTTGAAGGCATCGCCCAGAAAACCGGGTTGTCCTGATTCGGACCAAGGAGCGTGTTTCGTTTTGGCGGCCAGACCAACGGTTGCAGGAACAGATTTTTCGACCTGACCTTTTATTTTGGCCAGCGCCGATCCGATACTTGGCGGTCCTCCAACTGCTGGCAGGGAACCCCGATTCCAACCTGTCAGACACTGGTAAGCATCATGGCCACCGGAACAGCCGGTGATGGAACGGATGGCAACAAATTTGTCCATCATCGATGCGATTTTTGGAAAACATTCGCCAATTTGGATATCTGGCACTTTGGTTGAAATGGGTTTGAATTCACCCCGAATTTCAGCAGGAGCTTCCGTCTTGATTTCCCACATGTCCTGGTGAGGCGGGCCTCCACCGAGAAAAATGTTAATGACCGCTTTGTGGGATGATCGGTTGCCCGCTTCATCTTGGGCCCTGATGATCTCCGGCAGGGATAGGCCCCCGATGCTACCCATTGCAAACCCGCCAATTTTTAGAAAGCTCCTACGGGAAACGCCATCGCAGAACTTTTGTTTTCGTCCGAAAATCGTGAGCATTGTTGGGCTCCGAAAAACAAGGGTGGTTGTAGGAAGGGCTTTGGGGTAGGTATCGCAAAGTGGATCCAATAGCGATTTAGATTAACTATATCAAAGACCTTATCGTCGTGCAGCCTGAATTTCATTGAATAGCGAATGTGGGCATGCCTTATTTTACCTCTTTTTTGCGATGGGATAGCCCTTCTGGAGGGCTGTTTTGCTCCGCATTTGAAAT
Organism: Planctomycetota bacterium; assembly: GCA_014238905.1. GTDB lineage: Bacteria > Planctomycetota > Planctomycetia > Pirellulales > Pirellulaceae > JABAAE01. The sequence goes on from JABAAE010000013.1 coordinate 144,691, forward strand.
GTTTTTGGGTATGATTGGAGCCATCCTGCCAACCCCACCCAATGACCAACTCCTCATAATGGTCATTCATCCTCAACGCCTGACACCTCGACCATCCCTCAGATCAAGCCATTTTCCATTGGTTTACGCTGGCTGAAGTGATTTTCATCGGTCTGTGGCCAAAAAAAACGATGCATCGACTAGAAAAGCTCATTGACATATCGATAGATGGCGATATATTGATGTATAGGAGATACTTGATGTCATCAAATCCAAAGTCCAAATCGAAGCCAGCCGGAGATCCGCAGGCGTTTACTCGAGCTGCTGAGTGTCTGAAAACACTGGCTCATCCGGTGCGATTACGGATCGTGCAGTTGCTGTTGCATGGCCGGTATACCGTGGGCGAATTGGCGGAGGATTGCGGCATCCTGGATAACGTCGCATCGGAGCATCTCCGATTGATGCAGCGGTGTGGGTTCTTCACAAGCGAACGTGAAGGGCGAAAAGTCTATTACCAAGTCGCCGAACCGCATTTGCAAAACATCATGAATTGTATCGAAGACCGATTTTTATCGTAAAGGACCGAGGTCGTCACCCGGTCCCTTTTTTTTGGAAATTACATCGTAATATAGAGAGGTATAGATATGTCTAGGATCGCCAGAGTTTCAGCCCTGCGGCTAAAAGAACTTGCCGGACAAGGCCCTGTGGATTTGATCGATGTGCGCACGCCGGTGGAATTCAGGGAAGTTCGAGCGATGAACGCACGTAATCTGCCGCTTGATTCGCTCGATCCACACGCGGTCATGAAAGAGCGAAATGGTTCCTCAAACGATCCGCTCTACGTGATCTGTCGCAGTGGAAATCGCGCGGCGATCGCCTGCCAAATGTTCATCAACGCAGGATACAACAATGTCGTCAACGTCGACGGAGGAACGGAGGCTTGGGATGAATCCGGCATGCCAGTTATTCGTGGAAACAAAATTGTCTCGTTGGATCGTCAGGTGCGGATCGCTGCCGGTCTCCTCGTTTTGTTGGGAGCGGCGCTGGGCATCTTAGTGAGTTCGCACTTCATCGGCTTATCGGCGTTTGTTGGTGCCGGTCTCATGTTCGCTGGAATTACAGACACCTGCGGCATGGGATTGATGCTGGCGAAGATGCCGTGGAACCAAGTCAAAGGAGAAGGGGTGTCATGCTGTTCTCATTAAGCATCCTTTTCGGATCATTCGTCGGTTTTGCTCTTGGTTTGATCGGTGGGGGAGGATCGTTACTGGCCGTACCCTTGTTAGTTTACGGTCTGGCCATTGCGCCGCGAGAAGCTTTTGGTCTATCGCTGGCTGTGGTGGGTTTAACAGCACTTATCGGCGTTGTGCCTCGTATTCGAACCGGTCAAGTCGAAGTCGGCACTGGAGTTTTGTTCTCCGTTGCTGGAATGCTTGGTGCTCCGCTGGGAACATGGGCCTCGGGGATGATCCCGGAAACGGTGATTCTGACTCTATTTTCTGTCCTGATGCTCATTGTCGCGTGGCGAATGTGGACCAAGTCAAAAGCTCAGAACTTGGAAACAGCTCGAAAGACCTGTGGAGCGGATGCTCGTGGTCTCACGTGTCAACGAATGCCAGACGGCAAACTCAGGCTGACATCGCGTTGTGCAATGTTGCTCGCTGTGGTCGGCCTGTCCACGGGCTTCTTGTCCGGCATGTTCGGCGTCGGTGGCGGATTTGTGATTGTACCGGCATTGGTGTTGTTTACCGCAATGCCGATCAAGAAGGCCGTGGCAACTTCGTTGCTTGTGATTGTGCTAGTGAGTGTTTCTGGTGTGGCGTCGCACTTTGCCGCTGGCCGCGAAATATCGCTGGAAGTCACCGGCCTGTTTGTCTCGGGTGGTGTCATTGGAATGTCACTCGGTGGGCTGGTCAGCAAACGGCTGTCGGCCCCAATTCTGCAAAAAGTGTTCGCGACCGGCATTGTAGCTGTCGCGATTTTCATCGTCAGTAAAACTATCGTTTAACCAAGGAGATGGTGCCATGATGCTCAAGTACTTTTACGACAAATCCCTCGCTCACGCCTCGTATCTTGTCGGCTGCCAGCGAGCCAAAGTCGCCGTAGTCGTCGATCCGGGACGCGACATTGAACAGTATCTGGAGATGGCCGACCGCGAGGGCCTCAAGCTGATCGCGGTCGCGGAGACTCACCTACATGCCGACTATGTTTCGGGTGCCCGTGAATTGGCCGATCGCGTTGGCGCGAAACTGTATGTGTCGGATGAGGGCCCTGCCGATTGGAAGTATTTGTTTGCCGGACAGTTTGATCACCAATTGGTCAAGGACGGTGACTCATTCTTGATCGGCAACATCAAGTTCGATGTTCTTCACACGCCCGGCCATACGCCGGAGAGCATCTCGTTCATGCTGACCGACCAGGGTGGTGGTGCGGACAGGCCGATGGGCATATTTACCGGCGATTTTGTGTTCGTCGGTTCGGTTGGTCGCCCTGACCTGTTGGAACAAGCCGCTGGACTGGCTCACACGGCCGAACCTGGTGCACGCGATCTGTTTCGTTCCGTCGAACGGTTCAAGCAACTTCCCGACTACTTGCAAGTTTGGCCTGCACATGGCGCCGGTAGTGCGTGCGGAAAGGGGCTCGGAGCGATCCCCTCATCAACGGTTGGTTACGAAAAGCAGTTCAACCCGGCATTGCAATTCACCGATGAAGACGATTTCGTGCGGTACATCCTGTTGGATCAACCAGACGCTCCGAATTATTTTTCTGTGATGAAACGCGTCAACAAGGAAGGTCCTGATATTATCGGCGATATTGGTTTGCCTGAATCACGAAAAATCGAAGATCTCCGTTCGGTTCTGGATTCGGCGACTGTCATTGATCTGTCGCCTTCGAACCAGTTTGCCGACGGTCATGTGCTGCGAACCATTAACATTCCGCTGGGGATGCTCGCCGGTTGGGCCGGTTGGGTCGTGGACTATTCCAAACCGACGTATCTGATTGCCAATCCGAGCCAGGTCCCTGAAGCGACTCGTCTGCTTCGCAAAATAGGACTTGATGATATACGGGGCTACTTTGACGTTTCGGAAGTGCGTGATGCGGGACTTGCGGCCGCAAGTTTCCAGACCGCCAATCCTGCAGAGTTGGCATCACGCATTGAATCGAGTGATGTGACGCTCGTGGATGTTCGCTCCAATGAAGAATGGAAGTCAGGTCGTATTCCTGGGGCCGCTCATCGGTTTCTTGGTCGATTGCCGGCCAACGTTTCGACGATCGCAGGGGATGGACTCATTGTAACGCAGTGTCAAAGTGGTGCTCGTTCGGCGATCGCGGCGAGCATCCTACAGGCCGCTGGACGCAACGTCATAGATATGACTGGCGGTTTCGGGGCTTGGAGTAACGCAGGACTGCCGGTTGACACGTCTGATGTCAGGACGTGATTGGCCGGGAGCTGTGCGGTGGATTCGCACTGAGAGCAGGAGTGGTTTCACAACTCGGAGATCAAGAAGTGAAAGATGGAATCAGTCACGATTAGCGAGTTTTGCTCTGAATTGTTATCTGAGGGGCTACGGTTGGTGACGGGAAGAGGACATGTTCTCATTCCGTGTAGCCCGCACGTTTCTCGTCATCAGCATGTGTTTGTCGTGGCGAAGGATTCGATATTGGCCATTCATGCGACTTGGAGTCTTTGGCCTCCAATTCAATTCAGCACAAACCAAAGCCTTACTACGCAAAACGAGATTTGACGAACCAAGGACCGGACGCAGCAAGCTTAACATTTTTTGGTCGCGACTGAATCGAGTCCGGTAGAGGATGGCAAAATTGGCGTGTTGGGATGGGATCTTGTTACCAATGTTGTTGGTAAGCGGCGGGATTTTATTGCGTTAAATATTCCTTAGAAATTCGACTGCTTGGCCAACTTCAACGATAGGCTGGGCTGCTGAATCGCGTTGGATCGTCAAAAACCCCCGGTACTGACTTTCTTCCAAGATACCAAGTAAATTCGGAAAATCAGCAGAGCCTCGGCCAAGCTCCACTTCCACACCTCTTCCTTGCGCCAGATCCTGAACACCATCGCGGGCATGGACATGGTAAACGAACTCGCTTAATTTTTTGGCTGCCTCGGCTGCTGAAAATCCGTTGATGATCAAATTGCCCGGATCGAAGTCGACGACGATCGATCCGGCCGGTAGTGCCTTGATGAGTTGATAAAGAGTTTCACCGTCTTCGGTGCCGGTCCGAGCCGCCAGGAAAGCGCCTACCCGTTGAGAGGTCTGCCCAAGGTCGGCAAGAGTTGCCAACATCAGGTTGCGTTCATCGCTGTCCGGTTCGGGTGAAATCTTGCCGACCTGGTTGACAACAACATTGCATCCCAAGTCATACGCCATTTTTAAAGTTTCCTTTGTCGCATCAACACGACGCTGAATGTCTGATGGATCACCATATCCCCGGCGGGTTTGGAAGGTGATCGCAGAAATAGAAAGACTGAGATCGTCCAACTTCTTTTTCAGATGCCGTACCGCTGTCCGAGACATTTCCGAAGGCCGGATGTGGTTTCTAGCATCGATTTCAACCGCATTCGCGCCAAGTTTGGCTGCCGTTTCGAGCGCTCGTTTGAATGGCATCCGCAAGCAGGAAAGCTGTATTCCAATTTTTATCTGTAACAAACTTGAAGTCCGAGTTGGGGTTTAAGAACGTGATCGCCCTGGTGTTGTCATCTTTCGCTCATTCCAGATGAATCGGCATAAATATTTGATATTAATACTGGGTTGAAAAGGTGTTTAGGTTATTGTCGGTTGCGAAAGAAATGTGAACTTTGTACACCTTTCAAACAGCCAGGTGATTCCCATGGCGTCTGCAGTCAAACGAATCCCTGGGTTTCTGTTGATTTGTCTATTCCTTGATTTGGAATAGCCTCTTCAGTGCATTCAAGAGGCCTGTTGGTTCTCCTGATTTGGCTTCGTCACGGATCGATTCCAGCGGTGGATGAAGTATTTTGTTGATCAACCGATCGAACGAATGGCTGATTTCATTTTCCATTTTTTCGTCAGTCGTATCCAGCTTGTTTATCAAACGGGCCAATTCACGGGATTTTATTTCACTGGCCAGTTCCCGAACACGTTTGATCGTGGGACCGGTCATCCTGCGGTTGAGTTCAGTCATGAACTCAGCCGTTTCCTTTTCGATGATTTTCTCCGCTTTGGGCCATTCCTTTTCTCTGGCAGTTCGATTCTCATCGCATTGGGATTGCAGATCATCGATTGTAAAAAGATAAACGTTTGAGAAATCGGCAATCTCAGGGTCGAAGTCACGTGGGATAGCCAGGTCCAAGACAAACAGAGTTCTTTGTTGACGGTTTTTATGAATTTCTGCGAATTGTTTCGCATCGAGGATAGGTTCGGAGGCGCCGGTCGTACTGACAACCAGATCCGCTGCCTGCAGTTGGTGGATTAAAGAGTCCCATCCATACGATTTCCCATCAAATTGCTTGGCGAGCTTTTCTGCTTTGGCCGGATTTCGATTGACCACTGAAATGGTCTTTGCCCCTTCGCCCTTGAGGTAAACAAGGGTTTCCTCGGCCATTTCACCTGCCCCGATAACGAGGATTTTCTTATCGTCAAATCGTTCAAAGATGTCCTTGGCAAAGTCGCAGACCGCTACACTGGGAATACTGACTCGCCGCTGTTGGATCGTTGTATTGGTTGCGACCATCTTGGCCACCTTGAGAGCGGCCTGAAATGTCATATGGGACAGGGGCATCGATAGGCTCTCTTGGACGGCAACCTCGTAAGCCTGTTTAACCTGTGCAAGAATTTGGGCTTCACCGATCACCATGCTGTCCAATGAGGAGGCAACTGTAAAAAGGTGCTTTACCGCTTTGGCGTCGGATTCAACAAACAACTCAGAGCGGATTTCGTCGGCTTGAAGCCCGCGGGCTTTGGCTAAGAATTCAATCATCTGCTGATGCGTGGGAATCGACGTGTCTGATTGAGCGGCGGTATAAAGTTCGGTCCGATTGCATGTCGAGAGAAGAACAGCTTCGGATTTGGGGAAAACCCCACGGAATTCACGTAGCGCTGTTAAGACCTGATCTTTGGAAAACGCCAGCTTTTCACGTATTTCCACCGGTGTATTGTGATGGCTGCAACCAACCAGTTGGAATTTCATACCCGCGATCTCCCGGTGCTTACGGAAGTGTCGCCCTGACAAAGTATTGGCTTTTGTTTGAAGACTTCACCAGCGATTTCAGGGCTTCCATGACCAGCCGAAAAAACCAAGGCAAGTTCGAGGATCAGGAAAAAAAAGCAGCTAAACATCAGGTACGCCATTTTTCGACCATTTCGAGCTGGTCGATAGATCCTGCTGATGAGCGTGGCGGCGGTTAACCAACTGAACAGAACCAATGAAGACCAGACAATGGGGTCAGACAAGCCGAACGCCAAATCATCCTTTGTCGATTTGATGGCATTTAAGACAAAACCAGAAATGACACCAAAGCCCATTAAGACGGTAGAAAAAAGAAGCAATCGTTCCGTAGATTTCTGTAGCCATTCCAATGATGGAAGTTTAAATCGAGAGGGTTTTCTTTTTCGATTTTTCAGTCGAGTGGAGTGGACGACATACATTAATCCCATGACAAAGCCCAGGAAAATAACAACGGTGGCGATCAACAGGGCCCCACCATGAATGCTATTCCAGATTGAGCGAGCATTTTTTTCGCTGAACCCGGGCGTTTCCTTCACCAGTTGGGCAATTCCAATCAAGGAAAGTGCCAGCGGTAGAATGAAAAGGCCCGTCTGGGCGTTGGGGTGTCGATAGGTAACCAGCAAATAACAGATCACCAGGCAGAGCGCTGCTAACAAACACCAGGTACTCCAATTGCTGAAGGGGGAATTGTTTGCAAAGTCCATATTGGGTGGCAGCACGAGGAAAACAGCGTGGGCGAATAATCCAGCAACACCGAAACCGAACATGACAGCCCATCGCACCGGCAACCGGAAAAAGAGTCGCGAAACCTCACAAACCAGAGCTACGATATAGCTGGCGGTAAAGCAGGTTACAGTGATTTTTGACAGAAATTCCACGTGGCTACTGGGGAGTCGGTGATCGTTTGATCAAGATTCGCCGGGTGAGGGAATCTTGTCGGTTTTAAAACTAGTATTCTATTGAATCTTTCGGTGTCGGCCACTGGCAAAATGACTGACTTTGAAAAGCCCAAAGAAAAACCATCAGCCTGGTTCTGATTACCCTGAGGACAGGTAACGGTCACAGTGCCGGGCACCCGTCGGCGACCAGGTCATGACGCCGTGGTCACTGTGGGGTTTTCGATCAATCCGTTTCATCCAAGCCATAGTCTTTCAATTTCTTGTGCAGGGTGTTTCGGTTGATTCCCAAACGTTTGGCGGCCTTGATCTGCACATTATCGCATTCAGTCATGATTTGCGATATGAGCTCTTTTTCAATTCTACTCACAATATCGTAAAAGAGGTTTTCCCCCTTCGATGAATTTTCAACACCGTGTTGAATCAGCTCTTCGACCAGTCCATCTAGATCTGCGGCCCGAACGCTACTGATTTTTCGTCGACGAACACCTCGAATGACGTCAGGTAGCAGGTGGTATTCGAATTCATCACCCCCAGCAGAGACAACCGCACGCTCGGCATAATTCTGTAATTCACGAACGTTTCCGGGCCAATGATACTTGTTCATCGCATCGATGGTCTGATCGGAAATGTGAACGACGTGACGGTTGTACAGTCGGCTGTATTGTTTCAGGTAATGGGCGGCTAAAAGAGCGATGTCTTCTTTTCTTTGGCGGAGGGGAGGGATTTGGATTGGCAATACATTGAGACGCCAATAAAGATCCTCGCGAAAATTACCGTCATCAACCGCGTCGAGGAGATCCTGATTACTGGCAGCAATCACTCGAACATCCACCGTCACCGATTCAGTCGAACCCACCCTTTCAAATTTCATCTCTTGAAGTACACGCAGAAGTTTGATTTGGAGGTGAAGCGAAGTTGAATTGATCTCATCGAGGAATATGGTTCCGTTGTGAGCCGCTTCGAACCGACCGGTGCGGTTGGCGATGGCCCCGGTAAAGGCTCCCTTGACGTGGCCAAACAACTCGCTTTCAAGCAGGTTTTCAGAAAGTGCTCCACAGTTGACTGTGATCATTGGCCCGGTACGACGTTCGCTGAGCTGATGCAAACTATGGGCAATGACTTCTTTTCCAACGCCGGTTTCTCCCAGGAGCAAGACCGACGCATCGCTTTGAGAAGCTTGGCGCGTTAGTCGATAGACGGCCTTCATGGCGTCACTGTTACCAATGACACCATCGAGTGGCGCGTCCAGATCGTTTTCCCCTACGTTGCCCTGGGCCATTGATTTCCGATTGATTCAATTTTTCGCAGTAGTCGCCATGGCGTTACCGCGGGAAGCTTCTCATACGATTGTATTCACTTTTGATGGTCAGCTCTATTGCCGAGTTGACAATAAACCGGCTTCAGCGGTTCTGTTTTCCCCCATCGCCATAGTTTGACTCGGTCAGAGATGTTCAGTCCGGTATCACGATTTGCTCAGTAAAGGGTCTCCAGCCCCGCCTCGGACAGCAGTTTTCCAAGCAAAGAAAAGAAAAACAAAGCACATATGAATGACAGCCATAGACGACTCCAAGTGGTCTGCTGACTTTTTAGGTCAACAGAATCCGGCTCACGAAACACCGGGTGACCGCAGCAAATGACGTCTGGCTGCGTTGTAGGGGTGCCCGTTCTTTGGCATCGGTGGTTTAGAAAAGTCTGGGTATCGTGCCCTGGTTTTTAAAACGCCATGACGACATGGATCGGCCTTGATCACGTAATCGGTGGGTGCTTGTTCAGGCCAGTTTGCCAATTTCTGTTGTTGTTAGCCGCTACGAAAAGAGAGTTCGGTCGGTGGTCTGAATTTTTTGACCGCCATTGGGGAACGGGCGAACAGGGACTCAAGGATGATCAATGACCGATCGCTATTTGGCGACATTTTCCATGATGTCAAGGATTTCAGCCAGAATCAGCTGAGTCTCTTTGTCTAACGACTCGCTTGCGTTATACCGATCATATTGTTTGAGGATATCGGCTTTGGTCAGTAGAATCCCTCGTTTTGCAACCGCAACTTTAAAAGCAGCATTCGCCGATTTTCTCAATGTCGGAGATTGGGTTCCGTCGGAGGCGAAGTCAACGATCGCGGTTTGAGAGTTCGGGGTAGCGAGCTCGCCCAGAACTTTCAGGGCCTGTGTTGCCAACGCGGGGTTTTGGAGCGACTCAATCAGATTCTGTTCCTGCCGAATTGGGTTCAGGTAATCATAGCTCTGACGGTCCCGGATGATTTCATAAAGAAATGCAAGGCTGATTCTAGCTTGTTGGATTCGAATCAATTCGGTGGTTTCACGCCCATTCAATTCAATCAGCATGTCGATCTGAGTATCAAATACCGGCTTGGCTACTGGCGCTTCGCGGTAGGAATCGGCTCGATCAACAAAAGAAATTGGAATAGGATTGAGGCGATATTTTTCCTTTAACGCATTTTTGATTTCGGTAGTTTCCGGTCCACCAAATTCTGTGGAGGCGATCACGAATTTCAAATTGGTAATGCTGGGAATTGCCTGAATGGCGGTATTGACCGAACCAAAAGTCGAAACGGTAAAACCCACCTTTTTCATCAAGTTGATCATGGGTTGAAGTTCAGTTCCTCTGGGGTGTATCACCATGACACGTCCCGATGTGGAGGGTTGAACACTCGGTTTTTCATAAATCGGCTTTTCGCCGTTAATCCGGAGATACAACCTTGCCGCTTTGCTGCGAATGGATTTGTCTGAATTGTTTACCGCTTGAAATATCGCGGAATTGTCGACATCAAGCTTGGAAAGATTGTCGTTGTAGGCTTCCTTCATGGTATCGAGAGTCTGGATGGCAACCGAACGGTTGTTCTGGTCCAGAGCCTGCTCGAGGATATCGGAAAAAACGGTCCATGAAATAATGGCGTTGTTGATTTCCGCATTGTCAACAGGTAACAGTTGCTCTACCCGAAAAGAAACGCGATAGGGATGCCGCAGAGCGATGGTGTTCTTGTCAACGGCGGCGAGCTCAAGGTTTCTTTGATGCAAGCGATTTTGGGAAAGAATCCCAATCGGTATTTCGGCCAAGGCCGGGTTGCTTCTCAGTTGACCAAGCAGTTCTCCCAGCGGTGGATGATCGACAGCATCACTGATTAATAAAAATTCTACATCAGGGTCTTCCAAAGCAAGTCGATAAATCCCTCGTCCAGTAGTCGCTGCGTCTGCATCGAGCCCACGCTGCGACAAAGCTCCCACGAGGCTTTGCCCTTCGGAGATTTTTGGATGGGCAACCAGCACGCGGCGGGTTCCTCTGGTGGTCGCAAAAAAGACCAGGGAATCCATGAACTTGTTGGCGCCTGGAAATGCACGCTTCGGTTTCAGCCGGATGATGGCCTGGGTGCTTGCAAAACGGAGTTGCCGGTCACCCGATTCCATCGCTTTCACCAGGGGGCTGAAATCGGCGGATTGCAATATTGATTCATCCATGACTTTGCTGATGATATTGACTGCCCCGATTGCTCCATCGTAGAGTTTTCTCTTCAGGCAGAATTCCAATACAGCAATCCATTTTTCAGAGGAAATCGAATCCAGTTTCTGTTCCTTGATTACTTCTTCAAACGGTTTTTTGGCGAGTGTTTTGATGGCCGTTAATTGGGTCGCTAAATAAGTTCTCTCGCTGTTTGGGTCCTGTGGATCGATGTCGTACAGGATTCGAGCAAGCCTCTCCAAACGAACGATTCTGGCGATATCAGACTCGATTTTGATGCTGGTCAATTTGCCATCGGAAGACCAGTTCCAATTCATGGCCATGTCAAATCCATCCAAATTGAATGGGGTGGCTCCGTCAATTAACTGATCGATCTGTTTTCTAAGAAAACGTTTGGCTTCAATGATTTCAGGCTGTCCACCCAGGATTTGCTTGAATGCCGTTTTGGCAACCGATCTTAGCGGGGCCGACGATCCGGGACTCATCAGTGGTGCTAACAGGAATGGAACGCTCTTCTTGCTTTGTGTGAGCCCCAGCACCGCAGTGGCAAATATTTTTTGGGGGTCCGATCCGGTTTCCAAAACTGCTTGCAGGGGTTCAACGACTCGACTGCTGATCGATGCTGCCATCTCCTGGTAAATAGTCTGGCGGGAAGGGTCGGCGTTTGGTCCGTTTTGCAGGAGGTGATTTAACCCCGGGATTCCCGCCAATCGAAAACCTCGTTGGGCATTGATTCGCTTGGTGACTGACTGCGATGTCAAATCATTGAAAAGGACCTTTAATTGGGCGTCGCTGGTAATGTGGCGATTGGCGGAGGTCAATAGCTTTCGGCCGAACGATGAACCCAAGGGCGACATCTGTTCACTCCGCATCAGACGGATGATGAAGTCACTACCGATTTTTTCTACGAGCTCAAAAGCAACCGCATCGTTGACGCTGGCTGCGATTAATTTATCAAGATAGGATTTTGCTTCTTCATAATTGCGGGTATCGAACATGATCCGAATCGCATTAATCAATTCGGGAGGGGTCGAGGGATTGGTTTCTCTAATCGCGAGCACGACCTTATTGTTGGAATCCGGGAGATTTACTGCACGGTTTCCGGGTGATTTTGATTTGGCAGGAGTTTTATTTGCATTATCGCCAAAAGGATCGTCGTTGACGTCCTGCTGTTTGGCAGGACCGTTTCCGAAAGGATCATCATCCTGGAAAGCGGAAGCGCAGCAGGGGTTGCCGATTGCTAACCCAAGGGTGAGCAGGAAAACAGGGAACTGGATTTTCTGGATAGGCTGGCTTGGCATTGCGTCGGCGATGGATTTTCGAGCGACTGGATCGACTTAAAAAGAAATCGAACCAAATCAATGAAGGAAAAACTGATGGTTGAAGATAGCTCACTCAGCAATTTCCAACAATTTAGTGTAATTCAGGAATGCCGTCGAAGTCGAAATAACCGCTTAAAATAGGCGTGTTTTCCAACTTTCAATTTGGTGGGCTACTTGATGGGGCGCGCTGGAACCATAGCTTTGGTACGATTTTATCGCATTTTCAACTCCTAGTGATTCATAAACCGACTCGTCGATCTCCGGCTGGATCTGCTGAAATGATTCTAGGGATAATTCCGATAACGACTTTCCTGTGTTCATGGCTCCCCGGACAAGGGCTCCAACGGCGTGATGAGCATTGCGCTGCGGAATCCCTTTTTTGATTAGGTACTCCATTAATGTCGTGGCATCCAGAAATCCTCGCTCCAAACTCGCTTCGATTTCCGACCGATTCAACTTGGTCTTTTCGACTAGCGGTATAGCAAGTTCTAGGCAGGCCTCTACCGTATCGAAGGAATCAAACAATCGTGGCTTGTCTTCCTGCAGGTCCCGGTTGTATGCCAGTGGCAAGCTCTTGGTCAAAACAATCAAAGATTGCAGGTTGCCGATCACTCTGGCTGATTTTCCGCGGATCAATTCCAGGATATCAGGATTGATTTTCTGCGGCATAATCGATGAACCGGTACAGAACTCCTGTGGCAAATCGAGGAAATTGAATTCGCTGGTCGACCAGATAATCCACTCTTCAGCCCATGTGCTTAGATGCACAGAAATGGCTGTCAAACAGAATGCGGTTTCCAAAACAAAATCACGATCGCTGGAGGCATCGAGACTATTAGCCATCACACTTTCAAAGCCGAGTGAATTAGCTGTCCGAGTCCTGTCAATTGACATCGTCGTTCCAGCAACAGCAGCGGTACCCAGTGTTGAACTGTTCACCCTTCGCCTGGCATCTTCCAGGCGTTGATGATCACGTTGTAGTTTTTCGCAATAAGCCAGCCAGTAATGGGGTGCCAATACAGGTTGTGCTCGTTGCATGTGGGTGTACGCGGGAAGAATAACATCACTGTCAGGATCACAGCGACCAACAAATGCTTTTTGGAGCCCGACGATTTTATCAAGAATTCTATCGACTGCATCGCGAACCCAAAGTCGGAAATCGGTTGATACCTGATCGTTTCGACTGCGGCCGGTGTGTAATTTTCTGCCGACATCTCCCAGTCGATCGATTAACGCACTTTCGATATGCATGTGAATGTCTTCAAAGGCAAAATCAAATTCGAACCGATCGCATTCTATTTCTTCCTTGATCTCCAGCAATGCATCCTTGATTTGCCGAAATTCGGATTCGGTCAAAATTCCCTCGCCTGCCAACATTTCACTGTGTGCGATGGACCCCTGGATATCCTGTTGATAAAGCCGGTGATCAAAGCTGATACTCTCGGTGAATTTTTCTACTCGTTGATCCACACTCGACTCGAATGCGCCGCTTCGACTGGGACTGTTTTTTTTGTTTTTCAATTTGTAAACCGTTTTTCTAGTTTGATGATTTCGATTTTGGTTTGATATTCAAGGTTTGGATTGACCATCATCGGTGTTAATGGTCCAGGCAGGATCGCGTTTTTCCAGAAAGGCCGCTAGGCCCTCCCTCGCATCTTTTGTTTCCCTCGCCCGGGCTGATTCATGAATAGAATAGTTGATTTGGGAAACAACCTGTTCCCCGGCGATTTTTTGTAAGTGGGATTTGGTTAATGAAAGAGCAACGGGAGAACCCCTCAAAACGGAGTCGACCATTGTATTTTTTGCACCATCCAGTTCAGTTCCATCAACCAACTCGTGGATCAATCCCATGCCTAAAGCCGTTTCGGCGGTAATCCTCTTTCCGCTTAGCAACAGGTAGGAAGCGGTGGAAACAGAGGTCCGGTGGAGGAGCAGGGGACACACCATGGCAGCGGTGATGCCACGCATGGGTTCCGGTAATTGAATAAAAGCCTCTTTTGCAGCAATCACCAAATCACAGGCAAGGACAATCCCAACGCCACCAGCCAAGACAGGACCCTGCAAGACAGCCAATGTCGGCATCGGTAGAGAAAAAAGTGAGGAGACCAACTGGTTGTACTCCAACGCATCTTTTTCCCATTCTGTTTCTGGGTTCTCGGCTGCCGCTCGATTTTGCATTTCCGCCAAATCCATACCGGCACAGAAGGCTTTTCCCAAACCTTGAATGATCAGAAGGCGGACCGAATCACTCTGTTTGACCTCTTGGATAAACCGAGCCATCGCCTGGATGCCATCGCGAGTCAACGCATTCCGCTTTTCAGGTCGATTCAATGTCAACGTTGCGACGTGTTGTGATATCTGTGTTTTGATCATTTCAACCACTCGATGCTCGTTTCGTACCGGCGGCCGGCGGTGGGGGCGAATGCTCGTACGAAATGTTTTCACTGGTCGGCAACGCGTTTCTGGCGGCCGAATGAGCCTGACGTTTGGATCCACCGGACTCTATCCGTTATCATGACGCTTTACGAAACAATTCGTAAGACGTTTAATCTGACGAATTTTTTGCAAAAGCCGGTTTTTTCTGTTCCTCTCCTTTTTTTTGAAATCGAGGCGATCTCCTGTCGAGGTTTGGATATCATTTTCGTTACCTGCGGGTAAATCTCTCAGATCGATCAACCAAAGTGATTCCACTTGAACCGGACCGACTGCTTCGATCATTGGGAGGAGCCGGTTTAGGGGTGGAGTTGCTGTTGGAGACCTGTTCTGCTGAGTCCCCGGCGCTGGCACCAGAATCGAGTCTGTTTTTTGTGTTCAGCCCGCTGGTGGGTAGCCCATTGACGACATCCGCAAAGTTTGCGGTGGTGTCCAAGAGTCCCTTGACAGGTCGCATCAATGATTCCCTCGCCGGCAGTTCTTTTGCCATTGCCGGTAAACGAACTGGTTTCGATGCAATCGAAATCGTGGGCAGGTCGGAAAATCCCGTATTGTTGCTTGTAGAAAATGGCCAAGTCCGCCTGGAGAGTGCGAAAGCGATTTGGGGGCGAACCGTGCCAGAAACCGATCGCTGGATGCGCGATCATTATGGCGGCCGATACCGGGTTGCCTCGATCGGACCTGCTGGCGAACGTTTGGTCCATTTTGCAACAATTTCCCATGATGGAAGGCATGCCGGACGGGGTGGCAGTGGTGCAGTCTTGGGGTCCAAGAATCTTAAGGCGATTGGTTTGGCTGGTGACCGGCAAGTTCAATGGGCTGCTCCCATGGAATTGAATCGCTATGCGAAAAATCTGTCCACTCAATCGTTGGGGGAGGCCACGGCGAAGTATCGGGAACTGGGAACCGCGACCAATCTACTGACATTTAATCGTCTGAAATGTTTGCCAACTCGCAATTTCCAGGAGGATCATTTCGAGGGAGCATTGCGTCTGGCGCCGGAGTCTCTGGTTGAAGAACGTAAAAAAGTACGGGGTTCCTGCGCAGCTTGCACGATTGGCTGTGAGCATCTTTACGAAATCAAGGCAAAAAAAAATCCAACCGGCGTTGAAGAGGAAGAATCAGTGTCGGTTCGCCTCGAATACGAAAGCCTTTTCGCTTTGGGACCCATGTGTGGGATTCAGGATCCTGACGCCGTTCTTGCGGCGGCTCGATTTTGTGATGAATACGGTCTTGATACGATCTCTGCCGGCGGAACCATTGCCTTCGCCATGCACTGCGCACAGGAGAACTGGATCGACGAGGATTTTTGTTTTGGTAATCCCTCGCATTTGATGGAATTGCTACGGCTGATTTCATTGCGAGAGGGAATTGGTGGTCGATTAGCCAACGGTTCCCGCGACTTTGCAAGCTGGGTGGGAGGGGAGTCCCTCGATTATGCACCTCAAATCAAGGGGATGGAAATTCCAGGTTACGATCCACGAAAACTGACTTCCATGGCGTTGGGCTTCGCCGTCGGTTCACGAGGTGCAGATCATAATAAAAGTAGTGCCTATGAATTGGACTTTCGCGAGCAGGCAATGGATCGCTTTTCAGAAGATCAAATAAAGGAGATTGTCCAGCTTGAGGATAAAGCGGCCGTGATGGATTCTTTGATTCTTTGTAAGTTTCTCAGAGGAGTTTTTGATGATTTTTTCATCGAAACATCTCAGATACTGAAAATGGTGACGGGATGGGATCTGGATGGAAATGGTGTCCGTGAGATTGGTAAAACGATCATTGAAAACAAGAAAAGGTTTAATATTCGGGCGGGTTGGACGCCGAAAGAAGATCAGCTGCCAAAGAGTTTTTATGGCTCTGACTCTCCGGAGGAGTCCGGGCATCTTACTGAGTCAGAGTTGAAAAAAGCGATTACCAGGTATAATTCAGTGAGAGGTTGGTCTCCCGATGGGTACCCAACCGAGGCGCAATAGAAGTGATGAACATGAAATTGAAACCGACGAAAATCCAAGGAAAATAATCGATGTCAGATTTGAAGTCCCACAGATCACCAAACGGACCTTCTGGACTCGCCAAGAACTCTTTCTGTTGTTTTTTAATGTGCCTGATCTCGTTGGCATTGCTGCCAGCTTGCCAGAAATCAGCAAAACCTGATTTGAAGAAAAAAGACACATCAGCAAAAGCGAATCAATCCACCAACCTCAAGGACGGTACCGAAGGTACTGAAGAGTCCGTTGAGAATCCGGACAAGACAATGGTGGAACAGGCAAATGCCCTGTACGAGGCAGCCAAAGCGTCCGGTGAAACCACAGCCAACAATGCCCAGGAATGGTTGCAGGGCGTTTATCAAAAGTCAGCCGACGCCGGTGAGACCGCGGCCAGCAGTGTAGCGGGATGGGTAAATAGCCTGTACCAACAAGCAAAGGAATCCGGTACCACTACCGCCAAGAGTGCGTCGGATTGGATCAGCGAAGACTTTGGTCGCATTGGGGCTTGGAAATATGCTTCCCGAACGGTTTCGACCGGGGAGAACCCGAACCAGGTCCTGCAAATGTTGAATCATATGGGAAGGCAGAAGTGGGAATGTTTCTGGGTTGACAAACAGGCGGATGAAACCACCCTCTATTTCAAAAAGTCACCGAAAAGTTATATGGGTAGTATTCCGTTTAGGGATGCCATCAAGCTCATGCCGTTTCTTGGTGGAGGCGATGAAAACACTCCCTAGACAAGAGGTTGGAAGTCCAGGGAGTTGCGGGGAACGTCTCACCTTACGGTCCATTAATTCAGGAAACCGGGTGGCATCTGTATGAAATCAATACATCGTATCCTGTTACTTGTCGTCTTTACGATCTGGGTTGGTGGATTCACTTTTTACGCGGCCGTTGTTGTCCCTATAGGCACCGAGATCCTCGAATCCAGCCGATCTCAGGGGTTTATTACTCAGCGTGTCACCGTCGTTTTGAATTGGATTGGGGCTTTCACATTGATCTTGGTGTGTTCAGATTTTTTTCTTCACGTCAGAAATCGATCAGGCCGAATCAACCGGGTATTGCTGGTGACCATTATCGTTATCGGTGCGCTTTGGCTGGTCCTGATGGCCGTTCATCCCTTGATGGATAGCCTGCTCGAGCCAGAACATGATTTCGTCAAAGACGATCAACGGTTTTATCAACTTCACCGTCTCTATCTGTGGGCCAGTTCGATTCAGTGGTTGGGCTGTTGGGTTTGGTTAGGTTGTATTGTGTACGACTCAAAGCCGGGTCCGGATATCACCGACGACCGTCCAAGACATCACCGCGTTTGACATCGAATTCCGATGAGAAGCCAGAGAAATTCAAAAGCCAGAGAAATTCAAAAGCCAGAGAAATTCAAAAGCCAGAGAAGTTCAGATGGCCATGGCAATCTAGTGAAAGTGATTGTTGGCCACCGCAACTCCAATGCATGAAAATCCAATGCCTGAAAATCCAATGCACGAAAATCGAATCAGGCCAGTGAGCGTGGTGGAATCCTCTATCGAGAGCTGGCGGATTGAACCCAAGCGGTCATTTTTTTAAGGACTTCAGGCGCAATCGTTTGTTCGATTAATTGATACTCGCCTATTCCACCGGTTTGGCAGGTCTGAAACAGATGATTCAAATCGGCGAATTCGACGAGTTCGAAATTTGTTTTTTTGGCTTTTTGGAAGGCAGACCGAATGGCCGAAAAATTAAGATCTAAATCGACTTGCGTGTCTTTGGTGCCGTTGATGGCCAAGACCCGGCACCTCAGTTTTTCGAGGGCGGGAGCGGGTTCATAGGCCACAAAAAACCTCATCCATGGCGAGCTGATGCGTTTGATGGCGGCAGTAATTTCGGCTTTCAAATCGTCGCGGTTTTTCTCAAGGTCAGGAAATTTCGTGATCATTGTCTCCAGGATCTCATTGACATCGGGAACTCCATCCTCGGTCTGATTGACCGCCTCGAGGATTAAACCCTGTAGAAAAACAATTTTGGCCATTTCATCCGGTTTGACTCCTGCGGCAAGATTGATTTTTTTGACTTGGTTTTTGAGAATCATGGTACCGTTGACACCTGGGCCTGCCATCATGATTAAAAATGCGATATCGTTCCGCCGAGTGGCAACCATCGGCGCAATCAATCCTCCCTCGCTGTGCCCACAGAGACCGATGTTGTCATGCTCAATGTCCTGTCTGGTTTTCAGGTAATCGACGATCGAGTCGACGTCTGTTGAAAAATCAGCGGTGGTGGCCAGGGCATGGTCGCCAGTTGATTTCCCCACACCTCGGTCATCGAAGCGTATGACGGCAATTCCGTTTCGAGTGAAGTGATCGGCGATGATCCAGAAGGGTTTATGTGCAAAAATGGTTTCGTCACGATCTTGAGGACCGGAACCACTGATCAACACGACACAGGGAGCAGGAGTTGGCGTCTTGGGAATCGTCAAAGTCGCCGACAAGACCAGATTTGCTGACTTGTTTTCAATCTTGACTTCTTCGATTTTGTACGGAAACGGTGGCTTAGGGTTCTGGGGTCTTTTCGGTGGTGGAGGAGTTTTCGATTTTTCAATCTCGGTGATGCGTTTCAATTCCAGGTCCAGGTCAACCCCTTGATTCCACTTGCCTTTCATCGATGATTTGTCATCTGATAGTGTTCCAGAAAATTTTCCCCGGATCGCTGGAATACTGAACGTCACTTTTCCATCTTCGCTGGAAATCTGGCCTGTGAACCCTCCGACGCCCTGTGTAACACTATCCATGATTACTTGATGGGCCGCTTTGTCCCCAAAAACCTTGAACCGCAATTTGAGTTTTTGAAATCCTGCCTGGATATCTCCTTCCCAAATCTCTTTCGGTTTCTCCGCGGGGACTTTTTTTACTTCAGCAAAAGAAAGCCCAAGCTTGCGTCCGTTCTGACTCCAAGTGCCTTGATAGTGGTTGGACTGGGAATCGAATTTCGACTGGTAACTCGCCCTGGTGGCTTTCAACACAAATGAAAACTCCTTTTCGTCGAGTTTGACATCATCCAGTTTCAGCTGTTGCTGATTCTCGTCGAGGCTGGTTAGTGTTGCTGAGTTATTTTCATCAACGGAAATGGCAAATCTAAAAATGCGTCCGCCCGCATCGAGAATCCCAAAAAACTGACGATTTGTCTTTTGCACTGCCTCTTGATGGCAAGGTTCCAACGAAAAACCGTCGCCTGAAACAACGCCGGCCAAGATCATGGCAAATCCGAGAATTGAAATTCGTATCATGGTTCACTTTCGGTTTCTCAATTGAAGGGCTGGGTTAAACAGTGTTTCAGGAGGAGCGTCGATTCATCTCATCGTCAGTAAAATTAGGAAAAGTAAATAAGTGATTCAGGCTTTTTTGGTGATTGCCGGTTTGCGTCTCTTTGGATAACAAGTGCGACAAATTTTACAGCGGGTACCATCACAACCTCGAGCTGTGCAATGCTGCCTGCCGTAAAAAATAAACTGTAAATGAAGGTCGTTCCATGACTCGACAGGAAAAAGCTGTTTCAGGTCTTTTTCCGTTTGAGTTACATTTTTTCCGTTGGTCAGTCCCCACCGCTGTGCCAAGCGATGGATGTGAGTGTCGACCGGAAAGGTTGGATAACCAAAAGCTTGAGCCATCACGACGCTGGCGGTTTTGTGCCCAACTCCAGGAAGGGATTCAAGGTCCTCGAAATTGGCTGGCACCTGGAAATCAAATTGATCTACCAGGATTTTTGAGAGCCCGTGAATGGCCTTGGATTTTTGAGGAGCCAAGCCACATTGCCTGATCAGGTTTTTGATTCTTGCAACGGTCAGTTTAGACATGGTTGCCGGGGTTTTGGCAGCTTTAAAAAGACCAGGTGTTACTTCGTTTACTTTTTTGTCGGTGCACTGAGCACTCAAGAGGACGGCAATCAGCAGAGTGAATGAATCCGAGTGGTCAAGTGGAATGGGTGGGTCAGGATAAAGATCTGCCAATGTTTTGGCGACGTAATTGGCCCGCTCCTGTTTTTTCATGGGATGGTTGACGATTTCATAGTTGACCTGAAAAACGACGAGACTCTTTGTTGAGTAAACTACCGCCGGCTAACGAATTCATCGAGATTGAAAATGACCCGGATGACCTGGGTCAGAGCTGCAATCTCGGGTTGATTGAAACGCGGCGAAGGGCTTAATCCCACTGAGAGCAGTTGTGCTGCTGCTGCGGGCTCAGCGTTGTACTTTCCGAGGTTGGACTTATACAACGCTACCAATGCTTTGGCTTCGATCTGATCTGGAGGACGGGATAGTGACATTAAGAATGCTTTGGCGACGGCCTGATTGATATCGGGTTCCAAGGTTCGGATTTTTTCCGCAAGAACTCGCGTTGACTCAACGAACGTCGGATCATTGAGTAGCACCAAGGCAGCAATTGGAGTGTTGGATCGAGATCGTTGGGCAGTGCATTCTTCACGTCGTGGAGCGTCAAAGGCCTTTAACATAGGATGAAGGAATTGTCGTTGCCAATGCATGTAGACTCCCCGTTTATATTGTCGTTGGTCGAGATGCGGTGAGTATTTTCGGGTTGGGAAATTCAGATTTCGGTAATAACCATCGGGTTGATACGGTTTGACACTAAGCCCGCCGATGTCCGTCACCAGTAGCCCGCTTACCGCCAAAGCGTTGTCTCGTATGAACTCCGCAGGCAATCGTTGATGTGACTGTCGAGCAAACAACCGATTCTCCGGGTCTTTCAAATAGTGTGATTCTGTTGCTACGGAAGAAATCTGGTAGGTTCTCGATGAAGCAATGAGGGTGATTAATCGTTTGACATCCCAGCCACTTGCCACGAATGAAATGGCCAAATTATCGAGCAATTCCGGGTGCACTGGCGGTGATCCCTGTCCGCCAAAGTCGTCAAGGTTGGGTGTGAGGCCAGCACCAAACAGCAGATACCAGATTCGATTGACAAACACCCTCGCCGTTAATAGCGATGACGAATGGTCCTCGTCTGTTAGCCAATTTGCCAGATCGAGTCGGGTCAATCTTTTTTTAGGATTGATTTTTCCCAGGCCTTGAAGGAATTCCGGAACTGCCGGCTCAACAACGGGTCCTGTTTGATCTAGGAAATTTCCACGTGGCAGAATTCTGGTGACCCGCGGTTTGTCGAGGGCCTGGGTTATCATTGTCAAGTAACCCGATGATGTCAGTTTGTTAATATCGGCTTCAACCTGTTTTCGTTTCCCGACTATTTCGGCCTTTGATTCCTCCGATTTTTCATTTTTGAACTGTTCGATCAACTGGTCTTTTAGCTTTTGAAGTTTGTTAATTTGCTCCTGAATATCTGGCAAGATCACTCTGATTTCAGGTGATCTTCGCGTTGGCAGACTGTTGGATCCGTCCTTGAAATGCTGCTCGTCATTAATGTCCGCAAAAAATGCTGCCATCGAATAGAAATCGCGTGAAGTATAGGGGTCGTACTTATGGTCGTGGCACTGAGCGCATCCCAGTGTTCCACCAAGCCAGACGGCCGAGAGATTTCGCACGCGATCAGCCGCATACATTGCCCTGTATTCGGAGGGCTGCAAGCCGCCTTCATGGGTCGTTTGCAGCAAGCGATTGTAGCCGGTGGCAATTAACTGGCTTTCGTCGGGGTCCTTCAGTAGATCCCCTGCCAATTGCTCTCGGGTAAATTGATCAAACGGCATGTTGTCGTTGAATGCCCGAATGACCCAGTCCCGAAAAGGTGCGATGCTGTGATCCTGATCACCATGGTAACCAACGGTGTCGGCAAATCGCACAAGATCCAACCAGTAAATCGCCATGCGTTCCCCAAAATGTGGAGACTGCAATAGCTCTTGTATGACGCGTGAAACGGCCCGTTCACTCTTGTCATTGAGGAATGCTGAAACCTGATCGGTGGTCGGCGGTAGGCCGGTGAGGTCGAAATACAGGCGTCGGATAAGAGTGATACCGGATGCATCGGGTGCGGGCGACATGCTTTCTTTTTCGAGGCGATCGATTATCAAACGATCTATCCAGTTAATGGGCCATTTGGATTCAGATTTGGGAACCGAGTGTTTAACAGGAACCTCGTAGGCCCAATGCCGAGACCATTTGGCACCCTGTGTAATCCAGTTTTGCAACAGTTTTTTTTGTCGATCGTCTAGTTGTTTACCCGATTCAGGCGGCGGCATCATGTGATCCGGATCGTCAGAAAAAATGCGATCCACTAACATGCTGTTTTTGGGTTGTCCTTCCTTGATGACCCAGTCGTCGCCAAGATCTTTTTTGGCATCGGATTCAATGTCCAATCGAAGGTCTGCCTCCCGATTTTCCGAATCGGGCCCATGGCAAAAAATGCAATTGTCAGACAGTAGCGGACGAATATCCCGGTTAAAGTCAATTCTGTCATCAGCAGCCGTTGTTCCCACGATCAGTCCAACTAGCCCGAATGTAAAAAGGCATAATCGTAGAAAGCGATGATACAAAGGGCTGGAATGAAACGGCATGGAATTGGACGAGATGAGGTTGGATTGGATTAGTGAGGAACCCACAGGAAACGGCTTCATTTTAACGGTGTTGGATTGATTTATAAAGCGTTAGAAAGAGCGATCCAACGTGTTGATCATCCCAAAAACAAATTCCGGCTGCCTCATCGGGCCCAAAATACCTGACGGTATTATCCGTTTTTTTGAACCAGCCCTAATCAAATCGGCCCTAGCGGTTTTTTTCGCAGTCGATTTCGGTCTCAGCAGGGATTTGGGATCGCTTGTTATTCCGTTTTTCCGTGATATTATGGAACAGTGGTATTAATGGAACAGTTGAGAGTCACTGGTGCGGCAGCTTCCTTCGGTGTGCATTTTGCACTTCTCAGACAAATGACAATGTCGCGTGTTCTTTGCGGCGATCCCTGAATATGAATTTCTGTGGCCGGTTTACGCCGGGTGTCTCTGGCGGTTTCCTTGGTTATTAGTTTTAGTTGGTCAGTCGATTGGTGATTAACACCGAAGTGACATTACTGATGGAATTTTGGAGCGGATAGTGGATCGTCCACAAGAGAGTCTCTTCGAAGAAACAAAGATGAGCTTCGGTGATCATATCGAAGAACTTCGGGTGCGTCTGTTCAAAGCCGTCATTGGTGTTGTCATTGGTTTCTTGTTAGGGCTCTATTTCTCCAACTATGTCGTGATAGCCCTACAGGCTCCCTTGAAAAAATCCATTAGTGAATTCAAGGCCAAGCAATCTAAAGAGCAGAGCAATGAGCTGGATTTTTACGATGATGAGCAGCTGAACGATCTTCAGCAGCCCTATGTGATTCGCAAAATCCGCATGCGTCCGGTAGAGCTGGCGGCAAACTCATTGGGCCAGGGGGCTGATTCGCCGACGTATCCATTTAAGTGGACGAAAAAAAATGTCGAATTTAATGATTTCCGGAAATTAACGGAATGGATGTCCCAGCCGGAATCGGATACCAAACGGGAGGAAATCTGGGCCAGCCTTTCCGAGGAGGATCAAGAAACTCTGACGTCACTTGCACTGCGTTCCAGTTTTCAGGATGAGGACTACCTGGCCGTAGTCCAGATGCTGGAAAAGGTGACCCAAAACGATGAAGTGTTTTCCCAAAGCAGTTTTGTTGATTTGAGGGAAGCGCTTCCGGCCTACACCAGAATTGCGTCATTTTCGGAAATCGGTGTCAGGCAACACCTGATCGCTGGCAGCTATGCTCCTTACCTATCGGTGCCGGGTTCCAAAACCATTGAAATTACCATGTTGATGCCGGCTAAAAATGAAACCATGGCGACATCGATTGAGGGACCGTTCATGATTTGGATGAAGACCGGGTTCATCGTCGGTCTTGTTATTTCCGCTCCTTGGGTGTTCTATCAGATATGGGCATTTATTGCCGCGGGACTTTATCCACACGAAAGACGCTATGTGCATCTCTATTTGCCGATCAGTCTTTTGCTTTTTGTGGGTGGTGCGTTGTTCGCATTCTACGTTGTGTTCAATTATGTTCTGGATTTCCTTTTTCAATTCAATGCTACGATGGGTATTAGTCCTGATCCGAGGGTGAACGAGTACATAGGGTTTGTAATGCTCTTGCCACTGGGCTTTGGTGTTGCTTTTCAGTTGCCCCTGGTCATGCTTTTCCTGAATCGGTTTGGCATAATCTCGATCAGCGCATTTCTATCGAAGTGGAGGATTGCGATTCTGGTCATTTCAATTGTCAGTATGCTTTTAACGCCACAGGATCCCATGAGTATGGCCTTGATGGCGATCCCTTTGACCCTGCTTTATTTTATCGGAATCCTGATGTGCAGGTTCATGCCGGGCGGAAGGAATCCTTTCAAACAGGATGAGGTTTACGATCCAGCTTGATCGGTGTGATCCAGCAAGTGATTCGCGAGCGGATTCTCAAAAACGGTTTCAAGTTTTGGAAAAACCGCCTTGGACCAGAGCGTTGTTACCAGAGCGTTGTTACCAGAGCGTTGTTACCAGAGCGTTGTTACCTGAGAACGGCCATGTAAAAGCTGAAGACGCGTCGATCGTCTGTTTCAGCGCTGGCGACTGGAAACCCAAAATCAAAGGCTAGAGGAGCGCCACCGGCGCCGCCTACGGGCATGTTGATCCGAAAACCAAAACCGGGAACAACGCGGAAGTTTTCACGGTTGATCGAAATGTCTTCTTCGACAGTACCGTAATCACAGAATAGGACACCTTTGAACATGTCGTCAGCGGTAACGGGAAAAGTATATTCCAACGTATTGAGGAATTGGAATTTTCCCCCGGTGATGACCCCGTTCTGTACAGGCGAAGCCCCGCGGAAGTCAAATCCCCGCATTGAAGAAAAGCCACCTGCAAAATAGTTTTCAAAGACCGGTGTCTGAGATCCTGAAACACCGAATTTAGTTGAATGCGAAATGGTGTGTTTTCCAGATTGGTCGGGCCGTTGTGTCAACAACCAGTATTTTCGAAATTCCAGGTCTCCCCTCGGATAGTCATAGCTCCCAAATGCCTGTTGGTAACTCAATGAGAGATAATGGCCCTGGCTGGAGAGGAAGGGATGGTCACGCGTATCGTGAGTCAGTCCAACTGAGAAGGTAAAGAGATCGTTATCCCCGAGAACGGCATTTAGATCGTCCGATGTATTCAGCCGGGGATCAAAAACGTTGACATTTTCAGCTCGGGTCGAAAAATTCAAGGATACATCCTGCGTTAGTCTATATCCCAAGGAAACACTTCCACCAAGGCGTTGCTCGGTCCAATCAAAATAGGATCTCGTAAAATAATATCCACTGGTGTTAAAAGAAAACGGCTGGCCAAAGAGATAAAAATAAGGCTCACCAAAACTCACCAGGTAACGTTGAATCTGTGACCCCGGGAGAGCCTCCAGTCGGAAAGACTGACCTCTGCCTCGGAATGCCTCGCCATTGCTGATTTCCCCCCAACGTCGTGGAAATCGGAAGATGTCAAAGTTGCGTTCGCTGACAGTTAATTGCCCGGTGATGCCCGCATCGGAGTTAATCCCGGCACCAATCATGAACTGTCCTGTCTGTCCTTCCCGAACAAATATGTCCAAATCGGCAACGTTCGGATTCCCAATCCCAGGTGGAGTAATCAAGGGGTTACCAAAACCGAGTTGCCCTTGTCCTGGTGGCAGTCCATTGGGCGGATAAAGGGGTTGCGAATAAGGATAATCCCCAAAGGTTGCATCCTGAGGGATCGTTGTGGGGGGGGGACTGGAACCCGGAGCCAGATTTCCTGCCGGTCCGTTTCCCTCGACGAATGGCGCCTGACCATTTTGCTGCTGGAAGGAAGCCTGACTAATCGCCTGTTTTCCAAAGGAGCTTGTTCGGTTGTTGATTTCGCTGGAAGGCGAAACGGGTTGCCGAGGATACCCGTTAGGACCGTCCTCTGGCAAAGCGTAGCCTTCGGCAGAATAGTTGGAGCTATAACCCGGATAGGATGAAGTGCTCTGACCACGAAAGATGATCTTTTCGCCGGTATTTTCTCCGCCGATATTTTCTCCGCCGGTATTTATTGTACGGGTATCTTTTTCGGCAGAAATTTCCTGCTCGGAGGGTGTATTGTCCTCCGTTGAAGGTTCCTGATTGGCATCTGCCGCAGGGGTCGAATCATCCGACTGGCTTGGAGGTTGTGACTGCATCTCTCTCCCCTGCCAATTGGGGATTGAATCCAGGGAGATCAGCTCTTGATCTGTCCGATTCGATAATGCTGGAGATTGACAGCCGGCGACAGTCAGTGCCAGACAGGTCGCAATCACCATCAGTGATTCGAATTTTCGGTTCACGTTGATTTGCATCGAAGTTTTTAGCATCGATTGCCGCTATTTTTGGGTTGTTCAGTCAACAGCGTTATTGGCTGTTGACAATCAAAATGTTGAAAACGATTAGTTGTTTGGGGGATTTCGACTTTCAGGTGGTATGACAACGTGCAACTCCGCATAGCGGATTTGCTGTCCATCGGGACTTTGGCCACGAAATCCAGCATTAGGCCGGCTGGCCATTCCACCCAGATCTTCACGCGGATTGACCACTATTCTAGGTGGAGGTCCGTCGTTTCGAGCACCGGTAAACAGTTGCGATGAAGTCAATCGCCGCTCCGCAGACCGAATTTTTCTTACATCGACGACGTCACCTCGGTTGAGTCCCAGTCGATCAAGAATGACGGTTTGACGGGTGATGCCATAGTCACCATCAATGTGCACCCTAATGTCGCCAACACGGTATTGAGGACCCTCTTTGATGTTGAAAACCAGATCCAGCTTTCCAGGCTCTTCAAACAGTCGAGGCTCAGCCTGCACATCAACAGCGATGTGTCCATCACTGCCGTACAGGTCTCGTAGTTTCGCGAGATCAGATTGTAATTTCCGCGCGTCGTAGAATTCGCTGGTTTCTGAACGGAGGAGTTCGCCCAGGGTTTCCTGATCGTATTTTTCGTTTCCCAGAAAACCGATGCTTTGTATTCGGTACCGGGGGCCTTCTGAAATAACAAATCTCAAATCGACGCGGGAGCCGGTTTTGTCAAAGATGATTTCTCGGTCCACTTTCGCGAAAAAGAAACCAAGACTTCGGTAAAATGCGGTGATTCTCTGAACATCCTGCTCGACTTCGGTTTTTTGGTAGATACCACCATAGACTCCGGCGATGGGTGGTTTGGACTTGATATAGGTCTTTAAACGACCATCAGAGTCGATTGTATTACCCTCAAATTTTACGGAGCTAATTTTTCGTTTTTCATCTTCGTGAATCAGAAAGATCACCTCTCGATCTTCACGTTTTGTGCCGGACAAAACCTCGACCTGCGTTCTAGCATGTCCTTTTGAACGGTAAAAATCCTCGATTTGCCGCTTCGCCATTTTGACCGCAACAACATCGAGGGGCTTGCCTTTGGCGATTCCAGTCAGTTTCTCCAGTCGCGAATCTCTCAATGCCCGATTTCCGACGTAGGAGACCTTGGAGATAAATGGCCGTTCATAAACCTGAAAGGTGACGATGATGCCCGGTGGAGTTTTTTTGATGAAGGATCGGACATTCTGCACGATTTTCAAACGGTGTAATTCTTCTACATCGGATTGCACATCATCAGGATCATAGGCTCTGTTGATGCGGGTTTTTAGCCGACGAATGTATTCGTCGGCGGGAATGTAACTGGCGCCTTCGATTTTTACATCAACGACATTGACTTGGGATTCATTCGTATCGGTAAAAGTCGACTCGGTCGGTTGGGTTTGCACCAACGGCGGATTCAATCCAATACGATTAGCTTGCCCATTGGTGACTGAGACAACACCGATACAGACCAATAGCGTAAAAATGCCGCGAGACAAGAAAATGATGTGTTGCCCGTTCACAAATGCTTTCATCGATGGCTAGCGAATTGTCTTCCAAACGGAAAACAGGGAGAGATTAAATACTTGATGACGAAATAATCAGCAAGGCGAATTTAACTAGGACTACGTCAAGAATTGAATTCGGTTCCTTGAGTTACACCGAATTCACCGCGCATTAAAAACCGCTAGCAAAGCGGAAGAGATTGATGAAGAACCAAACTGTAAAAACAGCGATCCAAAGGTACATCTAAAATGAGGGGATTTTTTCACCACGGATCAGGTCTTCATTGGTTTGTCGTTCACGAATCGGGTAAGGGGTCTGTTCGTGTAAGAGGACTTCCGCGGCAAATGGCTTGGAATTGTAGTTTGAAGACATGACAAATCCGTAGGCTCCGGCGCATTCGATGATCAGGAAATCGCCTACTTTGGCCGCTGGTAATTCCCGGCTACAGACAAATCCACCTTCCTCTTGAGTAAAAATGTCTCCGGATTCACACAATGGCCCGCCAACGATTGCCTCAACGGTTGGAGTTACGTTGGAGTCGTTCGCTGCTCGATGGCTGATGGAAATCGGATGGTAGGAACCATACATGATCGGCCGGGCAAGATTGTTAAAACCCGCATCCACCAGATAGTAAAGTTTATCGCCCATCTTCTTCACCGCCCGTATTTCGGAAAGCAGGTATCCGGATTCCGCAGAAAGATATCGACCTGGCTCGATTTCTAGGCAGATGGGATGGTGAAATGCCGTTTCCAGTTCTTTGCGGGTGGCGTCCCAGATTTCAAAATAACGATCGATGTCGATCATTTTGTCCGATTCCCGATAAGGCGTCGGCAGACCACCGCCAGCAGAAATGGTCGTAATGGAAGGTCCGATGCTCAAGGCGGTCGATTTCATCGACGCGCAGACCATGGAAAGATGTTCGAAATCCGTTCCCGACCCAATATGCATGTGTAGCCCGCTAATCTTGACCTTGGCGGCTGCAGCCCGGTTGATACATTCCGGTAGTTGTTCATGCCAGATGCCATGCTTGGAGCTGTCCCCGCCGGTATTGGTTTTCTGGCTATGTCCATGACCGAACCCTGGATTGATTCGCAGGGTGATTTCTGCATTGGGCCGGATTTCGCCCAGTTGAGTGATCATCTCAGGAGAACCGGCGTTGCAATGCACCGGGTTTTTCCTCAAAAAATCGAGAGCGTCACGGTCGAAAATGTCGGCTGTGTAAACAATAGGGGACGGGGTGCCGTTCAGTTGGTAGCCTGCGGAAACCGCCCGGTGTATCTCCCCGACACTGACCGCATCGACTAGGACTCCCTGCCGCCGTACAAAATCAAGAATAGCAATGTTAGAGTTGGCTTTTTGGGCGAAGCGAATGACATCAAATTTTTTGAGATCATTGACTCTCTCGGCAATTTTTTCGGAATCATAAAAGTAGGTCGGTGTCCCAAAGGTCTCAGCTAAATGGGAAATCGGGATTCCCGCAATCTGGGTTCGATGGACAGGAAATGTAGTTGGGGTGGCCATGGGTCGATCAGGTTGTGAAAGTTGGTTCTCAAATAAAAAAAGCGGTGCCAATCAAGTTCCGCTGACAGAGAGCAAAGGATCTATTTGAATTGGGCTGCTTGATATTGGTCGCCTCTATGAGACGGGTCGTCCAGATGGTGAATTCCGATTCTTGAAATCCATCATGGGTCATCGCATTTTACGTGTCCGACGAATTCGAGCATAGTGTGCTGTGGTGGTTCACTTGGACAGGAGTTGACCACTTTTCTGCCGTTTATGGGTTTCATGATGTTTTCCCATGTGGGATGCTCATTCTAAAGATAGGGTCCAAGGTCGGTAACAGAAGTCAAGGGTCTGATTTGGGTAAAGTATGTATTGGTTTAACATCAACCAGGTCTAGTGCCCGCTATCAAAATATCGTTTTCCTGAGTTACGAAGTCGGAAAGAAGGAATCGCATGGAGAATTACAAGCTTGTTTTGCCCGAACATCTTAATCATTACGGATTTCTATTCGGTGGTTACCTTTTGAAGTTTGTAGACGAAATAGCATGGATTGCAGCAAGTTTGGATTATCCCAGTTTTAATTTTGTGACGATTGGAATGGACAAGGTTGAATTTCGAAAGAGCGTTCGGCAGGGAACGATTCTAAGATTTAAAACCTCAAGAACCCGGGTAGGAAATAGCTCGGTAACCTATTTCGTCGAGGTGGAGTCTGATTCTCATTCCAATGTCCCGGAAAATTCGGATCGGGATAAAGTGATGACAACAGACTCGGTTTTTTCAACCTCTGTCACAATGGTTCGCGTTGATCAATATGGGCAAAAGCAGGCAATCCAAGAGACTGCCCCCTAGTTGGATTTAAGCGACAATTTCTTTGCCCTGATATTCTTTCCATGATGTTCGACCCCAGGTTGGGAATCCAAAGACAGGGTGTTGCATCGGTGCTCGCGGGACGTTATTCAAGGGACGATTGCCAACCCTGCTGATTGCCACCATGAGTAGACCGTCAAGCAAAAAACAAACGACCATCCAATGGTGCGAATCCAGTTGGTCAAAACAAGGCGTTTGGCGATCGGGGACTGGTTTCCAAGGGCCTGCAATTGGCTGTGAAGGGGAACCGAAAGAGCAAAAGTCGACGTCCAGCAAACGGTAACCACAAAAGCGGAACAGCACGTTTTCCATGAAAAGAAATAGACTAGTTCGTATCCAATCAGGGCGACTTGGCAGAACATCAAGGGGACCACGAAAATGGTAATCAAGCCCGTGTAATTTGTATGCCAGCTACGGAAGCGATCTCTTTGAATCCTCTCAAAAGCCGGATAGATAATCAACTGGACCAGCCAAATCAGGAGTAAAAGTCCAAAATCATTCACCAGGCGAAATGTGACAAGATTAGAGTAGCTGGGCAAAAGATTTCTCCGCTTGATTAGTACTTCACTGAACCCAAGGTTGGATCAGTTTCCACTTTTGATTCCAGCGACAAAAAAGTGGATCGACGATCTGATGATTGGCAGTCTTTCCGGCGCAAATCGATTCGGATGAAAGCCAAGAGATTTGTTGATTTCTTTCCAGTTCGGCCAGAACGGTCTTCCGGTAAACTTCCAAGGTGTAAAAATCCAGATTCACGCACCTCCCAAACGGGTTCCAGGATTCTCCCGCTGACATCGATGCATGCAATAATGCCATCTTGGAAATCACAAAATCTTTCTTGCCATTCAAGTTCAGAGTCCATGCCACTTCTCGCGTCAGGGCGACAATACCCGATTCTTTTTCCAGTTTTCTGGTCGAAATGATTTCCCAGAATTGATTTTTTGAATTCCAAACCGTCAGCCATCGGGTTTTCGATCCCTCGATTTTTTTCACCAAGGCCATTGCCAGTTCCATCGGGGGGACTGTTTTATCAGATTCGGATCCCGACATTTTTTTGAGGATTCAGAGCAATAGAAATACCAACACGTCAACGTGAGCGGGTCGCAAAGAACATTGGGGGTTAACCGAAAAAGACCAATGTGGAAAACAGGGATTTCCCAGATTCCTGTCAATTGAAACTCTCGCCGTAGATCAACGGGAGTGTACCATTGCCGAAGCTCTCCTGGTGAATCATTGTCGGAGAATTTTGACGTGGTGTAGTGACTCATCCTGATTACGAATGAAAACCAGGGGCGGTTGGCAGGGCGCGATAATCAATCCTGGAGTGGGTAGAAAGACGAACGTGGTTTGAAAGTCAAACACAGGTGTCGAAGCGGTTTTGTTGGGGCAGGATAGCAGCGGAGGAAGAAACCGTGGTCGGAATTCAGGAGACCATCGGCTCGGTAAAGTAGGCTTGGTTGCCACCTTTTCGCTTTGCCTCGTACATCGCATCATCAGCTTTTCCGATTAATTGCGATATGGTCCCTTCTTCATCAATTGCCTCCGTTGAAACCGTTTCGAAGGCTGTGCCAATGCTGAGGGTTATTCGAATACCCCAGTTCCGCTTGGAACAGGTCTGATCCAATTTTGATGCGACGTCCTGTGCAAGGTTTTTCGCCTGGTCACGTTTTACATTCCGAAGGAGTACGACAAATTCATCTCCGCCATAACGAAAAACGAATTGATCATCCTCTATGATCTGTTTCAGAATTTCAGCCACCATCTGCAGTGCTTCGTCCCCGGTTTTGTGACCAAATCCATCGTTGACGTTCTTGAAATCATCGACATCGATAAAAAGGACGCAGATAGACTGCAATGGACCTTTGTCACTCAATGAGATCTCGTCGAGCTTGCGGCGGTTATACAAACCCGTCAGAGGGTCCCTGAGGCGGGCCTCATCCGAATCGGTATTTTGAATCAGGGCAGCCATTGCTATGTCGCTGAGCAACTGGTTGGCATTACGCAAAATTTCTTCGTTGGAGGGAAATGCCCCGATGTTGATCTTTAAACCGGTCGCAATTTCCTGAACCCGTTTTTCGAGGTTCATGACGAGTTTTTCTTCTTCACGTGGGAGAAAGCCATAATAACCAAACATGGCTGCCTGATATTCGCCGAGTAATTCAGCGTCAGCTACTGATTCCCAATTGGGTTGAAATAGTTTTTCGGCAACCAGTGAGGCTGTTCGCAACGCAATCCGCAAACGGGAGTTTTCCCCCATGGATTCGACGGGGATAGGCGTGGTGTGCTGTTGCATCGCATCAACAAGATTTTTTTCCAACGTCCAGTTTTGAAACAACCGTTGGCTGACATCAAGATGATTAAATCCAAATTGACCGTTTTCAAAAGCGATTCTCTCTACTGTATTCTTGAGGGAATAAGTAGATTTGTAGATGTCAAAGTGGGTGTTCAGCAATGCGAGAATGCCAATGTCCTGGAGTAGGCCACCCAGAAAAAACTTTGAGGAATTGGAAGAATCGGTGCGTAGACCAAGTTCTTCTGCTGCACAGGCCTGACTGAGGGATCTCCACCAATACACCTGCAGGGTCTGGTCCCACTCGGCATTGTTGGATCGGCTTGGAGCCAGGTAGAAACTTAACGCGATGGAACGAACCATGGTAATTCCAAGTTTGTTCAACGCTTCTCGGACGGTTGATGTTTTTCCACGTAATCCGAAGAGCACGCTGTTGGCAGCTCGTATGATCTGAGCAGTCAATGCCGGATCCGACTGGATAATATGGGCGGCTTTACCAAAGTCCGGTTCAGGCAATTTCGCAAGCTCAATAATCTGCAAAGCAACCTGCGGCAGGCTGGGCAGCTTTTCAGATTTAAGAACTTGGTCGATCGAATACATTTTTTTAATTACTATTTCAATTAAACTTGGATTGCCTGAGCAGCACGTTGGTTCTCCCACCCATTTCTGTTATCGGTTGAAGAAAAGCTCTCCGAGTTATTTATTTTGTTTCAATTGGTTATATCGTTTATGGTTTCCCACAACTTAGCCCGCCAAAAAGGGTCGTAGAGGAGGTAATCTCCCGAATTTCTAAAAGAAATGGAGGGTAAATCAACTATTCTTCCCAAGATAGGCATCGTAAACATTGGACCCCAAAGGAAAATCCCTGAGATCCACTGAAAATCACCCACTGAACACTCGCAGGGAGGCTGTGATTTTGTTGAAAACCAGGCCCCCGCCAACTCTGTGGGACATGAATCGAAACAATCAGTTCCATGTCATCAAAGCCGGATAATCGGTTTATTCGGCGCCTGGCCAATCAAGACTTCCAGGCCGATTCCCCGGTTTTTTTTTTGGTTGGTTTTCGGATCATGGTGCATGCAATCCCCAGCATCACCATCGTCAGGGCCGAATATCCGACCGGTTGAAAGGGAAATGAGGATTCTGGTTCGATGGTCAGAGCGAAACCACCTACGCTGCTGGCCAAGACAACAATCATCGAGACGACACCCCTTATTCGCCCAATATGGCTTCTTCCAAAAAAATCTGCCCAAAGAGTTTGTCCCATGATCAAAAAGATTCCTTGGGCAAACCCGAAGGTCAGGAATCCCGAAAACGCACTGACGGGTGATTGGACAACAATGAGGCCGCAGGCACCCGCCATCGCCAGACTTCCGGTCGTGAATAGGGTGGCATGACCCAGTCTTTTGGCAACCAATCCAGTCAGCAATTGGCTGACGATGACCGCTAGAAACAACCCGGGAACCGCAAGATCTGTCAGGGCATCTGATGCACCCGTTTGATCGAAAATAGCTTTACGATTGTAAACCAGACCTGTTCCTATTAACGCCCAAGCGGATTGTGCAAACGTGACGATCCAAAATGCGGGGGTCAAGATTGCTTCTAAAAGAGTGTAGTTTTCCAAATCAGACTCGAGATCCGGTTGCCCATTAGAATGCTCATCGGTCTTCTCAAGCCCCGAATTTCGCGGAACACCATCCTGTGAAAGTCCCATGGCATGGGGATGATTGACAACCAGTAACAGGGCGATCGGTACCAGAATAAAAATGGCAACGGATATCCATTGGAAGGCGATACCGAAATCGCAGTGATCAAACAGTGGACCAAAAACATAGGGGACAAACATCATACCAAGGCCGGATCCAATGCTCAGGATGGCATAGGCAAACGCCAAGTGTTTCTTAAACCAAAGTGACACCATTGTGCTGGCAACCAGCGAAAGTGCTCCTTGTCCAAACATCCGTAGAAATGTAAAGGCTGCCAAAAGCTGTAAGGGAGTTTGAACTGCACCACTAAAAAAACAGGTTACACCGAGCAGAAAAGCAATAAGAGCCAAGGAAAAACGGCACCCCATGCGGTCGATGATGAAGCCAAACAGGGGAAGACCAAGGCTGCCAATCGCTGTACCAATACAATAGTAAACCGCGACGTTTCTGCTGCTTAATTCAAGTCGTTGCGCGAATAATTCGTTGAACTCCGATACACCCACTGTCTGTCCGGGCGCGGTTAGAATTTGTGCGACAATCGAGATGGCCAAAATGATCCAGCCATAGAAAAAAGTGTGCTTTATCAGTGTTAAGCCGTTGGTCGCTGGTTTTGACATTCAACAATGGTGAACAAGAGAAGAAGAATTGTGCGACGACCTGATCCCGTCACGGAAACGACGAGATTCATTTGATTCAAAGAAATTGATAGTTGACGACTTGGTGGAGAGTGAGATTGGCCGAGAGCATTTGCTGAGGTAATCGCTCAGATAGCTTCAAACATGGTAGGTCGGTTGACATTCTGACAAAGCAAACAGGATTCAAGGTGGTTTATGCGGCCTGTAAGGGTCGAGCACGTTTTGACCATTGAATCCATTTCTCCACAGCTTGGAGATTGGGTTTTTTGCCTTCAATTGATGCGCTTTGGCCTTCGGCTGAGGCAATGAACTCGTCGACCAGAGAGAGCAGTTGATCCGGTTCTGCTTCGACAATTTCCTGTGGATCATCAAATCCGCAGGCAACTAGGATTTGGGCATCCTGTCCGTTAATTCCTGGAATCTGGCAAACGAGCTTGGCTTGGGTTTGCCAATCCCTGACGTCGTCTGCGTCGATGTGGCGGCAATTTAAAGCGACGGCGGTGGCATTGGGATCAGCGATTATCAAGTCTCCTACCGTCGCGATGCCAAGATCCAGAAATCGGGCGGCTGTCTTGGGGCCAATCGAAGGGGCGTTACCGAGGGGTTCATTAGGACCCAGATGAAATTTTAGAGAATTTCTGGAAACTAGATCCCGTAGTTTATTTTTTGTTTGACCCCTGCCGGCATTCGCAGCGTTCAGATTGTTTACTGAGGAATTTGGTGATGGGGTGGAGGGTGACCCAGGTTGATGGGATTCAGGGAGACTGCTTTCGGTGGCGACTTTACTTTCCCTGGAGGCTCTGCGTCGTTTCGTTCTTGCGATTTTTTTTCGTGAGCGAATTTTTGCCGTCGACATTGTTCCCACCGAACCAATTTCACGTTGGTTTAATTCCTCAATGTCGATTTGCAGGATTTCTTTAGCATGCAACAGGCGGACAGTTTTTTCGTCTGCGGGGAGCGACCGTATCACTTTGCCGGTCTTCTTGTACTCCGAGTAGATTTTTTTGACAGCTGCTCGATCAGAAATGGCGGAGATCTTTTTGGAAGCCCAGCCAAAGGGAAAGGTCAAAGCCGTCAGGTAGCCCATCAGCGTCGTATTGGTGGAAGCTGGTTTTTGTTGAGACTCTTCAAACGCCCGCTCCAGGATTCGCGCGAAACCGACGCTGGCATACCCAATTAACTTCGATGTGATTTGCCGTAGTTTATCGTCAAGGGCGGCGGTTGGATCCTTGATGCCGACCTCAATGTTGTAATGGTCGATGAATGTCTGGTAGTACTGGTTGGCAAGAGATGCTCCGGCCATGACCGTTCGAGTCAACCAATCCGTCGATGTGGGGAGTTCAAATGCCGGATAACCGTCACCGTTTTCCAGCTGATCTTTTAGCCGATCGAATGACTGGTTAATACTCCACTCACAGGCGCGATGAATGACGCATTCTTCTTCGGTTTGCCCTGTGTGCAGCGGCATCAAAGGGTCCATGAAGTAGTGGCTTAAAACACCAGCCGAGTAAACCGCCTGTTTCCAGTTCCCCACCTGTAGATCGGAAACCAGTTCACCGTACCATTGATTGGCCTGCGTGATCGCTCCGCCCCAAAACTTGTCGTTGACATGGAGAACGTGATTGCGAAAATCTTTGAACCTGGTATCTGGATCTTTGGATCCAAGGAGATAAAGTTCGTAATATCTGACGAACTGGTCTCGCCATTTGGAAGCGTCATCGCCACGCAAATGTTGTAGCGAGTTCATTACCAACTTGTGGTGCATATTTCGGCACTCGTTGGCGCATACGACGCGGTACAGGAGACTGGCGGACAAAGAACTTCCCGACGGGTGGTTAAAATGGATGGGTGGTGAAAAGGGATTTCCCGACAAACGTTTAAAGATGAATTTCCCGTAAAACGTTTAAATAAAGGGTGCAAATAGCATATTCCATTAGTTGAAAGCAATGGCAAACCGGCGAGGTGCTGTCATTGCACCCGGTTGTGACTTTGATTTAAATGAAACCGTTGCCGGGTGTCGGATCTAGCACATGGAATTTGAAGTCGCTCCCCAATCACCTCCTTGCAGCAATGTCGATTGGATTTTCAGTTCATTGCTGATCGTTTTTTGGTGTATCGAGTTATTGCCCGTTTTTGGTTGATAGAGGTCGTCTGATCGTCGGTGCACCTTTGCTGACTGTCAGTGCGGCGATTCCGTCCCAGGAATTCACAAGCCAGGAATTCACAAGCCAGGAATTCACAAGCCAGGAACCCATCAAGCCAATGTCAATTGCCATCTCCTGTCGCGATTTGAAGAAAACCTACTCGGGCCGCCTGCCGGTGGAGGCGGTTCGAGGAATCGATCTGGAGATCACAACGGGAGAATGTTTCGGAATTCTGGGCCCCAACGGTGCTGGCAAGACGACGACCGTTGAGATTCTCGAAGGAATCCTTCCAGCATCGTCAGGAGCGGTCGAAGTTCTTGGCATGGACTGGCAGGTCGATCCCATGAAAATACGGGAATCCATTGGGATTTCTCTCCAGGAAACCAAGTTTTCTGAGAAGCTTTCCGTCTGGGAGACGATTTCTCTATTTCGTAGCTTCTACCGAACGGGAATCAGTCCAGATGAAGCCATCTCCAGAGTGGGACTGGAGGAAAAGAAGCATGCCTGGGTGAAGACACTCAGTGGAGGTCAAAAACAACGCCTAGCGGTGGCGACCGGAATTATCGGTGATCCACAGGTTCTTTTTCTCGATGAGCCAACCACGGGCCTAGACCCTTTTAGTCGCCGCCAGCTTTGGGAGATTATCGAGTCCTTCAAACATGACAATCGGACGGTTCTGATCACCACCCACTACATGGAAGAAGCTGAACAACTTTGCGACCGCGTTGCTATCATTGATCAGGGGATGATTATTAAATCAGGAACCCCTCGCGACCTGGTTTCTGAATTGGGCGGTGATAGTAATATCGAGTTTTCCATTGCGGGGAAGGAAAATCCAAGCTTGATCAGCACGCTTGCAAGAATGCCTGCGGTGTCTCATATCAGCTTCAACAGGGACCACTATGTCCTTCGAGGCAATGAAGCGGATACTCTATTGCAAGCATTAATGGTGACCCTCGAATCTCTGGAATGTCGTCTGACCAATCTATCCACCCGGAACCTGGGACTGGAAGATGTGTTTGTCTCTCTGACCGGTCGTTCTCTAGAAGATGAAATCGATCAGGACGACCCGCCGATTTCCGGGGCACTGTCCCAGCAAGCTCCTCAATAGCGATCCACCATCCCACTACTTCCCAAAACCGAGTGATTAGATTGTCAGTTCAAAAACCATCCTCAGGGCAGAAGCAACGTCGGGCGGAGGAAATCAGAACTTACTCGCCCTTTCGGCATTTGGTGATTACGCGTCTACGAGAGTTCTACCGGGAACCGGCAGCGGTTTTCTGGGTTTATTGTTTTCCTCTTCTGTTGACCTTTACTCTAGGACTGGCTTTTCGCGCCGATTCCGCAACCTCCTACGAGGTGTCGATCGTTGAGACCGAATCGAAATCCAAGGAACTGGTCGATCTTTTCAACGGCGATTCTGAGGGCAGATTCCAAGTGCGGTCGCTTTCTTTTGAAGCTGCCCGAACTTTGCTACGGACGGGAAAAACAGAGCTGGTCCTTGTCCCTGCTGAAGTGGATGAGGTCCCTGCTGAAGTGGATGAGGTCCCTGCTGAAGTGGATGAGGTGTCCGGCGATAGGGATGGTGCAGATGGGTTAGCTGCAGGATCGGGCAAAGACCTGGTTTATTGGTATGACCCCCGCAATCAAACCAGTAACCTCGCCAAAAAGGCCGTCGATGATTTTTTGCAGCGGGAGATGGGTCGCAAGGACGTCTTGGATGCCGTGGATCGCATTATGGACGAACCTGGCGGTCGTTATATCGATTTTTTGATTCCCGGATTGATCTGCATGAACATCATGGGTAGCGGGTTGTGGGGCGTCGGTTTCGCAATAGTAGACATGCGGATTCGTGGATTGTTAAAGCGATTTATAGCCACGCCGATGAAACGCAGAGACTTTATGCTGTCGACAATGTTGAGTCGCCTATTTTTCCTGGTGCCTGAAATATTGCTATTGATGCTCGTTGCAAGGTTTTTTTTTGATGTACAGATATTCGGTAATCTGCTTTTGATCATTGGCTTGATCCTCTTCGGTTCATTCCAATTTGCAGGCATCAGCTTGATGATTGCCTGCCGAGCAAAAACAATCGAAACGGTTTCCGGGCTAATGAACCTGGTCATGTTGCCAAATTGGATTTTTGCTGGCATCTTTTTTTCCGCCACCAAGTTTCCTGATTTCATGCAGTGGTTTATACAGTTGCTGCCGCTGACCCCCCTGATTGATGCCCTACGGGGAGTCATGCTTGAGGGACATACGATCACTGACATTGCCGCGCAACTGGCTGTGATGCTGGTTTGGACGTTGGCGAGTTTCCTGATTGCTCTTCGGTTTTTCCGGTGGAGCTGAAATCGGTGGAGCTGAAATCGGTGGAACCGAGTTCACCGTTAAGTTGAAACAACGGTACCGCAAACAACGGTACCGCAAACAACGATACCGCAAACAACGGTACTCAAAAACCGATTTGGCTCAGAGCTACTTCAACGCAGGATCGTTTGATTGGTCATTAATTCGATGATCTGATCTGCACATTCACTCACCGTTTGTCGCTGGGTATCTAACTTCAAATCGGGTTGGTCAGGCGATTCGTAGGCAACGGTCATCACATCCCGATCAGCGTTTCGCCTCGCGATTTCGGCGTCCGGAGGATCCAAATGAACAACCAAAAACGGGTGCTCTGTAAATGACGAGGCGGCTTTGCCGCGAACCGTTGAACTGGGAGCGACAATCGACAAGATCGCAATCAATCCGGATTGATTGACAATTTTCGCGATCTCAGTGGCTCTGCGAAGATTTTCACTTCGCCCTTCCATCGAATAGTCAAGGTCCTTGCTGATGCCACGTCTCAAAACGGGGCCATCGAGTACCAAGGAACTGTATCCTGCTGCAAACAGTTTTCTTTCGAGTGTCCGGGCGAGACTCGTTTTCCCGGATCCCGGTTTTCCAGTCAGAAGCAAAGTCGCTGGAGTTTGCGCGAGTCTTTGAGCTCTTTCTTGAGGGGTAACGGATTCGATGTCCTCGGTTGAGTTGGACTCGACCTCGAGGTCATCCCAATAATCGGTTCGGTTGTCGCTGGTATTGCGCTGAAGGATCATTCCAGCGGCAACCGTTACATTAGAAATTCGGTCGACAACGATAAACGAACCGGTTGCTCGATTGCGGCGGTAGCCGTCAAAAAACAGGGGGGCTGTCGTAGAAACATGACAACGTCCAATACCATTGAGTTCAAGTTTGGCTGCTTCCTGGCGATGAAGTGTGTTGACATCAATTTGGTATCGAAGCCGATTGACGATACCCGAAACAACATGTGTCGAATGCTTAAAGTAATATTCTTTTCCTGGTACC
Source organism: Planctomycetota bacterium (assembly GCA_014238905.1). Taxonomy (GTDB): domain Bacteria; phylum Planctomycetota; class Planctomycetia; order Pirellulales; family Pirellulaceae; genus JABAAE01. The sequence continues at coordinate 185,327 of JABAAE010000013.1, forward strand.
AGCGGCTCTTCGTCCATCCACACAATGGCGGCGTCGAAGTGCTGATCCGTTTTCGGTACATTACCGGGACGCACAATCATGTCTCCTCGGCTGATATCGATTTCATCTTCCAGTGTGAGGGTCACTGATTGTGGAGTAAACGCCTCATCGAGTTCGCCATCCTGTGTGACAATCGATTGAATGCGGCTTTTCTTTTTGGAGGGGAGGGCCATGATCTCGTCCCCCTTGCGAATAATTCCCGAGGCAATCGTGCCACAAAACCCTCGGAAATCCAGGTGGGGACGATTAACGAGTTGGACCGGAAAACGGAAGTCTTCCATGTTTCGGTCGGAGCCGATGTAAATGTTTTCCAGGAAGTTCATCAACGTAGAACCCTGAAACCACGGCATATTGTTTCCCGCGTCAACAATGTTGTCACCCTTGAGTGCCGATATTGGCAAAAAGTGAAGGTCTGGTATGTCCAATCTGGCTGCGAAGTCCCTGTAATCAGCCTGGATTTCTTCGAATCGTTCCTCGCTGAAGTCAACCAGGTCCATCTTGTTAATCGCCACCAGAACATGTTTGATGCCAAGTAGGGTCACAATGAAACTGTGGCGTTTAGTCTGGGTCAGTACACCGTGCCGCGCGTCGATCAATATCACGGCGAGATCAGCGGTAGATGCACCGGTGGCCATATTCCGGGTGTATTGTTCATGACCGGGCGTATCGGCGATGATGAACTTCCGCTTGTTGGTGGAAAAATATCGGTAGGCGACATCAATAGTAATTCCCTGTTCACGCTCCTCGGTTAATCCATCAGTAAAAAGCGCCGGGTCAAAGCTTCCTCCGGTGGTCCCTTGGTTGATGGAATCCTTTTCAATCGCCGCCAGTTGGTCCTCAAACATTAGCTTTGCGTCGTAAAAAAGTCTCCCAATCAGGGTGCTTTTTCCATCGTCTACGCTTCCGCACGTCAAGAGACGCAGCAACTCTTTTTGTTCGTGCTGCTTGAGGTAAGCATCGATATCGCTCTTAATCAAATTCGATTGATGTGACATTCGTTTTTCTATTGGAATTCGAGTGATGGATTGGGTCGGGCAAAGCGACGGACTGTCTTTGCAGGTTAGGGGGATCCCTTGGCAATTCATCCCAACCTAAAAATACCCACGTTCTTTCTTCTTTTGCATGCCCGCACCCCCTTCATCCTGATCGATTTTTCTTCCCTGGCGTTCAGAAGTGGTGGTTAATAACATCTCTTGAATGATTTCCGGCAACGTCTTGGCGGGAGACTCGACTGCACCGGTCAGCGGGTAGCAGCCCAATGTGCGGAATCGAACGTTCTTGATGGTCGGTTTTTCGCCTGGCTTCAATCGTAGTCGATCATCATCGACCATGATGTCGACACCGTCGCGTTCGACGACCGGCCTTGGTGCTGAATAATAGAGGGGCACAATGGGGATTTTTTCGAGATGGATATATTGCCAGACATCCAGTTCCGTCCAATTTGACAATGGAAAAACTCGGATGCTTTCGCCGGGATTGACCCGAGCGTTATAGAGGCTCCACAGTTCCGGCCGTTGATTCTTGGGATCCCAGCGATGGAATTTGTCGCGAAAAGAATAAACTCTCTCCTTCGCCCTTGATTTTTCTTCATCCCGACGAGCCCCACCGAAAGCCGCATCGAAGCGATGCAAATCCAACGCCATTTTGAGGGCATCTGTTTTCATTAATTCAGTATGTTTTTCACTGTTTTCCAAAGGATCCAAGCCGTGTTTTTGCCCCTCTTTATTGATGAATGTCAAAACCTCAAGCCCCAACTCCTTCTTGGCATAGTCTTCGCGAAAGTCGTACATGTCTTGGAATTTCCAAGTCGTGTCTACATGTAGCAATGGAAACGGTGGCTTGCCAGGATAAAAGGCCTTCATGGCCAGGTGGACCATGACCGAGGAATCTTTACCGACGGAATACAACATGACGGGGTTGGAGAACTCGGCGGCAACCTCCCGGATAATATGGATGCTTTCCGATTCAAGCTGTTTCAAGTGGGTGAGACGATAGGAGGTCATGGAGTGTTTGCCTTACCTGTTGAGAGCCGAAAAAGGGTGGTTTTTGATGAAGACCGGGGGACTTGTCGCGGGGATTATCTTGCTGTTGTCCTATGACAGTATAGGTTTAGAGCAATTCTGGGTGAATGCTCGGCTTACCATATCTTGAATGCTTTTTAGAATTATCGGGCAACGTTGGAATGGAAATCATGTCATTCGTCAATTCCCTGCCGTTTTTTTCGACTGAATTCGGCAAATGATCCCATTTTGATCCTGATTTCAGCTTCAGGCAGCGGAAGCCTGTTGGCTGGCCATTGGGTCCTCCCGGTGGTGACGTTTCCTCTTGGGGTGAAATGGCATCCCAGCAAATCGAACCGGTCAGAGTCCGCCGGTCCTCGCGTTATGCACGGCTTTGTTTGAGAAAATTGATCCGAATCGGATTCAATCTCTATCGAGTTTGGAATCGCCCAATCCGATCCGTTGGGTGAATGGGTTATCGACTGCAACGGCGAGGCAAAGCCGATGAACTGGGTGTCAGGTTAACTGCTGTTGGGAAAAACTGAGCCCGGAAATGATGGTCATCGACAGATCCATTCGAAGTGCCATAGGAACTCCGCTATCAGCACCGCAGTGTTTTGTTGATGCTCTCTCGATCTTTTCGATCTCCAATAACGTAAAAATTCTGGAGCCCGCAATATTCCAACCTCCACAGCTCTCCGCAGTGGCACCGTAAATTCGGGTGCCGGTCCATCCGTATGTTGGTTGGGACTTGCGATAAATGCCTTTGTTCCTGAGAATTGAGGGGGTTGCCGGTTTCCAAAATAAGTCTTGGCTTTGATTGCTAGATTAGAATGAATCTGGCAACCGATCCTCGGCAGACCATTCTTCAAGCTAGAGGTTACCATTGGCATGGTTTTCCGTTTTGCTTGGCCATTGGGGGTGATTGTCCACCTTCATTCGGTGGAGATAGTGACCGGCAAACCAAACACCAGGATTCATCTCTTAAAAATGTCAACACAAATCGAAGAACAAATATCTCTGTACTCTGAAATTTGTACCCAGCTGAAAGACGAAATCGGCAGGGTGTTGGTTGGTCAGGAAAAACTGGTCAGCAGTTTACTGGTAGGTGTTTTGACCGGCGGCCACATCTTACTTGAGGGTATGCCGGGACTGGCAAAGACTTTGGCGGTGCAGAGTTTAGCCGATGCGATCGATACCGAGTTTTCCAGGATTCAGTTTACGCCCGATATGTTACCGGCCGATGTGATTGGCACCGAGATTTTCCAACCCAAGGATGGCAGTTATACAGTCAAGAAGGGCCCCGTTTTTGCGAACCTGGTTTTGGCAGATGAAATCAACCGAGCTCCGGCCAAGGTTCAAGCAGCTTTGCTGGAGGTCATGCAGGAACGACAGGTGACCATCGGTGGCGAGACATTTCAGTTAGCCGAGCCTTTTCTGGTGCTGGCGACTCAGAATCCGATCGATCAGGAGGGGACTTACCCATTACCCGAAGCCCAAATCGATCGATTCATGATGAAAATTTTAGTCGAATATCCATCCCGGGAAGAGGAACGCAAGATTACTGAACGCATGTCAGGCGGTCGCCCTATTCCCGAGATTCGGAAAACGACTCAACCGGAGAAAATTATTGAGGCCTCCAAGGTGATCGACCGAATTTGGGTTGACGACAAAGTTCGCGATTATACCGTGGATGTTGTCAGGGCGACTCGATCCCCTTCGGAATACGGATTGGCGTCGTTGGATCCAATGATTGAGTCGGGTGCCAGTCCCCGCGCTTGTATTTTTCTTATCAAGGCGGCCAAGGCAAATGCGTTTCTTCAAGGAAGAGGTTATGTGACGCCCCACGATTGCAAAACAATGGCGTTGGATGTTCTCCGGCATCGGATGATTTTGACATTTGAAGCAGAAGCCGAGGGACTTTCAGCGGATGATGTGGTGAAAAAAATCTTGGATAATGTTCCCGTCCCCTAATGGTTAGACTTTGCCTATCCGACCGACCGCCGGTCCGACAATTCTTGGTGCACGATCCATTAAAATATTTTTTCTATGTTTGCTAAAGACATTATCAAACGTGTTAAAGAGATCCAGATCAATACCGGTCGCCAAGTCGCTGACGTATTGGCCGGTCAGTATGAGTCGGTTTTCAAAGGGGGTGGTATTGAGTTTGATGAGGTGAGACCCTACGTTCCCGGCGACGAAATTCGCTCCATTGACTGGAATGTGACCGCTAGAATGGGGGCACCATTTGTGAAGCGGTTCGTGGAAGAACGTCAGCTGACGTTGATGCTGATGGCCGATGTTTCGGCATCACAGGATTTTGGATCAAAGAGTCGATCCAAGAGAGATGCGGTGGCAGAGCTCTGTGCACTTTTATCGTTTGCGGCTAATTTCAATGACGATAAAGTCGGGTTAACGCTGTTTCACGGTGACATTGAGACATTCATTCCCCCACGGAAAGGCCAAAAGCACTCGTTGCGTGTCGTTCGGGAGGTACTAGCGCAGGGAGGCCCCGAGGGTTTGACGACAGGGGATTCTTCTGGCCAATCCCCGTCGCGGAGGTTTTCGTTTTTTCGACGTCCTAGTCGCCGCTGGCGAAGTCCTCGACGATCAACCAATATCGCTGGTGCGATGGAGTTTTTGTTGAAGGTGACCCATCGAAAAACAATTTGTTTTGTGGTCAGCGACTTTCTGGACGATAACTACTTGCCTGTGCTCCAAAGCGCCAATCGGAAACATGATGTGGTTGCTGTTATGGTATCTGACCCGCGTGAATTTGAGATTCCCAACGCCGGTTTGTTAAATCTGACCGACGCCGAAACTGGTCGGGTGATTCATCTTGACTCTTCATCAGCGATGGTGCGTAAGGAGTATCAGGAGAAGTGTTTGAATCGTCGACAAAAAGTGGAATCGGCTCTTCGATCCTCGAAGATCGATTTTATTTCCATTGACTGTTCACGACCGGTGGTTGACCCATTGGTTCACTTTTTTCGGATGAGGGAAAAAAGGCGACGTCGATGATTTCTATTCGAAACCTCCTGGGGACAGTTCTTTTTCTCCTGGCCGTTGACGGCCAGGCAGGTTCATGTTGTTGGTCGGTGGAGCAGCAGTCGAGGACGTTGGGACCGGTTCAGGTTCGAGTATCACTCCTTCCGGAGGATCCGGTGATTGGAGATCTTTTGGTGTTGGATATCGAGGTAACCGCTGATCCCGATGTGGAAGTCCTCATGCCGGAGTTTGGTGAGGCTTTAGGGCGATTTCAAATTGTGGATTTTACGCCTCGGGAGAAACGAGGTGCTAATGGGGAAACTGTTTATTCTCAAAAATACAAACTTCAGTCACCTCCTTCGGGAAAGCATTTGATTCCACCTGTTCTTATTGAATTTGTGGATCGGAGACCGGGTGAACAGCGGGCGCCCGAAGGGATGGATGCCTACGAGCTACTCACCGACAGGATATCATTCGTTGTTAAATCGGTTGTGGTTGATTCGGCCACCGACGGCATGCAGCCCCCCTTGGGGTTGATGGAGCGAAGTCCTGCCGTTGATGATTTCTGGGATGTTCGCCGCTTTCCCGCAGTCATTGTGACGGTGTTCGTTGTGTTGATTGTCTGTTTGGGGCTGTTTTGGTGGCACCGCCGGAAACGGGTGGTTCGGCGGACTGCCTATCAACTGGCAAAACGGAGGTTGGAGCAGCTCGTTAGTCGACCGTTGCCAAAAAAGGCTGACGTTGATGGGTTCTATGTCGAATTGACGGCAATCATTCGGCAATATCTCGAAAATCGATTTGAGTTGCGAGCACCTGAATTGACTACCGAGGAGTTTATTCAATTGGTTTCCGGTTCTGGCGAACTGATCTCCAGTCACAAGAGCTTGCTGAAGAAATTCTTGAAGCATGCCGATCTGGTGAAGTTTGCCGGCATGCTGCCCTCTTCGGAGGACATCAAGGGCTCTTTGCAAGCCGCTGACCGGTTTTTGGAAGAGACCCGAGTTGACTCCCCCATGATGGATTTTCCGCCCTCCGACTGTCGTGCTTCTCAGAGCGAGAATCGGGTTGACCGATTGGGTCCATCCTCAAAAACGGATTCAAACTTGTCGCCCAGCGTTCATGGCCAAGACGCTCAGAAAAAGAGCTCGCCGCCAATTCCCAGTCAGGGCGAGGGGAAAAATGAATAACTGGTTGTTTGAAAATCCTTGGTGGTTGTTGGCTGGTCTGATTGTAATTCCGGTCTACTACGTCATGACTGCCAGTCGATCAACGGTAGCGTTTCCGTCGACTGAAATCATGGAGACCATCAGGATGACCTGGCGGACGCGGTTAGAAAGTTTGCCGGTCTGGCTGACTTGTCTCGCGATTGTTTTGATCGCGATAGCATTGGCCCGACCACAATCGCCCGACGCTACGTCAAAAATCTCTCGGGAGGGAATTGCAATCATCATGGTTATTGATCGCTCAGGGTCGATGGATGCCCGGGATCTGGAAAAGGATTATCTCAACGTGAATCGACTGGAAGTGGTCAAGGACGTGTTGCGACAGTTTGTAATGGGGGAAAGTGACAGCCGTGATTCAGACCTGGATCTGTCTACCGATCAGGATGCCGCCGGTACGAATGGTAGGCTAAATGACATGATCGGCTTGGTGACGTTTTCAGGTTTTGCTGATAGCGTTTGCCCTTTGACGTTGGATCATGGCAATTTGGTTTCGACTGTTGAAGAAGTCAAGTTGGCCGATCAAAGTGAGGGTGGAACGGCGATTGGCGAAGGGATTGGTTTGGCAGTCGAGCGTCTTCGGAAAAGCAAAATCAAGTCCAAAGTCATCATTCTGCTGACCGATGGCGTCAATAACGCAGGTAAACTTGATCCTTTGAAAGCGGGAGATTTAGCTGCAGTTTCCAACATCAAGGTTTATTGCATTGGTGCGGGAACCAACGGCTATGCTCCCATTCCGGTAAAGAATCAGTTTACCGGTGAAATGGAGCTTCTCGCGATGCAGGTGGAAATTGACGAGGCAACATTGAAGGCCATTTCGGAAAAAACAGGCGGAAAGTATTTCCGGGCGACCGACCGAGACTCACTGAATCGAATCTATGCCGAAATCGACGAGATGGAACAAACAGAGGTTTCCGAGTTGCAATTCCTGAGATTCGAAGAGCATTATCATGGCTTTGCATTTGCCGCGGTACTTTTGCTGGTAGCCTCTACATTTCTTCAATTGACCGTTTTTCGAAAACTATGCTGAATCAAATTGAGATGATCGTTTGGGAAGAGGTTGAATTAACCGAAAGAGGTGCCGGCATTCGGCTGCTGAATGGAGTGAACCACTAAATGTCAGGTGTTCAATTTGCCAATTTGGAATGGGTCTACCTGATTTGGGGCATCCTCATCGTCGTTGTCGTCGTGGTTTATTTGGAATTTAGAAACCGAAGAGTTCTCGGGAAGTTTATCGCTGCGGCAATGCAGGAGAGATTGGCCAGAACAAATTCCATCGGGTCACGTCTGTTGGGTTGGGTTTTATGGGGGGTATCGCTGACCTGTTTTGCGGTCGCCTTGTTGCGCCCTCAAAGTGGATTCACCGAACGACAGGTTCCCGTTATCGGAGCCCAAATCATGGTTTGCCTGGATGTCAGCCGTTCCATGTTGGCTGAGGATGCAGTACCGAATCGACTTGAGAGGGCTAAATCGGAACTGGAGATTCTCCTGAATTATCTTCAGAGGGACCAAGTTGGATTGATTGCGTTTGCTGGAAAGTCAACGTTATTGTGTCCACTTACCAACGACTTTGGATATTTGAAAATCCTGCTTCGGTCAACGTCACCCAGCAGTGTAGGTCGGGGTGGGACTTTGTTGGAAACTCCAATCCGCCGGGCAATGGCCGGTTTTTCGGATACCGCGGATATGTCCAAGGTAATCATTTTGATTACCGATGGCGAAGACAATGGGTCGAAACCGCTGGATGCTGCCAAAGAGGCTGCTGAACGCGGGATCACTATTATTACGATAGGATTTGGAGATCAAGCCGGTGCCAAGATTCAAATAACGGATCCTCAAACCGGCCTTTCGAACTACGTTACCGATTCGAGTGGATCACCGATTATTAGTCGACTGGATGTTCCTACTTTGACTCAAATTGCTACATTGACGGACGGCGCATTCATTCCTGCGGGCGTTGGTTCCCTTGATTTTGAATCGATCCATCGGGATCACATCCAGCCGTTGCTTCGAGCGGGAAGCGAGACTCGACAGATCGTAAGAAATGAGGCATTTCGTTGGCCTCTCGTTGTTGGCTTGGGGCTATTTGTGGTGTCACTTCTGATTTCCAATCCAATCCTTTTTTCGAGGAAGTCATTCGGTCAATGGCTGGACGAAAAAAGAATTCCCAAATCTTCTTCCAGCGGTTTGCGATTCTCGTCAGGATCTTCTCCTGAAGAAAATGGACGTGTTGGATTGAGCTGGGCTGTTCCCCTCACATGGATCCTGATTGGATTTCTCTCGTCGGACCTTGGACAGTGCCAAGAGGGGAAAAACAACGCGGGGCCGGTCATCGTCAATCCATCGACTTCAACACCGCCCACCAAGCCAGGTGATGAAGTTCTGGGAGCGGACATGTCCAGTTCTCAACCGGAATGGGAGATCCCAGCTGACCCGATCCAATGTTATAACCAGTCCCTTGTTCTTCTGGATTCCAATTCGCAATACGCAGAAAAATTGTTGGAAGCGGCCCGAACCAACGCTGGGAAGGATGCGGAATTGCGATATCGAGCCGCATACAATCTTGGATGGGTGAAAACCTATCAGGCGGATGCCGCGTTGGAATCCCAACCGGAAGACGCGCTCCAGTCTTTGAAGTTGGCGGCGAACTGGTTTCGGGAGGCGATTCGTCTGCGTCCCAGGAATGAAGATGCCAGAAAAAATCTTGAGATCATCTTGCGTCGAATCACCGAACTGGCCGATTCATTGCGGGAAGTCAACCCGAAGGAATTCGAAGGTCAACTGGCAGAGCTGATTCAACGACAATCACAAATTCTCCAACGGTCCCGTCAGTTACTGGAGCAGGTATCGCGGGTTGAACTTGCCAATGGATCATTGGAACAATTCGATAAACCATTTCGCCTGTTGAGTGTCGATCAGAGATTATTGAATTCGGATTTGCATGAATTGAACCTCAATGCCATGCAAGAGGTGGATCAGGGTGAAAAACAGACTGCGGCCAGTTCGCCCACGCCTGGCACAAATTTGAATAGTTCTCCCCAGTTGAGACTGGCTCAGATGCGAAGGGCAGTGGACCATATTGAGCGGGCTGGCCAACGGTTGGGCCAAGCGCGAAGTCAATTTCGATTGAGAAATGGTGCACGGGGTGCACGTCGATCGGCGTTGGGTCTGGATGAATTGCAACGGGCGCGAGATCAATTGCGGCAACCCGCCGATGTCATTGGTCAGGTTCTCGCCGATTCACGTTTACTCAATCAGCAGACCAATGCTTTAATGGCTGGAGAAAATCTGCTTTCCGCATTTTTAGGCCGGCAAAAGAACGTGCCTAAGTGGTTGGACGTTGAGTATTTAGAGCAATTTCAAAATACCCAGTATGAACGGACTGAGGATCTTTACGAAGTGATCCAATCAGCGGCTGGTTCTTCAAACAATGGCGAACCGGACTCAGCGATTGGGGTTCCACAGGAAAATCTTCAGGAAGCATCAGATTATCTTAAACAGGCGATCGTCGCCTTTCAGAAATCCGCTGCGAGTCTAAAAAGGGATCCTGATGATCCGTCTATTCCATCTGGAAAAATCTTGATCGAAGTTAACAATCATCAGTTATCAGCAATTGATAATTTGCTCGAAGCCTACGAACGATTTGCTGATTTTAAATCGCTGATAGAGGTTGCCTACCAGACGCAATCGAAGCAGGATCGAGATTTCAGTTCTGCTCGAAATTTACCCTTGTCCCTACAATCTGAAATTGCTGACGCCTTGGGGAAAATTCAGATCCAGAACCTTGGCCGTGTTCGTAGAATATTAAGGCTGGTGGACAGTCAGTTGGCTGAAATTCAAGCGGTCGCCAGCCAACCCGAAACGGACCCTGGTCCAGCCAATGCGGATCAGGATTCACTGGAATCTGCCAAACAACTGTTGCCACAAATTGAAGCTGACATCAATAAAATCATGAAGGGCCTGGAAAAATATTCCAGGGCTCTGTCTGGTACCGAGAGAGACACCGAAAAGCAAAATGTCGATTGGACAATTGAAGAAAAGTTGTCCAATTCAGCAACCCGAAAACTGGAAGAACTGAGGAGGCTGTTTTTTACGGTTGTCGAACAGCTCAGGGAGACGGTGCAACGGCAGGATATTTTGAACAAGGATACCGAAAAGGTTGTACGGGATCTTTCGGAAAAATCGAACACGCCATTGGATGAAGAGGATAACAGTAGAATAGAATTGAAGTCAGGTCCGCTAATGTCCCGTCAAGCGGAATTGTCAGCCAACTCTGGAGAAATTTCAAAAACACTTCGTGAGCAGGCCGATCAACTGCTAAAGCAAGCGACAGTGTCTGGCCCAGAGCAGGCAACATCTCCAGCGGACGCCGGGTCAAGGCAACCGGTACAACGAATTGAAAAAATTCAAAATGCCGCGAAGTTGGTTGCCGAAGCAGAGTTGCTGATCAATGATGTTCTTCAAAGTGGAACGCCGGCTGCCTGGAATCCTGATCAGATAAAAACAGGCCAATCGGAAGCTCTTGAGAAATTGATCTTGGCATTGCAGCAATTGGATGAATCCAATAACGAACCGGGGGACCAGCAAGAGAATCAGGATCAAGAGTCCGAAGAAGAGCAGGGGGGGAGTTCCCGGCAGGACGAATCCACCGATGAAAACTCCAGTATGAACCAAATACTACAAGGCATTCGGGATCGGGAAGCCAAACGCAGGGAAAGCAAAGAACGAATGCGCAGCCGGGAACGTGTGGAAAAGGATTGGTAAGGCTCGTGAAACCAAAACGATATTATACGCCAGCTCTGCCAGGGCTATTCTTCGCAGCGGTACTTTTGTGTTCCTGTTTCACCGGCCTGATTGCCCAAGCCCAGCAGGTAAAGGTCTCGATTGGCGAAGGTCCGTTTTTCATTGGTGATTCAATTCGGTTTGAGGTTCGTGTCTCGGGTACCGATGTGGAGCCGACAATAGAAATTGCTGGAACCGAATCAGAAGGATTGAAGGTGCGGTTTCTCGATTCCGGACAACAGTCGTTCACCCAGATTATTAATGGTCGGGTTGTGCAGAGCGGAGCTTCCTACAACTATTCTTATGTCATGGATGTCTCTGAGTCGGGTGACTATTCGATCGGCCCGTTTCAGGTCAAGGCAGGCAGTCGGATGCTTTCCCATCCACCCCTCAATGTCACCGTCAGCGATATTGAATTAAATGATCAGATGAAACTGGAGGTCAATTTTCCAGCGGGTAATTATTATCCTGGTCAGCGAATTCCAATTGAACTGGCGTGGAAGTTTTCTGGAGATGTTCAGACCATTCGTGAGCTAAAGATCCAAACGGAAATATTCGATCGGTTTCAAACCTTGAACGCAGAAAAAAGGCAGGCAAGAAACGTGATTCGCATTTTGACAAAAAAAGGAGTCTTGCAGCTACCCGCTACGTATTCCCGGGAAACGGATCGGGGAGAAACTTACCAAGTGCTAACGGTAAAGTCGGTACTGGTGGTGGACAGGCCTCAAAGTATGCAGATCCCGGCTGCGGTGGCGATTTGCAGAAAAATCATTGGAGTCGCCAGGAGAACCAACCTTTTTGATTTACCGGTTGATCGACTGGGAGGCTATAAGACGATTCCACAAAAAGCGATTTCTGAGCCTATCAGTGTCAATGTCCTGCCATTTCCCAGCGAAGGTCGACCGTCGGGTTTTAGCGGAGCCATTGGCGAGAAATATTCTCTGTCCACCAGCGTGAATCGAGCCCGTTTTCGAGTGGGCGATCCGGTTTCACTTCAGTTGGAAATTTCAGGCGTTGGAAATCTTGATGCGGTGGGCTTGCCTGAGATTTCATCGAGATTACCACCAGAAAAGTTTGATGTTACAGACGAAGCGATCGGCGGTGTAGTATCCGGCGACAAAAAACAGTTTACGGTTCCTTTTCGGGTCAAGGACGAATCCGTCGACCAAATTCCTCCCATTCGTTTTTCATGGTTTGATCCATCGGCGGAACAATACGTTACGGTGGAATCAAAATCGATTAGTTTAGATGTCAGCGAGGGAAAATTCATCACTTCAGATGACGTTGTCCGACCCGATGCCAGCGTGACGTCAAAAAACGATTTAATGAACGCGGACTTGTTGGAACAGGGTTCTGCTATCCTTGATTTATCGATCGAATCGGATGTTTCGGAGTTTCGAAAAAAATCAAAATCTGGATTCAGTGGAACACAGTATTACGTTTTCTATGTGCTGGGAGGGATCTGTATCCTCATTGCAATTCTGGATCGACGACGAGTCAAACCCAAGTCCGCAGGCGAACTTTTCCGTGACAGGATGAACGCAATTCGCACCAGGATCAACGCCCTCGCTCTGGATGATGATGTGATTGAAAACCTCGGCACCTTGCTTCGTGAACTACAAAGTGTTGGGGAAAATTGGGCGGGAGAAGACGAACAACCTCTTGTGGACAGCCTGATTTCCAAATGCGATGAGATTGCTTTTCGCCCGACTCCGCCATCCGAGGTGGAAAAACAGGAATTGCAAGATGCCGCCAAGCGGCTGATGAGATCCATTTAACAAGAGAATTCCCTGATGCCTATCCGAGTCAATCATAAAAGTTCAGGCGGTCAATTCTCTGGTCGGACTATTGATGGAACGGGATTCATCGGCCAGCTGTTGGTGGTCATGTTGATAACAGTTCTACTTGGCACCGGGGTGATCATAGCTCAACAAAATTCGGACGTTGATTTTGAAACCCGGTCGATTCAGGCCGTCAACCTCTATCGATCTGCGATGGAAAATGAAAACTCCCAAGATCGCCTCGCTGCTTTTCGACAGTCCGAAATTGCCTTTCGGGATTTGATTGAATCCATCAATAATCCAACCGCAAAGCTAATGACAGGTTGGGGGAATGCTTCTCTTCAGAGTAGGAACAATGGTTTCGCAGTTCTGGCCTACAAGAGGGCTTTGCGGCTGCAACCGGACAATGCTCAGGCTCGGGAAAACCTGGAATTCCTGAGGGAGCAGTTACAAGTTTGGGAACATGACACCCAGAAAAAGGGGATGTTCGGGACTCTGTTTTTTTGGTGCAGATTTTTTGGGGATGAGGAGATTGCGGCTGTCGCCGGCCTTTTTTTTGTCATGGGATGTGGATTGGTCGCTGTTACTATCCGTTTTCAAATCGGTTCTCTATGGAAATACAGCGTCATTCCATTTCTGATTTGGGGGATTATGTTGATTCCTTGTTATTTTTCAGGCTCTGAAAAAGGTGGCCTTGAGGTCGTATTTGTTGCCGAAGAAACCATCGCACGCAACGCGGATGCGATGAACTCTCCAGCCAGTTTCGAAACGCTGATACCGGCAGGGGTGGAAGCTGTCGTCGAGGAGGTGCGTGATCAGTGGCTGCATGTAAAATTCGCCGGAAACCGCCGCGGCTGGGTTCCTCGCTCAGCGATCGAATTCGTGAATGTCCAGTCGACCGAGTCAGATTAACTGGCTGGGGTTGCAGTGAACGACTGTCCAACGTTCATGCCAACCTAAAGACTCTACGCCGTTTTGAAATGGCGACAGCAAAATATCTCGATTTGAAATACAAATCACCGGCTGTCTGGCTGTTGACGGTAATACGAGATGAGAATCATTGCTGGCGAATCCCGTGCTTCAGTTAAACAGAAGATAGCCGATCAGGTTTCTCCTCTGGCCCGCATCGAGTGAATTCAGCAATCCCCCTGGCATCAGAGAGTTGAGGGTTGGTTGGATCGCCTCGATATCGCCACGGGCAATAGAGACGATTTTTTCGGAGGTTTGCAGTTGTAATGTATTTTCTGTTTGGCTTAAAACAACACCGGTTAAAGTTCTCCCGTCCACAAGATTGAGGATGGATGTGCGGAAATTCTGAGCGACTGACGACCCCGGGTCCACAATGTTCTCCAGCAGGTAGCCGAGATCATGGCGATTTCCGCCGGTCAAATCTGGTCCAATTGTTCCGCCCACGCCGAAAAGTACATGGCAATTACTACAGGTTTTCTGAAAAAGGACTTTCCCTTTTTCAAAATCGATGTTGTCCGCTTTGATATTGGACATTTGTTTTCGAACCAGCTGGATTTCAAGGTTTTTTTCCTCAGTGGATTTGCGCACCGTACCCCAAGTGGCTTCCAGTTTTTTGGATAATTCTTCGTCGCCTAGGTTATCAATTTGTCTGGCATGCCAGGCGGAAATATGGAATTTCTCAATTTGGCTCTTGTTGACCGCGAGGAGCAAATCCATGGCCCAAGATTTTCGTTTGGTGAGTGTATTGATCGTCGCCAATTGTGATGCTGGTTTCAGATTACTAAATTGGTTAACGAGCTTTGCTGAAATTTCAGGGGCGTCACAATAAGCGTAGGCCTGAATGACGTAGCGACGGACTTGCTTGTCATTGAATTGTTGGTTGAGCAAATTAAGTAAATTGTCAAATTGGTTTTCGGCCAGGGTCAACAAGGCTTGACCACGCATCTGAGGATCGCCATTGCTATCGGTGGCGACTTCCAATATTTTTTGCAATGACTTTCCATCACCAAAAACTACACCGATTTCATCCAGGAGAGGGCGGTAATCTCCGTCCGGGAGTTCGGCGACGAGATTTTTCCAACCGTTGGGCATTTTGACCTGCCGACGGCCGCGAAGAGCATTTGCAATTCCCGTTAGGGTGGCAAGCTTGGCCGGACTCTTCCGGATAATGGAAATCACGTTTTGGGCAATCAACGGATTTTCGATTCTTTCCGTCAGGCGACGGGCGATCAACTTGGTGACTTTCGGAAACCTACTGGCTATGGCAAGGTTAGCCGATTCTGATGGAAACTTGATGACCAACGGTTCGATCCCATACCAAATAAGCAATGGCTGCGTTTGGTCGTGAGAGTCTTCTGCAAATCGCAATAGTTGTTTGGCGGTGGCCAAGCGAGTTTTAGGGGGCAATTTTGGAAGGCAAGTAGCAATCTCCAAGCGAACGGCCGGCGAGCGGCTTTGCCGAGCCAGTTCCGGAAAAAAATCTGCCGCCGGTATGGTGTTCTTCAATGTTGCCTCGTTAAACCAAGTTCTCAATAAATGTAAATGAGCAAGTTCGGCGTCGCCGGGATTCACCGTTTCGGATAGGACTGCACTTGTAATCAGGTTTAGCTTTTTTGGCAATTCATTTTCACCAAATAACTTGTCTGCGCCGTGGTCTGCTGAAAAAATCCATTTCATGAATCGAATAGCTGGTGACCGATCTGATGCAGCCCTTAATAACGTTCCAACTTTTTCTCGTTCTTCCCTGGAGGCATGCGTACGTTCACGCAAGACAATGGCCGCTTTTTCAAAATGCCAGCGACTTTTGGTAATTAGAGAGAAGAGCTTGTCGGTCGAAAGAGCATAAAGATTCGGAGCAGGGTGACTCACATTTTCTGCCAGGAATTTGACTTTAAATACCCGACCGCTATTGCGATGGACCCCATCATTTTCATGGCATTCTCCGGTGTCCTGCCAGTCGAGGATATAGAATCCGTCGTCATGGGATCGAATCAGTTCGATTCCTCGAAACCAGCTGTCGGTTGATTTTGCGAAATCGGGATTGTGTTTGCCCGTAAATCCATTTCCTTTTTTCTCAAGGCGGTCGTTGTTGATCCGATGCCCAAGCAGATTACACGTAAAGACAGTGTTGTGGTACTTTTCAGGCCAGGACTGATCAACATAGATCATTAATCCACAGTGCGCATGACCACCACCAAATCGATCTGTCTGTGGGGTGACGCCAATTTTTTTTGTGTCGCTCCAAGCTTCACCGCCAGATTTATTCCAGTGATAGTGGTCCGCTGTCTGACCAATTGTCTCGTAGGTATAGGGATTAAAATGGGACCCGTACATCCTGTCGAAGCGGGCACCCGGAACAACATGCCAAAGATGGCCGATGACGGTATTGATCATGAATAGGTTTCCGTTTTTATCGTAATCCATGCCCCAAGGGTTGGTTGTTCCATGGGCCACTACTTCGAAATGTTGATGCCCCGGATGATATCTCCAGATTCCACAATTGATGGATCGACGCTGGGACGGTGATGAGCCTGGAATTCCTACCCACGAAGTGGCGAGGATTCCATGTCGACCATAAAGCCAGCCGTCTGGACCCCACATTAATCCGTTGGCGATATTGTGTCGGACTGCATTATCATTCCAGCCGTCCAACAGGATTTCTGGTGGTCCATCAGGAATGTCATCCCGATTTCGGTCCGGGATAAAGAGAAGATTTGGAGCGCATAAGACGAAGACGCCACCAAAGCCAATTTCAATACTTGTCAAACGAGTTCCCTGGTCCCAAAAGACCTTCCGGCTATCCATTTGCCCATCGCCATCGGTATCTTCGAGAATGACGATGCGGTCGCGCAGACTTAGATCAAAATTAAGTTCTCGGTCAGAGTAGGTGTAGTTTTCGCAAATCCACACTCTGCCACGGGGGTCGGTTGTGGCTGCGATAGGTTGCCTAATCTCCGGTTCTGCAGCAAAAAGAGTTTTTACAAAGCCCGGGGGGAAATGAATGGATCGCAGTGAATCAGCCGGAGAAAGCAGGCCTTCGGTCTTTTTCTCGGTATCGTAGATCTTCTCTGAGCCCGGGGAGTCGGATTTGGAATCCTGGCCTACCGATAACGCACAGGTCCCCAAAAGGCATAGAATAGAAATTGAGAGTGATTGAATCAGGTTTTTTAACAAAGGGTGCATTTGTAGGTTCGCTTTGGAGAAGAGAAGATCCGTAATTCAGATGACGGGGGACTCTGACCGGGGATTCTGACTGGGCGTGAACTTGGAAGAGGTACTGGTGATCATGTTGATGGAGAGTTTGTTGATTCGTTCAAAAGATTATAAACCAAAAAAATGGGTTTTTGTCTTTTTCGCGGCAGTGTATTTTGCAGCGGCAGGTTGGATGAACCATGACGATCTGCTCGCCGAAGATATCGTCTTCTTGAAACGGTCTGCCATCCAGTCCGGCCGAACTCGTTTTCAGGGAACGATTAGGGAATTCGATTCGGAAAATTTGTACCTGGTGACCAGCGATGGCAGGAAACAGACAATCAATACCCAGCGAATAGCAAGAGTCGAAACGGCGGACCTATCCGGCCGAAGTTCTGCGGATCGTCTTTTCAAGAGTTTTAAATTCGAGCAAGCCAATCAGGCTTACCAAAAAGCGATTGCTGGGGAGCAGCGGCAATGGGTGAAACGGGAGCTGATTGCTCAACAAATCCTCTGCCAGTCAGCCTTGGAGGAAAATGAAAAAGCGATTGGTTTGTTTCTGGCACTTTCTGCCGGGAAGCCGAATCATCGTTTTTTCCATGTCATCCCTGTTACTTGGCAGTTTAGGCCGATTATCGATTCCCAGAAAAAAGTCTTTGACAAGATGTTATCCGGAAACCCGTTGGAGCAGTTTATTGCCGCCAGTTGGTCGCTGGATCAGCATTCCAATACCGTCGCAATTAAAGTATTACGCCAACTGGCGGGCAGGGATGATCCTGATGGAATGATGACAAGGGTTTCACAACTTGCAGCGTTCCAGGTTTACCGCTGCGAAATTTCATCCCTATCGAATAAAGATTTGTTGCGTTGGCGACGTGCGATCGAAAAAATGCATCGTCTCGACCGAGCGGGTCCGATTTGGATGGCCGGAAACCTGATGCAAAACAATGAAAACTACTTGTCGGCGGCAGCGGAGTTTCTAAAGTTGCCCATCCTTTACCCGGAACATTATCAACTGGGCGCAGCATCTTTAGAGGCAGCGGCGATTGCACTAGACCGTCAGGGTGACCGCTCAGCGGGCAATTTGGTTTTGCGGGAATTAGCGAACCGCTATACTACGACAGTCCCTGGGCGGAGAGCGATGGAGAAATTTCCCGCCGGGGGCTCGGCTGATTTGGAGATCCGATAAAAGATGCTCAACAGGTCGATTGTTTTTAGAAAAATCTAATTGTTTGAAGTTTGCAGGCAGCGGGGCAAGTTTGATAAATGTTGACTAAAGTGGGACTGAAATTTGTGCTGGTAGTGTTATGTTTTGCCGCGTTGGCAGGCGGCAGTGTCGCTCAGGAAACGCTAGGCTCTGGCGAGGCAGCAAAATCCGTCAACCAGAAAGGTCTGATTGAAATTGTCTTTTCCGGAGGAATTACCGGTGCCATTCTGGTTTTTGGTCTTCTGTCACTTTCAATGATTGCCGCCTATATGATTTTTGAGCAGCTTCTTTCCATACGCCGCAGCGAGTTGATGCCTCGGGGGCTTCATGAAAAAGTTCGGCAGGCGCTCTTGAAGGGCAGCATTTCCGATGCGGAACAGGCTTGCCACCAAAATCCGAGTTTTCTGTCTTTCGTTCTGTTGCAGGGGATCTCCGAAATCGATTACGGATGGTCCTCCGTGGAAAAATCGATCGAGGACGCCTTGTCGGAACAATCTTCCCGTCTTTATCGAAAAGTAGAATACCTGAATGTGATAGGTAATATCGCTCCCATGGTGGGGCTATTGGGGACTGTCGTTGGTATGGTGTTCGCGTTTCAGCAGGTTGCTACCGCTCCCCCAGGAGGGGCAACGGCACCTGATTTGGCTGAGGGAATTTACCAAGCGTTGGTAACGACCGTCGGCGGCTTGATTGTCGCGATTCCATCACTCGCTGCGTTTGCAGTTTTCAGAAATAGAATCGATCAATTTGTTGCCGAGGCTGCCTACCTCTCGCAGCATGTGTTTGGCCCTTTTCGAAGAAAAAAGAAATAGACCCGGGAATTTGGGTGTGACGTTTTTCTTTTCAAACAACTTTGAGTAGGAGGTTGGCCACTCTGAGTTAGTAGGTTGGGTAAACTTTTTCGATCATTCAAGTTGATCGGGTGAATGGCACAGGCTGCGAGTGCCAAGCGGTCAATCGTTTCCGATCGGGTCCGAAGAATTTTCTTTTCTCGGGATCGCATTCGACGATCTCAAAACCAAAATATTTTTGATCAAATCAAAAAGGATTGGCTGTTTCCTCGAGATCTGATCAATCTTGCCGACCAAGTCAGGAATTGGGACGGATTGGTATGTCGATTGCATAAAAAAAGCTTGGCGACCGATCCAAGTCTGTAGATAGAGTCTCAAATTCCATGATGGAATTGAGACTGGGCAAACCGGGTCGACTTTAACCCCGCTGTTTCCTTCGGCTGAAGCGTTTTCAGCCAAGAGACAAGGGCTATATCGCCGTTAATCGACTCCGTTTTTATTCTTAGTACTGTTTACTTCAGGGCTCGGCAATCCGATGAATTCTCAAATCCAGATTGCACCACCGGTCAACGTTCCGAATTCCATTTCGGCCTCGGGAAAAACCGCAGATCCTGTCAAACCATTGGATGAAGAATCAGGCCTCGACAATGGTTTCGAAGCAATCCTCAATCAACTTGCTCCCCAAAATGAAAAACCTCCCCTAGAAGGTTCTCAGGGATTCCGAGCAACTGGTACGATCGTCAGTTCTTCACATAAGGTTGAGTTGGTAACGTGTGATATTGCCAGCGGATCTTTGGATTTGGGACATTCCCCTTTATTGACCAACGAACAAGCGATTGCCTCGGCAACTCATTCTCAGCTTGCGTCTGCAATTTTGGACTCCCAGAACGATCTGTTACGAGCCGAGCAGGCGATCATGGCACGAGATGGTCGCAATGGGTCGATAGTGAGTGCAATCTCATCGGCTTCATCCGAGTTCGCACAAACAGATTTAACGTTGTCGTCGGTGTTGTTACCCTCCGAAGATTTACTCCAGTCTTCCGCCTTGCTTACAGCTCAAGTTTCCAATCAGGGGCAAGTATCCCAAGGTGTAGCCTCGATTCTGGAATCGATGGAACGACTGACCGATTCAGTTGCCAGTCAAGAGAAATTGGCTGAATTATCGGCTGGCGAAAGTGACTTTCTGGTCACCATGATAGAACCTTCTTCAGGTAACGGTGTGGGCAATCCAGACGGCGGTAGCGGTGAGGATGCGACCTTGGCAGCCGGAGGATCCAATGCTGCTGACGGTATTACGGATCGATCAGCTAATGTCTGGCATCAGGTCCAATTCGATCAACATCTACAACGTGGTTTGGCCGTTTATGAAGAACGACTTGCCAATACCGGTGAGAAATCAATTTCCGAAATTGTTGGCGAAATCATAGCTACGCGAGAATCTTCGGCTGCTCGTGAATCGAATGTAACCCAGGTCAAAATTGAAATCTCTCCCGCAGAATTTGGAGAGATCACTATTCAAATCACCAAGTCGGTCCATGGCACAGTTGCCACACTTGCTGTAGCCAACGAATTGGCAATGAACCAACTTCAGTCCAATATTCAGTCCTTGCAGCTAGCTCTGGAGGACATGGGTGTGGAATTCCAACAAATAGATTGGAAA
The DNA here is from genome assembly GCA_014238905.1 of Planctomycetota bacterium. GTDB lineage: Bacteria > Planctomycetota > Planctomycetia > Pirellulales > Pirellulaceae > JABAAE01. The sequence continues at coordinate 205,956 of JABAAE010000013.1, forward strand.
CAAACGGAGGAAAACTTGCTCCAAAACGAACAGGAACAATCTGATCAGCCGAACGAAAATTCAAACGCCGATGAAAGCACCGCACCTGGTCAATCGGGTGAAAACTCATCGGTAGGCAATGACGAACAATTCACAGAAGAAGACAAAATGGAGCTCACTTGGAGTTCCGCCCACGTTGTAGACATACTCATTTAATTTTGGAGAAAGCAGATGCCAGAAATTGGATTGCCTTCAAGCGATGTCCAGATCGAGTTTTTAAACCTGTTGGTCACTCAGCTTCAGAATCAGGATCCTTTGGAGCCTGTCAAACAGGAACAGTTCATTAGTCAATTAACCGAGATTTCTACGTTGGAATCGGTTGAAAAACTGAATGTCCGATTTGATCAGATGTTGGAAGTCCAGGAACTAAGTCAGGGAGCAAGCCTGGCTGGCAAAAATGTGCGGTACCTGGAAAACGGCAGAACGTTGAGCGGTACGGTCGAAGAGGTGACCTTCCAGCAGGGAAAAACAGGCGCAGTTATCAATGGTCAAACTGTCGATCTTCAAAACATTTTATCTGTTCTCGGCTGAAAATGGCCTGGAGTTTCACCGAATCACCAACCCACTCTTTCGCCTTTTATCGAATCTATCAACTGACTGTCTTACCCTAGGAATACTTGATGGCTAACTCACTATTTACCGGAGTCTCTGGACTCCTTGCGCATCAACGTCGACTTGATATCGTTGCCAATAACCTTGCCAATCTGAATACAACGTCTTACAAATCAAACCGGGGCAATTTCACCGATTTGTTCTATGAGTCGATCAGCCAGGCATCCCAAGGCAATGGGGTGAACGTCGGTGGAACGAATCCTGTCCAAATGGGAACCGGTGTCCGTGTTTCGGAGATCAAGAAACTGTTTTCCCAGGGCAATCTGGAAACGACCGGACAACCGCTTGATTTTGCTTTGGATGGTGAGGGATTTTTCGTTTTGGCGACGGGCGAGCAAACCGTTTATTCCCGCGCGGGTGCTTTCTCCCTTGATGCTGACAATTACCTGGTGGATGCATCGACAGGGGCTTACGTCCAGAGGTTTGGAACATTGGGTGATCAGACCGGCGATGTCACTTCGTCCACATTTCAGGTTCCTGGTGATCAACGTATTCGAGTGCCCATTGGTTCGGTTGTTCCAGGTCAGGAAAGCGAAAATATTAGCTTGGAGGGCATTTTAAATTCTGAGGCGATTGGGCCGTTAAGCCAGATTCTGAAGACTGCTTTTCCGTTTATGACCGGTGGTGTTGCTGCCACCCCTGCCACCCTGATTAATTCGCTGGACACTGTTGTGACTCCTTATGGACCAGGAGATACCATCGAAATCTCTGGTACACAGGTGGACGGGTCACCTGTTTCAACAACTCTTGCAGTCGATGCGACGACAACACTCGGGGACCTCGTTACAGCGGTGAGCAATCTGTTTCCCAATGCGACGTCGACCATGAATGCAGAGGGTGACCTTCTCCTGACGTCCGACCTGCCAACTGTATCTCTTCTTTCGCTGAGCATGGCTGATTCAGTTGGCAATGCCGGCGAAGTGGATTGGGACGATCACAGGGCCGTGCAAACTCAACTGGGAAAAGATGGGGATGTGTTTTCAGGAGTTTTCGAGATGTTCGATACTCAGGGCGGTGCTCATGAATTGAGTTTTGAGTTTACCAAACAGGATGTGAACACTTGGGATTTGGAGTTATCCATGGATCCAGCAGAAGGGTCCATTACCGGCGGTGTATTCTCGAATATACTATTTAACGATGACGGTAGCGTGCATAGTTCGGTCGATACCGATCAAGAGATTTCGTTTTCGATTGTTGGTATCAGTAATCCGCAAAGCTGCAACTTTTCGTTTGAAGATATACGCCAACTCGCGACCGACTTTGAGGTCTTGCCGACTCAGGACGGATTTGCTCCCAGCGATATGATTTCCACCGTAGTGGACGCCGATGGAGTATTGCAGGGTATTACATCCAACGGTCAGTCTCTAAAAATGGCGAGATTAGCCATTGCGACCTTTACCAACGTGCAGGGACTGAGTGCTATTGGAGGAAGTTACTATACCAATACTCTCAATAGTGGAATTGCTCAAATCGGTGCTGCTTTAACGGGGGGTCGTGCTTCGGTTCATGGTGGCCAACTGGAATCTTCCAATGTGGATACGGCTTACGAATTTACTCAATTAATCGTCGCGCAGCGTGGATTTTCGGCGAACGCTCGTACGATTTCTGTGGCCGATGAAGTGCTGGAAGAACTGACCAACATCATTCGATAATTTTCGATTTACCAATGCCGCCAGCCGCCTAGTTTTTTGATTATTTGATTTTTTTTGACAGGATGAAAGGGGTTTTTGGATTTTTGGATGGGGCTTGCGGCCGGTTTGCTATGTTTTCCAGGAGAGACTTTGAGGCCGCCATTTGATTAGAAAGGGCTGTCAGAAGTCCCGTGGGGAGACTATAAAACCTAAAAACACGGGTTTTTTCAGGATCATTTGGAAATAACGACTTTTTTTCAAAAGTTGTGACAAGTTAGCTGGAATTTGATCGATAACCCTTTAGTACGGGGTATGGGTGAGATTCCACCAGATGGCCTGGGATGCTTGCCAACAACCAATAGCTGTTCGGGACAGAGATGAACATTCAAAACATTGGCAATGCGAATATCCTGAGCTCGGATTCTGTGAAAAAGCAAAACGAGAATCAAATTCGACAGCATGAGTCGGTCGATGTCGGGGATAAGAAAGTGGTAGAAGAGCGGCATGTTGAGACTGAATCTCCGCTGCATCGCCTCCCCGAAATACGAGACGAAGTCGTAGCCCAAGCGATTGCCAAACTCAATTCAGGCTACTACCAAACTCGGGAAGCTGCCGTCGATACAGCAAAATCAATCCTGGCATAGGGTTTGGTTTTCTCTTCCTGTAGACGCTGATCCCTCCTGTAGACGCTGATCCCTCCTGTAGACGCTGATCCCTCCTGTAGACGCTGGCGACCTGTCCCTCGAGTCATATCACTGAACTGACGTCACAGATTCTTGGCAGCGATCTATGCACCAAAAGATGTCTATGCGCCAAAAGATGTCAATTTCAGAAATACTGGAATCATCACTCAGGCCAAAACCCCAGTCTGGATTCCGCTGATCAAGAATCAAGACCAGCACTCTTCTGCGGGGCAACTGATCTTTGACTTGGTCTCAGTCCAACACATCCATGGATGATTTCATTTCATTTCGCTCATGCTCCAGCAACGCTTCGGTAACGATTTGAACATTGCCGGCAATGATTTGATCCAGCTTATAAAGCGTAAGGTTGATGCGATGATCTGAGAGGCGATTTTCCGGGAAGTTATAGGTTCGAATTCTCTGGCTTCTATCGCCGGAGCCGATCAGCGACTTTCGCTGGTCAGCACGCTTTTGCTGTTCTTCTTCCCTTTTCTTTTCATAGACTCTGCTCTTGAGTACTCGAAGCGCTTTGGCGAGATTTTTGTGTTGGCTTTTTTCGTCCTGACACTGGACGACGGTACCCGTTTCATGATGGGTGAGGCGGATCGCGGATTCGGTTTTGTTGACGTGTTGACCACCCGGGCCGCTGGCGTTGAATTTATCAATTCGATAGTCATCCGGCTTTAAATCGATCTCGACGTCTTCCGGTTCGGGCATGACGGCAACCGTTGCCGCTGAGGTGTGGATTCTACCTTTAGTCTCTGTTTCTGGCACACGTTGAACACGATGTCCTCCACTTTCATACTGTAATTCTCGAAAGACACCTTCACCCTCGAAGGCCAAAGATATTTCCTTAAAACCACCCAATTCTGTCGGGCTGGCACTGAGGATTTCGATTTTCCATTTTTTTAGTTCGCAATGGGTTTTGTACATTTCGTAAAGATTTCTGGCGAACAAGGCCGCCTCATCACCCCCGGTACCTGCCCGGATTTCCATGACGCATCGAGCCCGAGAGGCATCCTCTCCACCAATGGTCATTTCCAACAACTCCTCCCAGGCTGTTTCGCGATTAGATAACGCCTCGGGAAGTTCCATGCCAGCCAGCTCCCGTTCTTCCGGGTCGTCACTCGATTTCATTTCCCGGAGTTCGGCGATTTGCTCGTTCATCGATTTGAACTTACGGTACTTGTTCGCCAATTTACTCAGAGCACCGTGCTCTCTTGCAACGGCAGAAACCTTGCTTGAATCCGACATGATTGCCGGATCGTTAAGCTGTTGTTCCAATTCCTCAAATCTCGTCAACTTGTTATCCAGCATTTCACGCATGAACGCACCGTCCGGTTTGAGTAAGAAGAATAATTGTTGAGCCCGTGACGTGCTGATTCATCTCGCAAATCAATCCGCTTCCAAGATCTATTCAGCGATTGAAATGCCGATGGTTGGGAACTTCCCAAGAGCACCATCGGTTTAGTCACTGTCTATATTAGTCACCTTCGATTTCGTCACCGTTGATTCACCCCAAAATGGTTTCCAACAGAATCGAATTTGCGGATAACGGTTTTTGAATTTCGTTTTTTTGAATGACCGACGGCAGGTCCTACCCGGGCTTCTCATCTACGATACCCCGGAGATGGCGGACCTCCCAAGAGCATCCGCCGGATGAAGAATGAGTGCTACTCGTCGACCTTTTTCTTTTTGGGAGTGCGACGCTTTTTTGTATTCAGACTGTTATAGCCTGAGGCGAATCGATTCTTGAATCGATCAATACGACCTTCGCGGTCGATGTGTTTCATTTTTCCCGTGTAAAACGGATGACAAACATTGCAAATGTCGACTTTCAGCGTGTTGGCTGTTGCTCGTGTCGAAAACTTATTTCCGCAACCGCAAGTAACTTCAACTGTGTCGTATTTGGGATGGATCCCGTCTTTCATTTTTCTTCAACCTGAACTGGTTTAAAAAGCTGTTGGTTTTGCTGACTGGCGTTTGAACGCTGTTTCGTCGTGCCGAAACCGGAAAACCCCAACCGGGGTCAGTAAAACAGAATCAAACATGTTACATATTGAAAAAAAAATGAGCAAGGCGCAGATTTTTTTTACCCATCTTGCCAATCGGTCAATGATGTCTTGACATTCGACGTAAATCATTCCATGTTTGTGACTTACGTAATTCTATGGGGCAATGGCCTGCTGTTAGATAACGGTTGATTTGTTGTCTCTGGTAGCTCGAAATAGAGCGCCCCATGTCAAGTATCAACTCACGATTCCCGGGAGAAAAAGGAATGGCCGAGGCAGAAAAAACAGCGGATGCAGCGCAAAAAGGTGCCCCGCAACAACGTCAAATCAAGATCGATGAAGACAATGCCGTTTGCTCCTACGCGAATTTTTGCCGTGTAACGGGCTCCCCCGAGGAGTTAATTGTTGATTTCGGGCTCAATTCTCAAGGGATGAATGTGGGTGAAAAACCGATTGAGATCAAACAGCGAATTGTTTTGAATTTTTACACGGCCAAACGGCTGTTACATGCTTTGCACCTTTCGATCCAAAACCACGAAAAGGTATTTGGAAATTTAGAAATTGATGTTCAAAAACGGGTCAAGCCGCCAGCCGAAACCGGAAACTAACGCGTTGCTTCGGACTTACTAAAGCGACGTGAAGAGTCCTGGTGGGCCGATACCGGTTCGGATCCTTTGGAACTCGAGCCATGGTAAGAAGATATTTCTTCCTGATTTTGGGGGATCATTTTTGACAGAAGGCGGGTGAGAATCCCGCTGTTTTTGTTTCTTGGTGTTATTGTTCACGTTGAAGATGGGGACCAAGATAAGATCCTGCCCGGACTTTACAGGTCTCGACAACACGCCTGTAATAGCGGTTGGATTTTGTTTGGCCGCAGAGCCAAATAGTCACGAATCGACTCTCTCAGGAAATCAAATGGCGAAGTTATCAATTGACGATGTAGACGTAAACGGAAAATCAGTTTTAATGCGGGTTGACTTTAACGTTCCGCTTGATGCTGACCTGAGAATTACTGATGATCGCCGAATTGAGATGGCGTTGCCTTCGATCCGGTCAGTAATCAGTCGGGGTGGCAGGTTGGTGTTGATGAGCCATCTTGGAAGACCAGCAGGTAAAGGATTTGAAGCAGAATTCAGCTTGAAACCGGTTGCCGACCGCTTGGCAGAAAAAGTAGGGCAGCCAGTGGGTTATGCAAGCGATACCGTGGGAGAAGATGCAACGTCAAGGTTTGCTGCCCTGGAAACCGGGCAAATCCTGCTGCTTGAAAACCTGCGGTTCAACCAAGGGGAGAAAACAGGCGACGTTCAATTTGCCGAACAGTTGGCAGGTTTTGGCCAAATTTACTGCAACAATGCATTTGGAACTTGCCATCGAAAAGACGCATCCATGGTGGCTGTTCCTCAAGCCATGGTCGGTCAACCCCGTTGTGTAGGGAATCTGGTAGCGAAGGAGATTCAGTATCTTGCGGAGGTGATCGAAAGTCCACAACGGCCCTTCGTTGCGATCGTGGGTGGTAAAAAAGTCTCTGATAAAATCAACGTGATCGAAAACCTGTTAAAGATATGCGATCGAGTTTTGATAGGTGGCGCGATGGCTTATACGTTTTCTCTGGCAAAAGGGGGGCGTGTCGGAAAGAGCTTCGTCGAAAAAGAAAAAGTGGAGTTAGCGAGAGAATTAATCGAAAAGGGAGCAGACAAGCTCGTTCTTCCCTCCGATACCCATTGTGGTGATGACTTCAGCTCCGACTGCGCAAAACAGGTCGTTGCCGCTGGTGAAATTCCTGATGGTATGGAAGGACTTGATATTGGCCCAGAAACGGCTTCTCTTTACTGCGAGATTGTTACCAATGCTAAAACGGTCGTTTGGAATGGGCCGATGGGAGTGTTCGAGATGCCGCCGTTTGACGAGGGCACCAAAAGAGTTGCTCAAGCCATTGCTGACGGCGATGCCATTAGTATCATTGGCGGGGGTGACAGTGCTGCGGCAGTTCAACAGTTGGGTTTTGCAGATCGGGTTACCCATGTCAGTACCGGTGGTGGGGCGAGTCTGGAGATGTTGGAGGGGAAAGAGTTTGCCGCAGTGAATCTCCTCGATGAAGCTTGAGATGCAAGATTTTTCAATTTGCGTTTTGTTAATTCGGTTGGAGCGATTCTCTGCAATTCCCACTTACTCGGCGGACAATTGTTTCCAAAAATCGTAGGCTGAACGCATTTCCTCAATTGCCTTTTCCTTTTCCGGCGAAGATGAATTTTGAATCGCCTTTGCACGCTCGACCAACCAGTCGAAGAAAAATTTTGCTGACTCTTTTTTCCTGATAGGCTGGTCACCGACATGGATGTAAATGGGTCCGGACGTAGCGAATCGAAATGATTTTGAATGGTTGGTGACAACTCTTGCCAGCATCCATCCACTTTCCTGAAAAACTAATTTCGGGAGCTTCCCCTTGGCCTTGGTGTATTCATCAAGTGAAATTTTCGCGGCCACCATCCCGTTGCGGATCAGCTCCAGATAGTCGGCTTTTTCTTTAAGTGAAAGGGTCATTGTGGTTTCGATCTCCAATGATTCCCCCTTGGCAACCTGCACGGTTTCTCCCGGCAACAAACCGTTGAATCGCACCTCCATCACCGGCCCATTGGTCACAACGACACGGCCGAAATTTAAATTGCTAATCCAGGAGTTGTAGGAGAAATTTGGTCCGCAATGTACATACATGCGGTTATATCCGACTGGGTTTTTGGCCCTTCCAGATCCGCTGCCAGCACCCGGAGGTATTTGAAATCCGCAGTTAAGCGCCTGGTAGTAAACGTAGGTTTGCCAACGCTGCAAAGCATGAGGACCGGTAAATGAATTTGGCGGTTTCCTTATTCCAGTTGCTCGAACCGGGGAGGAGTGTTGCTGCAATAGATCGCCAGCGATTCCTAAAACCAAGCCGTTGGTTTTTGCAGATTTTTGCGCAAGGATAACTGGAAGGTCCCAGGCAGCCGCGTTACCCACAAACACCAGCTCCGCTTCTGAATGGTTTTTGATTAATCCCGGTGGTATCAGGCTGGACGACTTCGGCAGATCAATGGGCTTATTCAATCCTATGTAGAAAACTTGTCCGCCACTCCTCTGATCGAGACCACTCAGCGTATGAAAGACACGGTTTTCGGTCGCTTTTTTGAGTGTGGGTTGCTCCGGGCCATCGTGATCCGGGATCTCCAACGCAATGCGATTGACAAAATTTAGATCACTGGCGTCCATAAGAACTGGGATGTTTTTTTCAGGACGGTACACGCAAAGGTCACCCGACCACCATCCTTTTTCTTTTAGATCTGTGAAACGTGGGATGGAAACCGTGACCCCGTCGGTCGCGTCTTTTTTGACCTCAAATACCCCCGTCAAGGTGCGGTATTCTGGACCTCGTTCAATAGTGTAGGTGTATGGACCTTTTGGAAGTCGGAACACATGTTTGCCGAAAAAGCAAAACTCGCCGTTGTAAAAAGGAACACCTCTTTGTTTAATGGCCGCGCCCCGGATGTTGCGAATAGTCATTCGAACCGATACAGGATTTTTGGTTTCGGCGTCAACCACGCGGACCTCGAATTCATCCCCGTTTCCCGCCTCAAAAAATACCATCGGCAATATGAATGCCAATGGCCAGCGTTTAAAAAAGCTTGACTGGGCTGACATAGGGACTCTTTTTCAGGTAGGGATTGATCCGAAGAAATCGATTGTCATTACGACAACTGGTCGTTTCGATGTTGTTCCAAGGCAATACTAATCGTAGTTCACGAAGAAACCGACCGAATTTGAAATAACAAAATCTTCCGCTATTTACCAACAGGGGTTAAGCTGTCATTCTGGCTGAAGCCTTCTGGCTGAGGATAGACAAAATGAAGAGCCTAGCGTTCGTTTGTTAATGGAATTCCGTGATTCGAATTTGCGAAAAATGTCGAACTCCCTTAATTGTCCTGGACAACGGTTCAGAGGAGTGCCCTAGCTGTAATCAGGGGGATTCGTTGGTGCCCCCGGTGATTTCCAATCGGTCGCAGGACCCTGAGTCTGCAGTCGCCGATTCTGCCATTTCAGAGCAGGCGCCTGAGCAAGATTCACGGTTGTCCAATTCGTTGCCTCCGCCGGTCCGCGGATCGAAAGTCCCCGCGACTCCTTCATCCGGTGATTCGGCGGTTCTCCCTCCATCAGCGGTGCCGCCTATCGTTGGCCAAAGTCAGCAGCAAGAACGACTGACGGGAGAAACAACCTCACAACCCGCAGCGGCAAATATAGATCCAGTGGTTCATCCGCCAGGGACAGATCAAGAAAGCCGCAATCTCGATTCCAAGCGGCGGAAAAAAAAGAGCAGAACAAAAAAGAAGTCCAAGTCATCCGGCGATCAAACGGATCCGCCTGTCGTTGATCAGTTACTGCCACCGAGGCAGTCGAAAGTAAAAGAGGTAGCCGAGTCTCTTTTGCCCCTGGCAGCCAAGCCCAGCGGTGAGGGGGACGACGCACCCGTTGCAGCCTCCGAGCAGCCCCCAATTCAAAAGGGCGACACCTTGCCAACGTCGGGAGACGACGCACCCCAAACTGCCCGTGGCCCGGTAAATTCCGAGTTGATTGCCGAGAGTGAAAAAGTTTTTTTGCCTGATGGAAAAGGTGGTTTGATTGAAGTCAGTGAACGCAAGACGCACGTTCACTATCGAGGCGCATTGATCGAGCTGGATAGATTGAAGCGCGAAGAGAAAGATGTGAAACGAGGCTGGCGAGATTTTCTGGTTGCGATTGTGTGCGTTTTTTTCCTCGTTGTGTTGATGATCATTCTGAGTTGGTACAACTCGCCGTCCGGAGCATAACGGGGCCCGGTATAAACTGGTCAAGGCAATGCTGCTGTTCGCTGAAATTTTGAAGTCGGCTGTCTCGAATTAGCGGGTTCCAATAAATCTCATTGTCAGCTTGGCTTGGGCGGTCAAATGCCACGTTTTTTCACCATGCGGGGTGGTGGCTTGGGAGGTTAAGATCGGTCGCCAATTAGGTTGGGCCCGGTCGTTAAAACTACAGCCCGATTCGAAAAACGGTCTAGAGGCCAAAGGTTGGAAATTGGAGATCTCAAACGGTCTCCTGCCTTGATTTGATTTGAATGTTCACCAAGTCTTTATGGGTGGCAAAATTCGAGCTGGAATGCCAACTGCCTATTTATTCCACCGCTGGGTTTGTTCGATGCCCGGTTACACGAGTTATAGGTATTAACCAGTCGCTTGGTATCCCTAACCATTTCCATAGCCGGGATTCGTTTGTTTTAGATTGAGCGTTAATTACAATAAAAGTTAGCGTAGTCGTAAAAGAAACCAAAGAAAATTGAATTTGTAATTGGAGTGATTCAGGCATGGTCGCAAAGCGTTGTTATCGCAACTTGATTCGTACTACGACATTTGGATGGGTCGTGGCGGTATTGGTGGGACTCGGTTTTTCCCAGGACGGCGACGATCCGAAGGCGAAGAAAGACGCGTCACCGGGTATTAACTCGGGACTGGTGTCCGCACTGAAGTTTCGGGGCATTGGCCCGGCGCTAATGTCTGGTCGCGTTCTGGATATCGCCGTAGACCCTGTTGTTGGCAGCACTTGGTACCTGGCAACGGTCGGCGGAGTTTGGAAAACGGAAAATGCTGGGACAACCTGGAAATCCATTTTTGATGGATATGGGTCTTATTCGATTGGTTGCGTTGCCATCGATCCGAACGACCGCTTTACGATTTGGGTGGGTACTGGAGAAAACAACAGTCAGCGAAGTGTTGGATATGGAGATGGGCTTTATAAGTCAACCAACGGTGGTCAGTCATTTAAAAAGGTAGGGCTTGAAAATAGTGAACACATTGGCAAGATAGCCATCCACCCAACCAATGGAGATGTTGTTTACGTTGCGTCTCAGGGTCCACTCTGGAAGGAAGGTGGTGATCGGGGACTGTACCAAACTGTGGATGGTGGAAAAACCTGGAAAAGAATTCTCAACGTTAGCGAGCATACCGGTATCAACGAAGTCTTTCTTGATCCATCTAATCCTAAGATCCTCTACGCATCCAGTTATCAACGACGGCGGCATACCTGGGTTCTGATCAACGGTGGTCCCGAATCCGGATTGCATAAATCCATCGATGGCGGGAAGACTTGGAAAAAAATTAATAGCGGGTTGCCCGGTGGAGACAAGGGGCGAATCGGAATGGCGATTTCACCGATCAATCCAGAGGTCGTTTATGCCATTGTCGAAGCCGCTAACGGCCAAGGAGGATTTTACAGGAGTGTGAATCGAGGCGAGTCGTGGTCTCGCATGAGTGATTATGTGACCGGGAGTCCTCAATACTATCAGGAACTGGTTGCCTGTCCTCATCAAATGGATCGTGTTTATGCCTTAGATACTTACCTGATGGTCAGTGAGGATGGTGGCCGGAATTTTCAGCAGCTTGGTGAAGCTGACAAGCATGTCGATAACCACGCAATGATTATTGACCCCGACAATGCAGATCACCTGTTGATTGGTTGCGATGGTGGTGTTTACGAAACCTGGGATCGAGGAAAGACGTACGATTTCAAAGCCAATTTGCCCATCACGCAGTTTTATAAGGTCGCCGTTAGTAACGAGAAACCTTTTTACTATATCTACGGCGGTACCCAGGATAATGCGACCCAGGGTGGGCCATCACAGACCAATAACATTCATGGAATTCGTAATAGCGACTGGTTTATCACCGTTTTTGGTGATGGATTTGATCCAGCGGTGGATCCCCAAGATCCGGACACGGTTTATTCTCAGTGGCAGTATGGCGGCCTGGTTCGATTTAATCGGAAAACCGGTGAGCGGGTTGATATCAAGCCTCAACCCTCGGTCGAAGGACCGGCTTTGCGATGGAATTGGGATTCCGCGCTTCTGATTTCACCTCATAATCACAAGCGAATTTACTACGGATCACAAATCCTGTTTTGTAGCGATGACCGAGGCAACTCGTGGCAGGCAATTAGCGGTGATCTTTCACGCAACCTTGATCGAAATAAATTAAAAGTCATGGGTCGAGTTTGGGGCGTTGACGCCGTTGCCAAAAATGCATCCACATCGCTCTATGGAACGATTGTGTCAGTTTCTGAATCCATTAAATCTAAAGGTCTGATCTATGTTGGAACCGATGATGGTATGGTTCAGGTAACCGAAGACGAAGGGAAAACCTGGCGCGGGATTTCAAAATTCGGCGAGTTAGATGTGCCGGAATTTGGTTATATCAACGACATCGAATCTTCAATGCACAATGCCGACACCGTCTTCGTTGCCGTTAATAATCACAAGCGTGGAGACTTTCGGCCTTATCTTGTGAAATCGAGTGACCGTGGCGCGACTTGGCAGGATATTACCGGAAATCTTCCCGAACGTGGAAGCATTTACACAGTCAAACAGGATCATGTCAAACCAGAGTTGTTGTTTTGCGGTACGGAATTTGGTTGTTACTTTACGATTGACGGAGGTGAAAAGTGGGTGAAGCTGGCGGCGGGTCTTCCGACGGTTTGCATACGGGACATCGAAATTCAGCAAGATGAGAATGATCTTGTTTTGGCTTCGTTTGGACGCGGATTTTATGTACTGGACGATTATTCCCCACTACGCGATCTGGATGCCTCGACACCCGAGGAAAATCGAATTTTTCCGATCCGCACAGGAAAGATGTTTGCCCAGGTAGCGCCCCTTGCGGTTGGAAAACGTGCTTTTCAGGGGGCGAATTTTTACACAGCTCCCAATCCGGATTACGGGGTTGCAATGACCTACCATCTCAAGGATTCACTAAAGACGAGTCAAGCTCAACGAAAAGCCAGTGATCGTAAACTGGCTGGTGAAGGCAAAGATGTTGCCTATCCAACTTGGGAGGCTCTTAAGAATGAAGATCGGGAGCAATCACCGCGTGTTTTTCTGACAATCAAAGATGAACAGGGGACGCCCGTACGTCGACTCAAGGGGTCGACGAGCAAAGGGTTGTTTCGCACCCATTGGGACTTTCGTCACGCTGGCCTGGGTGGAGGAGGGCGTTTTGGTGGACAAGGACCCATTGCCTTGCCAGGAAAGTACAGCGTTGAAATCCATCAATACAAGGATGGAAAAGTCACCGAACTGGTGGGTCCGGAATCATTTGTTATAGAGCCAATTCACTTCGCTGCCACTTCGGAAATCAATCGGGCTGCCATTTTGGAGTTTAGCCAGAAAGTGCAAAAACTATCTCAAAAGGTGCAGAAGATCCGGAAACAGATGGGCCAGACCGAGTCTGACTTATCCGAATTGATGGACAAGGTTTCCAACGATCCACTGGCGGACCAGGAAGAGTTGGCTGAATTACGCCGGTTTCAGCTTGAGTTGATGGATGTTGCTGAAATTTTCTCCGGTGATCCAACGAAATCTCGGCGAAACGAATCGACCATGCCCGGTCTGTCTTCAAGATTGAGAACGATGATGATGGGAGCTATGGGGTCCACCGAGGGGCCTACGCAATCCCACCGGTCCCAATATTCCATTATCGAAAAGAAATTGGCCGAGGCCATCGCCAAATTTCGACTGGTTGCTGCCAGAGTCGGTGTGAAAGTCAGGGCTGCAGATCGAGCGAAATAAAAGTCGTTCTACTCCAGAGGATTAGGCAGTCAGAAATCGCAACCGGTGATGCACCGTGGAGTTTTCATTCCGCGGTGCTTTTTTGGTTGACGACGTTTCATCAGGAATGGGTCGTCAGCGCTACGGTCTGTTTCGATTCAAAATCGTCTGTACCGATTTATTTTTTGCGAGCAACCTCATTTTTTTTCCTTGGCTGCCGGACCGATCTGAACGTTTCGCTATGGACTGTTTTCTCGGTTTAATCGCCGGAAGAAAGCTGAAACGTCGGCCAATAGATTCTGCTTTGGCACTCTGAACGATTGTCGTTTTTCCGGCAGATCTACTTCGATTGCCACCGCAAGAATGAGACATTTGTTTGACAGGAGAGGGAATTGGAAACCAGGTTGGCTTGCTTGGGTCATCAACGACTGCTTCCGGTGAGCCAGTGGAGTGAGCCCGCGGAGTGAGCCAGTGGAGTGAGCCAGTGGAGTGAGAGCAAAAACATGAAAGTGGGTCGGGTTTCTCTTGCCGCTCATCGAGTGATGATATTACTATGAATAACTTGATCAAGGCGGATCGAAAATCGCCCAGTTGAAAGCGGGACCAAACATGATTCATTATTCTTGCGATCGTTGTCAAAAGTCGATTGACGATCAGGCTTTGCGATATGTTGTTCGGATGGAAATGCATGCTGAATGCGAGGAAATAGACTCGCCAACCCCTGATGAAAGCCAGCTTGAACAAATGCAGGAAATTCTGGCCGACCTTGGGGAGGAGAGTGGCGAGGAATTGTTGGAGGATGTTTTTCGCCGTCATCGTTTTGATCTCTGCGATGAATGCTATAAGTGCTTCAAAGAAGATCCATTGGGGGCCGGGGGATTCCCAAAGATACGATTCAGCCAAAATTGACTGTCAGCAGAAAGCTTCGCTCGCAATCACCATTGCTGGGCGGAATGTAAGCCGTTTCCAGGAATTCGTTGGCTTTTCTGAGGCGAGGGGCAAATGATGACCGCATCATGATAGGTGGTGATGATAGGTGGTGATGATAGGTGGTGATGATAGGTGGTGCGACCAATGGTAGATGCCCTTTGTTGGATGAGCTGTGCAGAGTTTGTCGGATGAAAATTGGGGACCGGTTTTCTTGATATTACCACCCTGGGCATGTTGTGCTGATTCTGCAGGAATTTGCGGTTTTCCGTGGTAAATCAGTCTTTGCGACCGATTTTGAAAGGATGCGTTGGTTAAATGTCCACTTGGATCAAGCCCGGCTGGTTAGGATTGCCAGCTGGGGGATTTATCGCGTTTTTGCACTTCCTGAAGCTTCTGGTTGTTATTTAGTTCAAGTCTTTCGCCATTTCATTAACGTCGAAGAATCTTAAAAGCGGTTCATCATCTCCGGAGGTCTTTTTTTTGAATATTGTGGCTAGCCCCGAAAATGCCGGTAGCTACAATTTAAGAACCGCCTAGGAGCACCTCCACGCAGTTCCCATTTCTGATGAACCTTACGACTCCAATAGTCGTTTCAGAGCGTGCTGATTTAGCCGGAGCAGGTTTCCGTCCGAAACCACCACCCACACCCCGGTGGGTAAGAAATTCAACAAAATCATCCGCTGAAAACCTTTGAGTGAAAATTGCTTTATGAATGGTTGGAAGTGCCCAGAATCGATTATCTTGATGGATCAAGTAGGGGAATGATGACTGGGAAAGCTTTCCTACCTCGGAAGTTTTTCTGTAATTGGAATTTTTTACCAAATTTTTCAAACTCGCAGTCCTTGGATTGCAAGGTGTTAGAATTGCAAAGTTTTATTGGTGCCATGATTTTTCAATGGGGAAATAGCGAAGCCGGGCGGAGTCTTTCACAAGCACTTAATTCAACAAGGATTAAAAGCGAGTGGACTCTGGTA
Source organism: Planctomycetota bacterium (assembly GCA_014238905.1). Lineage (GTDB taxonomy): Bacteria > Planctomycetota > Planctomycetia > Pirellulales > Pirellulaceae > JABAAE01. The sequence goes on from JABAAE010000013.1 coordinate 221,433, forward strand.
TTTGGATCGGCGAAAGAATCCATTGATGTTGGCGGAAATCATTCAACCGTTTTTAATAGAAAGAGGTAGGTACTCCTTTGTACGATACACTCTTAGATGAATTTGACGACGAAACCCGTGTAGCAGTTGACACATCCTCCTTTGAGGCATCCGCCAACGACGAGGTTGTCGTTGCCAACGAGGCCGAAGGGGCTTCGCGAGGTGAGGCTCTCTCGGAAATTGATGACGGAGAGTCTTGGTCAGATGATCCTGTCCGGATGTACCTCACTCAAATGGGTGAAATACCACTCTTGACGCGACATGAAGAGATCACATTAGCCAAACGAATCGAAGACACCCGAAGGCAATTCAGGACGAAGTTGCTGGAATGCAATTACGTCATTCAACAGGCCTTCAAGGTGATCAAGCGGGTTCATGATGGCGAGCTCCCATTTGATCGAACGGTTCAGGTTTCGGTAACCGATCGACTTGAAAAAGAGCAGATACTTGGTCGTTTACCATTCAACGTTGAGTCTTTGGAAACCCTGCTGCGACGAAATCGGCAGGATTATTTCATTTCTCTCTCGAAGTCCCAGCCCAAAAAGAAGAGACGGGAGGCCTGGGTTCGACTTTCACGCAGACGCCGTCGTTGTGTGCGATTGATAGAGGAACTCGGTTTAAGAACCCAACGAATCGAAGCGATGATCAATGTCGTTGAAGACTTCAGTATTCGCGTACAGGAACTTCGATTGAAAATTGCCGAACACAAGAAAGCCAGGAAGTCACCTCTGGAACGAGAACCGTGGCAAAAAGAATTGCACCATATCTTGATTGCCTGTCAGGAAACTCCTACCAGCCTTCTTAATCGAGTTAACTATATCCGGCGGGTTTTCTCCAAGTATCAAAAAGCTAAACGGGCGTTGTCCGAGGGCAATCTGCGCTTGGTGGTTTCCATAGCGAAAAAATATCGCAACCGAGGTTTGAGCTTCCTTGACTTGATCCAGGAGGGGAATGCGGGCTTGATGCGAGCGGTAGACAAATTTGAATACCGACGTGGATTTAAATTCTGCACCTACGCAACCTGGTGGATTCGTCAAGCGATTACTCGAGCCGTAGCAGATCAGAGTCGAACGATTCGAATTCCCGTTCACATGGTAGAGACAATGTCGCGGGTGCGAAATGTTTCTCGCCAATTGTTACAGGAATTGGGTCGGGAACCTTCATTGGAAGAAACCGCTCGCCGCGCAGAAACGACAGTTGAAGAGGCGCGTAGGGTTCTGGCGATGAGCCGTTATCCCATTAGTCTGGATCGACCGGTTGGAAACAGCGAAGATAGTCAGTTTGGTGACCTGTTGCCTGATGGTGATGCAGACAATCCATCGATGGGTGCGGCGCAAGAGATGTTGCGAGGTCGAATCGACCGTGTTTTAAAGACCCTCAGTTACCGGGAGCGGGAAATCATCAAGCTTCGGTATGGGTTGGGCGATGGATACAGCTACACTCTCGAAGAGGTTGGTCACATTTTCAAAGTCACACGGGAACGGATCCGGCAAATTGAAGCGAAAGCCGTTCGTAAATTGCAACAACCTAGCCGCAGTCAGGAACTGGTCGGATTTCTCGACTAAGAATCAATGGGTAAGCAGGCTGCCAGACTGATTTTGGGGGAACCCAGGGTTGGCTGGGGATTTTCCCGCAGATCCAGCAAAGTGTTAAGGCCCTTTGGTTTCAATAGTCCCTGTCAATTGAATAGCACGCATGATTTAAATAGCACTCAGGTTGATTTGAGAAGAATACAGAGCACCGGTCGGCATTGTCGATCGGTGTTTTTTTTCTGTTGCCGGCGGTATCAAACTCAACCTGCCAGTCTCCTGCATTTCGCTTCCATCTTTTCAGGCACGCTGCTCTTATTGGCGTGGAGCCATTGCAGCTTGGGTCAACAAAAAACGTTCGATCCGGTTGCAGTTGGCCAATGGGTCGATCAGCTTGGGCATCCGGACTACATCGTTCGTCAAAATGCCAAGGAAAAAATTCGTCAATCGGGTGAAACGGCATTTGAGTTTCTTCACCGGGCGAGGAATTCCAACGATTTGCAAGTTCGCTTAGCCAGCGTCCAATTGCTTTCTGAAGTCGAAATCGACTGGATCCAGGCGAACGATTCGGTAGGAGTTAAAGACTTAATGTTTCATTTTAAGCGCCAACCATCCAGCAAGCGGCTGGCATGTATTGATCAATTGGTCTGGCTGCCGGCCAACGAAGCCTGGAAGCCACTAAATCGAATCGCGAGGTACGACCTGGATCCAGGCGTAAGAAACCATGCAGCTGTCTCGCTGGCTGAGCTTTTTGTTCATCGTGAGAGAGTGGCGGGAAGGGGATTACAGAAGTTTGCACAAGTCATGCAGAAACGGTTCGAGACGAAGAAAAATCTTCTGCAGGCTGATGTATTTTGGTCCCAGAAATGCTTAGGGCTATTGGCTTTCTTTTTTCTTCGACAAGAGGTTGAAGGACCCGATCTACCCCCGTTTCTGGGTTTGATGAAGGCGGACCAAAGCGAAAGGTCGGCAGGAAAAGGAAAGGGTCTCAAGGGGAATCTGACGCCGTTGGCCATCCAGTGCCGTTTAATTCGAGTCTTGTTTCCATTGTGCAAGGAGGAACACCAAAAAGTATTGGCGGCGATGATTAAGGATTTGAATTTTAAAAACGATAAGTCGAGTTTAAAGATGATGCTGCAATTGCTGGTGACCCATCGTCGCTGGACGATTGTTAATGACTTGCACGCCAAGCAATCCGAGACAATAGAGTCAGACCTCCTGCTGGGAATGATGATTGCTGAGTCTTTGCTTGAAAATGGAAAGATAGACAAGGCGCTTGAAACGGCGGACCGTGTCTTGGAAAAGGTGGACGTTCTGGAAATGGACCTCCCGCGGATGGCAATGCAGCTGGTGGAACACAATCTCACAGGCTGGTCTGTCATGGTTTTAGCGGAATCTTTTGGTGAGTTGCCGTTATTCAATGCAGACGGTTTGTTGTGGGCGGAACTGACAACGCGGATCAAGACAAGTCAACGTGATTCTCTGCAAAAAACTGGCCGCGTAAAAGATTCCAAATGGGTTCGACAGTGGGTGATGGAATATCTGAATCAACCGAATTTGGTTTCTTCTGAAAGAGTGAGATGTTATCGGATCATCGCTGATATAGCCTTGGGTTGGAATGATGCAAAAGCTGAATTTGATGCTTTAAATCATGCCATCGGAATCGACCCCATCATGGTCGACGTTCTTGTTCGCCTGCAGGCTGTCAGTCGGTTGGGTAAAGTGGATAACCGATCCGATTTTGAGGAAGCCTGGAATCGACGGGTCGCTAATGCCGAGGGTGCACTTCGAGACAGACTACGACGCGGCAGGATTTTGATGAACTCAACAGTCTCAGCGGAGAAAACGCTGGGACGAAATCGGGCTGCCAATGCGGCTAATTCATTGGCGAGGTTGCTCTCCCATGTCGGTGAATCAACGGATGAATCATTGGAAATGGCTCGAGAAGCTGTGCAGCTCAATGATCGAAGTGCCCGCTTTCTAGAAACGCTATCGGATTGTGAGCACCGGGCAGGTAATTCAGAAAAAGCTTTAGAAATAATTAAAAAAGCAGTCTATCTCAGCCCATTCGACGATGGCTTAAAAAGGAAACTGGTAGATTATGATTGAGCCCGCTAATTCTTGGAAACTTGGTTCTGCCGGGCGGGGTAGCACAATGCAGAATGAAATAGAACTGGACTGAATTGATGTCAAAAATAATGCTTAATCGAAACTTGATGGTTTGCTTGTTGTTCTCTGCTTTTACGATTGTTGGAGTATCACCTGTCGTACCAGCGCAGGGATTTGAAGACGTTCCGTCGGTCCAAGCATCTCCAGTCCAAGAAACTCCGGCCCGCCATCCTTCGGAGGTCTTTCCTGTATCGACACTGGTGTATGCCGAACTCATGCCCCCCGGGAAGCTGATTCAGACCATTCTCAATCATCCGATACGCGGAAAGGTGGAGTCGTTACCCCAGGTCAAACAGGCAATGCGTAGCAAGGGTTTTGTTGGTTTCCTCGCAGGTCTCGGTGTCGTTCAGGTTTTCGCCGGCATGGATTGGGAAGAGTCACTTCAAGTTCTTGCCGGCAAAGGAATCGCATTCGGCTTCAGTCCTGAGCAGAATGCGTTTGGAGCGGTGTTGTTGTCCGCCGACAAAAAGAGACTTCTCCCACTGTGCAAAGGGCTTTTGCGTTTCGCTAATCAAGCCGACTCGAATACTGTTCAGTCGGGAAAGCATCGTGATATCGAAGCTTATTCAATCGCCAAGCAGTTCTTCATTGTGCCGCTGGAGGATAGAGTTTTCGTTTCCAATACAAAAAAGTTTGCCATGCAAATGGTCGATTTTTGGCTGGATGATGATCAGGCCAGTCTTCAGTTGCAGTCCCAATTTCAAAAAGCGGTCGCAACCCGTGGCGATGACGCGATTTGGACCTATGTCGACCTGAAGTCAATCCGAGATGGTGGAATAGCGAACGGTCTGTTTCCCGAAAAGATGGAAAATATTGGCTTGGAAGCGATTGCTGGTGGAGTCCTGGAAGCGTTGAAGAAATCCGACTTTCTGACCGGAGCCTTAACTATTGGGGAGTCCGGGTTGAAGCTGTCACTGGTGACCCCTTTTCAGAATAAAGCGATATCAGAAAGCCGAAAGTATTTCTTTGGATCAGCCGCTGAACGCCAAAATTTTCAGCTCTTGCAGTTGCCAGGCTTGCTTGCCAACATCCATTCGTTTCGGGACTTAGGCCAACTTTGGATTTCAAAGGAAGATTTGTTTGATGAAAATCACCTGTCCGAAATTTCTCAGGCTGACAGCACTTTATCTACCCTGTTTTCTGGTCTTGATTTCGGTGAGGAAATACTTGGTTCTACCAAACCCGGTTTTCAAATTATGGCTCGCAACCAGGATTATTCCAAGATCCTGACGCCAATTCCGGAGATCAAGATACCTGAGTTTGCTGTTGTCTTGCAATTAAAAGAAACCGGAAAAATTCAGCGGCGTTTTAAGATTGCCTATCAGAGTTTTATTGGCTTTCTCAATATTCAACTGGCGATGCAGGGGGCTCCCCAGTTTGAGCTGGAATCCGAAAAACTGGATGGATCGCAAATCGTATCAGCGACCTATCTTGTCGATGATGACAATGAGGAAGGTATTCTTAACTATAATTTTTCCCCCTCGGTCGCCTTTGCCGGGAACTGGTTTATTATTTCAAGCACGAGGGTGCTGGCGACAGATTTAGCGAAAACCGGCATGACCGGGGCGGCGGTTTCTCTGCCTGAAATCAACACGTCATTTCAGCTTCAAGGTGCTCAATTGGCGAAGATACTCAGTGACAACCAGGAACAGCTGATTGCTCAAAACATGCTAGAAGAGGGGACCGACCGGGAGGATGCCAAGACGCAAGTTGGCCTGATTCTCGACGTGGTTGCGTTGTTTAAAAAGGCGTCCCTGATGCTCAAGCAGGAGCCCGGATCGCTGCGACTGCAGCTTGCGATTGATGTGCAGGGAAACGATGATGATTCTCAATAGTTCACCGTGGATGCAATGTGTTTGCCCTAATGAGAAATCCAACCAGGTGGTGTTTGTTGAATGGGAGCTGACCGCGTGAAACCATCAGAATTATGGAAGCCGTTTGAGCCTGGTCGGGAGCAACCGTGGTCCCGCAGGTTGGCTGCTCATCTTTTTCGGCGGGCTGGTTTTGGTGCCACGCTTGAGGAATTGGTTGCCGCTGAAAAAATGCATCCGGCCGAAGTCATCGAATCCATTTTCCAGTCGGAGAATCCAGATTTCGCGTCACGAATGCAAACCCTTGAACGGCAGGCCAAAGCAGTTGGAAGCGTAGAGAGACTGCCGAATATCTGGCTTTACAGGATGGTGAAGACCAGTACGCAACTTCTTGAGAAGGCCACTCTTTTTTGGCATGGACATTTTGCTACCAGCGCTCAAAAAGTGGATGATGTCGGTTTGATGATCGGCCAAAATCATTTATTGCGACAAAACGCAATAGGGAAATTTGGACCAATGGTTCATGCCATTTCGCGAGATCCGGCGATGTTGACTTACCTCGATTCCCGGGAAAATCGGAAAACCCGACCCAACGAAAATTACGCTCGTGAATTGATGGAGTTGTTTTGTCTCGGGTTGGGTAATTATTCCGAGACAGATATTAAACAGATTGCCAGAACGTTTACTGGATGGGAAATCAAAAAGAATCGTTTTCGATTTAATCCATACCAGCATGATCAGGGGTTAAAGAGTTTTTTGGGTGAGTCTGGAAATTTTGATGGTGATCAGGCGGTAGAGATTGTTCTCAAACAAAAATCTTCGACAAAGTTCATCGCTAAAAAGTTGATCAATTTCTTTGTCACGGATTTGCCCGTTTCCGATGCTGTCGCACAGCCCATAGCTGACCATCTGTCCCGCAATGACTTCGATATTGGGAAGACGCTTCGTTTGATTTTGGGAAGCTGTTACTTTATGGATTCGGTTGGAAATAAAATCAAATCACCAATTGAATTAGGGATTGGATTTTTGCGTTGTTTGGAAGCGACTGGCAATTTTGTCAGTCTTTCCAATCGAATGCGAGAGCTCGGTCAATTACCATTTTTCCCACCTAACGTAAAAGGTTGGCCAGGTGGTCGGACGTGGATTAATTCAGCCTCTTTGTTGGGCCGGGTGAACATGATTGGTGATCTTTTACGGGATGAAAAAACGAAATGGGCGCATAACGATCTTCGTGGTCTGGTCACGCATTACAATGCAGGTTCTATTTCTGAAGTGGTCGAGTTTCTTGAAACGCTATTTTTGGCGAAACCCCTGACTCCGGCTTCCCGCAAAAATCTCCATTCGCTCTCAGGTAAAAAGCTCAATAACGAAGTGCTTACTCAAGTGGTCTATGCATTTTGCGCTTTACCGGAATTTCAGTTGGGATAAACATGTTTTCAAAAGTATCACGACGTCAATTCGTTAATTTGGCAGCTGGTTCGGCAGCCGGCATCGGCTTCTATCAGGGGGTGCCTGATATTTTTGCAGCTACCGAAGTGGCGAATGGAAAGCGACCGGATGGTCGGGTGCTTGTTGTCGTTCAATTGTCCGGCGGCAATGACGGCATCAATACGGTCGTTCCGTTTTCGGATCAGGAGTACTATAAGAACCGGTTTAGCTTGGCAATCGACAGGAACGCGGTAAGAAAAATAGATGAAAATGTGGGCTTTCATCCTGCACTTGCCGGTTTCTCCAAACTCCTTGAGGAAAGCCAATTAGCAATAGTGCAGGGTGTAGGATATCCCAAACCCAATCGGTCCCATTTTGAATCGATGGATCTTTGGCACACTGCCCACCAATCTGGTGTCAGGATAAACGAAGGTTGGTTGGGCCGAATGATTCGCAAGAATAATCTTGACGCTAAATTAGACATTCCAGCGATCCATCTTGGAGCTGAAAAGCAACCACTGGCGTTAGCGGCCGATGCTTTGTCTTTTCCATCCATTCGGTCGATTGAGAGATTTCGATTGAAACCTCAGGGTAATCCAAAGCTGAAGGAACTAGTTGAAAAGGGCGTAAAACAACCACGCCCAGATGATGACGAATTACTTTCCTTTGTTCAGTTGACCGCCGATTCGGCATTGAAGGCGGGGGCGAGAATAGAAAAGGTGTTACAGGCAAAGTCTTCAGCGGTGGTTTACCCCGCTACGCCACTTGCACAAAAACTTCAAACGGTTTCCAAAATGATAGCGGCTGAAATGCCTACATCGGTGTACTACGTGACCTTGGACGGTTTTGATACGCATGCAAATCAGGCTGACGCGCACGCGGGATTGCTTTCGCAGTTGGGTGATGCTTTGGCGACGTTCATGGAGGATCTGACAGAGCAGGGAAATGATCAACGCACGCTGGTTTTGTCGTTTTCTGAATTCGGCCGGCGAGTTCGCCAAAATGCCAGTCATGGAACTGACCATGGAACTGCCGGACCGGTTTTCCTTGCAGGTGGGCATCTGAAGCCAGGGACTCACGGGAAACATCCTCGGCTCGATCAGCTGGTCGATGGAGATCTTCAATTTCACACTGATTATAGGCAGGTGTACGCATCGATCCTGGAGGAATGGTTTGATATTCCCAGCGAACCCGTTCTTGGCGGAAGACATCAATCGTTGGACCTGTTTCAACAGGCTTAGCCTCACCCTGTGATGCGAAGCGGACCAGTTAGCGGGGTTGGGCGATGCTTAAATGCTGTCCCTTGTCCCTTTTTCCATGCCGTGATCTGTCATTTTCTTTTTCAGAGTGGTTCGATGGATACCTAATGCCTTGGAAGCGGCCACATATTGGTTGTCAAAACAACTCATGACTGTGGAGAGAAATTCTGGCTCAAGAAGGTTAAGGAAATCTTCATAAAGACTGTCGATGTCATCACCCCGTTTTTTGCGATGCAGAATTTGCTTTTCTGTCCATGACCGAATCAGCTGGTTGATGTGGGGCGTTAGTTCGGTTGGCTCACTACCGGGTAACTGAATCTGCTGGATGGGATCCGGAAGATGCTCAGGGAGTAACTCTCCGCCGCGAGAGAGTATCAAGGCATGTTCTATGGCGTTTCGCAGTTCACGGACGTTGCCCTGCCATGTTCGCGATCGAAGCTCCTGTTGGATTGCCTTGCCGAGCCTCGGGGAGGATCCATCGACTTTTAAATCTTTAATAAAGTGTTTTGAAAGTTGGATGATGTCATCCTGGCGATCTTTCAAACGCGGAAGCTCGATTTGGAATCCGCAGATTCGAAAAAAGAGATCGTGTCTGAATTTTCCGTTGGATACAGCATCCGGCAGGTTTTGATGGGTGGCCGAGATGATACGCAGATCGGTTGTGATGGGTTGGTTGGCACCGATGGGAAGGACTTCTCCTTGATCGAGGCACCGTAATAGCTTGACTTGGATGGGAAGAGGTATTTCTGCTAATTCATCCAGAAAAAGGACGCCGCCGTTGGCCTGCTCCAGGAGCCCCTTTCGATCACGATCGGCTCCAGTAAAAGCACCACGGACGTGACCAAAAAGCTCACTTTCAGCCAATGTGGGCGAAAGGGCCGCAACATTGACTGCTACGAATGGTTGTTCAGCACGATCCGAATAGCGATGAATTGCTCGTGCGGCGAGTTCTTTCCCTGTACCGCTTTCACCTGTAATTAACACGCTTGCATTGGAGGTAGCTGCAAAGGCGATTCGACGGAACACCTCTTGGATTCTAACGCAGCTGCCGACAATGTTGCCAAGCTTTTCGGGTGCTGTAAATGGTTGAGCTTCGTTGTCAGCACCGGGCTGGTTGGTATGTTTCGCCGCGTCAATGGCTCGGGAAATGACCTGCCGAACACGGTCCAGATCAAATGGTTTGGGCAGGTATTCATAGGCACCATTTTTGATGGCTGCTACCGCCGAATCCAGTTCGCCGTAAGCGGTCATGATAACAATCGGAGTTGCCGGGCAAACTGACTGGAAACTGTTCATTGCCGTCAAGCCGTCCATTCCGGGTAGCCGGACATCCAGGACAATCAAATTCGGTTTTTGTTCTTTGGCAGCGGCGATGCCATCTTCGGCAGAATAACAACTGCGAGCAGTATGCCCCATGGCCGTTGCCAGTTTCTCGAGGCCCCAGCAAATACTTTCTTCATCATCGACGATCAGAATGTCGGACATCTCATTTCCATATTGAATTGGGGCTGCCTGCCCTGTTTGGTTAGCATTATTTTATCATCCTGCGGTAGGGTGGACGGTCCTGTAATTCATTTGTTTGCAGGGAATTTCGGGATGGATTATCCATCGGGTTAAACGGTTTGATTAGGTCAGTGAGAACACTTATTAATAGTAAAATGGTCAATCAGCAACATTGGCAAAAGCAACGAATGCGGTCCATTATTCGGGATTGTTTTCAGCAAGTGGCAGCTGGATTCGGAATTCCGTATATCCATCGATACAATTCCAAAAGATACGACCATGGTGTTGTTCCACCGTCTGTTTGGCGATAGCCAGACCCAATCCGACCCCGTCAGGTTTGGTAGTGGCAAGAGCATCGAACAATTGACCGGCAATCTCTGGAACCACCCCTTTTCCATTGTCACGTATCAAAAGCTCTGCCACATAGCCTTTTTGTTCCGGGAATTCGATTTGATGGGAGGGGCTGGATTGCGGATGGATTTCCTCCCGTTTTTGTTGGGTCAACACAACCGATACGATGCTCTTCTGAATCTCCATGTTACCGCTGGCCGCTTCAATCGCGTTGATGATCAGGTTGTTCAATACCTGTTCCATCCGATCACGATCACACCAAATCCAAATGGTTTCCTTCTGTGATTCATGACCCAATTGCTTGTCCAAATTAACTGCTACATGCCTGGCGACGGGCTCCATCAAGGGCAGGTAGGCGGCAATTAACTCACCGAAATTGGTCAATTGGAATTTGGGTTCCGATTCCCGTGCGATTGCCAAGAATCTTTTTTGAAAGTCTTCCATATAAATGAGTTGGCGGATAGCGACGTCCAGGCTTTCCGGATCCTGATCGCACTTTTCTCTATGAAAATCCAAGGCCAAACGGCATCCGGTGATCGAATTTCTGAGTTGGTGAGCGATGCCACCACCCATTTGATCAAGCGTAAATATTTTTTCTTGCCGGCGGATTCGTTCTTCGTAATCGGCGAGTTGAGATGACATTTGGTTAATGGAAGTCAATAGTTTTCCAATTTCGTCGGTCCGATTGACTTGGGATTGGACAAAGTTGCCTTTAGCAATTTTGGCAACATGTAGTTTTAGTTGCTCTATGGGCTTGGTCACATTTCCGGAAATGAGAACAATCAGTCCAACAACAATGACCAGCGTAATCGCACCGGTAATCATTTGAGGTATCACTGCTTGCGAAATGGCTGCATTCAGCTGATCCTCGGGATAAAAACCGAAAAGAATCAGTTGTCTGTTGGGATGGGTAATCGGATGGACCCAAACCAGGAAAACCTGATCTTTCCCTCGAACTCTCAGCGGGAGATTGCTGCCGTCTGGCGACTCTTGAAATTCAAGAAAGGTGGTTGTTCGGATGGAATTTTCGACAAATAATTGATTGGCAAAATTTTTGACCGTCTGGTAGTCCGAAAAACTGCTTTGGATGCTATCCGGGGTAGTGCTATCTGAAGCGCTGATGACGATCAAATGAATCCCTGAAATCATCTCGATTTGCCGAAGAACAGAGTCGTTCAAGGGGAATGATTTTTCGGTGACGGTGGAGACGAGATCCTTGATTTGGAGTCGGATACGATTTTGTTCAAAGCGACGAAGATTTTTGACGTTGACCCATGTTGAGACCCCGATTCCGAGAATAAAGATCACGGAAACCGGAATCAGAATTTGATTGCGAATACTCCATTTCATATTGATCCTATGTCGAAAAAAGTGCAGGTTTGCTGAAAAAAACGCCTCCCAATCATCATCGTAAACCAAAACGGTGAACTAAAATATGCTTAGTCAATTGGCACTCTTTTTGCTATTGAGATCGATAGCCGCTCGGTGCAACGGGACTAATCGAAGAATTTAACTGGAGTAAAAGATCAATTTGATGGAATTCGACTGTTGTTTACTGGCAAGAACCATACCGCGGAAGCGTGTACAAAAATCGCGGGCGTTCACCTTGATCGAGCTATTGGTCGTGATCGCCATCATTGGGGTTCTAGTCGCTTTGCTTTTGCCGGCAGTACAGGCCGCGCGCGAGTCGGCACGGAGAATCCAGTGTAGTCATCATCTTCGTCAACTAGCGATTGCCACCCATAATTATGAGAGCACTTTTCGCAGGTTGCCTCCCAGTACGATTGTCGATTTTGCAAGTGCCTTGAGTTCTAACAATGGGACATGGGGCGTTCATGGACGAATCCTACCTTTCTTGGAACAGTCCAATTTGTATCAGAAAGTTGATGTTGGCACCGGGTGGGATTTTCAAGCAGCAATTGACGAGGTCAAGATTCCGATCTTTGCGTGTCCCTCGGATGTTGGGTCCTATCGACTGCGCGACCCTGGCAAAGGAAAAGTCTCGCTGTTCCCCACTTCCTACGGGTTTAATCTCGGTACCTGGTTTGTCTATGATCCATCCACTCGCCGGGGCGGGGATGGAGTTTTTTTTCCAAACAGTTTTTTGAAAATAAGCTCTATTCATGACGGATTGAGCAACACGATCCTGTGCTCGGAAGTCAAAGGTTGGACGGCTTATACAAGGAACGGAGCGCCAGGTGATGAGTCCATTCCAACTCAAATCGATGATGCCGTTGCCGCGGCCCATTGCGGCACTCAGTTCAAAAATACCGGACATACCGAATGGCCAGATGGACGGGTTCATCATACTGGTTTTACGGCGACGTTAACGCCTAATTCCTTTGTCCCTTTTTCCCGGGACGGGACAGTTTTTGATGTCGACTACAATTCCTGGCAGGAGGGAAAGAACGGCTCAGCAGGCGATCCGACCTATGCGATCATCACATCGCGGAGTTTTCATCCCGGCATTGTCCAGGCGGCGTTCGCCGACGGCAGCGTCCAAGTCATCTCTGAGGACATCCAGTTGGCGAATTGGCGAGCAATGGCGACGCGGAATCAGGGGGAGTCGATTTCAGTCTTTGACTGACTCAGAGGCTGATTCGGAGCCCTTCAACGCGAAAAATGTTGGGCAGTATTCAAAGGAGGGTCGTCGGACGCATCGATCGGTCTCGGGGAGCGAATTAGAGCGCCAATGCAAATGGGTCGGCAGGGCAGTCCATTACCCGATTGACAGCATTTACGGTCTCATTGGGACGTGGCGGTCATGCTGGAAACACCTCAGCTTGGAGAATTTGCCGACAATTCTGGCTTGATTTAACTCAAAACCTGCCGCCCAGAAGACTGGATTGGCTTAATTCGAGCGGAGCGGAGATCTCGGTCTCTGATCGACTCGCCAATTGCGATGATTTGTCTTGGGGGCTGCGTCTATGGAGCGAAATAAACCGCCTGAGCTAAAGTATTTGGTCCGATTTTGCCGAAAATCCTTGGCATGCTTTTTTAGCCCTTGAAGGGACTTTATCGAGTCAGTAAATTACGAGTTTCCACTTTTTCTTGCCTTTTGATGGCAGAGTGGTCCCAGTCGTCGGAGGATAACAAGTTGGTTGCCCAAAAAACATTCGTGGCAAAACCGGGTGAAGTTGACCAAAAGTGGTTTGTTGTGGACGCAACTGACTTAATTGTGGGACGGTTGGCAGCAGACATTGCCGTGATCCTGATGGGCAAAAAACGCCCAACCTACACGCCTCACATCGATACTGGTGATTTTGTTGTAGTCACCAATGCTGAAAAAGTCGCATTTACCGGCAAGAAATGGACCAACAAGGAATACACCTGGTACACCGGTTACACCGGTTTACGGAAGGAAACGGCGGAAAAACGCTTGGAAAAGAAGCCGGAAATGATTTTGCAGGAGGCTGTTCGTAGAATGCTTCCCAAAAACAAATTGGGCCGAAAAATGCTCAGTAAATTGAAGGTTTACGCTGGGGAATCTCATCCTCATCAAGCACAAAATCCCGAAGCGATTGAATTGGGAAAGAAAATCTGATTAATGAGACGGGCAGAAAACGCCAAACGGGAATTCATACAGACGACTATCTAGGGCTTCAGACAAGCAAAACATTATGGTTGGATTGACAAAAAAAGACGCTATCACTGGCGAGTTGATGGGCACCGGAAGACGAAAATCATCGGTTGCTTCGGTTCGTGTTTCAAATGGAACCGGAAAAATAACCATCAATGGCAAGGAGATGAAGGATTTCTTTGTGAATCAGCAGGATCAAAAAGCGATTACTGATGCATTGGATTTGGTGGGAAAACGAGATTCTTTAGACATCAGAATCAATGTCAAAGGGGGTGGTTTGACCGGCCAAAGTGGCGCATGTCGGATGGGTCTTGCCCGAGCCTTGGTCAGTATGAGCGAAGAGAATTTTCAGCCACTTCGAGACAACGGCTTTATGACGCGGGATTCTCGCATGAAAGAGCGAAAGAAGTGCGGATTGCACGGAGCGAGAAAAGGGACGCAGTTCTCCAAGCGTTAATCGTTTTATCTGAACGATCCCGGAATCATCGTCCCGGAATCATCGTCCCGGGCTAAGTGCTAAATTTCGATTGAAGCAAATTAATAAGCTGCCAACGATGGCAGCTTTTTTTATGCACTTTTTAAGCACTAGGCAAGCAACTGCTAGTTCAACGGTGTCATCCTGTCTGCCAGCGTTGTTGATGTCCCCGAGTCGATTGGACCTTTGCGGTTTTAGAATCGGCTGGGATTGATATGCACGTCTTGAAACTGGCTAGGAATTTGATTAATCCCACCACCAATTTTCAGAAGGGGGCTTGGCCGTTTTTCGATCCAATCTCAGTTTTCCATAGGTATCTGTCTTGATGAGGTCATTGGAGCCAAGCACGCTTCCAGCATCCACGGTCACACCACCACTGACGCCAACCACCAAGTGTGTTTTCACTCTTCGTCCACCCTGCCGTACATCGATTTCGCGATAGTTCATGACCGTCGAGACTTCTTTGGGAATTGATCCTCTGCGATTTTCATAGCTGAGATGAGAACGATCTGTCGGCACGAAATAGGCCATATTCCAGTTGCATTTCTTAGCGAGTTGATGGGATTTGATCAGGTTGGTGACCATCGCCAGATCAAAGATGTTTTTTAGTTGGCGATAAATAGGGTATTTCGCAGCCATGGCATTAAAATGTTTTGTGAATCCCCTCGCAAATTCGTCGGCTGGTCCAGTGGATTTGCCCGTTTGGATTCGTTTGCCCCTTGCATCCAGAAGTTCTTGCTCGCTGATGACTTTGACGCCCTGCCCATGCAACTGATAAGCATCTTTTGTGTCTGTCACCGATACGTTCTCGTAGTTCAGCACGAATTCCAGTCGCATTACATCTTGCGGCGGGACATTTCCATCTTTATCCAGTTCAACGCGGCTCAAGAAACTTTCCACGCCGGGCACGCCTTTTTCCAAATCCATCCCGACAAGCTTCATCCGGTAATCGGCCTCGACAATGACCCTGGCGACGACGGACTGTGGATCGATACCATCCACGGTAATATCCTGTAGGCCCAACGCAGTTCGCAATCCGTCCCGCCAACGTTTTCCTTTTAATGGGGAGGTAGCGATGAATTCCTGGGTGGCCTGCAAATTGGTTTGGCGAGGATCGATTGAGCATCCAAATTTTCCGTCAAGCTTGACTGCGTTGCGTAAACAGACAACAAAATCATCAAGTCGAAAAACAGGTTTGCCGGTCGTTACATTGACCGCGGTACCTTCAACATCAGTCTTCCAGTTTCCAGCCGGACCGGCAATGACAACATCGCCCGTTTCTGGATAAAGGAGCAGGTACTTGATTTCATAGAGACCTGCCAGACGTTCCATTGATTCGGTTGGATTTTTGCCCCCGGCTGCCAAGAGCTGACATTCTTTTTCAAGTCGATTGAGTGAGATCTTTCTAAGATCTGATTCGCGAAAGACGTTTTGATTTTCCGCCTTTCGCGCTGATTCGTCTCTTAAATTTTTCAATAGATCGTTGCCGGCTGAAAATTCGGCTTTGCGAAGTGTCCCGCCAGCATCGACAGTCACGCCGCTGCGGAATTCATTGATGGTCCCGGGACCGCCGTTAGTGTCCAGCCAGCTTTGTGGATCGATCGTGTTCTGAATCAATTCGATCAGTGGATCAAAGTCAGCGATGGCTGCACCGCCACCGGCACCATGGCGGTCATTTGTTTCTGGCGAAAAAGTGTTTTCTGAATTGTTGCCATCCGTTTCGGATAGGTGGGGATGGCTGCTGTCGACCGAGAATGGGAGGGGTGAGATCGACTTGTTTTGCTGGTTGAGGACCCGATTTCGGAGAACGTCGTTATCGATCATCCTTAGCGTCAGCAGAGACTGACCGATCAGACCAGCTGACCGTTGAGCCGAGGCAACTTTTCCCAGCACTTTGTCGCGTTGGCTGGTGGAATCGGCATCGTCGGCGATTGCCAGAGCGGCGGCAAATTCACCTCGTGCCAACAGTGTTTCAACCTCACTGTTGTCATCTGCCGCCAACGCGACAAAGGGCTGGAAAACAGTAAAACAAAGGGCGAGAGTCAGCCCAAAACAGGTCAATAGATGGATAAAACCGTGCCTCATTAGTTTTCCTCTGTTCGCAGGGCGCCCCCGTCCGTTCCTGACGCCCTGTTTTCAATCGGGCGCCGAATCGGAATTTGTGAGCCGTCTGGCCAAAGAAATCTCACACCCCTAGACTCGCATATCTGTCCCGATTTTGTCAAGGAAAATGGTTGCGCCCCTTTAAAAGAAAGGAGATTCGGAGGATTATAAGGCGTCCCACGCATCGGGGTACTGCGCGACATTAACGTTTTGAATTCCGAGATCCACAACCGGAACACGGGTTAGGATGGTGTCGTTTCGAGGGATTGCCTGAAAACGGGGCGACTTGTTTTTAAGTTGGTATGGGTGACGATCCGTAGAAAGCCCGAGCTACCTCACTTTAAAAAAAGGAGGTAGGCAGGAATTGAGGTTTTGGATTCTAAGCCGCCAAATGACAGATCCGGTGTTCGGTAGCGTTGACAGTCCAAACGTAATCCCTAAGATTTCACAGTTCTTTTTTCACATTGGCAGGTAAGACCATGATTAACACGCTCTACCTGCCTGAATTGCGTGAAATGCTCAGCGAGACCAATGTTGTTGAGCTGCAGGAGTTTTGCGAAGCGTTGCACCCCGCGCGGACTGCTGAGTTCATGGAGGGGCTTTCCGCGGATGAAACATGGCAAGTTCTCCTGTATGCCGAGGCATTCACAAGGGCAGAAATATTTCGATACCTGGAGGACGAAAAGCAGGTCGAGATTATTTCGGATCAGGACAGGCAGCAAATAGCGGAGCTTCTGGCAGAACTTGCGCCAGATGATCGAGTAGACATTCTTCCCTCAATTGAACAGGGAATTGTCGATGACCTCCTGCCTCGATTGCCAGCCGACGAACGTCGAGATATTCTTCGTCTCAGCCAGTTTCCCGAGGGAACCGCTGGAGCGGTAATGACCACCGAAGTTGCCAAGCTCAAGGAAACATTGACGGTAAAAGAAGCCCTTGAGGAAATTGGTCATATTGCTGAGGGGCTGGAAACGATTTACTACATTTACGTTGTCGATGGTGATGATCATTTGCGAGGTCTGGTTTCGGCCAGACAACTTGTAACCGGCATGAAAAATCCTTCCATGCAATTGGTGGACATGATGGAAACCGAATTGGTGACCGCCGACCTGATGGAAGACCAGGAAGCGGTGGCTAATAAAGTCGCCAAGCTGGATTTGCTCGCTATTCCTGTGGTCGATGATGAGCACCGAATGGTTGGAATCATCACTCATGACGATGTCATTGATGTCATGCGAGAAGAGGCAACCGAAGACGCGCACCGCATCGCGGCGGTGGATCCTTTGGATGATTCGTACATAAAAACTCACTTGGGAATTCTTTGTTGGAAACGAAGTATCTGGCTGATGCTTCTTTTTGCATTTGCTTTTTTCACAGCATTTGCATTGCAATGGTATGACGAACAACTAGCAAAATGGGAATGGTTGGTGTTGTTTATCCCATTGATCATTTCAAGTGGCGGAAACTCAGGCAGTCAATCTGCGACACTGGTGATCACCGCAATGTCGCTCAATCAGATCAGTTTGAACGATTGGGGAAAAGTTGTCTGGCGAGAAATCTGTTTGGGGCTCATGCTTGGCAGCATCTTGGCCTTTCTCGGTTTCTTGGCAGCGATACCTCTTAGCCCGTCTTGGCAAGACGCATTGGTACTGCCGGTGACGGTGTTAATCGTGGTGATTTCAGGGACTCTAACCGGGGCGATATTGCCGTTGATTTTCAAGAGGGTGGGACTGGATCCGGCCATGATGAGCAATCCGTTTGTTGCTGGCATCATCGATGTCGTGGGAATCATCATCTACATGAATGTCGCGATCCTCCTTCTCAGGTAAAGCCTGGTTGGATCGCCTGTCAGGATGAATCAGAGTCAAAAATTTCTGGTGCGACCATCGGCCTTGATTTTTTCAAGCTGGCTCAACAATTCTTTGAGCTTGGCAGGATTGCTGGTGGCGAGATTGGTCTTCTCTTGAGGGTCGGTAGCCAAGTGATAAAGCTCGTACTTGCCCGGTCCTTTCTCAAAGGTCAGGTGTTTTTTCGGTTTCGCATTGGCATAGGAAAGTACTTTCCAATCACCCACACGCAAAGCCAATGTGGGGCCTTTGTTAGGCTGTTGGAGTAGATGATCGCGTCCCTGGCTATTGGGTTTGCCAAGCAAAGCCCCATGGACGTCCAAGCTGTCCGGGAACGCGTTGTCCGGGATCGCTTGACCGAGCATTTTGGCAAAACTGGTTGCCATATCGATGGTGCAAACCATTGCGCTGGATTCCCCTGGCGAGACTTTACCGGGCCAATTCACAATAAATGGTGTTCGGGTACCGCCCTCGTAAATGCTGTACTTACCTCCTCGGTATTTTCCAGCTGGTCGGTGTTTTCCCAGCTTGGTTATCGCTGCATCCTTGTAGCCATCATCCAGGACCGGACCATTGTCACTGCAAAAAACAATGAGCGTATTCTTGGCCAAACCCAATCGATCGACGGCTTTACGAATTTCGCCGACACTCCAATCCAATTGAGCAATTGCATCACCACGAAATCCCAATTTGGTTTTGCCCTGGAATCGTTCGTGAGGCATACGCGGCACATGAATGTCATGCGATGAAAAGAACAGAAAAAAAGGATTGTCTTTATTTTTTTCGATCCATTTTACTGATTGCTTCACCCATTCATCGGCCAGGTCTTCGTCTCGCCAGCGAGCCTTCATGCCCCCGGTGAAAAAACCGATTCTGCCAATTCCATTATGGACGGTCATATTGTGTCCATGGCTCCAGTCCATTTTGAGATTCTTGCGTACCTCGGGGTCTTTTCCAGTTGGATGGTCTGCAGACGGCCGTTTCTTTCCGACCCAAAGAGGGTCATTGGGATCCAGATTCTTGACTCGGTGATTTTCAACATAGACGCTCGGCACCCGATCATTGGTGGTCGGCAATAAGTAGCTGTAATCGAAACCAATTTCCAGCGGACCAGGTTTAATGATTCCATTCCAGTCCGGACCGTTACCTTGACCAAGACCCAGATGCCATTTCCCGATGACTGCCGTTTGATAGCCTGCTTTTTTTAATATCGATGCGATTGTCTCAGTTCCGGGTTTGATCAAGGCGGTGGCATTTGGAGGAGCGATTCCAGCGCCCGCTTGTCGGAAAGCGTACTTGCCAGTCAAGAATGAAAATCGGGTTGGGGTGCAGGTTGATGCTGAGCAATATCCCTGAGTAAACCGAAGTCCCTCTTGGGCGAGTTTGTCGATGTTGGGAGTCTCGAGTTCTGTTGCTCCATAACAGCTCAAATCCCCGTATCCCAGGTCATCCGCCATGATCACGATAATATTGGGTTGTTCCGCGCCGAGGTCTCTGTCCCCCAAGGGAAAAAGAATCAGGATAGTCCAAGCAATTAATGCCAAAGAGTTGTTTTTCACGACTTTTCCAGTTTGAAATGCAAGAAAGCGAAATGTTAGACAGCAGGGATCGATTCAGGAGGACCCTGACGGACATTATAACGGAATGTTGGGAGTCGTAGTCAGCTCTGGGAGATCGACCCAAGGCGACGATTACGGTAAATCGCTGGGCGAAAAGATACTCTTAAGAAATTGAACTCCCAAGTCAATCGAATGTTGATCAAAAAAAGTTAAAATGTGCCCTTTCGATTCGACCATTGCCAATTCACAACGAACACCAAGGTCGTCCGCTTTTTTCTTCATGTCTTCAACGCCCTGAATCGGAACTAGGTAATCTTGACGTCCATGAAAGAGAAACAGTGGTGGATCATTTTTGGTCAAATGGGTAATGGGTGACGCCATCGCGTAGCGTTTCGGAAACTGACGACGGCTGCCCCCGAGGAAGTACCCCAGGAAAGGAAAATCTTCTGGCAACTGGGTCAGATCGACCGGGCCTCCACCACAAACCGCCGCGCGAATCGGAAATTTTTTTCCAACGTCTGAATTCGACGTTGTGGCCAAAAAACTTGCCAGATGCCCTCCGGCTGAATATCCCCAGGTTGCGAGTCGCCCAGGGTCGATTTTGTACTTTTCGGCGTTGTCGGTCATCCATTGCAAAGCATGATGGCAATCCTGAAGCTGGGCTGGCCACTTGAATTCGGGTGCGTGGCGATAGTTAATGGCCACAACGACGAAATCGGCTTGGACGACCGAGATTGCATGGCCTCTTATCTGCAGCTTGGTGCCGCTACGCCAACCGCCGCCATGTAACATGAGAACTGCTGGAAAGGGACCTTTACCGGCCGGAACCAGCACGTCACATTTGAGATCCCTCGACTCGGTCTTTGAGCCGGCAGCAGATGCGTTTTTTTCTTGCACGCTGGCGTCAGGGTGGATCTTGGCGGTATAGGATCTATACACCGTCGAACGAAATATCTCATAGGAATTCGACTCGGCAGCCGGGACCTGTTGAATGATTTTGACAGGAGGAGAAGCAGCTGGTTTTTCCTGGCATTGCAGCGGAAGAGCTTGTCCCAGTAGCAGGAAAAAAACGAGAGGAGAAAGGGTTTTCATGATCAGGGTTGTTTTTCCATGAATATCATCTTGGTTTGGGCAACACGAACATTTGTCTGAGTTTTAGTCTCTGAAGATTCGGGCCACGAGGAGCATTTGCCCTATGGACTCAAGGGCAACCGAAATCCGGTCTGGCCCATAACGTATTGTTGCCACGCATTAAAGCAATCAATCGATGAGCCCATGGACGGTCCAGAACTGTTGGGTGTAATCGTTTCGGGAATGACAGTCGGTAGCTGCAACGGTTGCCAATCAGGTCACACAGGATTGCCTCATTTTTTTTCTTTCCAAAGTCCCTTTTCTGATTGTATAAGATGAATGGCATACGCTGGTACCATGAATTCGGTGATTTGCCATTTGCCGAGGTTTTTCTTGGCTTTAAAGTTGACTTTGCCCTGGTAAAGGTCAGGTACTTTAAAGGAAACCCAGCCTGTTGCCTTTTCGGATTCAACCATGCATCCAAAACCGGTTATGCGATCAGCGTGTATAAATGTAATCGGTTGTGGATAAAGCCTCTTTTTGCCGACTCGAATGGGGCGAGCTATTTCTGCTGCCAACTTTGCTGGATCCGGTGGATTACTTTGAAGAAAAAGAAACTGATTTTTAGCCTGATCGGTTTTTTTTGGTTTCAAATTGAGCAACGCCCAAGTTAAAGATCGGTCTTTGGTCGCGGAGGGGGAGCGAGCGATTTTCGAAGTCGCGATTTTTTCAAAGTCTGCCGGACTCATTGCGGAATCACTTGGGATTATTTTCTTGATTTCGTCCCGGTCATTGGCCGTGGTCCCAACCGAGTCAAGTGCAAAAAAAACAAACACGATCCATATCAGATGGCGATACATCATTTCTCCAAAAAAACAGAGTCTTATTCAACCGGTTTTAGTTAGCCGCCCAAGCGGGAATCTTTGCCACGGCAAGCTTTGAATACTTAGCTTTGAATACTTAGCTTTGAATACTTAGAGAATCTTTCAAAGACTGGTTTCGATCATTGTGCCATAATAATACGGTTTTTGCACACAGTGGAGGGGGATGTTCGTCCCAAAACCAGTCTCAACGTCAACCAGTCACTATGCTAACTAAGTCTCTGTGCCGACTAAGTCTCTGTGCTAACCAGAATCGACTGGGCTAACCAGAATCGACTGGTTGGCCGAATGGGATACGGTGAAAAAGGCCTTTCTGGGGAGCCCAACGGCTTAGTGGTCCGCTTGAAAACTGGCACCTTTCGAGATTTGGCGAATTTTCCCGTTTTCCATTGCGATGTTTGCGGATCGGTCCGAGCATTGAAAATCAAGCCAAGGGGCCCAAGAGTTCTCGACAGCCGTCAAACGACACCTATCAATCGTGAATCGTCGTTTATTTAATCCACTTTAGCAGCGAACCGCAAAAGGATAGAATTGTCGATTCGCCAGCCTGGCAGAAAATAGACGTTTGTCCGTCAAAACAAAAAACCTGTAATGGGTTTTGAATTGTGATGAGTCGCTGGGTCAAAATAGTCGCTTGAAGTTTTTCACCGGAGATCTGGAGATCGCAATGACCAAACGCCGAATTCTGGTGACATCTGCCTTGCCCTACGCCAACGGGCCGATCCACTTGGGTCATCTGGTGGAGTACATACAGACGGATATTTGGGTAAGATTCCAAAAATTGAGGGGCAACAACTGCCGCTATTTTTGTGCCGATGATACTCATGGCACTGCCATCATGATCAGTGCCAGGAACTCTGGCGTTACAGAGACCCAGTGGATTGAAAGGGTAAGCGGTGAGCATCAGAGCGATTTTGCCCGTTTTGGTATCGAATTCGATCATTATGGCTCCACCCATAGTTCCACCAATCGCCAGCTTTGTGGGGAGTTCTGGAAGTCGCTCATGGATTCCGATTTGGTCGTAGAGCGGCAAGTTGAACAGCTTTTTGACGTGCAGGCGAATACTTTTCTGGCAGATCGGTTTGTAAAGGGAACCTGTCCGGCATGTCAAAGAACCGATCAGGCGGGCGACAACTGTGAATGTGGTCACACTTATTCGCCGACGGATTTGATCGATCCTATCAGCGTGCATTCCGGAACCAGACCGGAGCTTCGGTCGGCGAAGCACCTGTTCGTACAACTGGAACAGCTACACGAATTCCTTGAAGAATGGACGCAGGAGGGGGGCCACCTGCAAACGGAAACCGCTAACTACCTGAAAGGTCACTTTCTTCACGAGGAGTTGAGGGATTGGGATGTTTCCCGACCAGGGCCGTACTTTGGATTCGAAATTCCTGATAGCCCGGGAAACTATTGGTATGTATGGTTCGATGCTCCAATCGGCTATGTTGCGACCACCAAACAATGGTGTGAACAAACCGGCGAAGATTTTGAACTGTGGTGGAAGGATGATTCGACGGAAGTTCATCATTTCATAGGAAAAGATATCACGTATTTTCATACGTTGTTTTGGCCCGGTATGTTGAAGGTTGCTGGTTTTAACCTGCCGACCAAGGTTCACATTCATGGTTTTCTGAATGTCAACGGCAAGAAAATGGCCAAACGTGATTTTACTTTCATTAAGGCGGCGACTTACCTCAATCACCTCGATCCTGAATTTTTGCGTTATTACTACGCTGCCAAACTAGGTCCGCGACTGGACGATCTCGATTTGAATTTCGAGGAGTTTGTGGCGAAGGTGAATTCTGACCTTGTTGGAAAAATCGTAAACCTCGCCAGCCGAAGCGCTAAATTTGTCCGGGATACCGGGTTGTCAAAGCTATATCCGGATGATGGTGGGCTTTTTCAAAAGGGATCTGAGGCTGGCGAGGCAATCGCGGCGGCCTACGAGGATTGCGATTATAACAAGGCAATGAGGTTAATTCTGGAACTGGCTGATCGGGCCAATCCTTTTGTGGAAAACGCTGAACCTTGGAACCTGCGAAAAGATGATTCAAAGGCTCAGCAACTGCAGGACGTCTGTACGGTGGCGATCAACCTTTTTCGCCAAATTGTGATTTATATTTCGCCCGTGCTGCCAGGGTTGGCGTCCAAGACGTCGGAATTATTGGGCGACGAACCTTATGCCTGGGCTGACGCCCAAAAGCCGATCACCGGAACTGTTGTTCATCCATTTAAACACATGTTGAAACGAGCTGACCCCAAGGATATCGAAAAAATGACTGATGAAACCAAGGCTGAATTTGAAGCGGCAAACCCGGATGGACCCCAGTCCGAAAGTGGGGGGAATTCTACGTTTCAGGACTCCGACGAGCATCTGATTGCGGAGCCTCTAGCTGAGGAGATTACCATCGACGACTTTGCCAAAGTCGATTTGCGTGTGGCTCGCGTTATCAAAGCCGAAGAGGTTCCTGATGCCCGGAAATTATTGAAATTAACGGTCAGCCTGGGAGGTGATACGACTCGTCAGCTTTTTGCTGGAATCAAGAAAGCCTACCAGCCAGAAAATCTCGTCGGCCGGTTGGTGGTGATTGTAGCCAATCTCAAACCTCGTCAAATGAGATTTGGGCTCAGTGAAGGGATGGTCACCGCAGCAGGTCCGGGCGGTGAAGACGTATTTGTGCTTGGAGTTGACGAAGGTGCAGCTCCCGGACAACGAGTTCATTGACGTTGATTTGTCAATTGGAACTGAGGGCTGAAAACTCCAGACCGCTTGCCGTGAGACAGTTTTATTGAATTTTGACGGCCAGATGGAGGAGAGGGTTGGAATCACATTCACCAGAGCCGCTGACCGTACTTGGTTATTTTGGTTGTTTGCGATTTTCCTCGCGAGTGCCGGCTGCATCAAGCTTGATTTCGAGGGATTTTCCGACCCCCTGTTCGTTGGTTGTAAACTGAACTGATCCAGCGGATTTTGTAAATCCAAATTGGGTTTTGGAATGCGGGACCAGTTCGAGTTGGGAACCCGCAAAACCTAGGAAAAGCTTGCCGTTGCGATAGGTAATCGGTGTGCCTCCGTACTGACCTACTAATTTTCTGGCATCCATTTCGAGCAGTTCAATGGTGACAGGATCGTAGGGGTTTTTGGGCTGCTGCGGAGTTTCTACAAGTGGTCGAATCCAAATGTTTCGGTACCTGACCGGGTTGCCGTGATCCTGTAATTGCACCGGACCTTTGGTTGTCTTTTTCAATGAGCGGAGTTCGCCGTGTTGAATCCAGCGCGTTGGTCCAACGGCTTCACTGGATTCTTGAACCAATACGCCATTGTGAAAAACCGTGAACCGGGGCAGGGACTGGCATTGGCCATCCGGACTGAAGCGGGGTCTGCGGAAAATGATATCGAAGGTTTGCCATTCGCCTGGTTTGCCGCTGGCATTGACCAACGGAGGGTGCTGTCCGTAAATCGATCCAGCGCTGCCGTCCGGGTAGGTGGCGTTCTGATAGCTGTCCAAAACTTGGATTTCAAATGCTCCCATCAGGAATACACCACTATTTCCTCGCCCCTGCCCAGACCCTTTTACTGTTTTTGGGGATGCGAATTCGACATGCAACTGGCAATCACCGAAACTCTCTTTGGAAACCAGAAAGCCGCTATTGGGTACCGACTCCATCGCTCCGTCCTTAATCTTCCACCTGGCCTGTTGGCCATTTCTGTTCTGCCAGTGGGAAAGATCCTTTCCGTCGAAGAGGATGATGGCGTCACTGGGCGGGCCCCCGGCTTTCATCGCTGGCGTGACGACAACAGGAGCGGGTCGATTCAAGTCGTGGGCTTTCCAACCGGTTGGGAGTTGAGCCGATATCGACTTTAAAGAGACGAGGCAGATGGACAGTAGGATTAGGCAGAACGGTGTTTTAAAGGATCGTTGCATAGGTCATCCGGTGATAGAGTCGGGTAGGGTGGAGAGGCCTTTTGGTAATGGCATTTCCTTAACGAGGACAATTCAGGACCACGATCGAAATTCAAGTCATAATCGTTGACTTTGTTTTTCAACCCGGCTGATTGTTTTACAAGAGTATCAGTTCAGGCTTGAAAGAAATTCAACCAGATCTCGAATTTCCGAAGCGGAGAGATTTTTTATCAGATCTGCAGGCATCGAGGAAATCCCTCTGCCCCTTTGTTCGATCGTCTTTTTTTCAATGGTGACAGTTTTTGATTCGGGTGTCATCAAGACCAGCTGATCATCCGTTTCAGTTTGCAGGATGCCGCTGTACGTCAGTCCGTCATCGGTGGCCACCAGCACGGTTTCGAAGTTTTTTGCAATCGCTCCGTTGGGATCCACGATGGCTTGCAGCAGGTATTTACGATCTTTTTCTTTTCCTATGGATGACAACTCCGGTCCAACCTGACCGCCACGTGCCTCGATCCTGTGGCAGCGCATGCAATAGACGGCCGTTTTTTCAAAAAAAATGGCTTTGCCTCGGAGTGCATTGCCTCCCTCGAGGCACTCCGAGAATTGGGCTAATGGATCATTGGTCGGTTTGGATTTGCGATAATCGTTCAGCAGCTGTCGCGTGGACGCCGATCCGATTTTTTCAGCAGCCATCAAAACATCCAACTGTGTATCGATGGGAGTCTTGCCCGCAACCAACGATTGCAGGTTCTTGACGATGGCGGATTCTGCCGGTGGTCCCATTTGTCCCAAGGTTGCCAATGCGGCTTGTCGTTCGGGTAGGTGTTGGGAGGTAGTCGCTACTTCCAGGGATTGCAGGGCCTGTTGAGGTTTTGTTCGCGACAGGATTTCTCTGGCGGCGATCCTGACTTGGGTTGCCGGGTCCAGCATGGCGGTCTGAACCTGTTTTTCAAGACCTGCGACGTTGAGTGCAGCCATGGCTCGAAGTGCGTCGGCCCTGCTTTTGACATCACCGGTTTGGTTGCCAAAAATTTCGAGCAAAGAAGGTTTGATTTCTGTGACGTTCAATGCCGCCGCTGCGTCAATTACCGATTGGGTGAGCTTTGGACCGCCGCTGAGAAGTCCGGGTAAATATTCCTCCAAGGCCATAGCGGCATCCTTGATGTGCGAATCTTGGCGAAGCTGTGGTCGAAAATCACCCAAAACCCGGTCGCGGTTCCGTGGACGGTTCCAGTTTTTCAGAATGTCGAGTGCCTCTAATTGCATTTTTTCGCTGGTGGTTCCTGCTGCGGCATATCTGGCGATTGCTTTGGCCTCAGAAATGCCACCGAGAATATAGTTGGCGTTGAGAACTCGCCGCATAACAGGTTCGGACTCAATGTTGCGGTCAATTAGTTTTGATATGGCCAGATAACGTTTTGAGGTTGGCTCGGGAAGGTCGTGCAAAGCGCGAACGGCCTCCAGAACAATTGCTGGTTCGGGATCATTCAGGAATCCAGATGCATCCTGCTTTAACTTGCGAGTTGCAATCATCGCCGCCAGTCTTACAAAACGAGACGGGTGCGCCGTCGCCGCATTAAGAAGTTGGCTGTCGCCCAATAAGGCCATGATTCCACCATGCCGAAGGATAGGGTCCTCATCGGCGTTTTCTTCCAGCATTTGAAAGAGCTTGGAATAATCTTCGGGGTTTCCGATCTGGATTTTTGAAAGAGCCATAGCGGAAAAAAAACGCACCCTGGAATTTTCGTGGTCGAGGAGTTCGCAGATTTGTTTTGAGTCTGATGGCCTGCCATGTTCACCTATCAGGCGGACGAATTGGGCGACGACTTCTTCATCTTCAGATTGTGCAAGTTTGCCAAGCTTGGAGAGCAACAATTCGTCCTGATCCTGGCGGAGGATCTGGGCTATCGCCCACAGACTATGGATTCGTGAGAGCGTCGAGCCACGGGTGTTGTTGGCTACCTTTAATAGCTTGCTTGTTTGGCGTCTATCGGCCAACTCAAACTGCGATTCCTGACGGATCCTTTGGTCAGGGGATTCAAGCAGTGTGACTAAACGATCTGCATCCAGATTCTTTAGCCCGGTTGCAAGCAGATTTTTTACCTCTGTGACGGCCATGTCCCGACCGGCCGCCGGGTTGGTATATCGATAGATTCGTCCCTTCCCAAGACCATTCCATCCGTTGACCCAATCGGATGCCAGCATGGATCCGTCGGGTGCAAATTGGACATCGGTTATCAACTGTCTCCAAAAAGGTTTTTCCATGTCGACGACTTCGAAAAACGCGCCTTTGGGTTTTACCCGAAACGTACGAATACCGCTATTTGCAGGTCCACCACGAAAGTCACAGAGGAAGAATCGTCCCTTGAATTGGTCTCCCAAACCTGTACCCGGGTAGTAGGCCAATCCGGATGGACCATCGGCAATGTTGGCTACCGGTGGCACGATGTAAGCCGGCGATTTCCCTTTTTGGTAGGGATGCCATAGCTGTTCTCTGTTAAAGGGACCTCGATCAGGTAGATACTGGTAATACATCCGCCATCCCGAGTCGCTGCCTGGAACAACGAAAACCCAGCGCGCCTTGTCGCCACTGTCAGAATTATTGTCCCCGGTAAAAAGATTTCCAAATTCATCGAACGCCAGCTCCTGAGGATTACGCAGTCCCGTTGCGATCACTTCGAGATTACTGCCGTCCAGTTCGCAGCGAAAGACAGCTCCCGATGCGGGGTCTTTCAAGTGAGATTGGCTTGTCTTTACGTTGTAACCTCGGTCGCCGATGCTAAAGTAAAGTCGCTTATCGGGACCGACAATTAGCCCGTGGGAATCGTGTCCCCTGAAGGCAAACCGCACGCCGTAACCGGCATGCAGGGAGATTCGATTGTCGGACAGGCCATCGCTGTTTTTGTCTTCGATCATCCAGAGATTCGGAATACACGTGTAATAGACCTTGCCGTCGTAAGAAAGCACGCCCGCTCCGCTTCCCATCTCGATTTGGTTGAAGCCGTTTGCGAACACAGAAGATGAGTCAGCTCTTCCATCTTGGTCTGAGTCGATCAGTAGCCTTATTCGGTCGTCGTGCCGTGTGTACTCGATAGCCCGCTCCTTGAGATGCTTCTTGATATAAGCGATTCGGTCGGCGACCGTTTGGGCGGCGAGATCATCATCGAGCCATTCCGCATGATTTCTATTGTCTTCGATTCCTTTCCCCTGTCTGAAAGATTCGCAAACGAAAACCCGGCCCTGGTGGTCAACATGAAAGGCAACTGGATTGGCAACGTCGGGTTCGGCAGCAAAAAGATTGATCTCCAGATTGCGGGGATAGACAAATCCTTTTATCGCCTTTTCGCCTTCATCAGATGCCTCAGCAACTCGGGGGGCTTGAGGGTAATCCTGTCCGAAAAGACGGGAGGGTGTGTTTACTGAAAGGAACACGATTCCAATCATCGCGACGATCCAATAAAAAATCGTTGAGTCAGTATCAAATGTTGGAATCAGTTTGGAAAAAAAAATCATTAATAATTCCGGCGTAAGGAAGCCCAGGGAAAGAAGACGAGGGAAAGAAGACCAGGGAAAGAAGACCAGGGAAAGAAGACCAGGGAAAGAAGACCAGGGAAAGAAGCAGCATTACCTTTTCATGGAAAATCCATGGGCTGGCTCTTCAAAGTAACATCGCATGCTTGTCGACGCCCGGGGGGAGAGGGACTAGGGATGATTCAGTCGTTCTCGTTGGGCTGATCTTGGGTTTGTGGATGTTTTTCCAATTCCAACTTCGCTGTCGCAACGAGGTCTTCAGCCCACTGATGTTCACCGAATTGGAGGATGACCGCCGAGTAAATGGTGATCGCTTTTAACTCTTCTTCTTCAGGTAACTCCTTGGCTCGGGTCAAGGCCCTCGAAATATCAACGCGGTGTTTTTCAATGAAGTCGGCCGCCTGTGTTTGAAACCGGGTTCGGAAAATTAAAGCGGATGACAGTGTCTCTTTTTCCTTGGTGGAAAGATCGGTATCACCGTTATAAATATTGATCAGAGTATTCAGACGTTTGACTGCTTTTACCGGTTGATCTTTTCGAAGTGCAATCGAATCCAGCAGCATGATTTCAATGGCGGACATGGACTGAATGCCGCGAATTTTCTTGGCGAGCAGTAGTTGTTTTTCTAGCTTTCTGGACTCGATCTCCAAAAGTATCGAACGCAAATCAGATCCTCGTTCGTCGTCAGGAAACCGTTCAATGAATGCATCGCAATCCTCTTTACGCGGCAACTCGGAATTAGTGATTTTTTCATAAAGTTGATCTGCATTGAGCCTGGATCCTGTGCTCCAGATTAATGCCCAAAACATCACCGCGAGGACCGCTACCATTCCCAAAGCATACGGCCAAACCGGCCCGCTTTTTCGAGTATCATGTTCGTCGGCGGCAGTTTTCTTTTTCCTTTCCACTACCTTGAAATAGTCTTGGGTCTCGGCCTCGACTACTGTCAGATCACTGTTCAGTCCGTCGGCGGAGTGATCAACCAGGTCGGCAAAAGTATCAGCCGAGTTTTTGACTTTGTCGGTTTTATCCCTGCCAGCTGCGGTGGATTCGTGAGGGCTTAGCTTATATTCGTCGCTTTCGGGTTCCAGAGGGACCGCTGTCTGAGCGATGGCTGTTTGGGCGTCAGCTTCTGCCTTGATGATTTCCAAGAGATCCACAAGACGCCGGTTGAGAGCCTGCGCGGTTCCAAATCGTTCCTCGGGTTTTTTTCGAAGCAGGCGATTGATTAATTCTTCGAATTCTGGTGGTGTTTCGGGTGACAGCTTTCGAAGAGGGATCGGTTCTTTGTTGGCTAGAGCGTTAATGGTCTCGGGAACGCTTTTTTCGGCAAACGGTGGTTTTCCGGTCAAGAGCGCATACATTACGCAGCCGAGGCTAAAGAGATCGCTTCGCTCGGAAGCCAATTCTCCTTGGGCCTGTTCGGGTGACATGAAGTCTGCGGTACCTATGGCTCCGCCTTGTTGGGTTAGTTTTTCACCACCAAAGAGCTTGGCAATACCATAGTCGGTAATTTTAGTGGTCCCATCGTGGGCTTTAATGAGATTTGCTGGTTTGATATCACGATGGACGATCCCTCGATAGTGAGCGTGCTGCAAGCCGGCACAGACATCCATGGCAATCCCAACGACCTCCTGCCAACTGAATTTGTGGCCGGACTTTTGCAAAACATGCAGGCTTTGACCCTCGACAAGTTCCATGGCGAAAAAAAGAACACCGTCTTCCTCGCCATGCCCGATCAGTCGCACAATGTTGGGATGAGTCAATTTAAGAAGAGTCTGGATTTCGGATTCAAACCTCGACCGAAATCTGGAGTCGTCGGCATACGCAGCGGAGAGTACCTTGACGGCCACGTCTGCATCGGCTCCCTCTTCTGCCGCCCGATAAACAGTTCCCATTCCACCGCGGCCCAAAACGCCTTTGATCAAATAGGGCCCTAGTTGTTTTTCGCTCATGAGTGTTTGTCAAAATGGGGCAATCATGCCAGTTGGACGGGAAGAGATGCGATGGGAACCATTCTAAACCAAAAATCGAGTGGTTGCCGGGCGAGTTATGTAGATTTAAGGAAACAATTCTGCAGTCAGTGGAATGGAATGAATGGGCGGATGCGGGTGATTACGGATAGAGTCGTCAGTTTTTTTCCGTGTTTGTGGACTCTACATTTTATCGCCTTGGCTTAATCGACCAATTCGCAAGGGATTCAATCAAATGCACTTCTAAACGGCTTCCCGCTGTATGATGCGACTGATGGCTTTGAAACGGCCGTTTTGTTTGTGGGCGGGGATAAATAAACCTGAGTGGTAGGATGTCGAGGAGGTGTTAATGAACTTCACCCGATAGGTTGAAATGGTGGGTTTGTTTGAACTGATGAAAGCTTGGAGGTCGGGTTGATTTTCAGGTCGCTCAAAAGAGCATCGGAATCGGACTTTCAGGATTGCAGAACTCCGGTGGCATTCCGAACTGTGTATCAATAAAGTCCTGCATGTGATCTTTTGTCTTGGTGGAAAGCAGACCGCTGATTTTTTCAATTGCTTTGCCTGAAAGGATGTAGGGTAGCTGATTGAGCATCAACTGGTTTCCGTAAAACATTCCGCATGCTTGGAAACTATAAAGGTTGGACCGTGAGTCACCGGTGAAGATGCAGCTTTCCAACCAGCGTTGAGGATCCAGTTTATTTTCAGCCGTTTGGCTTAAAGACCATTCCAACCGAGCTTCCCAGTCGATTTGAGAATGGAATTGGTTTTGAATGATTGCCTTGGACTCATCAGAGATTTCATCCTGCATTTGCATGAGGCAGGGTAAACAAATAGCCATTTCCATGATGGCTTCTGACCCGCGATAAACTTTTTCGACCATGTAGATGACTTGATTGTCGTTTTGCGAATTGGGCGACAACGGATTTTCTTTCCATGGATCTATAGGTTCCTGTTGGAGATCATTTGAGTCATTGGGGATTTGGGCAGAATGTAAGTCATCGGATGGGGCATTCATCTCGGAAGAAGATTGACCGTTGCCATTATTATCGCCATGAGTCAAATGGATTTCACTGGACGGTTCAACGGTGTCGTTATCCAGAAGGGGTTGACTGCATAGCAGGCACTTTGGAAATGGACCCTTGAATTCGACCGAATGAAACAACTCGGGAATGTCGACCAGATTTTGTTGGTAGGGAAACATGATGAATCTGGAATAAGTGAACGGAAGTGGTGGTTGGGCAAACCGGACGAAGAACTTTACGTTCATCCAAGAGCGTGAATCTATTTGGAGCCTCAGGAACCAAAAACTTTACACTCTGACGAGCGATCGCTTATGATAACAGGATTGCCGATCTGACCAAAACAAATCTTTGTGTTGGACCGGTCTAGTCCTGTCTTTTCCCTACGATCCAGTCCCCGTGGTCCCATCCCCGCGATCCAATCCTCGCGAACCTGTCTTTTGGAGCTTCCCATGTCTCTCTTGTCTTTGCCATTCTCTGCCCTAGGTCCGGCGTCGAGCCAACAACAGCGAAACGTTGTTTGGATTCTCGCACCGAGGTCCTTTTTCCTTTTTTTTATTTTGCTGGCTCTGGGCTGTGGAAAAGTCCAGGAAATGGCTAAAAACGCTTCGACATCCATCAAGGATGCTGCCGATGAGACCGTTAAAAACGTGAAAGATGATTTCAGGTCAGTCCGCGATAAGATGTCATCGGCTGAAGATTCCAAAAGCAGTGATTCAGATGAGAGCGTCCCTTTTTCCCGACCGGAAACCAGTCAGGCCTCAACCAGCGCTAAATCGCGGTTGGAATCGTATACGAAAATTGGTTCCAGTCGTATTCAAGATGCCAATGTACTGGCGTTGGCAAATGACCCGGAAGCGGCAAAGTTGGTCCGAGAACTCAAATTTTCAAGTGCCCCTATTTCGGTTGATTCATTAAAAGCGCTGAGCCAGTTTCCCAATCTCGAAAAACTGGATTTGATTAGAATCGGCTGTCTGACGGGAAACATGGAATACATCAACGCGGTCAAGAGTCTCAAAGTGCTCGATGTTTCCAACAATCCGATTGGCAACCGGGATTTTTTTGAAATTCACGGTCTGTCCAACCTGGAGGAGATCACGATCACCGGGACTCAAATTACCGATGATGGATTTCGTTGTTTCAAAAACATGCCAAAAATGGCCTTGATGAGAATGGACCGCATGGGAGGCTTGGAAGGAAAAGGATTCAAATATGTCAATCGTGACAGCTTGAAAGAGATTCGGGCCAATGGCTCGTCAATAGGTCGTTTTGCATTTGCCAGTCTGGCAGGTTCAGAATCTCTGGAGGTTCTTTGGCTCAATGGAGCCAAAGTAACTGATCAGGCAATGATCGGAATTGGACGGTGTAGCTCCCTGAAGGACTTGCACTTACAGAAGAATGACTTGACAAACACTGGCTTGCAAAAATTGGAACGATTGCGCCAATTGGAATCTATTGTTCTAAGTGGTAATGTTCGGTTGACCAACCAGTCACTTGGGTCGCTTTCAAAAATCAGGTCCTTGAAGATGGTCAACGTGAAGGGAACCCAATGTTCCCAAAACGTAGAAGGTGAATTCTTAAAACTCGTGCCAGGTTGTCAGTTGATATTTTGATCGGTGGCGTTGGCCTAGAAAAAATTGCTTTTTCGATGCCCCAGCTTCTATCTCGTCCAGAAGTCGAGGCAG
The DNA here is from genome assembly GCA_014238905.1 of Planctomycetota bacterium. Lineage (GTDB taxonomy): Bacteria > Planctomycetota > Planctomycetia > Pirellulales > Pirellulaceae > JABAAE01. The sequence goes on from JABAAE010000013.1 coordinate 255,160, forward strand.
CCCGCATGTCGAAATCCACATTGTTCGAAAAAACCTACGTGATTTCGGTTTGTTAAGAGTCCACAGTTGTCCTTGCCTCGGAGTTCGTTTACTGACCGGACGAATCCCATGATTTCACTTCCCAGGGATTGATGCCGGTGGTCGTTAGCAACAATCAGGTCGTGAATGCCGAGGAACTGAAAACAAGAGTTTGACATTTTCGAACTCGGTTGAAACTCTTGTTTGTCGGGCTGGCAAACGACGTGATTGATCGCAACCGCTGCTAACGGTTTGGTTTGTGGGGAACGATAGATAGCCAGTCTAACGGTAGAAGCGATTGGTATTTGGAAGTCTTTTGAAAGTGAGAAAATGGGTTTGGCCAACCTGTGTTCCTTTCGTGTTTTTGGTTCTGGCATGGGTAGAGCATTCAGGTCCCCACAAACAAGACGAAATTCGGCTGATGAAAGAACCTGAGCTTTCAGGTTGCCTGTTGACAATCGCCGGGGTTGGGTGACCATTTGCATGGCTTCAAGGGTTTTTAGCCGGTGATACCCCAATGAATTCAAGAGCTTGCGGGATTCGAAACCGGGTTGATAGAAGAAAACCACCTGGCGTATTTGGCTGTCTAACCTCTTCGGTTTTTGAAAGTGGACATCGTTGAGTGTGCTTCTCGGACGGTCTTGAGTGAGGATTTCTTTAGCGCTCTTTGTCGAGTCGAATTGATAGGATTTTTGAGCCGTTTCTTTTTTCAATAGGGTGAGTGACTTGGATTGTCCGTCGGCCTCCCAGAGGCCGATCGTGTTGACCGGTGTGTTTTCGCTGGAGAGTTGTTGACCCGCGTAGTCGCATGCGTTGGCAATTAACAGTTGCAGGAACCGTTCATCGTTGAAAGTCGCTGCGGTGCTTTTTCGCAGAGGTTCAGGGTGTTTCATGACGTCGGTTGGACCGCTAGGTAAATTCACGCCCAGATTGGTCATTTTTAATGAAGAGTTTTTGACCGCGACTTATCGGTGGGTCATGTTTTCTGCATGAGGGGGCGTCTGTGACCAAGGACCAGCATACTGTTGATACGTTGGCGTGGTCGAGATGAATGGTCATCTGAAGACGCATGATTGCCTCCTCTGTTGGAGGGGTTTGGCAAATGAACAATCTTCCGGACGATTCGTTGTCGAGAATGCCAGAGGACGGCCCAGCACCCAGCCGCCGATTGTCACCTGGCAGCAAGTTTGAATGATATGGCCTGTTTGGCTTAACGGAATGAAACCCATGGTCATCAAGGTCGTCCAATCCAAGGGGCTTGGTACGGTTTGGCGGTGGTGGATCAAAATAGCCAGTTGAAGGAGAGGAATTGGGGCAAGGGCTGCTTTTTTTCCGTTAAGGGGAAGGCGCTGGATTTGAACTGTTCCTTGACCTTGCAAGGCATTTCATCCATAATCGAGCCAGTTAGTAAATACGTTTAATTTCGGTTTTCCGTCTGGCCAACTTGTCAAGGAATTTTTGCGTCGAATGAAAAATACAATGAAGCTTTTCATCCCTCTTCTCGTGCTTTCCGTTTCGTGTCTCGGTTGTGGAGCAAAGAAGACTAATGGTCCGGCAACGGTCAAAGTGACCGGTACGGTGTCGGTCAATGGTTCTCCAGCCAAAGAGAACATTCAGATTACATTTCATCCCATCGGTGAAGGGCAGCAGACTGCCACAGGAAAGACCGACGGGAATGGAAAATATTCGTTGTTTACCGGCAGGACCGGAACACCTGGTGTGATGGCCGGCAAATACAAAATTCTCGCTCGAGATATTGATGCGGGCGATGATGAAAGCTACATGGACCAAACTGAAGATAATGTCGATTCGGCTAGTGGTTCCGAATCCAGCACTCCGAAGGTTGGGGGAGAGATTCCGGAAAAGTACTCCAGTGCGGAAACCTCTGATCATGAGGTCGAAATCACATCAAGTACAACCACTCTCGATATCGAACTAAAATAAACGGGTCTTTTTAGCCCCCGAGGTGCAGGCAAGTGTTAATCAATGGATTTCGCATCGATTAACCACATGAGATTCTTCGTCAAATCTTGTAACATCGAATCTTGTAACATCGAATCTTGTAACATCGAATCTTGCTGCAACGAAGGGCGACAAAAGTCCCCAATGATATAACGAAATGATATAACGAAATTATTTTTTATTTTCCCTTTAGGAGTCCCTCTATGACTGCACGCAGCAATAGGGCGAAGGGTTTTACACTTGTAGAACTTCTC
>JABAAE010000014.1 GCA_014238905.1 Planctomycetota bacterium
CCTCCGGTTTCGGATCTTGGAGGTGATCCGGTTGGGATGGGTCGGTCATCGCTGGTCCCCTTTGACTGGTGGTCGGTTTCTGCCGGTCATGAATGGTTTCAGCGGCCAGCGATTCATTGCGGCCGTTGGCAAAAGCCGTTGCCGAGAATAGCATCCCTGTGTTCGCTTATTAGCTTAACGCCTGCGGGCGTGGGTTGCAAAATCTAACTTGGAACATTCCTTACTCGGAAAAAGAACACCGGTGCTCCTTTAAATGTTTGGCAGGACAAAACCATAACGGGTTTGATCAGGTTCGTCCGCTCCCTTGTACCTGACCGACTCGCTGTGACCACAGCGGCCATTGCTGGCCCGAGAGGTGAAATCAAGCGGCGGAGAGGAGACTTCGATGAGTCATCAGTCCCGTGTTTCACCCCGTTTTGAGGGCGGCGTAGTTTTTGACCTTACGCGCACGCGATACGCCCAAGCAAATCAAAAAACGGTCCTTAAATTGGAATCCCAAGAATGGGACGTTGGTTGGCTCTCGTCAAAAACTCGGCATATCAAGAAACCGCCGGAGAATTGATTCCTTCGTTGTCCATCGCCAATGGCACTTTACAGGTGAACCGGGATGGACCGTCGCTGTTCGTCCGGTTCGGCGACTGCCAGTGGATCGATCCAGGGAATGGGCGTTTCGCTTTCCATCAGCTCGGCAACCCGTTTTTTGAAAGCGGTAACCATTTCCCGTATCGCTGCACGTTCGTTGGCCGCACGACAATTCAGTCCCGGCAAGTTCGCCACCCGAGCCCCAACGCCACCGCCTGGATCGGGGGAGATATAGACGATGCAGCTGAAAACCGGCACATCACGTGGGATCAGTGAATCAGTCTTCGGCAATTCCCTCCCGCTTTGCGGTTTGGGTTTTTCGTCTTGTGGTTCGTCGGCTGGCACGGCGATGTTGGGGTGAATGGTTCAAAGATGCAAATCGGCGACTGACAGGGATTTTAACATCTTGTCCAGCCTAACTCCAGCTAAACGGCGATTCCGTATTGACACCTTCAATCCATTGGTGCTTAGCACTTGGACGGTGTGGACATAACGCGATATTATTCTGGTATGTCCCGACGATCTTTTTTTCACGGGCGAATTCTATCATCTGTCCTACAGCTTACGCAAAGCGTTTTGAGAGCCGTTTAATGGATTGGCCCTAAGGCCTCGACCCATTGCGGAACCTCTTTTCGAACTCCGAATCAGCCAGATTACCGACTCAAAACACGTTGATTGAATCGGGAAAGGATTGGCAGTTACGGCCAAATCAGCGATTGAGTTTCCCAGAAACCTTTTTTCAACGTTTCATGACCCCGGTTCGGATGTCCTGTAAAACGATCCTTTTACGGCACGACTCACGCGTGACGAGTTTTTGACACATTCCACAGATGCTTGATTGAGAAATCGAAGGCCGGCGGTATCGCGGCTCATTGGAGAACAGCAGTGTCATTTCTTGTCGACCGTTTGGTAGCTGGATGCCGAAGAGCCGGCTGTTCTCGCCCGTCACTTTGCGGTTTCTCTAGCAACCTATCGTGCATTCGCTCCCGCATTCCTCCATAGTTTGTTAGATTAGGAGAATCCTGAGGCATTCACCGGCCCCATGAACCCAGATTTTCTCAAGTAGGATGGTACGAATATCAGGGGAAGCTTAACTGAACCACGGTGCATCACGGCTCTCGGATTCTTTTCCTTTGATGTGACGAATTTCTAACATGACTTTTGCCGCATTTACCAAGCCATTTGCTGATCACCCGCTGTTGCAGGAACGTGTCTTATCTGTCCTGCAGGCGTTGCCTGGTGAGGTGCAGCGTGATTTTGTGGATGATCCCCGATTCGGAACGGCGATCGAAAACTACGAACCCGGCAAGGGGTGGACACTGTTCATGCCCACACCCGGGCCTCCCGGTCAAGGAAGTCGTCGCGTCGTGCTGCGACCTAAACTGGAGTTGGCATCTGAAGCGTTCGCCAATTACGTCATCGCTCACGAGTTTGCTCATGCGTATCTGCGAAACGGTGGTTGGGGCAAAATCACAGACGCGGAAGAAGCTGCCGATGCGCTCGCGGCTTCCTGGGGATTTCATCAGCCAGAAACGTTTAGTTGAGTTGTGCGACTTGTCCAACCCCCACCAACGATGTCAGGCTTTAGACCCGTTGCGAGTCCATGTGGCCGCCTTCACTAGGGCCGGACCACAATTGCCGCTGCCCCGGTGGATTCATGCGTTCAAACCAGACCGTCGATTGCTCGAGTAAAACCGGCGCCGCCGTCCAGTTCAGCGGCATTGGTGAAGTACAGAGCGCGTTGGTGCAGTACAGAGCGAGTTGGTGAAGTACAGAGCGAGTTGGTGAAGTACAGAGCGAGTTGGTGAAGTACAGAGCGCGTTGGAGTCGTCCCAGAATGTAATCGTCGTGTCCGGTTGCAAGCAAAGAGCCAGCCCATCGCTCCTCCGGTAGTAATCGAGAACCAACGCTAGGGGGATTTAAACTCAACGGTCAGTTGGCGATTCGTTTTTACTCCCTTCATGGACTGCCTCGTCCGGTTCGGCCAGAGGATCTCGATTTCCACGGGACCCTGATGGTTGCCGAGCCCGAAGTGCAAGGTCGTCTCGCATTGATTCCCTTCGCCTGTCCCCGTTTCGACCTGACGAGTAAATGTAGTGGCACCCACACTGACGCGCGCTTGAGCGCCGATCGCCGAACGATTGATCGCTGCGCCGTCGCCTACCAACCGCAACTTCAACCAGGCGTGTGGTGAACCTTGATTCTGAAACAACTTCCCCGCCGTGGTGAGGTCGAGGTCACCGTCGTTGTCGTAGTCCGCCCAGGCAGCCTGGTAAGTAGGAGGTAAGCCGGAGAGTCCCGCGGCCTCCGAAACGTCCTTCACCGTAAACTTGCCGTTGTTGCGAAATAACACCGAGTTGTTTTTGCGCCCAAACGAAGCCACGCCGTAAACCGTGGTGAAGAATAGATCCAGATTCCCATCGTTATCGTAGTCAGCGACGCTCGGCGAGGCGTAAGACTCTTGATAGTGCACGCCACACGTGCCCAAGTCCTCGAATTTGAAACCTTGCTTCTCGCCCAGGTTTCTCAAAAACCGGGACTTTGGCTGGTCGCCGCGGCCATCAACGTGGGCAAAGTTGCCTGCGAACAGGTCGATCCGCCCATCATTGTTAAAGTCTCCCCAAGCGGCGCCGATCGAGTGCCCGCCGCCGAAACCGGGCTTGGTCGCAATGACGCCATAGTCGCCGGCGGCTTCTTTCAAGCCGGCTTTTCCGTCATTCAACCACAGCAGGTTGGGTTGCAAGCGATAGTTGGAAACGTAAACGTCAACATCTCCGTCTTCGTCAAAATCGCAAGCGGTGACGCCTCGGGTCGCATGCTTTCCCTCGCTCCGGGCAACGCGAAAGGACTTTCCACCTTCGTTAATCAGAACCAGTAGCGACCGTTCGCTTCCCTCATAGCCGCCCACATAAAGATCCACGAAGGTGTCGTTGTTCAAGTCGGCCCATACGGCGCCCCGTGACCCAATTCGCGGGAGGTCGGGTAAGGGGACTTCGACGAGGCCTTTGCCACCATCATTGCGGTACAACTTCAACGACGACCAGGAAAACAGGTCTACAAAACCATCATTATTGAAGTCGGCCGCGATCACCGAGCCAGGAGCAACGTCGCCGAATCTGCTAAACGACTTTCCTTCGTTGTTCTTCCATATGGCCCCTGCGCACAGGTCCGTCCAGCCATCGTTGTCGAGATCCACCCAGCATGCCGCGCCGCCCCCAAGTTGCAATCCGACGTCGCCGCTCACCTCTTTGAAAGTGACCGGTGGATCTTGAGCGTTCGCCGTTCCGACCAGGAACAATAGAAGCGGGATGAGATTCTTGTACATGAGCGATTCCTACGCGTGGAAGCGATGACTGGCTTGCCATCTCGTTTGAAATATTGACCACCGACGCAACCAACCATGGTTGTTTTACACCGCCGGAGCGTGACCAACTAAAATCAGTATAACCGCAGATTTTCCAATAACTCCGTTTGTAAGTCTAAGCGACTCCCTTCACTATCGCCGAAGTGACAACCCGGCTCAAATCATTACAGGCTCGTCAACTCAAACTGGCGAGCCTTTCTTTTTGGCCAACGATAGGTGGGATTTTATTGCCGTCCCCCCTCGCGACCAACTCTCGACGCGGCAGTCACTTGTTCTTTTCGATAAGACTGTGCAGTGCCAAAATGGGCCCTAAGCCTCAAAGTCGCGGGATAGACCCTCAATGCGTCGTGTGAGAGAAAATGCTGAAAAACAGGGGTGAATTGAGCTTGGACCCAAATTGGGTTTTTCCCTCGTAACGTCAGTTGCAATCTGCCAAAAAAACCCGAGTCCTGCCTTTATTCCGCATATCGATTATAAAATCAGAAATTAAAATTATGATTGAATGGACTAGCATTCTAAACGCCATCGGCGAACATGGCGGCAGAATTTAGCAATAGTAAAGTAAATGGTGATGGGCTAACCGTTACGACTAACAGGAGAAGATGATCATGCAAATCGAAAGCATTGCAACAATTCTGTTGTTTGTTTGGACATCTTTGATGATTTGCGAACAGGCAGCGCTGGCCGACCAGCGACCCTGGTCGCAAGATGAACTTGAAACGATGGCAACTCACGTTGTGGTCGGGAAAGTTAAAGCGATATATTCGTTCAAGGAGCGAAAAGGAGATTACGAGTACACGCGACTGGTTGCAGAAGTAAAAATCGACAAGCATGAAAAAGGCGATGGTGCGAATGACCTTATTTACGTGCGCTATTTCACGAGTGCCTGGAAGGGATCTGGTCCTGTACCGCCAGGGTCGAGTGGACATGCTGGTTTTTTGCCCAAGCACGGCGGCACGTATCGTTTTTATCTGTCGAAGAAGGGGTATGATGGTGCCTCGCTTGACGGGCCGAAAGATGGCGGATTCAACATCATTTGCCCCAATGGTGTTCAGCCAGCGGATCATCCGCTGGAGAAAAAGAAGTAGCCCAACTCCCGCGAATTGGTTACCAAAATTGGAGGGAAATTGCGGGCGCAGAGCAAGCGTGAAACCGGAAAGTGGCAATAGGGAACTGTGATCGAAGTTTGGTCCGATGCGGATGGGCGGTTACTTCACAGTTTCAGAGTCCCGGGCGTGGCCAATGATTTTTCTTTTACACGCGACGAAAAGACTTTGTATTCAGCTGAGGTTACGGCAAATCGGAAATACAACCACTATCCGGGCTTTTGATATGGGTACTGGCGAGCAACGCATACCCGCCAGGTGTCCGGGAAAAGTGGGACAGTTGACTTTAAGTCCGGATGGCTCTCGATTGGCAGCCAATATGGAATTTGGTCCTTTCGAATTCGGGGTGGTTGCGAAGCTGACAGAGGTCCTTTGCCTTGGGCTTATCATTGTTTGAAACCTTGACGAACCGAGAAAGCCAACATTTTTTACATTCCGTCCGCCAGACAAAGAGACTGCGGATTTGATGAATTTTGGTTTTGGCCCCGAACGTCCACAAAACAAACTAATAGGGGCGATTAAGCGAATCGTTCCTGTGAAGTTTCGCGTTTGCCGGACAGCAAGCTCATCATTAGTGAAACGAGCGAAGGATTTATTACCGTTTATGAGTTAAACAACGGAACATCTCAATCGAACCCAAACACTTCATCGGTCAACATCTTGACTACCATGAAGATGATCACATTGTCCGTCATCCCTCAGGATGTAAACCAGTTCTCCATAGAATTGGATGACAGCACGGTACTGTTAGCCAGACGAAAAGTGGATGGTTGGTGGCGGGTGGCCCGGCATGAAAAAAACCAAGGTCAGCCATTCAAGCGGGAAGGAGGCATTGACTTGACCAAGGAAGGTGAAACCGAACGAAAATCAGCCTTGCTTTCTCTGCTTGGACTGGACGCGGGCACCGACCTGTCAACTTTGGAATGCATGAAGTATCCTCTTGGTTTAATAGAAATCCAAACGGAGACCGGTGGCATAAGATTCAAACTCACATCCGTGGCCAATAAAGCAGGAAAAACAGCAAAACTGCGGAAAGGTGTGGTGAATTGGAAAGACCAGGTTTAAATCACAAACAACCTTCAAGGATCCCTTTGAATAATTCGCTAAGCAGTACTGCAGTCTCAGATCGTTCACATGATTCCAACCGTATCCGAGCAAGCAGACGAAACTTGCAGACGGTCCCGCATGTTGTGGGCTTGCTCTCGCTGATCTGGTCACTGATCGCATGGGCGGAGTGGTTCTTAGTTCCTGTTTTTTATCCTCGCGATGGCAGCCCTGTGCCCTACTTGGGGTTCGCACCCCAAGCCATCTTGCTTTTCCTGGGTTGTGTTGGCTTTACAATCATTATCTTGCTGTTAGCAAGCGTTATGCACCGCAGGGGTTTGCTTTTCTACGCGATCCCAGGTGCAGTTTTCGTAGTGTTTCAGGTTGGGAGTTTCGTGTTCGAAATTTATCTGTGAAACGATAGAAAAACACAAGCGAAACCTTTCCAAAACAACGGTCGATGGCGTGGGGCCAAAAAATTAAAACGAGCACTTCGCCCAAGATGGCCAAATCTGATGACGGATTTGGCAAGGGCGCAACAACGACCAAGCCAAGTTTTTTGGAATGCCAAGAGTCAATCCCCTACTCCATATCGTTATTGCGGCCGCCGGTTGGGACAAGAATTCTACGAGGAAATACAGTCTGCAACATGGATTCCGATTTAACATGGAGTAAAATGAGTGGCCGCCGATTCCTTGGGGGCAAGAGTGCGTTGTTGACTAGCGTACGGGCGGCCGCATTGTCAACGGCTTGATTGCCCAACTACTGCACAACGTACCCGATTATGAACACCAGCTAATCAAATTGCCAATGCAGTCCCAGATGATCCCATCCGCCAAAAAACCTCCTCAGTTGCTGACGCGATTCGCCACAATCGTCGCGGTTGTGACGGTTCTTGGCGCCGTATGGCCGGTATTGTTTAACGAAGGCAGTGCGACGGGGAAGCTATTGGTGCGAACATACGAAGTTGAAGCGGCTGGCGACGTCGATTTTGAGGCAGCGATGGTGGCTGAACTCTACGGAGAAACCCTGGAGGTCGCAGCAAGCAAACCCCAAAGCGATCCGGCAGCAACGGCTGCGCAGGTGTCCCGACTGCGACAGCTCGATCGAGGCGTGGCTTTAATGTGTTTGTTGCTAACTGTGGGAATACCTTTGGCTTGTCGCAAGTGGCCCAAACTGTCCTGGCTATACTTGTTACCGGCGTTGTGGCTTCTGGTGAATGCACAGGCAACCGCGATCAACGGTGGAAAGGCCTTCGCAGAATTGGCAGTGCCGGCCCACGCAACGCGGTGGGGAATGTTGGTGGCACTGGCATTATTGATTTTGCGAAATCCACAAAACGATCGCATTGCCAACTGGGTGTTGCGGACCGCATGCGCGATGACTTTCGCCGTTCATGGCTGGGAGTCATTCCAGCTCAATCCGCCATTTCAGGACCTGCTGTATATCACGGCCGGGCACGTCGGCATTGGTCTCTCCGAGTCGGCTTGTCACGGTCTTCTTCGTACAATCGGGGTAATGGATCTGGTTCTTGCCGTAAGTGTCGTTGCATTTCACCATCGGCGACTGCTGTTCTGGATGGGCTGCTGGGGATTGATCACCGCAGCCAGCCGTCCCATTGCCATGGGACTCGAGGCCTGGCCAGAGTTCGCCATGCGTCTGCCAAATAGCGTCGCGCCTTTGTTGTTACTGTTTCTTGGCTTGCAGGCAACATTTTCACTTTCTTCATCTAAAACCAACACACAACCAAAACCCGCTACTTTATGAATACAAAACCCGCTACTTTATGAATAACCACAATACAACTAGAACCCGGTACCCTATGAACAACAATCAAGCGAACTGGATCGTCGCGAGCCTTATCTTCTCCGTGATCTCAATGATCTCCGCAGTTTCTGCAAACGACGTCGACCTGTCGAAACTAGACGTCAAAAGTCTGGTAACAAAGATGACACCGCTGAAGGGCACGACACCGGCTCAGTGGCGTGTGGTATGGACGGATGATGCCAGCCGCGAAGCGACCATCTCCTGGACCACCGCTGAACCCGGAGAAAAGCACGTTGTTTACTACCGAACCGAGTCCGGCGGCAGAAAGGGAAAACCCGCGCTGAGTCAGGAGTGTCAGTCCAATGGCCTATACACCATCACTCAGCCCAAGCCGCCAAAACCCAAAGAAGGAGAAACACCCGAACAAGCTAAGAAGAGGAATCCCCCAAAGAAGATCGCGCCGGCGTATTATCATCACGCCAGGATCAAGGAGCTGAAGCCGAATACGCGATACAATTTCGTCTTGGAAAGCGACGGTGAACGGTCCCGGGAATTCTACTTCCGCACCGCACCTGCGGGAGGTACTGAGTTTACCCTGATCCATGGTGGTGATTCGCGTAGCGGCCACGCTAATCGTTGTCGAATGAATTTGCGCATTGCTGAGCAGGCAAAGGCGGATTCCAAGGTCCTCGCATTCACGCATGGAGGAGACTATATCGCCACCGGGGCCAGGTGGGATCAGTGGCGATTGTGGCTCAGCCAGCACGAACTGACAACACTGGAGGACGGTCGAGTGCTGCCCATCATTCCGACCAAAGGCAATCACGATGGAGGTAAGATTTATTTCGAAGTTTTCGGTCTAGAGGAGAAGACCAAGCGTTGGCATACAACGATGCTCGGCAAGGACGTGGCGCTGGTGACCCTTGATACGAACTCGCCGGGAGGCGGTCCACAAGCGGAATGGTTGGAGGCCGAACTGAAACGCCTACGACCTGCGGTTCGTTGGTTGATCGTGCAATATCACCGCCCCATGTATCCTGCGGTGAAGGGCCCTGCGACGCATGCACCCATTTTCTGTCCCCTGTTCGACAAGTATAACGTCGACATTGCATTAGAGGCCGACGGTCACTGCATGAAGCGGACGGTACCGATTCGCGATGGCAAAAAGGATTCGACCGGAATCGTTTACGTGGGAGAAGGAGGACTTGGTGTTGGCCAGCGAGAAACTAATCCGGATCGTTGGTACCTTAAAGATGGCGGGAAGGCGGGCAGCGCTCACCACGTCATGCAAATCGACTTCAGCGCTGACAACTTGCGTGTCCGCTTTATCCTCATGGACGGCTCCGCCTGGGACGATCACACGATCAACGCCCGCAACCTCTGACCGACCAGAGGATGACGACTGGCCACCGAACATTCCTTCGATGGGTCGCTTGGAGCAAACCAACGGGATTGAAATAATAAATAGAACAATGAGAACACAAGACTCGACATTCTTATGCTTAGCATCGCTGATGTTGGTCCCGGCGGTGCCTGCCCAGTTGCCACCACGGCTCACCCGGAAGACGCCGGCCTTAGGCCCATTTGGATCACTTACGTGAAGCGATGTTCTTTTCATTTCAATATCAAAATAGTCCTGACACCATTCAAGAACATCACCCTTTATGTCGTGGAAGCCGAAAATATTGTGATGAAAACGCCGGTCAACCTGCCATTGGTTTTCGTTAGTGGCTAGAGGCAACATTTCGCGCGAAAAATTGCATGAAAAAATCTTGTGAATCGTCCAGGCATCGCGAAACGTCAATATTATTAGATGCTGTCGCCTGACAACCTCTACGCTGCATCGAGGACTGATGGAGCCAAGGCGGTTATGGAAACCGTGTGTGGCGTGACTCAGGCAACTTATTGGTGATTCAATCCTGACGGAGAAACAAGCCCAATAATCCAAGCTGCTTGACCGTAGCCTATAAAAAGAAGGCATGCTAATTTAGTAACCGGGTAGCATGCTGCCGCTTGTTTTTTGCCGAATTCGAATCGGATCTTCACTTCAGGGAACCTGACCCAATGACTATTCAGCTAATTGTGACCCACCCAGGCGGAGCGCATAAGGATGATTTTCTGGCCTGCAGTCTATTGGCTCATTTGCATGGTGCGGCCATCGAGCGACGAGAACCAACAGAACAGGATTTGGCGAACCCCGCGATTTGCGTCGTCGACGTAGGTGGGGCGCACGATCCAGCATTGAACAACTTTGATCATCATCAATTCTCGCGGGAGGCACCACCACTGTGTGCACTCTCGTTGGTGCTTCAAAGCATGGGGCTTTACGAGGACGCATTGGCATTCTGTGCGTGGCTGCGTCCGGCGGAATGGCTCGACACATTAGGACCAAACGAAACCGCCAGGCTGATGGGGATCCCCCGTACGGCTTTGGGAGAGTTGAATTCGCCGCTCGACACCACGCTACTTAACCGTTTTGCAAGTCATTCAGAGATCCATTCAGAAAACCCTGTTTACCAAGTCATGTGCATGGTAGGCGAGGATATCGTTAACTACTTGCAAACCCTACGCGAAAGGCTGGATTACCTGAAAGCACACAGCCAATATTGGACCATTGAAGCAGAAGACGAACTCATTCAAGCCTTGTTCCTAGAAAAAAGTGACGTCATTTCTGACAATCCTTCTTTTGGAATTTATGCATTTATCGCCAGCGAAAAAAAGGAAAAAGAGATTCAGGCTCTGGTTTATCCGGATCGGCGGGGAGAGGGATACGGCCTGACCCGTTACAACGATAGCCCGCGTTTGAATTTCTCTCGAATCGAATCACTTGATGAAGTTCGTTTTGCCCACAAACGTGGGTTTGTTGCCAAGGTTTCCACAACAGAACCAGCAAGGCTAAAAGAATTGTTGGAGATGGCTATCGTACCAGCAAAAAACTAGCTTGTTGGTACTTTGGCAAAGCTGCTGCCCCTTCGAACTGATGGACGGTCTGGTACATTATTCGAAAACTCCCATTGACTGCATCCTGAGTAGAGAACCCTGCGTGTTACAAACCTCTATCGTCCCGGTGACCGAATTTCAACAAAATTGTTCCATTGTCTACGACGACCAAAGCCAAGTGGCGGTGGTGGTCGATCCCGGTGGCGAAGTTGAAAAAATCACAGCGGCCGTCGCCGAATTGGGAGTCGGAGTCGAAGCGATTTGGCTCACTCACGGCCACCTCGATCATGCAGGTGGAGCCGAAGCGGCGAAGAAGCAATTCGGCGTAGACATCATCGGCTCTCACATCGCCGACAAAATCCTCTTGGACAACATTGAGACTGCGGCAGCAGGGTATGGATTGACAGGCATGTATAACGCTAGACCTGACCGCTGGTTGGAGGAAGGTGATTCACTGAACATTGGTGAGCATGAGTTTGAAGTTTTGCATTGTCCCGGTCACGCTCCCGGGCACGTTGTCTTTGTGAATCACGCGCACAAATTCATCTTGATGGGCGACGTCCTTTTTCAAGGATCCATCGGCAGAACCGATTTGCCGGGGGGCAATCACCAAGCCTTACTCGACAGCATTTCCCAAAAAATCATGACGCTGGACGATGATTACCAATTTGTCTGTGGCCACTCGGCGCCATCAACGGTCGGTGCCGAGCGACGCACCAACCCATATCTACAGTAGAGGGTGTCATCTAAAACGTTCCTTGGGTTAATGGCTGTTTTCAAAGATCTCGATATTGCGTCCTTCGATCTTTGACGGTCTGGCCCTGAAGCAAGAGATATCTTGGAGAACGATTTCACTTTTTATTGAATTGAGCGACCGCTTGATGAAATAAATGAACAACTGCTCTTCCGCTGATTGTGGTTTTCTCCATTAGCTCCTTTGCCACCATCTCGACCGCTTTGGCATGAGGTTCTTCGGACAATAAATATTCTGTCTTGTCGAGAAGCCGTCGTTCCAATTTTTCCAATTGCCGCTGCGAAGTTGCGCGAGTCTGAGAAAGCAAGCGTTTCACGGCTCGCAGATCCTGCCGAGCCCCTTTTTCACAATACTGGCCGGTCACGTGTGACTCAGCGACCATGCCGGCAAAAAATATTAACGCCTCGTCTTCCAGCCAATCTTTCGACGGCGTACTCCGCCCTTTGCGAATTTTGCACGCTCCCAGACGGAGACCACCCGTTGATAGATTGGCTGCACAGATGGTGACCTTTTGAATCGGTCGGCCGACGATGGTTGCCATCACCGCATGCCCCGCTTCATGGTATGCCACCGAAGGTGGCTGAGATTGTGTGGAATCTTGATTCTGGGACACTCGACGCGACCACGAGATGTTAACGGTTATCGGATCGCTAATTCAATTGAATTAGAGGCTGGCAACGAGCCCAGACTTGACCCTTGGTAACTAATCGAATACTTGGTACCCGCTTTCATTCGGTAAACTTCCTTGAGATCAAACTTGACGCTGAGACTCCATCCCGATCGAAGCGGTGTGTAGTCGCCGTTCTCTTTGCTGGGTGGGGGTCTTTTGACCATCCTTCCCTGACAACCTACCTCACCGTCCGGACCATTGACCTTGAACCGACTCGCCGTCCAACGCTTTTCCAGGGGGCTTTGCCACCAGCAAAACTCCACTGGCCGGTCTGATGTATTGCTAACTTCGAAGATCATCATGGCCTTTCCTTTCTGCCGAACCGACTCAGGGCACTCCCGAATCCGTCCCAGGAGCCCCGAAACCCTCTTGCCCCGTGCGATTTTTGCTGGTCCCTGACCTTGGATTGCTGGCACGAACGCCAAAAAAGCAAAAGCTACCAACAGAAACGATGCAAGACAAAAGATCCTCACTGTCTTTTTCTTCTTAGTAAAATTCAATGTTTGGCGGCCTTTGGATAAACACTCTCTTCCCGCTCCAAGTTCCAGAGGGCAATAGAATTTATGCGGCGTCCGCCGCTTCGTAGAACCACATTTATAGGCTTGATACGCAGTTTAGGGAATCGTGGTTCCCGGTACCGACATTCATCTCGCTGGGTGTCTCTGGTTGCGATGTCGACCCGGCAATTTCTAGCATGAAAATACGAGTTCCTTTGCGAGTCCTGGCGGTCGCCTCAAAGAAACCATGGAGGCGGATGGATCACGCTTGTTTGATCACGTCAGCCTCGTTGACGGCAGCAACCTGCGAAATGTCCCTCCGACGGCAAACTGCCGCCTAATTCTCAGCGGAGGCGGTGCAGGCGTGAAACATGGTCACAACCTCGTCATGCCGAAGAACACTTCGCTCTGTAATGCGTGGTGGAGCTTGTTGCATAGAGTGGAGTGGGTGTGAACGTAAAGCGGAATGGCGACAGCAGGCGGATTTTGCCTGCATTTCAGGGGTAATTTCAGGAAACGCCAGGCGTCACCAATAAAATGCTCGCGTTCTCTCTCACCTCATGTTAACCCGTGTGGTCAAAAAACTTAAACGAGCATTTTGGCTGATAAAAAACGACCTCAGAGACCCAGTTTGAATTCGCAGACTCGGCCGAGTACGTTTCAAAGTTTTGGGCTACATGGTCCAAACTGGTCACGAGTCTGGTATGGTCGAAGGAGTGACTTTGCCAATTTTCATGAATTAAAAAAAAGAAATCCCACCTCACGCTGCTCGGCAATATTGCAGTGATTGGCAGCGGAAACTCGGAATACTTGCGGACCACAGCGATCTCGGATCTTAAGGCAATAGCGACATGGCTTGTAAACTTCTATCAATCCTGATGGCGATGCTCGCCGTGACACTGCCGGAAGCGGCGGCCCAATATGGCGACTGGAAACACTCAGGCTCGATGTACATCATCACAACGCCCGAGGGCGCAGACTTGCCTTCGACCGCCTTGGAGAAAGGCTTTCCGCTGCTCGTTCGCCTACACAAAGACTTCTTCGACTTTAGTCAGGCGAAGCATAGCGGAGAGGACATCCGCTTCTCCGCCAATGGCAAACCGCTGTCGTACCAGATCGAATGCTGGGATGCAGCGAGAGGCAACGCTAATCTTTGGGTGCGAGTCCCCACCATCAAGGGTAATGATCAACAGGCGATCAAAATGCATTGGGGCAACCACAAGGTCGCTAGCGAAAGCAACGGCCAACAAGTGTTCCGGGTCACAGAAGGGTTCGCCGGTGTCTGGCATCTGGGCGGCAACCTGGAAGACGCCACTTCCAACAATCTTGACGGCTTCAACAAACCTGACAAACCAACCACCATTACCACCGGCGTCATCGGCGACGCTCAGGAGTTTGGTGTCAATCAATTACTTGTCATCCGCCCACGCGGGGCGAAGCAAGATCGACGCGTAACCTGCATGCCGTCTGGCAACGCAGACCGGACGATGTCGGCTTGGGTCAATCCCACCAGCTTCGAAGGTCGCAACTGGGCATCGGCGTCGATCGGCGGATGGGGTGAACCGGAGCGTGGACACAAACCGAACATGGGTTTGTCCTATATGACCATGACTGGAGTCGGCCAACCTCGCTTTCATCTCTACGGGTTTGATCCCCGCTGCGCCAGCAAACTACCCCTTGGTGAATGGCGGCACATCGCCCTCAGCGTTTCCGAGGACATGGTTCGCTTTTATGTTGATGGTGTTCTGGACAAGACGATTGACAACAACAGCAATGCGGTGAGCAAACTTGGTACTTTGAAGACCCCCGAGTCAACGCCGGTCGACCTTGGTGATCATGGAAACGGTCGTGGACCCTTCAATGGCGCTCTTGATGAGGTACGCTTCGAGTCCGTTGCACGCTCGGACAACTGGCAGAAGCTCTGTTTCGAGAATCAAAAACCGTTGCAATCGCTGGTTGGACCACTGGTTCAGGACGGTGATGCCTTCTCGGCGTCGCAGTCCAGCTTGACAATGCAGGAGGGAACGTCGGTGGAACTGTCGGCAAAAGCTGGAGGGGCCCGGAAGATCTTCTGGGTTTTGCAGGATGGTGACACACAGCAAATCCTGGCCGTCGATCGCTTCAAATTCAGCTTTGACACTGGAAGAGTGGACCAAAGCAAAACGGTCGTGTTGCAGTTCAAGGCTTTATTCGCATCCGGGATGAAAACCAAAACCGTCCGAATTTCCATTCAGGAAAGGATTCCGAATCCTGTTTACACTCTCAGCGTTCCGCAATCTTGGAATGGCAGGGATGAGCTGGAGATATCGCCCTCGATCAGCAACCGTGCCGAGATGCAGTCCAAAGGTGCCGGCGACCTGAATTACTCATGGACGGTTTCGGGCATGGCCACGATCAACAAAAGCAAAGCGGAAAAACTGGTATTGAAGCGGGCACAAAACAGTGGCGTCCTGACCGTCGGCCTCGCCCTCGACAATGGTGGTGAGGCGATAACACATTCCGCCAGGATCACTGTTGCCGAACCGAAGGATGATGCATGGGTTGTGCGGACTGCATCGGCGGACGAAAAGCCAGTAGACCATCAGTTCTATGCCCGCAACGATAACAACCAGGGAACACTTCACTATCGAGGCACGCTCAAGGAACCGTCTGATTCGGTATTCCTGAGACTCTACGCCGGCGACAAACTGATCGACACACAACGGCAGACGATTAACGTTAACAACAAATACGCCTTGTCGACGAAATTGAAGGCCGGTCTCATCGCCTATCGCACAGAGTTCGGCATCCAGCGTGGCGGCGTTGAAACGGTTCTCGATAAAGCCAGTGATCTGGTCTGCGGCGATGTCTTTATCATTCAGGGTCAGTCTAATGCCGAAGCCTGGACTGACAAACGAATCGTCCATCCTTACCAGAGTCACTGGCTTCGCAGTTTTGGTACGCCGAGCACCAACAAAGACAGAGCCCGAGACGCGGTCTGGGGCAACGCGTTGTCATTTAACGGAGGCAAGAACCATCATCATTTTCAGATTGGCTATTGGGGCGTTGAACTGGGCAAACTGCTCATCGAAAAGCACAAGATTCCCATTTGTATCATCAATGGCGCGCAGGGCGGAACACGGGTTGATCAGCACCAGCGTCGCGATGCTGATCCGACCGATGTGAGCACCATCTACGGCAGGCTGTTGTGGCGATTACAACAGGCCAAACTGACACACGGAGTTCGCGCTGTGCTGTGGCATCAGGGCGAAAACGATCAGGGCGAAGCAGGACCGACCGGCACTTTTGGCTGGGTGAATTATCAGGATTACTTCATCCGCATGACGGCGGCCTGGAAAGAGGACTTCCCAAATATCAAACACTATTACATCCACCAGATCTGGCCAGGAGCATGTGGCAGCCGATCGGTGGAGAATGACAGGTTGCGTGAGAGGCAGCGACGATTGCCCGAACAGTTCTCCAACATGAGGATCATGTCGACACTCGGCATTCGCCCGGGCGGCGGTTGCCACTACTTGCCGGAAGGCTATGCGGTGATGGCAAGGCAGTTATTTCCGCTGGTGAACCAATACAACTACGGAGTGGAATCGAGGATTTCCGTCTCCCCGCCGAATATCCAGAGCGTCTTCTACACCAGTGCCAGGAGAGACGAAATCAAACTGGTTTTCGATCAGAAAGTGAACTGGAACGACCGAGTCGCTGCGCGGTTTTATCTCGATGGTGACGCCGGAGAGCTGTCCATTGTAAGCGGTTTCGGAAAAATCATGACACTGAAGCTGGCTGGTCCCTCCACGGCAAGAACGTTAACGTACATCAAAGGTGGCCAGTGGACGCAGGCGGATGCGATCATCCGGGGCGAAAACAACATCGCTGCGCTGACCTTCTGCGAGGTCCCGATAAGACCTGCAAGATCGCGTTAAAGCATAGAAAAAAACAAGTCAAAGTGGTCGTAGCAAAAAAGGACCGATTGATGCTGGTTGACTGAATTCCGCAAAACCCTTTTTGCCGAACAGAATCAAACGATCGAGACACTCGGAATTCAGCGAGCCGAAAAACCGTTCAAGGCGATCATTTCATTCCTAAGGGTCAAACAAGAATCTTTTGAATGATCTCGCCGGCTACGTCGGTTAATCGGTAGTCGCGGCCGTTGAAACGATAAGTCAGTTTCTCGTGATCGATTCCCATCAAGTGCAGAATCGTTGCGTGCAAGTCGTTAACGCCAACTCGATTTTCAACCGCCTTGTAACCGAATTCGTCGCTCGCTCCATAGTGAACCCCACCTTTGATGCCGCCACCAGCCATCCACATCGTGAATGCGTGTGGATTGTGATCACGCCCAAGACTGCCTTGCGAATCGGATGTTCGGCCGAATTCGCCGCCCCAAATCACAAGCGTATCTTCTAGCATGCCGCGTGCTTTCAAGTCAGTCAGCAGCGCGCCGATCGGTTGATCAACACTCTTGGCAGCAATTCGATGGTTAGCTCCGATATCATTGTGACCATCCCAAGGCACGTCGGCGACTCCGCCACCTCCCCCGTTTGTTCCCGCATAAAGCTGGACAAAGCGGACACCGCGTTCGATTAATCGTCGAGCCGTGATGCATTGTTTGGCAACTAATTGCGTCTCTTTCTGATCAACTCCATAGGCCTTTTTGGTTGCCTCGGATTCCTGGTTGAAATCCATGACTTCTGGAGCAGCCGTTTGCATCCGATAGGCCAATTCGAATGATTCCAGGCGAGCAGCGAGGTCTGCTTCATGAGGACGCAGTTGCTGATGTTTTGCGTTCATCGCCTTGAGGATGTCCAACTGCGATCGTTGCTGCTGCTCAGTCATCCCATGGATTCGGGCGAGATTGGAAATGGGTGTGTTGTTGCGACCATCGATGGAAGTCGGTTGATACATTTTAGGCAGAAATCCGGGAGACCAAATCGGTTTTCCGCCGCGCGGCATCGCTCCATGCAGAACGACAAACCCCGGCAAGTTCTGATTCACACTGCCAAGTCCGTACGTTAACCACGAACCTACACAAGGCCGACCTTGCAAAAACATTCCGGAATTCATCTCGAGCATCGCTGGCGTGTGATTATTCGATTGCGAAAAGCAGGAGTAAATGAACGCCATGTCATCAACATGTTTCGCCATCCCCGGAAAGATTTCGGAAACCCATGCCCCCGATTGACCATGTTGTTTAAAAGCGAAAGGCGATTTCAAAATTTTGCCGCTGGTGGTAAAAAAACCAGTTTTGGGATCTGCGCCTTCTAGCTTTTTCCCGTCCTGTTTCCGCAACTCCGGCTTGTAATCAAACGTATCCATTTGCGATGGACTTCCGGGCATGAACAACCAGATAATCGATTTCGCTTTGGGAGCGAAATGCGGCTGGCGAGGCTGCATTAATCGGCGATCCGCTGCTGCGGATTTTGAAAGCAGACCCTCGTCATTTAACAAACTCGTCAGTGCGAGTGAACCGCAGCCGAGTCCAGCGTTTCGCAGAAATGCTCGGCGTGATCGAAATTTAAATTCAGGTAGGGACATTTAAAAATTCCTTGACTCAGCTTACAAGTAGTCGGTTTGCGTCGGGTATCAATCTAATCCACAAAAATAAATTCGTTGAGGCAGAACATCAATTGACAAAAATCGGCAATCGCACGTTCTTTTGCTTTTCCGCCACCACCATAAGAAGCAGTTTGCGAATCAATAAACGCGGCCATCTGGCTCATTTCCGACTTGTCAGGTTCACGAGACAAAGCCAGTGAGTAGGCCTTTCCGACGATGATCACCGATGAAACTTCTGCAGGAACACTGATACGTTTAGCAAATTGTTCGGAAAGTTTTCGGACGAGCGGCGAATTCATCATTGCCAAAGCCTGAGGAGGGACAGTTGTTACATCCCGATCGCCAATACTCTGAATCGAATCAGGGGCATCAAACAATTGCAAAATCGGAATCAAGTTACTACGTTTCACTGTCAGATAAACACTGCGGCGCGGACTCCCTTCATCAAGCGAACCTTTGCCGAACATCTTCTTGTCGAGCGATCCGCTAACAGAAAGCAACGTGTCACGAATCACTTCCGCCTCCAAACGAGTTGACGCTCGTCGCCACCAAAGCAAATTGTCTGGATCCACTTTTGCACCAACAACATCAGTATTTCCAGATTGGCGATACACCGCGCTGGTCATGATCAACCTGTGAATCGTTTTCAATTTCCAATCGCTGCGAATCAATTCAGCCGCCAGAAAATCCAGCAATTCGGGATGGGTCGGCGTGGCTCCCTGTCTACCGAAGTCGCTCGGTGTTGCCACGATTCCACGCCCCATATGATGTTGCCACAACCGATTCACGATCACGCGGGCGAGCAAATGTCCAGCGCCCTGTCTTTCGTCTGTCATCCAATCAGCCAACGCAATGCGTGGCGGTTTCTGCATTGGTTTGGCACCTTTACCTGCGGCGGATTTATCTGCGACAGTTCCTTCCAGCCAGTTTGATTCATCAAATCCCTGATTCGTCAGCACTCGCAGAAATCCTGGTGATGCCAGACCCTGTTTTGTTTTCGAGTTACCTCGTCCGAGGAAGTAAACTTTGCGTGTGTCGGCACCGAAACTATAAGTTGCTCCATTTTTTCGAGCTGCGAAAATTTTCGTGATATCTGGCGTAGGTTTCTTTTTTAAATGCTCTTGCTCGGCGAGATTCAAGTCTGTCCACTCAGGATCGCGCGGCTTGTACCAGGCAAGCAATTCGTTCTTCTGTTTGTCGTTCCATTTTTCTTCGGTGAGAACCAGGATGTCTTGGATGTTTTTCGGAATACCAGGTTTGGTACTGAAATAGAAACCCGATGGTCCCGATGCGTTAACGATCTTCACCAGTAAATCATTGCGACCCTCTTTTAATGTCAGCGTAACCTTGTCTTGATCAGCTGCCGCGCCTCCGGTAACTTCTTTTGCAAGGACAGATTTTCCGTTTAGCCAGACTTTGATCGCGTCATCACGACCGAGGGAAATTTCAAGCGGTCCGGCTGCGGAAAGTTTAATCGTACGGTAGAGATAATTCGCACTGTTGTTTCCTGTCAGCGTGTTGTGAACTTGTCCATCTTTCCATCCTGGCCGTGGAGTCCACTTCAGCTCACCGTAATTCTTTCCGAGGTCAATTTCTTTTTCTGGAGCAAATTCTTTCGCGAATGCTTTCTTGAAATCATCAGCGGCGAATGGACCGATCACTTGCCATATCCCTAATTTCTCCTGCTGCTTATCTTCGGGTCGTTGTTTCAACCAATCAGCCAGCCGATCAGGCAAATGTTCTTTCTCGAACGCTAGGCGGGCGTCAACAAAAGACTTATGAGCTTTATCAAATTTCTTCTTTTCTGCCAGAGTTTTCGCTGGTTGGGGATCGTAGTCGTAATCCTGAAATCCAGTTGCCGAGAAACACGCTGTAAATCGGTAATAATCTTTCGTTGGCAACGGATCAAATTTGTGATCGTGGCATCGGGCACAACCGATCGTCATTCCCAGCATTGATGTCCCGATCGTTCCGACGATATCGTCAAGCTGTTCATAGCGACTTCGTTCGCGTTCCTTTTGCGTTTGCTGAGAAGTAAAAGGTCCGGCCGCGAGAAAGCCAGTAGCTGATTGAGCCATAAAGTCGTTAGGAGAAATCTGATCGCCAGCGAGCTGCAAACGGACGAACTGATCATACGGCATATCTTCGTTGAGCGATTTGATTACAAAGTCGCGGTAATGGAACGCTGCAGCGCGATCTTTATCGAATGCATAGCCATTGCTTTCAGCGAAACGGGCCAGGTCAAGCCAGTGTCTCGCCCATCGTTCACCGTAATGTTCACCTGCCAATAATCGGTCAACCATCTGTTTATAAGCATCTGGAGATTGATCGTTAAGAAAAGCTTGCACTTCAGCTGGCTCTGGAGGCAATCCCCAAACTCCAAAGTAAGCTCGTCGAATCAAGATATTTCGATTCGCTTCTTGTTGTGGTGAAATTCCTTTCGTTTCCAGTGGAGCCAAAATGAAGCGATCGATATCATTACGAATCCAGTTTTCGTTTTTAACTTGGGGTGTTTTGGCATTTATCAAAGGTCGAAACGACCAGAATTCTCGCCTGGCGCTGATATCAATTTCAACTTTGGGAAGCTCAATCAATTCTCCATCGCGGGGATCTGGCGCACCCATTTCAACCCATTTCGTAAAGTCCGCGATCACGCTGTCCTTCAGTTTCGTGTCTGGCGGCATTTCGAAGCTATCATGCCGAATAGCGGCGATGAGCGAACTGGCCTTCACATCACCGGGCACAATCGCAGGTCCACTTTCTCCTCCTGTGCGGATGGCATCGCGCGTATCCAGCAACAATTTGCCTTGCAATTGCCCCTTCTTGACCGATTCTTCGGAATGGCATTTGTAACATCGTTCGACGAGAACAGGACGAATCTTCGTTTCGAAAAACTTGATTCCCTCTGCGTCAGGCTCTTCCGCCGAAAGTAAAACGGCTGAAAGAAGAATGCCTGCGATTACAGTAGGATTGAATCGATTCATGGTGGGAGATCTGGCGGCGGAACGTGAGGGGAGTACACGGTTATAATGGTTCGCAACCCTTTCGGGGAGTTCTTTCAAACTATTTCTGAAGATACGCTAACAGGCCAAGGATTTCATCTTTTTTCAGTGTCGTGGGGTCAAAAAACTGCAACGATTACTTTCGCCAGCATTTTTCGAGTTTGTAACGCTTGCGGACCGCAGGTTTTCGGTCGAGTTGGTAAACGGCCGGTCATGAAACCCCATAAAATAAGGGGTCCCAAACTTTTGGCCCCATTGCGAGTCCATCACCTAGCCTCGACTTCGGCTTGTGTTGACTTTGCCGAATTTTCGCCTGAGATGTAATTCAAATGGGTAGTGAATGCCTCGTTTTTGCCGTCGGCTGAGTATTTTTACCCCTCCGGTTCCTTCGAAGACGTTTACCTGATTTCCGAATTGAACAAAAACATGTTTTAGCTGCAGGTAATTTTCCTCTTGTGTAGCTCGATAGCATTTGACCTTCGACATTCAAACCAAAATTTCCTTGACGACGTCGGTACTATCTCCAAACGAATCTCTCGGGACCCCAAGCTGATTGAGCATGGTGTGGAAAAGATCTGAAAGTTTTCGATCTTCTTTTCGAACATCTTTCTGCCAGGGCTCGGTTCGACCATCCCAAGCGCCTGCCTGTGGATGGTCACCGGCATGATTGAGGTAACCTCCATGATGGAAGCCCATGTTTTTTCCGCCAGCAAGGATGAGTGGGTAATTCCGAGAAAGATGAAAGGCACTGGATGCCGATCCATAGAAAACGAGTGAATTATCCAGCATGGATCCATTGCCGTCTGTTTCCTTGGTGCCAGAAAGTTTTCCTAGGAACCGGGCGAATTCTTCATTCAGAAAACGGCAGTATTTGCCAAAATTCTTCCAGCCATCCGGGTGTCTCGTTTCATGGGACAATTGGTGGGCCAGTGGAAATCCGACTGCACGGGCAAGGTGATCACTGATACCAACACCGTTTTCACGACCTATCTGGTAAGTCGCCACCCTTGTGGAATCGGTTTTGAAGGCCAGAAATATCAAATCGAACATGGTCCGAAGGTAATTCCTTGGGTCATCAGGTGTCAGGTTCAAATTGAACTGGTTCTCATCGACATTCGGCAGGGGAACCTGAATCCATCCTTTGGCCTTTTCGACTTGCCGCTCTGCTTCCCGAACCGAGTCGAGATATTCATCAAGGCTGTGCCTATCCTTTTCCGACAACGACTTCCTCAGACTATTGGCATCTTCCATCAGGCCATCGAGGGCACTTTGACTGAGAGCCAATCGCTTGGCGGCATCACCATCTTGCTTGACAAACAATTGATCAAAAATCATTTTCGGACGATTTTCAGCCGGAATCGCT
Source organism: Planctomycetota bacterium (assembly GCA_014238905.1). Lineage (GTDB taxonomy): Bacteria > Planctomycetota > Planctomycetia > Pirellulales > Pirellulaceae > JABAAE01. The sequence continues at coordinate 22,643 of JABAAE010000014.1, forward strand.
TTCCCGTTCTTGTCAAAAGATAGAGTGTGAACCCCTCTGGGAGTCCCCGTGCCGCCATCGGTCGACATGACCAATGATGCAAAACGAGTTTCTCCACCAATCTGGTTTGCGTAGACCTGATCTATTGAAATGGAGTTCTTGTAGGGTCCGTCGGAACCTGTTGCCGCCGAAGTTAAAAACTGATCCGCATTGGAATGGCCATGAACGCTACGACTTGTGGGGTGAGAAAAGCCCGACAGGATAGTCATGTTTTGTTTGATTGGCTTGAGCGGCTGGAGACACTTGGTGAACTGATAGTCTTTGCCGGCACCCAGTGGAAACCAGAACCAGTCCTTGTAGTCTTTTTCCTCTGGCAACGGCATGGGCACGCCATCGGGAAAGTAAAAACAAGCCAACCTTCTAACCGGCTTCTTGCCCTCCTGTTGTTGCGACGTCGCCCTGGCAAGCGATGGGAGCAAGGGAAGAGTCAAGGCAACGCCACTACCACGCAGGAATCGACGTCGATCCAGTTGTTTGAAAACCATTTTCATTATCCTGTCGTTTGACTTGCTTTGCTTACAGTTTAACGGCAATTGTAAAAGTGTTACGGAAAAGTGGCCTTTATCTTGCCAAAAATAGATCACTGCCAACAATGGCCGTGATCATATCAGCCAAGCCGTCTTTCTGCCGGCGTGTTTGGAATGTGATCGCCTCGAGATCTGAGTGATCCTCAAATGTAAGTGGTCTGCCAATGGCAAAGGATGTCATTTTATTCACTAACCCCCTCACAAATTGATCTTGCCTGTTTTCCAGCAGGTACTTTTTCAGGCCATTGATACCCTCCAGTTTTTCCCGGTTAAACAGGTAGCTCGTGGCATCGACTTCTTTTTTGCCTACTCTCGTTCGCCATCTGCCGCTGGCGTCAAAGTTCTCAAACGCAATACCCCATGGGTCAATTTTCACGTGACAGCTCATGCAGGCGGCATGATCCCGGTGGTTTTCGATACGTTCTTTCAGGCTCATTTTGGAGATACTTGGATCAGACAAGTCGATTTCTGGTACTGCGGGTGGAGGTGGAGGTGGTGGATCGTTGAGAATTTTCTCCAAAATCCAGACACCACGTTTTAACGGGTGAGAATCCTTACCATCGGAGTTCATGGTGAGAATGCCCGCGGAGGTCAAAAGACCTCCACGGTTGAGTCGATTTGGTGCTTTGACGGGACGAAAGTGATTCCCCTTGATATTTGGCATTCCATAATGCGTTGCCAAGCGGGAATTGACCATTAGGTAGTCCGCATGGATGAAATCCAGCACACTACGGTTATGGTGCATTATTTCTTCAAAAAACTTAACGGGCTCCTCGAGCATTGCCGGTTTTAGCTCTGGGTCTAATCCGCGATAGGTCTTGGCAAAGTTGACAAACTCCAACATTTCCAAGTCAAGCCACTGATGAACAAAATGCTTGCTGAGCCGGTTGATGCGTGGGTCGGCTAACATCCGGTTTACCTGCTGGTCCAGCACTTTTTTCTCGAGAAGTTTTCCACTGTCGGCCAGTTGCCTCAGTTCCTCGTCGGGAAGACTACACCAAAGAAAAAAGGAGAGTCGACTGGCAAGTTCATGAGCATTTAATTTACGCGGGTTTTGGGGAGAAATAGGCTCACCCTCGTTCACCGGTGACCCCAGATAAATAAAATGAGGAGAGGCGATGACCGCCGACAGTGTTTCACCAACCGCTTCCTCAAATGAATCGCAAAGTGGTCTGATTTTTTGGAACAATGCAATCTTGCGTGCCACCTCATCTTGGGACAGTGGGCGTCGCCATGCCTTTTCCATGAAGTCGGAAAAAATCTCTTCTGCAGCGACGACCTCCTGACTCACCGGGGTCGAACGTTTAAAAATCAGATCGTGGGATGATGGGGGCCATTTTTCAAAAACCGGGGCTTCGATCTCGATGTAATCGATCAACACCGCGCCCTCGCTCATCGAATCATTGACGATCTTGATAAACTCTGAAGGACTCGGCATCGCCCCAAGTGAATATCGGCCCCTGACTGAATTTCGGGGGTAGATATCTCCGAGGGGGATGTCCCACTGGTAGAACTTGTACTGCTCCGAATCAATGGGTGTAATTTCACGGCCCACCTTGAGAACCGATCGACCTTCATTAGACGCCTGGAAGCCAAACTCAATCCTCAAGCTTGGTCGATCCAAATCGTTTTGGGAGGCCTTTGCGGCCCTGACTTTGACCCTCATCGTTCCCTCGTCGGGAACGCTATCCCCCAGTTCGACTGTCAGTTTCTGATTGCGACCTTGGGGAATAATCGCAACACAATCGGGTTCCTCGGGCATTTCCTTACGAGTCAAGGATGGTCGATTACAGTACTTGGCCCCATAGTAAGCCCAACTAGCTTGAACATGTCGACCAGATTTCAGGTCCTTGAATGCGGGGCGACTTGGTTGCTTTTTGTATTTTTCCAGTAATCTGTCGTACGCCTTTTTTTGGTTTTGCGGATCGTCTTTGTGTTTTTCTTTCGATTTGGCGATCTCTTCTTTCTGCTTCTCCCAATCGATCTTAGCGAGTACTTTAATCGGTAAATCCCAGAAAAGGGGCTTGGGTCGATCGCCCACGACCAGAGCACGGTCGAGGGCCTGTCTGGCCACCCGGCGAAAACTTTCGAGCTGGGACCTTGAAAGTCGAAGAGAGCCTGAGCTGTTTTTAAACCCCCCAGGCTGCATCACCTCTGGAGGAAGATCACGGGCGAAATCGTAACGTAAGCCAAGCAAATCCTGGAGGGCGTAATTGAACTCGTACCGGGTCATTCGTCGAAACGATGTCGACGTATTCCTGTTCTTACGTGCAAGCGACGCTTGTTTCAGCTCATTGGTCAGCCATTTGAGAATCTTGACCCTGCCTTCTTCGGAAAGGTGGTTATCTTCCGGGGGGGGCATTTCAGAGTTATTGACGACGGCGAAAATTTCGAGCCACCATTGAACATCCTCTCCGTCGATTAAATCTGGATCGAGCGTGTCAACGCGGATATTCCCCTCTTGCTGTTGCGAGCCATGGCATTGCCAACAGGCCTTGGAGAGTAAAGGTTGAATATCCTTTTTATATCTCTCTAGGTTGACTTTCAGCTCCGGCAATTCAAGCGTCTCTTTTTTTCCTCCCAAGTAAGCTGATTGGGCTGCTCCCTTTTGCCTGGCCCTTACTAAGGAATCCTGATGCCCGGCAGTCGCTTGGGGAAGCGCTAAGAGTACTTGATTTGAAACTAGCAGATTTGCCGCGACAAAGGCAAACAGGAAAAATGGCTGATTTGAAAGTTGAAATCGCTGCATTGGTTTTTTAATTCTTCAAAGTCCCGGTGCCTGGGTTCGGGTGACCTTCGCGAAAACCGGTTTACTGCGCAGTAAACCGGCGACTCGATCAGCACCATTTATAATTGGGGGGCTATGCAAATGAAAGCCGAATCTCTCCTTGTTCGTGTTGCAAAGTGTCTCCCATTCATTTGTGCATCGTTTCAAACTGCTTCCAGTTCACTTCGTGGTAGGCCAACGCCAATAATTGAAGCCCCGCATGGCGGAGTGATCATTCCAGCGATAAGAAGAAATAACAGAGTCTGCAGCCCTTAAGCTAAAACAATCTGCCGACCGTTAAATGCCGGCAATTCCAGAGTTTCCGAATTCAAAAACATCGTATTCTCATCCGGTTGATCCCTTGTCAATCTGTCCCGATGCTGTGCGGTTTCCCACGTTAGCTGACGACCTCCCCAAGCCACCGACATCCACGCCTCAACTATAGATTCCTCGACCACGTTCGGTTAGCATAAAACAAGATGGCCAGTCTACCGACGACGCAGTTCTCCCACGCAACGTCAAGGCGGAATTTCCTGATCGCTGCCTAGGGTGTGGTGCGAACTCACCCACAGTCAAGATCAAAGGTTTTTTCGAGAAGAACCTTACTGTCGACACCAATGAATACGGCACCCTGACCTTGGAGAAATTAAAGCGATTCAAGGGCCAGCGAAAAGCCAATTCCCTACCAGGCTACCGGGTAGGCTTGTGCCCTAGTTCCCGCACTTCCAAACTGAAATTCTGATGATGAAACACATACCGCTTTTCGCCCTATTGATTGCAATCACGATTGCGGCCTCTTCCCACGCAACAGAAAGACCCAACCTGGTCTTTATCATCGCGGACGACTGCACGTACCTGGACATGGGGGTCTACGGCGGGCAGGCCAAGACGCCCGCTCTCGACCAACTCGCCAGCGAGGGAATGCAGTTTTCACGCTGCTTCCAAGCCGCGCCGATGTGTTCTCCCACGCGACACAATATCTATACCGGTATCTATCCAGTAAAATCCGGTGCCTGGCCCAACCACACCCGAGTCTACCAAGGCACTAAATCCATAGCGCATTATCTGGGCAAAGCGGGCTACCGGGTGGCTTTGTCAGGCAAAACTCATATCGGGCCCAAAGCCTCCTTCCCGTTCGAGTATTCCAAAGAATTCCGGTCTGCTGATCCTTCAGAAGATGCTCCCTATCCGACACTCGAAAAACTCCTTATCGATTCCAAAGAAGGAGGAACGCCGTTCTGCCTGTTTGCCTGTTCCAACGAACCACATACGCCTTACAGCAAAGGGGATGCCACAGCCTACGACCCAGCCTCGCTCACGCTGCCGCCGACTTTTGTGGACACTCCCAATACCCGGCAGGAATACGCCAAGTACCTCGCTGAAATCACTTACTTCGATGACCAATGCGCAGCTCTGCTTAAATTGCTCGACAAGCACAACTTGGCTAAAAACACCCTCGTCATGGTTGCCTCCGAACAGGGATCTGGATTCCCCTTTGCAAAGTGGACCTGTTTTGAACTGGGACTCACATCCGGGCTGATTGTGCGTTGGCCCGGTAAAATAGTCGCCGGTTGCAAGTCAAACGCTTTAGTGGAATACGTCGACATCACACCCACCTTCCTCGACGCCGCCGGGTTGGCAACTCCCGACACGATGGACGGTCGCTCGTTCTTGCCTGTCCTCACAGGTGAAAAGGCGGAACACAAGAGATACACCTTTGGTGTGCAGACAACACGCGGTATCGGATCAGGATCTGAGAACTTCGGCGTGCGGTCTGCCGGGACCAAAACTCACCGTTATATTCGCAATCTTAATCCTACCGAAACGTTCAAGAATGTCGTCACCCGGCCGGGTGGTGACAAGGCCGATTTCTGGATGTCCTGGATCGAAAAGGCAAAAGCTGGCGATACACACGCCCGTGCCATGACCAAGAAATACCAGCATCGCCCCGCCGAAGAACTCTACGATGTGGAAAATGACCCCCACTGCCTCAGGAACCTGATCGACGAACCGAAGTTCGCTGAGCTCAAGGCAGACCTGTCCACGCGGCTCGATGCCTGGATGAAATCGCAAGGGGACAAGGGAGCCGCCACGGAGGCCCTGGCTCACACCCGCAAGGTTGGCTTCAAGGAAAACAAGCGGCCCAACCGGTAGCCTCGGTCGTTCATCGTGTTGAAAGGGACTGTCCCCGGGCGATCTTAAAGCGAAAAATTCACCACAATGCACAAATCTATGATGTGTATGACGGTTCTCATTTGGTTCATCTCAGCCGGTTCTCTGAGCGTTGCTGAGCGGCCGAACATCTTTTTCGTGCTATGCGACGATCTGGGCGGGGGGTGATATCGGCATGCTTTGGCAAAACGGGCGTGAGGAAATGCAGAAGTTTTCGACGCCGAATCTGAATCAATTCTAAAGGAGGGCATGACCCTTTCCCGTCATTACTATTCGGCGTCATCCAGCGTGGGCGTCACGGTCATCGTTGAGCAGGATTCGATTCATGCCAGGTTTTCCTGAGCAATCGCATTTTGCAGTGTACAAATGTCGACTCTGTATTTTGACCGCACGTAGCAAAACCCCCGTCAGCCAGTCGCTAGGGTTCTTCCCAAAAAAGGGTTGCGTCCGGCAAGCAAACGTTAATTCGCAAGGTTCAGGCACGTTGATTTTGCAGACGAATCATCCAAATTTGGATAGCTGGAGATCACGCTAATTTTCGTTAAAGATAGTTTTCGAGATACCCAACGATTGTTGCGACACAGTCTTGGAGATCTTCCAATCTTCACCGAGGCACATTGGCATGGAGGCGTTGCGTACAAGATCGGCAAACGAAGCTGATTTTGCGTTCATCGAGGAATCTCTTACACTCAGAGAGGCTTCAGCGTCACACGAGATTGCCAAAAAGCGACAAGGCAAGAAAACCAAGCCACCTTGGAGGCGACGCATGTTAGTTTGTGAACGATCAACAATCCATCCAATATCATTAACGATCATGAAAATTTACAAAACTCTGATTACCATCACGATTTGCTTCGTTGTCCCTACGTCGTCTCTTTGGGCAGAGATTCCTGAGAGCACTACCCAGAAAAAAGTAAGGGTTTACATATTGGCGGGCCAATCAAACATGGAAGAGAAAGCCGGATTCCAACCCCTGGCGTGGCAGGTCGGGCAGGAAAAATTCAAGGATCGCTACACGCATTTGATCGTGGACGGCGATCACGCCGCGTTCAGTAAAGCCTACCAAGCCTCGATCGCAAAAGACCCTAAGAATCCCGTCTACAAATTTTCAGAGCGGCGTGACGTCTGGATGTCCAATCATGGTAGGCATGGCAATCTCTCGGCCGACTACCTGAAAACCAATAACAAGTTTGGCCTGGAAATTAACTTTGGTCACGAAATGGGTAATCAATATGACGAACAGGTGCTGATTATCAAAACTGCCTGGGGCGGGAGATCTATCCATAGAGGATATCGCCCCCCGTCTGCGATCCCTTCCGAAGAGCAGATCAAAAGCGAGTGGAATACGATTGTAAGTGAGCAGAAAGCAAAACGAGAGAAGGATCTGGCTAATTACCCAATGAAGCTCGAAGCCTTTAAGAAGAAACTCGCTGATTACCAAAAGGCGAAGGCAACTGGGAGTCTGAAGAAAAACCAACGAGCGCCTAATAAACCCAAAGATCCAACGACGCAATCAAGCCGAGGTCCCAAAAATCTTGCTGAATATAGAGAGAGCTACGGAAGTGACTACCGCAACATGATCAAAGAAGTCAAAGCGGCACTCGCCGATATCAAAACAAATCATCCGGCATACCAAGACCAAGGCTACGAGATCAAAGGCTTTGTCTGGTTTCAGGGGTACAACGACATGTTCGCTGAAGAGGCTCGAAACAATTATGCCAAGAACTTGGTAAAGCTCATCAAGGACTTAAAAAAAGAACTCAATGCACCAAATACGAAAACAGTCATCGGACAAATGGGGCACCACGGTGACCTGAAAGGGCTCTATCAAGAGACGAAAGACAAAAGCACCGGCAAAATGAAGATGTCCGGCAATGGTGCAATTCGCAAAGCCCAGCTGAAAGCCTCCCAACATGCCGACATCAAAAACTCCACCGCTCTTGTTCGCACAGCTCCATTTTGGGACATGGAAGCGGATGCTATTTTCACAGGACCTGGCAGTTGGCAAAAAGACATCGCCAAATGGCAGCAATTTGGTGCTGACAGACCCTATCATTACTACGGTAGTCCCTGGTTCTTCTCGCAAGCCGGCAAGGCATTTGGCAAAGCGATGATCCAGCTTGAAAGCAATTAGCGGGGCTGGTTGGAGCGTGTATCGCAGGCATGAGTCATGCTCGTGGGGTGAATAAACTCAGACGAACACTTTGGCCGACGCTGGATCAGACATCGAGTTATGGATCCTGATCTTTCAATGTTTTCGGTTCGGCCGAGTTTATTCACCCCAAGGCATAACAGCTTCAAAGCATTTCGACAGGGGCTGGCGGCTTACCGTGAGCGAGGCAGAGGGGATCGCTTGCCGATTGCAAATTTCGATACTTGACAATCTAAACTTAAAACGAACCCTTTGTTGGCAAACTCTACCTTTTTACTTTTCGGACTTCACTTTTTCGAGATTCCGAGGGAACACTATCTCTGCCCAGACGGGTTTATGATCAGACAAAGGATTTTTGAGTTCGATAATGGCTCCGTCTGTTGCCCTGGCTCGAGCCGCAGTGTTGTACAAGATGTGATCGATCACCCCGAGATTCTTTTTGGAGTCCTGAGCGTTGTATGTAAACTCCTTGGCGACATCAATCTTCAGATCGTTCCACGTTGGTCTAAATCCTGCCCCCTCGATCGTACTCATGGCAGCATCGCCAATGTTGTTGTTGAAATCCCCGACGACGATAACCCTCTCCGCTGCCTCCTTCGGTAAAACTTCGGTCGCCAGGCTAAAAGCATGACCATCATTTGCGCCCGACTTGCAGATATGCAGTGAGTAAAAGGCAAAGGGAACACCGTCTATCTTAGTTGTCGCGCTGACAACCGATGCGGGATTCCAACCACGGCCGGTTAGTTTGTGTTCGTCAGTACTTTCTAAAGGTGTCCTGCTGAGAATCGTCTTGTATTTGTCTTTGTGATTTGCCGACGATATCTCCCCAACGAAACTGTATTTCATCCCCAGGACCTTGCCGACGCGAGCCGTCCAATCACCATCCGGAGCTTCGTCAAAACCGATGATATCCAGCTTGTAGGGCTTGAACATCTCACCAATCTGCTCAGGAGTCGCGCTTTTGCTGAACTCAACATTATAAGAAGCAACACGAACCGTAATGGACTCCTCAGGCGATGAAGCGGCCAGACAGAGTGTCGCTCCGCACATGCCAGCAATAACCATGCCTGTAACAACAAGGGATAATAATTTAATGGCTTTCATTCTGAATACTTCCTATTCGAAAGGTTCTCTGTTCCCGCTGCCCCTCAAGAGCAACCCATAGCGGCGGCGTATTCCACTCTCTGTCTTCTAGTCTTTCAAACTGATCTGTTTTCGATCACCGTGCTGCTTGTGTTTGCCGTTGATACAGTGTAACTCCAGATCAGCGGACATTTCAGTGAGCTTCATATCGACCCAGCCATGCGCATGGCCTTTTCCGAAATAGTAACTGACTGCCGGTTGATTAATGAGATGGAGATGGTCCCGGCGATCCTGCTGCCACTGATGCGTGTGACCATACACATAGGCCCTGGCATGCTTTCGTTTGGCAAGAATTTTCAACAGGGATGACCCATCACGCATACCCTTGATGGGACGCACCCCGCGGTTGGGATACGGGTTGTAGTGACTAAAGATAAGGGCTGGCTGATCCGCTCGTTCGTCCAGTTGCCTGGTGAGCCAATTCAACTGTTTGTTTCCCAGGGCTCCATTGCCTGAATCCAACAGTACGAGGTTCGCGTGCGGCAGTTCAATCACGCCTGCCTGAACGCCCACCTGCTCTTTCTTTAGGAACGGGAGCAATTTCCAGATGTTCTGACGATTGTCGTGATTTCCAATCGTCACATGAATCGTGATGCCCGCAGCACGAATCGGCTCAACAAGCCTGAGAAACTGTTTGTACTCGGCTTCTTTACCGTTGCTGAGAGCGCAGTCGCCGTTGACGATCAGGTGAGCCGGCCGAGGCTTGAGTGCGATGACACTCTTGCCCGCCTCGATAAGGCATTTCGCTATATGCACGCTTTCGTGCTCGTCCTCCTTAACGGGCGATCCAGGCCACTTCGTCCCCGGGTAAACACGATTTGAATCGGCACTGATGTGGGTATCCGCAAATAAAGCCACTCGGTTCTGATCTAACCCAGCACCTTGATTATCCGCGGCGGTCAACGCACGAGACGTCATCAAAGCCGTGCCACCAAGAGCGAGCGAGCGATTGACGAATTGACGACGAGTGATCGGCGGTAAAATGATTGGCATCTTAAAATTCGCTTTCTGTTTAACGTCTGCGTTCAATCTCGTGCTTTACCACGTCGTTGCCCAACACTTTGTTCGGTCTATTGGCCCTTCAACTTCATATCCCATGGATTGGAAGCTCTTGGCTCATATATGGGGTGGGCATCCTTATCGGGAAGAGAGTCGACGACAGCCTGAAACTTACGCAACACCTTTTTGTGCGTTTCGAGATCGCTATCAAGAAGATTTATTTCCTCCGACGGATCCCTTTCGAGGTCATGTAGGCGAATGATCTTCTTCTTTTCCGAAACCCAGACTTTATACTTCTTATCCCGAATAACTCGAGTGGCAAAACTCACCTTTCCCCGCACTCCGTTTTTGGTCAGTCGTCCGGCACCGCCACCAAGGGACATGATCCACTGACGCTGGCTGTCTTGATTTTTACCGAGCATTACGGAAGCAATCGAAGTTCCGTCGATGATGAGACCCTCAGGCGTATCGCCGCCGCCGAGTTCCAAGAAAGTGGGGAGCATATCTGAAAAATCGGTCAAGGCATCGGTTTGGACGCCTTCCGGAACCATCCCCGGACAGTTGACAATGAAGGGAGCGCAGACCCCAGCTTCAGTTAGCTCACCTTTGGCTCCCACGACCTCTGTTCCGTTCCGCGTAGCGGTGAATCCGACGCGACCGCCAGTCGTGCCATTATCGGTGGTAAAGATCACAATGGTCCGATCACGCATCTCCAAATCGTCTAGTGACTTTATCAATTTGCCCACCATCTTATCCGCGTAGCTAACCATGGATCGATGTCGTTCGAGACGACTCTTCGCCTTGGGCTCATCTGGACTAGCAACCCAATTCCTGTGCACCAGTGCCATCGGGTAATAGAGACACATAGGCTCCTCTTTGTGCTTACGCATGAACTTGATCAAGTGGTCGGTGTACACGTCCGGGCCGAACTTGCCCTCGTACGTCTTGCTGCCCTCTGGCGTGTTGATGTAAGCGTCGTAATAGCGTTTTTCACTGGCTTTGTTGCCGGTCTCACTACCGGTCCACATCGCCCAGTCATCGAACCCGTGTTTCTTCATGGCCTGCGGTTCGACCCGAAAGTCATTGATCTGCCACTTGCCTGCTGCATAGGTTGCGTAACCAAGATCCTTCATCAGTCGAGCAAAGGTGGTGTTTTCCTTCTTCTTCCAGTCAAAGTAGGCCACTCCCCAGCGCGGAACATCCCAGTGATTGACATAGCCGTTGCGCCATGGGTACTTCCCGGTCAACAACATCGTGCGCGAAGAGGTACATGAAGGCATGGAATAGGCATTATTAAATGTCATTCCGCCCGCTGCGAGCGCATCAATGTTTGGGGTCTTGATGTCGTCTGAACCGTAGCAGCTGATCCATTCCTTTCCCAGATCATCCACCATGATGAACAGGACGTTCTTCCCCTTTTTTACCTTCGACTTTCCCGTGGAACCCTGTGCAGCAGGTCGGCGTTTGGGCGACGGCTTATAATTGCCTTTTCCCTTTTCCCAGCGAAACGTCTCGCCGTCGATGACAAGGTCTTTGCGAACGTTGAGATTCGGAGCCGGCTGAGCGAAAGTCTCTGGCGCGAATTTACGCATTTCCGCTTTCCGCGTTACCTGTTCCGGGCTGGAGGCAAGATTATGCCACTCATTCGGATCGTTCTGCAGATCGTACAGTTCTTCACCATCCTCGCCGTAACGGATGTAGCGCCAGTCACGGTTGATGACCGCATATTCACCAGGGTTCATGTGGGGCAGGAAGACATTGCGGTCCTCGGCGGATGTCGGGTCGGCAAGCGTTTTCACCAGCGATTCACCTGCCAGTTCCTGATGAGGTTTTGCCAGACCGCCTAGATCGATCAGCGTCGGATACATGTCGATCAGGCTGACCGTCACATCGGACTCCTGTCCCTTGGCCACGCCGGGACCAGCCCAGATAAATGGGACATTGGATGTCCGTTCCCAAAGTGTATGTTTACCCCAATCGCCTTTTTCCCCGTGGTGGTAACCGTGATCACTCCATAACACGACAATCGTATTGTCCGCATAGGGACTGGCATCAAGGGCATCCAACACGCGTCCCATCATGGCATCGGCATAGCTGATGCAGGCCAAATAGCCATGAATCGCGTCGTCAACCGCATCCAAATCTTCCAGCTTCTGGTGAATGCGCGAGCGGGCAGTCTTAATCTTTTTGATCTTCGGGGGCAGGTCGTCCAGATCGTCCGCCTTGTAGGGTGGCAATTTGATTTGATCCGGGTCGTAAAGATCGAAGTATTTCTGAGGACAGTAATTGGGGAAGTGCGGTGCATAAAGGCCGACTCCCAGAAAGAACGGCTTGTCGTGTTTTTCCTTCAGTTTCTCGACCGCCCAATTGACGCGCATCGTATCGGCTATTTCCTCTTCGCGACTGTTCGAAACAGCTCCCCACTCAAGAAACAGGCCACCCGTTATCTGCTGTCCCTTGTTGTAGATACTACTAGGAAACGTTTTAGGAAACGGCGTTCCCGTACTCCACGAATCAAGTGGCCAACCGCCCTCACGCTGACTCTGATTGCGCAGAAAAAACTCGTTCCAGCCGCGAACATCGATGGCACCAGCAGGGTGGTGAAACAGCTTGCCTGCTCCGAATGTCTGGTAACCCGCTTTAGAAAAGCTGACCTGCAGCGGTTCGATTTCCGGATGATGGACAAAGTAGTTTGCTGTCCGGTAGCAGCCGGTCGTCGAGGCAAACTGCCCGCTAAAGATGGCCGCCCGACTCGGTGCACAAAAAACACCGGCCGTATGGGCGTTGGTAAAATTCAGTCCGCGGGCGGCAAGCCGATCCAAGTTCGGCGTGATGGCCCGAGGTGTCGTCCCCAAACAGCCGATCCAGTCATTCATGTCATCGACAGCCAGAAACAGAATATTTGGTTTCTGCGCGGCAAACACCTGCGGTGAGCAGAATGAAATCAACAGGATCAGACTGAGGATTCGGTTCATGATACGATGACCGTTTGTTTTTGGTTTTTGATTTTGGCGACCAATCCACCTAGTGAAAAAAGTGGAGTATCGCAAATGCAATAATGGATTATCTCCGTAACCAGTTTCACCTCTATTGTTCCTTGAGGCAACTGTCAGCGGTGAGACAACATCGGCAACTTACCTCGCGGGAACAAATTGAGTGGCTTAGGCGTTGCTGCCGAGACCGTGACACTCATCAAATGCTCAACCGCACAGGGATCCTCACCAGGCTACCAAATCATTCGCACCTATTTCTCTTTACCTTCAGCAGCAACAAACGGATCTGCCGTCTTACGCCTCTCCAATCCCCATTGGTCAAGCAGATCACTCAGGGTTTGTAACTGATCGGGATTGGTTTCTGCCAGATTTTTTTCTTCTGCAATGTCGTCGTCCAGGTCGGTGAGTGCAGCGGTAAACTCTTTATTGTCGCGGATCTTGTATCTCCGCAGGTATTTCCAGCCTCCTCGGCGGACCGCCGATTGCCGAATGACATTCCGGTTCTGACGCACACTGATCAAGGGGCGACGATTGAAGATCGGCGTGAAGGAGCGTCTGGGTCACTTTTGAAATTTGTCGAACCAGCTCTGTACTTTTATCCCCGGGTGCTGGTCTACGGGGACCATCTGAGCAAGCCTCTGCTTCGTCTGTTGGTACTGCGGCTTGTTCGCCAGATTGGTCCATTCGTCAGGATCGACACGGTGATCATAGAGTTCTTCACTCCCGTCTTCGTAACGAATGTAACGCCAGCGCTGGGTGCGAATCGAGGTATTTCCTTCTCCATAAGATGAAATCGCAGCTCCGCGGGGCGAGGATGGTTCGGCGAGTTGCCGTTTGATCGATTTCCCGTCAAGCCAGGCGGGAGTTTTTAGTCCCGCAAGGTCCACCAGCGAAGGATAGACGTCCACCAGGCTCACTGGCTGCGTGCAAGTAGAACCGGACTCGATTCCCGGTCCGCGAACGATAAAGGGAATATGGGTGGTCTGCTCCCAGATAGCACCCTTGCACCAATGTTTCTTCTCACCCAGATGCCAGCCGTGGTCACTCACTAGCACGACAAACGTCTCGCGGCCGCGAGGGTTTTTTTTGAGAGTTTCAAGAAACCGGCCGATTTGGCGATCGACAAAAGCAATGGACGATAAATAGGCGCGGATGGTGACATCCCACTGATCGTTGGCGACGATAAACTCGTGATCGCTCAGGCCTTTATGGAGCGGTTTGTGGGCGTGGGTTCGTGCGAGGCGGCGGGCAAACTCCGGAATATCGGCCCAGTCATCCACGCCATCGGGCTCGGCGGGGCGGCGAATCGATTCGAGCGGGAATTGATCGAACCAGGGCTTGGGCACCTGCAGGGGGCGATGCGGACGGAAAAAACCGACCGACATGAAGAGCGGTTTTTCCGTGACTTTATTCCATTGCTGACTAGCCCACTGAGCAACCTTATAATCCCCCATCTCTTCGTCGGGAACGTCGAGGGCGTACCCATCGTTGGGGGCCCGCATGGCATTGAATTTATCTTCGCCCTTCGGGGGTTTCGGGTCCCGTGGTCTTCCGAAAAGCACATCACCCACCTTGCCAGGATTTCCGTGAAAAACTTTGCCACCGCTTACAACCCGGTAACCGCTTTCCATAAAGAATTGCTGCATGGTAGGCGTCGTGATTTTTGTCTCTTGGGGGCCTTTGGCATTGAAGTAGGTCCCGGTCTTGAAAGGATAGACACCGTAATTGAGGCTGGTGCGTGAGGGGCGACACTGCGGTGAATTGCAATAGGCCTGTGAGAAGAGCATACCACTGGCCGCGAGGGCGTCGATGTTAGGTGACCTGGCATCGGGATGACCGCCGAGACATCCCACCCAGTCATTCAGATCATCGACGATGATGAAGACAATGTCGGGACGTGGCTTTTCCTCGGCCCAAGCTGTGCCTGTTACGGACTGGATTAGCGTAACGATCAGCAGGCCGCTGATGATTTTTGTGAATTTATTCATGGGTAAGAGCGTTCGGATGGTTGCGTGTTGATGAGCGAACCGGCGATCACCCGCTAGTTGGCAGGAGGACAGCAGTTCCTTTCACCGATCCTGCGCGTCGCAGACGTTCAAAACAACTTGCTCCAGATCGTCGTCTTTGTCAATAATAGGAAGGTCGCCCCTAAGTCGAAGGACTAAAACCAACACTTTGGCCGACTATTTTGAAGCAGTCTCTTACTGGGAGTCCAAGATCTTGGGCCGATTTGGTCGTGAAACCGCATCAAACAAATTATCCGAAACTGTCAGCCCCGCTGCGAGTCGATCACGCCAACCTCACTTTAGGTCTTGCTGACCGTCACAACCTGAGAATCTCTCCCAACAGTCTGCCAGTTTTTTTGTTTTGCCGGGCAGAACAGGCAAAAAATTTCAAATCGGAGAATAGTTGACTATCTCAATCGCGGGACTCATTCGCTCAAATTGGGGCAGTCTAGACCAGGAACCGATCGATTGCTCCGGTCTGGTCTAGCCGATTCCGCTGCATGGTCAGGTCCAGATCACCGTAGTGTTTAATGGGATTACCATAGGCGTTGAGCAGAGTTGTATACCAATTGCTCAGGGTTTTATGGCCTTCTGTGCCGTGGAACGGCAAGCGGATGTAACGGCCGGCGATGTCAAGTCTGGAATTCTTGCCAGTCATCAGCACCATCGGCGCCTCGGTGTCCGGACCGTGATGGCCAGCACCGGTTTCGGGCATGTAGATGATCGTCGTATTGTCAAACATCGTGCCCTTGCCCTCAGGAATCGCTTTGAGGCGGGTCACAAGGGTTTTGATCTGCTTTATGTGGTGGGCCTTGATCGCATTTCGCATTGCGGCGGCGCCGGCAATTTGCCCCCCGTGCCCGATCTGGTGGATGCTCGTCTTTTGTTTATTCTCGGGCAGTGACGTAATATCGGTACCCAGATCATCGATAGTGTACGTGACAACGTTGGTCAAGCCTGACGCCAGCGCCCCGACGATGACATCGGTGAAGGCGGCCTGCTTCTGCGGCAGCGTTGCATCTTCACCACCTCCTGCGTGGACAGGATCGATTTCGGGTAGGTGTTGGATGATCCGATCTCCCAGCGAGGCGACCTTTGTGTTGCGGTCGCGGATCGACTGAAGCGATTCAATCTGATCGCTAATCTTTAGGCGTTCATCGCCATCGAGTCCCTTTAAGCGCCGATTTTCCTGTTGGTGCAGGTAGTCAAGCAATGCTTTGTCGGAAGCCGCTTCGTTCGTGTTGGTGACCGACTTGAACAGCTCCTGGTGCGCGGTCATCGGATCAGCATAGCAGTAGTTCCGTTGCTTCGCCGCTGGAGCAGAATAGCCTGAAACGATCCCGGTTCGGTGGTCCCGTCCGTGGGGAACCGCCAATGACATTTCGACATGCCCGAAGGGTGAGGGAAATAATTTGGCCAGCTCAAAGTCAACGGTGGCCCATTTGATGTTGCTGAGGATATCGCGTCCGGCTTTATAGGCACCCATGCAGCCCGAGTAGGAGTAGTGCCCACCACCACTGACCGACATCGAGATTCCGTGGAGGATGGTCATGTTTTCCTTGTGCCCGTCGAGCCCTTGCAGCCAGTCGGGCAATTCATGTCCGGCCAAATCCACCTCGAAGGCCTGCTTTTCCTCATGCTTCTTCAGCTCTTGGGAGGAAAACGAAGGCAGGCCAAACTGCCGGGTCAGGTTGCCGTTGGACTTACGGATAAAAACGAATCGGTGCGGTTTTCCATCGGTGGCAAGACCTGGTGCCGCCCGCAGGTGGTTGAACGAAGGCGTCAATGCCAGACTGGCCGTTCCTATGGTGGTCGTCTGCAAAATTTCTCGTCGGTTGATCAACATGGTTTAATCCCTGGTGTTGCTTTTACGAAAGATAAAGGAATCGGAAGTTAACAGCGAAACGATCACCTCGTCAAAACTGCCGTTGCTATCGACGTACGCTTTGTCTGCGTTCATCAACGTCCTGGAATCGGCAAGCCTTTCGTTGCGGCCCAGGAAGTAGCGAAACGCGTGTCGGATGATTGACTGACGAACCTTGTCCGATTTCGCAAGGCGGTCAATCAGGTCAAACGCGTCCTCGACGTCACCGTCCAACGTCACATCGTTGGTCCCCTGCAACACCCCGCTCGGATCGACGGGCAAGGCCTTGTAAACCGGGAGCGAGGCGCCAAATTCGTTGGTCTCGCCCCGCTTGGCCTCGTTGATCAGATTGTCCGGATGCTCCAGATTTTCTTGCCTTCGAAAGCGCCCAAAGTCGTCGAACGATTCAAACGGAAAGCCCAGCGGGTCCATTTTCTGGTGGCATCGCCAGCAGTAATCAGCGCCCGTTCGATTTTCCATCCGCTGACGGAGGGTCTTGTGGTGGTCCGGTGGGATGACCGCATCCACGGTGATGGGGACGTCCGGGATGGTTCCGGCCAGCAGTTTCTCACGAATCCACTTGCCACGGTGAATCGGGTCCGTCTCCAGATTCTGTGAGTGGGCAATCAGCCAGGCGGGATGAGTCAGCATCCCTTTGCGGTTGGCAATGGGGGCTGGTTGGACGGTCGGGTAATCCCATGTTTTCCAGTCGATGTTCCAGTAGGAGGTGACCTGCTCCCCACGCATCTGCTGGCCGGTGCGACCCAAGACATTTCCGCCGTGCCAAAAACCCATCGACATCTTCATGTAAGGCATGCCCTCGCCTTGCCCCTGACCGAAATGGAGTTCCAGAGCCGGCATCACTCTCTTTAGTGTGTTCAGCAGCGACTTATTGTCGCCGCCCCGTGTCTTGCGAAATTCCCAGATGGTCAGCAGGAAGGGCTTATGGGGCGTAATGTCGTCCGGATCCCAATTTTCCCAGTCCAGCTTCCTGAAGTGCTGGTAGACCTTTTTCATTTGATCGGATCCTGCCTGCATCACCCCGTTATCCCCCGAGTGATAAATATAGAACTTATCGGTCGTGAGCAACTCTTCGAAAACGTGTTCGTCTTTTTCAAGGATGTGTTCGACCAGTAGATCCGCCTCGTCAATCAGGCGACTGACGGCCTGCTCGTGACGGCCCGCGCCGAAACGCGAATCGTCCTTGAAGACGTCCTGTGCTTTGGGATACCCGAAGAACTCTCGAAAAAAACGCAACTTGCGGATCGGCTGGTTGGTCGCACTGGCGTTGAGGTTCGCCGCCTGCACATTTTCGTCGATGATGTACCACTGATCGCGGCCTTGCAGAATCCGGCGGACCTCCCGTTCATAGTCTGCGCGGGAACTTAACTGCCCCTCCTCCACGGCCTGGACAAGTTCTTCGTCCGGACTGGCGTCGGTCAGCGCGTACGCCAACGCGTAACTGCCATCGCGGGGCGACAACATCCGCCGCCCCTGTTCGTCCGGTTCACCCTGTCCAAATTCACGGCGATAGGCGAATTCGGTGCTCAGAACCAGCGATTCGATCAGCTTCCCAATGGCGTCCTGACTTTCGAGTCTGACCATATAGACCTTCAATTGCTCTGTGTTTTCTTTGATCTCGGCAACGGTTGGCTTGCGTTCAAAGAGCTGCCCATAGAGTTCAATGATCATCGGTTTCATCAGGCCTGTATCCGCGTTGCCCGCGGCTTTTCTCTGAGCACCGAACGCCCCTTTCCAGTGCTCCAAACACTTGTCGATGACTTGTTGGTGACGATCGCCCGACTGGCGATGCTTCTGGATGGTTTCGGCAATGACCACCATCTCGCGATCCTGAAGGGGCGCGTATTCTGGCGGGCCGAAGCGGCCATTCTGGATGTGACCGTAAAGCCTGTTCATATCCCAGGTATCGTAAAACAGTTTCATGGTGACGATACGGTTCTGAATGCGGTAATCGGTCACTCCCTCCCTGAACCAATCCCGCTCACTTTGCTCAATGATGCTGTCGAATTCTTCACGATTGGCGTCGCTGTAGGGTGACCAGACGGGCTGGCCGCTGCGATCCAGCAATGATTGGGCGGTCAACTCTTCGACCTTGTAGGCGGTCCGCTTGTAGGTGGCGATGCCCCGCAGGATGGCCCGAATATCTTGCTGATTAAATCGCCCTAGGAAATCGAGGTTTTCATGCCGTTTCTGGATGCCGTTGGTCGAGTGCTTTGGCGGCCCGGGATAAGAAATCTCTTTGCGAACCTGCTTGGGAAGAAGTCCTTCGTGCTGATCTCCATAGAGATCCTCAAGCAGACGCTCCATGAAAACATACGTCCTCATGAACTTCTCACGATCTCGGACCGTTTCGCGAAAATCCAGTTCGGTCTCCATGAACGCGTACATCGCCGGATAGTGTGCCTTCATCGTTGCCTCAGACGACATGTGACCGGCGATCCGCTTGGCATTTCCGACCATCGTTAGCAGGTGACCGGTGGTCAGCCGTGGATGGACACTGTAACGCACGCCCACCTTCTCGGGCAGCAGATACGGGTTGGCTATCGTCCTGCGAAACTTGTTCCCACGCTCCGTCTTGGGACTCCAATGGACGCCGCTATCGCCTTGAACTCGCTGGCTGGTTCCATCAATCGTCCGTGTTGGGTGGTAGTCGAGCAGACGATTGATCCTCTCGCTGAAGATAAACTCGCTGATCAGCCACCGGCGATCCAAACTGTAGGCTGACAGCCCAGCGTGTTTGCCGGAAAAAAGTTCCTTGTGATCAACGACGTTGCCGTACTCGAACCGCAGCAGTTTCTCAGCAAGCGCCTTGGCCGTCTTGCCCTTTAGTTGGGTATCCACCCATTGCAGCAGAATTTTTCGCTCGGCGTCATTCATTTGCCTGGCTTCCTCGGGCGGCATCTCGGCCAGGTGAATGACATTTTGCACTTTGCCGAACAGCGTTTGGCGATCAACCGCATCGATCGTATTTAGCGACCCTAGCTGTACTTGCCCTTCTTGCTTTTTGTCTCCATGGCACGACACACAATAGCTACTCAGCACCCGGGTCGCTTTCTCCTCCAGCTCCGTCGGCTCCAGCTCCGTTGTTGAGGACCTCCCTTGGACCGACGCGGTCTGTGCCACCAGTTGGGCTGAAGAAAGGGACCACAGCGCTACCCAACAGCTCAGACCCACGGCACAACTTGCCCACTTCATATCTGCCCTAGTCCATTCGTATTTTTGATTGCCAGAATCGGTTTCCAATCGAGCACGTACTACAAAGCCAGCGTTAACGCTGGAGCCAGAGACGGTAAGTGGCTCTCAGTAATTCCACAGTCTAATAATATACTCGCTAGCCGTGCCGATCTCCAATGCCACCCATCGACACACGGCAAATCACCTCAACAGGACGGTGCCAAGGCCTTCGAATCCCTTTAGGAGCAAACGGAATTGAACACTCTGCTTCAGGACGGGTGGGAAGAAGATCCAACGCACACTGGCCCGGCAAGTTGGATGGCTTTGGCATAGGGTTTCTCCGGCGTTTGATATTGTTTTGAGTTTCGGCTGGCTGGCTAACTTGCCGGCCGCCGGGGGACGAGTGATCACGAAAAGACCAGCAGCATGATCTGATTCTTAACTGAGGAGTCGGAATTGGCACCGAGTCTGCTAGAATCAAGCTTGTCATCTGACGGCTTATGCGCGAAAGATGTCCGACCCGGAATCAAATCCCAAAGTCGTTTCATCCGACCTCCCGTCTCGTTAAACAAACGGTCCGTATTCCCGAAAGGCTTGATTATGCCAACCCGATTGTCTCGTTTCCCCGTGCTGCGTTTGTTTTCGGGCCTGATCGTCCTGCTTGCGTTCCTGGGCCCCATGACGACGACCGATGCGACGGAAAAACCTAACATCATCGTTTTTCTCGTCGACGACATGGGCCCGATGGATACCTCCGTGCCGTTTCTGACCGACCAGCAGGGCAATGCCAAGCGTTACCCGCTCAATGACTACTACCGAACTCCGGCCATGGAGCGATTGGCGGCTCAAGGCACGCGGCTTAACAACTTCTACGCCATGAGCGTCTGCTCGCCGACCCGCACCTCTATCCTCACCGGCCAAAATGCGGCCCGTCACCGCGTCACTCAGTGGATCCGCTCAGAGGGCAACAACAAAGGCCCCTTCGGCCCGCCCGATTGGAACTGGACCGGGTTTCAGGACGCCAAGCGCACCTTGCCTGGCCGGCTCAAGACCGCAGGCTATCGCACGATCTTCATTGGCAAGGCGCATTTCGGACCGAACGATGAGCCCTCGGAGTTCCCCGACAATCTTGGCTTCGATGTCAACATCGCCGGTTGCTCTTGGGGACAACCTGGCAGCTATTACGGGCAGGACGGCTACGGACATATCAAGGGCAACAAGAGACGCGCGGTGCCTCACCTGCAGAAGTACCACGGCACCGAGACATTCCTCACCGAGGCACTCACCGTCGAAGCCAAACAACAGATCGATAAGGCGGTCGAAGATGGCAAACCCTTCTTCCTCGACCTCGCGCTTTACGCGTTGCACGCGCCTTTCCACAGCAACCCACGCTACGCGGCCAATTACGCCGAATCGGGCAAGGGTAAGGCCGCTCAGGCCTACGCGACACTGGTGGAAAGCATGGACACGTGCCTCAACGAGGTGATGGATCACGTCCAAGCCAAGGGGATCGCCCGGGACACGCTGATCATCTTCCTGGGCGACAACGGCAGCGACGCACCGTTGGGCCCGACCCACCAGCACAACAGCTCGTTCCCTTTACGGGCCAAAAAAGGCACCCACTACGAGGGCGGCATGCGGGCTCCGTTCATCGCCGCCTGGGCCAAGCCTGACCCCAACAACCAGTGGCAACAAAAACTGCCCATCGCTCAGGGCGCGATCCAGCATCAGCTCGGTAGCGTGATGGACCTTTACCCCACCATCCTCAACCTCGCCGGCGTCGCGGTACCCAAGGGCCATATCATTGACGGCAAAGACTTGGCCAAACAGCTCACCGGCAATCGCAACCCCGACCGCCAAGAGCGGTTTCTGATGCACTTCCCCCACAGCCACCGCAGCAGCTACTACACGGTGCTCCGCCTGGGCCAATGGAAAGTCATCTATCACTATCTGCCCAACTTGAACCCCGCCAAGACCCAGTACGAATTGTTCAACCTCACCAACGACCCGTTTGAAAAGACCAACGTCGCCAAAGACCACCCGCAGGTGCTCAAGCGGATGATGAGTGAAATGGTCGAGCAACTCCAAACCCAAGGCGCGCTGTACCCGGTGGACCAGCAGGGCAACGAACTCCGGCCGCAGGTGCCGCAGTAAGGCTAATTCCTGACCGGTGGCCGAGTTGAATGTTGTTCGCCAAATCGATGTTCGGGCAATCGGCGAAGATTCGAATCGAAGAACAAAGACAGATCATCACCAACAATTCATCACCCGCGTGGCCGAATTGACCAGGGCGATGACCCGACTCAGCTTGGTGCAGGACGATCAAAAAGGCTCTAATCTACTGCTGAACCGTTCGGTAACTCTACTGCTGAACCGTTCGGTAACTCTACTGCTGAACCGTTCGGTAACTCTACTGCTGAACCGTTCCGTAACTCACGTCATCGCCTGAGAACTGTTCCCGTCCTTCCCGGTTCACATTTTTTGACCATCGCTCCTGGCCTGTTGGGTCCAGTTCAAGCACACAGTCATTTGCATATAGAAGTGTGTTTCCGTTATCCAATCGAAACGCGTTCCGAAATCCGTCTCGATCATATCGCCAGACGATTTCATTGCTTTTTTTGTTTACTTCGATTGCGCTGCCTGCAATCGAAATCAACACATTTTTGCCAAGCGGTTGAATCGAACTAAGCGATTTGTCGGTATCGACGACGAATTTCCAAATGCAGGTGCCATCAACGGTATACTCGCCAATCATGGGATTCCGCGGGCCTTTCTCTGCCAAGAGGGTATTCCCGCTGTCCAGGCGTATCGCGTATCCGATGCTGCGCTTGATGGGCTTGAAATCCCAAACAACCTCACCGGCCGGATTTACTTCGACCACCGACTTGCCCTGATGACCGCAAATTAGAATATTACCGTTGTCCATTGGCTGGGCGTTGACCGGGAACTTAACAGGAATTTCCCGAACGATTCTCTTGTTCCGATCGACTTCAATGACGCGGTTCCTGCGGTATTCGACAATCAGTATGTTGCCATTGTCCATTCTTACTGCGAATCTGGGATATCCACATGGAAACTTCCAAACGACTTCCGAGGATTTGCCGAGCAGGAGAACACAATTCCGATTGGTGACCGCGACCAACGTCGGCTGGTCAGTCGTTTTGGAAACCTCCATTCGCAACGGGAAGTTCAACACTGCTGAATTTCCGTTTAATGTGATCCAATCTTTCCAAGCCGCGATTTGCTTGATTCGCACCTCCGGTTCTTCGTACGCTGAGTAATCCATTGTCTGCCCGGTGAGCTGCCGAAGCGCGATATGACTGAGTGAGCGAAAACCAGGCGATTTCCACTTGCCCATCACTTCCAACAGCAAACTCAACGATCGTCGATCGCCAAGGTCGGCAAGTGCCAATGCGGCCTCAAGACGTATGCTTTCCTCCAACAGGTGATTCCGGGCCCAGAACTCAAAGCGGTCGCTCAAAGACTTTTCATGCAGGATTCGTAACGCAGAGATGGAAACTTCCCGTACCGATGCGGTGGTTTTCGATGCCATTTGAGCTGACAGGAAGTTGATATCTTCGGGCGTCGCGGTGACCGCTATTACCCTGCGTGCTAATTGGACAATACGTCTTTCATTGGGGAATCTGGTGACGGAATTTAAAACCTCCTTCGTGATCCCTGGAACCTTCAACAATTCCGCGGAGCGGAGAACTTTTTCGACTATTTTTATTTCTGCAGGGAGCGTTTTATCGAGAATTTTTTTTGCTCGAAAAGATTTTTCGCTGTGTTCCCCCAGAGCGGCTTCTCGCAGCAATTCAATGGGGACAACGGTGGAGGCGGTTATGGATTTTTCTGCCGATTGACGCTCGCTAAAACTATCAGATCCAAGCTGAGCAATCAGTTTTTTGGCCAGCTTTCCATCGTGCCCTGATTGGTCCAACGCTTTCAGATACCTCCGAATCCCCACATGATTCATCGGAACACCACGGCTTTCAAGATAGGAGCTCAAATGAAGAAGCTCATCCGAAGCGGGCACAGCAGAACTGAACTTCGGTGCAGGCAACGCTGCAACAAGCAAAATGACCATGAGGCCTGCTGGCAACTTCGAATGCCAAAAGATCATTGATCTGTTTTTTCCAATTGCGGTCGTTGTGGACGATCAGGACGTTTGCCACCGCCTTGACCATCATTCCCGCCTCGCGAACGAGAACCGCCCGAACGAGAACCGCCCGAACGGGAACCGCCAGGACGACCGAACAAGCTTGAAATACCGGATGTAAACTCATTCCTGGAGATCGCTTGATCACCATCTTTATCCAACGTTTTCAGACGATCTGCCATCCGGTTTCCTTCCAACTCGTCAAAGGTGACTTTTCCATCTCGGTTCGGGTCCATGCCATTAAACATAGCTGCGGGATCGAACCGGTTGCCGCCCCGACCGCCGCCGGCTGGAGGAGTCGCTGGTCGATTGTCGGCTTTGGACAATAACTCTGGCGAAGTTTCCGCTTTTTGACCTTTATCTTTTACACAGTACAGAAACTTGGAACTGCGCATGAGAAGTTTTCCGTCCTTGATCGCAGGTGTTCCCCAAAATGTCTCGGAATCCATCGTGATGCGGTTCATCGCCACCTGCTTCGGCTGGTCGCGGATGTCAAACACGTACATTTGCCCGCTTCCGTCGAGATAATAAAGATGATCTCCCGCCACCACAGGCGATGGATAATCGGCCGCCTGCATCCGGCCACCGGATCTCGAACCTTTCAATCGAAACTGTTTAATGACCTTCCCGTTGCTCGCATCAATCACTTTCAAAATTTTACTAGCCACGACATAAATTCGCGATTTATGCAAAACCGGAGAGGCAAAACTAGCGGTCTCGCTTCCTTCCCAAATCGTATTGGACTCAGTCACGTCACCTTGGCCTCCCACATCGATCGCGACACTCCCACCGCCTCGACCGGTGACCGCGAAAGCCCGACTTCCGTCTAAAACAACACTCGCGTACGACTGCGCCGCGTTAGTCGCTTTGGCAAACCATCTCAGATCCCCATTGTCCGGATTCAATCCCCAAATCTCTCTGGCAACGCACATCACCAAGTCCGTCCTCGATTCGTTGACTTGGACCAGAGCGGGCGTTCCCCACATTCCATCGAGCCCTTTCGCCTCTTGACGCCACAGCTCTTGACCAGTCTCCCGATCAATACCGACGATCGACTGACTTTCCGCCGACGCAGTAACGATGACCGTATTTTTATAGATGATCGGACTCGAAGAGGACCCCCACTTCGCCGGATCAGATTCCTTGCCGACATTGATTTCCCAAAGTTTTTTTCCCGCCAGCGAAAACGCATGAACACCGCTTTTCCCAAAAAAAGCATAGACGTTTTTGCCATCGGTGACCGGGGTGTGAGAAGCATACCCGTGTGCCGTGACACCGATCCCGGTAAACGGATCTTCGGGCAAAACGACCTTCACATCTTTCTGCCAAAGTTTTTTCCCAGTCGAAAGTTGAATGCACACCAGGTGTCGAACCAAATTCTCAAGCTGACCCGGATCATTTCGGTCCAAACCGTATCCGGAGTAGCAAGTCACCAACACCCTGTCGCCAACAATGATCGGACTCGAAGCGCCCGGCCCGGGTAGGGCTGTCTTCCAATCCAAGTTGGCAGCGGATGACCACGTCAGCGGAATTTTTGAGTCCGCAGAGACCCCTGAGCCCGCCGGACCCCGAAATCGGGTCCAATCATCAGCAGACGCCGCCAGACAGAGCAGGGGGGCAAAAAGACAGACAGTAGCAAGACGTCGGTTCATACTCATTCTCCGCAGAAAAAATCGCCAAGGTGTTATTCTAACAAACCTTGACCAGGCCCGAATCGCCAGTTCGCTAGTATTTTGCGACAGACTACCCGATTTTTTGCTTCACCAAGAAAAGGTTTTACCGCTGGCAAAACCATTTTCCCTTACCCGATTTTCAACTGATACTGTTGATCGACGAATTATTTAGCCTCGGCCTTTCCAACCAGTTTGATCCAATCGATTTCCAATTTAAACGGCCCAGCTTTCTTATCGCCTAACAGGATCCCCATCCCCTTGACTTCCGCCGGGTTCAAATTGACGCTCGAATAATTTCGGCCTCGCCACGTCGCAAAGAATTTGTCCACTGGAAGGCTGACTTGAATCCATTTCCCCTTCTCGGTCGCAAACGACTGTCGGAAAGAATAGCCACCCAGATTGCCTCGTGAATAGAGATTGAAGTTGTACTTTCGACCGTCTCCTTTGACCCGCAGGAGAATCGTTTGTCCCTTCGACATACGGAGGTTGCTCCCGGTGGCCCGAATCGAAGAGAAACCGCCATTGTTGGCCAGCGATAGCGTTCCCGAAAATTCCAAATTGTTGTCCGAATTGATTGTCGACTGCCCCACCGAACGACCACCCATCACGCCATCATTGACCGACCTCCATCCTTTCGCTTGCGATTGACCAAAATCAACGAGAATCCTTTCGTTAGCCGAGGGAGCAAACAGTGCCAGCGAGGCAGAAAGCAGCGACATTGAAACGAATTGACTCATGACTAATTCCCTGAAAGATCGGATTTTTGAGGAGGAGATTGATTCTTAGAGATGACAGGCTTAATTCCGTCATCGGTAAAAATTTCGTCAAATCAAAATATTTGGATTCAATTTTCACTATCAAAGTTGGAAAAATTGGCAAATGAAAATCCGATCTGAAAGGGAAAGACAGCCGTGGCGGTTCCTCACCGGGGTCAATTTGCGATTCATCGCAAGTTGTCGTTGGTGTATAGTTAGTGGGAGCGCAGACAGGCGATCCTATGGGTCGCAATGGCCGTGAAAACTGTATCGCCTTGCTCTTGGCGTTCATCCTTTTGCGATCACCCTTTCCTTCGATCATCCACAGAGTGTTAGAGAATTGAACCAGGCAGTTGTGAAATCAGTGAAAAGGGGTTGCCAACGGGACCGGGTTGGTTGCCTGCTCTTAGGGTGTTGGCTTGTGCTGGCGTCACCGTTTGCCGAACGAGGGTTCGCAGACGATCTCATCGAGGTGCCAAAGGCCATTCAAATGGTCTTGCGGGAGCATTGCCTCGAGTGCCACCAAGGGGATTCAGCCGAAGGAGGGGTACGACTGAACAACTTGAACGCAGCGACACTGCCGAAACAACTCGACTTGCTCAACCGAGCCCAGGATCAGCTCTTTTTTGGGTTGATGCCGCCTGAAGACGCCGCTCCGCTTGACCAACGAGAACAGCGGATATTGGCGGATTGGATGCGCAGCGAACTGCGATTACGCCATGCTTCCAAGCTCGATGAAAAACTCCGCCAACCCGCTTATGGCAACTATATAGAACACGCCGCACTCTTTGCTGGATCGTTCAAGGACAAGGCTTTTACGCCGGCCCGCAGGTGGCTGGTCAGTCCTCAAATATTTCACGAAAGGGTCAATGATGTTTTCGGTTTAGAGGGACGTGATCGGCAAAAGAACTTTTATGGTGTGACGAACCCGTTTGTGCTACCTGACCAATCGGGTGTTCGGGATTATGACATCAATCTGCTCGATGGCGGCCATTTGCTGGTGATGTTAAACAATGCCAAATGGATTTCGGAAAAACAGGTTTTTGCAGCGGTGTCCAAAGGGATTCAGCGACAAAAGTTAATCTTCCCTAATCCCAAAGATCGCTGGTATCCACCGAATGCGCCTGCTGAATGGATTGCGATTGTCAGCAAATCGGATGCTCCCGCCGAAGGCGAATTGGTCGCCGCGATCCAAAAACAATTCGATAATGTGCTCCGCCGGCAGGCAAGCGATCAGGAACTCGATAGGTACTTGCAGCTGTTTCGATCCGCGATCGAACTGGGTGGCAATAAAAAAGGACTGCAAACGGTATTATCTTCTGTATTGCTCGAATCCGAATTCCTTTATCGAACCGAGCTTGGTGAAGAACCTGCGGATGCCTCTGGTAGAAGGTTGCTCTCCCCCCAAGAGGCCGCTTTTGCGGTGGCCTACGCGTTGGGAGATCGTGGACCGGATCCGCTTCTTCTCAAAGTAGCTCAATCGGGACGCCTCAAAACCAACGAGGATTTCCGGCGGGAAATCAACCGATTACTCAACGACAACCAATGGTTCAAAGGTCCAGTCGATCCGTCTTTGAGCGGGAAAAACATGCAAAGCCACGTCAGTACCCATCCCAAACTGGTTCGGTTCTTTCGCGAATTTTTTGGCTATCCGAATTCGACCAAGATATTCAAAGACCTGAAACGAAGCGACGGCTTTTACCAGAATCCATCCCGAGGCACCGCCGGGACTCCTGGATTCCTCGTTAAAGAGGCTGACCGAATCGTCGATTGGATCCTGCTTGGCGACAAAAACGTCGTTGAAAAACTGCTCACCACCGATCAGTATTTTGTCTATCACGACAAGGATAATGAATCCGGAAAAAAAGTGATCGCCCAGTGGAAAGAAGCTTACGAGCATTTCAAGGATACCGACTGGAAAAATCAACCTGA
This sequence comes from Planctomycetota bacterium, assembly GCA_014238905.1. GTDB lineage: Bacteria > Planctomycetota > Planctomycetia > Pirellulales > Pirellulaceae > JABAAE01. The sequence continues at coordinate 51,019 of JABAAE010000014.1, forward strand.
AAAAGTCATCGCGGACAACGAGGATTACATCAAGGATCGCAAGTCACTTCGTATCCTGGGCGGAAAGCAGAAACGAGAATTTTTGCGATATATGTATTATTGGGAAGAGTCTTTTGGTAAGGGACAGACCCCATTTACCACACCATCATTCGCCCACGGTTACACCTACAACCATTCCACCTTTTACAACCTGCCGCCCACCCCACACATTTTTCGATACAACACAGTTGTTCAACAGAACTTTAAGGGATTAGACGATGAGGAATTTTGGAATTACCCGGTCAAACAGCCGTTTCCGGTTCCAAACCGAAAGGGACTGTTAACCCATCCTGCCTGGTTGATTGCCCATTCCGGAAATTTTCATACCGACCCGATTCGGCGCGGCCGCTGGATCCGGGAAAAACTGTTGGCAGGCCGGGTGCCCGATGTTCCGATCACCGTCGATGCCCAGGTTCCGGACGATCCTCATAAGACATTTCGTGAACGAGTCGAAATGGTGACCATGAATGAACAATGTTGGAAATGTCATCAGCAGATGAACCCCTTGGGGCTGCCGTTTGAAGGATTTGATGATTTTGGAAGATACCGACTGGATGAACCTTTGGAAGCCCCCGAAAACTTGGTTGCCAAAACCAAGAAGAAAAACGGCTTCGATTCGTACAGAACCAAGACAGTGAGTACTTTGGGTGAACTAAAAGGCACCACTCAAGAGGAACTCGATGGCCCAGTCAATGACGCTTTTGAGCTTATCGATCGTTTGGCAAAATCGACGAAGGTACGCCAGTCTATCATTCGCCATGCCTTTCGATTTTTTATGGGACGAAATGAGATGCTCTCGGATTCAGTGACCCTGGTGGATGCCGACCGGGCTTATCTGGAATCTGGCGGTAGTTTCCGATCAGTGGTCGTTTCATTATTAAGTTCCGATTCGTTCAGGTACCGAAAGTAAACGCTGGCCTGCACCCCGATGGCAAATCAACACGGTAAAATTATTTCCCCCAGAAATCACAACGGCAGAGAAACTCAACTATGGTAACACGACGTACATTCGTTCAAACGGGTTTGCTGGGTGCCAGTTCGGTCGCCTTGTTGCCCCAACTCTCGTTGGCCGAGGCGCCGGAGAAAAAACCGCCTACGCGTTTTATTTTCCTGCATAAAGGAAATGGTTTACTGCCAGGCTCACTCGTCCCACCCACATTCGACAAACAGCAGTTAGAACTGGAAAACAGAAAACAACCGTTGGAAATCGACCTGAACGGTCACGATCTTCCGCAATGGATGAGCCCACTGTCGGATCACCAAAAGAACCTGACAATCCTACAGGGTCTATCGGGAAAAATGTGCACCACCGGACACCATACCTGGTGCTCATCCCTGGGGGTTTTCAAAGCCAACGAGCGGTTGAGTTCCATCAAATGGGCAACCGTTGATTTTGAATTAGCCAAGATGCTCCCGTCTCCTTTTGGGCATATCGAACTGGCCTGCTTTCCGGGTGGAGGCGGAAATTCTCGTGGGAATATCAACGGCATCGAAAAAGGGTTCTCTGCCCGGGGCCCTCAACAGCCGAATTATGCCTTTGGTTCACCAAAAGTGGCGGTCCAGGAGCTCTTCAAATCGGTCTCCACTAACCAGAAGTCAAAAGCCAATTACCAACTTGAACAGCAGATGCTCCGGTTTGTAGCTGAGAACCAGGCAAACCTTGCCCGTCAGCTAAAAGGATTTGAAAAACCAAAAGTCGGCAATTACGCAGACGCCCTGGCTAACATCCGCTCACGGGATGCGCGGGTTGAGTCGATGGCTGACGTCATCCGCCGCAACATGCCCAAGTTGGATGAAAAATATCTGGCAGATAATCTATCGACCGTGGATCGCCAAACCGGGCATACAGAAATCCTGCTGTCGGCCCTGATTTCTGGAATGACCAACGTGGTGACTTTTACACTCGATGAATTGGGGACGCGGTATACCGGACTGCCCGAAATTGAAGGCGAAAACGTGAACCAACATGACGTTGGCCATGGTAAAGCGGTCGCCCGATTCAGCGCTCTGGAGGTGCGTGAGAAAATTCGTCAGCAACACATGCACGTCATCGATCAGATCGTCAAACGCTTGAAGGGCATCCCCGAAGGGACCGGGACGATGTTCGACAACACGATGCTTTTTTACTTTCCCGACAATGGCGAGACACATCATAGCCATGGCACGGAGTGGCCGTTTGTTGTTCTGGCCGGAGACAATACGCCATTGAATCTGGGACGACGCTACATCCGTTTACCTGGCTATGCCAAAGAAGGCCACAAAACACTGGGAAACTGGTATACCACAATCCTGAACGCGTATGGAAATCCCACCGAACATTATGGCGCGCTCGACGTCGGGCTGGCGATCGACCAAAAGGGCCCGATTCAAAAATTCCTCGGGTAGCCAAACCGTTTTCTGACGACCACCAAGCCTTCCAGTTGCCATCCACGGGCATGGCTTCGGGAAACCGATGCGGTTCTCTGTTGACCTCCTGATCGCTATCGATTGCGGCGTTCTTGGCTACCGTGAGTGGAATTGACCATCGGCATCGAAGTAACCCATCTCGTCATGCTGGGAGAAGCCTCGAATATATCGCCATTTCCCGAACTCTCTTGAATGGGATGTATCGAGAGTGGAAAACCAGGGTTCGGCAAACGCCCCCGAATGCCGGTAGACCATTGCGTCGTAATACGACACCCAAGAATACGCGGCCACATATAGCTGGTAATCTTTCGCCCCAATTCGCTCATAAAACCATTTGCTCATGCCAGCAGCAACGGCATGGCGAGATAAGTAATCAGTTGGTTTTAGGTAATCCTCGTCAATTTCGCTTAACGACATCGGAAACTCGCCGTTCGCCCGGCGAAACTCTTCCAGTAAAAATCGAATCTCCGAGGATTCCTCGATGACGGTCGCAGACCATTTTTCGTCAACGTCCCAGCGCGTCATGAAGTAAAAGACCCCGAAAAGCAAACAGGCAAGAAATGTCACCAGGGAAAAGAAGACGACGTACGGTTTTCGGCTACCTGCTTGCTTTGCTTCTCCTTTTGGATGACGCGACGTTTTGACAAAGAGCGTCCATACGACTGCCGGTGCGATAATGCACGCGGCGGCCACGCAGAAGACGACCACCCCATTGACGGTGTTTGCCACAGAACCCGGAGACAGGGCAGCGGAATCAGTCGTCGCCATCACCACAACGAATCCTATGAATACAACCGCCGAGCAAACGATGCAAACAACGATTAGAAAGGTGTTGAGTGACTTCATGGGACGATCAGCAGCACCCTAGTACACAGGGTTGCAGGCGACGCTGAGGTACGGTTCCCAGCAGCTCCAACCTTCTTCGAACAACGAATTCAGTTTACGGACGATCAAGGGTCTCAAAACCAAATCAAATAGTCAAGTTGTCAGTCAATCGCGACTGTAAAATTGTGATTGAGATTTTGGCTGAAATCAATATTTAATTGGCCAAAATTAATTGTCAGTCGTCCCGGCTCTCACCGTGAAAGCATGTTGGCACGGGTTTTTCCGTCATTTTGTTTTGTTGTTTTCGAAAACTTGGCAACACGATGACATCAGGCACTGGGTCGTGTCCACTGTTCGGTGGACGACAGGAAAAAAATCGGCGGACAATTAAAAGAGTTCCCCAAAACGCACCAAATTTCCCTAACGCTTCGATAGCGAAATTCGAACAGGTAGGTTTGTAGAGGCATCTGCCCCGAAATCGCTTGGGAGCGTTACGTTGATAAAACTTCACCGTAGCAATCAATAATCTTTTCATCACTTCATCATCCATCCCATTCCCGAAGCGTTTACCTGCCTGCCCAATTAAATGCATTTTTTAGAGCAGACTGTTTCTTTTGACGCTCGTCTACCTGTTTCTTGATGGGCGTGGCTCCAAGCCTGTCGGCGGCTTCTAACAAAACCATCCAAACAAAGCGAGAAAAGGCTTCCTCGTATTCAGCTTTCTCCAAATCATCACCTGCCTGCGCAAATTTAAAAAGGTTGGATAGCATTTGGTTACAGCCGAGATCAACCTGGGTATAAAACATCAATGAAATATGAAGGACATTTCCGAATTCTTTGGCCTTGTATAGACAGCGAAAATGTTCGAGATCATCTCGTTTGGACCAGAATGCGATCGCGTCAAACTTGAAGGTCGGAAAAAGAAATGCCAAGCAGCCTGCGTTATGGTTAGTTGCGGTAGCTGGTTTGATATGGACTTCGGGAAATCGTGACTGAATAATGCAGGAACGCACTTCATTTAGATATTGCTCTGAAAAACCTTTGGCCTCCTCAAACCAGAGCGTCAGGTAATATCGATCACCCATGACGGTTTTTTTCTTGTCGAAAATAACCATTTCACGATCCGTCGCCTGAACATACTTAGCTTGAGGAACAATCGGTACCTGACCAGGCGGTGGCTGACTCGTGGGACGGGGATTTCCGTAAGGGTTGTCCAACATTTGGTGTGCGGGAATGTCAGGTTTTACAATGGGCATTGGTGGTTCAATAGCTGACTCCAATTCAGGTACCACAACAATAACTGCCTCACATTTTGGGCACTTCACTTCTGATTTTTTAAAGTCCTCTGCGACCCGCAGCCTGACTTTACAGTTATTACATGTAATCGTTTTTTTGGTCATTTCTAAAACCCTGCCGTTCAACTAATCGGATCTATTTAGGATTTTGGTCTGCTCTGCTGGCTACATTCATTTCCGTACCTATATATTAAATTTGCCAAGATCATTAATCAAATTAATACCGACTATAAAACTCCAAATCATTGAGGGATTTCTGCCAATGCCCAGCGACACAACTTCGCCCCCAGAGAGTCGGCACGCTTTAGCAGGAACCGTTGGGAATGTTTTGGAGTGGTACGACTTTGCCATTCTCCTAGGCGGCATCCAGGGACCTCTCCCAGCTTTCATGGTCGAATGTTTTCCAATTCGAGGACGATATACCGCCATCGGTTTAAGCTACAACATCACCCTCGCTATTTTTGGTGGCACAGCCCCCTTGGTGAGCACTTGGCTGGTCAAAACAACAGGCGACCTCGCGTCGCCGGCGATCTATCTGGTTGTTCTGGCAGCCATCAGTTTTGTAAGCATGTTATTTCTAAAACCCATTGACAATAATACTTAGATCCCCCCAGTCACTAGGGCGGAATTGTCCCTGTCGATTCCTGCCAAATCATACGCGATGCCTCTCAAACGCTCGTTTTGATTACCCCTTCCGAATCCACGATTTTCAAAGACCGGAAATCAGCTAGCAACTCAGATTCTTTGGCAAGTCAAAGCCTTAAAAATAGGTAATCTGGGAAAATTACTTCGTTTTAGATGGGTGTTGATTCAAACGTGGTTTCAATACGTCGATAGATCGAAAGGGATTCTGCCGAAGGCTAACCCGTCCCCAACCATCTCACACTTCGCTGTCATTAAATTATCTGAACTTATGCCGAACCCTTTCCGATCGTGGATGCTTTTAATTTTGATGGCAGGGCTTCCCGGTAACGCTGTCGCGCAATCGGTCTTTGAAAATGACCAAGCCCTACTTTCCAACCGCAATTTGGAGCAAGGTTTTTTTACGCAACAAAACTCTTCGCAGTCGTTTTCGGTTTCCGAAACCAGACCACCAGACCAAAATCCCGAGTACCCAACGATATTTGTAGGTCGTCGGCCGGAGGAACCTAACCTGGTGACTGATCCTCGAAACAGGCAGCTCCCTGTGACAGCCGAAGAGCTGACAGGATCAAGCGAGACAGCTTCCAATGACCAGTTAAAACGGCTGCAATATTACGCGGCTTACGACAAAGGCCTCGCGATTCTTCCCTTCGATAAAGAGAATAACCCATTTGATCTTCGCATCAACGGCTGGATTCAATTCCGACATCATGGATTTGCTCGCAACGTCAGCGACTGGACAGATAACGCCGGGGTGACTCGAGCTGTAAAAAACAGGAACGCATTTGACATTGAACGGGCTAGACTTTCTTTCAAGGGTACCGCGATTGATCCGCGATTGTCCTACTTCTACCAACTCGATGGTGATTCCGACGGTCGGCACACCGTCGACTTTTTTGATTACTGGTGGGCGTGGAAGTTCAACGATCGTTTTCGAATTCAATTTGGAAAACGAAAGGTAACAGCCAGTCGGCAGTGGCTGCTTGGAGCCAGACGCACGCGATTCATTGATCGTCCAGTTGCCAACGACTTTTTTCGGCCGGACCGAACCCTTGGCATTTTCGGTCAGGGAAAGATCGGTACAACCGGTCAATACGAGGTCATGGTTGGCAATGGGTACCGAACGTCGAACCTGCCCAACAACTCGACCGACGACCAATTCACCTACGCCTTCAATCAGTATTTTGACCCCTTGGGAGATTATGGAGGTCAAATTGTCGACTTCGACAACACCTGTGACCCGCTAATACGATTTGGTCATTCGTTTGTTTATTCGCCCATCACGTCTGAGGCACTGGGAAATCCGCTTGCCGAAACCGACTTTATCCGCCTGACCGATGGGACCCGTTTAAATCAAATTGGAGCCTTAAGTCCAGGTGTCACCGTTTCGGGCGTGGACGTTTATTTTTATGGCCTGGACTTTGCGGCAAAATGGCAAGGCTGGAGTCTCAATTCAGAAGTGTTCCTGCGATGGCTGGAAAACATTCAAGGCGATGGCGGGTTGCCTGTTGATCGATTGATGCAACACGGATTTTATGTCGAAGGAGGTAAATTCCTCATTCCTGGAAAACTGGATGTCAACTTCCGTTATTCAGAAGTCGGCGGACTGCTGGGCGACCGATCCGAGTACGTCGCCGGTTTCAACTGGTACCCTCTTGAAAACAGTCATAAGTTCAAATGGTCATTTGACGCGACCGTTTTAGACGGGAGTCCACTGAATAACAACTCTTCTGATATCTTGGTGGGGGATGATGGAACACTATTTCGAACTCAATTCCAAGCTGAGTTTTAGGAAATGACTGCAATAGAATAGGCGGCTCAATCCATTGCCCAACGCTGGGGATTCCAAGTCACCTACGCAGACACCAGATAATCGATCACCACCTCGACACCATCGCTCAGGTTTTGTTCGGCAGATCGGCTGATCCTTGCATTGGAGGGAGGATGTTTGCCAGCTGCGATTCGACGCAATGGCCTCCACCGGTGCCACAGCCTGTCAGCTGAATCAGAATCGATGTCCCAAATAACCTCATCCGGTGACAGTTTTTGCTTCAAAGACCAGGAGCAGGTGGTATGATGAACCTCCTTCCCAACCGAGAAGCGTTAAAACCAAATGAACGCCACGCCAGCGGCGGATTTGCGGCCCGCTGCAGGTACCGCGATCATTACCTGACGCAGTAGCGTAATTAGGACCTGCCTCATGATTCGCGTATTTTTAGATGCTCGCGGGCTTTTTGCGTTGCCTTGCCTGATCGTGCTGGTGATGACGGTCGACGGTGTCGCCCAAGAGAATGGCAATCACTCGTTCGCGAAAACAGTCCAGCCTTTTTTGGCAGAGCATTGCTACGCCTGCCATTCAGGTGACCAAGCAGAAGCACAGTTCGATCTGAAGGGACTTGGAAAGGACTTCTCGGCGGAGAAAAACTCGAAGCGCTGGATCGATGTGATGCAAGCTTTGCAGTTTGGAGAAATGCCACCGCCGCAAGAAACCCAACCGGCAGCGATTGAAAAAGCAGACGTCGTCGGCTGGATTTTCCAGAAAATGGCCGAAACGGATCAATTCCAGTCGTATCAAAAGAAATTGCTGGCCCCTGAATACGGTAATTGGGTCAATCATGAAAAGCTTTTTTCTGGCGAGATCAAGACGCCTCCGTTTTCGCCGGCGCGTCTCTGGCGATACAGCCCGGAGATCTTTGCATCAAAGGGATTTGGGAACGCGAAAAGCCCTTTCACTTATGTGACTTCAGAGCGGGGCATTCGGGATTATGCGGCGATGTCGGTGGCGGATCAGAGTACGGTGCAGATGAAGATGGTCGTGGCCGACTCTTTTCTTGCGAGCCGGGAAAAACGGGGCGAGTTCGCAGATTTCGCCCAACCTCAAACAAAATCTGAGGAACAGACGCTTCGGGCAGTGATCAGGCGAGAGTTCCTCAGGGTGATCGGTCGCGAGCCAACCGCGCAAGAGAGGGAAAAATATCTCACCTTTCTCAAACAAAACATCAAAACCGGCGGTCACCTTGAGGGACTTAAAACGACCATCAAAGCGATGTTTCTAAGTCCGGAATCAATCTATCGGATGGAATTCGGCATGGGTAAAGTGGATCAGTACGGCCGCCGACATCTATCACCCGAAGAGCTGGCGTACGCAATTGCCTACGCCCTGACGCATCATGGACCGGACCGTAATCGGTTCATCAAAGATGCGTGGCAAAAGGGAGAGCTAAAAACTAAGCAAGACGTCGCTCGTCTGGTCAAGCAACTAATGGACCAGCAACTCACCACCGGACGCTGGGACCGAAAAGATTTACCGCGGATCAGGCGATTCTTTGACGAGTTTTTCGGCTTCCACCGCGCCGGAACGGTGTTCAAAGACAATGATCGAAAGCGTGCAGAAAAAATTCCCCAATGGAATACCGACATGCTGGTTCACGACGCCGGAATGTTGATTGAGCATGTTTTGAAAAACGACAAAGATGTCATTGCCGAGTTGCTAACGACCAACCAATATTTTATTGCGCATCCGGGCGACAATGAGTATGCCCGAGAACGTTACGAGGAAAAATTTGCCGAGGTCACCGGCCCAGATTATGTCGAATCCCAGGTGGAGAAGCGGCGAGAACAGATTAAGCGAGATTTTAATTTTGAGGCCATGCCAGAAAAAGTCGACCGTGCCTTGGAAGCGGCGCGGAATGAAGCAAAGAAAACGGTCGCGAAATTTACGACCGCGCTAGAGAAGGGAATCTATACTCATCCTAGCTTTCCCTTTTCGAACAAATCTCGTGGCATCGGTGATCTGCTTTACATCGAACCTTACAATCTGCCCAGTAGCGGCCGCATCGAGCTACAGACGTGGGCTTGGCCTTTGGAGCAACCGTTGGAAATGCCCCGGCAGCAACGAGCAGGTTTGTTGACACATCCTGCGTGGCTGGCGGCTCATTCACTCAATGAAGACAACGATCCGATTCATCGCGGAATCTGGGTATACAAACGGTTACTGGCCGGGGTACTCGGCGATGTGCCGCCGGATGTCGACGCGGTCGTGCCAACCGATCCGCACAAAACACTTAGAGAACGGATGAAGCCACTGCGGGCGGAGCGTTGCTGGAAATGTCATCGCAAAATGAATCCGCTCGGCGAACCTTTCGAGGTATTTGACGATTGGGGACGATATCGCGCCCATCACTATTTTGACGAAAATGACGAAATCTATACGCGGCGGGACGGGCAGTTCGACCGAAAGCTGAAGGAAGGGAAACTTACGACTCGCAAGGTCGATGCGTCCGGAGCGATTGCGTTCTCAGGCGATCCCAAGATTGATGGGGAAGTCACCGACGCGATCGAGATGATGCATCGGCTAGGACATTCCGATCGTGCACGCCAGTCTTTTATCCGGCATTTATTCCGCTATTTTATGGGGCGGAATGAAATGCTCAGTGATTCAAAAACCTTGATCGAGGCCGAACAGGCTTACTTGGACAACGGCGGAAGTTTCAAATCACTTGTTGTTTCGTTGTTAAGTTCAGATTCGTTTTTATACCGCCGCTAACAGCAAACCCCCATCCATACGCAGAAAGTCTCCAATGTTATTTACAAGAAGACGCGCGATTCAGAATCTGTCGCTTGGCGGAATGTCTCTGGCCATGGCTTCCTGTTTGCGGTCGATACAGGCACATGCTGCAGGAAACGAAAAAACGCTGCCAAAACGATTTGTCTTCGTCGTCAAATCATCTGGCATCGACAAGTTCAACCTTGTTCCCGATGGCCTCGAGAATCACTTCACCAACCCAGACGACGGCAAGAAACTTGGCAATCGAGGGCGGCGTCCCGGTCCGCTCGTTGATCTTTCGCTGGCAACCCAGAAGCTGCCGGAAAAGCTGGCTGCTCTGGACAGTTTCAAGGATCGCTTGACCATTATTCAGAGCCTCTCTGGCGTGGGGTTCAGGGGCAATCATACCAAGGGCTTTGGGACCCTCTCGCTTCATGATTCGGAAACAGTAGCCGTTGCACCAACGCTGGACTGCCTACTCGGACAACATCTTTCTAACGGGCCTTACCCGATGTATGGGATGGCAATGAACGGGAAATTGCTCGGGACAGATAAGCCCGGAGATACCTACTGTTATCCAAACCTTTCAGCCTACGGTCCCGCAAAGCCGGTAGCCTATCAAGCTTCGCCACGCAAAGCATTTCTGGAGCTCTTTGGTTCAGCCGTCGCGACCCCGGCTGAACTGGAGAAAAAGCTCGCCCTCAATGGTAATCTTATGGATTTCCTTACTGAAGATGCGAGACGTGTTGAAAAGCAGTTAGCGGGAGACGACAAAGAACGATTCGCTCTCTATCTAGAATCGTTCGACTCGCTGCGGAAGACCGAGGAAAAGAAAGCGGCTCTTCTCGACCGAGTTCAGGCACACGCGCCGGAACTGACTGACCGCTATGATGCCATAACGCCCTCCGCGCGGATCGAGTCGCATTTTGAAATCGCCTCGTCAGCATTGATTGCCGGCCTGACGAACGTGATCACCCTGCGGCCGGATACGCTGGGCGTGAAGTACTCCGAGCTTGGCCTTTCAGATCACGTCCACGCTATCGGCCACCTTGGCGAAAACAGGGCATCCAACGGCTGGACCGGTCATCAGGCGCGCATGGAAATCGAAAAACTGCACCTGAAAGAGATCGCAAAAATGGCGAAGAAATTCGACAGCATTCCGGAGGGGGATGGATCGATGCTCGATAATACCATGATCGTCTACATGTCCTGTTCTTCTGGCGATCATCATTGCCCTGGATACGATTGGCCGTTTGTTTTATTGGGCGGCATGGGCAAAAAACTGAAGATGGGACGCTACATTGAGTACCCCAAGTATGGCGACAAAGGGCACCGGACGGTTGGCAACCTTTATCTTTCGCTCATGCACGCCGCCGGATTGGAGACCGCTCAAACGTTTGGCCAAATGGACTCAAATCTAAAACATCTCGATTTGAAGGGCCCCTTGGAAGAATTGCTGTCGTAAACATGCCGTGCCTCCGGTGAGGTCCATGGTGACTTGGAGTTGGAAATCCTGGTCGATCCATTTCGGCCTTTTCAGGGGCGGCGAGAGCGTTCAAACACCGAAATGCAGGCCTGGGTGGGGGTTTGCCTAGCCAGAGCTGCACAGGCTGAACCAGAAATGGCAGCTAGAGTATTGAACCTGACATCCAACTAGCTCAACACACCGAGATGAAAAAGCATTACACTGATTTCCATTCCACAGACTTGAAGGAGTGCCTAAATCAAATGGTCAATCAGCTACCTCAAACGGTTTTCCGGCTGTGCGTGACACTTTTCGTTGTTAGCATTTATGCCGATTCAGGGTCGCACTTGTCTTTTGCCCAAGAGATCAAATATGAAGATCGTGTCGGTTCCAACAAAGATTTCGACATGTGCGAAAATTTTCGATTCAAGCGAATCACAAAGCTCGTTAGCGACGGAAAAATTTCACAACAACAGGGCTATAACATTTGGAAACGCGTCCAGTCAGATAAAGGGGCGGTGAAAAAGACCCTTGACGAAGCAGTTGCGGCGAAAGAACTGACCCAACATCAAGCCGACCGATTGATTCCGTTGATTGATATGAAAATGGTCTATTTCGATAGCCAGCATGGACGGTTTGGTCAGCCAAAGGATTTGAAAGAGGGCCAATTCAAAACAGGCGAAGTGGCGGCCAAGAATCGCAACGCCGTTTACAAGCGATTAATCGCTGCCAATGAGCGCGGCGAGCTCTATGACTATGATGTCGCTTCGATCATGAAGCAACTTTACGCGGGCTTCAATTCGGACGCGGCAGTCATCGAGGAAGTCGCCATTTACCGAGGCGCATTAAACCCGCGGATTGGGCAAAGCGGCTCCCTCCAGCGCGTGCTACAATCCGCCCGGATGCAACGAACACGGGACCGAAATAATGGCAAGGGGTACGCTGCGGTTGAAATCAAGATCACCGACCCGGCGGATTGGATCAAGAACCTCGAAAAACCGATCTACTCCGGTCCACAGTCGGGTGAAAAAATCTCATCGTTGACGGCCATCAACCTACGGGGCGATCAGGCCGGTCAGGAATTTGATCCGGTAGACTTGGCAGGTGACAAACTCCACCTTATGTTCTTTGTCCGAAAGTCTCGCACCTTCGGTCGATTCCTGGGACAGCTAAGGCAACAACTCCAGTCCATTGAAGAAAACTCAAAACAACCTTGGGCGATGTCAGTTATTGTCTGTACCGACGACGCAAACGAGGCCGAGAAGAGCTTCTCGGTGTTGGACCAACGATATCCCAAAAACCTGATTGTGGCTTTGTCCAAAGAGGGGTCGGCCGGCCCTCCCGCTTACGGATTGGACAAGAATCTCACGGCGACGGTTATTGTCGCCAAAAATGGCAAAGTCGCCCACAACTTGCCCTATGCCGGCAACGCGTTCTACACGCAACCCCATATCCTTGGCGCCATCGCCAAAGCCATGGAAGTCGATCACGAGACTCTGCGCAAGTATATCGGCGAGAAACCTGGCGATGCGGTATCGCAAGCATACCGTCGAAGCATGCAGGACAAAAAAGAAGATTCAAGGGCGACTCCACAAAATGGGTTTCGTGAAAAACTTGGCCCTTTAGTGCTAAGCGAAAAAATCACCCGTGCAGAAGCGGGAGAATTACTCAAACTTTCAGGTGACAAAACGGCTCTTCGGAGAAAGGTTGAAGAACTCGTGAAAGCGAAGAAACTCACTCGAGAACAAGCGAAGGAATTATTGAGTGCTGCCTAGCCAGAAGAGGGATTGAGCCGCGGAGAACGCGATCGACAACGAACCCAAACCGGTCCTGTTTTTCTGCCGAGCCAATAGTCGACCGCGTGTGCTAACCACTGAACTAACAAAAATCATCATGAAAACCACATTTCTAATTTTTGTGGCCTTTTCGACCTGTCTCGGTGCTTTGATGGGGGAGACGTCCAAGATCACTCCGGTTCCCGTTTCCGAGGTCATTAGCGGGACACCCGACGAAACTGTCGACTTCAAAAACGATTTAATTCCCATGCTCACAAAGTTGGGGTGCAATGCCGGGAAATGCCACGGTTCGGCGATCGGCCGCGGTGATTTCAAGTTGTCACTCTATGGTGGAACTCCAGAAGCCGACCATGAAGAAATTGTGCGGAAACTTGGTGGGCGGCGGATTAACTTGAGCGACCCTGAATCAAGCCTCATTTACACAAAGCCTGCCGAGTATGTGGAGCATGGTGGGGGAACGGTCATCGATGCTGACGATGAGAATACTCGACTGTTGATAAAATGGATTCAGCAGGGTGCCAAAAATATCCACCTGCGAAAGCTTGAACGAATCGAAGTCAAGCCGGAACGATTGGTGGCCCGCCAGATCGGTGCACAGACGACCTTGCAAGTCCTAGCTCACTACGACGATGGATTGACTCGTGATGTCACCAACCTGACCCAATTTGTGTCTGATGACTCGTCAGCGGTTACCATCGACAGCAACTCGGCAACCGCTAAGGTCATCCGTCCCGGTCGGCATATCGTCATCGCGAGATACTCGACCGAAGTGGTCCCGATCGAATTAGTCGTTCCCATCTCGGAGACCGTTGTCGACCTCTCCACCGAGCAGCGCAACAACTTTGTGGATGACGAAATCCTTGTGGCGATCGCAGAACTTCGCTTGTCGGTTTCGCCGCTGGTTGACGATCCGACATTCATACGGCGGATCACCTTGGACCTCACCGGAAAGTTGCCTGAATATAATAGCGAAACCGAAGCCGGGCATTTGAATCGAGAAGCGCTGGTCGACGAATTACTCTCTTCCAAGAATTTCGTTGATTTCTACACATTTAAATTGGCCAAGCTGCTGCGGATCCAATCCAAAGTTGACAAAAACCTGGTGACCACGACACCCAAGGCCGCGCGAGCCTTTCATGATTGGCTGGCCCAGCAGTTGCGTGATGGTGCCGGCTACGACCAGATGGCGCGAGAGATTATCACCGCCACTGGTAATTCGTCCGAATATGGTCCGGCGACCTTTTATACCGCGGTCGAGGATGCGAGGCGGCAAACGGAATTTGCCACCGAGGTTTTTATGGGCAGCCGGATGAAGTGTGCCAACTGCCACAACCATCCGCTGGACAAGTGGACACAGGATGACTTCCATGGCTTGACGGCGATGTTTTCAAAACTGACCCGCAGCCAGGTGATCCGGTTCAACCCGCTTGGCAAAAACATTCATCCGAATACCGGAGAAGCTGCCTTGATGAAAATCCCAGGCGGAGACTTCCTACCGGTGGATACAAAAGATGGGCGGGATGTTTTCGCCGATTGGCTGACAGATCGCAACAACCCGTACTTTGCCAAGGCGATGGTAAACCGGCTTTGGAAGTCCCTGATGGGCCATGGACTGGTGGAGCCTGTCGATGATTTCCGATCTACCAATCCTGCGACTCATCCGGCCTTGCTCAATCAATTGGCCGAAGACTTTATGAATCATGGCTACGACATCCGCCATACCCTAAAAGTCATCGCGACAAGTTCGGCCTACGCACGCAGTTCAATTCCGGTCGGCCGAAACCAGTCTGACAACCGGTTCTACTCACACATGATGCAAAAACCTCTGGAGCCAGAAGTTCTCGCCGATGCGATATCTGATGTACTGGGAATAGCGGCCCAATATGGAAAGGAAAACCCCGGTACGCGGGCCGTTGAACTTCGCGATGGGGGCATCCGGTCCGACGCACTCGACATACTCGGCCGCTGCGACCGCACCAACTCCTGTGAAGGAACTCCTTCACCCACCAGTCCGCTGGCCCAAAAGCTTCACCTGTTTAATGGAGAACTGCTCAACAAACGGCTCGGTGCCGAGGGCGGGCGACTTGACCAGTGGATCAGGACTGAAAAAAAACCGATGGAGATTGTCCGCGAGTTTTACCAAGCAGCGTTGAATCGAAATCCAAATGAAAAAGAAATTCAATTTCTGTCGCAATTGCTGGACGATCAAAAGCCTTCCCGTCAACAACGCGACGCCCTTGAAGATATTGTCTGGAGCATCCTGACCTGCAGGGAATTTATCATCAATCATTAAAGAATTTCAATCATGAGAGGTTCTTTATCATAAGAGGGCCATCATCATCAGGGACTCCTGCAATACCCAACAATGGCAATTCAATGCATCGAGTTTTTCCCAACCAATCCAATCAAACATGCAAAAACCGGCAATGAACACTTCTAAAAGATGCGATGGGCTGACTCGCCGTAATTTTGTCCGCGTTGGGGGACTCACGGCATTGGGTTTGGGTATGCCGAATTTCTTCCAAATGCAACGTGCGATGGCAGGCACCCCGACCTCAGATTCAAAAACAACCGCCAAAGCTAAATCGTGCATCCTGATCTGGCTCGACGGCGGCGCAAGCCACCTGGATACATTTGATCCCAAGCCCCAAGCTCCCGCGGAGGTACGCGGCCCCTTCGATTCGATCGGCACCAACTTGAATGGCATCCGCATCAGTGAACACTTGCCTCAAACTGCAAAGATGCTCGACAAACTGGCTTTAGTTCGCAGCGTGACCTCGCCGTTTGGAGTGCATAACTTCGCATTGCAGTACCTGATGACTGGGTACCAACCCACACCCGCACTCGAGTATCCCGGCATAGCGTCGGTGGTCGCTCATCTGAAGACGCAAACCGGAGTCCTACCATCGAATATCGCGATTCCCAATTTGATTTCTCGCGACGCCGCCACGATCGGCAACGGATTCCTTCCCAACAGCACTAAACATTTTTCATTGGGTAGCGATCCCGGCACGGCAAGTTACAAGGTTCGCGATTTGGATTTTTATCGCGACCTCGATATCTCGCGACTAGATCGGCGTCGCAAAATCGTCAATGCGATGAACGAATTCGGAAATCTGAAAGCCAAAGGCATCAGCGATCCTGACCTGGAGCGTGCCTATAATCTGATCGCTTCCCAGAAAGCTAAAGCAGCGTTCAGCCTGGACGAGGAACCGACGGAGATACGTCAGCGGTACAGCATCGATCCACGGGCCAACCTGGGGGATTCCAACAACATTGGTCAGCATTGCCTGCTGGCCCGCCGCTTAGTCGAACGAGGGGTTCCCTTTGTCACCGTAAATAATACAGGCTGGGATAACCATTTGGACCTGAAGACCTACGCCAACCGGCATCCTGGTGATCCACGTTCAGCCTCACATGCATTGATACCAGGTTTGGACAAGGCACTCACCGCGTTGATTGGAGATCTTTCCGATCGAGGGATGCTGGATGAGACACTGGTTTTAGTTATGACGGATTTTGGCCGGACGCCAAAAATCAACAGCACCGGTGGTCGGGACCATTGGCCCAATTGTTTCAGCGTGGCCATGGCCGGTGGTGGCGTGAAAGGCGGACAGGTGGTCGGTGCAAGCGACCCGCTGGGTGAATTTGTCAAAGATCGCCCCATCACTCCTGGTGATCTTTCCTCGACGATTTACACGCTCCTTGGAATCGACCCAGGGCACCAACTGCATACCCCAGACGGCCGTCCCATTCGTATCGCACCGCAAGAATCAAAAGTGATCAAGGAGTTGTTGGCATGATCGATCAAATCAAATGCTGGCCCACCCGTGCGGGCCTCGGTTTATTTTCGGTTTTGATTGCTTCGCTGCCGGGAACCTCCCTACTCATCGGTCAAGAACCACCTGTCACTGACATCGCATTCGCACCCGATGGCGAGTCGCTCATCGCCTGTTCGCAAAAAGGACTTCAGGTTTTCAGTTGGCCGAAGCTAAAATTGCAATCAACGGTAAAGGTTTCATTTGCAAATCTGCACTGTCTCGAATTTTCGCCCGACGGAAACCAACTGGCCGTGGGTGGGGGGAATCCGTCTGAAACAGGCGGAATTGAGATTTTCTCATGGCCGGAAAACCAGTCGAAAATAAAATTGTTCCACCACGACGATTCCGTCATGTCAGTCTTTTGGCAAGGCAACCACATTTTGGTTGCGGCGAGCCTTGATCGTTTATTGACCCGATGGGATCTGAAAACGAAAAAAACCGTCAAGATCTACCAAGGCCACTCGCGGGGAGTCAGTTCCGTCTGTCTTCTCAACAATGGAGAAATGGTAACTGCCGGCCATGATCAATCGGTTCGTGTTTGGGATATCGAGTCGGGAAAGTTGATTCGAACTTTGAACCAGCACACAAAGCCAATCAATTCGATGGCAGCTTGGCCCGGTTCGACCGGTAAGCCAATGGTCGCCACGGCCGCCGGAGATCGCACCATCCGTTTTTGGCAACCCACCATCGGTCGAATGATGCGTTATATCCGGCTCGAGTCCGAACCGCTTGATATCGCCTGGATCAACGAATCACAAATTATCGCCAGCTGTGTCGACGGCCAAGCTCGCCTGGTCGACGCCGAAAACGTGACGGTCCTCCGGACCCTTCCGGTGATTCAAGGCTGGGCTTACGCGATCGCCCCCCATCCAAATGATCAAACCATTGCCATCGCAGGAAGCGACGGTCAAATCCATCGAATGAGACTTCAAAAAAACAAGTGATGAGATCAGGAAGACCAGTAAGCTTGGTTTCTGAAAACCAAGAAAGCCCTGAACCCCGCTTGGGGTAAGTCCCTCGATCCTGAGCTCTGGAGGCAATTTGGGAAACTTGAGCGCCGGGGCAGGTCTGGCAAAGGAAAATCTGAAAAACCGGATGATTCGCCACTCTTGTCATTTTTTTTATCACATTGCAATTACAATCGTATAAGCATGAGTCCGGCAGAAGGATTCAGGCCTTCATCCCAAACTGCTTGTTTCCCTCCCCACTTACACAATTTGATTCCTTTTAGGTGATAGATGCATTACTTGATTTCTTTCTCCACCAAGGTAATTGCGTGCCTTGTAATTCTTACCGCGTTCTCACCGGGGCAGAATTCCGCTGCTGATTTTACGCGACTACTAAGACAGCCTTCTCTGGGAGAAAAACATATCGTGTTCACCTATGGGAGCGATTTGTGGATAGCTGAACGTACAGCAGGACTGGCTCGCCGGCTCACAAGCACGCCTGCTGTTGAAAGCGACCCGCACCTCTCTCCCGACGGAAACTGGGTGGCATTCACATCGAATCGATCCGGCGTCAGGGCCATTTATGTATTACCAATCCAAGGCGGAACACCTCAAAGGCTTACGTGGTATCCGGCATCTGATTCCGCGCGAGGGTGGACGCGAGATGGAAAAGGCATTTTATATGCCTCAACTCGCGAAACGGCGCCAAGCAGTTACGAACGCCTCTGGGTGGTTCCCGCGACGGGCGGGGCGTCAAAGCGGCTTCCAGCACCCTTTGGCCACGATGGTTGTTTTTCGGAAAACGGAAAACAGCTAGTCGTTGAACCGGTGACTCGTTGGGATCCTGAATGGAGGCAGTATCGTGGTGGACAAAATAAATCACTGATCATTCTTGATTTGAATGACTTGTCCGAGTTATTGATTCCTTGCCAGCGCACAACCGACACACAGCCAATTTGGATCGGCTCAAAAATCTATTTCCTCTCGGACCGCGACGGTGTTGTTAACCTGTGGACATTTGATACAGACAACAAAGGCCTGGAGCAAATCACCAAGTTCAAGGGCGACGATATTAAATGGCTTGCTGCACATCAGACCACACTTGCTTTCGAACGACAGGGCTACATTCACACTCTTGGAATTGAAAAGAAAAAGATCGAGCGGCTGAAAATACAGGTTCAGGGAGATTTCCCGTTGAGCGAGTCCCGCTGGGAGGACGTAAGCAGTCAGATCCGCTCTTGGAGTCTATCTGCGACAGGCAAAAGAGCACTGTTTGAGGCACGCGGAGAAATCTTTACCGTGCCAGTCAAAAAAGGTGACACACGTAACCTCACCAAAACATCAGGAGCGGCAGATCGAATGCCCATTTGGTCGCCTCAAGGTGACCAAATCGCATGGTTCTCCGATGCCGGAACAGGCTACAAACTGTTGATCGCTGAGCAGGATGGCTTGTCAGACCCACGACAGTTTGGCATCGGCGAATCGAAAATGGCATGGGAAGCACGTTGGTCACCCGATGGCAAGTTCATTGCCTTTGTTGATGATGATGTGCGAATTCGGCTATTTGATGTAGACACAGGGAACATTCGTACCGTTGATGTCGGCAGAGCGAATTACGAACGAGGGTCCATGGGACTCTCATGGTCACCCGATTCAAAATGGCTTGCCTATTCCAAAACCTATGCAAATCGATTCGGACGAATTGTTGTCTGTCCAGTCGGCAAAGGGAAACCGAAGCCTTTAACCGACTACATGGCCCACGCCATAACTCCGTCGTGGAGTAGCGATGGGAAATACCTGTACTTTCTCGCCAGCACTAACCTCGCCTTGAGGTCTGGATGGGCCAACACCAGCCAGATTAATGCCGATCCAAAGTATGGGGCTTACATGATTGTGCTAAATGAAAAGGTTCCCACACCTTTTGCACCCGAAAGCGACGAGGAAGAAGGATCCAGCAAAAACAAAGATGACAACGTCGAAAGACCTGGGCAAAGTTCCGCCCAACCCAACAAAAATAATCCCCAGGAAAAATCGTCCGCTAACGATGACCCAAAAACGCCTGGTAAGAAAAAAAGAAAGCGCAGAGAAAACAAACCACTGTCCAACGATGACGACCCCAATTCAAAAAAAGGCCTCTCAGCTCCGAAACCCAAGGACAGGGAGAAAACGGGTGAGAAAGAAAAGGAAGAAGGCGAAAAAGTTGCCGTCGAAATATCGTTGGAAGGAATTGCCCGTCGAATCGTAGCCCTGCCGATCCCTGTCAAGAGCTATGTCATGACATTACCAGGTCCGGATGGAGTGGTTTTTATTGGCGAAAAAACCGATGGGAGCCCTGGTTTAACATTGCAACGATTTTCCCTCAAAGAACGAAAAGCGACGCCTTTTGCCAAAGGGGTTTCCCGGGTTTCGATTTCTTCTGACCGCCAGAAAATGCTTTATCGCACTGGTAGCTCCTGGTCAGTTGTCGATACTGGCGCTGCCGTTGCCGCAAGCAAGGGTAGCCTTTCTGTCAAACTCCGAATGAAACTTGATCTGCTGGAAGAATGGAAGCAGATCTTCGCTGAAGCCTGGCATTACCAACGCGATTTCTTTTACGATCCAGGAATGCACGGACGAAACTGGAATGATGTTCGCAAACGATACGCGCCTTTGTTGCCACACGTTCGACATCGGTCCGACCTGAATTATATCCTCGACCAAATGAATGGTGAACTTTCGGTAGGTCACAGTTTTGTCTCGGGAGGAGATCTACCGGATGTCGAGACGTCTTCGGCAGGAGTTCTAGGCGCAGACCTTGAGCAGGAGAAGGGTCGCTGGCGAATCAAAAGAATCCTGACATTTGAGAACTGGAATCCAACGATGCGAGCGCCGTTAGACCGACCTGGTCTTCGAGTCAAGGAGAACAACTACATTCTTGCAGTCAATGGCGAAGACTTGACGGCGATGGACGATCCATATCGCCTGCTTGATGGAACCGCTGGCGAACAAACCGTTTTGCATGTCAACGACAAGCCGCAAAAGAAGGGCTCTTGGCGAATTACCGTAGAGCCTATTCGAAGTGAAAACAGCTTGCGTCAACGGGCATGGGTTGAAGACAACCGGCGATTAGTGAACCTACTGTCCAATGGCACGCTGGCTTATGTTTGGGTGCCCAACACTGGTGGTCCCGGCTTGATTTCTTTCGACAGGTACTTGTTTGCTCAACAGGACAAGTTGGGTGCAGTTATAGACGAGCGATTTAATGGCGGAGGTTTGCTGGATGATTACATGGTGGATCTAATGACCCGCCCATTACGAGCAGCCATCACAAACGAAGTTCCCGATGGCATACCATTTCGCTTGCCGGCAGGAATCCTGGGCCCCAAAGTATTGTTGATCAATGAACGCGCGGGCTCAGGAGGCGATTTCTTTCCTTGGGTCTTTCGCCAACAAAAAGCCGGAAAATTGATCGGCACGAGAACCTGGGGCGGACTGGTCAAGTCATCGACACATTATCTGATGGTTGATGGTGGAAGGATCACAGCGCCGGATAATGCGGTCTTCGACCCAATTAACGAAAAGTGGATCGCCGAAAACGAAGGGGTTGCTCCGGATATCGAGGTTCGAATGGATGCCAAAGCGGTTTGGAAAGGAAGAGATCCCCAGATTGAAAGAGGTGTCCGCGAACTCTTGAAGTCAATCCAAGAAAATCCACCAAAAAAAATTACCCCTCCCGCTTTTCCAAGGCCAGCAAAGATGAAGGGCGTAAAATAAAAATCCCCAGAGGAGAAAAGGGCAGGGTGGCAAACTTGCCCCTACAACGCATCCAACAGGCTAACGAAAACGTTTGTCACCGACAGATTAATAGCAATGGTGTGAGCGATTATTCAAAAAGTTTGTTTCTAGCCTGCCGCATGATTCTGATCGCCGCGTGATGCTGAACCCGTTTTTCAACGGAAATGACGTAGAACGTGTCTAGTACTTCTGGAATCCGGCCGACCAACCAAGCACCATACTGCTTCTTAACAAGGTCTTCGATCGCCGTCGGTACGGGGAACACACCCTGGCCGGCCTGCCCAAAAACTTTCAATAACGCGCTATCTTCAAACTCTGCCACAATTTCTGGGAATACTTTTCGATCCTCCATCCAACGGTCCAGTGAGCGGCGAACTGCGGTAAGTTTAGTCGGCAATAGTATCGGAGCGTTGGTGATCGAATTAGGGAACCCTTTGCGGAATTTCTTTGCCAACGCAGGGGTCGCCAGAATTGACAAGCCGCATTCCCCCAGTTTATGGCTGTAAACATTGACGTCCAGTGTCCCGGGTGCAGGAGAATCAGAAAGCACAAGATCGAGTCGGTGCATTGCCAGATCCACCAGCAAGTCATTCAACTTCCCTTCGTAACACTCCATTCGCGGTGCCTCTGGACCGACAAGTGCTGGTTTGAGCAGTTCGAATGCGATCAGTTTCGGCACTACGTCCGGCATTCCTACCCGGAATTTCTGACGCCGATCAGGCTGACCCGTTTTGACGAAATCACGCAGTTCGTTTCCGATGGAAAAAATGTCTTCGGCATACTCAAAAATCTTTTGTCCAAACTCGGTTAATACCAGACCCCGTCCTTGTTGGAGAAAGAGCTTTTGCCCCACCGACTTTTCCAATTCCCGAACCTGAGAGGTCACCGTCGGACGCGCCAGGTGCAGCTGCTCAGCAGCTGCAGAAACCGTTCCTGATTTGGCAACCGTCCAAAAGTAAAATAAATGATGGTAATTGAGCCAATCCACCAAATCCTCCCGTAGAGAAAACCTTCCAGTCCTGTCTAAATTAACTACTTTTTCTTTTTATTGGAAGGACAGTATAATCCTGCAGATTCAAATTGACCACGACCACTTGCTGCACCGATGTTTTTTTTCAAGATCAATCGTATTCCATTTTCGGTATTGTTGTTAACGGCCTTTCTCAGTGTTTTCTGTGCCGGATCAGTCGCCGAAATGACCGAAAGAGAAGCTCTTGGCAGCGAGGTTGAAGAGGTAATCCTTGGTCGCAGCCAAGAGGAAAAGTCGACTAACATGTCGATTCACTTCGCACACCTGGCGGCAATCCACAAAAATCACCGCTTATCTCCACATTCTGGCAGCCTTCATTCCTCGGAAAATTGTCTCCGGAACGGGCTCGGGGCACCTTTGACCCTTTGACGGGTCCATAGTTACCCCCTTTTTTCTCGCGTTGCGAGCCACCAATCCGGCTGCGTAAACAGCCTCTTGTATTTGCCGAAGGACATTCCTTCGCATTGACACTATTGATCATTAAAATCTGAAAGTTTTTAAGTGAGTAATGAATCTTCGCTGGCCACACCAAATCCCAACGGTGGCTCTTCTCCCCGTCTTTTCTCGAACTTCAAAGCAGACTTTCTGTCATCGCTGGTTGTCTTTCTGGTCGCATTGCCGCTTTGTATCGGAATCGCCGTCGCAGTGGGAGTTAGCCCAGCGAGAGCGTTAATTACTGGAATTACTGGCGGGTTAGTGATCGGCTGGTTTTCCGGTTCCCCATTACAAGTCAGTGGCCCAGCGGCGGGGTTGTTCGTCATCGTAGCCGATCTGTTGGCGTCGGGACGGACGGCCTATCTGGCAGGCGCCGATCCGTCGATCTCCCAGCCAACCGCCGAAGCGGCGGCGATGGACTTCTCATTGATGGTTCTGGGAGCGAGCGTTTTTCTGGCAGGTCTCATTCAAATTGCAGCGGGACAGTTTCGACTTGGGCAATGGTTTCGGGCGGTCTCGCCTGCGGTGGTCAAGGGCATGCTTGCGGGCATCGGAATATTGATACTCATTAGCCAATTTCATGTGATGTTAGACCACCAAGCTCTTTGGCGGGGCGAGAAGGCACATGGGGCGATTCAATACCTCGCCACCATCCCAGAAGCGATTGCCAAGTGTTTCTCTTTGGATTCATCGGCTAACCACCATCTCGCTGCCTTGACTGGAATGATAGCCCTCTTGTGTTTTGTTGTTTGGCCAAATATCGCTCCAAAAAGACTGAAATTTCTTCCGTCTGCGTTAGTGGGAATCACGGTGGCAACGGTTTTTGCTGGCGTTACCCAACTTGAAGTTCAACGTCTCGAGGTTCCAGCGAACATCATGAGTGAAGTCACCTTGCCGAGCCTCCCCTGGATCGGGCTCTTTACGAGTCCCACGGTTCTGACTGGGGCTTTTGTTATTGCAATCGTAGCTAGTGCTGAAACCCTGCTTTGTGCGACAGCAGTCGACCAGATGCATCAAGGACCTCGAACCCAATACGATCAGGAATTGAAGGCACAGGGCATTGGAAATGTTCTCTGTGGTCTGGTTGGAGCTTTGCCCATGACGGGGGTCATCGTTCGAAGCAGTGCGAATGTAAATTCCGGAGCGAAAACCCGACTGTCCACCATCCTCCATGGCGCATGGTTACTTCTATTTGTGGTGGCGATTCCGTTCGTGTTGGCCTACATCCCACGTGCAGCTCTAGGTGCGTTACTGGTGTATACCGGCTTTAAGTTGGTGAACGTCCAAGACATCAAATCGCTTTGGAGGACAAGTCGCAGCGAGGTTGGCATCTACTTCGCAACGGTGGCGATGATCATTTGCACCGACCTATTGATCGGTGTGCTTGTGGGTATTGCTCTTTCAGCATTCAAGCTTCTCGTACGATTTTCAAATCTCAATGTTCATCTTAAAATTTCCAACAACGCCCAAAAGGCTTGCCTGCAACTTGAAGGCGCCGCCACGTTTCTATCCCTCCCAAAGCTCGCTGAGCAACTCGGTCGTGTTCCCGCGGGTGCTGAATTGAAGGTCGAATTCGAGCAACTGACCTACATCGATCATGCTTGTTTGGATTTGTTGACCTGCTGGGCTCCACAACACGCTAGTATTGGAGGTAAACTGATCATTGACTGGAGTGAACTTCACGCCCGCTTTAAATCCGATGCGTCAAAATCAAGCAATTCGACCTCTCGTCGTCAGGAGCCATCTAAGACCGATCCTGCCAAGGATCTTTCGACCTAATTTCACCGCACCTTTTACATCCATCAATCCTTCCCTTTTGATCAGGAACCTCATGCCATCCAAAAACACTCCGCCAAACCAAAATCCAGCAGCCCAATCGCTCCAACGACTCGAAGAAGGCAACGTCAAGTTCGTCACAGATGAACTGTCTCATCACCTTCAAGATACCAGTCGCCGAGCGGAACTGGAAAACGGGCAAAGCCCTTGGGCAATCATATTGACATGCGCTGATAGCCGCGTGGTACCGGAACTGATATTCGATACCGGAATTGGTGAGTTGTTTGTCGTTCGCGTGGCGGGTAACGTCGCCAATACTTCAACATTGGCAAGCATCGAGTACGCGGTGCATAATCTGGGCGTGAAACTGATTATTGTGTTGGGCCATGAGGGGTGTGGTGCAGTCAAAGCGGCAATGGACGGTGGAGATCTGGGGGAAAACCTGAACCACCTGCTGGCACATATCAAGCCGGCCATTGAAAAACCGTTTAAGCAGGGAAACGGCCAAGTCAACGAAGCAGTCGAACGAAATGCAATCAACTCAGCACATCAGCTTCTTGATCGTTCCGAAATCATCCGAAACGCGGAACAGTTGGAAATCGTTCCTGCCATTTATCGCCTGGCCACGGGTAAAGTTGAATACCTCTCATCGCAGTCGGCCTGAGCGAGGGCACCCGGGGAAAGCACTCTGGGGATAAGCCCTACAACAAAATTACTCAGTAAACACCTGCGAGCCTTTCATTTTTAGTCTAGGTACCACCAGATTACCGGGACCACCGGTTGATGGGTGGCTTGCAGCCATTAACGGGTGGCTTGGAGAGCCCGCTGGGTTGTTTTGCGAGGTTTCGGCATGGACACCAAAATACGTACCTTAACGTGACCACGGCCGTTCAAAATATCGATCCGTCAACAGAGCCAGAGTCGCCAAGTCAACCTACTAACTAAATCCAAAAGAAAAAACGAGGATGCCACCCCTTCACCTGAACCTAACGGGACTTGGGCGGACTCGTAACTTCTCCGGCTTTAATCATCTAGCCTGCTTTGATTGGCTGGATCCACCAGCCGCTTGAGCTCTTCCACATGACATGCAAACGCCTTACGACCTTTGCGCGTCAAACAGGCCCATGTCCGCTGTCGGCCGTTCATCTTGCTTTTACGCTGCTTGAGGTAACCGACTTCTTCAAGCTGTTTGATATGCTTGGACAGGACAGAATCGCTCACGCCCAGTTCGGCACGTAGCACTTGAAACTCAGCTTCCTCCAATGGAGCCAGAAACGCACAGATTTGAAGACGATTTGGTGCGTGAATGACGGTATCAAATCGATTGATCTTCATTCGCCTTGCTCCACACCGACCCTGATGATGGTACAGCGACGCTCAAATAAACTCAAAACGAAAACGGCCGCCGATAGGATCCCGCCGGCTGAGAGAGGCGCCCATACGTTGCCAAGCATTCCGGAAATGGCTTGCGCTCCAGCCACAAGCATGAAGAATAAAGGTATCAAGATGCACAGCGCAATGACTGTCAGTTTTGAATGATTTTTTCGCACAGACACACCCAAATTTTTGGATTTTCCGACCAGTACCAATACCATTAACAAAATGATGTACACGTGGTATTCGCGAAGGCCTGCTGCCGAGAGAGCAACCAGCGCACCGGCTAACAGTGCTATCGATGCGCCAAACCAAAGCGGCGGAACGACTCTCTTCAGGGCCGCTTGCTCCATTTTCTCTATCGAGTCCAGCGATTCCTGTAGCATTTCCCGGGATTCGTTTTGAATTTCTTTCTCTACCACCTGCTAGTCTCCTGTTCGGTTTTCCAAAATGCAACCTGCACCAAATCACTTTCCAATGCGGAAAGTGATAAAAGCATACCAAACACTTTCCAATATGGAAAGAGTTAATCAATTCAGTCGTCTGGATTTCGAAACTCAATCGACGAGCCTTTGCACCGCCAAGAGTCTAGGCTCAATCGCTCTCAATCGGTTGTGGCCTGATTACTCCGCGCCGTGTCGTTATTTCAGGGAGAAAGCTGACATTCCGCCGAAGCTTACCAACGTCAAACCAAAGAATTTATGCGGTCGGTTCTCTGCGGAGGTTGTAGGTTTAGTTAAGAGAACCGAGGGGTCTGCTTTTGGATTGAGATCTGGTGGTGAGTCGGGCATTGAATTTTGGCTTTGGGGGTTTGCTGAAAACAGTTATTCTAAACGCGCGAAAATGCTCATGTTTAACGGCCGCGGACTGGATGACGATCACTCAAAAAAGAGAGATTATCCACTACGGCGTACACCGTTTCTCCGCCGTCAGAAAGAGGTTCACGTGGTGCCTACCGCCGAATCTTTTCCCTCTTCTCAAACGGCTGCCTATAAAAAACATTGCTAAAACGGCTGAAAATCAGGATTATCGTTCGTCGGTGATAATGAACGTTTTTTGTGCCGTGGAATATTTCCTAGCGGTTCAGCCCTCGTTGTTGAATTGTCTACCGATCTCGAGAGTCCCCAATAACAAAACTCACATCGACCATTAACCCAAAAAATACGACTACACACTCGCGAAGATTTACCAAGCGGATGGTCGACTTGGCAATCGAAAACGGTCTTTGATGCCGGCATAACCTTGAAGATACGACGGCGATCTTTTCACCGCATGAACTACGAGACTATCTCGTTGACCACGCGACCGTGAACATCTGTAAGCCGAAAATCCCGTCCAGCATGGCGATAGGTCAATCGTTTATGATCGATGCCGAGAAGGTGGAGCATGGTGGCGTTGAAGTCGTGTGTGTGCACCTTGTCTTCGGCGGCCCGGATCCCGTACTCATCTGACTGCCCATAGACAATTCCGCCTTTTACGCCACCGCCGGCCATCCACGAGGAGAAACAATGTTTGTGGTGCTCGCGGCCAGCGTGATCTGCCGTTTGATGAAAAGGAGTACGGCCAAATTCAGTTGTCCAAACCACCAGCGTTCTGTCCAACATGCCTCGTTGCTTGAGGTCGGTCAGTAGACCGGCAATCGGCTGATCGATGGCCTTGGCAAGCGGTGCATGATCGCCCATATTTCCATGCGAGTCCCAGTTATTGCTGGAACCAACATCGATCAGTTCCAAAAACCGTACGCCCCTCTCAGCCAATCTTCTGGCGACCAGACATTGCCATCCAAAACCTTGCGTTGCGTTACGCTGGATTCCATACAGATTCAACGTCGCCTCGGTCTCACCGGAAAGATCGAACGCTTCAGGCGCTTCGCGTTGCATGCCAAATGCCGTTTCGAAGGATCGTATGCGAGCATCGAGCATTGGATCGGCGGCTCGCTGCCTAAGATGAGTTTGATTCAGCCTTTCACGAAAGGCCAGCTCCATTTTCTGTTGGGAAACGTCGAAGGTTTGGGGTTTGGCGTTAGGTAGAGGCTCTTTTCCGGGGATGACGTGAGTCCCCTGATGACAAGCTGGAAGAAAATCGCTGCCCCAAGTCTGTGCTCCGGCATAGGGTGCTGCCGGTGCCAGGACCATGAACGAAGGCAGGTTCTGATTAACGGTTCCCAGACCATAACTCAACCAGGATCCAGCGCTGGGGCGGGCAAACTGTGCAGAACCTGTATGAGCCGCCAATGTTGCTTTATCATGACCGTCGCTGTCGCAATGCATCGCATTAAGAACACAGACTTCATCGATCACCGATCCAACATGCGGAAACAACTCGCTGACCCAAGTGCCATTTTGACCATATTGCTTAAAAGCATAACGAGGTTTAACCAGAAACCGTTTAAACTCGCCAGATTTATTGAGCCAACGGGAAGCAGTAATCGATTTCCCATGATCTGCCGCAAGCTGCGGTCGATGATTAAAGGTGTCAACGTGGGACACACCGCCGGTTGAATAAAGAAAAATCACTCGATCGGCTTTTGCAACATGATGGCCGCTGCGTGCGGAAAGGGGGTTATGCGAATCTGCGTCGAGTTCGCTGATCATACCGGCCAAGGCAAGCGCTCCTAATCCGCCTGACGAACGGCTCAGGAATTCTCGCCGGGATGGTTTTAAATCGTTCATGGATTCATTCGCTTTCGTTATTCATTCACGTTCTCAGTCGACAAAAAGAAACGCATTACTGGTCAACAAGACACGCGCCAACGCTGACCAACCAGCGATTTCCAATTCACTCCTGGAAATCTGGTCTGGTTGTTGTTTACGGTAGGTAGACACAAAAGCAACCGCCTCCTGAACGAGGTCGTTCTCGGGGACCCGACCATAGGCTGTTTCAAATGCCCACCTCACTTTCGCGTAGTCGTCACCCTTCACCACGGCGATCCGATTCGCAAAGCCTTTTGCCTGCTCGTGGATAAACGGCGAGTTCATCAAGTAAAGGGCTTGAGTGGGGGTCGTCGTTGGCTGCCGGGTCGCGACACTTACGTTGGGATCGGCAGCATCAAATAGAGCCAAGTAAGGATGCCGGCGGTTGCGTTGGACCATCAAGTACACGCTGCGATGATTTGAATCATAAATGGCGTTAAAAGGGTTATGAATCGTGAACCCCCACGTATCCACAGGTGGAAACGGGTGCGATTGTGGGACGTTTCGGTCAAGCTTACCGCTGATTGCCAGAATGGCATCTCGGATCGATTCAGCATCCAGAGGCCGTCGTGAATATCGCCAGTGAAAACGATTCCCCGGATCGGTTGCGAGATTTTCGGCGTTGGCAAAACTTGCCAGCTGGTAGGTTCTCGAACTCATTATTAATCGATGAAGCGACTTCACTGACCAGCCATCTGCCATAAACCTGGCGGCTAACCAATCCAGTAATTCTGGATGGGTTGGCCGGTCACCGCGGGAGCCAAAATCACTGGTTTTCCCTACAATCCCGTTCCCAAAATGCCACTGCCAGACACGATTGACAAACACTCGCGAGGTCAACGGGTTGGATGAACGAGTGATCCAGTTCGCCAGATCAAGGCGACCGCTACCCGTTTTTTCGGTTATGAGATCGCCACCAAGAACTGCAAGGTTACGACGCGGAATTTCGTCGCCCAGACGATCAGGCTCTCCCCGGATTTGCATCCGAGCATTGACCGGTGAACCCTCGCTAACTCCGTACGCGACTGGGTAAGCCGATTTCGCCGCGATACCTTGGCGATTCGCCATTCGTTCTTTGATCTCGGCATCCAATTTGGCTAATTTCAGTTTCGCATTCGGATCAACGTTGACAACTGGAACTGGACCAGATCCTGGCACGCCAAAGGCGACTTCCTGAAGACCAATGTTATCAATATCTCTGGCACAGGCTGCTCCTTTGACATGTCCAAATGCATCACAGATAAAGCAATCGGCAACCCCGTCCCAATTGGGGCCGGTATTCTTATCCTCGAAGAACGTCAGTTCGTCGATCGTCCCAACGAACCCGTAGTATTTCCTTGTGGCTGGATCAATCGTAAGCCCAAGCGTGTACCAGGTGCCGGGAGTAAGACGGCCAATGGTTTCCCACTTGGTGCCGTTTCGAATGGCAAATTCCGTTGAGGTCGCGCTACATTCGACGGCCAATGACTCGACAACCCCTCGCCCCAGGTAGAAACGAAATGCCCCTTTCTCTTGCGACGCTGCCACCGGCCTGAAGTCAACGGTAAAATGCATTTTCTTTTGCGGGGCTGCCCGCAACCCGTTTTCGAAAACATACCGCAAACCGTCTGTTGGTAGTCCACTACCGATTCTCACTCCCCGCTGCCCTCGGGGATGAACATGATTGAAAGGGCTTTGCGACTCACCGGTCACTTCGATCGGACCGGAACTGACCCATGGTTTACCGAGGGGCTTGCCGGACAGTTGCCCCTCGAACCCGAGATCCGGGCCCCCAGCCAAAAACTCTGGATTGAGTCTTGAGCGTTGGTGTTTCAACGCCGCAATTTCACTGTCCAACCGGGCAAGCGTTGCCGTTTTTTCTTTTTCCAACCTCTCAGCCTCTGCCGGCGGCACCAACGGCAAGAAATGCGCGGGACGCTTTTGTTCTTCGCCTCCCGGAAATGCCCATTGCGAACTTTGCATGATCCCGTACATCGCGTAATAATCAGACGCTGATATCGGGTCATATTTGTGGTCGTGACAACGCGCGCAGCCCAGTGAAAGGCCGAGCACCGAACGTCCCAGTGAATCAATGACATCTGCAAAATCCAAGTGTTGATAAGCTGGTGATGCCTTATAGCCGTAACGTTTTCCAATCGCCAAAAACCCGGTCGCCGTGACCCGATCAGCATACACTTCGGGTGGACCTTTAAAAGCCAAAATATCGCCGGCAATCTGTTCGCGGACGAATTCGTCAAACGGTTTGTCACTGTTGAATGCTTTGATCACCCAATCTCGATACTTGGCCGCCTCAGGGACCGGATAATCGGATCCATCTCCTGCCGTATCGGCGTACCGAGCAACGTCAAGCCAATGTCGCCCCCATCGTTCGCCATAAGCAGGTGACTTAAGAAGTCGGTCGATTAAATTCTCGAAAGCGCTTTCGGATTGATCACCCAGAAAAGCCTTTATCTCGTCCGGAGTCGGCGGAAGCCCCGTAAGATCAAAAGTCGCTCTTCGAATCAAGGTGCGTCGGTCTGCAATTGGCATTGGCGATAGACCGCGGTTTTTCAAACCCCGCATTACGAAGGCATCGATCGGATTTTTGGACCAGAATTCAACGCTGGTTTGCGGGACTGTTGGAGAATGAACCGGTTGGAAAGACCAAAACGAGCGAGCGTCCTCCACGCTCATGTTGCCAGTCGTTAGCGTTGTCGGTTCTCCTCGAGGATCCGGAACGCCACGCTTGATCCACTCTTCCAGCACGGCAACCTCCCCTTGGGTTAGCTTTCCCGAAGGGGGCATTTCCAAATCGGAATCTTTATATTTCACCGCCGCGATGAGGAGACTCCTCTCGGGCTGCCCCACGACAACGACCGAACCCCGATCCCCCCCTTTTATCCAACCGCCGCGAGAATCCAGACGCAGGCCAGCCTCCTGTTTTTTCGCCCCATGGCATTCTTGGCAGTGCTTGACAAGCAATGGGCGTACGCGTGATTCAAAAAAGTCATTATCGTTTTCTTTACCGGAGACATGGACGCCGAAAAAGACGAATATCGACACCACGGCGACTGAATATTTCCACATCCAGATTCCATCATCGGATGGCCGACACAACTGAAAATCCTTACCAATCATATCCTTCATGCCAATCTCCTTTCGGTCAACGGCCGAATCCCTTTTTGCAAGCTGTTTGTACTTCAAAGCATTTGTTCTAGAAAAAGCCCGGAATTCCAAACTCTTTGGAAATAACCATTTCAAATTAAAATTCGTCGTTTTCTTTTCTTGGCGTGTGGTATTTATCAATTGGAATAGAATGCATAAATGAACAAAGAATCCTATCCAACAATGGACTTTACAAGCTCACCATGAACATCGGTAAGCCGAAAATCTCGACCGGCATATCGGTAGGTTAAATTTTTGTGATCCATGCCTAACAGGTGCAGCATGGTGGCGTGCAGATCGTGAACGCTCACTCGATCTTCGACGGCCCGAAATCCAAATTCATCAGTATTCCCATGCGCCACGCCGCCTTTGACACCACCCCCCGCTAACCAGCATGTAAAACCGTAATGATTATGATCTCGGCCGTTGAGCTGCGGTTTTTCGGCAACGGGCGTTCTCCCGAATTCCCCTCCCCACAAAACCAGGGTCGAATCCAACAATCCTCTTTGTTTCAAGTCACCTAGAAATGCGGCAATGGGCCCGTCCCAATCCTGCCCCAATTTCCGATGGTTTTTCTCAATATTATCGTGATTATCCCAAGGTTGACCGGCGCCGCTCCAAACCTGAATAAACCGGACTCCACGCTCCACTAACCTCCGCGTAATGAGAAGCTGCCGACCCTGGATTCCTGCTCCGTAGGAATCTTGAACATACTGCGGCTCCCTGGAAATATCAAAAGCATCCGATGCCTCAGACTGCATCCGGTAGGCAAGTTCAAATGAACTGATGCGAGATTCCAATTGAGAATCATATTTTCTCTGTTTCAAATGTGCTGAGTTCAATCGCTGCACCAGGTCCAGTTGCTTACGTTGCTCGGACGAAGAAAGGCGAGAATTTTTGATGTTTTCAATCAACGCATCAATCGATTGGTTGGCTGAATTGATGTAGGTACCCTGACAGGCCCCCGGAAGAAATGCGCTCCGCCAATTTCGAGTCGAAACGATCGGATAACCGCCCGGACACATCGCAACGAAAGCTGGTAAATTCTGGTTCACTGTCCCGAGACCATAGGTGACCCAGGAACCGAAACTTGGCCGAGGCAGCTGACCTGATCCACAATTCATTAACATTAAAGAAGGTTCGTGATTGGGAACCTCAGCATGCATCGACTTGACGATGGCCATATCGTCAATGAACTTACCCGTCTTTTCGAATATTTCACTTGCCCAATTTCCTGACTCACCCCGACGCCGAAATTTAAAGGGGGACTTCATCAGACCACCGGTTAGCCGTTCGGTGCGCAGGTTGCCCGATGGAACAGGTTTCCCATGGTGTTTTACCAAGGCAGGTTTGTA
Source organism: Planctomycetota bacterium (assembly GCA_014238905.1). Classification (GTDB taxonomy): domain Bacteria; phylum Planctomycetota; class Planctomycetia; order Pirellulales; family Pirellulaceae; genus JABAAE01. The sequence goes on from JABAAE010000014.1 coordinate 84,382, forward strand.
GTCAAATGTATCCATGTGCGATGGGCCACCGTTCATGAAAAGATGAACCACACATTTGGCCTTGGGTTCAAAATGCGGCGATTTGGCAGCAAGGACATTACCTACCGGTTGGGGCGGCAGGGCATTGCCTTCTAAAGCTCCCACTTCGGAAGAAAGGAGTGACGCCAGTCCAAGCATCCCAAAACCGGTACCGGAGCGAGCCAGTAATTCACGCCGAGAGAGCCCGGGATTTTCAAATTGGTTTTGCAACATTGGATCTCGAATGTCAATCGACAAATAGAAACTCATTGGTCATCAAAAGTGCATGAACGAATGTCACCCATGCGGAATGATCGTGACCTCTAAACTGTTTAACGGAATCCCATTTCGCCAGATCGTCTTCCATTGTCTCGATAATGATGGACCATTTGTGTTGATCGTAGGCGATTTCAGAATTAAAGTCAGAAACAAAATCAACCGTATCCCCTTTTTTGATATCGACTTGATCTACATTCGTTTCCGATTGGGACTGATGGACCGTCCAGGAACCAAGAATTCCAGATCGACTGCTGATGATTCTTGAGTTGACGCCGTTTCCTTGCGATGGTTCATGGACCAACAATCCCCGCACATTAATTCGGCAATCTCTGGCGGCGACCCACCGGCGAATGGAGCAAAGATCCATCGATGCGCCGGGGTGACTTTCATCATTTTTGTGATACAGCCAACTCAAGCTCTTATCAGGCAGCACTTTACCACCCTGCCATCGTTCGCCCGTAAAATAGGAAAGCTCCTTAAACGAAGTTGTTTTTCCGGTTTTCAAATCAAACGAACCGTAGCCATACTGCCAAGCCTTCACAGGTGGAGATCGTTTTTCACTGGGCACAAACCCCAAAGCAAGGTTTTGTTCAAGAGCATTGGGATCCCGCCCAAAAACAGCGCGATAAACCGCATTGATTTTTTGATTTGGCGTCAACGCATTCCTGATTTCTTCACGCTGCAGAATCCGTTCGGTGCATTGGATAACAAATGGGTGGTTTAAGAAAAACAATGCCTGGGCGGGGACTGTCGTTTTTTCCCTTTGCGCGCTAGTTGCTGCCGGCTCGGGAAAATCAAACGTTCGCAGGACCCCTGGCAAATCCATTCGATTGACGAATCCGTACAAAGTTCTTCGTGTATTAAATCCACTAAAGAGATTAAACGGCTTCCCACCAATCCGTGTGTCCAGAGACCCGGTTGCCATCAACATCGAATCACGCATCGATTCAAAATCGAGTCGTCGCCGACTGAATCGAGCTAGCCACTTGTTCTCAGGGTCCTTGGGGTACTGGTCAGGGGATGCCTCACTGGATCGCTGATAGGCTGCCGAACTCATGATCAGTTTGTGCAACCTCTTGATCGACCAGCCGTTTTCGATGAACCAGGTCGACAACCAGTCCAATAACTCCGGGTGCGTTGGCTGGGCGCCCTGCATGCCAAAGTCGCTAGGCGTTGCAACCAACCCTCTGCCAAAGTGTTGCATCCAGACACGATTGACGATCACTCGTGCGGTCAGCGGATTTTCTTGGGAGGCGATGGACCGGGCAAGTTGAAACCTGCCGCTTTGATTTATCGGAAAATCCGCCTGAATGGCAGCCGAATCCGGAAGCGCCGTCAAAAATCCGCGTCGGACCGTTTTGCCTTTCCGATTTGGGTTACCTCGCAAAAACACGTAGGGCTCGAACATCTCCTCTGAATCCTTGAGAACCATTGCGCGGGGCGGAGCGTGCGGTCCTGCCTTGCAAAAGTTCTCAACATCCTTGATCAGGTTTTGATAGACCGATTGCGTCGGCCGATCAGGTATCAGGTCCAAAAACCCCCATCCCAAAATGCTAGGCAGGACTGCCGGTGAGCCTTTACCAAAAAGCACATTTGCCAATAACGATTCGTCTTTACTGAGTTTTGATGAATCGAGTTGATACTGTGCGGCGACTCCTTTAAATATTGCACCGTAAACCTCCGCTACCGATTCCATCGTCGACGGGGAAAACGAAACGAAATTTTTCCGAACGACTGAATTGATATCAGCTTGAGATTCCAAGGTCTTTTTTAACCTAACGCCGGCGATTTCTGAAAACCGTTGATTATCAATCGCTGAGAGTGCATGCCAGATGCTCCAGATTGGGTCTTTGTTTACCGACGTCCGTTCCAGGTAGGATTCGTACCTTGAGATGACTTTCGGAATAAGACTTCCCTTGTCTGTAATCGTCATGAAGTTTTCAGTCGAGGGATGAAGACGGCGGTTATGAACTGCCATCAAGTATTCCGCCAAACGGTTCCTCGCTCCGTCCATAATCTGTTCCCGCCGGCCTGCGATAAATTGTTCCAATTTCTGCAGCCGATCTTTTAGTCCCTTCTGATATTCCAAATAGCCAGTGGAATCAGACTCCGCTCCGAATGTTGGTAAGACCACCGGTTCGTAACAACTTCGAAAGACCCCGTAAAGCGAGTAATAGTCAGCTTGTGGAATGGGATCGAATTTATGATCGTGGCACCTGGCGCAGGAAACCGTTAATCCCATCATTCCGCGCATGACAACATCGATGCGATCATCGATTTGATCGTGCACATTGTTTACAAATTTTGCCCCAACCGTCAGAAAACCGAGTGCCGGCAGATTGGATCGATTGTCTTTGGTGACATGAAAATCGGCAGCAAGTTGCTGGGTAATGAATTCATCAAAAGGCATGTCGTCATTGAACGAGCGGATCAACCAATCCCGATAAGTGTAAGCCCAGGGATAGTTTTTATCCTCAAAAAAAACATATCCCTTGTTGTCTGCATACCTCGCAATGTCCATCCATTTCCTCGCCTGCATTTCCCCGTAACGGGGTGATTCCAATAGCTGGTCGATGAGTTTTTCAAAACGGTCAGGTCGTTGATCGGCAAGAAATTTCGAGGTCTGCCGATAGGTTGGACCGATGCCGTGTAAATCAAAGCTCGCTCGCCGGACCATCGCTAAATCAGATGCAACCCCCGAGGGATCCATTTCCTGTTTGATAAGCTTGTCCACAACGAATTGGTCGATCTCGTTTTCAACCTGCCATTTTTTGAACTTAATTTCTGGCGGCACCGGGTTAGCTATTTTCTGAAAAGCCCAATGCTCATTCCAACCCTTGGTATCCGTTGAGATTTTCTCCGTCGGCCAATAAGCCCCTTCCAAAACCCATTTTCGAATCGCCTTAATTTGATGGTCCGGCAATTTTTTTGAGGGAGGCATTTCCAGATTTGACGAATGTTCAATCGATGTGATCAAAACACTCTCATCCGGCTCTCCAGGGATAACAGCAGGACCTGTATCACCCCCTTTTTTCAAAAAAGAAATGTGGTCAACTCGCAGTCCGGATTCCTGTTTTTCCGAACCGTGGCATTTCGAACAGTTGGCTAGTAATACCGGGCGAACTGACTTTTCAAAAAAAGAGAGTTTCTGCCTTTGAATATTCTCCAAATCCGGTGACTCCTGCAGGGCGACAACCAGCACAGGCCCCATCGCTATCCATGCAAAACAACACTTCAAAATCGAAGCCCGGTTCAGAGGCTTCCAACCCAATCCACAGCGATTACCTATGACGTTAGTCATGCCGATCTGCTCTCCATAAACGCCTGAATTCCATTTTTTCGAGCCGTTTGAATATGGGACCGCATTTCTGCCTCAGCACTGTCGGGATCGCCTTTTTCAATCAGGTCCACCAGTCTGGCATGCGAATACGGCCAGTTGGGATTGGCAGTGGTCACCTGGCCGACAAACATCAACACCAACTGAAGCTGATTGAGAGCCTGAACGATGCGCTGGCTGCGACTCATTTTCGCAATTTTCAAATGAAACTCTTGATCGATGCAAATCGCTTGCTGCTCCCCAGCGGACTCCATTTCCTCGGACATCCGCCGGAGTTCTGCGATCTCCCGTTGGCTCGCGTTTTGGCATGCTTCCCGAATAGCCTGCACCTCAATCGCCTCCCGGATAAGATATTCATCTTCGAGCATTTCGCGGTCGATCGTGCGCACTCTTACGCCCTCGCCGATTCCATTCTCCACAAGGCCGACCGACTCCAGTCGAGCAAACGCCGCCACCGTCACAACCTTGCTAACCTCATATCGGGTGGCGATTTTTTGCTGAGGCAACCGAGTGCCTGGTGCCAGATTTCCGGCGATGATGTCGTCGCGTATCTGCTCAAAAAGCTCGATGGACTGGGACATGGAAACGCCAAATCAAGGTGGGATATCTATTGGATATCCGCATGCTATCGCGCTCATTTTAGTAAGTCAACCCTGCCGTTCTGTTGCTTCTTGGTCGACCCCAAAAAAAAGAGCAGGGGGGGGGGGGGAATCCGCACCAGTCGTGGTGACACTCCAAAGTCCAACTCAACCTCCCTTTTTGAAAAGAGACCCTCTTTGGCCGACCACGATCCAATCCGGGACAATTTTTTGCTGGCGTTCGCTTGATCGTCCTAAGACTGAAGGATCCTTGGCGAATCGCCCCCTTTTTTTTCGCGGAACGCGCGATCGCTTTTTCCCGATTGAGCTGCGACCACGAACTGCGACCACGAACTGCGATCCACGCCAGCTCCTATGCGAAAATGTCAAGGCCACCAATCCATCGAGAGACCATTAACCAGCATTCCCAGCCAATTGCTTAAATCATCGAAACTCTTTCGATTAGGTATTGCTGAATGACTATTTAGGAATTTTACGGGCGTAGCTTCCCAGCAACTTTTCTGGCAAGTCGGGACGACTCGATGACTCGCAACTTGTGGGTACCACCGGCAATCTTTTCGTGCTCATCGCGCGCCTCGAGCTGAAACGAGATCAACGGTCCGTCGACATAAATGACTCGCGCGTGACAAACGACCTGTTGTCCAAGTGGCGTTGCCGCGATGTGCTCCGCGTTCACCACAACTCCGACAGTGCTCTCGCCTGGTTCAAGCAGGGGCAAGATGGCGCGGCGGGCGGCGTGCTCCAGAAACCAAATCAGCCACGGAGTGCATAGGATCCGCGGCATCTCTTCATCCGCAAAGTCGATCAAATGCTGTTCGGTGACGACAAACTGTTCCTGACCAACGGTGCCGACTTTTGGGATTCCGATCATGTCCAATTTTTCCTGAAACCGTTTTCAATTATTGCTGACCTGGCGAACAAGCGTCGCCACACTCACCAGACTTCTCCTCCTCAAGTGTGCCGAACGCGATCCGCGCAGTGGCTGCTGTCACACCACTGTTCACCGCTGAGGTCACCGCGATCAGAGCGTTGAGTTCATCGTCGGTGAGCCCGATGCTGCGGGCCTTTTCCACCCGGTTACGGGTACACACCTGGCAGCCGCGTGTCATCGCGACAGCCAGACCAATCAAGTGTTTTTCTCGCTCACTCAATAGCTCGGTGCTGTGAGTCTGCTGAATATGATCGACGATCAAATTATCGTTGTAAGCCATTTCTGGTTCTCTCTTAAAATACAGGTTAGGAAATAAAGTTCACTTCTACGCTACCCAACGGCTGGGCGTCGACTCGGATCTGGCAACCCTCCGCAATCGGCATCAAACTCGGAGCGGATCCGGTCAGGACAATCTGCCCCGCACCAAGGCGATCGCCGCGAGTCCGCACCGCTTCGGTCAGCCACTTCAGCGATGAATTCATCGTCTGAACGAGAGCTGTCCCGGAACACTCACCAAGCAATCGATTGTTCGCAAAGATTGACAGCCCCTCTAAATCGATACAACGTTCATTGTAAAAGTCATGGCGACTGACACCAATCCCACCAACGAACCCGGAATGAATAGCGTTGTTGGCGATCAACTCTCCTACCGACCGATGCTCACCTCGCAACACGTGGTGGTGCATCTCGACCACGGGGAACACTCGAGAAACACAATCGGGAATTCCTCCCGTACTAAAATCTTCATCGATCGGTTCCTTTGACAGTTCGACAGCCAGCTCACCTTCGATTGCAAGCTCCGCGAATCGACTCAATGGCAGCACTGCGCCCGACAAATACTGCTCTGAATCATAGAGCCGACCAGAAATACAATGATTGATTCCAAGCTGAGAACGGATAGCCTTCGACGTACAACCGACCTTGTAGCCAATCACCCGTTCTCCACGGTCGCGACGTAATTGCGAAACAGCCGCTTGAAGCTCATACGCCTGAGCTACGTCCATCACAAGTCCTTCGGCAAACACCGTGCCGGGATGGCAGGCATCATAATCAGCAAGTTGACGGGGCGCCAAACGCTGTATCTTTGCTGAGAAAGATGTCAATCGATTCACTGGCTTACCACCTTCTTCAGGCAAAATGAAGACCCTGGGTGATCTCCTCGAGACACCCCCCAGCCGTTTTTGAAAAAAAGTCCACCTGTCACCAAGGGTGATACCACATTTACCAAAAACCCAGATCTTACCTGACAAAAAAGGATCAAAAAACCGGTCATTCCTCGCCTTGGTATGATCATTTATTTGGGACCAACTTGTCCCGCTTCACAACAAACAACATCAAAACTCAATAACATCAAAACTTTGATTCCGCCAGTTTGCTGACCTCAAAGTAACCGTCAAGGCGACGAGGGATCTAGAGCGGGAGGAGATCCTCTCAAACAAACCCGGTTCTTTATTGGGCACAGTGACTCGCTACAACAAATTGACCGACATCAGCCATCGGCCAACACCAGCAGTTCGAGAAAGGTCTCATGCAAGACCATTGGCTCATCGACACTCCCATCTCCGGGGCCACATATCCAGCGCTGTGTTGAGGTACTGCAAAAGGTCGGTGTGATGGCCACATCCCCATGTTGCCATCACACCGACCCGCACACTTCCACCGCACCAACTCGATCTACGCCTTTCTCAACAACGATCAGCGAACTCAACGATCAGCGAACTCAACGACAACCCATAAGAAAAACCTAACGGTAAAAGAAGGCCAAACATGGTATTTTCCATTGCCGAATGGAAAATACCAGCCCTCGGCCAGTCTGACTATCTCCCATCTGTGAGCGTGATAATGACAACGGCAATCAAAGCCCTTGCTTCTTTTTCGGTATAGCCTTGTTGGAGCAAGGAAAGATAGGTCCACTCGACTTTTTGGTATGGAAAAGGTTCGCCGGCGGTCTGATCATCGTCTCCGCGTAGCATGTCGGCTAACTTTAATCCGATGTCCCTATGCTGGATCATGACAACGGCGATCAATTGGTCCGCTTCGTTCTTGGTAATCCCCTGTTGAAGGAGGGTAAAACAAGCCCACTCCCGACAATGGGTTTTTACCAATCCATCGTTAGTGTTTCGTTGTGCCGCGAAGAAGGCATTCGGGTTCACTTCGTTGTCGGCCTGCTTAAGGGTCCACTCCACTTCGGTGTAACCGAGAGTCAAATAGGTCCACTCCACTTCGGTGTAACCGAGTGGTCGGGCGAATGATCTATCTATTTCTGAATCGGTTTGTGCCGACAGGAGTACGGGCATGGCAAAAACTGCTAATAAACCCAACATTGGGGAAAACATCTTTGGGGAAAAATTCATTTGAAATCCTTATCTGTAAAACTGAATGTTGTTTAGTTAAGTAGATAAACGTTTTACGTTGGGGCCGGAGACAGCCAAACTAATATTTTTTTGAAAACTTCAGTTCAGGTTTGATTAGTGAGGTGAAAACCAAGCGGCGTAACCAACGCCCAGGAAATCTTGAAAGCAGATTTCAAGATTTGGCAAACTAACCAACCTGATGCGGAATTCGAATCCTTCCTGGGTGCAATTACCAACAACGTGCGATCGCATTACACTTAATATTTCTCCAAAAAGCGACCTGCTATTGCCAGCTGTTCAAGGTGGGGAGTCTCATTTTGATATCACCATCTCAAAACAAGACGAAAACAATACAGACGCTTTGCAGACGTTCCCTTGGTTGACCGCATTGAGCGGTCTGGAAAACTGGATACCAACGTCGACGACCACCAAAACCATAGGAGAAAAGGAGGCTACCCGGCGACGACATTGGCCAGGATCCGGCATCTGATACTCCCCTGTGTTTCTCCCTGAAATTTTTCCAAAAATTGGAAACTGGGATGCGGAATAACGGCCACGACATGAATTTGGATTTCCTGGTTAAAACGCTGTCGTCAGGTTACAACCGTTAACCGAACAGAGTGACTCTCCCGGCAAAAAACAGATCTTTCCTAAACAAACCGATCAACCGGTGGGGTATAAATAGAGAATCACACCTCATCAACTGCCCCAAATGAAGAAAACACCGCAGAGTGAACCCAGTAGGGTCTCAGGGGGTTGCTTCACGCTCTGCGAAGAAGTTTCCGACATAATGATATCCGGCATCAAAAAAACATGAAAACCAGCAAAAAGAGCACAGATCAACTTAAGCAGTTTCCAGTGGGTGCATCGACATCCTGCCAGCCGATCTTGTCGATCCCAATCCTGCTGATGCTCTGGACAACAGGTGTGGCGAAGGAGGAACAGGTCACCAGACGCGACAATCGCCCCAACATCGTTTTGATCATGGCCGATGACATGGGTTATGAAGCTTTGTCGGTCAATGGCAGTGAGTCGTGCAAATCTCCCAATCTGGACAAACTGGCCGCTGAGGGTGTCCGTTTCAGCAACTGTTTTTCCAACCCGATCTGTACGCCATCCCGTGCGAAGATCATGACAGGGCAATACAATGTGCGGAACTACGTCAAATTTGGTCTTCTTGATCGTGGCCAAACCACCTTTGCACACCAACTCAAGGCGGCCGGGTATGCCACATGCATCGCCGGCAAATGGCAACTCGGCAATCAAGCCGACTCACCACAGCACTTCGGATTCGAACAGTCCTGTCTTTGGCAACATACCCGCACGGGGCGGTCCAAAGAGGGCGGTAAGACCATCGACCGACGATTTGTTAATCCTTTACTGGAGTTCAACGGGAAAGAAAAAGACTTCGTCAACGGCCAATACGGGCCCCAGGTCTGTACCGATTTTGTTTGTGACTTTATTGATTCGAACAAGGACAAGCCATTTCTCGTTTATTTCCCCATGATCCTCACTCACTGCCCCTTCGATCCGACGCCGGATTCCTCTGACTGGGACCCAAAGCGACTCGGATCGACGACCTACAAAGGAGATCGCAAAGACCCACAGCGTTATTTTCGGGACATGGTCGCCTATGCTGACAAACTCGTTGGTCAGGTCGTAACGCAGCTTGAAAAGTCTGGCCTGCGCGACGATACTCTTTTAATTTTTACGGGCGACAACGGTACCGACAAACCGATTGTCACGTCGTGGAACGGTACCCAAGTCGTCGGTGGCAAGGGAAGCATGACCGATATGGGGACCCGGGTGCCGTGTCTTGCCAGCTGGCCAGCCGGCATCAAGCAAACCGGACGGGTCGTTGACGATCTGGTCGAGTTCTGTGACGTACTGCCGACCCTCTGTGAAGTTGCCGGAGCCGAACTGCCAAAGAACTACCCCGGCGACGGTTCCAGCATCGTCCCGATCCTCCAAAACAAGGCGGGTATTCGCAAAAAGGAATGGATCTACATTTGGTATCGTGGTCAGGTCATGGTTCGCAACAAACAGTATTCGCTGGTTGCCAAAATTGACGGCAGCAATGCCCGGCTCACTCGCTACAAGGGGCCCTTTGATGGGAAGAAAATCGCGGCGTCCGATCTTTCAAAACCAGAAAAGCTCATCAAGCGAGAATTCCAGGCTACGGCGGCCCGCCTGGCTAAGACCCGCCTTTCCAGTGTCAGCCAGGAGGGCCGGTCTCAGGTGGAACAGCCTAAAAAGAATCGCAAGAAAGCCGCCAAAAAAACAATCGAGTAGGATGAACTCTGGCGGTTGCGCAAAATCAGGAATGAGCCATCCCGAAAAAAGACAAACACAAATACACGACTACACAACTTCACAAAGGAAAACCCGAATGCGGAAACGATATCTCCTCCTGATGACCACTGGGCTTTTGATGATGCAACTAACCACCGTTGCCGAGGAATGGGTCGTCTACGAAGGCGATTCCGGACCTGGCAAAGGACAGCACATTCTGTTTATTGCATCCGACCATGAGTATCGGGGCGAAGAGACATGCCCGGCTATCGCTCGAATCCTTGCCAAGCGGTATGGATTTAAATGCACCGTGCTCTTCGGCCAAACCTCCGAAGGATACATCAAGCCCGGTTCTTCCACGATTCCGGGGATCGATGCCATCGACGATGCCGACATGCTCTTTCTTTTTCTTCGGTTCGTCAAACCCAACGACCAATGGATGGAAAAATTTGAAAGCTATTTCGATCGTGGTGGTCCTGTTCTGGGACTGCGAACGACGACCCATGCCTTTAATGGAATCAAGGGCAAATACGCTAAATATAATTACAAAGGGACGAAAGATTACGTTGGCGGATTTGGACGTCAGATTCTCGGTGAAACCTGGAACCCAAGCCTGGGTGCTGGACATTATGGATCGAATCACAGGTACGCCACCGCCATGCATGTGGTCCCCCAACAAGCAAACCATCCGGTGATGCGAGGCGTCAAAGACATGCATGCCATGGCCGGGGCTTATTCAGCCGTACCGATGCCAAACTCGGTCATCCTTGCCAACAACCGGGTGCTCTCCTCGATGAAGGTCGGCGCGGAACCGCTGCCCAACAAAAAACCGCAACCCGCTGCCTGGGTAAGAACCTATAAATCCACTTCCGGCGAAGAAGGTCGCGTATTCTGCTCTACTCAAGGAGCCTCCGAAGATATTCTCAGCGAAGGCGTCCGACGCATGATCGTCAACGCCACGTTGTGGTGTATGGGAATGGAGGATGCGATCAAAGCGGATGCCAACGTATCACTTGTGGGTCCTTATCATCCAACGACCTTCAGCTTTAAGCCCTCGATCACAGATGCCAAGCCTGACGACATCAAAGGCTGGGACACCCCCATCCTCAAACCAAAAAAACAATGAGGCATACAGGGGAGCAATGAAGCATACAGGGGAGGATCGTTTGAGCTAATCAAAACAGGCTGTGGCTGAAAAACGAGGTCCCGGTTTAGCGCTTTCGAAACGCGTCACTCATTACAACGGCGATGAGCAGGTCCCGCAGTCGGTACCCCTTTTTTATTCCCAGGGCCGCCACTTGTTCGACGGCGGCCTGATCTTGGAATGTCATGGTGCGCCCAGTTGCATAAGTGAGGAGTTTTTCGGCGAGCGCCTCGGTAAACCGTTCCTTATGCTCAAGGAGATGACGTTTGAGACCCCGTTCATCCTGAAACTCCTCGCCGGTTGGCAGCTGCCCCAAACCATCAACAGGAACGCCCTTTCCGCCACGAGCCGGATACCGCAACCGGTAACCACCGATAGGATCGTAGTATTCCAATGCAAACCCTGCCGGATCGATCTTTTTGTGGCAGTCAGCGCAAGCCGAGACGGTCCGATGCTTTTGAAGCTGAGCACGAATCGAGACTGCCCCCCGTGTATCTGGCTCAAGAGGCTCTACATCCGGTGGGGGTGGCGAGGGTGGTGTCCCCAGCAGGTTCTCCAGCACCCAGACTCCCCGCACGACGGGTGAAGTCTCGATACCGTTGGCAGTCAAAGTAAGAATGCTACCCTGTCCAAGTAGCCCTCCGCGGCGGTGTTCGGGTTTCAGGGCCACCTTGCGAAAGCGTTCACCTCGAACCCCCTCAATGTCGTAATGAGCGGCCAACGCATCGTTGACCCAGATGTAATCACTGTCGATTAGATTGAGAATCGATCCATTGCTTTCCAGCAGATCAGCAAAAAACGTCCGCGTCTCTTTCTTGAAAAGCAGTTCAAGTCGATCTCTGTAATAATCGCCGAATGCCTTAGGGTCGGGAGGCATCGAACCAAGAGTATTGATCCGCAACCAGCTATCGGTAAAGTGCTCGACAAAACCTCGTGATTTTTCGTCACTGAGCAGACGGTCCACCTGATCCGCCAGCGCCTTTCGATCCCTTAGCTGACCGGACGCCGCCGCCGCGATCAGCTCTTCATCCGGCATCGAACTCCACAGAAAATAAGACAATCGCGAAGCGAATTCAAACGGTTCCAGATTCGCATCAGCCTGATCATTGCCTTCATCGAGGTAAAGAAATCGTGGCGAAGTGAGAATCCCCGCCAGTCCGAGTTTGATCGCGTTGGCATGTGACTCCCCGCCGCCAATGCGATGACGAATAAAATCGATGTAGTGCTCGACCTCCTTCGCCTCAACCGGTCGCCGAAAAGCACGCGACGCAAAACGGGCGACTGCCTCCTCAAGGTTCACCTTGACTGCGTCGGTCTCCTGGCCGAACAACAGACGATGGCTGGTTGGCGGCCACTGATCGAAGAACGGACCCGCGATGTCCATGCTCCAGATGCGAATTCGCGGCCCATGGTAGACCTCCGAGAGGAGCTTGTTGTTTTTATTCTTCAAGAGCTTGGCAACGATCGCCTTGTCCGGCAGGTTTCCCAACCTTGCAGAATCCAATTGCGTTTTCGTGGCACGGATCACTTCGGGATGGTGTTTTTCGGCAACCCTTCGGATATTTCCTTTGGAACTGATACCGTTGACCCAGCTGACAAATGGGATTGCCCCTTTTTGCAGCCAGACTCGCTGTGTGAAAAATTGGGGATGACGATCGGGAAGATCCCATACTTTCACCAGTCGCCGCTGGTCAGCGGCTGTTTTGTCAAGCAGGCGTTCCTCCGGCGCTATCCAAAGCGCCATCTTCAGGGGATAAACCTGAAAACGATCAAACTCTTGATGCTCGTAGCGGTGATCCAGACGATTGGCTGCGGCGGCGCGTAATCGGATGGTATACCAACCATCCGCTGGAACGCCTCCCAAGCGTACAAATGCCTTCACATAATTGGCGTGACGTTCACTGGGTTGACCGTGTCCGATTTCCAGAAAATCGTCATTAACAATCAACCGCCATGTGACCGGCGCACGCTCATAAGACCTGACACCATTAAAATCCTTGCCGCTATACTGCCAAACCTGTGATTGTGGCCGAGGCACATCAAAAAAGACCGCTTTGTCCAAGGCCTCTTGGGCAACCTCCACGTAACGCTGCAATTGATAATTGGAAAGGGTGAGCGTTTCGCCATTATTGTCAAAACCGTGGTCAGTGGCGTCAGCTGGAAAATCACTCGTCGGATCAAACGCCTCAATGTGCAGTCCCAGCAAATCGCGCAGTGTATTCCGGTACTCAGTCCTGTTTTGCCGTCGCAACGTGGTTGTTGTCGGCTGTTTGGCACTTGAAATCTCGTTGAGATAGCGAGTAATCGACTCAACAACCTGACGCGTCTTTTCCGCCGGTGGGGAGGCAATGCCTTTTCCCTCGGGCGGCATCTCACCCCGGTTAATCGCATTCAATACGTCCTCCAGTAAATCGCCTGTCTCGTCATCCGCGGCCGGATTGACTTGGAACTGATCCAGTCGGCGACCACCTTTCTGCAAGGCGTCCGCGTGACAGCGATAGCAAAATTGTTTCAAGTACTCTCCGACTATTGGTGAGAGCATTGAATCGTCTTGTTCATCAGCCGAAATCTGTCGGTCAAGGACAAAGCTGCCGGTTACGGCGAAGACGAAAATGAAAATCCCCATGGTGCGACCGCCTAAGCGACCGCGACTTACTGAAGGCGGGTTCATCATGCCGTTTCCTCCAGTCCTGCCAATGTGCTGGTGGCGAGAGCGAACCTCTCGATCTCCATACCAAACCGTTGAAGCATGGACAGAAACAGGTTGCCAGCCAATGTGGCCTCTTTTTTCGCTTCGTCTTTGAAATAGGATTTGTGTTCGCCATGCCGAAAACCGCCGCCGGCGAGGATCAACGGCAAATTTTTATTGGAATGGGAACTCGCGTTACCCATGCCAGACCCAAAAAGAACCATGGTGTTTTCCAGCAACGATTTACCGTTGGGTTCCTTGATCGCCAACAACTGTTCGAGGAATCGAGCAAACTGCTCCATGTGGTATTGCTCGATAACCGACAGCTCCGTGATGTATTCCGGCACTTTGCCATGATGGGTGAGCTGATGGTAGCCGCGACTAATGTTGAATCCGCCATAGTTGGCTCCGATGTCGCCTAACGCCAGCGTGATAATGCGAGTGGAATCGGTTTGCAAAGCGAGAGTCATCAAATCGTAATAGAGCGGCACACGTTTTACAAAATTCAGAACATTGGGAGCGTTAGGCAGTTTGTAATCCACTACCGGTTTCGGTCGGTCCAGCCATTGAATCGACTCAATCAACCGCTTTTCCACCTCACCAACCGAGTTGAAATACCGTTCCAGCTTTTGGCGATCGCGTGCGCCTACCCGGCGTCTGAGATCCTCAGCATCGGTTTTCACAAGATCGAGAATACTAGCGCGAGCTGCCAACTTTCCCTGCGAGCTGTTCCGTAGCCGAGGATCCATTTTTTGAAACAAAAGATTGTAGATCGTCTCGATCTGGGTTACCGGCGGAATGGAAACTCCCGAGGCGCTCCAAGAAATCATGTTGTTAGGGTCGTGACTGCTTGCAAGTTGCAGCGACGGATAGCGAGTTTGAACGGTCAACGTCTGGGCGGCCTTCTGATCGATACTAATATTGGCTTCCGGCATCCCGGCAGAGTTCTTGGATAGAACACCGGTCAACAACGCATGGACGCCACCGTGTCCACCTTGCGCATTAATGCCGTGGTCCAACCCAGAGAAAACGGTGAAATGATTTCGCAATTTTCCCAGTGGACCGAGGCGTTGGGTAAGCCTGTAATCCTGACCGGTCTGGTCCGGAAAAAACAGCTGCGGAACAAACCCGAAGTTCAATCCGACACAAGCCATTCGAATCGGAACCTCTTTCTCGGTATTGGCCGATGCCATCGCGTCAAGATAAGGTAAACCCAGGAGGGCTCCCCCAGTTCCACGAAGCAACCGGCGACGGCTCATTCGTTTTGAAATCATACTTTTCCGTTTCTGTTTGATTCCACTGCCTGCTGTGATTTATTGATTGAATCATCCCTTGAGAAGCATCATATCTTGTTGGCTACTGCCGAAGTGGCCGACATCGACGTTGTGCCGGTGGAGTAATTCCAGGTACAGGTTGCAAAGCGGTGTCGGATTCTCCAGCACGGTGTGGTGCTGATGCCGGTAACCCCCACCTGCCACGATGGTGGGAAGATTATGACAGGTATGATTGGAGGAGTCGCCAAAGTTGCTGCCGACAACCACCGTTGTATGATCGAGCAAAGTGCCGCTGCCTTCGTTGATCTCATCCATCTCCCGGAGAAAAGTATCGAGCTGCTCCACAAGGTTCATTTCGATTCGGCTAAGTTTTTCCAAAACCTCTCGCTTGCCTCCATGATGGGATAGCGTATGCCATCCTCCAGTTGCACCGGGGACATTAATCGCACCGTAAATCCAGTCCATCGAAAACGTGATCACTCGGGTCGAATCGGTTTGAAAGGCGAGCTTGGACAATTCAAACAGGTTTTTAACCTTGGTACAAAAAGCAAATTCCTGATCTTCACTGAGGGTATTCGGCACGACCGGCTTACTGGCTTTGAGCCAGAAAGCCTCATGTTGGAGTTGCTGCTCCAGTTCGGCGATCACGGTCCGGTAGGAATCAATTTTAGTAGCGTTGTCACCTTTTTTATTCAGTTGCTCCATATCCCGATAGAGGCACCGAACCACCTGTTGATCGTTAAGAATCTGGCGGCGTTTGGCAGCCAAATCCTCTTCCCCAAAAAGCTTGTCGAAAATCTGAACCTCGTCGTGTAGCGGAGGGATCGCCACACCCCGATCGTTCCAGGAACATCCCCACCCGCGATCATAGATACTCAATGGAAGAAAAGGATAGCGGGTATCACCCCCGATCTGTTTGGCAAGTACCTGATCGACCGAGATCGTGTTGGTGAAATTGGGAGCCTCCGGACTGGCGGCGCCAGTAAGAAATGATTTCTCCGAATCGTGGTTACTGGTGTTCATGCCCGGATGAAAGAAATTCTCAAAGACGGTCATTTTCTCCTTTTTTTCCATTCCCTTGAGATACTTCGAACTGGATAGATCGCCGCGCTTGCTCGGAAAAAAATTAGGCTTGTAAAAACCGAGCGAATTGCAAATGAACATGATCCGCCGGGGCGGCGCGACAGGCTTGGGCTTTGTGACAGCATGCAGGTCGAGCGAATGCATCGCCAAGGGCAAGGCGGCTCCATATTTCAGAATCTCGCGGCGACTGGTCTCTTTCATCGTGACTCTCCGGTAAGCGAATAGGTCAGGACTCTAGTGACCAAATCCTTCATTCGACAATCGTCATCCTTCTCTTGGATCATGCCTAACAGTACCACGCGTTGTTGCAGACTTGGCTTGTAGCCATTGGCATATTCAAAGAACTTTTTGGCAAAGTTATAGGCAATTTTCCGATGATCCGAAAGCAGGATTTTTTTCAGACCGAATACGTCCTCGAACTGATCCTGGTCGATCTCACCAGATGTGTCGACGCTTTTGCCAAGCTGATAATAGCCTTGTAGTCGGAATAAAAACGTCCCCCGATGCGGTTTTCGAACTCGATACTTTGTGCGGTACTGCCCGGTGGCATCAAAGCCCTCCAGAGCAAAACCATAGGGATCGATACTCTTGTGACAATGATAACAAGCGTCGCTACTTTTGTGCTGCTCGATTTGTTCCCGCAGCGTAACGGCATCGCCCGATTTGGGTTCAATTGCTTTGACATTTTCCGGAGGTGGAGAAAGCGGGGTCCCCACGATGTTTCTTGAAATCCAGGCACCGCGTAAAATAGGAGACGTATCAAACCCATCGGTGGTTACTTTCAGCACCGCACCCATGGTCAACAAACCTCCCCGCGGAACATCAGCAGAGAAAGTTACCCTCCGAATTCCCTGGCCCACGACCCCCCGGAGACCATAGTGTTGGGCAAGTCGCTGGTTCAAAAACGAATAGTCAGAATCGATTAAATGCGTGACCGGCCTATTCTCCTGAATCAGATGATGTAAATAAGACCGAGCCTCGATCGGCAGGTAGTAATTTAAAAGATCATCATATCCGGGATAAAGCTTGAGCGAGGGCGTGACCTTTTTCCAAGCCCTGAGGTTCAGCCATTGGTCGCAAAACGACTCGATCATTCGCTCACTTTTTTTGTCTTTCAGCATGCGGTCGATTTGATCCGACAGCGTCTTTCCACTGAGCTGATTGGACTGCGAGAGCCGGAGGAGTTCATCGTCGGGGACCGAAAGCCATAAGACCCGAGCCAACTCAGCCGCCTTGGTATAAGAAGCGTTGGAATACTCACCGGGCCTGATGAGGAAACGAGGTGAACAGATCATCGCCTTGAAACCCAACCGGGCGGCCTTGACGAAATCGCCCTGTTTTTCCAAGCTTTCCAGGCTGACGTCAACGTAAGGGGCCAGCTCCCCCTCGCTTAACTCGGACGCAAACGCTTTTTCGCTAAACCGCTTCATCACCTGCCTCAGGTCATCCGGGGCTGAGGTAGCGATCGAAACCTGAGATAATCCAGCTGCGTTTTTCTGGTCAACCACGACATCCAACTTACCAACAGACGCCAGAGATTTGCCGTCCAATGAAACGGCGTCGGTCACCAGAAACCTGATGAACCTCTTGCTGGTTTTACTGGGAAACAGGATGGTTTGTTCGTTAGGCAGCCTGGTTTCTAGCACACCTTTGATGATCGGTGTTTCCCACGTTTGGCCATCGTCGGAAAACTGAACAGAATATCCCTTGACCTGCCCATTGCCATTACCACCGGACCAGGTCGAATAGGACAAGCCCTTAATCTCAACCCCACGGGGATTTTCCAAAATGACGAAGTGGGGAGGCTTGGCAACCGTCGGTGTAAATTGCGTATGCCAAAACGTCCTGTTGGAGCCATCCTGCATTTTTTCCTTTTCCATTCCCTGTTGGAAACTACTCACAGAGAGATGACCTCCTATACGCTCCAAATGGGTTTGAATGTCTGCCACCTTGATCGTTTTCCGAGGATTCGCTTTGATAGGCAACCCAGCAAACACCTTCTGGAAAGAAGTGGGAGGCCACTGGTCCTGCAGCGGCCCCCGGATCTGCAATTGCTTGATGTAGGCTCCCTGATCCCCGTTTTTCTGCCGAAAGGTATACTTCGAATAACAATGAACAGAGACACTCTCATCCGGTTGCAGAAAGACCCGAAGTTTGCGAGCCTGCAATTCTCTATTGCCGACCGAAATCACCCCCAGCAGCCGTTGAGGTTGAGGTCGGTCATCGGCAAAGTAATACTTTCCGGCATGCACCTGAATGCTAATGTCTTCAGCAAATTCTCCAATTTTCATCGTATCGAATGTCAAGTCATACCAACCGGCGGCCGGCGGATCAAAGTTGTCATAGAAAAAGGAATAGCTGTTTCCGTTATTGGCCCTCGTCCAGGAAAACAAAATGCCATCCTTGTAGTCACGGACATAAATGTCGTAGGACGGGTGACTGTCCTTGAGTTTGTTGGTCAACCAGAGTTGCTCTTGGGGAAAGCCCTGTGGGGGAAAACCAAAATCGAGCATTTCATCGGCTACCGAAAAATAAGCACTTAACATTTCCCGGCTCAGCTTGATTCGACGGTCCGATTCGAAATCATAGGTACCCCGGTCGTCCGGAATCACCTCGGCCAAGTTCAAGTTCGTTCCTAAGAGATCGTTAATCGAATGAACAAACTCATGCCGGCTCATTCTGCCAAAGGAATCTGGAGCACGCTCCTTCTGCTGGCTGGCGAGCCATTCCAACATCGCCTGTTTCTCGTTGGCGGAGGGTTGATCCATATCCGCGGGGGGCATTTTTTGGACCGCAAGATTCTCAAAAAGGAGGCGGCCGTCAAATCCCCGAATCTCTAACAATCGCTTTAAGTCGAGACCACCTTCCTCGGTGACATCGTCATGGCAATCGAAACAATACTTTTGAAACAGTTGCTTTGGCCGTTCATCAAACGCTGGGGCTGACGATATCGGCCCAAGCAGTAGAAAGCAGCTCCACAAATAGCAGATCAAAAAGGGACAGACCTGCCATCCAATGAGAGGCAATAAAAATCTTGGGTGAGAATTGATTTTAATCATACCAACTTTTGCGGACTCTTCTCCAAAGAAGTTGATCCACTTTCAAAGGCAAACACTCTGGCGATTCCTGGGGGAGGCACCTCGCCAGCATTTTACTACAAAATCCGCTTGATGAAACAAAGGTGGAGTCATGCGATAAGTTCCTTCACCACCCGAGTTGATTCGACACCGGTCAAGCCGAGATCAAGACCCTTGAACCTGAATTTGAAGCGATCGTGATCGATTCCCAACAAATGAAGAATCGTTGCATGCAGGTCCCGCACGTGGACCACGTTTTCAGCGGCGTGATATCCAAATTCATCCGTCGCTCCATAGGTCAGTCCCGCCTTGACACCACCGCCGGCGAGAAACATGGTAAAGCCGTGTGGATGATGATCACGACCATAGGTTTTTCCGGAAACCTGTGCGACAGGCGTACGGCCGAACTCCCCACCCCAGATCACAAGCGTATCGTCGAGCAAGTCGCGTTGCTTCAGGTCTTTCAGCAACGCCGCCACCGGCCGATCCGCGGCGTGGCACTGGCGCTTGTGTTGGTTTTCGATATCCGTATGCGAATCCCATCCGCGGTCATAAAGCTGTACAAATCGTACCCCTCGTTCCACCAGGCGACGGGCCAAGAGACAATTATTCGCCAATGAGTGATTACCGGGGACAGCACCATAGGCTGCGAGGGTTTCTTTGGATTCCTGTCCGATGTCAGCCAATTCCGGCACACTGGATTGCATACGAAAAGCCATCTCGTAAGAAGCGACCCGCGATAGAATTTCAGGATCATTCAACTCGTCATGGCGACGATGGTTCATCCAGGCCAGCAAATCAAGTTGTTCCCGCCGACGCTTGGAAGTCACGCCGTCAGGATTATTGAGATGCAGGACCGGCTCCGGCCCTTTTCGCAACGGAACGCCCTGGTGCTTTGAATCCAGGAATCCGTTGCCCCAGAAACTCTGAAGAAGAGGCTGCGACCCCTGCAGTGGGCCGGACGTCAAAACGATGTAATTGGGCAGGTTACTATTTTCCGAACCCAGTCCATAGGAAAGCCACGCCCCGAGAGTCGGCCGGCCGAATAGCACCGATCCGCAATTCATCATGTTGACGCCGGGATCATGAACGTTGGTGGTTGTTTTCATGGAACGAATCACCGCCAATTCATCAACCACCGTCGCCAAATGAGGCATCAGATTGGAAACGATCGTACCCGACTCCCCATGCCGAGTGAATTGATAGGGCGATGCCTTGAGCGCCGGCATACCCCGAATCAGAGCGAACTGTTGATGGTCCTTGAGCAGATGCGGCGGAATCTTTTGGCCATCCATCTTATTCAACAAGGGTTTCGGATCAAACAGGTCGACGTGGGAGGGACCACCAGCCATAAACAAAAATATGACGCGTTTCGCTTTTGGTGGCAGGTGAAGTTTCCCGATCGCCCGTTCGCTTTCAGAACAGACCCGATGAGCAGCCCGGCTTTCCGATGGCAGCAGGGAGGCCAAAGCGATCGAACCGAGACCTAACGCTGATTCCTGGAGAAAACCCCGGCGCAAGATACCGTCCAATTTCGATTTTTTGTCCTGTTTCTCATTCATGCCTGTTTCTCATTCATGCCTGTTTCTCATTCATGGCCGTATAATCATTCATGGTCGGGTGATCGTCTCATCGAGATTAAGGATGATGCTGCAGGCCAGCGTCCAAACGGCAAGGTCTGTTGCCCCGGCTCGCTGCTTTCCTCCGGTCAACGCCTTGGTCGCTGGCAGATCCCTGCGGAGGTCTTTCCGCTGGCGGGCGAGGTAAGCCAGGAATTTCTCTTTTTCATCCGGCTTGGGTAAGCGACTGAGGGCCAGGCGAAACGCCAGTTCCAGGCGTTTGGTCTCCCCGGCTTTGACCTCGCGCACCAAACGTGAAGCAAACGCCATCGCCGCTTCGTTGAAAATTGGATCATTGAAGAGCACCAAAGCCTGCGTTGGAATGTTGGAGACGTCCCGCCGCACGACGCAGCCTTCGCGGGCCGGCGCATTCAACAATTCCAAGGATGGATGCAATGCCATCCGCCGCCAGTAGGTATACAGGGTCCGCCGGTAGCGATCCTCACCGGTGCTGCTTTTCCACTCGCCCGGAAGCACACGCTGTTGCCAATAGCCTCGGGCCTGGATGGGAAACACCGGCGGCCCACCGATTTTTTTTACTAGCAATCCGCTCACAGCGAGAGCCTGATCGCGAAGCTGCTCGGCCGGCAAACGAACTCGGGTCATTCGCGTGAGCAACCGATTTTCCGGGTCTCTCTTGCCTGCGACGGGGGTCACACGTGCGGATTGCCGATAAGTCGCTGAGGTCACGATCAATCGATTAATCCGCTTCATGTCCCAACCGCTTTCCACGAACTCAGTAGCAAGCCAGTCAAGCAATCGCGGATGAGTCGGCGGCGTCCCCTGAGCACCGAAATCATCGGGCGTCCGCACCAAACCATGGCCAAAGTAACTTTGCCAAAACCGGTTAACAACCACCCTCGCTACCAGGGGATTATCCCCGTTGACCAGCCAGCGGGCGAATTCCAGGCGGTTGGCCGGCTGATCGCTTTGGGGAACGCCAAACACAGCGGGAACGGCTGGGAAAACCTGCTCACCGTGGTTTAAAAAGTTACCCCGCAGGTGAATAAAGGTCTCCCGCGATTTGGACAGTGGACGTTCACGCATGACCGGCACCAACGTGACGACTGCCTGCTCCGACCTGACACTTTCCAGTTTCCTGATCTCAGCCAGCAGGGCGGACACCCTGTCGCCGGCCGAACCGATTGAAAGAGCATCGCCGAGCGGCTGATCGCTAAGCCAAACTTCGCTCAACTCCCCCTTAAACGGAAAGGCATTCGGTTTTCGACTGTTGTTATACCCTGAACCAATGGCTAGAGGACGATCGGATTTCGCAATCGAAGCTGGCACGGCACCACTTCGAATCACTGCCTTGTCTTCGATACCGTCGATAAATAAACGAACCGACTTCCCCGCTACAAACTCCACTGCGACGTGGTGATCGCGTCCGTCGTTCACCGCTCGACTACTGTAGACGGTCACTCCGTTGAAGGATTCGGCCTGAGACGAAACCCAAAAGAACAGATGACCCGGGAGACTTGTCGTGTCGCCTTCTCCACCAATCCCAAATAGATAGCTACGCTGTTTTCCACGCCAATCGTACTTGGAAACGATATCGGCCACAGGCTGGTTGGTCCGCACCTTGGCCATGATGGTGAGGTTTCCTGTGACCGAATACGAATTGGGATCCTTGACCACGGCCGGTCCCTTCCACTGGCCGATGATTTTTGCCGCATCGATTCGCCGGGGATTCGGCAGTTTGCGTTGAGCGTTGGCAAGTTCGGCCAGCAGCCTTTTCAATTCGGTCGCTCTCGCAGGCACCTGTTTTTCGATCGGCAGCCTGTAATCCATCGTCGGTCCGCCTTGGCCATGCCCCACCCCTTGGTGCTCGATGTTGTTGAAGATCGCCAGCATCGAGTAGTAGTCTCGCTGGGTAATCGGATCAAACTTGTGGTCGTGGCACTCAACACACCCCATCGTCAAGCCCAACCAGACTCTCCCGGTCGTATTCACCCGATCAACGACACCCTTGATGCGGTATTCTTCGACCGGATAAGTCATCCCTCTTGCCTGGGGAGCGTTCCGGTGAAAAGCCGTCGCCAGAAGTTGTTCCTGCGTGGCGTCAGGGAGCATGTCGCCCGCCAGTTGTTCGATAGTGAACCGATCGAATGGCATGTTGCGATCAATCGCACGCACGACCCAATCGCGCCAAGGCCAAATCGCCCGCGTTTTGTCATCAGCATACCCGCGTGTGTCGGCGTAACGGGCCACGTCAAGCCAGTCCTGAGTTCGCCGCTCGGCGTAGGCGGTCGTCCGCATCAAACGGTCAACCAGCCGTTCATAGGCGTCTTCTCGGGTATCATTTAAAAAAGCATGGATCTCAGCCGGAGTGGGTGGGAAACCGGTCAAGTCCAGCGTCACTCGACGGATGAGTGTTTCCGGTGGAGCTATCGGCGAAGGCGACAGGTCTAACTCTTCCAATTGAGCCAAAACAAAGTGATCAATCGCATTGCCTTGAAAATGACGATTGTCTTTGTCGTCATTCGACGGGACCGCTTCACGGCGAGGCGGCACCAACGACCAATGCGGCTGGTACTTTGCCCCTTGAGAAATCCAACCGATGAGCACCTTTTTTTCGCCGGGCGTCAGAGGTTTGTTGTGTGAGGGCGGCGGCATCATCTCCCCCGGATCGTTATTTTCGATGCGGTGAACCAGCTCGCTAAGGCTCGGCTTGCCTGGCACAATGGGGCCGACCTTGTTTCCCGTACCGACAGCCGAATCCCGGCGATCCAACCGCAGACCCGCCTCGCGTGCCTGTTCGTCCGGTCCGTGACACGCATAACAACGATCAGCCAGCAGGGGGCGCACATCACGGTTGAAATCAAGCTCGTCCGCTGAAGAACATCTTTTCGGCGCAGGCAGGCTGATCAGAAACAGGATGGCCATCCTCGTCATGAATACACCAACAGTCGAATTCATCTCATCCTTACTTCTTGAATCGAGCGATCAATATCAAACAAAATCCGGGAGTTGGCAGCCTAAAGGGCCCGCAGGAGATCTTCCCACCCTGAGATGCTCGATTCTGCCATTGAATTCACACCAGGCCCGATGCTATCCAGCGAACCTTATTTTTCCGAAAGAATACGTCTACTAGAATATAAGCGCCGCTCCGGCAAATCAATGTTGTTATCAGGGCGTCTGACCCCCGCCATTTCAGGTTGATCGAATGATAGAATCCACCTCCTGCTGATCGGCTATCAAAAACAAAGCCCGTCATTTTACCCTATTCAAATGGGGCCGCCTCCGCCAGAGTATTAGAAGCTCTTTCGAAAAGGCATGTCAGACGCTGACAGAGTGACTATAATCGTGGCTGGCTTGCCAGCACCGGTCTGGTTTCGCATTATTTTTTTCACACACCAAAAGACCTGACTCATGCAGACTTCACAATGGATTCTCGCCCTTTTCGTCCTTCTCAACACCCAGATCTGCTTCGGTAAACAGGGGCCTTCGGCCAACAGTTCCACCGCGACGGCGACAGTGGCTTCGGCCCCGTTGAAAGTCTTGCTGGTGGCAGGAGGATGTTGTCACGACTACGCAAAACAAACCCAAATTTTAAAGCAGGGGATCGAAACGCGAATCCATTCCGAAGTGACGATTATCTTTAATCCCAGCAAGGGCACCGATGCGACTTTTGAAATCTATGAATCTGACCAATGGGCCGAGGGCTATGATGTGGTCATCCATGATGAGTGCTCGGCCAACGTCACCGATGGACCTTATGTCAAACGAATTCTTGCCGCGCACAAAAGCGGTGTCCCCGCGGTCAATCTACACTGTGCGATGCACAGCTACCGCTGGGGAAATTTTCGCAAAGCCGTGAACCTCGGTGCTGAAAATGCCGGCTGGTATGAAATGATCGGGTTGCAGTCAACCGGCCACGGACCCAAACTGCCCATCGACATCACTTACGAAAAATCAACCAACCCGATCGTCAAAGGACTAGCACCGTGGAGGACGATTAATGAGGAACTTTACAATAATGTAAGAGTCTACCCGGGTGCTGAAGTTTTGGCGGCCGGCTCCCAGGTTCAAAAAATCAATCCCAAGGCACTCAAAGCCAACCCCAATGCCAAACCAAAGGTTTCCAAAGCAGTAGTAGCCTGGACCAACCTTTACGGTCCTAAAAAGACCAAAATCTTCAGCACGTCGCTCGGCCATTTCAACGATACGGTGGGTGACGATCGTTACCTGGAATTGGTTGTGCGCGGGATACTGTGGACCACCGGCAATCTGACCGAGGCAGGCAAGCCAACCAAAGCCTATGCGATTCAACCTTGACCTGCAGGCGGCCGGCTTTTTTTCTAGCGGATCCTGCCGCCACCGTTTTTTTTAATTCCGATGCCTGCCAAGCCAAGCAGGCCGGATGCCAACGAGGATTCAGCCGTTGGATTAACAATCATTGGGAATACCAGGTTAGGCGTATCTTTGTGATGAATCACCAACTCCGCGGAAAAAAAACCGGAACAAAGAGCTAATCGACACCCAGAATTCCAACCAAAAAAACAAGGGAACTCAGAAAAGCCAACGACTAAACCATCACAATCTGTTGGCGAGCGGTTGATTGAAATCCAAAATCGACTCGATGAGAAAGGGTTCCCGAGAAAGGGTTCCCGAGAAAGGGTTCCCAAAACGCCCAATACTGAAATCCAAATGTTCAAGCATTCGGCCTCTTGGCAATCAGGTTTCCAAGCAATCTCGTTTCTAGAAAACCAACAGCGTCACCTGAAGGGCTCACGCCATCAATCCTCCGGCGGCTGCAAGAGTGTCTGGCAGCTAACCGCGTCTTGGATTCCCAGACGACGGTTTAACGACTCCCCTTGGCGACGCAATAAAGATTTTCATCACTGCGCAAATAGATTTTGCCACCGGAGACAATGGGACTGGCATTAAACTGGGTGCCGTCGGTCAGTTTATTTTGAGCGAGTTCTTCAAAATCTGGTTTAGCGGCCAGCACGATGGTTCCGGCGCGACGTGTCACCACATAAATTTTTCCATCGGCAATCACTGAAGAAGCATAAGGTTGCGACGCTACCCGTTTCTGATACACCACCTCTCCGTCTGACAATTTCAAACAATAGGCCGTGGTGTTTCGATCGCTGACCCAGTAAAGATGATCTTGATAAACGACAGGTGAAGTGACATTTGCTCCAACTCGAGCTCGCCAGATTTCACTGACTTCACCCTTGCCACCAGCTTTCACGGCGACGGTCATCGACGAACGACCGCCCAAAACATAAACAACCCCTTGGTGCGAGACGATGCTGGGACAAACATAATCCGGAATCCCTTTGCAGCTCCAAAGATTCTCACCGGTAGCTGGATTGTAGGCCAAGATTTCATCTTTGGAGTTAACAACCAATTCCTGTTTACCGCCAACAGCCACCAGATGCGGTGTACTCCAGGACCGGTTCATACTCTCAACACGCCATTTTTCTTCTCCTGATTCCTTATCGATGGCAACCACCGATCCACTTTCGACGCTGGCGTTAACGATCACCAGGTTTTGATAAAGAACCGGAGACGTTCCGCATCCCCAACCATGAACCCCGTCACCCACCGATGTTTGCCAAATCTTTTTGCCATTGAGATCAAATTTAACAACGCCCGTTTTGCCAAAAAACACATAGATGTTTTTTCCATCGGTCGCCGGTGTTGCCGCAGCATAACCATGATCTCGGACACGATCGCTCTCCGGTTGACTGGAATTAATTTTTGTATCCCACTCGACTGAACCATCTTGGCTGTTGACGCACACCAGATGTAGTTTCAAGGCGTCCAAACTGCCCTCACCGCGATTGATTCCATAACCGCTGTAGCAAGTCAGGTATAGTTTTTCCCCCAACGCGATAGGACTAGAGGACCCGGCCCCGGGCAGCTTTACCTTCCAGGCTAAATTTTCTTCATCCCCCCATTGAGTAGGGAGATTCTTCTCAGTGGAATATCCTTGTCCACCAGGACCACGGAAATTTGTCCAATCGTCTGCCCCGGAAGCGTGATGAAAGATCATCGCGAAAACAAGGCTCAGGAAAAAAATATGGCAAGCTTTCATTTTGAATTCCTCGAGGAAGCATTGGCAGGAAACCGGGGAAGGGCGTCCCCATGATACTCATTTTATGACCGCTGTACATCAACCTACCAGCTTCTCGCCGGCGGAATGATCTGAACTCAAGCCAAAGAAAAAACAACAAGCGCTTTAGACAATCGTCACCCTGATTATTGCGTGCGAAATCACCACCTGGCCGAAGATGCCCCGGGGAACTACGGATTCAGCGGTGGGTTCTGGCGATTGCTTGGTTTCTACAAGAGACAGGCCATCGTCGAAGATCAGAAAATAAAAGACATAGGGGCCACGGGTGAAGAACTCGCAGAATCTAATGTGAGTAACGAGAAGGAAAAGATCGAGCAGATAGTGATCCCTGAGAAGTTTCGGACGGTCGCTGTGGGCCAGGATGGCACAATCACCATTCCCGTAGCAGCAATGTCGATCACCGAAGAACGGTGATGAGATAAGATTCATGGAAAGCATCGATGGGGGAATGCAAGTGCACTACGGTTTGCAACGCCAACGCCCGGAGTTGCTCAGTTACACGGTAGATATTCCCAAGGCCGGCAAGTACGAGTTTACTGCGGATGTATGTACCGTGACGGTGGACCGACAATTCCTGCTCCGCGTCAACAGGAGAACCCTGTTGGATGTCGACATGCCGTACACCAAAACCGACTGGATGGATACCAAACCCGTTGAACTCGAATTGTAAGAGGGACGAAGCCGGATCTCATTTACCCAGAAAGCCCCGAACAAAGGTGTCAGCATCAGGGAATTCAAACTGAAACCTGTGAAGTCGACCGAGGGACCTTGAGGGTTCGCCTCGGACCCTGGATGGTCTCTCTCGAAACGGAGAGTCGCGGGAAGAACCTTTACGAAGATGCTGAGCTAACTCCAACAACGAATCAGCGCAGAAAAGAGATGGTGGAAAAAGCCATATTTCAAATTCCGGCCAAAACGAAACCGAAGCACTCTGGATGAACTGGCAGGACGGATTTAAGCCTCGTGCCGACTAATGGCACCCGGCTTGCCGTGGTTCAGATACAATCAACCGCAACTTCAGAAGGGATGTCCCCGGGTTTGTCCGCTGTTCCTTCTTCTTGAGAATCCTTACCAACTTGGGCGGATTGGTCAAAAAATCGCCTTGTCCCCACCTTCCGATTCGCTAGTATTGGTAGAACGGGGCACATTCAAGAGTAATCGATGGAGACTTCCTTCAATGCGATGTCCACTGCTTTTGTATTCACCGATTGCAAATCCTCCCCAGTCCGTCTTTCGAGGGACCTTGGTTTTAATCACCTTGTTTTGCTTGGAAACGAGCGGGTGTGGACAATCAAACAGGTTGAAACAGGCCCCGAAAACCCCACCCACCTATTCGCTCAAACAATTCAAGCAGAAGGTGAGCGGGCAATTCGGTACGCTGGGCAACCAGCCGTTGACCCGCTATTTCGTCCGCTACGTCGGTTCAACCAAAGATTTCCACTACTTCGAAACGTTCGGAGACAAGCAACCCTACTACCGCGTTGCCCGACGCCAATTGCCAAAACTCACTTTGGCCGACGGCACCGTGATCGATTGGCCCAAGGACGGGACGGACCGTGAATATCTAGTTGGCAAGGACTTGAACCTGATCCTAGGCCCGCCCGGCTTCAGTTACAAACAGATCGAGGTGGACGAAGCGGCCAAACACTCCATCCAGATCAAATTTTCCAAGGCGAGACGGATGACCACAATCGAAGTTAAAACGCCCGCCGTGCATCCGCAGGAGACCGATCTGCTACTTTCGGGGATCTCGATTCTGCACACCGAATTCGCACCGCGTCAAGCTCCATTGGACAATCCACAGGCCAAAATTAAAAAGGCGATTTTCAAAATTGCCACCGCGGAGTTAGAGAACAGTCGTCTACGACTTGTTTTCGCCACTGTCCCCGGCGGCATCGCTTACGACATCTCGCTGGGCAAGGCGAAGCGTCCTCGTTAAACCATCCCTCGCCCGCGGGAACGATGGACTTTGCTCCAGAAGTTTTTCCCGCCTTGAGGCCTGGCCGAATTCCTCGAAAGCAAAACAGAGCGATCGCATGGTAAAGGCCTGCCTGAATCTAAACGAACTACATCAATTTCAGCTGGGTGGACATCCGTGGTTGAGGTGTTTTAACTGCGATGGCAGATCAAAAAGCCAGAAGGTTGACCAAGGTTCCCATGTCCACTATTTCCATACCGACAAGATGCTAGCCGGTGCAGCGTTCGATCTACTCGTCGATTTGCCTGACATGCAGGAACACTATCGGCCGAACGAGTTTGCCCTGGAAGCGGGCAAAAACGCGGGGGAACCGGTCAGGTTTCTAGAAACCAGTCTCATCCAGAGGATGGCATGTCATCAGGAGTCTCACCACCGTCCTCCATGAGGTCATCAGATAGCCAACGCCAAAGGTAGTTTTTATTCGGCCTCGGAAGGCCGAATGTCGTCAATGCCACAGCACAACATCAGGTTTTTTTGAAAACTGAATATCAGCGTTCACTTCCATTGGCTGACGTTTGTAATGCGTCCAACAGGGGCTTGCCGTCAGCGTTGGGGTACTTGAGTCCCAACAGTTTGGCGATCGTAGGAGCGACGACGGTGTTGTTTACTTCTGGCAGTTTGATTCCTGATCGAACTCCCGCGCCGGAGAGAATACACATCGCTTTCATCTTGGAGATTTTCGCCAGCAATCCATGGGATCCGTATGACGTTCGTGCCTCTTCAAAAGTGGCGACAAGGGTCTCTCCCGTCACGGCCCCAGAGACTGCATATCCCTCTTTTGCGACCAGAATGGCGTCGGGGGTCTGATTATATTCCCGTGGGTGCGGGAAGCCGACTTCACCAAAACGATCTGGCAGCAGCACGTCGGCAACGCCTTCCTGTCCTATTAACATTTTTCTGAACTCGAAAGCGTCCTGAGATGCTTTTGCTGGATTGGTACAGTAAACAAAGCCAATTCCACCTTCGGGAATCACGTGTATTCGTGCCTGCGTCAGTTTTCCTTCTACGACCTCCAATAATTTCGCTTGTCGCAACAGAACATTCGGTCGAATCGCTTTGGGAGTCAGTGCAAAGCCGTGATCGGCGACCAGAATGATCGTCGTGCGATCACGGATTCCAGCGTCATCAATCGCCTCAACAATCCGAGACACGCACATGTCGGCATACGCATTGGCGGTGTATCCCGCTTGTGATTGTGCTCCCCGTTTATGATGTGCGGAATCGTTATTTAGAAGGTGTACCAGTGTCAGGTGTGGTTTTCGTGTCCGAATCAAATGGCAAGCCGCTTCCGTCCAGACATAATCCAGACCGACAACGCTTGCATTTCGAAATGAGGAGTGTTTCTCATCCCGCAAAAGCCCCTTTTCAATGAGCTCTTTCCGCAAACGGGGCGTCGTGTAATCCAGCGCATTGGGAACATCAGGGAACTGATCGTCAAACGATTTTGAATTGCGAGTACACGGCCAGTTCACCTCAGCAGTCCTCAGCCCAGCAGAGTGTGCCACATCCGCCACGGTGGGAACTTTCACCAAGTCACTCTGGTCACGGTGGGAATCGATCTTCACCGGCGTTCCAATTCCGCCACGTACCAGCACTCCATTGGCAAGTACTCCATGACGACCAGGCTTCATGCCGGTCACCAAGGTTGTGTGATTGGGCCAGGTCACCGACGGATCCGAAACGGTCATCCCGCCTTCAATGATACAGCCTTCCCGCGCGAGACGCCGAATATTTGGCAACGGTACCTTGGGATCGTCAACAAGAAAAGCTGCAAAGCCGTCGATGCTGATAACAACCACATGGCGTTGAACATCGGGTGACTGGGCCACCAACAGCGTGTTAAGGAAAGCCGTGAAAACGATTGTCAAAAAGCTGAGCCAACGATAACTTTTACGCATTCCAGTCTTCTCCTGGGGTTATTGTCAAAAGGTGATATGCTGAAGTCAACCGAGACGCCGTATCCAATTAAACCTTCAAGATTCAGCTGCCGGCGAGGGCGGAAAGGATACGCCGTGAGCAAGAGTACCAAAGTCTGTAGAAGAATGCACCTAGCGAGGGGAGTATGAAGAGATTGCCCGCCTTCATGGCGAGCCCCAGAGATCGTCCCGGATTTCAACTTCAAGCAGCAGGAAGCCGTGCCTATTTCAGGCTCTATCGAGGCAAGATCGGCGGCCCAATACGGCGGGGAAAAAACGAAAAAAGGAGCTGCCGAAGAGGATGACGACAACTCCGCTTCGTTTAGCGGCTCTGATCCGGTTTGCATCACCGACCCAAACCTCCCCGCTCGGTGAAAAAAGTCAGCCGACAATAAAACTTTGGGCTCAGGCGCATTTTGGACTGTAATTGCCCAGAAAGCCGCACTGTGGAATCCATGGAAGTGGTTGCCCGAGATTGGACCCATTCGCATGATGAGCTTTTGACGAATGGACAGCAACTCATCAATAGACCGCTACACGAGTTTAGTGACTCGTTCCGACATTTTCTGGCTTGGGAAGCAATCAGTCCGATCCATTGACCGCCACGAAGCCCGAACCTAAATGTCCATCGGGAACGGTTCATCAGAAACATCACCGATGAATGCCTTTGATTGATGAATGTCTTTGACGGAACTTATGAGTTTGTTCCGCAATTTTCCAACTGCACACGAGGAATATTTGAACAGCATGGTGGAGAAAAAATCCGTCCAACATGGGCCTTTTAATCTCAATCTGTAGTGAATTCATTGCCGACCTTCCTGGCCCGCTCGGCTTTGTCGAGGTCGATGCCAAGGCTGATTCCAACTTCGATCAGAATGTTCCAACCCGCAGCGAGATCAACATAATTTTGCAGCGAGCCCGCATCCGGAATCACGATGCCGGGAAAGATCGATTCCGCAGTAGAGATCGTGACAATGGTCAGTCCAACACCATCGACCAGCGTTTCTTTGAGCTTTTCAAGTTCTGCTTCGAACGGGTTGATCACGACGACCACGTCGTCAGCATCCATCACCTCTTCGATGCCGTGTACTGCGTAGGTCCCTTCGAGAAAGTCACTTTTCTTGCGAGTAATTTCATTCGTTTTGAGGGCCAACTCCTCACCGACCCCGTCATTTCTACCAGCAAAATAAATGGTGCCTGCGCCGGCAATTGCTTTGGTTACTTCGGGATCGATCTCAATGGTCAGAGCTTTTTCGATCGCATCGCCTAACGCCGGAAGTTGACTCAGGATTGACTCGCCTTGAAGTTGTGCCACGAGTTCTTGGTAAAAAAGAGCCTGCTCGGCAACGCTCTTGGTGGCTGCCACTGCCTGCTCCCAACCACACTTGAGGACAAACGTTTCGTTGGCATAACTTGCCAAAGTCGTTTCTTCGCGGGCCGTAAGACCGAACAAATTCTTGTGTCCGGCTTTGGTCAGCTGATCCAGAAGAGAGATCGCTTCTTTGGTCGAACCACTGTTGGAAGCAGCGAAGACAACATAATCAGCCAAGTCATACTCCGCAGCTTGCCGTCCTCCCTCGGTCACAATTTGCAAATCCAGGCCGCTGGTGAGTGCTGTATAAATCGCGTTTTTGGCTGGAAAAATGCGACTGGATCCCTCTCCAGTCAAAAAAAGCTTGCCCGATGCCTGGATGGCTTGTAGGGCCCGCGACACATCGTCCAGCCTGAAATTGCGGGCAATGTTCGGAGTTTGCAACATCTCCTTGGCAAGTTCAAACCGAAGGTACTTTTCAACAAAATTCATTTAATTACTCGTTTTCAGTTCAGGGATTTCAGTCTCGAGACAAGGTTTTGAGTCTGGTTTTCGGTTTTTGATGAAGGGAAGTCATAGGCGGCAAGGAGGGTACTCGAAAGTCAAAAACCAGATCCAACAATCGGTCTAATGCTTGATCGGTATCCCGGCAAGTCGTGCGTAAGAAGGCATTTCGCCTATCAGAGGTCGAAGGTAATCCATAAAAGCGTCGGTAACGAAATTCCCCTCGGTGTTAATATATTCATCCGGCAACGGTTTCGCGGCGACGGCGACTTCGCTGAGAGGCGCGGTGGTATACTCGCAGCGATATTGGCTACCCTCCGCCCGACGCATCGCTACCATTACGCCAGTCGTACCGTTGGCCGCATGTTCAACCGCTTTTTGTCCACAGGTATACGCTTCGTCTAAATCTAGCTGTACAACGCGATCGGCAGCACACATTGGCAAGGACTCAGTCACTTGGAATTCGCCACGAAAACCGAATTCATCTGAAATAATCCGATGCAGCGCCATCGCCGCACTGGTGCCGCCCATGGCACCAAACTCAACATTGCCAAATTTGTCCTGGGTATTCGATGCTGACACCGGCGAGCCATCCGCATGAGTGATGCCCTCACCGCACACGATGGAAACGAAACCATACTGTTGGTGACAGCGTTTCACATCGGCGATGAACTTCGTTCTGTCAAACGCCCGCTCTGGAAAACACATCAGATGTGGGGCGTCCGATTCCAACTTTTTGCCTGCCGCAGTGGCACCGACGAGCCAACCCGCTTCACGGCCAATACACTGAAACACAACGAATTGATCAACCCGCTGCATGTCACGTGCGAGCGTCCCGGCCTGCTGAATCGACAACGCCATATAACGGGCGGCGCTTGCAAATCCTGGAGTATGATCGGTACCAAATAGATCGTTGTCAACCGTTTTTGCGATTCCAATTCCGACCAACGGATAGTCGTGTGCTTTCGCATACGCCTCGACACGATGAATCGTATCCATCGTGTCGTTGCCGCCGATTAGAAACAAGTAGTGGATCTGATGCTTCTTGAGCAACTCCAATACATCGGGTAGATGGTGATCCTGAAGCTTCAAACGACAGGAACCGAGGGCACTGGACGGCGTGTTCTTGATTTGTTCAAGATTCCGGGGGGACTCGGCGCCGAGATCAATAATGTCCTCTTCCAGAAAGCCTTCGATTCCGTATCGCATGCCCAGCACCGATTTGATCCCCTCGCATTCTACCGCAGCGTGGATGATCCCAACCAATGAGGCGTTGATAACGGAGGTCGGGCCGCCGGACTGACCAATAATAGCATTCCCCTGAAGCATCTCTTTTTCCTTGATTGATTCTCTAGATCTGTCTGGAAACCCACTTGATGAGATTTCCAAAAAATTCAATGTACCAATTGCCAATTTCAACCTCGCCCGCGCCACCCGCCTGAAGCACGTGGCGGTGGTCGCCCCAATCGACAAACCCGCCTGCCCAATGCGGCGCCACATCCCCCGCGTAGCAGGCAACACGCCCATTTTGTTCTTGGCCAACGACGAGCAGCGGATCGACACTCTGTTCTGAAAAGTCAAAGTCGTCGTCCACCAATGAGACGCAATAACGTTTTACCGACAAGATCGTCTTCGCCGTCGGCTTGGCACACAACCGGTTGTACCCGTTGATCGCAACGGATTGCGTCACAAAAGGCAGTCTTGCCGCGATTGGGTGCTCCGCTTCGAGTTTGATCATGCACGGACTAAAACTATTAACTCGATCGTCAGCGTCCTGCATCTCGACCGGCAGAATCTCGGCGAGTGGTGTGGCGTCATAATCGCCACCCAATCCGGTAAAGCTTTCCCAGCCGCCGATCATGATGAGTCCGGTTCCGCTTCGGGTTTTGGTAATCAATTGCTCAAAATGTTCAGGACGAAAGCTGGTGGATGGATAGTCACTGATGATCACCGCGCAATAGTCTTGGTCTAACTGCTTGTCGGTACACTTCGTCGCCGAATCGATATAATCGAACGGAATATTGCAATGCAACATCACACCCGCCAGATAGCTGGCGGCCGCATCCAGCGCCGTATCGCCTAAATAAAGAACTTTATCGGTCATCGCCTATCTACCAATTTGATTAGGGTACTTGCTGTCCTGAAACAAATGGTGGTAGGTCTCGGGTTGATAGAAACAAAAGTTGATCGTGCGCACGTATTCCTGTGGACCGGCGTTGCGAACGTTTTCGATCAACTTAGCAATCTGTTTCTGAGATTTGAAAGCCGCGATGGCCGTCAGTTTTTTCTCAAACGTTGTCTCGTCAGACGCGATACGCAACGTCGGTGGCTCGGGGAAATCGCAGTAAATTGCCAACTCATGGATCGCGGGAACTGCGTCAAGCGGCGGCCCCAACTCGGGCCAGATATCACCGGTGGAATGAAAAAGGGATATCTGCAACTGCTCGTTGGTCACCTTGTGGTCAGGGTGCAAGTCGTTGATCGTCGGCACAAACACTTGAGTCGGGCGGATCTGACGCAGAAAATAGGTAAACGAGTTTTGCAGCCCGGTAAAACCCTCTATTGCGCTCGGTTCATCGTTGGCCAGTCTTCGGCCAACGAACAGTCCTAACTGGCAATCGGGGAACCGGAGAAAGATTACGTTTTCTTTTGGGACACCTAGCTCTACGAGGCTGTTGTAGGTTTCTTGCTCGCGAATCGACGCGATCGATTCTTTTTCATCTAGCGTGCAATACCCCATCGAGCCGTCAGTGACCACCAACACATGAACGGGCACCTTTTCTTGAACCGCCATTTGAATGGCCAGTCCGGCACCCAGAACGACGTCGTCGTCGTGCGGGCTTACAAAACAGAAGCTTTCCTTTTCGCCCTGCCAATGCCGGGAAACGCTCGCCAACGAATTTCCTTCGCGTCTTTCTTCGCCCACCAAACGGGCAACGTTAAATTTTGATTCCATCAGATACCGATCTCTCCAATCTTCAATTTCCATCCAGCCAATTTTTTCAATAGATCCCAACCGAGTAAGATAAGTATAAGCATCTGCGACTGGAATAAAATGGAGTGTTTACCAAATTTTCTGACATCGATACCTGATCGATGTTCGGTTACCAAGCGAAGAGGTTTTTCTCCATCTTGATTCGTTTCGGGTGATTTCATAATCGTCAAACGCCGGATCAAAAAACGTAATTTCCAACCGCGAGATGTTCGAGTTCCCTGACTTGCCACCGGAATCCACGATTCTGATTGACCACCATTCGCTGGATGCCTACAGAGGTAGTCTGCGGTGGCTTCATCGACGGTTTACTGGCCGAGGTTTCACTACTGGCTCTTGATACGACCTATGTGTTGATATTTTCCATAACTCATTGAATCACGAAATAGCTCTGCACGGCGGATCTACCCCTCAGACATCCGAAAAATAGCGATGTTGAAATTCGGCGATTTCTTATTCATTAACTTCTTACAGCGATCCTGTTAACCGTTTTGGTTGCGAATTATAACAAAGCCCCACCTCAATTCGAGGTTTTGGTCGTAGTTGATTGGGCCGGCCCATTGTCCACTTTAACTCAAGATCTTTAGACCCTCGACTAGTCCGATTTTTTGACCACACGATTTCACGCTTGGCTCCCTGCCTCTGTTACATGCTATGCTGCTCAACCACTCCCCCCCGCCCAACAAACCAGCGGAGTCGACTGGCGGCTTTACCATAGCGGCAGACGATTAGGTTGGGACCAACGAATTCTAGCCAACAGAACGTCGCCACGGAAACCCGCCCGCGGCATCCACTCGCCCACGGTTACCCAAGACTCATCAGGGCTAACGTTGGTTACGTTGAAATTGCCCATCAATGCAACCTGATCGGGAGCCTTCACGCCGTCACCCACCAAAGGCAGAACCACCCGCTCGGTGGCTTTGATCAGACATCGTTTTTTCGGATCGACTTGAGCGACGTAGAGAGGTGATCGCCAGCGAATCACATTGGCATTCGTATCGTCCTTGCGAGTGTACACCAGAAACAGGCCGTCACTATGAGTCAGCCAGTGCTGTTGGGTGGTCGACATCTCCAAAGGGGTTCCGTCATCCCAATCCCACGTCCGCTTCGGCTCCCAATTCAGTCCATCGTCACTGACGCTCACATAGCCTCGCCCGTTTTCTGCTCGCATGGTCATCCAGAACTTGTCTGCAAAACTCGCGACACTCGGCTCCAACAGGCCGCGGCCGTGCGGGTGTTTCAAAGGAGGACCGACCTGCTTGACCTTTAACTCTTCGCCGTCGTATTTCGCCTGCACTCCAGCCACCATCCGATGCTCTGACTGAGGCCCAAAAGTAAACGACATCTGAATCTGGCCGTCTGGCATCACAATGCGTTGACCGCAGTTGTTGGAGTAGATAAACGCGCCCCGAGGATCATCCCACTCTAGGATCTTGCGGCTTGACCAACTTTTATCGGATTGGCCAATGGCGTACACCGGATAACGGGGCAATTGCTCGTTACGAGCAAAATATTTTCCTTTATAAAAAACGACATGCCCCATCGCGATCACCGTGTTGGTAGCCGCGTGATATTGGGGAGTCACATCGCAAACGGCAGCTTTAAGATCGTCATCGCGCCCGGAAACCGGTTGCCGACCGAAGGCTGCGATCGGCTGCGGTGTACTCCACGTCTTGCCCTCGTCTTTTGAGATCGACTGGTGCACAGGTCCGAAATAATCTGACCCACCGATTTCTTGCAATGTCATTAGCGCCCAGGGTTTGCCATCCTTGCCGGGAATCATGCAGGCCCGAGGATGAAACCAGGTAAGGTTCGTTCCCTCGCGATTTCGCCACAGCGTTTCTTTCGTAATGGAGGCGATCAAACCATCGGCAGCGGTGGCTTGGGAAATGGCGTACGACAAACGTGCTGCGATCAGCTGGTGACCACGACCGTTGGGATGCATACCATCGAGCAACAAGTCCTGAACCGTTTGCCCCTCTCGTTTTGCAAACGAATTAAACTCCTGATAAACATCAACCAGCAGGACTTCCTCGTCTTTGGCTATCTTGCGAACGACTTTGGCATACTCTTTTAACACGACATTGAACCCACCTGCGGCCTTTGGATCGTAGGGCGACTTGCCATATAGAGCTTTCAGCTTGTCAGTCCAACACATTGGATTAGGCGTCATCAGGATGACTCGGCAATCCTGGGCTTTTACGGTCTGGCAAAAGTAACGAAGGTTCGTACCGTAGGTCTCCAGATCAACTCGAGCTTCCGTGGCAACTGGACTTCGCCAGACATCGATCGCTGCGTCATTGATCCCAAATTGAATGATGACCAGTCCTGGTTTGCGATCCAGCACAGCGGTTTGAAACCGTTGGCGAGCATGCTTGGTAGTGTTGCCACCGACGCCCTCATTGATGACTCGCACCGGTGCTTCCACTGTCCCTAGACCTGCTGCCAACAAGTTCGCGTAGACCTCGAGATTGCCGCGACGCGCAGTCGTCGAATCTCCAAAGGCAACAATGGTTCGGGGCAACTCATCAAACCACGCATTTGCCGAGACGCAATGGAAAACTCCGCTGATGGCGACCAGGCGAAGCCAAACAATAATAAGCGAGCCTCTTGGGCTTGTGTTAAGCATGGATTCGGCACCTCGTGATTTGACGAATGGATCACACCTTTAATCGCGGTGGATTGGTCAAGATAACCGCTCCTGATTCGCTGTTCAAATCGGATGCGGGGTCAGGGAATGCGCGTGTGGCCATAGTCGAGTGCCTCATCTGCGTCTAGGCACCGAACCGCCGAGGGCCCAGGGCTACCTGACGTGCAGCAATGTCAGCTGGAATGAAGACAATGTCCTTCTCGCACCTGAGCTTAATCCGCGAGTCGCTTTTGATCGAATGTATCGCGATTTCAACAGCCCAGAAGCTCGGCGAAAGGCCCTGAGCCAGCGCAGTATTCTCGATGCCGTACTGGATCGGTCCAAATCGCTAAGCAAGAACTTGAGCGCACACGACAAGCAAAAGATGGACCAGTATTTTTCCTCGGTTCGTGAACTCGAAGAACGACTCGACAAAATTATTACTCCACCAAAAAACGCCAAAGGTGGTTGGGCACCGTCTTTATCTGCAAACAAGACCACAAAATCTCGGCCGCCTGAGGAAGTTCCAGACAACGCCGAAGAGTATATGGACGCCATGATCGACATCATGATTCTCGGAATGTGGACCAACACGACCCGAGTTGCCACTTTGATGATGGGCCACGGTCTAAGCAAAAAAACTTTGCCTTCCTTGACGGTGTCAACAATGACCACCATGTGACCTCACACCATCGTAATAACCCGCAACTGCTGAAAGAGTATAAGATCATCTGTCGGTGGCACGTCCAGCGATTACAGCGCATGATGGACAAGATGGCCCGCATTGATGAAGGCGGCAGCAGCCTGCTCGACAACTCGTTGATGTTATTCGGTGCCGGCATGTCACAGGGAAATACTCATAGCGGTGTGAATATTCCGATTCTGCTGGCTGGCAAGGCGGGGGGCGACATGAAGACCGGACGTCATATCCAGACGGCTGTGAATACTCAACACAGCAATTTCCTGCTATCCGTGCTCCAGAAAATGGGCGTTGAAAAAGAACGATTCGGGAAGAGCACCGGCTCGGTTAACTTAGATTAAGCCCGCAACCTGATTTAGAATCACGAGTACGCCACGTCCGCGTCGCCGAATCCGTCGCGATGGTATTGTTCCATCTCGGAACTGGTTAATATTGCCTTCCTCTGAAAAAACGTTTCCTGTCGCCCTCTCTCAGTGACACGTTAATGAAGGTGATCTATTTTGCTAGAAGTCCTGGCAACAAGAGGCTGAATGCCGGAACGAACGTGATAAGAAGTAACGTGATCAGCAACGGGATTAGAAACGGGACCGTTCCGCGAGTGACTGTTTCAACAGGGCTTCCCGTGACGCTGCTGAGCACGTACAGCACGAGACCGACCGGGGGCGTCAACAGGCCGAGGACCAGGTTGAGAATCATCACGATTCCAAGATGCAGTGGATCGATTCCAAATTCAACGGCGGCAGGAAGGAGCACGGGGACGGTTATCAAGAGTCCTGCAACAGGTTCGAGAATCATTCCGGTGATCAGCAGAACGACATTGATCAGCAACAGAAACACGATCGGATTATCCGTGAACTGCAGTATCGCCTCGGTCACTGCTTGAGGACCTTGTTCGCGTGCGATGACCCAACCGAACAGACCGGCGGCCGCGACGATCAGCAAGATCGAACCGGTGGTGTTGGCCGTCTTGATCAGAACTCCGCGGAATGCTTTGAACGAAAGTGACCGGTAGCAGATACTCAAGGTCAGCACCCACATCACGGCTGCCGCCGCTGCTTCGGTTGGGGTAAAGATCCCGCCGAGAATTCCGCCAAGAATGATAACGGGCGTTAGCAGCACCGGAACCGCCGATCTGATCGCCTTAGCGACAGGAATGTCTTGAGCGACTGCTTCTTCACGCAGTGGGTTCTTTCGAGCATCTCGATAAACGAAGATGCAGAGGATTGATGTCAGCACCAGTGCGGGCAGCACTCCTGCGAAGAACAAAGATCCAACAGAAACGCCGGCGGAGACCGCGTAGACAATCGCTGGGATACTTGGCGGCATGATCGGCCCGATAAGCGATGATGCTCCAGTCAGACCGAGCGCAAACTTTTCGTCATAGCCGCGTTTCTTCATCGCCGGTACAAGGACGGAACCGAGTCCTGCAGCATCGGCGATGGCGGCGCCACTCATCCAGGAAAACATCAGGCTGCTGAAGACGTTGACAAATCCCAGGTTGCCTGGAATCTTTTTGAACAAAGTTAGTAACATCCGAAAAAGCCGGTCGGCCAAGCCGCCAGCGTTACTCAGATAACCGGTCATGATGAATAACGGAACAGCCAGAAGCGGAAATGAATCGACCGATCCGACTGTCTGCTGAAGTGCGACTCCGAGCGTGATGTCCGGTGACCATGCGACGTAGGCAAGACACGGCAATAGCATGCTGATGGCGACTGGCACCCGCGAAAACAAAAGCACCAACATGATAATGACCAGTAAACCCAGAATCATTCGCCCGGCTCCATTTTCAGTTGAAAGGCAGCTTCTTCAACATGGGTTTCACGCGGAATGGGCTTCCCTGTCATCCATACCTGAAGAAGATTCACAAGTGAATGCACTGCCATCAGCAACAGACCCACCATGCCCGCTCCGTACCACCAACTTTTGGGTACGCCCAGAGCTGGTGATCCCACTTTGCCCACATACCAGACAAAACTGACGCCGCCGATCAACAGCAACAGACACGTGGTTGCGACCACAACGTAGCTCATGCATTCGATAAACAGCTTTCCGCTGTCGCCAATTCGAGACGAAATCACGTCGACCGCGATGTGACGCCTCTCGGCCATCACAAATGCGGCCGAGATAAACGTCAACCAGATCAACGCGAATCGCGCGACCTCTTCGCTCCACTGAAACGGAGAGTTAAAGACATAGCGAGCGAAGACTTGTGCCGCCATCGTGGACACGATGACCAGCAGAAACAAGGCGGCAATGGTCTTTTCGCCGAGCACCATCCAGCGAACGCAAGTTGCCAACGGAAACGGTTTCTCGCTGGTCGATTCTGATGCGTCGCTGGCGGGCGGACCGGAATCAACAAATGCTTGGTCGGCTTCTGGGTCCCCTGATCTAGTGTCGTTGTCGGCGTTCATTGACCATCCTTTTCTGACGGTTCCGCGGTGATGCGGTTGTAGACATCACTGAATTCGAAACCTTTCGAAAAGTACTTTCGGCATCGTTCGCGGAAAGCGTTGACGTCAACGTCTTCGATGATCTTCATCGTTCCGTCCTTTTTCCATTCTTCGATCAGCTTCTTCTCGTCTTTTATCAATCCGTCATAGACGTCGTCACCCAGTTCCTGAATCGACTCAAGCAGCGCTTTCTGCTGATCAGTCGTCAGTCGCTTCCATGTGCGTTCGTTGACTAGAATTTGCAACGACGACTGAATGTGACCTGTCAGATTCAGGCACTTCTGAACTTCATGGAATCCCATCGATTTGATTACAGGCACCGGATTCTCTTGGCCGTCGGCAATTCCCTGCTGTAGTGCAAGGTAGACTTCGCTGAACGCAATCGGCATCGGACTTGCGCCGAGTGCTTCCGCAGATGCCTGAAAGATCTGGGCCCCGGGCGCTCGCAGTCGAAAACTCGCCAGATCGTCCGGATGACGAATGGGCACGTTCGACGTGAGATGTCGTGACCCATAGGCCCACGTATCCAGGACCCGCGCATCATACTTCTTGCGAAGCTCGTCCCACTCCGGAGCCATTTTTTCACTTCCTGCGATTTCGAGCATATGGTCAAGATCGCGAGTTGCGAAAGCTGCATCTAACACGCCAACCGGCGGGTGCCACATGGCAAGGAACGATGGCCCGGTGATTGCCAAATCCAACTCACCGGCTACCAACTGTTCGAGTATCTCAGATTCACTGCCCAGTTGTGCCGCGGGATAAACCGTCACGTCCAAGCCATTCGTTTTCTCACGAAGCCGCTCTGACAAAAGCTCCGTCCCGTACGCATGAGTCGGCGCGGTGACCTCGTAGACATGCGCCATCCGCAACATCAACGGACGGTCTGCTGCTTTTTCAGATTCGCATCCACAGAGCAGCACAACCGCAAAAAGGAGTGGCGGGAACAACCAGCGATCAATCAGAGAAATTATGTTCATTCAGGAGCTTCGTCACTGTTGCGCATGTTTTTGTCTAGCTTGCGTGTATAGACTTGCGGATTGTTATAGCCGACGTCTGCCCATCCAACAAGCATTTGCTGAGCCATCTATGTAGAATGCCTACAAATCACCTTTGCTCCACCAACTTTCGTGACGGTGGCTTTCAACCCACTGTATCTTCGCGTTACTATTGCTATTTACCCTCGTCGCGGAGGGAAACGAGGACCGGACGTCATATACAGACGGCTGTGAATACTCAACACAGTCGTTTCCTGCTATCAGTGCTCTAGAAAATGGGCGTTGAAAAAGAACGGTTCGGGAAGAGCACCGGCTCGGTTAAATTAGACTAAGCCGCAACCTGATTGAGAATCACGAGTACGCCACGTCCGCGCCGCCGAACCCGTCTTGTCAAAAAACTCAGCCGACGAAAAACGTTGTATTTAGCGATTTGCTCGATGATCTAATATTTAAAATTCAAGCCGAGTTAACGGTTCATCCTTCGGCACCACAATCCGCACAATCAACTCCACCGGGACCGACTGCTTGCGAGTTGGCGACTCGCGTTTCACTGACTGTGGC
The DNA here is from genome assembly GCA_014238905.1 of Planctomycetota bacterium. GTDB lineage: Bacteria > Planctomycetota > Planctomycetia > Pirellulales > Pirellulaceae > JABAAE01. Next base: position 127,206 of record JABAAE010000014.1, read on the forward strand.
CGTCATTCCCGGTCGGTTTCTGCTGCCAACACCTGATTGCCAAAGTTCTTCTGTCGGCGTAGTTTTTTACCCGACTGGCTCAGACGATGACTGCCACTAACTGGAATTCTACCAAAGCAGCCCTGGAAAAATATTTTCACGATTGATTGATCTATAAGATCGACACTGATGAGGCTGATGACTGGTGCCAAAATCTCTTTGCACTGACTCATGAACAGGGGAACCGCCAAGGGCGACGGTGATATGCCGATGCCACCATTAACAAATTCCTGAAGCCTGCCAAGGAGGTTTTTGGCGATGCTGCTGACAAAGGAATGATAGAGAGAAATCCGTCTGGGAAGTTAAAATCGGGCACCAGAAAGCCAAGTGAACCAAAAGCGATTCCGCGAGGAACCGATCACCCAGTTTCAGGCCGAGCATGCGAAAATGCATAAGCGGATCGGCGCCACGTACGATGAAAAGCTCGACGGACAGATCGACGCCGCCTTGTTCGACGCCAAACGCGGAGAAAGAAACAGGATCGACCCCTGAAAGGCGTGGCGGATGACCTGCCCCCATTTACCGATTCCATAACAGCACGATAGCTTTTTGGCTCCGAAATACCTTCGGCCAACAACATCCTGATTTGGCATGATTCCGATAAGCCATAGCTGGGATGAACAGGTGAAAGAAGTATCGATTGATTTTGAGTCACGATTTAAGCCCCCGTCGCAGGCGCTTTTTCTCGGTTGGATCGGCAACTGCAATTGAGTTGTCTTCAAGAAAAGCGATGAACTTCATTGCGTCAATTTGATGGCGACGATAACCAGTCGGCCAAAATTTGGTCGCAAAAAAACGGAAAAGCTCTTGAATTTCGGTAGGATTGAATGAGATCGTCTTTGGAATGAGCTTGTTGATTTCATGCCACCGTTTATCGATCAGTGTGATTGCTTGTTGCTGAATTTCCTCTGGAACAATTGAAAGCAACGATTGTTTCTGGCCAACTGACAGCTCATAACGTTCAAAAAGTTTCTGCGGATTTTCAACAAGTTCCTTGCGAATGGTTGGGTTCGCTAGTACGTCTGCTAGAAGTTGCGTAAATGGATGTTTGTTGGTCGACAATTTAGAATTCGATTTTGGATTGATTGAGTCAGACATCAATTGCGCGTAAACGTTTCAGGTCACCTTCGATTTCATGAACAGCACCAAAATCCTCATCCCGTTCCAGTGTAACTGCCCTGACATCCGCGTATTCAAAAACAGTTTGTACCAAATCCAAAAGATCGTCCTGTATCGGTTTCGCGTGCCGATCATGATAGATATCGTTTTCCTTTGAGTAACCGACGACATGCAGTTGAACGATATTGGTTGGCTCGATTTCACGCAGCCAATGAATCGGATCAAATCGGTGATTTCTCGAATTGATAAACAGATTGGTTACATCAAGTAACAATCCACAGTCCGCTTGACGACAAAGTTCATTTAGAAATTCCGTTTCATGCATCGCCGATTCAAATCGAATAGAACTGGTAATATTCTCCAGAATCAGTTTGCGATTGCACCGCTCGGACAAATGTCGGGCGTGTTCAACGAGATTGCTTAAAGAATCAGCGTCATAATGAATTGGGTTTAAATGTCCCAGGTCAAGTTCACCGGAACGAGTAAAAGAAACGTGCTCGCTTACCCATTTTGCATTTGCAAGTTCTGCGACTTTGACAAAATTATCGAGAGTCTTTTCGCACAATGGGCCAGGAGTCCCTAGGGAAAGTCCTAGACCGTGGACAAACGTGGAATAGTCCCTTCCAAGTGATTTGAGAACTTGCTTACAAGTTTTGTCAAAGCGAAAAAAATGTTCCGCAGTGATCTCGATGCTATCGACCAATTCAGAGTTAACGCGCAACCACTCCTTCAACTCCCATCGAAATCCTATTCCTATCCGCCGCATCCGCCGCAACCACCTCCACCGCCACAGCCACCGCCACAGCCACTGCCACAGCCACTGCCACAGCCGTGAGCGTAATATCTGCCCGCGTTCATGAAATCAGAACCGGTAACGATTTCGATACCCTTTAAGGTCACCACCCCAAAGCCAGCGGAAAAAACCAAAATATAGCGAACGACAAGTTCCCTGGTGGGCCCATTGAAATAGCATATTCCCATTAAGATTGCGCCGCTTATGAAAATACCGATAAAGGGACCTACCGACATTCCTCCGGCTTTGTCAATAAAAGGAGTATCGTCCGACTGACGACCTCGGACTTTGGAAATGAAAAAAACGGCAGTCGCAATAGCCAAACCAAAGATCAATAAAATAAATTTGTATCGTTCGTTCACCACGCTGTCGTAAATCCTTACGCCACCAAGCCCAATCAAGCCGATGATTGCCGCATCATTGAAAATATCATGATCGAGAATCGCCTTGCGACCTGCAATTGTTAGCACGCCAAACAAAAGGAACATGCAGTAAAAATAGACCAGAAACGACGGACCTTCTAGCGAACTATTGATGAAACAGGTTAGAGCAATGATGCTCGCGGCAAACAACAGAACCAATAATCCAGTGACTCCCGGTATAAAATCCGATATTACTGCATTTTCTGGAGCCGCAGCATAGTTTTTGTTAATTGCTTCTGAATCAAATTCCATCTTGCGACCGAGCTCGGTGTGGAAGCCGCAATAAATACAGACGACCTTCCCCTTGCCTAGTGGCTTGCTACAACCTGGGCACCGATTCAAAGTCGATGTAGCTGTTTCGCCAGCAGGAATGAATGACCCATAGGGGTTTAGTAATGCAGCGGCCGGCCCCCCGTTAACAACTGGAGGTACCTGAATCGGTTTAGGGGATGGGACGACGAACGAATGGTCACATTTTTTGCAATTCGCCTTCTTTCCGGCCGAGCCTGCAGCGACTTTATATCGTGCACCGCATCTGCATTGGACTATTTGTTTTTGTGACACGTGATTATCCCTGCAAGTCCGTGTTCTCAATCAAATCGACTTGATCCGGAATCCGGTCCACACTAGCAGCCGCAGCAGCAACGAGTTCGATCAGGCTGGGCACGAGGCTGTGAAGACTATCGAGGCTGTGACCGGTGTTCTCCAAATCGATTTTGGATAGTTTTAAGAAGAGTTCACGGTCAAGTTCCAGTTTTTCGGTTGTCTGCGAAATTACTTCTTCGCGGTTTTGCCCAAACGGCATTTCAAACAAGACCTGAACGGCATGCAGTGTTTTGACAAAAGCTTTGAACGAGTTGTGAAAAAGCGTTTTCAACAGTCGCGTTTGTCCGTAATGCGTGATGTAGTTGGCCTGCAATCGGAGAAGGAGATTTTTCAGTTCCTGTTCGCAACGAACTCGAAGGTAGGTCGATTCGATTTCCAGGTTATCCAAGACATCCTCACCACATAACAATTCATGATGGTGTTTCATTTCAAGAAAGGTTGTAGGAAAGACATCCATCGATGATTGGATCTCAGCTTCTGTCATAACCATTGGCGCAATTTGGCCTTTTCCGTTTATCGAGTTGTAAGCATCGGCTAACGAATGCAGCGTCCCGGCATTGATTTCTTTCAGTACAATTAGCAGCTGTATGCTGTCCTCTTTGATGGGCGCAAGCGATTGGTTCAAATGGTTCCCAAAGTGTATGAGTGACTGAAGTTGATCGCCCAATTGTTGAGCGAAGGTTTGCTTCGCGCTGCCGACTATTTCACTCGTAGAATATTTGCGACCCATCAAAGACATTATTTCCTCTTAACATTGCGTCCGTATTCAATTCGCTCAAAATCACCAATCATCTTAACGACTCCAATAACCGGCTGCAATTTTCCAGATCATTCAATCAGGAGACATTGGGCTATGCTTTGGTTGCAATCAACGCTCCTGGCAAGTCTACGTTTTGTCCATAGGGGCAAACTTTTGTTAAGTAAACAGTTTCCAGAAGGCTATTCAATCCTGGACCATGGACAATCGGCGAGTGAGAAACGCCGTCTCCTGGAATTCGACCTATCGAACTCGTTTTGGGCAGGTGGCGAACTGACGCCCGTGTTTCGCCAACCCTTTGACATGATTAAGGATATGGCGATGATCGGGGCAAAAAAAATGGCTGCTGGATTGCTTACCAGCCGCCATCATCAAGAAGAGCCCCCCCGGTAGGATTCGAACAACCGTATGTTTCATGAAACTCATTGCCGCAACAGCCGATGTCGCGTTGGCTCAGGTCGTCGACAAGGAAAAAAATGATGTTAGGATTTAAAAAAACGAAATGGCAACACCGAACTGGAAACAAATAACGACGTCGTCTGGACTGGGCTTACTGATCTGCTGTTGCCTATTGCTGAACGGATGCCTCAACTTTGGCTCCGACAGCGGCACCATTACCGTCATCAGCGAACAACCATCTCCCGATGGAAAATTCACCGCAACGAGTTTTTACTGCGAAGGGGGAGGTGCAGCCGGATACTGCTTCAACAATGTCAGCCTCCGCCGGGCAAAAGAATCGCTGAGCCAACGTGATGGACTGTTGGGCAAGCACAAGACATGGAACAGCTTTTCTGATATCGAGATACGTTGGATTGACAACCACAATCTTGAGGTTGCTTACAAAAACGAAACGTCACCTGACTATCGTGAAAACAACTCGGTCCGTGTTGGCTCAAAACATGGCGTCAACATTCACTACATTGTTAAAAACTAAGAGGAAAGGGCAGGGGACCTAAGGCCTACGGGAATCGGGGTGCGAACCATCGGTCAGTTCAAACGGCCATGCTGCCCTTTTCGAGAATCAACCAGCAGAAAAATCCCGTCGTTATTTGATCTCCATGAATCGCACACAGACCGGGGATGCCACTTTGACGCTTGACGGGAGTGGAATCAATTGCCCCGTCAACTGGTCGATACGAAACACTATCACATTCCCACCGGACTGATTAGCGACCAACATGTACTTTCCCGTGGGATCGATGGCAAAGTTGCGAGGCGTTTTGATTCCGCTGGCCTGATGTCCAACGGTTGTTAACTCCCGGGTTTTGGGATCCACCGAGAAAACAGCGATCGAGTTGTACGGATCGCGATTGGAAACGTAAACGAATTTGCCTGATGGATGCACAACCGTTTCGGCAGTACTGCCCCCTTTGCGGCGTACGCCTTTGGGCAATGTTGACAGAACTTGCTTTTGCGTAAGAACTCCCTGCTGAGCATCGTAATCGCAGGCGATGATCGTCAGATTGGTTTCGCCATTGATGTACGCCGTTTTTCCATCGCGATCCCAAGCAAAATGCCGAGGACCGCAACCCGCTGGCGTGTCGAACGAACCATGTGGCGTCAAGGATCCTTTATTGGCATCAAATCCATAGATCATGATCTTATCGAGCCCAAGATCGCAACAGAGCGCGAATCGATTGGCTTTGTCAACGTGGATTGAATGTCCGTGCTTTCGTTTGCCGACATGTTGTTGAAATGACGTCGATTTTCCAAGCCGACCATCGGATCCAATCGGAAGGCAGAGGCAACTCCCACCGACGTAATTGGCAACCAGAACACATTGGCCGGTTGGGTCCACGGTAAGATGGCACGGAGCTCCTCCCTGCGAAGGCTGCGAATTGAGAAACGTCAGCTTGCCGCTGCGACCATCGATGGAAAACGCGCTGACGGTTGCCTCCTGTTCATTGACGGCATAAAGATATTTTTTCTTGGGAGCAAACGCGACAAAGGAAGGATTACCCGTTTCGACCGCCAACGTCGCAGAAGATAACGAACCATCTTTCATGTTCAGCTCGCACTGATAAATCCCTTTGCTGTCCTTGCCGGTATAGGTACCGATATAAATCCGATACTTTTCCTGCGATGCCGCGAAATTACACACCGTGAGTGTAAAAATCAGCGCGAAACAGATGCGGTTGAACATGGATGCAATCTCCGTAAGAAAGTGAGGTGAAATCATCGAGCGCCGCCATTGGTAACACCCTTGAAAAAACGACCATTATCCTGTGAATCGATCCCTACATCGTATCCCGTCAGTCGGCTCTCAACCAGTAATCCACTTTTGGACCGGCACGGCAGAGGCCCGAAAATCTCAAGACCAAGGATCTCGGGAACAAAGGTCCCAGAACCGACTGAATTGCGACTCGGGAGGTCTCATTGCGCACGGAATGATCGGTCCATCACTCTCAAGAGCCAAGAGAACAACTAAAGTCCAAAACAACCTTCAATACGATGGAAGCTCAATTCTCTCCAGCGTCACCGAAATGACATCTGGCTACCGAAAAGGCAATCAAGACCGCCGGCAAAGATCACCTTTTACTGTTCCACCACGACTTGAATCGGGCAACCCGTCACTTCCACCTTATTCGGCGAATAGCGAATCTTGGTCCATCGGTCCGCTATCGGAAGCCGAATTTCCATCCAATCCCAGGCTCGGGGCAAAGCAGGCCGGACCGTCAGTCTTTGGTCTGGTATGGAATACTTTAGTCCGGCAAACCCCTCGAGATAAAGCAAAATTTTCCCTGCATTAAAATTGGAGAACTGATCTCCGAAGAGCGACAGATCCCGTTTGTAAGCTTCGGGCGCGACCGGGATTTTCCATTGGGAGTGGAAGTTGTAATTGCCGAGATGGTTGAGTGACAACTCGGTCGCCTCCTTTAGCGCCCCCTGGCGGAACATCCCATCGAGAGTGAAATAGGCGGTGTCAGGGGTGTAACCAAAAGAATGATCAACGTCTGTTGCAAACTTCTTCATCGCTTGCTTTGACATCGCGAGGGGAAAAAAATCCCCAAAAAACCCCTTCTCCTTATCAAGGGCCCACGCCTCAATCATCGGCTGGGCGTATTCCCGAGGAAAATAGGGTGATCGCATCGCCCAGAATCCATTGGTCATCAGCATGCCGTTTTTTGGAGCGGCAAAATAATGAGGGACACCATTGACCTCCCAGCGTTGATCAAACATCAGGCGAATATGAGCGGACTCTCGATTGACGGCCTTTTGCCAGTGCTGAACATCATCTGGGTGACCGGTCAGGCGAGCCATCTTTTCAAGGACCTCTGCGACTTCAAACTGGTTCATCGCGAATACCGAAATTCGTTTTTTAAACAGTTTGGCGAAATGATCTTCGTAGCATTCCCGGAGAAATTCCACGTCGCCGGTGTGCAGGTAAATCTGCCAAGCTCCCAGCACGTGTTCGCAGGTTTCCGCACCGTAGGCACCGGAGTGCCAACCAATCCCTTTGTTATCAGAAATCATTCGCAATCCATCAGCCAATTCACGGTAATGACCGTTCTTGGTGAGATGCTTCCAGGTGAGCACATTTCCGTAAGCGTATCTTGATTTGTTCTTAGTCCATGCACCAACTTTTATTTGAAACGTCGAGTCGTAGCGATGAATTCCGAGAAAATTATTGACGGCGGTTTGGGTATGGTTTTCACTCTCCCAGCCTTGATTGACATCAATATAGTACATCAGGTAAATCGCCCAGAGATAATAGTAGATGTCAACAAACTTTTGATCCGGACATCGAAACCAGGGAACTTCTTCGTTAAGCTGTCGATTCATCTCAGTGGTTTTTTCAGCAAGCCGAACTTTGTGGTTCAGCAGAATATCCCGCGCGGCCTTAACGGCGACGTCGGGCTCATCGTGCATCGCCCAGGAAACGCTAGTCCCCTCCCGATCACACGGCACTGAAAAAGAATAAATCTGCACACCTCGTCCATCACGATGATGGACGGCCGATTCAGATAAATCTCGTGAGGCACTCAACACAGTCGTCATGCCAGCATAAACACAGGGGCCCACTCGTTCATCACCACCTGGATCGGTGCGGCATTTAACGGTTCCTCCTTCAGAAACGAGAATCGCATTATTGTCGGTATCAAGTCGAATCGCTGCCGACGACGACACACTGTTACGATGATAAAAACTATGGCCGCTAAACCGAAGCGTCACCGGCCTCGACGCGGTGATAACAGACGCAACTGCGTCATTGGTCGCTATGAATTTTTCCTCTCGGATCACCACGCCATCGAGTTCGTATACGCAGATCATTTTATCGGGTCGCCAACGCATACTGGTCGGCTTGGGATGATGAAAGGACTTCCCATCGATAATGACGCTGCCGTAGAGCACCCGGGTATCTTTATAAAATTCCCAGCCCAGATAGTCATTCCCGATTCCGGTATGCTCTTTTCCGGGCAATTTGCTTTCCAAAATGCCAGTGCCGCGACTCCGGAGATCGTGGTGAAAGGGATGTGTCAGACCAATCGTCTCGTCCTCGATCAAACGCCAACTCGCGTGGAACCCACCCACATAGTAAGACTTATTACCCGCCATAAAACCATGTTTTCGCCCCTGAATCTCCTGCTGAAGTTGGCGACAGTAGTCGGTGTATTCGGGACGATCACTGGCCTCCATGGCGGCAACAAAGCACCCACCAAAAATGAACCACCCGCTGATCCAACACCACCGCTGACGCCGTTCATTCTTTTTCATCGTGTCACTACTCTCTTAATCCTGTGCTGCTCATCGTCATCCATTCATCACGTCTACTTCCACTGGAGAGCCTATCACTCCGGTGAAACGGTAATCAACCGATGATTCAGCAAAGTTAGAAGAAAATCACAGGTCTCTATTTCACCGACATTCTTGTTGTTTGCAGGATTCATCTTCCAGGACCCCGCGTTGACCGCACCCTCCGTGGCCGGAGACACAACACGGTCCTCTAAACCCAACTTTTAACGCTGTTCCCTTGCGGCCAGTTTGCAAACCCAATCGACTTTTTCGATAGGGTAACGCAAATCCAACGGCCCACTTTTTAATATTCCCACCTGAAGTCAGCCGACCCAGTCTTTGTTCAAAAATCTAATGCGACCTTTTCCGTCCGCCCTATACGGAACCGCTCAAGCGTTCGTCATCCTCGCGGCTCTGATTCTTCTCCAGCCCCAATAGCTATCGCTGTCTGATTTTCTCCCATTGGAGAACTTTGGGAATGGGCGGCCACGTCCATGGCGGTTTCAGCGTGATCCCTATAAATCAGCCCCACCAAGAAAGACTTCAGGTCCATCATCAAGACAAAAACAGCCGGAACCAAGAAAAGTGTAAATATCGTGGAAACCAATAATCCCCCCAACACGACCGAACCAATTCCCCGGTATAGCTCACTACCGGCGCCAGGGAAAACAACCAGCGGCAACAGTCCCAGAACCGTGGTGGTCGTCGTAATGAAAATGGGTCGAATGCGAAGCTGCACACTTGCCGGAACCGCTTGCCTGGGTGACATCCCAGCGCGAATATATTGAAGAGATTGATGAACTATCAGAATCGCGTTATTCACAACGGTCCCGATCAAAATCACAAATCCAAGCATCGTAATCACGTCCAGCGCCTGGTAAACAAAAAAATTGAGAATCCAAAGCCCTAGTAATCCGCCCACTCCGCCCAGCGGGACACTAAATAAAATAACCAGTGGATACAACCAAGACTCAAACAAGGCTGCCATCAAGAGAAACGTAATCGCCAAAGCCAGTAATAAATTCCATTTCAAGGCATCCCAGGCCTGCCGAAGCTTGTCCGCGGTCCCCGAAAGCGACGCCCGTATTTCACTGCCGAGAACACCCTCATCATGCATTTTTGAAATAATGGCGGTGTCGATTTTCTCCATCGCTTCTTCCAAGGGCATCGTAAGAGGCGGGGTCACAGAAATCGTCACCGACCTCAGCCGCTCACGGTGGTAAATTGCCTCCGGACCGCTGCTGTACTCTACATCCGCCAAAGCGGAGAGTGGTACGATGTCACCTGTACGCGTTGCAATCGGCAGCGACATAATATCCTGGGTCCGTCCCTGAAACGCGTCTTTACCAATGATCGTCAAATCAATTTTGTCGCCATCCACAAAATAATCGCCGGAATAGGCACCATCCACGAACGCGTCAACGGTAAATCCCAATTCAGCAGCACTGACGCCATTTTCCGATGACTCGATCAGCTTGGGTTGGACATGAACCTCGGGGCTCGACAGATCCAGGCTGGGACGAGGCATTGCTTGAGCATCAGGTATCAACAACTTTACTTCGCCGAGGATCCGCCTCCCCACCTCGGTTAGCTGCACCAAATCACCCCCGGTTATTTCAATATCAATATTTCGACCTGAAGAAATCCCGCGGGAAAACAGGCTCGATTGCTTCGATATGGCACGAGTCCCCGGAAACTGGGAACCAACACGCTTGGCAAGTGGAATCAACTCCTGAATTCGATTGGGGTCCTTGGTACGAAACCCCATAAACACCGAAGTACCACGTACGGAATAAAAGTAATAGTCAATCGTCGGGTAGTCGAGCTTTTTCGCCTCTGGGCTGTCATGATCAATATTCCAATAGGGTCGCAAATCGTCCTCCAGCTTTTCGCCCATCTCCATCAACTGTTCCATGTTGTAACCCGGCGGAGGAGACAAACTGCAAAAGACAAAGTTGCGATTGCCTTCGGGCAAGTACTCAACTTTGGGAAACAGCAGTAGAGCTAATGAAAACGCAATCAATACCATGGCAATTACCATGAAGATCGAACGTCGACGTTGTCCCAGCACAAATTGAATTAAACCGGAAATCAATGCTGAGATTCTCGAACCCGCATCTGCAATTCTTTTTTCAATGAGGCCCCTAACAGGCGTGCTTCGCTGCGGTAGATCGCCCGGATCAACACTGGAGCCTGCGACAGCGGTTTGCGATTCCAAGCCGGCCACCGACGTCACACTGGCAAACAAACGCGCTGCGGCGGTAGGGATCATCGTGAAAGACACGACGAGTGAGAGCCCGACCGCGCAACTGATCGCCAAGGCGATATCGCGGAACAGTTGGCCAGAGGTTTCCTGAACAAAAAGAACGGGCACAAAAACCGCTATGGTTGTCAATGTCGAAGCCACTACAGCGCCGGAAACCTCCGAAGTCCCCTTGGCAGCAGCCGTCACCGCTGACTCGCCCAATTGACAACGCCTATAGATATTCTCAAGCACAACCACTGCATTGTCGACCAACATCCCGACCGCAAAGGCAAGTCCCGCCAAGCTGATCACGTTCAAGGACCTTCCCATCAAACCCATCAACAGAAAAGTGCCGACAATACTGATCGGTATGGCCAGGCCAACGACCAAGGCACCACGGCCAAACCAGAACCCGACACCAATCATCAACACCAGGGTTACCAGAAAAAACCATGGTGAAACGAACACCGTGGCGATCACACTGGCAGCAACCGCCGGAACGGTCAGTAAAGCCCTGCTACCAAGATGGAGGAAAAGCAATAAGACAATAAAGGTAAATGCTCCACCCACAAAAATATTTTGCTGAACCAATCCAATAGCGGACCGAATGTATTCGGTTTCGTCGTAGTATTGAAACAACTCAAGATCGAGCCTTTTCAGAATCCCATCATTCAATTCCTGCGTCGCTTTCCGAACGCCATTCATCACCTCCAGCACGTTGGCCCCGGAAGCTCGACGAATACTCAAACCGTTGCTCGCCGCACCATACCGCCTGGAAATGCTTTCCAATTTTTTGTAAGCCACTTTGACGTCGGCAACGTCGCCAAGGTAAACCGATTTCCCATCCTCGGTCGCCAAAATCTGCCTTTTGACGTGATCAGGATCGCGAAACTGGCCCAGGATGCGAATCACCCATCGTCGTTTGCCTTCCCACAGATTCCCTCCTGATGTGTCTTTATTCTGTTCCGCCAATGCGTTGCGGACATCACTGACCGTCAGTTGTCGGGCTGCCAATTTTTCCGGATCAATGATGATCTGGAGCTCTTCTTCCTGTCCACCATAGGTGTCCGCTTCGGAAACACCGGGCACCCGTTCGAAACGGGACTCAATGACGTCCTCTGATATTTTGCGAACCTTCTGCAGGTCGACCTCCCGCGGGAGCAGTTCCCGGAGTACGGGATGGGCTGTTCCCAGACGCTTGCAAATTTCCCGGAGTCGGTAAACTCTCAGTGCTGTGTTGGCAGCCGACAGCGCCGGCCCAAGTTGATCGGCCAGATCAGGGTGCGCCACCTGAAATTCTTTCAATTGCTCAACACCTGGCGGCCGCGCCGTCAATGCAAATCGCGCGATAGGGCTATCTTCTGTTGAGGAGGCCTCGATAACGGGTTCCTTGGCATTGATCGGGTAATCGCTCACCTGCTGCAAGCGAGTATTCACTCGCATCATTGCGTCTTCGATATTGGTGCCCACCGCAAATTCGAGAGTAATATCCGCCATCGAATCACGACAACTGGAAGTCATCTTGACCAGACCCTCGATCGAAGCGAGTTGCTCCTCCTGTTCCTGGACAATCTCCCTTTCAATTTCGAATGGACTGGCTCCTGGCCAGCGAGTCTCCACAGACAACACCGGATTTTCAACCGCCGGTATCATTTGTTTGGGCATTTTCACCAGCGAAATTGACCCAAACAGCGCAACAATCAATACGCCGACACAGACTTTGACAGGGTTGCGGATGAATGATTGAAATAGCTTCATAACATGGACCGAATGACTGCTGAGATCTACTCCCGGGTCGATTTCGCCTCGGCAGATTTGACTTCTCGAATAATCCGAACCTCAGTATCAGGAATCAACCTTTCATTACCGACCACAACCACCAAATCGTCCACCGCCAATTTTCCCCGAACCTGAATTCGGTCGTCCAAGGCAACACCAAGTTCAACGATTATCCTACGGACTTTACCCGTGTCGCCACGACCGGTGACAACAAAAACTGATCGTTGATTTCCGTTGAGAACCAATGCATCTTTGGGCACCAGAGGTAATTTCTCCCTCTTTCCTGCGGGAAAATCAACCCGCGCCAACATTCCCGCCAGCAACAGTGGGGAATCATCCACAATCCTGTTCTTGAGCTTGATATGAACGGGATAAGTTCGTGATCTACTGGCGGTGGCAGGAACCACCCGTTCGATGGTGCCGGTCAGTAACTCGTTAGGAATCTCCGGAAATTCAACGCGAACCACGGTCCCTTTTTTCAAGTTGACGGCGACTTCCGCTGTGACGGGAGCCTGAATTTCGACTTCAGACATTTGTATTAATTCCACCACCGGATCCCCTTGCTTGATCCAGGCGCCTTCCTCTGTAAACTCCGTTGTGATAAAGCCATCAAAGGGGGCAACAATCTGGTATTTTTTGATACGATCGGCGATCAGATTGACTCGCTGTCTTTGTAATTCAACTCGAGCATTTGCCTGGGCAATCGTCTCTTTTCTCGCGCCATTCTTAATTCGTTCATAGAGTGATTTGGTCGCTTCCAATGCAAACCTCGCGGCTGCCGACCGTTCTTCAGCGTCGTCCAACTCCTGTTCGCTGGTCGCATTGTTGGCAGCCAGCAATTGAATGCGGCGGAGCTTGCTCTGTGTATTTCGATACGCGGATTCTGCACCCTGAAGATTTGCAGCGGCTTCGGCGATTTCCTCCCCGCGGGAACCATTTTGGTATTCGGTTAACTGGTGTTCGGCCAAATCGAGTTCCGCTTTGGCGGCGGCTTGCTCGATCATCAGCGTCTCGGTACGAATCCTGGCCAGCGTTTGCCCTTTTTTTACGCGTACCCCCTGATTGACCTCAAACGTTTTCACCCGGCCATCGACGGCACTCCCTATGGTACTCCGTTTGAGGGGATGAACCGTTCCGATGACCCGCTGTCCTGTGTTGATTTCTTTTTCGGTAACCCGCGCCACGACAACCGGTTTTGGCATTTGTCCTTCAACCTTAACGGGCCAATACGACAACGCGAAAACTAAACAGACTGCCAGCCGACAATAGCGGGGAAACGAATGCATAGGTCAAGGGTCCTGAGTGGTTACGAACGTCTGATCATCATCCGATGAGCATCAGCGAAAAGACTGAATGGACAAATCGCGGAGTTGGAGGGAGAACGACACGACTGGCTGTCGCCCGTCTATGATGGCATGAAAGAAATTGACGTAGTAAAGGTAGTTAGGCAATGAGAACGGTCGGTTCCGTTGGCGAGGTTAGGGCCCGTATCCAAACAGAACCATCTGCGATCAAGCGGCAATCATCTACCATCCAGCACAACAGGACTGGACGAGGTCTGAAACACTGCTGCTGACAAGCTTCCCGATCGACTGAAAGGCCGAGTCCTGCCCTCTCTCCATTGTACGCCGATTCGCTACGGGTGGACAGCAGAAAAACGCTCCTAGTTGAAAATGTGGATCGCGATGCCCCAGGCATTCCGAAATTGGCAGATGTCAGGCGGTCACTCAAAAAACATTAATAGCAAACTGAGCATTCATTCTTGCCCTATTCGACAAGTTTCACCCGTAACGGTATTTTTTTCCCTTGTCTCAAGACAGCGATGGGCAGCTCGTCTCCGATTCGATACTTAAGTTTGATCTGAGTGTGAAATTGCTGCGGCGTGACTCCGGTGATCGGATTGCCTTCGAATTCAACGATGATGTCTCCCTGACGGAGTCCACTTTTAAATGCCGATTGCCCACCTGGTGCGCCCCGGTTAATCCACTTCACCAAAAAGGCAGTTTGCGGATCGGAGATCTTCAAAGCCCGGCGGCGAGCAGGCTCCAGAACTGGCGCCCAAACCCGAAGCCTCGGCGAAACGGACCACATCGACCCCCGCCAGGATACGTCATACTCCTTCCACCCCTTACTGACCGATATCGTCTGTTTTTTGCCGTCACTGGTCTGGACCTCAATTTTTGCCGCCGCGTTGGGAACCTGATGTAACACCCATTGAACATCGGCAATGGATGTTATGAATTGTCCATTGATCGTTTTTATTTCATCCCGAACTTCCAGCCCTGATTTTGCAGCCGCGGAATCCAGTTCGATGGTTTTGATTTTGTTGCCGAGGACGGGGTCGATGGTGAATCCCAAGTTGTCAGGAAGAGGGTACTTCCAAAGCATCTCCTGATTGAATCTCCCCTTTGCCTGAGCGTCTAAATGGGCAGCGTCGTGAATGGTGTGGCAGTGTACACAATTCGATCGGGTCGTGAGTTGCTCCAGCTTTTCGGCATTTTTTAGACCAGGCAAATCCATCGCATACCTTGGTTTGTGAGACCGCCGCTTACCGACCAAATATTTTTTGTTGCCGGGGTAGGCCTGATGCAAAACCAAAACTCTTTTCATTGTGTTTAACAAACCACCAATCGAATTGTAAGCGTCGGGTCCGTCGACGCTCTGAGTCCCGTAACGAGCATAGACAGTTCCATCTGGATGAATAAACATCGCTGCCCAATTGAGATCATGATCGAATTCGAACAGCGACAGGTCAACATTTTTCATTTCAACTTGCCGGACCGAGATGAAATTCTCAAGGGCAAACTTCCTGATGGATTGATTACCACTGGCGACTTCGGCATCAAATGCACGGCAAGCTTCGCAGGGCACGCAACGAAAGGTCACAAACAACGGTTTGTTTTGCTCGATCGCTATCGCTTTGGCTTTGCTGATATCGTTATAGATCCAAAAGTCCTGTTCCTTTCCGTTTTTGTCATCGATCCGATCCCGCAACTCTTCCTGTGAGTTGCAAAACTGAATTCCCAAGAACAAAAACAAATACACCAGGCCCCATGAAAACCTTGTTGAAATTCGACTCATAGACTCCTCGGAAACACGGATTAGATCTGATTTAGTTTAAACCGTCAGCTATCCCATTACAAAATGGGTCAGGCATGACTTCCCAACATTCCAAACTGAATCCTGCACAGATTGTGTTGAACCCGGACCCGCTAAATCAGGAAAAAGAGAATTCCGAGCCAAAAAAGAGGCTAAAATAATTGCCAGAATAGATTCGACTGCCCGTCCAACCAGCTAAGCAGCGCTCGATGATCGAAAAAACAATTCTACAGAACGATTATGTCCGCCTGGAGCCTTTGGATCCACAGCATCGCGAAGGACTCTTTGCGGCGTCCGCGCCCGAAATTTGGCAACACATGCCACTCCGAGTGGCGAGGCTAGAAGACATCGACCAATTTATTGCGGAGGCGGTCCAAGCCTATGCCAATGGAGAGGGAGTTGGATTCGCCGTGATGGACCGCGTGACAGAGGCTGTCGTTGGGTCAACCGGTTTCTACAACTACGTTCCCCAAAACAAGAGAATTGAGATCGGCTTTACATGGTACACCCCGAACAGTCAAAGATCACCGGTCAATACCTCTTGTAAATTCCTTCTACTCCAGCATGCATTCGAAATCCTCGACGTCAATCGAGTGGAATTCAAAACCGATTCACTCAACCTGAGAAGTCGACGTGCCCTTGCCAGACTCGGAGCAACCGAAGAAGGAACCCTGCGAGCACATGTGGTGCAACCTGATGGAAGGCTGCGGCACAGTGTTTATTTCAGTATTCTCAAGACCGAATGGCCAGCGATTCGCGGCCGGCTTTCAGAATTTCTAGCACGATAGCCTCTCCCTTGCGGCGAAGAGACTGGGCGACGTTCCAATGACAAGAAAACCTGAAGGGGTGAATTAGCTGACAAAATGAAATCAAATCGGGTGACGTTCTCCGGCTGGACCGACACTGTTGACCCGCTCCTAAAAGTCCACGCAGCACGATCACCACTTGAAAGAACGTAGCCAAATTACAAATCGTCACCGATACCGTTGATGCCTCCTTTCCCTGCGGTTCAACATCCCAAGCGAATAATATAGCTCTCGCCCCACCGGATGGCGTATTGAATCACAACCCCAACCGGGTTGTAATCTTACGTCAGGAAGTCGTTCTGGGCATGAATGTCCCATGCTAAAAATCAAGAGGAATCCCAATTTGGCAAGTGGCAAATGATTTCCTGCGTCCAACAAAGTCAATCGAAACCTTCTAATTCGGAGTTGAGTGATGGAACCGATGATCGCTTTTGCCCTCGCTGCCGTTTCGGCCGTGGCCGCCTGCGCCGTCACCTGGCTGGCAGGCATCAAACGACAGGGCAACGTCTCTAGAGAACTTCAGAATCTCAAGGCAGACAAAAAGGTTTTCGAAACACGCATCATCGATCTGGGACAAAAAGCCGAATCCCTAAACTCTGACTTAAGCGAAAAATCAAAACTTCTATTCGATTCCGATCAGACCCTCAATTCACTGAAGCAGGACTTAGCCAGAGTAAAACAGGGCAATGATGATCTTCAAAAAAACCTAAACAAAGCGAACGCGGATCTTGAAAAGAACGAGGCCAAGAATGAACACCTGCAGGAAAGAAAATCCCACTACAAAATGGAATTGGCGACTCATTTACGTGGACAAGAGGAACGCGAAAAAAGCCTCAAAGACCAACTGGCTCACCTGGAGGTCCAAAAGAAAGAACTAAAAAAAGAATTCGAAAACATTGCCAACCGGATTTTTGAAGAAAAGGGAAAGACATTCAACGAACGCTCCCAGTCATCTCTTAACACGACGCTCAAACCGTTAAAAGAAAAAATAGATTCATTTCAAAAACGAATGAATGAAATCAATGACCAATCCATCAAGGGTAATACGACGCTTCAATCGGAAATCAAGAAGGTTTTGGATGTCGGACTCAAAATGCAAGACGAGGCGACCAACCTGACTTCAGCACTAAAGGGCGATTCCCAACAACGTGGTGCCTGGGGTGAGGCACAACTTGAACGAACTTTACAAATGAGCGGGCTCATTCAGGATGCTCATTACACCACTCAAGACAGCTTTACAGATCTCGATGGCCAACGGAGACGGACAGACTACATCATCCGTCTTCCCGATAACAAATGTTTGATTATCGACAGCAAAATGACATTACCCGATTACGATCGAGCCGTGTCCGCCCAAACGCCAGAAGAAATCAACGTCGCCATGAAGGCGCATGTTTCTGCGGTGAAAAAGCATATCGACGACTTGCAGAAAAAAGATTATGCCAACGTTACCGACATAGAAAGCCCTGACTTTATTCTCATGTTTATGCCGGTCGAACCTGCTTTTATAGAAGCCCTCAAATTTGATAAAGAGCTTTTTAATTACGGGTATTCAAAAAACGTCGTGTTGGTTTCTCACACCACATTAATCCCTATTTTACGCACCATTTCCAATCTCTGGATTTTGGAACAGAGCAACAGAGAGGCTCAAAAACTGGGTGATACCGCCGTCGACATCTGGAATTCGGTTTGCTCGGTCGTCAAACAGGTGAAAGAGATGGGTAAGACGTTGGCTAGTCTGACTAACAAACACAACGACCTGGTTACCAAACTGGTTGGCAACCAGGGTCTTTCCCGCAAAGTGGAACGCTTTGACAAGATGTCTACCAAGACTAAAAAAGAGATGGCTGCCGATTTGGAACCGGTCCAGTTCAGTAGTGACGATCCCAGGCTGAACCTGACAGCCAAACCGCTATCGGAGGCTCCAAAACTTGAAGAATACCCGACCCAGTCAGATCCAAATGGATCGGCGGATCAAGCAGAGAATGATGTCTCAGAAAGTCCGTAATTCTTGACCGGGCTCACCAGAAATAGAGTCGCGTTCTTGAAAACCTACCGAATCCCCACGGTGCATTTAGTCCGCCTACCGATTTGATCGAATGCCAAAAGGCATAGCCAACAGAATCATGCGATTCACCAAGGGTCTGCATTGCTGGCTTTCCTGGAATCACTTCTGCTGGTCCAGAATTTGACAGATCTTTTTTCCTACCTGAGTTACTCTGCTAACCAGCTTGGCCACCGGCACCACTATCGGCCGTCTTGCCGCTCTTCTTATCGTGACTATCATCCTCATGATCCTGTCCGTCTTGGTCATGTCCGTCGTGATCCTCTTGGTCGTGGTCATGTCCGTCGTGATCATGACCGTCGTGATCATGTCCGTCGTGATCATGACCGTCGTGATCATGACCGTCGTCACCCTTATGGACATGTGGTGGAGCCTTCTTCAAACCGCCTTCGGATTCGTCAAACAGGCATCCGGTCGAAAAAAGCCCCATGCTCAACAACGCGAGCAACATGGGAATTGAGACAGGGGATTTCATCTTCATTTCAATGACCTTTCCAATGAACAAAAAAAGGGGCTTACCATCCGCTGATTGGCATCACCGAAAAAAACTAGCCGGGCAAACAGTCTTCCAAATTGGATCTGAAACAATCCTCCAAATATTGTCCTCAATCGTACCAAATCTGTTCAAGCTAGAGGGATATTACAATTCCCACTCCATAATTGGTTAAAAACCGTTTCGTTCTCATCGCAACCAGTTCTTTGATCCAATCAAATCTCTCGCTGGTGGGTCCGTAAAGTTAATCCATTTGATCACCAAACATGGCAACTTCTGGTTTCAAATCCCCTATTTGGAACGACAAGCCGCCGTCACTACCTTCGCCTCATGCCAAGCCAAACGTTCGAATATTTTTAGCCAAATTCCTCCATGTGAAAAAGTTCCTGTAGAATTGGATCAACACTAGTCGTTTGAAAACGTGTGGGTCGCTCCGCCCCATTGCCCCCTCAGCAGTTCATACAGATCGCCGATAAGCTTCTAACCCATCTCGCCCACCGATTGAAAATGAGGACAGGCGTCGATTGTTCCCATTAGAAAAACTCTTCCCAAACCTATAGGCTCCATTAATGTTTTCAACCACCCTGATCCCCCCCCTGCGAAATCTCTGCATGGGTTTCTTCCTGCTGACATTTTCCTCTGTGGGTAAAGAAATCCTTGCGTCATCCCCAATGAAAACTTACGGCGCAGAAGGGCTGAAACGGCTCAGCTCTTCTACGGGAAAAGACCCTACGCGTTTTCCAGTCTCGTGGGAGACTTTTGAAAAAGAAAACGGTCACGGAAAACTCACCGACGGTCCGTCGCAACCCCACTCCATCCCTCTTTCGAATACAAACCCCGAGGCTGCGAGACAGACCGAGTTCAAAGCTGCACATTCCAGAAGACCGAAAATCGAGCCGAGTCCCGCCAGCGAGCACTTGACAGATTTAAAGGTCCAATGCGAGGGAACTTATCAACATCACCTGCAGGGGGTGGCCACCGACCGGCAATCGATTTTCTGGTCCTTTACCACGACGCTTGTCAAAACGGACCAGAAGGGAAAGCTAATCAAGAAGAAATCGGTGGCAAACCATCACGGTGACCTCTGTTTCCAAAACGGCAAGATTTATGTTGCAGTCAATCTGGGAAAGTTCAACGATCCAAAAGGGAATGCAGACTCCTGGGTCTACGTCTATCACGCCGAGACGCTACAGCTATTGGCCCGACATGCCGTACCGGAGGCCTTCCATGGCGCAGGCGGAATTGGCTATCGTGACCAAATGTTTTTTGTTGTCGGCGGATTGCCAGATGATGTTCAGGAGAATTTCATTTACCAGTACGACAGCAAATTCAAATTTCAAAAAAAACACGTCATCCGCAGCGGCCATACTCATCTTGGAATCCAAACCGCAACATTTGCCCATAACCGGTGGTGGTTCGGATGTTACGGCACCCCTAAAATCCTGATCACCACCGACGCTGAATTTCGAGTTCAGGGAAAACATGAGATTGATTGTTCCCTCGGTGTTGAAGGCCTTTCCAATGGCAGGCTTCTGATTGCCAGCGGTCGTTGCGAGGGAAAAAATGGCTGCCAGGGATCTATCCAGACCGCACTCCCGGACAAGCGGGCCGGGTTTCGATTCGAAAAAGATTCGGAAAAAGACTGACAATTAAGCCGATCCTGATTCTTTTGACATCCTGGTTTTCCGGCCAGAAGATTTCCGTGGATTTCCTGAGCCCACCGGGACCGATAGAATCCAGGTTTGTTTCTGTTCAGGATCTTTGGTTCTTTTCAGGATCTTTGGTTCTTTTCAGGATCTTTGGTTCTTTTCAGGATCATAGCCTTGCCCAAATAGACGCTTGGCTCAACTGGATCACTCGGTTCGATTTCCATGGCCGACTACATGATCTTGACATCGGATACCCGGGCTTCTGGTCATTGAGGTCATGACGACATTCAGCAAACCTGTCAAATTGTGCCAAAAAAAACAGTTTGTCGCCGCATGAATGCCAAATCACCCCTGTGGGCGTACAATATTACCATCGCCGAAGCGGACCTTTTTAATGAACCTGCCGCACGCGAAAACCGATCCAACTCTCCCCTCTATGATTTGTTTCAAAATGATCGTTTGCTCCAACATCACTCGCATTGTTCTGATCGCCTGTTTATTTCCCTTCTCTTTTCTTCAAGCGGCAGCAACGGAGCACCCCAATGTCGTCATCATTCTGGTGGACGATATGGGATACGGAGACCCAGGTTGTTTTAATTCGAATTCAAAAATACCGACACCGAATATCGACCGACTGGCGACCGAAGGGATGAAATTTATTGACGCGCACGCTTCCGGGCCCCTTTGTCATGTTTCCCGTTATGGCCTTCTCACAGGTCGGTACCCTTGGCGGCATCGAATTAAATGGCAAAACAACCCTGTAATCGCCAAGGACAGGATGACGATCGCATCGTTACTGAAATCACAAGGCTACTCGACCAACATGGTTGGAAAATGGCATCTCGGATTTTCAGAAGACCCTCAATTCAAGGGCCCTCTTCGGGGTGGTCCCGCTGATCGGGGATTCGATACGTTTTTCGGAATTCGCGCCAGTACCGACATCCCTCCCTATTTTTATATTCGCGGCACGCAGGCGGTCATGCCACCCACCGAAAAAATCAACGCCAACCAAACCGCCGGATGGTCTCCGATCCAGGGCGAATTCTGGAGAGCTGGTGGAATCTCGCCCGATTTAAAACTGGATGAGGTGCTACCACGTTTTACATCTGAAGCTGTTTCAGTCATTGAACAACATCAGAAATCCGGATCAGAGAAGCCAATGTTTTTGTATCTGGCTTACCCCGCTCCCCATACTCCCTGGTTGCCAAGCAAGGAGTTCGTGGGCAAATCCCAGGCAGGTCTGTATGGTGATTTCATGAACATGGTCGATGCCAATATTGGCGAAGTGCTGGCTGCTTTGGACAAAAGCCCGTCGATGAAGAATACGGTGGTGATTTTCTCCTCCGATAACGGTCCGGTTTGGTACGAAAAAGACGTGAAAAAATTTGGTCATAATTCGACTGGCGTTTTGCGAGGAATGAAAGCAGATGCTTATGAAGGTGGACATCGCATGCCGTTTGTGGTTCGCTGGCCCAATCGAGTCGAATCAAAATCGACCTCAACGCAGACGATTTGTTTTACCGATATTTTTCGAACTCTGGCGGAAATAACCGGCAGTCCGATACCCCAGGGCCAAGCCCCGGACAGCGTTAGTTTTTTGTCTTCGCTTATTGGCCAACAGTCGAAAAAAAGCCGACTCAGAAATTCCCTGGTCCTCTCCGCCGGGGCCCGCCATATGATGGTTCGTGCCGGAGACTGGAAGTTAATAACCGGTCCAGGTTCGGGAGGTTTTTCCGGGGGCCCTAAAAAACCGGGTCCTGGAATCCCCAAGGGCCAGCTTTATCATTTGAAGGTGGACCTGGGAGAGACCAAAAACCTCTATGAAAAGATGCCGGAAAAAGTGGAGGAATTGTTGGCCCTTCTGGAAAACGAAAAACGGCAGCGTTAAACGTCTCAGCCTCGCTGAGTCCGGATAATTCAGATAGTCAGTCTACATTTTTCATCCCGCATTTGCCCCCTAGCGGTGGGATCGCCATCGAATCGACTGCCAGCCCGTGGACATCCAATTCCACCTGGTCTCAAAACAGAATTCAGCACCAACATTGACCATCCCGTGCATTTTTCTGTAAGCGGGAACGCGGGTGTCAAACAGCCAATGTATTCGGTTGCGTGCCTGTCTCACTGGTCATTTCATGAGCCAGATGAGCATTAGCAAAAGAACGGCCGGAAAATATCCGGCTACCCCTTTTTTTTTCATGAAAAACGGGGTTCAATGCAATCGTAAAAGTAATCGGCAGAGAATTGATTTCCACTTGTGATTCCCAAAAAGATGCCCTCAATCGCGGGATTCATCGTTGGCAATATTAGCTGGATTTCAACGACCATTCGCATTTCTCTACTGCTTTGAAATGGCTTTTTCCATCCATCTATTTATTAAAAACAACGAATCCATGCGAAGCTGGATCTTACATTTGGTGGCACTGTTCATCGTTATTGCGGGCAATGCCAGTGCTCAAAACAATGAGAACCGCACCATACTCATACGAAGCATTGAGCAGCAGAGCAGCGGCCCGATTCCCATGTCTTTTGGAATCACTCGCAGCGATCTTAAAATCATCCAAAGCCAAGTCCCGTTCATTCAATCCATCACTCCCATTCGTTTCTTTCCCGGCATGTTCGTTCGAATGGGTTCTCAAACCCTGAAGGCAAAAGTAACAGGCACGACAGCAAATTATATCTTTGGAAAAAACATCAAGGTCACCAAGGGCAGGTTCCTCACCGAAAAAGATCTTACCCATCGGCACAACGTGGTCGTTATCAACTCCGCCCAAGCACGACAACTGTTTCCAGATAATCAAGTAATCGGCAAAGCGATTCGTCTAAACACCGATTTCTTTACGGTTGTTGGTATCGTTGAATCCGACCAACCCGCCTCACTTTTTATCCCCTACACCACGATGTATTCCAGATTTGGCGATCTATCGTTGACAACCGCGGCGGGCTCGTTTTCTATGAAAAAATACGAATTAAGCGAGGTCGAATTGGTAATCTCCATGAATGGCAATCTCACTAAAGCCATCCACATTATTAACGCTATTTTAAAACTGAGGCACGATAAAAAAGAGTTCCTCGTTCAGGCAAAATGACAACTATGTGTAAGTTCCCAAATGTGAAGATGCTAGTCGGTCTTTTGATTGGCTGCAGTCTTTTTCAATTCTCCATCGCTAACGCCCAACCAACCAAGGGATTGACCAGAGAGGAAGCCAAAATCCTTGAGGAAGTGGTCAATAACACCGTGCGGGAGTATGGAGTGATCGAAAGTGCTTCCAGCGTTGAAATACGGTCTCCCATCGCCGGCACGATTATCTATCTGGTAAACGATGGAAGCCGTGTCAGCAAAGGCGACCGGATCATTGCATTGGATTCCAGCGTGATCAAAGAAGAAGCGGATCTTCAAAAAATCAAATTAGCGGCAACCAAAACCGAACGACTGGCAGCTGAAAACGATTTGCGGCGATGCGAACTCGCCCTCTCCAACGGGATAACGTTGGGTGAAAAGAAAGTTCAATTCGCAAAAATGAAGCTGGATTTATTCCAGGGAGAAGGGGGTGAGCATCAAACGCTCAGTGAAAACCATCGAGAAAAAATACGGGTGGCTGAGAAACAGGTCGCTTTTTATACCGACGCCATTGCCTACACGCAAAAAAATCTGCAAAGCGGAGCTGGAGATACGAGTTCTGTAAAAAAATTCGAGTTGGAGTTATTCGCAACGCTTGCCGAAGTCAAATCTCTCAGGCGGACAGAAGCTCTCCTTGAGCAAAAACAAATGGTCAGGATCGCTGAACTTGAATTACTGACTTCCGAGCAAAAATCCGAAGTCGCGATGGCGGTCATTGAACTACAGTCGGAACTGGAATTGTCGAAGAAAAAGCTGCAAGCCGCGGAACTTGCGGTAGAGGGAGATCAAGCGAAGCTTGCCGCTCTGGTGAAAAAAATCGCGAGCACAGTCCTTGTTGCACCGCAGGACGGCGTTGTGGTTTTCCCTACCAACCCTGCTAGACGGTCGCGCTCGGCAATCATGGAAATCGGGGTGGCAGTCGGTCAACGCCAACCGATTTTGAAAATCGCTGATATCGAAAACTTCCAGGTCGCCGTCAACGTCCATGAAACGATGATTAGACGGATCCAAATCGGGCAAACTGCATCGGTTCGACTAGACGCGTCGCCAGGCCGAATCCTCCAGGGTAAGGTTCTTCGGATTAACAACACTCCAGAAATTCCCGTTTTTTCTCAAGAGTCAGTAAAAGAATACAAGGTCATGATTTCGGTCCCCAATCCTCAGCAAGAGCTCAAAATCGGCTTAACGGCCATGGTCGAAATCAAGGCACCCAGAAAAACCCCGGGCGGCGGACGGTAGAGACTGGACGCTGAACGATTGAACGATTGGACGATTGGACGATTGGACGGTAGGGTGCTCGGTCCAACCGATCCGTAAAACATCAATCTTGGACTTTGCAGAGGTGACGCTATTTCAACCCCTGCAGGGCCTCGGCAAATGCCTTTCCGATCAACGCCATCGTTTTGGCGCTGCCAAGGTAATGATAACCAGCGTTGGAAGCTCCTCGTTTCAACATTATTTCCTCTTTGCTGGTAATCAATTTGCCCTGATACTCCTGGAGATAGGCTTGTTGATCCACCTTGGTCATACTACGGCTTTGACTGGGGGTGTCCCAGTATTTTTTTCTCAACCGATAAGCCTCCGGATGGCTTTTGGAAATCGCTTTGGCTGGCACATTTCCTTTCTTGATAAAGTAACGTATTTTTTTTACCTTATCACGTTTTTGTATGATCGCCGCCAAGTCCTGGTCCCAATAGGGTGCAGTCTGCACAGCGACAACGTTGTCAGAAAATTCCGGCGTGGATGCCGTCGCTGCCATAGCCAGTCTGAAATAATTCGGTTCTTTCTGCAGGCCATTGACGCCCATCACCCCGATAACAAAAGGCATTTTCGGCACCGACAGATCCCGCCGCACGTCGCGAATGAAATGGGCCATCAACTCGGTATAAAGATCATAGCCGCCAGGATCACGTCGGTTGGGATAGGTGTTGCTATCGACCATGTCATTCCATCCCTGAAACCAGACCAAGCCTGCCATTTCATAACCTTGCTGGGGTTGATAAAGAGGGCACACACGGTCGAGATTTTCCAGTACTTTTTTGACATGGTCAATCATCAGGCGGTAATAGCGTCCGGTCGCCTTCGAACGGTCAGACTTAAATTGTTCAACATCACGCCCTCGTTTCTTGAGACTATCCAGATGAGCCTTATCAAACTGGTAAGGACCGGCACTAGGCGGTCTAAAATCCGTATGCAGGCTCTTGCCGCCCCACGCTGTTTTGATAATCAAGATCGGACCCTGACTCTTTTTCTCCATGAAAAGGCCAAAGGTAAATTCCGGGCCAATCTTGCCACCGGGCAGAGCTGGATCTTTCCTCGCTCCAAATCCGACGGTCAATCTGCCTGTGCTTGCGGCTATTCGGTCACCCGAGCCGGTCAGGTATGAAATCCAGACTTTATCGCTGATACGAGGTTTGCCATCGGCCCCACGCATCTGCTTCAGCAGGCCCACCGTCGCGGGATCGTCACCGATGTAATCAAATGTTTCGACCTTGGCGTGACCTTCCATATTCGACTGACCAGCAAGAATGTAGATTTTCAGCGGCTCATCGTATCCTGACAAATTCACAGCCACGCCAACGAAAGTCAAGGCGATGAGCGTCATGCAGGTTTTGATTCTATTGATGGCCACGGTCTATTGACTCTCCAGATGGTTTGCAAGCGGTTTTCCCAGTCGAATTTGCCGCCTCACCCAGAACGTTGTCTAACGCCACAAGGGTTTTAGCGAACAAAAACAATTCTTGGATCAATGCCCAGTAGCATTACCCTAACGCACAACAGGCGACGGCGGCGGGTAGGGATGAGTTTTTGGCAAAAGACTTCCATCGTGGCAATTCCTCTTGCAACACGATGGTTTCGGTGTCGGCATCTTCTTTGTATAAGAAGAGGGATCCGATGATGGAATCTTGTCTCATTTCAACTAGCTGGTGTTGTCGTGACCGACGCCACCGGCGCCGTATTGCCATTCACCTGATCCCCCATCAACCCCACTTAGGTTTCCATTGATCGTAATCGCAATTCCCGAAAGAAACAGATGATATTCCACAAAAAGATCATGATCATTGGTTGGGCCCTATTGTCGCTCTCGGTTGCCCAGCAACCGGTTATTACTCTAGATGCCAACGATCGGATTCCAACGATGTCTTACGACCGGCCTCTGCCTCTGCTGGCGAACGGTCAGGCCATACAATTGGGAGCCCATGCAGCTCCAAGATGCTACGACTGGGATTTGGACGGAGATCAGGATTTGTTGGTTGGGGGAGGAGACGGACGATTATGGCTCTACCTCAACCAAGGACAACCTGACAATCCGATTTTCGAGGGTCCAAGAGTTATCGTGGCAGGCTCTCGCAGCCGATGGGGAAAGTCTTACACTGGAGTGGTTTTCAGCAACCTGCTGGGTGATGATTTCCCAGATTTAGCCGTCTGCCACTCGGGAGACCTCGTCACGATCCATCAGAATATCGGCTCTGCGAAACAGCCTCGGTTTCTGGAGAGCGGACCTGAATTCAGGGTTCAAAAAAGCTGTCAGGGACGGTTCGATATTGCCGATTGGGATGCAGATGGCCTCGGTGATCTGATTACCGGTTCGTTTGGAGGCAAACTGATCTGGTATCGCAACCAGGGAAAACCGGGTACTCCCAAGTTCAACAACGGATCACCATTTTTTGACCTCGGCCTGGCTTACAACTCGCACCCGCGACTTCTCGATTTTAACCATGATGGAAAACTGGACTTGCTTCTGGGCGTCAATTGGGGAACGGTCTCTTTGTACCTCAACCGACCTACTGGAATCGCAGGGCCGTTGTCATCACCCCGTCTATTCCAGTGGTCGACGGGAAAGACGCTCAACATCAGGGAAAACAATGGCGACGATACCACACCAGAAATCGCCGATCTCGATGGTGATGGCGTTCTAGATCTCATAAGCGGTGGAAAAAATGGCCAGCTTTTTTTCATGAAAGGAGTCGGTTTTCCGACACGGGTCGCGACGCTTGCCAGTCTTTTCAAAAAGCACGCCAATAATTTGGGTCGAATCCTGTTGGAGGACACAGAGATTCGCCAGCAAATTTTTGGGACCCTAGCATCCATCCAAAGTGATCTAGCGAGTGGACTGATACCAAGCTCAGCGCGAGAACCGTTGTTCAGACAACTTTCCACCTTGGCTCGGCAACATCCTTTGTTGCTGGGACGGTCACAATTCAATCTTGCTTCGGATCCTCATCTTCCCATTCTCGCCGGGCAATTTTGGGTGGTGTTGCTGGAGTCGCTGCCCGATTCCAAAGAAAATCGCCAGCGGGTAGCCGACACCCTTGGATTCACCAAGGGACATCGCAAACTACTGGTCGATTTGGGCGTAATCCTGATTGACAACAATCAGGCCACACCCCAGCATCTTGCCGCAATGCATCGACTGATGACCACCATTCCTAAAGGGGTCTGGGACGTCGAAACGATTACGGTAGCGGGCTGGCTGGGACCGGCATCCAAGACCCAAAAGATCCGCTCTCGATCAGGAGTCAACATTTTTGACCTACCACTAGGACGCCAGGAGAACAGCTTTGCCAACGACTCTCCGCGACCCGGCTTTACAGACGTCTTTTTAATCTGTCTGGCGCACGAATTAGCACACAACATGTTGGACACCGTCGGCCGGAGTCATCGCCCAGATTTGTACCAAAGAAAATTCGAAGGGCTCGCTCAAGCTGCCGGACCCCACGTGGTTTACAAAACGCCCAAGACCCGCGGAATTGACAGAAAGGCAACGCAAGCCAACTTTCAAAAGCTTGGCTTCTGGAATGGCAAAGATTCCGATTGGCAGGAGGCCTGGATCAATTTCTTTAAGGGCAAAGAGGAATTCGAGAAAGCCTACACACGGGGAAATATTCAGTTTTTCCTGGACTCGCCACAGGAAGCGTTTGCAACTCTGGCCAACCAGTTTTTTGCGGACAGCCAATTGATGTTGGATTTCTGTAAAGTCAGATGGGATACCGGCCACACCTCTAATATCAACCAGTTCCTATTGATCGCCGACTATCTGAGCGAAAAAAACAACCAAGTCAATTTCTACGTGATGCGCCCGGGTGGAGACTTGACCGTTTTTCCTGTCCAGTTGATGCGTGATGCCGCCGGCCGTATCACGCGGGTCAAGTCAAAGTCGTCGACCGCTCATTTTCAATACAACGCAAGAAACCTCGTTACTGGATTTGAGTTGAGCCCTAACCACGAACCTTGAAAGGCTGTCCCTGCAAAAGCCATCTCGATGCTCAACAAAAGTTTCACCGCGAGGCCAATGATCGGAAGATCAAGATCCTGTCCCATCCGGACAGTTTTTCGAAAACCACTCCTCCGCCGATGAGGCTTCCAAGCTACCGACCACTTTACCTTGAATCCTTTTTTGTGCTGACCTGATCCGCCTGTACACCATCCTGTGCTGGATAGCCTGATCGTCACGCATTCCCAGCAGCTTCAGCGTTTGGGCAACCGAATCACCAGCAAAAGTCTTCACGATGGCGTCTTCAAGGGAAACAAAATGCATAAAACGACAACGACATGGCAGCTTGTCGGCAAAATCGTGCAATTGATCGTCCACCGTTCGGATCGGATGGCGTTCCCCCACTAGAATATCAATCGTTGCCGACTCACTGAGTTGCAGACTGGCCGCCAACGAGCTATTGAGGTCCGAAGCGATCACCGACTTGATGGGCACCTCCGATTTTTGTCGACTGGCGATTTCCTCCAAACGCGCCAAAACATCAGCAAAATGCGCAACCAAAAGAACCGCGACCGTCTGAGAACCTGATCTCTCTTCTATCTCACGCTCCAAGCCAGCGTATTTTCCTTCTGCAGTGATCCACATCAAATCGGGGATCACCTCAACCTTTGCCCGGAGCCTTTTTCCAAACAAGAAATCTAAAAGCCCCACAGTGCATACTCCTTTTGCATCAGATCACCAAATGGCCGGCAACCAAATTCATTCACTTCAACGAAATTGTATCCCGAACCGGCTTGTGTACTATTTCTTTTCACCATGTTGGTGTTTGAGGTGATCGGGTAACTTGTGGCCGCCTGCTTCCAAAAAGCCAACCAGATTCAAAACCTCTTCCCGGGTCAGGACATCGAGCAATCCCTCTGGCATGGTTGAAAGCCTCGTAGGAGCCTTTTCCTCGATATTCTTTTTTTGAATCCTGGTAATATTTTTTGGCGTCAAAAAATTGGCAACGACCTTGTAGTCTTTACCGCTCTCCTGAACGATCACGCCGGATACCATTTTACCACTGTTGAGCAAAAACTGCATCGTTTGAAATTCCTTATGGATTTCATCGGAAGGCTCCAAAATTTGCTTGAGGAGATTTTTCCCTTGAAAGCGTTTGACCACATCGGTGAGGTCCGGGCCGAGATTAATGCCGTGACCTGCTACTGCGTGACATTGGTTGCAGCGGGCTTTTACAAAAGCCTGCATACCCTTCATCACCGAGGCCTCATCTTTTTTGTAACTTTTTACATCTGAAAAATCCTGAAGTTTCCATTGACTCACAATCTTCGGTTGGTTGGCAGTGACCATTGCATTGGCCTGGTCGGAATTAAGCGCTACGATCAAGCTTCCCTTCATGATGATCCAATGCCCCGGGAAGGTGCACACAAATGGATAAATTCCGGGTTGCTCTGGCGCCTTGAATCGCAGGACGCTGACCAGTGATTTCCTGGTTGGGCCGATCATTGGAGAAGCTTTCAGGATCAAATCCTTTTTTGATCCTGGTATGAAATCTGAGTTTGCATTAAGAGGGTCGCGGGCCATCTCATTGGCAGCCATGCCGACCTCTTCCAAACCGCCGGGCCTGACAAAAACCAAATTGTGGTCAGTCGCATCGGGATTACTGAACACGATCTTCAAAGGTTGTCCCGGACGAACATCGATTCGATCAACAGTAAAAAGCATCCGTTCTGGTATGCAGGAGATTTTTACCGTCTTCAAATTTTTCTGCGTGTCGTACTGAGCCTGCGATGCCGACGGGGGAGGCTCCTTGATGACTAATTTAAGCTTGGCAGCCCGTAGCCTTTTCTCGATATCGTACTCTGGGTTGCCCTGCCAATGGCGTTGCA
The DNA here is from genome assembly GCA_014238905.1 of Planctomycetota bacterium. GTDB lineage: Bacteria > Planctomycetota > Planctomycetia > Pirellulales > Pirellulaceae > JABAAE01. Next base: position 158,034 of record JABAAE010000014.1, read on the forward strand.
GCGATTGCGAACCCAACGCCGATGTAATGGCGTAGGCAAGATGCCCCTGGGCGGGATATTGAAAGATGTCCATCATTGCATCGAGTGCCTCCTTGCTACCGATGTAACTGGCGGCTATCGCTGCCTCCATGCGGACGATGGCATTGGAGTCGTTGGCGGCTCGATTCAATAATTCGATCGCGTCGGGTAGATGTTTATGCCAATATCGCAATTGCTTGGTCGCTGCTGCCCTGGCATGATGGTTGTCACAAACAAGCACGTCTCTTAAGAGATTTACATTGGTGGATTGAATATTCCGATACGCCCAAATGGCTTCGATCTGGTGATGCCTGTAGCGTTCGTCCTCGGGATTCAGGCTGGAAACCCACTTATCTAATTCAATCTTGACGGCATTGGAATCCCGTTCACGTATTTCACGTTTTGCCCAATATCGATAGCGATATTCACGTCGCTTTAAGATGTCAAGCAAATCAGAAATCGGGGCATCAGCAATCTTGGGGGGTTCCTGTAAATTTTTCCCCTTGGTCGTGATCCGCCAAATCCTGCCAGAGTGCCGATCCCGCCGCTCGTCGCGCAGGGAATACTGGGCGTGGCCTTTGACTGGGTTGTACCAGTCGCAAACATACATCGCCCCACGGGGACCGTAACGCAAGTCGACCGGGATAAAACTGAGGTTCGAAGAAAAAATCAAATCACTGACATACTCCTCACGATAACCAAAATCCGTTTCCTTCCATTTCAGAATCTCCACCCTGTTAGTCGGCTTGTAACGGACCTTGATAAAATGTCCATACATCAGCTCGTCTGGGAACGTTGAGAAATCGATAAACTCCTGACCACATACGCCGGAGTAAGCCTGCAAACCCGCCGGCCGAGGATGCTGCTGAGGGTAGGGGGGGTCCAGCGAGTGAAATGCTTCGGCATAAACAGGATGGCTGGCCATATGCTGCCCCCAATCGTCAAACGTCACGCCCCATGGATTCGTACTATGGTAAGTCCCGAAACTGGTTAGCCGATGCTTTGACGGTTCATAACGAAACCAACCGCTGTTTCGCTGCCTGACAGGTCCGTACGACGTTTCGACTTGGGAATGATGAAAGATCGATTCCCGAAAGATTAAATCACCGTCTGGCGTCCAGGCAAAATCGTGTAAAGAATGGTGCGAATCCTCCGTACCAAAACCAGTCCAAACACGTCGACGCAAATCGGCTTTACCATCTCCATCGGTATCTTTAAGGAAAGTGAGATCCGGCATTTCGGAAACGTAAACACCTCCGTCCCCAAATTCAAATGAAAGCGGGATGTGCAAATTATCAGCAAAAACGGTCGATTTATCTGCTTTGCCATCACCATCGACATCTTCCAATATCACCAGCTTGTCATTGGGCTCATTACCTGGGTAAACATGTGGATAGGTGGTAGAGCAACTCACCCAAAGTCGGCCTTGGCTGTCCCACCGCATCTGTATCGGGGCAGCAATGTCCGGGAACTCTTCTTCACCAGCGAAAAGATTGACCTCAAACCTGGGGTCAATTTTAAATTCTTTTAACTCCTTCTCGGCGGAAATCCAGCGGTTTGCACCCCGACTTTCTTTTGTCTTAGGGAGGGCCGGCACATTGGAATCATCAATTTTATTGGGCACAGCCTTTCCGGCAGCCAGCGACCAAATCCTTTGCTCTCGATTGGCCACCATGATGTCAAAATTTTTCATTGCCGGAAGAAAGTCCAGGTAGCCATAACTCTTGTTCCTGCCACCGGTGTAATAAAACGTATTTAAGGGTCGAAACCGGCGAAAATACTGTCGATTTTTGTCGATAACGACCTTACGCAAAACTTCATTAACAACCGGTTCCTGTTGGCCGAACAATTCCCGGTACAGGGTCCGCGCAAACAATGCGTATCCTTCTTCAGTTAGGTGACAACCGTTGATCGTCAAATCCGTTCCTTGGCTACGCATCTCTTTTTGCGTTTCACTAAAAACATCTGCGAATCCGACTTCCTGCTCCACCGATACCTCTCGCATCAGGTCGACGTACATCTTAATCCGCTCATTATTTCGATCGGCCGCGTCAACTCCCCGAATGTTCTCGTTGGCTATCGGCGAAATCAGGACAACTCGCGGCGCCGACTTTCCGTTAAATGATTTCGTTTTGACACTTCTTAAAAAAGCGGTTAGCTCGTCCCGAAAATCATCAAGGCCGTCTATACCCTGAAAGGACTCATTAAATCCGAACGCAGCCAGAATCACGTCTACTTTTTCATGTGCCAAGTGCTGTTCCAAATCAGCGAAATTCGCCGGCCTCGGCTGTAGTTTGGATGTGTCCGCCGACCAGGCAAGATGACGGACGACCAAACGATGGTCGGGAAAACCTTGCTGAATCATGGATTCCCAATATCCAAAAAGTCGAGATCGATCCAAAAGGGTATTTCCAACCAACGCGATCCTGTCACCTTTGGTGAACTTCAGCGGCAAGGTCGTTTGAACACCTTCAACCGCGGCAGCACGCGGCGCCGTGTTGGCATAAATCCCATATCGCTTTAAATTTGGATCCTGCAGCGGGTTTTGTTTTCCCGTCGATTGATTTCTGCCATCCTTGAGTTTGCCTTTTTTGTTTTTCTTTTCATCCTGGCAAGATGCTCCGCCATTTGACAACGAAGGGTCCAAAGCGATCATGACCGAGACCAAGATACCTAAACGAATCAAACTCATTAAATCATCTCACCGGTTTTAGCTGAATCGGCTTCTGGATAAGGAGCCTTCCGCAACGACCCCCAAACGAACTGCATGATACCGTAAAACGCAATCGAATTCTGGAGGTCGCCCACTGTTCGTTACGTTGAATGGCCGACGGTTGCCATCCAACATGAAAAATTTCATCCAATGCGTCACGCCAGAAAAATCCAGTCGAATCCAACCCCTGTTCTTTTTTTCAGGCAACCAAATCGGTAATGACTTGGCCATGAACATCGGTCAACCGCCGTTGAATTCCATTGTGATAATACGTCAATTTTTTGTGGTCGATACCCAAAAGATGTAACGCCGTAGCGTGCAGATCATAACTATATGTGGGGTTCACTGCTGCTTTATATCCGATCTCATCGCTGACGCCGTAACTCACGCCCCCCTTGATGCCACCACCAGCCATCCAGGTCGTAAACGCACCAGGATTGTGATCTCGCCCTTTGCCCTGGGCCGCCGGTTGACGACCGAATTCAGTGGCGCAAATAACCAGAGTCTCCTCCAACAATCCTCTTTGCTTCAGGTCCTGAATCAAGGCTGCCGCGCCCCGATCCAGAACAGGTCCATGGCGACCATGATTGACCTGCAGGTCTTCGTGAGCATCCCAGTTGGGCCTAGGTGGTGCGATATTATCGGCTCCGCAAAAGACCTGCACAAATCGCACCCCTCTTTCAACTAACCGCCTCGCCATCAAGCACTGTCTTCCGAAAGATTCAAAGCGGTTGATCCCCAAACCGTACATGGATTTGGTCTTTTCGGTTTCCTGATGAAGATCGGTTACCTCCGGTGCGCTAAGTTGTAACCTTGCCGACAGTTCATACGCTTTGATCCTGGCTTCCAGATCATTTCTGCCGAGTCGCGTTGACAGATGCTCTTTATTGAGACGGTCAATGAAAGATCTCAATCGCTTTTCACCGGCACCCGTTATCACTGGGTCTAATGGCGGCTGTAAATCCGCGATGGGCGGACCTTGCCCAGTCACCTGGATGGAGGTCCCCTGAAACACAGCCGGTAAAAAACCGGCACCCCAATTAGCCGGTCCACCAGGTGCGACCCCCCGCAAATCCGGTAAAACAACAAACGCTGGCAGATTTTCATTTTCACTTCCCAGCCCATAGGTAATCCATGAACCCATCGATGGAAAACCTGGCAATGTAAACCCGGTATTCATCATAAAAGTGGCCGGTCCATGCAGCGCGCTTTTGTTATGCATCGAATAAACAAACGCCATGTCGTCAACGCATTTGCACAGGTTGGGAAACAGGCTCGATAGCCATCTCCCCGATTCTCCGTGCTGGGAAAATTTAAAATAGCTTTTCTGTAAATTCCCCGGTTTGGATGCAAAAAATTTGAGATTGCCGGATGCATCAAAAGCGGTTCCGCTTTTTTTCTCTAACTCCGGCTTGTAGTCATAGGTATCCACCTGGCTGACTGCACCCGGGCAAAAAATCTGTATCACCGATTTGCATTTTGCCGGACGGTGCGGCAAGACTTGGTTAACCTGCGAATCAGCGAGGTCATCGCCAGTCAACAAACCCTCCTGGTCTAACAAGGAGGTCAATGCCAAACCGCCAAGTCCCCCGCCAGAAGTCCACAGAAAAGACCTTCGATCGGTAAGCCGCGCCATGTGGTGATGATTTTGATAGTCTTTTCTCAAGATTAACACTCAATCCAGGTAGATAAACTCGTTGGAGTTTAAGAGAGCACGGCAAAAATAAAAAAGCCCGTTTTCAGTAGCCATTTCACAGGAGGCGGTTAATTCCTGCGGTGATGGAGGGCGGGCAAAAGTCAATCGAAATGCCAAGTCGACCTGTTGCGTTAAAGTTGGTTGTTGGTCTTCAAGTCGATTGGCGAAATACTTTGCCTGATCAATCATGAAAGGGTTGTTCAATAAGGATAGGCTTTGCAGTGCCGTTGTCGTCTGGCTTCGACGGGGAGTCAGGCTGGAAGGATTGGGACAGTCCAGGATTTTCATAAACCGGTTAGGAACACTGCGCACAGTAAACCTGTAAACGGTGCGTTTCCAGAGTTCGGGCCGATCGGCGGTAATAAACTTGTAGACCGGGGCATACTTGTCAACAAAATCAAAATCCTTGTAACCTGGTCCCCCCGCCGCGAGATTAATCGTTCCACTGACCGAGAGGATAGCGTCACGAATCGATTCGATGTCCAGCCGACGGGGGTTCATCCGCCATAAAAGTTGATTATCAGAATCGACGGTCGTTGCAAACCCGTTGAAATCCGAACGCTGACGGTAGGTACCGGAGGTGAGAATCAATCGGTGGATTTGCTTGATGGACCATCCCGATTCCAGGAACTCCGCGGCCAACCAGTCCAAGAGTTGCGGGTGACTGGGCCGGCTGCCAAGAAAGCCGAAATCACTCGGCGTTTTGACAATCCCTCTGCCAAAATGATGGTGCCATAGCCGGTTGACCAAAACCCGGGAGGTCAATGGATTCTGCGGGTGAATGATCCACTCGGCGAGTTTTTTTCTTCGTTCTTTTTCACTGGTTTTCCCGGATCCAAAATTGGATTTCAGGCCAGTCAGACAACTCAGTCCAGCAGGAAAAACCTCTTGGGCCCGGGCTTCGGGATCGCCACGGGACAACAGGTGTACCTGGCCCGGTTGCTCCTTCCCAACTGCAGCAAACACCAAATCTGTCGGTTCGATAATGTCGCGCAATTCGCTCTGTAGTTCTTTTCGTCGGTCGAGCAAATCGCCTATTCTCTTCTTCTCGAGATCTGATTTTTCTTCGACGCTCTGTATCCAGGCATCCCCGAAGAAAATCTGATCGTGGCCAATTCCGTTCTCATCGTCGGTCACCACCAACGTCAAATAGTTCGCCTGCGGTTCCAGACGAAGATCGATCGGAATCCCACCCGATCCACGACCGACATGCTGATGCTCCAACACCTTCTTACCATCGACGAAGACAAAGACATCAGCAGACGATTCAGCGTGTTTTCCGCCAAATCCCATGGTGGATGTAAATCGAAGGTTTCGCACCCCGATTTTTTTCCGGATGGCTACCAGGTCGAACGTGATCCCCTTATTCGAATGAATGCTCAAAAGAGTGTGGCCCGGGCCGTTGTAATCGACACCGTCTAGTTCAGTAAAATCCTGAGAATTACAGGGCCCTTTTTGAAAATAGTCCCAGCAACTGCCGCTTGTTTTTGGAAGCTGGATCTTCAAACCGCCTGAGGTTATCGGCACCCCCAACCCCGCAGATGGCCCACCGTCTGGAATAAAACAACCTTCAATGCAGGCCGCTGGGCTGGTTACAAAATGATTTACTTTGACGCCTTCCAGGCTGCCGGTGGTGCCTTTGGCGAACAAACCGGTGCGAGGATCCAGGCCCATTCCATCTGGAGCATTCCCAGATCCATCTCCACCGCCCACCAAATCCGCCAGGTCAAATACATCGGCCAGTGATCTTAACTCCTCGTTGATCGCTCCGATCTTGGAACGAATAGCAAGTTTTGTTTTCTTCCGATTGTTGTATTTATCCAGGTTGGTGATGACCCGGTCCTGCTTGGTCATGCCGGCAAACACCGCCGTCAATTGGTAGTAATCCTGCTGCGAAATCGGGTCAAATTTATGGTTGTGACACCGAGCGCAGTTCACCGTCAATCCCATGGTTGACGTCATCACGGTGGTCACCAAATCGTCCATGTCATCGGCCAGAGCCTGCCGTTTCAATTTTTCACTAAGAGCCTCTTCAATACCTGTATAGTCATAGGGACCGCTTGCCAGAAAACCAGTCGCAATATTGGACTGTGGGTTGTCTGGATCCATCACGTCGCCGGCTATCTGCTGAATCAAGAATTGGTCATAGGGCCGATCATGGTTGAAGCTCTCAATAATGTAATCCCGGTAACGCCAAGCATGGTGACGTGGTTGATCTCGCTCGTAACCGTGGGTGTCAGCATAGTGGGCAATATCCATCCAGTGACGCCCCCAACGCTCACCGTATCTCGGGGACGAAAGCAACTGTTCAACCAATCTTTGATAGGCATCCGGCCTGGTATCTTCGAGAAACTGCTGAAGGTGCTGCGGAGTTGGAGGCAGGCCCAGAAGATCAAAATACAATCTGCGAATCAAAACGCTTCGATCCGCTTCGCCCGATAACACCAGTCCTTTTTCCTTGAGTGCCTTCCCAACGAAAGAATCGATAGGATTTTTCCAAACGGTGTCAGCGACCCTCTTGGGGATCGGAGGTCGAACAATCGGCTGCAAAGACCACCAATCATTGCCTGCGCGGCTTGGGGTCGACAACAGGTATTGATCCAGGATACGGTCGGCCGGCCATAATGCTCCCGATGCAATCCACTCCTTTATTTTCTGGAGCTGGCTGTTAGTTAGTGGAGGATTCTCCGTAGGCGGCATCTCTCGAGCTGAAACCTTCTTCCATAGCTCGCTCTTTTCAGCGTCATGAGGGACAATACCCTTTCCAGACTCGCCACCGATTAACGCACTTTTTGAATTTGATAAATCCAAGCCTCCATTTTTTTCCTGTGGATTGTGGCACTCGACACATCGGCTGGAAAAAATGGGAGCGATATCAGTTTCAAAATCAATCTTGATCAATGGACGAGTTTTTTCAGGGCTTCTCAATGAATCATCCTGACTCACCCCAGAAAGCTGAGTAATCAAACCAATCAAAAAACAAAGGAGAAATGGTTTGTCTTTCATATTGGAAACTTTTTCAGGGTTATTCTTAACACCCTGATTTTGATGGACATTGGGCCTGGAAACAATCAGAAATCAACCCAAATCCAGTGTTTTTTGCACTCGGCGGGATGGTTACCCCCGACGATTCCTGTCGCCGTCCACAAGCAAAAGAGCTCTCCATGCAGCTTAGGCCTACTCGTTTTTCCTCATTGAACGTGAGATTGCCATCGGTCGAGCTGAGCAAGAATGTCCCGACAACCCGTTTCATCGAAAACCAAGTGACGGACAAGGGAACGGAGACCTTCGAGGGACTATCGAAAGAGCCCGAGGATTCCCCCTCGACCACGAGTAATGCTCTTGGGCTTGGGGCTCGCCGGCTCATTCCAACTCGCCGGCTCGACATAACCTTGGGCCCCACCCTCAATACGGTTACGAAGGTAGAACTCGGTATCGGTGGGCTCTACTATCTCGCTACCCGGCAGCGGTGGAACGTCAACCTCGTTCATGGGCGAAACAAGATACGGCGTCGCTAATATGACCAATTCCCGCTGGTCCTTATTATGCCTTGCGTTACCAAAAAGAGGACCCAGTAATGGCAAATCGCTTAGCCCTGGCAAGCGTCCCTTTTGGGCATCAAGTTCCACCTGCAAGATACCTGCCAACGCCAAGGTCTGTCCCTGACGCAGTTCAACTGTCGTATTGGCTCGGCGTGTACTGATAAGCGGAGCGTCGTTGACACCGAGGGTATCCTCGATCGTACTCACCTCAGGGGCCACTTTTAATCGAATCACCCCATCTCCCATGATGTAGGGTGTAAAATTAAGGGCCACACCAAATTCTTTATATTCCACGGTAAAGGTTGACGAATTCCCTCCCGCCTGAGGAATCTGTACCGGAAACTCCCCCCCGGCCAGGAAACTGGCTTGCTCTCCATGAAGAGCGGTCAAATTGGGTTCCGCCAATATGGACGCGACTCTGTTTGCCTTCAGAGCATCAAACACCGCCGTCAAGCCGGCCGTTGGAAAAACCGCCGTCGCCGTAGAATTTGAGCCCAGGACCAAACCGATCAAATCAGTAAACTCATCGACCGCTGGCGTTGCCGAACCGAGGCTACTGGCAAATTTAAAATCGGCATTATCGACAAACAACGATGTCCCCATCCTCCGCAGAGCATTTCTGTCGACCTCGGCAACCCTGACCTTCAACATCACCTGCTGCATCCCTTTAATTCGGAGCAGGTTGATAATGTTGGAGGTGCTTGCAAGGCCGGCATTCCCCCCCACCTGACCATCCGAACCATTACTAGAACTGTTTTGCTTTTCACCCTTTATTCCGGCCACACCATCACTGATCGTTAACACACCCTTCACTGGCGAACCGTTCTGGCTACTCGTCGATCCCTGACCTGAAGATGTGCCGACGTTTGATGACCGGGAAAATACTGACTGAAAAAAACCGATTACCTTTTCTTCCTGATACTCGGATGAAACCTCTCCCTCGATCAAAAGGTGCTGATCCATCTGCGAGATCTGCACGTTGACATCGGGAAAGAGTTTCCTGACATAACGGTTCAACAACGGGATGTCGAAAACCGTTTTGATCTCAAAATTGTACGACTGGCCTTTGGAAGTGATAACCGAGAGATCAGTCGACCCCAGGCCTTTCCCAAAAATCCTGATCATTCTTGCATTGGGTAGTACTTCAAAATCAATCACCGCGGGATCACTGACAGCGACAACAGCGGTGCTCTCTTGATTGCCCTCGGTCAGAGATTCTTGCAAAGTCAAAATTTTGCTACGGCCAAGGATAATTTCGATGACGGCATCCTGTCCTTGCACATTCTTGATCAACCCGGCAATTGAAGAATCATCCCCCGCTTCACGTTGGGTTAATCCTTTGTTTTCCTGTGGGTTAATTCGAGGACGCGGGATCAAGTCGGGAACAACCATCCGACGTGAATTGGAATTCTTCGATTCTTGTTCCTGCACAACATAGGCCGCAGTCGAGGCAGGAGCAGGATTGTTTTCCAAACGTGGGAGGACCATCTTGTCAGCTCTGGCGATTCGAGCGCGAGTGATCGAATTCGATTTTTCATCGGAAATAGTATACCGATTGGAATGGGCACCCCCGTTTTTCTGGAATGCTGCGTTTTTCTGGAATGCTGCGTTTTTCTGGAATGCTGCGTTGGCCTGAAAAGTCAGTCCAAAATTCCCCACAACGACAAACAGAAAAACATACTGCGCAATGCAATTTTCCGAAAGAATGGGGCCGAGGAGACGGCGTTGCCAAACTTCAATGCATTTGAATCGAAACATCTTTGGGTCCAGGATGTTAAAACAGGATTACTGGAACACGATACGCGTCCAGACAGAAACCGCGGGTGGTTCCAACTGTCAGCGTTGCTGGGTGCCTACACCAAAGCAGAGATGGTTTGTGTGCGGGCACGCAACCTCTCCGGATGCAAGGCATCCAATACAACAAAGCCGCCAAATACGGGAAGCGGCTTGGGGAGGCCCTCGACGGCCTCACAATAGACATCGTCGGAAAAATCAAAATACTTTAACTAACCTGCATCAGTCGCATAGGCTAATTGATGGAAAATCCGTCAGGCGAAGCGCCTCTGCTCGTTGGCGTCGCAGTCCATGATTCCAATTGATAACCGGGCGTCACCATGAGCGACCTCCACCCAACCTCAGCTTCACCGGTGACCACAGGATTTCACCCAAAGCAAAGCCGAGAAGGAGACAGGTTAAGTAATGCTGCTGCATCGCAGCCTGAACCGGCGGGCTCGGTCCCTGCCTGCAGGACCGTGCTTGCAGGACCGTGCTTGCAAACAATAAGGAACGGCCAGGCAATCGAATTCGGCCCACCTAATTTAACCACGGGTAGCTTTCATTTCAGCGAGCACGCACTCGCACGACGATATCATCAGGCAATCCGGCTTTATTTAGCGCGAGTCGAATCATGTGCACTCGAGCCAGATCTGCTTCATCATTTCCCGATCCGTTGACGACAATTGGACCTGGAGCAAGAGTCCATAGTTTGGTGATCAACGCGACCTTTCTCTTTCCTGCCGCCGACAGAACTGGCTTTTGGTTCTGACCAGCGACTTGGAAATCAAAACTGTAGAACGTCAACTGGGAAAGGCGGCCATTGTGAATCTGAGCTTCCAGAATCTGGTTCAACTGCCCCCCCAGATTTGGAGGATTCGAATCCGGCTCCAAGGGACCAAACAGACCGCGAAATCTTCCTAAACGGCAACCATTTCGCGATCTTAAAACGCGAATCTCACAGCCATTGCATGGAACGGCCGAATCATCAAACCAACAATAGCTGGCAGACTCTGCGAAATCCTCGGTAGCATCACACCGGTTCGGATAGGACAACGTGTTCCAAGTTGATGGAGTCACCATGGAGTAATTCTGCCATTGCGAGTTGGTCGTGACCGTATCCGCCCCAGCGGATAGGCAGGGGAGGATCAAACAGACTCCCATTAACACTGAAAAAAACGACATGACCACAACCTCCCGGTATTGGTTTTGAAGGGGCGTGAACCGATCTAGAGGCATCGGTCGTCCCACCACAGAGCATCAACAAGCTCTTTTCTCTATCGCCCGAGAAGTCCTAATTCATGAGCCATTCAAGACGATTGCCGGTAAAATAAAAGACACATCCCTCAAGATGCCGTCCAGGCTGAGCCTTATTGCCACTCTCGGTAACCACTCATTGTTCCCACTCTCAGTACCCACTCTCAGTACCCACTTTTTGGACAAAGACAGCCACCAGTGACGGCAGTGCTATCGGCTTTCAAGCGGTGCCCCCCAACGGCAGCCTACGCACGGCGGTAAACAAAAGCACGACAACTTCGGGGGAGACAACCCTAAAACGCGACTGCGTGCATCCAATGAATTCCGCTTGAAAAACCGCTCTACTGTGCCAGAATCAGCCTGGTGTAAAAGGAATGGGATTCGAGCTGATCTTCACCAAAGTCTGGAATTCCTGCGGGGCCACTGATAGTGGCCGGTTGAACAACCAGGACCTTATTCGAACCGTGTAGGTTAACCGACAGGAACCTCACGCCAACGATCTGTTCAATGGTGTAAGACGCATTGTTCCCAGACTCGCTGACCGAACTGTAAAGAAAAATCAGCCGTTTTTGACCAAGAATCTCCTCAAGCGAGCTTTCCATCCCAGCGCTAATTCCAGTATCACCCTCCAATTCGATCGAACCACCCGTTAAATTAATCTCATTGTCATCAAAATAAGAGAGGTCATCCTCAGATGGGCCCTCCACAATTTGCCTTTTCAAATCGCTAGTCGAGTTACCCGAGGAACCAACATCCACGGTTCCAAAATTTCCTGAAGTTGTGGATGCAGGGTAGATGTTCATTTCCAGAATACCGTCAGCGGAATTAGAAATGTTGCCAAAATCTTCTTCGGCTGGATCCAGAACACCCGTTTGGTCATCAAAAAGTAGTGTCAAGTTATTGCCATTGCCATTGCCATTGCCATTGCCGTTGCCCTGAGAGGATTCAGCATAAAACAAACGCGATCCATCACCGATTGGGTCCATGATCAAATCTCCGCCATTGGCAATGGACAAGTCGTCGGCGATCATTCCATTTTCCTGAAAATGCTGCTGAGCTCGTTGGTATTTGTTCCAATAGTATTCGTCGTGGGCAAACGGACTCAAATCACTCCTGACATTGCTTCCCGGAGTGATCCGGATACCGGCCGCTGGCAAAAGGACCGCGACAGATCGAGCCGTCACATTCCCCGAATCGGTTCCAAACGAACGTGCGAAAATCAGCGGCAGGGGCCCATCCCGTTCGGTCTGGCCTACATCACTTCTTCGTGTTGTGACTTCCACTGCGTTATAGGGTGCGACGCCCCATTCAAACGACCAGACCCCGGATTCTTCATCCAACGTCGCCCGCCCCAGCTGGACATCACGATCGGGATCTATGTAGGCGGATTCAACATCACCAGCGATGTGCTTGGCAACATACTCCGCTGCGGACAACTTAGCTGCTTCGGCCACCTCGGCCGGTGATTGATAAGGATCCTGCCCCAACCCCGAAAGCAACTCAATCCCTGCCGCGAGACTACCTGCATCGGCCGCGGATTGCAAATGAGCTTTCGTCGTCTTGATCCAGCCGAGATCAACAGCGAACGCCGCCATTCCCAATAAAAGAGGCATCAACAGGGCGACCATAAAGAGGATTTTTCCTCGACGCAACCTTTTTCTTGAACGCATACCAGAGCCTCAACTGAATTATTAATTTGTTAATAATGAAAACGAATACCGAATCAGAATCATATCTTTATCTACCGTCTACTCTCTTCGCATGGTGGACCGAACGACAAGCGAATTCCCGCCCATAATGGATGTGAATCCCCAAGTATTTTCTGAGTAGGGCACCTCCACTTGGACGACCACCGGATCCAGCGGGAGTATCTGGGAAACCGTTGCCGGGTTTCCCTCGCCGTCTAGGATCGAGACAACCCGGCCGGTCTCGCTGATATTACCGGAATCCAAATAGGAATTAACGATGTCAATAATTTCGGTCTGCGTTGCTCCTGGAATGATTGCCTTGCGGCAGGCTTCTCTGGCCGCGCTGGTGGACACATGAGTTACCAGCATGACCCGTCCCATTTCGAAGATGCCGAGTAAGATCGACAATAAAATTGGCAAAACCAATGCCATTTCCAAAAAAGCTGCTCCCCGTCGACGGCGGCCACGAGGCCCTCTTGGCAAGGGCTGAATTTTTCCAGCATTTGAAAACGATCTAACGGTATTGGGTTGAGTATTCATTTCACTATTTCTCCATGTTTTTCATCAAATCCATGATGTCGTAGGCGGCCGGTCCAAGAATAACTACAAAAAGAGCGGGGAAGATAAAAACAACTGTCGGTAGCAGAATCCACACCGCGGACTTCTGTGCTTTTTCCTCGGCAGCCTGCATCCTCTTTTTTCTGAGCGATTCGCTATGAACACGCAACGCTGAAGCAATACTAGATCCAAACTTCTCAGATTGAACGACAACCGATGCCAAGGAACGCAACTCCATTAGATCAAATCGCTCACCGAAAGCTTTTAAGGCCTCGCCGTTTGTTTTTCCTATTTGCACCTGCCGATGCACGATTCGCAACTCAGCCGCCAGGAGAGGATGCATGCTGCTGAGCTCTCTGGCGACACGGGTAATGGCAGCACTCAAACTCAACCCGGCTTCAACACAAATAATAATGACATCAAGCGCATCTGGAATGGATCGCCTGATTTTGGTTTGCCGGCCAGCCTTACAAAAATCTAACCAGAGGCCCGGAGCAACCACACCTCCAATCCCCATCACCAAACCGAGAATCAGCGCCATTTGAAAACTGATGAATCCCATACGGTAGACAAGCCAACCTGAGAAAACGGGCACCGAGACAAACGCCAGTTGCACAAGATAGTAATACCCTGGCGAGTTTGTTTTGTAGAGGCCCGCGTGTACTAATCGCTCACGGAGTTTTTGGCTTCCCATTTCTTTTGGCGTTTCAACGGATTTTGCAGATGACATAATGAGCAACCTGTCTTAGTTTTAAAAAAGTTAACAAACTCAATCGGTTTATAAATCAAAGTATTGAGATCCCGTCAAACAGATCGGGACATCAATCGACGAACAACTAATAATCGAAATTGATGATTTTCCTGATCCATAACAGCCCCATTCCCATACATCCCAGTGTGGCAAACACCAGATCCCAGTGTTCCAGTAGTTTCTTGGCATAATCGGGGTTGGTGGCATACATCAGGAGATAAGTAAAAAACGGCAAAGCCACCAAAAACCCAGCTTGCAACCTGCCCTCGGCAGTAAACCCCTGAACCTTGGACTTGAGATCCTGACGCTCTCTCATCACCCCGGATAGTTTCTCCAACAATTCCGCCAGATTCCCCCCCGATTGCCTCTGGATCATGAGCCCCATAACGAAGATCTTCATCTCGGCGAGTCCGGTTCGCTGAGTTAAATTTTCGAGGGCAACCTCCAGCGATAGCCCTAAATTCTGCTGTTCATAACAGAGACCAAACTCAGGACCAATGGGCTCTTCGAATTCATCGCTGATGGCGGTCATCGCCTGGGTAATCGTTTGACCAGATCGTAATACCCTGGCCATCAACTCGAGAACCTCGGGTAATTGTCGACTCAAGGCATCCAGTCTTTTCTGACGCAAGGCAAATACAATTGGGATCGGCAAAAAAATGGCCACGAGGATAGCCAGCGACGGAAGCAGAAAACTCGCTGAATAAAAATAGATCCCAAAGGCGGACACCATCCCGAAGACCAGACAAACCAGAACAATTTTCTTAGGATCTACATTGTCTCCTGCCTGCTTACATATTTCCTTGAACCACTTGATGGTGTCGACAATTGAAATCGGGTTTCGAGAGGTGCCGGCTTCTGCGACTCCCATCAAATCTGATTCCTTTACCGCGGACCTGATCTTTTCCCGGCGTTTCTGTTGCAATATCGCTTTCTCTTCGGCAACTCTTTCTTTTTGGTCTTCGCGAAAGACATCGGTAACGGCCAAGTTGAGCGCAAAGATCAACAGGAACACAGTCGCAAATACAAAAACACTTATCAGGATTGCCATCGTCTTACCTCAAAAACGTCAATTAACATCAACCGTCTTTAACTGCTGTCGCTCAAACATTCCGCTGTCCATTGTCAAACCACATGTTTCCAAACGATCAATGCAATGTGGTCGTACCCCGGTCGATTCGAAATAACCGACTGCCACGCCATTTTCATCCAGGCCAGTTTGCACAAACCTGAAGATGTCGTGCATCGAAATAACATCACCTTCCATGCCTGTGATCTCGGAAATCGCTGTTACTTTCCTGACACCACCTGTCAAGCGAACAGCCTGGACAACGATATTGATAGCCGATGCGATTTGCCGACGAATTGTCCAAATGGGTATGTCTACGCCCACCATACCGACCATCATTTCAAGTCTCATCAGCGCGTCGCGCGGGGTATTGGCATGCACCGTCGTTAAACTTCCATCGTGGCCGGTATTCATGGCCTGTAGCATGTCCAATGCCTCCGGTCCCCGGCACTCGCCGATCAAGATCCGATCCGGTCGCATCCTCAACGCATTTTTCACCAGATCGCGCGTTGTGATTTCGCCCTTACCCTCCACATTGGCTGGCCTGGTCTCCATTCGGATTACGTGGCTCTGCTGTAATTGCAACTCGGCTGCATCCTCGATCGTCGCGACCCTTTCGAAATCATTGATCGACCGGGAAAGAACGTTTAACAATGTCGTCTTTCCACTACCGGTGCCTCCCGATATCAAGACGTTCATCCTCCCTTTGACAACGTTCTTTAAAAAGCAGACCATTTCCTCGGTAATAGATCCATTGTTCAAGAGGTTACTTGCCTGCAGTGGTTTCTTTCCGAACCTCCTGATAGAGACCAACGGACCGTCGATGGCAAGTGGCGGAATAATGGCATTGATACGGCTTCCATCTTCCAGTCTACCGTCCACCATCGGACTGGTCTCATCAATCCGCCTTCCTACAGCACCCACAATCCGTTGAACAATCCGGATCACATGTGCATCATTGTTGAATTTGCAATCGGAAAGCTCCATGCGTCCCTTACGTTCCACGTAGACCTGTTTTGACCCGTTGATCATGACATCCGTCACAGAATCATCCCGAAACAGGTTTTCAAGCGGCCCCAAACCGAACGTTTCATTAATCACATCGTCGATCAGTTCGTGCTGCTGATCTCTGGTAAGAAATTCCGCAGATTGCGAAAGCTGATTTTCCGCCAATCGGCGAATCTCCGTACGCAAATCTTCATCGGGCATCGTGCCCATATCCGAAAGGTCCAAATCGGCAATCGCGTTCCGATGGATTTTATCTTTCAGGTACTCAATTTCTTTTTGACTGAGCTTATCACGAATCGACTCTTTTCCGGTTTCCTTTTCTGCAACACCTGAATCGTCGACAGAGTCAGTAGCAGCCTCTTCTGTCACCGCTTCTAAATCGGTTGCCACTTCGCTGGAGTCATCAAGAGGGCCTTCGCAGGGCTCCAATTCACTTTCCAAAACCGCCGGCCCGATGGCATCCATTGAAGGCTTTCCGTTGTCAGACTTCGTCTTGTTCTTTTTTCTGCCGAACACTGCCTCTCTCCTTAAAAAACCAATAACAATTTGATGAAAAAGATAATCTGAATCCTTAGTTGCCTCTCGCAAATCCTTCGATATCAGGTGAATTTAAAACCACATCCTGAACAGAGTTTCCCCGTATGACTCTCATTTTCCTGGAAACTGGCTTGGGGTTTTCTACTACGCGTTCCGCCGATTCAATTCCCTCGTTGCGTTTGCTGGAGACGTGATCCTCGAGGAATTCAGAAACGGTTTTTACCGTACTGGGCAGTCCCCCAAGACTATCGTTCTCACCTCGAAGAACGAGTGATAGAATTCCGGTCTGGCCCGCTCGGCTAATCTCGCTACTCATCTCTTCTTTAACGATCAAGCTCACTGAATTCGACATCTTTTTCAGCTCGTTTCCTTCTACTAATTCGACGTTGGAATCTATGGCCAGAATTTCGATATTCTCAATCAGTGTTGCCGACGCCACCGCATAACCATCTACCGCATCATCCGCCTGCGAAGGTGATTTGCTTTTGATTTCCTGCAGGGTCAGCACCAAGTCGACCCGATCTCCGGGCTCAAGGATGCCACCCAATGCCGTCGATTCCATCGGTGTCTGAATGGTAATCCCTCGCATTCCTTTTCCGATTCGCTTAAGAGCTGTCCGAACATCATCACCCTGCTGTGTATCAGTCGAATTCGCCCTGGTAAGCCAACCCGATACATGGGAACCAAATTGCGACAGGTTCTCCAACGCAGGTTGAACGGCGGATGCAAAGACCTGTTGTTTTTCCTTGGCTTCCTTCTCCGCCTCCTGCTTGCCGATGGCATCCTCCATCACGGTTCGCAAATTGGTGATCTCTGATGGCTGAACATTGTCCTCATTGCCAGGATGACGAAGAGACAGCGAAAGTTCCCCGTAAACCTGGGCATAGGAAAGGTTTTCATCCATGCTTGCCGCGACTTCGAGGGTGATCGATTTCTGTGTCATATCAGCCTCGTCTTTGACCTGCCCGACGGCCAACACTTTTATATTCTGAAGCAATCGGCAACTGACAGGCATTCCGTCGCCAGCATTGGCCGAACGCTTCATCGTCGTCCACAGGATATCAACACGATTCCCTGGAACCAGATTTTTACCGACGTTGGAGGAGGCCGTTCTGGTCTCGATGGTGAATGCGAACTTCCCTTCAGCCGGCAGCAGCGTTGTCGCGGTTTCTGCGATCTTGACCTGATTAATCAGGTCTCCAGCGTCCAATCCCATAATCGCATACATGCCGACCACCTCTGAAAAGTCTTTATAAGTGTTGACTGGCGGGTTTTCTGAATACCAATTGATGTGTGTCAGCATGTTCTCTGTGATTTCCTGGCCAATCGGGATGTCTATTTTTGCAGCAACTACCTGCATGGATTTAAAGCCCGCGCTTGCCGACTTCTGGCTAACCATATAAACACCGACCGAGGCCAAACCACCGCAAATCATTGCGGCAAAAACTACAATTAAGGTTCTGCTATTCATCAGTCAAATCCAAAAAAACCAGGTGAAGAATACGTTTAATTCACGTCAGCAAGCTGACACACATACCGATAGACATCATCGCGCTGAAGGGGATCAGTTGGCGTCGTTTTCGACTGTCACCCGAACGTGCTAACTGCTGCACCGTTTCGGTACGCTCAGGGAGTGAAAAATTCCGGCAGTAATGGACCAATCCGAAAAGCATCTGTCGCAGTTTGCTGACGATGCCGTCCGTTTCAACGCGAACTGAAATAATGAGGACATAATAAATCAAGAGGGCAATACATCCGAAAACGACTCCGTCCAGCACTTCCTGAACGCCAATCCACGCCCCAATTGCCATGACGAATTTAACATCGCCTGCACCCAGACCGCCGAGCAGATAGGGTACAAACAGAATGGCAAACCCAATCAGGGAACCGGTCATTGCACTACTAACACCGGGCATCCCCCAAAGAAAACCGTGAAAAAAGATTCCCGCAAAAAAAAGTGGAAAGTTCAGGTGATTGTAGACCTTGAATCTTGTGATATCCGTAACCGAAGCGTAAAGCATCGGCAGGAACAAAAGCTGAGCTAAGACAAGGTCACTAATTTCCATTGCACCGTCCTGTTAATCCAAAATGAAATGCCAATCCTGGACGTCAGCACCGATTGTTAGCGAGCCAATACGGTCAGATGTCGCAAGCTGATTCAACCCCTTGCAAACCTCAACCTCGACGAACGACTGTCGATGATCCGTGTCTACAAGGCAAGCTTTTCAAAAAAAGTCAGGCGGACCCTGAATCCCAGGAGTCCGCCTGACGCCAAAAAGAGTTTCAAGAGAGGCCGCCAGTTGTAAACCAGCCGCTCGCTGCCGTGCCGAGCAGGGCGGCCGCAATCACAACTATCAGAGCGATCACAACCACCAGCATTCCATACTCCACCATCGTGGGGGCATCTTCATCACTTCCGAATTGTTTGAAACCGTTAATGAGCTTGGACATAATAGAGACTCCTTTTGGCGAAGAAGAAAAATATAATCGTGTCAGAACGCTGCTCGCTACCGTCACCGACAGCAAGCCAGGATGACCGGACCGAATTATGATCCGTAGTTGGATGCGGTTGTGAACCAACCTGTAATGCCGGTTCCAAGGGTCGTTGCGGCAACCACCACTACCAAGGCAATCACAACCACCAACAACCCATACTCCACCATCGTGGGGGCATCTTCTTCACTTCCAAAACGCTTCAGACTGTTAATAAATCTGGACATGGTAAATTTCCTTTTTGGCGAAATTTTTAAGAAATGGACTTTGAAAAAACTGAGCTTGTCGTCGTCTTAATCTGAAAGCTCCGTTTGTAACTGTCTGTATCGTTATGCGGATATCGTGCCAAAACTGAAAAGCAAATCTAAAATCTAGAAAAACACCGCAAAAACGCCAAAACAAAGATTTAACCCTGTTTTTTAGGGGAAAAAAAATGGGCGATTCCGCACATTGCGCGCTCGACAGTGTGCCGAATCGCCCATTCTCGACCACCGAACCACCGTACGTCTAGATACATTTGACGTGACAAACCGAAACATTCACAGACGGGCCTGCCCAGAATGGAAGCGACCTCTTGGTCAGCCCAGAGAAAACACCAGCAATCGCTGGAAGTCACGATCGTTCCCTGAAAACTATCGGAAACTGGCTTCAAATGAAGTTTCCGGTAACCGGAGGGGTCGCCCCGGTGGGAGAACGTCCCGCAGCGAGTTTCTGCGTTTTCACCGGAATTCTTGCTTTGTTGTCTCTTCAGCAAGAGCACAGCTTGGGGATCGACTGGAGACAAGAAGCCAGACTTTTCTGCCTTCGCAGGGCCATTCCGTTGCGGCCCGATCGGCAGGTATTAAGACGCTCTGGAAGCGATGCCAATCTGAACGAATCCAGCGGAAGGTTATTCGATCAAAAAATCTGGTTAAATGAGCCTGAACTGGGGTTACACAGAAAAAAAGCGATCGCCACTGGACCCTGAAGAATGCCAACCAATCCAATTAATTCCGCTGTTGCTGTTGTTGGAACAGCCAACGATACGTAGCCGGGTTGGAATAGGTAGCTGACCAACTGTTGTGGCCAACGTTTTTTAATAACGTTAATTTAGGTTGCCCACCCGCTTTTTTGATCGCTTCCACCATGTTGACCGAGCGTGAAGGCAAAACGACCTTATCGGCGTCACCATGCACAACCCAAAGAGGAATCGAGCTAATTTGGGTTGCCATGTTTTCATCCCCCCCCCCACAAATCGGAAGTGCCGCTGCGAAAAGGGAAGGGCGGCGACTGATCGCATCAAAAGCTCCGAAACCGCCCATCGAGAGCCCCGTGACATACACTCGATTCTTGTCAACGGGATTGGATTGAATAAATGAATCAACAAGTGCCAATGCAAGACGCATGGCCTCGCTAGGTCGGGACGGCAATTTATGTTTTTTAGCGCCCCACGGAACATCAACCCACTGTTGTCCCTTGGGACATTGGGGAGCGAGCACAAAAGCTGGATACTGTTTGCGAATTTTATCACCAGCAAAATCCTTCATGCCGTGCACCAACTGTGCCTGATTGTCGTTACCCCGTTCTCCGGCTCCATGGAAGAACAGCACCAGAGGGTATTTTTTCTCCGCCTCAATATTGGGTGGTGACAACAACCGGTAAAGGAACATTTTTTTTTCTTGGTCCTGGAAAGATTTCTTCTCAAAAAGGTCCATTGCCGTCTGTGCAACCAAAACTTCGGATGCCGTCATCAGGGTCAACACAAAAAGTGGCATTTCAATAAATGGCATTGCAAGTCTGTTAAAATGTTTCATTTTGGTCCACCAATTTTAAATAAAAACAAAGAGCCAATCCGTCGGAGAGAATTGAAAGGTTACCCAACACGAGAGGCAAGCACAATATTTTGATAGAGAATCTCCCAAGCAGGAAAACAACTATCTCTCAAAACAACTATCTCTCAAAACAATGATCTCTCAAAACAACTATCTCTCAAAATAACTATCTCTCAAAATAACTATCTCTCAAAACAACTATCTCTCAAAATAACTATCTCTCAAAACAATGATCTCTCAGGCAATGCCAATCGTCATGGACCCTGCTTGCCACCATTGAGCCAGGACAAGTGATTAATGACCTGGTCGATTTCAGGAATTCCTTCCCACTCTGACGGGATTAGCCGGTCAGACTCTTCCAGCTGATCGCAAGCTGGATGGTGTCCATTTTTCGAATCGCTTGCTTGGATAGGGCAAGTCGCAACGATCTTTCGTTTACTGCGAACCAACCGCTTTCGCTTGTTCGACACCAAAATTTAAATCGTGTCCGTCGTTCCACCCGTTTTTACAGACGTCGCTCTCGCCGTCCTTCACCAGTTGCCATTGATCGCAGCCGGAGATTTCGGCACGAGCAACAGCCGTGCCGCCGGTAGTGAGCAGGAAGATCAAACCGTGCGATAGACGGTTCTCAATCACGGACGAAATGTGGGAACGACGCACCGACTCCGACGTACATCACCAGTTGAATCGCTATTTCGAGTCCGCGGCACCGGAGCTGGCGGCGATTACAAAGCGAGCGATGGACCTTGGAATCGCCTGATCCACATTGAGTTGACTTGCCCGCCTACCAGCAGCCGGATAGAATGCGGCGGTGGTCAATGTTGGGTGCGGCGTCACCGACGCGACAAACATTGGTGCACCATCGGCGCACTTTGACAGGTTGGGCGATTCGAGGCGATCAATCAAATCGTAATCCCTCATCGTTTGTAATTGTTTTTTTAGTTTCATTGCCCGCTAATTTGAAAGCCGGCACTGGGACCAACTAAATTCTCGATTGGACCGGACTCCCTCTCTTTCCACCAACAGGCTGACGATTCAATGCCATCCGATCCTTGGCCGGTCACACGGGCCAGCATCATCGGTCGACTGAAGAACGCCCACGACCACAAAGCATGGAATCTCGTGGTTGAAATCTATTCGCCTCTACTTTTTCGATACTGTCGTTCTCGTGGACTGCAACAAGAGGACGCATTCGATGTTGCTCAAGAGGTTTTGGTGCGGCTCCAGAAATTCGATTATCACCCTGAACGAGGTAAATTTCGAGCTTGGCTGGGAACCGTCGCCCGGCACCAAGTTGCTCTGTTCTATCGCAAGAAGAACAAAAAAGACGATGGCGACATGGAACTCGAAAATATGACGGTTGATCCAGATCTGGATTGGCAACGAATTTCACATAGTCATATTCTTGACACTGCCATCAAACGGATTCGTGGTGAATTTCGCGACGACGAATGGGATGCCTTTTCAAAACTATCGTTGTTGGTAGAGGAATCTCCGTCCGGTGTTCGCTTTGTCTGGCATCAACACGGCTCACCGCAGGACGTCGCTCAAGAGTTGAACCATCCAGTTGAATGGGTTTACAAATCCAAATCTCTCGTCCTGTCCCGTTTACGGGATGAAATTCTTTTTCTGGCTGATGAATTGGCCATCCTGGAATAAATCCCACACGTCATGGATGACAAGGGAGCTGACAAATCTGGCCGCGTTTTTTAATCGGCCATTCGAGGAGACTCTCGTGTCTTCTCCAACAAGTTCTTGTAGTACAACTGAAAGTCCAAAAATCGGCGTTGCACCTCATATCGCTGCTGCTGCCATGACTGAACACCAACGACATCACCAACCCCTTGATGGCACTTCCAAATGCGGTCAGTGGCCAGAATTAAATAGGAAAAGTTCCGCTGCAGACCTAAAAAACTATTATAGAGCGGATGAATCGAAGCCCGCAGAATGCCAACTCCCTGAGCCTCCATTCCTTGATGAATCATGCATATCCCCAAAATGACTCGACAGCGAACACTCGTGTCAGAGCCCTCCTCGGCCGCCGCCAAAATGAGTTTAACCAACTGAGTGGCTTCGAAAAACTTCTCATCATGGACCAGCAACTCCGCGTGGTACATCAGCGCATGATCCACCCAAAAGTAATATTCGGGTCGATCCAGGACAGGAGTGAACAGCGGGTCATTCAACATCGACCGGAGCCCTTCAAAATCCCTCGTCGACAACATCACTTCACACTTGAGCATGGCCGCCTGAAATATCTCCAAACCCACATACGTCTCTGGCAATCCAAGAATCTCATCAATCAAATCCAGACATTCATCTACCTGCCCGAAAAAATACAGATGCTCTGCCAGCGTATATTTCGCGGCAACAGCAACCTGATTAGCGGCCCCGAGATCCGTAACAGCATCCCGCAGAAAAACACGCATCGCATCGATACCTACTGCTGTTTTATGGTGTGCAAAGCAAGATGTGGCGAAAGCCTGCATTGCTTGAAATGTTTCTGGACTGGAAACTCCACAGGAGGTTTTTGCTTTTTCAAAAGCGTCCTCCAGCATTCGCCGAGCCAAGCTCGCATTCCCCATCTTCCCATGAAATTTGCCGAGATTAACCATCGCTTTCAGCGTGCCTGGGTGCCCTTCACCAATCAAGCGTTTCTTACCGTCAAAGGCATATTGAAATTTCTGCAGCGCCTCCCGATTTCGATTGGTTGATGAGAAAAGAAGTCCCAAGTCTGCTGCGATGCTCAGCGACAGCATATATTCATCACCATATTCCTCTATCGAAGAGGTTAACGCTTCTTGTACATACTCGATTCCTTTCTGCCGTTGGCCTCCAAAAAACAGGCACAGACCATAATCTTTTTTAATTTCCAGCGTCAGCGAGTGCTGTTCGCCGAACCGTTCGCGTGCCAACTGCAATAGCTCTCGGCAGAGTGGCGTTGCCTTGCTGTATCGAAGGGCCCTTCTTAGTATTCGTACCTTTGTATGAACTCCATAGATTTGCACCAGGTCAGCCGGTAATCCCAAAACTTCGCTGTTCCGCGTCAAAATTTGCTCGGAAATAAATAGAGCTTCTTCATGACGACCAACCTCACTGAGAAAAAGTGCCAATATGTTTGCAAAACTGATTCGATATTCGTCGACTGGGTAATCGATAAGATCCATGCGGGCTAACGTGTCCTCGCATATCTCCATCGCCTTGCTCCTTTTACCCAATCGGCGATAACCATCCACCAAAGCAACCCGAGATCTCAAATAATCCGGATCCTCAAATTCAAGATTGTCTTCCATCATCGAATTTGCAGATGTAATCCACTGAAGCCCTTCTTCCAGTCGATTGAGCTCGATATACGAGCGGCCAAGTATGGACGACGCCACCGCATGTTCCCGAGAAAAATCCCCAGCCGAATTTTGAAGGTGTGACTCCACAGCTGCTTCAAGAATGTCTCTGGAATGATCCGGTTTGCCGTAGGAAAACCAGATCGAAGCTAATTTATTCAAAATGACGAATCGACGAGAATCGTCGATAACGCCATTGTCCAACTGTTTTTTTACCTCTCGCAAAAACGGCTGGTCTTTCTTTGATGCGGTAAATTCGGCGTGCTTGGGATGCAATCTTTCCAGACTCGTTAAAAAGAGTGAATCCAAGCGGTCAAGGTCGCGTTGCACAGAAACCGCTCTGGAGGAAACCATATCGGCTACCTCTTTGAGACTTTTTGCCTCAATGGACATCATGTAAGTTTGGGACGAAGCTGTTTCAGCTTGTTGATTTGCCCTCCCAGCTTCGCGGGCGTAGGTAATGGTCAACCAAAGTCCTAAAGCCAAAAAAAATGTTGCTGCCAGACAAATCCAAGCGGACGATCGATTTCTCTGAATGGATTTCCTCAGGCGGTAAACCGTGGAAGGGGGACGGCATTTGACAGGCTGATGATCAACAAAACGTTGAATATCAGCAGCAAGATCAGTAACCGATGCGTATCGGCGGCCCGGATCGTTTTCCAGTGCGTTCAGTACAATCCAGTCTAGTTCCCGACCGATTCTTCCCACCGAGGAAAGTGTTATGTCAATCGTTGAGTTCAGCCCAGGGTTTCTGTCGACCGAGCGGACCTGACGTTTTTGATTTTTCCGATTTCGGATGCCCGGTTTTGACGGATCAAAATTCTGAACAAGGTTCAGTAGCTGCCAATCCGTCATTTCGGCACTGCCCCCTTCTTCAATTGGGGTCGTACCGGTCAGGAGTTGAAATAAAACCACGCCCAGCGAAAAGACATCGGTGCGTTCATCAACCACTCGGTCTTGATTCGATTTTCCGGCATTCCTGGCTTGTTCAGGACTCATCCAGGGCAGTGACCCCAAGACGGTCGTTTCCGAAGTCAAGGAATGCTGTAAATCGAGATTGCCGGAAAATGATTTAGCCAATCCAAAATCAATGACTTTGACATTCCACGAACTGGGATCTCCCTCGCCGCTTACCATGATGTTGGATGGCTTGATGTCGCGATGAATAACGCCCTGAGAATGGGAATAAGCAATCGCCTCGCAGGCTTTCAGAAAAAGCTGCAACCTTCCCTTCAGGTTAACACGATGTCGATCGACAAATGATGCCAGATCCTCGCCATCGACGTACTCCATGATGAAATAGGGCTGACCACTAGGTGTCGTACCGGCATCAAACAGACTCGCGATGCCGGAGTGATTCATCAAAGCCAGCGTCTTTCGCTCGGTATCGAACCGTAGCAAGTGATGCTCCATACCTGATCGGATCAGCTTGATCGCTACTTTACGATTGACCGGCTCCCGTTGCAATCCACACCAAACGGTCCCCATGCCGCCTTCGCCAATTAGTTCAACAAGCTCATACGGTCCGATCACCTTAGGCGGTGCATCTCCCCAGGAAACGGACTTGGATGGCAAGCCCTCCTGCGGGTTAATATTCTGTTGGGTTAGCTTTTGAATCCAATCCACGTCGCTCGACAAATCGGTATTCAGCGTTCCGCACTGATTGACCCAATCCTGCATTTGCTTGACGGCCGAATCATTCTCGGGATCCTGCTTTTCTGTATCGCTCATGCTGATAATCCGTCCTGAAATCTAGGCAAAGAAAATTCAAGGGAAGAAAATCTAAACAAAGAAATTTTAAACAGAGAAGGCACCAAGAGACTCCAATTTGGCAAATCACCTCCGTGCCCAGAAATTTCGATGAGACCCCTAACGTGTCCCCGACAACGGCGTTGACGTTCTTCACAGCACACCCAACTTTGCAGCATTGTCGTTTTGCCGAGTCGAGGCCCGAACCGTTCCCGATTTCTTTTAGGCTTGATCAGCATCTCACCACCGGATCGTTCACGGCTAACAGCATTCACCTGCTTATTCTAACCGCGTTAAGTCATCAGACAAACGAATGGTGCGTTTTTGCTACCAATTAACATAAATAGAATGGGCTTTCCGGATTCAGTGTTGAGAATCTAGACATTGGTCAGCCTGCATCCTGGTCCAGCAGAATGCAGGTACCACATCACCCAACGAATACTGTAGCCATCAACGATGCAATTTGCATAACCCGGTTATCCGATCGCATTGTCTTCAATTTCCCAACCCAGTTACGACACTTTTGAAACAAATCAAAGATTCCACCCCTGATCAGGATCAGCAGGTGGAATCAATGAACTGGCTCGAAAAGGCATCTGCTGATGATCGACTACGGTAAACCGGCTTTCGTCAATCTAGCGGTGAAACCACAATTAACATTAAGGGCTGCCCAGTGCATTCCTAGTTTCCGTTGAGAGCATCGGCAAGGACCAATTCCTGTCGGTCAAGCAAACCTGAAAATTTGCCAATGGCAGAGTCGCAGGCATAGGCGACACGGCGTGCTAATTGATATTCTTCCATCCGCAACAGCTTATTGATGCAATGGTCGCAGACTCGGGTGATGTATTGAGCTGCGGCACGCATGTCATCTTTGGTTTGATCGACGCATTGCCGTGCAGCGGCAATCGCTTCTTCGACCCGACCGACCGACAGGTATCTTTTGATCAATCTAACGGTGTCCGTCGTCCGTTGGGCAACAATAAACTCCACGCGAGAGACGGTGTTTTGGACCTCGGTGACGCAGCGTGCCGCAATCGATTCCGCATCGGCTCGAGCGGTATTGGAGGGCAGGGTGGAAAATGCGAGTGAGCATACAAACGTTAACATTCCTAAGCGATTCATGGCATTCCTCTTCAAAGAAACATGAAAAAATGTCGCACAACGAGCGACGGTCAAGCTTGGCCCAATGGCCAAGCAAAAGCTCTATGCGCGAAATTCCAGTTCTTCCGGGAAATCATAAAAAAAAACGAAGTTTATTAATTTGGCTGCTGATATGAGCCCTGTCTCAAATTGATCTCCTATTCTCAAATTGGGAGACGGTACGGCAGAAAAAACGATTCCGACGCTGATTTCCCTTAGAAAAGTGATTGATTCAAATTTGGCATGACATGTGCACCAGAACCATGAAGTAAAACTTGAAAAGATGGCTAGCTGAATCGATTCAAAAACCGAGGTGCTGCCATGAAAACTTCAAAATGAGGATCTAAGACATGTCAAATATTCCGATCAAGTTTTTTTTGATGATCCCCCTGACCTGGTTCACTTTGGGGCTCAATACGCCGTTGTCTGCTGGTGGTGGCTACTATCGAGTAACCGGCAACCTTAGAAATATTGACAACGCTGGTTCCGCGTTGGGCAGTTCCTCATGCTCCATGTCGAATGTAAAGCTGCGTTTCAAAAGCAGATGGACCGGCGGAACGGGCGTTGGTTTTACCGGCCCCCTCACACCCTTTCCCTGGGGTCCGTCCTGGGGTGAAGTGACCACCGATTCCAATGGAAGGTTTACAAAAACCAGTTATTTCTTCCCAAACGCGACACGCAACAGAGACGTTCTTATAGAAGCCAGAATCATGGACAGCCATTTTAATTACAGCTGGGTCGAGGTGAAAACGATTTTGGGAGTTTGGGGGGCTGCTCCGCGCCAACAAACCGGTAACATCTACACCTTTGCTCTGGGAAACGTTCAAACAGATCTGTTTGATTGCCCTACCACTTGGACTTCACAACCGAACGAAGAAGAAAACGAGGAGGACGTTCCATTTCCAGTTCCCCAGAAAGTAAAGCTTGAGGAAGTTCCCTGTGGCTGGGGACCCAATAGCAAACCCGGAATTGATCTCACCTTTGCGAGTGTGGTTGTCCGTCACCGCGATAACCAACCGGACGCCCCACCGGAAAGAATCTCCTGGGAGGTCGTAGTCAAAAACGAAGGGACAGCCACTTATCGAGGCAGTGGCAAATGCAAAGCAAAGGTTCGATTTGCCGTTTTTATTCCCGAGCAAAACAAGGAACGAGAGTATTTCCTTACCCTTTCAAAATCGATTGCCCCGGGATCTGAGAAAACCTTCACTTCCAACAATGGTAATCTTGGAGAAATTTCTGAAGCCAACTCCCAATCCTACAATGTTCTTTTTGAGATTGATCCGGACAACAGTATCGTTGAATCCAATGAGAACAACAATCAACAGAGCGGAGCTTATGCCCCAGCGACGCAGTCGTATACCAATCAATAACCGGATAGACTGCTCTGGGCACCCCTTGCTGAAATCTGACGGGTTAACCTACCACAGCAGCACGGGGCAATTCAAAACCGGACACCAAGGCAGAACCAAAACAACCAGTGCCAGTTTTGGATTGGCGGACCAGCGGAGTCGGCAACAGAATTCACCCACTGCCCCGATTGATGAAGGAGGACCACCACAATTCATGTTTCAAATCCCAATAAATGTGATAGGATTGCGCCTTTAGGGACGGCGAAGATTCGTTGTTGCAGGAGCCCCCGCCATCCTGGCTGCGAAATCAATCCAAGGGTCAATGCTCCCGATACACCTGGTAGATGATGCGACGAACTAGGTCACTGTTGATTTTCTTAATGTTTGCTTCTGGTTGTGGAGCTCCGCTGTCAGTTCATGATGCCGCCAAACTGGGTGAAACCTCACGTGTCCGAACCCATTTGGACCAGGGAGGGGATGTCAATTCAATTGACAATCAGGGGTTCCCGCTTTTGACCAACGCAGTTCGGGGAATTTGCGACGTCGAAATGATACGACTGCTGCTCCTGCATGGTGCGGATGTCAATGGACAGGATGCGATTGGATGGCCCCCCATCTATTATGCCATTATTGTTGGCAACAAATTGGACGCCGCACAATTGCTGTTTCAGTATGGTGCCGACCTAAATGCAAACATCGGCCACACCAGCTTAACGCTCCTTGATATTGCGTCGGACGTTAAGAATAATCAGGCCATCTCCTTTATCAAACAACATGGCGGTAAATCCGGTCAGAACCTTCTAGAAACAGATCCATGAAAAATCTCGTTGGATATTTACTGTGGCCCATCATGTTGACCGGTTGCCATAACCAGGAATTGACGTTGGTCAATCGCGGTTCGGAAAAATGGGAAAATGTCACCGTTCGTGTCGGCGAATTCCAATGGTCCACGCCCATTCTGGACAATGGTAGAAATAACGTCAAAGTGCGATTTCAAATCCAAAACGAAACCGGTGGAACGGTCAGTGGAAAACTCAATGGAATCGTCTATCAAGAGGATTTTGGTTATTTTACTCCCAACATGCCCACAAATTACCACATCACCTTTGAAGACAACGGAAACATTACCGTCAAGGACGCGCTGTAGCGGGAGAGGGAGAGGGAGAGGGAGAGGGAGAGGAACGCCCGCCAAAATTGCCGCGGGCCTGCTCTATTGGTTGGCACCGCGCACTTTGCGACACCAAACTCTGGGCCTAAAAACTCTGGGCCTAAAAACTCTGGGCCTAAAAACTCTGGGCCTAAAAACGCTACTTGATCTATTGTTGATCGCATCCAGCGACGGGCCTCCCGTTTTGGCGACAAGGAGAAAAGCTGTCCAACTCATTCAGAAACCCTTGTTTTATTCTCAAAATGGCTCTCAGGGGACAATCGGTCCGGGATAGAAAATGATTCTTCCGGACAATCCTTCGTTTTGCCAATCGATTAGGTGCGGCGGATGATTGGAAACTCGGGGTAAGATCTCGACAACAACCGCTGGAATCAGATTAAAGACTTTGCCAGGTGTGGATGAAATTTCCCATCTATTTACCTCGCCACCGCTACCGCTTCTGGTTATTTCTGTTGACAGCATATGCGATTCCCCTAATACTACGACGGTAGTTTCCTTGCTCCTAGTTAGGCCATGTACAACAAGTCGCTTTCACTATTGCTGGTTATTCTGATCTTTTGGTGCCCACTGAGGTGCTTAGGAGCAGGCTGTCCGTGCGGATCCGGTTCCAATCTTCAGGAAGTTACCGGTGTGGACGAGATCGGCTCTATTTCAATTCTGCCCTGTTGCTGCGACGACAGACCACCCACCACAGCCGGCAATCAATTGAGCGGCCGCTGGAACCTACCTGTCGCCCCCCTCGGTTCAGGCCAACAGGGGCAAAAATGCCCTTGTGAAAATTGCCAATGCTCCTGCTCCGGAGCGACGCTTTCGGTGCATTTCATTTTACACGTCGAAACCGTAAGACAATTTCTGGGCCAATACAAAGACCTCGGGGCGATCATGGCTCGTACGGGGACGTCTGACATCGACCAGTTGGAAAGAAATAAGCCTCGCTCCAATTTTCTCCATGCAAGTAAAACAGGCCGACAAATTCGGTGCGTGCTCGAGTCGTTTTTGATCTAGATGGTGGTTATCCAGTTGGTTGACTGTTAAACCGATCACCATCCTGTCTTTACAAAAGCGATATGTTCTTTAAACCATTGCCATGGGAATATGGCATCAGGAATCTATTTCGAAGGCCAGCCCGGTCCCTGCTGACGTTGTCAGGATTGACAGTCGTTATTGCATTGGTCTTGGTGATCGTTGGATTTGTGCGCGGCCTGGAAAAGACCTTGGAAGTCAGTGGCAACGACAACACGGCGATCGTCTTCGCGTTGGGAATGGGAGAAAACCTGGAATACTCGTCGATCCCAATGCGATCCAACGAGCTTGTTGCGGCGAGCTACAGCGGGATCAAACAACGTGAAGGGACAAAGTACATTTCGCCGGAACTTTACCTCGGCACCCAGGTTGGAGTGCCTTCCAATAACTCCGATGAACCTAAGGAAACGATGGGACTGGTACGTGGTGTGACCCGAACAGTGCAACTGGTCCGCAGCAACGTGGAACTGGAGAATGGAAGATGGCCGCGGACCAACGAAGTGATGGTTGGCAAACTGGCGGCCACAAAACTCGGCGTCAAGGCAAGTGATCTGGAGATCGGAAAGTCAATCCAACTCGAAGGTCGTAGTTGGAAAATTTCCGGGGACTTCTCCAGTGCCGGTTCGGCATTTGAATCTGAAATATGGTGCCGACTAGATGATCTTCAACAAGCCATGAAGCGGCAAGACCTGAGCATTCTGGCGTTGACCATCGCGCCTGACGGAGACTTCGCTGATCTTGATCTGTTTTGCAAACAACGCCTCGACCTGGAACTGCAGGCGATGAAAGAGAATCGATACTACCAGCTACTACAAAGAGACTATGCTCCCTTTCGCTGGTTGGCATGGCTTGTTGTGGCCTTGGTAGCCGGAGCAGGTTTGTTTGCCGGTCTCAACACGATGTACAGCGCCGTTGTTGGCCGCGTTGCCGAAATTGCCATGCTGCGGACAATCGGATTCGGACGCCGGGCGATTGCCCTCAGCCTGGTCCAGGAAGCGTTGACGCTTGCGATTTCGGCATCCCTGCTTGCCTCGCTGGTTGCCATCATGCTCATTAACGGCATTGCCGTACGATTTACGATGGGAGCATTTGCGTTGGAAATCGACAGCGTCAGTATTCTGATTGGGTGCGCGGTTGGATTCCTTCTGGGCATTGTGGGTTCTTTACCTCCTGCCATCAAGGCATTTCGAATTCAAATCGTCGACGGACTTCGAACGACATAACACCAAGCGTTATTTTTCACCACCAATCAAAAGGAAAAAAAGAATGAAATCAAAAAACAGAAGTTCTACCATTTATCAAATCCAGGCGACCGTCTGCTTGATTACTGTTTGCCTCCTTTCGATCGGGTGTGGCAGCGGTAATGACAGCAATACCAAATCCGAGGGTCCAGCCTATGATGGATCAAAATTCCTCGCCAAATCCGACATCGCCGGCGCAACAGAGGTAACCGAAGCTCGAGAGACGGTCAAAAACTCTGATGAAATCATCATCGTGGGACGAATCGGGGGCAGTTTGGATCCCTGGATAGCAGGCAGAGCTGCCTTTTTTATCGTGGACCGATCCTTGAAATCGTGCATTGACGGAACTCCAGAAGGTGAATCATGTAGTTGTGAAACGCCCTGGGATTATTGCTGTGCAACCGACCAATTGAAAGACGCGATGGCCCTCGTCAAATTCGTCGAAAACAATGGGAAAATGGTCGATCAAGACGCACGAAAAATCTTTGGAATCAAAGAACTGCAAACCGTGACCGTCCAAGGAACAGCCGAACGTGATGACGCTGGCAACCTGACCATCCTGGCAACCAAGATGTTTGTTCAGTAAATGGCCAACCCCAAAAGGTAAATCATGACCAACGTCGACATCTCTCAACTGGCAATTGATCGCTCCTCGGAAGATTCCGGGGTGAGGAATCGTCGCAATTGGTTGACTCGGTATTTGATTCCCTTATCGATCATGACGGGATTTACAATGCTGATCGTTTGGGCGGCTTGGGATCAGCTCGTCCCTCCCCGGGACGTTAAGGTCATCCCTGTGATTGCAACCCAGTCCAATGAACTGTCAGAGGGCACGCTGTTGTTCAACGCGTCCGGGTGGATCGAACCGAGACCGACTGCGATTCGAGTTGCGGCACTGGCTGCGGGCGTTGTGGAGCAACTGCTGGTTGTGGAAGACCAAAAAGTAGAAAAAGGCGAACCCGTAGCCGAATTGATCAAGGAGGATGCCGAGCTAGCCTACAAACGATCAGTAGCCGATCGCCAACTTGCAGAGGCAGAATTGCAAAAAGCATCTGCTGGCCTGATCGCTGCAAAAACAAAATTGGATCAACCCGTCCATCTCGAAGCCGAATTGGCAAAGTCGGATGCAGCGCTGGCCAAAATAAAAACGCAGTCAAAAAATCTGAAATTTGAAACCGAGCGTGCCATATCGAGGCTCGATCTCGCCCAACGAAATCACCTTCGAAACCAGGAGGCAGGGAGTTCGGTATCTCAACGCGAACTAGATGAAACTCAAACCGCGCTTGAAACCGGCAAGGCTTTGGTGATGGAATTCAAGGAAAGACTCACTTCGCTGATGAATGAAGAGCGAGCCCTGACCGCGCAGAAAACAGCGATGAAAACACAACTGATCCTACTGGCAGATGAAATCCGGGCCAAAGACGAGGCAATTGCCAGCGTCAATGCGTCTCATGCGAGGGTGTCCCAGAAGAAGATAGCAGAAGCCGAAGCCAGCCTCCGGCTTTCTCGAATGACCATCAGAGCCCCTGTCGAAGGCCGAGTCTATCAACTGCTTGGATTGCCTGGTGCACAGATCGGGGGAGGAATCATGACCGCTATGAAAACCCATGACGGTCGCAGCGTTATCACCATGTACCAACCCCATCAATTGCAAATTCGAGTCGATGTACGATTTGAAGACATTCCCAGAGTCAGCTTGCAACAACCTGTCTCGATCAACAATCCAGCCTTAAAGAAACCGATCACCGGGCAAGTATTATTTGTCAGCTCCGAAGCGGACATACAAAAAAACACTTTGCAGGTAAAAGTATCGATCGATGATCCGCCTGATTTCTTCAAACCGGAAATGTTGGTTGAGGTCACTTTCCTGGCTCCCAAGCAGGATAAACTCACCGCAAAAACAAACACGGAAACGAAAATCTTCATCCCCAAAAAACACATTCAAGATTCCGAAACTGGCCCATTTGTATGGATTGCGGATCGGTCAGCCAGAATAGCAAAACGGTCTTTCATAACGACCGGTTCCTCCAACGGACCACTCGTCGAGATCACCAAAGGGCTCAACATAGACAGTCGTATTATTTCAATCGGAATCGAGAACCTTCGGGATGGCCATCGAATTCGTATCGTTGGCGAGGATGACTCTTAAACCACCTATCTGCAACTAAACATGCCACAAGTTCAAATAAAAAACGTTGTCAAACATTACCACAAGGGTGGCCAGACGATTAAACCCCTCGATGGGGTTTCGGTCGACATCGAGCAGGGTGAATTCGTATCCCTTATGGGATCCAGTGGGACTGGCAAATCTACTTTGCTCAATGCAATCGCCAGTATCGACCAACCCGATTCTGGAACCATTCTGATCGACGGCACAGACATCTCATCGATGTCCAAAACCCGTTTGGCAAAATGGCGGGCTGCTAATATCGGCTACATCTTTCAAACTCACAATCTGATCCCCGTATTGACCGCCTATGAAAACGTGGAAATGCCCCTGCTTCTATTGCCGATGGGACGGGTGGAACGACAAAAGCGGATTGAAATTGCGATGAAGGCAGTCGATGTTCTGGATCGGGCGGATCACTACCCCCGACAACTTTCGGGTGGTCAAGAACAGCGGGTCGGCATTGCCAGGGCCATCGTGGCCAATCCCAAGGTCGTCGTAGCCGATGAACCGACCGGTGACCTTGATCCTCATACGTCGGATCAAATCCTGACCTTGCTTAAACGTCTCAACCAGGAACTCGGAACAACGTTGCTGATGGTCACCCATGACCTCGATGCCGCGATGATCGCTGATCGGCAACTCAATCTGGTAGATGGAAAAATGGTCAAACTAACAGACGCTCCCAGTCCAGGAGGACGGTGAAACGTGTTATCGAAAATCTACCCCTATATCCTCAAGACACTTTGGCGCCATCGATCCAGAACAGTTCTAACGGTCAGTGGATCCGCCGTGGCGATTTTCGTCTATTGTTTTGTAGGAAGCATTCAGGAAGGCATGGATGATTTATCAAATAGGCAATCCAGCAAACGCAATCTTGTGACATTTCAGGCAAACAAATTCTGCCCAGCGACCAGTCATTTGCCGCAGGATTACGGACAGGAAATCTCATCGTTTGACGGTGTCGATGACGTGGTTCCCATCCAGGTTTTCACCAACAACTGCCGCGCTAGTCTTGATGTGGTGGTCTTCTATGGTGTGCCACCAAAAAAACTAAAAATCGCCCGCCCAGATTTTAAGTTACTCCAAGGAGACTGGTCCGAGTTCGAACGAAACCAGGATACCGCCGTAATGGGGCGAGCGGTGGCCAACCGCAGAAACGTCAAGATCGGTGACAAATTTTCGATTGGCGACCTGAGCGTCGTGATTGCTGGTATTTTTTCCTCAAACGATCCAGCCGAAGAAAACTATATTTACTCTCATTTGGATTTTCTTCAACGAAGCAAAGGAATGAACCTCGTCGGAACGGTGACCCAAATCGAGGTCCTGCTCAATCAATCCGCCGACGCTGATCAAGTCTGCCAAATGATCGACGAGCGTTATCGTTCGGGACCAGTTGAGACCGACACCAGACCCAAAGGAGTATTCCAGGCAAAAAGTCTCGGCGACCTGACACAACTCCTCGCCATGGCTCGCTACCTGGGAATGGCCTGTGTTGGGCTAGTTCTTGCTTTAGTGGCCACCACAACACTCATGTCAGTCCAAGATCGAATCAAGGAAAATGCAATTCTGCAAACTATTGGTTATTCCCAGCTGAGAGTTTTCCAAATGGTCATGTTGGAGAGTGTCACACTGGCTTTGATTGGTGGTTGCCTGGGGGTAGTAACAGCCTTGGTTATTCTAAAAATCAGTAGCCTGTCAGTTGGAGCCGAAGCGGTGACCATCGCTTTCCTACCCTCCTACAAGTTGGCAGCCACTGGACTTGTCGTTTCACTGGTTACCGGAATAGCGGCAGGGATTTTCCCTGCCATCCAAGCTGCCAAAACGGAGATCATTACCGGACTACGAAATTGATCGAAATGCTCAAGTGGATCTTTTGAGGATTAAACCACGCACCCATGGAAAAAAAAACGATGGTCGTGCGGTTGGCTTGACGCGGCGATAACATTCAAAAGCAAACTTGTTCAAACGCTACGCAACACCGCCTCATCCACGCAACCCCCACTGGCCCTCTGATTTACATTCAAGCATTCTGAAAAAAAACTCACACAGAGGAGTTTATACTTCCAGACAAATAAAATATATTCCATTCGACGGTAATTCGAAGCCTGCCACGCCCGCACTATTCCTGAAAGCAATTTAATGGAATTCCTTGAAATCCCACTAATCGATGACGACATCTTCAAGATGCTAGTTCGATTCGGATTCAACCTGATATTTATGGCGACCATCCTTGTGGTAGCGATCTACCCCAGTCAACGTGATCGCGAATTCGCCTTCACGGCCATCATGATGAACATCACCGTCTTCTTTATCTGCTTTACACTAAAAAAGTTCGAATTGGGGATAGGTATGGCTCTGGGGCTGTTCGCTATTTTTGGGGTCCTGCGATATCGTACGGATGCGATTCGCACCAAGGAGATGACCTACCTTTTTATTGTCATCGGAATTGCCGTGATCAACTCTCTGTCCAACAAAAAGACCAGTTACGGTGAATTGATTGCCGTCAATGGAATCATAGTTGCCGCCGCGTGCCTGAATGAACAATTTGTCGCAAGAGGATTGGCGGTCACCCAGTCGCAAATCGATTCCGATTTGGCTTTGGCAAAACTCCAAAAGAAAAAGCAACGAAAGACCACCATTACCTATGACAAACTTGATTTCCTCTCCCCGGCTAAGCAAGCCGAACTCCATGCGGACTTGATCCAGCGGACCGGTATCGCCATCGACAAAATCCGAATCGAGTCGATCGATCTTAAAAATGGCCTAGCGACGCTCAGCATTTGGTACAACGATCAACCCGATCCATCGCCATCTCAAACGGTGTGATATCAGGCCGCCAGAACATCGTTTGGCAACATTAAAAATGCTGTGCCAGACGTTCGCGGGCAAAACACTGTTAGCATGTCGCTATAATCAGCATCTCTACATTCAATGAGTAATTCGGCAAATAGCCGGGGCATCAAACAGAAAGTGATCGGCGAAAAGAATCGTGATGCCGACGCTCCTCTGGGAATAGTTGATACCCACAGGCGTCATTCGATTAAATAAACGAAGTCGTAAAAACGCCCTCTTGGTTCCGATGTAATCTCCTCGGGGATAAGCAGTGTTTCGAACCGCCCGCCGGAACCGTCGAAATTGTTCCGTTTTTCAATTAACATATTGGTTGAACAATTTTCGAATCCTTCCCAGAACAGATGAAGAACAATCCCAACCACTGGATCATGATGGCTTCATTCTGGGCGACACTCTGTGTCCCTCTGCCGGCGAATCATCCTGCCCCTGACGAGAAAATGGATTCTTTCAAACGGATCCAACCTATTCTCGATCGCTACTGCTTGCCCTGCCATGGGGAAACAAAACAGAAAGGCGACTTCCGCCTCGATCAATTAGGAATAGATTTCAAGATTGGCAAGCATGCCGAATCCTGGCACGATGTGCTTGACAAGCTGAATCGTGGCGAGATGCCACCGGAAGATCAGAAGCAACTCTCTTTATCAGAATTTAAGCAGGTGACTAATTGGTTGCAAGCAGGACTCAAAAGGGCGAGTGACCAAAAACGCAGCACAGGTGGGCAGGTCGTTCTTCGTCGACTTTCCCGATATGAATACCAAAACACCCTTCGCGACCTGTTGAAATTTGATGACAATTTCTCAGAAGATTTGCCGCCCGATCCTGCTTCCGAAGAAGGGTTCCAAAACAATGGTGACACACTTGGCATGTCGTCGCTTCAAATAGAACTCTACCTACAATCAGCTCGTAGAGCATTGGCCAAGGCGATCGTGACCGGCCCCAAGCCGACCATTTATCGCCACCGAACAGAAAAATCGATCAAGGTCAAAAAAATGGCGACTGGAAACCGATTGACCCACGACAGTATTTTCGCAGTACGTCTCCTTGAATATCCCCGGGAGGGAAGCGTCATGGTTCGGGTAGAAGCAGCTGCCGTCATACCCGAAGGTGCTGGCTATCCCCGCTTGAAAGTCTCCTGTGGCATGAAAAGTGATGTCCTAACGGCCGAGGAAGAATTGGGAGCGGTTGACGTACGAGCATCCATCGACCAACCACAGGTTTACCGTTTCAAGGCCCGCATCGAACGATTTCCTTTGCCAGGCCACAATCCAAAATTCCCCGGCGTAATTATTACCCTACGCAACGATTATCCTCAGAACAAAAATCTAAAAACAGAAAAACGTGGCAAAACAAAACCACAAGATTCATCGGCATCCGAAACCGAATTCCCGCTCATCGTGATCAAGTCGGTCGAGTTCGAAGGCCCTTTTATTGAAACCTGGCCGCCAAAGCATCACACGAACATCTTGTTACCAAGAGCCGACTTGGATGATGATTTATCTTATGCAAAACGCGTCCTCGCCCGATTTGTAACCAGAGCATTCCGCCGTCCTGCCAGTGAACAGGAAGTGGCTCGACTGCTGGCCTTTTTTGCAGAGATGAGAGAGCAGTCATTGACATTTGAAGAAGCCATGAGAGAGACCCTTATCCTTGTGCTGGTTTCTCCTGAGTTCCTCTACCTGATCGAACCCAAGCAACAAAACAGCATTCGGGAGCCACTGACCCCACACGAACTGGCTACCAGATTGTCATATTTTCTTTGGAGCTCGATGCCGGATAAACAGCTTTTTGACTTGGCGGAAAAAGGAAATCTAAAGGATC
The DNA here is from genome assembly GCA_014238905.1 of Planctomycetota bacterium. Classification (GTDB taxonomy): domain Bacteria; phylum Planctomycetota; class Planctomycetia; order Pirellulales; family Pirellulaceae; genus JABAAE01. Next base: position 196,800 of record JABAAE010000014.1, read on the forward strand.
AAGCCGTTCTTCAAAAGCAGGTTTTCTCGATGATTTCAGATCCCAAATCAAGAAGTTTTGTCGAGAACTTCACCGACCAATGGTTCGATTTATCAGCCCTGAATCGTGTCGCCGTCAACCCAGAGTATTATCCTGATTTTGACAATGATTTAAAAAACCTGATGCGACTTGAAACCCATCGCTTTTTTGGCGAATTGCTGCACAACAATCTGAGCGCGCTGAACCTGATCGATTCTGATTTCGCCATCCTTAATCGCCGATTGGCCAATCATTATGGACTGGTCGGGCCTCTTGGTAACGAATTTGAGCGGATTGACTTAACGAATACGAGCGAACAATCTCACCAGAAAAATCAGCAAAGAGGAGGACTATTAACTCAGGGCAGCATCCTGTTGAGCAATTCCACTGGCGAAAATTCTCATCCCATCCGACGGGCCGTCTGGTTACTGGACAGGATTCTTGACAGCCCTCCATCGCCACCCCCGCCGGATGTTCCAGAACTCAATGCCAAGCAAGCAAAAATCGGTAAACTGACAGTCAGAGAACAGCTGGAATTCCATCGCAGTAAAAAGGCCTGCAATCAATGCCATCGTGGTATCGACCCATGGGGCATCGCTTTCGAACACTATGACGGGGTAGGAAAATGGCGGAATGAAATCCACCACGCTACCGGAAAAAAGGCTCGTCGAACTAGCCCGGTGGACGCGATGACTGTCCTTCCCGGCGGGGATCAAATTAATGGGCTGCAACAACTCAAGCAGTATCTGCTAAAGCACGAACGAGACAGGTTTGCCCGGTCGGTCGTCAAAAGACTCCTTGCCTACGCACTCGGCAGGTCGCTGGAAATCACCGATAACGACACGGTTGAAACCCTTTGCTTGCAATTTAAAAAAAACAATTACCGACTAGCTGATCTGATGACTGAGATCGTTAACACCGACGCTTTCCAATTCAAATAAAACCATCAATAACGACGTCACTTTCTTTTCAAACCTTTATCCAGCACCATCCCAACAGATCCGGAAAGACGACCATGACGAATCGTTCGTGGCATTTAGACAGAAGGACGTACCTCAAGGGAACAGGTGTCTCAATGGCACTTCCTTTAATGGATGCGATGTCATCGGACAGCAAGATCCGTGAACGAACCGATGCACCGAAAAGAATGTGTGGGATCTATTTTCCTTTTGGTGTCAGCCTGCCTCCTGAAGATCACGAGGACGCCGATTGGAATTGGTTTCCACGGGGTAAAGGAAAAGATTTTCGTTTCACCAATACGCTATCCTCTCTGGAGGAAATCCGAGACGACGTGACGATCTTGGCCGGATTATCACATCCCCATGGTCGTCGTATTGGAGGCCACGATACTGGAGACATTTTTCTGACCGGAGCCCGTCTCCATGGGACGCGATTTTCCAATTCAATTTCTCTCGACCAACAAATCGCTCAGCATATTGGTGATCAGACACGGTTTCCCTCGATGACCCTATCTACCGACGGAGGAGTCGGTGAACCAACCAGGTCGACTACCTTGGCATTTTCCAGTCGAGGAAGGCCGGTACCAGCATTAGCAAAGCCACGCCAAATTTTCGATCGACTTTTTGGTGATGGAGACAAGGAAACCAGAAACCAACGCCGGCAACTGGCCAACTCCAGTACCATTCTGGATCGGGTGTTGGAACACTCTCGGTCACTGAAACTGCAATTGGGGAAACAGGATTTACGAAAATTCGAAGAATACCTTTCCTCAGTTCGGGAAATCGAACAACGAGTGAAGCGTTCTCAGCGATGGCTCGACATTCCCCGACCAGAAATAGACTCGAGCACGTTGACCTTGGCAGCGAACCCCAAAGGGCCTCAGGAATACATAAGAACTATGTATGACTTAATGTTTCTGGGTTTTCAGACTGATACAACACGCGTGGCCACCTACATGATTGGTCAAGTTGCCGGTGCAACCACTTTGGCTAACTCATTTCCTGCATGCCTCGGGCTTTCGGGCAACTGGCACGGTCTGGCCCACGGGGCCAACAAAAAGGGGGGATACGAAAACCTGGGTCGTTTCGATCAATTTCTGGCAGAACAGTTAAGCTATTTTCTCAAACGTCTTAAGAAGACACCCGATGGCGATTGTTCGTTGCTGGATCGTACTCTGGTCTTCTACGGCAGTAGCAACAGTCGCACCCATAACAACAACAATTACCCTTTGATCTTGGCAGGGGGTAGTGAACTCGGTATCCGGCAGGGCCAATACCTGCAGTACTCCTCGAAAACACCATTGTCCAACCTGTTTGTGACGATGCTGAACCGACTAAAAGTCCCCACTGATTCCTTTGCCGACAGCACCGGTGACCTCACCGAATTAATTTAAAACATGCATTCACTGGCCACTTTCGGTCGGCAAACCAGCCACTGCGTACCGAATCAATTCCATTCTTTTTTGCCCTCCAATTCCCGGAACCCCTGAGACCCCTCCACGACCCGCTCCAGGTTTTCAGCCAGCAATACGATCATATCCCAATCAGAATGGATGTCCTGAGCATGAGCCAAGTTGTTTCGAAGACGCTCTACCCCTTTGAATGCATCCTCAATTTGTTTGCGGGACTTAAACTGAGTCAAATCCCGCAATTCACTATTTCTCGCAAAGATCTGTCCTTTGTCGGAAAACTGCAGGCAATCTAATAGACCCAGTTTCTGGTTACGACGACGACGTTCTGCCAGAAGATCTTCTGCTTTATTGATCCTTCCATCAGACAAAAACTGTCGCCAGGTGCCGTCGGGGCAAAGCTTATCGATCATGCGTGAAAAACGCATTTCGATCAGCGTCACCATACCAAACAGCCACATCCGAACCGGTGGTTTTTCCAAGTCGCTGCGACTGACGATGCCGCCAATGCGGCCAAGGATGGACACAAAAAGATATCGCTGATTCTTGAGCCGCAAAACCACGTCAGCCAAGGGCGTTGACTCCGAAATCACCAATTCTGGTTCGAATGGTCTCATGCAGTCCTGGCAGATCCCGTCTTCCAAAGCGTCCAATTCGACAATGCCTTCGACCAGCCCCTCTCGACGAATCCCTAAAACCTCATATTTGCCGGCAACCATAAAATCACGCACCCGGTCCACTGGGGACCAGCCGTCGAAAGAAATAAGAGGCTCGGCAATATCATGGACCACAAATCCCTCCTGAAACACTTTTTTCAGGCTGTGGACTCGGGATGGATTAAGAGGCATCGCAGCGGTGTCCTTATTTTAGGGAAACAGGGTCTTTATTTTAAGCTAAACCGGGTTTTGAGCTGATCTGCCATTCCCCCTCCCCCCAAACGGTCCAAAATCGGCTATCGCACCGGTGCAGACTCCAAGATGACACTGATTTTCTGACACTCAAATAGATGCGGTTAAAAAAAAAGCTTTTTCTTGGAAAATGATTGTCCACAATCCCCACCTGCTCACAGTTAATCTGCTATCGCCCTGCCAGATTTCAAATTGGTTCGATTTGGTTTCAAAAAATGAAGCTGATTTGACTGCCGTTTCAAATTCCCACAGACTATCTTGAAAAGCGCCAAATCGTTAGACCGGTTTGATACCATGGAAACAAGATTCGCCTTGCTAGATAGATTCCCAAACCTGATATTCCCTCGGCGGCCCCATTTAAACTGAAAAGCCACGCGGACCCATTTTAGTTTTCAAAACAAAAAATCCTATGCAGCGCACTGCAAATCACCGTCCAATACCAATCACCGTCCAATACAAGAAAACTGCCCGCTGCTTAAATCCAGAATACTGAGTGACGGGCTGTTAGCCAGTCATTTTAAAGAGTGACTTGAAACGGTCTGCACGCAAACCAGGACAATTCGAAACCCCGCCCATATTGAATTGAATTCACTCCAATTCATTAACGAACTCTTCACATTAGAAAGAAATTACCGTGCGTTCTTTGGTTACCTCGACAGGTTTTCTTACTTTGCTCATTGTCATTTCGGCATCCGCTGCAAAAGCCCTACCGCAACGTAACGGCAATCCTCAAGACCGGGGAACACCACCAATCGATCCCCTTTTCTCCAAGTTGGATACCAACGGGGACATGGTCATTTCAGCAGAGGAATTGGCCAAAGCAAACCAGACGCTTCAATCATTAGACAAAAACAACGACGGAATCCTTGACCGGAGAGAGCTTTTCCCACAGGACGGTGGTTTCCCTGGCATTCCCAATTTTTTTGGCGGAGCGGGCGGACGATCTGGAATGGGCCCGGATCGGTTCGAGCAGAAGCTGACTGAAAAATTCGACCTCGACGAAAACGGATACCTGGACCTTGATGAACGCAATAAAGCTTTAGAAGCAGTGCAGTCTCGTGGACGAGGAAGACGACCGCCCAGGCGAGGGCCCGGGGGTTTGGAATTGGAACCAGGAACACCCGGCCCAAGAGTTCAACCGGACGAGGTAAAAAAATACTCCGGAGAACCGCTATATGCCTCCAACGTTTTACGAACACTATTCATCGAATTTGACAACGATGACTGGGAAAACCAAATGGCTAAACTGAAGAAAACAGATGTTGAAATGCCTGCCACCTTGAGTGTTGATGGGAAAGAATATCCTCTGGTTGGGGTCAAGTTCCGCGGTCAGTCCTCATTTGATCATGTTCCTGCTGGTTCAAAACGATCTTTGAATCTTTCAATGGACTTCATCCATCCAGACCAGCATTTGCAAGGCTATAAGACTCTCAACCTTTTGAACTGCAACGGAGATGCTTCATTTCTTAGCAGCATCCTGTTTTCTCATTTGGCGACGCCTTTTTTACCTGTGCCCAAGGCCAACGCAATGAAAGTCGTGATCAATGGTGAAAGCTGGGGGATATTCTGTAACGTCCAACAATTCAACAAGGATTTCCTGAAGGAGTTTTATGGATCCGCCAAAGGTGCTAGGTGGAAGGTCGCCGGCAGTCCCCAAGCCGATGGTGGATTACGCTACCTCGGAGAAGATTTTGCCCCCTACCGACAGCGATTCGAAATCAAATCGAAGGACGCTGATCATTCATGGAAGTCTTTGGTTAATTTGTGCAAAGTTCTCAACCAGACGCCAATCGATGAGCTTCCTGCTGCTATTGAACCCATTTTAAATGTGGAAGGAACCCTTCGATTTTTGGCCATCGATATGGTGATAGTCAACAGTGACGGTTACTGGACGCGTGCAAGTGATTACAGCATTTACCTTGATCCCAGCGGTGTATTCCATATGATTCCCCATGACATGAACGAAGCATTTCGTGGAGAAAGAGGACCAGGCCGCGGACGTCCTGGTGGCGGAGGACTACCCGGTGGCGGATTATTCGGCGGACTATTTGGACAGCCCCCGGGAGGACGAGGGCATGGCGGGCCGACCCTTGATCCCTTAGAAGGAATTAACAATGACCGAATGCCTCTGCGCAGCAAATTACTCGCGGTCCCACGATACCGTCAGCGTTACCTCGAATATGTTCGAACCCTTGCAGAAAAGAGTCTGACGCACCAAAACCTCGCCAAGGTGATTGCCAACTACCAGCAGCTCATCGGCACCGAAGTTAAATCGGATACCCGCAGGACCTCGTCTTATGACCAATTCACAAAGGCAACAGCTCCTCTGAATGCCAATCTGTCACCCGTTCCCGGCAGCATCAATGAGTTCATTCAAGTTCGGCGGGATTTCCTTCTGCAGCATGATGAAATAAAAACGGTTGCATCGATCCAGATTCAACCCCTCGTTAAAAAGTCGCCACCAAAGGCATTTGCAAACCCAAAAATCAACTTAATCGTCAACGAATTCCTTGCCAACAACACAACAACCAATCGAGACCCGGAAGGAGAATTTGAAGACTGGATTGAACTTTTTAACCAGGGAACTGAAGATCTCGATTTAACGGGAATCTATCTGACTGATGACCCAAAAAACCTGATGAAATGGGGATTCCCCAGCGGCACCCAGATCACCAGTGGTGGCTATCTCATCGCGTGGGCTGACGCAGACGACGGCGATGGAATTCATGCCAATTTCAAGTTATCAAAAGAAGGGGAGTCCATTATTCTCAGCAACGGCAAGACCATCATTGACCAAGTCGATTTTGGTCCGCAAGACCTGGATATTTCCGAAGGACGATTATCTAGCACGAGCGGGAAAATCCAAAAGCTGAAACCAACACCGGGCAAAAACAATCAACCAGTAGATTAGGCGGGCAACATCATCTGGTTGAATTTCATGCGGCGAAACCCTCACTAACAATTGATGTGTAGCGAAATTAAGCGTTTTTAAGAGCAAATTGTATTGATCAGCTGTTAGAATTCGGCAGTTGGCTGCCAGCAAACTGTCGGCCACGGTCTCCTTTGCAGGGATCGGGAACGTGTTCCAAAGCCGTATTCATCATGACGTTTTCAAAAGTCATCGAGCTCCTAAAACAGCACAGCGATCCAGAAAGAATCAAACGATGGAACCAACGTCCGCGAAAGGCCACTGAATTAAAGAGTTTTGGCATAGGACTCACTCAACTACGGAAACTCGCCAAAACCATCGGTCGAGATGCAAAACTGGCTCAGCAGTTATGGAAAAGCAATGTCTATGATGCCCGGTTACTTGGTTTGATGTTGGATGATCCAAAAACAATCTCTCGCCAACAGGCCGAGACTCAGGTACAGCACCTGAGCGAAGGACTGCTGGCACACGTCTTCGCCTCTTGTGATGCGACTCTAGCCAAGTCGCCCATTGCGTTGGAACTTGCATGTGATTGGACACAAAGTAAAGATGACATGAGGCGACGGTGTGGCTACACACTGCTGTATGAACTCTCAAAGAAGAAAACAAAGGCAATTAAAGATGCTTTCCTGATGGAGCAAGTGCTGCACATTAGCAGGCACATCGAAAACGAACCGCCTATGGTCAAAGGCGCAATGGCCGGCGCCCTGTTGGGGATAGGAAAAAGAACCAGAAAGCTGAATCGAGAGGCGATAAAAATCGCCAAGACTATCGGGCCGATCAAAATGAGTGAACATGAAGACGACGCCTGTGAGCCTTTTGACCTTCTGAAGCACCTTACCAGCGACTATATCAAAAAAAAGTTATTCAATGGGTGATCAGCCATCCCTTTGAAAATTCATAGGTCTTCAAATTTGACAGCGGCCTTGATGCCTTTCAAAGTCAAAAAAAAAGGGTCTCATTGACAAACTCTCTCTGCATGATAGGAATACCTTTGAAAATTTCCTACAGGACATCATCTGCCGGTTTTCCGGAACTGTATCATGCTCGACCTACAGCGTATTCTGGTTACGCCTGAAGCACTATTCACATTCATTCCCATTCTCATTGGCATAGGATGCATGGTTGGGTGGTGGCGCGTCACCAAATTCAAACGCATCGTTGAAAACGTACCAACATCCAAAGTCCGCGGCGTTTTCATCGGTCTCAATGAAGTCAAGGGGAACATCGTTTCGGAAAACTCTCTCAAAACGTATTTATCTGAATCTGACTCGGTCTGGTATCAATGGTCTATCGAGGAAAGATGGAGAAAAACTGAATCCTATACCGACAAAGACGGAAAACGAAAAACGCGAACAAGATCTGGCTGGACCACCATTAACTCGGGAGATCAACAGCAAGAGTTTTTCCTAAAGGACGAAACGGGCCAACTGCTCATTATGCCCACCGGAGCGGATGTCGAGCCAAAAACGACAGTTTCCAAAACATGCTCTGCTTCAGATCCAATTTACTATGGCAAGGGTCCACAAGCGGCGATAGCCAATTCCACTCACCAACGAAAGTTTACTGAGAAGTCGTTGTGTCCCGGCGATCGGATTTATGTCATCGGTCCTGCTCGACTGCGAGATGAGGTCGCGTTACCGATGATTGCTGAAGATGAATTTGAAAAATATTTTCTTATATCCCATAAGTCCGAAGAACAGATCGTCGGGTCTCGCTGGCTGAAATCCCTTTTTCTACCCTTCTTGGGATTACTATCTGCGTTAGCCATTCCCTTAATTTTGTTTGGTGTCCTGAATCATCAGGATCCTGGAGAAACACTGACCAAAGAACCCCTGACCATGCTGGGAACCGCTTTGGTTTTCTTCCTGTTTTGGGTCAGCTTATATTTGATATTACTTTTCAATGGATTGGTTGACGTGCGAGCTCGTCTTGAAAGGGCAATTTCCCTAATCGACATACAACTAAAACGCCGGTACGACCTGATTCCGCAATTGGCCGCCTGTGTGAAGGGTGCAGCTGGTTATGAAAAAGAGGTTCAAACCAGAATCGCCGCGGCTCGCACCGCTGCCCAGAATTTCCACAGTCGTTCAGACGACCGGCATCAGACCCTTCAAACGGATCTGCCCATTGTTGGTCGGCTGATGGCGATAATGGAAGACTATCCGGAAATAGAAGTCGACCAGAACTACAAACATCTTTTTGACCAACTGGTGGACACTGAAAATCGGATTGCTCTGGCTCGCAGCTATTACAATGACAGTTTACTGACATTGCAAAACCGGTTGCAAAAGTTTCCCGATGTCATTGTCGCGTTACTCTTTCGGTTTGAGGCTGGCACCCCCCTCCCAGAGGCCCCGCAGGATGCCAAAACAGGCCCGCCACCGGTCGATCTAGGTTAGCAACATTCTTTTCACCCATTAATCATCGAGAGTTCTTGGACCGGGATTCAACCCGGTAGTCGATCAGCTAACCGCCAAATAGACGGTCTGTCTGTAAAACCGCAACGTTCAAATTCGCTAAAAAAACAGTTTTTTCCCCGCTCATTAGACCGATTTCGGCAATCGGTAACCTAAGTTAATGCAGTTTTATCATTATTAGCCTTTGGTCTCGGAATTGACGATTAAGAAATGCATGGGGAATGTCTGCCAATGCCCCCGTCCGGGCCGGTAACGATTGCAAAGGATGAATCAATCATTCGGTCTGGAAACAGATATGGATTCGCCGGAAATCCGTCCGCTAAAAGTGTCAACTGTTCTCAAAGCTATGAGTCAAAATATCAGCTTTTGCGATCCACCCAACAGCAGAGACTACTCAGTTGTCTTGAAGGTCTTTGTCCCAAAGACACACAGTACCCCCAAGCCAGAGTCCACAGCGTCTATTTCGATACCCGGGACTGGAAGTTGCTTAGCAACAAACTGGAAAGCGACTTCATCAAATTAAAAGTCCGTTTACGATGGTATTCCGATCCAATTCATCACGTTTGTGATCCATCCGTTTTCCTGGAAATCAAACGTCGAGTGGGCAGCCAACGAGAAAAACGCCGGCTTCTTTTTCCGGTCTCAGGGACGGAAATTAGCGAGCGGGGTTGCGATATGGAAGTCGTCCGTCTGGTTCATGAATTACTTCCTGAACTAGGAATGACCGTACCCGCCGGCTTGTTTCCAGCCTTTGAGGTCAGGTATCACCGCTCCCGTTTTGTTGATTTCACAACTCAATCTCGATTAAGCATCGATTCCCAAATCACTGTACCCACAGTCTTTCCAACCAGAGGATCGTCGAACTACCAGCCTAATTTGGAAAATGTCATTTTGGAGTTAAAAGGACCGGTCGCCAATTTGCCACGCCACTTGTCAAAAATTGAAACGGTGGGACTACGAAAATCTTCATTCTCCAAATTCGCCACTTGCGCTAACAACATCCTGCATTTAAAGTTTTAGTCATGAACGACAACGAAGCCAACCTTGCCAACGTAGTTAGCCAGATGGCTAATTTTTCATCTGTCGATGTCAACTCCCTCGGGGTACCGGATTTTCTAGCGGTATTGGGCATCTCGTTGCTGGCATCGTTTTATATCGCGTTGCTGTACAACAGGTTTTATCAGAGCCGAGCGACCGGAAGTCAGGCACACCATGCTTTTCCTTTGCTCGGTTTGTCGGTCACCTCCATTTTTATCTGTATCCAATTTTCGCTGCCTCTTTCGTTAGGACTACTGGGAGCCCTGTCGATCGTCCGTTTCCGAACGCCGATTAAGGAACCAGAAGAAGTCGCTTTTATCATGCTGGTGATCGCTTCATCGATTTGCTGTGCCACGTTTAATTTCATTTTCCTGACCGTTATCCTCGGGATGGCAGTCGTCGGGATGTTGGTTGCCAGATGGGCACAAAAACGTTCCCGAGGGAAATTGCCCGGTGGAATGCTGACGATCACATTGGCATTCGAAGAATACAAAATGATCAGCTCCGAACTGATCGCTTTTCTAGCGACAAGAATTCCTGCGGGAACCCTCGACGGCACACAGGAATCAGAGTCTACCGCAACGGTTTCCTACAGCTTTCCGGCGCTGCAGGCTGACTCATTGGTCGAAGTCCAAAATGATATTCGCTCAATGGCATCAACTGCGCGATCGAACCTCTATGTTCATCATGCCGGAGCGCTCTAATGGCTGATTTGGCCACTGCCCAGACTCAACCCATTTCCGTTGATTCAAAGCTGACACCTTCATCCAAGGAGAGTCAGTCGGGCAGGAATGGATTAACCGAACTACCAAATCCCTTACCGCCCCCAACACCCCAACCGAAATTCAGTCCCGGAAATTGGACACTGGTACTTTTGTCGGTCGTCCTCATTGGTGTTTGTGTGATGGTGCAATCCAACGGCCGAAAACATCAGATTGCTGATTTTTTTCAAAGAAAAACAGTACCAACTCACATCCTCAAAAACGGCAATCTGGGCAAAATCCTACAAAAGCTGAACTTGGTGCAACGTGTACCCTCCACCCCTTCGTCGGACGATAATGCGGGCCGCTTCTCTGGGAAAAATCGACCTCAGCCTCCCGGCGAATTTTCATTTACATTAGGAACGGGTGTTCAACGAGGTGACAACCTGATTATCTCGGAGGTGCAAAGCGGAAATGGAGGAGAACTTCTCGATCGCGACGGGCATTGTCCGGATTGGATCGAACTCCTCAATCCCACGTCTTTTACCATCGACGTCACCGGTTGGTACATGACCGATAATCCCAAAAACCTGACCCGATGGAAATTCCCCGAGCGGTTAGTCGAACCTGGTGAACGACTTGTTATCTTCGCTGACGGAAAGGACTCGTACGACGATCAAGAGCTGCATACCAACTTTCGCTTAGCAAAGTCGGGTACCTATTTGGCACTGGTGAAACCGGACAAAGTAACAGTCGAGCAGGAAGTGCGTTTTGGTACAGGCAACAATCATCATGGTATCAGCTTTGGTTTTCAGGGGAACAAAAGCTTTCCCTTTCGATCGCCTACGCCTTTTGCTGACAACTCGCAACCGGCGACAGGACTAACCAGCAAAGTATTGGCATCTCATGATTCGTGTCTTTTTGAAGACTCGTTTCTAGTATCGTTGTCGTGCAAGGACCCAGGTGTATCGATTCGATATACCCTGGATGGCAGCCATCCCGATTCTACAAACGGTCGTCTTTATACGTCCCCTTTGAGAGTCGAAAAGACGACCATCATACGGGCCTTAGCAGAATTGCCAAGTCAAATTCCCTCGACCCCCATTACGCGAAGCTACCTCCAAATCACCGATCTCATTGGCCAATCCGCTCAGCCGTCTGGTTTCCCATTGAAATGGAAGAAAACCCTCGCAGATTATGAAATGGATCCTAGAATCACTGTCCCATTTACAAAAGAAATCAAATCCGCACTACGGCACCTTCCCATGGTTTCCATCGTGGGAGACGTTGAAGAGATTTTTGGTAATAAGGGCATTTACGCGAAAACCAAATCAAGGGGATTTGACTGGGAAATCCCGGCCAATGCAGAATTATTGAAATTCGGTGATGAGCCCGGATTCCGGGTCAATTGCGGAATTCGAATCGCCGGAAATGAAAGCCGTCGTCCAAGTTGGAAAAAACACTCGATACGACTGAACTTTCGAGGCCGCTATGGGCATTCAACGTTGACTTTTCCTCTTTTTGATCAGCCGGGGAACAATCGATTCTCAACCTTGATGCTTCGCGGTACCGATGACTCCTGGATGTCTTATGACCGACAGGTAAGGGAAAACGCTCAATATATTCGCGATCAATGGGCGCGAGATACAGAGTTAGCCATGGGACGACTGTCAGCCCGTGGCAAATTCGTGCACGTTTGCCTGAATGGTCTGTACTGGGGAATCTACAATCTCATCGAGCGACCGGATGACGAGTTTTTCGCTCACCAAATTGGCGGGCATCCCACAGACTTCATCACCGTCCGGACTCGTGGAAGAGATCTGGAAGCCGATGACGTGGGGCAGGACATGTGGGATTCCATTTGCAAGCTTGCCTGGAAAGACCTTCGCAAGGCCGAAAACTACAACGCCATCGGTAAGCGTCTGGATCTGGTTGGCTTGACCGACTACATCCTGATTCACCTTTACGCGGGAAACGAAGATTGGGCGTTAACCAATGGTAATAATCTACGTGCCTACTACCAAAAGGAACCTGTGTCGAAAATGCGTTTTGTTGTTTGGGATTTCGATTCGACCTTTGCGTCAGGGTGGGATAATAATTCAATCGATTTTGTAGCCTTTGATTTCGAAAACAATGATATCAAATCGATGCAGCACATTGTCAAACGCCTTTTTCAGAACCATCAGTTCCGCCAACTTCTCACCGAACGTTTGGACCATTGGACAAAAAGTGGTGAGCCCCTTCATGATGATGTTGCTCGACGAAGATACCAAGAGTTGCTGCATCGCATCGAACCAGCGTTGATCGCCGAATCTGCCAGATGGGGTGATGTGCGAACCGACGATCCCTATACGCCCAATGGCACGTGGCGGAAACAGGGTGAGCGGATTGTACAGCATTGGTTTACGGATCGTGGAAACAAGGTCCGAACGTATCTCGAACAAAAGAAATCTAAGTAAACCAATCTCTTCCGGCTCTCCTCTACGTTCGGTATCAGAAAAAGCCGACTCACGGAGTTTTTTTCATGGGCAGTCTAGTGCATCGGGACGGCGACCCTAAAGCAACCGTCATCCGCTGCGATCGTTTCCTGGGCGGGGTATTTTGCCGGTAGCCAAGTCAGGATCGTCACAGGACAGGACAAAGGTAGCGATAGGTGGTTAACGGGACGGGTCATGGTGATGACATTCGTAGCGCGATGATCCGGCCGAGCTCGCCTTTCTTTTTTAGTGAATCCGGCTTCAGTGCAGGTGTCAGAACCATCTCGCAGGAGCGTTGAGCGGAAGGGGAGCCGTTGCTGGCTCGAATCTCGCTTTTGCAAATTGGGCAAAATGCCGAATTGAAAAATGGGGTTTGTCAAATTCCAACCAATATGTCAGGACGGCATGTCCCCTAGAAGCCGATAAACATCAATGCCGGGACCATTAGACTCTAGCCAGAAAGGCCACCCGGAAAAAAACGCCTATTGACTTGACAGACAGGTAATATGTTGCAAATTCTAGGTACATACTAACAACTACCGAGGAATAGAATCGTCATGCCTCCAACAACTGAGGAAAAGCGACTCTCGGATCTCCTGAAAAAAACGGGATTCATCCGCGCCAAAGAACTCCACGAACATGGCATTTCACGAACGACTCTGCTTCGCATGCTTGGCGAGGGGCACATCATCCGCGTTGCCCGCGGCCTGTATTGCTCCACCGATGTCCAATCCAACGAAAACCACAGCCTACTGGAAACAGCAAAACTTGTCCCCAAAGGGACCTTCTGCCTCCTTTCGGCACTTCGCTTCCACGGGCTCACCACTCAGGAACCCTATGAAGTCTGGATTGCTCTACCCAATAAGCACTGGACGCCAAAGATGAATAACACCGCTCTAAGAATTATCCGCATGTCTGGAAAATCACTGGATCATGGAATTCAAACCCACGTCAGCGAGGGCATCCACATGAACATCTACTCACCTGCCAAAACAGTAGTGGATTGTTTCAAATTCCGCTCCACCGTAGGAATGGACGTTGCCATCGAGGCCCTGAAAGACTGCTGGAAGAAGAAGCAAGCCACAATGGACGAAATCCATCAGGCCGCCCAGATCTGCCGAATGTCCAACGTCATGCGACCTTACATGGAGGCGATCGCTTGACCCAGCAAAACGTAAAAAACACCGCTGCGTCTGTCCGTGCTCGGCTTCGTCAAAAACGTGAACAAACGGGCGAAGACTTCCAAACCCTCCTGACACGCTTTGGCTCCGAACGCCTTCTTTACAGGATTTCGCAATCCAAACATTCCCAGGATTTCATCCTCAAAGGGGCTGCCATCTTTCTGGTTTGGACTGGACTACCACACCGTCCCACCCGGGATGTCGATCTGTTGGGTAGCGGATCTAAATCCATCAAAGACATTCAGACCAAATTTCGGGAGATCATCTCGGCCAACGTAGAACCCGATGGACTGATTTTTGATATCAACTCGGTACAAGCCGAGCGAATCAAGGAAGACGCCGATTACGAAGGAGTCAGAGTCAAACTCATTGCAAAGCTGGAAAGCGCTATCATCCGCCTGCAGGTGGACGTCGGTTTTGGCGACGCCATCACTCCCTCGCCCGACCAAATCACCTATCCAGTACTTCTTGATTTCAACCCTCCGATCTTACGAGCCTACAACCGCGAAACTGTCGTTGCGGAAAAATTTCAGGCGATGGTGACATTGGGAATTGCCAACAGTCGCATGAAAGATTTTTTCGACATCTGGCTATTGGCTCGGGATTTCCCTTTTCATTCCGATCCATTGAAAAACGCCATCAAGGCAACATTCAAAAGGCGAAAAACCAAAATCCCGGAAACGCCGCCTTTGGCTTTCACCAAGGTCTTTATTGATGATTCCTCCAAGCAGCAGCAATGGCGAGCGTTTGTCAAACGCAGCCGCCTACCCACCCAACACATGGACCTGAACGCCGTGATCAACGAAATTGCAGAATTCATTTTGCCGGTGATTCTGACATTCAAAACCTCCAGGCGGTGGAATCCCGGTGGCCCTTGGAAAGCGGTATAAAGCCACTGACAAGCCTCACCGAGGTTCATGGCTTGGCGGTTCATGGCTTGGCGGTTCATGGCGACCTGGGCCCCGGTCAAATCCATTTGGGCAGTAGAATTTCCGCTTGAAAAGCACGTTCTCACCCTGACCAAAGCTGACCAACAGATTTCCTTTCGCCATGAAGCCAACCTGCTCGGTAGAGCTGATTGGTAACCCGGCTCGCTTTTCAATCCTTTGAGGATAGTTCGACCCGGTTCCAATACGCCCATTCATTTGCCCAATTATTAGGGTGGTTTTCAATGACCATCTTGACCGTCTGTCCAGCAAACCGACTAAGGTCCACCGCCACATCCAACCATTCATTCTTGCCAACTGTTTTACTGCCAACAATTTGATCAGACAGGACCTTGCCATTGACCAGGACTCGAAGCTGCCAATCTCCGTGAGGGTGGTGGCTGACCCGCATTTTCAGAGCCGTTTTTTTACCCGCTGGAATCTTGAATTCCCCGGAAAGACGACTGGCGGTTTTTCGATCCAAGGGATGGGTTTGAACAGCGGTGAGATTCCGAAATGAGGAGTGGTGCACGACTCCCCCTTCACCGACATTAGCAACGGTAAAACCGGGTGCCACTTTTTGGATCAATCGTTGCGACTCAGCGGTCACCTTGGGACTTGCTGGACGGTTTTTGGGTGCCGATGCATTGCCCGCGACTAAACGTCGGGCAACAAACTCCTGTAATCTAGGTAGCTTGCCACCGGCAGCCACCACCAGTGATTGATCCGGATGAGATGTCACCATAGGCTCTAGCCCAAACCAGACCATTCTCGGTATGTTATTGTCTTTCACGTCTTCAGCATGCGATGCCAAACCAGTCAAGATCGGCCAGCGATCATCATACGGTAATCGCTGAACAGCAGACGCTAAATAAAGCCGGACGACAGGTGAAGAATCACTCCGTGACATGACTTCCCATTTCTTGAGAATCGCCGGCGAAACGGTCGCTTTCTTCGCATCTCGGGCGTCCTGAAAAGCGTTCACCTGACTGTTATCTAAAAGAAACTGTATGGCCCACGCCCTGACATATTCGTCATCGTGTTCTAGCAAACGACTTAAGCGATTCGTGTCGAGGCCATCGGTCACCTGCAACGCCCACATCGCCCGCAGTCTCTTTCCGGAGGTCTTCGCCTTCAGAAAAAGCTTTTCCAATTGTTTGTGAACCAGCATTGAATTCAATTTCCCACTGGCAGCTCGGCTCTGTAAAAGCGTCCTTCCATGCCTGACGTACCAGTCATTGGCGTGAAACTGCAACTCAACCAATTGGGCATCACTCATCGCATCCAAATTCGGCCGGACGAATGCCTTGGAGCCCTTGGGCATGATGCGATAGACCCGTCCGCTATTTGGGAAATTCACTATGTTTCCACAGACATCGGTATCATGCCAATCCAGGATGTAGACCCCACCTTCGGGACCAATTTCCACGCTAAATCCAACCCATGCGAGGTCATTGGTTGGCATAAAGTCATCTCCATGTTTTCCTATAAAACTGGAGCCGCTAGGTACCATGACGTCGGTTAAAACTGCATGTTCATGAATATTACACATGAAGAGTCGGTTGTGATATTTTTCCGGAAAAGCATCGGCAAGGTAGAACCGTGCACCGCCATGAGCCGAAAGATGAGAATGATCTCGAATGGTTTTGATATCGTCGTATATATGAGGATTCACATGCGGCAGACTCTGCTTATGGTACACACCGCCCTGAACCACGTGAAACAAATGCGGAATGACACAACAGGTGGCAAATCCCTGACCATGGTTATCAAAATCAAATCCCCAAGGGTTGGATAGACCGCGGGCAAAGATTTCAAATTTCCGGCGAGTAGGATGATATCGCCAAATTCCCCCATCAATAAACTGTCGATCTTTTTTAGCCTCGCCAGGTTTCCCAACACGAGATTGAGTAAACACTCCATGGCAACCGTACAGCCAGCCATCGGGACCCCAAATGAAACTGTTCAACGTCTCATGACGGTCATTGATTCCCCAACCGTCCAACAGGATCTCCGGCGGCCCATCGGGCTTATCATCCCCATTGGCATCCGGGATAAAGGTCAAGTTCGGTGGGGAACCAACAAACACTCCACCGAATCCACAGGCCAATCCAGAGGTAAAGGTGAGCTTGTCGGTAAACGTCTTTTTTTTGTCAAAAACGCCATCTCCATCAGTGTCTTCTAGAATCTGAATTCTGCTTACTGGATCATTGGTATGATTTCGTCTCGTCCGATAATTAAAATTTTCGGCAACCCACATTCGACCGCGGTGATCAAAACAAAAAGCGATCGGTTCGGCGATATCCGGCTCTGAAGCGAATATCGACACCTCGAACCCTTTGGGAACCGCCATTTTTGCTACCGCTTCAGCCGGCTTTAAAAAAGGTGCATCACTCGTTCGATGCTGTTTTTTGGGCAATTGATTTCGATCATCCTGAGCCGAAATGCCGGCATCAGAACCAACCAGCAAGGCAAACAACAGGCCGAACAGCAGGAAACAGACGCTCCGGTGACAAGTATTTTCTCCACAGACGCCGCTCGCTTGGTTAAAACGAGCTGATGGGATCGGCCTAGAGAAGACCACCATTTTTGACCTCAATTTTCCTGGTTTCACTTTGTCATCTCCACTTGTTCAGTTGATCTCAAATACCTAATCAAATCTACAACTTCCTGATCCTTCATATGATCCAACTGCCCCTCTGGCATCATCGATTTGCTCGCCAATTTCCGCTGGGCAATATCCTCTTTGGCAATGACCATCCTCGGCTGCTCGACGGTTTTCAAAACAATGCGGCTCTCATCTTCCTCCGCCAAGACACCGTTAACGTGCCTTCCATCAATCGTTAACACCATCACGGTTTTGTAACCATCCGGCACATCGTAACTTGGATCAACGCTATTAAGAAGAATGTAGTCGAGGTTTGCGCGGTTTGAACCAGTCAGGTCCGGCCCAATCTTTCCACCCTCGCCGTACATTAGATGGCAAGATGCGCAGGTCTTGTTGAAGACGGCTCTACCCCGAGACGCATTAGCAGATGCTATCGCGTCATCGGTTAGCAGTCTTTTATATTTTTCCAACAACTTCTGACGATTTACATGGACCTGTCTCACCTCTCCAAACACGGCCGTAAACGGAGCACCAAGCAAATCATTCATTGACCGGGCAGCGTGAGCGGGAATATCTTCAAGTGGAATTTTTTTCCTTTTGATGGCGTCCAGCAGGACTTTGGCATACGTTTCTCTTGAGGCCAAAGTTTCAATAATAGCTCTTTTAAAACTTGGCTTCAAACCAGAGTATCGTCCCAAAAGAACCGCCGGCGCGGTTGCATTTTCAACCACAGCGTACCCTCGAATGGCATCCAGACACAAATCGGGATCATCCATTAGAATTTCAAGATAACCCGAGGCTTCGATGTTTTTCTGATCCAGCAAAGAAACCAAAGCCGCTCTCCTTTGACTGGTTTCTTCTTTCGGATCCCTCAATTTCTGCAGAGCATTTTCTATTGCTTTTGGATCGCCAAAAATTTGTGACAATTGTGCAGCAAGCTCACGAATCGTGACATCATCGTTTTTTGCCAATTCGATATTAAGTTCACTCCACCCGTTTGGAACAGGGACATCACGCCGGCCCTCCAACCCATTCAACATTCCCTTCAGCAGCGCTCGACGGACATTAGAATCGGTATTGGCCTTCATTGTTTTGACCAACAGGGCCATGGTCTGATCCTCATCAAAGCAACCCGATACGGGCACCCCCAGCACCGTCGAACAGACCAAGTAACCCAAGCAGACCGAAATCCAATTCCAGCGTCCTACTAATCCTGAATTCATGAAGCGATTCCAACCTGTCAGAAAAACTCGATTCCACGCCCTAAACCAATTTGGTGGGCCGCTATCGTTGGTAAAGATTTTACTCAATTTATCCTCGGAATTACACTCGAGGTCCCAGTTTAAGCAAGCTTTCACCCCGACAGGTCAGCTCACCCGGCAAAAACGAAGGGCGACCCCAACCTGGTTATTCATCGAATCGTCACACCAAGTGCGGGATTCCTTTGGATCTGCAAGGACTTTAATGACTGAATGTGGAGTAGAATGAACACTAACAGATTCGCTCTCCAGCGGTGGCTGAATGCCCTCACTCCCGAGAGGGGGAGGAAGGACAACGCCAAGGACCCAATTAGTTTCCAACGTTCAAGATTCCTGGCTGGTGGTGATTCGGTGAAAACCACTGGACAATTGATTCACCGGTCAGCATGGTAGAAGGACCACTATTTCCATGATGAACTGCGTCTCAGCGGCCTTTCCAAAACATCAAACTCGATTGGCTCTCAAGAAACCCGGTTCATTGACCGCATCAACCAGGTCTGTTGTTTTGGAGACGATTTTCATCCGTCTAATTTTTTTCGATTAACTTCCATTCGTTTTTTTAACCCTTTCGTTTTCTGGATCCATCGATGACTTTTGAAAATCCTTCCCCAAAGGGTGCCTTGCTTGGTTTTGCTTTGCTTTTAGTGAGCATTGAATTCCACTGCCATTCATCCGATGGCCAGGCAAACGATTCCTCTCCACCCAACATCATCATCATCTATACCGATGATCAAGGTTTCGGGGATACAAGCAGCCTCAATCCGGACGCCAAATTCCAGACTCCCAATTTAGACAGATTGGCCAAGGAAGGAATTTCTTTTACCAACGCCCATAGTCCAGATACCGTGTGTACACCATCGCGGTATGGATTACTGACAGGTCGATTCTGCTGGCGAACCGAAAAAAAATCCGGGGTTCTGGGAGCCGAACATGCATGCCTTATTCGGAATAGACAAATGACTCTTGCTTCGTTCTTAGGGGACAACGGTTACGATACAGCCATGGTGGGCAAGTGGCATCTTGGCATGGACTTTCCCGGCGAACCCGGACAACGTGATTGGCAAAAGCCGGTCAACGACATGCCCCTGGACAAAGGTTTCGACTACTTTTATGGGGTACCCGCTTCTTTAAACTACGGCGTATTGGCTTGGTTCGAAAATCGATTTGCAAAAGTCCCCCCCACGTTGTTCACCGCCAAAAAGAACAACAATCGTCACAGTGATTACCGAATTCAGCCTCCTTATCAGCGGTCACCCGAAGCGACTCAGCAGGCTCTCAAAAAGCCCGGCATGGAAGTCGCACCCGACTTCATCGACAATCAATGCCTTACCAAATTCACCGATCAGGCCATCCAATGGATGAGCGAAAGGTCAAAAGCCTCAAAGCAGAAGAAGCCATTTTTTCTTTACTTGCCGTTGACCTCTCCTCATTACCCGGTTTGTCCGCTTCCGGAGTTTTGGGGGCAGGGCCAATGCGGAGGCTACGGAGAATTTCTAATCGAAACCGATCACCATGTCGGACGGATCCTAAGCTTCCTGAAGAAATCCGGCATGGACCATAATACGCTCGTCATTTTCTCCAGCGATAATGGCCCGGAAAACTCTTGGAAAAACAGGATTAAGGAATTTGGACACCACAGCAACCATCATTTCAGGGGTGGCAAAAGAGACATCTACGAAGGTGGTCATCGGGTTCCATTGTTTGCCAGATGGCCGGCTGGAATCAAGAACCCTGGACGACAATGGAGCCGAGTGATAGGACAGGTTGATTTGTTGGCAACCTTTGCTGAATTACTTCAATCGCCTTTGCCGGAAAACGCCGGACAAGACAGTCAGAGTTTTGCTTCGGTGTTGATTGATGCCGATAGCCAATACAAACGAGCCCCACTGATCAACCACTCTGCCAAGGGACAATTTTCGATCACTCATGGCGACTGGAAACTGATCCTGCCGCACCGAAAGTCTCCAGGCGAACTCTACAACCTTAACGCGGACCCTGGTGAAAAAAGAAATGTCATTGCCCAACAGCCAGAGGTGACCAAAAGGCTCAAGGCGAAAGCCACCGAAATTGTCGTTCAAGGCCGAACGACACCCGGCATCGCACAGGCAAATGATACCGGGTACTGGAACGACCTGGGTTGGATCACCAGATCCAAATACGAGGCTCAAGCGATTCCTGTAAATTAAGCCGCGCAACCAAGAGACGTCCCCAATGCTCTCGGTGCCGACGCATGACCGAAAAATTCAAGGCTGCGACGACGCTCAATCGCCGGGCGCTTCAATCCTCTTCATTCCAAGAGGTTTGCGATTGAGAGGAGCACTACGGCCAGAAGACTTCAACCGCTGCAATAGCTGTTGCAACTCTTCTCGTTTGGCTGGCTCCTTAAAAAAAAGATTGTTCGTCTCCTGGGGATCTCTTTGCAGATTATAGAGCTGCCCCGGTGCTTCCGATGACTTTTCCGGAAGGGCATATTTCTTCAGCAACTCGCCATCATAGTTATTGCCCCCAGATCCTTGATGATCCAGGTATTTCCAATGCCCTTGCCTGATCTGAAATTCGCCACGAAAACTCTGCGTCAGAAGGTGAGGCCGAATCGACTGATTCTCCTGCTGCCACCCCAGCATGGCGGGCAACATGTCAAAACTGTCTGTTGCCACATCATCTCGCAATTTGTAGTCAACCATGGAGGCTAGGGTCGCAAAAATGTCAGTCGTATTAGTCAATTGAGCTGAACTCCGCTCAGGTGGAATCCGGCCCGGCCAACGAGCGATGAAAGGCACCCGATGACCACCTTCCCAGCCATCCCGTTTCATGCCACGCCACCCCCCCGCAGGATCATGTCGGAAATCTTTTCGCATCCAATCTACATGGACCGTCTCCGGACCGTTGTCGGAGTTAAAAAGAACTAGCGTCTGATCATCGATTCCCAAAGAGTCCAAAAGGTCAAGAGTCTCTCCCACCAGCGAGTCAAGCTGACGAACAAAATCTCCCCGCGGGCCCGCCTTAGTCACCCCGCTGTACCGTGCTGCCGGCAGCACCGGAGCATGGGCAATCTGTGTAGACAACACTGCAAAAAACGGTTGGTCGGGTGACCGCTTACAATGATCAACGATAAACTCCTTTGTCTTTTTATAGAAAAGAAGATCTGCATTGACAAAATCGTACCCCGGTGCCATCCAGCCCTCATCATTATCCCAACGCCATTTCCCATCTGGATTGGGAAGATTCTCACGATGATGACGCTGGCTGGCCGGTACTGGAACCATGCCGTTTTCAATGTAAATGTAGAGAGGGTCCGTCGTGGGACAATTGGGAGTCACAAAAGATTCATCAAAACCTCGCCGACTAGGTCCATCGACCAATGGTGTACTTTTTTCGTAATCAATCAACAGTGAGTTCTTAAACCCACCCCCCAGTCGTTTGTTGTTACTGTCATACCACGTAAGACCAACGTGCCATTTTCCGAACACGCCAGTACGATACCCCTTTTCTTTGAGCATCTGCGCAATCGTTAACGTGCCGGATTTCAAATAGCTGGGGCCACCTGGGCCCTCAAAAGCACCGCCACCTCGGCCAGTGGATCGATAGATCTGTTGCCCCGAATACAACCCATATCGAGAGGGTGAGCAAATCGTGGACGGACTATGAGCATCCGTAAACCGAACACCTTCCCTCGCCATCTGATCCAGGCGGGGAGTTTGGTAGGCCGATTCCGGGTTGTAACAGGAGAGGTCACCATACCCAAGATCGTCGGCGTAGATAATAACAATATTGGGAAGACCTTCTCCGGCAGAAATCTGCCCACCAAACAACCAACTACACAGGGCGATCAGGGCAGCGAGCAATGGGCTTAATCTAATGGGCATTCAAGTACTCCTTAAAGCTGGTTTGGCAATTCCAGCTTTATGGTACCCCAAACCCTCAGCTTAACAATTCCTCGGTCGACACGGACGATTCCGACTCGATGACAAGTCAAATTGGCCAATTCCACAGCAACCGTCGACATGGACGGCTAAATAAAATGGCATGGCATCCATTCCATTGTGCGAGAATTCAACAATCTCTTCCAATGACCAGAAAAACGAATGCTACCCTTAATCTAATGAATATCCATCGGACTAGGGATCCGATTCACCCGAGATTGACTTGATCCCTTTTTTCAAGGTTTGGCTAAAACTCTGCTCGTCGGGCGTCAACAGCTCGGGTGAATGAAAAATGTCAAATTCACCAGCAAACATCAAAAGAAAAAGTCGGATCATGGCCACCGCAACAGCGACTCCCAGAAAGCTAACAGGGATCACAATCAGCACCCGAACGCCGCCAAACCAAATCCCGGATCGGTCCCGAACGGTTTTGATGATCTGAAATATTGCAAATCCGCTGATCGCAGTCAGCATACCGAAAAGAGCCGTCAAGGCCGCAATCGAACGGGTCCACGCTTCGATCGCCTCGGTCAGCAATACCGGCTTCAGTGCGATTGTCGCCACGACAATCGATCCGATCATCATCAAGACAAGATTGGCGGCAGCCAAAAACGGGCGGCGAATGACCCATTTTGCCCAACGGTCATGATTGTTGATACTCCGTGCCTCAATTGGTTCTCCCGACAAAAAACGTTTCAGGTCCAACGCCAATTCAGCCGCCGATTCATACCGAGCGGAGGAATTTTTGGCTAGGCACTTCAAGGTGATCGCTTCCAGATCATTGGGGATCTCGGGGTTCAACTGAGTCGGTAGAACGACCTCATTTTCGACAACCTGGTTTAGCGTATCGACCGGTGAAGTCGATTGAAACGGAGGTCTCCCTGTCAGCGAGCAATACAACACCGCTCCGATCGAATAGACATCAGACAATTCGCTCATCAATCTTGAATTTCCAGATGCCTGTTCCGGCGACATATAACTCGGTGTCCCGATCAAATTCATCGGCTCCGACTGATCAACCGCTGTTTTGCGAATCGCTACACCAAAGTCGAGCACTCGCGTTTTATCTTCTGGATCCAGCAAGACATTTGCTGGCTTTAAATCACGATGGATAATGGATCTTTCATGGGCGTAGTGCACAGCTTCGGCCAGTTCCATGACGATCCGGCCCGCACGGACTGGATCCAGCGGACCGATGTTAATTTCTTCCTGGAGGTTTCTGCCATCGACGTAGTCCATGGAAAAAAAATGTTGCCCATCCTGTTCTCCTACCTCATAGACAGCAACAATTCCGGGGTGACTCAAATGGGCAGCCGATTGGGCTTCAGCGTAAAACTTCGCGATCTCATGCTGACTGGCCAGTTGACCCGCCAAAATCATTTTCACTGCACAAATTCGATTTAGTTTTTTTTGGCGAGCCTTGAACACCACTCCCATCCCACCACGGGCGATTTCACAGAGAATATCGTAATCGCCAAAATTACGATTGGTTCCATCCAGACTGGCCACCAAAATATCTGATTCATCCAGGCTCGTGGAGCCTCGGTTTCGTGTGGAAAACGGCAGGCCGGCGGCGGTGGGTTTTGGAGGGACGGACTTGGGAGGGATGGTTTCGTCTTCGTTACCGCTCATCACCTCTCCTGGAACTGATCGTCAACTGAACAGCTATCACGATCATCTAACTGGAATGGGGTTGGTTACCGGCGACAACCGGGTAAAATCCTCTGCCCGCCTATTCGGATTAATCGAATTCCTGAAACGGCCCAAACCAAATACCGATAGAACCCATGCCATCTTAACAGTTCTCAAGCGACAAACCTGGTCCTAGCTTGTCAATTCAAACCAAAAAAAACGCCAATTCCAGGATCTTCAAAGAGTGTAACACCAAAAGATCTCTGCGGTAATTTGGGATTCCGGCAGGCACCAATACCTTCTGCAAAGTCCTGCTGTGCTCTGCTGGATGCTTATTCAAGATAGTGAAAACGCATCGCATCAATGTTTAACAGTGTAGTGATCGCCACCCAGGCTCACCAGATATAAGGAAGCAAGCGATAACGGACTCTCTGTCTATATTGACGGTAGCCGGGTAAAGCACTGAGCAGGAATTTCTCCTCGACCCTGATTCTAGCCACCAGCAAAAAGAACAGAACAGAAGCTGAGGCCATTCCAGCATAGCTTTCCAGCCAAAGCGCAATCCCGATTTTAAAAGGCAAAAGCCCCAGATACATCGGATGGCGGATGAGAGAGTAGACGCCTGCATCCACCAGTGTCTGATGACGACAGGACTGATCTTTGACAATCGGTATCGCGAATTCGTTTTGTGAAACCGCGGTTACAATTAGTAAAAACCCCAAGAGAAAGAAAACCATTCCGGATCCAGAAATCACCCAATACGGCTTGGGAAGCAGCTTCAGATAGAAAACATCAAAAGGAATAAAAATGAACCAACCGATGAAGGCAAGTCCAATCAGAGTCGTCACGACGCGATCCGCAACTGGCTGGGTGCTGGAAATCGGTTTTTGAAGCCGGGCCTCCAGGCTCCTTGGAGAAACACGGCCTACGATCACAATGGCCAAGGCCAAAGCTGCTGCGTAGACGACAAGAAAAACCAACGCAGCTTGCCAACGCCAAGTCCCATCAGGCAAACATCCTGCAGTCAAAAGTAGCGCTAAGGCGATCCATGTGAATTGGAACAATCCCCAGATGAGCCCCCTGACAATAATCATCAAATCCCCTGAGTTCTTTTTTTCAACGAATGGACTTCCCAAAATCCATACCATTATTCTCCATCAATATCGCTTTGAAGGCTTGGCCCGTATAACTTAGATTGATACACGTTACAGAGATAGGCACAGTTCCCTATCCAAAAAGCGATTTCAGCGTTGACGCAACTTTACTTTGAAAATCGAATCCAATCATGATTGTTCCAAGATATTGGGCAGAATGTACTGAACGTGTCCAGATGGCGGGTCGACAATTCACCATCAAGCGATTTGGCTGGTCCAATACTGATCAAATTGCCGCACAGGAAAATGCATTTGATCGAACCCACCATGCCATCATCGAATTAAAGGAACGCGGTCAGGTTCGACTCGTTGATCATAAAGTTCCTTACAATGGTGCCGATGGTCTCCCGATCCGCGAAGAAATCGTCGCTGAAGACCACGACATTGTGCTGACTCGCAATTCTTACGGCGCCATTTGCCTGAACACGCCCAACGTTTTGTTTGCCGACATCGACCTTAAAGACGGCAGACACCCGTTAGCCCATGTTTTCACCATCGTGCTTTTCCTCGCGATAGCTTTTATGTTGGGGGATCGACTTAATGCAAACTTTATTGGAGTCTTAGTGGTCTACCCGTACGTGTCCTGGTTAATCGACAAGATAATTAAATTGATTCTCGGTGGCCCCGTTGCCAACGCATTACAGACCATCAGAACGTTTTCAAAGAAGAACCCCAGTCTCAACCTGCACGTCTATCGAACACCCAATGGTTTTCGCGTGCTTTGCTTGAGCCAAACTTTCGACCCAAGGTCGGAGTCTACCCTGCGACTGCTCAACGATTTGGACTCAGACCCGGCATACGTCAGAATGTGCCACAATCAAAATTGTTTCAGAGCACGAATAACCCCAAAACCTTGGCGCATGGGTATCTCCAGAATGCGGCCTAATCATGGATGTTGGCCCATATCAAACGAAAGACTCCCTGAGCGAGAAAAATGGGTAGCCGTTTATGAGGAGAAGTCATCAAATTATTCCTCTGCTCGCTGGTTGGAACAATTGGGGTCCACCACAACCGTGAGAGAATCGGAAACTGTCAAACGCCTTCACGATCGATACTGCCAGGCAGATCAATCCGATTTAGGGTTGGCATGATCGAATGTTTTTGCAGCCACCAATGAACGGCTATGGGTCTGACTATTCTTGTCCAGTCGACTCAAAAGCATCCAAGCAGACCGTCATCGATTCGCTGCTTCGGCGCAACCTTAATCGCAGCACATCACTGCCGCACCGACAGGATCATTCGTGCCAAATCTCCTGCCAGAGAACAGAGTGAACCGAATGCTTTGCGCACTTACATAAAAAAACAACCGGCCAATCCGCTGAACGAATTACCCCGATCGTTGAACTTGCTGACACGTACTTCCAACACGTTTGTGCGTCATAGACTTGAAGCCGACCCCCAATCACGAGGGCCCATCATATTCGGATTTTCCTTGATAAAATCACCAAAAACAGCTATAAACGGCTTCCTAGGCGACGTGATGGTTGTTCGTCGATTGACAACCGCGTGAGTCTTGAAAAAAAGAATCCTGGCGACATCAACGTAGTAGCTTGGCGAGTCAAATTGCATTTTGGCTTGCGAGGTGATTTGATAATCGAGGGATCATCGCCTTATTTGGATCATCGCCTTATTTGGATCATCGCCTTATTTGGATCGACGGATTTTAGGACATGCAATCTGTAGGGGAGGCATCTTCCCCATCAACAAATGGCACTAACCATGGCAAACAGACACAACCTAAAACCAGCCGATTACCTTAAACTGATCAACCAATTTGCATTGGACCTCCTGCAGAAGTCGACCTTGGATGAGATCTTTTGGCTCATCGCAGATAAGGCCATTGCCGACGTAGGATTTGAAGATTGCATTATCTACCTTACCGATCCAACAACAGATGAGCTAATTCAAAAAGCGGCCTATGGCCCGAAGAATCCTCAAGGCAGGGAAATTAATGCGCCCATAACGATTAAGATCGGTAGCGGGATTGTGGGGGCGGTTGCCAAAAACAAAAAGCCAGAGCGGGTTGATGACACGCGTCTTGATTCTCGTTACATCATCGATGACGAATTCCGACTATCGGAATTAGCAGTCCCGATTCTCATGGGAGAAGAATGCATTGGTGTCATCGACTCCGAACATGCTGAACCAGGTTTTTACACTAGCAAACATGAAGAATTCTTAACGACCATCGCCTCGATGGCCGCCACCAAAATCTCCGATGCAATTAGCACCGAACGACTCCAAGCTACGATTGAAAAACTGGAAATCGTCAAGAAGACATTGGCCAGGCAGGCCACTGAATTAATCAATGCCAAAAAGACTGCCGATACAGCCAATCGTGGAAAAAGCGTATTCCTTGCCACCATGAGCCATGAAATCCGTACGCCCCTGAATGCCATCGTGGGGATGTCGGAGTTACTGATAGACACAGAATTAAACGAAGAACAGACTGAGTTTGCTGAAATCATCGTGGATTCCAGTGGTCACCTGCTGGAATTGATCACCGGCATTCTAGATTTTTCGAAAATCGAGGCAGATGAACTCGAACTCACTGAGACAGATATTGATCTGATCGCTTTGATCGAAACTGCGGTTCGAGTTTGCAAATCTGCCAACCCCAAAACAAAAGTCCCGATCGCCATCGAGATCCATGAATCAACCCCACAATGGCTTCTGGCTGATGAGGCCCGCCTTCGCCAAGTTGTCGTCAATCTGGTGGGAAATGCCCTCAAATTTACTGCATCCGGAAAAGTGACAGTCAAGACTTGGGTAGAAGACAGGGCTCCAAATGGCCGTTTGTTTATCTCTATTGCTGATACCGGCATGGGAATTCCGACTTCACAATTGCAAGACATTTTCAACCCATTTCGACAGGTACAGTCAACTCTCACCCGCGAGTACCAGGGAACAGGTTTGGGTCTGAGTATCGCAAGACGCCTGTGCATACTGATGGATGGTGAACTTGCCGCCAAAAGTACTGTCGGCCAAGGCTCTGAGTTCACTGTCTCGATGGCTTTAAAACCTGGCGCCAAACAGGACCCCGATCATCCACCAAGTATTTCGTTAAGCAAAAAACAACCGCTTTCTTTTCTCGTTGCCGAGGACAGTTCGGTCAATCGATTGCTCATCGTTAAAATCCTCAATCAAGCCGGTATCCAACCCGATATTGCAGTGAACGGCTTGGAGGCCGTCAAATCGGTGGCCAAAAACAACTACGATGTCATCCTGATGGATTTGCAGATGCCGGTTATGGATGGACATGAAGCCATCCGTCGAGTTCGAGAGCTTGAAATGGCGACAAGACCAAAAATCGTGGTTATTTCCGCCAACGTCCAACCACAGGATATTAGTCTGGCATTCCAGTCCGGCGCTGACATCTTTATTCCCAAACCGATTGATCGAAAAGCTCTGTTTGAAGCGATCAACGCCGAAACCTGAATTCACAAAGACATCGCTTTGGCCGTAAGACGAATTCGCAACGCCCCGCAGCCGGAGGACGACCGTTCAATCAGTGGGCCGATCCAACGGCAACAGGACCGACGGGTTCATTGCTTTCCTTTTGACTGATGCTCCAAATACGGATTACTGAAAACAACATCAATCGATAAAAATCATCGTCTTATGTAATGTGAGGCACGTGCTATCCTCCGCTATAATTGAGGTCATTGGATCCCAATGACGGTTTCAACTTCCCGATGGTTCCCTTTCAGGAATACCCATGCTACGAATCGCCAGCGTTTTGCTAACTGTTCTTTTACTTGCCGACCATAGCTTACTGGCGCATGAGAAACCTAATATCCTCTTCATCATGTCTGATGACCATGCGGCCCATGCGGTTTCCGCCTACCAGGGCCGTTTGGCAAAAGTCGCTCCAACACCCAACATAGACCGACTTTCCACCGAGGGAGCTCTGTTTACCAACGCGTTCTGCACCAACTCAATTTGTTCTCCATCACGCGCCTGTGTATTGACCGGCCAATACAACCATATCAATGGAGCGTTTGACCTGAAGGGCAGGGTGGTTCCTGGCAAACAAATGCTGGCTATTGAAATGCGAAAAGCAGGTTATCAAACCGCGATGATTGGAAAATGGCATTTAAAAGCTGAGCCTGCGGATTTTGATTATTACTGTGTTCTTCCCGGGCAAGGCAAATATCATAATCCTGAATTTCGTGTTCGCGGTGACAAGCCATTCGGAAAAAACAGAATACAGTTTGATCGAAAGCACTCAACCGATGCCATTACCGACGTCACGTTAAACTGGCTGAAGCAGGGCTGGGATCAAAAAAAACCTTTTTTTCTTATGCACCATTACAAGGCGCCACACGACTATTTTGACAACGCGGCGCGGTACGAATCCTACCTCAAGGATGTCGGTATCCCGGAGCCCAAAACGCTTTGGAACCGTGGCCCCCTGTTTGGTTCACTGGCAACCAGAGGCGACAACGACGAATTGGTTCCTCACATTGGTACCTCCATTGGACCACGCAACCCTCGACGATCCTATCTTCGCGACCTACCCAACCGGTATCCCAATGAATTTCCAAAAAACTACGACCCTTCTGATTTCAGCGAAATTAAAAATACACGTTTGGCTTACAACGCTTACCTGAAAAAATATCTTCGATGCGTCAAGGGAATTGATGACAACTTGGGCAGGTTGTTTGACCATCTTGAGGCGGTAGGACAGATCAATAATACGGTCATTATTTATACCGGAGACCAAGGATTCATGCTTGGCGAGCACGATTACCAGGATAAAAGATGGATGTATGAACAGTCTCAAAGAATGCCATTTTTGGTTCGATATCCCAAGACAATTCCAGCCGGCCAACGTTTGGATGCCATTATTGAAAATGTCGATTATGCTCCCACGATGTTGGCTTTTGCGGGCGTGACACCACCCAATACGGTTCAGGGACGATCTTTCAAGTCACTTTTGGAAACCGGAAAAGAACCTGAGAAATGGAAACAACAGGCCTACTATCGTTACTGGATGCATATGGCCCACCATGACAACCCTGGCCATCTTGGAATTCGGACCAAAACCCATAAATTGATTTACTATTACGGCTGCAATTACCAAGGGGAAAACCAGACGCCACCTGGTTGGGAGTTATATGATTTGATTCGCGATCCTAATGAAACAGTGAATTTGTACCATGATCAGTCCATGGTAAAATTGGTTTCCGATCTCAAACAACGCCTTGCCGAGACTCGAACAAATATCGGAGACGACGGGAGTCATTTCCCCAAATGCGAGGCGATCCTCCAGGAATTCTGGGACTATGACGATCTCGACCAGTTGAAAGCTCGAGAAATTTCTCATCAATTCCTGCAACGGCGGCTTTTGGAACTGAATCGCTAACCTCATGGAGAGCCGATTCATTGACCCTTACTTCGGCAAAAACGCCCACCATTTTCAGTAGATAAAAATTACCGATCGCTTTCTACCGCCCCCCTTCGGTTGTCAACCAGCGTTCTGATTGCTTGTTACGTGGACTTCCAACACGGTGAGAGAAATGGTCCGCCCTCCACTGGCCCATTGGCAAATCGATTGCATCCGTACTTTGCTTCTTGTTCAGGAATCATTTGCTGTCTTTTTTCTAGAATTCCTGTCTCCAGTCCAAGACGATTCCGTTTCCTATTACATACAGATCAAAGCCAGCCTTTTCTTCATCGCCTTAAAGGACCTTGTCATGACAACCCAATCTTTTGCCTGGGAGCATCTCGATGTTTTCCTCAAACCAGTCCCTTTCGTCCTCCAACAGGTTCCCGCCCCCGCTACCTCATCCAATTCTCCGGTGGACCGAATCACGCGTGATACCAAGTGATAAATTCTCAAATTGATACTGAATTCTCAGATCTAAACAGTCTCCCCCAACAAAACGCCTAAAACCCGGACTTTTTTTTGGCACGCTAATTGCAGTCTAAAAGAGAGTTCATTGATTCCACGGGAGTTCAGGTCGACGGTGTACCTGCTCCTAACCGCTTTAGTTAATAATTTTTGAAAGAAAATAATGAATGTCAAACAGCTCTTTTCGACGTCCACCACAATTTGCTTGATTTGTGCAGCAGTTCTAATGTCGCAGACCTTATTCACCGGAAATGCGAATGCACGGTCGGCAAGCGGCGGAAACAATGAAAACAACCTCAGACAAAGAGTAGCCGACCTCGAACAAATGCAGGATGAAGACGACAAAGAATTCTTCCTGATAGACACCAGCTTGAGCGATCTTGATTTTCGTGTGATTGATCTGGAAAAACGTGCCGGGGCGAGAATGGCTCGCATCAAAGGAATTGAAAAACGTGCCGAGGCCCGAACAGACACGATCAACGCCAATCATAGGTCAACCATGCGATGCATTAAACGAATTCGTAGTAGACTCAGCGCACTGGAAGGCAAATAATGGTAGAACGGTCCTGAACTTTGCCCCTCCAGTCCCTTGAATTCGAGGAGGCTGAGGGGCCCTAGATCGTTCTTCACGCGGCCAGGTTTTTCGGAAATTGACGCGATCCCTCAGCTCAGCATCCCCAAAAATGAAAACCTTTTCGATAACCCTGATCTCAACGGTGCTACTAGCAATTTTCGTGGCTCGATTGACGATGAGCGTCGAATCGAAAGCCAGAATACTCCCTGATCTGGGTGAAGAAATAGAAGTCGTTGTCTGTAGCGTTACCAGTGCGAGAACTTCGTCGCTTCGCAATTCTGAACTGGTATCCAACATCGTCAACGGACTTCCAAAAGATGTGCAGGTATTGATTCTGGTCAACGATCGTGACGTCTTCAAAACAAAATCAAGCAACAACCGGGTAAAGTTTATTGAATTACCGGAGCAAACCGGTATCTCGATTTGGCCCCAAGACCCTTTCATCGTTGTTAATAATCGGCAAACAACGCGATTGATCACTCCATGTGTTTTTGACCGGGAAGATGATCACGTCATGCCCACCAGTCTTGGTAAGCAACTGAACCTGGAGGTCGTTCGATCAAAATTACATTTCGAAGGAGGAAACATTGTCTGCGGTGAAGAAGCGGTCCTGATTGGAGTCAATTCGATCCTTCTCAACTCGGAATTATTCAACGAAAGCCAAGAAGCTATTGAAGCCCGATTCGAAAAACTCTTGGGACGTCCGGTGATCGTTGTAGGCGACAAAGGCCAAGAAATACCCCACATTGATCTGATCATTACGCCGCTTGGTGGAAAACGAGTTGCTGTCGCTGACAGTCTTCTTGGCGCAACCCTTGCACAACAGGCGTTGGAAGATTCGCCGGAAGATGTACTTCGATTTGAAGAAACCTGCGAAAACGAATTTTTTGGGCGTTCCGACGTCACTGAAATCGTCGACAAAAGCGGAAATTCGATTCTTCGTCCAAAGGTCGTCGGTCAGACTCGTCGATCGATCGAAGCAAGCATAGCGGCTGCAGATCAGCTCGACCAAATGGCCAACCAACTGTCTCGAGAGGGTTATCAGGTATTTCGAATCCCGGCACTCGTTCCAGATTTGACACCGGAATTCGATGAATCAGGCAGGGAAAAACCGGGTTATCCATTTATCACGTTCAACAACGTTCTTATCGAAACGAACTCCGGTGCGTCTGTGGTCTACTTGCCGCAGTATGGATGCACCGCACTAGACCTGGCGGGAGTGGATTATTGGAAAAAGATCGGTTTTTCGGTCAAAACCATTCCTGGGTTTGCCACCAGTGCGATGTATGGCGGTTCGCTCCGATGCTGCACCAAGGTGTTGCTACGAAAACGGTAGTTTTTTGTCGAAAGATGATCACCGCGGATTAATGACTCGCCCGGTTACCGCATTTCCTACCAGCCCTAATTTTCTTGGAATAGGCGACTCTTCAGGAAATTCCCAATTGACTAAACTAACCAGATGGTGGAATGGTTCGGTTTCTGTTGTGCCAACTTCACGGTGTTCCCGTGATTTTCATTGCGGCTGGTTGTAATGGAAGAGAAAGACATGATGGATAAAAATTGTAAAATCGGCAGGTCCCGATCCGCGTCTCCATGCTCATTGCCGAGGACAACTTCCTCGTACAATCTTCCCCGGTTCTTGGACGGCCGAAAGCGAGCGGTGAAAGGCAGCTCACCGCATTCGCCAGCCCCCAGAGGGCTCTTTGAATTCAAAACCTCTGCAATGATTCTATGGATGACGGCTGGTCTGTTTCTGATCACCGTCACGGATTTTTCAGGGGCGGTCGATTGGCCAAACTTCCGAGGTCCATCCGGTTCAGGTGTTGCCACCGAATCGCCGTTTCGAAGCCATTGGAATGCCGACATCCATTCAGGTAAAACCGATGGCATTTTATGGAATATCAAGGTTCCCGGGTTAGGTCATTCCAGCCCAATCGTCAGCGGAAACCGAATTTTCATCGCTACCGCTGTTGCCAGTGATGGGAATGCACCTCTTCAGGTTGGAGGTGGGGGACGGCCCGAGGCAGCCAATGACAATGGAGAACAACGCTGGATGCTCTTATGTTACGAATCTCGCACAGGAAAAGAACTTTGGCGACAAACCGCTCACCAAGGGCGTCCTCGGGCAACACGGCACGCCAAGGCGACGCACGCCAATAGTAGCATAGTGGTTTCGGGACGCCATGTGATCGCATTCTTCGGATCCGAAGGCCTCTATTGTTACGATTTGGATGGCCGTTTGAAATGGAAACGTGACCTCGGCATTGTCAACATCAGTAAATATGGAATCGGTTGGGGATACGCGAGTTCACCAGCGGTCCACCAAGGCCGAATAGTGGTTGTCTGTGATGACCCCAAGAAACCTTTTATGGCAGCCTTAAAACTGCTGGATGGATCCGAAATTTGGCGGGTGTCCCGAGAAGGAATTTGTGTTCGCAACTGGAGCACACCGTTTGTTTATAGCGAAGCTGACAAACCGCAGGTCGTCGTCAACGGATGGCCATGGATTGTTTCCTATGACCTGCAATCAGGTAAAGAAAAATGGCGTCTACGAGGGGGTGGAGACAACCCTGTCCCGACCCCCTTTGCAGCCAACGGTTGGCTTTATATCACCAGTTCC
This sequence comes from Planctomycetota bacterium, assembly GCA_014238905.1. Taxonomy (GTDB): domain Bacteria; phylum Planctomycetota; class Planctomycetia; order Pirellulales; family Pirellulaceae; genus JABAAE01. Next base: position 231,393 of record JABAAE010000014.1, read on the forward strand.
CATGGAGGCCAGTCCCCCATTCATGTCGTTCGTCCGCAGGCCACCGGCGACATCACACCCGCAGCCGGGATGACGTCGTCCAAGAATATCGTTTGGACTCGTCAAAAGGGAGGCTCCTACATGTCCACACCGGTCGTCTATGGTGACTACCTGTACCTCGGCAACTCCAATGGTGTTATCCGTTGCTTTCATGCGAAGACCGGTGACCCGGTTTATGAAAATCGATTGGGTACCAACGCTGGCATTCTTTCCTCGTTGGTGGCAGCGGATGGCAAAATATTCTGCGCATCGGAAAACGGAATCGTTTATGTTCTGGCAGCCGGGCCAAAATATGTTGTTTTGGCCCGAAATAAAATGGGACAAGCCTGTTTTGCATCACCCGCTTTTTCAAAAGGCGTCATGTACTTCCGTACCATAGAACGATTGATCGCCATCGAGTGAAGCCGAAAAACCAATTCAGGATATCATCAGCTTCTTCGTAAGCTACCAATGAGTATGGTTTCGGGCCAGTCGACGACTAATGATCAAAGGGATGGCAGGCCCTCCATGGCGAAAGAGAAGCCTCGACTTTCCTGCGGTTGGGTCAAGGGGCCTGTTTCTTTGGCCTGTTTTTAGTTGCAGGTAAATCGACATTAAACTTCTTTTCCTCATTCGCAATTTTCAAGCAGATCTCTTTGAGCTTGCTATTTTGACTCAGAACCCAACGCTGCGACGAAAGATCAACATCATAAAGAACCGCTAACCAGACGAGAGCCGATAGGTCGAGCGTGACGGATGCTGCATGGCCCATTTTGTCTCTAAATATCGCTCGTTTGCCACTCCTGGCCACCATGGCATCCACACCCGCCAGTTCCCCATTTTCAAAATTCCGTTTTAATTCAACCGCTACCCGCCCATAATTAGCCCAATAGAATCTCGTCTCCGGATAAAGTTCTCTTAACTTGAGAACTGTCCCCTTATAAACGACAGCCTGTCCAACTGTACTGATCGCGGAAAACGCCGCCAACGAACTTTCAGGACCATTTAACCCCCACGGCAGGCCAATAAAAAACGACGTTTTCGGATTCTTCTTGAGAGCGTAATCAATCCAACGCCGATAATCCGCAGTTGAACTGTTGTCAGGGCTGAAATAAGTCATTCCCAACAACTCCACTTTTCCTGTATCGAGGATATTTAATATCTGTTTTTTTTTGCGATCATTCCTCCATAGTTTTCCAGGCGAACCGCCTGCCCCTCCGGCAAAGACCATTTGCTGAGAATGAAGTCCAATCTTGGCCTGTTCGGTGGTCTTTTGAAACGCACTCGCCACCGGAACGAAAAAGCTATGCCCGATAAACAAACACTTTTTTCCAAGATTGTTTTTTTTCGTCGCTTTCGAGACATCATCGTTCGCCAGCTTTTCTTGGCCGCCAACACCAACAGAAACGGCGGTGATCAGACAAACAATCAGACAAGTTCGAACAAATAAATGCCGTAACGGAATAATTTTCACAAATCGTCTCCAGTGGTTTCAAACTCTATTCTTTTATTTATATCCTGCCAGCGTAGCTGATCAATGGAAACCCCGTTGGGCGAAAACGATTTTCAAATCAAACCCTAGCCTTCAGTACGATCAAGTTCGCCGCTGCCAAGGGCGGTCAATTAGCCCTCTTTGGTTGATGTATCTTACCCACCCGGGGAGCAATCCAGATGAAATTCCTTTTTTTTTCGTGCCTGCGGAAAAAAACCAGCATGTCTCAAAGGCTGGGAGCATTTCCACCGGTCTTTCATTGGCTAATTTCGGGATGGTTTGCCGCAGCGGATTGGATGCCCGATAGACCACCAAAGCGGCGAGGGCAAAATGATAAACTGACTCGTAGAGCTGGGCAGGATGCCAAAACCGTTGATCGAGGGCCGAAAAAACGACTCCCCAGGGAAAATCGTTCGGGCCCCGTACCAGCAGCCTGCGTAAAAACACCCCGTCCTTCCAATTGCGATCGCTACTGCCACCGGTATCACAAAACTGTCACCCGCTTTGGTTTGAATCTGTAGCCACCACCAAAAAATGGACTCCGTAGAAAACAGCAATCGCGACGCCGCGTATTACGTTTACCCGTTGTTCGGCATCCACGGCTCGACAATCGCAATTTGACAAAACAGCTTTAGTATTACTCGGTTGATTCATCATTCAAATCTGAAATCTTCTTACGACTAATCACCACAGTTTTATAGGATGCCTTCCACCACTCTATTCATAGCCGAACAGAAAATCATTTTGAGTTGCGAAATTGAAGCGGGTGTCTGGCACTTCAGGCAGTAGATTCGAAGAACCCTGAAACCGAGACCCGATCCCTCGGACTACGACCTCCAAATCCTCATTTCGAAAATTGATTTAGACCGGGAGGCACCTCGAAAATCTCTCCGTCGCTGAAACGAACGGTCAAGGTCTGCGGCTGAAGGTTATAAATAACATACACTCGCTTTCCTTCTTTCTGGAAGACTGCCGAGATCGGGTAATCACCTTGGATCGTCGCGTTAAAATGCCCTAACGCCGCTAGTGAACTGATCCAATGTTCGGTGTGCGCCGCGGTTTCACCAAATTCACTGGGGAGCCCCTTTCCGTTTTTAGCACGTCGAACCGCCGCTTCTTTTGGATCGGACATCGCCAAGTATTGATGAAGGATATCTTGCCAACGATCCAAACGATCCGGTTCGCCAGGAAAACCTCCCTGATGAAAATCCCGATTAGCCTTCAGCATATTCTGAAAATTTCGCTGTATGTATTGGGGATCCCGCCCCAAGTAGAGCGAACCGCCAGTCATGGGCAAAAAGTTAATACCATGAATTTCCTCGGGGTTGGCGGTCCACCACGTTCCATAGCTCCCACCGTCACCCCAAATCATGCCAACACAGCTTTGCGCATAGCCCTTTGGAAAAACTTTTTTCTCCATGTCAAACCAATAATGACGAATCGCTTCTGCCTCGGTGGCATGCCAGTAAATCCCCAGGTCCCGAATTCTTTTATCATGAATTGCCTCACCATAAAGAATTAAAGAAGAAGCAAAATTCATCGACTCCGATGAAGACTCCTGATTATTACCCGATGCAAATCCAGAATGACCTGCCGCCCAAGAGTGACCAGCATAGGGATCGAAATTCCTCATCCATGGAAATCGATTGTCTCGGCGATCATCGTTGGCGCAGTCCCGAATCAGAATGTCAATAAAGCCTCTGTACTTTTCGGCACTGACCCAATCCGCATCAAATTGGGCAATGGTTGCTGCGGCCCTGATAAAATAACTGTAATGGAAATGATGATCGTTCATTTGATCAGCTGATCCATAACTGTCCGGGTAGCCGACCAGCGTATTCCACGTCTGATCGTAATAAAAGAAAAACTTCTCTTGCTTGTCCGCCCAATCAGCGAGTCGATCTTTCAATATCTTCAGGAAATCGTTTCGAATCGTGGTCTTTCCTAATTGTTCGGCAATCTGGATCAACTCAACAAGCTTGCCGAATTCCTTTCCGTTCCAATAGGTATCTTGGCTTTCAAAATAGGACCCCTTTCTGGCCATCATCGCCTTGTGAAAGGCCTTCAGCTCCAAACCGATGGCAACTTTACTTTGATTGGCGACAGGGAGAGTTGGTAAAACGCCGAGAAACGGTGTGACTGTCCTGAACGAACTTCCTGCCAACAACTTCATTGGACCGCGTGGCGAAGCATATTCCGCCGAGATCCAAGTGTTTTGGTCTGGCATATTCAAATATTGATGCGGATAAACGGCGAATAGTGTCTCGTGATTCGAACCTTGTTTGGCCGTCGTTTTTGCAGAGAACTCAGTCACAACCACCGATCGAACCGGATCGAAACGATAATTGACTTGGCTATCCACTAAAAACGCATAAGCGTATTTTTCAAATAGTTTGATGGTCTCCAATTTGGAATTGGGTAAGATCGCTACGGATAAAAAGTTCTTCCCTTTTGTCTCGATCTGAATCTCATCCAGAGCTTCTGCCTCTGACGACCAAACCGCTGAACTTGGAGCGAATATCCCATAATGGACCCCGTTCACCGTGACCCCTAAGGCATTCTCATTGCGAAAGAAAACACTGGCCGGTTTACCTTTTGTGTCGCCGTCCAGTATCTTGCCCGAACTCTTTTCAGGCGAGGCCGCCAATGACTGTCCCCGTGTTGGATAATATCTTTTACCATTGGGGAGATCGAGGAAACAGCTGCGATGATCAACCTCTAGATTTCCCGGTCCAAAACACTTCCAAAACTCGACGTGAATAGAGCCATTCTCAAAATCTTTTTTTTCTCCATACGTTAAACGGTTATCCAGCTGCTGTTTACCGGAGGAATATTTCTCAAACGATCCGGGATCAGGATCGGATGCAAATAGCCCAAAGGTTTCGATTCGATCGGTGATTTTGTCGCCGTCAAAGTCATAAAGAAAACGGACCTTGGACCCAACGCCAATGTTTTTCCCGGCGTTGACCGCCAGCTCAAAAATCGCGTCCTGACCGGTGTGTTTTCCAGTCAGATTCCCAATTCGATACGTCAATGGTTCGATGGGTTCATCCGTTTGATTGACAGGTGTCGATTGAAATCGAATGAAAAATGGTTTCTCTGATCGCGATTCAAAAAATACGTAGGGGCTACCATGGGCGATCGTAGCCTGGAGTTGCTCCTGTTCACTTTTCCATAATGCCGTCACCGACCAGTCAGTGGAATCCAATAGGACGGTATTAGGACTAAGAAAATCAACCAACCCCACCCTTAGACCCTCACGGTAGGGATATTTGTAAGACGTTCCTTTCTGAAACATCTTGTTTTCGTGAAAACTGTGACTAATCACCGGTTTGTCGGAATAGCCCATTCCTAGCCCATCCTCAAATGCCTGGACGGCCAGCGGATGCGGAAACATTGGCAGGGAATGCGGGGAAGACGTTGGCCAAACCAGCGAACTCCAAAAATCGTGAGTCGGTATGGCCCCTTGGAATTCCTTGGAAACCAGTGGCCGCGCGGTAATTTTTCTAAATTTTCCGTCTGGAGAAACGGCCGGTAGATCCGTTCGGTAAAAGGGATGATCAACTTGCCCTCTAGCCAAGTTCAAACCCAGGCAAGCCATTACCAACGTCCAGACACCGAGACCGGCTATCAACCGAACTTTGAAGAGCGAACCTCGGGCATTGAATCTGTTTTTCATTTTTGAAACCATATCCGACGTGTTGAATCGATCCATAATAAATTGTGAAACTTGGGATTATTTTTTTGCTGACAACTTCGGGGATGATATTACACTGGCAGGATTCGACGTCTCTTCCGGTTTTCATTGATGAAGCATCTCGTCTGGTAACCTACCGATACCACCCTGCCAGCGTCTCATTCAGCCCCCGACATCCGCAGCGACCCACGCTAGAAATCCAGGACTGCTGAATCCTGCACTTTTTTCAGGCCGGCCGCCAACCAAGAAAAACCCGTGCCATATCAGATCAAATCACCGTCGACAAATTGGGTAGCCTGTCTGAGGAGTTCTTGGTGAATCGGGTTAGGAGAGCGGACGGACCACCGAAACCGACCTGTAATAATCCATCAGGGTCTCAATCGATAACACCCCACCTCCCAGACCACTTTTATTGACGCCGCCGTAGGGAACACCCAGTGGAAAAACATTATGAGCATTGATCCAACTATTACCAGCAATCATCGATTCGGCGACCCGTGCCGCGCGATTCTTATCGGTGGACCAGACACTATTGGCAAGGCCGTAATCGGTGTCATTTGCCATCGCGACGGCTTCCTCTTCGGTTTCAAATGACGCCATGTAGGCGACCGGTCCGAAAATTTCCTCCTGTGCAGCAGTGTTTTTCAGCGAGCCTTTTAACAGGGTGGGCCGCACATAATTACCACTATATCCTTCAACGTGTGCTACACCGCCACCAAACAGGCATTCGGCTCCCTCATCGACTCCCTTTTCCTGGTATCCCAGAACCCTGTTTCGCTGCGTTTTATTGACCACCGGACCCATGGTTGTCTTGGGATCTAGAGGATGCCCTATTCTTATCTTCTCCAAGCATGCCTTGCACTGGTCGAGGAATTCATCAAAAACATCCTTGTGAATCAGCCAACGCGTCGCGTCACAACAAACTTGTCCGGTATGAAAAGTAATCGCATTCACCAGCTTTTCGGCTGTATCAGCAATGTCAACATCTTCAAAAATTACCGCCGCACCTTTGCCGCCCAACTCAAGTTTAACCGGTACAAGATTCCGTCCGCACGCTGCGCCAACGAGCTGCCCCACTTCGGGCGAACCGGTGAAGGACATTCGTTTTATTTTAGAATTTCCGGCTAAAGCAGCTCCAGCGGTTTCCCCGCGACCGGTAACGACGTTGATGACGCCATTGGGCACGCCAACTTCGGTTGCCAGTTGGGCAAGATAAATCGCTGACAGGGAAGTCTCTTCGGCTGGCTTGATCACTACCGTATTGCCAGCCACCAGAGCAGGTGAAACCCCCCAGCCAATCAACAAAAATGGAAAGTTCCAAGGAAAGATAAATCCACAAACACCCCATGGATGCCGGTAGCTCCATGCCTCGTGGCCGGCAATTGTCATCGGTTCACGATTTGACACCCCAGCATCCAGATCGATGAAATATCTCAATGTATCCACAAAGTTCTGAATATCACCGTGTGCCTGGGATTCAATTTTCCCTGCTTCCAGGGACTCAATCTGGGCAATCACTGGTAATCGGTCTTCCACCGCTGATGCCAGACGTTGCAAAATTTCATGACGCTGCTGTTTAGAGAGACCAGACCAACCCGGAAAGGCTTGACCGGCATCATCAACGGCCTGATCGACTTGCGCTGCATCCAAGTCAGCGACATCCGCAATCTTCTCTCCGGAGCCCGGATCCAACGAAGCAAAAGTTAATTGACCCGTGGACTGAACAGTTTGGCCACCTACCCAACTTGACTGGGGACGTTGGGCAAGAAACTGTATTACTTCGGGGAGCAAATCCAATGAGGCGACCGTCGACATTTCAGGATTCCCTATACCGGATAAAAAAATTCTGGAACCACCCGGCATCCGGATTCGCCTGGCCACCCTCGAATACAAATGCCGTATTCCGATTGGTCTGATTCCCCATTATAGAAGAAAAACCGCTTCTCCGGGACTACATCAAACCCAACAAAAAAAATGGCCTGTTCATCCTGAAATGACTGTTCATTCTCAAGCCAGCAGAGCAGTCATTTCCCCATGGATCGCCATTTTTTCATCAGGGCAATATTCGCTTTTACGACAGCAAACTGGCGAGGGTTACGGATCTTGAGTTTTGCAAGATACGTCGCCATATCGCTCTCATAGAGGGCATCCGGTTCAGCAAACCGACCTCGATCGCCACTTGAAACCTCCCACCTGGACAACGTATTTCGAAAAGCCTTCAGGCGAACATCATGGGCCGGATTGGACGCAAGGTTACGAACCTCCCATGGATCCTTCTTCAAGTCATAGAGTTCCTCAACCGGCCGCGTTTCAGCTAGATGGAGTGCCTGAATTGGTGTTAGCTTTCCAGCAGCATAAAGGCTTCTGATGACCGGCATAAACGGCTTGTAATCTTTGTAGGCACTCGGTTGAAGATAAGGTCGTTGTGGAAGATAGTTGCGAATGTATTTAAAATCGCCCTGCCGAATACTGCGGATATGATCAACCGTTTCGTCACATCGATCTCGAGCTGAAACAACAAAATCACGACGCTTTGCCCATGGCCCCACGAGCGGACGCCCCTGCATGCTCATGGGAATCTCAATTCCAGCCAAAGCAAGACTCGTGGCCGATAGATCGATATGAGCAATGAGTTCGTCCCGAACCGTCCCACCCGGAAAATAATCGGGACCCCAAACCACAAATGGAATTTTGATACCTTCTTCATACAAAAACTGCTTTCCACGGGCGTGACTGATTCCATGATCAGTAAGGAAAAAGATGATGGTATTGCCTAGCAAATTTTCCTTTTCCAATCGGTTGTAGATCTGCAACACTTGCCAATCGGTATATTGAACCGAATTCAGGTATTCCGCCCAGTCTTTTCTTAAATCGGCATGATCTGGGTAATACGGAGGCAGGGAAACCTCTTCCGATGTCACCAAATCAGGCAATCCTGTTTTTACTTCTTCGTACCAACTGTCAACATTACGAAGTTTCCCGCCCTTTAATTGGAACTGTGCAAAAAAGGGTTGCCCCTCAGCTCGGCCGGTCCAATCGAATCCATCATAGAGTTCAAGCCGCTGATAAGCGAAGTTGTAATCCTCTTTGCCGGGCCCCGTTCCTTGGGCGTTGCTATTACTGGTGTAATAGCCGGCCTCGCGAAACATCTCCGGAATAGTACGAATTCCGTCGGGAAGATGAATTTTTGTTTCCCCTCGGGAACTCCGATGATGATGGGCACCAATCGTTGTTTGGTACATCCCCGTGATGACAGCAGATCTAAACGTTGAACAAACCGGTGCGGTCGCATAGGCATTACAAAAAACAACGCCCTCTCGGGCGAGTCGATCGACACAGGGCGTTTTGACCAAACTCTCACCCTGGAAGGCAAAGTGGCTCGACATATCGTCTACCAAAATCCAGACGATATTGGGACGGCTGCCCCCCGGATCCATTCCATTTTCTATTGGTTTGGCCAACCCATCCAAACACCACAACCCATTGACCAGCATAAATAACAAAAACGCCAGCGTTGACACTAATCTTCCATCATATTTCAGCAAAGCATAACTCCAGTCATCAATCAACCCAGTGGACCTGCACCCCAATTCAAGGAAAAGCCTCGGGACTCGGCGGCGGCATTATTTCTCTTGGGGACCTATCAGGAGGAGTTTTAATCCTTCCCGTCGAGGCTTAATTTCTCCCGTTTTAGTACACCAACCCCCAAGAACAATGCAGCGAGCAGCCCCCCAAAAAAACCCAGCATCAAGGTAGGACGCAAACTCTCATTACGTTCCTCACTAGTCACATAAAAATCGCGATTCAACCAATACACATCCAGCTGATGGTAGGCAAAAGCCAACAGAGGACCGACCACCAATGCCGTCAAGCCAATCCACCAAACCGCCGATTTTCCTCCTGACCTGAATTTCCCAATGATCAATGCACCCGACAACAGCAGAAAACCAGCGGCAATCAGATTCTCAGTCATGTCAAAATACCCATACAGAAACAAACGCTCTCGTGACAAAACTACATCCCCCCCATCAACACAACGGCGAATCCTAACGCACTTTGGCAAGCACGCCGTTCAAACCAACCGACTTGGAATCCCTGACAGAAATTGCTGCTTCTCAGGCCCAAACCATGAAGATCTGAAAAACGAAAAATCTGGACTCTATGTTCTCGCTATCTATTTGGGCAGCGACCAGTTTGGACGACCGATTTCCCTGCTTTTACTATACTCGATTGGCCCGATATCCAGTGTTCTATGGCGGTCCTGAATCCACTTTTCTTACTGATATTTTATTAATCTCTGGAATTCATCCTAGGCGACGACCTCACCCTCTGACGGCCTAATCGGTCATTCGATCCAAAAACATCCCTTCGATTTTCCTGAGGACATCGAAGCGTACTAATTGAATCGATTTCAAAACCCGTGAAACTGAACCTCGGTTTGAAACTCTTTCCGCCGATTCCCTGCCATGCAGGTCCCAAATATTGATCGAAGTTTCTAACTGCCGATCATCCGCCTTACCTTCGCTCAGACTTGACCTGCGCATCCCGATCCTGGCGGGACAATTCGAACAGGTCTTTTTTTAATTCAACAACTTTGCCCGGATGCAGGCTCGCCAGGTTTCTGGCTTCACTGGAATCGTCACCAATATGATAAAGTTCCACCCGGACCTCGTCGGTCGATTTTTTCCCCCAATGAAGGAGAAGCTTCCATGGCCCCTTACGAAGGGTGCTGGACCGGAAACCAGTTCCAGCAGAGTAAAGCGGGCGATCCTCCAGAGTCCGGGTACCGGAAAAAACAGGCCAAAGGTCGACACCGTCGAATTTCAAATTCTTGGCGTCGGCCGTCGAACCCGACAACCGGCAAAAAGTCGGCATCCAATCGACGATGTGGACCGGGGTATTGTTTTTGCTACCCGGACTAATTTCCCCCTTCCAACGAACAATCGTCGGAACCCTTGTTCCGCCTTCGTACAGATCACCTTTTTTTCCCCGAAGGGGCAGGTTACTCCCCGGCAATTTACCAGCGGGGCATAGATCATCAGGATATTTTGTATCGTTATTCTCAGCGGTCGAACCACCATTATCACTGGTAAAAACAATGAACGTGTTTTCAGACTTATCCAACTTATCCACCGCCGTCAGGATACGTCCCACGGCATCGTCGAGATGCAGTACGGCCGCGGCATACTGTCGCCGGACTTTACCGGATATCTGTTTGGGCACCCGACTTAGCCACGATTCCGGCTCGCGAAGCGGCAAGTGCACCGCCGTAAACGGCACGTAAAGAAAAAACGGTTGGTTATTTTTTTTATTTTCTAACCACGTGATCGCCTCTTTGGTAATTAAATCGGTCACATGCCCCTTTTCGGTGATTAGCTTTTCGTTTCGATGCCAAGTCTTTGAATAGGGGCCTTTCTTATAAAAGTGGGACCACGGAGTCACCCCACCGGCCAAGGAGCCATAGCTATGTTGAAAACCAAAATGATTGGGTCCCCATTGAGGCTCAGATCCCAGGTGCCACTTACCGGTCAGGCAAGTCTGATAACCGGCAGTCCCCAGTACCTCGGCAAGGGTCACCGTTGTCGTAGGCAATGCCAAGGTGTTGGTGGGCGTTGTCACCCCAAATCGACTCCAATACCGCCCCGTTAACAAACCCAATCGCGTCGGGCTACAAACCGGAGCGACATAATGCTGAGTAAGCTCCATGCCCTGACTGCGTAATCGACGGAGATTGGGGGTCTCAACAAAACCGTTGTGAAAATCGACGTCGGCCCATCCAAGATCGTCCGCCATGATAAAGACAATATTTGGCTTAGAGGGAATCTTGCCAACATCTTCGTTTTGACGAATCAATTCCAATGCATGCGATACCCCCAATTTCATCTGCCCTTGATGATTAAAGTGAATCGGTTCGCCAATTCGGGTCGGCAATCCATCCGTATCAACAAAACCAACTTGGGGAATCACCTTGGCAACTGACTCTTGGGCTGTTCTTACAATCTGCCAGGCATGCCCTGGCGTTGTGACATTTCGATTTTGGCTATCCGAAAGCCCGCCTATAGAAAAAGGAACTAAACGGCTGTTAGCCAAATCCCGCCGAACACGGGCAATCAGACTGGTCAGGTTCTCCCGGTACAAGCGCGCATTTTTCAGGGAACCTGCATCCGCCTCACCCTGTTGCCAAACGACTCCGCTAATTTCAAATGTGTGGCCGTCCTCCTTGAGACTTTCCAATGCCATGCGGGCCGTATTCAGAAACAGCCGATATTTCGAACCGTTTTTTCCCCATTGAGTGTGAAGATTACTTCCCCCGTGTGAATACTTGATGATCGCAATTTTTTTTTGGGAATTTTCGTTGGCCAGAGTTCGACCCAACGAAAGCTCCAGCCCAAACTCCCGAGGGTAAACCGGCGAGGTTTGACCGTGGCCGGAACCGGGTGCGAGATGGATCCACTGATCCTCTTGAAGATGGCCAACGTTTTGTGTTTTTTGCGAGCGATGCCAATAAAACAAAACGTCTTCCTGAGACCCGGCGTACGGGTCGGTCAACTTGGCAGCATCGCCGCGTCCATTAGCATTGGACTGCCCGCCAATCAGGTAAACGTGGTAATGCGAAGCTTCACAATTCCCAAGATTCAGAATCGCCAAAAAAAAGAAAAGGTAAACAACCGGGGTTTTGATTTTCATGACTCTATTTCTCTTAAAACAACCGGGGCAGAAATCAACCATTGCCGATTTTCCATTCTAATTGGAATTGACGAAAAAAATCAGCCAACACTGCCACAGAACGCTGACAATCTCGTTGAAACCAAAGTGTAAAGACCGGATTCCGCTTTTCATCCTTTTACAACCTAGCAAATAGAGGCCCCCTCGCTGGGCAAGCTAGTCGAGCAGTCCACCAAACGCATGGTCACGTTTCCGATGGATTCAACTCCGACTCGACCTGCCGACGTTGATGCAACATTGGCCTAGAAAGATGGGACTGAACTCGCTTTGTTATTAATAGTAGTGTTCCTGAAATCCATCCCTAGGTCGCCTTTATGATTGGAGTCTTATTCGGGAAGCATGCTGGGCTGAGTCCGGGTGGGTGGTTGACGTGGTACTCAATCCAGAAACGATTGTGATATCAGAGCTTCTCGCAAGAAATTGTGACCTCCGGGTGTTCTCGCGGAATAAACAATAGAGCAGCGGCTGGGGACGTCTCTCCAAGCCGGTTAAATCACCCCATAACTTGGCCCCACCATTTGACTTGGCCAGAACTCATATTATCCATGCCGCCACCACAGGACGAAACCCGCTTTATTGAGGCGTTGACCCGCCACCAGCCCGCTCTGGAGGCGTTCTGCCATGCGAATCTCGCCAATCGCGACGAGGCCCGCGAGGTGTTGCAGGCGACTTGCGTGAAGTTGTGGCAAAAGGCGGCGGACTGGGATCCGGATACGGAATTTTTGCCGTGGGCTTTCACAGTGGCGCGATTCACGATCCTTTCACATTACCGCGACCAGAAACGCGATCGGCTGGTTTTTGATGAAGATGTGATCCTGGCAATGGCGGATGAAATCGACGAGGCCGCAACCGCATTTGATAACCGGCGCGAGGCGCTTGCCAAGTGTATGGAAAAACTCGATCAAAGGCAGAGGGCTCTGCTTCATGGCCACTACACCGTCGGCCAAAGTTTGCGGGAAATAGCAAAAGCATCCGGGCGGAGTCTGAGTGCGGTGAAAATGACTTTACTACGAATTCGCCAACAACTAAGTGCGTGTATTGAACGTGAGATGAGGGCCAACCCATGATGGAAGAACGACTTCTCAACTTGCTTCAAAAAGTCCGAGATGACGGCGATGAATCTGCTCGAGCCGAACTGAACGAGCTACTACGCAAACATCAGGAAGCGCGAACGATCATGTCGAAATCGCTGGTCGATGAACAGGCACTGGTCAGTCACCTGCGCGATAAGTCAATCGTTTCCATTCTCGATGCGGAAGGACAGGTGGTCAAAAGTCAGCCGCTAACGAGGCCGACACGGCGTCTCCTTGTTTGGCCGCAGCAGATCGCAGCGGCCCTGGTGGCAGGTGCAATTGTTGGTCTACTGGGAATCGGGGTGGTCTGGGCCGTGAATTCGCCTCAATCACAGGCGAGAACGATTCACGTTGCCAACGGCGATTTCGAGACGTTTTCAGGTCCGATTGAAATTGGCTTTCCGTCTCACATTGGCACGTGGGGTGGAAATCCTGCCGAGGTGATTGAAGAAGCTGATGGAAACCGAATGTTGCGTCTTCTGAAAACGGGAAATGTCAATGGCGCGTCCAACGACTTCGCCTCGAACTGTTCCGTGTTTCAGTTGGTCGATCTATCGTCTCTTCGGCAGAAATGGGAAACAGCAGATTCCCAGACGCAGATCACTCTTAACTTCTCAGCCCGCTTTCGCCGAGTGTCTGTTCCAACCGATGCCGAATTGCCGAAACTCGCAGGAAGTTGTCGCATCTACCTGTTCAATCTGAAGCCAGATGCGATCGCTAAAGAGTGGCCGCGGGTAATCAGAGAGCACGGGGTCGGATTTGGCAAAAAGGAGATCAAGTTCGCGCCGGGAGCAGAACCGGCAACAATTACCGCGTCCTGTCTTTTGGAATCGGACGCCACGGTTGCACTCATCGTCGTTGCTGCGAGCACCAAATCTCGAGCGGCTCCCATCGAATTGGGTGGCTACTTCGTTGATGATGTTCAGCTCACAGCGATCAGGCAACCGGCCCTTCCCATTCGCTTCGTGAGGTAGAAATGTTTTCCTTCGAATTTACTGTCAAGAGCGTGATTACTCAGATCATTCTCACTGCTGATAATTCAGGACTGGTCAAGGAGCTGAGCTCATTGCCGGATGATTGGTATATCCCGAGTGAGCGTCGGGCGGGCAAGTTTGTGACTGGAACGATATTCCCAACGCGGGCAATGAACCTAAGGAATGAAGTATCACCATGATTTACAAGCCATTGAAAATGTTCGCGGTCCTTGTGCTACTCACCGCGACCATCACTTCGGCTGCTGACCCGAAGCAGGTAAACGATTACGACGTCGTTGTCATCGGCGGTACACCTGCCGGAGTCGCAGCGGCCATCGCTGCTGCGTGTGCCGACAAAACAGTGGTCATCATCGAGCAGGCGCCCGTCCTCGGAGGCGTGCTTTCTTCGGGCGTGCTGAGACTCGATGACAAGTATGTGGAATCAAACAGCGGAGTAATGGAGGAATTCCGCCAACGCGTAAAAGCCTTTCACCGCACAGAGCTGGCGGATGATCCTTTAGTGCAAGCGCATATGAAACAAGATCCGCGTAGAGTTTGGAATATCGCTGAGGGGCGGGCATGGGAGCCGCATACGGCCGCCAGGATTTATGCGGAAATGGTTGCCGAACACCCTATGATCGCTACGCGATTTAACGAAGTGGCCATGGACGTGGAAATGAAGAACGATCGTGTCACGGGTGTGGTCACACGTGAGCGAGACAACAAAGGAACCCTTGGGAAAAAATATAGCTACAGCGGCAAGGTGATTATCGATGCGACCTATGAAGCAGACCTGGCGGAATATGCGGACATTCCCTACCGCATCGGACGCGAAGCCCGCTCTAAAGAAGAGCCGCACGCCGGACGCATCTATACGAATTATTTCCGCGGGGTGAAGGGAACACTTCCCTCCACGATCCTTCCCGAGAGTACTGGTGTAGCTGACCACCGATCACAGGCTTTTACTTATAGAATCACTGCAAAGGACTACGGCCGGCCCGACCATCCCTATCGCCTGAAGGAACCGCCGCCCGGCTACAACTCTGGCAAGTACAACTGGAACCGAAACAGCAAGCCGATCATCCCGAACGGAAAGTTTGACCTGTTAGGAATCAACTGGGGAGGCGACCTGGTTGGACACGGCACAAATTGGGTCCTGGCCGACTGGGAGGAGCGTGTTGAGATCGAAAAAATCTACCGCAACCATGACCTTGGCTACCTCTACTTCATTCAAACCAAAGGAGGCTCGCCCAACATCGGCCTCCCGGATGATGAATTTCAAGACAACGGCAACTTCCCCTACCGCCTCTATGTTCGCCAGGGCCGCCGCATAGAAGGACTCTACACCTTAACGGAGAGTGATCTGCATAAGGATCTTCGCGGAGACGGATTTCGCGGACCGCTGCTTCCGGATTCGGTTGCCATTGGAGTCTATGGAATCGATG
>JABAAE010000015.1 GCA_014238905.1 Planctomycetota bacterium
TTCCAGATCAACCACTGACAAGCAATACACTGACAAGCAATGTGCCGCTGGACTGTTCAGTCCAAATCCCCCAACTAACATCAAACGGAAAATCATGCACACCGACGATAGCCTCAACGCTGATTGCAAGAATATCAGCCACGGTAATCGCAGAACACTTTTAATGGGTGCAGGCATCGCTGGATTGAACTGGCTTTCACCAGTCTCTCAGGTCCTCTCCAGCCAGGCCCAAAAAATCGATTTAGGTCGTCCGGCAAAATCCGTTATTCTTTTATGGATGCAAGGAGCGCCAAGTCAACTGGAAACTTTTGATCCGCATCCCGGCACCAACATCGCTGCTGAGTCAAAAGCTCGCAAAACCTCTGTCAAGACAATAAAGGTCGGCGCCGGCTTGGAACAGGTAGCAGACCTGATGCAGGACATCTCCCTGGTTCGGTCGGTAACCAGTGCCGAAGGCGACCACGAACGTGCAGTTTACAATATAAAAACCGGTTTCCGACCCGATCCAACACTATTGCATCCGGCTATCGGCAGTGTGATTTGTCACCAGTCCAAAACCGCCGATCAGGGCATTGTAGACATCCCTCGACACGTTTCCATCTTTTCCGGCAAAACAGCTGGCCGCGGTGGTTACCTTGGAAATGAATATGATGCATTCAAAATGCTGGACCCCATCAAACCGTTGCCTGACCTTCAAAAAAGAGTGGCCGAAGGTCGATTCAAGCGGCGAATGTCAACATTGGATTTCCTAGAAAGAAATGATCCATTACGGCGGCCTCGCAGCACGACCAAAACAGGTCGCGGGCCCACAATGCAAGCAGCCCTCCGAATGATGACGTCAGATCAACTCAAGGCCTTTGATATCAGTTCCGTACCAACCGCTCTTCAGCAGGAGTTTGGAGACACACCTTTCGGACGTGGCTGCCTCACAGCACTGCGTTTGATTGAAGTGGGTGTCCGGTGCGTTGAGGTGACTCTCCCCGGCTGGGACAGCCATGTCAACAACCATGAAATACAGGCCGGCCAAATCGAAATTTTGGATCCAGCGTTTGCCGCATTGATCCGCAACCTAAAATTGCGAGATCGTTTCGATGAGACGATCGTGGTGTGCGGCGGCGAGTTCGGGCGAACGCCAAATATCAATGCCGCTGGTGGAAGAGACCATTGGCCGCACGGGTTCAGCATCGCAATGGCTGGAGGTGGTATCCAAGGTGGTCAAACCGTCGGAGCCACCGCTCCCAATCCGAAATTGGATCCAAAAAATCGCCAACAGGATATCTCTGAAGTAAAAAGAGTAGAAGACATTCACGCCACGATCTTATCCGCTCTTGGCATTGACTTCTCGCAAGAGATTGACACGCCAGTTGGTCGTCCAATGATAATCAGCAAAGGTGAAGTGCTGACCGAACTCCTAAGTTGAAAAAGACAAAATGAAATTCCATCAAATCTGGCCTGTGGTATTTTGCCTGTTTGGCGTCCCATCTGTACTCAGTGCTAACCATCCCTTAGACGACACAGAGCGGCCGAACCTAATCTTCCTGATGGCTGACGACCAATGCACTTATTCCATGGGTTGCTATGGCACACCGCATGCCAAAACGCCCAATTTGGATAAATTGGCCAGCGATGGAATCACATTTGATCGGCATTACGTCTCCACAGCAATATGCATGGGTAGTCGCGCGAACGTCGTGACCGGAACCTTTGAATTCAAGCATTCATGCAACTTCAATCGGGGCCCATTGATTGAGGAAGACTGGAACCAATCCTATCCGCTGCTTTTGCGTAGGGCTGGCTATTCTACCGGTTTTGCAGGAAAGATTGGTTTTGAAATCGGCAAAAGTGTGAGCGTCCCTAATCAAGGCTCCAACACCTATCTTCCTAGCGAAGATTTTGACCAGTGGGGCGGCGGTCCCGGTCAAACATCATATCAAACTGCAAAAAATCAATCGATGAAAAAGTATGCTTCGGCTCACCCCCATTCGACAACTGCGTATGGAGCATTCGGTGTTGATTTTATACGAAAATTCTCAAACAAGAAAAAGCCTTTCTGCCTCTCAATCAGTTTTAAAGCTCCTCACAGACCGGTGCAGCCAGATCCCCAATTCAACAGGATTTATCAGGGTATTCAATTCGTAAAACCTCGCAACTTTGGTCGGCAAAACGGTTCTCATTTCTCTCAGCAAAGCCGTCAGGGTCGACAGTTTGAGAGATTCCACACCTGGGAATATAGCTCCAGTTATGACGAGGTCATGGCAAAGTACTACCAGCAAATCTACGCTATTGATGTTGCTGTAGGAATGATACGAAAAGAAGTGATTCGCCAGAAAATCGAAAAGAACACCGTCTTTATATACACCTCGGACAACGGTTTCTTCTGCGGTTCCCACGGGTATGGCTCCAAGGTACTCCCCTACGAGGAATCATCACGTGTTCCGCTGATCATTTACGATCCACGACATCCCAACAGTCATAAGCAGATCCGATGCCGGTCGCTTTCGGGAAATGTCGATTTTGCTCCTACATTATTATCTCTGGCCGGTGTGCAAATTCCTGAAAAGATGGACGGAAGAAATTTGATGCCGCTCTATGACGACCCTAAATCGAGCATTCGCAAAAGCTTGCCCCTGATTAATGTTTGGGGTCCACAGGAAACATATAGCCTTGCCGTGGTAACTAAAGAAGGGAAATACATCAACTGGCCCTATGCAAAAAACAATTTTTCCCGAACTGAAGAGTTCTATAATATCTCCGATGATCCATTCGAATTGGAAAACAGAATCTCGAATCCCGACTCGGCAAAGACAGTCAATCAGTTACGTCAGTTCTACGATCAATATGTGAAGCAGTGGCGTGAGGAATCAATCCCCGGACGGGGCTACTCGTCTTTGGCCGGATTCTTTTCAAGATGAAGCTAGTCAGTCACCCGCGTTAAACCATATCAGTCTGCCGGCATATCAAGCTTGGAATGATCATCCAAACCGTTTCTTTTCACCAGATCAACTTCGTATATTTTCTGATATCGACCTTCGCTACTCACCACTACTTTTTTTCCATCCCGTGAAAAGCAGATGGACTCCGGCTGTCTTTGAATTGGCAGAATGATCGTTGCTGGTTTCCCGTTGACGAATTGCTGGCGATCATTAGCAACCGGAAAAATGTAGCCGCCAAGATAATTTCGCACCACCGCTTGCGATCCATCGGCACTTATATCAAATGCGGTCAGCACGCCCCCCGGCAAAGTACCGATTTTCTTTGCAACGGCGACTTTAAAATTTCCAGTAAAAATGGCGTCCAACGCAAACACTTCTGCCGAATGTCCCGCTAGAACTTCGCTTGAGGTGAGCTTCGTTGAGATGACAAATTGATTCGTTGACGGGCGATACGCAATTCCTTCGCAATCGTGTGAGTTTGCATCATCGAACGTAAACCTAATTCTTGTATAGTCTCGTAGTACTTTTTTCTGGACCGAATCCAGATTAGCTCTTGCCTGAACAGACAACGTGGGTTCTTCAAACACGTACAACAGGTATTGTCCCCGGCGACGCTGATTATCTCCTACATCACCAACTACGATGTAGGGCCTCCCTTTATGTTCAGCCAGTGCGATATCTTCAAAGTCAACATTCTTAGTTTCCGCCAGCACAACTTCCATTTTTGTCTGCCCAGAGGCCCTTACCAGAAATATTCTGGCAGCATCACCTGAATCGTTGTGAACCCAAAAACAACCGTTGTTTTGGCTGCTTGGAACCATCCCACTACATTCGTTAATTCTCTTATCCCTGAAGACACCAATCTCTCGGGTCCCCATTTTTTTTTGACGTAGTTCGTGCAATAGTTCTGCAGCTCGATTTGCTATCGCATTGGCTCCTTTTGCATTGGGATGAACCCCGTCGGACAACAGTTCTTTTTGATCTAAAAAAGGCTGGTCGAGGTTAAGCAACGGTATTCCGAGTCTCTCGGCGACTTTTTGAAGTTTGGGAACCACCTGCTGCCTCAATATCTCTTCACGAATCTCCCAACGATTAATCGCGACCGGAAGGGGCAGGCAAAGGACGACGCTTGGGCCGGACGGAAGATCAAGTAGTCGTCGAATCAACCATTCACAGTCCAACTCGAATTCTGAAGCATTGTCATTCCAATTCTCCGGCTTGGAATCATGGGTCCCCAACATGACAAAGACGAAGTCTGGATCAAATCGAAGCGCGGCTTCAAACTCATCCTGTTTGAAATAGGGTCGGTCGCCGGACCTAAGCAGCGTCGCACCACTAGAGCCAAAGTTTCTGACGTCGTATTCCGCGCCCATTAACTTGGCCAACCGCGTCGGATAGCAACGGTTTTCCTGGTCCTCGATCGAATCACCAAGCGTAATGCCGTCGCCAATGCAGGCAACTCGAATCTTTGTAGCGTTAACCGGTTGTGAACCTTCCCGTCCCGCTGACCCAGCGTCTTGATCTGCACCTCGGAAAAACCAAAAAATGCCCAAAAGGACGACGACCCAAGCCAATAAAGACAGCTTAAATCGGATATTTAACATTTTCCATTTCCTGGTCTAATAGACGCTATCTGAAAATCCATCTTATCAGACACCATTTCCAAACTGTAGAATACAGTTAACAAAACGATGTCTGCAGGCTACCCATGACAAAAGAATCTCTATTAATTCTCCTCCGAATCTTGGGCCGACCACTTCTTGGGTGCCTATTAATAATCGTTTCAAACACAGTCTCTGTCGCCCAGAAAGTCGTTTTCGAATCACAAATCTGGCCAATTCTGAAATCGAGGTGCCACGAATGTCATAACGCGGACAACCGGGAGGGTCAACTCGGATTGGATTCAAAGACCAGTTTCATCAAAGGCGGAGTATCGGGGAAGCTATTGGCCGAGCAGGAGCTGGAAAAATCGCTCCTGCTAGAAAGAATGATGGGCAAAGGTGACCTGCCAAGAATGCCCCTTGATGACAATCCTTTATCCCGGCGAGAAATAGATTTGATGAAACGCTGGTTATCGCAGGGTGCGAAATGGCCAGCAAAGGTTGGAAAAAAAATAGATGTAGGGGCGCCGCATTGGGCCTACCAGCCTCCTTTAAAAACCAACCCACCTAAAACAAATCTTGAAAATGGAGCAAGAAGTCCGATCGATTTATTTATCGATCGGAAACTTCAATCGAACTCTCTTTCATTTTCACCTGAAGCAAGCAAGGAAAAGTTAGTTAGACGAGTTTACCTGGACTTGATTGGCCTTCCCCCGTCGTTTGAGGAACTAGATTCTTTCCTGACCGACAAGTCACCTTTTTCGTATGAGAGATTGGTAGATCAACTGCTATGTTCCCCGCAATTTGGAATCAAATGGGGAAGAAACTGGCTTGACCTCGCACGCTACGCAGACACAAACGGATTTCAAGCAGACCAGTTCAGAAGTGTTTGGCCATACCGTGACTGGGTCATCGACGCTCTCAATCAGGACATGCCCTACGATCGTTTTAGCATTGAACAACTCGCCGGTGACCTGCTTCCCAATCCGACCATCCGGCAAAAAACAGCCACCGGTTTCCATCGATTGACAACATGTAACGTAGAAGCCGGCGTGGACCCAGAAGAAAACCGTATCAACCAAATCATCGATCGAGTCAATACGACCGGAACAGTTTGGTTTGGAACAACATTCGAATGTAGCCAGTGTCACAACCACAAGTATGACCCTTTTACTCAAAGGGAATACTATCAACTGTTCGCGTTTTTCAACAACACTCCCCTCGAAGTTAAAGATACCGGCAATACGATATCGCATGAATTCTACGGTCCTAAAATGGACCTGCCATTATCTAGTACAAAAGAAAACCAGCGCAAAATCATTGCTGGCGAAATAAAGCAATTAGAGGCAGAAGCAAAAAAAATGCGGGTCACCATTCAAGATGAATTTCCAAGCTGGCTCAACCGTTTAAGTCGCTACAAGTTGAAAAAGGAAACCTGGATTCCGCTGCAGATTATTGAATTCCATACCAAAGCTGGGACACCCCACCAATTACTTGCCGATCATTCCGTTTTAGTCGGTGGTGAAGCAGCTGATAAAGATGTCTACTTTATCACTTGCCAATCGTCTCTACCTGAAATTAACGGTTTTCGATTTGAAACATTGACGGACCCTTCACTGGCTGAAATGGGACCAGGTAGAAATAAGTCTGGCCCGCCGAATTTTGTCTTGCAGGAGGTCCGAGCCTATTTAGGCAGTCAAAACGATAAGGCGATCGAGTTATCCGATGCGATCGCTGATTTTTCGCAACAGCAATGGAACGTGTCCGGTATTATTGACGGACGACCCAACACCGGCTGGGGCATCAATCCTGAGTTTAGCAAACCGCATTGGGCAAGTGTTGCCACGAAGGAGTCAATTCGGCCGGCGGAATCTAAAACCAGAATTCGATTTGAATTGGATCAAAATCATGGTGGCGGACGGACAATTGGTCGCCTTAGAATTTCAGCATTGGTTGGGAAGCGAGAACAGCCATCAATCCCCAATAACATAAAAAATATCGCAAGATTGGAGCAGAAATCCTGGTCCGCCAAACAAAAAAAGCAGATCGAAGATTTCTACCTTAATAGCCAACCGGAATTCCGCAAGCTATCCGCCAAAGTAACCGCCTCCAAACAACGGTTAGCTGGCCTGAAAGTCGATACCACTTTAGTAATGAAAGAAATGGACCGTCGCACCTCCTTCGTCTTGAAGCGGGGTAATTTTCTCGATCGTGGAGTACCGGTGGCGGCCGCAACGCCGTCTATCCTTCATCCTGGACCCTCGAAGAAGAGAATGAACCGCCTTGATCTAGCAAGGTGGATATTCGACAAAAAAAACCCGCTAACCTCACGGGTCGCCGTGAATCGATGGTGGGCAGAAATATTCGGTCAGGGAATCGTTACCACAAGTGAGGACTTTGGCACCCAGGGTGAAAAACCGACTCATCCAAAACTACTCGATTGGCTTGCCATCGAGTTCTCGGAATCCGGCTGGTCCGTCAAGCAATTACTAAGGTCTATTGTGCTTTCCCAGACGTACCGTCAGTCATCCAATCTCTCACCAGAAAAACGAAAAAAAGATCCGCAAAACCAACTCCATTCCCGCGGACCAAGGTTTCGACTGCCCGCTGAGATCATACGTGACAACGCTCTAAAGATCTCTGGCGCGTTGTCCTCCAAGCTCTCCGGCCCTCCAGTTTTCCCTCCACAACCGGAAGGGATTTGGCGACACGTTGGCAGAAACGAACCGAAATACCAGACTTCAATCGGGACCGACCGATACCGCAGAGGTATTTATGTCTTCTGGCGACGAAGTGCTCCCTATGCCTCATTCGTCAATTTTGACGCACCCGACAGGACATCCTGTGTCGTCAGTCGCTCCAGAACCAACACTCCGCTTCAAGCACTTACCCTGTTGAACGATGAGGCCTATCAGGAACTCTGTTTGGAATTTGCCAAATGTATACTTGATATGAATGTCGATTCCGATCAGGACAAAATTCAAATTGCTTTCCGAACCTGCACTGCCAGATTTCCCAATCCGGATGAGCAACGGTTTCTTGACAAGTTCTTGTCGAATAAGAGAAGACAACTCGTGGACTCACCTGAAAAGGTGAAATTGTTGACTAGCATGGAAGCCAACAAAAGATCCGTTGAGATCGCAGCTTGGATGGGTATCAGCCAGATACTCTTCAATTTAGACGAAACGATCTCCAAGGATTAATTCGCCAAAAGGGTGCAGAATCACCCCTCTCTTTGGTCCTCGTTCTCCACCGGTTTTCTAGAACCCCGGATTCCTGTTTTTCTCGCGAAGCAATGGCGGCCCGTTCGGCAAGAGATTTTTGAAACGCTAGAGTTCTTCAATTGCCACTTCTGCTTCCAGCCCGAATCTTCATGTCAAGTCCGAGGCAATCCCTGTAAACACTTCAGGCAAGTGATAAACAAAACAATTACAGCAGTCCATTGAAAGGGCTGAAGGTACCTGCGGTCAATTCGATTGCGAAATGAGTAAAACTGAACGGAATACTCACTCAAGAAATTGAACCCTGGCTCCAAACTAAACCCCAGTAGAATATCTTTGGAATCCGCATCGAAAAAATCTATCCCAATTCGTGTTACGGGCGCAAACAATCGGACTTTAAGCCCCCCTTCCTTTGATTGCCACAAGCATCCAATAACGCTCTCTTATTAGTGCCATGACGTCCAAAATCACCGGGTACGAACAATCGACTAACCACTGAAATCCGCCCATCTGAGTGCTCCAACGCAATTTTTTATTACCCGGTGGTTTTGCGTCGCCATTTCGCCGCAATTGTGTCAACGTGTTTGATAAATGCATCCTTGCCCGCGATGTAATCTGCAATCGAATGGGGGTGCTTGGCGGCCAAGCCGCGTTTCAGGTCAGAGTAACGAATCGCCCATTTTGGGTGAGCGTTCATAAAATCACGAAATGCCAAGTGGCGTTGCACGTGATCACTATCCGGCGGGAAAATGTGAATTTGATGTGTCCGTTTTCCAGATTTGTCGTCTTTGCGAAAATAGCGGCGAGCAGGAATCCCAAACTCTCCTTTGGCCTCGTAACCTAGTTTTGCCATTGCCTGATTGCAAGTATCGACAGTGTCGATGTTTGTCACAGTGATCATCATGTCGATGATTGGCTTCGCCCAAATGTTTGGTATCGCCGTGCTGCCAATGTGGCAAGCCTCTATCGCATTGAAGCCCATCGCATTCATAACGAGCTCCGAAGCTGAATCGAAAGCGACGGCCCAAGAAGGGTTGTATGGTTTTACGAGGACCTCCATGGGCAACCTATTTGAGTTGAGCCGGACAACGACCAAGTTAACCGGACCGACCAGTTCAGCCCGAAGTAACAGCATATTAAAGGAACCACAAAACGCCTCCGGTTCAACGCTTTGTTATGCATCGCACAGATGAAGTTCGATTCCCTCACATTCGATCAGGCGTTCGCCGGCATTCGTGCCGATCCGGATTGTCGAGAAACCAAAACTGCAGCTTGGTATCGCAGATGCTTTGAGGATAGTCGGAGCCCCAACGAATGCGCCCTCGCGAATCTCGTATCGTCGCACACCGGAAAAAGAAATCACCCGTGGTTCAAATCGATTGTGGTCCCAATCAATCGGGTAATCAACCTCGATCAGAATCCGATCTTCCGCGGGAATCTCAATCACCCGTCGGATTTTGCAATCGTACCAGAATATGTCGTCAATTTGATTGATACGTCTTGAGTCCTCTTTTGTGTCCACCAACAGCATGGCAATAACCCGCGGAGAGCGAATGCGACTGGCATGCATAACGTCCGTGATCACCGAGCCGGAACCAGCGATCATCCATCTTAAAACCAGGGAAAATTAGAATAAAAGGGAAGAAGTGCCCGAAATCTAATAATAAGTGGCAATTAACTTGCGTTAATAACGAATGATCTTTTTTTGACTAAATCGTTCAATTTCGAAGAATTTTTTGTGAGTGACCATCCGTGTCAAACGTAATAACGAATATATGAGATAGCGAGGTTTTGAAAATCTCAACTCCGTTCCCATCCAATGCAAAGGAAATGCTCATGTTGGTCTTATCGAGAAAAAAAAATCAAACGATACTGATAGATGGTGGAATAGAGGTCCAGATTCTTCAGACACGGGGAGGAATCGTAAAAGTTGGAATTTCAGCGCCGGACGATGTCCGAATCGTCAGAGGCGAGTTAGAGATTTTTCCAGAAATTGAGCCCTCTGGCTCAGCAGACTCAGACCAAGAGATGGAAAGTAGAAGTTCCAGTTTCCACATCGCGAAATGACAGCCATTTTGTTTGTGGGGCAGGGCGTTGCAGGGCAGGGCGTTGCAGGGCAGGGCGTTAGCTCAATCCCCTTTTCGTGGGGTGAAGCCAGCCTCCGCCCATCGTCCCAGTCAAACAGTTCACTTGAAGTCATGGAGAGATGACTCAATAGAAACCGGTTGGTATCGACTAGTCAATAAATCACGCCAAACCAAGAACACTTTGGATCGTCTTGGAATCCACGGGCCGAATAATACCCTTTTCGGTAATGATGGAGTCAATTAAATCGGCTGGCGTCACGTCAAAGGCAGGGTTGTAAACGTCGATTCCATCGGGAGCGGTTTGACATTGAAAACCATGTGTAATCTCGGTGGAAGATCGCTCTTCAATTGGAATCGATTCTCCAGTCTCAATCGACAGGTCGAACGTCGTCGTTGGAGCGGCGATATAAAAAGGGATTTGATGCGATTTGGCGAGGCAAGCCAATCCATAGGTGCCTATTTTGTTGGCCGAATCTCCATTGGCCGCAATTCGGTCTGCACCGGTAATGACCGCCTGAACTTTTCCCTCCCGCATCACCTGAGCTGCCATACTGTCGCAGATCAGCGTAGCGTCGACATTTCTTTGTTTTAACTCCCAAGCCGTTAGCCTCGAACCCTGCAAAAGGGGTCTGGTTTCGTCTACAAATACGTGAATTTTTTTGCCCAAATCCTGTGCGGTAAAAAAAACGGACAAGGCAGTCCCATACTCCGCTGTAGCCAAACCGCCGGCATTGCAGTGCGTCAAAACTCCCATGCCATCAAGGAGTAGAGTCGCTCCATGGCTGCCAATGGCATGACACATTTGGCGATCCTCCTCATGAATCAATTTGGCATCAGTCAGGAGAATGTCTTTCAGCTGATCAACCGAACAGTTCTTGTTGGCTTCCGCCGTCTGAGTCATTCGGTCCAGCGCCCAAAACAGATTCACCGCCGTTGGACGACTGGTTGCCAAAAACCCCGTCACCTCCCGCAACTTTGCAAAAAATCCTAAGCCGGTAGTATCGGATGGCACCTCTTGTACCCCCAAGACAACCCCATAGGCTGCCGCAATTCCAATTGCTGGAGCGCCTCGAACCTTGAGTTGCTTAATTGCGTCCCAGACCGACTGTACATTCCGGCATTTCAATTCCACAAATTCGGTGGGCAATCTGGTTTGATCAATCAATTCCAGGTATCCACCTCTATCCCCGTGCCACCGCATTGTCTCTGTTTTCATTTTATTCCTTTACGGGATTGCTAAGCCGCCCAAAAAAACGACAGGGCGTTTTTTACCCTACCACCACGCAAGACATCGTCATTCTGGTTGGGTCAGTTTCCTCACAATTCCAAACACTGTCACACCACATACAATCGCCACCAACATTCCAACCGCAGCATTTTGATAGTCTTGAAATATCATTCTCCCAATTGACCAGAGCAAGCTGTAAACCACGCCAGATCCGACCGCCGCCCCCAACACCGAAAGACCCAAATTGGAGTCCGGTTTGACGTGAGGTGCGAGTGAGGCGATCGGTCTCCAACCTGGTCCACCTGGATGGACTTTTTCGTAGAACTTAACCAATATTTTTTTAGGCTCTGGTGGAGTTATCAAGGTAACAACCAGCCAAAACAAAATGGTGGGAACCGCTACGATGAATATCAGCTCAATTTCCGATATCAAATCTTCTGAATAATAAATCGAAAAGAAAAAAAGCGAACCAAACATACCGGCAATTTCACTCCATGCATTGATACGCCACCAAAACCATCGGAGCATATAAACCAGCCCTCCACCAGCACCCAACGCTGCCAGGAACTTCCACGCAGAATCAACCGAAACATTGTGATCAATCATGATAAAGGCCACCACAATGCCCAAGGCAAGGATTAACACCGATCCAATTTTGGAAGCAAGGGCTAGATGTTTCTGGCTTGCATCAGGATTCAAAAATCTTTGATAGATATCACGAACCAACAACGAAGCTCCCCAGTTCATTTGGGTGCTGATGGTAGACATAAAAGCTGCGAAGAATGTCACCATGATTAATCCACGCAGCCCCGTGGGAGCGACATCTCGAATCACCATCGGAAACCCAATACCGGCATTTTCCATGGCATGAAGTTCCGGATAGAGTGCTAATGCTACCAAGGCAACCATGATCCACGGCCAAGGTCGAATACAGTAGTGAGCTATTTGAAACCAAAGCGTGGCTTTCAATGCATGGGTTTCATCTCGGCAAGCTGCCATTCGCTGGACAACATAACCTCCTCCACCGGGTTCAGCTCCAGGGTACCAAGAGGCCCACCATTGAACCCCCACCATGATCAAAAAACTGGAAAACGGCAGCCAAGCGGAGGATCCAAAAAAAGACGGTATAAAAGAGAATACCTCGAAGCCCTTTTCATCGGCAAAATTTTCAGACACCCGGACTTGCAACTCTTCTACGCCGCCAACGTGATTGACTGCCACGATGGCCAACCAAATACAACCAAACATGGCAAGGACAAATTGGATTACGTCCGTAATTGCCACTCCCCACATACCGGAAACAGAGCAGTAAATCCCAACCGCCAAAAACAGCCCCAGTATGATCAACCAATCCTGTGTCGAACTCGACACCTCCGGCACCATCGATGAATCGTAAAAGACGGTATAGTGCAGGAAATCAATCATGGCCTTGGTCACCCAGCCAATAATGATCGGATTGACGATCAATGCAAAGTAGCCTGCCCGAATTCCTCTTAACGCAGCCGCGGGTTTCCCCCCATAGCGTAGCTCAATAAATTCGACGTCAGTAATGACCTCCGCACGCCGCCATAGCTTGGAAAAAACGAAAACGGTAAACATCCCGCCTAAAGCGAATGACCACCAGAACCAATTTCCTGCCAAGCCATTTTTGGCAATCAAACCGGTGACTGCCAGTGGAGTATCGGCCGCAAAAGTAGTGGCGACCATCGATGTCCCTGCAATCCACCATGGTAATGATCGACCCGACACAAAATAATCAGTCAGACTCTTTCCCGCTCGCCCGGCGAATGCCAGCCCAATGATCATCGTCGCGATGAAATAGGCAACGATGATCAGCCAGTCAATTGATGTAAGCTCCATTTCGATCTCCCTTTGAGGCCAATTCTAATACTCTGATCGGCGAAAGGGCAGGGGGCAAATCCAAAGCTACGCCCGCCAAAAAAGGATCTAATGCGGTAGTGAAAAATATCGATTGCCCTAACGAAAAACTCGTCACGTCAAAAAAAGAAGCAGCTGGGACGACAGGCCCACTTAGCAATCAGTAAAAACCCAATTGAAGCCTGAAAATCCACCGCCATCTAAAAGAGCCAGCATCATCGACCTGTACCAGGCGATTCAAAATCGTACGGTTTGAGGTCAATGCACCCCGCAAAATCATATCCCAGCCAGACTACAGCGGTCCAACCAGAAAAAATCCGGAATCGTCTGAAAGCTCTTTGTTAGAAAATCAACATTGGCCAGTCAGGATAATTTGCCAGGTATTGATTCCATATCCCCTGACCGGTTGTTAGGCTATTTTTTTCCAGCCAACCGTTTCTGACGAAAAAAATCCGTTAGGATTTCACTGCAACGTTGCTCTGCGATGCCGACTACAATGCTGCACTGATGATTTAATCTGTCATCGCTAAGCAGTTCATATTGAGACTGCACAGCGCCTGCCTTGGGGTCAGCGGCGCCATAAACCAGATTAGGAATTCGGCTTTGCAAAATGGCACCGGCGCACATTGGACAGGGCTCGAGCGTGACATACAGAGTACAGCCATTGAGCCGCCAGCTGCGTAACGACTCAGCAGCTTGAGTAATGGCGATCATCTCCGCATGGGCTGTCGGATCATGTAACGTCTCCCGTTGGTTATGTGCAGCAGCGATGACACGATTATCGTAGACAATGACCGCTCCTACGGGAACTTCGTCAGAATTCCGAGCCGCCTCCGCCTGTTCTAACGCCATCTGCATATAGATTGCGTGAGGGTCTAATTCTAACATTCACCAACTCAACTTTTTTCGAAAACAAATATTTCTGATCATGCCAAAAACAAAATCTGGGCATTTTTTTCTTCACGCCCACTTTTGCGTCGCAATAACGTGGAAATGATACCATGATTCATTCACTGCTTTTTACCATGTATGCTTTCTATAGGCATAGATGTCTAACATAACGTCCTCCGCAACTATTTTAGTAATGCCAAAAATTCGACCTCGTTTTTTTCCTATTTTGGTTGTCGGACTATTCGGGCTGACCATTTTTCCAGACTACGCTTTCTCTAATGAGAACCAAGTTCGGGTTGCCACATTCAACACCAGTTTGTTCGGTAAAAAAACTGGGGAATTGAAACAGGAACTCGGGAGCGGACAATCACGACAAGCGCGGAATGTTGCCGCAATCATTCAGCGAGTTCGACCAGACATATTGCTCTTAAACGAATTCGACTTTGAGAGAGACCAGCAAAACGTTCGACTCTTTGAAAGGCTTTACCTCGGCCATTCGCAAGAGGATGGACAGCCGATTAAATACCCCTATACTTTTGTCGCGCCTGTTAACACTGGCATTGCATCAGGTTTTGATCTCGATGGGGATCAGAAAAAAGATGGGGCCGGCGACGCATTTGGGTATGGAAATTTTCCAGGTCAATACGGAATGGCTGTGCTATCAAGATTTCCAATCAACCGGCAAATGACTCGAACGTTTCAAAAGTTCCTCTGGAAAGACATGCCCAAGGCTCTGACTCCAACAAACAAGGACAATACAGGCTTTTATTCCCAGGAGGCCTGGAAGCAGTTCCGTCTTTCATCCAAAAGCCATTGGGACGTCGTTATTGAATTAAGACAACAACAACTTCACTTTCTAGTATCGCACCCAACCCCGCCCGTATTCGACAAAGAGGATGACCATAATGGACGTCGAAACCACGATGAAATTCGATTTTGGAAGGACTACATCCAGCCTCAAACGAGTGTTTATATCTACGATGATCGAGGAGGCGTGGGCGGGTTAAAAAAAAATTCGCTGTTCATTATTGCAGGTGATCAAAATGCCGATCCTGCTGATGGAGACAGTACAGGATCTCCTATCAGGATGCTCTTGCAACATGCAAGCATTCAAGCCGAACCTGCACCCGGTAGCGCAGGGGCAGTCGAGGCCAGCCGATTTGGAAAAGCCAATCTCAAGCACCGCGGAAAGCCGAAATTGGACACCGCCCAATTTGGACCGGAAACGGTAGGAAACCTTCGCCTTGATTACGTGCTGCCGTCCAAAAACCTTCGCCTTGTTGATTCTGGTGTTTTTTGGCCTCTTAAAAATGAACCTGAAGCAAGATTTATTCAAGCATCAGATCATCGCCTGGTCTGGATTGACATTCAGCTTCCATCCATGAAGAGATGAGCCAGAGAGCCTGGATAGATTCAGGGAGCCTGGATAGATTCAGGCAGCCTTGCCCGCGGTCAGCGAAAGGCTGTTCAGCCGATTATAGATCGTCTTAATGCTAACACCCAGTTCTTCTGCTGCAGCATTCTTGTCACCAGCATTTCGCTCCAAAGACTCAGCGATGGCTGCCGTCTCGATCTCTTTTAGCGTCATCGGCCCAAAAACCAATCTGTTCCTACCTCGTACCCGTTCGGAAAACCGTGCAGGCAAATCAGCTAAATCAATTGGTAACGAATCTGCCAAGATCGAAGCGTGCTCTACTACATTTGCCAATTCTCGTACGTTTCCCGGCCAACTATGCTGCTTCAATTGGTGAACTGCGTCTTGGGAAAATCCAGTCTTAATATCATCACCACAACTTCCATCACCTCGAAAACGCCTTAATAAATGTATCGCCAATTCCGGAATATCATCTCGGCGTGAGGCAAGTGTGGGCAATTCGATTTCAAAGGCATTGATTCGATACATCAGGTCCTCCCGAAATTCTCCGTCATCCACCATCGTCCCCAAATCTCTATGAGTCGCACAAACAATTCTGACATCAACTCGGAAGGATTCATTGTCACCGACTCTGCGGACCTCGCCTGACTCCAAGACGCGAAGTAATTTGGCTTGCATCGATTTTGGAAGTTCTCCAATTTCATCAAGAAACAGAGTGCCTCCGGAGGCGACTTCAAAAAGTCCCGACCGGCTCGCATCAGCGCCCGTAAAAGCCCCTTTCCGATGCCCAAAAAGCTCACTCTCGATCAAACTTTCCGGAAGAGCGCCACAATTAACGGCAACAAATGGGTGACCAGCTCGGCCACTCTGGTTATGAACGGCCCTTGCCGCAAGTTCCTTTCCTGTTCCTGTTTCCCCACGAATCAGCACCGTCGCGTTGGTCACGGCCACCTTATCAATCAATGACCTGACTTTTGCCATGCAGTTGGCATGGCCCACCATTTCGGGTTCACCCTCAGCGGCGTGTAATCGTCTCTTCACCGCCCTTAACTGATTCGTTAGAGAAATTTTCTCACTAACCCGATCAAGTATGGACTGCAATTCGATTAATTTGCACGGTTTACTGATGTAATCGAACACCCCCTGCCGCAAGGCAGCAACAGCTGTCTCCAACGATGACTTTCCGGTCAATACAATGGCTTCAATATCAGGGCTGACGGTCTTCGCATACTTGATAACGTCGATACCATTGAGGCCCGGCATATCCAAATCCACCATCATGCAATCGTAGGAGTTTTTATCCAAAGCCGCGCAGGCGGTCAGACCATCGGGACAAATGGTAGCACGGTGTCCTAATTCGGCCAGTTCAACTTTCATGATTTCTTGCAATGTTATCTCATCATCGGCAAACAGAATTCTCATCCCGTTATCCGGTCGATCACCCTCTTTACTTTTCTTTTTTTTGATCATCTGTTATTTCCTTCTATTGAATCGACAGAATCTTAGGCAACAGATCTTGAAGTGCCTGTTCCATGCAGACCGTTCGGTGCAGGTGTCTTCCCATTCACCCATTTCAGCGGAAGAGTCACCTGAAACTCAGCCCCTTTTCCAACGCCGAGGCTTTTGGCACGGATGACCCCACCATGATCGGCAATGATCTGATGAGATATTGACAATCCTAAGCCTGTCCCCTCGCCATGTTCTCGTCGGGTAAAGAAAGGCTCAAAAACATGTTCGAGTACTTCCTGCGGCATTCCACATCCATCGTCTTTTACTGTGATGACCGCATTACCAAGGGTCGCCTCAACCTGAAGCCAGACATTCCCACCTTTGTCAACACAATCCAGAGCGTTAGTCAGTAGATTTAATAGAACCTGTTTGACCTCTTGGCCATTCGCCACGGCATCCACTCTTTGTTGACTTTCAAACCAGATTTTCTTCTCTCGGTACCTGCCAAGATTCTGTACCATTTCGATGACCCCCTGGACGCATTTGACAAGATCCACGACCTGGCGTTCCGAGTCCCCTACGCGAGAAAAATCAAGCAATCTTTCGGTGATGCCCTTACACCGAAACGACTCCTGTTGAATCCTGGAAAGATACGTCCGTATGAATTCGACATCAGCGTCGTCTTCGTCAGGATTCATTTCAAAAGCGTTATCAAATCGTTTTTCGACGCTCTCGGCAGACCAGGCGATTGACGCGAGCGGATTATTAATTTCATGAGCGATCCCTGCAGCCAGAAATCCCACGCTTGCCAGGCGGTCACTTCGAATCACTTCCTTTGTTCTACAGCGGACCTGCTCGTCAAGATCGTTGCGAATCATCTGGAAGTTTTCGGTCATCTGATTCATCGCATAGGCGAGATCCGCCACTTCATCTCGCGTTCGAACATTGATGCGATGGTCAAAATTGCCGCTGGCTACCATTTTAGAACCGCGAATCAAGACCCTCAAAGGGCGAAGAATCCAAAAATAAATCCCAGCGGCCAGCAATCCTAAACAGGCAAGGGCAGCCAAGGACATCATGCCACTTAGATACATCCAAGTTTTATATTCAGCACGGGCGAGCTCATGAAAAGCATCCATTCTTTGCGTCAGAAAACCGGGCAACAAAGTCACCTGTTCCTGGAGTTGCATAAGTGCCTGATCCAATGCGATTCGGTTGGTATCGGTGAAAACCCAGTCAGATCTGGCAAAATCGGCAGCGATCCTAGAGAGAATAGACTGTAATTCTTCTACCGTCATCTTTTCGCGACCAACATCAGAAAGCATGCGTCCCTCTTTGACGTTTTCTTCTAATTGGGCCTGATAATCGATTAGAGCTAAATTGACCTGTTCCAAATCAAAAAGAAATTCCTGACGGACAGAAATTTCATCATCCACCAACCCACTGAGACTTGGGCCAACACTAGATGGGATTCCACCATAAACGCGACGATTGGCGAGTTGATTAAAAAGGGAAAAACGAAGAAACGTCACCCGTAGCTCAGAGACCTTTTCACTCAATTTCGCCGCCAGTGGCAACTCGCCGGCACGGGTTCGAATGCTCTTGGTCAGTCCGCGGAAAAGAGAAGCCCCATGAAAGCTACTGTACGAAAGGATAGAAACAACAACGACCAAGATCACCGAAGAAATCAACAGTTTTTCGCGTATTCGCCAAGCAAATCTCATCGCGAATCCCTTAAATAAAGACCTTCCTTGGTCTATGAAACGGCTCCGCCGAGTTGACTTTCGAGTCTATCCTGACGAATTCAAAATCAAAATTGCCCATCGCTTTCTTTGATCATCCGGATCGAGAAAACAATATCTGTCAATATTCCGATGGAACAAATCCAATCCATTTTCAAATTCGTTGCGATCCAAGCATGCTGAATTCGTTTTCGTTGAGCAGTGAATTAAACACGACACTCAAAAAACCTACAAGACGAATCCACTTTCGTTCGCGTGCATAATCAAGGCCTCTCGATTCCGCAACATTAGTGCTTTAAGGCTTTCCTGAATAACAAGACGCCTATCAAAAGAACCACCACGTTTCCAATCCAGACAATTGATGGATGCATCGAACCATTTTTTGCCCGGTCAACGCCAAACAGCACTAAAGGAACGTAAACCGCGAGAGTCGGAATGAAACAGATTCCAAAACTCGCCCACATATCCGAATTCCGCATCCAGATGGCCAGCGGAATACCCAAAACTGCAAAACCAAAACAACTGAATCCGTTGGCCCAACGTCGATAGGGCTCGGTTTGCAAACGATAAATTCGTTTTTCCATTTTGTCCAGTTCTTCCATGCGAGGCTGCCAATTCACCTGGTTGAGTTCATGAAAGCTACCCGAAGTCATTTGAAGCAATGCATCGACAGCATATTTTTCTTTCTGAATTTCGGTGACGGCGGTTTGGCGAACATATTCTTCACTGATAACGGAGAGGGCTAGATCGGAAGGCTTATCCTGCTCGTGGTATTTTCTCGTTAAATCATTCAGTGAGAGATTCCATTCAAATTCATCCTCAAATCGCAACTGAATCTTCCCATCACGATCCCAGCTTCCGTTGATCAATTTCAATGTCAGCTTTTCATTTTCCGGATCACAATTAAAGTATGCCGATTCTGCCATGAAGGTCACAATGGGCTTCCCCTCACCTCCGTTTACAACAAAATGCGGCTGAACAAGCCTGTTTCCTTCTACATCAGCGATAATCGTAACACGACCGTTATCAAACTGGCCTCGGGACTTCAACATGCCGAAAACTGTTTTTTCTATTGAACCCAAAACAACACGATAAACTCCAGCCCGTCCCCAAGAGACCGACAAATCATTGAGCCAAAGCGTCAGAAAACTAAGGCATATCGACAAAAATATAGTGGGCCAAATGACAACCATGGGCGAGATCCCCATCGCTTTAATCGCTGTTAATTCGTTTTCCCTGGACAATCGGCCATAGACTGTCACACTTGCAAACAACGTCGCCGCAGGGATGCAGATATACATCGCACTGGGAAGAACATAGGGCATGATCCGTAGGAACGCTGCCGGCCCCATACCCTGATTTCGAAGCTCATAGCCAAGCAGGCTAAAAAGCAGGATGGGTGTCATGACTACGATGGCAACGACAAAGACTCGAATAAATTCCAGCAGAACATAGCGAGTGATTGCTGACATGAAATCTTGCGTTGGCGATCAGAAAGCAGAAGTTTACCAAACTTCCTCAAATCCAAAAGATCGATCCCATTGGAATCAAGCCAGAACAGCCAACAAACCCAACAACACTTCAAAAGTTGTCATGAAGGGCCCTTGAAGCCCAAAGCCACATTCCATTGTAGAAAATGATAGCTGTTAACCTCTTAACTGGTCCATATAATTGGAGAGTCCAGAACAGAAAAAATTCATAGCCGCCGCTTCATTAGACTCCGCGGCAGCCACCTTGGCTTTCTCAAAGAAATTATCAAATTGTCCCAAATCGACTGGAAGATCTTCTTCCTCCGCGACATTTCGCAATTGTGTACCGATTTTATCCAGTTTCGCCAGCAGATTCGAGCCTGATACAGCCTGGGTTCGGGTGTAGGGACCAAGCCCAAATCGCTTGCCTGTACCCACCACTTTCTCTCCTGAACCAGCTCCTGACAGTTTGAAAGTGATATAACCAGCGATTCCGGCAGCAAAGAGCCCCAAAAGAATCGCCACCCAGCCGTTGTTCATCACCATGCAAAGCAATGCCGCTATTACCAACGCAGTCAGCAAGGTATAGGGAATCGGCCCAACCGCCCGGTCTTCTTTTTTTCCGCCCACCGTCAACGGAGGCGAACCGCTTTCTGAGGTAGCAAGAGTCTGATCACAGACACGAATCACGATGACCGTGATGTTGTCAGGACCGCCACGAAGATTGGCCAAATCCACCAACATCCGCGCCGCTCGTTCCGGCTCCAAATGGGATAAAAGAGACGCCATCTCATCATCTTCTACCTCACCAGACAATCCATCACTGCAAAGCAGAAAGACATCGCCAACTTGTATCGGATGAGGTCCTTCGAGATCGACATTGACATCGGGATAGGGCCCCAATGAACGGGTAATGACGTTCTTGGGTATCAGCTGCAGGCTTTTGCTACCTTCGGGAAAATTCCCCTTTTCACGCATCTCCCAAACCAAAGAATGGTCGCGAGTCAACTGTTCCAATCGATTACTTCGCATTCGATAGACACGACTGTCTCCTACATGGGCAACAACTGCTCCTTGCGGCAACAATGTAAGTGCACTACAAGTCGTCCCCATATTTTTGAATTCTTCGTTTGCCTGACCACGACGGTTAATTTCCGCATTCGAGTCTTCAACGGCCCTTTTGAGGGCCTCTGGCGGCGACAAATCTTGGTGTTTCGCATAAAGATGGGTAATTCCATCAGCGGCGAGCTTACTCGCCAGTTCGCCGGCAGCATGAGCACCCATCCCATCGGCAACGAGAAATAAATGGCCACGGGCGTTCCATTTCTGCATATCCCCAGCCAAAGAGACCTCATAAGAGTCCTGATTGGTCGCACGGCGCATACCCACGTCCGAAATTGAAGCGATTTGGAGGTGCTTGGACCAATCTTCCATCAAAGGCCTTCCGGGCGCGAAAACAATATCTTAATGTGAATCGCGATCGATGTCCTACCCAAATAATGCTGCAAAACTGGATTTGAGCAGGGAATGATCTGGAACCACATGCTTTAGGTTACTATACTCCGACGGCTTTTTCAGATAGCCATTCCAAAAACAGGCAGCATTCGTGTATTGTTTCGACATGAAAAAATCGCTCATTCTGCTTTTGTGCGGCCTAACGATCATTTCGACAGGCTGCCTCCGTCGCCGACTGACCATTCGGAGCAATCCTCCCGGCGCATTGGTCTACGTTGATGATGTTCAAATCGGCCATTCGCCGGTTTCGGTCCCATTTACCTACTACGGAACCCGGACAATCCGTCTGGAAAAAGATAGATTCAAGACCGTTGAGGTCCAGCAAAACATTAATTCACCGTGGTACCAGACTCCTCCACTGGACTTTGTTTCCGAAGTGCTCCTACCGTTCGAAATCAGGGATGAGAGGGCGGTCAACATTGACATGCTACCTTTAGAACCGACCAACGAGTCGGAGGTTCTGAATCGCGCCAAACAGATTAGGCAAAATAGCAATCAAGGCTTTGCTGTTCCCAGATAGTCGCGATCTTTAAAGAACCCAGTGACATCGTTTCGCTACGAATAAACGATGTCGATCCGCCTTCAGGCTGCCTGAGAGATTCCCCCAACCAAAGTCATCCTGCTCTGTCGTGCAGGGCAGAGAGTGAATCGCAGACCGCACGGCCAAGGTAGTCCAAAGTCACTATTCCAAACTCGCAATCTGTGTCGCTATCAGGCAGCCAGGAAAACTGAATTGCAATAGCAAATCAATCAAACCAGGTAGCCTTTCGAATCGTATTTTCATTTCGACTTGGCTGAGGCATCAGAAAACCACCTTTGATACCAGAACCTGATGGTCGTCTATCGAGAGCCCCTTTCACGCCTAGAATACGAGGATCGGTAGAAATCTTCGAAGTAAAGACACGAACATCATTCAAGATCGGCTCAAGTTGATAAGAGATTGACTCAACCCTGCGGAGGCCATTGTCCAAACGGTTGTAAACACTGGGATCGTTGATTAACAATCCAAGAGTACCTTTGGCCTCTTTTATATCCGCAAGGAAATCCCCTATTCCATCAAGGCTCTCCCTAAGGGATTTCCCAAATTCGTCATCCGCAAATGGCTTTGTAATTTCACCAATTTCATCAAGCCGTTTATTGGCATTTTGGGCGACTGAACGAAACTCACTGATCGCGTTTTTTGTGTCGCCCAACATGTCGTCCGCTTTATCGAAAAACCTCGGGATTTTGTCAATCGATTGACGCAACGTCTCCTTGGTGCTGTCAGTCCCTATCACATCCCTGACATCCTGCGCCAGGAACTGGTACGTCTCAAGTGTTTTACCTGCTTGCTGACTGAGCTTTCTAACATCCTTGAAAAACTCTTCAAACTGTTTATCAGGCTCGTCGCCAAGAGCCTTCTTGACGCTCTGCGAAATAGAACCAATTGCATCCGAAGTTTCCTTCACCGAATCGGCGGCTTTGGTGAAAGTTTCCTGCAATTCATCAAGCCCGCCTATCACACTGACAGCTTGCTCGAGAATATCCATCGGGCCCATCATCACTTCGATACTACCATTGGTCAATAAACTCTTATCGACCAATAAACTGCGGGGTTTATCCCCTCGTCCTGGCACAAACTCAATCAAACTCTCACCTAAAATCGAGGTCATCCCGATCCTTGCGATCTCATCGGAAAAAAGGCGAACCCCCCGATTAATCCTCAGGGTCATTCGGACACCTCCTTCATCCAGTGTTTCCACCTTGTCAACACGGCCAATCAGAATCCCATTCCTCTGCACCGGTGTTTCGGGCGTTACATTGGGAGCCTTTTCACAGGAAAGAAGAATCCGGTAGGTCGGTTGAAACCCACGCCCCAAATAAAGTATCAGGGTGGCAGCTACCAAAATTGTCGAAAGGACAAGCACTCCCAACCGCCAAAACATAACCTTTTCGTCCATGCCAGCTCTCCGAGTTTAAACGCTCGTATCCTCCAGGCTCATTTCCATCAATCTTTCACCAGCTTCTCCGTGAACAAACTGCCTAACCCTTCGATCACGGCAATCGTCCATCTCTTCGGGAGGACCATCGTAAAGAACCTGATCCTCACCTTCATCCAGTCTGACCAACGGATAGATCATCACAACACGATCAGCGACCTTCCGTGCGGTATGCATATCATGGGTCACCACAATACTGGTGACCGGGTTGTTTCTTCGGGTCCGAAGAATGAGCTCATTGATGACGTCGCTCATGATGGGATCCAAGCCGGTTGTAGGTTCGTCGTAAACCACCAACTCCGGATTTAACATCAGGGCTCGGGCCAAGCCGACCCGCTTTCGCATTCCTCCTGAAAGTTCGGCTGGCTTCTTCAGAATCACAGTTCTGGGCAAGCCCACCTCAGCCAATTTGGAAATGACCAACTCCTCAATTTGAGCATGACTGTAACCGGCATGCTGTTTCAGTGGAAAAGCCACATTTTGTCCCACGGTCATGCTATCGAAGAGAGCGGCGTTCTGAAAAACGAATCCAAATCGTTTTCGTTCACGGCTCAATTCCTTGTCGTTCAAGGAGTGCATATCCCGTTTGTCAAATTCCACACGCCCGGAAGCTGGCTTAACGAGCCCTATGATGGACTTCATCAAGACCGATTTACCACAACCACTTTCTCCAATTAAGACGACGGTCTGCCCACGTGGAATCCTCAAGGAAATATCCCGGAGAATCCTTTGGCTTCCAAACTGTACCGATACGCGTTGCACTTCGACAAGCGCATCATCTTCAGCCGCCACAAAGGGGGCTTCCTGGTTGGTCGAATTAGACGAAGAATCATTCAAAACAACCTCGGGCCGTCTGGCCAGATCGATTGATAGATGGCTTCGACCGCGATCCCAATCAACAAGTCCATGATCAAGATCACAATAAACGAATAAACAAATGACTTGGTTGCGGCCTGCCCAACACCTTCAGCACCTGGAGCACAATGGAATCCTTGATAGCAACTGACCATGGCAATAGCCGCACCAAAAAAAATGCTCTTAAAAACGCCCGACATGATATCAAAAACACCGACGAAATCCCTCGCGTTTGACCAGTAATGGTGAGAGTCAACACCATAAACGAATACACTAAAAAAATGCCCGCCGGCCACCCCCATAAAATCCGCCATAATGGTGAGAGCTGGAATCATCATCAAGCAGGCAAGAAAGCGTGGCACAACCAAATAATGAATGGGATTGGAACCCATACTCGCCAAAGCGTCGATCTGCTCGGTAACTCTCATCGTCCCTAACTCTGCAGCCATCGCGCTTCCCACTCTTCCGGCTAACATGACCGCGGCCAATACCGGACCGAGCTCCCGGACCAACGTCATGGTGATCACGGCGCCCATTTGAGACTCTAACCCCAATTGCTCAAATTGAGCGAAACTCTGGACAGCAAGCACCATTCCAATAAAAGTACCGGTCAATGCGATCACCGGCAGACTCTGGACGCCAACCTGGTAGAAGTTTGGAAGAATAGTCTCCCGTCTTGGCGGCCTGGTAAACATCCAAGCCCATGTTCGCAAAACGAAATGGGCAAACGCACCGATCGCGGTGACCGATTCGACAACGACTCTACCCCAGTCTCGAATCCAGTCGTTTATCGCATTCTGCGTTCGTGAAATGGGATTTACCGCTTGTGACATTCTTGATTCTGCGAAGATTTCGGGCCCGGACTTCTACAAAAAAAAACCTGTTTACGCTAGGTCGATCTTCCCAGCGACCAACTTATCGCGGGGAAATTCGGAATAGGCCTTGATAGGGAAAACCAACTCTCGGCTATCAAACGCACAAAACAACCTCTAATGGGTGGTTCGAAATTAGGTATCCTTATTTACATCGAGTTGTTTTCATGATAAAAAACGGTTTTAACATGCAGTTCTAAATGGTGGTTTTATGTATAAACACAGTGATACCTCTGTATTTTCTCGCATTTCCCGTCAGCCGGTCGTTGGCCACAATCCGATTGTCTTCGTCATCGATGACGACAGATCCTTATTGAATTCGATCTGCGCTTTCTTTCACTCTCACGACATCTCCACGCAGGGCTATCAATCGGGTGAAGACTTCCTTGCTGCCTTTATCGAACCCGCACAAGGCTGCATCCTTTGTGACTATGTCTTGCCGGGTATCGATGGCCTGGAGGTCCAAAAAGCACTTCTCCAAAAAGGTGTCACGACGCCCTTCATATTTTTGAGCGGAAATGCCAATGTGCAAATGACGGTGGCGGCGTGGAAAGATGGGGCGGTCACTTTAATCGAAAAACCGTTTCGAGTGAACGATTTGTTGACCGCCGTGAAGGCTGCTTTTCGATGTTGCCAAAAAACACTAACTCGAAAAGAAGCGATGCGACGCTTTCAGAAAGTCCAACCGACTGAACTTACTGTCCTCCGGTATCTGGTCGCCGGATTCATCAACAAACAAATTGCGCGGCGAATGAATGTCAGTGAACGCACTGTTGAACGCCGTAAAAACAGGCTTCTCGAGGCAACCAACACCAACAGCATTCTTGAAACCATCGAATTAGCCAGAAAGGCCGAAATGGATCTTCAACTGAATCCCCAAACCTAGGAAAGACCGACCACCGATGGGGCAAAGGTGGAATCGAGGACTACGATTCGACGAAAAAACGATTCCCTGGGGCCAATACACCCACCGAATTTGGGCAAACCCATTCAATCATCTGATTTCAGGGCGTCCGTTGGGAGAGGAATCCCTTTGATTTTGCCGTCACAAACCATCGTTTTGCCAACATATCCTTGAAAATAACAGATAATCATGGCACCAAATCGGACCTTTTCCTGCCGCAACATCACAACAAATCGATCGCCAGGCCGAACAACATTGCGAAACCTGATTTCTTCCAATCCGCCCAAACCAACAACCTCCGCCCCCAACAAATCGAATTTTGTACAGAGATAGGACGAAAGCTGCGCAGCGATTTCGCACATCACAACCCCCGGCATCACTGGCATTCCAGGCATATGTCCACTCACCCAGAATTCGTTATCGGTGGCGTCCTTGTACCCCACACAAATTCGCTTTTCACTGTCTTCGTAAAGAATTCCATCTAATTGCTGCATTTCAAACCGCTGTGGATTGACCGCCAGGATATCATCCTTTGTTGCAATGGTTTGATTCACATCGAACATCGAAAAGTCGACGACTTGGTTTTTGGCCACTGTTATCTTCCTTTTAAGAATGGCAAGACATTTTTATAATGGCTTATCCCAAAGATTCCAAGAATGGGTCTTGTCCCATTTGAACCTGAATCTTTCTGCGTTGCTTATCTACGTAAAGCATTTGTTTACGTGATTTAAAATAATTTTTTTCGATCTTTTGCTGGGCACCTCGAAAAAGCCGAGCCAAGTGATCAAAGCGGCCTTGAGTTCCTACACCTTTCTTTTTGAGGGCTTCATAACGCTCAACGCCGTAACCCTCTTTCAAAATATCGTCTTCCAAAGACAAGAATATTTGAAAACTACCAGGATCTCCCTGCCGACCGCAGCGTCCAATCAATTGCCGATCAATTCTCGCCGATTCATGCATTTCGGTGCAAATGACATGCAAACCACCTTGGTTGAGGACTTTTGGTGACGGCTGAATATCGGTTCCGCGGCCAGCCATATTCGTAGCCACGGTAACACGGTTTTCCTCACCAGCTTTCGCTATGATGCCATTCTCATCTGCGGTGTGCCGTGCATTCAAGACCAAATGGGCGACATTGGCCTCGTTTAGTTTTTCCGAAAGGTATTCGGACTTATCAATCGATCGAGTTCCTACAAGCACCGGCCGTCCCTCAACATGCAGCTTGGCAATCTGCCGAACTATCGCATCCCATTTCGCTTCAGAATTCCCAAAGACCTGGTCAGGCAATCTCGACCGATTGGGTGGCTTATGAGTGGGAATAACTGCCACGCTGGTATTGTAAATCTTATAAAGCTCCAGCGCCGACGTGGCCGCCGTCCCGGTCATCCCCGCCAGACGATTATATCTCAGAAAAAAATCCTGAATTGTCACTTTGGCCGCATCACCGGTATCAACAGAAACAGGCACACCTTCCCGGGCCTCAATCGCCTGATGAATTCCGGCACGCCATTTTCTCCCCTCGGCGAGCCTGCCGGTAAACTCATCGACGATGACAATCTCGTCGTTCCGCACAACGTAGTGCCGATCTTTCTGGTACTCTCGTGCTACCAGAATGGCGCGTTCCACCTGCTCGTAGATGTCAATCATACCAAAGGTATTCAATTCATCCGGAAAAGAAAGAGAACGCAGTAGCTTTCGCCCGTCTTCGTTCAACGTCACCGACCGTGGTTTATGTTTAAACTCAAAATGCGTCGTCTCTTCAAACCGCTCAGCAACTGCGGCCGAAAAGCTGTAGAGCACTTCCATAGCAGTCTCCGAGCCACCCGGCAGGGAACTGACAATCAGCGGTGTACGGGCTTCGTCAATCAGGATGCTGTCGGCTTCATCCACAATGATGTAATTCAACTGGCGTTGTACAGGCTGAGATTCGCTTGGCGACTCATCGTCATTCGCTAACGCATCGAGAACTAGCGCCTGTCCCTCTTTGACCCTTCTCAGCAAGAGTCGGTCTCTAAGAAAATCAAAGCCCAGTTCTTTAGCAGTTGAGTAGGTGACGTCAGCCCGATAAGCAGTTTGCCGCTGTGGCCGCGGAGTATGCGATTGCACAACCCCCACGCTCAATCCCAACCCTTCAAAAAGTGGTTTCATCAATTCCGCATCG
The DNA here is from genome assembly GCA_014238905.1 of Planctomycetota bacterium. GTDB lineage: Bacteria > Planctomycetota > Planctomycetia > Pirellulales > Pirellulaceae > JABAAE01. The sequence goes on from JABAAE010000015.1 coordinate 28,161, forward strand.
CGACCAGCCAGATAATCATTGGAAGTCGCCAGATGGGCTCCCGCTCCTGTAAGCGAGGCAAGATACAGAGGTAATGTTGCTGTTAACGTCTTGCCTTCTCCGGTCTGCATTTCCGCAATACATCCTTCGTGTAAGGCAATCCCTCCCAAAATTTGAACATCATAATGGCGCATCGAAACAAAACGGCGACCAGCCTCCCTTACCAAGGCAAATGCTTCTGGCAAAAGATGATCCAGTGCTTCACCACTGTTGGCGCGGTAACGGATTGCCAAGCTCTCTTTGCGAAGATCTCGATCCGATAAAGAGGCAAAACTGCTTTCCAGAGAGTCAATCTCCCGGACCCTCGATTGCCATTTTCCGAAGTTTCCGGATTTGATCGCGAAAAAACGAGCAAGCAAGATTCACTTTCCAGAAACTAGAATGGAAACGACCCTTGTTCGACACAAGTGTCCTCAACAGGATCTAAAAGATCCAATGTTCTCGGCAACTTCAACGGTTGAATACCAAGCATGCCTCAACAGAACCTCTCTGAAAAAGCGACTTCCTTCACTCATCCGATGTTGAAAATGAATCCATTGAAGGGGATAAAACGGCAGCCAATTGCGGCTGAGTGTCAACATGATCAATCTTCATATTCTGTCCTGTCGCCCCCAATTGCGTGGACTGGGACGCGATAATTACATCGGATCGAGCATCCTCACCAAGGTTCGCCTTGGAAACCCATTCCGTTGTCGTTGGCTGATTAAGCGACGCCGTCGGCTGCCAATTGCTTTTGGAAGTAGAACCGGCAGGACCTTGAGGTGGAGGGGGATAACCAGGATAGCCTTGACTGGGATTTGCGTATGGATTGGGGGGGTAAATACCATTGGCAGGAGCACCGTAATAGGGATCCGTTCGGCCAGTCGCCGGATTAAACGTCCCGGTTCCTGGTGGATTTACACATGGATTGCCATACATTCCATAAGGATTGTAGGTCGGGTAAGGCGCCCTACACCCAATTGCGATCGAACCCAGCATTAAAACGCTTAAAAACAGATACGAAAACCATCGACGGGACATTCCAAACCATCCTTTTCGGCAATAGAAAAGCAATTCCAAGTTCACCAACACTGACCGACTAGGCACATTCGAGTTGGCATTTGTTTCAACAAAGATGCTTAATACGCGACCTCATCGAACGAATCACTTCGCTAGCAACCGCGGCATGCATCTCAACGTTCCACGTAGCGGATTTATTAGCGAATCCAGTCCGAAATAAAATCCGTTTTCGTTCAGGACGCATACGGTAGAAAAGATTGGCCTCCACACCAAGATTGATTTCTTGAGTGTTTTTGGTGTTTTAAGAATTTCTTCACTAAAAAGGAAGCAAAAAACTAGGGTAACGCCACCACGCCGCTACCAGCAATTAGAAAAACGCTTCCACCGAAGCGAAAATCTGAAATGGTAAATACCTGGCTATCGTTCACCAAGCCGGCTCCATGGTCCCGGGTCTCCTCCCGTAGCGACCAAGTGTGCATCGGCAGAATGACTGCACCTGTGGCATTACCGAATCAGTTGGGTTATCGCACCTTACATTGAAAGCGAATGATCCCGCCTTGCCCCGGTGGGAGAGGAGCATCAATTTCCCACCTGAGCAACAATGAATCTTTTTCATTAGCCTGCGTCAGAAAGTCGTGCTTTAAATCACAAGAGGAAGACCCTTCGACCAATTCAAGACGCGTCGTTAAGTTGTCCACGATCGTGACGTTTCCCACTGTTTTTGTTCCCACATTATCAAATCGAAGGGTAAACTCGACCATTTCGCCCGGCTTTGCATCACTTTTGTTGCAGACCTTAACGATTCTTACCTTGGAAGAACCGGGGATGGGTTTATCCCGCACCAACTCCTGAGCGCTTTGAACCCGCTTGGCCACGTTACTTGTCTTATTATCAACCACCACTTGGATTGCCGTATAATGATCCCATTCCTGTGCCGCCTGTAGTCCTATGTTAAGCCGAAGAACCTCTGCATTATCCATTTTCCCCATCGCCACGATTTGGAAGTCTTCGTAGAGCTTCAAGTAGGAAAAAACTCCTCGAGGTGAAACAATATTTTCCGCCCGAACGCCACGGGTTCGATCACGAAAAATGCTTGCTGTTTTGGTCGTCAACGCACCTCGAGGCTGCACTTGTTGCATTGACGTTCCCACGAAGTCTAAACGCTTACGCTTCACCAGCCCCTCCTGATTACCAACTCCCATAAACTGTTCGTTTTGATGGGTAATAATCAAGCCGTACGATTTCTGAATCGCTGCAAAACGAGGCGAATAAATCGGCACACGATTAGTCGCCGCGACGTTTCTCTGTCCGTCCAAAGTGTCAAAATGAACGATAGTATCCTCAATATCAACGCCTCGCAGTGAAAAATCGGCACCGACAATCGTCTTCCTGTTTTTATCGCCACCATCAAAAAGGTATTCATCCAAAGGCCACGGCTCTCCGATGGGGGATTTCCTGGAACCGTCACCGGTCGGCGGGACTTCCAATTTGGCGTAGTCCATCACTTGAGGAGCACCAAAATCGCTAATCGCTTCAAAGTCTGGGGTCCTTGACCCAAGCCTGAGAATTGCAATCGGTCTTCCGAGATTTTCCGCTTCGGTAAGAGGGTCTTCACCTGCTCCGACCCGCAGAGTACGTTGCTCGCCCTTAATTTTGGCAACAGGAAGCGCCTGTCTTGGATTTTCAACATAGACCACTTTGGTAATTAGTTTCCCGTTCAATGCGTCAACAAGATCATCGTGCGTAATTCGAATCGGTACTGGAAAATCCAGAAATTTTTCACGGCTGGGATAAAGACGATCGATCACTTCAAGGGAGGGAAAAAGCTCTAGCCCCTCAAAGTTACTGATAGAAGTGACCTTGAATCGATAAACGCTTCCAATCCGAAGCCCAACTTTCACCTTGGCTAATCGAGGTTCAATGAACTTTCCTTTTTCCAAAAAAGCGACTCGCGCAGCCGCTGGCACATGCAGTTCGATTGGTTGGGAATAACCAAATACATTTTGTCGCCGGGACTTTGTCGATTGTCCGACGGCGCCGGGAACCATGTCCCCCCGCATCTGGAGATGATTCTGAGCCGTCCCCTGGTCGCTCAAAAACAGTGACAACATTGCCGCCATCAAAATGAAATGTTCGATTCGCTTCATCAGGGTCATACCACTGTTCAATTCGAAATATTGCTCGAGTTACTTGGAGATCCTGATCTTTTGATCAAAATCCTGCTGGTCAGTATTATTTATTGAATTGAAAACGTTATTTCAATTCATTACAGGTTCAGGCTTCAACAAAATCCCTATGAACAAAGCCGCGTGAGAAATCTCGACGCGGCTCTGAATATCCCCCGTTTCAAAGCAGCACCGAGTTAGTCGCTGATGGTGCCATATTGCATGTTCTGTGGAGGCTGCTGATTGAGATGAGATCTTCGAACATTTCTTTCACGAATCAAAATCCGATCAGCGGGCCGTGGATAACTAAACCCCGGTGACTGCTGGACATGGATGTTAAGCCGCGAGGTCGGTTCTGGAATCTGATGGGCAGTGTGATTGTGAATGGTGTGCTGCTGCAAACCAGCCGGCATTCCCAACGGAAGATGTGGAGGACCTGGCAGACCAATTGGTGTGGCAGTTATTGGCATGCCGTAAGCCGGTGCCGTTACTCCAGAAACGTAGTTGGGCGACATTCCCTGGCCGAAAGGGGCTGGTGCTCCGCCATTCTGACGCATTAATTTCGCACCGTAGGAGTCAAAGTGCCCAGCCTGCTGAACATCTGTCTCTGCAGCACCATCTCCCTCAAGCTCTTTGTTACCCATCCGAACGATAGCCAAGATTGATCCCCTGCGATCAGCTTCAACAATGGGATCCACACCTGGATCGAGTCGGGTGCTCACTAGAGTATCAACTCCAGCGATGGCCAATTCCTGAAATTCGGGATCTGGAATATAAATGACTTTGGTGACAAAATTACCGGAAATCACTTGAGTAAAGTCTTCATTGGTGAATTGCACCGGGATAGCCGAGTGAGCAACAAATGCCGACGTCCTTGGCGTAACCGGTCCGACTTCAAGACTGGGATAGAGCGTTTTGTCTTCAAATCCCTCGATATTGGAGATCTTCAAGCGAAAAATTCCGCCCTGAACGAAGCTCTGTTTGAAGGGAACAATATGGGCTGAGCTATCATACTTGCCCACATTGGAGACATCCCACTTGACCTCCGCTGAATCCGGATCGGTAAACCAAACCTGTACAGTCGGAGCGGCTGCTGGGCTCATCCCAGGCGGGATCATCGGTGGAATGACACCTGGCCCCGGGCCTTCAACACCTGGACCGGGATGCATTAGCATTTGAGCCGGTGGCAGGTTGTGCTCAATTGGTAAACCACTGCGTGCTGCCGGAATGCTACAACCGACGGCGACAATGGCCAATGTCAGGAACAGCGTCCCCAACGTCAAACGAATAGACATAGTTTCCCCCCTACGCAATGAATTCTTGGCGTTTTATTCTGCTGAAATTTGATGGTCAAAGTTTTGACAACGCATGTTCGCAGCTTAACCACGCCAACTGAATCGCCATTGGCATCGACCGCAATCTTAAACGCGATTATGATTTCGCGTTGACGACGGTCACTTTCAATTGGATGCAAATTGTCCCTAGAGCGTTCTCGCGCAGACATTGCGGGAGAAAAAGTACTCTGTGAACTATGTTCGGCGCCAAACATCAAGAATCTTTGGAAAAATCCGCATAACCGGTCGACGAAGATGAAATTAAGCCAACTCGAACCGCTATCCTTTGCTACCTTCGCAGTGCTAGCTGCGATTGTTTTTTTTGGTTTTCGGTCCCAGTGGATCGATGCTCGCGACCCTAATCAGACCCTCAACCCTCCTTCGAGCAGCGACCCAACACCGTCTAAATCGGAGCCTGTGTCAGCCACCCCGAAAACTGTCGGGCCTAACAAGCAACTCAATTCTGCCCAAGTGATTATTCAGGATTCGATTCGATTCCTGCGGTCCAAAAGCATCGCGTCGGATATCCGGCAAAGAGGCTTCCTTTTTGAAAAGGAAATTCTGTCCAGCGGAACATACCTCCAATCAGAGGATGGTCATTCCTCTCGTCTGGAACTGGAAATGGAAACTGAACAGCTTCAACTGAAACTTCGATTATTCAATGATGGCGTTTACTTCTACCGGCAAATTTTCCCCAATAGCGTGGACGCTGTTAAGACTCCCCAGCAGTCCACATCCAACGGCACATTCGATCCTCGCAACAACGAGGTCATTCGAAGAATCGAACGCATTCATATGCGTGCGGTCAACAATAAGTTTTCGAACCATGCCGTCTGGCCCGGTCATTGGATATCCTATGGCGGCCTTTACCATTTTGTGGATCAATTCCGACGATGTTTTTCAATTTCAAAGACTAAAAATAAGATCAGAAACGGGAGTGAATATGTAGTCGTCAAGGGTGTTTGGAAACCGGAAAATTTGGCGGTCTTAATCCCCCAACAAAAGCGGTCTATCCTGTCAGACAATTCTCTGAAATGGGACCAAATTCCACCACAAATCCCAATGGAGATAGAAATCTGGTTCCACTCTGTTGGACCAGTAAAGTCACATCCCTTTCGCATCATCTTCTATCGCCCCGAGAAGGAAGTCCTTGAAGGTTACAAGCAGATTCCAATTTTGGTAACTGAATTTTCAAATACACGAATTATTGAAAAACCTGACAGTTCATTGTTTCAATTCAATGCAGATGAAAACGAAGTCCACGACATCACAGAAGATTTCTTTCATGCGATCCATCATTGAGTTGCCTGCCAACGCCTAACGCAGGATTGAGCCCCCCTGCAAAGATATCTCCCGTTTGGGATTTTCGTTTCTTTGCTGATGCAACGTGCAAACCATTGATGTTTGCCTTCTGTGGAAAAACAACGCCGCATTTCTTGGATCACTTCCATGTGATCTCGTTTCATATTGGTTCAAGGACAGGCAACTTGGCCGAATTGGATCCCATGCGGATGCCCTACAGCGGTATTCGATCCGGAAATGACTAATCCAGAATACATCGTTCTTGATGCGGTCCACAGGGAATGGAAGAGGCTTGGATTCTGCGGACATCTAGTAGAAGACTTTCATGCCTTGGATTCTTTCATGCCATGGGATCTTGGGTAGCGATTGCGTTGAGGATTTGTTCTGTTATTCCATGTCAGGGACATTAGAGCTATTGAAGAGATGATGTTCATGCACAAGTCAATCATTGAAACATTTCTTTTGACATTTCCCATACTGGTAACTGCAGACATACTGCCCCACGTTCCGGTCACCATTTCCAATTATCTTGATCAACCATCATGAGAGCCATCGTCCAACGAGTTTCCAAAGCCAGCGTGGAAGTAGATCAATGTCTCATTAGCAAAATTGGCCATGGTCTTTTGGTTCTCTTGGGCGTTGCTGCCACGGATACCGAAGTAGACGCGGTTTATCTGGCAGATAAAATCGTCGGACTCAGGGTTTTTGACGACGATAATGGAAAAATGAACTTATCTGTGCAGGACACCGGTGGCAGCATTCTGGTTGTGAGCCAATTCACGCTATTGGGCGATGCGAGAAAAGGAAGACGTCCTTCGTTCATCGCCGCGGCAGAACCTGAATTGGGGAATCAGCTCTACGAGCGATTTGCGATGGAGTTGGCGTCTCGGGGTGTTGACACCCACACGGGGAAATTCAAAGCGATGATGGAAATTGAATTGGTAAACCAGGGACCGGTGACAATACTGCTGGATAGCCAAAAAGAATTCTAGGCTGCCTTGTCCCAGACGCCCCACCTAATCCAGTTGATTTTGTCACGACTGAATGGGAATGTGTTGTTCGTTCATTCTCTGATTTGAAACCGCGACAGCCAAATCGTCTGATAAACAACCCCCTCGATGTAGCCAATCAAAAAGTCCTGCCTCATTACCATTGCCACCAACCTGACCATTGTTCACCGCGACGAAAACGTGTCATAATTGTTTTACAAATCACCATTTGACGGGAGATCCATGACCAGCACTATCTTCCACCGGACAACACTGCTTACCCTGATTTGCTCGATTCATATCTGGGAAGTCATTTGCCATGGTGCTGCTCAGGAGAAGCGTCCCAACCTTGTTTTTGTCATCGCGGATGACTGTACATTTGATGATGTCGGCTGTTACGGCGGTCAGGCGCGAACACCTAACATCGACAAGATCGCCAAATCAGGCATGCGATTAACCCGGTGCTTCCAAGCAGCGCCGATGTGCTCTCCGACGCGTCATAATATCTACACTGGCCTTTACCCCGTTCGCAGCGGGGCCTATCCCAATCACGCGTTTGCAAAGTCTGGAACAAAAAGCGTTGTTCACTATTTAAGAAAACATGGCTATCGCGTTGCCTTAAGCGGAAAAAGACATATCGCGCCCAGAGAAGTATTCCCTTTTGAATATTCAATCAAAAAAAAGAATCCCGACTTCGACCGCATAAGCACACTCTTTTCGGAATGCTCCCAGACAAAAACACCATTTTGCCTTTTCGTTTGTTCCAACGAACCTCACAGCCCGTGGGACAAAGGGGACGCTTCGCGGTACCCGCCTGAAAAATTGAAATTGCCAACCTCGTTTGTGGATACGCCGCAAACGCGAGACGCATTTTCGAGATACCTGGCCGAGATTACGTTTTTTGACCAACAAGTTGGCAAGGTCGTCGACTTACTACGAAAAAATTCCCTTACAGAAAACACTCTGTTGATGGTCACCTCCGAACAGGGAAACTCGTTTCCATTTGCGAAGTGGACGCTTTACGATGCGGGAATCCAAACGGCCATGATCGCATCGTGGCCGGACACGATCCCGGCAAACTCCACTTCCAATGCAATGGTGGAATACGTTGACGTTCTCCCTACCTTTCTTGACGCGGCAGGGGCCACTCCTGCAGAGGGACTGGACGGCAAGAGTTTCCTGCCTGTTCTACGAGGCCAATCGCAACAGCATAAAACTCACGTTTACGGAATCATGACGACTCGTGGTGTCATCAACAGCCCTGAACATTACGGCATCAGATCGATTCGTAGCGACCGATTCAAGTTGATTTGGAACCTGACACCAAAGGTCCAATTCACCAATGCCTGCACACAATCCATGCAATTCCGATCATGGGTAAAGCTCGCATCAAATGGGGACCTTAATGCTGCTGACAAAGTCAAAAGGTATCAATGGAGACCTTCTTTGGAGCTCTACGATATCGTCAACGATCCTAAGGAGTGGAACAACCTTGCCAGCGATCCCAGCATGCAATCAGAGTTAGCTTCGCTGAAAACCATGCTGAATTCCTGGATGAAATCTCAGGGCGATATGGGGCAGGCAACTGAATTGGCGGCATTGGAGCATCAAACCCGTTCAATGCGTCGAAAAAATCCTGACAAAAACAATCAAAAGGGAAACAACTGAAAATTCCATCCTTTGAACCAAGCCTGTTTTTTCTATTCAATCAAGCCTGGTTTACGATGGGCAACTCGGCTTGTCCCGGCTAGATACTGATGTAACGCCAAATTCAACCGGGCCGATCTTTTCCACTTTGCCTCTTCGACCAAGTGATAATACGTATCAAAGAATTGCCCCTCTTGGAAGATAGAATCCTCGGGACGATTAAGGATGTCTACATCGAGTTGATTGAGCAGCAACTGATGGAGACCCTCTAGAAAATCTCGGGATCCGTCAAAGCGTGATTGTGTGATGGGAGGATACGAAATGAGCAACTTGACTCCATGCGATCTGCAAAATTCAGCAAAATCATTGAGCAAACGGATCGTTTCATTGGCCTGCTTTAGGTCCTCGCTGGCAAGTGCGCGGAAAGAGGACTTAACAATTTGTTCGTTGCAAACACCATGATGTGCAACCATATCTCCCTGCTCGTTAAACCCGTGTCGCGAATAGATGCCGTGATGGACTGGAGGATTCGGATCAAATGCGCGGACCATTGATTCATGCAGCAAATGCAATGCGTCACGATCGAGAAGGCTCTTTCTCGATTTCCAGCTAGAGCATAAATCAGCAGCGAATTGCGGACAGGCCTGCATTAATTCAAATTTAGTTTCCGCACCCTCACGCCCAATCAGCATTTCGTATTCTGGCAACAGCAGAACCAAATCCCCAGCGCGTACATTTCTCCGAAGCAGACTAAGGTAAAAGTCTAATCCAGTGGCCGCGTGCAGACCAAAGTTGACCGGCTTCCAATCCAGATTTCTAGCCACCTTTTTACTATCAACCCCAAAGGCAACACTCGAACCGCCAACCATAATCAGACGGTTGCCCTGAAGTGATTCCAGGTAATCAAGTTTGTCATACATTGCATGGTAATAAGATGTATGAGAAATCTCCGGATTACCCATCCTGCAGATTACAAGAAGAAAACAAAGCTGTAACGCGAGAAACGCTACTGTCTTGATAATAAATGGTTTCAAAGTCTAAAACTCAAAATAAATGAATTGCTGTCCAGCTGTTGGTGGTAAAAGTCGAACGGTCAACCAAAGCACCAGCGAATAAACTGCCCATCTAACCGGCAAATACTGAATGCGTGGCATTTCTAATGGGCAGGGTCTTGCACGCTGTATCCACTCTACCGCCGTAAATAACCAAAGGACGATGACCGCTTTTTGCAGCGAATGATCTTCGTAGATCAAGTGCCAAGCATTTTCCCATGCCGAAATATTCCAGCAGCCACACGTAATGGAATAGAGAATCCCAAGAGCCTGTTCCAGCGATTCCGCCCTAAAAAAAACCCACCCTAAACAAACAATAGAAAAGGTGAGCCCCATTCTATAGAGCGTCATAAAGTCGGGAAACAAACTGGTCGAACTCGACCGATTAGAACAACGCCCTTGGCGGGCAACCATCATCGCTATTCCGTTTATCGCTCCCCAACAAAGATAGGTCCAAGCGGCGCCATGCCAAAATCCACTAATCAAAAAAGTAAGGAATAAATTGAATTTGACTCGAACTGGACTTACCCGACTTCCACCGAGTGGAATATAGACGTAATCTCGAAACCAAGTCGAAAGCGAAATATGCCAACGTCTCCAAAATTCTCCAAGACTGGTCGAAAAATAGGGATAGTCAAAATTCCGCATCAAGCGAATGGCGAACAACTGGGCAGTCCCCCTCGCAATATCAGAATACGCAGAAAAATCACAATAGATTTGAAACGCAAAAGCCACCGTCGCCAGTCCATAGGCGACTCCCCCGAATCCCTCCGGTGCACCGTAAACTCGATCAACTAAAACGGCTAGTTGGTCCGCGACAACCAGCTTTTTGAAGACTCCCCAAACAATCAATCGCAAACCAGCGGTGGCTAATCCTTCGTCAAAGACTCTTTTCTTCTGGAATTGCGGAAGCAAATTCCCAGCCCGTTCGATAGGGCCAGCAACCAATTGTGGAAAAAACGAAACAAACGCAAGGTAGTTGACCAAGCTTGAGGACGCATCGATCCTTCGGCGATAAATATCGATCGTGTAGCTGAGCGTCTGAAAAGTATAAAAACTGATGCCAACTGGCAAAACGATGCTCAGCGTTACCGGATGGATGTTCCAACCAACTCCCGAAAGAATGCTCTGCAAATTTTCGACAAAAAAACCAAAGTACTTAAAGAATCCAAGCACTCCGAGGTTGCAAATCAGACTTGCTAGAACCAAGATTTTTCGCCAACTCTTGCTGTCAGTTTTTGCCAGCGTTCCGCCTATCCAGTAGTCCACTAGACTTGAAAGCAGCAACAAACCGCAAAATCGCCAGTCCCACCAGGCATAAAAGAAATAACTAGCACCGACCAAGAGAACATTTTGAGCGAACGGACGGCGCAACTTCCAATAGACTGCAAAGACGAGGGGCAAAAAAAGAAAAAATGTCAGACTTGCAAAACTCATCGTCAGCACCGAGCCTCTTCTGCTAAGAAGAATTTACGACGAAGAACCTATTCTTTTCGGAGTGGCTGGACAACGCCAGTTTTGCGATGACTCCACCCATCATTGTCCGATCGGTCCATGGGCATGTCCCTCGAAAGGCCCCACTCCAGTCCATTTCCCGATAGCTAAGGACCAGGATGTGCCTTAGTCTCCTGTCGAGAACCCAACTAGTTCACACCGATTATCGTGTGCTATCACAGACTCAAATCTGGTGTGAAAACAGGGTATTTAGATCGAGAAATTGCATTATTGCAACTTTTCCAAAAGTTCTGGTTGGTAAAGACCCGATAAATTTTCCGTCACGCGTTTTCTCGTCGCGATAGTTGGCGTTTTCAAAACTAACAGGTTTTCAAGATGCTACGGAAAATAACAAAAGGATCCCCCCAATGATTCAAAAACAACTAGCCGCCATCGTTATTGCTCTTTGCGGTTACATACTGGTCGAAAAACATGTTGAGGGACAAACGGCTCGGCTTGAGCCACCAAGACTTGAAAGCAGCCAATTGACCAGAAATCCTCTCAGGGGACAAAGATATGCTCCCTCGGCGGAATTAGGCAGACTAACGCCAGTCGTCGTGCGGGAACCTCGGACGACGTTGTCTGTTTCACGGGTCGCCCAGCAAAATAAAGTGACGCCTGTCCGAACTGCACCGAGGCGTTCTTACAGTGACATTTATCGGCGTAACAGCCGGGGCGTCTCGTATTCGCAACCCGTTATGCAATCGCAATCGATTATCGAAGAAGAATACATTGAACACGATGCAAATCATATTGCTGACCTTGCCTGTGGTGATTGCGGTCAATGCGACGTCTGTCAGATTCATTGCCCACCCTACCAGCTGATATCATTTGCAGACATGGAATACTCAGTTGGAATTCAGGGCTTTAAAGGTGTACCAAACCTCGGAAGAAGCGGCAGCTTTGGGTTCAACCAAGGTATCAACTGGGGATTCCCGGTACCCTTGCTTCCACTTTTGGATCTGTCTGGCCAAATTGGCGTTCGTTTTACACAAGCCAACATGTACGGAGACAACTTTACATCTGAAAATCGCGATCAAACCTTTTTGACAGCAGGTATTTCTCGCCGCGTCGATTACGGATTACAGATGGGCATCGTGGTCGATTATCTGGATGATCAATGGTACTACGAAGGTTCGTTCACGCAACTTCGCACCGAATTGGCGATGGTTGGTGAATGTGGAAACCAGTTCGGATTTCGTTTTACATCAGACATGAAAGATAGCCCAACGGAAGTCGCAGCCGGCTTGGCTGGCTTTCCAACCATTGACGGGGTTACCAACTTTTCAGCCAACGATACTTACCGTTTTTTCTACCGCCAAAGTTGGGACCAGATACGCGGAGGTTACGCCGAGGGATTTGCCGGCTTTACAGAAGGAAGCCAGGGCTTAGTTGGAACGGACTTTCTCATTCCAATCGCTGAACGTTGGGCATTGACAGCTGATTTCACCTTTTTGATTCCGTCCAGCAGTACTACCCTAAGTTCCATCGATGAGGGTTGGAACATTGGTATGGGATTAACATGGTATCCAAAGGGCTTGTCTACCTGGAGCAAATTATACCACCGTCCATTAATGGACGTTGCGGACAACGGGACCTTCATGTTCAAACGGTAGTACAACAACGCTACCCCCCTAATGCTACCCCTCTAATGCACCCCTTTGAATTGAAAAATCACCTCGCGAAATCAGCGAGGTTTTTTTTTAGCCTCGGAAAGATGCCAAACCTTCAATCAGGCATTAGAATTCGATGAGAATCGGGTAAGATTGCAGGTTAAAACCCCTTGGCTTGGGAAACGCAGTCTAAAATAATGGTTGGTGTCTCCGATTCCTGATCCCACCTTTTCCAATAGTCGCCGTTCGATGAAAATCGTCTATCTCACCGCGGGCGCTGCCGGCATGTTTTGCGGAAGCTGCATGCATGACAACACCTTGGCTAAAGCGATCGCTAGAAAAGGTGTAGATATCGAATTGGTCCCCACTTATACGCCGATTCGAACTGACGAAAACGACGTATCTGTGGACCAGGTTTTTTTTGGCGGAATCAATATTTACCTTCAGCAGAAGGTCCCTTTTCTCCGCTTGATTCCCAAGTTTTTTGACCGAGTGCTGGATAACCCCTGGTTAATAAAACGTGTCACCCAAGACGCCACGACGGTTAATTTAAACGAATTGGGACGTTTGGCGGTCTCCATGCTGAAAGGCCCAAAAGGGAATCAAAAAAAAGAAGTCAAACGACTTACCGATTGGCTCCAAAAGTCCTCGCAACCCGATTTCCTGATTTTCTCCAATATGTTGATCGGTGGATGCATCCCAGTTCTCAAGAATCTTCTCAAGACTAAACTGGTCGTTACGTTGCAGGGCGATGACATTTTCCTGGACAGTTTACCGGAAAAATTCAGGAGCCAATGCATAGAGGAGATGAAAAAAATAGTTCCGCATGTCGACCGATTTATTACTCACAGCCAGTACTATGCCGATTACATGAGTGATTTCCTGACTATCCCCAGCAATAAAATCTCGATAACGCCGCTTGGAATCGAACTGGAAGACCTCGTGTCAGAAACCGAAACCAAAAAGCATCCCCCCACAATCGGATTCCTTGCTCGCCTTGCTCCAGAAAAGGGACTCAGCGTACTTGTGGATGCCTTTATCAAACTACGGGAAAGAAAAAAGGTCCCAAATGCTAAATTAAAAATAGCCGGTTGGCTGGGATCATCGAATCGCCAGTTTGCCGAAATGCAATTTCAAAAATTACAAGACGCCAATCTTGGAGATGATTTCGAATACCTGGGTGCAGTTAACCGACAGGAAAAGATTCGCTTCCTGAAAGGAATCGACGTGCTGTCGGTACCCACAATATACAAGGAACCTAAAGGCCTTTATGTGCTGGAAGCATTGGCGTTGGGTGTTCCCGTCATCCAGCCAAGCCATGGCGCTTTTCCGGAAATCATTTCCGATACTCAAGGAGGGATCCTGATTCCTCCAAACAACAGTGACGAATTGGCCGATACGTTGGCCGAACTGCTACTCAACGAAAACAAGAGAGTCGAACTTGGGAAACAGGGACAGCAGTCGGTTCGCTCATTGAGAAACTCAGAATCGATGGCAACATCCACTCTCGAACTTTTGAATTCACTCTAATTGGAAACGACGAAACCATTGGCACCGTTGCTGCGGTCACCCCCTGACAAATAAAGCCTTCATGAACATCCTGATAACCAACGACGACGGCATTGATGCTCCCGGCCTTGCTGCCATGGAATCATTGGCCAGCCGATATGGAACACCCTATACGTTTGCTCCTAAAACGGAGCAGTCTGGGGTCGGACACAGGGTGACCATTAGCCAACAACTAGACGTCATTCAAGAATCGGAATTCCGCTATAGTGTCGACGGAACACCTGCAGACTGTGTACGAATAGCAATACACGCCTTTGCTTTAAAATTTGGTATGGTGCTTTCGGGTATTAATGCTGGAGGAAACCTCGGAGTGGATGTTTTCATGTCCGGAACGACTGCCGCTGCGCGAGAGGCCTCCTATCACGGAATCCCCAGTTTTGCGGTTTCGCAGTATCATGCATTGGGCAGCAAACCAGATTGGGAAAAATCAATTGAGCTTGCGAAGCGTGGAGTTGATTTTGCCAAGGAAAAAGTGGTTCAGGAAAAAGGATTTTGGAATATCAATCTTCCATCAATCCCTGATGCATCGGAAAAAGCCGTTGGGGTTCCGGTGAGAATATGCCGCGTAGACCGAAATCCCCATGCCATTGGCTACGAACGAAATGACCATGGCTTTACCTATGTTGGAAACTACCAACAGAGACCGAGGGATCCCTCTTCGGACGTCGACCTGTGCTTTGGCGGTGTATTAACCATCAGTTATATCCAGTGATCCTTTACCGAAAAAAATAACATGCTGAATCTTCAATCCAATTCCACGGATCGGTGGGTCGAATCGGCAAGCAATAATATTGAGGAAATATTAATCGACCATGCCCATTGCGAAAAAAAGGCTGCTGGGTGCGCGATGAACCTTCTTTTTGCTTATGTTGACAATCAGACACTCACCCAAGCCATGACCGAAATCGTCAATGAAGAATTAGAACATTTCCATCTCGTACTTGGCTTACTGAACCGAAGAAAGATCAGTTTTCGAAAATTAACCCCAAGTAGCTACGGACGTCGTTTGAATGAACTGGTCCGAAAATCCGAACCAGAGCGGGCGGTTGACCGACTTCTGGTTGCCGGTCTCATTGAAGCAAGATCCTGCGAACGATTCGATCTCCTTCGACAACACATTCCTGATCCGGAACTGTCGGACTTCTACGGAAGCCTTTTTGAATCCGAAGCACGTCATCATGCGACTTACGTCAAATTAGCGAAGTTGTTTGCCGAGGATTCGGTAGTCAAGCAGCGACTTATTGAACTTTCGACTTCCGAGTCAGCCATTATCGCAACGGGAGATCCTTCACCTCGGATGCATAGTTAATTACCTTAAGGACAGCGATTCTCGATGCACTGAATGTGCAGTAAAATCAGACTGTTCATTTGCCGCTGCAAGTCCTGAATAATGCAAACATTGAAACCACGAATCAAATCTTCGATTCTTCTGATGTTGACGTCGGCTATTTTTCTGGGTTGCAATCACAACACAACCCAAATCATCGACCGGCCTGCCCCCTCTGAAACTGATAGCAAGTTCTTATTATCGCCTGAGGAACACAAGCAGTTCATCATTCGGGTTGAAAAGTCAATTGATCAGCGAAATCGCAGGAAGTTTGTCAGCCTTTTTTCCAAGGAGAATTTCTTCAAGTTGATCTTTCGAGAAATCTCTCTCAAGCATGCTGAAAAACGCTTGCTCGAATCGAAAATCAATCGCAAAAAAAGCATCGCCAATATTGTCGACATGATTTTTGAGGGGCTTAACCAGGGCGGAGAGTATTCATATTTTTGCACGCAATCAGGCAAGCGATGGGACTCGGTCATTTTCAGACTAGTCATTCCAGAGACACCAGAGATCCAATATCACGAGTTTCGGATCATACGATGTGATGATAAAAGTATCGCGGCTAATGATATTTTCTTTACGCTTACCGCTGACTCTCTCACCGATCGATTGCGGGTAGATACCATTATCGAATTGGTCAACGAAAACCGGCTGAACAAAGAATCCACCGTCGCCGCCGCTGCTATCGAATCGTTCCAACAAATGGTGTCACCTCTGGACAATCCGCTATATCGAAAAATCCATGAGTTAGCCGATGCGAATCAACCCGATAAAGCTTGGAATCTCTATAACGATCTCCCCGAATCGATTAAACAAAAACTCGAGACCCAGTTTCTTCGCCTTGGAATCGCCGAAGCGATCGATAAAACCCACTACGATCTTGCCTTGGCAGAGATTCAGTCACGGTTTCCAAGAGACACTTCGGCTGATTTCCGAGCTATCGCGTATTACCATGAAATCCAGTCTTACTCCGATTCCCAAACTGCGGTTGATCGGGTGTACGCACGCATCGAAGACCCTTATTTAAAAAGCCTCAAAATACAATCTTACCTTCGATGTGGACGTATCGAGGACGCAACCAAACTGGTGAAATCTCTTCAAAGCCAGTTCCCAAAATCCACGTTGCTGAGAATCCAGGCATTAGACATTTCTGTTCTTCAAAAGAACTTTGCCACCAGTATCCAATTGCTGGACGAACTCCATCATTCCCGAAAAATCTCCTTATCCAAGCTTGAGGCGATGGCCCGATATGCACAGCTCACAAAATCGTCAGAATATAGGGCGTGGCGGGCCAAGGCCGAGTAACCCCATCCATCCAGGCGAATTCGGCAGGATTTATTACGCATTTCTGCTGATGTACTCCTGTCCAACGTGACAAAATCCGAAATACTAAAGGCCCCTAACTATCCCAGGGCTGAAAATCGGTGGATTTTGGCTCGTCAAAGAGACTTGACGATTGCCTGAATATGACGAGCAAACCTACTTTTATTCGAATGACGAGTTACCCGATACAGTGACACCCAAACGAATCCAATTCAAAGTCGACATTGCCAGTATCATCGATCTCATGGGCAAGTCGCTCTACAGTCGGCTCGAAACTCCCATCCGGGAGCTAATTCAAAATGGACACGACGCGGTTCTCCGGCGTCGGCAAATTGACATTTCCTTCAAAGGTAGAATTCATGTCCAACAGATTCCTGAAACTGGATCCATTAGGTTTTCCGACGACGGAATAGGATTAACGATCGATGAGGCCGAAAAATACCTTGGGACATTAGGATTGGGCATTACCGGTTTCATGAAGGGCAGGGGACCTGACCGGACAAGACCAGATCCCTCAGAGGAAGACAGCAATCTGATTGGTGAATTCGGTGTCGGCTTGTTTTCCGCGTTTATGCTCGCTGAACGTCTGATCGTTGAGAGCCGATCACCAAATTCTTCAAGTGGTGTGCGATGGGAAGCAGGCCCCGAATCTGAAATAGAAATCTCAAAAATAGAGCGATCAGAAATTGGCACTTCGGTGGAACTTAAGCTCCAAGAGGACTACCTGGATCTCTGTCGGGATGAGGAGATGATTGAGGAGTCGATCAAACAATTTGCGGATTTTATTTCGGTCCCCATTTTTCTCAACGAGGCCAAAGCCCGGACCAACCTTATCAATGCCGCTTGGTTCGATGAGACACCTGACTTTGAGAATCTCGAGATGGAATTGGCGAGCTATTTTGAGGAGCAGCCACTGGATGTCATTCCTATTCGTTGCGAAAAACCGATTTCCATCGCCGGTGCCATCTACGTATCTCCCCAGCGAACACCTGGATTTTCAGACGATGCCGTCGTAGCCGTCACGATCCGCCGCATGGTGATTTCGCGTCGCATACAAGATCTGCTTCCGGCGTGGGGCTCATTTTTTCGGGGGGTGTTGGAATTACATGACTGCTCACCAACTGCCAGCCGCGAAGACATCGTTCGCGATAAGACATTCGAACTGGTTCAGGGGGTCCTTGAAGAAAAGCTCTTTCAACACTTTGAAAAACAGGCCAAAGATGATCCACGGCGACTGGAAGCACTTCTGGACGTCCATCGATATACGCTGGTTGGTTCTGCGATCGAATCGCCCCGACTGCGTAACCTTTTGCGTGGATCCTACAAATGGACCACGTCCAAAGGACGATTGACGTTTCCCGATGTTATCAAGCAGAGCACCTGCGATCCGCTATTTGAATCCGAAGCGGATCACGTGATCTGGTACAACGCGGACCGCAGGCAAGAGCGGTGGATGAACGATCTTTTCAGGGAATCAGATACCGTTTGTATCCACACTCTGCGTAGTTTCGAAGAAACACTATTGGCAGCCATGATTGCCGATTCCCACGATGAACCGATGGACCTGAGAACTGCCAGTGTCCATTCAACTAATTTTTCCGCCTCCATTCTTGGAATGTCAGACCTCGAAGAAGCTGATTCGAAATGGCAAGAATTCTTTGATAAATCCAACGCGACTATCCATTTTGCCTCCTTTGATTCCAATCAGCCTGCCATGGCTTTTTTGAATGAACGATATGAGCTCTTCCAGACGATGGATGAATTGAAAAAAGAGGGAGAAATTCCCCATGGATTCCAACGACTGATCGATCAGCATTTCGAAAATTCCCCGACCGGCAAAAACGAAGTCGTATTGAATAGAAACCATCGTTTAATTCAATCAGCATTAAAAAAGAGTGCCGATCATCCGTTGGCCAGCGTTTTGCGTTTACTGGTAGTCAATGCACTGCTTTCTGCGGGAGCCAAAATCGACACTGAATTACAGCGGCAACAACGTGACGATTTAAACTGGATTTCGGAAGCATTGGATGGCTAGGCCTGAGCGCCCCGTTAACTTCAGAACCTGGAAAGCAAATGTCCACAGACGAATTTGAAAACGAAATCGATCGTGAACTGGAACAAATGTCGTCAGCCGCGGCGGATTTCATTTCCACTTGCCAATCGAAGAGTTGCTACGACGGGTTTGGTGCCTTACGGGATCGCGCTGAAAAAGACGGCAGGGCGTTGTTCTACATTCATGGCACGTTTTTCCAAATGACGCAGGCATCGAATCTCCTTGAATTCCATACCACCAAAGAACGGGCAATAAAACTCATTTCGATTTTTCAAAAACCGGAAGAGTGTTTCAAAATACAGCCAGATATGCCGGAGGACTTGCTGGACTATCTAATTTACGACCTCAGTTCATGTGTCTATGAAAATCTAGCAGACGCCGCCGGACAGATGCAGGGTTTCAACAGCAGGGGCCTACACGACAGTATTAACGGCGGTATACAAGTTTGTCGCAATACAGGAAAAGTAGGGTGCATCCAGTGTTTTCGGGAATATGCCGGCGATGTCTATCTGGCAGCTGATGACCTGGATTTGGCCAAACATCAATGTCAAACCGTCGTCGAGCACCAAGGAGAATGGCAAGGCCGAGGTAATCGCCGCTGGTTGGCCATGATGAAGCTAGGTTGGATTTCCGCCATGCAAGGCAATTTGGAAGACGCGCAACTCAAATTGGAAGCCGCGTTGGATTTGACGACCGAAAAAGAGGTCAACGTACCCATCCACGCCCAGTTCGACGTCCTGTGCCAACTTGATGGAGTTCGAATATCCCGCGGTCTCGAGCCGTTACTGCAGGACCATGAGATTTTCCCAAAACTTCCCTCCAAATCCGAGTCTCCACTATTTGACTTGATGCGATCACAGAACGTTGCACTTTACGCAGCAGCGAAAAACAATCTGGATGTCGCTGACGAAATACTATCCCATTGGGACCGACGTCTATCGAGCCTCCAGGCCCTACATTTCTGGTTTGAAAATCGATTGCGTCTGATTGTTGTGAAGCGTCTATCGGCAAAGACGAATTCGGCTGAATCACTCGCAAAAACCCTGGAAGAAAAAGCCACTTCCGCTGACGATTGGCTAACCCTTAGAAGGTTAAACGAGATCATGGGTAGCACAGAAGACCCTGTGCTAATAGCAGCTCCAAATCAAATCAACAATGTTGCCAAACCGGTGACAGGTCCAATTAAGGTTGATCCTGAATCAACGCAATCGCCTTTTGGCGACGAAGAGCCCGTGCTGCTCGAACAGCTCGACTCAATAATGTCTCGAATGAAAGAAGCCTATGAATCGCAATCAAGTGAATTAGTCAGCAGCATCGTTAAAGAGCTGATGACCATCACGCCAAAACAGGCATCGACCAATGCTGATACCTGTGGCGTACTGAATATGATGTCCATGATGATTCAACCCACCTTGGCAACTCGATCCGTCCGTATTTGGCGTTGGGCAAACCAATTGGCGGCACCGTTTAGGGAAAACGGAGTAGTCCTCTCTTTGTTAGCAACCATTGGCAACGAGCTACGTTTGATTAGCGATGACCCGGAAGAGGGAGACATCACACCTGCCAGGATTGAACAACTGTTTCGGCAGTCACTGGCACTGGAAAAAAAAGGCCCTCAAACATACGCTCGTGCCGGAACCTTTTTTCTCGAACGCAATGAAATCGGAGACGCTGAAAAGTGTTTTGCCAGGAGCTTTCGCCTGGATCGGCAAAACGGTTTGACTGCCCTCAAATTGGCAGAGGTCTATAACATGACTGATCGTCCCCGAGACGCTATGCACGTGCTCGATCTATGCCTACGGGAGGGATCGGAGTACGAGAGAGTCGCTTGGGAAGCTGCCATGAATGCTTTTGGGCTGCGGCAATTCGAACCCATGCTGAATTATTTAAACCGTTATCAGGAATTGGCTGGTGAGCAATCTCCCATCAATTACTACCGGAGTATCGCTTACCTGCAACTTGGTCAATTGGAAAAAGCCCTGGAGGCCACCGAGAAAGAAAACCAGTCAAATCAAACGGGGCGATTCCACTGCAATGTCGTCGAATTTTGTGTACTGGCAAAACAACAACGACATCACAATCGCATGGAGCTGGCAACTTCTTCGTTGCAGCAAAAACTGTCGAAGCTGGATTATATCCCAGTACCGGATATCGCTTATCTCCTCGAGATCCTCTGGAATACGCTCGAAGAGTTAGATGTGGAAAAAGATTTGATCCGCAACCTTGAAGACAAAATGTTGGCCAGTGGCCTGATGCCAGATGACTTTTTCGACAAGGAACGTGCCGCTACACCGCCACTGGAAAACGTCCGTTTTTTTAGGGTACTGCTGGAACAAAAACTTGATGGTCATTGGGCGGATAGTGACGGCTGCCTTCCGGGCCAGGAGAATTGGCAAAGTTACTATTGTGAATGGGGAGTCGTTTCCATGTCGGAAGAGGACGCCAAGCACCGAGCAATTGAATACCAAAGCCGGTGCCATCCCAAATTTGCCGAATTCTCGGACATCAGTGAAGAAGATCATTTATTTACGGATTCACCAGGTGTGGTCTGGCAAGGACTGAGATATGCCATTCCGGACGACTTTGGTTACTATCCTGATGGCCCAGACAGGTATCTCTCCAATGAACTGGACGATGACGAACTGGACGAGGACCAACCAAAAGATGATGAGTTTGATGATGACAGCAACGACGACAAGGACGACAACTATCCAACGGGTGACTATTAACACGCCAAGACAGCTTGAAATGCACAACAATCCCAGATATGCCAAAACGACTCTGGGTATTCCAAAACTATTCTAGGTGTGCCGAAATCTCACGCGCTTGTGAGACAATACCGTTCAACCAATCGTGGGCAGTCGCCGGAATCCTGACCGGTTCAAAACCAAGCGATGCCATAAGGGTTTCATCATAGGCAATCACCATGATTAACAGGCCTAACTTGGTATAGGTTGATAGATTTGCCCAAAAATCTCCACTCCAAAACTTCATTGCAGTTCCGAGGGAACGTTTGATTCTTATGCTGCGGCCGGACAAATCAATCGAGTAAATTTCATCAAGGACCAGGTGTGAACAAAACCCTAGAAACACAGCGAATGCCTTGAACAGGCGAACTCGTACATCGGGACAAGAACAAATAAGAAATGCCAGAAGTGCCGCTATCAAGGCCGCCGGAATACTATGCCACATTCCCCGATGCACGGTAAATCTCTTGAAAATTCTCGATACGCCAAATCTGACTCCAAGGTATATAAAAACCCCAGCCAAGGCCATTTGCTCGGCCGTTAGATGCATGTGTTGAAATCGCTCAATCATTAACATCGGAACGATAGCCGCCGCAAAAGCAAACGTCTCTCTAACTGGAACGCCGTTATCGCTGTCAAGGTCGGGAAGCATTCCCGCGATACTGCAGAGTGCCGCGGCCAACAAGCACTGATCCAAGGGATATTCAAAACCAATATAAGCGGTTGCCCCTAGCCCAATACCGCAAATCGTGCTGGTCGTGATATGAGTTTTGAAATCTGCCATCGTATCGAATGCACGGGGTTGATATAGAGCCCACCAATTAGCCGAAAAATGAGCTTCTATGACGGGTCTTCCCCAATTCGAATCCCACCCAGAAAATTGGCGGTCAATCCAGGAAAGCTGACGAATGCTCGGTAGTGAAACATTCGAAATGATTACCTTAAATTGAAAATGTAGGAAAGACTGATTGATCCGTTCGATACCCTCGCAGCAGGCCGACAAAGGCAAACCAACGAAACACCGGCGGAAATCGACTTTTCCAACAAAAACAATTCCCAATCTGCCTTTTTTTGACCTATAAAACCTAGTTCATTACGAAGATTTAGTAGGTATCCAGCTCTTTTCAAAACGATTGACGTATTGCCTGCCAGGTCTTCTCCACATCATTTTGAGCCACGGAATTGAACCCAAGTCCACCGGCGATCGGTTTTCGATATTAAAAAGAACAGTGATTGATCATTGAAATGGTCTTTTCGACCGCATCCAACCCCGCCTATACTTGGCGGATCTTTTATCAACCTCCGGGAATTCCGAATGGAACCCTATGACCTCATCATGCTTGCCATTTTAGGAGTATCCGTTTTTTTCGGTTTCCTGAAGGGCTTTGCTTGGCAAATTGCATCGGTTGCTGCATTTGCGGTCAGTTATTTCGTTGCCGCACAATTTCACCAGGCCACCGCGGATTACTTCGCCATCAGCCCCTTCGTCGCGATGTTTGGTTTGTTTATTCTCACATCATTGGCAATTTGGATTCAATATGGATTCGTTCATCGCCAAATCGAACGAATGCAACTCAAATCGTTTGACCGTCAAATTGGCGCTATCGTCGGCTTAGGATCCGGATTGGTCATTTGTCTGATTGCGACATTTTTTTCGATGACAATATTCGTCGAAACCATGGGTCAGAAAGTCGTTCAGTCAAAGTCAGGCGCCTACATTGCCAAAGTGATTGATCAACTTGATGGTGTTCTGCCAGAAGGTGTGCAGGAAAAGATCCAACCCTATCTTAAGGAATTGGATGACAAGCTTACCAACGCTCGAGATAATCCTCCGAGCCAATCAAGTCAAACGGTGATCTCCCAGGAATCGAAGGATGGGTCCCAATCCATTTCTGAGGAAGAGCAGCTTATCAAGGAAATTGAAAAGCTGCTGAACGAATGAGTTCGATGGCATGAGTCGATAGTTCTACTGGGTAGTTCTAGAGTGCAGTTCATCTCAACGGCCTTTTGGCGTGCGGTCAGCAGAGTGAAGCGACTCAGCAGGCGAAATTGGTTGACTGAGCACTTTGTAAATCCATCCCGTTGCATTTTGTTTGAAATGATTTTTCCAGACCAGCAAAACAAGTTGAATTGATGCTCCTTGAATGCCTATCGGTTTCCAAACGCCACCGCAAATCGAACAAGCAAAGCCGGGCAAAAACAACTGACAGCGAAAACTATTACAGCACGGTCTTTTCCCGAAGATAACATGATCGACCGATACCAAGGATCCGCCTACGAGATAGCCGGTCGTTCCCCACCTCATTTGTCCGCCTTGACACCTCGCCAAGAGAACGTGATCCCACCGCAGTTCTGGACTTTGCATTTGTCTGTGACCTGAGAAAGACAACTAAATGGGTGGTCTATAAAAACCTGCTGATCGAATAGACGGTCTTTCTCTTTGGCAAACTTCACTCTCAATGACTGTAAATAAACCCTCTTAAAATCGTTTGCGACGTTGATGATGTCCCTCTTGCATTAACCGTCCGACAGCCGCGCCATCAATCTTCATATCCTCGTCCGCTTAAGATTCATTCGTGGCAACGCTTCCCAAAGAATTGTGGGCAGCGACCAGGCAAAGAAGGCATCAGGCAAAAGAGGACTTAAGGCAGATGGTAATGGGCGGGTCCGATCAAGGATCGGTGTTGCGCCCCCTCTTTGTTGACATCATTAAACAGGTCGCCATCTAGAGATTGCTCGGTGAGAAAAATGGGACGAAAGGGCAGGGCCTTTTTCTTCTGGGTCCTAGCTCGGGATAAGTTAACCTGGCACCCTCTATTTGCACGGCTGGCCACGACTGATTCGATCGCCCATTTAGTAAAAAACTCGACTTACAAAAGACAACGTACAACCGACAAAAGTGTCAGAACCATCATCACCCGATCACCTGCGATGGGTTGAAGATGAGCAACCATTTTGTTGACAAAGAGGGTGCCGCAATTAGGATAGCTAAACGTAAGGCAGTGGTTCCTCCGCTAACGTCCCAATGAAAATCCTTATCGAGGGCTGTTGGCCGATCTTGGATGCGGGTTAATTCCAACGGACTAATCCCCTCATTCTTAAAGAACCGAAACTGCCGATGAAGGATACATTGTTTCAAACCAGGGCTATTTCATGAATCAATTCTCTAGAACCGATTGGATTGCGTTCCTGACGTTGTTGCTGGTAGCCGTTCAGCCTGATCAACTGGAAGCACAATCGCCGATTACTGAACCCCTTCCGCTTGCGGTTTTACCAAGGACTGTCCCGTCTGATTCTCCAACAGGAAATCAGACCAACCTTCAGTACCCTCGCAGTCGGCCTGGAGCCAACATGGATCGTTTCTCGATTCCCTGGGAGGGTGCCATGCAAAACAGCCGTCTCGGTTCGGTCAATTATCAGTCTGGCGTAACAGGCAGGAAGGTTCGCACCTACCATGCTGGAAGCCGTGTTGATTTCCTGCCACCGTATCAAATCAACAACGCACTTTACCCACAAAATAACCTTCTTGGTTCTCCACTTTCGGTCCTCATCCCCATGAATGCGTGGCGAGGTTTCCGCCCTCCGCATAGTCACTGGTGGTGGAATTACTGTCCTGCAATTCGGTATTCCCGACCGGATTCTTTTCATCAATATGGCTGTTCGATTGTGACCATCAACGACAGGTCCAGCAATTTAAAAGGAGCAGCAGCATCGAGTTGGTGGCTGGGCATACGCGGCTTGGAATTACCCAAAAGAGGTTTTGGAATTGACGTGGTCGATCCCGAATCGCCAGCTGCATTGGCAGGCTTGAAACCGGGGATGATCATTACTTCCTGTAATGACATCAAGATCATCAACACCCAAACTCTTGCAAGTGCCATCAATCAATCAAGCGGTGTATTGAAACTGCTGATCGTCACTGGAAAAGACGGTCAAACCAAGCCAATCCGCGTCACCATGAAACCACTCGTTTCCTCGCGTTTTTAAGGCCGGGACGACTCTAGACTGGTCATCTTCAAATCGAGATCAGACCCAATCAAAATCATTTCTTTGCGGAATCAATCCTCTGAATTTTGATTCAACCCTCTTGCCGAAGCGACCACTGATTTCCTGCCGAGCTAAACAGAATGAAAAGCAACCCAACTGCTTCCTGCTTTAGTTAGATATTTTCTGTTCAACCAATTGTTGATCAAAGAAATCCACCATATCTTTTGTCATATCATCGAACCAAGGCTGGCGATTCCAACATCCATGCTTTCCATCCTTGTAGACTTTCAATCCTGTCCATACTCCTAATGAATTCAGTTTTTCACGACTTGGCAAGTTTCGGTTCGGATTATCAAATTCCCCAGTCATAAACAGAATTGGCGGGGTGTCGTTTGACAATTGTTCGTAAGCGTCAGCCAACAGGTAAAGGCCCTTCGCTTCATCAACCGTTTTCCCAAGCCAAACATTTGCATTGGAATTCGCCACAGTTCGCGATCGGGCAGCGACGCTTCCGGTGACCATCTGCATGGGCCCGGCCATGACAATTGCAGCAGAAATCAATGATGACGCTTCTCCTCGATCCGCTTTTCCGGTCCAATCTCTATTTTCACCACCGGCTGCCAGAAGACCGACTAAATGCCCGCCAGCCGATCCACCAACTGCACCAATCCGCCGCGGGTCGATATCAAATCTTTTTGCTTCCGCCCTTAAAAATCGAACTGCCGCATAACAGTCTTGAATGCCAGCCGGAAAACGACGCTCTCCACCCAAACGATACTCTAAAGCTGCGACCACATAACCGTTGTTCGCCAACTTTATGGACAAAGCGCGAAATTTAGTTTTATCACCTTTGAGCCACCCCCCTCCATGCACCACGAGAACGGCAGCTTTCGCTCCCTTCGTTGCTGGTCGAACGATATCCATCAACATTTTCCGATTTCCGTACCGTGCATACACGACATCAAGATCAGTCAGCAACTTCTTCGTCGGAACCGGTGAAGGGACGTCCTTGCTTTTTGGTAGGGTCGTGTCATCGTCGATGGGTGGCTGGGGGAACTTTCCAGACACCTTCATTCTCTGGAAGTAGACTCCATCCATACAGCTTATGTACAACGTCTGCATATCCTGGTCACCAAAAATACAGTTGATGGGTTTACTCGGAGTGACAATCCTATCCAGTAATTGACCATTCGTATCCCAAATCGTTACTCCTGTCGGCCCCGTACAATAAACGTTTCCGACACGATCCATCGCCATACCATCAGCACCACGACCATCACTCTGGGGAAGATCGGAAAACTTGATTCCAACTCCGAGTTTGCCAGGTGATAATACTTCATACTTCCATATTTGTTTGGGCACGTAGGCCGATACATAAAGTGTCTTTTCGTCAGGGGAGAGAGTGATTCCGTTTGGCGTTGCAATGCCTTGCACCGCCACGTGACGGTCCCCGTTTGCCGCAATATAATGCACCTGATTCTGAGGCGTAAACGTTACGTAGATCCCACCATTTTTATCAACCACCAAGTCATTTGGTCGCAATTTCGAATCAGGATCCTGCTTTAGCGAGCAGATTACCTTTTTCTCCACCCGTTTCAAAAAAGAGATATTCTGCTCACCGTTATCAGAAAGATAGAGACGACCATGCTGAAAGAACGTGGCAGAAATCCTCCCAATTTTCTGATTGACGACCTGGAGTTTTTTCATTTTAGGATTCCAACGCGTCAGTGTCTGATTCTTGACGTCCGGAATGTAAAGCCAGGATTTCCCATCCCAGGCAGCTCCATCTGCAAGTCCAAACTCAGCCTTTAATTTCCCCAGCGGATGCGTGCGATCGACCGTGCTTTCCTGGGCCGTATTCTCCCGTGAATGGATGCCGAAAATCGACAGCAATCCAACTAACGCAACGATTTTTACTGGGGGAAACAAAGTTTTGATTTTCATAAAACACCTTCTAGAGAAATACTTTTGACCCTGAGTATAAACGGATTCCACCGAACAAACCTCGAAATTCCCTCTCCCGCTGAGGTAATATTTTTGCATAACCCAAGTAATCTTGGTTGTTGAAATTTTTCCCTGCTGCCATTCTGTTCCCTTTAAACGGGAGTTCAATTCCACTGAATGACTCCCGTGAAGGATGGTCCCAGCGATCTGCTAATCTATTATTCAAAATTCAAAAATTAACCTGCTAATCCTCCCAAAACATTACATTTTTTTTTTAGTCTCTTGCCAAGAGAATTTGAAAGCACGAAACTAGAAAGGAAATCTAAAAAACACTTTTATCCGTTACATTATCGATCCACATGATTAGCAAAAACCACTTTATTCATCGCCTGATTCCTAGTGCCTGTATCGCGACTCTGTTTTGTTCAACTCTCGCCGGACAGTCAGAATATTCTCAAAGTGTCGAGCAGACCGAATCGATGGTTTACGGCCAGACAACTACCAAAACGCTGCCGGCGACCAAGCAACAGGCGGACTTTTCAAAGGGTCCTCAACCAAACTGGATCTGGATCGGTAACGGGGCACCAGATGACAATTTTCTATTCAAAAAGGAATTCCAGAATATTGGTTTTCAGCGGGCTTCGTTGATTGTTTCCTGTGATAACGCCTGGCGGGTCGACATCAATGGAAAAAAAGTAACTTCAGGATCTACATGGAATACGCCCTCCCGTTCTGATATTACCAAGCTGTTGAAACCTGGCCAAAACAGCCTGATCATTAACGGAAAAAATAACAGCGATGGTAGTGCGGCAGGACTGATAGCAAAAATACGATTAGAGAAGTCCGATGGCACCGTCGAGTGGGTCATTACCGACTCGACGTGGGAATTTTCACCAGCGTCCAAGACTCCGACATGGAAAAAAGGTGTGACGGTTCTGGCAAAGCTAGGTGGAGGCCCCTGGGGAAATATCTTCAATAATGACTCGACGGCCTTGAGCGGAAGCACACCTCGCAATGTGTTCAACGTACGCAAGGGATTCAAGGTTGAGAAAATCTTTACAGTCCCTAAAGCTAAACTCGGCTCATGGGTCTCTATTTGCGTTGATAACAAAGGACGTATCCTTGCCAGTGACCAGGGCGGAAAAGGGATTAGCCGCATTACCCCTGCCGCACTCGACGGATCGACAAAAACAATAGTTGAAAAACTTGATCTTAATGTTTCTGGCGCCCAGGGCATGCTCTACGCTTTTGAAAGTCTTTATTTGTCCGTTAATGGAGGTCCTGGAAGCGGACTTTATCGGGCCCGTGACACCAACGGCGATGATCAATTCGATGAACTCAACAAGCTGAAGGTGTTTCGCGGGGGGGGAGAACACGGACCGCATGCTCTTCGTTTGTCACCAGACGGGAAATCAATTTATGTCATCGCTGGCAATCATACCGCTCCGCCCCAAGACCTGAACTGGAGTCGAATCGCTCCTAACTGGGGAGAGGATCACCTGCTGCCCAGACAATGGGATGCAAGAGGACATGCCCGTGGAAAATTAGCTCCTGGTGGCTGGATCGCCAAAACCGATCCCGACGGGAAACGATGGGAATTAGTTAGTATGGGCTATCGGAATCCATACGATATGGACTTCAACGCCGATGGAGAACTATTCGCCTATGATGCCGATATGGAATGGGATATGGGGTCGCCATGGTATCGCCCTACACGTGTCGTCCATGCTACCAGTGGATCTGAATTCGGCTGGAGAAGTGGAACTGGAAAATGGCCAACTTATTATGCCGATAGTTTGCCGCCAATCTGCGACATCGGGCCCGGTTCACCGGTTGGTGCAGCTTTTGGCTACGGGGCAAAATTTCCTGCCAAATATCAAAAAGCGTTTTTCATCTGCGACTGGACTTTTGGAACAATGTACGCGATCCACTTAACCCCGCAAGGAGGCTCTTATGTTGGGAAAAAAGAGGAATTTGTTTCCCGCTCACCACTGCCCTTAACCGATGTGGCGGTCGGTTTAGACGGTGCTCTTTATTTCACAATTGGTGGTCGTGGAACGGATTCAGAGATTTATCGAGTCGTTTACGAGGGAAGTGATTCGACGACTCCTATCAAGGGCAATGACTCAGAGCATGCTGCCGATCGCAACCTTCGAAAGCTTGCGGAAAAATCTCATCTTGAAAACTCAAACTTTGAAGCAGCAGAGTTGATTTCTTTGCTTTCCCATGGGGATCGCTACATACGATATGCTGCCCGGGTGGGGATTGAACGCAAGCCGATCAGCGATTGGTTAGATTTGGCAATGCAAATCAAGGATGCCAACGGTCGGATCCATGCCATGCTGGCGTTAGCTCGCCAAGGCGATGCTGAAAACTATGATTCCTTCTTGAATGTCATGCAGGCCATCGATTTTGGTGGATTATCCAAATCGGAAAAACTGGCCTACCTGCGAACGCTGTCGGTCGGTTTTATTCGGCTGAGTCAACCTGACGCCAAAACCAAAAAAGATTTTGCAGACAAGTTGGATCCGATTTTTCCAAGTCAGAGCGACTCCTTGAACAAAGAATTATCACGGGTTTTGGTTTATCTGGATTCTCCCAAAGTAATCGAGACGACCCTTAACATAATGCGAAACCCACCCCCGCAGGATCCGGAAATCCTAACTGACTTGCTCGCCCGCAACGCTGGTTACGGTGGAACAATCGCGAAGATGCTGTCCAATCTCCCCGAAATCCAGAACATTCATTACGCGTCCATGCTGCGAAATCTGAGGTACGGTTGGACACTGGAGCAACGACGGGAATACTTTGAAATTTTGAATAAGCTCTTGGCGAAATCCGGCGGCGCCAGCTACCAGGGATTTATTCAAAACATTCGCAAAGACGCGATGGCTAACCTTTCAGATGCAGAAAAGACGGCATTAGCCTCTACCGAAATCGCGCCCCCTATCCAAGCAGTCGAACTACCTAAACCGATGGGTCCTGGTGTTCAATGGACCTTGAATTCTGCGATGAAAGCCGTAGGGAATAGGGCTACCACCGAAACGAAATTTGAAGCTGGACAGCGGGCATATGCTGCAGCCAAGTGTATTATTTGCCATCGATTTGACGGTAAAGGAGGAGCGACTGGCCCGGACCTGACCAATGTTTCGGGAAGGTTCAACCGAAGGGACTTACTGGAGTCCATCATCAATCCAAACAAAGTAATCTCCGATCAATACCGAGCTCAGATCATACAGACCGCAGATGGAAAACTGGTCACCGGAAGAATCATCAGTGAAACCGACGAGTCTATTCTGGTCGCCACCGATCCAGAAGATGCCACCAAAACGGTGACGATCAGAAGAGATAACATTGAAGGCCAAAAGGCAGCTCCCCAATCGTTGATGCCTTCTGGATTGATGGATGAACTTAACCGGCAGGAAGTCGTTGATTTAATAACGTTCCTATTGTCCCGTGGGAACCCATCCGATCCCGCCTATCAAAAGCCCTGAGTCAATCGAGACGCAGTCTGGAGAAACACATCCCGGATCCTATGGTAGCGTACCGTCAATCGGAACGCTGCGAGCCTGCAACACTCTCCCCGAATAGATTGCCGATTTTCATGACGAATTATTTGCAATCTCTTTCGGGTAGGAAAATGAACTGGAAGCGTTTCCGATACATTTCATTTGACTGTTATGGCACTTTGGTGGACTGGGAAAAAGGGCTTCGCGATGCTTTGTCAGAACTCTTTGATGAATATCGTGTTATTCCTTCGGAAAAAGTACTACGGGTTTTCTCTAGACTGGAAGCTGATGCCGAATCCGGCAATTTTCGCGTTTACCGTGAAGTCTTACGCCAAGTCCACGAAAATCTCTGTCAGTATTTTCAGATTAATGACACCAGTCATCCCTTTCGGCTCGCTGACTCAATCAAGAAGTGGCACCCTTTTCCAGATACAATCCCAGCATTACAGAAGCTACAAAAAAGGTGGCCCCTTGTCGTGCTTTCAAACGTCGACGACGACCTATTTGAGGCAACACAACAACAACTACGTATTAAATTTGACAAGGTTTTTACCGCTCAACAGATAAAAAGCTACAAACCTGATATCGAAAATTTCAAGTTCATGCTCAAGAAACTGAACTGCCACGCGTCAGAAGTGCTTCACGTTGGCGGAAGTCTTTATCACGACCACGTTCCCGCCAAAAATCTAGGGATGACGACGGTATGGATCAAACGAAATGAAATCCCAAATAACGCAGGCCAGTCATTGTCATGGCAGGTCGAGCCTGATTTTGTGGTTGAGAACATGACTGACTTTGCAGCTCTCGTCACAGAGGCAAGTTCTCCGTAAATTGGCTTACCTCATCATTATCGAACCAAGTTGATTTTTGGCACCACCGCTAGTCATGGTTTCCCCTCTTGGTTCTGCCCCTTGGTTTCCTCCAACATTTTTTCGGTGTTTTGGGGATCCACTGCCTTACACAATTCCGCCAATTGATCCGCAACCCCAAATAACTCTTCAGCCCACTGATCTGCATCGCGTTCGGGGGGACATATTCTGGCAAATTCGTCAAGCAATAGAACCATCCGTAACGCATGGCGAAAAATCATACCCTCCTGTTTCTGCAGTTTCTTGGTCGTAATGTACTTGTTGAAATCATTGAACTCCAACAACTCTCCAACACACCAGACGCTATTGGTTTTGACGTCATGCACGTTTGGAAACTCATAGTCAAACAGCAAACGCAGCTTCTCTGCCAACGTCAAAGCGAAAACAGGCTCTTCTTCGAAGAGTGACCTATCTTTCTTTTCACCTCCATCTTCATTGGTTTTACCAAGGATTTCATCTTGCGTCGCAAGTCCCAATTCAAGAAGTTTTTCGTCAAGACGCTCTAACTGTAAATTTCCAGGTGGAAGAAATTCCTGCTTTGGGACCCGAATTCCTTTTCCGACCGACATTGGCAATTCCAAGACACTTTCAAATGCCTGCAGCCATTCATGTTGATCAGCAATCCCCAAATGGTTAATCATGAACATGCCATAGAGCGGGTTGACCGCCCGAAGTTCCGCCAAAAACTCTGCTCGCTGCGTGGGATGGGCAAATCTGGGTTGGATGGGATGATCCTCATGTTGAACATGATCCCCATCGCCAAGATTTTCTTTCTCGCTTTCAGCTCCAACAACCAGCGGTTTGGGATCCAAATCCACATAGCCTGCCCGCCAAAGTGTTATCAACATTTCATCCAAGTTCGCTTGGGCTTTTTCCGCACGACCACTATCCAGCAATCGTTTACGGACTAGTTCTCGGATCGTTTCAATCTCCGGAGAGATCAACAGCATGTGTACCAATAAACGCCATGGCAAAGGTCCGTGGCTAGAGAGGTTGAGTGCTGGTGCATCTCGAAGTTTTTCAAATTGGGAATGATTCCAATACTGTTGATTCTCTCTCCGTTTTGGCATTTTCTTCTTCAAGGCTTTCTTCGCCTTCAACAGGCCGGGATCCTTGGTATCAGCAGGAATCTGAGCAAATTTTTCTTTCCATTTATTAATTTTGACATCGTCTTCATGAGCCAATCCAAAAACAAATCCCTGCTTATCGTATTGCGGTCTCCCTGCACGGCCAAACATCTGGTGTGCACTGCTGGGATCGATAATTTTCTTCTTGCCACGTGGTCCTTTGATAATGCTGGGGATCACCACACTACGTGCGGGGAGGTTGATGCCGGCTGCCAAAGTTTCTGTACAAACACAAACCGAAAGGAGCTTTTGCTGGTAGAGTTCTTCAACGATACGCCGATATTTGGGCAAGACTCCGGCATGATGGACACCAATTGCACGCATCAAAATCTGCTTCAGTTTGGGTCCAGCACCTTCCGAAAAATCCATTTCATTAAGTTGATTCGCAAGGGTCTTTTGATGTGAATCGTCGAGAAGTTTTCTCCCCTTCAACTGTTCAGCAACTGACCAACATTCCTCCCGGTTAAAACAAAAGATCAACGCGGGCGTTTTGCGATCATCGGATGTCCCCTTGGCGAGGTCTTCGATCAAGTCGCACAATAGGAGGTCCTCGCTCCACCGGAAACTCAAAGGGACTTTCCGTTGCGTTCCCTGTACCAAGGCCAGATTGCGATCGTGACGATGTCGCAGCCAATTAATAAACTCCTGACTATTTCCTACAGTAGCCGATAAGAGCATGGTTTTGACATTAGAAGGCAATAGTGCCAAGCCAAATTCCCACACGATTCCCCGGCTAGGGTCATTAAAGCTATGGAATTCGTCCATCACTACCGCCCAGACCTCCCGGAAATCAAAGTTCTCGGGATCTAGAAGTCGATTCAAAAGAATCTCCGCCACCACCACCAAGACCTTGGCGTTTCCGTTGATTTGGCGATTGCCGGTAACCAATCCAACGTCATCCGCACTGAATCCCCATTTGACCACCGATTCACGCAATTCCTCAAACTTTTGATCGGTTAATGCAATCAGTGGCGTGGTGTAATAAACCTTTTTCCCCAGCTTCAATGCTTCAAAGATGGCTGCCTCAGCAACCAGTGTTTTACCTGTTCCTGTAGGAGCACAAACCAAAACACCCTGATCGGAGGTAAACCATGACAACATGGCCTCCTCTTGGACAGGATAAGGATCAAACGGCAACTGCGAAAAAAAGCTATCGGCAATGCCATCGCGGATATCTTGAGAAAAAGTTTCGATGGGAACTTCCATTTCAATTTTAGATGGTTTTCCAGTCATCGAATCGGGCACAGAGAGAGATCGATTCGACTACATACAGCGGGGCAGCTAACCGTAAAAAATTCCAAAATACACCGATTTTGACTGCGAATCCCGGTTTGGAACAAATTTTGCTTAATAGTCCTGTTCGACCTTCATGTTAACAGGATACCGCGGACCAAAGGAATGACCATGAAACGAACCAAAACGGCAAAGGGGATGCTCCAAGAAATACTCGGTCTGGCAGTGATAGCGTTTATCATACTGACGATCACCAAGTCGACCGGCCAGCCGCCCCTGCCGAGAGGGGGCAAGCCGGCTATCGAAATGACTTTTTCAGAGACAATCGCAGCTTTGGAAAACCAATTTAATCGTAGGTAACGGCTGGATGAACCTCAACATTCCAGACGATCACTGTTCTAGCCCCATCCTCATTTTCGAGTCAAACGATCGGTTTCTGGTTACAGTGGCCAGCCGTTGGTGCACCTGTTTTCAGGTGGGCTAAAATCATTTTTTCAACTTTTCTGCCAATGTTGGTGATACGCATAACCACGACAACAGAAAAACGATGCTGTCGTTGATCCTGATTCTAGGAGGATTCAGTATTGAAATCCTTCCATTTGGCCAACCAATTGCGGCCGCCGATTTACCCAACATCCTTTGGATGAGCTGTGAAGATATTAGCCCCAACCTTGGGTGCTATGGAGATCAGTACGCCTAGACTCCCAACCTTGACGCATTAGCCTCTAAGGGTGTTCGATTCGATCGAGCTTTTACTCATTCGGGAGTTTGCGCCGTTCTCAGAAGTGGAGTTATCACTGGCGTCTATCCCATTTCGATTGGCTCCCAGCACATGCGTAGTCGAATCGTCACTCCCTCCAATATCAAGTGCTTTACTGAATACCTGAGAGCGAAGGGATACTATTGCACCAATCGCAGCAAAACCGATTACCAATTTGAGCCACCCACAACGGCTTGGGATCGGCAAGGCACCCAACACGGGGACTGGCGTGGACGAGGACAGAAACAGCCTTTTTTTTTCAGTAATCAACCTGACCGTGTGCCATGAAAGTCAAATTCGCCATAGCGAAAAACGACCCCAGCAAATCCTCAACAAACTAAACCCCGAGCAAATCCATGACCCCGAAAAAGCGGGTCCATTCTTGCCTCCGTATATTCCCAACACCCCGGAGGCACGCAAAAACCGGGCATGGTATCAAGACAATATTTCTGAAATGGATCGCCAAGCTGGAAACATCCTTCAAAAACTGGAAGACGATGGTCTATCCGACAACACGCTTGTCGTTTTCTGGTCAGATCATGGACAAGGAATGCCTAGAGGTAAAAGATGGATTTATGACTCAGGTACGCATGTGCCAGTCATCATGCGATGGCCCGGAAAACTAGCGGCCGGCAGATCGCGAGAAGACCTGGTTTCGCTGATTGACCTCACCGCGACCACACTCTGTTGCCGGAATCAGTCCCCCAGAATACATGCACGGCAGGGTTCTGATTGGCAACGAACAAGAACAGGAACCCGAGTTCATCTTTTTTCATCGAGCCCGTATGGACGAAGCCTATGAACTCCAGCGAGGTGCTCGTGGTCAAAACTTCCGTTACATCCGCAATTTTGAACCGGAGAAAACCTATGCTCAGGGGATCGATTACATGGATGAGATGCCTGCAATGAAAGCCTGGCGGCGACTGAATGCTCAAAAGAAACTATCACCACCACAGACAAATTGGTTCGCCAAGTCCAAACCGATCGAAGAACTTTATGACTGTGACATCGATCCCCACAACATCCAAAATCTTGCGGCGGATAGTCGTTTTAGCTCCCAATTAAAGAAGTTTCGAACGGCAACAGAAAATTGGCAACTCCGAATTGGTGATTTGGGCATGGTTCCAGAGCCCGTTCTTATGGAAACAATCAACTCCATGAAAGTGACCGTGGTGGCTCCAAAAATAAAAATCGAAAATGGACACTTACTCCTCCCCTGCGAAACGGGCGGAGCCTCGTTAACCTTTCGAACAAAACGGAGCGGCCGGTGGTCAGGCTGGCGGCTCTATCCTTACCGATCCCAAATTGAATCCTCCATGGAGCAGATCGAAGCGAAGGCTTGCAGGATCGGTTGTGGTGAAAGCAAATCAGTCATCCTGGACCTCCAAGATTAAAGAGGAGTTGTATTCTTATAGTTTTTTTCTTCAATTTATCTGCAAGTCATATCAAAGATCCAAGCTTGAGGTTGTCTAAAATCTGGTGTTAAAAATCTACTTTCTTCGCCGCCAGCATTTTCCAATTGAGCGGTTTCATCTTTTGAAGGCTCTCCCGTTTAACCACCCGTCCGCGTAACCAAGGCGAGCTTTCAGCACTCGTCGACAGAGGTTAAAAGGGAGGCTGTCGCCGATGCCATGTTTCTCAATCGGGTCCACTTGGCGATCGAGTTAGCGGGTTAACCGCAGAGGTTTCCTCGGTTTGGCGAGTGATTGGACTGGTCCTATTTTCAACGGCAAAAAGGGGAATCCAATATCATCCCGAACCATTGTCACACTCTGCTCAGGTTGAGTTCTTTTTTTTGTATCGATTATTTGCCCATTCCAGTCGTCGGCTTTTTTCTTAATTTGCCTTTTTCCCAATGGCTTGCCCGTTGCTATTGCTGACTGAATTACAATGAGACTGCTTTCCTCCAACACCCATCTTTAGTGGATCGCCCTGTCCTTCAGAGATTTTCCGTTTGCCAAGTTTGATCCTAAACCGAATTAACTCACCCTCTTCTAGTTTTGACAACTGAACCCATGAAGAACTTACTCCGTCAATGGCACCTCCAATTCACATCTCTTGTAGTTTGGTCTTTTCTTTTTTCTGCTTGCAATTGCGCTGACGATTTCCAGTATCTTCCTCGTGATTTGCAAGTTGATAAGTCCATCCCTACGCCCTATCAACACCTGGGGTTTTCTATCGGCGAGCGACACCTACAGCATCACCAACTAGTCTCCTATCTTCGACGACTTGCCAAGATTTCTCCGCGAATATCAATGAAGATCTATGGCTATTCACACGGTGCCAGACCCTGTGTCATGCTAACAATCACATCGGAGAAAAACAGAAAAAGACTGGACGCCATTAAGAAGTCTCATCGAGACCTTTCTCGTCCTGTGAAATCAGCTAGTGTGCGCCTTGAAGATCTTCCCGCTGTTATCAATATGGGATATGGAGTCCATGGCGATGAGTCGAGCGCGTCTAATGCTGCTGCAGTCGTTGGCTATTATCTTGCGGCTGCCAAAGGTGCCGAAATCAACCGCATACTGGACCACTGTGTGATCCTACTCGATCCCAGCCTGAACCCTGACGGTTTTAACCGATTTGCAAGTTGGGCCAACGGGCACGTTGGCAGAATTCAAAACCCAGACCCCAATCATGCTGAACACATACAGCCTTTTCCGGGAGGCCGGGTTAACTACTACTGGTTCGACTTGAATCGTGACTGGTTACCAGCTCAACACCCGGAAAGTCAGGGCAGATTGCGGGAATACCACCAGTGGAAACCCAATGTAGTTTTGGACTTTCATGAAATGGGTACCAATTCAACTTATTTCTTTCAGCCAGGAATAACTGCTCGTAATAATCCGTTAACTCCGAAAAAGAACTTTGAACTCACCAAACGAATGGCACTTTATCACGCCAAGGCGCTCGATAAGCAGGGCGTCTTTTACATGACCGAAGAGCGGTTTGACGATTTCTATATGGGCAAAGGATCGACTTACCCTGATCTCCATGGGTCGGTTGGAATCCTGTTTGAGCAGGCTAGTTCACGCGGCCATCGCCAAGACAGCGCCAATGGCGAAATTACTTTTCCCTTTACAATTGGCAACCAGGTTACGACGACGTTGTCGTCGCTCGCTGCGACCGTTGACCTCAGAAAAGAACTCTTGGAATACAAAAAGAAATTTTTCCAGGATTCCATTACCCAAGCTAAAAAAGCGAACTTCCGTTATCTGGAATTCCGCGTGGGGGCAGATCGAAGCCGACTGCATTCTTTCGCAAAAGTACTTTTACGACATGACATTCAGGTATTTGAGAAATCTGAAAACGGTCAACCCGTTCTCGTGATTCCGGCAAACCAGCCGGAATATCGTTTCCTGGTTTCATTGATCGAAAAACGAACCCATTTCCGAGAGAACATCTTTTATGATGTTTCGACATGGCACTTACCATCGGCTTTCGGATTAAAGACCACTCGCATTAAGCACGAATTGCCTTTAGATGCCATGCAGAAGCTGTCGCTGGAGAATCTCGAGAAAAAAAATGCCCCGGTGAAAACACCACCATCAATTGCCTATGTTATTGATTGGCGATCTGCTGAATCGCCAGCTCTGGCAGGCGAATTACTGCGTCAGAATATCAAGATTAGAGTAGCAGCCAAACCATTTTCCATCACGACAGAAAAAACGTCAATTCAATTTCCACACGGGACCTTAATGATTCCTGTTGGAATTCAGCCCGAAAAATCGGCGACTATCCGAAAAATACTGTCTGCCTCAATGACGCCAGTTTTCCCAGTACAGTCTGGACTCACCCCAGATGGGATTGATCTTGGAAGCAACGAATTCATCCCTGTCCGCCAGCCGAAAACTGCGATGCTGATTGGCAGCGGCGTAAACCGTTATGAAGCCGGAGAAGTCTGGCATCTATTTGACACTCGACTCAAGCTGCCCCTGTCGATGATTGACGTCGACAGATTAGGCGTAACCAACATCAGCAAATACAATACGCTTGTATTGGTCAGCGGAACCTTCCGTCAGTTGGGTGAAAAGTCCGTCAGTGAAATTCGTAACTGGGTCGATAAAGGAGGGAACCTGATCCTGATCGGATCAGCGATCAATTGGGCGAAGACAAACAAACTGGTTCAAGTGGATTTATTACCAGCAGAGCCGCTACAGGATTCGATTAAGCCACCAGCAGAGAAACCGATTCAACTTCCGTTTGCCAACGCACGGGACAACGAAGCATTACAGAGAATCAGCGGCGCCATCTTTGATACTCTTGTCGATCCTACACACCCGATAGGGTATGGGGTGACCTCCAAAAACCTGCCTGTTTTTCGCAACAACCGAATCATTCTCAAGCCATCCAAAAACCCTTACCGCAACCCGGTAGTCTATACAGCGGACCCACAAATCTCCGGGTACTGTTCTCAAAAGAACGTCGATCTTTTACGAAATTCAGCGGCCGTTATCGCAGAACGATCTGGAACAGGGACGGTCATCATGATCCCCCAAGACCCCAATTTTCGGGCCTTCTGGTATGGAACGAATCGGCTGATGTTCAATGCCGTCTTTTTCGGCTCGATGGCCAAGTAAAACCACAACCTGACCTATACAGAAATCAATCAGACCGCAGTTTCTTGATGACTCGTTCGGCTGCCAACCGGCCTGACTTCATAGCGCCATTGGTCGACGGAATCCCTTGAAAGTCGCCGCAAACAAACATCCCGTCAATGACCGAGTCTTTTTTGTTTGGCACCAAATCATGAACTGGCAGTGCCCCTTGAATACGGTATGTCTTTAAATGCCGCCATTGAGTGGCAACCGGTCCGTACCATTCTTCAAGTTGTTCTCCAACTGCGTTTGCCAGAGAGTCTTCGTCTGATATTTCAAGCGATCCTACTTGATCGTCCAGAACCGTCGCGCTCAACAACGATCGGCCCTCAGGAGCATAGCTGGATGCTACGTTACTGGGAATCGATAAATTATTGATCACGCCTTTTCCGGAACCGTTCAGGACCAAGAGTGCTTCATCCAAGGGAGGACGCTGAGCATCAAAATAGCTAACCCAAACACCATGTTCATCCGGTGCCGCCAAGTCGAGAAATCGGGAAGTTGTGGCCACGTCGGTGGCCAAGACAACCGCCGCGGCATCCTGTACCGCACCTCCCTTGAGAAACACTCGATCGCTGGCAACGCTCTGTACGGTTGCATTGAGCTGCAGACTGCCAGAAGGCAATTGTTCAGCCAACTGACGCGCGATGGCATTCATCCCCTCTGCTGGGAGGACGGCCTCGCCTTCGCCGAACATCTTGAATACAAATTGAAAAAATTGACTTGAAGTGGCAAGCTTGTTTTCAAGAAAAACACCGCCGAGAAAAGGGCGAAAAAAAGAGTTGATCACGCGTGGGGAAAAACCAAAATCAAGTAGAAAATCTTCCGTCGACACTTCGGTTTGCGACTCAATCTCCTCGATGGTTTTACGACGACAGGCTGCGTTCAGTCGGGCAATCCGAAGCTTGTCCATCAGCGTCGCAATCGGAGAAAAAAATGTAGAAAAAAAGTCCCGGGGACGCTTTAACGGGTCGACGAATTTAACAAACCTACCTTTATATCTTACGATAGCCCCTGGCCAGAAACTCTTTAGGTCAAGCCGGTCGTAATCCAGATATCTACGTGCTTCAGGGTAAGCTGAAAGCAATACCTGAAATCCACGATCAAGCAGAAATCCGTCAACGCATTCGGTCTGAATTCGACCGCCGACGGCAGCAGATTTATCGATTAATAATACAGGAACGCCTGCGCGGTACAATTCTATCCCGCAGATCAGGCCTGACACGCCGGCTCCGACGATGACAACGGGACTTTCGACCATAGACAGCTCAACTTTGGTGTTTCATCAAATGTTGCAACAGGATTTCAGCTTTGGAAAAAATGCCTGAGAATCAAAAAAACATCTGAAGCCAAACCGAATGCCGCTTTCCCAACGCAGGCATTTCTAAGACTGATGGCAGCCAT
This sequence comes from Planctomycetota bacterium, assembly GCA_014238905.1. Classification (GTDB taxonomy): domain Bacteria; phylum Planctomycetota; class Planctomycetia; order Pirellulales; family Pirellulaceae; genus JABAAE01. The sequence continues at coordinate 69,245 of JABAAE010000015.1, forward strand.
TCAACTGTTCGGCGTCTAGACTCTTTTGCCAAAACAAAGCCTGACCCGTCTCAGAACTCAGTTCGTAACTGGTAAAACCGAATTTTTGATAACTATTCTTGGCGATCTCATTATTTTCGAGTACTTCCAAGGTAATTTTGACGCAGTTGTTCTCGTATCCAATCTCCTCAATTCGTTTTAAAAGCAGTTGGCTGATCCCTTTTCCACGAAATTTCTTCGAAACCATCAGGTCGTGAATATTGATCAGCTTTCGGGCCGCAAACGTAGAGAAACCGAAAAAACAATTGGCCAATCCGATGGGATCTTCTTGATCATAAACGATCAGTGAAAACGCCAAAGGAAATTCTCCAAGCCCCTTTTTTAATTGGTTAATCCGGTCAGGTTGAATCGGGACACCCCCTCCCATCGGTTCGGATGCATATTCATTGAGAAGCTGGCAAATCTGGTTCATTTGCGTTGGATTTTTGTAATCGGCTTGTCTAATTTCAAAATTCATTGGTGATAAGACACCCTAAAAAGGTCTGAAACGAGTTGTTGACGGTGATAGGACACGCTGCTTTTGTTGCCCAAATTTGAGATTTTCGAGGTGAACAACTCTTTTATCGGACAATCAACGAATCCGGGGTTTGCCTACAAATAGAAATCCAGCCGTTTTGACTGTAGAACCAATTCGCAGGCAAGAAAAATCACCGGTTCGGTTGATGAAAAAACCATTTTGAGCCCTATAGCCGTTGGTTGGCAATGCCCTGCGCTGACAAATCCAGGCGAATCACAGGTATGAATCTTATGTTGGAACAGGGTGTTTTACTCCCGATAAAGTTGACGGGAAATTCAAATAGTGTATTTTTGTACACTATTCATATTGGGTGACCAGACGAGTCCCCCTTAATGACGATAGACAGTCCAGGAAAAATACGAGGAACCGATTTCCAACCTCTCCACATTCAAATGTGTGCAGCAAGAACGATTCATGCAAAACACTCTTCTTCAAACACTTCAAAATAAAATCCACACTCTCGAGACCACCTCTCGGCAGAGCGACACCGAAGCAATTGTGTCAAGTGGATGCGAGGCAATCAATTCCATCCTACCCTCAGGTGGATTCCCACGCGGAAGCTTGGTGGAATGGTTTCCACGAATCAATCGACATCACGACCAAACACCCAATCCTAAATTCAATAAACAAGATTCGTCTTTAGAAAATCATCGTGAATCTCCACCCCACCAATTCAACTCTGTCGAAGAAGGTAGTGGCGCGATGTATCTGGCGTTGGCAACAGCCAAAGAAGCCTGTCGCAATGGTGGCGTCTTTGTCATTCTTGACCAACATCGCACTTTTTATCCACCAGCAGCCTTGGCATGGGGATTTCGTTCAAAGCAAATCATCATACTTCAGCCCAATTCAGAAAAAGATTTGTACTGGTCGCTGCACCAAGCCTTAAGCTGCCCAGCAGTAGGGGCAGTCTGGGGATCATTGGGGAGGTTGGACGAATACACATTCCGTCGTCTTCAACTGGCAGCCGAAACCAGTGGTTGCCTGGGACTCCTAGAACGTCCTCAAAGTGCTAGAGGCGAACCGAGCTGGTCCGAAATCCAGTTATCTATTTCACCCTTTCCACGTACTCGATCCTTGAGCCAGCAAGTCAAAAATGATCATCACCAAACAAAACAAAACCCAAACGGCAGATTACTCGGCATGAATCTTCACCTATCTAATCATTCAACAAACCAAACCACCCAATCGGCAAAATCACTTCGAAAGCATCCCAAAAATTTCTCTGCCAATCGTTTTTTGAAGATTCAGTTAATTCGATCCCGCCATGGCCATTCTGGTGCAACAGCCTCTGTCGAAGTTGACTCTTTCACCGGCCAGATCAGGCACACATCTCAACCCCAAACGCGGGTCCACACACGGCCTTCCTACACTTACCCAACACCTGGAGTGAACGAGCCTTCCACGCCGGGCCCATCAGAAATTTCGAAAGTCTATTTAAAGCGGATACGGAATCGACCAGTCGCCACCCAATCAATCCATGAACCAGCAATCAACGAAAAAACGCATTCTTTGCCTCTGGCTACCCAACTGGTCAATTCAAAGAATTGCTGTCGCACAACCGGATCTTAAAAATCAGTTAACGACTCTTTACAAACAGGACGCCCGACGGGGTCAGCTGGTAACAGCTTGCTCAGCAGCTGCCAGGCAACGTGGCATCAAAGTCGGCATGCTTCTCAGTGAAGCCAAATCGCTAATCAAGCAAGCGAGCCAAAAAAACTCAACCAAAATCACACCATCCCAGACACCCCGTTCCTTTTTTATTCATCATGACCCTGAGCGTGACCTGGAAGCCCTAGAAAGTCTCGCTGATGAATGCGAAATATTCAGCCCAATCGTCGGGCTGGAGCAAGCCGAACAACCTAATTGCATCTACCTCGATATCACAGGATTAAAGCAACTCTTTCAAGGCGAAAAAAATCTTGGCGAACAGATACTTGAGTACTTCTCAACACTCGGTTACTGGCCCTGCATATCAATTGCCCACACAATTGGGTTGGCATGGGGATTCAAGAACGAAGCTTTCAGAAAAGAGGACTCTCGTTCCGGTTCAAAAAACTATTCAAGTGCCGATAACACCACAGCGACTACTTCAAAACGAATCGCTATTTTTCCGGAAGTCAACCACTGGCATGAAATCGCTCAGCATCCGGAATTCACCCGACTCCCAATAAACTGTTTGCGGATTCCTGACTCCACGATTTCCACACTGCACCAACTGGGAATTGTTCGGATGCAGCAGCTACTGCAACTCCCTCGGACAAGCCTGGCAAGCCGACTGGGAACCGACCTGATTCAGCGTCTTGACCAGGCAACCGGACGTCGTCACGAAGTGATTGTCGCCCGTCATAAACCGCCTCATTTCCAAACCGAATTCCTAATCGATCACCCAAGCTGCCATCCCGAAACAATCAAGACCGTTATCCGCAGTGAATTGACCAAGATTTGCATTGTTCTCCAACAGCACCAAAAAGGTGCATTGCAAATCCATTGCAGGCTGCTGTGTGATTCAGAGAATCAGCAGGACGGTGACAATGATAAAAAAAAATTCATCAGTATCCGCATCGGCTTATTTCAACCCACTGCCATCTCTTCACATTTGGTGGAATTAATTCAAATGCAACTGGAACAACTGCACCTGCCAGGCAATGTCCACGAAGTCAGAATCAGTATTCCGCAAAGCTCCCTATTGATCCAAAAACAAAAACGTCTGTTTGATGACAATCCGCGGGACGACCCGATTCTATTGGCACAATTAGTCAATCGTCTGGGTGTCCGACTCGGAGAAGACAAAGTTCTTGGCTTTTCGGTTTGCCCAGGCAACCAACCAGAACTGGACTTTCAATACTACCGACTGGCAAGTCATCCAAGATTGAAACGGCGAAAGCAGAAAAGAACCGATACAAAGAAACAAAAATCAAACAATATCGCTATCCCAAGTCCTTTTCAGGAAAGAACTCCTTCTAAGCAGGATCAATGGAAAAAGAGGCCCTGGCAATCTCCACGCCCGCTGGACCGTCCTCCAAGAATGCTGCCCAAACCTGTGCAACTGCAAGCTTTCTCTACGACCGATGGTCCCCCTGCATTGTTTTTATGGCGAGGTATCAGACAAAAAGTAGCGACATGCTGGGGACCGGAACGAATCCAGACTGGTTGGTGGCAAGGCATTATGGCAGAACGCGATTACTGGCAAATTGAAACAGAAAACGGAAGTCGGTTCTGGATATTTCGTGATCTTCGAAAAAAACAGTGGTATATCCACGGCACTTTCTAAAAATCTGAAATCGGAAATTCATTGAACAAACATTGACTCACCAAAACCTGTTTGAGATAATGAATTTACCGCGGCAGGATGCCCGTCCCCACCTTGGAATCTGCTCATGATCCCAATCCGGTTAAGATATCAACCGTTAACGAGCCACTCATCGCTTCCCCCTACAGACCGTGAACGCATCAAAGTCTGGCGGGTTGCCGTTCTGCCTTTGGTCTTTTTGCTGGCAAGTCTCAACGCTGACGGCTTAAATGCTCAAAAGCTACGAGACATCATTGATCAACATTTTGCCAGTGACCTACCAACATCCATCTCGTCCAACGACTCGGAGTTCCTGCGACGAGTGAGTATCGATCTGACGGGAATGCCTCCTTCGGCTGCAGAGGCAGCGTCCTTTATCCACAGCAAGGCCCCGGCAAAGCGTGAAAAACTGGTTAACGAACTGCTTGAGACGCCTCAATTCGAAAGATACTTTGCGACGGCATTAGACATCGCTCTCATGGAACGCCGACCTTTTAAGGAAATCAAGCAACCCCAATGGGATCAATATCTATTAAATTCAGTACGCCAAAACAAACCATGGAACGTCCTTGCGCGTGAAATCCTCTCTGCTGATGGAATCGATTCATCTTTGAGACCGGCAGTTCGCTTTGCCTTGGCTCGAGAGGCCGAACCCAATCTATTGACAAGAGATGCTGGTAGAATTTTCTTCGGCAAGGACCTTCAATGCGCCCAATGTCATGACCACCCACTTGTTGAGGATTACCTGCAATCCGACTATCAGGGACTATTGGCATTCATGACGCCTGGATACATCAAGACAATCTCACAACCAGGAGCAAAAAACAAAGATGGCCAACCTGGCAAACCCGTATCCTTAAAGATCCTTGCCGAAAAGCAAGGAAATGACATCAGTTATGAATCGGTCTTCATCAAGGAATCCAAGCATCGTACCGGTCCGAGAATAATTGGTGAAGTCGCTCTGATTGAACCCGACATTCTACCAATCGAAAACAACCCTGATAGCAACAACTACAGCAGACGAAAACAACTCGCGGAACTATCGACCAATGGACTGAACCGGGCATTCAACGAAAACATTGCCAATCGTCTATGGGCACATCTGTTTGGGCGAGGACTGGTTCATCCTCTTGATTTTCATCACCGAGACAATCCGGCAGTCAAACCAGAATTGATGACCGAATTGGGAATCAACATTGCAAAAATGCAATACAACATGAAGGCGTTCCTCCGGGAGCTGGCGTTATCAAGAGTTTATCAAAGAGGATTCGATCTTTATGACTTTTCTATCAACGACAAACTGTTGGCGGAAAAAATGATAGCTCTCCAAGCCGAGCAGAAAAAAATGACAGAAGAGATTGGCAGAACCAGAGAAGTTTACGCCAAGGCCAAAGAAACATGGCAAGCCGTTGAAAAAGAGTACATTTCTCCGGCTGTAGAAGTGGAAAACCAACGCAAGAGCCTGGCCACCATTGACGCGACATTTCTAAAATCCAAAACAGATTTAGACAAGCTCAAACTCCAGGTTGAAAATCTCAAATCTGCTGCTTTGGCACTCCAGTCCGCCGTAAAACACATCCAAAACTCCAAAGCACCGCTTGCCGACGATAAAGATCTCACCCAAGTCGCTGAACGGCTTGTCAAGAAAATGAACTTGGTTCAAAAAGACCTTCAGACCTTACTCGGTAAGGTGACAAAAAACGAAATCACAGTTAAAGATTCTGCCGCCAAGCGAGAGACTGCAAAATCCAATTTGAAAAATGGATATGCCAAACGAAAGCCATTTTTAGTCAACCTCTCCACCGCCGAGTCCAAGGCCAGAAAAACTCGGACAGAACTGGCAAAGCTGGTTTCACACCGGACAGCCATCGAATCGAAATTGGCTACTTATGAACGCCTGCGTGAATTAGCCCGGCTTAACGAGAAGGATCAAAGCGCTAATGCAAAAGAGATTTCAGACGATTTGTTATCCCAGCGGGAACGCTTGCTGGAGTCCCTCTCCATCAGATTGGCCAACAATCATACCATGGCGCCGCTGAAGCCATTGTCACCCGAGCAGTTGGCATGGAGTGTTCTCAAGACCTGTGGCGTCTATGATCGCACTTGGGCAACTGAAACAACTAAGCTGCGCAAGGAATCCAAACTCGATCCCAATGCCCAATTAAATCTCGATCAACAGAGGATGATCGAAGAACGGACGCATACCGCTCTTAAGAGCCATCTCAACAATTTCATTCGCTATTATGCTGCAGGAGCTGGCCAGCCACAGGGCGATTTTTTTGCGACAGCCGATCAGGCGCTTTTTGCCGTCAATGCTGGGTCCATTAACTCCTATGCGAATCCTACTGGCAACAACGTCACACAAAGCATGATAAAGTCGAACAAAATCAACGAAATCTCGGACGTCTTGTACTTGTCCATTCTCTCGAGATTCCCCAGCGAAGAGGAAGTCGAGGATTTACAGGAGTATCTTGGAAATGATACCAAGCTAAGGCGAACCCGGACTATCGAATCGGTCTGGAGCTTATTGAATTCCGCAGAATTTCGATTCAACCACTAACCCAGTTAATCTATTCGGAGACCGCCATGAAGGCGCGATACGCTTGCAATTCAATCGAACACGCGAATCAACGACGACGCTTTCTGGGAAGTGTCCTTCAAGGTGCAACCGTTGCAACGGGAGCAAGTTTAGCAGGCAGCCTTGGATTGTATGCTAACCCGGTATTTGCAAAACAGCTGGAAGTGGATCAAAAACGAGTAGTCGTTTTCAACATGGCAGGTGGCCTTAGCCAACTCGAAAGCTGGGATCCCAAACCGGGAACCAAAACAGGTGGGCCCTTTCGAGCCATCCCTACCTCGGTGCCTGGAATTCACGTCAGTGAGTTACTACCAATGACTGCCAAGCAGATGCATCATCTTTGTCTGGTCCGTGGCGTTAACACAAGCGAAAACGACCATGGAAAAGGGTCCTACGCGATGTTCCACGGTCGTCGCCAAATGCCCGGAGGCAATTTCCCAAAACTGGGGGCTGTCGCTGCCAGGGCACTTGTCAACGACAAAAACCCATTACCCGGTCATGTGTTAATCACCAATGGCGGTAGCGGAGGCAGAAATAACGACTCGGCTTACCTTGGCCCCAGATTTTCCAGCATTAGCCTAGGGAATGGAAAACCCCCGGCGAATACCGTCCGCCCCAAACATATTACCGATCAAGCAGATCAGGATCGCCAGAATTTTCGTCGAAAGATGAACGAAAAATTTCTCGCCAAAAGACGCTCCGCCATGACAGAGGCCTTCACCTACTCCTACGAGCAAGCACTACAAATGATGCAAAAGCGGGATGTGTTTGACCTTTCAAAAGAGCCGGCGAAAGATTTGGAGAGATATGGTGATCATGATCTGGGAAGACACTGCGTTCTTGCGAGGCGACTCTTGGAAAAAGGAATTTCTTATGTCCAAGTCTCCCATTCCAATTACGACACGCATAATGAAAATTTTAATTTCCATATTGAGCAACTTGGCGAATTTGATAGGGCATTTTCCAATCTGGTCTCCGACTTGGCAGAGCGGGGAATGCTGGAAAGCACCTTGATTGTTGTTCTTTCGGAATTTGGGCGAACTCCCCGAATCAACCACTACTACGGACGAGATCATTGGGGGAAGTCCTGGTCAATATGCCTTGGTGGCGGGGCCATCGCTCGTGGTCACTCATTCGGCAAAACCAATAACGAAGGGACCGAAGTAGTCGATGGACAGGTGGACCATGCCAATTTATTTCACACCTATATGCAGGCTGTCGGCGTCAACTCAACCGATTCTTTTGATATCGATGGACGTGAGATTCCCATCGCAGACCCTGCATCGAAACCGATTGAAGAAATACTGACCTAAACCGTTCCTCTCTTTAGTAGCTCCAAGATGTCTCTGGATCCCAGCCAAGCTCATGTCATTGCTCAATGGAAACATGATGCGCCATTAAATGTTTGCCGATTTGGCTCCGAGGGAAAATTTGTTTTTTCTGGCTCAGAGGATAATCTCGTCGAACGATTCACGGTATCCGATGGCACGCGGATACTACTTAAAAACGGTCATGATACCTGGGTACGTGGTTTGGCGACTACAACCGACGGAAATCACGTCATTAGCGGAGGTAGCGATGGCAAGTTAACGTGGTGGAAAACCGAAAGCGATCCAGAGAAGCCCGTCCGGTCCATAAAAGCCCACCAGGGATGGATTCGATGTGTCGATTCATCTGATGATGGAAAACTAATTGCTTCGGGAGGCAATGACCATTTGGTAAAAATATGGAATGCTGGCAACGGGCAGTTGCTACACACAATCCAGAGCCACAGCCGGCATGTGTATGGATTGACATTCCACCCTGACAACAAGTCTATTTTTACCGGTGATTTGATGGGCCGGTTAATTCAAACTGAATTGAAGAATAATCAGGAGATTGCCTCTTTCGATGCCAAGGATCTTCATACCTATCATGCTGGGCAACAGACGGATTTTGGCGGGGTGCGCGGAATAGCGATAAATACCGAACAAAACCTCGTTGCCGCAGGAGGCACCTACAAAGCCACCAATCCGTTTGGGGCGGTACACGAACCACTCGTTTTGCTATTTGACCTCGAGTCAGGGAAGCTGAAAAAAAAACTAATCGCGCCGGGAATCAAAAAGGGAGTCATCTGGCAGGTCGCTTGGTTGAATGAACAGACGCTTTGTGGGGTGTGTGGTGGTGGTGATGGGGGTTTTTTGATTTTCTGGAATCCCCAAACCGAAAAAGACTTTCACCGTTTCAAACTTCCGAATATTGCCAGAGATATGGATGTACATCCCGATGGTATCCGGATTGTAACCGCCCATCATGACGGGCACGTCCGTATCACCAAACTGGCCAAAAAGACTTGAAATTTTGCCAGTAAAACCAAGTAAAGAGAATCGCCGTAACAGTCCGGTCGCCGACTGATTCATGGAAAGAACGCACGATTTCTGGGACAACTTCTCGATAAACAACCGGCCTTTTTCCAGAACCGGTTGAAAACCTCCTTTTGATGACCAATCGTGTCACCCAAAGCTCCGATGATCAAATCAAGACGTTTTGGATCGACACCCATTTTCAAAAGGCGACAAAATGCATAATTCATGCCTCATTTATCACGCAGTCTTTTACGCAACCGATAATCAAAACCGGTTAACGCCAGCATTTAACGATCCGTTTGGAAATTGCATTAGCGACTATTTTCTAAATTCCGGTAATCGAATTCTCGAGTTTGGAGGATCATCAGAACATCTACATGTTCTTTTTGAAACGATCGACGTCACTCCGATAGGCGAACTCTTGGAAAAGATCAAGCTGCAGGGATTGCGTTGGATTCAACAACAATCGTCCTCAATACCTCAAGCGGATTTGACTCTAAAGATAGCTTACTTTACTGTCAGCTACTCGATGGCAGGTCGGATCAAGCGCTTTATCGCAGACCAAACCGACCACCACCAAACGGTATCGTTCGAAGACGAGTTTCTTTCACTTTTGGATAAGCATGAAGTTCGGTACAACGAACAGGAACTCTGGTGTCGAGCCTGATTTTTGCCGCCACCGATCGGCATGTCGATGACGAAACACCCGACTCCTGTTGATACCAACAATCTTCATGGAGATGAAGACAGCTCTTGAATCCATTTTTTATGAAGATCTTGAAGCTCTGAAACCCATCCGGGATGTTTCTCTGCAAGATTTTTTTGTTCGGGGGATTGAGCTGATAAATCAAACAGCAAGAGGGGATTACGATCAAAAATCAGTTCCCATTTGCCTTGCCGGACCATCCACCGACTTTGCCATTGCCAGTGTTTCCACCTCCACCATTGGGACCATAATTGTCACCCTTTGGCAAACCGCTCAAATGACCGTCGACGGAAATACGGTAGGACGCCGCTGATTGGCCATTGTCGTTCACGAAAATAATTAATGTATCTTTGCGTAATCTAGGCTCATCCAGTTTCCGAAGAATTCGCCCTAGGGTTCCCGAGCAGCAACATCTAAATGCTTCAAAAACGGATAAAGGAAATACTCGATAACGCGACGTTCACCCACTTTAATATCCGTAATCACAGACATACCAGGAAGGGGTTTAAAATGACCTGGTTTAGTGAATTTTTCGGAGTGATCAAAATCGATCGTAATCCTGGCCTTGTAGACAGATAAAGCCGGTTTTCCCTCACCGGCCTGCTTTTGGACCGTTCCTTCGGAAATCGTTCGAATTTTTCCGTCTAACGTTCCAAACTTTTGATATTCGAACGAAGTCATTTTGACTCGCACCGGCAGATCCATATCCACTGACAGCTGACCAATGTCTTTTCCTAAAATCTCAACCTCAGCTTCTAATTCGGCCTTGATGGGAATCAAACGCATCAACGGTTCTCCCGCTTGAACCATCGACCCGGTCGTTCGTTCGGCAATTTGAATGACGTAGAATTCCTCATGTGGAGTATCAACGGGTACAAAGATCTCAGCCCGTTCTTTGTTGTAGGCCGCTTTCTTCAAAGCCTCCAGAGCTTTGTCCAGCTCTTTCTGTGCCTGCAACTGTTCTGACATCGCCGTTTTTTTCCACTCGGCCAAAAAAGATTTGGTCATCGCCCCGGTCGATACCAGCTCGGCGGTCGTCTGTGCCTGATCACCGCGAATCCGCGTGACCTCTGCATGATAGCGTTTGAGCTGGAGCTGAATATCCTGCAATGCAAGTTGATTGGCAGATCCCTCGTTCACCAGTTTCGTCATCCGTTTTTCACGGTCCAGATAATTTTTTTCCATATCGGCATATTCTTTTTCCATCTGCCTATTGCTGACCTGTTTGACGTCAAGCTTCGCCAGCGTTGCCTCAAACTCGGCCAACTTGGCCTCCCTAGCCAGCTTCCGGATCTGATAGTTATGAAACTCCAATAGAAGATCAGGATCAGGATTCTCGCCAATTTCAAAAACACGATCGAAACCAGACAACTCAACCTTCAATCGAGCAATCGCCGCTTCGGCTTTGCTGATATCGCTTTTGAGCTGCGCAATATCCGAATCGGTAAATGTCGGGTCTAGAACAGCGAGCAATTGCCCAGCCTTAACCCTGTCGAAAACACGAACATTAATTGACTTGATCGGTGCGCTCAAAACGGGTTGAACCACAATTGGGGTATCTACTGGCACCAATTCACCATTAGAAATCACAATTTTGTCGATCTTGGCCCAAGTTGCCCAACCAATGGTAGAGCAAATTAACAATATAGAAATGTAAAGCGTCCAACGGGCGCCACCGGCCACTTTTCGATGCTCCAATTCCACCGCGTCCGACTGAAATGGCATCACCTGCTTGGCAATCCGACGACGCTGTTTTTCCTCGCGCATCAACCGTTTCTTCTCGTGGCGTATCTCTCTCGCTGACAACGGTTTTTCAACTTCTGCCGTTGTCGTCGATGGATTGTTTTCGGCCGCTTCTGCTGCCTCTTCGCTGGTCTCAGGTTCCGAAGCTGGATCCTGAGCTACGCTCGTCCCATCTGCTGATACCATAATTCTTTGTAAACCTGACAAGTTTGAAGTAGTTTTTTATGGCCACCGATATCGGCTACCTTTCCTCGTTCAAGAACAACAATTGCATCCGAACCAGTCAACGTTGAAAGCCGATGTGAAACAATAATGACGGTTCGCCCTTTTGCAATGCGTTTAAGATTAGCTTGAACAATTGCTTCGCTTTCGGGATCCAGGGCGCTGGTTGCCTCATCAAAAATCAATATTCTTGGATCTGTTAATAACGCGCGAGCAATTGCCAAACGCTGTTTCTGACCCCCTGACAAATTGGTGCCATTCTCTTCAAGCATGGTGTCGTAACTTTGCGGCATTCGTTCGATAAATTCATCAGCACCGGCGAGTTTGGCGGCATAGACGATTTCCTGAAAACTCGCATTGGTCTTTGCCATCCCGATGTTTTCCCGAACGGATCCTCGGAAAAGAAAATTCTCCTGAAGCACAACGCCAATGTTCCGTCGTAGGTGAGACATATCCAATTCTCGAATGTCCAGATTATCAACCCTCATGATGCCTGACTGCATCTTGTAAAGGCCCTGCATTAGCCGAGTTAGGGTTGTTTTACCGGAACCACTTCGCCCAACAACACCTACCACTTTCCCAGCCGGAATTTTAATCGAAACACCGTCTAACGCCGGAGGACTGGTTGGTGAATAGTTAAATGTCACATCCTCAAATTCCATGCTTCCATCAAAGGCTGGCCTCAAACCACGATCAATCCCCTCCTCTTGGGGACTATTCATCACCGTTCCCAACATGCGAACCGATAATGCTGCCTCCTGATAGGAATGCACCAGTGAAACCAATTGAACCAGAGGACCTGTTACTCGACCGGCGATCATATTGAAGGCAACCAAGGCGCCGACACTGATCTCACCTGAAAAAACAAGATTGGCACCAACCCAAATGACCATCACGGTCATCATTTTCTCAAGGAACTTGGAAATGCTCGACGCCACCGTCGATATTTTCCCCACCCGATAATGCATTGCGACTGACTGTGCTGTTTTATCATCCCATTTTCGTTTTTGAACCGGCTCCATCCCCAGAGCTTTCACGGTCTGTATCCCATGAATGGATTCAACCAACATCGCCTGTCGGTCACCCTCTGCTGCATAGAGAGCCTCCAACCGCCGTCGATACGGCCCCAACAATAAACCAATTACCAGTCCCAGCAGACCCGATCCGACCAGCACCACCATGAGAAGCTTAGGGCTGTACCAGTACATGACGGGTATGAAAACCAATAATGCTGTCGCATCCAAGGCCGTCATGAACAACGAACCGGTCAGAAATTCACGAATCGTGGAGGTCTGCTGCATGTGTTTGGTTAGCACACCGGCAGTGATATGGTCAAAGAATTGGATGGGCAATTTCAACAAATGTTGAAACGTTCGCGTTGAAACACGAACATCAATCTTGCTCGTAGCATTCAGGAGCAAATACCCTCGCATAAAATTCAAGAGCGCATCAAAAGCCAAGGCGATGACAATACCGACCGTAATGACGGTCAACGTCTGCACCGCCTGATTTACCAAGACTTTGTCGATAACGATCTGAAAGAACAGCGGCGTCACCAAAGCGATCAGGTGCATAAAAATCACCGCCACTGCGACATCGGTAAACGACGTCCATTGTTTGAAAATTTCCGGGATAAACCACTTCAGACTGAATGGTTGGTTCTGGTCCAACATTCCAAACGTCTTCTTGATCAGGATGACATCACCATCCCAGTTTTTTGACAACTCTTCCTTGGTAAGAAAAATAAAGTCTGGACGGTCAGCAAGGGGATCAAAAATGGCTATTTGATGAACGACCTTTCCATCTTTTTCGATTTGCCGATTGCCGACGAAGATGACGTGGTTCCCATTTTTCAGTCGGGCCAGAAGCGGATAGGCCTCGCCCATCTGGATAAGATGCTTCCAACGCAAACGTGTCGCCTTGGCTTTTAACTTATTGTCTTTGGCAATCCGAAGAAGTCGCCTCTGATCTGGATCACGATCCTCTAGAGAATATTCATGGATCAAGCGATCAGCGTTGATGTCAACGCCATGGTGTCGAGCGACCAACGCCAGACAAGCAAGAGAGGTATGCTTGATCTTGGGTGACTGATCGGACTCAGCGGATCCTTCCACGTTGGCCTTCTCGCTATCGGAACTATCATCACCCCCATGAAATCCCGAAGGATTCTGTTCGGGCGAATCGCCTTCTGCAGAATTTGCTTGTCGATTATGCGACAAAGGATCCAAGCCCTGTTTTTCAGATGGGATTTCTTCAGAACCAACGTGTGGATCATCGTTGTTAGACGATTCACGATCGCTTCGTGAGCCAGGCTTATTGCTGCTTCCGGACATGATTTAGCGGAATCCTTATTTTCCCTTTTAGACGTATAACCCGACCCTTCGTTCCCATACAAAAAAACCTCATCCGAGATCGGACGAGGTTGAATTCGAGTCCGGGTTGATGGAGAAGTCTAGGAGGGAATTGCGAGAAAGCCAAATCGATCTTGGAATTCTGTCTGTGCAAATGACTGGAAAGCATCCGTTGATTGCAGAAAAATCGAATTTAAGCTTATATCCTGACCTATCTGCTCACCCTCATTGTCAAACAGCCTCAGTATCTCAAGTCTGGAGCCGCCCCACTTCTGATTTTCGATCTTCACCGTTCCCTCTGGATTTCCGTCAGGGGCAAGCGAAAGTTCCATACTTCGACCATTTTCAAGTGTTCGGAAGGCCAAATCCTCGGTCAAGGAATCAAAATTCTCATGAAATGCCGAAATTTCCAGCACATCTCTACCGCCGCTCCGTTCCTCGTTGACCACAACTCGGGCATCACCGAGCGAATACCCATAAGTGTCGCTTCCCTGCTGCCCGAAAAGAAAATCGTCGCCGCCCATACCTCGCAAAATGTCATTTCCACGGCCACCCTGAATCGTGTTATCGGACTCATTACCTATAATGATATCATTACCCGACCCACCAATTGCATTTTCGATCACAGTCCCATACGAGATGTTGAAGTTACGGGATGCCCCGGCAACTGAACTATGACGCCCCTCACGTAGGTCGATCGTCGAGCTAGGTGTGTAGTTTGAAAAATCCAACGTGTCCGTTCCAAACGGATCATGAATCGTTTGGGCATAATCAGCATGCTCATTGGGCAGATAACTGTAAACATTATCTTCGCGGTTGTAATCCGTATTGTAACCGTACAAATGGTTCAGCGCTACGTTATCGTAAACTTGTGTAGACGCAGCACAGTCAGTGAATGGATAGGCAGCATTTGCCGAATCCGGGCGTGTGTAAGACATCACAGTAAAGTTGTTATTATCGACTTGTGGTCGTAACACATCCGAACCAGGCCCCTCGTCAAAAGTGTGCTGCAATCCCATTGCATGACCGACCTCGTGGATCAACGCAGAATAAAGGTCATTTCCCTTGACCATTGCGTCATCATCAAACCATCCAAATTCAGGAAACACATTTCCATTAGCATCGGTGAATTCATCGTAAACAAAATCGAGTTCAGTCCAAATGTCCGCTGGAACAGTGACGTTACTTGGAGGGGCGCCAAATCCTGGTGGAAGATAGGCGTAGGCAATCGCATCGGTGTTGTCGATCATTCCAAATCGCATGTCACCACCGACAATGTCGCTGACCTCGACAAAATTGATGTTAAACGTCTGCGAATAAGTCTGCAGAATCTCCCGCGTTGCCTGCCGCATGGCAGGTGTAAACGGTTGGAATGTCCCGTTATCTTCATCAAGATCAATATAGTACAGCGGCAGGACTTCCATAAAGCTGAAGGTCATCGTTACCCCGGTCCCTAGTACTCCTGGCCCCCATTTTGCCAATGGATTGACCAACGCTTCAGGCATATTGTAGAGAGAATCCAGATTGATTCGTTGCCAAGGGCTCCAGAATCCCGCGCCGTCATTTTTTCCCCGTACAAACACCTCGTCGTATTCAATACCTCGGTCCGCTCGACCCGCCGTGAATGAAAGATCCGCCAATTCGGCCGTCGTAAATTCACGAATTCGAAGAGCGGGGAGATCATTTCCGTCAAAGTTAAGCGTGCCGGTTAATTCGTTACCAAATTCGTCCAAAAACTGAGACGCGTCGAAAAACTGCCAAGTACTTACAGTTGGACCGGGATCGGTCTGAGTAAACCACGTCGTCAGATCATTGACCGATGAATCAAGGATAACCTGAGTTTCATCAACAACATCAATATCGGGAGTCACCGTAGTATTCGCCAGAAAGCTGACAACCTGGCTTTTAAACTTGCCATCAGAAACTTGGACTCGAAGCCTCTCGGAATCGAGTAAACTAGCTGAGTGATAGAAAACATTCCCATTCTCCACCTCGCGAGCATCCACGGTAAACCATGAATTACTCGCCTGCTTCACACCATTTACCCAAAAAGCCCCGCCGTTGGCCAAAACTCCAGTATCAAAAAAGCTGAGGGACTTCAGAGTGTTTAAATCCAAATCGCTCCAACTAAACAGGCTGCTGACGTTGGTGACAGCGTTCGTTTTTAGATTGCGATCGGAAACACTGACGACCGGACGATTAACGTTAGGTAGGGTCTCGGCGATTGAAAAACTGGCCGAGCTCCATTTATCTCCATCAGAAGCCCGAACAAAAAACCGTTCGGTTTGACCGTTCTTGCCGCTCTGATATCGAAGATTAACCAATTCGTCAGCGGAAAACTCAAACCAAGCTCCCTGATCCTGCCTGACATTGTTAAGGATAAAATACCCGCTATTACTATTGGTTTTTTGATCCCGAACCTGAAACATCTCGACGTCATCACCGTCGGAGTCGCTGGCCGAAAACATCGTTGATCCGACAATCCGTTCGTTGGCAACAACCGTTACGTCATAAGTTTCGACATCCGGAGCACTGAGATTCGGTTCAACAGTGTAAACCCTCGAATCAGTCGGAGTGCTCCAGAATTTCCCATCGTAGACCTGAATCTGGACGACTTCACTCGCAACAACCAACCCCGCCTTATAATGAACCCTGTTTAAATCAGCAGCGGAAACCTCAAACCACTGCCCAGCATTCTGCTTCACACCTCGAAAGGTGAAATATCCAGTCAGTCCATTTCCATTTCCATCATAGAAACGAGCTGCTGCCAAAGGGTTATTGTCCAAATCCTCGTAGTCGAATAACCGACTCCCGTGGATTGATTTCTGCAGCTCAATCTCTCGATCGATACCGGTGGCGGATGGTGGAAAAAAATTGGCCATTGAGAACGCCTCTTTTAATGATCTAACTTCGTTTTAAAAATTTGGAGACTTGGGCGGTTCTGGAATTTCAGCGGCTTTGGTAGCCGTTATTTCCTGACCGTCACGAGTCTTGACAACGCCGGCATCCACTAGTTTCTTCACCAAATCTTCCATCGCACTGAAACTTCGTAAAAAACCATCGGGCGGCATTACAATCCGTTGCCGAAATTCTAATTGGGGTTTACCTTCGGCGTCCTGTTTGGATGGCGATAAACTGACGAGATCGATCCTTACCATTCCCCCCGAAAGTGTTATCTCTCCCATTCCGTCTGCGAAAACTTCCGCTTTTGAATCCATTCGTATCATCCTTAAGTAACTGGCTAAGAAGCTATTGAAATGAGGCTTCCAAGCAATTTATTTTTCTTTTCTGTCTCGTAATAGTAGTGGCTCTCTTTGATTGGTGTCCACCTTGTTCCGGACCGGAATCAAGCGGATTCTACTACCAAATCAACACAACCGGTTTAATCGCCGCAGCAAATAATCTCCGCCGCTCCGGCTTTGGACGTCACAATCGGTCGTATAGTTCCATTATTTCGGCATTCCGGGCGAACTTATCAACTGCTTTTGGATCTCTTTTCGAACCAATTCGTGAATCTCTGCTTGCAGTGCTTTCTTAAGAAAGGCATGGACCGACACACTACCGAGGACCCCAATCGCCCAATAACAGGCAGCTCGAACGAGGGGCTCAACGTCCTGAGACCCTATTTTCAGGACCGGAATAAGCGAGGCATCACCACGATTTCCCAAGACAATCGCGGCATTTCGCAGAATTCCTCGCCGTTTTGAACGCCAAAACGGAGTTTTCCTAAACTTGCGACGGAATTCTATATCATCGAGTTCAAACAGCTGGGTACACGTTAAGTGGCTGAAGTCTGGGTCCAAAACCGCCAAAGAACCCTCTGCTGCTTCGACATAGGCAGATTCTTTCCGATTCCAAGGGCAAACCTCCTGGCAAATATCGCAACCAAACAACCATTCTCCAATTCCTTTTCGAAGATCCATCGGTGGCAGACTTTGGCTCTCGATCGTGAAATAACTGATGCATTTGGAACCATCCAGGACAAACGGCTTCACAATGGCATCAGTGGGGCAAGCATCGATGCAGGCCGTGCACGTCCCGCAATGCGAAGTCTCAAAGGGTTGGTCATAGTCCAATTTCAGGTCTGTCAGCAAAGCTGCTAGAAAAAACCAGCTCCCGTCCGTTTTGGAAATCAGCATGGTATTTTTACCCTGCCATCCCAACCCAGCTAATTGGGCAAACTCCCGTTCTAATAACGGAGCGGTATCCACCACACCACGGAATCGAAATCCCTTCAACTCTCGCTCAAGTTGCTGGCGCACCGTTTTCAATTTTTCGTGAATGACATCGTGATAGTCCATGCCTGACTGGGCGTACCTTGAAACGCGAAGATCCATTTTCTCAGGCTGCTTGGAACCTGCATATTTCAGTCCAAGGACAATCAGCGATTTCACACCGTTGAAAACCGAGTCTGGATGGGAATAGGCTTCACGCCGACGCTGAATATAGTCCATTTCACCGGCGAAACCTGCATCGAGCCACTGATGAAGCCGGGAAAGGCCGTTTGGTGTTACAGCAGGACAAATTCCAACTAGATCAAATCCAGCTTGTCTGCATATCTGCTTAATTTGTTTAGATTTCAACACCGCGCCCTTGGTTCCTGTTGACCTGATGATGGGTGATGGCTTGAAAACCAGCACTGAATCCAGAAAAAAACATTGAAATTGTCCTTGGCTCCAATCAGTGTGAACATCTGGCGTTGGGACGCCCATTTGATTTCGTTAATATCGCGACGATCCCAACCCTCACCAGACTTCAGTATCAACGCTGCGATCGAAGGCATTGAGCCGCCGGAAAACTCAGCCTCTGCCAACTAGCAATCACCAGCATTTCAATTTTGGACGACACCATGATAAAGAATATAGCCCTAACCATGTTCTTGGGAGCCGTAGCGTTTTTCACATTAGAATCAAATGTGCACGCTCAAATCCGCCAATTAGGTTCACCATTGGGGCAGCTGCCAATAGCCGTCCTGAGAACGGGCGGTGGAATCTCCATTCCTAACCCACCCTATTTTGCGGTGCATCCGCCAGTCTATTACAATCGCGTCGTTTCGCGTGCCTACGGAATTAGTCCCTTTGCTGCTCCAGCAGGAGTCATGCCAGTAGAAAACTCTATTGCTGGTCCCCCGAAAACAGTTCTTAATCCTTTTTTCAAACCTAATCCAAAATCTGTTTCTAAAACGACGGAACCAGATTCGAAGAACATCAGGGGCAGCAAGATCGCGCCAAATCAACTATCGAGGATTATCAATCCATTTTTTTCACAACCGAAGATAAACGTCCGAAACGCCTTTTAAATCAGGCAATCAGGACACGATATATTAGCTTGTCATTCGGGACAGGCTTTTTTTTTGCGCACTCAGAAAATCTAAAATCAGGATCTTTAGCCTGACGTTTTCCTGTCATATTTGTTTTTCATTAATCGTTGTCGCGTATAATGGCGATTGCCGCCTCAAGTTTGATGAGGCCAATATTCCTCGATCGGTAGCAAATGAAAGACATCCAAGAAATCGCTAAGCGTATCATTACCAATGTTGAAAACGTCATCGTGGGAAAGAGGCAGCAGCTTATTCTTTCCCTTGTTTCATGGTTCTGCGAGGGTCATGTATTGCTGGAGGATGTTCCGGGCGTGGCAAAAACCATGTTGGCCAGGGCGCTCGCCGGTAGCGTAGGGGCGTCCTTCAAAAGAATCCAATGCACACCAGATCTTTTACCCAGTGATGTCACCGGTGCATCCATTTTCAACCAGAAGAGTGGTGAATTTGAATTTCGGCGAGGCCCGCTCTTTGGGAATATAGTCTTGGCGGATGAAATCAATCGAACCACGCCCCGAACTCAGGCCGCACTTTTAGAAGCGATGGGAGAGGGCAGCGTCACCGTTGACGGAACCACCTACACTTTGGCACCACCCTTTGTGGTGATTGCTACCCAAAATCCTGTTGACCAAGAGGGCACCTTCCCACTTCCCGAAGCTCAATTGGATCGATTCCTGATGAAATTCAGTCTGGGCTACCCAGAGATGGAGGAGGAATTAAAAATGCTTGAGATGCTAGAGACCGGCCATCCGGTCGATGAAATCCAAGCCGTTGTCAGCCCAGAAGAAATCGTCAAATGTCAAACACAAATCCGCAACGTACACGTCGATCCAAAAGTTAGAAAATACATCCTGCAAATTGTGCATGATACCCGACAACATCCCGACCTGAGCCTCGGCGGCAGCCCCAGAGCTTCGATCGCCTTGTTTCGAACAGCGCAGGCGATGGCGGCAATCCGAGGTCGAAATTTTGTGCAACCCGATGACGTAAAGCGAACCGCCATGGCGGTGATGACACACCGAATGATCCTAAAACCGGAAAGCCGACTAAGAAAGATAACCGCTGGGCAGGTCATTGACTCCATCATGTCCGAAATTGCAGTCCCTGTTCTCTCCGCAAAATAGTCTTTCCATTTTGATTGAGGGGAGAGCCCCAGCCATCCTGAAACAAAGCGGCCTAAACCCAGACCTGTTGAAAACACCACGAATCTTGCCCTTTTGGCGGAGGAGGAGATCATGATCTGGATTCTCGCAGGGATCATCAGTATTGCGTTAGTGACCATCTTTAAAATGAGCCTATTGATCTACGCAATTTACACACTGGCAGGCGTCACTCTTCTAAGCAGATGGTTATCTCGACACTGGGCTCAAAGCATGACAGCAAGTCGAAGCTGCCAACAATTGACTGCAGAAATTGGGGAAAGAGTGCCAATTCAAATTGCGATCCAAAACAGAAGTTCCCTAACGGTGGCCTGGCTCTTGGTTGAAGATCTGTTACCTCGCGGTGCGATGGTTTTCAAACCACCCAAACTCGGTGTTCACGGCAGTCGTATTGCCGTGATGAAACTAAAAGGCAAAGAAGAAAAAAAATTACTGTATCAACTTGAATGCAATCGAAGAGGGTACTTTCAAATTGGCCCGCTTGTGCTGGAAACAGGGGATCTGTTTGGCCTGCACAGGCGATTCAAAGTGCTAAGCAAACCCACTTTCCTACTTGTACTCCCCAAGCCTGTGCCGCTGACTGGTTATCACGTCGCTTCCAGAAGGCCAATTGGTGAAGTTACGATGACTTATCGGTTATTCGAAGACCCGACTCGAATCGCCGGCGTCCGAGAATATCAACAGGGCGATTCAATGAATCGGATCAACTGGAAAGCGACCGCTCGAACCGGCGAATTACAAAGCAAAGTTTTTGAACCCTCCACAGTTATTGGAGCAACGATCCTCGTTGATTTCCATCGCAAGGCCTTTCCCAGAAAACACGAACCCTATCGAAGTGAAATCGCTATCACCGCAGCGGCAAGCATTGCCAACACTGTCTTTCACATGAACCAGCAAGTTGGCTTGATCTCAAACGGAAGAGACGCGGCGGACCGAATTCGCACGGAGGGATGGGTGGGCGATTCTCGAACACGCAAAGAAGCCCAGCGATCTGCAGAAATGCATTCGTCAAGCGATCGTCTCCGACCGGTTATTGTTCAGACCCGTCGCGGTGTTGAACAACTGCAAAGAATATTCGAAGCCTTGGCAAGAATGGAAAAAACAAGTGGTCTCGACCTGGCAAGACTGATCCTGGAATCAACCGATCGACTCCCCCGCGACGCGACCGTTGTTGCGATCCTCTCCAGTGTCACCGATTCAGAGGTCATTGCGTTGTCTTCTCTGAAACAACAAGGATTCGCGATCACCGCCATTATCAATTGTTTTTCGACCGACGAGTTCGCAAAAAACAGCGGGGCTTTGGTTGCGGCGGGAATCGAAACTCGTCACCTCAAAGATGAAGATTCCATTTCTGAAATATGTCAAAAACAGGCGGTTTTATCTGGAAAATAATCGCGTTTTTTTCTCGCTCTCCCGCTCAGAATCGTTTTCCATTGACCATGCCGACTTCTCTCAAAAAAGAAATTCACAAGTTGTCGATCACCGACATCATCCCCAAAACTCCTACAGTCCTAGACTTCTTGTGATCAGACCAAGGTTCCCAGATTGTCAATCGACAGATTCTACAGAGAAAAAACGGGGTCGTAGGAAGTATTAATAGGTGGTTAAGACTGCTGTATGACAGCGGTTGTTCGTCCTGCCCTTAAAACGGACTGTTCCAACGCACGTTACAACCGAGAATGATTTTGTTAGACTGGAAGGTCTGACTGATCTGTACAAAGGCCGTGATTTTTCATGCAATTCCAAAACGTCTGTATCGAATCTTTTGGCTACACAATTCCGCAGGAGATCATCTCATCGGAAGAGATCGAGTGTCGCCTTCAACCACTTTATCAAAGGCTGAAATTACCTCCTGGACGACTGGAGCTAATTACCGGTGTCAAAGAACGTCGATTCTGGAAAGCCGGAACCCTCCCGAGCGATATCAGTATTCTAAGCTGTAACAAAGCACTCGATGCTGCATCGGTGCCCCGGGAATCGGTCGGGGCTCTGATTCATGGATCCGTTTGCCGTGACCATCTCGAACCTGCGACCGCTTGCCGAGTTCATCATGGAGTTGGCCTTGGCGCGGACTGTACCATTTATGACACATCCAATGCTTGTCTTGGCATTCTCAATGGCATGGTCCAAGCAGCGAATATGATTGAACTGGGACACACAAATGCTGCTTTGGTAGTAGGCACCGAGGGTAGTCGACAACTTGTTGAAACGACGATCGCCACATTGAACTGTGATGACAAACTGACTCGCAACACAATCAAGGGGGCGATTGCATCGCTAACAATTGGTTCGGCGAGCTGTGCGGTTTTATTAACGCATCGATCAATCAGCAAAACTGGGAACCGCCTGCAAACAGCGGTCACTCAAGCCAACACCAGTTTCCACAAACTGTGCCACAGTGGTAAGGACGAAGCCGCAGCCGACGGAATGTCTCCATTGATGACTACCGATTCAGAAACCTTGATGCGGGAGGGGATTGAAACCGGTCGGATTACGTTTGAGAAATTCCTCAAGCAAACCGGATGGTCACTCGAACAAATCGACAAGTCCTTTTGTCATCAAGTCGGTACAACCCATCGAAAACTGATGCTGGAATCTCTGGGAATTCCTGTTGCCAAAGACTTTATGACGGTTGAATGGCTTGGAAATACCGGTTCAGCGGCATTACCGACCACAATGGCAATTGGTTTGGAAAAGGGGTTTATCGACTCTGGCGACCAAATTGCCATGCTTGGAATTGGCTCGGGGATTAATTCGTTGATGATAGGAGTCGATTGGCAGACCGTTCCTCAAAAGCCGATTTTAGACAAACCGCATTTTTCGACCCGCAACCAAACAGCGATGGAAACTTCAGTTTAATGCTTTGGGTTTTCAATTTCCGTTTTTAACATTCGCTCATCGGAAAAGTTGAGGGCAAAAAGCTGATGCGGATTGAACTGATTAAACGAACCATCCGTACAGAATCAAAAACCATCTATCCTGATCTCTGTGTACAGATCCAGTCATTTCCACCTTCTCCGAACCACCCTTATCGACGCCGTTTAATGAAAACCGTCTTATCTGCCCTTGTCGTTTCCCTGTTCGTATTAGCAGGCTGTACGCCAGAAGAAAAAAATCCGCCTAACAGTTCTTTTTCGGCAAGAAAATCAAACGGGTCATCTCCCTCCAAAAAAGAGGCCAGAGAAAAGGCCATCGCCGAAGCAGAACTGGACAAAGAAAAACAGGCTTTCATTTTTGATGCCGAGCACATCACTTTTGAAATCGAACAGCTCTTCGGCAAAGCGTGGAAGCAGGCATTTATTGATGCCGATGTCTCCCGGCTCGGGTCTTTTCTCTTCGATGAGTTTTCTGGAGAAACGATTGATCAAATTCCATGGACAAAGAAATCGGCGTCCGTGGTTACCGAAAGAACACGAAATGCAAAATCCAACGCAAATATTAAATCGACGAATGTAGACGGAAAAAAACTCAACGACTACCTTCTATCGGTTTCCAAGTCATTCGGAAAGTTGGACCGTCTAAAATTTCGCATCTTAAAAATAGCTAAACCTTTGGAGACAGATCCCATTTGGGTCTGTCGAATCCTCATCGATGCTGTTGGCCAAGACAGCGAAAGCAAACCGATGCAATACGAATCGGAACAAACCGTCGTTTTTGAATTGGCACAAATCTCGGAGATCACTTCTGCACCCGTTATTTCTGAGTGGAAAATCGAAAATGAAACCTATCGTAATGCAGATCGGTATTTGACTCGCGAGGTAACCGATGAAACCCTTTTGAACGAATTGAAACTCGCTGACAACTGGGATCTAAATGTTGTCATGACCGAACAGTATTGGTTCCAGTATTCGGTTGAGGACATGAACAGGGACGGCAAGCTTGATTTCGCGGTTGCCTGCAGCAAATTCTTCCCCCACTTGCTGGTCAACAGCAAAGGGCATCGATTTGTAGATGCCGGTCCCGAACGAAATCTGATGGCGGCCGCAGGACCTACTCGTATCGGAACAAGCTTTGGTTGTGCCTGGATCGACTACGACAACGACGGTTACCCGGACTTGATAATGGGCAACAAACTCTACCACAACAATAAAGGACTTCGGTTCAAAGACGTGACGTTTGATTCAAGACTACGTTTCCGAAGAGAATGCATGGGCATATTGGTCGCCGATTACGACGGCGATAGTTTGCTTGATTTATATTTCCTTTATCAATCGCCAGCTATCGTCAAGAACGACCAGGAAGTTCCCAAACAATGGGTAAACGAAACCAACACCGGCATTGAAAACCAACTATGGCGAAACGAGGGTAATGGAAAGTTTACAAATGTTACCAAGGCAGCCAATGCTGGAGGTGGCAAAAGACACTCCCACGCAGCAAGTTGGTTTTTTTACGATGACGATCATTACCCCGACCTTTATATTGCCAACGATTTCGGACGAAACGTATTGCTTCGCAACAAAGGTGACGGGACGTTCGAAGATGTTTCCGAGCAGTCAAAAGCTGCCGGTTATTCCACGAGCATGGGAGTGGCTACGGGTGACTTCAACAACGATGGAATGTCCGAGATCTATGTCGCAAACATGTATTCGAAAATGGGTCGCCGAATCATTGGACAAGTTGAATCTCAGGATTATCCTGCCGGCATCTACGAACAGATTCAGGGATCTTGCGCAGGAAACCGTCTCTACACCCGCAGCCTGGAAGCGGTAGGCTCCGAAGACGAATTCACCGAAATAGGTGAGGCGAAGGGAGTTCATGATGTTGGTTGGGCATTTGGTCCAACATTACTTGATATCGACGGTGACGGGTTGCTGGATATTTATTCTACGACAGGCTTCATGAGCTTCGACCGAGGAAAGCCAGACGGATGAACGTGTCTTTGGAGAGCTGTCGTGACACAGCCAATGGACAGAACCTGCCGAATCCCCCAACTGGGCGAAATCGATTCTGACAACGGAGAATTCTGGGTAGAAAACCCGTTTGAGATGCCTGAAAAGGGTGAAAATCTAAGTGCATACGAACGCAATAGAGTCTATTTGAATGCTGGAAATCTGGAGTTTATTGACGCTTCTTTCGCGTCGGCTTGCGATATCGATGCGGATTCCAGAACTGCCGTAGCCCTGGACTACGACAACGACGGTGACGAAGATCTTTTGGTCGGCAGTGTAGGAGGAGGCGGTCTGCGCCTGTTCAAAAATGAAATGCCACGACAAAACTCACTACGCATCCGCCTCCGTGGCATTCAATCGAACTCGCCTGGCATTGGCTCTAGAATCACCGTGAAAGCAGGCGAGAAAAAAATTGTTCGCGATCTCTTTCCTGCCAATGGATTTATGGGCAGTGGTCCCGCAGAAGTACTTTTTGGTTTGGGCAAATCCGATTTAGTAGACGAAATCGAGATCCGTTGGCCAAATGGACAAACACAGGTTGTCCGGGACGTTTCGGTCAATCATTCCATAGAAATCACAGAAGGCAAGCAGGAGTATCAATCCACGCCTCGAGAAGCTCCGTAAAGGATCGAACCGTTGGTGGCTAGAATGCCCCTTGTCACTTTGCCCCTTGTCACTTTGCCCCTTGTCACTTTGCCCCTTGTCACTTTGCCCGAATGACCGTCGAGGCTCGCAGCTTGGGTACATTCCGCAGGTCGATTCCAGTGGCGGTTCCTGTCGCCGATCGGAATTTTTAGAATGTCCCGGGGGCCAGTTGCAAAAACCAAGCCAAATGTTCAAAACCGATCCCCCCGCAATCACCTTTTCGGCATGATCTTTTTAGGCTGCAAGAAATCTTCCAAGAGTAGACCGCCCGTCCACCATTGACACTGCCAATGATAATTTCAACCAGGCCGCGGGAGATGGGCCAAAGAGGCAGTTAATTGGGACGCGAGAACTTCATCTAGGGGCAAAGATTCGGCGTCAAATCCAAACTGGCAAGATCATCAGCCAAATCCTCAATGCATCGGTAGCGATTGGACCGCTGCTTACTGAGTAGCCGATGCAAAATTGTGGTCCATGCCGCTGGACAATATTCTGACTGATCTCGAGACCAGTTCAATTCGGCCAAATCCAAAGACATCTTCACTTCTTCCGCAGTTTGTCCATAAAGCTGGTAGGGATTCGACCGGAAGGTCATTTGATAAAACGTCACTCCCAAAGAGAACAAATCGCTTTGCTCATCGGTCTTGTTACCCTCGAATAGTTCCGGTGCCATATAGGCGGGTGTACCGACAAGACCGGAGTTTCGACTCTTCTCCTCATTGATCTTTCGCGAGAGTCCAAAGTCTGACAACTTCAAATTCCCTTTGGAATCGATTAGCAGGTTAGCAGGTTTGATGTCGCCATGAACGACGTGTTTCTCCTTGGCATGCAGTAGCGCCGTGGCAATCTGTTGAGAAAATTGATAGACCTCCTCAATTCTCAGTCGCCGTTTTTCAATTAACTCCTGCAAAGACTCCCCCTCAACAAACTCCATTGCCAAGTAAGGTTTTCCAAGATCTTTTCCTACAAAATAGATAGTAACAATGTTGGGATGATTTAAACTTGCCTGAGCAATTCCTTCCTCAACCAACTGATCAACCAAGTGATCGTGAGTCAGATACTTTTGATCCGAAACTACTTTTACAGCGACCTCACGCATCAAAATCGTGTCCAGAGCAAGATACACCTGAGCTGTGCCGCCACTACCAATCTTTCTTAGCAATTGGAAGGAACCCAGCTTTTTCCCAAGCAACTCATCGGTGGCAGCACCATCGCGTTGCGAATCAGACCTTTTTTTGCCTCGCTTGGGCGAATCCAAATCTGATTGAGTGCTAACCATCGAACTCGAAAGTTGCGCGGTCGACTTCGCTGGCAGATATTGGGTGTCCAAATCATCGTCAGGATTGGACTGAAGATCGTGTTTTTCGACGTGTACCGTTTCAGCAGCCTCTAACTGGCCGCTTCGCCCACTTGGGAGGTCCATCGTCTCGCCACCCAAATCGGTCAATGCATCACCTTGGCCCGACTTTTCAGCCGAACTTTGTTGTACAAAGTCGATAGTGTTGTTAGCGAGATTCATTTCAGAACGATTGTGACGATTAAATGGCCTCTGAAAGGGGCTGGGGTTTGGTAGCTTAGTTGCCTAAAAAATGTCGACCTACGAAAATAAAAAACTCGGGATGTACATTGGGCCTCCCAAAAGGCATAGGTCGCCTTATTTAGCATAGTTCACAAATGGACACTTTGACGACCTTTGTTCAATTCATTGAAAAACGTATAATAAATTTGTTAAACCGGACCGATCACATGTTCCAGTTTTTCGGATGAAACGCCACAATCGTTATGATCGTTATTATCGTCAATAACAACTCCTGATGGTGTTCATTCTGTGCAAATAGGGCTTCCTGAAGAGAATCGATATTCTGTGTTATCTGTCCGTCCAAAAATTGCGGAGTTGTCGCTGACGCTCTTTGGCAGATCGTTGCACCCCGAATTATTTGAAACTCACAAGCATTTACGGGTAAAAAGACGCCATTATTCTGTCAGTTTGGATATCACCAACTCAGGTCATGTCTTCTTATTCCACAGTGATTTAACAAAAATCACCGAAGTAACCGCTTCAACACATCACCCGCTGCCATCCAGCCGACTGATTGAAAGCCGACGTTTCACAGGTGGATTTCAGGAATTCAATATAAATAAAGGCATAATCAATTACCGCTCTGAGTTCCAGATTGAAAAGGTGCAGCCAGAAATGTTCTGGTCTTTTCAAAATGAACTGTCCACAACGAATCCCCAGCATGGGATCATTCATGCCTTCGAGTCCAGTGGCCGCATCCCAATTGGCGGGATTAGCTACCTTCATACCATTGCTCAGGAAAAAAGTTTCATCGTTCAGGCATTTCACACCTTTCCTGATGATCAAGCAATCGTAAAGACTCGTTCAGAGATTCACATCGACACGCCGAACACCAGAGAGTGATTCCGGCAACTTGAGATGGGAAATTAGGGGTAGCCGTGTTGACGGGAAGATTTGTCGCACGTCTCAGACTCGTTATTCCATCGAATCTGGTTCAAACACCCTGGAACGAATGACCATATAATAGTCTGCGAAGGGCCTTCAGGTCTGTCGATGAACAACGCCGACGTAGTGCCCCATCCCAAACAGAAGGCAACGCTCACCTATCGACGAAGCCAGCCTAAATGAGCACGCGCAGCAATTCTCAGCTCAACATTCGATTCTCTGAATTTGATGTGAAAATGGCGTTCGATAAGTGCTGCAGAAATCTCCATGCCCGAAAACCTTTCCGTGATGACTGTTTTCTCCTGCAAGCAAACCGAACCAGATTTAGATGCGGTCCAAATTCAACCGCGCGTTTGTTATCGATTTGACCTAGCGGATGATTAGCCTAGAAAGAAACGCGAAGGCGACATGAATCAGGTTTTGGATTCATGGTGAGATCATCCATTTCCGATAACTTACCGGCGTATCAACGGGAACTGGACGTCGTTGAAAAGTACAATGGTACGATCCCAACCGGTTGTCGAAAAAGACGACAACTCAGTTCGTAAATGCCTGCTCCGCATCAAATGACTTTTTCATACTGATTCGCAGTTCCAGGTATTTTTCCGGATTGATCGTCATAGCTGACCTCAACCATTTTCTCGCCTGATCGTAATCGCCAGTCCTTCCGTAGGCGGCAGACAAAGTCCCCAGCAACTCGTCTTCTTTCCATTTGGTCAATTCGCACGCCGTTTTGGCAAGTGCGACCGCTTTGGCACCATCAACAATTTTTTCGTCGCTCGCAGTGGCATACATCCAGGCTTTGCTGCCATAGGCATACGCATAATTAGGAGCCAAACTAATCGCTTTGTCAAAATCCTGCAGAGCATTTTCATAATCGCCCAGTTCCCGGTGAACGATCCCCCTGTTATTGAGAAATCCAATGTTGTTTGGGTTGATGACTAGAGCTTTTTCATAATTCTCCAACGCCGATTCGAATTTTTTTTGACGATGATATACGGTGCCAAGGCTATTGTAATAAGAGGCTTCCTGATCATTAATCTGTATGGCAAAATCCATATCGTTGATTGCTTTTGAAAACTCGCCGCGTTCCCGCCAGGCAATCCCTCGATGATGGTAATTCTTGGCTTCCGGTGCAGCCTCGATGAGTTCGGTGAAATGGGAAACGGCTTTTTCAATCAGGATGAAATTGTCTTTTTTCATCCAACCATGTTTTCCCCTAAAGTGGTACCAGTTCCCATTAGCGCCATCAACGGTGAAAACCTTACCCAGTTCGACCAATCCTACAACATCACTCCCCAACTTAAACTCAGCTCCCCAATTCAACGTCATCACCCGTCGGCCAATTAATGGATCGGTCAGACTCTCATCCTGGAATTCCTGTCCAGGTTCCTGCGTCTGAAATGAAAACGCCGCTGCCGCAGGCAGCAAGAACGGAATAAAGAGGAATCGAAACAATCCTATTCGCCTAAAGTAATGCATTTTCGATGGCCATCATGGTTTCAGGGAATCGAAGATTCTTGTCTCTTCAAGAACCAATTGAAGACGTCTGGGCTCTCACGATAAAACCACCAGTCGCTCTGTTTTTGAATCGGCATGAAACGCCATCATTGAAGGGAAATGACGACGTATGCCTTAAATTTTGTCTAACCCGCAGCATCAATTCTGCTCGGTCACGTTATCGCGGTAGAATTCCACTCGCATGACCGGTCGGACTTCATTGAGAGCCCGAATTCGAATCCACCGGTTTACTCCGATTGCGTTTTTTGGATCTGGCGTGAATCGGCAAATACCAAAGATACATACCCGAAATCCAGAGCCCCAAAAGAACAAGTCCGTTGACGAGAAAAATCGAGAGTTTTGCCCAATCACCAAAAAATGAACCATCGTGCAGCGATTCGATCCAATCCGAGCGGCGATAGGTGGACTGCAATATTTCTCCAGTCTTCAAGTCTATTTGAATTTCAATCCCATTTTCTGCCTGAACTTTTACCACCCCCTTTGATGGGCGGACATCGAGACGATCAATATCATCCCATGTTTGAATCTCAGCCCGCTGGTCACGCGTAGATATTTCGAGAATTTCCCGAAGGTCCCTGTCCTCTGAAAAACCACCCTTGAGGGTAGGTGGCTGAACCCAAGTCCATTGTTTTTTTACTTGCAACAGCAAGCCAGTCACAATGACCAAGAGCAGGGGAATCGCCAAGCCTATGGCGCCATAGCGGTGCAGTTTTCTGGACCAACGATTAAGCAATTTGTACACCAACATCCCGCCAAAATAGGGTTTATAGGGGCAAAATCCAATTACCACTCTCAATGTTATCGGAAAATGCCGGAAATTGAACTTGTGGATGCCAAATTTCCTCCCTCAAGACATCAGAATTTGTAATCCAGACATTCTAACGATTGAGAATGTCGGTCGTGGCAACCATAATTGAAGGCTGCTGACGGTTTGTGTCCTGAAAATCCAAACCGATCGTTTCACTTTAGATAGACATCCAGAAAAAACCACGGAGTGTTTGATGCTACTTCACCGGGTCCTACCAGTTATGTTTTTGTTTTTCACCATGATCATTGGAATCCATGGACAGGATGCCAAGACTTCCTTATCCCTGCCGGACGGTTACGTAGCGGGAATGAATTGGCGAAGCATAGGACCGGCCAATATGAGTGGCCGTATTCCAGCCATTGCCGTCTATCAAAAAGATCCTTCGACATGGTGGGCAGCAAGCGCATCTGGTGGTCTCTTGAAAACCACCAATAATGGCATCACATTCGAGCACCAATTTGATGATCAAGCGACCGTGTCCATTGGTGATGTCCAAGTCTCTCAATCCAATCCAAATTTGGTTTGGGTCGGGACAGGTGAAGCCAATCCAAGAAACAGCGTTTCCTGGGGCGACGGTGTTTACAAGTCGACCGATGGTGGAAAAACCTGGACGAACATGGGGTTGAAGAAAACATTTCAAATTGGTCGCATTGCCATCAACCCAGAAGACAACAAGATTGTTTACGTCGGTGCGCTGGGTCGATTATGGGGGCCCAACCCGGAAAGAGGTTTGTTTAAGACATCTGACGGTGGAAAAACCTGGAATAAAATTTTGTTTATCAATGACAAAACAGGCGTCATTGACGTTCAAATGGATCCGGGTAATCCCAATAGACTTTATGTAGCGACATACGAAAGAAAAAGAGACGGATTTGACGGTAACGATCCCGAGGTAAAGTACGGAGATAATGCCGCGATCTACCGAACCGATGACGGAGGCAAGACTTTTAAAAGGTTGGAGAAAGGGCTCCCTACATGCAAGTTGGGAAGAATTGGCCTTTCCATTTATCAAAAGGACTCCAAGTATGTTTACGCTATTGTGGAATCGGAAAAAATTGGCCAAATGCCGGGAGACCTCGCTTTCGCCGGATTAACTGGCGAGGCAGCAACCGATGTTGGGGTCAAGATTACTGCAATTACCAAAGACGGTCCTGCTGCGAAAGCTGGACTCAAAGTCAACGATATTGTCATTTCTGCCAACGATAACATTTTACATACCTATGATGATTTCTTGAAAATCATTCGAAACTCTGCCGCTGAAACCAAGCTCAAACTGACCTGCTCGCGGGAAAAGAAAACTGTTGACATCGCCCTCACCATGGGTGTCCGCCCAAAGCCAACTCCAGAGGATCCAAAGAACACCGAAGGAAAACAGGCCACAAAGGGCAAAAACCGTCCACAAAATCGTCGTCAGTCAACCCGCACCGAGTTTACAGGCACTCTCGGTGGCCAAGCAGCAAATCGACAGGATTTCCAAGGGACAAATGGGCACGATTATGGCGGAATCTACATGTCAAATAACTATGGAGACTCGTGGGTACGTATCAATTCGTTAAATCCAAGGCCGATGTACTACAGCCAAATCCGAGTTGACCCGTCCAACAACCAATACATCTATGTATGTGGCACGCAGCTTTATAAATCAAAAGATGGTGGCACAACTTTTACCAACGATGGCGGTTCTGACGGAATCCACGTTGACCACCATTCACTCTGGATTGATCCGAATGATGGTCGGCATATGATCCTCGGCAACGACGGTGGAATTCACGTTACCTATGACCGCATGACTCACTGGGATCATTTGGCCCACGTTGCCATCGGACAGTTTTATCACGTCGGAATTAGCCATGATTTGGACTACTTCGTCTACGGCGGTCTACAAGACAATGGAAGCTGGGGTGGACCGAGTCGATCGCCCAACGGTGGTGCAATCAATTCCGATTGGGTGCGTGTAGGGGGAGGAGATGGTTTTATTTGCCTGGTCGATCCTAATGATCCTAATCAGATTTATACCGAAAGCCAAAATGGTTCCATGGGCCGAACCAACCTAAAAACAGGAGAGCGTGGATTCATCAGGCCAAGAGCCCCGCAAGGTGTAACCTATCGGTTTAACTGGAAGACACCCTTTATCCTTTCACCACACAATCCGAAAATCCACTACAGCGCGGGAAATTTCGTTTTCCGTTCCCCTTTTAAAGGAGACAAGATCAAGCCTATTTCTCCTGAAATCACCAATACCGATAAAGGAGCCGGTAGCGCTATCAGTGAATCAGCAGTCGAAGAAGGCGTCCTCTATGTAGGCACTACCGATGGCGGCCTCTGGGCAACCCGGGATGGAGGTCAAAATTGGTTCAACCTTTACACCGAATCGGACAAGATTAATGCTAATACAAAAACTCCGGAGACCGCTGACACCAACGGTGAATCTAGAGGCGGTGGTCGAGGCCGCGGCGGACGCGGTAGCATGGGAGGTTCAAGATTCCGTGAATCCCTCCTGCAGCGGGATTCCAACAAGGACGGGAAAATCAGCAAAGATGAAGTCCCCGAACAGATGCAGCGAATCTTTGATCGTTTGGATGCTAATAAGGACGACGTGATCGACAAAAAAGAGCTTGAGGCGTTAGGAACTGGCCAACCGTCCGACCAAACGCCAAACGATCCTGCGCCCGACAAGAAAAACAAAGATGAAAAAAACAAAGATGAATCAAAGCAGAAAGAAACCACAGAAAAAACGGACGAAAAGAAAACCGCCTCAAGCGATCCTGTCGCGGGTGAATGGACAGGGCGATTTGTCAATTCTGATTTTCCAGGTGAATTTACCCTGACATTGGAAAGAAAGGGGGAGAGTATCACCGGCCTGTATTCTTCTGCCAGGGCGGATGGAAAAATCACAAGCGGAAAACTCGATGGCAATAACATCACTCTAACCGGTGAAACCGGCGCCGAGCTAAAATTCAGCGGCAAGATTTCGGGAAATCGAATGACCGGTTCACTCGATGTGAACAACGGTCAATTCACCGTTGACTTTGAAGCAACAAGGAAGGCGTCCGGGGCAGGTTCCGAAGCAAAGCCAGCAGTTGAAGGAAAACCGATCCAGGAACTCGTACCGGGACCAAGATGGGTCAGTTCAATCGAATCGTCTAAATTCAAGGCAGGTCGTTGCTACATGACACTCGATGGTCATCGCAGTAATGATGACCAGCCCTATTTATTCAGGACAGAAAACTATGGTCAAACATGGACATCAATTCAAGCTAATTTGCCGACAACCGTTGGCTCCACCCGCGTTATCCGGGAAGACGTAGAAAATGAGAATCTATTATTTTTGGGTTGTGAGTTTTCTTGTTGGGTCTCGATCGATCGTGGTTTATCTTGGACCAAACTCAATACGAATTTACCAACAGTAGCAATTCATGAATTGGCGATCCATCCAACGCGGGGAGAAGTGGTCGCGGCAACGCATGGCCGAAGTCTTTGGATACTCAATATTTCGGGGCTTCGTCAACTTTCAAAAGACTCTCTAGCCGCCGCTGCGACCCTTTACAGGCCATCTGAAATGATCAATTGGCAAAGGGGTCAGAGCCGTGGTACAAGTGGGACCCGGCGATTTGTAGGTGAAAACCCATCTTCATCCTTACCCATCTACTACTCGCTCGGAAAAGACGCTAAGTCGGTGAAACTGGCCATCTCCAATATTGAAGGAACGGTCGTTTATTCTGCCGATGGCATTCCGGGGGAACGTCCAGAAAACACGACGGGCGTGGTGATTGAATCTGGAACAAAAAAAGGACTACATGTCTTGGAATGGAACGGTTCCTCGCAATCCTCCAACCAGTCAAGACAACGAAATTCGAGGTCCAGACGCGGAGGTCGACGTGTACCTAACGGCCAGTACTTGGTCACACTGACGGTAGACGGAACGATTTCCACTCAGAAACTTTCAATCATTGCGGATCCTACCGTTCCACCATCGGCGACATCCGAAGAGGAATTGGAGTTCAACAAAGCAATGAACGGCTTGGCAGAGGAAGACGAACTGGAACAGAAAAAAAACCAGGTTATTTTTGACTGATCACTCGCGAAAAAAAACAGAATCCAAGGTCAACAGCGATTCAGTTCGAATCGCTGTTCTAATTCTCGCCCGAGTCGGTTCCCATCATTCGGCTGCTATCGGTGTTGGGACACTCTGAAGAAACGGTTGGCAATAACCGAATCGGACCGTGACTTAATCGGACCGCAACTTAATCGGACACTGCACATTTCAGAGTTCGATGATCTCCGTCACGTTCGGTAAAACCGGTTTTGTCCAGATACTCACAAATGGGTACCGCGTATTTCCTTGTCGTACCCAGGCAATCTCGTATTTCAGCCATCGTCAACTGAGCCTGCCTTGAAAACAGCTCGCGAAGTGTTTGACTAATCCAATCGACGACTTCCTGATGGAGAAAAACATCATCGGCAATCTGCACCAACTCTCCATTATTGACAGCCAAATTCACCAACTGCCCCACGGATTCTCTGTTCTTGGTGGCACGCTTTTCACAATCCGCTACGGTAGGTGGGCTTAAACCGTCAGCTCGAAACCAGGAAACGATATTGGTCAATAACGTCTGTTCATTTTTGGAAAGTCGCGGCCCGCAATCAGTACGACCAATTCCAGTCCCCGACAATCGAATTAGTTTGTCCGATCTCAACTTGTCTACCACAGCCTTGACGAGTGCATCCTCGCCAAGATACGCAAACCCGCTCAGGAACGAACGACGATCGATAACCGATTGCAAAGGGTGCAAATCATGCTGTTTCTTCAAGGCATTCAAAATCCTCTTGCTGAGCCTTAGAATAACCGCCGAATGCACCCTGAGCTTTCGAGTGGGTGAAATCAAGACTTCGACCAATTCCCCGTTTTCAAGCAAGATCTGTTCCATCGCCGGCCCCTCCTTGATTCCAGCGGTTCTCGACAAACTGGTTGGATCCCAATTCTCGATATCCGTAAAGAACAATGCAGCGGATGCTCGATCAGCGGGTTGCTGGGATGCCAATTTCGCCAACATCTCCAAATCAAGTTGGTCAGCGGATTGAATCCGTTTTGCGTTGGGACTGAGGACTTGACCGCCCCCGATTGTCGTCACCGGCGATTCACTCCGAACGACAAAAGGCTGGTTCCATGTGGTAACGGCGGACTCACTTAAAAAAAGTTGAGCCGGTGCCGAACATCCTGGATCCAGTTTTTCTCTATCCAACAAGCGAACGTTGCAAATAATTTCTGCGGCACCAATATGCAGTCTGACCCGACTACGATCCTTGATGGGTTTGACAGCGTCAGACAACGCAATCAGGTTGACGGTTATCAGTTTACTCGGCAACAAATGGCCTTTGGCAGTCAACTCCTGACCTCGATGGGTTTCGTTATGGTGGATACCCGCGAGATTAATCGCCGCTCTCTGCCCACGGTTAACGTGTTTAACGGCATGGGTATGGTTTTGCAAACTCCGAACTCTCACCTCGATATTGCCGGGCTGTATTAACAGCTCCTCACCGACTTGTAGATTTCCTGTGGCGACACTCCCGGTCACCACGGTGCCATGTCCCTCCATGGCGAACGTACGGTCAATCGCCATTCGAAACGGTGCTTCAATGGCCATCAAACGTCCAGACTTTTCCACTTTTTCTGCGGCATTTCGCAATGCCTGCTTGAGGTTGTCAATTCCCTCACCGGTATGGCTACTGGTCCGAATAATGGGTGCAGTTGCGAGAAATGTATCCTTTACCAGTTCACTGACTTCGTCTTCCACCAAATCAATCCAATCCGGGTCGACCATGTCTATTTTGGTGATCGCAATGACACCGGCCGGCAGATTTAACAATCTCAGGATCTCCAAATGCTCAAGAGTCTGCTGCTTGATCGAATCATCTGCTGCCACAACAAGCATGGCAATATCCATCCCAGTAGCACCGGCAAGCATATTTCGGACAAACTTTTCGTGGCCAGGGACATCCACTATACCCAACCGGTAATCATCCAGTTCCAACAGGGCGAAACCCAATTCAATCGTGATTCCGCGTTTTTTTTCTTCTGGAAGACGATCGGTATTGACGCCAGTTAACGCTCGAATCAACGAAGTCTTTCCGTGATCGATGTGTCCGGAAGTCCCTAATATCAAATCGGTCGCCATATGATTGATTTCTATTTTGAAATAAAAAAACGATGCGCTGAAAATGCCTAATGGCGAACGCATCACAAATGTCTTATTTTAGGGAATCATACGAATCCTTCCAGTAACGCCTGATTTCCTCGTTCCAAAAGACAGAAATATGCCCTCAGTCTTTCGAAGCACTGTTTTGCCATTTCCAATCAACGAAGTCTGGCCATTGATCCGTGATTTCGGACGATTGTCAGATTGGCACCCATTAATCATGGATTCTGTAATCGAAAACAATGCCCCTCAGCATCAGGTTGGATGCGTCCGGCATTTCAAGTTAACCGACGGAGGATTATTTAGGGAGAAACTTTTAGCTCTAAATGACTTCAAAAAAACACTTACCTATACCATTCTCGAATCACCCTTGCCGCTGACGGACTACTGTTCGACCATGAAGCTCCAGCAAATAACAGTGGGCAATCAGACGTTTATGTCCTGGTCTTCAAGTTTTGTTTGCCCAGTGGAAGCTGAATCGGAATTAATAACCGCCGTCGGCGACACCGTTTATCAAGGTGGATTCGATGCTTTAACGACCTATCTCAGCTGATGACTTGTCTGCCCGGTCGCTTCGTTAACGGACATCTACAAACCCTAGTTCAATTAAGCTCCCATTGAAATACAAACCCAATCTCAACATCGTTCTTCATCAACCGGAAATCCCCCAAAACACCGGGGCAATCGGAAGAACCTGTGTTGCTTTGGGCGCAAAGCTGTGGCTAGTGCGTCCCCTTGGTTTTCAGCTTACCGAAAAAGCCCTAAGGAGAGCCGGACTTGACTACTGGCAACATCTTGAATGGGAGGTCGTTGATCATTGGGATGAGATTGTTTCAAAACTGCAGACAGAATTCTGGTTTTTCACAAAAAAATCTTCTCGTAGTCTCTACGATGCCAACATGAAAAAAGGGGCAACGCTTGTTTTCGGAAGTGAATCATCTGGACTTCCAGACTCAATGTTATGCGAACACCACGGTTCAACCCTTCAGATTCCCATACGGCCAGAGGTTCGAAGTCTAAACCTCAGCTGCAGTGTTGCGATTGCAGGTTATGAACTTCACCGGCAGATTTCCCTCTCATAGCGAAATCAGAGGGAAAATCCCATTTGAGGGAATGAAGGCGGAGGGCCCCATTTTGGTTTATATTGCAACGTGGAAACCACGCCTTGGTAACCGGTCACCAAGGCGTGTTGTTGCCAGCGGCAAGGATTCCCCTGTCCGGTTAAACAATTGCCCCGGATAGAAATGGTCGCTACGGGGCGTTTTCCATTTTGTTATTTTCACGGATTCTTCCTGGAGAAGATAGATGCGATTTATACGATTTACAATCGTCTTGGCGATGGTCATCACGTTTGCCAAGACATTGCCTGCTGAAACAACACTGCCAAAAATCATCGGCAGCAACATGGTACTGCAGCGTGGAAAACCCATCCCCATATGGGGCTGGGAATCTCAATCCCAAACCAATAAAGTAACGGTAACTTTTAATGGCAAGTCAGTGACGACCACGCCAGCTGCTGATGGAAAATGGAGCCTCAAGCTACCCATCATGAAAGCAGGCGGCCCATTTGAAATGTCGGTCGAGGGTTCCACGCAGATCAAATTGAAGAATATTATGGTGGGCGAAGTCTGGCTTTGCAGCGGGCAGTCCAACATGGAATGGACCGTTCGTAGTTCAAATAATGCCAAGAAAGAAATTGCGGAGGGGCAATTCCCCGGAATCCGGCACATCAAAATCCCACATCGCCCCTCTGATAAACCTGAGTCTGATGTGCCCTCAAAAGGCTGGGAAGTCTGTTCAGATCAAACCGTTGCCAATTTCACTGCCGTTGGCTATTTCTTTGGTAAAAAACTCCATCAAGAACTCAATGTGCCAATTGGCTTGATTGGATCCAATTGGGGGGGAACCCGCATCGAACCGTGGACGCCACCCGAAGGTTTCAGAATGGTCCCAGCCCTGAAAGCGAGCATTACCGACAAGTTAGACCAACTCCCTGTTACCCGGGAAGTCAAAAACAAAGAAGGCAAAGTAACGGGAAAATCCGTGGTCCATCAGTCTCCATTGGCTTTATACAACGGAATGATTCATCCTTTGCTTCCCTATTCGATCCGAGGCGCCATTTGGTACCAAGGAGAATCCAATAATGGCGAAGGCATGATGTATTACGAGAAAATGAAAGCACTCATTCTCGGATGGCGAGCGGTTTGGAAGACCCCGGATCTTCCGTTTTATTTTGTTCAGCTCGCACCGTTCAATTACGGTGCAGCTCGAGCGGGTGCATTACCGCTGATTTGGGAGGCACAATCCAAAGCGTTGGATCTACCCTATACCGGAATGGCTGTCACAACAGACATAAGTAACGTGCGGGATATCCATCCCCGTAACAAGCAGGATGTCGGTCTACGCTTGGCCCTATGGGCGTTGGCAAAAGACTATGGCAAGCCGGAAACGGTGTTCTCAGGACCCAAGTACAAATCAATGACATCCAATGGAAATAAAATTACGATTCGCTTTGATCATGTTGGGGGAGGACTTATTTCTCGAGATGGAAAAGACTTATCACATTTTACAATTGCCGGCAGTGACAAAAAGTTTGTACCTGCAAAAGCAAAAATAGTGGCGGGAACGATCGTCATTTCAGCGAATGGGATAGATGCCCCTCTGGCCGTCCGATTTGGTTGGGACCAAACGGCAGAACCCAACCTCGCCAACCGGGAAGGGCTACCCGCTTCTCCGTTTCGAACGGATAAATGGTAACGCCCAATAATAGATGACCGGCGGCCTTTGGAAATCCCCCGTCAGCATCCCCCGACAGCGTCCCCCGACAGCATCCCCCGACAGCCGGCAGTAATTGCCGGCTGTTTTGTTTCTTCTCCCCGGCTGTTTTGTTTCTTCTCCATCGACTAATCGCCATCTAGACATCGCAGACCATTGCTGCATGTCGAAGAGCCTTTATTTTATCGTCCCAAGTTGGAATAAACTCCTGGGCAACAAAACCGTCATATCCTGTTTCCAGAATCGCTCGCATCACAGCGGGATAATTGATTTCCTGATTTTCATCCAATTCACATCGACCTGGATTACCTGCTGTATGGTAATGCCCAATGTAATCTTTGTAATCTTTCAATCTTCGGATCACATCACCATTCATAATTTGGACGTGATAGACGTCAAACAACAACTTCAATCGAGGCGATCCGACACTCTTGATCATTTCCACGCAATGATCAACATCATCTCCAAAATAACCCGGGTGGCCCTTCATTGGATGGGAATCGTCGCGTGAATTTAAATGCTCAAGACAGAGATTGACATTTTTTCGTTCTGCATAGCCCAGAACCTCTTTCCATAGCCTGATGCAGTTTTTTACTGACTGGTCCCGGTCGATTTTCTCTTCGGTCATGCCCGTAAAAGTAATCACACTAGGACTCCCGAATTCGACTGCCAAGTCAATTCCCGCTAACAGCTTTTTTTTACATTCGGCATGATTCCTGGGATCAACAGGACCCTTGGCGAAACCATGGCTGCTAACGAGGGACACATCAAGCCCCAGTTCCTTGACCGCCCCGTAGTGTTTGGAATTAATTCCTTCAATAGCGACCAATCCAATTTCCTTACAATGTTTGGCCAATTCAATATTAGGAATCGGATTGAAACACCACCCCATAACCGACTGTTTAATTCGCCCATTCTCAATCGTATAATCAGAAAGAGCCTTGTCTTCCAGAGGATTTCCCTGCTGACAGGGCAGGGCAGAGGCATTCGCAACAGCCGATCCGACCAACCCCGCGCTACCAACAAGCGTTGTAGCCATCAATCCACGACGTGTCAGTTTTTTTTTCATCCGCCTATCCATTGAAAATCGTTTTGGTGAAATAACCTTGTTTCATTTTAGTGGGTTTCACCCGCGGAAAAACGTCCAAACGAAGATCTACATGAAAAACCCAAGGACCCTGGATGCGGATTCTGACAACTCCGCCGATGCTGCACGTTTCTAAACAAACCTAAAGGAGCCTCGCACCTATTTACTCGCTTGGAGGTAATTTCCCCAACCGAGTTTCTTTCAGCCGCCCAATGAGATAAAGACCAAGACCCGTTCCGATCAATGCGCCGATCAATACCTGGGTAGGAAATCCCTCCTGATCAGCGGTAATCCACCCGTCAGCGATTAGTTCCGGTTCGTAATAAGCGACGGAGACCAGAATTCCGTTGTTGATCGAATGCAACAGGATACCAGGAATAATTGAACCGCTTTTGTAACAAACCAGAGCCAGAACTATTCCCGCGATAAAAGATGGCAAAAGTTTTTGAGTCGACAAATCGGTGAGGGAAAGTGTATGAAAAACACCAAACGTCAAAGCGGAGATCAAGATCGCCAGCCATGGGCGAGATTGCCAAAGCAAAGACCGAAAAAGAATCCCTCGAAAAAAGAATTCTTCGCAAATGGCCGGAACAATGGAAAAGCAAAATAGTATGATCACCGGATTAACGGTTCGCCATTGGGCCACCACTTCATTGGCTTTTTTTAACAATTCCAACTTCCAAGTAGGATCCTCCCCTCCATCTACTAACCAATTATTAACGAGGCTGACCAACTGCCCTATCAGGGGCCACAAACAAACTCCAAGTAGAATTGCTGCAAGATAGGCCGAAGGACGTCCGATTTTTATTCGAATGCTCTCAATAAAACTAATTCTGCCGTGCCAAAGAAACAAACCAGGCACCACCATGAAGACCAAGACAGTTGACAGTACAAACGGAATCAAGCTTGCCACGTAACCAACCGATGCGGGTTCTATTTCCTGAAACCCCGCATACCACTGAGGAACACGCGAAACGAGTCCAATACTCAAAAAGCTTAACGGAAACAGAACCGCCAAGCAGGCCATCGATCGTGAAACCGTAATCTGGGATTCGATCGCAGACGGACGCTTGAATAACGACCGCCAATTTGTTTGACTGCCGTAGAGAATGGCATCTGAACCAAAAATTTTTGCAGCGAGTGATAAAGCTGCTATGCCGTAAAAAATCGTGGAACAGATTGCGATTAATGCAGAAAGCACATCTGCTGAGCCTTCCATGATATCCCGAGCCAGCAGGACAATGTTCATCAACGGGACGATCGTAAAAACACCAGACAGGCTCAAAGAAGGTGTCAGGCTGACGACTCCAGGAGTAATCGACAATAACATCAAGGGAATAATATACGCCTGAGCCTCTTTAAAGCTTCGTGCAAAGCTGGTCACCGCCAGTAAGACTGCAGAAAAAAATCCGGCGAACAGGATCAACAGACCGAATATCTGTGCAAAAACCGCTAGGTCAAACACATGTTCCCCGAAAATTATCGGCAAAAGACCAAAGACTGCGAGCGTCGAAAACATACCCGTCATGTTCACAACAGCCGTTAGCATCGCAACCGTAAGAACACCGACAAATTTGGCAAAAAGCACTTGAAAACGTGGAATCGGCGCCGCTATTAAGGCCTCCAAGGTTCCTCTCTCACGCTCTCCGGCCGTTAAATCAATCGCAGGATAGACGGCCCCGGTAACCGTCATTAAAACGAGAATCAATGGCACCAGAGTCGCCATGGAAATAGCTGGCCGACCACCCTCTGGGTCAAGAGATAACGTCTGAATACCATGCTCTGAGTTCATTCGCCCCATGATCTCAGCAATCCTTTGGTCGGACGCGTTCTGTGCGGTCAAGGATTTCTCAAGGGCCGACTTTACACCGATCAAGTCACTTTTCAAGAGTACTTCGTTGGTGGCTTCAATTCGTTTGCGTACATAGCTGCCGGCCAATGCGCTTACGCCGGAAGAACATTGAACAAGCTCGCATCTAGTTGGACGATTGGGTATCCGAATCAGACGAATACCAACATCCTCTTCGCCTTTTTGAACCAATTCCTCCAAACTCGGTTCATCGGCTGCCCTAACCCGTATGCTGTTGTTCGAAAAATACTTTAATTCTCCTTGCATAACGAACTGAGGATCCAATTCGCTTTTGAGCAACGGCCTGACAGGAAACCGATCCGGAAAAACAACTTCCTCAAAAAGGTAGGCTTCGCCAAGATTGACGTAAATCGTCGTAAATTCGGCGGCCAAATCCTCAGGTCTACCATCAACACCAACCGGCGGACGAATATCGTTTCCGTCCTCGTCCTGCCAATCTTCACTAAGCACAAATCTGTAGAGCGACTGCCGTTCCTGCGTTGCAGAAAAATAGAATTTCTGAAAAAGGATGGAGAGTAATGGGTAAATCAACAACGGCATTCCGACCAAAGTGAGAATCGTCCGCCGATCTCTCAATATCTCTTTCAACTCCTTTAATGTCAGTCGATAGACACCTCGCAATGCCCTGAATTTGAAATGTCCGGCAGAATCTGAAGAATCCATTTACTCGTCCCCCGTCTCCTGCAAACCAACACTCGTTTGTCGTTTTGCCTCCGCATTGCGATCCTCTTGAGCGGACTGTTCTTGACTACTCTCTTCACCCGCCAAGGCATCCAAATCAAACAGACTCCCGGGTTGCTTCCCCATCAAGTTCTGATTTTCTAAAATTTTCAAAAACATTTCTACCAGATTTTTTTCCCCTGTTGCATTCTGAAGTTCAAGCAGCGTGCCTTCCTGCTGAATCCTCCCTTCGAAAATCAAGCCAAAACGGTCGCAGAGTCGCTGCGCCTCATCAAGCCGGTGGGTCGAAACAATAATCGCTTTTCGCTGTTCTCGCAGAAGATCGATATAATCGAAAACAGCCTTGCTACCAAGCACGTCTAGTCCGAGGG
Source organism: Planctomycetota bacterium (assembly GCA_014238905.1). GTDB lineage: Bacteria > Planctomycetota > Planctomycetia > Pirellulales > Pirellulaceae > JABAAE01. Next base: position 112,820 of record JABAAE010000015.1, read on the forward strand.
TAGGCTCATCCAACAACATGACTGGCGGTTTATGAATCAACGCCCGGGCCAGATTGATTCGTTGTTTTTGGCCAGTGCTGAGCGTTGCGCATCGTTGATCCAGCATCTTGTTTAGTGAGAAGATCTCGGCAATTTCACGAACATTGATTTCGGCCTGCTCTGCCGGCACGCCGTAGACGTCGGCAAAAAAAAGCAGCATTTCGCGAGCGGTTAGCCATTGATAAAGTCCAATCGCTGCCGAAACAAACCCAATACGACGCTTGACCTCAAACGCATCCACCGAGGTACGAAATCCACTCACTTCCGCGTACCCGTCGTCTGGTTTCAATAGACCAAGTATCATCCGCAGCGTGGTCGTTTTTCCAGCACCGTTTGGACCCAACAATCCAAACACCTCACCCGGGCGAACTTCAAATGAGACGTCGTCCACGGCAACTACGATACGCCCATCGGCGTCAAATTGCTTACGAATTTTCCGGACTTTAATGACGCTTTCGGACATCTAACATTACTAATGGACATCTTACGAACAAACTGTCTTGCGAACCGACTATCAGGGTGAAGACTGTTATCTACGTGGTACCAAAGTGGAGGGTTCAGCCCAAGGGGATTCACCGAGTAATTTGTTCGCTGAAATCCGAGGTATGGATGTTTCGAATCGAAATGCAGTCTGTTCATAGCACGAATATTGGACAAAATGCCCTTATCCGGACCACTCCAAGCCACATTCTCATTTAAAATCAAATCCTCAACCATCCAACAAATGGGATAATCCTTTGCCTTTCTTCATTTCCAACCCGTCATATTTAATGAATTCACTCCAACCACGGTTTTGGACCAGCATGCATACCTCCCTGTTGATCATTGTCGGTTTGATAACCACCTGCTCCCGGATAGGGCATGGACAGGAAGTCGAAGCGACATGGCTTGCGGCACCAAACGGTTTCCGTGTCACCCAGTACGCAGATGATGCTTTGGCCACCAACATTTATTCAATGACTACCGACCGGCTGGGACGAATTGTTGTTGCGGGTCCTGGCTACATCAAGATTTTGATTGACGAGAACAGGGATGGCAGAGCCGATCGTGCGAAACTTTTTTCGAAATACCCCGTCAACGGAGCACAAGGGCTCTGTTTTGACGGAACCGATTTACTTTGCGTAGGGGATGAAGGTCTTTTACGTTTCACAGACAATGATCAAGACAATGTGGCTGATGGCCCACCCGAGTTGATCATGAAATTACAAACCGGCGGGGAACATGACTCACATGCAATCCGAAAGGGACCGGATGGATACTGGTACCTGATTTCCGGTAACTATTCCAAGGTCAATGCAACAATCATTTCGTCGAATCGCTCACCAATCACCCAACCCTCTGCCGGATTGATCACTCGGTGGAGTCCGGACTTTCAATCCCGGGAAGTCATCGCGGACGGATTTCGAAACGCTTATGATTTTGATTTCGACTCGCGTGGTGACCTTTACGTCTACGACAGCGATGGCGAACGCGACATCTCGCTACCTTGGTATCAACCCACCCGCGTCTTCCGTGTCCATCCAGGCGGTCATGCGGGTTGGGTCACACGTAACTGGAAACGCCCTGACGAATTCATCGATGTGCCAACCGTTGCCGCAAGACTCGGAAGGGGATCACCCACCGGGGTGGCTTGCTATCGTCATCGCCAATTTCCACAGACATATCAGAATGCCGTTTTCGTTCTCGACTGGACTTTTGGAAGGGTCATAGCCATTTCGGAATCCGGAAAAACCGGCACTCAGTATCAAAACGAGCTTTTCCTGCAGGGAAAGGGCACGCACGGATTTGCCCCTACCGATGTATGCGTCGGTAGGGACGGATCTCTCTACGTCTCGGTCGGGGGTCGTTCTACCGCTGGAAGTGTCTATCGAATCCGATTCGAGGAAAACGAAAAACAGGAAACCGATGCCGACCGGTCCTTGAAAACAGTTTCTGATTGCCTTGATCTCCCTCAACCCAATTCCGCTTGGTCAAGATTCCAAACCGAATCGGTCGCGAAAAAACTAGGGCGTTCAGCTTTTGAGAAGGCCATTTTCGACGAATCTTTGACGCAAAGTCATCGACTTCGAGCGATCGAAATTATCACGTCGGTTTTGGGAGGTCTCAGTCCTGATGCGGCAAGTCAAATCCCAACCGTTAAAAATGTAGCTATCCAAACCCGGCTGGCTTGGTCTATCTGCCAAGAGCCGGTCTCCAAGATCGAAACCAAGTTGTTATTGCACTTTGTAAATCATCCAGCAGAACAGGTACAAACCGCATCTTTCGAATCGTTGATTGGCAATCAAAAATTACCGATTGCTCTTGCTCCTTCTGTTGACCGAGCTTTACGAAGTAAAAACAGAAGGCTTCGTCAATCGGCGATCTTCCTCGTTTCATCTTGCAAATTCCAGCCCTCAAAGCATCTCAAACAGCAATCCCAAGACGAACAAATCTCGCTCGGCGAGTGGATTGCGACGCTACTCCGAAAGCCCGGTCATCATTCAAAAGCTTTGAAAACGGCCTTAGAACGCCTTGAATCCTCGTCCGATGAATCCGAACTGTTGGACATTCTTCGCTTTATTCAATTGTCTTTGGGGGATGTTGGCCCCGGCAAGGGGATACCATCGGTATTCGAAAGCTATCACCCTCAGGGCGGAGGGGAAACTGGCGAATTCAATTCAGCATCTATTGCCAAAATCCATCGGCTATGCCTTCATTCCAATGATGCCATTCAAAAGGAGGCCATCCGAGTCTATGCAATGGCCGGTCTGGCTACTGGTAAGTCCGCTAAGTTGTTACTGAGGACCATTGGCCCCCAATCCACGCTAGATCACGATCTCCATGTCATGACAGCCATTGCATTTTCCGAAGCGAATGGACCGAACAATCGAACCAAGCTGACTGAGTGCATACTGGCTCTTCAGGAAAAAATCGAAAAAAACAAACTGAACCAAGACAGAAATTGGGAACCGCGTGTCAAAGAGATCCTCATTGGTCTAAAGAAGAATGACCCCGAACTCGGTACCGCCATTGCAGATACTGGCTTGAAATCAGAAGGACATATTTTCCTGATGGACCTGATTCCCCGCAACCGAAGAACCCAAGTGATTGACGGGTTAGCAAAGAGACTCTTGGCGCTGCCAGATTACCAAATCAGTACGGACTTGGTGAGGTTGCTTGGTTCAAGTACCCGAACCGATCATCTGAATTTGATTCGCCAATCCTTCGACAACTTGAACTTACGAGATACCATCATCGAATTTCTTGGACGAGACCCTCAAGAATCCGATCGTTCCAAATTCGTATCGGGATTGCGATCACCTCAACCCAAAACCATCCAAATTTCGGCAAAATCTCTTCTCAAAATGCCACCTAGCCGTGATGCAACAGAGCAATTAGCCCTTTTCAATTGTCTCCAAAAACTCAATCCTGACCGGGAAGGCTACGCGACGCGGGAATGGATCGTAAGAGTGTTACAGCGAAACATGAAAAAATCTTTTGAATTTCAATTTGGACCCAACGGCTACCAGCCACAGATCGCAGTTCATAACAATTGGAAAAACCTGTTGACCTTGGAATTCCCTGAGCAAATGAAGATCAGTGCCAATTCCAAACCGTACAACTCATCGATTTTTCGTGAAAAACTAAACACCATCTCATGGGAAAAAGGAATGCCTGAAAACGGAAAACGACTCTTCCTGTCGCTCTCTTGTGGAAAATGCCATGGTAAACGAAATCGTCTCGGTCCCGATCTCGCTGGAGTCACAAAACGATTCTCCAAAACCGATCTTTTCCAATCGATAGTCGATCCTAGCTACCAGGTGCCCTCGAGATATCAAAGCACATTGTTTGAAACGTCCTCTGGGCAGGTTATTACCGGTATCGTCATTTATGATTCAGTCGATGGCGTGATCATTCGCGACTCGAACAATCAAACAGTTCGCCTCGAAGCAGCAGAGATTCTCCGTCAACAGAAGGTCTCAAGATCGCTCATGCCCGATCGTCTGCTTGAGAATCTCTCCTCTACTGAATACGCAGACCTGTTCAGCTATCTTCAGTCACTATGAACCTCCGCCGATCTTAATTTGCAGGCACTGTCCATTTGCAGGCACTGTCCATTTGCAGGCACTGTCCATTTGCAGGCACTGTCCATTCGCAGGCACTGTCAGCAGCTTGGATGATGTAAGACTCTGCCTCGGTGCAACTTCAAATGAAGATTTCACGAATCACTTTACCGGACACATCTGTTAAACGGTAATCACGGCCACTGTAGCGATAAGTCAACTTTTCGTGGTCGAGCCCCATCGAATGAAGGATGGTGGCGTGCAGATCGTGAACGTGAACACGATTTTCAACAGCTGAACATCCAAATTCATCCGTTGCTCCGTAGCTGATCCCCGGCTTAACACCGCCTCCGGCCATCCAAACCGTGAATCCATAATGATCATGATCCCGCCCGTTCTTACCTTCTGAGGTAGGAGCCCTTCCAAATTCACCTCCCCAGACAACGAGCGTTTCATCTAATAAACCGCGGTTACGGAGATCCTTGATCAACGCTGCAATTCCCTGATCACAGGCCTTCGCTAGACGTGCGTGCCCTCCTTTAATGTCACCATGGCCGGTGTCCCAGGCGATGTCATATCCATCAATCGAATGGGAAAGCTGGACGCATCGGACGCCTCTTTCAATCATGCGACGCGCTAGAAGACATCCCTTGGCATATTCACTGTCTCCATACATCTCCAACGTTTGTTTGGATTCTCTGGTCAGATCAAAGGTATCGGGGACAGCAAACTGCATCCGGAACGCCATTTCCATCGCCTGAATACCTGATTCCAGTTGATCGTTTTGTTTCTGCCGCTCCAAGTGGATACGATTCAGCTGCGTTAAGAGATCGGCTTGTTTCCTTTGTTCGCCGTAGGGTAGCCTTGAATTCTTCAAATCTTTTAATATCTGATCCGGTTTCATAGAAGCAATATTGACGTAGGAACCCGCATAGGCACCAGGAAGAAATGCGTTGCCCCAGTTAGCCAATTTACCGCGGGGCTGGGCACGAGGACTCATAGCAACGAACCCCGGCAAATTCTGGTTTTCGCTTCCCAAGCCGTAGCAAAGCCAAGAACCCAGACTCGGTCTACTTGGCTGTAGATGCCCTAGATTAAACATCAGGATCGCACCAGCATGTTCAGGAATGTCGGTATGCATGGAGTGAATAAAACACAATTCATCCACCTCTTTTGCGACATGTGGAAAAATATCACTGACCCATTTTCCACTTTGTCCATATTGCTGGAATTTAAAAGGAGACACCATCAGCCCGTTTTTGGTGTTCCTGAGAGTTTTGCGATTCACTATTTCGGGTCTCTGCCCAGCATGTTTCTCCAAAGCCGGTTTGTGATCAAACGTATCGACTTGAGAAGGCCCCCCAGGCATAAACAACTGAATCACCCGTTTTGCTTTGGGCGCAAAATGTGGTGCCTTGGGAAAAAGCGGAGAGTTTTGATTCGCTGATAACGCTCCATTTGAATTCGCATTTCCGGACACACTTCCTGCCATCATGCTTGCCAAACCGATGGAACCAAAGCCGGCACCCATCCTTCCGAGCAATTCTCTGCGTGTCAACGGAGCAAACGGATTCCTGTGAAACATAGTCTTTTCCCTTTCGTCTTCCCGTTACAGGTTTGTATCGCTTGAAAAAAATGGTGCAACCATTTGAGTAAAATCCCTAAACTGTTTATTGCAGAAAGAAAAACTCGTTGCTACACAAAAGAACTTGGCAATACTTCTCCCAATTATCAACCTTAGCCTCGTCCTGCCGTAGGACAAATTTAACCCCAAGATTGATTTCATCTTCCCTCGGCGGTCGGCCATATAACAAGCGATATGCCAACTGGATTCGAGCTGCAGGATCTTCCGAGGACTTTTTTAGCCGAGCGGAAAGGGCCCGCGCACGATCGTTCATAAACGAACTGTTTAGCATGAACAGGTATTGTTGAGGCACGATGCTGACCGGCCGTTTAGCAACAGTAGCTCGCATGATTGGAAAATCAAACATTCGCAACAGCTTGTCGCTTCCAAAACGGTCACCAGCACGACTGGTTTTAAAGTACAGGGTTCGTCGACGACTATTCAGGTCTTCCGATGGTGGCCCTCCCATAACCAGATCCAGTTCTCCCGTGACTGACAGCAAAGCATCTCGCCACGCTTCAACATCCAATCTGCGGGGATTCATCCTCCACAACAATCGATTGCCACCGTCGTTCTGAAAAGAATCGCTGTCAAACTGGGCGCTCATGCGGTATGTTGCGGAGTTCATAATCAAACGGTGCAGCTCCTTGATCGATCCGGAGTCCATTAATTCGCAAACCAGCCAGTCAAGTAACTCGGGATGTGTTGGCAATTCACCCAATTTCCCCAGATTGCTGGGAGTTCGAACCAGCGCATTTCCAAAATGATGTTGCCAGACCCTATTCACAAAAACGCGGCCGGTTAACGGATTACTCGGAGCGGCTACTGCTTCTGCCAATTCAAGTCGACCACTACCATTTTTAAACGGGACAGCCTTATCACCGGCAAGCACTCTCAGAAAACGCCGTGGAGCTTCAGCTCCCGTTTTTCGCAGATCCCCTCGAATCGCGACCTTCATATTCGAAGATCCAGTATCTCGTAGCATATGGGCTGTTGCAAATTTTGGCGGTGAGTTTTTCTTTAACTCGGCAATATCCTGATTCAACTCCGCAACCATCCCAGCTTCCTCTGCTGTAGCTTGCCGCTTTTCTTTTTTGAATTGTTGATTCAATTGCTTGAGTCGATTTGTCAGGTCGTTGATCTTCTTTTGATGTTGATTATAGAGAGCAACTTCTTCATCCTTAGCGATCGGGCCTTGATGAACCCCTGTATTGTTAAAGACCCCCGCCAATGAGTAATAATCAAGCTGCGGAATGGGGTCAAATTTGTGATCATGGCAGCGGGCGCAGGATGCGGTAATTCCCATCAAGCCGCGGGTCAATGTGTCGATCCGATCGTCTAGCGTTTCACTCTTGGATTGCGCAACACTATCGGGATCGCCTCCGTCACTTCTATATGTCGGACCCAATGCTAAAAATCCGGTTCCCACAGCAGCATTGCGATCTCCGATCAGGTCACCGGCGATCTGCAGCTTAATGAATTCCCCAAATGGAATGTCGCGGTTCAATGCATCCACGACCCAATCACGATACCTCCAGGCATCAGGCATCGCGGAGCCATCATTGAAACCGCCAAACCCGTCACTGTAGCGGGCGACATCCAGCCAATGCCGACCCCATCTTTCTCCATAATGCCTACTCTCCAAAAGCTGGTCGACTAAGGATGAAACAGCAGCGTCCGGATTATTCGAGTATTTTTTTACAAACTCCACGACCTGCTGTGGCATCGGTGGCAGTCCCACCAAATCGAAATAAATCCTTCTCACTAAATCAACACCAGCCGAGGCCTCGGCTGGCCTCAATGCATTGCTGGAAAGGCGTTTATAAACAAAATAATCCACTCCATTCTTTTCCCATTCCGAATTATTTTCGGTAGGGATCGACGGCCTTACCACCGGCCGAAACGACCAATGCTCTTGGCGAACCTTTTCCCAGTCGTAAACGGTTGCCGCATTAACAATGGGTGTTTTTTCAGACTTCGGCCATGGGGCACCGATGGAAACCCAATGTTCAAAATCCTTAACGACTCCATCCGGTAACTTACCGGATGGAGGCATTTCGAGAGAATCCCATTTAAGGGAGCCAATCAGAAGGCTATCTGCCGGCTTACCCGAGATGATGGCCGGCCCGGAATCACCACCTTTCAGGATCTGTTCGCGATACTCCAGCAACAGGCCACCCTTGAGCTTCTTGGCATCCCCAGAATGGCATTGGTAACATTTTTCAACCAGAACCGGTCGAATCTTTTTTTCAAAAAACTCGATCCCGTCATCTCCTTTGGTCTGGCAGACCGACCAAAAGCACAAGCTAATCACCGAAACAGCCACAAGGCAGACGTGAATTACCGGATAGGATGGAATCCCTTTCACTTGATCACCAGAGCTCTCTATCGATTTTAAAGAAGTAGACAGGGTCATGGTTTTCACAACAAATTAAAATCCTAATGTCGATGGAGAGGCAGGTTATTTGTCGTAGATCTTTATCCGAATATTTTTCCAAGCGACATCATAGGGACCTTGGCCTTTTCCAATCGAGTGGACCTGTAATCCGATAAACCCACGCGGATGCGTTTCGTAAATTTTTTCGTCCAACAGATCCTCAATCATTTCCCCATTGATCCAAGTCTGAATACGCGGCCCCTTGGCGACAATACGATATTTATTCCATTGACCGTTCTGGAAATGCGAATGCGGCTTTAGACGTGCCTTCGGAGTCAACCAACCTCGACCGGTCGCTTCACCGTAGACGTATCCTGCCTCCGCTGGACCTGATTCAATCTCGACTTGCGGGCCGTTAACCCGCCCGAATTTGGCGGTTGATTTCTTTCCTACTGTTTTTGTTTGAGAACGTATCTGAACACCAGAATTCAATCGGTCATGAACCTTCACTTCAAATTCCAATTCAAAGTTACCAAATTCTTTTTTTGAGCATAGAAATGAATTGGGACTACCTTCCATTGTGGTCCCATGGATAGTACCTTCCTTGACCACATATTTTGCAGTGCCATTTTTCTGAATCCAACCGTCCAAAGACTTCCCATCAAACAGCGAAACCCATTGATCATCACCATGAGACAGCGAAGTATGGAGAAGCGTAGAACAAGTAATTAACAGACAGATCGTTTTCACAGTCAGAATTCCTAGGTTGGGATTTCACGGGAAGGCCATTTCAACGTTCGATTTTAACCCGATTTGTCCCGCCAACCAAGTCAATTCAGAATTTCCATCACGTTCTGGCCGATTGTCTATTCCAATTCCCTCTCTTGCAAGTTGTCACTGTCTTTAACGCATCTCAAAGAAATCTCCAATAGAATTAGGATTTCTGCAAAATGCTGAGGCCCAGTTAAGACCATCGGCCAAATTGGGACCAAAAGATTGCTGCCTGAAAACGAATGTCGCACCCCTTCAATTCTAACCCTCCATTTTAACGATCCGAGTCCAAATTCGATTGAATGTCAGAAGCGGTTAGTGTACCCGATGGGCATCCCGACTTCGGCACCTCTACGTGGGCAGTCCACAAGATAGCGTTAAGAACGACTTTCCGAAAATTCTCATTCCTCCAACTGTCGTGATTGTGGGCCCCGGTAAAACCGAAGCCACGTCCACCACCAGTACGCTGATAGGCCCATGCGACGGTTTGTTTTTGCCCATCGGCCACCGACTTTCTAACCGCTGGGTTTCCACTGCGAGCTCCGTCTTTCCGACGAAGTGTCTCCACGCCAGGTAAATCGGCCAGGATTGATGTCACCCCCTTCATTTTCGGTACAAATCTCATGTGATAGTACCACTCGTCATCGACTTCAAACGGCGCCAATCCATTACAAATAGGATGATCGGGGAAATCCTTGAATTTCGCCTTCCAATGGGGATTCACCGACCAATCAAGATCGCAAAACCCTCCCATCCATTCCAAAAACTTTTCACCTGGCTTGCCTTTTTCAGCTTCTGTCGCCCAGTGAATCATGACAACACCCACACCTTTTTTCATCAATTCATCAAATTCTTCCAGATGAGCATTCAATACATGACCGCGATGTCCAGTACAAAATACAACCACGGTCTTTGCATCTTCTAATATTTTTTTTTCGATGGGGTAGCCATAATGCGGGACCAACACCGCGTGCACATTTAATTTGGATTGATTCAGAGATTTTGCAAGAATCATGTTTCCAGCTCGATGTTCATGAGCCAATCGACCATGACTTGGCGTACCAGAAATAAAAACGATCTTGGCGGGATCATCAGCATCCACGGTGGTAATCCAAAGAAAAGATATCAGACCGAGAAACGCAATCACTTTATTTCTATTCACAATACATCTCCAATTTGAATACGCATATTTCAGGCCTCGGAATTTCCCTCAACCTATTTTCGCAAGCAGAAAACCAATGGGCTTTTCCCATTTCCCAAAAAGCAATTCGAACTGCCTGATTCCATTTGATTGATAGATTATAAGACTTTTTATCTACCGCAACCACAAGCTGAAACCCGAGGTTCTATCGAGAGCATACGCAAAAAAAAACCCGCCAGAGGCGGGTTTTTGTCATGGTATCCTGTCTTCTATCAGGCACTTTTAGATTCTGGCATTTGGAAAAGCGACTTACCAGCGATTACCTTTTCATCCACAACGAACCGAGAGTTCTTGGGCTGATCTGGTAGCTCGTACATGATGTCGAGCATGACTTCTTCAACAATCGACCGAAGTCCACGTGCACCAGTTCCTTTTTCACAGGCCTTCTTAGCTATCGCTTGCAATGCTTCATCTGTGAAAACGACTTCACTTTCTTCCATTTCAAACAAAGATTTGAACTGCTTGATCAACGCATTCTTCGGCTCGGTCAACACCTTGATCAAACCGTCCTCATTGAGCGGGGTCAGTGCGGTCGACACCGGCAATCGTCCTACCAACTCGGGAATCAAGCCGAATTCCAAGATATCGTCAGTGCAAACCTGAGGCAGAATCTCTTGAAGATCTCCTTCTTCGTTTCGGCCGGACTGCATACCAAATCCAATTGTCTTGCGACCCAAACGACGTCGAATAATGTCCTCGATACCAACGAAGGTCCCGCCGCAGATAAAAAGGATGTTCGAGGTATCAATTTGAATGTACTGTTGCTCCGGATGTTTCCGTCCACCCTGGGGGGGAACGTTGGCCACAGTTCCCTCAAGCATCTTCAGCAACGCCTGCTGAACTCCTTCACCCGAAACGTCGCGTGTAATGGAAACATTATTGCTTGTCTTGCCAATCTTGTCGATTTCGTCGATGTAAACGACGCCTCTTTGAGCGGCTTCTACATCAAAATCGGCAGCATGCAGCAGTTTGAGAAGCAGGTTCTCCACGTCTTCGCCGACATAACCAGCTTCGGTCAACGTTGTCGCGTCACCGATCGCAAATGGTACGTTCAGAGTTCGAGCCAGCGTGCGGGCCAAAAGCGTTTTCCCCGAACCTGTTGGTCCAATCAACATAACATTGGACTTGTCGATTTCTATTTCGGAACCTTCCCAACCCAACGCAAGACGTTTGTAGTGATTGTGAACAGCGACCGAAAGAACTTTTTTGGCCGACTCCTGGCCGATGACATATTCATCCATGTGAGCTACCAGCTCACGGGGAGAAGCGATTTTTGAGAACAGGGACTTTGTAGATCCCCTTCGTCGCTGCTCTTGTTCAAGGATAGATTGACAAAGCTCAATACATTCACCGCAAATGTACACATCGCCCGGACCCTCGACTAAGGGTCCGACATCACGGTAGCTTTTTCGGCAAAACGAGCAAAACGCGTTTTTCTTCGTCGTACTTCCACGACGAGGGGTCCCATTTTCATTTCCAGCGGGCATTGCTGATCCTTTCTTATACACGGAGTGTATCCGAGGTGTTGCTCGATTGACTGCACTAATAAATTGGCAGCGATGTGCGTCCTTGCCCGCTCCGAGCGATCATGCGTTCTACGTTCCCAACGACTCCATAAACCTAAATTGCAATGTCCTTTGCATAGAATCAGTCAGTCCCAGTTCCGGACCTGACGATTCAAATAATCATTGAATCGTCGATCCCCAACTGGGACTCATACGACTCAATACGTCCAAAATTGTTGGAAAGGTGATTAGTAAATTTTGAGGAGTTGAATTTTCTTTAATCCTCAAAACTGTCACCAGCTTCCAACTTTTCCATCAAATCACTCGATTCGCGTCCTATCGCCGTTTTGACCTGACTGAGCTCTTTATCGTCGATCAGTCCGTCATCTCGCATATTTTCAAATTCAGTAACATATTCACCGCTTCTCGGCATTTTTCCGGCCGCAAAATCCCGAATTCTTAACACGGCATAGACGGCCAAAACGATCAAACAAACGACAACAGATATTTTGATTAGGACGACCGCTTCTGGAATAGCGAGAAAGTCCAACATAAAGACCCCAAAAAACCGACGTTCATCACCTGAAAAGTCAAACCCGTTGCCATTGCTAACAGATCGCCAAATCATTTTATCAATGTCCCGACCTCCGGGCGACCATTATTTCTGTATCAACTGTCGTAATCAGTCGGATTTTTAATTTGTCGCCAACCTGATACTGCTTTGATACGTCAACATTCGATCCAAGTTCAGCCCGATGTTGATAAATCCAACAGATTTAGACATCGGTGTCACGCTGGCGTGCCAGCGTTTCAACGGCAAAGCTCACATAATTCTACGTTTTGGATAGAAAACTTTCGGAAATCCATGTTCCGCAAATCAAAACGGAGTGTCTGATTGACCAGAGATTCTCCGAAACCAACGATCGATTTAATCACCTCCATTGCTCCCATGCAGGCAACGGTACCCGAAGTAGCTCCAAAGACCGGAAATTCTCGCTTCCAATATTCCGGTGGAGTCGGCACCAAGCACCTCAAACAAGGCTTCCCTCCAGCTGCAAAAGTGGAAAGGGTCGCCTCCGTATCATACATCGCACAATCCACCAAAATTTTTCTAGCGCGAACACAAGCATCGTTCAATGCAAGTCGCTCCTCGAAGAGAGGTGCAGCACCAACACAGATGTCTGCCTCCGGCACCCATTTGTCTGCAAGATTCGAATCCATATTGGCGTTACATGTGACCACATCCAATCGCGGATTAAGTTCTTTCAATCGCCGTTGGATCGATTCAACTCGAGGTTTTCCAATCCAATCATGTGTCATCAGTAACTGCCGATTCAAATCCGAGTGTTTTACGTTACCCGCATGGGCGATCACCAATCGCCCTACTCCGGCTGCCGCCAGTTCGTAGGCAACGACGCTTCCCAATCCGCCACAGCGGGAAATCAGGACCGTGCTGTTCTTCAAACGCAATTGCCCCTCTTCTCCCACACCCTCGGTCCACATCTGCCATTGGTAAATCGATTTTTCCTCGTCCGTCAGGAAATCTGATTTCCAAGCACTCGCTGCCATGTCAATTCCTCGTAGAAAGGCCTGATAAAAAAATCGACCGGTAAGCCGATCAGCTCTGATGAACGGTCCCTTTTTCAAGGCAAAAATGCACAGTACCCAAATTCTGGGATTCTTCAACGTTGTGCGTGACATGAAGAACCGTGACACCTTCTTTCTGGTGCACTTCTTTGAGCAACTCCAACAACCTCAAATGCGTAGTTGCATCCAACGCATTAAGCGGTTCATCCAGACAAAGTAGCTTTGGACGAAAAGCCAATGCCCTCGCCAACGCGACCCGCTGACGCTCCCCGCCAGATAGACCAGGAGGATACCTCTTGAGTACCAACTTCAGGCCAAGCAGTTCCGCAAGTTGCTCCACCCGCTGACGACGATCAGAACGACAAATTCGACGCACTTCCATACCAAATTCAATTTGACGGTCCACCCGCATCGTCGGGAATAGAGCCGCATCCTGAGGAACGTATCCAATTTCGCGTGCTGCGGGTGAGATTCTGGTCACCTCCCTGTCATCAAGCAAAATCCTGCCATCGCAAACTGGCCTCAAGCCGCAAATCGCCTCCAACAACGTTGTCTTACCACAGCCGGATGAGCCCATCAGGATCCCGTAACCTCCTGAGGGAATGCGAAAATCCACATCGAAGAGTCGGAAATCTCCCTGGCGTATTGATACTTGATCAAGGGTTATCAAGAAAGCCTCCTTCGGGTATCCGGATCACCGAGGGTAAGCACTCGAGTGACAACCAAAACCGCAATCGCGATGCAAACCAGGATCAGCGAAGCCACAACCGCTCCACGTAAATTTCCAAACTGAAAATTAAGATAGACCGTCGTCGAAAGGACCTCCGTCTTTAAACGGGAAGTCCCCGCGAAAATCAGTATGGGACCAAACTCACCCAGCGACCTTGCCCACGCAAGGGTAAATCCAGCCACGATACCACGCCAGGCCTGAGGAAGGGAAACACGTGAGAACGATTGAAACCGGCTGGCACCCAGTGTATGAGCGACTTGCTCTGGACGCTCACTGATCTGTTCAAAAGTATCTCTCATGGTTCGAATCGCAAATGCAGCGGCCACCGTGAATTGGGCAATGATAATGGCGGGGATCTCATACGTTACACCCCGAATTCCCGGGTAGCCCAGCCAAGAAAAAAAATCTCCTACACGATGGTCGACCAACCTGCCCAGAGGGGTTTGAAAAAGCACCAGGAGACTAATCCCAACAACCAGAGGGGGCAGCACAATGGGAATGTCAAGGAGAGTATCGATCCCATGGCGAATCCCCACACAGGTTTTGCTTATCCAGGTCTTGTGACCAAATCGCCGCGTGATTTCAGCTCTTCCCATGCGGGCCAGCACAAATCCGGTTGGAATGGCTACCCAAATCGAGAGAATCGCTGAAATGGTGCAGCTTAACAAGCTCAGAGCAATCGAGAACTGTACTCTGGAATCAGCTAATGATTCTCGAATATCCTGCCAACTTGTAAATCCAAAGTCGACAACGATCATGGAGACGATCAGGATCAGGTAAAAAAAACCCAACAGTGACATGGATATCCAAAAACAGGTATCCGATGATTTTGCATGCCCTGGTACCGAATGTCTCGCCCGTTCATTCGGCGATGAACGGTCAGCCTCCAATTCAGCCTCTGGTTCCGGTGCGTTCATGAAATTCCATATTTTCTTATTTGTGGAATCCGATCCAGACCGGTGGAACTGGTTGGTATCGCTGCGGACGCCCTCCTGACCACCAACCGATTTTTACACACAAAGCGTTCTGAATGATTTCTGCTGTCCAAACTAATGCAAACCCCTCTATTGTGAAATGAGGGACCGATAGGATGAGCCCCAACTGGACTTCCACAAGAGGGACAGGCCGGAGTTAAACTCATGGTGTATCCACCCATTTAAAACCGAAATCTCGAAATCGATGCCGGATATCTTCACGATTGATCCGCAGAAAAAGACGATTGAGAACATTGGGATGGCGAGTACTCTTGGCAATTGCCCACGGCTGAGTCGCAATCGAATACTGCGATGCACCGTCCAGCTCGACAAGCACCAACTTCTCTTTCGAAGCAGGATCAGCCATCACATTGGATCGATAAACAAATGCCACATCCAATCCGCCGGCGGCCAATTGGCTAATCAGAGTAGGGCCAACATCGACCACCACCGCGGCACTTTGGTGCAATTTCGGATAAAGTCCTTCGTATGGCGAGGTGGTCAACAACATTTGTGTCAGCTTTCCTAAAGCGGATTGGACCGGATCGCACAAGCCAATCCTCAGCTGTCCGTTGAGCAAATCAGTTGGAGTAGAGGGCCTGTTTTTCAATTCTCGGCGGACAGCCATGACAATTCGATTGTTGGTCAGGACAATCGGAACCCTAAAATAGTCACGCACCTCATCCAAAAACATCTTGTCGCAGGCAAGGTACGCATCCGGGAACAAACCTGGGTCTTCGGTAGCCTTCATCGATGCAACCAATTTCCCGCATCCTTCCCAACGAGGATAAATATTGATCCCTTCTCGATTTGCAAATTCTCTCAGAGTAGGCTCAAGAACGGGCGTAAACATGGAACCACAGTAAACATGAATCTCGGGAATTTCTTCCCAATGATCTCCTGGAATAAACTTGAAACCAAAATCCTCAAATGCCTCTTGACCCGTTTCCGGGGCCGTCAAGTACCTGGCAAATCGTAGACCAGCAGCAGGACTGCTGCAACGTTCCAAAACGCCAATCGCGATATTGCTGCGCCATTGATTTTCCTTATCCGCATAGGCAGCGATTTTCAATTTCAGACCATCGTTTCCGCTCGCAAGATTAATTTGGGAAACAGTCGTGTCCCAGATAATTCCAGCCTGTAGGCTGCCGGTCACTAAAGACTGGGCTAACGTCATGACGTTTTCCGAGTCAGTGGTCTTTCTTGATTCCAACGCCTCAAGCAAACCTTCTCTCTTGGCAATCTTTCTGGCAATCTTACCAATTGCAGCCCGATTGGACGCCACGCCAAACCGAAGCCCGGACCGCTCGACCAACTCAGCCATGTTCCCAATCGGCAAGGTGCTATCAGCCGCAACGGCGATCACCGCTGTTTGCTCTGCCAACGGCATTCTCTCCGCAACGATTCCTTCACGATGGGCTTTTTCAAGAAGGAAATCATCGGCGGTGATGTAAAGATCTGCTCCACGCTCTATACCTGCTTCAAATTCAGTTCGAATCTGACCGGCCAACTCTCCAGAACCGCCAGTTCGGACCAATTCGACAGTTGTACCAAATTCACGATTGTACTCGTCAATGAGACGTTGAACGGGCTTGGCAACGCCTGCCGCACAATAAATCCGGACGGATTCCTGTCCCACCTTTCCGCGAACAGCATTTGGACGAAGTCTTAATGTCAAAATGCCCAGCACAACTACAACACAAAGCGAGCCCAATACAAAATAAACAAGATTGGAAACCGAACCCAACCGTCGGATTCTTTGGCTACCCGATAAAAAAATCATGTTGGTTTGTCTGTTCAAATTCAAATGCCCGGACCACTTCCTTCCTTCAGCAACTTTTTTTCTTCCAACTGATAACGCCGGTCGGAAAAATCGCTCAGTATTGGATCATGACTGGCTATTAAAACAGCGTTACCAGCATCCGCAAAACGTCGTAAAGCCTGAAAGACAATACGGGCATTCTCCTCATCAAGATTCCCCGTCGGCTCATCAGCGATAATCAACTTCGGCTGATGTACCATGGCCCGTATCAGGGCGGTCCTTTGCCGCTGGCCATGACTCAATGAACCAGGTTTATGATGCATCCTCTCTGAAAGGCCAAATTGCTCCAAAAGCGATTTGGCCTCACGCGACAAGACTCCCGGCCCGAGAATCAGATTTTGAAACACCGTTAGGTAGGGCAACAATTGGAGGGTTTGAAACAAATAACCAATGTTGCGCGATCGATATGCGATTCGGTTGGATGTCGTCATCCGAAAAAGATCTTGTCCACCAACACTGACTTGACCCGCTGTTGGTTTCTGCATCCCACCCCCAGCCAAGAGCAACGTAGTTTTCCCACTCCCGCTCTGACCTTGTATCTCTACAATTTCACCATCAGCCACGTCCAAATCGACATCCGACAACACTTCGATTTGACGACCTCCGACCGAATACTGATGAGATATTCCACGCAGCGACAAGATGTTGTTTGTATCCGACATTCAATACTCCTTTCCCATCACCGAAGCAGGATCCCGTCTGGAGGCAATCAACGCTGGAATACTGCTGGCGATCACAGAAAGCATGATGGCCACCACGGAGATCATCGTTGCCGAATTCCAGTCAAATCTTAATTTCTTACCCGTTGCTGTAAACAAGTCCTGAGCTTGAACAAAAGCGGTGCCGCAACCTAATACGATTCCCAGAAAAACACCGACCACCGCCAGCAGGATGCTGCGTAAGAGAAATACGCAAAGAATCTTGCCAGGCCCAAAACCTAACGCCTGCAAAATCCCCACCTCGGCCGTCCGCTGTATGGAATTCAAGGCCGATAAGCCGATCATCGCCATTGCCAACAGACTCCACAGCACATTTTGCATCAACTGGAGATTGTCTTGACTGATCTTTCGAATACTGACACGAGCGATTGCCATCCGATCCCTTCGCAATATGGCTGCCTGGTCGGTAATGGCCGCCAGTTCATTCATTAGGACCACTTCCGATTGCACCCCGAACTCCTCACATTTCTCGCTGGTGCATTCGATCGCTTCAATTCGACTGACTTGCCCCCTCATCCCAAACAAGGACTGGGCCTCAGCCAAGTCCAGAAAAACAGACGAATCCTGCCAAGTCCCGTTGCTTCGATTCACTCGATCGACCAAAAACGATCGACCGTTAATCAGAACAGATACCGACTCTTCACGGGAAATCGAAAGCTCTTCAGCCAAAAGCGAACCAAGCTGCACTTTCCCACCGTTTAACATTTTTTGCATTGGCGATTTGGGCCGCCCTGGCATCGGGATGGATGCCGAGATCCCCACAATGCGAGCAATGACCTGCCGATCGTTCACAGAGCATTCCCCCATTCTCTCCAACATTGGAATCAGATGGTTCAAAGAGGCCTTGTATTGAATCAGTTGCTGAACCACGTTTTCGGACATGGTCTGATCAGAAATCCCTCCGTTTGAATGGTACTGAAATTGATCCACGCTGGCAGGCAAAATCACAACGTTGGATCCGATGTCCCGAGTATTTCTGGTGATCTCTTTTTTATACCCGGAGCTGTTGACGCTGAAATATCCCAACGTTGCCGTAATCGTCATTACAACCAGAACGATCAAAGAACTCGACATCCAGCGATGGGTTATTTCTCGCAAGGTCAGCAAAAGAGGATTCATTAATCACCTAGGCCGTTTTTACTCTGAACAAGAAAAAAACCAACACCACTCCAAAAACAAGAAGACCAAACAGAGTGAACGGAACCTCATCCAGCAGACGGTTTTCGTTTTCTAAAACCTCACTAACCTCTTCGTTCGGATCCTCTATTCCAATTTCTATTTCCTTCTGGCCAGCATCCCTTTCTGGCTGGTTGGTCAACGCATGATTCAACTCAACACTGTCCTGCTCCTTCTTTGCCATTTCACCGACCAAACCACTCTGTTTACTCTCCTTTTTCTCGTTCACAATCGGCTCTAAGTCATGGATAATCAAACCGGGTCCAAGATTAACCGGCTTTGCCAGTCCTCCAGCCAAATTGTTTTTTCGAATAATCTGTGCAACCTCTGCAATGACCAGCGATGCATGAGGATCAAAATTCAGTGTGTTTTCAGCTGCTCGCTCTGATTGCAAAGTCCATTGATGAATCATTTGATGGCCATACAACCAATTCCGATCAAGATCACATTCACAATCGCGACCACAAACGCTGGCCTGTCCAACAATGTTCTCGGCAGTTAAATCCTCCATTGCCAGGATTCCACCAAGGCGACGACCTTGACCATAAAGGATCACTACCGCCGGCGTCCGATTTGCTTCAACACCCAGCGAATACATCAACCACTTTTCTTTGTTTTGTTGAGACGCATCTACCACCAACGGCACGGGGGGACTATCAGTTGGTTTTTCCAACATCCACATCTGTTTCTGGAGTCGCTGGCTGGCCTTATCCAGTATTTCCACAGCAGCGTTATCTCGCGTTTTTTCACCTGAACAAAACAAAACAACTGCGCACAATGACTGGCTGGTAGCGGCAAGGATTTTTTTCCGAATCGGAGAATGAATAAGATCATCGATAGTGGCTTCAATCGCCCCTAAAGCATCGGACTCCATGGCTGGCAAGATTGACACGACCGCTCCATCGGGCGAGACCAGAAACCCAATTCGTTTTTTCCCATTCTCATTGTTCCCATTCTCATTGTTCCCGACAACACTCCGAAGTAGCTTGCCCGCTTGTTCAGAATCTGCTTCTATCCAAAGATGACTGACATTGGTGCGTTGGAACTTGCGGCGAACAGTTGCATCCAACTTCTCAAAGCTTGCCCCGTCTAAACCGGGCGGTTTCAACAGTTGTACCTGCCAGGTTTTGCCATGAACATTTACAAATCCAACGTCGCGGATGCTGTATTTGCACAGTATCGATTCCCACCCACTGCAAGCCAGAGGCATCGTTACGAGGCCCGTCGATAGGCAGATCAGGTAGACAATGGATAGGTTTCTTAATGGGAACATCGTGCGACAACTATACAGGTTGATTATTGGATTTCAAATCATTTTTAAGATTTGCCGAGTCAGCATCATTTCATGGATTAGGTTTGTGTAACAAAAAGCGATCCATCACCTGACGGTCAGTCATCACACCTTGATAAATGGATGCGGAAGTGATCGTCCCTTTCATTAGATACAATTCATCGCTGTCTTTGTACGCCCCGACCGCCAGCCAACTATTGGGGTCAACTTGAATCGCACCCGATTGCGCTTTACTTTGGCTGACCGGTGCTCCGTTGACGAACAATTTCATCGTTGTTCCGTCATAGGTGGCCACAAGGTGATATTTCTTCTGCTTTTCAAATCGGGCCGGTGCGTGAAGGTAGGTCAATTGACTTCGATGACCGCCTGCAACTGCGAAGAAAAAACGTTGGTCGTGCATCCCCAACAAAAACCCCTTCTCGTAGCTCCCATTATCTTGTATCGCACCAACAATTCCGCCCCATTTCCCCGATTCTTGAACGACAAGACGGGATTCCACCGTCATGGTTTGGGGCATATTCGGCAGAACTGGTTCTTCGAAGTCAAGACATAACCACTGCTGACCATCGAGTTTCAAACCACCTGGGGTCATCTTGATCACCGACGAGGCCTGAATGTGATGGGAGCCAAACTCTGGAGCGACCTGTTTCGCACCTGGCTTGGCCTTGTCAAATCTCCACCCAAAAACGGGATTTAACTTTTCCTGTTTGACTCTTGGAACAACGTCTTCGAGCATGGGCAATTGTTGCTCCATCTGGCCTGTTTTGACCGGTACAAACGCCATCGATGTTTGCAGTGAAAACTGGCAAACACAACTCGCGCTAGCCTCGGGAATCAAAAGCCTGCCTGTTGCCGGCAACATATTAATCCAACAACCAGGTCTGGAAGGCGCCAACGCCGTAAACTCTGGTGCCCCGAGATTGAGATTGAGGACTGTCGGATTGGTTGCTCGAAAAAAAAGACAATCTCCGGCTCCAGACAATGTTCCGCAACTATGTCCCGGACGACGAATTGCCCATTGCGAAGGACGAACATTTTCGCTTTTCGATTCGTTATCCGCGGGAGTTGGCCCGGTTCGATTGCCGGTCTTAAGATCATAGAAAAAAGGCTCTGCAACCAAAACCAGCTTGCCATTATTCCTGCGTAACAGGACAGGATGGTGCACTTGTTCACCATGAAACAGCCCACCTTTGACATGATTGTGGGCTGCGTGCCATAGCGTTTTGCCATTTTCTGTGGAGAGAACACGCAGATGATAACGGGCTTTATCCGCCAGGCTCTCGGAAGTCGACAAAACCACTACGTCACCGTCAATCTGGGTGTAAAGCACGTTGTGAGCCTCGGGCCAATCCATGGCGTGCTCCCATATCAACTGGCCGGTTCGCAAATCGAGGCAGTTCACCCAACCCTCTTCCATAATGTCGTTGGCTGAAATTCGGTCCGAAGCGTGCAGCAGACAATCTTTGGATCGCCCTTCAATAAAAACGATCCGGTTGGTCTTCTCGTCAATCGAGATGGTGCCGTTTGGAATCGGCCCTTGTGATTCATACCGCCACAAGACCCGCCCGTCAGTTGTCATCGATATCATCTGCCGACTACAAACAAGCGGGCGATTCGACCGATAATCCTGGTCAACATAAGCCCTCTGCACTCCGCGGTCAGCCGCAACCCTGGGCGCCGTTTTCTTCATGACACTCGCCACTAAGCGAGACTGTCCGACGGCCAAATATCCCCATCGTTGATCGAGCAAATCATTCGGTAAAGCAATCCGCTGAATAATTTCCCCGTCCATTGAGTTAATTCCAAAGACATGCTTTGGAGCAGCAATAAACAGTCGTTGACCATTTTCATCGAGGCAACTGTAGCCACCATCATAAGGTGTCACCAGCCGCAGCGTATTAGGGGGCAATTCCATTGACCAGCGTTCGGTACCATTAGCAGGATCGACGCCTATCAATCCACCATCTGTTTGCATGATCATTGCTGATCCTACCGCAAGCGGAGCTGGCCCACGCAAATGGCGGTCGGGCATCCGGCTAGGCCCCACTCCTCCGAACCACTGCAGCCTGAATCCGGCAGCATTGCCTACTACTGCATCACGGGAATCAGCCTGGTTAGCCGGACTGGCATATTGGTGTCGCCATCCGCCAACCCCCGGAAGGTCTGGCTTTATTTCCAACAGACCGTCCCAACATAAAAGACCACTGCCCGGGTAAAGAAGTCGCAAGCAATCACTCTTAGACCAGCGGAGTTTTTTATTGCCGACAACGAGATTAAATAGCTCCGACGAAAAGGGGAGCATGCCGCTGTGATCAACAACATGGACGGAAACCCGTTTGCCGTAAAGGAATTTTTCCCGGAACTTTTTTCGCAATGCGATCGCTCGATGACGATTTGGGACAACCACTGCTACATGGAGGCCAGTCATTTGAAGCAAATAGTCAACCCAATTGGCTTCCGGGTCCTCCACAACCAAAGCGAAACCCTTTTTAGACCTTAAACTCTTGAGGACTTGGTCCCCCAAATGATTCATCCGTTCGTTCCGCTGCACCCCGTGCTTGAATTCGGGAACAGCCAGAGCAGCAAAATGGCCTTCAGCCGGATCATCAGTGCCTTTCCAACACAGAACTCGCCCCCGATCGGTCGAACAAACCAATATCTCCGATTGATCACCAATGGATTCCGAAACCGCAAGGTGCACCACGTTACCAAGCCCCTCAGGCACCGCAACATGAAAGACTCGCGCGCCTGTTCTGGCTGAAAAAAAATCAATTTCACGATCGCCTGCTACGATCACAAATTGCTGATCCTCATCTCCGGCAACTATCATGGCATTCTTTGAATGACAATCGACTGACCATTGGACAGCGTCCTGTTGACCAGCCATGACTTGCTGCATGTTGTGACATGCCAATTTTGAACCATTGGCAGTCCAGATCAAACCTCTCCCCGCCGCGACCTGCCGCCCGCGAAATGTTAACATTTTCGCTCGATTGAGCTGCCCAAATCCATGCACTTCGGGAAGATTCCCTGGCCCTGTAAAAAAAGCGTTTGGCGTCAACATACAAAAGCTTCCGCCTGGTGACGGTAAATCATAAAGATACTTGCCACTACCTGCCTCCACCGCATAGGGCGAACTACGACCCGTTGGCACAAAAACACGATCTTCTTTATTGGCAAGCAAATATCCCTGCGGAGACTTCTGCAGTCGTCGTCGCCAAACCACGTCTCCATTTTTTTTATCCAAAGCAACCGAATAAACTCCTTGGCTCGGAAAAAGACCTGCATGGGCCACTACGATCTCATTGGCCACGACCACAGAGGTGCGGATAGGGTGCGGACTAATCAAGCGTTGGTTCCCAATGATCTGAGGAAGGCTTGGGCCGAGGCGGGTCTTCCACAATAGATTTCCAGTGCCAATCTCCACGGCACGGACCCATCCATCATCAGCGCCAAAAAAAGCGATTCCGTTTTCCGTCGAAGGTGCAAATCGAATGGGCCCGCCAGTGTCCACCTGCCAGAGAACCTTACCATGGCGAGGGTCAATAGAGACAAGCTGGTCATCTGTCGACGAAGCAATCAAGACATGGAGTTGTCCATCTTTATCGGGGGCA
The DNA here is from genome assembly GCA_014238905.1 of Planctomycetota bacterium. Taxonomy (GTDB): domain Bacteria; phylum Planctomycetota; class Planctomycetia; order Pirellulales; family Pirellulaceae; genus JABAAE01. The sequence goes on from JABAAE010000015.1 coordinate 136,293, forward strand.
ATCAAAGGCACGTTGGCATGATCGTCTACCACGCGTGCCTCAATTTGCGTTAAATTTTGCCAAAGACTACCCCTAGCGGGCTCAGGCCAGGCTGGCTGGGGCGGTGCCATTCGATCAAAAATCCAATTTGGCTCCCAAATCCTGGAATCGATGGTTTGGTATCGAAATGCCGACCTTTGTCGGTCGCCACGAAACTCAGGCCAATCGGCATTGGTAACAGAACCCATCATTTGGACAACGCCAGCAAACACCAGCAAGGTAATGACCATCGATCGCCAATGGGAATCCGAACAAATCAACCTAGCACCCCAAAAAACACGATTAATAATCAACTAGTCCATCAACAAGTCTTCAAGTGCCTGGCCTTCGGGCAAACTTGGACTGAAATCATGATTAGAGGTTCAATTTGGATTGGGCTTTGGCGGAGGATAGGAATCGTCCACTCGCCTGGGAAGAAAACCAAGCGACGTCTCCAGCCATGAACCACACGAACATCCCCCTCCGCCCTCAGCCGAAAGCAGCATCCCCTGAGCTGGGACTGCACTGATCCAACAATCTGTTCGTATTCGACTAAATCGATTTACTTTTTCGTTGCGAATATCCCACCAAGTCGTCTCGCCCAATCTCGAAAACAAACCGTTGGTGGAAAGCGTGTAGCTTGAGCAACCATGTCCACCTGGAAAACCTCGCTGTATCGTCTTCCCGTCGGCCAACTGAAGCACCTCTGGCCGAATGTACAGGAGATCTCCCTCCAAGGCTGGCCTGGAAATATGTTTACCATGATGGTTAGCTTCCCAGCCAATCCATCGATCCCATAATGGCGATCCGGTATTGAGTTCAAACGTTTGCACCGAAAACTGTTTCTTTGAGGATTCTGATGCGACCAGAACCAGTCGCCTCAACTTTTCATTTCCGCCACAGGCCAAATAGAGGCTTGCCACATGCCCTGAGAATTCCTTGATGGGACGGCGCCAAACAACAGCTCCGGTGCTGATGTCCAAGCATACCATCGAATACGACTGCCCCGCCTCCAACGAAATTCGGCGAACACTACCCTCAATATGGGACACCGTTTCATCCTGTATGAAGAAAATCTGATTGCCCTGTATCGTGATCGTCGGGTGCAGCACTAAGCCATCGTGTTTCCACTGCAAATTTCCAGTTCGGTTGTCCAGAGAAAAAAGAAAATCACCAGCAACCACATGCGTATCCGGTCCACCCGTTGAGTCAAACCAATGGGAGCTCCCCCACCACTTGGTATAAATCGCATTTGGATTGACGCCCGTACCCAATAGTGAATTCTTGTGCCTCGCGATATATCCCCAATTTTTGGAAGCAGCATCAGTACCGGGAATCCCAAATTGTTTTTTCAGCGTCCCGGTCGGACCGTCGATCAACCAAGCCTGGCTTTCAGCGGCGACATAAACCCCCGATTCATCGGCGCACCAATTGGAACAGTCATGAGGCACATTCCATCGCATAACGGTAGGGGATTCGACACTCCAAAGTACGTTTCCGCTATAGCTATCGAGGGCAATCATCCTCTGCTGACCTTGCAGGAACAACCTCCCACCAACGGCCAAGGGAGATGGCTTCCGGTTTTGTCGATCCGTTTGATACCTTGGCCCCGGCCTTCCAATCCACTGCGTAACCAAATCATCTCGATTGGAAGCATTTGCGAGATCCTCGCCACCGTAAGCACTATTATCAGCTCGACCATACATATGGCTCCAAGATCCCGCGCCAGGTAGAGGGTCTCGTTTCCAGACGACTTGAGATCCATTGATTAGCACACCGCCATCAGGACGAACGAGCCGACGCAACTCCGCCAGGTCAGCCTTCCCGGATACCAACAATGCGGATGCGGCTGGCATTTGCTGAACCGGCAACGTCGTCACACACAGATTCAAACCGTATGTCAGCGTCTTATCCTTCCACCATTTTTTGCGAATCTCCGTCGCGAACGATTCCTCCGCAACCCTTAAGACCACGGTCAACTGACTCTCCCGCGAAAGATCTTCCGCCATTTTGATTTGGTCCTTGCCTACCAATACCGCCATCCCCCTTGGATTTGGCAAAACAGCCAGGGTATTTTTGACCAAGGGCGACGGAGTTCGAATCGGCGGCCCCGCCCAATCAAAATGAGTATCCAACGGAAAACTGGTCGAAGATTCCGACGTTGGTTCGGCTCCTTTCCTAATCTGAAACTGCAACTCTCTTCTAAACGGCAAATCAGAAATGGTGACTTGATGTGTTTTGGAAAGCGTTGGTTTGGACAGCTGTTTGACTTCGAGTGGACTAATCAAATCGACAACCGAAGGCAGTTCGGCATGAGTACCGTACTTAATTTCGATGACTCCCGGACGGACATACCTCGAAATCGGCCCCCATGCGACGAAGTCCTCTACCTCCTCGACAGCAGGTTCCTCGAATTCAAATTCCACCGACTTTTTGGCATACAGCCTCCCGATTTGCGACGCATCGATCGCTGTGGCGTAAATCCGGACTTCGTGCAATGCACCCTCGAGAGGATACGATTCATTCGCATCTAAATATCTGGCGACACTGAAAAAGCACTGTTTGGAATAGCTGATGGGGCCAGATTCCGATTGACTGCTGGCGGCCAGAACGCCATCAACGTAGAGACGCATTTCTTTACCGTTGTAAGTTCCCACAACGTGATACCATTTTCGTTTTTGAAATGCTGTATTGGCTTTCAGATATGTCAATCCGTTCTGGGAACCGGCGATCGCCAAAGAAAAACGATCCCGACTGTAACCCAGTAACCAGCCATGCTCGGTCGCCCCGTCATCCTGGATACAGCCGACAATCCCTCCCCATTGCGTCGGCTGGTCCACACGCACCCACGCTTCAATCGAGATTGCTTCGCTAGGTAATGACTGAGCGTTCTTGGAGTTGATTGGAAAAAATCCACCTTGAAATTCAACGCCTTCCACTTGCTTGGAATCACCGATGCGAATCCGACTCGCTTTACCGGAAAGGCTTAAGTCAATTGCACCTGCCTGATCTTTAACCTTGAAATTCTGCTGTAACCTAATCCCTAGTGCTGGATCACCATTGCGATCCTGAATCGCTGAACCATGAAACACCCATCGATGCAAAAGCTGTTTTTCCCGAACCGGTAAAACCAGCGGCGACTCCCATCCTCTGGCAGCAGCTTCTGAACGGATCGGCTTCCACTCCGTTTTTGCAGTTGGAGAGTAGGCGTAAATATTCCCCTTGTCGGTCGAAGCCACTAACGTTTGGTTGGCGAAAGATAATCCAAAAACTCGCCCATCGGTTTTTGCAGACCACGAAACCGCACCGTCTTGAGAATCGACTGCCGTGACATGATCACGCCCACCTACAATCAAAGATTCACCGACCATAATCAGCTCCAGAGGCTCATCTACTTCTACCTCCCAAACCAGTTCATTGGTCATTCGCTTGGCAGCGAACAGCTTCTGGCCATCAATCACAAAAAAGAAATCCTTACGAACGACAATGGATCGGCCTCGTGGAAAAGAGGCGATGCGTTCTTTCCCGTTGAAAACACCGACTTGGCCGGGACGGGACGCTCGACCACCCTCGGTACGGACAATGTTTCCATCCTCTGTCAGGACAATCGTCACCCCGCCCCCGCCTGGAAGATTCCCAAGTCTAGAGCCATTAGTTCGATCAAAAAGCAAAGGAGAAATCCGTCCCTGTGGAATGATCAATCGATTTCCAGCGACCAACAAGCTCCCCTCAAGCGTCGCATTATCATGTTCGGTCACAAAAGTCCGATCCGACATGCCGACTTTTCCGTTTTCAAGATTGACACCACATAGAAACGATTCTCGCCAAGGCAAAAACGATGCGGCAAAATAAGCAATGTCATCCCGTACCAATACACCAGTACGAACAGGAAAAAAACTAATCAGACGATCATTATTGATAACACGCCTTTGTTCCTTTTTTAGATGTAATGATGGCGAGAACTTCCAGATCAACTGACCGGTTGCTCGATCCAGACAGTACGCAAATCCGTCATCGCAACCAAACAAAATCTTTTCGCCGGAAAGGGTTGGTGCCAGTCTGATCGGACCTCCAGCCAGAAAAGCCCAACTCTCTTCACCGGTTTGAATATCCAAAGCAATGAGGGCATCCTGGCTAGAAGAGCCAAAATATAATTTCTCACCATCACTAACGGTATGAAAACAGGCATCGTATTGCCGCATAGCCGGCAGATCCCGCAGCTCAGCAAAAGCATCCCAGCGTGCCGGCCCATCCCAAGCCGGCTGCGGCGGAATCTCCGCCGTCCATTGCCACTTGGGCTCCAATTTCTTTGTTTGAAGCTCAGCCGAAACGAACCCCGCTCGAGAGTTATCACCTCGATAAACCGGCCAATCAACTGGTTCGATTTCCGGGACTGAATTTTCCTGAGAGTCCCCCTTTTGGTACCCGATCAAAACCAATCCAAACACGAACAAAAAAGGAATCAAATTTTTCATGGTTCTCTCGTAATCGAATAGATACATGTTTGAATAACAGGATTGAATGTGACCGGTTAAGCGCTATTCATTCATTCTACCCGAAAAACAACCAGACCATGACTCCACCGGATGATGAAACGAGGTACCTTGTATTGAATTGATACGCAATGGACAGGCGAATTCATCAACGTTTAGCCAAAATCATCCAACCAACCGATCAAACGACTTTCCAAAAACATGCCTCAAAGGCCAGCACCTCTCAATCATGATCCCTGCGACGACAAATCCCCTGAAAGAGGGATAGATCCGCAAGCCGAGCTTTTTAGCCACTCCAACCTTTGATCTGTTTCAAATTTTTGTTATGATCCGCCGATGCTTTCATTCTATTTATCTTTTTTTCCAAAACACTGAACCCGGTCACTAGACCGCCGGTCGGTGGTCTCTGCTCGGGCGTAGACTGCCTAGAGACCATCATGCCTAAACACCAAAAGCCATCTTTGCCACACGGTCAAGATCCTCCCCCAGATCTCGCGTCGTCCTCAAAAAAATCAGCCGATTCAACTCCTTACCAATCTGGTTCAAAAAAAGGGGCTGATTCATCGAGGCGCAATTTCTTAAAAAAGGCTTCGTCGTCTCTGGTAGTTCTTGGAGCGGCATCCCAATTCGCCGATTCAGCTGCTCCCGCTCAGGATGAAAATCCACTTTTCCAACCTGAATCACGTTGGAAAGATCGCATCACTCCACCCGACGATGGAAAAAAGCTGGGTTGGTTCATCGATACACGCAGGTGTTTTGGCTGCCATGGTTGCGAGGTATCTTGTAAAGCGGAAAACGATGTTCCATTGGGCAATTACATTCGACAGACCATCTACAAAGACGTCGGTGAATACCCCAAAGTGGCACGAATGTTTCTTCCAATGGCATGCCAGCATTGCGAAGATGCTCCTTGCATCAAAGCCTGTCCGTGCGGTGCATTACACAAAGAAATCGGTGGCAGCGTCGTCATTGACTATGACACTTGTTGTGGTCATGCCACCTGCGTTGAGGTTTGTCCCTATGGAGCAATCTATATCGACCCTGTGGCTAATCAGGCTATCAAATGTCACAACTGCTACCACCGCGTTGAAGATGACATGGAGCCAGCTTGTGCCAATACTTGTCCGGCAGATGCAATCTATTTTGGCGATCTGAACGACGAACAATCCAAGGTTTCGCGTGCAATCCATGAAGCCGAATCAAACGGCGTAGAAACATCGCAACTGCGGGCCGAAAAAGGAACAAAACCTCGCATGTGGTTTGCCGGACCGGCGCCCAATGAAATCGAAGAACGAGTCCCTCGTGAAGGAGAATCGTATGGCCCGGAAGCTTACAACATCTACAACTGGAAGGAGGATCAAAATGGAAAGTAGCAACCGCACTGATCAAGAAAATGACATCTCCGATAGTGGCCCTTGTGCACCTTCCAAAGAAGATCACTCCTCAGATGCCTATTCCCGGAGAAACTGGTTGCAATTGGGGGCACTCGCGCTAGGTGCTTTTGGATTATCAGGCTGCAGTTCCAAAAATAAAAATGGACAGTCCAGCAAGGCCGAGCAAAGCACCACGCCGAAAAAGCAGGATGATGGTTCCCCAAACACAGTCGAGGACGATCTTGGGTTTGGTGTCGACCTCGAGAAATGGCAAAAGGGCAGGGGACTCCCCTACGAAACAGGCGACCAAAAAATGCCGGGAGTTTGCCAATTGCCTGGCCCGGGCGCCAAACGGAATTGGCCCCCCAAAAACAAATACAAAGACGCAAAAAAAATCCCAGGAATGTGCCAGTTGTGCAGTACGATCTGCGGCATTATCGGGTATGTCAAAGAGGGACGACTGTTAAAAATAGAAGGAAACCCAAACGACCCCAACAGTCGCGGCAAACTCTGTGCGAGGGGACATGCCTCTCTAAATCACCTCTACCATCCTGAACGTCTGCTATTCCCACTGAAACGAGTTGGCAGCCGAGGCGAAGGCAAATGGAAACGGATCTCATGGGATGAGGCGCTGACAGAAATTGCCGAAAAATTGAAAACAATTCGAGATGCCGGCGAGCATCAAGAGTTTGCGTTCCACCAGGGCAGGCAACGGAGCAAAGATGCGATCAAACGCTTTCTGGATGCCTTTGGCACCAAGACACAGTTAAGCCATCGCTCGCTTTGTTCGGGTAACAGAAGAGCCGCAAACCTCACCTATTTGTGGGAAAGCGACTGGGATCTGAACGATGTTGAAAACAGCAAGTACATTCTGAATTTCGGGTCAAATGCTTTTGAAGCTCATCAGGGACATGTTCCCTTTGCCAATCGCATTCAGAACGGGAGATTTAAAAACGGCGCTAAAATGGTGACCTTTGACGTTCGCCTTTCCAATACAGCCGGAAATAGTGATGAGTGGTTTTCCCCTTTCCCTGGCACCGATGGTGCGATTGCCTTGGCAATGTGTCACTGGATTTTGGAACAACAAAAACAGGATAACGATTTCATCAACACCTGGACTAACGTTTCCGTTGATCAACTCAAAAATCATCTGAAAGAAAACACGCCGGAATGGGCCGAAAAAGTCAGTGGCATACCATCGGCCGACATCAAGCGAATCGCGATTGAATTCGCAAATGCAGCACCGGCCGCCACGACAATGTGCAACCGGGGATCATCTGCTCACCTGAACGGATTTTACAACGATCGAGCGATTAATCTGTTGAACGCGGTGGTGGGCAGTGTTGGGAAGAAGGGAGGCTGGTGCTGGAGCCCGTGGGGAGGACTGGATCCGATAGTGAAAACACCGGAAATGCCAGCCAGTGCAAAAACATGGAGCGTCCTTGAAGACCCGCCTGAGTATCCTCTGGCAAACGTTTGGCGACGGATGCGAGTCGGTGAGATCATTTATTTATACCTATTGCAAGGGCGGGCGAAGCTACAAGCCTATATGACCTACAACTTGGACTCTCCGCTTACGTGGCCGGAGGAGAGCCTAACCAAGGAGGTTCTGACAAACGAAGAATTGATCAAATTCCACGTCTGTATCAACTGTTTCTATAATGAGACGGCCCACTATGCCGATATCGTTCTACCTTGGACCACGTTCATGGAACGATGGGACCTCGACGCGAGGGCATCGTACAACCTTCGTCCATATGTCGGAATTCGCACGCCTATGGTCGAGCCTCTCGGCGAAGCTCGGGACATCAGGGATTTTTTTCCGGAACTTGCCAGAAAAATTGGGGGGGGCATGGAAGAAGCCTACCAATACGGCAGCACCGAAGACTACATGCAACATTGGGCTCAAAAGGTTCCGGAGAATCCGGAAACTGGGAAATCTGGCCTGGACCGTTTGCTGGACGAGGGAGCCTGGGAAAATCAGGCCACAGCTCCTTTTTACGAACCCTATAATACCGAACTTACAGCCGAAGACCTGGCTGGATCTGAAACCGATGACTCCGGCCTGATTACAAAAGATGGAATTGGTATTGGAATCCAGATTGGTGAAAAAACCGTCCGTGGTTTCAAGACACCAAGTCGTAAATTCGAAATTCACAGTCTTTTCGTCAACCAGGTTTCCAAGAACCAAGATTGTTCAAAGTTGATTGCAAACAGTGGCGTCACAAAAACAAAAAACCGTCCCAAAGAACATCAAGGGCACGATGTCGATGTCGATTCAATGCCAATTTGGCTGCAAATCGATGAACATGAAAAGATAGCCGATAATGAACTGATCATGACCAGCTTCAAGTGGAATGTTCATAATCATGGACGAACCATGAATCTCAAATGGCTCGCGGAAATCGTCCATAGCAATCCCGCCTGGCTAAACCCCTTAACAGCAGAACGATTTGGCCTCTCCGATGGGGATTGGATCGAACTCACTTCCTACCATTCAGAAATGCTTGAGAAAGCTTCTCCCAACCTTACACATGGAGTGCGTGACGAATCGGGACGATTGGTGGTCAACACCATGCGAGTTCCCATCGTTACCATGCATGGCATTCATCCCAAGGCAATTGCGATGAGCAATTCCTGCGGGCATTGGCAATACACCAGTGTGGCCAAGGCTGAAAAATTCCCCCAGCAAAAAGGGCACCTTGTCGGCAGCGATGGCGAATCCTACCGTGACGCAGATTGGGAACGCAACATGTGGTGGGAAGACCGTTCGCAGGGCGATCCCGCCAAATGGCAACAAAACACCGGCAACGGCTGGAATCAAAACCGGCTGATGCCGATCTCCCCTGATCCGGTGACCGGCCAACAGGCTTTTCATTCAACGGTCGTCAAGATTCAGAAAGTCAGTTAAGAATCAAGTTGGACGATACATCTCCACAGTTCGGCCACCAACAAGAGAACCTGCTTTCAAGAGCGGGGATTTACGAACTGCTTGCGCGACTGATTCTGAAGGAACTGGATGAAGAAACCCTTGTGCTTTTCGAATCGCCCCGCTGGAAAAGACTTTTCAATCTTTGCGATATCCATCCCCCAGAGCCAACCGAGGCGTTGGTAGAAAGTCTGGCGATTGACTACTGCCGAGTTTTCATCGGCCCCAATCAACATTGCCCACCGTACCAGTCGGTCTGGAACAGCGGTCAGCTTGCCAGTGAGTTAATGGATTCAATGAGTCAATTCCAGGATTTCATCAAACCACGTAGTGAATCCTCGATTAAGGATCATTTTGGCATTCAGCTGGAGATGATGGCTTTTATCCTTGTCTTTCAAAACCAAAATCCGCAAGAACGTGGCAGCAACCTGGCAAAGCACTTTTTCAATTCCCATGTTCAATGGGGTCAGCGACTCATGGCAGCCGCCACCAAGCGATCTGACTGCGAATTTTACCAAAAAACATTTAACATGGCTGCCAAGTGGATTGCCCACGAAACCCAGCATTTCAATTCACCAGAACAAGCCCCCAAGAAGTAAGGATTTTTGATGAACTGCAACATTTCATCACTTGTCATGATGTTTGGTTTCATCTTGTCCCCGTCTATCCCCGCACAGGATCAGGAGCCGGGTGTCCCGGTAAAGATCCGGCATTTTCAATTTGATTATGGAGCGACGATTGTCGGAGTACCCGAAGGAGCCAAATTGCGGGTATGGGTCCCTGTTGCTTCAGATAGCCCTTTTCAGACTGTTCGCCTAACGGAACTAACCCTGCCAGCACAAGGGGAATTCAATCGGGATCAAACATTCAACAACAAGATCCTGTACTTTGAAGACACCAAGAAAGGAACAGGAAATATCGGTTTTAAATTGACCTATTCGGTTCAAAGAACAGAGGCCAAAGCCACCGGAATCGATGATAAATCGGACGAAAAAGATCTCGAAGTCTTTCTGCAGCCAAATCGTTTGGTCCCATTACAAGGACGCCCCTTGGAATTGTTCAGCGATTATAAAAAAGAACGATTACGAGATAATTCATCATTAACCGATGATCCTGAGCGTGTATTCTACGATTTTGTACAACATCATTTGGCCTATGACAAAACCAAACCTGGCTACGGAAATGGGGACGTCAATTGGGCATGCGACAGCAAAACAGGAAATTGCACGGACTTTCACAGCTTGTTCATATCGATTGCGAGGGCGAACCGATACCCCGCCAAATTCCAAATCGGGTTCCCGCTGCCGACCGAACGTGGCGTTGGGAAAATTGGCGGCTACCATTGCTGGGCTCAAATATATACGGCCAAAAATGGCTGGTTCCCGGTAGACATCTCCGAAGCTGATAAATCACCCGAAAAACAAAACTATTTCTACGGTAGGCTTAACGAAAACCGAGTCAATTTTTCGACTGGGCGTGACATTAATCTGGAACCAAGACAGAAAGCGGATCCCTTAAATTATTTCATCTATCCCCATGTCGAGATTGATGGAAAAGTCTATCCCAAAGAGAAAATTCGCCTTCTGTTTGGTTACCGGGATCTGGAGTCCAAGTAGCGAACATTGGGAACCAGTCTCCATCATTGCTCATCATCTTCAGGATCATAATCCGGGTTGAGAGGATCGTCAGAGCTGAAAAACAAATCCCCCAGCCCCAAGGATAAATTCTCGCCGCCCAAGCTACGTCGTTTCCGTTCAGCCAAGGCCTGCAAATCATCAGCCTCTTCACCCAGACAGGCGATCAGTGCTTCCTTCCAAGTAGAGTCTTTACTGACAGGATGATCCGAGTCCTGTGCCAATCGCTTTAATGCGAATCGCAACAAATTGATCCCATCGCGTGGTGAGAAATCAAGGCTCAACTCATGAGCCTGCTGAAGAAAATCCACCGTCATCGAGAGCATTTCTGCTTCGGCAAAAGGCAAATGATATTGGAGAATCGCCATTTCCTCGTCCCGATCCGGAAATCCCAGGGTCAACGTAGGCTGAAGCCGACTCAATATATAATCAGGTATTTCAAATGTGGAATCATCCTGGTTCATCGTCACCACGCAACGAAAATCAGCGTGGGCCCGTACGGTAATTCCAGCGACGATGGATTCAACATACCGTCGATGGTCCAAAAGGGGTGCCAAACTAGCCCACGACTTTTCGTTCATTCGATTTCCCTCGTCCAAAATGCAAATCCCACCCTTTATCATGGCGGAGACCAATGGGGAGGCGTGGTAAGCGATCTTTCCGCTTTCTGCAAGAACGGGTGTCACCAGTAGATCTTCTGGTCTGGTATCAGCGGTGCATTGATAAATGTAAAGCGGTTGTCCCCGTTCTCTTGTCGCGGCCATCGCCAGTGCCGTCTTACCAATGCCTGGCGCTCCGACCAACCGAGGAGTCAAAGGCAAATCGCTTTCATCAACCACCATCCAACAGGCGAGGATCTGTTTTAATATTTCTCGTTGGCCAATCCAATCGGAAGAAAAATCGTGCGAATCGCTCAAATCGAGGTTAACACCATTGATCTCTATGAATTCCGGCATGAAAGGCTTCCCGTCGTTTGACATTCAAAACGATTGTAACTACCGACAATCGCCTTCATTATCCTATCGAAGGCGTTAGAGCAAACAAGTCCACAAGCACGACAAGATGTGTTTCGGCAGTTTGATGAAAGCAAGACCATTCCGATAGCAATGATCGTTATTCCAAGAATGCCCATCGGACATCAACCGGACTGCTACTCCGAACCACCCATTCTGACTTAAACTGTGTAGGCTGGAATATTTTTCAAAAACAACTTGGACCACTACCATGTTCATTTCACTCGCCAACCATGCAGCTTTGATTACTGGATCAACTCAAGGGATCGGATTCACCATCGCCAAGGCAATCACAAACGCTGGCGGTGATGTTTGCTTACACGGATTAAAAAACGATGCTGTGGCGGCAACCGCGGTGGAGACTCTTCAACAAACTTCAGCGGATTCCAACATCGATTTGATCAGCGGTGATCTTTCTGCCACCCCAGAGAGCATCGAACAAGTATTTCAAAAAGCAATTGATGCTAACCCGGACATCGATCTTCTGGTAAACAACGCCGGAACTTTCATTGACAAGCCCTTTCTAGACATGGACTTTGAAACGTTTGATCAAACGCTAAAGCTGAACGTCTATGCCTATTACTTTCTTGCACAGAAGTTTGCCCAATACTGGATCGACCGGGGGACGAAGGGCCGAATCCTGTTAATCGGTTCAATCAATGGCCGTTTGGCTGAACCAGATCACTCCGCCTATGACACGTCCAAAGGGGCTGTTGAGATGATGGTCAAGACCCTGTGCGTCGCCTTATCGCCGCATAAGATCCGTGTTAATGGAATCGCTCCCGGCCTGTTCGTCACCCCACTCACATCAAGTGCGCTGAATGATAGAAAAGTGCTGGATTGGATGAAACTTCACACCCCAAACGGTGAGGTCCCCGGACCGGAGGTTTGCGGTGAAGCTGCAGTTTATCTACTGAGTGACTCCGCCTGCCATATCCAAGGTCATATGATGATGATAGATGGCGGAATGAGCGTCTGGCAGCAGCCAGACCTACCTGATAATCTTTCGTAATCCATGATTTCCGATCAGGACATGGTCAACTGAATACCTATCCAACAACCAACATTCATATCGAAAACAGATCGACCGAAACGTGAAAAAACGCATTTTTATTTGTAACACCGGCGGGACAATTGGAATGAAGAGGTCTCTCGACGGATATCAACCCCGCCGTGGTTACCTGGCTGAATTGCTACAGTCCGTTCCTGAGCTCAATCATCCGGAAATGCCGGATTATGAACTCCATGAATTTGAACCTCTGCTAGATTCCGCCAACATGCGCCCGGAAAACTGGTTGGAAATCGCGAAAACAATTCATGACCATCATCAACTGTTCGATGGGTTTGTCGTGATCCATGGTACAGATACCATGGCGTATACAGCTTCGGCGTTACCGTTTCTTTTAAAGGGACTTAACAAGCCGGTTATTCTGACCGGGTCCCAGATTCCCTTGTGTGAAATCCGCAATGATGCTCGTGAAAACCTGATCACATCACTGAAGATCGCCGCGGATCACCCGATTCCAGAAACAGCCATTTGCTTTGGTGGCTTCCTATTGCGAGGCTGTCGCGCAAGAAAAGTAACGGCCAATGGGTTTAATGCATTCCAATCTCCCAACTACCCACCGCTGGGCCGCATCGGAACAAGTATCGATGTTCGTTCCGAGATGGTGCTGGAGCCCATTGATAAGCCGTTTAAACTTGCTATCGAAAAAGATAAAAATCCCCAAGTCGCCGCATTTCGATTATTCCCGGGGATCGATCACGATATTCTTGTCAATCTGTTCCAACCTCCACTGAAGGGTATCGTGATAGAGGCCTTTGGAGTTGGGAATGCTCCCAGTAATGACAAACTGTTCCTGCAGGTCATCCGGGAAGCGACAAATCGAGGTGTCATCGTTGTCGTTTGTACTCAATGCACGCAAGGTCGCGTCGACCTAACGGGCTATTCCGCTGGCCAGGCCCTGCAGAAAGCGGGCGCCATCAGCGGTGCAGACATGACCGTGGAAGCGGCATTGGCCAAACTTTACTTTCTCCTTAATCAGAATTTGTCAGCCGATCAGGTCCGGCAACAACTGCAACAAAATCTTGTCGGCGAAATCACAGTCAAATAGCCAGCTGGCCGATTCGTCAAAACAAAGGAAAAACCCCTGATCACCCGGATGCGTTGCTCTATTGAAAGTCGGCGGTTTCACTTCTTCAATTGGTTTTCGGCAATCGATAAATAAGAATCTAAATCAAGTGCAACCGTCTTGTCGATCAACTTGGCACCCTGCCCATCGAGGTTCATACACGCAAATCGGCCTCTTCCAGATTGGAATCCACGCCAGCCTCAATTGGCTCAATCACCTCCCGGCAAAAGTCGTCAACCTGCTCCCGTGATCTTCCTACGAATTCGAGTGGATCGACGGAGCGTTCCAAATCCACACCGGCAAAGGCCTCATCTTGGCGGATGCGATCCAATAGATCGTTTGGCTGATTTTCAACTTTGATCTGATTGGCACATGCCACGCTGTGGATCCGGATTCGCTCGTGTAAATCCTGCCGATCGCCACCGGCTGCAACTGCCTCCATGAGTATATTTTCGGTCTCCATGTACGGCAGTTCCTCTGACAAGTGCTTTTGGCACATAGCCGGATACACTACCAAACCAGAAGTCACATTTTCCATGATCAACAAAATCGAATCGATTCCCAGAAATGCCTGCGGAAGAGTCAATCGACGATTAGCACTGTCATCCAGAGTTCGCTCCATCCATTGGACTGCAAGAGTATTCGAGGCGCTGGACTGCAAGCTCATCACAAATCTCGCCAGAGCGCAGACTCGTTCACTACGCATCGGGTTTCGCTTGTATGCCATCGCAGAAGAACCAATCTGATTTTTTTCAAATGGCTCTTCCATTTCTTTTTTGTGCGCCAAAATCCTCAAATCGGTAGCAAACTTATGTGAGCTTCCGGCGATTCCGGACAGGGTGTCCACCAATTGTGCATCCACTTTTCGAGAATAGGTCTGACCTGTTACCGCATAGGAATCCTGAAATCCCATCCGACGAGCTACAGCCGATTCTAAATCTCGACATTTGCCATGATCCCCTTGAAACAACTTTAAGAAACTGGCTTGCGTTCCCGTGGTTCCTTTGGTGCTACGGGCCTTCAGGTTTCGAATCCTCGCTTGGATTTCTTCTAAATCCATAACAAAATCATAAGCCCATAAGCAGGCACGTTTACCGACAGTCGTTGGCTGAGCGGGCTGAAGATGAGTATATCCAAGACAGGCCAAGTCCCGGAATTTCCTTGCAAATGAACCTAGATTCGAAATCACCCGGGCGAGTCGTTTTTCCACCAACTCCAGTGCATCGCGAATCAGAATCAAATCGGTATTATCGGTAATAAAACAACTGGTCGCCCCGAGGTGAATGACCGGACGGGCGGATGGGCACTGATCGCCAAACGCATGGACATGAGCCATTACATCGTGGCGGAGCTTTTTTTCGTAATCCCGTGCGAGGTCAAAGTTGATTTCATCAACACTTGCCTTCATTTCAGCTATTTGTCCGCCAGAAATATCAATCCCCAGTTCCCGCTCTGATTCTGCCAGGGCAATCCAAAGCCGTCGCCAGGTGGAAAACTTTTTCTGATCGCCCCAATTCCGACTCATCTCCTCAGATGCGTATCGTGCAATTAATGGATTCTGATAAAACTCGTTACTCATGCGGCCACTTCAAGAAAGAACGGAAAAGTCTTAATCTACCGGACGAGTCGCTGCCCGTTTAGATGGGGTAATCGATCTACCTTCAGGAACCATCCTATTGCGGGGACCGTGCATTGGTGGATCCCGCTGCGTTGATAATAAAGAAGGTATAGATCCATTCGCTTTACCCCATTCACCTCCGAGCCAGCAGTCGCCGTTTACGGTAAAAATCGACAGCAAAATCGAAAAAAACTCTTCGTGAAAAACCATGGCAGCCATTATCAAGGTGGTTGGGTTGAAAATCGCCTAAACTGTTGAAAACGTGGGACAATCGCCAACCAGAATGATCAGACCACCTGTTAATCAGAAGCTAAAACGATATCCTCAACTCCCGAACTGCATGGATAGGAGAAAAAATGGGAATTGAAATCGAACGAAAGTACCTTGTCAAAGGGTCCCAATGGAAAACAGATCGACCCGCTAATCTGGTTCAGGGATATCTCTGCACGACGGAAGGGTCGACCGTGAGAGTCCGTATCGCCGATTTGAAGGCATTTCTCACGATCAAGGGCAAAACGACCGGTATTTCGCGAGCCGAATTCGAATATGAGATACCCCTGTCAGACGCCAAAGAATTACTTCAGCTTAGCAATGGCTCCCTTGTGAAGAAACAAAGACATTCGGTGCAACACCAAGGATTCCTGTGGACCATTGACGAGTTTTCCGGTGAAAACGAAGGCCTGATTGTCGCGGAAATCGAATTGGATTCCAATCAACAGACATTCGCAAAACCTGAATGGATTACCTCAGAGGTATCCACGGATCCTCGATATCGCAATTCCTATTTGACAAAGCACCCATTCTCACAATGGTAGTGCATTACGAAGGAATGCCGACTCGACAACAAAACAAGCCGAGCGTTGGACGAACTGAATAGCATCTTTATCGACTGCTATCTAAGGGCAAGGGGCACGCCCTCGCCCAATTTAAATCCTAGAGAGAATCAGCCTCAAAAGAGAGTCCGCTGCGTCAGGGGCCAGGCAATTTGGTGCAGGATTCTTCGGGGCAATAAAGCCAGAAAAACGGCTTGGTTCCCCTATGGCTACCGACCCAAAAGTGAACGAACCTCCAGACGAAAAGATCAATGAATACAGGGCTATTGTCACATTCTTAGATTAGCACAGTGCTAGCAAAACCAGTTGTCGGCATGAACCGATTTAGAAATTAAGGTTTTCCGAAAACTTGTCTTAGATTAGATTTATCCAAACCCATTGTCATTCCATCCATCAAGGTGGACGGCAGCCAGTCGGAAATGAATTAATCCCAAAGAGCGCATGGAGGTGCTCGTATGGCAGAAATTCTTAAATTTCTTCACGCTTCTGATTTGCATTTGGACCATCCTTACCAAGGAGCTCCTGATGTTCCCAGCCATATCAAGTCGTCCCTGATTGATGCCGCGTATGATGCCGCGGAAAACATTTTCGACCGTGCGGTTGACGATCAGGTTGATTTTGTACTGCTATCTGGTGACATCGCTGATGTTGACCGGTGTGGACCACGAGGGATCAGTTTCCTGATAGACCAATTCAGCAAGCTTGGTCAGAACAATATCCATGTTTACTGGGCGGGCGGTGAAGAAGACCAACTGGAACGTTGGCCGGCGATGTTATCGGCCCTGCCGAATGTAACCCTATTTACGACAACACTGGTGGAAGAGGTGCTTCACCGACGAGGCGGACGTGTCATCGCATCTATCCTGGGAGCTGGATACGACAGACGAAAACGGCGAATTGCCGAATTTCGGGCCGAGGAGACAAAAGCGTTTCCAATTGGCCTCTGTTATGGAAACTTGGAAACCGAAGAAATTGCTAAGACGGGGATCCGATATTGGGCCTTGGGTGGCAACCATATTCGACGCACGTTCACTCGAGATGACGCCATGTTGGTCTTTCCTGGTACCAGCCAGTCAAGGGGACCACATGAATCGGGAATTCATGGTGCGACATCCGTTTCTGTGAACGAAAACGGGTTCATCGACTCACACTTTATACCAACAGATTCTGTTCGCTGGATTGAAAAACGCATTCGAATTACCGAAGGCATGGCCCGAGAAGAGATCCGAACCATGCTTGAGGATGAAGCTTTTGGCATGATTTCTGAATCGCATGAAAAGCTGCTGTTGGTCGATTGGCAAGTGGCAGCGGAAGGCAAAATGAACGGAACGCTTCACTGCAACGACTGGCTTGCAGAATTGAAGAGCTGGCTGTGCAACGAATTCGGAACTCCTGACCACCGCTTATGGTCAACCCAACTCGAGGTTCTTACGCCTCAGAAGCTTCCGGACGAATGGTTTGAAGAAGACACAATGTTGGGTGACTACCTGCGATCGGTGAAAGCCCATCAACAAGATGCCACTCAACAAATCGACCTGACAAAATACCTTAACAGCGACATTTCAGGTGAACAGGCGATCTCAGCTGTTCAAATCGATGCTCAGCGGAAGAATGAAATCCTGAAAGAATCTGCCATGATGGGTGTGCAATTACTTTCTGGGACCGACGAATTCTGATCAACCTTTGCTGGTACAAAATGGTGAAAAATTTTCTTACAACTGGACCAGCGGTAACAAGTATTTGCTTTACAGCAAATCGCCATAAGGAGATGGCCAAGTGAAAATAACCGAAATGAACGTAGATGGATTTGGTGTCTGGAAAGACCTCTCCATCGTAGAATTCCCCGAAAGCTTGACTGTTTTCTATGGTCGAAATGAAGCGGGGAAAACGACACTCATGCAGTTTTTGCGGAGTGTGCTTTACGGGTTCTCTAAGGACCGAAGAACGAGATATTGCCCCCCGGTCTACGGAGGCTTGGCGGGCGGTTCTTTAAAGATTGATAATGGCACCGGTCTTTTGAAAATCCAACGATTCATGGACCCTGTGCGGACGCACAGTGCATCGGGAGACCTTGCATTGACCGAGCCAAACGGTGACGTGCACGGCCCGGCACACCTGGCATTGCTGCTGGGGGGTGTTGATGAATTAACCTTCAACAATGTATTCGCGGTAGGCCTCCGGGAAATACAGGAACTTGGTTCACTCAACAGCACCGATGCCGCAGAACAGCTTTACAACCTGACTAGCGGTTTCGACCGGGTATCACTGGTTGATGTGATGAAGAAGCTGAATTCAAGCCGAGAAGATTTATGGAACCCAGGCTCTGGAGTACCGTCGCGAGTTGGTGATTTGTTCACCCGGCAAAAGCGATTAGCAAGGGAAATTGACGATTTATCATCGCGAGGTCGATTCTGGACGAAACTGGCTGCCCGATCGAGTGAGATCGAAGAAGATCTGGTTGAAATCAAGGCGGAGACGGTCGACAAGGAACGCATTTCTCGAATAGTAGAGATGGCGATACAGGTTCGTGACCGATGGCACTCGCGGCGGTTGATTGACGAACAAATATCATCGTTTGGAAAACTCCCGGATCGTCGCGAGCTTTCTGTGTCGCGGCTTGATGAAACCAATCGACGCATTGCAGATTACAAGGGCCGTATTACACAAGTCGAAAAACAGCGCCGTGATATTGCCGAGCGAGCCAAAGCCCTGCCGCTCAACAGGCTTTTATGGACCAATTCTTCTCGAATCGAAGCCCTGCAGGAACACTCACCCTGGATTTCGGCGTTGCAACGCCAAATCGGCGATATGGAGAATGCCGTATCGCGACTACAGCGGGAAGTCGGTGGCCAAGTCGATGGAATTGGCCATCAGTTGAATGCTAAAAAACGGGATGAAATTCCTGAACTGTCTGCACAGACACTCGAATCTTTGAGAACACCTGCCCGCCAAATCAAGGACGTCAAAGCCAACCTCGCCGAAGCCGAAACGGCGTATGAGGAAAATAAATGCGAACTGGCTGAAGCCGAAAGTTCACTTGAAACCGAATTGCATCGCAGAGGATGCCAGAACCTTGACGATTCTCTGGATATCAGTGGCAGAATGGTGAATCGCCTCAGGAAGCGTGTGCAGCTCGAAGACAAACTGAATAAATTCCAGAAGGATCGCAAGCGTATGGAACGCGATCTGGACGCGGTCGTGCGGGAACAGCTTTTGCCAATTGAAAAACTAGTCCTGATTGGCGCGATGTGCGTCTTGGGCATTTTTTTCGCGGTTGGCGGAACCCTTTTTCAGTTTTCCTTTTTGGGCAACTCCCCTTTAATCGGTATCTTGGTCGGTTCTGTTTGTCTTGGCATCGCGTATGTCACTAAATCGCAATACGACCAAATTGCAAAGGAAGCACTTGATGACTGCCAAACACAGCTTGAATTGGTAAAGCAGCAAATCCGTCGAGCCAAGGAAGAACGGGATGAAATCGACAAAGAACTCCCCAATGATTTAGCACATCATGAATCCAAACTTGAAGATGCCGAACAGGAACTTTCCAAATTAGAAGATATCCTGCCATTGGAAACCCGAACAAAAAACGCCAAGGTCGAGTGCGAAGAATCAAAGCGAAACTTGGCTGATGCGGAAGAAGAGTTACTCAATGCTCAAAAAAAATGGCGTAGCAAGCTTCGCAGCATGGGTTTACCAGAAAATCTCGCGCCAATTCACGTCAAAGAGCTGCTGGATCGAACTGAACGAATCACCGGGTTCAATCTTAAAATTCAGGACCGGCAGTCAGAGTTGAGTCAAAAGAAGCGGGACCTGAGGACACTGGAAGACCGGATCAAAAAGCTGGTTCTCGAAGTTGAAATAACCCCTGTTTCCGAGGATCCGCTGGAGCGCTTGCAACAGCTTGACGAAGAACTCGCCAAGCAACGTAGCTTGATGGACCAACGAAAGGCTCTGGCTTCTGAATACCGCTCATTACGAAAAAACCTCCTCAAACGAAAAAGAGAGCTTGAAAAACTGAAAGGGTCGCGGCACCGGATGTTTTCCAGGATAGGAGCGGAAACCGAAGACGCCTATCGAGATTTTGCTCTGAAGCATGAACAGGTCGAAAAACTCCTTCACAACCGAGAAAGTATATGCGACCAAATCTCTGCTGCGTTAGGTAGCAAATTCAGTGAAAAAGAGGTTGCCGAGGAGTTGGACGCCTATGGAGGATCTTCACTGGAAACGCGATGGGAGTCCATGCAGGCTCAGTTGGAAGAGTATGCATCACGGCAGTCCTGGCTCAATCAGCAGCTTGGAGAAGTCCAGCAAGAAATGCGGAATCTCGCTGAAGATCGACGTTTGGATGAAGCCAGGCTGGAAATGGAAACCGTTAACAGTCAAATCCGTGATTCAATCGGCCAGTGGCAAGTGACCGCAACGACATGCCTGCTGCTAGAGTCGATAAGGGAAATATACGAAGCAGATCGGCAGCCTGAAACCCTCAAAGAAGCCTCCGAATTTCTCTTCCAAATATCCGGTGGTCAATACACCCGAATTTGGACCAAGTTATCCGAAAACGTGCTGTTAGTTGACAACGCAGACGGTGAATCGTTGCCGGTAGAAGTCCTCAGCAGGGGAACTCGAGAATGCGTTTATCTTGGATTACGGCTCGCATTGGTAACCGCCTATTCAAAACGTGGTGCGGTCCTTCCATTGGTACTTGATGATGTCTTGGTCAATTTTGATGCCGATCGAGCCCGGGAGGCTGCCGCCGCATTGAAATCTTTTGCAGAACGTGGCTTTCAATTGATGATGTTCACTTGCCACGACCACATACGCGATTTATTCCAAGAGCTCGATTGTGACGTGCGCGAATTGCCACATCATTCGGAGGTGCAAGGCGTTGGCGGCATGACCATTGGGAATCGCTTCTCAACAACCATTACAGCGGATCCAGTTGTTGAGAGCCAAAAAGATCGTATTATTCAGGTACCTGCGCTCACACCACCCAAAAAGGCAAGTCCTCAAAATAAAGTTGAAAACCTAAACAAGCGACTCAGCTACGAATTCAGCAGTATTGATGCCGATCACGAAAACGAACCCGAGTTCAGATCATCCACCACGACAGATTATTTTGGCGTGCCCGGAAAATTGCATGCCGACCTAAAAACAACTTCCGGCGCTAGGTCTTTTTCGGTCAGTTCATTAATCAATCAGATAGAAGATGAAACAGATCTGGACGACCGACCCGATAATACGGACATCCTGACCGCGTCCCAATCGCAGGAGGAGCTTCTCGACGAAGAAGCGGCGTAACCAAAAGCGACAGATTTTGGTTACTCTTGGGGGGTGGGGCAGCTAATGTTATCAGGAGCACGTGACCGCCAAACGTCACACGTAATCAGTCCGTCAACTTGAAGACAGGACTAGGGTTGGCTAACGGTGCAATCACACCGAAAAAGACCTCGAAGACGCCCGCCCAATCCAAGGCCACACCCATTTCCACAGTGGTCACAGCCCGCTACCGGCACGCGTACAGTTTGGGGAACCCGCGTGCAAACTTGCACTTGGTATTCTTCCCAAACGGTGTATGGCACACAGACACTGTATCGCTCCCGCCTCGATTCGGGCACACACTTCATCACCGTCACTTCATACTCCTGAGTCCTGACTTCGGGAATACAAACCTGATACTCCACTTCACGGGTTTTCGTTTGGTATGCGCATTTTTGTACAATGATTTTTCTAGTTCTTGTTTCATGCTTATAACGAGTCACCTCGCAGGTTTTCTGCTTAACAACATTTTCCATTTTACAAATCTTGACGTTCTTGGTGCGAGTTTCCATCTTGCAACGGGTGACATTGACGGTAGTGGTCCTTTCTTCGGGCCTGAACCTGACCACATCCACTTTCCTCACTCTGGTCACTGGTCGACAGACGGTTACATTGCAGGTGTATTCTTCGGGAACAAGCCGTGTCCGGGTCACCCTTTGCGGCACCACTTCGGTAACGCACTTTGGAACCCAGACTTTTCTAGTCACCATGGTGGGCGGCTGACCACAACCATGACAGGTTCCACAACCGCCTTGAAAATTGGAACCTGGATTACAGCAACGAGCGCCGCCGGATAGTAGACTCGCCAAGACCCCACCGTGGCCGAAGTGAGATGGACAGGATGAGATCTCGATCGTTTGCGGCTCCCAAGAACCTAGATCTTTGGTAACCGTTCGATTGATGGTCTCCTCATAGGTCTGACAAACCATTCTTGTCATTTTACGTTGTTCTTGAACGGCCACATTCACAATATACGGCTGCTCCACAGTCTCGGTACAAGGCACCATCACTTGGCAGGTTTTCTGGACCGTCTCGGTAAACGGAACCAAGACCTTGTAGGTCTTCTGTATTGTCTGGTAAGTAGGCTGACGCACCGTGTACTTCTGTACCACCTGTTCCGTATAGGGTACGCAAACAACATACTCCTGTTGCACTTCCTCAGCGTAAGGTACCGCAACGCGATAGGATTCCACTCTTGTCTTGGGTACCATCCTGTTGACGACCACCGTACGAACCCGTTTTTCTTTCGTTGGGATCATACGATTAAGTGTCACGGTTCTGGTTTTCGTTTCGTTCTTGTACTTTGTAACCTGACGCTTTTTGGTCACAGTCGACCACTGGTTAACGAAAACGGTCCTCTCCTGGTATTCCATTTCAGGATTGACACAACCGCCACAAGGATGAGCCACGCGGAAACCACAGCCAACACAAGGACTGGTAGCGATCGTCATTGCGCATCCGCACTGAGCTGAGACCAGTTTGGCGCTCGCCAAAAGTACAGCCAAACCAAACGTCATCACAACAGAACGGGATCTCATTCCCATCTCCTCAATCATAAAAAATGCTTCGGTCCAAATGCTTCACTCGCAGAAACCACGGATTCTGCGGTGTAAAAAAACCTCTCACCTCGGCTAGGACTCTTCGCCTAACCCGTTGCCTGAGCCCTACGAACGAAAAAGAAGGCCAATAAAAAGGTTGCGAGAAGCATTTTGATTTGAATCTAGGCAACTTGCAAGGCTTGGGCAAAAAAAACAGAATCATGCAAATGGGACACATGGGGAGAAATGTCTGTCTCCATAAAAATCGACATTGCATTGAAACGATAAGGTTTGAGAGAATTGATTGATATTTCTTGGTTCCAAGGACGCGATCAGCCGATCAAAACGATTGGACCCTTTCTTTTTCGAGGCTCAGGATGCTGAAATTCTCTAAATTGGTTGCACTTTCGATCCTGCTTTGTTCACAAGCGGGATTGGCTCAAGAACATCGAGTTACGAGCGAAGAGCTCGCTCATTTGCAAAACATGCTCAAAACACCAGATGCGTTCAAAGGCATTTCAGCTATAGAAGTTGCCAAATCAAAGTTGGAATTGAAGAATTCCATGCGGGAACTCGAACGTCAGCTCAATCTGGGAGAGACCTCCCAATCGCAAGCCTGGAAACAGTATCTGCATTGGGATCTTCTCACTGCGGAAATGCAAAATGAAAAACCGAGGCGTTCTGAGCTAATCAAAATCTATTATCGATTCCAACTGAATCATCCCGGCTTGGAATTAAGCGTCTTTACCGACGTCCGTAAAGCCTTATACCAGTTCATGAACCGAAGTTTTTTTTCAGAAACAAAAATTGCAAACCTGTATTATACCCGTCGATTGGCAACGGTGAAATCGGCTCTTGCAAAAATGGCAACGACTCCCGACGATACGACAATTGCACTACTGGGTGAAGCCATTTTGGATCTCGAAAATGCAGGGCAATGCCTCGGTTTGGTGAATGAAATTCGTCGCGTTTTCTCCAAACCCAACCTGCAAATCGAAATCTCCGAAACTCTGGTCCAACGCATCGCCAGTAAACAGTCGCAGATGGATACCCGGCCAGTTAATGAGGTGATACTAGGCGTCATGCAATGCGGCACCGCTAACACAACCGCCAACATATCCGTTGCGTTTGTACCTAGCCAAAGCACAGGCAAATTTGCTGTAGCGGTCGATGGTGAAACCATAAGCGATCAAGTTGGGACCAAGGATATTGGTTTTCTTGGAGCGATTAAGATTTGTAGTCAGGGCCATACCTCGCTCCAGGCAAACACCACATTGGAATTCGATGGACAACAACTCAACTATACTGAGCTAAAGGGTGACGCCAAAACCAACACCGAGATTCTTGGCGTAGATACTCCGCCGTTTATTCGAGGAATGGTGTTGAAACAGGTCAAAAAGCAGACCCCCCGCGGTGAAAAGATTGCCGCCGAGCGAGCACGCGAGAAATTCCTTGGCAGCATTAACGAACAATTATCTACCGCCGTCGAAAATGTTAATGAGAACATGACTCAAAAAGTGGCGACGCCTGCCAAGCGTTTGAATTTTGAACCTCGATATTTCCAGGTGAACACCACGGAGGATTTACTGGCCGTTACCGGCTTGATTGGATCATCCAAACAGTTAAGCGGAATTTCTGGCCCCAAGCCCGGAGGCGGCAACGACATTTCGATGCAAATCCACGAATCCGCCATCAACAACGCGCTTCAACATCTGTTTGGTGGGCGCTCGATTTCCAACAGCGAATTACGGCAATTGATCGCCTCTTTCGGGGTCGCCGTTCCGGACCAAGGTAAAGACGAAAAAGAGGTCACCATTACATTTCCGCGAGTAAGGCCAATCCTTGTTCAATTCAACCAAAACAACGTGGAAATCATTATCTCCGCCGATCGTCTTAAGCAAGGCACGACCGAAATCAAGGACAAATTAAAGATTTCTGCTACGTACCAGCTTGAAACCATGCCCACGTTAATCAAAGCAGCGCGGGCGGGAGAGATCAAACTCGATTTTGCCGGCACCTACACCAACGCCAAGGCAGCTTTGGAAGCCAACATCAAACCCAAATTGGCAGAGCTATTCCCTGAAAAGATGGACGACATTGACCTTAGCAGTTTGGAGTTGGCACCGGAATTGACTAACATCGGTTTGCCAAAAATCGCTAACTTCTCGTTAGAGAATGGTTGGATGGCAATTGGCTTTAACCTCTCTCATTCACAAAACAACGTGGATTCAAAAACCTCACCGACTGCGGTATCAGCCGTAAAGCCGGCATTGTTTAAACAATTGCCCACGGTGTCTTCAGTCAGGGGAACTGTCGTTCATATTTCGGATTCTTCATTTCGAATCAGTGATGTTCGATAAGGCTTCCTGAATCGCAATACCCCGATCAGTATTGGACTGCTAATGGGCCTGCCGTTTTTTGTGATTGATTCTTTTACAAACGAGGCATTTCATGGTAACCCTGCAGCCGTTTGTCTACTGGATGGGAAACAACAGGTCGACTCGCGATGGATGCAGCTGGTAGCGGCAGAAATCAACCTGTCCGAAACGGCGTTTTTGGATTTAAAGACGCGACAATTGAGGTGGTTCACTCCGATAGTCGAAGTCGACCTTTGTGGCCACGCCACGTTGGCAACGGTGAAAGCGATGCAGGAAGCCAGTCTCGCCGAGAAAGGTGAAGTCCTCTCGTTTAAAACTCGTTCTGGCGAGCTCACCGCCCAACTACTTGATGATCATCAAATACAGCTCGATTTCCCAGCAACACCTTGCCTGGGAATTGACCCCGCCGAAATTCCTCAAAACTGCATACCTTCCGATTCGGTTTTTGTTACAAAAAGCACTTTTGACCTGATGTTCGAACTGCCTACAGAAGAAGCGGTACGAGATTTTCAGCCAATTTTTGATCAACTTCGAGATTTGCCCTTTCGAGGGGTCATCATCACAGCGATCTCAAAATCGCAGGATTATGATTTTGTCTCCCGTTTTTTTGGGCCCTCCGTCGGCGTCAACGAAGATCCAGTTACGGGCTCTGCCCATTGCATGCTCGGCCCTTACTGGAGCACAAAATTAGGCAAGAAAAAAATGCATGCCGCACAGCTGTCAAATCGAGGTGGTGAAGTTGGTGTCGAAATATCGAAAGACCGGGTGATCTTAACGGGCGAGGCTGTCACCGTCATTCAAGGGCAGGTCCTATGAATAGCAACTGCATGTCCGGGTATTCGATGGAGTTATTAAATATTGCGGTCCGTTTCAACCAGGCAAACGATCCAATAAGGAGGTAAAAAAAAGTCATGCCGATCCTTGGTAAAGAAAATGACATTCATCCCGAAGATCTATTTGATCGATCGGAAGAATATGAATCAGCCTGGTTGTTCTATATCCTTAGTCGACGGGAAAAAGAGTTCATGCGGCAGCTCTACGCATTGAAAATTGCTTTTTTCGGCCCTACTATTGAAAAAAAATACCGTTCTCCCAATGGCAGGTTTCGAACTTCTTATGTTCCTCTTTTCTCAAATTACGTTTTTGTATTTGGAAATGAAGACCAACGCTATTCGACCATGACTACAAATTGTGTTTCCAGGTATACAGAGATCCAAGACCGACCTCGACTTTTCAAAGACCTGTGTCAGGTTCATCAGGTTCTTTCATCCGGGGTTGCGATTACTCAAGAACAAAAGCTGTCCACCGGCGATCCTGTTGTGGTCAAAAACGGTCCTTTTAAGGGATTTGAAGGACACGTCGTTCGGCGTGAAAATCAAACTCGGCTACTGGTTTACGTGAAATTTATCGAACAGGGCGTTTCCATGGAAATTGACGAAAGTCAATTGCAGGGAATTTAGGTCCAGCTTTCGCCTCAAATCACCATTGCAGCAGGCATCTCTTTTCTGGCAGCAGCCAAACCGTCAAGCTAACAGGTCTGCTTAGACTTCGGGAGTGACAAGCTCGTCATTGTTTTTAGCCCAATAGTCTGCAATCAGTGTGTCGAAAACAAGCTGGCAAATATGAAATAGAAGCATCGGCAGTATAGAACGATTCAATTCAACTGCGGTGTTCAATCCAACCATCAACGTCTTTTGACTGCCCGCAATACCAATCGCAATTCGATCACGTCGACAAAACCCAAACCAGCCTGCCGACCAATACCCAAATAGCAGCGTTAGAAGATGGAGAACGTTAACCGCCACAAACATCAAGCCAATATCAAGCCATGTAAAGTCCAGGTTTCCAGCTGTAAATCTGTTTCCCATCTTTACCGCCCCAATCGCGACCATCACCAGAATTCCGATTTGCGCCGTTGTGCTGAGGGATAGCTTGTAACGAGTTGCTTGATTTCCAATCTCACCGAATTGTCGCGCGATCTGGGCCAAGACCATCGGCAAGACAACCAACAAGGCCAAATCTCGAATTAGCTCAGTCGTTTCAAATCCTGTTATCCCCCCCCCAACCGTCATCCAGATCCACCATGGCGTAAGCAGGAAACAAAAACCATTGGTAATCAGGGTCACCAAGATAGCAATGCTATCATTTCCGCCCGCCCGCCTGGTCCAAACGGCGGCCGATGCCAATGTGCAGGGCACGACGGTGGCGATGATTAAGCCGTCTCCCAGAAACTCGGTGAAAAAGAAATCAGAGCAAATCCAAGCTAACGCCGGCAGCATGAGGAAATTGATCGAGGAAGCATAAATAGCACCCCAGGGTGACTTCAAAGCTCTTCCCAGCTCTGATGTGGCCACCGGTAGAGCCATGACAAACAAAACAACGAAGAGGAGAGATTGACGCAGCAGCGTCGATTCAGCGATCGGCTGCAAGGTTTCGGGCATTAAGAATCCCAGCAGTAATACGCCGACCAGGCTAATAAGAAACCATTGTTTCTGGAGGTGTTCTTTCACAATCCAATTTCAAAAACAGGTAGCTTGTTCTAAATTTCAGCAGGTTTCGCACCATCCATCGCCAGTTCAAATGGTTCAGCAGGCCATGCTGGCATTGTAGGATTCTTGGATTTTCTGCCGCAAGATGACCCGTTCGCTAATGTAACGGGAAAATCAATCAAAAAGAATGCCGCTCAGACGCGTGAGGATAGCCAATCAGCCTTTCTTTTGCAGGATGAGATCAGTAGACTTCGCCAATTGGCACCATCAATGGTCACCAATCGGTTTGTGATAGCAGCCTTCGTTGAAAACCAACGAGCTCTCATCGATGGTGGTCTACTGGTCAACTTCTGGAGGATGTGATGGAGCTTGGAAAGCTAGAAAACCGTCTACCTTAAGAGAACCATGATTTGGGCCCAAGGGAAGAGTGTTTTCGCCAATAATCAGGGCTGCCAGCAGCCTAAAGATTCGCCTGAATCTCGTCATTTGCATTAACCGGTCCTTTTGCGATCAAATCCGGAATACACCCATGCTTAGATATTGGACATCAGGTGAATCCCACGGAAAAACCATGTTAGCCATGGTCGACGGGTTTCCCGCTGGTGTAAAAGTCAACGACGACCAGATCAACTTCGATTTGAAACTTCGGCAAGGGGGGTATGGTCGCGGAAAACGGCAGCAATTGGAAACAGATCAAGTAGAATTCCTTTCCGGCACCTGGCAGGGGACAACACTGGGAAGCCCGATTGCCATGCAGGTGATTAACCGAGATTACAAGCTGGAACGTCTCAAGGAACTGGAACGTCCCCGACCTGGGCACGGCGATTTGACTGGAGCGGTTAAGTATCTCGGTTCAATCCGCGGCGTTCTCGAAAGGGCCAGTGCAAGAGAGTCCTGCGTTCGCGTGGCGGCTGGCTCATTAGCAAAACAAATGTTAAGTCATTTTGGAATTCGCGTAATTGGTTACGTTGTGCAACTGGGTGGAATAGACCTGCCGCTGGAATCAGCTAACGATTTTGACTCGATGTTGGACCAACGTACTCAAAGTGCTATCTATTCGCTTTGTCCCTCAAAAGATCCTGAAGTCATCAGTCTAATTGATCAAACTGCGGAGGACGGCGATACGCTTGGCGGAATCGTGGAAACCAAAGTGACAGGATTACCGTTTGGGCTCGGAACGCATGCCCAGTGGGACAAAAAACTCGATGGCAAGCTGGCCCAAGCAGTGATGGCAGTGCAAGCCATCAAGGGTGTGGAAATTGGACTGGGATTCCAGTCAGCGGCTCTGCCTGGCTCCAAAGTCCATGATCCTATTCAATATGACGCAACGGCGACACAAGAACCTAATCTCGGTTTTATCCGCCCCAGCAACAATGCCGGCGGTCTGGAAGCCGGCATGACCAATGGCCAACCCCTGGTCGTTCGAGCTGCCAAAAAACCAATTGCGACGTTAAGAAAGCCCTTGGAGTCGATCAATCTTGCCACCAAGGAAAAGCATACTGCAAACTACGAACGCAGTGATGTTTGCGCGGTCAGCGCCTGCTCAATCATCATTGAAAACGTCATCGCCTTTGAGATCGCAGCTGCATTTGTTGAAAAATTTGGCGGAGACAGTGTACTCGAAATGAAAAAAAGATTTGAGCTTTTTAACGAAATGGCTCGCAAGAGGTAAGAACACTACGAGCTCCAGCATGATCATGTTCGAATCATCGCGTCCGGTTGTTGCTCAACGGCGACTCAAGATCAGGAACGAGATTCACAACGTTCATGTCGTAGTCAATTCAACAAACGGCCGCTCAAGCAAGGAATCGGTTGATGACGGATTATGGTAAACGAAACACCTGCCGAATATTGTTTTTTTCGTTATGCGTAGCCCCAACGATTTTCAACGTAACAACTTCGTTGAAAACCACTTTTTCAGCAGCATCATTGGATACGATTTCCGGCGGTGGAATCCTTGAAACGCATAGTCAAAAAGGGGAAACAAACCGCCTGAACCGGACCGAACAGGATCCAAAGCAAGAATCTGATGATCGACAACCGCGACAGGATCCAATGCTTGTCTCTTTGTTAAAGGCTTGGGGAATCTCCAAGAAAAAAACGGAAATCGAACATGAATTCCGGATCCACCTGGATAAGTTTTCACTGCCGACGGATCACCCTCTTACAAAATATATTAGTGGGGCATTTCAAATCCGACAAACGGAGCAGAGCTACACCTTCACTTTTGAACAGGTGCAATTGGATTTAGAGGATCTCAACAGAGGCTGGGAAAATCTTCGGCAGGCAATTCATTTATCGCTTGAAGACTCACCTCCTTGTCAAGTTGTGATTAAGCAACTGTTGCTTCGGATTCCAGTAACAGCAGGTCAATCTTCCGGATCTCTGGTTTTTTCCAACGTTCAATTTAGTTCCAAGAATGGGCCCGAACCCGTCACCATCGAGGGTGAAATCCAAGAGGGAATTGGCCAAGACCGATTAGCCCATCCCATCCAATTAACGGTCTCAACCAACCAGAATCAACTAACAACGACTCTCATCGGCAACTTCCTCCCCATACAGCTATTTGGATTAGGGCTTGTCCAATGGACTGGGGAAAATGCCATCTTTCGGGGTCAAGTTCACCTATCAAGTTCCTTGGCAATGTTCGACAACAGTCACGATGCAAGTCACCCCAACGATAACTCCATGTCATTTAATGGAGAATTCACCGAAGTCACCTGTCAGTCGCTTTTTGTGGAGGAGAAGGAAAAGGGATTCCATCCTCCAATGACCGGCATCTGCAAATTTCAAACGGTCGAAAACAGATTCGAGAATGGAAATCTGAAGTATCTAAAGGGTACCATTACCAGCATGGGACAGGGAATTGTTCGCCAATCGATCACAGAGAAATTCCCCGGACAGGTCAACTGGATACCACAGTTTAATTCCATCGAATATCAAAGTTTTTCGGCACAGGTTGATTACCGAGATGGCCGCCTCCTCGTTGCGGCCAATGACGAATTCCAAGGGCAGCTGATTTGGGGCGTTCAGCTCCCCATTTTGATCATCACTTCTTGGACCGATTTTTGGGCGGCTTCTTATCAACCACTCTCTTTTCAGAAGACAGTTTCTGCTGATTCTCAGCCCTATAACTACTCCATTTTCCAACGGGAACTAGAGTGGCCAAAACAACGACCACCAAGTGCCCAAGAGCAACGTATCCGAGAATGGCAAGCACTCCTTCAGTAAAGCCATAACTGTGGAGTCCAACCCCTAACTCGTTGACCCCGAACCAGGACCAACAGGTAACGACGTTCCCCAACATGGCCAAAACAGCCAGACCGCGTTCGCGAACCAACCCTCCCCAGCGGGAATGAAGAATGAGAGCGTTCCACAAGACAATTAATAACGCCCCATTTTCCTTGGGGTCCCATCCCCAAAACCGGCCCCACGAATCGTCCGCCCAAAGCCCACCAAGTACCGTTCCAAAGAAACTCAATAACAGAGCAAAGCAAACAATACCATAAATGATCCAGGACACTCCTTGACGTATCTCCTTGTCAAAAATCGGTGTAAATGCAGTTCCTATTAAGAAGAAAAGCCCCAGCACACCTGCCACAAAGGTGGCCACATAACCAGACGTTACACAAACCACGTGAGTCGCCAGCCAGAACTGAGTATCAAGGACAGCTTCCAGCTTTCCAAAAGTATCCGAACGCAGTGCCAAGTTAAAAGAGACCATAATCACGATGAATCCCATCAAGGCACCCAGCAGAGCACCGAATCCAATTTTTGTGGCTTTGGGCGCTGCGTAACGAATGATCAAATCAATTACAAATCCGCACATCACACTACCCCAGCTGATAAACACAGCCGATGCGTAAAGATTGGTTATCGGCGCCTTTCCGGTAATCATGACCCTCTCAACGATACCCGCGGTGTGCAATAAACTTCCCAATGCCAGAATACCCACTGCTGATCGTTGAATTCCAACACCGATATCGTCGCAGGAAACCGCATACAACACCCAGGAGGTGACGATAAACAGGGCAGCCACGCCATAGAAAATCAAGGCTTGGAAGAGTGGTGCTGAATAATGATAAAAATGTTCCAGAACCAACTTTGCGGAATCAAAGTCAGCCAATTTTTGTTCATCAAACAACTGAAGGTAATCGGTTAAAACCGTGTCGAATTCTTCCTGTTTTCCTGTCTTGTAGGCCAATAGTAGCTTCCCCAGTTCATTGGAGATTGCTGCAGGTTCGCCGATTGAATTCCCCAATATCGCGGTCAGTTGAACTGTATACTCTTTTCGTAGTCCTAATAGTTCATCCGATTTCTGATTGGTATAGGATTCTTTAATTGCCTCCTTACATGCGTCTCTGATCGATGGGGGAACTCCGTCCTTCCTCGATTCCTTGATCTTGGCCTCGATAACGTCAGCATTTTCTTCAAAAATCTGGCTGGAACGGTTCTTGACTTCATTCAAAAAACCATCTGGATTCTCCCGGAGCTTGATAAACCTCGGGTCTAAATTGATAAGCTTCGCAACCAGTTCCTCTATCGACCCGATACCGTTGCGTTGGCAATATTTAAGTAGCACCTGCCTGACGGTCGATACCGTAAGAACCTCCATCCCGGGCATTTTTTCCCAATCGAGTTCATCACTGGGGGAATCGGGCTGCATTCGCTGATCGTCGATCAGTCTCCAGCGGGTCTGATTGTCTGATTGCAGAACAATGCTTCCCAGGGCTACCTGCCCCTTGGATGAATCGCCGCCAAGAGCAAGCGACAAGCGATCGGTTTTTGACTCGACGACGACATCCCAGGAATACGCAGTAGGGGCGAACAAGGAACTATCTGCCTGCCCGGCAACCAGCGAACCTTTTCCACTTCGAACAAAACCGTAAATATAGGACAGGTAATTGATCGCCTCCATTCGATCCTGAGAGAGCGACCGTTCGACAATCGAATCGATTAAATCGATGATGTTACCACCGGTGTTCAGCGGCAGCAGTCGACTTCTGTAAATGATCTTTCCTCCGACCACCCGCTTGAGGGCATCGTCAGAATCTGCATCCAAAAACAAAGAGGCATTTCTGAATCGTTCATATTCCTTAATTTTGCTGTAAAGTGAAATGCTCTTTCGTTGTTGAAACGAAAGTTTATCCAATTTCCCACCATTCGCCCGACGTTGTTCCATCGCGGTCTCGGCATACTCATTGAATTCCGCTATCTCGCGTGAGACCTCGTTGTAAGTATAGGTATAACCCTTGCGTTTGGTTTCCAAACCCAACTTCCTGATAACGAATGGGTCATAGATTCGGAAAATACGATACTCCTCATCCGCCATTGCCGGAGCGGTCAAGACATCCAACAACCACTCGGTTGCATAGATCCTTTTTTTCTCCCCTTTCAGTTCCTTCTCAACCTGCTTGGCTGTGAGAGAAACCGATTCGTAATCCGAATAATTTCGCAGAAACACTCTGGCAAAAGAATCCAGAGGCTGATAACGACCTCCCGCAGAAACAGGGATCAAACCGGCTCTTTTAATGTCAAATTCGCCATCTTTTGCTGATCCACTAAATGTTAAACGGTACGCAGTCGCAGCCCCCAACAGCACAACAACCAAGGGCAGGATCCACACAATCGACGCTCGTTTTTGTGGCAGTGAAATCTTCAGAGCCTCGATCGAGCCTCCGTCGCCCGCAAGATCCTCTTTTTCGATTTTTCTTGGAGGCAACTGCTCGGCAGCGGCCGAACGTTTTGCCGCTCGTTTCTGAATTCGATCAGAAAATTTCAGAAGGCCGGCAGCAAACTGTGCCAACATCCCGATGACGACATACATGCAGCCAATGTAGGGAATCATCCAACCTTGGTTGGTAACGACCTGCAGGGTAGTGACCTCGGTCATCTTTCCGGTGGCGGTCCTCTGCTTAACGTAACCGGCTTGATAGAAAGTCTCACCCTTATATCGCAAAGGATTATTCATGCTAATCGAGGCGGTCTGCTGCTCGCCTGTCGACTTGTCCAAGATGATAAAATCCGATCCAAATGTTTTGTGCTTTGTAGAGCCATGGTAACTGTCTTCCTTGGCATCAATGAGCGTTAACTTGTAGGGTTTGAGGACCCGACGGAACCGTAAAGCCAATTCAAAGACCTTGGATTTAAATCGGATTTTTTCAGAATTTGCTCCATCATCGCGTCCCAAAGATCCAAGGTCATGAAAATGCTGCGAAAGCAATAATACTTCCTTGGGTGTCGATTGGTTTTTTTCAAATATCTTCAGGTACAAACTGGCGAAATCTACTTTCTGATTCACATCCGCACCGGTAAAGCGAGGAATATCCAAAGCCCGGCTAAACCGCCCCCGACCGGAAGTCGGCGTAATTTCGACACTCTGATCATTCAATGTGATGCGGTCCATCGCATCTGGTTTTTCCTTCAACTCAATTTTTGAATTTGGAAAAAAACCAATGATCTCGATATCGAACGGCAAATCTTCAACCGTAATACGTTTCCCATTGGTTAATTTATTGGTGGGTATCGAAACAACTTGATCTTTCCCCTCGCCCCGTAGTGTCACCGCCAATTCAACATCCTGAGTGTTGTAGGCAAATTCGGATGTCGCTTTTTCAGCTACAGTGATCTTTTCCTCGACGGCATAAATCCCCACGAAGAGCTCATTGACCATCATCAGCCCAATCCCAAAATGCAGCAGAACGATCCCACCTCGATTCCGGAAGACCATCGAACAGCCAATCAACAAGACACAGCCGACGATCGTGGCTTGTGTCAGTTGCCATACAATTCTCATGGCGGACTCCATCTGCTCCGACATATCTTTAAGAACAAATAAACCGAACCCCGCGAGGACAGCCAAAACGATTCCGGTAACAACCAGAATCCGTTCGAGAGTCCGTCCCGATGGCAAGAATAGTAGGACGCCTACCAAGCCTGAGGCGAGCGCCACCGTTGCGGACAACATGGTTCGCCAAAGAAATCCGTAAGACACCAATGGCTCATCCTGAACACCTTCGGCATAACTGGCTCCTCCGACGATAACCGCCGTCAAGATTAATCCGAAGCCAATAAAAGAAGTCCCGGAAATGATGGCCGTTTTGGACCCTGTGGCTTTAAAGCGAACGACGTGTGCCGACACCAAGTTGACCATCAACGCAACTCCAAGCGACTTTCCGCCAGGAAAGAAAATGCCGCTAAGCGGAAAATTGTTTTCCATCAAGTACTCTTGCACGTCAAAATTTGGAAACCAAGCTGGCGGCATAAAAGCTTTGAAAGGGATAAAGACAGTAAATGATCGAAAATAACTATCGATCACGGTCCAGATCCCCTCAGTCGCCTGCGCCAACGTCCCAACCAAGACCAAGAACATCGAAAGGCTAAATAGCGTCACGGTGATCTTCAGTGAGGCCAATCGGGTGAGAACCGTCCAAGCTAAAGAAGGCTGATGGCTATTTAGTTGGTTTTTCACTTCCCTACCGTCCATTATTTCTTATCCTCAGTACGAAACTGGATTGACGCCACAAATGACTCAAAACTCGATTTCTGATTTTCCAATTCCTTCGATTTGCCCTGCATCTTGATGAACCAATATCCATCGTCTTTGGTAATCATTACCCCCAGTAACTTCTCTCCGACTTTTTCGCCCGCACCGAGCAACTCGATCTGCTTCGCCGTAACATTGGAAACTTCCAACTCCGTCGTGATCGCCGCTAATTCCGCATCGGTCGTTTTTCCGGTTTTCAGTTGATCTTGCCACATCGAAACAGTGTTTTCCCACGTCACAGCCCCCTTGGGAAAAAAGCTGACTGCGACAATCGGTGGCGAATCGCCAGAACCCGCCTCATACCTTAAGGCAGTTACCCCGTTGCCTTGAATCGACTTCCAATCCTGCGGTGCCTCAAAATCAAAAGGCAAGGCAACAGCAGAAGCTGGATTTTCATTTTTTGCGGGCCCAATGGGAGCCGACTTCCCGGCTCCCCCTCCCCCTCCCATCGCCTGGGCAAAGGGAGGACCTCCGCTACTCGACTGAGCACCTTCAATTTTTTCAAAATACATGACGTTACTGCCTACCGTGACAGGTTCCATAAACGGCACAACCAAGTCGGCAATCCTCAACATGACTTGCGTCCCGTCGGACCTCACACTGTAGTTCATTACTTCTTCTACGCCCATTTGCTTTCGCCAACGGTTCACGTTATCGGCTATGTACTCCTTCGGATCTCCATTGCGATTTGTAAACGTCAGCTCCGATAACACAACGTCCAGCGGCTCTCCCTCCTTGTCACCAATTTGAAAAGTCGCCTTCCGAAAAGCACGCTGAACATCAATTTTCTTCCAACCCTCAGGAAGTTTCCAAGTCGGGTTGCTGGGATCGCCAGAAAAATCAAGAGATCTCGCAAATTGGTAAACAGATTCCTGAGCGGACAAGACCCGATCACGCTTTCCGACTATTTTGACGGTCCAAGCTGTTTCTGCCTCAATCATCATGCCAGCCAGCATGACATCAACCGGTTTTTCCAAGGACGAAACTTCGATCGGTTTCTGGGGACGACATCCCGATGCCATCACCGTAAGAGTCAAGACAAAAAGTCGTTTTATTGGGCTATTCAACTGCGAACCTGATTTAAAACCTCGATACAACATTTGGAAGCCCTGGGCAGGAGAGGGTTTGGGCACTCCGAAATCGTCTGACAAACGAAACTTTAGTATAAGGCGAAACCCCCGTTCCTGATACGTGTCCCAACTGCTTTTCACAGGTTGGACAACCGTATAAATCGGGCTGCGACAACTTTGAATTGCCTTACTAGCCGCAATCACCATGGTCCCCCACCACGGGACGGTCTCATCCCCCTAGGGACTAATTACCGAGACCCGCAATCGGTCGGACCTTGAAGAAACCTGATTTTTGAAAATCCCTTCAACATCTCATTGTTGAATGAACGGGCCTGTTGGCCAACGAAAACATTCACGAGGCCGGGTTGACCCTTCAAGATTCTAATGCACCCATTCCTATTTTAGACCACCTCTACGGTTCTCCATCGGTTGAACTGTTTCTTCATCCATTAGACCTATCGTGAACCGTTGTCATATTTTTCCCGACGCCCCCTTA
Source organism: Planctomycetota bacterium (assembly GCA_014238905.1). Lineage (GTDB taxonomy): Bacteria > Planctomycetota > Planctomycetia > Pirellulales > Pirellulaceae > JABAAE01. The sequence continues at coordinate 173,169 of JABAAE010000015.1, forward strand.
AACGATGGGGAATACCCGGAAGAATCGTTTTTTTTTCTTTTTTCATAATATTTCTGATTGGAATACCACCTTAACACCATCAATGCCATCGAAATCCTACGGCCATTGGTTAACATCGTTCATTCATCCACCCCTTATTTTTCTTACTAACGAAGCACAAAAATGGGAAATCTCCGAATCGGCATCCCTAGCAAGGGTCGATTGGCCGTACAAAGCGAAGAACTACTCAATCTCGCTGGATTCAAATTCCGGCGCCAAGATCGAAGTCTTTTTGCAAAAGTCAGAGATGCCAAAATCGAAATCACCTTTCTGCGTTCGGACGACATCCCGGTGCTTTGCGACGAAGGTGCGATCGACTTAGGGGTCACTGGCAGCGATCTGGTCGAGGAAGCGGGTGGCGACGTTTTGACTCGCATGAAACTCGGTGTTGGCAAATGCCGACTTGCGTTATGTGTTGCTGAGGACTCGCCCATAACATCTGCCTCGGATCTGAAAAGTCTCCGAATCGCAACAAGCTTCCCCAATGTCACCCAGAATTATCTGGGGGAAAAAGGTGTCCAAGCTCATTTAGTCAAACTGACCGGCAGTGTCGAAGTCATGATTTCCCTTGGGGTTGCCGATGCGATCGTCGACCTCGTAGAAACCGGTAGCACTCTGGTCGCCAACAGACTTCGAGTCATTGCCGAAATTGGTGAACATGAAACCGTCCTCATTCAGAATCAAAAACAAGACGAGCCGGAATTGGCAGATCAGGTAGTTCGTCGGCTCGAAGGAGTTATTATTGCTCGCAGTTACTCCCTTTTGGAATACAACATCCCGAGGGAAAAACTTTCAGCAGCAGAAGAGATCACTCCGGGTTTCAATTCGCCTACCGTCAGCGCATTGGAGGACGACAACTGGTGCGCGGTCCGAGTGATGGTCAAGAGAAAAAAAATCATCGCCGCAATGGAAGCCTTGGAGTCATTGGGAGCCGCAGCCATTCTTGAAACGAAAATCGCAAATTGCCGATTGTAAAACCGTTTACAGACAATCCCCCCATCAACCCAACCGACCGCGGGCGGTGAAAAAGCAATCCAGCTTTTTCGCAACAAGAACGGAAAACCATCTGCTGGCCCAATGGGAATAAATCCACACTCCTGACCGCCTTTCTTTTCACCCGATTCAAGCCTGAACACCACCTCTTCCGACTACGATCTCCTTGCGTTTGAGTGGATCACCGCGTTTGAGTGGATCACCTCTTTTGAGAGAAGCACATCGCTTTGCCAAGTCCGGCAAAACATCTTATCCATACACGTCTCGCCTCGGCACCATCTCCGAATGCCCAACATGTATTGATAATTAAGTCAACTCCAGCTTTTCGAAAAAACAATCTTGACGTCTTTCCGAAATTCAAAAGAATCAACTTGAAGCAAATCACTGGGATCGTTTTCGTTTTTTTTCGGTAAGAAAAATCGAATGTTATTGATCCGATCAGGCTAAATCAATTCCGCAGCAAGGAAGCTCAATGGAATTACGGCAGAAAAGAACCGAAGCAGGAATATCGCTTCAGGAAATCCTACCAGATTGTCAAATTTTTGGTGCTGATAGCATCCAAGTCTCATCATGCAGTCACGACTGGAACCGGCTGCAACCGGGAGACCTCTACGTGGCTTGTGCGGGCATGGAAAAAGATGGGCACGACCATATTCCTATGGCAATTAAAAAGGGTGCCGCGGCAATTCTCTCGGAACGATTCGTCGTCGCTGACGTACCTGTATGCCTTGTCGACGATACCCGTGAAGCCTATGGACAAATTTGCCAGTACTTGGTCGGCACGCCAAAAGACAAGCTAAAGCTGATTGGAGTGACTGGTACCGACGGTAAATCCATCACCTGCCAACTGATTCGATCCATCCTGCATCAATCCGGTATTCGCTGCGGTATGATTTCATCGCTAGCCTATTGTGATGGTTTCGTTTACTCCAAAACCTCGGGAACGACACCCAGTCCCCCTCAGATGGCTGAATACCTTGGCGAACTGGTCGCCAACGGATGTGAAGCGGCCGTCATCGAAACCTCCAGTGAGGGTATTGCGGAAAGACGTTTGTCGGGACTTGAATTTGATGCCTGTGTTTATACCAATGTGAAAAAAGATCATCTGGATTCCCATGGTACATTAAAGAACTATCGAAAAATAAAGACCAGATTGTTGGACCGCCTCAAGCCTGATGGCTTCGCGGTCTTAAATGCCGACGACAAATTTCTTGGCAAATGGATTGACAATATCCATTGTCCTACATTGACCTATGGAACCCGAAATCACGCCGAAATCCAGGCTGAGCGAATAGAGCAAACCGTATTTGGCCAGACGTTTCTGATTTTTGCGGGCAACGAGTCCATTCCAGTCAAGACACCGATAGTGGGTGACTTTTTTATTAGACATTGCCTGGCAGCAGTGACGGTAGGCCTCGCCTTCGGCCTGGAACTGGAGGACGTTGTCAGAGGCATTGAGTCGGTCGAAAGGATTCCAGGGCGGATGGAGCGACTCAGCAGCCAGCATCCCAGCTCAATCTTTATTGACGCCGCAAAAACACCCAGCCAGCTCCATGGAATGCTCCGCACCCTGAATTCACTTCCCCAAGAGGGTAAGACCTGGTGCATTTTTGGAGGGGCCAGCGGCGTTTCCAAAGAGCAGCTCGCCGGACTGGGAACCGTTGCCGAACGGCATGCCGATCATACGATCATCTCCGGTGTCGATGTTCACAATGAATCAGCATTGGAAATTGCCCATGAGATACTCGATGGCTATGAAGATGTTGCCAAAGCTCATATCATTCCTAACCGAGCCGCCGCCATCGAACACGTTCTCGATAATGCCGCTGCGGGTGACAAGATCCTGATCGCCGGTCTGGGCGATCAGCCAACCCAATTTGGCTACTACGCCGAACTCTCCATGTCGGATCGGGAATTGTGTGAGTTATGGCAAGAGGATCGGCTGGCTTTGGGAGAGTTAACCAGAAACTACGAAGATGATCTGCCGATTTCTTATTCCATCGATGATTATCGTTAAGCCAATTCTGTTTCTTTGGAAAATCAAATTCGGGGAACAGCGGGAATCGCATCTGACGAAGAGAAAAAACCATACCGCAACGTTTCATATTGCCTTAGCCATTGCAGAACTGGTTCCAGTTTTCTCTCTAGTTCCATGTCGACTTCGGCTCGTATACGACGTTCAAATTGCCATAACGTTTCGTTTGAATTCCGCACCAGGCGATATCTAGCCAGAATTCGCTCTGCTTTGCGAAACTGGGCTTTCAGCATGCTTCCACGGGATCCGTAAAGCGGGTCTCTTCGTGGTTTCCACCAGTACCGGTAAAACACTCCGAAAAGAATCAACAAGGTGATCACGATGTTTAAGGGACCTCGAAGCTGCCGGCCAATCTCCTCAAAAAATTCTCGCACCTGTATCCAAATCCCCTGAAAGAAAAACGAAAATTGAAATCGGTTTCCATCAGCCGTTATATCAACGTTGGATTCTCCATCATCCGAATCTCCAACGTCATCATTTTCCCAAACATCTTTGGGGAAATTAACTCCGGGCGTCGCTTCGACAATGACCCACTTTCCCTGGTCCCGATCGTAAGCTTCTGCCCAAGCGTGAGCGTCCCGGTTACGCGCAACGTAATAGTCTTCTTCTGTACTTTTTTCCATTGCGCCAAATCCGGTCACATAGCGAGCTGGAATTCCATTAGCTCGGAGGATCGCAACTGCCGCAGAACCAAAAAACTCACAATGTGCGGCAGGACGCTCCCTGATAAAATAGGACAGACGATCTCGATCTGCAGGAAACTTCTTTTGGTCTGTTGAATAAGAATAATTACTGGAAAAAAACGACTCAATGCTGGCAATTCGCTGCTTATCGGTAGAGTCCGATTTAGTAATTTCCAGAGCAAGGATTGTGACTTCAGGCTCGAGACCAAAATAATTCTCTGACAGTTGAATCGCCGCTTGCGGAGAGAGTTCGGAAATAGCGGGCAAATTTCCTACGTACCCGGAGTAGATCGATTTTTGATCGACGTTGCGTAAAGTCCCATCCCAATTGACGAAAAGGAATTTGTCGTTTTGAACCCCTTTTGTCTTGGCTGAATAAAAGTCAACGTGCAAGGGTGTGAACACGTAGAGGGAATCGATGTTTTCGATAGCAATTTTTTTGTACCGGGTCGACTGGGGATCACGCTGCACCGGGTAGACATTTAGACCCGGTTCCTCCAACACAGGTGGCGATGCCATAGAGGGAACTGACAAGTATTTTTGTTGGTTGGATTTACCCCAGCTTTTACCATCAAATCTTGTGTAACTTGCCCCCCTGAGGTACCCAGGTGGCGTCTGCGAATAAACATGAAGAACCGGATTCATTGGATTGCTCTTCTTCAAATTTGTGATGTTTTCCAGCGTCGCTGATTGACTGTACTTGATTTCGGTTGCGGCAAATCCACTGATTTGGTTTGTAACATTTTCCACCCACCATTCCTGAAATCCCTCAATATTCCCACGCAGGAATCCGGAAAGATACCAAGTTCCCAAACCAACCGTGAGCATCGTGATCGCGATTAGCGAACTTCGGGAGGTATACTGCCTTCTTGATAAGGCCTCTTTTGCAAATGAACGGGTTGAATACTGAAAAATGACGCAAATCAAAGTGACACAGATGATTGCGCCGATAAAAAGCAGGCTGCGTTCGGTGAGAGTTGCAAATCGACTACATGCGCAAACGATACAAGCCATCGCCAACATGCAAAAATTCAATAAACCATCTCGGGAATTTCGTTTTTTGATCAGTTCGAAGATCTGCCCAATTAGAAAGCACTCTCCCAGCGAGTTGGTCACCCAGACAGGGAACACAAAGTCTGTGCGATCCAACGTGATTCCATCGAGGCTTACCGCACGAAAACAGAAATACCCTACCAAGGACGCAGGTACGAGAACTTTCACCGAAAGTGCCACCTGATACTGGAGTGGCTTAAAATAGAGAAAGATCGAAATCAGGATACAAAACAGAGGTACCAGGTGTTGATCGGCAAGCATGCTTAACATGCCAGATTCCATCATAAGCAAGATCACCACCGCGCTTCGAAGAATCATGAAACACGAACCTTTCCATCACGGATCTCTTTAATCGTTACTACATTTTTGGAAACTTCTGATGAAGGTTGATCGTCAACCACAATACCGATCGCCATCGAAGCCTCCCTACCAAAACGAAATTCCAATTCTTTTCTATTGGCGTCCTGCCCATTCATTACCAAGATTGCCATGGATCCCTGCAATGTTGCCGTTTGAATGAACTCATCATTGATGATACTTCCAATTTCCGTATTGGTTTTCATCGTAGCTTCGGCAAGCAATTCCCCCACTCGAGCGACCTGATCTTTGCCTATCGAATGTGAAATGGAGTGAATCCTATCAGCAATAACGACGGTGCAGATGTCGATCATCTGCTGCGCCAATTCCGAGGACAAAGCCGTCGTCAAAGATAAAATGGCCTCGAATCGATCCCGATTTTCGTCAGTCGCCTGACCGAAAAAACCATCAACAAACAAGACAGCACTACCGCGTTGGTATTCGCGAAACTCTCGTACCGTCGGCTTCCCGGTTCTTGCCCATGACGAATAATCCCAACGTCGAACCGGCATGCCAACTTGATACTCCCGGTTGCCAACGTATTCCGAAGCACCGGCGGCGTGTGCCATCTGCATGGTCTTTTCATCTTCAAATTCATCCGAGAAACGACTTTGTGGTAATTCAAAGTGCTGGATCGGTTTAAAGGCCGGGGTCACTACTGTGCGTTCCTGGGAACGAAACCGCTGCCGAAATCGAAAAAGATTAAATGGAAAAGTAGACCCCATGGTGAGTCCGGGTGCACCATAGACACCTCTTTTAAGATAGGTGTATTCAATCGAATGTCTCACCGTCTTCCCAGCGGCAATCTGATCAATGTTCACATCGTTGCCTTTCCGGTTCAATTCGACTTCCGATTCAATTACCACCGGATCAAAAAAAACTTCGAAAGCCGATCTTCGCCGTACATTCCGCAGGTAAACATCCGCCTTGACCCTTTCGCCGGCCTGGACCACCTCTGGAAAAACAATGCGACATTCGAGATTCGGCCTGAAAACAAAACTAATGACAGCCGCAATGGCCAAAATGCTGATGATCGCCGTGAAGAGAAAGATCAAAGGAGTTTCAAGATAAACCAATCCGATCGACGTAAAAAAAAGTAAAAACAACAACGTGCGTCCCGGTTTGGTGATGTTGTTTCGAAAGACGCGTCCGACGTTGCGAAATGTTGGAAAATAACGGAACAATGCAACACCATTTTTAATTGGGATAGATAGAAACAGCGCGAACTAAACCGGTACCGTGACCTGTTCGACGATATCTCGAATCACGCTTTGGGAGCTCTCTACGTTTCTGCCAAAACCACGCTCCAATTCGATTCGATGACTGAGCACAAAGGGAGCAATCTGCTGAACATCGTCGGGAATCACAAAATTTCGACCCGCCAAAAATGCGGTTGCCTGCGATGCTCTAAACAGCATCTTGGATCCTCGGGGGCTTGCACCTAACGCAATTCGATCGTCATTTCGAGTCAAATGAATGATAGCCACCATGTATTCCGCAACCGCCTTTTCGACATGAATTTTCCTGACCCTTTCTTGGCAGGTGACCACATCTGTTTTGGAAAGGACCGGACTCAATTGTTCCATTGGGTCCTCCAATGCCTGGCTGAACAAAATCTCTACTTCCGCGTCGGCAGAGGGGTAATCGATGGAAATCTGAAGCAAAAATCGATCCAACTGCGACTCCGGAAGAGGAAAAGTCCCTTGATGGGTACTCGGATTCTGAGTGGCAATGACAACAAATGGTGGCTCCAAACGTCGCAGCGTTCCCTCAACGGTGACCTGCTGTTCCGCCATCGCTTCCAAAAGTGCACTTTGAGTTCTGGGAGAGGCTCTATTGATTTCGTCCACCAGTAAGACATTGCAAAAAATCGGTCCCGGTCGAAAGACAAAACTGCCATCAGCTGGATTTAAGATGGAAAATCCGAAAATATCGGCAGGAAGCAGATCTGGAGTGCATTGAACACGCTGAAATTCCAATGCAACCGAACCAGCAAGCGCCTTGGCAAGGGTCGTCTTACCCACCCCTGGCACATCTTCAATCAGAATCGACTCACCAGAAATCAGACCTAAAATCACTTGGTCCACGACTTCGGCCTTGCCCAAAATGACTCTTGCCAGGTTGTCTCTGAGAGCCTGGATTTGACTCAAGACCTTAGCGTCGACTTCACTCTTGCTTGACTCCATGCGCTTACGCCCCGGTAAATCACTGACAATTGTAAATGAGAATTGGTGGATTGGCTCTCGGACAAGTCCAGTCCGCAAGCCTCCTCACCACGATGCGTCTAGCATGCCGAATCAGCCGGTATTCACACACCTGCGTTAGCAGTGGTTACGTTCATTTCACACGATAAGACGCAACTACACTTCATATTTTCCAAAAAAAAATAAAAAGGTGTTAAAAACTCTCTCAAATGTCCAATAAATTCTCAAAACGGTATTGAGCTGATCTGCCAGTTTTCGTAATTCTTACGCCACCAATGGAAAGCGATTCTGGGTCAAATTTTCGACTCGGTCGAAGTGGACGATTGGACATGAACAAAACCGATCAAAGAGACCAAAACATTTCGGTTGAGTTCAGCCGTTAACATCAATTTGCGGGAATTGATGATAAGCCCTCCCTCCTGGGTCGAGCATTTTGCTCGTCGAGACACAGGTTTCTGGGTCAACCGTTTCGATGAGTGCTCACGGCTGAGCTTGAGACTGAGCATCGAGGCCGATTTATCGGCCTCGATGCCAGAGACCATCAAAAGGCGGAGCCGTGCAAACTGCTCCGCCTTTTGTTTTGATCCGTTTGGCATTGGAAGGCTAATTCTTCGATCCTGTCAGATCATCGTCTTTCTCTCTCTAAAAAACGAAAGCCATGCCGAGCTCATGCTCTCGCTGGAAGGTGTTGAACGGTTTTTTTCTTAAAAAGATGTTATGCTGACCCCAACGACCAATGCTCTCTCCTGTTCTCAATGGCAAATTTGCTGTGCTTCCCTATGTTCTACTGATCGGTATTGCTGTTCCGGTCGTCGAGATTCTCTTATTGCTCTGGATGGCAGAGGCGATTGGGTTCTGGATGACGGTAGGAATTATTTTCATCACCGGAGGTTTGGGAGCCACTTTGTGGCGGTACCAGGGAATTGGTGTTCTGGGCAGATTGCGGCAAGGCATTCATCAAAAACAGTCACCCGGTGATGCTCTGATGGATGGCGCCATGATCTTCTTTGCAGGCGGACTGTTGCTGACCCCGGGGATCCTGACCGATTTGGTAGGATTTTCGTTGTTGATACCTTGGAATCGAAAATTTCTCAGGAATCGGATGAAGGCCCATTTCAGTTCTCGATTTCAATTCATGAATGTTGCTGGAAGTCATCCATTCCAGGCTCCTCCCTTTGCACATCGAGGCCCAGACAACGATTTGGACACCGAGGGCGATGATATTGTCGAAGGAGAAATTCTGTCCAGGACGATCCTGAACGAATCGGAATATCACTTGTCTGCTGATGACGATCAGGAAAATCGAAACACCTAATGGTTCTTTTGTTCCTGCTCCAAGACCAGGCTCTGGATCGATTTGCAACACCTCAAACAGGCTTGTTTTTTAGAATCCAGTGGCCTACTGAACCTGCAGGGTAAGGAATCGAATCCTGGAGTCTTTACCCAATACCGCTAATTTCTCACCCCCTGGCTGAACTGCCAAATCCACCGCTTCAAAATCATCGAGCTGAACTCGATCAACCAGCTGATCATCCGACGAGTTGGCAACGTCCCAGGTGCATATCGAATGATCTGCGTGAAGAGTCACCATATAGCGTGGATTTGACAAGAACCGGATTGCAAGAGGCTTCCAGGCAACCGTCCACTCGGCTTTTCGCGTCCCCCGAAAGGCCCGGTAAAAGATTCTGTCCTCGGCCGCGATGGCGATGCCGATGCCATTTTCCGCCAAGTCAAAATCAACAATATTTTTGCCTGAAAAAAGTGTCGATGTCGTGTTGGATTTTGAAACACGAATCAAATTTCGATGGCCGGCGAGAACCAACGAACTGGAACCTGGTATCACTCGAATGCGTTTGGGAATAAATGCAGCTGAGGACTTGGTAAAATCAGGTTGCTGGGTTGGCTGGGGATTCGAGGACGGCTCCGACCTCCAACGATAAATCAACTGATCGGCCAAGGCAAAGACAGTTCCGTCGGTGGAAATGTCGGCCGCTCGAATGGGCTGTTTCGCTTGCAAGCGTCGAGATGGTCTGGAAAAATCTCCCGACGCTTGTAGTTCTCCCATTTGATAGGTCAGCAATCCTTCGCGCGGCTTTAAGATGGCAAAACCGGCATCTTGAGTCACCACAATGGGATGATCAAAATACTGGTAGGAAAAATCGTCAAATACGACGCGTTTTCCCAGGATATCAAAAATGCGAAATCCTTCTTCGTGAAGCACTCCCACGTGTCTTGAGTCCAGAAATCGAATTGACTTGGCGGTTGCGCCGGATTGCAGGTGCTCTTGATGATTCCTATCCAGCAAGAGTGCCGGCGGGATCGATCTGTCGGAAAGGGGGCCTTTCAATCCAAAATCCTGTGTGAGCTCCTCGATTCGTTTGCTCGTCTTCTTGGCAATTTGTTCGGAAGACGCCAGTTTTTGGTACTCACCGAACCAATACAGCGATCTTGCCCGAAAAAGCGATGATTCCTTTTCCATTGATTCGGACGCCGCAAACCATAGCTCCGCCATTTCCACCATCGCATCCAAATCGGAGGGATTAAAATCGGCAAAATTTTGCGCCACCGCCACAATTGGCTTTAGATTACTTTGGCGGTAATGCTCCATGCCTACATCCCAGTCCGAATCCATAAAGCAGTGAAACGCACCCAGAAGACGATGATCCTGCGGGGTTAAATCGCCTGATTTTCGGCGTGAAATCAGCTCAGCCATCTTCTGATGGATCTCCTTCTTCAGCTGAAACGAATTCAGAAGCCTCGAAAAATAGGGCAAGTCCATCCACCTTCCCATCGGTGACTGACCAATCTGAATCACATTCTTTAACAATTCTTCTGCCGATAAATACGATTCGGTTGATTCCAACTCCTGAACTACCAATTCCACTTCATTAAGATACGACACTAGCGAAACTTGAGAATCGATAACGGGCGTCAACAACTTCAGGTACTTGACTTTTGCAGAGGGCACATCAATTTGAAATCGAGCCGAAAGGGAGGATGCAAACGCCTCAGACGACTGACAATGCCTTAACAACTTCAATTGCTCGATCACGATACTAAAAATCGCGTAGGCTCGATCAGGGTTTCGTTCATCCACCGCATATTGCAACAATTCTTCAATCAAGACGAATCGGCTTTGTTTGGATAGTTCATTCTGAATCCCGTACTCCTTTGTCAAGACTCCGACAAAACTCTCATAACGCTCTTTCGGCGGAATGGGGACACGTGAGATCGGCTCTTTTGTTTTTTTTCCAACGGATTGTCCGATGATAATAGTTTGATCGGGGGAATCCTTGTTTTCCATTTCCGTTGGCGAAGACTCCTTCCCGATCTCCGCAACCGTTTCGGTACCGGATTGTCCGGAGGTCAAATGCGGGTTTTCAGGTTTGTTTTTTTCGTCGGGAAAATCCCCTTTTTCTTTTTTCGCATCCAGGACCGGCTTCTTCTCATTAGGCGAGTTCTCTTGACCCTCACGATCTGGCTCAATTATCCCACCCGGTGCAGAACGGTTCGCCAACTCCGCTGGGGAAGTGAGCTCCGCTGGGGAAGTGAGCTCCGAAAGCTCCTTCCAATCCCCCAGATAGACAATCCATCCCACCACCCCCAAAACTGGTACCAGGCCCAACACCAGCCAGAACTGGACGGAACGTTTTTTTTTCCGAAAGTGCTGGAGTCGGTCCCCCACCTTCAGCGATGAAATTTCTGCAGGCAAGGGAGGAGCAACGGGCGGCTGCCGAGTGCCCGCAACCTGTTGTTGCAACTGCATATCATAAGCCGCTTTTTCCGATAGATTAAGGAGGCAGTTCCTAGCCCTTGAAACCTGATTCAATAATGCTTGGGCTGCCTGTCCATAGTCACCATCGAGAAAAGTCCGCAAGTGGTTCAACCGATTGTCGGCAGCGGTTTGGATCAACTGGGTATCGTTTTCAAAGGCAGCCAATCCCAACAGAGAATAAAAATGGGGAGGCTGTTCAGAAGGTGAAATCCCCAACCACTGAAGATAGGGATCAAATGGCTCTGACATTTCTTCAGCGTCCTCAGAAATCGGGGCTTGAATCAAAACACTCATCTTAAACAATTCACTGTTATTGAACAGCTTGATCAGAAGATCCTCGATATGCTGATCCTCGCTATGCTGATCCTCGCTATGCTGATCTTGGCTATCTTAATCCCTGGTTCAGTAGCCCATGAACTCGGCTGCCCTGAAACATCGGCTGTCGGAAACATCGGCTGTCGGAAACATAGGCTGTCGGAAACATAGGCCGTCGGAAACATAGGGGACCGGCAAAAACCACTACGGTGGTTGATTGCATTGGCGATTGGCTCGAGAATAAAGAACCGAAACGACATCTCATTGAAATCAATGCGAGATGGCGTTTTTGATGATGACTTTCCAATATGGCTCTCCACGATCTTCAAGCGACATGAACTCATTCAAATCCACTGCCAGTCAAAAACAATTCTTCATTGGAAGTTTTTCCATTCTTTCATGGTTGTTTTTTCTTTCCCCTTTGGTTTTGGCCGTTGGTTTGGGCCCTGCTTTATCCTTGGCACAGGACGCATCATCGTCGAAACAACCAGACTCGTCGAAACATCCAGGTTTCATCATCTGGTCTCGAGCTAACTCAACCGACAACGTGCCGGCCGAGGCTGTTTTTTTTCGTAGGTCTTTCAATACCCCTTCGTTTCACTCCAAACAAACCAAGGCCATCCTACAGATCACTTGCGACGATGGTTACCGCGTTTATATAAATGGTCAGGAAATTGGTAGTGACAAAGTTTGGCAGTCAATTGAGTCCTTTGACATCACCGCACAATTAAAAACTGGCAAGAATGCCATTGCAGTTCAGGCCGAAAACGCGAGTTCAAGTCCGGCAGGTTTATTTGCCACGATACGGTTTACCGATGGCAAGCAAACATCCCAGTTTCATACCGATCGAACTTGGAAGTATTCCGGCGTGGCCACGCCGGGTTGGCGTTTCCACGACTTCAAGGATGATGGCTGGAAAAATTCTTTTGAGCAAGGAAAAAGAGGAGCAACCAACCCGTGGGCCAACACGTTCACTTGGCAGGCGAAGATAAGCAAACCAAAAATCCGTCAGGCGAAACGAAAGAATCGAACTGGTTTTGAGTTGGTCAATGGAGACCGAGTCGTTTGGCTCGGCGATACATTTATCGAGCGAATGCAAACCAATGATTATTTAGAGACCCTTTTGACCACACAGTTTCCTCATCTCGATTTGAAATTTAGAAATTTAGGCTGGAGCGGTGACAATGTGTTTGGATTGTCACGGGCTGTGTTTGGTGACCAGGCCAACGGATTCCGTCGGCTTGAAAACGATATCAAGATTGCCGATCCTACCCTGATCGTTATTGGCTACGGACGAAATGAGTCATTCCTGGGAACCCCCTTTCTGCCCCAATTCTTGGCGGGTCTGGAAAACCTGGTGAAAGTCCTGCGAACAACCCGGTCCGATATCGTGTTCCTCTCCCCCAGCCTGATGGAGAATCTGGGACCGCCATTGCCGGATCCAGCCGAAAAAAATCGGCGAATCCGGGTTTATTCTCAGGCGATCCGGGAATTCGCCAAAGCTCATCGATGTCATTTTATTGACAACCTGAAACCACTGGGTGAATCAACCGTTTCCAAAACCGACGTACCAGCCATCCGTGATCGCCTAACAGACAACGGGTTGCACTTTAATGAATACGGTTACTGGAGAACCGCACCCGAACTTGCGAAAAAGTTTGGCGCATTAGACGATCCGGTCAAAATGATTTTTGACCTTCAACAGAAAACACTCACGGCAACGGGTACGACCATTCATTCGGTCCAGTTCCATGAGAACCAGATCGAATTTGTAGCTTTGGATGATCGACTAATGGCTTGCCCACCGCCACAATATTCACCTAGAGGCGGCTCCATGATGGCAACACACGATCGCATCCAGATCAACGGATTAACGCCCGGAACCTACGGACTGAAAATGGACGGCACCCCTACAATCATGGCATCCCATCAGGAATGGAGCGTGGGTGTCCTGATCAATCGCAGCAAGTATGTTTCCCAACCGCAACAACTCAGGCAGTTGATTCTCCGGAAGAACGAAATGTTCTTTCATCGCTATCGGCCGCAAAACGAAACTTACCTGTTTCTCTTCCGAAAACATGAACAGGGAAATAACGCCGTAGAGATCCCCCAATTTGATCCCATTGTCGAAGATTTGGAAAAACAGATTCAACAACTTAAAAAAGCCAAACCGATTCGGTACTCATTATCAAAAATCGAAACCACTGGTAAATGAGTTAGCCGGTAGCAGGACAATCTGCCCGCGTTCCATTTTCGCTTTCATCTCAATCTGATTCACAAATACAAAAAAGATATTGCCATGCATCAAGGATCCCCCTGCAAGCTGAATCAACCGAAACACCCCGGTTTCACCTGGGCAGCCCATCTGTTAATTGCAACGATTTTGGTGTTCAGCAGTGGAACGCCCTTCGCTTGGGGCCAAAGAAACCTCAAGGACATACCAGACTCGGACCCGGAAATCGAACGAAAATCATTTATTTTAGCGGATGGATTTGAAGTCAACCTGTTTGCAGGTGATCCGCAGATTGCCAAACCAATTCACATGAACTTTGATGAACGGGGCAGGCTATGGGTCGCCGGAAGCAGTGTCTACCCGCATATCCAGCCAGGTAAAAAAGCAAATGACAAGATCCTGATCTTGGAAGATACCAATGGAGATGGAAAATCGGATAAGACCACGGTCTTTGCCGATGGCTTACTCATTCCTACCGGCGTCGCACCAGCCCCCGGTGGCTGCTACGTTGCCAACAGTACGGAGTTGATCCATTTGATCGATACCGACGGCGACGGCAAAGCGGACCAAAAGAAAATTATCCTTTCAGGTTTCGGCACCGAAGACACCCATCATATTTTGCATTCGTTAAGGTGGGGACACGATGGCTGCCTGTATATGAATCAATCCATTTACATTCATAGTCATATCGAAACACCGTACGGAGTTAAGCGATTGAATGCAGGTGGAATTTGGCGGTTTCGTCCAGAAACCCTTGAACTGGAGGTCCTGTGCGAAGGATTCGTGAATCCTTGGGGCCACCATTTCGACTACTGGGGGCAAAACTTTGCGACCGACGGCGCCTATGGCGAGGGAATTAATTATGTTTTCCCGGGTAGTGTTTTTGTCACCGCCTACAAGGCGAAACGAGTTTTGAAAGGACTGAATCCCGGTAGTCCCAAGCACTGCGGTTTAGAAATCCTAAGCGGCCGACACCTGCCAGCAGAATTCCAGGGCAATATGATTACCAACGACTTCCGGGCAAATCGCGTTTGCCGATTCGTCGTTACGGAAAATGGCACATCTGCTTTCTCGTCCCGCCAAGAAACCGAACTTATCAAGACCAAGCACATCGCGTTCCGTCCTATTGATGTCAAAATGGGACCTGATGGAGCCATCTACATCGCCGATTGGTACAACCCAATCATTCAACATGGAGAAGTTGATTTCCGTGATCCACGACGAGATCATGTTCACGGTCGGATTTGGCGGCTGACCTATAAAGGTAACAAAACACTCAACCATCCTGACTTGACCAACAGTTCAACAGCGGAATTGCTCCAACAGTTAACCGCTCCGGAGAACTGGGTTCGGCTCCATGCCAAACGGTTGTTAAAACAGAGATCGTCCGACGTCGTTTCGCTGGAATTAAAAAAATGGCTGACCGATCTTGACCCCAAATCCCCCGAATATAATCATCACCGCCTGGAAGCACTTTGGGCCTATCAGTCTATCCGGGTTGTCAATCAACCTCTGCTCAACGAGCTTCTTAAAAACCAAGACCATCGGGTGCGTGCCGCTGCACTGCGAGTAGCCAGAGAATGGAAAGACCATTTAGCCAATCCACAGCTTGAGTTTGCTGATGCCATCAACGACAGCCATCCCAGGGTTCGTCTGGAAGGTGTCAGAGGCCTGTCACTTTTTCCCAAAGCTGAATCCGCCAGTAAAGCCTTGAAAGTTCTTGACCGTCCTATGGATCCTTACCTCGATTTTGCGTTATGGAAAACGCTGAGGGAATTGAAAGAATCCTGGGTTCCGCAACTGGTCTCAGGCAGATTTCAATTCGACAACAACTTGGACCACTTGACGTTTGCTCTCAAGGCAGCTGATTCACCGGCTGTCGTCCAGCCACTATTTAACCTTGCCAACGATCCGACGACTTCCGATGAAAAACGAGCAGAGGTCTATGGAATATTGGCCTCACTTGGAAACGCCCAGCAGCTTGGAATGATCGCCGAAAAAGCAATCGCTTATTCGAAAACCAAGCCTGAAATCACTGAAAAGATTATCCGGCAGCTTGCTAATCTCAGTCGGCAAAGAAGTCTGGTTCCAAATTTCGATCGTCAAAGACTAGTCGCCCTAATCGACCACTCCTCCCCATCAGTATCCGACGCCGCTGTTTTGGCTGCGGGGATTTGGAAAATCGAAGAGGCCAGGGAAAAACTTTCTGATCTCGCCACCTTGGGAAACTTAAACGCCATCGACAGCGTCGCACTGCTGGGTGGGGAAAAATCAAAATCGTTGCTCGGCCAACTTGCCACCGACAAAATCGGGATCGAAATCCGTCAGAGGGCGACCAATGTCCTGTCGCTGGTCGACATTCCCTTGGCAGCCAAAAAAGCAGTCGCTCTTTTAAAAGAATCGCCGGCTCAACTTTCCCCTCAGGCTACCATTGATTTTCTATTAAAAACCAAAGGAGGACCTCAGGCGTTAGTCAAGGAACTAGCAAAAGTCCAACTCGATGCAGAAATTGCAAAACTGGCAGTTCGGTCGGCTCAGAGCTCGCCCACTCCCAACCAAAATCTGCTGCAGGCGTTCCGTAAAGCTGGCAATCTGGATGCTGCCAAATGGACTCCATCACCCGCTCTGACAAAACGGCTGCTTGGAAAAATAAAATCCGAAGGTAATCCGAGACGGGGAGAGTTGGTCTATCGTCGTCCACAACTGCAATGCCTTAAGTGCCATGCGATCGGCGGGGCAGGGGGTGTTGTCGGCCCGGAAATGAATAGTATCGGTGCAAGTGCGCAAGTCGATTACTTGATCGAGTCACTCTTGGAGCCTAATAAAAAAGTCAAGGAAAACTACCATTCGGTCGTTGTCCAGACCGTGGACGGCTTGCAGTTTAGCGGGGTTCCGATTCGCCAAACCGATTCGGAAACGGTACTCAGAACCGCCGAAGGAAAAGTGATTACGATCTCAGCCGACGATATCGAGGGCAAAAAAGATGGACGTTCCCTGATGCCGGCAGGACTGGTTGATTCGCTCACCGAGACCGAAATCATTGATCTCGTTGCCTTTTTATCCAGTCTCGGAAAAGTGGGTGAGTTTGCTATCGGTAATCGGCAGTATTCACGCAATTGGGAAACACTGGTTTGGACAAAAGAAGCAAATCAGCGTCTCAATCGCACCAGTCTTGATACGGCAGCCGTTGACGACCCTGCTCTCACATGGCGGGAAGAGATTGCGATGGTCAACGGCTCAATTGATTTGAGCTCTCTTCCTGAATTCAAACTCCCGCATTCCAATGTTCCCAAAACCAGTTTTCTACGGACAATACTTCAAGTGGACGTGGCCGGAACGGTCACGGTTCTGCTCGAGGAGCCCACCGGCATCCAACTCTGGATCGATGGCAAGCCCACAAAGACCCAACGCGAGTTGACGCTCGAGCTTGCCGCCGGTGATCACCAATTTGTCTTGGCTGTCGACAAATCAGCAGAACGACAGGCTCGACTGGAGCTGCTAGCAAAACAATCGACAGCTGCTCGGTGGAAATAGGCAGCTGCTCGGTGGAAATAGGCAGCAGAAATCTGGCTTTCCTGCCGAAACATCTTGACCCGTTTTCTTTGAACTGATATTCAACGCACGTCGGTTTGGACTCCGGCATCTTGTCAGCCATTCTTGATACAAAAATCAACTATCGTGCGTTTTCTTATTATTTTGTTTTTGTTTGTTGGTATGTGCCGGGTCGCGGACGGCCAGCGGATCCGATTTCAGCCCGTCCCTCCAGCCGTCTCGAACTCAGCTGGCAGTGGCGTTCCAGTTGACCCAACGTTCGTGAGCCCAGGTGTCGTCAATCCCGGAATACCCAATCCCGGAATACCCAATCCCGGCTTTCCCAACACAGGAATCCCAGCGGCCAATGGAACGCTTTCCCCGAGTGGTGCCTCGCCACAAGGTGCCGCTTTGGCGAGTCCAAATTTTGACCCATTTGCACTTCAAAACCCACTATCGCCCACCGTACAGCCCTACGCGGTACAGCCCTACGCCGTCCAGCCTTACGCAGTGCCACCGGCGACCGGGACAAGTGCCCCTTATTTGGGTCCACCGAATTATCAAACCGCTCCCAATCTCCAAACAGGTCCCGGTTCGGCTCCTGCACCTTATTACGGCAACTACCCGCCTACCACGCCAGGTTATCCAAACCCTGCTTACCAAGGCCAACCTCAAGGTGTCTTGGGAGCCAACTATTTCAACAACCCATACAATCAGCAAAATGACTGGCTCAACCGGTTTGAAAAAGGGCAATACATGCGAGTCATTCAGGAGGTGCATTATCGACACACCTGGCTGGAAGGCTCCCAAGCCAACGAAATCGATATCAATGATGCGGAATTGGGATTCACTCTGAATTGGCCAAATTTCCTCGGTAGCGGGGAACCTCTTCAAATATCACCCACGTTTATTTTTCACTTTTGGGACGGTCCCCAACCCCCCTCCACCGGTGATTTGCCATCCCGAGCTTATTCAGCGTTTTTGGCGGCAGCCTGGAGCACACCGGTGAACCGCAATTTCGGTGGTGAGATTGTCACCAGCCTCGGTGTCTATACCGACTTCAACACCTTTACCAGCCGGAGCCTGCGTGTCAAAGGAACGGGCCTCGGCTGGATTCGTCTGACCCCCAAAATGCAGCTTAAATTTGGTGTCACCTATTTGAATCGATTGGATCTCAAGCTGCTGCCAGCCGGTGGCCTTTTCTGGCAACCGACTGATCAACTGGAATTGGAGCTCTATTTCCCCAGTCCCAAAGTCAAATACCAACTGCCACAAATGGGCAATACCGAAGCATTCGCCTACCTGACAGCCGGCTATGGTGGTGACACTTGGACCATCAGGCGTGCTGCCGGCTTCAGTGACCAGGTTGATTTGGTGGATTACCGAGTGTTGGCCGGTATCGAGTTTGTCGGCTTACGAGGCGTGCGGGGATTTTTCGAGGCAGGTTACGCCTTTAACCGAGATATGCTGTATCGCCTGACCCCGGACCAGAATATTGGAATCAGCGATTCGGTCATCCTGCGGACTGGATTTCTTTTCTAGCTTGGGAAGCCGAATCCTGCAAAGCGTTTCGGCTGGAACATCGCTTTCCAGCTCTTTTTCTCAGCGACAAGGTTTTTCCTCCATCGTTTCAGGATCGGCCGTTTCAGGATCGGTCGTTTCAGGATCGTTTTAACAGAAAGCGACCGTCAAGCTACATCTGTCCGCTGCCAGGCTATTCGCCAAATAGCCGCTTGGAAATCCAGCTCGATTTTAATTCACTAGGCAATTCAGGACGCGAAATTGCGTGATCTCGCAAAACAGCATCAGCCGCCAGGTAGCCACTTCGAACCGCGCCTTCCATCGTCGATGGCCATCCTGTATCGGTCCAATCACCGGCGAGGTAAAGGTTGTCGACGGATGTCTTTTGTTTGGGACGTATCAAATCCAATCCTGGTGTATATGAAAAAACAGCTTTCCGCTCGGTAACGAATTGTGAGCGCAACAACGTCGCCCCGGCGGATTGGGGAAAACAATCCAGTAATTCGGCCCGCACCTTTTTCAAAATCGATTCACGCTCTAGTGGGCCTGCGGCCGCGATATCGGAACTGATCACAATTTGATAATAGGCTTGGTCATGGTTGCTGAGGCTACCCGACTGACTGGAATTGCCATCGGCTGCAGCACCGTGTGCCGGCTGCTCGATTAACTTCCCGTTAAAAAGCCAATGCGAAGTCCTACCCACAAAAACTGCATGCGGAAGATCCGTGATGGGACGGTCAAACCAAAGGTGTATCCCAGTGATCGGCGATGCTCGAAACTCATTCACTCCGGCAAGTTCGGGGAGCTGTTGGCTTAACGGTGGGGTAAGAAGGTCATTCAAGGAATGCCAAGGGACCGCACAAACCACCTTGGCAAAGCCGTTCTCAACGGTATTTTCTCCATGCATCAACACCCCCTGCTGAGAAATTGACAATCGATGATTCGGGCAGCTTCGCTCCAGCTTGATTCCTCGCCGCTTCAGGTTTTGGGCAACATCCCTATCAAAAAGCTGCCGCAAACTCTTGGTCGGAATCCTGACTTGGTAACCTTTCCGGTTGCGTAAAAAACCGTCGACTACCACCTTGCGTGCGGCGATCAGCGATACCCGTTCAATTCGCTCACCCAAAGCGCTGAGCAAAAACGTCTCCCAAAACTGGCGAATGCAACGATCCGTCTGCCCCTGCTCCAGCAGCCAATCCAATGCCACGACATCCTCGTCCTTTTTGTACTGTGCTAATCGCATCAGAGTACGAGCAATAGAAAATCGCTCTGCAATAGAAAGATGGCGATGCCGAACAAGACTCAAGGCCAAATGGAATGGTGCCGGCAAATAGCTCGACGCTTCAAATCGAATGGGTTTGCCTTGGGGGAGAAAAAAATGAAGCCGAGATACTGGCTTAAAACAATGATCGACACCTCCCTTTTCGCAGAAATCCTGAAACCAGGTACAACATCCCATACTCACGTGCTGACAAAAATCGATCAATTGCTCGCCTTGAGAATCCATATAGGACCCTGCTCGACCCCCCAGAAACCGCTTGCGTTCGCGAACCACGATTTCAAATTGCTGGTCGCTCTCCAGTTCTTGGTTGGCAAGTGAAAGATGTAGAGCCGCAGAAAGCCCGGCGATTCCACCCCCTAGCACGAGTATTCGTCGATGATGACTATTCATTCTAAAACACCTGGGGAGGCGGTGAATCATTCCTATCAGCAGGGCACCTTGGCAAACTGAGATCATGGTTTTGAAATCAGTTTCCAACAAGTGCTCCCTCCTGAAAATAACCAATTTTCCGAAAAGGATTCCAATTTCCAACGCCAATAATGTAAAACAATCATGATTCGCAGTTGGCTGGACGATCGCCGGATCGCAAGATCGGGAGGAAAGTCCGGGCTCCGCAGAACAGGATGGTCGGTAACGCCGACCGGCCGCGAGGTCAGGGAAAGTGCCACAGAAAGGAAACCGCCCGCGAAATTCGCAGGTAAGGGTGAAACGGCGAGGTAAGAGCTCACCAGTAGCCAGGGTGACCTGGCTGGCTAGGTAAACCCCATCCGGAGCAAGGCCAAGCAGAGAGAAAACGGATTCGTTCGATCCGTCCGACTCTCGGGTAGGCTGCTCGAGCGATAGAGCAATTTGTCGCCTAGATAAATGGTCGTCCATTGCTTGCAATGAACAAAACCCGGCTTATCAGCCGACTGCGAATTTTTTGGGTCTCAGTAGAATTGGTGCTGGAGGCAATCCGCATGGCAAGTGGTCGATCGTCTCGGCTGGCACCGGTCCAATGAATAACAGGCCAATGAATAACAGGCCAATGAATAACAGGCCAATGAATAACAGGCCAATGAATAACAGGCCAATGAATAACGGGCCCTGGATGTCACTTGCAAAAAAGGTCCGTCAATCCAGCCGGAAAAAGGTGGCGACTGGACTTTTTCAACTCCTCCTTGAAAACCTTGCGAATACATAAAATAAGGGGCGTTCAACAACGCCCCTTATCCCAAGTTTCCTGTCGTATCTGGAGGATTCCAGTCAGCGATTTCGGTTCATTGTCCGAAATGTGAAGACGATGAGTTGGGCGAGGCCTGTGGAATCGGCGAAGTTTGCGGACGCATGTCCATTTCTCGACTAGGTGCAGGGTTGGTCGCGGGCCGATAAGTCACCGTACCAGCCTCTTCTTCTTCGAGGACCTGTAAGAGTTTCGCGATGCAGAGCTTATTCATACTGGTCTTGTGGTCGTGAGCCTCAGCTCGCAGGGCTTCATGGAGACTCTTGGGTAGTCGGACAGTAATCACACGGGTCGGTTCGTGCCCATCGCTGGAACTCCCTTTTTTGTTTCGCAATGCCGAAACCATGGTTTGAATTTCCGAAAACTGTGCGGTTTGCTCAAATCCCAAAAATTCTTCCTGGGTAGGGAATAATCGGCGAGCCACCCCACCAATACCGAGAATTTCTCGGAAAAACGTCACCCAATCAGGTGTTTGCATAAACATCTGTTTGGCGATTTGCAGAGCCTCGAGAGCCTTGTTGGCCGGCGA
The DNA here is from genome assembly GCA_014238905.1 of Planctomycetota bacterium. Taxonomy (GTDB): domain Bacteria; phylum Planctomycetota; class Planctomycetia; order Pirellulales; family Pirellulaceae; genus JABAAE01. Next base: position 194,941 of record JABAAE010000015.1, read on the forward strand.
TGCAATCGGCGACGGGCTGGCTGGAGACGAATTGATTGAAGAAAAGCTGGAGTCGTTCATTTTGATTCCTTTCGAAGGTCGACGATTGATTTCGGTTGCAATTTTGTAGCATGACTTTCCAAATCAGGGAACTTCAATCGCGATTGCACTTAAGTCCTTGCACAGCTTGCACTTAAAACACGACCCTGATTCGCACAGAAAACAAGCAATGCTGCCGGCAAAACAGGCTGCCTGCTCTGCGGGCAGCGGCATTCTGGGGGTTGGTTTGGATTTTTTGGAAAAAAACGAAAATCGGGCCTCAAGGGGTGTTAATTGGAATCTGTTTAACTAGATTATTAGAGTTCCTTATATTATTACTAAACTACCCAAACCATGTTTTCGGACTGGCTTTGGAACAATAAGGCTTCGCGAAAATGAAGAAATTTTGCATCGCAGCGGTAACGTCTCTCCTGTTGGCCACTGGCTTTCAAGCAAATCTCTCGGCCCAGATGGTGCTTGATTTTTCAAACGCGGCTGTGCAAGCAGCTTTTGATGGTCGGGTGCAGGGCGACCGCATCGACCTCTCCCCCTTTCAGCAAAATAATTCGGCTTGGAATCGCAATGGAAACGCAACATTGGTCGTCGGTGCAATAAGCCCCAAAATAGGTCAAGCGGCTCAATTGGCAGCAGGTAACGGCACAAATCCAAATCAACTGGGATTGGGCGACAACACAGGTGCATCCGCTAATCAATTTGATGGTGTAACCGAAGGATTTTCCTTTCAACTCGACGTGGCGGGGGATTCTGTTGATGGCGGTTATTGGACCTTCTTCGAGAAAATCGATTTTAAGAATCTGGATTTCCAATCCGGGAATGATGTCATGGGCCTTCCCAATGTGGAACAATTTTTATTGACATCCAATTCATTTAAGGGAAATGGTTTCGAGCTCTTGTCTTGGGGCACGGCTGAAAATCAAATTACGTACACGGAGTCAAGTGGCCAATTCAAATTTGAACGAGGTATTGATCAAAATACCAGCGACACTTGGGATTTAACCATCAATGGTGAAATACTCGTTTTTGCGGACGATCTTGACGACATTACACTGGGGTATGAATCCAACGCAGCGGACGGATTCGCCAGTATCACCTCTCTGACACTTCACGCAGTTCCCGAACCAGGTACGCTCGGCTTGTTAGCCGCCTGTGGCATGGGCGCGGTTTTTTACCGCCGCAGAAAATCCGACAAAGGAATCACCGAAACGGCTCCTGCTGACGAGACCGCCTAACACCAATTAGTGCCAGAATCAAAATAGACCCCGTGATGCAAACGGGGTTTTTTCATGCGCGAATTCCAGCCCTCAAGGTCTGCCTGAGCACTGAATTAATCACGCGCCATGGCAAGTTGAGCTAATCCAGCGATCGTATTCGATAGGCAAAAATGGGGATTGCCCATTCCCCCAACTTGATGACAACCACAATTCCCCCTAAAATCTCTGGCTTATTGAATTCTGGAGAATACCGTAGATGGCACGTCGTTTTATCAATCAGCTTTCCGAAGGCGAAACCATCAGCCAGATCTTTCTGGTTGGTGACAAACAGGTCAGGGCAAACCGCTCCGGCAATCTTTACCTGCAGCTCAGACTGAATGACAAGTCGGGCTCCTTGACCGGAATGCTGTGGAATGCCAACGAAAAAATCACTGGAAAATTCGAAACCGGTGATTACATGACGGTCAGCGGTACGACGCAGTTTTACAATGGGAACATGCAGCTGATCATTACGAGTGTCGAAAATGTCGATGCTTCTTTTGTCCGTGAATCCGACTTCGTGCAATTGACATCTGGCGCCGTCGACCAACTCAAAACCGAACTCTTCGAATTGCTGGACGGTGTGGAGGACGAAGACCTCAAAAAACTGCTGAAACTTTTCCAGAATGACGAGTCATTGATGGATAAGTTCTCCAGAGCTCCAGCCGGAATCAAAAATCACCATGCTTACAACGGGGGGCTTCTGTCACACGTGGTCAGCATGCTGCGAGTTGCCACGTTTGTTGGCGACCACTACAAGGCAGTTTCCAAGGATTTGCTCCTGACCGGGGTGCTCCTGCACGACATCGGAAAAATCGACGAGCTGGCGTATGAAAAAGAGCTTTCTTACACCGACCAAGGGCAACTGATTGGCCATATCCAGATGGGTGCCGAAATTCTGGCTGCAAAAATCCGGGAGCTGGAAGCGACCGGAAATACCTTTCCGGACGAAAAAGCCCTCCGTCTCAAACACATGATCCTTAGCCATCACGGGGAACCCCAGTTTGGTGCGGTCAAGGTTCCCATGACATTGGAAGCGATTGCTCTGCACTACATCGACAACCTCGATTCCAAACTCGACAACGTATTGGAAATCATGAATCAGGATGTGAACGAGGGGAACTGGACCACCTTTCAACCCAATACAGGCCGCAAATATTTCAAGGGATTGCAGCCGGAATCGAAACCTGAAAATTGACTTCGGGTGAAACAGGCAACGAGAACCACCAGGGTGCTGCGTAGGCCAGTGGTATTCTGGGATCCAGCTTTTTGGGATCCAGACTTCTAACCCCTTCAATTAACTGGCAGTTCCGATTATCTGAGGGGGCTGCGTCGTTCAATAGACGGCGGCTCCAAGGCCGATTTCCGGCTGACCGATTCCAAAAACAGGAACATCGAGAACGGGTTCCTTAATCGCCCCCCCTCAATGGAGGTCGTCCTTACATTTCCCTTACCGGACTGGAGCATCAGGCTTGGCACTGCCGACCAACCGGATCTCAAAGCAAGCCGGGGCAGAGGGGTGGCGATCAGTGCCCCGCTCCAACTCAGCAAAGATTCAGCTGGTTTTGACCTCGACAAACCAAACCGTCTCGAAAAGACACCGATTCACACAAAGTCAGTTGCTCTTAAAAGAAAAAGCGGGGCTCAAACTGCGTCATCTCGATGAAGCCAATCGAGACCAGAGATCGATGCCAACGCTAACTGAAGAGCATGGGTCCCTTTCTGAGCATGGCCCTGCGCTTGGACCGCTTGGTACAACTGACCGGCCAAAGCCAAGCCAGGCAGAGCAATCCCCATTTTCCGAGACTCCGCCAGGACGATTCCGATATCCTTGATAAAATGCTCCACAAAGAACCCAGGATCAAATTGATTTCCAATAATACGGGGACCAAGATGGGTCAGAGACCAACTCCCAGCCGCTCCCGATCCGACCGATTCCAGCACCCTTTCCAAATCCAATCCGGCCTTGTACGCATACAGCAACGCTTCACAGACACCCACCATCCCCGCGGCAACCAAGGTCTGGTTAACCATCTTGGCATGCTGGCCCGCCCCTGATGATCCCTGCCTGACAATGGTCGATCCCATTACTTGAAAACAGGGAACAACGGCATCGACAAGATCCTCGCGGCCCCCAACCATAATCGAAAGGGTCGCGTTTCTGGCGCCCAAATCTCCGCCCGAAACCGGAGCGTCGATCGCCCCCATCCCTTTACTGGTCGCAAGTTCGGCAATTTCAATTGCCAACGAGGGCTCCGAAGTGGTCATGTCGACCACGATCTTTCCAGGCTTCAATCCGGCTAAGACGCCTTGTTCGCCCAAAATGACCTCTCGAACATCGGATGGAAAACCAACGATGGAAAAAACGACATCACTTTGCTGGGCAACCTCCAGTGGGGAAGCCGCCCATAAGCCACCCTTCTCAAGCAAGGATTCGGCTTTTTGAGGCGTTCGATTATAGACGGTCATCGAATAGCCAGCGGCCAGCAAATGACCACACATCGAATGTCCCATGACACCGGTCCCAATCCAGCCCAGTCGGGTGACGCCTGGTATGCAGGGCGGAAATTCTGCCAAAGAACTACTTTCTCTCTAAAAACTTGGCTTCGCTCTAAAACTCCGGCCGGTCAAAAATTTCCTTGAGGATGATCGCCTGCCTCAAGCTAGTGGGATGACTGAGCATTTTCAGCAACGGACCAAGATTTTTGGGGTCATTCTCTCCCGAACCATGATCGACCAGTTCCGGCTCAGAGATATCCTCTTTTTTTAATTGCCCTAAATTATGGTCAAATTTTTGGTGAACCCTCTCGTCAGTGACCTCCTCCCGCTGATAAACATCCTCCCCAAGCTGGATCGTATGCTCCACAATATCGGCAGTCGATACATTCGACTGAATGGTTGGTTGCAAACTTTTAATCTGCTCCCGCTCGACAACAGCTTCGTTCCCAAACCCCTGACTATTCGGCTGCTGGGGTACCGGAGGCCGGGACGATCCTCGACCAGGTGGGGGTGTTTGCGAGGCCTGCAGACGAGGTGAAACCGGTGAATTAGCTTGACGAGGGACATCCCCTTGCTGCCCAGACTGCTGCTTCTTGCGAGCGGCGGCCATTCGCAAAAACTCTTCAATATCCTGAACCATTTTGGTGGTCCTTTCGGTTTCCCAAATCTAATTGCCGAACGTGAATCTGTACCGTTTTCCGAATCGAAAGTCCAGATTGAAAGGGTATGACAAGTCTGGATTAATCATTGTGGCTGGATTAATCATTGAGTCGGTTTCATGTCGGTTCCTGCCGAAATCGCAGTTCTCATTTCGGTATCCGCCTGAACATTTCTTAATTTATAGTAGTCAAGGATTCCCAATTTCCCTGATTGAAAGGCATCTGCCATCGCCCTGGGAACCTCTGCTTCGGCCTCTACCAGCTTGGATCGACTTTCCTCAATAGCAGCCTGATTTTCCTGTTCTTTTGCCACCGCCATCGCTCGTCGCCCCTCTGCCTTGGCACGAGCAACGCGGGTGTCCGCTTCGGCTTGATCCGCTTTCAAACGCGCACCAATATTTTCACCCACATCAATGTCGGCGATATCGATCGACACAATTTCATAGGCAGTCTGAGAATCAAGCCGTCGTTCCAATACGGCTTTTGAAATCAGGTCCGGGTTTTCCAAGACCGTCTTGTGATTTTGAGCTGAACCAATCGCGGAGACAATTCCCTCACCCACCCGGGCAATAATCGTCTCTTCAGTGGCACCACCAATTAATTGTTGCAAATTGGAACGGACGGTAACACGCGCCCGAACCTTCAACTGAATCCCATCCCTCGCTACGGCGTCCAAAGAACGCTTGGCGCTCCCTTTGGCTGGGCAATCAATCACTCTGGGATAAACGCTTGTCTGAACGGCTTCCAGAACGTTTCGGCCAGCGAGATCGATGGCACACGCTTCCCGAAAAGTCAGCTTGATCGTCTTCGCCTTGTTAGCCGCGATCAGGGCTCGAATCACGATTTGGATTTTTCCGCCAGCTAGATAATGGGCCTCCATCGCCTGAACGGTCGCTCCGGTGTCGTCTAAAATTCCAGCTTGAACCGCCATGATTTTGGTGCGAACAATTTCAGCAACCCGAACTTTTCGAAAAGTCATCCCGATCAGGTCAAAAAAACCAACACCTGCCCCGGTAAGTACTGATTGAATCCACCATCGGAAATAGGACATAAAGACGCCTATAACCACCAGAACGACGATGATCAAAATGATCAGAAAGTAAACCATATGATTTCAATCCCCATTTAACAATATTTAGTATCACGACCTATTGTAAAAGATAGTCGCTCGACCGTCAGCTAGCTGCTAAGAAGATTTTAGTCATTTCTCCAAGGGATCTTCGATTTCGTTCAGCCCCAAAGATTCGATCGATTGGCTAAGAGGATCCTCCGTATCCCGGGACGCCATCTTGATCTCCGGCCTGACGAAAATCCGCATCGCTTTGACCGAGACAACTTTCACGTCCTGTCCCAATTCGATCGGTAGCCCGTCGCTGACCGCATCGTAATGTTTTCCATCGATCGTCACACTCCCTGATGGCAGTAGTTTACTGCGAGCGATCCCTACCTTTCCGAGCAAGGATTCCAACGATTCCTGAACCTCGGGATCCGGCACCACATCCTCCTCGCTGGGAGGGGAGATGAACAACATTTTACCAATTGGCGTGTTGGGCCAAATTTTGAGCAGGAATGCAATGACGATCGGTAGCAGCACCAACGTCACCGTGAGAATGGTTAATCCCACACCCAAGCCAGCCTGAAACCCCACAACAATGCCTGATAGCAACAATGCCGCGGAAATAATCCCTATCAAACCTGCCGAAGGAATCAGGAGTTCAAGAAAAATAAAGGCAAATCCGGCAACAATTAGCAGGACTGAGGACAGGATCGGATTCATTAGCGTCGGTCCATTCGATAATTTCCAGCAGAATAAAAATCAAAAACTATAAAAAGCAACCGGAACAATCGGACCTAAAACCCTCTCCTGAAGAGTGATTAACTCCGGCTCTGGTCAACGCCCACTTCGATAATATTTCCAACCACTTGGCGGACAACGATCGGGGTTTCATTCTCAATCATGCGACCATCTGTAATGACATTATAGAGCTCGCCGCCGATGACCGCTTTCCCTGAAGGCATTAATTTGGTTTGAGTGATGCCCGTTCGTCCTTCCAAGAGACTGAAATCAACCAATGCCTCACTGACCTGCCTGTTTTCCAAATCACCAGGAACACCTTCTGGTTGCAAGGCCATCCCACGCAACATCGGAAGCCGACCGATGTATCTTCGGAAGAGAAAAACGGCCACGAAAAAACCGCTACTCGCCACGGCAAAAGTCAGCAACGATGTCGTCAGCTGCCTAAATTCCTCAGGATTGCTGGGAATCACAAACGTTTGCACCGCCAGAACCAACGAAGCCGCGACCATCAACGCACCGCCGACTCCAAATATTCCCAGCCCGGGCAAAACAAAAAATTCAATTAGAATGAAAACGATTCCGATCAAAAAAAGCAAAATCTCCAACACGGTCGCGTTGCCGTCGAAATACTGGCTCCAGAAAAACAGCATCCAGCAGATTGCGGACAAAAAACCGGGTACACCCAACCCTGGATTGGAAAACTCAGTGGAAAGAAAAAAAATCGCACCAAACAATACGAGCCAGGCAATCTGGGGCGAAGCCAACCGACGAGCCAGTCTTTCAACCCAGCGATCGGTGAGCGTAGGTTCCAGTAAATCAGGTTCATCGGTGAGTTGATAAATTGATTTAAACTCTTCGAAACTTTCCACCAAGTTCCTCACCAGCCCCAAATTTTCACCCAAAGTCCCGTCAAGCCCGGACGCCAAATCAATCGATTGCAGCTCATCCCACAGATCGGCATCCTCTCTTGCTTCCTTTTCGGCATCGGACATTAATCGATATCGCCCCGTCTTACGTTGCTTCCATCGCATCACCTCAAATTGCGGATCGACCAGCCCGTATCCCAGCGACCAAGTCGTTTCCTTGCGTTTAGCTAATTCCTTGATCGCCTCTTGCATGGAAATCAGCTGCTGTGGGGACAATTCAGGACGCCCCGGACCGCCTATCACCGCGTCCGATTTCATTACAATTGCATCGCATCCCATGGCAATCACTGAAGCTGCGCCCCGGGCACGCTGTGAAATAAAAGCGATGGTTCGAACCTGATTTGGATCAAACTCGCTGAGCCGGTTGGCCAAGCGAACAGCCGCTTCGGGCTTTCCCCCGGCACTGTCGATATCAACAATCACCAAGTTGATATCCCCTGCCTCCACTCGGTTCGTTAACGCATTTTCTATCCATGTCACCGATCGATCAGAAACCACACCGTCGACGACAATTCGGATCGCCTTCCATCCATCGCCCAAGGAAGGATCACTTTCCAGCGATGATTCACGTAAAAGAAATCGATCTGCCAATTCCGTGCGTGAATCGACCCGGTGACGAATCAACCGAAACGCCTGCCAATCTTCACTGGTAAAAAAACCGAAATTGTTAACATCGGCAATCGTCTGCGAGCTCACTATTTTTCCGTCAGCATCCAATTCGGCAAATTCAGATTCGGTCACGTATTTAACACCGTCCGGCTTTAGTTCCGCACGAAGAACGGTCATGCTCTTGTCGAGCATTGATAATGCAACAGGCGTTGGAATGACCCTGCGTTTCTCTGCGATCGTCCGATAAGCATTGATTAGTAAATCGTCGACGACATCAACATCAATACCGGCATTTCCGATGGCTGCCTGCTTATGCATGACAATGTCCTCGCAACTCAAAATCACCAAAATAGCATGGCCAACAAAGTCCGCCCGCTTCGGCTTTCCACTGTCAAAGAGATCCTCGGCCACGTTAGAAGCACCCGGCAAATACGCAATCGTTCGGACCTTGCTAAGCTGGGGCCCGGTGAGAAACCGAGCCAGCTTCAAACTATCTTCAAAGCTACTTCCACTTCCAGTCGCTCCATTTCGATTATCAAATTCCATCACCAGGATGGGCCTTTGCTCTTTTGTTTCGGTCGCTACTTTATCCAGCACACGATTGACCGAAGCCATCACTCGATTAGCTGATTGACTACTAATGGGCATTGGCACTCTGACCAGATGACCCATTTTTCGGGATTCCGGATCATTCGCCGCCTTATCCTCCTGGACAGGTCCATCCTCTTGAATCTCCTCTTCACCTTGCACTTTCCCCGTTACGTTGCTTGACCTTTCCGACGAATCCAATAGTCGTGGTAAAAAGCCCGACACAGATTGTTGTGACAACAGAACAAACAAACTAGCAATAACGGTCGCAACCCGATTCCAATCACCGATCGTTCCGCTCCAATTCTTGGGTATGAAAGTCCATTTCTGTAACCGCTTGGGTGATGGTTGATCTTCACGCCTGGACCCCACCGCTTCCAGCAATAACGGGTTTACGGCGTTTCTGCAAATCGCATTCGGGGGTAGCAAGGGCAACTTTCTGTTTGAACGTTCGTTACTTCTGTTCGTTACTTCTGTTCGTTACTTCTGATGAGAAATCCAACCAAAACAGATGCTTTGGAATCCCTACCGCCATTATAGGAATCCCGCAGCCCAAATTACAGGCTTGTTTTCACACAGATCGATTAACCGGATCTGTCCCGGTGAATACACCATACTGTTCGCATCAGATCGGGATAATTCCAAAAAAGTTCGACTAATTCAACGCAAACTTCCCTAAAACGTTGCCACGGTCATTCGTGGGGAACCGGTGAATCTGAGCAACCAATTCGGTTCGCAAGAGAATTTGATTCAAAATCACTAATTCGCTAAGCTGAAATATCACGCGATCCATTTGGCAGCCTCCCATGAATATGACAAAAACACCACCACCAGCAATAAAACGGCGTCAGTTTGTTTCTTGGGACGGACAAGAGCTAGGGCCTTTAGTACTTTCCTGGCCGGTTATCCTGACTATGGTACTGGGAGTTGCTTCGCCAACGTTAGGGCAAATGATCCGGACCGAAATACCGTTTACAACAATCAGAAACTCGTTTTATGAGCGGGTGGGTATCGACTTTGGTTTCAACATTCGCGGGAGTCGGGGCGGTATCGCTGGCGACCGCGCTCGTGGAGTTTTTGGACTGGGGCCCGGTGGACAGTTATTGCCCAACTTGAGATTCTCCCAAGGAAGTATCCACTCAGCTGTCCCACCGTTTGGTCATTATGATCCAGGTACCGATGCTACATTCGGTTACCAGGTTCAAAATGAAAATGGAGGCTACCATCTCGGGTTTCGCTTTGGAAAAGGGAATACCCGGTCGATCACCAACACCACACCGGTAATCATGACGAGCAATGGCGCCACCGGCAGTATCCTCGCCGGTTCACTTCATCCCTATGTTACCGGAATCTTGCCGGTCGTTGGGAGCCGATCGGCCTTTCCCGCTCATCGTCCGGTCAGCGTCGTTAACCCGGTGGAACTCAAGCTACGTCAAATACATATGGACCGTGCCGCTGGAATCCAAAACGATCCTGATCAATCGATCGGTGTGGAGAACCTCACTCCTGCTCGGCGATTTGGAAATCCATCCAGTACTGCCGAATCGGGTGACCTCAGTGTGAAAGAAATCAAACGCCGCCGTCAACAAAAATTGGTACTCGAAGCAGAGCTAAATAATCAAAAAGTGGGCCAATGGATTGCCAAGGCAGAATCGGCGTTGGCCAAGGGACGCGCTGGAGCCGCGAGGTCCTACCTCAGGACGGCGATCCATTACGCCAGTGACCAACAGAAATCTTCCTTGCAACAACGACTCAACGACTTGCTGATCGACCAATGAGGTGAGGGCCGTGTTGATGATTGGTGTATCTTCCGAGAAGGCATCGATACGAGCCCCAGTTGCAATCACTTTTGATTCAAAATAAATTCGTAATCATGTTCTTCGAATTTTCTTTTTTTCTTGCGAGAACCTGCCGTGAACCGCCGTCAATCGAGAATGGCCCTGTTGATCTGGGGAATGCCAACAGCCCTTTGTATGTTGGCACAATGTGTCTTCCTACAATGTGTCTTCCTACAATGTCTTTTCCCACAATGGGGGACAAACAACTCCTGCTTTGCAAATCAGGAGCCTGAATGGGTCGAGATTTTTGACGGCAAATCACTCAAGGGCTGGGTTCAGCGTGGCGGCAAAGCTCGGTATGTTGTCGAGAATGGCATGGTGATTGGAAAAACCGTTCCTAATACTCCCAATTCGTTTTTATGTACTGAGAAAACTTATGGTGATTTCGAACTGGAATTGGATTTCAAAGTGAATCCAGAACTAAATTCTGGTGTGCAGATTCGCTCTAACAGTCTACCTGACTATAAAAACGGTCGTGTCCATGGTTATCAGGTCGAAATTGATCCATCAGACCGAGCCTGGACCGGTGGAATTTACGATGAAAGTCGAAGAGGTTGGTTAAACAGTTTGCAAGAAAACAACAAAGCTCGCTATGCTTTTCGGCAAAACCAATGGAATCACTTCAGGATCCTAGCCACCGGAAATCGCATTCAAACCTGGATCAATGATGTACCGGCCGCCGATCTAAGCGATGACAAGACAGCAAGAGGTTTCATTGCATTACAGGTCCACGGTGTTGGAGGAAGAAAAGATGAAATTACGGTTCGGTGGAAAAATATTCGCCTGAGAGAAAATCCAAAAACGCCCAAAGTGGCCGACGCCAACTTGTTGGAAAAGAGTCCTGCAAAGATTTTCTCAAGCGATGCCACAGTGATCAAGCTGGCCGATGGATTTCGGTTTACCGAGGGCCCTGCGTTGGGACCTGACGGACGGATTTACTTCAATGATATTCCTAATTCCCTCACCCATGTTCACGATCCGAAAACCGGCAAAACGACTATTTTCCGAAAGGAGACCGGGGGCGCCAACGGGCTGTTTTGGACGGCCAATGATGCACTCATCTCCTGCGAAGGGAAAAATAGGCAAGTGACTCGCCTAACTCCGGCGGGACAGGTGGTCTTGGCAGACCATTATCAGAACAAAAAACTGAACAGCCCTAACGATCTTGTTCTCGACAATGTGGGAGGCATTTACTTTACTGATCCACGATACGGAAATCGAGATGATATGGAATTGGACATCGAGGGGGTGTACTACATTAATCGCGGCGGGAAAATCACCCGCGTGATCACTGACCTTCAGCGTCCCAATGGCCTCATCTTTTCCCCCGATCAAAAAACACTATACGTTGCCGATCAAGCTGGTGGCAAAACATACTCCTATGTCGTTTCCGGCGGTGGGGCGCTCACCAAACCGAAGCTATTTGCCAACGTGGGAAGCGACGGCATGACGGTTGATATTTTTGGCAACCTATATGTTACCTGGCAGGGAGCGGTGATTGTCTTTAACTCGTCGGGCAATGAAATCGATCGGATCCGCCCGCCTGAATCTCCTGCCAATTGCCTTTTGGTCAACGACACGTTGTATATCACCGCCAGAACCGGGTTTTACTCTGTAAAAACCAATGCCAAGGGCGTCCAATAGAAATTGTTGTCAGGCAAAATGGCGGGACTGCAGGTCGCACGATGGTAACCTGCAATCATGAATATCACGCCTTTGCGGCAAGCCACCTGGTCGATAAGATGAGAGCTCTTCCCTGACACGCCTTTTGACTGCACAGAACCATTGTCCCCTCTACTGATACTGTGCGTGTACTGCCTATTGATCGCGGGAGCCTCATTCTTTGGCGGCTGGGTTCCCTCACTTTTCAAATTGACTCACCTTCGTATGCAGCTGATGATCAGCTTGGTGTCCGGTTTGATGTTGGGCGTGGCGCTTTTACACCTACTCCCCCACTCATTTAACCTGCTGGGAGATATGAATTGGGTCGCTGGCGGTGTCCTCATGGGGCTACTGGTCATGTTTTTTCTAATGCGAATTTTTCATGTCCATCACCATGGTGATGAAGAACATGAGCATCAACACAGTCATGAAAGCTGTGACGGAGACCACAACAAGCACGAATTCAGCTGGTATGGACTATTCTTTGGCATGGCCGTGCATACCCTTCTAGACGGATTTGCATTAGGAGCTAGCGTCGCGATCGAAGCGGAAGCAACGACTGGCAAAGGACTGATTGGATTAGGGACTTTTCTTGCCGTCGTTCTACACAAACCACTCGATGCGTTGTCCATCACATCGTTGATGAAAACAGCCGGATTACCCAATAACCAGATATTCTTAGCCAACTTCTGTTTTGCGATGGCGTGCCCATTGGGAGTTTTTCTGTTTTGGATCGGAGCATTCCAGTGGTTCCCAGATACCAATATGGTAATCGGTCTTACACTCGCCTTTTCGGCTGGTTTTTTTCTTTGTATCGCATTGGCGGACTTGCTTCCCGAAGTTCATTTCCATTCTCATGACCGCGGCAAACTCTCCGCCGCGTTGATTACCGGAGTGGCCTTGGCTTTTGCAATTGAGTTGTTCCATCAACATGAACATGAAGAACGACAAGATCCCGTTCCTTTGAAACCGGTAGAGATGAGCACTCCCCATGCAACTGAACCTCCTGTCAATTAATCTCCCTTGGAGTTTTAGAAGAGGTAAAATTGGAGGGCATCGAAAACCATATTGCTGAAGACCAGAGACCGGAAATAAGCGAACGTGTCATCTAAAATCTCTGGCGAAAGAGTCTTGGATTGGCATAACCGGCCGGAATGCCAAAGAGGCACCGATTTCCCAGCGATGCAAGGACGGAAGATGCCAGCAACTTGACATTTTTTTTCGACAAAAAACGGGATGGTTTTAAGAATGAATGCACCAACATGAAAGTCAACTCGTAATGCTGGTGTAAAAACTCTAACCTAGAGAAATACTGTTACGTATTAGGGATGGTCAAAGAAATGCCGTTTTTGCAGAACCTAAAGACAACGCTGGTTGGGTCGGTAGCATTGACTATCATTTTTGGCAGTACAACTCCGTTTGCGCTCGGCCAAATATCAAGGCTGGGAGTCTTCAATGGTGAGAAACCGGTTCAAAAAAAAGAGGCCTATATTGGAAAGCCCTTTGGGGTCGGGAGAATCATCATCCCGATTGGAGAGCTCGACCGGGAATTATTAAGAACCAATGGTCTGACCATTACCGAATCCCAAGGACGGATCCATTACCCCGTTTTTTCATCGGGCCTTGTAAAAAAAGCAATTGATGTCCTGGCAGGTGAATCAGATTCTGTCTTGCCCAGAAACTTGGCTGTCTATTTCCTTTTTACCGGTGATCAACCATTTACGGTAAAAATTAATGCTTCGACAGCTCTGACCATTCCGATCGAACCGACCCGATCCCGTCCGTTGCAGAAGAATCTTCTGAGCCGAACCTGGTGGCGTGAATTCAACCAGGTGTCTCGATCTCGCAACCAACAAAGCGATTATCCACCGCTCATCGAATCGTATTTAACGGCAATGCTTGCCGAACGTCTCAATCTACCGAGACCTTTTATCGAGCGGACAGCAGATGCAATCCTGGTCAAAAATGAAATCCAGAACATTCTCGATCTTTTTCTCGGAGCTGAACTTCGCCATTTGAAACTGATGCGAGAAACCATGTCAGGAACAAAACGGCTGCCGGAAACAGCAGCCCAACCTTTACCCACCGACATTTTTCCATTGGTTCCAGAGATATTGCCTGATGAAAAACGACCTGAAATCGAAGAAATTGTTTCTCGGGTGCCAGAAGAATGTTTTTACTTGAGATTTGGGAAATGGCAGAATTTCGTCTGGCTTACCCGGCTCGCTAAAGAATACGGTGGCGATCTTGGTCGTTTGGCAATCCTCCGAGGGATTGAACCCTATTCAGTTGGAAGAATGGAGGAACAACTCTGTCTTGAGCAAGACCCACTGGCCGAAACCTTTGGCCAAACCGTCATCTCTGACTTTGCTGTGATTGGCAATGACCTCTATCTCACCGAAGGCCCTGCTGTTGGAGTTTTATTCCAGCAACGAAACTCTCTTCTCACCAGTCAGCTCCAAAGTGCCCGGGCAAAAATACTTGAAAAAGAAAAAGGTCAAGGGGCCATCGAAAAAACCGTTGAAATCGCTGGCCGCAAAGTGTTTTTCCTTTCGACCGCTGACAATCGGCTCCGATCGTTTTACGCAAAAGAGGGAGAGTTCCACCTCATTACCAACTGCCGATCTCTAGTAAAAAGATTTTTTGAATGCGGAACTGACAAGAGTGCTCTCAATCATTCAAGGGAGTTTTTGGAAACACGAATTTCATATCCATTGGAGAGCGAAGATACTGTTTTTGTTTTCATGCCGTCTAATTTTTTCCGTCGGATGCTCTCTTCCAAATACCAGGTGGAAAATGCCCGTCGGCAACAGGCTCTAGTCGATATCGAACTGCTTCAATTGGCAAGCACCGCCGCCAGAGGAGAAGGCTGGGGAGAACTACCGGCCATCGATCTTATTGAAAAAGGTTTTCTACCTGAAGACTTCGGCAAAAGAATTGATCGAAGCGGTCCGATTGCCGCAACCGACCAAGTCATCGATTCACTGCGTGGAGCGCGCGGTTATTTCACCCCGATTCCGGATATCACGGTAGACCAAATCACGCAGGCGGAGGCAAAGCATCTTTCGGAACAAAACAAGCTGGTAGGCGAACAATGGAATGACTTGGTCCCTTTAGTGGCGACCATCAAACGTGAAAAATTAGATCGTAAGGGACTCGAACGTCTTTCGTTTTCGGCGAACATTACCTCGATCCTTGGCAAACAGGGCAAAGATTTTACGGCGAAACTCGGCCCCCCAACGCAATTTAAACACGGCACATCACGAAACGACATTGTCAATCTCCATGTCAGCGTCGGTGAAGGTCTATTACTGAAGTCCGTACCGGACTATCAATTTTTTGCCGCCATCCAAAACGAGCCGACAGCACCTATTACTGTCAAACCGTCCGGATTTTTTACCTGGTTGGAACTGCTGAAGGGGTTTCCATGTTATCTCGGTGCATGGCCCAAGCCCGGATTTCTTGATACGTTTACGCCTCAACTCGCTCGTCCAGATGAGGAAGGATTCTCTTATTCCAGACTTCTTGATTTGCACCGGATGCAACTGGGTGAATATTCAATCTTGGCATTTAACAAGCAGAGGTTGAAGAAAATCCGCCCTGATTTAGGTGCCACTCAGTCCGAGTCATTCGGACAAATCCACCTTGATATTGGCGACCTATCCACATCCGAACTGGTTCCCTTGATCAACACGCTGTTTTACCAACGAGCACTACAATCCACCTTAGGCAATATCAAATTGCTAAACTCAATGACGCAACAGCTTAAAGTACCACCTGCGGACGCTCGTGAGAGCATTGAAAAACTACTTGACGGAAAACTCATCTGCTCACTTGAGGGAGATTACCAACAGGCCCAATTTACGAACGGTCGAGCTTATTGGACTTCAGATCGTTTACCACCTTCCAATATTGACCAACTACCGGTGGATTATCAATCAAATTTGATGGCCTGGTTTCGGGGAGCCAATCTTACGGTGCTCGTTCATGACAAACAGATCATGGTATCCGGGTCAGTCAAAATGCAGCGACAAAAAACCAAACCAGCCGCCTCAAAAAAGAAGGGGACCGGAATTCCGGGATTCAACCTGTTTGGCAATGGACAAAAAGAACCATCGGACTCCAAGGATAAACTCAATCCCAACGGGAAAAACAAGAAACGGTAGCGGACAAGCGGTTCGATCCCTGCAACCTAACGACGCGAATGCCTATTCTGTTTTTTCGATCTTCGAGGCTGCCGGTTTATCGTTTTTTGGAGATGCTGATTTCTTGTTCTTTTGAGCTTCGGGTTTCAAAACCAGGCGGACCCGAGTTTTCATCGCAGGAATTTTTTCAGTAAATGCTTCAAAAATAAGACCTTCGCGACTTTGCGTGCTCTGAACAGGCAAGTCCATCATGGCGGTGGTGAAATTCGATACACAAATCATTTCTCCTCCATCAGCCATATAATGTCGCTTCTTGGTATTGGGATTAGTGTAAAACTCGCTGCCAGCAAAGACCCAATTTTCCGTCATCGCCTTCTTGGTCTTTACATTCTTGATCATCTCCTGAGCACGCAATTTTGTCGGTTTTCCATTTTTGTCCAACCAATGGACAATGACCTCGACACGCGTTCCCGAGGCCGGAGAATACTTTGGATCCCATTCCACTGGTTTGCCAGATTCCGCGCCGACCATCAAAAGGGCGGTATGAACGAGAAAAGCCTTCGCTTTGGCCTGAATAACCGACTCATGTTCCTTGGTTTCCGGTGAACAAGCGAACATCTCCAGCGGGCCTCGTCGCATGCAAATCTGGCCATCAATGACAACCATTTTCTTTTTCACGTTAATCCAGACATTCCCGTCAGGTAGCTTGCGAAGTGGCCCAAGAGATTCATTGATCTTTACAAGTGGATCCTGGGGCGATTCGTTTTTCTCCTGCCCGGATTCGTTTTTCTTCAAGTCCTGTGCCATCGCTGTCACTGCGAAAAACAGCATCCAGATTTCCATAAGAAACAGTCTCTTAACCATTTATTTAAATCCCTGCCCCTTGAATAAGCACCCTTGAATAACCACCCTTGAATAACCACCAATGAATAACCACCAATTTGGAGATTACCGCATCGAGCCCAATTGTAACGTAATCAGGTTTACTGAGCCAACGCTTTTTGCGATCGGGAGAATACCAGACCACAACTCCTTGAGTGAACCAAACTAGGCGATGATACCGGAATCCAAATCCGGCAACCATCTCGAGGGCTTGGAAATCGGCATAGAAGGCAACCGATGATTTCAACCGCAACCAAGACTTTTCAAAACGGCATTTGGTCAAAATATCGTCCGCCTCAGTCATCTTGAATTCATCCATTTCTTACCAAACTTCAACTCCGAATCGCCTTGCCAACCAACCCGCTCCGAGGTCAACCTCTTTTGTCGTGAGCCGCGAAAATTTTCATCTCTCTTGTTTTCCACGCCTTGCAGATTGTCGCTAAAACCGGCATCCTGAAGCATGAAGTCCGATTCAAACGAGCTTAACATGACGAAATTGAACAAAAAGAACCAAAAGCCTCATGACGACCCCAAGACGTTTGTTCAGGGTATCCCAACGTCGCAGAATTTAGTCAATGGTGGTCGCGCTGCGTTTTTGGAATCGATTGACGTGACAGCTGAAAACTTTCTTTGGGGTCTTGATAGCTCGACCTTAGAATTCCAAAAACTTGCCGCGCGAGTCAAGCAATGCAAAAACGGTAACGTCCCACAATTCTTGCAAACACCATCCGCCGACGCGAATGATTGCTTGACGGACCCTGAGCACGCGCTATCGCAAATATTGACATCTTATGCTCTGGCACGATATGGACATCAATTGGAAAACGAAGCCAGAGAGTCCATCTATCGGTCATTGGGCCGACAAGCTGCTGACGAAAATCCAGATTGGCTGCACGAAAATCCGATCCTGCATCAACTTAAATTCGCAGAACTCCCGCTCTTCCTCGGCCTATTGTTTGCGGGGGAAAAGGAAGCCACAACGCTTGTCGAACACGGCAAGAATAACCTATCTGTTGGGTTCGAGGAACTCTTGGACAGCGACGGTACACCCCACTCTCAATGGGTCAGTGATACGCATTTATTATTGGCGTGCTGGACGCGTTGCCTAAAATACGCAGATGCGGCCAATATCGAGTGCCTAGAACCGGAATCTCAAACGCAATTTGAGTACTTCGTCAGACAATCACTCCGCTTGACTCGTAAAGACAAGTCACTGGTTTTTTCTTCAGCAGCCGGATTCCAGTCCACCGACATTATCCTCTCGGCGCTGACTTGCTACCACGACTCGGATGATCTCAATATAGCCAATTCGTTGTTGCGAAAATCGAGCCAACCGAAAGCCAAAAACAAATCTCCCCAAGAGGACTTTCCCGATCCATCATCAAATTCCGAATGGGCAGAACTGGCGATCCTGCAATCAAAATGGCTCCCCAAATCACCACGGCTTGTTGTCGCTTATCAAAATAGAAAATTGATTGCAGAATTATCTTGTGGGCATGTCTTGTTCTCCGGAGAATTAAAACATGAACTCTTGATCGATCAGGCACCTATTTCCCCATCCACCGATTGGGAGGTCGTTTGCTGGAACGATGATCGAGATGGCGACTTTTTGGAATTGGAATGCGAACTTGAAAACGGGGCAAAATGGCAAAAGCACTTTTTCTTGGCCCGGAAAGACCAATTCCTATTATGCGGCGACAGCTTTCTGGGTCTGGGAAAA
Organism: Planctomycetota bacterium; assembly: GCA_014238905.1. GTDB lineage: Bacteria > Planctomycetota > Planctomycetia > Pirellulales > Pirellulaceae > JABAAE01. Next base: position 213,556 of record JABAAE010000015.1, read on the forward strand.
TGCGAATTTGACTATTCACTGAACTGGGCAATCAATCACGACATCGGCTTTGGAAGCCCCCAGGAAAGCACAGAACTTTTTCTGACCAGAAAGTCGAAGTCAATTGCATCAATTATTCCGATTTCTCTTTCTGAATGGAGCATTGGCCGATCCATGGGAAACGTTGCCATTAATGATGGAAATTTTTCGTTTCAAACGATGGTTACCGGCGATAATATTTACTGTCCGTTTTTTGTAGATTTGAAACCAAGCCGATGCCGAAAACCGTTAACTTGGCGTCAGTTGACCGTCGCCGAGAAACTGGAAATTGTGCCTAGCAGTGTCGCAACCGGTTACCGAGTTCAAATTGGCAAGCAACAATGGTTGATCTATCGCTCATTTTTGGAAAACTCCAGCCGAACTGTTTTAGGTCAGAATCTGGCTGTTGAATTTTACGTTGGAACGTTTAACTCCAATGGGACCAGTGATGAGCTGATCAGCGTCGACTAACCTCAATTTTGATCAAGATGTCCGTTTCAACCAACCCGTTATCAGATAATTACTTTGGCGTCATCGATAGAATTCGATCGACTGCAGAACGCGCCGATCGTGATCCAAACTCAATCCAACTGATCGCCGTTTCCAAATACGTCGACACATCGATGATCCGCCGCCTGCATGAATTGGGATGTTGTCATTTCGGCGAGAGCCGCCCCCAGGTGCTATGGAAAAAAGCGAAGGAATTGGCGGATCTGGATATTCACTGGCACCTGATTGGACACCTCCAATCCAACAAGATCCGCCGGACGATACCAGCAACGAAATTGTTGCATTCTGGCGACAGCCTGAGAATTCTTGAACTGGTCAACGAAGAGGCCACCAAGGCAGGCCAAGTGGTAGACATCTTGGCCGAAGTGAACATCTCCGGCGACACTTCAAAACATGGGTTCACTCAAGAGACACTGACTAAATCACTCGACAGGATTTCAAACTTGGAGAACATCTGTGTGCATGGCCTAATGGCCATGGCTGGAAGATTAGGTGGAACCGAGCAGGCAAAGTACGATTTTGAAAAGATGGCAGTCTTCCGAGAGCATCTTTCGCAAATTGCCCCCGACAATCTATCCATGGAAGAACTTTCCATGGGAATGAGCGGAGATTTTGAATTAGCTATTCAACATGGAGCCACTATGGTTCGTATTGGTTCTCTTCTTTTTAAAGGGACATAGATCCGGTACCATCATCACACCGCATTGTTTCCCAGGACATTATATTCAAGTCCGTGCCATGCCTAAGAGTTGGAATCATCCAAATCCAGCCGGTCACTTCGACAAAGATTCATCGAGATTCATGACCATCAGACAGACATCCGTCAGCGCCGCTAAACCGGCAAGATCGCCAGTAGAGATAGAGCTAGATCGGGAAATCTCCCCCACATCTAAAAGGTTGTTCACGCTGGCTAAATCAGCCTCAAAGCTGACCAAGGCAGACTGAAATCGCCTCATTAAAATCGTCGATTCTTGTTCGGTGGGTCGGCGGGAAGTGAAACGCCGAAACGCGTTTTGAATTCGGTCCTCGGGTGTTTCAAAGGACTTCCAGACCCGCTCAGCGGTCACCCTTGCCGCCTCAACAAAAGTGACATCGTTGAGGGTAACCAACGCATGTAATGGTGAATTGGTACGAGTCACCTTGACCTCACAGGATTGTCTCTTCGCCACGTCAAAAAGCATCGACGGCCCGACAATCCTTCGCCAAAACGTGTACAGGCTGCTGCGATAGAGCTTCTCACCGTGGTCTTGGGTGTATTTTTTTTTATTGAAGGTTGCTTCCGACCACAACCCTGCAGGTTGATACGGTTTCACCGAGGCTCCTCCAATCGACCGATTCATTAATTCACTGACACCCAGCGCATGGTCTCTGATCATCCACGCTGGCATCCGGTATCTCGGACTGTAACTCAACAACCTGTTTTCGGGGTCCACCTCCAAAGATTTCTCTTTGACAATGGCTGATTGGCGGTAGGCAGCACTCAACACCAATTTACGATGAAGCGATTTCAGATCCCATTCCGAATCGACAAACTCCACAGCCAGCCAATCCAACAATAGCGGGTGACTAGGCTTGTCACCTTGCGAACCGAAGTCTTCGGGTGTTCTCAGCAAACCGGTGCCAAAAATTGTTTGCCATGCCCTGTTCACGGTGACTCTGGCGGTCAGTGGATTATCCTTTCCGACTAAAAACCTTGCCAGCGACAGACGGGTTTCATCCTCTCCCAAGTTCTTGCCCGAAAAAGCAACTGGCAATCCGGCGATTACTTCCTCTTTTGGCTGGTTATACAACCCACGCTCCAGACGAAAAGTCTTTCGGACCTTGGAATCCTCCATGATCATCACATTCCCGGCCCTAGCCTGAATCACGTTGAATTGATCACTGCTTAGACGCAGATTCTTTAACGACGCAGCATAGGATTTTTCTGATTTTGAAAAGTGATTTTCCAAAGCCAACAATTGTTTGGAATTCCGAGAAGACGCCGCAATAGGGAGTATCTTTTTCAGGCCATCTTCCAGTGAAACGGCTCGAGGAGAATCACTGATTGGGGCGCCCTGTTTTCTTTTAAAAATCCTCGCTTCATGGTCTGCAACAACTTTTCGAAAATCCGCCAGCACCGGTTCAAGCTCTTGCAAACGAAACTGATCAACGTGACTGGAGGCCAGCATTCTGGGCGGGGTCGCTGGATCACCACCACCGCCATTGACCGGTGTGCGATTAAAAATCCCGAACAAGGCGTAGTAATCTTTTTGAAGCAAAGGATCATATTTGTGGTCATGACAGCGACAACAATTCAAGGTTAACCCCAGCCAAACCGTTCCGACGGTCTCAATCTGATCGAAAATATATTCCACTCGATTTTCCTCGGCAATTCTGCCACCCTCACCATTGATCATGTGGTTACGGCAAAATCCAGTCGCTAATCTGTCCCGGGAACTGGCATTGGGAAGCAGGTCTCCGGCAATTTGCTGCACGGTGAATTCATTAAATGGCAGATTGGCATTTAATGAATCGATCACCCAATCGCGCCAAGGCCACATCGTTCGTTCGCGATCTCCTTGAAATCCGTTACTGTCCGCGTACCTGGCCGCGTCAAGCCAGGGCCATGCCATTCGCTCACCGTAACGCGGCGAACCTAATAGGCGATCAACTATTTTTTCATAAGCATAAGGGGAATCATCCGTTAGAAATTGATCTATTTCATCTACCGTCGGAGGGATTCCCAGCAGGTCGAGGTAAACACGGCGGATCAGTTTTTCCTTGCCCTCTTCTTCGGCATGTTCCAATCCATTTTCGGTAAGACGGGATTCAATAAATGAATCGATAACATCGCGTGTCCATTGCGATCGATGGGGCACCGGAGGTGTCGCCTTGACCGGCGGCACAAGCGACCAGAGCGTTTCCCATTTTGCCCCCGTATCAATCCAAACTTTTATTTTTTCCCTTTGATCGGCGGTCAATGTCAATTTCGATTCCGGAGGAGGCATCACCGAGTCCTTCTCCTGCGAAAAAACCCGATGGTAGAGCTCACTTTCAGCATGTTTTCCCGGCAAAACAATTCGGCGATCCTGTCCCTCTGCAAAAATCCCTTCCTCGGTATCCAATCTCAAATCGGCTTCACGGGCGTTCTCATCAGGACCGTGGCAGTGATAGCAGTTCTCACTGAGAATGGGTTGAATGTCTCTGGAAAATTGCACCAACTCTTGGGCGAAGACGGGACTGCACCACTGAGCAGCACACGCTAGGATGGCGAAGCCAGAGATTAAATCTATTCTTACTGGTAACATGTTAGGACTCCTTCTCTCAGGATACCAGAAATCGCACGTCGTTTAACGATCTCCGGCACGAAGGCCATTGTATTCGCTTCCCATTGCTCGGTGCATAGCCTGGAAACAAATTGATATAATCAGGCGGCGTTCGGGTCATCAGATCCCGTTGCGACCTACATCTCATCCCCAGATTGTTGTTTCCGAGCCTACATTGCCACACTTCGATCCTCCGTCAGAGAAACTTCACTGGACCACCTATTCCTCGGTAGACCTTAAACTCGCCCTTGAGAAGATCACTAATACGCTTGCCGATTTTGTCGATCGTTCCAGGCAATCCCTCGATCCGGTCGTCTCCTTGCAGCCGGTCAAAGAGATCACTCAGCACCTCGCCCTCGACGACTATCTACGCAGATCAGGGCAGGGCAGTCCAGCCGATTTACTGGACGAATTCATTGCCAATTACCTGACGACTGTCATCCGACTCAACGACCCACGATTCATTGGGCACCAGGTCGCCCGACCCCATTTTGCTTCGGCTCTGGCAGATCTGGTAAATGGTTTGACGAACAATGGAATGGCGGTTTACGAAATGGGCCCCGGCCCGGTAGCCCTTGAAAAATATATTGTTGATTGGTTACTCAAATTTGTTCCTTGGGGTCAAAACAGGACCCAATCTTCCACCCATGTAACCGGCGGCGGTTTTTTGACCCATGGGGGATCGATCGCCAACCTGACCGCTTTACTGGCGGCCAGAGGCACATTTGATTCCGAAAGCTGGCAAAACGGTATCAATCCAGCCCACGTTTTTCTCATCCCAGATACCAGCCATTACTGCGTAAAACGCGCGATTTGCATTTTAGGCTATGGCGAAAAAAACATTTTGATGTTGCCAACCGATTCGACGGGAAGAATCGATACCAGTCAGCTTGAGGCAACCTATCAAAGGGCTCTCAATGCGAACAAGATCCCGGTCGCCGTTTGCGCCAACGCATGCACCACTTCCACGGGTTTATATGACGACTTAAAAACCGTAGGGGAATTCGCCCGGTCGCATGCCCTTTGGTTTCACGTCGACGGTGCCCACGGAGCCAGCGCATTAATCAGTGATGCTCACCGCTCTCTCCTCAATGGAATCGAATTAGCGGATTCACTTGTATGGGATCAACACAAACTCCTCCAGACCTCCGCACTTTGCACCGCGATTCTTTTTCGCAATCCTGATTCTCTCAGCCGAATCTTCCAACAACAGGCAGCCTATCTTGGCGACAATGAAAATGCGGAATTCCCGGACTTGTTCCATCAAACGGTCGAATGCACCAAAATTCCAATGGGCCTAAAATTTTTCTTGATTCTGCTGGCCACCGGAGAAAACGGACTGCGTGAACTCCTCGAGGCACTTTTTCAACGCACGGCTGAAATCCATCAATTGATTTCCAATCGAGCTGGATTTGTTTGCGATTATGTACCTCAATCAAACATCCTTTGTTTCCAATACCGTCCTGAACAATTGAACCAATTTGAAGTGCGAGATCAGATCATCGATGAAGGAGAATACTACTTTACCCGCACCGAAATCAAAGGGAAGAAATATTTTCGATTCACCGTAGCCAACCCGGAAACAACCGACAAGGTTGTTCTGGGTCTGTTGCAACGCATTGAAAATTTTGATGGTCGGCAGGCGACTGGAAGCGTTTCCGACCAAAACGAAGCAGGGAGTTGAGTGATTGAAACAACCGTTAATAATTATCAAACCGGTTGACCTACTCTTCTGGTTGAAGAGGTGTCCATGAAATCCACCAGTCGCTCACTCCGGTATTGCCAACTTCAAGTCGGTATTGCAAAATCACCGACTGGGAATCGCCAAATCCCAAACACCGGTTTATCAAATCTGGTTGCCCCATTGAACAATTCACTGTCAGGCGATGTTGTCAACAAAGAACATGTTGTCCCTATGAACGTTGAACTACCCTCCAATACGATTCGGTTGGATCATTTTTTGCAGCTTTGTGGAGTGCCAACTGGCGGGCAAGCAAAAATGCTCATCCAACAAGGCTTGGTCATCGTCAATGATGCTGTGGAAACTCGTCGTCGCAGAAAACTAGTGCAGGGCGATTCGGTTTCCATTGAAGGCGAAGTCTACGAAGTTGAGATGTCAAATGAATAATGGTTCGCAGCAGTATGGGTACTTTGCGACGGCCAGACCACTGAAACCGGGTTCGGCTCAAGAAAGAACCAGTGTTTTTTTGTAATCCTGGGTTCCGGTTTCGGTGTTACTAGGTTCCAAACGGAATCGACCGCTTCATCCCAATGGTCAAAGGGAATCGCTTGGCCACCCGCCCCTCTTCAATGAAGATCGAGGCCTGACTGAAAGAACCTCTTTTCGAGCCAAGCCAGTGGTGCGACGCAGTCCAAGATCCAAGGTCCAAATTCTCAAGTTCAGCGTTGTTCCTTACTGGGATCTCATTGACTGGGATACTGGCTTCGAGATGCCGGGCCTGGGGTCTCCATTTCGCGCCGAACACCGATAAAGGAACGGGGCGGTCTTTAGCCCGATACTAAGCCAATATCTTTTTGACGACATGGGCTTCCTTGACACCAGTCATGCGTTGGTCCAGCCCCTGAAATGCAAAGGTCATGCGGTTGTGATCGATCCCCAACTGGTGGAGGATCGTCGCGTTCAAATCCCTTACATGGACCGCATCGTCTTCGAATCTGGTCGTTGTCGCTCCAGATGGATCGACGATGTTGTAGCTGTAGTCATCCGTTTGACCATGAACCACGCCCCCTTTGATTCCACCCCCGGCGCACCAAGCTGTAAAACACCGAGGATGATGATCCCGACCATAATCTTCCCGGGTCGGATTCCCCTGACAATAGACTGTACGACCAAATTCCCCTCCAAATACCACCAGGGTATCCTTGAGCAAATCCCTTTGCTTCAAATCCCTGAGTAAAGCAGCCGCTGGTTGATCGATATCGTAACATTGCCCCTTCATTTTTGGCGGTAAATTGGCATGATGATCCCACCCACGATGATAAACTTGAACAAATCGCACATCGCGTTCGATCATGCGGCGAGCAAGCAGACAATTGCGGGCAAACGTTCCGTTCTTGGATACTTCCGGACCGTACAGCTCAAGCGTGCTTTTTGTCTCACCGGTCAGATCGGTTAATTCTGGAACCGAAGCCTGCATCCGAAAAGCCATTTCCTGCTGCGCGATCGTCGTCTGGATTTCTGGATCACCTATCTCAATAGCATGTTTTTGATTGAGTTGGGTTGCCAGATTCAGAATTCTGGATCGGGTCTTCCGATCGATCCCTTTGGGGTTGGATAGAAAAAGGACAGGATCTCCAGAGGACTGCAACATCACTCCCTGGTGACGGGAGGGCAAGAACCCGGTTCCCCACAACCTTTTGTAAAGCGCTTGCACGTTTCTTTTATCACCCGACCAGACCGCTGAATTCAGGACAATAAAATCGGGGAGATTGTTATTCATAGATCCCAGACCATAGCTAAGCCAGGCCCCCAGGCTCGGTTTGCCTGGAATTTCGGACCCAGTGCAGATGAGTGTTTTTCCCGGATCATGGTTGATGGCGTCGGTATGCATCGACCGAATGAAGCAAATATCATCTACAACATTAGACAAATGGGGAAGTAACTCACTCATCCAGATGCCACTTTGACCTTTCCGGGTAAATTTGAATTTAGTTGGTTGAACGAGCTGAGTTCGGCCTCGGGTCATGGCTGTGACCCGTTGTCCTCCGCTGATTGTTTTGGGCAATGGCTGCTTAAATTTTTCAGCCAGACCGGGTTTGTAATCAAACAAATCCAATTGACTCGGCGCACCTGCCATAAAGAGAAAAATCACCCGCTTTGCCTTTGGCAAGAAATGCGGCAATTGATCCATCTTACTCAGAGCAGGGGCATCAGCGGCGACTTGACTTGCCGCCAAATTTCCGAGCACGGCCGCTCCTAATCCCATTCCAGAACGGCTTAGAAAACGACGACGATTGGCGATCGTTTCAAAAAACGGTGATGAATTCATGGCTAGTCCCTCGTCTTTGCGACATCAAGGTTGAGGACTGAATTGATCAAAGCCGACAAGGCCGCAAATTCAATCCTGTCTTCTGTTTGTTCTACCGGCAAACCGCCGGTAATCAATTTGGTCAGTTCCTGGTCTTCCCGGTACCCGGCTTTTAGCTGAGCCAGCCCGTCGGCCAGCAGTTTGGATTCGGCGGCGTCGGGTTTCCTGGCCGTCAACGATTGATATAGATAGTCAATTCTCTGTTGGTCATCGTCAAAAGACTGAATTAACTTCAACGCCAGTTTTTTGGCGGCCATGAAATACTGTTCTTCATTCATCAACACCAACGCCTGCAGAGGAGTGTTCGTCCGTTCTCGGCGGGCTATGCAACTCTCACGGGTAGGGGCATCAAAGATCGTCATTTGCGGCGGGGGCATTGCCCGTTTCCAAAAACTATACAGGCTACGGCGAAGAATTTTTTCTCCCGTATCAGCCTGAAAGCTATACGTGCTGGAAGACTTCATGGAAACTGATTTCCAAAGGTTGGGGGGTTGGGGCGGTTTAACGCTCAACCCATACATTTCGCGATTCAATAGACCACTCACCATCAGAATTTGATCACGTATGGTTTCTGCATCGAGCCGAAACCGGGACCCTCGCGCCAGACGACGGTTCTCCCTGTCTCGACGGTATTCCTCCGGCGAAGCAACAGAGGATTGCCGGTAAGCCTGCGACATGACAATTTCTTTGACCAAGGACTTGATATCCCAGTCATTTTCCACAAATCGTATCGCCAAATGATCCAACAGTAGCGGGTGAGATGGGACCTCACCCTGTGCGCCGAAGTCTTCAGAAGTCTTCACCAGGCCAACGCCAAAAAACTGCTGCCAAATTCGATTGACAGCCACTCGAGCGGTCAATGGATTCCCCGGATCGGTCACCCAATTGGCTAAGTCCATTCTCGTGGGAACCTCCTCGCGACTTTGGAGAGGCGGTAGAAAATCCGGGGTTCCCCGACTCACCTTCTCACCAAGTTGATCGTAAGCCCCGCGAATCCGAATTCTTGTTTCACGAATGTCTGGACGTTCTTTCATGACCAGCGTCGTTGGAGCCGTTTTCAAAATCGCTGCGATTTTTTTGGCAGCCAAATCCATCTGCTTTTGTGTCTCGGCAATCTCAGACTCTATCTTTTCTTTGTCCGATTTCTCGTTTTCAAGCAACTTTTCCAACTGCTTCAATTTTTTCCGCGACGAATCGGCCACGCCTTGATTGACAGCCATCAACTCGCTCTGCGCGGAACTTGGAACACTGATAAAGGGTGGATGCCTATTCCGTCCCGGTGTTTCCGGGGCAGCGTCGATGTTGTTGAAAAAGGCATAAAGGCGGTAGAAATCTTTTTGAGAAATTGGATCGTACTTATGATCATGACACTGAGCACACTGCACGGTCAGCCCGAGAAACACTGTTCCAAATGCGGTCACCCGGTCGACCACGTTACGGTGAAAACTCTCCTCTGGCAAAGCGGTCCCACGATCAATGATCAAGTGAAGCCGATTGAATCCTGATGCCACCAATTGGTCCGTGGTGGGAGAGTCATAAAGATCACCTGCTATCTGGTCGGCCACAAATTGATCAAATGGCAAATTATTGTTAAACGCATCAATGACCCAATCGCGGTAGGGAGTGACTTCCCGCGCATGATCGTGGTGAATCCCGTTGGTGTCGGCGAAACGGACCAGATCGAGCCAAAAACGGGCCATGTGCTCACCAAAACCTTTGCGTTGCAACAGTCGGTCGACTAGTCGTTCATAGGATTCTGGTGAATCATCTTTCAAAAATCCATCAATCTCTTGAACCGTCGGCGGAAGCCCAATGAGGTCCAGTGAAAGACGTCTGATTTGAATTCGTTTTTCGGCAGACTGCTTGGGGGCAAGCCCTTTTCGACGCAGGTTATCGAAAACAAAACGATCGATATCGCCATGGTCCCAAGCAGGTGGTAGCGACTTGGGAATCGGCGGTTTTTTCCCACCGGCGAAGGACCAGTGTTTTTGGAATTTTGCCCCTGCCAAAATCCATTTCTTGATCAGTGCTTTCTCCTCAGCGGTGAGTGGTTTTTTTTTGGAATCGGCTGGCGGCATCAATACATCTGGATCGCCAGAATTAATCCGATTCCAAAGCGTACTTTCGCTTAACCGATGAGGAGTAATGACGGCATCTTCCTCCCGGTCCGCAAACGGACTTTCATCTCCACTGGCTTGATCCAATCGCAAATCACCTTCTCTGGCTTCAGCATCCGGACCGTGGCACTTAAAACACCGATCTGAAAGGAGGGGACGGATATCACGGTTGAAATCAACGGTTTCGTCCTGGGACCAACTTACATCGCCCAAGGCCCCAAAGAGGCCAACGATGAAAGACATTCTCAATAATGGAGTGTGCTTGATCATGCAAGAATAACGGTGAACAGGGAATAATATAGAAACAGCTCCTATTTTATCCAGCATCAACAGGTAGGAAAGCTGCCTCAGCAAAAAAGTGCCATCGACTGATCCCGCCTGCCTTTGCCAAAACAGCAGCTGAAACCTTCTTTTTCATGATTTGGCATTCAATTAGCTACAAATCCACTTCGATCGCTCCTGCAGTATTGCAATGAACGTTTGCCAATGTCTTCTCATTGGTAATGAGCACCAAAACCAACGTTGAAGCATCCATCATCGTCTCTGCAGGCAAAGCTCGTCCTAGTCGAAAAATCCTGCAAGGCATCCAAGCCAGCTATCTTGTTCTCTAATTCATTGTCATTTCGAATTATCTTGAAGAATCACAACCCTGAAATCCCCATCGCGGAGCGTGCCTCGAGTAACGATATCCGTAGGGAAAAACGGTTAGTCGCTATTGAATTGGATGATCGCCTTCTTGAGAATCAGATTTTCGGTATAATCTGACGCGTGCCAGTTTTTCTTTGATCTTTCGCACTTTGCCCGAGTGGCGGAATTGGCAGACGCTCAGGATTTAAAATCCTGTGACCTTACGGTCGTGCGGGTTCAAGTCCCGCCTCGGGTACTCTCAAAGATCCCTCTTTCCCCTTGTTTTTACCGTTCCCGGCCGCTACAAAAGCAAAAACAGCAAATTTTTGTAACCGTTTTTGTAACCGGGAAGCGAAATGAGTGGCAATAAGAAAAGGGTTCTGACCCTCAAGGGTGGCAAGTATTGGGTCAAAAAGATCAATGGCAAAATCCATCATTTTGGTACTGATTACGACGAATCTGTCAAAAAGTATCTCAGTGAAAAGCCATATCTAGATGCCGGGCTAACCTCGCCTGACAAGGGTGCAAAAACGATAAAGGATTTACTCAACTCCTTTTTATCGGACCGCATGGAAAAGGTGTCTAACGGCCAACTGGTTAAACGCACCTACGACGACTACCAGGAAGTTTGCGACATCATCGCCAAGGCAATAAACAAAAACACCGCCATTGAATTTTTAGCAGTCGAACACTTTGACAAACTGCGTGTGGAACTAGGCAAAGGTAAAATCCAGAAAACCATATCGCCGAAAAAGCTGAATCAACGTCTGGGATATGCTCGATCGATTTTCAATTATGCAACAACAGACAATCGGTTTATCGATCGCCAATTACCCTGCAAATCGGCTTTGCAGTGCGTTTCTAAGCGTGAACTACGACGCTATCAATCAACGCGGCCAAAACGACTAATAACGGCGTTAGAACTCAATTCTGTTATTGAGCGTTCATCACCAAAGTATAAAACCATTTTCTTACTAGCGATCAATGGGGGCATGAACAATTCTGACGTAAGCAAACTGTCAGTTGATGAAGCCGAAAAAGCGATCGAAAGCGGCGTTTTAGAATATGCCCGCCGAAAGACATTTGTAGAAAGAGTTATTCCATTATGGCCCGAAACCGTGGATTCGATGAAAACGACGGTAGCAGACCGAATGAACAGTCCTGAACCAAATTTGTTATTGTCAAAAAATGGTCGCCCATACTCTGCTTACAAACGTGGCGATATGATGTCGCAAGAGTTTTACAACAAGTTAAAAGCAT
>JABAAE010000016.1:0-137663 GCA_014238905.1 Planctomycetota bacterium
ATCAAAACTAGTGGGCGATACAGGACTCGAACCTGTGACCCCCTGCTTGTAAGGCAGGTGCTCTAAACCAACTGAGCTAATCGCCCGGTTATCGGAGGAAAATGGTTGTCTTCCTGAATGAACCGAACAGGGATTTTAATCAAAATTGTTTTTGCATGTCAACAAGTGTCTCAGACCGATTTTCATTCCCTCTGGGTCCAGCGGTCATACGGCCGGTAAGCGTCAAGGGATTGATATGAGTCAAACCCAGTAGGGTGATGGTGGAAAACGGTTGCCACTAACAACAAGAGAACCGCTTTGTTTTGGATTCTGGCGATTTGGAAATGTCTCGCTAGGCCTCGGTTTAGCGGACCGGATGGAGGCAACTCAAAGGAAGGAGTTTGACCTGGTTGAAAACGGGCTCGCAGACCTGGTCGCTGGTTTTCATCTAATCAATGCTGTTTTGGACCCAGTGGTGATGCACCCATCGACTGAACCTGTCTCGTAGCACCGACAGGCAATCCGCTGAGGGATTGCAGAGGACGATCTCACAGGCTGTACCGGATCGCAAGGAAACCGGGGTGGAACCGGTTTCCACCAGCCCGGTCCTGACAAGGAATCTTGGAATCACTAACTCGGATTGGATGGGGACCGTTTCAGGAGGGCTGATTCGCCCGTTGGTTTGAGTCGAGCGGACATTGAGTGGTCCGCCGTTGCGGGCGCTAAGAGAAGGATGGATAATTTGACGGGTGGCGGTCGGGGCGACTTTTTGCAGAATGGCTACGAATCTTTTGCCGCCGGCCGCTTCAATGAAAACTCTTTGTTCGAGAGCGGACTGATAAGACGGGAGATCAGTTTCGTTGACACAGGCGGTCGCCTGCAGGTCGCTCTCTGATACGATTTTCAGAACTTCAGTTCCTTGGTGGATAAAGGCTCCCAAGTAGCCGTCCAGATCTGCGGTTAGGACTTTTCCTGCCATCGGGGCGACGATGGTCAACTCGTCTAGTTGTCGGGAGATGATGGCGATTTGTTCATTGAGAGATTCCAGCTTTTTTAATTCTGACTGGCGTTCGGCCCTGCGGTTCTCCATTTGAAAATGGCGAAGGTCGAGCTTGGCGATCTCTTTATCAATCTTAAGAGAATGAAGTTGGAGCTGGAGGTCTTTGTTGACCAGACTGATTAACGGGGTGCCTTTTTCAACCGCATCACCATCGCTCACGTAGATCCGGGCCAGAAAACCGTCGGAGGTAATACGGATCGATTGCTGGTTGGCAAAATCGATAATTCCTGGTGCCCTGGCCGCGAAAGGCCATGGGGTCCAGCTCATCCCCCAGAGGATCAGCACAAGCAAAGTGGTTGAAATGGCAATCCGCCTGTAGGAAGGGCGATCTTGGGTGTCGGCGGAGAAGATATTCCTGATGAACCTAGCCAGAGGGACCACGTACCAGGCGATCACCGCCAGGCCCGCGAGAATAATACCGGCGCCATGAAACAGGTTGGCTGCGGCAATTAACAGGGAGATGGCGATCAGTAAACGCCACGCAGTCGCCAGCCATCCGTATATTTTGGTTACCGAATCATAAGATCGTAGGTGTTCTCGATTTTGAATCCCAAAAATTTTTTCCTTGAGCCAGTTGCGCTGATACTGCCTTCCGTTGGTGGCTAGGTTGGGCTTTTGAATCAAATCGGTCAGGATGTAATAACCGTCAAATCGCATCAAGGGATTGAGGTTGAAGATCAGCGTCGAAAGGCTGGCCATCACAATGACCTGTATGGTCAGCCAGTTCGCTGTCGAATTGAGATCCAGCGACCAGATCATCACACAGGCCGCGGCCACTATTAACTCAAGGTACATTCCGGCAGAGGCAACCAGGATACGTTGGCTCTTGGAAGAGAACCGATAGCTGCTGGTAACGTCGACGAAAGGAAGGGGAAACAGCAACAGGAAATGAACGCCGGCAGAACCGACTTTTCCACCAAGTTGTTTGCAGCTTAGAGCATGTCCGGACTCATGGATCGCCTTGAGAACGATCCAGAAAAGGGACATCCAGATCCAGTTTTCCGGCCGGGTGACCACCTGGGAATCGTGGATCATTCGTTCGAGGTTTGCTGATGCGGTCAGCGTCGCCCAGAGAATGAATATTCCCCCGATCAACATGCTGATGCTGTGAAACACAAACAGAAAAGTGGAACTCCATTTTTCTGCAATCCAATCCGCATTAAAAAGCAGGATCCGCACACCGATCGGGTTCCACTGGATGAACGCTTTTTCATCGGCAATGCGGCGACCGCGGATCGGCTGATTGTTTATCGACTCAAACAGGTTTTCCGTAAACAGGAATTGGAAGAATCGTTCGGCTTGTTGCCAAGTCAGAACCTGGTTTTTTGCAACGCCCTCAGGGGACTGACGGTCTGCGTTTTGGAGGTAAGCATCGTAGGCCTGTCGACCGGTCCGTTTGCCGTTGAGGCAGCAGGCAAGATCATGCTCCCGTCGGCCAATCGAAAAAAAACGTTCCAGGTCCGAATGTTCTATCAGATAAGCCAGCTTTCCATCTGCCCGTCTAGGGCGAAAAACCAGGTCCGCACGCAGGCGAAGCGTTGAGCTTTCGAATTGTGATGGTTTGAAGGGCATTGTAGAAATCGCTTAGAGTCCTGTTAACCGTTTCAAATACCGGATCGGTTTGTGGAAAATGATCCAACCCAGGGGCTGGGATTGACCTTGCACGTAGGCGTAGCCCCGCATGCCCGGCTTCAAAGTTCCCTCCAGGTTGTCAAATTCAATCTCTGCAATAAAAACACTCTCGTTTTCATGCAGGATGGCTTGCGGTTTGATCTTGGCAATGGTTCCCCTGAAATCGGCAGAGGAGGCTTCGATGTTGATGGTCACCGGCATGCCAATGCTGACCTGTTGCATGTCATCCTGACGAAGAAAAATATCGAATTTCATTCGGTTGAGGGGGGCGATCTCCAGCAGCATTTGACCTCTTGAAAGAGAAGCGTTCTCGGCGTCCTGAAGATCATTGTGCAGGACCACTCCCTCAAGAGGTGAAACGACTTCAAGATGGTTTAACCGATTTGTTAAGAGATCTCTTTTGTAACCCAGTCTCTGGTGTTCCAGTCTGGCTTTTTGAGTGGCGAGGGTATCACCCTGCGCTAACGCCGATCCCTTTTCTTTTAATACTCTTTGCTGTTGAGCAAGGATCGCGGCTGCTTGGAGGCGGATGTCATCTTCGTCCATGACCGCGAGGATCTGTCCGCGGGTGACCAGATCACCGGTTTTGACAAAACTGTTTTTTAGGATTCCGTCAAATGGGGCCGAAACATACCTCCGCACAACGGGCCTGACCTCAACGTCGCAGCCGATCTGATAGGGTAGCGGTAACATCGCCAAGGCGAGAAACATCACCATCGACCAGATCCATATTTTCTTTTTTCCGGTGAAGGCTGTTCCTGCCGTCCCGAGTCGTCTCCAAAGCGGTTTTTCAGCGGAATTTCGAAGAGTGAGATAAGGACTGATCCAGGCATTCTGGCGAACGACGCGAGTTGTGAGCCGTTCGCATTGGTCTAATTCACCGCACAACAGGACCAGTCCCTGAACCTCATGGTCGGCGTCGATGATCGGAAAGGAGACCGCTGCGGAACTGGATCCGGTTTGGCGGGTTCCCTGGCGGAGAAGAGCATCTGCCTGCGGGTCATGCGTTGGACTGAGATCCCTCTGGTGTAGGAGGGAAGGATTCCAGCGATCCGAGGCCGGCCATCCGCAAGCAGTGGACTCGTGGGCGTTGTTTGCAGTCGGGCTGTGCTCTGGCAGGTGAACATCTTCCAATTCTAACAGGGCGAGTCGAATTGTTTCGTTGCTGTGACGGCGGCAATGGTCTTTCGGGTCCGCCGCTGAGATGATTGTTTTTTGTCCATGGCTCCGGTAACCAACCAATACCTGTTCCAATGAAAACGTCTTCTGGAGGTACTCAGCGTACAATTGACAGCAGTCAGTCAGGGAGGCGGCCAAATCGAGTCGGTATCGTAGGTTTAAGAACGATTGGGAGGCGTTTTCGTGGGCAGGCGGCCGCGAAACGCTGTCTGAATTTTCCGCCGCAGGAAAGGGTTGCTTGGCCACCTGAGAAGATGGCGTCTCCAAATCGATAACGTCCATCGACCTATTCTCCCTGTGGATTTCCACTTTGACTGGGGAGGCCCTGTTCATTTGGTTCGGGGAAACTGCTTGCTAGAGGTGATTTTTCGGTTACCAGGATGCAGTATTCGCCACTCGTTAAAAGATGCTTTGGATTATCCACTCTTACGATGAGTTTTACGGTGCCGCTCTCTGGATCAATCAGCGGACTTTTCCATTGGACGGTGCCCTGAATTTCTTTGCTACTGGTAAGGGTCATGCGGACCTGGTTGTCTTTGGCGAAAGTCTTTGCGACTCGGCGAGGGACGTCGAAAGTACATTTCAATTGATCGATGTTGACCACCGTGACAACCTTGGGATTATTTGGCGAGACCGATTCCCCCGGATCTCGATGAATCTTGATCACGATACCATCGATGGGCGAAGTGACGTCCCGCAGTTTGAGGCGTGATTGAATCTGTTGGACGTCCTGTTTCTTGAGAGCGATTTCTTCCTCTGCCCGCAGAAGTTTTGCCTGCTGGATCTCTAAATCCGAGGCCGCTCGCAGAAGTTCGCTAGCCCGCCCATGGCCAGAGTCAAAAAGTTCTTTAATTTTGCTGTAACGTGATTTTTGGAGATTTAACTCCGCCTGAGCGATTTTAAGATTGCTAGTGGCCGATGCATCTTGTTGGGCGACTGCGAGCGATTGCTGAAGGACGGTTCTTTCCAGCTTGACGATGACGTCTCCCTTTTTGACCAGGTCTCCGGGGCGTACCTTGACGCTGGCGATGATTCCAGTTTCCGTTGTGCTTACATCAATTTCTCGATAGGGCGCGAGAAATCCCTCGACGATATTGTAGTCCTCTGACCGGGCGAATCCGGGAAGCAGACAGGCCAATAGAATCGGGATCAATCTTTTGCCGAGTTCGGTAGGCATCGAAATAAAACACCAGGAAAAAGCGGGATGACACTCTGCTTGAAGTCTAGGTTACGCTTAGAACAGGCGGGAGAGCTACGTAGCAGGACAACCTCCTGGTCGTGGGGGAAAGAGGCGGCCTGCTGTTGTTGCAATCCCTACAATCGGTACATCGGTTCGTTGGTGGTACCGGTAGGCTGGCGTGGTGAACGATGCTTGGCGTTAGCAAAGGAGATAATCCGGATGCGATGACAGTTTGGCAACTGAGAATCGGCGACTGGCGGTGGAAACGACGCGCCTGTTCCATGCTCTAGGTGGCGAAAAAGATGGGGCACCGATGGACCGATTATTCTGGCTCTATTGTGGGATCGGTATGGAGGGCGCTTGGATCGAGGAGGGATCGATCAACGAAGGGAAACCGACGGCCGGCGAACTGGCGATCGGGGTGGCTTGTCTTTTGAGCGTTCGCTCGGTTTGGAGTGGTGACTGCTGCACAGAGGTGTGGTTTCCAGATCCGGGGTCGTTGGAATGGACCGCTACAGGTTGAGGTTGTTTCCGAATTCCTCTGAGCGGCGGTTTGGTAGGCGCTGTGGGCGGGAGATCGTTGGCAGGAACTGCATCGGAGATGGGTTGCTGGCGATTGTGTTCGCGCGGCAGCGGAGGGTCGACTGGGGGATGATCGAGGTCGGTTTCCGGCGCTCTCTGGTCTGTTTCTATCGTCTCGATAGAATCAACCGGATCCGCCTGGAAAACAGGGAGATCGACAATCAAGGTTCCCATCGAACGTTTAAGGGCGATCCAGGAAAGCATGTAATCGGCTTGAGCGACAGCGAGTGCGTTTTCTTCGTCTGCGAGCCGGTCTTGAGCATCCAAAAGAAAATTGAGGGAACTCGCCAGATTATCCGCATCACCAAGTGAAATCTCCATTCGTTCTCTTTGAGCGTTGACCTCCGCTTGGGCGGAGCGGGTCGATAATTCTCTAGCTCGAAGGTTTCGATAAGAGCTCTCCACGCTTCGCACGGCAATGTCGACTTCGGCTTGCACCGCCAAAACCTGATCCTCAAAATCGGCGGTGATCGCCTGCCATTTTTGATCGTCCCGTGTCATGCGGGCGCGTGCTGCCCGTCGGTGCAATGGGACCTCAAAATTGAGGCCTGCCGAATAACCTGGGCCTCCATCACTAAACTGACGGCCCAAGGCGCTTCCTACCCTGAATCGTTCGTCCAGACCGGACACGTAAGTGGTCAACAAGAGGTCCAGAATGGGGAGGACCTCGTGACGGGAACGATCCGCTTTTTCCGCTGCGATTCGTACTTTTTCGGAAGCCTGTAGGATTTCCGGGCGGTATTCCAAAGCCGTTACAAAGGCATCCCGCACGTCCACTTTGGGGAAGATGAGGACCGGTGACATCAGAGGAACGTATTCGAAATTTTGACGGGATGGATCGATTCCCAACGATGCTGAGAGTTCGATTCCGATATTTTTGACATCGTTGACCGCCTTGATCAGGGCCGCTTTTCTGGTGGCAACAGCTGCCTCTGCCCGCAATAACTGGGTTTTTGAGACGTCGATTTCCCTGCGAAGCCTCAGCTCTGTATAGATTTCTTCTGCACGTCGAACATTTTCCTGCTTTTGGAACAGGATGGAACGGAAACTATAGAGGCTCCAGTACTGTTGAGTGATGGTTGCCAATTCGGCCTGAAAATCTTGCCGGGCTTCCTGTGTTGCGAGGGCTTGTTGATATTGCGCGATGGCGATCAAGCTCTCGTTGTAGATCTTTCCACGGCCGTTCATAAGCGGTTGGGTGTAATTGAGCGAAAGGAGAGAAGTGCCCTGGTCGGGTGGGACGAAAAAATCGCTGTTGTTCCTTTGGAGCCCCAATTCCTGATAGGCGTTCAGGTAACCACCCAGATGGTTTTTTTTGCGGTAACCAGATCGCGTCATGAAATCGTCGTCGAGGAATCGCCCGTCTCCTCCGGTGGTGAGCCGGTTTCCAATGGGATCATTGGTGCGGGCAAATTTGGATTCAACATAGACGGTTGGGTCGAATTCGGCGCGGCTCTCGATAATGGTCTGCTTGGATGATTCCCTGACCAACTGAATGGATCGCATTTTAGGGGAATTTTTCATGAAAAAAGCAAGGAGTTCGTTCACGCCGACAATCCAATGGTCCCCATTTTTCTCCGTCGGTTGGGTGACGAGTTTATCCCACCAAAGTTCGGTTGCGGTGTTATCGACGCGAGAACCGCTATACACATCTGGTTCGTTGTCCTTGGCCCGATCCCAGTCCGAACGATGGCCTGAGGGGACTGGGGCAGTGTCGGGTAAATCCTCGATGAAATTCTCGACGATCTCCTGCCTGTCCCCAGATTGACGATCTTCCAGAAAAATCGGCTCGGCTGACGCATCGAGGGGGGGTAAGTCTGAAATTTCTTGGAGCTTCATTGGGGTATCGGGCAAGTCAATTCGAACCGGCGAGGGTTGCAACGCATCTGCACCAAGCAATGCCGGGGGGGCCGCCAAGGGGTTTTCCGCGATTGGAACGGGAGCGGAAATTAAGCGGGGCGTGATGACAAGGACGTCAGGAGGATCGCACTGGAGGGTGTCCTGAAGAACGGAAGCGGTATTTGGAATTTGGACAATGCCGGTGGATGCCGCGACAGGAAATTTCGCCCCGTTTTCTTGACGGCGTTCCCATAAATCCGTGCTAAAAGTGGGGTTGATGGAGTTTGGTCGGGCGGAAGACGGGGAGGGCGAATTCAGCTTGGAACGAGGGGGCGTCGTTGAATGGGACCGTCTCCTGAAAGGAGAGATGCGTGGGGGATGCCGATGGTTAAAACCGAGGGTCGATAGCCGCTGGGGTGGACGATGACCGGGTTCCGAGTCGGTCTCTTGACCGGGCGACGTTTCCAATTTTAGCACCAGCAGCAGCAAAGCAATGAAGCAGCTCCTGGTTAAAAATACGCAAAACATACCGTCCCTGACCTCCGTGTGCAGGTTGAAAAAAATTGGTGATCCGTCATGAGTGTTTATCGGATGCATTGTGGGCGTTTGCGACCTATGTTTTCAAATACTATGCGCCGCACGGTTGAATCGACACCAGCCAACCGTTACCAACCGAATGACCGAGAATTCAGGACTCCGAAAATGAGGGGTTTTTGAATTGTCTGGAGGGTATGGATTCCACCGGTTGTATGGGATTTGATGCAGAATTGACCCTACCGAAACGACTAGAAATGGGATTTCTATTCCAAACACTCTTTCAGAAGAGGGAGAAAAATCGGGTTGGCCGAGTGAAAGACAACCGGTCCGAAGCGATCGACGCTGCGCGGTTGGAGGATAGGGTGATGTACAGCGTCAGTCCCGGTGCCGAGATTTTACTCGATAGCTTATTGTCGGTTGCCGAAACGGATCCCGTTCAACAGGAAAGTTTAGGCGGGGCTGAATTTTCTCTGGCTGAAAAAGAGTCCCGATCCAATCCCGGGGCCGAAGTCAACGAGGAAGCGGCGATTCCCGATGATTTGGCGGGAGTTCCGCCTCCAAGCCCGACTCAATTGGTGATCATTGATGAGGCGGTTGAAGACCGCGATTTCCTGATGGAGGGGTTGAACGGGCAAGACGATGCTCGATTCGAGGTGATGACTTTGAATTCCGGTCAGGATGGGATTCAACAAATTACGCAGGCCCTCAGTGAATATCAGGACATCGGCGTAATCCACCTGGTGTCCCATGCATCGCAGGACGGACTCCAATTGGGTAGTTCGTTATTGAACCTGAAAACAATCGAGCAATACAGTTCGGCGATACAGCTTTGGGGGGAATCTCTCAGTCAGGGTGCCGACTTGTTGGTTTACGGTTGCGATCTGGCGGGGACGGCGGATGGACGAATCTTGATGGAATCCATCGCCGGTTTATGTGATTGTGACGTGGCTGCCAGTGATGACCTGACCGGCCACACTGACCTCGGAGGGGATTGGAACCTCGAATACCAATTCGGCGAGGTCCAAACGCAGAGTTTTGTGGGTAATGAAACTCAGGCTCAATGGCGTTATGTTTTGGAATCTGTGCAGATGGCCGCTCTGCAGGACAGTTATCTTGACGGGAATGCTACTTCAGAAAATTACGGCGCCGCGGGTACCTTGGTTGTCGATGAGTCGGGTGGAGGAGCTGGGGATATCCGTTCTGTTCTGAAATTTTCCCTCGCAGAACTTCCCGAAGGCGCGACAGTCAACAGCGCGATTCTCGGATTGGAGACGCTGAGTTATACCGCTGCTTTTGCCGTCGATGTCAATCCGATTGTCGAGGACTGGGATGAGGGCAATAGTGATGGCGGAGTGGGCGAGGCTAGCTGGAACGACCGGAAAACCGGTGTCGGCTGGTCCGTGCCCGGGGGAACCATCGATGCGACGGTCACTGCTGCCACCCATTCCGGAAGTCTGGGGCAACAGACCTGGCAGGTCACCGAACTGGTGAGAAATTGGCAGTCCGGCAGCATTCAAAATCATGGTTTGATGCTGTCGGGAAAAGGGGCGGGATTCGATTCGGTGATCTATTCGAGTCGAGAAGGCTCTGTAGTTCCGACTCTGACCATTGATTTTACACCTCGTGCCACCATCGTTGGACGGGAAACGGTTGATTTGGACGCGGACGGACAAATTGATCGAATCAGGATGATCTCCGACCAGGATCTAAATGACGATTTCAGTGGTTTGGACGTCACGGTGGAGGGTTACGTGGTGACTGGTTATTCCAGCGACGTCGCCAATGACAATGTCTTCCTTGTCCATCTGGCGGAGGGAGGGACGCCGGATACCGGAGTCCTTTCCAATGTGATCGTCCAGTCCAACAGTACACTCGGTGGAGTGGTGGGGAATTCTGTTTTGGCAGCGGATGACTGGTGGGATGCCGCGTGGCGT
Source organism: Planctomycetota bacterium (assembly GCA_014238905.1). Taxonomy (GTDB): domain Bacteria; phylum Planctomycetota; class Planctomycetia; order Pirellulales; family Pirellulaceae; genus JABAAE01. Next base: position 9,923 of record JABAAE010000016.1, read on the forward strand.
AATCGAACCAAAATCAGTTTTGATAATTCGCAGATCCAGCAAGACCTAGTGGAATTTCCTGTTCTGATCCGTCTTGATACCGACCACATTGATTTCGACAAGATTCTGGCCGGCGGAGATGATCTTCGTTTCGTTGACGAGGATGGTTCGGCATTGTCCTACCAAATAGATCGGTGGGATGAGGTAGGGCGGACGGCCGATATCTGGGTGAAGGTTCCGCAGATCGATCAATCGTCCACCAACGATCACATTTACGTTTATTTCAACAACTCGGCCGCAACAGATGGCCAAAACGCAGCCGATGTTTGGCCACTGGGAATCGGCGTTTGGCACTTGGATGACGATCCAGGCAATGGGACTGTGGAGCAAATTCAGGACTCTGATGGCATTTCGCTTCATGGTACCTCGGACTCCTCGATGACCTCCGATGCTCTGGTCAATGGACAGATTGGGATGGCATTGGAATTTGATGGACTGGATGACTTTGTCGGGTTTGCTTCGACGGATATTGGAGATGAATTTACGATTCAGGTTTGGGTCAAACCGGATCCCAACAGTGGTGACATTCAGACCATAGCGGCCAATTCCAGCAGCGGATTTGCTACTGATGGATTCCGGTTTTTCTTTAATTCAGTAGGAACCACCAACGGCGAAATTATCTTCGAAGCCGGCAACGGATCTTCGGGTAGCCAAGCCAAATCAGCCGAAGGGATTGTAGTGGTTGATCAATGGAATCACATCGCGGTCAACGTCAATCGAATTTCCGGCACCGCGACGATCTACCATAACGGGGTGGACGTCACTGTTGATAACAGCATCAGGGATGATTTTAGCAACGTCAGCGATTGGGAAATTGGCCGGATGGAAGGTGTCTTTGAGCTGGAAGGCTTGATGGACGAATTTCGTATCGGTAATTCCTTGCAATCGGCTGAATGGTTTGAGGCGAATTACCTGTCACAAAATGACTCGTTTTCCTATAGCTTCTTGGGTGGTGAAGAGTCGCATGGGTTTTCAGCAATCGATCGGGCGGGTCCGGTCCTGATCTCGGCTTCCAGTCCGCAAAGCAAGGGAACCAATCTATTTCAATTACCGGGGCAACAGCTGGATTTGGTTTTCAGTGAGGCTCTGCTCGGATGGCCTGATGTCGATTTGCTTGAGGAGGCTTTGCAATTTGATTCGTTGACGATCGATGGAGACAATTTGCCGGCGACGGGTTCGGGTCAAAACCCGGTTTCCCAAGCGACGACCTACCAGGAGAACGATACGCTGAAGGTGACATGGGAATCAGGGAACATTGCCAACGCCGATGATTTCCTGGTCGGTACTCATCTGGTGCAAGTGGTTGTTGGTGACCATTTGGTCGATCTGTCCGGCAATCCAGCTAATTTGTCTACTCCGCCGACCATCGTCTTCGGGCCGGTGAATACATCGCCCGTTCTCGAACCCAGTGGAACCTTTTGGTTGTCGTCTTTGCAGGAGGGGGATATCGCTTCGGCGGGCGATTCGGTGGCGAGTATGATTGCCAGTGCCGGTGGGGATCCGATTACCGATTTGGACGTTCTGCCGGTGGAAGGGATCGCCGTCATTGGCGTGGACCAGTCCAACGGGATTTGGCAATACGATGCTGGCGATGGCTGGATTTCTTTTGATTCGGTTTCCAACGTGGCTGCGGTCGTCTTGGATCCGTCTTCGACCCTTCGATATGTGCCCCTGGGTGAATATTCCGGAGCATCTGGCCTGAGCTTCCGGGCGTGGGATCAAACGGATGGCTCTCAAAGCGGCGATTCCGGAGTGGATGCTTCTAACAATGGGGCAAACGAGGCGTTTAGCGCCGCGACAAATGTGGCCAATATTTCTGTGGTGGCCGTCAACGATGCTCCGGTAAACAACATTCCGGGGACGCAAACAATTCTCGAAGAGACCACCACTGCCCTGACGGGGATCAGCATCGAAGATGTCGATGCCGCAGGCGGTTTGATGACGATGCGACTGGAAGTGGACGCGGGAGTGATGGCAATTTCACTGGCTGGAAATGCGACGATCAGTCACGGTGCCAATGTCTCGGCGGATCTGACCATTGAAGGCACAGTGGCGGACATTAACCAGACGATTCAAAGTCTTACTTATCGAGGTGACATCGACGTCACCGGAATAGCCGCAGACCAGTTGACGATCACCACTAATGATGGCGGAAATACGGGGTCCGGCGGACCTTTGGTGGCCATCGACACCATCCAGATCGACATTACCGATGTGAATGACTCTCCGGTGATTTTCGGCGTTGAACCTGAACCGCTGATTTACACAGAAAACGACCCGCCGTTAACGGTCAGTGATGTCCTGGGCCTAAGTGATGCGGATGACGTTTGGCTCCAATCGGCTGTCATTGAAATCACCAACCACTTTTTGGCTGGCGAAGATGTTTTAGCGTTTAGCGACACCGTCCAGATTTCGGGTGATTTTGATGAAACGACTGGGAGATTGACTCTGCAGGGGATAGACACTGTTGCCAATTATCAGGCGGCGTTACGCAGTGTGACTTACGAGAATACCAGCGAGAACCCGAGTTCATTGACCCGCACGTTGAGCTTCACCGTTGATGATGGCATTGCGGACTCTAACAGCCAGACCCGTGATATTGAACTGGTTCCCCAGAACGATGCCCCGATAGCCGAAGATGATGGTCCCTGGATTCGCAGCGAGTCGAACAGTTCGGAGTTGATTCCCACCGCCAACGATTTTGACCATGAGAACCAATCGTTAACGATGACTCACGTTAATGGCAATCCGTTAACGCCTGGCGGTGCTGAGTTCCTGCTGACCGGCGGGGCGGTTTCGTTAGCACTCGATGGTTACACGTTGACATTTACGCCGTTCTCCAATTTTTCAGGGGATGTGAGTTTTGACTATACCGTTAGCGACGGACAGCTTTCCGACGTGGGAACCGTTGAGCTGGTAATCGAAGATGGTACCGCACCGGGCACACCCCAGGTGACGATCAGCGAAGATCTAAACAACGATGGGTATATCAATATCAATGAGCAGGTTGGATTGCTTGATTTTGTTGTCTCGTTACCCGCAACGACTCTTTCAGGTGAGACACTCAATATTTCCGGCCAGTTGCACGTCTTGACTCAAGCAGAAATCGAGGCGGGTGTAGTTAACGGCACTCAGGCCGCTCCGTTAGATGGTGAAACGGTCTGGCTGACGGTATTTCTCTCCGATCCGGCGGGCAACAGCAGCGGGACCCATCAGGATATAGCAGTTGCCGATCTTTCTCCGCCGGTTCCTCTCAACATTCTCGACCTGGTGAATTCCAGCGATTCAGGACTTCTTGAAAACGACGATTTTACAGGCCATTTGACGCCCTGGTTCCGCTTGCCACCGGGGTCGGGTGTGGTGGGTGAATTGGTGACGCTGTTTGCCAACGGGATTCAAGTTGGATCGGCCTTCATTGAAAGCGACGGTAGTGCGGCGGTAGTGGCGTCGATTTCTGAATTGGGGATTTATTCATTTACCTATACGTTGACAGACACAGGGGGAAACCAAAGTGGGCAATCTGAACCCTTGTTTGTGGAGTTTTTTGACGAAAACGTTTCCTACAATCCACTGGGCGAAGAGGTGGTGCAGGAGTTGCTCGAGGCGAATGGACCCACGATTTTATTAAACCAGTCGGATTCCGAAGATGAACAGACACGCGTCTATTTTTTAAACCGGAATCTGGCGTCCCGACCTGACGACATGGATGAGGTTGAAGTTCGCCGCTCAGCCACCGTCCTTAATCAAGGGGAAACCGCTTTTCAGTCACGGCCCGCCAAGTTGGCGGAGCCAGAAACGGATGTCTTTCGTTTTGAAGTGCAGACCGACACCTTTTATACGCGGATCGATACGGAACCACTAACGTCCAACCGGGATACGATCCTGTTCGGCGTTGAGTTTTCAAGGTTGAACGGTCTTACCGATGAACTCGAAGAAGACTACGGGGACTTTCAACTGTTTGCCGGTCCCGCATCGGTGGGCGCCGGAATCGTCATTGCGGGCTATGCGTTCTGGGTGGTCAGAGCGGTGTGGATCGCTGGGATGTTCGCCAAGACCATGCCAACTTACGCAGGCTTTGATCCGCTCTCGATTCTCAATGATACCAACCGCGATAACGAGACCCTGGCTCAAATTGCCAAGGGCACCCAAGGAAAGAAAACATCGCAATGACCATGGCAATTAAACTTAGCTTCAACATGATGTTTCTGGTATTGGGGGTCCTCTTGACCGCTCAAATGCTGGGGCTTTTGCCCGATGGTTCCAAGGAAAGACTGAAGACAAGGTTGGCTTTAAGCGAGTCGGTGGCGGTCCAATGTTCGGTGTTGGCCAATCAACGTGAAACGAACAAAGGGATGACCCGAAATGCCTCCTCAAAAAAACGGATTGACAATGTCAAGTCGGTGATCGACTCCTTTGTGTCGCGTCATCCCGAGGTCCTGTCCGCCGGATTAAGAATGGAAGCCGGCCTTCGGATTATCATCGGGCCGCATTTGGACGCCTGGAGTTTCGACCCTTCCCGTAAGTCGGCCGATCATATCAGCGTACCGATTATGCAAGGGGATCTGGATTGGGGTACTTTGGAAATTTGTTTTGCTCCTTTGAAAACCGGGATTTCTATTTGGGGTTTTTATCTTAGTCAGGTCTTGTTGGCGATTATCTCGATGACGGCTGCGGCAGGCGTTGGTTCGATCTTTTATTTTTCCAGAGTTTTTGGCGATTCCAATGTGAGTGCGGTCCCTTCGCGTGTTCGTTCGGCCCTGGATACCCTAAGCGACGGTCTGCTGGTATTGGATAACGATCAGAAGATCGTTTTCGCCAACCGTGCTTTTGAAGAAGCGACCGGCTTGAAAGAGCTTGAAATTCTTTGTACTCCGGTTAGCGATTTAAGCTGGAAAAAGGACTGGAATGAAGTCGCCCAGTCAGATCTGGATGAACAGGATGCTCGCAAAGTGGTTTTGATGACAGAAATTGGAGAAGTTGATTTTTCAATTGGCCTGAGTGATGTGGCGAATGACCAGGGTGAGAAGCAGGGAACGATTGTCTCATTTAATGACGTTACGATTCTGGAAAAGAGAAGAGAAGAACTTCTCTATACCATGCGTTCCCTCCAAAACTCGAGGGATATGATTAAAGAACAAAACGAACAGTTGAAAATTTTGGCCACACGTGACCCTCTCACTAATTGCTGGAATCGACGGTCCTTTTTTGATGAATTCAATCTTCTCTGGCAGGAAACAGAAAAAGAAAATGGATGCTTGTCGGCGGTGATGCTGGATCTTGATCACTTTAAAACCGTCAATGATAACCACGGCCACGCAATGGGAGATGATGTCCTGAGAACGGTTTCCAGGGAAATTCTGGACATGGTCAGAAGTGTTGACATCGTCTGTCGTTATGGCGGTGAGGAATTTTGTATTTTGTTGCCTGAGACGACGTTGGAGCAGGCCAAAAACTTTGCTGAGATGTTTCGCAAGCGGATTGAGAGTCTCTCGTTTAACCATCTGAAGATCACCGCCAGTCAGGGGGCCTCGTCTTCGGTTCTGGGCGCCAAGGAACCGGAGGAACTTTTGGAGCAAGCAGATAAAGCACTTTACCTTGCCAAAAAGACTGGTCGTAATCGAGTGGTTTCTGCTGACGAGATGCCAGCTAATCTCGATTTCAAAGAGGCTACCGTTTCGTCGCAAACGCGAAAGACGATTCGCGACGAGAGCTGCGAAGAATCGACGCAGGACCGGATTCCTTTCCAGGTTGTGTCGAGCCTGCTTTCGGTTCTCAATCACCGCGATCCGAAAACGGCTGCCCACTCGATGAGGGTTGCCGACCTTAGTTTCTGTTTGGCTCAAGGGTTGATGTCGACGACGGAGCTTTACGAACTGGAAGTGGCGGCATTACTGCATGACATTGGTAAAATTGCGGTGCCGGATGCGATCTTGTTGAAACCCGGGAGATTAACCGAAAAAGAATTGGCCACCTTGAGGCGACACTCCCGGATTGGATCGGAACTCATCAAGGCTGCCTTTAACAGCCAGTCCGTGGTCGATACCGTCAGGTATACCGGTTGCCGATACGGGGGTGATGAAAAGTTTCCTGGGATGTTGAAAGGTTCCGAAATTCCACTTTCCTCAAGAATTGTGACGATTTGTGATGCCTATGATTCAATGGTGTCCAGTAGCGTGTACCGCAAACAAATGAGCAGGGAAGAAGCTTTTTCAGAGCTCTTTCGATGTGCAAGCGGGCAATTTGATCCTGCCCTGGTGGACCGATTTGTGCGGCTGGTCCGGGCCAGACCAGAGGTCGATGAAACCGGTTCGTCCAAGGAGGATTTTTCTCGGGAATTTGCACTACAGGTCGCCCAGATTTCAGAAGAGATTACCAAATCGTTTGGCGAACAGGATTTTGAATTACTGCAGGCCAATGCCAGGAAACTGGAGATGGCTGCAGAAAAAAATAGCAATTCCAGATTGAAAACGATCGCTTCGAAATTAAAAGAGCACTCTGCATTGGACGACAAAAACGAAGTCGAAATCAGTAAGATCATGAATAACGTGGTCGAACTACTGGAATTGTGCCAGACAGCTCAAAGCGGTTTGCTTCAGATCCATGATGAAACACTGATTTGATAGAAAATCGGGCAACCCCGGCAGTCGAATTTTTTGGAGAGGGTGGTTGATCGCGGTGTAATGGTCAGATTCAATAATCGGCTCGAGCGGGGTGGATGTGAATCGATCGTCAGGGCGAAATATTGAGCCTTGACGATCCTGGTTGCCCCGTTTTACTAATGCCAGGTTGTTTGATGGGAAGATCTTTCACGACAGGATCTTTTCCCCATTTATTTGACGCCCAGACTTTCCAGGTTGATCTGTTTCTGCAGGTCGAGATCCATTAACCCATTCAGTTCTGACCATTGGTTGGCCACGCTGGTTAGGGTTTGAGCCACGGATTGAGACTGGAAACACTTTTCCATTTCCTGGGACAGGATTTTTTCGTACCGACTGGAGGCGGCAATCCGGGGACGCATCATCCATACCGTGGCCTCATTGGCTGCTTGAATATTGTCCGCTAGTTGATCGGCTGCCGAGATCGGGTACCGGGGATCCATCCATTGGGACACACTGCCCATCTGACTCGCCCGGGAGGGGAATCCATTGCGTCGATCAGCGGTGAAGAGTTTTTCAGAAAATTGTTTGCCTACCAGGAGTCCAATTCTCCTGGCAGCAACGCTGGCCTGAGATGTGGTTTTCAGGATCGAAAGGGACTGTCCACTCGTTCCCAAAAAAGGAACCTGGAATTGATCGGCATCAGACGCCTCCCATTGATTGTCCGAAAAATTAAAGTTGGATTGGGAGCCTGGGATGGGGTGGATAGCGACCCGTTGCTGGGGCAGGCTATCGATTTCGGCCTGATCGTCGAGCGGGTGGGGCCAAGTGATCGCCATCACAGATTCCCCACGAAGGAACGCGTTTTCCACCGCCAGCGGATCAAGTTGGCGATGATCGGGATGGAATCTTGAACGGGTCGTTTTTAATTCTGAGAGTGCCTTTTGAAATGGTTCACGGTCTATTAGTGGCAGCCAAGAGGTGTAATTGAATAACGAAGAATACCTGCCCCGCGCTCGCACGTAGCTCGCCGACCGTGTTAAAAGGGTCACCGATTTCCAGCGTTGGTCCAAGGGCTCGATCGTGGGGCTCCATATTTTGCCCGTTAACAGTTCGCCGTTGTTTTTCTTTTCCACCAGCGTTCGGCAAACACGATCGTATTGCTGCCAGTTGGTCGGGGTGGGGATTTCGAATTTTTCCAGGATGTCGGTCCTAACAAGCAACATCAACGAAGTGGTTCCGTTGGAGATCGCCATGGGCGTTTTTCGGTGACGGGAAAAAAGTCGTTGATTTAGGAAGACGTCGTTTTCTGCATAACTTTCCGACTTGGTGACATATGACGGAATCGATCGCAGGAGTTTTGCATTAACCAAATCACCAAATCGGTTTGGTGGATAAATGATTAGGTCGCCTGCAAGGGGATTGGCGAGATATTGATCGGTATCGGTAACGTGAAAAATGACCTGACCGAGTTCGAGCGACTGAAATTCTTTTTGGATCTCAATGGCCAATGGAGGTAACTCATCGCCGTTGGAATCAGTTGGGTCGGAAGGCTTGTTTCCAGAGGATTGGGATAAAGCAGGTTGGGGGACTTGATCAGCTAGAATAACGATCGTGACGGTGTTCTGTTGGGGTTTGGCGGTTTCCTGCTCGGGGGCGGTTTTTTCCTTTTGACCGAGATTCCCGCCGCATCCCGATAGGGTGATGGATCCTAATAAAAACCATCCCAGACAAAACGCGAGTCGGTTTGCTGAAGGATGGTTTAACGAGATCGATGACTTGACTTGCCGCATGTTGGTTGTTGTGTGTTGGGTTTGAGATTGCAAAGATAATTCAACAGTTTTCCGTCTATTACGACGATTCGACAATAGCCGGTTCAGACAAAGCGGATTAAAATTTGCTATTTACTCCAAATCGTCGTGGCTGGTGAGCGACGGGGGGGAGTGGGCTGGGCCGGCCACGGTGAATACCGGGGCTGGATCACAACGGATATCGGATTTTTTTGAAAGTGATGACTTCATGGGTTTTTTTCTCGGCGTAGACATTGGAACATCAGGCACCAAGACGATTCTGATGCGTGAGGATGGCCACATCCTTGCTGAAGCATCTCAGGCTTATCCGTCTTATCATCCCAAGCCCCTTTGGAGTGAACAGGATCCAGAGGATTGGTGGAAGGCGACTGTCAAAACTATTCGGAGTGTTGTGCGAAAATCCAAGGTAAAACCAGCCGACGTCAAGTCCATTGGTTTGTCTGGACAGATGCATGGATCGGTATTTTTGGACCGCCACCAAAAAGTGATCCGCAAAGCACTGCTCTGGAACGATCAACGGACTGCGGCCGAGTGTGTCGAAATCGAAGAGAGGGCCGGTGGCCGGAAAAAATTGATCCGCATGGTCGCCAATCCTGCGTTGACTGGTTTTACCGCTCCGAAAATTCTGTGGCTGCGCAACAATGAGCCGAGGAATTTCGACAGGACGGATAAAGTTCTTTTGCCCAAGGACGATGTGCGGCGAAGGTTGACAGGCGAATTAGCGACCGACGTCAGTGATGCCAGCGGAATGCTTTTATTGGATGTAAAAAAACGGAACTGGTCCAAAACGTTGCTGAGCAAGCTCGAACTGGATCCATCGCTATTGGCGGACTGTTATGAATCCGAAGAGGTGACCGGTCATTTGACTTCTGCGGCTGCAAAGCAGCTTGGTTTGACCACTGATTGTGCGGTGGTCGGTGGTGCGGGCGATTGTGCAGCCAATGCGGTTGGAACCGGCGTGGTGAAAAGCGGTGTTCTGTCTACATCGATTGGAACGTCGGGTGTGATGTTTGTGCATTCCGATGAGGTCGAAGTCGATCCGTCCGGACGATTGCATACTTTCTGCCATGCGGTCAAGGGAAAGTGGCACATGATGGGAGTCAGTCTGACCGCCGGGGGATCGTTGGAATGGTTTGTGCAAAACCTGTGTGCGCATCTGGGGCGGCGGGCCGATCCCTATTCAGTTCTTAATCAAGAGGCAGCCAATATTCGGCCAGGAAGTGAAGGTTTGACCTTTTTGCCCTACCTGGCTGGTGAACGAACTCCCCACGCGGATCCGGATGCCCGGGGATGTTGGGTGGGCCTGACCCTGAAGCATACCAGAGGGCATCTTGTGCGGGCGATCATGGAGGGCGTCACCTACGGAATGCGTGACAGCCTCGAAATCATCAAATCGATGGGGGTGCCTGTTAAGCAAATCCGTGTTTCCGGAGGAGGGGCAAAGAGTGGTTTGTGGCGTCAGTTGCAGGCGGACGTCTTTGGTCAGAATGTGGTGACTATCAATGCCGAGCAGGGTCCCGCTTTTGGAGTGGCGCTGCTGGCTGCGGTCGGAGCTGGAGCGTACAAGAATATTGAAGAAGCGTGCGGGGCGACGATTAAGATTAACGAGAAGACGGCCAAGATTCAAAAAAACCGACTTGCCTATGACAAACGCTTTCCGCTTTACCAAAATCTTTACCGATCTCTCAAAGATGATTTTCAGGCCATTTCAGAAATCGAGCAGTAGGACTCAGGTGATCCAGGCAAGCGAGATTTCTGGCGGGGCGAAGTCCTCCGCTTGAGCTCAGCGATAGCTGAGTGGCGGTTTGCCGGGTTTAGAATGGAATCAGCAGGGCATCGCATAAAAAACGCATCCAGGCTTTTCCCGTTTGGAAATGATCGATCATCAAAGCTGGGAAGTTGGGCTGCATGAATTCCATGCGATTCAAGGGACACGTTGCAATAAAATCTTTTCTCTTTAAATCTTCGATTAGAGGGTGAGTTTTGGGGAAGTTTCGCGGTGCGGTTTTGAGTTGCGTGCCAGTGAGCGTAAATCGTTGGCGAAACTTTTTTCCGTTTTTAGCTTTTTTCCATTGATCGGGTTGGGAATCGATCGTGCTCCGGATGCGCTGGAGTACAGGTCCTTCGGGCCGCCAGATTCCCATTCCCAAAAAACAATCGTCTGAAGAGATGTGCAGATAATAGCCTGGGGCGTGTACATTTTTTCCAAACTGGTGGCGGATTTGGATCCCGATATTGGTTTTATAGGGAGTTTTGTCTTTTGCAAATCGTGTATCCCGGTAGATGCGCATTAGGGATCCGCCTGTCTTTTTGGCCACCGGCACGAAATAGGGAGAGACCTTTTGAAAGGTGTCTGCCAAGTCGGTTATTAGTTCCAGGCTGGGCGTTCGGACAGAGGTTTCATACCGATCTTTGTTTTTCGAAAACCAATCGCGGTTATTGTTGGCGTTGATGTCGCTCAGAAATTCGATTGTCTTTTTAGAAAACGCCATGGTTCAAAGCCTCCCGGTAAAATAAATCCTCAAAACCGATGGACTGCAACGAAAACCATCGTTTCGCCGCCAAAAAGGAAAAGGGGTGGCTCGCAATTTGGCGACGTTGACAATCAAAGCGGGCTCTTACGCTGAAATGAGGCAGGGTTCCAAGGGGGACCGTTTTTTGGGGGGTGTGATTTGGAATTGGGGGACTAACCGTTACACTACACCATTCAGGCTTCTTTCCTGTTTTACATAATTTTTTTTCGGATTACGATGCGGCGCCTAATCGCAATTATTTTCTTTGTCACCTGTTTTCCAACCATCGTGCTTGTGGGGACGGCAATTTATCTTGGCCAGGGGTTTAAAGCGCGGGCTAGTGACCAGTACGACGCGACGCGGTCGGTAGGCAAGGTGGTTGGAGTTGCCAATCCAGATGGTTCGCAAGACGAAAACGCTGATCAGAAAGATTGGCAGTCACTCTTCGACGGCCAATCTTTGGAACAATGGGAGGGTAAGGAGAAGGTCTTTCGGATTCAGGAAAAATCGATTGTGGCAGGCAGTCTTCTCAAAAAGATCCCCAATAACGAATTCCTCTGTACGCGAAAAAAATATGGTAATTTCGAACTCAAACTTCAGGCTAAGCTGATTGGCGATGGGCGGAACGCCGGTATTCAATTTCGTTCGAAACGAATTCCCGATCACCACGAAGTGATCGGTTATCAATGCGATATGGGAATCATGGGGAGTCGTTCTATCTGGGGATCGTTGTATGACGAATCTCGACGTCGAAAATTTCTTGCCGAGGGGGATGCTGAAAAAACCAATACGGCCACCAAGGTGGATCAATGGAATCGTCTGGTGATTCGATGTGAGGGAACGAGAATACAAATTTGGGTGAATGACTATCAGACGGTGGACTATACCGAGACCGATGAGGGGATTGAAAAATCAGGAATCATCGGCCTGCAAATACATGGAGGAAAGCCTGCCGAAGCCTGGTACAAAGATCTGCAGATTAGGTCCCTTGAATAAAGGTTAACGAATAAAGGTTAACGATTTTTTTGTGCTCCGATGTGAGTGATGATTTTGGGAAGGACCCGTTCTCTGACTGGATTGAATTGGAGATCGTTTTCGGCGCCTACCCGTGGAGATAGTGTTAGTAATGGTTGGCGGGAAATTTAATTGATGGGTAAGTCGATACAGTTTTTTTATTTTGACCTCGGTAATGTGTTGCTCACATTCGATCACGGTCTTGCCTGCAAGCAGATAGGTGACCTTTGCGAATTGCCCCAATCGAGGGTCCGGGAGGTCGTCTTTGAATCCGAATTGCAAGAACAATATGAATCGGGCGAGATTTCGTCAGAGGAATTCTTCGAGACATTTTGCGATCGGATGCAGGTCAGGCCCGATTTTAAACGGTTTTGCGAAGCGGCCAGTGCGATTTTTGAATTGAATTTCCCTGTAGTCCCCATCGTCACGCAGTTGCGATCTTGTGGGAATCGGTTGGGGATTCTCTCCAATACTTGCCCGGCGCATTGGGATTATGTCTTGAATCGGCCGTATACATTGCTGTCCAAAGCGTTTGAGCATGCGATTTTGAGTTATGAAGTCAGGTGCCTCAAGCCTCAACGCGGCATTTACGATCGGGCCATCGAGAAAGCGGAATGTGATCCGGCGGAAATCTTCTTTGTGGACGACCGGCCGGAGAACGTCGCAGGCGCCGTCGAGGCAGGGATCGATGCGGTGGTGTTTACTTCGGCTGGGCAATTAATTGCCGATCTCGCCGCTCGGGATGCAAAATTCAATATTTAGCGGTTGGCGTCGGTGAGGAACCGTTGGCTTGGTTTCAACGTCGGGGAGCACCCGTTTTTAGGTGGCGTGTGCGGAATGGAAGGATTCGTCTTGACCCCACGGCCGGTATTTTTGTAATTTCTATTCAATTATCGGCGCGCCAGCGGGCAGGGTCGATCGGTGGCCAATTGAGTTTGAATGACAAAGATCGACGTGACCCAAAAAAAATCTAAATTGACGGTAATCGTTCCCTGTAAGAACGAGGAGTCCAATATCGGCGCGTGTATCGCTGCTTTTGCAGAGATAGCCGACGAAATCTTGATCGCTGATAGCGGATCCAAGGATGACACGCTAGATATTGTGCGAAGGATAGGCGGTTGTCGGATTATTGAACGAGAGTATCGCACTTCGGGAGACTTTAAGAATTGGGCGATTCCTCAGGCCAGCCATGAGTGGGTGTTGTTGGTGGATGCGGATGAGAGGGTCACGCCTGCTTTAACCAACGAGATTACCCGGTTGTTATCGCAGGAATCGACTCGGGATGGTTATTGGATCTACCGAGCTAACCACTTTATGGGGCATCGGATTCGATACGGAGGATGGAACAACGATTGTGTCCTTCGCTTGTTCAAGAGGGATCTTTCTCGTTACGAAGGACCGAGTGACCATGGAGAAGTCGACGTATCCAGCGGCCGCGTTGGTAAGCTGAAGAACCGTTTGATTCATTATTCCTATTGGTCCTACGATGATCTCTTCCGAAAATTTCATCGTTACACCTCCCTGCAGGCCGAGCAGTGGGACGCTGCCGGTAAGAAAACGAATTTCTTTCAGATGATTTGGCGCCCAAGTTGGCGTTTTTTCAGGGATTATTTTCTTCAGCTCGGCATTCGTGATGGCATTATCGGTTTGCAATTGGCAATGATCGGTGCGTTCTATACCTTTACCAAGCAAGCCCGCCTTTGGGCATTGCAAAACGGGATCGCTCCCAGGATGGACGAATTTCTCGACGACGATATCCGCCGCCTCGAAGTGGACCGGCAGAGAATCGGTACCCAAAGAGACCGTTCCAAACCGGCGGGCCAAGATCAGGCTGCCGACCATTCGGAGTCGTCAAAACCGAATCAGGCGGCTGCTTGAAGCTCACTTTCTGGCAAAGAGGATGATGTGAGCTGGACGTTACCTGAAAGCAGGAAACGCCACGATGTTACCTTTTCGGCACATTCCTGCGACCAAATCAGGGGTTCCGAAATCTGGACAAGCCATTGGCGTCAACGGTTGTTGGACGCGCGGTAGATCAATAGAATCGGGTGAACGTCAAATCACTTTTGGATGATCAGGAGTTTCCCTGGCTAATTCAAACGGTGTATGAATCGATTGGACTGAGGTTAAAATGAGCGAGTTTACACATGCTGAACTAGAAGCTTACCTCGATGAATCGATCGATCCGGCCCGGGCGGCGGCAATTGAATCGGCCATCAAGGAAGACGATGACTTGAAAAACCGCCTCTCTCATATCAATGGCAGACGGGATGCGGGAATTCATACCCTTGGAGAAATTTGGCGGCGACATCAAATGGGGGTTCCCAGTCGCGAAGATCTCGGGAGCTACTTGCTTGAAATTCTCGATGAAGACAAAACGAAATACATCGACTTCCGCATCAATATTCTAAAATGCCAAGTCACAATTGCCAATTTGAATGATCTCACGCAACAGCAAAAAGGGAGCGATGAGTCGGTCGATTCCCGCCGAAAAAAATACTTCCGGTCCAGCGCGGGATTTTTTAAGAGTTCTTCCAGCGGTGATGAGGGTCAAGAGGACCCAAAGTGAATCCGGTTGGAATGAAATCAGTTCATTTCAAACGATTGAACTAACTGGAAAAAAACGGCGTCTGTTCTTTTTTCTGGGCCGTTTAGAAGCAAACCCTGGTGAGCCTTTTAAAAAGGTGGATCCAGCATCACCAATGCACCGCTGGTAAACACTGGCTGGCTGGCGGCGAGGGATCTGACGAGTTGGGTTTGGAAGGTTCGGCTGGATTGGATGGATCTGGAACCGGCTGGAAGAATGTTCTGTTCTTTGGAAGCCCTTTGGTACTCTGGGTAATGATTTCGTTGCCATTTAATTCGAGGAGTCGCCGGCGGCAACTCATTGATGTCTTTTTCAGAACGGGTGACGATGGAATTCAAATGGAGCGATGGAGGTGGATGCACAGATGTTAACCACCTGTCCTGACCGCACCATTTGCGTGTTCCAGCGCTGCGACGATCTGATTGTCCCAAAAGGCCAATGCGAAACCACAGAAAATGGATTTGTCCAGTGAAAAATCACCGAAAAAACGACTTCTTTTTTATCTGGTTTCAAGACTCGACAGATTTGTTTGGTTGAGTTTATACTTGTGGCAGGCCAGTCAGTAGCACACGATTAAACACGGAAAGATTCGGGGGCACGTTTTAGGATGGGACAGAATTCACAGCCTTTATCTTCATCAGTTTTCAGTATCGATGTTTCGAGCGAATCCAAGGAGGACATTTCAAATCAGGCCGATAAGGAGGGTTCCAATACGGAAGAACTTCTCCAGCAGTTGGTGTTAGGTCAAGAGCGACAGAACGAATTGCTTGAGGAAATGTTAGACTCCTTGAGTGCCAGTCAGCGATCTCGGTCGATTGAATTGGGGCACTGGAAACAGGCCAATCCAGCATTGGCGGATCGTTGCCGAAAGGCGGCCGAGGTGCTAAGTGAGGTGCAAACGGAGTTTTTGGATACATTGACGGAAGAAATCGATAGTAATTCGGATACCTTGTTGGCTGGGGATTTCATGATGAATGAGTTCGTCGACCGATTTGGGCCGCGGTTGGCACACCTCAACGGTGTTTTGCAGGTTCTTTCTCAGCTTAGTGCCAGTCCGTCGAAGATTTCGGATTAGATGAATTGCGAAGTGGGGCGGTGGGCAGTCCAGATCAGGCGAAAAAGGGGAACCTGATCGCCTGAGGTGCTCGTCGCCTGTATCCCTTGCCAGAAAAGCAGGCACGGTTTCACCTTGTGTTCTCGTTCAGTAGGTAGTCCCTCAAGCGGGCGAACCGATTAATGGATGGGTGAGGTGATTCTGAACAAATGATCCGGGCTGCAAACCGGGTGAACGAGGGAGTTGGGGACCGGTCATGAAATGCGAGCTTTTAAAGGTCCAGACGGAGGATCAGATTCGCTTGGACGGCGGTCTGTTTCGAGCGGACGAGGTGTCATCCACCAATTCGGTCTCTGGCAACGAGTTGGCCCGGAGTGATTTCCGTGGGGATGATTCAAAAGGGGATGATTTGTCCCGACAAACTCGTTCACCTGTGGATCTGGTGATTTTTATTCCGGGAGTCGGAAGTAATTTCTACCAAACCGGAATTCTTGGTAAATGGATCCCGATTTTCAACCAAGCCGGAATATCGTTGCTTTCCATTAATACCCGCGGGCATGATTTTCTTTTCAGAAACGGCCAGAGATGGTTGGGGGCGGCAGTGGAACGGGTGGATGAATGTCGCTTGGACATTGCGGCGTGGGTCAACCGGGCTGTTCGGGACGGATTTCAACGGATTGTCTTGGTTGGGCACAGTCTGGGCGCGGTCAAAACGATCTACAGTCAGGCGGTTGACCCTCTGCTTGAAGTGAAAGGACTGGTCGCGTTGTCACCCTCCTGTCTTTCAGCATCCCGATTTGCTGCCAGTTCTGCTGGATCCCGTTACCAGAATTGTCTCAACCAAGCAAAAATGGAAATCGAATCTGGGAATGGTTCTCAGCCGTTAGAAGTCGATTTCCCGTTTCGTTTGATGATGTCACCGGACACTTTTCTTGATAAATATGGAGATCAAGAGAAATATAATGTTCTTCGGTTGTTACCCCGGGTTGGTAAACCCACCTTGGTGACATTCGGCGAAAAAGAAGTTCGTTCTTCCAATCCCGCGTTTGAAGATTTGGATCATCAACTAAGGCCCATGATGAATGAGGGGGGCAATGCGGCTACAAAGCGTTTTGACATGGAGGTTTTACCCGAATCGGATCACTATTACTCCGGTATGCAGAGAGAACTGGCGAGGCGGGTGTTGGAGTGGCTCAACAAGCAATAGTGTCGTTGTGGGATTGAAAATGAAATGAACGAAGCACCGCTCCAAAAAACATCTGATGCGATTAACCTGAAAAAAGTCGTCAAACAGTTCGGCGGTCAATTGGTGCTTGACGCTGTTGACTTTGCAATCGCTCCCCATGAATTCGTTTCATTGGTTGGTCCTTCGGGGTGTGGAAAATCAACACTGTTACGATTGATCGCCGGTTTGGAAACAATCGATAGTGGGAGCCTCAGTCTGCCATTGATCGGGCGGCAGAAAAACCCTTCAACACAGGGCAATCAGTCCGCTCAGATTGGAGAGACAGCCTTCGTTTTCCAGGAATCTAACCTCCTCCCATGGTTAAGCGCGTTTGACAATGTGGCGCTACCGTTTCGAATTACTGGTCGACCCGTGGATCGAGATCTGATCGAGTCGACGCTGGACACCGTTGGAATTTCGGCCGCCGAATTCGCAAAGCTGCCCAAGCATCTTTCCGGCGGCATGAAAATGCGAATCTCTATTGCCAGGGCATTGGTGCTCAAACCCAAAGTCCTGCTGATGGATGAACCGTTTGCGGCGCTGGACGATTTATTGAGAACACAACTTAATGAAGAGCTGCTCAGGATATGGGCTGGTGACAAATTGACGATTGTTTTTGTAACCCACAATATTTCCGAGGCGATTTTCATGAGTCAGCGAGTTGCTGTCATGGGAGCCGATCCCGGGCGGATTCATGACGTGATTCCCGTCTCCTTTGATTATCCCCGCGAAAAGTCCCTCAAATCAAGTTCAGATTTTGCGAAGTGTTTTGCAAGAGTTTCCCAATTGCTGGAGGAAACCAACCGATGAATCTGAAGAAAAATGCTGGCTACGTTCTTCCCGCGTTAGGCGCGGTCGTGTTGCTGCTATTGGGATGGGCATTGCTGAAGTCGTCCAGTGGATACCCTGACTATATTCTTCCCGGTCCGGGTACGGTTTGGTCGGCTTTTGTCGATCACCGGATGGAAATTTTACGCTCGACCTGGATTACATTTCTTTCGGCTTCAGGTGGGTTGTCCCTGAGCGTTTTGTTTGGAGGTCTCACCGCCATTGTTTTTTCGCAGGCGAAATGGATTCGTCGAGGCTTGTACCCATTGGCGATTTTTCTCCAAACGGTTCCCATTGTCGCCGTAGCACCGATTATTGTTCTGTGGCTGGAGGAGGGAATCGTAGCCACCATGTTCATTTCATTTATCGTTAGCCTTTTTCCAATCATTACTAATACCACCGCGGGCCTGCTGAATGTTGACAACGGTCGTTATGAACTTTTTCGGCTTTACCGGGCAAGTCGTTTTCAACGGCTGTACAGGCTCCAAATCCCTGGAGCGATGCCTCAGTTTGTCACCGGAGTCAAGATTGCCAGTGGCATGTCGGTTTTGGGTGCAGTCGTCGGCGAGTTTTTCTGCGCAACGTTGCAGAACAAAGGCTTGGGTCGGCAAATTTTTGAATTAAAAGACTACAATGTTCCGTGGATGTATGCCTGCATTTTGATTGCAACTTTCTTGGGAGTGTTGACCTTTTCGATCGTCAGCCTGATCGGAGACCGGGTTCTGCTATATTGGGACGAGAAGAAGATTTCGAATATTTAAAATCAGAAATGACATTCAATGAAAACAACACTAACTGCTCTCTTGGGATGGTCTGTTGCGGTCTTCGGATTTGGTTCGGTATTGATGCTCTGTTGTGGGTGTCAGTCTGAAACCCTACCGCAAACGGACAAAATAAGTTTGCAGTTAAACTGGTTTCCGGATGCTCAGCATGGGGGATTCTATATGGCCCAGCTGAAAGGGTATTATTCCCAGGAGGGGTTGGAGGTGGAGATTCTGGCCGGTGGTCCGGGCGCTAATGTGGAGGCGAAAGTCGATCGGGGTAAAGTGGAGTTTGGGATTGCTAATGCCCACAGGATTCTTCTCAAACGCAACGAGGGGGCAAAGATTTCCGCAGTATTCGCGGCATTTCAGAAGAGCCCCCGCTGCATCATGGTTCACCGAGAGTCGGGGATACGAACGTTTGAGGATCTCGAAGGAGTCACGCTGGCGGTGGGGTCGGATGCGGCTTTTAGGAAATTCATGGAGCAGAATGTCGATCTCCATGACGTCAAGTTGGTCAGTTACTCCGGAAGCAACGCCACTTTTCTGCAAGACAAAAACTATGCCCAGCAGGCTTACAGTATCAGTGAACCGATTTTGGTAAAGCGACAAGGGGCGGATCCGGTGGTGCTGATGCTCTCTGATATTGGGTTTAACCCCTATACCAGTTGTGTTTTTGCCAGCGAAGACTATTTGAAAAACAATCCCGAGACCGTGCGAAAGTTTGTTCGGGCATCGCAAAAAGGTTGGGAGGCTTATCTTGAAAATCCTGAATTCGCCAATCAGAAAATGGCTGAATTAAATAAAGAACACGATCTTATAGCCTTGAATCAGGGGGCTGCCGCGGCGGCACCACTATGTCGCCCCAAGGAGGGTGAACCGATAGGTTCGATGAACCCCGATCGCTGGAAAGTGTTGGTGGGGCAGCTTAAAAATCTGAAAATGTTGAAGCCAGATTTTCAGCTTAATGAAGCTTTCACCGTTGACTTTTTACCTGTCCATTGACGAGGAAGGCAATGATGGATTCCTTCTTGGTTGAAAACGATCGATTTCGGCCCTTTACCGCCGAGCATCTCAGTGTTGTGGTAATCGGTTTTCTCGCTGGTGGTTTGTTGATTTGGTATGCGCGGCGGTCCGATGAATCAACGCAGGTACGACTCGGAGCGGCTTTGGCCTACCTGATATTGATTACCTATTTTGTAGTTTTTATTTCAATCGATTCATTGAGAAATGGATTTGATCCAAAAAAACATCTTCCATTTGCGATGTGCAATATTTGCGGCGCGACCGCCTGGTTGATGCTGCATAAGCGAAACTTTTTGGCCTATGAGGTTCTTTTTTTCTGGATTCTTTCGGGCACTTTATCAGCGGTGCTTTTACCGGAAATTAAACAGGGTTTTCCTCATTACACCTTTTTTGCTTTCTGGATTATTCATCTAGGCCTTGTCATCGCGGCGTTTTATGCCACGTTGGTCTACCGCATGAGGCCGACGTTTAGCAGCATGGTCAAGTCATTCGTTTTCTTGAATATCTATGCCATTCTTGTGGGTGGAATCGACTGGCTATTATCAGATTATGATGCGAATTATTTTTACGTTTGCCATAAACCGGCTGTCTGGACACCACTGAACCTGTTCGGCGAGTGGCCGTATTATCTCTTGGGAGGAGAGCTGTTGGCGGCGATCCTGTTTGTGTTGATTTTTGCTCCTTTTGCGATTGGCCAATGCCTGACTTCCAAGTCTGTCTCGGCAGGTGCCGAGACAGAGGTCTCCTCCTGAGACTTAACACAGGGTACCGGTACGAGGAGTCAGGTGAACCGGCGGCTCCGAACGAGGGGATCCAGAGAAAGTGATGATTGCCCGGCCGGTGTTTATGAGCTTGGGATGGGCCACTGGAATCCGGCGGTAAAACCACCGTCCACATAAATGATCTGGCCGGTAAGGAATGCCGAAGCGTTGGACGCCAGGAAAATGGCGGTGCCGGCCATGTCTGCAGGCTGTCCTAATCGCCGCTGGGGGGTGTTTGCGATTCCCCATTGATGCATCGTTTCATCCGACCAAAGCTTTTTGGTGAGGTCCGTCAGGATAAAACCTGGAGCGATTGCGTTGACGCGGACTCCATGTTCTCCCCATTCCATCGCCAGTCCCCTGGTCATATGTCCCATCGCCGCTTTGCTCGCTGCATAGGGGAGTACATTTTTCAGGGGGCGATCGGTATTAAGTGAGGCGATGTTGATTTGACAGCCTGCCTTTTGCAGAATCATTTGTTGGCCGACGATTCTGGAAAAATGAAAGGCCCCTTTGAGGTTGATGTCGACGATGTAATCGTAGTCCTCTTCGGTGAGATCCATTGTTGGCATTCGTCGGTTGACACCGGCGCAATTAACGAGAGTATCGATCCTTCCGTGCTGATCGAGGGTGGATTGCACGGTTTCCTTTATCTGGTTGGAATCCAGGACATCACAGGGAAGACAAGTTGCCGACCGGCCGTCTACGGCGGTTACCCGCTCTGTTTCGGCGAGAGCATCCGGATCACGACCGGTGGCAATCACGGTGGCTCCCCTTTTTAGAAATTCGGCAACAAGGGCACGGCCAATTCCCCGGCTTCCGCCGGAGACCACCACGACCTGTCCGGCTACAGAAAAAAGCTCGTCATTTGCACTGGAGGGATTCATGGAGATTTCCTTGTTCTCGCTTGGAAACAGTTGGGCGCATTTGCTCAATACAGGCTTCCTCGATACGATGGAAGCTAACACAACAACATTTTTCAACCGTTCGGTTGGAAATGGTAGTAGGGATCTGAAACTGGTTCAATTTGAAGTTGAATTTCTTAATGGCAAAAAAGAAAACTGTACGCGTCAAACGAAAAGTCGGCTCCGGAAAACGTGCGGCAGAGGCGTCTTTCCACCCCCCGTTTGAGGAGTCCTTGGACCATCTTGAGCGGATTGTTGAGGAATTGGAAGGCGGCAGTTTGTCTCTGTCTGAATCTTTGGCAAAATACGAAGATGGAGTGCGGAACCTGAAGGTTTGTCATGAGATACTGAAGACTGCAGAAAATAGAATTAGAATATTGACTGGTATCGATAACGAGGGTGTTGCCACTTCGAGCTCTTTCGACGAAACTCAAACAGAATTTGATGCGGGAGGAACGGGCCAGGCTCGGGCCACCAAAAGGAGTGTGTCGCGGCAAGAGCGACGTGCCACAGGAGATAGCGATGACCACGGCGATGATCAGGGCAATGATCAGGGCGATGATCATGGGGATGCGAACGATTTGTTTTCATAGGACTGTGGCTTAGTAGGTTTTTTGCCGCAGTGGAACTCCTCGGGTCGGGTTTTGAGATGGGGCAGAGTGGTTTCCCATACCGGTTATTTCTATTGGCCCAATCCCCAAGTTTGTTCAGGAAATAGTCCATTGTCCCAACTGAAAACCGATTCCTCTCAACAGGCAATTGCGTTATTCCAGATCGAGCGAGATCGCTGGCAGCCATTGGTTGATGAGCGACTTGAGCGTTATGCCCAATACGATGACGGTTGCCCGGCGAAATTGCGCGATGCGATTCGTCATAGCTTACTGGCTCCTGCCAAACGACTCCGGCCTATCTTGACGTTGTTATCTGCCGAAATGTGTGGAGGGGACCCTTTAGAGGCTCTTCCGGTAGCTTGCGCAGTCGAGATGATTCATACCTACTCCTTGATCCACGATGATCTGCCATCGATGGACGATGATGATTTGCGGCGTGGATTGCCCAGTTGCCACGCCCAGTTTGGAGAGGCAACAGCGATTCTCGCCGGGGACGCGCTATTGGCTCAGGCTTTCGAAGTGGTGGCCCGAGACGTTCAACCGGCGAGTTTGGCCGTCACATGTTGTCGGGAGATGGCAGTGGCTGCTGGAGCGAGCCAATTGGTGGGTGGACAAGAGGATGACCTGGCATCAGAGGGTCGAGAGGATCTTACCGCAGAGGATTTGGCAAAAATACATGATCGCAAAACGGGCGCAATGATTCGAGTGAGCCTTCGACTCGGTGCCAGAATTGCAGGAGCAAACGAAGAACAGTTAAAAAACCTCGATATTTTCGGTGAAAAGATAGGTTTAACGTTCCAAATCGTCGATGATCTGTTGGATTATTGTGGTGAGCAAGCAAAAATGGGAAAGAGTGTCGGTAAAGACAGCAAATCTTCTAAATTGACCTACGTCAAGATCCATGGATTGGATCCCAGCAGGGAGATCGCCAGCGACTTGATCCAGAAATCAATCGGTGCACTGGAAGGTTTTGGTTCCGACGCCGCACCGTTGGTCGGTTTGGCGCATTTTATTTTAAACAGGACAAATTAATCGCATGTTGCAGTATTTACCGGAGATAGAATCGCCCAAACAGCTGCATGGAATGAGCAGCGGCGATTTGAAAAAGGTTGCCGCTGAAATTCGCGAGGTTCTTTGTGATCTCTTGAGCAATCGAACCGCTCACTTTGCCTCGAATCTGGGGGTTGTCGAGCTCTGCTTGGCACTGCATTCGGAGTTTGATTTTCTGGACGACCGATTGATTTGGGATACCGGCCATCAAATCTATCCGCAGAAATTGATCACCGGTCGATTCAAAGAGTTTGAGAGGATTCGTACCCGGGGTGGTCTGATGGGTTATCCCAACCCCAATGAGAGCGATTACGACCTGTTCATGACCGGACACGCAGGGTGTAGCGTTTCAACAGCCCTCGGCCTTCGCAGTGGTGATAACCTGATGGGGAAGACCTCTAACCATTCGGTAGCGGTGATCGGTGATGGTGCCTTTCCGTCGGGAATCGTTTACGAAGCGATGAACAATGCCAAGGACATGTCCAAATTCATGGTCATTCTCAATGACAATGAAATGTCCATTTGCCCTCGAGTGGGCGGCTTGGCACACTACATGGATCGACTCAGGGCCAATCCGTTTTATACCGGTTTGAAAACTCAGGTTGTCGATCTGCTGAATAAGGTGCCCCTGTTGGGGGATCCGGTAGAACGACTGTTAGCGCAGGTTAAAGAAGCAGCGAAAGCCGGATTTAATGGTGGAATGCTTTTTGAAGAGTTGGGTTTTAAATACATCGGGCCCATCGATGGGCATAATATTCCGATTCTGAAAAAGTATTTTCGTATGGTCCGAGAGACGCAGGGGCCTGTGCTGCTGCATGTAATTACTCGCAAAGGGCACGGCTTTCAGCCGGCCGCCAGCGACCCCGTTTACTTTCACACACCTCCTGCTTTTGAGCGTGACGAAGAGGAAGGTGTGGTACCCAAGCCTTCGTCCGGGGGAACCCCCTATACGAATCACGCGCGGGATGCCATTTCGTTTCAAATGGAAAAAAATGAACGAGTGGTGGTGCTGACAGCGGCGATGTGCCAAGGGAACAAGTTGGAGCCGGTTCGCGAAAAATACCCTGATCGGTTTTTTGATACCGGAATCTGTGAATCCCACACAGTCGCTTTTGCCGCCGGGCAGTGTAAGGCTGGTTTGCGTCCGATTGTAGATATTTACAGTACTTTTTTGCAGCGTAGTTATGATCAGATCTTTCAGGAGGTTTGCCTGCAGGATCTCCCAGTGACTTTCCTGATGGATCGGTCTGGTTTGACCGCTGCTGATGGTCCGACTCATCATGGTACTTTTGACATTGGCTACATGCGAATCTTTCCCAACATGGTCGTGATGGCTCCGGGTGATGCTAATGACCTCGGTGCAATGTTGGATTTTGCCTTGGAACACGACTCACCCTGCTCGATTCGCTATCCCAAGGATACCGCTGCGTTGATGACTCGCGAGCTACAGCCTGTCGAATTGGGCAAGTCAGAGATGATTTCTACCGGTCGGGATGGCACCATTGTCAGCTTTGGTTCCCATTTGGATTCCTGTCAGAACGCGGCCAACGAATTGAAGCAGGAAGGGATTGAAGTTGGCGTCATTAATGCGAGATTTTGCAAGCCGCTCGATGAGGAGACATTCATTGCCGCGATCAAAGATTCTCCTTTTGTGGTGACGGTCGAAGAAGGGATGCTCATGGGTGGATTCGGAAGTGCGGTATTGGAGATGGCCAATGAGCACCGCTTAAACACCTCTCATATCAGGCGGCTAGGGGTTCCAGATGAGTTCGTACAGCATGGTGACAGGCAGGAGCTTCTCGACGAACTGAATCTGACTCCCAAAGGTATCGCAAAGATTTGCCGGGAAATGTCCGCGGCCTCCGGTGTCGGTGAGTTTCAGTACGAATAACCGGTTGCCGTGTTGGGGTTGGTTTTCAATCGAACCGCCGGTCTTGGATCGACCGCCCTTGGTCTTTGGTGCAGGGAAGAGTCGCTTGTATGACGGTCGATCGGCTCCCAGATATGGGGGCTTCTCACGCGTTGACCGACTGAAATAAAACCGGTTGGTGAGAGCCCGCTTTAAGGACGCTTGTCGCGAACCCGTTTACTGAATCGATTGAGGATTTTTCTCTCTTTCCACGACAGGCTTGCCTCGCCATCGCGATGTAGTTTTTCCAAAATTTGATCGGCCAGCTCTGCATCCTGCTCATACTTTTTGTCCTGAGGTTCATCGCCTGGATCATGGACCCGAAGATGTGTTTTTCGGCTGAATAAACCTTGGGCCATTTTGGAGGGGACCCACTTTTCTATTCTCCATTGAAAATGAAAATAGGCTGCTGCAAAGGCGGCGCCTCCGAGGTGGGATTCGTAGGCCACCAGGCCATTGGGATTAAATAATGCCGATAGAAAGTCCAACGAAACGAAAAGCACGCCGATCAGCCAACCAGGAACTTCAATGATTCCAAACAGGGCCAGTTTTTGATTTGGAAAAAGAAATGCAAACAGCACCACGACGGCTGTTACGCCTCCGGACGCGCCGACTACCGAAGCGGGGCTGCCTAGGTGGCAAACACCGAAGACTATCCCGGCAAAGATCAAAGTCGCAAGGTAAAAGTAAAGGAATTCAAATCGCCCAATATGGTCTTCCACCATGCGGCCCAATTGCCAAAGGAGCAACATGTTAATAGCGATATGGAATATGCCCGACTGTGCCGACATCGACGCATGGGCAAAACCGTACGATAGAAGTTGGTAAACATTCCACGGCGCCGTCAAGATTGCTGTGGAAAAAACGTCCTCGGATTTCAGTGACATCCAACGAAAAAGTTGGTTGGAAACCACTTCGCCGGATTGCCTGACCGGGGGGGTAAAAGCGTCGATAAAAAAAAGAATCACGCAGAGTATGACTAATTTGGTCACCATTCTTTGCGGTCCACCCGGACCCCGGTTGGCTCCAAAGCCCCCGCCTCCGCCGCTATAGCGAATCGCTTCTTCTCGTAGGTAGTCTCGATCTTCAAGTCCCATGTTTGTCTTTCTACCAGCACCAGACGGTCATTGGCAAATCTAATTCCGACTTCACGATATTATCGACCGGAAAAAAACACAAACACAAACCATTACAAAAAAAGCTGCCGAAAAGGCAGCCTTTGGTTTTGTATTGTTCCTTACCGCCAATTATCCCGCCAGTCGGCCGGCAATGCGATTGACCGGTTGCGTGGACTCGGCTTCTTCCTGAAAACGGAAATGCATGACGTAGGCATCTTCGGTGGAGTCATCATAATAGTCTCTGAGGACCGAAACCGCCCGAAAGCCCGATTTACGGAAAAACAGCTGAGCGGCGAGATTGGTTTCTCTGACCTCCAAGATGATTCTGTTGCGACGCTGTGGTGTCAACTTGCCAATCAGCTTATCGATCATTTGCCGACCAATACCCGCTTTTCGAATATCCGGTCGCACAGCGAAATTAAGAACCCTGAGCTGATTCTTGTGGAGTTCGTAGATCATAAAGCCAACGACCTTGTCGTCGTATTCCGCCACCATGCCAATGCAATTCCTTTGCCGCAGGCAGCGTATGAAATCGTCTTCCAGCCAAGGAAATTCAAAACTTGCCGATTCAATCTGAAGTACCTCGGGCATGTCCCGACGAATCATCCAGCGAATATGAACAGCAATTTCGGTTTGTGAACTCATTCTTGGGAATCCCTTCCGTATGCGAATTCGCAGTATCCGTTTGCGATGTTGTTTTAATCAAAGGTTCTAAATTATCAAACAGTTAAGAAACTGCCAATACGAACCTGAAAAGACTAATTCTAACCTGTTTTTTGCCGTTGATATCTATTTCAACACTCTCTTTATCGGCAGAACTGGCTTTCGGGTTTAGCTGGAATTTGGCCGTTCATTGAATTCTAGACGCTGGAGGCGGGGCATGACTGGGCAATATGGCCGTTAGCTCTACGGGAGTTTGTGGGCGGCGGCGGCTCCAGCTGGGAATGGAACGGGAAATCAAACCATTTGGCAAAAAAAAAGAGTGCAATCCAGGATTGCACTCTTTTAAAGCTTGGTCGGTCATTCTGGGGCCAAATCGGCTCAGGAAATGACTCTTGTTCTTATTTCTTTTTGGCGGTTGTTACAAAGCCTTTTTTGAAAGCCTTGTCAGCAAAAACCAGCGTAGCTTGTGCTTTCAGATCGCCAGCTTTTTCAACTTTAGCCAAGCAGTTTCCGCAGCAAAAACCAACAGAGACACCACCGACTTTAGTCGACTTGCTTGCGTTGACTTTTCCACCGGAAATTGGGCATTTGACTTGCTTGAATTGCTTGGACGCTACCAATTGGTGATTGGCGAAAGTAGCATATTTTGCTGAATCACCTTTGAATTTTGCCAAGCATCCTCCGCAGCAGGTGTAAACCTTGCCACCTTTGTAGTCAGCAGCGTTGGCGGCTTTGGCTTTTTGCTTCGGGTTAACCGCGCAAGACAACTTGCTCACGTCCACTTCTGCGGTGGGTTCATTCGCATTGGCCATGAACATCGAACTGGCAAATAATGCCAAAACGGCACAAGCGGAAACCGCTCCAATTTTTCGCATAACTAAAATCTCCGAAAATGTTATAGGTGTGACAGCGCCTCGTTGGCCCTGTTTGAGTGATTGGAAAGATCTTTGAGTCGAGGACAAAAGTTTTTTGCCCCTCCGATTATTAGATGATCGAGTTCACTATGTCAAGCGTTTTCGAGGTTCTCCTATCAACAGGGTGAAAATTGTACCCACCAGAACCAGTCCGCTTACCCCCAGAAATAATGGCATGAAGCCGACAATTGGCAACAAGATTCCGATGATCTGGGAGCCGGCGATGACTGGCAAGGCGATCGAAAGGCTCAAGCAGCTCAAGTATCGGGGATGATCCGGGGCTGGAACCAGCTCCAGGACAAAATGATTCATCATTCGGATGACCACCGGTGTTGCTCCCAAAATGATGAAAACAATGAAAAAGTAACGCCGGGCCAATTCAGGATGGCCGGCGAGGATGATCGCCAAGACGGGAACCAAGGTAATTAGGCTCATTAGTCCCCGGAGAACGAACCGGTTGCCCAGTCGGTCAGCCAGGAGTCCGCTGACCACGCTGAAGCCGACTGTCCCCGCATTTTGGAGGACCACCCAGGAAATCATCTCCCGGAGGGAAAATGATCTGGCTGATGTCTCCAGTGTGTCCCGGTAAAGTGCCTGATAATGTGGAAAAAGAACCATTGAGCATCCAAAGCAACCAGCGATAACGGCCAAGTACCTGAATTGTCGGTCCGTTTTAAGGATGTGGAAAAACTGGGCGACAAACGGATGGGATGGTGAAGATTTGTCGTGGTGATCATGGTCTTCGGCAAGCAGTATCGTCAAGAGGCTCGCGATCCAGAAGCAGATCCCGGTAAAGGCAAAAATATAAACGAATTTTCCCGATGAATCGTTGAGCCAGCGTTGCAGCAAAAACCAGGCGATCGCAATAGCGAGAACCCCTCCCACAACATTACTGAAAAGCATCAGTCGCCCGCGATATTGAAACGGTACCAGTTTCCCTTGGAGCGTATTAAACGCGAGGTTATTGATCCCAACAAAAATAAAGAACAGTCCGTAGAGCAATAGGAATGCAAACCGGGTCCACGGACCGGGATGGCTGCCGTAATAGTGCCAAATCAGGGCCAAACCAAGAAAAAGACTGCCCATCACCCCGCTGCAAATCACAATCACCCATTTTTTTTGCCGTAAGTTGCGAATCCGTTGTGATAGGAAAAGCTGGGGAAAACTTTGGCCGATGCGATTTAACGGGGGCAGCCAACTTCGCAGCGAGGCGGCCAGAGCGGTGGCCGGTCCACAGAGCAGGTCGATCACCGCTGGAATGATGACGCTCTCCGTTTTAAAGATCCATCCCACCCGCATCAGCACCTGGTAACCGACCAGAATGAAATAGTTTCCGGTTCGGTGAGGGTGGGCCTGCGTGTTGGGAGGTTTCCCGTTTTGGCCCCCTTTGTTTTGGTTATTCAAGGCAGGATTGGTCCATTCCGAGTCATGGGGCCAGAATGGGCAGCCAAGTGTGCGATCCAGCAAACCAGAGTTTATTGGTTGTGTCTCCGATTCGCGAGGGGAGCAGATCAACGGATGGTCAGTCGGTTCCGCCTGAGTGACCGCCGGGGTGGGAAAAGTCGGTTCTGACAAACGGGCGTCCAACGCAAAGCCCTCACGCTTTGTCAGCCCAACCGGGTGCTGGTTGGAAGTGATCGCCGGTCGGGATGCCTCGGGACCCTTTCACCAGCAATTTCCGAGTGAGGCTGGAACAGATATCAACCATTGGTTAAGTTATTAGGGTCGTTGTGGCGTTCCAAATGGAATGTTGGACCTCTTGCCCGCAAGAGCGGCACTGCGTCAGGAAGCTTACCCACCCTCCAGTCACTTCACAGACGTATTGGAAGGCTACCTGTTTTACCCATCACAGCCAGCGGCAATTGGATAGCTCCGATCGTAGAAATCGGCTACCGCCTGAAACAATAATGAAGTTAGTTTAATATAGAATTTTCAATTCAAGATCAATCCACGCAAGAGGAATAGTGCATGCGTCAACAAATGACTCTTTTTCTCGCCGTTTCACTTTTTGGAACAGCGAGTGTTGCGGCTCAATCTTGGCCGCACTGGCGTGGTCCCGAGCAAAGTGGCATTTCTCGAGAGACCGGTATTGTCGATTCATTCAACATCGAAACGATGGAGAATGTCAGGTGGATTTCGAAGATTGGTGGTCGTTCGACCCCGATCGTCCTCAACAATAAGGTCTATTTGAATTGCAGGACATCTGAAAATACCGGCGATCCCTCTCAGTTGGTAAATGTTCAGGAGCAGGTGATTTGCTGGGACGCCATGACGGGCAAAGAGCTTTGGAGCGATCGTTTCAACGTTTTCGGAACCGATATTCCTGTCGAGCGGGTCGGTTGGGCGCACATGGTAGGCGATCCCGAAACCGGCTATGTCTATGTGCACTCGGTGAGCGGGATCCTTAGGTGCTACACCGGCGATGGAGAAAAAGTCTGGGAAATCTCACTGTTTGAGGAACTCGGAAAAATTTCCGGTTATGGTGGCCGAACACAGACGCCCATCATTGATGAGGATCGACTGATTGTCAGTTCGCTGGCGGTCAACTGGGGGGATTTCAAAGGGCCAGCACCACTGCATTATTATTTTGCTTTTGATAAGAAAACCGGAGAACTCCGCTGGATGAAGGCTCCCGGTGGTAAGCCCAGGGATACCAATTATTCCGTACCGGTCGTTTCGGTTGTGGATGGGACCCGCATGTTGATCGGTGGCAACAGCGATGGTGGCGTCTACGCGATGAATGCCCGGACCGGCGAAAAGATATGGGGTTACCTGATGTCGAAGCGGGGATTGAATTCGACTCCCGCCATTGCCGATGGCAAAGTGTTCATTTCCCACGGGGAAGACAATGTAGATACAACGCGATTTGGACGAGTTCAATGTTTGAATGCCAAAACGGGCGAGTCCATTTGGCGGGTGGATGATGTCAAGGCAGGCTACACAGCCATTTTGTACAAAGATGGCATTGCCTATGTGGTCGCTGATACCGGGGATATGTTCGCCTTTGACGGAGGTACCGGGAAAGAACTATG
Source organism: Planctomycetota bacterium (assembly GCA_014238905.1). Taxonomy (GTDB): domain Bacteria; phylum Planctomycetota; class Planctomycetia; order Pirellulales; family Pirellulaceae; genus JABAAE01. The sequence goes on from JABAAE010000016.1 coordinate 40,340, forward strand.
GAAATACAACTTGGGGACCGTTGGGAAAGGATCCCCGATTTTCGTTGACGGAAAAATTATCGTCACGGAGGTCGACGGCAAAATTCATATTTGCAAACCGTCGCGTGAGGGCTGCGAAAAACTTTGTGAGGTCCAGATGAAGGCGACCAGTGGCAAAGGATTTGACGAGATCTACGGATCTCCCGCGGTTGCCAACGGGTTGGTTTATGTTGCTTCGCGAGATCGTCTGGTCTGTTTTGGTGCCAAAACTGCCAATCCAAGCAGTCCAGCGATTCCAGTGATGGCCGAAGAGACACCGGCTACTGAGAAGATCGCTCATATTCAGTTGTGGCCCTATGAGACACGGGTTATTGAAGGCGAATCGGTTGATTACCGGTTGGCAGGTTTTGACGAGAATGGTCGCTTTGTCAAAATGCTGGAACCCTCATTGGAAGCGGCCGAGAGCCTCGGAGCTACCGAAGGTAATCAATTGACGACGGTTGTTTCAGGAAAACATGTTGCCGGAGTGATTACTGCCAAAGTCGGTGACTTGGTTGCCAAGGCGCGTTTGAGGGTTTTCCCAAAAACCAAACAATGGAAATGGAATTTTGACGGATTCAAACCCATGCAGGTGCCGCCAACCTGGTTGCGGGCCTTTGCTAAAATGAAACCGACTGAGGTGGATGGCAATATGGCGATGAAAATGGGGCCTGGGCCAGCACGTCCAAGTCACTTTGTCTGGTTTGGCCCCGGCACGATGTCCAATTACACCATTCAATCAGATGTCCTGCTGAGGGAACAGAAACGGCGACTTGCCAGCGTGGGGATTTGTGTCAACCGGTATACGTTCGTTCTCAATGGAAACGAAGGTGTTTGCTCGTTTGTCAGTTGGCCCTCCGAATGGAGACTTTCTGGTGTGGAGAACGGGGCGGAAGAAGATTTTGAGGCCGATCCAGATGTTTGGTATACGATGAAAATGAAAGTCGAACTGAAAGACGGAAAAGCCTTTTTGTATGGAAAAATCTGGGAAAAAGGAGGAGACGAACCGACGGATTGGACTCTAGAGGTTGTGGATCCAAAACCTAATTCGATGGGAAGCCCCGGGGTTTATTCATACGCCATCGCTGACTGCTTTTTTGACAATATTGTCGTAACTCAGGAATAACGAAAATGAAAGTAATTCATCATGTCTTATGCGTCGTGGCCGCGGCGATTTTTGTCATCGGTTGTGCTGACGCAAAAAAAGAGCAGCAAAAGAGCTCCGCGAAAGCCGGGCCGGCGAAGTCAGTTGACACCTCTGCCTCGGTAACAGAAGGATCCTCGGAATCCAAAGAGGCGGCGACTGCAGCTGTCAAAGCTCCGGTCACCGACTCGAAGAATGCCGAATCGAAGAATGCCGAATCGAAGAAGCCTGAAACCACCGACCCGGTGGATTCGTCGGCGGACTCAAAGAGTGCTGAATCGACGAGTGCTGAACCGACAGCGGCGGTAGCCGAATCAGGCGATTGGACGATGTGGGGAGGCGCCCCGGGCCGGAACATGGTTAACTCGACCAAGGGTGTTAGTATCGATTTTGATCCGGAAACCAAAAAGAACCTGCTTTGGACTGCCAAGCTCGGGTCGCAAACCTATGGTAATCCAGTGGTGGGTAACGGCAAGATCCTTGTGGGTACCAATAATGGCGGTGGTTATCGGCCCAAGCATCCACCTGAAGAGGATCGCGGCGTTGTGGTTTGCTTTGATGAAAAATCGGGTGATTTTGTGTGGCAGTTGACTCGCAAAAAATTGCCGATTGGTCGTGTCAGCGACTGGCCGTTGCAGGGGATTTGTTCCTGTCCTGTTATCGAAGGTGACAAGTCCTACGTGATCACCAATCGTGCTGAACTGGTTTGTCTTGATATGGATGGATTTGCCGATGGTGAAAACGACGGCCCATTCACCGCAGAGGAAGATTCCGAAGAGGGAGACGCCGACATCATCTGGTCGTTAGACCTGATCGAAGAATTAGGTGTTTTTCCACACAATCTGGCGACCAGCTCACCGGTGATTTACAAGGACCACATTTTCTTGGTGACCTCTAACGGGGTTGATGAGTCGCACAAAAAGATTCCAGCCAGACGGGCTCCCAGTTTTCTATGCGTTAACAAGAACAGCGGAAAGGTCGTTTGGGAGGACGGGTCTCCTGGAAGAGAAATTCTCCACGGGCAGTGGTCTTCACCGTCGGTCGGAGTGGTTAACGGCAAGGCCCAGGTTTACATGCCTGGTGGCGATGGTTGGCTATATGCATTTGATGCCGAGTCGACCGATGAGACTCCCAAGTTGGTATGGAAATTTGATCTCAATCCCAAGGAAGCCGTTTGGAAACTTGGCGGAGAGGGAGATCGAAACGCCGTCATCGGAACTCCCGTCTTTTTTGAGAACAGTGTTATTCTGGGGGTCGGACAGGATCCAGAGCACGGCAATGGAGTCGGTCATCTCTATCGTATCGATGCGACAAAGAGCGGAGACATCAGTCCGGAACTGGGAGAGATAGAAGAGCCGGGCAAACCCAACCCTAACAGTGGTCAAATTTGGCACTATGGTGGTGTGGACGAGGATGGATCGGTAACCGGTGAAAAAGAAGAAGCGATTTACAGTCGTACGGTTTCCACCGTGGCTGTCCATGGTGGACTACTCTATGCGGCAGATCTCTACGGGATCTTGCATTGCCTGGATTACGAGACTGGAAAGCGGGTCTGGGCTTTGGATACTTTTGCCGCTATCTGGGGATCACCCATGGTCGTGGACGGAAAAGTCTTCCTGGGAACTGAGGATAACGATGTTTGGATCATGGAAGCAGGTCGCGAAATGAAGGAACTGAAGAAAGTACAATTTGATTCTTCGGTTTACACGACACCTTCGATTGCCAATGGTGTTATGTACGTCAGTGACCGATCAACGCTATACGCGATTGATATTGCTGAATGACAAGATCCTTTCTTGGAGACAGCAGCCGGACAACTGTCCGGCTTTTTTTTTGCCTCGTAGAAAAAGAGTTTGGCAAAAAAAAAATGGTGTGGAGGGAATCCGATAAGCCTTTAAGAGCGAATTATCAATAAAAACGGGGTTTTGGAAGGGTTCTCGAGAAGACATCGTTTTTTTTGCCAAGACTAGAAAGATTGAACCAGATTGCCGTCAGGTTCGAAAATAATAATATTGGTCCGGAGCATTCCGTAGCGTAATTGGAAATCGGAAGATTAGTAAGGAGAAACATCGATGCGAAAAACAACTTGCTTTTTAGGTTCGATTTTGATGCTGATTGTTTTCAGCATGGAATCTCAGGCGCAGCAGTCTCTGGCGGACTTGAAGAACCAACAGAAAAAAATCAAGGCTGCGGTCGAAAAAGTTATGCCAGCCACGGTTTCGATCACTGACGGAACTGGGTTTGGAAGCGGGGTAGTGGTGACCAATGACGGCTATATTTTGACCGCTGGCCATGTCTTGACGACCAACCCTCGCAACCGCGATTTGACGGTTTATTTCCCTGATGGCAGCCGTGCCAAGGCCCGGCCTTTGGGGAAAAATCTGACGGTCGATGCAGGGATGTGCAAGCTGATCGGTGATCGCGAGTGGCCCTATGTCGAAATCGGTGATTCGAAGGGCGTCAAACGGGGAGACTGGTGCATCACGATAGGGCATAGCGGTGGTTATGAGCTTGGCAGGACTCCCCCGGTAAGGATTGGGAAAATCCTCCGAAACAATAATCGAAGGATGATTACCGATTGTGCTTTGATCGGTGGAGACTCTGGCGGCCCCCTTTTTGACATCGACGGCAAGTTGATCGGAATTCATAGTTCGATTGGTCGTTCGATTGCCGAAAACCGGCACGCGGCGATCGATCCTTTCCTCGAAGATTGGGACAAACTGGCTGATGGTAAAACGTGGGGAAAATTGGGAGCTCCCAATCCTAACCGTGCATTTCTGGGAATCAGGATGAGTGAGGACAAAGCGAGGGTGGAGGAAGTGATTCCCAGATCGGCTGCGATGGCGGCAGGCGTCGAGGTGGGGGATGTCGTTATTAAAATTGACGAAAATCAGATCAATGGAGCCGCAGATCTCGTAGAAGCGATCGCTGACAAACAGCCGGGGAGCGAGATCAGGCTGCGAATCCTTCGGCAAAACAAATCAATCTTGCTAACGGCTCAACTCAAGAGTCTGGCGGAAATGGAATCCGAGTAATTCGATCTCGGCGATCAACGTTGTAAACAAAATCGGCACCCAAGAAAAGAATCGAGGTTCCAATGACGTATCAAAGAACAATCGACAGAAAAATGAACTATGGCATCGCTATTCCAGGACTTGTTCTTTTGGGTTTTTTGATGGCCGGTTCTTCACCGGTTGCGGCCCAACAGGAAAACGATTTTGACAAGATATTCGATGAAATGATGAAGGAGTTTTTTCCTCCTGAATTGCGAAAAGAGATCGAATCACTTCGGGAGAAACAGTCGGATTCCGATCGTGAGGAAAAAGAGGGAACGCTGTCTTCTTTTTATAAAGAAAACCGGAAATTCCAGGAGCTGAAACAACGGGAATTGCAAAATCGCAAGATGGATCGGATGGAAAAACAGCATCCCTCGAACCTGGAAGCGTATCGTCCCCTTTCTGAAGCAGTAAGCGACTCGGTGGTGGCCATCTTTGGTGACCAATCCGATCGACAACTTGTCTACGCGACCGCTGTGACCGATCATCTGTTGGTCACCAAGGCGGATCGGTTGGAGGGTTTGACCAGCGTCACCTGCCGTGATCGAAAGAATCGGTCAATGAAGGCGAAGGTCGTCAAAATCGACAAAGTTCATGATTTGGCTATTTTGAAGACGGACTTCAAACTTTCTCCGATTAGTCGAAAAGCAAAAACTTATGAGGAGGGGAGCTTTCTGGTATCAGTTGGTAATATTGGCAGTCCGCTGGCCATGGGAACGCTGGCCGTCAAGCCACGCTCGGTGATCGGTAAAGACCGGGGATTTTTGGGTGTCGAACCCGCCCCATCTTCATCGGGTGTCAAAATAGAAGCCGTCACGGAGGGCTCCGCTGCCCGACGAGCCGGGATAATGGCCGACGATGTTGTGACGTCTATCGATAAGATAAAGATGTCGACCGTTGCCGAGTTGGTGACCGCCATCGGTTCCAAAAAGCAGGGTGAGTTGATCAAGCTGGACATCCTGCGAAATGGCCAAAAAATTCAGATCGAGGCCACACTGGATGGTCGAAATCAACGTGGCGAAAGGGCGGCGAGATTTGAGGTGATGCGGCGGCTGGGGGCGGTGTTAAGTCGCCGCCACGGTGAATACCCAAGCGTATTGGAACACGATACACCGCTTCTGCCGGATCAGTGCGGTAGTCCATTGGTCGATCTTGATCAGAGAATTGTCGGTATCAATATTGCCAGAGCGGGACGAACCAGCAGCTATGCTTTGCCGATTGACCTGGTGAATCGAATCGTCGAAGAGTTCCAGAAGAACCCATCGCGGTAAGATAGTCGCCAAGTGGTTTGTTGAATGATCTTCGGCTCTCCGTGAGGGGAGCCTTTTTTGCTGGATCGGCGTGGCGAGAATTTTTTTGGAATGATTTTGGATGTCAGGAAAACGGAACTTCCCAATCTGAGGACGGAGTTAACCGAATTCTAGAGGAGAATTCGACCCTCCAAATTCTTTCACTGGTACGCCGGCTGATTGTAACATTGACAGATGCAGACGAGACATCGAGGTACTTCGCTTGAAATTCGAAACCTTCCCCGTCAAGCAATGTCCTCCGGCTTTTCCCGCGACTAATAAGGGGAGATTCCTGGCTTGGTGGCTATGACCGTCCGCCAGGCTGGAACCGTACAAGATGCTGCATTGATCCAACAATGGGCGGCCTGCTTCTTCGATGGAAGTCAGACGATCGAGGAAGTAGCCAAATTGCCGGTGGTGCCACATAACGATTCGGTTGTACATTTGTTGCTTTTGGTCACGGGAAATCCATGAATGTTTACCGTCGTCATCTTCGGTTTTTCCGCTGGTGTCCCGCCAGTGGGAAATCGCGTGCCAGGTACCCATGACGCCGTCGATGAAATTGAAATAGCGATTGCTTTGACCGTGATCCAACATGTAGGTAGAGACTCGGGTCGCATCCGACCAGAACGCCAAGACGAGCATATCGTACATCAGTCGCATGTATTCGCCATGGTCGTCCGGTATGCCGGCTTCCGGTCGCTTCATAAACTTTTTTAGTTCGGGGTTTTGTTCAGCCAGCTCAGATTTTTTTTGGGAGAAGTCCATACGACGTTCCACCGCTCGTATCGATTCGAGATATTCGTCGATTTTTCGGTTGTCATTTCGTCCGATTTTACGCTTTAACTGATTGGCTTCCTCCAGGACCAGGTCCAGCGTGGATTTTTGGACGGCCCGGTTTTGGCCGGTTGAACCAAACATTCTGTCAAAAACCGCCCGCGGCTCGGTTTCTCTTGTCACCGGCGTGTTGTTTTCACTCCAGGAAATCGTGTTCCTGGGAAGGCTGTTGGAAAAAAAACCTTCTCCCTCTAGCGATAATTCCAGCGACGGCAGCATGGTTTGTGTGCCCAGGGTCTTTGCAGCTAGTTGATCGGCTGAGAGACCACCGGCATCGATTTTTCTTGGATCGTAGCCGCCGGCTGTCAGCCAGGTCGCCGTACCAGCCCCATGTCCATTGCCCCGTGGCGTCCAAACGTTTCGCAATAGGAGAAGGTTGTCTTTGTGTTTTTCAAGGGGCGCCATCCATTGATTGAGGGCCTTCAGGTCCGATTGGTCGGAGGTTTGAACCGGGTCCCAGGATCCCGGGGCCACGCCGTTGGGAAAGTATAGGTAACAGAGCCGGACAGGAGGCTTGGCGGCGGTTTGGACCGCCTGAGTGGATCGGATCGAGGATCCCATCATGCATTCCAGTAACGGTAGGCCCACCGCAGCGGTGGCCCCTCGCAACATTAAACGCCGGGAGATCGGTTTGCGAACTGGGACGGCGGAATTTCCCAGTTTGAAAAGAGGCCGGGGTGAGTTTTTCATTAGTGGGATTTTCAATAAAGGGTTTTGTTCATGTCATTGGCAGGGCAGGGGATCGGCCTGCTCTGGTGTTGGTCGTTCTTTCGGGTTCCAAGATGGCGTATCCCGGTGTCACCAAGCTCAATCTGTTTGGATACGTTGAAATTGAAACGGGTAACTACTGATCACGCCTTTGATTAAATTCTGCAACCTGTAGTTGTCCGATTTCGCGTCAGCGACAATTTTTCGGACGGCTTTTTCGTCATAGTATTCAAGTTGGCGTCCCAAACCAAAGGAAAGCAATTTTCGGGTGATCTGGGTTGCGATTTCGTCGATGTGTTTTTCGATGATGACCGTTTTTAAACCAGAAACGCCGGTGAATGAGGTTCCGTCAGGAAGGGTTCCGCGGGAATCGATTCTTCGGCCCCGTGAGCGAGTGCGAGTTCTACCGAACCAGTCAAACTGCTCTAATCCGAATCCCAGGGGATCGATCTGGGCGTGGCAGGAAGCACATTGTGGTTGCCGGCTATGACGCTGGAGTTTTTGTCGGAAAGAAAGCGATTCGCTTTCCTCGATTTCTTCAGCAAACTCGCTGGCCCCCGGGGGCGGCGGAGGGGGTGGTGTTCCCAGCAGATCGGTCAGGATCCATGTCCCTCGTTTTACCGGGCTGGTTTGATGGGGATAGGATGTTATCGCCAGGATGCTCGCTTGTCCAAAAATACCTCCCCGCACACCATTTACTTTGACGCGCCGCATCTGTTTTCCCTTGACTCCCTCGATTCGGTAGTGATTAGCGAGTTCTTCGTTGAGAAACGTGTAATCCGCTGTCAGCAATTCGCTCAAGGGACGGTTGTCTCTGATCAGAGATTGAAAAAACAAGCTTGTCTCCATTTTCATCGATTTCATCAGGGAGTCGGTGCACCAGGGGTTGTCGATGGGGTCAGCTCGAATTCGGGTTCCCACGTGCTGAAATCCAAGCCATTGAGCGGCAAACACGCTACCCAAGGTGTTTGACTTTGGGCTGGTTAACATCCGTTCGACCTGACGTGAAAGAACTTCGGCCTGATCAAGTCTTTTTTCCTTGGCGAGGCGAAACAATTCACGATCGGGCATCGAAGACCAGAGGAAATAAGAAAGTCGATTGGCTACCTGCCAGTGATCGATTTTTTCGGATTGGGAACCGGTGGGTTGAGAGTGGTTTAGAAAAAGAAAATTCGGCGAGATTAAAATCGACTGAACCACCGCATCACGGGCAATTTCAAAGGACTTGGATTCGCGAAATGACGTCTTGAAAATTTTCAGGTATGAATTTAACTCCGCGAGAGAAACCGGTCTTCTGAAGGCCCGGGGCAGGAAAGCAGTCAGGTTTTTCTGAATCGCAGCTTCGGGCGTGAAAGAGGGGCCAGGGGTCAGTCTAAAAAATGTCTCCCGAGAGGCCGTTGCTTCCACCTTGGCGGACATGAATTTTCCTGCGATCGATTCGGCTACCTGCAGGTAACGTTCCATCAATAGTTGTTCAATAAACAGGGAGTTGCCGCTGTTAGCAAACCCACTGCTGCCGCTCATTGAAGAGGGGAATCTTTTGCGTGTCTGCAGCGGCATGCCAAACAGGTCATCCACCGTATAGGAATATTCGAGATGAGTCATACGGCGAACGCCCTCCAGGCCGGGATTGTCAACTGCCGAATAATCAAAGTGGTGGATTTGATAATGGAGCCAACTTGCCAGGATCGTCCGCTGCTTGCGGGAGATGGTTGTATCCTCGGGTGGCGGCATGGCGTGATTGCGGATTTGTTGGAGGACGCTAATCCATTTCGTTCGGTTTTTAACCAACGGTCGCTCTAACAACTTCGTCTGGAGATCCAGGTCTCCTTGGTGGGTCTGTTCCCCATGGCATTGGAAGCAATGTTTCTCGAATAAAGGGTAAACCTGTTGCTGGTAATTCAATTTAGCAGCCGCAGCAAGGTCATTGTCGGTCACCATGATCGGCAACCTCTGATCGATTGAGTCAGCGTTCCTTGGAGGCTGAGGCAGGGTCTCGCGCTGATTCGGTTCGGGACCGGCGATCCCAGCATAAAACTCTTCCAGTTGCTCAGCGATTTTCCGAGTTGCCATTTTTTGGCGATCCTTGATATCAGATTCCCATTCAACAATCGAAGACCGCTGTGCCTCTAACCGCCCGCGGTCCACTTTTAGGAGAAGGGCATTCCGGTCGGAACCCAGTTGCCGAATTGGCTTTTTCATGGAGTCGTCGAGAGCGATACCGCTGGTGTTAGGGGTGCTACTGCTGCGATCCATTTGGTGCCCTAACATTATTAACTGCCAGCTGGCTTGGGTGGCCTGAATCAAGATGTTTGCAGGGTCGTTGCCGAATTTTTCTCGGTGATCATCGACTTGTTGAATCAATTGGGATCCCTCCCGCAGGATCCGTTGGATGCCAGCCTGGTCTCTGGATTGGCTCAGAAACGTCTTTAGTGCACCCGCTGAGTTGGGCATGTGTTTTTCTGCAAAAGCCACCACCGTAAGCAAGGCTTCGGATGGGTTTGGATGATCGCTGACCTGGTTTTCATTGACCCCCTTCTGCGGCCGAGGGTGAGGGGTGCGCACGAATTGGGATCCTAAATTCAGAAGGCCTTTCTGGATGGCCATTTTGACGGGCTGCAGCGTGAGTCCGGCCTGGACCGAATTGGCGGCAAGCAAGCGATCCTCATCGAGGTGCGGCGAAGGCACACCAAACAGGAGCAATGAAAAGAACGAAAAAGTCAGGATTGTCATGTGCTGTCTCAAATGATCATGATTGTTTTCACGAGTTTCATGTTTTCACGAGTTTCATGGTTATACGAGTTTCATGGTTACGCGAGGTTCACAATTACACCGAGGTTCACGATTACACCGAGCAGACTTTTTTTCGGAGCAGGTTGGTTATCGAGAGCGACCCACCAAAATGCCCCTGATTGGATCCAAAGCCGCCGCCGACCTCGGATGGCCAATCGAATTTCCCGTTTTGAATTCGTCGTACTGCTAGTGCTGGTTTTGGGCGCAACCAACTCGGTGCGGTCTCGCATCTATCAAAAGGCTGACAAACTGAAACCTTTTCCTATTTCAAATCAAATCGTTATTTGCAAAATTTACTGGCAAATTTACTGGCAAATTCAGCCGCTCCTTTGGGCTGCCATCAAAAGCCCGCCGATGGCTCTCATTTGGCCAGTGGTACAATGGGCGTTTCCCATCCGGCAAGATCGGCCGGTTTAACACCGGCAGCCCGCCTTCCGCCTCCCCGGCCCCACGTGGGGTTAAACGGGCCGACGAATTGAATGTTGAGATCTTTTTTAATTTGGTCCTCCAGGCCACAGGCCCAGAGGCAACCGTTGAGCAATAATCGCCGATAACCATCACTCAATAAATCGTTGCTTGCGCCGTAGGTGCTGGTAAAGACTCGGCTTTTCTTACCGCCTGATTTTCCAGAGTAAGAACGGGTCCAAGCTCCTGGGACCGGCGGCATCGTTTCATTGGCCGGTGAATCCGGACTCATCCCTTTGAGCGGCTGGGCCATGGCCAATACGTCGCTGGGATCTAACGGGGCTGCTTTGTAACCACCACATTGGGCCCACATGTTTTTGACTCCACGCAAAATGGGGTGGTCTTTTTTTTCCGGTACGATATCCAGACGGGTGCTTTGACGGTGATTGCCACCGTAATGGCCTGCCCATTTTTCCCCCAGCACCTGGCGACCAAAACCATCTTTGTAGTTGGTGCCTGAATAGCCATTGTTGTATTTGGCATTGTCACCTTGGATGCCGTTAAAAGCATGGGTGGCGGTGCGGAGGCCAACAATCGGACCACCACGATCCAGGTAGTCGATGAAATGTTGCATCTGATCGTCCGGCCAGTTTTGAAAACGTGTGAATATCACCATCAAGTCAGCCGTCTTCAATGCTTCGATGCCGGGTACATTGTTGGCCCCGGGTTGGATTTCGCCAACGGCATTGAGCCCGAATACCACGGTACATTTGAAGCCATGGTGTTTGGCCAGGATTCGCGCCAGTGCGGGGCATGTCTCCTCGCTTCGGTATTCATGATCGCTTGCGATAAAGACAATGTGTTTTCCTTTTCCCGGACCGGCTGTTCCCTGGTAGACCAAAGGCTGTGCGCCTAGCGATGAATTGACCATAAGGAGGACCATGAGCATGAAAAAACGCATAGAGTTATCCTGTAAATGAGTTGAATTCAAAACACCCAGGGGGTTTCCTGTCTGACCCGTTGGGTTGGCTAGAGAGGAATCCGTGGTAGCACGATGACCATCGTCGGGCTTGCCGGTTTTTTAAAACCAAACGGCCTCTTGGTCGATTGTCGTGCCTTCGGACCAGTCTACCAGAATTACTTTGTTCCCAGTTCGTTTTGAACAATTGTCCGAAAGCGTTTTTTGAGCCTGACATGGGCCGCACCGGTGGCGGGGCCACTGAAGCCGGAATGCACTGCCAACGGTTGGTCGTCTTGGTCGAGGAAGATTGTTGTGGGAAAAGACTTCACTCGACTGAGGATTTTGATCTTTTCGGTGGCCTTGGTTTTGTCGGCCAATCCGGCCAGTAGAATAGGATAAGAGGCCCCGGTTCTTTTGCGGTATTTGAGTAACTGTTGGGTATCTCTGTCAAAATCGCCCGTCAATTCGAAGGCAAGGCCAACGATCGACAACCCTTGGTCACCAAACTCCTGCTGAAGTTCTGTGAGAAACAGCGACGCATCATGACAGTTGGGGCACCAGGACCCAAAAACTTGAATAATCTTGACCTGGCCCTGGAAACGATCGTCATCCAACGAAAACCGTTTGCCGGTCAAATCAGGAAATTTCAGTTCGCCGAGGTCATACTCGGCCCATTTGACTTGCTGGAATCCATCGGCAATCTCAGCGTGGGGATCAGGGGTAGCGGTCCAGTTTTCATGCCAACTGCTGCGTGACCAGAAATCACCGCGGAGGGTATGGTCTGGTTGCAGAACAGCTTTGAAAAGGAAGGCATGTCCCCCGTCGAAGCACGACAGCGTCAATTGTTTGTCGGCCGGATTGTAGTTGCCCGCCAGGTAACGGTAATCGCCGGTTGTTGTCAGAAACGTCCCGTCCAGGCGGTTTTTTCTCGAGCGAAAAATTGCAACGGCTGGGTCAGCACTGGAATCAAATTCGACACGATACCTGCCAGCGATATCGCTGGTGGGAGGTGACGTAAATTGACGCGGCGCATGCTTGGCAGAAAATTTCATTTGATCGGTTTGATTTGCACCGGTTGTTTTTATCCAGGTTCCGGACAATTCGGTGGGGGAGACCAGGTCTGCTGAAATTTCGGAATCATAATGAGGGAATCGGAGGATCAAGCGATCTCCGGTGATCTCTAGCTCATCGATCTGGATTTGTTCTTCACCGTTAATGATGGTCCCAGTCAGAGCCGTGGTATCGCTGTGAATCTGCAATTCGAATTCCAGTGCCCCCCCCGGAGAGTGGAGAGTGGCGGACCAACGTCCTGAAAAATCGTCCCTTGGATTGGCAACGCTTGTTGACGGTTGACTCTCCTGAACCTGGCAGCCTGTTATCGACAAGTTAACTATTAAGGAAAAACCTAGCAGCAGGGCGAGTTGGGGTTGATTAACCTTGGTCATTGGTCCTCTGCGGTTCAAAATAGACGCCCCCCCCCAAAAAAAGAAATTCCTGATCGCTAGTTGATCGGAATTCCGCGGTCGAATTTCCGGGCCAAGACTGTTAGAATGCCTGACTGTGGAATGGAGTCAATGGTATCTTAATTTTATGGAACAGAATATGAAGTTTTTTTGTTTTGTGGTTGTTGGGATTTGGTCAGTAGCTGGCGTTACTGCGGACGATTGGCCTCAATGGCGAGGTCCGAACCGAACCGATGTTTCCAACGAAGCCGGTTTGTTGAAGTCGTGGCCCGCAGACGGCCCCAAACGGGATTGGCTTAGCAAAGCAGGCGGGTTGGGATATTCAGGATTTTCGGTGGTAGGCAATCACCTTTTTACGATGGGATTGGAAATCGGTGGTGATGATGAGTTTGTGGTCTGCCTGGATGTCAAAAATGGCGAGACAAAATGGAAAACCAACGTAGCCAAGATTTTTAAGAATGGATGGGGAGATGGTCCTCGATCAACCCCTACCATCGACGATGGCCATTGCTATGTCGTTTCCGGAAATGGCGTGGTGGCCTGTTTAAAGAGTTCAGACGGGACCGTGGTCTGGGAAAAAACGATGCAGGACCTTGGCGGTAAGACCCCGTTTTGGGGTTATTGCGAGTCGGTATTAGTGGACGGCAAAAATATGATTTGCACACCCGGCGGCAAAGATGGAGCAGTGGTAGCGCTTAACAAAAAGACGGGCGAAATCGTTTGGCAAAGCAAAGACTTTCAGGATGGTGCACAATATTCTTCCCCAATCAAAGCGGTCATTAACAATCAACCGCAGTACATTCAACTCACTATGAAATCACTGGTGTCGCTGTCGCCAGTGGATGGTTCGGTGCTCTGGAAATCCGATTGGCCGGGGCAAACGGCAGTGATCCCAACTCCCATTGTCAAAGGGAATCGGGTTTATGTGTCCAGTGGCTATCGAGTTGGCTGTATGTCGGTCGAGGTGGCAGCGGACAATTCGGTGAAGCAGGTTTGGAAAAATCAAGTGATGGTTAATCATCATGGCGGAGTCATTCTTGTTGGTGAACATCTTTTTGGATACTCTGATGGCCGAAAAGGGGGTTGGACGTGCCAGTCGTTTGCTGATGGAGAACAAGTTTGGGCAGAGAACAAAGCCCTGTCAAAAGGTGCGATCGCTTATGCAGATGGAAAATTCTATTGTCTGTCCGAAAGCAAGGGCGAAGTCGTCTTGATTGACGCTGCGGTGGAAGGCTGGAAGGAAGCGGGTCGATTCAAGCTTGAGCCACAGACAGAAAACCGCAGCAACCGTGGTAAGATCTGGGTCCATCCGGTCATTGCCAACGGTAAAATGTTTCTGCGGGATCAAGAGCTGATTTACTGTTACGACATTTCGCCCTAGTCCTCCGGGGCACCAAGCAGCAGGTTTGACCTGTTGAAGCAACTCGAGGTCTCATCTTTGGTGAGAAAGGTCTGCAGCGAAATACCCGTGGGCAGACACCCGTCCACTTTTTGAAAGGTGGACGGTTTTATGAGGTTGGGATTTGTGGTTGCTCAGGTTACCGCAACGCTTCAGCTAATAGATGAGTATTCGGCATCGGAAGATGGAGGGCTTTGAGGGCCGCCTGACGCCGAACGGAGACTTCGTCAATCATTTTTTCGACGTCGTCGGTCGTCATTCCAAGACAATCCGACAGCTGATTTTCCAGCTTCTCTTTAACCTCGGGACCACCCCGTTGGTCGATGATGTCGATGGTTCGCCGCGCTGATTGGGCAATAAACGTATAGATGTTGCCATTGGTTTCGCTGTGGTGCTGCAGAATCGAAGAAGAAAAAACCTCTCCGAGTCTCCATCGTCGTGCGAATTCGTGACCGACGGTGATGTGCGAAAACTGAAAGATGCTATTTTCGACGTCTTCGGGTGTTTGGCCGCAACACAGCCGCGGCCAGACTTTCTCCAAGTAAATATCTGGGTAGGTACTCATCAGGATCAGGGTGCCAATGTCCGAAAGTAATCCGATCAAAAAAAGTGTGGAATCATCTTTTTCACAACCATGTTCTTTGAGCGCGTCGGCAGCGATGGCATGGGAAACTGAATTCGCCCAACCAAACTGAAAGATGGGAAGCCACGCCGATTTTTGGGTTTGAACACTGAGGTTAATCCCCTCCAGAACGTTCAGGGATCGCTTCGGTCCGATCTGTAAAATGGCTTTTTCTATGGATGATATTTCCCGGTTCTTATCAGAGGTTTCATTCGCGGTATGAATCAGGGCGCAGGCCAGACCCGGGTCGAACTGAATGGTGTTGATAAATTGCTTGAAGTCGATTTCGGGTTGCTTTAACTGGTTCAACAGCTCTTCTGCCACTCTGGGAATCGTAGGGAGTTGTTGCAGAGCAAAGGTATCGCGGAGCGAGAATTTCATCTGAGATAAGCTTCCGGTCTGATTCGGTGACGGATACCGAGGAAAATCATTTTGTCCTCGGTTTGTAGCGTGGAAAGTCTAGTTTTTCCGAATCTCTGTTTAATGACAAAAGGCGGGTCTCACCAAAAAATAACCAAATTAGCAATCGTGACAGCTCTGAATGGCTGCCAATCCGAACCCAACCGACGGACCTGAGGCCATCTTCGGCGGTTTCAACGGTGGAATTTCTGGAATGGAGAGTCGGTTCGGGCATTTTTTGGGGGGGGGAACGGCTGGGTTGCGGTGGATGTTCCCGATCGAGACCAAAGCCGCCGCTTTTCAGGAAGGAATCGGATCGTCAGCACGGCATTCACCCAGATATTCACGGAGGTGCGAACCAACGTTGAAACGGGTTTGGCGGTGGGAATTGCCGATCTGGCATGCCGGAAATCGACGAGGGATCTGTTGTTTGGCGGTTGGAAGCCACCTCAGCGGGGCTTAGGAGGGCTGTCATCCAGATTGGTCTCGACCGGGACTCGTCAGCCAAAAAGGCCGGATTCGGTTCAGTCTGCCATCTTGGCGAGGGTGGGCTGAATTGGCGTGGTGCCCTAAAAACATCACCTCTCAGTGGGGGAGCGTGATTTTGGGGGTTGGTGCTGAAAATAGGCCGTTCTCCAGATCTCACCGATGGGGCACCGCCGGTCTGTGGCTGGTCGGTCAGTGAGTCTCAAAAAAACACCAATAAGATTTGAAATATGGACCCGTCGGGGACTTTGAGTTTAGGGGAGAACAGATAGAATGGGGGACCCGCCCAATCGATTCCTCACCACAACCTGGCACGCACAGGAAATTGTAAAGAAGGAATTTGGCAACAAAACATTTTTGGTAACGAGGGGATTTGGTAACGAAATTCCCGGGTTAGCAATAACCGGACCTGAGAATAAGAAGTGCTCTCTTGATTAGGGGGCAAGATCGCATACCAGGTTGATCGCACACTAAGTAGATCGTGGAGAAAAATACTTATGTCGGAATCATCGTCTGATTTGATGATTGAAGTTTCTGGACTTAGCAAGAATTACGGAGTTTTTGCGGCTGTCAACAATATATCGTTTGAGGTTCCCAAGTCTCAGGTTTGCGCTTTCTTAGGGCCTAATGGCGCGGGAAAGTCGACGACGATGAAATTGATCACCGGCTTTATTGCCCCGACTAGCGGCACCGCTCGGGTGGCCGGGTTTGATATTGGGGAGGAGCGAATCAAGGCATGCGAGAAAATTGGATACCTGCCGGAGAATGGGCCGCTGTACAACGAAATGACACCCAACAGTTCGCTGCTGTATCTGGGGAAAGTCCGTGGGTTGTCTGGTTCAAAATTGAAAGAGCGGATTGATTTCGTCGCGGGAAAGTGTGATCTGTCGGAGGTTTGGCACAAAAGTATTTCCAAGCTTTCCAAAGGATTTCGCCAACGGGTCGGAATGGCGCAGGCGCTGCTGCACGATCCTGAAGTCTTAATTCTTGATGAACCCACCAGCGGCCTTGATCCCAATCAATTGGTCGGAATTCGGCAGTTGATCAAGGACCTGGGCAAAAACAAAACCGTCCTACTTTCGACGCATATTCTGCAAGAAGTTGAAAAGGTATGCAGTCACGTCATCCTGATTGATCGTGGTGAAATACGGTTCAACGGGACGACCGCTGAGATGAATGACGAAAAAGACCTCGAGAGGAAATTTCACGACTTGACGAAGTTCAAGGCAGCATCGGTTTCCTAAGATAAGACAGACCTAGTTGATGAATTGGGGCGATGCTTTTCGGCCGTCCTTAGACTTTACAAATTAGATTCCCCGAACACGGAGTTAACCTCAATTATGTTTCGCCCGTATGTAATTTCAGCAATTGCTTCGCGAAATATTAAGACCTTTTTTACCAGCGTGATTGGTTACCTATTCATCGTCGTTTTCGTCGTCGTGAGTGGTATTATCGCGTTTGGCCCAAGGTTTTTTGCCGATAATCTGGCCACGTTAGATCAGTTAACGGATGCGTATCCACTGCTGCTCCTTTTTTTAATACCAGCGATTACGATGGGGGTCTGGTCAGACGAAAAAAAACAGGGGACTGACGCGATTCTGTTTACGCTTCCCGCGTCAGATGTGGAGATCCTTCTTGGCAAATACCTTTCGGTGGTGGTCGTTTACCTGGCGGCACTTGTTTTTTCCCTCACCCAATTGGTGGCCTTGGCGAGTATCGGTAATCCCGATTGGGGCGTGATTTTATCGACCTACCTTGGGTATTTCCTTTCGGGGATTGCTTTGTTGAGTATCGGGATGTTCGCTTCGTCACTGACATCCAACACGACGGTGGCCTTTGTGCTGGGGGCACTGTTTTGCTCGATACCGGTATTTATTGGAACCATTGCTCCGGGTAGCCAATTTCTGCAGAGCCTTTCGCTCTCTTGGCAGCTTCGCGAATTTGGCGAAGGGTCGGTGGCGCTTTCCAATTTGCTTTATTTTGTTTTTCTGAAAAACATTGGGCTGTTTCTTAACTTTGTGGTCATGACCAAGCGTCACTGGTCATCAACCGAAGAAAGCAAGTTGATGGGGCTTTATGTGGCTCAAACGGCTTGCATCCTGGTGATTGCTGGCAGCCTCTATTTCATGGCATCCAAGGCCGGTAACTACTATGACACCGAACTGGATTTGACGTCTCTGGGTGTTAATACATTGGACCCAACCACCATCGAGGTGATTCGGCAAGCTTCTGAAAATCGTTTGGTATCGATCCAGGCCTTTGTCAGCGAAGACGTTCCGACGGATTATGTCCCGGTCAAAAAGAGATTGTTGAGACTGCTTCGTCAGTATGCCCAAATGGGCGGTGACCGTGTTGAACTGCGAATTGTGACGGTGAATCCCAATTCCAAAACAGAAAGGGAGGCTCGGGCTGCCGGGCTGGAAGGCATTGATCATTCTTCGGAAGTTGGCGGCAGGCTGATTCGCCAAAACGTCTATATGGGACTCGTTTTCTCCAGTTCCATTGGTGAATCGATAATCCCTCAGATTACCCCCGAAACCCCGGTCGAATATGAGTTGACTCGGGCGTTGGGAACCACCGGGGTACAGCAGAATAAACTCAGGTTAGGCGTATTGGACACCGAGGCTGGCTACCTTGGGGACTCCGACGGGTTCCAGTTGAACCATTTAATTACCAATACGTTGCGGAAGAAATACGATGTCGTTCGAGTTTCTCGCTCGGATTTGACCAATATGATTGCCCAACAGAAAAAGGAATCAGATCCCCAATCGCCGGAGGAAAAGCAGGCCGGGGATGCTAAAAAATCGGATGCCGATAATCAAGACGAAGGTAAAGCTGTTGCTGCGGATTCCGAAGAAGATCAGTCTCCAAAACTCATCATTCCCGATGTTTTACTTGTCGTTCGACCGAGTCGGACCGGGAAGGATTTTCAGCAAGAGGTGCTGGATTTCATCGACCTGGGAAATCCTGTTTGCATTATGGTGGATCCTATCAATGTGTTTCCATGGGCTCTTCTTGGCGGCGAGCCTGGTTCGCTGCCGGAATCACCGACACAGAAATTGGTTTCGTCCGCTGGCGGGTTTAATCGAGTCGACGAAGAAAACAATGATTGCTCCACAATTTTTGATGGCCTGAATATTCGTTGGCATGGCGTCAACCAACCGGCGACCATCCCAGGAACACCTCCGACCCCGAATCGGTTTGGCGGTCCCCCCCAACCCGGCACCCCGGAGCGGAGTGTGACAGCATTTTTCCCAACTGTGGTTTCCCAAGCTTACCGACCATTTGAAGAACTTCACTTTAGTGATCTATCCTATGAGTTTTTGGCCCCACCGGAACAAAACCCGGTCCAGTTGAAAATCGATACCGGGCCCGAACGTGAGGGGATTCCGGTTGCGTTGGGTTCGCCGTCGACCATGATGATCAACTTGCAGAATCTAGCCGGGCGAGATTTGGTGATTCGCGATTCAGTCTTTACCAGTGGTATCCAAAATGTCTTGATGTTTTATGCCGGTGCGATTTCTCCCAAGGCCACCGACGCGGTGGGTAGTTTGAAATTTGCCTCACTGCTTGCGGTAGATAAGGACGCTTTGGGTGTTTCCTGGGGTGATGTCGTCTCGACTGAAACTCGGGATATACCCTCGTTTCCGCCACGGAAAGTCGATGTCAATGCGTTGAATACTAATCCAAACTTTTATCGGTTTGAATTAGGAATTCAGGAGCTTGACGAAGAAATTGCGGATGCCGAAGAAGAGGGCCGTCAGGATGAAGTGGAACGGTTGAACGGCTCCAAGGCCCGGCTGGTCAGAGAGCAGAAACAGTACGCCCTGAAAAATACAGCGGATGTCTGTTTTGCGGCCCATATTTCGGGGCAACGAACCGACAAAGGGGGGGATGTTCAGGCGGTGGTGATTTCGGATATCGATTTCGCAACCAATTTGTTTGGCGCAGTTGCCGAGAAGTTAAAGCGTCGGCCTGACAACTTGCCGTTTTTAATGAACGTGATTGATACCCTGGGCGGGCGAAAAGAATTTGTCAGTCTGCGTGGGCGAAATCCGGTTCAAAGAACATTGACCTACATGGAAAACAAGAGAGAAGAATTTCGGAGTGCCCGGTTGGAAAAAGAAAATTCGAGTCGTCGGGAGTACCAACGTGAGGCAGCAAAAATTGATGCCGAACGAGAAGAAAAAGAAGCCGAAAGCACCACCACAGGATTTGCCCGAATTTTTCAGCAACTCTCTGCTCAGCAGGACGATGCTAAGAAGAAGGATATCGAGAAACGAAAATTGACCGAGAAGCTTGACAGGGAAATTGCGGATCTGAAATCCACGGAGGCGCAGAATGTTCAGGAGACCGAGGCATCGGTTCGAATGAAAGCGACCATTATTCCCTGCCTGCCGGCTTTGTTTTTGGGGATTTTTGTCTTTATTTATCGTTTTGTCAGGGAGCGATCTCCCGCAGGTGAACAACGGCAGGTTTAAACATCTCTCGTTTTTTAGATTTGAAAACTCTTTTTGCATTTTATTGACGTTCCTGGTGTTCCAATGAAACAAGTCACAACCACACTTGTCCTTTCGGTAATTGCTTTAATTTCTTTTTCGGTCGCGTTGGTCGTTCATTTTCGGTCTCAACCGGTGGATGACGCCCAATCAGAGTTGATCGGCGAGGTTTTCTATCCGGAGTTTAATGATCCGCGGCAGGCGTCCTCTCTGCGATTGACAGTTTGGGAAGAAGGCAGCCCCAAACAGTTCGAGATCAAAAAGGTGGGAGATTTATGGACAATCCCGGCGCACTTCGATTATCCGGTTGAATCGGCAGATCAGTTAAATAGAACTGCCGGAAGCGTCATCAACATCCGCAGAGAATTCCTTGCCGGCACGAAAAAAGACCTTCACGATCGATACGGTGTAAATAATCCGGATGATCCTGATGCGAAACTGAAGGAAGCCAATCAAATCGGTGATCGCATCACGTTGACCGATGACAGCAGGAATGTTGTCTTTGACTTGATCGTTGGCAAACCTGTGGATCAGGAATCAGAAAATGAAATGGGAGAAAAACGGGAGTTGGTGGAAGGTCAACGGTATTATGTTCGCCGACCGGATCAAAATGAAACCTATGTTGCGACGTTGAACCTCCAGATAGCTACCGACTTGGAAGATTGGATCGACAGCGATTTACTCCAGATCGCCGATGCCAATATCTCCAACATGCAGTTGTTGAATTATGGAATTGTTGAAAAAGAAATTGACCTCGGAGATGGGCGAAAAGCTCGAGCTCCCATCAGGGATAGCTACGAAGAACTGACGTTGGAAAAAGATGGCTTTGAATGGAAGCTGGATGGATTGAATTCAGAATCCGAAGAGCTGCAATCGAGTCCGGCCGATCAACTCTCAAATCAATTCGGTGACCTGAAAATTGTTGGTGTCGATCGCAAACCGACTTACGAAGATGGGCAAACCAAAGTCCTTAAGGCGGATCTGACCGTCAATGTCCCCGAGGGTGTTAGCCGAGATGATGTTGAATTTATCCAGCGGCAGGCGACGCAATTGCTGGGCAATCAGGGTTTCATCCTCGGCTTGGATGATGAGAAAAACTTGAGTAATCCGGTTCTGTTGTCCGAAAACGGTGAGCTTAAATTCGGGACCGACGCGGGACTGATTTATCATTTGGTTTTTGGTTCCAGCGTGACTATTGAAGGGGATTCATTTGAGTTCTCCGCGGGTAAACCCGAACCGGATGCCAACGACGACGCAGATGCCCCTGGCGAAGTCGCCAACGAGTCGGGTGAGAGTGATCTCAAAAAGGGGAAGATCATGTCGGTGCATGTTAGTTTTGAGGAGTCATTGATCGAGAAACCCACTGAACCGACGGCCCCGGTAGAACCCCAGATGCCCGAAGCTTCTCCAGCAAAAGGAGAGCCAGGTGCCGAGCCCGCCAAAAAAGAACCGGCTCCGGCACCAGCGAGTGTTCCCCCGGAAGAATTGAATAGTCCGGCGAAACCTGCGGCGCAAAAAGAGGATGCAAAAGTCAAAGGAAAAGCGGCTCCGGCAGACGAGGAAAAAGCGGCTCCAGAAAAGACCGAAGAGTCTGCTGTAACCCCTGAAAAAAGTTTACCTAAAGTTTCCGACCCTAAAACCAAGGACTCCGAGGAATCGGGTGGTTGTGGGGAAGTGGTCTTCCTGAATCAGGAGGATTCAGAAGAGAAAAAACAGAACGTTGAGCAGCCGCAAGAGAACGTTCAAAGCGAACAAAAGAGTCAAGATGCTCAGGAACAGGACGCCCAGGGCGATTCGGCTCCTCAAGAGGAGGCACCACCAACGGTAAACGAAGAGAAGTCCGCGGCAAAAGAACCAAATGCCGAACAGGAAAAGGGAATTCCATCGAGTAAAGAAAAGGGAGCCCCCTCCCCGCAGTTGACTCAAGAATCTGGTGGGGCCACCGAATCGGCTGATAAACCGGAATCGGCGGAGCAGAAAGCATTGGCCGCCTACCAGGAGGCGATGCAGCAGTATCAGCAGCAGGTGATCCAGTATCAAACTGATTTGGCACAATATAATCAGGACATCGAAGCCTATCGGCAGAAGGTCAAGGATGGTAAGGAAAAAGCGGCCAATCTCAATTCGCGTTTCGAGGATTGGTTTTACATTGTTGACGCAGCCAATTTGGCGAAAATAAAGCTGACTCGCGGCGATTTGGTCACCGCGAAAAAAGCGGAGCCGGCTGAAGGTGGTTCCAATGATTTGAAACTGCCGGGTGTGGGTGATCTTCCTCCTGGACTCCAGTTGCCCGGTGTGAACCCGCCGTCTCAACCCAAGGCTGAACCCAAGGCTGAACCAAAGGCTGAACCAAAGGCTGAACCCAAGGCTTAAGTCGCTCTAGTGGATTCTGAGTCTCGCTTGCCATTAACTCTTAGGAACACTGGCTTCTAGGAACACTGGCTTCTAGGAACACTGGCTCTTAGGAACACTGGCTCTTAGGAACACTGGCTCTTAGGAACACTGGCTCTTAGGGTGGATGAGAAGTCGCGGATAAGAACCAAGGGGGCATTGGCAACTGCAAGGGTTTTTGCTGGTTCCCCTCACCGATTTGAATGGGGCAGGAGGCCGAGGTCCCTCTCAGGGATTGACCGGGTTGTTGGTCAGATCATCCAAAACTTCAGCCAGGATTTCCATCGGAAGCCCTACTACATTGGATGGGCTTCCCTTGATGATTTGAATCCAGTTCAACCCATCCTGGAAACCGAAAGCCCCGGCTTTGCCTCGCCATTGGTTAGAATCGAGGTATTCCTCCAGAAATGTCGCCGATAACGTTTTCATCTCCAGGAGGGTTTCTTGGACCCGGATGACGGTGAGGTTTTCTGGTCGTTGCCAGACGCAAAGACCACTGAAAACACGATGCTGTCTACCGCTCATCGAAAGTAACATACTGAGCGCCTCTTTGCGGTTGGCCGGTTTGCCCAGGATTTTACCATCCACTTCACCTACGGTGTCGCACCCGATAAAGAGGCCTTGATGATATTTTTTTGCAACGTTTTTCGCTTTCTGGTAGGCTAACCGCGCCACCCCATCGGAGGGTCGTTCACCGTCGCGGAAGCCATCTTCGGCGTCATCGTCTGGAGCGATGACGCGAAATTGATACCCGGCTGATTTCATTAATTCAGCCCGCCTAGGTGAACTGCTGGCAAGGATGAGATGACCTGGAGGTCTTTCAGTGAACATCATGGTCAATTAATATAGCGGCACTGTGAAATCTCGCTCTCCCCAATCCCGTTCTTCGCAATCGCTGACCGAAGATAGAATTATCTATGAAGATAATCACTTGATCGTCGTCTCCAAACCGGCAGGGGTTGCCACAATGGGAGCGGCAATCGGACAGCCCACTGTTTTGGATTGGACCAAGGAGCGGATAAGAAAAAAGTATAACAAGCCCGGCAATGTATTTCTTGGCGTTGTCAGCCGGATTGACTCGTTTGTATCGGGAGTTCTGGTGTTTGCCAAAACCTCCAAGGCTGCGGGAAGACTGGCAAAACAATTTCGGGAGTCCAGTCCCAAAAAAAAATACCTGGCCATCGTGGAGGGGACGTTAACAGAATCTCGGGGAGTTTTTCAGTCGTGGTTGCGGAAAAATGATCGACTGAAAAAAATGGAGTCATTTTCCCGAGAAGTGCCTCAGAGTCGGTTTTCGGAACTGGATTATTGCGTTTTGAAACAAAATAAACGATTTTCCCTGGTTGAGGTGAACCTGATTACCGGGCGAAAACACCAAATTCGTGTGCAATTTGCAGATCATGGAACCCCGGTTTATGCGGACCGAAAATATGGAGGTTCCCAAAAAATGAACGTAGGGATAGCCCTCCACAGTTGGTATTTAGAGCTTCAGCATCCTACCCGATCCGAGCGTTTGGAGTTGTTTTGTCCCTTACCGCGGGAGTGGTACGACCATCAGGGTTTCGCGACACTGTTGGATGGCGTTGATTTGATGGCTTAAAATGGATGGCAAGACATCGCGCTATCTCTTAAAATAAACCCTACTTTGAAGATGGAGCTGAACATGCCATTTCTGCTGGGCGATGCCCTCTCAGATCGGCTAATGCCGGATGTGTTGCCCGCTGTAGGCAATTCTCGGGACTTGTTATACCTTTTTTTCTGAAAACAACCTTGGCACCACCCACTCAGACTGTTTTTCGAAAATCTGCCATGATCAGCGGACTTGTCACCGAGGATCAGTTGAGGCTCGCGATAGCGGAAATTCGGAATTCCATGCCGCCCGAATCCGCTACCGGGCCAATCGATGATAAGAAGCTGGGAGAGAAACTGACCGAACAGGGCGTCATCAGCGAATACCAGGCCGATCAGCTTAATGCTGGGCGTACCAAATTGAATCTAGGTCCCTACATCATCACTGACTGGATTGGTCAGGGCGGAATGGGGCAGGTGTTTAAGGCAGTCCATGAAATGATGGGCCGTGAATGTGCTGTCAAAGTTTTGCCGCAATCCAAGGCGACTGCGGAGTCGATTGCGAACTTTCGGCGAGAGATCCGTATGCAGGCGAATCTTGATCACCATAATCTTGTTCGCGCCTACGATGCCGGTGAAGACGGAAACGTTCATTATCTGGTCGTCGAGTATGTGGCCGGAACGGACCTGCGGCGACTGGTCAGATCCAAAGGCAAGCTTACGGTTCAGCAAGCTTCCAGCATTATCATGAATGCAGCGACTGGAATTGAATATGCCCACAGGGAACAATTGGTCCATCGGGACGTCAAGCCGGGGAATATTCTCGTTACGCCTGATGGCACGGTTAAGGTTTCGGACTTGGGGCTGGCGGGTTTTTTGGAGGATTCAACTGATCCTCGCCATGGGAAGACGGTAGGGACCGCTGATTACCTTTCCCCGGAACAAATACAATCGCCTCTGAATATTTCCAAGGCAACGGATATCTATTCGCTGGGATGCACGCTTTATTATGCGGTCACGGGAAAAGTTCCCTATCCTGGCGGCACTCCTAAAAGTAAGGCTCGGCGGCACCTTGAAGAAACGCCTTGGCATCCGCGCAGGTTTAATGACGAAATCAGCGATGAATATGTTGACTTAATTGCCGACATGATGGAAAAAGATCCGCAGGACAGGATTCAGTCCTGTGAAGAAGTAGCACAGCGATTGGCACCTTGGGCAACCGATGACAATATACCGGTTGTTCATTCTTCGCGGCAGTCTCGCTGGATGCCCGAACCCCCGCCGTCGGTCGAAAACGAGCGGATCGTCATTAACTCGCATGACACCGGATCGGCTTCCTATGATGTCGCTGATTTGGCCATTTCAGAATTAAGCGGGCAGGTATCCGCCAGTACCGGGTCTGTCGGAAACCAGGATAGTCAGCGTACCGATATGCCGGCTCCACCCCCTCCGATTTTGGTCGAACCGGGCGAGGAACAATCTTCGGCCGCGGTTTTAATCATGTGGTCGTTATCTATCGCGATACCGGTTTCGATGTTAATCGGATTTGTGCTTGGCTATCTTTTTAGCCGTAGTGAATTATAGATCGCCACATTGATGGTTTGGCTGGGGTGCACTGGCTGGGGTGCACTGGCAGGGGCAATGAACACATCCTGGCGTACCTTGCCAACGTTGATCGATGGGATCCAATCAGGGCAGAGGTTTCTCTGCGGCACCTTTTTTACGATCGGGCGATGTCCAGCGGTAATCCATGGAGGCGGTCTGTAGTTCCTTTTGCAATGCCTCCAATCGTTGCGGATTCGCATCGGCAAGATTGTTTTCTTCGGCAATGTCTGAAGCGAGGTCGAAAACTTCGTATCGAATTTCTTTTGAGGGCTTTTCTGTCGAAACGATTTTCCAGTCTCCAGACCGCAAAGCTGTTTGATTTTTGGATCTCCAGTACAGTCTGTCGTGTGGTCGCCCTGTTTTGTTTCCTTGAACATACGGTAACAAGTCGACACCATCGAGTTTGTGTTTTGGTTCAAATCCGACAATGCTCTGCAATGTAGCGTTGAGATCAAGTGAACTGACAGGTTGCTGGAAAACGGTTTCGGCGGGGATTTTGTTTTTCCATTGCATTAGAAACGGAACACGTATGCCGCCCTCATAGAGTTGGCCTTTTTCACCGCGCAAGGGCGCGTTGCTGGAAGTCAGTTCACGTGTTGGTCCACCGTTGTCACTGAGGAATAGAATCAAGGTGTTTTTGGTCCCGCCGATTTGACGCAGGGCGCCGAGGATCTGTCCGACTCCGTCATCCAGATGGCCAAGCATCGCCAAAAATATTCGGCGTTGTGGATCTTCGATATTTCTGAATTTGTGCATGTAACGATCAGCGCCTTGCATGGGACTGTGGACCGCGTTGTAATGCACGCACATGAAAAAGGGCTTGTCAAAATTTCTCAGGATGAATTCCTTGGCTTCGCGAGAAATGGCGTCGGTGAGATGTTGTTTTTCTTCGACGGGTTGGCCGTTGCGGTAAATGGGGTTCCCGGCATCGTAACTGGGTTCATGGGTTCCCATCTGCGAAGAATAGATCGTTCGGCCATCCCGGGAAAAAAACCTTCCCTGCCCTCCTCCTGGAATCACTTTTCTTCTCAGCCAGGAGACGACGTCGTAATGGGGTGGGGGAGTATAAAAATGGCCCTCATGGAGGAAACCAAAGAATTCATCAAACCCTCTTCGCAGGGGCAGGTATTTGGAGGTGGCGCCAAGATGCCATTTGCCAAATAAACCGGTGATAAATCCGGAATCTGAAAGGTAATTGGCAATTGTCTTTTCCTGCAGTGGCAGACCTGCGTTGGGTTCGTCGTTGGCTGCCCCAATTAGATTAGTGGTGTAGCCAAAGCGTTCCTGATGTCGCCCGGTCAATAAACCAGCACGCGATGTGCTGCAGACCGGTGAAGTTACATAGCCTTGTGTGAAACGTACGCCGTTGGCGGCAATCGAATCGATGTTGGGTGTGGGGATTTGATGGTTCCCCTGACAGCCTAACTCACCGTAACCCAAGTCATCCACCAGGATCACAATCACGTTAGGAAGCTTGTTTTGCTGACCTTTGGTAATCCCCGGCAAAAGAAACAAGCCGATCATGAAACATAAGAATTTCGTTTTGAATAACATGTCTGCCGTGGATTTCCAATTGGATGAATAAATGATTGGCTAGGTCTATATTGTCAGGATTAATATCGGTGTGACCACTGCTGTCGCCGTCAGTTTTTCCACCTCGGCGGCGCAACCATGCGGTTCCCTCTATAGTGTTGGATAATCACCGGATCATGGGCTGACCGCAAGATGTCCCTTATTACGAGGTTGGAGGGGACCAATGTTCGGATTTGCCCATGTATAGCCGTTTTTTTTAATAGATTTAAAGGGTTTAGGCCAGAGAGGGCTACGCAGAGGGCAGGGATGGACTGGAACTCCTTCTTGATTCGGGGTACGAAACCGGTAATAAACCGCCTTGATTGCAGAAACAAAGAGGTTTTGGTGGTTTTTGTCAACAAACGCTCGGTCGTGATGGCGAAGTGAAGTTTGAATCTTGACCTGGTGGAAGGCTCGTAGGACGATAGAGGGATCAGTGACGATAACCGCGTGGTCAAACGGCGCCCTTTGAGTCTTTGAAATGGCGTGTTGAAATCGCCATCAGGTGTTTCCACTTTGGCTTGATGGACTTTTGGCACCCGTTGGTGGATGGGTGCGTCTGGATTTGGATTTTTATGAGATAGACTCATGTTTAGTGTCTTCGATCAAGGCGTTCGATTGTGTGATGGTTTCTCACGCCGGGAGGCGTTGAGAGTGGGTGGTTTATCGGCACTCGGACTGTCGACGTCTGCCTTAAAATCACCCCAGTTACAAGCCGGCATTGCCAGTACTCCTCGTTCCGGTAAGGCAAAAGCTGTGATCTTGTTCTGGTTGCTGGGGGGACCACCTCAGCATGAAACCTGGGATCCCAAGCCGGACGCACCGGAGGATGTTCGCGGTGAATTCCGGGCGATCCAAACCAAAATCCCCGGGTTTCACGTCGGTGAATTAATGCCGCGGTCTGCTGAATGGGTGAATGATCTGGCGATTTTGCGTGGTGTTGTCAGCCATGACAATGCGCACTCGTCCAGCGGCTATCAAATGTTGACAGGTGTTCCTCACCAACCCTTGACGGCGGA
Organism: Planctomycetota bacterium; assembly: GCA_014238905.1. Lineage (GTDB taxonomy): Bacteria > Planctomycetota > Planctomycetia > Pirellulales > Pirellulaceae > JABAAE01. The sequence continues at coordinate 68,575 of JABAAE010000016.1, forward strand.
AAATGTCACGTCGAAGCGGCCGAACCTGCATCCCAGCCTGGGAGCCATGGTACGGAAATTTATGCCGGAAAATGGTGGGCTTCCTTCCTCAATTTCTTTGCCGTATCACATCGCCAATGACGGGGAGATTGTCTGGCCAGGGCAGGGCGCTGGGTTCATGGGTAGGAATTATGATCCTTGGCTGATTCGCTGTGACCCCTCTCGACCTGATTTTAAACCACCTTCGATCGCATTATCCAAAGAGATGTCGTCAATGCGATTTGCCGAAAGGAAACGATTATTAAGCGAACTCAATTCTAAAATGGCAGCGCTCAACGGAACTAACGAGGTGTCCGCCGAAGCGATCTATGACGATCAGGCCTTTGACCTCTTGACCGAAAGTAGAACCCGGGATGCGTTCCGGATCGACAAAGAAACCAAAGCGGTCCGAGAATCGTTTGGGATGTCACGTTTTGGTCAGTCGTGTTTGCTCGCCAGACGATTGGTTGAATCGGGAGTCAAATTGGTGCAAGTGAACTGGACTCGCCTCAAAAATGCTCCCAACAATGGAACATGGGATACGCATACCGTACATGGCGTTTCGTTACGCAACCATTTGATGCCAATCGCGGACCAAGCTTTTTCGGGGTTGCTAAATGATCTCAAAGAACGAGGCATGTTAGAAGACACGTTGGTCGCCTGGCTTGGAGAGTTTGGTCACACGCCGAAATTTAACAAAAACGCTGGACGGGATCACTGGGGACGTTGTTTTTCCCTGGCGCTGGCCGGGGGTGGAATCCAAGGGGGCGTTGTTCATGGAAAGTCGGACAAAACCGCCTCGGATCCGATTGAAGGTAAGGTGCAGCCGATGGATATTACCGCTACCATCTTGCATTGTTTGGGCCTGCCTCCCTCGACGGAATATTTTGATGATCAAGGCCGGCCATTACCTCTGAGTCGAGGACGAGTAATCACCGAAATTCTCTAGGCCGTGTGGTGACGACCTGATGATGAGCACAAAATCGGGTGGTTGACTTCTCGAAGCGGGTACCGAAATAACGGGAATCACCGAATCAGTTGGGATTCTACGGGGCGTTAATTGGGAGAGCGGACTCCTGATTTTTTGTCAGCATACCGCACAGGTCTGATGTTTAGTGGTCGGTTGGCACTTGTTCGACCAGCGACGATTGCCAGTCTCAGTGAATCGCTTCGGCAAACGCAGCGCGGAGGCATTTCAGAGCTCGGCCGCCGTCTTCGCCATCGACGATGACATTCACCCGTACTTCACTGGTGTTCATAATCTGAATATTGATTCCGGCGTTGGAAAGCGCTTTGAACATTCCGATGGCCACTCCGGTATGACTCCGTAATCCGATGCCCGATACGGACAACTTGTCTATATCACGCCTTGAGGTGACCTTTTGACAGCCCAGTTCCATCGCGACAGCCTCGGTGACTTCGATCGCCCGGTCGAGATCGGATTTTGGAACGGTGAATCCAATCACTGCTTCTTGTTCAATTGGGTAACTTTGGACAATCATATCAACAAAAATTCCGGCAGCGGCGATCCGGTCAAAAATCAACGCAGCGATCCCTTGACGATTCGGGACGCCAAAGACGGCAACACTTGCCTGTGATTCGTCGAGATTGATGTCGTCGATAAACAGAGCTTCCATGCCGACGCCCTGTAGACGGGCGACGACTTCGAGTGCGTCAGCGCTACGTTGGTGGGTAAAGTGATCGAGATCGAGAGTTTTGACCGTTGTTGGTTTGGAGTGGAGGTCGAACCGATCGTGTACGGCTCTTAACGCATTGAGCATGTCGTCTCTGGAGATTAACGCCGAAATTTTGATTTCGCTGGTGGTGATCATCTCCATATTAATATTCGCTTCTACCAACGACTCAAACATCATGTTGGCAACACCTGTTTGTTGGGCCATGCCCGTTCCAACGACCGAGATTTTGGAGACGTTATCACAGGAGGTGATCGTACCCTGTCCGAACCCATCTAGGGTTTCTTTGACCGCGTCCAGCGTGACGGGCAGTTCATCCTTGGGAACGGTGAACGAGATATTAGCGTTTCCATCCAACGCAGCGTTTTGCACAATCATATCGACTGTCACGTGCGCATTTGCAATGTTTGAGAATAGCTCGTAGCTGACACCTGGTTTATCGGGAATGTTAATCAGTGAAATCCGAGCCTCATCCCGGGTTACCGCCGCTCCAGTCACCGGGCGATCTGGTGCCTCCGATTGATCCCAGATAAGCGATCCTGGTGAATCGCTGAGACTGCTTCGCACGTGAATCGGCACATCAAACTTTTTCGCGAATTCGATGGAACGACTATGCATCACACCCGCTCCCAAGCTTGCCAACTCGAGCATTTCATCATATCGGACCTGGTGTGTTTTCCGGGCTTCCGGAAGCACTCGAGGATCGGTCGTAAAAACGCCATCGACGTCCGTATAAATTTCGCAGGCATCCGCCTGCAGCACCGCTGCCAAAGCGACCGCTGTGGTGTCGCTGCCCCCCCGCCCCAGAGTGGTAATGTTCAGGCCATCGTCGATGCCCTGAAAACCGGCCGCAATTACGATGTTACCATCGTCCAGGAGTCGTTTCATGCGCTCGGTAGAGATGGACTCGATCCGGGCCTTGGTATGGGTGCTATCGGTTTTAATTCCAATTTGACCCCCTGTTAAACTAACGGCTTTGAATCCCAGAGAATGGATTGCCATCGCCATCAGGGCGACACTGACTTGTTCTCCCGTGGACAGCAGCATGTCCATTTCGCGAGCTTTGGGTTTTTCACAAACCTCGTGCGCCATCCCCACCAACATATCGGTGTTCTTGCCCATGGCGCTGACCACCATGACGACTTGGTGGCCATTCTGATGGGCACGGACCGCTTTACGGGCGGCTGCCTTGATTTTGTCCGTATCAGCAACACTGGTGCCGCCAAACTTTTGCACGATCAATGACATGGTTATCAACTCCGCATGAAAAAATGCGGCTTCAGAGTCTATCAGGACGTTGTGTTTCTAGTCGTTTTGGAATTGAAAATCAGATTTTCCAACCCTTTTTCACTTCCGCAGTCCTAATTTAGTCGGTTCGGGTTTGAACACCAAGGAGAGGGGGCCCGAGTCCAACCTTGTGGAGACTCAAAATAGAAAATAGCGTGGGCTTCTTTGCGGGGAGAACGGACCTGTCCGCGGGTAGTCCTCCCTAAGCCTGCCCGACGTCCCTAAGCCTGCCCGACGTCCCTGAGCCTGCCCGACGTCCCTGAGCCTGCCCGACGTCCCCGGCCAACAGCGACCTTGGCCTGCTGTTGCTCAATGCCCAGGGACCTTCAGAAAGCATTTTCTTTATTTCGACAATTCACGTTTCTGACGGTACTTTTGCTGATACTTTTGGTAAAGCCTTTTATGGCGATCGGAAAGATCGACCGCCCGTCCCTGGACGAATGCCAATTCGACCTGGTTGGTGATCTCCAGTGGACTCTGGTCTGAGACGAATAAGGTAGCATCTTTCCCCTTTTCCAAAGATCCGACCTGATCATCCACACCGAGGATTTCCGCAGGATATAACGTGATCGCCTTGAGGGCTTCGGTCTGATCAAGTCCGTAAGCCACTGCGGTCGCCGCATGATCTGGCAGGATTCGAGCATTCCAGGTTTCCGATCGGTCGGAGCCGCTGATGCAGTAACGGACGCCAAGCTGGCTGAGTTGGGCAGGCAGGGTAAACGCAGTGTCGTAATCCTCGTTTCGACGCCTTGGCAGGCGGTATACCGCGGAAACGACTACGGGCACTTGGTGTTTTTTTAGAAGGTCTGCGCAGTGAGGTGCATCGTATCCCCCAAAAATAATCAGCTTGGCTTTTTGTTCATTGGCAAAAGCGACCGCCGATTGAATCTGCTGAAGATCGTTGGCGGTGACCATCATGGGAAGCTCACCGTTGATGACCGGAATCATCGATTCCAGACGAAGATCGTGTTTTTGGGTTTTCGATTTTGCCTTGATCGCCGCTTGATAGGCCCTGGCGTCGTTGAATAGCTTTTTTAATTGGCCAATACTATCAGTGCCCTCCGATTCAGACCCGGTTGCCGAGGAACGACCGCGTCGTTCAGGCGACCCGCTGGGCGAGTAAGCAATGGCCGATTTGACACTAGGCCAGATGATATTCATGGCCGCTACGCTCTTGACCGTCATGTCCTCGTACGTCCAACCATCGAGCTGAATGACAGCTGATTTCCCAGAGACGATCGAACCACTCGGAGTCGTCAGAGCCAATAGCACCCCATTGCTCCTGGTGACCGGGATGACCTCGCTATCCGGGTTGACTGCGATCTGCGCCTTGACGTTGGGGTTGAAGGATCCAATTTCGCGTCGATCATCGGTCGACCGCACCGCGCCTATTTCAATCAGCCCAATTTGAGAATGAGCCTCGAAAAGCGACGGGAATACATGTTTACCGGAGACGTCGATGATCTTGGTCCCTTTGGGGACCTCAACGGACTTGCCAATTCGCGAGATTTTACCGGCATCGAACAGCACGGTCCCGTTTTCAATCGCTGGACCGGAAACAGGGTGGACCGTACCGCCCACCAATGCAATCGGTTGTTTCTGGGGACCACCTGGGACTTCATCATGAGCGATGGAGTCGACTGTCAGGATCCAAGTCAAGATGACAACCGTAGTGTAAAAAACGGAAAGGTTTTTCATTTTGGTATTCTTTTTTGCGGGTTGATTTAGGATTGAAAACAGCAGCAGGAATTATTTGTCGAGGTTGACACTCTTGCACTTGCAAAATTCGTCATAGTTGGGCCACATTTCCGCTGCTTTCAAGGGCCGGCCGCCCGGAGCGTTGTTCATTTCTTCGCCTGAGGCCAACACTTTTTGGACAAGAGCTCGTTTCATTTCGGCATACTTTTTTCTCAACGTCTGATCTACTTCTCTGTCAAACATTCGTTTGCCATCGACCCACGTTTTTTCACAGCGAGAGAGAGTTGACAGTGGGTTACCATTCCAGAGAACGACGTCGGCATGTTTTCCTTTTTCGATTGACCCAACATATTTTTCGATTCGCAATTGTTTCGCGGGGTTAAGGGTCACGAATTTAAGAGCCTCTTCTGGTGGAACACCTCCATACTTGACGGCCTTGGCGGCTTCGTGATTGAGGTGCCGTGCAAGTTCTCGGTCGTCGGAGTTAAACGAAACCACGACCCCGGCATCATGCATCAGGGCACCGGCATAGGGAATCGCATCGTAGACTTCGAATTTGTAAGCCCACCAATCAGCAAATGCAGAACCCATGGCACCGTGTTTTTTCATTTCATCGGCGACTTTGTATCCCTCGAGGATATGTTGAAACGTTCCGATCCTGATATCAAATCCATCCAACAAACGGATTAATGCAAGGATCTCATCCTGACGATAGCTGTGGCAGTGAATCCACCTTTTGCCTTCCAGGATTTCCACGATGGCTTCCAGTTCCAAATTTCGGCGTGGTGGCAATCCGGTGCGGGAGGTCGCCCATCGTTTCCATTGTTGCTGATAACCTTGTGCGGCACGGAATTGGTCCATGAAAATCTGTTGAACACCCATCCGGGTGCGAGGGTACCGAGTGGAGTCAGGATCACGGCTCCGTTTGACATTTTCGCCCAATGCGAATTTGATTCCTTGGGGGGCTTGTTGGAACTTCAGGTCTTCATCAAGCATTCCCCAACGTAACTTAATTACCTGGTTTTGCCCGCCGATCGGATTGGCTGATCCGTGCAGAATATTGGAGGATGTCACGCCACCAGCTAATTGTCGGTAAAGGTTGATATCGTTACAGTTGATGAAATCGCCGATCCTCACTTCTGATGTGATTGCCTGTCCACTTTCATTGATGCCGCCGTCGCTGGCCATGTGGGAGTGGCAGTCAATAATTCCTGGTGTCAGGTGCATACCCTTGCCATCAATAATGAGTGTCTCTTTGGAGGTGGGCCAATCGAGTTTCTCACCGACGGCCAAGATTTTTCCGTTTTTAAGAACCACGGCGCCATTCTGGATGATCCCGGCACTGCCGCAGGTCCAGATCGTTACATTGTGGATAAAGACAGTCTCTACCTGCGGAAGGGATTCGACGCCGAATGCCCCCAGCGGATAGTTGACCGAAAACGATGACATGGATTTCTGTTGGGAGCTATCCTCTGACGAGAGGGGCTTTTTGACGATCTTGGGTTGAGTCACCTGATCATCATTGGCGGCAGAATCGAGCTGATCGCGACCGATGGAGGCTGCCACTCGTTGGCCGCCGGGCCATGTCAGGTACCCAGTCGCCAAATCGTTATTTCCATCTGAAAAAACGAAAGTTAGTTGTGCGATTCCAGTCACCCCAAAACGTTCGGAGTCGAATAACGCGCTCACCCTGGCATTGACGATGCCGATTTTTTTGAATTTTACTTCATCATCGGGAGCCGATTTGTCTTTTGAACCTGGCTTGGTTTTGTTCTTTCCCCCTTTTTTCTGTTTGGCCTCTTGCGGTGCTTTCTTTGAACGCGACTGGGGGACCGTAAGGGAACCGGATTTTTTTTCAATGGTTACCTGCAGGGCGAGTTGTTTACCGTTGGGGTCGGTGGTTTTCAATTCCCAGTCCCCGTCTATCGTATAAGACAACTCTTTTTTGGTTTGAAATCGTGCACCCCGAACCCAGGTTTCGAGGATTTTGGTTTCTGATTGGAATAGCTCTCCGTCGGTGATCACAAGGTTGGCCATTTTCCCTGGGGCAATCGTGCCGACCGATTTTTCGACGTTTAGTAACTGAGCTGGTGTGATGGTTAAGGCGCTCAGTGCATCGTTTGCCGAAAGACCCCGTTGGACAGCTTTGCGAATGTTCTTGAGGTAATCCTTGGGGCTGGACAATCCAGAGGAACAGAACGCAAACGGGATTCCTGCTTGCGCGACTCGGGCTGGGTTTTCAGGGGCGATATCCCATTCCATCAATGTCTCCAGGGAGACATTCAAGGCGGTTTCGTAACTGGTGACATTGGGGGCAGCAGGAAAGTTAACCGGTAATAGAATCGGACGCCCCGTTTTGGCAATTGCATCCAGTCGGCGAAATTCAAAGCCAGAGCCCCGGAGGATCGATTTGAGTCCGAACTCTCTGGAAAATCGATCCGCACGAAGGAAATAAAGCTCGTTGGAGGTATCGAAAATAACCGTCGACTGCTGAGAAATAACAGCCTGGAGAGCCTCCAATGCATCGTTGGTATCCGGTTTGGGAATGAGGGGATCGGCCTTGGCTGCCCGATTTGCTTGGGAATACCACTTGGCGTCGATGATGGCTTGTCTTGCCAATGCCACTGCACCCATGGGGGAATTGGGATAGGCAGGCCGGGTTCCGCCTCGACTTGACCTTCTGGAAACCGTTAGCCTGGCGTGGTGCGCCACGTTGGCATTCAAAAGAGATTGTTGAAGGTTGCCTTGACCGGTCAAAACAAAGCAGCTTGTTCCTTTCAAGATACCTCCCGCTGGAGCGACCAGTCGGGCGGTAATTCCTTGCTCCCTTAGATCTGAATTCAAATCGTCGTCAATCTGATATTGATCCGCCATTGCCAATTGGGGACGAATGTTGGCATTCCAATAGGCTGCACCGGCCTCAACGGCTTCGGTGGAGACCTCCTGTTCGCTGAAGGCATCGATGAAACCGGGGTAGATGGTCTTTCCAGCCAGATCGATTGACTTGAGGTCATCGGGAATCGGAATAGTATGATCACCGACCCGCTGGATCATTCCCGAGCGGATGACGATGACCCCGTTTTTAATTAGGGAGCCAGGCCGCACGATGATGTCTGCATTCATCAGAACAACGTCGATCGGCCGATTTTCCCGAAGGCCTTCGAGGTGATCTGTCGTGCGGTCGTCCTGAGACACGGTCCAACCGGTGAATACGAATAAAAGTCCAACAAAAACTATCAAACGGGAGCAACCCAGTGGCATAAGTCACCTGAGACAAAAGAAAGGTAGGAAGGCCAGCCCGTGAAAATGGACCCGGGCTTACCTATTTTACCATTAAATCAACCACTTTTCAGCTGATTAAAAATGAAAACAGTTCACATCAACCATTTGTCACCCGCAAAGATCTGCTGCTGACCCCGCCTTGTTGGGGCAGGTTTTCGCTAAACCGGATGCGGGAAGAATCACTCGTCACTGTTGGCAATTGCGGTCAAAATCCCTTCGACATTCCGATGGGCAGATTGCGGCAAGACGGCGTACAGAGCATTTTGTGTTTGTAAATCGACGTCGAGAACCGCCCTGTCAAAATCTGCCAGTCGATTGGACTGCAAAAGTTTTTTCAATGCCCGCTTCAAATCCTCCGCGGTGAACCGAGCAGTGACCGCCGGCATTACATCATAGGATTCGAACGTCAGGTTGCTGGCTGCGCCATTTGGTGTCGTCAACTCGACAACTTTATCAGAATGCCAAACGGGTTCCAGTTTCATCGTTTCGGCGAGTTCTTTGAGGATCTGGCCCGCTGATTCTCGGTCAACAGCCAAGGGAAGTTTGCCCGAGGGGAGCAAATCCTCTGCCGTTGCTTCCCAATTGACGAAAAGGTGGATGTCATATTTTTCCGAGAGGAGTGCCGCCAATTGACTGATGGAAATGGGGTCGGATTGGAAGATGGAGATCTCCTTGCTCCTAAGTTCCTTCGCCAGATTCAGACGGGTATCATTGTCTCTGAAATTAGGATTCGGCTTTTCTAAAGGCAGTGCTCTCCGGCAGCGGATATTTCGTAAAAGTTCCTTGATGCGAACCTGGGCCCATCCGAAATGCTTTACGACAATGGTCCCTTTTTGGTCATTGGCGGTGATGATTCCCTCGCCTCCCACCTGTGACCAGCTTTCCTTATTGATATAGGTCTGAATTTCCTCGATGATTTTTTGTCGACCCTCAGGTGTGGGAGCGATGTCCGATACCTGGTATTCGCTTTCAAGCAATGTGTCTCGGTTGGGGATCGTAACAACCAGGCTGTGATTTCCCTGAATCACCGCCAAGTCAAGTTGTTCCGCCACCTGATTTAAAGCATCTTCAAAAGTTGTTTCCGTTAGGCTCAGGCTGAATTCCTTGTGGAGCGAGACACCCGATAACTGGATCGGCGTGACGTCAACCGCTACGGGATAACTGGTCATTTGAAAATGAAAATCGAGAAATTGGAGTAATGTGATTTTTTCAAAATCCAATTTTAGGATCGGGATCTGGAGCGCGCGTTTGCGATCGGGAGTTTTTTTTAATGATCGCTCGATAAAAAACCGTGTCTGCCCATAGCTTCCCGCTAGATCGTTTTCGGTAAATCCGCCTCGAGCTGTCAGGAAGGAATTGTTTTGTTCGAACAGAGTCGAAAAACTGTCCAGCTCTCCAAAGAAACCCTCTAGTCTGGCGACGTTATCCTCGGTCCCTTGGGAAAGTCCCGGCGGGGCGTCAGGATCCGCTTTTGCTTCTTTGCCGACGATCTCAACCGGTGTGTTTAATTTGTTCGGCGGATCGTCGGTGGTGATCGATTTTTCAGGCTGGTTTCCGTTGGGCGGATTTTGTTGATCAATTTCTGAATCGGGATCGACATCGCCTGTCGTCGATGGGTTACCTTTTGGAAGCGGTTTTTCTTGCTTCGCTTTGGAGGGTTGCGAATTGATGTTATCGGGGGCTTTTTGATCTGTTGTTGTTTTTCCTGCCGTTTCATCGACGTTTTTCGGCCGGTTATCCTGTTGGCCCGTGTTTTGGCCCGTCCGATCTGGATTGTCAGCGAGTTGGTTGACTGCGTAGATCACCGCTCCAATTCCGATTAATAAAATGGCTGCAGCCGATCCAAACGCCAGTAGCAATTTTTTTCTCTGGCGAGAACGGGGGGACGACCAATGGTCACCTGGCAGTAACGGTTCGTTCGCAGCATCGGATGGGCGTTGCTTTTCAGCTGGCGAATGATCCCCTTGCCAACGTTTTTCATGAATCGGTCGTGTACCGGTTGGTTTCGCTGATTTAGGCTTTTTGACAACCTCTTTGAGGTTTTCACTGACCGAATGATTGATATTGGATTCGGTTTCCGGTAACGCTGGGTCCGGATTTGGCTTGACGAAAGGGCGAGATTTTTTTCCCCGTGGGGTGGATTCCTTTTCGTCTTCTCCGGTGTCCCAGTCGTGGGGAGGCACGACTTGTACCATGCTGCCGCATTTTGGACAGGCCAGGATTTGATCAATGGCTGACTTTTGCCGAACGTTCAGTTTGGTTTGGCAGGTATCACAGCTAATTTGAAAAAGCGTCACATTGAAGTCCGTTTAGGAAACCACTGGTTGTTCACCAACGGCGATTTGCCTGTAAGAATGGGGTGTTTGGTTTGTAAAAACGGTGTAGTAGGATACGATCCAGCAACATGAACAAACCGTTACGGGGTCCGACCGGTTACCAAATTCTAATTTATTTTGACGAATAATACCAAATTAACGATTCTTTAGATTGAAGGTCGCCTGTTTGGCAGTCATGACGGAGATAGACATTCATTGGAGTATGCCCTGCTTGGCCGGGGATTCCGCCGAAGTGACCACCCGGTGATGGAAGAAAACGCTCTTGCTGGTGGCTGGTAAAACAACACAAGAGGGCCGCCTACCACTCAGGGTTGATGAACTCAGGGTTGATGAACTCAGGGTTGATGAACTCAGGGTTGATGAACTCAGGGAAAACGATGGGTTTCATCCCTGGGGCTTAATCATTCATCAAATCACGAGTTGTTTCCCAGCAGTCCTTGTTGTGATTTCATCCGGATCCACGATCTTTGCATTTCGATCGCCGCGTGAATAAGTTCCGCACGAGTCGCAAGGATTCCAGCTTCAATTTCCAAAACCTGTTCCACTTTGATGGGTGCAACTTGTCGCCTGGCGTTGAGCCAGTCTTGGCTTTTTCGAAGGCTAGTCAGTTTTTGGCCGGTTAATTCAAGCTGGTTTTTATGTTTCAGGATTGAGTAGAAATGCTCGGTAACACCGGATTTCATTAATTCGACTTGGCTATCGAGCAACAACGCCAGTTGGGACCGGATTTTTTGGATTTCGGGCGCAGGGTCTCCGCCAAAAATTCTCCTTTCCAGCCGTATGGCAGCTAGAGGACTCACCGCCCGAACGGATCCTCGCATTATTTCGAGGATTTGTTCATCCCCTGCAGTGACAAATTCGCCAATAGTGGAGAGGTCGTGGCGGTGGTTCAATCCCGTTTCGATTTCGGTAGCAAGGGACGACGGTGCTTCCCACTGCAGAATTTGGCAAGAGGTCCAGATGGGGATTGAGGAATCTTCCAAACCGAGGAGCAACCGCAATTTGTCATTCAGATTTTGAAAATTGAAAACGAGATCTGTCGATTGGAGGTCGGAGGAAAGTTTTTCCCTGACAAGAATTTCGGGATCGACTTCCTTGAGAATGCCATCGTTTTGTAGATCACCAACCACCACCGACAGATCCTTGATGGCTTGCGTGGTTTCCAAGGCGATGGAGTTTTGCAAGTGTACCTCAGTTAACCCAAGATAGACCAAGAGCGCTTTTTCAGCGGCGAGATTTTTTTGGTATTGGGCGTTGGACAAGATGGCGGCGTTGATCGTTTCGGTCAGTTTCGGGTCGACGTTTGAACACCGACATGTAACGGAAGTCGTTGTCTCCTCGGTCAGCACCCGAGCGACCGGTGCATGTTGAGCTGCCAGTTGCTCGCAAACACTCAGGCTGAGGGATTCGATCTGGGCGGAGGGAATTGGCAGGGACCCGTGCTCCCCGGAAGAAATCGATGGGATTTGAATCGGTTCCCTGTCTGCCCACTCAATGACTTCCAAGGAGTGTGTGGGAGCCGTCAGCGCCGGGTAACCGTCACACCAGGAAGCCGGCGTTCGGCAGCCAGCTGCAGTCATTGCTAGTATCCAGCCCAAAGCCAGAGTTAGTGTTTGGACCGTTGATTGAACAAAGATTCCATCCGGGCGCGGAGGCGGGAGTGCCCCCAGGCTGCGTTGAGAAGCTGCTTTTTGCGGATGGAGACGCATTACCGGTCCGTAAAGGCTGGATAGACTTAACTCTTGGATTGAATCGGCTTGCCGCGGTCGTCCCCTTTAAGCTGTTAGGGTAACTTTTGCCGGTTATTTCGCGAAAAAGACTGCTGGCATGGCGTTTCCTCGGTTTCACGCCGCCGGCTGTTGCTTTGGGGCGGGTGAAAGATTGGCATCGCCTCGCATCGTACCGCCGAGCAAATTATAATGGTTTGGCGACAACAAGCTGATTGAAGATTGATCTGGCCTTCTCAGAAAAGGAACACACTTGTGAACGAGTTAAAAGATATCCCGCGACCTACCGGTTTGGTTAACCGCAGAAACGCCTTGGCCGTGGCTGCTTCGTTGGGGGTGACGTTTTGTGAGCTTCCGTCGTTCTTGAATGCCAAAGACTCGATTAACCAAGAGGACTCATTGGGTGGTTTTCCCTTGGGTGTTCAGAGTTATTCATTGAGAAATTTTGATTTGAATGAAGCGGTGCGTCACATTAATGGCTTGGGTCTGCATTTTGTCGAATTCTATTCCAAGCACATGGACCCCGCCGCCAGTTTAGAAGAAATCAACGCAGTGAAGGCCCTTTGCAAAAAGGCGGATATCACCGTGAATGCTCATGGGGTCTCCAAATTTACAAAAGACCACGACGCCAATCGGAAAGTGTTTGAGTTTGCCAAACGGGCGGGGATCCGGAATATTACGGCCAATCCCGAAGCGGATTCGTTTGATAGCCTGGACAAATTATGTGCGGAATACAGCATCCGGGTCTGCATTCATAACCATGGACCGGGGGCGATTTATGACAAGATAGGGGATGTTTCCAGGGCGGTCAAAGGTCGGCATCCGCTGATTGGTGCCTGTGTGGATACAGGGCATTTCATTCGTAGCAAGGAAGATCCAGTCAAAGCTGTTCATCAACTGAAGGGGCGCGTGTTTGCATTGCACGTCAAGGACGAGGAAAAACGTGAGAAACGCTCCAGGAATGTGGTGATAGGGACGGGGCACCTTGATTTGGTCGGACTGTTTCAGGCATTGCGGGATACCAAATTTCCGGCTGATGGATCGGTTTCCCTGGAATATGAAGCCAATCCGAATAACCCGATAGAGGATATGCAACAGTGTATTGTTCAGGCCAAAAAAGCGATTGCCAAGCTTTAATTCAAAAGGAAGAGGTGGGTCTGAAGCAAGGTCGTCGTCTGTTGATGATGTCGTCGGCGGTCCGCTTGATTCCCGGCGTTGGACTGGAAATCGTTGGGTTTAACAAAATGAATGTCTTCGGGCTCTCGCCAACACCGTCGCTGGGAATCCAATGATGACTCGAGGTCGGTCCCCCTTTTTGGCCATTGTGATTGATGGTTACAACTTTTTGAAAACTAACGGCTGGCTCGCCGACAAGGTCGGTGATTCTGGGCTGGAAAAGGGCCGCCGGCGACTAATCGAATTCCTTCTTGATCGTTTCGATGTGGCCAAGGGCCGTCCTGAGTTGATCGTTGTTTTTGATTCTCGAACCACCTTGAAGTTGCCAACGCAGCAGGCCGTCAATGGAATCCAGGTTCTTTTCTCAAACGATTATGCCTCGGCTGATGAGTTGATTGTCGAACTGGTTCGCCGGTATCCTGTTCCCAAGCGGATGCTGGTGGTATCGAATGATCACCAGATTCAGGTGACGGTTTCTCGTCGTAAAGCGACCGCTGTTGATAGCGATCAATGGCTCGATGAGTTGGAGCTGGATGCGTCTGGATTCCGTGCCGGTACCGGTCCCCCTGACCAAGGATATGAAAAAGAGTTGTTTGAGGAGGCGGTGGATTGGATGGAATGGTTCGGAGAGTTGCAAACCGAATCACTCGCAGAGGCATCCGCTGAAACGGTCCCGGCGAAAGACGATTTGATGCCGGGTTTTTCAACGAGTCCCCGCCGGACGGAAGATTCGGCGAAGGATTCTCTGGCCGACAAAAATGAAATGCGAGATAAGACGTTCCCTCAAGAGTTGATCGACCAGTTGCAGCGGGAGGCAACCGAAGGCGATGACCCAAAACGATCAAAAAAGCCATGACGTGTGTCTTGGTTGCCCGAGTTGTTTTTGCCAGCTCGCAGGGTCTAGCTGGTCGTTTCCTGGTTTTGAAGGTCCCGCCGACAGTCCGACACCCAGTCCTCCCTTGAGTACTCGATGACCGAGGTGTCGGTTTCTCGTAATTCAATTCGGTTTAGCCGAAAACCGAGTTCGGTGATTTCGGAAAATAGCTGAAATGCGATGTTTTCCACGGTGGAGGGAAACTCAAGGATTTTCATTCTTAAGTTTTCCCCGGTTTGCTCCTGATGGTATTTCATCGTCTGAAAAAATGTGTCATTTCGATGAACGATAAAGCAGTGGTCATAAACATCTTTGATCAGGGGTTCCACTTTGGCGTCAAAATCTCCAAAGAGTGTCGACAGGGCTCCGTCTCGTTCGACGTCAAAAAAACACTCCAACCCATAGCGATGGCCGTGTAAATTACGACATTTGTCGGCCAATTGCTCATTTCGGTGGGCTGCGTAAAACTTGTAGGTTTTTTTGATGATCATGTTGTTTCGCTGTTGAATTACAGGTAACTGGTTGGCAAACCACCGATGATCCTTGCTAGGATGCGGTCATCGGTTGAAGCGGTCGGGGAACCACCGAAAGGTCTGGGTTGGGAGAGGGATTCACGTTTGAATATCAACCAACCCGTTGGTTTGATTAGTCTACACTGCTACGACAAATTCGGCCACTCGGACCGAATGAAAGGCCAAACAGACTAGAGTCCAGCATGCAGGCAGGGGACCTCGTGCCGGATTGGCTGTTGAATCTGGTTTAGGTTGGTCGTGGGAAGACGCCGACAAGGGTAGGGCGGTTTGGCCCCCGATCGATACCAAAGTGCTTCCATGATGTCGGATATCATCTCGCGATGTCGTCGCCAAGTTGGATGTAAATTACCACCGTCCCTGTGAAAATCCGAACCGTTGCTGCCATCGACAATTTGTCAGTGGCAGCGGTTGGGGTCGGACTTCAAACCCCTGAGGGAACTCAGATTTTTCGCCCCGTGCTAGCGGTGGTGTCGGTTTTCGGTTTGTGTTCGGTTGTTTTTCCTCCGGGAGAAATATCGTCAGCAGAGTCCCTGTTCTCCTTGGATTTTGAGAATTAATCCTTTCATCGGTACGGACATCATTGCTCACGAAAATGGATGATCCGCAGTATTCTGCTGGATAAGCATAACGATCAAATCAGCTGAATGTTAAAGAGTGACGGCTGCGGCAGGTCTGCCAATGGCGGCGGTGGTAACTGGTGGGCCGGGGCTGTTGGCTGGGGTGCGAGTGGCGGTTGTCGCGAATGTGTGGGTCGTAATAGAGGAACAGTGGATCCTGATGGTAGCAGTCGATCTAAATGCTAGGAACGGAGATCGGCGGCCGGATAGGTTGGTGGATCTCCAGTGATACCGGTTAATTTGAACTTGAATCATGCTGGCTTCGATGAAATTAGATTCCACTGGCTTGTGTCGCTGTTGTTTTCTCGCCTTGGCGTGGCTGACTTGTACGGTGACGATCCTGCCTGGCCAAAATGTCTACAAAGACTTCGTTGTTGACGCTGGATCGCAATACGATCCATTGGACTATCAGCAACGGGGGATCGTTTACCAATTGCAAACCGGGCATTTTGGATTATTCGGCAATTGCGATGACGACCGGCAAAAAATGTTGTCTCCCTACATCGATTGGCACTGCCGTTCGCCACAATGCAAGCAGCCTCTGGGATTTGTTCGCGATATGGCCAACGATTTGTTTCGCAAAAGCGAGCGTTTGGTAGCTGGCGCCGGGAGCTGTGTCTTGGGAGGATGTCGCTGCGTAGAACCCGAAGAGGAAGTACAGGATGTGGAAGGGCGGAAATATTTCGGGGCGAATTCGCAATATCGGTATATCGATCCATCTCGGAATTTTTCTTCCAGTGTGACCGATGATCAGTGGCTAACGGAATCCGGCGAGCGAAGCGTTGGTAATTCCTCCGACGGGGCGACCTACGGGGAGCTTTATAAAAAAACGTTGGGCCAAACCAGCACCCAACTCAAGAGGCTGGTGCCAAAAAACTGGTTCGGTTCAACCTCGGCCAAAACCAATTCAACGAAAAAAAGATACGTGGAACCTGACGAGGTTGAAACTCTTGTTGCCCATTCGGGACGTGCTGAAAAACGGTCTAGGTCGGTCCGCTCCAGAATGGAATCGGAGGTTGGGGATTTCCGAAGGTCAACAGGGACATTTTCCGATATCAAGAAATCTGGAAAATCTACCT
The DNA here is from genome assembly GCA_014238905.1 of Planctomycetota bacterium. Taxonomy (GTDB): domain Bacteria; phylum Planctomycetota; class Planctomycetia; order Pirellulales; family Pirellulaceae; genus JABAAE01. Next base: position 84,896 of record JABAAE010000016.1, read on the forward strand.
CAGAGGAACAGTTTAAGCTGTCATCGCGAACGAGAAGCCGTTCGTTGGATTCGGACAACTTTAGGATTTCGAGGGTCAACGATTCAAAGCCTGGGAAAGATCGTGCTGTTGATCCTCGATATTTTCAATTCCAACGGATAGGCGGATCAAGGAATCGTTAATCCCGTATTTTAATCGATCCTCTCGGTCATAGCTGGCGTGAGACATCGAAGCTGGGTGTTCGATGAGGGATTCTACCGCACCGAGGCTGACCGCAAGTTGGAAGAGTTCGGTGGAATCGACCACCTGCTTTGCTTGGCTAAATCCCCCTTTGACCTCAAAACTGAGCATTCCCCCGAATCCTCCCTGCATTTGTTGTCCCGCGACCGAACGTTGGGGGTGGGTATCGAGGCCTGGGTAATAAACCCGCTGCACACGGGGGTGCTGGTCGAGGAATTCGGCAAGGATGGCAGCGTTTTGGCAATGTTGACGCATTCTTAGTTCAAGTGTTTTAATTCCCCGAGAAATTAAAAACGCATCCCATGGGCTCATCACCGCACCGGTGGCGTTTTGTAGAAAATGCAGACGTTGCAAGAGTTCCGAATCGCGGACTACCAAGAGACCACCCAGAGCGTCGCTGTGGCCCCCTAAATATTTGGTCGCCGAATGTTGGACGATATCAGCGCCCAGTTCCAAAGGCCGCGTCAGGACCGGAGTGGCTAGGGTGTTGTCGACCGCGACCAACAGATTCTTTGACTTTGCCCATTGACAACATTTCTGGATGTCAGTGATGGAGAGGAGTGGATTGCCAGGGCTTTCCAGCCAAATCATTTTCGTGGCGGGCTGGAGGGACTTTTCCAAACTAGCGATCGCGGTCGTGTCAGCCAGGGAAACCGTCACTCCTGATTGATCGCAGACCTTGTGGAGCAAGCGGTAGGTGCCGCCATAGATATCGGTACCCGCTATGACATGGTCACCCGAACGCAGGAGCATCATCGCTCCATGAGTGGCGGCCATTCCGCTGGCAAATGCCAGGGCACCAGTTCCCGATTCCAATGACGCGATGGTGGTTTCCAGGTTTTTCCGGGTCGGATTACCCGTTCGGGAGTAATCGAATTCGCCGAATTCTCCCGCGGCTGGTTGGACAAACGTGGAAGTCGCGTAAAGTGGCGGAACGACGGCTCCTGTTTGAAGATCCCGTTGGTTGCCGACATGAATGCTCCGTGTCCTGAATTTCATTTGATTGCGCTTTCGGAAACGGAAGGGGTGACGCTGCTGCTGGACAGCGCTTGGTCGAGGTCGGTAACAAGGTCGCTGGTATTTTCCAGACCACAGGCGATGCGAATCATGTTATCTGTAATTCCAAAACTCTGCCGTTGTTCAGGTGTGCATTGGAAATAGCTCATCACAAGGGGTTGCTCAATCAGGGTTTCGGATCCCCCGAGGCTGGGCGCGATTCTGGCAATTTTCGTGGCATCCACCACAGCAGCGGTTTCTTTCCAGTCGGCGTCCTTTACATAAAAGGTGACCAAGCCACCGAATCCTGACATCGTTTCGGTCGCAATTTCGTGATACGGGTGAGATTCCAATCCAGGGTAGAGTACCTTTTCGACTCGCGGATGGTTTTCCAGAAAACGGGCAACAGCCAGCCCGTTTTCGTTATGCCTTTGCATTCGAAGCTCAAAGGTTTTCAAGCCTCGTTCCAATAGGTACAAATTGTGAGGGGAGTTAATCGCCCCCATGATTCCCCTCAAATTCCGGATGGGTTCCAACAGGTTTTTCGAGCCGACGATCGCTCCGGCTAAAAGGTCATTGTGTCCTCCCATATATTTGGTGGCTGAATGCATTACCAGATCGACGCCGTGGTTCAATGGCCGCACGTTAAATGGCGTTGCGAGAGTGGCATCAATCAAGGTCGGTATGCCATGGCGTTTGCCAATGGTTGCAAAGCGATCGAGATCGACAATGCTCATGTGAGGATTGGTCGGAGATTCGCTAACGAGCAACTTGGTCTTTTCGTTGATGGCGGCCTCCATGGCGGCGTAATCGCCGGTTTTTACCTGCCGGGTCCTGACCCCAAATCTTGCCAGATGCGAATTGCAGAATTCGCGGCTGCGGTGATAACACTCATCAAAAAAGATGATCTCATCCCCGGAATTTAAAAGCGTCATCAAAAGTCCGACCATCGACGCCATTCCGCTGGAATAAACAACGGCCTCTTCACCCTGTTCCAAGGCAGCTATCTTTTTTTCAACGACCCATTCGTTGGGGTTGCCATAGCGACCATACTCACCTCGATCCTGTTTTTGTTCGATGTAGTCGATGACCGACTGGGTATCTCTAAATGTATAGGTCGATGCGCAGACGATCGGGTCGGTGATCGAATGCGACGGTTTTTCACGTTGCTCCCCAGCATGGATGGAGGTCGTCGAAAATCCGGGCGGGGTGGGGGTCTGTTCGTTGGTCATCAAGGTTCACGCTTGGGGTCTAAAGGTAACCGCGCAAAAAAATACGACGGCGTAGGGCCATCGCAAATTGATCCAACTAAAGATAAGGAGTACGAGAAAGCTCTCGGGCTCTTTAGCAGTTAAAGGCTGCAAGCGGCCGCAAATCCCTGTTGAAACTTCTATCAAAGAAGGGTCAACATTGGCAACTATCCTATCATTGAACGGGTGGAAAACAAGGTAAAATCGCCCGGCACCTGCGGGGATCTAACAAGAGAGAGTCAGGATGCACCGATTTGACAAATTAGGGAGACCGGAGGCTGCAACACTCAGGGAAGCCTCGCAAAGCTTCGTCCAAACGGCACCGGAATGATCGAACAAGGGCAGGTCTTGCTGCAGAATAAAAAAAAGCTGGCTAAAGTGAGGCTTCGACGCACCCAACGTTGGGTGAGTAAAATGACCAGGGGCAAGGCAAACATTTCACCAAGTAGTCGCCGAAGTCCTCACGGGCCAGCTTTTTGGAACGAATCCATCTATTGCAAGGCCTGTGCCAATGTGTGGTTGCCGTTTCGTTGAAAGCTCTAAACTGTTTTGCAGCAAAGGCTTAGAATTTTTTGGGGCCTTTTGAACCCGGTCTTGCGGTAATGGCCAGATTGTTGCATTCTCATACACTTGTCTTCGATTTCAGGCAGATTAATACAGTTGAGCCCTGAGCGACTTGATGGTGCGGAGTACCCTCAATCTGTTCACCGAGGGGGTCCGACGGGTCCCCCGGGATGGCCCGGTAATCTCTACCGCCCATCCGGTTTGTGGACCGAGTCGGTCTGATTCATACAATATTGGTCCACGTTTCAGACGCTCACTTACGGTCATTGGCTCATCACGGGAACGATCAATTGAATAATCCAGTCAAAATTGGCAAATACCAATGCGGTAAAGATCAGAGATTGAATCTGATTGTCGGACCTTGTGTCATCGAAAACCTGGCGGGATGTCTTGAGATTGGGACGAAAGCGGCTGAAATTTGTCATTCTTTAGGCGTTGGTTATGTTTTTAAAGCTTCCTTCGACAAAGCCAATCGCACCAGTGGAACCGCTTTTCGAGGCGTTGGGATGCAACGAGGCTTGGAGATACTCCAAAAAGTGAAGGAAAAACTGGGTGTACCGGTGACCACCGATATCCATCAGCCTGAACAGGCTGCTCCGGCGGCCGAGGTCTGTGACGTCCTACAGATCCCGGCGTTTTTGGCCCGTCAAACTGATTTGTTGGTGGCTGCAGCTCAAACCGGTAAGGTGATTAATGTCAAAAAGGGTCAATTCATGGCTCCTGGCGATATGAAAAATGTGGTTAAAAAGATTTCCCAAGAGGGGTCCGACAATATCCTGCTGTGTGAACGCGGCACTTTTTTTGGATATGGCAACCTGGTTAACGATATGAGATCGATTCCTGAGATGCGTGGATTGGGGGTTCCGGTGGTTTATGATGCAACCCATAGCGTCCAGCAACCTGGCGGGTTGGGGACGGCGACCGGCGGAAATCGAGAAATGGTTGGCCCGCTTGCCCACTCAGCGGTAGCTATTGGGGCCGACGCGGTGTTTTTGGAGACTCATCCCCAGCCAGATCAATCGCCCAGCGATGGTGCCAATATGGTGCCCTTGAACCAGTTGGAGGGATTGGTGACAAGATTGGTAGAGCTTAGAGATTTTGTTCTGGGTTGAGGAAACAAAAACGAAGTCAGGATGGCGGGCTAAACCCTAACTTGCTTTTAAACGTATGAATTGTATTGATTCCGGCCGAGGGAAATTGAATGGTCCCGCGATAGTCGCTGACCGGCGTCCGGCACTGATTTTTTTCAAAGACAATATGCCTAACTCATTCCATCGAAATCTCGTTGTTGTTTTGGCTGCCATCGCGTTCATTCAGATTGCCGGTTGTGGTGGCAGTCGTCGATCGGGTGTGCAAGGTAGTTCAGCCGGCATCAAGCGGGAGTTGGACAAAAATGTCAACTTCATTCAGTCAGCGTTCAGTTACACACTGGATACGCAACGTTTTGATGATGAGGGTTTCAAAGCCCGCATGGTCGAAAACCTAAACGGCTGGATTCGCAGTCTCGCCAACACCGAGGGGTGGCAGCGGGATCCCATGGTTGATTTGCTGCCCCAGGAATTTGGCAGTATGCCGTCGGTGCAGGGTCTAGCGGACCTGGATTTCAGAACCAGTGATGCCGATTATTTTCAGGAAGCTGTTTGGCTGAAATCCGTCGCCGATCGCGTGGCCAGTCGTAATTCCAAGGGTTGTTTTCAGTATCTGATCAGCTCGGCATTTAAAGGTTTGCCGGTCGAAGAAATTCAGAAAATCTTGAATTCCGACGATCAATTGCGTGGGGCTTTGGCGATTCATCACGGGGAGTTGTCTGATGATGATGTTGAGTATCTGGCTTGGTCCTGTCGTCTATTTGATTGGACCGTCAGGAATATTCAACTCGACGCGATGCCAGTGATTTACAACCGGGATGAGGTGATGGCCAGGGCCACCGAAATGGTGGACGTTCCCAGCGGCGATGCGGCGAGTGACGGAGTCGAGGGGCCAGGATACACACGTTCACCGGGGCGAGTCCTGACTCACGGCAAAGGCGATCTTTTTCAGAAGTCCAGAGTTTTTATTCTGCTTTGCCGGCAGGTGGGAATTGAAGCGGTTCAATTGTATGTGGTCGATCGCAATGATCCTCAAAAACGTCAGCACTGGGCAGTCGGAGTTCTTCTTGGTGAAGAGCTGTTTCTGTTTGATATGATGATGGGGTTGCCGATTCCATCATTGGATTACCGACGGATTGCGACGTTGGCAGCGGTCCAAAAAGATTCCACGGTGCTCACTCAATTAAGATACAAACTTTCGGAGTCTGTTGACGCCAATCCAGACTATCGAATCCGCCCAGATCAATTGAGGGATGTGTCGGTTTCGCTGGATGCCTCGGTAGAATCGCTGTCGCGGCGAATGGCTTTGCTGGAGCCAAGACTGTTGGGCGACTACAAGGTTAAGCTTGCCTACCAGCCCAGTCGCGTTAAAAGTCGTTTGGAAGGGCTTGGTTTGAAAAAGGTCGATCTGTCCGAAATCCCTTTTGATAATCAACAATACGAAGAGACATTTAAGGAAGCTCTTCAACGCGAAAAGGAAATCGCCCTGCGCCGCAATTATCGAAATAACCAGTATTTCGAGATCAAGATCCCGATCAAGAAATCGGTGCGAAAAGACCGGGTCGACGAATCCAGTCAGAGCCTTTCCAACAAACAGGTTGAGTCGGTTGAGATTACCGTTTACCTGCTTTCAGAGGCGCGGCACCGTTTTTTGCTGGGTGTTTTTGGGGCGGACATGACCAGAGGGCTTGATACCCTGGGCGTCCGCAAACTGAAGGACGATATTGATGCTGGAAAAGTGACCCTCGACGCCGGCAAGATGTTTTTGGATTTGACAATCGATGATGACCGGATCAGTGAGATTTTGACCGATAAGGAGTGGGCGGAGATCATGGGACTGGGAGTGGAGTCCAATCTCGATGCGGCCAAACAGGCCGGGTATAAAGATATTTTCGAAACCGCGTTGGAGCTCATTCGCACCGATGCCAGTATCTGGCTGGCGTTGACCAATTTTGAAACAGGCGATTTTGGAAACGCCAGAAACTGGTTTGGGCAGATCGACCGGTTCGATAATCTGCGGAAATGGACGAGCTCGTCAGCTTATAATTTAGCGAGATCTCATGAGGCGCTGAGTGATTTTTCCAAAGCAATCGAATTGTTGCGATCAACCGAATCTGAACAGAAGTTCGGTAATATCATCCGTGCACGTTTGATCCAACTTTGGAACTTGGGCGATTCCTCGGCCATCGAAAGTGATTGATCAGGGCAATCGTTTGATACGCTGCCGCGACTCGTTCTCTAGCGATGGTGTTGGGTCGTGAAGTCATGTTGGGTCGTGAAGTCATGATGGGTCGTGAAGTCATGATGGTTGGAACGACCGCCGGTTGGGGCGATGATGTGGCCGCTGGCTTTGTTGAGATTGGTTCTGATCGGCTTGGCATTTTCCTTGTTGCTGGTTTTCTTTTTTTCGATCTTCCCTATTTTCGCTTGAGACGGGCGGGGATGCTTGTCCGCTTTATTTCCCTTTGAGTTGGATCCAGCAAAGGGGAAATTCACTCACCGGAGGACCTTTCAGCTGAGAATGGCTGTTTGGGCATTGCATTTCGAGCTGGAATCGCTTCTGGTGTTTTTCTGGGCCGTCATTGGCCGGGTCTATTGGTCCCTTTGTCTACGGAGAGGTGCGATGTCTCAACCAAGAATTCTGGTGATCGGAACCTTTGACAGCAAGCGTTCGGAATACCGTTATCTTTGTGAGCAATTGATCGACAAAAACGCTCAAATTGTGACCATTGACATCGGCACTTTCTCCAATGGACTTGGTGTTGGAAGTGGGGGGAGTTCGGCAGAAGAGACCGCGGTCGCAGGAGGAACGGATCTGCTGGCCCTCCAAGAGGGCGGGGACCGTGGTAAGGCGATGCAGGTGATGGCCCGTGGAGCTGAGATTCAAGCCCTGAAATTACTGGAACAACAGCCGTTCGACGGCGTCATCGGCATGGGGGGCTCGGGTGGCAGTAGCGTGATCGGCCGGGCGATGCAATCTTTACCACTTGGACTGGCCAAGGTCCTGCTTTCGACGATGGCGGGTGGGGAAACCTCTGTCTATGTCGGTTCGAAAGATGTGACCCTGATTCCTTCGGTGGTCGACATCTCGGGTTTGAACCGCTTGTCGCGACTGATGATCACCAAGGCGGCCGGTGCGGTACTGGGTATGGCTTCGGCCGAGGTGACCGCCGAAACCTCTTCAGGTCCCATGATTGCCACCAGTATGTTCGGAAATACGACTGAATGTGTTGATGTTTGCCGCGGGATTTTGGAGAATTCGGGTTACGAGGTTCTGGTCTTTCATTCGACTGGAGCAGGCGGCATGACCATGGAATCATTGATTAGGGATGGGCAGGTGGAGGGGTGCCTGGACATTACGACGACCGAGATTGCTGACCATTTCTGCGGTGGTGTTCTTTCGGCTGGAGCCGACCGCCTGTCGGCGGCCGGTGAGATGGGGATTCCTCATCTGATCGCACCGGGATGTATTGATATGGTCAATTTTGGGCCGATTGATTCGGTCCCCGCGCAATATCGCGACGGAGATCGCCTTCTTTACCAGTGGAATCCAGCCGTTACATTGATGCGGACCAATGTGGAAGAAAACAGGGCCATGGGACAATTCTTTGCTGAAAAAGCGAACGCGGCAAAAGGCCCTCTTGAGATTCTGTTTCCGCTCAAAGGAGTTTCTGTTCTTGATGGGGATGGAGAGCGGTTTTGTGATCGACAGGCGGATCAAGCTCTGTTTGAATCAATGATGGATCATCTGCGTCCGGAGATCCCCGTGGTGCAAATCGATGCCAATATTAATGATGCCGTTTTTGCGCATCAGGCGGCGGAAAGATTTGACAACATGATGCAGTCAAGGTTGACATGATCCACCAGCCGTTGTTAGCCAGACTAAGTCTGGGGCTGAAACGGCAGATCGCTCAGCCGCCAAGTAAGAAGAGTGTTTTCGCCCGTTGAAAAGAAATTGGATCGACCTCGTTGAGTTCACGGAGTGTTGTTTTGGCGGAAGGTAAAGGGCAGACTCGGAAAAAATTGATCACAGCGATTCGAACTGACTGAATGTCGTTCTCTTTAAAAACGGTGATCATCTCTTTTGAAGAATCCCAATCCTCCCACCTGGCTAAATCTGGAATGACCAGTTCGGCAAGTCGAGGACGGTCGAGTAACGATCGGAAGACTTTAATAATTTGAGCTTTGGAAAGAACGTCAGCTTCGGTTCCGTGGAAACGAAGAGCCGAAATCGCGGCGTACTGTTGGCTGAAATCTCGATCGGGAAATCTAAACAAAGACTTTTGAATCTGGGTCAGGCCGGCGTCTTTTGCCAAGGTCAAAAAGCAGGCAATCGCTGCATCCAGACCGGTTCTTTTGTTTTCAAGATAGTCTTCCAGGATGGTCTTCACGATTGGAACATCGTCCTTGGTGCCACAGACTCCCAGTAACATGAAAAACAGTCTTCTGCGCGCATCCGGAACTTTTTTGGATTGGAGCCATTGGATGATTTGTCGACGATCCAAATGTGCCTTGATGGCAAGGATGTCGTCATAGGGAGCCCTTGCAAACTCGTCATAGGCATCCAAAGCAATGAAATTGTCAGGATGTTCGAGGTGCTTTTTAAAGAAATTGAGACGTTGGAGTGGATCCCCGGGCAGGTTGAACACCTGGCCGATATATTTTTCGGCAGCCTGAGAAACTGGCGTCGGCGTGTTCCAACTAGGATTTTTTTTGTCGATTCCAGTGACAAAAAAACGATCTCCTATGGCAGCTTTGCCAGAATAGATCGATTCGATTTCGAATTGATCCGGGAACCATTTTTTCCCTTTGATCACTCGCACTGCCGAAAATTTGCTGGCCTGATTGGGTTGGCTCCCTTTTTGGGTGAGCTGGACGACGGCCGCAAAATCCATCTGTCGGATGTCCTCGGCGATGGTCAGGGCACTGATGGCAGGACAGAGAGGGCATTGGAGCTGGCGAAAATCGTTCGCCTTCAGGGAGGCTCCCAGCAGGCATCCCAAGATGAAAATGAACGCCGATAGCCGAAAACGCCGGGATTTGGACACCTTACAGGCGGGACGGACTCCCCAATCTCCCGGGGAACCGCACGTCGGTTTTGAAAATGGCATCCGTTTATTACCAGTTAAATGAGGTAATTTACAAAAAGCACGGAAAATCCGGGCAATCCTGGCGTAGATCGTGAAAAGGTGGATTAGATTATCATAAGGGCCTACCAGACATTGACACGACGAGGCGGCCGATACTCAAAAACTCAAGAATATCGGATAAATCGTAACAACTGGTTCATGGTCTGGTGAAACCCTGTTCAAATTAGCACTCTTTCTTGCTTGCTCCATATTACCCAATTAACATAAGTAGTGTGACCGGCTTTGTTTAACAAAGAGACGATGGTTTAACAAAGAGGCAATGCCTCGGTTTGACAAAGAGACAAAGCCTCACGGGCCAGCATTTTTAGATTAATACTGTCGGCAGTCCTTTATTGTCGATCGCAAAGAACCAATTGGAGGATTTTGAATGAATTGGCAACGAGCAAAGATTTGCTCGATTTTAGCATTAATGTCGCTCGGCGTCGTTGGTGCCATTTCGAAATGGGCAATTGGCGGATTTTCTCAACCAGCAGGTGTACGGGTTGATGCGAAGGGTGTGCTTCGTACCCTGGTCTTCAACGATCCGACGGGCCAATTGACCCGTCAGCGGATCAATGCTGCCAAGGCTGGTTTGAATCGCGATCTGTTGAAACCCAGCAAATTACGAAAGGTTTCACTAAACCGACTCGAAAAAGCGATGGCATCGCTGTTGGATGAGGGAAAGGCAGAAACCGACGAGATGAAGTATCTTGCCGGCTTGACTCAGATCACGCATGTGTTCTACCTGCCTGAGACCAAGGACGTCGTCATTGCCGGACCAGCGGAAGGATTCTATGAAAATATCGCTGGCCGTGTCGTGGGAATGAGTTCCAGGAAATCGATCCTGCAACTTCAGGACTTGGTTGTGGCTCTTCGATGTTTTTCTCCAGATGGCGATCAAACACGACAAATTGGATGTTCTATTGATCCCACCCAAGAGGGCCTGAAAAAAATGCAGGACTTCTTGATCAGTATCAGTGGAAAGGTACAACCGACGCAACAATCGGCAAATGCTGTAGCCGCTGGTTTAAAAAACAACCTTGGTCTTCAGACGGTTTCGATCGTTGGCATTTCTGACAAGACTCACTTTGCTCAGGTACTCGTTGAGGCGGACTACCGAATGAAGATGATTGGTATCGGTTTGGAAAAGCCCCAAGCCAGAATTCCAAGCTATGTGAGCAAGGCCAAACCCGCGCAGGTCTCTCGCAACGCCTTGACTCGCTGGTTTTTCGAACCGGATTACGAGAGTGTGTTGGTGAGTGATGACCAGAATGCAATGCAACTGGTTGGCAAAGGTGTCAAGCTGATTACCGAAAACGAAATGGTCGCTCCAGATGGAATTCGACAACGAACCAATTCCAAGGACATTGCCAGCATGGCATTTTGTTCAGCGTTTACCCGGAATTATCACCAGATGGCCGACACGACGGCGGTTTATGCCGAACTGAAGAATTTGATTGACATGTCGATTGTGGCTGCCTTTATCCAAAAGGAAGACTATTTTAGCCGAGCCGGCTGGGACATGACCTTTTTCTCTGATGAGGAAAAGTTCCCCGTGGAGACCTATGAAGCCCCCAAGCAGGTTGAGACAGCTGTAAACGCTATCTTCAAGGGTGGTTCGCTAATGACTCCTGTTGGTGGTGGAGTAAGTATTCAGCCATTGAAAGCGGTTTCCGAAGGTAAAATCAAGTACGACCAGAAGGGCCTGATCAATAAGGTGCGAAGCACCGTCGATACCGAATCGCTGGATGATGGCCAGTGGTGGTGGGATTGATTTCCTGAGAGGCGTCAAGAGAACCCAAAAGCCCGCGATGATTCGCGGGCTTTTTTTTTGTCTTTGCTGGATGAGGGCTTTTCCGGTTCCACGAGGGCGGCTGTCGTTGTTTGGTCAAGAACCCCTGGTTTGGCCGCAGGAGAATTAGGGTTCGCATTGACCCCAATGGTCTGGCCTCCTAAAACTGTCGGTACCATGGTCGTTTCCCGTATGAGGTGAAAAGACAAGATGAAGTTGCTGCGACCTTTTCACTGGCTTTGGGCCGTTTGAGATTGGGATTGGTTTCGTAGTTTTAAGTCACCAGGCACGCGATTTCCCTGGAATGGGAATGGCACGGGGAGCGGGCTGTTTCCCGTGATTTTCGTTTCATCGTGATTTTCGTTTCATCGTGATTTTCGTTTCATCGTGATTTTCGTTTCCCCTCGATTTCCGTTTTAGAGAGGTCGGCGTTGAATTGGCAAGTAAAACTAAAGGAGGTCATGTCGGGAAAGCGACGTGGCGTGTTAGCCTCTCTTTCCCGAGGGGGACTTTGGTTGGCGTCTCTTTGCTACGCTCTTGGGATTCGCCTGATCAACAAGCGTTTCGATAAGGGACGTGGTATTGAAAAAGCTGATGTGCCAGTGATTTCGATCGGCAACCTGACGACCGGGGGCACGGGAAAAACGCCTTTGGTGTGTTACGTCGCGGCAGGGTTGCGGGCGATGGAGATGCGGGTCACGATTCTTAGTCGGGGATACGGTTCGCCCGACGGATCTGCCAACGACGAAGCGCTGGAATTGGATTTTAGACTTCCGGATGTTCCGCATTTGCAATCACCGAACCGGAAAGAAATCGCCCAGATTGCCGTCAACGAACTTGGGGCCGAGGTGCTGTTATTGGACGATGGTTTTCAGCACCGGCGTCTGAAACGAGATGTCGATGTCGTCGTGGTCGATGCGACCAACCCATTTGGCTATGGGTTTTTACTCCCCAGAGGTTTACTGCGGGAACCGATTTCCAGTTTGATTCGTGCGGATGTGGTGGTGTTGAACCGGTGTAATCTGGTTTCACCTGATCGAATCGAGGCAATCAAGAAGACTATTCGAGGTTGTCACGCAAATGTGCCGATTGCTCAGGCCCATACGGTGGCAACGCATTTGATGGACGTGACCGGCAATCAATATGCCGCTGCCGATTATCAGGACGAAAGAGTGGTTGCTTTTTGTGGAATCGGAAATCCTGAGAGCTTTCGAGCGACCCTGAGCGAAATGGGAGTTGAAGTGGAGGGACTTCGAGAGTTTCCCGACCATCATGCTTTTACGCGGGAAGATATTACCGGGTTGATAAAATGGGCGAGTGGGTTTTCGGGTGTTTCAACGATCCTGTGTACCCATAAGGATCTGGTCAAAGTAGGGCTGGCCAAAATAGGGGATTTGAACCTCAGGGCAGTCGTGGTGTCAACCAAAATCAAGCAGCGAGAAAAACAGTTTTGGAGCACCATTCATTCCCGGATGCAGCAGCCTCCCCAGTAATTCAATTCGGTCGGTCAATCATCAGCCATGATGTGACTCGTTTTTGAAATCGGATATCCGGCCAGCGTTGATAACCCGGTTTCGGTTCGCTTTTTAGTTTTCGATTTCTTTCTTGAGGCGACTCGCTTAGACTATCAGACTGGCAGAGAATAGGGTTTCTTTCAACGAGTCATTGGATATCCAAATGAATTTTAGGGAATTGATGAAAACGATTCTGGGAGTTTGGGTCTTGGCATACGCCGGGGGTGTGATTGCGGCAGAGGAGTCGTTAAGGGTCACCAAACGGTCATTTTCAGGCGGGCAAGTTAAGACAAAAACCGAAACTTGGCAACCTGGCAAGACGGCCGTCATCGTTTGCGATATGTGGGATGCTCACCATTGTTTCAACGCGGTGGGGAGGGTGAATGAAATGGCGCCACAGATGGATCGGTTTTTAATAGAGATGCGTCGCCGGGGCGCTACCGTGATTCATGCCCCGAGCAGTTGTGTCGGTTTTTATAAAGACCACCCGGCCCGTCAACGCGTTGCTTCCATTCCACGCAGCAGTCACATTCCCGAAGGGATAGGGCAGTGGTGCGATGACATTCCATCGGAAGTCGATTATCCACTCGATCAATCGGACGGTGGTGAAGATGACGATCCGGCACAACACGCCGCTTGGGCTCGTCAGTTGACTGCCAAGGGTCGCAATCCCAGGGCTCCCTGGACCCGTCAGGTGGAGTCATTGACAATCTTGGATCAGGATTTCATTACCGATAACGGCGAAGAGGTGTGGAGCATTCTGGATCACAAGGGGGTTTCTAATGTCATGTTAGTCGGTGTGCACACCAACATGTGTGTTCTAGGCCGCCCTTTCGGGCTGCGGCAGCTTTCCAAGAATGGGAAGAATGTCGTCCTCGTCAGAGATCTGACCGACACGATGTATAACCCGGCCCGGTGGCCTTTTGTCGATCACTTTCAAGGGAACCGGCTCATTCAGAGGCATATTGAGACTTACGTTTGCCCAACAATTACGTCGAATCAGATCCTGGGAGGCAAGCCCTTTGTCTTTCAGAATGACCGGCCAAAAAAATGCTTGATTGTTTGTGCGGAGTCCCTTTATGAAACGAGTAGAACCCTGCCGGAATTTGCCTCCCAGGTGATCAAAGACCAATTAGGGCTGGAGCCCGTCATATTGAGTTGTGGAAAAGGAGAACATCAGGTTCCCCGTTTGGAAGAGGAGATACGAGACGCCGATTTGGTGATCCTCAGTGCTCGGCGCAGGTCGTTGCCGGAGTCCCAGTTGAATGCTGTCAAAGATTATCTCGATAAGGGACGGCCTTTGGTGGCGATCAGGACCTCTAGCCATGCGTTCGACACCCGTGGCAAGCACCCCGACGGACACGCGGAATGGCCAAATTTTGATACAGAAGTGATTGGAGGTGATTACACGGGGCATTATGCAAACGATCTGGTTTGCCGCTTGGTGGTTGCCAAGAACAGGCACGCAGTGATGACCGGCGTCGACATGCAGCAATCCAAGGGGTCTCTCTATCGATCAAGCCCTTTGTCATCTAATGCGACGGTGGTGCTGTGGGGGGAGGTCGACAGCGAGAAAAGAGAACCGGTAGCCTGGACTCACCAGTATGGTGACTCGAGGGTTTTTTATACATCGCTCGGCCATCCAGACGACTTTCGGGATGCTGGATTTGCCAGGCTCCTGGAGAATGGAATCCGTTGGTCGATGAAGATGAACATTGGTCTCGAACCAGAAAAAAAGAAATAACCAAAGAATGGATGTTGACCACTTTATTGGCAGCCTCGCTTTTAGACCTTGGAAAAATCGAATCCTGAACATGTCTCTTCCCTCTTGTCTATTGATTTATTTCCTGGCGTTTGGCTGGGGACCGCTGACTCTTTGCAGCCAAGTTGTTGCCAAGGATGAACTGGATGACCGTCAAGTCATCGTGTTCAATCGGGATATTCGGCCGCTTCTTTCCGATCGTTGTTTCCAGTGTCATGGACCTGACGAGAAAAAACGGGAAGCAGATCTTCGTTTCGACTTGGAAAAAGAAGCCAAAAAAGATCTCGGGGGTTACCGAGCGGTGGTCGAGGGAGATCTTGACCATAGCGAATTGGTTAAGCGGATCACCACCTCAGACGATGATCAACGGATGCCACCTCCGGAGTCGGGGAAATCGCTTTCGGAAGACGAAAAAAAGCTGTTGCGGCGTTGGATAAAGCAAGGGGCTGCTTTTGAAAAGCACTGGTCTTTTCAGGGGATCCGCAAAAGCCAACCCCCGAAGATCAATCTCGATGGGTGGCCTCAAAACGAAATTGATCTTTTCGTGGGAGCGAAACTCAGGGAACGGGGCCTGGTTCCCTCGCCTCGTGCTTCATCAGCGACTCTGATTCGAAGGCTCTATATTGATCTAATTGGTTTGGCTCCTACGGTGGAAGAGGTGAACCGGTTTTCAGGAGACCCATCGCCGGAAGCCTATGAGCGTGTTGTCGATCAATTGCTGGCTTCCAGGCATTACGGTGAGCGCATGGGCCGACATTGGCTCGACCTGGCTCGATACGCCGATTCCAACGGCTATGCCAATGATGGTCTAAGGTCGATCTGGCCTTACCGAGATTGGGTGATCCAATCGCTCAACGATGACATGCCGTTTGATCAATTTACGATCGAACAATTAGCAGGGGATCTACTACCCAATGCAACACCCTCCCAGTTGGTGGCAACAGGATTCCATCGCAACACTCCATTGCAGACCGAGGGGGGGTCGGATCCGGAACAGTATCGGGTTGAACGAACGAAAAACCGGACCGATACCACCGGTGCCGTCTGGCTCGGTTTGACGGTGGGGTGTGCCCAATGTCATACCCATAAATTTGATCCCATCACTCATCGGGAGTACTACCAGCTCTATTCCTTTTTCAACAGTGCCGACGAGCCCACTTTAACGATCGAACCCAGGGGAGAGGTGTCCGCACGAATTGCCGGAAAAAAGAGAGAGCTGCAGACTGTTTTGGCGGAGATCGAAAAAGTCAAAACAGCATCGGTCGAGGAGAAATCCAAAGAGAAGGAGCTGATTTGGAAAGGGCTGGCTCTGCAGGAAATGGAGAGCTTAGGGGGTGCGTCGTTAAAAAGGTTACCCGATTCTTCGATTTTGGTAAGTGGAAAAAATCCACCTCAAGATACCTACCGATTTACCATTAATTTAGTGGAGCCAGTGCGATCAATCCGAATTGAGACTTTGACCCACCCATCGCTGCCGAAGGGGGGCCCGGGCCGCGCCGGAAATGGCAACTTCGTTTTGGCGGAACTGAAGATTCAGCAGAATGGTAAAAACGTCGAGGTGGTTGGTGGCAGGGCGGATCATTCGCAGCAGGGTTACTCTGTGGTGGACGCTTTTGACGGGGATTTAGAAACGGGTTGGGCGATCAATATAGCCGGCGGAAAATTGAACGTCGATCGAACCGCTGAGTTTGTCATGGCCCGGAGTCTTTCAGGACTGATTTCGTTAAGCCTCACCACCTATGAACAGGGCAGTGGCTATAACATCGGTCGTTTAAGGCTGGCCGGTAGCAGTGGTATTGCTTCTCAGGTGGTCCCTGGTCTTTCGCAGTTGGTGACTCGCAAAAACCAGATTGAAAAAGAAATGCGGCAATTGGAAAAAACGACCAGTAAAACGCTCATTCTTCGTGAGAGGAGCAAACCCCGGGAATCGTTTGTTCAGTTGAGAGGTGATTTTCTCGATCGTGGACCGGTCGTGATTGCCCGCACCTTTGACGTCTTACCTAAAGCAACCAAAGAGGGGGATGCCGAACGCCCTGCCAATCGACTCGATCTGGCCCGATGGCTGACATCATCCAACAACCCATTGACGGCCAGGGTGCATGCCAATCGGATTTGGCAGCATCTGTTTGGAGTTGGGTTGGTGGAGACCGAAAACGATTTTGGCTACCAGGGAGAATTGCCTTCGCATCCCGATCTGCTGGATTTTCTCGCCTCAGATTTAGTCGAACACCGCTGGAGGCAGAAGCGCCTCTATAAGAAAATTGTGATGTCCGCGACCTATCAACAGTCTTCTGTTTTTCGCGCCGACTTGTCGGCTGTCGATCCTAAGAACCGTTGGGTGGGTAGGCAAAATCGGTATCGAGTGGAAGGTGAAATTGTCCGAGACTTGGCGTTGACCGCGAGTGGATTGCTGAGCCGTAAGATGGGCGGTCCGCCTGTTTTTCCTCCGATTCCGCCCAACGTGATCGGGACCAGTTCTGCAAATCATCGTTGGCCAACCAGCCAGGGAGAAGATCGGTATCGGCGGGGCGTTTATACCGCGATTTATCGGGCGAATGTTTACCCTATGTTGTTGGCATTTGACGGGCCCGACCGAGACAATGCTTGCACTCGGCGATCGGTTTCCAACACTCCCTTGCAGGCGCTGACGATGGCAAACGATGCTGGGTTCATGGAAATGTCCCAGGCGCTGGGAGCTAGAATCAATGGGTTGGTCGGTAAGCAGCCAGATGATTTGAAGATAGATTCCGTCGCCGCCAAAATTGATTTTGGGGTAAAAGCAGCTCTTTCCCGCCTGCCGACCAGCGCCGAACAAGAAATGTTGGCGGAGTATTTCAAATCAAGGGTCGTCTATTACCGTCAGGATTCCGGGCAAACCAAAATGTTGGTAGGCAAAAACGATCCGGTGTTGGCCGCCTGGGTCGCGGTTGGCCGCGTGCTTTTAAATCTCGACGAGATGATTACGCGGGAATAGAGATGGCTGATTGACGGTCGGAAATTTTTTTAATTAGGTGAAGTGATTTTGAATTCCAGATCAGAACCCCTCGTGTCCCTGAGAGAGAACCGCCGGCATTTTTTTGAGAAATGCTCGATAGGCTTGGGTTCGATCGCTTTGGCCCACCTCTTGAATGACGGCAAACTAACCGCTGATGTCGTGGATGGTCCGTTTGTTTCCAAACCAACCTCTTTTCGTCCGCAGGCCAAACGGATTATTTACCTGTTTATGGCTGGGGGGCCCAGTCAACTGGAGCTTTTCGACTACAAACCAGTTCTTTCGAAATTTAACGGAAAGGCACCGACGGCCGAAATGTTGAAAGGAAAAAGGTTTGCCTTCCTGAAGGGAAAAGAAAAACTCTTGGGACCGACCCGTCGTTTTGGACGATTTGGTCAAAGCGGAATGACGATGTCAGATTTGCTGCCCAATCACGCGAAGATCGTCGATGATCTTTGCTTTGTCAAAACCGTTCAGACCGACGTCTTCAATCACGGACCTGCCAAGATCTTTATGAACACCGGTTCAGCGCAAACGGGGCGGCCTAGCATGGGGTCCTGGTTGAGCTATGGGATAGGATCGGAATCGGATAGTCTGCCCGGTTTTGTAGTGCTGCAAAGTGGACCGCGGGGGCCCAGGAATGGGGCTCAGCTCTGGTCGAGTGGGTTTTTGCCTTCCACCTATCAGGGTGTTCCGTTTCGTAAGGGGGCTACGCCAATTCTGAACCTGTCCACGCCAGCTGGGATTGGTGGAAAAGCGGGGCAGAGTAAGTTTATTGAAACCGTCTCTGGCATGAATCGTTTAAGGGTCGATCGAACCGGAGATCCGGAGATCGAAACCCGGATTGCAGCCTACGAGATGGCGTATCGGATGCAGACGAGCGCTCCAGAGTTGATGGATCTTGCTGGAGAAACCCAGGAGACGATTGATCTCTATGGAGTAGAGCGAGGTAAACCTTCCTATGCTGCGAATTGCCTTCTGGCCAGAAGGTTGATCGAGAGAGATGTCCGATTTGTTCAGCTCTACCATACCAATTGGGATCACCATGGCGGCGGCGGGGAGAATCTCAGGACCGACCTTCCTAAAAGGACGGCGGAAATTGATCAGGCGAACGCAGCTTTGATTATTGATCTCAAGAGACGTGGTCTGCTGGAAGATACATTGGTGATCTGGGGCGGTGAATTCGGCCGGACCCCGATGGGAGAAGAACGGCAAAGTGTGGGGCGGGATCATCACATCGAAGCATTCACAATATGGATGGCCGGAGGCGGGGTCAAAGCCGGAATGCAGTTTGGTAAAACCGACGAATTAGGATTCGCCCCTGTAGAAAATCCGGTCCATGTTCATGACCTGCATGCCACGATTTTGCACTTGATGGGCATTGACCATCAGAAACTGACTTATCGTTTTATGGGTCGTGATTTCCGTTTGACTGATGTCCATGGGGAGGTCATTCAGGGGATTCTTTCCTGAGAGGATGATCGCGTTCAGTGTAGGCAAGCCATCGGCGAGAGGCTTTCTTCGTTGCCGGCGTTTTTCGACCGGGTGAGGGAAGAGATCGTGGGGGTGATGTCGCGGGGGTGATGTCGCGGGGGGGATCCAAGACGGGACTGGGGATGGGAGTCGCCTGATTGATGAAGCGGGGCAGTCGGCCGTTTTAACAGTCGGCCGTTTTAACAGTCTGTCGTTTTAACAGTCTGTCGTTTTAACAGTCAGCCGAATGAACAGGCAGGGCCAAGGACTCTGCGATGGCGGCAAGCCCCGGAGACGAATGCGTCGAGTTGATTAGAATGTTGTGACACTGAAGAAGTTAGGTTGTGACACAGAGGAAGTTAACGTTACGCCCCAAACAAATTGAGATCCTTCAAGTTGGGGGTCGGGCCGGCGAACAACCTCCCGGCGAACAACCTCAAAGCGAAAACTGGTTTGCTGAGGGAAACAAAGCCAGTACCAAGGAGACCGTTGGGGTTTGGCGTTTGCTGAATGGCATCGGCTGAATGGCGGTACTGCTGAATGGCGGTACTGCTGAATGGCGTCAAGGGTGCGTCAACGAGTGGTCGGGGGCGGGCTCGAACCGCCGACACATGGATTTTCAGTCCATTGCTCTACCAACTGAGCTACCCGACCTTTTTGGCTCCACGCCTAAAGACGAGATCCAAAATGAATCACAGAATTTATCATCGGCAGAAATGGCTGGCAAGGTCCAATGTGCTGATTTCGCACCGAATGCAAACGGATTTTTATAAAAATAAGGATTGTTCGGCTGCTGGGCTCGTAATAGTTGACACTGTTTTTGCAGGGCATTAGTATTCCATTACGGTTTGCCTTCTGCTTTTCAGGCGTAAGCTATTGCTCGATCTTATCAAAACGCCTTTCACAACCTAGGACCAAAGATGGCCGTCACCAAAAAATGGACGACACTTGTCGTTTTCGTTGTGGCATCGGTGTTTCAACACAGCCAACTCACGATGCTTTCAGCACAGGATGAGGATATTACACCGGACAGTGAATACGTTAAGGCCATGGTCAAGCCCGCGGTCGCCTATCTAAAGGCAAACTATAACAATTCGCGCGAGTACGGAAATTCGGCCTTGGTTGGTTTGGCGATTTTTAATGCCGGTCTGCGGTTCGGAATCGGACGGAATGAGCTTAAAAGAGATCCGGTACTGTCACAGATCCTGGACAAGGTTTCTGAGGAAATAGGCACGATTACGCCCGAAGGGGAAAGGACCATTTACGCCGCTTGTGTATCTGGTTTGCTGTTGGCTGAAGTTGATGAAGTCAAGTACAGCCAACAGATCAAAAAAGTCTTGGAGTTTCTGTATGCAAGACAGCAACCTCACGGTGGTTGGGGGTACAAAAAAGAACCGGCCGGAGATACTTCCCAGACTCAGTATGCCAGTCTTTTCTTTTGGCTTGCCAAAGAAAAACGTTTCAATGTTAAAAAGTCGGCAGTTGAAGGTGCGATCAATTTTTTGATTAATACCCAGCACGCCTCTGGTGGTTTTGTCTATAAGGCTCAGCCCGGCCAGATTTTTGGAAATACGACGCAGTCCTTAACGGCCGCCGGCTTGGGAAGCATTTATCTACTCGGAGACGCTTACGGCTTACATGGCGGACAGAATGTTTCATCCAAGAAAAGAAAACCTGCCGAGCAGCTATTGCCTGTGGACGTGACGTTGGTGGTCGAAGAGGATCCCGAAGAAAAGAAACAAGCTCAGGGTCCCGCTCGGCAGATCAATGGTTTTGGTGCTTGCAAGAGTCGCGGAGACCAATGGTTTCAAAACAATTTTACGATCGATCCCGCTGCGTGGACTTACTATTATCTTTACGGTTACGAGCGTTACAGAACCTTTAAAGAGCGAGCTGACAAACAGGATGGTGGTGACTCCCCAAGGTGGTACGTCCTCGGGGCAAAGTTTCTCAAATCCAAGCAGAATGGCAACGGTTCCTGGATCAGCAGCAATTCAGTTGAACAGAGTTACGATCATTCGACTTCTTTTGCGATTCTGTTTTTGGTTCGAAGTACCAAGCTGATCGTTCCCAGTTGGACCTCCGTCTTTGAGGCCGGTGGAGCGGGGTTGCCCGAAGAAGGGGAGTTGACGATGCGAGGCGGACGCCTGGTCAACAAGACATTTCGTCAGGATTTTGATAAAGTTTTAGCGCTTGTGGAAACTGGAACGGATACAGATTGGAGTAAGTTTGCTTCCAAATTCGACCAACTTGTTCTGGATTCCAAGGGCGGGTCACGGGCGCAGCAGTTGGCAACACTCAGGAATTTGGTGACACACGAAAATCCGGTGGCCCGACGAATCGCGGTACAGTCAATCGGCAAGGTCCGGGATTTTAACAACATTCCTTTCTTGATATTCGCATTGACCGACCCACAGCCGGAAATTGTAGGAATTGCCAACGATGGTCTCCGTTTTGTTAGTCGAAAATTTAACGCGCGAAAAGTTTCATCTAAGCCTTCCAAAGATGAGATGAATGCGTTGGTTAAATTCTGGTCAAAATGGTACTTGGAGGTGGTTCCTGAAGGCAGACTGTTGGAAGTAGAGTAGAATAGAGTTACCACCGATTTAAAATGCAGGTCTTTCCATGAGCACATCAATAAAAGGGGATGCACGATCTTTTTCGGACGCATTTGGAAATGAATCAAAAACGGCCGTCAGTAGCTATGATCTGGTGTCAGGTTTTTTGATGGCTGCAGTTGGGCTGGTCGGTTTTATTACCGGATTGTTGGCGTTGTTGTTTTTTCTCAACATGGAATGGGATAAGCAACCCGAACCTGAGATGTTTATTTTTGACGACTTGGCTGGATTCGAGAATCCTGAAGGGATTGCTGAAGACTTTGAGGAACCGGGCGTCGAAGAGCTTGCCGAAGTTGAAGAGCCGCAGTTGGCTGACGCCCTTGAAATGGTGACCGATGCGGTTTCCACCACACGCGCGGCCATCGAGGCGGTGGATGGGACCGCGGCGCAGATGGGCACTGGGAAAGGTCTTGGTGATAGGCGTACCAACGGTCCGGGAGGCCCAGGCAATGGGAGATTTAACCCCGCAGAACATTGGGTGATCCAATATACTACTGCCAGCAAGGAAGGTTATGCCGCCCAGTTGGACGCGTTTGGAATAGAAATCGGTTCTCTGAGTAAAGAGTCAACGCTGATCGAGTATGCGTCCAAGCTTTCGGCGTCCAAACCGAGTTATCGAACAGGTGTCCGACGTGAAGAAAAAAGAGTCTTTTTCAAAAAACCTAACAATCACCCCGTGACGAGATGGGATAAACAACTACTGACTTCCAGTGGTGCTCAGACTTCTAATCGATTCATTTTCAATTTTTATCCACCTGCGGCGTTTTTGAAGTTGAATGCAATCGAAAAGGCTCGCGTGCAGGCTGATAAAGTCCGATCGCAGGAGGATGTCAAACGGACCCTGTTTGGTGTCAGGAATGGTTCGGGTGGCAAACTGGAGTATTATTTGATCGATATCAAGTATTATTAAAAGTTGGTGGCATCTCTGATCTCGGTGAGAACACACTCTCGTCGAGAATGTACTATAAAAAAAACACGTTCATTTTATTACTGACCGAAAACTTATCCAATTGACTGATCTATGGAATTTATCGACTTACTAGTTTTTGCACAGGAATCCATCGAGGAAGGTACCCAGTTGTCGGGTCAGGAAAAACTTTTCCTGATTCTCGGCAATCTCATGTACGGTGCGTTGGCTTTGATCGCTTTATGGGGCTTTTTCTGTTGCGTGATGGTCTGGACGCGAGTTTCTCAAAAGAGGTTTAAGAATGAGGAGGCTCAGGGCAACTTTTTGGATGCCGTCAATGAACCGCTGCAGCAAGGTGATTTTGATTCCGCAATTGCGGTTGCGGAGGGCGATCCCCGGGCGATGTGTCAGTTAACGGTTTTGGCGATTGAAAATCGGGCTCTGGGTTTCGAGAAAGTAAAATACCTCGTCTCTGATCGATTTCAAAGGGACGTTCTAGCCGATTTGGAATTCCGGCTGAGTTGGGTTAACACGGTGATCAAAAGTGCCCCCATGGTGGGCTTGCTTGGTACCGTCATGGGCATGATGGGTGCCTTTGCCAAACTGGCCACCATGGACGGCGTAGAGGCTAGTGTTCTGGCTCAGGATATTCAGTTTGCCCTGATTACGACCGCTTGCGGATTGGCGATTGCGATTCCATTGGTTTTGGCGACCGCGAGCATTAATATCCGGATTCGAAAAATGGAAGACGTCGTCACCGCCGGTATGAACCAGTTTTTTGAAATGTATCGAGAAGCGACAACCAAACGGCCCGGCTGACTGGCAACGGTTTAAGTTGATTTTTGGTTTCCCAGGCTTGCGGGCTTGGTTTTGGTTCATCTAGACAACATTGAGATTTGATGGATACACGAGTTGAAGTAAAACAGCGGAAGCAAGAAGACGCCGAATTGGATATTACTCCGATGATTGACGTCGTGTTTCTTCTGTTGGCATTTTTCGTTGTCGTCTCGAAGATGGATCCCAAGCCAGCGGTCGATTTGCCCATTGCCCGTTATGGCAAACCGGTTAACGAAAAAGAAGCGATTTCGCTGATTGTTCGTAGTACTGGTACCTTAGAATCGCCGGTGATCGTTTATGGTCGGATTCAAAATAACGTTGAGCTTTCCCTCGATCCAGAGGAGCAAAACCAGCAAATTACTGACTTTGTGGCTGAGGAGTTTGCCAAAAAGCCAAATCTTACCGGTGTGATCATCAAGACTGAATCGGGTGTCAAATATCAAAATACAAACCGGGTTTTTTCGGCGATTAAAAAGGCCTTCGATGAGGGTGGTATCGAGAAACCGGTGTTGGTTGCTGTGGAGGAACCGCAGTGAGTTTTTCTTTTCAATGTCCTGTCTGTCGCTCGGTTCGTACGGCCGCTGAAAATTTGTTTGGCAAGCGGGTCCGTTGCGTCGATTGTGACAATTTTGTGATCGTTGACGACTCGACCCTTGTTGACCCTCAACATGATACGGTTGGGCAATTGTTGGACTCTCAGAGTGGGGATGACCTGATTCGGAATTCTGACAAACTGGATTCAATGGAATCCACGAGCGAGACTGCTGTTATATCTTCACAGAAAGATCAGCCGCAGTCGTCAGGTCAGGTTCCTGCAGCGGACGATTCCGGCGGCGGATCGGTTCGATCTGCCTGGCGGGCGGAATCTGCCGAAGGTGGTTTTGATGGGTCCAACGGAAATCCTCCAACAGGGACGGATGCTGAAGAATTTGAAGCATTCGAAATGACGAAAAAAGGAAAACGAGCCGAAGATGAAATGGACATGACACCGATGGTGGATGTCGTGTTTTTGCTTTTGATTTTTTTCATGGTCACGGCCTCCTTTACGCTGCAGAAGTCAATGGACTTGCCGACCAAAACTCAAGACGAACCAAGTCCCAATGTTGTGGTTGATTTTGAGGACAACCCGGAGTACGTCTCGGTTTTTGTGTCGGAGAACAACGAGTTTCGGGTCAGGACTTCGGAGTACGATTGGGAGGACGCACCCAATCGCCATGAACTCAATGTGAAGCTCCGAGATGCCAAAGAGGCGGTGTCCAAGCCAGAAAAGATGCTGATCATGGCTCACGCTGAGTGCATGCATGAATCAGTCGTTCAGGCCATGGATATCGGAATCGAACACGAATACAAAATTCAGGTGATCATGACGGAGGAGTCGTTTTAATGGTATTCCAAAGAGGTTTTCTTTAAATCCCTTTGGAATGCCAGTCCAGGCGGAATTCCGATCAAGATCAGCTCGCTACAAGATCATCAATTGAATTAAAATCAGGATTACGAATGTCAGCACAGATATTCATTGACAAACTCGAAGCATCTAATCTCCTCGATGATGAGGTGATTGGAAAGTTGAGAAGAAAAATTTCCAAGCCGGGCAAGGTTCCACCAGCGAAAGCCGTAGCCAATTACTGTTTGGAAAAGGGATTCTTAACCGAATCGCAAGCAACTAAAATTTTAGAAAATGTTGCTCGCGATGTGGAGCGGCTCCGCGCTTCATCCTCCCAAACGCTGGATGTCGTCCAGGACGACCTTGGCGGGACCATGCTCACTGCGGACGATCTCGTTGGCGAAAATGAATCAGCGTCTCAGGCGGTCCAACCAGTGGAACCAATTGTCGATCTGTCGGCGAACGTATCAACAACCGCTCCGGTAGAGGTGGTGGAGCAGATTGCCGACCCTTTTGCCCTCAATGCCGGGGACGGTAACCCGTACGACGGAGGTTCGGCAACCAACGGCGGATTAACCGAGGAGACGGAAAAAAAAGAGGCGAAAAAGTTTGAGGGTAAAAGAAAACACGAACAGAGTTTTGAATCCCGCTGGGTGATTGTCGGTTCGTTCCTTTTGGTTTTTCTGTTGTTGGCGGGTTGGTTTTTCTTTGTTGTTTTGGCAAAGAGCAGCTCTGACGATGTCTGGCGTGAGGCGGAGGAAAAATTCTCCTCTGAGAGTTATCCATCGGCTGTCGAAGTGTATAAGAGTTTTATTAAAAACTACAAAGGTGATCCCAACAGCCCGTACGCCCACGTTAAGTACCGTGTGGCGGAGATGAAAATAGCAGCTTCAGGGAAAGATGTTGAAAACACCATTAAAGTTTTCAAATCAAACGTGGACGACATCACTCTGTTGATGGCCGATCAAATCGAGGATCGTCCCTTCGAAGAGGAAATTCGGGCGATGATAGCCTACGATACCGTAATCGCCGCTCAAAAGACGGCCAAGGCAGCAGCCAATAAGACCACTGTCAAAGAAAAAGAGGAAGCGGTTGAGAAATTAAAAAAGATGATGGAGCTGGTTGATAAAGGGGGATTCGTTCCTCGCTCGGAGAAAGAAAAACCGGCAATTTCGTCAATCATCGAGGCGACGCAGGCAACTTTGCACAATGTGGAAAACGCCATTGTGAAGGAGAATGATACAACCTTATCCATTCTGGATATTGAGGACAAAATAGAGGCTGGGCAGACAGACGATGCTTTCGACGTATTCGATGACCTGGTGACCAAGCATCCCGCCGCAGCGGCTGATGAACGAGTGATCAACGTTGTGCAATTGATTTCCAAAAAAGAAAAATCCCTGGTGACGATGCTGAATCCCGAGGTGGTTAAATTTGAAGACGTTCAGGTATCCGAGTCTCCATCGTTCATCAACCGGGTCACGATTCCGACATTGACCTCCGGGTCGGTCAAAGGATTGCAGGGGGAAGTGGCGGCCGTCCTGGCATCTGGTTCGGTTTACGGCGTCGACATCTCGTCAGGTAAAATGCTTTGGCGGCACTTTGTAGGTTATGAAACGGTCATCCAGCCGGTGTGGCTCGAAGATCCCAAAAGAGTTCTTCTGGCGGACCAGAAAAATGACCGGTTGATGCTGGTGGAACCGGATACCGGAAAAACGGTTTGGCACAAAGATATTGGGGAGGATTTCTTAGCGCCGGCGATTTCGCGGAGCAAAATTTTTCTATCGATGAAAAGTGGAAAAGTCGCTCGCATGGATTCGGAAACGGGCAAGATATCGGCGATGGTTCAGTTGCCGCAGCGACTAACGGTGCCGGTGACTCCAAATAACAGCGGCAACATTCTCTATCAGGTCGGCGGGCATCTGAATCTATATGTTCTCAGCGTCAGTCTTTCGGACATTTCGTGTGTTCAGGCGTTCTATGTCGGTCATGCCCAAGGAGCGGTTCGGGCGCCACCGGTGTTGTTGCAGGACGTGCTGATCCTGCCGGTCAACACGACACCGATGTCGTGCGAATTGAAAATTCTCGTCAACGAAGAGGACTCGATGGAGTTGACCATCGGGGGCCCCGAAGTTGAGCTCAAGGGAATGATTACCAAACCGATGCAAATTTATGGAAACTATCTGGTGACCATGACGCCCAATGGTGAAATGCAAGTTTTTGAGATCGACGCTCGGGAAGATGAGTTTGAATTGGCCAAGGTCGCCGCGGAGTCGCTCAACTTGCCGATGGACCGCGAAGTTTACATGGCGGTGCGTGATGGGAAAATCTGGGTGGGGACCAAGGGGATTGTTCAGTTCAGTGTGATTCGGACCAAGCAGGAATTAAAGGATCAATCGGTCGCGGATAACGCCGACTTTTTTGTAGGTGAAATGATTCCCTACGAGGAATTGTTGGTCCATGTTCGGCGGCGGGCGGGTTCGGACATGACGTCGATCACCGGCGTTAATCCAGTTTCCCTGTCAGAAATTTGGCGGCTCGATTTGGGTGGTGAGTTGGCGGGGCCACCGCTGGTGAATAATGACGATGTCGTTGCCGTGAATTCTCAAGGTGATTTTTTCAAACTCGACGCGTTAACCATCGATGCCGGGGTTAGTCATTCCCCGGTTTACCGGGCAAGTAAAACCCAGCAAAACCTCGTTTTTACCCGTTCAGTCTATTTTGGTGACGGGAGCGCGTTTCTCATGGGACCGATTGACAGAAAGGATTCGATCTCATTTGTTCCTGAAAACACGACGTTACCGCTGAGCCTTTCTGAGCTCGACGTTGCGGATCTGAACGTCACCAGCGATCCCGTCCGGTTTCGAGATGGAGTATTGATTGGCTTAAGCAACGGTGAAGTCCGCCATGTGAAACCTCGCTCTATTCAGGATGATGCGGTCTTCGTTCCCAAATCCGATGTTGGGGTAGAGTTTTATTGGCAGCGTCCCTGTGTTTTGACGCCAGACACGTTTGCCATCGCCAACCATGACGGACGGATGTTCATTGTGAAATACGTTGCCGATGGCGAAACGCCCTACATGGTCCAGATGGTGGAATCAAAGTCAGCGCGGCGGATTATTGGTCCGCTTGTCAAAAATGGTGATTTGATTTACGCCTTGGGTGACGGACCCGATGGGAACGATCTGTTGGCGTTCAATGCCGTTGATCTGAAAATGAAAGCTAGTTTCCCTCTCGGTGGAGTTTCTACCTGGGGCCCTGAAACGCTTGGTAAATGGACCTACGCGACCCAGGCCGATGGGACCTTGGTGGCGTTTGGAACCGGGCCAATGCCCGAATTTGAAATCAAACTACCGGACGGCCGAGCGGTCGGACGGCCCCTGCAATGGAAAGAAAAAACCATTGTGACTTTGCGGGATGGGAAAATAGCGGTTTTCGATGCCAACCAGCCAACTGACGGTGCTGTGATCATTGATTCGCACCAACCGTTGTCTGGTCAATCGTCCATCTCGGGCAACCGTTTGTTTGTCGCTTCGACAGACGGTTCGATAGGTGTTTTTGATCTCTCGTTGGTTAAATAATCGCTGGTTAAATAATATGAAAAGACAAAAGAGAAAAACCAGTCCCCCAACGGTGATAAGGATTTTTGCCTGCTTGGCAATTTTCGTTGTCCTGTTCCATCATCAGTCAGGATACGGGCACGTGCCGCTGGTGGTTCAAGACGAAGAAGAGGAGAAAACAGAATCGGAAAAGGATTTGATCGAGAGACGGCCCTTTGATCGGATTGTCCTCGATAAAAGAAACAAAGACACGGTCCTTGAGGTGGAAGAATTAAATTCCAAATCGAGTCTTCTTCCCTCCAGTCACCAACCGACTGAAATGCTTCAATTTCAGCTCCTTTGGGATTCTGTGAATTGGTACCAGGTTCCGTGGCGGCATGTTGTTAAGGTGGAGACCTACGCTGAAATTCTTCTGGGCGAAGTTCGAAAAAAGCTGGATGATAAATCAGCAAATAAACGGGAAGAAAATTTGGCCTTGGCTTTCCGTTTGCTGGACCGCGTGGTGGGTAATCCCAAGTACAGGAACAACCGGCGGGTGCAGGAGTATTTGCGGGAATACCTGTATGAAGATGCGCGTTATGCATTTCAGCGGGACCAGTTAACCGAGGCTTGGACCGCGCTGGATGAACTGTTTTTCCTTGCTCGGGACTATCGACCGCGAGTCGAGGACCTGACCGTTGTTTCGATGCTCTCTGACTTGATCAGCAAGCGTATGGGGAAAATGGTCCAGGATCGAAATTATCGAGCGGCTGAGTCTCTGATGAAGTCGATTCGGGAAAAATATGGTAGCACTCAGGAAAAAGTCATTGCGAAATGGCAGGCACAGATTATTGCCGATGCGGAGGCTGCCAAGCAGGAATCGATACAATATTTTAAGGAGAAAAATGGCCGCCGTGTTCATGGTGCGGTTCGCAAAATGCTTAACATCTATCCGCAAATTGAGGGCGGGCAAGCGATGTTTAAAAAAGTGCTGGAAGAGTTTCCGCTCGTTTTTATTGGGGTAACAGACAAAGCTGAACTAGGTAATCCAAGTAGCATGTTGTCCTGGGCAGAGCGAAGGAAAGGCCGCTTGTACTATCGAGGGATTGTTGAATATCAGCAGCAGGGACAGGACGGTGGCATCTATCGGTTTCCGCATGGCGATATCGAGGTGGCCGGAGACTGGAAGTCCATGCAGTTCGTTTTTAGAAACGACAAAGGGGAAATGGCGATTCCGCCCCTCAATGCCTACACGCTTCGAAAACGACTGTTGGATCTGGCGGACGTTGACAAACCAGATTATTCGCCGGTTTGGGCCGAGTTGATCAAATCCACCTACGCCCAAAATCCAAAGGTGTTAACGGTCGAGCTAACGCAGGCCCATGTACGCCCTGAAGCTCTATTGCAAATTAATTATAAGCCATTTGATCCTGCCAGCCCTCCCCAACCGGACTCCTTTTATGTTCCAGTAGCCTCTGCCGAGAGCGAGGACGTTTATCGACCCAATCCCGCTTACAAAGAACTGCAAAATGTTGAATTGCCGGATTTGGTTGAGATCTTTTACCCCAATGCCACTGAGCAGACCGACGCGTTGCTGCGTGGGGATATCGATGTGATTGACAGGGTTTTTCCCGCGGACATCAGGAGATTAAAAAAGAACGACGAAATTGAGATCAAACCTTATACGATACCCACGATTCACGTTCTGATTCCTAATCAGCGTACAAGGCATATGAAGTCGACCATTTTTCGAACTGCGATCCTGTACGGAATTAATCGGTCGAAGATTCTCTTCAGCGGTATCCTGGGAGAGCAGCGTCCAACGGGATTCAAAATCATCAGTGGTCCGGTGCCTTATGGAGTAACCGAAAGCGACCCTATCGGCTACGGCTATAATCCTCGATTGGAACCACTGGTCGCCGATGCCCGGATCGGTCTGGTTCAGGCGACCGTTAGTGATGATCAAATCAAGATGTTTTTGAAGAATCAGAATAAAGAAAGTGAATTCAAACCTTTAAAAGATATGGTATTCAAGCTTTGTTATCCGGCTAACGATCTGGCGCGGGCTGCCTGTGCATCCATTAAACTGGATCTCGAGGTGGTTGGTATCCAGACGGTCCTCGAAGAGTTGCCGGTAGGCCAGACGTATCCTGCGGACGAGGACTTCGATTTGCTGTATTCGGAAATTACGATGCAGGAACCTCTACTGGACGTTCGGAAGATTCTTGCCGCCGAGGGGGTCGCAAAAACGGATAACGACGCGATCAACCAGGCAATACGGTTTCTGGATACCGCCAAAAACTGGCGTGATGCAGGCCCACGGCTTCATGAGCTTCATAATCTTTGCTATCACAATTCGGTTGTCCTCCCGTTATGGCAGGTGGTTGAACATTATGCATACCGAAAAAATCTGAGCGGCGTTGGAAAGAAAATTAATACGCTTTATAAAAATGTCGCTGACTGGAGGATTTCAACGGGTGACGAGGGAAAGGAAAATTGACTGAATGACGTTTCTTACTTCTTACCGACGAAAACCATTTTCCCTGATCTGGGGATTTGTTCTGGCGTTCTCTGTGCCAGGACTGATGGTGGTGGCCGAGGAACCTTGGGAGTTTTCCCCCTACCGGGTTCAAACCTGGGTTTATTTCGCCGACGAACCGGAGCTGAATGCGCGCCTGTTTGAGCAGGTTTCTGACGAAGTTGAAACGTTTTCCGAGTTGCTTGATCGGTCTGGTTGGCGCGTGAGTGTGGAAAGGTCTCCTGTCTCCTATGCGGAACGTATGCAGCGCGGTGTAGACCAGATCGAGCTAACCGACGAGGTCAAGATGTCTGAGTCGGTCCGGGACGGCGACCGGATTGCTTTTGTAAGTGTTATAAAAAATAGAAATGTCTACACGGTGTCGACCAGGCAACTTGACTGCCAATTACATTTATGGGGACCCATGGCGACCAAAACTACCCGTTATCCATCCCGGGTTGCTCGTTTGATTTTTGAATCGGTTCGTGAGACTCTCGTGCCAGTCGCCCGCATTGAAAAAATTGAAGGAAAGTTTGTTAGGTTGCGTGTGAGAGCTTCGCAGATCATGAAGAAAATTTCTGAAAGTGGGACGGTGGTTGATAATCCCCTCTCACCGGCCTGGGTCAATTTGAAGACAATATTTCGACCCGTTGTCCGCAGGAATGACAAAAAGGGAAATATCATGATCAAGGATGGGATCAAGATAGTGGAATGGACATTCTTAAATCCGGTCGAACTGGTAAAGAGTCCCTACGTGAAGGACGAGGCTTATCTTAAAGCCGAAATTCATGGTGCCAAAAGGTCTCCCTTGGCTGGGCGTACCAACCGCTCTCAAAAGAAATTCGCGGTAGTGGTACGGCCGACGTTAAAGTCAACAACATTGACGCTCTTGACCCGAGACAAGATTCCCAAGCCTATTCCCGATAAGAAAATTTACGTTAAGTATCCAGGTGAAGATTCCCCTACTCGGGTGTTGGGGCAGACCAATCGCAAAGGGGAAGTGATCATTGAGGGGAATCAGGAACCACTGCATCTTGTCTATATTAAGAGTGGTGAACGTAGGATTTTGGCCCGACTTCCAGTGGTACCCGGGTACTTTGCAGAGCAATCCGCAGAGATGAAAGACGATAAAGATCGGCTTCGTGCTGAAGGTGTTTTGGCTGGATTTGAGTTTAACTTCATGGATTTGACTATTCAAAGGCAGGTTTATGATCTGCGTATTCGCTCGGCTTTGACAAAGAAAAAACCAGAAGAGGCTCGTCGACTTTTTGAACAATTTAGCTCCAGTTTGGAAAGCCGAGATAGCTTCATGGCAAAGATTCAAAAAGAAAAACGACTTCTCAATAGCGAAGCGGGCGACAAACGTCAAAAGGAACTGATTGATCAGATGTTTTCTCAGTTTCAGATACTTGTCCAGCAAAAGATGAAACCTTCGCTGGCGTCCAGTTTGGACAAAGCTATTTTGAACGTTGAGAAGGGTGGAACCTACAAACCGCCAGAAGAAAATCTGAACACGACCGACTTGGATAAACAGTTGAAGGAAGTCCAGGAAGAAAACAAAGGCGCTTGATTCGCTTATCAAAAGCCTTCTGGATTTTCCGCCGATCCCTTTGCAATCCAACTTCTTTGGTGACAGGCTACAATCCGGTTTGGTCAGTCAGATCGTGATCTTGGATGGCGTGGCAACGACCTGTTCTTGAATCTTTAATGGTTTAAAGACGATAAATCGCCGTCGCCGAAAAGCAACTCTTGATGAGCAGAACCAGACCGGTGATCATCGCGGCGTGAATGGCAAATCGGATCAACATCAAAAAGTAAAGGGCCCATTCGCCAGAGAGACCAATCAGGAGCGTGATGGTCAGCAAAAGATGGATTCCTGCGCATATTGAAAAACTAACCATTGCGGAGAAGCTTCCCTTGGCAATTGACGAACCGGCCCGAGGATTGGTGCGGGCGGCTTTCATCATGAAAATGGAATAAATCAGGAAAGTGGCCACCGAGGTCCATGCTATCAAGAGGTTTATTTCTGGTTGTCGGGGAGCTGAGCGATTGGCGAGGCCTGCAATGCCCCGGGAGCCTGCCCTGGCGTTGGAATGACGCATAGCGTTTGGCAGGCGGGACAATTGACCTGTTGGCCTGCGAATTGCCCGCCGACTTTGAACTGTTGTCCACAGTGGCATCCCAAGACGATCTCGGCCGGTTGCGATTTCGTTGGGACCGGATGTGCTACCGCCGCCGATTCAGATGTTACCGGAGCCTGCGGAGCGCGAATCAGTAGCGGCTCTTGGCAAGCCGGGCAGCGGACCGTCTTGCCAGCCATCGCCGGTTTGGCCAGAAGTTTTTTCCCACAACCGCAAGTGACAGAAAAGTTCATGCTAGTATACCGAAGTGTAAGGATTGACTTTCTGAAATCGCACGTGGGAATGAAGATCTCAATCTAAAAGCTTCGCCTGACTTTTTACCCGGTCAAGACGTTTTTGATTGTGATCTAGTCTTCGGTGTTTTTGTAGATGATTTGAGGAATAAAAGGGGCTGAAATACTAAATGAAGCCAAGCAACCCCATTGGGGTTAATGGCATTGGAAGGAGAACGTTTTTTCATACTGGTTTTTGATGGCTAACCAAGGAAAATAAATCAAAGAAAGGATAAACATTGTTACCGTTAAAATGTCTAGCATGCAAAGAGGGTAAAGTCTTTTCTGTTGACAAAATCTAACTGGGACTGGTGATGCTCAGAAAGGTGGCTGGATTTGGCGGAATCACCAGTTCGCCGCTCAGATGGAGTCATCCGGTGGCTAAAAAGGGTTTGTTTACCAAGTAGTTTTTGAGCATTCAAATTGAATTTGAGCGGGTTTCCCCAAACATTGATCATGGCAAGATCACACCAGATTCGGAGAGACTTCACACGAACCCATTGCTTCCGGCGTCCATTGGTCTCTGGAACCATTGCCGCCTGGAATCACCGCTCCTCGGAATCACCGCTCCTCGGAATCACCGCTCCTCGGAATCTGTCATCCAACAACCGGGCTGATTCTCCCTCGCTATTGATTCAGCCCACAGGAGCCGAGCGTCGATCCATCGACCAAGGGCTGAAACTGAGGACTTGGGGGAATTTGGCCATGATTAACGTCACTGGAGCGTGATAAGCAAGTCTTTTGCGCTTCACGCCGTCCGCCACCACTCGTCCGCCACCACTGCAACCATTTGCAAAGAAAAGCCAGCAACTTCACGTTGTCTGGCTTTAACAAAGTGGACCCGATCGGGATCGAACCGACGACCTCCACAATGCCATTGTGGCGCTCTCCCAGCTGAGCTACGGGCCCTGAGCTGATAATTGTACGACGATCAACTGAAAATTCAAAGGTCGTGTGGAGAGAAAAATGCCATTTTGCCTTGTCTAAATCTTCGCTCCGACTCCCTTGGTGAGCGTCATGAATGCCGATTCGAGATTCACTTCTTCCTCTCCGAAGAAAGTGACCTTGAAGCCGGCCTCAAAAAGTTGTCCCGGTAGGTCTGAATAGTCCTCCGCATCGTCCTTGAGTGCGACCACAATAGCCTGATCGCCCATGTTGACATTGTCCACTTCCGCCAGTCCCTCCAGAAATTTTGCTGCCTTATCGTGGTCAGATTTGACGCGGATATTGAGGACAACTTTTTGGCGAACCTGTTTCATGACCTCTGATACCGATGCATTGACATTCATCACACCCCGGTCGATGATCCCTACCTTGTTACAAATGTCTGCCAGCTCGGGAAGGATATGACTGGAAACAACAATGGTTTTTCCCAATTCACCAAGCCGTCGTAGTAAGTTCCGCATTTCAATTCGGGCGCGGGGGTCAAGGCCGCTGAGTGGTTCATCCAGCAGGAGCACTTGGGGGTCATGCAAGAGCACTCTTGCTAGGCCCAAGCGTTGGGTTTGTCCTCTAGAGAGCGTGTTGGCAAACGCATCGCGTTTGAAATCGAGATCAACAATATCGAGCATTTCGTTACATAGATCTCGACGTTTTTGGCCTTTGATGCGGTAGGCGGCAGCAAAAAATTCGAGGTATTCGATGACCTTCATGTCGTCGTAAACGCCGAAAAAGTCTGGCATGTAACCGACCAAACCTCGGATTTCCTTGGCGTCGTTGTAGATCGAATGACCACAGACATAGGCTTCTCCCTGTGTTGGTTCGAGCAACGTGGCAATGATCCGCATGGTGGTGGTTTTGCCAGCCCCGTTGGGCCCAATGAATCCGAACAGGTCACCCTGCTCCAGTTCCAAATTGATATCATTAATGGCGAACATATCACCGTATTTTTTTGTGAGTCCGACTGTTTTTATCAACGGTCATCCCTTTTTAAATAAGCTTGTTTCGGAATTTCGGGGCGAGATGTTTTGCCGCTCCAGATCGGTTTGCCAACTGACTCAATCGACATTTGGTGTCCTGAGCTGAACCGGTAGCATGATTCGATAATAGGTCCAGGATTCTTCATATTGTTGGGAGAGGGGAGTTCCTCCAATACAAATTGTATTGGCAGGTTTGGGGGTTCTACCCACCAGAACAGCTCGCGTCTTATCAAGAGACGGGCTGAGGTCTATTTTTGGTTGGTACCGCTGGAGTAGCTTTACATAGCCTTGGCCGCCGGCTTTGTCGTAAAACATCATGACTTCCACGATTCGTTTGAGGTCCGTGTCGGTGACGATCCAAGGCGTCGCCTCGGTTCCCATTTCTTTTAAACGTCGGCGGTTCAGATAGTCGGCAACCCCTTTTTCGACGGTGTCAGCAGCGATATCAAACGAGTCGTTGGGGCCCAACTTGGATTTTAAAAGGAAGGCGGAATTCTCATAAATGACGAAAATGTTTTCCAGTTCGCAGTCCAGCGGGTTATGCACCCGACCGGACAGGGATCCACGGGATATTTTCAGGCTGGTTTTCAGCTCTTTGCTGGTCGATCCGGTCCACTGCATGAAAAACCCTTTGGTAGCGGCAACATTGATGGGCACCGCAGATAAATTGGCTTTGGAGTTTTCAAATGGCCCAACCGAAATTGAATAATCAGTGGATGTTCCGGTCGGAGTAGTCGGATTGCCCATTCCGCCAAGGGCCTCGCCGGGAAAGCCCTGCCACGAACCAATCTTTCCTGTCGGGAGGATTTGCGGATCGCCCGTGTTTTTCCAGGACAAATCATACCGCTTGGTCTCAGGGGAATAAATGTGCGACCATAGCGATCCCCGGACGGCTCGGGTGGCCATGTCGACATCGATGACCTCGACTTGCCGGCAGAGCAGGCGATTGGGTTTGGTGATTTTGAAAATCACAACCGTCAAAGCACTGACCAGAACAACAATGGAAAGGAAAGTAACCCAGGTCCATTCCATCCGGCCGATGACCCTTTTAAGGAAAAAATAATCCCCCGGACCGATCAGAGCGATAAACAAAAGTGCGATCGCTGCGACTAGCGTAAAATTGACGATTGAAACCTGTTTGAATTTGTCCAATGCTGCCCGTAACTGGCCCGTGATATCAACGTAACCGTAGCGACTAAGCCGGAACTGTTGCTTCATTCCTGTTTTTTCACCAAGGTTCAGAAGGGACACGATGTAACCGGTTAACTGCCGTCTTTCGCTCCAGTTGGAAAACGGCGCTTTGGCGATATTGGTCATGATGAGAATGATTTTTCCATAACCCGGAGATTGTCTGAGAATCACCGGTGCCTCTCCGTCACGAACCAATACCTCTCCTGGGAAATTTCGTAAGACGGTCATGAAGGGCCGGTCTCGTCGCTGGGAAACCGGTGACTCAGCTTTCACGATCCGCTCCAAATTGGAGGTGGACTGCATCCGCCTGACCGGATTAAAGTCAGCGGCGATTAGCTCCCCCAAGGTGGGATTGGCGGCGGCGAACATTTCCAGCTTTTCGCTGGTAATGGCGAGGCGACCCCCATTTCTCACCCATTCCACTAAGGCGGTCTGGATCCTGATGTCCAACGACTCGGTTTCCAAAGTGGAGGCTTCCAAGATTAGCCCGTCTACCGACTCGTAGGCCAGCTGATTGGAATAAAGAAGATGGGGTGAAAACAACGTGGTTGTGGCCGGTTGGTCAAATTCTGCCTTGCCTCCAATGGTTGCACCGCTGGTGATGTCCAGGGGGTCCCCCACGGCGACATACAGCTCACGAAGTGATTCGATCGTGTTGCAGGCGTCGGCAATGGGAATGGTTTGGCTGGCGAGTGGAGTAGGGGACTCGCCCGCCGAGTAGAGCTTTGCCGTCAGTGTGCCCCGTTTACGGCCCAGTTTGACAACGGTTTCCAATATCGTTTTTCCATCAATGACTCGGAGCGTAGGCTGTTCATCGCGGAAAATGGTTTCCACCCCGTCTGTATCCGGCAACGTCATCGCCAGTATTGAATTCTTCGGGGGGGACTGGGACAAAGTGAGCCGGAGGGGAACCCAGGCGCCCAACTTGCATTGCCCGTTCACTCCTAAACGAATTTTTTCGATTTGGAATCTAATCGAGGATGACGTGGTCCCGGTCTGCTGGGCGGTCATCGGCTGAGGAAAGCCCCAGGCTAGAAGCAGGATCGCAAACAGAACGGGAAGCGTTAGTGGAAAACGGAAACTGGATCGCACGGGAAAAAGTTTTGATCAGGGGAATGAAAACGGGAATCAAAAAGAGGTGAAATGACGTTAGTCGAATCGACCTACAGGATAGTTGAGATCATCTATTTTGCCGATAACTTAAGGGTGCTAAGGCTTTTCTTCGTCCGGACAAACACAGGCGAGTTTGTTACAACCGGGACAACCCGTACCGTACTTACGTAGGATTGCCTCATTAAGATCGATTTCAGCCACGTTGGCAATCGTGCATAACCAGGCCAGTACATCGGCGAATTCACCTAATCGCTCTTCTT
Source organism: Planctomycetota bacterium (assembly GCA_014238905.1). Lineage (GTDB taxonomy): Bacteria > Planctomycetota > Planctomycetia > Pirellulales > Pirellulaceae > JABAAE01. Next base: position 122,374 of record JABAAE010000016.1, read on the forward strand.
GAGTGCCGCTGCGCAGTGCAGTAGCGAGTTCGCCGACTTCCTCCATAAGCCACATGAAAGTCCCGTCAATTCCTCGTGCGACGTCTTTTTGGTGGTACATTTTTCGAATCAACTGTTGAAAATCTGCAAAGTTGATTTGGGTGTTGCTGGATTCCATCAATCGTATCTCCAAGTGGTCTACCGTAAAATCGTGGTCTGAGGCAAAATCGTGGTCTGCCGAAAAATTGTCCTCTGCCGTAAAATTGAGGTTTCCCCAAGAGTAACAAATGAGATTTTTAACGGCTATCGGTCGGCCTAATTTCGAATGCCAACCGCTTGGTTTTAAACAGTGAAAAGATGGAATATTCGTTGAATGGGTAAAAAAGAATTTGAAAAAGTCGGCAAAACTTCCGACATTCCGCCGGGTGAGGCCAGTTGTTACACCGTCGGCGAAACACTGATCGGGATCTACAACGTAGCTGGCGAATTCTTCGCGATCAATGATCTATGCCCCCATATGGGAGCTTCTTTATCAGCGGGCCATCTTGAGGGGGAAAGCGTTTCCTGCCCATGGCATGCGTGGAGATTCTGTGTTCGGGATGGCACTTGGCTTGATAACCGTAAACTATCGGTGGACACCTACGAGGTCAAAATCGACGGAGAGAATCTGTTGGTGGCAACGGAGCCTAATCCCAAAGAGGACATCGTGCCAAACGACAAGGGAAGAGGCGCGCAGGGTGGAGAAAACGAATGTGGAGAAAACGAGTGTGGAGAAAACGAGTGTGGAGAAAACGAGTGTGGAGAAAACGAGGGAGACAACAATAACCGCCAAGCATGAATCCCCCTACGACGAAGTCAAAGCATCCGGTCGACTCTTTTCCAAATGGCACGATCTTAATCGGGGATTTCGCGATTGAGTGCATACCGCAAAATATTAATTCCAATACGGGATGCATCTTCGGTTGGGTACCCTTTACATTCAACCGATTTTGCGTTCTCCAACGCGCAGCTGAGGTCGTTGGGTGAAAAAACAACTGACAGCGTCCCGTTGATTTGGATGGTTTCGAGGTAGGGTAACGTCTTGGTCTCCCTGTGTTTTCGAGAATCCGAATCCTGGTTTTTTAAAGGCGTTCTCAATATCACCGAAGTAATATCAGACCCATATTGGCTAGTGAATAAATCGTGGTTTGGTTCAACCCGTTTCAATTTGGATTCGGGGAAAATCAAGGCCATTTCGCGACGGAATGATTTGGTGAACTGGGGACTGGCGCAAATGGCGTCAGCGAATAAAAAAAAGCCGTCCTCACGAATCATTTTTCGCAAAGCTTGTCGTTCAGCATCTGAGAATTCGAATTCAAACCGGCCATGCATAAATAAAATTGGATATTGATACGCTTTTTTATCCGTCAGGCTGATCAGTGTTTTTTTCCGACTGACCGGAATAGCTGATTCTCGTTGCACTGCCTGCATCAGGTTTTGTAGAGCGACTGTCGCATCATCGGCTCCTCCTGAATGCAGCAATTTCCCGATTTCGATTTGATCGGGCGAGACATCGCCGACCAGTTTTGGCCCGAGTTTGGGACGATTCAGTCGATCACGCAACTCTTGGTTGGTAGCATAAGTGACGACGTTGATACCGAGTTGGGTGCAGTAATCGACTGCCGCTCGATTGCTTCCGGTGATGTCCTGCTGGAACCGTGGCTGATTTAATTGCCAAAAACAGCTCAGATTACCGCGGCAGTAAACCACGCTTGTCCGACAGCACGCCTGTAGCCCCAGCAACGGTCTTTGGTCGTCAGGGAAAATCTTGGAATTGGCGGTCCAAATTGGGTGGGAAGGGGCGAGTGTCTGGAATTGACTGCTGAGAATTTCTTCCATTGTGCTGGTGAATTCTTTGTCAAAATTCCCAGGATCGCATCCCTCGCCGGTGCACGCTTCTGCGAAAATAAAACCACCCTGATTGATGTACTCCTTCAGGTTCTCTTTTTGTTCAGGGGTCAGGTTAAATGAACTTCGACCACTGATGAAAAGGACGGGAGACTCTAAAAGGTCATTGATGGACGCTCTTCTTCCATCGATGGTCTGCCAATTCAATTTTCGGTTCCAGGCTTTTTCGGTTTCACGCGTCAGGAAATGGATTCCTTTGCGATGAAGGTCCCAGTCGTTATCGTTGGCGTGCTGGTATTTGGCGATCAGGATAGGACGCAGGCCTTTCGAAAGAAAAAGCAGGGCGAACGATGTTCCTATGGTGTTCTGAATGACATCAATATCTTTTTTTTGACCATCGTGAAAAAAGGACCAGTAGTCTTTTCCTCGACGGTCCTTGATCAGGTGATCGGCACCCTCGCGGTACCAGTCGTAGTCGCCGAAAAATCGGATTCCTGCCAGACGGCCCGCTCTTTCGAGGCTATAGAGATAATAAAGTTCGTTCTTTAGACCCTTCAACATTCCGCCCCGGCGAACGGGATGCTTATCCGCCATAAAATTATTGGTCATCCAGTTAATCGCCTGTTGAACCCGATAATTTGCTTCGCCCAAGTTTCCGCAACATTGGATCCTTCCACCCTGGATCACGTCATCAATCGATAATGAGTTCTCGGTGGCAATGATCAGCGATGAAATTCCGGCTGCGGTCATCGAGCCTCTGATTTCACCAGAATTTGGGTTTTCGTAGCCAAAACCTCCCGCATTTCGTCCCTTCAGGTTTTGTTGTCGTTCCCAATATTTTTTTGCACGGGCCCATGTTTCCGATTGAACTTTGGCCCCCGCCGCCTGTGCTTCGTGGAGGGCAAGTAATGCAACTTGGCTGATCGAATTATCAGGTCGCCTAACGTCTTTCCCTTGATAATTGTAACCCCAGCCTCCTTCCCACGTTCCTCGTTCGGCTTTCCATTGCCGCTCTTCAAACCATTTCACGTTGCGTTGAATGGCGGGGAGATTGGCTTTCGGGTTTTCGAGACAGAGCACCATCGTTTGGAAAGATAGCGTGTAGGTTGCCGTCGAATTGATGTTCATGCTCTTGAGAATTCGAACGGCCTTCTGGATACTTGCATCCTCGGGATCAACTCCCGCGTTGAGCAACGCGAAAGTGGCCAGTGCCGTTACCCCATTTTTCTCATTTTGCCCCCAGGTCATCCAGCTTCCGTCAGCCGCCTGCTGCCGTTTCAAGTAGTTCACACCGTCTCGGATCGCCTCTTTGACCTGATTGGATGAAACCTGGGCGGAGGCAATATCTGCCGAGAATACGATTAGAACAGCCGCCAGAATCAGAGAACTGTGTCGGTCTGTCATGAATGGGGTCCTGAAACCTGCTGAATGGAATTCGATTTGACTTGATAGGGACGGAGGTCGACAGCTCGATTTAGGCTAAATCCGGCGATCGTCGTTCATTTTGGGCAAAGAGCACCTTCCTCCCTGATCTCTTTTAATCTGTTCTTGTATTCTAATAATGACACATTTCCCGATGAAGACACAGGGTTTAACTTGGTGCTGAGGACGTGCCTGAATTTTTACAGGGGGAATTCTTTAAAATAACGATTTTTCATGATTTCCCCAAGTTGACCATGCGGTGAGTCGGGAGCCGTCTGAGGGTGTTATCCGGATGAAGGCATTTTCAGAGGGAACAACCGCAAATTAACGAGATATTTTCACGCTTCCAAGACGGGAAAATGTCGATATCCTAGAAATGTCAGCTTAACGGCTCTTCAGGTCAAGCAGGTGTGAATGTGAGTAAACAAAAAAATCTTGGGGAATTGCTGGAAGACTTTAGCCGACATCAGAAGTCGATGCGGGAAGAGCTTCATAAAGTGATTGTTGGACAGGAAGAAGTGGTTGAACAGGTCATGGCGGCCATTTTTACACGCGGCCATTGTCTGTTGGAGGGTGTGCCCGGGCTGGCAAAAACGTTGCTGGTTTCCACGATTGCCAAGGTTTTGGATATGGGCTTTAAGCGTATCCAATTTACGCCCGACCTGATGCCCTCGGATATCACCGGTACCAACGTTCTGGACGAGGATGAAACAGGGAAACGGAGTTTCCGATTTGTGGAGGGGCCCATCTTTACCAACATCCTATTGGCCGATGAAATTAACCGAACTCCCCCCAAGACCCAGGCCGCATTGCTGCAGGCCATGCAGGAACGGGAAGTCTCGGTAGGCCGCACGACTTTTGACTTGCCGGATCCGTTCTTTGCGATCGCCACCCAAAATCCGATCGAGCAGGAAGGAACCTATCCGTTGCCGGAAGCTCAACTGGATCGTTTTATGTTTAACATCAAAGTGGATTACCCATCTGTTCGGGAGGAGGAGTTGATTCTTTCATCGACGACTCGAAACGAAAAACAGGAAGTCAAGAAAGTTCTTTCCGGCCGGGCGATTGTCAACTTGCAAAAATTGGTCAATAGCGTGGCGGTCAGTGAATACATTATCAAGTACACCGCAGCCTTGGTGCGGGCGACGCGGCCCTCGGATGAGTCAGCACCTGACTACGTCAAAAATTTTGTGGATTGGGGGGCTGGGCCCCGTGCCGGACAGAATCTAATCGCCGGTGGCAAAGCCATGGCTGCCATGGACGGGCGATTTAGTATCGCCATCGATGATATTAAGAAAGTTGCCGAACCGGTTTTGAGGCACCGGGTGAATACCAATTTTCAGGCACAGGCGGAAGGACTGACGACTGAGGGACTCATTAAGAGGATTCTCAACGACGTTCCCACACCTCCGATTGAGAAGTTTGAAAACGCTTGAATCTAACTCTTGAAACTTGAATCCACCTTTTGAAAGCAGAGCCTCTTTGTGAAGAATTCCAATGGACCGATGGGTTCCAAGGGATGGGTGGTAGACGTTGCCGGAGGATCGCCAAATCTGGCGGATGTTTAAAATCCTCGACGTGACATTTTAGTCGATCAGGATAGGAGCGATGCTCCAAGGACACCGTAACGATTTCTGGTGAAATCTTCAGGAGGGACAGCCGACGCTTTTTATCCCTCGAGAAGCTCGCCATCGACCACCATCCTCGAAAACCGATCGATCGGGATTCCGGGCAAAAGTTGCATCGGCACCGGCAAGGATCGAGGAAAGCCCGTTCGGTTACAAACGGAGCTGATACCGGGTGCCGTGAACTCAGACGATAGCTGCCGGATTAGGCTTGAAACGAACTTCCACAACCGCAACTCTTGGTGACGTTGGGATTGTCGAAGGTAAATCCTCGATGCTCAATACTCTCGTAGTAATCCAAGGTTGTGCCCTCAAGGTAAAGGAGACATTTTTTGTCCACCACAACGGTCACGCCGTGTTGTTCAATTTTCATGTCAGCTTCTTCGTTGACGGTGTCGTCGAAATCAAGGGCATACTGGAAGCCGCTGCAACCGCCACCTTTGACACCAATTCTTAGCATGACGTCGTCTCGGTCCTGCTCATCCATTGCGCGTTGAACTTCCTTCGCTGCTTTTTCGGTCAAAACAATTGACATAATTTCCTCGATTTGAATCTTATTAATTAGGGGTGGACGGTAATTCTTTAAATGCCAACCCAACAGGTGTTACGGGTTGGCGTGAACTGAACCGGTGTGGACTCAACGTAGCTAAACGTCGCGATTGGATTGGTTATTGATAGTGAGTCTAACCGAATTCTACCCTAAGGGAATCTATTGAAAACCCGAATTTTCGTCCAGACTAACCCGGCTTGGATTTTTTTTCCATTTCATTTTCTTTTTTTGGCCTGATAAAAGGTTTTAGCGGCCGTTTTGCCGATCAATCCGATCCGGAGGGGATTTTCGCTGATCTATCAACGACAGCCTAGACTCTTGGGTACCAGGACCCGTTTTTAGCCGACTAAGACGTCGATTCCTTGGTCATGGCTGGCGTGAGGGATTGGCCGGTCATTTCCGATGGAATGTCCAAACCCAAAAGTGCCAAAGCGGTTGGGGCAATGTCGGCCAGACGCCCCCCCTCTCTGAGGGTGACTTGCTGCCATTGAGAATCGACGATGATCAGTGGAACATCAAAAGTAGTGTGGGCGGTGTGAGGACCCCCCGAGGTAGGGTCTATCATTTGCTCGCAATTGCCGTGGTCAGCGGTGACGATCAATGAACCGCCGGCAGCTAACGTTGTTTCGACAACTCGACCGACACATTGATCAACCGTTTCAACGGCCGCGATGGCCGCCGGGAGATTACCCGTATGGCCCACCATGTCCCCATTGGCAAAATTCACAATCACCAGGTCGGGATGGTTCTGCTGGATTTCATCAATAACGGCGTCGGCGATTTCAATCGCTGACATTTCCGGTTTTTGATCGTAGGTCGATACATCCCGCGCCGAGGGAATCATCGAGCGTGACTCCCGGGAAAAGGGGTCATCAAAATAATCGTTGAAAAAGAAAGTGACGTGGGGGTATTTTTCAGTTTCTGCACATCGAAGTTGAGAAAGCCCGAGCTTGCTGATGTATTCACCAAGCAGGTCCGTCATACGCTCCCGCTTCTCAAAGATGACTTTCACCGGCAAACCAGACTCATACCCCGTCATCGTGGCGAAATAGAGGTTGTCGATGCGTGGTCCGCGGTCGAACCCGCCGCCCTCGATATTCGCCCAGTTTTCGTCCGTGTAGACGAAAGCTTTGGTGATTTCGCGGGTGCGATCACCACGGTAGTTCAGGAAGATTACCGCATCTCCATCGGATACCAGTTGCAAATTGCCGTCAGAATCTTGGATTGAGGTGGCCTCTATAAATTCATCACCGCTGCGATTGGGCTCGGTAGGATTGGCGTAGTAGTCTTCAATAGCGCTGGCTGCGGAGACCGCTCTGTTGTGCGAACCACGGGTCAACATTTGGTAAGCCGCCTCAACCCGTTCCCAGCGGAGATCACGATCCATGGCGTAGAAACGACCGACGACAGATGCAATCTTTCCGACTCCTGCGGTTTTCAGACGGTCTTCTAATTGGGCGATATATTGACGGCCACCGGTAGGGGAGGTGTCACGGCCATCGGTAATGGCATGAATGGCGAACTGGTCGCTTCTCAAGCCCGAGTTTTTGACCAGCGTCATGATGGCGTAAGCATGTTCGATATCGCTATGGACCCGACCATCGGACATTAACCCAAGCAGATGAAGCCTGCCCCCGGTTGATCGGACATGTTCAATCGCGCCTTTGAGCACCGGGTTTTCAAAAAACTCTCCGTCGCGAATGGAACGTGTAATTCGCATGACTTCCTGATCGACAATTCTCCCTGCTCCGATGTTTTGATGGCCGACCTCGCTGTTGCCCATCACGCCGGTAGGCAAACCGACATCTTCGCCGGAAGTATGGATCAGGACGTTGGGATAGTTGGCCATCAATTGGTCCGCCACCGGCGTTTTCGCCAAGTGGATGGCGTTGGCATGATTCCATTTGGGATCGGGGTTTTCTCCCCAACCGTCACGAATAAGGACAACAACCGGTTTTTTGCGTAGTTCGGGCATTTGGAAATCTCGGAGCGTTAGGCAATTTTGTTCACTCACGAATTTTACAGAAAATCAATCCATTCGCGAGGTGGACCGATCAGTAAGGCAATTTTCAAAGACCGGCTTGGGTAAAATTAAACGCCTTTTGCTGCCCCACCGAGAGGAATTCGAATGGGTGAATGGCTCAGAATCAGTCAGTTTGCGTAGGGAATCTTTAGGACGTGGCTCTGTCTGAGATCATAATTGGAGGGCGTTGCATTCTCATTCTGGTGGGTTTTGATAGATTAAAACAGAATCGATCAATCGCACTGACCGTTGGAGGTGAGTTCGTTTTTTTGGCCGGCCGCCAAAGCGACGTTTAAAAAAAGAGCGATTGAGCTGGCGGCCGCTCTGGCTCCTTTTCAGGGTCTTCATTAATTCAGGTTGAAGAATCAATGCTCAAATACGATTATTCTGGAGTACTGAGAGATGAAGGTGGGCTTTGCCAGTCTGAAATCGATCAGGCTGACGAAGGTCTTCTGGTTGCTAGACGAGAAATTTTTGAGGTAGATATTCCTCTTATGGAATCAGGGGGTGCGATCCCCGATGAAAAAAATCCTCTGGATACGGCATTTATCAACCTGCCCAGGCAATTGCTGGATGAGTATTCGGAAAATCGCTCCGCTTCTGAGTTGGGGCAAATCATGGATTGCGCGGCCGCAATCCGGTCTAAAGTCGATCGAACGGTCATTTTGGGGATTGGTGGTTCCTATATGGGCGCCAGGGCTCTGATGGACAGTTGCTGTGAGCCCTACTTCAACGAACTTCCCAGGCAGGAGAGGGGAGAAAGACCCCGCATCTATTTCGAGGGGAACAATGTTGACAACGATGCATCGCAGGGGCTTTTGCGGCTATTGCGAGTGGATCAAGGGAGTGCCCCGTTGGAAAAAGACTGGGCGCTGGTGGTGATTAGTAAAAGTGGTGGCACGACCGAAACGGCTGTCGCCTTTCGCCAGTTTCTCCGGGAATTTGAAGCGACCGTCGGAACTGAAAAAATCGGAGATCTGGTCGTTCCAGTGACTGGTTCGTCCGGCAAGCTGTTTGATCTTTCGGAGTCGTTGGGGTGCCAAAACCGGTTTCGGGTTCCCGACGGCGTTGGCGGAAGATTCTCGGTGACCAGTGCGGTGGGACTATTGCCTGCAGCGATCATGGGTTTGGACGTGGTTTCCTTTCTGGAGGGTGCTGTCGAGATGACGGATCATTTCAGGTCGGCGCGTCCTGGAGAAAATAGTGTGCTGGACTATGTTGCGGTTAATCAGCTAATGGAGCAACGGGGTGTCGATGTTCGTCTTCTGAGCGTTTGGGCAAAGTCACTTGAGTCAGCAGGTCTCTGGTACGATCAACTTCTAGCCGAGAGTTTAGGAAAGCAGGAAAAAGGGGCATTACCCTTAACGGTCGTCAATTCGCGAGACCTGCATTCCAGGGCTCAGCAGCATCAGCAAGGGAAACGCGACAAGCTAGTCAATAATTTGATTGTCGGGGATTGGCGTAGTGAACCGCTGCCGGTCGGACACAGTGCGCATGACCAGGATCATTTAAATGAAATTGCCGAAAAAACGTTGCCCGAAATTATGAACGCCGCGATCAGCGGCACCAATGATGCTTATTCTGAAGATGGTCGGCCGACTGCTGACATCCTGATGCCGAGAATCGACGAGCGAAACATGGGACAGTTTTTTCAAATGATGATGCTGGCCACCGTCCTGGAAGGCCGCTGGATGGGGATTAACCCTTATGGCCAGCCTGGGGTAGAGAAATACAAAGTCAATATGAATCGTTATCTGGGACGATAATGAGCGTTTCCAGGATCGGTATCGAGATGGCAGGCTGGCTGTTTCTGGGCTGTCGGTTGTGGAAAGCGGACGTGGTTTGATTTCCGGTGGTCTGAGCGTCAGTCAAAAGGCGGATTTCGGAAAACCACCGGACGGGCGGTACTTCGTTTAGGGTTTTGAATCTTAGTCATTTGGCTTAAATTAAGGGCAATAGAATTTCTCTGGAGAGATAGTACCGATGAAGCTCACATGGTATGGACACGGCACTTGGCTAATCGAGATCGCCGGAAATCGAATCTTGTTGGATCCGTTTTTTAATGAAAACCCAGCCTCGCCAGTCAAAGCCGAAGAGGTCAGCGCCGACGTCATTCTTGTTTCCCATGGGCATTTTGACCACGTTGCTGATGTGGCTTCCATCGCCAACCGTTGTCAATCGAAAGTGGTTGCGATCTATGAGATTGCGACCTGGTTCGAAGAAAAGCATTCCGTTGGGAACACACTGGGCATGAATATAGGTGGAGCAACGGAGTTGGATTTCGCCAAAGTAAAAATGGTGCAGGCCATTCATAGCTCACAGTTGCCTGATGGATCCAATGGCGGCGTTGCGGCAGGATGGTTGCTCTCTGCTGAACAGAAAAACGTTTACTTTGCTTGCGATACAGCGTTGTTTGGAGAGATGGAGACCATCGGTTCGGTTGGTCTGGATTTGGCCGTTCTACCCATCGGCGACCTGTTCACTATGGGGATTGATGATTCTCTGGAAGCGATTCGTTTGACTAACCCAAAAAGGGTAGCGCCTGCCCATTACAACACGTGGCCACCGATTGAACAGGATGTCAAGCACTGGGGTGATGAGGTTCGCAGTCAGACAGCTTCTACGCCAGTGATCGTGAATCCAGGTGAGTCTTTTGAGGTCTAACAAGAGGATAGTGATGAGGCGATTTCGTACCGTAAAATTCCTGTTTTTCTGTTGCTGGTTGGCTTTGCCGGTTGGAGCCCAGGATCGCCTGGTCTGGACGTTGACTGAGGGTGATCAATTTGAAGTGGTCATTAGTCAAAAATCCGAGATGGAAACATTGGTGACCCGAACCAAAGTGAAAATTGACTTGGAGTTGATTTATCACATGCAATGGAAGGTGCTCGCGGTGGCCGACAATGGAAATTTCGCCATCGAGCAGGCATTCAGCCGAATGAGTGTCCGGCTGGCTCGTAGCAAAAAAAACGATCTGGTTTACGACACGGATTCTGGCCAACCGCCAGAGGAAAATGCTCAACCTTACGCAAGAGTTTATGACAAGTTGATTGGGATTCCGTTCCGAGTGGAAATGACTCCCCGGGGTGAAATCGTCAAAGTAGAACTCAACGTCAAAGATAGGGAGACGATCGAGCAAATACCCGAAACGATGCAGGCACGCCGACTCTTTGAAAAAAAGGGACTCACCGAAGTTTTAAACGGGGATGGATTTGTGCTGCCCAACGAAGCCATCTCGAAAGGGTTTACATGGTTGTTAACCAAAAATAAAAAAATGACATTTGGTGCTGCGGAGGTGGAAAACGTCTACACCTATCAAGGGAAAACACCCCAAGGTTTGGCAGAATTTAAGGTTGATTCCAAGATCGAATTGGATGATCAGCCAGAGAACCCGTCTGAAAAATCACTGCGATTAATATCGCAGGAACACTCGGGCAGAATACTCTTCAATCCAGTCCTCGGACGACTGGATTCGGTGACTCTTGTACAGGAGATGAAAACGGAAAAACCGTTCCGTGAAATGATGATTGAAACGGTGACCCGAGTAGAGTCCAAAATAGGGATTACCGCCAAGTAAGTCGCCGAATTCTTTGCGCAGGCAAAGGGGATGTTTTTGTGTGGCAATCCTATCGCCTCGGGGCAATTTCCCAAGGCGGCAAGTGTAAGCGGTCGTTTTCTTGCAGACCGCTATCAGGGGAGCAAACAAAGAACGGCCGGACTCGGTCGGGTCACAACGTGGGCTGCCACGAGGTTGCCGAGGGCTTCCACTTTTTGACTGCCAGTGGCGACCGCCGTGTTAACCGCCGCGACGTCGCCTTTGACGATGACAGTTACGTACCCACCGCCAAGTTTTTCTTTTCCGACGACTTCGACATTGGCGCTCTTACAAGCAGTGTCGATCGCTTCGAAAACGGCAGTAAACCCTTGTGTTTCAATAAAACCCAGGGCGGCAATAGTTTCTTTGGTCTCGACCATGTTGGGATTTCCTTTGGGGAGGTGAACAACGTCCTGTTGGATCAGGGGATTGTATTCGGGGAGAGCGTTTAGAACTTTGAAGGTTCCGGCCTCACAAAGAGCCAGCGTTGTGGCAACTGGGGAACCTTTGAGACGATCGGCGACCCGACGTCCGGTTTCTAACGCAGTGTTTACCTGAGAAACGTCCCCCAGAATCTTAATGCAAACGCCAAGCATGTCGTTTAGCTCGGCCTGTAGCACGCTGATTTGAAACCCTTTTTCCATGGCATCCAAGGCGACAATCGCCGGTGTAAAGCCGGTGGTTTCGAGGATGCCGATGGTTCTTGGTTGCCTATTCAATCTCTGATCTCAAAAAAAGCTGAGCTACTGCGGTGTAGTCGTCGACATCGCGATGGCTTCTTTCAATTTTTTATCGAGTACCTCCACCCAGCGTTTCGCTGGCACCCTGATGTAACCGGTCGTCAACAGTGGGGTACCATCGGTAGCGAGGATCAGGACAGTCGGAAAGTTTTTAATTTGGTAGGTTGCCGCGAGTCGACGGTTTTGGTCGGTCAGCCGCTTTGAAAGGGATTTCTTTTTGGGGAAATCCAGTTCGAGCAGGATCACGTTTTCTTTGGCCCAAGTGGAAAACTCGGGCGTGTTCAGGATTGTCGCATCCAACATCTGGCAGGGCTGACACCAATCGCTACCGGTAAAAAATGCCAGGACCGGTTTGCCTGTATTTTGCGATTCTGCCAAAGCCTTGTCGTGAGAATGAAGCCAGTGATTACGTTCCTTCACCAGCGGGAGTCCTTTTCGCCGCTTGATCGGTTTGGATTCTCCGCATCCAGAAAAGAGAATCGCCAACGTTGTCATCAGTACAAGGAGTATTCGCATTAGTCTATTTGAGGTGGCGTTCCAGGGGCGAGACAATTCATCCTACGCTTTTTTACGTCGGTTTGTCCATGAATGTTTGGGCGGGTGGTAAATACCGCCCAATAATGATTGGGATTCGGTTATAAACCGCCTATAAGGAAAATGACTCCCCTTTGTCTTTGGGCGAAGGCAGTCAAGAAAACGTCTCAAAAAAATATGTATAACTGGCCGGGTGCGACTGCCAGGCGGTCTCTTGACCGATTAACTCGACCCTGGAATCCAGAGTCCACCCGCCTGATTGCTGGCTTGGTCATCTTGGTCTTGGCCGGAGTGCCCGATCACAGAAGACCGGCACGCCTTGATGCGCACATAAGGGGCAACGAACTGGCACCGGTGTCCGAATTCTCCCTCGGCAGCGTCCTGCCGCGCGTGGTTAGGTTCGATCAGGTCTTCCACCACAAAACCACTACGGCAGATTCCGCCGACGATTTCTTCCCAACGGTGCAAAAATTCGACGGTCCCTTCTTCCCGTAAACGACTTTTGGGTGCTGCAGGAAGAGGTTCCTGTTGAGGACGGTAATACGGCTGCTCGATGGAGAATCCGCCCCGCTTACCCTCTACATTGGTTTGCAGGCTAGTGGGTGTTTTATGTTGACTAATATAAGTGCCACCCGGTTTGCAAACACGAGCAGCCTCTAAAAACACTGGCAGAATACGGGGTACGTAGCAGGTGCTGACCGGTTGAATAATGATGTCAAACATCGCATCGGGAAACATCGAAAGAGAATCCATGGATGCCTCAACGGTTTTTATCTTTAGTTTTCTTTCCGTGGCCACCAGCCGATCGAGCTCCAGCATTTTGGGGCTGATGTCGACAACCGTGACGTTGGCCCCGGCCGCTGCGTATAGAGCGCTCTGTCGACCACCACCGGCTGCCAGGCAAAGCAGCTCCCGGCCGCAAACCCCTTGGGGTAACCAATTCAGTTTCCCATCGACGGTTCGCAGAGGATTTTCAAATTCGTCATCATCGGCAGCCTTGGCAAAACGACTCTTGTTGTCTACAAGCCGATCCCATGCCCTGCGATTCTGTTGGTGATAGGCTCCAAAAGATTCAGCCGCCATCGCCTATTAAACCTGCGTTACGGATTCGGTGTGGGAGGGAGACGCTTGGCCAGTTCGCGGCGAGGATATTGCAGAAGGGGCCGGAGCCTTCCTGAGTTTTAACGTGAAACAGGTCCCTTTACCAACCGAACTGTCGACCCGGATTTTGCCCTGGTGAGCTTCGATGATCTGCCGGCAGTTATAAAGTCCAAAACCAGAACCCCCCTTGCCAGACTCATCGGGCCCGGATTTGGTAGAAAACTGTGGTTCGAAAATACGTGTCAGGACGTCCGGTGGCATCCCCGGTCCGTCATCGAGAATCTTGAGGTCGATGGCGTCCTGCTTGGTATCCTCGACCAGAGAGATCGTAATCGACCCTCCGGAACCGATCGCCTGCCGGGAATTGATCAATAGGTTGATGAGAACCTGCTGGATCTGGCTTCCATTGGCCAGGACTTTGGGGACCTCGGGCAGATTTAACTCCACACCAATCTGGTACTTGCGCATTTCTCGTTCCAGTAACACCATTGCCTGCTCGATAATGGTACTCAACTGGGTCGGCTCCAGCTGACTGGATCGATTTCGGGCCGATCCCAAAATCACACTGGTGACCTGGGCAGCTCTTTGGCCAGCGTCAAAGATCTTTTGGAAGGCACGATTCCGGGAGGCCTCGTCGGTTTGACGCATTCCCAACTTCGCATAATTGATGATCGTCATCAGGTAATTGTTAAATTCGTGGGTGGTGGTTCCCACAAGTTCTCCCAAAGCGGCCATTTGCTGCATTTGGGAAAGTTGGGTTTGTAGATGAGCGACTTGCTCGGCCAATGCATTTTTTGACATGGAACTTTTTGAAGACTGGAGGCAGGAGGTTCTCTCTAATCTTCGAACCATCAGGGGCTATTTATCAGGGGAATCTATTTTGCATTGTTTTTTTTCCCTGTTTCACGGGGCGAGTTAACCGGCAAAGTTGTACAGGTTCCAGGGCCAATTTAGATAGCATTTATTTGGGATTAAGGATACTATTTCGCACAGACGGATTAAATTAACAGGAATCCACCACATGGACGTCATTGATCGGCTTAATCTTTGTTTGAAAATAATACGCGGAAAAGGGATTCAGGTTCGTTTTGAGGACTTGGAGGGAATGCCCAGTGGATTATGTGAGGTGAAACAGGAGCCTATTCTGATGGTCGATTTTGCGCTCACGTCAAAAGAGCAGGTGGAAATCCTCGAAAGGGTGGTGGAAAAGCTCTCAGCGGATTCCAAGAGCAGACCGAGGGTCGCCTGATTTTTTTCGCATCAATTCACAGCCGTCGCATTCGGTTGTTTACATCGCAAGAGCCCGGCGCATTCGCCTGTTGCTAGCAATTCCAGAAAGCCCAATTCCAGAAAGGCATCGAGTGGGCCAGCAGAAAATTGTCAAAATCTATCATCATCCAGTTCGTGTGGATCCCCAAGATATTGATGCTATGGGGCACATTAATAACGTGAGTTATGTTGCCTGGATGCAGGAGGCCGCGATTGCGCACAGTACCGCCAATGGTTGGGATTTGGCTCGATATCAGTCATTTGGTGCCGGTTGGGTAGCGCGGCAACACCGGATCGAGTATCTTCGGCCAGGTTTCCAGGAGGATGACTTGATGGTGCAGACTTGGGTTTTTGGATTGAAACGGGTTTCCAGCACCCGTCGCTACCACGTGGTCAGAGCATCCGATCAAGCAGTCATTGCCAAAGCAGAAACCCAATGGGCGTTTGTCGATTTACTGACCCAGACTCCCCGAAAAATTCCACCTGAAATCAGCCAGAGTTTTGAAGTGATTGAGTTTTGAAGTGATTGAGTTTTGAAGTGATTGAGTTTTGAAGTGATTGAGTTTTG
>JABAAE010000016.1:137762-206529 GCA_014238905.1 Planctomycetota bacterium
GAAGTGATCGTTTTCAATCACGAGATTTCCCGTATTAGAATGTTCTTCCAGCGACATTTTGCCCCTTTGGGCCAGCCAGTTCCCCCGTGGACTTGCACGGCGATGCTACCTTGTGCTCCTAGTGTTTGGGCGACTTTTGTTTTGTTGTAGCCTGAGTTTTTCGAGTTTTCTCCGTCGAATTCGCAAACTTTTAAATCGTTGATCCAGGTGGTGATCACCGGGTGTTTCCCTTCGACCCGGACTTTGGCGGTGTTCCAGTCATTGACCTTCCATGATTTCACCCATTGTTCAGGCGAGCAACTGGAAACCAGTCCGACCTCTTGGGCAGTTCGATGTTGGTCCGTTGTGATGCCAACGAGGTTCTTGCCGTCGTATTTTCCATTGATGTCAAAAGTGCGGGTATTGAAACCTCCTGTTCCCTCACCGTATAGATGACCGACATTTCCATTGTCGTGGTAATCCACCATCATTTGGATGCACTGTCCGGTCGAGTTGCCCCTCAAAAAAAAGCCTGAACAGACACCCCAATCCGGCTTCATGTCGATTTTGACTTCAAAGTCTTTAAATTTTCTCTCAGTCAAGAGGATTCCCCCATTTCCTGAACCTGGAGGATCTTGCTCACCTGTGAGCGTGCCGTTTTCGACTTGCCAAATTCCACCGGTACCATGTCCAATTCGCTTTGGATTTTTAAGCCAGCCCTGGAGGCTCTTTCCGTTAAACAGTTCAGTCCAATCGTCTCGACGGGGAACTGCATAGGCCGAGGGTTGAAGGGCGGCAATAGCACTGGCCGCGGCGGAGGTTTTTAGGAAATTTCTGCGGGGTATCAAGTGATGGCGCATGGAATGAGTCCTAGGATCGGGCTGAGCGGAAATGCAGAGGCGAAGCACCATTCTAGGTTAACTCCGATCACCGAACAATCTTTCCAACATGAAGTGTGGTCTGGACAAGATGGCGCTGAGGCGGACCGAAGTTCTCATTCTCGGCCCCAGCGGGCCTTGGTCCTGGACAGGTCGAATCTCAATGCCGATCAGTTGATGGATTTCAATGGCTGAAGAAGTTTGATTTCACCCACAATCGTAAAGGGTTGGGAATCTTGGGGTGGTTTGGTGCTGGTGGGACTTCGAATGGGGATCGCCTTGGTGGAACTTTCCATCACGGCTATTGGCCCTTTGGTCTTAAATCCTGAACCGTAAAGACGCGTCAAGCCGACAAAACTGGAATCCGAAATATCGAATGCGACCCTGATTTTGCGAGCCGTAGGGTAGGAAAGAGTCAGTCTTGTTTGAATATGTTTTGCAATCTCCATCGGCTCGACGGTGATTTTGCTCGCCAAGACGACTTTTTTATCCATTGTCATCATGACTGTTTTTTGGATTCTCTTTTTGATCCATTTGCGGAATATTTTCAGGTTGTCTTGGTAGTCACTGCTTGTCTTTAAATGTCCCAGCTCCTTGAGGATCATGATCAAAGTGGTCGGATGGAAGCCTACATCGTATTGAATCAGCGTGACATCCGCTTGCACGATTACTTGATTGGTGATTTTGACTGTGCCAATTGGTAGGTCATGAGCAGCAACAAGAGTGGCCGAGAAGAGGTTTAAAAGCAGAGTGACAGCCCCGGCCAGTCGCCGCGAATCTAGGGCGTTTACAACGGTCAGGTTCGATTTGTCAGCAGGCATGCGATTGGTATTTAGGCAACGAATGTTGGGATAATGGGGCGATCAATGGTCTTTGGGTGAGTCGGTTCCAGGAGACTGACGGCGGTGATCAAAAAGGGGCAGGTTTACCTTGCGATTTGTTTAATGGAAGTGATTTGACAGGAAACCGGATAAACCGCCAAAATACGGCCACAGAATTCGGGATTTTGAGTAGAGAGGAAAGCTTGAACTCTTTAAAATAATAACAGTTTCGTATTCCGGCGACCAAACTACAGTTTGATTTTCCTGGAAACATCCGGGAGTTTTCGGCCCGCGCAGATCACTAACGTTATCGGTTCGGGTTCACCGGTTGTCTTTTCCGATACGCTTAAAGAGTGTTTGGTGGTACGGAAATCGATTCGGCAGGGAGGACACCGTTGAGTGTCGCAGCCGGCATAAAGAGCACCAGTCGTAAAATTATCCAGTAATCCCTACGGTCCATTACAGTTTTAATATGGAAAACAATCCCACTCCCATGTCCGCTGAGGCCGTGATGAATCGAGAGTTTTTTGAGATTCGTGCCAAGATTCTTGAGTTGGCAGCCTCATTTGACAGGTTGGATCGGGGTGATGGAGCGGTTGAAGACCGGCGGATCGAGCTGATCAGAGAGGGGCTGACGATCCTTGACGAGGATACACCGAATCGGGCCGAGCGCGTTCAGCTACTGTTTTCCAAAGTGTATTCGGAAGGTTGGCGTTCGGAGTATGGGTTGTAGACGGTTGGATAAGTGGGCGGGATGCTGAACCGCAGTGGGCTGCCAGCGAGTCTTAGCCAATTGGTCAAAAGAAACGTTCATTTTTTTAGTAGATGTTGCCATGTATTATATCGATCCTCACATCCATATGGTTTCGCGTGTCACCGATGATTACGAAACACTTTCAAAAATGGGGTGTACCGCCATGAGCGAACCAGCATTCTGGGCTGGATTCGACCGGGGGAGCGCGGAGAGTTTTCGTGATTACTTCAGACAATTGACCGAAGTGGAACCCAAACGTGCTGCCCAATATGGTATTCAGCATTTCACCTGGTTGTGCATCAATGCCAAGGAGGCCGAGAATGTCGAGTTGTCCCGTGAAGTGATCGCGATGATTCCGGAATTTCTTGAGTGTTCCAATGTATTAGGGATTGGAGAAATTGGTTTAAACAAAAACACCAAAAACGAAGCGACCATTTTCCTCGAGCACATGGAGTTGGCGATCAAGTTCCAGCAGCAGATCCTCATTCATACCCCACATTTAGAAGACAAATTTCAGGGTACCAAAATGATCCTGGACATGTTGACCGATGATTCCCGGATCGATCCCTCGCGTGTCCTGGTCGACCATGTGGAAGAGCACACCGTTGAAACTGTTCTAGAAAACGGTTTTTGGGCCGGGATGACTCTCTATCCGGTTTCCAAATGCACCCCCGCTCGCGCGGCAGATATCATCGAAATGTACGGCCCGGATCGATTGTTGGCTAATTCTGCTGGTGACTGGGGCCCTTCCAAACCAACGGCTGTTCCCGATTTGATTTTCGAAATGAGGCGGCGGGGACATGACGAGAGTTTGATTCGTCAGGTTGTCTATGAAAACCCCATCAAGTTTTTCTCACAAAGCCAGAATTTTAATTTCGTTCGCCCGGATGTTGTCACTGAAAAGTCTGCCACGCCATAGCGCACCCAAAAGATTGGCTGCTATTGGAGGTGAGGCTTTGCTGGACGAGCCATTTGTTGGACGAGCGAAAGGGCAAATAAGGCTGTCTCGACTGGGCTGTTGGATGACTGCAATCCTATGAAGTTTTGGGGCAAGATTGGCATTTCGAGTGCTTTAATGGCTCGGTGATTCCAGACGGATTGTCTTCTGAGAAGCAGAATTGGACAGGGTCGTGAGCAGGTTTCATCGTAGCGGCGGGGTCCGCGTGAGGGTCTGAAACAGGCAGAACAGGTGTGCCGCGAGCCGATTCCGGCGAAAAACGGCAAAAAGAACCACGAACAGCCTCAATTTACGGTTGAAGAAAGACCGAAATCTCCATAAATTGATGGATTACTTTTTTGTCGAGGAAAAAATGGCACGAGAATGTGAAGTTTGTGGCAAGTCGTCTCAGTTTGGTAATTCGGTTGAAACGCGTGGAAAAGCGAAATACCTGGGCGGAGTTGGTACGAAGATTACAGGTATTACTCGACGTAAATTTAAACCCAACCTGCAGCGCATCAAAGTTGAGTTGCCGGCTGGTGGCGCTAAGCGAATGAAAGTTTGCGTGCAGTGCATCCGTAGTGGTCGAGTACGAAAAGCAGTTAAGCAAAAGCCATTCGCTCTGCCGGGTTAAGATCCCCCGAGTGATCTTCTGGCTTTCTAAGCCATTCTGTAATTAAAAAAGGTGGAGCTCATTGTTCCAGCTTTTGCTGAGCGATATTGGAATCGTTCTGAGCTGGCTGGGTATTATTGATTGCCGGTGGTGGAAATGGATATCAAGACGATTGAGGACGTTGCCTTGCTGGCGCGTCTGAATTTGACGCCCGATGAAATTTCCGGGCTGCGAGGCGATTTGGAAAACATACTCGCCTATGCCGATCAACTGTCGGCGTTGAATACTGAAGGAGTCCAACCCCTCGCCCATCCTGGTGACATCGTCAATGCTTTGCGAGAAGACGAAGTCGTTGGCAGTCTTGACCGAGCGGTTCTCCAGCGGAATTCACCAAAATCCGATGATGGGTTTTATCTCGTCCCCGCGGTGCTGGGAGAAGCCAAGTTGACACAAGAGTGAATTTCCTGACAGGTTGAGGCTGGGCATGAGCTTAATCGAATTATCCGCGTTTGAGTTGGTAGAAGGTTTAAAACAGGGCCAATTCAGTGCGCAGGAGGTGAACTCTTCGTTTGCCGATCAGGTTGATCTTCATGATTCGAAACTGAAGGCTTTCTTGCGATTTGATCGTCAAGAGTGTCTGGAACAGGCAGCAAAGATCGACTCCACCGGGAGCAAGGGCAATCTTGCGGGAATTCCCATCGCGGTCAAAGACGTCATTTGTATCGAAGGACAGAAGACAACTTGTGGCTCCCGAATGCTTGAGGAGTTTGTAGCGCCCTATGATGCCACCTTGATTTCGCGCCTAAGAAAATCGGACGGTGTCTTTTTGGGAAAAACCAACATGGATGAATTTGCCATGGGGAGTTCGACCGAGAATTCAGCTTTTGGGAGGAGCTGCAACCCCTGGCATTTCGGTAGCGTTCCTGGTGGCAGCAGCGGTGGGGCGGCGAGCTGTGTTGCCGCTTCGTTGACGCCATTGTCAATTGGTTCGGACACCGGTGGTTCGGTGCGACAACCGGCTGCCTTTTGCGGTGTCACCGGGTTAAAGCCGACCTACGGACGGGTAAGCCGATATGGTTTGATCGCCTTTGCCAGCAGCTTGGATCAAATTGGTTTTTTTGCCCGGGATGCCCGTGATGTCGCCTTGATTCTAAACGAATCAGCTGGGCACGATCAGCGAGATTCGACCAGTTCCCGGGAGCCCGTTGTCGATTACCTTGGATCTTTGGGATCCGACCTGAGCGGGCTGAAAATTGGCCTGCCCATCGAGTATCAGTCGGAGGGTCTGTCTGATGAAATTCAAGCGTCGGTCGTTGAGGCCAGACGGGTCCTTGAATCATTGGGGGCGGAGGTAAGCGAGATTTCTCTACCCATGACCCAATACGGTGTAGCGGCATACTATTTGATCGCCTCCTGTGAGGCGTCGGGAAATCTGGCACGATATGATGGCGCGCACTACGGATTTCGAGCCAATTGTCAAGAAGATCAGAAGAGCCGCTCCGCTTCCTCCACGCCCCCAGATGCTAATCGACTGCTGGAGATGTACTGCCAAACAAGATCAAAGGGATTTGGGCCGGAGGTCAAACGGCGAATCATGCTGGGTACCTACGCTTTGAGTGCAGGATATTATGATGCCTATTATTTGCAGGCATTGAAAATTCGCCGCCTCATTCAAAATGAGCTGCGGGAAACCTTTACCAAAGTCGATTTGATCCTGGGACCTACGACGCCAACGCCTGCGTACCGAATTGGGGAAAAAAGCAAGGATCCGTTGTCGATGTATCTGGGAGATATTTATACGGTCGTCGCGAATTTGGCCGGGATTCCAGCGATTTCGTTTCCAGCTGGATTTTCAACGGAAAAGGCAGATCAGCCTGCGATGCCGATCGGTTTGCAGCTTCAGGGGCCGGCGTTTGCTGAGGCAGAATTACTCAAGGCGACTTGGGCGTTTCAAAATGCAACTGATTGGCACCAAAGACGACCTGTTCTCGATGGCGTGGTGGGGTGATGGTGAAAAGCAAAGATTATGATTTGATAGTGGGCTTGGAGGTCCATGTTCAGTTGCAAACGCAAAGCAAACTGTTTTGCGGATGTTGCACCTCTTTCGGCGCCCAGCCCAACACCC
Organism: Planctomycetota bacterium; assembly: GCA_014238905.1. Lineage (GTDB taxonomy): Bacteria > Planctomycetota > Planctomycetia > Pirellulales > Pirellulaceae > JABAAE01. Next base: position 143,870 of record JABAAE010000016.1, read on the forward strand.
AAACCTGCCCGGTTTGTACCGGAATGCCGGGTGCATTGCCCGTTTTAAATCGGCGAGCTTTACAGCTTGCGATCCGTACCGGGTTGGCCTTGAACTGCGATATTGCCACTTTTACCAAGTGGGACCGCAAAAACTATTTTTACCCGGATCTTCCCAAGGGATACCAGGTGAGTCAATTTGACCTTCCGGTATGCGGGGCTGGATATCTTGCTATCTCTGATCCTTCCTCTCGGTTGGAATCCAAGCCGATTCGCCTGATTCGGGCCCACCTCGAGGAGGACGCCGGCAAAAGCCTGCACGATGAGGCCGGAGGTCTCTCAGATACACGAATTGATTTGAATCGAGCTGGCACGCCATTGCTGGAGATTGTCAGTGAGCCGGATATTCGATCCCCATTGGAGGCGAAGGCCTTTCTGAGTGAGTTGAAGTTGTTGTTGGGATACCTCGGAGTTTCTGATTGCAATATGCAGGAAGGGAGTTTGCGGGTGGATGCGAACGTCAATTTGCACGTGCTCAACGACGACCAGCTTTCCGTCGCAACGCCGATCGTGGAGGTCAAAAATCTGAACAGTTTTCGAGCGGTCGAGCGGGCGGTGACCTACGAAGCTGAACGTCAATGGAAGCTCTGGCAACAGGACAAACTAACCATTGATCAGCGCCCCAAGCAGACCCGGGGTTGGAATGACGCCGAGCAGGTGACGGTTCCCCAACGCGAAAAAGAGGAATCCGCGGACTATCGATATTTCCCGGATCCTGACCTTGTTCCAATCGTGTTGACGGCCGATGAAATATCGGAGTACCGAGCCGATCTTTGCGAGTTGCCTTCGGAAATTAGATTGCGATTGCAAAAGGACTACGAAGTATCGGCCTACGACAGCGATGTGATGGTCAATCAGGGTCGCGAGTGTGTTCAATATTTCGAAGCAGTCGCCAAAAAGACAAATCAGGGGAAGCTTGCCGCGAACTGGATTCAGCAACACGTTCTTCAAGTGATCAATGATTCAGATTGTGAAATCGAAGAATTTCCGGTGAACGTTGATCGATTGTCCTCCCTGATCGAAAAGGTGCATGCTGGTGAGCTTGATAATTCGCGAGCCAAGGATGTGTTTCAAGCGATGCTGACCGATCCATCTCCCCTTGAGCAAGTGATCAAGGCACTGGGGATCGAGAATGTTGCTGATGATGAACTGGAAACGATTTGCCGGGAGTTGCTTGAACAGAATCCGCAGATTGTCACCGATTATCAGGGTGGCAAAAAACAGGCGATCGGCTCTTTGATTGGGCAAGCCAAAAAGAAAAACCCTAACGCCAATCCCGGTAGGGTCAGGGAACTTCTGATCCAGATTATCGAAAACACTTAAAGGTAAATAGTCGGTGTGACTGCTTCTAAGCCTATCGTCGCCTTGTTAACCGATTTTGGTCCTGACAGTCATTATGTAGCCCAGATGAAGGGCGTGTTGCTGGGTTGTCAGTCGTCGGTTTCCATCGTCGACATAACGCATTCCATTGTCCCGCAGGATATCCAGCAGGCAGGCCGGGTGTTGTTGGATTGCATCCGCTCCTTTCCTGCCGGGACCGTCTTTGTTGTCGTTGTCGACCCCGGGGTGGGTACCGAACGATCCATTGTGGTCGTGGAAATCAATGGCCAAATATTTGTTTGTCCAGACAATGGCGTCCTTTCCCTGGTGCTTGATTCATACCCCATTTCGCAGGTCATCGAGGCGGATCACCAAGTGGTTCCAGGTCGCGACTCCGCGACATTTCACGGTCGGGACAGGATGGCGCCTTTGGTGGGAAAGATTCTCAATGGACACAGCCTGGCAAGCCTTGGTCAACCACTGGATGCTGCGCATCAAATCGAAATTATTTCTCCGGATCAGACCGGGGATTTGATTGCCGGGGAAGTGGTGGATGTCGATTATTTTGGCAACCTGATTACCAATCTAAGAGAAGACATCCTTTCCAAAGAAAAATGGGCGAACGCTCGGCTTGAAGTTTCCACTGTCCGATTGTCGGGGGTCAAACGGACCTACGCGGACGTCACCGTTGGCGATCCGTTGGCGTTGTTTGGTTCCAATGGATGTCTGGAACTGGCCGTCAACTGTGGCAACGCGTCGGCGGAATGGTCAGTGGGCGCCGGTACGGCAGTTCGAATCGTCGTTTCGGGTTAAGTGGTGGCTGAGGGAGAGGTTGCCTCGGCTCAACATTGGGCAGAGTCGTGCAACGGTTAGTTGTGGACGGTTTGGTCACTGATTGGCGAAATTCTCGATTGGAACTAGAATTCAGTTTCCCTCGATTTGACCAGGGCGGACGAGAAATGCCGCAAAGGAGATTTGACTGGCCCCAGATAGGGGAGAAAAGAACGGCTTTCAGCCGGTTTTTTTGGGGCGGGTATGCTGGTCGCCTGCTCACTGAGTTGGGTTGGCGGTTCACTGAACTGCGCGATCGTCTGCTCGCGGCCGTCCCGCAGAACATGGGTTGCCAGGCCATTGTTGTTTCCGGGCGCAGCCGTTGTGAATCCCTCGGGAGTTTGCGGGTTGTTTTGACGTGTGGATGTGAGCGGCAATTCACTGCGTTAGATGCCAGGCGAAAAATATTGATACCACTGTTTTAGGTGAAATTGCAAGTGTTGGATTCAGACCAGACCTCGACGCCAGGAAGGGCGAAAACCTCCAGCCAGAAATTGGCGGATTGGGATAGGGATCACGTTTGGCACTCCTTTACCCAGATGAAGCATTACACCCCGTTTGTCGTTGCAGCGGCTGAGGGAGCTCGGATCATTGACGTCGATGGAAACGAATACATCGATGCGGTCAGCAGTCTCTGGTGCAACGTTCATGGACATCGCCATCCAATGCTCGATGCCGCCCTGAAGCAGCAAGTGGATCGTGTTGCCCATGTGACTAACTTGGGGGGCAGTAACGATCAGACGATCCAGTTGGCCCGACTTCTCGCAGAGTTGACACCGGGTGACTTAAAACATGTCTTCTTCTGTAGTGATGGAGCGAATTCGATTGAAGTCGCCCTCAAAATGGCTTTTCAATATTGGCAACAACGTCATCACCCGGAGCCACAAAGGGTGAAGTATGTCTGTTTGAGCGATGCCTACCATGGAGATACGATTGGCACAGTGAGTCTTGGTGATATTCCACTTTTCCACAAAATTTTCAAACCCCTTTTGTTTGAGCCGATTCGTGTTCCCGCACCAGATGCATTTGAGCCATCGGTCCCGGAATCCTCAACTGGCGGTCTGGATGACGGATTAAAAAATCTAGAACTGGTTCTCCAGCAGCATTCCGGCGAGATCGCGGCGATTGTCGCCGAGCCACTTGTCCAAGGTGCCGCCGGGATCAAAATTCATCCCGAGGGTTATCTTAAAGGCGTGGCTGATTTGGCTAAACGTTACGACGTTTTGTTGATCGCTGACGAGGTTGCGGTGGGTTTCGGCCGGACCGGAACGCTTTTCGCTTGTGAACAGGAATCGGTAGAACCGGACATCCTTTGTTTGGGCAAAGGTCTTAGTGGTGGATACCTGCCGATTTCGGCCGCGGTCGCCACACCGAAAATTTATGAGGCATTCTGGGGAGATTATTCCGAAAGAAAGACGCTCTATCACGGTCACACCTTTGCCGGCAATCCTCTGGCTTGTGCGGTCTCTATTGCTAATCTGCAAGTATTCGAAAAGGAAAAAACTCTTGAAAATCTGGTGCCCAAAATTTCCCGAATGGCAGAACGATTAGAGAGATTAAACCAATCCGAGTTAGCGGAAAAAACAAGGCAAAAGGGGATGATGGCTGCGTTCGATTTGAAAGTTCCTGCGGGAAAGAATGAAACCGAATATGGGTATTATTTTTGCGAGCTGGTTCAGCAGTACGGTGTCAGGATGCGGCCCTTGGGAAAGACGATCATTGTCATGCCACCGCTTTCGATTACCTTGGATGAACTCGACGTCATCTTTGACGCGATTGATATGGTTCTGTAGTGATGTTTAGCTGGAGACGGCTGCGGTTGTTCATCAGAGCTAGATCGGTTTGTCAGAGTGGCCGTGGGGCTGCGTCCGCAGGTTTGAGCGATCAGTTGCACCAAAAAACAGTTGCCTCAAAAAACAGTTGCACCAGAATCCCGTCGCACCAGAAAGCAGTTGTATTAGAAAGCAGTTGTATCAGAAAGCAGTTGCATCAGAAAGCAGTTGCATCAGAAAGCAGTGGATTGCCATCCTTCGGTTGAGGCTGTTGCTGTTTTGTGGGGTTCATCATCAACAATCTAGTGACGTTGAACCCCGACCAGCCCCATCCTTTTGGTTGGAGGCTTGACCGGGCCGGCTGTCGGGATCATCGTCGTACTTTGAAAACATTCCTAAGATTTTGATTTGCCGGTCATCAGCGAGACAACCACCAAGGTTAGGAAACCCAAGGGAATCGTCACGATACCGGGCTGACTGAAGGGCACCACTCCTTGGGCATCTGCAATGCCATAAACACTCTTGAATGTGTCTTGGCTTAAAAGGATCCAAGCGAGGCTACTGACCATCCCAACGATCACCGCTGCGATGATCCCCTGTTTGGTTGTTTTTTTCCAAAATAGCAGCATGACCAAGGCCGGGAGATTGGCTGAGGCGGCGACGCTGAAGGCCCAGCCCACAAGATAGCCAACGTTGAGTCCCTTGAATAAAATTCCCAATGCAATGGCGATCACACCAACGACCACCGAAGCGATTTTTGCCAGTCGGACCTGAGCTTGATCGTCCAGTTCGAGGCCTAGAAAACTAACGGCCAGGTCATGAGTGACCGCTCCGCTGGAGGCGAGGATTAACCCGCTCACGGTTCCTAAAACGGTGGTAAAAGCGATGGCTGAAATAATCGCAAATAATAATGGGCTAATGCTTTTGGCTAATAAGGGCGCGGCCATGTTGGAGCTGGAGACATCCATCGCACCACTGGTCATGGCTCCCAGTCCGAGGAACAGGGTCAGAACGTAGAAGAATCCGATACTGGCGATACCCACGATGGTGCTTTTACGGGCACTGGCAGCGTCCTTGACGGTGTAATAACGAATCAGGATGTGGGGCAAAGAGGCCGTGCCGCAAAAAAGAGCAAGCATCAAGGAGAGGAAATTTAACTTGTCGAAAATTCCATCTCGCCGAATCCCGGCAAATTTGGGGTGCTCTCCCGGACGGAGCACCTGCGAACCGGGAACCAATTTTGGATAGTAAACGGTGGCTTTATCTCCGTTTTTCAGAGAAGGAAACTTTTTATCGTCTCGCCATAGTTTCACCTCACTGTTCTGTATGGTTTTAATAAAACCAAATGCCCCAAGCGGACCGGTTTCGGTTTTGTCGTCGGGTAACTTGGATAGGCTGCCGACCGGCTCGAGTTGAGCCTGCCCCTCGCCTGTTCCCTCGGGTAGGCCGTTGATGTACCGTTTGCCTGCTCTTGTTTCCAACAGTTGGCATTCCAAAAGGCGGACTAGGTTGTTCGCGTCTTTGACCTGCTTCCAAACCGTGATTTTTCCGGGTGGATCATTCGGGTTTCGGCTAACGACATAGTCTCGCTGGTCGGAGTCTAGTTTGTCCTTCCAAATGCCGTCGTTGGGCAGGATTTCAATCTCTTTGTCGGCAAAAGCCGTCTCCAGGGCATCCCAGGCGACCGGTCCCAGTTCCTTAAAATTTGACTTGGTTTCCAGGCCGCGGTTCAAAATGAGGATCGTTAATATGGCGCTGAAGACAACCAATAAACCCCCTTTGAGGAATTGCACATACGTTGTGGAGACCATGCCAGCGGTAACGACGATCGTGATCACCACCGCGCCCACCATTAAGACACCAACCCAATGAGGGAACCCCAAAAGGGGTTGGATGAGAACGCCAGCACCAACCATTTGAGGTATCAGGTAGAAAATACTGACCGCCAGTGTGCTGATGCCGGCAGCCAGTTTGATGCCTTTGGAATTGAATTTGGCATCTAAAGCGTCAGCAAAGGTATATTTTCCCAGTTTTTTCATTGGTTCGGCAACGACGAACAGGGCAACGATCCACCCAGCCAAAAACCCAACCGAATAAAGAAACCCGTCGTATCCATAAAAGGCAATCATGCCGCAGATGCCGAGGAAAGAAGCCGCCGAAAGGTAATCGCCGGCAAATGCGACTCCGTTAACGAACCAGGGAATTTGGCCGTGCGCAGCAAAATAACCCTCTGAGGATTTTGCTTTTCGCCCTAGCCAGAAGCTGAGGCCGAGGGTAAATCCTACGAAGAGGAGAAAGACAACGATGGCAGTGGGTGAGACATCGTAAATCATAATTACACGTCTCCCTTGGTGGTTGCCACGGGATCAGAGGTTGAGTTCACCTCTTCTTCGGGACGGCAAAACACGCCGTAGATGAGAGCCAAGGCGAAGGCGGAAACTATCAATGCGAACCCGTAAAGGATGGCAACATTAACGCCTTCAATAGGTGTTTGTTCCATCGTTTGCGGCGAGAATGTATTGATAAAAACGAATCCGCAATAAAACAGGAGGTAGATCGCAAATAACGTCAACCCAAGCTTCATATTGAAATGCATAGTCTGTTTTTGTCAGGGGAGTAGTGTTTTTAAAAGATCGTCAAGCAATCCTGAATCGACCGATGCCCTTTAACTTAGCGGTCCGCAAATGCAATGAAAACCCGTTGGCAGGATTGAATTTCAAAAGTCGATCCGCATCTTTAATTCGCCTTGTCGATTGTGAACCTTGGATCTTCCTGATTTGGACCAGTTAGAAAAGTCCAGTCATGCGGTAACAACCCGGCATGGAGGTTGTGCAGCAACCCAGCGTTCCCCAGCCAATTAGCAATACCGTTCCCTCGGCCACTTTGTCCCGGGAATCGTTCACGTTGACCTTGGCAATGACTCAGTCGGTTTTAATAAACGACTATCAGCAATCCCAAATTGAGGTGAAAGTCGCCCGTTCCAGCCAACGATAGCCGTCTATGGCCCTTGGAATGGCCAACATCTGAACGGTTTTTCAGGAATTGTACTGCTGAAAACATGTCCGTATAGGTTGACCAGAGACCGGTTTTTATCAATAACGATTCCTTCTATTGACTATCAAAGACGAGTTTGGATTGGGAAATGCAGCCTGAAGACACCCCAGCAAAACTACCGGAAGGTCCTCCGAACAGTTCCGATCCGGTTAAGGTTGACAGTCTGCCGCGCTCAAATCGAGCGGCGGATTGGCGACGTTATTTCGGACCGGGTTTCCTTGTCGCGGCCGCCTTTATTGGCCCCGGAACCGTCGGCACTGCAATAAAAGCGGGGGGTGGTTTTGGATTTCAGTTGTTGTGGGGAGTGGGGTTTGCGGTCTTTGCAACGATCGTTTTTCAGGAGATGGCGGCCAGGCTTGGTCTGATTGCAAAAATGGGCCTGGGTGAGGCCTTCGTTAACTCTTTCCCCAATCCTGTCTTCCGCACCACGGCGATAGGAATCGTATTTGCTGCCATACTTTTTGGAAACGCAGCTTATCAGGCGGGGAATGTCTCCGGGGCTGCGACCGGTTTAGTTGAATTAGTTCCTGGGCTTCCTGCTTGGTGCTGGGTTGCCTGTTGCAGCTTGACCGCGTTGGCCCTTATCGGATTCGGTTCGCTGAAGATTCTTAAGGTCGTCCTGGTCGGAATGGTCTTGATGATGAGTTTTACGTTTGTTGTGGCCGCCGTTCTGAGTCGTCCTGATTTTCCTTTGTTGCTGTCCGGCTGTTTTTCATTTGAAGTACCGTTTTATGATCTGGGTATTTTGATCGCCATCATCGGAACCACGGTAGTCCCTTATAATCTGTTTCTTCATTCCAGCGCCGTGGCCGAACAAAACCGGGATCTGGATGTGGAACTGCATCAGGGGGGAAATCACGATCATCAGGCCCCTGATGACGATCAACAGGAGGACCAAACCATGCCCTTGGTCCAGGCTGATGAGACTGTTGAGATTGCCCTGCAAGGGACTCGTATGGATACTCAAATTGGCGTCATCATTGGGGGGGTCGTAACCGCGTCGATCGTAATAACAGCCGCAGGCGGGACAGCGGTCGACTTGTCGGAGGCATCGGATACCCTGACGCCGTTGGTAGGTTCGTTCGGAAGGGTTCTTTTTTTCCTCGGCCTCTTTGCTGCTGGGCTCACTAGTGCCATTACGGCGCCCTTGGCCGCTGGCTATGTCTACGCCGGGTGTTTTGGAGGGAATCCCAGCGCCGATGATCAGCAGGTCAGGCGGGTGGCGGCAGGAATTATCGTGATCGGATTTCTAATTGCGCTGTGGTTCGTCAAAACGCCCAGTGAGATCATTGTTCTGGCACAGATCGCCAACGGATTAATTTTGCCGGTGATCGCGGTGTTCTTGTTGATCGTCATGAACAGTTCTTCCATTCTCGGGCAGTATCGAAATACACTGGTTCAAAATGTATTGGGTGTGGGTGTCACACTGTTTGTACTCTTCTTGGGGCTTTACAAATTAAAACAGGTTTTTTGGGGTTGATCCTGCTGGGACCAGATTCGGTCTGCATTCAAGTTGGAATTTGGTTATGAAGCGCTTGGGCGATCAGACTCCCCGTTCGGTTTATGTGCATGTTCCATTTTGTCACCACCGCTGCGGGTATTGTAATTTTACGTTGGTGGCCGGACGCGACGATCTGATGGATCGTTATCTGGCGGCACTTCAATCGGAGTTGACAACCGTTCCGGCATGCCAGGTGGATACTGTATTTATCGGGGGAGGGACCCCAACCCATCTGGATGAGGATCGGCTCGAGAAACTGCTGCAGACGATCGCGAGTCATTTTTCGTTTTCATCAGATCTGGAGTTTTCCGTAGAGGCGAATCCTCTCGATGTGTCACCGGGCAAAGTGTCTGTGTTGGCTGACCATGGTGTCAATCGGATTAGCCTTGGCGCCCAGTCATTTCAATCGAGAAAACTGTCTGTCCTGGAAAGAGATCATGACGCCGGCGTTATTCAACTGGCGGCTGAGGTGACGCGGCAAAAGATTGGAAACCTGTCTGTTGATTTAATTTTCGGGACTCCATCGGAAACCCTGGAGGATTGGGAAGCGGACCTCAACTCGGCGGTCGTTCTGGACCCAAACCATCTTTCTACCTATGGCTTAACCGTTGAAAAAGGGACTTCGTTTTGGACTCGGCGATTTCGTGGCGAGCTGAAGGTGCCATCTGATGAGATCGGCGTTACGTTCTACGAACGAGGGATTGATTTTTTGGGGCATCATGGATTCGAGCATTACGAAGTATCGAACTTTTCCAAACCCGGGTTCCGTTGTCGCCACAATGAAAGCTGTTGGCTTGGAAAAAGTTATTGGGCTTTCGGGCCGGGAGCGTCCCGATACGTGAACGGCCATCGGCAAACCAATCATCGCAGCACGACGCAATATCTGAAACTTGTAGAAGCAGGGCAAAGTCCGACGGTGGACTCTGAGATGGTGGATGCCGTAGAGGCGGCACGGGAGAGATTGATCTTTGGTTTACGCAGAATAGAGGGTATCGATCGCGTCAGATTTGAAGCTGAAACAGGTCAAACTGTTGAGTCGATTTCTGGCGGTGCTCTGGCTTCGTTGATCGGTTGCGAACTGCTGGAGGAGACCGGGCAGCATCTTCGTTTGACAAGAAAGGGATTGCTGGTGAGTGATAGTATCTGGCCCAATTTTCTTTGATCATTACCGCCCGGATGGCCGCTTTCAGCGACCGATGTTTCCGAGGGAGGCTCTGATTATGAGCAACGCAAAACTGGCTATCTGTATCCCAAACGGTTCTCGATTTCTTTGGCCATCGGATCAATCCCGGTTGAGATTCCTCGGGAACGCTTCATTTGGACGTCTGTATAGTCCACGACGTCTGAATTTCGGTTTCCAGTCCACTGGCCTAACATGGTTCCGCAGCCCGTTAACGTAAGAAAGCCCAAAAAGACTAATAAAATAGAAAAACGTTTCATGGCCGATGGTCTTCAGTGGATGGTGTTTTTGGTAACTCGTTTGTGTTTTTACTGACGCATCGCAAGGCAGGAGAGTGGCTGGACCCATTACGATCGAACGCCTGATTTTGCGATCGAAACGAATCAAAAACCCCAATCCAGACCTGACAACCTGTTATCCTGATTAACTAGCTCCAGAGGATGCCAAAGTCACTGATTCTGGAAAAGATCAATTTGCGTTAAGTTGGTGGTTTTAAAACAGATTTTGGGAAAGAATGGCAAAGAAACAGAGCCAGTTGGATGTATTGGTCGTCGCTCCCCATCCCGATGACGCTGAATTGGGGATGGGTGGAGCCATCCTGAAGATGATTTCCGATGGGCTTCAGGTCGGTGTTTTGGACCTCACCGACGGGGAGCCAACTCCCCATGGAAGTCCCGATAAGCGGCGAGAGGAGACCGACCGGGCCACCGAGATCCTTGGAGTCCATTGGCGACGAAATCTGGGTATGCCTAATCGAAGTTTGGAAGCGACGCTGGAAAATCGCCGTGCTTTAGCGGAGGTCTTTCGGGAGACACAGCCACGCTGGATTTTTGCACCCCATTGGGAAGACGCCCATCCCGATCACGTTGCCGCTACGCAACTGGTGGAGGCCGCGCGGTTTTGGGCGAAGCTCTCCAAGACTGATATGCGGGGCGAACCTTTTCATCCGGAGAGGATTTACCATTATTTTTGTGTTCATTTAAAACTAGCGCCGCAGCCAGCTTTTGTGCTGGACATCTCGGATTATTGGGAGAAAAAACTGGCGGCGATTCTTTCGTACCAAAGCCAGTTTGTCGTCGGTAGAAATGACTCTCCGTCATTTATTGAAAAAATACATTTTGAGGCAGCCTACTGGGGGAAAACCATTGGGGTCGCTTTTGGTGAACCATTTTCAAGCCGCGAGCCGCTTGGCCTTTCCGGGCTGGGGTCGCTGGTTTAGTGGGCCGATATATTTGGTCGGTTCCTCACTTCAGGAACGTCATTTCTTAATTGGGAGTCAGCATGGATGACAAACAACCTGATGTGGAGGCTGCCTTATTGGAAATCCTGGTCGACCGGCCAGATTCCGTCGTGGCATTAGGATTGGCGGCTAGAAAGCTGGTGCGAAAACTTGCAACAGGGTGCAGCGAATTCGTGGGAGAAACCCACTGTGTGTTGAATCTCTTTTCTTTTACTGGAAAACATGGGCAGGCTTTTATTCACATCGCCACCTACACCAAGCATGCCAACATGGGGTTTAATCACGGTGTAGATTTGCAAGATCCGCAAGGTCTGTTGGAAGGGACTGGCAAGCGAATTCGACATGTTCGCCTAACATCAAAATCACAATTGCGATCCAAGGCCTTGGGTGAGTTGATCAGTAATGCTGTCTCGTTGGCTCGGCAAACCGCCGAAGAAAATGGGGGAATCCAGCCATCCAGAATCGGTATTCGGCCGCGGCGAAGGAAGTAGCTCCCATCGAATTCGGTAGAAAGATCGATCGACGGCGACCTTTTATGATCCGCCTAACCGATGGTCCCCCTAACGTTTGGCTTTGAGATTCAGGAAAAAACGATTTTCAGCACCCGAGTTGGCGACCGCAATGTCCAGCCAACTGTCCGCGTTAAGATCGGCAACGTCGATTCCATAGGTTGCATTAATGGGACTGCCAAATCGAATTTCTCGAAAGTCGTTTCCCTTGTCGAGATTCAAAAAGACAGCGTTTTGTTGCAAAACGTTTCCGATAACGAGATCCATTTTTCCATCTTTGTTCAGGTCGGCCGTTTGAATGGCATAAGACTTTCCATCTTTCCGACCAAACCTGATTTCAGTGAGGATGCCGCCTCGGCCATCACCGAAATACAATCCATTTTGCCGTCCAATATTGCCAGTAGCGATATCGGCGTGGCCATCGTTGTCAAAGTCGCCGCAAACCACCGCCCTCGATGAATCGCCGGGGTTTCCAAATAGGACCGGAGGAGCGAATTTTAAATTCCCCAAGTTGATTAAAATAGCATTCTGTTGTTGGTCTCGATTGGCGAGCACAAGATCTTCTAGGTGATCCCCATTCAAGTCGACCACCGCGACGTCGATTGTAGAGTCTGTCAGGCTGCCAAAGGGAATGCCCTGGCCAAAAACGCCATGGCCGTCGTTCAAATAAAATCGATTTTCGCTCCCCCGAATGGTTGCCAGAATATCCAGGTCGGTGTCACCGTCGAGGTCGGCCAGCGTTAGGCTGCGAACGCTGGCAACGTTACCAAACGGTTTTCCCGGGCCAAATTTTCCATCGCCCAAATTCAAGAAGATAAGATTGGGGGCCTGATCATTTCCAACGACCACATCCAAATCGCCGTCACCGTCAATGTCACCAATTTCAGTTGCGTAGCTAGTGCATTGGTCTTGCCCCAGTGTCCGCTGGGTGCTGAATCGGCCCCGTCCGTGATTCAGGAAAATGAAATTTTGTTGTGGCCAATGACGACCGTTAGCCACCAGAATGTCAATGTCTTGGTCACCATCAATATCGGCCAAACGAACCGAAGCCGAGAGGTTTTTCTGGGTGCCGATGGTTTGGCGGCTGTGGCTGAGGAAAATACGTTCCTGACCGGGCAGGGCGGAATTAAAACAGGCGATTATTAAAACGCACATCAGCCAAACTGCGGTGGTCCTGTGATATCCGGATTGAGTATCTCGGTTTTCTTTTTTCATCTTTTGGCGATACGTATGCCAGGATTACCGGGACAAAAACCTCCATTGAGGTGACTACTGACGGATCAGGTCTTTTGGGATTCCATCCTTATGAATCAGAATGGCGACGGTCTTTAGCCTGACGTAAGCCTCAGACATGTGAATGAAGCCTTTGTACGGCCCAATCGTTCCCCATGAATTTTTAATGACATAATATTTGTTGCCATTCTTGTCGCGAGAGATTCCCGTTAAATGCATCAGGTGATCATCGGTGGTCGCGTAACTATAAAACGTCTCTTGACGCATTTCCTGAGAAACGGCTTTTTCCGGACCGGGTTCGGTTAACGCGTCTTTGCGTTTCGGATCAGCAGGCAGGACGGCAATTCCCTTGGACGAGGAAAAACCTGCCTCGCTGACATCACCGTCCCAAGCAACCGAATAACCGTTTTCGATCGCATGGTCGATAACATCGACCAAATCGCTGATGGGCAAATTGTAAAAAGAGCCATTGGAATTGTTATCCGGAATCTCTAAAACGAATTTGCTGTGAAACGGATGATGGGTGTATGAGGTTAAACTGATGTAATCTTGTCCAACAAAGTCCACGGCTTTTGCCAAAGAACCGGGCGTATGTTGTGTATTGAGGTATTCGAATTTCTGGGGGTTTTCTCCAATGTAAACATCAAGAACCCGGTCGTAGGCCAGACGCCATTTTTTGGAAAGGGATTTTTGTTTGATTAACGCATCCAGCATTCCCTTCAGCAGAGACTCCATTTCGGTGTGATCATGTTTGGCTTTTTCCGATTCACGACCCATGAAAACAGCTTCGGGCACGAAACCGTGTCGATCGACAGCATTGATGAAATCGTGGGCGAGAGCTCCTTGTCCGAAATTGGCTTTTCCACTGCGGAGGACATAGTTCATGGCCTTGTCTTTATAGACGTTTTTAACAATAAACATTTCCGAAATATTGTGGGTTCCTTTTCCGTTTCGGATCAGTTCAGATTCGAGGAAGGACGCGCCGGCAAAACACCAACAGGTGCCAGTGCGGTCCTGTGATTTGACAGGTGTGCTTTCAATGCTTTTTTCAATTTCAAATCCATAGCCTTTTATTTCAGGAGGTTTTTCTTTTTCCTCAGGTTGTCCATTGGCGGCCGAAGAGATTAAAAGGACCAGGGTTAGAATGGTTTTGAATTGTGGTTTCATGGGTTTTCTCCTGACCTGGTGTCGATGTTCATTGGATGATGGAATGGTTATTCTAATGGAAAACCGGAAGTTATTCAGCGTGCTGCCAATCCTTACTGATTGACGGGTTTTCCGAAGCGGAAAGCTCCGCCAAGGATATGCCTCCGGATTTTTTTGAACTTTCTGGATCATGATGTCTAGTCGTTTTGGCTCCCAAATTTTTTCATCTGGGCGATTGAAATCGACAAATTGTGGTGTTTTTTGGTTAGATCGCTCGTTTTGAGAACGAGCAGTCCATCCGGCATTTGTCTTGTCGGGAAAAAAAGTTAAGAAAAACAACAAATGTAGACAATATTTGCCAACGGCTGACGAAAGACGGTCCAGAACATTTTCATCGAATTCCTTTAAAAAGATAAGGTAAACATGGAGTCATTTCCCGACGATATCGTTCCGATTGTCGGCATCAGTTGCGGTGCTGCGATCGCGATTGTCGCGATCATTAGCTGTAATATTGTCAACATGTACAAAATCCACCGTCAGACGAACCTGAAACAGATGATGATGGAAGCCGGTTTTTCTCCGCCTGAAATCGAACGCGTTATCCATTGTGGTTTAGAAAACTCGTCAGTACCGCACCAGAAGCCAGTCCCTCCAGCCTCACCGGCGGTTCAACACGGTATCAACCCGTAGAGGGTTGGCTAGTCGGTGAACCGGTATCCGCTTGGATCGATTGCTTGTTCCCGATGTTGGAAAATATTGGTGTCTATTCGGTGGGCTCATTTTTTGCGACCCATATTCGCCAACCAGATATGCGACCGGCTCATCTGAGCGTCAGTTTTTAGAGCACCAATGCCTTCGATGACACTTTTGTAGCCGGGAACCAGCGAGGTTAATTAAAGCTTCATTTGGGGTTGGTGATGATTTCGAGGGCTAGGTCCCCAATGACGGGAAGATGATTGGCGGAGTGAAAATTCGGATTTCCCAAATAGTTGGTCCGAGTCCGATCCGCATGGCTTTTATTGAGTTAATCAAATAGAGGTTGTCGATGGTGACCACTGGCGTCCGTTTCGACCTAATAAAAATTGGATTGGAATTGCCTCACAAACGGGGGGTCTCCAGTTGGAAGATCGGGCAGCGTCCTGCGATCACTTTTTGTCTCGGTCAGTGACTTGGTGGTTTTGACGTCGGGAAAAGTCAGTTTTGATCGGAAAATTGACCGGGTGGTGGTTGTTCCTGTTGATCCGATCTGGGGCGGAAATCAGCCTCTCCTCCAAGCGTTGATTGGACATCAAGAGCAGGCTCCGCGTCGAGGGAGATTCAATTAAGCCGAATTCAAACCGGCAAGTGTTGGACGAATTCTCCGAGAGGACGCCTCGCAGGGAAGGTGGTAGAATACCGGAAACTGGAGCCGCCCAAGAGCCGCGATTACCGGATTGGGTACAACGACAGGCTGGAGGTTTTTTGGTTAAAAATAAGGACGGCCTGAAGAAAAAACGTCCAAATGATCTTCGCCGTTTAAGGAAAAAAAGATAGTCTTCGATATAGGTGTCGGTCGGTTTTGGTGGCAGACGGAGGAAATTGGAGCGGGGTTTCGGTTTTTATGACATCAGATCTAAACGGCGCAACGGTGGATTTAAATCAAGGGGCCCTTTGTGCGAATGGCAATCGGTTAAAAACCAGTTGAGGAAATGAAATGAAATTCGTATTTCTGGGGACAACTGGTTACCACCCCAACAATCGGCGTCAAACGCTGTCGGTGATGTTTCCTGATAATGGGTTCATCTTGGATGCCGGAACGGGACTTTTTCGTGCCCGGGAATTTGTAAGCACGGATCAACTCCATGTTTTTTTGAGCCACGTTCATTTAGATCACTGCATTGGCTTGACCTTTCTTTTCGACGTGGTCAATGGAAAGCAGATGCGGCAGACCCAAGTCTATGTCGAGGGTGAAAAACAGACCGTCCTCGAGGAGCATTTGTTTCATCCTCTTTTGTTTCCAGCAATGCCCCCAATTGATTTTATTCCAATGAAGATTGGTCCAAATGCCATCAAGGTGCCGGACCAGATGGATGTTCACACTTTCCCGCTTTCCCATCCTGGTGGTTCGGTCGGTTGCATTGTTCAACAAGACGGAAAACGCATTGCCTATGTCACTGACACCACAGCCGGTTTGGATGAACCGTATCTGGAACAGATTGCTGGCGTCGACCTGTTGATTCACGAATGTTATTTTCCTGATGGATTTGAAGAACAGGCGGCCATCACCGGCCACAGTTGTGCAACCTCGGTAGCCCAAGTCGCTAGGCAATGTGGAGTAGGTGAGCTGTTATTGGTGCATGTTAATCCCCTCGACGAGACCGATGACCCGATAGGACTGGAGAGTCTTCGAGAAATTTTCTCCAATGTCCGTATTGCCGAGGATTTAATGGAAGTTGAAATTTAAACGACCGTTGCTGGTTGTTCGATTTTTTTTCTTGCCGACCCCATCCGCCGTGGCAGATCGCTTTTATTTTTTCTTTTGGCGGATTTTCGTCGCTAATAGTGACCAGCAATGGGAAGGCCCTTGAGAAAAGACAGGTTTTTCGCCCCGGCAGATAAAAAAATCGGTCTTCTCAGAAATGTCCAAAGTCGCCAAACTACCCGACTGCATGGAGGGCGTGGGAACGGCACCGGTTGGCTTCTAAGCAGCGCCGGGCCCGATCGATCCGTCCATCGCCAAGGTCTACCCATTGAGTATTGCTAATAGGATCACGATGAATCAGATTTCAAAACGCTGGCTGACGGCCTTCGCCGCTTTTCTGTTTGGGTTTTCAGCGCTGAGCCTGGTTGGACAGGAAACCGACGAAAAGGAACTGGATTCCAAGCAGGTGGTTCCTGCGGAGGTCGTCAACGAGAATCTTGTTTCACCCCGGGGTGCACTAACGACTTTTTTTGATGCGGTTGCTGCCCAGGATTATGACATCGCTGTGACGTGTCTGGATGTCTCCAAAATCGATGCGGCTACCCTGCGGTCCAAAAAACAGCCGTTTTGTGACAAAGTCTATTTTTTGCTGAAGGTGATCTGGAAAATTGATCCTTTGCTTTGTCCCTCGGTGACCGACGTGCGGTCTCCTTTCTCGATGGATTCGATTATCGGCTTGGTCGATTCTACCGAGGCTTCTCAAGACGCCGCCACGATCCAACTTGTTCGCAACGTTGGTGGTGAATGGAAAATATCCGCTGAGTCGATTGCCTTGGTGGACGATACACTTTACGACAAATGGAATTCCGATGATGCGGTGGCTGACCCCGGGGCTTCTATTTCCTTTTCGATGTGGTTGGAAAGATTGATTCCCGAGACATTTCGAAAGAAACACTTTTTGATTAAGGACTACCAGTGGATCGCGTTGATCGTGTTGATGGTTGTTGGAATTGTGGTCGACATCTTAACCCGAAGCATTTTGAATTTTTTGACTAATTCCTGGTTTCAGTACGTTAAGGTCAGAGACGGGTTTCGCGCTCGCCCAAACCAATGGAAACCAGTCGGTCTGCTATTGAACGCACTCACCTGGTATTTCGGCGCAACTCTGATCGATCTGCCGGCCAGTTTTCTGGCGATCTTGTTGATCGGTCTGAAGTTATTCGCGGTTTTTGCTTCGATCTGGACAGCGTTTTCGGCGATCAATCTGCTCTCGGAGTTCCTCCTCAAGAAGGCGGAACGAACGAAGAGCCGGTTTGACGATCTATTGGTTCCTTTTGTTCGCAACGGGTTGAAGATTCTCGCGGTTTGTGTGGGGTTGGTACTTTTCGTTGATGTTTTTAGTCTGCATTGGAATTCACTTTTGGGCGGCTTTGGTTTAGGAGGTGTCGCGATTGCGATCGCCTCCAAGGACGTCCTGGGCAACGTCTTTGGTTCGCTGACTGTTTTGACCGATCGGCCTTTTGAAATTGGTGACTGGGTCATTACCGAGGGAATCGAGGGTGAGGTCGAGTCGGTGGGGATGCGGAGTTCGAGGATTAGAACGTTTTATAACAGTCTGGTGGTGGTTCCCAATAGTCGTATGACGACCGCTATTGTCGACAACATGGGACGTAGGCACTATCGACGTGTGAAGGCGATGTTGGGCGTTCAGTACGACGCCACCGTGGATCAATTGGAAGCCTTTTGCGAGGGGATTCGAGAGTTGATCCGCCAGAGTAGCGAAACGCGAAAAGACTATTTCCATGTCTATGTGAATGAATTTGGAGCCAGCTCGATTGACATCCTGATGTACTTCTTTTTGACATCAAAAAACTGGGGTGATGAGCTTCAGGAGAAGCACAAGATTTATCTCGAAATTATGCGGTTGGCAAAGGCGTTAAAAATCGAGTTTGCCTTTCCAACGCAGACGTTACACGTTTTTCAAGGAACAGGCCCTCAGGATCCCTTTGATTTCGGTGGCGATTCGCCCTCAGCGCTGGGCATTCAATCGGCACGCGATATTTCTCGAGCCGGCTCCGCCCTATAGGAGCAGCTCTTTCACCGGTGCACCCCCATTGGCAATGGTGAATGGCCGGCCGTCTGGTGAAACGATTTCTTTGTCTAATGGTAATCCAAGCGCTGAAGCGATGGTCGCATAAAAGTCCTGTACCGAAACCTCGTCTTCATCCACGTTGGCTGATTCATCATCAGTGGCACCGTAAACTTGCCCGGTCTTGATGCCGGCGCCCGCGAGGACGCAGGAAAACGCACTCGGATGGTGGTCGCGACCATAATTCTGATTGACGTTCGGTTTTCTACCGAATTCTGTGCCGATGACCACCAGGACGTCATCCAGGAGACGACGATCTTGAAGATCTTTCAATAACGCGGTCACTCCTTTATCGAGTTCAGCTGCCTTGGCCGGGAGGTCTCGAAACAGGTAATTGTGCATGTCCCAACCTCCAAAATTGACCTCTACAAATCGAACCCCTTTTTGAACCAGTCGCCTGGCCAA
Organism: Planctomycetota bacterium; assembly: GCA_014238905.1. Taxonomy (GTDB): domain Bacteria; phylum Planctomycetota; class Planctomycetia; order Pirellulales; family Pirellulaceae; genus JABAAE01. The sequence goes on from JABAAE010000016.1 coordinate 162,649, forward strand.
TAAGCATCCATCGCCAAATTTGTTCTTGCCATAGGCTTCTCTGGTCGTTTCTTTTTCCATTTTTAAATCAAAAGCCTTCAGGTCGTCACTCTTCAGCAGCCTCATGGCATCGCGATAGATGTCGTCGTATCCATTGACCAATTCTGAATTCCGAGCCTTGGATCGAAACTTCTTGTCAAAATTTCTCGATAGGGTCATCCGCTTACGAAAGTTCTTTTCAGAAAGGTAACCCGGTGATTTGGTGTTCTGCAGGCCGAGCTTGGGATCACCAACCGGCAGGGGCGCAAAGTTTGCCCCCAAAAAACCAGAGCCAACCCCTTGGCCCAAGCAGACCGAAGGTGGTATGTCACGCGGAGGAGCGGGAGTCAATTTATGCATCCATGGACCCAATCCTGGGTGAGCCGTTGTCGCGATCTTTTTGTAATTAGTTTTCATCAGGTATTCGCCGTTTTCATGTACACCGGTTTCGGTATACATCGACCGGACGATGGCTAGATGATCCATTTGGCTGGCCAAACCTGAAAAATGCTCGGCAAGTTGAACCCCGGGTATTTTTGTCTGAATAACGCCAGTCTCCCCTTGAACGTCGCTTTCGGGTTTAGGATCAAATGTATCCAGTTGGCTCATCGCACCGTTCATGTAGAGGTAAATGACCGCTTTGGCTTTTTTTTCTTCTTGCCCCATGCTGTTGGCTGCGTTAAGCCATGAGGGTGAAAAAACACTCACGCCAAGACAGGTTTTGGCGACTCGTTCCATCATTAGGCGTCGTGTAAGTTGGTCATTCATGATCGGTTCCGTTTACTTCTCGGGTGGACTGAGTTCTTTGATTTGAAAATTTTTGTATTCGACTTTCATGGGCGGGCCTACATGAACTTGAACCCCCATAAGGCCGTCCCTACGCGAAAAAACCGGGTCGTTATCGACCACTTCGCTCATTAATGTTTTGTTGACGAAGTGCCGAAGGCGATTGCCGTTGGCAACAATATGGTATTCATTCCAAGTTCCGTTTCCAATTTTGCTTTTCAGGGTTTTGACCTGCGGGACTTTGCCCATCAGCCGACGTGCGGTCCATTGATTTCGCTCAATCTGCGACTGGAGGTCTACCCCAGCGCGTGACTTGGGAATCATGACGATCTCGCCCTGGGCAGCCAGGGTGGTTCGTTTTTTTTCTTCATAGTTGCTACCGGTGTATCGCTGGGCACCATCCAGATCGGCTTGATATCCACGGAGGGCATACCGGACCCCTTCTATTTTTTCACTCCGATAATTGATGCCGGAATTACCCCGGTCAGAAATTCGATATTGAACTTTGAGTTCAAAATCCGCGGGAATGTCGCCTTTCCAAACGATGAATGAATTGCGTTTCAAGAGGGTTTTTGGAGTGACTTCACCAATCAGAACGCCCTTTTTCAATTGCCAATATTTGGGGTCACCCTCCCAATCACTGAGATCGCTGGCGTCAAACAAAGGCTTGAATCCATCAGTTTGAGCGACAGAAATCGACGTCGCTGTCCAAACAAACAGGATCAGGGTCAGGCCCATGCCAAATTTGAGATCGGTTCTAAAAAAGAAATTCATTGAATAACGACAGTCGGTCTGAAATGGGAATTGCTTTACCGAATAATTGGTACGGTAACCGGTGGCTGCCTGCGATGTCTACTGAAAGGGACGCTGCCGGCCAACCGATCATTCGATGAAAATAAATTCTCGAGTGTTCAGTAATGCCCAAATGACATTGCCATATCCGGCCAAACCACTTGCCCGAACTTCTTTGGCAGCGGTTCCACGTTCCACCGAGGTCGGAGCGCGGCTGAGGAGACTATAAAATATCAAGTCGATCTTTTGGGAATCCTTGGCCCTAACCAATTCATCGTAAATCACCGATCCTTGCTCTAGCATCATGTGAGTGACCGGCCCGTTAAAAAGTGCGAGCAACTGGGGAACCGTTCCCTCTTCGGAGCCGCCATCGACAATTTGGCGTTTGCTCTGGCCAAACTGCCGCAGGAAATGGCTGTCCGGCAGCGGTTGTTTTTGCTCTGACGCCCTGCGTAAGACGCGACCCTTGTACATGTATTCCCGCTCGATTTTTCGGTTTTCTGCATTCAGCTGGTCATATTGGCGTGCTTGACTCAATAGACTCTCTGCTGTGGTTCCGGGCTTGATATCCACCGCTGCAATCCACTGGGTATCAGCGGGCCTTAATAGTTCATCTGGTTTGTCGATGGTAAGAATCAATAATGAATCCCAGACTTGCTCGGCTGTCATGCGGCGAAGGATGGGGCCTGGGAAATGATATTCGGTGGTGGCATGCACCGGCTCAAAAGTAGAGCCTCGTTGGTAAATTTTTGTATTGAAAAGGATTCTCTGGAACTCTTTTAGGTCATATTTGACACGTTTCATTTCGGCCGTCAGGAATTTTGTTAATTCGGGGTTAATCGATTCCGTCTGATCGGTCATGTCATCGACCGGTTCAATCAGTCCCAGTCCAAAGGCTCGCCGCCACATTCTATTGGCCACGGTCGTGGCAAAACGGTCGTTGCCATGGGTAAGCCATTCTGCAAAGTTTTTCCGCCGATCCTTAGGGTCACTGCTGACGGTTTTTCCAAACAGGACTCCAGCTTGGACAGGTTGCCCCGGTTTGGCATCTTGGTAAGCGTAATCTTTGGGGTAGCGCAGTAGCTGTTTCGAGTTGTCCCAAACGGCAGCCTGATTCAGGCGAACCAAACGTCTCATCGAATAAATCTCGTCGGCCTCCTCCATGGCCTTCATCCCCGGGACCTGAGTCTGTTTTCGGTAGTCCCGCGTTTTGGTTCCCCCGAAAAACGCGGCAAGCTGGTAAAAATCTTTTTGTGCCCATGTGTCGAAGGGGTGGTCATGGCATTGGGCACAACCGATTTGAGTGCCCAGGAAAATTCTGGTGGTATTGGACAGATTGTCCAAAGGCATTCCTGTATCGCGGAGGAGATAGCCCACGGCAGGATTTTTCCACGATTTTCCTTCGGCGGTCATCATTTCGCCAACCCAGACGTCAAAGGGTCGGTTTTGGCGAAAGTTGTTTTTCAGCCATTGGGTATAAGGGCGTAGATAGGTGTTGCCGTTGGGTTGATCAACGACGCGCATTACGTTTGCCCAGTAGTTGTAGTTGTGGGAGGTATACCCTTCGGAATTGAGCAATTTGTCGATTAGTTTCTGGCGTTTGGAACTGGAGGAGGATTTAATAAAAATAGCCGCCTCGCGGCCGGTCGGAATCGCTCCGGTGATATCAAGGTAAATTCTCCGTACAAATGTCGCGTCGCTGATCGGGGGATTGGCTTTCATCTGCTGTTGCCGCAAATCATTGGCAATTAACTCGTCAATCCTCGCTGCTGACTGTCGCACCGAGGGGAGTTTGGCCGGATCGACCGGCTTGTTGGCCATCTGTTTTCGATGTTCTGGATTGGTGCCTGGCAATTTTGGTTTTTTGGATTTGCCGGAGGTTCCTTGACCACTGGCTTGCTGGTTTCCAATGGCCAATGTTGTTAACAGGGCAATGAGAATGAGATGGCTCAGGAGCTTATAATGCATTGATTTCAGAGACCAATAAGTGAAGATGACACTCGTTAAAGTTAACAGGATTCCTTCGGTTTGGCTAATTTCCGGTTCGATTTGTTGACCCAGATAGCCATAAATCGCTTGGAATCGCTGCGTTGACCAATGGTTTGGACTTCGGTAATAATGGAGGGGCTTATGAATATGTTAGCATACGACCCGATCGACCGACTCCTCTGCAGCTGAGGTCGAGGTCCAACGTTCGTCGCGAACATCCCACCCCGCAGCCACTGTCAGGCTCTGGGGTTTTTTTTTGAAAATCTACTCCCTCATCAAAATGCCTGAACCCCAAAAAATCAAAATATTCGACACAACGCTTCGAGATGGTGAACAGTCACCCGGGGCAAGCATGAACCTGACCGAAAAACTGGAAGTGGCTCAGGCGTTGATTGATCTCGGTGTCGACGTGATTGAGGCTGGTTTTCCAATCGCGTCACCTGGAGATTTCGATGCGGTTCGGGAAATAGCCACCACAATGAAAGGGGCTACCATTTGCGGCCTGGCCAGATGCAATGACAAAGATATTGATCGGGCATGGGAGGCTCTTAAGCATTCCGAGGACCCTCGAATCCATGTGTTCTTGGCCACCAGTGCCATTCACCGTGAATTCAAACTGCAAATGACGCCCGAACAGATTATTCATAAAGCGGTCGAGGGCGTTCAGCGAGCGGTGCAGTATTGTGATGACGTCGAGTTTTCACCAGAGGATGCGGCCAGAACCGAGATTGATTTTCTTTGTGAGGTGGTCGAAAAAACGATTGCGGCCGGGGCGACCACGGTCAATATTCCGGACACCGTGGGGTACGCCACGCCGAGCCACATGGCCAGCCATATCAAGGCGTTGGTGGATCGGGTTCCCAATATCGACAAGGCCGTCATCAGCATTCACTGTCACAACGATCTGGGGCTGGCGGTCGCCAACAGCCTGGCAGCGGTCCAGGAAGGCGCTGGTCAAATTGAATGTACCATCAACGGAATCGGTGAACGGGCGGGAAATACGGCATTGGAAGAAGTCGTGATGGCCATGAAAACGCGTTCGGATTTTTTTAACTATCAGACCGGTATTCATACCAACCGATTGGTTCCCACCAGCCGCTTGGTCTCGACGGTGACCGGTATTCAGGTCCAGAGGAACAAAGCCATTGTTGGCCGGAATGCGTTTGCCCATGAAGCGGGGATTCATCAGGATGGAATGTTAAAGGAGCCCAGTACCTATGAGATCATGCGACCCGAAGATGTTGGTTTTGCGAAAACAGATCTGGTTTTGGGTAAGCATTCTGGGCGGGCAGCATTAGCGGATCGCGCCAAACAATTGGGATACCGTTTAACTGGCGAGCAGCTACAGGATGTTTTTACGGCTTTTAAAGAATTGGCAGACCGGAAAAAAGAGGTCTATGACGGAGATATCAGCGCCTTAATCGAAAACAAGGTTTACGGAGAGATTGAAGATGTTTGGTCGCTTGTGAATTTCGAGCTGCTAACCCAATCGGGTTCGATGGCAACCATCAAGTTGACCTTGGGAAAAAAGGGAGAAGAGGTGAGCTGCGAACTAACAGATGGTGACGGACCGATTGATGCAGCCTTTTTGGCCACTGAAAAATTAACCGGCCTTTCATTGGTTTGTAAAGATTTCCAAGTCCGTTCAGCCACAATCGGCAGGGATGCGCAAGGAGAAGTCATCGTCAGGGTTGAACATGACGGTGAAGAATTCAAGGGCAGGGGAGTTTCTACCAATACCGTTGAAGCAACCATTACGGCTGTTTTAAATTCGGTAAACCGGATTGAAATAACCAAGAAATTGCGGAGTGAATCCCGCCTCCAACGGAAAGAGTTCAGCTAGGCTGGTCAAATGACTGGGCTTCGATTGGGTCCTGTTCGTTAAGACTCAACCACTGGTTCCACACAGGATCGCCCGTGGCAAACATGCGGCTGAAGGAAGGGCTGAGCCTTGACCGATTTTATTCGGCAATGGGGAGTGGCCTTGATGCGAATTGGCGGTGAGCAGGGGATAGGGTGAGCAGGGGATAGGGTGAGCAGGGATCGAGTTTGATATTTGTCATTAAACGGTAGCCTAGCATGCGGAATGCGTTTGTAGTTGGTGTTCTATTTTTGGTTTTTCTGAGCTTTTTGGCTGGGATGTTTTTTCCCATTGCGCTCTGGTGCTGGGTTATTTTGGGGCCGCTTGTCCTTTTGGGAATCAGGGATTATTTTCAAACCGAGCATGCCATTATCAGGAATTTTCCGGTGTTGGGCCACGTTCGCTATCTGTTTGAATTGATTCGCCCGGAGCTTTATCAGTATTTCGTTGAGAGTGATACCGAAGGGGTTCCCTTTGGCCGAGATCGCCGCTCGCTCATTTATCAACGCTCCAAAGACGTTCGCGATACGGTCCCCTTTGGCACCAAAGAAGACCTGTACGAAGTTGGGTATGAGTGGGTGAATCATTCGATGGCCCCTTTGCATCTTAACGCGGCAGATATGCGGCTTCAGATCGGCGGTAAGGATTGCCAACAACCTTACAGTTGCAGTCTTTTAAATATCTCCGCGATGAGCTTTGGTTCGTTGAGCCGAAATGCTGTCTTGGCTCTCAGCGGAGGAGCCAAAATGGGGGGATTTGCTCACAACACCGGCGAAGGTGGCGTTAGTTCCTATCACATCGAGGGGGGGGGCGATTTGATTTGGCAGGTTGGAACCGGTTATTTTGGCTGCCGAAATGACGATGGCACATTTTGTCCGGATCGATTTGCCAAAACCGCGGCCCAACCGAACATCAAAATGATCGAAATCAAGCTGTCTCAAGGTGCCAAGCCAGGGCATGGAGGCATCCTCCCGGGAACCAAGGTGACCAATGAGATTGCGACGATTCGAGGGGTTCCAGTGGGGCAAGATGTTCTTTCGCCTCCCGGTCACAGTGTGTTTTCCACGCCCATTGGCTTGCTCGAATTTGTCGCCCAAGTTCAGAAACTAAGCGGTGGAAAACCAGTGGGGATCAAACTTTGCGTTGGCAAACGCCGGGAGTTTCTCGCGATTTGCAAAGCGATGCGAGAAACCAAAATCACTCCAGATTTTATTGCCGTCGATGGAGGCGAGGGGGGAACGGGTGCGGCCCCGCTGGAATTTTCCAATCACATTGGGTCGCCACTCATTCAAGGGCTCATTTTTGTGCAGAATGCTTTAACAGGTTTTTCCTTGCGGGAAGAAATCCGGTTGTTAGCCAGTGGAAAAGTGAGCTCCGCTTTCGAAATGCTGAAGCTTCTGGCGATTGGAGCGGATGGTTGTTACAGTGCTCGAGCGATGCTGATGGCGGTCGGTTGCATTCAGGCGTTGAAATGTAATAGTAACCACTGTCCTACTGGGGTTGCCACTCAGAATGAATCGCTGATGGCCGGGTTGGTTCCCTCAGATAAAATCAGGCGGGTGGCAAACTATCATCGCGAGACGATCCATAGTTTAAGCGAAATGCTGGGCGCATTGGGCCTTGAAAACGCATCACAGTTGCGACCGTGGCACGTTATGTGTCGGGTTTCACCTTCCCAAACGCGGCACTACGGGGAGATTTATGAATTTCTGGAGAAGGGGGCGTTGCTTCAGAGAGAATTGCCGGAATCTTTTCAACGTGCCTGCCAAGCGGCGTCTGCTCAGACGTTTAACCATCGAGAAGCGTGACGTGGGGCTGGTGCGTGACGTGGGGCTGGTGTTGTGAGAATTCCAGCCGGCAAACCGTGGAGTCCCATGTTCGTCATTTCACCTTTGCTCTGGCCACATTGCGAGAGATTTGGCTGACCGGTTTGCTTTTCAACGAGCCGGACTGTTGTGGATACCAGAGTAACACTGACCTCATTCCAGCCCCAGGCTTGATACGCCTCGCCGAGGAAACAGACAAAAGATCTTCCGGGAGGAATTGAGGGTGGAGGACTGAGGAGGAACGTTATTTATTGTGAATTCTTGATTCGCAACACTTCCCGCCCGGCGGTTTCCACCAATTTGGGATCACGAGCCCCACGGGCAGCCGCCAACGCCAATTCCGCAAACTGGAGTTCAAGGTCGGTGTTGGTCGCCTGCTTGGCGCGGTCCATGTATTCAAACGCGGTTCGCGTAATTTCCCTTTTCTGCTCGGGTTTAAGACGGTTCTTATTCATCTTCTCAAGAGCTGAAAACGTCTCCTCTTCTAGCGAAATGGTAAACCATTTGTTCATGTCCGAAAGCGCTTGCATTGTGAGTTCGACGTCACCGGACTTTCCTGCATAGAAGATGGCCGCTTGGAAAATGGCATGTCGGTCACCAGCGTCGTCGATTCCAGCGACCTTGGTCAACAACGTCTGAGCGAATGTACCAGCCGCTTTGGTGTTTCTCGAAGCCAGTTTCATTTGGGCATCATATTGGTTCTTAAACTCTTCTTCGGCTGCGGTTGCCTCCTCTTCATTGGGCAATTTGGATTTTGTAATGAACGAGCTGATCAGGTCGTATTGATCACTTAGAAAAAGGATCAGGTTGTCGGTGTCGCCGCCAATCAGCTTTGCTTCCTCCCACAACTCCTGTGCTTTTTCTCCGCGGACGGGATCCTCAACGGCTTGTATCGCAAAAACAGCGCCTCGAATAATTCGTGTGTCAGCGGCATCAGGATCCATTTCTTTTTCCGCAATTTTCATCGCCAATCCGATTTGTAATTCGCGGGGAGCTTTCTCAAACCGTTGACCACCGGCCCGGTAGATAATCTTCTCTTCAGATGACTCGACAATCTTGACTATGTTAGTGTCCGAGAATTTCACTTCATCGAGAGCTTTCAGTTTGCCACATCCTTCCACGACATTGTTCCAAAACTGTTTATAGTAGTCTGAAACCGAAACGAGTCGGTCGAGGAGAATTTGGTGCTCCGGCAAGACAGGAAGTTTTCCAGCGTTTTCGATGAGCCTGTTGGCTTCCACGAAGTTTCGTTCCAAAAGCTTTTGGCGAGCTTGTTGGAGGTAATTACCCAGAGCCGCTACGTCGGAATTTTTTGGTTTGACCGGATCGGGCTCCTTTTTGACTGGGGGATCGGTCGTTTTGGGAGCCGTTTCCGGAGTGTCGGTTTTCTTTGGGTCGGTTTCTTTGGGCTCTGTCGGTTCTGGTTTCTCGTTGGCTGGATTTTCTTTTTTGGAATCTGGAGTATTGTTTTTGTTATCAACCATCCCAACACCATTCTTTTTTGACGTGGGGTCTTTGGGTTGATCGGTGTTGCCGATCCTTTTTATTTCAGGATCAGCAGGGGGTGGTTTTTGGTTTCCCTGTTCCTTTTTAGCGTCGTTTTTGTCTTTGGTTTCGTCGGTGGTTTGCCCTTGGGCCAAGTCCGAATCGGCTGGCTGGTCGGAACCACCGCCGCCAAAAATGGCGACATAGGAAACGGCCCCGACGATGATCATCGCCAGGATCGTGCCCCCAATCATCGTGCTGGTTTTTGATTTGGCGCGATAGTTTTCGGTGTAGAATGTCTTGCGATCGGACAACGCCGGTCGGTCTTCATTCTGATCCGACGGGTTGGTAGCGGAAATTTCGGTACCGGCACTGGGGAGCGAAATCGATTGAACACCTGGTTGGAGGGTGTCGATAGCTGTTAGGGCTGGGGGTGGGAGAAATGGCGTTGCTAGATGCGTTGGTGAAGCGGTCATTTGGGTTGTCTCTCTGCTTGCGAAGAGAGAAACCGGTGCTGGTACCTGTTTTAAATCAAATTTTTCCCAACAGAGTGTGGGGTCGATGACCGCTGCCATGGGATCGACCGTGGTCGCCATCACAGGTGAAGTTGAAAAAGACTGTCCAGAAATATTGGTGTCTGAATCAAATGAATCACTTTCGTCCGGAGCATCCAGCGAGAAAGAGAGTTGGTCGTCAGCCTCTGTACCGGCCCGCTTCCGAGGGCCAACGGACGTCTTCGGTTTTCCAGAAGCTGGCTGGGGAAGACCAACGGTTTCGGACGGCGTCGGTGGATCTTCTATTGGGCTTGCCTGCTGGTGCTGTTTCACAGTAGCGTTTTTTTTGTCGTGAGATGGTTGGGACGCGTCGGTGTTTTGATTTTTAGGAAGGCCTTTTGAAGGGGCTGGTAATTGGGATTGAGAACTAGCCTTTTCGGCGGCCGGTGACTGGGCAGGCGGTGACTGGGCGGCCGGTGACTGGGCAGGCGGTGACTGGGCAGGCGGTGACGGGGCAGGCGGTTGATAGGCAGCGACCGAACTAGGAGGTGATGGACTTTGGTCAGCCTTGGCGATATTTTCTGCTCGCCGAATCAGTTTTGCCTTGGCATTCTCCAGCTGTTTGACTAAATCTTGCCAACGTTTTGTTTCCTTTTCCGGCTTGGCCGTCATCAGGTCAGCGATGACAGCACTCGCCAAACGGTCAATTTCGTCGGCACTGGTTTTTTTGTTGATCCCAAAAACCTTACCAAAATCAGGTCGGCGGGGATCAACTTCTATTCCCAGAAAATGTTGGTAGGGGTTCAGGGGATCTGACATGGGGTAGATTTCGATGACGGAGGAATTCTACATACTTATTGCAAAAGATGGGCTCAAAGTACTCAATGGAATCGGTTAGTTACAGCGTTGGAACGGCCAGTTTCTCGTAATTCCACATAAATGACGCATTTATCCTTTGACACTATACGTTTTTCCGAGGCCTTTCGCGATGGAAATTGCGTGGTTGATCAAAGATTGTTCCGTTCTTCTTGGACAGAAAAAGGAAAACTTTTGGAGATAAATAGAAAAATCTTTGAAACATCATCCTGGATGCTCCGTTACAACCTTCAGCGGGCGTACCAGAGTCTGAAGGATGTGCCAGGGAGTCGAGAATTCTCAGTCCCGTTTAGGTTTTAGTTGTGTTTGCTCGAGGAACCGATCCGGGAACTGATTTCGCAACAAAACGTCGGAGTTGCCGGATGACCTTTTCAAATTGCTTTTCCAAAATGGCAAATATTTGTTCTAATTCAAACGACTGAAGCAGACAGATTTTCGGCACAATTTTCCCGGCACAATTTTCCCGGCACAATAACGGGCGGACGCTTTTTTTGATTCTTTTACTCTTTAGATAAGACAACATCGATTGGGGTTGACTGACTTCGCCCAGAGATGAATGTTTTTAACTTGAAGATTTGTATTACTCTCTGTGGAACAATGGATATGATGAGCCATTTTGGTTTTAACCGACCCTCTTCCTTTGGGTGCCGTAAGCAGCGTTCTTTGGCAGTTCTGTGTTTATTGCCCCTGCTTTTATTTGGGTTGGGATTCTTCAGCTCCGCGATGGGGCAGGGAGTAGAAGCCAATCAGGCCCGCAAGAAAGCGGTTGCTCTACAGAAAAATGGGAACTTTCGCGATGCCCTGAAGATCTTCGAGGAACTTTGCGTCAGCCCCGATACCAATCCCAAATTGGTACCCAGCGACCTGGTGAATGCGACGCAATGTCTCACGCGATTGGGTTCGATCAAGTTGTTTGATAATTTGGTCGAGAAGACGATCAATGCCCATCCGAAAAATTGGCGACTGCTGAGGCAGGCGGCCCAATCTTATATGAGCGTTCAGCACATCGGGAAACTCGTGTCTGGTAAATATGAACGCGGGCCCAGTCGCGGCCAGGGAAAAATGGTGAATTCCCAAGAACGGGACCGAGTCCGGGGTTTGCAATTAATGACGTTGGCGATGCCCCTTGTTTTGGGCGAACGAAACAGTGCAGACATCGAAATGTTCTATGAACAACTCGGCAGCCAGTTATTTTATCATCGTGGTTTCTCTGAGGCATGGCGTCTGCAATACAAAACGGACTTGTCGAAATTGCCCGATCTGGCGGACGGCTACCCTTACAACCGACGCGGACAGGGGGCCCCGGTGACTGAAGATGGTAAGCCGATTTTCTATGAAATAGCATCGGACTGGGAAAATGCCCAAAACGACGGTGAGCGTTGGCGCTTTTGTCTCGACCAAATCGTCTTTCACAACCCCAGTCAACTAAATTTGACCAAGGAAAAATTGGCACGTTTCTCACGTAGCCAATTTGGTGTCACCACGTTGATGTCGGACATGCATTGGGGGAGGTTCATCGCCAGCAGCGAGGATCAGAGTAATCAGGAAAATGAGAGCGGTACCTACGCATTGCACCAGTTGGGCAAGGATCAAACGATCGCCAAGCTCGCGACTGGCATCAAACGGTTTCAACTTCCGCCTGACTACAACTTTCTCGGCTTGTACGAAGAAATTGTGGAAAATCCTAAAACGGGTTACGCGGAAAACGCTTTGCAACAATTGGCGGTGATTCATGAAGATCGGCGGCAGTACGTCACGGCGGCTGCTTACTGGCGACAAAACATCAAACAATTCGGACCGGGGCGGGGAGATTGGAAAACGAAAAGGCTGGAGCAGTTGGTGAAAAATTGGGGTCGGTTTGAGATGACATCCAAACATGTTGCTGGCAAACAGGTCAACCTGGAATATCGATATCGAAACGGAGGGCGGGTGGAACTGACCGCCAGAACGATTGATCTCGGTACGTTTTTCGCCGACGGCGTTGACCATATTAAAAGCAAACCCAAGCAAGTGCAGTATCAAAAGATCGGTTTCCCATCGATTCTGGAGCTCCATGGCGAGTCCAACTACATTGGCGAAGTCGTGGCCGCTTGGGACCAACAGTTGAAGCCCAGAGAGAAACACTTTGATAAGCGTGTCTCCTTGAAAGTTCCGTTATTGAAACCGGGTGTGTACGTTGTGACCGCGACGATGGAAAACGGCAATGTTTCCAAGATAGTTGTTTGGATAACGGACACCGTGATTGTCAAGAAGCAGCTGGCAAACAAGAGTTTGTTTTTGCTCGCCGATGCAGGTTCTGGTTCGCCGGTGCTGAACGCGGATCTTGAGTTTTTCGGGTTTCGGCAAAAACGGACGACGAAAGTTGTCAACGGTCGACGAACGAGCAATACCGAAGTATTGACGCGTGAATTTACAAAAAAGATGGACGCCAATGGACAGGTGTTGGTTGATGATAAGGAACTAAACCAATACCAATGGTTGATTCGGACGTCCGCCGAGAGCCAGCGAAAAGCCTTTTTAGGATTTAGCAATTTAACGACCTACAATCGTTTTGGTATGGGTGGTTTTGGCAGCAGCGGTGGTCCCGCTGATGGTTCAAGCCAAAAGGCCTACGTCATCACGGATCGACCCGTTTATAGACCGGGACATCGGGTGCAATTCAAAATATGGTTGCGGTCTCCCGATTACGGAAAGGATTCGGGTTCCGTTTATGCGAGCCGTTCGTTGGAGGTTTCTATCCTCAATCCCAAAGGGGAGGCTATAAAAAAAGAAAAATTGGTGGCCGATGAATTTGGTGGAATTGACTCTGAAGTTTCCTTGCCAACGAATGCCATGCTTGGTCAATATAGGGTTGTTTGCGGAGCACAGTTCACCAGCGGCAATTTGTTTCTTGTCGAAGAATACAAAAAACCGGAATTCGAAGTCGAGGTCGAAGCTCCGACCTCACCGGTCAAGCTGGGTGAAATTATTAATGCTAAAATTAAAGCCAATTACCTTTTTGGTGGTCCGGTCTCCAATGCCACGGTGAAATACGTCGTGACGCGACAGGATCATGAAGATAATTGGTATCCTGCGGCGGAGTGGGATTGGTGTTATGGGCCTGGATATTGGTGGTTTGGTTATGAAACTCCCTGGTTTCGAGGATTTAACGACTGGGTCGGGTGTTTTCCCCGTTGGCCCTGGTGGGAGTCCGGTTACAAAGAACCAGATGAAGTGGTTGCCGAAGGGGAGTCGCTGATCAATGCAGAGGGAACTGTCAATGTTAAAATTGATACTTCCATTGCAAAGTTCATCCACGGTGATTCCAACCATCGTTACAAGATCGTCGCGGAGGTTCGAGATTCATCGCGGCGGACCATCGTCGGAAGTGGTTCGGTATTGGTTTCTCAAAAACCGTTTAAGGTTTTTTCCTGGTTAGACCGAGGTTTCTTTCGCACCGGTGATGCCATCCTGGCTAACTTCAAGGCGCAGACCCTTGATCAACGGCCAGTGCAAGGCAACGGGACGCTCAGGCTGCTGAACGTTTCTTACGACGCGGAAAACAATCCTGTCGAAACGGTTGTTGAATCCTGGAAGTTGAATACCAATGACGAAGGCTATGTAAAACATCAATTCAAAACCAATCAAGCCGGTCAGTATCGACTGTCATACAAGCTGACCGATGAAAGCGATAATACGATCGAAGGCGGTTATGTTTTTACCGTGATCGGGGAGGATTTTGCCAGTGGAACCTATCGGTTTAACGATCTTGAAATCATACCAGAGAGGGGCAATTACCAACCGGGTGAGAAAATCAAGTTGCAGGTTAATCTCGACCGTAAAGATGGGACAGTCTGGCTCTTCTTAAGGCCCTCTGATGGGGTTTACCTCCCGCCGAAGCGTTTGACTGTCGATGGAAAAAGCACGGTAGTGGAAGTCGAAGTCGTCAAAAAAGACATGCCGAATTTTTACATCGAGGCGATGACCATCGTTGACGGATTTGTTTATACCCAATCCCGGGAAATTGTGGTTCCACCCGAGAAAAAGGTCTTGAATGTATCGGTTGTTCCCTCCAGTGAAAAATATCGCCCAGGCGAAGAGGCAAACGTCCAGGTCCATGTTACCGATCATACGGGTGAAAATTTTGAAGGTTCGTTGGCGGTTTCCATTTACGACAAGGCATTGGATTACATTCGTGGCGATGTCGCGACGCCAGATATTAGAGAGTTTTTCTGGAAATGGCGCCGTAGGCACAATCCTGCGACGCTCCACACGTTGTCTCGATACTTTCAAAATACAGTTTTGAAAAAAGCTCCTAGGATGAATGATTTAGGTGCTTTTGGATTCGGTGTCGTCGATGAAATCGCTGATACATTAGAGGGTGATGCGGCTTACCGATCTCGGGGGCGCGGCGGTGGTATGGGGCGCGGCGGTGGTATGGGCCGCGGCGGTGGTATGGGGCGCTTAGGTTTAAGTGGCGGCGGTGGCTTCGGTGGCGGCGGTGGTTTCGGTGGCGCACCCGCCGCTATGGAGGATTCCATGATGATGGAATCCGCTTCTGCAAAAAGAAGTGCTGCGCCGATGGCTGCCGGCGGAGGTGATAAATGGTTTGGGAGTGGCGGGGGTGGAAATAATGCTCAAGCTGTAAAGCCTGACTGGGTCGAGCCAAAAGTCCGTAGTCAATTCGCCGATACTGCTTACTGGAATGGCAAATTAAAAACAAATTCCAACGGTATGGCGGAACTGAAACTGGTGATGCCGGAAAACCTCACGACGTGGAAGATCAATGCTTGGGGTATGGGACAAGGGACAAGGGTTGGAAATGGCGTCGCCGAGGTGATCACCAGTAAGGATCTCCTAGTCAGACTGCAGGCCCCGCGGTTTTTCGTCCAAAATGACGAAGTGACGCTTTCGGCGGTCGTCAACAATTACCTCCCCACGAACAAAAATGTAAAGGTTGGCCTGGAAATTTTGGGGACTCAGTTGACCTGCCTGGATACCACCTCCACCGAGGTGGTCGTGGACGCCAATGGTGAAGCGAGGGTTGATTGGAGATGTCGTGTGAATGGGCCGGGTCGGTTAAACCAAAGTATGGTGACCGTTAGGATGTCCGCCCTCTCGGACGAAGAATCCGATGCGATGGAGATGAAAATCCCTGTCAAAGTTCACGGTTTTCTAAGGACAGAATCTTTTGCCGGTACCATTCGATCAGAAAAATCCTCGTCCCGACTTTCTGTCAGCGTACCGGCCGATCGTCAACCCGATAAGTCGAGGTTGGAGATCCGTTATTCGCCCACCTTGGCAATGTCGATGGTGGATGCTCTTCCTTATCTCAATGAGTATCCACATGGGTGCACAGAACAGACGCTTAACCGTTGGTTGCCAAGTTTGATGACCCAGAAGATGCTGATCGACATGGGAATTGATCTGAAACAAATTGCTGAAAAGAAAACCAACTTGAATGCGCAGGAGATTGGCGATGGCAAGGAGCGTGCCGCCCAATGGCAGAGCAAGAGTAATCCCGTCTGGAGTCAGATCGAGGTAGACAAGATGGTGGAAGAAGGTCTGCTGCGATTAACTCAAATGCAGGTTTCGGATGGTGGTTGGGGCTGGTTCAGCGGTTCCGGGGAGCGGAGTTATCCACACACGACGGCGGTTGTGGTGCGTGGTCTGCAGGCTGCCAGGGCTAATGATGTTGCTCTCAAGGGCCAGGTTCTCCAGCGTGGAATCAAGTGGTTGACCGGTTATCAGAAACAACAGGTTCAACTGATAAAAAATTATGCTGCTGAGGTTCGTCCGTCAAAATCACGAGCTGGCGATCTCGACGCGTTGATTTACATGGTTCTGACCGAAGAAGATGTCGACAACCAGGAAATGCGGGAGTTTCTTTACCGGGATCGAAATGAGCTTTCGGTTTACTCCAAGGCCATGTTTGGTCTGGCTCTGGATACGGTGGGGGACAAAAAGAAACTGGAGATGGTTCTTCAAAATATTGATCAATTCGTAGTCCAGGACGCCGAAAACGAGACGGCTTATGTGAAGAATCCCAATCGGGGTTATTGGTATTATTGGTACGGTAGTGAAATTGAAGCCAACGCCTATTATTTAAAACTGTTGGCCAGAACAGATCCCAACGGTGTCAAAGCACCTCGTTTGGTTAAGTATCTTCTTAATAATCGCAAACATGCGACCTACTGGAATTCGACGCGGGATACCGCATTATGCATCGAAGCATTTTCCGACTATATCAAGGCATCCGGTGAGAATAAGCCAGAGATGATTGTGGAGGTGTTAGTGGACGGTAAATTGAAAAAAGAAGTGCAGATTAACGCCGGTAACCTGTTTACCTTTGATAACCAGTTTTTGATGGAAGGGGCTGATTTGACCGCGGGTAATCATGAAATTGAAATCCGGCGAAAAGGAAAAGGTCCCGTTTACTGGAATACCTATTTGACAAATTTTTCAACAGAGGACTACATCACCGAGGCTGGACTCGAAGTCAAGGTGAATCGTCAATTCTACCGGTTGACTTCGGTTGACAAGAAAATCAAGGTTCAAGGATCGCGTGGACAAGCTGTTAACCAGAAGGTTGAAAAATACGAGCGGACTGAATTGGAGGATTTGTCAACCGTTTCCAGCGGCGACCTGATTGAGGTGGAATTAACGGTCGTTAGTAAAAATGATTACGAGTACCTTCAGTTCGAAGATTTTAAACCCGCTGGATTTGAAGCCGTGAATGTACGTAGCGGTTATACCAACACGGGTTTGAGGGCTTACACTGAATTCCGGGATGATCGGGTCAATTTCTTTGTGAGAAAACTTGCCAGGGGGAACCATAGTGTCAGCTATCGCCTGCGAGCGGAGGTGCCCGGTCGGTTTAGCGCGCTCCCAGCGCGTGTTGCGGCAATGTATGCCCCCGAGTTAAAGGGCAATTCCAATGAAATCAAGCTCAATGTAGTCGATTCAGAATAAGCTCGATGTTTTAAGCGGCGTCCGAATAGCGCGGTGTTTTGAAACGTCAGTGTTTTGAAACGTCAGTGTTTTGAAACGTCAGTGTTTCGAAAAGGAGGGGCTTGGAAAGGCCGGTTCTTTCAAACGGTGGAATTGGATTGTTGTTTTCGGTTCCCAAAGTCGCTTTCAAGATTCGGTTTTACCGTTGACCTTGGTTTTGACACAGGAAAGAAGAAAAGAAGGATTCACAGCGTCAAATCTTAAAGAGTCGAATTGCAATTGGCCTCGAGCGAAATTCAGCATCATGATTTCGGGTTGATAACCATTCTTGTGGAAATTGTAAAAAATTTCATTAGCTCGACTCATGCCGGCAACGTGCACCACCATGCGTCCATTGTCGGTCAATGAATTAAAAGCCTGGAAAGTGATTTCGCTAACGGTCCGTCCTGTCCCACCAATGAAGATAGCGTCCGGCCTTGGTAGGGCATCCCATGCCTGCGGAGCTTCCCCGAGAATGGGATGAATGTTGGCTATCTGGAAACGGTCCGCGTTGGAGCGTAGAAGTTGGTAATCATCACTGTCCATCTCTATGGCGAATACCTCACCGTCACGGCACAACCGGGCCGCCTCAATGGCGAAACTGCCGCTGCCGGCGCCGACGTCCCAAACGGTGCTGTTTGTCTGCAATCCCAACATTCCCAGTGCGATGCATCGGACCTCCGCCGGCGTCAGCAGACCTCTTTTGGGTTGGGACTGCAAAAAGAACTCGTCAGCGTTTCCAAACAAACGAAGGCCAGGATCGTCGCCAGGAATTTCAGGGCGAGTTTCCGAACGGATCAGAATTAAAACATTGAGGGAGCCGAACTTCATTTCGGACAGTTCGGCTAAACTGCATTCGGTAATGGTCTCAGTAGGTGTCGCGATATCCTCGCAAACAAACGCGCGGAAATAGTCGGCTCGCTGCGTTAGCAGCATTTTGGCGACGGCCGCCGGGGTAACCTCGGCGGATGTGAATAGACCGACTTTGTCGGCAAAACGGATCCGGTCAAAAATTTGTTCCAAAGATCGAGAGGACAAATCCGAAAGAAAAGCCTCATCCCAGGTTTCCCTGATGCGTGCAAAGGCTAGTTGCATCATGCTGACATGGGGAATGATTTCAAATTCGTTTTTTCCAATTTCATCGCACAGGTACCGGGTGGTCCCAAAAAACAGCGGGTCTCCCAATGAAAGAACAACGATGTTTTTGTCGCGGTTGTTTTTTATTGCCAATACTATTTCTTGCAAGTCGTCCCGCAGAGCTATCGTTTCTCCTTGGAAATCGGGCACCTGTTTCAGGATCCCGGGGGCGGCTACCAAAAGTTCTCCCGCGGCAAGTTTTTCTCGGCAATGAGCAGTTAAACCGGCAGGGCCTTCATCGCCTATGCCGAGGATGGTGATCTTGTTCATTGAGTCATGTTGCTCTTAGCGGGAGTGTCAGGTTGTTGAACTAAAATGATGGTTTCATGCGTTGGAGGCAGGGCGGATACTGATTAAAGCTGGCACGATGATCCAATCGTCGCATCGATTATAGCCGATTCAGGATTTTAGGGAGAACTGGAAGCCTTGCATGGAAAAGTCCATTCAACAAATGTATGATTGGAAGTTTACTGGATTGATCACGATTCGCAACGCCGCCCAACTCTGAATTTAATTTCAATCAAGTTTTTAACTTCTGGAATTGTTTAGCAGCCCAAGGAGAATTCATGTTGAGTACAGGTTTTTTTACCAGAAGTCCTTTGTGGATCCTTCTTTTTGTTGCGTCGGTTTCGGTTTTGGGATGCTCGGGATCCATGGGTGGCGGTGCAAAAAAAGATGGTGACGCCCCCGGTATTATCATGCTTCGCTATACGACTGGCAGCGAGTCGACGGAGCAACGAGAGAGAGGGTTTTTAGATACCATTCAAAAGCAATATCCGGAAATCAATATTTTATCGTCGGATCAATATGCTCAGACGACTCTGGAATCGTCGATGACCAAGGCGACCGACCTGTTGACTAAATATGACGGTCGGGTCCAGGGTATTTTCGCGGTTTGCGAACCCAATGCACACGGCACGCTGAACGCCCTGGAAGAGAAGAAATTGGCTGAGGAGATCAAATTCGTCGGTTTTGATCCCAATTCGACCATGGTCAACGCCTTGAGTGAAAAACGTATGCAAGGGATCGTCTTGCAGGATCCTGTTCAGATGGGTTATTTGGCTGTCAAAACGATGGTGGCCCATTTGAATGGTGAAAAAGTAGAGAAAAGAATATCGACCGGCGAATACGTTGCGACACCAGATAACATGAGTAGCGATTCGATGAAAAAACTTCTTTCTCCATCACAAACGGATTCCTCTCCGGATGTGGAAGCGGCAAAGTTTCGGATCGCCGTGATTCCCAAAGGAACCACTCATGAATTTTGGAAGTCGGTTCACTTTGGTGCCGCCAAGGCCGCCGAGGAACTAGGCAACGTCGAAATTATTTACCGAGGACCGAGCAAGGAAGGGAATACTGAATCTCAAATTAACCTTGTGCAGGACATGATCGCGCAAGACGTCGATGGGATTTGCCTGGCTCCCAATGATTCCAGTGCTTTGGTTACGCCGGTTGAAGAATCTAAAAAGAAAGAGATCCCGGTTGTCATTTTTGACAGTGGATTGAGCGGTAGCGAGGACAATTACGTCAGCTACGTCGCGACGGACAATTACAACGGTGGGGCTCTGGCGGCTCACTGCCTGGCTGCCGCACTAGGCTACCAAAGACCGGATTCTGAAGAGTCGGCTGAAAAAGAGTCGGGATCCAAGGACTGATAATCAGAGACGTTCCGCTCAGTTGGATTCGGCCCTGTTCAGCCGTTGTGGACGCCGTTAACCTCGCCGCCAATTTTTTTAATCGGGGACTTAGGCAAGATCCAGGGAAAGAGACCAAGGCGAAAGGGTCGATCCGAAAGAGTCCAAGTCGGGAAATTTGAGATCGTTGTCCCAGCAGAGGTGGTTCGCAGCGGGTGAAGATTGCCTGTTGGGAGCCAGCCGAATCGATGCATGTGAAAGAATTAAACTGAGTACCCACGTCGACAAAATTCGGCCTCATTCTGAAAAGGGGACACCTGCGCTGTTGGAAATGAAAGGGGTGTCCAAACGGTTTGGCGCGACTGAGGCGCTTTCCAACGTTGATCTCTTGGTGGAAGCTGGCAGTGTCCATGCCTTGATCGGAGAAAACGGGGCGGGAAAGAGCACGTTGATGAAAATTCTCAGCGGAGCGCTTTCACCTGACGAGGGCAAGATTTTCCTGGACGGCACCCCGTTTCAAGGACAAAACCCGGCCAATGCCAGGCAAGAAGGCGTGGCGATGATTTATCAGGAGCTCACCTTAGCGCCTGATTTAAACGTGGTGGACAACATTTGCCTGGGACGTGAATTTAACCGGTTGGGCGTCGTGTCGAAGGTTCAGCAGCGTAAGATTGTCAAAGAAGTGCTGGGCCAATTGGGGTGTGGGCACCTGAATCTGGCTTGTCCAGTGGGTGAGTTTTCCGTGGCGGAACAACAGCTGATTGAGATCGCCAGGGCATTGGCCTACGATGCCCGGATGATTGTTTTTGATGAGCCAACAAGTTCGCTAACTCAACAGGATGCCCAAAATCTATTTGATATCATCGACGGTTTGAAATCCCGGAATATTGGCATTGTTTATATCAGTCATTTTCTTGAGGAGATTCGTCGGGTGGCCGATTGTTATACCGTGTTGCGTGACGGTAAGCGGGTCGGTGGAGGACAGTTGGAGGGAATCACTGAAAAAGAGATTATCCATCTTATGGTCGGTCGTCACGTCGAGCAGCTCTTTCCCAAACACGATCATCCGATCGGCGAGGGCGTTCTCGATTTAAAGTCCATCAGTGGGGATACGATCCCGCGACAAGTCAGTTTCGAACTTCGCAAAGGGGAGGTGCTCGGTTTTGCGGGTTTGGTTGGTGCTGGCCGCACAGAATTGCTACGGGTTATCTACGGCTTGGACCCGATCGCCTCCGGGCGTTTAAAAATTGCGGACTCTTGGCGATCATCGACGTCGCCGCAACGGAGTATTCGCAGCGGCCTGGCTATGGTGTCCGAGGATCGAAAAATGGAGGGCTTGGCCCAAGAGCAGTCGATTGGTGAAAATATTACCTATAGCCGAATCGGTGCCTACAGTCGTTTTGGGTTTTTGAATTTGTCGAAGCGGAGGGAAGCGGTAGACAGCTGGATCCGAAAAATTGAGATTAAGACGCTTTCCCAAGACGATCCCATTGACTCCCTTTCCGGCGGGAATCAACAAAAGGTCGCCATCGCACGGGTGCTTCATCAGGAGGCCGATATTTACCTTCTCGATGAGCCCACACGAGGTATCGACGTGGGAACCAAATCCGAAATCTATCGGATCATCGATCAACTGGCAGCGGCCGGAAAAAGTATCATTGTGGTGAGCTCTTACCTGCCGGAGTTAATGCAGGTTTGTGATCGGATTGCGGTGATGTCCAGGGGGCTCCTGCGAGACGTTCGCGATGTAGAGCAATGGACGCAAAACGAGGTCATGGTCCAAGCTGTTTCAACAGAGCAACGATTTAAATAATGAAAATGAGTGACAGCAAGAAAAAAACACGGATACGGATTCCTTTATTTGTAGCGCCGCTGCTCGCCTTGGTGTTGGTCGTTGTGCTGTTTGCGGTGTTAGATAATCTTTTTTCCGAAGGTAAATTTCTTACTGCTGCCAATCTTTCGAATGTCTCGATCCAGACGTGTGTCTACGCAATTGCGGCGGTTGGACTGACGGTGGTGATTATTTCGGGAGGTATCGACTTGTCTTGTGGGACGGCTGTGACGCTGTCAGCTACGGTCGTGGCATGGTGCATTTATCATGATGTTGGGGAAAGGTTCAGCCGAGGGGCCAGCGTTAGGGATTCAGCCATGGAGTTGGCCCTGGGAATCAAGGAAAAAATTCCTCCGGTCGAATTGGCAGCGGCGAAAAAAGAATTGATTGAGTCGATCAAAAAGAAAATCTTGTTGTTGGAATCACAGGAACAACCGTTAACGCAAAAGGTTAAAAATCGGGATTGGGAGGGTATTTCTCCTGCCAACCGAAAGCGACTAAAAGAGGAGTCGCCAACAGAATTCGACGAAATGGAACGTACCGAAAAAGATCTTCAGCGAATGATCCAGAATCAGCGAATCCTTAACCAACGGATAAAAAATCTGGGGGAAGATGACTTTTGGATTTCGATCGATGAGGCCAGACAGGATTGGGGTAATCGATTGCCCAATCATCCGTCGACGGTTTACATCGCGATTTTGGCAGGTCTGCTTACCGGAACGTTGTCGGGTCTGTTAAACGGAATATTGATTTCGTTTTTAAGAATCGTTCCGTTTGTGGTGACATTGGGAACCATGACGATTTTTCTCGGAATTGGAAACCTGATTTCGGGAAATGTTCCTATTCGAACTGTTCGTGGCGACCAGGTACCAGAATGGCTTTACCAATCGCTGAGCCTGAATTCAGAATACCTTTTTTTGGGATTACCTCCAGGCGTCTGGACCTTGGCATTGTCGGCTACATTGGTTGGTGTGACGTTGTGGGCTACTGTGTTTGGCAGGTATTCTTTTGCCCTGGGTTCCAATGAGTCGACCGCACGGCTTTGTGGCATTAATGTCTCGTCTCAGAAACTGCTGATTTATTCATTGAGTGGAGCTTTAATCGGGTTGGCTGGGGTGTTTCAATTTTCGCGGCTGACAGTCGGAGACCCTGAAATGGGCCTTGGATTGGAATTGAAAGTGATCGCCGCGGTGGTCATCGGGGGCGGGAGCCTGACAGGTGGCAGGGGGAGTATTGTTGGCACATTGTGTGGGGCGGCCATGCTGGCGGTGATCCTGAACGGATGTACTCAGTTGGGCTTGCCGGTTTCGATCGAAAAAATTGTGGTTGGTTCGATTATCATTTTTGCTGTCTATCTTGACCAACCGGCGGTTAAACAATTTCTACGCAGAACTTTCAAGAAAACAGAATGACGGATCAGGATCTGAATCGATATATTAGGCAAATTCGTTTTCCTGGGATGGGAGAATCGGCCCAAAGAAAATTGCAGGAATCCCGTGTGCTCTTGGTCGGTTGCGGCGCCCTGGGATCGGTGATTGCCAATACATTGGTGCGGGCTGGAATCGGGCTGATTCGAATTGTTGATCGGGACTACCTGGAACTGAACAATCTTCAGCGGCAGGTTCTCTACGATGAATCAGATGTTGAGGGTGGCCTGCCCAAGGCGGTTGTCGCTGCTGAAAAACTACGAGCCATTAACTCCGATGTCGTCATCGAACCGGTGGTGGCGGATGTCACGTTTGAGAACGTGGAGGGCTTGGCAACGGATGTTGATCTCCTTATGGACGGAACTGACAACTTTGAAATCCGATTCCTGCTTAATGATGTTTCCCAAAAACATGACATTCCCTGGGTTTATGGAGGGTGTTTGGGGGCTGATGGACAAACGATGACGATCGTTCCCGGGAAAACGCCCTGTTTAGCTTGCCTAATGAGCGAAGGGCCTCCCTCTCCAGGATCCACCCCAACTTGCGACTCGGCTGGGATTCTGGGGCCGATCATCAATATCATCGCTTCGCTGCAGTGTACCGAGGCGATCAAGATTTTAAGTGGAAACGGCGAACAGATCAGTCGTTGTCTGAACGTGGTGGAGGTGTGGGATAATCGTTTTCGACAGCTAAGCCTAGATTCGCTTCAGGAACAGGACTGTCCAGTCTGCAAGAATGGGGTGTACGAGTTTTTGAATGGCGGTCGGGGGGCTCAATCGGCTGTTCTTTGTGGCCGGAACTCGGTCCAGCTCTCTTTTGCGGGGGAAACTCTTGATTTGGAAGCCTTGGAATTCGAGCTGGAAAAAATGGGGACGGTTCAGCGAAATCCGTTTCTATTACGGTTTGAAATCGATCAGTATCAAATCACGTTATTTCCGGATGCTAGAGCGATCATCAGCGGAACAGACGATGTGGCAATAGCGAGATCGATCTATGCCAAATACGTCGGAAATTAATCTTTTTCGAGAGCTTGGAGTTGGCCGACTCGTACCCCGGATAGGCAAAAATGATGTAGCTTATAGGCAGGCGTTTTTCTTTTTTGATCGCCTGCATCAATTCTTTTTTTCAGGCATCCGATGAATTCTCTCTCTTTCGTCCCAGCAGGTGTTAACAAGGTATTGGTCCTGCTTGGTTTAGCGGGTGGCCTGGGTGCTGTTTTCTCATCGGCAGTGGGGGAGGATACCACCGTCAAGCTGTCCCGGATCGGGGCAGAAGTCCAAAAGTCGGTCGTTCAGATTCACATTACCGACCAACAAGGTCAAGAGAAATCCGTTGGGGCCGGTTTTGCCGTTGATCAACCAGGTTTCATTGCAACCAACCTGCACGTCATAGGAGAGGGACGTTCTTTCGTTGTCCGTGATGTTGCCGGAAAACAGTTAACCGTGACAACGGTTGTGGCTTCGGATCGATTAATGGATTTAGCCATCCTTCAGGTCTCACAAACCCATCTGACACCGTTGGAATTGGCTGACTTTTCGAAGGTTAAAAAAGGTCAGCCTTTCGTTGCCATTGGGCACCCACAGGGACTTAAAAACTCCATGGTCCAAGGGATTATTTCGTCCCGGCGTCCCATAGACGGACGAGAAATGCTGCAGATTGCGATGCCCGTTGAGCCAGGCAACAGTGGCGGTCCGGTGGTGAATCTTGAAGGAAAAGTGGTGGGGACGGTGACACTTAAATCTGTTGCGACCAATAATATTGGCTTTGCGGTGGGTGTGGATCAGATCAAGAAAATGATCGAGGCACCCAATCCGATTCAAATGAGTCAGTGGTTGAAGATTGGAGTTTTGGCAGAATCGGTATGGAAACCCCTGTTGGGGGGCAGTTGGCGGAAATCAGGGGGCCGAATTTTCGCCCATTCCGCTGGTGAGGGTTTTGGTGGGAGGACGATTTGCGTTTACCAAAAACCGTTGCCGGAGATGCCTTATGAATTTTCCGTCGATGTTAGATTAAAAGACGAATCGGGCGCGGCCGGACTCTGCTTTTTGGTGGATGAAAAAAATTGGCATTATGGTTTTTACCCCAGCAATTCCAAAATACGGATGAGTCGTTTTGAAGGAGACACGCCGCTGGAATGGACGGTATTAGATGAACAGGTGTCCGCTCTTTACCGGCCAGGGCAGTGGAACCAACTCAAGATTCGCGTCGAAGAGGATCGTATTTCAGGATTTGTTAACGATGGGTTGGTGTTGGTGTCCAAAGACAGGAAAGTTTCCGGGCCACAGATCGGTTTGGCTAAATTTAGAGAGACAGCGGCGGAATTCCGGAATTTCCGAGTAGGGAAAAAGCTGGTCAACCCAGTGGTTCCCCCCGAAATTAAAAAGGAACTGATGGTCGATCTCGACCGTGAAATGACCAATGAGAACTTCGAAAAGATTTTGGAGCGGACCAATGGCTTTTCAGTACCTTCCCGGCAGGTGATCCTCAATAAGGCCAAAGCGTTGGAGCAGCAGGTCGTTCGCATGAGACTGTTGGCACAATCGGTACACTTGGAATCGGTTAAAAACGGTTTCCAAAAGGTAATTTCAAAGAAAGAAAACGACATCAACTTGATTGAAGCCTGCCTGTGGATTGCTCGGGCTGACGATCCGGATCACGAAATTAAGGGATATCTTGAGCAATTTGATCGGTTGGCAGAAGAATTTTCGCGGAAGGCGGAATCTGCGAAAACCGATTTGGAGCGGATCAAAGTCTTAAACCGATTTCTTTTCGAAGAAAATGGGTTCCATGGAAGTCGGCATGATTACTATCGTCCAGAGAATAGTTATGTGTCGCATGTTCTAGAGGATCGGGAGGGGATACCCATTACCCTGTCGATCCTGTACATCGAATTAGCACGAAAGATTGGGTTGTCGATTGATGGTGTCGGGTTGCCGGGTCATTTTGTGGTTTCGATGAACATGGAAAACTCGTCACCCCAATTGATCGATGTGTTTGCTGGTGGCCAACTGATGTCCCTAGAAGATGCCAAGTTTTTAGTTGCTAGCACCACTGCTTTGAACTGGGATACCGACTATCTGAAACCGGTCTCCAAAAAACAGATCCTCGGACGAGTTGTTCAGAATTTGAGGGCGATCGCCGAGCGAAAACAGGATAACCAGAGCGTGTTACGTTATCTGGAGCTGTTACATGTGATTGATCCCGACGATGTTTCCATCAAGGGGGCCCGGGCGGTCTTTCTGTTTCAATCCGGGTGGCAAAACAAGGCGATTCGGGAACTCGATGAGATTATTAAACAGCGACCCAGTGGACTTGATCTACGCATGATTGAGAATATTCGCAGCCGATTCCAGAGAGAGCTCCGGCGAAAACAGGAATTAGGCCCCAAAAACTCCGATTGACCTGTTTTAGTTTTTCTGAACACTGATAGGACACGTTCCATATCTGGGCAGGATGGTGACCGCTGGACGGCTAATTCTTTGGTTCTACAACGGTCAGCTTCTCGGTTTTTCTGTTTTAAAGGAAGCAAGGATGCATCTTCTTATCGTCGTTGTCATGGGTTTGCTACAGTCGGCTGGTCCGTCCTCGATTCAACCGTCTCGGATTCAACCGATTCCCCGCCAGCTAGTGACCGAGACTAACAGGAAACCGGCGATTCAGGACCAGAAATCTGAATCCGGTTTTCTATTGGGGGAGCCGGTTGCGAACACCTCGACGGGGCAGTCCCAAGGAAAATTCAAGATTGGGGATCAGGCGACCAGCCGGGAACCGGGTCCATCGGTGGTCATTCCGCTACCTAAAAAAGCTGGCATTGCGGTAGCCGGTAACGCGACGCTGAATGACCAGACAAACACCATTGGAATAGAGGCCAATGGTGAAATAGAGGCCAATGGTGAAATAGTGGACAATGGTCAAGCTACATCACAATTCCTGCCGGCGAGAGAGGGGCAAATCAAACCTCTCCGGGCGGATCCCGGGAATCCCGTGGTGATTCAGGAATCGTCTTCAAACGGCGGTTTAGGTGGGGTAACGCAGGAGGAGGTTCGACCGATTGATGGTCGTCCGTCCTCCCCGGCAACGCCCTCTTTTGTTTCCCCTTCAACAACGGTTTTGGCTTCGCCGCCGCGTCAGAACACCGGTGGGACACTCGACCGGTTGCGGGAGCGTGCAGCCGAAGGAGCGGCAGGGCAGGGCTCTCCAGCTCACGCCGCGACCCCGCCAGCGAAATTGCAGGAGGTCAATCGCCTCCCCGAGAGCTCCGTTGGTGATGAAACGTTTGATCCAAAATTAAAAGTCTTGGCCGAACAGATTCTGGAATCCGCGCCGCGATCGGGGCCAAACCGGCTTAGTTTGCAACGCCTGCTCGTGTCAGCCGTTTCAGCTGATGAACGAAAGACAAAGGTTGTCGCTTATTGGCGAGGTTTTGCCAGTCAGTTAGATGCTGAATTTGCAGCTCAGGAGCTGGAATTCCTGCAGGAGATCGGAGAACCTCGCTCGGTTTTGGAACAGTCTCTTTGGTTGGCTTCGGTGACAGGCAGCGAGGCCAGACTGGCCGAAACGGCGATTTTCCTTGCCAAGGCCCGGTCTGAACTGGGTTCTTTATCCTCGCAGACCAATGAATCAGGTCCGATCGTCTTTGCCGACCTCCCTTGGGTTGGCAAGTATCGAACCAGCACGAATTTGCTGGTCAAGAGTGGGCGATTTGATCCGAAAATCCGCAACGTCGATGATGCTCTACCGGCGATGAGAGACTTGATTCACTTACGGGCAGTGGCGGTGGCCAATCATATGCGGGCGTTATCCAATGCTTTGGTTGGTTACCGCAATGATCAGGTCCGATTGGAGACAGTCTTGTCATTTCACCGAGAATTACGTGACCAGAGAATTGCTTTTTTAGGTGGTGTCAGGGATTACAATATCGCCATCGCAAATTATGCCATTTCTGTTTTCCCCGAAGCGATGGACGCCGAGACGGTTGCTAGAATGCTTGTGGATACCACTCGAACGCTCCCACTTGATGTTAAAAGGGCCGAGGAGAATTTGGTGGTTCAGCCTTACCCTAATGTGGCCGGTGAAAGCGGAAACCGCCAACCCGGACAATGGAGAGATGGCGTGGCCAGGCCCGAAGAGATCCGTGATACTCGGGTTCAGCCCGCTTCGGGATTTGAACAACGTTGAGAAACGGGAGAGGCGGATAGGACGAAATTTAGCTGGGAGAGAACTCCGAGAGAAAAACGTGGCACCCCATGAAGGGTATCGGTTGAGGACTGGCTGGAAAAGTTGCGTAGACAGGCAAAGGTTTGTAGATCGGAACAGTTAAATGAATGAAAACAACTCGTCCAACCCACTGGTGTCCAACGGGACCGACAACCGGTGGATGAAGTCGCTTCAAGCCTTTGACCGGTCAGTCTGGATCCTTGTCGTCGCCAACCTCCTGCCGCTGGTTGGTGTATTTTTCTTTGGGTGGGATGCGCGATTGATCTTGTTTATCTACTGGGGTGAAAACCTGGTTGTTGGATTGTTAAATGTTCTGAAAATGGTCTGCATCCGCGGAGGTGTGGGTGAAAATAGTACCAAGCTTTTCATGATTCCTTTCTTTATGGTTCACTTTGGAGGTTTCTGTGCCGTCCACGGCGTGTTTCTCGTGGTTCTGACCAGTGAATTTGGTTCGGGAGGGGTGCCGGGCGAGCAGGGTGGGGTTATGTCCAGCCTGTTTCCAGATTCCTCGTTCTGGATCGGCCCTCTCATGTTTATTGGCTTGTTGTTTAATCTGGTTTCTTACATTTGGTCGAATTACTTTCAACAGATCTGGCTGCCGATTCTCTCGCTGCTCTTTAGCCATGGCTATTCTTTTTATGAAAACTTTATCGTCCCCAAAAAATATTTGGATCGTAGTTTGGCGGCCCAAATGTTTGCACCTTATGGACGAATTGTAGTGATGCATGTGGCGATCTTGACGGCTGGCATGCTGGTGGTCGTTCTTGGTTCCCCCACGCCGCTGATTGTCGTTCTGGTGGGGATGAAAATTGTGATTGACGTCGTGGCTCATCAGATCGCCAGTGGGGCTGGCTTGCCCATGTTGACGTCGTTTTTGAAAAACCGAGTGCAGTCTCATGTTCAAAATAGACAAGGGGGTAACGATTGAAGGAGGATGGGTTGAAAGAGACCCGCCTGAAGTTGTCTTGGAATCGGCAAACCGAAAAGAATTCGAAAAGAAAATAATCAGGGAAACGAAAGCTGAAGTGAGGCAGAGGCCCAAATCACTTGAGACCTTAATCCCTTTGGAAGCCGCCGGACAGACGCGGCCGCTCAACTCGAACCAGGTCACTCACGGTGAACGATGGCCAGCAATCGGCGGGATGGAGTTTCCCGAGGGCTACCAAGTGAGGGCTACCAAGTGATGGCTGCCAAGCAGTCTTTGTGAATGGACGCGGTTTTGGTTGGCAACTCTTGGGGGGCCGGATGACTTGGTCTACCGTTTTCTGACTTTCGGTTTTTGGGGAGGGCTGGGTGGTTCGGGTTTGACCGATTGACTTTGGCTGTTCAATTCAGCGGGCTTTTGCTCGGGCGTGGATTTAGCGGGCGTGGATTTAGCGGGCAGCTCAGACGGTTCTGTAACTTTCTGCTGGGGGCGATCGGGCGGCGATGATGTCGAGGGTTTCCAAGACGTCCCTTTCGCCTTGGGTGGAGCAGGAGGCTCGTTGTCTGGCTTTTCAGATGGTTTGGTGTCGGATGTGCTTTTGTCCCGGAGTTGAGCATCCATGATCAGGAGCACTAAGGTCTGTTCCATTTCCTTGGGCTTATAACCAAATGGTCCCCTTCCACCCTTGTAGGCGATTTTTCCATCGATGTCGACGATGTAGAGGCGGTCTGGAAAGGCCGCATAATCGTCCGCCGTTTGGTTGTCGATGGAGTCGATGAGGACCGGCGTGGCCATGTTGAGTCGATCGCTGCACTGTTCGGCAATTCCAAATCGCTCATCAAAAGTGGTCGGTTGGGCGAACGAGATGCCTGCCGCATCATTATTGCTCATTCGCCAACCATCAATCGGGTGGGCTTCTTTGATATAGACATTGTAAAAAACAACATTTTTGGAATAACGATTGGCAATCGACTCGAAAACCCCAGACTGGGATCGAAAGGGGCCTCACGTGAAGCTGCCAAAATTCAAGACGACGATTTTTTGATCCCGCAAATTGGATAGCTTTTGGCTCCCTTGGGCTTTCAAAAATGGAAGATCAAAATTGGGCGCGATCTGGTTAAGCTCCGGACCATCGGTCAAGTTTCCCAGTTCACCACTAAAGAGCAGATTGAGATACCGGTTGGGATCCTCTTGTCGGGTCGGCGCCGGTCGCTCCGGTTGCGGTTCGTCAAAGGGGCGAAAACCTTTGGAGAATTCATCCGGCGTCACGAATCCCTTGTTGGTGGCGTCTAACATCGCCATCATTTGCATGAATTCTTTTTGGTCTACCCTTCCATTGGAATCTCTATCTAGCCTGTAGAACATGGCCTCAGAAGGTTTTGATGGACCCACATGACTGACATCCGCCCAATTGAAATCGATTTCAGTAATGACACCATCACCGTTTTTATCCAAAGCCTCAAAAACCTTGGAAAATCTGGCCGCTTCTTTTCCGGTGATCTTCGCATCGCCATTGGCATCAAATTTTTCAGCCAACCATTGCCAGCCGATTCTTTTTTGACTCGCCTTGAACCAACCTGTATTGGCCTGCATGGGTTTTCCTTGGAGGAGGTCGCTGAGCATGTCGGCCCACTCCGGTTTGTCCTTCCAGTCTCGCTCCAAGAGATCGGCGAATTTCTTGGCGTTTGAGGGAGATAAAGGTCTGGATTTTTTTTCGATAGACTCGGGCTGTGCCCATAATGGGGCGCTGGCACCGGTGATCAAGATCAACAGCATGGTGGCGATTGGGATACGCATTGGTCTCTCCTTTGGTGAATCAACTATTTTATACCGTGGATTCAGCGTTGGTGACTTTTAATCGTTAATTTGACGTGCTCACTAAAATTAATTCTGGAAAACAGTTTATTGGTATTAATTTGCGGGTTGAAACCAAAATCTTCCACTGCTGTAGAGCAAGTGCGGCGGGCGATTAAAAGACGAGTGCATTCAACATTTTGGTAATCGATTCCCTAGACCTATCCCCCATGATCAAAAAATCGGTTAGAACTCATCTCGGTGCCTACCCCGCCCGGCAACGCACTTTTGAGGATGTCTCTGAGCGTGGGTTAGTACGTTAGTTTTCGGAACGTTAGTTTTCGGAACGTTAGTTTTCGAACCCGTGTTTTCGGATCCGTGTTTTCTGGCGGGGGGACGTTCATCGGCAATGCCCAGGAACTGGTTTCAGGGATCGTTTTTCATTCGCGAAATCGGGGTTGGTTTGGCTGAAGTGTTTCTATTCTCTAATGAATTGAAGTCATGGTTGTTTTTCGTAAATCTCTCCAGGAATTTGCCCGTACCAAGATCGTCGCGACCGTTGGACCGGCCTGCGATACGATAGAAATGTTATCGTCGTTGATTCGGGAGGGCGTTTGTGTTTTCCGATTAAATATGGCCCACCGGTCTCAAGAGGGGCATGGTGAAACGTTGGAGAATATTCGGGCGGCGGAGGAACTAACCGGTATTCCGGTAGCGGTTCTGGTGGATTTGGCTGGCCCCAAGATTCGACTGGGCGATCTAGGTGAAGCTCCGGTCCGATGTGAGGTGGGTCGGCAATTCAAATGGGTTCGGGGAACAGAATCCCATTCGCCTGATGAATTGGTCTCGCTGTATGAAACGTTGATCGATGAGCTGGAGGTCGGCAATGACATCCTGTTGAGCGACGGTTTGGTGCGGATTCGAGTCATAGAAAAATCGGCAGAGATGGCTCTCTGTGAAGTGACCTCCGGTGGAATGATCAGAAGTCGTCAGGGGATCAATTTACCAGGCGTCAAATTGAGCGTTTCCGCACTGGGTAAAAAAGATATTTCAAACGCAATCTGGGCATGTCGAAAAGAGGTCGATTTCATCAGCCTTAGTTTCGTTAGAAATGCTGAAGAGATGCAACAATTACGGACGATTGTGGAGGGGGAAGGATCCAACGCTTCTTTGGTGGCAAAAATTGAAAAGCCCGAGGCGGTCGCTAATTTGAGATCGATCGTCGATGCCGCCGATGGAATCATGGTCGCTCGAGGCGATCTGGGCGTAGAAATCGATATTGAAACCACCGCCGTGACGCAGAAATTGATTATCAACATGTGCACCGAACTCGGGAAACCGGTGATCGTTGCCACCCAAATGCTGGAGAGTATGCATAAAAGCAGTCGTCCAACTCGAGCGGAGGTTTCGGATGTTTCCAATGCCATCCTTGATGGTGCCGATGCCTGTATGCTGTCCGGTGAAACGGCCATCGGTGAATTTCCCGAAGAAGTGGTGCGGACGATGTACCGAATCTGCCTCAGCACTGAATCGTTGGTTCAGGGAGGGGTCAATTGGACAAAACAAAAAGAAGATCACCAGGGGTCCCGAAAAATAAGTGATGCCGTGGTAACCGCGGCGGCCTTGGTGGCAAAAGAGATCGAGGCCAAATTGGTGGTCATTGGTACTGAGGACGGGGATACCGCTTTGCTGAAATCAAAACATCGTGATTTGATCCCGACCGTTGGCGTGTCGAGTTCCCAGGAAATCACGCGAAAAATGTGTCTTTACTGGGGGATCATTCCGGTTCTTGGAGCGAACGTCAATCAAAAGAGTGAGTTACAGGACTTGGTGCAGGATTGGGCAGGCGAGGAGGTCACTCTTAGGTCTGGAGATAGGGTGGTTTATGTGACCGATAGCGAATCCATTGAAAAAGCCCACGATATGATGATCGTGGGGACCATTTCCTGAAGATTGCCTGTTTTCTCTTTTTTTCCTGCTTTGATACCAGCTTGAATCAGGTGGGGGGGGTGGATTGACTCTAATCAGCGGTTTTCGGAATAAACAATGGCTTTTGGACAGCGGAGTGGTTCCCCTCGATTGATTTTGGCCGCAGATCGGGTGATGATAAAGAGGTGAAGCCCCTATAGGTGAGTCAGTATGAGCCAGCCCTCTCGCACCTTCCAAAGCGACGACCCAGAATTCAATCGTCGAATGGAACGCATTAAGAACAACTTTGACCGACTTGATACCGAACTGAACGAGTTGGAAGAAGTCTTGCTTGATGAAAACTACCTTCAGGGTCTCGCCGCCAGTCAGTCCGATGTGATTCGGAAACCTCGCTGATAGTTTTCTCTCGGCCCCCTAGCGGACCACTTCGGAATGGGTTCCTTCAGCTTGGTTCCCTTGAGTGAGTTTTGGGATTGGAGGCTTGCCACGAAATCCGACAGGATCGGCTAATGCGAATTTTCCCATGGATCAACATTCAATTTTGGCTTGTATGGCCAACCGTTGTTTTGGCTCTTTGTTTTGCCTTGCACGGACAACAGCGGGTGAACAGCGGCGTTCAGGTTCTTTATAGATTTCAATCTGAGAATAATGGTGTCCTCGATCTTGCCCAGGTCGGGCGACCGCTCCATTTAAAAATCGAAGGACGGGCAAACGTGCATAAACGCAACGGAGCGATCGAGTTCTTGGGGAAATCGATGGTTCGATCACCGGGTAGGTCCCTGAAGATTCATTTGGCATCTACTTGGACTAACGAATTGACGGTCGAGGCCTGGATTGAGCCGTCCAACGCCACGCAAAACGGCCCAGCTCGGGTGGTTTCTTTTTCTAGAGATGGTAGCCAGAGAAATTTTACATTAGGTCAGGATGGCAATCGTTATGATTTCCGTTTGCGAACGACAACGACCAGCGACAATGGAATTCCATCGGTCAGCACTCCGGTCAATACGGCCAGACCGGATTTGACACATGTCGTTTATACCCGGGATCAAGCCGGCATCGCGAGAGTATTCCTGAATGGGCGCAAAGTCGTCGAGGAAAATGTCACAGGTGATTTTAGTAATTGGGATCCCAATTTTAGGTTGGTGATCGGCAATGAACATTCTGGTGATCGAGTCTGGTTGGGAAAGATCTACCTTGTGGCGATCTATAATCGATCCCTGCATCCCCCCGAAATTCGGCAAAATTTCATCGCTGGAAAAAACCCTCGCGTAGTCCAAGAGATTGACGCCCAACAGAAAGAAAACCAATTCACTCAGCAGATCGCTCCATTGCTGACTCGACATTGTCTGGAATGCCATGATTCAATCAATCGTAAAGGTGAGCTCGACATGACGACTTTGGCAGGCTTGCTGAGTGGAGGAGAGAGCGGGACGGCGCTGGTTGCCGGGAATCCCCAAGAAAGTTTGATCTGGACATCAGTCGATAGTGGTGAAATGCCCCATCAACGACCACCATTGGACCTGGTTGAGAAAAAAGCATTGCGAGATTGGATTGCCGCAGGGGCCCAATGGCCGATCAAGAAAATCGACCCTGCGATTTTCCTGCGGGCCAGGAAAGTTGACAATCGCTTGGTTCGTCGTTTAACAGTCGACGAATATATTTCGGCGGTTCAGGTCGCAGTGGGACGGGATATTGGCAGCGAGGCGAAGAAGCTTTTCCCCGAGGACCTGCGGACCGACGGTTTTAACAACACCGCCTACAATCTAGGCGTCGATCTAAAACACGTGCAGGCGTATGCCCGCTTGGCGGAGTTAATCACTGATAAACTTTCCATCGCTGAGCTTCGGTCCAATTACCTGACTGAAGAGGATTTTAACGAAGCGTCTCTTGAAAAACTGATTAGGAAGATGGGGAAATGGATTCTCCGTGGTCCGTTGAACGAGGCCGAAGTCCAGTCGTTTCTTCGCATCGGCGAAACACTACGGTCAGCAGGAGGGAGTTTTGATGAGGCGACGCGTTTTATTTTGGAAGCGATGCTGCAATCGCCCAGATTTATCTATCTAATCGAGCGTCATCGGGGAGACGGCACTACGTGGCCGATCGGCCCCTTCGAATTGGCCAACCGCATCAGTTTTATTTTATGGGGCAGTCCGCCGGATGCGGAGTTGTTTGATTTGGCTGCATCGGGCGAACTTCTGGAAAAAGGGGTTTTGCAACGCGAGGTTGAGAGAATGCTGGCCGATCATCGGGTAAGAAAGCGTTCGAAACAGTTTATCCATCAATGGCTCAATCTGGATCGTTTAACCAACCTCCGCCCCAATGCTGAAAAATTCCCAAAATGGAACAATCGTCTGGCTGATGATATGCGGCGTGAAACTTTGCTTTTCTTTGAGGAGGTGGTTTGGAATCAGCAACGGCCGATTGCTGAACTGTTTGATTCCCCCTTTACTTTTTTAAACCGGCGTTTGGCCGAGCATTATCGGATCGAGGGGGTCGAAGGTTTGCCCCGAGAAGAGTTGATCAAAGTACGGCTTCAACCCCAGTCCCGGCGGAGCGGCATTCTGACCCAGGGGAGTGTTCTGACCGCCGGTGGAGACGAAGCCTCGATGGTGTCCAGAGGGCTGTTTGTGTTACACGATGTACTGAGAGGGATCGTTAAGGATCCGCCTCCTTGCGTCGATACCACGCCCGTTGCCACCCGTTCAGGCCTCACTCAACGCGCGATTGCGTTGGAGCGGATCGGAAACGCCAATTGTGGTGGTTGCCACCGAAAGTTCGAACCCTTGGCGTTTGGATTGGAGAAATTCGATGGTTTGGGTCGATTTCATGATCAGGATGAGCATGGTAATTCGCTTCGTGAAGATGGCCAGATCCTGTTCCCTGGGGATTCCGCGGCGATCAAATTTCGCACCTCCAATGAACTGATGAAGTTGCTTGCCGATCGTTCTCGGGCCCGAGAAACGGTTGCCTGGAAACTAACACAGTTTTCATTGGGCAGGCCGCTAGGATCAGCCGATGCGGAAGTATTGGAAACCATTATCGATGCGGCGAATAAAAATGGGTTTACTTATCAGGCGATTCTGAAAGCCATTATTCAAAGTGAATTGGTTCAAACGATCCGGACCGAACCCTATCCCAATGAGTTAAAGAAATGAAAAATAAGCGGATGAACCGCCGGACGGTCCTGAAAGGTGCCGGGGCGACAGCGATTGGTTTGCCATTGCTAGAAGAAATGTTCCTGACACCGGCGCTGGGTTGCCATTCGTCGGACGGCGGCGTTCCTGTGCGGGCTTTTAATGTTTTTTTTGGATTGGGAATTCCCGCACCGCTCCAATCCGAAGGATTCGCCGGTGTTCTGGAGCCTCTTGAACCGTTACGAAAAAAGCTCCTGATCATGCGGGATGTGGATCAGGTACGGTGCGATGAATCGGGAATCAACGCTCACTTTGACGGGGCTTCGGGGGCTTTTACGGCCCAACCCCCAAACGGGGATGCCAAATCGGGCGGACCATCGATTGATCAGGTCATCCGCCGAAATCACTACGTCAATGGATTGCCCAAAGGCGTGGTGCCGACGCTGGTGGCGGGAACGTTTTTCCGGAGAAGCCGAATCAGTCGCTACGTTCACAGTTACAATCCTGACGGCACTGTCGCCGCGAGGATGCAGGAACAACCGCGGGATGTATTCGACCGCGTGTTTGGAGCCTTGAGTCTGTCCGGAGGAGACAAGGACTTGAGGGAAAAACGTCTGCGAAGAAGTGTGTTGGATTCGGTTGTGGATCAGTATCAGTTTTATACCGGAAATCAGTCTCCGTTGGGTGCTCGTTCCAAAGCAAGGGTGGCTGATCATTTGGACCGGATCCGAGAATTCGAGCAGCGTGCCTTTTCGCTGGAAAGGGGGAATCAGGGAGGTCCTGGATTGCCTCCCAGGTCTGCGTTGGCGCACGGGGGTCAGGCGGATCCTGCAGGGCAGGGTATCGACATGCCGTTGGAGGCGCTGCGGAAAGAGTGGAGATTAATGGCTGACCTTTATGCTTTGGCGATTGAACTGGACCGCGTTCGGTTTGGTTCGTTGACGTTTTTGGCTGCAGGGGAGAGACTGCGGATCACTGGAGATTATTTTTACAAGGGAGAAAAACGGTTTCAATTCGACGATGCCAGGCAACTCAAGGCCTCCGGTGACAAAGGGTGTAGCCATGAATGGTGGCACCAGTTTCATCCCAAGAAAAAGAATCTTGCTTTGCGGGCGCATGCGCATATGAAGATGCAGGAGGTGGCCTACTTTTTGAATCGTCTCGACAAAACGCGGGAGGCCAACGGCCGAACGATCCTGGAAAATTCTCTGATTACGGTGTCGACCGAATCGGGTGATGGTCGGCATTCTAATGTGAAAAGGGAGTTGTCAGGCGTGTTTCATGCGATATCCGGTGCCAACGGTCGTTTTAAGACCGGTGAAATCATGGACGTCAAACGGGAGGGCATCGATGTTTATAATACGATGTTGTCAGCGATGGGTGTGCAGGCCCGTCTGGGAGATTCAGATCGAGAATTCCTATCGGTCGATTCCATACGAAGTTGAATGGCTGGCCACGGCGGCAGATTCCCGAGGGTTTCTGCCCTTTCGGCAATCACCTACTGCATATTGAGCTGCGTGTCCTGCTGGAAACAATAAAAAACTTTGGCGGAGTTGCGTGAATTCGCCGATACATTAAAATCGTCAGTCCATTTGATGGTTAGGAAAACCTTTAAGCTGATGACGATCGGTGGAGATATCGGTCGGGGTGAAGAGTGTTTGGTGCCATTTTCCGCATTACACGACTCTGGAATTGGCGCTACGGTTGCGATTCACAACATGGCATGAATTAATAAGGCGGCATAGCTCAGCTGGTTAGAGCAGCGGAATCATAATCCGCGTGTCGGGGGTTCGAGTCCCTCTGCCGCTACTAGCGTCTTGACTGTTTTCCAGTGAAGACGCTTTTTTATTGGGTTTTTGGGATTTCCGGGGTGCTGTTGGCAAGCCGTTTGCCCCCTTGTCCGACACTGACTGCGCCGTTTTTTGCGCCGCTTTTCCAATTGCCTTTTTGAAGTGGTCGTCGGTCATCTGTAAATAATGCTTCATGGCAATGGTTGGCGAGTTACCGATCCATTTACAAACCACGTGAATTGGATATTCGTTGGCGAGTTCGGTTTCTCGGGTCGATCGTAGATTATGGAATGGTTTTGGCGAGGGTTTAACGCCGGCACGTTTTATAATTCGCGAAAACCGTGTTCGTAAATTGCAACCACGATGGCGATAGATAACAAACGTAGTGCCTTCGGTCTCTGGAAGCTCCCAAAGTGCGTTGGCAAGTTCCGGAAACATGGGAATTATCCGTTGTTCCTTTCCCTCGTGACATCAAATGACTCCCAGTAAATTGCGGCCAATATCGTGATTATATCGATCTCCCCATGGACTCACTGAAAGGGTCCCGGTCAGATTCCGCTGCCCACCGATTTCAAACCACTTCCATTGCGGGACTCACTTGGGGTGTATCACGCGATTTCGAGACATTCGGGCCAATTTGCGATTCGTCGCAAGTTGGCCTTTTTCATTGATTCACGTTGATCCCCTTGCTTTTGGCGGGCGTTCAGCACCAGAAGGCAGACCAGCGACTAGCGGCCGAATATTTGTCCTTGGATTACCAGTCGTTCTCCGGCCATCGGCAGATCGATTACCAATGCATTGAAAATTTCATTCTGTTTTCGGTCGCAAAACCGTTTTTTCCGAGCGCTGCCCAATCGTCTGTGGGGGAATGCGTACTCGGCAGAACCCTTCAAGGACAGGATCTTTCCCTTACCGGTGGCAGTGTCCAACGATGCGATTTTGTTCGACGTTTCTATGTCGCAAATTCCCCCCGAATCGATATTGAACAAAACGCGATTCGGTCTATAGTGTCCTGCTGCTTCACGAGATGGAAAAACGGCCCACAATCCGACGGGACGTTTCCAAAGCACCCTGATATCACACACAGTTTCGGCAGTCGCAACTAAGCAACCGTGCCTCACTGCCAATCAATGGTCTCTCCATTCTGCAGCTGTGTTCACCTACTCCACGGACGATAAATGCTCCTGAATCTGTTTCGACTCAAACATGGATCGACAAAAAACGACCTTCTTTCGGGCATAACCGTTGCTCTGGCCCTGGTTCCTGAGGCCATTGCTTTTGCCTTTGTCGCTGGCGTTTCGCCCTTGATTGGACTGTACTCGGCTTTCTTTATTGGACTGATTACTGCTATTTTTGGTGGGCGACCAGGTATGATCTCTGGGGCAACCGGGGCCATGGCAGTGGTCGTTGTGTCGCTGGTCGCACTACACGGAATTCAATACCTCTTTCCTACGGTTATTCTTTGCGGCGTTCTTCAGATTGCCATTGGACTGGGACGTCTAGGAAAGCTGATTCGCATGGTCCCTCACTCGGTCATGCTTGGCTTTGTAAACGGATTGGCCATCGTCATTCTGCTGGCCCAGGTGAGCAGCTTCAAGACACTTTCGCCGGGCGGTGACCTGGTCTTTCTCTCCGGCTTTCGCCTGGTTCTCATGTTGCTGCTGGTTGGTTTGACCATGGGAATCATTTGGCTGTTGCCCAAATTGACGCAAGCCGTTCCCGCTTCACTTGCGGCCATCGCAACAGTGACC
This sequence comes from Planctomycetota bacterium, assembly GCA_014238905.1. Taxonomy (GTDB): domain Bacteria; phylum Planctomycetota; class Planctomycetia; order Pirellulales; family Pirellulaceae; genus JABAAE01. The sequence continues at coordinate 202,314 of JABAAE010000016.1, forward strand.
CTCATTTCCTTGGGAATCAATTACTCTGCGAGCCCTCAAAGCGGCGAGCATCCGGTCGCTACCGTCGGTGACATGCTTTGGATGAATTCAGTCGCTGCCGCCAGCCCAAACCATCATACCTCGGCAGATGAACAGCAGGCCGGTGCGACTTCCGCAGATGCACCGGAACCGATTTTAGCCTCGCAACTTGCCGACCATTCCCAAAATTCAACGGTAGAAAATGTTCACCAAGCCAACCACGGGGAAACTCTGGCAGAAACCGACACCGGAATCAGTGGCGGGATACCTCAGCTATTTTTCCTGCAACACGAAATCGTCCCACTTACCTGGTCAACGCTGAAGATCATTTTTCCTTTTGCGATCATCTTGTGCGGAATAGGCCTGATTGAGTCGCTGATGACCCTGACCTTAATCGACGACATTACCGAAACGCGGGGCAACGGCAACCGGGAATGCGTAGGACAGGGTGCCGCCAATATTATCTGCGGCCTTTTTGGTGGAATGGGCGGGTGTGCCATGATCGGACAATCCCTGATCAACGTAAACTCTGGTGGACGAGGACGCCTGTCCGGAATTACCGCAGCAGTCTGCCTGTTGTTATTCGTGCTGTTTTTGGCACCGATCATCGAGCAGATTCCGATGGCTGCCCTGGTTGGCGTCATGGGAATGGTCGTAATCGGTACGTTTGAATGGGCGTCACTCAAGATGTTTCGACGCATGCCTAAATCGGACATGTTTGTCATGACCCTCGTCGCCGGCTACACGGTGATCATGCACGATCTGGCTACCGCCGTCATTCTCGGCGTGATCGTTTCCGCCCTGGTCTTTTCCTGGAAACACGCAACCCACCTCGGAGCGGATATCAAATTCAACGAGTTCGGGAGCAAAATATACCAGCTGCACGGGCCACTGTTTTTCGCTTCAGTCTCTTCTCTCAAGGGTCTTTTTACCCCGGACGAAGATCCTGATGATGTCGTGATCGATTTTTATTACATGCGGGTTTACGATCAATCGGGGATGGAGGCTATCAGCGCGTTAGCGGAAAAGTACAAAACGATCGGTAAGCGTCTGCATTTGACCCATCTGAGTCCCGAGTGCCAATCGCTGTTGCGACAGGCCGGCGATATGGTGGAAGTCAACCTTTCGGGAGACCCACAATATCACGTGACCACCGACCGCTTAGGCAGGGGCGCGTTGCCAGAACGCAAACAGGAATTTCAACATTCGGATGAACATCATCTGGGTGCTTGAAACCGGCGGATCAAAACCCCAGCGGTGGAAACGCGGTTTTGACTCTCCCGTGGGGGCAAAAAACTCAAACGAGCATGTTGATGGATGCAAAAGTGCTCGGCCAAAATTTTGAAAACGACATTTCGGCCGAGATCGCTTCGCCAGAGCGACCAAATTGGTTAAAACTGATGACGAATTTGGCATGGGCGCAGCAGCGACCGCGCCAATTGTAATGAAATAAAAAAGGAGAAAGCCTCGTTCATGCTGCCCTGCGATAGGATCGTAGCAAACCGCCGAGCGGCATGTGGACAACTGCGTCGAACGTTTGCAAGAGATTCTGCCCCACAAACGGTTGAAGTTTCGCCGTCGAACTAGTCTGGATTGCCTACGACCCATACATCGTCCCCACCATCGATGTGCGGAAAGGGACCGGTCAAAGACAATGAGGACACGCTCGGAATGACCTGGACGTCAAAGACTTCTTCGATCCCGGTCTCAAACTCTAGATAGGCAACGGCCTTTCCGGATCGCATGTCGATCACTGCCACGCCACAACGCAAATCTTCGCGTTTTTCGGCAATCGGCACACCACCGAAAACGGCGGTTTCACGGATCCGCGACATCCCCACAAAAGCAAACGGACCATACATGGCCAAGCCCCTGGTATACCCCGGAACTTTTTCAATAACATCTCTTTGACCGCTACTTCTGTCAACTTTTTCAATCGTGCCCAGGCCGGAATTGAGAACATACAACTCTTTTTCATGAATCCGGGGAGAATGAGGCATAGCGAGCCCGCGGGTGACGACTTCATTGGATGTGACATCCATCACACAGCCTGTTTCCGCTTTTTTGGGTCGCCAACCAGCAGCTTCATTCGTCTCAGCCATCATCGTGACGTATTTAGGCTGTCCGTTTTCAAATGCAAAACCGTTGAGATGGCACCGGTCTTCTCCTTTTAGTTCTGTAATAAAAGGAGGTTTCCAGCGGGGCACAAAACTGAAGCCATCCTGCACAGTACTCAAACAGGAAAATAGCGTGTTGACGACCCACAGTTGGTCACTCGTCCACGCCAACTCATGAATATGGATATTGCCAGTCACCAATGAGGAACGAGCCATGTAGCATTGTTCGTATTTGCCCGCAGGCTCTATTTGCGAAGCAAGTCCACCACCGTTATCCAAAAACCAGACTTGCCCTTTGGCGCCCACGGCGATTTTCTTCGGACTAACTGCGATACCCATCGCCTGTTCGAAGTTGTGAAATGAAATATTTAATTGGCCATTGGGAGCACCGATTACGGCGACCTTGCCAGCAGCGTAGGTCGATACGACTAACGTCGATTTTAGCTGGGACATAAGCGTCAGGAAGTCGTCCGAATACCGATACTTAATTTCACGGACTTTTTCTGCAGGTTCGATTGCCTGCTCTGAATCTCTCGCTGTATTTGTCATGTTATCAATCGATGCCTCGAACGTTTTAAAAAATTGAAATCGGCAAAATCAATGTTTCGCTGCAACTTAATCGTTTGATACGGCACGACCAGACCAACACAAGCCTGGTTAACATTTTCTTTAAATCTTACCGTGACAGAGAAGAATTACTTTACTTCCCAGGTTCCCAACTCAAAAAAGTTAAAAGCGATGTCAATCGCCAGATCCAGTTGGTCGGTGCCTCCATTGCGGGCGTTGCCGATCACGTTTTCAAAACCTCTGGTCGCATGAGTAAAGCTGTTCGACGATCCCTTCAGAGTTGCGACGTTTCCGCTGCCGTTCAGACGATCATTGCCGACGCCGTCGATCAATGTCGCCGTATCGTTACCACCTTGGGTGACTGTCGTGTTCACGCGGTTAAAGTTACTTGCCGTAAACTGATAACCGGGTCCTTCCAACTGAGCCAGTGTAGAAGTACCTTGAAAATTATCATCATCCGCACCTCCAAACAAAAAGCCCTTATCATTACCGCCACCGCTGTTCGCTCGAACGCTGCTGAATCCGATCGCGCGATTTAAAAAGGCCAAAGGAGCACCTGGACCATTACGGACAATGCCAAAGTTGTTCGATGGGTTGTTGGTCACCCTCGCCGTAAAATTCTCATTGCTCTCCGACGTGCCATTCAATATCGCGACGTCCAAACCTCCCGACGTTGATCGAGCAACATTTCGGTCGTACCCTTCAGTACTTACTCGGTACCCTGGGCCAACCATTGAGGCATCAGTCGAATTTCCCGTAAACGTATCCATACCCACCGAGTCGAACAGGTTCGCCAAGTCAAAACCAGTTGCAGCACCCGATGACATCAACGTGACATCCCCGAAATCAACCACTCGCTGAGTAAACGTCGTCGCAAGATCACGAACAAACGTGTTGCTCACTTTGGCAACCACTCGCTCGTTACCCAAACTGTCCAACAATGTCGCAACGTCATCACCGCCGTTGCCTCGCACCGTCAAAAACTCTACCTCCGAACCGGTTATCCGAAAATCTGAGCCGCTGAAATCAAAAGTATTAGGATCCGCGAAAAGAACTTCATCCGCGGACGTGCCCGTGACCACAATGCTGTCCTGGCCTCCCGAACCGACTATCGAAAGTTCACCAGCAGGGTAATAGTAAGAACGCCCATTGATATTGACATCGAAACCGTTGTTCACCTTAACCGTAATCGTGTCATCACCTGATGTACCAAACAAAACAGGTCCCAACTTAAACAAACCACCGTTTCCGATCCCGGTATCGGCACTGAAAAACAGCGTCCCATTCACTTCGGTTAAATATCTGGGAGTACTGCTGGAGGCACCGGGCCGAATATCCTTGACCAACACCGTGCCACCGCTCGTCCCGTCACTCTTCCAAAGCTCATATCCGTTGGTCCCGTCATTGGCACGGAAAAACAGCGTCCCATTCACTTCGGTTAAATCCAAGGGACTACTGGTGGAGGCACCGGGCCGAATATCCTTGACCAACACCGTGCCACCACTCGTCCCGTC
>JABAAE010000017.1 GCA_014238905.1 Planctomycetota bacterium
CTTGTCAGTGTATTGCTTGTCAGTGTATTGCTTGTCAGTGTATTGCTTGTCAGTGTATTGCTTGTCAGTGTATTGCTTGTCAGTGTATTGCTTGTCAGTGTATTGCTTGTCAGTGTATTGCTTGTCAGTGGTTGATCTGGAACTCTTCTTTATTAAAAAGGGACCAGAGGATGTCCTCAATGACACGTTGACGTTCGTCGTGATTTTGCCCTGTGAAGAGACCGCATAGGTAATTCAGTTCCAGTGCCGTTGGTAGGCGAGAAAGTGTTACCAGGAAAAGGGAGTTGATTGCGGCTGCATCCGAATCGGCCATGGCCGCTATCTGACCGGCCGAATTTAGCATCAAACCATTTGCATTGGAACGTTCACTGACCACCTTTCCATTCATCATGATATTTTTTTGCTGAATCGTTCCATTTCTTTTACGGAATTCATCCTCGCCACTATCGCCATACCGTTGAATAAAGTCGTTGATGTCCCCAAAGGTCATTAGTTTTTGCAAGACAGTAGATTGATCGTTGATGGTTTTTAAGGATGAAGCCTGGACAAGACTTCCCACCACCTGTTCGGGGCGCAAAGGAGTTTGGGGAAAAATCGCGAAAAGATTTTCGTGTTTTTCGGTAATTGGGAAGGTGGCGACTGAAGAAGTTTGAAATGTTTTGGTTTGGGCAATAATTCGAATCAGTCTTCGAAGGTCATAACCATTTTCAGCAAAGTCTGATGCGAGTAAGTCCAGACCTAAAGGGTGGGATTCAAAAAATGGGATGTCATCGACCGGCTTCACTAGAGGTGTTCCAAACATTAAACCCCAAACCCGATTCACAATTGCACGTGAGAATGCCCGGTTTTCTTTATGGGTAATCCATGAAGCCAGTTTTTCCCGATGGGTTCCGTGTTGGGGAATAAGGTCCTGTCGAAAAGGGACTTTAAACTCTACGACGGTCTCTTCGTCTTCGTCAAGAAATTGATAACGGTAGTCCTGGTTTTGAATGGTGTCTTGAAGACCTGCAGCCGTTTGGCGGACCGATGAAAATGCAGCTGCGAGTTGGTGGAAATCCTGTTGTGTCCCAGAACGGATTTGATTTGGCGATCCAAATTCAAGGGTGCCCAGCGCATCGTCGTGGCACTGCAGGCAATCGATGCGAAGCCCAAGGAAAGCTCGACTTGTTCTTGCTGCAAGCCGGATCGGATCGGGTTGTTTGTTTTCGTTGTTATCAATAGTCACAGTATAAAAATTGACCGATGGAGTATCCGTCCACAATCCATTATTCTTGATCAAAGACCTAACCAACTCGTCGTAGGGACGATTCGCTTTGAGTTGTTCACTGAGCCACAATACAAATCTCCGGCGCCGAAAAACGATAAAAGGTCCATCTTCTGTTCCGACCAACGCGCGAGCGAACCTTTCGGCGATAAAGTCGTGGAATCGTTTGTCATTCAAGAGGTAGTTAACCCACCTGTCAATTCGTGCCTCAGAGGGAGAATGATCAAGCATCCTTATTTCTTCGAGCGAAGGAATTGTCCCGGTTAAACCAAGAGAAAGTCGGCGAGCAACTAATCGTTCACTTGCGGGAAACGTGGATTCGATGCCAGACGTCTGCCAGCTTGCAATAAACTGCACGTCGATTTGGCTGGCTACATTTTGTATTTCCGTCAATTCGTTTCGATCTGACGGTTGCAGACGGTCATTTTCCCCAGGGAGGAGTTGGTTCCCAACGTAAAAGCCAATGCCAACGATGGTCAACAGCAGAAGAAGGTTTTTCCAGTACATGGTCGAGCACTCCACCAGTCTCAGACGAACGGTTGCTTTATTGTGCCACACGACGTCTGGAAAACGCTGTCAATTGTTTCGGATTCCGTATTTTGTCGGCAGAAAAATGTAGTGAGTGGTTTTAGGACCGAGTGTTAGTTTGACTGAACGATCTTGTGATCTGCGGTGGGGATTGCACTATTTGCCGAATGCCACAGTAGCGAGACTCAGGAAATCGTCTTTTCGTAAAAGATTGAATTTTTATAGAAGATTTAATTTAGGCAGGTTCCACCCCGAAAAATTGAGGATAATTTTCGGATTCAGATCTGTTTGTTTAGGCCTATTAACTTTCCAGAACCTGCCAACACTGATTATGATGAGTGCTTCGCAATTTGAATATGGACGTGAGATGTTGATGAGTTTTGTAAAGGGATCACGATTGGAGTATTCCAAAATAAAAGTGGACTGGCGTGATTGTCGATTGATTGGGATTTGCTGCATCCCGTTTTTGTTAATGGTTTTGATATCTGGGGCTAGTTGGGGTCAGCAAGATGAGGATTCAGTGCTGTTGCGAGTTGACTTTCGCGATGGATCGACGTTAGAGGCGTCGTTTCCGGATACCAATTTGGTTTGGCGGAATATTGCAAAAGATGGAACTGTCGGTGAGAAAAAAGTCCGCATTCGCGATGTAAAAAAAATCTCCTTGGTCCAAGAACCATCCACATCGCGGGTGTCCAAAATCCGGAAATTGCTTTCTCAATTGGGATCAGAAGATTATCACGATCGGATTAATGCGCAGTTAGAGTTGGCAAAAACAGGTAAAGAGTTTGAAGAGATTATCAGCCGCTACCAGCCAGAAGATGAAGAAACCAAATGGCGAATCGAAAAGGTGAAGGAAATACTGGCTGAAGAAACGGGTCCGGCTGTGGGAGAATCGACCTTTGATGTTCTGGAGATTAAGGGCGGAGAAAAACCCTTGGACGGTGAACTTTCTGAATTGACGTTTCCGGTTCAGTATGGAAACAGGTTGTTGAAAATTGGTCGTAGTAACGTGGCAACCATTTCCATCGAGCCACTTCAAACCAATTTTTCAGTAGAAAATTCAAGTGGTGGAGGAAAACGCGTTCAGGATTATCCTGACGCGAATGGGGCATTGCCAGCTGGAATGCATTTTGAGGGATTTGAGATGACACCGGAGGGAAAAAAGATTTCTGCCAATATGGACGTCTCTAGAGCTTTCGTCGGGAAGGGGTTGCTCCTGGAAACATCTTTTAAGGATTCGTATGTTGGCGCGCTGAACTACACGTTTTCTGGCGGCCGGGGTGGTGATTTTTCGATTGCAAATGTTGAGCCGACCTATCAAGGAACGATCACCATAAAATTTTGTGTTCCTGGTAGTCCGCTTTTTGCAGCCGGCACCCGTTACATTGGATTTAACGTCTCCCACGTCAATCCCGAGGGGACATACTTCGAGGCATACAATGCACAGGGTCAAATGATGACCCGGTTTTCGACCGACCAGCTTGGTACCGATTATTTAGGATTCCAAAGTGAAGTTCCCATCGCGAAGGTAGTAGTACGACCGAACCCAGACATTGATGAAGACTTTGCGATTGATGACTTATTTTTCGAAAAACCTTTTGCGCTATTGGAATCTGGAAACCCGGAGTTTTTTAGTATCGTGACGAGGAAAGGTGAGCGGCTACAGGCAGAGACGATTGATGTAGATGGCCAGAGCATGATTTTGAAGGGACTTTCATTTGGGGCGGACCAATTAGAGATTGACATTGAAGATGTATGGGTTGCGATACCACCTGGAAAAAACTCCGCTGAACGAAAAACGGATGCCTCACCAGTGACCGGGTTCTGCCTTTTTATGGATGGTTCGATTTCGCTTGTTGATTTTTCTCTGAAGAAAAAAGTCAGGTTGGGAAGCGATTTGGATTTGTCACAGGTCGTTGCATTGTGGGGACTCGATCAGCAGTTGACCGCACCCCCGAGTGTTCCTGTTTCCAAAGGTTCGGCTTTGCTCTACGGAAACGATCAATTTTATGATTTAGCCAATGTGGGCTTGGGAGTTGATTGGTTGAATTCCCCTTCTATCGACTCACTATCCAAACTGGCCCTTGAAGGAGATCCTGATGCATCCGCTCAGGGGATTGATCTGAAGGGCGTTGTTTACTCAAATTCACCTTGTGTTTATCTACGAAGACCAAAAGAGATCGGCCCCAGTTCGGGTGTTGTTTATACCGTTGGAAGTGAACGGTATTTCTTTGGTCAGGAAACGGGTGCTTCTATTAAGATCAACCAATCCGGGATTCGATTAGTTCGCGGTGAATTAGCCGTTGATCTAAACTGGAGCGAAATCAGGTCTTTGCGGTTCCCAGGGAAGTAACGTGAACGGTCCGGAGTTTGTTGGAATAGCCAGAAAACGTTTCCCGGATAGTTTTTATTAGAATGCCTTCCGATTGGGTTGGCTAACTACCAGTTGAGAATTGGAGGATAGTCTATTGTCTGACACAGGATTTTTGGATGTGATCGCCGTTGGTGCTCACCCTGATGACGTCGAGATAGCTTGTGGAGGCACTTTGGCGAAACTGGTTAAACAAGGGCATCGTGTTGGTATCGTTGATTTGACCGACGGCGAGCCAACTCCGGGATCCCCTAGTCCCGCTGTTCGTATTGCTGAGGCGGAAGAGGCTGCAAAATGTCTTGGCGTGCACAAACGATTGATTCTGGATCTTCCCAACAGAAAGCTGTTTGATAACTACGAATCTCGCGTGAAACTGGCTACGGTCTTTCGCAGGTACCGTCCAAAAGTGGTGATCGGTTTTGGTGACAAAACGCCTATGGCATCGCCTGATCATTGGCAGGCAATGCAAATCACTGACGCGGCAGTTTTCTACAGTCGATTAACCAAATGGGACGATCAGTTCGAAGAGACTGCCCCGCACACCATCTCGGCTCACGTTTATTTTAGATTGGCTTTGGAGCCCCATCAGGTCGGCGGATCTCACGGAGGATTTACAGTTAATATCGGTAGTACATTGACACAAAAAATGGATGCCATTCGATGTTATAAATCGCAATTTCCGCCTAACAAGCAACATGTATTGGAGCGAGTCGAGTCGGTTGCCAAGTCCCAGGGCATGAGTTGTAATTACAAAGCCGGAGAGAGCTTTTTGATGACTCGTCCGCTAGGAACTCGCGACATGATGCAAACTCTCCTCGGGACACCCGGTTGAGGCTGTTGACGAGCTTGAAAGTCAGATTGTGGCTGACTGTAGAGGACTTCAGGGAGCGGATTCAGGTACGGTAATAAGGGTAATTCAATTTTCATGGATCGAATCAGCAATCGTTACCAGATATCCGGTAGGCATGGCAAGATTGCCGCGATTCTCGATTCGCCAGTTTCCACTCCTCTGGGATTTGGCATCTTTGCGCATTGTTTTTCCTGCACAAAAGATTTGAAGTCGATCGTTAAAATCAGCCGCGAATTGGCAGTCCGGGGCTACGCTGTTTTGCGATTTGATTTTGCGGGTTTGGGAAATAGCGAAGGCGTTTTCTCCGATACCAGTTTTTTGGACAATTTAAATGATATTCGCGACGTCGTCACCTTTATGAATTCGGAGTTGGAGGCTCCCCGTTTTCTGGTTGGTCACAGCTTAGGTGGATCAGCGATGTTGGCAACTGCCATGGAGTTTCAGTCTGTTGAGTCGGTCGCTGTGATTGCAGCACCATGTAACACCGGTCACTTAGCTGACACCATTTACCGGTTAAATCCCAATGTAGAAGAAATTGGCCACGGCATGGTGAATACCGGCACCTACCAATACTTATTGAAAAAAGAAATGGTTTCGGTCCTACGCAAGTTTGATCTTAAAAAACACCTCGTGGAAAATCGTAAACGGCTAATGGTTTTCCATTCTCCGGCTGATTTGACCCTTGGCATGGACCACGCAAATTTTATCGTTGAGAATTCAGCTGGACCCGCCTGTCTAATTGACTTGGAATCCGCAAACCACCTATTGACCGATGATGCTCATGACTGTGGTTATGTTGCCAGCGTATTGTCTGCCTGGTTGGACCGTTATCTCTTACCAGTGAGTAATCCGGAGGGCGAGATTTGATTTCAGGCGTCCTAAAAATTGGTCCTCGAGTGACGGTCTTACCGGTAGTAAACGGTTCGGCTGATTTTTCTTGGGAAGTACGTAGGTGGATGTTGGACAATGAGTACGATTGCGTTGCTGTACCCCTGCCGGAATCGTTTCGGCAGGATGTCGAGCACGGGATAGAGTTGTTGCCAACGCCAACCATCGTCGTTCAGCGGCAGTTTTCCGAGTCTGAATGGTCGGACTCCTCTTTCAGTTCTTCTTGGAAAACAGATGCAGGATTTGAATCAGGCGAAGAGTCTGGCCATGACAAGGGTTCGGATGACGGTGCTGATCATGTGCAGGAGTATTGTAGCTACGTACCTATTGATCCCTGTCAGCCTGTCATTGCAGCGTTAAGAGCTGCGATGGGGGAGAGGGTTCATTGTGAATTTATCGATTTGGAGACCTCGAGTTTTGAGATTTATGGGCAGACGATGCCTGATTCCTATGCGCTAAAAAAAGTAAAACTTGAAAAGTTTGCTGCGACATTGTTGCCGGTGATTGAGAGACCAACGGAGTCGGGACGAATCGATCGAATTTTATTTATGGCAAAACGATTAAAATGCCTAAGTGAGAAATTCGAAAAGATTCTTTTCATCTGTAACGTTTTGGATTGGCCATGGATTAAGGAGGCGTTTGATGATCCAAATCAGGATGTTCCCCAAGGGGAACCGGTTCATGACACGAGGCTGATGAAAGTAGAAAGCAACTCCCTCTATTTTTTATTGGGTGAACTGCCATTTATTACCGGTCTTTATGAGTCTGCCAGGGCCGACTTGGAGAATGACGAGTTTCTGTCGATTGATGGCGTCAAGTCGCTGCTACTGGTGGCTCGCAACCGGTATCAAGCGACATTGCAGGGGCGTGCAAGACGTATTACACCTTTTCTGTTGGCAACTTGTTTAAAGTATTTACGTAATTTGACTTTACTTGAACGCCGATTCACTCCGGATTTGCCGGACATTGTAACAGCAGCCAAACAAGTATTTGGAGATCAGTTTGCGTTGCATGTTTTTGAAACAGCAAAACAGTATCAAATTCAAGATCGATCGAGTGGTTTGGATGAGGTGCGAATGGGAATAGAACAGATCGCATTTCCGGATGGATTGGTAGCCAACATGGCAAATCGATTACCTGGTGTACCGACTGTTTGGCGTACTTTGGACATCAGAAAAAATCCTGAAGAAAGCGATCGCCGAAAATGGCAACAACGCTGGAACCCTCACCAGCAATGTAGTTGGCCGCCAGAGGATGAAATTGTTGAGAATTTCCGGCAAACCGTTTTTGACCGAGCTCGACAGATCATGGGTTCCGATCTTTCCAAAACGGAGAAGTTTACTTCAAGCATTAAGGATGGCATTGATATCCGGGACACCCTGAGGCACTGGTATGAGGGTCAGATCTATGTGAAAGTCTTGCCACCTAATCGAGGTGATTTGGATTGTGCAGTGATGCTTTTTGACAGTCCGGCAGATCCACGTCATTATCCATGGCGGGCCACCTGGTTTGCTGAACATGACAATGAGTCGACTCTCGCTTTTTTTGCAACGAGTTTTGCGGAAAATCCAGTTGGTCCTGGGATTTGCTGTGCAAATTATGGTGGAGCACTTTTCCTTTTTCCACCGCGACCGATCGTTGATGTCTGGACAGATCCACAGTTGGATTTCACAGAGACTTTAGAGGAGCGTTTACTTGCGGCTGCCTGTGTTCACAGCCGAAGTTCGGCAATCGCTTTGCTCTCACCGGTTCCGCCCGGTCCAGGTCTGCGAAGGCTTGCAAAGAAGTATGGGAAATCATGGGTTCATGTGCCGATTACCCAGTTTGGTAGTGAGACGATTGCGCAGCTACGATACCTGCATGTGCTCAATGGACAGGAAGTTCGTTGCTATGCCTCCGATTTTATTCGAAAAGCATGACCGTCGGTTATTCGGTTGCTTGGCATTTTTGCAATGGACCGATAGAATTAAGGCGGGATGGGTGTCGATCAGGTCACGTTTTTGCGGGTAACCCAAGTGTCAAAAGTAGTGTTATTCAACAATTTGGTGCTGTTAGCATCTTCAGATGGAAAGTTCTCTGAAGAAGAAGTTTTGTTCCTTGTTAATAAAGCAGAAGCATGGGATATTTCTGCCGATGAAGTCGAATGTGCTCTCGCAGGTGCATCGACTGGCGAAGGAGAAATTGTGCTGCCTGTTGAGGCCAACGACAAGCGGGAACTGCTTGCGGAAATGGTTCGCCTGATGGCGGTCGATGGAAATCTTTCTGAGGTCGAAAAGCGGCTCTGTGCTACCGCTTCAGCTGCTATGGATTTCTCTGTAGGCGAATTTGACGAAATCCTTCAATCAGTGCTCAGTCCTTGAACCAGCATCGACCTGACAGCCGTCTTTTCGCGGGTTTTTGATCTAAAAGGTTGCGATTGTGGTTTTTTTATTGTTTTTGGGATAGCGGCCTGAATAAACCACGCTAGGATGATTCCCAAGCATTCGATGCCCTTCCCCGGGCGTTGATTGATGAGATGGACTCAAACGAGAAACATATTCTAAATAAGTGTGTTATCCACTCTCAGAGTTTTGAAAAAAAGCTCTCTTGAAAAACGGGAAGCCTTTTGCTGCCTGTTACGGTTTTCGAGTAAGGGATTACGACGAAAGCCTGCGTCTTTACGACGTGCCAACCAGTGACCTTCTTGTTTGTCCTGTGTTGAACCGGTTGGCCGCCGAATTGCCTTCCAGATGCCTCGATGCCAAGAATTGCTTTGCCGGTCTCAAATGGAGCCGTCAGCGTACAAATTAAGTATTTTTGATTTTGGCAAAGTGGTCTGAGCATTTTATCGAGCTAATGATTATCGGCGAAAAATAAATTTTCGGCCGGAAGCAAATATTATTTTCCTAAAAGGGACACCTTTGAACAGCTTTTCAGAACTACAATTGATTGAACCTCTTAAAACGTCTCTAGCAGATGAAAACTACGAGGTGCCCACTCCGATACAAGCCAAAACTATTCCAGCGGCATTGACCCGTAAAGATGTCTTGGGATGTGCGCAAACCGGGACCGGGAAAACGGCAGCGTTTGCTCTTCCTATCTTGAATCGTCTTGGCCAGCAGAATCGAAAAGCAAAACCGAAGCGGCCATTTGCTTTAATCCTTGCGCCCACACGCGAACTAGCAGTACAGATCCACGAGAGTTTCCAAACCTACGGCAAGCATTTAAGGCTTCGTCAAGCGTTGGTGTATGGAGGTGTTGGCCAGTCGCAACAGGTCAAGACGATGACGCGAGGTGCCCATATATTGATCGCCACACCAGGACGGTTGTTAGACCTGATGGATCAGGGATACATCGATCTTCACCAGTTAGAGGTATTCGTATTGGATGAAGCCGACCGAATGCTGGATATGGGGTTTCTTCCAGATTTGAAGCGCATCATCAGGGAACTGCCAGATGAACGGCAATCACTGTTTTTTTCCGCGACCATGCCCCCCAAAATAGTTGAACTGGCGGATCGCTTGCTCTCCAACCCGGTCAAAGTAGATGTGACGCCAAAGAAGAGAAGCTTGAAAAAAATCGATCAAAGCCTTGTGCATGTTGATCGCAAATCCAAACTGCCGGTGCTCCAGCAGATTCTTGCTGAACCAAATGTAAAACGGGCGATCGTTTTTACAAAAACAAAGCGGATGGCGAATCGGGTTTCTGAGAAACTGGAAAAGTCAGGTTTTTTTTCCGCCGCAATCCATGGCAATAAATCACAGAACGCGAGACAGCGCGCTCTAAATGCCTTTCGTGATGATAAGGTGAACGTGCTAGTTGCCACCGATGTGGCTGCCCGTGGGATTGATATCGATGGAGTGACCCACGTCGTTAATTTCGATCTGCCCGTGGAGCCAGAGGCCTATGTTCATCGAATAGGTCGCACCGGCAGAGCTGGTGCCACTGGTGTGGCGATCTCTTTCGTTACTAGCGAAGAGCGATCGGAACTTGTAGACATCGAAAAATTAATAGACCAAACCATTCCGGTTGATGAGAAGTTGTCATCTGGACGCCGTTTTGAAAGAAATACATCAACGATGAAAAAACGGGCGCCGGGTAAAGTCGCGTCGGGTAATGGGGCGACGGGTAAAAGGGCGACAGGTGAAAGGTCAAACATTCGCAAGCGTAAAGTGAATGACCGTAGAAAAACGTCTGACGGCACGTCCAATCGTTCTCGATCGGCAGATCAACGATCCGAATCGGGAGAACGCGGCGGATTACCAAAGCAGGGAAGAAAGAAACGCATGACTCGGAAATCTACTCCGGTAGGTGATCGCAAGACAAAGGGTGACCAACGTTGGAACACCGAAGTTAAATCAGATCGGCGACGTTCCGGTGAGGTTAAAACTGATTCGCAAGAGATGGAAGGAAAAAAACAGATCGACCGCAGTCAGACCTCTCGTCGTGATACCAATGGGTGGCCGGATCAACAGCTTGGCGAGACTGGAAGTCGTCGACCGCGAAAACGTCAGCAAAGAAAAGGACGGAATGAGCGGAATCGTATCAAGGAAGCCAATCTAGGTTAGGCGATCCACCGTTTTGTGTTTGGCTGCTATTTGGCCTGCTTTGGTTCTACGCTAGGTTCATCGAACTTCGATATTGAGTTTAGGGAGCTCGGAGCAGGCGTATGGGTAGTTGACGCGACCATTGGGTAGAAGGAATACGATTTTCAGATGCGATCGAATCATTGATTATCAACTCAAGAGCTAATTTTGTGCTGCATGGTAATCCACTTCCATTCGGTCAAATCTTCGATACTGATATCGGTGCCTTCGCGACCAAAGCCACTTGCACCAACGCCACCAAAGGGTACATGGGGTTCATCTTGTATGGTTGTTCCGTTGATATGCACCATGCCAGCGTTTACGTTGTCCGCGAATCGCATGGCGAGCTCAAGATGATTGGTGAAGATCGATGCACTCAATCCAAAACATGATTCGTTGACAAGCGAAATCGCATGGTCGGCCGAATCGACCGGATAGATTGCCGTCACCGGTCCAAAGGTTTCTTCATTATATAACAGGCAATCCGACCCTACATTCGAAAAAATGGTAGGGCGACAACAGTGATCAGTCCAATCACCCCCAGTGTGAAGGATCGCTCCCTTTGATTTGGCGTCCCGGATATGATTGCGGACCCGTTCCCTCTGCCTCGGGTTGATAATAGGACCAATCATGGTTTTCGGGTCACTAAGGTTCCCTATTCCGAGATGTTTGGCTGCCTGAATCAGTTTTTCTACAAAGGGCTCGAAAAGTGGTTTTTCCACAAAAATTCGACTCGAGGACATGCAGATTTGTCCTTGGAAAAGAAACGAACCGACCACACTTGCTGTAACGGCTTGATCGAGATTCCCGTCTTTAAGCAGTACCAGGGCGTTTTTCCCTCCAAGCTCAAGAACGCAACGCTTCCCCAACTTGCCGCAAAGTGCCTGTATATGTTTTCCGACTGAAGAAGATCCGGTGAATCCCACCATCTTAATTAGTGGATGCGTGGTCAGGGCATCCCCAATATCGTAACCATTTCCAGTCACCACGTTGAAGGCTCCAGCGGGAAGGCCTGCCTCCTTAAAAAGCTGTCCGATACGATGGGCAATGACTGGGGCTTCCTCAGACGGTAATAGGACAACCGTGTTGCCGGTCGCCAGCGGCATCGCCGCGTGCTTGATGCATTTGATCAGCGGGACGTTAAAGGGCGTGATTCCGGCAACGACTCCGATGGGGTGACGAACGCTAAAACTTAATCTGCCCGGAATGTCGGTCGGTAATGTTTTGCCGGTCACTCGTCGTGTTGCACCCGCGGACGCCCTTAGGTAGGCGGTTGCCGTTGACATCTCTTTTCTTGCCTTGGAGATGGGAGAACCGATTTCCTCGAGCAGAATCTCAATGAATTCAGCCTGATGTTGTTGAAGTAAATCAGCTGCCCTGATGAGGATTTCTTCTCTTTGGCTGGGGGGCACCAGACGATAGGAAAGAAAGGCTTGGTGAGCGGCCTCTACAGCTCGGACAATATCATCAGAGGTCCCTTGGGTAACTTTGGCGTAAACAGCGTCAGTACTTGGGTTCAAATCGTCGAATGTCTGACCATTGGCCCCTTTTACAAATTCTCCGCCAATCCAATGGTGATACATGTTCAATAACAAAGATGATGGTATTTATGTGATTTGACACACCATGTGTCAGGATGGCTGGTATTACTTTTGGTTTGATTCAATGTAATTCAAAAGTTCTATAATTTCGTCCATTTGAAAATTGTCCAAGAGCGCTTTGGGCATTAAAGAAGACGATGTTTTTTTAATTGCCTCTATGTTGTCCTTGGAAATTGTGATCGGTTTCGGATTCTCAGGGTTGGCTATCAAAGAGATCTGATTTTGATCTTGCGCCGTGACAATTCCGGACATCGTTAAACCATCGAAGGTTTGAATCAGGTAAACTTCATACTTGGCGTCGATTTTTGCAGAGGGATCGAGGATTTCTCGCAGGATGGCCTCTCTGTCATTTTTATTGCGATCAAAAACAGCACTTAAATCAGGACCTACCGCCCCACCCTGCCCTGCTAGTTTGTGGCACTGTGCGCAAGTTCCTTCCTGAAATAATTTCCGGCCAACTTCCTGTGAGGGTTCTCGGAACTTACTGCTCAATTGACCTTTGAAATCATCGGTCTTCCATTTTTTTACGAAGCTCCTGTTGCTTCCAATCGGGTCCTTGGGAGGGACTGGATTTTTTTGCCAGGCGTCAAGATCTTCAACGACAATCATTACCCCGTACATTCGCATCCAATGCCTTGGAAATGTGCAAACGAATGGGTATTCACCCGGCGTAGAGGGGGCTTGGAACGTGATGGCTTCCGAGCCACGCGCTGGAACCATGCTGGTTGCCTGCAGGACTTTACTGGATCGTGGTACGTATTGTTTTCCGGCAACACCTTCGGACGGTCCCAGTGTTCCAGCAAGGTCGGCAACCTCGCGTAAACTCCCCGGAGCCGTTAAGACCAAGTTGTGTGGCATCAAGTCCTCGTTGATCAGGATGACTTGCACAGGCCGCCCAGCTTCAACGGCAAAATAAGGTTTGTCGTACCGCATTTCTTCTTCAACGGTATGGATACGTATCACACGGACTGAAACGGATCGTAACCGCTCCCGCATTTTTTTTGATTCGCCAGGGGCAAAGGCTACCAATAGTTGGCTGGTCAATTCAGCCGCGTTAAGAAAATCGTTGGAGGTTCGTTCCTTGGCTGGCGTCGCCTCCGATAGGTTTAAAAGTTTCTGAGCGAGAACTTTTGACGCTGATAGTGAACGTTGTGATAAAGGTATATTCAGTAGGGCTTTGACAACATGTTTTCTCAGCGGTTTGCGGTCGATAAAAGGAGACAATAAAACAAAGTTTTCCTTCTGACGGGTAGTGATCAATCCCAGAGCATCAATAGCGGCTTTGCGAACTGTCGTTGCAGATTTTCCCGAAAAAGGGCTCCCCGCCGACAGATACTGAACCACATTCTCACGCATTGAATTCCGAATTTCGGGGGCATCGATAAACGTAATTCCTTTTAGAAAAGCGGTGGTTTTTTCGGCGCTGCTTCCCAGTAGCGCAGTAGCATCTGCGGAATGCCCTGATCTGATCAAGGCGGCCATCATGCCACTCAATAAAATTGAATCCGGAGATTTGGAAAATTCGCTGAGGATTTCTTTTCTTATCGCTTTAAGTGTGCCTGTCGGTTGATTGGCCAACAGGAGTGCTATTTTTGTCTTGGCATTACTGTCAGATGCAAATTCCATTGCGGTCAGTACGGTTTTGAATAGGTTGAGATCCGAAAGTCGAGAATAGTCGTTAAGAGCTCGCTGACGCTGTTTTATGGGCGTGTTAGGGCGAGTGAGTATGTTGAGGGCGACCAGGGAATAATTTGGGTTCTCAGGCTGCGGTACAATCGCCAGCAACTCGGCGTCAGACAAACGATCCAGTTGGAATCGAACTATTTTTCGGTCTTTATTGAGGAAGACGATAGGTTCATTTCCCATGACGTGGTGGTCATGGGAGTCTGGGCTTTTGGTCGGGGTCGTCTCATCAGCGGATTTATGGGGCATTTTTCGATGTTTGGCGATTTGAGTTGTCAGCGTTCTTACGGTTTCCTCCAGAGTGTAATCGAGCCACTTGTCCATCTTATATTTGAGAATATCAAGTGCCAGTTCCAGTGAGTCACTGCTGAGGATAAAGCTGCAGGCGCGGACAGCTTCAAGTCGAACCCTCGGATGCTCATCGTGGATTGACTGGCTGATGGTGGCCAATGGGTTCTTGAGTTGGTCTCGCCAGAATGATGCGACTCGCGTTGCGGCTGCCCTAACGCGGAAATCGGGTGAATCCATTACTCTGGATAGGAGAACTTCCTCTACGAGGTTATGAGATTGATGTTGCCATAATGCTTCCAACAGCATCTGCTCATAGTCTGGGGCGTTTTTGTCCAAGCTCTTGACCCAATTAGTGACCGCACTAATAACCTCTTGAGTTTCTCTTGAGGCCAATTCTATTTTGACTCGATAGCGGGTTCGATCCTCGTAAACGGAGAGCAGCTTCAGCAACTCTTCGGTTGAAGCATCGGCAATGTTGGGTGGATTTAATAGCTGACGGCCTTCATAGGTGATTTTCCAAATTCGTCCGTGAGAATGATCACGGCTTGGATCTCGTAAATTGTGCTGTAAATGCCCAATCAGGGCATTGTGCCAGTCACAGATATACAATGCGCCGTCCGGACCAATTTGTAAGTCCACTGGCCGGAAGTTGCCATCTTCACAAAAAACCAGCTTTTCGGCCTCTGTTCCGCCGAACCCTGACCCATCATCAGTCATCCTATGATTTAAAACGCATCGTTCACCGATCACGTTGTTGACGAGAAAGTTGTTTTGAAATTCCGGAGGAAAATGCGAGCTGATTAGAAATTCACATCCTGACGATGGACGCGTTCGCTTGACCAAAAACCTCGGGTAATCACCCTGCTTCTTGAGACGACCCGGATTGATTCTCCGGTATTGGGAACCGCCTGTATGTTTATCCGGATGGACAACATGACCTGAAATCGGGGTCGCCCAATAATTAAAACCGGGCGATGCGTCGGCGACAAAATTTTGGCCAAATTTGTCAAAAACATGCCCCCAAGGATTCGCAAAGGCAAGCGAAACATGGGCCTCAAATTTCTCGGTACGAGGGTCATATCGCCAAATGCCTGCCTCGGACATCCTTGTTAAACCATAGGGGCTTTCAACTTGGGAGAATTTAAAGGTTCCCTCTTGGAAATAAAGCCCGCCTCCAGGCCCCCACTCAAAGGCTGCAATTCCATGATGGGAATCTGCAGTGTCGAAGCCAACCAGCTTTCTTATACGTGTGTCCGCGACGTCATCGCCATCGGTATCCTTGATAAACAGAATATCTGGTTGTTGAGCGACAAATGCTCCACCGAAGCCAATTTCAAATCCGGTTGGCTGGTGAAGTCGATCGGCAAATACATGGCATTTGTCCATCCGGCCGTTTTTGTCGACATCCTCCAGGATAATTAGCTTGTCATTCATAACGGTTTTTGGCTTCCAATGCGGATAGGACGGCATCGTGGCAACCCATAACCGACCATGTTTGTCAAAGTTGATTGCAACTGGATTGGCGAGTTCCGGTATCTCTTCTTCGGTAGCAACGACGGAAATCTTATAGCCGGGCGGCAGCCGAAACAATTTTTGCTGTTCATCCGCTGTCAGGTAATCCAGCGATCCGAGTTTTCCCCGTTTGCGATTAATGTCATCTTTGCCACCTACATTGGTGGTGGGTTCAAAAAATGGAGATGTATTCGAGTCATCCGCTTTGTCGGATGTCGATTCGTTTCTTGCCAACGACCAGATCCGACGATCCCGATTAGCCGTCATTTGGTCCAGGATGACACGTTCGCGTTCCATGACGTCACGGTTATTGTAGGTATTGGAACCGTCCTTTCCTGCCAATCCCCGTCTGCCGTAGATGGAAAATCCATTGACGGCACGGTATCGGTGCCACCAGTGGAAATTTTTGTCGTCGATTTCTTTTTTAAGATTCACATTCGCTTTGCCCGAAGCAATATTGCCGGTTAGTGCTTTGAAGAGGATCGGTGCGAGTTCGCGGTAGCCGGCAGCATTCAGATGAGCCCCATTGAGGGTGAGTTGCTGTTGGGTCACTTCAAATAATTGCTTTGTGGGATGAAACAGATCGACAAACGTAACCTTGGTTTCTTCACAAAGTTTCTGGAGTTCAGCTGTATACAGAGCCAGGTTGCCATTCTGCGATTTTCCGTCAGGAAGATTGGGGTCTCCAGTGTTTTCGAAAGCAATGGGCGAAACGACAACGATGCGGGGTGAAGACTTCCCGTCGTAGGTTTTGGTTTGCGTTTCCTTAATTAGGGTTTTCATTTCCGCCGCGAAACGAGACAGCCCCAATTTTCCACCGAAAGATTCATTGAACCCGAAAAAGAACATGACGACGCTCGCTTTGCTGTGAGTCAAATGCATGTCTGGCTCACCGAAATTTTCGGATCTTTCGCGTTGCAGAGGCTCGTCGCCAGGGAAGCATAGATTCCGCACCACCAAGTTGTGGTTGGGGAAATCGGAATGGAGCATTGTTTCAAAGAAATTATGGTGCTGCATCCGTTCGCCCAAAGCATTACCGACCAGGCAAATGTGGTCCCCGGTTTTCAAGATAAACTGGGCGGCGGTGGAGCCAGGCGTGAGAGATAGAACAGCGGGAAAGAAAATAAGAAGGAGTAGTTTGAAATTGGCGGATTTTTTCGAAGCCATTGCTGCAACCTTGAGCGAAAAATGTGAACTAACGAAACACTGCCGACGTCAGGTTCCGTACCCAATTAGTCTGGATAAGATTATCATGATCATTTACTTTCTGTGGCTACGCAAGTACTGCGGCTGACGCCACTGGATGAATCAATTCTCTTTGCCACAAGTCATGCACCATCAATTCAATTCTGAGTTTTCAAATGATCGGCTCGACCATCCTGCGACATGGCGTGGCGACCAGTTGTTTCAGTCGCCATTTTGGCGAATCCCCTTTGAACCACATTGGCTACAGGAAAATCGAAAATCAGGATCGGTTTTTAACTTGAGCAGCGACTTCACCGGATTGCTTCACAGGATTCAAGCGGAGCTGGAGGACGGTTACGGGGCCGTTCTATTAAGTGGATTTCCGGTAGAGAGATTTCTTTGCCGCAATGAAGGCTTGGAACTATTAAAGTCGACGTTTACCAAAATGGCTTCGGTGGTAGGGACGCCAGTTTCCCAGAGCGCTGCCGGCGAACAGGTTTTTTCCGTTCGAAACGAAGGGTTTGCTGAAAATGACTCGCGGTCACGAGGTCCCAACACCAAAAAAAAGCTGTCCTTTCATACCGATCGCTGTGACGTTATTTCCTTTTTGTGCGTCCAACAGGCAAAGTCAGGTGGCGATAATCAGGTGGTTAGTAGCATGTCCATTTACAATGAAGTTTTGGAATGTCGTCCAGATTTGGTTGATGTTCTCAAGCAGCCGTTTTTTTACCAACGACACAACGTTGATTTAGGTAATCAGAATCAGTTGATTTCTCAGCCAATCTTTTCATTTTGCCAAAGTCGATTTGCTGCAAACTATCTTCGAGTGCTGATTGAAAGAGCCTACCAGTCCAAAGAGATACCAGAAATGTCGGATATTCAAAGAGAGGCATTGGATTACGTTGATTTGATTGCCTCCGATTCATCATTACATGCCACATTTCGGCAGGAAACAGGCGATATTCTCTTTTTAAATAATTGGGTGACGTTTCATCGTCGGACGGAATTTGAAGACCACGACGAAATGGCATTACGTCGTCACTTGCTGAGGATTTGGCTTAGCGTTCCTAACAGCCGCCCTCTGGATTCGGGTTTCGCCGAAAACTATGGTTCGACGACGGCAGGCGCGATACGAGGTGGGATGCAGGCTGCGAAGACAACAAAAGACCAAAGCACAAATTGACCGGTTGGAATTTTTTCTGCCCATTGTAGAACCAAAATTTTGAGTAGCGCTTTCTTTGGTTCAAATCGGCAACCTTCCTTCGTGGCATCTTCTTTTCGGTGGTCGAATCGCCGTGCTCGTTGATGACCTTGTCTTTTGGGCTGGCGGATTTTAATTCTCGATTATCGCGTTAATGAAGAGATTGTTGGTTGTGGTCACTCCTCAAGATTAATGGACGAATAACAAGCATCAGGATACCGATATCGCCAAGGCTGCGGCTTCTCTTTTTCTGGAAGCAATTGAATCTTCTTAAGCTCGTTCGCGAGAATTGGTATTTCGAATGCTTGGGTCTGGATTTCCTCAAGTTCGATTTTGTCATTCCCGGTTTCATCTTCCAAGGATGTAAGTGGAGAACTTTAGAATGCTAGCGGTCATGCGACGGTACTTAGAAAAACGAGTTCTTGATCTATTTACCGCACACGCGACCAACTCTAACTCAACTTGGCTTGTGTCATCCGGCGGCTTTGCTAGTATTTCCATCTCACCGGTAAATGGCATGTGATACAGATGAATAGAAATTTGGTTCTTATTTTTACACTGATTCTCATCACATCGTTCGGGTGTTTTCACGCGGTGCAAAAAAAACTTGAACTGCCTGGGCAGGATCGAATCGTTTTGGACCAACTGGTGATTCATACTGATTTCGCTCTCCCCAGAAAACATCGGCTTTTGGGGGAATTGACGGGGCTGAGGAAGAATATTGCTAACCAACTCGATCTGCCCACGTCCGATGAACCGATTAACATCTACCTCTTTGAAAATGCAGATAGCTATCATCAATATATGGCTATTCATCATCCCCATTTTCCTAATCGCCGCGCGTTTTTTCTAAAAAGCGATACAACACTGGAAGTCTACGCCTATTGGGGTGAGAGAATCGCCGAAGATTTACGACATGAAGTCTCGCACGGATACCTTCATGCGGTTGTGCCGAATTTGCCAATTTGGTTTGACGAGGGGTTAGCAGAATATTTTGAAGTTCCAATCGGGTTTCATGGGCGTAGCCAACCCCATATTGAGTTGCTTGCCAAACTGTTGAAAACAGGTCAGTGGAAGCCAGACTTGGCTCGGCTGGAGGATCTTCGTTATGCCGACGAAATGTCGCAGGTGGATTACGCTGAGTCCTGGCTGTGGATACATTACCTGCTGGAAAATGGAAAAGGGATGCGGGCATTTGTTGTTGATCAAGTGCACCAGCTTCGAGAAAATGGAGAAGCCAAGTCTCTCTCGGGGACGTTGGTAGAAAACGGTATCACGTCTCAGAATGCCATCGAACATCTACAGCACATTGGGAACAATCAGTGACGTGTGTTATCGCTGCAGGTTTTGTTTACGATCCAGTTCGTCCCGCAGCTTGGCTGCCAATTCATACTGTTCTCTGGCGACTGCGTCGGCGAGTTTTTCTGATAATGTCATGCCTACACGGTATTTTTTTCGTAGTTCTTCACGCAAGTCTGAAAGTTGTTGAACGAGTTCTTCATCGTCAAATCGTTCGGCGGCTCCGAAGTCCTCAAACATGTTTCTGAGGGATTCAAGTCCCTGGTTGATTTCCTCAATGGCCAATTCGGCTCCTTGGTCATCCTCTAGAACAGCAAAAGCGGCTGCTTGAATTCGATGGAACATGACGAACGGTCGGTACTGCTCATGGGAGAGAGTCCAGTTTTCATCGGGCGAATGGGTGCGGCAGAAATCCATTAACTTCAGCGTGTGATCTGCATCCTTGACTGCATTGGCGTATTCTTTGAGCTGCAGCCAGCAAATTCGCCGATGATAAAATTGCACAAACTCACGGTCGACCTCGAAACATCTTTCTTCATCCATGTCGAAATGCTCGCCGCGCTCAAGAGATTCGTGAAAGAGCTTTTCGTATATGTTGTCAAAACCACCCGGTTTACTGCCGTCGGGTCTGCCTGAGGTCTCCAGTTGCATCACGCCAAGATCGATTCTCATCTGGATGACGCCGCGGCCGTCATCTCCGGTTGCCTTGCGCACCATGAGCGCTGCTGGATCAAACTTCCAGTTTTCGAGAATGTGGTCGATGTGTTTTTGTTCGGCCATTCAAATATTGGTAAGTTGGCTTGACGTAAAGAGTCTGCTTACCTGAAAAGTGATTGAGTTATCGAATTACCGGTTTGGCGTGCTTTGAGATCGGAATGCCCGCTGGCGAAATTCTTCTGGGGACCAAACGTCCCTGTCATAGTATACCGAGGAGGATCACGATTCGACTAGGGTGAAGATTGTCCACACCTCTTACGACGTTCGTTGACGCTATGGGTGTATTTAACGGTTTTGTTTTTTGGAGGGGTGCCGGAGCAGGCGAATCTGAGGGACGGTCCAAGATCGTAAAGGGTTGACCAGACCGCTAAATCGGCGTTTTAACCAGTTTCGCCAATGATCGGAGCCAAAGTTGTCTTCGTTTTCCATAGTCCGGATTAGCCCTATGATCGTCATTCTGGCAAGTCAATGCAACTTGGCTATTTCGGGGGATTTCGCATGCTGAAATCAAAGTTTTTTGTGGACACGTGGGGATCGTCATCACCGATAAAAAAAAGCGATTCCAATTTGTTTTGCCGCCGGATTTCTCGTTTTAGAGTGATCGTGTCAAACGCGAATGCCGTTATTGATATGACAAGCCAGATGACGCTTTCCCAGTATTGCTCTCTGAAAAAGGCCATGATCGTACTCGGTGTGAAAATGGTGAGAAACCACATGAAATAAAACATCCATCCCCAGCGGCATTTGGGGACTGGTATTTTTCCGGGGAGTCGGAACCACTCGGTATTACCCAACATGACTTCGCCTTTTAAAAGAAATTGTCTGGCCGCACCTTATTCGGTTCATAAATAAAATATTCATTGTTTTATTTAAAAAAAACAATATGAGTCCGTTAGTGATTTTCCCGTTGATCTACCGACCAAAAAGCTGCAGGATCGTAATGATTAATCTTCGTTTTTGGTTCTCCATTTTTCTAAAAAGGAGAGATGGTCGTTACCCAAGTCATTTTAGAATGGTTTAGTTATGATCACCCCATTGAGGTGGTTTTCGCCGGCGTTTTTTTTCGGAGTTGACTTTTTTACCGTCCAAGCGTCGCTGCTTGGAATTCCTCGAAGGTTTTGTTGGGATTCGCGATTTTTGCGGTATGGCCACCATTTGAATCATCTCAGTCAGTTTTGTCAGGCAATCGGCGTTATTTCGTCCTTGGTCACGGAATCGTTGACTCTTGATGATCAAAACGCCTTCCTTGGAGATTCGTCGTGAAAATTGACTCATAAACCGGAGTTTTACCGCTGCAGGTAAAGTTGGGGAATTCTTGACGTTCCAGCTTAAAAAGGCTTTTGAATTGACCTTGTTGACGTTTTGACCGCCCGGACCTGAACTTCGGGCGAACCAAAAGTCGAATTCTCGCAACGGAATATTGATTCTCTCATTAATTTTTAACATCTTGGCCTATGGCGTTTATGCGAAAAAAATCAAACGGTAAGTGGAATGAGTTGATTGTCCACCGACCTTGATTCTATTAAAAATGAATTCTCCATCCTCTTCCAGTAAAGAGTTTTTGATCATGTGTTTGTTTGCGGTGAAGAAAAGACGTTTTACATCCTTGTTTTCCGGTGTTTGCCGGTTTTATTGTCAGTCCCGAAAACATGAATTTTTTCTGTCGCTTTTTGGATATCGATTAACAGTTCCTGCGTTTCTCCTGCAGATCGGGTTGGTGATGGGTTTGGTTTTGTCGACATCGTCAGCACAAGAAAAGGCGAGCGAAGAATTGAATTCCCTGTGGACTAGAGACGTCGGCAAAGACTGGCCTGATTTCTTGGGTTTACATCGAGATAGTAAATCTTCAGAGGAAGGAATCTTAAAGGACTGGTCGGGGGGCAGATTAAAAAAACGATGGGTTTTTGATTTGTCTGAGAGTTACGGGATTGGATCGGTAGCCAAAGGCCGTTTCATGCAATTTGATCGTATTGGCGATAAGGAGGTGCTCATTTGTCTCAACGCTGAGACGGGAGAGAGGATTTGGTCCAGCGGTTACGCAACGACCTATAGGGACCTTTATGGATACAACGGTGGTCCGCGAACATCACCAGTGATCGATGGTGCCCGCGTCTACACTTTGGGCGTTGCAGGGCAATTGCGATGTTGCCGGGTTTCCGATGGAGGATTGGTTTGGAGTGTGGATACCATCAAAAAATTTGGTGTTGTTCAGAATTTTTTTGGCGTAGGTAGCACACCGATTATTTACAAGGATAAGGTGATTTGCATGGTTGGTGGTAGCCCGGCAGAATCGTCTTCGATTCCCCCAGGGAGGCTGGATCTGGTAAAGGGTAACGGGTCGGCGGTCGTCGCGTTTGACAAACTGACCGGTAAAGTCCTTTACCGGTTTTCCAACGAATTGGCGTCTTATTCCTCGCCAGTCATCATCTCTGAAAACGGCGTGGACTGGGGGTTTTTGTTTGCACGTGGCGGCCTAATCGGATTTGATCCCTCGGTTGGTAAACAACGCTTCTTTTACCCGTGGCGGGATGGTTCATTGGAAAGCGTTAACGCATCCAACCCGGTGATTGTTGGTAATCAGGTGCTGATCTCTGAAACCTATGGCCCGGGCTCCAGTTTGCTTAGCTTTAAGGAAAACGGTATGGAGGTGGTTTGGAAAGACGCGGAGCGAAGTCGAATTCGAGCGATGCAGACACACTGGAACACCGGGATTCACCATGATGGATTTTTCTACGGATCAAGTGGTCGGCACTCAAACAACGCCGAACTAAAGTGCGTTGAATGGAAAACCGGAGTGGAGAAATGGAGTGTTCCTAATTTGACACGTAGTTCACTGCTGTATGTGGACGGACATTTTCTGTGTCTGACCGAAGCGGGGATTCTCTTTCTGTTCAAAGCGAACCCTGAACGGTTCGAACTGGTGACCCAAGTCCGACTGTTGGACAAAGAGGGAGAGCTCTTGCTCAACTACCCCTGCTGGGCTGCTCCAGTCCTGAGTCATGGTTTGCTCTACGTTCGAGGAGAAAAAAAATTGGTTTGCCTTGACCTGATTCCTGTAAAGAAATAGGTCAATAACCGAATGCGCTCCCGGCCAAAGATCCGAAGTTGGATCAATGAGTCATCCATTAGTCGGTCGTTATTAGACGGACCAATCCCTGTCTAGCGAATGCTCTTGTCTGGAAGTTTTTGCTGAACTCCCTCGTCCAGCGGCATCACATCTTTTTTGAGTCCGACGTTGATTAATTCCAGTGCCAGGTCATTTTTCAGTTTTCTCAAAACTGACTGATGGGTTTTGCTGTTGACCAAGTTGGATTTTTCGTCTGGATCTTCGGTCATGTCATAAAGTTCTGCCAAGTGCCGATCAGGCGAACCGTCTCCATGGGGATAATGGATGTACTTCCAACGATTGGTGCGGATGCCGCGAACGTTGGGAGTGTAGGGGAATTGTTTTTCGTAGTTGTAGTGGTAAACCCAACCGTTTCGCCATTTTGGATCGTTGCCTCGCACCAGATTCTTGAATGATCGCCCATGAATGTTTTTCAGGGGTTGTGCATTGCATAGTTCTAAAATCGAGGGAGCGATATCGGTTGTCAGCACCTGTTGCGTTATTTTGGTGCCAGATTTTCCATCGGTGAGTTTGGGATATCGGACAATGAGTGGAATTCGGATGCTTGCTTCGTGCATCGTTCTTTTGTCAACCATGCCATGTTCGCCTTCGAGAAGCCCGTTGTCCCCCATGAATATGAAAACGGTATTGTCCAGTTGCCCTTTTTGTTTCAAGTACCGTTTTAATTTACCGATGCTATCGTCTAACGAAAGAATCGTGCCCCAGTAAGCACGTACCATGCGAGCGAAATCTTCGACGCCAGCAGCAGAGCTGTCAGGAAATTCTTTTCGCCAATCAAAGATAGGGCCGTAAATTCCATGCCATGTATTCAAACGTTGTTCAATCCATTTTGGTTTGCCCTGAAGATTAAATGAGGTATGAGGATAGTTGATCTCGACGTCGTCAAAAGTGTGAGCGTATTTCTCTTCCGGAAAGTAAAAACTGTGGGGAGCCTTTTGTCCAAGCATCAACATGAATGGTTTTTGGCGATCTTGTTCCATCCAGTTGATCGCCATGTCAGTCACGACGTGCGTGTAATACCCTTTGACGACTTTTCGTTCTTTTCCATTCAGATTGAACTCCGTATCGAAATATTTTCCCTGTCCGCGGTGGGTAACGAAATAGTCAAATCCGGGTCGAGGATTATCGTTTTTTTCTCCCATGTGCCATTTGCCAATGTAGGCTGTTTCGTAGCCGGATTCCTGAAGCTGCCTTGGGAAACTGGCAAGATCTTCTGGGTAATCAGTGAAATTGTTGGTAACACCGTGGGCGTGTGCATAAAGTCCACTGAGAATGGATGCGCGACTGGGCGAACAAAGGCTGGTCGTGCAAAAAGTGTTTTGGAAAAAGACACCCTCTTTGGCAAGACTGTCGATATGTGGTGTTCGCAAGTGGGGATGTCCGGCACAGCTTAAGGCATTCCAGCGGATATCATCACAAAGGACCAGCACCACATTGGGTTGGTCTTTCTGATCCCCAGCGGGAATGAGAAGGGGCTGGGACGCCGATCCGGTGTTGAGACTCCAAAATGCTGTTAGGCATATAAGAGTCACGATGGCGGATCGAAAGGCACGTTGGTTTCTAGCTATCATGATGGATAATTGGTCAAAAGCATGGGGGATGTAGCAAGCGTTAATATGACTCAGCGGTGGCCGATTTTCCAGCCACCAAATCATGGAATTTCAGGCAGTAAGGCTTGAATTGGGGTTTTCTGGAATCTGATCAGGAGTGAATTACGGAGCGTCGAATTTCAGGGTTTAGATTCATTCTGTCCAGAAAGAGTCGCAGGGACGATTGCCGTACCAGCTTGTTCTTTCTTGAAATATTCCGGATCCTCAAGGCCGAATGCATCCGCTACCCGATTAAACATCGCAAACATCCCAATGACGAGAACCGATTCCGCAATTTGAGCATCCGTCCAACCGGATTTTCTTAGTTGTTCAATTTGTTGTGGTGAATTTCGATGGGGAGATTCTGTCAGCAATTTGGCAAACTTTAACATTGCCAGGTCTTTTTCCGGAAGATCCAATGCATCGATATCGGAAACGGTAGCTGCCTCGATCAGCTTCTTTTCCGCCAGAATTCTTTCAGCACCCTGCAACTGCAGGAAATAGGCGTGTGAGCCCGTTCAGTATTTGCACCGGTTTAATGCCGAGACGAAAGTCGCCAGCAGTTCTTTGGTTTGTCGCGTCAGGGCGCCATCTGAAAACTGCAGAGGATAGCAAAAATCCATCAACCCCTTGAGAACTCTTGGGTCACCGCTGAAGCACTTAAGGATGTCCGGAAATGAATCTCGATCAGGATTGGCGTCTTTCCAGCGTTGATAGATTTCACCAATCGGTCCCTTGGCTTGGCGGTCATCGATCCATTCGATTAGTGGTTTGGTGTTCAATGGATTGCTTTCATTGCTGTCACTGCTGTCGTTATTGTTCCGGATAATCGGTATGACAGTTTAAATTAAAAAAGTCGAACTGCCGATGATCGATAAGGGGACTTTTTGAAAAAAGAAGGGCGCTGGAATTATGGTAACCCATCAAACAAAACCCATAGGCGGTGCAATGATTGGCGGGTGTCATGGCGTCCAGGAACTGGCGAAAGTCTACCAAGATAAGTTCGAAAACCGGTCCGGCCATTGACCTTCGCAACGCTCGGCACCCAGTAGAAAGTCAAGATTACGATGTTCTGCTGGGGAAATGAGGAGCTCCTTGATTGCTGGTCGGGCGGCAGTTCAAAAAAGGGGAGATTGATGTCCGAGGAATTCCACACAAAGAGATTGATCGAATACGACAAGAATAGGTGAACTTCAATTCATCTGATTATTTATTATTTACTTTTAAGCCATCACAATAAATCCCATGACATCCCAATTTCAGTCCGAGTCCATCATTTCTGCTGATTGTACTCTTAGCGACGCAGTTTCATTCTCCGATACAAAGCCAACTCGCACCTGCGTACGACCGGAAGCATTGCAGACCGAGGGTGATCGTGCAGAACCCGATCCTATTCGCGCTAAACATGCTGCCAACCCGGCAGGAAATGTCCGCGACAATGATAAATCCTACCAGTGGGACGACAATCAAAACCGTTTTGAATCGGCAGGAGTTAGGTTTCAGTCGAAAATTTTTGCTAATGTAAAAGTGCAAATCGCAGAGAAACAGGTTGATATTGAGGATTTGGCCGAGCGACGACGTTTACAGGATCTACAAAACGGTATTTCACGGCAGGATGCGATTGTCGTCTCCCAGTATTCGTCAGCGCCTCAACTGGAAGAAATCCAATTGGAGAGTGTCGAAGGTCCGGACTGGAGCCAAATGGCGGCTTTTCAATCGGTTGCGATCGCTGATTCGGGCACGTTGACATCTGGTCCGGGTATCGCAGCGCCGAATGACAACACACGGGCCAATGTTAATGGTGTGGCGCATCATGAATCCGAATCTGATCAATGCGTGGTATCACCGGAGTCGGTTCCTACTCTGGTTAGCGACTGTAATGATCTGTCAGAAAAACTCAGAAAAAGGCCTATTCAGCCAGCTTGGGAAGTGAACGATTTTCGCTGGCCCGGCATGGTCAGCCAACTTTGTCGAGATCATCATTCGGCCTTTGTGCAGTTGATTCAATCGTTGAATTTGAAATCTGGCGGCCAGGCGGCTCGTTTGGGTATCGTCAATACCCAAAAGGGACAAGGGGCATCAACACTTGCGATCTGTCTGGCCAATATATTAGCGACGACAGCTGGAAACACCTTACTGGTGGATGTCGATTTTGACGCACCTAGTCTGGAGAAATCGGCCAACATCAGTATTGAATCTGGCTGGCAAAAGGTGACTGACTCGACCACTCCCCTGGACGAGTTTTTGGTCCGATCGATTGATAGCAATCTCACTATCATGCCGATTCACGCTAGTGAAAGCAACCCGCAGGCAAAGTTAGACCTATTGGGAAGCCTCGCCAAATGTTCAGCTATTTTGGACAAGAATTTTGAATTCATTGTCTATGATTTTGGACATTATTCCAACTCTCTGGCGGGTCAGGAGATGCCACTTGCGATGGACGCAATGGTTGTTGTCTCTGACCAAGCTGCCGTGGGTGAGGGCTCTGATGCCGCTGTCGCCTTTGGAGAGCTGAATCAAGCGGGTGTTGCGTCTGTTGTGGTCGCGGAAAACTTTCGCAAATCCAATTCCCGAGCTGCCTGATGGAATGAAACTGCCGTCAACTCTTAACAGCCTAGAAGAGTATTTTTATTGGGACGATTTTCCGGCTTATCCAAATACGATTGGGTGCCGTTTACATTTTTCCGGTCAGTTGAATACCGAGGGCGTCGAGGCTGCCGCAAAAGCGGTTTCTCAACGAAATCCACTTTTAGGTGTGATTGCGATCCCCAATGGGCGAAAAGTCAATTGGGCACCATCCCCTCAGGAGATCATGCCGTGCAGGATGACTGAGGAGGAATTTCACCGGAATATCATCCGGAAATTTGATTTGTTGCATGAACCCGGTAGTGGTTTGCATTGGCATGCTGACCAATCTTTTTCTGTGATCAGCCTGCTGACACATCATGCAGTATCAGACGGGATCGGTGGCCTTCAGCTGGTTTTTGATTGGATGAATGAATACGCCAGCTTTTTCGGCGGGAAAGACGCAGCGAGGCATCGCCGAATCGATGTGAACCTTCTCAATGGTCGCGGAAGTTATGGCTTTTTCAGATGGAAGTTTTTGAAACGGCTTCACCGGCAATTAATTGGGGTTGCGGGCATTTGGGAGTTTTTACGCAATCGCCCCAGTGTCCTAAAGCCGATTCCTCCGGTTCCAGTGCAGCAACCTATTCCTGATGGTTACCCGGGAATTCTGTCGGGCGTTGTCGCCGAAGTTCCGCAGTTGCAGGGAATGGCGGATGCTGCCGGTGTGACGACCAACGATTGGGTGGTCACAGCCATCTTTTCGTCACTTGCAGAATGGAGATTGAATAACGGGTTTGGGCGTGAAGACGATCTGATTCGGGTTATGGTCCCGTTTAATATGCGGCAAATCAAAGATCGTTATCTACCGGCAGCGAATCGCACCAGCCTGGTGAGTATCGACCGCCGGCAGTCCGCATGCAGAGACTTTGATGCTCTGATGCGATCTATCCGATTTCAAATGGATGTGATTCAAAAGAATGATCTCGGCTACACTTTCTTGCACGTGCTTAATCTGAATCGTTGGATGCCGGGTGGGATTGCCAGGCTTGCCCGAACAGATCGAGTTGCTGCCTCGGTTCTGGTCACCAATCTTGGCGAGCCCTTTAAACGACTTAGGTTGCCTCGTGATGGTGTTGGTCGAATTGAAATGGCTAACCTGAAATTACAGGGTTTCGACCTCATCGCTCCGCTACGGCCAAACACCCAAGTTGCCTTTGCTATCTTTCGCTATGCAGGCAATGTGATGCTGTCAATGACGTATGATAATCGCGTGTTGGACGAGGCTGAGGCCCAAGAATTGTTCAACATGACATCGCATCAAATCAATCGCCCCGTGATCAAATAAGGGTAGTGCACCTAGCTCTGTCTGGGTTGATCTTGACGACGGATTCGAATCTCGGTACCGTCCGACCTCATTTTTTAACTTCAATTCCGATGCGAACCGAGTGTTGTTCACTCTAGAGATTCAATATGATCAATAGCCCATTATCCCGGCTGGTAATTTTGGTTCCCTTTTTATTTTTGGTCGGCCTGTTGCCGTCGGGATGCAGTTCGCTCAAGTGGCGGGGCCAAAGCCCAGATGAATCCACCAAAAGCAAATCCAATAGCGCTTCGCAAGATTACATCAGGGACATCACCAGTCTTTGGGGTCTAAATTATGCAAAGGTGGAGGGTATCGCCCTTGCGACCCAATTGGATAGTAGCGGTAGCGACCCTCGTCCATCACAGCAACGATCGTACTTGGTGTCTGAAATGCGAGCACATGAAGTTGCCAAGCCTAACGAAGTGCTGGCATCGGAAAACACATCGTTAGTACTGGTACGTGGATTTATGCCTCCGGGTGTGAAAAAAGGTGATCGTTTTGACGTTGAAGTCAGGACTTTGCCCCGAAGCGATACCAAAAGCCTTGAGGGTGGTTTCTTGATGGAAACACGCCTGAGGCAAATGGAGGCTTTGGGGGGACAGGTGCTTCAGGGGCATATCGTGGGTTCGGTCAAGGGTTCGATCATTGTGGATTCAATATTCGAAAAGGGTGACGAGGTCAATAAAACGCGGGGGCGAGTTCTTGGGACCGCTGTTGCCATGTACGATCGCCCGCTGGGATTAGTGGTCAATTCAGAAAATCATTCGGTAAGAATTACCACAGCGTTAGCTCGTGCTATCAATAAACGATTTCATGTAATTGAAAATGGTGGAAAAGTTGGGGCGGCTACACCAAAGAATGATCGACATATTGAACTGGCCGTGCCGCAACGATACAAACATCATCTTGGCCGTTATCTCGAGGTTGTGCGTTGTATTAAGTACCGTGAAGCAGATCACGAGATCTCAAAACGCCTGATCGATCTAAAGGAGAGATTAATGCATCCAGAGACCTGTCGCCGGGCAGCATTGCAGTTGGAAGCGATTGGGAATCAGGCAAAGCCGTTACTGCTAGAGGGTATGGAGTCGGGTGAATCCGATGTTCGTTTTTATTCGGCAATGGCGTTGGCGTATATGGATACCCCGGAGGCCGCCAGAGAGTTGGGGTCTGCTGCCAAGGTGCAACCAGCATTCCGATGGCACGCAATGACGGCGCTCTCTTCGATGGACGATATTTATGCCGGTGAGCAACTGTCAGAACTGCTCAACATGCGAAGCGCGGAGACCCGTTATGGTGCATTTCAGGCGATGCGGGAGCGGTCTCCCAGCCGAAGTATTTTCGAGAGTGAATTCAGGCCGGATGATTTTTACTTGCATATCGTTCCCAGTGAGAGTTTTCCGTTGATGCATTTTTCCCGAGCAAGGCGTCCAGAAATTGTACTGTTTGGTCCAGAGCAAACGGTCAATGATTCGTTTTTGATTATTCAGCCTGGCCTGACGATGAAAGCGGGAGAAGACGCTGAAATTAAAATCACGCAATTTACTCGCCGGGATGGCGACAAAACGGTGGTTTGCTCCAGCCTGATCAGTGATTTGATTCGTGAGATGGTTGAGCTGGATATGGACTACGGTCAAATATTGGAGATTTTTCAAAAAGCAAAAACAGCCGGAATGTTGGATACGAAGTTGGTAATTGATGCCACGCCTGACCCTCGCCGGCAATATCGCCGAGCTAAGGAAACCGAATCGGACTCCGGAGATAGTGAACGGTTTGTTGCTGCACCCATTCCTGATTTTTTCCGAAATAACAAAGGTCGGCAGCAGAAATGGCGTCCTGACGAATCCGGTGTTTACTACGAGGATGAAAACAGGAAAAATGTCTTTTCACGAATGACTGGCTGGTGGTCCGGAAAATAGGCCCTAGCTAGAAAGTTTGCAAGCAGTTGTTAAAAGGACTGTGCATGTTGTGTTGTGCAGTAGAAGGTTCCCGGTTCCATCGCTAGTTGGCGATCATGCTAAAAGCCCTTGAAATTGTCGGTTTTAAAAGTTTTGCTGACAAAACCAGGTTTGATTTTCCACCGGGAATAACCGTTGTGGTGGGTCCTAATGGTTCCGGCAAAAGCAACGTAGTGGACGCAATTAAATGGGTGCTGGGTGAGCAAAGCGCCAAGAGTTTGCGTGGAAAAGACATGTCTGACGTCATTTTCAAGGGCGTGGGTTCCTCTAACGGGCGGAGGCCCTCCAATACCGCCGAGGCGACAATCGTTCTGGATAACGTTGACGGTCGCTTGGAAAACGATGCGGAAGAAATACATGTTACGCGGAGAGTTTATCGCAGTGGTGAGGGTGAATACCTGATCAATGGCACTGCATGTCGGCTGAAGGATATTAAGGACCTCTTTCGGGGCACAGGCATTGGCACTGATGCCTACTCTTTAATTGAGCAGGGGAAAGTGGATCGGCTTTTGCAGGCGTCGACCAAAGATCGCCGAGCGATTTTTGAAGAGGCCGCAGGGATCAGTCGCTTTAAAGCCAAGAAAGTTGAAGCGCAGAGGCGATTGGCGCGTGTTGAGCAAAATCTATTGCGGCTGTCTGATATCGTAGAAGAAGTCGGCAGTCGGTACCGAAGTGTCAAGGCCCAGGCTTCCAAGGCTTCTAGGTACAAGGAATATGCTGACCGGTTGCGCCAGTTGCGGATTGAAATTTCCTATCGGGATTGGGGTTCTACCGCTGAATCGCTCCAGCATGCGAGGACTCAAAAAAAAGACCTTGCTGGGAAAATGGAAGTCTCTGAAGGAGACCTGGAGAGAGCCGGCTTAGAACTGGGTGATTACCAAAAAAAAATCAACCAATTCAGTGACACTCTGTTGGAACTGGAGAACAAGGCCTTGGGGATTCGTGAAACCGTTTCAAAACTTGAAACTACGATCTCGTCAGAGTCCAGAAGAGAATCTGAACTTGTCGAGCGGCAGTCGACGGTTTCGAGCCAGTTGACTGACCTTCAGGATCGGTTGACCAGGATTGTCGGCGATCGCGAAAAAGCTGAACAGGAAAAAACTGAGGCTGGTTTACGTCTGGATGACTATCAGGCCAAGTTGTTGGATATTACTGGATTAATCAAGCGGTTGGAAAAGCAGATACAGACACTGAGTGATTCCGAGAAGGAGTTGGTGGAAAAACAGGCGGTCTTGGAAAAGAATTGGGCGGATCAGCAGAGAAAATCTTTTGAGCTGGAAACCGAGACTAAGACATTCGAAAAATCATGTGACAAACTCCAGATTCAATTGGATGAGGTGACAGTAAGTATTCAGGGTGTAGCCATTGAGCTTTCTTCAGTAGAGGCGGCTGAAAAGCAGTTGGAAGAAGAGACCTCCCAAAAAGATTCCGCTCTTGCAAAGGCAAGACGGGAGATTTTGGAAAAGCGTAGCCAGTTCGATTCGGCCTCCCACGATTTGCAGGAGCTGAAAAGTGAGAAGAGTGGCATGGTTCAGCGTGCAAAAGTGATAGAACAATTAGAAAAACGACTGGAGGGTATTCAGTCTGGTGCAAAAAATGTTTTGGCGAGAGCAAAGTCTGAGCCAAACGGCCCTTTTGCTGGCGTGCATGGTTTGGTCGCTGACATCATTCAGGTTCATGTGCAGCACGCGACGCTGATCGATCATATCTTAGGAGAATGGGCACAGTTTGTGGTATGCAATGGGCCCTCACTGCATGATTGGCTCAAAACGCAGGAACCTGATATCGCTGGAAGGGTCGGTTTTTTTTGTCTTGTCGATATTCCTCAGCCAACCGTCGGCCACAACGTCGACCTCAGCGGTCTAACTGGTGTTGTTGGCAGAGCAGACCAAGTCGTCAGAGTGGATCCCGAATTCCAGCGGCTTATCGATTACCTTTTGGGTAATGCGTGGATTGTGAGATCTTTGAAGGATGCTATCAGGCTAAGGGAAAATAACTCCGCGACTGTACGATATGTTTCGCTTGCCAGCGAAGTTTTGGAGCCTGATGGATCTATTGTAATGGGGCCAACGGCTTCGGAGTTGGGTTTGATTTCCCGTCGTAGTGAGTTGAGATCTCTTAAGCACCGTATTGTCGAATTGCAGCAATCGATTGAAACAACCCATGCCCTGGCTAAGAGTTTGGATGCACAAGTTAAGTCGGGAGAGAAGGACGTCGACCGTTTGCTGAACGAGCACTCGCTGGTTTCCCAGCAGTTATCCGGTCACCAATTAAGACGCTCTAACCTGCAGGACCGACTGGATAAAGCCTCGAAGGATCGAGCCCACCTAAGTCAGGAATTGGAAATCTTTTCCAAGAAAAAGGTTGAAGCAAGAGATAGCCTGGCGAGTCTAACGACGCAGATGAAATCAAACGATCAGGAGCTTCAGGCGGTCGTGTCCAGTCGTGCCTCGATTGGCGAGCAATGCAGGGTTGCCAGAGAGTTATTTACTTCTAAAACAGCAGCGTTTAATGGATTCAAGCTGGATCATGCTACCGAGCTTAAGACTGTGGAGGGGCTTGACAACAGCCTGATACAATTGAACCAGTCAGGGGAGGAAACTCAGGCACGATTGCAGGAGTCCAACGAGGAATCCCATTCCAATCAGGAAAGGATTGTTCAATCGCAGGAAATTGTCACCGCTTCCGGTGAGCAACTAGACGGTCAGTTGGCAGCACAAGATCAATTGACCCATCGAATCGTCCAGCACTCCGACGAACGCAAGGCTGCAGTTAGTCACAGAGATCGATTACAGGAGTCCTACGGTGTTTTGCAGGAAAATTTAAAAAAATGGCAGGCGTCGATTCACGGTTTCGAATTGGAAATAGGCCAATTGGAGAATCAGCAAAATGTAGTTGAGGAACGTTTACGCGACGACTACGGTTTGGAGATTACCGAAATCGTCAAAAGCAAATTGGAAATGGTCATTGAGGATCGAGAGGCTGCGGAACTGGAAGTAGAATCTCTGAGAAAGAAAATTACGAGTATTGGCGCGGTCAATACCGATGCGCTGATTGAACTGGAAGACCTCGAGGACCGATTTCATTCCCTAAACGGACAATTTCAGGATCTGGTGAAGGCCAAGGACTCGCTGGAACGGATTATCGTTCGCATTAATACCGATAGTCGAAAGATATTTGTAGAAACTTTGGAAGCCATTCGCAAAAACTTCCAAACGCTTTATCGAAGAAACTTTGGAGGAGGAAAAGCGGATATCATCCTCGAGGAGGGGTTGGATGAGTTGGAAGCTGGTATTGATATCGTTGCCACCCCACCAGGTAAAGCGGAGTTTAGTAACTCGCTTCTCAGTGGTGGTGAAAAGGCATTGACTGCTGTCTCGCTGTTGCTGGCTATATTTCAGTTTCGTCCCAGTCCTTTCTGCGTTCTGGATGAAGTGGATGCTCCGTTCGACGAGGCGAATATAGGGCGATTTGTGGAGGTGCTGAAGGGGTTTCTGGGCTGGACGAGGTTTGTGGTCGTCACTCACTCCAAAAAGACCATGACGGCCGCTGACACGCTTTATGGGGTGACCATGCTCGAATCGGGGATTTCTAATAAGGTATCGGTCAGATTTGAGGATGTGGATGAAAAAGGAAATATCTCCAAGGAAGCCATCGTCCGGTCCGCGTCCCACGGTAAAACAGTGGCATGATTCTCAGGGCTGTTGCAAAGCCCTCTTTCTAAACGGCTGCCAGACTTTTTTTCGATTTGGTGCCGGCTGCTACTACTGAAGTGCTGTCAGCGGAACATGGCCGTTATACTCCGCTCTATCTTTACTCTCTTTACAGCCCGCGCATTGCGATTAACGGTTATGTCGGTTTCAGTCGATGTTCACGGAATGATTTGCGAAACTTCTTAAAGTATTACCCTCGATATTAACGAAACTAACATTCGGAAGGAGTTGTTTCTTCATTGCTTTCTTCATCTTCGGATGGAACAGAGCGATGCCGAGAATCAGCATTTTCCGCAGGGGGGGAAATCAGGCGAAGTGCCTGAACGAAGAGTGTGCGTCTGGACCCGTATGATGCATGCATTTCAATTTCTCCTCCCACCAAGCGTCCGCCGTATTGTTATGTGGGATTCACTCGTCAGCGAATTCGTCAAGGGATTGTAGAATTCGTCAGAGTTCAGCATGGCAATTTGTTTTAAGGATTGGAACAGATGGATCTGTGTCCAACCAAGCCGGAGAAATAGTTCAACATGCCTCGGCCCAAATTTAGCGAAAACGCAGAATTTTTTTTCCGCAGGATCGCTGAGACAATGAGGCAATTCGACAGGATGTCGAGTTGGACAGAAAACATGAAGAGTTACGGAGAGCCCAGATGAAGGTATTCACTACTGGTCAGGTCGCAAAGATCTGTAAGGTGGCTCCGCGAACGGTCAGCAAGTGGTTTGATTCTGGTCGCCTTAAGGGCTACCGGATTCCTGGATCACAAGATCGACGCATCCCGCGTGAGTTTTTGATCAAGTTTTTGAAAGAGCATGGTATGCCACTTGGCGACCTGGAGGACGAGGCAATGGCCAAAGTCCTGATAGTTGCTCAGGATCAAGTTTTGATCGAGAATTTGCGGCGAGAATTGCCACCTGAAAATTCCTTTAAAGTTGGCGTCGCTGCAAGCGGATTCGAAGCCGGCATACAAGCCGAAAGCTTCCACCCCGATTGCATCATCGTTGACTTTTCGATTGGTAAAGTTGAGGCCTTGCAGATTTGCCAAAATCTTCGCAAGAACACTGACTTTGGCGAAACGATTTTAATCGCTTTACTGCCAGATGACGGACAGCCTATGAGCTTTGATCGATCGGCAATCAACGAAACGTTTAAAAAACCTTTCGATGCAAGCTTGCTTGCCGAAAGATTACGTACGCTGGTTGGTAATCGAAAAGAGCTAGTCTGAATCACTTGTTGATTTAGATTTCGAAAATAGGTATCGATGGATTGACCCTCTGTCGAAATTGCCGCAAGAATTTATACCTTCGCCGCAAGAAATCATGCCGTCGTGATCTGACCCATCACGACGGTTTTTTTTATTTAGTTCGGCGTCAGGCAATCCGTGAGGATTGCGTTTTGTCCAATAAACGCTATTTGTGTTGGGGGCGATCGGCTATTTATCATCAACGGGTCTTGCGGCGTTGAGATGCGGTTTTTCGTAATTACCCATCCTAGGTTATTGGCTAAGCAGGCGGTATGGCGTTCATGCTTCGGTCCATCAGGTATTGTTGGTGATTTGCAAATCCAGTGACCGATAATTTTGTTGTCGATCATCATTGCCAGTCCATGTCTCCACCTGCACTTGGGCTTTGAGTCCTTGAAGGAACTTTCTGGTCCCAGTACCGACCTCAAAATCGATCTCCATTGAGTTCAGTGGTACGATGGGTTTTCTGACGATTTGGTTGTGGGGTGGGTAGGCTCGAGGCTGACCCGTTGGAAAAGCCTGGTTTCGTGGTCGAGGCTGCTTTCGATTGGACCCTAAGCGTCTGACCATTATTGCTTCCAGATATGTTGGAAATTGACAGTTCGATTGTCTTTTTTTGTTCGGGTTGAAAGGCAACTCTAGCCAAATCGCCATCCAAAGTGGTGTGATTAGGTCGGCTCGAGTTCTTCTGTTTTTCCTTGGCACCTACAACTTCGGTAATAGGGCTTGTTGGAGTTTGCTTGCAACTGGTGTTAAGATTGATCGCTTCTGAACCCTATTTAATGTACCCATTTAGGCAACCGGTGCAGTTCTTCTAAAGAGAAAACATGATAGTCATTGTTTGATGGGGTTTTGCGCCGCGGGGATAGCATCGCACACCGTTTTTTGCATTTTTTGAGGAACAGAGACGATGAAATTATTTTCCATGTTTTTGTCAGGGTGGATGGTCGTTTGTATTCAAGGTCATTTTCTTGTCGCGCAGGACTCTGATTTGATTCAAATAGGAATCATAGGTCTGGATACCTCTCACGCTCCTGCTTTTGCAAAGATATTGAATGATCCCGACGCTGAAGACGATGTCGCGGGTTGCCGGGTGGTAGCGGCTTATCCTCATGGGAGTCAGGACATTGAATCCAGCGTCAGTCGAATTCCTCGCTACACCAAGGAACTTTCCGAAATGGGTGTCGAAATTACCGATTCGATCGATCTCTTGCTTGAAGCGGTAGATTGCGTTTTGCTCGAAACGAATGATGGGCGGCCACATTGGGCTCAAGCCCGACAGGTAATCGATGCGGGAAAACCTCTTTTTATAGATAAGCCCATCGCCGCATCCCTTGCGGATACCGTCCGGATTTTTCGATATGCAAAAGAGAAAGGAGTCCCCGTTTTTTCCTCCTCTTCACTGCGTTATATGGCGGGCGCTCAGGAGATTCGCAAAGGATCGCATGGCAAGATTTTAGGGGTTAATACCTATAGTCCATGCTCGTTGGAAAAAACCCATCCTGACCTGTACTGGTACGGGATTCACGGAGTAGAAATTCTCTATACCGTGATGGGACCTGGATGTCAGAGTGTCACTCGATCCACTTCTGCGGAGTTCGATGTGGTCACCGGCGTCTGGAAGGATGGTCGGATGGCGACTTTTCGTGGAATTCGTGCTGGTAAGTCGGGATATGGTGGCACGGCTTTTTGTGAAAAAGGGATTGTTGATTTGGGTAAATACGGAGGGTATCGGCCGCTGTTGGTGGAAATTGTAAAAATGTTTAAAACGGGCAAATCACCTGTCCCTCCCGAGGAGACGATTGAACTTTATGCATTCATGTCGGCAGCCGATAGGTCGAAGGAATTGGGAGGGGCACCGGTGAACGTTCAGAAGCTGATCTCAAATGTTAATACCAAGCAGAAATGAGAAATTAAATTTTGCTGGAGGCTGCGCCACATACAAACCTGTTTGAGTGAGCTGGTTTGTTTCGATATCGGTTGATGAACTGTTCAGAAGCCTTCGTTCTGAATCGACCAGCAGGTAGTATCAGAAATTGAAAAACAATCAACGTTAAACAGCGAAA
Source organism: Planctomycetota bacterium (assembly GCA_014238905.1). Lineage (GTDB taxonomy): Bacteria > Planctomycetota > Planctomycetia > Pirellulales > Pirellulaceae > JABAAE01. The sequence goes on from JABAAE010000017.1 coordinate 37,577, forward strand.
CAGACCATGAATTCCAAGATTAAGGCTGGCGTACGGGGGATGCTGTCGGCATTAGTCGGACCAGAACAAACCATTACTTTAGGTGGCAATCCTGCGGCTTCGGTCTATTCGACACCTTCGATGATCCATTTGATGGAACATGCAGCAAGGGAGGCTCTCCAGCCGTTGCTTAACCCGGAAGAGGAATCAGTTGGTGTGGATGTTGAGGTCGCCCATGTTGCCGCAACGCCTCCGGGAACCCGAGTTACCGCGACTGCAATAATTACCAAGGTGTCTGGGAAAATAATTTCCTTTGATGTTTCCGCTCGGGATCAATGGGAGGAAATCGGAAAGGGCACACATCGGAGGGCCATCATCAAGACCGATAGTTTTGCTCATCGGATTGCCGAACACAAGAACCATCAACCCTTAATGCCAAGGGGGCTTGATCTAAGTGATTTGCGGATGTTGAAAACTCGCTACCGCGACAGGTTGTTACATGTCGAACTAAACCGGCCGGACAAAAAGAATGCGATTAATATTCAAATGATCAGCGAGTTGGAATTTCTATGTTCATCTTTGGAGGAGAACGATGAACAAGTCGGTGTTGTCGTCTTTACTGGAAAGGGAGGCAATTTTTCGGCCGGGGATGATGTGGCAGAACTGGATGCTGAAAATCTTACGGCTATGGAGGACCTTAGTTTACGACGTGGTAATCTCTATCGCCGAATAACGGGTTTGCCCCAAGCCACCGTTGCTGCTCTTGAGGGATTGGCAGTTGGGGGAGGAATGGTTTTTGCGTCTGCCTGTGATATTCGACTGGGAACGTATGATTTGCGTTGTGGGCTTCCTGAAGTCAAGCTTGGATGGCCGCCGAACTATGGTTGGCAGATTCTCCAAAAAACCTTGGGACGTAGCAAGTTACTTGATTTGAGTTTGACCGGCGAATTCATGGATTCAAACGCTGCCAAATCCATGGGTTGGCTTCGCAATGTTGTGCCAAGTTCACAATTGATCCCTAAGTCCAGCGAGATTGCCGAGCGAATCTTGAACCAACCTGAGGAAGCCATCAAGGCAATCAAAACGTTGAACCGGATTTATGATAACGGAGTGGACCGACAAGCTGGACAGCAATTCATCAAATGCTTGGAAAGAGGTCAAGCTCGAGAGTCCATCAATCGATTTCGGAAATAATCAGTTGGATTACCAAGCGGGTGGTGGGGGAAGTCCGGAAATTCCTTTTTCGATTCCCAATAACTTTTCGCGAACCTGGAATTCTAATCACTTGCCGGGTACACGGTTTTTAGCTTTTCATGGGAAGCGAAAGGCAGGCGAGACGGTATCGTGGCTGATTAGTTGGCACCAAGTAACTTATTCATTGCGTTCATCAGAATTCTCTCCGAACCAGGGCCCACCCGTGATGCACGAGGACTGGTTTCATATCCCCCCTGAGAGTAGCCGATTTTGGTTCCGATATAACCACAGCCATATTCTGAATAAGCTGCCATCGTCACAAACGAATGGGGATCCATTTTCTGGGCTTCCAGTTGGTACTCTACAAATAGCTCGCCGGGCATTAAAAGGGTTTTGGAGTGGTTTAGTGTGAGGCAAGCTGAGGAAACGGGCTGTTTTGTTTCGGTTCGGTTGATCCATGCCAAATGTTTGGCGGCGTACAGGTGATTACTATCGGATTCGTTCCTGTCTTCCAAAACGGCAATTTGAGTCTTCTTATCTAAACCACGGGCAAGTGGAAGTTGGCTCTCGATGACTTGCCATTTCAATGAGTTAGCATCAATGACCTCTCTTTCGGTTGAATTCCAAGCGGTCAACATGGCCACTTCTACGCGTTTGGCCAACACCTTCCGATTTCCCGGTGATCCATCATTCCATTTTCCGGCGCCAATATTGCCTCCTGCTCCATTGAAATGGATGTGAGGAATACCAGTTTCCTGCTCTCTGGCATTTCTCGCCATTCCAGGAAAATCGACGTTGGCTTTTCCAGTGCGGTAATAGCTTTGAGGATGTGTTGCATAAAAGGTTAGAACGGCAACAGGTTTGCTGTTATTCCAAAAACTGATCATTTTCAAAAATGGATCAATTGTGCCTACCGGCAGATCGCGAATCGCAGGATCTTTCGTGGCTGTATATCGTGTTATTTTCACTTTACCGTCGGGCCCCAGTATTCGACGGTTGGACGCCACCATCTTGACTGCTGCCTTTCCCAGTCCGAGATGAGTTACGGTCTGGGCGGAACGCATGGATTTGGAGATTGCTTCCACACTTCGGCTGATTACCCTGTTCAATAGTATTGGGTCGTACGCTTTTTTGCCGTACCCATATTGAGATAATATTTTTTCTGCCGAGGCATCGCAACGTGGGGCATCATGTTGATGAACAGCATGGATACTAACGCGGTTAGTCGTTGTTCCTGCCGCCGCCGCAAACGCTTCTTTAAATTCTGTTTGACTACCATTGGCAACGCCAAGCCAGTCAATACTGCAAAGAATAACAGGCTTTTGCGATGACTGGATGATGATTCCGCGGCATGAAAGTGGGTTTTGAATCGCAATGGTGGGATCGTAAGCCAGCGGACTGCCGATACGCGGTGAAGCGTCCACATGAAACGTCGAAATGCGAATTTGGCCGAGTGAGTTTTGATGCACCCACAGCGTTGCCAATAGAAAGACCAATCTGTTCACAATTTTCACTCGTTAGGATTGAGGTTGGGAATCTTCAAAAAAAGGTCATTGTGGCGGGAATGTTTTTATTGGGCACTCATCAGGAATTCAATTAAATCCGCCATTTGAATTGGAGAAATTTCTTTCTCAAGACCATCGGGCATTAGGGATAAACCAGTATTCTTTATCGCTTCAATATTCGCACGGGGAACCATGGTGGTTTTGTTTTCCGGATGCTGCAACGTAATCGAGTTGACGGATTCATTGATAATCATCCCGGTGATCGTACGACCGTCGGTCAGTTGAACGATGTAGTTGTGAAATTGAGGATTGATTTCTCGATTAGGGTCCAAAACATTAGTAAGAAGAGCCGATCTTCCACGGTTCTTCATTGAAGCAAGGTTAGGGCCAATTTCGTTGCCAGAGCCACCAGCTTTGTGACAGGCAGCACAGTGTTTTTTAAACAGCAACCTGCCACCACTCGGATCACCCAGGATTCCTAATGAAGACTGGTATGAAGCGATCAGCGACCTCTTATCAGCATTGGTCACCTTTGACAGTAGTGATTCAGCGAGAGTTTTAACCTCATCGTGGTTTGATTTGGAGAGAGTCGAAAGAACACCGGGCGGGAATTGTGACGCGGGTGTGTTTTTTAATAATTCTATGGTCCAGTCTCTTCTTGAAAGGAGTCTAGCAAATATTTCTCGTTGTACTTCACCTCCAAGAGTTTTCCTTATTGCAAGTAATTCTGTTGCTGTTTCCAAATCGACTGTTTGGCAGATGCCTCTTAGTGCTGCCAGTTGAATCTCTTTTGGCTGCTGGATGTTCATTAATGAAAGCAGTAGTGGTTTGTTCTTCGTTTTTCGTGCCATTGCAAGAAAGGCAATCGAGTCAACTCGGTTGGAAACGGGAGCGGTTTCGGAGACGGCTAGATTTTCCGCAATGGAAAATTGCTGCTGGAAAAAAACGCGTAACGAATCTGCGGCTGTTAATTTCCCAAATAACGCGGGGTTCAAATCGGTCAGATTGATAATGGTATTTTTGACGTCGTTAATTTCCCCTTGGCCGATTTGGAGAGCAAGGAAACTGACCAACTCCTGTAATTCCGTGTCGCGGTTCCGTTTGGCGATTTGAGAAATTAATTTTTGGGAAATTAATGATTTCAGATTCGAGTCTGGATTGATGGACCACGCCTGGTTCTTTTTGAATAAATCAAGCTGCAGATCATTTGCGGAACTCATGATTGCTGTCACCATCAAAGGGTGTGCGGCAGATTTTTTAAGTAACCGCCAGAGTATGGGTAGGCGATACTCTTTCTTTGTAAATCCAATCGAAAAAGCAAGCTGTAAACGGACTTGAGGGTCCGGATCGTCCACTAGCTTCTTGAAACAAGTGTCATAGATCCACTGATGGTTGTTTTTCTCGGCGAGCAAAATGGAATGTCGCCGGATGTTTGGATCAGCATCCTGGCAGGCAATCATTAAATCGTCCAGTTTGAGTCGTCCCAGGCCATCGAGCGCATATAACGCATGGAGTCGGCCTAACTCGCCAAAATTCTTGACCCGTACCGTTTGAAGATACTGTACCGCTGTGGAATCCTGCCTCTCGAAGATCAGTCGGGCTGCCGTTTCGCGGTGCCATGAATTGGGATGATCGAGAAATTCGACCAAAGATTCGACGTCGATCTGTGGCTTCAAATCGCCGCCATCCTTGTATTTTCGTTTCAGTTTTGGAGTACCGAAGCGATAGATCCTGCCTAGGTTCTTTCCACTTGTTAAATCGAGATGTTTCTTTATTTCTGCCGGCAGGCTTTTTGGATGTTCGATCACTTCACGATACATGTCAAGAATGTAAAGGCAACCGCTCGGTCCATTTTCAAATTGCACTGGTCGAAACCAATTGTCAGACGACGCGATCAGCTCTGACATTGGATCGATACGTGAGGCTATAACATCCAGCCCGGTTCTCTGTATCGACTTTCGATGAACAATGTTACTGCCGACATCGCCTATTACGGCAGTGCCTTTGCTCAAGATGTCTGCATCACCCCGAAAAATCGTGATGCCAGTTGAACCAGTAAAATAACCAGCAGCTCTACCACCACCCTCCACTGGTCCTGGAACACTGCCAGCAACTCGCAACCGAGTTCTGACGATTCTCCATGGTTCAACGGGGCTTTCGCGGAAAACGGGGGCTTGTCCGCCATCATCGGCAATGCTGATACGTGGCCGTATAGCACTCATGGTTGGGTTTCTCGACAAGTAATGATCATCGTAAAGCACTAGCTGTGCGTGGTCACTGTTGGAGCAAACGTACTTGTTACCCCAATCATCGAAGCACATGCCATGTTGCGCTCCACCTGTCTCGCTTTGGATCTGCAGTGTTCGGGGATCGAATGAAAAGTCTCTACCCCGTAATTGTATTCCTGTTTTTGGGTTGTCTTTAAAGCGGTAGACCGTACCACCTGAACTGCTGGTGGCACCATGAATTCGATTGTCCAAACCCCATCGAAAACTATTCAAAAGTCCTTGCACGTTATTGCGACCGAATCCAGAAAAAACTTTTTTCCGGATGTCAGCCTTACCGTCTCCGTCGGTATCCTTTAGAAAAAAAATGTCCGGCGCTGCTCCCACAAATACACCATCATCGAAGCAAATAATTGCGGTGGGCCAGGAAAGGCTGTCTGCAAAAATAACACTTTGGTTGTAAATTCCGTCATGATTGCTGTCGGTCAACAGGCGAACTTGCCCCAATGACTCTTTCTCCTGCTCTGAGTAATCTTTCATCTCAACAACGTACATACGTTTTCGAGAATCAAATGCCAAAGCAATGGGATCAGTAATTGCAGGTTCTGATGCAACCAGCGAGATTTGCCGTCGATTAAACGAATCGAGGGCGTTTTTGGGCGAGAGCGGTGTGAGTCTCGGCAATTCACTATCGAAGCCTATCTTATTGCTTGGTTGATGATCGAGTGCTTTGTCAATAAAGCTATAAGCCTTTTCACGGATTTCAGATGGGAAATCGTGGCCGCAGGGCGGGTACGTGACACGCAAGTTGTCGGTGGCATCAAAGAGTGAGTAGATTGGCCTGGCACGGGCGATCGCTTTTTTGACGCCATCCACATCGAAGTTGGAATCTGATTTTGGAGCATTAGAAAAAAAAGGTCTGGGAGCGAGGGCCGCAACCAGTTCGTAGAAATCAAACGGGACGAGGTCGGCGTTGAGATGGAATTTGGTTTTTAAAAACGGCATATACCGATCACTGGTCCAGCCAGCAATTTTTCCGCCGTAGTAATCATGGAACGGTGTCCAACCACAACTGCTAACAATTACTTTCAATCGTGGTTCGTGTACCGCTGTGAAAATCGCATTATGACCGCCCAGTGAATGGCCGATGACGCCGATCCGATCCCGATCCACAAACTCAACGGATTCTAGAAAATCAATGCATCGTTTGTGGTTTACGATTCCCAGCATCGTACCGCTATCGAACCCGTCGGTTGCAAATTTGTGGTCGCTCGAATCACCAAAAGACGGGTAGTCAGGCGCGATGACCACATAGCCTCTTTTGGCAAGTTCATTTGCGTACTGGCGGTTGGGTTTCGGTGAAGTACCGCCGATGATTTTTTTACCGGGGCTTCCGGTTGGGTGCAACGCCAGCATTGCAGGAAGTTTTGCGTTTTTGGCCTTTGCGAAGTTCGGAACGTAGAGATCTGCGTGGATGGGGACTTGATTTTTTGAAGTCAGAACAATAGTCATGACTTCAAATTCGTCGTAACTGGTTTTAGCGACTTCACGGCTGGTTACGGGAATGGAAATGGAACCTGGCGGAAAATTCCCCATCGCTAAATGTGTCGATTCGAGAATCTGTAATCGTCTTTTATTCCAGTCGTCGGTGGTCTTGATTCTTTGGCGGTTCCCGGATTTGTCCAAATAAAATGAGAGATTGGCATGCGAAAAGTTGTCAGATTGAAAACCACCAGCGATGGGACTGACAAATGATCCGATGACTGCCATGCCCAATGCCAACGCCAGACTGTTGGCCAATTTGTGTTGATGGAATGGTGTCACTTTGTTACCTCGTCATGAAATGGGAGATCTCTGCTGAGTGTATTGTAGCGAACCGATCACCGGATTTGTTATCTCCCTTGCTCGCGATTGTTCGCTGGAAATAAATCGGGAGGGCGACTTCGAAATGGAGAGCCGGTCGATTGATTGCGTTAGCTGATCGAGAAATTCGATCTAAGCCAAATCGAAATAATAGTGGCAAACCACGGTTGTCTTGAGGTGCAAAAAAGAAAGTCAAATTAATTGCTATTGTTAAGCGGGGAGATCAACAAAGAAACACGGAAATCTGGGGTTTTTCCAATTAGCCGAGTCTTTTTAGATTTGAGCAGCGGATGAACTGAACCGGTTTTGGCCGCTCAGGTCAAAATACGGATTTTGTTTTGAGTGCTGTCCCCCCCCCGACCGCGTTGGCTTGAGTGCAGAATGAGAAAAAGCCAACTCCGTAAGGAGTTGGCCCGTTTTCATTACAGGATGGAATGGTCGTCGCCGGCGGAATTATTCTTCCGAAGTCTCGGGTTCAGGCTCTTCAGAAGACTCTGCAACTGCCGCTGCAACAGGCTCTTCTTCTTCGGCTGCTGCTTCAAAGGCGCCTTCGAACTTCAAGTGTTTAGGCTTTCCGTCCTTCAATTCTACATCGATCATGATTTTGTTTTTGCCTTCGAATGTACCTTGGAGAAGTTCTTCTGAAAGAGGATCCTCTACAAAACTTTCCAACGCACGACGCATTGGGCGGGCACCGAAATCAAGGTTTGTTCCTTTCTTGATCAGGAATTCCTTCGCTTCATCGGTTAGTACCACTTGATATCCTCGCTCCTCGAGCCGACCGCAGACTTTGATAAGTTCCAGATCGACGACAGCCTTCAGATCCTTCTTTTCCAGATGACGGAAAATGATGGGCTCTTCCATTCTGTTGAGGAACTCTGGGCGGAATGCTTTATTGACCTCGTCATAAACTCGTTCCTTCATGCTTTCAAAGCTGGCGTCATCTCCAGGGACCTCGAAACCAAATTTGGATTCGTTCTTGATGGCATGGGCACCTACATTGGTGGTCATAATCAAAATGACGTTTCTGAAATCGACATTTCGTCCAAAAGAGTCTGTCAATCGGCCTTCTTCCATGACCTGAAGTAACATATTGAAAATATCGGGATGAGCCTTCTCGATTTCATCCAACAGCACCACCGCGTAGGGACGACGTCGGATTTTCTCGGTTAATTGTCCTCCCTCTTCGTAGCCAACATATCCTGGAGGGGCACCAATCAACCTCGAGAGGTTGTGTTTTTCCATATACTCACTCATGTCGATGGTGATCAGAGCGTCTTCGTCTCCAAACATGAATTCTGCCAACGCTTTGGCTAAAAGGGTTTTACCGACACCCGTGGGCCCAGCAAACATGAAGCAACCGATTGGCCTTTTCGGGTCCTTGAGACCACTACGGCTGCGGCGCACAGCCTTGGAAATCGACTTGATGGCATGGTCTTGGCTGATTACTTTTTTATGCAGCTCGTCTTCCATTTTCAATAGACGAAGACTGTCTTCGGTGGAAAGTCTTGTCAGAGGAATGCCAGTCATCTTCGATATGACTTCGGCAATGACCTCTTCATCGACCACACCATCGACTTCTCGGGATTTATCGCGCCAATCGCGTTTGATTTGTTCCCGCTTTTTCTTCAGCTTGTCCGCTTGATCTCTTAACGCTGCGGCCTTCTCAAAGTCCTGATTAGCAACGGCGTCCTCTTTGTCTTTATTCAGCTGGGTGATTTCTTCATCAATGTCTTTTAAGTCTGGTGGTCGGGTCATTGTTCTCAGCCGAACGCGAGCTCCGGCCTCGTCAATCACATCGATGGCTTTATCCGGCAGGCATCGACCTGTGATATACCGAGCAGAGAGTTCAACAGCGGATTCAACTGCGTCGTCGGTGATTTGTACGTTATGGTGTTTTTCATAGCGTTCTCGCAGTCCCTTAAGAATCTCGACGGTTTCGGAGTCACTGGTGGGTTCCACGATCACTTCTTGGAATCTTCTCGCGAGGGCATTGTCCTTTTCAATGTATTTCCGGTATTCATCGAGCGTCGTTGCACCAATGCATTGGATCTCCCCCCTTGAAAGCGCCGGTTTGAGAACATTGGCTGCGTCAATGGCTCCCTCGGCTCCACCGGCGCCTACCAATGTGTGTAATTCGTCAATAAAGAGAATTGTGTTTTTGGCGCGGCGAACTTCGTTCATGACTGCCTTGATACGCTCTTCAAATTGTCCTCGATATTTTGTTCCCGCAACCATCATTGCCAGATCCAGAACCACAATTCGTTTTTCGGCTAAAATCTCGGGTACATTTCCTGAGATAACCCTCTGTGCAAACCCCTCAACGATCGCTGTTTTGCCCACGCCAGCTTCACCGAGCAAAACAGGGTTGTTTTTGGTTCGCCTGCAGAGCACCTGGATCGCTCGTTCTATTTCATTCTGACGCCCAATAACTGGATCCAGTTTGTTTTGACGAGCCAGTTCTGTTAGATCACGTCCAAAGCTGTCCAAGGCAGGTGTCTTGGATTTACCTTTTCCTGATGGGCTTTCACCACCGCTACCGCCACCATCTGCCCGACCACGGCTGGATGCTTCCGCTCCTTCAAGGTCATGCCCGAGAAGATTCAGAACTTCTTCCCTGACATCCTCCAGTTTGAGGGAAAGGTTCATCAATACCTGTGCGGCCACCCCTTCCTGCTCACGCAGTAACCCTAGCAAGATGTGTTCGGTCCCCACATAGTTGTGGTTGAGATTCCGAGCTTCTTCCATCGAATACTCGATGACTTTTTTGGCGCGCGGCGTCTGGGGGAGTTTTCCCATCGTGACCATGTCAGGCCCGCTTTGAACCAGTTTTTCGACTTCGAGACGAATTTTTCGAAGATCAACATCGAGATTTTTCAGGACATTTGCCGCGACACCGCTACCTTCCTTAACAAGTCCAAGCAGAATATGCTCGGTACCAATGTACTCGTGGTTGAAACGTTGAGCTTCCTGATTGGCCAACTGCATGACCTTGCGAGCTCTGTCGGTAAATCTTTCGTACATGGAAATTCCTCGATAGCGGCAATGATTTAATTATATTATCGGAAAGTTCAGGCAATTGGAAAAGTGGTTCATTGAAAGTTTTCAGTTCAAGCGGCAGGTCGAATGATCCTGGTGGGTACAATCGGTTCACTTTCCCTTTCACCCGTCTCCGACAGCGGAGATTCGGATTGATCCGATTGAGACTCCATGAGATCGGTTTCCATTTCCCTTATTAATTTACGTTCATCTTCAATTTCAAACTGCCATTTGGCTATTTGATCCTTTTCTTCCAACGCTTTTAAGAGCTTTTCCGCTTGAGGAAGCCGTCCACGGTGCCGGTGTAGTGTTGAAAGAAATAATTGAGCATCAAGATCCTCTGGGTCTATCAAAATCAGCCTTTCGAGAAGTTTCTCTGCCTCATCAACATGACCGCGGAGATATTCCGATTGTGCCGATCGGAAAAGTTGGTTGGATTTTGAAGTGTTTTTCTTTGTTTTTCCTTTTTGATGCAACCCAAGTGGAGAATCATTCCGCAGAATAGCCCATGCCCAGGTGCCTCCCAGAACAATCCAGCAACCAATCAAAGGTGTTTTTGGAATCCACTCCGGGCGCCAGAACGTAGCGATCAGTATGAAATTTAGGAAGCCTGCGAAACTAACCGCTTTCCCCAGACCAATCCAACTCCCACGCAACCAAAGTTGTGGCAGTCCTGGCCATAATGTGAAAATAATGGGAATGCGTTGCATTCAGTTTCGCTCCGGAATCCGTTCCGTTTACCCTTTTAAAAGGCATCGTTTTGACTTGGGATTCTACAATGAGGCGGTCTGGTGAGCAAGGTAAACTAGGCAGAACCGGGCCGTTCTGGATCGGAAAGAGCTGCTTTTTCATCCATTTGAGGCCAAGAAACAGGGTTCGGTTTTGCTGCCGCGACACTTAGCCGGGATTTTCATTATGTCCTGAACCCAAAATTTTGGTCGGGAACCATGGAATTCCACCACAATTCTAACGTTGGAGAAAAGTAGAACACGTGGCACGGTCATCTCCACAGCGAGCAAATCAACACCCATGGTCAATGGCAAGTGAATTTGTGCTTTTTAGTTTAAGGTGTAATTGAGAATGGGAGGGATTGTCTCATTGCCTAAACGCCCGAGGTTTGGCAGATTAAATATATGCTATCACCCATTGAAAAAAACAGAATCTACCGCGTCCTTGATGCGAATCGTAATCGAGCGATTGAGGGCCTGCGGGTATTGGAGGACTTTGCTAGATTCGGATTGTCGAACTCAATATTATCCAAAAAAACAAAGGATTTTCGCCATTCGCTTTCAACTGCATGCAGCGAATATTCTGATCGTTGGTTGCTGCAGAGGGACAGCCAAGCGGATGTGGGAGCCTCGATTACCGCAGCAAACGAATATATTCGGCCAGATTTTGCCTCTCTACTGGTTGCCAATTGCTCAAGGGTGTCCGAAGCATTACGAGTATTGGAGGAATACTCCAAGCTCCTTGTGCCGGAACTTGCCGGAATAATAGAGACGTTGCGGTACGAGTTTTACGAACTCGAGAAAAGCCTGAAACAACAGATTCGAACATCTGATCGACTTGAGGGACGGCAACTCTACGTTTTGACTTCTGGATGTGACAACGAAGTCGAGTTTCGTAGTCGCATGGAACGACTCGTCGAAGCTGGCACGCATGTGATCCAGTTGCGAGAAAAAAATCTTGCCGATGGAGAGTTGTTGCAACGAGCAAAGATTGCAGTCGAAATTTGCCGGCATGGCGATACACTTTTTATTGTCAACGATCGCCCCGATATCGCAGTGATGGCGTCCGCGGACGGTGTCCATCTCGGACAGGACGAATTTTCGGTGAGGGATGTACGTCTGCTTGTACCCACCGAAATGCTGATCGGTATTTCCGCTCACTCATTAGGGCAGGCCCTCGAAGCGGAGAAAAATGGAGCGGACTATATCGGTGTTGGCCCGACTTTTCCTTCTCGCACCAAATGCTTCAGTGAATACCAAGGGACTGCCCTGTTGGCTCAGGTTGCCGGTCAGGTGGATATTCCAGCCTTTGCAATCGGCGGAATCGACTTGGGAAATCTGTCGCAGGTGATCGAATGTGGATTTCACCGGGTTGCCGTTTCCGGTGCCATTCATCGGGATCCATCCATCGATGTCATCTCACAGTTTTTGATGCAGCTAGAATCGGGAGTCAAGACTTGAGCTTGCCGCGGGGATTCACTGAGATTTATTGTCGTTGGTCAGCTGGATCGCTGTGTTGGTGGCTCGAGAGTTCAACTTGTTGAGCGGAAGTCGACAGATTGGAATCCAGTTTGGGTGAGGTGATGAATACCGTTTTGTCCGACTGATTTAAATAATGGATCAGGTGGTTGGTGGCGATCGAATCCAGTTCGGCGAAGGGTTCGTCAAGCAGGAGGATTTTGGGTTCATAGATAACCGCCCGAGCGAAAGCGATTCGTTTTTTTTCCCCGCCTGAAAGAGATTTCGCGTTTTTGTCCTTCAACTCCGTCAGGCCAAATTCTCTTAGCATTTGCTGCACTTGCGACCTGCGTTGAAGGGCAGGCATTCCCCGCGCGATCAGTGGATATTCCACGTTGTAGGCCGCAGATCCCCGGAACATCAAGGGATCTTGCGGTACGAAAGCGCAATCTCGTGGACTTATGTCGATCTCAAATTGGCCTTGGAATTCAGTTTCGAGTCCGGAAATGACTCTCAGCAATGTTGATTTTCCGGATCCGTTGGGACCGGTGACTGAAACGTAGGAGCCATGGGCAACAACAAGACTTTTCAGTTGACAGATAATCTGTCCTTTTTTTTCAACGACCAGGTTGCTCAGCCGAAGGATTGCTGATCGAGCTGGCGAGGCCTCTTTATTCATCGTCACGGATAAGCCTTCCAATCGTCAGGGTAACGATCATGGCGATCCCAAGCAGGATTACTCCCATGGCCAATCCATCCGAAAATTCTCCCTTGCCTGTTTCCATCGCAGTCGCTGTTGAGAGGGTGCGCGTACGGTCCTTGATGTTGCCACCCACCATCATGGCAATTCCAAGCTCTGTTACACAGCGTGAAAAGGCTGTCAGGATTGCAAGAGATATTCCAATTCTTGCCTCAGAAAGAAACGTTCTCCAGCGTAGTAATCGCCCCGCTCCAAGTATTTTGGCTGTTTCGCTGATTCTCCGGTCAAGGGATTGAATCGCCCCCTGTGTGAGTGAAACGATGATCGGCAAAGCCAGCAGGAATTCTCCAACCATGATGGCCCAGGGGGTATAGAGTATGTTCAATGGGCCCAGTGGTGCTTGCCGGGAAAACATGGCAAAACAGATGATCCCGATAAAAACAGTTGGTAATGCCATTCCAATACGAAATGCCTGTAACAACGTATGCCGCAGTGGGAAGCGAGTTCTGGCCAGACACATCCCGATCGGGATACCAAAAACAGAAGCGGCTAAAACGGCCGTGCCAGAGATCCAGATCGTGCGAAGCGTGGCCTGCATGACTTCATGGTCGCCACTCAAGATTTGCAAGAAGGCTTGCTGAATTCCATCCCAAAGGTATTGCATGGCTTAAGCCTTGGTTTTAGAGGGATTTATTGGACCGAATATGAGCTTCCACTTGCATCATGCAAGGGAAAGAACAGGGATTCTCCGTTGATCTGATACTCTTGGATTTTCTGTTGGATTTCGGAGGAAATCAGAAAATCGACCCACTGATTGGCGATGTCGGAATTGACTAAATTGTTTTTATTCGGATTAACGACAATAACGCCATAGGAGTTCTTCAGGATCAATGCCTGAGGGACCAAGGGAATCAGTGTGATGTGATCCTGCATGTACAGAAACGTTGCCCGGTCGCAAATAGTGTAGGCCTGTTTTTGGTCGGTGATGGTTAAAGTAGGTCCCATTCCCTGGCCGGTCTTAAGGATATGATCTGTTTTCGTTTTACTATCCAAAAGGCCCCAGATTTCTTTTTCCCTAATATGAGTACCACTTTCATCTCCTCGCGAAACGAATGTCGCTTGTTGGGTCGAGAGTCGGGCAAATGCCTGGTGGGGTTGGAGTCCCTTAATCTTGGCCGGGTCATCAGGTGGCCCCAGGATTTCGAATGTATTGAACATGACGTCTTCTCGACGGATTCCATGGCCGGATTTGATGAACTTTTCCTCCGCATCACGTGAGTGACACAAGATAGCGTCCACTTCACCACGTTCTCCCAAAAGCAGTGACTTACCTGTCCCGGCTGCGATGACGTCAACGCGTGCATTTGCCCGCTCCTCAAAAATCGGAACTAGAATTTCCAACAGCCCGGAGTCGTGTGTGCTGGTTGTGACTGCCAGTCGCATCACAGTCCGGCTTCTAGACGGGTCAGCCGAGACGCACCCACATACCAGCAACATGGCGGTCGCCAACGTTGCTGGAATCCACCCTCCTTGTTTTCTGTTTTTGAATTGCATTTCTTAATCTAGGAGGGGATTGCTTTCTTTATGTTGCATGACCAGCGTTGGGAGACACCTTTAGTTCGTGGAATCTTGATCGAGCGGGCAGATGGAACCGACTATCAAGATCAACATAAAAAAATGTTCCGGTATGACAACCGGCAGTCTACCAGTTTGCAAAATCAGTTAAAGTCGTTGCCTGATTCAGGCATCAATATCCATGCAGGGCAATGACGGGGGGAATGGAGGCAGTTCTCTGTGTACCAATGGACTACCAACCATCGAATCTAGGATTCATAGGATTCGATGTCAGGACAGGAGCAGACCAGATTTCGGTCTCCGTGAGCATGATCCAAACGTCCAACAGGCGGCCAATACTTGTTTTCCACAAGGGCAGGTAACGGAAAAGCGGCTGTTTCTCTCGGGTAATCCCCTGTCCAATTGTCCGAGCTCACGCAGCGAGCTGTATGGGGTGCATTGACTAGAGGGTTATTCTTTTGATCGAAGACTCCCTTGGCTACCGATTCGATTTCATTCCGAATTGCAATCATGGCATCGCAGAATCGGTCTAATTCTCTTTTGGATTCGCTTTCGGTTGGCTCAATCATTAAAGTGCCCGCCACGGGAAATGACATCGTCGGAGCGTGGAAGCCATAGTCCATCATCCTCTTGGCGACATCGTCCACTGTAATACCGGTAGACTCCGTGAGTGGACGGATATCAATGATGCATTCATGGGCAACCCGTCCGTTCTTTCCGGTATACAAAACCGGAAAAACGTCTTCCAGTCGTTTCGCAATGTAATTGGCATTTAAGATTGCCATTTCACTGGCCATTTTGAGGCCGTTACTCCCCATCATGTAAATGTAGGCCCATGAGATCGGGAGAATTCCTGCGCTGCCAAACGGGGCAGCCGAAATGCTACCCACCCTACTGGACTGATCAACCTTGCCAGCCTTGGGGTTGCCGTTGAAATCCTCTGTAGCCGGTAGGAACGGAGCCAAGTGACTACGAACAGCCACAGGTCCGACGCCTGGCCCGCCGCCGCCATGAGGAATGCAAAACGTCTTGTGCAGATTAAGATGGGAAACGTCTCCTCCGTATTTTCCGGGCTCGCACAGTCCCACTTGAGCATTCAGGTTGGCTCCATCGATATAAACCTGCCCACCATGGTCGTGAATGATCTCACATAGTTCACGAATGTTTTCCTCGAACACCCCATGGGTCGAGGGGTAGGTGATCATCATGCAGGATAGGTTTTCGCGATGAGTGGTGGCTTTTGTCTTTAGATCGACAACGTCTATATTCCCATCACCATCACATTGGATAACCACAATTTTCATGCCAGCCATCTTGGCAGACGCAGGGTTCGTGCCATGGGCTGACTGAGGGATCAGGCAGACATTGCGATGCGTTTTATTTCGGCTTGAATGATAGGCCTGGATAGCCAGTAGACCGGCAAATTCGCCCTGTGATCCCGCGTTAGGCTGAAGGGAAACAGAATCATATCCGGTAGCATCGCAAAGCATGGTTTCCAAATCGGAAATCAATTCGCGATAACCTACCGTTTGGTTGTTAGGAGCAAATGGATGGATGTCGGAAAACTCGGGCCAACTTACAGGGATCATCTCGGTCGTTGAGTTGAGTTTCATCGTGCATGAACCAAGCGGAATCATCGTTCGATCCAACGCCAGGTCCTTGTCGGAGAGTTTTCGCAGGTAGCGAAGCATTTCGGTTTCGGTTTGATAGTCATGGAAAACGGGATGCGTCAGGAACTTACTATTTCGACGAAGATTGTCCGGTATGACAGATTCCAATTCGTTGATCTCATCCGAGTGATTTGGCAAAGAACATTTAATGTCAAAGCAGTCCAGAATCAGTTGGATCTCGGTGTTGGTCGTCGTTTCATCTAAAGATATGCCGATATGAGCGCCGTCTACCCTTCTGAAATTAACCTGTTTGGCGTGGGCTGCAGCGAGAAACGATTCGGCATCGGGTACCGCGACAGTTAAGGTATCAAACCAAGTAGCATTGACGACATTCCATTTGTTTTGAGCTAGGAGATCGGCAAGCATTCCGGTGAAATATTGGATTCGTCTGGCGATTCGGGTCAGGCCGGTCGGGCCGTGATAAACGGCGAATAAACCGGCTGCAATTGCAAGCAAGGCCTGCGCCGTACAAACATTGCTGGTCGCTTTGTCCCGCCGAATATGTTGTTCCCTGGTTTGAAGGGCCATACGGAGTGCTGGATTCCCATGAATGTCCTTTGAAACACCGATGATCCGACCCGGCAATGCTCTTTTGTGTTTTTCATGAGTTGCAAAATAGGCCGCGTGTGGTCCGCCAAAAAACATTGGCACTCCCATTCTTTGGGTCGTTCCAACTGCAACATCTGCCCCGAGCTCTTTCGGAGATTTTAAAAGTGTCAAACTAAGGAGATCGGCCGCAACAACGACCATGCAATTTTTTTCCTGGAGTAATTTGATGGCATCTGAATAGTCATAGAGTTGGCCATGGCTGGCAGGGTACTGAAAAAGAGCTCCAAAAAAATCCTCGTTTTCCAGATCGATTTGATGATCACCAACAACGATCTCTATTTCCAGCGGTGCGGATCTTGTCTGCAAGATCGCAATCGTTTGAGGATGGACTTCCGATGAGACAAAGAATGTTTTGCTTTTACTCTTTGTGACTCGGAAACAAAGCGCCATCGCCTCGGCAGCAGCGGTACCTTCATCAAGAAGTGAAGCGTTGGCAATTTGAAACCCCGTCAGGTCGGAAACCATGGTCTGGAAGTTTAGTAATGCCTCGAGCCGGCCTTGTGAGATTTCGGGTTGATAAGGGGTGTAGGCCGTGTACCAAGCTGGGTTTTCGAGTACATTTCGGAGGATAACATTTGGCGTGTGGCAGGGGTTGTAACCCATGCCTATAAATGACTTCGCGACGATGTTTTTTTCGGCATACGCTTGTAGGCGACCAATTGCATTGGCCTCAGAATGGGGTTCGGAAAGCGGCGTGCCATCGGAACGGATCGAAGCGGGGATGACCTCTGACATTAGTTCGTCGCGGTCGATAACATCCAATTGACTGCACATCAGCTGGACTTCATCTGAGGAAACGCCGATGTGCCTGAAGTGAAATTCGTTCTCGTTGCCGAAGTGGTGAGCTGCCGGCCGGTGAGAATGTTTTATTGATGGGTCGACCACATCATCATTGGATTCTGTCACGGTGCTCACTGCAGTCAATCTCCATTTAGTAAAGGTTCAGGCGGTTCGCTGACGAAATCCCCAATTTAAGCCAGCAACGCCCTTCCTCCAGGCATTACGATTCAAATCTTGGGGCTTGACGTTGTTCTTAGTCTCCAATTTAGGCGATATCATGGCATTTGAAAAATTAATAATTACAATAGTTTTATTAATAATTTAAATGATAGGATCGGTATGAAAGACCTACCAATGGACGTCCTGCGAGCGTTCGTCACCATTGTCGATCGGGGAGGGTTTACCGCTGCTGCTGAAGCGTTGAACGTGACGCAACCGACGATTAGCCTGCAGTTAAAAAAGTTGGAGAAACTGGTGGGCTGCCCTGTTTTAGAAAGAGGCTACCGCAAACAACGATTGACCTCAGAAGGTACAGCGCTTTTGGATTACGCCAAGAGAATTCTGATGTTGAACGACGAAGCGATTTCCTACCTTGTAAAACCTGATATTCGTGGTCGTTTAAAGATCGGCATACCTCACGAATTCACGATGTCCATTCTTCCTGGATTGGTGGGCAGCTTTTCTCAGGTTCACCCCAACATTGTCATTGAAATCGAATGTGAACTTTCCAAAACACTTTTATCTAATCCATTGGATTATGACCTGGTGATTGCCCTCAATGATATTAGTCAGACCTCAGAGGGAATTCATCTGAGGAATGAACCTCTGGCCTGGGTTGGTAGCCTTGATTACCGACTAGAGGAAAAGAAACCTGTGGATGTAGTCGCTGCGCCGGCTCCCTGTATTTATCGCTCGCATTTGCAAAGTGCGCTTCGTCACTGTTCTGCCGGCTGGAATTTAAGGCTGACAAGTACCAGTTATGACGCAGTTTGTGCGGCGGTTCGATCAGGTTTGGGAATGACAGTTTTAGCGCATAGCGTCATTCCGGATGGACTCAGAGAATTTTCTGAAAAAGATGGTCTCCAGAAACTGGCAGATGTTGAGTTGCGGCTACACCATAATCGATCAACTGCATCGCCAGCAGTTAATCGATTCGTGGAATTTACCGAAAGTCGCTTTGTCAACCAATCGTGAGAATCGCGGTTGCCCGTCACGGAAAAAAACTTGGTCAACAGTTCCCTGTTATTACGGAAGAATCCGGATTTTGAGCCCCCGAAAATCGATGGGAGAACCCTCCGATTCCAAGCAAAGGTAACCCGTGCGAGGCGAAATATCGGTACCTCCGGAGACCTCTTCACCGTTAACCCATAATCGGACTTCGCCGTTAATTGCTCGGACGTAATAGCTGTTCCACTGATTTACCCCAAGGCTGAGATTTTTAGTCGGAAAACTTCGTTTTCCATTCGGGGCGACAGGCGGGAACGGCTTCATTTTGACATTCCCTACTGGGAAAACGTCTCCATGGCAGGTGAACCAATCCGCGACACGTTTTCCACCCTGCTCATAAGCCTCTTTGTAACCAAGATCTAAAACTTGAACCTCAACCCCCTGGGGAAGACCAGGGCCTTTCAAACGTTCTAGGGATTCCGGAATCGTCCAGATGAAAATGCCTGAGTTGCCAGCTTTTTTAAGGTGACGCCACTCGCATACTAGCTCGAAATTCGTGTACTGCTTTTTGGAGCGGATCACGCTGACTGGGCGCCCAGTGCACCGAATCATCTCTTTTTCAAATGACCAAGTGTCATCGGCACTGTTGACTCGCGTGAAATCGGTCTCTGTCATTGATTTCCAGCCAGGGCCCGAAGTTACAGCGAGGTCAGCGTTTAACTTGATGGTGCTTGAGGTTAAAGATTTTTCCTGTGATGGTGCCGTTGTCACTAACAGGATGAAAAAGCTGAGCGTCATGCAGGTGGTTTTTGACATTTCAAAATGGGGGTTGAGCCGAGGGACGGTTGAGTTTGAAGGCAACGTGTTATTGTACAAGTAGGAAAGTGTTGCTTTGGCATTCGGTTTTTTAGTGGCTGGGCGCTGTTGATGGTCGAGTTCTTGACGATTTAGTCGCATTTCAAAATCGTAGCAACACTTTGCCGAACCATAGCACCTCCCGCAGTATAACACTGCAATAGCGCAGGGTTCAAACTGGTCTCCCCGCGAAACAATCCTTTTATGGGAAACCGCGGAATGGGGAGAGTTCATCAAAGTCGACAGAAATAGGACCAGTACACCAATATCGTCTGCTGTTGAGCCTGTTGCTGCACAAAAATGCCATATCGTCGACATCGCCAAGAGGCAGTCGCAGGAAGAAAACGGGCTAATGGTTGGCCAGTTCTTCTATCTCGCTTTGGGTGAACTTTTTATTCATCCTCGCTCCCAATTGGGAGACGATTCGGGCTGCTGCATGAGAGGCCAAATGTCCGGCTTGCTGCCATGACAAACCGTTTGTAATTCCGTAGAGCATTCCACCGGCATACATGTCTCCGGCACCTGTCGTATCAACGGCATCGGTATCAACGCCGTCAACCGAGAGGGGCTGACCGTCGTTCATCACAATCGAACCTCTGGCCCCCATCGTGATGGCTACATTTTCTGAATGCTTGTGGATTTCGCTGGCACACTCGATGGGATCTGTTTTTTGGGTAAGACTCATGGCTTCTTCTTCGTTACAGAAAAATAAATCGACCGGTCCTTTGATCAACTCCCACATTTCTTCCCGCATCATATTGACCAGAAAAGGATCTGAAGCGGTGAAAGCGATTTTTGTTCCATGCTTTTTCGCCAGGTCAATCGCACGATACGCGGCAGCCTTGGTCGTATCATTAGTGAAGAGATATCCTTCGATGTAAACGTACGAAGAGCATTTGACTATCTCTTCGTCGACGTCATCGGGTGCCAAGGAGGAGGAAACGCCGAGATTCGTAATCATGGTCCGTTGAGCATCTGGTGTAATCATGATTGCGCAGGTGCCGGATTGGCCGGCAGTTGCTGGAGGGACATCAATACTAATGCCTGTTTTCCGCATGTCGTTCAGGAAGAACTCGCCGACTTCATCGGCGGCAACTTTTCCGCAATAGGCTGCCTGGCCTCCAAAATCTGCGATCCCGACGATTGTGTTTGCTGCCGAACCACCCGCGCAGCGATTCAACGGGAGGTCGGAGATGGCAGCTAAAACTTCTTTTTGCTGTGGATCATCAACCAGTGTCATGATTCCTTTTTCAAAGCCGGTTTTTTGAACGACTTCGTCACTGACCTGCGCCTGCACATCAACGAGTGCATTGCCAATTCCATAAACGTCAAATTGCATATTTGTATTCCGGGTAGGATTTTCAGAGTGAATTAAATTAATAACAGTTTACAGGCATCAACGAATTTGCCAAATAAGCCATCATTTTTAACAGTCGACAGTATAAACTTGGCGTTAAAACGGTGGTCGTTGCTGTCAAGCAGATCCGATCAACAGAATGGCGAATGAAATGGAATCAGTTTTGAGTAGCTGAACAATCCATGTTTAATATCCCAAATTAGGGCGAAGCCACTTTTCGGTGATTTCGATCGTTTGTCCTTTTCGTCGCGCGTAATCTTCAACTTGATCTTTTGTAATGCGATCCACTGAAAAATATCGTGATTCCGGATGTGAAAAATAAAGTCCGGAAACCGCTGCGGCTGGATGCATGGCGAATGACTCCGTGAGGCTGAGGCCGGTATTGGATTCTGCAGATAGCAACTCAAACAGGGTCTTTTTTTCGGTGTGATCGGGACATGCTGGATACCCGGCCGCCGGCCGAATCCCACGATACTTCTCTTTAAGCAATTCTTCTTGGGTAAGGTCTTCAGCCGCACCAAAACCCCAATCGTGTCTCGCAATTTTATGGAGTTTTTCAGCCAGTGCCTCTGCCAAGCGGTCTGCCAGAGCCTTCACCATTATTGAATTGTACTGGTCATGGTCCCTGTCATATTCCTCGCAGAGTTCGTCGCATCCAATACCGGTGGTGACTGCAAATCCACCAATATAATCCTTCTGACCTGATTTGATTGGAGCAACGTAATCAGCTAGCGAGCGGAAATGTTTTTGGTCTTTTCGCTCCCACTGTTGTCGTAGCATGTGAAAACGGGCGAGTTCGGTTTGACGGGTTTCGTCGCTGAAAAGGACAAGATCGTCTCCGTCGCTTCCCGCCGGCCAGAACCCGTAACAGGCTCTTGCGGTCAGTAGTTGGTTACCAATAATTTTATCCAACAACGCGGTCGCATCGGCAAAGAGCTCTGTTGCTTGTTCGCCAACCACCTCGTCAGAGAGTATTTTTGGGTATTTGCCTGCCAATTCCCACGTCATGAAAAAGGGCGTCCAGTCGATATAGGGTCGGATTTCACTCAGTGGAATGTCGTCCAGAGTTCGGACTCCCGTGAAGTCCGGTTTGGCAATTTCCATCGAATTCCAGTCTGTTTGGAATCGCCGCTGTATCGCTTCCGCGTATGGAGTCAGCTTGATATCCCTTAATTTGTATCTTGCCGCTGAGTCCTTCTGGTTGATGCGGTTTGTTTCGAGGAACTTGTTTTTTGATTCCTTGTTGAGCAGCTTTTCAACCACACCGACTGATCGAGATGCGTCGAGTACGTGAATCACCCCTGGCGAATAGTTGGGCGCAATCTTGATCGCCGTGTGCTTTTCGCTAGTCGTCGCTCCTCCGATCAATAATGGAATGTTGAACTCGAGGCGTTGCATCTCACTGGCAGCATGGACCATTTCATCCAGACTGGGAGTGATCAAGCCGGATAGACCAATGATGTCGGCTCCCAGCTTTTTGGCTTCCTGCAGAATTTTCTCACAGGGCACCATGACTCCCAAGTCGATAATCTCATAATTGTTGCAGGCCAATACAACCCCAACGATGTTTTTGCCAATATCGTGAACGTCTCCCTTAACCGTTGCCAGGAGGATTTTACCCCGGGAGTCGCTTTTGTCGCCGCCAGCCAATGCTTTCTCTTCTTCCATAAATGGAAGTAGGAACGCGACGGCTTTTTTCATGACCCGGGCCGACTTAACCACTTGTGGCAGAAACATTTTACCGGCGCCAAAAAGATCTCCGACCACACCCATGCCATCCATCATGGGGCCTTCGATAATATGCAGGCATTTGTCGTATTTTTGTCGCGCCTCTTCAGTATCAGCGACTACATATTTGTCGATTCCCTTGATCAAAGCATGCTTGATCCTGGCGTCAACAGAAGCATCTCGCCATTCCAAGTTTTCAGTTCGTTGTTTCTTTTTGTCGGATTTGACTGTTTCGGAAAATTCTAGCAGGCGGTCTGTCGCATCTTCTCGCCGGTTTAGCAGTACATCCTCCACATACTGCAAGAGATCTTTGGGGATTTCCTCGTAGATTTCCAATTGGCCCGCATTCACAATTCCCATATCAAGGCCGGCAGAAATTGCATGGTAAAGAAAGGCCGAATTGATGGCCTCGCGGACGGTGTTGTTGCCCCGGAAGCTAAAGCTGACGTTGCTTACACCCCCGGAAATTTTAGCTCCCGGGCATTCGGCTTTGATTCGTCGAGTCGCCTCGAAAAAATTGACCGCGTAATTATCATGTTCTTCCATTCCGGTCCCGATGGTGAGAATATTCGGGTCGAAAATGATATCTTCGGGAGGGAAACCGATTTCATCTACCAGGATCTTGTAGGCCCGTTTGCAAATAGAAACTTTGTGATCTGAATCAACGGCCTGACCGGTTTCATCAAATGCCATGACCACAACGGCCGCACCATAGCGACGAATTAACCGCGCTTCTCGTTTGAACTTTTCGATGTTGTCCTTGATTGCGATGGAGTTGACGATCGCTTTTCCCTGAACGCACCGTAATCCAGCCTCGATGATTTCCCATCGCGAACTGTCAATCATGATGGGAGCCGAGCTGATATCTGATTCTCCGGCAATGAGTCGAAGGTATTTTGTGATGGCTTCACTGCCATCAAGCAGTGCGTCATCCATATTGATGTCGATAACAGAAGCCCCGCCCTCGACCTGATCTCTGGCGACTTCGACCGCTTCTTCGAAATTCCCTTCACGAATGAGTCGGGCAAATTTTCGAGATCCGGTAACGTTGGTCCGCTCACCGACCATCAAGAAATTGGCATTCTCTCGCAGCGTCAGTGGTTTGGACCCGGAAAGTCTTGTCAGCGGCCGGATACGATTTTTTTTATGGGGTGTCGCCTCCTTTACCCTTTCAGCAATCGCTTCAATATGGTTGGGAGTGGTGCCGCAGCAGCCGCCGATGATATTCAGCCAGCCAGCATCTGCCCATTCGCCGAGAGTATTGGCCATGGCATTGGGTGTCAGATCGAATTCACCCATTTCGTTTGGAGTTCCGGCGTTGGGGTGGCAGCTGATATAAGGGCTCGCAATAGAGCTCAGTTCTTCGATGTGCGCTCGCATGACATCCGGACCTAATGCGCAATTCATGCCAACGCTGAGCATTGGGAAATGAGAAATAGAATTCCAAAATGCTTCGACGACCTGTCCGGAGACAAAAGTGGCACCCGAGGGATCAAACGTCCCCGAAACCATGACTGGGATGACATTTCCTGTCTCTTCAAAATAGCGTGCGATTCCAAAAAGACAGGCCTTCAGATTTAAAGTATCGATGACCGTTTCTGGGAAAATAATGTCAACTCCGCCCTCGACAAGTGCTGCCACCTGAGTGAAGTAGGACTGTTCCATCTCTTGAAAAGTGATGCCACGGTAGGCCGGATCATCTACCTTGGTGGAAATCGCGGTTTGCTGAGCGGTGGGGCCGATAGACCCAGCAACAAAACGGGGTTTGTTCGGGTTTTTTTCGGTGAATTCATCGGCTGCACGCCTGGCATTGGCTGCGGCGGCCATATTGATTTCGCGAACTACTTCTCCATCAAAATCAAATTCGGATAGGCCTACTGGACTGGCATTAAATGTATTGGTTTCAATAATGTCCGCGCCAGCAGCCAGATACTGCCTGTGAATATCGGTAATGATATTAGGGTGCGTAAGATTGAAAATGTCAGTGCAGTTTTTTAGCTCCTTGCCATGTTCGGCAAACCGCTCTCCACGCACGGCCTGTTCATCGAGTCCGAAGGAAAAAATCATGGATCCCATCGCACCATCGAGGCAGAGTATCCTCTCCGAAAGCGCTGCGTAGAGTAATTGGGTCTGGTTTGTGTTCATTTCAGTCGTCATGGATGATGCAGTCAAGCACAGGTTAAAGGGACCTGCGGGGCAGATTCGTTAAGGCCAACCGTCGCGAGGATTTTCGAATGATCATTGCCGCAGAGAGAGTTCTTGCTTTGAACCCAATCGGGATTTCCCGATGCTCCGATTCTAGTTGAGTCCTTCAGAATCCGGAAGCGTCATCGCCCCCTGTTAAACGGTTTCGCCAGTAATTGGGCAGCATTTTGTGCGGAATGTTAGTTCCGGAACAGCCACGGATTCACCGGTTGTTTTGGATTGATGTTCTGCGGAAGTTTTGCTGCTAAGATTGTTAATGTGAGGCACGTGAATCGTGACTGCACATCATGACTGAATTTGTTGGTTTGTTGAATTTTGTTTTTTTCGATCAAGGGAGGTCAAAATGGGGCATCGTCGTCATTTTTTGAAAAAGGTTTCTGCTGCCGGAATTGGAACCGCTTTTTTAACGACGAATCTACCTGGGAAAAGTCGCTCGGCCTTAGAAACGGTCAATATTGCGTGTGTTGGTGTGGGTGGAAAAGGCTCCAGCGACATGGGTGAAACGGCTGTCAACAACAATATTGTGGCGATTTGTGATGTAGACGATGGTCGATTGGCAGCAGCAGCAGGACGCTTTCCCAAAGCGACCAAATCTAGTGATTGGCGAAAACTGTTGGAACAAAAAGATGTTGATGCGGTGACCGTATCGACTCCGGATCACATGCATGGTTCGGTTTCATTGGCGGCGATGGAGTTGAACAAGCACGTTTATACCCAGAAACCTTTGACCAACACTGTGGCAGAATCACGTGACTTGGCGAACATGGCGAAAAAGCAGGGCTTGGTAACCCAGATGGGCACTCAGCATCATTCCTCTGCGCGAATAAAGAACGCCGTCGAGCTAGTTCAAGGAGGCCATATTGGAGCGGTCAAAGAGGTGCATGCCTGGACAGATCGTCCTGGGAATTTTTGGAAACAGGGATTAAAGAGGCCGGAAAAGTCTGATCCTGTTCCTGCCAATTTGAATTGGGACCTATGGTTGGGAGTGGCCCCCAAACGAGGATTCGTTTCCGAGCTCTATCATCCATTTCACTGGCGGGGATGGTGGGATTTTGGAACCGGGGCCCTGGGAGACATGGGATGTCATATCTTCGACCCGGTTTTTACAGCTTTGAAGTTGGGGGCTCCGAAGACCGTTTCGGCCAAAGGCCCTGCCCCCGATTCAGACAGTGGACCGCTCTGGTG
This sequence comes from Planctomycetota bacterium, assembly GCA_014238905.1. Classification (GTDB taxonomy): domain Bacteria; phylum Planctomycetota; class Planctomycetia; order Pirellulales; family Pirellulaceae; genus JABAAE01. The sequence goes on from JABAAE010000017.1 coordinate 63,399, forward strand.
CGAGGTGACTTATACTTTTGCAGCTACTCGCTTTGCCAAGGAAGATTGTAAGGTGGTGTGGTATGAAGCGGGGCGTTTACCTCCAAGGGAAATAATAAACGCTCCAAAAAATTGGCAGGGAAGTAAAAACGGAGTTCTCTTTGTCGGGGAAAGAGCCAACGTTTTCGTCGGTTTTCCAGAAAAAGCCGAGTTGTTTCACGAGGGTGAATTGGCAGGTGTTCAGATGCCAGAAAACAGCGATAACAATCACTATCAACAGTGGACCGAAGCTATCAAGGGGAACGGCAAGACATCCTGCCCCTTTTCCTATGCCGGGCCCATGACCGAAGCGGTATTGCTCGGTAATGTTGCCTTTAGAAGTCAGGCTAGGTTGAAATGGGATAAAGAAAAAATGACGACCGGCGATCGATCCGCAGATCGATTGTTGAAACGTGACTTCCGTCAAGGTTGGTAGTTTTTTGAAGACTGAAGAAGCCGCTGATCGGCGACACCTCATGGCATTAACACCAAGGATATAATGAAAGTTCCATCCACTGCTTTCCTGATTTTCGGCTTGCTGGGCATTCTAGTGGTGCCAGCGAGAATGATTCGCGCCGTCGAAAACTCTGAAGAATCCAGCAGAGAAACCAGACCTAATGTTCTAGTCATTATGACTGACGAGCATAATTTCAGGACTCTTGGATGTTACCGCCAGTTGTTATCGAAAAAAATGGCGAATATGTGGGGCTCGGCAGTGGTCGAAACACCGTATATCGACTCGCTGGCCGCCAGTGGAGCGATTTGCACCAGCTACTACGCGACTACTCCCGTTTGTTCGCCTTCACGGGCCGCCTTGATTTCTGGAATGTACCCACATCTTACGCCGGTTAACACCAACAATATTCCCCTCGATGATAATGTCGTCACCTTTGCCGAGATTCTTCGCCGTAATGGTTATGTGACTGGCTATGCAGGCAAATGGCACCTCGATGGGTTGTCAAAACCTGGCTGGGCTCCCATTCGAAAATTTGGATTCGAGGACAATCGATTCATGTTCAACCGCGGCCATTGGAAGATCCTCAACAATGGTGAAGGGGGCCCGCGAGTGGGCGCCAGACAAAAAAACGGCCAACCCAGCTACTCGGTGGAGGGTGCGACTAAGGAGACCTTTACGACTGATTTCCTCATGGACCGCACAATCGACTTCGTAAAAGAGAACCAGAAAAAGGCGTTTTGCTACATGCTAAGCCTCCCTGATCCCCATGGGCCGGATACCGTGCGAGCCCCCTATGACACCATGTATAAAAACCAAACCTATTCCCAGCCGCCTTCCGCAAAGAAAAATTTTTCGTCCAGCCCGTCGTGGGGAAGCAAGCAACAGGGTAATTATCAACAAGCCAAGTACTATGGGATGGTCAAGTGTATCGATGACAATATCGGCAGGTTGATTGGAACGTTGAAAGAGTTGGGGATTTATGACAACACCATCCTCGTCTTTACTTCAGACCATGGAGATCTGCGTGGAGAGCATCACAGGCAAAACAAGGGAGTGCCTTACGAAGCGTCTACCAGAGTGCCGTTCCTGATGCGTTATCCCAAGTTGATTAAATCAAAAACGATCATCAATCAGGCCCTCGGTAGTATCGATTTTTTACCAACCTTGTGCACGATGACTCGTGTGGAACCTGTCAATAAACCTCATGGCCGCGATTTTACAGGACTGTTGGAAGGAAAGGTTGGGAAACCGTGGAAAGACCTGACATTGGTTCGGGGAACGGGCTCACAGAAAGGCTGGTTGATGGCGGTGACGGATCGTTACAAGCTCATCGTTTCGTCCAACGATCCAGTTTGGTTTTTTGATCTGGAAAGAGATCCCAATGAGATGATCAATTTGCGAGACCACGCCGGATATCGTGGTTTGATCAAATCGCTGGGGGCAGAAATTCTCAACTACGGCAAGCAGTTTGAAGAGCCATTTGTCAAGCAACCGCAGATCCAAAATGATTTGAAATGGGCGGTCTCGTCGGCCGGGAAATACACGAATCGGCAATAGTTTAACCGCCCCGTCGAGAACCCGCCAGTTGGAAGCAGGTTGCTCAATCGTGAAACGAATCATCTTTGATGATCCTATTTCTACTGTGATTTACTCACCGATTGAGGTGGAATTCAATCTCGCATCGTAAGATGAGTGTGCCTTGAAAAGGCTTGGCAAATTGTTTTGAGACATCTTTTTCATGGATGACGTATCGGCGTTTTTCTTCAATAACGTTTCCCTGAGGAATATTAGATTGCCTAGGAATGTTGCCAGCCAACTGTGAAACGCGCCCAGGGAAATGCGACAGGAAAAACCCATCGCTTGCGCTAAATCCAAGTGAGTCCGGACACAACCTAATCTTCTAAGCACACAACGTAATCTCCTAAGAAAATGGAGAGTCATCGCTGCAGCTTGTGGGGTAATTCAATCAAAGATGAAGTTACCAATGACAAAGTTGACGCACATATTCGGCGGAGCCATCGCGAACCCATCCGTCGAGCTGGGATTGTTCTTTCAGTTGTTGCCCTCGCATTAAATCAACGACGAAAAAGCCACAATCGAGGTTGGGGAGAGTTGTCATGTCGCCCCAGAGTTTCTCAAATTGCGCAACCGGAAAAATGTCCTCCTGTCCCCTGCCCCACCTTTTTTTGACATCCTTGAGCGTGATGTAGGTTGGCATGCGGCGGCTCACTCGACGGATGCCCTCCTCTACCAATTCTTGATCTCTTAGTTGTTCACGATTTAAATTAAAACTGCCGAGAAGTTCGTCGATTTGGATCCATGTCGTCATCGAGTTGTAATAGGACAGTGAAAATTCATCTTCTTCCCTGGGCATCGCCAGTCCTTCGACCAGCCGGACCTTGCCATCTACCCGAGCCAGACCCCCACCTCGATCATCAAGTCGGCGGCTGATGACTTCAAAATTTAAACCATTGCCAGTTTCAATATGCTTTCCAAGAATGGCTGGGGCCACACTTGCGCCAAGGGTGTCAATATTGTGCAACATCAAGTGTTGCAACTGGGGAGCGGCATCGAGGACCCGGGCCAAAGTGCCGTTTCTAAGCATATTTGGAATTTCGAACCAATGGCCTACCGGGTGCATACACTGAAGCGGCAAATTATCAATGTAGTCTTCTCCTTCCCCCGTGGAATCGGCCCATTGGATTAAAGCTGATCGCAGGCTTTCGCGTACTTTCTGTTGCTGTTCGTCGAGCATCTGCTGCGGCATTTCCTCCCACTGGAACCTTAAGTCCCTGATCATGGGGATGGTCCGAAGTCCCACCGCTCGGCTTGGAGATAGAAAAACGAGTTTTCCATCATCGTCATGGTTTTGAAGATTTAAATGATCGCGAATGGGTTGATCGGTCAGGTAGCCTGTCGTGAAAATATGCGGTATGGCGGTCTTAGCCTGCATCGCAATCCGACGGCTCTTGGCGAGATGCACCTCCAGGAAATTCCTATGTCGTCCGTCGAGTTTACAAAACGGATGCAGAGCTTTGACGACACCCGCTCCTTCGGTCCATCTGCTGCCGATGCCCGCAGCGAGTGAAATGACTCCAATCTCACCACGCCTGATTGCTTCGTTGCCAATGTCGATGAGTCGCGAATTGGATTCGCCACGCAAATCATGTACATCCTCGGGGCGAACATTTTCAATCGAGGAATTGGCCGGAAGACGATTCTGTGCCAGGCCAATTCGACCGGCGCGGAGATCGGCACGGATTTGTTCGTGTTGGGCCTCATCGAATCCATACTGCTGTAACAAAGTGCGCAGCCCCGAGACCCGGGTTTCATCGTTATTGGGCTTAGGTAGCATTTGATGCAGTAATTTGGCTGCCACTTCATTCCCGTTCTCCTGCCGGTGAAATCCTTCACCTAGCGATTCGAGCTCAATTCTTGTCAGTGGAGAAAGATCACGCGGAGCGGATCGGATCCAACGGGGTGCCATTAATAAATGATAACTTTCCGGCATACTATTGGTATTTAAAAACTGAGCCCAGCTTCCTTGGTCATTGATGGCGAAATCGTAAACCACCGGTTCCATTGCAAAAGGGAGAGAATAATTTAATTCTTTTTTCAATCGGGTCATTTCATCACCGATCCAATCTCTGGCTGACGATTTGATTTCAGGAGAGAACATGAATCCCATTCCTCCGCCCGCCATCCCACCAAGCATCCAGAATCCCCAAAACTTGTCAGCATACTTTTGCTTGCATTTTTTGATTAGTTCATCCGTGAAGAGGTTCGTTGACCAAGGGATAATATCCTGGAGTGGGCCCTCAAAGTTTTCCGTTGTTAATTCGCCTACGCGCTGGACATCTCCCTTTCGCAAAGCGATGACGACTTCATCCAGAATGTTCATCGCGTGATGGCGGGCGTTCCACTCTCGTTCCGATCGAAGAAGGTACTTTTCGGTGACCATTTCCAGAATTGGGCCGACATTTTGTGCCATTCCGCCATGGACAAGCACCAAACTGTCATGAATGAGCTTCCTTGTTTCCTCTGATATTTCATCTTTGCCGAGAACTTCGTGCCTGGGCAAAAGGCACCCGCGACTGACGCCGAATTCCGGATCAAGGGCCTCGACAGGTTTGCCGCAAATCAACTTGATGCCGGGCCAGATGCCGCCGGAATCTTGCCAGCCACCACCGGATCCACCGATCCATTCACCGAGGATGGCCCGGGCGGCAATGATCCTGCGATCCGATTCTTGCAAGCCACCGATCAGCGTTGGAATTTGCCGCGTTGCTCGCATGCAAACCGAGATAAGTGAGCCCAGTAAATTGGTGGAAACCGCGAGTCTTGATCCTTTTGGAATATCGTTGACTTTACTTACCAATTCCAGTCCATACCCATGGCCTACAATACGATTGAGCAAACGACTCATTTTCACCGTGCTACCTTCCATACCTGGAGGAACAATTCCGGAGGCGATGACCGCAGCTTTTAAGAGCCCTGTATAATCTCTTGCAAAATCGAAAACTTCGTCGATGGATCGGAGTGTTGTGACGGTATTCAAGTCGACGCTCACCAGTCGTAATACCGGTTCATCAATGACCCGGATATAGGTTTCGATTGGCGGCCGTGGCGATTGATCTTTGCCTTTTACACCTAGATCAACAGAGACGTTAAGGACCCTTGCACCCTCGGGAAAATCCATCCCAAGAAAAAAAATATCGCTCCAAGCACTGTGGGAAAAATCCATCCGCACTGATGTCTTTTCACACAGGATTGGAAATCGACCATCGGGAAGCCGGGTTTTTAACTGGTCGTCAATTTCGAGGGGATGATCGTCGGCATGTCCGATCCGAAACATCCATCGGTTACCGGGCACTTGGCGAACACTTTTCCTGACCTGGTTGGCCAAGGTTTGAAAACCGAGTTGATGATAAGCCTGTGCCAATGCGCTGCAGATGCCATCAGAAAGACCAGCTTGATCAACGGCTGCACAGAATTCATCAATTGCTTCGGCAAATCGTCTTTGTAACAACAATTCGTAACCGGCAAATGGTATGGGCCCCTGATTGTCAGCTGCCAGTCGTTTGGGGATATGAAACCGATAAATGGCTGAAAGAAAAAACAGTGCTCGGACTTGATGGTAGAGGTTAACGCTGGTGCGACGAAACTTGTCGAGTTCTAGCGCATGGGCCAACAGTTCTTCAGCTTTTGCTTCTTCACACACCGAATCAAGTGACTGATTTCTAATGCGAGATTGGTCCGACGTGATGATTTCAACCAGCGGATTCATAATCACCCGTTATTCGCTTTGATGATTGGGTGGCCTGTCAGGTTCATCGGTCACCCCTCAGATTGAATACGGGGAAAGGCGTTGGCCTTCGAGGCGAGTAATTCGACTAGGCTGGTCAGTATTTGATCCCGATCCGCCCCTTGCAAAGCAAGAGCCGCTTGGGCCATGAAAACACCATATTTTTCACCAATGTTATACCGGGACCCGTTCACTTCAAAAGCAAGGTATTTTTCCCTGCTAGCCAGCAGTGCCAAAGCATCTGACAGTGTTTTCTTGGATGTCTCTGAGCTGGATTCAAGTACTGAGCCAAGTGTCGACATGACACTGTCGGAAAAAACGTGCATCCCAAAGAAACATTGATAAAAACCGGACCTAAGACCTGCAATTAGCAATTCCTGTTCGGCTTGGGTCGGGGTTGGCTTTTCCAGGACTGTGGCGATCTCGTAAAGGTCCGGCCTATTGTCAATCCGCTGGCCCCCAATTGCACCAAAGAACTTCAAGTTTCGTTCCCGGGTGGGCTGCACTGCCGAAACTGAGCAGCCATTTTCGGAGGCAACAGCAATAAGTTGTTCCGCACATCTTGCTGTTTTACCACTGACATAAAGATGATCTCCGACGAGGTGTAGGAAGGGCTCGGTTCCTACAAACTCCTTGCCGCGATAAATGGCGTCCGCATACCCTAGGGGCTTAGGTTGTTCAGCAAAGCTTAGAATGCCCGCATTGTCACCCGCGGCACGCCGAAATTCTGCCTGATCGTTGGGTTGAACGACGACGCAAATTTCTTCAACGCCTGCACTAACCACCTCCTCGACAATTAACTGCAACGCCGTTTTCTCTTGACCATCCTGATCGACAATTCTTTGGAGGGGCAGCGCATGTTGGGATGGCGCTGCGGCGGTAATGATGGCTTTTCGAATTTTCATTCGGCTTGATCCGTTTCCCTACGGCCTTCGGTTGCTCACCGATTTTGTAGATTCCTGAAACGCAAGTTTCAACGATTTGCTTGCATTTGACAAGAGTCTCTGTCGAGAAGTTTAGGCTGGATGACAGAGATGGATTGGATTACTGACTGATCGGAACAGAAAATGCGAAGTCCTGGACAGTGTCTTTTCCTTCGACCACCAAGATGTGTCGATTCACCGAAAGGTCTTTCAGTTCCTGTCGCAGGCCATTGGGCCACTGGATTTCCAGTTTATCGATCTTATCTTGTTTGCCTAAACCAAAGTGGACCCAGGCTGGCTGCTGAGACTGGTAACTGTTAGTGGGGAACAGTTCTCTTACAATCTTCCGATCACCCAAATGCGCTATTAACCGGGAGCCAATTCCCATTCGATTACTTTGAATACCATTCAAGGAAACTTTCAAGTAATTGGACTTGGGGAATCGGTTACGAAAAAATTTCAGCGGTCCGCCACCCACCTGCCGCACGACCAAGTCGAGTTTCCCAGGTTCAAAGATGTCGACTGCCAAAACGGCTCGACTATCAGAGTCGACATCAGCATTTGTGAGATGGCTGATCTCCAGAAAACCTTTTCCTTCAACATTGACGTAGGCTCGATTTCTTTCAAAGCTGCTGAGGTTATGCTGCCTGAAAATGTCCCAAGGGTTACCAACCCAGAATTCATTGAGGTCCTCATCCAATTCTGACGGTTGTTCCACATTTGCTTGCTTTTCACATGGCTGTGACACGACAGCCAACCAGAGGCAGTTTCAGCCGTCCGGTTTTTCACGATCTCGACTCATAAAACCGGCTGTCACGTAGAGATCAAGCCAACCATCGTTGTTGAAATCAGCCATCGAGGAACCCCAGGCCCATCCTGCGGCATGGACTTGAAATTGTTTACCAACTGGCTGAAATCCTAGGTTGCCGTTGTTCTTGTAGAGTTCGCCACCGGCCACCATATTTCGTAGTCGTTCCTGAATTTCGGCTGGGTAAGTACCGTCCACCATGTTTCCCATCACACGGCTACCTGCTTTGGAATACATGTTAGATACATAAATGTCCACATTTCCGTCGTTGTCATAGTCCCCGCAATTAATGCCCATCGATCCAAAATCATTCTGATTGGGGGTCAGCATCTGTTTTTTGAAGCCTTTTCCCTGCTGGTTAATCATTAACGTGCCGTTTCCAAACTCGTTGATGACGTAAAGATCTGGATAACGATCATTATTGATGTCTGTCCAAACCGCAGAAAAGGTGGACCGCCCGTCCCCGTCGGTCCCGGTTCGTTGGGTCACGTCAGTGAAAGTCCAATTTCCGTCGTTCCGTAGCAGTTGATTGTCGGCCATGCCGGGTTGAAGACTCTCCAGCCATGATCCCACATTCTCAACCGACCGAGTGATGTAAAGATCCAGATCCCCATCCAGATCGTAGTCAGCCGGGATCACGCCGGAAACACGCTCATGGGTACCTTGGGAAAGCGAAATCATCAGGGGTAGATTGGTCACGCCGGTCATGTTTCGAAATGACTCCCCCTTTAAATTCTTGTAAATTTTCGGAAGATCTGGGAAGATCACATCTTCCCAACCATCGTTATCAATATCAACAAAAGTGGCGATTCTCGAATTTTTTGCAAGTTCCAGTTTTAGAAAAAAGGACTCGTCCAAAAATTTGCCATTCTTTTTGCCGGTGAACATCTTACCGGCATTTTCCGCGATATCGGTGACAAACATATCGGTAATGCCGTCACGATTGTAGTCGCACGCATAAACCCCTCCGGTGTTGATGACCTTGAGAGGGTTTGTCCAGTTGTCATGAAATTTCTCGTTGGAAATTCGTGTGCTCTTGGTCTCCACCGGTTCGAACAATGGAAATTTGGATTCCAGTACGTCAATTTGGTTGATCTGGCACTCGGCAAGCCAGTTGCCCAGTGAAAGCCTTGTCTTTTCGATTTCGTAGGTTTTCAGATCCATATCAAAACTGATCTCTAATGGTCCTCCGTCTACGGAATTCCCCCAGATTCGATGGACGCAGGTGACCGACCAATAATCATCGTCTCTCGGCGGGAGCAGTGATTTCACATCGAACCGAGCCTGCGGCGGCGGGCTATCCGAAAAACGATTTCTCATTTTGACTAACCATTGGGCGAATTGTTCGACGTTGAGGCTCTTTACATTGGAGGCTCCACGTTGCGTGCGAGATAGATTCAATGCAGTGGAGTCGTATTTCAAAGAGGTTTCAGAATCATCACTGCGGTCAGGATCATCGACTGGGCGAGGGTCAACGACGAGTATTGTGGCTGAAGTGTCGCCGAGTATCCCAATTAAATCCTCCTTCGACTTCGAAACGATTGCCTTGATCAAAGGAGAGAATCCATATTTTCCAAGGATGTTGCCGTGGTGCTCAAGATCCCAAAGGTGCTTCGTTTGATCATCTGTCAGTTCGTAAACGACTTTATCTTTGGGTTCACGTTTTACTCTGAACGAGGAAGAACCGGCTTTTTTGTTTGCTGATTTGTCAGGTTGGCAACCAACCAATCCGATGCAAAAAGCCGATAGAACCACGATTTTGATAAGTTGAGCTCGCACTTGATTACCTGAAAATTTCTTTTCTTAAAGTTTAACATGAATCCGCGATTGAAAATTGATTTTCACTAAATCGAGGACGTCCAGACGTATTGCACGACTATCCAAGATCCCAATGTAACGAATGTCCATTTGTTGGGTGCCGGTGGTCTCCGGGATTTTTTTCAATCTTTGGATTATACGGCTGACAGGTGGTAAAAGTTTTCAAATTTGAACTTGGAATTCCATTCCCCACCCCACGCCGCTGTATTGTGAGGCTTATTCCAATCAGGAATCAAAAAACGATCATCGCCCAACGCTGTTGAAAGCAGTTGATCCAATAGAGAACATCGGTGAATCCCTACCCTGCAACGTCTTCCCTTGATAACGTATTGGTTTAAGTTAAAAATGGGCTCGATTCGTTCAGCTTTATTTCACACAATGAACCATGGTCGAATCAGAGACGTTTGGGATGTTCAGGCTACCTGAGACTGTCTGGACGAAGGCTACAAATTACCGAGAGGATTTCTCCAAGAATTGAAGGGACCCCAGAAATCGAACCCGACTCCCAAAATTCCGAGAATCCCTACAAGGTTAGCGACGAAGAAGTGTTGCAACGCCTTTCCAAACAGTTGTTGAAGCGGGTGGGGTCGTCAAATAAGGAATCTGGTCCAAATGGGGCCGGAAATCAGGTAGGTCAAGCTCGTCGCTATCCGGATCGTTTCGATCCGTCTCTTTCAACTTCGGGTAAAAAAAAAACAGATCTGGCCCAAGTTTTCAAAGACTATGAGAACGGCTTACGTTCTGTGCAACAGGGACTCAAGCTTTATTGGTATGGTCTTTCTTTTCTCACCGTCTGCTTTACTTTAAACGTCCTGTTTGCTCAACAACTGGGCCCGCAGGATCCACTATTGATAGTGTTACAAGGTGGCCATTTTTGCGGCCTTCTGATGATCTTGATTGGAGAATTCAAGTGTACCCGTGTACCCAGGGATAGTGGGGCTAGGTATGCCGTCTGGGGATCGGTTTTTTTTTACGGATCAAACGCTCTGCTGCAGGTTGTTTTTCAATTTGTACCCAATGCCAATAATTTGAATGCCAACTTTTTGAATGGATGGAGCCTCGTGATGAAAAGCCTGCCGGTCTTGTTGTCGTTGATTGCTTTAGTGCTATTTTTGACCTTTATGGTCCAGTTAACGCTATTTCTTCAGAATGGCTTGCTTTATCGCCGAGCAACCAAATTGCGACGGGATCTATTCAAGATGATAACAGTCCTCATGGGAGCCTTGTTAATGGTCATGTTTTTAGAGGCATTTATTGGGGTTCTGGCGGTTGCGATTTTGGTGATGTCATCGCTCTGCCTAGTGGTCTTTTTTTGCTTTTGGATTAGACGATTTGATGGCTTGGTGCGTGATACTGCGTTTGCGATCAAAATTTGATGAAGGCTTGTGAAAAACCAATTTTGAAACGGCACATCGCCGGTGTTCGACCAGTCATTGCCAAAGATTAATAGTCATTGCCAAAGATCAATAGTGATAATAAAAAAAGTGCCCGCTGTTGCAGCGAGCACTTCAATGAAATCCAAGGCTGAAATGGGCCCTCGCAAACTAGGCAGTTCCTGGTGGCGGGGCAATAACTAAAAATAGAGTCTAGCCGATGTAGTCTTTTCTTTGAGGGCGTTTCATCAATGCGTTTGCCTGATCATCACCTAGAAAGACTTCCGATTTGGGATCATATCGAAGAGACCGTCCCAGCATCAGGCTGATGTTACACATGTGACACGAGGTCATGGTACGGTGGTGAGAGTAGACATCCGACACCGGATCTTCACGAGATTCAATGCAATCGAAGAAGTTGGTCATGTGGTTTTGAAGACGTTGACCTTTATACAATGTTTTGGCGATATACTCGTCAACTTTGACCTTATCTTCATTGGTCAGATTCTCGACAGGTTTGCCGGTCAATTTACCACGGTTTACAAAGATTCTACCTTTGCTGCCCATGAACAGAATGCCATTACCAAAGTCCGTTTTGCCATCGTCTGATTTGTAGTGATGGTTAACATTCATGACTGAACCATCGTCAAATTTCAGATCGATGTGAAATTCAGTAGCCGCATTAAAGCCGTTTTCGAGGCTCGCCTTGCCCTCGAAATAGGCTCCGAAATCGAATTTTTCGGGAACCACTTTTCCAAATTTCCCGGCACCGTTGATTTCAACTGGACTGGTAGCTGATTTGCCCATCGCCCATTGAGCAATGTCGATATGATGAGCTCCCCAGTCGGTCATCTTCCCTCCTGAATACTCGAGATACCAACGAAACTGCTTTCGGCGTTCCACACAGTAATCGGCTTTTCCCGCAGGCCCGACCCAGAAATCCCAATCCAGGCCCTCGGGGATGTCTGTTGACTCAAAGGGTCCATTGCCTGGTGCTCCGCCAATGGCAACATGTGAATTGACCTGGTCACCCAAAAAACCAAGATGAACCAAAGCGATGGCTTTGAGGAAATTTCGTCCATTCTCGGTTCTTTGCTGGGTTCCTACTTGAAAGACACGTCCTGTTTCCTTGACCACTTTTCCAACTTGAATTCCCTCATCGATGGTTAGGGTTAACGGCTTTTCACAGTAAACGTCAGCGCCCGATCGCAGTGCTGCGATGGCAATGGGGACGTGCCAATGATCGGGTGTGCCAATTGTAACCACTTCAGGCTTTTCTTTTTCCAACAGTTCACGGTAGTCGACATATTCGTTCAGTTTGCCTCCGAATTCTTTTTTGTGACTGAATTCGGACGTGTGTTTTTTATCAACATCGCAAACGGCAATTGTTCTACCGATTCGCGAGGCACTCATCGCGATCGATCCGCCCCGGTTGTATCTTCCTCGACTTCCGCCAACACCAATGGAGGCAACCGTTGGTTTGTCATTTTTATCTTGTGCTTTGGCGTGAGACGCTGTCCAGATGTAAGGAATTGCAACAGAAGCGGTAGCCGCTTTTACAAAATCTCTTCGATTAGTCATTTTCAATCCGGGAGTTGGACGTTTTAGTGAAATTAAATTCGAAGGCTCCATCATACTTCGGTTCGTCCCGAAGAAAAATCATCGTTTGTGTGATTTTCTTGGCATTTTCGATCATTTGAAAACACTTGAAACAGGAGAAGATTCCGGATTTCGGAATAGGCCTTTCAATATTGGCGATTCGTTGCTTGAGAATTCTATTTCTATTGACCCAAAACCGAGAAAAGTGGACATTTTCGGTTGTAGACGCACCCCCCCCCGAATCGGAGATCGACAAAGACTATGTCCCAAGGCCAAAACAACGGGCTTGCTTCTCAGTTGGTTTTTGCATCTTTATTGGTCGGCTTAACCGTTTTCCTAGTCGTCTTGTGCAAACCCGCCCCAAGAGTCGGAGATGGCATGGAATACCTGCTGATGACGATGGCGATTTGTGAAAAGGGTCAGACGTTTGCAGATCAGGATGTTGGACGAGTTTATGAATCATTTCGGCGGGACAGTGTTGAGGGCTATATTCCGTTTTCCGATCTTCAAATTGCGTTTGCCAGTCTTTCAAGAAACGGAGAAATTGATTTTCCGCACTTTTGGTTTTACTCCTTTTTGGCCTCTCCATTTTATTTGTTTCTCAAGTGTATAGGTGGCCCGGTTGATTACTGCTTTGTCTTGTTAAACATTTGCTTGCTGGGGCTATTTGTTTCTGCCGCTCGTTCACAGTTTGGCAACGTGGGTGCGACAGTGGCTGCCGCCATTAGTCTCGCATCACCGGCGCTTTGGTTTATTGACAAGGGCCACACTGAGTTTTTTTCAGTGAGTGTAGGCAGCATTGGGGTAATCTATTTTTTGAAACAAAAATACATCAGATCGTTTGTTGCCTTTGCTTGCCTGAGTACGCAAAATCCGCCGTTTGCTTTGATCGGTCTGCTTGTTCTGGGGTTTTGGCTCTGGGAGTGTCTATCGGATGAAAGTCGATCCCTTGAAAGTCGTTCCGTTGAAAGTAGATGGCGGCAAGGTCGATGGTTGATGCCTGGGTTGTTGCTTGGTACGGCTATTATCGCTTTGCACCCAATCTACTATTACTCGAGATTTGGGAGCTTGACGCCTCAGATGATGACAGGTGCTGCGTCGAGTGAATTCAAGGGCATCAGGGCACTTAGTTGCTTTATTATTGATCCTGATGTAGGGCTTCTTTTCAATTGGCCGTGGTTGGTTGTTCCCTTGGTTGCCGTGCCGTTTTACATGGTGGTTTGGCGTCAGCCGGTGAAAAAAAACCTGATGATTTTTGTTGTTCTCAGTATCCTGATTTTGTGTTGGGCACAAGCCAAAACCAATAATTTTAACCATGGTGGAACGGTGAAAATTTCCAGGTATGCGTTGTGGTATATCCCCTTCTTGTTTCCGCTTCTCCATCGATTTGCCTGTAATTATTCTCAGGTGTCGAACATCCAAAAGGCTTGCTGTCTATTTTTTGTCGTGGCGGCTGTTTATTTCAACAGTGTCAAGTTTTGGCCCCATGGCGGGGAATCCTATTTGTTTCAAACCAGGATCGCAGAACTGTTCTATGACAATTTCCCAACTGGTTATGATCCCATGCCAGAGATTTTTTTGGAGCGTAATCTTCGATCTGAGCATGAAAAAGAATTTTGGGCGATTTCAAATCGCAGTGGTACCAAGATTATTGTTCATTCTGGGCGATACAGAAAACAGCGAAACAGGTATTTCAACAAACTCGATCTAGGGAACGTTTATGGATCCAAGATCAAAATTGAACCTGGGAAATTGGTTGAGGTTGTCAATGAGATGCATGGCATCCCCGGAGGAAAAGAGATTGGGGATGGAACTGAAAGAGCGGCCTGGTTCTACGTTAATGGTCCGGGCGACATTTTTGGTTCTTCAGAGGCTCGATTCATTGACAGGGCGGTTTGGACCCCTTCCGATAGAATTGAACAGTCGTTGCGGTGAGATAATGTCATCCGTACTGTCATGGCTACCGAGATTCCCCAAATAATAGGTCGTTAATTACCCAAGCAAAAGAGGTACTCTTGCCTCGTTTTGGCGTTATCAAAGGCAACTCGGCTAATAATTCGGTTGTTAACAAAAGCGGGAGTCGCGAACGTGGATATCCCCAGCTTGTTTTTAGCAATGAGTTCGAATTGGCTCGGATTGGCCCTAAAGACAAAGGTCGTTCCTCTTTCGGACGTATAGTAGATGTTGCCGTTGGCCAGGATGGGTGAACTGCTTACCGGGCCTTCCAAGCGGGATTTCCATTGTTGTTGACCTGTGTCCGCTTTCCAGCAGTAGCCAATGCCCTGATCGCTAATGCCATAAAGATAGCCCTGATAATACAACATGGATTGTTCGTAGCATTTTACGTTGTTTTGCCATAGGACTTCGGCAGAGCCATCTCCCCTTACACAAAGTGTTTGGGCTGTTGGGAATCCACCGCTGGCGAAGACCAATCGATCGCTCCAAACCAGTGTGCCACAGGAAACCTGCCATCTGGCAGGCGATTTCCAAAGCAAATGCCCGTCCGAGGGATGGAAAGCGGTTACCGCCTTATTGCCGCTTAACAAAATTTGTGGCTGTCCGTCAATATTTGCTACCACGGGTGTGGAGTAAGAGGATTTTTTTCGATCGATCCGCCAAATGGTTTTTCCCGTGTTGGGATCAAGAGCAGCCAGGAATCCGGTTTTGGATTCGGCAGCGACGATGATCATTGAGTTGAATATCGTTGGTGAAGGAGCGAAACCAAACGGAAAGGTAGACTGATAGTTTCCAAGGTTTTTTTGCCAGAGAATCTTGCCATTGAAATCAATTTTAGTCAAAAAAACCGCATCGCTATTAAGGAAATAGGCAAATATGTTTTTTCCGTCACAGGCAATCGTCGGTGATGCGTGAGTGTTTTTCTTGTGGATGGTTGTGGACAGGTTTCCAGAGTGAACAACAGTTGACCAGGCTTTCTTTCCAGAATCGGCCAGATAGCAAATGACCGATTGAGTCTGCTTTTCAACGTCAGCCGTTGTGATGAATATTTGATTTGCATTTACGATCGGTGACGAGTGGCCCCGTCCTGGAATGGCGCTTTTCCAAACGACATTTTGGCTGTCAGACCAGAGCGTCGGCGGTTGGGCATTGGAATCTGCGATGCCATTTCCGCTTGGCCCTCGCCATAATGGCCAGTCCTCCCCGTTGGCCGAAAACGAAAAAAACAAAATCATCGAAGCAGCGCAGGTTCGTGTCACGGACGAACATTGTTGGGCGGTAGGAAGTGGCATTGGATGTCCGGCGGATTGTGGAGTGTTTTCTTCTGTTGACACCGGGACTTTAGCGGACCTGTTGGTAGAAAAAGGGTCAAAGCCCGTTGCCTGTCAGGAGTTGAGGATGACAGTTTTTTCACGGATGGATTGAGTTGGTTTTTGAAAAGGAATTGCAGGAAAGGTTGATGGTGAAAGTGAATGACCTGGCCCGGTAAATGGACTTGGATTCTGAAGCGGCGATCCCCCCCATCTGTGCTGCATGAGGTGCCGGGGCTTTGGTTGAGTGATGTAGGCTTGGTGATGCAGTCTTAGCGTCGTCGTTTGAGACCGCTCCCTCCTTTTCTAATCGAATTTGCAGAGAGTTGACAGTTCTCTATCAGGGTTATGGTGTCATGATTCAGTTAACCAGAGAGTTTTACTTGTTCTGGAAAACTGAAAATGCGTGGAAATTTCATCGAAAAACCTCTGCAGCAGCTGATTCGGATTATGATGGAGATCGAAGTTTTTTGCTGAACCTCAGCCCGATTATTGTGGTAATTGAAATTCATGATTCCAAAGCTTACTCCCAGATTACTCAAGACTCCTGGTGTTTTATTGTTTGCCCTGTTGTTGCATTTGCCGGTCGTGACTGCCGTCGGTCAGTCGGGAAATTATGCTGAGATTTACTCCCAGTTGAAATATCGTGGTATCGGCCCGTTTCGCGGTGGACGAAGTGCTGCTGTCGCTGGCGTGCCGGGAAAACCAATGTTGTTTTATATGGGATCCGCCGGCGGTGGTGTCTGGAAGACCGACGATGGAGGATCTCACTGGGAAAATATCTCGGACGGTTTTTTTGGTGGGTCCATTGGGGCGATAGCCGTATCGGCCAGTGATCCAAACGTCATTTACGTAGGGGGTGGCGAGTGTACGATTCGCGGAAATGTTTCTCATGGTTATGGGATTTGGAAAAGCGTTGATGCGGGGGCGACTTGGGAGTCGGTGGGGCTTTCGGATTCCCGTCGGGTACCCCGAATTGTTGTCCACCCCAAGAATTCCAACCTTGTTTATGCTGCGGTGCTCGGTCATCTTCACGGTCCCAATGAACAGCGAGGTATCTTCCGGTCCAGCGATGGTGGGAAATCCTGGGAACGCACTCTGTTCGTCAATGACGAAGTGGGGGCTTTTGATTTGATTCTGGATCCCAACAATCCGCGGATCATTTATGCATCGACATGGAATATAAGGCGCACTCCTCACAGCCTTGAAAGTGGGGGTGAGGGAAGTGGTTTGTGGAAAAGTATTGACGGTGGTGAACAATGGTCCAATATCAGTCGCAATACGGGTCTTCCCAAGGGGACATTGGGAGTGATTGGCGTAACGGTGTCACCTGTCGACTCCAATCGGGTCTGGGCAATCGTCGAGGCGGCAGATGGCGGGGTTTTTCGTAGCGATGACGGTGGTGAGACGTTTCGAAGGACCAATGAGGATCGAAATCTTCGACAGCGAGCCTGGTACTATACCCGGATCTACGCCGGTCCGACCAACGTGGATGAAGTCTATGTATTGAATGTTTCGTTCTGGCATTCAAAAGATGGCGGAGTTAATTTCTCTTCGATCCGGACGCCTCATGGTGATCATCATGATTTGTGGATCGATCCCAGCAATCCACTTCGTATGGCAATTGCTGATGATGGGGGAGCTCAAGTGACTTTTAACCAGGGCCGCACTTGGTCAACCTATATGAATCAGCCGACGTCCCAATTTTACCGGGTGACCACTGATAATCATTTTCCCTACCGGATATACGGCGCTCAGCAGGACAACTCGACAGTGCGGATAAGCAGTCGGGGCGAACGTGGTCGGATCACCGAAAGCGATTGGGAGGCAACCGCGGGCGGAGAAAGTGGTCATATCGCTGTTGATCCTCGCAATGATGACATCGTCTACGGTGGGTCCTATGGCGGTCTTCTGACCCGAAAAGACCACCGTACAGGCCAGACGCGAAACATCCATGTATGGCCGGATAACCCGATGGGAAGTGGGGCCGGCGCGAACAAATTTCGATTCCAATGGAATTTTCCGATCTTCTTTTCGCCGCACGATCCCTCAAAAATTTACACCGCGGCCCAATGTCTTTTTGTCAGTGATAATGAAGGGGAAAGCTGGAAAAGGATCAGTGATGACCTGACTCGCAACGACGCAACCAAATTGGGCCCATCAGGAGGACCCATCACCAAAGATAATACCTGTGTCGAATATTATTGCACGATTTTTTCGGCGCTGGAGTCACCTCATGAGGCTGGTGTGCTTTGGACAGGTAGTGATGACGGACTGATTCACCTGTCGCGGGACGGCGGAAAAAAATGGACGAACGTGACCCCGCCCGACCTTCCGGAATGGTCCCAGATCAACAGTATCGAAGCCCATCCCAGTGAAAAGGGTGGTCTGTATGTCGCGGCAACGCGTTACAAACGGGATGATTTTAAGCCCTATCTCTTCAAGACCACAGACTATGGGAAAAGTTGGACGAGGATCAACAATGGCATCGATGCGAAGCATTTTACTCGCGTCATTCGGGCAGACCGAAAACGCAAGGGCTTACTCTATGCAGGAACTGAAAGTGGAATGTACGTGTCCTTTGATGACGGTGGAAATTGGGAAAATTTCCAATTGAATCTTCCCATCGTCCCGATCACAGATTTGATCATCAAGGATGATGATTTGGTGGTGGCGACGCAGGGTAGATCATTTTGGATTCTTGATGATTTGACATTGATTCAGCAACTCGATCGCAAACAACTAGAGGAGGATGTCGTCCTTTTTCATCCCCGGCCGATTTATAAAATCCGGGGTGGGCGTGGTCGATCATCGCTCACCAGCGGTCAGAATCCAGATCTGGGTGTTCCGATTCAATTTTACCTGAGAAAATCGCCAGTCACTGACCAGAAAGTCACCCTTTCAATTTCTGATTCATCAGGTGCGATGATACGGACTTTTTCAACCGATCCAAATCAAGATGACAAAGATGCGACCATGTCGGTCAAGGAAGGTTTTAATCGAATTGTCTGGAACATGCGTTATCCTTCGGCAGAGTCGTTTGAAGGGTTAGTGCTATGGGCCGGGGGAACCAATGGACCTCTCGCGATTCCTGGTAATTACAGAGCGACGCTTTCAGTTGGCGAGCAACAGTATCAAACCAGTTTTGAAATCGTCAAGGATCCACGCAGTCCGGCTAGCAGCGCTGACTTCGAGTCTCAGTTGTCATTCTTACTGAAACTACGGGATAAGCTTTCGGAGACTCATTTGGCCATTAAAAAGATTCGTGCTATTCGAAAACAGATCACGATGCTGACCGGAAGGATGGAAAAACAAAAATCCGGTGATACCGAGTCCGCTAAGTATCAACCGATCCTTGAGGCTTCAAAAAATCTGATTACCAAACTGAACTCAGTGGAAGAAAAGCTTTATCAAACGAAAAATCAGAGTCCTCAGGATCCTTTGAATTTTCCCATTCGATTAAATAACAAGTTGTCGGCGTTGGCTGGGGTGGTCGGCACTGGCGACTATCCGCCAACTGCTCAGGCACAAATGGTTTTTGCCGAAATTTCGGCGAAGATCGATGTCGAATTGAAGACACTCAGCCAGATCATCAGCCAAGATGCCGTGCGGTTGAATCAAATGATTCAAAAACAGAAAGTGCCTGCCATCTTTGTCGACTAGCCCCGGGGGCGATCTGCTATCGCTTGAAACGCCCTCATGAGATGCCGATAGCACAAGTGGGAGAGTTTGGCGGTTTCGGCGGAACGAACGATGGTTGTGGGAATCAAACATCTCCGATTCCCTGATCTGTTTTCAGGGTGGATCAAACTCCGGGCACGGCATCACGTATTTTGCCGGCTTGCTTTCAAAGCGTGCTCCACCCTCCAATGCTTTGCAAAAAAAACGAGAGAGGGCGTTTTTCTGGCGTTTCTATTTTTGCCCGTGCGGTTCGATGTTCGTCTTTTTAGCCTGAATGCTTTTTTGGCAGGAGTTTTTGATTCGTGTGGCTGAAGATTTTGAGTTGATTGGCGAGGGATTACTGCAGGTTTTGTCTTCTTTGAGCTGTTGTGATGTTGAGCGATCTCGCCACCGTCGATATGGTAGTGTACACATGTATACTATCATGATTGGGAGCCAGTTTCGTGCCGAATCAACTTCTTGCTCGACAATACGCCGAGCTTCATTGCAAGACAAATTATTCTTTTTTGACTGGAGCATCCCATCCTGGCGAGTCTGTTTCTCGAGCCGATGAATTGGGTTATCAAGCGATTGCTGTGACTGACCGTAATAGTTTGGCAGGTGTTGTGCAGGCATTTATGGAATCGCGAAATCGATCAATTCGTCTTGTTGTCGGAGCGGAGATCACTCCTGTGGATGCTCCGCCAATTGTGCTTTGGGTCACTGATCGAAAAAGTTATGGCCAATTATGTCGACTAATTTCCCTTGGTCGACGTCGGGCTCCCAAGGGAGAGTGCCAGATTGGCATCCAAGACATTGCCCAATATTCGGGCGGATTACTGGGAGGAATTCAGCTCCACCGCAGGTTACCTGCTGATTCAAATCATTCTAGCTTTCTGATGAACCGAGAGAAGTTGGCTAGACATACGCGGGATGCTTTGCATGGGATCGAATCGGGATCCGAAGAACATAAAGATTTTGATTTTTCCCTGCAGCTGTACCGTGATATTTTTGGGGAACGTTGTTATCTGTTGGCCGAGCCTGTTCACGGTGTAAATGATCGGGAAGAGCTTTCCGAGATTTCTTTTCTGTCCCAGAAAGCCCGAATTCCGATGGTCGCCGCAGGGGATGTTCATTATCACATTTCAGATCGCAAGCCTCTTCATGACGTTTTGGTTGCGATTCGGAACGGAACCACAGTTGCTGAATCAGGTGCCGACTTGATGTCAAATGCGATGCGGCATTTGCAGTCAATTGAAAGTCGATGGAATGCATTTTCTGATTATCCCGAAGCGTTGGAACGAACGATAGAGATTGCTGGCCAATGTCATTTTCAGTTGGATGAATTGCAGTATGAGTATCCGGAAGAGTTAGCACCCGATGGCCAGAAACCGATCGACTTTTTGCGTGAATTGACTTGGGCGGGAGCGGCTCAACGTTATCCGGCAGGAACACCCGAAAAAATTGTTCAATTGTTGAATCATGAGCTTGGCTTAATTGAGGACCTTCATTATGAAGCCTATTTTTTGACCGTCTGGGATTTGGTTCGATTTGCCAGACAGCGAAACATCCTGTGCCAGGGGCGTGGATCAGCGGCAAATTCGGCTGTCTGCTTCTGCCTTGAGGTGACATCGGTCGATCCGGCAACAACGGATGTACTTTTTGAAAGATTTATCAGTCGCGAACGAAACGAGGCTCCCGATATCGATATCGATTTTGAGCATCAACGTCGCGAGGAAGTCTTGCAGTATCTTTACAGTAAGTATGGCCGTGAACGAGCGGGTTTGGCAGCAACGGTGATTACTTATCGGACGAAAAGTGCGATTCGTGACGTTGGTAAGGCGCTTGGTTTTTCGTTGGATCGAGTTGATACGCTATCCAAATATATTGGTGGAGGTTCTGGAGATAGTGAATTCGTGGACCGCATGGCCGAAGTTGGCATTGATCCTGAGTCGTATTCGGGTCGGCAATTTGTCCATCTTGTCAATGAAATACACGGTTTTCCGAGGCATCTTTCGCAACATGTAGGAGGAATGGTTATGACTCAGGGGCCGCTTTGTGAGTTGGTTCCGATCGAGAATGCATCGATGGATGGACGGACTGTAATTCAGTGGGACAAAGATGATCTTGAGGAACTGGGGATTCTAAAAGTGGACTGTCTTTGTTTGGGGATGCTTTCTGCGATACGCCGTTGTTTTGAAATGCTGGAAGTTCATTACGGTCGTCATCTGACATTGGCCAATATTCCCCAAGGGGATCCGGCGGTTTACGACATGATCTGTGCCGCCGATACGATTGGTGTCTTTCAAATTGAAAGCCGGGCACAGATGAGCATGTTGCCTCGCCTTCTTCCTCGATGCTATTACGATCTGGTCATTGAAGTGGCAATTGTGCGGCCAGGGCCCATTCAGGGAAATATGGTCCATCCCTATTTGAGGCGGCGAAATGGCGAAGAGGAAATTATTTACCCCAATCGGGAAATTGAATCTGTCTTGCACAAAACGATGGGAGTACCGATTTTTCAGGAACAGGCTATGAAGCTGGCTGTCGTGGCAGCCGGTTTTACTCCGGGGGAGGCTGATCAGCTACGGCGGGCGATGGGTGCGTGGCGACGTCCAGGGATCATTGACCGATTTCATAGGAAATTGATGGTTGGCATGAAGGAAAAGGGACTGTCGGAGCAGTTTGCCAACAGTGTATTTACCCAGATTCGAGGTTTTGGTGAGTATGGTTTTCCTGAATCCCATGCAGCCAGTTTTGCGTTGCTGGTCTACGTTTCAGCTTATCTAAAACATTATTATCCTGCGGTTTTTTGCGCTGGAATTATTAACAGTCAGCCGATGGGGTTTTATGCCCCAGCACAATTGATTAAGGACGCTCAACGTCATGGTGTAAAGATTTTACCAGTTGACATTAACTACAGTGGATGGGATTGCCTCCTGGAGTTCGAGGCTGCAGGTGAGAATAAAGACGCATGCCAGAGTTTCACTTGTCCTGACCCGGTAGATTGGGAAAAAAACAAATTATCATACTCAGAAGATGGTTGTGAGGAAGAGCCTGCCTATGCTTTGCGATTGGGGTTTCGACTTGTCTCTGGATTCAGGATAGAGGCTGCGGCACGCATTTTGGATGCGCGTCAAGATGGTGCTTTTCAATCGCTTGCCGGGTTTGCCAGACGCACAAAGCTTTCACAGGCCATCCTTGCTAAGTTGGCTGAAGCCGATGCATTTGGTTCATTGAATCGGGATCGTAGAGATGCATTATGGGAATCGTTAGCTCAGGAGAAATCACCGATCGATCAGCCTCTTTTTGATTTGGTAGATCATGAGGATGATTGGCCAGTCGGCCTGCCTGAAATTTCCGACCAACAACAGGTTTTCGCCGACTACAACACAATGGGATTGTCTCTGCGCAGTCATCCTGTGTCGTTCTATAGGAAGCAGTTGGATGAAATGCACGTTAAACGCGCCACCGATCTGGCTGACATCGATAACAATCGTTTTGTTCGGGTCGCTGGTGTTGTTTTGTTGCGACAGAAGCCAAGTACCGCTAACGGGATCACTTTTGTGACTTTAGAAGATGAAACCGGGACGATGAATTTGGTAATGCAGCATCGGACATGGAAGCGATATTATAAAATAGCCAGGATGTCCAATGCCTGGGTGGCCAGTGGGAAAATTGAAAAGAAACATTCGGTCATTCACGTTTTGGTTTCCAGCTTGCAGGATCTGTCCGATCAAATGAAGCTTGAAACTACCAAGTCTCGTGACTATCGCTGATTTGACTACCGTTGATTTGACTACCGCTGATTAAGGATTGGTAATCAACAATCCAAATCTTTGGTTGATTCATTGACAAGATCGACAACAGGATGGCTCACCAGTTGTATGCCCCATCAAAATCGATTCACTATACTGTATAGATCTGTCTAGACAGTTTTTCAATTTCCATTTCCCGTCCAGAGACATCGCCGTGTTGAACCACCCACGATATCTTGGCCTGTTAACACTATTGTTGTTGTTTTCAGGTCGTAACGAGGCAGCCATTTCACAAGATTCCAGGCTAGGGGATACTGCGCCCCTGGTGATCAAGGATGATATTGCATCAGTACTGGTTTCAGGTGTCGATCGATTTCTTTTACAGCAAATCGAAGAAGCAACGAAAAATCGCATCACAAAGTGGAAAAATGAACGATCTGTTGCCAAAGAATTGGATTCATTTCAAAAGCATAAAAGGTCTCAATTGGCACATCTCATTGGTGTGCGCGATACTCGGATTTCTTTTGAATCGCCCGAGTTGGTATCGACCCTGGTCAGTTCTTCCCGGATCGCAGCCAGTTCTGCATTTGATATTCATGTAATTCGAATGCCCGTGATCGGTTCGATAGAGCTTGAAGGTTTGCTGTTGTTACCTGTCAGTCAGGAAGTTTTGGGAAGTGTTGTTGTTGTCCCCGATGCGGACGCATCGCCAGAGTCGATGTGCGGTTTGGTCGAAAGCGTTTCAGAGTCAGAACAAGTTGCACGGCGTTTTGCTGAATGTGGATACCGGGTGGTGGTTCCCACAATGATCAGCCGCAAGATGAAAAAACGTCGTGGCCGAGCCAATCTAACTAATCGGGAATTTCTTTACCGTTCCGCTTTTGAAATGGGGCGACATCTAGTTGGTTATGAAATTCAAAAGATTTTGGCGGCAGTGGATTGGTTTGAGAAAGATGATCCCTCTAAAAAGGTGTGTGTCTGGGGTAGAGGTGAGGGTGGCCAGTTGACGTTGTATGCGGCCGCGTTGGATACACGAATTGATATGGCAGTGATCGACGATTTTCTCGGAACGCGAAAGTCAATGTGGTCGCAGCCGATCAGCCGTAACCTGTTTGGACTGCTTAACGATTTTGGTGATGCTGAGTGTCTGCGATTAATCGCGCCTCGTGCCTTTGTAGAAATCGGTCGAGAGAAGGGACTGCGGGTCAATTTGCCGTCGCAGGGTGGTGCGCCGGGGGCGATAGTACCGGCAACCAAGGTAGAATCCAACTTGGTTTTTGAGGATTTTCACCAGTATCGAGGCCAAGGCGAGAAAGAGTCCTGGCATAGCAGAAGCTGGGTTGATGATGACCACGCCCCACCGGTGAACCAAGTGATTGCGCAGTTGTCGGGAGTGGGACCAGCTGCGGCGTTTAAAAAAGAGCATCTGTCCAATTTGAAAATACTGGGTAGCTTGCCGGACGCGGGCCAGAGGATGCAGCGGCAGATGGATCAGATTGATCGATTTAGTCAGACGTTATTAGCGGAAAGTGAAAACGTACGGCGGCGTTTCATTGAAGATTTAGATACCAGTTCGGTGGAAAATTTCGAATTGTCTGCGGAAAAATACCGGGAAGTTTTTGCCAAAGAGGTCATTGGGCAGTTCGATCTTCCTTTGAAGGAATTCAACCCAAGGGTCAGGAAATTTTCTGAAAACCAGAGTTTTACTGGCTATGAAGTCGTGCTGGATGTCTTCGATGAAGTGATTGCCTACGGAATTCTGTTGATCCCCAATGATTTGAAAGCGGGTCAAAAAAGACCTGTCGTGGTTTGCCAACACGGACTGGAAGGTCGTCCGCAGGATATCGTTCAGGGAGATCACCCGGCTTATCATGATTTCGCTGCGAAGTTGGCTACCGAGGGTTTGATCACATTTTCCCCACAAAATTTGTATATCTTTACTGATCGGTTTCGCACGCTGCAGAGAAAGGCCAATTCGATCGGTAAGACTCTTTTTTCGGTGATCGTGCCCCAACACCAGCAAATCGTGAATTGGTTGAAAACACTACCCAATGTGGATGCGGAGCGAATTGCTTTTTATGGATTGTCTTATGGTGGGAAAAGTGCAATGCGGATACCGCCATTGGTGAAGGACTATTGCCTGTCCATTTGCTCTGCTGATTTTAATGATTGGATTTGGAAAAATGCTTCAACAAAGAGTCCATATAGCTACGTCTGGACCGGTGAATATGAAATATTCGAATTCGACCTTGGGAATACTTTTAATTATTTTGAAATGGCTGCGTTGATTGCGCCCCGCCCATTTATGGTCGAAAGAGGGCATTTTGATGGGGTTTCATCCGATGAAAGAGTGGCCTATGAATTTGCCAAGGTTCGTCATTTGTATCAGGCGAAATTGGGAATTGGAAATCGATGTGAAATCGAGTTTTTTGTGGGGCCTCACACGATAAATGGAAAAGGAACCTTCAAGTTTCTGCGGAAGCATTTAAAATGGCCGGAATCGCCTAGGTAAGTGTTGCGCTTTTTGATGGCGAGTTTTATTAATTGTGGGGCGGACGTCGACAATGATTGATGCTAGGTGGATTTCGCGTCGTTGTATTGAAATAGACTTTTTCTTGATTCGGTAACTCAAAATAAAAATGGATAATCGTAAGCCGGTAAAAATCGTCGCAAACCGGCGACAATTCCTCTGTGATACTTTTTCGGTAGCTACGTCCTTTACCATAGGGGGCGCTTTTGCTGCCTTGACGGGACGTTTGGCTCACGGAGAGAGCCAATTGTCATTTAAACGCAAAATGGTTGAAGAAGACCTTGTGGAGGCCATCGATGAAACAACGGGACTGGGTTTACTGAAATTGCCCAGGGGATTTCGTTATCGGTCATTCGGTTGGACACACGACGAAATGCGGGGAGGATCTCCTACGCCACCAGCGCACGACGGAATGGGATTGGTAAGTGAAAAGAATGGAGTGGTTACCCTGGTCCGAAATCACGAGGTCAACGGGACCGCGGTGGCAATTCCTATCGTGGGTTCATCGTTTGACGCCAAAGGTGGCGGCGGATGTACGAGTTTGACGTTTGATACCAAGCAGGAGCGTTGGCTGGAATCTTGGAGTAGTTTGTCTGGCACAGTGCGGAACTGTGCTGGTGGTGTAACACCTGGGGGAAACTGGCTTAGTTGCGAAGAGACGGTTGTGCAGAATGGAGATGTCCGTGACAACGGTTCTTACGACCTGGATCAAGTGCACGGCTGGATTTTTGAGGTCCCTTCAGCTGGCCAGCAACGGCCCGAACCGCTTCGGGAGATGGGGCGATTCAGTCATGAGGCCATTGCCGTTGACCGAAATACTGGAGTCGTTTACGAAACAGAAGATAACAACAATACATCGGGGTTTTATCGATTTATTCCCAACGATCGTGATCGGCTTGCTGCCGGAGGTCGGCTTCAGATGATGAAGGTGATCGGTCAGGATGACCTATGCGGTGGAGTCAAAGAGGGCGCGATCTTTGATGTGGATTGGGTTGACATCGCAGATCCCATGCGTGCTCATTCCCCGAACACTTCCGATGAAAGTGGTGTCTTTTACCAGGGGAAATCCGGTGGGGGAACAACCTTTTCCCGCTTGGAAGGGTGCTGGTTTGGTAATAAGAGGGTTTATTTTGATGCCACCAGCGGCGGAGCCGCGCAGGTCGGTCAGATCTGGGCGTTTGATCCGGTTGAGCAAAAGCTCCAGATGATTTTCGAAAGCCCAGGTGCCGAGGTTTTGAATATGCCAGATAACCTTTGTGTGAGTCCTCGAGGTGGCATTCTGATCTGTGAAGACAGTGACTATGGTAAATATGCCAAACAGAGGATTCACGGCATGGACCAGGAGGGGCACTTGTCGCTTTTTGCAGTCAACAACATTCAGCTGACGGGGCAAAAAAACGGATTCCAAGGGGATTTTCGTAATAAAGAATGGTGCGGGGCCTCGTTCAGTCCTGATGGTGAGTGGTTGTTCGTCAATATTCAAGTCCCAGGAATCACCTTTGCAATTACAGGGCCCTGGAAAGACACCCTTTTTTAAGTTCCAGCAATTAATAAGTGTCTTCTGATCTACCGCATTGTCTTCTGGATTAGATTTAGACACCGTCAGTCAATCGATCCTCTGGGGACAGGCAGTTGGGGCCTTTGATACTCGGTTGCTTCACCAAAGCCGCTCAAAAGTACGTGATTGCCAATCCGGCTGTTTATCGCCTTGATTCCAAGGTGGAATGCCAATCCGTTGTGTGAATTCAGTGGTGGGTCAAATTTGTGGTAACGCGGTAAAGAGCGAAAAATCTTTAAAAAATTCTCAGGGTTGTAGAAAACGGACCCAACGTGTCACTGCTGCTGGCGATTATTAAAGCATGGAAATGAAACCCACCCAGAATCTCATTTTCGGACTCAGCTTGTGGAAAAGGCTGGCTTGACAGTGTTATTGGTTTATTAAAATCGACTTGGAGGAAAAAATGCTGACCGATATCAAGAGGAAAAGCAGTATCAAGCGTCAAATCAACAAAGCGATTCAAAATCCCGAATCCTTTACCCTTCATTTTATTTATGTATCCAGTGATAAGGTTTCTATTCGAACTGTTTCGCCCTACCGTTTGCAGGCTGGAGACCGTTTCTTGGGATTGGATCTGTCCAAAGAACAACAGCGCAGTTTTCGCCTTGATCGAATTCATAAGCTTTCGTTGGTTGATTCCAATACCGTTCTTATGCCCCAGGCGATGACAGAGTTATGCATCGATGGCGTTCGTTGAACGTTTTGAAAAAGAGAGGTTGCCGCAGATTCTCTGGGTTGGGATCTGTCTAGGGGATCCTTGCTCTTTCGCATAAAGTGAAGTGATCCTAATGAAAGGTGATGGAATGTTCGACAAATTGTTCAGCCTGTTAAGCGGTTTTAGATGCAAACTGATTGCCTCGACCTCAAAATATCCCAATTCGGATTTACATGCCTGTTTTGCAAACATAAAACGGCGAGGGTTTTATCCCGCACATGTTGTCGATATCGGGGCCAACCGGGGCCGCTGGAGTGAGCCTTGCCGCAAGGTTTTTCCGAAAGCCGGATTTACGCTGCTCGAACCCCAAGTCGAGATGGCCAAGCCCTTGGAAGCGTTTTGTAAAAGAAGTGGCCGGGCGAAATGGCTCCAAATGGGAGTTTCGGACAATAAAGGAGAATTGCCGTTTGTGGTTTACGAAGATCAGGTCTCCAGCACATTCGATTTTGATCCGCAAAAAAACCACCGCAATTGTGAAATTCGTGATCTTTCAGTTACCACGATCAATGATTTGATTGTCAACCATAACGTCCCCGTGCCAGATATTGTCAAAATTGATGCGGAGGGATTTGAGGCTAGAATTCTCAGATCGGCTGATTCAATTTTTGGGAAAACCGAGTTGATTTTCCTCGAAGTCCAGCTTTTTAATGATGACAATGAATGCTCGATGCTGAACCTGGCTCGTCGAATGGATGAGGTGGGTTATGCGGTTTATGATTTTTCTTGGTTTGGAAGACGGATTCAAGACAAAGCAATTGCGCTTTGTGAGGTCGCTTTTGCCCGCAAGAACGGTTTTTTGCGTGCTGATCAGTCGATAGCCTTCGCGGAAGACTTCTCAAAGTTGAAGAAGAAGATCGCATGAGGAGCGGTTTTACGCTTTGGGCTGATCTTGCGCGTGTGGTCCACTGTTTTCTGATGTTGACCTGGGGTGACCGGTACTTTGGGGGCCATTACAGGCTCCGGCGAGCTGGAGTGCATGCACAACATATAGTATCCGCTCATGTTTTCTCCGCAAAATGGTGTGAGGTGGTTTTCAAATTGTGACGGTTAGGTAATATTTACCGCTGCAAACATTTAAGAGAGACACTCCATTTGGAGTTCAAGCGAAGGAATCGCTCGAACAAGGTTTGGCCAAGGATGAAGGCCGAATCTGAATCCACTGACTGACTCAGTTTTGGGTCTGATAGGGAGTGTTAGATGACCAAACCACTTATTGGAATGAATTCGGATTTTCGTTCTCAGAACGGAAGTACTCCGTCTTTTTCTTTCCTTGCTTCCGGATACTACGAAAGTATTCAGCGGGCAGGCGGAATACCTGTCATTGTTCCGCCAGCGCTTGACGAGGAAGATGTCAATCAACTGCTGGAACGACTTGATGGGTTTCTCATGGTAGGCGGATCCGACCTTGATCCAAGGAATGACGGGTTCATGCTTCACCCCGCTGTGAAGCCGCTTGAAAGAAAGCGGGAGCGTTTTGACAGGATGCTAGCAAGTCAAATTGTTCAACGTCGGCTGCCTGTTTTCGGTATTGGTGTTGGAATGCAGTTATTGAACGTCGAGTGCGGCGGAAATTTGTTTTTGCACATTCCAGATGATTTGCCAAATTCGATACCTCATCGTGATCCTCATGATATTAGCCATAGGCACAGCCTTGAAATCGTGTCCGGGACCATCATTGAACGGGTCTATGGTGACGGAGAGATCCGCGTCAACAGCCGCCATCATATGGCCATTGACGAAGTTGCTCCTGTCTTCAATGTCACAGCTCGGTGCCCAGATGGTGTCATCGAGGTGATCGAATCAGCCGCTCCGGATTGGTTTGCGATGGGTACACAATTCCACCCTGAGACTGAGGCTGCATCCGCGTTAGACATGCGAATCTTTGAGGAATTCGTCGAAGGTGTTCGCTCGACTCGTCCGGAAGTCGCTCGCCTAGTGGCCTAATGAGGATAGCCATAAGCAGCGGAAGTTAATGTTTAATCCTGACGAAGCATGCAAGCCAAGCGTGGTAGCATGTTTTTGCCATCGATCCACCGGAAATTGAGAGCAGAATCGCGATAACTTGCTCCAGTCTTTTAAAAAGACGTGCCGATATTAATATTCGGGCGTCTTTTCTTATTGGCAGTTACATGAAAATACCGTTTTGGCAAAGGGATGAAGCACACCCAACTCGTGCGATTGATCGGGTTCA
Organism: Planctomycetota bacterium; assembly: GCA_014238905.1. Classification (GTDB taxonomy): domain Bacteria; phylum Planctomycetota; class Planctomycetia; order Pirellulales; family Pirellulaceae; genus JABAAE01. The sequence goes on from JABAAE010000017.1 coordinate 93,378, forward strand.
GCATCAGCGAAGCTCTCGGAAAATTATCGGCGTTGACGTTGAAGCAGATTTTTCCAGAGTTCATGCAACGATGGTGTTAATTCAGGGGGTTGGGAAATACGCTCGGGCCAAACCGCTTTTCTCCGAATGCGTTGAAGTCGAACCGTCAGCACGTTCCCTGCTTCAGGAAATTTCAGCGGCCAAGCAAAGAAGCGACTTGGATTTCAGATTTGCATCTGAAGAGCTGGGTTGTTTTCAATCAGATTGTATCAAGGGCTTAATGCTAAAAAATGGGATTAGCAAAAATGATGTGGTGACGGTCGGAATCCTGGATCCTGGGGCTTGGGCCACCGAAGAGGAAGGTCGTCGATCGTGGAGATCGTTTACCGATGCGAACCGAATATCGCATCAAACGTCGTTAACCATCATTGATCGTTTTTCAGAGCGGGATCTCGCTGACGGTGGAAGCGGGTTTCCGCTGCTTCCACTAAGCTATTGGTTTCTTTTTGCCGATCGTCACGAAAAAATTGCGGAGGAAAACCGTGTTTTTGTTCGTACAGCTCGCAACAAAACCGAGCTGGTCTGGCTACCGGCATCCGACGGTTTGGACGCGATTATTCCGGAAATCAAGTACTCCGAGCATCCTGCCGTCGATTCGTTGCAAGTAAATGACTTGGTGCGACAGTATGTCGAGTCCAGTAAAGAACCGGTTCACCGTATCATTGATGGATCCAGTGGGCAGACTGTGCAGGAAAATTCACTTGAGGGAATCCAAGTGTCCACATTAGACGATTTTGGATTTACCGTTGACTCGGTTCGAGCTGCTGGCGTCGCATTACTCGCCAACTCATTTATTGACCAACTGCCGATGAGCATTCCTGAATTGACGGGTAATCCATGTCCGAGGGTCCTGGGCTGTTTAACGCCAGGTTCTATCGTGAATTTTCGAAGATTCGTTTTGGAAACTTCCAAGGTGACGCCAACCGTAATGAAATTGCGGGATGCGATTTAGTCTGGATTTCAGTGTTCTATTAAGAGCGGGACGCCGGCAAGGACCCGTTGCGCAGCGCCGATCGACAATTCTCGGCGTAGTTGAACCAGTCACCGCCACGGAACACGCGGTCCGAGCCAGATGACCGCCCCTAGGGTTCGTTACGCTACCACGCGGGTAATCTCCTTCCCGATCTTGGCACCACTCCGAGACATTGCCGTGCATGTCAAACAGGCCCCAAGCATTCGCCGGCTTGCCGCCTTCGGGATGGCATTTAGCAATTGGTCTATGCACTCATTCCGCAAGTTTTTGCAGAAAAGTTTTTCTTGTCTTATCGTCCGATCCGTACCAAGCGTAATCTCCTAAGTCCGTTTTATCATCTCCAAAACTGTACGTCGTCGTCCCAGCACGGCAGGCATATTCCCACTCCGCCTCGGTCGGCAAACGATAAACATTGCCCGCAGCCAAAACGCGTACCGCACCGATTGTGAACTTAGCCGTCTTACAGGGTCCGTCCACCTATGCGAGTACTTTCAGTTCACGCGGGCAGGGTTCCCGAGAGCTTGACGTGGTTACTTCTGGCCACTTCGAGTACATTCCAACCGATGAACAATCACACTCAGTTCGCCTTTTTCGTGCTCTGACGTGCTTACAAGGATCCTTGGCCAACGAACTTCAAACTGCGCCCAATCGTCTATTTGCAATGCTCCACACCTGCAAGCAGAGTCAAACATAATCCATTCTCCGGACACACATTCAACCTCGGATCCCGGTTCAAATGTCAACTGGGCAAGCACCGCTTCCACTGCCTTGTCATTGGAGGCGTAGACCCATCGAACGATGTCGATGTGGTTTTCTGTTTCCAAGCAAACGGACTGGTGCGGTTCGTCCCCCAACACCAATTCGATCCCCTCTCTAACGGCGATCGGCTCAATGTACTCGAAGACGTTGCATGCTCGATCGTAGTCGCAAATTCAGTCGGCCGGATTAGGTTCCGCTCCGGACCATCAATCAAGTGACTTCATCGGCATCAATATAAAGGGGCCACCTACAGTGTTTATCCAACGCATCGTTGAAGTAAAAAACTAGTAAGTTGGTGCGTGGATGTCTTTTGCACAGTATCGCGTTAGCCGCCGTTTTGCCGTTGGCGAGCGCGGATCTGACCACCCTGAGCCCGGCTACAGCCAATGCAGTGTGGATAGAAAAGAACATGCTCCACCACGCAAAGGACAGTGGTCTTAGTTGGTCTTTTTTCGCCGGATTTGCTTAAATGATTTAACCTGTTGGGTCATCGCCAATTCTGTAGGCAATCGTTCGATCGAACTTGCGCCAAAAAATCCATCGACTAATGGAACCTGGTTCAAGATGAACTCAGCATCGGATGGCATGGCGATTGGACCGCCGTGACAAAGGACGAGAACGTCGTCTCTGGTGCTTTTCGCCGTATCGGCGATAGACTGAATTTTGGGAATGCACTGTTGCAGGCTAAGAGCTGTTTGGGCACCAATTGAACCACTGGTTGTCAGCCCCATATGAGCGACGACAATATCCGCGCCAGCCAAAGTAAGTTCTTTGGCCTGTTGTTCATCAAATGCGTAAGGTGTTGTGAGCATGTCAAGCTGATGAGCTGCAGCGATGCAGTCGATCTCTAACCCAAAACCCATTCCAGTTTCTTCGAGATTCATGCGAAACGTGCCATCAATTAGTCCAACCGTTGGGAAATTTTGGATTCCAGCGAATCCAAGATCCTTTAATTCTCGAAGGAAAGAATCCCGAACCATAAAAGGATCTGTGCCACAGACACCAGCCACGACAGGTGTTTTCTCGACTACTGTGAGAACCTCATGGGCCATTTCTTTTACAATTTGATTGGCATTCCCATAAGGCAACAATCCTGCGAGTGAACCACGGCCGGCCATCCGGTACCGTCCTGAATTGTAAATGACAATTAAGTCGATTTCGCCTGCTTCTTCGCATTTAGCGCTGATGCCTGTACCGGCTCCTCCGCCGATTATGGGAACACCGTTACTCAATTTTTCCCTTAGCTGAGTGAGAATAGAATGTCGTGTTTGCATGCTTTGAGCCGCCATGAAGGGATTATTGAAGTGTGCGATAGGATAACCGAATTTTAATCGCTGGCGATGTTTGCCTGATTTGCGATCCGTTTGCAGAGGAAAGCCTTGTATCCGTCAGCGGTCGGCAAAAAGATCATTGTGTGACGTCCAGTGGAATTTTCCAAACAGGACTCTGCGGTTGGGGGCCCCTTTTTTTGACCTTTCCACCAGTTGGTTTTGACCATTTGATTAAAGACCTTTACAGGGATACCCCTTTTTTTGAATTCCAAATCCGTGACCTGTTGTGACTGCAGCATTTTTTTGATCGATGCTTTTTCCATCTTGGTGATCGCGAGAATCTCAAATCCCTGCACAAGTGTGTTGTGGACCATTTCATCTCCCGACAAATAGACGGTTGACGGCGAGACCCTGGCTAACTTGTATTGGCGGCTAAAGCTATCGACTAATTTTGCGGCGACCAAGCAGGCGTGGGGATCATATAGAAACCTGCCTTGTGGTTTAACCCGAATCAAATTTGTATCAATTTGATCCCATCCTGCATGGTACGTATCAGTCGTCAGCCTGTTATTTCGAACAACGGTTGCTCGGACTCCTGGCGTGTTGCAAAGATCGCCTGACCACACAATCTGTTGTTTGCATTCTCCGTCGTATCCAATGAATTCATTTTCTGTATGTCGACTCCAAATCGGCGTTGCTGGGGCCAGTTTCATGGCGAAATTCGGGTTGTTACTGGTCAGATTTTCGAGGACGTGTTTTGAAGGTGCAAAGTACTCCGGTTTTGTCACGCGGGCCTGTGATACTCGGCGATCTGGATCAATATGAAATGCGTCGAAGGAATGCACACTGATGTCAGCTGCGTTTCCGACCAGAGACCTGAATTTACCTTGGTATGCTGAAACATTCTTTTCGGCGAAGGCGAGTACATCTCTATCCAAATCAACAATCGTTAAGTCCGATTTTTGGGACAGGCCAATTGCATCTCCGCCAATTCCGCAGCAAAGATCAGCGATCGATTGGAATCGCTGGAATCGTTTGGCCTTGAAATAAGCAATCGCCTCATTGCTGGCTTGCTCAAGTTGTTTTTTGAAAAAAAACATCTGGTGCGCTCGAGAGAATTTTCTTCGGCCTCGAGACCGCAACCAATGGAGATCGAGAATCTCCTTGGACTCTTCCGCCGTGCAATGTTGGCGGATGCGTTTGGAGATTTGCATGATCGATTTGCCGTCGGATTCATCTGTCTTTACGGACAACAACAACGATTGGGCTTGATCAGAGAAAATAAAATCAGTTGGCACAGCTAGGAACAGCGGTAAATGGGGGATGGTGGAATGCAAATGGCGAAGTCAACAATCTGCTTTGCTGTGGTATCGTTCCCGGAAATCAATTTCAAAGCAAATCCGCAAAATAAAATGGCATGTATTTACAGGCAGTTAGTTTTGATGAAGGATCGAATTCACATTGGTAAAGCCTTCGAATGTTCTTATCTATTGGAACATATTTTTTCGTTCACATTTACAATGCGATTGTGGGATTTTCATATACCGAGGATGATGGCTCAATGTCCGAACCTATTGATTTACTGGCGACCTACTTGTATTTGGCGAAGTCTGCTTGGAAACGACTGAGAATGCTGGACAGAGATCGGCTGTTGGTCATTTCCGGTTTCATTGCCTCAGAAATGAAGTTGCAACGAATATCCGGACATTGTCGCAGTTTGATTCTCGATAATAACCCGGGACACATGATTCGACGTTGGACAGATTTTAAGTCAGCTTTGGCGGACACGGATTTCCTCCATTTTTTGAAGCAGGTCCAGCGTCGATTTCCTCAGGAAAAAGCAGAAGTAATGCTTGCAAATCTTGGGATTGATCGTGCGAATGAACGAGACCTTTACTTCACAGACGAGGAATATGTTGCGGCGGTGATTGGTTTACCTCTTGAAGGAAACAATCACACTACGGATTGACGTGATCACGCCCGAAAAGATGAGTAATATGGAAAAATCTGATTAGCCAACCTACGCCTTTTTTTCTCCATTGGCATACCGATCCAATCCGATAATACATTGAGGTCGATTGAGCTTTTTCCAAGCCCGCTTTTCCTGGAGGTCGCCAAATGTTCAGACAAACGTTGTTTTTTCCACTAATGGTTGCCGCTGTCGGTGGGCCATTTCTCATGTTTTCCGGTGACAATGAGCGATCAACGGACAATGGAGACGAATTATCCGAAATCAATGGGGATGCGATTGCTCCATCTCTACAACCTGAAAAGATCTACACCCCTTCGGGGACCTTGAGCGACATTTTTAGCTTTCAGGTCACACCAGCGTGGATTAAAGGGAATTGGGATAATGTTACCGAGTCCGAATTGGGTGGCTACAAGATTTTTCGTGCATCGATTCTGACCGGTCATCAAGATCAGGATGTGGTGGGAGCGATTACCTATCGTTTTGATTTCCGAGAAAAAGCCAAGAGTCTCCAATTTGGAGGATTTGTTACCGATCCGTCGGCAATGATTGGTCTATTGAACGACCAATTTGGTTTCCGTGCGAAACCGGAAGTCGGAGAATATTTGACTGGTGGTTTTTCTGGCTTTAATGGGAAAGTTTCAATTTTGGCAAGCCCCAGATACAAAGGACAATTTCAAATTGACTTAGTCATTAGTCAGTAATGAAAATTGCATTACCGTTGTTTTTCTTGGCTGAGAAGTTTTTCCAAGGCACCTATTTTTTCGGTTAACTGTTGGATCTTTTGATCTTGTCGGAGGATTCTCTTTCTCAAACCCAATAATTCGGATTCCCGATTTCTTTTCTCAAACTGGGCCTGATTCCCGGAGTTCGGTCGATTTTCATTATCGAGTGGGGTTAATCGCTGGACTAGATCTTCAACTCGTTTTAGACGAGGAAAATCATTGGACCAACCCTCGAGAACGCGGCGATGACTTGGAGAGGGGTCGTTGACAGGGTTTTTAGAGTTGCCTGAGAAACGTCCCGATTTTTCAGGTAGGCCACCAATGAGCTCGGATGCGGGTTTGGACTCAAGCACGATCGTCGTTTTTTTCAGGCGATTGCCCTGATAAAACAAAATTTCGGCGTTTTCACCCGGTTTATACATTTGGATGATTTCGGCAAGTTCTAAGGCTGAATTAACACGTCGGCCATCCATTGCGATGACAGTATCGCCCTTTCTAAGTCCCGCGGTGTCAGCAGCCGAATTTACCAATACGTCGTCCAGCATTGCGCCTTGGCGGACACTGAGTCCCTTTAATTGAGCGATAACCGGGTCGACAGTGACCGCAACCACGCCCAACCCCGCCTTGTTAACAACCGATCCGCTTGATTTTCCGGCAACACGCGAAGCGTTCTTATCAAGATTGTCTGGAGGCGTCGGGTTTACTTGTGGCGTTGAATTTAATGGCGCCGGTAGAAGCTCGTTGTCGGCGGGTGGACCTGTTTTGTTAGTGGGTTGTTTAGGCCCTTTAAGGGAAGGCTTCAAGGGGAATTCTACCAGAGCGTTTTTGTTTTGATTGTCTCGAAAAAACTCGATAACGGCTCGATCGCCTGGGGCCAAAGCAGTTAGGATCATCTGCAGATCAGCGATTTTTCCAATGGAAGCTCCACCAAATGCCACAATTCGATCAGCTGTCTTCAAACCAGCTGCCGCAGCCGGACTGTTGGCGGCGACTTTCTCAATGATCAACCCTGGGTTCGGGCGTCCACTTTGTGTTGCCACAATGCCCAAATTAACAGATGGATCCTGTTTGGTTCGATAGGCAGGAGTCGCTGTGCCCGAATTCGAATTGGATACCGGTCCCGTTGGAGAAGCTGGCGGTGGATTTGTCGGGGTTTTCCAGAAGCTTTCGCCTCGTAAACCCAAGGTATTTTTGGATTGCCGGTTTTCCCTTGCTGACCGAGGCGATTGAATCCCTTGATATCGTTCAGCTTTGATTTTTTCCTGAAGAGATTCAAACCTCTGGATCATTTGTCTATTTAAAAATCTTGAATTTTCATCCTGACTGGCATCCTGCGAAAATGAAAACTGCCCGAGACAGGCCAAACAAATAGCGGTAGCGGAAAAATTGTTCAAAATACCCATATTATGGTTTCCTGATGCGTTTCTATCAGTTTATCGAGTTGGCGGATTTAGGTGAAGGATGAAATGCCAACGTTGGGTTATTCATTTCATTATATAGACATCTTTTCCACTTTTATTGACAACCTCAAATCGTCAGGTTCATAGGTAATAACGACCACCGATAAAAAATATGCAAGACGGTTTGACAAGCTTGCTAGCAGGTTTAGAATCGTCCTCCACAACCCACATGACAACGTCAGATCAAAGAGTCGCAAGACTTTCGGTTGTTGACAGTCAACGCAATTCAATCGACGGGCTGATTGAACAGGAATTTTACCATTGGAAAAATGGTAAAACAGAGCAGGAAGTGATAGGATTGGCTACATCACCACGGAATTTGGTACGCGAAATTCGCAAGCGGTTACAGCAAGAGATTGGCTGTGAACGATACGAATTGTGGTTTGGAACTGACGGCCTGTTTTCCGTAAATGGTAAAACGATGGTCGTCACTACTTCGGATCAGTTTTCGATGGATCGTATCAAATCGCATTATGCAGACGAGCTCCAGCGCTTGGTTGACCAAGTTGGGCTTTCTGACTTGGAGTACCGGTGTGAGAGCCCAGCATCAAAAGGTTCGAATATTAGGGTGGACACTGATTCTTCGCTGACCATCAATTCTTCGCTGACCATCAATTCATCGCTGGGCATGAAAACCAGCAAAAAGAAGGTCAGCCAATCCGAATCATTGGATGCGTGTAAATCCAGTGCGGGGCTTGGAATGGCAAAGGTAGGTGTTTCCGGACCGGGTGATGGAGGCAACGGCCATGAATCGGCGGGAACTGAATTGCCGCCAATTCAACATTCGATGGATGAATCATTCGCTGACACACACTCTCCTAACCAAAAATCGCCAAATCAATGTTCACCGATCGGCGAAACCCGCGGTTCAAAACCGTCAGGCCGACTCAATCCAGTAATTCACGCCGCCGGCTGTCGCACGGGAAAATCCTCCAGATACAACTTGAACAACAAACTGTTTTCGGAGTTTGTGGTTGATCCAGAAAATGAGTTATGCTGGCAAGCCTGTATGCAGACGCTGAAAGCTCCAGGTGAATTGAATCCTCTTTACCTGTATGGGAATTCCGGTTGTGGGAAGACTCATTTGCTGGAAGGGATTTTCTTTGAATCAAAACGGCGGATTCGAAATGCAAAAGTGCAATGCATGACCGCCGAAAAATTCACTTCTGATTTTGTTGGCTCGTTGAAAAATCGTTCCATGCCGATGTTTCGTAAACGGTATCGAGAGTTGGATTTTTTTCTGCTTGATGATGTTCAATTCCTTGAGGGTAAGCAGTCTACTCTCGTTGAGCTGCAGCATACAATTGAAGCGGTGGTCAAACGCAGTGGACAGGTGGTTCTGACCGCCGATCGTTCACCCTCCGAATTGGAATTTGCGGGCCCGGAATTCATTAACCGTGTTTCATGTGGCTTGAGCTGTCAGGTTTCTGCACCTTCGACAAGCAGTAAACTAATCATTGTTGGGCAAATGGCCAAAAGTAGAAATGTCAACGTGCGGAAAGAGGTTCAGGAATACATCGCTGCTGAAGTGGGCGGAGATGTGAGGCTGTTGTCCGGGGCGATTAATAGGATTAAGGCATTGCAAATAGTGAATTCAGCGTCTGTTGGCCTCAGCGACGCGAAGCGTCACTTATCGGATTTGGTTGGGATATCACGCAAATCGGTTTCAATGAATGAAATTGAAAATGTTGTTTGCAGTGTGTTTGGTTTAGACAGGAAATGTTTGCGATCAGCTTCGAAAGTGAAGTCGATCAGTCAGCCCAGAATGTTAGCGATGTGGCTTTCTCGAAAGTATACTCGCGCGGCACTTTCAGAAATTGGGGACTTCTTTGGCGGACGAAGTCATAGCACTGTGATTTCTGCTCATTCCAAAGTTGAGAAATGGGTAGAGCGTGGGGATGTAATTGGATTGCGACACTCGGAATTTCCCGTAGAAAACGCATTACGCCGTATAGAACACCAATTAAGAGTTGGTTAGCGGGCGAAATTGAAAGTCTCCGCTATAGTAAAGGTTGCCTATTAATCACCATCGACGGTTCGTCCATGGCAGGAAGCTTCTGGAGTCAAATATGTTGCCTGATTCTTTGCCCCCAGCCAGATTGTTTTCTTTCCTGCTGACCATCTTTGTTTTCTGTGCGTCCTTGGTGGGTATGGACAAGGTGGTCATTCTTCGAGATGGGGTTTCAACCGAATTGGAGGGCGAGATCGTCGTCGAAGCGCAGGACGGTGGTCTGATGTTTCGAGGCACCGATGGCAGGATTTGGATGATTCAGCCAAAAGAAATTAAAACACGCCTAACGAATGATTCTCCCTTTGCAGGATTGAGTACCAAAGATATCGGGCAACAACTGATTTCCAGACTGCCCAAGTCATCGACTCCATACCGCGTGATGCAAACCAACGGGTACTCAATTGTCTACAACACGACGCCAGCGTTCGCAAACTGGGTCAAAGGGGTCTACCTTCGCCTCAATGTGGGTTTTAGGAATTTTTGGAAAAACAACGGTATAGAAATCAATAAACCGGATGTTCCATTATGCGTGGTCATTTTCAGAACCAAAGAAGAATTCGACGCTTACTCCATTTCAACGTTGGGTGGTGTCCAGGGGAACGCGTTGGCCTATTACAATATGCAGACTAATCAAGTGGTGATGTATGATCTCACCAATTCTTCTTCCATCAGGGGTGGGACTGGGGGGTCCACTAGTAAGATCAATGCTCTGCTTCAACAGCCACAGGCAGCTAATATGGTGGCAACTATTGTGCATGAAGCGGTGCACCAGATCTCGTTCAATTCTGGTTTGCAAACTCGATTTGGGCCTTGTCCTTTTTGGCTGAATGAGGGTTTAGCGATGTTTTTTGAAGTGCCAGATCTTAGAAGTCGCAGAGGGTGGAATGGGATTGGCAAAGTCAATCAGGTGCGATTGGTGCAATTGAAAAAAATGTTGGCTGCGGATACGACAGGATTTTTTGACGCTGTCATCGGTAGCGACGATCGATTTCGCAAGCCTGACGAGATTTTGGATGCCTATGCGGAGGCTTGGGCATTGAATTACTATTTGATAAAACGAAAGCCCAAGCAATTTGTTGCCTATTTAAAAGAGCTTTCTAACTTGCCGCCGCTAACAGAAGTGGAGGAAACCGAACGGGTTACCTTCTTTGAAAAGCACTTTGGTCCGTTGGGGCAGGTAAAAAAGGAATGTTTTAATTTCGTGTTAAAGTAATTTCCGCCCAATGTTTGGCAATCGTATCGACAGGTTAGCTAGACGCGACGATTTCCTTGAACAGGAATCTCTGGTGAGAGGGCAGAAAGGGAATTAGATTCCCGATCATAATCTTTGTTGGCAACGTTGCCGGTTCAGGCTTACTTGGCTTTCAATTGAACGAGCCGCACTAGCAATGATCGCTTCTTCTGATTGGCGATTTGACAAAACCGAGTCTTTGCGGTTTCTAGTTTGAGAAGGTTTTTTGCGCAAATGTGCCAAGTACATGGCATCATCACGGCCTCATGAAGATGCCAAGTACGTTTTGGCGACTTCCACATAATGTTGGGCTGCTTTTTGGATTCGCTGTCGATCTGAAGCCGTCGTAGAGCGGACTATTTTGCCTGGTATACCCATGACGACGGAGTTCGGTGGAATCGTGGTGTTTTCCGGAACAACTGCCCCGGCAGCAATCAAGGATCCCTTACCGATCGTTACGTTATTCAATAGAGTTGCCCGGATTCCAATAAGAGTATCGTCTTCCACGGTCGCTCCATGGACGATGGCGCCATGTCCTAAAGTGACGTTATCGCCAACACGACATGGAATGCCCGTATCGCAATGCAGTAGGCACAAGTCCTGAACGTTCGTACGCTTACCAATCCTGATTTGGTCGGAATCGCCGCGAAGAACGGCGTTGAACCAAATGCTGGAATCACCTGCTATTTCAACATCGCCGCGTATGATTGCTCCGTCTGCAACAAAAACGCTTGAATGAACGAGCTCGGCTCGAAAAATGGTGTGGTCGTTTAACAAGGTTGAATTCAAAAAAAGCGAAGATGGGAGATGAAAAGAAAGACTGGCTGGATCGTCACGGTCTCTTCAATCAGGCACTCAACTAGCCCGAGAACTTGACCGGTTTGAAAAGGGACATGATCCTGGATTTTTAATGGACTCAGGAAATTCTGTCCAACTGAATCGAATTGGATGTCTACAAAGTCAGAGGGCGAAATTCTACCGTCTTTTGGTTCAGTGAGTCTTCACCAATTCCCTAATGGCTTATATCACCTTACCCGAAAAACGGGCGCGAGATCGAATGGGAGTGTAGCCTCTCATTGCGGGGCGGTCTTTCGCCAATCCACGGATTTACGACTGCTAATCGTCCTTCTCATCCTTGGGATTCGATTTTTCAGATTCTTTTTCCCTTTCTCGATCGCTATCGCTTCTACTATATCGGGAAGAGCTGGATCCACTACTTCCTGACTTCGAATAACGAGATGATCGAGACGATTTTAACCCCCCACCTTTGCTCCATTCGGTAGCCGTTAATGTTCCATCATTATTGGCATCCAATTTCGTGAATTTTTCCGCCAGCTCATCCGTCCAGCGGGATGAGAATTCATGCATCTGTACCAAGCCATCCGTATTTTTGTCCAATTCCTTGAATTCGCGATCGGCATCATTTCCCCGATCCTTGGCAGATTGAACCAAGTACTCGTTATTGCGATTGCTGCGTTGACGTGATGTTGACGCAGAGGATCCACTCTTGCCACCATATGCAACAACTAACTCGTCAAGGGTTACTTTGCCGTCTTTGTTGCCATCGGCCTTCGATGGCAATGATCTGATTCCGGAGAACTCTGCTTTTGACAAGACGTTGTCCTCGTCTTTGTCATAACGTTTCATAATGTCCTTCGCGTAGCTGATCACTTTGTCTTCTCGCGAGGAAGGTGTGCTGCGGCTGCTGGTTGAACTTCTCGATGAAGAGCTTTTCGAAGAGCTTGACCGACTACTCGATTCTCTCGATGAAGAGCTCTCCCTTGAGCGTGCCCATCTCTCTCTCCAGTCCGACCTCTCGCGATCTCTGCTACTGGTTGATGAAGACTTTGACTTCTTGGACGTTCCGGTTTCGATGCGTCCTTTGCCACCGGAGCGTTTGACATATCGTTCGGCCAGCTCCACTTTGGTAATTTTTCCGTCCTTATCAAGGTCGTACTGTTTGATATCATCCGACCACCGTCCCGTCCTGATTTCTTCACCGGAAATGACCCCGTCCTTATTCTTATCATTGGTTCTTAACGCACGGTCGATTTGGTCAAGGATCATTTTCTCGTAGCGAGATTCCAATGAGCCCTGTAGCAATATTGGACTGTCTGGGTCGAGGTAGAAATCGGGCACCATCGCGGGTACCAAGCTATCCGCATCCTCAAAACCTGGAATCCCAAACGTTTTGGCCACATCCTCTTTTTTCTCGGGTTCCCTGTCGCCGTCTCGTTCTGCCCGTCGTTCTGCAATACGCTTTGACATCGCCTCAATCGAGACGGGCTTATTAGGATCAAACCCCATGTTCTCGAACATCCTGCCCGCGAATGAACGGGTGCGTTCATCCAATTCATTTGGATCGATCTTCCCATCGCCATTTCGATCAAATCGCTTCAACATGGATGTCGGATCAAATCCGCTTCGGCCGCTCATGCTGCCACTGGAGCGCCCCCAGCTGCTACGCCCACTATCGGACCGATCACGGCTAGATCCAACTCCAGGAGGCTGGGCTTCGGCATAATTCTCAACTGACATCAAGAAAACAGCCAAAAACAGAGCTGCTAGCACGGGGCTTTTTTTCATTTCAATCTACCTTTTCTCGGGATTATAACCTACTAAACCCGCTGTCTACGAATTTGTTCCGTCAAATTGTACCGTGAAATAACGCTCTGAAATGAATTTGAATTCGGTTTTTGGGCATTTCTTCAAAAACTGAATCGATGGTTTGACCGGATTTCAATGCGCCCGATAATGGATTTCAGGGTTTGAACATAGAAAAAGGCGAGGGTGCCATGCAGACTTTCCTAAAAAACATCTCGCGGCAGATTGGCGACGGGGATTTGTCCGGCGCGCTTGCCGAAACCAAAAACCACTCACCAGAGGAGGAAAATCCAGCTCAGAAAATTCGCTGCTACCTGCTGCTGTTAAACCAGAAGTTTCCTGAAGCCGACGCGTTGGCAACGAAATTATTGAAAATTACTGGTTTGGATCATGAACTGCTGGTTTGGCGTGGGATAGCAAGAAGCGAACTAGGCCTTTGGACCTCGTCATTAAAGGATTTGAGGCTTTCGGCCGATCTGTTCCCTCAGGAAATCATTGAGGAAAGGATTCGGTCGACCACGTATCGCGCCTGCCAGAGCCTCTCGGAGGGTATGCAGCTAGATGGGGGGTCCTTTAATGATTTTCTGGAACGAGCAGGTATCTATCTGTTGGCCAAGGATTTTGCCCGCGCCGAAAGAGACTTGAAACTTGCTGATTCAATCGATCCTGACTCACCATCGATTTTGTTGCCGCGGGCGAAAATCCTGCTATTAAAGGGTGCCAATAGAGAATCGCTACTTTTGATTGAGAGGCTTCTAGCAAAGAAAGAAGATGATCTTGATGCCAAGTTGTTGCTGGCGTGTGCCAAATCGGAGACCGGAAACCAGCGATCAGCATTGACGATTCTAAGGAAGCTAACTCGTCAGAAGTCCAGTGAAGAGGAGGTTCTTTTCAAAATTGGTTTTTGCCGCATGGCCATTCGTGATTTTCATGGGGCGATCAACGAATTCGATCGGGTTTTGCAGCTCAATAAAAAATCCATTGGCGCGTACTTTCACCGAGGAGTCTGTTTTGCCGAAATTCGTTGCTTTGATCAAGCGGTTGACGATCTATCCTCAGCCGATGGAATCGAAGGAAAGAATGCGACGATTTGTGCCGCTCTCGGCAATGCACTTATTTCGAAGTCCGAATTGAAAAAGGCATCTCGCGCATTCAAAAGAGGGTTAAAGTTAGAGCCGCGCTGTATGGTGGCGAGATTGGGTTTGGCAAGGCTTAAGCAATCACGGGGCGAAACGGCTGAAGGGCTGAAAATAGCGACGGATCTTCTGAAAAAAAATCCCCAATCAGCCGAGATATTGCATTTTGTTGGCGGTTTACATTTCCAGGAAAAAGAATACCAAGAGTCGATCAGTTGTTTTGGTGAAGCAATACAGCATTCCAAATCGGTCTTTCAAAAGGCAGGGAACTATTACAGTCGGGGCACGGCAGAGTTGGAGAAGGGGCTGGTGGCGGAGGCATTGGCTGATTTTGACACGGCACTAAAATTGAGGCCTGGTCATGTGGGAACTTTGGTGTGGCGTGGTTACGCAGCAGGAAAATCGGGGAAATGGGCAGCGGCTATCGCCGACCTCCAATCAGCCATGGATATCAATCCTTTGGCAGCCGAACAGTACTCGAAATTTGGGGAGTTGATAGCCGGTCAGGCTATTCAATATTTCGCATCGGTTATTGAAAAAAACGGTAATGAATCGGAGGCTTTTTACAACCGAGGAATGGCCCACCTTTTTTTAGAGGAATTTGAGCAAGCGAATATTGATTTTAACAAGACTTTATCGCTAGATCCCAATCATCCCCAGGCGCAGATTCGTTTGGGAATCCTTCGTCTTATCGGAAAGGAGGCGAAGTCTGCTTACAACCATTTTTCCGCAGCAATGAAATCACGTCCAAGCGTCACATCGCTTTTGTTGCGGGCGGATGCGATGTTGCAGCTTGGAGTAATGGGGCCGGCATTGCTGGATATTCGTAGTGCAATCAACTTGGCTGGAAATAACGACCGGCTTTATGTTCGGCGGGGTCAACTCTACATGGCACGGCAAAGTTTTGGAAAGGCAGTGGATGATTTTACGCTTTCGATTGCGCTGAATTTCGATAACTATCAAGCGTTTCGGGAGAGGGCACGGTTGCTGGTTTGTCGTGGGGAATTTGAGGAAGCGATTGCAGATTTTACAATGTCGCTGCATTTTAATTCCAAGCAGCCCGAGTTGTTGGCCGAACGGGGAAAAGCCCTGTTGGTCACTGGTCAATATAGCGATGCTGCTGCAGACTTTGAGATGGCTTTGACTAGTCAGTTTTCGATACCGACTGACAGTAAGAGCGAGGATGAGCTTCAACGGCAGGATTTTGCGAAAAATGATGGAAAGAAAAGATCGCTGTCAAACGGGCATCTCATCGATGCGTTCAAGGGGCGAGCCATCGCCATGTCGCATTTGGGGGAAGGGTCCGAAGCGCTGATTTGGCTGACCAAAGCGATCCATCGTTTTTCTGAGAAAGAAGACTGGGCTCATCTGATCAAGGCGAGGGCCGACATCTTTCAAAGTTTAGGCCGATTTGAACGCGCAAGCGCCGATGCTCGAATTGTCTCGAAATTGACGACAGATGATAAAGTGTCTGCCGAGTGTTATTACCTTCGTTCTTTGGCATCTTTCTACCATGACGACAGGGATCATTCTGAAAAAACATTAATCAAAGCTCTCCATTTGAATCCCGAGCATGCCGATGCGGAGCAAGCTTTGGACTGGTTGCGAAATTTGGCAGATACTCCTCCCGCGGTGTGGCGAAATGCGCCGGAAAAGATACGCCCAACTCGCCCTGGCGTAACTGGAGAGCCGTTGGAGGTTTCAACGCTGGATCAGTTGGGCGAGAAGGCTCCTTTTGACCTTTGGCTTGTCAAATCGGCCGAGGACGAATTTGGGCCGGTTCCGTTGAAGACGGTCGTCTCCTGGGCGAAAGAGGGGCGGTTGACTGCGCAGTCACAGCTTTTTCGAACGGATTGGGGGAAATGGCAGTCGGTATCGAGGATTCTCAGAGAGAAGAAGATTTAATAGGAGAGGAGAATTCAGCTCATGACCAAGCCGGAGGGATACTTCAGCTTGACGGAAAAGTTCCACAAAAATCAGTTTATTGCAAAAATAAGGGCTTTTCTTAAGAACAAATGAAAGGGATAAGTGTTTTAAAGCCTGTTGACCGTGTTGTTCAATTAGCTTCTCGGTCCGTTTTCAGGACAGTATTTTTCTCAGGTAGTTTGAACAGGAATTATAAGGAGTTTATTGAATGGCTTTTCGAAAATTAGGACTATTAGTCCTCTTAATGAGCTTTTGTCTGCTGATTAACGATGCAATCGCACAGCCTGGCGGTAGTCGAAGCGGTCGAGGCGGTTTTGGTGGCGGTTTCGGTGGCGGGATGCTGGGTCTGCTTCAAAATAAGGATGTTCAGTCAAAAATTGATTTGACGGACGATCAAATTGACGAGATCAAAGGTATGGCAGAAGGCATGCAGGAAAAAATGCGTGAAGCTATGCAAGATCGAGATTTCAATGCTCTGCGTGGTATCATGGAAGAAGCTCAGGAAGAAGTGAAAGACGTTCTTCTCACCAAACAGGTTGAGAAATTGAATCAGATTCAGAATCAACAACGCTACATGCGTGGCGGCCAATTGCGGATCAGCGAGGATTTTTTGGTCGAGCAATTAGGTCTTGAAGAAGACGAAGCGAAGGATGTGATGGAGGGTTACGAGAAAAAAGTAGCCGAGTTTCGGGAGAAGGTAGCAGAGGCTGCCAAAGACCTGATGTCCTCCTTTGAGAAAGATCTGCCCCGTGACGCCCGAGCCAAATTTAAAGAAATGTTTGGTGAGGAATTGATTCAAATTGAGCAGACTCAGCGCACATTTGGTAGTCGTGGTGGCCAAGGTGGCCGTGGTGGTCGCGGTGGCCAGGAAGGTGGCCGAGGTGGTCGACCTGGCGGAGACGATTTCTAGAAATCGCCTGCTCTGCAGTGAAACTGGAATGCCGCTGCCCGTTAAATACGGTCTGCGGCATTTTTTTTTTTAAATTCATGAAAAACCTGACAGGATTTGAGTTAAATCGCAACTATTGATAATTTTTCAGGTTTTTATAGGCATGGCGATTATGATGGAAGTTGTTGAGCGTTAATTCGTGGTCTTGGCGAGCGATTCCCCCCCCCTGCTTGCCCGGCAATTCCCGTACCTGACTCCCCGGAACAGGCTCTTTTTCGTTGAAAAAGCCGAGTCTCACTCGAAAATGGGGCATATGTTTAGGATGGAGTCCATATTACGGTTCTCCAAAAATCGTTGCTGCGGGGGCAAGTTTGCAAATGACTAAAAAGGTAAGTGGCTGATGGAAGCCGGACAACTATTATTAAAAAGCGGGCTTCTGAACAATGCCCAGCTGATGTCGGTGAGGGATTCCAATGGTTCTGGTGCGTCGTCGGTCATCGAACGAGCGGTAGAGTTGGGCTTCGTACGCGAAGATGACGCCCTGAAGACGATTGGCAAAGAGGTCGGCCTCGAGTTCGTCGATCTTGCTCAAGAGGTCGTTGATCTTGAATTGCTAGAGCAGTTTCCTCAGAAATTGATCTATCGCCAAAATCTTTTTCCGATCAAACGGGATCATGGTTCGATTGTGGTGGCAACGGCTGACCCATTTGATCTTTATCCCCTGGACGAAGCGGGTGAGCAGATGGGGGCTCACATTCATCCCGTTCTTGCTGAAAAGCGCGAGATAGCGAAGCTGATCAAGGAGCACCTTGGAGTCGGAAGTGAGACCATCGAGGGGTTGTTGGAGGCACGTTCGGACGATGATGTCCAGCTTTTGGATGACATAGAAACCGACGGTTCGGAATTGTCCGAAATGGCTCAGGAGGCTTCGGTAGTCAATCTGGTGAATGAAATTCTGTTGGAGGCGGTTGAATCCAAGGCGAGCGATGTTCATATAGAATCGCGTGGTAGTGGATTAGCGATACGTTATCGAATCGATGGAATTTTGCATGCTCAACCAGTTCCACCGGAAATCAACCAGTTTCAAGCGGCGATCATCAGTCGCCTGAAAATTATGTCTCGGCTTAATATTGCCGAAAAAAGACTTCCCCAAGATGGTCGGATTAAACTCAAGGTAAAAGGTCGGGAAATTGATGTTCGACTCTCCGTGATTCCGATGATTCATGGAGAGGGCTTGGTGATGCGTATCCTTGACAAGGGAACGATGACGTTTGATCTTCGTGGGTTGGGAATGTCGCAACGAACGTATGATGTTTTCAAGAAACTGATACGGTTACCCTATGGCATTTTGTTGGTCACAGGCCCGACCGGTTCGGGAAAAACAACGACGCTTTACAGTTCGTTGTTGGAGATCAACAGCCCGGAAACGAAAATAATCACTACCGAGGATCCGGTCGAGTACCAGCTTGATGGAATTAACCAGATTCAAGTTCATCCAAAAATTGGATTGACATTTAGCGCATCCCTAAGAAGCATATTGAGGCACGATCCAGACGTTGTTCTGGTCGGTGAGATTCGTGACTTTGAAACCGCTGAAAATGCGATTCAAGCATCTTTGACGGGTCACATGGTGTTTAGCACCCTTCACACCAATGACGCGGCAAGCGCTTACACCAGAATGGTAGATATGGGCGTAGAGCCTTATCTCGTTGCCAGTACCGTCGAGGCTGTGATGGCGCAGCGTCTTGTCCGTCGTTTGTGTTCCAGTTGTAAGATAGAATACGATCCCAAAAGCCGAGACATGCCGTCTGATTTCCCGTGGGATGAGTATAATGACGAACCGTTGTTTGACCCCAATCCTTCCGGTTGCAGGGAGTGTCGTGGAGTCGGTTATTCAGGGCGAATGGGTGTCTACGAGCTCTTGGTGACAACCGATGATATCCGTGAGTTGGCGACGCAACGGAAAAGTGCATGGGATATGAAGCAGGCTGCTGTGAAACAGGAGATGAAGACATTGCGTGATGATGCATGGCTGAAAGCCATCGCTGGCGGAACTTCTTTGCAGGAAGTGACTCGCTTGACAAAAAGTGATTCCGGCCTGGCCGGTTATTAGTAGTCGTCGACTGGCTGTTCAGTAGATTGACAAGTTTTTAACTTCAACCAATTTTTGTTCCCGTTCCTGGCGGTTTACTGTCAGGATGAACCGAGTAAGCAACAATGCCTGATTTTGCGTACACTGCCCGAAACTTGAGAGGCGAAATGATTTCGGGTTCTTTGGAAGCGAATTCCGAGCGCGAAGCGATTAATATTTTAAGTGGAAAGTCTCTGTTCCCCGTCAATGTCGATGAGCAAAAGGTGCGACAGCAGGCTTTTGGTGGTCGAGTCAATGCGCAGACAATGTCGACTTTTTACATGCAGATGTCTGGATTGTTGAAGTCGGGCGTTCCTCTTTTGCGGGCCCTTCGCATTCTCGAAGAGCAAGCGACTAGTCAGAAGTTCAAGGAAGTTCTCAGCGATTTACATTCCCGAGTTGAGGACGGTGAAGCTTTCGGTGATTCGTTGGCAAGGTATCCCAGTATTTTTAACGATATCGCTGTCAATATGTGTCGTGCCGGTGCTGAGGGTGGATTTCTGGAAGACGGCTTGGATCGTCTGGGGCAGTTCACCGAAGAGCAGGCTGATTTAAAGGCACGGACATTGGGTGCCTTGATGTACCCGATCATTCTGGTCACCATCGGCACAATGATTGTGACGGTGTTAATCGTCTTTTTTGTGCCCAAATTCAAACCAATGTTTGACCAGCTCGCCAACCGCGGTGAATTACCGTGGATGACAACTTCGTTGTTGAATTTCAGCTCCGCTCTTCAGAGTCGCTGGTATTTATTTGCTATTGTCATTGCTGGAGTCCTGCTGTTTATCTACTTTCAAATGCAGACGGTTTCCGGCAAGCGAATGTTTGATCGAGTCAAGTTGATCATGCCTTTGTTCGGCGATATTTTTCGTAATCTCGCAGTGGCTCGTTTTTGCCGTGTATTGGGTACGATGCTCAAGAATGGTGTACCGATTTTGAAGTCGCTTGAGATCAGTAGTGCAGCGGCTGGTAATCGGATTCTATCTGATTCCATCAATGATGCTTCTGAGAATATCACCGCTGGTGCGTCCTTGGCGAAACCTCTTGGTGCTAGTGGTCAATTTCCTCGGACGGTTGTCGAAATGATAGCCGTAGCAGAGGAATCCAACACATTGGACACTGTGCTCGTAGATATTTCTGAAGGTTTGGAAAAACGAACAACCAGAAGGTTAGATTTAATGGTCCGGATGCTCGAGCCATTAATGTTGGTCTTGTTGGGTGGGATCGTCCTTTTTGTGGTTATTGCACTGCTTTTGCCGGTGATGAAAATGAGTAGCATGATGCGGGCATAAATCACTGAAGCGACAAGACATACGTCACATCAAATACTGGGATTCGTCCCTAAATTCACGCAGTTTCCGTTTTTTTTCGAAACAAAAATCAAGAAAAACGACTAAATATCAAAGATAGAATTCCTTTTTGAACCAAATTTGAAAAAAGAGCTTAGGAGTAAATTTAATGAAATCCGTACGAATAAATCGGCGAGCGAACAAGGGCTTTACGCTGCTTGAAGTTTTGCTGGTCATGGCCATCTTGATTATTCTCATGAGTTTGGTCGGTGCTGGTTATTTCACCTACTTTGCCAACAGTCAGGAAGATGCTGCAAGATTGCAGATGACCAGTATCGAGCAGGCATGTAAGGGCTATTACCTGAAAACGGGCCAGCATGCTCAGAATATTCAGGACCTGGTAGCTCCGCCAAGCGGAATGTCGGAACAGAAATGGAAGGGTCCCTATCTGGATGGCGGCGAAGTTCCAAAGGATCCTTGGGGAAATGACTACATCCTTCAGATCGATAACAGTAACGGAAATTCCCGGCAAATGCAGATCATCATTACGAGTAATGGGCAAAATGGGATCGCGGGAGATCAGGATGATATCAGCAACCAACCGATGCAAAATGTCCAATAGAACTTGAATGGTCGTCTGTCATGAAAAACCGCAACGGCGTTACTCTGCTAGAGATCCTGTTGGTGGTTGCGGTCATTGCTATTTTGTCAGCATTGTCCCTCCCGCTTTGGAGTGTCATGCTGGAATCAGAAAAAGTTTCCAGAGGGGCTGATATACTGAGGGCGGAGTTGGGAAGGACTCGCGTCAACGCGATACGTGAGGGCGAAGAGTACGTTTTTTGCTACGTTTTGGAAACGGGCCAGTTTTGGAATGAGCCACTTGCTGCATCGACTCAATTTAGTATTTCTGGGGTCGGTGATTCGCCGACCGACAAACTGTCGTTGCCTCCTGTCAATCAGCTTCCAGAGGGCGTTTTGTTCTCGGCTGGCGAGGCCCAGGAGTCGATCCGTAGTATGGCTGCC
The DNA here is from genome assembly GCA_014238905.1 of Planctomycetota bacterium. Lineage (GTDB taxonomy): Bacteria > Planctomycetota > Planctomycetia > Pirellulales > Pirellulaceae > JABAAE01. Next base: position 114,814 of record JABAAE010000017.1, read on the forward strand.
GAAGAGGAAGAGGGTAGCGGTGATGATTGCGAAAGAGTTATTTTTTTCCCCGATGGCACGGCCCAAACATCCGGGATCGTCATCTCCAACCAGTTTGGGGATGTGATCCAGGTGACGGTTCGCGGAATTACCGGTTCAACTTCCGCTTCGGGGTTTCTGGTCGAATAACGTTGCCTGATTTTAACTTGTTAAGTCTGATCCAATGAGACGATCTCCTGATCAAAAAAACATGCTCGAACCAACGCCGATCGATGAGCGTGCGGGAGTTGTACGTCAGGGGATTACACTGCTGGAAGTCGTGTTGGCGATTGCCATATTGGGCGGGTCCATGGTTGCGATTGGACAACTGATTAATATTGGTCACAACGCTGCGGTGGATGCACGAGATATTACCGAAGCTCAGATTCTGTGTGACGCGAAAATTTCAGAAGTATCGGCGGGAGTGCTTCCCAGTTCGTCGATTCAGGGCGCGGATATTTTAGAGTCGCCGGGATGGAAGTATTCCCTAACGATAGAAAGTGCTGGAATTGATGGTTTATTGAAGATTGACTGTACCGTGACTCAGGACCCGCGTCAGTATACATTTCCAGTAGATTTTCGTCTGGTTCGCTGGATTCCCGATCCGGATTACGAAGCAGAGCTCCAAGAACTCGACGAGGAGTAGGATTGAATATCTGTCAAAAAGACTTGTTGATTGGTCCTTCGGGACTCACTCCTGTTGCATTGCAGCGTGCATCGCGGAAGGCGTACACACTATTGGAGGTTGTTCTCGCCTTGGCGTTGACGGTACTTGTGCTTGGCGGTATCTCGATGGCAATCAATTTCCATTTAATTACGCTGCGTGATCAACAGGCTGAGATTGAGCGTTCACAGATCGCACGTCAGTCCTTGTTTATGATCACCAAGGATATTCGATCTGCCATACAGTACAAACCGATTGAGTCGTCCGCTCTGGACGAGTTAATCGAGAGTGTTGAATCAGCAACCGCCATGGCGGAGGAGCTCTTGGGGGGTGAAACCGAAGAAGCTGAAGAGCCTGCTGAATCTCAATTCGCTCCCACACGGCCGGGATTGTATGGTTCAGCAACTGCGTTGACGGTTGATGTCAGCCGACTGCCGCGATCTGATCAATACAATATTGTGACTTATTCAGATGGGACCAGCAGTGATATCCCCAGCGACGTAAAAACTATTTCCTATTTTGTTCGAGAGCCGGACAATGACAATGCAGGGAACGCCTCCGCTGGTCAGGTGGACATCAACGAAACGATGGGTTTGGTTCGTCGCAGTCTCGATCGTGCTGTGACGCGTTATGCGGAGGACTACAGTAATCAGATTGAATATGAAGATTACGAAGAAGTCTTGGCAGACGAGATCAATGAGGTGCAGTTCCGATACTGGGATCAAGAGAATGAAGCTTGGGAGTCTGAATGGGACTCGGATGAAAAGATGGGGCTTCCAACAGCTGTCGAAATTGTTGTGGCAATCGGATTGGATTCAGAAGAATCCGATTCCGAGGAAGATGTTCGCAAGTTTTATCGATCTGTAGTTTACTTACCTGTCGCAGAAATTATTCAGCCGGAACCTGAAGAAGAGCTATTAGATACCAGTGAACAAGACCAAGGCAGTGATTCGGAATCAGGGGGGCGGGAATGAGTCGATCTTCTGTAAACCACTCTGATAGAAACGGCGTCGTCCTGATTATGGTGGTTGTCGTTATCGCGATATTATCGCTTTCATCCTACGGTTACACTCTCCTGATGCAGACCGAAAACGAAGCGGTTGTGCTGTCGGGAGATCGGATTCAAGCACGCCGTCTGGTAGATTCTGGTGTTGAGTCTGTTCGGGTTTTTCTTGCCCAGGGAGATGAAATTATTGAACAGTTTGGCGGCTACTACGATAACGCCGACCAATTTCAGGGTGTTATCGTTCGGGATGACGAAGACCCCAATAAAGTAGGCTTGTACTCCGTCGTTTCTCCTGCGATGTCAGAGGATGACGGCGTTCAGTCGGGCACTCGCTTTGGCTTGCAGGATGAGTCGGTTCGATTGAATCTCAATATTTTGACATTGGCGGATGTCTATCAAGAAAATGGCGGTCGGACTCTGCTGCTTGCGCTACCGAACATGACCGAGGAGATTGCAGATGCCATCTTGGATTGGATTGACGAAGACGATGAGGCTCGGGAGTTTGGATGCGAATTCAATGATTATTACGCGGGTTTGAGTCCAGCCTATGCCCCCAAGAATGGGCCCTTGGATTCTGTGGAAGAATTGTTGTTAATACGGGGAGTCACGCCTGCTCTGCTGTTTGGTGCGGATGCCAATTACAATGGTGTTATTGATATTGAGGAAGAGGCTGCTGCGAATGGTTTAGAAGCATCCGAGCTGTTGGGTTGGTCAAACTATTTAACGCTTTACAGCAAAGAACGGAATTACACCCGCGGGGGATTGCAGCGAGTCAATATTAACTCAGAGAATCTAGAAACACTGTACAATGATTTATCAAGTGTTTTGCGTGAAGAGTGGGCCTCTTTCATCGTTGCCTATCGGTTATTCGGACCCTACGTACTGGTAGAGGATGACGAGGCCGATGGTGTCGTGACTGGAGACGATTTGGACCTGACAGGCGTGGGTTCTTTTACGTTTATCTCAGTTCTGGATCTGATAGGGATCTACGTCGAAGTCGATACCCCGGACGGGACACAGATCATTGAATCTCCGATCAAGGAATCGCAGCTTGGACTCGCCCTGCCCTCCTTGATGGATAACCTTTCGATTTACTCGGAGCCCGTCATCACAGGACGATTAAACATCAATCAGGCCTCCCGCCAGCTGATGCTGGGAATTCCCGGAATGACTGAGGAAATTGTAGATGAGATTATTGGTGTAAGAGATCTGGTGTTAGACGACCCGGATGGGGCGGATTTAAATCGGAATTGGGAGACCTGGGTCCTTGCTGAGGGTTTGGTGACACTGGATGAGATGAAATCGATGATGCCATTTATTTCGGCAAAAGGGCATGTGCTACGTGCAGAGATTGTAGGGTTTTTTGCGGAGGGGAAAATCTCTTCGCGAGCATCGGTTGTTTTTGATACCACGGACTTGTTTCCGCGGATACTATTCTGGAGAGATAAGAGTCATCTCTCGTTGGGTTATACAAAAGAGTTTCTTGGTGCTCCCATTTTGGAGTAAACATTATGGCAAAAATTGCAGCAATTGAATTCGATGAAAATTCAGTCCGAGTTGTCGTCGCTAAAACCTCCACCGGTGGCTTTCAGTTATCGGATGCTTTTGTGGTTGAAAATGAGTCTGGATTCTCCCCGGAGTCGGCTGATTTTGGGAGTGAGCTTTCCAAGGCCCTTGGTTCTCGAGTTGGGCGATGTGAATCTCTGATTGCTTTTGGGAGAGGTCAAAGCGAATTACGAGTCATCAATGTTCCGCCGGTGCCCGATGACGAGCTCCCCGAAATCGTCCGGAATCAGGCCCTTCGGCAATTCGCCAATTTTACTGAAGATTCGCCGGTCGATTTTCTGACATTAACCGAAAGTTCTGATTCGAAATCAGTTCTGGCTGCCACGATTCCCAAGGGCGTATTAAATGATCTGGTTTCCGGTTGTCAGGTGGCTGGACTACAGCTGAAGGGTGTCAAGATGGGTGCTACCTGCAGCACCGCACTTTGCCAGTCCATCAACCCCGATCGAAAAAACTATATTATTCTCGATCCATCGGGGAAGACGTTTAATTTAGAGGTGGTCGCTTTTGGAACACTTTGCCTGACCCGCACGGTTCGAGCGGTTGCTGATGCCCCCGCGATTCAAATGGTCCGGGAAATCCGTCGTACGCTGGCTGCTGCCAATAACCAAATTCCCGACTATGAAACAAGTGAGGTCGTGGTGTTCGGGCTCGAGGCGGATCACCCCGGATTACGAGATTCTATTCAATCAGACTTGCAAATTGATGTTTCATTCGTCAATCCCTTTGATCATGCGAGTGGTTCAGTATCAGCCTCTGAAGACGTTGGAACCTATGCTTCACTGATTGGGCTGTTGGTGGACAGTGTATCCAAATCGACCGAGACCATTGACTTTTTGAATCCCAGAAAAAAGCAGGTGTCCAAGAGTGGTAATCGAGTAAAGTTGCTCGGAGCGATTGCGGCTAGTGTTCTGTTTCTGGGCGTCGGTGGACTCGCCTATCTGATGTTAGCCCTGCAATCAGCAAAAATAAAAGCCATTACCGATGAAATCGCTCAGCGTGCCTCGAATGATTTAATTGCCAAAGAAATTATCGGAGACGTTGGCAAAATCGAAGATTTTGACGGGACTCAAGCGGTTTGGCTTCGCGAACTAGCTAACCTGAGCGAAGATTTTCCCGATCCAGATCTGGCAATTCTAAATCAAGCGATTTTCAATCTCGATCCGAACAATGCCGAGAATGGAGTGAAGATTGAATTTAATGGTTATGTTGCAGACTTGGATGTCCCGGCGTTAATCGAAAAAGCAATTCGTTTGGATCCTCGTTATATAAGCAATTCGACGGGAATTGTTCTACTAACGGAAAAGGAAAAGGACCAAAAGTACTATTCACACAAATTCAGCGGTAAGGTGACCTCGACAACGATTCTGGAACATCCGGAAATTACTGACCAGGAGCTTGCTTCTTTTCAATCCAAGCGGACAGCTGTTGAGCAGGACGAGGATTCAAAGGACGAGGAATCAAAGGACGAGGAATCAAAGGACGAGGATTCAAAGGACGAGGAATCTGAAGGGGAACTTAATAATGAGAAAGATGTTGACGAAAAACGAACCGTCGGAAATTTAGGCCAAGACCGGATTCCCGGCGAGGGTCTTGCCAAGGTGGAATCGGGTAAGTCTTTGACTGGGGCAGATAAAGAGGTGATCAAATGAATAACTTATCCTCGCGTGAAAAAACGCTCGCGTTCATCGTGGCCGGGATTGTCCCTGTGGTCGTTTTGTTTTTTGGCTTTACGTATTTCATTGGTCAGAAGAATAAGAAATCTCAGGAATTGACCAATGTCACCCAACAATTAAGTGACATCCAGTTTCGTGAAGACCAAGCCGAGTTAAAGCGGTTCGCGCAAAACCAGTTTAAACAGCGTAGTTTGGCCTCGGATGTCAGTATCGCCAAGAGTGAATACCGAGAGTGGTTGCAGGGCTTGGTGGAAAAGAAGATTGGTTTTGACGGTCCTCCAAAAGTGACATACACCGCTGCGGTGCCTTACAAAAGCGATTTTGGGCAAAATAAAGAGTTGTATACGAAGCTGAACTTTCAATTGGATTGCAGTGGAAGCTATAAGCAAATTGTTGATTTTCTCTACCAGTTTTATGAGAAGAATTATCTCCACCGAATCACCCGCTTGGATTTTTATATTCCCAGAGGAAAAAAATCTGACGGAAAAACTACAGCGGATCGCGACCGTTTTGCTGTTAAGGTACTCATCGAGGTTCTGAGCCTGGTGGATGCTGATGAAGAAAGAAAATCGATATTGGTAGAGAATAAAAAACTTTTTTATCGACCCATGAAGCAGGATGTTAATTGCTCCGAATTGGAGGATTACTATCAATTGGTTCTGCGTCGGAATCTATTTGGTTTTCCGAACAATGCTCCTTCGTTTGGCAGTCGAAAAAAAGAGTTTGAATTTGAGGAAGGGGACCGTATATCTGTTCGTCTTTCTGCTGATGATAAGGATGAGGATGATTTGGATTTCACGTTAACAAGCGTCGATCAACAGGTTGCAAGCAACCAGATTGAAAAATCAAGAGGTGGTACCTTTCGGTTAGACATCGATGAGATCGGCGAGTATGAATTTAAGGCGAAGGTCATTGATAAAGATTACTATCCAAAGTCGGATGAAATGACTGTCGTTGTGGTGATCGGCGAAAAGAAAAAGGTTGTTAAGAAGGAAGATCCGCCAGCCCCCGCGCCTAAATTCGATCCCTTGAAATTTACGACTTTAGAAGCGATTGTTCAAAATTTTTCCGGAGATCCGCTTTGCTGGATTTATATCCGCCCACTCGACAAAATGTACAAGGTCGGGATCGGTGAAGAGTTTGAAATCGGTCGATCTCTTGGGAAAATTATTTCCATTAATCGCCGTAACGCGGTGATCGAAGTCAACGGGGATCAGTACCGGTTTGAGGTCAACGATTTCCTCGGCAGTCCCCAAGATGGGGCGTCAGTGAAAGCTGTTGAAAAACCAGAGTCCTCACCGGAAGAACCAGGCGAATCTTCTTCGTCAAGTGAGTCGGTACCCCCGGAACTTTCCAATGAAACCATCGGCGAAGAAAAAATTACCGAGGCGCCTGCTCCGGAGGAAGGATCCAAGGCCGACTCGGAAGAAGATCCCGTTATGCCGCCCAGCGAACCCAGCGAGCTAGAAGCAGACGCCAAAGGTGAAGAAGCTGATTCGAAGGGGGGCAAGTCTGAAGACGAAGCTGATCCAGGGATCGAACTAAGTGAATCTGAGGCCCCTCCCAAGGAAAGATGAAATCTCGACCGCCGGCTTTAATGGCGGTTCATTGCCTCAATCTTTAAATTCCCCCGGTTGAGGGGGTGGTGGTAAATCGGCCTCGTCCCCCCCGATCGTTTTTATAAGGGGACCTCTTGCGGGAAGTCGTCGCGGTTAAGTGATGATTCGAATGGGATCGAGCTAAATTCATCTCCTTAAATCAGTGTGCTTCTTCTTTACATTGAATGCCTGGCTTCAGCCCGGAATGCAATCAGCATGCGTCATTTTGGAGATCCAGTTGCTACCAAACTTGCGTCCATGCAAACTCTCAACGACCGCCCAGCTAAAGATTACATTTTAAGCAAACGGAACATTTTGACAGAAACGGTAGTATCTGAATCGGTAATGACCAAAACGTTGGTTTTCACAGGTTTTTTCGTTTCAGCGGTTGTGACCGGAATTCCGATCATTCCAAAGCGTAGATATGTTCAGGTTGCATGGACGACCGATAGCTAGCAGTAGGGAACAGCAGTGATCCCGAAGTGCTTCCGGTAGTCCATGACAAATTGCTTTATTGATACCGCTGGGGAATCAGCAGGGACTGGAAATGAGAAACTTCACTTTTCGCGTCATGCTTTGCAAAGCCGCCAAAATTCTATTGGTGGGCGGAATGACCATCTTTTCGTTCCTTTGTGGCTTTGTAGTCACCGACCACTCTGTGGCACAGGATAGAAATTTGATCAATGGCCCCCGGTTCTCAAAAGCCACCGGGGAATCGCAAGCACGAAATTCGTTTAGTGCACCCTCCGGAGCTTATGCCAGCAAGAAGCAGGCTTCGGGAATATCAACCAATGCCAATATTCGGGAAGCGAACTCGACAGCATTTCGGTCCTACGAGCTGAAAAAGACCAAATCAGAAAATGTGGCGAAAGAGCTGCAATCTAAGCTGGGAAACTTGGTGGAAGTGGTCTCCGATAACGAGAACAATCGTCTGTTGGTCAGTTGTTCCCTGGAGAATCACAGATTGGTAGAACAGGTGATTAAGCGGATGGAAATGCCCGCCAACTCCAAGGCTTCTGTGTCCAGCATCAAGTCAATTCGTTCCTTCAATGTTCCTAAAGATATTATCCGCAACGTCGCCAACGAAGTTAGCCAGCTTTACGTTGATAAAGATCGGATCATTGTAGCCGCAGATGAGGTGGCAGGAAAATTGATGGTTTTCGCGACTGAGCGTGACTTCGAGGAAGTCGCTACCTACCTCAATCGCAAGAAATATCTTCGAACTAAAAGAGTTGCCACGAATGATCGTGGTGTTCCGGGCACCAAGATCCACCAGTTGGTGCATATTGATTGGAGAACTCTGGAAGCTGCTATTTTCAAGACGTGGGGATCGTCTTTGAGAATCGAAACTTCAAAGGATGGATCCTATTCCAAGATCGAGCTTCCCCAAGGGAGTCGAAATCAGGCAACGATCCAGATTGATCGCCGGAAGAATCTGGTGCAGATACAATCATCTGGACAAAAACTGGCGGGCATAACGAAGTTGATCTCACTCCTAGACCAAAAATCAGGTCAGGAGAAGGTCAGTATCATCAAGAGCAATCCGGAAGCTATCGACCAGGTTCAGTCAACAGTTTCTATGTTCAAGTTTGCGGCTTTACAGCAGGGGAATCGTCCTCAAACGACATCGGCCATTATCGGAAAAACTGTTCCCAGAAACGGCGTTTACGCAATTTATCAAACACAGGACCAGGAATCTCCCGCAGTCGAAAACCAGCAACCTGATGAGCAAGGAAACACTGGCCCCATCGGCAGGGTCGAAATTCAGACCATTCCGGGTACCGATATCATCATCTTGAAGGGTGATCCCGAGGATGTTGAACGGGTTCGAAAATTGATCGAACAGATCGAAAAAACGGCGGACGAGTATCAGCCGCAAATCGAGGTATTGCCGTTACAGCATGTTGATAACCTGGCTGTTCAGGTAATTGCGGAACAGGTCTACAACTCGTTTTATCAACCCCGCATAGGCGATACTTTGATTACCGCGCTCGGAAAGCCGAATGCTCTTTTGATCGTCGGGCCTCCTGAGGGTGTCAAGCAAGTGAAGGATATCGTTGAAAAACTGGATGTTACTGTCGATGCACAGACTGAATTTAAGGTGTTTCGAATTAAACATATGTCGTCGGTCGATCTTGAGAACAGGTTGCGGGCATTTTATTTGGGACAACAAACCGGTGGTGGCGTTGGAGCCAATTCTGGTGGTGGTCAGAACGGTGAAGGATTTGGGTTCCCGCCCGATGGATTGGCTGGCCGCTTGAGAATTGCCAGCGATTATCGAAGCAACGCACTATTTGTCCATGCTTCTCCCAGAGATATGTTGGAAATTACAAAGTTCATATCCGAGATTGACGTCGAAACAACAGCAGATGGTCCAGAGGACGAAATCAGAATTATCCGGTTGAAGAACTCGACTGCATCTGAAATGGCTCCGGTTCTTCAGGATATTCTGACCGGACAACTGCAGGGTGCAGGTCAAAGTACCACCGGCACTCAGAACAACACTAACCAGTTTAATAATCAGCAGAACCAGGGATTTTCACAAATTCGATCGGCAATCTTGACTCTTCGATCGTTAGACCCAACTGGAGAGGTGGTTCGATCTAGTATTCTTTTCGACACGAGGATCACAGCGGATGAGAACAGTAATTCGTTGGTGATTAAGGCGCCTCAAGGCAGCATGGATTTAATCGAATTGCTTGTCGAGCAATTGGACAAACTTCCGGACGTGGAGTCTCGAATAAAAGTCTACGAACTGGAGAACGCTAGTGCACCGCAAATTATAGAAACCATCCAAGCGTTGTTTGAAACCACACAGGGTGGTGGAGGTGCGGGTGCTGGTGGAACTAATATTGTACCTCTGGAAACTGGAGGTTTTGATACCACGATCGTCAGTTTGCGATTGGCTGCTGATGCTCGATCCAACACCATTATTGCGGCCGGTGCCCAAGGTGATCTGGACATTATTGAGGCATTGGTGGTTCGACTCGATGAAGATATTGAGTCCGACTATCTACACAGAGTCTACCGTTTGCAGAACGTAACCGCTGATGTGGTTGAAGAGGCCTTGTCTGGTTGGTTGACGGGGCGATCTGATGTTCTGGGAGCGGATCCTCGCATCGTCGGTAGCGGCGACGGATCTTTGGAATCAGTCAAACGGGCAATTTCAGTTCAGGCTGAAACGGAAACCAACTCGTTGATAGTCAGTGCCCATAAAGAGTATATCCATGTTATCGAAGCGATCATCCAGGACATAGACTTTAAAAAGCAGGTCGTGATTCAGGCTGTCATTGCCGAGGTTCAGCTCTCTGATACTTTTGAATTTGGAATTGAATGGGGTGTTCAGGACTCATTGCTTTTCGATCGAGGCTTAGGTACAGCGACTGACGCTGGAATCGGTTTCCCCTTCAATCAAAGTTTGCTGGGAAATACGATTGCAGCCGGAACACCAGGATTGGCTTCTCGGGAGGATGTTGCGGGACAAGTTCTTTCCAACCTCAACGTGGGTAGATCGAATGCTGACCTCGGATATGGTGGATTGGTTGTGTCCGCCGGTAACGAGTCCATTAATGTTCTTTTAAGGGCTTTAGACGACAAATCCAAAGTTGATGTCCTTAGCCGTCCCCAAATTACAACAATGGAGAATATTCAGGCATTCGTGCAAGTCGGCCAGGATCTGCCCTATGTGACCGGGGTAGACAATGACCAGACGGCAGGAGGCACCACGACGTTTGCAACCGATTTTCTCGAACTTGGAGTGACGTTGGCAGTGACGCCGCGTGTTCGACCGGACGGTGAGATTTGGATGCGGGTCGACGTTAGCAACTCCAGTGTCGCTGATGGTGATGGTGTTGCCATTCAAACAACTGCCGCTGGCGGTGTAGTGTTCCAGCCAATTATTAATGATCAGACTTTGCAAACGGATGTCTCAGCAAGATCAGGCCAGACAATTGTGTTGGGAGGCTTGATTCAGAGCGTTACTCAGGACGTGACCAGAGGGCTGCCATTTTTCTCAAATATTCCTGGAGTGGGCCGATTGTTTCGTTTTGATTCGAAACAAAATACCCGTTCTGAGTTGTTTGTGATCCTGCGACCGATTGTGATCGATTCTCCTGAGGATCGAGAAGCTCTGTTAGAAATCGAATCGGCACGGTTGAATTGGGTTCTGAGCGACATTACCGACGTTCACGGACCGGTTTTCGAGGCTGAAAATTTGGCTGGTGAATTGGATACCATTTACCCGGATCGCACCCCAACCGGAATTCACCGGGAAGCCAATCGGTCACAACGGGAGCCAAGGATATCAAAGAGCAGCGAGATGGAAGCATTGAGTCCTCTGAACAATGTGCCCGCTGGGACCGATGTGGGTTTTAACCAAATGCCATTGCCAAATGACCGGCAATTTGGTTCAACCTCACGTCAGCAATTGCCTCAAGCCAATAGCGACACCAAGCCGGTACAACAAACATCCTTTGATTCAGCACCCGCTCCTGCCAAAAAGAAGAAAAAGGGGTTCTTTCCGTTCAATTTCAAATAGCCCTGAAAAAAAGTGAACGTTCTTTCAGGCTGGCAAGCCCAGTGGTGAGTGGACCGAAATTCTCGGGGCCTGAAATGACTCATTGAATGGAATGAAACGCGTAATTTGTCATCGAACCAAGTAGGTAAAGCAATGAATCCAAGATGGAACATTTTCCTGACGTCTCTCACCTTGCTAAATGTCATTTTGCTTTCCGGGTGCCAGACGATCAGCGAAGGCAAGAAGTCGCCGGTTCACAATTCTTCTGCGAAAAATGAAATCAAGCAAACCAGTTCCTCTGGCAAAAAAACAAAAACAGGACGTCCAGATTCGATTGTTGCGATCTGGAAAGATGCGACCTATACCGTAGCCAATCAACAACCGACAAGAGGATTTGGCGGGCGGATCTACTTCTATGATCGAGATCAGAATCCGATCCTTGTTGATGGTGATTTGATCATCTACGGCTTCAGGAATGAAAAGTACGAACAAAAAGCAGATCCTGAAAAAAAATTCGTGTTCTCTAGAGAAGAGCTCCCCAGTCACATGTCTTTGGCATCCGCTGGTCCTTCTTATAGCGTTTGGTTGCCATGGGACCATATAAATGGAGACCAGAAGGACGTCTCGATTGTTGCGGTGCTACGCAGTATTGACGGCAAAATTTGCCAAAGCGAAGTCATCCAGGCTGTTCTTCCCGGTAAGAAACCGGCTATCGAGCATGAAACCGATCAGCTGATCGATGAGATTCGGTCAAAAGATGGATTGCGTAGAAATGTCCAGAAAGTCGGTTTCCATGGAACGATGCCGGCGGGTACAACGAAAATAAAATCCGATAGGATCTCATCTTCCAACGGGGACAAGGAGAGAATCTTTCAATCTGTACCCAGATCGGAGTATTTGCTCCCGGCGCCGCAGATCTCTTACGCTCACTACAAAGGCGAGGATTCTAGTTCCCAGAATTCGAAACCTTTAAAAGATTCTTCACTTGGTCAATCCCCGGTTCAAAACGGGCGATTCGTCCGGCAAGGGAAGCTTCCTCCATCGAGCCAACCTCCCCGCTTAGGATCAAGGTCTTTCCCTGAACCACGGCAATAATTTTCTTGTCCTTGAATCGAGGAATTCGCAGGATTCTAGCCCCCAGTGCTTTTTGACCAGTGGTCACTGATGTCGATGAAAACTGGAAGCCAAGACGAAGGGGAGCCCGAATGCCACGCCCCTTTAGCGCCGAATTTTGGCTGGCATTTTGATTTGCCGCACCAGCGCCGCTAAACAATGAATTGAGAAAATTCATGTTATTGGCATTAGCCTGATCGCCACCGAGAGAAGTGTTGTTTTCTCCTGTATTGGTAGCGGTACGGCTGTCCACGATGTCTTCTCTGGAAGACACCCGGTTTCCACCGAATTCTCCGTTTCCGCCCTCGAAGCCGCTTTCACCACCGCCCCCTTGTTGCTGGGCCGATACATTAATCGGCAACCAAGCGAAAACGGTGACGATCATAAAGCATTGCAACATGGATCGCATGACGGCCCTTTGGTGAGAAAAGAAGAAGTTGTTGAGGTCTAAGAGAGTACTGTCCTTGCCCTATTGTACATCGGACGTCTGCGATCGAAAATAAAACAAGCAGTCAGTCGCTGGCTTTTTCTGAAAGTCCGTAAAATTCGGGATTGTACGAAACTTTATTCTAACCCGATGGTACAAATTAACAGAAATGCCTAGTCCGCAAGTTTTAACACCGGAGTTTTATGTGTTTTTAAGGAAATCCGTTTGTACTTACATTCTGTTGGTTGTCTTTCTGGGTTTTAACGGAACTCAGGCGTTGGGAGATCATCCCGAAGCAGAGAAATTGCTTCCGGAAAAAACAGTGCTGTTTGTCAAGATAACGAACATGACGGAATTCATTGAGGGTTCTTCTAACACTGCTTTCCAGCAAATGCTTCGTGACGAGAAAGTTGCTCCCGTCATCGAGAGTCTTTACGGTTCTGTAGAGGACGCCTTTGCGCCGGTCGAAGCCGAAATTGGTGTTTCTTTGGATCAGTTGAGAACCATGATCAGTGGTGAAGTCTGTTTGGCCCTTGTGGCCGAAAAAGGCCAGCCAATTTCGGTTGTTGTTTTCGCTGATTACAAGGGTGGCGAAGAAACCGCAGACAAACTCCTGGATTTTGGAGAAGGGGTAGCGTCCGACCGGCAAGCGACTATCGACACGGTGGACATCGGCGAAACGACAATTCGTTCGATCGGCGATGGCGATAGCCAGGTTCATTACTTCCAAAAAAATAAGTCCATTTGCGCAGCCACCAATATGGACCAGCTTAGGCTGGTCTTGGCGAGATGGCAGCTGGAATTAGAAGAAGAAATGGATGTTGAATTCGCGGAAGAAATGGTGGAACCCTTAAAAACGCGAACTTTGACCAAGAACCGGAAATTTCTCAACGTGATGAAATTATGCGAAGGCGACGAAGATTTTCCGCCACAGGCCAAGGCTTTTATTGATCCATTTGAGCTGATCCGAGCAACTCAAACCGGGGTGGCAGGCACCGCGGCATTAGGAATTCTGCGTGGGTTAGGAGTGGATGGTTTGCTTGGTATCGGCGGCAGTATGACCGTCAATCATGAAGAGTTTGATTCGGTTGTGCATCTTCATGTTTCGCTTGCCAATCCCCGCGCGGGTCTCATCAAGATGATGGCAATCGAACCAGGGGATCTAGAACCCGAATCTCTGTTTCCACCAGATGTTGCGGTTTATATGTCGGCCAATTGGAACACGATTACTTCATTTTTGGAAGTTGAAAAGATCTACGATCTTTTCAATGGTGAAGGAGCTCTCGCCGAGGAATTGGCTGAAAACTTTACGGAGAATTTCGGCGTTGACCTGAAAGAAGACATTCTGGAATCGCTCGACGGTCGAATGAGTATGGGACAGCTTAATGTGGACAGCGGAGCACTAAACGGCCAAGCCCTGGTTTTGGCGTTAAAGCTGAAGGATCCAGAGGAGTTTGAGGACATTTTTGCTGACCTGCGGGATGGGATCAATGAATTAGCGGATCGCGAAGTTTTCACACAGGAAAAATATAAGAGTGTTGAATATTTTGTGCTGACAGGTCCCTCGGAAGAAGAACGGGAGGCACGCCGATCAGCGCGGAATCGGCGGCGAAATGAGGGGCAAGATGACCAGGATGAACCGCGTGAAAGGCCTCAGAGATTGCCGTTTCAAATTCGCGAACCGTCTCCATGTCTTGGTGTTGTTGGAGAATATTTGGTTTTCAGTGACAGCATCGATTTTATGAAGGAGGCCATCAATAATGAGCGTAATCCGGATGATGTTCTCGCTGGCGACCCCGATTACAAAAGCCTGCTGCGAGAAGTAACCCGTCAATTGGATGGGCGAAAACCGGCACTGATCACCTATAGCAGACCGGCGGAAACGTTCCGGATGCTGTTTGATGCGGTCAAAAATGAGCAAACGCAGGCAGCGATTGGTGATCGCGCCGAAGACCAAGCTCTTTTTGATGCACTCAAAAAAGCCGTAGTGGATAACGAGTTGCCGGACTTTGATGATATGGTTAAATACTTCCCGCCAGCGATCGGTGTGATGACCAACGATGAGACTGGATTTCATTATTTGGCTTTTTCGAAGAAGGCCGATCTCAAAGATGAATAGGAGTTTCTGTTTTACCGACGGCGAATACTTTGAATGGGGAAAGAGGAAGTTGGTAACGGAACGAGTGATGGAAGGCAAATGGCTTTAGAATCTTTGTCTAATTCGCAGCCAGGTGTGTTTGTAAAACGACTTGTCCGCGAACGTCGCACGAAGATACGGGCAGTTAAAGATCTCGAAAATGAAAAAACCTCGATCAGGATATCCTGATCGAGGTTTTCAAGAATTTTGCCAGGTTAGCTTCTCGGCCGGCCCCGTTACCAGTGGTTACTTCTGGACTTTCTTGTTCTCTTCGGTTTCCACTTTTTGAACTTGGGCGACGTCGTTAAAGTAATAGTTGTATTGCTTGGAGCGAGGATTGAAATCGTCGTCTGACAAATTGACGTCCAGTTCGATGTTCGTATACAGATATTGTTCGAGAAGCTCTGGTTTGCCACCTTCTTCTTTCGGCCAGGTCCAAGCCTCGTAACGAACAGGTAGTTGCAGTTCGTCATCGATGTAGATGTTTGCCCGGTAGAAGTCGAAGTGATCTCTTTGCTGTGGATGAATGACCTCAATCACGGTGCAAGGACGTTTGAAGAACGTTCGCCCAGGCTCGACTTTGACTTCGCATTCATCATATTGCTTCTCTCTTTCGGCTTTCTCAATGAGGCGTTCGACTAAAACTCGAAAACCAATTTCATTGATCGGGTATCGATTACCTCGCATAGCGATCGGGCCGGTTGGGTTTAAGAAGACGGTGATTTTGCCAAGGATCATTCCGGCTTCATGGGCAATGATTTTTCCGTTATTTCGTCCATCTATCCAGATCGCTTCGCGGCCGTTTACCGATTTTGGTTTAGTGAACCTCATGTAAATACTGAACGGGATATTTTTTTCTGGTTGGTGATTTCTGATTTTGACTTCACTGTATTCGAGGCCCGACAGTTTTCCATTAATTCTTTCTCGTCGAATTAGATTGGCCTTGTAATCCTTTATCGTCTCTACTCTTTTGAGGCCTCGTTGAGCCATTTCGATAGCGGCATCGAGAGGATGAGGCTTATTGACTTTGACGTCTAGTTTCTTTGCGACCCGAACCGGCCCATCGTTATCGTCATCGGCATAGACCCCGACCGACAATCCAAGCGTTGAAAGGAGTAAGAGGAAGTGTAAGTTGAATTGTCGCATGAAAGCTGATCTCCTTTTCGGCCGCAAGCTGGACGATTCGCCAAGCTTCCTGTGGAGTGTGACGGGCAGTTTGTTGGGGAGGTTGGATCCGCGAAATGGCGGAAAGACGTTCTCCATCCTTTAATCGGCCGTTCTCCTTTAAATTTTCATCGACGAATAAGAGGCCCGATCATTCGTACTTGCCTGAAAAATAGGTACCAATTGGTGCTATGCCCGTCCTTTTGTCTGTGTAATCGGAAAAGCTTTCCATGATTTCGCCCGGCAGCTCGTCAGCGACGATTAGATTTGCAGTGGTTGCTTGGCCACTGGGTAGCAAAATTGGGAATTAGGGAGACAGCCGCGGAGCAGAATCGAGACTGTTTTGATCCGTCGGTTAGGGAGTTAGTGAGTTTGGATCAACCATCCGAAAGTCTATTGCCGGGGATTTGAGTCGATTTCTATCGTCCCGTTTTCGGTGGATTGGGTTTGAAATGGGAAATGCAAACAGAACTGGCTGCCTTCGCCCACTTTACTTTTCAGAGTGATGTCTCCCCCATGCTCTTGCATGATCTTCCGGCTTACCGGCAGTCCTAATCCGGTTCCTCGCTGTCCTTTTCCAGACTCGAAGACACCAAACACTTTTTCTATGTTTTCTTCTGGAATACCGTCCGCATTATCACTGATCAAGATTTCAAATCTTTGGCGGCTTTGGTCAAGCTGTGCGGTCAAGCTTACCGAGGCTTCATGGACTCCTTGGCAGGCGTCAATGCCATTGGAGAGCACGTTGAGAACCGCTCGATGAATCGCCTCGGAATCGAACAACGCCGGCGGTAGATCTGGGGTGGGTTGCCAAGCTAAGTGGACGCCATTTTCGGTGGCCCGATGTTGCATTAACTCGACAACGTCGTCTAAAACCGTGTTGATGTTTCCAGTGGTAAGTTCTGGTTCGCGATCTTTGCTGAAGGAAAGCATGTCGAGAACCAGTTGGGAGATCTTCGCCTGATTTTTTTCCACGATCCGCCAACCTGATTCAATCACAGGGAGTTCGTCTTTTTTGATCCCTTCTTTGATCAAGTAAGAGCCACCATTGATCCCCTGCAAAATGTTTTTGATATGGTGCGAAAGCATGGCAATGGTCTGCCCCATGACAGCCATTCGCTCCGACTGAATCATAGCAGAATAGAAGTTGGTGTCTTCGATGGCTAATGCTGCCTGATGACCGATAGCTATCATCATCTTAAGATGTTGGTCTGTAAACTGTGATTTGACATTACGTTTGACCAATTCCCCAGGTGAGGTACGTGTGTCGATGTAGATGACGCCTTGCGTACCGTACCTTCCCTGCATGGGTACGCAAATTGCTTCAGAAACACCCATCCGCAAAATGCTTGCTTGTGAGTCCCAGCGGTCGTCATTTATAGCGTCGCTCGTGATAACACCCTGTTTACTCTCCATAACGAAGTCGACGATCGATCTGCTTATTTGGAGTTGATCATTGCCTTCATTCTTGATTTGGCTGCGGGTAATTCGGGGTACCATTTCATCGGTATCCTGATCGAGCAATAAAATGCAACCGCGATCCGGCGCGATGGCATCAAATATCATTTGCATTAATTTTTCGATTAGTTGGTCGATATCAAGGGTCTGGCTAACGGCCAGGGCAGCATGATACACCAGATCGAAATTCACATTGGGTAGGTCGACTTGTTGCTGACTATCATGGAGAGACAACGAGCTGGGGACATCAGCTTGTATCGAGCTGACAATGTTGGATGCCGATTCTGGCAACGGGGTTTGAATGATTTTGACCAAGTCTGCTGAATCGAGTCCTCGAGAATTGGCAGAGGTCGTGAATATCAAAATGGTTTTGCCGATTCGGATCCGATCTCCATTACGAAGATTATGATTCCTGGATCTTTTCTCATTGACAAAGGTGCCATTGGAGCTGCCCAGATCAGAGATCTGATACCTCTCTTCACCCAATCGCTTAATTTCAGCGTGAATTCGCGATGTTTCGCCATCGTTGAGATTGATCTCATTCCGGTTATCTCGCCCGAGACGAACCGTGTCCTGCGCAAGCTCGAACTTCCGTCCTTGATCGCGGCCATGAATGATAAACAGGGATGACAAATCAATTTTCCTTTTCTATATAGTCACTGCATTTTATCGTGATTTTGTAAAATTACGGACAGACAGAAAAAAGTTTTCTGAAAAGTTGAATTGTCATCTTTGCCCATTCGTTACAAACATGACTCAGGCTGTCCAAACCTCCGAAAATGGTTGCCCCAATCTCTTCAATTTACTGCGGCGATACACCTTGTGTCCGAAGAGCGGACTGGACTCGTTAACAGTCTATCGTACGAGTCAGAGAGGTCGTTTTTGGTTTAGATTTCCGGCCCGACTCCATTTAGGCTATTGGGAAATGGTCTGGTTAGCTAACGCCAGAAATGTGACGAGATAAGTCGACAAATGAATCAACCACCAGATTTTGGCCAGAATTCAGATAAAAAAAATGATTTGCATCAAAAATAATGGTGAAAATGACAACATTCAATGTAAAGCCAAATGTTCTTGGTTTCACTCGAGAATGCTGGTGGTATACTGTTCGGCTTCTGGATAATAAGTTTGCGTGCCGAACCGCTTTTTGAGCAAAAATCAATCTCCATTGCGGGGCCGCTGTCACAAGTTCCATAACGCAGGTAACAAAGCATGTCAGATACCAAATCGATGCAGGAAAAAGAACCAAACATGTATTTGTTTTGGGGTTGTTTCATTGCATTAATCACTACAGCATTTGGATTTATTACCCGAATGTTTCTGCTGGATGACCCGACAATTACACAGGATTTGCTTCAGCTCGATCCGGCCGAGGTCGGGCGATACAAGGGAATTCAAATTTGGCCATTTGCCATCAGCATTATCATGTTCAGCTTGGTTATCGACAAAGTCGGTTACAAGTTCTCCATGATTTTTGCTTTTGCTTGCCAGTTTATTTGGGCCGTCATGGGCTGCTATGCACTTTCGATCGCGGAGAACAATCCAGAACTAGCGAAATCGCTGATTTATTGGGGCGGGCTTGTTCTGGCATTGGGTAATGGTACGGTCGAAGCATTCATTAACCCTGTTGTGGCGACGATGTTCGACAAGGAGAAGACCAAGTGGTTGAATATCTTGCACGCAGGTTGGCCAGGTGGACTGGTCGTTGCCGGTGTATTGACCATTTTTATGGAAATGGCCGAACTCTCTTGGACGGTCAAGCTTGGAACGATCGCGATCCCCGCGTTGATCTATTTCGTCATGCTCATTGGTTGCCAGTTCCCACGACAGGAACGGGTTGCAGCGGGAGTCAGCTACCGTGATATGTTATCGGAGTTTGGCATCCTTGGTGCAGCAGTCGTCGGCTTTTTGGTAACACTACAGTTGATGGATTTTTTCCCTGAGGGAAACAAGTATCTGTTTATGGGGATAGGCGTCGCCATGGTCGTCGGTTTTGGAGCGTATACCGCGAGCCTTGGACGACCACTGATGTTCTTCCTGATCCTGATCATGATGCCACTGGCCACCACAGAAATTGGAACCGATGGTTGGATTTCTGGAATCATGAGTAATGCGGTTACGTTTCATGCCGGATGGATTTTGGTTTATACCTCGTTGATTATGATGGTGCTTAGGTTTTTCGCGGGACCCATTGTTCACAACCTGTCGGCGTTAGGGCTTTTGATTCTTAGTTGTGCGCTTGCTATTGCAGGACTTTATGCCCTTTCCACTGCCGAAACCGTGGTGTGGATTTTCGTTGCGGCAACTCTCTACGCCTTAGGGAAGACTTTTTTCTGGCCGACCATGCTGGGGATCGTTTCGGAGCAAACGCCAAAAGGTGGTGCTTTAACACTAAATGCTATTTCGGGAATCGGCATGTTGGCGGTTGGAACACTCGGGTTTCCTTATATTGGTGCGTTACAGGCTGACAAGGCGATAGAAGCTGTCGCCCAATCCGAGGTAGCAGCTAAAGCTCCAGGGCTGATCAGTGATGGGAAACTGAACGAGCTGGCATTGGAAGAAAAGACCATCTACGAGATCATTCCTTACAAAGTTCTCGATAAGGAAGCGGTGAAAGGATTTGTCGCCAAGGCAGATGAATCTGACAGGAAGGCTATTGATGAGAGTATTGCCGATGCCGAAGGTGGTAGTGCTCAAAAAGCATTGGCCAACATGGCATTATTCCCTGGAATTATGATCGTATGTTATCTATTGCTTTGGTTTTACTTCCAGTCCAAGGGTGGGTACAAACCGGTCACCATCAATGAAAATCACTAGTTGATCTTAGTCGATGAGGGTATCACTGAAATTGGTGCTGATTCAGAACCTGTGATTTAAGAGGGCTCCCTGATGGAGCCCTCTTTTATTATAGGGTACGCTGTTTCCTGTGCAGCCGAAAAGGACCGTCGAAGCTTCATCGCTTTAATTTAGGTTGCAACCTATGATCGCGGCCACAAATCAACAAAATGGTGGCGCTGCTGGCAGGTGTGCTTTATGGTTGAATTGTAGGGTAATGGAGCATTCCTTGGTTTGGTGTTGAGATGGGCTTGGGCCCCTTGGTAGACCATTCTCCCGATGGACTTCGAAAATGTTTGGGATGAATCCGAGTAGCCTAGATCTTAATAGTGCTGTTCCGTCAGGAGGTGCGCTCGTTGCCGGTTCTTTTCGAAACCGGTTGCTCGTTCTGATCGCCGTGTCGGTGTTACTGAGGATTGGTGTGTCATTCTATTGGCAGTCCAAAATGGATGCTGGCGAGTCATTCCGATTTGGCGATTCTGCCGGGTATTGGAATCTGGCCGAACGAGTAGCTGATGGTCGGCCCTACCAATACAACTCCGAACATGCAAAGGTCTTCAGAACGCCAGCCTATCCAGTTTTTCTTTCGTCGTTATTTCGAGTTTGGGAACAGCCCACCGTTCTGTCGGCTAGAGTGTTTGGCTCGTTGTTGGGTGGGCTAACGGTTTATTTAATTTTTTTGTTGGGATCCAGGGTTTTCAATGAAAAAACAG
This sequence comes from Planctomycetota bacterium, assembly GCA_014238905.1. Lineage (GTDB taxonomy): Bacteria > Planctomycetota > Planctomycetia > Pirellulales > Pirellulaceae > JABAAE01. The sequence continues at coordinate 135,705 of JABAAE010000017.1, forward strand.
GTTGGTTGTCGGCCATTCTAATCGCCTTTTATCCAGGGGCAATCGCGGTCAGTGTCTTGGTACTGGCAGAGAGTTTATTCGTACCTTTGATGTTGACGCAGTTGTTATTGATGGTGATGGCGTGGCAATCCCAACGCAGTTCGACTTTTTTCCTCTTGGCCGGTCTGGCGGGAATTCTCTATGGGTTGGCCTGCCTGACGCGTCCCAGTTGGTTGCTATTTGTTCCGTTCTCCCTTCCGATCTGTCTTTTGATTATCGAGAAAAAAAAGAAACAGCTATTCATGGCTGGCATTCTTTGCGTCTCGTTGATCGGAATCATGGCACCATGGTGGATTCGAAATTACCAAGTGACGGGGCATTTTGTCATGACTTCGTTGCAGACCGGAACGAGTCTCTACGATGGTTGGAATCCAGAAGCCAATGGAGCCAGTGACATGGAATTTGCACCGCGAATGAAAAAGCTTTTTAAGGAACAGTGGCTTGCTGCAGGCAATCCTGAACGCGAATTGGAATATGCATTTAACGAATACATGAAGAATGAAGCCTTGAATTGGGCGAAGCAACATCCGGGGCAAGTCGCATTGCTAGCACTTGAGAAGCTTCGGCGTACATGGACGCCACTGCCCAATACGACGGAAATTGGGAACACAACCCTGAGGTGGGGCATCGCAGGTTATTATTTGCCGCTGATGCTGTTTTCACTGGCGGGAATCCTCTGTTTGCGCCAGAACCGTTTGGCGGTTTGGATTTTCGTTTTGCCCTCGATGTACTATGCGTTACTCCACATGGTTTTTGTGGGCTCGATTCGATATCGCCAACCGGTCATGATCCTCTTGGCAGTCATGGGAGCGTCTTTTTTGGCAACCTTGCTGGAAAACCGAAAGGCCGCGCTGCCGGTTTCCGATGGCAAGTGCTCCCAAGGAAACCAATGACGGCCACTATTACTGTGGATCGTGATACTGTCGTTGGAGAAAACGCCGGAAAAAAGTAGAATTTGAGGCGATGTGTGTCATGACTTTGCACAACCTAGAGGAAGTTGACCTAGGGAATGGAATCCCGATTCGAACAACCGATATCTGCAACACGCTCACCAGGAAATCTGTTGAGGGGCATGGTGGCGTTTCGTCGTTTCGTATCTTTTTTACTCATCATCGCCCTTGTAGCCTTGGTGGCGATTCTCTTACTCAAAAATAATCTGAACGAACAGGTTCGGCGGATTGTCGAAAAAAAAATCGGACAGGTTTTTTCGAAGGCGGAAATAACGGTTCAACTGGAGTCCGCGATTTTTGATCCTGGTCAAGGATTTGAATTTGGTGGATTGACTGTGTCCGAAAAAAAACAGTTAGTAATTGCGATTGATCAATTTACGGTCAAATCGGATGCCGATATTTGGGATTTGATCTCGGGGAAAATCGAACCTGGGTTGATTCAAATTGATGGATTGCAGCTAAACATTTGCAAAGGTCCGGACGGAGTCATTAATCTTGTCCGTATTTTTGATTCACTTGAACAAAACGGTAAGATGACCAGGATTCCCAGAATCTTGTTTCGCAATTGCAGGGTGAATTATCAGCCGGAGGCCGACCAGTCGCCGATTGAAGTGAAGGCTGTGGCCGGTGAATTAAATACGAATCCTGTTCTTCGAACCGCGAGCTTTCGAACAAAATTAACGGGGCAGTTCTTTCGATCTATTCAGGCTTCCGGTCATTTTTCGTTTTCTGACCAATCATGGACGATTACCGGTTGTACAAAAAAGATGTCGATTGATCGTGGTGTTTTTCAGCACCTGCCGCCATCCTACCAAACTGAATTGCTTGGACTGAAAGCTCTTCGGGGTAAACTCGATTTCGACTTTGAAGTTGTGGGTGACGCCAGTCATCATATTGGCAGCCTTTCAACGGCTCCAGAATTTGTTGTGACCGGCTCTGTGTCCGAAGCTCGAATTGAAGACAAGAGGCTTCCTTTTCCAATAAGTGATTTGAACGCTGATTTTACTGCCCGTAATTCGGGAGTAAAAATTGAAAATGTTGTTGCTGAAAGCGACTTGGGGAAAATTCGTATCGACTGTCTTGCCAATGCTGAAGATAATTCCTTCGAATTGGTGGCCAAGATAGATCCGCTCTATCTTGATCGGCGCACAATTCAAAAGTTGCCTGAGCAAGCTAAGTCTTTCTTGCAGAAGTATGACCCTCAGGGAGCGGTCCGTTTGACATCCCGATTGCAGTATCAAAGTGGTCAATGGATTCCAGATGTCAGAATTGATTTGTTGGGGATTTCATTTGCGTTTCACAAATGTCCGTATCCTGTAGAGAATTCGACGGGTTTCGTAACGCTCATTAAAGATAAAATCGGCATCGATATTCGGGCGCAGGCTTCCGGGCGAACCGTTAGCATGAAGGGTTCTTTTTGGAATCCGGGCCCCGATGCGATTGGGACCATGGTGATTGACGTCGACGGCCAGATACCTTTCGATGAAAAAGTTTTTTCCGCATTGAAGAAACTGCCGGACGTTTCGAATACGGTTGCAAAATTTCATCCGCGAGGAAAGTTTGGGTTTGGTGGCCAGTTCTCACGGAAGAAAGGAAGCGATGGCCGAGTAAAAGAGCATTTCCAATACACCATTAAAATTCATGATACTGAGGTGAATTACGATCTGTTCCCCCTGCCCTTTCATGATGTTGATGGCACCATACTTATTAATGATGGGGCAGCTCGATTCGTGGATTTTCGCGGGAAGAACGTTTTGGCTGACTCTTACGCATTAGGTAGTTGGAGCCGGGAAAAAGGTCTTGATATGACCATCGAGGCATTTGACGTTGAAATAAATAATTCACTTAAGTCGGCCATGCCAAAGCCGGCTCGGCAATTCCTGGATACGCTAAAACCTAACGGCTCGCTACAAACCGTCAGGGCTAGGGTGAAAGTACTACCCCAACAGGAGCTTGATTACGTACTGGAGGTCACTACGGATAATCGTCAATCCACTCTTTCGGTAACACCGAGCTGGCTTCCCTACGAAATGAAATCCATTGAATTGAATATGGAGTTTCGCCCCGACAGTTTTCTTATCAAAAAATTCAAGGGCTTTCATCGTGATTCAGAATTGACAATGCGGGGCGATGGCACTTTTGATGTTCGAGGCTGGACGTGCAATTTGCGTGATATTTACTTTGGAAAAATGGTAGTTGATCGCGAGTTGACTTCTGCGCTTCCCACCGCACTGGGGCAAACGGTTGAATCGCTGGATGTTGATGGCCTGTTCAATATGTATGGCAGTATCGCATTCAAGAGTCAGGCGGAGGGGCAGCCTCTTTATTCAGCGGAAAGTGCTCCAATTCAAACGGTTTTTGATCTGACCGCAGATGTGGACAAGGGGTCGCTTTCCTGCGGTATTCTCCTGGAGGACGTCTATGGTGCCATTCGATTGACTGGAAAGACAATCGGTGATCAATTCCAAAGTGTTGGAGGCATCGACTTGGACTCCTTACATTGGAACGACTTGCAGTTCAAACGTATAAAGAGTCCGATTTACATTGATAATTCTCAGGCCTTGCTGGGCGTTTGGGCTACCTCGAAAATGGCCAAAACAGGGCCCGAGCCGCTCGTTTGTAATACATTTGGTGGCAGGCTTGCGGGCAATGCCAGCTTCTCTTTTTCCGGCAAACAAAAATTCGAGATTCAAGCAACGTTTGCAGATGTTGACCTGAACGAATTTACTTTTGATCTTGCTCCAAATTATTCAGATATAGTCGGACGCGGCAAAGGTGGCCTTCGATTGACCGGTGATAATTCCGGATACCATTCGTTGCGTGGAGAAGGTGAGGTTCGCTTGGAGGATGCCAAGATTTCGGAGGTCCCGGTTATCCTTGGTATGCTGAAGCTTTTATCGGTCAAGCAAATCGATCGCACGTTGTTCAACGAGAGCAGGATCAATATGAAGTTGCGAGGAGAACATGTCTTTTTCGATCGCTTGGAATTTCTGGGAGACGCGATCAGTTTGAGAGGCAATGGCGAAATGAATTTCGATCGTGAATTGGCATTGCAGTTCTATACCACCGTTGGGCGAGGCGAAATACCGGTAGTCAGTCCTCTGCTGGGAGCAGCAAGTCAACAGATTCTGGTCATCGATGTCACGGGCACGACGGAGAAGCCCGTCATCAAGAAGAACTTTTTCAAGATACTTAACGATAAACTCAAATCCAATATAGAGGATCTTGAACAGTCACTGGAGGAAGGTGGGGATGCGGTTTTAGGAGCAGCCGAATTCCCACTGGGACGCATTTTCAAATAGTCTCGAACTGTTTCCTTTCTACGTCAGTAATCAGGACAGTGCATTTGATGAAGTCTATTGGTCACGACGGCTTGATGCGGCAATTTCGGCATTCCGTTTGAACAACCAAATCAAGACGGGTTAACGGCTAGAAACCACGATGAGCCAGCTTAATAACCCAATTGCTGTGAAAGCACTGATCCAAAAAGCCAGCTTGCCCCATGTCATACGATGTGAATGGGGGGAAACGACCTTTTTGTCAAACGCTTGATGGAGCCGAGAGATCTCTTTTTGGTACAGTGATTCTCCGTCTCGCCAGGAGAGCTTGAGTTCAGACAGAGCTCCTTGAGCAGCTCGAGCATTAAATGGCCGTAAATGGCGTTCTTTTTGCATCAGTTGCCCGATCAACTTTGTCATTGGTTTTGGCAAGTCTCTGACGTGGTTGGAAATCGGCGGAATTTCAGCTGTAAGGTGTTGATCAAAAATTTTTGCAAAGGTGTCTCCGCGGTATGGGGGGTGACCACTGAGCATTTCAAAAAGGACACAGCCCAACGCGTAAAGATCTGTGCGTGAATCTACCTGTTGATTCCCACGGATCTGTTCGGGGGACATATAGGCGTAACTGCCTACAATCAGACCTGAAGCTGTTAATTGGGATTCTCCACTGTCAAAGGCAATTCCAAAATCACCTAATTTTATTTCGCCCTTGACGGTCATGAAAATATTAGAGGGTTTTAAATCGCGGTGAACGATGCCGAAGTTGTGCATATATTGAAGCGCACTGCAGATGCGGATTCCGTAACGCACGGTTTCCTGCCACGTCAGTTGGCCATGTCTGGCGATCAATTGTTGAAGCGTCCCGCCTTCTACTTTTTCCATAGCATAGAAAAGAGATTCCTCGTGTCGGCCACCACCTAAATACTCAACGATGTTGGGATGATTCAACTTGGAGAGAATCACCATTTCGCGTTCAAAACGGATGTAGGTGTTTCTGTCTTTGGAAACGTCACTTGGAAGGATCTTGACGGCAACTTTGCGCCGGGTGGTATTTTCCACAGCGTCATAGATTCGACCAGCGGTGCCACTACCGATCAGATTCTCTAATTCGAATTCATCGATCTTGCGAGTGAGCATTGCCCTGTTCCGAAGTCCCTCAAGGTCCTTGGTGTAGCGTAACGGATTCTAACGGAATTCAGAAGGAAATGCGAAACTTGATTTATTTTTAACGGTCAGTATTTGATTTTTTTTCGCTGAGATGACAATGATCCTCTGGTCGGGACTGAATAACAGTGAAAGCCAAAAAGTCGAATCTAAATCTCGCCCTTGAGATAAAGGGAACGTGTGGGTTGGTCGAATCGCTCGATGGCATAGCGAAGCATGGTCCTGGGCATGGAATGATAGTGCTTGGTCAGGAAAGTCTTCAGGATTGCGACGTCGCGTTTGCCTGTTTCTCGCAACATCCAACCGACCGCTTTGTGGATGAGATCATGTTCGTGCTCAATGAGCAGTTCGGAAATCGCCAAGGTGTCCTCGAAATCATTCTGTCGTATGAACTGGTAGGTTGCCACGATCGATATTCTTTGACTCCAGAGATGTTTGGAGCGGGCAAGTTGATAGAGCTTCGTTCTTGGACGATTCATCAAGAAGGCACCAACAATTTTGTGAGCCGATGAATCGACCAGATCCCAGTTGTTGATCTGCCGGCGATGTTTTAGATAAAAACGGTATATTTCCCCGCGGCGTTTATCATTGGCTTTTGAGAATTGTTCAACCAGAATGAATAACGATGTCAGTCGGCATTCGTGAATCGAATCATAAAGAAGAGCGGTGATGACTTCCTGTGTGGCATGTTTGAATTGTTTAGCGACTTTGCGTTGGTTGGGAACTGTCACGCCAAAGAAACGGTCGCCTTCTCCGTATTCCCCCTTGCCTGTCTTGAAAAACCTGGGAAAAAAATCGGCTTTTTCGGGATCGGCGTACGACTTTAAATTCAATTTGATTTTGGTGGCGGTCAACATGGATGAACCCTGGAATTATTCTGAAAGCTTGAATGCTCGACGTTGATTGATGCCATTATGTATCAGCTGATTTTCAACTCTCAAGTGGTTGGATTTTTCTGGTTCTATCCTGCCAAGCTGCATCGGTTGCTTGTTCTTGGGGCTTTCCAATGGTGTTTCTAGATTGGGGTCAGTCGTTGTTTTGGCCGGAAACAAGTATTTTTCCTGCTAAACGGGTCGTTGGAAAATTAACGAAGACATATGTATTGGCACCGTCCCGGATTTCAACGGCGGCTTGATTTACAGACTGTTGGCCGGGTTGGCTACTGATTGCTTGAAAGGTCACCGGGTACCTTCCGGCAGGTAATTCAATTCGGGCAACTTCAATTCGCTCAGGTAGAACTTGCCAACATCGAGTATCGGCTGATTCAGTGGCTTCCCAGAGGATTCCGCCTAGATTGAGAAGTCCATCGGCCAAGGAATGGTTGCCGGTGCTAAATGCGTCTTTGCTCGCATAAATCGCAGACTTTTTGATCGCTCGGCGTACGACAGCTCTAGCGATGTCTCCGGGTAGCTTGGCCTTTTGTTGCTCGATGGCAATCTTGCTTAAATTCGTTATGGTCTGCGTTGTATGAGACTGGTCACCGATTGTGATTTGGATTCCAGAAATGGAATTGTGTGGAGTGACGATCCTGGCTGTTTTGATAGGTGACACGGTCGGAGGCAATGAATGGTCTCCTATTTCCGATAGAATTCTGTCGGCAATGAGCATTGCCTGACTCGTTGGAATTTCTAGGGATTCTATTTTGGAAGGTCCTTTTCCAACTGCTGCAAAGACATGTAGAACACCATTTCCTGTTGATGAATGAACGCTTTCGAGGCATCGATCCATCGCAAGTTTTGCTTCCTTGAATTCCGGGTTGAGCTTGAAGGCTTTCTCGTAAAATCGAGCTGCCGTATCGTAGTCACGATGGGTTTGCTCAAAAAGAACTCCGACGACATAGGGAGCCAGTGCAACTTTTTGAAACGGCTTTAGGGATGATGCTTTTGTTGCAAATTCTCTATCCAGCAGATCGGGAGATTTTTTGTTGGCAGCGGATGCAAATCGTTCGTTTCTGGTTAGTTGATTTTCGGGGTACTCACTCATTAAATATTTGAGCTTTGTCTCTATTTCATTCTGGGTGAGTTGCACCTGATTTGCATAGGCGTAGGCATCGTCTCCGTCTCGAAGCAAATTGGCTAAAAGTAGAAAAATCTGGATGAATAGTAATTCATAGTCATCCGGATGATAGGTTCTGACCCGATCGTCGCGTACCCAATTGGAAAGATCAGCAATGTCTAGGATTTGGGCTTCTGTTTTGAACTGGTCACGAACATTACAAAGAATCTGTTCTGTGTGAGTTGGTTTTCCCTGTGACAGGTTAATCAGGCTTTGATCGAGTTGGAAAACAGTTTCGTCTTTGGTTTTTTTTGAGAGGATTCTGTCTAGTTCTGCGGAGGCGGAATCGATATCTCCCTCAAAGTAGTCAACGCGATATCGGCTGACATGTTGTGGATAGGATTGGCAGCCAATGAAACACAGGCAAAGAGCAGTCCAGGAAATTGCCGCTACCAACACTTGGCGATTTCCGAATCGATGTAGATAGCAATCGAGATGCTTTGGTGATTTGGTTTGGCAAACCAAGAGATTCTGGATTCGGTTTTTCATCGCGGGAAGCGACCGGTTCTGGTGACACGACTCGGGAGCGTTCTTGACCGACAATTCTTACACGCCTGCACCTGCACTACTGGTTTTATTTGAATGGATTGAAGCTGAGTGCTTTGGCAACAGCATTCTTGTGATATCCCTTGCGAACCTCGGCCGATTGTTTGATTTGCTGGCCTGTCGCGGAATCGACCATGCTGAGTGTTAACAGGTAGTCACGTTGTTGACTGTTTTTTTTGGTGGTTGTCCCGGATGTTAGTTTGGCATAAAGCAGGTACTGGAAAGGCTGCCCTGTTCTTTCCATTGATTCGCTATAGATTCGCATATTGTCGGGCAGAAATAATTCATCAGGGCGCAGTCGGGTCAAGCGTAAGCCGGCGTCGACGTAGTTGCGGCTGATGGAATTGAACAACGGATGTTCATTAATCAAGGTGTCTATTTTTTCAAAAAGTTGTTCTTTGAAATCGCCCAATTCCTCCGAAGAGCGATTCTCGATTCCAACGAAGCAGATGTTGATGGCATTGGGGTCATCGACGGTTCCTTCTATTCGTAAGACCTCGTTGGTTTCTGCTGCGGCCAGCAGTTTTTGCACCGATGCATCAACCAGAGGATTAAATGTCCCTGCACCCGCTGTCTGATTGCCGACCAGGTCCTTGTCGCCCGGTTTCAGGATATGGCCAACAGGTGATCCTTTACATCCGATGGCGATTAAAACGAGGGCTGCGAATGGCCATATTGGTATGAATCGATGAATGGTTTTCATTGTTTTTGGTTGGGTACGTAATTTTTTCATTGCGAGGTGAAAAGATCACCGATCCGAGTGGGAGCAAAGATCCGCTTAATGCCTGGATTGCGAACCCTCACGGGCAATATTGTCCGGCATTTCGTACCCGGTAAAGTAATTGCCAACTTGTTGACCAAGCTCATTGATAAACATCTCCTCAAATTTTCTCTGGCTGACGCCGATGGAAGAGATAGGATGGTCTTTTGGAAACGCGTACTCCACGGGGCCTTTTTCATAGACCGGAGATGTCTGGCGGTTATTCGATTCACTAAGATCGTAGACGTGAACTGAATAGTTGGTGGTGCCGCGGTAGAGCGACGATCCCTCCTGTAATGAGTAGTTTTCAAGTTCGACGGCAATGACGATATCTGCGTTGACGCCTTTGCCGATCTCCAGGTAATCGATTTGGTCCCAGTCGTGATTGTCAATCCAGTTTTCAATTTCATTTCTCGAAATCAAATTGATTCTCTTGATCTCACCGATTAATTTCTTTGAGATGCGTTTGGTCAACATTTGTGTTGCCAGATCGGGGCCGTAGGGTGCTGCATCTGACATGCAGATCAACGCAACACGTTTATCATTCAAGCCACGGAATTCAGGATCGACCCGGACGCCCTGCAGCCAGAACATCAGGTGGGACGTGACTCCAACACAACCAAAACTGGAGCACGCGAATAAAAGAACTAACGTTGTCCAAAGCGTTCGCATAAATCTGCCTTCCATGGCATGACCTTGTCTTATCAAGTGGTGTTCTGTTGAAGTGGATTACAATGGAAAAAAGTCTATTCTTATCAACCATTGGGCGATGGTGACAACCGCAATGGCCAGTGTTATAAAAAACACCGAAACCATTTCAGGTTTCCCAGGCCACCAGAACCCTCGTAGTCCGGATACCAGTAACCAGGGAGCAGTCACCATCGTCAAAATGCCGAGCATGGTTCCCCCTGAATTGACTCGAAATGCTTGAATGATTCTGCCTTTTGTCAAATAGGACCATGACGTTGTCATTCCGCAGGTCGGACAGGGGATTTGGAAAAATTCAATAAAGGTACATTGGGGGAAACCGAGTTGTCGATGTGTGCCAAGCCCTTTTGGGTCGGGCGACAATCGAAATGAAGTTAACAAAAGCGTCATTCCGATCAGTCCTCCCCCTACAAGTAAAAATCGTTGACGAGTTAACATTCTGAACGTCGATGGAATCCCTTTTTGCGAAGCGACTTCTTCAGGTTCTGATTGTTCGGTCAATGAAGGTGGTTTTTCTGATGGAATATTGGCTCTCCAATGCCGGACCATACCGGTTGGTCCAAACGGAAACAAGTTCAAAATCAGGTTGAAGTTGAAAAATACCTGTTCAGTGAGCGGGGCGAACGTATCGGCTGATCGGGAAAACAGCCTGCTATCACTGCGGTGCTGGGCGATTGCATCTGTAATGTCGCGTTGAAACCTTGGTCCCGATGCTTCCAAGGTAGAAAGCAATCGGTTTTAGCCCGTGGGGGCTTGGCCTGCTACCAGAGATTCGGCCATCTCTTCATTTACGCTGATTCGACGAATCCCGGTAGACTTTCCGCTATCGGGATCAATTTCAATAATCGTGCCGGAAATCCGATTATCCTCCTTGGGTACTCGGAAGGTACGAGGTTTGAATGTGATGGTCGTCTCGAGCACTCGATCGATTTCCCTGCCAATAATGCTTTGGTGTGGTCCTGTCATACCAACATCGCACTGAAATGCGGTTCCGCCGGGCAGGATTTGTTCATCGGCTGTCGTAACGTGGGTATGGGTGCCTATGACTGCTGAAACACGTCCGTCCAGATGCCTGCCCATGAGTTGTTTGTCGCTGGTTGCTTCGGCATGGAAATCAAGGAATCGAATTTTGACATCACCGGGAAGTTCCTGTAGTACACGATCAGCTGCAGAAAATGGGCAGTCCACCGGTCGCATGAAAACTCGACCAATCAGGCTAAAAACCGCAATCGGGATACCTTGTTCGGTTGTTTTGACCGTCCAGCATCTTCCTGGAGCTTCGGCAGGAAAATTGGCCGGTTTAATGGAGCGATCATCATTTTCCAATACGGAATAAATATCCCGTTTTTTGTAAATGTGATCTCCTAATGTCATCACATCGACACCTGCTTGGCAGATTTCTCTGAAGGACCCAGGCTTGATTCCAGATCCATCCTCGCAGTTTTCACCGTTAGCAATGACGAAGTCTAGCTTTTCACATTCCCGAAGGGGTTGCAGGCAACGGACCAGAATGTTCTTTCCGGATTTACCGACAATGTCACCGATGAAAAGGATTCGAACCACAATCTCTTCCGAAAAAAAATTACTTTGCCAATTCGGTGAATCGAGATTCTCGAATTACCGTGACTTTGATTTCACCCGGATAGGAAAGTCGTTCTTCACAAGCCTTGGCGATGTCTCGGCAGATTTTTGCTGCTACTGCATCGTCAACGTCGTTCGAGCAGGCGATGACTCTAAGTTCACGACCGGCCTGAATAGCGAATGACTGTTCTACTCCCTTGAACTCCAACGCAATCGCTTCGAGGTCTTCCATGCGTTTGGCATACCTCTCGAGTGATTCACGGCGTGCACCGGGCCGAGATGCGCTGCAAGCGTCCGCCGTGGCAACAATGACGGTGTAAGGCATTTCGGTGATGATCTCATCATGATGCCCGAAGGCCGCATGGACCACTTCTTCACCTTCACCATTTCGTTTCAGAATGTCAGCACCGATTTTGGGGTGACCACCCTCCATTTCGTGATCGGCGGCTTTTCCGATGTCATGCAGTAACCCGGCTCGGCGGGCAATTTTACCATCAAGCCCGATCATTTCCGCAATCATTCCTGAAACGAACGCCACCTCAATGCTGTGCTTCAACACGTTTTGACTGTAGCTAGTGCGGAAATGAAGCCGCCCTAGCAGTTCAATGACTCTTTCATCCAGTCGATGGACCTCAAGTTCCTGGGCCGCCTCTCTTCCCTTGCGAATCACCAAATCATTGATTTCGGTTTGTGTTTCTCGAACAAGCTCTTCGATCCTGGCCGGATGAATACGACCGTCCTCAATAAGCTTGCTTAATGAAAGCCGCCCGACTTCACGGCGGATAGGGTCAAAGCTACTGACAATGACGACCCCTGGGGTATCGTCGATGATGACGTCGACACCGGTTTCTTTTTCGAAAGCTCGAATGTTTCGGCCCTCACGGCCAATGATTCGCCCCTTCATTTCGTCACTGGGAATGTCGACGGTACTGGTGGTTGATTCCGAAGTATGAGGGGCTGCATATCGGTAAATGGAGGAAAGGATAATCTCGCGTGATTTTTCCTCAACCGTGTTCTTAATCTCCTGCTCGTGTTTTAAGACGATTTGCCCCACTTCATTGGCCAGTTCATTTTCCACGAGTTTCAAGAGTTGAGTGGTTGCCTCTTTTTGCCCCAGACCCGTGACTTCATGGAGTTTTTTCTTCTGCTCTTGGAAAATCCGCTCAATTTCTCTGCTGCGCTGGTCTGCACTGCGAAGCTTTTCAGCCAGTCGCTTTTGGGAGGATTGTACAATTTGTTCCTGTTTACCCAAATCGTCGGCTTGCTGTTCCAGTTGCCGCTTTTTCTTGTCAACCGATTTTTGTGACTGATCAAGGTTTTTTCGAGTAGCCGAAGACTCTTCCTCGAACTTTTCCTTTAACAGGATTTTTTGTTCCTTGATTTCAAGCTCAGTCTGTTTCAGTTGGTTTTGAGATTCCTGTTCAGCATCGGCGAGAATTTTTTCCGTTACGGATTTAGCGTCTTTTTTTCGGATGATCAAAAAGCCGTAACATGCCAATATGCCAAGGATCAGTCCGCCAGCTCCACCATAGACGTATTCCATTTCCACACTTCCCCTGTATTTGAAGCTGCAAAATGCTACTGGAACCAGACTTGTTCAATGATTGGTCGAAAACCGCTGAAAAAATGGTTTCGCTGGCTGCCAACAACTGGTGGAAAAACGAGAAGCAAGGAAAGCAATTGGAAACAAGTTGTTGTCTAGTTGGATTCCCGCGATTTCTCGGTTCAGGCCAGTCATTTGGATCCGGCCAGCCACTCGCTGTGAGGAACTGCCTTTTGGCAGGTCAACGCGACGAGATCGTTGGCATTGTTCGCCATCGGGGGTAGGAAACAACCCGAGGAAAAAAACAATCAATCCGAATAACAACAGAAGTTGTACCATCATCTATGCCGGCAAATCATCTAATAAATAATTGGTTCAGGTAGCAAATGTCAGCAATGTTTTTCTTGCCAATCACTCAAACCCATTTGTAACAGAATCCAATGGAAATTCCTATCACAGCTATTGTCCAATTCGTGATAGGCTGGAGTTGGGCTGCATGATGCTGGGTCTTCAGCGATTCGGTGCTTAACGGCCCCGTGATTTGGCGGCGTGGTGTGGGATTTGGCTCACCTGATTCCGAAATTCGTTACAAAACGACGCATTTTGCGAAATCAACGTGAGCTAATAGCAAGTTTGTTTGAGGGCTTCCAAAAGAATTGAACAATTGACTACCAATTCAATGACGGAATAAGAAACGGAAGTTTCAACAACAGGGATCCAATCATGTTTTTTTCGGCTTTCAAGGGCAAATGTTCGGTCTGTCAGAGGGCGTTTCAGTCGTTCCAGTCAGTTGACAGTTCAGATCAGGACTCCCTGCGTGACGCTTTGGCATTGAGTGAATTCAAATGTAAAGAGTGCTCGGTTAAATTTCACGGCATGTGTGGCAAAGTCGGCCAAGCCAATCCAAAAGATGCTACCGTCACGTGTCCTGTTTGCTATCAAAGAATTAAACATCCACTTCCGTTTAAGGTGAAGTTGGTAAAGAAAATGTCTGGTCCACAAGTTGGCGATCGAGCCGACACGAACAACCCTCTTGAATAATTTTTGAATGAAGTTCGAATCTGCTTACCATCGGTGCTGCTTTCACCGCGATTCGATCCGATCCGATCAGTTATTTTCTACAGGCAAGAACCGGGGGCTGACGTTGATCGAATTGTTGGTGGTTATTGTGATCATTGGAATATTGACTGCCCTCTTGTTTCCGGCAGTTCAGGCTGCACGTGAAGCCGCTCGGAGGATTGTTTGCGCTAACAATCTAAAACAGGTTGGCCTCGCGATTCATCAATATGATTCGACTTTTCGGTCATTCCCGCCGGCGTTTCTTATTGGCTCACCGGGTGACACACGTGGCTCTTGGTCAATCCACGGGCGAATTTTGCCTTTCATTGAGCAGGAAAACCTTGGAGACCGAATTGACCTTAATCAGGATTGGCATCATCAAGTTGATTCGGGTATTCCGGCTGCGCGAATCAACACCTATATCTGCCCCAATGAATCCAATGCGTACCCCAGGTTCCGAAATGCCAAGCCGTACGTCCATCCAATCAACTATGGTTTTAATTTTGGATCATGGTTGATTTATGATCCGGTTACTGGCGAGGCTGGCGACGGTGCTTTTCGAACAAATCGAGTGACACGATTTGCCGATATGCTAGATGGAACAAGCCACACGCTGTGTGCCACCGAGGTGAAGGCTTACACGTCCTACTTCCGTAATTCAGCTGTGGATCCCGGCACCCAAATACCTGATTCTCCGGATTTTTTTTCCGGTCATTCAGGTGAGATGAAACTGGGCCCTCAATTGGACCAAAATACAGGTCACACGGTATGGCCAGATGGTCGTGTCCATCATTCTGGTGTCACAACTGTTTTTAGGCCGAATCAATTTGTGGGATACGAGCATGATGGCATCGTTTACGATATTGATTTTAGTTCATGGCAAGAAGGCCGTAGCATGGTAAGGAAAACCTATGCTGCGGTGACCGCACGTTCCTACCATCCTGAGTTGGTCAATGCGCTCATGATGGATGGCTCGGTTAGTGGGATATCAAACAGTGTGGAACTCGGTGTCTATCAAGCAATGGGAACCGTTGTCGGTCAGGAGATTCCAAACCAGCAGTGATCGCAACTTTGACGACCAGCGATTTGCTGGGTGCGGTTTTCTTTGATGGCTTCATCGATACTAATATGGACTGGATCAATTGACCGAATTAATTGCCTATCACGAAGCTGGCCACGCGGTGATGGCCGATAGCGTTGGTGCGGGAGTACGGTCGGTATCGATTGCCCCGGATTTTGACGATGGACCTGAACGGTTTGCGGAGATTCAAATCCAATGGCCGGTAACGACAATGCCCAAGAGGGAGATCCTTGAAAAAACGGTTTGGGTGGCCCTCGCGGGCCCCGTGGCTGAAATGATCTATGATGGAGTCATCCATCATCCTCAATCGCGAACCGCTTGGTCTTCGGACTGGTTGACTGCCAGTCATGCCGCTGAGGAAATAACGGAAAACGCGACGCAACGGCAGCGTTTATTGGACCAGGTTATCGGACGCCTTCATTTGGTTTTGGCAAAGCATCCTTACTGGGCGGCCATTGCAGCCTTGGCAGATGAGTTACTGGCTCACGAGATATTGGATGTTGAACAGGTGGGTGATGTCCTTGATTTTTGGTTGCCGAAGTCGTCCCGACGGTAAGCCTGGTGCCTGAAAGCAGTCGTTAATTGGGTGGATAAGTGACACGAGGCAAGATAGGGGGGATTGTCCGTTGGGATTGCGATTTAAGCTGGGAATTCAGAAAAGCCATCCATGGTCAGGCGAATAGATTTTGGACGATCATTTTGGAGAAAGCCTCGGTTCGTCGATAAAACCTGCTGATTTTGTTGAAAAAGAGCTTGAACCGACAACGTATGATTGCCAGGCTAATGGCGACGGGTCGTCGAATCGTTGAGGTTTTGAGCAATTCCTGCTAACCTGACTGTCTTGGAGAGTGTCAGTTATAGGTTGGTCGGGCGCGAATTTTTGGAAGTTTTTGCCTCCGGATTTCGACTCGCGGTGACTTGGCCCCGGCTATCTCGGAGTCCATAAAGGCGATAAACGGCGCCTATCGAAAAACGTGGTCTAACTCTTTCCACCTAATTCGCCGATGTTAACTTTGGAAAACAGGTGAAAACCCTGATAAATCGACGGTTTAGCGGCATGAATCAGCCTTTGCGGTGCCATTCATCCTCGAGTTTCACGCCAAAACAAGCTAGCAGTTAATGAGTACTTGCACAAAAGATAACCAAGCCAGTTTCAAAGAGTTGTTTGCAGGCTTTGAGCCCCCGATGACTCATTTGGTGGACCACCTCAAGTATTGGGCCCAATCGTTGCCAGATACGCTGGCCTTTGGTTACTTGGCCGATGGAGAATCTGTTTCTCAGAGGCTGACTTATTCGCAATTGGAAACAAGGGCCAAGAGTATTGCGGCCGAGATCGAGAAACGGGGTTTGCGGGGTGACCGGGTCCTATTGCTGTATCCCCCCTGCATCGATTTCATAGAGGCATTTTTTGCGATTCAACTCGCGGGGGCCATTCCCGTTCCTGCGTACCCACCCAGGAAGAGTCGTAATGGTGGCCGAATTGATCTGATCGCTCAGGATGCTGATGCAAAGTTGATCATGACCAATCGTGAAACCATCACCCGCATGAAGAACCTGTTGGCGGAAACGGAATGTTTGAAGCACATTCCCTTGGTCGCTTCCGAGGAGATTCCCAATGAATATGCCGACGATTTCAAAAACCTTCCTATCTCGATTGATGATGTGGGTTTGCTGCAATATACATCCGGTTCGACTGGGTCCCCCAAGGGTGTTGTCCTGACCCATCGGAATCTGATGGAAAGCTGCAAGATGATCACTCGGGCATTCAAGTTGTATCAACATGGAAGCGGTGTGAGTTGGCTGCCGACGTATCATGATATGGGGTTGGTGGGTGGTATTCTGAATCCATTGTTCATCGGTTGCCCAAAATACTTAATGCCGCCGCTGGCATTCTTGGCTAAACCAGTTCGATGGCTTCGTGCGATCTCTGAATTACGAACCAATATTGCCGGTGGCCCTAATTTTGCTTACCAGCTTTGTGTTGACAAGATTTCCGAGGAAGAGGCTGCTGATCTAGATCTGTCCTGTTGGGAGGTAGCGTTTAACGGTGCAGAGCCAATACGCCCTGAAACATTGGCAGCTTTTAATGCGAAATTCGCTCCAAATGGGTTTCGGCCGACCTCACATTATCCCTGCTACGGTATGGCAGAAACGACGCTTTTGGTAACCGGTGGAGACAGTCCGGAACTCCCTCTCATTCAGGGTTTTGATCGTCAGGCTCTTGATGGTTACAAGGCCATTCCTGTTGGTTCCCCAAAGGGAAAAGATACATTTAATGGCAATGCAGATTTAGAAAAAGATAATGTAAGAGATCTTGTTGCCTGTGGATTTGTACAGCCACATGAGAAGATTATTATTGTCGATCCGAAGTCGTTTGAATTGCTGGAAGACGGCTTGATCGGTGAAATTTGGATCAATGGAGTTACCGTTGGGCAAGGGTACTGGAATAAACCGGAGGAATCTGCTGAGTGTTTTGAGGCAACCTGCAAAGGAAGTGATGAGCATTTTCTGCGCACTGGTGACTTGGGATTCTTTTTCAACGATCAGATCTTCGTAACAGGACGGTTGAAAGACCTAATCATCATTCGTGGTGTTAATCGTTATCCCCAGGACATCGAAGCGACGGTCGAAAACGCCAGTACTCGATTGCAAAATTCAGGCTCGGCTGCGTTTTCAGTCGACGTACAGGGCAGTGAGCGATTGGTCATCGTCAGTGAAACAGAAAGGAGTCGAGACAAAAATTGGTCAACGGTGATCGATGATGTTCGTAAGGCGGTCATCGCTGAACACGATGTACCTCCAGATGCAGTAGTCATGGTGCGGGCAAGTTCAATACAAAAAACGTCCAGTGGAAAAATCCAGCGGCACGCCTGTAAATCAGCGTTTCTGGAAGGCAGTTTACGTGTCATCGATAAGTGGATTGGGTGGGAAGATTCCGCTGCCAAAGAAACGGATTCAGAGGGAGCTGAAGACTCAAGTTCAAGTTTCGAGGCCGATCTTAACCATGATGTCTTGAAAGTCGTATTTGGGCAAATCAGAGTCGTGGCCAGAGATCGGGCCAAAAACGTAACTGCTGATACAAACATAGTGATCGACTTGGGGTTGGATTCATTGGAACGACTTCAGATTGCTAATAATCTCGAGCAGATTTATGGCGCTCGGTTTCCCGATGAGGTGATTCAGGATATTGAAACGGTAAGAGAAATTGTCGAAGCGATCCAGGAGAACTTTGATGTTTCGGTGACAGTATCAGATGGTTCTTTGCCAACTCCAACAGCAAAAAGGATCGACGGAGAAATACCGGAGGAATTTTATTTATTCGAAAAGGTGCCAGAGGTAACTCGTTTCAAGCAGGAAAAGAAATTAATTGACAATGCGGGTGTTCGGAATCCTTTCTTTTCCGTTCACGAAGGTACTATTGGCGATCAAACGCAAATTGCTGGCCGCAAGCTAATCAGTTTTGCCAGTTATAATTACGTTGGACTGAATGGTTACGCTGAAGTAAAAAATGCCGCCAAGGCGGCGATTGACGAATATGGCACCAGTGTTTCTGCAAGTCGACTCGTTTCCGGAGAAAAAGCGGTCCACCGACAATTTGAGTCCGAATTGAAGGATTTTTTGAGATTTGAGGATGCTCTGTTATTGACCGGGGGACATGCTACCAATCAGTCGGTTGTCGGCCACTTGGTGGGGCGTGGTGACCTGATTCTTCATGATGCATTGGCTCATAACAGCATCATTCAAGGGGCCATGCTTTCCGGTGCGACTCGCCGTCCGTTTGATCACAATGACTGGGAAATCCTGGATCAGATTCTGAGGGAAATTAGACGGGACTACCGTCGAGTTCTCATTGCGATAGAAGGCCTGTACAGCATGGACGGCGATTTTCCCGACCTTCCGAAATTTGTTGAGGTGAAGAAACGTCATAAATGTCTACTTTACGTAGATGAAGCTCATTCCATTGGTACGTTAGGCGAGACTGGTCGAGGTTTGACCGAATTGCAAGATGTGAATCCTGACGATATCGATTTTTGTATGGGAACAGTGAGTAAGTCTTTAGGCAGCTTTGGTGGATTTGTCCTTTCCAATTCCACCACGATCGATTACTTGAGATATACGACGCCAGGATTCGTGTTTGCTGCGGGCTTGCCTCCCGGAGCAGTGGCGGCAGGATTTCAAGCCCTTAAGGTATTGCGAAAGGAGCCCGGACGTGTTGCCAATTTGGCAAAGAACAGTCAAATGTTTCTGGAATTGGCCAACCGGGGCGGTCTAAATACTGGGCCCAGCGGTGGATCGCCGATTATTCCCGTGATAACGGGAGACTCATTGAAGGCATTAAAGCTTTCTGAATCGCTTTACCTGGAGGGGATCAATGCCCAACCGATTTTGCACCCTGCGGTAGAGGAAGATCGAGCAAGGGTTCGATTCTTTATGACTTCGCTGCATACACCAGAGCAAATTCAAAAGACCGTAGACGTGACGGTCAAGGCTTGGAACGTTATCAAAGATTTGTAAAAACAGTCTCAATGGTTGAACGGGCATTCAGGCGGTTTTAATCAGAGCGTGACTGATAGATCTTGCAAAGATCCTAATGCCAGTACCATGGATATGTTGTTTTCAATTAGTTATCGGATTTCCATGTGATCGGGTTTGCATGTTATCGTGTGACGATGAATACTGTGGCCGAAATGTGTAAATCCTTCCAACCTTGGTTTATTTCAAAATGGAAAATGCGATTCGAAAAGCTGATACGCTGATTGAGGCAATGAGCTGGATAAAACGCTTTCGAGACAAGACAACCGTCATTAAGCTTGGCGGTAGCGTTCTGGAAGATGATGATGCCCTGCAGCACATTTTATTAGACGTTTGTTTTATGCAAACGGTTGGTCTGCGGACGGTTATTGTTCACGGAGCTGGCGCACGTATCAGCCGTGCCATGGCGACTGCCGGAATCGAGTCTCGTTTTGTTATGGGACGACGATTTACTGATCAAGCGACATTAGAAATTGTAGAGAAGGTCCTTGCGGTTGATACCAATAATGAGATTGCTCAAACCCTAGAAAAACTAGGGGGTCGGGCCATGACATTGAACTTTGAATCAACTTGTGTTCTGACCGGAGAATTACTTCGCCTTGTTGAAGGCAACGGTGAGGAGTCGGATCTCGGATTGGTTGGAAATGTAACAGAAGTGGACCGCATGGTTATTGATAATCTCTGTTACGCAGGTCAGGTACCGGTCATTCCGTCAATGTGCCAAACCGAGTCGGGAAGTCGCTTGAATGTTAATGCTGATTCAGCGGCTACGGCCGTGGCAGCTGCACTGGGAGCGGAAAAATTGATAATGCTCTCTGACGTTCCAGGAGTATTACGAGATCCCGCTGATGAGGATTCGCTAATTGATAGTATCACCGCGGCAGAAGCACGACAGTTGATCCAGGCGGGTTCCATCGGTGAGGGGATGATACCAAAGGTCGAGGGCTGTTTGGAGACGTTGGATCGTGGAGTAGGAAAAGTGCACGTTGTGGATGGGCGGGTACGGCACAGCCTTTTGTTGGAGATCTTTACAAGCAAAGGCGTGGGAACGCAATTTATCGGTAGTTAGCATTCACTGGTTGAGGCATTTTTAAAATACGGAAAAGAGGGTTTGTTGTTCCGAGATTTTCTCTCAACACAATACGTTGAGGCATTCGGAAGTCTGATCTCGAAAACGAAATGGCCTATAAAAAGGATGAGCGTAACCACCAGTCGTGACTAGCTGCGGAGGATCCGCTCAATGGTCAAATCGGTTCTCCAGGCATTCATCCAGCGACGAATGGTGTTGTAACCGACACCATGTGTTTTGCGGCTGAGCCTCTCCAGTTCACGTGCCCATGCATCCAACGCCAATTGCGTTCCTTCTTTGTATTTCAACAGAACACGGATCTCGTTCCACCACGGTGACTCGGGTTCTTTTAGCTCGACCTGGTAGCCGTATTCCATCGCGATATCGATGTAGATTTTCGTTTCTTGATTTAAACCATTCCCACGGTCAATGACGATGGGTGAAATTCCTCTAGAGATTGCATTGCGAAGTTGTTGATGAGTGTCAGATCTGGCTTCGTCCAATCGATTTGCGTCAAAGTGGTAGTTTTCCGGACCACCACCATCCTTTTGAAAAAAAGCGTCGGTTTCAATCACCAGCCCTTTTTTTCCTGCTAGTCGTTTTCCCGTGGTCGATTTTCCGCAGGATGGGAGCCCACGCATCAGATAAACGATTCCATTGGATTGGGGGCTCTGTTCTGGATTGGATTGTTTAGTGCTCGGTTGCCCGTCGATGGTCCGGCGAATGGATTTGAACATGGTTAAAATGGTGTTTTTGTTCATGGTGAAAAAAAGCGACCGTGGGTCTGATTAGACCACACGGCTGCGATATGATGATTTGATTAGGCTTTAAGCGAGTTTTCGGATGAACGCCTTTAGCAAAGGTACGACGCTCGAGATGTACTTTAACACCCTCCAAAAGTAAGCTTGCTTAAAGCTGAGGGATGAGTCGTTTAGTGTTTGTCACCACCACCATCTGACTTGCCATCTGACTTACCATCTGACTTGCCATCTGACTTGCCGTCTGACTTGCCGTCTGACTTGCCATCTGACTTGCCATCTGACTTGCCATCTGACTTGCCATCTGACTTGCCATCTGACTTGCCATCTGACTTGCCATCTGACTTACCATCTGACTTACCATCTGACTTACCATCTGACTTACCATCCGACTTACCATCCGACTTACCATCTGAATCACCGTCGGAACCAGGTTTGTCGTCTGGATCCACATCGTCAGGTTTGTCGTATGGGTCTTCCTCGGGTGTGACATCATCGTATGTCGACTCTGTGGTTGGAGGTTCCCATGAGTCATCGTAGGGGTTCTCTTCGATGACTGGCGGCTCAGGATCGGTGGGCGGCTCAGGATCGGTGGGCGGCTCAGGATCGGTGGGCGGCTCAGGATCGGTGG
>JABAAE010000018.1:0-14641 GCA_014238905.1 Planctomycetota bacterium
CTTGACCACGCCCTCGCCGGGCCTTACGTCTAGCCGGTCAATATCTTCCCAAGACTCAATCTCTGCCTCGGGGACGGTCCTCGCTACCTCGAGAATGCGATCAAAGCCGATTGCGGGTTCTGTCCCGGCACCGCGCTGGGTCGGCGGCTGGATGTAGGGTGATACCTTCTTCAATTGCAGGACAATGCCGGAGACGATGATGATCGTGATCGGCAGCAGGGCAATGATGGATCCCCACCGATGCAACACGCGGCTTAGCTTGGAGAGCTTCATGCTGAGGGCTACTTCGCCATCTCCTGCTTCATCTTCTGAATCTCCTTTGCATGGAGAACAAAAGCGCTTCGGCCATGAGTGCCTGCGACAAGGTCGCCGGTCCCCGCGTGGACTGCAAGATCGTGCACCGCGCAGGTCGGCAGCGTCTTGCAGAGCGAGTGCCATGTTTTCCCCTTGTCAATGGAACAATAGGCACCCAGTTCGGTACCGACATACAGAATGTCCTGATTGGTCGGGTCCTCGCGTATCACGTTGATGGATTCTGAGGGCATGTTGTTGACGATTGACTTCCATGTTTCGCCGAAGTCAGTCGACCTAAACAGATAGGCCTCAAAATCGTCCTCACGGTATCCCGTCAGTGAAACAAACACCGTACCCTCATCATGCTTTGATGCGACAACGCGACTGACCCATCTGTTCGGCAGGCCTTTGTTGATCTTTGCCCAAGTAGCGCCGTCGTCCCTCGTCACATGCAGTTGTCCGTCATCCGTGCCAGCATAGAGCAAGCCCATCTTCAGTGCGGATTGGGAGATGTCGGTGATGGTTCCGAAGGGAACGTTTCCTTTCCTTTCCGGGCCCGGATTTGTCGACAGGTCGGGACTGATGCATTTCCAACTGTCGCCCCGGTTTTCACTCTTGAAAAGCATGTTGGCGCCGGCGTAGAGCGTCTTGGAGTCGTCATGCGACAAGATGAAGGGAGTCATCCAGTTGAATCGCAGTTTCTTCCCCTCCGGCGGCGGGCCCGGCCTGATGCCGCGAGCCTTCCCTGTCTTCAGGTTTTTTCGAGCCATCGAGCCAAACATGCCCTCAAGATACATCGTATCGAGATTGTTCGGGTCGATTCTGGTGACATAATTATCTCCCCCTAAGTCCCACTCCCAGTGCTCCTTGCCGAGGGTCATCGGTTTCGCCTCGCCTCCAAGCACGCCGTTATCCTGGGTACCTCCCCAGATCTTGTACGGTTCACGTGCGTCCACCGAGATGGCATAGAACTCGGCGATGGGGAGCGTATTGACGTGAAGCCACGTTTTGGCTCGATCGTGGGATATATAGAGCCCGCCATCGGTGCCCAGCATGACCCGATCTGGATCGTCGGGATCGATGAACATGTCGTGATTGTCGCAATGGGGGGTGGCTCGCCGGGCTTTGTACGACAGCATGGGAATGGTGCGTTCGGAGATGCTCGTCTGGGTCTTGCCTGCGTCGGGTGAATAGAGCAGGTTGAAACCGCAGATGAAAATCTCGTCTGCATTGTCCGGCAAAACTCTGATGAGACAAAAATCATATCCGATCCCAGTCTTGACATTGCCCTCATGGGTCTTTCGCCAGGTTTCGCCCTTGTTATCGGAACGATAGACTTCGCCCCCCACGCCGCGGTGGTCGCAGATGATGTAAAGAATATTCGGATTGGAGGGCGCGATGGCGATGCCCATTCTGCCAACCTTCTCCCCGGTGGGAAGCCCCTTGGTCAAAAGCTTCCACGTCTCGCCCGCGTCGATCGACTTGTAGATTCCGCTGCCGGGACCGGCATCGACATTATTCCAGGCCTTCCTGTCGCGTTCCCAGGCGACGGCATACAGTGTCTTGTTGTCGGACGGGTCGATGGCAACTTCCACGACACCAACCTTCTCAGAGATATAAAGGATCTTTTTCCAGGTCTTTCCGCCGTCGGTGGTCTTGAACACGCCGCGCTGCTTGTTGTACGAATACTGGTGTCCCAGGGCAGCCACGTACACGACATTCGAATCCTTCGGATCGATCAGCACCCTGCCAATATGGTGCGTGTCGGTAAGTCCCATGTGCTTCCAAGTCTTGGCCCCGTCGGTCGATTTGAAAACCCCCGTCCCGGCAAATGAACTACGGGCCATGTGAGGTTCGCCCGTGCCAACCCAGACCAGGTTGGGATCGTCGTCGGATACCGTGACGACAGAAACGGAGAAGGTCGATTCGTTTTCGAAGACCGGTTTCCAGGTCGTGCCGTTGTTGACTGATTTCCACAGGTTGCCTGAACCAGCTCCAGCGTAGAGGGTCGATTTACGCTTTTTGACAGACCAAATGCTTTCGATCTTGCCTCCCTGAATTCGGGGACCGACCGGCGTCCATTTCAGATCTTTGAAGATTGACTCCTCTCTTAGTTTCACATGCTGCTCCCACGACTTCATGCGGACGGCGGGATCGGTAGCCGAGTTGTCGTCGCCGTCGGTTTCAGCGGCAAATGAGATGCATGCGATTGTGAAAGCAATCAGCAGGAAAGAATCAATAAGG
Source organism: Planctomycetota bacterium (assembly GCA_014238905.1). Classification (GTDB taxonomy): domain Bacteria; phylum Planctomycetota; class Planctomycetia; order Pirellulales; family Pirellulaceae; genus JABAAE01. Next base: position 2,539 of record JABAAE010000018.1, read on the forward strand.
GACGTTTTCTTGATCATGAAATTGTTTGATAGTTATTCATTTGTAAGGTTACTCCCAATGATAAACGATCTGGACGGGTGAATTCCATCTTTTCCGCCCGGCAGGCACTCCAACGTGAGGGATGAGGCGCGAGTATTGCGAGTCGCCTCGATCCGATTGTGAGCTCATTTTTCTGGCGACTTTGGTCGCCACTGTTTCATCATCTCCGCATTCATCAGTTCACGGGCTTCCATCGTTTCGTTGTTTTCTGTCTATCCGAGCAAGCCCTTCAATGGCCCTGTGCTGTCGGCAAATCGCTCGAGGCCGGTACCCATCAATTGAGCTTGTGAAAGCCATAGATTGGCCAACGGTGTGTTTTCGGGGCAATGGAGAACTCGCCCGGTCTTGATTTGTCCGTTGGCCGAACCCGCCACGATAATAGGAAGTTCATTCATGGTATGGTGTTCTCCATCTCCTAATCCCGAGCCCAAAGTGATCATCGAGTGATCCAACAGCGTGCCCTCGCCCTCCTGGACCGCTTCCAGTTGCTCGAGCACTTCGGCAAACAACTCGACATAAAAACGGTCGACTTGAACAAGCATCTTTTTCACACGCTCCTGGCCCTGGGCGTGCGTGAGTCCATGATGTGATTTGGTAAAATTCAATTCATGGTAGAGTTGCGGCGTGCCCCACCTTTCCGGTGCGAGCATGAACGTGGCAACATGCGTGAGGTCGCCCTGAAAAGCCAGCACCAGCATTTTTCCCATCAGTCGTATGTACTCCCCACGCGTCATGGGCGCATCACCCGGTTCTTGGATGTCCGCCTTCTGATGGGTTTTGTAGTACGTGTTGAGCTTCTCAATTTGCCTTTCGACTTCTCTCACCGAAGTAAAGTACTCGTCCAGCTTATCTCGATCGTGATGATTGAGATTCTTTTGGAAGTTCGAGGCATCCTGCAAAATCAGGTCCGTAATGTCTTTGTCTGATTTGCCGGTCTTGAAAAGAGTCTGATAAACGTGTCGCGGATCTTTGATCGACGTGGCCACATGCTCTGGCCCATACCAAGAGATGTTGTCCAAGTAGATCGATTCTTTGAGGTCTTTGAATGTGTTACAGTTCAGCTCCAAAGATCGAATCGGCGTTCGATGGCTGACTTGATCTGCAATCAGATGATCTAGGGTCCTGTCCATGGGGTAAACTGATTTGAGCGGACCATGAGGGTCGGCCGAAGACAGGTAGCACGAACTGCATTGATTGTGAACATCGACGCCTCTCACATTGACCCGGGATAATCCCGTTATCAGCGTGACCTTGTCCCCTACTTTTTTCAGTGGACTCAACGTCGGCATCGACAAAAAGTCCTGACTGTCCTTCTCAGGGAAAAAGTGATCTCTCACAAAGCCCATCGGCGAATAAAACGACGCAAACCGCAACGACGGTTCCTTCGGCTTTGTGGTTGCCCCTTCGACTGCAACCGTCTCCAGCCAGGGAAGAGCCATCACGCTGCCACCCGCCCCATACAGAAATTTGCGCCTGTTGAAATGACTATGGTTGCGATATTTCATTCTTCATTCCTTTGTGCGAAGATTGGGTGAATCACGATGTTTTTAATGACAGCTCTCATTTTGTAATCATCTTTTCTGCTCTCTTTTGCGATTTCATCGACCGCAATTCGATCCGCCAAGGTCAGTTCGCGACCCAGACCATAAGATAGCAGATGCTTGATGAACGCTTTGGCAAACACGTCCTTTTCTGCCAGCACAGCGTCCTTGAAACCAATCACATCCTTGAAGTCATGCTTGCCAAACAATTTCCCACTGGCATCCACCCTCAAACCGGTCCGGTAATTATCGCGCCAACGACCCAGCAGATCATAATTTTCTAGGGCAAATCCCAAGGGGTCAATTTTTTTGTGGCAGCCGGCACATTGGGCATTACTGCTGTGCTGTTTTAGCTTTTGTCGGACCGTCAAACCTTCTTCTTGAAGTGTTTTGTCGTCTGCCTTTAAGTCAGGCACGTTATCCGGCGGAGGCTCTGGAGGATCGTTGAAGATGACCGAAGAGACCCAGGACCCGCGGGTAATCGGCAATGACCGAAACGGACCGGAGGTCATTACCATCACAGCCCCTGTGGTGATCACGCCGCCGTATCTTCTGTCCGTCAGCGGCGTCCGCGTGAAATCAATGTGGCGTAAGTTCACGTTGATTGGATAGGTGGCGGCTCTGCCCTGATACCATTCGGTTAACAAGTGACTGCGATAGGTAAAGTCGGAATCCACAAGTTCTAAAATCGGCCGGTCCTCAACGAAAACGGTTTCGAAATTCAGCAGCGGCTCCAACATCATATGCATACCTCGTTTGTATGATATTTTGTCGTCGCCACCGAAGTAGTAATCTCGGTGGGACTTGAAATCAGGGGAGGCAGAAACCAAATTGTTGATCTTCAGCCACTGGGGCGCAAAACTGTCGCAGAAGTTTTTCACGCGACGATGGTTGAGCATGCGATCCACCTGCCCTTCCAACACCTGCGTGTCTTGAAGCTTCCCCTCGCCAGCCAAGGCCAGTAATTCATTATCGGGGATCGAACTCCAAAGAAAAGAGGATAAACGCGTGGCCAGATTAAAGGAGGCATGGTTTGGCACGGACTTACTTGTCTCGTTGTGGACAAAAATAAATCGCGGAGAGGCCAGAGTCGCTGAAACGACGTCTTTCATACTTTGGGCGAAGTCACCGCCTTTTTCGTATTGCCGGTCAAAAAACTCGGTGTAAAGATTCAGGGTTGTCTGATCAGCAGGAGACTTGAACGCTTTGAGAAGAAATTTTGCGATGCGCTGATGTGCAATTTGTTTGATTGGCTGCTCAAGTTTTAAATCGACATCGTCATCTTTTTTCCAGCTGCCTACCAACGTATCCTTGGCGACTTGCTGATCGCCGTCCGCAATCCTCTTCATTTGGATCTTGCTCAATCCGGATCGGTACAAACGGATGTTGTTGAGATCTCCATGAAAGGGTTCGCCGCCATACGAGCCGATCTTCATTGGTTGAGTGCTTTGATTATTGAGCTTGCCCTCGATCGCCTTGCTACCGATCTGCTTTCCATCCAAATAGAGGTTCATTTGCTTGCCGTCGAACGTGCCGGCAACGTGATGCCACTTGCCGTCGCCAATCGTCTTTGGGTTCACAGAGGCGCCGAATTCGACGTAACGGCCGGCGATGCCAGCGCCCATCCAAAGCCCCCAGGTGTCGCCAGTCCTGCCGATGGCTAATAACTGTCGTCGCCATGAATCCTCTCGGCGGGCAATGGTTTGCCACCGGTCGGTTGTTTTGGATGGGCGGATCCACGCGCTGATCGTTACGCCCGTGCTCCGAGTTGAGACGGATGCATCTGTTGTAATGGAACCGAATCTCTGTGCAGCCGGTTTCTTGGTTGGGTCTTGAAAAAGATCGTTCCAGCTTCGACAGTTCTTGTCGAAATTCTCCGCATTGACCACCGACCGGCTGAGCTTTAAGAAGGATTTCATCAGCACTGGCGACATACTCAGGTGGTCGCCACGATTGTTGAATCCATTTTCTGCCGGGGGATCTTTGGGAAAAGCCATTACCCCCAGCAAACGATTCTCCAGCATTTGCTGCAGGCCCATGATTCGATTCCCGACTCTTACGACGTCGGGCATCTTGCCCGTCTCGGGCCGGAAGTAATGATTGTGGTCTCTGATTATGCGATCACCGATGGAATAAACCCAACAGTCAAGATCAAACAAGTCCCGTACCGCGTTCCCATATTCAAAGCGGTTCATCCGTCTCATTCTGAAGGGAATCAGCTTTTGGTTACTGACCAATGACCGATTCAATGACTTATTCAAATGGGTGAGCAAGGACTGTCGCTGAGTTTCTGAAGGCTGTTTCTCATCTTCTGGAGGCATTTCATTGTTTTCTAACGCCTCGATCATTTTTCCGATCAGTTGCGGACTCTTCTCCAGATCTTTCCATGAGGAGAACTCGGTCAGCTTGACCTTGCCTTTGGTCTCTTTTCGTCCATGACAATCGTAGCAATAATTTTCAAGAATGGGCTTAATGCGTAGCTTGAAATCGTCCGCGCTCTTCGCAGGATCCGCAGCCTGCGTGATTGATGAGAGCAGTAAAGCTACCAGTAGGCCATTCATAATTGAACGCTTCATAAAGATTCCTGATCAGTGTTTTTACCTGTTTAGTCGGCTGTTCTTGATTAGAAAGGAACTGGGCCATTTTTTGGGAAGCTTCCCTTGATTCTGCATAGTCTGAATCATTTCCATCATATCTGGATAATTTTTGCGGAGCGCACCACGATTCCCTTTCAACCGCCATTCACTCTGTCCGGGTGCGTCAAAACCGTCACCTTGCCAGCCTTTCATCACATCGGTCATAACGCAAAAGAAGAATTCAGGGACCAGGCAGCCGCTGTGTGAAATGCAGTCCTGATCGTAGACGTAATGTTTATCTCTGACAGCTTTCACAGCCGCATGATGAGCAATGCTGCGGGGATTTGTATCAAGGCCGAATGCTTCCGGGTATTCCTCTTCCCAGAAATGTCTCTGCAGGAAATGAAACAACTCCTCCTGGATATTACTCAGATGCAATCTTTCACCATCCCGGAAAGAACTCCACCCTTGATGATAGACGCTGGGGCTTTCGCCATCGAATGATTTATACTTTTTCTTTTTCTCTGTGACATAAAGCACCAAACGATTCTCGTTGTTTACCTTTTCTTTCCACTTGTTCCATAAGTCCTCATCATCCGGCAAACCGTCCTGATCATTGTCAATAAGGCCCATTAACGCATGAGCGAGTCGCCGAACATCGGCTCTCTGCTTTTTTGTTTCGCCGACAATGGCAATGACTCCAAAGAAATCCAGGTACTGGTCTCCCATTTCTTTTCTTTTGGGATACGCGTTAACAAATGGGGCGGGCAGCGGGCTGATGAATGTGAAATCGGTAAAACGTTTGGTTCTGGGATGGATATACGTGCTTCCGGAAAAAACATCCTTATTTTGAGCGTCCATTGGGGAAGGTGCTGCCAAGATAACGATCAACGCAATGATGATGCGGTTAGGTTGCATTGGCATGGTGCTCGCTGGATTGAGGGCGGTTCGGTCCCTGCTTATCTTATCAGGAAGTCATAGCCTCTTGGGATCGTAGAGAGCCCATTCTAGCTGGTCCACAGACACACCCTCTAGATCACTTGCCGTGGGTTCAATCGACGAGGGTTTTGGTAACGATCCGGGTGCCGCGGAATTGAGTTGTGGTGGCCCCAGTCGTCTCTCCGTTTGAGCAGGCCAACAATTGTCCCCGCACCACATTCAAGGTTGACAAATGTGGCAACCAAACTGGGGGTTCACCCCATTTCCGGTCTCGAACGGGACAGGGCGATCGAGCTGGTTTTTGTGACTGCGACGAAACGCTACGATACCGTAAGAGACCAACCACCTGATCCCGAAAGAGATTGTGATCGCTATGGCGAAGACTAACGGAACACCTATGCTTTTTTCGCCGAGATATCAAATGTTGTTATATGGAAGCCAAATTATCGCTGCCGTGAATCAACCATTTAGCTTGAGGATTTCATCAAGAATCACGTCTAAACGCTCATCGTAGAACAGCTTTGCGACGGGGTTAGCTTACTTTTCCGGTTCAGGTTCGTGCATTGGGTTAGACTCCAGCGTTCTTTATTTTATCTCGCTTCTGCACAGGATCTTACCATGTATTGTGCTTAGATGTTTTGGTATTGCCTTCGCCTAAATGGAGAAATTTGGTCCGTACAGAGGTCCGGCAGCGTCTCAATTGTCCGAGTTAGATCCTCTTCTGAACAGACATAATCGGTTCGTCTTTCGTTCGTGATGGTGACCGTTGAGTGGGGTATGTGGAGAACAATGGGAGTTGGCATAATGACTTGAGAGATACTTTATTCGCCAGCGGATGAATTGTTGGGGTCTAATGGAGATGAGAAAAGAATTTCCCGATGGGGAAATAAGAGAAAATTCTTTTGTTTTCCCAGCAGAAATCAGGAATAGGAATAAATTACGGTGCAATTCCCTGCAAGGTACAAAGAATTATGAACGGTTTTCATTTCAGCGTTTATCGGACGGGAATCCGAGGTGATCATCCGCCCACTTTTGAGACCGAGCAAGGGTACAAGCTTTCCACCTGGCAGACACTGACCGACGGCCTTGGATGGTTGACGCAATTGGTTGCAAACGAAAAAGCAATTGACCTGGGCGGCGACGGATACCCTTACCGTTATGCCGCACGAAAGCAGGCCATTCACCAGCAAATCCTGAGTCCTCCCAATCGCAACAAAAAATGGCATTCAGATCCCGATGATCAATTGGGATCCGGTTGGCAGGCAACGACCACGATTTTTCCGGATGTGATCGAAGACTGTCCACCCGATGAATGGCTTTTAATTGAAGTATGGGACGAATCATAAATGTCTAAAGGCTCACTGTTGACGACTGCTAAAGATGTCGTTCCACGTATTGCATGAGGTCTGGCACCCTGTTCACCAACCAACCCAGGGAGTGGTTGGTGAAAGTTGAATTTAAAAAGGGGCCTCAGGCGTCGGTTCAGCCTTTCCAATGCAAAAGGTTCTATTGGGGGCAGTTGGAGGGGTGTCCCGGTGAAAAAGTGAATAACCGTCTCTTGGAATCCCTGAAGAAAAAGAAATTGCATGTTGTTGGCCCTGTCCTTGATTTCAAAGATTCCAATTGGCCAGAGATTCCCGAATATCAAGTGAAGTCCTCTTCTTTTGTTGAGAGGAGATCGGTGATGACTCGGAATTTAGATCTTTGTTTGAGATGGTGTTTTGGACCAAGTTCTTAAAGTCTGTCGTCTCTTGGACTGGCGGTTTGGGCGTTTTCAAAACGGGATTCTCATGCGAGGATACCTCTCCTGGTCCTCGGTCGTCACGATCACCACATTTGGACGATCAGCAGAAACGTTGCCGCGGACACAAAGACTAAACATCAATGCGAAAAAAAAAGGCGAGAACGAAAACGACTTGGGGTTTTGTGTTGATGGTTTAACTCCATGACGACCGCAGCTTTGTTTCAAAAAGCTCATTCATTGTTCAAGTTGTTGGCTCGGTTTTCGATGGATGGCGATACCCCGCGAACTTGGACAAGTCGCCGGAAACATCCAGTCACTCTGTTTTTCGCCGATGCCACGTAATTGGGGAATTCACTAGAAAAGTCAAAATGGCCGCTGCTCATCGTTGAATTCGTCCAAGCAAGGATGAAGACCATCGCGGCGATCGCCCTTCTGGATGGTGCATCCTGTCGATCTCATGAGAAATCGGGTATCCTGTTAGCCGATTTCAAATAATGCTTCTTTTGACCATCGTATGGGGTATCAGGCAAATGAGGTCGATTATAAAATCCCAAAGAATTGCAAATGCATAAAGTTGAACCGATGGCTCCGACAAGCCCTTCTTTTTCAGTAGAGACACAAGCGGATCCGTTGCATCAAGACGAAATCAGGGTCAAGTTTGCCTCAGACGATCTCTTTCTGAAAGTGCTGCGGCAGCGTGTCGATCAAATGTTCGAAACGACAGGCCGGCGGCGGAGAGACTGCTTGCAGATGTATTTAAAAACCGCCGTGATTTTCGGGTGGTTTGCCGTCTCTTATGGATTTCTTGTTTTCTGGGCGGCCAATTGGTGGCAAGCAACTCTTCTGGCGATATCTCTTGGTGGGTCTTTGGCGTGCATTGGTTTTGCCATACAGCATGACGGTTCGCATTGTGCCTATTCCCGCCGAAGATGGGTCAACAATCTGATGGCCATATCGCTGGATCTGATTGGCGGCAGTTCTTACTACTGGCAAAAGACTCACAACACGGTGCATCACACCTTCACCAATATCACCGGTCATGATGGTGACATTGATCTGGGGATTCTGGGGCGATTATCGCCTCATCAACCCCGAATGCGGTTCCATCGTTTGCAGCACCTCTACCTGTGGGTGCTCTACGGGTTGGTTTCCATTAAGTGGCAATTGTTTGACGACTTCCATAGTTTTTTCAGCGGAAAAAACGGTCGGTTTAAAATCGCGCGTCCGAAAGGATGGAACCTGGTAGTTTTTGTCGTCGGGAAGCTTTCATTTGTGACCATCGCTTTTGTTATCCCTATGTTAACGCATCAGTGGTTGCCTGTTTTGGTGTTTTTCCTGGTGGCTTCATTCATACAAGGCTTGCTGTTAAGCGTTGTGTTTCAGTTGGCGCACTGTGTTGAAGAGGCTGATTTTCCCGTGCCCGATTCTGATGCGGAGATGGAAAATGCCTGGGCGGTTCACCAGGTCGCGACCACCGTGAATTTCGCGCCGAGAAACCGGCTGATAACGTGGTTTACCGGGAGCTTGAATCATCAGGTGGAACACCACCTGTTTCCGAAAATCAGTCATGTTAATTATCCGGCGATTTCTGTTGTCGTCGAACAGACCTGCGGTGAACTTGGGGTGAAGTATTCTTCGCATCAGACACTGCGGTCATCCCTGTGGTCACATTTTCGATGGCTAAAGAAAATGGGTAGGCCAGCAGTCGATTAACGCCTCCCCAGACGGGCATTGAGACCTGTTGTCTGGGCTGGAAACGCTTGGAATTTTCCGGTCAGACCAGGTCAAGGCGAGCTCATTATTGATTGATCCAGAATTTCATCAGCCGCGAGTCACTTAATCTTCGGCGGACCTCTTTTTGGAGCAACCATCTGTCACTCATCAAGTGAGCATCACGAGGGATGTCATTGATGGATTAGATTTGTAGAGGCCTTTGAATGATCGTGCTTGACTCCTTGAAAAGGCGGCTCGGTGGAGTCGATCCTGTTGGCTTGATTTGCGGTTGTTGCACAGCAGGTCGATGGTGATTCTTGTGACGCTGCGAGGAAGGTGGGCGTTGTTGTCTTGCCGACGCTGTCTTGTGCTGGATCTTCAGCGACAAAAACCGGTTTTAGAATGGACTTGGTAAACCACTCCATCGGAGGGGATCGAAGTGCGATACCTTTATGAGGGGCTGCTGTTGGATGACGGTATGGGGCTAAGGGTAGGTCGGCATCTGCTCTTTGTGCGGCAACTTGAATCCCGATCAGAGTGACGATGACTTGGGGCTGGCGATTAAAACCAGGCCGCAAACCGGACGCTACTTTGGGAACCAAGTTGTCACCAATCACTGAGTGAGTCACAATGTGGTTAGCCAGCGGGGCAGATCTGGGGCCTGTTTTAGATCCAGTTCATCGGCCGCCACTACGTGAATGCAGTTGTGAATGCAGTTGTGAAGGCTGTACAGAAAGGGCATCGAGACCATTTTCCGATTCTTATTGTTAATCTTGTTATTTGCCCTGTCCGGCTTTGGGTTGACTCAATCGTCGACGATCGTTCCGCCAGGCGTCGCCAAAAATCCAAGCGACGATTCCACCATTCCTCCAGGTTTGACTGACCTGCCCTCCCGTCAATTTGCCTCCATTAAGCAGCAAGAGCCATTTCGCTCAGGAGGGCGTGGTGGTCGACAGGGTTCCCGCTTTTCAGATCGAAACGACTACGCCAACTGGAAAATTCCGGTCCAATGGCATCAAGACGTCTTTACGTTTGTCCGGGTCAAATTCGACTCGTATGGCTACGCAAGACCTGGAAGGATGTGGGACAATGATTATCCAGATTGCGACTGGAATTTTTCGACAAGGCTTCATGAACTGACGTCCATCAGGGTCGATCCCGATGGCAAGGTTTTAAAATTGAGCGATCCGGAGATTTTCGATCACCCTTTTCTTTTTATGTCCAATGCCAATCAGATTGCGTTATCTCCCGATGAGGCCAAGGCGTTTCGGCGTTATTTGTTGAACGGGGGCTTTGTCATGATCGATGACTTTTGGGCGCCCAGGGCGTTTGAGCACATTGTGGAGGAAATGAAGCAGGTCTTTCCTGATCGGCAGCCCAGAGAATTGCCTTCGACCCACCCGATATTTAGCCTCGTTTACCGACTCAAAGGTGTTCCTCAGGTACCCAGTGTTCATGCTTGGCGGCAAGGGGACTTGTTTGAATACTGGCATGGCGATCCAGAGGGCGATGAGGCGCCCCATTTTTGGGGCTACTTTGATGATGACCAACGCTTGGTGGCGTTACTTTGTCACAACAACGATATCGGAGATGGTTGGGAGCGTGAGGGCGAAAATGAAGAGTATTTCCACCAGTACTCTGAAAGAGTTTCCTACCCTTTGGGAATCAACATCATTGTTTATGCCTTGACCCATTAGATTCTCGTCGCCTTGAGGGTCACCTCTTGTTTGTTCGGCCCTTTGGCGCGGCGGATCGCTTGGGGCGACTGGGGGGGCTACGGCCATTAAAGTACTTGTCCCGTATCCATTTGGGTTGCCACACATCGAGAACCCGTTTGGAATTGTCATATTTCGGCTTTTTCGGCTCTGGGTTGGGTACCGTCAGGGGATAAGGATCGTCCAGCCTTTTCCTCCACGACTCCATCAACTTTAGCATCGAGTCGACGTCCGCTTTGTGCCCCGGCAAAGTCGCCAGATCGTTCATCTCGTGCGGATCGGCCGACAAATCGAACAGCTGGAGATGATTGATTTTAGGATAGACGTGGAGCTTCCATTGGCGGTTACGTACCGATCGCTGGTTGTCCTGAAAAGGAAGGAATAATGAATCTCGAACATTGTCGACGTCCTCGTTCATGACGGGAGTGAGGCATCGCGAGTCGATTCCAGCGGGTGTTTTCAGGTTTGCGAAATCACATAGGGTCGCGTAGAGGTCATGGACATAGGTGAAGGCGTTACTTGATTTGCCTTGGGGGACGCCGGGACCGCTAAGGATCAATGGACATCGCATACTCTGTTCATAAATGTTCTGTTTGCCCAACAGTCCGTGGCTTCCCATGGCCAATCCGTGATCGGCTGTGTAAATGATGATGGTGTTGTCTGCATGGGGACTGGACCGAACCGCGTTGACGATGCGACCGACTTGTTTGTCGAGATGGGTCACCAAGCCATAGTACTCGCAGAGCTGGTCACCGATGACTTTTTCCGACCTGGGCCATGACGAGAGACCTTCGTCTCGGCCTGAAGTTGCTTGAGGCGCATTTTGAAACGGATGTTCGGGGAGGAAGTTTTTTGGTAGCGGGGGCCGTCGATTGTAGTACATCTCACGATACTCCTGCGGTGGATTCCGGGGATCGTGCGGGGCCATGAAGGCGACATAAAGAAAAAAAGGCTGATCGTCTTTCGCTTGTTTGATGTATCTAACGGCTTCGTTTGCAAAAACGGTGCTGGAGAATCCTTTGGCGTCCCGTTTGGCACCGAGTTTCCCGTCGGTCAAATCCTGAACCATGAAATCCGCATGGTTTGCCATTCCGCCCATGTAAACAGATCGCCCGTTCTTGAAAGAACGGTTGAGGGTTGCCCGGCCGTTGTGCCATTTTCCAATCAGAAACGATTGGTAGTTGGCGTGCTCATGAAGATAGGCCGGAAGAACGGCTGCGTCTCCCCAATTCGACGCCGGTTTATCTCGAGGTAGATTTAACCAATGCCGGCCGGTCATCAGCATCGCCCGGCTGGCGACACAGACTGCGCCACTGAATGAGCCTGCGCAATAATTGCGGCGAAAGCTAAATCCTCCTGCGGCGAGTTGGTCCAGATTGGGAGTCTGGATGTGGGAGTTGCCGTGCGCACCAATGGTGTCGGCACGTTGGTCGTCGGAAAACAGAAAGACAATGTTGGGCGGGTGGGGCTCGTTTTCGGCGTAGACCCATGAAAGGCAATTCAAAAGTAAAATTGAAATCGTAATGGAACGCTGGTTCACGGAGATTGGCCTGGTTCGGGCAGTTTGTGGATTTCAATCATGAAAGAACAGTCTGTTGTTTTCATTCCGAAAAACGGCCGTCACCGAGCCTTCGATTGCCTCTGACCGTATTGGAAAAGGTCTGGCAGTCAGGCTCGGTACCCGCCGTTCAGTCAGGATGACGATATCTTGGGCACCGGACGAGGAAGTTTTTCCTGAAAAGGTCCCGTATCAATCAAAAGGTCCCGTATCAATCAAAAGTTCCCGTATCAATCAAAAGGTCCCGTATCAATCAAAAGGTCCCGTATCAATCAAAA
>JABAAE010000018.1:14741-94332 GCA_014238905.1 Planctomycetota bacterium
CCCGTATCAATCAAAAGGTCCCGTATCAATCAAAAGGTCCCGTATCAATCAAAAGGTCCCGTATCAATCAAAAAACCGAAGGGGTGTGAAACCAGGTTTCAACAGATTAATCAAATGGCCAATCAACCACCTCGCCGTCGGCGATCGTAAAAAACTTTAAAAGGACGTCGACGGTTATATTATCAGGAAAAAACATGACTGAACCGTCAGCCATCGCAAAATTGGTACCGCCACGATAAAAACCAAATAGGGGTCCGATGGTCATTGCGTTAATTTGCTTGACATCCAAAACGCTCGGCTTGCTCCAAGGGACCGCCATCTTGTCGGTCGCCTCAACGATCAGTACGCTATTGCTCGTTCCATCCAGAAAATCCCTCATGCGGGAACCCTTTACCTTGCTGTCCCTTCCGTCGACCCGCGGGGCGATGAAAGCAGCCCCTTTGCCGCCGATACCCCGGTAGGTGGTCATCCCCGGTCTGGCATTGCTCTGGGGGGAGCGATAAACAGACGGCATCTGTGCGACCAATTTAATATTGTGTTCGCTGTCCCAGGGTTCATCGAGATGGAACTGTTCGTACAAAGCGTTTTCTTCAATAAAGGGAAGAACATGCACTCGCCAGCTCAATAATGGTTTGCCATCTTCGTCAGTCGAATAGGCTGGGGGAAAAGCCTTAAACACGTCATGGTAGTTGTGCAAGGCTAGGGCCTGCTGTTTAAGATTGTTCGCCGATGATGTTCGGCGGGCGGCTGTGCGGGCTGACGAAACAGCCGGCAGTAATAACGCCACGCCGACGGGAGTCGCCGCTAGAAGATTGGGCGTCGGCAAGGTTTGATGGCCCACAAAATCCAATCCGGTTTTTGTTCGACGCACAACGGCTCGACTGGGCTGAAGGTGTCGATAGATGCTGCGGGCCGAAGGTAGACGAATCCCTGACATCAAGGCAGCGATACTGGTCATTTCGTCGGCGGGGCCAAAATTCTGCTCCATCATGGACCCCATCGATTTTATCATTTGTGCATAGGAGTACATCATCCCAAATTGCTGTTTATCGTCGACGAAGGCGAATGCCAACACGTTATTGTTGTCAGAATCGGTGACCAACAGGTCTTCGGTTGACAGGTATTTATCACGCGGATGTCGTGATACATAAGGGGTTAAAGCACCCGGGAAAAGACTGAACAGCAGACGGTCATCGACCACGCTCCATGACGGTTCTATCGGGAGGGGAAAACCCTCAATCATGCCACCAAATGTGTAAACCGTCTGATCGCCGACTTGAGTGGTGCTAATACCGTCACCCTTTCCCTCAAAACGTTCTTGGAGAGAGCCGATGAGCAAAGCATGGGCTAAGCGGAATTTTTTGGGATCCTGCAGTTCAACGCTCAATACCATGCCGGTGATCAACCCATCTCCCACACCGTTAAAAAACGTCATGGTGGGGCCCATTAGACCGATTAGATCTTTTTCAAGGTCCAGCATGAGATGTTGGCGGAATTCGGCAAAAAAAGAATCCATCATTTCGGCGGATCGCGGATCAAATTCATCCGTGAGAGAACGAATTAAGTTGAGGATCTTTTTAGTGTCGACGGCCATCGACGTGGCAAAAATAGAATCGCTTGGAATCCGGTTCAGCTGTCGAGGGTTGATCGGTTGACTGTCCAACAAGCTTAAAAGTCCCTTTGGTTCCCCGGTAACGCTCAAGGACATTTTCGTCATCAAGCCAGCTTGGTCATATCCAGAAACCGAGTCGATCGAACCGATCGCGTCCAAACCTAAACTCTTGACCATCCCCTGCCCTTGTGGGCCGATCAACGGCTCCATTTTCTTCAGCAGGCTCGCTACATTGAAGTAGCCGATGGAGGTGGGATTGGGGACCTTTGAGGCGGCGTAAATATCGGAAACCCAGCCAACAGGCTCTGTGTTCTTGATTCGGCCGATAATCCCTTCGACGCATTCCTTTCCCAATCCAGCGATCAGGTAGTTATCCGCCATCCCGACCAAAACATCGGATTGGTTCGGTAGTCCTTCGGTCTTGATGTTTAGAAAAGGCATGCCGGCAATTTGAACGTATCTGACCTTAATGCCACCGACAAGCAGCAAGCGACTGAGGGATGCCATAAAACGGCCATCCTTGCGGATCTCGATCGCCATTCCTCCCTCGATCGAGGCAGCCCCTCCCTCACCGTCTAAGTCGTATTTTTCGATAAATAACAGACCCGATTGGTTTTCCATGCTGTCTAACAAGCGAACAAGGATGTCTTGACCTAGTTTTTGATTGGCGATGGGTTGCTCTGCCATGGCCATTCTCACCATATTGCCGGCGGCCGTCCTGAGTTGCTGAAGAAATTCCTTGACCTCTGGTTCGGCTAAGAGTTGTTGGGTGTGATTGGCCTCGGCCACCACGCCGGCTGCTGGATGCCAAGCCCCCAAAAACTGACAGGATTCGGGTGCCAACTTCAGAATTTCCGGCACCTTGTTCGCCTCTTGGCGGGCGGCCACTTCTTGGCCGCTGACGAAATTGCTGACGACATTTAGGCAAAAGACTGCCATAAGGCCACAGTTGATTATCCAATGTGAGGGGCTCTTCGACGAATACACAGATCGACTCCTTTTGGGATGGATTAACTTTCTATGGAATTTAGCAATGCGTGAAACTGAAATCAGTTTAATGCATTATGACAGAAAAATCTGTCGATGACGATGAACTGGTGCCGATCGTTGGAGATTTTCGTTGTAGCAGTGAAGGCCCCTTTTGGTGTCCCCGTCCTAAACCGATCCCTCCATCGACTATCTTGACAACAGGCTCATTTATCGGCTGGGTAACGATAACCTCGCTGTGCATTGATCGATCCGTCTTTGCAGTTCCTTGCGGAAGGGCATAATGTCTTTACCCCGAGTTTGAGTAATCATGATGCCGATCGTATCGGTTGCAAAATTTATCCAACAATTGGTGCCGCTGCTTCCGGTATGGCCGATGACTGTCGGGTTTCCCTGAGCATCCTTTTCTCTGACAAAGAAACCTCCTTGTGCGTTGCTTCCCACCGGGTTGGGCCGCAGCATGTCTTTGATGCTCTCCGCTTTTAAGAATGGCTTGTTTTGAAAAAGGCCCTGATTGCGAATCATCAATAACCAGATGGCTAAATCGGAAGCCGACGAAATAATCGTTCCGCCAGAAGAACTGTAGGTGTTTTTCTTTGGCATTCTTCGTTTGGCAGCTACCGTCAGTCCACCGTTTTTGCTGATGTAATACCGGGTTGGCATGGGACGCTGCCGCACTCGTTGGGCATCGAGGTAATAGGTCTGCATCATTCCCAGAGGCCGACAGACTTCCTCTTGCAAAAGGGCATTACGCAGCCTTCCACTTGTGATCTCCAGCACCCTGGCAGCGACGTCTGTGCCAATGCCGCTATAAGCTTGACGTGTGCCCGGCGGGGTATAAAAAGGAAATTCACGGGCATAGCGGTCGACCACCACGGCAAGCGGTTGGTCCTGCGTCCACTCAGCAAACCAGGGACGGCCTTGTGGCGCCGTGTCATGTCGCATCCCCGAAGTATGTGTCAATAATTCGGTCAAGGTGGGAGCTCTTGAAAGAGCTTCACCCGAGATGAGTTTCAGGTTTCCAAAAGAGGGTAAATACCTAGATATTGGTGCAACGAGGTTGACCTTGCCCGCTTCGCTCAGGCGATAGGCCGCGGTACCCAACATGGGTTTGCTGATCGAGGCGAGAATGGCGGGCGTTTGGATCTTGAATTGTTCTTTTGATTTGACGTCCGCGTACCCGAAACCGGTCTTGAAGACCACCTTTGCCCTGTGCAGCACGATCACCGCCCCGCCGGCCACCGTTTGATTGGTGACCGACTGATCGAGGTAAGCGGTGACTTGCTGAAAATCAGACTGTGAAAAAAGTCCCGTGGTGAACAGGCTCAGTAACGCAATCTGTCTTAACATGAAACAAGCCCATCGTTGCAGGCTAGAAAACAGGCGATTGTCTCCCTCGGATGCACCCAAGAACGGTCCCGGTTTTACCAACATGATGAGATCTCGCGGGTTAAATTGATCGGTGCAAAAAGTTTTTTGGGTAGTTGATTTGAATTAACGAACTGTTTTCGGTTTTTTCAATCCAATCGGTTGCTAATGTATTGGGAGGGGGTGGTTTTCAGTGTGATCCACCGACGTTCCAGGCGGCTATCGTGGTAGCCCCTCCAATGGCTCAGGGCAACGAGGATGCGTGCAACCACCTTGCCTCGATTTGGCGAGTGATTGATTTCTACCGCTTGGGTCTGCCGTTGTCAGTTGAGCTGCCTTGGTCTGTTTCGGAGCCCTTGTTGGGGCGCGACCCCGGCCTTTTTTGGGATGCTTGTTTTTGGCGAAACAACTTTAACTCCATCTCGGTAACAGCCTTATCCCCATTGGTATCCGCTGGAAGAATGAACTGACGAATCCTCTGCGGTATTTCCGCCTGCTGGAGCTTGCCATCTTGGTTGTTGTCGAACCGTTTCATGACCGTTGCCACGCTGGGAGGCGAGACCGTCGAGGGGCGGAAACTTCGTCCGGGTAAAAGTCTGGGATTACTTTGGCCGGGAGCCGATTGTTTGGGATTAGCCTTTGCCGACAACACCCGTTTGGAGGGCGATGGCTGTCCATCCCTTGCCCATTGTCCCCAAACCCGAAGGTACTCTGGCACAGCGAGAGCTTGGTCTCGATTGCCATCGAATTTTCGAAAGACAGCGGTTGCCAATTGTTTGTCTTTCAGCAGTTCAGAGGCATGGAGTAAAAACTCCGCTTGCTCGATCCTTCCATTTCGATTGTCATCCATACGCTGCAGGATGGCTTTGGCTTCATCGGTGATCAACCGATTGAGAATGTACTCATCTCGGGACACCATCTTGTCGTTGTCGTCATCGGCCGCCGCGAAAATACCCGCGCGGGCCTGGGGTGAGAGATACCGTCCGTTCACGACATATTCCTGTCGTGAATGTTTTCCGTCCTGATTGGTGTCGGTTTGATCAAACTGCCTGGTGTAGCCCTGCAGAACGGATTGGGTGAGACCCTTTTCCATTTTTGCGTTGAGTCGTTTCAAAACGTCACTGACCGGCACGCCCTCAACCAGAATTTTACTATCGGAATCGATTTGGTCGGATTGGCCATCGCTCGTCCTGGGAACAGTCAAAGCAAGGAGCACCAATGGGAAGCCAAGCCTGGCAAAAAGGATGGTTAGCGACATGCAGCGACCCTAAAAAAGACGACCGATATGTGGATGGACAGGCAGCCCGCGATGTCGTGTTACCCCTCCAGACTTGACTGACTATACCACTTTCGAGGGGCGTTTGCTTCAGAGGATGATCTTAAAACCAACGTCAATATCCCTCGAATCCTCAGGGTTCAAAACCGATTTGATGACTGGCGAAGAGGTTCATCTTGGGGTGTGACTGAGTCCATCATCGAGATGCTGTGAGCTCCCCTTTGGTCGGCGCTGGATGAGTGCATGAGGGTGGGGTAGGATGTGTCCAGTTCAAGCTGGAAGGAAACAATCGTTGGGGTTCTTCAGTTCATCAACCAACGAATACGGAGACTGTTCATTATGCGGTTGAAAATCCTGTGTTTTTTTGTACTGCTGTCGCTTACCTGGGGGGCTGGTCAGGCCGATGACCTGCTCAAAATCTATCCGGTCAAAGACGAGATGAAACGGTATTTTGTAAAACGGATTGAAGTTTTTGGTTTGCAGGTGTTTGCGACTCAATCCTGTCCCAATGATAAAATGCGGCACGCGGCGAGTGTTTTGGCGGAATATCTCGACAACAACGAAGATGGTTTGGCTGATAACCCTATCGTGTTGGAGAGAATGAAAAAACAGCGGGCGGCCATGGTTTTAACCGGCACCGAGCGTGAGGCGGAACGACTCTTTGACCAGATTCCCGACGCTATTTTGAGTAGGCGAGCGTTGCAGGCCCTGTATGGCGAAGAGATTCATCCAGGCAACCAGGGGCCTTTTGACGCGACCTTGGAGGAAGTTTTGCACCTCGTTACTTTCGCGGGATATAGCGAGGCTTACCCGAAAGTCTTCGGGTTAAAGGCCGGCTCTGAATTGACAAAGGCCATGGATATCGCTCGGGGAGGGCGATTCCGCCGAGTGCCACGCAACTATCCACCGCAGGCCTGGTACAGTTATGACGACCGAAGCTGTGACTACCAATGCATGGCTGTGGAGTACTTCTATTGGGGCCTGACTTCTGTTTTAGGCGCACAAGAATCGAAAGGGCGTTTCAATCACATCCGACAAGAATGGCGGCTTAATACTCTTGAGAAAATGAAATCAACCGACACGACGCTCTACGCCTTATTGACCGATCCCAGATTTAAATTGCCAACGATCTGTCCCGATGGAAAGTATCGCGAAGCTGCTAAAAAGTAGTCTGGGCACAGAAATCTTCAGGCAACCGGATGACCGTTATTCAACGGTTTTTTGAAAGCGGCAGCTTTTTTTCAATCGCCTTGAGAACGTCCGCCGATTTCGGGATGCCCGGCATGATCAAGAAGTTTTCGGTCATTTTGCGGTCGCCAATCACTACCACCGGTAGTTTGGTGATGTCAAACTTCTTTCGAATGGCTTCGGCAATGTCCTCATCGACGCTTGCGTTCCCGTCAAAAAGAACCATTTTTCTCTCGACCACGGCCTTTCTGAGCTGTTGATCGGACCAAAGTTTGTCTCGTGCGGCTTTGCAGCCGGGGCAAAGATCACGCATCACAGCGACCAAGACCGGGGCCGTCAATCTTTGGCGATCGAATTCTTTGATGCTGAAGGTTTTCCACGATAGTTGCAGGCTCGTTTTCTTTTCAACCTTGGTAATCTTGAAACGATTCAGCAACACCACCAAGCGGTCCATTTCCATCGGGTTGGATTTTGACGGGGTGCGAATGATCGCCGAGGATTGGTTGGTCTCGGAGTACACCACCTCGATCGGTTGGAGTTGGTATTTACTTAGATTAAGCTGGCGATACCCTTGTTGAATGCCTTGGACAAGATCCTCCGCTGGACTACCCTCCTGGGAGTTGGGTAATTGCAATTGGAGCTCGATTTTGGGTTTGGAGGACGGCTCATCCTGCCCCGGCACACCTGCCTGATCTGTCACAGCCAAACCGAGGATTGCCAACAACCAAAAAATTAACCTGCTCATGAAACAACTCTCTGGAAAAGATCTACCACTCATCTTGAACCGAACTGGCAAAAATCGCAACTGGATGCCCCGATGTAATGTAAATCGATGGGGAAACCATTTCAGATGTAGTGAACCACCAAGGGGAGCGTTAGACTGGTTTGCTAATGGGGTTTGGAAAAACCTCATTCCCTATTGAGGAATATCGGGAACGTCTAGAAATCTTCGATTTTGCATAGTTTTACCAGCCGATGGCGATGAAATTGAAAAAACCAGAATTGATGGCACCGGCTGGCTATTGGCCACAGTTGATCGCTGCGATCGAAGCGGGAGCCGATGCGGTCTATTTTGGCCTCAATCATTTTTCGGCTCGAGCGAAGGTCGGTTTCGAAATCGACGAGCTTGAGGAGGTGTTTCGGACGCTCCATCGCCGGGGAGTGAAGGGATTTGTCACGTTTAATACTCTCGTGTTTGACGATGAACTTGCGGCAGCCGAAAAAGCGATTTCCGAAATCGCCTTAGCCAACGCCGATGCGATTATCGTTCAAGATATTGGGATTGCCCGATTGTGCCGAAAAGTAGCACCCCATCTCGATGTTCATGGAAGCACTCAGATGTCCGTCACCAGCGCCCAGGGGGCAGAGCTGGCGCGGAGTTTTGGCTGCTCCAGGGTCGTGCTCGCGCGTGAATTGGCTTTGAAAGACATCTCTAAAATTGTCGCGGCGACGGACGTAGAGTTGGAAACGTTTGTACATGGCGCGCTTTGTGTTTCCTACTCTGGACAGTGTTTCAGTAGTGAGGCTTGGGGGGGGCGAAGCGCTAACCGTGGACAATGCGCCCAAGGCTGCCGCCTGTCCTATGACCTGATCGTCGATGGTCAAGAGAAAGAGTTGGGAGAGTTCAGGTACCTGTTGAGTCCAGGTGACTTGTACGCCTTGAGCCAGGTTCCTGAATTGATACGTCAAGGAATTTCCTGTCTGAAAATTGAGGGCAGGTACAAAGATGAAAACTATGTTGCCTTAACGACTCGAGCCTACCGGGAAGCCATTGACCGTGCAATGAAAGAAGTCGGTTGGGATGGGTGCCGTGATCAGGGTTACGTAGCTGGTGAAGTGCCAACGGACAAACAGAGCCTTGAACAGGTCTATTCGCGCGGTTTGGGCCCGCATTTCATGTCTGGTGTCAACCATCAAACGGTCGTTGATGGAAGGGCGCCGCGGCACCGTGGCGTAAAGATCGGTTCGGTGCGGCGGATTGCTCTAAACCAGGTGGTCGTGGAATCCACTTTGGAAAAAGACGCGCTGAAACCAGGTGACGGTATCGTTTTTGATGCCGCGAACTGGCGGTCACCGGAAGACAAAGAGGAAGGTGGCAACGTCTTTGGAGTTGAATCTTTGGGGCAGGACGAATTTGCACTCTCTTTTGGAGAGGGGAAGGTGGATTTTCAGCGGATTCGGCCTGGTGACCTCGTCTGGCGAACGAGCGATCCGGCAGTGAACCGATCCGCCAAGGTGCTGAGTTCGGGGCGTGACGTTCGAATGACCCGGCCGATCACAATCGAGGTGGACGGACGCGAGGGTTCCCCTCTCAAGTTGACAGCCGTATTTGAAAACCCATTTGATGTTCAGGAAGCAATGGTTCGCGTGACCGTGGAGAGTTCGCAAAATCTGCAGGCAGCCCGGAGTTCGCCGCTGGATGAGGCAACATTAGCCGATCAGCTCGGCCGTTTGGGTGGGACGCCTCTACATCTGGTGGGCCTGCAGAACCATCTGGACGACAATTTATTTTTGCCGGTCAGTACATTGAACGGGAGCAGGCGAGAGCTCGTCTCAAAAATTGAAGCCACGATGTTGGACCTGGCGTCGAGTGCTTCTCAGGAGGTTGGCATTAATGTGCTGGACCGCTGTCTGAAAGAGTTCGGCGCAGCGGTGACCGGCGAAGATCAACCCGAATCGGTTGACAGCGATTTAAAAGTTCACGTGTTAATACGATCCCCTGCGCAATTGGATGCGGCCATTTCCTTGCAGCCGGGATCGATTACTTTGGATTATCTTGATTTGTATGGTTTACGACCTGCAGTGGAAAAAATCAGGGCCTCCGGAGTGGTTCCGCGGGTTGCCAGCCCGAGGATACTCAAACCAGCCGAACAAAATGTTGCCAAGTTTTTGTTGTCGCTGGATTGTCCTCTTCTGGTCCGTTCGGGCGGTTTGTTATTCGACCTTCTCCGTTTAACATCCGGCGGCCAGAATGAGTGGACGGGTGATTTTAGTTTGAATACGGCCAATCATCTTTCGGCGTTGACTTACCTCGGGATGGGACTCCGCCGAATCACACCCTCGCATGATTTGAATGCCAAGCAGGTTGCTCAGCTATGTCTAGGGACGCCACCGTCTAGAATGGAGGTCGTCGCTCTTCAGCACATGCCGGTTTTTCATACCGAGCACTGTGTTTTTTGTCGATTTCTATCCGACGGAACGGACCATACCAATTGTGGTCACCCCTGTGAAAAACATCAGGTCAGCCTACGCGACCAAAAAGGAAGGCTGCACCCGGTGATGGCAGATGTTGGTTGCCGAAACACGGTTTTCGGTGGGCAAGCTCAATGGGCGGGAAAACACTTGCAGCTCTGGATTGACCAAGGGTTGCGGGACTTTCGAATTGAATTTGTTCATGAAACGGCTCAACAAGTGTCAGAGATTGGCAAGGCCTTTACGAATTTTGCCAAGGGTAAAACCGGTTATCAGCAGGTTGGCAACCTGATTGGCAATACACTACCCCAAGGAACGACCACCGGCAGTCTGTTTGTTCCACGTGAGGAATTGGTGCAAATTGTGACGCAGAAATAGCAGATTCCCAGATCCGGATCGGAGGGAGGGTGCTGGCGGCGGGTGATCGCCATTTGCTCCGAAATGGCCAGAGCAAGCCCGTCGCTTGCCGAGATCAATGTCACCGGTCGCTTAAGGGGTCAACAGTTTTTGCTGGGACAGCCATTTGATGGATTCTCTTTGCCAAGCATCCCACATGGGCCCCTTGTAACCGTTGAGGCCATGTCCACCACGGGGTAATTGGAGGTATTGCACCGGAATCTTTTGCCGTTTTAATTCCCTTTGCAGCATTCTGCTGTTTTCCGGGGGGACCGGTTTGTCGTCCAGAGCGTGGGCGAGGAAAGTTGGGGGTGTGTCGACGGTGACCTGTTTTTCATTTGAAAAATAATCGACTAATTCGTCTGAAGGATCGTTGCCTAACAGGTTTCTTCGGGAACCAGCATGACCAAGGGGACCCATCGTGATGACTGGATAGACGAGGATGGTAAAATTCGGGCGACAACTGACGCGATTTACCGGGTCAGTCGCAGCAGGAGTGCCGTGGTCAAAATGAGTCCCTGCCGTTGCGGCGAGATGTCCTCCGGCTGAGAATCCCATGATGCCGATTCGGTCGGGGTGGACGCCCCAAGCCTTGGCATGGGTTCGAACGGTCCGTAACGTCCGCTGCGCATCGAGTAACGGAACATATGGTCGTCCCTTGGGTAAGCGGTATTCCAGAACGATCCCCGTGATGCCGTGACCGCCGAGCCACTTGGCAATACCGTGCCCCTCGGCTCCGGTCACCAAGCCCCCGTATCCCCCACCAGGACAGATGACGATGGCGGTGCCGTTAGGCTTGGTCGGCTGATGGAGGGTGATACGGGTGTCGGCTTTTTCGAATTGAGTTTGATCAATGGGTGCCCGCCCATTCCAAAGGAAAAGGGTTTTCGTTGAATCCGTGACAGGTTGGCTTAACTGGACCGACGAGCAACGGTTTGAATTCATTTGGCGGAAACCGAACAGTGGCCAACCGATGCAATCGCCCATTCGATCAGCGACCCACTTCTCTCCCCCTGCTGGATGCCCAATCACTGGGGTGGGATTCCAGCGAGGTGTGGTAATCTTCTCCGCTGACCAGGCAATGTTGGCTGGCAAAAGAAAGAAGCCGATGCAGGCAAAAACACCAGCTGGCATCGCTCGGATTTTAAACCGCTGCGGGTGAAAATAGAACGTCGAATTCATCAATGACCCCGTTGTTTGAACTGCAGGTGGGCTGGGCTGAAGGTGGAGCGCGATGTCATTATCCTAACATCTATTCAGAGATGCTGAGCATGTTTGATCAGCGGTGACCCAAGAGGAATTGATTCTCAAACCGCCGATTGGTAGGGTTTGGTCTGTTGGAACTCAAAATCAGGATCGCTCAACCTGATGAAAAAGGGGCCTCTGCCGGTTTGTTGAGATCGTTGGGAAATGGACTTCAAACGTCGGCCTAACAATGTCACAATAATGTCAGCGAGGACCTCTGCCGTCGCGGGTGGTGTATTGACGTCTTCCTCCGGGAGAGGGACACCAACGATCGGTATTGTTCCCATGTCTGCCCATTATCTTTTGTTGTAAGGTCATTTTGATGAAGCGGTTTGTGCTTTGGTTGTTTGCTGTGGTTTCTTTTTGCCAATTGACGCGAGGCGATGATTGGCCGCAATGGATGGGACCCCAGCGGGATAATGTTTGGCGAGAGACGGGAATCCTGGAAAAATTTCCGGCAGGAGGGCCAAAAGTTCTTTGGCGATCTCCAGTGACCGGCGGTTATGCAGGACCTGCAGTGGCTGACGGAAAAGTTTTTGTTACCGATTACACTACCGCTGACAATGTCAAAGTCGCCAATTTTGAGCGTAAGGAATTTAGTGGCGTCGAAAGCGTACGGTGTTTAAATGCCGCCGATGGGAAGGAAATGTGGCGATACGAGTATCCCGTGCTTTATACGATTTCCTATCCGGCTGGTCCGCGTTGCACACCCATTTTTGAAGATGGAAAACTATACACCTTGGGAGCGGAAGGTGATTTGGTCTGCCTCGATGCCAATTCGGGAAAAGTGATTTGGCACAGGTCGTTGATCAAGGACTACTCGACCAAGGCAGCTCTTTGGGGGTACGCAGCCCATCCGCTGATTGATGGTGACCAGATTATTTCTCTGGTCGGTGGAAAAGGAAGTCATGTCGTTGCCTTTAATAAATCCACCGGAGAAGAAACCTGGAAGGCGCAAACAGCTCCTGAACAGGGGTATTCACCTCCCACTATCTTTCAATTTGGGGATCGTCGCATTCTCGTTTTGCTTAAACCCAATGCCGTCACCGGTATAGATCCCTCCAATGGAACCGAGTACTGGTCTGTGCCCTACACGGCCACCAGCGGATCGATCATCATGTCGCCCATTCGATATGAAAATTACATTTATGTGGCAGGCTATTCGGGTAAAAGCCTGTTGCTCAAGGCATCCAACGAAGGCACCAAGGTTGAGGAGGTATGGAAGAATAAACGCGAAGCGATTTCTCCGGTCAACGTGCAGCCCATGTTGCAAGGAAGCGTGGTTTATGGAATGGGTGGAAAAGGACACCTGGCGGGCTTTTCGCTGCCCGATGGAAAAAGACTATGGCAGTCCACCGGGCCGATTGACGGCAAACGGCCACTCGGTTCGGCGACCGCTTTTCTCGTAAAAAATAAGGATCGTTTTTTTCTGTTTAACGAATTGGGCGACTTGATCATCGCCCGCATTGATCAAAATGGATATCAGGAGATCGATCGTAGCAAGGTGATTCAGCAATCCAACACGGCCTTTGGAAGGAAAGTCGTCTGGAGCGCACCGGCTTTTGCCAATCGGCGAGCCTACATTCGAAACGATGATGAATGCATCTGTATCGATATGGCGAAATAAGCTCCTTGGATGGCTATCGGTTTTTTAAGGGAATCGATTGCCATCACGAGTGTGGTTAGCCCAGTGGTTGACATTTTCTCAATGTTGAACGTTCTTTTGCCTGGTTCGTTCGCATCACCGGCAAGCGATCGAACAGGAGAAACGGACTGCTGAATGTTCTCCGTCAGTTTTTGCCACCCGGTTTGATGCTCGACATTGGGGTTCGGTCGGGCTGAGGAGAATGACTGGATTATTTCTTTTCGACGGGTAAGACATCGACCTCGAAAGAGATTTTCTTTTCGAGGTTGGTGTTACCAAAACGAAATTGCCCAACGAGCGTATCTGAAAAATGCCCTGGTTCGGCTGTCGATTGGACGAGGAATTCGAATTCCGCTGAATTCTCATTAGCTTTTAAGGTAGCGTTGGGTTTTAGAGTCCGCCCATTACCCTTCTTGTCCGCTTCCAAGCGAAATTTCATCTCTCCTTTAAAGTCGTAGAGTCGCTGCACGGTGACCTGGAACTTTGTGGAATCACCCTGCTTTAACTTTAGCGTGGCTGGTTTGATCTGGATCTTTACCGGAACGTCGGCTACGCGGACCAAAATGGGGTCGGAATAAACGAGGAATCGACGATTTCGTTTTTGTGACGCCTGACGAGCCATTTGTAGTTCCTGGTCAATCTCTCTTTTCAGGTTTTGCCCCAAAGTCCGGTCCGCCTGTATCGCGATCTCTGCCTCTTTTTCTTTTTCGATCTCGACGACCAGTTTTTGAGATTCCGTACTATTTTGATCGATCTTTTTCTGAAGATCAGCCAACATTTTGTTGTTCTTATCCAACGCTGCCTGCGCGGCCGTCAATGCGGTCGCTGCGGTTGCCATCTCCTGTTTCAACTTGGAAAGGGTACTGTTTGCGACTGTCAATTTTTCTGTGGCGGCTTTCTTTTTCTCGGCGTCTGTTTCGGCGGTTGCCATTTGCGTCAGGCTCTTTGCAGTGGCTGATGCCGCTTCAACTTGACTGGCGAGTTTGGACTGTTTTTTCGTTGCTTCCGCCAGGAAACGTTGGGAGTTGCCGGTTGTTTGTTGCGTGGTGGACTTTTGCGACCGCAGCGTGGTGGCCTGTCGTTTTAACTGGGCGAGTTTTTGCTCGATGCCCTGCCGCAGGCGGGTTGCCGCCTGGAATTCTTTTTCGATTTGCTGCTGGAGAGTCGAGATTCGTTTTTGCTCTTCGGTGACGGCCTGGAATTGTTTTTCACAACGCGGGACGCTGCTCTCGATATAGCCACGTAGGAACCCGGTGTAGCTTCCCGGCGGAACGTCTTGGCGGAAATCCAGTTTGTAGGTGACATCCGCCCCGGAATCGGCGAGGTTATTGGTGTTGCGGTTGATCTGGCGTGGCATCCCATGGAGAAACGCCTGTTGGACGGTGCCTTTGAATTGGGGGTTTTTGACCAGGGACGCCTTGGATTCGACTTTTCCTCCCCGTGCTGTTTCGATAACCCGTTTGTCGAATTTGATGACACCCGGATAATCGATGGTGGGATCAGTTGCTACCATGATGTCATTAGTCAGTCTCGAATCCGACGGATCATTACCTACCGAATTGGAAGTGACTTCGGCGTGGGCAACCGGTACGGCCACAAGTTGATTGTCGACCTCGGTGGTGGCCACGATATTAACTCTTGAATGTCCAGCAGTTAAATTGGCAGAACCTCGTAACAGCAAGGTCGCGTGCGACTGTTTTTCGCCCATGATGATCGGTTCACATGTCACACCTTTGGGGAGTCCCTCTGCCTTGATCGTGATCGCCGATTTAAAACCGGGGTTTCGATAGGCAATGACCTGAATCTCAGCGGCCGAGTTTTTCCGCACGATACATGGTGTGATTTTTAGAGCTCGAGAGTTGTTGTCATTTTGCCCCCGTTCCAATCCGGGAATGGCGATCAGACTTGCCGTGGTGGACGGTCTGCGAAATCGAAGCCTGTAATAATTGGGACCGTTAAAATTCGTAGGTAAATTGAATTGATCCAAAACGGTAATGCGATAATCCCCTTCTTTGGGTGCCTCGAATAGGATGGCTGGATCATCTGTTTCCACACGGATTCGAAACGGACTGGCCAATGGTTGATAGTCATCTGCACTGGTGAGTGTGCGAAAGACTTCTTTACCTTGTTTGTCTAATTGGATGGATTCGATTTGCAGCAGAGGATCGGTTTGGATGCCCATTCGCTGGGAAATGACCTCAATCCAAAATTGTTCTCCCTGATCGGCCTTGAAACGGAAGTGATCGGGTTCACCTGGTTCGGAGAATTGACCCAGCATTTCGACTTCATTTTTTTCGGAATCGAGGCGAGGCAATGTGCCCCCCGATTTTTTTAAAGATTCTTCGGTGATGACCCCACGGTCGACCAAATCGATCAGCACGGGATTGGAGATTCCTTTTTTATTTTGATGGCGATAGGTAAAGCGGTGACCATAGAACTGGTTGGGCAGCAGTTTGTGGGTGGCGAAGTTGGTCTTCTTGACATTGGTGGGGGTGGTCAGAGGCATTTCGATGACTTCCAGTTCCTGACCATTTCTTTGGAAACCACTAAGAGCTCCACCCAAATTTCGCCCATACAACTTGATTTTGGAAGATGAACCGGCTTGGAGGACGGGTGGATCAACGAAATCAATCCAGGGAGCTGGAGAAACGGAAAGACGGTAGGGTGCGGTCCCCTGCCCTCCCTGAGAAACGAATGTCAGATCATTGACTCGGACCAGGTATTCACCATTTTGATCGGCGAGAAACGATGCCAGTGCATCCCGTCCGATCGTGTCGTGGTTTTTCGCAACGATGTTGCCCGCGGGATCAAAAATCGTGATGACTGGATCACCGATGGAATCAATCTGCTCGGAGATGCACCGGACGACCAAGGTTTCATTTTGACTGGCATTGAATTTGAAAAAATCATAGCCGGTTTCGAAGACACCATTGACGGTTGAATTAGAAGAGATTGGGTTAGCGGTATGGGGTTGGTCATTGGGTTCGGATTCGAGATGCTCAGCCGTTTGGGTGACTACAAACCGCCTCGGGTTGCTTACCCCGTAATCGCAGACGCCACGGACGTCGTAGGTCCCAGGGGGAACATTGCCAGCGATGGTGACGGTGAAAGCGTTTCGCAAACGGGTTGGTTTCGGATGAAAACGACTTGATTCCCTGAACTGGGGCTTGGCTGTGATTCCGGGATGGGAAAACAACAATTTCTCGGCAAATTCCAGTTCGGTTTGCGCGAGGATTTTCATCTTGATGACGCTGCCAGCCTTGCCACCGACGGGAAAGACGGAAATCAGTTGAGGCGTTGGCGGTTGCTGCTGGGCTGGCGAGAAGGCGGCCGGAACCAATAGCAAAAACGCCAGCGTGAGAGACCCGAATCTGCCGAATTGATGAAAATGATAAAACATCGGGTTGCTGATTTAAAAGGATGAAATAGAAAACAGGCCCCGAAAACAACCTGATCAAAACGGTCAACACCCACCGCTCTGGACCAGTGGGTACGCCGAGAAATTGTTCAGGCTGTTCAATACCAGAAGTAAAGACGCTGGCTTTGAATCGGACAGGATTTTACCGGTCAAAAGCGATTCATCTGTTTGCATTTTTTTGTAAAAAGGAAATGATCCTGTCACTGCCCAAGGCGGCTGTCCGAGAATTAAATCAACTGCGCTATTGGTTTTCGTTGATCCAATAGGTAGCGAGGACGTCCCTGAGGATCAGTGATCTGAGCCGTTTGGGCGTCAATTCCCATATTGTGATAGAGGGTTGCTAAAACTTCCTGGACATCCACGGCGTCATTGGCATCGCCCGCGATCCGATCGGACGATCCGATCACCTGCCCATACTGAAGCCCACCTCCGGCAACGAACGCGGCAGCGACCCGTGGCCAGTGATCACGCCCAGCATTGCCGTTGATGCGTGGGGTTCTGCCAAATTCGCCCCACACTGCAATCGTTACATCATCCAGCATTCCTCTTTCATCGAAGTCCCTGATCATGGCCGCCAGTCCTCGGTCCAGTGCAGGAAGTTGTTTGCTGAGCTGACTGAAATTTTGGCCATGGGTATCCCATCCGCCCCAACCAATGGAAACGCAGCGAACGCCAGCTTCGACCAAGCGTCGGGCTCGCAGAAACCTTTCGTTATCCCGGAGGCGACCCTGTCGGTTACCGACGTAGCGATCAATCGACTCTTGCTTCTCTTTTTTCAGATCAAGAGCATTGGCCATTTTTCCGCTGAGAACAACTTCAACGGCCTGCTTTGCAAATGAATCTGCAGCATCCAATTGGCCTGACGCATCGATGTCTCGTCGAAGATCATCGACCGTTTGCAGGAGATTCGACCGTCGGGTCATGCGTTTGGCATCCATGCGATTCAACTGCAACATTTTCTGCGCGTCGTTGGGGCTAAAGGGTTTATATTTGGCCCCCAGGTAGCCCGCTCCTGTGTTCACACTATCGGTGACAAACGGTGCGACGCCTCCGTTGAATCCCTGTAGCTTTGATACGACCGAGCCAATCGAGGGTGGGCCGCCAATCGATTTGAATGCGTTTTGGCTGTAACCGGTTTGGGTTGTACTTGAGCTGTGCTCATTGACGTTGCCAACCAGTCCCCGAATCAGCACATACTTATCCGCCAGTTGAGAAAGCAATGGGAAATGTTCGCAGATTTGGATTCCGTCAACATTGGTTGCTATCGGATTGAAATCACCCCGGTACTCCACCGCTGCGTCTGGTTTCAAATCCCACATGTCTTGATGGGACGGGCCTCCGCCCAAATGAATATTGATGATCGACTTGGTCGATTTTTTGCCGGTTGCCGCCTCCAGACGATAGATGTCGGCAAGATTCATTGCACCGAAACCGAGGCCAAGGGCTCCCAGTTTCATGACATCTCGCCGCGAGACCCTGTCACAGTAAGGACTGTCTGCGTGTCCAAAAAATTTCAACATTAAAATCTCCTCTTAATGGTGGACGGTGGGTGGAAAGCTTTACTCCAAAAAGCAAATCCCGCGATTTATCGAAAGTTGTTGATCGGTTAATAAGGGTGGAATTAAAACAAAAAAGACCATCCGGTTAACAACGGGACTCCTTTTAGTATTCAAATAAACTGTCGGCTTAATGGTTAAACAGGAATTCTTTGGTGTTGATGATGGTCCACATGATGTCTTGAAAAGCTTGATTCTCGTTGCCCTCTCCGGACGCCTTGATGTAGTCCGTATAGGCTTTGATTTCTTTGGGCCGTGGTTCGCGGGAAAATGCCTGCAGGTGAATCTTCCGGATTTTAGCAACGAAATCCAATTCTGGATTTCGTGAAAATTCTGAAACGAAAGGCGAGGCAAGTTTTTGATACATGTCGTTGCTGTTGAGTAGCTGGAGACATTGGGCCATCGTGATTTCGTCTGACCGTTCACATTCGCAGGCACTTGCGCCCGCAGGTCTTCCAAAAGTGTCCAGAAACGAGTTGTTGGCCATGCCATGGTCAGGAATCCTTGTCGCAGTTGTTCCGGCGGGAAGGCCAGGGAAACGCGACTGTGAACCCAGGAACCTATCGATGGAATCGAGCATCACTTCGGCTGGGAGTCGTCTTGGATTGAATTTGGAAAAACTTTGCATGTCCTTGGCGTTATGTTCATTGGGGACAGCAGACAACTGGTAGGTGGTGGAATTACAAATCGTGCGAATTAAATTCTTAAGATCGAAATCACTCTCGATAAAACTTTTTTCCAGCGCGGCTAATAATTCCGGGTTGGAGGGGGGATTGGTGCCCCGGAGGTCATCTTCGGGGTCGACGATGCCAATACCAAAAAAATGTTTCCAGTATCGATTGACCAACATTTTGGCAAAAAACGGATTAGAAGAATCTGTTAACCAGTTTGCCAATTGAATCCGCCCATCCCCTTGGAGGTCTTGGAATGGTTCAGCACCGAGTCCTGCTGCCCAGACCATTTGGTTGTTTTTGGTGTTTCTGGCCTGAACACGGGCTTGTTTTCCATAAATGCGTCGCCCACTTTTTTGGGTGACATTGGAGAAAAACGCCGCAAACTGCCAGTAATCTTGCTGACTCCATTTTTCATAAGGGTGATGGTGGCACTTCGCGCATTGAATGCGTTGTCCCAAAAAAATCTGAGCGGTGTCTTCGGCACGTTCTTCCATTTTTTGAAATTTCAAGTGCCAATTCACTGCTGGATTGATCCGGACATCTCCCGAGGCGGTGATGAGGCGGGCTACAAATCGGTCGTAGGGAAGGTTTTGGGCCAATGACTCTCGCACCCATTCGTGAAAGAGATAATTTCCGCTTCGGGATTCATTGCGTTCCACTCGATTCCGCAAGATGGACGTCCATTTTTGAGCGAAGAAATTCGCGTAATCCTCCGAAGCCAACAATCGATCGATCAGTTTTTGGCGTTTGTTTCCACCGCTGCTCTTTAGGAATTGCACCGACTCCTGTTCTGTGGGTAAACGGCCGGCGATGTCCAGGGTGACACGCCGGATAAAAACAGCGTCGTTGGCAATCTCTGATGGGGGCAAACCTAGTTCGGTCCATTTAGCGAAAACAGGTCCGTCAATCGGGGACTTTTCCGGAGGAAGCTTGGAGATCTGGGCACCCAACGGAACCGTCGCCAGAAAAGCAGTCGCTCTGTCCTGAAATCTTACCATCACCGCTACAATGCCGGCTCGTCCTTTCATGGAGACAATTCCGTCTTCGTCGGACCCCGCCAGGTCGGTGTTGTTAGGGGTAAATTGCGATTGATTGGTGACGTCCTGAGTTGAACCATCTGAATAGTGCGCGGTCACTTTCAATTGAAGATCGGCCTCCAAGGCCAAGGTAGCGCGAGATGGAAAAACCGTTAGGTCTGTGAGGACCGGGTCTGACTCTTCGCCATAAGGCATGCCTTGAGCGATCCACTGCTTTAACAGGTCATATTCATAGCTTTCCGGACTTAATCGAACTCCCCCGCCGTGCGGAACTTCGCCGATTGCTTTTTGCAACAGCAGGCTTTGCGTGGGAGCCGCAGGAAAGACTCGTCGACCACGGCCTTCTTTAACGATGTATTGATAGTCTTCGGCTGGTTCGAATCCCAGGAGCGATAATGAAAAGCCATTTTGGCCACCGCTTTTTCCATGACAGCCCCCGGCGTTGCAGCCAAATTTGGTAAAGATCGGGACGATATTATTGAAGAAATTCAAACGTGGCGGAGAATCAAAGTTTTTAACGTTGATCTCGGCGGTGGCGGTCATGTTGCCGGAAGTGACGGTCACCGTGACCGGCCCGTTTTTTTGTGGCGTCACCCTCCCTTGAGAATCGACCAAGAGAGAACCCGCCGGGTGCACCTGATAGGCCACCCGGCGTGTCAAATCGATCGTTTTACCTTGCTGGTCGACGGTCAGGGCTTGCAGTTGCAGGCGAGCGTTGGGGCCGTGAATTTCTCCCGAACCCGACCGACCATTGGCCAGCAGTTGCAGGGAATTGGGTTGAATTGGCTGAACACGGGGGTTACCAAGCGATACTGGTTCTCCTTGCCCAGCCTGTAAAGAAAAAGCGTGACCGGTTGCAAAAGCAAGCAAGAGGAGTGTTTGGATTGGATACCGCCGCATTGGAATTCCTTATCCCGAATGGCGAACACGCTCAACGTCAGGGGAGCGTGGAGAAGGCTTCCGTTACTGATTTAACGGAGTATCCCTTACTCACCCCTGATTGTAAGTGAATTCGGGCAAAAGATGCAAGCGGAAACCACCAAAGGGTAGGGATTCGGCCTTTTGCAACGAACCGGGGCGGTATAAGCCCCTCTATTAGCACCGGGCGTGACGGGACCCAGCCCTTTATTTGTTGGGATTCACTTTCGGTTAGAGACAGGGTTTGGTGATTAGGTTTTCAACCGCGAAGTGTTGGAATTGGATCACGCGTTTTCTCAAAAGGAGTCTTCACCAAAGGTGCCAATGTTTTCGGGCTGGATACCGGAATCTTGGCGGTGGCCGACTCGAAGAGAATCATTTCGGGAACCCATGGCACAAAGAACCGCTTTGCTTACCTCCGTGGAATCGGATATTCCGCCTTGGTCGAGAATGAATGAATTTGATTTGAGATTGGAAGTGCTGTCTGGAAAGCGATTCAAACCGAGTGAGAAACCCGGTTTTCACCGGTTCAGCCTCTTTTCAACTTGATGGCGGTCAAGGGGTTGCTTTGGGCAGAATCCGGACACTATCCGTTTTCTGCGATTGATAAATAACTGGTTTCACGGTCGAATGATGAGCACCGTCTAATAAATGTTCCCCCTCGTTTTCGAGGATTTCAGGTCGTTGCTTAGGAATCAATAGGATAAACGCCAACATTGAATCTACCGGAAATTCCGCGCATGAGCGTGGAATGGCAAGTGACCGGGTGGCTATCGGTTGCTATGGCATGACGCATGTCGGTCGGCAACGGACCATGAATCAGGATCATTTTCTGATTGCCGATTTTAAAAAACACCTGTCGGTGGAGGGGGCCAGTTTTTCCTGTCCGGATCCGCAGGTTTTCGGTGACACGATGGGAAAGATGATGCTGGTTGCCGACGGCATGGGAGGGGCCAATGCCGGGGAGGTTGCCAGTCAATTGGCCATCAGTTCGTTGGTCCAATATCTTCTCAATTCCATGCACTGGATATTGCGTCCTTCGAGACAAGAGTCTGAAAATCTCGTTAGCGAGTTGAAGTCGGCTGCTCAATTTGCTCACAGCGTACTTTGCAAAGACGTGGAGAACGAGCCTGATCACCGGGGGATGGGGACCACTCTAACGGTGGCTTACCTGGTCTGGCCCATGCTTTATGTGTTGCATGTGGGAGATAGTCGGTGTTACCTCTTTCGCCAAGGACGATTGCAGCAGTTAACTGACGATCAGACCCTGGCTCAAACACTCTTGGAGACCGGTTACCTCAGCAGAGAGGAATTTGAGAGTTCGAAGTATCACAATGTCTTGGTCAGTGCCATTGGCGTGGAGGGGGGACCACAGACCTTGATTTACTCACGTCGACTCAAGCCGGGAGACAAATTGATGCTCTGTTCGGATGGGGTGACGGCTCATTTGAAAGATGAAGATATTGCTCAATGGATGCAGAGTTCCAAGACGCCAGAAGAAGCCTGCCAAGGAATGATTGATTTGGCCAATGAACGCGGGGGCCGAGATAATTCTACGGCGATTGTCGTGAATTGCTTCCAGGTGGACGAGGAAAAAGGTCTGCCAGGTTAGGTTGAGATTGGCAACGGACCGCAAGGCCCGCATCTTCAGGGCCCTGAAAGAACGCCACCTGTTTCAGTACAGGGTTTCAGTACAGCACAGGCCGTCAGTGACCTGCACCGAACGGGGAAGATCGTGATGGTCCGGTTCGCCCTTCTGTTTTGGCATTTCAACTGGCGTTTGGCACGTTAGCTGTCCAGGGTTGATTGGATATTGGCGTACGACCGGGGGACGAAAAGGACCGGGGTGAATCAAGACACTCCTGGTGATTTAAACACTCCCCAATCTGGGGTTCAGAACCGAAACATTTCGGGTTTCCTGATCATCACCGGCAGTGATTTTTAAGAGCGGATGCGATGCGAATTCTAAAGGTCGTTGTCTCGGATTTGCCGAAGTTTTTCGGCAACTTTTTCCTGAAACTCCTCTATCTTCTTGGCGTAAAGGCGGTTGGTCGCCAGGTTGTTGTATTGCTGAGGATCTTTGGACATGTCGAACAGTTCGCGTCCCCGAGAAGCATCTTCGGCATATTGAATGTAGGCATATTCTTTTTCCCGGAGCAAAAACCCTTTTCCATTGACCGTGAATGCGGCATCGCGAATGGGATGCTGGGGGTCATCAAAGACTGGAGCTATATTTTTACCTTGCAAACGGTCAGCAACAGGCAGTCCACAAAGCGTGGAAATGGTCGGGTAAAGATCTAGCAATTCGGTCAGGGAATGGCAGATGGCCGGTTTTTTTCCTGGAACTGAAATAATTAACGGGACCCGTGCCGATTCATCGTGGAGGCTGACCTTGGCCCAGAAATCGTGTTCGCCAAGATGGTATCCGTGATCACTGGTGAAGATGACAATGGTCTTGTCAGCAACTCCTGACTCGTTGAGCGCTCGCATCACTTTGCCGACCTGTGCGTCCATATAGGCGACCGACGCGTAGTAACCCGAGATCGCTTTTTTCTGCCGCGTGACATTCATTTTCATATTGCGGCTTGTTTTGTAGTTGATTCCCGCCTTAGGAATATCATCCCAATCACCCTGGATCTTGAGCGGTAACTTCATTGCGGCGAATGGAAAGGGTTCAAAATATTGTTTGGGCGCGACAAAAGGAACATGTGGTCTGACAAACCCCACACCCAGGAAAAAGGGCCGATCTTTCATTTGACCGATTAACTCCACAGCTTTTTGTGCCGTTTTACCATCGGAATGACCAAGGTCCCCTTCGTCACCCTCGACCACCACAAAAGTATTTCCCCCCACAACTGGACGTTTACCATCTGGATTGCTCTCCAGTGTTTCGCCTTTACCAGGAGCTTTCCATTCTAAACCTTTGCTGTTGAAGCGTTGGCTCCAGGAGCGGGGGTCGTCGGCGCCATCGTCTCCTTTTTCTATGCCACCGGGAACGCCCATATGAAAAATTTTACTGACGCGAGCGGTGTGGTAGCCGTTGTTCTTAAAATGTTCTGCCCAAGTAGCTCGATCTCCAATAGCCTTGCGGGGACTGACATAACCAAGGACTCCGGTTGCATGAGGATAGTAACCGGACATGAACGATGCCCGAGAGGGACCGCAGTAGGTGCCTTGACAATAGGCGTGCGTGAATCGAGTTCCTCTTTTAGCGAGGGCATCGATATTGGGTGTCTGGCAGACCGCGTTGCCGTAGCAGGATAACGCGGTGTCAGTCAAATCATCGGAAATGATAAACAGGACGTTGTAATTCTGAACCGGAGCGGATTCAGCAGTTTGACCACTCAATGGTTTTTCCGTTGCCCAAACGAATGGGCTGGCCTGCGGTAAACTCGCTATGGCAAAAAGGCACCCCCACGCGAGAGTCGTACGACAGTTGAATGGAAATTTGAAGATCATAAGTCCCTTTCAGTTTTGACGGGCAATCAGTATGGGCCCCGGAATTGCCAATGGCAGTCAGCCTGACAGGTCCATGATTCCCTCCTTCACGATAGCAAACGATTGGAGGAGACGCACGCTCGACTCGATTTTCGAAGATCGCCGGGCGATTCGTTCTACGTTGGGTACCAGGGCGGTTTCGTCCGGATCCAATTCCGGATTCTTTATTTGGTTTGAATGCTCGGACCTGCAATCAGAAAGAAGCCGCGCTCCAATACTGCAAACCCATGAAGTGTCGCCCAGAATCTGAGGCGGCGGTCAAAAGCCGAAGGTCCGATTCGGGGACACCCCGACGGGAGGGGCAGGCGTTCTATTGGAAATCTCGTTTTTCCCCTTAAAAAAGCAGGATCCACCGGTGCGGCTCGACAGCCTGCCAATAAGGGGCAGTAAACAACCCCCAAATTGGCGTTAAAAAGGAAGAAATGTCCCAACTAGAGGAACAAACCTGCGAAATCATTATTGCATTCACAATTCTAAAGGGTGATAATAGAGTCAACAACGTTTTTTGGGGAAATGGAAATTCCCCCCCCACCTGCAGATCCACCATCATTTTCAAACTGGTTTTGACCGGAATGATCCACAGAGGTTTGTGATGATTGGATCTGTCGCTGTAGGACCCAATGAGAGGGTCTTTTTTGCCGACACTCACCGCAACATCAATGGAAAGGGAAAACCATGAAACGCGCTCCCGCCTTCGTCCTTATACCTTTTTGGACAAAAACTTGCGTTTCCGCACTCACCATCTTCCTTCTATCTCTGGTATTGAATTCTGCAGTCCAGACAGTAGCGGGTAACGATACCGATCAGGCGCCAGGGTTAGGTACCCCGGGAAGGTTGGTTTCGATTTCAATTGATGCCGGCAGAGGCCAATCAGCCGGTTTTTCGCTCGCCGGTCGAGACGCGGCTCAGCAGATCATCGTTTTGGGCAAATACGATTCAGGCCAGATTCGAGATTTGACCCGAGAATCGAAATATACCACCGAACCGGTCGGTATTGTGCGGATTGATGGCACCGGTTACGCGGAACCGATTCAGGAGGGAACTGCGAAAATCGTCGCCGAGGTCGCAGGGTTGAAAGCCGTCTCCATCGTGTCGGTGACCCATATCGCGGTAGATCTTCCCGTCAATTTCCCGAATCAAATTGTTCCCATTTTCACTAAGTACGGATGTAACAGTGGCGGTTGTCATGGGAAGTCCGGTGGACAAAATGGATTTCGGTTGTCGCTGCTTGGTTTTGAGCCCACTGAAGATTTCGAATACCTAACAAGAGAGGGCCGGGGCCGAAGGGTGTTTCCTGCCGCACCAGAAAAAAGCCTGTTATTGACGAAGGCCACCGGCCGATCCCCTCACGGAGGTGGAGCTAGGTTTGACGACCAAAGTCCGTCTTATCGCTTGATTAAACGTTGGGTGGAACAGGGGATGCCCTACGGGCAAGAATCAGATCCGAAGGTGGTTCGAATAGCGGTCCAACCGCAAGGAATGTTAATGCAACGCAAGAAGTCGCAACAAGTGACTGTTGTTGCCCATTTCAGCGATGGTTCCGTAAGGGACGTGACCCGAACCACGCAGTTCGACAGCAATGATACGGAGATGGCCGAAGTGACCGAAACGGGTTTGGTGAGCACCTCAACGTATACCGGATCTGTGGCGGTGATGGCTCGCTACCAGGGTCATGTGGGTGTCTTCCGAGCGACGATTCCACTTGGAATCAAGGTCGATAGCCTGCCGGCAGAAAAAAATTATATCGATCAACACGTTTTCAATAATTTGAAAGCCTTGGGCCTGCCCCCTTCACAGGTGGCGGATGATTCCACCTTTTTACGCCGTGTTTCGATTGACATTGCTGGACGATTACCTAGTGCTCAGGAGACTGAATCCTTTCTGTCTGACCAATCGGCGGACAAACGGGATCGTTTAATTCGTCGTTTGCTTGATTCATCAGATTACGCCGATCACTTTGCCAACAAATGGTCCGCGATCCTTCGTAACAAACGTTCTCGCAACGAAGATAAGTATGCCACTTTTGCATTTCACGACTGGATCCGATCCAGTTTTCTGGAGAACAAACCATACGACCATTTTGTTCGCGAAATCATTACTGCCAATGGCGTGGCTGACCAAAACCCGCCGTCGGCATGGTATCGGGAGGTCAAGGATCAGGCCGCCCAAGTCGAAGATACGGCCCAACTCTTTTTGGGATTAAGAATTCAGTGTGCTCGATGTCATCACCATCCATTCGAAAAATGGAGTCAGGAAGACTATTACGGGTTCGCCGCTTTTTTCGCCCAGGTCGGACGTAAAAAGGGTTTGCGGAATGGTGAGAATCGTATCTATCAAAAGCAGGTGGCTGCCGTTGCCAAGAATCCGAAAACCGGACAAAACGTTTCAGCAAGAGGTCTCGGAGCTCAGACTGAGCCCATTGAGGTGTCCCAGGATGCTCGCCGAATGCTGGCTGACTGGATGGCAAAAAAAGAAAATCCGTTCTTTGCAAAATCCTTGGTGAACCGTTACTGGAAACACTTTTTCAGCCGAGGGCTGGTCGACCCGGAGGACGATATGCGGGTGACCAATCCCTCATCCAATCCAGAGTTGCTAGATGCGTTGGCGAAGAAATTCGTGGACAATCAGTTCAACTTAAAGGAGCTTATCTTTGAAATCTGTTCATCGAGCACCTATCAGTTGAGCGCCATACCCAATGATTGGAATGCCAAAGATAAAAACAACTTCTCACGTTACTATCCCAAAAGATTGAATGCCGAAGTCTTGCTGGACTCGATCAATCAGGTCACCAATACGAGTACCACATTCAATGGTCTTCCTCCCGGGACCCGAGCAGTTCAGTTACCCGACAACGGCTTCAACTCTTATTTTCTGACGGTGTTTGGTCGCCCTGAATCCAGCAGTGCTTGTGAATGTGAAAGGTCCGGTGACGCCAACCTCGCACAAAGTCTGCATCTGTTGAATTCAAGTGAGATACAGGGCAAATTAACCGATGGAAATGGACGGGCAGCCAAGTTGGCTGCGGACAAATCCCGCGACGATGTCGCGAGGTTAACGGAGCTTTATGTTGCAGCCTTTTCCAGGGCTCCGATCCCGGAAGAATTGAATATCGCCACTTCTCACATCAAGAAACACGAAAAAGATCCCAAGCGGGCATATGAAGACATCGTTTGGGCGTTAATCAATACCAAGGAATTTTTGTTTAATCATTAATCGTTTGGATCCCGGGCCTTCCCGCATTGGTTCGGATTCAGAAGTTTTCCCGCCTTGCACGATCACTTGTGAAAATGGGGTGCCAATCCCAGGATCCGGTGTCGTCGAACGTTTTTGACCCACGATATGACACCAATCAAACGACTCGCCAGAATTGGCGTTGCTGTGACGGATGTTCGCCTGCTCATCGCAATCTGCTTTGTTTTTAACCTCGGTACAGGTAGCTTTGCTGTGCGGGCGGTGAACGCCCAAGTCCCAACGGCAAAGTTGCTCCATGTTTTTCCAGTAGGTGGGAAAATAGGGTCTACCGTTGAGGTTGCCGTTGCTGGAGCTGACCTTGATGAGTCAGCGGAAATGGTTTTTTCTGATCCGCGGATCACGGCTAAAGTCAAGATGACCGCGGGCACTGAATTTGCCGCTTCGGTTCCTATCTCCAACCAGTTTGTCGTGACCATTCCCGCTGATGTAGAACCTGGAATTGTTGAAGTGCGGTTGTCAGGACGATTTGGTCTTTCGACACCGCGGCGATTTGTGGTTGGCGTGGGGGATGAGTTGATCAACTCGGATCAGAATAAAACTGCGGAAACCGCGATGCCGATTTCCGTGAATTCTGTGGTGAACGGAAGAGCCGTTGCCAATGCAGCCCACTTTTTTAAATTTGCACTTAAGAAAGATGAAAAAGTAACAATCGATTGTGCGACTCGATTCATCGATAGTCGCATGCATCCTGTTTTGACGATTATGGATCTGAACGGAAAAGAGCTTGGCAGAGCGAGATCCACATCGGTCCGGCCAGCGACCCTTTTCTTTAAGTCGCCGATCGAAAGCCAGTTCATTGTCTCGGTAAGGGATGCTGTTTATGCTGGCAACGCTGATTATTTTTACAGGCTCGATGTTTCAAACCGACCGTATCTGACGGCAGTTTTCCCCAGCGTGGTTCAGGCGAAGTCCAACCCGGTTTTGAAGCTTTATGGTTGGAACCTTCCTGGTGGACGTATGCTCGATGGTTCGGTGGAAGAGCTTTCCAAAACCGCCGCCGAAGTGGTCGGTGACTCCCGAAATTCGGACGATCTCCCGCTTTGGACCAGCAACTTTTCAGTCGATTGGAAATCGGTGGGGCTTTACGAAAAGGGTAAGTTGCTTAGTAACCGACTGCCGGTCTACGGTACCCATTTACCAGTGGCAGCGGAGAACGAAGTTGGTGAATCCACCACCGTCACGATTCCAACGGTGGTCTCCGGGCGATTCCTGCCAGGAACCGAGTCGGATTTCTATGAATTCGATGCGAAAGCGGGCGAGATCTACTATTTAGACGCGTATTCTCACCGGAATGGCAACGATTCTGACTTGATCATGACCGTGCAACAGAAGCAGACTGATGGCGAAGGCAAGGTGAGTTGGAAGCGGCTAACAGTCGCCGATGATCCCGGGAATCGGGGTGGTGGCCCCGGGCCTGATTTTTCCATTACCACCGATGATCCTACTATCCGATTTCAGGTTCCTGCCGATGGACGTTTTCGTCTCGTTTTAAAGGACCAATTCGGGACTTATCAAAATAACATGGCGTCGAGCTATCGGGTCGTCATTCGCAAACCGACCCCCGATTTCAGCGTGGTCTGTACCCCGGTCATGGGGCGACCTGCCAATGCCAACCAGATTTTGGCCAAATCCCTTTCGCTGCGAAAAGGTGGCCGAATTCAAGTGCCAACAAAAATTGAGCGAGTCGATGGTTTTAACGGAGTCGTGACGCTTTTTTGTGAAAACCTTCCCCCAGGTGTTCAATGTCAGCCTGTCGAGATCAATCCGAGTCAAACTCAGGTGCAGTTGATCTTTCACGCCTCCGAAGATGCTCCAGCCGGTCATTCTTTTGTGAAGGTCTTGGCCAAAAGTACCGTCGGCGGAGTGGAGTTGATTCGCCCCGCCGTCACGACGGTGGTCTCGTGGGGAACGGCCAACAAGACACAATCGCCACCTTTCTTTCGTAGAACCGCTAGTTTGGAATTGGCTGTTTTGCCTGCCGGTCAAGCACCGATCAGCGTAAGTTTGGGCGATGGAAAACCACTGGAAACCTCTCTCGGGGGTAAGATAAAGATCCCCGTCAAAATCAACCGCCGGAATTTCTCCGAGGCAATTAAATTGGTCGCTGAGAGTCTACCAGGGCAATTGAAGCCAGGTGACTTAACGATTCCAAAAGACAAATCTGACGCGACAATAGAGGTTTTTGTAAAGGATAAAAACACCAAGACCGGCGTCTATACTTTTTCGTTTAAGGGTGATGCAAAATTTAAATTCAGTCGCAACCCGGAGGCGGCCAGTCGAGCGGAGGCCGAGCACAAAAAACTTGATGAATTAGCAAAAAAAACAACGGCTGAGAAAACTTCGGCAACTGCCTCAATGGCGGCCGAAACAAAAAAGTTGCCCGAAATGGACAAGCAAATTGCGGCGGCCAAGGTGTTGTTAGAACAGGCGCAGAAAAAAGTTGCCGCTGCGGAGGCTAAAGTGTCTCAGTTAGAAGCGGTGATCGTCAAATCGCGTGGCCAGACGTCGCCCAGCGTAGACCCTCTTTTGATTTCGGCGGCCGAGGCCCAGTTGGCCGTTTTAAAAAAGCAGATCGAGTCGGCAAAAGCGAGCGATTTAAAGTCATCGCAGGATTCGTTGGCTGCGATTGAGAAATCAAAGGTAGATGGCATGGCGGCGGTCGAGGCAGCAAAGAAGCAGATTGCTGCTTTGGATGCCAGACAAAAACAGGTTGCGGCTGCGAGCAAGGCCGCCAAGACAAAAATGGATAACCTCAAGAAACAGAGCGCGCCTAAAGACCTTTTTTATATGGCGATTTCCAACCCTGCGAAACTGAAAATTGTGGCATCGCCGCTGGTTATTACACCGGTAGCAAACCAGAGTACAGCGGTCGGATCCACGATGACGACCAAGCTGAAAATAGAGAGACGGTATGGTTTTGCCGAAGCGGTGACATTGAACTTCAAAGTCGCAGGTGGCGTTCCTGGAATTGTGGTTAAACCGGTCACGATTGCCAAAGACCAACTCGACGTGCCAGTGGTCGTCGAAATTCAGGATAAGTGTCCAGCGGGAAATCATACGATGGAGATTTTGGCAACCGCCAAATTTAACAACGTGGACGTTCGCGCGACGGGAAACATTGTTGTCAACGTCACACCCAAATCAGCTCCATGATGCTGCCCAAAAATATGAAACGATCTATTATCTCATTTTCTTTGCTGATCTTGATTTTTTCCCAGGTGATGACTGCTGAAGATGGCATTCCTATCGCCGAAGTCAAAAGATCAGAGCCCGTTGACTTTGATCGGGAGGTGTTGCCGTTACTTAGACAGAATTGTCTCGCCTGCCACAATTCTACCGATGCCGAAGGGGACGTCGTTCTTGAATCGGTCGCCAAAATTCTGGCCTCCGAAGCGGTTGTCGCCGGAAAACCGGATGCCAGTTCGATGCTGAGTCTGTCAGCTCACCAGGATGACCCCGTGATGCCTCCTGAGGACAACGAAGTCAAAGCCAAGAACATGACGTCGCAGCAATTGGGTTTGATCAAATTGTGGATCGCAGAAGGTGCGAAGCCAAGCCTCAATAGCACCGCAGGAAAGATAGAATTTACCAAATTGCCCGTGGGTGTGAATCCCGTTTATTCACTGGCAATGTCCCGAGACGGAAGATACCTGGCCGCAGGGCGAGCCAACCAGATCTTCGTTTATTCCCTTAGCGGTAAACGATTGCTGGAACGAGTGACCGACCCGGAACTGCTTAAATCGTCGATTTACAACCAACCGGGCGTGGCTCACCTAGATCTGGTGCAATCGATCGCTTTTTCACCGGACAACCAGACATTCGTTTCCGGCGGTTTTAGGACAGTAAAGATATGGAAAAAACAGCCCTATAACGTGAGTCAGTCTGAATTGAAAATGGCTGGTCCTATCGTCGTGTCCAATGCCTCTGCTGATAATGTTTGGATGGTGTTGGGCAACGACAAGGGACAACTCTATGTCGTTGATGCAGCCAACAGGAGTTTGAAAAAGGAATTGAAGACAGGCGATCAATCCATCGAACAAGTTGCCGTAGGAACCGACTCAAAACAGGTAGCGTTGGTCACTGAAAAACGAAAATTGCGATTGTTTGATTTGGAGACCAGTCAGCAAATCGGCAAAGAGATCGCCTTGGAGCAGGATGCCACCGGATTAGCGATTGCAAGCGAGAACAAACAGGTTTTGGTCGCTTTGGCGAACAATGTGATTGCGGTTTATGAAATCTCTGCTTTTTCATCAGAAATGCCTGAATCGGCCAAACCGTTGCGATCGATGGCAGGTCACTCCAAGCCCGTCACCCATCTGAAACCGTTCGGTGAAAAACAGGTTAAATTGGCAACCGCCGGGATGGACGGAACTGCCAAGGTATGGGATCTGACCAATGGTTCGCAGGTACGGACGTTTAATCACACCGGTGTAATCAGCGGACTGGAAGTAACTTCCGATGGGACGCGTGTAGCCACCTGTGGAAGCAATGGATCTCTGAAGATCTGGAATGGCACCAACGGTGCACTGGTGAAAGAGGTTAGAGGGGATCTATCCGTCGAATTTCAGATCTCCGAAAACGATCGGTTGGTCAGGCTCAAACAGAAACTGATTGATGCGGCCAAAAAAGATCTTGATGCCGGTAGCAAGGAAAAGACTGCCGAGGAAGCCAACGTTAAAAAAACTGAAGAGGCGCTAAAGAAAAGCGAAGAAGAAACCAAGAAAAAGCTGGCGGCCAAAACCAAGGCAGAGACCGACTTTGCTACCGCCAACAAGACTTTCTTGGCGAAGAAGAACGAGCTGGTTGGATTGCAGAAACAGAAGACTGATGCTGCCAATATGCTCAAGGTTGACACCGAAATGGCAAAAACGAAAACCGCTGCTTTGACAGAGGCCGATAGTCAATTGAAGGCGGCCATGGCTACCCAACAGGAAAAGACAAAGGCTCAGGGCGTCAAAAAGCAGCAGCTCGATAAGGATCCTGAAAATGAAGGCTTAAAGAAAGCCGTGGCTGATGGGGTTGCGCAGTTAGCGGAAGAGCAAAAGAAAGTGGCTGCCCTCAACATGGCTCGAACGCAAGCGGAAAACGCCAAGAAAGCGATTGACGATAAAGCGGCCAAAACGAAAATTGCTGCCGACGATACGACAAAGAAGGTCGCAGCGGCTGAGGCAGAGGTCAAAAAACAGGAACCAAACATAAAAAAACTGACCGATGCAAACAAGAAGGCAACGGATGAGTTTAACGCTGCAGATCGAAATCAAAAATTGGCAACCAATAGTGTCCAACGGGCCAAGGCTCGGTCAAAAACGGCTACTGAGCGTGTGCCGGTCTTGGACGCGGCTCACAAGAAAGCGACCGAAGCCAAGGTCTTGCAGGAAAAAGAGGCTTTGGCCTACAAAACAACCAACGAGAAAGCCCTGTCAGCATTAGTTGACATCGCCATGTTGGGGAACGATTCGGTGGCGTACTGGGATGCGAATTCGAATCTTGGAATTTG
The DNA here is from genome assembly GCA_014238905.1 of Planctomycetota bacterium. Classification (GTDB taxonomy): domain Bacteria; phylum Planctomycetota; class Planctomycetia; order Pirellulales; family Pirellulaceae; genus JABAAE01. The sequence continues at coordinate 47,501 of JABAAE010000018.1, forward strand.
CTCTCTGGAAACCGGAGAGAAAAGTGATGTCTGGAAGAGTTCTTTTCCGATTTCCAAATTTAATATGCCGACCCGCAACCGAGCCTTGTTATCCATTGAACCACAAAGCGGGAAAGCCTTTGCGGTGACGTTGACGGATAAATGGAATCTTGCCAAAACGATTGGCGATATCGATGATGTGAAAGTTTTCTCTGACCGGGTGACGGCTTTAGATATTTCCAAAGATGGTCAATTTCTGGCGACCGGTTCGGGCGAGCCCTCCCGGTCTGGAGAAATCAAAATCTGGAATCTGGCGACAGGTGCATTGGTGAAGGAAGTTGTGGATGCTCACAGTGACACGATTTTGGACCTTAGCTTTTCGCCTGATGGAACCAAAATTGCTTCGAGTAGTTCCGATCGCTTTATGAAGACTTTTGATTTGTCATCTGGAAAGTTGATCCGCGTTTTTGAAGGCCACACCCATCATGTGATGGGAGTGGATTGGAACTCGATTGGGCGGGAGCTCTCGACCGCCGGGGCCGATAAAGTCATCAAGATTTGGGATGCGGAAACGGGTACCCAGAAAAGGACCATAGCTGGATACGGCAAAGAAGTCACCAGCTTGGCATTTGTCGAGTTGACCGATCAGATTATTACCGCCTCTGGCGACAAGACCGTGCGCATGAAAAACACGACAAACGGCGGTGAAGTTAGGCAGTTTGGGGGCTATGCTGACTTTGTTTATTCCGTTGCGGCCTCGGCAGACGGCAAGAAGTTGGCGGCTGGGGGACAGGATAGTGTCGTGCGAGTTTGGGCTGATAATGGTCAAGTTTTTGTAGAATTTAAACCGCCAGTAGAATGATCTGCTTTTGTGAAACTTGGCGGGGCAGTTCATCGGTCCTTTTGCTAGGTGGTGCCAATATCCGGATTTGTCCGGAAAATCTTGGGGTCCCAGACCAGGGGCTTGCTGGCAATGATTGCAGCTGTTATTCTCACGAGTATTGTCAAGCCCCCTTGCAAATGAAATTTCTTTTTTTGTGATGGCTCATGGAGGAATAAAGGCGACGGTTCGCCCTAACGCAAAATGCTAGTTTTAAGCCGAAAAGTTGGAGAGAAAATTCTGATTGGCGATGATATCGCCGTCACCGTGGTCCGGTTGTCCGGCGGTGGTGTGCGAATCGGAATTGATGCTCCAGTGGAGATGGCCGTGGTTCGTGAGGAATTGGCGGCGGAAGCTGGAAAGTTGGAAGCTGGAAAGTCGATCTCAGCTGGTTCGGTCTCCGAGGGGGAAAACCCTTGTGAAGCAAAACCTTGTGAAGCAAACCCCCGTGAAGCAGACCCCTGTGAAGCAAAACCCCGTGAAGCGAACAAGAGTCGTTCCGCCGGTCGTACCTCGGAAAAGAGTTTGCCGGTAAGCAAGTCGTCCGAGGGTTTGGACTCGGTGGCTCGTGCTCAACCCAACGGCCTGGCTGCGTCATCTGAGCATCTAAGTGATTCCGATAAAAGGAATCCAACGAAGCCTCGGTGAAATTCTAGCCGGTATTACTGAACTCGGTATTACTGAAACCGGTATTACTGAAACCGGTATTACTGAAACCGGTATTACTGAAACCGGTATTACTAAATCAGGTACCCCCAACTGCCGTAGGTTTTCGTTTCAACTTAGACGTCTTGTTTCATTCTTGACACCCTGCCTTTGACATCGCGCGGGACTCTGCTATTGACCGGGACTCTGCTATTGACCGGGACTCGGCTATTGACCGGGACTCTGCTATCGCGCGGGCCTTTGCTGTCGATTGGGCGTGAAATGCTAGGGGGAGCTGCTCGCAGAGTGAGAGGACCGGTTTAGCTGGGACCATCTGCCAGGAATGCCAAGTGGTCCTTTCCTTTTTATTATTACTTAATGGCTGAGCAGATCCCCGCGTTCTGTTTCTTCGAGGGCCAAAATGAGATAGGCCGAATGCTAGCCTAAAAAAGGATTTTCGATGTATCTGATTTTGGCGGTGACCTAATGTCATCGGCCCCATGGGCCGCCGCCGGAGGTCGTTTCCTTAGCCGGTCTAAGATAAAAAATGCCCCAAGTTAGTGATGGTCAGCGATTTCAAATCCCTCCTCGCAAACCATCCGCTAGGCGTTTTGTAAGCCGGTTTGGATTAAGATACCCGTACCAGAGACTCTGCTCAACAACATCACCAACAGAGGCAAACACGAACATTTCCTCCATCAATCCAATTCATGTCCAACTTAGTCGCGTTGGTCTAATTTCTGCCCAGCCTGAAATCGAATCTCGCTATTTCCGGAGGTTCAGCAACAGGCTGGATCCTCCGAAATGTGCTCGACTCGATTCTCCTCTGCGTCTGTATGGGCCTGGAGGACAACGTCGAGCGTTTGCTCAAGCTCTGCCAGGGTGACCAGCCGTACCGCAGACTACTTTTGGCCGTCTTTTCGCAATTGGAGCTGATGGATCTGATTGTCTTCGGGTTTGACCACAATTGGAAATGTTGTTTTTCCATAATTGCCAGACCGGCTGGGGGAAGGGATCGAAGCGTTATAGGACCCTGGTTTTAGATTGACTTCGAAAAAATCATTGGCATCGTTGGATTCATCTCGAGTCGTCCCGCTGGCGATTGTTTGACCGTTTGGGGCGGTAATCAGGATGGGTAACTTGACTCTTTGGCCAACTTGATTGACCAAACGTATGGCAACAGTGAATTCTCCTGCAGCTTTGGGTTTAGGCTTGCCTGTATACCGCCAGGTGACATCGACGCTAGGGACCTCTTTGGACTGTCGTTTCCATACCATGGGGAAATGTTGGTCGGTTTTTTTGAACGATGTCGCATAGATACGATGGATCATTTGGTCGGAATCTGCCTGCGATGCGATTCCGGCAAACCAGCCTCGGTTGAGGCCGCTAGAGTTGTACTCACAAGCTCCGGTGAATTTCCAGTGCCCTTCGTCCCAGACCTCTACCCAAGTATGGTTGCCTCGTTTGTTTACCCACAGTGGTGTCCCTACCACCCGGGCAGGAACGCCAACCGATCGGCAGGCGTCGGTTAGGATAACCGAAAGCCCTGTGCAGGAAGCCAATCCGGATTCCATGGATTCAGAGGGACTCTGGTCTGGTTTCTTTCGCTGGGTAGAGTATTTGACTTGCAGGATTTGAAAGATCTGCCGGTTAAGTTCCTGCGCCGCCTCGCCGCTGGTCTGGCAATTCTTGACCAGGTCTTTAAAACGTTTGTAAAAATCAGTACGCCAATCTTCCCGTTTTTCGTTCACCGACGCATAAGGTAGAACGTCGTTCAAAAACACGTCAAAAGGTATTTTTCTAGACCAGGCATTGTCGGATCTGGCTTGTAGGGCCGTTCGGATATTTTTAATCAGGAATTCCCCTTGGAGAGTCTGCAGGTCCTCTTTGGGCATATTCTCGATCAGAAACCGCAGGCAAGCTGTTTCCTCGTCGGATGATTTGCATTTTTCCAACGCCAGTCGTAGTTGGGCCGCATTATTACCGGCTTCCTTGAGTCGTTGATTGAGGAGGTCGGTTTTGGGAGTTTTGCTGGATAGCAGTTCGCCGGCTAAACGGGTCGCCGCCTGACCGGACTCCTGTTGCCCGGATGCTTGCTGAAAAAGGGAATTCGTTGGCAGCCCATACAGAATACAAAGAAATGCCAAGGTACGGGGAAGAAGGTTATTATTCATCAGCAAGGACTTCACAACGGGCGGGACCAAAATGACCGGTGCGCCAGTTTAACATGGGGCCGATGTCTACGCCAATGCGGAACTTTTGCCCGATCTCCCGATGCTGCTAGCATCGACTGGTCTAAATTGCACTTTTCAGTTTTTAGCCGAATCGGTTATAAAAAAACCAAGACGTTAGCCAATGGAAGGCACTCGGCTGAGCTACCTTAATGGTCGGACATTATCCCGACGGCTTGCCGCCGCGGAATCTGCGAGAAGGAACTCGATTCTAATATGAAATATTACATTCGCGCACTGAAAATGGCGTTGAAGTACAAGTGGTCTTTGGTGGGCGCGATTTTAAGCTCATTGATGGTGGCACTTTTATGGGGCGCAAATATAGGGGCCGTCTACCCTTTCGTCGAAGTTGTTTTTGAACGAAATTCAATACACGATTGGGTGGATGAGCAAGAGGCGCAAAGCCAACAAAAAATTTCTGTGATGAACACAACCATTGCCGAAATCAACAGCAAAGGGGCCTCTCTTTCGCCGGAAGATGCAAGCCGTCTGAAGATTTGTCAGCAACAGGTTGGTGATTACCAACAACGAGTGGTTTGGCTTCAGGCCTGGGGGCCAACGATCAAGAGATACACGCCGGCTGAACCATTTCAAACCTTGGTGATGTTGGTGGCGGTTCTGTTGGTGGGGACCGTTCTGAAAGGTATTTTTCTGATTGTTAATATGGTTCTGGTTGCTCGGGTCGGGCAGCGGACGATACTGGATCTTCAAAACACCTTTTTCAGGAGTACGTTGCAACAGGATCTCAGCGCCATCGGTGAAAAAGGCACTGGAGATTTGGTGGGTAGAATCCGGGGTGAAACCGGGACGATTGGCAATGCGATTACCACCTTGTTTGGAAAGACGCTGCGTGAGCCATTCAAAATGTTGGCGTGCTTGATTGGAGCGGCTTTGATTAATTGGCGGTTGCTCGTTTTTTCAATGCTGGTGGCACCTTTTGCCGGCTTTCTGATGATCCGGCTTTCACAATCGATGAAAAGGGCTAATAAACGCGCCGTGGAGGAATCGGCAAAATTGGTAAACCGGCTCTTTCAGGCGCTGACCTATGTGCGAATTGTCAAGTCGCACAATATGGAGGGTTACGAAAGAAGTCGGTTCAAGCGGACCGCTGACAAGGTGTACCGGAAGTCGATGAAGATAGCCGTTTACAATTCCCTTTTCCGGTTAAACAACGAGGTCTTGGGGATCGGTGTGGTTTGTATTTCCGCTCTTGCCGGTGGATACCTGGTAATGAATCAACAAACCCATCTTTTCGGCGTGCAATTGGCTTCTACCGAAATGTCCATTACCGCCATGATGACTTTTTATGCATTTCTCATAGCTGCCTGCGATCCGATTCGAAAAATGGCGGATGTTTACAACATTTTAAACGTTGGAATGGTCGCGTGTGATCGAGTGTTCCCATTGATTGACCGGCAGGCCAGTGTCCAGTCTCCCACTCATCCAAAGCGAATTCCCACCAAGGCGGCAGCCATCAAGTTTAAGGATGTGCATTTTGCTTATGATCCGGCGATTCCGGTTTTGAATGGTGTTTCGTTTGCTGTCGCTCCTGGGGAAACGGTGGCCATTGTGGGCCCTAATGGGTGCGGGAAAAGTACTCTGGTCAATTTTCTGCTGCGATTCCACAACCCAGATTCGGGGGAGGTTTTTGTTGGCGACCACGAAATCAGAGAATATCGTGTTCGCGATGTGAGGCGTTGCGTGAGTATGGTGAATCAGCAAACGATGCTCTTTGCGGATTCGGTCATCAACAACATTCGATATGGCAGTCCCAATTCATCCGAATTAAAGGTCGTCGATGCAGCTAAAAAAGCGCACGCGGATTCATTCATTAATGAGAAACTTGATAATGGTTATCAGACTATTTTAGGTGAACATGGCCTGACACTCTCGGGCGGTCAACGTCAGCGGATTGCACTGGCCCGGGCGATTCTTCGAGATTCCCCCATCGTGATTCTCGATGAAGCGACCAGTCAAATTGATACCGAGAGTGAAATGTTAATCCATCAGTCGTTGTCACAACACATTCAGGACAGGACGGCTCTGATTATTACTCATCGGATGAGTACGATGGAACTCGCCGATAAGGTACTGGTCATGGACTCCGGGAGAGTGATGGACTTCGGGACGCACTCAGAAGTCCTCAAGCGTTGTGATTTGTATCGCCGTCTCTTTTCATCAGGAATGCGGGATTCAGCATAATGTCTGTTTTTGTTCAGTCTCAGTCAGAATCGAGTCGTCCCCCCTCAACAGCGTTTGAATACCTGCGTATTGCGCAGGCCGTCATTCAGAACGAAGCGGTGGCGATGAACGCTTTGTCCGAGAAAATTCCGCTGGAGTTTGCCGAAGCGGTTGAAATGATCGCAGCTTGTCAGGGGGCGGTGATCGTCACCGGGATTGGAAAGGCGGGCTGGATTGGACAAAAGATTTCGTCATCATTTGCCTCCACCGGGACCCGCAGCCATTTTCTTCATCCTGCGGAGGCCTTGCACGGCGACTTTGGAAGAATCGGTGAGGACGATACTGTTTTCATTTTGTCCAATAGTGGAGAAACCGGTGAGGTGCTGCAATTGCTGCCAACGCTGGAGAAATTGAAAGTCAACAAAATCGCCGTAACCGCAAATGGAAACAGTTCACTTTCCAGATCGTGTGATCTGACGATTGCCTATGGTGCCGTTGCTGAAGCCTGCCGTCTTGGTTTGGCTCCCACCACCAGCACCGCACTCATGCTGGCCATTGGTGACGCCTTGGCATTAACGCTGTCCGAAAGAAACGGATTTTCCAATCTTGATTTTGCCAAATTCCACCCAGGTGGAAGTCTTGGGCGAAAGTTACAGACCGTCCAGGAAGCCATGCGTCCACTAGGATCCTGTCGGGTGGCAAATGAAAACTCGATAGCGCGGGCGGCGATCACTAGCCAGTCTCATCAAGGTCGGCGAACGGGTGCGATCCTGGTGACTGACGATGCTGGTCGGCTTACCGGTATTTTTACCGATAGTGACCTCGTCAAGTTGTTGGAACGGAATGAAGATCGTCGACTGGATCAGCCTCTGAGGGATCTGATGTGTCCCCAACCCAAGTCGATTTGCCGTGGTGAGTTTGCCAGCGTAGCGGTAGAGTTATTGGCCGAGTATAGTATCAGCGAATTGCCGGTCGTAGACGACGATCATCGACCCCTTGGTATTCTGGATATTACAGATTTGATTTAGGCCTGGATTTTGACGTGGCGGAACCGGTGGCCCTCTTCAGCAGTTGATCAGCGGACTGAATTCGGGCGGTGAGCAGGCGTTCTATTGGAAGAGTGGTTGGCGTTGACTGGGGGTCGGTTGCTCGTCAACGCCGGGTCGTTTTGCCGCCTTAACAATGCCCCTCCATCTTTCTTCAAGACCCGGCAGGTCTTTTGCATTGCACAGTCGCTTACGGGATGGCAATCTATCGGGGTGCAGCCTCCATCCAGGACTGGTATTATGAATGCTTCATTCTTTTCCTGTTTGCTGAAGACCAAACCGATGAATCAATTGAAATGGAATTTGTTCGCCATAATGCTCTTGTCCGCTGTTTGCTCCATTTCGGCGGGAGAGGAGCGTCCCAATATCGTTTTTATTTTTACGGACGACCATGCTCCGCATGCGATTGGAGCTTATGACGGGATTTACAAAAAAATCAATCCGACTCCCAACATCGACAAGTTGGCCAGCCAGGGGATGCTGTTTCGAAACAGCTTTTGTACCAATAGTATTTGCGGACCAAGCCGGGCGGTGATTCAAACGGGCAAGCACAGCCATCTCAACGGTTTTATGCAAAACGGTAATCGGTTCGACGGTTCCCAGCAGACATTTCCTAAGCTCCTGCAAAAATCGGGATACCAGACAGCCATGATCGGAAAATGGCATCTGGGAACCAATCCCCAAGGATTTGATTACTGGGACGTTTTGCCCGGACAGGGTCTTTATTACAATCCATTTTTGATCTCTGAAAAGGGTCGTCGAAAAGTCGAGGGCTACTGCACAGATATCGTTACTGATTTGGCATTGGACTGGTTGAAGGAAAATTCCAACTCTGGAAAACCGTTTATGTTGATGTGTCAGCATAAAGCACCGCATCGGACGTGGATGCCGGCGCTACGCCATCTGGATTTATATGACGATGTCGAGATACCTGAACCAGATACCCTGTTTGACAATTATCGTGACAACGCCATTGCCGCTCGTATTCAGGAATTGGAAATCGACCGGCATATGAATCTGGTCTACGACCTTTTTGTTAGCCCCTATCCGGGCTGGGACCCTAACGCCGGAAAAAGTCTGGACCGCTCCGGTTTTCGCAACCTGAAAACCATGACGGCATCCCAGCGGGCAACGTGGGATGCCGCATTTGAACCGAAAAATCAGGAATTCCTGAAATCCAAACTGTCCGGCAAAGATCTCGTGCGTTGGAAATACCAGCGATATTTGAAGAATTATCTGCGGTGCATCAAAGGCGTCGATGAAAGTGTGGGAAGGTTGATGGCCTACCTTAACGAGGCCGGCCTTGCGGAGAATACAATTGTCATTTATTCCTCGGATCAGGGCTTCTATTTGGGCGACCACGGTTGGTACGACAAGCGTTGGATGTACGAAGAATCTCTGAAGATGCCGTTGATTGTCAAATGGCCGGGTGTGACCGAGCCTGGCTCGTTGAATACGGACCTGGTGCAGAATCTTGATTATGCTGAGACCTTTCTGGATGTTGCCAAAACAGCCATACCAGAAGATATGCAAGGCCGATCACTGGTTCCCTTGTTAAAAGGAACCACCCCCAAGGATTGGCGCAAGTCCATCTACTATCATTACTTTGAATTTCCCAGCGTTCATATGGTTGCCAAGCAATATGGTATCCGTACCGAAAGATTCAAGCTCATTCGATTTTACCAATTTGATGAGTGGGAGTTTTATGATTTGGAAAAAGATCCCAGTGAGTTAAAAAATGAATATGCGAATCCAATTTACCAAGCGGAAATTGCTCAACTAAAACAGGAGTTGACCCAGCGCCGACGTAACATTGGGGATAACAGTGATGTGAGCGTGATGCCCGCGGATTGGCAGCGGAAATTTCGTTCTGGTGCCAAGGAATAAACTGACGTCAAGGAGTAAACTGGTTGTCCCGCAGCAATGATTGCAAACGCGTTTGCCGGGGGGGAACGTTTTACTCTCGCTGGCCGCGGCAACGATAGCGATTGCAGTATTCACCCTTTCTTATCGTTGGCGATCTGGGTATGCGATGCTGACCGGTTGTCTCGGCATGCACCTACTGATTTGGAACACTGCCACGATTCGCTAGGCATCGCACTCCTCGCGAAAAATGCTGTCTTTGGCACGCTGGCCCAAGTCAATGCCGCACTAGTCGCTATTCAATCGATTGTCATCCACGTCAAGCTCGTACAGGCGGTGCTAACCGCCGTACTTGGTTGGAGTGATTCGTCAGCTCTCGTTGGTCGCATACTGCTACCGCTATTTGGCGGCGCCTGTTTGCTGCAGGATCTTCTGGAATCGTTTACTGGCGGCTGAGGCTACACAGCTGCGAGGACCGCTTGTCAGCTACCCAGCCAAGCGGTCCATTGAGAAATGAATTCTCTTACAGGGTGAATTCAGGCAGGCGCACCAGTTCCCCTCCGCGGGTTGCTGAGTCGTGAGCGCAGATCCCCACGCAAGTCCAGTTGGCGCTGGTCTTGGCGTTGGGCCATGGGTCGCGGTCGTCTACCAAAGAGGACACAAATTCGTGTACCAGATGTGGATGCGAACCACCATGTCCTCCACCCTGAACAAATGAAAGGTGCTCGGCATCATGGATTTCCTGAGGAAGAGTAAATCTTTGGATCGGTTCGGGGAGCAGATGTGCGAAGTCGGGTACCGAGATTTTTTGCGGAATCTCCGGCTCCGGTTGTTTGGCGGTGTGCAGCACATGGGGCTCATTTTCAACCAAAGTCCATTCGAAACTCTTCTTGGTGCCGTAGACGTCGAAGCTTTCTCTGTATTGCCTGGCGACATCGTAGAGAAATCGCCAAATGTGGGCCGTCACGTCGCTGTCCTTGAGTCGGATGTGGCAGGATTCAACAGCGAAGGGGTTCCCTGATTTTTCTTTAATCGATTCGCGGACGGTCCCCGAGCCAAAGCAGCTGACGGCTTCGGCGAGAGAATCGGTTAAACCCAGGCATGGACTGACAACATGGGTGGCGTAATGCATTGGGATCATTTCTTCCCAATAGGAGGGCCAACCGTCCATGTCTTGGGGGTGAGAAGCGGCCAAATGTTGAATCTTGCCGAGCTCCCCTTTTTCATACATCTCCTTAATGAACAGGAATTCGCGACTATAGACAACCGTTTCAGCCATCATATATTTCAAGCCCGTTTCCTGGACCTTTTCGACGATCTTGCGACAGTCATCGATACTGGTTGCCATGGGCACGGTACACATGACATGCTTGCCAGCATCCAGAGCCTGTAAAGACATCCAGGCGTGGTCAGGAATCGGGCTGTTGATGTGGACGAAATCAACGTTGGGGTCGGCCAGGACTTCCTCGAAACGGGTAAATCGACGGTCTATATTAAAACGATCACCGGTCTGGTGAAGGGCGATCTCATTTCGCCGACAAATAGCATAGGCGTTGGCTTGGGGATGATTTTGATAGATTGGAAGAAACTCAGCCCCGAATCCTAGCCCGACCATTGCCACGTTTATTGGTTTGCCCATTGGTTTTTCTCCCTGGTTTACATCGGTAGTCACTATTGAGCCCCTATTTTTCCAAATTCGGAGCACGTTGTGTATCGGGTGTGCTGCGAAAATTTGATAATCTAACGGTTGTAGTCGACCTAACCGCCATCAGGCCACCTTAGATCCATTTTGAGAATATAAGAATGAATTTTCTCCACCGCCATTTTTCACAATGTTTTGTAGCTGGGATCGTCGCATTGTTGCCTATCGTAGGAATCGCGATCACGGTTGTCTATTTTGAGGGATTGGTTTCGGATTCCTGGTTGGATGATCAGGGATTTTATTTCTTCGGCATGGGATTGTTGATTTCGGTTGCCGTCACGTATTTGATTGGCTTGTTTTTCTCCAACGTGATTGGGAAGTGGATCTGGAGTACCGCGGACCGCGTTATTGACCGTCTGCCGGTGATGGGCAACCTCTACCAGACTCTCAAGCAGATTCTGGGATATGGTGAAGGAGAAAACGCCATGTTCAAAAGAGTGGTCTACGTCAAATCGACCGAATTTGACGGCGAAGAGCTTGGTATTGTGACCAACGAACATTTCGCCAGTGAATTAAAAGACTGCTTGGCTGTTTTCCTGCCCTTTTCTCCCTCTCCGATGAATGGCAGGCTGATATTTATTGACAAAGGAAAAACTCGGCCGGCGGACATGTCTGTCAATGATGCGTTGAAGTCCCTGGTTTCTTTGGGGACGATGTTAGATGAAATCGCAGCCAAACCAAAGTAGGCTTTTTGATTGAGGATCGGGTTTGGCAATGTTGCGGATGGAGAGTCGAACCGGGATAATAGATTTTCAAAAGATCAATCTGAAATTCAATCTCGGGGAAGAACGTGTTAGCGTACATTACCAGATTTTGCCCTGCGGCCATTACGGCGATATTGGCGTTGCACCTCGCGATCGTTTTGCCAGGCGAAGACCTGCGATTGCAGTTGCGACGTCAGGAAAAAAATGGTGAAACCAGCAGTCGGTTTGCTATTGTGCAGCAGTCTGCCGGTTGGAAAGCCTCTGAGACAGCAATCATTGTGTGTGATTTCTGGGATTATCACCATTGCCTTAACGCCGTGCGGCGCATGAAAGAATTTGGGCCCCAGTTGAACCGCGTCCTTGAAGTCGCCAGAGAAAAGGGACTCACAGTGATTCACTCACCCAGTGATTGTATGCCAGCCTATGCGAATCATCCGGCTCGGCTTCGCGTCGGGCAGTTGCCTCGTGTCGACGTGCCAGAGGACATTCAGTCTTGGTGTTCGTTGCTGCCAGGAGAAGAAGCCGCTGTGTATCCAATTGATCAATCAGACGGTGGTGAGGACGACGATCCCGCAGAGCACAAGGCCTGGGCTGAGGAACTAAAGAGGCTGGGACGGAATCCGAATCTGCCGTGGAAAAAGCAGAATGACATGATTTCAATCGATGAGGGCTCCGACTTTATCTCCGATCAAGGAGATGAGGTTTGGAGGATTCTCAAAAACAAAGGGATCCGCAATGTTATTTTGACGGGCGTTCACACAAACATGTGTGTTTTGGGGCGACCCTTTGGAATCAGACAAATGAAACGTAACGGAGTAAACGTCGTCCTGATGAGGGATATGACCGATACGATGTATAATCCACAGCGATGGCCCTACATCAATCACTATGCAGGAACCGAACGCGTTATTTCGCATATCGAGAAATATGTTTGCCCGACCGTCAGTAGTGACCAGATCATCGGTGGAACAGAATTTCATTTCCCCTCGGATCCTCGTCCTCACTTGGCGATGGTGATCGGTGAAAGCGAATATCAAACGCAATGGACCTTGCCGGAATTTGGCCAGTCGTCTCTTCCGGACATCAGAATCAGCTACGTATTTGCAAATCCTGCCGACAGGAACGACTTTCCTGGTTTGGAAGTGATTAACAACGCTGATGCCCTCCTGATCAGCATCCGTCGCCGAGTTCTGCCGCCTAATCAAATGCAGTTATTTCGAGATTTTGCAGCATCCAGAAAACCCATCCTGGGAATCCGTACCGCCAGTCATGCCTTTTCGTTAAGGAATCAATCGCCACCTCAGGGTTACGTGGACTGGCCTGAATGGGATGGCGAGGTGTTTGGAGGGAGTTACACCAATCACCATGGAAACAAACTGAAGTCCATGGTGACCTATACCGAGGCAGCATCAAAGCATCCAATGACTGTTGCCGCTGCCATTGATGATCTCAATATCCCGGATCCAGACACTGTTTTACTGAAGAAATTTGGTCAAGCAGGTTCCCTCTACAAGACGTCGCCTTTGGCAAAAGGGGCATCAGTCCTCATGGTCGGTTCAGTACTGGGGCATCCTGCGGAACCTGTTTCTTGGACTTATCCTCGGGCGGGTGGAGGCGTATCGTTTTATACCTCGATGGGGCATCCTTTGGACTTCAAGAACGGGGAATTTAATTCTCTGCTGGGCAACGCAATTCGTTGGTCGCTGAATCGGGGTCGTCGAGTGACTGAACGCCGATCAGGACAGGCACACTGGTCAAAGATCTCTACGCTTTCTTTTCCTGTTGAATTCAAACATCGATTCCAGTTCCAATTGGACGCTCCTGATTCCCTGGAAAAAATGTCAACCCAAATTGCCTACCGAAAGGTCATTCGAATCCGAAACCGGTGGGTTGAACAACCGCTCAGGCTGATTGTGAATGCCCACAATGTTCAATGTTGGGTCAATGGGGAAAAAGCCCCAGCGGACCAGGTTGGAGGCAATACAGAATTCAAAATCGAAAAAGATAGGATCGATGTAGGTGAAGCAAACTGGATTGTCATAGGTCAGACGGTTCAGTCCGATGGACTCTCCGATTCGCTGAAGACAGCTACGTTTTCTTCTGGCCAACAGAGCCTTGCTGTGGAAAACGGTTGGCAATGGAGACCGGTGAACGGGAGTTTTGATGAGGCCATTAAAGTTAGTCTACCGGCCAAATTTGGCGGTTCTACCGATGTGTTCCAGGATCTCAAATGATTTGCCGGCAGTATTGAATCCGTGGTCACCGAGGAAGAGAACGCAAGGATGAGTCGAATTGGCAGGATGAACAGCCTCGCCTAATCTTGCGGATTCGGGTTTTGGAGATTCAGCCTGCCCGGTTCGGTTTTCAGTTCGGTCCGGTTGTCAGCCAATAGCGATTTTCTAGCAGCAAGAGTTTTAAGGGCTCTGCCGAGAGCGGTGGGGAATAAAAGTAATTGGAGTCCGTTTCGCGACTGCCTCCATGTGGGCTTGAGTCGATGTATGAAACGCCTTTTGGCTGTGAACTGCCGTTTGACCTGGTTCAGGGGTCAGTCGACTGTACTTGCCGTCAGATTTCAATTCAAAAGCTTTGACGTTGTCCTGGAAATAAGTATTCAGGATGGCGGTAAGCTGCTGTTTTCCCTGGGGATCTTCGATCGGGACCATGAGTTCGATCCTCTTGTCCATGTTTCTTGACATCCAGTCGGCACTGGCGATAAAAACTCGGTCATCACCACCGTGGTGAAAATGAAAAATTCTGGCATGCTCCAAGTAGCGATCAACCAGACTCACGACTCGGATGTTTTCACTGTATTCCGGTAGACCAGGGATCAGGCAACAAATGCCTCGGACATTCAAATCGATCTCGACGCCCGCCTGAGACGCTTCGTAAAGCTTCGAAATGATCTGTGAATCGACCAGTGAGTTCATCTTGCAGGTAATACTCGCTCGGTTGCCCCGTTTTGCATTCGCCGTTTCTATGGAAATCATATCCATCAAACGTTTTCGAAGCCCGGTCGGCGCCATGGCCACCTTTCGAAAGTCCTGCGGCCTTGAAAAACCGGTGATGGCGTTGAAGAAATCTGCCGCGTCGGCCCCAAGATCCGGATCCCGCGTCAAGAGACTGATGTCTGTATAGACTTTCGCGGTTTGTTCGTTGTAATTGCCAGTTCCGAAATGACAGTATCTTGCGATTCCTTCCGGTTCCCGGCGCACCACCAACGTTGCTTTGGCGTGCGTCTTTAGACCCTTTAGCCCATAGATGACATTGGCCCCAGCCTGCTCGAGTTGTCTGGCCCAGAGGATGTTTCTCGCTTCATCAAACCTCGCTTTCAACTCCAGGATGACCGTCACGTTTTTTCCCGACGCGGTCGCCCGATGAAGCGCATCAATAATTCGGCTGTTGGAACTGGTTCGATAGAGTGTCTGTTTGATGGCCAGAACGTCGTCGTCTTCGGCCGCCTCGGATAGGAGTCTGACGACTGGATCGTAGGATTGAAAGGGATGAAACAAAATGCAGTCTCGCCGGGAAAGCGAATCGAATATTGATTCGGTGGGATCAAGATTAGGGTCATCCGACGGTTCCCAGTGGTCATACCGGATGGATTCGAACCCGGCTGCCGAAGAGATTGGCATCAAGTGAGATAGCGCTAACGGCCCATCACAGGTATAAATATCTTTGATCGATAGAGATAGCTTTTTTCCAAGGGCGACCAATGAATCAGTTTCCACCTCGCTGTCGACCTCCAGACGTACGCAGTCGCCTGTGGTCCGTTCATTCAGCAAGTCCTCCATCGATTCCAGTAGGTTGCCCGCCACTTCATCATCGACACGCATGTCTGCGTTTCGTGACAAACGGAAAGTAAAGGAATCGATGATCTTTTGTTGTGGGAAAAACCGATGGGCATAATGCTGGATGATGTCCTCGATGAAAACCAGTTCCAGTTTTGCCTCGGTGGGAACAAAAATATACCGAGGGAGCCGTTTTCCCACCGGAATGACAGCGATCCGCTCACTGAAAAGAAGATCGTCTTTGAGCAACGCACTGTTGGTTTGCTGATCCACGTGCACGCGAACAAATACATTGAGTGTTTGATTGGGTAGCAATGGGAATTCATCACCATGAGCGGCAATAGGTGACAAGGAAGAATAGACTTCCGTTTCAAAAAACCTGTGGATGGCAGCCAACTGGGTTTCGTTAAGATTTTTGGGGGAAGAAATGAGGATCCCGGATTTTTTTAAGGTCGGGACGATAGAGGATTTCCAAAGCGAATACTGATCTTCCACCATCGTTTCCACGCGGTTGTTAATCGCATCGAGTTGGGCCTCCGGTTTCAGACCGGAGGGGTCTGGCTTTTGAAATCCTGATTGAACGGAGAGTTTTAATCCTCCGACTCGAACCATGAAAAATTCGTCCAGATTGGAACAGGAAATAGCCAGGAATTTTAGGCGCTCGAGGATCGGAATTGCCGGGTCGATTGCCTCATTCAGAACCCGTTGGTTGAATTCGAGCCAGGATAATTCCCTGTTGATGAATGGACGCATGGAGTCTTTTTTCATTTTTCGGTGACCGTAACTGTTTTTCCAAAGGTCTCTTTAAAGAGCAGGCTACCCTGAGCCAAAGAGATTTTCTCCAGGGAAAGATCGACAACAGGAATGCGGATTTGCACGCTATCCCCACGTATGTTGCAGTCCAGTGATTTTACTTTTTGTTGGCGGGATGAATTGAGGGCAATGGCGATCCTGAGAATGGCTGCCAGTTTGCAGACAATCACTCTTTGGGAGCGATTGAGAGATGAGTAGCCTTCGTGATTGGGTTGAGGATGTGCTCGCCGATGATACCTGGCAACCAATGCGGATAACAAGACATCGGTTTGCCCCAAGCCGAAAAAGTCACTGTTGCGGATTAAATAAAGGCTGTGCTTATGGAAACTGCGATGGTTAACAAATTGGCCAATCTCGTGAAGCAAAGCCGAGATATTCAGAATCAATCCATATTTTTTGCTGAGTCCATGTTCAGAACGAAGCTCTTCAAACAAGAGTTGACAAAGTTCAGCCACATGAATCGCAAATTCCTCATCGAATTTATAAGTCCTCCCCAAGGCGATCGAGTAACGCATGACCTGGTCTCGGAATTCCCGGTTCCAGGCATCGGGCTGAATCATCTCCCTGACCAGACCTTCTCGCATGTTGACGTTGGATACAAAGAAAGTCTCGCGGTCGGTTGATTTTGCGAGAGCCAAATAAGCCATCAGAGCCGGCGCCAGAGATTCCGCTTCGGGATGGCTCAACTCGTACCGGTTGAATAACTCATCCGGTGAGCACCGGGCGATCGATTCAGTAAAGGCTTCAAATTGGTTAATCGTCACTTCTGTCAGTTCAGTTGCCCGAGTATCAGGAAACATCTGGCTAACGGCAAAACGGAGGTCACCACCCATTGCGATAAAATTCGGTTTGTCCAGATTCGGCACGGTCCGATGAAATCGTTGGACGAGCTGTTTAATTTGCTCGTTAATGATCTGTCGTTCTTCTGAAGAAGCGGCGTTGATGGCTTCCAAAGACTTTCGCAGCCGAAGGGAGCCCATGCGGTAGGTTTCGGAGAAGACGACGTTTCCTGAATTCACAACCAGCATCTCAGTGCTTCCGCCACCGATTTCGCAGATGACATTGGTGCGGTCATGCAGTTGGCGGTGGGTTTTTAGAATCGGCTGGATGCCGAGAAACGTAACCCGGTGAAGCTCTGCCTCGTCAAATGGTTCGACCTCCAACCCGGTCGCGATAAAAACACGGTCCTGAAAGGACAGGCGATTACGGGCTTCACGAACCGCACTGGTCGCCACGACGTGGACATCGTTGGCATTTTCGATGCCATATTCCCTTAACTTATCCCGATAAATTTTCAGAACACGAACGCATTCCTCGATTGTGCTGGTGGAAATCCGGCCATTGATAAACGAGTCTCTCCCCAGGCTGACCGCTTGGCTCAACGATTCGAGGTTTTCAATTTGGCCCTGGGAATCGACCTGTGAAATGGCCAGTCGTATGGAAGTCGCACCAATGTCGACCACGCCGATGACTCGATGGAATTGCGATTCCCCGCTGGATTCACCGGTCGAATCAGTGGTGGATGGCATCGCGTCAGGTTTTGCTTTTTGAGTACTTTTTTTCACTCTGCCTTTTTCCCTTTTTCCGTCTCTGCCAGCTGTTTTTTGGCCCAAGCTGCAGCGCCGACGATGGCCGCATCATCACCCAGCGAGGCAGCGGAGATTTCGAATGTACCATTGAAAGATGCCAGGACATGTTTCATTACATATTTTCGAGCGTTGTTGACGATCAAGTCCGGCATGGCCTGCACCAGTCCACCACCCAGAACCACCTTGTCAGCACCAAACAGGTGGATCAAGGTAACAATGGCTTGCCCGATGTAATTGGCAGCATGCAGTACAATCTCCTTGATGCTTTTGTCGCCGTTGAGAATTGCGTCAGCCAGGGCACCACTTTTAATTTCAGAGAGATCGGTACCGACGGATTTCATCAGGTGGGGTGCCGCGCCGCGAAAGGCAGCTTGGGCGGCGGCGGCTGAGATGGCCAAACGACTGGCAACCGTCTCCAGTGTTCCTTCGTTTCCAGCACCATCACGGGTTCCGCCGGAAAAAAATGGAATATGACCAATTTCCATCGCCGTGCGATACTTGCCCTGAAAAATGTGGCCGTTGAGGACACATCCTCCACCGACGCCCGTGCCAGGAAAGATTCCTACAGCGCAATAAGCTCCCTTGGCGGCACCGCTGGAATATTCACCATAGATACCTGCATCCACGTCGTTACACAGGACTACCTTGGTATCGAAATGATCTTCAATTAAAGATTTGACCGGTATATCTCGCCAACCTAGATTGGGTGCCGCAAGCACGACCCCGGTCTGCAAATCAATGGTGCCGGGTACGCCAATTCCGATCCCACGCAAATCGGACGTTTTCTTGCCCGATTGATCGATTGTCTTTTGGATCGTATCAATTATCCTTTGGATAACGGTGTCAGGCCCATCGGCGCCCTTGGTCCTTTTTTTGACCCTTTCCATCGGGTTCAATGCACCATCAAAACCACACGCGAGCATTTTTGTGCCGCCCAGGTCAAAGCCTATCCAAAACTCATCTTTTTTTTGCATGGGTCACTTAACGGTGGATGAAAGTCTGGCCTGTCGGTGGAGGCACTTTGGTCCGAAAGTCTTATCGGTTACCGCCATCAACATATCATTTTTTTAAATGATGATGTACGCCAACCCGTTTTTTCCGTCCTTCTGCTTCGCCCGGAGAATCGATGTTTGCATCTGGAACATCCGGAATTCTCACGTTGGCGTCAAGATGATCGGCTGCAGGTTTTCTTTTAGTGCTTCAGAAGGAAGACGACTTGGACCAGCTTGGTGTTGATGGCCAAGACGACCAGTTTTCAAGGAAAGAATTTTTGAAAACGGAGTTTGGCCGCAGCGGGAGAATGGAGGACTCTTGATCGACTGGGGTGGCTGGATCATTTTGACCATCCGCGTCCGGTTGGTCTGGCAATTCGTCCGTTTTCGGAGCTGTAGCATCAAAGAGGACTTCTCGTTCAGCGAGGTGATAGGTCGAACCCTCTGGCAGAGCAATGTAGTCCGGTTGATCGGGGAAAATTGGTAGCCTACGGTCGTAAAAGTGTGCCTTGCCACGGCCCACCACACGAGCCGTTGATTGGCGAACGATGATCGCCGTGGCTTCATCCAGGCCGATTCCCAACAGTTGTGGATGGGTCGCCATCAGTTGCGTCATGTCTTTTTGACGGCCTCGCTGGGTGAAATGTTGATCAATGGCAACGCCACTGATAAAACCGAGTCCACCCCGTTCGTAACCGGGTGCCATGATTCGGAAGTTTTCAATCGGCGTGGCCCTGGCGAGGTAACGAGCCTGGATGGATGCTCCTGCCGAAGACCCGCCGATCACACCACCTCTTAATAAGACCTCCTTCATCATCCGATGAGCCTGAGTTCCGTAATAGGAATCGGCAAAATTCCATTGTCTCCCACCTCCAAACCAGATGCCGGTTGCATCGGCCAGAGGCTTGAGGAAGTCCTGGTCAGCATTGGCGACAAGACGATCTTTGGTATGGAGGAAAGTCGCCGACTTGACGCCCATTTTCTTCCACATTTCGACAGTCCTCTGGGGAGCGGGGAGTTCCCATTGTTCACTACAGGGAATGTAGACGAGCCTCGCCATTTCTTTACCGCCGGCCATGTCAACAAAATCCGACATCAGATTTTTGGGCATCCCGCCACCACCAACGATCACCAATGTTCCCTTACTGACAAAGGGTGGACGGGGTTGTTTGGATGGGAATGGTGGTAGGGTTCGGTCGATCGCATCCCGTCGCCATTCGGTGAGATCGACAAGATAACTGGTAGGTCGCATGCCGGGTTGCCGTGATCCAATGGTTTGTTCGCGTTGGGGTAGTCGTGTGTTGGCAGCCAGAAAAAAAGTTGCCGATCCCTTTCCAATTACCTGACATTTCCGCCCCTGCAGAACCAACGCAGTCTCCTTGTTGATTCCGATACCGACGCTGCGTGGGTAGGAAACCAAGGCGCTTTTGAGCCGAAGACGATCTGTATTGGTCGAAAACCGGGTCTCAACAATGGAGTCTGGCAGCAAACCCAACCCTGGAGAAAATTCCGGAACAGACTTGTCTCCGGACATCGACTTGGTGGAAAGGCATCCCGCCCAGTCACCGTCAACCGCCACGAGTCCCCCTCTTTTAAAAAGCGATCGGATCGGCTCGATAATCGGTTTCAAGTGAATCGGAGCTGGTTTGTTTTCCCCGCTGACGGTGGTCAGATAAATGCCGGTCGCGTCGTTGAGTAATTCGTTTTGATCCTGAGTCAGCGCGACCGATAGATCAAGAAAAGAAATAGAATTGACCTCCGTGAATCGATCACCGAACCGTTTCTGCTGCTGTTCGGGCAGGCCTGTTCGCGCTGCCACAACGATGTTGGAATCTTCTTTTCCAGTTAATTGGAAAATGGCTTGATCGGCCTGTTGGGTGTCTTGGACTTCGTTGAGAATGACGATTGCTCCACGCAGGGTGTGGTGATTCGGCCAGTGGTCAAATTTTTCGTCGAATTCCTGGCTGATTGCCAGAGACGAAAATAATAGGCTGAAAGGAAGCAATGAAGTTAGCTGGAAATGTCTCAACGACGGCTCCTCGGCTGGAAGATAGCTTTAGTGATGGGCAATGTTCCTAGTTTATCAAATATTTCTTTGACGTTCGCTCTATTGATCAATAGATTCTCACTCCCTTTTTGGTCTTCACTTTTTGAACCAGACGATTTACCTTGGGAATCTTGATTCCAAAGAAAAATCTATTTTTTCCCTTGGATAGCCAAAGTGTTTGACCTGCGTAGCGTGAGGCCGCTTCGGCGAGTCTCTTCCGGCGAAACACTTTATTCCAAAAAAGAACATCATTCCTCTAACGGATCAGGTCGCTGAACAAACCATCTCAACTGAAAGCGGCCTGCCGGGAAGCGAGCCGGCAGGTTTACCGTATCGCCCCCCCTACCCCGTTGGAGACGCTTTCGCTGACCAATCGTATTGGCGGGGCCTCTCCTGTTTGCGCCGAGATTGACCTGAAGCGAGAAGACGTTTCCCTCATTCGCTCCTACAAATGGCGTGGAGCGTTTAATAAGATTTACCATTGTGTTTCGCAGGGGATAGAGGGACCCTTCGTAGCAACCTCTGCCGGAAATCATGCACAGGGCGTCGCCATTTCCGCCGCAGCCCTGGACGTCAAGGCAACGATCTTTATGCCTCAAACAACGCCTCGGCTGAAACAACGAGCGGTAGTGCAGCATGGCGGAAAAAATGTAGACGTTGTTCTTTGCGGAGATACCTTTGACGAGGCCCAAGCCGCCGCCTCGTTGTATGCTAAGGAGCACAACGCGACCGTGATTCCGCCCTTTGACGACTTTCATGTCATTGCTGGGCAATCGACCGTTGGCTCAGAAATATTGGTGGATTCTCCTGAGGTGGAACACCTTTTTGTGCCGATTGGCGGCGGAGGTTTGGCCAGTGGCGTGGCTTTTGCATTCCGCGAGCTACACCAACATCCTTGTCGTGTTATTGGCGTGGAGGTTGTTGGCCAAGATAGCATGACCCAATCGCTTCTCCACCAGGAACAGGTCACGCTGGGGGCTGTCGACCGATTTTGTGATGGCACCGCAGTCGGTAAAGCGGGGAATCTGACCTGGGAGATCTGCCGTGATTATTTGGCTGACACGATGACGGTCACCAACGAAGAGGTCTGTGCTGCGATCCAGACTCTCTGGGAAGAAAAGCGTGTGATTACCGAACCTTCTGGTGCGATTGGATTGGCCGGCTTGAGAAAAGCCTGGAGTCAATCGTTGGTAGATCCTGCCCGATCCCGCTGCGGGACCATTCTGACCGGTGGCAATACCGATTTTTTGACTTTGCCATTGATCGTGAAACGAAGTCAATTGGCCCAATCGACACGCCGTTATTTTCGATTTGAAATTTCCGAACGAAACGGATCCCTGATTGATCTGTTGGACCAATTTATGGACGGCATCAATATCATTGATTTTCAGTATGGTAAACAAAATCCGGGAGAAGCAACGCCGGTATTGGGTCTGAGTGGTTCTGCTGAGCAATTAACAGAATTTGTGCGGAGAATAGGAAATTCCACGATCGGAGTCACCGAGGTAACCGATCACCAGGCAACCCTTTTCCGAGCGATCCCCTTTCGCCCCGATCTGGTCCAACACCCGATTTTTCTGCATGTCGATTTTCCTGATCGGCCCGGCGCGTTGCGCGAGATGATGAGGGAAATCAGTCAGCTGACGAATATCTGCTATTTCAATTTTAATGATTCCGGCCAATCCGAGGGACATGCGTTGATCGGTTTTGAATTCGACGCGGTGGCCGGTCAGAAGCAGCTTTTTAATGCTATCGACCGAATGGATTTTCGTTATCGGTTGGTCAACATGGGCGGTTTTATTGAGGAATGACCGGCGTCAGGATTGATGGGGAAAAGTCGATCTTTTCATTCTCGACTTCCAGTTGAGATTCTACCGTCAAGTCGACCGCGGGCTTTTAACCAGGAGCCAGGCAGACGACCACAAATCCAATGACACCAGCGCCCAGGGCGTAATAGAAAAAGACCGGTAGTGTCAGCCGGATGATGGACCCTTCTTTGCCGTAGATGCCGGCCACAGCTGAGGCTGCCACGACATTGTGAATGCAAATGGTATTGCCTGCTGCTCCGCCGACAGCTTGCAAGGCCACGATCCAGGCAGGATCAAAACCGGTTTGAAGTCCGATGTTGAATTGAAAAAGGGAAAACATCATGTTGCTAACGGTATTGCTGCCCGCCACAAATGCTCCCAATCCGCCAACAATGGGTGAAAAAATTGGCCAAGCTTTGCCCGTCAGAGACGAGAGCCCCTCTGCCAGAGCGATCGGCATTTCGGGATAACCCGCCAACCCATTGGAGGAATTGAGAAAGACCTGAACCAGAGGCACCGTAAAAATCAAGGCGACAGATGCGGAGAGGGTCGTTTTTGCGGACCGGGTCCAAGCCAGACGATAGGAACCAAACGGAATGCGATGGAGGCGCCAGGTTAACAGGGAGACCAACAAAAAAAGTGTCCCCGGAAGATAAAGTGGTTTGACATCGATTTTAATACCGGAGGACGGAAATTCGTATTGGAGGCGTCCGATGGTCAAAAGAAGAGGTTTTAACTGGAATTCTGGAACCCGTGTGACAACCAAAAACAAAGCGACCAATAAGTACGGCAGCCACGCCATCAAGATGCCTGGCGGATGGGTGTCAACGACCGGCTTCCCAGCCTCCGAATTTTTTTGACCCGCCGATGCCGCCGGATTTTCCAACGAAATCCGGTCGGCATCGGAGAACCAGTCGACTCGCCAATTTTCTCTTTTTGGAAAATCCCAAGGTCGCTCGGCTGGGATCAGGAACTTCTTTTTTGCCGCCCAGATCACCAACGCCAGTCCGGTCAGTCCCCCAAACAGAGAAGGAAACTCCGGTCCGAGGAAAATGGCAACCAGGGTATAAGGAATCGTCATCGAAACCGCCGAAAATAGGGCGAATTTCCAAATACGAAGCCCTTCGTAGAAAGACCTGTTCGTTCCAAAAAACCGTGTCAGCATGGAAACAAGGATCAAGGGGATCAGCGTTCCAATGACGGCGTGGAGGATTGCTACGCGTGCCCCGATCATGGCCAGATAGCCTTCCGGTAATGCTCCATCGCTAATCGCAAAACCGGCCGATTGCGCATCCGTCAGAACAGCCGGATCGGCCCCCAAGCCGGTGGCGACACCGACCAGGATCGGGGTCCCTAGCGCACCAAAGGAAACCGGGGTGGATTGGATGATCATCCCTGCCATGACCGCCGCCAGAGGTGGAAATCCAAGGCCTATTAAAAGGGGAACCGCCACAGCGGCCGGGGTACCAAATCCGGCAGATCCTTCAATAAACGATCCAAATAACCAGGCAACGACAATCACTTGGACGCGGCGGTCGGCTGAAATGTTGTTGAAACCATTTCGGATAGAATCCAAGGCTCCGCTGGATCGAAGGGTTTCCAGTAAAAGGATCGCCCCAAAGATGATGTACAAAAGCGTGCTCGCTATCACCAATCCTTTCAGACTGGCATCCGCGATTTGGGAAAATTCAATATTCCATACGCTGAATGCCAAAAGGGCAACCAGCAAATAGGCAAGTGGCATCGCCCGCCGGGCAGGCCAACGCAGAATCACCAGCAGAAGACCGACCGTCAAAATGGGGATCAACGCGACAAAGGCCAATGCGATGGGTGACATGGTAATGGAAGGCGAAAAACCGGGTGGAAAATCCCTAGGTCAAAGAATGAATCGGGATTGGAAGCGTTATCCAATCCGGCTCATCGATGACACTAGATTAGGGTGAGATTTGCCAAGGTGCAAGCTGTAGTCAGCCCGGATAGAAGTCACCGTTGTTTTTCCATCGCCGCTTTTTCCAGCAATTCGATCCAGGGACCAACGTAATGTCCATTATCGTGAAACGTTCTTCCGCTGACCAGGTTTCCATCGATCACGCAGGGCTCATCAACGAAGATGCCCCCGCAAACCTCCAGGTCAAATTGACATTTGCCGACCGTCGCCATCCTCCGACCCTCGACGCATCCTGCAAAGGCTGGGATTTCAACTCCGTGGCAGACACTGGCGACCGGCTTGTCGTTATCAAAAAAATGCCGCGTAATGCGAACCAGATTTTCGTCGTACCGAATGTATTCAGGCGCCCGGCCCCCTGAAAACAATATGCCGAGATAGTCCTCAGGTTGGACTTCGGAAAACGGAACATCACAATCGAGCGTATAACCTTCCCATTCTTTGGTAATCGTCCAGCCTGGTTTGACTTCGTGCAGTACCAATTGGTATTTTCGCTTTTCCGGAGCAATCACAACGGGTTGAAAACCGGCTTCTTGAACCCGGTAGTAGGGATACATCGTATCCAAAAGCTCGGTTGCGTCACCGATGACGATCAGTACTTTTTCCATTGATTTTATTGGGTTGATGGTAGGTATTTGGGAAATACGCCATGGTGGGGCGGTGTTTTAATCGGAAAGACTGGAGACTTTGTTTTCAAGGTATTTTCGGGATCTGTTTATTTCTGCGGTAACCTTTTCAGACGATCCCAAAATGGGAATTCCTCGGGGAACCGGATGCATGAAAATTTCCGTCCAACCGTCGTAGTTGATTTTTCGAAGTGACGTCAGGAGAGGGCCAAAATCAAGTTTCCCGCGACCTGGTAACTGCAAAAGTTCCTGCTCCTTGGGCAGTTTGGTCATGCAACCCATTCCATGTTGCCAGGCATAGAAAATGGCGATGCGATTGCCCAAGGCCTCAATGAGGTTTGACAGCAAGCCAGTGTCTTGGGGCAAGTGATAAGGGGCCAAGGCAATTCCCAGGTGAGGATCAGAGAAATCCATAAGCCATTTGAGGGAATCGGGGGATTGAATCAGGTTGCTGGCGTGGTTTTCGATGGCGATCGTTACGCCGGTCTGTTTGGCCACTTCCAAGTGGGGCTTCATCTGATCGGCAAATCGTTTGACGGCGGATTTGAGTTCAGTACCCTTGAGATCTTTTGGGCCCTTCCCACCGGTCACCATGGTTTTGCACCCTAATCTTTGTGCCAGTTTCATTTCTTCCTGTAGTCCAAAGGGGCCCAGTTTATATTGTGTGATGCAGCCTAGATTTACCTGGTGTTTTTGAAGTAGCTTCTGAAAAGAGGTCTCCCCCATGGCTGCCAATTGCTCCCGCTGATCGCCGTGCACCTTGGGCCATATGTCAATCGCTGTGGCGTTTGTTTTGCCAACCTCCGGTAAGATTTCCTCTAATTTGGTATAGCCATACATGCAAGAGCCCACGATGTACTTCAAGCGGAACGCAGGGCCGGATTGGGGCTCTGGACGATTGCTGCCGTCCACCTTTTGAGATGCGGTACAGCAGGTGATCGCCAGGCCGCATCCTGACGTAATGACGGATCGATGGAAAGATCGGCGTGGGATGCTCGTTGCCGAGCGACTGTGATTGTTTTGATTCATTTGGATTCGCATTTGAAAATGAATTTAAGCGGAGAACATAAAGCTAAACGACTTCATATCCCTTGCGTTGCTCACGGCTCAAAAGTTTGTCCGCCGCGGCGTCATTGATGAATTTTTCTCGCAGCGGATCCCATTGCAGTTTCCGCCCCAGTGTCATCGCGATGTTTCCCAGGTGGCACGTTGAGACGCTGCGGTGTTGGCTCTCAAGATCCGAGATCGGATTTTTTCGAGTGAGAACACAATCGAAAAAATTACCCATGTGATTCACAATTGCATCCAGTTTTCCAGCTCTTTCCGGTCGATCCAAATTGTCATCGGAATAGACTTTAAACAACGTCCGGTCGAGTGGGTTGGTAGCCAGTTGTTCGACCGGTTTGCCGGAAATCGTTCCACGATTGACAAAAATTCGGCCGTTTTCACCGATAAACATGATTCCGTTTCGACCCGTATCAGAAACGGACATCGTGACCCCGTTGGGATATTGATAATTCGCATGATAATCAACTGCCACGTTAAAGCCATTTCTGGTCTCCGGGAAACGGGCTGTGGCCATTATTTCGGTTGGCAGGTCATTGATCGCCCATTGCGCAATGTCGAGGTGGTGAGCTCCCCAATCGGTCATTTGGCCACCGGAATATTCGTACCACCATCGAAACGTGTAGTGGCACCGTTGTTCCAAAAAGGGTCGATCCGGTGTTTGGCCTTGCCAGAGGTCCCAGTTAAGGCCAAGTGGCACGCGGCGAAGGCCAAAGGGGCCTCCTGTCTTGTTTTTACCAAGAACGATTTCAACTTTTTTTAACTTTCCGATTCGGCCCTGCCGCACCATTTCAACGGCCAGCCGAAATCGTGAATCACTCCGTTGCCAAGAGCCGACCTGGACCACCCGCCCCGTTTCGGCAGCCACTTTTCTTAGCAGTTTCCCTTCTTGGATCGTTAATGTGAGAGGTTTCTCGACGTAAATGTCTTTGCCTGCTCGCATGGCATCGGCGGCGATTTTGGTATGCCAATGATCCGGTGTTGCGATGACGACCACATCGACATCTTTGCGGCTGATCAAATCCTGATAATTTTCCATACTCGCTGGCGTACTGCCAAAGCTAGCCTTCGCCTGATCGCGAATGTTTTTGTCGACATCGCAAACCGCCGTGATATCGCCGTAAGAACTCGCTTTGTGGGTGTCGACACTACCTTGGTAACGCAGTCCAATGGCTCCCACTGACAATCGTTCCACCTTGTGGCGAGGTTTGCTGGGCTGGGCTGAAAAACCAGATGCTGCCGATTGGTAGCCGATGCCTAACAGGCTGGACGAGAGGCCCAAGCGAGCGGACGATTGCAGGAACTTCCGGCGGGATGGTGTCGTAGGCGGCATATGACGTTAGCTGTTCTATTTAAAAAAGGGGACCAAACTGCTTCCCTTCATTATGAAGAGTTCAATAATGTTTGTCATCAACCGTTAGGCGGCCAAAGAAGGGAATCGGTTTTTTTTGGAATTGGCTGTATTCAGCTCGTTCGACTGTTTGCCAGAGGGCACCGAAGTGGTGTCGTCGGCGCTGGGAAAGGCGTCAGCCTCAAGGTTTTGGTCGATCTTGCCCTTCCCCTTGGAGAGCGTTCGCCGAGCGGATGGCGTCCTGTCCAAAACGGGCAACGATATCATCGGTCGTTCGGTCGAGTTGCGAATGACAACGGATTTCTTTTTGGCTGAATAGATCAAGCTGTTGAGCGGACTGGCAGGAGAGATTACTCACGCTCACGCCAATCAGTCGGATCGGCGGGCCCACCGGGGGCAATTCATTGGTCACCAAGGTTCTGATTAACGAGTGGAAGACATGGGTAACATCAGTCCCCGTTTGGATTGATTTGGAACGCGTCACCGTTTTAAAATCGGAGAATTTTATTTTTAAGATCACGGTTCGGGCGGTCAAATGATGCTGGCGAACCCTGCGTGCAATCTGTCCCATTAATTCGATTGCGTTGGCTTCCAGAATCGAGCGGTCGGTAACGTCCTTTGGAAAGGTTCGCTCATGGGAAATTGTTTTCGCGGATCGATCTGGGATTACTTGACGTTGGTCGATTCCACGAGCGAGATTCCAGAATTGTTGACCGTTTTTGCCAAACAGTGACTTCAATTCAGGAAGTCCTAATTGTCTTAACTGGCCGATCGTATGAATTCCGATCGCCGATAATCGGGTTTCACATTTCTTACCCACGCCCCAGATTCGACTTATCGAAAGAGGCTCTAAAAATGCCATGTTGTTTTCCGGCGTGACAACGACCAGCCCATTTGGTTTTTTCAGATCGCTGGCGATTTTAGCGATGTATTTGTTGTTGGCAACGCCCGCTGAGGCGACCAATCCAATCTCGGCGAGGATCTCCGATTTAATTTGCTCGGCAATCTTCTTTGCATTCCCAAAAAGCAGGTTGCTTCCGGATACATCCAAAAAAGCTTCGTCAAGTGACAGAGGCTCGACAAGCGAGGTGAAGCGGTCGAAGATCCGATGGATATCTTCTGAAACCTTGGCGTAATGGCTGATTCGGGATTGAATAAAGACGGCCTTTGGGCACTGGCGAATGGCCAAAGAAGATGGCATGGCGCTGTGGATGCCATATTTTCGAGCTTCATAGCTGGCAGCAGAAACCACACCCCGGCCATGGGGATTTCCGCCCACGACGACAGGCTTTCCTTGCAGGCTCGGGTTGTCCCGGATTTCTACAGACGCGTAAAAAGCGTCCATATCAACATGAACGATCAAGGTCGACTCTCTGGGGAAACGGATAGACCGGCATCGGATTGAGTTGTACAAATGGCAGGAGGTCGGTTTCAAGTCGCCTGGATTTTTCCAAAACGGGTGTTTGAAAGTTTGACACAACTGCCCTCAAAGTAAAACAGCTCTTTAGACAACAAGAGCCTCGGGGAAATAAAAAAAGGAAATTAAAAAAGATCCGCGTCTTGCCCCAGGGCTCCATTGGTTCGGTTGATTTTTAGAATAGGTGAACGGGCGATGAAAACTCGTGAGACATCCCGACAAGGGATAAATGTTTGAGTTACAATGCGGTTGATTTGGATGATGAGATTGGCGTCAAGGATTCTGCTGCCATTGCTTGGAGTATGCCATCGACTACTGAATCTCGAACGGTTTTTTAAAATCTTATTGGACCAAGGACAGGTAACTTGATGAATTCGTTTACCCGCCGGTTGTTATTGAAACTATCCAGTGTCGGTACCGGTGTGTTGTCGTTTTTTAGCCCTCGGCCGAGTGAGGCAAAAGCGGAGCTAATCGTAGCAAACCCATTTCATTCCAGGTGGCATCTGACCAATGATCGGGTTTTTCTAGGCGGAGAATATTGGGCCAACCCGATGGAAGACTGGCGAGTCAGCAATGGTTCTGCTGAATGTCAGACTCTGGGAGGATTTCGAAATATCCAATTGTTGACCCATCAAATTGTCAAACCCGAAGGCCGTTTTCGAATGAGTGTTGCCTTCGATCAAATTGAAGTCGGAAAACTGGATGGCGGTGCTGGGTTTCAGGTAGGTATCCGCAGCGATATTAATGAATATCGAAGTAACAGTTTTGCAAAGAATGGTGTAAAAGCGGGGGTTGTTAACGGGAAATTAACACTTGGGAAAAATTCTACTTCAGTGTTTCCGCAACTAAAAAAACCAACTGATGTAACGTTGGAGTTGTCAGGGAAAGTCCGTGATCAGCAGTACGAGCTATTGTTGGTAGCGAGTGATTCCCGAGGAGCTGAAATTGGTCGTCTGCAAGGGAGGTTTCCAAAAAAAAATCTGGTCGGAAATGTCGCTTTGGTAAGTAACTACGACCCGGCGATCAAACGACTTCAAGGATCCCGCCATCGATTTAGAAATTGGAAAGTAGAGGGAGATGCGTTTGACGTCGACCAATCCCGTCGATTTGGTCCTTTGTTATGGTCGATGTACACGTTGCATGACTCCCGTAGCGAAAGTGGGTTCTGCTTGAAATTAACCGCCCTGACGGGTCCTCTTGGGAAGAAGGATGGCAAGAAGGTTGAGTTGCAGACCCTGGGCACCGCTGGATACCAAACGATTGCCAATGCCGAGTTGGATCGAGACGCTTGGACGGCCATCTTTTCAATACCCAACTGGGATTCGTCCAAATCAGTCAAGTACCGAGTTGTATACAACGAGGAGTTAAAGGATGGCTCCAGTTCGGCGAGCTACTGGGAGGGAATTATCAGGCCGAATCCTTCTGGCCGACCCTTGAGAATTGGCGCGTTAACCTGCCAAAACGACTATGCCTTTCCCTATGAACCGGTTGCCAACAACGTGGCCAGCTTAGACCCGGACTTGCTCTACTTTTCCGGTGATCAGTTGTACGAGAATCATGGCGGGTATGGTCTGATCAGGGACCCCGCAGATCCCGCTATTTTGAATTACCTGAGAAAATTCTATCAATTTGGTTGGTCCTTTCGCCAAGCGATGAAAAATCGTCCAACGGTTTGTCTTCCGGATGATCACGATGTCTTCCAGGGAAATATTTGGGGCGAAGGTGGGCAAGAGATGGAACGCGAGGGGGGGACTTCTTCCAAGGGGGGGTATCGGGAACCGGCAAAAATGGTGAACGTGGTCCACAGGACCTGCGCCGGCCACTATCCGCAGTACCAAGATGCCAAGCCTGGCAAGCAGGATATTAGCGTCTATTTTGGCGAATTGGTTTACGGGAACGTCGGTTTTGCCATCTTGGGAGATCGGCAATTTAAGAGTGGCCCAGAGAGGGTCTCTTTTTGGAAAGGCCGGGCCGATCACATCAAGGATGAAAGTATCGATGTCTCCCGTCTGGACAAGGAGGGACTGGTATTGCTTGGCGATCGGCAGGAAGCGTTCTTGAGATCCTGGGTGGGTGACTGGAGAGGTCATCAAATGAAGGTGTTACTTAGCCAGACGGTATTTGCCGGCGTTGCGACTCATCACGGCAATTACAACGGCTATCTTAAGGGAGATTTGGATTCGGGCGGTTGGCCGCAAACACCTCGCAATAATGCTATTAAAATTCTTCGTGAAGGGATGCCGCTGCATATCAATGGAGATCAGCATTTGACGACGTTGTCGCAATACGGAGTGGATCAGCAAAGAGATGGTTGCTGGTCGTTTTGTACGCCGGCCATCGCTGTGGGCTACCCGAGATGGTGGCGTCCAGACGAAATGGGGATGAAGCACGAAAATCGCCCCCAGCACGGTCTTCCCAACACGGGTGAATACCTGGACGGATTTGACAATAAGGTTTTCGTTTATGCGGTCGGTAATCCAGAGGTGGCAACGAAAAAGAATCGCTATCAACGTGCTCATCAAAAAGGTAGTGGTTTTGGATTTGTGACCATCGACACCGAGAAAAAAACCTACCTGATCGACTCCTATCGATTTTTGATCGATCCAGCAGATGGCAATCCGGACAACCAGTTCCCCGGGTGGCCAGTCTCCTTGCAGCAAGCAGAAAACAAGGGTGAAAACCAGCTTAGGTAATGGAGAGGGGAATGTGTCAATGTGATTGGGTGGGCAAGAGTTGAAGCAACTTGTGAGGTTTCGGTCAGAACGAGGGATTTTGTATGATGAAGAAAATTACTCCACTGGTGGATTTTCAACGTATTGAGACGTTTTGGGATCCTAAAGTGGTTGCCGAATTTAACGGTCAGGAAATGCGACTCGCGCGACTCAAAGGGGAGTTCATCTGGCACTCTCACAAGGATGAGGACGAAGTTTTTGTTGTGATCGAAGGAGAACTGGAGATCGAGTTCAGGGATCAAACAGTGGCCTTGTCAGGTGGGGATGTGTTGGTGATTCCACGCGGGGTCGAGCATCGCCCGATTGCCAGAAACGAAGTCAAGGTGATGTTGATTGAGCCCGCGTCAACGATTAATACCGGAGAGGTCACTTCTCATCTGACGAAGAAGACCTTGGATAAGATTTAGCAGCAATACGGATCGGCGTCGGGATCAATCCTCTTCTTCGACTTCTTCATCCTCTGAATCTTGCCACCAATCCTTCAGATCCTGCCAGCTTGACTTGAGGTCAAACTCTAGCCGAATCACCTGCCACAGACTTCCAAAATCGTCCGTCCAGAGAACGTCGAATTGTTTTTCGGCGAGGTTGTGTTGGGCGATGAGTTTGTCAAATTCAGTCTTTTTGTCGAGTGACAGCGATGACCTGAATTGACTGAGGCCCTCTTTTTCTTTGAGCAGGGAATCTTTTGAGTTGCCACCGTTTTCTTTGATGAAATCCTCCAGATAGGTTGCCTGCCATTCGATTTTCCATTCAGCGCGGTTCATGTTGATGATCGGATCATTTTGGAATTCGTCGCTATGGGTCAACAATACCCAGGTATTACTATATCCCCAGTGATCTTCAGGATCATTGCAATTAATAAGGATGGGTTGGTAACCCAGTTCGATACCAAGTCGATAACAAATCCCTTCCAAATCCAGGAAACGGTTGGAGATATGGATGGCGATGATGCCGTCGGGATGGAGGTGCCTTTGGTAGAGTTCCACGCATTCCTTGGTGAGCAGGTGACGAGGTATGGCGTCGCTTGAAAATGCATCCACTGCGATGATGTCGAAATTTTGGAGAGCATTGGCTTTTTCCTGTTTCATCATTTGGATACGGGCATCGCCAAGAATTACATTGACCTTTGCATTTTTTTGTTGACGAGATTCTCCCAGATAAAAAAAGAATTCTTCAGCTACCTTTTTCACTTCTGGATTGATTTCATAGAACAGAACTTCATCTCCTTCTTCTGCCCAGGCCGCCATGGTTCCGGTGCCGAGTCCAATCACACCAATTTTCAAATTTAAAGGGTTGACCATCTGTCGTTTCGGATGCCGTTCGACGGCCAAGCCTACACCGCTTCCCTCGCAGTAATAAGTGGTCTTGTAAAGTCTCCAACGTTGGTCCTTGTATTGATTGCCGTGGTTAATGCGACCGTTAAGAAGTTTCCGTAATTCATCATCTTTTTCTTTGCTGCCGCTGTCCGATACAGTGAGGATTCCCCAAAAATCTCTGACCCTGTAGACAATCGTTTCATCGTCCTTTTTTTGGATACTGGTATACGCGTTGTGGAGGAACGGCACACAAAGGCCAATAGACAGCACGATCGATACCGTGGCGGAGATTCGAAAATTAACCTTTTTGAAGAAAGGATTTTCGGTCCGAGCATGGAATGCAATCGCAGTCAGTGCAATGGCCAGAATTAATCCGACGTGGAGTTCGAGATAACTTTCAAATATGTTGGGAGCAATCAGGACGACAAAAATGCCACCCAATGCCCCACCTACCGAAATCGCGAGATAGTAAAGCGTCAGGTATTGATTGGATGGTTTGTTACAGGAAAGTTCGCCATGACAAACCATTGATCCGAAGAAAAATGCCGAGATAAGCCCGGTAGCCTGCAGCCACATTTTTGCATCAACGCCCATTTCAAGGCAGGTCCACGCCAGCAACATGGAGATCGCGAACATCGGATAAAAAACTGGGCGGTAATAAAGGGCCGGGGCTTCAAAACAAATAATGAAAGTGATGAGGTAAAGCGCCAATGGAACGATCCAAAGAAACGGCACCACGGCGATTTCCTGACAAACCTGATTGGTAACCGCCAGCAACAGGATAGAGGGAACCATTGAAAGACCAATCCAGAGCATGACCCGCCAGGGGCTCGGTTTGGAATGGTCAGAGAATTTGTTAGCTGAAGATTTCTCGTCCTCATCGATCTCTTTGGGCGAGGTGTCAGTATCCGGTAATCTGTAGATCTCCACCGCACACCAACCGCAAAGCAAGGCAAACAACCCAAAACCGGTCGACCATGAAATCGCCTGCGTATTTTGACGCAAGTAAGGCTCGAAAACGAAGGGATAGGTTAATAGGGCCACCAAGGATCCGAAGTTTGAAAGTGCGAACAAACGATAAGGGGATCTGCCCGGATAGGTTTTTGCAAACCAGGACTGAAGGAGTGGACCGGTGGTCGAGACAACAAAATAGGGCAAACCTATTGTCGCCGAGAGGACCAGCAGGATCTGGAAAACCGGTGATTGATCACCATTGGGTTGTAGCGATTCATTGGGAATGATGGGTAGGAGAAGGCACGCCAATCCAAGAAGTGAAAGATGGACGATCGCCTGTCGTTGTTTCGTCAGGTAGCTATTTAAAAGATGAGCGTAACTATAACCCGCCAGTAGTATCAACTGAAAGAAAAGCATGCAGGTTGACCAGACCGCTGGAGTCCCGCCAAACCAAGGCAGAATGAACCGGGCAATCAGTGGTTGGACCTGGAACAGGAGAAAAGCACTGGAAAAAATGGTCAACGAAAAACGAAACATTCACGATTCCGAATGAAAAATCAAAAAAACTGACATAGCCAACCCAAGGTGGCACAACCCGCAACGGCTACATGTAGGTCGGCACCGCCGTTTGCCATGCTTTACTTTATCCGAAGACGAAATGATTAATAACCTATGGTCATTTTCAAAATGAAGATGATGTTGTTGTTAGGAACCGTAGCCGACTGAGCGAAAGGCTCAATCCATGGACAAACCTCTGAGAGAGTAAGGGAAATGGAGATTTCAGCGAAGACAATCGGTTGGCTGAAATTGAGTTTCGCCGTGGAGGCCCCCAGTTTTTGATGAATGTTGATCATTCTACGGGAAAACCGTAGCCGATAGACGTCGTCATTAACGTGAGGCGATCGGCTATGATGGAGACGAGGATCGATTTTCACAAAGGGGTTGAGGAAAAAACATGATGCTATCGATTGATTTTGGAATGGCGGATCGCTTCGGCGGAGCGGTGGTGTTGATCATTTGCCAGTTGATGATCGGTGCGGTCCTTCTTTCGAACGCCCAGGCGCAGGTCGACTCTCCGGCCGCGTTGGTGTTTAAAGAACTGAAATCTGGCTCCACCGCCAGTTTCCGTGGTTTATGTGTCGTGGATGAGAGGACTATTTGGGCCAGCGGTTCCCAGGGTACGGTGATCCATTCGCAGGATGCAGGAGCCACCTGGCAGAAAAGTTCAATCAAAGAGGCTGGTGAGATAGAGTTCCGAGACATCCAGGCTTTTGACGATAAACGAGCCGTCGTATTGGGCGCTGGCTCGCCGGCCCAGATTTATTCCACCCAAGACGGTGGTCGGACATGGGAACTCAAGTATGAAAACAGAGACCCGGGTGTTTTTTTTGACGCTTTTTCATTTTTTAATGACGATCATGGTATCGCTTTCAGCGATCCGCTGAAGGGGAAAATTTTCCTGATTGAAACCCGGGATGGCGGAAAATCCTGGGAAGTGTTACCCGCTAGATCTCTTCCGGTGGCCAGAAAAAAAGAGGCGGGTTTTGCAGCTAGTGGCACCTGTTTGATTACCTATGGACCTGCGGGAATTGTGATTGGTTTGGGGGGCGCTCCGCAGGCTGGCGAGTCGATTTATTCTCGGGTGTTGCTGTCCAGCGACCGAGGCCAGAATTGGAAATCTGTGGATACCACCTTAGGGCGTTCTGAATCAGCGGGGATCTTTTCGTTGGTTCACTTCGGTTCTGGCAGTATGGTGGCGGTGGGTGGAGACTACTTGCAGCCGACGGCAACCAAGGATTGTGTTTCCATTAGCCATGATAACGGGATCTCTTGGCATGCACCCCGAACGAAGGCTGTCCGCGGGTTTCGCAGCTGTATTGCGGTAGGTAAGCTTCGAGCGCCCGCCGCCATTAGGAAACTGTCAGGCAGTCAGGATGCTAGCGGTGCTGTCGTGCTCGTCACGACCGGGACCAACGGCACTGACTTTTCGGTCGATCGAGGAGAAACCTGGTGGGCTGGTGGCGACCAGGGGTATCATGCGCTGATGTTTGTCCCTGGGAAACCATTTGGATTTGCCAGCGGTGGAAATGGAAAAATGGCACGATTTGACGTGAGTTGGAAAAAGTAGGTTTGACGTCGACGTCGAATTTTTCTAACTAACAGTTATGAAACAACGACTAGACCACGACGACAAATTTTTGGATCTCCGGGACGGGCTCGGTGGTTTTTCCTGCCGGACACTTGTGCTGGCTTGCTTGATTTTTTGTTTGACGCCAGTAGGTGCCGAGGACCGACCGAGCAAAAAACAGGTTTTGCTGAAGTCGGGAAAGATATTGGAGGGAAGGACGACCTCCTTTCGAAATCAAACCCGTATTGATCTGGATGATCAGAACTATATTCTGATCCCCAGCAGTCGGATTGATCGACTGTTTTCCACAAAAAAAGACTTGGTCAACTACAAGGTGGCCATTACCCCGATGAAGCCAGTGGCGCAGTCTCAATTGCTGCAATGGCTGTACCGCAACGGATTTCCCGAAAGAGTGCGATCGCAGCTAATCGAAATTCGTCATTCGCAAGTCGATATGGACCATCAGTTGTGGGCCAAGAGGCTCAATCAATCGCCAATTCGCGGTGGTGTAGAGGTTCCAAATAGTCGCGCGGATGTTCAAAATAAAAGAGTCCATCGTCCAGATAAAACGGCCGATCTTCAAAAGGCAGCAGAGGTAGAATTTCAACGCCGGTTTGCTTCTGGCATTCAAAATCACCTTTTGCTTGGCTGTGGGATCTCAGGCTGTCACGATGCAACAGCGGACAATCGATTTTTCGTGGAGTCTGAATTGGGCCATCCCGTCACGGCAGTACAAACCGATCGGAATTATGAGGTGCTGTTGGAATATGTATCGGAAAACGGTCCTCAGGAGTTTCTGAAATTCGTTTCCAATCAACATGGGGGTTTGAGGACTCCGATCTATTACCGCTCGAGCACGGCGTACCTTCAAATCGCTACCTGGACAAATGGGTTGGCCAAAAGTCTCCGACTAAAAAAGCCTCAGCGAGGTGGTGCTGGGCAGGTTCCAGACGGAAAAACGCTGAAGACAATTCCACCGATTGGTAAACGAGACCCCAAGGTGATCAAAGGTAATGCCGATTCTGGTTTTCCAAGACAACCCTCGATTTCATCCAGTCCAGTCGGATCGATTGGAGATGAATTCGATCCAGAGATTTTTAATCGAATTCAGGCAGTTCGTTGGGCGAAGACAAGGCAAACGACGTCGGATCAAGAGTCGAGGTTATCTCCACCTAAGCTACCCTCCAGGCTGATATCCCCGGACTCGACGAGATCTAGGAATTGAACGTTGCTTTCCAATAATTCTGAATGGTCCCGTAATTCCCTCAGTTTTAGCCAGCGATAGTCGGCGACCTCAGCGGGGTTTGGAACCAGAGATTCGAGGTTTTGAGCGGTCGCAGTCCACCAGTGGAGTTCAGTGTTCCAAGGGGTGAGAGAAGTCCACACTTCCCGAACGGGCGTAATCACAAGGTTCATTTCCTCAACGAATTCTCGCCTGAGAGCCTGTTGATGCGATTCGTTCTTTTCGA
This sequence comes from Planctomycetota bacterium, assembly GCA_014238905.1. GTDB lineage: Bacteria > Planctomycetota > Planctomycetia > Pirellulales > Pirellulaceae > JABAAE01. Next base: position 84,772 of record JABAAE010000018.1, read on the forward strand.
CAGTACCCCCCGGGAAGCACCATTTTAACGGTGCGCGTACGGTCGCCGACCTTTGGATCGTGAGGAATAGATCACCAGACTTTACCAATCCAATAACCGCAGTCTTGTCAGGTTTTACGGACAAACAGATTCTCTCTGGGGTGAGGACTAAACTACAGCGAATAGATTTCAGCGTATTTTTCGCGCAGGTACGTCATCATTGGTTGATGGGAAAGCGACTCCCCGGTGGCGGATTGTAAGATGTCGCTGGCCGATAGGGATTTGCCTTTTTGGTGCACATTGGATCTGAGCCAATTCAAAAGAGGAACAAACTCTCCTTTTGCAATTTGAAGATCTAAATCGCCAATCGCATTGGCCGCCGAATCAAAAAACTGTGCGGCATAAAGATTGCCCAGCGCATACGTCGGGAAATAACCAAACAGTCCTTCAGACCAATGCACATCCTGGAGGACGCCATTGGAATCCGAATCGGGATGGATACCAAGAGCCTGTTGGTACTTTTGATTCCAAGCCGCGGGTAAGTCATTCACCTGAAGGTCGCCGGTAAATAATGCCTGTTCCAATTCGAAACGAATAATCACATGAAGTGAGTAGGTTGCTTCATCTGCCTCGACACGGATCAGGCTCGGCTTGACATCATTGACGGCGCCGAAAAAATGATCCAGCGGTACATTCGCCAAGGCCTGGGGAAAAGAGTTCTGGGCTAGAGGAAAAAAGTGTTTCCAGAATGACTTTGATCGCCCAACCATGTTTTCCCAAAGCCTCGATTGGGATTCGTGAATGCCAAGAGAACAGTACTCACCGGTCGGCAGTCCGAATTGATCAGCGCGAAGTCCTTGCTCGTAGAGTCCATGGCCGGCCTCGTGAAGGATGCCGAAAAAGGCGCTGTTAAAATAGTTTTTGTCGTACCGCGTCGTAATCCGACAATCTTTTGGACCAACAGTGCAACAAAATGGGTGATGGGTGATGTCCAGTCGGCCCGCTTCGAAATCAAAACCGATTGCTTTCGCTGCAGAGGTCCCAAATGTCTGTTGGTCGGCAATCGGGAACGGTCTCCGAATAATGGAAGAATCCGGACGGCAAGAGCTCTCACCAATTTCAGAGATCAAGGGAACCAGATCGGCCTTGAGGGCCGAGAAAACCGAGGCGACATCAGAGGATTTTGTATTGGGTTCATAATCGTCCAGCAACACGTCATAGGCCGATTCTTGGAAGCCGATGGCATCGGTTTTTTCGCGGAGCAATTTGACGATCGTTTCGAGGTGGGGGGCGAAGTCCGAAAATCGGTTGGCTTTGCGAGCATCGACCCACGCCTGGTGAGCCATGACGCGTGCTTTGGAGAACTCTTCCACCAATCGTAGAGGAATCTTCTTTTCTTTTTCGTATTGCTTGAGTAGCCTGAGGACAATGACGTCGCCGTCGTGGTCGGACTGGCTAGACACCTCTTCCGCTAGTTCGGTGAGGTATTGCCCACGTCTTGGATCGACCGTTCTTTGATGGATCATACCGCTAAGCAGCGTGATTTGTTCAGCCCGATAATTGGCCGCCTTGGCGGGCATTTGAGTTCGCTGATCCCAGTTAAGAAGTTCCTCGATGCTTTGCAGGACGGCGGTTTCTTTGGTTTGATCGATCAGGGTTTGAAGAGTGTTTTTGGCTGTCATTCAAGTGGGCTCTTTCTCTAGTGTGGTGGTTTCGGTTGCGCTGCGGAATACCCGGCTGACCCTTTCGCGAGATTCTTTGGCTGTGCGGATGGCCATCAGCCACAATCCGATTCCGACAAATACGACCATTGCCAGCGATATGATTCCGATAATTCGAAATTGGCGGCTTAGTTCATTGACCGGTTTCATTACCTTTCCGGCATCTTCCAACGCCAGCACCATCATTCCAGTGTCTTCATTTTGCAAAGGAAGAGAATCAAAGTTGGTACGAACGATGTTCTGTTTACCTAACACCCACTCACCGGAAAAGCGTGGATCATATTTGGCAAGCGGATCTTGAAAGATCTCTTTAGCCGACGTGTTTTTGAGATCAATGGTTTGTTGGAGGAGTTCTGTGGGCAGCTTTTCTCCGCGACTGGTGTAGGTTTCAAAATAGGGATGTCCTAATATTGCGCCTTGGTTGGGGCCACCGCGAAAGTCAACGAGCATGGCATACTGATTAATCTGGTCGTTTTTCTTGATATTGTCTTCTTGGATCGAAGCGACAAGATCTCCGCAATGCACCGTAGCCGCGACGACCCCCATGAATTGGCCATCGATGTAGATCGGCTTGGAAAACGCGACTTTCCAGCGATTGGATGCCTGGCTAATGAAAATTGCCGAAATGTGGGAGACCCGAATATGCTGTCGCGGACCGGCGGGAACGGGATAATACTCTCCCGCTGCAGTGATTTCCTTGAAATCACTCGGTTTGCCAGAAAAATAGGTTCGCCAGCAATAGTTTTTTCCGATGGTCGTGTACTTGTTGTCCTCCGAAACAAATGCTAACTGCGTTCCCTTCGCATCGGTGGCAAACCAGGAAGCATCCTTCAACGCGGCATCATCGAGTTGTTCCTGGAGAAGGGGTTGGAGCCTTTTACGAACGGGGTTTGCCTCGAATTGGGTAATAAATTCACGGTTGGCACCGGTCGCATTGGGATCTGATAGTCTTTCCCGGATCTCGGAGAGTTGATTGTCTGCAAGGACTTCTACAAAGGTGTCGAGAAAAATTTTGTTTCGCGAAAGCCGGTGCACAGAGGAAAAGAATTTGTCAATCTCATCGGTAGCCGTCTTCGAAGCAAATTGTGCTGCCCAGCTATTGCTTTCGCGAGCCTTATCCATCAAGCCCTGCTCTGCTTTATCCATCGATCGACTGTAAAGCATCCAGCCCAAAACCGTCATGATGGTTAGAAGAAGAATCGGACCGAAAAGCCCTAGGAGCATGAGTGGTTTTCTGGCGCGAGTTTCTTCCCGTTGACGAAGAGCCAGCAGGATGCTCTGGACGTTGCCATACCTTTGATTTGGGTTGACCGTGATACACCGATCAATAATGTCGGCAAGTTGTTTGTCGACACCCGGTAACTCCCGGTGGAGTCGAGCAGTGCCAGCGGAGTTTAATGCCTTTTGATAACGAAGTAGTCGTTCATTGATTTCAGATGCAGATTCCAGATTCGCGATGGTTTCGGGTGACCGGTAGGGTGGGGAACCGGTTAGCATGCAGTACATTAACGCCCCAAGGGCAAAGACATCCCACTTGGCATCCGGAATGGCGGTCAGGTTGGCCTGTTCGGGCGCCATGTAAAAGAGAGTGCCTAACGCCGGGGCCTGTTCGCTGGATAGCCGGGATTGACCAAAATCGGCCAGTCGTGGTTTATGATCACCATCCAGTAGGACATTGCCCGGCTTCAAATCGCAATGAAGAATTCCCTTATTGTGCAAGTGCATGAGGCCAATGGCGACCTCGTAAAACATTTCGATCGCCTCATTCGTTGGGAAGACGCCTCGTCGATGAAGCTCATCCTCGAGGGAACCGTTCTCGATGAAATCCATAACGTAAAAAGGGGGAACCGAGTCCCAGCCGACATCCAGCAGCTGGACAACGTAACGGTCAGCAGCAAGCGATGCCAGTTTTTCGACTTCTCTTGTGAGCAGGGAGAAATCAACCGACGAACGTCGAGAATAAAACTTGATGGCTACCTTTCGACCGGTATTCCGGTCGATGCCGGACCAGACCTCACCATAAGCACCTGCCCCAATGAGTGACTGAATATCGTAACCGGGAACTTCTGACGGGGGTCGCGAGCCTTCCCGGCTGAGTTTTTCCGAGTGCTCCAACTCTGTCGGAGATTGAAATTGTGTTTGGTCCTGTTCCATGCCATGCAGACGGAGAAAAACTAAGGATTAGAGGATACCCACCTCGATCGAGTCATTTTAGTGCTGTCCGGTTACCATCGCGCGTCATCGATTTTTGGATTCCCAAAAACCGTCGCCGGCCCAGCTTGGACAATATTTTGCAAAGCCTATTGTATCGGTTGACTACCATTGCCCAATATAGAACAACCCAATTTATATCAAGGATTGTCTCTTTACTGGATTTCAGCATGATCTGGAGAGGGTCATCTTTATCTTGAGCGACGCCAACCACTTTAAAAGTGGGTCAGATGCGCCATATTAGTTGATCAACGGACTCCCTATTGAGTTGTTTTGACGATATCTAATTTTGAGAATTGGCCGGAAACGGTTGCTCGCTAGAAAAGGCGCCCCTTTAAATGACGAAATTAATCAAGGCGGTGGCCTTTGATATGGATGGGTTGATGGTCAACACCGAAGATATCTACGATCAGGTCTGCGAAACGCTGCTAGCACGACGAGGTGGGGCATTTGACCTGGAGCTGAAGTTGAAAATGATGGGAAGGCCCGGTCCGGTTGCCATTGAAATCATGAAGTCCGAGCGTGGCTTGACTGATTCAGTTGAGGAATTGCAAATGGAAGTCGAAACAGAGTTTCATGCCATCATGCCCGAGATTGTGCGACCACTTCGGGGCCTGAAGAAACTTCTGGACTTCCTGGAACGCAATCAGATTCCGAAATGTGTTGCCACTAGCAGCTTTCGAAAACATGCCCATGGTGTACTGAGAGAATGCCGATTGGAGGACCGATTTGACTTTGTGCTGACCGCTGAAGACGTCGTCAATGGGAAGCCCTCTCCGGATATCTACTTGCTGGCTGCATCCGGTTTTCAAATTGATGCCGATGAAATGCTGGTGTTGGAAGACAGTGTTCAAGGGAGCAAGGCTGCAGTCGCCGCCAACGCGATCACGGTGGCGGTACCTGGTCGGCATAGCGTGAATTGTGATTATCACCATGTGGTGTGGGTGGCAGCCCACCTGGAAGACCCACTCATTTACAATCTTTTCGACGAGCAGCAGTCCAGTTGAAAACTATCGAAAAGTGATACTATTCCGACCCTCTGATTTGGTGAGATAAAGGGCCCGGTCAACTCGGTCATAAATGGAATCGTAACTGTCGCTGGAATTCAGATTGGTTAAGCCGACTGAAATCGTGGTGGGAACCAGGTCTTTGCGTTGCAGTGAGTCTTTTTCAATCAATGCTTTGATCGACTTGAGGCTTCCGGCGACCCAGTCTGGAGAAACATCGACAAACACAATGCCAAATTCGTCCCCTCCCAAGCGTGCGGCCACACATTTATCAGGGATGGAAGAGTAAATGGTCTGAGCCACAAATCGAAGGACTCGATCGCCCGTTGGGTGTCCCTTGGTGTCGTTGATACGTTTAAAATGGTCGACATCCAGGATGGCCAGGAAAATCGAACGGTCATTGCAGGGTTTTTTTTTCTTTTGTTCGTCTTCAATCAACGCAGTTAAGTTGCCGTCAAATGCTCGGCGGTTGGGCAAGTTGGTGAGGGGGTCGGTCAACGCCTGAATTTCGTAATCACGGATCAGGTCAGCACTGCGGCGGTTTTCCACAAACAACAGATTTCCAAGTCCGATGCAGGCAATCATGCCAATGGCCCCGCTAATTAACCAGGTTTGACGGATGACCTCGTTAAAGTCGGCAGAGAACCCGCCCATGAAAAGGCAAAAGCTCATCCAGGCCATAAAGCCAATCAATAGTAATCGGTATCGAATTGACGCCCGCATATTCGGCCCATGAACAATGATGAAAAGCGGCCAGTGGAGTCGGACCACCGCATTGAAACTCTATATCACTGAGCGACCAGGTCAAACAAATTATCTTCGATTCGAAAAGGAAAAGGGGATGTTTCAGCTTTTTTTTACTTGACTTTTTGACTTGTGATTTTTCGCCGGGCTTTTCTTGCTCAATGGGATTTGGGTTCCCAGGGCCATGGCCGCCCAACAGGTTGCCGAAATCGAAATGAATTGATCGGTTTGATGCGGAAAACCGGTTTCGAAGTACTCCTGGAAGGGGTCGCTCCGGCTTTTGACATACCAGGAACCGTCCGGTTTGCGAGTTTTCATCAAAAATTGAATTCCCTTTAACACGACCGGATCGTGCGGCCGGAGATGTTCTAATTCAATGAGTGTCATCAGGACCGTCCCGGTTGCGTACGCGTCGCTTTGCATCTTTTCGGTCTGGCTCCATCCTCCATCCTCGTGTTGTTGGTCGACCAGGAGGGCGGCTTGTTGGCTGATCAGTTCTTTTATTTTTGAATTGTTTGCATCGTCTTCGAGTCCTTTTTGTTTCGAGTCAGCTTTTTTGAGTCGTTGGATCGATCTCAATCCCCTTAGCAGGAAGACCCGATCTTCGGTATCTCGCGGTTTTTCAGTTTTAAGCCATTTTTCAGCGGAAGAAATACGATTCCACATCGTTTGCTTATTTTTTCCCCGGGCGTATTTCGACAACGCCTGCAGGGCTACAAAGGTCGTGGTGAAATGACTGGCTTCGCTGGGAGGACGCTGTCCGGATTTCTTCCAATAGGAAAGTTTGGGTTGTCTGGCGATTAGATAAGACACGACAACGTCGGTAAGGTCATCGGCTGAATGATCAGCTGATATCAGCCCCCAGAGAGCATATCCTGCTGAATCCACCTGGCCGCCGATACCCTTTCCCTGTTCAAGTTGAGTCTGGTTTTTTAAAAGATGTTGCCGGGTATGGTTAACTTGAGCGGTGATGTTGGCTTGGTCGATGGTCGCTCCGCGTCCCTGTAGGAATTTGAGGGCAACGATAGGCATTGCCTGGTGATGGCAGGAAAAGCATTCCCGGTGTTTTAGGTATTCGGCCGAGCTTTTCTCCAAAAGTTGAATCGATTTTTCAACCGCTTTACGAATTTGTTCAGGCGAGCTATCGGTATCGGCGGTTAATAACTTTTTTTGTTCACTCTCGGGTAGCTGAGGATAGGAACGCGCTCCGCTGGATGCCAGGATTCCTCCCAGGAGAGCGAGCACAACGAGGTGCGAGGTGAATGGCTTGCGATCGGGCTGGGAGTTCATTGGCTGGGAGTTCATTGGCTGGGAAAGTTGAAGTGAATATCGGACGCTCGAATGAAACACTGTTTTGGTAATCTCCGCCGTGCAAAACTCTTGCGGTGTCAACAGACGGAGGTTAACGTGGCCAGAAACCGCCTCCAGTTTATTTGATTTGGGCTGACAATGAAAAAGTATTTGGTCGATCCGACGCAAAAAATAACCCTCGATCATTGGAACCCCAACGACAACGGGGGGATAAAAAACGGCAAAAAGATGACGCGGCCCCTGTTTGCCGAACTCAACCAGGAATTGGAAAGATTACAGGAGCTGCTTTATGCTCAGTCCAAGCACAAAGTCCTGATTGTGCTTCAGGCAACCGATACCGGTGGCAAAGATGGCACGATTCGCCACGTTTTTGATGGTGTTAATCCTCAAGGCGTCCGTGTAGCCAGCTTCAAGCAGCCCACCAAAGCCGAATTGGCACATGATTTCTTGTGGCGAGCCCATCAACAGGCCCCGGGGAATGGTGAAATTGTTATTTTTAATCGAAGCCATTACGAAGATGTGCTTGTTGTCCGGGTCCACAACCTGGTTCCTCGAAACCAATGGCAAAAACGATATGAGCACATTAACGCGTTTGAGAAAATGTTGGCCGATGAAGGAACGACGATCCTGAAGTTTTTTTTGCATGTTGATGCCGATCAGCAAAAAGAGAGGCTGCAGGAGCGTCTAGATCGCCCTGAAAAAAATTGGAAATTCAGTAAAAGTGATCTTAATGAACGAGCTTATTGGAGCGATTACCAGAAAGCGTTTGAGGAGATGTTGTCCAAAACCAGTCAGTCCTGGGCGCCTTGGTATGTCATTCCGGCCAACCGGAAGTGGTATCGAAACCTTTTGATTTCCAAAATTATCGTTGAAAAGCTGCAGCGACTCGAAATGGCTTTTCCAGATCCCGAGCCAGGACTGGAGGGATTGGTCATCACCTAAGTTGCCATTTTCCCGCGACTTGACTCGCCGGGAGTGTCAACTCGAATTGGCGAAGATCCAGTTTGAACAGCAAGAGCCATCGCTGGACGACTCGTCTTGCCGTATTCGAATCGGTGAAATTACAATTAGAGTTGATTTAGAGTTTTCGCTGGTGGTCCCCGGCCGCCCGATTCAAGGCGTTATCCGGCTGACGGTGTCATCCGGATAACGGCATCATTGGTACCGTCCCCTTTTCCAGGACGTTCGCGTCGATGGTTTCACTGGACTGGACTGGGTGCAGCGGGCAGAGTCGCGTGAGCGAAGGTCGTTTTCCCTTCATAGATTGGTTCCTTGTGAAAAAAACATTCGAACTGTTGTTTCCCAAGGCCAATATGTCATTGGTTCACCGTCAAATGGTAAATGTCAGGCATTTACGCGGTTTCAGAAAGACCCATTCTATCCCGACGCGGAAAATGGAATCGACTTTACGATTTATCGGCACCCTGGTCCGGCCTGAACTGGATGCCGATTTGACGTCGATTCACAGACAATTGCGATCTGAATTGAATTTGAAACGGAAGGATATGGAAGTGGGGATTGATCCCTATGGCTGTGGTATTCTGACGACCACCAAATTTCGCTACCAGCATTCCTTCGAGATGTCTGAAAATCATTGTGACCAGCTAACGCAACTCCGTCAGCTGGATGATATTTTCGACCTGAATCTACTGGTGACCGCCGAGTTTGAATCCGTGTTTGGTAATCGATTCCATGGAATCGAGATTGATTTCGGAATTGAAATCGAGGTGGAGGAATTGATTGATGCCATCGAAGAGATGGATGATTCGGACCTGAATCTGGACTACAACCTAGAAGCGACCCAGTGCAACGTCGAATTGAACGGTATTCCCGAAGTGCTTAGCTTTGAATCGCAAGGGATCCGGTTACACAATCACCGGAATGTTTCCAGCTCTCAGTTAATTTGGAATTTAAAGGAATTTCAAACCCGCCTTGTTTCGGCATTCGAGTCCGCGGGCATTCTCTAGATGACCCATTGCGTGGTTTCATCCGCTCTTTTGAAAGGTCGTCTTTTCAACTCAGCCGGTGCGTTGCGATGGGAACCGAAGGTTTTTCAACCAACTCAAGCAAAATCGTTGGCTCGCCTAGCGGGATGAGCGGCTATTACCAGCTTTTTGGACTGCCAGTCTTTTTGGGTTACCAGCTTTTTGGATTAGACGGGATCTGGAAACGATGAGCGGAGGTCAGCCGGGCCGTTAAGAAATTGCTGGGCAAACCCCAAAACAGAGATCGGCAAGGCCAAGAAACAGCGAGCCAAGAAACAGCGAGCCAAGAAACAGCGAGCCAAGAAACAAAAAAACCCGTCAGGTCGGCAAACCATGACGGGTTTCTTGTATTTAGTAGTGACTTTTCCAGATTTCCAACGAAAGCAAGCTTCCGTTGTGAGATCGTGCCCACGATAAGCATGACAAAGTTGCCTTTGTCGTACTGATTATCCTTAGAAAGGAGGTGATCCAGCCGCAGGTTCCCCTACGGCTACCTTGTTACGACTTCACCCCAGTCGCTGATCGTACCGTAGTCAAAGGTTTTACGCTTTGCCTTAAGGTGTAACCAACTTCCATGGTGTGACGGGCGGTGTGTACAAGACC
>JABAAE010000019.1 GCA_014238905.1 Planctomycetota bacterium
CAGGGATCGGCCCAAGGAAAGGGCCTTATCGGACTAGAAATCGGACTATTATGGGTGCAAAGGACCGAAGCTGGTGCCGTGGGACAGTAAGGATGGGACAGCGATAATCACGAACACCAATAAAAACAGCCACTTACGATTTCTCGCAAGCGGCTGTCGAGTGGAGGCGGCGGGGATCGAACCCGCGTCCCGCGAAGAATCCGCAGTAGCTTCTACGCACGTAGTCGACTATTTGATTGTCACCTTGGAAGCGCCGGCCGACGGGCTCAACTTTTGGTTAGCCAAGAACTGATTTAACAACAGCCGTGCTCGACATGAACCGTTGCGGTCCGGAATTGGTGACCGGTTTTCAGAGCTCTCCGGCGAAGCTCATCAACCGGGACCGCGTTTTCTTACGCAGCCAGAGCCAAATTATCTTCGGCAATTAAAGTTTTGTGGTCAGCTTTTAACGAGGCCAACTGACCAACCTCGGTACGCCACTAAAGCTTCAAACAATCCGGTCGAATCCAATTCGCCCCCCAATTGCTGTTTGCAGTTGATCGTAAAAATTGATCCCCTGACTTTAACGAAGTTATCTTAACAACCCCATCTTATTAATCAACAAAGCTCTTTCGCTTGATCTCCAGCTGAGAAGGTGCCCTTTGCTTGGTGAGATCGGTCAACACGCCAAATCAAGGTCTACCGAACATCCCCACCCAACTGCCTTTGGATTCTGCAAGGACAGTCCCTCAAATCCCCGCTTTTCTCACTTTTTGTGGGTAACGAGGGGAGGCTGGAACGGCTTGGACTGGCCCACAGGGACTCCCCTGCTCCGCCCAATCGGTTATCAGCTGCCCGAAGAGGCCATAGATCTCTGATTTAACGCTGGAATGAGGTCGCTCGGGCTCGACTAGCGTTATTTTCTCGCCAACTAGACAGTTTTATGCCGTTTTCTGGTTGAAGGATTTCCTATTTTTGCGATAATCTCGGCTTTTAATGCGCTTGTGTCCGCCCTGAACACGAGTCCATTCTGCCAGTTTTCGCCGAAACCCGGGCTATGGCCCTGTCTGAATCGAGTGAAAATCGAGTGGTTTGAAATAATCCGGTCACTGAAAGATCATGATCTCACCGACGGTCATCGTTTCAGTGATCGATCAATGATACAGTCGGAAATCAGTAAACTCTTTGGCCTACCGGGGCCGCGGATAAAAGGAAACGAATGTTTAAAAACCTTGATGGTGAGTGTTTTGGAATCGTAGGACGTCAGAATGAGGTGATCGAATTCGCCCTGTCCAACGGGTATTCTAGTGTGTCAGTCGATTTTTCAGACCTTTGCAGTCGAGCCGCTGCCAGCGGTGTCGATTTTGCTGCCCGTTATCTGGTGAGCGCTAAAATGCTCAAAGTGGGTGTGGGCCGAATGAACATTCGTTTTCATGGCACCGACGAAGAATTCAATGCCGATATTGAGTCGCTCAATACGGTATTCGAAATTGTGGATGCGATGCGGAATGTTGAAAATGGCGCCGACGGTCGAGTGGAGAGAATTGCCGTCAGCATCCAGCCCTACAGCAATACGCTGGCCTACCATGAGAATTTTGAACAACACCGTACCCGAATTGGTCAGGTAGCCGAAAAATTGGCTGAAAAGTCGATCCAGTTGGGACTCGAAGTCCAAGCGGCTGCGTCTCGCCGTGAAGGCAAGGAATATGAATTCATTTACCAGGTCGAAGGGATGGTCTCCCTGATCAAGGCCGTGGCTGCTGAAAACGTTGGTCTGGTCGTCAATACTTGGGACTGGATCGTTGGTGGAGGAACGCTGGAACATCTTACCGAACTGGGCGTGGGCAAGATGGTGTCGGTAACGCTGACCGATTTACCTGCCGATGCGGACTTGGCGACACTGGCCACTACCGAGCGATTGTTGCCGGGTACCGGTGATTCTTCGGCAGCCAATAGTGTCTGCGGATGGCTGCACGAAAACGGTTACACGGGGCCTCTAACACCGGGGCCTTCGAGTTCGCGATTCAGTGGTTCGTCCAGGGACGCTGTCATTCACAAAGCGGCCAACAGTATTGATGATATCCTGATCGCTGTCGGTGCCATTGAGCCGGTCGCTTCCAAAATTGAAATTCCTGCAGAACCCGAGCCATCCGAAGGTGAAGCTGCCGAAGGTGAAGCTGCCGAAGGTGAAGCTGCCGAAGGTGATGCTGCTGCTCCGGAAAAATCGGAAAAAGTTTCGTCCTAATTTTGTTCGATTGATTCCATCCAACGCGAAGTCTCACAGCCGCCATTCCAGGCGGCTTTTTTTATGGACAATCGTTTTATAAACAATCGCAACGCGATCGTGGATTGTCGGTCCTGGGGATTTCGCCCGGATCGATTTCTCATGCCAGCTGGCGGACCGCTGGCGAACTTTGCGGAATAAATCGTTTGCCCTGATTGTGAGATGCTCGTTTTTGTATTTTTGGAGAGGTGGCAGACTATTAATCGCCGGGGTTTTGAATCATTCCGATCATCAAAGCAATTGGCGATGTGGTCTGGGGTAATTCGATGGAACGACAAATCACAAAAATCACAGTTCTGGTTCTGGTGGGTATTATCTGCCTCAGTGTTTACTATCCTTACGCCGAGCACCGACAATCGGCGGTCTATCGATTGCCACCGGCGGTTACCGACCCTGCTGATCGTGAAACCGTCGAACCCGTCGCAAATGCCAATGTGCGGCCTCTTCGGGCCCCGCGTCCGGTCAGCAGCCAGGCCACATCTCCCCCCTCCCGTTTCTGGGATACCCGCCTTGCCAAAGGGTTAACCGGAGGGGCGACTCACCCAAGCGGATCGGTAGGTCGCTTGAACGCAGTGGCTCAGGCTCCCACCCTTGAGCCGATTTGGGAACTTCCGGCGATGGACCTGATCGAGGATCGAGGATTTGGGGATCTCCAAACGGCGATTGCTGTCAGGAAGGACCAGCCCACCCCGGCAAACGCCTTGACCAGTCCGGTACCATCGGTTTCGCTGTATCGAAGATTTACCCAGCAAAACAATCGTCGTCATCAGGATCCCCAACGTCCTGCGGAGGTGACCCCTGCCGAAGATCATGCCCAAATTGACTGGACACCGGAGCTGACCCTTTCTCCCAGCTTTTTGCAGAAATTTAGGCAACAGATCCCTTCCAGCGGGAAACTAGACGGAGGCAAAACGATCTCATCGGCATTTCGATCAACTCAAAATGCGCTAGCGATGATTAGCCAATCTCTCGATCAATCGACGGGAACACGTCGTTTTTCCACGGCACTTGGTTCTGCAGTGGTGGCTTTGGATGAGTCCGAAGATTTTTCTGTTGAGCAGCCCGCCTTGGGCCGTATGGTCTCGATCCATGACACTCCGGTCCTAAAAAATCAAAAGGCGGCTGAGGTGAATCGTCGTGAGGCGCAGTTGGCCTATTTGACTTATGCGGAACAACAGTTCCTAAAAGCTTGTGGAAAACAGCCGGTGGCTTCGGAGGCCTTTCGATTGATGGGGCAGTTGTACCTCGCAGCCGAGCTCTTCGACGAGCCCCACCATGAATCTCCGGCAGCCAAGTCCATGATCATGTTTCGCCTCGCCTTGGCGGTGCAACCGGATGACGCCGTCAGTTCCCATCATTTGGGAATGATTTACGCGCGGTTTCACCACTATCAACAGGCGCGTGGGCTATTAATTGACAGTCTGAAAATAAGAAACGATGCCTTGACCTGGAATGTTCTCGCCAAAGTCCACCAAGCGTTGGGAGAGAATCAATTGGCCCAATTAGCCAAGCAGGAAGGCCGGTTGTTACCCCCCTCAGTCCATCTGCAGGACAGGATCGAATCGGTCGCCGTCCATCAATTCAACAGGATACAACCGCTCAGTCGACAAGGACTTTGGATGGCTCAGCCGACCGGGGTTCAGTTTGAGCCAACGAATCCTCGCCGCTAGTGTCGTTGATGGGTGACTGAAAAGTGATGGGTGACTGAAAAGTGATGGGTGACTGAAAAGTGATGGGTGACCGCGTCACTACGGAATCTGCGGAAACCAGGCTCTACCGGTTCGTAGGATCAGTGGGGCTGGACGTTAGAGTGCTGTAGGGCAGGTTACAGAAGGTCACGTTACAGAAGGTCGGGGGCCTTTGCCCGAGCGTTGCCGCACAACTCTGGTCGCACAAATCTTGCTGCACGAACGATTCGATCGGCAGAATAAAAACAGACAAGGCTCTCTTGGGAAAAACCTTGTCGCCAAGGCCAACTCAGTGAGCGTTTGGCTTTTAGCTTCTATCCATCAGTCAGTGGAGCTTTGATCAACCCACCGGTGGAGATTTCTCCCGTTGATGGATCGGTAGTTGATGGCGTCCATGGGATTCCGGAAGCGGGATCTCTGGTGGTGACCAGAGGTGCTTAAAAGGGGCCAGCGCCCAGTGGCGAATCGACGACATCCAGAAAAACTCCGCCGTTTTCGAAGTAGCCGTGACGACCGAATCGGCACCAGGTGAGCTTCATTCGCAAGGCGACAAAGCGACCAGGGGAATACTCAAAAGAAACCACGACCGTTTTGAAGGGGATGGGCTCGTAGTGGAAAAAGTCAAAGCCTCGCTCGCTAAGCTGACGACCGATCACACCAAAGGTTTCATTGGCATCTGGCTCGGCGCCGGAGTTCCAGGGAGTGAGGTAGACCGGGAGAGGGTAATTGACCCGCTCGCGTGTGCGTCTTTCCACGTTGCCGATGGATTTTTCGAAATGCTCCAACAACAAATCAAAACAGGTGGCGATTTGATCTCTGGCCAGTTTGTTTTCAATATTCATGGAAATCACCCAATAACGCCTAGGGACCGGGGTTTAACGAGACCCGGCTTCTCATTACCCATTCACTCCGTTGGTGGGTGAAAACCAATCCTGACAAATCGTTTTGCCACGGATAGATCGTGAAATGGACCCAATAAAACTCCGGAAGCCGGACTGATCTCAGCAGGTACCAGCTTCAATGGGAACCCTAGCTTGTAAATGTCGTCCCGTAACAGAAAACCGGCGTTTCAACCGGTTGCGAGGCAGAATCAACCTATTTTTACCCAATAATCAAAACCCGCAAAGTTCAAACTCGTCGTGACGGGAATGTTGAATCCGATTTGGGGAAGGATCGGCGGCAACTCGCCGCCAGCGGACTGCATCAACACTCCCCCTTTGGATGGGTCAGCGGCGACCCGAGTTGGCAGTCGCGGGACATCATCGCCAATGAGATCGAGCGGCAGTCGAATCACCGGTTTTTGGATCACCGGTTTTTGGATCACCGGTTTTTGGATCACCGGTTTTGGATCACCGGTTGCCAGAGTCTTTTTTGATCCCGATATCGAGGGCGTCACTGAGAAATGATCAGGGAAGTTTCTGGCTTGCCTCGCTTTTTTCTTTGGCGGGTGGATCGGCTTGCCCATCAGTTTTTTTCTTTTCCTCAGCTTTGTTATTTTCGACCGGCTCGGCAGTCGGGGGATCCTGAGCCTTTTTGCCAGTGGGTTTGGGCTGATCTGGTTTGGGCTGCTTTTGAACGCCCGCAGCGGGCTGGGGATTCGGTTCAGGACCAGGAGGTTCTGGTTTGCCTTTGGTGTCTGATGGAGCTGGGTCCCCTTGTTTCGGCGCTGGGTCCCCTTGTTTCGGCGCTGGGTCCCCTTGTTTCGGCGCTGGGTTTTGTGGGGAGGCATAGATTCGCTTTACCTCTTCGCCGAGCAATTCAGAAACCTTGTCTTCCAAAATCGTTCCATAAACGCGGATATCGGACACATTCCCTTTTTTGTCGATGAGGATGTTGTAGGGCATCGAATCCACACCGCAGTTTTTGGCCATCTCGCTATTGAGGCCCACCGAAGTCGGATTGTTGGGCATCAAATGAATCCATTTCCGTTTGGGAACCTCGAACTGCATGACTTGGGCAATGACGTTGGTGTCCTTATCCGCGTTGACGCCAATCAGGACAAAATCCTTGTCCTGGTTTTCCATGTAAAACCGATCCAAATCCCGCAGCAACTGGTAGGAAGGCTGGTTGGCGACCGCCCAGAAAAACAAAATGACCACCTTTCCCCGATAGGCGGAAAAATCAATGGGTTTGCGTGTAAATTGGCCGCCTTCAATAGAGGGAATCATCCCCTTTACTTTGATGGGTTTGCCAATCATGTCATAACGTTTGAAAGCGTTGGCCACCAACACCCCAATACTCTCTTTCAAACGCTGATTGGGTATGGAGGCAAGTTTCTTTTCAATGATGCTGTAATACTCTCTGGCAAGTTGATAATCATGTTTGATCTCAAGTTGCAAGCCAGCCTGGACGACCTGGGTGAGGACATAAGCAGAAAGATCGGGCTGCGCCAAAACACGTTTGACACATTCCAAGAGTCTTACCATCGAACCCTCTTTCCCGTTGGCGACATCGGTGATGATCAAGTCAAAATCGAGTTTTGCCAACAGTAACCGGTCTTTTAGGATGGCCGATCGGGTCAGCAATTGCTCGTTGGTGCTCTGGAAAAAAGCATCGGCGGCGAGTTCTAGGGAGTTGACGAATACGGAGCGGTTGCCGGATTTGTAGAGACCCGAAATCCAAAGCTCTGCCCGTTGATAGACTTCAATGTCATCACGCCAGAATGAAACAATTCTTCCAAATCGCTTCAGGAAAGCTTCTTCGTCGATCTTGTTTCCCCGGACGATTTCGTTAAACGGTTTTTGCAATTTAACGAATTCGTAGATCTTTTTAAGGTTGTCATTGGGGTCGTCAGCGAGCGTGTCACCAAATTCGTAAAGTAGCTTTTCGTGTTCGGGCCTATTAAAACCGGCGAGTGTTTGGTGGGCATCCAGTTTCAGTTTGGTAACGGTTTCTCGCTCCCTCTCCGGAAGAGATCGCTTCAATAACTGATTGGCATAGTCCAGGCGGACTTCGACCATCTTTGCATATTTTTCACGGGCTTCGGCGATGGCTGCTGTGGAAAGCTGTTGGTTCTGCATTTCTTCATAGTATTTCTGCGACCTTTGGTACTGATCGAGAAGCTTGGCCATCAACTCGGTCGACATGCCCGTTCCATCGGCGGTGGCCGTGGGGTTGGTGCCTCCTGCAGATTGAGTGTTAGGCGGAGGGTTGCCGGAAGGTCCAGTTTGGCCCGAAGGTGGTGTCCCTTTACCAGTGGTGGGATTTGCGGTACCGGCTGACGATGTGTTGGGGTTTTCTTTTCCCTTGGCAACCGACGTCGAACCGCCGCCGGAGTCAGGGAGGACCGACGCTGATGATTTCGAGGTGCTTTTTGGGTTGGAAGAGCCGGTACTGTTCATCCAGTCCGGATTCACTTTTTTGGCATCGGGTTCATCGGTCGATCCCTCAGCTGCCTTAAAATCTGAACTGGAATTGTCACTGCTGCATCCGGAAATCAAAAGCGTGATTGCCAGGACCAAAATCAGACCCGCAGAGCGGGATAAAAACACGAAGCGGACCATTGGAATTCGAGTCATCGAGGAAATTGATTTGCTTGAAGGAAGGTGGATCAGTCGGATTTGACGGAGACGGCTCTAAAAATAAACCGCTCCCCAAAAAAAAGCTTTCACGGCATCAGGAAGTCTAACAGGGGTTGATCCACGGTTGACCCTTGTTCGATCGCCTTCTGCTTGATTTCCCCCAAAAAACGGGTCATGCTTGCCGGTATTGCCGAATTGGAAACGGATTCCTGCGGCAAAACCGCGTTCTTTTTGACACAGACGAAGGAGGTCGTCCTCACTCTTGAAGAGGAATCCCGAATTGCCCGGTTAGGCCATCGTTTCACAAACCCGTCAGCCCGTAGAAACCCCCTTCTGTCTTAATACGAAGTCAGTCGGCAATCGTTCAGCAAAATGTTCAACGGAGGCTGCAAATAGCGATTTCGTTGCTCAAGGCCGATTCGTATCTATTGATCCTCCCATTTAATGGATTCACCAAGTGGGTATCGCGGTCCGACATCCGGGGGGGTCAATCGCCCGTTACGGCAGGTCCCCGGACCGCAAAGAGTTCACAACGGTCGGTACTTTTCTGGTCGAGCTCGGTTAGCTCGAGTTTTTGCAGAAACGGAAGGCTCGTCCTGATGAGTTGGGGATAATCGGGGGAACCAGCGGTGTCACTCACCTGGTATCCATAGGTGTTAGACAAGCGTTCCAATTCCGACCAATTGACCAGTAAATGGGTGATCCCTTCCGCTTTTAGATCCGCCTGGGCCTGGGCCGGTGTTTTACCATTGAGACGACAGAACGTCTCGCAGGTATCAAAACAGGTGTTGTAAATCACTTCAAATTGAGCGGTAAACGGGCGACATTCGCCCAGTAACAGGACCTTCGCTGCCGGTTGGTTTTCATTGATCCAGGCAACGTATTGGGTCGCCGCACTAAGGGGCACGATGTCGGGATGCTCGTAATCGCGTGAACGCTGATACCGAAGGTCGAGATGTTCCAGATTTGCCAAAACTCGGACGTCCCCTACAAGACGACTGGTTGAAATCCAGAGGTTCGAACCGACCCCCGTTAACAGGACCGATGTGGCCACCACGATCCAAGCTGGATGACGGGTCCACGTTAATCCAAACGCCGCCACCAGGCAGGCCAGAGGAAAAACCGGTAGCAGGAATCTCTCCAGTCGGTGAGTGAGCAGCCACCACGCGACAAATGAAAATCCGACCCAGCCGATCATGATCATCAGCCACTTCTCTTTGCGGGCGATCACCAGAGCCATCACCATCAACGGAAAAACTAGCGGGTTGAGCCATTTATAGGTCACCAGCAACGAAAGCAGACTCGACTGCAGATGTCCAGCAGTCCACGCCTGGCTATTGGCAGCATGGGCGAGATTCCACTGTTGGATCTGCAGTGGTGTTTGGTGAGATTGGAAAACCGATTCCAGCAGCGGGTAGACCGGATTGCCAATCCAAATCAAGTTCTTTAGCAGCCAAGGGCCCGCAATCAGCAATATTCCCAAAAGGAAAAATCCTGAGATGCGGATGCCTGGTTGGAGTGGAATTGCCCGCGTTCGCAGGAGGCCGGCGATCAACAAAGCGATGGGTAAGGCGACGAACAGAACGGCTGTATATTTGCAGGCGATCGCGCTACCAACGAAAATTCCAAGCAGAACAAAAGCCCCCTTCCAGTGGCCCGTTTCTTCTTTGACGTGGTGGCCCAGAGGCTTCGATCTCAAATTCAGACAGCTGATAACCAGCAAGCCTGCCAATAGATAAAACCCCATCGCTCCTTCGTTGTAGCCGACAATGCTATTGGCAGTGACCCAGGGAGTACAGAGATAAATCACCGCAGCCGCTCCGCCGAAGTAGGCATCTTTCCAGCGGCAACCAATCGCAAATAGCAGGCCGCTGCTGAGGATCGAAAACAGTCCTGAGATGGTTTTGCCGATATGAGCTCCCCACCACCAATCGGACGGCCCAAAACTAAAAAGCATCGCGAACAAAGCATGCATTTCGGTTCCCAGTGGCATGTTGCCATACACATTGTTAGGCAAAAACTGGACGCCGCCCCCCTGAAACCACTCTTTAGGGACCTGAAGATGATATTCTCGCACGTCGAATTCCCAAGGCGAGATCATGCTCCCCAGCAGAATAAAAAGACCAAAGGGAATGCCTGCCAACCATAGCCATTTTTGCCAGTTGGCCGGGGCTTGTGATCGGGTTTCCGAGGGGACGTCGTCACCTGGGGCGGCCAAGGAGGTTCCTGGAGAAATCCAGCCTGCCACTGCCAGTCCGACCGCAGGCAAGAGGCAGGCGATTTTCCAGTGATAAAGCTGGAGCATGCCCGCCAGAAGCGTTCCGGTGGAAAGCAGGCTAAGTCCCACGCCCAACTGCAGCAGAGTTTTTTCCAGCGTTGTGTAACGGTTCGCTGAAGGGATCTGATCGGGCGGGGTGAGCCATTGGGAAATCAGCCGAAAAACAAATCGGCCCATGCCCAAGGCGATCAGCAGGTGAAAGGTGACCCCGGCCACGATCGGCCAGCGGTCGAACAAGTGGATCGATCCATCCGCCGATCCGGTCCAATAAGCCCAGTAAATCGACGGGTTTTGCATTAACGAGAGGTAAATCCCCAGCCGGACACCAGCCTCCGTTGTGGTCAACAGAAAATAGAACAGATAAACTAACAAGAATCCGCAAAAGAGGATGGTCGCTGCGAATTCTCGATCTAAACCGGCGGCATGGCTAGCCCCAGCCGAGTTTCCTGACGGTGATGCTGCCTCTGCAAAAGGCATTCCCGGTTTCTTTGATTTTCGCGGTTGTTTTTTGCCCACACGATCTTTTATTGCAATTTAAAATAAGATTGGCGTGACCTATCGATCCGTTTTGGGAGGTCCCGCTAACGATTTTAACGGATAAAGGGAATCTGTAGCAGATCATTATCGTGCATTTCCACGACGATCTAAAGCCGGTTCAGAGATTTAATCAACCAACCATCGGTGGTCGAAATGACGAAACTGCAGGGGATTTTTACACCCAACCTGGTGCCACTGGACCAGAACCTGGAGATCAATGAGGCCGAATTGCGTCGTTACGTGAATTGGTTGATCGACAAGGGCGTCGATGGTCTTTACCCCAACGGTTCAACGGGTGAATTTACAAGGTTTACTGCCGAAGAACGGGTGCGAATCATTGAGATCATCGCCGATGAAAATCGTGGGAGAGTCCCAATTTTGGCCGGTGCAGCCGAAGCGAATACACGCGAGACGATCAAAGCCTGTGAACGATATCACGAATTGGGAGTCCGGGCGGTGGCGATTGTCTCCCCCTTTTATTACAAATTGACGCCTGATGGGGTGTACGCCTACTTCAAAGAAATCGCCGATAATTCCCCGGTCGATGTGACCCTCTACAACATTCCGATGTTCGCCTCGCCCATCGATGTTCCGACGGTTTTGCGATTGGTGGAAGAGTGTCCCCGGGTGGCGGCGATCAAAGATTCCTCAGGCGACCTGCCGCATATGATGCGGATGATTGCAGCGGTGAAATCCGTTCGCCCAGATTTTTCTTTTCTGACCGGTTGGGAAGCTGCCCTGATGCCCATGCTGTTGATTGGTGCCGATGGTGGAACGAATGCGACCAGTGGAATCATTCCGGAGGTGACGAAAAAACTTTACGATATGACGCGGGCCGGACAAATCGATCAGGCCCGGGATCTGCAGTATCGACTGTTGCCGATTTTTGACGCGATGATTTACTCGGCGGAATTTCCAGAAGGCTTTCGGGCGGCACTCCGTCTGCGAGGCTTTAAGACCGGTCGCGGGCGGCAACCGCAGTCCGAAATGCAATTAAATGCCCTGGAAGAACTTAGCCGGAAGTTGCAATGCCTTTTGGCGGACGAAGGGTTTACCGATGAACCCATTGGTGGTTGTCAGGTGGGGGAATCTGGGGAAATCGATTCCCAGCAGATTGCGGATATTGTTCAGGATGTCATCCGAGAAATGCGGTCCTAGTCTTTTTCGAGCAAGTCCTGGCCATTTCAAGAGCGTTACTTTTCGGTGATTTCGCGAGTTGCTCTGAGGTGTTTTCGCGATTGATACTCTCCGGGTCTTCAAGAGAGAGGCTCTCCGGGGTCTTCAAGAGAGAGGCTCTCTGGCGATTGCCAAGGCGAAGAATCTTCGTTGAAAGAGCCAAGCAGGACCATCGTATCCGACCCGTTCGGTTGTCGTTGCCCGAAGTTGCCATGCCTTTGCGAGCCTTCGATGGTTTAGCCGGTCTCCCCGGGCCTCGGCTCCCGGTTACAATAGAGTGTCCGCTGAGGAGAGTTTCTTCTCGGGCAAGCCGGTTTGTCTGGGGATTCACCAACCCATCTCTTTCACCCAAATGTTTTATTGACGATGCCTTGTCGAGGAAAAAATATGAAAGCCACCCTGCTCGAAGCCCTGGTTTGGTCAACGCTAAAAAAACTTTTGATCGGCTGCGTCGGGGTCCTTGTCGCACTCGGTCAAGCGATCCCATCCGAGGCCCAACAACGGGACACGGGCCAACCTGGGAACGGCAAATTGAAGGTCTTTTTGCTTGCTGGGCAATCTAACATGCAGGGACATGGTGTGATCCAATCCAATCCAGATCGCAATGGTGGAAAGGGTTCTTTGGAATACCTGGTGAAGAATGAAAAGACCCGGGCCCAATTCTCGCATCTGGTGGATCAGGACGGTCATTGGAAATCACGAAAAGATGTTTGGATTTGGTATTTGGACCGCAAAGGAGAGTTGACGACTGGGTATGGAGCGAATGAAAAACTGATTGGGCCGGAGCTTCAGTTTGGACACGTGGTCGGTGATTATTTTGATGACCAGGTGCTGCTGATCAAGACGGCGTGGGGTGGCAAATCAGTGGCCGTCGATTTTCGCTCTCCCGGTTCCGGGAAAATTGGGCCGGAATTCAGCGAGCAGTTTATCGAGCAACTGAAAGAAAAACCAGAAACAGTTGGTTTCTATTACCGTGAAATGTTGCGGCATTTTCGGGGTGTTTTGAAGGGGCTGAAAACGGAGTTTCCAAGTTACGACGGCAAAGGTTACGAGGTGGTGGGAGTCGGTTGGCATCAGGGTTGGAACGATCGCGTGAACCAGTCATTTAACGATCACTATAAGGAAAACCTGGCCAGAATGATTAAGGATTTGAGGAAGGATTTGCAGTTGCCTTTGCTTCCGTTTGTCATTGCCGAAACGGGCATGAGTGGAGTCAACGAGACCCATCCGCGTGCTGTGTCCCTGATGAAGGCTCAGGCCGCTGTCGCCAAAATGCCCGAATTTGTTGGGAATGTTAGTTTTGTTGCCACTCGAACGTACTTTCGCCCCAAGGAAGAATCGCCATCAGGGCAGAGTTATCACTGGAATACCAATGCCCAAACGTATTTCCTGATCGGAGATGGAATGGGCAAGGCAATGATCAAGCTTGTTCAATGATGACTCAGAACCGTTCTCTTTTTACATCCAAATCAAATCCCACGCCCGTTCAACGGGACGGTTAATTCAACTTGAAAACCGCCAAAACCGCACGGTGATCTGAGGCCACCGCCTCTTTTAAAACGGTTGTTTTTAAACAGTGAAATCGTGTTTTGGGCCAACTGAACACAAAGTCAATTTGTCGGGTTGGAGATTTGACGGGGACGGTTGGCAAAATCGTGGAGTTGGATCGTTGAAGATGAGCTTCGATGGCTTTGAGAGTCGGGCTGTTGTCAACGTCGTTAAAATCGCCGGCGATGATGGCCAGTTTTGCTTCATTTTGAGCAATGATTTTGGGGATGACCTTCGCCGATCGAATTCGATCGGTATCGATGCGCCGATGATCAAAGTGAGTCGCCATGAAAAGTAACGGCGATTGTGTTCCGATCGCTTGGGAGGAAATCTGTACAGAAAGAATGCCCCTTGGTTCCCCGTCGGTCAGGTTCGGAAGTGGCGTGTTCTGCTGGCGAGTAAAGGGATGCTTGGAAAGAATGGCATTTCCATATTTCCCCCCCTGGAAATCTAGGTTCGCGCCAAAAGCTGCGTATGGCATTTTGGTGAGTTTCTTCAATTCCGCTAACTGGTCGACTTGATCGGTGCGAGTCGTCTTTTGATCGACTTCCTGTAGCGCAACCAAGTCCGGATGAACCGAAAGAATCACCTTGGCAATCCGATTGAGATCGAGTTGGCGATCGATGCCCTCGCCGTGATGGATGTTGTAACTGAGGACCCGTAGGGTCCGGATCTCCTCGCCGGAGGTTGAGTCCTGCAGGGTGGCTGATTTCTGGCGGGTTGGTTCTCGCAACAGGGATTTCTGCCCACCGGTCGCCGCCGATGGGGATTGCCATGCCTGGACGGGCAGGCTAACGCCAAGGCAAACCAGGATGACGACCCACAAAACGTTGGCTTCGAAGTTTGGAGTTTTTTTCATGGTCTTTTTCCTGTTGACGGATCTGCAGGGGTTTGGATGAGCTGCACCATGGCATTTCCCAAAGCTTCCCCAATCAGAAAATAAGTTTCGGCGTTACTGTTCCAGTGGTATCCCTGACGGGAGGGTGACTCAGCGGCTGGGCGGAAGAAATCCCGCGTTTCGACGGTGGCGACCGAGCCGGCAAAGAGCGCGTGTTGAGCCACGTTGAACTGGGCCTCAATGATGCCCAGCCGGCGATCGATTTTTTGATTTCGGCCCCCAAATCCACTGACTGCAATGGTGACCGGGAGATGGGGCGTTTTCAATTCGACCCGTAGATCCTTAATCAGATTAATCAGGTTGGCTTCATACTGGCCGACCCATTCTTTCTTTAAGCCGTCATTCCAACCCTGGTGCCAGACAAATCCTGCGAAATGCACTTTTTGCCCGCGATAACCCGGCAGGTCATTGGGCCCGTTCTTGAGCACCGATTTAATCTGCTCAATCATTTTTTGATAATACGGACCGACGGTCCCACCTGAGCTGGGAGGGCGGAAGTCGACGGCCAGACTTTTCCCGCCCCAGGCGGTTTTTATTAGCAGGACCTCGTTTGTCAGCGCATCCCCGACTACATGCCCAAATTGGAATTCTGGGCCGATCTGATTCGGCCGGGCTCCGTAACCGACCGAAAGTCCACCTGTCCGTCCCAGGTAATTGATATGAACGTCCTTTCGAATGATCCATTTCCCGGTTTGATCCACGGTATGTTGAAACTGTTTAGCTGTTTTTGCATCTTTGACCAGGTATTCCAGTGATCCTTTTCCACCGTTTTGTTTTGGATTGGCTTTCACCTGCCCTGCTCCCTCCATGTTGGACTGGCCGGCCAAGATAAAGACTTCGATGGTGCTTTCTCTGGCGGTCAGGGGCTGGGGAAAAAACTGGGACAAAAATAGAAAGCACCCGAGGTGGGGCAAAGAGAGAGCGATCTTGCACGACATTTTTGCCGGAGAAAGAAGTGGATTCATGAGGCTCTTTTTTTTCAGGGGTGTTGGCGGAGATCGGTTCATCGACCAGCGGCAGTGGCAATCTCTTATACTATCATACGGTGGTTCCTTGTTGGCACGATGCCGGGTTGGCTTAAAGCTGTCTCGGGCAGGTTCGGTGGGGTCCCTGTTCCGATTTCAAGTTCGTCCCACGGTTTGTGCTCAAAATGCTTCATCGTCATCCATTCACTACCGCCCTGCCCTTTTGCCTGGTACTTTGTCTCGGCCTTTTTTTTGATCGGGCAGGTTCTGATGAGCCAGTTGCCAGGGCGGTTGGAGGGAACCGAATTGACTTTGGTTTATCCCCTGAAGTTTCCCGTCTCTATTTTGGTTCGTGTGCAAACCAACTTCAACCGATTCCCATCCTCGGTCAGGTTGCGCGGGAAAAACCCGATCTTTTTATTTTTATGGGTGACAATATCTATGGGGACACCGAAGACATGAAGGTCCTGTCGGATCAATATCAACTCCTCGCCGCCAATCGAGATTTTCAGTCGCTACAAAAGACGTGTCCCGTTTTGGCGACCTGGGATGATCATGATTACGGGGTCAACGATGGGGGAGCGGACTATAAAAAACGTGCGGAATCGGAGAAGATCTTTTTAGATTTTTGGAAGGTTAAATCAACTTCACCCAGACGAACGCGGCCAGGCGTCTATGACGTTCAATATTTTGGTTCGCCAGCCAGCCGAATTCAGGTGATTCTACTGGATACCCGTTATTTTCGGGGCCCGCTCAAAAAAGGGGTGAGAAGAGTGGGGGGACCCTATTACCCTGACGAGGATCCGAGCATTTCCATGTTGGGTAAACGACAATGGGACTGGCTGTCGCGAACGTTGAAAGAACCGGCAAAATTGCGAATCATTGTCAGCAGTATTCAGTTCCTGGCGGGGTCAGCCGGTCAGGAAACCTGGTCCAACCTCCCCATGGAAAGAGCGCGATTCATGGAATTGCTTGACTCCCTTCAAGTCGATAACGCTCTTTTTATCAGCGGAGATCGTCATTGGTCTGAATTGTCAGCTCTGAAAAGGGCGTCGGGTTTGCCGTTATATGATCTAACCAGTAGCAGTTTGAATCGGCCTCATCAGCGTGGAACGCCGACCAAGAACGCCTTTCGAGTGATCGAGAAGACGTACCACGAGGAAAATTATGGTCGGATCCTGATCGATTGGAAGCAACAGGATCCGGAATTGACCCTGCAAATCTGTAACCTGACGGGGGAAGTGATGTTGGGTAAAAAACTACATCTTGGAGATTTAGCTCGTCCTTAAACCGCGGAAACTTCGGAGGATCCATCGCGGGGTGTGGCGAGGGTGAAACGGGCAGAGACGGATCGGCCGACCTGGTCCGTTAAGCGGAGGGCAGGTTTCGCGGTCAACGCCAGCCACACGGATTCGCAAGGTCCTTAAAATCATCTTGCCAAACTGGGTGGTTGGGTCAACAGACAGCGGTTTGCAGAACAGGAACGGAGTCCCGGTGGCCAAAGTACCGCCTGGGCTCAGCGAATTTTGCAAGACGCATAGAAGTTTTGCCGAGAAGTTGGCAGACAAAAAACCTCTGGTTGCGGGTCAGCACTTTTTCCGGTTACTGCCAAGCAAGGTTAGCCGCTCCCCACCGGAGTCCTCCGGGACCCCCCAGTACGCCGATGGATCGACGCCTGGTACTCAATTAAAAACACAGCTTTCATTTATTTAAAGACCCGGGAAATGAGTCCTCTAATTGCCAACAAGTTCACCGAGAAGGATATTCGCCAATGGTTATCCGAGCATGGCTATTATGGAAATTCAGCCAAGTTTGTCGAATTGGAACTGCACGCGATCCAATGCCCCGGATGGTTGCAGGTGTTTCGGTTTCAGGTGGAAGCCAAGGCTGCCAATGGAGGCTGGGAGACTTATTTCGGTGCGGTGCGGGACGATGAGCGAACCCATGAAACGACCATCAAGACGTTTCGTAGTTACGGCCAACAGCAAAAAATCCTTGCCCAGTGGTCGCGTCATCTGATACGGCGTCAGTCCAGTCGAAGTGATGAATTACTGTCGATGCGGGCGGCAGGCGCCACCGTTTTTTTGTTTATCATGTTGATGTTTCTGCTTGCGATTGTTGTTGACCGGTTGAACTGATGCGAGCTTGCCTGGCGGCGTTCCAACAATCCTGATGTTTTCTCGACAGCGTCTCGACTGCCCACCTTTCTGGAACTTGAAATGCCCGAAGGCCACACTATCTTCCGAATGGCTTCTGATCATCGTCGGTGGTTGGCTGGCCAAACAACCATCGTATTGTCTCCGCAGGGGAGATTTCAGTCCGAAGCGGATCGCCTTTCCGGGTCAAAATTGGTCGATGTGGATTCCCACGGCAAACACCTTTTTTATCGCTGGTCCGACAACCGCGTTGTGCACATTCATCTTGGTTTGTACGGAAAGTTCAAGAAGTATGAGAATCCTCCCCCCCAGCCCCGGGGTGCAGTGCGAATGCGGGTAATCGGCAGGGAGATCACCGTTGATTTGAATGGTCCTAATCAATGCGACCTGATTTCTCCGGCCGAAGCGCTCGCCATTCGCGGCAGGTTGGGTGAAGATCCCATCAAGGAAGACGCTGATCCGGAGAAGGTCTGGTCGCGGATCCAGCGCAGCCGAAAGACGATCGGTGCGGCTTTGTTGGATCAGGGCCTGGTGGCTGGAATCGGCAATATTTATAGGGCTGAGATTCTCTTTATCTGTCGAATTAATCCGGAACGGCTGTGCAGCGAATTGACCTCTTCGGAATTTGAATCCATTTGGAACGAATCGGTGCAGCTGTTGCGTTTGGGCGCTGAAAAAAATCGAATCATCACGGTTCGCGCCGGTGATTCCATTTCCGCTCCGGACGGCAAATTAAGAAGGTTTCATGTTTACAAGCAATCCGAGTGCCCAGCTTGCCGGCGGTCGATTTTTTACTGGCAGTCTGCCAACCGAACCATCTACGCCTGTGATGTCTGTCAGGGTTAACTTCGCTCAAACAGGAGCAGCCCTTTTAGGGGGGTGGCTTCCTGGCGGACTTTTTCGTTCAGGGGCCGTGCCGGCGGGTTTGCAATTCAGACCGAAAAAAGCTGCCAGTGAAGTCTGAGCTAGATCCTACGGTTTCTCGAATAATCGTTGAAAACCGGGTGAACCGAACCATAGGAGTCTGCCTTTAGGGCAAAAAAACGCCAAGAATGAAAGGGTTGACGAGAATTCTATTCTCCTCCTGTCAATTCACCGTGTATTATTAACTAACGGTGTATTATGGAGCTTTGGTCGATCCGTTTTGTGCAGATTATTGTCCGTCCCTTTCTGGGATTGGCTCGGTTTCGCAGAGGTGATCGATTCCTGCCTAGCTTTGTTATTGAATTTGCTGCCCAGCTGCGTGACCAATTTGGTAATTTTTCGCTCACCGGTAGTGAACTAGTGTCCACAACAAAACAAATTCCCCTTATTCGTTTCTCCGCGGTTGTAACGACTGTTTTATGAATCCCTGTCTCCCGGTGTTGACGTTGATATTCCAGTTAAAGAAGGCCACCGATGATTCTACGATTCGACGGCAGCGGCCCGCGATGTTTAGAGGCACTTCAGCAGCCGTTGTGATCGGGCTGCTATTTGTCGGACCACTGTCGGCCGCTCTTCAGGAGACCCGTTTAGAACAGCCTCCAACGCTTCGTACTACCGGTTCGAGCACCGCGCCGGAAACACCTGTTGAAACCCCTGCTGTCGGTCAGCAGTCTGTTGACGACCAAACACCGACCACCGGTGGCCAAGAAAAGAAATTGTTCTTTACCTTCGGCGGTTCGAAATGGCGAGATGTTATCGAATGGCTCGCCGAAACCTCAGGGCTGGCGTTGCACACCAACGATTTTCCAACAGGCAGTTTTTCCTATACGGATTCGAAGTCGTTTACCGTTCAGGAAGCGATTGATCGCGTTAACCTTTTTCTGTTGCCCGAAGGCTATACTCTGGTTCGAAGTGGCCGCCTGTTATCGGTTATCAATCTCAATGATCCTCGCAGTGTGAAACAGCTCGATGCTTTGTCCCGGTTGGTCTCGATCGAAGATCTCGACACGACACCGGACCATGACGTCGTCAAGTGTATCTTTCCGTTAGGTGAGTTGGCAGCCAGCGATGCGGTTGAAGAATTGTTGCCGTTGAACCTGATCAAACCTCCCGACGTTTTTACCAAGACCAATCAGTTGTTGATCACCGACACCGCCGTCAAACTAAGGACCGCGCGAAAAATTATTGGCGCTTTTGAGCCTGATACCCTGGAAAATGGGACCGTTGTCAAGAGCTTTTCTCTACAGCATGTCGACGCCGAAGACGTTTTGGTTGTCGCCAGACCACATCTGGGATTGGCGACCGGAGAAATGATCGGAATCGATGTCAGCCTTTCGGCTGATGTGAAGGGGAAAAATATTTTTGTGACCGGGGTAGAGGACAAAGTGAAGGTCATCGAGGGACTGATCAAGTCCATTGATGTCTCGGAAAAAAAACTGACTGACAGTGATGGCAATGCTGTCCTCATTTCTCATTCGGTCCGAGGCGGTAATGTTGATGTGGTGTACAACGTCTTGTTAACACTTTTGGCTGACAAGTCGGTCCGGTTGTCGATGGATAAAACGGCAGAGAGCATTGTGGCCCTGGCAACGCCAGACATTCAAAAAGACATCGCCGAAACGGTGAGGCAGTTGCAAGCTGCTGAAGCGGAATTTGCTATTATTCCACTGAAGACGATTGATCCCTATTTTGCCATTTCGCTCTTGGAAGAAATGCTCGACCTTTCTGATAGTCAGGCGACCGATGCCTCGACGTCATCGAGTTCTTCTCGCCGGAGTCCGGAGGAAGATTGGTGGCGTCGTCGGATGGGTGGTGGCCAGCAGCAAACAGTGGTTTCCAAGCCTAAGATCGATGCCGATCCCGGAAATAACCGGCTTTTCGTGCGGGGAAAGAAACATGAAATCGAACAAATCAAGAAAATCGTGGCTGAATTGGACCAGGGAGCGGCAACCAGCACTGACACGATTCGAATTATTCCGATCCGTGGCAAAATGGCGGAGCAGGCTTTGTTGATGACCGTCCGGTTTTGGCGACAGGCCAACCCGGTTTATTACTACCAGAGTCTTGAGCTTGATCGGGCGGAGCCATTGGAACGGATTTTGAATCCATCCAAACTTCCGCCAGAAGACGTTGAAGGATCTTCGACTAGTCCGTCAGATCTAAAAATTCCAAAGATCCGTCTGCTGACACAAGATCCTAACGCCAAGGGTGATCCGATTCGTTGCCAATCGACTCCCCGAGGTTTGCTCTTGCAATGCGAAGATCCCAAGGCCCTGGATGCTTTTGAAAAACTCTTGCGCACGATCTATGGTCCGGCAGAATCGGAAGCATCACCCCCAGTCGTTTTTTATCTCAAACATGCCAAGCCGGATGTCGCGATTAGAACCCTGGCGGAGTTGTTAGATGGCGCAGAATTTGCAAAAGAGGCGGAAGCCGATACGCTCGTTAATGGTCTCGTTGGAGGTTCTTCGAGTTTGTTTTTAGGAAGCCTTGTGACGTCACGTGAGGGAACCTTGTCGATGATTTCGGGGACCATTACGGTGGTTGCCGAAACTCGCCTGAATCGCTTGATCGCCCAGGGAACCGTCAGTGACATAGAGATGATTGAAGGGTTTCTAAAAATTATTGACAAGGACAATAGTATTACCAGCATCGAGACCTACGGGATTTCGCACGTGATCGAATTGGAACATGTCGATGCATCAGAGGTCGCTATTTCGCTTCGGGAGGCCTTTGCCGGAAGAGTTGCGGGCAACTCATCGACTGGCTCTCAAGGTGGAAAGCAACAGCCCAATTCCAAAGGAAGCCGGGGACAGGGCCAGGAACAGGATCGCCAGCGGCAAGAAGACGGTGGTCAAAACAAAGGAAATGAGGGTCGTCCTTCCGGCCGCCAACCGCAGGGCGGCAGTGGAGGAAAAAACCAGGAACCTCAAATGACCATCGCTGTCCATGAACCGAGTAACAGTTTGATTGTGACCGCGCCCGAACAACTTTTCCGAGAAGTGGAACAGCTGGTCAAGACGATTGACAAGCGATCCCGACAAACGGTCGAGGTTTTGAAGTTGCCCAGAGACCTTTCCCAGGAACTTCAGCAGATTCTCACCGGGCAGGTTCCGGTGGGCAGAAGGGCTTCTGGGAGCGGATCGACCAGAACGACTCCATCGAGTTCTCAGTCGCAGCGGAAAACGAACGGCCGTTAATGAGTGGAGATGGGATCTGGTTATTTTTAATATCGACGATCACTTGTTGTACTTTGACTAACCCGATTTGGACGAATCCGAGTAGCAACAAAGACCGAATCGGTACCCCATCCGATGTTGATGGGCAGCGTGAAGGAGATTGAAGACCTCTGATTTTGAACTAAACCCTTGGGTGATGTAGCCTGCTGCAACACAATCTATTTTGGAAACACATTTCAAAGCATTCAGTCAAATGAAATTCATGATTCGACTTCGTTTTCTGGCTTCAGCAGCCTTGGCGTTTGTTTTCTGGACGCATTTATCGGGTCCCTTGATCGGACAGGCGGGTTTGCGAGATTCGTTGGAAAAGCTGGATCGAAACCAGAATGGCTACATCGAACCTGACGAAGTCACGCCGTTATCTCGGCCGTATCTCGAACGCATCCTCAAGGGACGTTCTCGTCGCAGCAATTTCAGGTTCGATCGCCCCTACCGGATTTCTCAGATTCAGGAATCGGCCCGGGTCTATTATGCCCTTGAGAATGGTGTTAGCGGCGAGGATGTGCGTCCTGAGGGTGAGGCGACCGTCAAAGCTTTTGGACCTGACGGAAAGATGCCGCTGGTTCCTGAATTCGGATTGGGTGATATTAAATTTCCCTACACACAGGCGGACCTGAACGAAGCCGATAATACCTTGCGACGTAATGACTCCAATCGAGACGGGCATATTGATCGCCGCGAAGCCGCACGGTCTCGCTGGACACACAGGAATCCGTTTGATGACGATCTTGACGGAGACGGTCGGCTGAGCCGCCTTGAATTGGGACAAAGATATGCTCGCAGACGTTTGCTATCGGGAGCCAATGATGAGTTGATCCGCCGGTATATGCGTTTAGGCAGTGAAGTGAAATCATCTGTCAAAGAAGAACCGAGCCGAAGTAGCCGAAGCTCTTGGCGGCAACGCGGGTCGGTGGCGTGGCTCGGAGGAAGCGTGCTGGAAAGATTCGATCGCGATAAAGATGGAAAACTCAGTGAAACCGAAGCGACGAGTGTTGGTGTACCTTTTGGCAGAATGGATGCCAACCGAGACGGAGAAATTACACGCGAAGAGCTTCAGAGCGTGGTGGTAGAGCTGCAAAAAGAAGCCGGCGAAATCACCGAAGGTCTTCCCGGTTGGTTTTACGAATTCGATACCGACAAAGATGGTCAGGTGGCGATGTCGGAGTTTTCCGAAGATTGGGATGATGCCAAGCTGGCTGAGTTCAAAGAGTTTGACCTAAACGAAGATGGATTGTTGACCGCTAACGAGATTCTCAAATCCTCGTCCGTCATCGGGGGTACATTTCGAAACGAAGAAGCTCAGGTGTTGCCGCCACGCAGGACCATCATCTCGGAGATCGACGTCACCGATGATTTTATCATCAACCAACTCAAGGTTCAGATTTCCATCACCCACACCTACGTCAGTTTTCTGGATGCCTATCTGACGGGTCCGGAGGGTCAGCGGGTGGAGTTGTTTTCTCAGGTTGGTGGATCGGACGATCATTTTGACAGGACGATTTTTGACGATCAATCTCAGGCCCCGATTACCAAGGGAAAAGGGCCGTTTAATGGCACCTACCGCCCCAAAGCGCTCGATAAAAAACAACCTGGTCTGGCGAGTTTTAAGGGCAAAAGCGTCAAGGGGGTTTGGCAGTTAGTGATTCGGGGGACCCGCAACGAGAGGTTTGGAATGCTGAACAGTTGGGGATTGACCGTGACCCCAGATAAAGATGCTGAATTGGCTGTCGAATCGACACCCTCTGCTGAAGCAAAACCGCTTGGCGGCTTGATTGATTTTCTGAAAAAATAGCGTTTAAACGGTCACCAGATTTTCGTTCGACAGGCAGTTCCCCTTCAAGAGTGAATGGGGGCCGCTGGGCTGGTTTTCTGGGAGGCGAAAGCGATGAGTCCTCCTCCTGGACGGTTTTGGGAAGGTTTTACTGCGGCGGCTTAGGGAAAGTCCTGGCCGCAATGAAGATTCGTGGTGTCAGAATAATTCTTTGATCGCTTTCCCCTCGGCCAAAAGATCGTAGGGGCGTCCTTGGTTGTCTTCGACAATGACCTCTTCGATTCCCATGGAGTGATGAATTGTTTTCGCGATGTCGGAAGGGGTAACCGGATGCTGATCAGGGTACTCCGCAAATTTGTCCGAAGCTCCGAATACT
Organism: Planctomycetota bacterium; assembly: GCA_014238905.1. Classification (GTDB taxonomy): domain Bacteria; phylum Planctomycetota; class Planctomycetia; order Pirellulales; family Pirellulaceae; genus JABAAE01. Next base: position 23,341 of record JABAAE010000019.1, read on the forward strand.
TGTCCTCCTCGTATTCCTCCCCCGGCAAGCAGGACGCTTTGACAAGCTGTCCAGTGATCTCTGCCCGCACCGGATATCCCACCGGATCTGGGGTCTCCAATTTTTGGTTTGCGACCCATCTCGCTATTGACGACCACCAAGGTATCGTCGAGAAGATTATGTTGGCTTAGATCTTCCAGTAACGCTGAATAACAACGGTCAAATTCCGGAAGGAGATTCGCTTTGAGGCAGTTGAAATTGTTGCCGTGAGTGTCCCAGCTACCCGCACTTTTGCATTTGTCTTTGAGGCCTTCGTCATATTTCCAAAAAACAGTTACAAACGGTACGCCCGCTTGAACCAGTCGCCGGGTCATCAAAAGGCTCATGCCATTGACGGTCTCACCATAACGTTGGCGAGTGGTTTGGGATTCCTGTTTCAAATCAAACGCGTCGGCCGTTCCCGATGCCGACAGTAGACTGAGAGCTTTCTGCTTTTGTAAGTCGTAGGCTTGGATTCCGGGATTGGAATCCAGTTCCCGCCGCGCCAAGTCCAGTGAATCACGCAAGGTGGCTCGTTCGCTCAATCTCCCGGCATTGAGTCCGCTACCCACCGAAAGCGTCGGCGCCATGAATTTGAGTGGGATCTCCGGATTGTTTTTCAGGCAGAATGGATCGTGCGAAACACCCAGGCGGGCGGCGAATTGCCCGGGGCGAGTATACGGTGCCCTGCTCGGTTGGTGGGGCAGCGTGATCACTTGAGGTAGAGATCGGTGGGGTGGACGAACCGACCCGATCACGCTGCCGACGAACGGCCAGTCATCCTTGTACGGTCGGCGGTCGTTGCCCTGAGTCCGAAAGGTGTTGTCAGGCGCTTTTCCGGTTAAATGGTAGTAGTACCCGGCGTGATGATCACCGGTCGCTTTTCCGCCATCGGTTACGCCATGCACCAAGGCCATATGGTGTGCTTGCTTGGCTGTCAGCGGCAGATGTTCACAGAGTTGAATGTCCGCACTGGTCGTTCGAATAGGCTGGAACGGACCGCGATAGGAATCAGGGGCGTTTGGTTTGAGGTCCCAGGTGTCAATATGGGAAGCTCCCCCGCAAAGAAAAAACAGGATCGTTGATTTGGCCGCCGCAGGGCGTTGGGGCGAGTCGGTCTGTGTTGGTTGTTGGGCAGCGGCGGGTTTGCCAAATTTCAAACCGGCGTAGCCGACCGATGAAGCAACGAGAAAGGTTCTGCGGTTTAGCATGACAGTGGGTGGTCTAACGGTGGATTCGACAAATCAGGGAAGCGTTTACCTCTATTGAATCGCAATCCGGACGTTTTATCAAGTTTTTACCTTTTGTCTTAAGGGCGTGCCAGCAACTTCACCCTTGATAAATCATGACGCTGGCTTCAATTGAGCGTGAAGCTGCGGTATAAAACGTATCGATGCGATCAGGCCGTCAGAGTTGCCCTGCACACCAATGATTGGTGATTTTCTAATTTCCCCGTGGAGTCAGCCATGTTACTATCCCAAGCAGCCCCGGATTGTCAGCCCCATACTCAGGATTTTTTGAATCAGGAACACGGTTTATTGATCGATGGCAGCTGGGTGGCTGCTGTGTCGGGTGAAAAGTTCGAAGTGAAGAACCCGGCCAATGGCCAAGTGATCGCAATGGTTGCCGAAGGTGACCAAGCCGATGTAGATCGTGCGGTTGCTGCGGCCCGTAAGGCATTCGAGGGCGGACCTTGGCCGCAGATGACGGCTTCGCAGCGGGGCAAGCTCATTTGGAAACTGGCCGATTTACTCGAGGAAAATCTCGAAGAATTTGCTGAGCTGGAGTCTTTGGATAATGGTAAACCCCGTGTGGTGGCGGCTGCGGCTGATGTCCCGTTGGCGGTTGACCTGTTTCGCTACATGGCAGGTTGGACCACGAAAATTGAAGGGAGCACGATTCCCATTTCGGTTCCCTATATGCCGGGCGCCGAATTTCACTCTTACACGCACCGTGAGCCGGTTGGCGTGGTAGGACAGATTATTCCATGGAATTTTCCGCTGCTGATGGCGGCCTGGAAACTAGGCCCAGCTTTGGCAACCGGTTGTACCGTCGTTCTCAAAGTGGCCGAAGAAACACCCATGAGTGCGCTGCGTCTGGGGCAGCTTATCCAGGAGGCGGGCTTTCCCAACGGGGTGGTCAATATTATTACCGGATTTGGGGAAACCGCCGGCGCGGCTCTGGCGGCTCACGCTGATGTCGACAAGGTGGCATTCACCGGTTCGACTGAGGTGGGCAAGTTGATCGTCAAAGCTGCCGGAGAATCGAATCTAAAAAAAGTCACCTTGGAGCTTGGTGGCAAAAGCCCCAATATCGTCCTTCCCGATGCGGATCTCTCCGTGGCGATTCCGGGAGCGGCCAACGCCATTTTCTTTAATCATGGTCAATGTTGTTGCGCCGGTTCGAGGTTGTTTGTCCACCGGAGTCAATTTGACGAGGTAGTCGATGGAATCGCTGCCGCAGCTAGCGAGATTCAGGTCGGCCCAGGAATGCATCCGGATTCTCAGATGGGGCCGATGGTCTCTCAGATTCAGCAAGACCGCGTTTGTGGTTATCTGGAATCCGGTCTACGGGAAGGTGCCCAAGCGGTCGTTGGCGGTCATCGGACTGAGGGAGACGGTTTTTTTGTGGAGCCGACCGTTCTGGTCAATACGGAGTCACAAATGCAGGTGATTCAAGAGGAAATTTTCGGTCCCGTTGTGGCCGCGGTGGCCTATGAGGATCCGGCAGATCTTATTCAGTCCGCCAACGATAGTATTTATGGATTGGCAGCGGCCGTTTGGACACGTGACATCAGCAAGGGACATCAATTTGCCAAAAAGCTGAGGGCGGGCAGCGTTTGGGTGAATTGTTACAACGTCTTTGACGCGGCATTACCTTTTGGTGGATTTAAGCAATCCGGTTGGGGGCGCGAAATGGGGCGTGAGGCCATCGATTTGTATACCGAAACCAAGGCGGTAACTCTTCAGCTTTAAACGGTGAATCGAAAATCGTCTTTTCCCGATCCATCAGGCGGTTGCTGACCGGCAAGTGCGCTCGGGAATGACCGGTTGGGGACCAGCCTGACGGGGGAAGTCAGTCTTTTTCTTTTTGGCTGCCAGCCAATTCTTGTCTAACCGCCAGCGCTTTTCGCATTTCAAAAAGTTTGTTGGCAGAGTTTGGTTGATGGGCGAGGTTGACGCGTTCGTGAGGATCGGTGCGCAAGTCATAGAGTTCTTCACCGTTGGGCCATTGACCATACCGCCACTGTTGATCACGAATCGCGTAGCCAAGTGTTTGTTTGCGTCTGACGACGCTGTAGGCATAGGGATTGGAGTGTGCTGCTGTAGGCTCCTGGAGCAGGGGGACGATGGATTTTCCTTGCAGGTCCTTGGAAGGATTGAGTCGACTCAGGTCGGTGAGGGTCGGGAAGATGTCTACCAGCTCAATCATGGCATCCGAGCGGCTTCCCTTTTTGGTTATTCCAGGAACTCGCACGATCAGGGGAACTTTGGTTCCGATATCAAACAGCGTGACTTTTCCCCAAAGAAAATGATCTCCAAGGTGATAGCCGTGATCTGAGGTGAGAATGATGATGGTGTCGTTGTAGAGGTTTTCGGCCTTGAGTTGATCTAAAACAACTCCGATCTGAGCGTCTATGAACGAAATACAGGCGTGGTACGCTTGCATGAATTCCTGCCGGCGGGCAACGTTTTCCACACCCGCCTGAAATCCAAATGCTTGGTACCGACCATTGAGGGCATCTGCGGGTATGGATTTCCATAAGTCCGGGGCGTCCCGATGAAATCCGATTTTCTCCCGAGGATAGAGATCAAAATAACGGTCTGGCGCGAGGAAAGGGACGTGAGGCTTTTGGATTCCCAAACTGATAAAAAAAGGTTTGTTCTCAAAGCTTTTCTTCTTCAGCCAGTTGACCACCTGACGAGCGTTTTTGCCGTCGCGATGTTGATGATCCTCTAAACCGCTCCGGCCATGACCGGGAGGGGTTTGGGCATTAAGAGGGGCGATCGCTGCGGTCATCGCCTTTCGCCATCGTAGCCGATTGCCCGGTTGATTTACCGAGCCAAACTCCTTTTCAAATTTTTTTCTGGCCGGTTCGATCAGCGGCAGTGGGTCATTCTCAAATCGATGAAACTCGTGCCAGGCGATTTCTCCATGTTCCTGCCGCGACGAGTGAAATGTTTTTCCTACCGACGCCGTCCAGTAACCGTTCCGTTTAAAAAGTTCGGGCATCGAGACTGTGCCGGGACGTGTTTGGCGAATGTCAGAACGGTTATCCAGGACCCCGGTCGATTCGGGATAAAGTCCATGAAGAAAGGAGGCTCGTGATGGTCCGCAGACCGGGTACTGGCAAAACGCGTGCGAGAAGGTCATGCCGTCTTTTGCCAACCGATCCATGGTTGGGGTGTGGATTTGGTCGTATCCCGATGTCGAGACGTGGGTGTTGAGGTCATCGCAGACGATTAAAAGAATATTCATCTTCGGGTCGTCGGCAGATCCGTGCGTACAGCAGGAAAAAAAGAAGACGTTCAGAATGAAGAGGGTTAAAACTGGAATTCCCGGTCGTCGCTGATTCACAATCGTTCCTTTGTCTGGGCAGGCTACGGATTTCATTTGATTTAAAGGCAATAGATTTCGGTAGGACGGCCTCGGGATGGAGAGTAGCTGACCGAAGGTTTTTCCATTGTTACGGCCATGGCTTGTTATTGACATAGACCTGTTCAATACGTGGACGATGAATCTGATCGATCCTCAAGCGTACGGTGACGGATTCCTGAGCGGGTGTTGGTGTCCCTTCGGAGACGAAGTATTTTTCTATTCCGAATTCGATTCTTCGCCCGTCAGTGATGAAACCCTGGATGACCACGTCATTGGATTTCACCGAATCTGGCTTGGTATCTGAAAAGGAAACGGGTTCATGAAACACTCTCTGGTCTCTTTCACCAAGGTTCCTTTTTCTGGCCCTGAGAGTGACCCAGATTGGAGCCCTTCCCACAGTCTTTCTGGTGAAGCGTCCCTTAGCAACACCGAAGGGATATCTTAATCGCAGATATTGTCCCCGAAGCAGGTCACGTGGGTCAACGGGGATGGTTTTGACCAGAATCGATGTGCCTGCTCCCGGAGCGAAACGCCTTTTTTCGGAAATAACCCATCCGGCCAGAAAGCAGAATAGCAAAGTAATCCAAAGGATAGCGATTTTTGTGCGATTCATTTTTCCGAACTACCTCGGTGATGAGCCCGCGAAAGATTTCGGGCAATTCTACGACGCGTGTATTCCACGGCATAACAGGTAGCCAATAGGACCGCTCCGCCAACCACAAAAGCTAATCCAGTCTGAAACAATCCGCCCATCAGGTCGAAGAAACGGGTCACCACTCCAAGGCCGACAGCCAATACCCCAGCGTTGAGATACGCTTTCCGATCCGTTTTCGCCGCGAAAAAGACGCACCATAAACCGAGTCCAAACCAGAGAATCCAGGCCGCCAAAGATAGGACCCATTGGGTGGTATGGAATGTTCGGTACCATCCAAAATTAAAGAAGTGAAGATTGTCGCCTTGGGGAATGAAGGATAATTCGGCCAATAGCATGGCCGAGGTAACGACCAAGAGCGACGCCAGCAAAAAAACTAATTTGTTTCTCAAGAGAGGATTTTCCGGCAACAATTTTCGCACGCTCAGGGCGAGGCTGACTGCCCCTAAAATCAAGCATCCCGCTGCGGGTAACTCAGCGATCCCGTTTGTATTCGGCAATGGAGAGGAAAAATGTCGATAAAAACCCATCAGGTACACCGCGAAAAAAAGCAGGATTAAGCCGGTTCCTCGGAATGCCCAGGCGATTCTCGGTTCGCGTTCCCGCAAGATGGCGGCCCCACCGATCAACGCGACGCCAATGCCGACTTCGATGGCAAAGAGATTCATGATATTAAAACTTCGAAGACTCGATTCGAGAGGGAGTAAATGGAGCCACAACAGCATCGCAAAAAGTGACAAAAGAGTGATCGAGGGCGAGCGGAAACACCAGGCCAACGGAGCAATCGCAATGAGCCAGATCAAGATGGCAGTCGACCATTGACCATCGATATGATAGATCTGCGAGATCAAGCCGATTCCCATTAAGAACAGACTGGCGCCCACAAAATGAAGTCCTTCGGCAAAGCATTCCATCTGCTTATAGGAACGAAAGTAAATCCCGGCGGCATGCACAACTCCGAAAAGTAAAAAAAAGCCAATGAGTTTGGACGTATCCGAAATTTCCTTCCAATTGGCGGAGACAAGCAGGATCACACCGATACTGAATATTCCTGCTCCTAGCCAACTGAGAACCGCAGCCAAGCTCAATGAGCCGTTGGTATTTTTTAAATTTACGCCCATTTGGTGAAGGCGATTCCTGGTTTCATCGTTGATCACATTCTGTCGAAATGCGTCTTCGAGTAATCCATTTAACTGATTGACAAACCTGGACATAAACAGCCAATGCGGGGTGCGGGAATAATCGGGATGTAAGGTACAGACGGTGACGAAATGGCAATCCATTTTCGCAGTGAAGCAACAAATATTCAGAATCTGGCTGATGGTCAGGATGGACTCTGGGGTTCACACGAAGACCTCAAGAGCCTTTCCCAGATCGGCAGTGGTTCTCTTCAATCTTAGAAGAGCCCTCTTCGGGTGAAGATTTCACCAAAAAATATCATTCGCTCTGAAATTCCCTCTATTGGTCAGGTGCCTTGATTTTAAGACGCAGTCCCCGCTCCGTTTTTTTATCCAGGGGCAGCCTTTTGAGCCTGAAAAGACGATGGCACCGCAAGAGGTTTAATCAACCGGCCGGACGCCGCAGAAGCCGGGTGTTGGCCCCTTATCTTTATCCAGTTTATTAGGCTGGAATCCCGGAAAAAACAGACAGGTTCATCGTCTGGATCAACCCGACGCTAATCAGGACCAGAAGAAAAAGGATCAGGATGGGCCAAGTTGGAGCGGGCATGCCTTTTTGATGGCTCCGAATTCCAACGGCTGAGAAAGTAAACGTGGTTCCGAGAGTGATCGCCACGATGTTGGTTAGAAAAAGGAGTAAAGAGCCGGCTGCAAGTTGGAAGTAACCCATCGCCAAAGCCATGCCGGAGGTAGCCACCGGCGGGACCAGGGCGGCCGCAATGGCAACTCCTGGTAAGGCCGACAATAAGTTAGGGCGTCCGAGGGCGTAGGCTGCCGCGATCCCGCTGGCCAAGGCGACCACCAGATCAAGGAAATTGGGTTCCCCCCGGGCTGCCATTTCTGAGTTGATGATCGGGCTAATCGCCATGCCTAAAATAAGGGCTATTAGAAATGCGGTCGCGAATCCCTTGAGGATCGTCCGTAGGGAATTGGCGATCAACTGGATGTTGCCTTGAGCAATCGCCAGCCCTGTACCCACAATGGGTGTCATCAGGGGTGCCACGAGCATGGCACCGATGACGACCGAAGCCGAGTTTCGGATTAACCCTAAACTGGCTATCAATGTCGAAAGAAAAATCAGGGCCATGAAATCGAAATCCCACTGCGAATTGTTCTGGATTCGCTGAACCAGTCCAATGCGTTGTTCTCGACTGAGTTGGGGGATGAACCGCTCGTAGAAGCGTTGGATTTGGTTTAACAGCAAGTTGGTCAATGGGATGGGTTTTCGGATCGCGGCGATTCCGATCGGATGGTCCCTCTTGACGCTGGTAGGGAGTAAAAGGAGCTGGTTGATTTCTCGATTCCGCCGCGTTCCTGCCAGGATGAGATCATAATCGGAGGTCGGCAAACCGCTCAGGCTGTCCACCAAATTGTTGGCAAGGACCACTTTTTGAGAAACCTCTGTCGACCTTCTTCCTAATGTATTTTGGATGATTTTATTGAGACTGGCTTCGCCGGCTTCTTTTGCGACCTCATCGATTGCCGGTTGTACCAACATGGCCGTAGCGTTGCCGCCTGTCGCCGCGGCCAATTGAACGCCTCTTTGGAGGGCGACCGAATCGTCTTGATTTCCGGTAACGGCGATCAGAACTCGCAACGGTGTGTTGGCAGGAATCTCCTTGCATTCCATTTGCAGGGTCTCACAGGGAGCCCGCTGGTAAAGACTCTGTTGCCAGGAGTTTTCTTCATCGGTATTTCGGGACACCTCCAAGACGGGCAAGAGCAGCAACGTGATTTGGAGCGTTTGGATCTCCTTTACCAGGGTCCAGCCCGGCTGAGGATCCTGAAGGACCATGACTTTGATTTCTGTTTCGGGGGATTGGTTTTCCTCTTCAGCAGGCATCGTTGACGTTGCAGGGACGTTGTCGTCCTGTTCGTCAGAGTGAACAGTTCGGTCCATCGACTGTGGGTTTTGAAGGCCGGCCTGTGCCGGTTGCAGGAACGCCGAAATGGCTTCGGCGGTCGTCCGAAGAAAAGGTGAATCTAAATCAGGAATCTGGTCGGGATGGAGTTCGATCCAATTTTTTTCTTTTTTTGACTTTTGTGGAATCACCAGCAAGAGGTTGGTTGATTCACTCGCCGCAAAAGTTTTTCCCCAGGAAAGAGCCTCTTCGATTTGATTCTTGTCGGTGATTAAAGCGGCAATACTCATGAAATATTCGGGGAATTCGTGTCAAAGGAGAAGTAGGTTTTCTAACACACTCGCCGGCAATCGAACAGTTGATGGACCCGCGGCAATCAGTCAGCCAAGTGGGAAAGTTTTTTTCACCGACAGCGTTGGTGATCGCGCGGTCGATGTTGGTCAGGGAGATCCCCGTCTCCGGCAGATGTACACAGGCCCTCTGGTGGACAAAGCATGTGGTTGGCCCGTCGATTGAGTGATGCGTTGAGGTCGGTGTCGGGGCCGGCGATTTAGCTGACGGTGGTGATGATAACTGGGATAACCACCGTGGTTTTTTCGTAAAAATGAAGGATCGGCTTCTGCCGGTGTTTGATCGGTGGATATCGGCGCTTTAAACAGACCTGAAACATCGGGGAATACTCGCAGCAACCTTGGTGTTTTTTTGATTTCAGCTGCACACCCAAGATCAATAACAATGCGGAGAGAGCATGATCCCAACGTCTATTCGATGGTTTGGGCTGGCGGTGGGATACGAGGCGGTCAGGTCTATGGAGCGATTGACCGTAGTGGCGGCGCGGTGAAAGAAAAACTCTATTCGCCGGCAAGAGTGCACGCCAACGTTTTTCAGGCCATGGGGATTTCCCCACGCGCTGAATTGACCGACCGCGTGGGCCGTTCTTTTCAGATCGGTGACGGTTGCCCCTTGCTCCTTTTCTGATTTCATCACCGGGCAATTTTTCTGGTGAGATTTCTGGCTGTTGGCCAGCCACCAGCAGGTTCCGGCCGGAGGACGCAGACAGCCCTTGCCGGGTTAGCAGGATTTCAGGGGACGGGGTGGAATTCGCCTGATTTTCTGCGGCCAATTTTTATGGGAGGTAGACCGTTAGGCAGCGGGATTTTGAATTTTTTTGGTTTTTCACATTTTGTGGTATGCTGGTTTTCGTGTATGAAATTCCTGCCCCCCCCCTACCCCACAAGATAGCCGCCCTATGATGCTCGCTATGAGGTCTATCAGGTTTGAATTCTTTCGTTTTGCTCTTCTAGCCCTGATTTTTGGGACTCTGTCGATATCCGGTCCCCAGCAGAGGATGCATGCCGATGACCTACCGGAATTCAGTCGGGACATTCTCCCGATATTATCTGAGAATTGTTTTGCCTGCCATGGCCCGGATGAAAACGTTCGCGAGGCCGGACTTCGGCTCGATAAACAGGATTCTGCCTACGGTGAACTGGAGTCTGGATTGACTGCCGTTGTCCCCGGTCAAAGTGGCCAAAGTGAACTGCTCCACAGAATTCTTTCCGATGATTCAGATCTGAAAATGCCGCCGGAGGACTCTGGTAAAAAGCTGACCGTCAAGCAACAGGAGATGATCAAATCTTGGATTGACGGTGGAGCGAAATGGGATCGGCACTGGGCGTTTGTTCCTCCGGTATCTCCGCAAATTCCTGCGGAAATTATGGATTGGTCTGGCAGGAATACGCTCGACCGTTTCGTTTTTGATCGCCTGAAAAAAGAGGGGCTTTCACCCGAAGCTGCGGCCGACCGGCCAACGCTGATACGTCGGGTGACGTTGGACCTGACCGGTTTGCCGCCAACGGTAAAGGAAATTGACGCCTACCTGGCCGACCAAAATGAGGGAGCTTACGAACGTGTTGTGGATAGGCTTTTGTCCTCCAAAACGTATGGGGAGCACATGGGGCGTGTCTGGCTCGACTCAGCACGCTACGCAGACACCCATGGATTGCATCTTGATAACGAACGCCAGATTTGGCCCTATCGGAACTGGGTGATCAAAGCGATTAATCAAAACATGCCGTTTGATCAATTTACGATCGAACAACTCGCCGGGGATCTGATGCCCACCCCAAAATTGAACCAGCGGGTCGCTACCGGGTTTAACCGCTGCAACGTCACAACCAGCGAAGGTGGATCGATCGATGATGAGTATTACGCTCGCTATGCTGTTGACCGAGTTGAAACAACTGCGACCGTTTGGCTTGGCCTGACTGCTGGGTGTGCGGCCTGCCATGATCACAAATTCGACCCGCTCACACAAAAAGAGTTTTATCAGTTGTTTTCCTATTTTTATAGTTTGACTGAACGCGCGATGGACGGAAACGCTTTGTTGCCGCCACCAGCGGTAAAAGTTCCTACGGATGAGCAAACGGCAGAATTGGTGGCGTTGAAACAAGCCGTCGCGGGTGCCAAAACCAAATTGCAAAAATTGATTGCTGAGAGAGAATCGGCTTACGTTGATCCGACGCCTGAGGGGAAATTGGGAGAATTGACTGAGGAACAACAGGTCTGGTTTGATGATGCTCTACCAGAAGGTGCTGCACCTGAGGGAAACGAAGGGGCTACTTCGTGGAAGTTTGTATCGGCGCCGGAGCATCCGGTTTACAGTGGCGCCGCGTCTTCGGTTCGAACAGGTGCCGGGCTAACCCAGCATTTTTTCTCGACCGTCAAAACCAAGTTTGTCGTGGGCCAGGGAGATCGTCTGTTTGCCTACGTTTATCTGGATCCTAAAAATCCCCCGGAAACCGTTCAGTTACAGTTTAACAATGGGACGTGGGAGCATCGGGCGTATTGGGGTGCAGACAAAGGGCACGGAGCGGGAAGGAATAATGCATCGAACCTGAAGATGGGCGAATTACCGGAAACCGGAAAATGGATTCGCTTGGAAGTTCCGGCTGAAAAGGTCGGTTTACCTGCTGGATCAAAGTTGAATGGTTGGGCGTTTACCCAATTTGGAGGAACCGTTTACTGGGACAAACCAGGCAGGATTACCACCAGCGGTTTGTCTGCTGAACAGAAAAAATCGATTGCTGTTTGGCAGCAGTACCGGGCCAAAGTAAAGCAACCTCCACTGCCCGCTCCGATTCAGAAGTTGATTGATCTGCCGGTTGCAAAAAGGACTGCTGAACAACAACAACAGTTGATTCGTCATTTCGTTCAGAACGTTGATCCGGATTCGATGGCCGCTTTAGCCGAGGCGAAGGGAAAAGAAGCTGGTTTGAATCAGAAAATAGCGGCTATTAACAAGGCTGTCCCCTCTTCATTGATCATGGAGGATCGAAAACAGAAACGGCAGGCGCATGTGCTTGAGCGGGGGCAATACACTCAGAAACGTGATCCGGTTTCCTCCAAAGTACCCGATTGGATAGCCCCGCCTTTGGAAAATATGCCGGAAAATCGTTTGGGGCTCGCACAGTGGTTGGTGCAGAAGGATCATCCCCTGACCGCCAGAGTGACCGTGAATCGATATTGGCAACACTTTTTTGGAACAGGTCTAGTCAAGACTTCAGAAGATTTTGGTATCCAGGGAACGCGGCCATCCCACCCGAAATTACTTGATTGGTTGGCGCTGGACTTTATTGCCAATGGTTGGGATGTCAAGCGAACGCATAAGTCGATGGTGATGTGCGCCACTTACCGACAATCCTCCCGGGTGACACCCGGAAAGCTGTCGGCAGACCCGGAAAATCGATTCCTGGCCAGGGGGCCCCGTTTTCGATTAGATGCCGAAGTCATACGCGATCAGGCGTTGGCGGTCAGTGGTTTACTGGTCGCAAAAATAGGTGGACCCAGCGTCAAACCCTATCAACCGGCAGGCTTGTGGAAGCCGGTTGGTTTTGGGGGAAGTAATACGGCGATTTTCCGGCGAGACGATGGCGAGAAACTCTATCGGCGAAGCATGTATACGTTTTGGAAGCGAACCTCTCCGCCACCATCGATGTCGACCTTTGATGCGCCGGATCGGGAAACCTGTCAGGTCCGACGGGCCAGGACCAACACGCCGCTACAGGCTTTGGTGTTGATGAATGACGTGCAGTTTGTCGAGGCGGCCCGAAAATTCGCCGAACGAATCATGTTGGGCGGCGGAGCGGATGCCAAGTCCAAAGTGGACTACGCATTTCGATCGGTGGTCTCCCGGTTTCCAACCGTCCAGGAGAGCGCGACCTTGCAACAGCTTTACCGGGAATACCAAGCCGAGTTCAAAAAGAGTCCGTCCGAGGCCGAGGAATTTCTGCAGGTCGGTGATATGCCTCGCAATGCCAGTTTGACGGCGGACGAGTTAGCTGCGTGGACGATGATCGCCCATCTTATTTTGAATTTGAGTGAGTCCGTTACCAAGGGGTAGGCTATTCCGGGGAATGCTGCCGAACTTTTTTTTTAAAACTATTTCTGGAATCGTTAAGGCGGGATGAATGAATCCTTTACGTGAATCGGAGTTGATCGAAACGAGACGCCATTTTTTTGGTCGGACGGCGGGAGGAATCGGGTCGGCGGCCTTGGCCTCCCTGCTTAATCCGGGTCTTTTTGCGGGCCAGCCTGCCCCTGGGACGGTCGTCGCTGGACCAGGATTAAACGGGTTGCCGCATTATGCACCCAAAGCCAAGCGAGTGATTTACCTTTTCATGTCGGGTGCGCCCTCGCAACTGGACATGTGGGATTACAAACCGAAAATGGCAGATTGGTACGACAAGGATCTGCCCGATTCGGTGCGGAACGGGCAACGAATTACGACGATGACTTCGGGGCAAAAACGATTTCCAATTGCCCCTTCCATTTTCAAGTTTAAGCAATTTGGAAAACAGGGTGCTTGGGTCAGTGAGTTGTTGCCTCACACGGCCAAGATGGTGGACGATCTGGCGGTGATCAAAACGGTCAATACCGAAGCGATCAATCACGATCCAGCGATCACTTATATCCAAACCGGCAGCCAGATTCCGGGGAGACCGAGTACCGGCGCCTGGCTCTCCTATGGATTGGGAAGCATGAATGAAAACTTACCCGCCTTCATGGTTTTACATTCCACGGTCAACGGTGGTTTTGGCGGTCAAGCGCTTTACGCGCGGCTCTGGGGATCTGGGTTTCTTTCGACTAGACATCAAGGCGTCAGCTTGAGGTCGACGGGAGATCCGGTGTTGTTTCTTTCCAATCCCAAGGGGATGAGTGAGTCGATGCGGCGGAAAATGCTCGATCGTCTGGCCTCGCTAAATCGACAACGATTTTCGGAAGTGGGTGATCCAGAAATACAGGCAAGAATATCGCAGTACGAGATGGCGTATCGAATGCAGACCTCCGTCCCGGAATTGACAGACATCTCCGACGAATCAGAAAAAACATTGGAAATGTATGGGCCGGATGTAAAAAAACCAGGCACTTTCGCAGCGAATTGTCTTTTGGCACGTCGGATGGCGGAACGGGGCGTTCGGTTTACGCAGGTTTTTATCCGCCAATGGGATCAACATGGTAATCTTCCCAATGACATCCGCCGCCAGTGTGGCATTATTGACCAACCCTGCGCGGCCTTGGTCAACGATCTCAAACAAAGAGGGATGTTGGAGGATACGCTAGTGATTTGGGGTGGTGAATTCGGGAGGACGATTTATTGCCAGGGAGGTCTGTCAAAGACCAATTACGGAAGAGATCACCATCCACGCTGTTACACCAAATGGATGACCGGAGGCGGAATCAAGCCAGGGATTGTTTACGGCCAAACCGACGATTTCAGCTACAACGTGACTGAAAATCCAGTTCACATTCACGATTTAAATGCCACCATTTTGCATTGTTTGGGGGTTGATCACGAACGTTTGACTTTTAAATATCAAGGCAGAGATTTTCGGCTTACCGATGTTCATGGCCAAGTTGTCAAACCGATTTTGGCTTAACCGGCCCTTCGCTGTTCAGGGAACACCTCCGCCAGATCATTGAGACTTTGAGGAAATAAATGGGAGTTGGACGAAACATGAAAATCTTCCTGTTTGATTAGACTGCTTTCAAGACCGGCCTGCCCATTTTGACTTGAGGATGAGCGGCGATGACGTTGATTCAAGTATTCTATTTGGAAATCTGATGGGTCCGAACCAAACAGGTCACTTCGGAAAGGGTTTGACTGTGTGTAGCAAAACGCTTCTTCAAATGAGAGTCGGCCAGACCCTTGGTTTGTCAATCTTGATGCTGACTCTCGCCACCCCGATATGTGGTGACCAGCCAGTCGTCAGGCGTGAGAAAATGACAGAGGCGATTATCAGGGCGTTGCCGCATCTCGAAGAGCGGGGCCAGTGGTGGATCGATAAGAAAGGGTGCATGTCTTGCCACCGAGTTTCGTTTATGGCGTGGAGTCATGTGGAAGCAAAGTCAGCTGGAATCGCGGTGGACACCAACAAACTGAATCGGTGGATTGATTGGTGCCATGACGATCTTTTTCAACCCATTGCCAAGGAGAACCAAAAGCATCCTGGTGAAAAGAAGATCAACCGTAACCTGTCAGGTGGTGCCCAAATGTTGGCGGCTTTGGCTCGCTGGGAGGCCAGTCCGCTTCAAAAAGAAAAAATCCCTTTGATTCTGGCAGCCTTGCGTGAAGGTCAGCAAAACAGCGGTCAATGGAATCCAGCCGGGCAGTTGCCAAGCCAAAAACGGTCTCTGGTGGAAACCACTCATGTGATTACCCTGTGGAATTCATTGGCGATTCAAACATTGGTGAAATTCGGGAGTGTGGAACGCAATACTGTTGAGCCCATGCTGGAATCCGCTGCAAAGTTTTTGCGAGAGTACGAGGGCGGAGAAAGTTCCGAGTGGATGGCATTGAAAGCCCTGTTTTTAAAGCGAAGCGGAAATCAGAAGGGTTTTTTGAAAATGATCGCTCAGCTCAGCGCTGAACAGAATGAGGATGGTGGATTTGGATGGATATCAGGGGCGGAAAGTGATGTGCTGGCGACTTCGCAGATCGTGTTTTTGATGCAGGAGATCGGGTCTGCGGAATTTGAAAAATTGGTCACCCAGGCGGTGGACTTTCTGTTGAAATCGCAACAGCCTGATGGTTCCTGGAAGGTTCAGGGAACCAAAAAAAAAGCGAAGGAACGTCACACCGAAACGGCCAGTTACTGGGGATCGGCTTGGGCGGTGATCTCATTGAGTCGGGCGTTGCGTGAGTGATTCGATTCGGCCATCCAACCGCTGCCGGGTAGTCAACGGTGAAGAGGGGCTGTGGGGATTGTTTTGCCTGGTGCTGAGATCCGATTGGTACTGGAAGTAGGAGGTGTTTTAGATTCCGATTCCCAACCGGGCGAGATTCAAGTCAAGGATCCATCGGTTTTCAACGAATATTGGAATCTCCCGAAAATTTCCCAGTAATCTTTTCAAGAGGGTTGGTTTAAGTCTGGCGATGTCGCGGTCATGTGGGATGGTTATTTTCGAATCCTGGGTCGGCTGTCGGTAGATATCATTAAAAGCGGTGGATGCAGACTGTCCGCATTAGAAATTGAGGCACCGCTACTGGACGATCCGTCGATTGCTGAATGTGCTGTGGTGGGAGTCATCGATGATGTGTGGGGCGAAACGGTTGGGATGGCGGTCGTGTTACGACCGGCGTTGGTATTGGATCTGGACGCGCTGAGGGTTTGGTGTCGCGTTAGAATTTCTACCTATAAAATCCCCAAGGAAATTCGCGTCGTAGAAAGCTTGCCACGAAGCACCAAGGGCAAGGTGGCCAAACCGGCGGTGACCGCTCTCTTTCATTAAAGGGCTGAGTGGTTCTTGGAATGCCGCCCCGGAGTTGAAACCAGCGGGGTGTGCCCGAATTGGGGGTGGGATTAGAGAGTGCCCTCCTATCGGCGGTGAGAATTTGGTGCGCTGTGGTGGTTCCAACGAGTCGTCGGGGCTCAAACGGGGGCTGGTAAATCGCTGCTACGGTTTTCACAGACTGGATTGGCCTAAGAAAAACCGTGGTTTTGAGTCGTTTTAATAAAATAAATCGGCCTGTTCGGTTTTGGCCTACCTTTCACATTAAATCCCGGGCGGAAGGGGTGGTCATTCTTTGCCGCCTCCCAATTCATGAGCTAATTTTGAATATCATCTTGTTTTGAGAATCATCTACCCTGCCATTGAAGCCGAATTACCGATGGATTCGCCTTAAGCCTTTCCGTCCGGAATCGTCGGGTTTATCTTCCCATGCCTAAGACAAAAAGTTACTTTGCGAAATTTGGTCTGGCTGTCAAGCGCATCGGGTTCGCGATCAGCCTTGTCTTAATTGCGTTTGTGATCATATCCCAGATCTTCTGGTTCATGTCGTTTGAAAGAAGTCGACTGAGACTGTCGGATTCGGTTGCGGTGCAGGTTTCGCGGCTCATTGCTGAAGACAAGATGGAGCGATTAGAGTCCGTTCTGGACTTGGCAGTCGAGTTCAATCGGGATTTGCTGGCAGTATCGGTGATCAGCAAAGAGGGGCAATTGATTCTTCAACTTGGCGGATACCCTGCTGACTCTCCGGAATCTCCCCCTTCGTTTAATAAAATTGAAAGACCGCTCTTGATAGGCGAAAAATCTTGGGGCCAATTGGAGCTTGTTTTCACCAAGACAAATTCGTTCGCCGGGATTCGACTAGGCCATGGTCAGTTGTTACTACTGGTGTTCGCCACCTCGATCGCCGGCATCTTCCTGTTTTGCAGGAATCTTGGCAAGATGTCTCGGATACTCGATCCTGATGAATCAATAACTCCCCAGATACGGTCGGCACTTGAAACCATGCCCGATGGTTTAGTGGTGATCGACCTGTATGGAAAAATTGTTTTGGCCAACGCCACGTTTGCCAATCTGGTGGGAATGAATGTCGACGCGGTTGTCGGGTGGAGAGTTGGGGGATTTCCCTGGATCAACACTGAGGGAGCCCGGATTGATCCCACCAAGTTGCCCTGGTGTCAGTTGTTGGAGAAGGGGCTAAAAAAAGATCGTCGTGACAAGATTGTTTTTGACAACGGTAAAGGGCCTCGCAAGACGTGTGTGGTGACCTGCTCCCCCATCGTTTCAGGCAGGAATAAAAAAACGGGAATGATCGTTGGCTTCAAAGATGTCACCGATCTGGAGGAAAAAGAGAATCAGCTGGAAATTGCCCAACAACAAGCTTCCGAAGCAACGCGGGTCAAAACTGAATTTCTTCTTAATCTTAGTCATGAGATTCGCACGCCCATGAACGCCATCCTTGGATTTACTGATATCCTCAGGCGTGGCTACGAAAAAGACAATAGTGAGGCCCAAAGGTATCTGGACTCTATATATTCCAGCGGTGAAGATCTCCTGAAACTAATCAACGACATACTCGATTTTTCCAAGATCGAGGCGGGCAGCGTCCAGGTTGAAAATGTCAGGTGCCACCCATGGATGCTCATCAATGATGTCGCTTATGCATTTGCGAAAAAAGCCAATGCGGCTGACGTAGAGCTTGAATTACGGACCGAGGGAGAGATTCCGAATTTTATTCATAGTGACCCCCTACGAATCCAACAGGTCGTTGGCAACCTGGTCGAGAACTCGATTAAATTTTCGCAGCATGGCGTGGTTGAGGTTGTCATCAAGATGGACGATCCTGACAGCCAGTTACTTCAAATCGAGGTGCGTGACTCTGGAATCGGAATTAGTCCCGAGCAAATTGAGAAGATCTTTGAACCGTTTGCACAAGCCGATTCCTCGGTCACTCGACAACAGGCCGGAACTGGATTGGGATTAACGCTTGCTCGCCGGTTTTCTCAAGCGTTGGGCGGACAATTGACGGTGCGCAGCAAACCCGAAGAAGGAAGTGTTTTTTCGGTGACGATCCAAACCGGATCTCTTAAAGGGGTCGAAATGTGCACCCCTGGCATCAAGCAATTCGACGGATCGGATTTGAGTGAGAGTGCGGAATTGCACCCGCTGAGCAAAAAAAGAATTCTCGTCGTTGATGATGGGAAAGAAAACCTGGATCTTGTCTCATTGGTTTTACGAACAGTTGGAATTGAAGTGGATTGCGCAGCCGATGGCCAGGTTGGTTATGAAATGGGGAAAAACCAGCATTACGACATGATCCTGATGGATATTCAGATGCCCATTATGGACGGCTTTACGGCGACTCGTCGGCTAAGGGAATATGGATGTGAAACACCGATTTTTGCGCTGACCGCACATGCGACTGAGGGGATAGGAACCGAGTGTATGCAGGCCGGTTGTAATGGACTGTTGACCAAGCCTATCGATTTGGATTTGTTGACCCGTACAGTCGGCGAAGTGGTGACCGGCGGTGGCTTTCCCGGAATCGGTCAGGTCCATAATTCGATCTCCATCGACTCAGAGTCCCCCGTCGTATCGACGCTTCCCACCGATATTCCGGAATTTATGGAAATCCTGAAGGAATTCGTTCCGCGTTTGCATGATCGATTGGATGATATGCAGGATTCATGGAACCGTGATGACCTGGCCCAATTGGCTGACCATGCTCACTGGCTCAAGGGATGTGGGGGGACGTTGGGATTTGAAGAGTTCACCGAACCGTCGGCTCGTCTTGAACGTCTTGCCAAACAGTCCGAACGCAAATTAATTGAGTCGACCCTGGCAGAACTCAGAGGAATCGCCAACCGAATCGTGCTTCATGATGATCGGTCGATACAGGGTCAGAACCAAGGTGCGGCAACGTTATCATCCGTTGATCCAAAATCCGGACCAGCAAACCAAACCACAGTCTCATCCAGCTAGGCCAAGGATGATCCTCATCTTGTGGTGTGGTCGCTGAATTTTTTTCAGAGTTGCTATTTCCAACTGTTTTCAACAACAGGCTCACCATTGGTAGTGAGGATCTGGAAATGGTGAAATCCGGCGTTTAGCCCAGAGAATTTCCAGACAACTTTTTTGCTCGGGGTCACCTCAAACAATTTCACTTTGTCGCCCGAAGCGTGGTAACTTGAGATGACGGTGTTGCCATTGGGAAGTCGTTGCGCACCACAAGCATCGTCAAAGAGGTTTTCGCCGATGTCCTGGTTATTAACCGACCAGATCGTTTCACCTGCGGAGTTGACTTCGATCACCCGGTTTCCATTGGTGCAGGCGATGACGGTGTTTCCATTGGAAAGACGGATACCGGTAAAGGGCCAATCCCGTTTCTCCCGTCCCCGATCATCGGTGGGAATGGAACGGACAACTTTTCCGGTTTTGGGATCGTATTCCTTGACGGCAAAATCCAGCAGGTGAGGCGCAATGTAGTTGCCGTTGGGTAACTGCCTCAGCATCCGAGTCTGCATGTGAAAATTCTGTTTTTGGCATTGCAGTGGCATTTGTCGAAGAATCTTGCCTTTGCGATTGATCACCACCGCTCGCGGTTCAGGTCCCAGTTCGGCAACCAGAAATTCATCGTCGGCAATTTGTTGGACCGTCGAGACTTCTTTTTGTTGTCCCTTGTATTGAAAGACGATTTTGTTGGTTTTGGGATCGACTTCCATCACTCCACCGTTGGGGAATTCACGGGTTCCGTAAAGAGCTAACAGCACGTTGCCGTTGGGCAATACCCAGCCATCACTGGCAGGCATGCTCCACCTCCAGGTGACTTCTCCTTTTTCGTCGACGAGGACGACCCGGTTGGCTTTTCCCACTCCTAAAAAGGAGTGTGTGACTTCATTGGCCGAAATCGTCACCATTTTCATGGACAGCAGAATGCACATTGCCAAAGTGAAACGACGACAACAGAGACAGAGCGTTGAGTTTTTCATAAGGTTCTAGAGCCAACAGGTGTAATACAGTGAGTTTGCATTAAAACATCCCGGGCGAAGTGGTTCAACTATCAGCTGGGCATTGTGGGCAAGTGTGGATGGTTTGAGGTGAACATCAGAGTGGAATTCCAGGTAGCGATCAGCTGCAGCGTGGGGTTCCAGTTGGCTGCTGTGTCGGTCGTTAAATGGGAGGCTTCAGATAGGACAGCACTTCTCTCAGAAGGGAAACCCGGCATCTAGGTCTTTTCTCGCTGTGGATTGTATCGGCTTCCGGTTGCCCGATGACACGCGATCCTAAATGGCGGTATACTTGCGGGCAGTTCATTTGCGCGTCCTTCAACCGAAATTAAAAGGAAATAAGGTATGAGTTGTCGTCACCTGTTTGTGGTGTTCGCGTCGGTTTTGATGTTTTTTGGTTCTGCTGATGCTCAACCTCAGAAAATGACACCGGAATTACTATGGAAATTGGGGCGTTTGGGTAGCTCTACGGTTTCCCCTGATGAAAAGATCATTGCCTATTCAGTCCGTCGCTACGATTTGAAAGAGAACACCGGACGGAGCACCATTTGCGTGAAGATTCTGGATCGGGGCACGACGATTACACCGGTCTCGGATTGGAAAGTCATCGGTGCCTTGGACTGGATCGAGTCGGGTGGCGAACAGCAATTGCTGTTTGAAGGATTTCGAGGTGACGAAAAAAATGCGGCGGTTCAGGCCTGGATGTTGCGGCTCTCGGATTTAAAATTGACCAAACTGACTGACTTTGAAGACGGCGTGGCCAATTTAAAAGTTTCGCCTACCGGTGAGCATCTCGCATTTACACGTGATGTGAAATTGGATTCTACCGTCAATGAGCTTTTCCAAGATTTGCCGAAGGCAGATGCCAGGATTATTGACAGCTTGATGTTTCGCCATTGGAATCAGTGGCATGATTACAAGTACTCCCACCTGCACGTAGTAAGTATTCAACCCGATGGTTCGACTGGCGAACCGGTCGATTTGATGCCTGGTGTCCGGGCGGATTGCCCCGTGCCGCCGTTCGGAGGATCGGAGCAATTTAATTGGTCTCCCGATGGAAAGCATATCGCTTACACCCTGAAGGCGGTTAAAAAATGGGCTGAATCAACCGACAGCGATGTCTATGAGATTTCAGCATCGGGTGGGAAGCCGAAAAATCTCACCGCGGGCAGGAAAGGCTACGATAATGATCCGGTTTACTCGCCGGATGGAAAATCCATCGCGTTTAGCTCCATGCCACGTGCTGGTTTTGAAGCGGATCGGAATCACATTATGGTTTACGATCGCACCACAGGTAGCATTACCGACGCGACGGAATCTCTTGATCAAACGGTCCATGGCAAGCAGTTTTTGCCAGGCGGGGGCTATGCCTATTCCAGTGAACATCGTGGGACGAATCAGATTTTCAGAACGCGGCCCAAAGGCGAATCAAAAGAGGCAACCCTCGGCAAGCAGCTATCAAAGGGTTGGTTTAATTTCAGCCTGGTGCATGTCATGCAGGATGGAAAAAGCGCACTGGTTTCCTATATGAGCATGCTCCGGCCGCGGGAACTGGGGATGGTCGATTTTGCAACCGGAGAGTTGACTCCGGTGACAGATATCAATGGCGACATCTACAAGGACCTGCAGCTCCCTAAAATCGAAGAACGCTGGGTGGAGGCAACGGATGGAAAGAAAATCCATTGTTGGGTCATTTATCCTCCGAATTTCAATCCGAACAAGAAATGGCCACTGCTACTTTATTGTCAGGGCGGCCCGCAGGGCCAGATTGGGCAATGGTTTTCTTTTCGTTGGAATTTTAACCTGATGGCATCCAAAGGTTATGTCATTGTGGCTCCCAATCGGCGTGGTTTGCCAGGTTTTGGTCAAGCATGGAATGATCAAATTAGTGGTGATTGGGGTGGGCAGGCAATGAAAGATCTTCTTTCGGCAACCGAATCGATGTCTTCGGAAAAGTATATCGACACCAAGAAGATTGGGGCCATTGGGGCGAGTTTTGGTGGTTATACGGTTTACTGGATGATGGGGAATGCTGCCGACAAATTTGCCTGCATGATTGCTCATTGTGGTGTTTTCAATTTGGAATCCATGTATGGCTCGACTGAGGAGTTGTTTTTCGTTAACTGGGATTTGGGTGGACCTTACTGGAAAGGTGGCGAAATCCAGAAAGAGTACAATCAGTTTTCTCCCCACCGGTTTGTAAAAAACTGGAAGACACCACTTTTCGTCATCCATGGTGAAAAGGACTTCAGGGTGCCGGTCACACAGGGCATGGAAGCTTTTACTGCCGCCCAGGTGCAGGGTGTTGAATCCAGATTCCTTTATTTCCCCGAAGAAGGACATTGGGTTCTCGGTCCGCAGAACGGAGTGCTTTGGCACCGGCTGTTCTTTGATTGGTTGGACCGCTACCTGAAGTAGACCAGCCCTAAAAAGAGTACCGCAGGGATGGGATGAAAGCCGGTTTGGCAGTCGAGTGAAAAAAACCGCTGTTTTCCCATCAGATAGGACCGCCTTTTTTAAGGCGGTTTTTTTTGCGCGAAGGTAACCCGAATGCCTAAAAGCTTTGACGGTTGGTTATCGCCTGAGCTTTCTTTGGTCCAGTCGAACTCCTACCGGTGGCCTGACCGGGAGAACCAAACCGCCTGCCTGCTGGAGTTCTGTAAACATTTGTGACCGCATCGCCTCGATCTGTTTGCTGTAGGCCGGCACTTTGATCAAGTTATGGCGTTCAATGGGGTCCGTTTGGAGATCATAGAATCCATTTTGGTCCCACACGCCGTGATAGTAAATGTACTTGAAGCGGGGAGTGCGTATAGCAAAAGTTGTTGGCGTTGCTGGGAAATTCCATTCCCAGTGGTATTCATAAAGGATGTGATCTCGCCAGTCGATTTTTTCATCCTTTAACAGGGGAAGAAATGAACGACCATCGATTTTCGTTTTTTCATTTGTTGAGACATCAAAAACATCGAGGATCGTCGGCGCGATGTCAATGTTCTGAACCATTTCGGAAATCTCGGTTCCCGGTTTGATCATCCCGGGCGAGTAGACGAGCATCGGAACGCGGATTGAATGTTCAAACGCATCTCTTTTATCGTAAAACCCGTGCTCTCCGAGTTCAAATCCGTTGTCTCCCATGTAGATGACCATCGTGTTTTCCGCTAATTGGTTTTGATCCAACCATTCCAAAACGCGGCCGACATTGTCGTCGATTCCCACAACGGTTTCGCAATACTGTTTATAGAGTTCATCAAAATCGGGCACTGGATCATTGTCGAAGGGACCGGTTTGCATATGATCGATACCGTGAATGCTGTACCGCCGATCTCGCACCCAGTTAGGTTGTGTTTGATAATTTCTTTCCGTGTTTGCCATGGTCTCCGGGTATTCGACTTTTTCTTTTTTGAATTTACCCTTGTTTCTGGGAGCCGGTTGGAACGGGTAGTGAACTGATTTGAACGAAAGATAGAGAAAAAATGGTTTGGCCTGTTTTGCTTGGTCGGCCTGTTTTGCTTGGTCGGCCTGTTTTGCTTGGTCGGCCTGTGTTCCCAGCCAGTCAATCGCCTGGTCGGTGAGCAGATCGGTCGTATAGCCTTTCATTGGTTTTCTCGACCCATTGATATTGAGTGTGGGATCGAAATAGGTCCCCTGCCCTTTAAAACTTACCCAGTGGTCAAAACCTCGGCGGGGCGCGTCGTCTCCGTGGCCCATGTGCCATTTTCCGACAAAAGCAGTACGGTATCCGGACGCTTGTAATTCCTGTGGAAAGAATCGTGTGCCTTTGGGAACCGGTCGCTGGTTGTCCACCACACGGTGACCATGCATGTATCTTCCGGTCAGGATCGAAGCTCGGCTGGGAGAACAAAGCGCGGTGGTGACAAACGCATTTCGTATCAGAGCGCCCTGACGAGCCATCCGGTCAAGATGGGGAGTCTTGAGGAATTTTGGACAGCTTTCAATACAGCTCATGAAGTCATAACGATGATCATCACTGAGAACAAAAATAACGTTTCGCGGTGAGTCACCGAAAACAGGCCCAATCGGCAGGAGGCTGGCAAGAACGAGAAACACGACAGGGGAAATGCGGTAATTCATGGAAAGGATTCGCTGACAGACTGGGAGACAACAACGGTTCCATCGTAACCGATTTGTTGCCGAATCGGAAAATAAAGGCAATTCAGTAATGAAATCCAACTTGGTACCAATCGCCTTGATTCCCTAATGCTGAGTAGCATCGGATTGCATGGCTTCGGCTCGAACGCTGCGCACCTGTTGGAGGAATTCGATCATGCTTTGGTATCGCTCGGCTGGTTTCTTGGCAAACGCCTTGGCGCAAATGTCATCAAACTTTTTCGGTATCTTTTGATGGGTGGCAACTTGTGATGGGGGAGAAGGGTCATGGCTCAATATTTTTTGAAAAGTTTCGTCGACGTTTTTTCCGCGAAATGGCTCTCGTAGGGCAAGCAATTCATAAAGGACCACACCCATACTGAAGATGTCGCTGCGTTCATCGATGTGCCGGTTGAGTACCTGCTCGGGTGACATATAGAGAGGGGTGCCGGGACGTTGTCCCGAAATCGTTAATCGCTGGTACAAATCGCTTTGTGGGCTAAAGTCCTCAGCATAGGACTCGTTGGACATCCCCCACACCTTGGCGATCCCCCAATCCATGACGTAGACCGCTCCATACATCCCCACCAGAATGTTCTCTGGTTTGAGGTCCCGATGGATGACCCCGTGGGCATGGGCGTAAGCGACCGCATTGCCGACTTGAACGATGATCTCCAGCAGTGTGTCGAGGTTGTAGATTTCTCTGGTGACGCGGTCTTGGCGGGCAATGCGGGTCAGGATCTTGAACAGATCCTCCCCTTCGATTTTTTTCATCGCAAAGTAAAGGTTTCCCTGGTCGTCGTTGCCGATCTCATAAACTGGCACAGTATTGGGATGACCAAGTTGTGCGGTGATTCTCGCTTCCCTCAAAAGACGACGTCGTTCACGGGGGTCTTGAATAGTCTCCGGTTTAAGGCGTTTGATCGCTACATTGCGGCCGAGGCATTTGTCGTGAAAAGCCTGCAGCAACCCGCTCCCTCCACCGCTCAGTTCACTGAGGTAGCTGAATTTTGAAAAGTCATTGGCGAAATCAGCTGGTAGTTCGGTGTCCGTCCCGGATAAAAAAATACTCGGATAACTGTCTTTTTGTTTACCCAATACTACTGCTCCTCAAAGAAAATCATGCCCCGACGGTGGTTTTGGTCATGATTGACGACCCGAACCCCTGCGAAGACTAGCTAGATATCTTATTGTTACGAAAAAAACCGCGAGCTGTATAGATTTATGGGAAAAAGCGACGCGGAATGGTCAACTCTATTTTCATGGCGATCCCTACCGGATCATCGGTACGGAAACGGATCATCGGTACGGAAACGGATGCCATTGGTTAAATGGTGTTAAGAAAACCGTGGTCAGAGGGAAGGCATTGATACATCGTTGGCAGAAACTGTGGTTGACCTGGTTGAGTCGGTCGCAGCTGACAACCACAAAAAAAAACCATTGGGCACTTTGCCCAATGGTTTCAGTCAAATCAGCGGGGGTTCCAAGGTGCTAAACGAACGGCCAATCCTCCGGAGCATCAACTCTGGACCACGGTTCAACGGTCAACGATGATTTTTAGCTGATTGGACCAGGATGTTTTCTCGCCATTGGCTTTGATGCCGCGGACGTGATAATAATACCTGCCATCAGCAACTCCAGAAAAACTGGCTGTCGTCACATTCGCACCCGTCGATTTGACTATGTACCAATTCCATTTGCTGTTTGCGTAGTGACCGCGAACGATCTGGAAACCGGATTCGCAGTTGCAATTGTCATCCCAGGAAAGAGACACGCTTGACCCTGATGTCGACCCGGTGAGTTGGGTCGGTGCGGTGAATACAGGTGGTTCTTCAATAGTGACTCGGACCTGGTTTGACCAGGAGGTTCGCTCCCCATCTGCCTTGATGGCACGGACGTTGTAGAAATACGTTCCATCAGCCATGCCAGTAAAGTCCGCAGTCGTCGCATCAGGACCGGTGGTCTTGACGATGTACCACTTTAATTTGTCGCCCTCATAATGACCGCGAACGATTTGGAAACCGGACTCGATATTGGAGTTGTCTTCCCAGGAGAGGGAAACGGTTGATCCGGCACTGGTGGCAAATAATTTGGTTGGGCTATTAAAGACCGAGGGTGGATTGCCGCCGTTGCCCCCTCCACCATTTTCCTCGTAAACCGTTAGGACCGCTAGTTCTGCGTCGACAAGTCCGTAGCCGTAATAATGGTCTCGACCTGAGCTTCCCAGGTCAGTGGCTGTTAAGGCCAGGGCGGTTCGAACATCGTCGTTAATGAAGCCGTCTGAATTGCTATCGGTGATTCCAGCAGAGATCAACAGTGCAGCGACGCCGGCAACATGTGGGCAAGCCATCGACGTTCCGCTGCGATATGCGTATTTTCCACCGGGATGGAGTGACAAAATGGAAGAACCGGGAGCCGCGATTTCGACGTCAGGACCTGTGCTGGAAAAGCTGCTGCGGGAATTTGAACTCGTGGTTGAGCCAACAGCGATGACGGTGCTGAATTTTGCGGGGTAGCCCACCGTGTCGCTTCCTGCTCCGGTGTTGCCGGCGGAGGAGACAATGACCAAACCCGCATCATACGCTCGATCGAAGGCTGCTCGGACCTGAGATCCAGGGTAGCTGGAAGATCCGAGGCTAAGACTAACGACGTCAATATCGTGGTCAATGCACCAGTCCAGGGCAGCAATCACCCATGAGAAATTTCCCCCTCCCGAAGAGGAGAGTACCTTGCAGGCGTAGAGATCGACGTTGGGAGAGACCCCAACAACGCCAGAACCGTCCCGCTTGGCGCCGATGGTACCGGCACAGTGGGTGCCATGATAATGATCGTCGTAGGGTTGGCTGTCGTTGTTGACAAAGTCGTAGCCACCTTTGTAGATTCCCGAGATTTCGGGGTGTGTGTAGTCGACTCCTGTGTCGAGTACGGCGACTTTAACATTGTCTCCCCGAACCGGCATCGCGTTGGCTGCGAAAGTACCCGCATGGACCGGGCCGCAGCCAATCCTGGAGACTCCCCATGTCTGTCCGATATCGTGTGCGTGAACCTCGGTGTCAGGTTCGCAGATGAGCACCCGTGGATCATCTAGAAGATGAGCCAATTCGGAGACCGGTACCGAAGCGGCTACCGCCGGGATGAGTTTGAATCTCTTGTTGATCTTGCCGCCGCAACATTTGATGCAGTCAAGGTCGTCTTCACATGGGCAATCCCTGAAGCCGACGATCACTCGGATGGTCTCACCTTTGGCATCCGGCTTTGCTTTCTTTTGAGGAGATTTTTCTTTTTTCTTGGCCGACTTGCTTTTTTTGTTTTGAGGTTTGCCCTGGCCCAATGCCATCACCGAACTTGATCCAAAAAGAATGCCGAACATCAAAATTGCCGCTGTGGCTATAAAAATCCGATTTGATTGGTAACTGTTATTTTTCATGACATCCCTCGTAGAAAGAAAAGCGAACCGTTGAACCCCGTCGACAGTCAGCAATGTTGATTTCTTGGATGATCAACGAGTTGTGTAACCGACTGTAACTATTTGTTTCACTATGCGTTTGGCGTGCCAGAGATGAGAAAAAAAACGAAAAACCCCAAAAACACGGGGAAAATCGATGGATATTTTTTTTTGATGGCGGTTTTTGACTCTGTGTTCTTGTGCTCAACCGCGCGCGAATTCGAATTTTGATGTGCTGAGCCGCACGGTGTACACGCACACAAGGGTGAAGATTTGAGCCTCGGCGGCCAGTCTGCTGAACGATGAACCTGACCTTTATCCTGGCCGAGATTTGTACCCGCTCTTACTGAAGATGGGCCGATCCCTCATTTCTGTCGGGCGTGTAAAAGGGAGGTAGCAGTCCACGAATCCCGCGGTCCGATTTCCGTTCCTTCAACAGCTGACGAGTCGGTCAGACCGTGGGGGCGACTTTGACGCCCCAGTCGTTATTTGTCGACCGAGGCGTGGGGCAGAGGGAAGGCACCGACTTTATTCGGCCTTGCTGGGAATGATCCGCGGATCTGCTACGGATCGGTGGCGAAGCCGCTACGAGGGCCTGTAACGATTTGCTGCTAGCAGGATGTAGTCCGGCGGCGTTCGCAAAAGTTGACCCACTAACGATTTGCTTTATACAATGGGCACCTCTCTTTAATCTTAATCATTTGCCCTGAAATTGGTGTGAAGACAGGTCCTTTCTTGATGAAAAATAGATTTCCTCATCTCGCGGCGTTACTGGTAGTTTTTTTTGGGGGAGCCGATTTGGTAGCCGCCGAGCGACCTAATATTCTCTGGATTTATCTGGAGGATGTCAGCGGCTGGTTCAGCTGCTACGGGGACAAAGTCATCCAAACAAAAAATATTGATGGGTTGGCAAAATCGGGTACTCGATTTGACCGATTTTATACACCATCGGGAGTCTGTTCCACGACACGTTCAGCCATCATTACCGGGATGTGGCAGACCTCCATCGGAGCGCATCATCATCGGAGTTGCCGAGCCAATTTTCGGGGCAAAAACATGGGTGACTTTGATGAGAATATTCTTCCGCCGGAGGTGGTGCCTTTGCCGATCCGATTTCGGAAAGCCGGGTACTTCACCTTCAACGAGGGTGGAAAAGACGATTACAATTTTTCTTTTAAGACGTCCGATTTCTACGATTTTGTCCCCAAAAAACGGGGCTGGGGTCCAGCCGCGTTGATTGCCGGTGAATGCTGGAAAGGGAAAAAAGCGGGGCAGCCCTTTTTCGGACAGGTGCAACTTGGTGGCGGGAAACTGGGCCGAAAAGTGAAAAAAGTCGTCGATCGATCTGTTGTTCCAGTACCGCCATATTATCCCGATGTGCCAGAAGTTCGTGAGGAAATTGGTCATCATTACGATTGCCTGTTAAAAACCGACGAACAGGTTGGGGAGATTATTGCTGCCTTAAAACGGGATGGGCATTACCAAAATACGGTTATTTTCATGTTTAGTGACCATGGTTACAAATTACATCGGCACAAACAGTTTCTTTATGAGGGTGGAATCCAAATGCCCTGTGTGGTCGCGGGAACAGGCGTCCAATCCGGAATCGTGCGGAAGGACCTGGTCAGCGGAATCGATATATCGGCGGCGACCATGGCCGCCGCAGGATTGAAGATCCCGTCGAAAATGGAGGGGCGTGATTTTTTAAGCCCGAATTACCAGAGGCGAGAATTCGTCATCGCGGCCCGCGATCGTTGTGATTACACCATCGAAAAAATCCGGGCGGTTGTCACCCCGAGATTCAAGTACCTGCGGAATTACTTGACGGACAGGCCGTATATGCAGCCTAGTTACAAAGACAATTGGGATGTCTCCCGCAAATTTCGGGCGATGATGGAGGGAGGAGAAATGAATGAAGATCAGTTGGTCTTTTTCGGCCAACAGCGAGAACCAGAAGAATTCTATGACTTGGAAAATGATCCTCATGAAATCCATAACCTTGCCAAAGACCCTCAATTTGCTGATCAGATCAAAAGACATCGCGAGGTTCTTTCCAAGTGGATCGATGAAACGGGTGATCAAGGACAGTTGCCGGAGTCGGAAATAGGACTGCTGTCGGTCCTGAAGCGATGGGGCGACAAATGCGTTAATCCGGAATATGATCGCGTCCGGCATCTATTGATCAAAGGCGGGTCCGCTTCAGAGCGGAAACCCTCTCAAAAGAAAACGAAGTAAAATGGCGGGGAGTCGCGTCGGGCAGATAGGAATAGTTTTTATGCGAATTCACCAGGAGTCGCTTTAGAGTTGGAGCGCCATCGATGAAACCGATTTTTGCAAAGCCGACGGATTTCCCGCTTAGTTTGCGTTCAGCGGATCAGGCTGCCCGAGGGCTTAAACTGGTGTGCATCGGTCTGGTTTTGATTCTGGTATTCGGCGGTTGGGTCTGGTTTGTTCCGTGGTTGAGTTTATCACTAAAAAAAATAGGCATTCTCATCACGATGATTGGAAAAATCAAATGTCTATCTGCAGCCCGAGCGGCCGGTTGTCAACAACTGATTTTGATCACCGCGGTGATTGACCTAATCGGTTTGACTGGGGCGGTGATTGACCTAATCGGTTTGACTGGGATCGCCTTCCTTGGATTTAACGGTTCCGGGCTCCTGGCAACCATCGGAATTCTGGTTTTTCTTCTCTTTCTGCTGAAGTTGGGGAGGTTGATTGGAGACAATTCACTTGCCAATAAAACAAAATTCCTGGTTGGGCTGGTTTGGATAGCGTTGGTGCCTATGGCGGCAACAGCGTTAATTTGGTCGGTGCCAAATCTAGCCGCAATCGTTGGCGGCTTTTATTATTTCGGGATGATAGTAAATCTGATCTTCACCGTCTTGTTGATTAGCTTGCTTGTTCGATTTGGAACCGTCCTCATGGATGCCTAAGAACGTGAACTGCTGCCTAAACCCTTAATGTCTGTTAATTGGAGATCCTCGGTTCGCGGGCTCTTCCGATATCACCGGTTTGGTGAAGCCAGTGGTGAACGTGTCGCTTGCTGAATCGAAAAAGATTCAATGACGACGGATTTGGGAGAACCAAGTTGGTTCTTCTCGTTTGCTTACCGGTTTTCGTAGTCGAAGACGATGGTAGCCGTAACAGGGAAATGATCAGACGGATACCGTCCTTTTCTTGCGGATCTAATAATGGCCGCTTTCAAAACATTGGTCTCTGGAGCAACAAATACGTAGTCAATTTTGTTCCCGTCCTGACGTCCAGTGAACCCATTACCGGTTCCCACTACTTTTTTGTCTGGATACAGTTTTCGGAAAGTGTCCAAAACAGGGACGGGACTCTTGCCTTGGCTGCCAGTTCCTTTTAGATATTCGATAACAGGATTGTTCTCACCCGCGTTAAAGTCGCCTACCATGACGAACGGGTCTTTGGGGCTTCGCTGAGCGATTCGGCTGGCGATCAATTTGGACGATTGGAGGCGTGAGTTTTGGGATTGGTGGTCAAAATGGGTGTTGAACACGTAGAAACTCTGGCCGGTAGTCAAATGCGTTAGGCGAACCCAGGTGCAGACTCGTAGATAACGATTGCCCCAATTTCGCGATTTCTTTTGGGGTGTATCGGATAACCAAAAGGTGTCCGACTCTTCGACTTTGAATGCCTTTTTTTTATAAAGGATGGCAGAATATTCTCCTCTCGTTCCTCCGTCTCTTCCTTCGCCTACTTCGCCGAACTCGGGAAGTTGTTTTCTGATTTCATCCAGTTGAAAACGAAACGCCTCCTGCAACCCGATGATGTCGGCAGCGGAGTCTCTGATGACATCGCAAACGAAATCTTTGCGAAAAGTCCATCCGTTTTCTCCGTCGTTCGCTCTTCCGTTGCGAATGTTGAAGGTCATCACGCTGAGATCCAATGCGGTGGTTGTTGGATTGGACTGTTGGCCTACGGCGAGATTATTTCCGCTGAAAATAATCATAAGAAAAGCAACGAATCGATAGTTGTACGTCATGACTGCCCACCTTTATCGGTATGAAATTGGATAGCTGAATTGTCAGGTAGCAGGAGGGAACGTCAATTCCGTTGCCTTTTTTTGACAACAGCTTATTCTATTTGCAGGGGCCAGACTTCCGGTAGGGGGTTTAGTATTGACCGCTGTGCATCGCTGCGCAGGATCCCATCGGCTCTGCGTACCGGTCTACTTGTGGTTGGTCTACGTGACTGGTTAATCAAAGGTGTCTGAATCATTGAGTGCGTTATGGAGTCCTCTGTGCCGACACCCCTGAATGAGTCCGCCCGGATTGAGGTATCATCATGGAAGTGATTCTTGGCTAGGTTTGGAGGCGATCATGAATAGTTTTTTTCGGTTACTTTTATCACTGCCGGTTGGGTTAACGGTTGTCGTTCCTGTGACGGCTTGTCTTTGGGACTACGATACTCTCACGATGGAGCGGCAGCGATTTCCAGACACTCTGCAGTTGGTGACGGGTCAATTCCTGCGACATACGCCAGCGTTCTATCAATGGCGAATCGAAGATCGCTTAGAGCGAATTAAGCAACAACCTTCTCCCGAACTCTATGACGATCTGGCGGTCGCCTATGAAAAAACTGGAGATGTTGAAAAGGCAATTGCGATTACGCTCGAGAAAGAAAAAGTTTATCCGGGGCTCTACGAAACACTTGCTAACCTGGGAACGTTTTATATTCATGCCGGACAACTTGAAATGGGCGTCGAGCAGATTGATTTAGCGATTGCCCTTAACCCTGACGCCCATTTTGGGCGGGAGGTGTACCAACGGCTCCTTGTGAAATATGTACTTGCCAAAAGAAGCAGCGGTAGACAAGGACTCCCTCTGGATGTTAACCGACGTGGTTGGGCCCGGTTGTCGGGATTTGCCAAGTATTTGATCGAAGCGCAGAGTGTTGAAAACGATCCGCAGCAGCGTGATGAAACGTTGAACAAGGCGCTCAAGGGGATTTTGGGCATGATGCGATTTGGTAATTATCAGTCCCCCATTTTACTGGAGGCTCTGGGGGATTTACTGGGGAGTCTTGGTACTGAAAAAGATGCCAAACGGCTGGCTGCACGAGCATTCTTGAAGGCGTCGTATGAGGTCAAGAATGAGGGGGAGCGAGCGGCCTATCGAAAAATGGCCGATGACAGCCTTGATATGCAAACGGTCAATCATGCCAGCGAAGATGAGCTTTCACTGGAGGCTCTTGAGAAGAAGTTTACCGAGGAATTGGTTCAGGCGAACCAATGGTTCGAGTCAATCGCCGACGATGAATTGGCTTGGATTAAGGCTGGATTGAACGTTGACGAGGCATTTTCTAAAAAGTACTACCGGCAACCCGCACTGAATACTTCACAGAAGTTCGAACCCACAATCGTGATGTCGGGAATTTTGGGTTTGGCTTTCCTGGTCGGCCTGTATGTGATTTCACGAAAACGTGATGCGGCAGGAAGTTCGAAGCTTGGGCAAAGCTAGTTTTGGTAGCAGCACACCTGGCGCTGGGAATCGAAGTGGAGTTGGCTTTCTAGTTGAGCTTGACCGTTCTCCAGAAGTTTTCTCAATCGCTCAATATTTTTATCGTCGGGCTGGTTTTCGTTGCTGGTTCAGGTCTGGGGCAAGTCCTGCTAAAATCCATGGCTCTTTCCTCAAGGACGGCAGGTGGTTGGACGAGATCCCCTGTCATTGACTGAAAAACAATTGAATTCAACGACCTCGGTGGTGCTGTGTTGCGAAGGGTGTTGCTAAGAACATGATGGAAAATTCCGTAAACAAGACCAAGAAACAGGAGGTCTACGTCCGTCAGCCGCATCAATCGTACTTGATATTGAATAATGTGGCGAAAGATTCCAATTTTGGATTCCTGATTAGAACAGCCAATGCAATGGGCGCAGTGCCAGTCATCGTGGGCCGCCGGCGATATTCCAGGGGTGGAGCCGCTGGCGGAACTCGTCGCACTCCGGTTTCCAGCTTTTTACGGATGTCTGATGCGGTGGCTGCGATGCGGGAGGCGGGCTGCGACCTATGCGGTATCGAAATCATGCCCCAGGCTAAATCGGCGATTGATAAACCTTTCCGGAAATCGACTGCTTTTATTGTTGGCAATGAGGGTGAGGGACTCACTGATTCCCTAAAATCATGGTGCGATTACTTTGTTTACGTACCACAGTACGGCACAGCGGTTTCACTGAATATTAACGTTGCCGCGGGAATCGTTTTACATCAATACGCTGTATGGGCGGGTTTCAAAGAATCACCAAGACAGGGTGAGAAATTTCAACGGTCAGGCGAACAGGTGATCGATGCCGAGGGCCGTTAGGTGAGGATGTTCTCGATGGCATTCCCGCGGACATCGGTCAAGCGGTAGTCTCGGCCGGCATGTCGAAACGTGAGGCGAGTATGGTCGAATCCCATCAGTCTCAGAATGGTCGCATGGAAATCGTGTACATGGACTCGATCCTCGACAGCACGCAGTCCATGTTCATCGGTTGCACCATGGACCATCCCCTGCTTGACGCCTGCTCCTGCCATCCATGATGAAAAGGCCCAAGGATGGTGTTCGCGACCCGGTGCGTCCGCCGTATTGTTGAAAGGGGTTCGCCCAAATTCCGTGGTCCAAACCACTAAAGTATCATCGAGCATTCCCCGTTGTTTGAGATCTTTTAAGAGGGCGGCAATCGGTTGGTCGACGTTTTTGGCAAGTCCCACATGGGTCATCATGTCTCCGTGGGCATCCCAGTTTCCGGACGAACCGGTGTCAATTAATTCAACAAATCGAACCCCTCGTTCGACCAGTCGACGGGCAGCGAGGCATTGCCAGCCGAACCCCGTGGATTGGCCCGGAGTCACCGAATAATTGCTGAGAGTCCGGGGCGACTCCGTAGAAAAATCAAATGCCTCTGGGACTGCGTTTTGCATTCCAAAAGCGGTTTCGAACGACCGAATTCGCGCGCTGCGGCCATGGCTTCCCCCTTTTTGTTGTAGATCCAATCGGTTCATTTTTCGGAGTGTTTCCAATTGGTAACGCTGCACGGGAGTCGAAATGCGGGGACGGACGTTGGCGATCGGCTGGTTCCCGGGAACAACCAAAGTTCCTTGGTTGACCGCCGGCAAAAAATCACTTGAGTAGACCTGGGTACCCGCATAGGTCTGTTTGGGTGCGATGACGACAAAACCGGGAAGATTCTGGTTGATGCTAGACAGGCCATACGTAACCCAAGAACCAAGGCTCGGCCGAGAAAACGAAAATGAGCCGGTATGCATACCGAGGGTCGCGTTATAGTGATTTGAATGGGAGGTATGCATCGAACGAATCAATGCGATGTCATCGACGCAGTTGGCTAGGTGAGGAAAAAGCGTGCTGACTTGGATGCCCGATTCGCCGTGATGCCCGAATTTCCATTGGGGACGTTTCAGGTAGATTTTCTCGTAGCCTGGCCGGTCTTTGATTTCAGGATGATCGGCTTTGATTTCTTTGCCATGATCACGATGTAGAGCTGGTTTGGGATCGAAAGTATCAACATGAGAAACGCCGCCGGTCATGAAAAGAAAAATGATGTTCTTGGCGCGGGGTTCAAAATGGGGCGATTGTTGTGCAGGATCGGTGGTTGACTGGCCAGCAACTTGATTCAGGATGGCAGGCAGCAGCATCGATCCGGCGACCGAGGATCTTAGCATTGATCGTCGGTTAAGCTTTAATTCTGATGACATGGTGTCAGTCCACATAAAGAAATTCGTTGGTCGACAGCAGGATCCTGGAAAAGGCAGACCATTGTTCCAGTTCGTCTCCGTGCGAGCCAGCGAAGAATTGGCGAGCAATGTTTTTTTCGGCAGAGCTGGGTAACCGCTGAAAAAGCCGTTCAAAAATTGTATTCAGCCGTTGTTCAAATCCTGGCATTTTGAGGACCTGGGTCGCGTTTGCGGCGGCTACCTGATGGAAAAATTCGTCGTTCAAAAAAAACAGGGCTTGGGTGGGTACTGTGGTCGTTTGACGGACCGGGGTACTTGAGTTTGGATCAGCTCCGTCAAAAAGTGCAAGGAAAGGATGTCGGCGTTGACGCTGGACCATCATGTAAACGCTTCTCTGCCGCGTCGGGTAAATCGCGTTGAAGGGAGCGTGTTGGCTAAACGTCCAGCTTTTTTCGGGGGGAAAGGGATGTGCCTGACCGGGGGTGCGGTCCAGCATTGCGCCAGCGACCAACAGGGAGTCACGGATTTCCTCGGCGGTGAGTCGACGCGGTGGAAAGCTGGCAAGCCAGCGCAGAGACGATGGATCGATCCCGCTGGTTTGGGACCCTCTGCGATAGGTTTCACTCAGCATGATCAATCGATGTAGGGGTTTGATTCGATAACCGTGCGCGACCAGTTGAGCCGCCAGGAATTCTAGCAACTCAGGGTGAGAGGGGGGCGTTCCCCGGAAACCAAAGTCATTGGCGGTTGTCACAATTCCTTTTCCAAAATGCCCTTGCCAGATTCGATTGGCCAAGACCCTGGCGAAGAGCGGATGTTCAGTAATCCAGCTCGCCAATTCCCGTCGACCGCTCTCTTTGGCTGACGCAACGGTGCCCCCCTTAAAAATCGATAGCCATCCGCGGGGTACTTTGTTTCCGAGCATTTCCGGGTCCCCGCGTTGATGCACTCGGGTATCGGCAATGACTCCGTCGGTGACCGCGTAGGCGACCGGAATACTCGGCGGCGTCGGTTGGGTTAGTTTGGATTGTCCAATCTTTTTCCCTGCCTTGACCAGCGCACTACCGTAATCGCTACTGGAAAAATGTTCCAGCCTGTAGGAGACCCCATCCAGTCCAGGAGCAGGATGGCCATCGGAGACCGTTCCCTCGATCAAATAAACCCCATCCTCAGGACAGACCCACGCCAAGGCGACATCTTCTTTCGGCCCGGGATGCAGAAATAATGAATTCGCTGGCAGTTCTGTCCAGACTTTAACCGGATGACCGTTGGAGTTGACGGTGATCGAAGGTGTTGGTCCGCTGGCCCAGGCATGGAGACCTTTTACGCCGTCAACATCAGGTCGTTTTTCCCAAAGGTATTTGGGACCCGTGGTCACGTCCAGCAATGCCCATTGGCTTTGTCGGATTTCAATGACCGGACCCCCTTGATGCAGAAGTGGAATCAGTTCAGCTGTGGTCCATTTTTGGTTTGGACGTTTCATATTGGTGAATTTTAACTGCACCAGTGTGGTATCCGCACCGTGATTCTGGTTGCGGAGGATGGCCAGCTGGATCACTTCTCCTTGTTGGACTTTTCGCTGCAACGATCCTTTGACGGAAAAGCCAACCTGCACCAATCCCCCCTCCTCAACTTTGCCCTCCTCCAGCACATGAAAACAGGTGGCTGCCAACTTGCGCATTCGTTCGATTTCGTCTGGATGGTTGCCCTGCTGTTGCTGATATTTTTCCAGAGATTTTTTATAGGCTGCATTTAATTGTTCAACCTTTTGGTCGGGTATCAGGGGTACCAAGTCCCGTGGTTGCCCCTTAGGTTCGCAACCAGGGAAGGAGAATCGTGTGCTTTCAAAAATCCCATACAACGCATAGTAGTCTTCTGCGGTCACCGGGTCGTATTTGTGGTCATGGCATCTTGCGCAACCAATAGTCAGCCCCAGAAACGTTTTTCCCAAGTTGTCGATGACGTCTTCGTGCATCAAGTGAATGTCTTTATCAATGTCGTGGCCGTATCGGCGGGCAATCGCCAAATACCCGGTGGCCACGACGCGATCGGCATGGTCGATCGGAGGCGAACCCGCCGGTAGGAGGTCACCGGCAATTTGCAGGCGTGCCATTTCGTCAAAGGGAAGATCCGAGTTGATGGCGTCAATCACCCAATTTCGATATCGCCAGGCGTGTGGCAATGGACGATCCGAATTTTCACCTGCGGTATCTGCGTAACGAACCACATCCAACCAATGTCGGCCCCAGTGCTCACCGTACTCGGTTGAACCAAGAAGGCGGTCGACCACTTTTTCAAAAGCGGTGGGATTTTCATCCTCCAGAAAATTAGTGACGTCCACCGGCCGGGGAGGTAAACCGGTCAGGTCATAGGTTGCCCGCCGAATCCAGATTCGCTTATCGGCCAGAGGGGCTGGTTTCAGTTTGTGCCTTGGCCAATGTTGGCCGATCATTCGGTCAACCGTCGACGAATCATCGTTTGGATCTGCGGCGTTAAGCGGTTGGAAAGACCACCACTTTTTTGCCATTTCAGCAGACATCTTTTCAGTCACACCGCCAGACGATTGAGGGGTCTGGGCCCCGTTGGCGATCCAACGCTTTAACAATTGGATTTCCTCGGTCGCTAGTTGTTTGCCCTCATCCGGCGGTGGCATTTTCAACTCACCATATTCGATGGCATCGACGAGCAGACTCATGTCGGGCTGACCCGGTACGATGGCGGGTCCCGAGTCTCCCCCTTTTTCCCAACCCGAGGGTGACGAAAGAGACAGCCCACCCGAACGATTGGAGCCGCTATGACATTCATGGCATCGTTCGACGAGAAGTGGCCGGATTTTTTTCTCGTAAAAATCGTCATCGGCTTTGGTCAGCGACTGGAACTGCCAGCAACCAAGTAGCAAAAAAGAGGGCAGCAAAATCGAATAGCGCAGCGATGGAATCGTTGTGCGATTGCTCATAAAGATGGTGGGGGTGTTGGACATGGCAAAACCTGAAACGGCCTTGAGTATGTGTTTAGTTTGGCGAATTGGATTTTTGGAAGCAAGGTGGTTTTTGCTTTAATTTTCCTTGCTTGGGTTGTTGTCCGGCTGAGAGGAGGCACTTGGAGAATCCATGATGAAACGAACCGCAAAGGCGGGCCCTTCGTTCTTTTTCAGGCCACTTCGGTGTGGTCCGGGAACAAATCCAGCGGCCGGCCTTGATCATTTCACGGTGAAACGCGATGATGAAGCGGTCGGATCGGATTCGGCATTCACCAGCGACGTTGATCAACGTCAGTGGTGTTCAGGAAGGTAAGCGAATGGTTAGCGGGCTCCTTGGAAAGGAGTTGCCCTTCACGGGGTTGCGGGTTCGAATCCCGTGCCTTCCGCTATTCTGGGTCCATTCTATCCCGCTGCAGATTCCCGGAATCGCTCCATGTCGACAAAAAGTGTCGACAAAAAGACAAGACCAGGGGAAGAGGAGACTGTCGAAAAATTGTGCCGGAAAAATCTGATCCGTATAGAGGCCGGTCAGTGTCTCGATTTCCCGCTGCAGACCTTCTTCTGAACAGACATGGTCCGTCCGTCATTCGGGCGGGATTGTGACCGCTGAGTGGGGTATGTGGAGAACAATGGTAGTTGGCATAATGGCTTAAATCCAGAATAAATCCTTGCTCCACTCGGTACAAGTTGAGGGAATGAAATCAGTTTTTCAAACGACTTGGCCGTTTTAAAGCAGATCGACCTCTTTGGCCTTTGCGCCCGGCGGCGCTAGCGCGATGATTTGGTCTTGCGCTGCTTTTCCTTCTTGGCATTCTCGGCTTCAATTCGATCGTAGGCCTTGATCACCGCGGGCGGCCAGCGGAATTCAGGCGCGTCGGCCGGATCGAAGCCCCTCAGGTGTGGTTCATCCAGTCGTTTTAACACGGGAACATACACCCATTTGTTTTGTCGAAACGTATTGTCGAGCAGTCTGGCGAATTCAGGACAGTATGTTTTCAACTGCTCGCGGGTGGTCAAATGGCAGACCAGATCTCCTTTGGGTCCGAGGACTGTGAACGAGTCCGACCCTCTGCCGGACTTCGGCCTCTTGCGTCCATTGCACTCGAACCATGTCTGAACGCCTTCGGCCCAGAACTCCGCGACGCCACCGTCGATCGCGTATCCACCGAAGCGGCCACTTTTCTTCGCTTGGTCGTAGAGCACCCTAAGTTGCACGTTGAACTCCTCGCCAAGGACGCTGTTAATCCCATGGGCGAATTCGTGAACGAAGATATTTTCACCCTTGTAAGGATCGCCCTTGAGGTCCAGCAAATTTTCTTCGCCACAACTGACAGGCCTGGACCCAAGTCCTCTAGCGCGATAGGCCCACCAAAGCGACATGTTTCGGCAGTCGGGCAAGTCGGTTTGCAATTCGCAGTAGGCCATCACGGCCACGAACATCTTTCGCTTTTCGCAAAGATCCCTTATCAAATCAGGCCGATTGGCGAGCATCTTTTTGGCCAGGTATCCAGCTTCTCCTAGCGCGTACAAGGAAACTTTCTCTGAACCGGCGACCACGAGGCCATCGGCGACGATGTGTTGTTTGTAAAACGGGTCGAGCGTTTTTCGTAGTGCCTGCGGGCTGTACGGATTCAGTATTTTTTCCCAGAGCGCGAACCGTTTGGGGGAGAGTTTCTTCAGTTCCGCCAGGCGTTCGGGACCCGCGTCGAGACAAACCGCATACACCAGAGCGAATTCTGCCAGATCTTCATGGCGTACCTTGTCACCATAGTCGGAGACGGAGATCTTATCCGCTTGGATGGCCAATTCCCACTTGTCCAGTATTCTGGGATCGGTCTGCGTTGCGACCTGCTCCAGCGTATGACCCGCTTCATGGGCGATCACCAATGCGTCGGCATGAGGAACCATGTTGATATATCCTTTTCCACCATGCGCTCTTGCTCCACCGAGGTCCGCATAGATCGCGATCCCGTCTTCTCCCTCGTCAGACACAGCCACGCAAGCACTCAGGTAGGAACTGGGAAGTTTTTCAAGACGTTCCACCAGTTTCCCGAGCTTGGCGCCGGTCGCATCTTCGATGGTTAGCTTGAACTGATACTCCCCGGAGGTCGCGATCCACTGCTTGCCGGCGACGCGACCGTTTCTCATTTGAACGACCTCGGGCCCGGACTCAACCTTTATTTTTGTCTTACTGTTCTGCCCGAATTTTTCGATGATCGGTTTGAAACGCGATTTCAAATTCTCTTTTGCGCTAGCGCCCATCGCAACCACGACCCGGAGACCGTAGTTGTAGCGGACCTGCTCGGGACCTACCCACCTGGCGCGTTGTGAGGAGCGGGACACGGAGGGAACGCTGTGAAACGAACCACTGCGCAGACAGCGCAGATCGGTTTCGGTGGTGTTCTCCGGATCAACACTCGGTGACCTGCTGTAGAAGTCCTTGTCATACCAGTCACTACAGAATTCCCAGACGTTACCGTGCATGTCATACAAGCCCCAGGCGTTGGGCTTCAACTGGCCGACCCGGTGGGCGTAGTCTTCCTTCTGCCCCGCGTTTTTCCCGCCGTACCAGCCGTAGTCGATGAGTTTCGACAGGTCATCTCCAAAGGAAAAAGTCGTGGTACTTCCGGCGCGGCAGGCATACTCCCATTGCGCTTCGGTCGGGAGGGAGACGGTCATGCCGGTCTTCTTCGAGAGCTTGCGGCAGAACTCGATTGCATCATAAGAGCTCATCCAGACTGCGGGATAATCGTCAATATTTCCTGGTCGTGGTTGCGCTCGCGCGTACCCCACGGCCGTCTTTGTCATCCATGGCTCAGTGTCCAT
>JABAAE010000001.1:0-108611 GCA_014238905.1 Planctomycetota bacterium
CAATAAGAACAGAAATCTTATGTGGACTAAAAGGAGAAAAGATAGCTTTATTTATTCCTCCACAATCGGAATAAATTGTGAAAGCATGGCCTATCGATCCCTTTAATGGTAGATTTTACTTTAAGGGGTGTCTGAAAACTTACCACAGGGATAACTGATTTGTGGCAGCCAAGCGTTCATAGCGACGTTGCTTTTTGATCCTTCGATGTCGGCTCTTCCTATCATGAAGTTGTAGAAGGCTTCAAGTGTTAGATTGTTCACCTATAAAAAGGGATCGTGAGCTGGGTTCAGACCGTCGTGAGACAGGTCGGTCCCTATCTGCCGTGGGCGTTCGAAACTTGAAGGGGTTCAACTTTAGTACGAGAGGATTTAGTTGGACGAAGCTCTGGTGTACCAGTTGTCACGCTAGTGGCACGGCTGGATAGCTAACTTCGGACAGGATAAACGCTGAAAGCATCTAAGCGTGAAGCCCTCCCTGAGATTAGGTTTCGTAGCATTCGCGAGAGTCCCCAAGAAGACGACTTGGTTGATAGGCTGGATGTGTAAGTGCAGTAATGTATTTAGCTAACCAGTACTAACGGACGAAAGCTTGACCACTTATATCCAACACTCCTTAAACAAGCATTTGTTTGATGGATACGGATAGATAGTAACGTGGTCGAATTTGTTGACTCGAATGTCAGTATTCTCGGTCGGTTTCGATCGATTGAGAATGTAAATCGGGTAAGCAATTTCACAACATGCTTGAATAGATTTCGCTCTATTCGGCGCTATTTTGAACACTTAGCAGTGTCCAAAAATTGATGACCATCTATCCACGAATCAGTCAAAGATTGTTTTTCTGTTACAAAACGGAAAAACACTGCTATAGGACAAAGTGCTGTCCGGCTTAACGGTCGGCAGCACTTCTTCCGGCGACTATATCGAAGTGGTCACACCTGTTCCCATCCCGAACACAGTAGTTAAGCACTTCGAGCCGATGATAGTACTGAAAGTGCGAAAGTAGGTATTGCCGGATTTTTAAAAAGCTTCAGCCGTCGGCTGGAGCTTTTTTATTTTCTTGTAATTCGATGGCAACATCATTACACCACATCATTACACCGCTGCCCCTCCATTTTTTCTCCGTCTCCTCCATTTTTTCTCCGTCTCCTCCATAGGCAACTTTGAGTTTTTCCGAATGGAGGGGTTCGGACTGCGTCGCAAAAAAAGGGAATTTGGCTTTGGATCGGTTGGTTCAAGAACTTTCCTGCAGAATTAACGCGGACCGCTTCAAGTGCCTGACGGCATTCACTTTGACCTGGGAGAAGCCAGTACGGGTAGAGCATACTCCCGATGGCCCGGGTGGAAAGTTGAAGGATAGTTTTATGGAACTGTCCGAGAGTGAAGTCGGGGAGGCATCGCTCTACCGTCACTCAGCGGCTTTTTTCGAACGAATATCGTTGCCCAGGACACCCAGCAGCCGGCCGATCATTCGAAAGTAGAAACCATACAGGCAGGTTACCAACAGACTC
The DNA here is from genome assembly GCA_014238905.1 of Planctomycetota bacterium. Classification (GTDB taxonomy): domain Bacteria; phylum Planctomycetota; class Planctomycetia; order Pirellulales; family Pirellulaceae; genus JABAAE01. The sequence goes on from JABAAE010000001.1 coordinate 1,512, forward strand.
AGAGCGGCAAATCCCAACCAGTGATTAAGAATCGCTAACATCCAAACAAATAAAGCGGAAATCGAAATCACCAAAATGACCACATAAAATTCCTTCCAAACCATCTTGTGTTTTGGAAAACTATCAATGATTTCTCTAGATATCAACCGAAAAGGTGACTCGTTTAAAAAGGCACTCAACATCAAAACCGGTGACAGAATCATGGCAGTCAATCCACCGCAAGCTGGGACAAGCCAAAAATAGTCCTTTACATCGTCCCTGAGGAGTATAAAGCCACAAACACCCATAAAGGCACCCGGAAGTGCTCCGACCAAAAAACTAAAACCGACAAACAGAGAGTTAGAGAACCATTCCAGGATCGTGGGCGATCCCAAATCCCCCAGTTTGCGGCCGATGACGGTTGCATTGATCGTTTGCTGGCCTAGCCAGAATTGGCAAACCACCCCGATCGGGCCCAAAAAAATAACTGGCAGCATCAGCAAAAATGATACAGCGGACCATAGGAAGCTTTCTCCTTCCAGTGAAGAGGCAATACTATAGGTCAGGAGTGTCAGAAACAAAATCGAGGTGGTGATCAACAATCGCAACAGATACCCGGGATCAACCAGCACCGACAACAAATGCTCTCGCAGTGGCTTCAACTCGAAACCAGTATTGCCTTCTGCCTGTATTTCCTCAAACAATCGGGATGATTCCAACTCAGAGGTTTCAGCTTCCAAATGAGCCGTATTCTGAGCGGGTTCCTCTTGGTATTTCGACGTTGGTGAAGGTGAATCACCAACGGGTGAGTCCGTATCCGCCAAACCATCTGCCGTGGGGCTGAGTTCGAAATGGGGCGGCGTTAAAGGCGTCAACAAGTCGTCTTCCGGAGGAGCAAGACCGTATTCGGCATCACTTCTATCGGGTTTTTCAACAAACAACTCGTCGGCGATCTGCCGGCGTTTCTTTTGAACCTGCTCTTCCTTGGGAATAGTTTGCTGCCATTTCTCTTTCTTGGGTTGTTCGACTTGTTGAGGGACATCTACATCTGAACCGCAGTCGGAACACCTTATCTTTTGCCCTGATTTTTCGGCACGAACCAGCGTGACACTATCGCAAATTGGACAAACTGCCTTAAAAGTCCCTCGGGGCTGGTTATCCAATTCCAGCAGCTCTTCAGGACCCTGTTCGGGACGAAACCAACCGGTTCGCTTTAATGGAGAATCATCAGGCAAATCCTTCATCATTTTTCGGAAAGCGTCATCCTCCTTCATTTTTTCTTCTGAGGTCAACGGTGTGGAAGCACCGAGATCCAAGGATCCACTCTCGAATTTTGCCTTGGCAAGAGATTCTGCAACGGCCGCCTGTTGCTCTCTTTCCTCGTCCGCTAATGCAGCTGCATCATCGTCAACAACTGCTTCTTTATCATCTTCTCGGGTCCGATAAGGCACACCCGTCGACGGCTTTTCGGTCGTTTCAAAAAACGCTTCGTCATCCTCAAAAACATTCCATGTTTTTTGATCAACGGTTTTGTCACTGTTCTGGCCATGACTTCCAGGAACTTTGATGGAAGACTGACACCCAGAGCAAATCATGGATTGGCCCATCTGATTTTCTTCAGGTTCAATCAACTGGGCACATCTTGGACAAGCGAATTCCAACATTTATCACCTTTTTGAGCAGGCCACTCCAAATCAGAGGGTCGGTCGGATTCTAGTGCAATTTGAGATGGTTTTCAAACTAATCGGCCCCGCCCCAAGCTTGACATTCAACAAAATGGATTGCCAGAGCTGTGCCCTTGTTAACACCAGATACGGCGGATCTTCGGCTCCTATCTTCGAATTTCGAAACCGAGAAAGTCCCCGTGAGAGACCACTTCACTCATATTCAACGAGAAAGCCTCAAATCCAGACCCCAAACTGAAGATCCGATTCATCTGGTCCGGCGCAGCCGCAATACCTGCCAGGTAGATTCCGGAATAGCGAAAATAGGGGCGATAGCCTCAGTAAGGGCCAGTGATCCACACACACCCATTTCGATTACCAAAACGATTTGCGTGTCGTTCTCCCGAAAAGGCCAAAATGGATCGATGATTTCGGTTCCAGTGGTAATTGGCACAATCAGCATTTCCGAGCAGCAAGCGATTTCCCGATCGCCTTGAATTTATCAAAATGATGCAAACCGAATAATCAGGAAAAAAATACAATCGGCATAAACGGTGCCAACTCGGTTCTTTGCCTTCCACAGCAGCTGCCTGCGGGCCATCGTCTTGCCAACTCCAAGAAAGAAGAAACTGGAATTCGTCGCTCCAACGGCTGTCAAGCAACTTTGAAACGCATCACAAGCAGTGGGGATGGGATCCTCCGTCAAATGCGTCCCGATTGCCTGCTTCCACCATTGACCAGCTGGAGGGCTAAGAGTTCAGATTGAATTGGCATTAGGCATCAACGATGGGATCCAAGACTCGGGTTCGATGCATTTAGTTCTTGGAATTGGTTTTTATTCGCTCAAATCGTCGCGTCGATTCCACATCGTCTCTACCCGACAGCCGCCAAGACTGCTACGAAGGATACGGATCGTACCGGAGTGATTCTTCACGATTTGGTTAACAATGGTCAACCCTAAGCCCGATCCGGAGACCGCTGGATCAAGCTGAACAAATGGCATCAGGACATTATTCACCTCGTCTTCTTTTATTCCTGGACCATCATCCTGCACCACTAGCTGCACCTGTGATCCGATTTCCACGCCATTGATTTGAACTCGCTTCTGGCAAAACTTAGACGCGTTGAGTATCAGGTTGGCTAACACGCGGTCCAACAATCTGGCATCAGCATTAACCACAATTTTGCCCGTCGACAATTGGCTACCTACTTCATATTCAATTTGAGGATAAAGATGACAGTGCCGAGCAATTTGAGATTCTACAATCTTTAGTACATCGCAAGATTCAATAACGATGGGTTCATTCTGAAGATTTTCCAGCCGCACCAAATGCAGGAGCTCGAGGATCAGGGAACTTAACTCGTCGGTCGCATCCTCGACATCCGAAATATGACTTAGGCGGTCCTGTTCACTTTCCGATGAGGCCATCAATTCGGTCGCAAATCTGATTCGCGTCAACGGAGTACGGAGTTCATGAGAAACACTCTGAATTAGTAATTTCTGCGAAGCTAGGACCTGTTCGATTTTTGTGGCCATTTTATTGAATGCTCTAATGACACCATGAGGTGCCTCGGCATTTTTCTCATCGATGCGCGTACTATATTCTCCGAGCGCAATTTGCTTGGAAGCAGCCTCAACCATACCAAAGGGCCGATAAACCATTTTGAGCAGGATAGCGATTGCAATTCCCGCTATCGCCAATACCACCCCCACACCGATTCCCACCTGCGTTCTATTGTTTTCCGCAAATATCGGCAGGGGACCAAACCTGACATAGCCTTTCTCTGCAACTACATTTTGTTGTCCATCATTATCGGCACGGATTTTCGACACGATGGTAAATACTTTATTTTCGTAATACATGGTGAATGGCCAATCCACCTTATATTCTTCAATAATCTCATCGCTTACTTCATCCGGCCGGATCCATTCAGTTGGAAAATTAAACGCTGGACGCAATTCCTCTAGCGCAGCCTCAGGGTCCGGACTGCGGCTCATCAATTCAGTGACGATGAGCACCATGGGTGCATAAGTTCGATAGAGGATCGCCGAGTCATCTTCAAATCTAAGACTTTTGATATACGTCTGCACACACAAAGCTGCAAACAGGATGCCGATAACTGCAGCATAAAACCTAACAAACAACCTAGCCATTACGTTTGGCGAGCATATAGCCCACCCCCCTAACTGATTTGATTAATTGCGGCCGACTGGAATCATCCTTCAGTTTTTTTCGAAGCCTCGAAACGCGAAGATCAATCGACCGATCCAAACCATCGTAACGAAAACCATTCAGCTCAACGTACAAATGACTACGACTGAGAGTCTCGCCAGCATGTTTGGCCAGCAAAAACAACAGGTCAAATTCGGCGGTTGTCAGCTCAATCTCATCTCCGGCCAACCGACAGGTCCGATTAGCGGTTTCAATTTCAACCGCACCGACCGATATTTTGGAAGTCTTCACTTCCTGAGTAACATTCTTGGGTCTCCGCAGGTGCGTATTCAATCGCGCCAATAGTGCCCGCGGACGAACCGGTTTAGCCATAAAGTCGTCGGCCCCAATTTCCAGACCTACGACCTCATCAATTTCGTCACCCCTGGCGGTCAAAATAATGATCGTGCCATCGTAACGACTTCGTACTTCTCGACAAATTTGAAATCCATCTTTTCCCGGCAGATTAATATCCAGTATGACCGCTGCTGGTTGTCCGGAAATGATGCGTTCGACGGCCAAGGTTCCATTCCCCTCAACGGCAACCGTAAATCCATTTTGAGTGAGGAATTCCGAGACCATTCTTGCCAATGGAGCATCATCCTCCACCAAAATTAGACTGTTTTCTTGAGCCATTAAAATCGCTTTGAAAAGATCATGAAATTCGCTCCAACCAGATTAACTGTTTTTCGATCCACGTGCGTCCTCCCATTCGATTTTCTAACACGGTAAGTGGATCAAAGCAGCCTATCGAAATGTAAGGTTTTCTTGTGATTGTTAGTAGGTCTCGGAACAACTATCCAGATTTTTCCTTAAAAAACAGTACTCTTGGTCTGCAACGGTCATCACAAGAATGAAATGGAGTAGGTTGTCAAAATCTCGCCACGAATCGGCTGATACAAAACGATACTCCTGAATGTTCGTCTCTCTTAATATACCGGCTATGAAGACGATGAATCCAGCATGGCAAGAGGCTCAAGACAACGTTGCCGTCTTCTGATACCCGCCCCCGTTTGCGGTGAAAAAAGCCTAAGCGATTTTCTTGCCACATCGATTTCCTAGGTTGGTGACCATTCGATCGACGGCCATTTTGACGTCGTCGACGTCGATGGCGAGCATGGCTACATTTTCGGCCTTCCGCCGTTCCCGCGAAGAACCACTTTGATAAAACTTTTGGAGGTGAATGTGCGAACCACTCTGGAAGTGTTTCTGATAGGGACCAGAGACCTCCGGTTGGGTCGTGCCAAATAGCGTAATGCAAGAGGCACCTAGCGCTGCAGCCAGGTGAGTTGGTCCGGTATCACACCCCACATAAAAATGAGATTTTTCAATCAAAGCCGCCAAGTCCCAAATGCTCGATGGGGGTGCCATGACAGCATGACCGGAACTCGTCTGGATGATTTCCCGAGCCATCAGCCGTTCATTATCACCGAACCAGGTAACCACCACCGTCAGACCATGTTTTTTACCAATGTGCGCCGCCACTTCGCCAAACCGGCGGTTCTCCCATTGTCGCGACACCCAGCCTGCTCCTGGATTAAGAACAACAAATCCGGATTGTAAATGAAATTCATCCGCGGTCTTGTTGGCGAATGCGATTGCGGTCTCCGGAATGTCCAAATCAAAGCGGGGCTCTGAATTCGAAACACCCAAGGCCTTCAGCATTTCAATGGATCGGTCGACCACATGATCAGAAGAAACGCCGACTAAACGGGTATTCAACCAGCCGGAAAGCTCTCGTCCCAGCGGTGGTTCCAAACCAATACGAATCTTCGCTCCGCTGATATAGGAAACGCCAGAGCTCTTCGTCAGTGATTGCGGATCAATCGCAATATCAAACGCATATGTTCGCAACTGTCTTCTTAAATTCCACGCCTGTCGCGGTTTTTTCAACCATCCTTTAGGTACTGTGAGCACCTCGTCGACGGATTCACACCGTTTTATCAGGCGGTCACCAGGTGGTTCAATCGCCCATGCAATAAAAGCCTTGGGAAATCGATCCCGCAAGGCATTGGCAACTGGAATGGTCAGAACACAGTCTCCAATATGACTGAGTCTGGAAATCAAGATCCTCGGTTGGTCACCCAATGATGGTATTGCATGCATGGCACCATGGTAGGTGGTTGATCCTTTTCATCCAATATGAATATGGTGGCAATCGACCTATCTTTGAGTTTGACTTGTTTAACGATCAGGTCATTAATCACCCCAGAATCTTCCCCAAAATAAATAGATTCACTGCTTGACTGAGCATTCGCCACTCCTATGATTCCCACGCACGAAAGTCAGAAGATTCTGCCCTGAATAGCCATTTGGACAACATTCGAGCCGGCGCGGGCACAACACCGAGACAACTGCATTGCGTAATGCTCCATGACGGAGCGGTTTCCACCAGGAAGGTTGCCGCCAAATTCCGTTTTTAATGACCGTTCATTAAAAAATCAACCGTCAAACGGGTCCCTGCCTTCGGACCCACTGAGTTAGGAGCCTGCATGTCCCGCCCACGTCCATTGGGAGACCATCCCTCATTCCAAATCGCACTCTTGATTTTCATTTTGATTGGCTTGCTGGACCAAACGGCATCCTGGTCCCAATCGCCGCATAGAGTGCAATTCGACGTTCCCGTCTCGGTCAATTGCCGTGACGTAACTAACGAACAATTCTCGTCCACCCACAGTCAGGACAAACTGCTCGAAATAAGGATGCAAGTCTCTTCTCTTTTTCAAAACAGCACCGACCAACATTTTGAGGAAATTTTCTTTTTAATTCACTCACCTGAAAAATCTATTCGTGTTGTTGACTTCGCACCGCAAACTTCTGTGCAATCGGAGTACGCCTCCCCAATTGAAGTCAGCCGCAACAAGGAAGATTCCAAGACCGCGGGATTTCAATTCACACCCAATCTGGAATGGATAACAAAATCATCCCTCAATGCCAATTTTTCCGATCGAACGGGTGAAACTACAAAAACCACCAAACTTCCTCCAAAAAAACTGGCGGTCGCAAGCGGATCCCAGAGTCGGCAAACAGCTGTTTACTTCAAATTCAAACCGAACAATCAATCCAGCTTGGAGGGTGTTCAGCAATTAACATTAATCGTGCAAGTTCCTCTGACCTGGAGAGCGGACTTGCTCCACGTCCACTGCCGAGCCAAGCCATGCAAATCAAATGTACAAAACCTTTGCCAAAGTGACTTTATCGTCCCGATACACATCGAAAATGATGCCGCTGCCAAGGGAATTTGTGATCTTTATATCAATGCCGAGAACCAGTTGCGGAAAACGGCACAGGCTGAACAGCTCTCAAGAATCGAAGAAAAAAAAGACCTGCTGGATCGCCTGGAATCACTCATCGCGTTCAAGAATGAACGGCATGGGCACAAGAAGATGGAGAGCGAAAAACTCCCTGCCAACTGGTTGGGAAAAATCATCTTTTCGCAATCCGTTGATTCCTTTGCAGACCAGTTATCTCAGCCCACCAGAAAAGCAACCCAGCAGTTTCTAGTCGCACGCGAGGCTGTCATTGAGTTGAATGACTGAATCAACGAAGTTACGTGGGCCGGCGGGAAACAGGGGTGCCACCTCTCTATTCCAACCCGCGGTCACCCAGCCATCGTTCTGCATCCAACGCTGACATACATCCGGTTCCAGCACTGGTAATTGCCTGTCGATAATTGTCGTCGGCAACATCGCCGGCAGCAAAAACACCATCGACACTGGTGTCGGTTCGAAAAGATTTTTTCCAGACAATGTAGCCCTTATCATCGATCTCAATTTGGCCGTTCAAAAAAGCGGTGTTGGGCGTATGCCCGATCGCCAGAAACATCCCACCTGCTGGCAAATCTTTTGTAGAGTCTTCCACCGTTGAAGAAACTCGCACCCCCGTCACGCCGTTTTCATCGTCACCGAGAACCTCTGCGATCTGGTGATTCCAAACAATTTCTATCTTTTCATTCTTAATGGCCCGCTCCGCCATGATCCTCGAAGCTCTCAGTTCATCTCGACGATGAACGAGATAAACCGTCGAAGCGTACTTCGACAGGTAGGTTGCTTCTTCGACAGCCGAGTCGCCACCACCCACTACCACCAATGGTTGATCACGAAACCGGGGTAACGCACCATCGCAGACCGCACAGGCACTGACGCCCCGATTCTTGAATGCCTCTTCGGATGGCAAGCCCAAATAGTTGGCGCGGGCACCGGTTGCAATAATAACGGTATGGGCCTCGACTTCTTCACCACCTAACGATTTCAGCTTGAAAGGGCTTCCGGACAAATCAGCCTCGGAGATATCATCGGTGATGATCCGTGTGCCAAAATTCTCTGCCTGCTGCCGCATCAGGTTCATCAATTCCGGACCGGTTACCGCGTGTTTTTCATCGGTAACTGGTGGCAAATCGTACTTCAGGCGTCTTTCACCAAGGGCACTATTAAGAAACCCGTCCAACTGCCCTGCTGGAAATCCAGGATAGTTCTCAACTTCTGTGGTGAGATTCAATTGCCCCAACGGCAATGTCCCATTTTGGGAATTCTCGTTAGTGATTGCTCCTTCAAATACCAGCGGGCTCAGGTTAGCTCGCGCCGCGTAAATCGCTGCAGCCCATCCGGCAGGGCCGCTTCCAATGATGACAACTTTCTCTGGCACTTCCGGCATCCATTCTGTTTAAAGGCGATTCCTAGTCAGAGGAACACCAACCGTTTGGTCGTTGTCCACTCGACCCTACATTATACGCCGCCACAAGAGTTCACCAAAGTAGGAACTACGCCAGAATTTTGGCTACCGATTGAGCGTAAACACCAAGGAATTTGTCATCCCACGTTTTTTGCTGCCGCCAAACGGTTTATGATTGACTAGATCCCTACCCAAATTTATTGTTGACAGGAAATAGTATGGGCACGCTACTGGTCGCCATTGGCTCATTTGTTGGGTTCATCATCGCCTATCACACCTACGGCCGCTGGCTTTCCAATCGAATTTTCAACCTCGATGAAACGGCTGTAGTACCAAGCCAACAAATGCGGGACGACGTGGACTTTGTCCCCACCAAAAAAGAAGTCATTTTTGGACATCATTTCACCAGTATCGCCGGAACCGGCCCGATTGTCGGTCCCGCTATTGCCGTTCTATGGGGCTGGGTTCCAGCACTGTTGTGGGTGATTTTCGGATCCATTTTTATTGGCGCCGTCCACGACTTCGGCGCCCTGGTCGTCAGTTTGCGAAATCGTGGCCAGACCATTGGTGAAGTCGCCGGGCGCATTATTTCACCCCGAGCCAAGATTCTGTTTCTGTTAATCCTCTTTTTCGCGTTAACCATCGTCCTGGCCATTTTTGGTTTGGTAATTGCCACTATTTTCAAAATCTACCCATCGTCCATTCTACCGGTCTGGATCTCTCTTCCGATTGCCATCTGTGTTGGTTTCTGGGTATATAAATTCAATGGCAATCATTGGATCGCTTCGCTGGTTGGATTAATCATTGTCTACTTCTGCGTCTATCTGGGAGCATACCACGTCGATTTCCTGGTCATCGATGCCGATCCATTTGCGTTCTTCAACTCAACGATGATTTGGACGGTGATCCTGCTTGCCTATTGTTTCGCGGCATCTGTTCTACCGGTTTGGGTTTTACTCCAACCCCGAGACTTCATTAATAGTCACCAACTTCTGGTGGCATTGGGGCTAATGGTGGTGGGTATTCTCGTCGCCTGTGTAACGGGACAGGCCAACCTCGCTGAAAGTGCACCACCGATTGCCAACCTCGCCGATTTACCATCAGGTGCACCACCCATTTGGCCCTTTCTTTTTATCACTATTGCCTGTGGCGCAGTCAGTGGATTTCACTGCCTGGTTAGCAGCGGAACCAGTAGTAAACAAATCGCTAACGAGAAAGACGCCAAGTTCGTTGGCTACGGTGCGATGTTACTCGAAGGCGCATTAGCGGTAATCGTCATCCTGGCGTGTTGTGCCGGGGTAGGAATGGGGAAATTCAATTTGGACAAGGAAAGTAACAACTATGTGATTGCCAAAACAGCAGATGGTGAAGAGATCAAAGGATCTGACGCGTGGAATGACCGGTATCGTTCCAAACCGAAATGGGCCGACTATAATCTGGGTGCCAAAGTCGGAGCGTTCGTGGAAGGGGGAGCCAATTTTCTTTCAGCGATTGGAATTCCGTTAAAGTTGGGAGTCTGCCTGATCGCGGTTTTGGTCGCCGGCTTCGCTGCCACAACTCTTGATACTGCAACACGCCTACAACGCTATGTGATTCAGGAAATCGGGGCAACACTTCGCGTTCCTCCATTAAAAAACAAATTCGCCGCTACGGGTGTCGCAGTGGTGTTGGGCGGAATGATCGCCGCAGTGCCTGGCATTTATAAACCATCACCAGCGGTTCAAGCGGTGCCAGTAAAACAGGTTGCAACTGAATCACAAATTGCTACGACGCTGAAGTCTGGCCAACAGGACAACCCTTCCCAGTCTTTATCAAAGTCCGGCGAAACAAAATCCGCAGTGTTGAAGCCTTTATATGGAAGTGGCGGAATGATTCTGTGGCCTCTATTTGGAGCCACCAACCAGTTGCTTGCCGGGTTGGCGTTTATGGTGACCGTATTTTACTTATGGCGTCGCGGCAAAACGATTTGGTTCGCCGCGATCCCGATGTGCATTATGCTAATCATGCCAGCCTGGGCAATGCTCTGGCAAATGTTTCATGGTGCGGCTGGAACCGACCCGGGTGGTTGGTTCTGGACGATGGAAAAAAACTGGCACCTGTTTACTTTTGGCTGCATTCTGCTCGGTTTACAGATCTGGATGATCATCGAAGGAATATTGATCTGGCCAAAAGCCAGAAACGTTCTCGAAGAGTCCTTGCCGGCCTTGACCCCCAATTCCAATCTGACCTCATCTGCTGGTCGTTCGTGTTGAGCGGCTTTGCCGACCGATCGGTCCCGGAAGTTGTCGGAAAAACCGCTCCATTGCTGCCCGCTTTTCGGGCAGCAATCACCTCAGCCTGCTTGTAAATTAAGCAGCCTGGTATAACAGTCCCCCCATTTTTTTTTCTTATGGTTTGTTTCCGGGTTTTCTAAAGCCGGTATGGGGTGTTTTTTCACCAAATCCGACGAGGGGAAATTTGGCATAGCCTTTGCTCCTGTTTCCTCTATTGCAAAAGAACCACTGTCGCTTGTTTTGGACCGAAAAAAACCTTCCTACACTCCTGACTTTGGAGGACAGAGGTGATCGGGCCGTTTTCCAGTTGTTCTGAATCAGCAACCGTTTTCTGATCGACGTCTATCTTGAACCAAAATATGATGAGCCAATTAATGTCGTTTTCGGTCCTTACCAATAGCCATTGATAGAGCAGAGTCTACTAGCGAGACTATTCAGAAAGAGCCCTTGTGGGATTGAGATACCGCCTAACTCATGATCACAGGGGTTTTTTCTTTTGTTGACGTAGCCACCGATGGCATTCCCGACAACTCTTCTCAGTCAGAGTCCGGCCTCTTGACGGCTTATTCCTGACTCAGATGCACGTCAATCAATCTTGAGTCGCTGATGCTATTCAAGCTCATAATTTTCTGGTTGAATGGCAGATTATCAACAGCCCATCGTGGTTCGAGCCGAAACATGAAACTCATCATTGCCATTATCCAGCCCAGCAAACTCGAATCAGTCAAAGAAGCGCTGACCGACGTCGAAGTCGTCCGGCTCACGGTGATGGATTGCCAAGGGTTTGGACGGCAAAAAGGGCAAACGGAATTCTATCGTGGCCGCGAAATTGCGGTCAACCTTTTAAGAAAAGTTCAGTTGCAAATCGGGGTCAACGATGAATTCGTGGAACCGACCATCAATGCGATTATCAACGCAGCAAAAACTGGCGATGAGGGAGAAATCGGTGACGGGAAAATCTTCGTGATTCCTCTGGAGGATTGTGTCAGAATTCGTACTGGCGAACGCGGTGGCGACGCAATCTAAACCGTTGCGGACCGGCAACCTTTCACCATCGACCGTTGGAATTCCATTTTCAAAATGGATCATGGCGGCTCCAAGCGGTGTTTCAACCTCAGGGAAGCACCAAAGCGGTGTTGTCTAAGAGGACTTCTTTCCACGCGCCAAACGGTCGACAACGATTACAATCGTCGCAAACACGATTGCGCAAACCAGTGCCCCGATAACAGGGAGTCCAAATTGTGGAACGTACAATTCATAGCTCGGTTTATGGTGTTTTTCGCCAACAATCTGATTCTGAAAAGGCCAAAGGATCACCAACGAACCCAACATCATGCCCATCATCGCTGACAACGTTGGCATTCGGAACCGGGTGAGTACCCATTTGATTAATCGTGAAAAACTCAGCAATCCGATCACGCAACCAGCACCGAAAACAGAAATTTCAACCAGATGAGTCCCCACTTTTTCAAACTTTAGAAGATGACCTGGAATGTCCAAAATCGAATAATAAACACCCAGAATCAGGAGAATCATAGCACCAGAGATACCAGGGAGGATCATAGCGCAAACCGCGATGACCGTGCAGAAAAAAAGATACACCAAGTCCAATTCGGCACTGGAAGCAGCATGGTTTTGCCATGCAATCCAGGAGGACAGGAGGACTCCCCCAGACATGGCAACCAGACAAACCACTCTCTCAATCAGCGTCCGACTATGGATCATACGAAAGACAATCCAAAGTGAACCAATGATCATCCCCAGAAAAGAAGCCAACGTCAGTGATCGCGTGATGTCATCGGCCATCAAGACCTTGATCACCTGAGACATTATCAGGTATCCCAAGGCAATCCCCATCACCAAGCTGACCACAAAACGACCGTCGACATGCCGAAATGCATCACGGAACCTCGCTTGTCGAATCAGGTGCAACCATTCTTTGTTGAAACAACTGATTGCCGTGAATAACCGATCGTAAATCCCTACGACCAAAGCGACTGTCCCTCCAGAAACACCAGGAACCGAATCGCAAACCCCCATTGCAAACCCTTTGCTGACCTGGGCAAGATCCGAACGAATGGAATCGTTGTGACACGGTTGATCTAACAAAGGTGATTGGTTAGTTGTATTCATCAAGACCGCAGGTTGGCAGGAGAAAATATAAAAAGGGTACTACCGCAGCAGTTCCCAAGAAAAACAAACCATTGCCACTCTACAAAGAAAACCGCTATCGGCGAATCCCGAATTGTGGTTGTTCGGGTGGTCCTCTCAGCAATTCCCTAAAATCGACATGTTGAAATAACCAGTTTTACTCGGTGATACCGGGATCCTTCTGATCGGGGATTTTCCGATTCAAGTCGTGCAACGAAATCTGATGACCGTACTCTATGGATCGCCTGATTCTCTATTTTCTCCGATCCAAACCTGGCTTCTAAATCAAATCCCCTTTAACTGGCTCCAGTAGTTCCGGTAGACTATTCTACAAAAATAACGCCGAAATCATCACAGCTAATCCTCAGCAAAAAAAAAGCACAAAAACGCACATGAACGCACTACAAATAATCGAAATCGGTCTCAACACCTCCAACATGATCGCCTCGGGTTATCTTTCTGATTTGACCGATGAAGAGATGCTGCATCGACCAGACCCCAATTGCAATCACATCAAGTGGCAAATGGGACATTTGATCGTTTCCGACCATCAAATGATCAATGGTTGTGTAGCGGGAACCCTTTCCGACTTGCCTGAAGGGTTCGCCGAAAAGTATTCCAAGGAAACCTCGCAATCCAATAATCAAGAAGATTTTGATTCCAAATCAACGCTGATAGAGTTACAGGAAAAGCAGCACGCTGCCATCAAGTCTGCCCTCGCCAATTTTTCCGAAGCAGACCTCGACCAACCCGGACCCGAATCGATGAAGGACTATGCCCCAAATCTAGGGGCCGCATTGAACATGATTGCCGCCCATTGGCTAATGCACGCCGGACAATGGGCAGTGATCCGACGTCAAACAGGTCGGTCACCCATCTTTTGATATGAAATTGCACCCAGGTCGAAACCTGTTGTCAGTTGCCCGGCAAGTCCTCGAATCTGTCTCCCACAACCACCGGATTGCCTCGAAGAAAATCCCCTGTGGCCATGACCTTTTTTCCGGAAGGCTGGAGCATGAGAATCTTGAGAGTAGATTCAAGGGTCTGGACACCGATCGACGATTTGTCCACCTCAACAATGGTTCCTGGTGCCGGCCTGATTTGATCGTTCGTCAAAGCCTCTTCCATGGGAATTGAGCAGGCGGCAACTTTTGTCAGAATCAATCGTTGTGGTGACTGTCCCTGGCGTAACAAATTTGTATAGGAACCTGGCCAAGGCTGAAAAGCTTGCACTTGGTGCACCAGTTCGATCGCGTTGCGGGACCAGTCGATGACCCCATCGTTTTTGCTGAGTCGAGGAGCCTTCGATGATTTGGCCTGATCCTGAATTTCTCCAAGCGCCGATTCGCCATCCCAATTCTCCAGTTGTTGGATGCTGTCGAGGACCAGTTGGACACCCAATCGGGAAAGTTTTTCTTCCACCGTTACCGCCGTATCATCGGCCTCCAATGGCATAGTGACGGTACCGAGAATTGGGCCACCATCAAGCTTTGGTGTCATCAGGATCACTGTATTGCCTGTTTTCAAATCACCGTTGTAAATTGCCCAGTTAATTGGAGCTGCGCCACGATACCTTGGCAAAAGAGATCCATGTAGATTAATACCCCCAAGCCGAGGAATGGACAGAACCGCTTTACTGAGAATTTGCCCGTAATCACAGACCACCAACAGATCAGCTTGAAAAGAGGCGATTGTCGATGCAAACCCTGGATCATTCACATTGTCAGGATCCAGAACCGGCAAACCAAAGCCGACAGCGGATTCACGCATAGGGTTGATGTCTTTTCGTTTCCGTCGATGGGAACCTGCTGCAGGCCGGGTGACCAACGCAACCACTTCGTGATGGGATGACACCAGTGCCTCAAACGAGGGAACTGCAAAGGGACCGGTCCCCATCATCAATATTCTCATCTGGCCTCCTGTAGATGACTCGCCTGCGTCTTTTCAAAACCACACACCAGCCTAACTTTATTGATCGATCCCCACCTCAACAGAATCGGGATTCCATGTCAGCGAGACGTTTACGAATTATTGAATCATCAGGAATCGTCCCTGAATCTCGCATGGATTGGAATTCAATCTCGAATTCCTCGATTTCATCACTCACCGACTCCCGGATGGATTCTTTCATCCGGTCAATAAACAAAACTCCTTGAAGGTGGTCTGTTTCGTGCTGAATAATTCTGCCGAATAGCCCATCGACGGTTCTTTTAAACTCCTGCCCCTTGAGATTATAAGCCTGGCAATGAATCTCTCTTGGCCGGATCACATTGCCATATAGTTCAGGCAAGCTTAAACATCCCTCTTGCTTTTCTTCGGATCCTTTGGGCCTGCTAAGAACCGGATTGATAAAGACATGTTCTTCACCATCACCACGTTCTCCGGCTGGATTGGTCACAAATAGTTGGACGGGCAAATCTACCTGGTTGGCAGCCAGACCTACTCCGGATGCCTCGTACATCAAGTCAAACATCTCGTCAACGATTTTCTTTAATTCATTGTTCACGCGGCGTATCGGTTTTGAATGATATCGCAACGTGGGGTGCGGATAATGAACAATCTCCAACGGAAATAACTCCTTCGTGAACCTCGTACCAATAGCTACCAAACTCAAGGAAATTCAGAGCCATGTCAACCGATGCTAAATTCCAGGCTGAAAGTGATGGACAACACGACTGAATCCAATCCACACCGAAATTTACTGACTAAACTTTTTCCTTCGCAAAATCAAGAACCAAACCGCTTGGCGAGACAGGGCTGCTCCGAGGGCAATCCAAGTATTGCGTCGGCTTTTAGTTTATATTGTGTTTCTTTTCATGTCAGGTGGTCGGTTCCAATTCATGGCAATCTTCAAACCCAATACGATAGAGGAAGCAATCGCAGCAGTCCGCCAAAGCGGTCGAATCCTACCAGTTGGGGGCCGTACCAAAAACGGGCTTTGTCTCACTCAGGACACCTGTAACCACATCGATCTTCGCGCCATGGCAAGAGTTGTGGAATATGAACCGACCGAATTCACCGTGACGGCTACCGCAGGAACGTCACTGAAAGTTCTGCAGGAATTATTGGCTGAAAATCGACAATGTCTTCCGTTTGATCCCCCCTTTTCCGGATCTGGGGCGACGCTGGGTGGCGCCATTTCAAGCGGCCTCAACGGATCGAGTAGCCTGAGGTTTGGTGGTGCTCGGGATTTCATCTTGGGCGTTCGATGGATTGATGGTACCGGCGAGCATGTTTTTGCGGGTGGCAAAGTCGTCAAAAATGCGGCAGGATTTGATCTTCCCAAGTTTTTTGTAGGAAGTTGCGGTCGATTTGGAGTACTAACGGAAATCACCTTGAAAGTATTCCCGAGGCCAACTCGTTACGCTACTCTTCTTTTTTCAGGCAATCGTTCCCAACGGGTCGCCTATTTAAAAAAAATCGACTCCAGCCCCTTGGAGATCGAGGCGATCGACCTCACCGAGGATGGCTTGATGGTCCGCCTTGGTGGGGCCGAAAAAACCGTTATCACCATGCAGAAACGAATCGAAGCCCTCGTGGATGAGGTTCCTGCAGAACTGCTTCTGGACGATTCGGAAGCTTCCTACTGGCGTGATGTTGGTGAATTTCTGTGGGCGGAATCAGCGACTCTAATCAAGGTACCTTGCCTAATCGACCAACTGGATACACTCCATGCGATGGTTCAGGACAACGGGCTGAAAAGCCGTGTTTCATTGGCTGGACAGGTCATGTATATCGCCATGGCCAAAGAAACGTCCGACCCCTCAGCATCTCAGGCATCCAATCTTGGGGCGAAACTCAATCATCAAGGATTTCCCTATCAGTGCTTCCGAACGGAATCCGACGTAGAATTTCCGTTACCGCCGGCTCCCCATACTGGCGATTCGAAATTCTCTCGTCATATCAAACTGGCGCTGGACCCCAAGGGGCGATTCGCAGGTTAAACCTGTTACCGCAACGTCAACACACCAGATGACGATTGAAAAACGATGCAGTAGGAGACTCTTTTCAGCTCGAGGGAATTCATCCCGCAGACCGCCATTGGTCGTTGGGCGTAAGCTATCCTTGAATTTCGAGGTTCAAAACTGCAACATCCATGTCCGCGTTAAACGGAAAACCGGAAAATCCCGAATCTTCGGAACCAGAATCCGTCCAGAATGATTGGCAAGCGGACAGGCTGAACTACTTGCTGGTTTTCTGCTTGGCTTGGACTGTCCGATCGCTTCATATTTTCTCGCTTAGCCTCTCTCCTATTTTCTCCTATAAAATAGGAGACGCAGCAAAGTACGATTTATGGGCCAAGAGCCTTGCCGCGGGAAATTGGATCGGCGAAGGCGTTTTCTATCAGGCTCCGCTTTATCCCTATTTTTTGGGGTTAGTCTATTCGGTCTTCGGCCATGATCCGTTTACCGTTCGACAGGTGCAAGCTTGCCTCGGTGCTATCTCTTGCGTGATGATCATGAAAGCGGCATCCAACCTGTTTGGCAAACGGCCTGGGTTGGTCGCCGGACTGTTCCTTTCTTTCTATGCTCCCTCGATTTTCTTGGAGGGGCTTATCCAAAAAAGCGTGTTGGACCTTTTCTTTTTATCGATGCTACTTTGGCTTTTCAGTGAATCACTTGCCTCCTCCAGGAAGCGGATTTGGTTGACGATGGGTCTCGCAACAGGAGCCCTTTGTCTGACTCGGGAAAATGCACTGGTCCTGGTACCCATTGTGATTTTTTGGGTTGCAGTTGGCCAGTGCCGGGCCCAAGCCAAAACGCATGTCATGCCCCGATTGAAATGCGGCTCGATGTTTATGCTCGGCCTGTTTTTGACGCTGGGTCCGGTGTCAGTAAGAAACTACTACGTTGGTGGGCAATTTCATTTGACCACCTCACAATTGGGACCAAACTTTTATATTGGCAACAACCCTCAGGCAGACGGGACCTACCGTCCCCTGTTACCCGGCCGGGGTGATGCAATGTTTGAACAAACCGATGCGGTAGCCTTGGCCGAAACCGAAACCGGACGTCGCCTGACACCCCGCGAAGTTTCCCGTTTTTATCTTCAGAAATCTGGGGAATATATATGGAATCAACCCTTCGCCTGGCTACGGTTGATGGGACTGAAAACAGCGTTGACCTTCAATGCAGCAGAAATCCTTGACACCGAAGACCAATACACGCTTGCTCGCTGGTCACCGATCCTCAGGATCAGCAACTATGTATTTCACTTTGGAACTCTGCTGCCCATCGCCATGATGGGGATCTATTTGACACGAACACGCTGGCGTTCTATCTGGGTTCTCTACCTGATGCTTCTAGCATTTGCCTTGACCGTCATTGTCTTTTTTGTTTTTGGTCGTTATCGATTCCCGTTAGCTCCCATTTTGATTTTATTTGCCGCACCCGCCATTGTGGATTTTTGGGACCGGGTGAATTCCTGGAAAAAAACCAATAGCAAACTATCCCGCCCCTTGGTTGGTATGGCGACCACCTTTGCGTTTCTTTTTGTCGTCTGTAACCTGAGAATCATCTCGCCAACCAATGGGCAGGGCATCACCCTCAGTAATTACGGCGTCCAAGCATTGATTCGACATGATTTTGACAATGCCGAGGCTTTTCTCACCGCCGCAGTAAATAGCATTCCCGGGAGTGCACTGGCTCACAACAACCTGGCTGTCATGTACCGAGAAACCGGACGATTAGCCTTGGCCAGACACCACTTCGAATTGGCAATTGAACTGGAACCCACAGACACAAAAATCCAGGCCAACCTCCAAAACCTCGTCGCGATGATTCCCAACTAAACCGAGGACATCCAGAAGGCCGCTGGGCATCTGATAACCGATCACGGGTTTCCTGATCCATATCCGGTACGGCATTTGGAAATCGATTTCAAATGTCAAATTCAGACTTCACCAAACACTGGAGGACTCTTTCACGATTCCATCGAAACTGTTGTTTTACGCTCCCCTCAAAACAAAGCCTCATGTGTACTCGGATGCTTCGCCGTGCAATCCCAGAGTCCATTCACACTATTGAGTTTTCTGCTTGGTCTTTGGCCCCAACCCCAGAACGTTGACACCCTGTCGAAAGACAATATCTGTTGGAATCCCCTGCTTGTTGACGCGATCGAGATCTGCTCGCAGGACATCGCCAACAAAGCCCATTTCCTCGGCAAAATCCGCTGCTGCCTTGTAGTCACCCTCACCCTGCAATTCCAGAATTTTCCGACTCAGAGCCTCGATAGCTACCTTCATTTTTTTCATGTTGACCCGATACTGACCTTGCTCATTACGAGTAAACGCTTCGTATTCCTTGAAAAAATTGAATCGAATCATATTGGCCTTTCCATGAGCGCTGCTGGCGCCAAAACGGACGCTACGAAAAATGCCGGCCATGAATGTCGTGTAATAATCCTCCAGGGTTCCAACAGCAAGATCGCCCGATTCAAGGAGTGTGGTCACCATGTAAACCCCCAATATGTCAGCCTTACCTTCTTCGAGAGCGCTGGCATTTTCTCGTAATGCCGCCCGCACCTTTCCCTTGCCGGTGATGGTCTCCTTGATCCCCAACCCATGGGCAACTTCATGAAACATCGTATTGCCGAAAAAAGCATCGAAAGTAATATGTTCTCGCTGCTCGGGAACAATCAATACCTCTGAAATAGGAAGTAAGATTTTGTCAAATTTGGCCCGCATTGCATTTTTTAACTGCAAACGGCGGGACCCTTTCTTTAATTGAACCTCTTCATCGTTGGGTAGATTGATGGCAATCGTCTTGGATCCCGAGTTGCAATCTCCCGCGTAATAGATGACATCGTAAGCATTCAGATCGGAATTAACTCCTGGTTTTTCCTGTTTGTATTTTTCCGCAACAGGCAAACCCCGTTGTAAACTTGGGAGCATCGATGCGTACTTGGACAATCTCTTGCTCCATGACAGATCCTTGATCAAAACATAGGATTCGCAGGCGGTCTTGTAACCAAACAATTTATCTTCGTAGTTTTCGATCGGACCAATAACGCAATCAAGTCGATTGTTTTTCATTTCCATCCAAAGATAATCGCTTGGTTGGTACTGGTTAGAGGTCAACGCATCTGCCCGCGCCTCCAGATAAGCTTTGAGCCCCGGGTCCTTTGCCAATGCTGCGGCGGCCTTCAATTTTTTTGCGGCGACACCAAATTCTCTGGAAAAATGCTCATGATAGGGAATCGCCTCCAGTACACGTTCGTTCTGCTTGCCCTTTTTCCATCGGACCAAAGTATAGAGACCTTTCAATTCCGGATTCTTTTCTGCCTGTCGTTCAAACTCTGCTTTGGTCATGTCCTCAGGATAAAAATTCGCACCAGCAGGTTTTTCTCCATATCCTGAAATAAAAGGTCGATTATTTTGTAGCCTCTCCCAGGGACCGTAATTGATGGCAGCATGAGCCTGCAATCGCTTGGCAATCGATGCAGACAAGCTATCGGGGATTTTCAGCTCATTACGTTTCCCAAATGCCTGGTACCAGAAAGCTCGATCCATTTGCTTCGCCGCGTCAATCAATAGCGGTATCATCTTGCGATGATGATCTTCCAGTTGATCAAGATCGGCGGTCAGTTTGACAGTCGCGTACTTGGTCAGGCTCCCAATTTCATTGACCTCCTGTGCTCCGGTCAAGCTGCTCATTGCGAAAAGTGCACAACCGATGCTCCATTGAAACCGATAACGAAAACCGTCTGAAATGATCGACATTTTGGATGAACCCTGAAAGATTGTTTGTTGCGCCATTTGATTTATCGAACCCCAGTTTATTTGAGGTCTTCCACCGAATATAGGCCGCCTGTCGAACTTCCTCCAAGCTATCCGCCAACCAACTACTCGACATTCCGGAAAACGCCCGTAAAATCGACGATTCAATGACCACTATGTCCAATGCCGGCATCAGTCATTGAATTTTCAAGTTCGTGTCAATGCTTCCTGTCATTTCAAGATTCCACTCAATCGTGAAATTTCCAGTGGTTTGGCCAACCAGATTTTTTGGTATTAACCGGGATCCCGAATGTCCATTTTCGAAGGCCTACAGCACATCGTCCGCGTTGATGAACCTCTTGCCCCCCACAATACACTGCAAATGGGTGGCCCGGCAAAGTATTTCGCAGAACCTACTACGATCGAAGAACTCCGAGGGATCGTATTAGAGTGTGACCGTCAACAGATCGGGATTCGGTTGCTCGGTTCTGGCACCAACGTATTAATCTCTGACGAAGGATATGATGGAATGGTCATCCATCTCTCGTCGGCAGAATTCTCAAAAGTGGTGGTGTTGCAAAACGGGTTGTGCTGCAGCGGGGGCTGTAAACTGGCCCATTTTGTTTCCACCGCGGTCCGGGAAGGATTCTCGGGGCCGGAAAATCTGGTTGGGATTCCTGGCACCGTTGGTGGCGCATTGCACGGCAACGCATCAGCCAATGGAGGGGACATGGGACAGTGGACGCTTTCCGCGGAAGTCCTGACCCGCAGCGGAGAGATCATCAAGCGATCTGCCAGCGAAATGAACTTTGGTTATCGCCAAAGTAGTCTAAGTGAATTAGTCATTCTCACCGCTACATTTTCATTTGAATCGGCGGATCCCGTTGAGTTAACAAAAAGAATGCAAAAACTCTGGATATCCAAAAAGTCATCCTCCCCGGACATCGCCAGTCATTGTGCGTTTCTTTTCAAAGATCCAGGTGGAGTGACCGCTGCATCGTTGATCGAGGATGCCGGTTTAAAGCAGGCCCAAAACGGTTTATTGCGGCTAGATCGAAAAAACCCCAACTACCTGATCGCCAGCGACGGAGCGTCCAGTCATGACGCGGTATCGATGATTAACGAAATCAAAGAGTCCGTTATGAAAAAACTGGGAGTTGAATTGGAAATTGGGATTGAGATTTGGTGATGGGCAATCGGATTTAACAACCCCGCTTGTACGCGTCATTTCCTCTGCTTGATCGCCCGCGGTCATTATCGGCATTCTAGTCAACTTGCGATCTCTCAGATTCTCTTGTGTTTACGCCGTTATTTCCCATTCTTTTTTTTGCGATTCTGTTTACTGTTTCTTTTTTTCTTGTTGGGTCGTTGCCCCCACGGCACAACATTATTTTCATCGGCCCAACGGGTATAAGCCTGCTTCATCGATGTCACGCGGGCAGGCTCTTGAGTAGCGAGATTCCTGGTCTCAGAACGGTCTCGGCCCAGGTGATACAATTCCCAGGATCCAGGGAATTTCGAAACCAGCTTCCATTCACCTTCACGAACGGCTCGGTGACCCTCATGCTCCCAGAACAGCATTCGTGGCGCTAGTTTCCTCCCCTCCAACACCGGCCGCAAACTGGTTCCTTGCATGGGAAAAATCAGCTCCCCGTTTCGCCGAGAGGGATATCTTGCTCCCGCGAAGTCGACACAGGTTGCCATCAGGTCAACGACATGCCCAACCTCGCTGGTTAATTCGCCACCCGATTTAGGGACTATTTTTTTTGGCCAGTAGGCAACCAGCGGCGTTGCGATTCCACCTTCATGCACAAAATGCTTGTATTGACGAAATGGTGTATTGGATGCATTGGCCCAAGCTTCACCATATCGAATAAAAGACTTCGGACCACCGATTCTTTGTTCGGGATTGCTGGAGTTATTCCCCAGCATTCCACCCTCCGCACAGCCACCATTGTCGGCAAGAAACAAAATCAGAGTGTTTTCCAGCTCGCCTCGGTTTTCGAGGGTTTGCATCAGCCGCCCGATCGCCCTGTCCATACGAAAAATCGTTGCCGCATAACAAGCCATGTATTCGACCAATTGATCCTGTTTCTTTTTTTCGAGGCTGCTCCATGAGGGAATCCCTTGCGTGGGGCTACTTAAATGAGTGTCCTGCGTGATCAACTCCCGTTCCCGCTGACCAAGCCAGCGGGCCTTCCTGATTGGTTCCCATCCATCTTGATAGAGTTGACGGAATCTCGCGATGTCAGCTTCGTCGGCTTGCAACGGCCAATGGGGTGCATTAAATGCCAAGTACCAGAAAAAAGGTTGGTCGCGTTGGCCTTTTCTTTGTTGCAAAACAGCCAGGCCTTTTTCCACCCAGGCATCGGTCGCATACCAATCTGGCTCACCACGAATCGGAGTATTATCTCCTGGATGGATCACTTTTTCATTTTCGACGATCTGTTTGGTTGGCCAATAATAGAATCCGCCGCCGGCGGGAACACTGTAGGAATAATCGAATCCACGCTCAACAGGCCACATCGAAGTCTCCTTGGCACCAACATGCCATTTCCCCGTGGTCATGGTGAAATAGCCAGATTCATTGAGGACTTCACCAATCGTCATACATTTTTGATTTAAGAAGCCTCGATATCCAGGATATTCCTCACCCCAGTCGTTGGTCATCCAGCCGATCCCAGCTCGATGTGAATAAAGCCCCGTCAATAACGCGGCTCGGGTCGGGCAACAACGTCCGGTGTTATAAAATTGGGTAAATCGAAGGCCGTTGGCAGCCAAGTGATCAATATGGGGAGTCTCTATTTCACCTCCATAGCACCCAATGTCCGACCAGCCCATGTCATCGACCATGATGAGGACAATATTAGGACGATCCTCTTTACCTAAAGGAATCGCCGATGCGGATTCATCTGCCAACCCTACCGTTGCTAATGTACCTATCGACAGGGTCACAATGCCGACTGCGATCAACCAACCTATCGTGAGATCATTTTTGGGGAGCTTCATATATTCCTCCTGTTTATTCTGCCATCGTTGGCATGCTTCACATGCCAAACGGGAAAGTTCAAGACATATCATAGGCCCGCTCTAACCACTGCTTCAGCTCCGCATTCACCTCTTTTTTTTCCGTCAACTTTACTCGATGAGTCACCATTGCATTAAAACTACCGGACAATTCCAACCTTCCTACTGGTGGCACGTCTTTTAACAGGAGGCCAATATCGACCCGGGTTCTGGTGCTAGGTTGGATGATGCCAAATTGCTTATGGCGACGAAAGCTGACGTAGTTTTTTTTTGGTGAAATCACCACGTCCTCACCCAACGCCTGAGCCATCTTGATAACGGCCAGATAGATGGGTTTTAAACCCGCCTTGGGTCCTGCATACTGCTGGTCAAGCATCTTATCAGTGGCAGCTGACGTTGGCTGATAAACCTCTTTGCCTCGCAAAGCAATTTGCGCGACCAAATTCGCAAAACCATGAGTCATGTCGTGCTCACTCTTGAGGAACTTGACGATTTCCCCATTCTTTTTCCGAGGTTGTTTGCCGACGATCCTAAGCCACTGATCCAGAGTCCTGCCGGTTTTATCCTTTAGGTTACTGATCATCGATCGGGCCATCGACTCGGGTGATTGAGCCATTTCATCTCCGCATTCAATTTCAATAATCCGTCAGTTCAACGTTCAGGATACCCCAACAACAAGGTGAAATGTCAAGCTAACTGAATCGGCGGATTGTCTACCTACCGATGGGATGGCTTGATTGAGTAAGAAAAATGCCCAAGCCACGGGCACTTGAAGTCTTTCCTTGGTTTCGTCAGATGTTGACCGCCGTAATCCAGGCAGGCATCCGGCTGTCACCAACGGCTACCTGGTTTCAGCGGTCAGGATCCATGCTCGTGCACCGCCAGGCGAAAAAGCAGGAAATCCTTTTCCCGTTAGCGTCTGAAATCGCCGTGGCTCCACTGCGATCAACTTCCAGTCCGGTCTGGAAAATGCTTTCCGAATCTCGGCCTTGGACAGTCTCGGTGGACCTACTTCCCCTGGTTCGTCATCACTGAAACAGAGTGAATAAAAACGACCGCCGGATCGCATAACAGATCGCAACCTAGTCAATAAATCATCCCGTGATTGCCCTTTAAAAAAATGAAACAAACCACAATCAAGCACCAACCCAAAACACGTTTTCAGATCGTTGACCTTCATCACGTCCATCACTTGGAAGTCAATGTTCAGTGGCAACGCAGCAGCCACTGAGCCAAGTTCCTCTGGAGAGGACGCCTGGTCGCCGATGTACTGCTTGTCAAAAGTCTCATTGAAAAGATCCACTTTCGCTTTTGCCATATCGATGGCTACGGTGCTCCAATCAATCGCGACCACCTGATAACCACTTTTCGCCAACAGGATGGCATGTTCACCGCTTCCACATCCAATATCCAAGGCTGGTCCAACCACGGATTCCCCGGCGATCCACTCCCGGAGATCTGGCTGGGGTCCCGGAATATCCCACGGTGCAATGCCCTCGTAGGCCTTGTCCCAGGTTTCGACGTTCTGATGACCAGTATTTTTCAATCTACCTTCGCTCTACAGGGCGCGATCTCCAAAGGGCAAGGGCGAAAAAGCCCGTCAAGCCGATATTATCCGCGGAAACCTGAAAAACACCAAATGCTGAAATGCGAATAATTTTTAATATGGGTGCAGGAAAGAAAAATGGGTTTCGACTAAAATGAACTTTCCTTATTTCTTCCCGATCTAGATTCAGATGAGAACTCCCGCCATTTACTGCATTGCTTCCATTTTGATTCTCGTCCTCTCCACCGAGAATTGGGCGAACAACCCAGCGGATTCTCTCAGTTTTACACGGGATATCCGGCCTATCATTTCGACCAACTGCCTGCAATGCCACGGCCCGAGCGAAAAGGATCGGGAAGCCGACTTACGGCTGGACCGGGAGGATGGCATCGCAAAGGCTTTCCGAGGATCTGGAAAGGCAGTAGCCGACCTGGAAGGCATCGCCAGAATTTTGTCAAAAGACGAAGATTTTCAAATGCCGCCCAAGCGTTCTCACCGAGAACTGAAACCAGCAGATATTTTGAAATTGCAATCCTGGGCAGAAGCCGGGGCCCCTTTCGAAAGCCACTGGGCATTTGAACATCCTGTAAAACCGCCGCTCCCCCAACCGCTGGCGACGACATGGGTCAACAATCCAATTGATCATTTTGTGTTGAATCAACTGAAGGCTATTGGTCTGCAACCCAATCCACAGGCAGACCGCGAGAGGTTGATTAGACGGGTCACATACGATTTGACCGGATTGCCACCAACCATCCAAGAGATCGATGATTTTCTCAACGACAAAAGTAAAACCGCTTACGAAACGGTCGTTGATCGACTGTTACGTTCCAAATCGTTTGGTGAACGCATGGCGTTACCCTGGATGGACGCAGCTCGTTATGGCGACACCAGTGTATTTCATGCTGACGGTCCCCGGGATATGTGGGCGTGGAGGGATTGGGTGATCGAATCCTACAACAACAACCTCCCATTTGATCAATTCACCATCAAACAAATTGCTGGTGATTTGATTCCCGACGCCACGTGGAGAGACAAAGTTGCCTCTGGCTTTAATCGGAATCACGGCACCACCGATGAAGGCGGCGCTATCGCAGAGGAGTACCGAGTTGAATATGTGGTAGACCGAGTCAAAACAACTTCGACCATCTGGCTTGGTTTAACGATGGAATGTGCCCAATGTCATTCCCACAAATATGACCCTATATCGCAGACTGAATATTACCAGTTTTTTGCTTATTTCAATCAGACGACCGACCCCGGTATGCAAACGCGAAATGGCAACCAGAAACCGATTCTGGCAGTCCCAAACGAGGCCAATCAGCCGCTGGCTGAAAAAGCCAAATCAGAAGGGGAACAACTGAAAAAGCAACTAGCTGAACATATCAAGAAGATTAATGAACCTTTCCAAATCTGGATGGCCGCAGCGGCAAAAGATGCCGACCAGTCCCCGGAACCAAAGGACATGAGCTTCCATTTGAAAATGGATGAAACCAAGGGGAATCGTGTTACCAATTCGGTTGATCCAAGCAAAACGGGTGTCATCAAGGGAAAATCAAGTTTTAAAGCTGGCAAAATCGGAAACGGAATCGATCTCAATGGCAGTACCCATGTCAATTTTGGTGAAATTAATGGATTTGACGTGAATGACCCATTCACCTTGAGTGCCTGGCTGTATTGGGACAAAAAAGACGGCGCCATTTTCTCAAAGATGAACAACGGTGGCAATTACCGAGGATACGACACCCTCATTTCAGGAGGCCATCTCGAGTTTCACCTTGTCAGCACCTGGCCAACGGACGCTTTGAAAATAAGAACCGAAAGCCGATTGAAAGAAAAATCCTGGCAGCATGTATGTGTCACTTATGATGGCTCCGCCAAAGCGGGAGGAGTTCGTGTTTTCTTTGATGGGATACCGCAAAAATGGAAGGTTGAGAAAGACCAGCTTAAAAGCACCACAATCACTAACGCTCCGTTCTTAATCGGACAACGCAATAATGGAACACCCTTAAAGGGGATGCTGGATGAACTGCGAGTTTACCCGCGGACAGTGAGCGAATTAGAGGTCAAAGTTCTAGCGGGGCTCACCGGTATCAATGAACTCCTTGCCATCCCAAGTGCAGAACGTACACCTCAGCAAGTAGAGAGTTTGCGGCAGCATTATCTATCCGCCGTGGACAAGCAGTACCAGCAATTTAAAAAGAAAATCGCCACTGCTGAAAAAACGGTTGCCGATTTGGCCAAGCCACTAACCACCGTAATGGTTATGCAAGAGATGGAAAAACCGAGGATGACCTACGTCCTGGATCGTGGTCATTATGCTTCCCCAAAAAAAGATAATGTCATTAAGCCGGGAACGCCAGCATTCCTTCCAACACAAAAAGAAGAACTGCCATCCAATCGACTCGGCCTGGCCAAATGGATCGTTGACCGTGAAAACCCGTTAACAGCCCGAGTCACTATTAACCGTTACTGGCAGATGCTTTTTGGACGTGGTCTGGTTGAGACCTCCGAAGATTTTGGAACTCAGGGTAGTACGCCAACTCACCCCAAAGTTTTAGATTGGCTGGCTGTGGAATTCATGGAAAGCGGTTGGAATATCAAGCGAACCCTGAAGCTGATTGTCATGTCTGCTACCTATCGCCAATCCTCGATGGCAAGTCCCCAAAAACTGGCCAAAGATCCAGAGAACAAGTTGTTCAGCCGTGGTGCCCGATTCCGCCTGATGGGAGAGTTCCTACGTGACGGAGCGTTGTCTTCTGCGGGATTGTTAAATGCCAAGGTGGGTGGCCCGAGTGTGAAACCCTACCAACCACCCGGGCTCTGGAATGAAGTCAGTCTCAATGGTGGTCTGCGATTCAAAAGAGACGCCGGTGAAAACCTTTATCGAAAAAGCATGTATACCTATTGGCGACGAAGCGCGCCCATGCCCAGCATGGCTATCTTTGGGACGCCTTCCAGAGACAAATGCGTGGTGAGGCGTGCCAAAACCAATACCCCGTTGCAGGCCCTTGTCACGTTAAATGACGAACAATTCGTGGAGGCAGCCCGGTGCCTGGCCGAACGAGTTCTCAAACAGAAAAAAACGGTTCGAGAGCAAATTATTCTGGCACATCGATTGGTAGCCGGCACAACACCCGGCAAAAAAACGATTGACCTGTTGGAAAAGACTTTTCGGGAAGAGCAGCTGTTTTTTAAGAAGCACTCCACCGAAGCCAGCGATTTGTTGGCGACCGGCGAAAGAAAAAGAGATGAAGCTTTGGAAATCGCCACCCACGCAGCCATGACCATTGTTTCTGGAATACTGTTAAATCTTGATGAAGCATTGAGCCGTGGATAATCCATTGAATCTCCAGTAATCAAACCGAGATATTTCGGGCTGTCGAAAGCCAGCCAGTAAAATCGATCAGCAACATCATCAGCTGCCTAAAACAAGAATGATGGAAAGACCAGTCATGAATGAACTGCAAGCGTTTCAAAACTCCCTTAACCGTCGCCAACTGCTGGCCAACGCCTCGCGGCCTCTTGGTGCCGCTGCACTTTCAACCCTGATGGGAACTTCCGGGCTGGCTCAGGGAAGTCCGTCACAACAGGAGCTCACTCAGTTTCCCGGTGGAAAAACAACACCCGGTTTGCCCGAGTTGCCTCATTTCCAACGCAAAGCGAAAAGCGTTATCTACCTGTTCATGTGCGGCGGGCCGTCGCACATCGACACTTATGATTTCAAACCGGAGTTGCGGAAAATCCATGGAACAGAATTGCCGGATTCTGTTCGTAAAGGGCAACGAATTACCGGGATGACTTCTGGCCAAAAGAAGTTTCCCTGTGTTGCTCCCATGTTCAAGTTCAACAAGTTTGGTGAGCACGGAACGTACGTCAGCGAGATCCTGCCTTACACTGCCGGGATTGTGGACGATATTTCGATTATTAAGTCGGTCAACACCGAAGCCATTAACCATGATCCTGCGATCACATTCATCAACACTGGAACACAACAACCAGGCCGAGCAAGTCTGGGATCATGGGTCAGTTACGGCCTCGGCAGTCCCAACGACAATTTCCCTGCCTACGTCGTGATGATCTCCAAGGGACCGGGTCAAAAACAAGCACTCTATGAAAGACTCTGGTCCAGCGGTTTTCTGCCGTCCAAACATCAGGGTGTGAAAATGCGAGGCGGGGCTGAACCGGTACTCTACCTCAATAATCCCAAAGGTGTCGATCGGCCAATGCGCAGAAGAATGCTGGATCGCATTCGCGATATCAACCAGCAACACTACGACCAATTCCTGGATCCGGAAACCCAGACCCGAATCGCTCAATACGAAATGGCCTTCCGTATGCAGCAAAGCGTTCCGGAGCTAATGGATCTCAGTAACGAACCGGAATATGTTTTTGACATGTATGGCCCCGACTCAAAAAAACCAGGCAGTTTTGCTCGCAATTGCATTATCGCAAGACGGATGGCCGAACGGGGGATCCCCATGATGCAGCTCTTTCACCGGGGATGGGATCAGCATGGTAGCTTACCAAAGTTGATCCGTGGGCAATGTAAAACGATTGACCAACCCTCCGCTGCACTGGTCCAGGATCTTAAGCAGCGTGGAATGTTGGATGATACCCTTGTAATTTGGGGCGGAGAATTTGGGCGAACCATCTATTCGCAGGGCGCATTGACCAAAGATAATCATGGACGAGATCATCATGGTCGTTGTTTCACGATGTGGATGTCCGGCGGAGGCATCAAACGTGGAATGGAATACGGAAAAACCGACGATCATTGCTACAACATTGTTGAAAACCCGGTTCACATTCGCGATTTTAATGCGACCATTCTGCATCAACTTGGGATCAACCACAACAAGCTGACTTTTCGTTACCAGGGCCTTGATCAGAAACTGACTGGGGTAGAGCCCGCTCGTGTTATCAAAGAAATTCTGGCATAGTATTCGGTCGGAAGCTTTACCCTAACAGGGGTCAATCGACGAACATGCCCCATGCATTACAACCTGAAAAAATGAATGACCGATTCAAAGACACTTTCTGAAGCCCTGAAAAAATACGGGATCGCAGAACAATACAACACCCAATTTGACGAAAAAACATTAAAACTTCTTGCCGATTATTGCGGGATGCTCTGGGAATGGAACGACCGCATGAATTTGACGCGGCATACCACCTGGGACAAGTTTGTTTCCCGGGATTTGATCGATACTCTGGAGCTTTCAAAACTCCTCGAAGAGGGTGAAACCGTCTTGGATGTGGGTACCGGAGGAGGGGTACCTGGTGTTCCTTTAGCCATTGTGCGACCGGATCTAACGATCGGTCTGGCAGAATCGGTTGTCAAAAAAGCCAGAGCGGTACAGGGAATTGTAGTAGAACTTGGGTTGGAACTAACTTTTTTCGAAGGCCGAGCCGAAGCAGCCTTGCAGGATTACGGTTTCGACACCCTATTTTGCCGAGCGGTTGGGCCCCTCTGGAAGATCCTCTTTTGGTTTGAGCATCAATGGGAGTCGATCGGTCGCATCCTGGCGATCAAAGGACCAAGTTGGGTGGACGAACGAGGCGTGGCCAGGGAAAAGGGGTTACTCCAAGACCTCAACCTCCGCAAGATTTCGACCTATACCATGGCCGGAACCGAATCAGAAAGTGTCATTTTGGGGATTACCCCAAAAGCCAGAGATTGATTTCCGCGGTTCCAAAAAGACTCAGTCAACCGGACGATCTGAGACGCTCAGAATATTTTGTACTGGATCCCGTTCGTTCTGACTTACCCAGACCTGTAATTCCGAGAACTCCCCCGCCAGGATGTCCGCCAACGCTTCCACGGCAAATCTCTCGCTTCCGTAATGGCTCAGCAGGAAAAGAGAAACACCGCAAGCGATCGCCTCCAAACCGGTATGAAAGTTGGCCTCGCCGGTGATCATTGAATCACATCCGGTCCGCACCGCATCAGCCAGAAATTGGCCACCACTGCCACATCCTATGGCGATTTTGGAGACGTTCGCATCAAGATCACCGCAGAATTGGATCAATGGAAGACTGAACAGGGAGCATAATCGGCGACAAAGGGTACTGGCGGATTGGGCATCTGGCAGCATTCCCTGACGTCCGGCGCCCTCCAATCCTGATCGATTGAGGTGGTCCTGATTATTCCCATCATTACTGCATTGCAACGGAGAAACCTGATCCATCTGCAGTTTCTCAGCGATCAACTGATTGATCCCGCCAGCAGCCGAATCGAAGGCAGTGTGTGGGCTGTAAACCGATATTCCGGCTCGGCTCATCCTCCAAAGCATGGTCCCCACCAGGGAGTCAGTCGTTATTTTTTTGACCGGGCGAAATGGCATCGGATGATGAGCTACTATCAATTCAACCTGACGCTCGACCGCTTCGTCAATGACATCGGGAGTAATCGTCAGACAAGTCATCACTTTGGAAACTACATTTTTCCTGTCGCCCAGAAGCAACCCAACATTGTCCCAATCTTCTGCGAGACGAGGGGGAGCAAACTCCTCGAGGAATCCAATGATAGATTCAAGTTTCATGATGGACCGTTGGGTATTGCGAATTGAGAAACCTATTCCTGACACATGCCCCTCTACCCATTGGAGCTTTTTCCGGGGTCTGCCTTCTAATCGGCAGGGGAAAACCAGTTCAAACGGGTGGCGAGTTTCT
This sequence comes from Planctomycetota bacterium, assembly GCA_014238905.1. Lineage (GTDB taxonomy): Bacteria > Planctomycetota > Planctomycetia > Pirellulales > Pirellulaceae > JABAAE01. Next base: position 33,428 of record JABAAE010000001.1, read on the forward strand.
CTACTCTAGGGAAAGACATATCGCAGAAAATTTCTGACATGCTCGCCATCGACATAGGCGACCGGCTGGCCGATAATTCCTTGCCCGAGATAAACCCCATAAGGCATCGAACGAAGCGGAATCATGGGGACCCAAGTCGTTTTCATATTAGGTCCATAGCTACTGTTATTGGGTGGATACGCCGTCCATGGATTGGTAGGCGGAGCATTCTGGTACTGGGGGTAGGTTTGCAAACGATTGGGACTGGGATAGGTATTGGGTGAAACGAATTGTGTCTGCTGAAAACTACCTGTCGGAACAGCTGTTGCAAAAACCGGTGGCGAAAACGTTTGCGGAAGGTGAGGTGTTGGTGAACCTGCCATGGTTTGCTGAAAACTGGCTGGATATCGAGATGTCGCCGTTCTTGCCACGGGGATCGATGAGTCCGCTTCCTGGTAGGTTGCCTGCGTTGCGCGGCCGCGTAAACCGGCAGAAACTGATTCCTGTTCAAACACCGGGTTAGTGGCCCTGGAAGAAAACGACGAGGGCAAACCGCCCAACGAGACCGGTCGGTTAGGGACGGGCGTACCGGATTCATACACGATCGGCTGTATTTTCGGCACGGTGGAAAATTCGGTTGCCCGCCTCCAAGCCGCCTGGGAGGCAACAGGTTGGACGAGGGATTCACCTGTTCGGTTACCTCGCACAATAGTTTCTGTGATATATCCCTGCGTCACATAGCCATCTGAAATCGGAGAGGTGCTTTGCACCCATTCAGAAGTATCAATGAAAACACTACCAGCGTTAGCCTGATGATTCACCGTTTGTCCGTACACATCTGTAGACCAACCCGTTAGCATCAACAGACTGAGCCAACCCATCATCGGCCCCACGGAAGCAAACCTGCGATAGGACGTTACATTTTCCAGAAAAAAGGGAATCATACGGCACCTTCTATAAATCCTGTTAAACACCTAGTCGATGCGATTTACCAAAATGCCAGTGCCGTGCCAATATCTATTGGGAACATAGACTGCGTGAAGCAACAAAAACAGGCAACGAAGGCATACCACGTAAAAGACAGTGGTGGATCAGGGCTTTAAGGTGTAAAAATCGATGAAACTCGTGCTAGCAGCTTTTCCAAACTAAAAAAACTGGACAGAGCGGGAGGATGGACGTCGACATAAAACGACGGCCCAACGACACATCACTTTCGGACGCCGTGTTGGCAGGCAACTCGAATCACCTAGCTGCTGTGGGCCAAATCTTACGGATCTTCTACTCGGGTGCCAATCAGGTAAAGAATCCCGACCAACGCCACAATCCCCAGCGGCAACAAGATCCAAACCGGCACTCCGTATCCAATTGGCAACGTACCGCAAACGATGGAAACCAAACCAACCACAATGGCATAAGGCAATTGAGTTCTCACATGAGCCACGTGGTCGCATCCGCTCGCTTGAGAGGATAATACGGTTGTATCTGAAATCGGTGAACAATGATCTCCGAAAATCGCTCCCGCCAACACACTCCCCACACAGCAAAGCAAGATCGCATCATCAGGACCTACCGTCTCTCCAGCAATAGCCAGCTGAGAATAAGTGAGCGGAATTACCAAGGGCATCACGATGCCCATGGTCCCCCAGCTGGTACCGGTAGAAAACGCAACGATGCTTGCCAGAACGAATACCAGCGTCGGTAACAAAGGCACAAAATTTTCAGCCAGAAATCCATCACCGTCCCGTAATGCCGCCAGCCTCTCAGACAAAAAGTCACCGGTATAGAGCCTGGAATTTCGAAAGACAAAATCGTAGCTGACAACCGATTGGCTCAATGTTGATCGGCCTTCAATGAATAAAAGCAAATTTCCGATTTCAGCCTTTGCTTCCAGGGCAGAACGCTCGCCCCCTTCTTTTTCGGCCGCTTTTTCATCGCCGGCTATCGCCAGCATTTCACCGGTTAATCGCTCATCGTTGGCGACATTCGTTTGCCAACGGGTCCACTGCATTTCCGTTGTCGAAGTAAACTTTCCTGCAAATTCGATTCTGGAATCGAGACTTGCCTCATCAACATCCATATTCAGTCGTTTGAGGTATGCCTTGAATGCCTCGTGACTTTGAATGTTTTCCAAAATGGGCTGCGACTTTGTGACAAAGTTCTTCCAAGCTTGCTCCTCAACCAATTCCATTCTGGTTCGCAGCCGTTGCCGATCGGTCATCTCCATCGTCTCAATCAGGATCTCCAGCTCATTTTCACATTGAGACAGATAATTTTGGTACTGAAGATCGACAATCGTTTTGGCAGTATCAATCAGGTATGGCAATTCCTGATCACCAAAATCCATATGGCTCGCCACGTATTTGATGATTTGAGACGGATCGGTTTTTCCCGCATCATACATCGCCTCAACAATGGGACGATTGGAATTACCGATGTTTTCATTTTTGGTCAAACTGGACATACTTTGAGCAAGCCAAAGCACCAACAACGCCGGCACCATCAGGCGAGCACCATTGGCTCCCGCCTGATGCAATTCTTTCAGGGAAATCAGCCGTTGCGTCGCCAACAAAACATAGGCGGATGTCGCACCCCACAATGCACCCCACAGCAATGAGGAATAAGAATCTGCTTCGCCGAAGATATCCATCAATGATGTTGAGTCCGTATTCGCCGAACCGCTGGCATAAAGAAAATAAACAACCGCTGAGACCGTCACTAGAACTGGAATAACGGCATTGAACCAGCGAGCGGGGGTTTGGTCGTCCGGGGCCGTGGGATCACCGGCAACCGCCATGACCAAGCCATTTCTATTATCCAAGCCGGTGGATAATCGGTCGGAATCGGCTGCTACTGCTTTTTGTTCGGCCGCCAACATCGGTCCAAAATCCCGGCTCAACAACGCGACAATGGGTACAAAAAGCAACGCAAATATCACGTAAAATCGATAAGGAATACTACTGATAAATATACCGAATGCATTCCAGCCATCCTCCAAGGGAAGACGATCCAGACCCTCCTGTACGTAACCGATCTCCCCAGCTACCCATGTCGAGATCAGCGCCAGTCCAGCCACAGGCGCTGCGGTGGAATCCACCAGATAAGCCAGTTTTTCACGCGCTATTTTCAACTTGTCCGTCAGTGGCTTCAGGGTATTACCCAAAAGCATTGTGTTGGCGTAGTCATCAAAAAATACAAACAGGCCCAAAAACCATGTCGTCAACTGTCCCCTTTTCCGATTACTTGCCAAGGGCGTCAGGGCATTCACCAAACCCCGCATTCCGGCCGCACGGTTGATCATCCCGACCATCACGCCCATTAATATCGTAAAAAAGAAAACATGCTGCGTATCGGTGTCGATCAACTTTGACCAAAGATGGTCGGTACACATATGTTGAACGGCAGAAATCGGATCCCAGTCCTGCAGAATGAAGGCGCCAGCAAAGATACCCAACAACAGTGAGAAAACAACTCTTTTGGTGATGATCGCTAGAAGAATAGCCGTCACCGGAGGCAAGAGGCTTAACCAGCCAAAGGGGTGTTCCAACATGTTTTTATCGCCAAAAAATTCGATTTGCCACGGCATTTGGTCGCATCTTGCATTGGACGGTTAATCCGGGTGGACAGGTTCGTTACCGTCAACGACCATCGTTCTGCGTTTCGCTAGAGGACTCTGGGGGAATCGTCTTTTGAATCCATTCAAAAGGGAAACGGTGGCCGTTCGCCATCAATAAGTCCTATAACAAATTATGCGGTTTTCATAAGCAGCAGGGAACCATGCGGAAGGCAATTACATTTCTTCGCTACGCTTTTAAATTTCGTTCGCTACGCTTTCGAAGTTAGTTCGCTACGCTCTTGATGATTTAACAGGCTAGTGGACGAGAAAGCAGCTTTGTAAAAATGGCGGTGACGACTCGGTAATCAAGACAAGATTTCACGTATTACACGGCCGTAAACATCAGTCAACCGGAAATCCCGACCAGCGTATCGATAGGTCAACCTCTTGTGATCCAGGCCAAGCAAATGTAATAAGGTCGCATGAAGATCGTGCATGTGGACCTTGTTTTGCACAGCGTTGTATCCAAATTCGTCCGTCTCGCCGTAAGCCATTCCCGGTTTTATTCCTCCTCCTGCCAGCCAAACCGAAAATCCGTTGGGATTATGATCTCGACCATCGTTGTTCTGCGAAAACGGTGTTCGTCCAAATTCACCACCCCACCAAACAACAGTGTCTTCCAACAATCCTCGCTGCTTCAAATCCATGAGCAAACCGGCAACCGGTTTATCCGTTGCTTTTGCATGCACTTGATGTTGTTTCAGATTGGAATGCTGATCCCACCGTGGAGTCGCTTTCAAATCGCTGTAGCTGACTTGAATAAATCGCACCCCTTCCTCGGCAAACCGGCGCGCCAGCAAACACTGTTTTCCAAATTCATCAGTCGCCGCTTCGCCAATCCCATACATCTCATGCACCGACTTGGATTCGCTTTCAAGATCAATCACTGAAGGTGCCGCCTGCTGCATTCGAAATGCCAACTCGTAGGATCGAATCGTCGCCTCCAGCCGATCATCCACTGCCGACCCGCGGTTTTCGAATTGAACTCGATTCATTTCCTGCAAAAAACGGAATTGCCGATCCTGCTCCGCCCCCGAGATCGAAGGATTGGATAGATTTTTTATTTGATTGCCCTGCTTCCCGATCACGACGCCCTGGTGAGAGGCTGGCAGGAATGCATTTCCATAATTCCGAGGCCCTCCTTTTGTTGGCGGAGGATTGATCGTCACGAAGGAAGGAAGGTCCAAGTTTTCAGAACCCAACCCATAGGTCACCCATGACCCCATACTGGGTCGAATTAAATTGGTTGCACCGGTGTGCAGGAATAAGGTAGCCGGGCCGTGTGCAACTCCCTCGGTATGCATACTCCGGATCAGGCAAAAATCGTCTACACATTTCGCCATGTGGGGGAAAAGCGCCGAAACATCCCGGCCACTCTGACCCTGTTTTTGAAACTTCCAGGGCGACTGAAAGACACTTTCCTTGGAACGCTTCCTTGTGCGAGCAACCAAAAATTCGACTTTTTGGTCGTGGTATTTTTTTAACGCCGGCTTGGGGTCAAACGTATCAACCTGACTCGGGCCACCTTGCATGAAGATAAAAATGATTCGTTTGGCTCTGGGAGCGGTGACCGCAGAATTCAAGTGAACCCCAAACCTGGAGACCGCTGCGAGCGAATCCGATCCGGCAATTCCGCTTAGTGCCAACGATCCAAAACCGCAAGCCATTCTATTTAGCAAAGTCCGGCGACTGGACATTATGGGTTTTTGCATCAGTGTTTACTCCGACCGCATCCTATCGCGATTGATATCGGGAGTCCAGCTTTTCCCGACTGCTCTTTGACGCAGGGGCCGAGCCACGAGGCTGTTGCAAAACCCACCACTGGGTAATCTTCCTCCGACAACGACCGACAATCTACCAAATAGCCTTTACTCGTGGCGTAATGCTTCGATTGGATCCATTTTCGCAGCTCGATAGGCGGGGTAAAGACCAAAGGCTACGCCAACAAATACCGCCACACCAAATGAAACAAAAACAGACGTTAACGCGACAATCGGCACAAGATCCGTAATCGCAGGCGGCAGCGCTGCGTAGGTGGAAGGGCTCAGCGAGGCGATAACCAACTTGACACCTCGGAAAAACGGCTCCACCAAGAATCCGCAGACAACTCCAAACAAACCACCAACGGTAGTCAGAACAATGGACTCTACCAAAAACTGAGAAATGATATCGCGTTGTTTGGCACCTAACGCCCGCCTGATTCCGATTTCCCGGATTCGTTCAGTAACAGTCGCCAACATGATATTCATGATCCCAATTCCACCGACAATCAGGGAGATACTTCCGATCACAAACGAAAGCACTCGAAACATCAGACTCAACAGCTCTGCCTGTCGCAATAATTCCTGGGGAACGATAACAGCCGAATCCTGTTTTTTCGAATGATTCCTGTCCATCAGGAGGCGAACCATGTCGGCAATTTGCTCAACTTTTGCTGCGGTGATTTCTCGTTCTTCCGCTGGGCGAACGGTCAGGGTGATCTGGTTCAACTCGACCACTTCCCCCTCAATACCTCCGCTACGACTGGTGTTGACCGCATCTCCAATCCTTGCCCAGAGGGTCTCGATCGGAATGTACACATCTCGATTAAAATCCTGCGATTCCAAACTCCCACCGATCGCAGCCGTGGGATCACGATTCAACGTCGTCCCGATCACGCGATAAAACTCGTACTTATTTGCACTAAGAATTTCAATCGCATTATCCAATGGATTCGACAGCGGAAACAACGCCGAAACGATACCGTCTCCCAACACACAAAAATTCTCTGGCGGAAAACTGGTATTGTCGGTATCGCTGATAAATCTCCCACGATCCACCGTCAGCCGATTTAACTCAAGATACTCCTTTGTGCAGCCAACAAGTCGTCCTTCGATGGAACGACCTTCAAAGCGAAACTCACAATTAAAATAGCGCATCGGAACAATTTGCTCGACGAGCTCGTTATCCAATACCGCTCGAAGACTCTTCAGATCATCCCGCAGTAAACCGTACTCCAAGAATTGAATGCCACTACCGCCGGTGCTACCGCCGGCAGCTGGTTTGATACTGCGAATGATGACGTTGGTTGCGCCTAATTCGGCCAACTGTTTCTGAGCCTGGGAACTGACCCCTTCACCGCCAGCCACCAACCATATCACTGCCGTGATACCAATCATGATCCCCAGCATGGCAAGGAATGTCCTCAGCTTATGCAAAAGGAGGCTGTAGATGCCTATTCGAAGTGTCAGAAGAAACTTATGAAACATGGTCGAAAACCGAACCAGATGACTGAAGTGAAAACCACATTGTAATTAGAAGCATGCCGAACTACTCGGGATCTTTTTTCTGATCGGGTGTCTTTTCGCCGTTTCGTTTTTCCTGTGACGATTTTTCCGCTGGGGCAGTCCCGGTTGGAGCCTTTTGGACTGGTGGATTTTGGTTTATTGCGGCTGGAGGGGTTGCGGCTGGAGGCGTTGGGGCTGGAGGCGTTGGGGCTGGAGGCGTTGGGGCTGGAGGGTTGGTACTCGAACCCGCTTCTTCAGGGTCATCTTTTTTGACCGATTCGGGATCGAATTTCTCTGGAAGATACTGATGATCACGCTTGCGAATGATCTCTACCCCCAACATCTTGTCACCTTCATTGATTCGATTAACGAATTCCATCCCCGACACCACTCGCCCAAAAACGGTGTAACTGCCGTCAAATGCCCTGAACCGATCTGTCATGATGTAAAACTCTGATGAAGCGCTGTGGGGATTATCGGAAAGCCGAGCAGCTCCCACGGCACCCTTGAAGTGAAACCGTGGATTATCAATCTCCCATTCAGCAGCCAGTGTGTAGTCAATCGCCTTGGCAGCGTCGGCAGGCATCCCCCCTTGAACCACACGATTTGAAGGGTCAACACGGTGAAACGGGGAACCGTTATAAAAACCATCCGATGCCAACTTCACAAAGTTCGCTACATGGTTCGGCGTAGAATCCTCAAACAACTCCAATTCAATATCACCATACGAAGTGGTAATAACGGCTCGCGGCAAATTGTTTTTTTCGGCATCTTGATGACGGGCAAGCAACTCGTCGATCAATTCCGGGACGTCAAAAGAAACAAGCCGTTTCGACCTTTGCATCGCTTTAAAATGCGTAATGTCAACTTTTCCCTCAATCAGGATTTGGCCTAAATCGAAGAATTCTTCGTTGCGATTTTTTGCGAGGTGATCGGTTAACATCCCGATCAACAACCTGACCAGAGTTGGATCCTGATTTGGTTTGCTGCGGTAGGATGCGACAGCAGCGGCGGTCAGCCTTGGTGTCAATTCATTCGCCTCAGCCAACAGAAGATCGTATTCCTTCCTTATTTCGTTTTTGCGACTTTCACCGACAACGACAAACTCGACTTCTTTCTCCTGCAACTTGGATTCCAGCTCTTTCCATGCATTCATCAACTCAAGGTAGCTCTCTTCGGGACCCTTGGCCGGCGGTTCTTTTGCTGGCGGTTCTTTTGCTGGCGGTTCTTTTGCTGGCGACTGGACATCAGCAGACTTAGCGGGTTCGGCTTCTGTATTTTTCAGCTCGGTTTCAGTATTCTCTTGTTCATCATCTTTCTTTTCGGCCGACTGTTTGGCAACTTGCTTGACCGCCTTCTGATTTTCTACGTTTTGTTTTTCTTTTTCTATCGGAAGATCTTCCTGAAGAAACAGCCGTTCAGAAGAAAATGACGGTGCCACCAACAAACCGAGTGCCATCATGAAAAAACAAATTCGATTTGTCATACGGAAATCCGTTATCGTTGAATTGAAATGAGTGATCACAGACGCGTTCATGTGCGATTTCATCTGGGGTTCCAGGAATGAATGAGGTGATTCGGTATGAGAATAATCGGCGTGATGGCTTCTAGTGCCATCACGCCCTTCTGTTTTAGCGGAAATCGTTTCCTTCGCTAAGACCAGCTCCTCAAATTTGCGATAAGGATAAGGGAGCTAACAGCGTCTTACTCCACTTTGGTGGGAGCATACTGATGATCACGTTTGCGGAGAACAGTCGCAGCTTTTATCTGGGTTGGCTTCAAGCCACTGGGTCGTTGAGGATCAACTCGCTGAATTTTTGACATCACATCTTTCCCCTCAATAACTCGCCCAAAAGCAGTATGACGTCCATCCAGATGAGGCGTTGGAAGAAACGTCATAAAAAACTGGGACCCACCTGTGTTTTTTCCGGCATGAGCCATCGAGAGTGTCCCCGAAAAATGTCGACGGTAATTCTCCTTCTCGCATTCGCAGTAAATTTTATAACCGGGCCCACCAGTCCCCCGGCCATCAGGACACCCCCCTTGCGCCATGAAATTCGGAAGGACCCGATGAAACGTCAACCCATCGTAATATTTTTTTTCTACAAGGTTGACGAAATTTCCAACGGCCTGTGGTGCCTCGTTTTCAAATAGCTCGATTACAATGTCCCCCTCGGTTGTCGCCAATTTGACTCGGGGAAGATCACCTTTTGCTGCTTCAGCGTCACGGACAGCCTGCTCTTTCTTCCAGTCCGCGATGTGTTGGTCCATTGATTCGACCGTAAAGCGATTACTCAATCGCCGGGTTTCTTTCAAATCAACTGACTTCTGCAGGTACTCTTTGGCTTTTGTAAAATCATCGGTTGCAAACGCAACCATCGTCCCCACATCGTACAAGCCGTCCACACCATTTCCGTTTTTCATCAGGACGTCGACAATTTGCTTCGCTGCGGCGTACTGATCGTTAGAACATTCTCCGGCACTAATTTGCAGTAATGTTTCTCCGATCGATACTGATTTGGGAGCTTTGTCAATGGCGGCCAAGGCAGCCTTGCGTAACTCGGGCAGCTCTTTTCGCATGGCGGCAACACTTTCGTTCAAAGCCAATTGTAGCTTTTTGAGTTCTTCAACATCCTCGTTAGTCAGCGTTCGGGCTTTTTCGTAAATCTTGTCCACTTCACCACGAATTTTTTGAACCCGGGCTTCGACAGCTTGGTATTGTTTGACCTCCGGAAGATCCGGCAATTTTTCGTCAACTGCTGGATTGGGATCTTGGCCAGAAACACTCGAAAAAAGAAGAACTAACGACAAGAAAAATTGGCTTATCGATTTCACCAGTATGGCTCCAAAATGGTAGGACTTAATGTGAATCAAATGAATCCTCAGGATGTCGGGATCCGTGATGGCGGACTTATTCGGCTGGATTTTGAAGCCGGTTAAGACCACCGCTATTTCTTACCGCCTCTTTTTTGCTGCATCACCTGATTTCTTGCAAGACGGAAGTCGTTGAATATTACCAGATTTAGATTACCGGTGCACAAGATTCCTCTGTTAAATCAGCCGGTTCTACCGAAACCGACCACGGTCAGAAGGCACCGAATGCACTCACCAATAGACCACTCAATACTCCGCTAACCCCAACTTCACCAACCCAACTAGTTTGTCGCGCCCTTGGATCGGTCCGGGTCAATCAAAAGGGGAAACGCAAAACACTTTTCAGGACTCATTGAGGTGAACCGAAAAAATCTTCCGATTGTCGTGTCTCTGGTTGGCTGGTATCTGGATTACTGAGTTCCGTCGAATCGGGGCCTGTTGGAGGCAGAAAAAAACCGGCTTGCGATTCGATTCGCACTTTGTTCTGTCTTGAAAAATTCAATCGGGATTGAATCAATTCTGGTCCCATCACACTGAATGCTGATGCATAGGCGTCTGCGTAGGCGCCCGGGTTTTTTTTCTCGGTGGAGAATGCCGTCACCTGATTTCGATGCGTCGTGCCATATCCGGTTCGGGGGTCAATAATATGAGAATAGACTTTCCCGTCTTGTTTAAGAAACTGAAAGCGATCACCCGAGGTCGCTACCGAAGCATTCTGAACCGTCAACGATTTTCCTGACTGCAGGTTGGAGATGGCAATCTTCCATCCATCTTTACCAGGTGGTGCGTCGCCCACTGTTACATCACCAGCGGCATCCACAAGACAACTTGGAAATCCTCGCAGACGCAGTTCTCGCAAAGCCTCGTCAGCCGCATAACCTTTGGCAATTCCTCCAAGATCCAATCTCAATCCTTTCTGCAAAAAGACAACCGTCCGGCACTGGGAGTCCAATTTCATTTTCTGCCAACCCGTCAGATCGACCGCCGATTCAACAACGGACTTCGACGGCAACCGTTTTTCCTGCCGAGCTTTCCGCCAAATCTGACTGAGATGGCCCACAGTGGGATCAAATGCGCCTTCGCTGAATCGACTGACCTTTTGAGCAATGGACAGAACCCGGAATAAATCCTGACTGACTTTCACTGGAACATTGGCGGTCGCTTGACGGCACAACCGCATCAGTTCGCTATTGGAATCATAATCGGTCATTCGTGCTTCGATTTCTGCAATCCGTTGAAATGCTTGAATGATTGCTGGTCGGACCATTTGTAGGTCTTCACCGTAAACGACTAGCCGAAATCGAACTCCCATCAGCTTTTTTTCGGCTTCAAATCGCTTGAATTCAGGCCTTCGATCCTCTTGGCGGCTCAGCAAGGCAGCACCGTTAAATAAAATCGACGCAATCAGGGCCCAGAGAAATAGGCTTTTGCTCGTTACAAAAATGGTCATTGGATTCGATTGAAACCGAGTGTTTTGCCGGATATGCTAATGAACTGGTGATACCGTAGACGAAGAGTTACCACTTCACTCTATTTTACGGTAATCAAGCCAACAACCAAATCATCCGTTTTCAAAACTAAAAGTATCTCTTCCTCTATTTTTGGCGTGAGAACCAATTTTTGGGATTAGATCCAATTCCCGTTCACAACCTTTCAGGAATAATTGAAATGACGAGAAAACAGCGTTCACACGATGAGCAAAACAACACCACCAGTAACAACTCAAAGACGGCCGACGCTTCTCGTCGGCATTTCGTCAAGGGCTCGGCCCTGGTAGCCGGGGGAATGGCCTCAGGAATCGTGGGAGGCAATCTCGATATCGCCAGGGCCGCTCACTCCGGAGCTGACGAAACCATTCGGATTGGTTTGGTCGGATGTGGCGGTCGGGGAACCGGCGCGGCATCTCAGGCGATGAACACTCAGGACAAGGGACCAGTCAAGCTGGTTGCGATGGGCGATGCTTTCCCTGATCGTTTGCAAAGCTCCCTGAGGAGCATGAAAAATGGAAAACAGGGTGCCCATGTCGACGTCCCCAAAGACCGACAGTTTATTGGCTTCGATGCCTACAAAAAAGTCTTTGAACAGGATCTGGAAATGGTGATCCTCGCGACGCCACCAGGCTTCCGGCCGCTTCACTTTGAAGCCGCCGTCAATGCCGGAAAGCACGTGTTCATGGAAAAACCGGTTGCAACCGATGCTCCTGGTGTGCGACGCGTGATAGCCGCCGGCGAAGAGGCCAAGAAGAAAAACCTCGCGGTAGCTGTCGGTTTGCAGCGTCACCATGAAACCACTTACCGGGACACCATCAAGGCGTTGCAGGATGGAATTATTGGCGACATTAACTTCATGCGGGCCTACTGGAATGGCACCACACCATGGGTTCGAAAGCGTGAAGCAAACCACACCGAACTCGAGTACCAAATGCGTAACTGGTACTTCTTCAATTGGATATGCGGTGATCATATTACCGAGCAACACATCCATAATCTGGACGTCATCAACTGGCTAAAAGACTCCTATCCCGTCAAAGCTCAAGGGATGGGTGGCCGTCAGGTGCGAACGGACAAGATCTATGGCGAAATTTATGACCATCATATGATTGAGTACACGTATGCGGATGGCTCTAAAATGTTGAGTGCTTGCCGGCATCAGCAGGGAACCTGGCGACAGGTCAACGAATTTGCCCATGGTTCCAACGGTGACTGTCACATCGGTGCCGGCAAGATCACCCTGCATAATGGTGGTGAGATCAAATACAGCCGCCCCAAAGGTGAACCCGGGGGGCATCAGAACGAGCACCACGATCTGTTCGCTTCCTTGCGTCAGGGCAAAATACCCAACGAAGCGGCTTACGGCGCGAAGTCGACCATGACCTCGATCATGGGTCGGATGGCAACGTATACCGGCCGCGAACTCAGTTGGGAAGAGTGTTTTCAATCCAAACTAGCATTGGCCAATGTTGATGATCTCAAAACGTTTGACGACAAAGCTCCGGTTCAGCCGAATGAAAATCTTGAATACGCGATTTCCATGCCGGGCAAAAATAATGTCAAGGTACTCTAAGTTCGCCTCGAATTAGAAATTCAATCGAAAAGCCCATGTGGATTTCACATGGGCTTTTTTGATGCTGGAAAGATTTCTAGCGAAGCAGCAGATCACCGATTATCTTGGTGACCAGCTTCACTCATAATGCTTGGTTTTGCGTGGACAGGATGAGTCTTATCTCCGATTGCCCAATTGAAATTGAATCTGCCGCAAACGCTGTTGAGTTGCTGACATAAATTCAGCTTTTTTATTTCTCCAGCGATTGAGCAACGGAATATTCTGGAGAAAAAGAACCAGGGATTTCATCTCTTGATCAGCCTCCTTCCAATATTGTTGCTTGATCAATAAATCGGCTAACTCCAAGGAAACCTCTGCGTATTGAAAATAGTAGGACTGAATCTTCGGCGTTTGGCCAATAATTTCCAAAAGTAATCGCTGGGCAGATCGCAGCTTCTTTCCGGCGTCTAAATACTCTTTTTCGGAAATGTAAAGCTTCGCCAACTGCCTGGCCAAATGGGATTCAAGATCCAAATATTCAAGGACTTGTGGAAAAGAGGTGGACAGGCCTTGGCAAATATTTTCTGCCTTCGTTTTCATTTCGATAGCGTTGGCAGTTCTGGCATTCTCAACATCAACGGCCAACATATTAGCCAGCACAAACTTGTAGGTCGGATGATCGGGAAAGTCCTTCACTAACAATTCCAGTTCATTACATGCTTGCCTCAGCTGGGTGGTTTCCCAGCGTTTCTGACCGTCAACGCCCCAGATCACGGCTCTGACATGATACGTCTTGGCTCTCAGTAGACGGTAATCCGCGTTATCTGGATCTTTCTTTATTAGACGTTCGGCTATTGTAGTCGCCTGGCTAAGAAATTGCCGACGACTACTTTCGATGGCCGCACGATCTCGTGGCAACGTCTGATTTCTTCGTTCGGCAATTTTCTTGCGATCCTCAAGAACAGCTCTGGGCAGATTCAAAGCTCTCTCCCGTGCAATCGGGAGCTTCCGGTTTACCATATCCGGAGCAATCAACCCGCCGGTCAAGTTACCTCCAATTCCGGGGCCCAATGTGCACAAGTGATTAAAAGTTTTTGCCAAGGTAAATTGACACATGTCATCTTCTAGATAAATTTCGGATTTCAAAAGTCGCATCGCCTGCCGATGCTGGGTGAACGCTTCCATAATCTGGTTGTTTTTTCGATACGCTATAGCCAACTCATTTTGCGTTTCGGCAAGCAACACCGCCCAGCGGAAATCGTCAGCGTTTTTTTTCATCAATCTCCTATACGAATCAACAGCCCGGAAATAACCTGTTTGGGCCATCGAAAAATCACCGGTCAGATGATGGATGTTGGCAACCCGGCGACAAGCCTTGGCAATCTCAAAAAGTAACTCTTCGTTCTCTTCGTTCTTCTTGGTGAACTCTTCATAAAACTTGATAATGCTTTGGAGAATCCGGGCATCTTCGGCCGTTACGGACGTTTCCAACGAACTAAACTCAGCGAAATCATCTAATTCAAGGGTGGCTCGAACATCCCCCCCAACACCCCGCGACATCAACTGCCGAAAGACTTCGTCAAAGGCCTGCATAGCCAAATCAACATTGGACTCAGCTCGTCGGAATTCATCGGTGGTCTGTTTCTCACTCTCCCGCGCCGCCTGTTCAGCAAAACGTGTCGCTTGTTCCTGCGTCATCAAATCCCGGTGTTTGGCGGTCAACTGCGTCAAGGCGCTGTTGGTCGATAAATATCCGTACGTGGCAACAGCCGCGACAACCATCAGCAGGGCCACAGACAGCCCGATCAATGCGGCGGGCAGGGGATTTCGTCTGCGCCAGCGAATTGTCTTCTCCAACAGAGTGACGCGACGGGCATAGATGGGGCGATCTACCAAAAACCTTTCTAAATCATCCCGTAATTCACCGGCGGTCAAATATCGCCGATCTGGCTCTCTTTGGATGGACTTATGGATGATCGTCTCTAAATCACGTGGCACACTCGCAACCACTTGATGTAACGGTGGTGGCTCGGAGTTGGTGATTTGATTAAAAATTCCGGCTGGCGAGGTCTCTGAGATCACCGGAACAGTCGCAATCAACTCGTAAAGTGTCAGTCCTATGCAATAAACTTCACTGCGACAATCATATTGACCCTGAAGTGATTCGGGGGCCATGTATTGCGGTGTTCCAAATAAATCCCCCGTTTTTGTCATCGCCTCAGTGGATAGTTCTTTTACCAATCCAAAGTCAGTAATCCAGGGTCGATGGGTCCTGTCCAACAATAAATTTCCGGGTTTAATATCGCGGTGTAAGATCTGCATGCGATGTGAGTAATCAAGTGCATCACAAATTTTGGCGATAATCCTTGCCGACCATCGGCATCTTTCCAGCCCGTTATCAAATTCAGGAAAACGTTTTTCACCAACATGGACATTATCACCATCTGGCGAAGCGACGTTGTCGGTAGTCGCCTCCTTCTGGGAAATCGTGGCACCGGATTCCCAATGCACCTCGACCGTCTTGGCTTGGGTTGAATTTTCGGATTTCGTTTTGGCACGGTAGCGAAATTCCCCAATTACTTCAGCCAGGCTACAGCCGTCCACGTATTCCATTACGTAATAATGCAGACCTTCGACCTCTCCAACCCCGAACACATTGACAATGTTGGTGTGGTGAAGATTGGCTGCTGCTTTGGCTTCCTTGCGAAAACGCATCAGGACATCCGGATTTTCAAAGTTTTTCGTTTGCAAAACCTTAATGGCCACCGTTCGGCCCAGAGATTCGTGAACAGCCTGATAGACGATTCCCATACCTCCCCGCCCGAGCTCCCTGACAATTCGGTAATCGCCGAGACGTTCGATGGCGGGAACATTGGTGTTCAAAAAAGGAGTGGAGTCAGATCGAGATGATTGCAACTTCAACTCTTCAATCATTCCGACGGACGTCAGTAGTTCCCTGATTTCAGATGACAGCTCAGGCCGTTGATTCTCGTAATCGGTGATCGAGGGTTTTTTCCCGGACCTCAGCTCCGAAACATACTGGTCGGCAAGACAATCCAGAATTTCCTGATGTGTTTGGTCGGGTCGAACCGTCGACCAAAGATCACTCGGGGGATCCGCTTCTTCAGAATTGTTAGGCGGTTCATCCGTCATTCTTTGCTACTCCCTCGCAAATCCATGTTGGTTCATTATTTCCTTTAAACGCTGAAGCGCACGAACATACCGCTTGCTGGCAGCGGCCGGCTCGATACCGAGGACTTGAGCGGTCTCCTGACTCGACAATTCTTCAAAATGCCGGAGGGCAATGACCTCGCGATCGACCGCGTTAATTGTATTCAACGACGCCTCCAACGCTGCTATTTCCTCGTACCGTTGCACCACTCGACTGGGAGAGGTCTGTTGAGCGACCAAATGAGCCGCCAACGCCATGGAAGTCGGATCCATCGGACCGGCTTGGGCATTACCGTTGAGGTTGTATTCGCGTCGAGCGTCCCGTTTTTCAGCCCCCAGATGCTTTCGGTGCAAGTCGGTAATCTGCTGATTGACCTGCATCCTTAGCCAGACAAACGGTGGAAAATCGGGATTTTCGAGGTAACCTGCCAGTCTCGCTGCTGCTCGAACATAAGATTCCTGAAGTACATCTGAAGCAGAAATCCTTCCTCCTAAACGAAAATCTAGCCGAAACTTGACAATCCTCAGCAGACGTTCCTGATGCGAGAAAAAAAAATCCGCAAATGCTTCTTCGGATCCCGACTTTAATGTCGCAATCACCTCCCTATCCGCTTCAGAATTTTGCATATTTTCAAATCTCCTATCGAAATTAAACCACAGCCATCTTCCCTTGGCTGGAAAAAAACCTGAAATCCATAAATAATTCGGCCTTCGATAATCGGGAAGGCTCATATGATTGGAATCACCTTTCTACAAGTTTTACCCTGACATGTCCGGGAAAAATGCTTGTTCCCGGCTTAGCGCCGATTTTGAGTCAGGTTGTGAGTCCTTGCTCGACGGGGTCTGAACAAGCTTCCTTTCATTTAGTCGCCCGGGACCGGTTGAATGATCATGCCAGAAGTCTTAAAAAAATGGCATGAGAATTTACCATGATCTATTACGCGATATTTTGAAGCGGGGCATCCGAAAAACCGATCGCACTGGGACGGGGACCACCAGTCTCTTTGGCCATCAAATGCGATTCAACCTGGCCGATGGATTTCCATTAATAACAACAAAGAAAGTCCATCTGAAATCCGTCATCCATGAATTGCTATGGTTTCTAAGTGGTGACACCAACATCGGCTACCTGAAAGAAAACGGCGTTCGCATTTGGGATGAGTGGGCCGACGCAGAGGGCAATTTGGGACCCGTTTACGGATCTCAATGGCGAAGCTGGCCCACCGCAGATAGCCAGTCGATCGACCAAATCACGCAGCTCATCGAGTCCATTCATTCCAACCCCGACTCTCGCCGCCTGATTGTCAATGCCTGGAATGTGGGTGAGTTGGAAAACATGGCGCTCCCGCCCTGCCACATGATGTTTCAGTTTTACGTTGCTCAGGGAAAACTTTCCTGCCAACTTTATCAACGTAGCGCCGACGTTTTTCTGGGTGTTCCATTCAACATTGCGTCCTACGCTCTCTTGACCATGATGGTATCCCAGGTCTGCGGGCTTCAAGTTGGTGAGTTTATTCACACCTTCGGTGATGTTCACATTTACGACAATCACCGGGAGCAAGTTGACTTGCAACTTTCCAGGGATCCCCGCCCCTTGCCTGAAATGAAATTAAATCAGGAGATCAAAGATATTTTTCAATTTCAATTTGAAGACTTTGAACTGGTGGGCTACCAGCCGTATCCGAGGATAGCCGCGCCGGTGGCCGTATGATGATTTCAATTATCGTTGCCGTTTCGGAAAACGGTGTCATCGGCATTCAGGATGACCTGCCTTGGCGACTTTCTTCGGATTTAAAAAGATTCAAGTCGCTGACCATGGGACATCATATTATCATGGGTCGAAAAACCTGGCAGTCTATAGGCAGGCTATTACCCGGTCGCACGACGGTAATTCTCACCAGACAAGAAAACTTGATGGTGCCTGGAGCCTTGATCGCAGGATCCCTGCATGAGGGTATCGATATGATCAAGGATGATTCGGAGTGTTTCATTGTTGGCGGGGCAGAAATTTATCGCGAGGCCTTTGCTCATGCCGATCGAATCTACCTTACGAGGGTCGAGGCTCAGGTCACCGGGGACACATTTCTGCCGGCAATGAATGGTGAGCAGTGGGAGCTCAAAGAGGAGTCGCATTTCCCGTCAGACGAAAAAAACGAATACCCAACCCGTTTTCAGATCTACGACCGCATCGTCGAAGAAAATCGTTGACCGCAATAAGTTGAATCGACGGAATCGGTAACAGGACCAAATTCCACTCGCCGCGGTCTATCAACAGCAACGAAAATGAATCTCGCTGCTAAACCGCGATAGACTCGGCACATTCCTTGTTTTTTCGATCAACCGACGGTCTGCCAGTTGACGATGGTCTGTCACAAGTCCACCCTGGCATCCATTTAGGGTGGTTTGAGGGTTCGCGGAATATTGGAAACGGCGCTCCAGCTGGTTATGCTAGGGCTATGGAAATGGGACCGTTTATTACGTCTTTGCTGATGTAGAACGGGTTCTGTCAGCAGATCATGATTTTTTTGGATACGGTAAAAAATGAAAAAAATAATTTTGACTTTGTCAATTTTACTCTTCGCCTCGGCAGCAACCGCTAACGACGGTTGGGTTTCCCTCTTTGACGGAAAGTCGTTCGGTGATTGGAAGGCAAACGAAAACAAGGATTCATGGAAACTGGAAGACGGAGCCTTCGTTTGCAACGGACCACGGAGCCACCTGTTTTACATGGGAAAAGAGGCACCGTTCAAGAACTTTCACTTCAGTTGTCAAGTGATGACCAAACCCAAGAGTAATGCCGGAATTTATTTCCATACTCGCTATCAGGATGCGGGATGGCCCAAAGGAGGCTACGAATGTCAGGTAAACAATACTCATGGCGACCCTCGGAAAACAGCCAGTATTTATGCCGTCAAGGACGTCATGAACAACTCACCGGCCAAAGACAATGTCTGGTACACACAGGAGATCATCGTCAAGGGCAAAACCATTGAAGTCAAGATTAATGGAAAGACGGTCAACAAGTACGTTGAGCCCGAAGGAAAAAAAGCCGGAAAAGATTTCGAGAGGTTGCTATCGAAAGGGACGTTTGCTTTTCAAGCACACGATCCCGTTAGCAAAGTTTACTTTAAAGATATCAAAGTGAAAAAACTGGACTGAGTCCTTTTCGATCACACCAGTAGCAATTCATTGTAAAAGGACAAGCGGCTGATTCTGAGCCGCTTGTCCTTTTTTTCTCAACGGTCATTACGATTCACCAACAATCGCCAGCGGTAACTACCGCAAAAACGGTAACCGATTTCGCAAACGATCGGTCCGATGTTCCGATTAGTGCGTTGTTTTCTGAATGAGCTTTTTCGGTAATGGACCAATTCTCGAGGGCCCTCTCAACCGCGGGCTGCGAAAAGTAGATTGAGGCAGATCCAAGCCAGCTGGCTGAATCAAGCCGGCACCATCCCTTTCAACCGTTTCAGTTGCGTCCGAATCCTGTTCCGGGGTATCGGTGGCATTGCGCTGTCGTACTCTATTCCGTTTACGATCGCTATCAAAATCCGAATTGTATAGCGTTCCCATATCTAGTCGAGGTATTACCGGTCTCGCTTGGGCGGTGATGACAGAATCCCGTTGAGACGATTGTTCGGATTCGGTTTCACTGACCAAGCGACTCGTTGCAAGATGAATGGGAGCGATGGTCTGAACGGGTGCACGCCTCCGCAACGAAGCGGATTCCCTGACGCCTTGCAAAACCTCGTCTTCCATTTGTTGTAAGCTGGCATTCCCAAAACGGCTTGCCCGGCCATCACGAACTGCCGGGATACCGCGAGGAATCCGTTCATAGATTCCTAGATCTGGATCCATCGGTTCATCTTGCGGAGATCTTTCCTCAAGCAACGGCATGGAATTGAAATCTTCATTCGCCTCACCTCCGGAAATCGTCGCTTGAATTCCCTCTTTTGTGATTTCTCCAGGATCGATCCAAATACCATTTTCGTCTAGCTGCATCGTTCCCATATGAAGATCCAACTGCCGCCTGAGAACTTCATAATTGACCCAATTGGCAATCAGATCGTTCTGATCACTCAGCAGGTTGTTTAATGCCCTAATCAGGTCGCGGGCGACGGTATCGCCAAGCCTCGTGGAAGCTCCTGGTCGGGGAGGTTTTACTAGGTTGTAGCTCGACAGCTGTACACTGTCGACCGAGTTTTTGACCTGGATTCGGGATAGTTCAAAATTGACTTTGGCAACGTCCAAATTTCGCAGAATCTCTCTAAGTTGTCCGGAAACCCGATCCTCATATTGATAATAGGTTCTCTTGGTCTGCTGGTAGCTTATGAGTGCCGAGCGGTAATTGTTACGTTCAGCCAGTCGGGTGATGGGTGCATCGAATTCGATGCCAACCGTCAAACGCCCTTTCGAATCGCGCAATTTCAAGGGGTTGTTACCGTCATTCTGCAGATCACCACCAAACGTCAAATCCAGCTGGCTTTCCAATGAATCGGCGGATATTTCTACATTCCGCCATTCATCTACCAGCTGTCCTCTGGCGTTCATCCAATCGCGACGGTTTTCGCGAGCTATTTCTAAAGCATCTCTCCAATCAATGTCGACTATCGGCAACATTAACGAGTCCACCCTGGCCAACGCCTGAATCAATGAGTTGTCGATAATTAAATTGGTTAACGCAGTCATGACTTCTGGTCCGGGCTCACTGACAAATCTTTTAATAGTCCCAGCTCGGGTTTCCACCGCATCTTTCAGGAGTGGGTCAGCAGCCATTAGTGCTTTCATACCAGGTGACGAAAGCTCCGAATCCGGCAGCAATCCGTCATTAGCCAGGATGAGGTCCCAGATTCTCAACAGTTCTTCGACCTTGGCCTTTTCATTTTTCAGCTTGTCAACGACCCCCAAAATCGCGGTTTCTTCACCCTCGTTTCCATTCCCTACAAACTCCAACCGACGCTCTTCCGGCAGGGTGTTGAGAATTTCCGTATCGAGAACTTCTGCTTCAATGGCTGGCGGTACTCCAGACTTTGTCTCATTGAATTGTTGTTGGAGTTTGTAAAGACTGTTGCGACGACTTTCGATTACACTCGACAATTTTTTTATATCATTTTCGGTTTGCGGAAAATCAATCACCGCGATTCGCTCGTACACCGGAAGAACTTTTGAAAGTTCGTTTCGCACCGACTTAACTAGCTTGCTTAAATTTTCAGACCAGGGAATATCGGCATCTTTCCAGCTGAGGTCTTGATCCGGATTCACGCCATTGCGAATCAATTCCTCCCGTAATGCTGCCATTTCTTCATCCGCCAGAGAAACAAGATTGGAGATCTCAACGAAAAGCTCGCTGCTAACCTGTTTGATCTCCTCGGCTTCATTCTGACGGCCGGTGATTTTCTTATCGATCAATTCAAACTGCTCGAGGATAGGGTCCTCGACCTGAATCTCAATCTCGGGAGGCAAGCCAATCTGAATTTTGAATGAATCAAGACTGGTTTGGTAACCAGCTTTGGTTCGCATCAGGGATTTTTGTGACGTGTAAATATTGCTCCTGAACTGTTTCAGCTGTAACAGATCAATTCTTTCGGAAGTAAACAATTCCTGGAATTGTTCCAATAGGCTGCGTTGAGACGCAATGTTGGCTTGTTGAATCCTGATATTTTGCTGAGTTTGCAGAAGGCCCAAAATACCTCCAGCATTTTGAGAAACACCACTCACACTGTCGATCGCCGCATTTCCGCGGGCGAGCGTATTACTGAGGTTAATTCCCGCTGTGATCCGTTGGGCAAAGCTCCTTCTGTATCGCTCCAGTTTGCGGACGTTGTAGAGCAAACCTCTCTCGGAGTCCGTTAGTGATTCGAGAATGACATCTCGCCCGGCCCCTCTTAATAATGGCTGAATCAAGTCAAAGCTGAGCGATCCGAATCCAACCGTCGTGTCCGTTCCAGAAAACTCCCAAAGAAAAGAGTTTGCAAATCCAACGATTAGGTTAGAGCCGGTGATACCCGCTTTTCTAAGTTGCAGGCCAACTCCATTATCCAATCCAAAATCGGTTGACGATCCAGTTGTGGACCGTTCCGGCCCGGTAGTCGTCAAGTCTGAATTCAGCGGAGAAAAAAACTGGGCTTCAAGATCAAATCGCTGTAGGCTGACATCCAGTGCTGAAAGATAAAGCGTTTCTAATTGCCGTTGGTAGGTTGGCGAATGCTTCAAAGCCATTTCAACGGCTCGATTCATGTCCATCGTCAACAATCCATCCTCGTCAACCGGAAGCAGCTCTAGCCATTGAGGGTTATCGACAAAGGGGGTATCACCGTTCGCATGCCAGCGTGGAAAGGCTGGTTTTCCGTCAACGGTCTGCATGTATTCTGCTGCGGACGGATCGTCGGGGGGCATTGGAGGATGATCGACTGAAAACGGATCGAACATCCTTGAATCTGCGTCAATTTGAATCGTATAGTTTGGAAGTGACCAATGTGGGTCCAGCGACTTCTCTTGAATCAGTCGTGTTGCGTCGGCATCAGCTTGACGGCGATAATAGCTTCGATGACAGCCGAAACTGAAAACCAACACCAATACCGTCAATTTGCAGACAAGGTTTGCTTGCAAAGTGTTCAAAACAGAACCTCAACTTCTGGGGAATTCCCTGTTTCCACACTCATCTCGAACATTTACGGGATGTCCAGGGTGAGTATCGGGCGTGGCTGGGAATAGGTATTAAATACGATGATGGAAAGATGCGGGTTTTTCCATTCCGTCTAATTAATCGGATTCTGCTGCCAGCGATCTTTGGTCGTTTTTTCTGTTTGGACGGATCTCGTTCGTTTTTTGACGAAAATCCCGTTTTTGCAGGGACTTAGGTCCATCTGTCTTCCCTAATTTCTTGACACTTCAAACTACCCAGCTTATCATCAAGTATCCTTCTAACGGGTTGTAATTAGGATGGAGGTTTCCGTCCGAACGTCTTTTTGTCTCGCTGTCTTGAGTGCCATTCAATGATTATTTTGATCGGGATTATCGTCCTATTCATTGCGTTGATCGTCTTCATCGTCTTAAGTGCCAAGAAAACACATTGGCTGAATTTGGTCGGTCTATTTCTTGTATTTTGTCTTGCCACCTTCTACATGATCACGTCCGGGCTGGTTTACAAAACCAATGCCGCCTGGAAAAAGGTCTTGCAGAACAATGAGAAAAAGCTGGAGGCACAAACCAAACAACTACAGATCGCCTTGGTGGGAAGTGGAAGTGAGGTCGAATTTTCTCCGGAATCACTCAAGGGCGCCGAAATCGAAGCAGAGAAGCTGGTTTTTGGCCGGGGCCGTGTTTGGCGAGAGAGTACACCTCAGGCCTTTGTACCGGGTGCCAATCCAAGTGATTTGACAACCGGTAGCCTGACGGTCAACCTTCCTCCCAATGCGTCCTCCTTCCTGACCGCCAAGCAACCCCGAGACACGCTTGAACAATGGGATGTAGACCCAGATGCAAAAACCGATACCTCGCTGGTTTATGTCTTCCTGGAAAAGCCAGATGGAATGGGCGGTTACCAAATCGCCAACTACATTGGTATTTTCGCAGCCAAGGAACCCTCGGAGGACAATACAACCGTCAAGCTGAGTCCAAGCATGATTCTTCCAGACCCGACTAATTTGGCAGAGTTAAGAGCGACAGACCCAACCTTCAAGACTGCCAGAGAATTGTTGACAACGGGGATCGATGGTAACACGCGGTGGGCCATGTACGACATATTGCCTACCGACAGCTATGACGTCTTTCGGGAAGCCATCCGAGCCGAAAAAGACTACGCTGCAGATCTCGAAATACCGTTGGACGAATTGCGATCAGAATTGACCACCAAATACATGCCGATTGATTCGCTACGGTTGAGAAACAATGAGGTCAAATACGATAGAATCATCGATTCTATCGTCTACACCAATCAACCTGAAATCGAGTTCAAAGATGACACCGATTTCACCCCCACCGATGAAGAAACATGGTTTGAAATCGAGTTCACAGACAAAGCAAAGGGTGCTTTTAAAGTTGACTTTGATAGTAGTCTCGGTGGCGATGCTCAGAAAGAGATCGCGTTGGAAGGGCAGGCATTCGATCGGGATGGACTGGCACAGGTCAGTGCTTTGAAACTGGGCGAAGATGTGACTTTTGAAAAGGATCAAACGGTCATGCTGGACAGTAAGTCCTGGCTTGAGAACCCGGTAGCGTTTATTGAAGAAATGAAAGATGCCGGAACCGTGGTTGAAAAACAGGTCATTTTCCGCCGAACTTTAAACGACTTCGACTTCGAGTTCAGAGACCTCGTCTCACAGATCGTGCAATTGACCAAAGATCGCAATCACGCTCAGGCAAAGTACACCCAGCTACAGGAAATCGATGCCGGATACGAAGCCCAAAAGAAATACCGTTCTGACGTTCGCGACAAACTGAACCAGGACGTTACCAATTTCAAAGGGGACAAGGAATCCGTTGATGGCTATTATCAAAAACTAGTAGCTAAACTGAAGGCGGAACAGTCGGAAATTGATACGCTGTACAGGATTTGCAAAGAGAATCTTGCGAAAAAGGAGGCCATGGAAGCCAAGTTTCGTGAGATTATCGAGGAAAAAACGCGTCAGGCCGCCGCTGCGGCTGGTGACGCTCCGTAACTTCGTTATCCAATATAGAGATTGCCATTGTTCTTCGGTCAGATTTTGAATCAACCCCGAAAATACGATCTCTAGCTTTTCATGATCGGGACTAAAGAGGTTTCAGAGAGCGGATCTGGGACAAAAACAGACCCCGCTAATTGAAATCGAATACTCGGTCAAAATCAGGTGCCCGAGCCTGCGCCGTTTTGCCAGATATGGATAGGTCCAATCGACATTCCCAATCATTGGCGACGATTCTTGGGGAACGATTTGCGTTGAACCTGATCAGGTTATTTCAGAACTGGCCCGGGCAGACGACACGGCACAACAAGAGCCAATAGTGAAAGCAGTGTTGATGCCCGGTTGACCATCAACTAAATGGACGACAGGCTCGTTGTAATCCGTTGTCTTCTCTATGGTGATTTGACTCTTGCCATTAGCGTGATTTTCAGCTTGCCGATAACCCTAACTCTGTGGTGTGTTGAACTGGACAATCGCATGAGCTATTCTCGCCGATCGTTGGAATTTCACTTGTTTCTGTTACTGGTTGTTTGCGCAGGCTGTTCGAAACTGCAGAACAGCGACCCTGTTGAGGTGGGCACTAGCCAGTTGCCCACGCTGCCCGCGGGATGGGAAGAATAATATTTCGAACAGGATCGGTGCAAAGTTTTTGTGCCGCGAGGTCACTCATTCGCTACCGGTTCGACGTTTGATAGGTCAGATGGCAACCTTGCCGATTACATTAAATATTCGGGCGATCGCTGTGCTTTGTTTATAGAATTCACTCACCGACGGCTGCATTCCACTTTTAGTGATGACCTGGCGGGGTCTTTCGACAAGAGCATGAGCAGAACTGTCAAGTTAGCAGAGAGACAAGCAGGTCCGGCGAAAGTTAAATCAGTAGGCGTTATAACCTTGTTCGGAAACCCTGGTCGAGAAATGATCACGACGCAGCACGAAGGAAAATTGCATCGTAAAACTTGGGTGGTTTACATGAACCGCGCTGTACTTCAAATGAATTTTGTTTGCGACCCAACCGACGACGAGACGATGACAAAGAGAAAAGCTTTCTTCGAATCGATCCGATTTGCCGAAAAATAGGCCATCGATACCAACGGCTTGCAGGTCAAATCGGCTTTACCGAAACCGCAATCCGGTTCTTTCCATCAAGGCCCCTATTCTTTCGTTCAACTGAAGAACCTCTTGGCCATGCGTCTGCAGAAATTCAACCAACAGGGTTTCTTTTGCCTGTAACAGATTTCCAAGTTCCGAAATGACCTCTTCGGTTTGGTGGTTGAGTTTCGACCTCAGCAGGTTTTTTTTACTGGCATAAACCTCGGCCAGGGTGCCATTAAAAACCTCGGCCAACTGCGGCCCAAGGTCCGAACTCAATTTCCAACTAGGCCGATCCAGTGATCCCGACAAATGTGCCGTTGTTTCGAATTTTCGGAGGGACGCCAATTCACCGTTTACCGTGCCAATAAAATCAGAAGCCATGCGTCCATCAAGAGCAGATAGCATTTCCATAGAGACACCCGTTTGGACGGTCGTCACCTTGCCGGTAAGCTGCTCGCCTGCCAGTTCGATGCGACCCCGAATTTCCAGCCTGGTTTTTCCAATTCGCAATCCAACCCTTTGATCAACATCGACAGTCTGTTCCGCAATTTGCAACGCCGGAATATGAAAAATGATTCTGTCACGGTTAATGTCACCCGTTCGATCGACCATTCCTTTCAGGTTGAATCCTATGTCACCGGTGGACTGCAGATGGAGATAGGTTGGCTTGCCATATCTTCTGGGCTGTGTCGTCAGTCCGACAAGGGCTCCCGTAAATTCAAAAGACCTTTCGTCGATCTCGGCATAGCCGCCGAGGCTCAAATTACGCACGAGAAAATCTGGTTCTTCGATGATGCCCGGAAACCGAATCGTCTGGCCGCGATCTCGAAGGGTCTCTAGGCTCTTCTCGGGATGAGGGAAATGTGTCCGCAGCCATCTAATCCAACCAATGGCCTGATCCACTCGTCGTCCATGAATTTTTCCAACCATCAGTTGGGATAGCGTCTGTCCATTGAGTTTCCCGCTGACCTGAATTTCCCTGATCCTTTGGAGGTCCCTGTTCTTGGTAGAGACGATTTCGCCTCGATCTTTTGCCATCTGCACGCGGTGTCGTCGCAATGCCTGTTTGATTTGATTGAGATCAACCTTGATCGTTTGGGAGTCGCGAACGGCCTGCTCGATTCGCGGCAAATCCCTTAGAGTGTTCAGTGGATTTTCCCTGAGCGCAAGCGACAGATTGCGAATTTCGCGAACACGCTGCTCCGCTTTCTTGGCCTGTCCCATCAATACTTGATATTCGCCACGCCAACGGTCCATCATCTCCTTTGAAAACCGCACGGTCTCGAAGTTCTCATCAAACCGTTTCGTCAAAAACGAGGTCATGCCCCCAACAATCTTTTCCCCCATTCCTTCCAAGCGATCGTTTAACAGCCGGGATTCAACTGGCTTGGGTGCTGGAATCTCGCCAACTTCACTCGGCACCTGCCTCGTTGCACCGAGCCGAATTTCGTTAAGGCGACCTTCGGTGATAATGACTTTTTTTCGAAACAACGCGTTTCGATCGAGACGGAGATATCCATTGGAAAATTCCAGCAGATTCTCCATCGGATTGCCAGGACTGGTCAAAGCGACCCTACCGACAGTGAGGTGGGTTTGAAAAGGAGATGCCTTGAGTTGATCAATTTCTAATTTTGAGCCGGTTAACCACTCTGTCGTCGAGGTCAGTGCCCAACTAAGCACCGGGCCTGAACCGTAGTGAATTGTCGTCAAGAAAAGAACGAGAATAGCCAGTCGGACCATCACATATTTCCACTTGATCATGGCTCGACCCCTACAAATTCAGCCATTTTTCTTCGGCCCAATAGTTGGCGGTAGATCCAAAACCTAATCAACCATCTGGAAACGCCAGGGGCGCACTTCAGGTAAATGATTTTTGCAGAAAGGTAGACCGGAAAAAGTAGAATCAAGCCAACGACCAAACTCCCCAGCACAACGGTATTATTGAAACGGGTCCACGGGATAATGGGTTGCTGATAGAGCCAGATCCAAGTCGATTCCAGCGACTCCAGGGAGAGCACAAACAGACCGATTTGATGGGAGATGGGATCCAAAAACGAACCCAACCAGGAAAAAAAGAGTGTTGAAAGACTGGCAGCCAACAGGTTGACACTGGTGGCAAAAACGAAGAGACAGAACAGGTAAGCAAAGAGGCTATCCTTGGGGATCAAACCGATCACCAATCCCAAGGCAACACCAAACGCTATTTGTTGGGGTGAATCGCTACCGCGAATGGCAGCCAACAACAACCTAAACATTCTATAAAGAAATAGAAACATCCTTGTTTCTCAAACAAATGAAGACCGAAGCGGGAGACAGCTCTACTGGTTCGGTGATTCGCCATTTAGTTCGACCATCACCACGCCAACGGCATGCCTGCCCTGTTTTGCAGGTGCATAAAAAAACACGGCAGAAACCGTGTTGGAATCGACCCAACCTTAGCAAAATAAAGGGGTCGTTCAAAGACTCATCTTTGATGTCAAATTAGCTAGCAGCCTTGGCTTTTTTGATCATATTGGAAAGTCGCGATTTGCTGCGTGCTGCTTTATTGGGATGAATCAGATTACCCGCCCCAGCCTTATCCAACTTCTTGGTGACCAGCAGAAATTCTTCCTCTGCCTTGGTGATATCACCGTCAGCGACTGCTTGACGAACTTTCTTGATCTGGGTTCGAACTGAACTACGACTGGCTTTATTCCTCAGTCGGCGAACGTCATTTTGTCGTAATCGTTTTTTTGCACTTGCGGAGTTTGGCATTGCTTAAAGTTTGCTTTGTTTTACTTGGTCAGTTGAATCTAGTAGTATGGCAAATTCACTCAACAGTGTCGAGAGCCAGCCTCGAAAAGCCGTGGGAAAAACACAAATTTGACGACAACACCATTTACAAACGCCGAAATGGACAGTCCAAAACGCCCTTCCGCCGGAAAAGTTTACCTAATCGGCGCCGGCCCCGGCGACCCGGGTCTACTGACCCTTCGCGGCAGGGAATGTCTGGAATTAGCCGATGTCGTGATTTTTGACTATCTGGTCAATCCTGAATTGCTCAAACACGCCCCGTCAGCAGAAAAAATATGCCTTGGAAAACACGGCCGGGAACGGATCATGCCTCAGGCCGAGGTGAATCAACTGGTCGTTCAGCACGCCAAAAAAGGAGAACTGGTAGCAAGATTAAAGGGCGGGGACCCCGCAATCTTCGCTCGTACCCACCAGGAACTGGATTACCTGCAGGAAAACGGAATTCCATTTGAAATTGTTCCAGGCATCACCGCCGCGATGGCAGTCACAAGCACTGTCGGCATCGCTTTGACTCATCGTGATTGTGCGTCGGCCGTCGCGTTGGTGACCGGGCAGGGTAAAGAGGGTGGGCCTCCAAAAAATATCGACTATCAGGCTCTGGCAAGATTCTCCGGGACGCTGGTCTTTTATATGGGAACCACCACCGCAGAACATTGGTCAACCGAGTTGATCTCCGCAGGCATGGATGGTGATACCCCTGTTGTCGCAGTCAGGTATTGCAGCCTTCCTCAACAGTCCTCGTTTCATTGTCGATTGGCTGAGGTGGGAGACCTGGTAACGGGTCCGCCTAGATTGCGGCCACCGGTCGTCTTTGTGGTTGGCAAGACGGCAGCAGAATTTGGAAATTACAATTGGTTTGAATCCCGGCCCCTCTTTGGAAAGACGATTTTGGTGACCCGTCCCGAAGGTCAGGCTGGAACCCTTGCGAAGTCCTTGAGTGATCTCGGGGCAACGGTTCTTCAGCAACCGGCAATACGAATCCAACCTGTGGAAGACTCACTACCCATCGAAGCGATTCTGGCAAGGTTAATCGATTTTGACTGGATTGTTTTTTCCAGCGTCAACGGTGTTGATTTCTTCTTCCGCGAAATCATGAAAGTGGCGGATCTGCGTTTGCTCAACAATGCCAAACTGGCCGTTATCGGACCGGCCACCGCCGATCGTTTGGCCGATTACCACCTTCATCATGACCTGATGCCAACTGTTTATGAGGCCTCTGAATTAGCCCGTGCCCTCGTGTCCGCCACCCAGGGAAAACGGGTTTTGTTAATTCGGGCCAGCCGGGGCAGGGAGATTCTAGACGAAACTCTATCCCCGCAAGCCGATGTTACCCAATTGGTCTGCTACGAGAGTTCGGATGTCGAAAAGTCGGACCCCGAAATTCTGCAGCGTTTACAACAGGGTGAGATTGATTATGTCACGGTTACCAGTTCTGCCATCGCCAAATCCCTGGTCCATCTGTTCGGTGATGAGCTCGAAAACGCGCACCTTGCCAGTATCAGTCCGGTCACCACAGAATCACTTACGCAAAATCGGTTAACAGTTACCTGCGAAGCGAAGGAGTACACAATGAACGGAGTCGTTGATGCGATCTTGGAGCATTCCCGCCAATCACTATAGTTCCAATTGACATAGCAGTATCGTAACGACAGAAAAGTCAATCCTCGTCTTGATGGTTGCACTCGGACCCGTTCCTATCAGCCCCATCCATCCTTGGCAGACCTAAAAAACGGTTGGGATATTGCCGGTTACGGAGCTCAGCCAGGCAATTCCACCGATGTACAAACTGAATGTTATGATCGCCAGCATGACCAGGCAAACCCACTTCTCTGAGCCATCGCCGGTAATTCCGACGACCAACAGACCGGTTGCCAAAACCATCGAACCCAAGACGAAAACCAGCTCGCGAAAGAAACCCCAGGACTGATTGTTGGCGCTGGCCATTGAAGCCGCGTTTTTCAGATCCGCCCAGGTCGAATTCTGAAGCCGACGCCGTTCCTGAGATTGTTTGGTTCGGAGATCATCCATTTCCTTTTTCAGGATTCCCAACCGCTCCGGAGTAAGCGTTTTTCCCGGTGCATCCATCTGCGACTGCAATGCGTTGATTTTCGAATTGTATTCAGCTGCAAATTTCTGCTCGGCGATTTGTGAATTTGCCACCAAGCGAGATGCCCAACGATTACCCAGCGAGTCACACCCCTTTCCGCTTAGGACCAACATGAAGCCTATGATCAAACAGGGGTAACCAATCCGACTGTATTTCGAGAGAATCGGATGCGGACGATGACCAACCGCAGCGTTATGAACAGGCAACTCCAATTCCGGCATACTTGCCTTGCTGACCGGTATTTTGGTTTCAACGACCAGCTGGGAATCGCTTGACGGAACTGGAGCGGGAAATTTCGGTTGTTTTGTGGCTTTAGTACTCGCAGGCGGTCCGACGACCATCGGTGCGGGTGTCACTTTTGGCATAGCGATTGGATCCGGCCCTACCTTCTTGGCCGATCGAGCGGGTTGGCTTTTTGTCTTTTTCTGTGGCTGGACCGAGACTTTCGGAATCGGAGCCGGCGGAACCAATTCATCCAGTGTGGAAGCGATTTGCCAGTCCTTCATCCCTTCTTTCCACAACAAGGTCGACGACGTGATCGTATTGTTGGCAAGCAGTTGCTTTAACACTTCGGTAGCCACCGGGCCTTGTCGTTCCCCTTTTTCAACGTAGTACCACTTGGAATGATCTGCCATCAATACACCTTCTACAATTGACCAAAAACAACCTGTACATCTCGGAATGAATGCTGGCGACCAGCCTTAACCACCCATTCGATATTATGACTTGGTGACCGGTCGATCCTCAAGTTCCAGAATGAACTAAAGCACCTACAAAAGCAAATCATGACTAACCGCTAGGTTTTCTGAGGTTGACCTTCTGGCCAATTGTAGGCAAAGACACTGTCCCAGCGGAAATCCAATGCCTTCAGCGCCTCGGGAACAGGTTTGCAGAACCACTTTTTCTCCGAGCTGAATACAATCGCCATTGCTTCCAGTTTTTTCAACGCATCGGACACCTCAAAGTCAATTGCTAGACGGGTCTTTTTATGCAGGCTCTGTTCGGCAATTCTGTCAACTTCATCCATCGCCAATCCGTCTTCTCCAAACCTCCAAAGGATGTAATAAGCCAAGACCATCTCCCGGTAGTCCTGCGATTCTGCTTCATGAAGCACTCGGAGCAGGACACCGGCATTGTTATCCAGATTTTGAAAATACAAATGTCTGGTTAAATTCAGATGATATTTGTCCCGCGTTTGAAAATAAGTGAAAAAGCCCTTGGCGATATATAACAAGATACCGATGAGCAGGCCCCAATATTTGAAGAAGCTGAAAATCGTTGCGAAGATGGAAAACACGGCGGTTAACCGGATCAATTTGAAAATACTGAAAGCGAGTCCGGACAACGAAGGTAATATGATTTTCCCTTGATCGACCAACGTCATCTTGACCTGTGTGCCTGGTAAAAGAGCGTGCATGTCAGAATGAGGAATGCTCTTAAAACTCTTTAGATAGACAACATCGGTAGAATGATCTTTGGAAAGCCTCTGGTGATCTCGGAGGCGAAACGCAATGACAAGTCGTTGAAAAACCTTGACGTCAAATTTTTCTTCTCGAAAAAACTTCCACCAAGTGCGTTTCGTCCATTTTTCTTCGCGATCCCCACGAGCATAAATGTATAGATCTTCAAATAAGCTAAAGTCCACACTAAGCTTGATGCCCAAAACACTGGCATTATCAACGGCCATCTCCAAATCGCCCTGAGACAAACGCCGATAGTTGGCTCGATCCAGTAGTATCCGCAACCTGTCAAAAACGTGGTCTGAACTTTTTTTCAGGTCCGTCTCTGGGCTGTCAAACTCAAAAACCGAATCAGGATCTAAAGGTTGATAGAGCCTCTGCACTTCTGAAAACTGGGCATGATATTGGTGGTGGAGCATCGCCGCCATCACCCGAAACAACTCCCTTAGCTCCGCTTGCTCCTGAGGTGTGCAGTGTTCGATTTCGGGTAAAGAATGAAATAGCTCCCCCCGGCTGAGCGGGATGAACTGCTCTGTTGGATTGTTTGAATCTAAGGCAGGCTCAAGGGTTTCGCCCCCGCCTTTGCCACCCGGATGATCAACACGGGGAGGCTCGGCACCTGATTTTCCCTCAAGAGAAGTCACTCTTTTCGGAGTAGCCGTTCCAACATCCAACGATGCATCCTTTTTTTTCTGAGAGGTCACGATCTGCTTTTCTGTTGAATAAAACGGAACGAAACAATGGCAAACACCTCGCTACCTGCCAGGTAGAAACGCTCACCTGATTTCTCTACTCTTCCGCGCTGAGTCAGCCATCCTATCCTCCACGCCGCCATCATTTAACAGTCACAAGAGGAGCTGCAGCTGGTTTGCGCTATATGTTTGACGATCGCCAGCCACAGGCTGGGAAAAAGTCCCTGCCTGTGGCTATTGATGAATTCTATTGGGATCTGAGGTCCTGGGCGGCCCTTCCGATCATCCAGCGGTGGTCTCCATCATTCCGATGGCGCGTCTTGGATGCTCCCTTGCTGCCGCCAGCGAAGACTACGCTGGACCATGGACTATCCATTAATGAACCAGATTGACCGACTGCCGCCAATAGACCCTCAACAGAAAACCACCGCCACTTGGAAACGTGGGCCGGAGGACAGATCAGAAACGATCATGAGAGCCGGCAGGATTTCGGTTGGAAAATCGAAAAATAAGTAGCCAGATTTTGATGGGAAAGAAAAAGCGGAAAGAAAAAGCGGAAAGAAAAGCCTACCCGCTCCGGAGTTTGAGAGTTCACCATGCGGCCCTCTCTTCAGCCCAGTTGCCATTCAACCCAACCGCTATTCCGTTCAACCGCTATTCCGTTCAACCTAGACGGGACGCCCCCAAAAAAAAATGGCACCGTCTTACGAGTGATTTGGATACAATCTTTGGTGACTGTCAATTTGCAGCTGTTGGTGACTGTCAATTTGCAGTTAATTGTGCTGAAAGAGGCGTCGAGCGGATTCGAACCGCTGTACACGGATTTGCAATCCGCTGCCTAACCACTCGGCCACGACGCCTTGGTCGATCATCAACCCTCCTCGCCAGAAGAGGATGATTATTTTGTAACAGTTATTTTCCGGGCAAACTAGCGAACGTTGAAAGTAAATGATCCGGTTGTAACGGTCAAGTAGCACCTGCAGCGGACGGATGACCGCTATCGCACGAAGCCTGACTGATGTAGCAAATACCGGATTCCAACACCAATTGATGACCCTCGACCCATTGGGAATTCTCCATCGGCTCGATTTGTCTGATTTCGGCACATGATAATTCCTGACTTAATAATATTTTCCGAATTTTCCCTGCAATTGAACGGTTCGCTGGGGTCGGAATGGGTCATCTAATGAGAAAAACCGGAATGACTAGCTCTTCGAAAACAGGATTCTTTGCATTCGGCAACAGCAGGTCGATGCCGCCGATGTATATTCCAACAGCCCCTGAATTTCTCGAGATCGAATCCAGGCTAATTCCGCCCGATCAGGCGGATCATTCGAGCGTCAATGGAGTCCTTAGATGTCGCAAAAACCTCTTCCCAAACTCAAGCAATGGACGTCTCCGGTTGCCGACGAAAACTGTTTTGTGGAACAAGTCGTTAACTCCATATTTGATCATGTGACCGCCGATGAAATCGGCCATCGCTCCGATCGTCATGAAATTCTCAGGTTTTCCTCCTCAATCTTGGAAAACGAGATCATTTTCGGTTCGGCAGAAGAGCGTGTTTTACGTTCGGCTAACCAAAGAATCTCCAAAAAACTGGAAAAAGTCTCCGGTTTCACGGGATCTAATTAGCCAAAATTAACGTCTTTAATTGCGTCTAAGGACGTTAATTGAAATAATCGGCAAAGACCGCCAGAAAGCGGGATCTCAGGAACGTTTTTTTTGGAAGAAGTTCATTGTCTACCGCAGCGCTCTGTTTATACTGATCTGAACGTCGTCCCTTCTCCGACATCCTTGTCTTTTTCTGGCTTTTTGGAGCTTTCGTGAGTGCTACCCCCCCTGTCAATCAGGACTGGACATCTACTAACCCCAATGCGGATCAAGGCAATTTTGATTTTGTCGGGATGCTGCAACGGCGATTCTGGGTCATTATTGTGGCCCTGCTAATGGCAACCGGAGGTGGTGTCTTCTGGTACTGGAAAAGCGACGTCAAGTACACCTCGACGGCCAAGGCCTATATCGATATTAGGAGCGAGAATCTTTCCATTGTCGGTGCTGATGGCTTCACTGTGGGAAATACAATCACCAGCCACGATGAGATCATCCGGAGCGAAACAGTCCTGCTGGCCTCTGCCGATGAGATCATTCGGATCATGCGAGAAGGAGCAGCACCGGTGAGCAACGCTTTGCTGCAAACCACCGGGGATGAATCCGGGGCCTCCACGGCGAACGTTGGCAGTACCGATTCGGGAACCAAGGCTTTCTCAGAACTCCAAGGGAAAAATCGCGGACAGATTTTGTCTCATCTCTCTCGGACGATTGTGGTCACAGCCGATCGCAATGACAAAAACATCTATAGCATTCAATACACCTGCGGCATTCAAAGCGATTGCCGAACCATTCTCGGAATTGTCATCTCCCAATATGAAAAACATCTTGGGAACAAGTATGAGAGTGAAGGCAAGGACCTGTTGGAAAAGATCAAATCCGCGCAACAAAGAATCGACACCAAAATCACGGAAGCCCGTGATAAGCTCCATAAATGGAAGTCTATTGAAATGGCGGAAGAGTTTTTTGAGCTGCGGGATGGAATTTTCATTTCCGCAAGCGGGAAAACCAATCACTTCCGTCAAGAATCCCAGTTGCTCTACAACGAGATCGAAACACTCAAGCAGAAAAAGACCAAGCTGGTGGAAGATCAGCTCTGGATCAAGGGTGCTCTTGCCAGCAACATGAGCCGGCAGGAGTTACTCACCAACATTGACAAATTCAATGAATGGCTACAGATCGAGCAGAATAAGGTCTCCCCGCAGGTCGCCGCGAAGGAAGCCGCCATTGCACGGTTCGAAGAACCCGAACCAGATGCCATCTTGACCACGACGCGATTCAGGGTGACCGCCAAACAGGGTGAGATCCAATCGCTCGCCGATCGAGGATTCGGTGACAATTATCCTGGCATCAAAAGTCTCCGCCGTGAATTAGATGAGTTAAAATCGCAAGAGGCCATCCTGGAGGAGCAGTACAACTCTCGAGTCGCCAAAGCGCAAGCAAAGTTTGACGAAATCAAAAAACTACAAGAGGCCAATCAAGCGATCCTTCAAGAGAGTGGCCTACCGGATGGCTTGGCCGAGATCGATCTGGTTGGCATGCACCAATCCTACCTCACACAGCAGTTATCACGAACCGATGTGGAACTCATTCGTCTAGGTGCCGATCTGAAAGTCAAACGGGAACTGGCGACGAGAGTCGATAGCCTTCTTTCCCAGGAACAACGATACCAGCACGAAATCGATACTCAGCAAGCGTTGAACGAAACGGTCTTGCAGAAAATCAGTGAGATCAACCTCGAAAAAGACAATGGTGGCTATATCCTCGATTTGCTTAACAGTCCCGGCGGCGGCCGGCAAACCGAACCCAGCTTGACGAAGATTTTTGCAGTCACTAGTTTTCTTGGACTGATCGCCGGGGTCGGGCTCGGTTACCTGATTGAAATCGCCGACAAAACTTTCCGAACACCGGCAGAGGTCGCGCAACAATTGGGAATGCGTGTTTTAGGACACGTTCCGGTTTTGTCCATGAAGAAAGTGGAAGCCAAGGGTTCTTCCATTGATGAAACCATCATCGCCTTCCACTTGCCCAAGTCTCAACAAGCAGAGGCTTTTCGGGCAATTCGAACATCCCTCTTTTTCAGCACCCAAGGGAAAGACAGCCAGGTCATCCAAGTCACCAGCCCGACTCCGGGTGACGGAAAATCCACATTGGCGGCTAATCTTTCGGTTGCAATTGCTCAATCGGGAAAACGGGTTCTTTTACTCGACGCCGACATGCGCCGGCCAACGGTTCATTACCTCTTCGGCATTGAGGCAGAGGTCGGCTTCGCGGCGGTTCTCAGTGGGGAGGCCGAACTCGATGATGCCATCATCGATTCCAAAGAGGTCGATGGCTTGTCGGTCATGCCTTGTGGCAAGAGACCACCCAACCCGGCGGAATTGCTGACATCAAACAACATGAATGAAATACTGGAAGTGATTCGGGAGAAGTTTGATTTCGTTGTAGTGGATTCTCCTCCGATGCTGGCCGTTACCGATCCAGCGGCGGTCGCAGCTCGTGTTGATGGTGTGATAATGGGTATGAGAATCAAGAAAAATGTCCGTTTGAGTGCCAACCGGGCGAAAGAAGTACTGGATTCCGTTGGAGCCCCGATTTTGGGAATTGTGGTCAATGGAGCGGGGATGGTTCAAGGAACCTACAGCAACTCGAATTCCTACGGATATGGCTACGGATCTGGTTACGGCTATTCGGCGGGCTATGCCAACAACTATTACAGTTACGGCTATGACTACGGCGCATCGAGCTACTACTACACTGACGAGAACAAAACGTCCGAAAACAAAGCGATTCCCCGCAGTAAATCTTAATCGCCATTGATCTTCTATTTCCAGCTTGAAACAGGTTGGATCACCTTGAGAGGGATTGATTGGTGTGTGGTGGCGCCCGAGATGTGATCTCTGATCCTCTCCTGAATGGCAATCTGGTTGGCGAATTTGCTTCCTCTTTGTGCGTGCCCGTTAGCGGGAATCCCATCGCATCCTCCAGCAACGTTCTGGCTTTACCTCATCGTCGAGAACCGGCTGTTCGATCGATTGCGGTTGCTGAATTGCTGCCAAAATTGAATCCTCACCGGCAATTCCAACGAATCCAATCTGGGATTTCGGAAAAACCACCCGGCTCGTTGCCGCAAGTGGACCCTTCGCTCCACTTGCCTTCTCTGATAAAACAGTGTTTTTACTGGGCAGGTAAGTCATTTCGAGCCCTTTATTCGTCGACGAAAAACAAATTAGCGAAAAACCTTCATGAAGTCCGACGTCGCCATTATCGGAGCTGGTCCAGGTGGGTTAGCTGCTGCCATGCTCCTCGGCCATGCCGGCCTAAAAGTGACGCTCTTGGAACGCCAATCGGTGGTTGGCGGACGAACTTCGCCGATCGAAGCCAACGGCTTTCGGTTTGATACTGGTCCCACCTTTTTCCTCTATCCACGGGTACTTGAAGATATCTACGCCCAAGTCGGTCGCAACCTTTTCGAAGAAGTCAAAATGACTCAATTGGACCCGCTTTACCGGCTGGTGTTTGGGGCGGGAGGGCAGCTGGACGCCACATCAGATCTACCTCGAATGGAAAGAGAAATCGCTAAAATCTCTCCAACCGATGCGGGTGCTTTTCAAAAATACATTGATAACAATCGTGTCAAACTCAAAAAATTTCGTCCGATTTTGGAAAAACCATTCTCCGGCGTTCTGGACTACCTGGATCCCCAGGTCATCGCCTCTGCGATGCATCTTCGTCCGTGGCGAAGCCTTGGGCAGGAACTGGAATCCTATTTCAGTGATCCCAGAATGGTCATTGCGTTTTCATTTCAATCCAAGTACCTCGGCATGTCGCCATTTAAATGTCCCAGTTTATTCTCGATCCTGGCGTTTCTGGAATATGAGCATGGTGTCTGGCACCCCGAAGGAGGCTGCAGCGCGGTCACCGCCAACATGGCCGAGGTCTGCCGCGACTTGGGTGTCGAAATCCTGCTGGACGAAGAGGTTCAGTCGTTGGAATTCGAAGGCAAACGCCCCACCTCGCTGACGACCAAAAACCGGAATCTCGAATTTGATCAATTGGTGATCAACGCCGACTTTGCCAGAGCGATGGAGAACCTTGTCCCTGACCACATTCGAGACAAATGGAACAATGAGACGCTGGAGAAGAAAAAGTATTCCTGTTCGACCTTTATGATGTATTTGGGAATCGAAGGGTCCTTTCCGGACGTTGCCCACCACACCATTTATATCGCAAAAGACTATCAGAAAAACCTCCGCGAAATCGAGGACCTCAGAGTCCTGTCAGAAGACCCTTCCATCTATGTTCAAAATGCTTCGATCACCGATAAGAGTCTCGCTCCACAGGGACACAGTACTCTTTATGTGCTAGCGCCGGTCACCCACACGACCGAAAACGTCGACTGGGAGACGCAAACAGAGTCGTTTCGCCAAAGGTGCTTGACGCAATTGGAGAAAATAGGAATTACTAATCTTCGGGATCGAATTCGGTTTGAAAAAATCATTACGCCGCAGGATTGGGACCATGGCTATCAGCTTTACAAGGGTGCGACATTCAATTTGGCCCACAATCTCGGGCAAATGTTACATCGTCGGCCTCACAATCGATTTGAGGATTTGGACTCTGTTTTTCTCGTCGGTGGGGGTACACATCCTGGCAGCGGATTACCGGTAATCTTTGAGTCGGCGCGAATTTCAGCGAAACTGATGATGAAAGACCGAAAACGAAAGAGAATGGCAGCGGTCAGGTAGTACCAAATGATGCACCGGTAAGTGATGTAGATTTGACACGCAGCCATCCACGGCGATTTGATAAAAACAGCAAAAAAGCGGAAGATACCAAGTCGTTACGACGTACTCCAAAGGATCAACAGTGATTGCTCAAGACAAAAAGGTAGTGGTAATTGGGAGTGGATTGGGTGGATTGGCAGCAGCCTGTGTCACGGCCGCCCGCGGTTACCAAGTGACTGTGGTGGAAAAAAATTCGTGGATTGGTGGCAAAGCAGCCGTTCTTGAACAGGATGGTTTTCGTTTTGATATGGGTCCCACCATTCTGACCGTACCATCGGTTTTGAAACGGATCTTTTCAGAGGCCGGCAAGGAAATGTCGGATTATCTCGATTTGATCCCGCTGGATCCCCAATGGCGATGTTTTTTTTCGGACCAAACCCGTCTGGACCTCGTCGCGGACTTGGAACGGATGAAATCAAAGCTAAGCGATTTCTCTAACCTCTCTCAGGTCGCAGAAGGCTACGAGAAGTTCATGAAGATTTCGGAGCGGTTGCACACCGTTTCAGACCGTTTTTTCTTCTGGAAAAACGTGGGATCCATCAGCGACACCCTCGATATGAGAAACACGTTCAATCTCTCGGTACTGGGTGATTTGCTGAGTCTCCGAATGGGGCGCACGGTCGCCGGCACGGTCCGCTCCTGCGTCAAAGACCATCGTGTCGCTCAAATGATTGATCATTTCACCCAGTACGTTGGCTCTTCTCCGGCCGCCTCGCCCGCGGTGCTCTGTGGGATAGCAAACATGCAAACCGAAGAGGGGATTTGGTATCCGGTCGGTGGCACACGGGCGGTACCTTTGGCCTTGGAGAAACTAGCCAAGGAACTCGGAGTGGAGTTCATCACCGGTAAGCATGTTGACCAAATCTGTGAAAATGGCGGACAAGTCAATGGTGTGCAACTTGTCAGTGGAGAGCATCTACCGGCATCCGCTGTGATCAGCAATTCCGACTCGGTTCGTATGCACCGCGAATTACTCAACGAAAAAATCGCACGAAAGTTTCTCAAACGAAGAAAATATGAACCAGCCTGTTCAGGCGTTGTCCTGTATCTTGGCCTCAAAGAGAAATACGATCAGCTGCTACACCACAATTTCGTTTTCTCCAAGGATCCGGAAATCGAATTCGACGAGATCTACCGTCAGGGAATCCCCGCAGCCGACCCTTCCTGCTATGTTTGCGCCCCCTCTTGCTCAGAGCCCTCGGTCGCGCCTGATGGCGGTGAGTCGCTCTACATCCTTGTCCACACTCCCTACCTTCGAAAAAATCACCAGTGGACAAAGATGCTACCGGACTACCGAAAAACGATCTTGCAGAAGCTCGCCGACACCGCTGGGATGCACGATATCGAATCCAGAATCGTCACCGAAAATGTATTAACACCTCAAGATATCCAGGATCGGTACCACGTCCTCGATGGCGCGATTTACGGATTGGCCAGCCATGGTCGCTTCTTTGGAGCATTCAAGCCCGGAAACCGAAGCCTCGATGTTGACGGGCTTTACCTGGCGGGAGGTTCCGCTCATCCAGGACCGGGAATGCCGATGGTCATGATGTCCGGCTGGATCGCCGCCGACACTCTGGATCAAGATTTCATGTCCAATTAGACAGGTTAAAGCCGGTAACCTAAAGTCACCCTGAATCGATCCCTGGCAGCATAATCCTGTGGCTCAGCTCGCACCCCGGCTCCATGTAACCGTCTGAATCCAAACCGTAAGCCATCTGTTAGTGGCGTTGAGTCTTCTGGACCCGACGAGCCGGCGAACTCTGCTTAATCCTCGAATCCTGCCAGCCAAGAGAAAGAAAGCGTTGCAGGTCGCCACCCGAATTCTAAAAGATTGTCGGTTTTGCACCTTAGGATTCGACGGTTGGAACCTTATAATTGCGGAGCGTAACCTTCGCGTTCTGGCAATTTTTTTTGCCAAATTAATTTTTGACGCCCTGACAAATTTTCTCAGAGACAAAACCTATGGCGGACGATCCTCAATTCTCATCTATCCCGGCGGCGGTAGAAGCCATTCGGCTTGGCAAGGTCGTCATTGTGCTGGACGATGAGGGACGAGAAAATGAGGGGGATTTCGTTTGTGCAGCCGAATTGGCGACAACTGAAAGCATTAATTTTCTCATGAGCGGAAGGGGCGATTTCTGTATGCCGGTTCTGCCGGAGGTCTGCAAACGCCTTGAACTCAAACCACTGACCGAAGAAAACACAACGAGTTTGGGTACCGCTTTTGTCACACCACTAGATCATGTTTCAGCCAAGACAGGTATCACGGCGGAAGAACGAGCAAAGTGTGTTCGCGAAATCGTCCATCCCGATTCGACTCCGGAGGATTTTGTTCGCCCCGGGCACGTTCACTTGCTTACCGCCAAAGAAGGTGGTGTTCTCAGGCGTGCCGGGCATACCGAGGCGGCTGTCGACTTGGCGAGAATGGCTGGACTGGCCCCCGCCGGTGTTCTGTGTGAGGTTCTGGATGAGACCGGTGATCGGGCAACCCGAGACCAGCTCTTTGAGGTCGCCCACCAACATCAATTGGAAATCATTACGATCGAGGATCTGATCGCATATCGTCGTGTCAATGAAAAATTGGTTTCCCAGTCATCATCGGCCAAACTTCCTACAAAACATGGTGAATTTCAGATTGTCGTTTTTGACGTTCAATATGAAAATCAAAATCCAATTGCACTGGTTCTGGGCAATCCATCAGAGAGTCAACAGCCACCACTGGTTCGCATGCACTCAAGTTGTTTTACCGGAGACCTGATCAATTCACTCAGATGTGATTGCGGTGACCAATTAAACATGGCTCTGGAAATGATTGGCAGCGAAGGGGTCGGTGTGCTGGTCTATCTTCCCCAGGAAGGACGGGGAATCGGCTTGGCTCAAAAAATCAAGGCTTACGCAC
Source organism: Planctomycetota bacterium (assembly GCA_014238905.1). Taxonomy (GTDB): domain Bacteria; phylum Planctomycetota; class Planctomycetia; order Pirellulales; family Pirellulaceae; genus JABAAE01. The sequence goes on from JABAAE010000001.1 coordinate 75,480, forward strand.
TACAAGACCAGGGTATGGATACCGTCGAGGCCAACCACGCGCTGGGTTTTAAAGCAGACATGCGAGACTACGGAATCGGTATTCAAATCCTGAAGGACCTTGGACTGGACAAGATCCGCCTACTGACCAACAACCCTAAAAAAGCTGCTGCTTTTAACCTTCGCGGGTTCAATCTTTCAGTCACCGACCAGGTTCCTATTCGGGCATCGGTCAACGAGTTTAACGCGGATTACCTGGCTGCTAAACGGGACAAGATGGGACATGTTTTACCTGAGGATCAGAGCGAATCCGAAGAGTCCAGCTTGAAAAACCAGCATTAAAAGTCGTGCCAACCTCCAGCCAGCGACAGCCGGCCAATCGGTGATTCCCACTGTGATTCCCACTGTGATTCCCACTGGTGGCATCAGCTACTGTGGCACAAACTGCTTTGGCAAAGTGTAACCTTCTCGGGCAGCCGCCTTACGCGTGGTAATCAGAACTGATTTTTTAGATGGATCCGAGGGATCTGGGTTGAGAACCACCCAAATCAATTTAGTCTTGGGATCATTGGGACCAGTGGATGTTTTGTCCGGATTTGCTCGAAATACAAATTCCGCCAGAATATCACCCAGTGATTTGTTGTCCACTTTAAAATCAACCAAACGTTGGTTTTTCGTGATCCCATCTTCCATCAAATGAGTCCCGTTAATTTGAATTGTGAAATCAAACGGTAGCTTTGGGAAATCGTCCTTAATTTCCTCGACGATCTTGTCGACCGCCACATTCAAATCGTCATTACCAATTTCGATGTTACGAACGGTACCCAGTAATTCCTCAATCGTTTGCGGAGTTTTTGACGTCGGCGTGACGACCGGTCCGGACTCTCCAGAACCATCGGCAAACGCCAGAGTATACTCCAATCCACCCAGTAAATTGTGAAGTGCAAAATCCTCCTGCCAACAATTCAAAATAGTCATTTTCTCCTCCACGCCTACACGGGTAGATTTGGAAAAACTCTTTATCCAATCAGGTATTTCCCGGGCAACTTTTTTCCAGTGGCGATCCGGATCAATGTCGAGCATCAAGTTATCGACCAGCGCAGGAGCTGCCTGAATTCGGCCGCGAAGCTCATCGGCAAGCGTAAACGGATCCTTAGCAAGCTGAGGATTCAAACCAGCCTCAAAATACGCATCCCCCTGATCCAGATGGACACTCAAATACGCGGCCTGAATTTGATCGTCACCTCCAATGATCCAATTCATCAGATCAAGAATGCCCGCCCACTGACCAACAAACAACGTTCGCCCACTAGGACTGGTCAAATCAGCCGGCGTGACTATCAAATTGACTTGCCGGCGTGAATCAGTATTTCGCAACAATCTGGACACGCCGGCCGACAATAGGACCCCACCATTATCCAGCAGGTCTGTGATAAGGCTCTCCGGGGCGACAAGAAACTGGTGGATCTCCGAATCCTGATCCGGGGAATAGTAGGACCACCCGTTAGACGAATTGTAATAGGTCCCCTTGGCTGTTTCCTGTTTGGAACAATCACCCCATTTGGCAAGCCAGTAGACCAAAGGTTTTTTATCAACCGGTTCCACCAAAAAAGACCCCAGCAGCTGATCCTGCCCAGACACATTATTGTCATGAATCGAAAAGGCCAACGTTTCGGCCTCTTTCCAACTGATCCCAGCAGCTTTGGAAAAGATGGAGGTTTTTTCTGCAAAATCGGGACCCAGACTCCTGGCAACCAGATTTTCTGTGTCATTGGAAAACAATTCAGCCCCTCGAACCCTCAACATTAACCGCATCCCTGCTGGCACCAAATCGATGACTACCGGATCACCTGCGGTCGGTGTTTCCCACAGGGTCCGTTGATCGTCCACTACAAATTGATTGGTGGTCGCCTCGCTTTTATTTTTTCCATCATCGGGTTTATTCTTTCCTTCAGAATGGCCTGGCTGATCTTCGCCATCCTCCACATCCTTTGAATCGGCCGCAGTCTGTGATCCGAATTGATCGCGATATTTGACAAAAAGGAAGATCCCCGGAATCGCCAACACCAGCAAGGTGATTCCAATTGGGATTAAAGTTTTCTTGATCGACGATTTCTGCCTTTGGCGGAAACTCGTTGTGGCGCTCTTGTCATCCTCACTCACTGTCAATCCAATTTTGGACTCGGCGGATTGATTCACAGCGGGTGACATTCCGGCATTGGATGATTGCTGAAAATTGCTTCCGACAGCGTCAGCCGACGAGGGCACAGTTGCCGCAGCAGCAACCGGTCGAACTTCCTGTTGCAGGTTGACGTTGGCACCCGGAGGATCGGACGGATCCATGGTTGGAACCTGGCTTGCAGAACCACCAATACCCGTTCCTGCAGGACTGGCAACGACCGGCGGCGCTGGCGGACTCTCGAATCTTGAATTCGACTGAGTTGCGCGAATCGCCTGGTCAAATTTGGCGAACGTCTTCGGTTGGGGTGGTGCGTTTGGTTTTGTATTTCCGGGATCCGGCAACGCATCAAGTTGCTTCAACACATCGGCCATGGTTTGAAATCGAAGACTACGATCCTTTGCCATCATAAAATAAACAAATTGCGCCAACTTCTTGTCGTATCCAAGATTTTCAAGTGGTTTAACACGCTGCGTTGCATGCTGCTGTATTCTCTCTTGAACATCCCCAATAGGAAAAGGAGGTTTCCCAACCAGCAATTCATAAAAAAGACAACCCAAAGCGTAGATGTCCGTTAGAACGTCAGGATGACTATTGGGACCAGCCAATTCCGGAGCAGAATAGTCCACCAACCCACCGCCAATACTGGAATCCTGGTGCGTAGTAATCAGTGGTACGAATTGATAATCAGGGTCCAGGAAAAGCTTGATGGCATTCCCATTTTCTGCCACCCAGACATTTTTGGTGGCAACATGTCCATGAACGTTGCCGGTCTGGTGAATCGTTTGCAGGGCAAGCCCGATGCGGCGAATCACATCACATGCGGATTTTGGCTTGAGATGACCCGTTCTTGCCAAAACTTCCGTTAGCGGTTTACTCCGAAAGTCTTCCAACACCATGAATTTGAATTCGCCGGTATCCACGGCCTCAAAGCAACGAACGATGTAGGGCGATGCAAATTGCGTGCAGGCAATGGCCGCTCGGTTGAGACTCTTCCATCGAAGATCAACATCATCGCCAGAAAAAAAACTCAATACAACCGGATGTTTGCTCGCCACATGCTTTGCAAAAAACCCCCCCTCGAAATGCCCCTTTGCGACCCGCTCCTGAACCTGGTAGTCGCCATATTGAAATGGCCCATTGTGTCCAGCTTCGAAAACCTTGGCGTGATAACCAGTGATCGCTGTTTTTCCAACCAGCCACTTCAACAGGTCTTGGTGCGTAGGAGGATTGCGAATAAATTCTGACTGCAGTTCCAATAGATCCTCGGCCGGCAGCAGATCTCCAGCAGCAATGAGTTTCCAAAGATTGTCGTTATCGTTCATTAAAGCAATTTTGATGCGGGCTTAAATCGGGTGGTTTCAATACGGAAGTAACCGGTTCCTTTATACTTGGGATTTTCCAGCGGATTTCGGTTCATGGCAACTTAAGTGTAGACGGAAATTATGAAAATCTGGGGCATTGACGCTTAATTCCGTTAACTTGAGGTTGAATTTGTTGCTGAATCTGAGGATATACGCGGATCCAACAACTCGTTAAGGTAGATGCAGAGCAAATTAGCCACTGAAGTGAAAAAAAACTCTCTTTTTTTGATCTGTTCCTATCCTTTTTTTCAATCTCGAAAACATCCATGAAGGCTTTTAAGGCGGTAGAGCATTATTTTGGGAAGGCTGCGGACAAGCTCGATTTGAGCTCCGAAATGCGACAGCTGATGCTGACGCCAAAACGTGAAATCAAAGTTCAAATTCCCATTGAAATGGACGACGGTACGTTACGCACATTCTTGGGATATCGGGTCCAGCATGATAATTCACGCGGGCCCATGAAAGGTGGACTCAGGTACCACCACGAAGTAGATCTGGACGAAGTACGAGCACTGTCTGCCTTGATGACTTGGAAGACAGCAGTCGTCGACATCCCTTTCGGGGGGGCAAAAGGAGGAATCAATGTTGATCCGAGTGAATTAAGCCGAAAAGAAAATCAGCGTTTAACTCGGAAATTCATCGATCAAATCCATGAGGTGATCGGTCCAGACACAGACATCCCGGCGCCCGATATGGGGACCAATTCTGAAACCATGGCCTGGATGCGGAATCAATATGAAAAGTATCACGGCTTTAATCCGGCAGTCATCACCGGCAAGCCAGTCGAGCACTATGGTGCCAAAGGCCGTGAGGAAGCGACCGGGCGAGGTGTCGGAATCCTCACATTTAAGTTGCTCAGTCGAATGCAACTCAAACCCAAAAAAACAACGGTGGCAATTCAGGGATTCGGCAACGTCGGTTTTCATGCCGCCAAGTGGTTGTACGAGTGTGAATTCAATATTGTTGCAATCAGTGATATTTCTGGAGCCTATTACTGCAAGGATGGAATCAACATCGCTGAAGCACTCAAATATGTTCTGGAAGGTAACAACCTGGACGGATTTACCGGAGCAACAAAAATCACCAATGAAGAACTTTTGGCTTTGGATGTGGATATACTCATTCCTGCGGCAATTGGCGGCGTGATTCATTCTGGAAATGCCAGCGATGTGAAAGCCAGTATGATTATTGAAGCGGCCAACGGACCCGTGGACGCAGATGCCGATATCATCCTTGAAAAAAAAGAGATCGTAGTTCTGCCCGATATTCTGGCCAACGCCGGGGGTGTGACAGTCAGTTATTTCGAATGGGTCCAAAACCGCCAGTTCTACCAATGGGAACTCGATAGAATTCGCCAAAATCTGGAAGCGAAACTCAGTCAGGCTTTCGAATCGGTTTGGCAAACCTCCAACGAACAACACTGCGATTTAAGAACGGCAGCCTACATGGTGGCAATTGAACGGGTCAAACAGGCCGCATCACTTGCGGGCATTTAATGAAAACGACGTGTGGCCATCAGCGAATCCGCTTTATTGCGATGATGTCGTGGGCTATTCAATGGACCTGCCAGAGATTGGCACCGCTGACCTGAGTCAGAACCAAAGCCGTTGTCACTAGCGTCCATCGCAGGCATAGTATGATCCAACTTGAACCCAGTAAGACTATTGCATCTTGAATATCCCCAATTCTTCCGACCGTAAAGCCGTCTATCAAAATGAAATGGTCCGATTGGCGAAAGTAATTGCCTGGCGGGATCGTGTCTCGGCAATGATCGGCTTGGGACGGGGCATTCTTTTCCTGATCGCGGTGCTCTGTATTATCGGGTCACTGACCGGTATTCTGATCGGGGCTTGGGCCTACATCATTCCCTCTCTCCCGCTGGTCATTCTGATCATCCTGGCTGCCTATCATGAAACGATTCTGGATCGGCAGATTCTGGATCGGAACAAGGCGGATATCAACCATGACCAGATTCACCGGATCGAACATAACTGGTCGAAACTGTCCGAACCCAAAATTGAGATTCCACCAGAACGATTTCATCTCTGCAAAGATCTGGATCTTTTCGGGCAGGCTTCTCTGTTCAAAATACTCAGCATTACCAAAACACCTCTTGGGGTCCGAACCCTGGCGGGATGGATGATGAACCCGGCAGACCCGGACCAGATCCAAAAGCGCCAGCAAGCCGTCAATAGGCTAACCGATCAACTGCAACTCCGTGAAGAACTGCAACTCTTAGCCAAATCGGTTGCCGACTCCCGAACCGACCCCGATCATCTTCTAGAATGGGCCAACGGTAGCTTATGGTTGGAAAAACGGCCGGGGTTGAAGTATTTCACTCGCGTCTCCAGCTGCTTGATGCTTGGATTATTGATAGGTTTCTTTCTGCCAGGTGCTCCCAGAATCTTTCTTGGCGGGGCAAGCCTTGGTTTACTATTGGTGCATTTCGGTCTGACGGCCATTTTTTCAGGTTCCATTCACGGGATCTTCAATTCGGTTGGTTACCGGCAGCGGGACGTGTCAAACTATTTCCACCTGTTTCTCCTATCGCGAAAGCTACCGAAAGACTGTGAACTCCTTGAATCAATCAGGAATCAATTGTCCAGTGGCGACCACAACGCGGTGATCTGTATCAAAAGCCTGCAACGGATCATCGGGATTGCCCAAATGCGCAGAAACGGCTTGATGTTTTTGGTTTATCTTTGCGTCCAATTTCTTTTTATGATCGACTTCCATACACTCAGCTGGTTGGAAAAATGGCATAAACAAAATGCGGAACGAGTCCAACATTGGCTGTGGTCTTTAGCCGAATGGGAGGCACTGACATCCCTTTCTAACCTGGCATTTCATCATCCTGAATGGACATTTCCCAAGATAGACCAACAGCTTGGTACGCTAACCGCTTCCGGACTCGGACATCCATTAATCAATGGTAACGACCGCGTTTGCAACAACGTGACCGTTGGGCCAACGCAGACGATCCTGCTGGTCACCGGCTCGAACATGTCAGGAAAAAGTACTTTGTTGAGGTCGATTGGATTGAATGCTATTTTAGCGCAAATGGGTTCTGCTGTTTGTGCCGGGAAAATGGAAATGCCTTCCGTGCAAATCGAAACAAGTATGCGGATTGGCGATTCTGTTTCCGATGGGATCTCCTTTTTCATGGCTGAGCTGAAACGCCTACGGCAAATCACGATCGAAGCCGAAAATCTCAAGCAGGTTCCAGGCAAAACTCTCCTGTTCTTATTGGATGAGATCTTACAGGGAACCAACTCACGCGAACGTCAAATTGCCGTGGTCAGAGTTTGCCATCACCTGTTGGAATCACAAGCGATAGGCGCTATTTCAACACATGACCTCGAACTTGCAGAGGCTCCAGAAATCAGCAACCGGGTTCAAGCAGTGCATTTTCGAGAGTTTTTTGAAACCAGCACGGACGGGAAAAATGAAATGAAATTTGACTATTTAATGCGAGAGGGTGTTTCCCCGACAACGAACGCCTTGAAGCTCTTGACGATGGTTGGCCTGGATACCCCCAAACCGAGTGAATAACAGGGTTACTGCGTTTCATCGTAACACTTAGCCAATCCGTCAAACCGCACCATCCAACCGCCATCACCAGGACCGCACCCATCCGTCCCGCGATCGGCTGGCCTGAGTAGGATATCCTCGGGAGAGAACAGGAATTCCCAACCGAATGCCTACATTTTCTGGACCATTTATGCCAAGATACAGCAACTTCGCCCGAAGTTGCTCTAACAACCCCCTGCGGCAAGGCAATTACCAAGGCCATCGCTTCCCAAAATCCTTCACCAATCCCGTAATATCAAAACGCCCCGTTTCGTTTCCTTGATTTGACAACTCATGCAAAATGCCATTGAACTCGCCGGTGTAACCAAAAGATTTGGTAAAAAAACCGCCGTCGACGGCCTGGACCTGGCAGTTCCTACCGGAGCCATCTACGGTTTCATTGGCCCGAACGGATCCGGCAAGACGACAACATTGCGAATGATATTGCGAATCATCCAACCGGATTCTGGACAGGTTGCTGTCTTGGGCAAGCTTCGAGGGCGAACAGCCGATGACCAATTGGGTTACTTGCCTGAAGAACGAGGCATGTACAAACGCATGAAGGCCAGGGAGCTGCTGATTTATTTTTCCCGTTTGAAAGGCAGGTACGACGCCGCAAAGAACGTGGATCAATGGTTAGAAAAATTGGGAGCAGCAGAATGGGCCAACATGAAAATCGAGACGCTCTCCAAGGGCATGGCTCAGAAAATTCAATTTATATCTGCCATTGTAACGATGCCAAAACTGGTCATTCTGGATGAGCCATTCAGCGGGCTTGATCCAGTCAACATGGAAGTCCTAAGAGACGCCGTTCTTGAGCTGCGAGAAAATGGGACGACTGTTATTTTCTCGACCCATGATATGGATATGGCGCAGCAGATGTGCGATACGATCTTCATGGTTTTTCAAGGAAAAAAAGTGCTTGATGGGACATTATCAGAAATCCAGGCAACCTATCCAGCAAACCGCGTGCGGGTCATTCTATCCGATACCCGTCAGGAATTTCCCTCTATCGACGGTATTGAAAATTTGACCCAGACCCGAAACTCATTTGAATTCAAACTGGAAAACATTGAAGAAAAGCAACGCATCCTGCAACAATTAGCCGCACGTGTTTCACTGGATCAATTTGAGGTGATTCGGCCTACACTACACGAAATTTTTGTAAGAATCGCCCGGCCTGAAAATGCCAGGGCGGAGTCGCTGCAAGATAGCTGACATCCCTCCGATTAACGAACTCTTTCTCTCTTGCCGTCGAATACCTGTTTTCTCTGCCTTGTCCAAAACCAATTGCCGATTCCACCTGAATACTCATGAGAAAAATTTTTACCATCGCAGGCCGGGAATACCGTGCCATGGTCGCCACGAAAGCATTTCTCCTTTCGATTACGATGATGCCCGTGCTGATGTTAGGTGGTCTGTTTACAACTCAATGGTTAAATAAAGCGGGCGGAATCAAAGAGCGAAAAATTGTCGTCTGGGATGGAACAGGAGAATTATTTCAGCAGTTGCGAACGAGCTCCATTGCGTTCAACGCCCAAATTGAAGTCGCCATGGAAAACTCAAACAACGACGGAATCATCGAGGAGCAAACGGGTGGATTGGAACAGTTTGAAAAATATCTTCTGGAACGTGCACCCGTTAGCGAAATAACCAATGAATATCGCTCCGAGATTTCCGAGAAAATAACCAAGGGGGAGGTTTATGCCTATTTGGAAATACCCGCTGATATCATTGTGGAAGAGCTTAAGCTCAATGAGGCCACTTCCCTGCAGAACATCAAGGATGCGATCCCGGCCGCAATCTTCCGCTCTCAGGATTCCGCACTCTCGCAAGCGAAACAGTGGTTACAGGTAACATTGTCCAAACTCATCAAGGACAAGCGGTTGGCTGCCAGTGGTGTTGATCGGAAACTGGTCGAAAAGGCAGAGATCCCCATTCAGGTCAAGGGAATGGGGTTATTTGCACTGGACAAAGATGGAAATGCCAAAGAGGAAGACGAAGGCAACGTACTTGCGGCGTTGTTTATGCCATTTGGTGTGATGATGTTGATGTTCATGGTCATTTTTTTGGCTGCGCAACCCTGCCTAGAATCCGTTCTTGAGGAAAAATCGCAGAAGATCTCGGAAGTTCTGCTGGGCTGTGCCAATCCATTTCAATTGATGGTCGGAAAGCTGATTGGTGTCGTGGGTGGTTCGCTGACCGTTTTTTCCATTTACATTCTTGGCATTATCTGGTTTGCCAGATCACAGCAAATCGAAATCCCAATTCAGATTATTCCCTGGTTCGTGGTTTTTCAAATCTTGGGAGTCTTTTTCTACGGGGCCCTGTTCATGGCGGTGGGAGCATCCGTTAGCCAGCTCAAAGAAGCTCAATCCATGTTGTTGCCGATTTGGATGCTGATGATGTCTCCGATGTTTGTCTGGTTGATCATTGTACGCGATCCCAATGGCGCAATGGCTACCGGGATGTCGCTATTTCCTCCGGCAACCCCGACTTCGCTCATGTTGAGAATGGCAACAGGTCAAGCCATTCCCATTTGGCAGCCAATCGTTGGATTGATCATGATGGTCGCCTGCACCCTCTTTGTTGTCCATATTGCAGGGCGGATATTTCGGGTCGGAATTCTTTGGCAGGGGAAAACTCCTTCTATCAGGGAAGTTTTCAAATGGTCTCTGAGTTCCAATTGAGAATCAACAAAACATCACAACATCCTTGACGGAGCTTTGACTGAATTGCCCCCGTCAAAAAACGGGGCGGTCAGTGGTCTCTATTTCCATGGTTCGGCCGGTGTGCAACAGACCAACGTTTTTCTGAAAACAGGACAATCAATTTTGTCGCCAGGCTGTCGGACTTAGATGACGCCCTTGGTACTGGGCACCCCTTCTTGACGATCATCCAGATCCACAGCCATTCGCATCGCCTTGGCCAAAGACTTAAACAATGATTCGCTAATATGATGGCTGTTTCGTCCGTGGTGCAATAGAACATGCAGGTTACAGAGAAGATTGGCAGCAAAAGCCTGCCAGAAATCTTCCACCAACTGGCTATCAAATTCGCCAATTTTTTCGGTTGGAAATTCAATCTCAAAATGCAAAAAATACCTACCCGACAAATCAACCGCGCTGGTCACCAGAGTTTCTTCCATTGGCAAAGTAAAGTGCCCATACCTTCGTATGCCAACCTTGTCCCCTAATGCCATCTTGAACGCCTGGCCAAGGCAAATCCCAGTATCCTCGACAGTATGATGCTGATCGACAGCAAGGTCTCCTTGCGCATTAACAGTCAGATCAAAAAATCCATGCTTGGCAAATAGTTCCAACATGTGGTCGAGGAAACCGACGCCAGTCGATATCGATGAATGTCCCGACCCATCCAGATCAACTGAAACCTCAATTTGGGTTTCCCGTGTTTGGCGATTTATTTTTCCGGTTCGAGGCATCGAGTATCCATCAACAAAAGGGTTTGATTGGTCGTCCGTCTTTCAAACACAAACCTGCTGGCTTTGGGCGATGATGGAATATCATTGCCCAAAAGGGGTAACGATTTCATTTTACCGTCCACATGGCAAAACGTAATCTCAACTGCAGGAATTCTGAGTCCACGACAGCCCTTTCAGGGTATTCGTGAAATAGAAGGACCGTCGCTTCCCTCCACTAAAGATTGTTTTCGGCAACAATGGTGTCCAATATCGCCATCAAGGCGGTGATTTGACTGGAGGTTCCCACGGAAATCCGGATCCCACTGCCCCAATCAGGATAATCCATATATCGAACCAGAATTTGATTGGATTTCAACTGCTGGTAAAGGTCATTGGAAGAAATTTTCGGATGGTGGCACCAAACAAAATTCGCTTGCGACGGGGTGACTTCAAATCCCCTTTGCCTCAGATCACGTGCCATCTGTTGGCGAAGATTACCGATGGTGCTGCGATTCTCAGTTAACCACGATTGATCGTTAATCGCGGCGGTGGCGCCGGCAATCGCCAAGGCATCACAGTTGTAGGAGTCCTTAACTTTTTGCAATTGCTGGATGATCTCCGGTCGCGCAACCGCATACCCAAATCGTAATCCAGCCAACCCGTAGGACTTACTGAGCGTGCGGGTCACGATGACGTTTTCCGCTTCTCTGACTAATCCAATGCAGTTGGTATCTGAAAAATCGGCATAGGCTTCGTCGACCACCAGTGGACAATCTAGTTGGTCCGCGATTTTCAATACTTGCTCCGGAGAAAGGACGGTTCCGGAGGGACTATTTGGATTGGGAAGAAAAACAAGGGATACAGAAGATGAATTTTCATAAAAACTGGACGGTAACCTCCAATCTTTTTCAAAATGGATTTCTTCTGTTCTCGCACCCTGGATTTGGCCAAGAGTACGGTAGAGGACGTAACTTGGATAGGGAATTCGTATCGTCGAACCCGAAGACACAAAAGTGCGAGTTAACATCGTCAGTAGATCGTCGCTCCCATTACCACACAAAATCCAGTCTTTTTCCAAGCCCAACATCTGCGCTGCGCAAATCCTGAAGGAATTTGCTAATGCATCCGGGTAAACATTAAGCCCTTGGGTCGCGGCCTGTTGAATGGCCTTGATGACAGAATTCGATGGAGGGAATGGGTTTTCGTTAGTATTCAGCTTGATGAATTTTCCCACCGGAGGTTGTTCTCCGGAGACATAACCCCGGATAGCGAGAATTTCATCACGAACAAATTCAAGGGAGTTCATACAATCAAAAAAGCAGGCGTTAAGTTGGCAAAATCAAGTGTGGACCGGAAAGGGGGAATAAATTCACCTGTTGATCTCCGGGTAATCCAATCATTAAGTAGAAATCGGTTGGGCAGCACCCTGACTGGAAACTGAATAGCCTTTTTCCAAAAATGACCTATTCCCAACATCATCAATGCCGCTGAAGGAACCATCCCGGCTCCACCCACCGGACGCTCTCCAATGAAGCTCCGAATCCAATCACACTTTCAAGCGAGCCAATCCGAACCCAACTGCATTTTGGAAGATTTTGAATTCCACAACAATAGGACGCAGGCAGTAAAAACAATGCAGGGGAGACTGCAGAGGAGCTAAAGCGTCCAATCCGTCACTCAAAATCTTCGTATAAAAAGCACTAATCCGACGGGTGGTTCTCACCTCAAAGATGACCACAATGAAGGTCAGCTCGAGGCCGATGTATTCCAGTCAAAAACCGATGGATCGTCTTCTCCATCGGTTTGGAGAGGTTCCGGGCGATGATCTTGTTCCCCCAAATTAACAGTCTTTAGATTCTCAAATATGAATTCCATCAGAACGGAACGACATGAATCCCATTGCTGATCGATTTCATAACGCACCCATCGCCAAGACAATTGGTTTTGATGTTTCCTGCAACCCTGCCAACGAGGTAGAGGTTTCTCTGTCAGTCTCCAGTCACCTCTGGAATCCAATGGGGAAACTGCAGGGCGGCGTCATGTCAATATTGGCGGATGCCGCTATGGGAATCGCTTTTGGAAGGGAGCTATCACCGGACTGCGAATTTTCAACTATTGACTTTTCGATTAGCCACATGAGACCGGTCACACGGGGATGGCTACGGGCGATCGGCAGGGTGGTTCAGCGAGGCGTTTCAGTCGGATTCCTGGAATGCGAAATCTATCTTTACCGGGACCAAATCGCTTTCCAAACGCATTCCGCTTCAGCAGAAACAGAAGGTGGCAAACTGGTCGCGACAGCAACCTGTTCCTGCATGACGACTCCCGCGATTCATCGATCTCCTAATCACAGGGACAAGGAGTAGAAAATCTCCAGCTCTTCTGGATTCACTTCTGTTAGTTTTCTTCAGAGGGACCGCCGTCCGAAGAATTGAGATGGCTTTGAAGATAGAGCGCCCGTTCGACATTTCGATCAGTCGACTTTAATTCGCCACCATTGAGAATCTGAAGATGTGCGGGTTGCGTATGGATAAAAAGCTTATTGACCGTTGGAATGTCAACATCCTGAATCAAGCTGAGGTTGACTCCCATCCGCACCTTGGACAACAAATGCATCGTCTCCTCGCTACTGATTTGCTGCGCGTTTTGTAGCGTCCCAATCGCCCGACTTACTTGATCAAACAGGTCATTCTGACTTTCATTTACCAAATAATCCCGGGCTTTTCGTTCATAACCAATCAACACCGGGACAACGTCTGTCACCTGATCGATCAGTTCCTCTTCCGATTTGCCAAGGGTGATCTGGTTGCTTATTTGATAAAAATCTCCCATCGCCTGAGACCCTTCACCATAAAGTCCACGCACCGCCAAGTTAATTTTTTGCAGGCTGCGAAAGACTTTTTCAATTTGGCGAGTAAACACCAACGCTGGCAGATGAAGCATGACACTCACTCGCATTCCGGTACCTACATTGGTCGGGCAGGCGGTCAGGTAACCCAACTTGGCATCAAACGCAAAGCGGATTTTTTCCTCAAGGGAATTGTCGATTTCAGTAATTTGATTCCACGCGTTTTGAAGATCCAAACCACTCTTCATGACTTGCATTCTGAGATGATCTTCTTCGTTAATCATCACACTGAACATTTCTTTCTTATCAATGGCAACAGCCCGGGCGCCCTCACCATCAGCATGCTCCCGACTAATTAATTGACGTTCCACCAGGAATTGGCGATCGAGTTGCTCCAGGTCGGCAACGTTGAAATAAAATGTATCTGACAGGTTGGCGTGTTCTTTAAGATGCTGCCCCACGGTCGACTCAATGTTGGCTTTATCAATATCGGTACAGCGTTTGATAAAAGGATAATCTCCAAGGTTGCGAGCCAGTCGAATCCGGCTGCTAATCACAATATCGGATTCCGGGCCGTTTCCCCTCAACCACTCGCCTGAGTGCACTGCAAAATCGATCATCTTCATTGCAGTTCCTCGCCCAGTTTTTTTATTTCGTCCCGTATTCGGGATGCCAATTCGTAATCTTCTCGATCCACGGCATCCTTCATTTCTCGTCGCAGTCGAATCACTTCGGTCTGTTTTTCAAGAACATCTCCAGCGTATTGGGGCCGTTTTCCAACGTGTTCGGTTTCTCCATGAATGTTCACGATCAACGGATTGAGCTCGTCGCTGAAAAATTCATAATCGTTAGGGCACCCAAGTCGCCCTGATTGACGAAACTCATAAAAAGTGATCCCGCAAATCGGACAATTCTTTTGGTCCAAACGGTGAAGTTCCTCTGCAGTCTGACCTATTTTCAGGTGCTTGGTCAACGCAGCACCAATATTGGATTCAACTTCCTCCGTCATTTCAGCTGGTTTCAGATAGGACTCCGCGCATTCGGCGCAATAGTGAAGAGCCGAGACTTCGTCATCGGCCAGCTCTGTGATATGAAAAGTAGCGGGTTTTTCACATTTCTGACATTTCATATTTTTTCCGTTTCAGAGGAACACTAGCCAGGAAACACTGTTTCGTACAGTTTAACCCGTGGTGGATTCTAGAAGCCCTCTACCCTGTGTCAAGATTACCTCTGATATCGGTGCCCAGTCAGCGGCCCTGATGGTAGTAGCCAAGGACCACCTCTTCCCTCATTTTCGAGCTTTATCGGGATTCTGCAACGACCTACCAGTCCCCAAACCAATTGTTTTTGGTGATAATCCTGTTTTCCCAAAAAGAAATCATCATGCCGCATCAACCCGACTTGTCCGCTTTCAAGGATCTCGCTGCACAACATTCACAGGTGCCCGTTTACAGGTGCATGATCAGCGATGGTTTGACACCCGTTTCAGCTTTCCGGAAAGTCGATGATGGAAAAACCTGCTGTTTATTTGAAAGTGTCGTCGGCGGAGAAAAAGTTGGGCGATACAGTTTCATTGCCATCCAGCCGTTTGCGCAACTGTCCGCTTCTGGCTCCAATGTGACCATTCAGCGTAGCGGACAATGGCTGGAAACAGAAAGCCAAAACCCATTTGATCGCTTAAGGGAAGAATTACGTTCCATCGAGGTTGCCCAGTTGCCGGGAATGCCACCATTTGTTGGAGGCGCTGTTGGGTATGCCGGATACGACACTGTGCGTTACGTCGAAAACCTGCCATCCCCGCCTGAGGACGACAGGGGCCTTCCCGACCTCTCTTTCGCGTTTTACGACCAGATGATCGTTTTTGACAACGTACAAAAAACGATGACGATCATTGTTCTGGCGAAGACCAATCGAGACGGCCAAAATGCAGAGAAGGCCTTTGCCGCAGCAGCGGCAGAAATCGATCAAATCGTGGACCGGCTACAATCTCCATCGCCAGAGCCGTCCTGTTTTGACATTGATTTGAACGACAATCCATCTCTTCAACTGGAATCCAATTTTTCCGAAAGTGTATTCAAACAAGCAGTCGAAAAATGTGTCGACTACATCAAGGCTGGAGACATATTTCAAGTGGTCATCAGCCAGAGATTCCAGCGTGAAATCAGTTGTGACCCGTTTGAAATCTATCGTTCCCTGCGTGTCATGAACCCGAGTCCTTTTATGTTTTTTCTTCGCACCCCGGAAACCACCCTGATCGGCAGTTCACCTGAAATCATGTGTCGAGTCGTGAACAAGGAAGTGACAGTGCGGCCATTGGCTGGGACAAGGGGGAGGGGACAAACCGATGAAGAAGACCAAGCACTCGAAAAGGAATTATTAACCGATCCAAAGGAGCGGGCCGAACATGTCATGCTGGTGGACTTGGGCCGCAATGATGTTGGTCGAGTTTCCAAATTCGGTACGGTAGAAATTCCTGATGTGATGGTGGTTGAACGATATAGCCATGTCATGCATATTTCGTCCACCGTAACAGGTGAATTACGGGATGAATTCGATGCATTTGATGCTTTGATGGCCAGTCTGCCCGCTGGTACAGTTTCAGGAGCGCCCAAAGTCCGCGCCATGGAAATCATCGACGAAATTGAACCGCATCGGCGTGGACCCTATGCTGGCGCAGTCGGTTATGTCGACTTCAACGGGAACATGGATACCTGCATCGCATTAAGAACGATGGTGGTTAAGGATGATATCGCCTATGTGCAGGCAGGAGCGGGGATCGTCGCCGAGAGCAACCCCGACAGCGAGTATCGCGAAACGATCAATAAGGCCACAGCATTATTGAGAGCCATCGATATTTCGGAGAAAAGATCGGGCCGAAACAACGATGGTTGAAATGGTTATTTCAACATCAAATTAATGCGCTGAAAAAATCGCTGCCTAATTGCAAAATATCTCACAACTCAACGAAATTGCACTTCAACAATCCCAAGCGATCGGGTTGCCTCTCTCGCAGCACGAGCTTCGACAACCCAGCTGGTCAGGTCGTTATTTCCCAACCTTGGACGTTCCCAACACTCGTGTCAGAAACTCTTCGTACTTTCGGTATTTCGCAAGTCGTTTGATATCGCCCCCTAGCCCATGACCGCCGGTGGGATCAAGAAACAGTTCGACGAGCGTTTCTTTGCCGGCCTTGATCAGCTCTCGGTAAACTCGAACCGTATCCTGGTAAAGCACATTACTGTCTTCCATTCCGTGGACCAGTAACAACTTGGACTTAAGATTTTTAGCCAACGGCAATAGTGAATACTTCTGTTGTTCGGGCTTGCCGGCTGCACTTCGGTCAATCGTTCCGGTGGAATACCACTTGTTATAGTTTTCCCATTCGGTTGGTCCAGCTCCGGCGATACCCGCAGCAAAGACGTCAGGTTCGGTATACAGGCACATTTGAGTCTGGAATCCACCAAAACTCCAACCATGTAGACCAACCCGTTTTCCATCGACCCCGTAATTGGCAACGACATATTTGACACCGTCAACGAGATCCTCCACCTGAGGTTTGCCCACCTGCTTAAAATTGGATTTTTCAAACAACGCACCGTAGCCCGACTGCCCCCTTGGATCAATCGTCATTGTCACGTAGCCATGTTTTTCTGCCATATAGTATGCAAAGTAATAACTGTCGCTACTGTAACTTCCGTCGACCACCGAATGTCGCGTCCCGAGGGGGCCCCCATAGACATAGATCAGACATGGGCGTTTGTCGGTTTTTTTCCAACCCGCGGGTTTGAAAAGCGTAGCGTGAAGCATCTGGCCATGTCGGTTTTGATAGGTCAGGAATTCCGGAACGGGCTTTGTGACCTCTCTGGCGCGGTCAGAATGCGAATCAGTCAGCACGCGAAACGAATCCTTTCGGCCCTGGTCAATCCGCACCAACTCCCTTAATTTTCCAAACGTCACATAATTCCCCAAAGCCTTCGTTCCATCCTGGCTGATTGCTACGGTGGAGTAGGTTCCCTGAACGTCAGAGAGCGGTTCCATCTTCTTATCTTCAATCGCTATTCGAAACGGCATGTTTCGCGCCGGGCTGTTTTTGGTACTGGTCGCGAAGACAATCTTACGGTCTTCCGACAGTCCCTCAAAATAGACTTCAAAATTCCCCTCGGTCAAAGGGCTAACCGTCTGGTAAACCGTATCAAGGATATGGAGATGTCGAAAACCACTCTGTTCACCAACAAAAAGGATTTTATCTGAGGCGGCCAAAAATTGGGGGCGGATCAATCGGGGCGTATTGGGCCCACCAAAATGCAGAAAGCGATATTGAAGCTTTGCCAGTCCTGACGGAGACTGAGGCTCTTCACCCTCTTTTTTGTCCGCGGATGATTCATCCCCCGGCTTCTCATCGTCACTCTTTCGATCCTCAGTCTTTCGATCCTCAGTCTTTGATTTCGACTTGGAATCTGGCGAAGCCTGTTTTGATTTCCCTTTGGCGTCCACTGGCTTGTCGACCGGAAAAGGCGCGGTGTAGATTGCCACGTTTTCGTCATTGAAATGAAAATCCGCAAAGGTAACGTGGTTGGAATCCAACGACCAGGATGGCGTGGAAACGGCATCTCGTGGACTATCCAATTGGGTCACATAAACCAATTCGATTTTCCCCTCTTCGTTTTCGTGTTTCCGCAAATCATAAAAATACAATTTGATTTCCTGAACCACAATCGGATCGTCGGAAACGGTCCGATTAACCTCTTTAACCTCGGCGAATCGACCACGATAATTCACGATCTTGACTTTCCGGTCACTAGAAAACGGATTCTCTCCTTTGCGGCAGACAAGCACCAATCGCTCACCGTCAGGGCTCAATTGGTAAGATCTCAATTCCTCTGTCGATGGAAGCTTCGGATCAATCTGTTCGATCAATGGGTTGCCGAATCGGACTCGGAACAAGCTATCGGATCTCATGAACAGATATCCGCTTCCATTAGGCAAAAACCGAACCGATCCTTCGGACTCTTGGGTTCGAGTCAAGCGGCTAGGCAGCGATCCGTCCAATTTCAAATGGTAAATATCACCTTCGGACGTGAATAGAATTTCATGTTTTTCCGGGTGCCAGACGTAAGATCGAATCCCATTGTATCGAGGTGATTTCGTGTCATCAGCATCTTTTTCGGTAACGGACTGCGAATCATCTTCACCACCCTTTTGATCAGACTTACTCTTATTTCCCTTCTTGGATTCTCGCTGTTTCTTATTCTTTTGGTCCTTCGATTTCGTTACTTCTGAATCGCTTTTCGCTTTTTTGAATTTTTCGATTCGATCCTTGACAACCTTTCTGGCGGATTCCTGAAAGTTGGCCATAAGAGTCGCTGATGTCAAACGTCTCATTCCTTCGGACTTGAAGTCATAAATATATAAATCACTGCCATGCCGACGTTCCAGGCGCGGTCGGTAAAGGAAGGCAGCGTAGCGGCCATCCTTGGAAAAAGAGGTCGAAGAAGCCGAGGGACCAAAAGGTGATTTTTCCGGAAAAAGATCCTTCAAGGTCAGAGCTTTTTTCGTTTCTTTTTTCTTTTGGCTGTTGGGATTTCGCGATTTTTTGGATTGGCTGGAACTTGCTGATTTCTTCTTCTTGGTCTCCTGCTGCTGACCTGACTTCTTCTTGGTGCCCTGCTGCTGATCCGACTTCTTCTTAGCCGTTCCCTTTCCCTGCGTCTTTTGTTTTGCTTGACGAATCTCAACCTGCGTATTGGCACGCTGGGAAACGGATTCCGTTTTATTACTTTGGCCGGTATTCGTTTGAGCGAAGCCAACTCCAGAAAAGGCGATCGCAAGGAGCACAACTGCAGAGGAAAATGATTGGTTCATGATGGAATACAGGTGGGATGAAAAAAGTGAATCAGGTGGGATGAAACAAGTGAATAACACCCATTGGATCCCAAGAAGGAATGTTCTTCTGAACTACCTTAAATAGCAGCTAGGCCGTTGTCCAGAATCGATTCAATCTGTTTTAAACAACGATACTGTTTAAGGGCTTTTTCTGATAAAAAACCAAAAGGCCGTCACCCTTGATTAGAAATCACGGGGTCTGTTCGATTCAAAACTCCGAATCGCAAAGCCTACAGAGCCGAAAAAGTCCGTAGATAAGCGTCAACCTGGGAGAGCTTGGTTTGCAGTTCAGCATCTCCGCTGTTGCGACTGACCGTAAAATAGTAATCCCAAACCGTTGACCAGTCCTCAGAAGGATTCAATGAGCCATGCGATTTGGCAAACACCGAGTCACTGCCATACCACCAAAGCCCATCCCCGGAGATCTGGTAGGACGCACTATTATTTGGAAAACGATCGGTCCAATCACTGGCCAACATGAAATCAGCCCATACCTGCGTTGCCTCGTTGTCTACAGCGACCATCTCGATCTTACTGTCATAATTCTTCGCCATCAGATTGATGGTTGCCGATTCCGCGTTCCCGTTGGCAACCATACTGGACTCGTCCCAATCGACTAGGACAATCTTTCGCACAAATGTCGAACGAACTTCAAAACGCTGAGTTTCCTCATTGAAAAATCGCTCTCGTTCTGTTTCCAGAACATTTTCTCCATCGTCACCACCGGGCAAGCCGCTTACCTTGACGAACTGAATTGCTTCCTCAGATACCGAGTCAACCAAAAGTCTCGTGTTATTGGTTCGAAAATGAAACTTGCGAAGAGCTTCGTCGACAATTTCAACTTCCCGGTCGGTCCAACTGGCGCTGGAATCAATAAATTCAACCAAGCCTTCCGAGTTTTCAAATCGATCTAACAGAAGATCCGCTTCACGGTATAGATATCGATCCTGGCCACCTTGTCCGTAAATACGATCGCGGGCCGAATCAATACCCCCAAACAAACCGTCCATACCGGCACCACCCCAGAGTTTATCCAGACCAGCACCTCCGTAAAGAGAATCATTCCCTACATCTCCAAAGAGCTTGTCCGGACCGACCTCTCCATGCAATATGTCATTTCCGGCCGAACCTCTTAGAGTATCACCACCTGTGCCACCCCACATTTCGTCTGAACCAACATTTCCTAACAGGATGTCATCGCCCTGCTCCCCCCACATTTGGTCGTCTCCGTGAGACCCAACTATTCGGTCATTGCCCTTGCCTCCAAAGCCTCGATCATTCCCTGGCCCCAAGTGAATGAAATCGTTATCGTTGCCGCCAAACACTTCGTCCGCACCAGCCTGCCCGCTCAACCGGTCATCACCCCCATCGCCGTGAAGGATGTCACTGTCGGGACCTCCAAAGATAACATCGTTATCAAAACCACCACGCAGGATGTCGTTTCCACCGTGCCCATAAAGACGATCCATGCCAAGGTCACCATGCATATCGTCGTCACCGCTGTTCCCGTATAAACGGTCATTGCCACCATCGCCATGCATCACGTCATTGCCACCGCCACCCAGCAATGTATCGTCGTCGCCTTGGCCATTCAGCCGATCGTCACCTCGATCACCGGCCAATCGGTCACTGCCATCTCCACCGTTCAGCTGATCGTCACCATCACCACCCACCAAATTGTCATCACCGAGATTGCCGAACAGACGGTCAGCCCCTTCGCCACCATTAAGGAGATCGTCACTAACGCCGCCAGTCAAACTGTCATCACCCGCGTTGCCATAGGCATGGACTGGCACGACCGAGGTACTCTGAAAAATGTCATTTCCATCAGCCCCGTAGAATTCAACACGATCCACCAGGTTTCGCACAAACGACTGCTGGCCCACCCCCTCCAACGTAACAGTGACCCGTCCGCCGTCATCAAAACAACGTGCCACATCATTGGCAGTATCGCCCTGAATGGTGACAATACCGGTAAAAGCATCGAAATCGATAAAGCCCGTCAAAAGATCCTTGCTTTCGAGCGTCTCAAAGCCGAATCGACGCGGTGGTGAACAGCCGCTTTCGGGTGAGTCGGAAAAAATGGATTTGGCGATTTTGTAGAAACATCGAAGCATTATTGGTCCTCACGGAGAGCAGCCTAAGCAGCGTTCAAAATCCGTAACTCTAAGTAGCAAAAGACTTTAACAACATTTATCGAGAGAGGTCCAGGGCGAAAAACAACCCTCTATTTCTTCGATAGTAATCAGAACAACGACGTGGTTCCAATCTGTTCTCTAAAAACAGACGATTAAACGGGGTTTTTAGTTCCGTTTGTATTCCATGCAAAGGCGAAAACCGGCAAATCAGGCGTTCCATGATTCACTTGGCTCCTGTTCCACAAGATTCGAGGGTCTAATTCCGCCTGAAAAGCCCACCATGGTGTTCAATCAAGCGGGATTCGGTTTGCAAATCCACCTCGTTAGCTACATCACACTCAAAACCCCAGCGGCAAATTAAAACCTTGAAACCGGGTCCTGACACACCACCCTCCATTGGACTCACAACGGCAACCCCGGCCCAGAACCACCAAAAAAGCTGGTATTCTCCTATTGAGCCGGTCACCACTTTTCTCAGTAAGATTCTCAAAACACTTTTACCGGTTTCCAAGACAATCAGGCCAGCGGTTATGGATGACAACCCCCACGCGATTTTGACGGTGATCAGCCAAATCCCCAAAGGGAAAGTCGCGACCTATGGTCAGATTGCAAGATTAGCAGGCCTACCCAGAAACGCCCGACAAGTTGGATCGGTATTGAGGCGACTTGCCAAGGGTATCGAAATCCCTTGGCACAGGGTGGTCAATGCCCAGGGAATGGTCAGTCATCGCAACAGCGATCAGACCGTCAACGATCAAGTCAATGCCTTGAGAAACGAAAACGTCGAGATGGATCATCAACTACGCATTTCACTGCCCCTTTACCAGTGGAAGCCGTAATGACACCGACTTCCCGGGCGGGTGACTAAAAGAAATCGAGCAGCTGAAATTCAGGCGACCTAACGCCCCCTAACTCCGAACCAACGCGTGGAATTCTTCGTGAAGTTTTTGGGTCACGCTGCCGGGCTTGCCCGAGCCAATCACGCGGTCATCTACTTTGACGATTGGCGCTATTTCTGCTGCTGTTCCCGTCAGGAAACATTCATCAGCAACGTAGATGTCGTGCCGGGAAAGGGTGCATTCGTTGACCTGCATACCATTTCCCTTGGCCAGCTCAATCACGGTTGCTCGTGTAATTCCAGCGAGTATCCCAGCATCGATGGATGGTGTCGCGATAATATGGTCTTTGACAATGAAAATATTGTCGGCGGTGCACTCGGCGACGTCACCTTTATGATTCAACATCAAGGCCTCAACACACCCCGCTTGTGTGCCCTCCACCTTGCCCATGATGTTGTTTAAATAATTCAATGACTTGACGCGCGAGTTCAGTGCGTTGGGATGATTACGAATGGTGCTCGCCGTCACGATTTCCAAACCATTATCATAAAACTCCTGTGGATAAAGCTTGATATTGTCAGCGATAATAACCACTTGCGAATTTGAGCAAGTATGCGGATCCAGCCCCAGCGTCCCGGTGCCCCGAGTGATCAACAACCGCACGTAGCCGTCAACGATCCCATTTTCCGACAAAGTGGCATACACCGCATCCTTCAATTCTTCGAATTCAGTAGGCACCTCCAATAGGATCGCTCGAGCAGATTCATAAAATCGCTGCATATGTTCGTCCAAACGAAAGAGTTTTCCACCGTAACTCCGCAGGCCTTCAAAAACGCCATCCCCGTACAAGAGTCCGTGATCGAAAACACTAATTTTCGCGTTTTCTTTATCGAAAAACTCGCCATTAATCCAAACTTTTAGCGACATCAATCCATCTCGTTTCTGTCTTGTGTTGATCCCCAATACCGGCACCGCGATTAAAACGACTATCGCCGAGAACAAAACTGGATTCGCGATCCTTGACTGACAAGCCCACCCGCTTAACTGAGAACCCAACTCTCGGAGTGATGCCAACCAAACATACCGCGAATGCAACCGGTAGTTTGGTTGTAACGGTCCAATCGGCCACTGAAAAGGGTAAGTGGGCCAACTCTTTGAGTGCGAATTGAGACTGACCTGTCAGAAACCACAGTCGGTATTGGCGTTTTCACTATGGCACTTGCCGGACATATGCGATGTCAGCGATCAACCAAAACACCAGAATCGCCGCCGGTGCAAGCAAGAGACCATTCCCATCCAACAGCCAACCTCTTGCCTTGCGAGGGTGGCCCGGCAAATTCAAAAAACAAATTAAGAAGGTTCAGCGGCAGAAAAGGGGGGTTGAGTCATCACCGAATTCAGCAAAGGTAAACTACTGACTTTGGATTTCCAGGTCTCAAATAGCAGCAAGTCCATTTTCATCTCGTGCTGATTTTGAAAATTTTCATCCAGCTCACCCACAACCCAACCACCGTATTGTTCCTCGTAGAGGATATCGAACATGGAAAAAACCATTTCTCTGGAACAATACATTGGTTTCTGCTCAGCCTGACCCGGCAGGTAGCCGGGAAGATGAATATGTTGAATCCGGCAATTGTGCTTTTTCAATAGTGATCGCACAACCGAACAGAGGGAGTTCAAATCACAGTCATGAAGCGTGTTTTTCCATAAGTGCTCAATATCCAGCGTGACGAATTCATGCGAAGCAATCCATTCATCCAGATCATTAAAGTGGAGGTACTGATTTTCGACCGCCAGACGAATCCCTGGATCCAGACTTGAAATCAAACTCACATCATCGAGCTGCTCCTCATGAACGACAATAATCTGACAGCCAAGATCCCGGGCCAGTCGGACGATTTCCTCGCATGTTTGGGAACCGATTTTTCCCTCTGTAGGAAAATGCAGGACGTAATTTAAATCAAAGCTCCGGGCAATTTTTGAGAGCGATTTCCAGCTCATCAAACGCGTCGGAGTCATGTACAGTTCTGCGTTTTCATAGCCCGCAAAAATGGCTTTTTCGAAATTCGCCGAAGCAGGCGAAAACTTGGTGGAGAGGGAAAACATTCTTTTCTACCTGGGTGTGTGCGTTCATCCGCACTATTCATTCTTATTTCCTATTTATCTATCTTCGAAAGTTTACGCCTAAACGTGCCCAACGCTAAACGCAAATGGTAGAAAAAAGCTATTTTTTTTTGAAATCTGTCCGCATCCAAACGCTGTGATGACCATCGATGGCAATTCCAACTAGGTGCTAGCTCAACTAGCACCTCAATGCATCATGCCCAGATGGATGACCTTTCAGAAGCCGACTCACCCAGAAACCAACACAAGTTGCCGACGGTGTCAGCCGACATCCGTTGTTCAGAGATCTTCCCATGGCCGGATGAGAACCTCATGTAACATTTCACCATCCTTGTTTTGGTATTGAAAAGTCATCAATACCTTAAAGTTAATCAGGTCTTCGATTTGATTTTTCTTCTTTTGGACCTCTCGTAGAACCTGTTTTTGAATCGCCTCCTTTTGCTGGTCACTGATGGACTTGCCGGCATTTTTTAGACGGATCACTTGAATCAGTTCCATCTCGCCGGCACGAATGTCAATCAACTCCTGCGCATCGCCAATTTTTTTTGGAAGTTTCTGGTTGGCTTTCTGGGTTTCAACCCATTTTTCAAGTTGAGTTTGTGGGCCTAATGCATCGCATCCCGCGACACAAAGAACCACCAGACTTAATAACGAAGAACATCTTAAATAGCATTGCATGAAAAAATCCCTCTTCGCAATCCCGGATAACCGTCTACCAACCATAATCGATCAATGGCCAAAGAATGCCTCGATCGAACCTGCCTACTTTTCTATCGCGGGTCCCCACACTTGTAAACGCTGGATCCGTGGCGAATTACCCCATGCCACCAATTACAACACCCTAACCACACCGAATGGGCAACTTCCTTTTTGAAAAACAGTGTCCAACTTGGTAGATTATGGGTCCAGTCCGGGTTACTTCGTTCGCCAATTTCCAAGTGGTGATCCGCGTGGGTACAGTCGTGTACCCTCAGACTAACCCAATCCTCCCAGGTGCAACATGATCCATTTCTCACCACGCCGTCACCGGCATGTATTTTTTTATAACTCGTTGTTATACGCCTCGTTTTTTTGCATGATGCCCTTGCTCGTGTGCGGACAAAGTGAATTGATCTCAGACAACGATTGGCCATGGTGGCGAGGGCCTCAGCGAAATGGAATCGCTAACCCAAACCAGGACCCGCCTTCAACTTGGGATGAAACCAACAACGTAACCTGGAAAACTCCTCTTCCCGGTAAGGGGCATGGCGGGATCACCATTCTGGGGCAACAGGTTATTTTAGCGACAGCCGATCTCGATCGTGATGTCCAATCGGTTATCTGCTTAGATCGAAAAACAGGGGAACGAACCTGGGAATCGATCATTCATCGAGGTGGCTTGAAGACCAAAGGAAATCAAAAACAAAACAAGAAGGCTTCTCTGGCATCAACCACAGTGGCAACCGACGGTAAACTTCTCTTCGTTAATTTTTTGAATCAGGAATCTGTCTGGACCACCGCGATTTCTCTTCAAGGCAAATTCGTTTGGCAAGAAAAAATCTGTGATTACATCGTTCACCAAGGATTTGGTTCATCACCTTCAATTATCAATGGCCTAGTCATCGTTTCTGCGGACAATAAAGGGGGAGGAATGATCAAAGCCTTACGGGCCGATAATGGCAAATTGGTCTGGGAAAAATCTCGCCCCCGAAAACCAAATTACTCCTCCCCCATTATTTTAAACGTAGGAGGAAAAGATCAGTTGTTGATGACCGGTTGCGATCTGGTTACCAGCATTGACCCCACCAGCGGGAAGTTGCTTTGGGAAATTCCCGGCGCCACAACCGAATGTGTCACCTCCTCGGTGACTGATGGAAAACATATTTTCACAAGCGGAGGATATCCCAAGAACCATCTTGCGGCCGTCGTCGCAGACGGGTCGGGAAAAATAGCCTGGGAAAACAACTCCCGCCACTACGTTCCCTCTTTGGTACATTCCGGCGGATATCTTTTTGGTGTGATGGATGCTGGCATTGCCGTCTGTTACGACAGTCGAACGGGAGAAACACAATGGAAAAACCGTCTCCAAGGCGATTTTTCCAGCTCGCTCGTTCTTGTAGGAAATCGTTGTTATGCCACTAACGAAAAGGGAGAGACTTTTATTTTTAGTGCCAATCCGAAACAATTTTCCCTAATTGCCAAAAACAAACTGGGAGACAGTTCGCTCTCGACTGCGACCATCTGCGGCAGTCGGGTCTACATGCGTGTTGCCCACTCTGAATCGGATCAACGCCAAGAATACGTTTATTGCCTTGGTAAGCAATGATAGCAACGGCAAAAAGAGCGAAAGCGTAAACTGAATCGGTCAACGTCGGAAAAAAGGGTACCTCCAGATCCTGCTCCGAATTTAGTTAAATCTTCCTAAACGGGCCCGTTTTGTTAATTTGTACTAAATAGGGTAAAAAAGCGATTTGATAAAGATTTCGCGGATGAGACGTTCATGCTCGAAATAACAAGCGTAACAGCCGATTGTCATTAAGGCGGTACTTCCAGCCCGTTCAGGCGTGGACGATGCTGCTGATGACGGTTACCTTAGGATTTGAGATTAAAGCTCTCTCCATCTTGTTTTCTCTTCTTTGTTAATACAGCGGCGTTGTCACGAAATTCATGACAAAAAGATTTTTTTCAAAGCCGGTTTGGTTATTCGGCAACGTCGCCATCATGATTCTTTGCGCGATCTTTTTCCTTGTGCCGTTTGCGCTGCGCGGAGCAAGGATGGCGGTTCAGGATATCCGCAACGAGGTCACCGACTGGCTGCCAAATGATTTCCCGGAAACCGAAGTCCTTGCATGGTTCCGACCACGATTCGTCGGCGATCAATTCGTAGCGATGAGCTGGAATGGTTGCAGCCGAGGTGAATTGGCTTATGACTTGATGGTCGCCAAGTTAACCGCGGAGTCTGTTGACGGACAATCTGACCTCACTGAGGAGATGCAACAAGTCAAGATAGTGGCTGACGAATTGGCTTTGCAGCAAACCGATGAAAAATTTCATTCCAACTGGGGTTCAAAGGGTGAAAGATGGTTACTGGGTCGGAAGGGCCAGTATTACTACATCACCAAATCAGGCCAACTGCATCGGTGGACCGGAAAGAACAATGCGTTTGCGATGGCCCAGCGGGGTCTGAGGCAATTTCTGTACGGCGGAATCGATGTAAAAGGTGAACCTGTTCACAAGATCAAGCCTGACCCCAGGTTTTATGAGAATCCAAAACTACTCTGCGCTAGATTTTTCAAGTCGATTCAGTCCGGCCCTGAAATTCTTGAAAAACTGATCTCTGAGGACGGCGCCTTGAAGTCCATGGAGGATGCCGAACTCGAGGCGCACAAACGGTTGACCGGTTCGCTGTTCGGTCCTACCCCCTCGATTGGTTTTGACTGGACCAGGGAGGCATTTCTCAACGAACTGACAAAAGAACAAATAGCAAATCTGCCGGAGGGTGCCGAGGAAGAATTCGAGCTGTACGTCGACAAACTGGTCAGCGAGCCCTCAAAGGGGAAACATGATTACAATGGCGACATTGCCAATTTGATTAACGCCACACAGGAAAAAAAACTCGAGCATTGGTACAACTTTTTTGTCCATATTAAACATCGGATGCCACCCCGACAGACCGCCATCATCGTGGTCCTCAATTCGCCGATAGTGGGTGAATTGAATCGTGTCGTGGGTCGTGAAATTCTAGGCAAGCCAATGGGCCGAGTTCGCTATCTGGCGAGCAATGAATGCGACATCAGCAAGGATGAATTGCATCTTGGCGGACCACCCTGCGACAACGTCGCGATTGATGAAGAAGGGACCATCACGCTAGTTCGGTTGGTCGGACTTTCCGCGCTGGTTGGCGTGGGTATTGCGTACATTAGCTTCCGAAGCGTGCTAGTCACTCTGATGGTTTTCTTCGTCGGAGGCGTCAGTGCCATCTCCAGCCTCGGAATCGTTTGGTATGGAGGTAGCCAGTTAGACGCCATCCTACTGACCATGCCATCGCTGGTTTACGTTCTGGGGCTTTCTGGTGCTGTTCACATTGTCAATTACTATCGGGAGGCCTGTTATGATGAGGGCCATCGAGGCGCCGCAGAAACCGCTGTCAAATACGGATGGTTTCCATGCACTCTGGCTGCCTTGACGACTTCTCTGGGTCTCGTTTCGCTTTGCGTCAGCAATCTGGTTCCGATATGGAAATTCGGTTTATTTTCTGCGATCGGGACGATGGTCACGGTGGTCTTATTGTTCACCTACTTGCCCGCCTCATTGAAACTTTTCCCACCTGGCTACCGTAAACGTCGCAAGAAGGACGTTGATCAGAAAAACGGGCGTTCGCTTTACGACCTCACTAATGATTTTTGGTCCTGGGTGGGTACCTGGGTCATACGCCGTCACGCAGCCGTGACCACCGTGGTCTTGATTGGACTGTTAATCACGGGCTTGGGTATTTTCAAAATCAAGACCTCCGTCCAGTTGATCAAACTTTTTGATCAAAGTGCCGTCGTGGTGCAGGACTACATCTGGATGGAGAAGCATCTAGGCAAACTGGTGCCCATGGAAATTGTCCTTGGCTTTGATCGTGATGTTCTGGACAACGATGAGGATACTCCTGACGGCGATATTAACTTCAGGGAGATCGACCTGAAGTATTCGAGACTCGAACGTATCGAAGCCGGAGCCATCGTTCGGGAAGAACTGGAAAAAGCCTTTGGTGAAACCGGACAGGACATCGTTGGAAAGGGATTTTCGACCGATAATTTCCTCCCCTTTGAGAACACTCGAAATCCCCAAGCTCGAAGCTTTATCAACGAAGAGCTGTCTAAAAGCAGAGACACGCTATTGGAGATCGGGCAACATGGAATTGAATCCGATCCCGAATCTGAACCCAATTACGGGTATGAATATTGGCGTGTCAGCCTGAGACTTGGTTCTCTTAACGACGTTGATTACGGACTCTTTGTTTCGGATCTCAAAAGCGTCGTCGAACCAGTACTCTCAGCGTTTAAGTATCGAACCCGAATCCTGCGGGATCTGACCGACCAATATGAAGCTCAGGCGGAGGCCGAAGGGGTCACTCTCGATCCAAAAGACCAGATGCAAGGGAGCGTTCTCTTACTCGGATACGACAATGGTCGGCAACCGGACCTTGCCAATGCAGATCTTCGATCGACACTCTGGAGAAATGGGTATTACGATCAAACACAGATTTTCTGCCGGTCCTTGGTCAATCTGCTGCAAAAACGGGGTTTTGCAACGCGTGGGGATTATCGGCTTTTGTCAGCAAACTCCCCGGAAAAAGTGCAATGGACCCCCGAGCAGCTGAAACAAAAAATTTCGAAATACGATTGCGTGGTGCTGATCGGCGATCATGAAACCTATGATCAGGAACTCATCAAGGAAAATGCCAAAAGTTTCATCGATGCCCGCGATCACCGATTTCCCGAAAATTGGAAAAACGGCGACATTGTTACCGCGCGTGAAGACCGGGTTGAATTGCTCAAAGCAGGCAAAAGCACCGATGATGTGGATGTGGTGGCAACCTACTCGGGAATTGTGCCTATTGTGTACAAAGCCCAAAGGTCCTTATTACAGAGCCTGGTTGACAGCATTTGCCTTGCTTTTGTGATGATTGCCTTTGTGATGATGCTCTTGCTCCGGGACTGGAAGCGACGAGTAAGCGCCGGAAACCTGCTTAACGTTACCGGTGGATTGGTAGCGATGCTGCCTAACGTATTCCCAGTGGTCCTGATCTTCGGTTTGATGGGGCACATTGGCCGAGAAGTCGACATCGGCTCAATGATGACCGCCAGTGTTGCCATGGGAGTGGCGGTGGATGATACGATTCACTTCATGACGTGGTTCCGCAAAGGTCTTCGAGAAGGCATGGATCGGACCAACGCCGTTCGACTCGCTTACCGGCGTTGTGGGGCAGCGATGACGCAAACCACGTTTATCGGTGGTCTTGGACTTTGCGTATTCGGTTTGAGTACGTTTACCCCTACCCAGCAATTCGGCGTCTTAATGTTGTTGTTATTGGTGGCTGCTTTAGTTGGGGACTTGATCTTTTTGCCAGCGATTCTGATCGGGCCACTGGGGAAACTGTTCGAGTTCAAGAAAGACAAAACAAACAGAAACCGGACCGATCAACCCGCCGTGCTGTCATCCAGGAAGCAACTTGAACAGCTCGAAATCGTTCCAGAATCGGCGCCTTCAGATAACGTGACCGGCGTTCAGGCGACGCCTCATTCACATTTGAAGGGATCCAACCGTCAAAGCAAAAGAATTGACAGCGACTAATATGGTTTTGTTTGGCGTTCCTATCACACCAACGCCAAATTCATCCGCCAGCCCGACAGGAGGTTGGCGATCTGGTTAAAAATAATCGTTGCAGCTGGCTTTTTATTTTGGCAAGGCCAAAACAGACTCACGAAAACCTTCTCGGCCCGCCGTTAGACATCCTGTTCAAAAACAACCGCCACCATTTGTCCGGTGTCGGAAGTCGTTGTTTTCACAGCGGCCGTTTGGGTCTCTTTCCGATTTTCTTTCAGAACCGACACGGGGCAATCCGGGGCGACCGAATCACAATTCAAGGTTGCCGGCAAGGCATCCTCATGGAGGGCATTGATCGAGATGCAACTTTCCAGAATGCCTCCGGCGGGTCCAGCATTTCCGAAAAACCCTTTGTAGGCAACCACATCAACGTCCCCTAACGCCGCCTGAATGGAACAGGCCGCCACCCGGTCAACTTCTATTTCACCCGAGGCGTGACTGTTGACGTGGCTGATTTGATCTTTGGAAAGACCAGCTCTTTCAATTGCCTGACTGATTTTCATCGCCTGGAATTCAATCTGTTGATCCGGTTGATCCGGAGGACAGTAACCGTAATCCGAACCGCCAACTGTGGCATAAATCCTGGCCGACCTCGCTTCGGCGTGCTTTCTTTTTTCCAAGACAATCATACCGGCTCCTTCGGCTCCCACCGTACCACCCCGGTTCTGATCGAACGGACGACAGGCGGTCTTCGGATCTGAGTCGTGTTGCACCAAATCGTCAACACCGTGATAGGCGAGGTAGGTCGGGTTGATTTTCGAACCGGTTCCGCCAACCAACATCACGTCGGCCCAGTCGCGGCGGATGACATCAGCCGCTTCTACCAAGGCTAACAAGCCGGAGGCGTCACCATGAATCAGCGAATTGTTAGGTCCGCGAGCGTCCATAGCAATAGCCACGTGAGAAGCGGTCATGTTGGGCAATGATTTGAGCATCCACAACGGCTCGATCTTTTTCATTGCCTGCGGGATCCACTGCGAGACTTCACGGTGCGATCTGTCCTCGTTCCAAAATGAATCCGACAGCGAGGAAGGGGCAGCGTAAAACGTATCAGTACCGCAAACCACTCCAAATCTTTCACTGACCACTGTCTCGGTATCAAGCTGGGCGTCACTAACAGCCATCGTTGCGGCACCAAATCCGAACTGGATCTCACGACACATCAGCTTCATGCTCTTGCGTGGTTTCACATATTGTTTCGGCTCATAATCGTTGATGGTTCCAGCAATACGGAATGGCCAATTCGAACCGGCAAACTCAGTACGCTCTTTGATGCCCGAAACACCGGAAAACAGCGAATCCTGAAAAGCAGACAATCCAATCCCAATAGGACTGACAATGCCCAAGCCCGTAATCACAACATCGTTTTCATTTTTCATGTTTTTCTTTCTGGCCAAAATTCTACTATATTACGACTGTTGCATTTGCGAAGCGGGGGAGGGAGACGTTTTTTTGGGGCGAAATGGCAGATTACTTTTCCTGCGCCTGCCAACGAGGTGGTCAACCTCATCCTTCATCTATCGTCTATCGTCTTTCGGGCCAGTCAACGGCGTTCTATAATCCTAACTCGGTCCTGCCACCAGAAATTTTTAGTAATCCAATCAAGAAAAGCAGAAGGGAAGTTCGGGAATGCGAGAAAAAGTAGACGAATCGCTAAAGGAAATTGATTTTGAGACGCATCAGTATCAGGTTCATTTGGACACCAATCATGGACCGATCCGCCTCAATTTGTTTTCTGATGACGCGCCAGGTCACTGTAAAAACATCGCAGGGCTGGCAAAAACCGGCTATTACGACGGTAAAATATTCCACAGGGTAATTGATGGATTCATGATTCAGGGAGGATGCCCTAACGGAACCGGTACAGGTGGCCCCGGCTACACGATCGACGCAGAATTCAATGCACGGCCCCACAAGCCCGGGACGCTTTCGATGGCACGCACTTCCGACCCCAACTCGGCGGGCTCTCAATTTTTCATCTGCCTGGCGCGGCAAGACTTTCTGGATAACCAATACACTGTGTTTGGGGAAACTTCGGACGAGGAGAGCTTGGAAACCGTCATGAAAATCGGCTCCAGTGAAACCGATGGATCCGACCGCCCCTTAGCCGATGTGGTCATTGCAACCGCAACGGTAGTCAAATTGTAAACAAATGGGCCAACACGGCCGAAAAACATCGGGCCACCTTGGATAGTTGGAGCTACCTGACAAGCTGGATCAGGGGCCCGTTTAAGCCTCAATAGTCCGGGCTCCTGCGTGGCGAGAACCGTGTACGGGAGCAAAGGTGCCGATTTGCCTTGGTCGTTGCGTCGATTTAGGCCAAGGAGTCGGGCCGGTGAACCAAGATTCAAAAACCGTCCAAGGCTTTTAAACGCTGACTCCAAGGCTTTTAAACGCTGACTCCAAGGCTTTTAAACGCTGACTCCAAGGCTTT
>JABAAE010000001.1:108711-749466 GCA_014238905.1 Planctomycetota bacterium
GGCTTTTAAACGCTGGCTCCAAGACTTTTAAACGCTGGCTCCAGGGCTTTTAAACGCTGGCTCCAAGACTTTTAAACGCTGGCTCCAGGGCTTTTAAACGCTGGCAGAGGGTGGTTGCCCCGAAGGCAGAAGGGAGAAACTCCGGTCTGACAGCTAGAATCGACAGATTTTTGGAAATAATCAATAATCACGTAAACAATCCAAAGTCTGGGCCGTTGATCTCACTAGCACAACTCTGAATCGTGCCACTATTTTTCGTCATCCTCTTAAGTGACTGATATGAAACGCTTCCATCCCATTAGACTGACGTTCCTGATGGTCTTCATTGCCAATCCACTGTTTGGCCAAGGCGTCTTACTGCACGAACATCATCACCTCCCCAGACCGGGACGCCCCCCCATTCAGACAACTTCGTCCTACAAGATCAAAGAATTGATCATCAATTCCCGGATCGAAGACCAAGTGGCTCGCACTCAGGTTTCCCAGACTTTCGTCAATACCGGCAACCGAACCATGGAAGTTTGTTTTGCTTTTCCTCTTCCTTACGACGGAGCCATCGACCAATTGACCTTTATGGTCGATGGAACGGAATATGAAGGGAAGCTAATGGCAGCCAAGGAAGCACGCCAGATCTACGAGGGGTACATACGGCGCAATCAGGACCCAGCGCTCCTTGAGTGGATTGGAACCGGGATGTTCAAAACCAGCGTCTTTCCTGTCCCCCCCAATGCCGAACGAAAAGTGACGCTGAAGTTCAGTCAACTCCTTCGTAAAGATCAAAAACTTACCGACTACCTTTTCCCTCTTTCAACCGCCAAGTATACCTCCAAGCCAATCGACACCATTCGCTTCGACATCAATATCACCAGCAAGAACAAAATCAAGTCGGTTTACAGCCCGACACACCCGGTCAACATTGAGCGACAGGATGAGCATCATGCCCACGTAAAGCTGGAAGCGAAAAATCGCGTGCCCAGCACCGACTTTCGATTGTTCTTTGACACCAATGATGGAAAACTTGGCGCTAGCGTCATGACCTATTGGCCAGAAGAGGCTAAAGAAGGTTTTTTTCTGATGTTGGCAAGTCCGCAAATTAAGAAACCATCCAAAGAAGAATCCAACAAAACAGTTATCTTCGTTGTGGATCGAAGCGGTAGCATGAGCGGCAAAAAGATCGAACAAGCAAAAGACGCCCTTCGATTTGTGCTGAACAACCTTCGAGAAGGTGATTTATTCAATATCGTTGCCTATGACAGTGATGTTGAGACGTTTCGCCCCGAGTTGGAGAGGTACTCTGACAAAACCCGAAAAGCAGCCCTCGCATTTGCTGACGGCATCTATTCTGGTGGCAGTACGGCAATTGATGCGGCCCTCAAGACCTCTCTGAGCATGATCCAGGATGTCTCCCAACCCAATTACGTTGTTTTCCTGACCGATGGGAAACCCACCGCGGGTGAAACCAACGAAATGAAAATTGTTGACAACGCGCGGCGGATCAATCAGAAAAACGCCAGGTTGATCAGTCTCGGCGTCGGATATGATGTCAACAGCAGACTCCTTGATCGATTGACTGCAGCAAATCGTGGCCAAAGCGATTATGTTCGACCTGACGAAGACTTGGAGATCCATGTCAGTCGGCTCTACAACAAAATCTCTGCACCGGTTTTGACCAATGTCAAAATCGATTATCTCTTCGACGAGGTTGCAGCTGAAACAACGCAACCGGTCAACCGAATTTACCCCAAAAAGGTCTTTGAGATTTTTTCTGGACAACAGTTGATCATTGCCGGTCGCTATAAGAAAACCGGTACCGCAAAAATACGCATCTCGGGTAAAGTCGGCGCCAAATCCCAAAAGTTCTCATTCCCTGCCAAATTTTCAAAACAGAGCTACAACGAGTCAAATTCGTTTGTGGAAAAACTGTGGGCCATGCGACGCATCGGTGAAATCATCGATCAATTGGACTTGGCAGGGCAAAACGAAGAATTGATCAAAGAATTGATTGGTCTGTCGACCAAGCACGGTATCATCACCCCTTACACCTCCTTTCTGGCCGATGATCAGGCACCCGCCAATCGACTGACCCAAGGAGGTGAAATGGATCGCACACGATCAAAACTAGGAAGACTC
The DNA here is from genome assembly GCA_014238905.1 of Planctomycetota bacterium. Classification (GTDB taxonomy): domain Bacteria; phylum Planctomycetota; class Planctomycetia; order Pirellulales; family Pirellulaceae; genus JABAAE01. The sequence continues at coordinate 110,842 of JABAAE010000001.1, forward strand.
GCCGAATCCAGCGGCCGAGCTGGATTTGCGCAAAGGGATTTTAAGCAAAGCCTTAAAGGAGCCAACCAGCTTCCTTCCGCCAACTTTTTCCGCCAGCCGATTGAGGAGATGGCCGAAAACGGCGGCGCGGCACCCTTGTCCCGCGCCAACTCTTCACGCGGAGCTATTTTTGGTGGAGGTGGATTGCCTAACCCGCCCGGGGCCAAGAAGGCCTTATCGCAAGCGGATTCTGCCTCGAGCACCCCAAAAGCCGCATCATCTCTCTCCGGTGGGACCATTCTCAAAGACATTGACACCGACCAATCGATCGTAACCGATGCAGTCAAGGTCGTTGGAAAAAACACCATTTACCGACGGGGTGAATTGTTGATCGACACGTCGGCAAAAGACATTGATCTTACAAAAGACCAATCCAAAATTAAAAAAATCAAACGATTTTCCAAAGAGTATTTCGAGCTAACGGAAAAAAATTCGAAGTCCGAAAATTCGGTTTTGGCATATCAAAAAGGAAATCAAAAACTCTTGATTCGACTCAGGGAGCAGGTTTACCTGATTCAGTAGTTTAACCAGTTACTCTTTTTGCCAGAACAAACTTCAACAGCAGGAGAAAAGTTCCGGATCGGTTCGCTGTTCAACCACCACGATACATCCACCGCCACTTTATCCTCATGAACTAAACACCACCTCCAAATGGTAGTGGCGGCGATGACGTTAGCGATCATTCTGATCATTGATCGCTTCAAGCACTTTGGCAGTCGATTTTGATTTATTAAGAACATAAAAATGAAGGCCACAAGCTTCCTGTTTGATCAAATCGGCTACTTGCTGAATCGCAAAATCGATGCCCACCTTTAATTGTTCTGCATCACCGCTGGCCATTTCCAAATCTCTGGAAAAACCCTTTGGCAACTTGGCATCGCAAAGCTGGGCGATGCGCTGAATCTGAGCGAGACTGACAACCGGGAGAATTCCCGGAACGATCGGAATGGTAATTCCGCGGTCAGCACACAGATCGCGAAATCTGTAGAAGTCATCATTCTCGTAAAATAACTGCGTGATAATCACATCAGCTCCCGCATCGACCTTTCGTTTCAAATTGTCAAGGTCGACAGCCATCGATACCGCTTCTCGATGCTTTTCAGGATACCCGGCAACAGCCATTCCAACACCTGGAAATTGATCGCGGATCAGTTCCACCAGTTCATTCGCGTAGGAAAGTCCTCCCGCGACGGGTTCAAAACAATCGTCACCTGCAGGCGGGTCACCCCGTAGCGCGACAATATAGTCAATCCCTTGTTGCGATGCGGTCTTGAGATAATGCTTTAGTTCGTCAACAGTGGACCCGACAACGGTCAGATGAGAGGCAACCGGGATATGAAACTCTGATTTCACCCTCGCGAGGATCTCCAGTGTCTTGCCTCTAGTCGATCCCCCGGCCCCATAGGTACAGGTGACATAGTCGGGTGAGAATTTCATCAAATTCGGAAGTTGGGCAAACAGCGTTGCCACACCTTTATCCGTTTTTGGAGGGAAAAGCTCAAACGACAAACCAAGTCGCCCTGACTGATAGAAATTGCTGATGGTCATCGAAGATCAAACCGAGGTAGTTCCAATTAACGTTTAATTTAGTTGGAATCTGGGGAAACAATAAGATGCCAACCCCTTTGGAACGCACGTTTTCGGAAACATTTTTCGTTAGGCGTTTTTTTCACCCTTACTGAATGCTGTCGTCTGTTTTTTTTCATTAATCCCACCCATGAGAATCCATGGCAAAGAAGGGCTGGGCTGCCACGGCCGCCAATGTCCGTGACAAACTGCAAGCGTGGGGGGGGTTAACTCCCATTTGCTGCTAGCGTTGCCCAGCGCAGATGCAGCTAGTTGGATTCTGTCTCTTGAGCGCGGCATCTTCGGTACAATCTGTTTTATCCAAACAACAGCTACAACCGTCGAAATCGCTACTTTAGGACATTCTCTCGACACCCTTTGATCAGCGTGCCGATGGCTTGAACATGTGTGGAATCCTTGGCATCGCCGCCGCTGAGAACTCTCAAGTCAGTCTGTCCCAAGATCAGCTGGTTGCGATGCGCGACCGCATGGTCGCCAGAGGCCCCGACGACGCCACACTACTCTGCCGGGAAAACGTCGCGTTTGCCCACCGCCGACTGGCGATCCGTGATCGTACCTACGGGCAACAACCTTCGGTTTCCGAGAATGGTCGTTACCTTTTGACCTACAACGGTGAAATCTACAACGACAAGCAGCTTCGCAGCGAATTGAAAGCCCTGGGCCATCGATTTCGGGGACATGGCGACACCGAGGTACTGACCGCTGCCTGGCAACAGTGGCAAGCAGATGCTGTGCCAAAGCTCAGGGGAATGTTCGCTTTTGGTGTTTATGATTTTCTGGAAAAAAAACTGACGCTTGTCCGAGATCGATTCGGTATCAAACCGCTTTTCTACACTCTTTTAGATGAAGAGGTTATTTTCGCCAGTACCTTGGCGGCGTTGACTGAGCACCCGCGATTTACCGCATCGCCAAATTTTGTTGCAATTCGCCATTACCTGCTCACCCTGCGTTTGACACTCGGTGACCAGACCGTTTTCGAGAACCTCTTGTCTGTTCGCCCAGCTGAAATGATTTCCTTTCAACAGGGACAGAAAAATTCCCAAATCTACTGGACGCCGCCGACTCCCGACGATACCTCAAGTGACCAGACTTTCGAGGAAGCCGTCGATCGATTAGAAAAAACAATGCGTGAAGCGGTTGCCATCCGCATGGCCAGTGATGTTCCAGTTGGCATGATGCTCAGTGGTGGCGTCGACTCCAGTACATTGGCCTGTCTCATGAAAGAAGGATCCGGCGGCGGATTTCACGCACGCTGCGGAGGAGGCGTAGACGAACAATTCACCCATGATGTCGGGGATTTTGCGTTCGCACGCGATTGTGCACAGCACAACGATCTTGAATTTCAGGAAGTAGGAATTGGCCCCGAGGAATACCTCCAAAGGTGGCAATTTCTTGTCGAACAATATGAGACGCCGGTGTCTACTCCAACCGACGTGATCATTCATAAGATCGCCCGCAACCTTCGTCAATCGGTTGGCGTGGCCCTCGGTGGGGAGGGGGCAGATGAAGCCTGCTGTGGCTACCAAATCCCACATTGGTCCGGAGCAGATTACGATCTGCTCGGTTCGCTGGATCACCTGCATGAGAATCGAGCGGGAGTCGCCCGCGAAAGCCTTTCTCGTCAATACGGCAACGCGACATTTCAATCAGCTGGTGACCTTTATCTGGCTTGTAACGGATTGATTTCGAGGGAAGCCCAACAGGTACTTTTTCGCGATGAAGTCTGGCAGCATGCAGATGCCGATTTTGGAGTCGAGGACCATTACCATCGCCAGTTCAACGACCTGGCAGGAATGCCGACTGTGGAAAAAACAGCACACGTACTTTTGAATTCCAATCTCGAAAGCCTTTTGTCGCGACTCGACAGTGCGACCATGCAGGCCGGTCTGGAGTCCAGAGTCCCCTTCACCGATCACCTGTTTGTCGAACAGGTCTTCAGATTACCCCACTCGTTTCGAATCGATATCTCTCCTAACGAAACAAGCCCCTGGCGGTCTTCACTTGATCTTGCCAACAGGGGCAGCCTAAGGCCGAAACGAATGATCCATGCATTGGCTCAACGCTTGATGCCCTCGCACCTTGCCCAACGTCCTAAAAGTAGTTTTTCAACCCCAGTCCCCTCTTGGCTGGACAAACAATGGAAACCGTGGTTGCGATCCCGGATTCAGAATAGCGAATTCGCAAACCTGATTTTTCGTCCTTCGGCCCTCAATGAGTTGACTTCATTACCCTCACAATTGTCCATGTGGAACTGGCCGATGGCCAATGTGATCCTCTGGGGCGATCGCTGGTTCCGATAAGCCGGAACAATGTGATCCCGATGGTCTATGGCCTGGTCCAGCAATACGGCTTCACAACGCTTGGCTTTTCCGTCCGCCTCACACGATTGGCATCAACCCATTTGGCTCTCCATGGTAGAATGCGATTTCAGAAAGTCCTCGAAATCAGCAATCCTTTTTATAGGACCTCGCAACAGTTCTATCAAAACAGAATCGAACGACTGCAACGACTCAACCGGAGATAAGCTGCTACCGAATTACCGAACCGTTTCTTTCTCACCAATCCAATCGATTCGATGGCCAAAAAAGAAATAGCCCCTCAATCGGAATCGGCGTTGAGGCACCTGACCCAAGGTGGTCTTCAGACGTTTGCAGTCAAAGTCATGGCGGTCGGATTGGGTTTTGCCTCGCAGATGCTTCTATCGCGACTGCTGGGAAAGGCCGACTATGGCGAATTTGCTTTTGCAGTCACAACAATGCAATTCTTGGTGATTGCCGCTGTCCTGGGGGCTGATTCGGTCGCAACCCGATTCGTTGCGAAGTATCACGATAGTCCAGCTCAAATGTTGACTCACATCGGCTGGCTCAATCAACGGACCTTGAGAATCTCGGTGGCAATCGCCATCACAGGTGTTCTTCTGTTACAGTTCATCTATGTTTTTAACCCAAGAATGATTTGGATCTCGACACAACTCATTCTGGTGGCACTGCCGATCCAGGCATTTGCTATTATTAGACAGGGAATTCTGCGTGGACTTCAAAAACCGGTTCTCTCCATTATTCCCGAGGGAATTCTGCGACCATTTTTTACGATCAAATTCTCTCTGGCGTTCGTTTTTTTAATTGGTACCACGTCCCAACAATCTTCTTTTACAAATCAATTTGAATCACGGCACGCCGTGATAGTCTACATTCTGGTCACGGTCGTCGCGTTAATCGCCTCGCAAATTTTCCTCAATTGGTTTCTCCCGCAAAAAACCGAAAAGACTTTATCCAAAGCATCTTCGGCTGCGGAAATTCGTCGCTGGAAATCGATGGCACTGGCATCCATGTTTTCAGCATTTGCAATGACGATTCACTCACAGAGTGACGTTTGGATGTTGGGTGTCCTCACAAAAGCCGAAACCGTCGGGTCCTACAGCGTAGCTGCTCGATATGCGGGATTCGTCATTTTTGGGATCAATGCGATGAACGCTGCACTGGGGCCTTTGGTCGCCAAGTTTGCCCATGATCGGATCGCCCTTCAAAGACTGGTCACCCAATCCACCAACCTTTCATTTGTTATTGCAACGGCCAGTGGTGTATGGCTAATCTGCTTCCCAGAATGGCTCTTAAACCTATTTGGATCAGGATTTGACGATGCAACACTGTCGTTGAAAATTTTGGTTGCGGCAAACTGGTTTAATGTGGGATGTGGCAGCGTTGGGCTGCTGCTTTCGATGACCGGAAACCATCAAATTTTCATGAAAATCTTGATGTCCAGTGTTTTCCTGAACATCTTCTTGAATATCACCCTGATTCCATTCTTCGGCATGACCGGTGCGGCCGTCGCTACGGCCGCCTCCATAGTTTACTGGAACCTGGCGGCCTTGGTGGCCGTCAAAATCAGACTTAAAATTCGGCCGACCATTGGCGCCCTTATCTAGACGACATCCCTCATGATCGACTTCTCCACCCAAACAGGTCGGCTGATTGTTGTCGGCGGACGCCAAAGATCGAAAGCCCTCGATCTTGATGAATGGCACGCCTATGACACCGCAGTAATTGCGGAAGTCGATTGTCAATCAAAAAAAGGATCGGTGGTCGTTGAATACCGTTCGCCTGCAGAGGTCTGCGCTGAAGAATTGCCAGCCATTGTTTTCAAAGCAGGCGATATTGACAGGGTCAACCAACGGCTATTGGTCTGCACCCAAACGGAGATCATCGAATACGATACCGCAAACTGGGAACGAACCTATTATTTCTCCCACCCCTTTTTCAATGATCTTCATCATGCCTGCTATAAAAGCAGTGAAAACATTCTCTTAGCCAACACGGGGCTTGATCAAATACTGGAGGTCCAGCGTAATATCAAGCAACCCTCACAATCGACCATTGTCAACCAATGGAATGTTGGTGCTATTCCGACTTGGGAAAAATTCGATCAAGAGATCGATTATCGAAAAATCGCAACGACCAAACCCCATCATTCCCATCCCAATTTTATCTTCAACTCCGCGGGTCGATGGTTCGCAACTCGATTTCATCAACAGGACGCATGGGACCTCCAACAATCGGCTTCCGCATTTCCAATCGATGTCGGAAACCCACATGATGGAATTATCCACGACGATCTGGCCGTATTTACCACAACCAACGGACATCTGTGTGGATACGATTTTTCCCGAAATAGTATGACGCTGAAGATGAACCTGCATTCCGGCTATGAGACCTCGTCACTTTTGGGATGGTGTCGTGGTCTTCTTCTGCAACCCACCACTCAACCCGGTATCGCGCTGGCCTGGGTTGGATTTTCACGGATTCGTCCAACATGGATGCGAAAGAACCTGAGTTGGATCAAACAGGGATTTCAGGCAAAAGGCGAATACGGAACACAACCGACGCGGATCGCCTGTTACAGGGTCCGATTGCCGAATTGCACAGATTCGCAAGTCGGGGGGCCAACTGCCAAAATGGAAGGCGAACTGCTGGCAGAAATCGACTTGGAAGAGCTTGGAATCAATGCCGTTTTCGGTATTTATCAAGTAGATTAAGGTCGACTCCCAAGTTCCCAGCAATCAAGCTGATTTACCTGAGAAACCACTATAACCGAATGCCTTGGCAAGACGGGCCCGCTTGTTGCCGATGTTTGCCAATGTCGAATTGCCATCAAATCGAGCTTGAAACCGACAAAACACATCAGCTTGATCTTTGTCTTCGGGTTACAAATCCAATAGAATGAGCTTAACCCAACAACGTAGTGCCGACACCGGCGACCCTTACCGTCTCGACTCCCACCTCAGCCAAAGTTGAATCGATGATCACTTTATTTGGCAATTCCGAACCCACATCGAACAACAGACTCTGTGACGGTGTTTCACGACGTGACTTCCTTCAAATTGGAGGATTGGGGATGGGCGGAATGACACTTTCCCAATTGCTCCAGGCCGAAGAGACTGCTGGAATCGGCAATTCCCACAAAGCCATTATCATGATCTACATGGTTGGAGCTCCGTCTCACCAGGATATGTATGATCTTAAGATGCAGGCCCCTGCTGAAATCCGGGGCGAATTTCAACCGATCAAAACCAACGTGCCGGGAATTGAAATCTGCGAACACATGCCGGGCATGGCAAAAATCATGGACAAGTGTGTTCCCTTACGGTCCGTTCACGGATCTCCCAGTGGTGCTCATGATTCTTTTATCTGTTACACCGGACGAACCACACAACGTCAACCAAAAGGAGGTTGGCCCTCTCTGGGATCCACGATCTCCAAGCTCAAGGGCCCTCAAAACCAGGCGGTTCCTCCATTTGTCGGCCTAGCTCCCGATGCAGGACACCCACCCTACGGGTCTCCAGGATTACCAGGATTTCTGGGTGTCAGCCATGCCGCATTTCGCCCCTCCGGCCCAGCTCGCAACAACATGAAAGTGACCAATGTAAAAATCAATCGGTTACAGGATCGCAAGAATTTGCTTGGGCAATTTGATGCCTTTCGACGAGAAGCGGATGCGAGTGGGATGATGTCGGGTCTGGACAGTCTATCCGACCAGGCGTTGGGGATTCTGACGTCCAGCAAACTTAGCGAGGCCCTCGACCTTTCCCGTGAAGATCCGAAAATTCGGGAACGATACGGAAAGGGCGATCCGAAAAAATTTGGCGATGGCGCGCCCAGGAATCTTGAGCATTTCCTAATGGCTCGTCGACTGGTCGAGGCCGGGGCCAGGGTCGTCACTTTGAATTTTGGACGTTGGGATTTCCATAGCAACAATTTTAAAGGACTCAAAGACACCCACCTGCCATGGTTTGATCAAGGACTTTCTGCGTTGATCGATGACATCTATCAACGTGGACTGGACAAAGACGTCTCGGTCGTCGCCTGGGGCGAATTCGGTCGCACACCACGTATCAACCAAAACGCCGGACGGGACCATTGGCCTCGTGTTGGCGGAGGGATCATCGCCGGTGGCGGCCTCAAGACCGGTCAAGTCATCGGTGCTACTGACCGTACGGGTGGAGAAATCGCTGACAGACCGATTCATTTTGGTGAAGTCCTGGCAACACTCTACGGTCAGATGGGCATTGACGCCAATTCCATGACCATCAATGATTTGACTGGGCGACCTCAGTACCTTGTCGATGGGCATCGGCCGATGCCCGAATTGATTTGATGTCTTGCTGACTAGATTCGAGTTCCAGGTAAAACAATTGAATCTTATTTATAAAATCCTAAACGAACAGCAATGGAATCAATTCCAGGCAAGCTCTCTGTTTGAGGGATCCCCCATCGACATTCAGGATGGCTTCATCCATTTTTCGGGAGGCCCACAAGTCGCCCAAACCGCCAACAAGCATTTTGCCAATCAAACAGATCTTTACCTGCTGACAGTCGATGGGGACCACTGCGGGCCCAACCTTCGCTGGGAGGTTTCTCGTGGCGGGGATTTGTTTCCACACCTCTATGGCAAACTGGCACTATCACAGGTCATTTCATGGCGACCTTTTCGGCAAGATAAGGATGGGCTGTTCCAGTTTTCCGAACAACCTGCCGCGGAGTAAACGCTGAGCGACCGCCGCAACTGTGTCACGTTCGCAGTTCACCAAAAATGAATTGCGCAGGAAACCGATGAGATCGGCTCAGCAATAGGACAACCCGGAAAAACCGTCATGAACGATTCTCGATCCCTGCTCAATGAAACACCTTGGCGGTCGAAGGCTGCCAGGCACCGGGCTATTGGAGCCACATGAATTCAGGGTGATTAAATAGTAAATGGCTAATTTGTTTCCATTTTTCATTGGGTGAAAGCCCTTCCATCTCAGCAGCAGCCAGTAGGTTTTTGGCAACCTCCACCTCCGTCGAGGTCGGATCCCGCTGCAAAGCCTTTTGCCAAATCCAAGTCAACATCTCTTGTTCGGATCCAGAGGCTCGATGGGCAGCAATCCGCTCTCCCCAATCGGCAGCAATTTCATGAACCAAAGGACTGTTCATCATTGCCAAAGACTGACTGGTAACCATCGTTACACTCCGTTTCCCAATCGATTTCCCAGGATCGGGAAAATCAAATGTCTTCATAAACGGGTCAAAATAGTTTCGCCGAACCTTGATATAAAGACTACGACGGTTGTCACCATCCAGTGGACCCGTACGGGGAATATTCGACGGTTTGCTACCACTGGCATAAGACGGAACATACACGTCGACGCTGGGACCCTTTCGTGTTTCGACCAGCGAACCCGATACCGCCAGCATTGCATCCCGCAATTGTTCTGCTGTCAGGCGACGGCGAGAACCAAATGACACGAATCGATTCATGGGATCAGCCCGTCTGTGGGGTTCCTCCACTCGACTTGTTCGCTGGTAAGCGTTGGAATTTACAATCTGCCGTATCATCGATTGGGTCGACCAACCCTCTTCCATCAGTCGAATCGCCAAGAAATCCAGCAAGGGAAGATTCGATGGTGCCGCTCCCTGTTTTCCAAAGTTATTTGGGGTGTCAACAATTCCACGGCCCAACAAATGCAACCAAATCCGATTCACCCAGACCCTGGCGGTCAGTGGATTGTCCTGACTAGCAATTTGTCGTGCCAACCAAAGTCTGCCACTGTTTTGTCGTTGCCCCGGCGGGACCGAATAAAGCGATTCCTTCTGATCATGATTGGGGTTTAACGCGGCAAGAAAACCACGCTGAACCACAGGGCCCTCATTTCTATGTTCACCACGAACTAATAGAGAAACATCACTCGGATTCACATTTTTCGCCGCTCGGGACCAGTTCGACCAGGATGGATCAACAGCCGCCAGAGCGGCCATCCGTTTAAACAATTGAGCCGTATCCACCGGCGATTGAATCCCCAATTCCTCACTCACAGGAAAATACTTTCCAGATGCCTTGGGGTTTTGGGCTGCCCTGCGTTGAGCCTGTTTATTCAGCAGGAACTTTTCCAGATCTGACTCCAGCAATCCCACCTTTTTAGCGATCACCGGTTCCAACACCTGGCGGGCCGCAGTTCGGTGCCTCGCTTGTTCTGTACTCCAGAATACCCCTGCCAAGGCATAGTAATCCTGCTGACTGATGGCATCAAACTTGTGATCATGGCAACGCGCGCATTCGGTTGTAAGGCCGAGGAAAGCCTTTCCAACAACATCGATCTGTGCATTGACTTCATCCCAACGTTGCTTGACCGGATCGACCGCCATGAAATGCATTTCATGCATGAAAAGAAAGCCTGTAGCAATGACACCTTCGTTTTCAAGTCCGTTTGCGCCGGTCCTGATTTGACTCCCGACAAGACGGTCACCCGCAAGATGTTCAACGACCATTCGATCAAAGGGAACATCATTATTGAACGCATCGATGACGTAATCACGATACTTCCAAGCGAATGGTTTTTCCTGGTCGGTGACGTGTCCCTTGGTTTCCGAAAAACGTACGACATCCATCCAATGGCGAGCCCAATGCTCACCAAAATGGGGATTAACCAGTAAATCGTCTACCAGTTTCGAGTACGCCGCTTTGCGATCCGAGCGGTAGTCGATCAAAAAGTCTTCGACTACCTTTGGTGTTGGCGGCAGCCCGATCAAATCGAAATAAAGTCGTCGTACCAAAACTCTCGGTTCGGCCGAGGTGGAAGAAGTCAGCGATCTACTGGCAATTCCCGCGTCCACAAAGCTGTCAATAGACTTCGACACCCCACCCATCAAATCGAGTCGAAGCCGAGGTGGTTGCCAAGCCCAGTGCTCTTTTCGACGCTTCTGTAGATTAAATTGGTTGAGAGCGGTCGTTTTTTTGGAGACCACCCTTGGATCAGCGGCCCCAGCAGCAATCCACTTATTGAAATCCGCGACAACCTCCGCGGACAATCGTCCCTCAGGAGGCATTTGTAGATCACGATTGTCGTATCCGATTGCCTCCAGCAACAGACTGCTGTTAGGGTCAGAAGGAACGATTGCTGGTCCCGAGTCACCCCCTGCAAGCACAGCATCACGGGAATCCAACCGCAATCCACCCATTCTGTCATCGACATCAGCCGAGTGGCAGGGATAACAACTCTTGATCAAAACCGGGCGGATTTTGTTTTCAAAAAAGGCAAAGCGGTCGTCGTTTTCACCGCTCTGCAATTGGGCTGAAAACAACGCAATCGTCAACAACGCCCAGAGGCAACGTTTCATGACCTAGCTACCCATCAATTTTTCGACAGTGGGCTCAATCGCTTCGGCCCAAATAGCGTAACCCTTGGCATTAGGATGAAGTAAATCCGGCATGATCGATTTCCCAAGTTTACCATCCTTGTCCAAAAATCGATTTGAGATATCAAGGAAATAAATTCCTTTCTCTTCTGAAGCGTAACCCTTGATTAACCGGTTGACTCCGTCATTAATCACCCGGTACTGTCCATCGGGTTTTTCATCCCGAGGAAAAATTCCTAGCAGCAAAATTTTTGTGTTTTCCAACCGTGACTGCAGTTCTTCGATGATTTTTTGAATACCTGCCGCGGTATGTTTGGGTGGATCCTTGCGATGCCCGGTGTTATTGGTGCCTATCATGATCACCGCCAACTTGGGAGATATACCCTCGACTTCTCCATTTTGTAGCCGCCAGATGACATGTTCTGTACGATCACCACTGTAGCCGATGTTGAATGCTTTCCGGGGCGCATAAAACTTGTCCCAAACAGCTTTGCCGCCCGACTCGAAGCCGTGGGTAATGGAATCACCAATAAAGAGGAGATCCACTTTTTCCATTTCCTTCAATTCCTTCAATTTTTGTTCATGCCGCGGCATCCACCACTTTTCCGCCCATTTAGCCGTCTGTATCTCCGGCTTCAAAGCCTGAATCTGTCCAGCCGACTCTTGACCAAAAGCCATTGGCACAAACACCATCGAAAACAAAACACAAAGCGTGGTATTTTTCATCTCATTCTCCGGGGTAAGCAATTGAAGAGACCTGCTGAGGGCTATTATCAGGGTAACCCAATTCAACCCGTTAAAACAGCTAGATGGTCCGCCAAAAGCCAATCCACCAGCTGTGTAGAAAAATTTGCCAAGCCGACTTTGGGTTAGTACGATAGCGTATTGCGATATCCGTTTTAGAGGTCCGATTTCCATCCAAAACCAGTGCCGTAAACAGGATCAATCCGGCGGCGGCTTTTGAAACCCACGCAATCCAACATTGTTTTTTTTCTTTGATCAAAGGTGGCTTATGACTTTTTCCTCTCGGGTTCTTTTTTTTGCATCGTTGATGTTTCTCACTGGTTTTTTGATGCCGACAAATCTCGTGGGACAGGACGCCAAGAGTGAATTGCCGGATTCCATCGGCGAAATTATCTGGCACCGGAAAAATTTTGAAAAACTGGTTCCCGCTGGGTCCAAGATCGAGGTGCTTGCCGGCGGTTTTGAATGGTCCGAAGGTCCGGTCTGGATTCCCGCAAAACAGACGGTCCTGTTTTCGGATATTCCCAACAACAAAATCGTCAGTTGGAAAGAAGGGCAGGGGGCGTCGACTTTCTTACAACCGGCAGGGTACACCGGCGAAAAGAAATTCACCGGAACCGAGCCCGGAACCAACGGATTGATGCTCGATTCGAAGGGCGTTTTGTACATGTGTTGCCACGGTGATCGTTGCATCAAGAAGATGGTGGACGGCAAAGCAGTTGTGGTTGCCGACCAATTTGATGGCAAACGATTCAACAGTCCCAACGACCTTGTATTCCACTCCAACGGAGACCTGTATTTCACCGATCCACCGTACGGATTGCCCAAACGAATGGATGATCCGGGACGAGAACTGGATTGGTGCGGCGTCTATCGCCTTTCCAATGGGAAGGTCACCTTGCTGACCAAGGAGATGACACGTCCCAATGGCATTGCCTTTTCTCCGGATTTCAAAACCCTTTACGTCGCCCAGTCCGATCCCAAGGCAGCCATCTGGAAGTCCTTCCCCGTGAAGGAAGACGGCAGCTTGGGCAAAGGCGAACTGTTCTTTGATTCCACCGAGTCGGTAGGAAAAGAAAAAGGACTACCGGATGGCATGGTCGTAGATAAACGAGGAAGGGTTTGGGCAACCGGCCCTGGCGGCGTCCTTGTATTCAGTAAAAAAGGGAAGTTAATTGGCCAATTAAACACCAAAGAAGCAACAGCCAACTGTACTTTTGGCAACGACGGTTATCTTTATATTACCGCTGACATGTACTTTTGCAGGGTCAAAACAACCCTCAAGTAACCAACCTGACTCGAGCAAGAACAAGCACGTGCCATTCGAGGGCGACCGCCCATCGAATGGCACGTTTTGTTTGTTGGATTCCATCCCAAATGGATGACAATCCTCCGAGTGAATGACAATGCATTGAAGCTGTGATACCGCATGCGATCACCGCCGGTAGCAGATCCGGCACATTTCGGCTGAACCGCTGCACCCTCTCTAACTACCGCCTAAATCCATGACCTACTTGCCAACATCGATTTGCTCGGTTAGCCGGCCGGGAGAGCCCATGATGTTGTATCCGCAATCGAGGTGCATTACCTCGCCTGTAATCCCATTGGACATTTCTGACAGTAGGAAGGCTCCTGTATTGGCAATTTCCGACTCCGAGATATTTCTCCCCAAAGGCGCCATCCCGTCATAAAGGGCAAGCATCTCGCGAACCCCTGCCGCCACGCCCGCGAGTGTCTTAACCGGACCGGCGCTTAACGCGTTGACCCGGATTTTACTGGGTCCCAAATCATACGCGAGGTACTTGGTGATCGACTCTAAAGCCGCCTTGCAGACCCCCATCATGTTATAACCTGGAACAACTTTTTCGCCACCATAATAGGTCATGCACGTAATGGCTGAATCTTCCCTTAGGATAGACTGTGCGGCATTGGCAACGGCAATCAAGCTGTAAGCGCTGACATCCATGGCCATTTTGAATCCCTCTCGCGAGCATCCCAAAGTAGGTACCCTCAGGTCATCCAAACTTGCGAACGCCACGCTGTGCAACAGAAAGTCAATCTCCCCAAATTCTCTGCCTGCTTCATCCATAACCGATTGAATATTGGCATCATCCTGAACATCCAGCGGGGTGAGGAATTTGACTTGATCGTCAAAACCCTTCAACGCTTTTCGAACCCGCATCGTGTTTTTCTTTTTCTCATCATCAGGGCGATCGGGCAGGTGGGTCACGCCGATCATTCCCCCCTGTCTCATGATCTCCTTGGCGATAATTGACGCGATCGAACTATCATTGGCGATTCCCAGAATCAAGCCTTTTTTGTTTTCAAACAGTCCCATTATTTCTTTCTACGAAGGTTGCTTTGGGCGTCAGTGGAGGCCCCACAAGGACCAATCTGGCCTCAGCAGTACCAAACACAAATCAAAATGACTACAATTCAGCCAATCCTCATCAGAAAAATAACAGGTTTCATTTTCTCATTCAATGCCTTACGAGTCCCCTGTCACCAAGCTCTCCGAAAGAATCGGTCAAGACCCGCGACTGTCGGGGCTTCTGCCGGAAGCCCTCGCGTTGATTACCGATTCGAATCAGGAATTTGGTATTGTCCTTTCGCAGGTTACTAAATTAATCGCGGCTAATCTTGGGCTAAACCGTCTCGATATCGCGGTCGGCATGAGAGGGCGGTGGCAAAGTTTAACGGATCTCGATGGCCAACACCGATTGCCCGAAACCCTTCTTGGCGAAGTACTAGACCAGGGAATGGCCATTGCAGACGGGACATTGCTTGGCAGTCCGCTATTTTTGACAGCTAGTTCCAACGAAGTCGTTTTCGCCGAGATTTCTCCCGATGATGGGGGAATGACCGCCAATCAGTTTGATTCCATCGCCGCATCGGTCGGCCTCGTCTATTTTCTTGGCCGGCAGCAACGGCGGCAGCAACGGCGAATCCGATACCAACATGCCATATTGGAAATCGCAGCGCAGTGGAATCAGGCCCAAGAAGTTGCTCCCCTGCTGGAACAAATTGCCGAAGCAGCTACCCGGCTTTTAGGGGCAGAGCGGGCCAGCATTTTCCTATGGGACAAGCCAAACAAAATCCTGATTGGCCGCCCCGCGTTAGGAGTCGAAAACAATGAATTGCGGATTCCCGATACAACTGGAATTGTGGGGCAGGTTGTACAGGACGGGGAAGTACGTCGAGTTGACTCAGACGTCAAAGAGCAGCAAATGGAAATCGACCGCCAAGTTGATCAACAGCTCGGATTCGAAACCAGATCGTTACTTTGTGCGCCGATGATTAGTCACGGAAAAATTCTTGGTGCATTTGAGATGATCAATAAGGTGGGTGGCAATTTTGATCCAGATGATGAAGCCGACCTGCTTGAACTTGCCGGCCATGCCGCCATCGCGTTGGCCAATACGCAGCACATTGAAGAACTGTTAAAAAAACAGGAAACCCTCGTCAATCAGGCCGCTGCCGAAGTGGAGATGATCGGAGAGTGTCCAGCTATCAGTGATTTGAGGACCACCATTGCCAAGGTGGCGCCAACCGATCTGTCCGTTTTAATCTTGGGAGAGAATGGAACTGGTAAAGAGGTCACTGGGCA
Organism: Planctomycetota bacterium; assembly: GCA_014238905.1. Lineage (GTDB taxonomy): Bacteria > Planctomycetota > Planctomycetia > Pirellulales > Pirellulaceae > JABAAE01. Next base: position 126,487 of record JABAAE010000001.1, read on the forward strand.
AATGGTCCACTACCTTAGCCAAAGACGAAATGAGCCATTAGTGGCGGTCAATTGTGCGGCGATCACAGAGTCCCTTTTGGAAAGTGAGTTGTTTGGCCATGAGAAGGGTGCCTTTACAGACGCTAATGAAACCCGCCCCGGAAAGTTTGAGGTGGCCGCCGGCGGCACCCTTTTTCTGGACGAAATCGGTGACATGAGCCTGACTGGGCAATCCAAATTACTGCGGGTACTCGAGGAAAAGATGGTTGTCCGAGTCGGCGGCTCGACTCCCATTCCAGCTGATGTACGAATAGTAGCAGCCACCAACCAAGATCTTGCTGAACTGGTCCGTGAGAAAAAGTTTCGGGAAGACCTGTTTTTTCGGTTAACCGTTGTCACCGTCGACATGCCGCCGCTGCGAAAACGAGACAAAGACATTCTGCTATTGGCCCAACATTTTTTGGCCACCTTCTGCCAGCAGGCTAAAAGAAAGGTCCCAGCCTTTACAGCAGCGGCTCGAACCAAGCTGTTAATGCATCCCTGGCCAGGCAACGTTCGTGAACTGAGGAACATGATGGAGCGTCTCGCCTATCTGGGAAGCGAACAAACCGTTGAAGGGGACGATCTGGATTTCATCATGACTGGACCCTCCAAATCAGGCAATGAATTTCAATTGGATCTAAACCTGAGCGATGCCAGTCGGAACTTCCAGATCGCCTTCATTGAAAAACAGATCGAGGCAGCACGCGGAAACATAACCGCTGCCGCCAAGCGACTGGGATTGCATCGAAGTAATCTATATCGAAAAATGCGACAACTTGAAATGGAAGTCAATGAAGAGATCTGAATTCTCAGTCACTATCAAGACACGCCCGGACCCCGTCCTTTCAGACAAAATTTAGTAAGTCAATGAATGCCAAGCAACCTGTTCGATCCTCCGGTGGAATAACCGGGTTACCTCCCAGGTATTGCAGTGACCCCACCATTTTTGACCTGGAACAGAAACACCTCTTTCCGAGCCAGTGGTTTCCCATTGGTTACGAAAGCGACATCGCCGGCAACGGTGAGCATTTCAGTTTTCAATTACTGGGACTTGATGGGTTTTGCGTGAGGGACGACCACGATCAGCTGCATTGTTTTCGAAACGTCTGCCGTCATCGGGGCACACAGCTTTGTCCGGTAAATTCCTCCGGTCTGGGAACCGTTCCAGAAGGTGAGCCGTGTTCCGACAATCCAACGAAAAGCAGTATTGTCTGCGATTACCATGGCTGGAAATATGGACTCGATGGCCGGCTGATCGCCGCACCCCACATGGATAACACCCCGGGGTTCAACCGTGCTGATTTCAGCCTCTACCCCATTCGGTGCGCTAAGTGGCAGGGAATCATTTTTGCCCAGGTTGGCGGCGGTCAGGATAATCCAACGGACTCCCTAACCGAAATCCTCCACCCCCTGAACCGAATCGTCGAGCCGCGGGGATTGGATCAGTTTCAGCGGAAGAAAACGATCAGCTACGTCATTCAAGCAAACTGGAAACTCCTGTTTCAGAATTTCAACGAATGTTATCACTGTCCGTCGGTCCACCCCCAATTGACACCTCTAACAGATTATCGGGACGCAGAAAACGAATTTGACACCGGGCCCATTCTTGGCGGGCCGATGAGGATTCGGGACGACGCTGATTCGGTCACCCGTGACGGTGATTATTGTGGCCCGATACCGGACTCTCTGGTCGGCGAAGAACTCAAAAAGGCGCATTACTACACGGTTTCGCCGGGTTTTTTCCTCAGCCTTTTTCCCGATTACGTCATGGTCCATCGACTTTCACCGCTTGCGTTTAACCAAACGAAAATTGACTGTGATTTTCTCTTTCTCCCTGCCTCCGGGTTATCCTTACCAACGGGGGCCACTGCATGGGAATTTTGGGATCAGACCAACCTGCAGGACTGGGAAATGTGCGAACGGGTGCAGCGCGGAATTTCGCAGGGTAATTTTTCACCTTCGCCATACTCCCCACTGGAAAGCCTGTTGGTCAAGTTTGATCAACATTACCGCCAGCAAATCGCCCGATTCGAATAGGCACTCGGTTCAGCGTTCTGGTTTTTTTGGGAAGCGAAATAGATTGCGAACTCGATTCGAAGAAGACCAGACAGAGGCCCGGAAGGGTCATGTTGGGTGAATTTAGCAATTCATCCAACGCAAATATCACCGAGAATACAAAAGCCAGCCAGCACAGTGGCTGGATTCAGTTCTCATTTTTCGACTCGGCCTTTGCTGGTTCAGCCTTTGCTGGTTCCGCCTTCGCTGGTTCCGCCTTTGCTGGTTCCGCCTTTGCTGGTTCAGCCTTTGCTGGTTCAGCCTTCGCTGGATCCGCCTTCGCTGGATCGACGCCTGGCTTGTCAGAGTTTTCCTGATCCGAACCCTGCTGGAGTTCTTTTTGAACTGCTTCCAGCTCTTTTTGGGCCTCAATTCGATCGGCAAGCGATTCGGTACTTGGAAGGCCGTCTTCCATTCTCATTCGATGACGTCGATCTACCAAACGCTGCAAGGGAAAATCGAGTGGCCACTCAACCTGAATTTTCTTCAGGTTGCTGTAATACTCTTGCATCGCGGCCACTAAATCATCTTCCATCACGTCATCTTCAAGGCCCTTAAAGTCAACGAATACTTTTTTCCAAAGATTAAATGACTCCTCGTACTTTTGAACCGCCCCAGGATCGACAACCGTCTCCATGACCTGATTTCCGTTTTGGTCCAAAACAAACTGATCATCGGCATCTTTTTTCGGCTTGGTGACCGTTTGTTGGTCGATTTTTGCCTGGCGAACCAGTGCACGTGCATCATAAAGGGCTTTCCTCGCATCAATCGTAACATCCTGAGATTCAGCAGTCGCACGCTCTGACCAGTACTCATAATTCACCGTACCGCGATACCTGGAAGTAAAATCCAACTCGCGTCGAATCCCGTTCATTTGCATTTCAAGACGTTCGTATCCCAGTTTCTGCTGCTCGGTCAGCATTAGGCTACCGTCGGCCAAACCTGCATCGACCGCTGCTTTAAATAACGTATCCCGATCAGCCTCTACGATTTCCCTAGCAAGGTTCCAAACTTTGTAGAGCTCCGGATCCACAATTTCGTCGGTGGGAGTATTGTAGACTTCCCACATCTGATCGGTCATGTTGGACAGTCTCTCCTCGTCCAATTTCTTTCGGAGACCCGGGAAGAACTTGTCCAGTTCCACCCGCTTGTCTTCCAGCTTTCTTTTTTCCTCTACCAACCTCTCAAGCTGAATTGGCAAGTTAGCGGAGGTCCGAATCGTTCGTAGTCCAAACGCCGACCCCGTCCATTCGTCCAACGCTTTTTGCCAAGCAACCTGAGCAGCATCATCGGGCCGCTTCTCGATTTCGTAATCAATGGCGAAGTTTCTCAATTGGCTGGGAGCATTTTTGAAAAACATGATCTCGCTGGTTCTCAGGGCCATGATGCCCTCATCCACGTTCCTCCGGGAGATGTCATACCACTGATAAGAAGTCAGCCAATTGTCAGGCCCGCCAAGGTCGGGCGAGCGAATCTCTTTTTTATCAATTCCATACTCAGCCAGCTTGTTGTGGTAATCAGCATCCCGCCGAAAAAGCCTTCGGAACTGTTCTTTCTCATCCGCTCTTCCCAATTTGAGCCCGAAAAAGAAACCAAGCTGATCAAAAATCCGGTGATCTTTACGGTTGTAGGCGATACCCTGCATCAAGTAGGAAAGCCCTTCTTTCACCCAGTGGTACCGATACTGGTAATCATCGAATTCCCGCGAGATGTTGTAGGACAGATTATGGGCCTGGAATTCCCATACCTTGATAAAGTTTGGCTGGAGAGCAATCAGAGTCTGGGTCGATGTCCTTAGCCGGTCCCATTGCTCTTTTTTACGGGCATCCTGGACTCGACCCCACAACAAGGTGACCGCAACCGGACGAAGTCCGAGAGTAGCCAGCTTCATGGACTCACTGGCAGGGTTGATCTCTGAGATCTCGGCTTGGGAGAGTCCATGTTGCTTTCGCAACTGGGACAACATCCCACCCACCGTGGATTCTCCACCGTCTTTTTTAATCGTTGCCGGCTGGCTGATGAATGACAATGGAATCAACAACAGCGCAATAGCAGCAATGTAGATGATCTTGCGACGAAAGGATTCGTTTCGCGTCATTTGGCGATCTCACGTGTTTTCAGGATAAAGTAACCAATGACCACAGTCATGAAAATAAATACCGCGGCAATGGTCGTAGCAATCAAAAACGGAGCCATACTGATATTAAATCCCGCAACCAGAGGTTCGGAAAAATCGAGTTTGGTAAAGTCTGGCACCAGAAAAGTCAGATACTGCACTGCATCGAGAAACGCTCCATCAGTCGATTTAATGACGGTCTTGGTAACGCCCTCATCCAATGGAGTCATTTGATTCATTTGAGTGTAAATTCGGTAAAAGGACTCAATCGGACCTCCACCTTCCATAACGCCTTTTCTCAAATCGACAACCAGTTCGCTGAAGCAGCCCAGAATAATCGTCGCCAATACGGCCACCATCGAAACGACGCCGCTCAAAAATGTCGAGAACATGACGCTCACTGCCACGATGAACATCATCTGTAGCCAAATTCCGAAATAGGCCTTGGCGAAATTCCAGGCGAAGCTTCCTTCGCTGGTCAGGAAGTAAAGATCATTCATGGCAACGCCAAAAAACTGCCCCGACTCATTACAGCGAACGATCACCTGAATGTCGCCTGTCTCTCCTATTTCATCGAACAAATCATAGCTGCCGACCACTTCTTCGGCGAATTCACCCTCGGCCACATTCAGATCCGTCCGGCTACAGTTTTCTTGGATGCGGGGGATGAAAATAGTCTTAATGGCGAACTCGTCGGCTTCGAAAACGATGGGCTCGGTACGATACTCGTAGTTATCAGTCACGCCCCGAATCACCAAAGAGCCGGATACGCCACGTTCGATATCCCCTTTATGGGTTCGCACAACACTCATGTTGTTCAGGTCCAGCTGCACAAAATTCGGATCGGCAAACTTGCTGGCGACAAATCCATCTAGCGTAAACACAGCGCGGGCCAATGAAGAACTCCCACCAGCGATATACGATCGGTGCTCCCATTCATTGCCGACATTGACGCCTCGCTCCTTTTCATTTCCACGGCGATCAAGAAACGTTAATTCAGACGCCCGGATACGCTCGCGGGCCATCAGAATACCAGTCGGTGGTCCAATCCAGAATTCAGCTGGCTCGTCGGTCTCAACATCCTTAACGATCAGCTTGCCGTCTTCGACGCTGGCCCGAATACTCGTGTTACCCCGATCATTAATTGGCCCCTCGTATTTCGAAGACCGGACCATCACGTCATGGGAATGCCCACCATACTCTGGTGGAACCTGAACTGTGATCAGTCCCTCGTTGGACACTTCAATCAAGTGCCAATGGCTACTGGCCAAACCCGATTTACCTTCATATTCTGTCGTCAACGAAACACGACCGCCGGACACAGAAGACTCCCCCTTTGTCTCTATTCGGGTAAAAGTCACATCCTTGATATTGTGGGTATGATTGAGACCTCGTTCCACAAACAGATAACTCGCGAACCAGATCAAAAACAGCATGATCGTTCCGACAAATCCAAAGCCGGCGACCCGACCCAGTACGATTTCGCTGGAACGAACCGGCTTGGTAACCACCGTATAAATGGTGCGGGTCTTAATATCAGTTGGCAGGCTGAACGTTGCGATCAGCAATCCAAAAAGCCCCATTAAAAGTTGGGTGCCGAAAAAGACAAAACCGATGTAAACCTGGTCAGGGTGCTCGCTGTTAGCATTTAAAAACCAGCCACCTCCCAGTAACATGGCCGCAAAGATGGCAAACGCTACAAAGATAATCTTCTTTCGCAATGTTTCCTGAACAGCCAGTTTTGCCAACGCGAAAATCCGTCCGAATGATGTTCGAACAAAATCGGGGATGATCTGAAAAATGACTCTGGAAACAAAATAGAAGGCTTCTGAAGGCCCATACTGCAAAGTGGCGGTCAGGTAGCTAAAGACAACACCGACCACGGCTACAATGAAGGCCCCAATGATAAATTTCAAACTGCTGCTTGAAAGCCATTCAACCAGACTAATTGAGTCGTCAAAAACCATGCTTTTTCAATCTGCTCGGAAAGAATTTTTTTGAGTTTTACGGGGTTTCGAGTTTTTACATAAGGGAAACAAAAAAGCCTGCTCCCTTTGGTCAAAAGTGCCCCGATTAATCTTTGCGGGTAACGCGTCTGCCCGGCCGTGCTTCACTCTCACTGACAATTTCCAGAAAGAGGTCCTGCAAAGTCGTTGATGGCTTTCCTGACTCCAGAAGTTTTCCGTTGTGGCGTTCGATCACTTCCTGAATTTCTTTTTCGGCATCTGCTGATAATCCGCTGGCTCGAAACTGGATTTCATCGCTGACTTCCAATAAGGAATCGACGCGGCCAAGCTCTTTCAATTCCCCCTGATGAAGGATAGCAATCCGGTCGCATACATTTTGAACATCGGTCAACAGGTGACTGCACATGACGACGGTCTTTCCCTGTTCTTTCAGTTCCATAATCATCGACTTCATTTCGTCGACACCAATCGGATCCAGCCCGGATGTCGGCTCGTCCAGCAAGATCAAATCAGGATCATTGATCAGAGCTTGGGCCAAGCCAATCCGTCTCGTCATTCCCTTGGAATATTCTTTCAATTGCCGACGGCGTGCCCATGTCAGGCCCACTTTTTCAATCAACTCCTTGACGCGGTCCCGGCGAACTTTTGCGGGCATATCAAACAGCCGACCATAAAAATCCAGAGTCTCTTCAGCATTCAGGAATTTATAGAGATAGGACTCCTCGGGCAAATAACCGATCCGCTCGTTTTTTTCCACATTGGAGGCTTCCTTTCCAAGGACCAGTGCCTGACCACCAGACGGAAAAAGCAATCCCAATAACAACTTCATCGTGGTTGATTTGCCAGATCCATTGGGGCCCAGCAGGCCAAAAATTTCGCCTTTTTGCACCTCCAAATCGAGGGCTTTCAACGCCCGGACCTTTTGGCGACCCCAAAAATCGCGGTAAACCTTCGAAAGGTTTTTTGTTTCGATAACAATATTGGCGTCGTCTTCACCAAAACGCCGAGTTTTTTGAGGCATTTTGTCGGCACCGGTGGTGCTTGATTTCTCTTCACTCATTCAGGATGTCTCCAGTGCATGACGACCCAAGCCCTTTCCCACTGTACGAATTAGACGAGATCGCGGAAAACCAGCGGAAAAACAGGAAATGGGATCTTTCGAAGTACGTGCTCAGATTACAAAAAGTTCAGGCAACCTCGAAAAGCCTCGGCGGCCTGTAATTAAACACTATAGAAACGGGTTCTTGACGCTTCAAGATAAAGAATCACATGTTCAATCAATGCAAGGTTTCAGTCCCGGACAAAAACGTTAAAATCGGCCTAAACCCATTTGATCAATAGACGATTAAGGGGTTTTGGGTTGTTGTTTCGGTTGGTCCGTTTGGGACGGGGGCTTCGCGAAACCAACATCTATCAGCAAAATCATCAACGAGAGAGGTGCCGCGATGTCGTTTCTTCTGGAATGTCCCCAACCCGGTATCCCCCTCAACTCGATCTTCGAACGCCTGAGCAGGACACCCTCATCAGAGTGGCCTCGATGGTAGGAAGATTCGCTTTGGACATCCGTTTGCCCTGTACAGAGTCGTGATTTGAATTCAACTACTTGCATCCAACGGGTTTTTGACCGAATCAACTACGAGAGGCGTGGTGTTTCCACTTCGGGCAATGAGTTCAAACTCGACACGATCACGCAACTTCTGAACAAGCTAGGCAACCCTCAGCGGGATCTATCGATCATTCACCTCGCCGGCACCAAGGGAAAAGGCTCGACAGCCAAAATGGTGGCGGCAATCGGCAACCAGTTAGGATTCAAAACGGCTGTCTATGCGTCACCCCATTTGGTTCGCTATACCGAACGATTCCTGATCAACAACCTCGAGGTCTGTGAAGCTCGGCTGAACCTGATCCTTGAACCTATTTTAGAGGCCGTCGAACAGCTCGATTCAGAAATCCAGCAAGGGCTGGACCTGCCACCTGCCACCTTTTTCGATATTTCGACCGCAGCGGCATTCCAATTGTTCCATGAAGAAAATATCGAATTGGTCGCCTTGGAGGTTGGGCTAGGTGGGCGTCTGGATTCCACCAACGTCTGTCAACCAGTCGTTTCAGTTCTGACGACCATCAGTCTCGATCATATGAAACAACTTGGAAATACCGTCATGGAAATCGCAGCGGAAAAAGCTGCCATTATCAAACCGTCGACCATCGTGATTTGTGGCGACCAACAACCCGATGTTGCTGCGTTGATCAGCGATAAAGCGGTTGCAGCCAATTCCGATTACCACCAATATGGACAGACGTTTCGAGCGACGAATCAAAAAGTCACGTCGTCGGGAACCGAGTTTGACTATCTCGGAGAAAAAATGGACGAAAACATCAGCGGGTTGCGATTGAATCTGCTTGGTCATCACCAAACAATCAATGCTGCCGTTGCCATACGCGCCGTTACCGAATTTTGCAAGCAAATCCCCTCAGTCAATAAATCAGTTCCAGCCGCTGCCCATGTGATTCCCTCGAGTCACCTCGCTGAATGTACCCGGAAGGCGCTGGCCGAAGTGACCATCCGCGGCCGTTTGGAAGTCCTTTCGAATCAGCCCTTGGTGATCGCTGACATGGCGCACAACGCGGTCTCCATAGACGCCATGATCACGACCCTGAAGTCCTTTCCAAACCAAGGCAAACGGCAAGCCATATTTTCATGCGCAAAAGACAAAGATCACGTGGCCACCCTGCACCAACTGTCAGATTTTTTCGACCGCATCATTCTGACCCAGTTTGGTAATAATCCTCGCGCACGTTCTGCGAGCGAACTTCTGAATACCACCACCCAACCGGAGTTCGCCCATTATCGTGTGGAGTGGCGAATCGAGGACCATTCCCACGCCGCTCTCAAGGAAGCACTCCATAACGTTGACGAATATGGCATGACCTGTATTTGCGGGTCGATTTTTCTGGTCGGTGAGTTAATCGATTCGACTTGCCTGGCCGACGTCAAACGCAATCAGCTCAACAGCCCAGCCGAAACACCCGGGAAACACTCCAATCCGGTCCATTGAGACGTTGGTCCTCCCAGCAACGATTCGGTTGCAATCCAACCTGTCAACGCGACATCCGTGACAACCAAGAGGCAAGAAACTCCATCATCGAAGTCCGTTGCAAATTTCCCTGAAGTCCAAAATCATTCGCCGTGGAGTCAGCCGAATCAGGCGGACGTAAAAAGATTTAACCGGAAATTGTGCAAAACCACCTGAATTCGATTGCCCGGTGCTTCCTCACAATGGCAATCTCCAGGAACGGTATTCTTTGCTTTTTTGCACTATTCTGAGGAGGTTTCGGCCCCTTCCGGGATGGCAGCAGTTTATCGATGGCCTTTATCAGGTTTTTGTCCTCTCCATCGGTTGGCCTGTCGGTGATTTGAATACTTGACGGTCTGGCGTGGATTGGTTACCAAAAAGGAAATGGAATTCGCTACCCGCGGGTTCCATTTTTGCTTTGGTGGCATTTACGGGCCTCTATTGAATTCCAAAAACTGTCTAGCCATCTACAACATTCCATAGGAGAAAAACGTGACGATTCTGCGAATTGGGTCTACTGAGCGGTATTCCAACAACTGGGCGAAAGCATTTAACGAAAAGCCCGCCAAAAAAAAGACTGCGGCCAAATCAGCCGCCAAGAAAAAATCGGCTAAAAAGAATGCCGCGGGAAGAAAATCCAAGTAACGTCGGGATGGCAAGCACGGACCCGAATGGCCACATCAGTCCATGCGTGCCAACAGGCCAAGTCCGGCAAAGAGTGCCAATAGGTCAAGTAGTGGGCAACACGATCTGACCTCTTGAATCCTTTGTTTGCCAATCGACCTATTCGGCATGACCGTATCCGAAAAATTCTTTTCATTCAGCGGTGACTGATTTTCGACATTTTAGCAAAGGTCTGATTACGAATCCGATTCAGGCTCCGGACAATGCAAATCGTTTGGGAAGACAAATTGGCAAAAGGCAAGGTGGTAGAAAATAAGTGCTAACTGGTAATTGCCTCTGCGACTGCCAGGTGATTCTGTTTCCATTGATGTGATTTCAATGAAAACGAGAGTTTGTGCTTCCGGAGGGGGGGAATGACCTTTAAACGATTTATGGTGACCACCTCAAACTTCCATGCTTTCTACTTTTTAGGCCTCCTACGCCTATTCGACAAACATTGGATCAACTTTATAATCACAATTCCACATTCAAACACTATTCAAGAAAGAACCCAATAAGATGCTAACCGTAGGTAACCCATTTCCCGAGTTTTCAGCCGATGCCTGTGTCGGATCCGATTCAGACAGCCTGACAAAAATTGACAACCAGTCCTATGCAGGTAAATGGGTTGTCTATTTCTTCTATCCAAAAGATTTTACTTTTGTTTGCCCGACCGAAATTTCCGAATTCAACAAACAGCTTGGAGAATTTGCAGACCGAGACGCCATGGTCGTCGGCGGCAGTACCGACAACGAGTACTCACACTTGGCATGGTGTAAAGCCCACGACGATTTGACCGATTTAAAATTCCCACTGATCGCAGCTCAGAAACTGGCTTTTGATCTTGGGATCGTCGACCCTTCGGCCCATGTCTGTCTCCGGTCAACGTTTCTGGTCGATCCTCACGGGGTGATCCAGTGGGCATGTGCAAACAGCCTGAGCGTCGGACGCAACGTCAATGAAATCCTCCGGGTCCTTGACGCTATCCAATCCGACGAACTTTGCCCCTGCAACTGGAAAAAAGGGGACGCGACACTTTCCTGAGCCAAACAGCGAATGAGCCATTTCTGGAATGTTTCAGGTGGATTGGTAAAGAATGTGAAAGCGTGCCCATGGCTCAGGCACGCTTTTTTCTCGTCCCCACCTGTTTTTTTCCCAACCTGTTCCTGCTCAACGCCTGATCAAGCGAGAACTGGGGATGGCTTATTCCACTGGCATATCGGAAGATAACAGCAATGGAGAAACCGTTGGCTGATGATTATCAACCCAGCCGATGCCGCTGGCAATTTAAACTCATGATTCAAAAAAGAAATTATTTTTACTGGAGACCAGATGATCCAAATTGACGCTCTTCGCGAGAAGCTGTCCGAAGCCACCAAGGACATGAAACTGAATTTATCATCACTCCTCAGAGGCGATCAGCTCACACAGCAAGAGGCTTGGGGCTGCGCATTGACTTCAGCCTATTTCGTCAGGCACTCTCAGCTCGTCACCGCGTTGAGAGCAGATTCCGCAGAGATCCTCTCCGACGAACAGCGGGAGGATGCCAAAGGCGCTGCTGCCCTCATGGGCATGAATACCGTTTACTATCGCTCCCGGCATATGATCGGAAAGGAATTCTATGAGCAGCAGCGAGCAGGATTGAGAATGAACCGAATGATGAAGCCCGCTTCCGGACGGGTTAATTTCGAACTGTACTCTATGGCATGTGCGGCGTTAGCCGGCTGTGACGTCTGCCTCAAGTCACACGAAGAGAGCCTTTTAAAGGAAGGCATTTCGCAGGAAAAGATCCATGAAGTCCTGCGGGTTGCCGCGGTCGTTAATGGTTTTGCCGTCGCCTACGATTCAGAAGAAAACTAAAACGAAATTCCAAGAGCCTGAAGTCTCAAAAGCCATTGAGCGATGTGATCATTCCATGATGCGTTCTCTGGTCGACGAGCCATTTCTAGGCTAACAGCGGACATACCCTAAACGCTTCCAGACTTCGCCAGACTCCAGCCTGTCCTATCCTGCTGAATATCAAGAGAATCCAACGGAAACCGAATACTCAGGTGAACTCGCCGACTTGCGTAGAATCGTCTACTGCCTAAAATAGGTTTCTCAGAAGCACCCGTAGCTCAACTGGATAGAGCATCGGTCTACGAAACCGAAGGTTACTGGTTCGAATCCAGTCGGGTGTACTCTTTCTACCGTGTCAAACGGCCCCTGTGACGAAAGCATCGTCCAAGGGGACAGCATCCCAACACGATGCCAGCCCGACTCTCCCACCATCCTCTCGATTCGGTCGCACCCCCTCAAGAAACCTGGAAACCCACTAGGATAAGTAATTCGAATGGATTCAATTCTTGTTGGCGTTTGCGAATCGATACTACGGCACATCTACGCTGTACGAACATCGGCACCTACAGCTCAGATTGTTTTACCTTCTTGGCAGATGAGACCTGTTCGTCTTTCGATCAGGACTGGTCTTATTTAGGCGAAGCCGTAACAATGTTGCAGGTACGAGTTAGTTCGTCAAAGTAAAGCTCGACGCTGCCAAGTTCGAGTTGTTTGAGTACGTCAAGGACTCGTCGCGAGAATTCACTATGATCCGTTCCATCACGCGTCACAAACTCCTCGACGATTTCTTGAAGGGCTTCAGGCGAAAGTCTTCCTGGCGGAATTTTCATCGTCGAATGTTACGCACTTTCCTTTGATCCTGGAAACTTCAGAATTGTTTTGGGTTCCGCAGAATTCGTCCCGTTTGAGAAGAATTGACCTTCTCTGATCGCTTTTGCCAATCCGAATGGAATTTTGGCTTCGGCGAGAACCAGATCCGCCTTTTCTGCTGTGACTTTTGCACCCATTTCAACAAACCGTGCGATTGCTTCCGCACGTCGCGCCTCGGCGCTTGCTCGCGCGACGCGAGTATCTGCCTCTGCACGCTCGGCCTGAAGCCGTGCGCCAATGTTTCGCCCAACGTCAATTGTTGAAACGTCAATGGAAACGATTTCGTAAGCCGTATTTGACTGGATACCCTGATCCAAAACGGTTTTAGAAATACGACTGGGCATCGCGAGTGCTTCTTCGTGAGAATCCATTGAGCCGATAGTGGAAACGATTCCTTGACCGACACGCGCGATAATTGTTTGTTCGGTCGCACCGCCAATCAACTGATCCAGGTTAGTTCGCACGGTTACCCGAACTCGAGTCAGCAACTCAATTCCATTTCTCGCGACGGCACTCAAACTGGTTGGCGAGTCCGAAGAATGAGGGTCGGGACAGTCAATGACTTTGGGAAAAATGCTCGTGCGAACTGCTTCCGCCAAATCTCGACCGGAAAGGTCAATGGCTGCTGCGCGGTCGAAGTCCAGGTTGATACCCGCACGATTCGCCGCAATGATCGCCAGAATGACTTGATGGACATCACCTCCCGCAAGATAGTGGGCCTCAAGTAATGAAGAACTCATTCCGCGCCCGCGCGAAATCGTCAAACCTGCTTTTCGGGCCATCACCTGGGCCCTGACAATCGTGGCGGGTTTGACATTCCGCAAACTCATTCCGATCAGGCTCGCAAATGTTACATCCACCCTCGAGAATTTTGCTTGCAGCCAAAGACCGCCAAAGACGAATGCAACCACTACGATGATCAGCAAACCGACGATTGCAAGCGATGCCCCGCCGTAATAAACCCAAGCTGGTAATTCGATCCAACCAAACAGAAAAGGCAGGTTCACGCTTCACCGCCAAGGTCTAATGCGAACGCCTCTTGTAACATCGTGCTTTCTCGGCAACGTATCGTGGCAAGTGACTCTATCCAATGCCTCAGTCGTTGCTCAACCTCTTTTGATATTGCATCGATGGATGTGTCTTTTTCGAGCCTATCGCGGACCAATGAAACACAAACCATGTTCGCCTGATACAACGCCTTAATTTGACGAGACCAGTTGGGTCGACGCTTAAGAACAGCGTTCAGATAACTGTTGTCCAACGCCAGTTTCAGCACATTGGGAAGATTTCGAATCAGGCGATTCAATAGAATCAGCAGCGAGGCTCGGGTCTGCAAGTCGAAATCTTCACTTAAAAGCGTTCGCATGTCGCCAATCAACAAGTACTCAAGATCGCAGCTTTCTTTCAACATCAAGTTTGATTCAATAATTTTCGATTCACCGGTTCGTTGGTTTTCCATCGCGTTTCGATCCAAAAAGATTTGAGGTCGGCTCACGCGTTCCTCGTTGCCGCTTCTTCCCGTTCCTGCTTTCGACGCATTCGGACAAGTTTATCGCTAGCGGATTCCTTGATCTCTGCAATTGCTTCAGGCATGCAGAGAATTGCTTTCAAGTCCTCGGTGGCCTCGCACTGCCTGCCTGTGGTTGAGTACACCAGCGCTCGATTGAACAGCGCCATCGCAATGACTTCACCGGGCGATTCTGATGAGTCGACAACTTCTGTGTAATATTTAATCGCGCTGTCTGGGTCACGATTGGTTGCGCAAACCCTTCCTTTGGCAACTTTAGCCAGGGCCCGGCCTCGAACTGTAAATCGCCCCAGGATACTTTTGAACAAGTTCATCGTCTTTCCTTTCGATTCCAGCCAATTGGAATCAAGTCAACTACGGTCGTCACTGTGAATTCCATTTGCGGATTCACTATTCAGACAGACCTGCTGAGCAGAATCAGCAATCAGAAGAAATTCTTCAGGCCCATTTCAGGGGATACCTGAGTCATTAAAAGTGTTGATAAGAAGCAGGAATTGCTGGCACTAGAATCAGACTTCAATGAGTCCGGTGCAAAGCGAGTGCAAGCTGCTTTTCCGCGATTCGCGATTTTACGAATCGCCGAGTCAATCCTTAACTTTCAGTCAATCGATTGTTCGCTGACCAAGAGTCCTCATGCAGTGATTGTATGCGAACATGCGAATGCCGCATCAAATAAAAGCGGTATTGATTGAGTTTCTTAAGATTTTTTGAAAGGACACTCGGAGTTTTGCCAACGGAAACGAAGTTTATGTGTGGAATACATTCAACAATCAAACAATGTCTATTGACTGTGATCAGCCAAGACATAGACTTCACGGCGGAAGTTGCGCCGGCAATTTCTCTGATTCATTTGGACGACTGATTAACCGGCAGTCTGCAAAGCTCGAAGTCTGCAAAGCTCGATGGCCGAACTAATAGTAGGCCGAAGCACAATTACTCTCATTTGTTTTGTGTCGGCTTTCTCTATTCCTTTTTCTTGGCATAAACGGCGGAGTTTTTGGACATAAAAGACGAAACTATGTTGGGCATTGTTTATCGCGATTGGGCGAAAAAAATTCAGGCCTAAAAAGCCAATGTTCAACAACAGTAGCGTTACCAGCTATCATTCTCAACGCGCTGATGTCGCGGTCGCCGTGACGGTCCACGCGTTAAACGGTGACCTCGAACCGGTTCAAAAATTAATCGAAGTAGCGATTAAAAAATTTTTACTCTCAATTTCTGGAGATATCGTGATGGGTGACAAGGGCGGAAGTAAGGACAAAGGCAAACGAGAAAAACAGAAAAAGGCGAAACGAACCCCTAAAGAGAAACGAAAAGCTCGAAACGATAAAAAGAACAGCGGGAGTTCGCAATAGGGCGCCCAAGAAACGCCCAAACAGAAATCAATCTCTTCGTTCTAAATCGCTTTTCAACTAAAGAGGACATTATCGGTAAAAAACAGAATACTTTCGCCAAAATTCAACGAGATCGGCAAAAGAAACAGAAAGCGGAGGACAAAAGAATTCGGCGTTTGGAACGCAAGAACGATAAGGCCAACATAATGTCCGTGCCCGATCCCGAGGACGCGAATGGCGAAGACGATGCTACCAAAGTGCGGGAATCCGTTGACGGAAATCAACATTCAGATGACAACACCTAATTACAGATGGTCCATCGGATACCCGTTGTATTCCTTCACTCATGTCATATCCGCCACTCACGACTTGTGATACAGTCGTAACACATCCTTAGTGGGGACCACTCGTTGACATTCGACCAAATTCGGTCGGCACGATCCCGTCGCCTCCTCTGAGCTAACTCGAGGAGTAGTTTTCGTGGCCACACTCCCCCCCGGTGCGCTTACACCGAGCACCATTAGCACTTCAGTAAACTTGGTGTCATCTCCAACAGCTAGTGAACATGTTTCCACAGCTGTTGTCTATTGCGAAGCCAACTTCGGTGCCATCGACGGTAAAACCGCGAACGGCCTGGTTCGTTTTTCGGAAAAGTATAAGGTCCTTGCAGTCATAGACAGTACAAAGGACAGGCTTGATTCTGGCGAGGTCCTCGGTGACGAGCCGAACGGTATCCCCATTTGTCGTAATCTTGCTGCGGCGCTTGCACATGCAGGTAGTATTCCTGACTATTTCATCTTTGGGATGGCTCCGGCAAGTGGCATGCTTTCGTCGCAGGAGCGAAGGCTCGTTCTCGAAGCCATCAACTTAGGGATGAATATCGTAAACGGACTTCATGAATTCTTAAACGATGATCCCGAGTTTGCGGCCGCCATAGCTACGAACAACGTTGAAATACTCGACATTCGTAAGCCACCTTGCAAGAAGGATTTACGGTCGTTCACTGGTCGCATCACTGACGTCACTTGCCCAAGAATAGCCGTACTTGGAACCGATTGTGCCATTGGTAAACGGACAACTGCCACTATCCTGACTCGTGCTCTCAAGGACTATGGCCTGAAGGCGGTAATGGTCGGCACTGGCCAAACCGGTTTGATCCAGGGCGCCAGCTACGGCGTTTCGCTCGATGCCATTCCGTCGCAGTTTTGTGCGGGAGAGTTGGAAGCTGCGATTGTCGAAGCGTTCGAATGCGAAAACCCTGATGTGATTATTGTCGAAGGGCAGGGAGCGCTGAGCCACCCCGCCTATTCCACATCTTCCTTCATTCTGAGAGGGAGCTGTCCCAACGGGGTCATATTGCAGCACGCCCCAGGAAGGCTGCATCGCTGTGACTTCGAAAAGATGACTATGCCGACACCTTCCACTGAGATCAACCTGATTGAAACTTTTTCCGACACGAGAGTCATAGGCCTGACCATCAACCACGAAAACATGACCGAAGCCGAGGTGGATGTGGCCATTTCAATATATGAACTCGAACTCGGTATTCCGGCCACTGATGTACTTTCACGGCCATCGGGTCGCCTCGTTGAGACGGTTATCGCAGCATTTCCGGACCTGGAAGAGAAGTTGACCGCGGGAACGCGATGACCGCACCGCGACTTGAGATAAATCTCGATAAGATCCGGCACAACGCTACCACGCTGGTCGAGAGTTTGAAACTGAAAGGAATCTCTGTAACAGGCGTCACGAAGGCAACGCTCGGCTCATTCGAGATTGCTGATGTATTTCTGGAGTCTGGAGTACATGCACTCGGCGATTCCCGAATCGAGAATATCGAATCGATGTATCGTGCCCGTGGACCGGCACCGATGACACTCATTCGCTCTCCGATGCTCAGCCAAGTGCAGCGGGTAGTCAAGTACGCCGATATGAGCTTCAACACTGAACTCGATGTCATCCGTGAACTTTCGTCTGCCGCCCGAAAGGAAAATCGAGGTCACGGGATTGTACTCATGGTTGAGTTGGGCGATCTTCGCGAAGGCGTCATGCCACGCGACCTCGGGCTCATCGTGCGCGAGACACTTCGCCTTCCGAATATCGTGCTAAAGGGAATCGGTACAAATCTCGCTTGCCGAAGTGGAGTGATTCCCGATGCGAGAAACATGGATGAGCTATCCTCACTCGCAGATTCGATCGAGTCGACTTTCGACCGTTCGCTCGACATCGTATCGGGCGGCAATTCCGCCAACCTGCAATGGGCTCTTGGCAGTTCCAGCGTCGGTCGAATCAATGATGTACGCTTAGGTGAATCAATTCTACTTGGACGGGAGCCTTTGCATCGGCAACCGATTGATGGTCTTTTTACTGATGCCATCGTGCTTACGGCCGAAGTGATTGAGTCGAAAGTCAAGCCGTCACAGCCATGGGGTAACATCGCTCAAACTGCATTTGGCGTGGCAGCACCTGTTACTGACCGAGGTCGAATCGCGCAGACGATAATGGCGATCGGTCAGCAGGACACCGATCCGAGTGGTCTCATTCCTCCTAACGGAATCGAAATTCTCAGTGCAAGCAGCGACCATCTGATTACCGATTCCGATGGCCGTCTCATACCTGTCGGAACTGAACTCGCTTTTCAGCTCAACTATAGTGCGTTGCTTCGCAGCATGACTTCGCCTTTTGTCGCCAAGGTTGTAAAGACCGAGAGAGACAATTTAGCTGCCTCATGTTCGCAATAGTCGTCGAATCTGTACTCGAAATTTAGCTGGACTTACAGAATCGGGATGCTCCGTGAAACGTCAAAGACAACTGAGGCTTAAATGCGATGCCCCGCAAAGACTCAGCGATTGAAACAAGGCCAGTTAGGGACACTAACCTGCGTAAAACCGTCACTTCTACGCACGCAAGGCTTAAACTTCATGATGTTTTTAGGCTTTTTGTGCCGGAAGAATTGGCAGCGGCGCCATTTTGTTGACAGCTGCGTGCAGCTGTTTGGGAGTAGTATGCGTGTAGCCCATTGTGGTTCTGATATCTTCATGCCGAGCCAGATCCTTTATCACCTTGGTCGACTCACCAGATGTCCAGATAGTCCTGTTGTAAAGATGACGCCACATGTGGAAATCACGATACTGGTTACCGTTAACACAATATTCCAACCCCGCTGACGCCAAATCTTTTCGCATCATCGCAGCCGTCTTTTGGTTGCCAACTTTGGAAACAACGGTGAACCACCAGGTTTATCCACCAGCCAATCCTGGAAAACTGGCACCAAGTATTGAGGTAACGGCTGGTTTGCTTCGTTCTTGTTCTTGGTAAAGGCAGCTTTTACCTTGACCATAGGAAAATCAGAACCAAGTTCAAACGACTCAGGTACAAGCGATGAGATTTCTAGAACGCGAAATCCGGTTGCCGCTGCGGTCAGGTATAACATGTATCTCGTAAAGCCATCGTAGCCCTGAACCACAGATTTACTTGTACGTGTTGCCGTCCACAAATTCTTTACCTGATCGATCTCTAATGGAGGCCGTTTCCTGTTCGCAGGTTCATCCGTTTTAGATTCATTTTCCAACCCCCGCAGTGCAATTTCTGGCAACCGCCGCTTTTGATACAACCACTCATCAAAGTTGCGTGTAGTGGAACGGTAAGAATTCCTGGTTGGCAATGAAGCTCGAGGTGCTTTCCTTTCGTCATAGCCCTTGGAGGAAGTTCGTTTCTTCAGATTGTTACAAACTTTCTCAACTCGCTCCTCGGTAAAGTCGGCCAGAGTCTTGATCCGTCCTAATTTGCAGATGCGTAGAATTCGTTGCCGAGTTTCTTCATACTGTTTCTGGCTTACTCGTGTTCGATCGAAAAATTTCGCAGCAGGACTACTCCGCTATTAGTGCTTGGCCGAATTGCGGCGGATTTTGATGAATTCCCAATTGAGTGGGAAAAAAATCACAGAAACTTACTTGAAAGTCTCGAACAAGAGGGGCTTGACCTATTTCAAAGGTGGCTCAAAGTCTTGGATGAAGACATAGACGAACATGAAATTCAACCGCCTCACGTTACTCCAACTCGTCTTACAAAACTTATCGCAAAACTTGAATCAGAAATCGAACAATTGAACAATGCATTTAGTGAATTCAAGAAAGCTGAGGTGGACCCCAATCGTTGGACAGTCTTTGGTACTTATGGGGACCAATTTGATCCTTAGTATTTGGAGGCAACCCGACAATCCGACATCTTGTTACGTGGCGATTTCGAATTCGCGAATCTGTTGAAATACACAGTCTTTTTTACCAATCAACGACACCAAAACGGTTCTAAAAGTATCAACCCAGGTGTACTCAACAAGTTGGGAAACACCGTTAATACCGAGCTTTTCAATCATTTCCCATAAATTCTTCCGCTCTGCGGACAGTTGCGAACCGCTCCGATCCGCTGCGGACTATCTGCGGATTTTTTGAAGTGGTCTGCGGATTTTTGGCTGCCATGCTGTTTTTCAATACATTGGTCTTGTCGCCATCCGTTACTGCTAAAGCAGAGTAGTGGCGTCTCCTCGTTGCTTCGTTATTACCGAACCACGCGTCTAACATCGCTGGCGTCACACCCGCCACTGATCTTTTCAAACAATTCCGTCGCCCGTTTCTGTGCTTGCGATAACTGCTCGGGCGTCAGTTCGCCGTTGCCCCACGTCGATTTCGATAGTACGAAATCGAGCAATCGGCGTTTCTCACTGACATTCTCTAACTGCCGCTGCTCGGCGATGTACTTGTCGCGTTGGCATTCATTCCGGAGGCCTGGATTTCAAATCCCGAAATGTTAACCGCCTTTCGCATTTTGAGAGTTTTTCGCATCTTTCGCCTGCTCAAGGCGTTTCCGGAATTGCAGGTCATCACCAAAGTGTTACTGAAATCGAGCGTTTCACTATTCTTTGTCTGTCTTCTGATGTTGATCGTTCTTTACCTCTACGCCATGATTGGCGTGATTTTATTCAGAGGCGGGAGTGAAGTAATCACGGGAATTGGGCCGATTACGGATCCCTTTGGAAGTGTTCCAGAAGCAATGTTCAGTATGTTCCGGGTGTTAACCGGTGAAGATTGGACTGATTTGCGTTACGACCTGTTGGATACTAGCGGCGGCACCAATGATACAATTGTGTCCCTGTTCTTTTTGTCGTTCTTCATCATTTCAGCATTTTTGTTGTTAAACATTGTCGTGGGAGCGGTGGTCAATAACTACGATCAGGTGATGGGAGAAGAACAGAAAGAGGCCACCGCTCATGCCGCGGTCGAAGAATTGGCTGCGTTGCATGAGAAACTCGACAAAGTGATGAAAAACTAGACACCGATTAGGCAGGTGTCCCAGCCCCCACGGACGATACCAGGCTTTTCAGTTCATTACAATCGGCAACTGTTTGAACGTCGGCAATTGCTACTGCACCGCTTGTGACCACACGGGGTGCAAAACGCTGCCGCTCCGATTTTAATGCTAAATTGCAACTGTCTTGGAGCCGCGCGGGCAATGTAAGCTGATTAGCAAGCCAAAGGCTTTGCGACTTGGGCACTGAGGATGTGCGGTGCTTCCCAAATGGCCCCGGTGGGACGTAGCGAGCCATTTTCAGGGTCTCGTCTTAGAACCATTAAATTTCCTGGCTCACGACCTGCTGCCGCGATTCGGTCGGGATCGGAACCTTGGCCACCCGGTTGACGCGCGGTTGGGTCATCCGCATTTTGATTAGCAACCAGAAGAAAATGATTGTCGAGAAATGTGATCGACCATGGTGTTCTGCCGCCACTGGCAATTCGGACTTGATCTGTTGGTGCAAGCACGCCATCTGCGTGAATCTTGAAACCAGCGACCGAATCATGTCCTCTCGCTGAGGAATACACGTGACGACCATCGGGGGAAACTGCAATGCCCGCATTGTAGTTTGGTTGAGAGTTGTACATGTATGGACGTGGCGGTAATTCATCTAACCAAGTTTGGGGAATCGTCATTTGAGGTGGACCGCACGGAATCAGCGTGCCTCTGGACTCGTCAAATCGATAGCTGGATATCGTGTGGTCCAATTCATTGACGCTTAATAAAAATTCGCCGTTAGGTGAAAAGCGTATGAGACGTGTGCCGGCAAGGTAATGGCGATTATTGTCAGGTGCGGCATGAGCGCGCAAGACAAAATCTGGTTTACCCGAATCGAAAGACTCTCCAAGGGGAAGTGAAAACACTGAAAGGTTACTGGTACCCAGATCACAAACCGCCAACCATTTTCCACTGGGGTGGCACGCGACTCCATGCGGGTGTGATCCATCCTCGGGAAAACCTTCTGGGAAACCCAGTTCTTTCGCCGCAGCACTAGGCTCGAGTTGCCGGACTTTCTCAGGAATACCAGAATGCGTCAGTAAGCAAACTCGGGGATCACCGCAAAGTTGACCGTCGGTGTCAAGCGATAACGCGGAAATTGAGCCTGCCATGAAATTACATGTAAACAGGTTTTCCTCACGCATATCCAAGCTGATATCAACTGGCATCACACCATAAGGTGTCTTCAAGGGTTCAGGGGTAACCTGCCACAGGATCGGTCCACCAATGATTTTCCCTTGATCGTGGGGAGCTAGGTGATAGCAAGCGACTCCGTGTTTTCCAGCAGTTGTAAACAGCTTCGTGTGTTTTTGATTGATCACCTGAGCAATAGGCATCAATGTCCCTTCCGGCAGCGTCAATTGTTGTACGGGGATCAAGCTATTTGTGGTGGTATCGAGCGAGAGAACCGTCAGCATCGATGCCCGCTCGTCAGGCAATGGCGCGTTATAGCAATGTGAAAAACAGTAGATAGCCGGTATCCGTTGTGGTGCCACGTTGTTTGCCTCGGTTTGTGATGCATGCTACTTTGCCAATCAGCTGACGAAATGCACTTCGACTGATTATTGTCGATTGAATTTCCTCGGAACGCAAACGGTTGCCTCTCTGGCACATGCCTGGCCCGTTATTTGACCGACAGTGAGTGGTGCAGGCGTGATTGCATGAAGAAGTCATGGACAACGGAACTTCAGTACAAGGATTCAAGGTTGCATACCTAAAGTGTAAAATCAGTCCAAGATATTTATTGTTTAGGCAGCTCTCTTCGCATGAAGTGTGGGGCAATTACTCGGCGGGTATATGCCATGCGTGATGCATGCAGCCAGCTTGAGGTCTGCAAAGCGTTTTAAAAAAGATCTGCGATTGTCCAGCCCCCCACGGACGATAAGGCAAAGGAAATTATTGCAAGGCGCAAAACTGTTGAAAAAAAATCGCCAATCTAAAAGAGGAACTGAAAGATTTAGAGAACAACGTCAAACGCCCTCTTCGAACGTGGAAATCTAAAGATGGAACTTATTCCATCTCTGCTTCGTTTGTTGATTCAAAAGAGTACAAAACTGTGACTCTGCGAAAGGAAACTGGCGAGCTTTTAGACGTTGAGCGAAAGCAGCTTTGCAATGATGACTTGGTGTATTTGGCAAAAACTAAAAAGGATAATGACGCGATCGCAAAAAAGCTTAATGAACTGCCAAACACTATAAAAATGTTAACTGACGAGTTGAAGACTTTGTCAAAGTAGCTAGGTTTGTGCTTTGGTGTTGACGGGTTTGGCTCTCTTATTTTGCTCAAGTCCCGATTTCGTCGGGAGGCCCACGCCTGACGAAGATGGAAAATTGATAATTTGAATGTTGGCCACTATTTGGCCACTGAATCGAAAAGCCTGGTGTCTTTACGGGCTTTTTTCTTTTTGTTGGACACCAGTCGGGTGTACTCGACAAAGTATCAAATCTCGATTTCGTATCCTTTCCGGAAATCTCTTTTCAGCATCGCATTGGCTGTCGGATCGTTTTGGATCACCTGTTTTTTTGCGTCCCATTTGATTTGCCGATTCAACCGAATCGCAATGTTGCTCAAGTGACAGGTGTTGATGGCAGCAACATGCGTCCAGACATCAGAAGCAGGTTTTTTACGGCTGGCGATACAGTCAAAAAAATTATTCACGTGTTCAACGACTGGTCCACCGTAGAGTTCTTCCAACCAATCACCGGGAAGTGGGTTACTCGCCAGATCTTCGATAGGCTTACCCGCAATCGTACCGCGGTTCACGAAGATTCTGCCCTTGGTGCCTTCAACCAGTATTCCGTTTCGCCCCTCACTGGTAATTTCCATCAGCAAATCATTGGGAAACCTGACCTGGACGGTGAAACGGTGCGGTGCGTTATATTGATCGTCCAAAGTGGGATTACCTTTTTCATCAAAAGGGACTTTCGCCTGGACCATCACCGGCTCGATGCTGGTGGGTCCCTGCCCCGGTCCGCATTGATTGACAATCCACTGCGCGATGTCAACATGATGGGCGCCCCAGTCCGTCATCTTGCCACCGCTGTACTGTAGCCACCACCTGAACTCCTTATGACAATTTGAGGCGTCGATTGAACCATCACCCAATGTCCGAACCAGCTTTTGCCCATCCTTGCCGTTTTTCAGAAAACGATAGGGTACGTCTTCGGTAGGTCCCTTCCACCGATCCCAATTCAGTGTTTTTGGCGGGGCAACCTCGGGAAGTGACTTGCTGAACGGATTGTGATTCAGGCCCACTGTCAACTTCTTCAGCTTTCCCAATCGGCCGGAATGAGCGATGGCGACCGCCTTCAAGAACCGTTCGTCCGATCGTTGCTGGGTGCCAACCTGAATGATTCGATCTGTTTCCTCCGCCACTTTGGCAATGATTCGCCCTTCGTCGACAGTCAACGTAAGCGGTTTTTCGCAATAGACATCTTTGCCCGACTTCAACGCCTCGGCTGATATTTTTACGTGCCAATGATCGACGGTTCCGCAAATGATGGCCTCGATATCCTTGCGATCAATGACGGCGCGATAATCTTCATAGACGTCGATTTTGGCTTCTTTGCCCTTGGCTGCCATGCGGCGTGTGTAGGCTGCTTTGGCATAGGCAGAATGAGTTGTGTCGACATCACACACCGCGACGATGTCACCATAGTTGGTTGCCCGTCGCCCATCGCCAGTCCCCTGTCCGCCGCATCCAATCACCGCCACTCTTGGTCGATCATTCGGTGAATTCGAACGAGCAACTGCGCTGCTGGAAAAAAAACCCAGCGAAGAAGCCGCTGCCAAAGCGGATGTGGAATTCAGAAACCGGCGTCGGTTGACACGTGTCATGGTGGCTTTCAAATGAGAGAAATGATTCGGTCGATTGTTGATTTGATTGATTGTCAACCAATCCATTCCCACAGTTTGGTTCATTCAGACAGTCCGTGCAAATGGTTGGCTACGCTAGGCTCAAAGTTCCATGGTGGGCGATGTACGGTGAAACTGACGACTTCTGCTACAGCGTCCTCTCGGACGTCGTCCACATCCGCGTCCTGAATGCCATCATCCGGCACTCGCTTGGTGTCGAGCACAACCCGGTTGGCTTTTAGACACCAGAGGTTTGGGTTACGTCTAACTAGCGTAGAGCCGGCACGGGTTGTGAAAGAGATCTTGGCAAAGCTGGCTGTTTGACTCACCCTGCTCGTTTGCCAGCCAGTCGAATCTGACCCGATAATCATCGAAGAACCAAAACCAAATCAATTCTCAATCCGATCTGATGTGTACGTGTGAATGCAATGTCAAGCAAAACTATAGTTAGAGCGTGTGCTTTGAGCTTTCTCATTATTCTTATGACTTTATTCTGTAATGGTGGATTCGCAGATGAGGAGACTGAGGAACTTAGCTTCCTGACAGCGAGGACTAGAAAGCACCTTAGCAAGACGGAGCTAAAGCATCTTCTGAGAAACAACACTTCCTTGTTGTTGGATGACCTGGAAAGCCTTACAGATAAGCAGGCACAACTGTTGGGGACGGCTCGACTGCGTTACGCTGAATAGCCTGCAAGCACTAAGTCCAGAGCAGATAGAAATGTTCGGTAAAACGGGTTCTCTTATGCTCAACGGTTTGACGAAGCTTACAGATGCGCAAGCCGTATCACTTGGTAAATGTAAAGGCACGCAACTAATATTACACGGCTTACAACAGCTGACTGATTTTCAGGCAGAACAGCTGAGCAATTGCCGCAATCTTCATCTGGACGGCTTGGAGAGAATCACCGATCGGCAGGCAGAGTCGCTCGGAAGGTGTACGTTTCTCGAGCTTGGTGGCTTAATGGAACTGAGCAAACCGGCAGCCGCTCATTTGGGTAACGTCTCGGTGTTGCGTCTTGAGGGGATCAACAGATTGAGTGACAGCCAGGCGAAGCATCTTAGTCGGTGCATGCTGTACATCAGGTCAGAAGCCAAAAAGAGAGTGGAGAAGTACCGGTAAGGATCTGTGCAAACCTGTGTTAGGTTGAAGTAAAACCCTGATTTGCTTTAGATCTGCTGGCTACTCTCACACTGCCCGAATTATGAAGCCAGCTGGTCCTTCATCCATTCCAGGATCGACGCACTGGTTTTGTCAGCTTCTTGATATTGCTCATAAAGGTTTTCGATCTCATCCCAATTTTCGTACATAACAGAAATTTCATTTGGGCTTGCCGCGCCCAGCAACTCGAACAGGTTGTCCTGCGGGTTTCGATACGGTCTTACCGTTGCGGGGGAATCAACCATCGGTGAATAGCTTTGGGGCTGAAGGAACGACGGCGATAAAGAGGCACCGGTACTGATGCGTTCAAAGCGGAGATATTCGACCGCAACGCTACTGGGCGTCGTATCTCCATTTCTTCGGTAACGGTCGAATATTCGTACCCAAACGTCCGACACATCCTCCGGTAAAGCAATTGACCTGTTGATAGTTTTAATACCATCGGCGGATGTCAGCCTGGCCAGAGACGACCACTTGGTCCCGTCCGTCGAGTACACCATTTGAAAATCATCCAAGTCAGCTTGGCTGGTGATTTCCACTTGGCCACGGAATAGCACTTGTGTCTCACCGCTGAGATCAAACTTCCATCGATGATCCATTCGTGTCCGATTCCCACCTGCGAAAATCTCCTCGGTCACTGACTCGGTATTTGCGTCATCGAACCAACCTTGGGTGTAGTTCAAATCATGGCTCCCACGCAAAGTGAATTCCCAATTGGACTCGTGACTGACGAGGTCGTTATCTTTGATTTTGACGGAGGCAACCTCATCACCAACCAGTCGATAATTGTCGCCGACCAAGAGGCGAATCTCAACGGACTCCGATCCCTCCGAAAACCCATCATCGGTCGGCGTGATATACAACCGGGTCCTCAAGGCGCCTGCCGGGATGATCGCTGACCCGCTCAACGTCTCGGCGTAGTCGGAACTGTCGGCTGTGCCACCCACTTCGTAGAACACTTCGATATCATGATCCAAACGCCTTCGGTCAGACAGTTGAAGCCAGAATTGCCCTTTGTCGCGGCCCTCTTCTCCTTCCGGGTCAAAGGCCAAAACTTGGACACCTTCTTTGGCTTCGGTCAAGCGCCGAGAGGTAAAAAACAATCGTTCGATGGATATCGTCCCCAATTCGCTGTCATCATCGGATCCCCGTTTAGTGTCAACGACGCGAACCGTGATTTTGGTGTCGTTTTCAAGAGATGGGTCATCAATGATTTTGGAATAACGCCAGCTCTCGTTTTCGGTCGTCGTCACCAAAGTTTTCCAACCAGAAGTCCCCTCCACCTGATACTGGAAACGAAACTGCTCACTGGATGAATCATGGCTGGCATTGACGACAAACTCCAGCGAGGAATCCGCGCCCACCAAATCAAATTCCCAGCGGTGTTCCAACCGGCTCCGTTGGTTACCCTGAAAAAGCGTTTCCTGGAGACTCTGGGCCGAGTGGTTCCTCCAATAAGTGTCGCGATAGGTACCTTGGATTTTTCCAAATATCGTATGGTCATAGGACGTATACGATCTCTTTTTCGTTGTTACCCCGACATCGATCACTTGTGTTGTGCTTGCATTGTCTTCCCGGGTGGCGAGGTCATTGTCCAAGCCACCATCTTCCACGCTAACATAGATATTGCCGCGGCCCAGTTCTCCGGGAGCTGTGCTGAAATACAGCTTGCCGGCCGTACCACTTGTGTAATCAATCAAAATATCCGTTAGGAAATCAGGGTTGTCAGTATTGACCGAAATCGCAACGGGTTGATCCGACTCGTTGGGGCCAGGTCCGATATTCGATAGATTAACCAACTTGTCAATCACCGACTCGCTGAAATCAAATTCCTCTTGGACCCTCAGGGTGGGTGCATCATTGACCGAATCGACGGTGATCTGAAAGGACATCTCCAGAACCCCATTGTCCTCTTGGGTGGAAAGATCGTTGTCCGTTCCGCCATCTTCCAGAATGACCGTGATCATCGAGGCACCATGCGAGTTTCTAACCGGTGTGAAATGCAGCATTCCAGTCGAAGATGGATCGCTGTAGTCCACTTGCGGAGCCTGAATCAGATCCGGATTGCTACTCGTTGCTGAAATCGCCAACACCTGGGTTTCGTCGCCGCCTGGTGAAATTCCGGTCAGATCCATCACCTGCGGACCAGCGTCCTCGGAAAGAACCAAATCGTCAATCGAATCCAGCGTTGGCAGGAGATTGACTGCGGTCATTTCGAGGTCATTGCCGTCACCACCGAGATAGGAGACCTGCATCATAGTCCCATTGAAAGCGATAAAACCGCCTTCATTCACCAATCCGCCATCATAGAACCACTTGCCAACGATCGCGTCCGTACCATCGTTATCGATCAGGATAAAGCTTTCACCGACTTGCGGTTGGTAACTGCCGGTCAAATCGAGACCGCCCAGTTCCACGGTTCCTTCAATGTCCAGCTGATCATATTGGGATTCAGGTGCAGGGCCATTGATTCTGGCAACCCAAACTCCTCCTCCCCACGCAACCGTCGTCGCAGAAAAATCGTTCGCCACGTCCCACATACCAATGGAAGCATCGATCAGAATCTGTCCCGAGGCCGAGATGGCCGTGCCAGTATTGCCGTCAACAAACAATCCAAATGATGCCTCATCCGGCGAAGGGAAACCGACAATTGTCAGATCGCCCTCTGATTGAATTTGGCCATTGTCTGCCATGTACAATCCAGAGCGTTGGTTGCCAGCGCCGGTTGCCTCGATTCTGATATCACCTCCCAGTGAACCGATCGTAGACTTGACTCCATCTTTTTCGCGGAGCACGAAGACACCATTTCCGATTGCGCCCCCTTGCCCAACAATGATGGTATCCAAGTCGACCGGTCCACGAATCAAGCCGCCGTCTTCAACTCCAACGCCAACCGAGCTGACACCCGTACCTCCTGTGCCGGTCACCGTTAAAACTCCACCCCCAGATGTTATCGTCGAACGACGACCATCATCTGATTGATCGCTGAGAAGAACACCGTGATCGCCCAGAGTTTCGCTATGACCTCCGTTTCCTTCAACCGTTACGCTACCCGTTGCACCCGCGGTGATGACCCCGCCCTGCCAAAGCCAAACGCCAAAGTTATTACCTGACAGAGCCGTGCCACCCCCCTGCCCCTCGACCAGAACATCGCCGCCGTTTGAGGTGATTCTCGCATCTCCCAATTCACCACTGACGAAAACCCCTTGATTACCACCCCCACTAGAAATTCCGCCGGTACCCGTGACGGTAACATCCCCCATTGCACCAGCAGAAACGATTCCTTGATTAGCGATCACGACACCCTTTGAATGGCTTTTTGTACCGTTTCCGCCTTGGCCCATGACGAAAACGTCACCCCCGCGAGAGGTGATGGTCGCATCAAAGTTGCCATCGGTAGAACTGTGGCCGACCCATATGCCAGAATTAGATACTCCTCCAGACTCGCCACCTGTCGCTGAAACCGAGAGAGGAGAATCTTCGGGGCCCTCGAGCTTGCCACCGTATTGAACGACAACACCCCAGTTGTGTTCACTCTCTTCAGACGCACTCCCACCCCCGACTCCGTTAATGTCGACGATTCCTCCACGCGAAGTGATTTCTGCCACTTGGTCGTTTGCTGCACCAGCCACCCACACACCGTAGTTTCGAATTCCCGCCGTTTTTCCACCATGGCCTTCGATTTGCAGTAGCTCTGCAGAGGGCGCTTCAATCAATCCGCCATTTTGTACGTAAACGCCCGTGTTGAAATCTGCGGCACCAGTTCCACCGCCGGTACCTGAAACGGTGATTTTTCCGCCACCGGATGTGATGGTAGATCGTTGATCTTCGCCGCGTATTCCATGAACCAGGATTCCATGGTCATAACCACCCGTGCCTTGGCCACCAATTCCTTCGACAGTTACCTCACCCTCTCCTCCAGCGGTAATGACACCTCCCCCAAGCACCTCGACTCCTCGATTATTCAATGAACTGGGACCGCCTTGCCCCGTTCCCCGAATCAAAACGTCGCCGCCCGACGAGGTAATGCGAGCGTCTGCGACGCTTGCCGCGACACTCACTCCCAGATTGAACGGACCATTATCGTTTCCCCCCACACCGGTAACGGTCACATCCCCCGTCCCGCCGGCAGAAACCACACCGCCATTCCAAACGGCAACACCTCGGTTGTAACCGACATCCCCAGTGCCGCCGCCCCTTCCATCGATGGTGACGTTACCGCCCCGAGACGTGATCGTTGCACCAACACCCTCTTCACTGGCACCGCTAACAACCACTCCCTGATCGTGACCTCCGGAGGCCGTACCGCCGACTCCCGAAACAACAAGCGCCTCATTTTCCGGGCCCTCGATGATCGCCCCGTTTAATACTTCCGTACCAGAGTTATACGCTGAGCCTGCTGTTCCCCCGGCAAAACCATTGATGGTGATTGGACCGCCAGCAGATGTGATAGTGGAAGATTGATCCGTATTACTGACACCCGCAATGCGGATTCCATCATTATTATCTCCCGACGCGTTTCCACCGGTTCCTTCAAGAATGGTTGGTGAGTTGGCTGCGCCCCGAATCAAACCACCTTGCCACAATAATATTCCAATATTGTTTCCAGAATCATTTGAGCCGCCTCCCCAACCATTGATCTCAAGTGTCCCCCCTTGCGAAACAATAGTAGACTCATCTCCGACAGATACACCATGATTGCTGTTGACCTCGCCAAGCCCACCTCTTCCATTCATAACAACTTGACCCGCGGTTCCACCGGAGATGTTCGAGTCTTCGATATAGACGCCGATCGGACTTGATAAAAACCCGCCCGAAGTTTCCAGCCCGCCTGTTCCATGAATTTCCAGATCCGCATCACCCAGGACTTCAATGGTGGAATCAATAATGCTGATCCCTTTTCCCAAATCAGTGCGGTACGTCTCCTGTTGGTTCGCACTCAATTGCAAATCGCCATGAATCGCGCTGACATCCGATCCGGCATTCACCAGAATGTTTTTTGAAGTTTCGGCGTTCAGCGACGCGGAACCGACAAACTGCGTTTTCCCCGAAAAAGTAATCTCGCCTGCATCCATTCGATCCAACCGGACCTCAAACCTCTCGGTTACCGAGTTCAACCCGCTGTTGAGAAAATGAAAACTCCCCCCCGCCGCATAGTCGTCCACCTCGATCGAATCAAAAGCTGCAATCCCGATCGATGACACTGTCAGCAAATTGGTCCCGTTACCGGAAACATTTGCATTGTCAGTACCGATAAACTGACCGCTGTCCAGAGAAAATTCGTAGCCGTCCTCGGTGGCCTGGAAATAGACAGCCTGGTCCGCCGTATCGATCCGGAGGGCGAGCGAGTCACCGACATCCAGAAAACTGACGTCCGCCGCCAAAGGGAGCTTGTCTTCCAGTTTTTCGATTCGCAGGTTGCGGATAGAGGGCATGCGAGACGATTTCATAGGACGTTTTACCAGTAGCAGGGTGATGCAGTATCGACGATAAATGAAAATTGATGGCTAACGCCCAGCATCGCTAAGAAGAGAGCATTAAAAAAACAACCGGTTCGGGATTTTTTCGATGGAGGAAGAAAATCGAAAAACTGTCGTAATTGATGATCCTGTTGCTGGATTTCAACAGCGTTAAGGATGTTAAGGGCGGGTATGAATTAAGCTCAGTATATTTGTCTAAATTGACTTTGCAACACTCAAGTTGCCTTCCCGATTTGAACAGCTTACGACGAGGCCCAGTGTTCACCCGCGAAACTGTCTCCGAAAAATATCGGGGAAGTCCCGAACCGTTAACGCTTTTGAAACTGAAAGTTGAGCCACAGATCCGGTTCGATTCAGTCTTCTTTTTGATAATCCAACGTTGTCGTGGTCTGTCGTCTCCACCAAAGGATCGCCGGCACCGAATCCTGCAAATCCACCTTGAAATCAACTCAGACTGGTTAACGCAATTAATGCTCCGGATGAACTCGATGGCACTAAATCGAGTCATCGACGTATTGCATTCCATTCTGAATCCGTCAAATTATGTCGTAAGAGGTGGCTCCTCCTTCAGGTACCGTGCAACAAAATACGGAGAGGGTGGAGATGCCGCCGAGCTGCTCGAGGTTTCCAACCAAGCGGGGCGTTGACAACTCTGCGGCGGCGGCCATAACCGTGGTTACCAGCGATTAGTGCGTACCTGATTTTCTGCAGCAGTTTTTAGATAGCTTAGCGTCAGCCCCATGCGATCCCATTTCAATTCCGAATATCCGTCTGTCGAACACCTGAGAGCAAAAGCCAAGTCCCGGATGCCTGGCTTCGCGTACGATTATCTCACCGCCGGCTGCTTTACCGAAATCAACCTAGCGAGGAACAATAGCGACATTCGCAAAGTGCAGCTCAAACCTTGGTATCTGCGTGATTTCGACGGGGCAGATCAAACCACCGAATTGTTCGGTGAAACCTATGAAGCGCCTTTTGGAATCGCGCCGGTCGGTTTGCAAGGACTAATGTGGCCCAGAGCATGCGAGTATTTGGCCCAGGCTGCTGTCGATCACAAGATCCCATTTACGCTGTCCACGGTCAGCACCGCCAGCATAGAAGACATTGGAAAGATCACCGACGGCAAGTTTTTATTTCAACTCTACCATCCTGCCGAAAATGAATTACGCGACAAACTGCTGGAACGGGCTTGGGAGGCGGGTTGCCGCACGCTTGTGATTTTGGCAGACACACCTACCTTTGCCTATCGGCCAAAAGAAATCCGTAATGGCTTATCGATTCCTCCGAGGATGACCCCGCGAAACATCGTTCAGATGTCGTTGAGCCCAACTTGGGCGATGGGACAATTAATCGCCGGCAAGCCAGAGTTCAAGACGATGAAACCCTATATCCCCAAGGGTCTGAACATGAAACATCTGGGCTTGTTCATGAACAAAACCTTTTCTGGGCGGCTTACCGAAACCAAAATCGCGGCGATTCGTGAAAAGTGGCAAGGCAACTTGGTCGTCAAAGGAATCGTTAATCCAGATGACGCCACGGTCGCGGTCAAACATGGATTGGACGGTTTGATCGTCTCCAACCACGGTGGTCGACAGCTTGATCGTGGACAATCAACCATCGTTCCCCTCGTCAAACTTGTGCAGGATTTCAGCAGCAAGTTAAAAGTGATGATTGACGGTGGAATGTACTCCGGCGCTGACATCGCGGCCTGCCTGGCCTGCGGGGCCGACTTTGCATTCATGGGACGGACTCCGATGTTTGGCGTTTGTGCGTTGGGCAAGTATGGTGGTCATCACACTTTTGAAATGCTCAAAAAACAATTGCAACAGGTGATGGAGCAGGTCGGTTGTGCAAAAGCACGTGACCTACGGGACCATCTGATTGCGAAGAGCGTACCCGTCTGATCTTCCATTTCCTGACTTCACGGCTAGCGATCATTCGGTTTCACCCGGGCGGAACATCAGGCGGAAAGCTCCGTTTTACCAGGCCAGCTATTTTCGCATTCTGAATGAGACTGGATGAGAATAGCATCGCAGATGCTGAAGACGTCATCACAACACACCCACTTGCGAATCGACTACAAAGATTCCCGTTAAAAACCATGCACGCCCGAAGATTTCTGCTCTAAGTGCTAGAATCTATCGCGATGATTTTGTGAATCGAGCAGCGTTGGATAAGATGCAGTGTCAACACAGACATCATCGAAATCGGCATCAATGAAGTTCTTAACGACTAAGCCAAGGAAATCAACTCAATGAAAACCCCCATTAATCGAACTTCACTGCCGTTAATATTCTGCCTGGCGTTGAATGCAATCGCCTACTCCGAACAACCCAACATCATTATCTATATGGTCGATGACCTAGGCTGGAACCACATCGGCGTGGAGCAGGTGACGATGGGAACGCACAACAAAAAGTACGTGACACCCCATTTGGCCCGTCTCGCCAAGGAAGGATTAAGTTTTACGCACGCTTATGCGCAACCGAATTGCGCCCCGACCCGGGCCGCCATACTGTCGGGGCAGTACCCGGCAAGGATTCACAACGATGTCTATGTCGTGGGGAATCTTAATCGCAATGGTAAAAACGGGATCAGCAAGAAGAATGCGAAGTTCATCGGCCCGAAGCAAAGCGAGGACGTCTCGGCGAAAGCAATCACCATTGCCGAAGCACTGAAAAACAACGGCTACGCCACCGCACACATCGGTAAATATCACGTGGGCGGCCACCAGGATGAATCCACCATGCCGGAAAATGTCGGATTCGATATCAATATCGGGGGTCACGCCCAAGGCCATCAGCCAAGCTGCTTCGCCACCAAGAAAGATGGCGAATGGAAATTTAAGGGCGTTGGCCTGGGGCATTTCGACCGTTTTGGAAAGCCGTACAGTGAGCCTTACATCAAAAGACGCGACCTTCCCACTGAACTGGTCGGTACGCCCAAGCACATCAGCGATGCAGTCGGAGATGCGTTGGAAGAAACCGTCGGCAAACTACATGCTACCGGCAAGCCTTTCTACTTGCAGTTTCATACCTATGCTGTTCACGGTCCAGTGCGGTCACGGCCAGACCTGAAAAAAATCTTTCAGACCAAAGGTGCAGGTCAGGCTGAATATCTCGGATTCATCGCTGGCGTCGACGAGAATCTGAAACGTTTGCTGGATCTGCTGGACGATCCGAACGGTGATGGCAATCAGTCGGACAGCATTGCCAAAGAGACGCTGGTGTTGTTCACCTCCGATAATGGAGGCACCCATGCGGACAACCTTCCGCTAAGGGGCAAGAAAGGGATGCTGACCGAAGGTGGAATTCGTGTACCGCTCATCGCACGTTGGCCCGGCACGATCGCTTCAGGTAAGACCAGCCATCGCAAAATCCATTGCCTCGACTATTATCCCACCTGCCTACAGTTAGCCGGCAACAAGTGGAGTCCTTCTCTAACAGAACACCCGCTAGATGGAGAATCGTTCGAGCATGTCCTACGGAATCCCAATACCAATGAAAAACGTGACCCTATTTTTTATCTATTTCCCGGTTACATGGATTACCGCGCTCAGCCCACCGTCGTTGCTATCGATGATCTCGAAAATAAACGGTACAAAATTTACTACTACTACGAATCCGATACCTGGGAATTGTACTGTCTCACCGACGATCAGCCCGAGGCTGTCAACCTGATAGAATCACATCCGAAAATTGCCTCCAGCCTTTCGAAGAAGATCAGGGCCTGGTTGGCGAATAAGCATCCCACCTGGAAACCGAAGTATCCAATCGAAAAAAAGAGTGGTGAGCCTGCGGGGCCGCCGCCCGTTTTCTAACGGGACCGTTGTCCTTGGTAACCCGTTGTCCTTGGTAACCCGTTGTCCTTGGTAACCCGTTGTCCTTGGTAACACAGAGTGGCAACATCACTGCTCAACCTGCTTGTTTATGTGTACGCGGTGGGCAGGGTGAAGGGTGTGGTCTCTTAGGGTTTCGATGGCTCGATATGACTGAACGATTTTGGACAAACAAAATGATCAACTAAAAAAAGACCACGGGCTTACCACTGAAATAAGGCATCTCCTAGTCATCATCCAGACAATTTCTTTTTGAAAGCGTGCCTTGATCCACATTGGAGGCAGATCCTCGCAAATCACTTTTGCGACAGCCAGACAAGGCATCCGAACCCATTCTCAAATAGAGCATCCTCTCATTGGCTTCGAAAGACTTTCCGGTCATTGAACACTCAGACAACAACACCACGGCTCTTTTGAAATAGCCTGGGGAATACCACACCAGCACTCGGGTGAATGCATTGCCCGTGGACTGCTGAGCCATGGCGGCTCGCCATCTAGGCTGCCGACAAACTCGAATCAGTTTACAACAGCCCAATACTGCCAAAATCACGCTGAGGATGTCGTAAAACGCCTGAGAAATCCGTCCTGGGTGGACGGACTGGGGTATAATATCCTGTCGTGAAGAAGATTTGGAAATCGACTTTGGAAGTAACGGTTTTTTTCTGTATCATCGCGGTGGTCGTCATCAAAACCATCGCGTCGACCGGAGCTTTGCTGAGAAGAAAATATAGCTTAATGAAAATCCTGAGAATCACTTTCCTGTTTGTCCTTGGCATCGCCTGCTCGATCTTGGGCGTCGAGGCTGATGACGACCCCCTTTCACTGCAACGTGTCAGAGAATTGGGTCGGATGAAATCTAGATTTTTGAAAAAAAACACCACCGAAAAACAAACTTTCCAGGTTGTTCCCAAGGCTGATCTTGCCCACTTTCAAAAATCGATCGAACCCATTTTGAAAAAGAGCTGCAGCGGATGCCATGGTCCCCAAAAGTCCGAGGGAAGGCTTCAAATCGCCAAATTAAATCCTGACTTGTTGACCGGGCCCGATGTTGAGCGATGGCGTGAAATTTACAATGTCCTGAGCAACTCAGAAATGCCGCCGGAGGACGAGACGGAATATGCGTTGGCCGACGCCGATCGTGGCAACATCACTAATTGGCTCAGCGAAGAAATCAATAAGGCGTCTTTTGTCCGCCGTAACAATTCAAGACACTCGTCCTTTCGCCGCATGACGAAATATGAATACAACTACGCGCTTCAGGATTTGCTGGGTCTGGCCTATCCCCTGGCCGAAAAACTGCCACCGGAGCCCGTATCGGAAGCAGGCTTTAAAAATAGTTCTGGACTCTTGCAGATGTCAGCCATGCAGTTTGAGGTTTATCGTGAGATTGGGCTTAAGGCACTCAAACGAGCCACCGTACAGAGTGAACGTCCTAAACCGGTAACTTACATCATTTCGATGCAGAAAGAATTAGCGAAGGCAACCTCGAAAAACAAATCTAAGGCATTCGACAAAAATGATAAAAACTTTAGTAGCCAGCGAAATCGACAACATTTGTTTAATCAAGAAACCGGTCAGGGAATCCATTACTCTGGAGGAACGATAAAACCTCGTGAGGATGCGGTCGCAGGGCAATCGCCCTCCGTTTCACCAGTTGTACTAAGTCTCCCCCGATCCAATGAACTGAAGCTGAACCTGGATCGGTTCCTCCCGGATGAAGGCACCATGCGTGTTAGCATCCGGGCTAGTCGATCGAATCTGAATGCCAATGAATATGCAAGCCTGCGTTTGATTTTCAGCGCCCACACCAGTAACGACGCCCGTTTTTCTCAAGTGATCAGTGAACGCGACATCGCGGTCACCACACCTCCCAACCAACCAGAGTTTATTCACTTTGATATTCAACTGGGGGACATTCAGCGTAACCCGTTTCGAAAATTGGCAACGCCATTCCCCAGGCGAGATGAATTCCTGTCCATACGAAATATCTCCAATGCAAGTCATCAAAAAGATCCTCTTCGGGTTCTTATTGACTACATTGAAATCAGCGCTCCGTTCCATGAACAATGGCCACCGAAAACGCATACAGATATTTTCATCAACAGCCAAAACAAAAGTGATGAAAAAATATACGGTCGGGAAGTGCTCGCCCGATTCATGAATCGGGCTTGGCGTCGCCCCGTCACGACTCAGGAGATAGACACGTTCATGGTGCTGTTTGCCAAGTATCGTCCTGAATTTGAAACTTTCGAAGAGGCCATGTTGGAGGTTTTGGCGACGGCATTGGTAACGCCGGAGTTCCTTTACCTCGCTCAAAGGGTTCCTCCGAGTGATTCCAAGAGTCCTAAGACGATCAGTGACTTGGAATTGGCAAGCCGTCTTTCGTTTTTTCTGTGGTCCAGTATTCCTGATGAGAAACTAATTCGACTCGCACAGGAAGGAAAACTGAAAGATCCAGAGGTGTTAATCAGTCAAGTCAAACGCATGCTGACAGACTCTCGTTCCAGAAGATTCTCCCAAAAATTCGTTCAACAGTGGCTCGGTCTGGATGGCCTGAACAACGTAACGCATATCAACGACATCTCTTTGAAAGAGGCGATGCAAAATGAACCCATCGCCCTTTTTGATGAAATCCTGAGAAACAACGGCAGCGTTATGGACTTTATTCATTCTGATTACGCAGTCGTCAACGAGCGTCTGGCTCGTCATTATAGAATTCCCGATGTTTACGGCCCTCACTTTCGCAAGGTATCCATCACGCCCCAAACGAACCGTGGGGGGATTTTGACGAATGCTGCGGCACTGGCGATGAACTCTGACGGCAAGGATTCCCACCCCCTCAAACGAGGCGTCTGGATGCTCGAGCGTATCCTTGGTGATCCACCGCCTCCGCCGCCGGCTGATGTCCCGGAAGTCGATCTGACCGACCCAAACATCTTGAAAATGACGCTCAAGGAACGTATCGCCGACCACCGCAACGAACCGGCTTGTATCTCTTGTCATGCTAAAATTGATCCCTGGGGCATCGCTTTTGAAAATTATGATGCCTTGGGAGCCTATCGTACTCGAATCAACAACAGGCCGGTGGATGCAACATCAGAACTGTTCAATAAGCAAAACTTGGCCGGAATGGACGGTTTAAAGCGGTATTTGCTGATAGATCGGCAAGATCAATTTGCCAACAATCTGGTCCGGAAAATGACCGCTTATGCTCTTGGCCGAACATTGTCTTTCAGCGATCATGCCGACATGGACAGCATGACCATGCAATTCAGAAAACGGGGTGATCGTCTTGTGGATTTGATAAACTTGATCGTCAGCAGTGAGCTTTTCCATGCGAAGTAGGAGTTAGCACATCGTGAACAATAACACAGTTTCTTTGAATCGTAGAAAATTCCTTTACGGTGCAGGGATCGCATTGGCCTTACCGAAATTTGAAACGTTTGCGGCGGGCCATCCAGATCCAAAAGATACGCCGAGACGTTTTGTAAGTATTTACCATCCTGATGGTGTTGGTCTGCCACTCAAAGCAGATCCTGCCTGGAAAGACTGGAGCTGGTTTCCACGGGGTGGCGAGAAAGATTTCGAGTTGACAAAAGTACTCGATGTACTCCAGCCATTGCGAAGTGAATTAACGATCTACTCAGGCCTGTCGCATCCTGCCGCGCGAACAGTCCATGGCCATTCGAATGCCGATCAATACTTGACCGGTGCGGCGACAGGAAGCCATGGCCCCTATAAAAATTCAATTTCAGTCGATCAGGCCATTGCAGCTTATGCCGGTAAATTCACTCGTCATTCTTCACTGGTACTTTCCACCAATGGTGGAATCGGTTCCCCACGTGGTGCACAGACACAGTCTTTCAATCGTGAAGGTCGGCCGGTTCCAGCGATGAATAAGCCAAAGCAGATCTTCGACATGCTGTTCATGACCAAAAGCAAAGATGCGGCGGCAACACTGGCAAGAAGCAAAAGTGCGTTGGACTTTCTCATCACCAATACGAAATCGCTGGGACGACAACTTTCCAATCACGATCAGCAAACGTTAAAACAATATCTTGACGCCGTTCGCGATACCGAGATAAAGTTGGCCAAAGCTCAAAAGTGGATTGATACACCCTTCCCAAAAGTGGATTCCAAAAATCTACATTTAGGTGCAGACCCAAAAGAAGCCCGACTTTATTTCCAGACCATGTATGAATTGATCTATCTTGCATTTCTGAATGACTCAACTCGCGTGGCGACGTTTCAATTGGGCAGAGAGAATGGCGAGGGCCCTCACGACCTCTTATCAAGAGCTGTTGGTCTTAGTGCTGCCCATGGGCTAACTCATGCTGTTAAAAAACCAGATGGTTGGAAGAACCTTGGTACCTATAATCGCTATCAAGCTGAAGAGTTCGGTCGGTTCGTCCAAAAATTAAAAGACACTTCCGAACCGTTTGGTCAGGGGAACATGCTGGACAATACTTTTGCGATGCATGGCTCGGCCTCCAGCAGTTTCCACCTTTCTCGAAATTACCCTATTATTTCTGCCGGTGGAAAAAACCTCGGATTTAAAAACGGGCGATACCTCAAGTTTGGCGAAGGAAATGAAGACAACCAGGCAGGCGCCGGAATCGTTACCGATGCAGGCTGGAGAGGCAAAATGCATTCAGAAGAACTTCCATTGGCGAAGCTCTTTGTCACCATCCTGCAAAGACTGGGTGTCGAAACCGATACGTTCGCTGACGCAACCGGTGGACTGGATAGAGTTTAGCATTTGATCTGTTGTAAATCGCCTTGAACAAACCGTAGCAACCTCGACCGCATCTGCTGAAACCCCCTCTCCAACCGGTTCGTCTGGGAGCGGTGGACGGGTTTCCGATAGTTGCAAATGCTATGTAAAATGACAATCTTTCCAATCACTCGAAATGGTATGACATGAATAATCTATTGCCGTCCCGCCGCGAAGTCCTCTTGAGCTCTGGAGGGGTTTTGGTAGCGGGCAGCTTGAAAGGGACAGTCGATGCTCTTTCACAAGAGGTTACTGCCGCCAAAAATCCCCATAAGGATTTAATGTTCCGGACCACCGATCCGCGTAACGGCGAGCCCGAGTTGACTAAATTGGTCAACTCATGGCAGACACCGACAGAGTTGTTTTATGTGCGAAGCCATGCACCTAATCCTGAAATTGAAGTAGATCAGTTTCGGCTGAGTGTAGAAGGGCTGGTTCGTCGCCCCGGTACCTTTTCGATGGCTGATCTAATGAAGATGCCTTCGCATTTGACGACCGCTACATTGACTTGTGCCGGAAATCGACGGTCTGAATACAATAGTAAAGAGTATCAGAATGTGCCCAAGGTGAGTGGGGTGCAGTGGGAAGCGGGTACGATTGGAAACGCAACCTGGGAGGGTTGTCAACTCGCCGCCATTTTGAAGAGGGTCGAGGTCTTAGAAAATGCCAAACATGTTTGGTTTGAGGGACTGGACCAGATTCAAAAAAACAGTTCGATCATCGGTTTTGGTGGCTCAATACCCCTTGAGAAAGCGTTGGTTGACAATGGACCAGGTGCGCCACTGTTGGCCCACCAGATGAACGGCCAGCCACTGACGGCTGATCATGGGTTTCCGTTACGAATGGTCGTTCCCGGCTACATCGGTGCCCGAAGTGTCAAATGGTTGGGAAAAATAGTGGTGAGTGATCGTCCGTCGCCAAACCATTATGTTGCCAACGCATACAAGATCGTCACCAAGACCGATCCGTTGGATTGGGCGGAATCAGGGCCTATCTACCGATTTCCCATTAACGCGGCAATCTGCACACCCAAATCTGGTAGTCGCCTCTCGGCCGGGGCGATTGAACTGACCGGATACGCCTTACCGACCGGAAGAAGTCATAGCCAAATCAAGGATCTGATGATCTCAGCTGACGGCGGACGAGGATGGACACGCGGCAAACTCATCGGAAAAAAACAGGATTTTTGCTGGCAGCTTTGGACCGCCAATGTTCAAGTCAACTCGAAAACAACCGAGCTGTTGTTAAGAGCAACCGATTCATCGGGCGGATTAATGCCGGCCAGGATCCCCTGGAACGCCAAGGGTTATTTAAGGAATTCGTGGTACCGACTTCCTGTTGAGGTTAGCTAGGCAACCAACTTGCCGATAGAGAACAATTCCGCTTAGCAGGAGGGCGACATCAGGAATCGTCCTGATGGTTCTCCCAGTGGTTTTTCATCGCATGAGAGCATGCCGAGGCCAATTCAATTGCCCCTTTCAATCCTGGAAAGTTCTGACTGGGGCCAATCAATCGATAATGACAACAGCGTAAGGAAGAAATTTCCCAATGGATGAACCAGGCACCTGACCCCTGTTGTCAATAACTCAATACGCATCCTATGTGTGAACGACTGCGGTAGCTTATCAGCGTAGCGCTCGAATCAATTTGCCACCCATAGTCCGCTCGCAATTCAATATTGGATTGCAACTGATACCGAAGACCGGCACCCATCCCCTGCAATCGCACCGTCGATGCCTCGCCGGGTAAAAGAGTGTGATTATAACCTTGGCCGTAGTCGTAAAAACCAAGGAATTTTAATTCGTCATCACTGTTGATCAGGCTAATCGGCTTGGTATGCAGTTCCAGGTTTAATATAAAACCGGAATCCTGCGCTGCCGTGTACAAATCGAATCCTCGTACCGAGTTGTAACCGCCAAGACCAAGCTGTTCGGTGACGATCAAATTGGCCTCAGAGAGTTGCCCGGTAAACCGGCCCACCAATTCCAGATTTCTATTCAGAGACTGCCGTCTTTCAAGAAATCCCCGCGCGTAAAAATAATTAGCGGTCGAAAACGGACGAATTTGCTGAAAAGTTGGGCTACGATTTCCACCGCCAATATTTCCCGGGCTCAAATACCCGTCAGCTCCCAAATTCCAACTACCAGAAGCGTCTTCATATCGCCCCTGATAGCCCATCATCATCTGTACGATGCTGACCTCCTCGCCAAAAATGACGGCTCCGCCAAAGTCTAGATTATTATTGGTTTGCTTGACATCGAACCCCGACACAAACCCTTGTTTGTATTTTCCGTCAGATTTTAACTCATGGTATTTTCGCCCAAGCACTTGCCAGGTCACGCCGCTTGAGGTTCCAAAAAAAGCAATCGGAGACGTGAATTCTGCATAGCTTCCATATAATGTGACAATGTCCCGATTTTGCAGAGCCCGTGAATAAAAAGCGGAATGCGCGCCTAACTTGCTAAAATCGCTACTGGCGGTGTACTGATAGCCCGCTTGATCATCACGGTTAAATGCATTGAACCAGTTGAATCCGTAAAAGGTTCGCTCCAAACCAGTTGATCGAGTTCCCGTATCTTCATAGCCGCTGTAAATTCGCCAAGGCAAATCGTCCTCGACATCAAACACAACATCGGTTTCCCCTCGATTTTCACCGGGCGTTAACTTCAAATCTACTTTTCGAAAAGGGTTGCGATTAAGCCATTGTAAATCTTTTGAAAGCTCCGATTCGAAAACAGTATCGCCGGGGGAAATAAAGGGTTGCTTCAACAGAACATCGTTGTCAAAGAACTGAGATCCCTGCACAATAACACGTCCCACCTTGGCCTCAGTGATGAGCACCTGAATAACACCATTGGTGATCTCTTGGTTTGATGGAATACTGACGTCCACCACCGGTTGATCTTGCCGGCGGTAATATAAAATCACATCGCGAACCAGCTCATTGAGCAGACGCATGCTCACCGGTTTGCCAAGATAGGCACCAGCTATTTCCTGGAACTCAGGCTCCTTCAGAATCACCAACCCCGACTCGCTTTTGACTTGAATTCCAGTCGCATCAATCGATCGAGCAGTCAATTTTTCTGGATCATCAAGAAAAATGAGACTCTTCAGCTGATCCAAAATGACCCTGTCATCACCCTCCAGCTCTTTCTGTTGGAAGGGGAAGGGCGTCGGTTTTGAGGACGGCGACGGGAGCCTGGGCAAATAACGATATCGGTCGTATTCTTTGTATTGCCTCAAATCCTGAGAAGCCAATGGAAAGGCCACAAATCCGCAAACCAGGATCATGGAGGAAATCGCGCCGAGAGTTAAAATTGATTTTTGCACTGTCCTGGAACTTTGCTAAAAATGAGGTGAATCCTGTTCCAGTATCGAACTCCTTCCGGATCCTTATTTGACATTTTCGGTTAAGGTGCCATTCTCCTAGTTCTATGCAGTTGATTGCTTGAATCGAATATGATCAATATTACTATTCACCGGGAACTATCGCCTCGTAATCGAGGCACATCGACCAGCTTACGCTGAACAATCATTAAGGCCGGGAGAACCGGAGCGACTCCTTGATCCAGTAGATACGGGGGCCGAACCAACTATTCAAGCCACGTCATGGGAGCGAAATGGGATCAAAGCAGACGACGCTGATCCAGCGTCATTTCAATTGGAATGATTCGGAACTCATCCAAATCACTTTTCCTTGGCTTCCTCAAGCATCTGTCGCGCCTGATCCTGACCTGGAAACGGTATGCCACTGGCAATCGCAGATTGTAGCGC
Source organism: Planctomycetota bacterium (assembly GCA_014238905.1). Lineage (GTDB taxonomy): Bacteria > Planctomycetota > Planctomycetia > Pirellulales > Pirellulaceae > JABAAE01. Next base: position 170,182 of record JABAAE010000001.1, read on the forward strand.
GTTGGCCGCCACATCCCACCTGCCACGTTGGGCATAAACCTGGGCAGTTAAATAAGCATTTTCATGGCTGATGGACGTGCCGTTGGGTAGTGCGTTGAGTGCCGCTTCCGCTTCCCTGGCCCGGTCGTTCTGAAGTAATATCCAAGCGTAAGTAATAATTGCCTCAGCTCGTGATGAGGTGTTCTTGTTTTGAGAAATTTGAAAATTTCGGCGAGCATACTGCAGGGCGGTTTTTTTCTTTTTCAGATCATCCGATCCGGCCAATACCCGGGATAGCTCGTTGGTCGCAGCAAAACTGCTTGGCGACTGGAGCACCGCTCGATTCAGGAGATTTTCCGCCTCCGGCAAATCACCCTCCACACGGGCAATTCGTGCTGCCAGAACCAAACCACCAAGAGAATCTTCTTCCAACTGGAGTGCTGCCTTGACATTTTCCTTTGCAAAAGGAATGAGCCCAACGCCCAGAGCCCACTCAGCAACCGTCAATCTCACGCGAATATCATCACCTTTTGACTTGATCGCCGAATCCATGTATTTCCGGGCTTCATCATCCATCCCAACGTCCGAGTAGAGTCGGCCCATCGCGATGCCAACAGGCGGTGTGTTTTCGTCCATCTTTGCCATAGCAGAAAGGCTCTCTTCTGCCTCACTATACTGTTTCATTTTAAAAAAGACTCTTGCCAAACTTCCATGTGGAATTGGGTTTTTGGGTTCCATAACAAGCCATTTTTTCAATGATTCCGCAGCCTGAGCATGCCGGCCCTGCATCTCATACAACGACCCGATGCCAGCATGGATCCGAATCATTAGATTTCGCAAACGGAATTCGTTTCCATCGTATTGCTCGGCCAATTGCGCCCCACGGGTGTAGGCCAATTCCGCAATGGTCAGTTTTTTTCCGCGTAATGCTAAATCCCCAAGCAAGATCACAGCTTCTGGATCTGCCGGCCGATCAATTACAGCTTGGTCAACTTCAGCCTCAGCATCGGAGACTCGTCCAGTCGAAAGAAACAGCAACGCCATCATGGTACTCGGCGGGGCTAGCTCCGGATGTTGCTTTGACGCAAGTTCCAATGATTTTTTGGCCAACTTGAAATTGCCTTTGCCGAATTCCACCACCGCCAGCTCAACATCTTGGAATTGATCACTATATTGTTCTACCGTGGGTGCAAGTAACTGCCGAGCTGTCAGCTGAGCAAATAACGTTTGGTGACTGAATGTCGACGTCAAAAGAAAAATCAGCCAAAACACTGCTGGACAATAAACAGACCTACCGTCCGAGCTACTTTGATTGGTGGTTAAACAGATCATAGGAATTCCTGCGTTCAAACAGTTAAGATTAGTTGACTGCGTACAACATTATAGGGGAGGACCCTAAACTTTACTGGAATTGAAATTAATAGATCGGATAGCCATGCAAGATACGATCGTATCATTTCCACACTGGCAAAGGTCAATCACCGCTACTGCTCTAAAAAATCAGCGTTGGAGCCCCCAGTTATTTCATCCAGATTTCGACTTCCCCATGGCCCATACGTCATGGTGGATGGTCGGGCAATTCCCTCGGGATAGATCGGATCCCATCGAAAGGGGACCAAGTCGACTAAAATCGTCGGTTGCTTTGATTTGGTGTTTACAAAATCCAACGTCACCGTTCCGCCAGGTGCCACCAAGAATTTATCCGGGGCACCAATACTCGTTGAAGAACTGAATGACGAACTCGAGAGCTTCCAGCCTTCTGGAACCAGTTCGTTCACTCCGTAAGTCAGGTCAGGATCAATGTTGGTGAGCGTTCGTGACCCGCTGCCAGCGACTGTTTCAATATCAAAACCGGCCAGGTTAATCCCATTGAAAGAGAATGTTCCGTCACCACCGACGGTGCTCTTGTTGACGACAATCTCACCCAGCTTGGTGTTTACAAATTCCAGTGTCACCGTCCCGCCGGGAGAGACTACAAATTCGCCTGGGGTCCCGTTACTAGAAGAGGAGCTCGAGAGCTTCCAGCCTTCTGGTACCAGTTCGCTGACACCGTAAGTCAGGTCAGGATCAATGTTGGTAAAAGTTCTTGATCCGCTACCAGCCGCTGTTTCAATATCAAAGCCAGCCAGGTTGTTACCAGTGAAAGAGAACGTTCCGTCGCCACCGACGGTGCTCTTGTTGACGACGATCTCACCCAGCTCAGTGTTGGTATAGACCAGGTTGACCGTTTCCCCCGCAGCCAGATCTATTGAAGTTTGGCCAGTCTCATTATTGACAAGGGTGCTTCCCGTTAGATCATCGTGGGCAATTTCAAGCTCCCACCCTTCTGGAATCAACTCATTAACCGAGTACTGGCCTGGCTGGAGAAAGCCGCTTTCGTCGATGTCGTTATTCCCTAAAACCGTAGAGGATTGACCAGAATTTTGAAATTCAAATCCATCAGCTTGAAAAACAAACGTGTCGTTGTCGGGAGTGGTGGTTTCAACCACTTTTTGGAGGACAATTTTTCCGGCTTGCGTGTTGGTGAACGTCACATAAACCGATTCCCCGTTGAGCAATTCTAACTGAGCCGTGTTCGGGTCAATTTGGCTACTACCGCCGCTGGGGTCGTTAATGTTGATACTCGAAACCAGCCACCCGGGCTCTGTCAATTCGGTCAGGTTGTATGTGCCAGTCCCAAATACCTCGGAATAGGTATCGTTGATTCCATCATCGAGAAGCCTGAATTCAGCAACTGTGTTACTGGATGAATCAGTGATCTCAAAACCAAACTCTGTCGAGGAACCAGCTGGCCCAATCGCAATTTTCTCAACATGAATGACACCCGGTAATGGTACTTCTCCCTGCCCTTCCAGCTTGATGACTTTGATGCTTTCCATCTGTGCGGAGAGTCCATCCGCTCCTCCTAAACCATCGACGGTCACACGGGTAATCACATCACCTGACTCTTGGGTTGCCTCAAAAGCGAAGTTGTCATTACCGCCCAAAGCCGAAGTCACGCTAAAGGAAAATGCGATTCCATTTCCCTTGACGCCATCAACCGTCACTCGAACAGTGCCGCCGTCAGTTGATGCCGCCTCATTTACCGTGAACGAGACGCCAGTGAAACCTTCAAAAGGCAAAACGCTCTGTAGGGTATCGGGGGTCAATTCCAATGTGGGAAGCGTCCCGTCCACTGCTGAAATCTCACCACCCGGCCCGCCAAAACTAATGTCCTCGGTGGACGAAATTTCGATGATGTAATCATCCGCTGATGGTCCGCTACTATTTCGAGCATCGATTTCAGTGCTGTTGACTTGGGTCAACTGGTTGTAATTTCCGCTTGGATTACCGGGGTTTCCCAACTCGGCATTATTATCCTGACCGGGATTAAAAACCGGCGAGTTACCAGGAACCGCAACGATAATCGTGCTCTCACCTAACAAAAGAGCCAAGTTGCCAGGTTGTTGACCGGTGATGTCTACATTCGCTCCAACGATATCAATCGTTCCTGCCCGAATGTTTACGTTCCCGCCGGTCTCGATTCCCGAAACATCAACATGACCAGAAATGTCGGCGATCGTTCCCTCAGCACCACCCGCATTGATATCGACTTCACCTCCATTTCGTCCGACTTTCGCTAACAATTTTCCACTGCTACGAATATGACCACCTTTCGCAACCATGAAAATTCGGCCACCTCGGTTTTCCACTCCGTTAGCCCGAATCGTGCCTTCATTATTGATTGCAAGTCCGTAAACATTCCCGCCATTGGCATACAGCTCGGCCTGGATCGCGTCGACAACACCTGTGTTCAGAACTCCTGTGCCACCGATAACGGTCTTACTTGGTTCAACTTTGAGACTCGGATGCGCTGAGTCGACCAGAGTCACTTGTTGGCCAGCGGCCAAACCAACCGTTCCGTTTTTGGCTTCTAACAAACCATGATTTTCTACATGGGCACCGATAAGGTAGAGATTGCCTTCCAATGCTCGAATCGTGCCGTAATTGTAGACACCCCCCTGGGATTCACCCTGGAAAGCGAGTGGACCTCCGGCCATGAAATCTTTATTGGTCACATTCAACGAAGAAGCAACCATTCCCCCCACATTGATGTTGGCATCTGGTCCTACCAGAATCCCATTAGGATTGATTAAAAACACCTTCCCGTTGGACTGCAGCTGTCCCAAAACGGCAGACGGATTTCCACCAGTCACCCGGTTCAGAACCGCTGATGAGGAATGAGGCAAATTGAAAACCGCTGCTTCGTCCTGTTGGATCGAAAACGAGTTCCAGTTGACGATCGCTCGGTCAGAACTCTGGTTCACAGTCAGGGTCTTTGGCGATTGACTGATCGTTGCTTGACCGGCAACAACGACTCCACCTTCCTGATCTGCCAAGACCGTCGAATCATGGACCAAGATTAAGAAAATCTGTAGGTAAACGATGGCCCAAGAGATAAGCCGACGTGATTTCCTACCGCTAGACCGAAACATCATGATTGGGAACTTGAATGGAAGAGTTGGCTGACGGGTTGGTATGGCATCAACGCGATCATTCGCTACTGATGAATAGACAATGGTACAAGAATAATCGCTTTAACCGCCAGAATCGGTACTATTATCGGAAAAATTGATAATATACGCCCTGCCACACCCCCCTATTTGCTTATTTTCAAAAAATTGGACCCTACTGGCCCAAGGTTGGTTTTTCGAAAACGTCTCAGACGGATTCAGACCAGCATTGACAGGTCAGTCCCCACGCCACGGTGGACAACTTTTGCACGCTGTTTTTGGGGTGAAAAACTCGATCCGCAATGCCAATCATTCAGACTCATTACGAAGCGCAACGAGAACTCGATAGCCGTTCACTTGAGGAAACCAAAGAGTCCAGATAGGCCAGCCTTGACCATGACTTTGCCGAAGACTGACAAGGAGAGCGTTTCATTGACCGGTCCGCTTAGCTTCGGTCTCTTTTTGGATTTTTGTGCGGTGCTCCTTTGCCTTTTGCCGGCGAGTCTGGACCGCTTCCTTTTTTTTCTGTTCCAGATCACTTATTGCTTGGTAGGCCACCCAAGAGGAACCGATCAGAATGATCAGCGCTGGTACACCCACAATCATGCACTTAACGCTTTCTTTAAGGGCACGATATCGAGAATGATCATTTAACATCCGATAGGAAAAACCAGCCAAACCAGCGGCAAGAGCTGTGGTGGGAATGATGACCCAAGAACCATTATTGAGAAAAGAACTTATCGGTAACGAAATAATAAAACCAGCAAATACTCCCAAACTTGCCACAATCACTCCTGCAAAGACTGATTGCTTCAGTCGTCCATAAATCCCGGCGGAAGGTAAACCCCTGGACCAGATGATCACATCGAACACTATCTTGATGGAAATCAAAACCAACAGGATGAAGCTCGCCTGCCCATAAGAAACAGCCAGAGCGCCACCAACGAGCAATGCAATGTGGGTCGCCGCTACCCGGCCGTAAGATTCCAATATCAATCGGGAACCAGAGGTGCGAAGATATTGGCCGGTGTCCATAAACTTGTATAAGAGCCAGCCATGCTCAATAGCAATTGTCAGAATACCCACCAATAGGGAAATAAGCTGGAAATCCGAGCCACTGTAAAAGACCTCCTCCGCCCATTCTTTATCATAGAAAAACACGATTATCAACCAACCGTGACCCATGCAGAATCCGCCGTAGTGCATCAGGTAAAACGATGAAGCTGCCCGTGGCGTCAGTGTCGCGAGCCGGCAAGATGCCAACTTGAATAAATTAGCCGCGCCGATAATCACGTTTTCGAACCAAAACACAACCAGAATCGAAAAGACTCTCCAGTCCCAGTACAACACCCCAATAACTGGGGTCAGGTTCGCGAACAAAATCAATAGAAACGCCGTCAAGTGGCCACCCCGAGCCACGGCCACTGGGTTACTCTGCACCGCAGCAACTACTGGGCTAGATGTCACGAGCGCCGTGAGACATTGTTGCAAATCGACCTCTTTGCCTTTGGAGTGTGACTCAAATCGTCCACCCGGCTCATTTTCGGAATCTGGCTTGGGTTGGAGCTCCATATTTTCATGGGCTTTTACCGAAATCTCGGATTCATCCAATCCATCATCCAATCCATCATCTAATCCCGATAAGAGACCAAACTCCCGAATAGCCGATGGATCGACTACCTCGCACCGGCCATCTTTGGTCGCTACCTGGAGTACAAATGACAGCATGACTCGTCGGGCCTCCAGCGTAACAGGCATTTGAGGTTGACGACGTTCAGATGCAATTTCTCTTTTCAGCTTGCGGGACTTCACGCCGCTGACATGAAGTTGTCGAGCAATCGATTTTAAGAGATCGACTTCCCGATATAGCTTCCCGTCGGCATATGCCACGTACCAACAGGCCGCCAGAATGCTCTCTCGATCTTGCTGTCCCAACCTGTCAACTGCGTTGTGCAGTTGTTCAGAATTCAGCACTTGTTCCTTCATGGGGCCGTCCACCGTTTTGACATTCCAAACCAAAAAAATAGCCGATAAGACACTTTTTAGGTCTTGGGAGAAAATCTGACTTTGAGATTGGCTTAGCAGAGAGTGGCAGCCGCCAATCGAAATCAACATGGCCAGTATAATTATTCCAGCGGGCTTCCTGATAGACCCAGGAGTCCGTTATTCCCATTACAGGGTTCTTTCACTGCGATCTTCACAGGTCAAACAAAATCCGTCCACTAGGCAATTGGGAACATCCATCATGAAGGCTGTCAGGTCGATCGATGATTGGCACCCACTTACATAGTAGACGGGCGGATCTCTGCTGTTCCCCATCGAATCACTTCTCAAACACCATACAGGGATCCGACTGGCCAGTCGCCAAGCAGAGGCATCAGCTTTTTCAAAACCGGCCATCAAGAAAGGCCGCCGGCGGGCCAATTCGTGACGCTATGAATTACCTCTTGCCAGCTTCGATGTTTTTTGACTTCGCATTTTTTTTTCGTTTTTTGGGCAGGGCAGGGGAGATTTTCAAATAGGTTTTCATTCGGGCAACGTATCCGCCATGACTGAAGTTACAGGCCTTCATCGCCTCTGCATAAGGCTCCACTCCCTCACCAATCCAGTCAATGATGTTGAAAATCTTCAACGATGCATAGGAACTTCTTCTCAAGAGGTCATTCCAACAATTGACCGCCGAGGTTTTGTCGCCGGCACGATAGAGAATCCATGCCGCCATGACTCGGACATGATGGGAATCGTCAAGGAGAGCCTTCTCAATACGATCCATGTCAAGGGCAACCGAGCCCTGTAGATGAAAACAACCACTAATCGCCCAAAAACGAACCCCACCATCAGCGTGTTTCAGGTCCCGATAGAAAACCGGGAGGTTGTCCACTTTCTTTTCCAGTGCCAGTCCCGCCGCTTGCTGATAGGCCTTGAGATCATAAAGCGACTCGTCCCGTACCAAGTCGTAGATTGTCTTCTTCGCGTCGACAGCTCTTTTTTCCACTTCACTCTCTGGCAATAACCCAGAATCAAAGTGCTTTTGCTGCCAGGAATCCAGCGCCGTCCGCAGTCGATTCACCGTGTCCACATGCTCTGGTTGGCCTATCAAATTATGAACGTTATCCGGGTCGGTAGACGTATCGTAGAGCTCCTCCATCGGCTTGGTGCCAAAGAATCGACCGGTAATGGAATCCGTTTTCCCTTCCTTGTCGTGCTGCTCCCAAGCCTTAGTAGCGGCCATAGTCCAAAGGTAATTCAAATGCTGACCCCAAGGCGCGTAGGGCATGTAGTTGCGTATGTACAAGAATCGCCGGTCACGGATCGCCCTGACGTTATCGCAACGTTCATCCATTCGGGAGCGGAAGCTGACATGGTAGCTCCGAGGTTCTGACTTTGGTCCAAGAAAAACTTTGCCCTGAAGATATTCCGGCGTTTCTGCTTCACACAGCGTCAGCCAGGTTTTCGTCATGTCAATAAAACTAACCAACGTGTCAATCTTGGTTCCTGGTTCGGCCGGCCGGAGATGTTTGTAACGCTCCGGGATGCGGATAATCAGTGGACAGTGTGTTCCGCTGTTAAAGAGAAACCGTTTACTTCTGGCAATGACACCCCCATGGTCTGAGTTATGAACAACAATGGTATTCCCTGAGAGCCCCGCTGCCTCGAGACTCGCCAATGCCTCCCCGATCTCGGCATCCATTTTTTTCATCTGGTCATGGTAGTGGGCATAGTTTTTGCGAATGACAGGAATATCTGGGTGGTATTTTGCAAGTCGGACATTGTCTGGATCATGGTCGGTATTGTCCACGCTTCCAAAGGCCTTGGATTCGTGGGACTTGGTACTATTGATCACCATGAAAAAAGGCTGTCGCTGTTTGAGTTTCTTCCAATCAACTTTATTGGTATCCCAAGCGTCCTGATCTGATCGACCACCTATGTTGTAATCCGTTTTGCGAGCATTTCCGACAAAGTAACCCGCTTCTTTCAGTAGATCCGGATAGTACTTGATGCGGTCGTGTGGAATCGGATATCGGCTACGCATCGGATGTGTTCCCATCGACAAAGCATGGATACCCGTTATCCAGGTGCTTCGAGAAGGTGCGCAGACCGGAGCGTTGGCATAACAGTGCATGTATTGAAACCCTTCGGCCGCCAACGCGTCGATGTTCGGAGTCGTAGCGTATGGGTTCCCGTAGCAACCAACCCAATTCACATTGTTATCTTCACAGGTCAGCCAGAGAATATTCGGCTTTTCCGCCGCCTGTCCCTGGGAACTACCCCACCAAATCATCGACGTCAGAAATACCAGTCCAGCTAACATTATGTTTTGGACGCTCATTAGAGGCCTTAGATTCGCCACTCTCATCTCGCTGTTTCCTTCTCATGTTAGGGCCGAAAAATCATTGGCCGTTCTTCCGGCAACGTTCGGCACCGTTACCTCGGGTAAACAAAGAAAATCCAGCGATGGTTGGGGGCGAATTTCCGAAGATGTTAACCCTTCTTCGATAGTAATTTCTTAATACGATCAGGTCCCATTTTACATCCCCCGGGGATCGGCAGGTGATCGCTAGGGGGTTATCCTGAAAATTCCCGAACCTATTTTCTGACCAACAACAAGAATGCTGTTTCAGCGGTAGTGCTCCCCGCCGTGAAATCCAAGTCGCCACGATTTTCTTGAAAGCTAGTTTACAAAATGACAATCAATATTTTTGATAATTTACCCGGTTCGGCCAAACTGGAATTAGTAGACGTCTTGCTCCAGCAAAAATCGATTCGGATCGAAAGAATTGTTTCCTCGGGGCAGGCTACCTCTCCAGATGAATGGTACGACCAGGCGGAACATGAGTGGGTCGTTGTCCTTTCAGGGGAAGCCAAGATTCTGATAGAAAAACCGGGCAATTCTCCACCGCCGCCGAAAACGGAGCTCCTCCATCTGAAAAAAGGAGACTCTTTGCTGCTCAAATCCCATCAAAGGCATCGGGTCGCTTGGACCAGTCAAGTCGAGCTAACCATCTGGCTAGCTATTTTTTTTACCGGCGGGGAATGATGGCCAAATTTCCGATCGACTCTTCAAATTTTACCTTCATCGCCTGATCTCTCACGCTAGGACAGCGTCATGGCCAGTGCGGTATGATGGAACATTCGGTTCGGGATACAAGGTGGCCAACTCATCTAATCGAGATTCAGGTTATTGGTTTCATGAAGCTATTAAATGCACAAACATCCGCTTTAAGCTGCTTGGTATTGCTGATTTGCCATGTCAGTTTTTCCCAAGAAAAAAAACCTCCCGCCAAGATCCCCGACAAGCTCGTTGTCCTCACTTTCGATGACTCCGCTAAATCACATTTTACGATCGTTCGGCCGCTACTGCTCCAATATGGATTCAACGCTACTTTTTTCATTACAGAGGGATTTGATTTTTCCACCAACAAAAAAGACTATATGACCTGGAAAGAAATTGCGAAACTTCACCAGGACGGTTTTGAGATCGGAAACCATACCCGTGATCATCTCGGAATATCAGACGATGTCATAGATCGCCTCGATGAACAACTCGAAGGCATCGAAAAAAAGTGTCAGCAACACCAAATCCCGCTTCCGGTGACATTCGCTTGGCCGGGCAATGTCATTAGCACCAAGGCTTTTGCGGGCCTGGCCCAACACGGCATCAAATTCGCCCGCAGGGGTGGAGCTCCCGAGTACCCGTACGAAAAAGGACAGGGGTTTGCTTTCGAACCGGGCAAAGACCACCCTTTGCTGCTTCCGTCCGCCGGCGATGCCCGACCCGACTGGAGGCTGGATGACTTTATAAAAGGAGCCAAACAGGCTCGAGATGGAAAGATCGCAATCCTTCAGTTCCACGGCACGCCGGATACCGCCCACTCCTGGGTCAGCACACAACGGGGGAAATTCGAGGCATTCATGAAATACCTTGCGCTAAATCAATATAAAGTGATTGCATTGCGTGACATTGAAAAATACGTCGACATCAACAACCCACCCTCTAAACCTTTGCAAATCATCGAAGATCGCAAGAAACAACTCGCCAAAAAGCAGTCAAATAATCGCCAATAGAATGCCTTCCAAAAGCTGAACCGCTATCTTTTCAGAAGAAGCACTCTCGCTATCACCCTGTCAGCCTACAGATCCTCCATCCACTTGATCAAATACTCCACAATCAGCTGGTTGTCTTCTTCGTTGTGAAGTTCATGTCGTTTATCGGACCACAATTTGAATTCGGCTGTCGGACATTTTTCAACAAACTCTCTAGCCGCCGTGGGACAGGTTATCCGGTCAACACTACCGTGCATCACGAGAGTGGGTATTTCCAGATGGTCCGCGTTCGAAATCGCTTCTTCGCCTTCGTCAAAAAGATCCACCCCCAGCGCCGCGGATATCCTGCCATGCTTGTTCTCATCCCGACGATAGAGATTTTTTTTGGTCTCACTGGAAGTCAATTCGTCCGCGCGAAACTTGGCACTGAAAGTCAGGCTGGGAAATAAAATCCGCAGGAATCGGGCAATGAATAATTGGAAATTCGGCCGAGGACCAAACGTCCGGAAAAGTGGACTAAGCAGAACCGCCCCCTGAAAATCCACCTGACGAAGCATTAGCAACCGGGCAACCACCAACCCTCCCATGCTCTGACCTAGAATGAACTTACGCTGAGCACTCGACTTTGTCTTCTCGATGGTCAACTGCAAATCGTCCAGTAATTGGGCAAGACTGTTGGCATGTCCACGCTTTCCACCACTTTGCCCGTTGCCCCGATGATCCGCGACAATCACCCGGAAACCACGGCGATTGAGCGCCTGTGCAAGATCATCATATCGCCCACCATGGTCGCCCAATCCATGCACCAGCCAAATCTCTTTCTCAGGTGGTGACTGGTCGTGGGTGACGTCCCACAATCGGCAGTGAATTTCAACCCCGTCAGCTGTCTTCCAATGGACTGTTGTTGCTGTCGCGGTCATGAATTTCCCGTGTTCGAAATTGGTTACCGGCCAAAGTTACGTCGAAATGCCAAACCTATCAGTTGGGATCAGACGACTGTTTGGCAACAGTCAATCGTTGATCGGCTTTGACATCGACTAACTCCTGCTGCTGACCATCAGGCCAAGTCACGACGATCCGATCAATGCTTGCGTTCTCACCAAGACCAAAATGAGCCGGGATTTGCGTTTGAGAAAGATAACTCCGGGTGGGCGAAACAAATCGTTCCATTTTTTTATCCCCGCAAAAAACAGCGATTGTCGAACCATATCCGTCACGATTCAATTTTCCGGCATCCAGACTGACCTCCAGCCAATGATGATCTCCTGCCAAGTCGTTTCGTAAAATTCGGGGATGCGATCCGACAGCAGTAATCACCACATCAAGATCTCCGTCACTATCGATGTCGGCGTAAGCTAGTCCCCGACCAGCTATCGGCTTGCAAAGGTCTTTTCCACATTTCCGATGGTCAACGGTAACAAATTCACTTCTTTGTTCTTCGCCCGCATTCCAAAAGAGGTGGGGAGCCTGCAAATAGGTTTGCCGCTTGAATTTCATTTGAATTTCTTCCTCCAGATGGCCATTGGCCGTCAGGATGTCCAGCCTTCCATCGAGGTCATAATCGAAAAAGAACATCCCAAACGTCAATTCGATCCTGGTTTCCGGCCCTAATCCGGTTCCAATGGATTCATCGGTAAAGATCGGGTTATTCCCCTGTTTGACATAGAGTGACGCAGGTTCCAACGCGAAATTACCAATGATGAATCCGAGCGAATCATCAGAACGGAATCGCGCGGCATCGATTCCCATTGCTCCGCGAGCATTTCCCTTGTCGTCGTAAGCAATATTCGATCGTTCGCCATCCTCGAGGAAGGTGCCATCTTTTTGATTGACCAACAGGAGATTACGAACGGTATCATTGGCAACGAACACATCTTGCCAACCGTCCCCGTTAACATCAACAAAACTGAGACCAAGCGATTTATTGAGTGGCCTTTTGTTCTGAGGGTCAACTATTTGAATTCCGCTTTCTTCTGAAACATCAGTGAAAGTACCATCACCTTCATTGCGAAAGAGATAGGGAAACGTTCCAGGCATGATTTGCGGTTTGGCGTATCCCGGGATCTGACCGGTGAGAGTAATCTCCAGACTCAATTCATCTTTGGCGGACCAGTCAAGATAATTACAAACAAACAGATCCAGACGACCATCATTGTTATAGTCAAAGAATCCACAACTCGACCCCCAGTCTTTTCCCATTCCAGCCACTCCGGCGGTCTCAGTCACATCTTTAAATTGCCCCTTTTCATTACGAAAAAGACGGTTTTCCCCCACTGCCGTTACATATAAATCTCTCCATCCATCATTGTCGTAGTCTCCTACGGCAACTCCCATCCCATAAAAACTTGCAGCCAACCCGACCTCTGCGGTCGTGTTGGAAAAATTCCCGGTTCCATCGTTACAGTACATCTGCATTGTTGGGACCGCCTCACCTGCGGGTCGCTCGCGATCCCAATAGTTTGCATTCACAAAAAACAGATCTTGGTCACCGTCGTTATCGTAGTCAATAAACGCCACGCCTCCGCCCATGGTTTGCGGCAACAGTTTTTCATCGACGAACCCGTTGACATGTTGAAAATCAACACCGCAGCTCGAGGTAATATCAACAAACCGAACCGTTGGAATCGAGACATCTTCCTCTCGCACCTTGGCTTTCCCCGTTTTTTTTACATTGGTGACAGCTACCTCATTACGATTCAAGAACGAATAAACTCCATAAGCGCCGCCCGCAAGAATAATCAAGCTCAGCAGAACAACCAACGAAACGCCGACAGCCCGTTTGACCGCTTCATCGTCTCCTTCCTCCCCAAGCTCCTGCTCCACCTGATGTTGTGTTTTTCGATTCGTTTGTTTCTTTGACATGTTGAGTATTAATGACGTTGAAAGTAAAGATTCTGTCTATCCGAATATTTTCCTGAACCATCAATCTGAAGACGATTTGCCATCACTTCCTGCCCCCTTGAACTTCAGTCGAGAAAACTGATCTTCACTGGAGATTCCGACTCGTTGACCTGCTTCTTTGAGCGGTTGATTCTGCAGCACGCCAACGACGTTATCCGGATTGGATAAACCAAACGCTGACTGGCGGTTAAGCTCGTAGATCACCGTTGCTTCGGCAGCTTTGCGGGCCCAAGGGTACTTCTCCCGGGCAAGGGGCTCGGCGATCTGACGGGCCGAGTCATCGGCCTTGTATTTCAAGTGTTCAGCTGAATGAAATGCTATCCTGTCAGAAAGCAAACTGATCTCGACTTTTAAATCGCTGGCAGGACTCTCCTCCAACCGTCTTTCCAAATTGGCTTTCTGCAGGATCAGCAGCTGGTTGAGAACATAATGCGCGGTGACATTTTCAGAGTCGATTGCAAGCACCTCCTCGAAGCGTTTCTGAGCTTTGGAAAAAAAATCAAAACGCTCTTCTCGATTGGCTTCACCCCTTAATTGCTTTCCCCTTTTAAACAGCGTTTCACCTAAAAAATTCAAAACCACATAATCTTTGGTGAAATCAAATTGACGTCGAACCGTTTCGGCGGACCGATATTCAATCGCACCTGTTAAATTCTCAATCGCGTCATCCAGAAAACCCTGCTGCTGCTGGATGACACCCTTCAACCACCTCACCGTCCAATCCGGGTACCACTTGGTCCCTTTGAATTTCTCAGCTCGGTTAATGGCATCGACAGCTTCATCCAATCGAGCTTCCTTGTTGTAGACTCGTGCCAGATTAATTGGACCATGAAATTGCTCCATCTCTTCCACCTTGAGAAAAGCCTCTTCTGCCTGGCGAAGTTGTCCTTCGGAACCACCACCTTCCAGTAACAGCCCAATTCCAAAGTCATTCCAGCGCTGCCACGCAGGAATATCGCGAGCCGGGTTTTTGACAGCCACTGTAGATTCAACACCAGCAACGGCTGCAACCGGAAAGGTAATTCGATCTTCGGCCAGGGTCGTAATCGGGAGATCATTGCGATACTCGCCGTCCAACACGGTCCCGCGCAGAGGTAGATTATATTTTTGGTGAAACTTTGAAATGACATCCATGTAGGTCTGGTCAAACTTACGGTACTGCAGCTTGATTTCAACGGTCACCGGTTTGACCGTCGATTCAGGGACCACCAGTCCATAATGGACTGCCTGGGCAGCACCCGGAGGAATCTGGTGATTATAAAGAGGCGTGTAGATATCCTGTGCATTCCGCCGATCAATCCGATTTCCATTTTTGTCGAGCATGAAAACATTCACAAAATGGGACCACGGATCCACTTGGCGGTATTCGTTCAAGCCGCCACTTCGACCGATCACCTTGCCTCCGGTTCGTTTTCCATTCTCGTCATAATGAGCGTCTTCAATCACCGTTACATCCATCCAGACTTCGTTGGAATCAGCAGTACCCTGTGTAAAAATATGTCCAACCTTCAGGGTTCGAATGATCGTCTCCAAAACATAGCGATCTCCCGGCACCAGTGTTTTCATTTCAGGGCGAAGAGGCGCTGTAAGCGGATCATCAATATCGTCGCCATCCCGGATGCCAAAAATATCAACACGGGTAATACCCTGTAGATATTGCTGGTGCTCCTTGAGTGCTTCGTCTTCGCCATACATCCAGAGAATCGCGGTGTTGGCAGATGGAAACATGTGGTTGTGCACCTCCATCTTTCCGGTCAACTGATTGGGAATTGCCCCGAATTCCGAGGACTCTTTTCGTGGCATATGGCATTCATTGCAATTGGTTTGGGCCTCGGGGGGATAGTAAAAACTCCTTAACCCATGTCCCGACACACCGCTCAGCAGGTACGCGTCGTAGTGATTTTGCCCACGGTGAAATTCCTTGTAATTGGTTACCTCTGCGGGGAGGTGGACCTTATGGCAAGTCGAACAGAACTCCTCAGTTTGATGAAATGGCTTAAGCATCATTTGTTTATGGAATGACGGCTTTGCCTTGACGAGCTGATGATTGATCCATTTAAGAACGCTGTTGTCTGAATAGGCAAACGGATAATGAATGGGTTCTTCGATCGTATAATCGGCATTGCCACGCTCCGAATTGACATTGGAAATTGCATGACAAACGGTACAGGTAATTCCGGCGTGCGCAGTGCTATCGTTGAACATATTGAATTCAGGATCGTCAAACCTTCCCGAAAGGAAAGGAACCGGATCATGGCAACCGGCGCACCAACGGGAGGCCTTGATCCCACGAGACTCCCTTGTTTCATGAACCGATACCAGATAAGCCGGGTTGTTGAAGGAACTCATCTTGTGCACGCTTTTTGACCAGTCCTGGTGAACATCCTGGTGACAGTCCAGGCAATACCGATCGTTCATCAGCACATCCTGATGAATAAATCCACCGTCATTGGTTCTAACCAAAGAAGGTTCAAAGTACTCTGCGCTTTCAGGTGCACCAGCCGTAGAAAAGTCTCTGGGATCCTGCAGCTGAAATACAACCATCCCGACGATGACCACACCGGTGATCCAGCCAAATCGAATACCAATCTTCCAACGGATCGGCGGTCCTGAAAGACGGTGAATACAGTAAAGCCAAATCGCCGCTACTGGGGTCAAGACGTGTACCCAGTAGACAATACTTCTGACGGTCGGAGACTTCAGGTCAACGATATTGCGAGTCAGTCCAATTCCCGACAGGAGCAGGGCGATGCAGATACCCAACAGTACATAACCCACTCGAACCGCATTCCTGTTGCGCCTACGGAAGGTAGCTCGCAAGTGAAAGGCTGCGAAAATGATAAAGGGGACAATCAGCAAAAGTCCTAGAATCAGATGCAGTAAGAACATCCAGATATAAAAGTAGTCCTGGAACAGTTTCTGTGTGACAGCCTCCAAGGCGGTGATGCTGCCTAGATAAATGGAGTTAGCGGTCAGTAAAGCGAAGAGCCCGAAAACAAGATAAAGGAAAATTTTCAAACGCGGAGTCACCGCCGGAACATATTTTCTCTTTTTCCCCGGATGACGTGATGACTGCCCGGATAATTGAGTGGGTTGCTCCAATTCCCCACCCGATGATGCCGACGAGTCTTCTGATTTCCTAGGCTCTTTGGTCATAACTAACGCCTGTCTTTTGATTCTAAACCTGTCGGCAAAACTCCCAGATCATCCGTGGCAACGCTGTGGCGATACCATTCTGTTTGAGACAACTGACCTGAGCCATGTGCCCCCACCCCGATCAACAGCTGGGTAGGGAAATTTTTTTTCAAGAAGGAAAACTACTGCCTGGTTGAATTATCCCATCAATAACTTGTCGATCTTTGATAACGGTGAATCGACTTTAATGGGACTGAATGCCAAGCCATTGGACGCGGTGCCTTTGGTAGATCACCAATTGTCGAATCGATCAGCTTTCAACGATCTGTTTATTGACCATCACGGGCTGGACGCTTTGTTCATCTCTGAACTGTCAACGATTCAATCAGGAAAAAAATTTCGAGTCAATGGCAGCAAAACGAAAAAGACCACGCCATCTCCACGGAATCATTCAGGAGGACGATCCCAAGATATTTTGCGTTGCAATCCTTTTTCAGAAAAGCTGCGAAATCCCTCAAATTGGCTGACGAGGTCCAACACCCATGTGACTTCCCGCATAAAGCCCTGTTTGGAGGGCAAGACCAAGAGGGATGCTGGCTGATGTTGGGGACTCGTCATCGGCGCAGCCCCGCAATGCAATCCGGAACAGGGGACAGCCGGATGGTCCTCGTCTTGATCCTCCCGATGATCCTCGGCAGGATGCCCCTTCATCGTCTCGCCGGTATCGAAACCTGCTTCACGCAACTCTGCGAGCTTGCTCTTATTCCCAATCGTGACGTAATCTCCGCATTCCGCGAATACGACCGCGTTCCCTAATAAACTCATGCCCAAACCGATCAGGGATCCGGTCCATGACCAAAGAGCCTGAGATTGCTTCGGTTTGTGTGAATCGTTTACTAACATCAGGTAGCCTGAGAAACAGGGCTCCGGTCTAAATCACAGTTTCGCATTACACGTCATCATTACAGTTCAGTCTCACAGTTACGCACCCCTTTGAAGGCACCTGAACCTCTATCCTACGCAACAGACCTCCCATTGTTCTCAGGGATAACCGGAAAAAAGAGGCTTCCAAATCACCGTTCGCCGATCATTTTCCAGATATTCCGCAAAACCACCCGTTTTAACGCCAAAAATGGACTCGTACTGACGACTAGCGAGCCGGAATGGGGTGGGTCAACCCTCACGATCAGAAATGCCATTTGTAGATAATCGAGGTAACATTGTTATCTTGTGGTATGCAACAAGATCGCAAATCGCTTTCTGAGAGGAACAATACTGGCATGCATTGCCGAACCAAACAACTTTCGATTTACATTTATTTTCTTTGCTGTATCGTCGGAACCTACACTTTTGCACTGCAGAATACACCTGTTGGTACAGCAGCGAGTCCAGCCAGCAGAACAATGCCACCCAACGTGCTTTTGATCATGGCGGACGACCTCGGATTTTCTGATCTGGGATGCTACGGCGGTGAAATCCAAACGCCGAACTTGGATAAACTGGCCATCAATGGAATGCGATTCACACAGTTTTATAACACCGCCCGTTGTTGGCCCACCCGAGCAGCCCTCCTGACCGGCTACTATGCCCAACAAGTCAAACGCGACCAACTGCCAGGCATTCAACGTGGAAAACGTCCCGGTTGGGCCCCACTTCTTTCGGCAAGAATGGCAAATTTGGGGTATCGATGTTATCATTCCGGTAAATGGCATCTCGATGGGATGCCGATCCAAAACGGTTTCCACCGTTCCTATCTCCTAAAAGACCAGGGCCGTTTCTTCTATCCAAAAGTCCATTACCGGGATGATCGCAAGCTGCCTGCGGTCGCGAAGGGAACGGATTTCTATGCCACTATCGGCATTGCCAATCACGCCATCGAATGCCTCGCAGAACACAAAAAGCAGCATCCTGAACAACCATTTTTTCATTACCTGGCCTTCACAGCACCTCACTTTCCATTACATGCCTTACCACAGGATATTGCCAAATATTCTGACACCTATCGCCGGGGATGGGACGCTGTTCGATCAGCACGGTGGAAAAAAATCAATGAAATGAAATTGATTCAGGGAAAGCTCTCGGACACAGAGCCAAATGTTGGCCCCCCTTATGATTTCCCGGATGCTCTCGAAAAACTGGGCCCGGGCGAGGTCAATCGCCCCTTGTCCTGGGCAGCATTAACGCAACAGCAAAAAAAGTTTCAGTCCGAGAAAATGGCCATTCACGCTGCGATGGTTGATCGCATGGACCAAGAAATTGGACGAGTAGTCAATCAGCTGAAGAAAATGAACGCACTGGAAAATACACTGATTCTGTTTCTCTCAGATAACGGAGCCAGCGCTGAAATTATGGTCAGAGACGATGGGCACGATCCCCTTGCCGCGCCCGGGTCAGGCGATTCCTACCTCTGTCTTGGTCCCGGCTGGTCCACTGTTTCCAACACACCCTTTCGTCGCCACAAAACATGGGTACACGAAGGCGGCATCCGAACCCCATTGATTGCTCATTGGCCAGCTGGCATTTCCGCATCAGAGACGCAATGTGGAAAACAGAATCCTACTCCAGGGCATGTCATCGACATGGTTCCTACCCTGCTGGAGCTTGCCGGTGGTCGCTTACCGAAAGCTCCGGCAAACTCAAACCCACCCGCGCCACCGTTTCCTGGATGCAGTCTTTTAGACGCCTTTTCGGGAGTTCATTCAAAACCAACTAGAGAAATTTGGTGGTACCACGAGGGAAATCGGGCTCTGCGGGTTGGGAAATGGAAAATTGTCGCAGCCCAAGGAAATCCCTGGTCACTGTTCGACCTGGACACCGATCCTACCGAGACAATAGATCTGGCAAATCAATTCCCTGCTGAACTACAGTCGATCGTCAAACTCTGGAAGCGACAAGAAAAAGCGATCCTCGAATTGCACCGCAATTAATCGGCTGAACAAATCGTTGGTAGATCGCTGCGGATCAAATCGTTGGTCGGCCGGGATTCTCCGCCCCGACAACGCCTCATCCACACTACCGGTTAAACAAAAATGAAGGGCTGTTGATCAAAGCCCAGGCTAAATCCTGAAGCCCTACCAAGCGTTTGTTTTCCAGCTCATTTTTGGACAGTGCGACTTCCTTTTCAAGCTCCTGATAGTACCGGTCTGTTTTCAAAAATAAATCTCTTACCGCTTTCGCCTGATTAGCGTCGCGTTTGCCGACGGGAACCGCCAGCTGCTTGGCTAGATTTTGATCAATCGGTTTCATTTGCAGCGGCCGGGGACTGTCAGTAAGAGAAATCCTGAACTTGCCCAACTGATGATCGTTCGCTTCAAACTGTTGTACCAACTCAAAACTTAGAATAGTCCCTTTTTCAAAACCAACGTTGGACGCGGTTTCAAAAATGGCGGAGTTGGTCTTGTTGAATTGGGGTGAAACGGCCCAGCCAGTACCCAAATTACCATCGACAACGCCGGCAACGTTCCAACCATCTTGGTTAAATGTTGAGGTCGCATTCATCAATTTGATGGCGACTTTTTTGTCCGGCGACGACTTGGGTGCGGCAAACAACTTCAACTCGTTCAAAACAAAGTTACCATTCTTGGCCCGGCCGGGTCCCCCTGCCGGCAATCGTCCATCATTCATCGCTTCCAAACGAATTCCAGTAATATTACTAAGGTCGGTGACGATGGCAAATCGATAGGTGTCCTTTTGATTTGTACCGGTCACAAACACCGACTGGTCTTTCGCCAGTTCAAAAACAGCACCCGCATCCGACTTGAAGTCCTGAGGAGAGTTCACGCTCCAGGATGTCTGACGCAACAATCCCGCCTCCCACGCTGCCTGTTTTCCACCAATTCCCTTTTTATACTCGTCCAAACGCTGGAGGTTTTTCTGATAACCCTCTCCCGGCGTCATTAATCCATTGCGAATAGCGTTCTCGACTTCAGAATCGCTCGGGTCACGGGCAAGAATTCGTTGATAGAGCTGAACAATCAATTCACGGTCGTCCTTGATTTCATTCACCATCTTTGTTAACGCATTTCCGGGATTGGCTATTGCGTTATCGACCGTCGGTCCGTTGACCAATTTCATGACCGCTTTCATAAGCACTTCCCCCGAGCGTTCGCACTCACAAACGCTTTCTCTGACCGGTTTTCCAAAGTCATCAAGAAACGGAACCTTTAAACCGGCATCAGGTAGTTCGGCAGCCCGAAATCCAACAGGCAGACCGTTGATGCGAAGCATCGTACCAGTTACCGCATGAATGGAATCGTAAAGCACTTCGGCTGGTAAGCGACGAGGGATCGCATGGGAATAATTGATGGTGTCGTCCTCGTTCCACTGGTTAGACTTGATCGAGTGCTGATAAGATTTGGATTTGCAAATCGTCTTGATCATGTGCTGAATATCAAAACCACTTTCAATAAAATCTTTTTCCAAGGCATCCAACAATTGCGGGTTGGTGGGTGGATTACCGGCTCGAATATCATCAATAGGGTCGATGATTCCGGTTCCAAACAGGTAACCCCAAAGACGATTCACATAACTGCGGGCAAAGTACTGATTCTTTTCCGACGTCATCCAGTGTGACAGAGTTGCGCGACGGGTCAGACCTGCCACCGCCACATCATCATGTTCAAAGGGAGTCGATGGCTGAACAACCTGCCCGGTGCGATCATGCTTCACTTCACCGGACCCTTGGTCAAAAATGACTTCTACCAGCGGCTTGGCACCTTCAACAGCCGTTCCACCTATTTTTTTTCCAGCAAACGCAGTGTCCTCTTTTCGTCCCACCTGTGCAAAGTAGGCGGCGAGGTTGTAATACTGGTCCTGTGTCCATTTTTCAAAAGGATGATCATGGCATTTATTGCAGTTAAACCGAACCGACAAAAACAGGTGGGTCGTGTTTTCCATAATATCAACCGGATCGCGCAGAACCTTGTAGTAGGCCGCCGGGGGATTTTCAAAATTCGATCCGGTCGCCGTTAAAATCGATCGGGCAAGTTCATCGTAAGGCACGTTTTCGGCAACCTGCTGTTTTATCCAGTTGCGTAACACAATCGCGCCTTCTTCACCAAGAAACTTTCGGTTAACCTGAAGCATGTCCGCCCACTTATTGGTCCAGTTTTCTACGTAATCTCGATTCCCAACGAGGTCATCTACCAAGGCAGATCGCTTCTCCCGCGAAGACCTCTTGTCGGACCGAAAACTCAGCAGTTGTTGGCGAGTGGGCGGCAAACCGGCAATGTCGACGTAAACGCGACGACAAAATTCGTCATCGGTGCAAACATCACTTGGCTGGATTTTGACTCGCTGCAATTTGTTGTAAACATGTTCGTCGATGTAGTTGTAAATCTCCGGTTGCTTCCATACAAAACCGGAACGATCCCCCATGACTGTGAGCGTAGTAGCAGCATAGGCCCCCTCATATCTCACCAAGACCGGAGCTTCACCACGCCGCAAAACGTGAACAATGCCTCCCTCTTCCTCTTTAATGATCTCAATATTGCCGCTTTGAACAAATGCTTCACGCGTCACATCTCGACTTGTACCATCGGAATATCTGGCGGTCACCAAGATTTGTTGTCGCAAGTTAGCCCGGGGCAGGATCGGATTCTTGGGGAAGACTTCAATGGCAGTCACCCGAGGACTCTCCTGATCGAACGGTACCCCATCAGCAATCCAGTTCCGAACGATCTCGTAATAGGCCTCACCCGGTTGGGTCAACTGTCCACCAACATGTGGAATGGCACCGGAGGCTTTTAACAACATCAAGCTTTGATCCGGGGCAACCCGGTTAATTCGACGTGCAGAAAGGTCGTCGGTGAATCCACGGTAATCGTATATGGCATCGTAACCTCTCAATGAAAGCTTAAATCCGCCCTTACCATCTTTGGAGCCATGGCAAGTCCCCTGATTACAACCCAATCGCGACAGGACCGGTTGAACATCGACAACAAAATCCGGTGTCTTTGATTTTTCAAAATCAACTGCCTTTACCGGCAATACAATCTCTTGACCCATCGCATTAAACGTTATGACGCCATCCCCGGTACCCGCGATGGTAACCAGTTTGGATTCGGTAACGTGGACAAAATCCGGCTTTTTGACGAGACTGGCAATCCTCGTCAAATCAATCGTTTGCCCATCTACCAATTGGCCGGTAATCAAGACCTGTCGATAGTCAAAAGCTCCCGACAATTGCAGCCGATCAGGAGTCATCACAATCTTTTGGATCACTACTCCCGCAGGGACCTTTTCGACCTTTGCATGTTCATCAGGCTCAATCGATTTGGCAATGGTTTCATTGGTTGTCGATCCGCATGCGGGTACGACAAAACCGATCACAAACAACATCGCAAACGAATTCAATTTTTTCATTTTCTTCTCAGAAAGAATCTGCATGGTAACCTGAATCCTGTAAGTGATCCGGGTGAATCCCCGGCGGTTCGCCTCAATCCTACTTCTTAGCTAATTCGATCGGAACTGGAGAAAACTGTTTTATCAACTTACCATCTTCAACATTGACGACCCTCACCAAGCCATCAAATCCGCCGGCCACGACGGTCTTGCCATCGGGAGAAAAATCACAGGCAAACAAACCACCCTTCTCCACGGACAAACTCGCCAGTTCCTTACCGTCGGACACATTAAAAATTTTCAGTTCGCCTTTGCCATCGAGACTGCTGCAGGCCACCAACTTGGTGGCGTCTGAACTGAACTTGACGTCGTAGACGCGTCCAATCAACGCACCGAATTTTCGAATCAAATTATGATCATCGCCAATGACACGTTTTTTGTCGCGGATCATCTTATAGATTTTGGGGGTTCCGTCAGCACCACCACAGGCAATTTCATTCTTGGTGGGGTGACGATCAACAGCATACAAACCGCCCTTTAGAGCACCGGGAGTAATACTGGTAATATTGTCCATGAATCGCTGGGATTTGAATTCAATCAACTTCACGCTCATATCACGACTTACCGAGACGATGTGTTCATCTTTTAGTCCGAATGTCGTATCCATAACCCAGTTATTGTGGGCACCGTTAAAAAGCACTTGTTCACCGGTTTCTACACTGATCGCCCGCACCGTATTGTCGGGACACCCAAAGGCAATCAACTTGTCATCGGCAGACCAACTGGCACCATAAAGTGTGTCGTACAAAACGCCTCTGGATAGAACAAGTTTTTTTTTGGCAATATCCCATATTTGAATCTCACCTCGGCGTCCCGGCGATCCGCCGGCCACCGCCAGAAACTGGCTGTTGTTGGAAAAGATAGCCGACTCAATCCTTTCTGAAAGTCCAACTAATCGATATTGGAGCTGCCAGTTGGAAACGTTGAAAACCAATACCTCGTGGTAACCTGAAATGGCAAGATATTTTCCGTCCGGTGAATAATCGACCGTGGTAATCTGAGGTGCATTACTGTAAATCGGCGGATGATCCATATCGAATTTGGTCACCGCATTTTTGGGTGTATCATCGTTAGCACCCTCGGTAATCCATCGTCGAACCAATTCGACCTCACCAGCGGAAAGTGGTTTGGCAGCTTTGGGCATGTCGGCTTTCCCATCTGTGGCCTTGATTTGCTCCAGCAGATAGCTTGAATCGGGATCACCAGGAACGATGGCCGGCATACCGGTTTCGCCACCCTTTTTCAGTTGGGAAAAATCGGTCATCACGAAATCACCACCACGTTTGGCCGGCTGGTGACACCCTTGGCAATTCGCCTGAAAAATTGGACGAATCTGCCGGAAGAAGCTCACTTTCGGCGCTGAGTTTTCATCTTCTCCGTTTGCTGTCGACAGAAAAATCCCCAAGTAACTGGAGAAAAGCAGAAACAACGCGGAAACGCAGAGGCAGAATTTGCGATGATGCATAGGGTGTTCGTAGGCGGGAATGGTGAACGTCAGAATAGGCTATTTTACCTCATTAATCACCTAGTTTCCACGGTCATTTCCCCGCAAAAAGGATGCACTTGGTCTTTTTCGCTGGCCCAAGTCCGGATTGGCAGCTATTTCCGAGAACACAGATTCAGCGATTCGAAGTGGTTCCTAATTCGATTGCTATGCATCTTCTTAACCTCGCCCCCCCCGGGCGAAGGTCCCCGGGCGAAGGTCCCCTGTTGGAGGACACAACGGCTTTTGTCGCTGCCATTGCCTGAGTAACACGACTACAAATTACACAAAAACGTTTAGGGCTTCCGAGAGAGAGTCTCGGTATACCTCAATTTAGCTGCTTCGTTGCTCTTACTGTTGACCGCATACCACTGAGCGGTGGCACGATTTGCATTGACAGTCACCCCAAAAAAACCACCCTTTCCACTGAAGTACCGATGATACTTCGGGTCGTTGCCCGGGTTGCCTCCAAATGAATGCTCATCGTTAATTGGGCCACATCCAAATTCCATCAAACCGGTTTCTGGATCCTGAGAGCAATACTGCCAATGTCGATCTCCGCAAATGACGTAAGTATTAGATTGACTTGCGAGGAATTCTCTGAGCTGTTGTCCTTCGTTTTGAAAAGCATTGTTGGAATGGTTATCAGCCTTTCCTCTTTTGTCAGGCCCCACGATCGGGCCTGGCGTAATGACGAATTTGAATGTCGCATCGGACGATGCCAGAGATTCTTTTAACCAGCGTTTCTGCTGAACTCCCAAAATCGTTTTTTGGGGGCCGTCAGCCAGTCGATTTGGCGAGCGAAAGTCACGATTCTCCGTCATCCAAATTTGCAAATGTTGACCCCACCGAACCGTTCGAAAAGTCTTCTGGCCCATGGGAACCTGCTCACGAAAAAGAGACAATCCCTCCTCAAACGTCAAGTTCCCGTAGGTTTGACCTGGCCAACAATCATTCTTCAGCGTGTCATGATCGTCTTTCATGAAATAGGATCCCACCTGTTGATGGAATTCGCGATTGTACTGGTAGGAAAACATCAGGTTCCATTTCGAGCGGGCTTGCTGGACACTCTTGCATAGTGGCACTTTGTCGTAATAGAGAATATCACCGGTGTGCACGAAAAAATCAGGTTTGAAATCCAACATCTCCCTGTAAGCCACGTGCCCCTTGGCCCCCGAGTCGATACTTCGAATCGCTTGGCAGGTCGAGACAATAAACCGAATGCTTCCATCGGCGTTTACCGCTGGTGCGGTCCGAAAACGCCCGTTAACTGAATCAGAAATCGCTGCTGTCGCATCTGCCCTGGCATCAAGCTGCAACCGATATTCCAAACCGGCCCGAAGCCGTTCTAAAGGAACCTGGATCACAAAATCCTTTTGAGGATCCACCGCAATCCATGGGGTCGCCGTCCAACTCTCAGGATTACTGGAGTTATCTTCTGCTTCCCGGAATCGAATTCTGACCTGACCTTCCATACCAGGTGAAACGCCGACCGGCATTGCCATTTGAGATCGAGCATTAGAGGGAAGGCCCTCTGTGAGAATGGGAAGCGCTTGGAAATCGGTTAACTGATTCCGTGTAAGCCTGACCCAAACAATTGCCGACGACTGGTTAATCTCACCCGTTTTGAATCCATTTCCAAAAAATGGTCCATCCTCAGTGTTGGTCACGGATTCGTCAGAATCGATCGACGGAACGTGGACCGCTTTCGTTTGAACCACCAAGCACGACTGAAATCCACCTATCACCGGCAAGGCCACCAATAATGGTGCAAACAGCGTGGGAACTAAACAGAATGTCCAGGACATCGGTGAGTTCAACTTTGCCATCGCAATCAATTCCTTTTCAAGATAGTGCCTAGCAGGGGTTGATAGCTTGGGTCTCCCCAACGGGTGCTCCAACCAGATGCCTCCATCAGCCAGTCCCTGAGAAATACCAGGGCTGAAAAATGCCAGGGCTGAAAAATGCCAGGGCTGAGTAACAGGATGGTACGTAAAAAAACCGGGCCAACCAAGGACCCGGTTTTCCTGTCTCTTAAGACGGAGTCAAGGAACTTACTGCAGTAAGGTAAATCCATTGACATGCTTGTTACCTGCAGCAATTTCTTCCAATTGCTTTTTGACATCAACACTCTTGGCAACCGTGAAGGAGGCACTTCTGCCTTTGACATCGGTTGTCAGAGCATCTGCGGTGGTCAACCCAGCTTTTGTCAGTGCGGACCGCACTGATTTTTCGCAACCGCCTCAGGTCATGTTGGGAAGCTTCAAGCTGACAAGTTGAGTACCGTCACCCTTGGAAACTGCCGCCTCTTCATCAGTCTTGGCTTCTGCCTTTTCATCAGTCTTGGCTTCTGCCTTATCATCAGTCTTGGCTTCTGCCTTATCATCACCGTCGGCAGACTTCGCTGTTGATCCCTTGGCAGCTGAACCTTTTTCATCCGCTGAGGAAGGATCTTTCTTGGTGTCGTCGCCCTTCTTACCAGCGTCACCGTCACCACCACATCCAGTCAGGACCAAGCCCAACGTCAGAAAAAATAAAATTAACAATCGTGACATTTCGTCAAAACTCCAATTGAATCAGAAAATCTAAATAGGCCCGGGCACCCGGACTTCGCTCGTAAAACAAAAATTGTTTCCTGCACTGAAAAGCAACTTAGAAAAGCAACTTCTCGCAGGACTCCTTATTCTTCACCAATTTAGACCCTCTCCGCAATAAGTTTATTCCGTTTTTATTCGAAGTTTCCCCTGTTTCTGGGAAAACCCGAGGCAAAATGGGAGGAACCGGCACTTTGCTAGGCCTGCCGCCCCGGATTTGCGTGAAGAATTCACCCCGTTGAATAAGTACACCAGCCAATCATAACCGGATTATTCAACATTCCAGGTATCTCCGGAATGAAAGAGTGACATCAAATCGCCTTCACCCGACTCAGAAACCGCTTCCTCGACCTGATTATTTAACTGCTCATCATAGCAAGGGCCATCGACTGATCTGAATACACCGATTGGAACCGGAAATTCCGGGAAGTTCATCCGTGAAAGAAGCAATGCATGCATCGGTGACTCAGCTGACTCATCATGAAAAAGGAGATCGTCTTCCTTCACATTTTCGAGGGAAACCACGGACGGATGGAGGCCATTTAATTGAATTCCCTTGTCCCGATTTTTACCAAAGATCATCGGTTTGCCATCTTCTAAAACCAACACGTTATCTTCTTTGACATCTTTGTCGGTCATATGACTCCAAGCGCCATCATTAAAAACGTTGCAGTTTTGATTGACTTCTACAAACGAAACCCCTTTGTGTTGAGCTGCTTTTTTGAGGGTCGCACCGAGATGCTTGGTGTGAAAGTCAACCGATCGGGCCACAAACGTCGATTCAGAACTGACGGCAACCGTACATGGGCTCAAAGGATTGTCAATTGAACCTCGTGGCGTACTTTTGGTG
This sequence comes from Planctomycetota bacterium, assembly GCA_014238905.1. Lineage (GTDB taxonomy): Bacteria > Planctomycetota > Planctomycetia > Pirellulales > Pirellulaceae > JABAAE01. Next base: position 198,064 of record JABAAE010000001.1, read on the forward strand.
ACGGTTCCCAGAGGAGAAGTCGGGGAGTACTGACCTTTGGTCAAACCATAAATACTGTTGTTGAACATGACGATGTTGACATCCAGATTACGCCTAATGCAATGCATCAGGTGATTACCACCGATGCTCAGTCCATCACCATCGCCTGTGATCACCCAAACCTGCAAATCTCTTCTGGTCGATTTAATCCCGGTGGCAAACGCAGGGGCGCGTCCATGAATGCTGTGCAGCCCATAGGTATTCATGTAGTAGGGGAAACGGCTCGAACAACCAATGCCCGAAACAAACACCATGTTTTCCCGCTCCACTCCCAGAGACGGCAAAACTTTTTTCATTTGGGCAAGAATGGAATAATCGCCGCAACCCGGGCACCAACGAACATCTTGATCACTTCCAAAATCGGCAGCCGATAAGACCTTTAATTCAGCACTCATTAGTCTATTTTCACTTCAGGTTTTATTGATGTAAGCGGTCTTTGTTAAAGACATTTCTGTAGAATCCATCATCTCGCTCGCCAAAAAGACAATATTCATGCGATGACAGACTCTATCTCGTGAACCAATTCAGAGACTCCGAATGGTTTCCCCTGGACCTTATTAAATCCAATCGCCTCGATCAGAAATTGCGATCTAATTAATGTCTTCAATTGTCCCATGTTCAACTCCGGAATAAGGACACGTCGGTAACTCTTCAAAATCGATTCCAGATTTTTGGGAAATGGATTCAACCATCGAAGATGGGCATGTGCGACCGAATGTCCATTGTTCTGGCACTGTTGTACTGCGGTTGCGCAGGCACCGTATGTCCCCCCCCAACTCAACACCAACAACTCTCCAGTCTCTGGTCCTTGCACGGTCTGGTCACCGATCAACTCCGCCGCGTTTGCAACTTTTTGAGATCGGACATCAGTCATGTGCTGATGATTTTCCGGGTCGTAACTGACATTACCGGTCAGATCCTCTTTTTCCAGACCGCCAATTCGATGCATTAAACCGGGTGTGCCGGGCAAGGCCCATGGTCGCGCCAAAAGCTCGTCTCGTTGGTAAGGCAAGAAGGTTTCGCCTTCTGCAATCGCCGGCGGATGAGTGACAGTGATAGGTTTTAAATCCTCTTCAGAAGGAATCCGCCAAGGTTCTGAACCATTGGCAATATACCCGTCGGACAGGATAAAGACTGGCGTCATCAACTTGGTAGAAATCCGCCACGCCTCTTGGGCCACGTCAAAACAGTCTGCCGGACTCTGCGCCGCAATCACCGGAATGGGGGATTCACCGTTGCGGCCAAATAGAACCTGCAACAAATCCGACTGCTCGGTTTTTGTCGGTAGGCCTGTGCTGGGGCCGCCCCTTTGAACATCAATGATCAGCATTGGCAATTCCAACATCACGCCCAGGCCGATTCCCTCGGCTTTCAACGCAATCCCGGGACCGCTCGAGGTTGTAATCGCCATCGAGCCTCCGAATGCAGCTCCAATGGCCGAGCAAACGGCCGCAATCTCGTCTTCGGCCTGAAATGTCCGTACCCCAAACCGTTTGTACTGACTCAACTCATGCAAAATATCACTGGCAGGGGTAATTGGATAGGATCCGAGGAAAAGATCCTTACCACTTAGTTTGGATGCGGCTATCAACCCGTAAACCAAAGCCTGATTGCCCATAATATTTTTATAGGTCCCGGGAGTCAGCTGGGCGGGATTAACATGAAAACTGGTCGCGAGAGCTTCCGTCGTTTCACCATAATTCCAGCCTGCTTTCAATGCTCGAATATTAGCTTCGGCAACCTCCGGCTTACGCCCAAACTTGGCATCGATAAACCGCATCGTCGGATCGAGATTCCGACCATAAAGCCAGAACACCAAACCCATCGCAAAAAAATTGCGGCAACGATCGGCAAGCTTGGTTGACATCCCAAGGTCTTCCACTGCGGCTCGCGTCAGCTTGGTCATCGGTACCTTGATCAACCGGTACTTCGAAAGAGAGGCATCATCCAGCGGGTTTCGATCCGACTTGGCGAGCTTCAGATCCTTGGATGCGAAGCTATCCTCGTTGACAATCAGGATTCCTCTTTCCTTTAAGTCCTGAACGTTGGTCAACAAGGCCGCAGGATTCATCGCGATCAAGGCATCCAAACCATCACCAGGTGTAAAGATCTCCTCGGATGCAAACTGGACCTGGAAACCACTTACACCAGCTCGTGTACCTCGAGGTGCACGAATCTCCGCTGGAAAATCCGGAAAAGTTGCTACGTCATTACCCGAAAGAGCAGACGTGTTAGTCAATTGAGATCCGAGCAACTGCATGCCATCCCCGGAGTCACCGGCCAAGCGGACCGTCGCTCCAGCAATTTCCGTGGTGGGTTTATTGGTTTGTAGTTCTTCCGAAGCTGAAATCATGGCTTTGATTTGGGATGCATCCTGAACGGGATACATGCATAAAGGAGATGGCTGAATTGGAAAGACTTACGGAATATCACGGCTATGTTAAAGACGAACTTGTCCATTCTGATTCTGATACTTGGAATTGGAACGCCCGTGTTGGAGAAATCATCTTTTGAAACCCAAAATAAACGGCTCTCTGTAGTCGAAATCAACGCCGAATATAAAAAACGGCGGCATAGCATTTGGAGGGGCAAAGTGAATTGTAACCTTTTCCTGCCTGCATTTAACCACTGCAAGCCCTTCGATGATACCGCTTTTTTGACAATCCCTAAAGGCGATAATCGCCTGGTTTTGAGGTCAAATTGCTCGGCTGGGCAACCTGCAAAGGCAGTATTCGCCGTTTTTTTAACTTGGCAATTCGCACTCCCGGCTTTCCCGCCCAATTCCCGCCGTTGAGCCAACGGTTAAAATGGGCTAGAATTCTCGCGTTTGAAACAACGTGCTTGAGGGCGACTGACTGTCTGAAAAAAGCACTTGTTGCTGGAGCAACCTATCACAATCGTCGTCGGCATGGACTTTCAACTTGCCGGTCGCCACTTGGCATGGCCCGTCCATTGACAAGGCTGCTCCAATAATTTCGCGTCATTATTTTAAGGGAACCGTTCGTTGGAAAGATCTCTGATTCTCCTCAAACCCGACTGCGTACAGCGTCGACTTATTGGAAAGATCATTTCTCGTTTTGAAGAGAAAGCGATCAACATCATTGCCATGAAGTTAATACAGGTCACCCCTGAATTAGCGAAACAACATTACCATGAACACGTTGAGAAGCCGTTTTATCCTGGCTTGGAATCCTTCATCACCGGCGCTCCCGTCGTTGCGATGGTTCTGGAAGGACTGGATGTCATCCATGTCGTTCGGGAAATGTTGGGTGCTACCAGCGGACTGAAGGCATCCCCGGGAACGATTCGAGGTGATTTCAGTAGCAGTCGCCAAATGAATCTTGTTCATGCCTCCGATGGAGCAGACGCTGCGGCCAGAGAAATTGGTTTGTATTTCAATGAAAATGAAGTCTGCAGCTACCAACCGACACTGACTCCCTGGCTCAAAGCAGACGACGAGTAGTTTTTCCTGGTGGTTGCCAAAAAAAAGATCTCCTAGCACACTATGCATTTTTGCAACGCCCGGGAATTTACCCGGGCGTTATCATCCTTCTCCATGAACGACTGGAGAACGAAACCAGATTCGTTGTGCAAACCCTTCACCGCCAGACGGTGTCAATCTGCCGCAGGTGTCCAAACCGGTGAATCATCTAAGAGCTCACGGTAACCGGCTTGCAGCTTGTCACGCATTTCAGAAAACTTCCCAGGCCGGGAGCCGATAAGATTCTTCGATTCGGTTGCATCGTTGCGCAAGTCATAGAGTTCAAATTGTGTGAGTCGGGCGGATTGGGCCTGCTGTTTTTCCGATGCGGTCAAATTGGTAAATCTTGGCAACTGGTTCTCATCTAAAGTCGCCAAGAGCTTCCATGGACCGTCGCGTATGGCGACTTTCGGTTGACTGATCGCACTGAAATAACACCAAAGTAATGGCTTGGCCCTTTTGAAAGTTCCGTTGCGGAGAAACCCCGAAATATCGGTTCCATCCAAAGCGAGTTTTTTTGGAATGGTGGCTTTGGCCAATGCGCAAAACGTTGGCAAGAAATCCAGCGATGAGATGGGACTGGAAACCGTCTGCCCGGCCACCAAAGTTTCAGGCCAACTGACAATTCCGGCGACCCGGACTCCTGCTTCGTGAACATGAAGTTTCATCCCCTTGAGGGGGTGGGGTGTTCCGTACGATCGGCCGGCGGATTTACCATACCTTAATAGTGTTTCTGGACCATTGTCGCTGGTAAATATTACAAGTGTCTCCTTTCGAAGCTTCATTGAATCTAGAGCGGCAATCAATCGCCCCACCGCCAGATCGACGTTTTCAACGTTGGCAAAATATTGGGCTTCGTTCTGATTGCGGGCGAAATCAGAGTATTTCTTCACCAATTCCGGAGGGGAGGCCACCGGCTCATGGGGCTCGTGGAAAGCCATAAAGACGAAAAAAGGATCCTGGATACCGGAGCTCTCCTCTTGCGTCATCCAAGTCACCACTTCATCAACAACGAGCTGACAACTGTATCCCTTTAGTGGTCCAACCGGTTTTCCATTCCTGACAAAGTTTCCCGGATTCTCGTGAGACGGCGATGCGTTGTTCTGTGTTGCGAACCAGTGATCAAATCCGAAAGCATCCGGCTGAGGTTGCTGCTGCGGGTCATTGAACCGACTGTTGCAGTGCCATTTTCCGGCCATACACGTTCGGTATCCGGCGGACTTCAATAGTCTCGCGACCGTCACCTCTTCCCGCTTCATATGGACCGACTCACGGGCGTTGGCGGTTTTCTTTTTGGCCGGTGGGATCCAGTCAAACACGCCAGCCCGGTTTGGACTTCGGCCCGTTAGAAGTCCAACTCGACTCGGTGAGCAAACCGGTGCGGCCGCATAGCACTGGGTCAATCGGACGCCGGTTGCCGCCAACGCATTCAGATGAGGAGTCTGAATGTGAGGATGACCATAACATTGCAAGTCGCCATAACCGAGGTCATCGCAAAGTATAACGACGATATTAGGCCGATCATCAGCAGAACTGGACGGGACAACCCACGGCAGGAAGAGGAACAGGGCCAAACCGTAAACGTATACGTACATAGGGACTCCAATGATGGGGTAATGTACAGTCAAAATCAACTTCGCCAACGCCACCAACCGAGAAACGTTGTCGAGTATCCAGGTGACATTTTAACTCTTGACTGTTTTCTTAGAACGATCAATCCACCAGCAGTCCATTGTAATAGTCGACATACTTTGACACCATTTTTTCGACTGTAAACTCCTCGCGCATTCTGGCAATCGCATTTTTGGACAGGTTCATATGCAAGCTTGCATCATTCAGAATCCGCTCCGTCCGTTGGGCAAAGGCAGCCCGATCACCAAGAGGCACCAGAAAACCAGTCTCATCCTGAACGACCAAATCCCGATTCCCCGGAATATCAGTAGCAACAACCGGAACCCCGGCGGCCATCGCCTCCATCAAGGCATTGGACTGCCCCTCGTAGTCACTTGCCAGCCAAAACACATCGAGACACGCTATCAACTCTTTCGCGTCGGCGCGTTCTCCAAGAAAATGAAACCGATCGCCGATCTCAACCTGATCCCGAAACCTTTCCAGACGCCATCTCTCCGGACCATCACCAACCACAAGGAAATGCACATCATCGCGAATGCACTTCAGGAGGTCCGCCGCCCAAACCAAGTCCTTCATTCGCTTCTGCTTCCAGAGTCTTCCCACCGATCCAACCAACTTGGTTTCCGGCGGTAGCTCCAACGCTTCCAACAAAGCTCTCCGCATTTCCGCCACGGGATTCAAATTCGGAATCTCAATGCCATTGGGTATCATCGTAAACTGCTCTGCAGGAATCCCATTGCTTTGATAAAAATCACGTATTCCTGAACTATTGGTAACCATTCCATGCGTACGCTTGGCCAAATAGCGGTCGATAACAAACTCATGCCAACGTTTCCATGGATCAACACACCGCTCTCCGGCAACGATCTTTTTGATACCGCATTTCAATGAGGCCAAGCGACCATAGCTGTTGGCGGCGAAAATCCAGGTATGCACCAGATCAGGCTGTAAATCCTGAATGAGCCTCTTGAGGCGAAAATAAGCCGGAATATCGAGTTTCCATCGCTTGCCAATGGAATGAACGGGAATCCCTGCCTCCTCCAGTGATGCCAGGTAGGGTCCGCCACTAGTCAACAGTGCAACATGTGTTTCAAATTGATCGGTCGGTAAACGAGTCACCAAAGTCGTCAGCTGTTTTTCTGCTCCACCACGTACCAGGGTGGGAATAATTTGCAATATTTTCTTGCTCAAAGTCCCTTCTCCGGGTTGGAATCTACTGAATTTCTATCCGATTGTTCAAGCGGTACCGATCGCCCCTGAGATGGTGATAACTGCCTTTCGATTAGTTCTAAATGCTTTTGTGCCATACGAGACAGTGAGTAGTTCTCTTCAACGTATTGCCGGGCGCTTTTTGCCATCCGATGGGATTGATCTGATTTTTGAATCGTATCCAGAATCGCCCGGGCCAAATCCTCAGGGTCTTTGACTCTGCACGTGCGGCCACGATGATCACCAATGAGCGCTCGATTTCCGGGAATGTCTGTTGCCACAACCGGCACCTCGGCTGCCATCGCTTCCAATAAGGACAACGACATCCCTTCCTGATAGGACGGAAGAACAAATGCGTCGGCAGCCGCCAACACGTCAGTCACTTCGTCAAATGATCCGGGCATGACGACCTCACAGGTCTGGTTGGATTCCCGGATCCGATCCCAGATGACTTGGCCGTCGGGTCCTTCACCAACCAACCAAAGTCTGCCTCTGGGAAATGCCTTGGCAACCCATTTCCACGCATCGACCAGGTCAAGCAATCCTTTTTGAATATCAAGCCGCCCGGTATAGACCACCAGTGGCTCGCCTGGTTCCACCTTGAGTATCGGGTGTGCGTCTGCCAAAGCAAAGCGGGCAGCTGCAGCACCATCACTCTTGAAATCAACAAGTTCAACTCCGTTGGGTACGTAGTGGACTTTCGAAGAATCAAATCCGGATTCGAGGAGCTCTTCTTCCACCCGACGGCTTGGTGCGACCATAGCCGATGCCGTTTTACAGACGTTCTTGATCCTTGTCCCAAATCGGGCGGTTCGATGCCAACTACAGTCACCTGTAGAACCAGCGCCCTCGGCTCTTACCACGACCGGTTTTTCAAATCGCCCCAAGGTACCAATGGCAGCATAGGCGTCATGTTTCAACATCGAAACCAGCACAGCATCGTAATCTAAACGATGATTGCCCAGCCACCTCTTCAAACCGGAAATATAACGATAGGTTCCCCAGCCTCGAGTCTTGGGATTGGCTAATCGTGTCACCGGAATCTCACGATGTACCAACTCGGCCGGCCAATGTGATTCCCATTTAGCGGTGACAACGCGGACCTGATGCCCCATTTTCTGAAACTCTTGAGCCAACCCCGCCATCGCACGCTCGGCCCCACCGACCAAGGGCCAAAAACGACGGGAAATCAGTACAAGGCGACGTGATTGCATTAACAAAACAAAGGGTTTAAGGATAAATTCAGATTAATGATGCGGATGCCCTCAAGACCAATCTGCCCGGCAACCTGACATTTACCGAGAAATGGATGCCTTTACCTTATCATCTACTCCGTTGCCGTAGGGAAGGCAGTCTCGGTTTTCTTGTCTCCAAGAACCATCTTCAAACGCATGACACGCTTGCGAAATCCCTCAACCCATCAAGTTATTGCTGGATGCCGTCTGAACCCAGATCTCTTGGAGCCACATCTTCGGGGGCCAACGTGGCCAAGTAAGGAAGATTCCGATATTCGTCGTTGAAGTCTAGTCCGTAGCCAACAACAAATTCATCGGGAATATCAAATGCAATAAAGTCCACGTCGAATTCGACCTCTTGACGCCCCGATTTCCTCATCAGTACGGCGGTACGGAGCGAGGTCGGGGAAAGCGACTTCATTTGGTCAACGAGTTTTTTTAGGGTATGTCCGGTATCGAAGATATCATCGATTAAGAGGACGTCATGTCCTGAGATGTCTGGCATCAAGTCGCTGTTGATTCGCAACTCTCCTCGGCAGGCCCCGTCATAGCTGGCCGCTTGGACAACCCCCACCCGAAGCGGCATTGAAAGTAGTCGGATTGTATCTGCTAGCAAAACAACACTGCCCGTCAGGACACCAATGATTGTAAGAGGTTTGCCAGCGTAGGCTTGATCGATTTGACTCGACATTTTTTCAACCCCGGCCCGTAATTCCTCTTCTGATAGCAAGATTTTCATGGGTGAATCCGTAATAGAGTCCAACTTCAGCTTTTGTGGAATTCTAAGGCTTTGGACGCGATTCCGGTACCCATAAATCGATATGTCCGCTGTGGGGATTGCATGTTAGATTAGGGGTGATCGCTCGTGCAAAATGGCTTCGACGACGGGGTGATCGCTTCAGTAAACATGGATGTTTTGACTAACAGCGGCGGAGGGAGTTTCCCTGCGGTGCTGAACTGGATCAGGGAAGAAAAAATGCGCAACAATTTTGATCGGTTACTCTCCACTATCAGCCTCGGACGGTTCGTTCTGTTGGTCGGATTGGCCGTCTTCGTCAGCTCGGTTTCCAATGCCAAAGGCCAAAATCCTGGTGGGTTCGGTCAACAGAATTTTCAGCAACCCAAACAGCAACCCAAACAGCAGTCAAACGGACTGGGCGTTAACCGGGGAAATCAGGCGAACTTCGCAACAGCAAGCAACCCTCAAACCGGTGCAGCTAACCCGGGTTCTCCACAGGGTAATCCCCGTTTCAACAGTGGCCCGCAAACAAAACCGCCTCTACCCGAGGTGCGTAAGGCGGCTAACCAGATGCTCCCACGGCCCTTTCCGGAACTTTCCGAAGCACATATTCAGTACCTGAATCAACTACTGGATTATTGGGAAAAAAACAGCGACAAGATCAAACGATATCATTGCCGGTTTACCAATTGGACCTACAACTCGATGCAGGTTCCCATGGCAGATCCGAAATCCAATCACGTGTTTGCACAGACCATTTCAGTAGGAACTGTCAAGTTTGCGTCGCCCGACAAAGGGCTCTTTCATGCCGAAAAGGTCTGGGCATTTGATCGCGAGCTTTACGCCAACCAAAAAGACCCATTCAAGGAGTCACCAGAACTTCGACAACGGTGGCATTGTGACGGAAAAGCCGTCTACGAGTTTCTATATACCCGGAAGGAGTTGGTGGAGACCCCGATACCGGAAGAAATGCGAGGTGAACGCATTGTGGATGGTCCCCTTCCATTTCTTTTCGGAGCCAAAAGCGCCGATCTGAAGTCACGATACTGGATGCGGGTCATCACCCCAAAAGAAAGGGGTGAAAAGGGTGAATATTGGCTTGAAGCGTTTCCAAAATATCGAGCCGATGCAGCGAATTTCCAAAAGGTCGAGATCGTCCTTGAAAAAACCGACTTTCTGCCCGCCGTTCTCACACTATTTGCGCCTGAGCATGACTTGATGAATGGGAAAACCATTGTCAAGCAAACGATAAAATTTGATAAAAGAAAAATATGGGAATCCGAAAACTCTACTGCCTTTGGCAGCCTTTTCGACGAACTGCTTCACCCCCCCAAAACGCCTTTCAGCTGGAAACGGGTCAACACCCAATTGCGGGATACAGCCAGAAACACCACTCCCAACGGCCAACCCCAAGTACTACGCAAGTAAAGGGTGCTGGACCCTATTGCATTAGTCCCTAATATTTTTTTGCCTGCATAACGATCCAAAGCAGGTTTCCAATCGCCCACAGGTGCCGGTAATATGCGCACCAATTTGGCCGGAAACCACCATTTAATCCGCGACGTTCAGTATCGCGTATTTTCTTTTTCCTGTGCGAAGCAGGATCATTGATCCCCCAATCAGATCCTGAATCCCTACCCTATGTTCCAAACTGCTGACACGCACGTTATTGACATAGATTCCACCCTGTTCCAATGTACGCCTTACTTCACCTTTGCTTTTTGCCAAAGGAGACGCAACGAAAGCATCAATGATACTCAACCCTTCCCCCTCGAGCTGAGTTCGCCCAATTTCGGCGTGGGGAATGTCTCGAGCGATGCTTGCCAACGCTTCGGCTTCTGACTCGGTTACCGCTTTTCCAAACAGGATTTCCGTAGCAGCAATCGCCCTGGACAATGCTGTTTCACCATGCACCAATCGGGTCATATGGATAGCCAGCTCTTTCTTGGCGTCGCGGGGGTCAGCCGCTTCCAAGGCGATGATTTGGTCATGTGACATTTCTGTAAGGTATCTCAGGCATTTGCCGATGTCACCATCGTCAATGTCACGAATCCAATATTGAAAAAAGTTGTAGGGAGAGGTCCGATCGGCAGACAGCCACACCGTTCCCGATTCCGTTTTCCCCATCTTGGAGCCATCAGACTTGGTCAATAATGGGCTAGTAATCCCATACAGCTTCTGGCTTTCCATCCGACGCGCCAAGTCGATCCCAGCGGTCACATTGCCCCACTGGTCCTGTCCACCAAGCTGAAGTTCGCAGCCATAATCACGATAAAGCTGCACAAAATCGAATGCCTGAAGAAGCATATAACTGAATTCGGTGTAACTTAGTCCCGCCGTGGAATCGAGACGATTTTTCACCGAGTCCTTGGCAATCATCACATTTACGGGGAAATTTTTTCCGACATCCCGAAGAAACTGAACGTAGGAAAACCCTTTCATCCAATCGAGATTGTTGACCAGAACCGCGCCATGATCCCGATCATTAAAATCGAGGAATTGCCGCATCTGCGTTTCAATGCCCGCTATGTTTTTCAGAAGATCTTCTTCGTTAAGTAGATTTCGTTCCTTGCTCTTACCGCTTGGATCACCAATCATTCCGGTAGCCCCTCCCACCAGAGCAATCGGGCGGTGCCCTGCTTTTTGAAATCGACGCAAAATCAGCAGAGGAACCAGACTGCCCACGTGCAAACTCTCTGCAGTTGGGTCAAAACCGACGTAAACCGTTCGGCTTTGTTTCATCAACCATTCCGCCAGTTCCTCATCCGCGGTGGTTTGGTAGATCAGCCCGCGCCATTTCAAATCATTGAATATATCTTGCATACTGGTTTAACTTTTTAAGACTGAGAGCAATAGGTGAAACCGATGGATGAACCAGCCCTGCTCTGCAGATACTGACACTCTCACCGGCGGCCGGCCAAACCAGACTAAATTTGAAAAGGGTTGTTCTATCAAATTTTTTAGGGATAACATAGTTACATATCACCTCCCGGCACATTGAGACACCCACGATTTCCAGACAGCAATCCAACCAGCTTCGTATTTGGGTCGACGCAGATGCTTGTCCTGCCGCGATCAAGGACCTCCTTTTTCGAACTGCCAAGCGATTGGAAATTGAGTTGATCCTGATCGCCAACACCTCTATCCGGGTACCCAATTCACCTTGGGTGCGTTCCATTGCAGTCCCTCACGGCGCAGATGTCGCCGACGATCAAATTGTCGACTTGATGGACTCGGGCGATGTGGTCATCACCGCTGACATCCCTTTGGCCGCTCGAGTGGTGGAAAAATCCGGAACCGCGATTGGGCCGCGAGGAGAGTTATTCGACGAGGGTACCGTTTATTCCAAACTTGCTTCGCGAAATTTGATGGACCAACTACGTTCTGCCGGGATGGAGACATCCGGACCTAGCCCTCTTTCACAGAAAGACGTCCAGGCATTTGCAAATCTACTAGACCGCACTCTGACCCGAAAAATGAGACGCCAGGCATGACGGGATACCCGATTCATCGGAGGGGAGCGGCCGTGAGGCTGCGTATCAGTCAGACCGACGAATGAGAAAAATCGGTGCATGAAAAAATCGGCGCATGAAAAAAGGTGCTGGAATACCCAACACCTTTTCTTGGACCAATCTCACAAGTGGGCACCTCAGTACCTCCTCGTGAGCTTTTGGTATTCTTAGAACTCAGTCTGGAGCAGTTGCGGCCTTCGCCTCACCACCAGCGGCCGTTCCGCCTTTTTTCGTTGGATCAGCCTTTTTTTCGTCATCTGTGTTTTCCGGCTTAGAAACACCTTTGGTATCGGTTTTCTTAACCTTTTCACCACCATCTCCGCCGCCACAGCCGACCACGGCAAACATCGCCACAGCCATCAGCAAGGTAAAAATCTTTTTCATTTCTCTCATCCTGTTAAAAAAAAGCACGGGGCGAACCATCGCCCCGCACTATAAGATACTCAAAATCAAACGCTGATCAATCACCTAAATCGGTAACCTGCTGATCACGCATACCAGTGGCATAATACCAAGGCCACAGGTCGATCGTTTCGTTTACTGGACGAACCGATCCGTCACCCAAAGCAAACTGGGTGATCTGTGGATGCTCAGAACTAAACTGGTACCAAGCCTTGTAATAGGGGTTTTGATCGGCATTGCTGTCGATCGGGCATGGATAGCGGTTCTTTAATCCCCACTTCGAAGGCATCACACCGGCACCAATCCAAGTCATGGAGTAGTTTCGGGTTCGGTCTCCACCCAGGTAGTTGTTGTAACCACCAATGGTTTCGCCGAATGCCAAAGTGTTAGAAGAGCCATCGAGAATCGATCCAAAAGTCGTCTTGTTTCGATTACCGTAGATACCCTCAACGTACTCAGCAGAGTTGGGGTAAGGGTAATTTGATCCAACACCACTGACCGCACAGTAGTTTGTTCGGCCCAAGTTAGCACCGGTGAAACTGCTTGCTGTGAAGTAACCCAAAACCAAGCTGCCGTCACTAAAGGGGCAGGTGTCTGGATTGTTAGGTTCAGCACCATTACGGAAAGGGAAGAACAAAGCGGCTGAACCGGTTGTGTTCTCATAGGCATCCGTTGACGGACAGAGCAGGGCATTAATCTTGGTCAAGCCCATGTTCCAAGTGTCATCTGGTCCCCACCAAACTCCGTAAGGACCACCTTGACCTTGAGTCAAAGCGATATCAATGTTGAAGAAATTGGTGTCGTCAACCTGATCGTAAAGGTTGCTTTGCTCCATAAATGGCAGCAAATGCGTGATGACTCCGACATGCTGAACGCCCCAAAAGTCGGCTCCCCAAAGACTGTCTTTGGGTCCCAAGAATCCTGGAGGAAACTTTTTCAGAGTGTCATGGTGATTGTGCGATGCCAAGGCAATCTGCTTCAGGTTATTCGCACACTGAGTTCGACGAGCTGCCTCACGAGCGGCTTGGACCGCTGGAAGCAATAACGCAATCAAAATACCAATGATTGCAATCACTACGAGGAGTTCCACCAAGGTGAAACCGCGTTTTTTTGCTGCTCTCATATAGCAACCTTTCGAAAAAGAAAATGATATAGAATAAGGAAAATTTAGAGGGATTTCGGATAAAGATCCTAGCCATATTCTAACAAGAATATTTTAGATATCTCATTAAATTCTGTTGTTGGTACTTTTTTTTGTATTTTTTTAGATTCAAGCCAAAAATGGAGAACTTTTCCAGTTTAGGTGATTACTTCACGTGAAAACCATCAAAATACGCCTCAAATGCGACTTGGGCCTTTTTTAGGCGTCAAGCCGCTCTTTGACACTCTCAATCGAGCAATTGGGCTCTTTTTCCGGAACCCCGTCGTGGTCAATCTCAAACCATTCCGGCTGGAATTTGATGAATCCGTGTTGATCGGAACCCAAAGCCTGATTGTTCGAGTTTTTTATAGCCATTCGAGCCGTCAGTGCCATCACAGCGTCGGCCAAAGCGACTTGCGGGCTGCACCTGGGCTGATTTCCCCAATCATTAGAAGCAATGCAATACGCCCAATGCTCAATTTCTTCCGCGTATCCCCGACTGACAGGACCGGAAGCCGCAGTCTGCGCCGGGCCACTATCTCCGCTTTGAGTTGTATCGAGGACCGGCTCTCCCTTTTTCTTATCGTATTTCGCACCCACTTTGGTGGAGGTTGAGCTGTTTTTGTAGATCAGTACATCTTTTTCACGCTCTAGTACCAATGTCCCCTTGGTACCCATCACGACCTCACCATACCCGCCGTATCCGTTTCCGTTAATCGACGAATACGTGACAATAATCCGCTTGTTAGGGTCTTCTTCTCCAGACGGAATACCGGTTTCCGGGTTGGGAACATTATTCACCGGATCATAATACCCAACTCGATAATCTGCCGGATAACCCGGGCCCGGAAACTCAAATGTACAGTAGCAGTGGTCCGCGGCGTCCCTATCAGCAGGAAAAGTATGCCGTCCACCGGCAGCGTGAACCGAAAGCGGCAGAATCTTTTGATCACTCAAAGCGGAGATGAAAATACTGGCAGCATCTAGTTGATGGGAACCGAGTTCAGCCATCAAACCGGCACCCGTGCGGTCCCAAATCCTCCAACGAATCAGCTCTTCCAAAGCGGGTACTCCCTCACTGCCATACCCCGCTTCAGACAACAACGAATCCGGAATTGTCCCGTCTTCAATCAGCTTTTCCCATTGCCGAACTTGCATACGCGTCATTCTATCGGCACTGCCCGACTGACGCAGACGGGTCAACTTACTACCAATGGGATCACTCAGCTTGTTAGAACCGAACTCTTTTTCACCTCCAGGTAATGGCATCGCCCAAGAGTCCTTACCCGGCAGGTTGCCCCGGTGCCACTGGGCACGAATGTGGTGAATCTCACCCAACAAGCCCCATTTGATCAGGTTGATCGCGTTGTCATACAGAACGCTGTAATGACGTTGATGCCCCGTCGCGCAGTACTTTCGTGTTGCTTCGGAAACCCTGCCCATCAACTTGCATTCGGCAATGTTATGAGCCATCAGCTTTTCGGTCAGCACATGCTTGCCAGCTTTCATGGCATCGATCGAAACCTGGGCATGAAGAAACAGTGGCAGGGCAATAATGACTGCGTCAATGTCCTTTCGTTTCAAGAGCTCTTTGTAGTCGGAATAGACATCGACATGTTTTCTCGCATCATCCTCCGAGGCAAACCCGTAAACATCGATCAATCCCTTGCGGTGTTTTTTCGCGTTGGCAGACGACCAATCGCCATGAAAAGCCCGGAAAATGCTGGAGGGCCGGACATCACAGATTGCTTTGACTTCGACATAATTGGGATTAATTGCACCGATTAGGACGTTCCCTTCGTCGCCCGTTCCAATCACACCAACCCGAACAGGATTCGCTGGTCTTCCATAGCCAAAATACAACGCACCAATTCCAGCCGCCGAGACGCCTCCGGCAGCAATCACCTGCTTAAGAAATCCACGGCGGTGACGATGGTAGGTCTGCCGGTCGTAATCGGTCAACACATCGTAGTAATTATTGCGTCCAACGTCGCGGTCTTCCGGTGTCAAATTCATCGGGTGTAGGTCCTCGTTTGTGGGAATATGCTTTTTATTGTGCCATTGATAAAGTAATCCAGTCCGGCACAACGTCCGGCACAGGTCGCGGCAACCACAAAAGCCGCCATCATTTCAATCAAGTAAAAAATGGTTGTCGGGGAAGCAGCCTCACCAAGAATGGCCGGTTGAGTCATCAGTATCGACAACAGGAACAAACCTGCGCCCATCGCCGCAAACCTTGTGAATAGTCCGACAATTAAAAGGGCGCCGATGGTCATGTCAAAGTAGGGAATAGCGTTGTTCACCATGGTTATCATTCGGGATTCCGATGGCAAGTCAATTTGCAGATCCTTTTTCCGTTGAGCGTCGAGAGGCACCATTTCCAACAATTCAAACTCCAAGCCCTTCCACAGGCCGTCAATAGTCGCCAGCCAACCTGCAGCGGCCCCTTTCCGGTCACTTTGAATCGTCTTGACTTGAGCCCGCAAAAGGTTCACTCGATTGGCGACACTTTGTTTGATCCTTTCACGTTGACGCTCTACGGACGGGTCATCAACCAGCTCATCACCGATCTTGTTCTGCCGAGATTCGACAGCCGCCATGTCAGAGTCCCGTTGAAAGCCCTGCAATCTGGCTTCGCCTTGAAAGTAGAAGTTGATTTCTTCTTCATTCCCCTCCAAGAATGCCGACAACTGATTCTTGTAATCCTCGAGGATCCGGTTCGCTTCCCCGGAAGTACGAGTCGCCCTGATGGCCAAAATAACCTCCTCATCATTCTGATAGGAAGTGTTCAGCACCAAATACTCCTCTGAGTCAGGGTCGGAACTCTTTAATTTCAGCAGAGTCTGTTGCCGTCTATCAACCAGTCTCTGTTCCTCTTCAATCAACGCGTCGACAACGTAATTTTTGTACAGACTCCAAATCTTAATCGTCGACGCAGGATCGATTTTGCTGCTACCTTTTTTTTCCGGGTTATAGCAAAGCCGGATTTTGCCATCCCTGTCGGGAACCCACGGGTGAAACAACCCCTCGAACGGACCCTCGGCCCCTGAAAGGAATCCTGTGGAATCGAATCCACCCTTGCGATACTTTTGATGCCCTTGGTCAAAAAAATGGAAACCAATCGTTATTCTGAGGGCGGCCAAAGCGATGAAGGACAAGACGAGTTGAGGTTTGGTGAATTGAATCAACTAAGATTCCTGCGTCGGGTTAGTTTTAGTTAGGGCGGCGCCTACTGGTGGGAAACCGCGAAAACGAAATGAACGTAACCCCATTATGCTTTAAGATCTACAGATTTCAAAGACTCAGGACGTTCGGATTATTGACCGGCACCAGTTCCGGAATGGGTAATCGGCCCCTTCCGATTCACCTGCCGGGCATTGGCGGAATCCCCGGACATTTCCCCGCGACGAAAGCCAGGCCGTTTTTTGCCATCAACATTTTGACGGTCGGGAGTTGGATCCTCGGGAACAGTATCGGCGGTTTCAACCGTCCAATACTCCAGCTTCTTGACCAACTCACCCATTTCTTTAGAAAACCGGGGATCTTGCGCCAGATTTTTCGTTTGAGCTGGATCCTCCGAGATATCATACAATTCTAATCCCGGACGTTTTTCCAAAAACAGGTCGGCCTGCGCCACAGTCAGCGGCAAACCTTTTCTTTTAGCCTCCCAGAGCTCTCGACCGGATGGAAATTGGTCGGTGGCTTCGACGCACATGTTTAGCCGGTTTGGGAAATTATTCCGAATCAGGACCAGATTACCACTTCTGACCATCCTTTCATGCGCTTGAAAAACGTGCCAATTGTGTTCAGCAAACACAAACTCGCGAGTTTTAGCGTTGGCATTGGAAAGAATCTCGGTAAAGCTGACCCCCTGCACACGGGGATCGATCTGGAGACCAGCCAATTCCAATATGGTGGCGCTGAAATCAATGGAGCTCACCAGTGAATTGGTGATTCCAGTCTGTACTTTTTGAGGACAGCTGACAATTAACGGCGTCTTGATTCCAGAATCATACAGACGTGTCTTGCATCTTGGGAATGGCCGACCATTGTCGGCGCAGAAAATCACGTAGGTCTGATTCAGAATATCTTGCCTCTTTAATTCGCTAATCACTTTTCCAACAAAGTGATCCATGCGACTGACCTCGTGGTAGTAGTCCGCCAGATCTTTTCGGGTCAAGGGTCCATCCAGCAGGTAGTCCGGAACGACAACATTTTCCGGTTTATACTTCGGTGCCTGCTCACCGATCGTCCAGCCCCGATGAGCATCGGTCGAAGCGAACCAGCAAAAAAACGGCTTCCCCTCTGGCCGATCTTTGAGGATCTCTACCCAATCCTCCTCTCTGCCTGGCCCTTTGCCGGAAGATATCTTGTGAAACGCTGATTTGGTTGCCGAACCAATATGGTTTTTTCCGGAAAGAACGGTGTAATATCCAGAATCACGCAACGCTTTGGGAAACATGAATTGATCCGATGGCAACGAAGTGTGCAGTTCCGAGGCCCCAGTATTATGCGGATACCGTCCTGAGATAATGCTGCAGCGACTCGGACTGCAACTGCTAATGGTCAAATACGCATTTTCAAATCGCAGGCCGTTGTCAGCCAATTGATCTAAATTTGGGGTTTGAATAGTGGGGTGCCCATAGCATCCAAGATCTTCCACACTCACGTCGTCAACGATAAAAAAAACAAAATTAGGGCGATCTTCACCCGACAATTCTTGACGCTGTCCCATACTAAGCGGCCATACCAAGGCCAACCCGAGCAGCAACCAGGCAAAACAACCGTTGCTCCAGCCAAACCCAATACGACTTGGTTGGCTAAGAAAAATCTTATTCAACGAACTGATATTCCCAATGAAATCGCCGTTCATTATTTTCTTTCCTTTGGCTTCAACCTCACCGATCTCTACCGGAGATCGCAAGTCGGTTGGCGTGGGTTCAAACTCTGTTTAGCTTCCCACTTTACACCCGGATCGGGCCGCAAGTCGCTAGACAGCTGAGATCGGTTGACGCTTAAAATCCCTACCGTTTATTAAGCTCGTTCCACCATCTCTGCGTCACCATTCTATCGGTGAACCAACGACTAACGAGCTGGATTGGCTCCAATCCCAACGAATTCCCTCTTTTTTTGATGGTGAAACACGAAAACCGTCTTCCCACCAGCCACCTGTCGGAGCCGTTTCGGTATCGCGACCTAATCTGTATTGTGGGTCGCAAAAATCGGCGGTACCGGACATTCAATCGACTCAGCGAAAGCTCGAAACAACTCCGCCTCGTCGACGGTAATCTTGCCATCAGCGGCGATTGCCGTGGCAGCGGCATGGAGGATTTGCTTTTTGATTGCCGGCGATGCCAGATTGGCTTCAGTCAAGGCCTGTTCGAGGAGTTGAAAGTTACATCGGTCCCTGGGGGTCAATTCCCAGGAAATCCCCTCACCCAAGGCTTGGGCAGCTTGCTGAAATGCCTCGACATATTCCTGTTTTTTTTCATTTCCCTTGTAAACAAGAACCGACAAGATCAGCTCGATATGGGATTTGATCTGATTCATGTTTTTGTAACGGGTCTCTGTCGCCGGACGAAGTCCAAACCTGCGATCGAGGTGGGTCAACAACAGGTGCTGGAGAATGAACTCGAACAAATCCATCTTATGATCGGCTTTGACAAGCTCGAAAACACAATAGCCAAAGCGTTTGTATTGTTCCAAAGAAAGTTGGGAAAGGGTCCCCTGTACCATTTCCAGGCAGGGCAGCCTCTGGTTCTGAGGCATTTGATTGACGATGCCAACCAAACGACTTGTTTCCTCGACTGAAGGCTTTCCCTCAACCGATTCAATGGTTGCAAGCTGTTTACCATGGACGACTGGATCATCATCCAGCAGCATCGCGTAGACCACACAGCGACCGCTAAAGGCATCATGGACAGCCGTGTTGATTGATGCCGGAATTTTTTCTACTAATTGCTGTGAATGAGCAACGTGATCTTCTCCGAGCATCCCGATACCCGCGATCATCGCAACGGGATTCATGGCCAGTTCGGCCCCCGGCATGCCCGCGGCAAATTCGCCCATTGGTCCAACGCCAGCACCACCGATACCAGGTAAGGGCAGTTTTTCAAGCAAGTCCAATGGGTTCTTCTGGTCTTTCGGTGGACTGGGACGCTTCCGGCTTTTCACCGACGTTTTGTGCCGCTGTTTCATGTAGCTGCTGTATTGTCCGCTGAAAGTCGGATCAATTCTTTTGATCCTGTCCAGCAGTGGGGGGTGCGTCGACATGCTGTTGAAATTCGACACCACTCCTTCGGCAAAAAACATGTGACTCGCCTGAGTGGCGTCTGGAGTAACCAATTTCGTTCCACTGGCATGAGCCCCAATGACCTTGAGGGCGCCGCCTATGGTGCTGGGATCCCTTGTAAATTGAACTGCAGAGGCATCCGCCAGATATTCACGCTGCCGGGAAATGGCAGCCTGAATCATCCCGGCACATATCTTGCCGATGAACCCGACAATCATGATGACCCCCCCAACAACAAAAATAGGGATCGCAGCCTTGTTGTCGCCGCCTCGACGGCCTGCCCCAAGTCCAGCGAATCGAAAGGTGTAAAACCCGATGATCGCCAAGACCTGGATCCCAAACAACACGCCAATCAACCGGATATTGATTTTCATATCACCGTTGAGAATATGACTGAATTCATGTGCGATCACACCTTGGAGCTCACCGCGATTCAATGTTTCGATGGTTCCACGGTTGACCCCAATAACAGCATCCGCCGGGGAATAACCTGCTGCAAAAGCATTGATCCCCGGTTCAGAATCGAGAACAAAAACCGGAGGGACCGGAATGCCGGACGCCAAAGCCATCTCCTCAACGACATTCATCACAACCCGCTCATTTCGGTCGGTTGTGTTCTGTGAAATCCTGCGGCCACCCAACATGCTGGCCACCTTGTCACCTCCACCGCTGAGCTCCCGTAGCTTCCAAAAACTCGAAAGACTGACGACCAAGCTAACACCGAAAACTACCATCACCAGAATTTCCAAATGAAACCACTGGATTCCGGTATATCCTCTCTCCATTTTCACACGACCCGGATTCGCCGTTGCTTCAATATTTAACAACGCAGCAAGAACGACATAGATGATCAACATCATCATCAGCATCGCCAAGCCATAGTAAAAAACCAGGATTTTGGTTTTGCCGCGAGCTTTGTCCTGGCTTGCAAAAAAGTCCATTCCATCCCTTCCGTCGAAATGCTGCATCAAGGCGTTTACAAGAGCCGAATCAAAAATCACCCGTGAGGCAGTGATTCAATCCCTGTCTCACAAACCAATTCACGTTTCCGGTTCTGTGCGCCAAATAAGTTTCCGGTTCTCTACTCCAGATCGATCGCGCCCGCTTGCATCGTAAAGTCTAAACTTTGTAAAAGCCAAAAAAAAACACGCGAAATCGATCGACGCGTGTTTTTGTTTTTTTACTCCCCATTCCTGGCAGAATAGTCATCCCTCAGGACTCGGCTCGGGCGATCACCACAGCGTGACTGTTTTCTCTAAAATGAAATCTGGGGGCGTTCCTTGGCAGCTGCCGCCTCTTTGTCGTCCAGTTCCCAAAGCTCTGCAGGCATAAAACCAAACGAGGCCGCAAAAAAGACAGCCGGAAAAACCTCCCGTGCAGTATTGTAAGCAGTCACCGAATCGTTGTACCCCTGCCTGGCAAAAGTGACTTTGTTCTCTGTCGAGGTCAACTCTTCCTGCAAAGACAACATATTTTCGTTGGCTTTGAGATCCGGATAGGCTTCGCTAACCATCAACAATCGGGAAAGCGTACCACCCAGTTGCGATTCGGATTGGGCGAGCCCCTTCATTGCGGACGGATCACCCGGATTAGCCGAGGCGGCTTTCTGGGCAGAAATTGCGGTATTACGTGCCGCTATGACCGCCTCCAAAGTTTCACTTTCATGTTTCATGTACCCCTTTGCCACTTCCACCAGGTTGGGTATCAGATCGTAGCGACGTTTCAGTTGTACATCTATTTGCGAGAAAGCATTTTTAAATCGATTACGGAGTCCAACCAGACTGTTGTAGATCCCGATCAAAAACACGGCGATGACGACAACGATCAATACCAAAACACCTACGATCCCTAAAAACCACAACATAACTGCATTTCCTTGATAATGAATATTGAAAGGGCCAAGAGGTAATTCGCCGCAAACCTTCAATTATTGGATGTTTTTTGTTCTAATTTATTGTCGCTGTTTTTTGTTTCTGCTGCAATATGCACCGTCACCGATTTAGGTACGTCGTATCGAGCTGTAGAACCGAGGTCCATCAACCTTCACCGGCTTACTGTACATCTGGGCCGTCGTGATAGCCTCTGGGATGCTGACAATGCCAAGCCCAAGCTGTCTGCACGACATCTTCTACACTCTGATATTTCGGCACCCAACCGAGGAGTTCCTTTGCGGCAGATGAATCCGCAATCAAGCGAGGAGGGTCCCCTTCTCGGCGGACTCCCATCACTTCGGGTATCTCACGGCCGGAAATATTGCGGCAAGCATTAATCACTTCGCGAACACTGTATCCAGTTCCCGTTCCTAAATTCAATCGAATTCCGCTGCCCGGTTGCAGCTTTTCCAAGGCCGTCAAATGCGCCCTGGCCAGGTCATCCACGTGAATGTAATCTCGAATACAGGTGCCATCGGGGGTCTCATAATCATCACCGAAAATCGTCACGTGGGACCGCTGCCCCAACGCTACCTGCAGAACGATTGGGATCAGATGGGTCTCCGGATCATGGTCTTCTCCTATATCCCCGTCGGGAGAAGCTCCCGCGGCGTTAAAATACCGCAGCGCTGCATACGCAAAGCCATAAGCAGCCGCGTAGTCCTCCAGCGCTCTTTCAATCACCAACTTGGTAAACCCGTAAGGATTGACAGGCAACTGGGGCTCAGACTCTTTGATCGGAATGGTTTGTGGCTCACCATACGTTGCACAGGTACTGGAAAATACAAACCGTGTTACTCCGTTATCCCTCATCGCTTCCAGCAGAACCAACGTAGCCATGATGTTATTCACATAGTACTTGGCCGGGTCAATCACCGATTCCCCGACTTGGGCAAAGGCCGCAAAATGCATCACCGCGTCAATTCCTTCGCTCTTGAATATCCGGTCAAGCAATTCCCGGTCAGCAAGTTCCCCAACGTGAAGCGTTTGACCAGAAACAGATGCCCGGTGCCCATCACATAAATTATCCAATATCACCGGGTGATGCCCCGCCTGGACCAGCATTCGAACCATATGTGAACCGATATAACCGGCACCTCCTACGACTAGTACATTCATCAAGCTGCATCTCCTTTTTTTGTTGGCAAATGTTCTGGGGTGCCAAAATCTCTGACAGGCTCAAGCCTCTTGTCTTGTTGGGCAAGATCCACTGCACCGGACCTTTTTTTTGCATCCATCAACATCGAAAACGTCAACTGCGGATCGTGCTGTCGGTACCAGGCTTGGGCATGCTCCATGGCCGTCTGCCGATAGTGGTCATGATGGGCGACCATTTCTCGGATCAGGTTCGGAGTTTGCTCAAATTCACTGGCAATCAATCCAACTGAACTACGAGGTAGTCTTTCCGTCGAACGGACCATCCAGAGACGGACATCCTCGACCTGCCATTGACGGCAGGGATAAGCATTTTCGAGGCGAAAACCAATCATCTGAGAGGATGAATTTCTGTTGCCCTGTTGACCGACTTGAGGCAACGAAAAAGCAAGTAGTCGACTTTCTTGATCACGCGGCTGGCCAACGATCTGCGATTCGTCTTCTGAAATCCATTGGGACTGGGTGGTCAGTAGCCCTTGCTGACCCGTTGCCTCAGCGGAGGCCTGTTGCGGGGTGACACGAAAATAATGACCATGCCCTGCCGGTTTGGCGACCCGGAATCCGAGTACGAGGAACCTGGGAGCAGTCGGGACGGCGCCTGCATCAGTGGTCGGTGACTTCTTGAACCATCGTGAGAGGTCGAACTCGACAGACGTGCTTCGGTCGGACTGGTGCCGAATATTACTCGGTTGAAGCGGCATTCCAGCACCGTGAACCAACGAATCAAGATATTCCTGTTGCTGCGGTTCAATTTGATCGGCCAGCCAGGAGCCAGCCGGAACAATCACCGGAATACCGGCCGAAAGGTATTCGCCCAAAATTCCAGCCCGCCGGGGAAAGTAGGTTTGGCTGTCGTAGGTGGTTAGCAGACCAATATCCGCCGAGAGGATAAATTTCCGATAATCATCTGCCGGCAAAGGAAAAGGTACCCGCTCAATCAAGGATGAATCATTCTCCTGTGAATCATCCCCTTTTCCGATCCTGCGAAAATAAGGCCGATGAAAAAAGTAACGCCATAATTGATCCATCCTTTTGGGCTTCTTTTTTTGGACCAAAAATTTTAGCGGTCGTAGACCTTCAGCCTGGCAAATCTGTTCCCTCGAGTCGCTTGCCGACTGAACGGCCGAGCCGATCAGAGTATTCAACTCTCCAGCATTTTTTTCGACTCTGATCGCTCCAGCCACCGCAATTCGGCAAGCCGAATCATGATCGGCTTCGTTGGTTTTTTCTCCTTTTGCCGCTGCCCTGACTACACGTGAATGAAATGCGGGATCGACCGGATAGGCCAAATTGACGAATTTCAAACCCAAAAGATCGTATTGATCCTTCAACGTCTGCGAGGTCACATAAAAATGGATCGAGAATTTGCGAGCCAATTCTTGTAGACGTTGGAATGTTGGACGCAACTTGATGAGACGATCCGCCTGCTCCTGGTACTGCGGAGTCCGTCCTCGCAATAAAGGAAAATGAAACTGTAAATGCCAAGTCGCGTTTCTAGAATCGGTGCGAGAGTTCAAAAAATCGGCTAGCCCCTCCGCCTCGATATCCGACAACGTCGTAAAAAAGACATGATCCTGATCACCAAAGGGTGCTGTAAAGCATTGTTGACAGTCCCGGCGAAATGCATGCACCCGCTTCTGTCGGTCCCGGCGGAGAAAATCGTTGCCCTTGTCCGTCGTCGAGCCTGAAGTGGATTGCCGAGCAGATCGCACCCGATTTCGAACGACACCCGTTAGCTTTTGCCAAACAGAGGGCTTGCGTGCTGCCACCATGTCCTGAATACCAACCATTTCCGAACTGGGGGCGTACGTCGTGAACGCAAAGGTGTTACATACCCGGCAATCGGGAAACGCATTCAATGCCGAGAATTTTCGGTTCGTGCCAAGGGTCACCCGCCAACCAGCCTGAATCGCTGCCCTGGACACCTGGAATGAATAATCGAAGTGATGACCACCCACCCCTTTGAGTGATTGATCTATCAGAAAAAATTGGCTCATGCTCAGAAATCTGGTACGACCTGGGATCAATTTTCCCCGGAGCACCTGTGGCTTTGCCCGCTGAAAGCTCAAAAGTACCCCTAAAAATAGAGAGACAGCAGAATCGTACCGCTTGCCGGTTGCCCAAGTCAACGGAAGGTTTGATGTTGACAGATAACGGATTTCACGAAAACTGAAGGTTCGATATCAAGGAAGATGATTCATGCGCGTACTCTACGATGGAGTGATTTACCGTATCCAGCACTATGGCGGTGTTGTGCGGTATTTTAATGGCCTGATCCATAATCTGCCCGAGTCGATTCATCCAACGCTGCTAGCAACCAGTCCGCCATCCATCGGACCAACGCATCCCAATCTGAAAACCCATATTGAATCCTGCGGTCCACTGCTTTGGCCAATAAAACCACTGCGAAAGCAGATCATCGCACGGCGCACGTTCCAGCGATTAGAGTCCGAAAAGCCTGACGTCTTTCACCCCACCTATTATTACAGTTCTTTACGTCACCTTTTCCAGCAGGTCAAAGTGCCAACCGTCGTGACGGTTTACGATTTAATTCATGAGCGGTTCCCGGCTCAAATGGACCCCAAGGGAAAGCAAAGAGCATTAAAAATTGCAGCCCTGAAAAGAGCGGATGCGATCATTTGCATCTCGCATTCAACCAAGCGTGACCTGTTAAATTACTACTCCATTGCCGAGGAAAAATTACAGGTCGTTCATCTGGGCTGTGATTTCGATGTTGCCACATCGCCTCCCCAGCCCAATCAAATCCGGCCCTATCTGCTTTATGTTGGGGGACGGGACTCATACAAAAACTTCAATAGGTTTCTCTCGGCATTCGCTTCATTGCGACGCAAGAATGCTGACGTTTTACTCCGCTGTATCGGAGGCAAACCATTTTCTCCCGATGAGAAGAAAATCCTTGCCCAGCTTGACTTGGAACCTTATATCAGCAACGAGGGATTTCTCGATGACTTCGCTATGAAGCAAGCTTATAGCGGTGCAATCGCGCTGGTCTATCCATCACTTTATGAGGGTTTTGGTATTCCCATTCTCGAAGCGATGCATTGTGGAACAGCAGTGATTACTTCCAATCAAGCGAGCATGCCTGAAGTCGCCGGCGATGCAGCCATCCTGTTTGATCCCTATTCCGTGGAATCAATGGCCGCTTCAATGGAGCGAATCTTCGATTCCGAGACGCGGGGCATACATGTCACTGCAGGTTTACAAAGGGCAAGTCATTTCTCCTGGTCCAAGGCTGCAGCAGAATCGGTAAAAGTCTACGAAGCGGTTTCAGGCCTCAAAAGGGCAGCAGCATGAAGTCCGACCTCGCCATCCGCCGACGTATCCTGCTGGACGTCACCATCTCAGCAACCACTGACCTGCAAAGTGGAATTCAAAGGGTGGTCCGCAACATTGCCAGAGAATCCGAGGCCCTTTCCAAAGAACTGAACGTCGATTGCGTGCCTATCGTCTGTCACGGGGAAACGATGTGGCCGGTTGGATTTGACGGACGGCGGCCTTGGGATCAACGTTTTGCAAATTGGTTGTTTGCCTGCTGGATGGGATTGCATCGCTGGATCGCCCGGTGTCTTGATGCGTCGCTGCATGGTACTCCGGATCCAGGTACTGATGGGGATCAACAAGTTAACAACAGCCCGTCTGCATCGGACCCCATTTCCGCGCAGGGATCGCTCCAGCCCAACCACCGCATCACATCGGGAGAAAAATACCTGCTGTTTTTGTCACGTTTGCGAAAACTGTTGTTACCCAAAACCCCGATCCGCTGGATCAAGGGCATTTGGATTCGATTGACTCGAAAACAGTTAAAGATTCGGCAGGGCGACATACTGGTTCTGCTGGATGCATCCTGGAACATTCCCGTCGCTGCCTTGATTGACCAAGCCAAATCAAACGGCGTGCCCGTTGTTACAGTCATCTATGACCTGATTCCTGTCCGCCATCCCCGTTTTCACAATGAAGCCCTCAGAACAGTATTCACGGGTTGGCTGAATCTGGTCGCCGAAAAATCGGATTTCTTCATCGGAATATCACGGACGGTCAAAAACGATCTGATGGACTATGTTTCACAATCTGGTCGGGCGATCAAAAAGTCCCGCTTTGAATCGTTTCAACTGGGTGCGGATATCGTTTCAGCAGCCAGCAATCCAGCCCAGATTCAGTGGCCCGCTCCGTTTCCAAATTTTGAAAAACTTCTGTCCAGCTACTACCTTTCTGTCGGTACGATTGAACCGCGTAAAAACCACACCTTCCTGTTGGATACCTTCGACCTGTTGTGGAAAACACACCCTCATGTCCCATTATTTATCGCTGGAAAACCGGGCTGGTTGTGCAAGGATATTGAAGCTCGTATTCGCAATCATCCCCAGTTAAATCAGTCACTTTTTTTCTTTGATGACGCAAATGACCAACAGCTTAGATCTCTCTATAAAAACGCAAAAGCCTTGATTTTCCCTTCCATCGTCGAAGGCTTTGGACTGCCCATCGTGGAAGCCTTTCACCATGGAATTCCTGTCTTGGCGTCAGACACTCCGATTCACCGTGAGGTAGGTGGCGTTCATTGCGAGTTTTTTGACCTGAACAATCCGCACGCCTTGGCTCAAAAATTGACAGATATTGAGGACCAAAATCGCCAATTTATTTCATCAAAAGGAGCACCGGTGACCCACTGGAATGAAAGTTGTCGCGAATTCCTTTCAAAGATTATCTCATTCTCCCAGTTGCAGCCCACCGACGTGACCACAAATAACAAAAAGAGAGCAGCCTGAAAATGACTCGCAAGAATCTCACAGCCAGTCGTCTCGCCCGAAACCTCTCGCGGATGGTTCGATCTTGCACCCCTCCCATTCTCGAAAAGATTCTCTTTCCTAAGAAAGCCAATGTCGGACCGGTGCCACCCGCTAACGAAAGCGTCGCCCAATGCAGCGTTCCTTTTATTATCCCAGCGGTTCCACCCACCGAATTATGGCCTGGGTTTGAGCAGACAGAAGTCAAAATGATACCGGGCCAAATACGCAATCATCTCTGGGCGATGCCGGAAAACGAATTGTTGGTGCTATCGGTGATCAGTCGGTTACTGGCACCTAAAAGGGTCTTTGAATTCGGAACCTTTACCGGAGCATCCACGTTGGCAATAGCTGCCAATACCGACCCTCAGACCCGCATCATGACGCTGGATATCAATCCTGAAAATCGGCGATCACATCGAACGGGTGTAGGAAGTGACATACCGTTTGACTATGTCATCGGCGAGTCCTTTTTAAAAACACGTTGGAATTCAAAGATCGAACGCCTTTACAGCGATGCCCGAAATTTTGACACCAAGCCTTACGAGGGCAAGATGGACCTCGTTTTCGTCGATGCTGACCACACCTATCCGTTTGTCAGAAATGACACCGAAAAAGCGCTGCAAATGCTCGCCCCTGGAGGCGTCATCCTGTGGCATGACTACCGTTGGGATGACGACACACCTGAATGCCAAGGTGTTACCCGACTGGTCAATCAATTCCATGATTCGGTCGGGGAATGTCGGGAGATCGCAGGGACTCGATTTGCGATCTTCCAAAGCGACGCCAATTTTCGCTGGCAACGGCAAGACTCACCCGGATCAAGCGGCCCACATCCACTGGCATTTGACGACCAAAGTGGCTCGCGGGAGGCTGCATGACTAAACAACCTATCGCAGTCTTTGCGACGATTATCACCCGCGATTACTATCGGTTTGCAAAAGTCTGGAGTGATTCGGTTCGCCTGTTCTATCCCAACGCAGAAATCGTGATCTGTGTCGCTGACACGATCCCTGAGAAAATGCGGGACAGCTTTGAGGATGTCCAACTGATTCAGGCAGATGAATTTCAAATCAGCGGCTTTCGCCGGATGGCGTTTCAATACACACCTTTCGAGTTGACCTGTGCGGTCAAGCCGTTTCTGCTGAAACACCTGTTGTCCGAACACGAAACGGTGGTCTACCTCGACGCGGACACCTGTCTGTTTCATCAACTGGAGTCCATCGAATACGCCCTCGATGACTACGACATCATTTTGACTCCTCACCTGACCAAATCGGAAAACTCAGGATCCGAAAATCGAATCCGAAACGCTGGCACCCTCAATGGCGGTTTTTTGGGGATCAAAAAATCGGGCAACAGCAACCGATTCATCGATTGGTGGTCTGAACGCTGCCGATACGAATGTTATATCGATCCACTTTCGGGCAGATTTGTCGATCAGACGTGGTTGGATCTTGTCCCCTCACTATTTGAAAAAGTACTGGTTTGCCGTGACGAATCGCTAAATGTTGCGTATTGGAACCTACACGACCGAGGGTTCAGGTCGCCTCAACCTCCATTTTTTGTGGGAACTCAACCACTTGGCTTTTTTCATTTCAGCGGGTTCAGGCTGACCTCTCCTGAAAGGTTAACGTGCCATCTCACCGGTCACGGGCAAACGCAACAGATCGCCGAGGAGGGGACTACAGAACTGGTTCGATGGTACGCAGAACAACTTCAAAGTGCTTCGATCACCGATCTTGAACAGTTGGAATGTGAATTCCAAAGATATCACGATGGCACGCTCATCGATCCATTTCACCGAGAAACCATCCGCGGTAGATATGCCGAAGCGGCGGATATTCATGATCCCTTTGGCGAGCAGGGAAGCGGCAATATCCCCGAGATTACCGATTCACTGAGGTGTGACATCGTCCTTTCTCGGAAACACTGGCAATTGGAACAGATGCAGCAGGAAGCGGATCGCCAAACCGCCTGGATCCAGAAACGGCTACACCGTCGTCTGGACAAACGCATCGTTGAGGTGTTGAAGCGGTGCCTGAATCGTTTCAGCCCCAAAACAAAGGCAGCCTGATCGATTCGCCAAAATATTAAAAACCCCCGAGAGCCTCTCGTTTTCGCCAACGCGTTCATTTTTTGACGTTGACCGATAACGGCCAACAGCCTAAAAGCGTTGTGGAAAGATAGATGAATCGCAAAAAATCGCGATCTTTGCTTAAAGTATGGATTCTTAATGTCTAACAAATACACCATTATACTCCCCTATTATTGTCAAGACGAAATCGATCGTTATTTGCGAATTGGCGATCATCTGTTGACCTTGGGTCCGCAGTCCCATTCTTACGAATTTCTTTTGGCTGCCAGTCCCAAAATACGCCCCAATCGTGATTTGGAACGACGATTTTCACGAATTGCCCCCACGATTTCGTTCTCCTGTCCCACCAAGGTCTTCGGTTATCCACAGGGACCAACGGCAATGTTCTGGGACTGCATGGACTACATCAGCGATCATTCCAACCCAAATGACGCCGGATTTGGGTTGTGGTTGGAATCGGACATGATCCCAATCAAATCCAACTGGCTGGATGAGATCATCGCTGACTGGTCCGCAGCGGAAACGCCTCCGTTGCTGATGGGTTGCCTGATCCCGGATGTTTATAAACACCGAGTCATGAAACGACCTCGAAAATGGGTGCGTGAGCATATCAATGGCGGCGGCTGTTATGGTAGGCATTTTGGAAAAATCCTTCCGCCAGAGGCCAGGAACGAAGTTTTCGATCTAGCGGTGTATCCGTTTGTAATGGAAAAACCGGAGAGAATGCGAGTCACCAACACCATTGCTCTTTCTAGCATGGACCGATGCCGGGCAGACATCGTCGATCAACGCAGAATGATTCTGCATGGTTTTATGCAGAATAAAGATGACTTTATCGACCGTTGCCGTCAGCCCGTTTCCCAACTCGAGTTAAATCGATATCAGGGCAAGCTACACTACCACCCACTAGGCAATGCTATCGAGCGAACCAAATTGATGTTCATGGGCCGTGGTCCCGAGGCGATGTTGGCTGCGATGTTTCTGGAGATGGATCGCAATGACTATCTCGCGCAAAAAGCGGCTTGAGGTGGAATAAAAACCGGAATTGCCTATGACGGCTCAGCAACGGCAGAAGACAATCACGCATTTTTCCACCTACAACAAAGGCGGGGCTGGAATCGCGGCGCGACGAATCTTCGACGGTCTGCGGAATCAACTCGTAGAATCTGCCGGGGAATCCAACCAGAACAACTTGAACCTACGATTCATCTGCCGTGACGACCAAGATCGGCCAGACGGCCAGACAGATCATTTCCAATCCTACCAGCCGTTTTTCTACTCCTGGCTTCCAAGGATGCTCAACCACACGCGAAAAGCGGCCAAGAACTTTCACCGATTTCTAAAAAATCGCCCACCGCAATTCGAGGTGGTTTCTCCGACAGCGCACTATCATCCAACAGCACTCCCCAAGACTTTTAATACCGATCTGATCCACCTCCATTGGGTCGCGTTTCTATTTGATTACATTTCTTTTTTCAAGTCGATCCATAACACGACGCCTATTGTCTGGACGCTTCACGACATGAATGCGTTTACCGGTGGCTGCCATTACTCGGGTGGATGTGAAAAATACCTATCTGGCTGCGGCAGTTGTTTTCAAATTGACAATCCACAACCGACTGACTTGTCGTCTTTGGGAATTCTCCATAAAAAAAAATCCTACCACCGAAAAAACATGACCATTGTCTCCCCTAGCCAATGGTTACTCAATGCCGCCCAACGAAGTGGCCTTTTCCCTGACAGCACCTGTTTTGAACTGATCCCTTACGGGATCAATACGAAAGCATTTTATCCACTTGAAAAACAGTCAGCAAAACAACAGCTTGCCGAAAGCATCAACAGCACCCTGCATGATCGTGTTACGTTGTTATTTGGTGCTGACAATTTGACCATTCCCCGTAAGGGGATCCACCAATTAAAGGAGGCACTGGGACATCTCCAGCCCAAATCAGAAATCACCTGTCTGATTTTCGGTAATGGAGACGTGCAAGAACTGGGACTGGACAAACTGCATCCGCGAATCCAGGTCCATCACCTTGGTTATCTGAAGAACGATGTAGAAAAACAACTCGCCTATTCGGCCGCCGACCTGTTCGTCCTTCCTTCACTGGAAGACAACCAACCCCAAACGGGTCTCGAAGCAATGGCTTGCCAAACACCGGTTGTCGCATTTGATACCGGGGGCATGCCCGATTTCGTCCGCCACCGAAAAACAGGCTACCTCGCCGCCGGCCACCAGCCCAAAGAACTTGCTGATGCCATCGCCGCACTGATTGCTGATGGTTCAGCAAGAGCGGTCATGGGAGCAACCGCCCGCGAGATGGTCTGTAAGGAATTTGAGATCGATACCCAAACCAATCGATATGTTGAGCTTTATGAACGACTGATTGGCTCATTCCAAAATTCTTCCAAGGCGGCTTAGCCACTGAGTAACGGCATGATCTGATGGTCTGCTAAACCACCTCCAGCGGACTTCAAGATCAGGTATTATTGACTTGCACCGTTGGATGTGAATTTCTTTAAAAAAACCGCTTTCATTTCCTCTGTCCGACGAGTGTAATAATTTCTGGATAAAACGGTCCCGTGATCTCCCGGAATCAAACTGACCTTGGCATCACTTCCGAGCTCTTTAAGCGTTTCAGAATACAAACGGGTGGCACCCTCGAGGTAGAAAGTATCCTCGGTCCCCATCAGAATATTAATTTTTCCCTTGACCTTAGGAGCTAACTCGCTCCAGTTGTTTTTGGTGAACAGATTGATGTCGTACTTTTTCCAAGCTTCGACTACGTCTGGATTGACGGTGCCTGCCTGACGGTTCCACATCCTTTTTGGCGAACCGTTTTCGTCCAGAGGCGAAAAAACAGCCTCAAAGGACCGCAACTGCCCACCGCGTCCAATCACGTCATCCATCTTGGCAAAATCGGGGTACCAGATGATGACACGACCTCGGGACCGGGCCAACGGTTTTTTCTTTTCATCGTCAAAAAAGTAAATGCTCTTTGCCGGCTTAGCATAGAGATTGGTTTGTTGGTAGTCGCGAAAATCAACTGGATCAGGCGAAGAGCTCCAGAGCCCGCCAAACGTCTCAGGATAGTTGAGTTGAAGCCAGATCGAAGACCATCCCCCACTGCTGTGCCCACCCACATATCGGGCTCCCGAAGCTGCTACGGTCCTGAACTGGGAATCAATCATCGGAATCATCTCCTTGATTAACGCGTCACCCCTTGGGCCGTTGGCGGCACTGTTGGCGTAAACATGGTGCCCCCATTTGCATTGACCTGTCAGCAGCACATGAATGAATTCGAAATTCCCAGCTTTTTGGAATGACTGCATGGCTTTTGCCCGGGATGCCATGCTGCCCAGTGTGCCACCGAATCCAGAAACTTCGTAGAAAACCGGGTAGCGACGCTTTGAATCGGTGCCATAGCTGTTCGGCAAGACCACCGCTGCATCCATCAAGACTTCGCGTTTGTGGAATTGTCCCAGCAGCGAACTTTTCATTTTGATCAGTTTGATCGAATCGGTTTCCCGAAATGTTTTCGAAGGCACGATTTTAGTCAGCGTCAACGGAATTGCCTTGGTTGCCTCATCGACTTCGATTTCAGCTACCTCGCTGAAGAAATTGCCGACTCCCTTTCCCGGGGAGGATGCATAAAAATCGTGGTCCAACAGTGCCTGGATCCGGTACTTGCCCCCCTTCAATTTCGACAACGGGGCTGGAAATCCATCCGCCTTGTCATCCAATCGAATGGTTTGTCCCGGCTTCATACCCGTGACATCCAATGCAAAAAACGGCTCTGGATTAAACCAATTCGGACCGAGACGAGGTTCTCCGCGACTGGATATAAAAACGAACAATCTTCCGGAAATCGGCTTGTTGGTGACGCTTTCGGACAAGCGGACTTCAAAAGTCAGGCTGTCCCCGGCCAAAGACTGGATCGGCCAAGTGAACAACGACAAGAGAACGGCTGTCAAAAACAGGGCGTTAGGTCGGGTCAAGAAGATGAGCATCCATCGAGCATTCATCAAAAACATGTTGGAGCACCTGGTTGGAAAAGTCGGGTAAACAGACATCGACTGAATCACTCGACAGGAAGGACGGACAGACGGTTGAGTGCCAGCGTTCCCGGGAGGACTGACTCTTTTTGTATCAGTATGGCGACTGGGTTTCCTTTCATTCAACCGGCCTTGGCACCAAATTGTTTCACGCCCGTCAAAAAATTGGTCGGCCTACCAGTCTCAAAGCTGTGCGGCTTGCCTTTTTCCCAGTAAAGTGCTTTAGGCTTGGGATTCTCAGCCAAAGAAGGATTCTGAATCGACTTGGTTTGCGTAAGAGCCCGATTTGTAGAATAATCAGCGGCATTCACGTGCGTCGGTTTTTTTCAGAACGGACAACCGCGGTCGGAGTAAGCCAAACCCAATCAGGTTCAAAAACAGCGGTGAAATAATCCGCGAGCGGCCCTTAAATCTGACGAAAACAATAGGAAAAAATCTTGGCGAAATACGTTTGTCGGTTCGGCATCATGCGAACGATCGGAGTTTTCTCCGCAAAAACCAATCAAAACCATTTTCGAGGTGAGAGGGTCATCGTCCGTTCGAATCGGGGACTCGAAGCCGCGGAGGTTTTAGTGGAAGCGACCGATCACGTATTGGGCCAGATGGACAATCCGATTTTTGGACACCTCTTGAGAAAAATGTCCGACGAAGATATCGAGGATGTGGAATCGATCCTCAGGAAACAGACCGAAAACATGGTCGTCTGCAAACGAATCATCGCTGATCAGCAAATCGACATGAAACTGATCGACGTCGAACAGTTGTTCGGAGGTGAAAAAATGGTGGTTTATTACATTGCCGAAGACCGCGTCGATTTCCGGGAACTGGTCAAACTCTTTGCAAGCGAGTTCAAGACCAAAATTGAAATGCGGCAAATTGGTGTTCGGGACGAAGCCAAGTTG
Source organism: Planctomycetota bacterium (assembly GCA_014238905.1). Taxonomy (GTDB): domain Bacteria; phylum Planctomycetota; class Planctomycetia; order Pirellulales; family Pirellulaceae; genus JABAAE01. The sequence continues at coordinate 232,690 of JABAAE010000001.1, forward strand.
TTGGCAGATTATGGCGATTGCGGAAAACCCGTCTGCTGCAACACCCACCTTTCGAAAATGCCTCCTGTCTCGATGCGTATGGCAAAGGTGCAGCGGGCAACACTGGACCCCAACAAGATCTCCGGCCGATGCGGCCGATTGAAATGTTGCCTGCGATATGAGTACGATACTTACGAAGAATTGCAAAAAGATCTACCTCCGATCGGTTCGGAAATCGTGACCGAGAATGGCAAGGGAAGAGTCATCAATCTGGAGACACTAACCGGCCAACTCATCGTCGTTATGGAAGATCGGCGACGTGTGATGATTGATGCAACAGAGGTCCTCACGATCACCAAGGTTGGCCCCGGAATCCTATAGAAGAACATGCATGTCTGACGACGCTTTTGCTATCTATAACTTACTAAAAGACGATCCGCGGTACCGGTTGGAAGCCTACCAGTTTGTGCGGGAGGCGCTGGCCTACGCTCAGGACACACTCCGAATGGGCCACGAATCAACTGGGGAGGTGATGGATCTCGAAGGTGAAAAACCGATCCCGGAGCGACACCTAACAGGCCAAGATCTTTGTGAGGCGGTTCGCCAGTATTCGGTTGACCAATTTGGTTACCTTGCTCGGGTTGTGCTTAAGTCATGGGGCATAGAGTCGACCGGCGATATTGGCAGCATCGTTTACAATTTGATTGGTATTGGGTGGATGAAGAAATCGGATACCGATCGCCGTGATCATTTTGATGAGATCTTTGATTTCGAAGATGCATTTGAGAAGAATTTTCAGTTTTCACAGGAGGGCTAACCCTGTGACCCAACGGCTATTGCAGTGGTCAGCTCTAATGGAGTCGCTGTGATCAGATTGGAAATCCACGCGGTGAACCAGGCGACCAAACAGCCCTTTCTTGAGTTGTGGTGTAAGGACGACATTGATGCCAAGTAGAAAACCCGGAAGGCCGCATCCCAGCCGCAAGACTACGATCTCATCGTCTGATTCGTCTAAATCCGGTTCAACTGAGACCGGGAATCAACCTGCCCAAAAAGAAGCAAAGGGATTCTCTGATCCTCCCAAGAACGGGCTGGCTACCGATCCCCCTCAAGCCAATCCCACCTTGGTTGTTGTTTGTGGAGTCCTGATGATCGGATGGCTGATTTGCCTCATGGTGATAGCGATCCTGAATCAATGGCGATGAAAGCATGGGAATGAAACCATGGGGAAATCGGGTTGCAAAAGAGTCGATTGGAAATGCCCTGCCGTCCGAACCGATCTCTTGGTGTTGCCTTTCCCTGTGCCCAGCAGAAGGGCGACCCCGTAGAAGCCAACCCAAATTCAACAACAGCTGGCGGAATCGACATCCGTGACAAGAATGAATTAGAAGACCTCTGCTGCAGCCAGAGAACGTATAGCAGATCAGCTCGACTAACAGAATTCGATGCCAGACACCGGCTAAAACACCAAGACCGAAGCGTCCGGATCAAAGTTTCAGAACCAAAGTTTCAGAACCAAAGTTTCAGAACCAAAGTTTCAGAACCAAAGTTTCAGAACCAAATGCATCGCGCGACCCCCGATAGGCCGACTAGTTATCCAAAAATCCGTCCCCTGACACTTCGGCTTCACCTTCCTTCGAAGCTTCGTCGGGCTCGGGGGCAATCCCCAGCAAGCCTGCCAGTTTGTTGGCGGCCTGCTTTAACTGGCTTCGAATCACTTCGGTTTGTCCTTCCTCGGACCCGTCATCCTCAAAATTCATACCTGCTTCAGATGCTAAATCCGCTTCATTCAAGGCGCCCTTGATCTCACTCAATTTTTTCAGGGTTTCTCCCTTTGCCCAACGCATCAATCCACTGGGGTCTGCAGGTGACCCAAAGGATCGGAAGAGACCACTACTGATCGTCTTAATGCGCCGTCTGGCGATTTCGATTCGATACGCTGGCAATTCCGCCAAGCCCCCGTCTTCGCTACCACCAAAACTGCTTCCACTTCGTCCCCCGCCCGAAGAACCACCTCCTGATCCACTGCTTGGACTCATGCCGCCCGCTCCTGGACTAGCACCGCCACCACTATCAGGACTCGCTCCACCAGCGCTACCGGTCAGACCACTGCGATCTCCTCCTCCGCCGGACGAACTGCTACTGCCCGCACCCGATCTCTTACCACCACTGCTCACCGATCCGCCACTGATCTCAGCCGCTCTGGCTGCCAATATCGCAATTCTATTTTGGTGATAGTCAAGATAACTCACTTCGTCAACGAGAACGTCGTGCATCAACTGAGCGACTGATTTACCAACAGCTTCCAATTTACCGGCATCGACGGAGGCAACCTTCAGCTTTGAAAATGCAATAGCCGCTTCTAGCCTGGTCCAATAGGAAATAGCTGGATCGGTGATCAGCTTCGCAATAGCATCGGCATCCGCGGCGGCGCCATAAAGACCGATGACTTTGACAGCCTGCCGCTGCATGGCCGCAAAAAGCTCCGCCGCCAAACCAGCTGGCATGGGGCCCATTAGAGCATCAAGAACCGATTTCACTTGGGTTCGCTGCTCCGCTGGTATGAATAGCTGTTGTGCATCGAGGCTGGCAATCCGGACAATTCCTCGAAACGCTCCATACTTCAAGTACTGTAATTTCGAATCACTCAGCTTTTGATACTGAGCCAAGAGGAAAGGCAGGACTTCACGATAGGGCCGAGGTGGAGTCGACCGGTCTTTTCCAGCCACTTCATCCAAATCACCCAACATGATCAAGGCGTTGTAACGAACCGCCGGGTGGAAATTACCATCGACAATCTTGGAAAGTTCAGGAAAGAAAATATCCTTGATCAGAAAAGCTCGAATGCCGGGATTCCGGATACTTCGCGAAAACTCCTTCATGATGGCTTGCCGCTTATTCGGCAAATCTTTCAATGAATCGCGATCGTACCGAGTTAGCTCTGGAATCGTGACTTTCTCATAGTAGGCCTGAAACATAGGGTTGGACTGCCCCTTGAGAAACACACTGCGTTTGTTAGCAGCCTGTTCACTTTTTCGTCGCCGCAATTCAGCTGCCGCCTTTTTGGGGTCTCCGCTGATTGCCGGCTCGTTTTGAATTTGTTTAATGTCGAACTGAGGAGCCAATGGAAGAACTTCATAATCTTGGGCATCCCCGGACTGCATCGTCCAAGTTGCACAAAAAAAAGTAACCACGATTAACGGAAAACTGCCTCGCATTTTGCCTCTCCGAATTCTCTCTTTGAACGTACTTGTTTTTCGCCTTGCCAATGATGTCTGTTGCATTCATAAAAAATGGCAAGGCTTGCCAGGGCTTTGTCAGCCCGTCGTTTCATTTTTTAAACCGGCTCTTGCAAACCGACCAGGGACGCAATCGGCAATCCCCCTGAAGTGATTCAGTCGATCGAATCAGGTGAGGAGAGCGTCGCTCCCTTCAATCGGTCTGATCATCACGATCACTGCGTTCCGAAAAGTTCACGCCACCAGCCCGCTACAGCCTGATCACATCGTTCTTCAATATATAGACTATTTCAAAAGGAGTCGTCTATCAGGTCAGAATACTCGCAGTTTACGGAAATTGTCAATTTCGACGTCCTTTGAATCCAATTCTGTGGTAAGCCGCTGCTCGGAAACGTCATATTCGGATCAAACCGAACAAATAGCGACTGGAATGCCCACCAGCTGAATCAGGTTCTCACTCCCCCCGGGAGCAGGAATATCAGCGGGTTATCGGTCCCTCCAGTCCGTCCTCGGCTGAGTGTCATCGGCACCACACTCGATCATTGGAAACCCAAGCATTCCAAGCCCAAGCCGGCTTTGGACGCCCAGAAGGTGTGGGATGACTTTCGGATCCCCGTCGATTTTTGAAAAACTGCTATTCGGGTCTTTTCTGGAAAACCTCATACTATTGAATCGAACAACAACGCAGTCGCCGCATTGCGATAATGACGATAACCGATCGTCTTGAATTAAAGGCGGACCCAGAAAGGTAGCCAATGTCGGGAATGATAATCATCCTGTTGATGAGTCCACTGATCCAGGAAAAACCAATCGGTAAACAAACCAAACGGCCAACGGAATCCCTTCAGCCCCCCTCCGCTATCCCGACCAGCCAAAAACAAGACAAGTCCGCCTCGCCGGCACCTGCTTCCAAACCGGTAAAAAAACGGCCCTCCAGCCAAGATGAGCGTTCTTTTGCTGTCGATGAAATAAGTAAAATCCGGGATAGGATTGGTATCAAGCTCTTTCCCACACCGGGCGGAGACCAGAATTTTCAACAACAAATTGACCGGTTACTAAGAAATCCCACCCATCAGCGCACGCCAAATCAGAATCCAACTTTGGCCAATCAACCGCCTCGGCCGGCAATCGCTCCCAATCCAGTCCTTCAACCACCCGGCACAACTGGTTTAATCCCGCTGATGCAACCTGGTCATGGCAACCTGTCGAAAGCAGGTCATCTCAGCCAGACCATGCAGTCCATTGCGAATTCGATTGAGAATCTTGACAAAGCCGCACTCGAATTAGAAAAACAGGGAAATTTTGATCAATCAGAGGTCTTGAGAAAGCTCTCCCGAAAAATTCGCAAACATTGGCAACGATTAACCGGGTATAATCTCCGAGATAATTGACAATTTCCACTTGTTTGAATCAGAATAGGGGCTCAGAAAAAGTAAACTTCTCCTAAGGATGGGCGCTTTAGACTTTTTTGTTGTTCCCCATCGCCGCGTCTCTTCACTCATTTTTAATACTGGAGCATTGAATGGCTTCGACTATTCCGGGCTTTGCCGACATTCTTATTCGCCGCAAGACGATAAGTATCGATCAGTTCAATGAAGCTGATCAAGTCGCTCGTGATACCTCGACTACCCCGGAAGAATCACTAGTCAAACTGGGGTATGCCACCTCAGACGAGGTGATGAGGGCGATCGCCGAAGAGCATCGAGTAGAATTTATCGATATTGCTCGTACAAAAATTCCCGATGACATTATTCAACTGGTACCGGAATCGGTAGCCCGTGAAAACAGTGTGATTCCAGTGGATGAACATGATGGCATTCTCCGGGTAGCTATCAGTAATCCATCGGATGTGGATACGATTGAGAAGCTCCGATTTATCCTCAATCGCGACGTCAAGATCTCCTTGGCACCACGCGATAGTATCCTTGAATCGATCAACCGTCTCTATGGCCAGATCGAGGGTGAATCGGCTGACTCCATCCTGCAGGAATTCACCGACACCGCAATTGACTTTACCGAGACCGAAGAAGGGGAATTCACTGATGATGATGGCATCGTCGATGAAAACAGTGCTCCAGTGGTCAAATTGGTCCAATTAATGATCCAGGAGGCGGTGCAACTGCGGGCCTCCGATATTCACGTGGAGCCGTTTGAAGACCGGGTGAGGATCCGTTATCGAATTGATGGCATCCTGCATGAAAGAGACAGTCCTCCGCGGCGTCTACTCGGTCCACTTTTGTCGAGAATCAAGATTATCTCCAAGATTGATATCGCCGAGAGACGTCGTCCTCAAGATGGCCGAATCAAGATTACCGCTGGTGAAAAAGAGCTCGATTTGCGTGTCAGTGTAATCCCGACCAATCACGGCCAATCGGTGGTTATGCGGCTTTTGGACCCTGACAACATCAAGGTCGGCATTCGACAACTTGGTTTCAGCGAGAAAAACTTCAACCAGTTTCAGGGACTCATCAAACGGCCTAATGGGATCGTTTTGGTAACCGGACCGACCGGTTCTGGCAAGACCACGACACTTTACGCCGGCCTGAGTGCCCTCAATCGTCCTGACCGAAAGATCATCACTGCCGAGGATCCGGTGGAATACTATCTGCCTGGCATTAATCAGGTTCAAGTGAATCATAAGATTGGGCTGGACTTTTCTCGGATCATTCGGTCGATGCTACGTCAGGCCCCCAATATTATCCTGGTCGGGGAAATGAGAGACGCAGAGACCGCATCGATCGGAATCGAGGCATCTTTGACTGGACACTTAGTTTTCAGTACTCTTCACACGAACGATGCGCCCAGTGCTGTGACAAGAATGGTCGATATGGGTGTCCCAGGCTATTTGGTCGCGAGTAGCGTGATTGCGATCATGGCACAGCGACTGGTCCGGACGATCTGTCCGAAATGCCGTCAAAAATACAAGCCAAGTGATGAGGTTCTCGAGGCAGCGGGATTCACCGAAGAACAGCTGGCTAACGCCACCTTTATGCGTGGAAAAGGATGTAATGCCTGTAATAAATCGGGCTTTAAGGGCCGAATCGGTATTTACGAGCTCATGGTGGTGGGAGGCAAAATTCGCGAAAAGATCTTCGCCGGTGCGAATACAACTGAAATCCGGGAACTCGCCATCGAACTGGGTATGGACACGCTTTACATGGATGGAATGGAAAAAGTCCTCAAGGGTATCACCACCTTGGACGAGGTTTATCGCGTCGCGAAAAAGACCGAACAGGATACCCATTAAAACCGGCAAATCATTGTGTCAATTGCCAAAAAAGCAGGGTTTCATTGGATCATTTGGGGAGTATTCAGCGTCGCAGTACCAGTGAACTAACGATCCTCCAAGCAGGCAAAGCTCGTTTTTTTATCGCTCCATCATCGTGATTGCGATTTCACCCGTGAGGACCTAAGCCTATATTACCAAAACACTTACGTGTTTCATTTCACTTCGGTGGCGAAAAACGCCTAGTGAACCAATCGTAGGGTGTTTTAGGTCAATTGCTGGATTCTTTTGGAAATACTGAGATAATGTACGTATTCCCTTCACCTCTTCCTTTTCCTTTTCACCTCCCGGCCCACAGCCATTCGGAAAACCAACTTCCGAACAATAGCGATTAAAAACCGACGGGACAGTTGGTTTTTGGAACTTCGCTAAACGAGCTTTCATCACCTATCGACCTTGTTGGTCAAACAGGAGCAACGCCAAAGATGGCCCAAACAGTTTTAATCGATAAGCTTCTGCAGGCCTGTGTGAAGCAGGGTGCCAGTGACATCCACATTACAGTCGGTCAACCACCGGTGTTTCGCCTCCATGGGCGCATGCGGAAACTGGAAACCAAGGTTTTGGATGCGGACGACACCGTTTCCCTGATGAAAAGCATTGCCCCAGAACGTTGTCAACGGGAACTCCAAGAAGCGGGAAGCGCCGACTTCGGATTCGCTTTTGCGGACATGGCTCGGTTTCGTGTCTCCATTTTCAAGCAACGTGGCAACATTGCCATGGTATTGCGACAGATCCCTAACGATATGCTCACGCCAGAGCAATTGGGTTTGCCTGACGTCCTCAACAAACTCGTCATGCGACCACGGGGATTGTTCCTGGTCACCGGCCCAACTGGATCAGGTAAAAGTACGACGCTGGCGAGCCTGGTCAATTTCATCAACGAGACCCAAGACCATCACATCATTACAATCGAAGACCCGATCGAATTCTACCACTACCACAAAAAGTCGACTGTCAATCAGCGCGAAGTCGGTGTTGATGTCCCCAGTTTTTCAGAAGCGATTCGGCGAGCGTTGCGTCAGGATCCCGATGTCATCCTGGTCGGTGAGCTCCGAGATCTGGAAACCATCGAAGCGGCCATTTCCGCCGCGGAAACCGGCCACGTCGTTTTTGGCACCCTGCACACCAATAGTGCTCAGGGAACGGTCAACCGAATCATTGATGCTTTTCCAGGGAATCTGCAGGATCAGATTCGAACCCAGTTATCCACGACGCTGATTGGAGTATTGGCACAAACCTTGTTGCCCAAGATCTCCGGAGGTCGTTGCGCTGCCTATGAAACTCTGGTCGTGACCCCGGGCGTGGCCAACCTCATCCGAGAAAACAAGACCTTCCGTATTAATTCTGCGATACAAACCGGTGCCAAGTTTGGCATGAACTTGATGGACGATTCGCTATTTGATCATTGGGTCGAAGAACGCGTCGCGATGGAGGACGTACTGGGCAAAGCACAGGACCCCGATAGCTTGGCCAAACGAATTGCCAACGCTCGCAGGGCGATGATGGAAGACATACCTGAAGAAGAAGAACTCGAAGAAATAGAATAATTCCATGGAAGCGGCAAACCGCTTTGATGGCTGAAAACTGATCAACTGAAATTTAGATCGTTCAATATTTTTTAAAACGATAACACGTCAACCCTGCATTCAAACACGATCCGATGAAAATCGATTCTCTGTGAATCCGCTTTTGCGTCGGGTGGCCATCAAAAGAAAGCACTTGGAGCACATCAATGGCAATTCGTCGCATCGGACAAATTCTAGTCGATATGGGTTTCATTACCGACGAGCAATTGGAGATGTTGCTGGAGGAGCAGAGTCAGAATCCAGGTCAATTACTCGGTAAAATTGCCGAAGACATGGGGCTGATTACCGATGATCAAATTGCTCAGGGTCTCGCCGAGCAAATGAACATCCAGTTTGTTGATCTTGAGGGGGTGGAAATACCCAAGAACATTCTGGCAGAAGTCTCAGATGCGATGGCTCAACTTTACCGCGTGCTTCCTCTACGTCTGTCAGATGACGTTCTCACGATCGCCACCTGCGATCCCCAAAACTTGGCCATGCAGGATGAATTGCGACGTTTCCTGGGATTTGAAATCCGTCTTTTGGTTGCCACCGAAGTGCAAATCGAAAAGGCCCTGAAGAAGTATTACTCTGATGAAAACGAGAGTATCGAGAGCATTATCGAAGAACTCAAGGATGACGAGGCCTTGATGGCGGCCGCCAAGGAAATGGAGGGCGATGGCCCCATTGATCTTGGAAATGTATCCGAATTGGTTGACAGTGCTCCCGTTCGAAAACTGTTGAACATGGTACTTCTACTGGCGATCAAAGATCACGCCAGCGATATTCACTTCGAACCGTTTGAAGATGAATTTCGAATCCGCATTAAATCCGATGGCGTTCTGTACGAGATGGTGCCACCTCCACGCCACCTTGCCTTTGCGATTACAACGCGGATCAAGGTGATGGCCAATCTTGATATCGCCGAACGCCGCATGCCACAGGATGGACGAATCGAGTTGTCGATCGGAGGACACCCTGTCGACCTGCGGGTGGCGGTATGCCCCACCATGTTTGGCGAGAGTGTCGTCTTACGAATCCTGGACCGCAGCGTGGTTTCACTGGATCTCAAGAATGTCGGAATGGATGACGATTTGATGACGGAGTTTCGAAGTGTTATTGAGAAACCCAACGGTATCATATTGGTCACCGGTCCGACCGGATCCGGAAAAACCACCACTCTGTATTCAGCGCTGTCAGAATTAAACCGGATTGAAGACAAGATCATCACGACCGAGGATCCGGTCGAGTACGACATTGATGGCATTATCCAAATCCCGATTGACCATGACGTCGGAATCACGTTTGCCTCCTGCTTGCGCGCGATTCTTCGTCAAGACCCGGACAAAATTCTCGTTGGAGAAATCCGGGATATCGAAACGGCCGAAATTGCCGTTCAAGCATCCCTGACCGGGCACCTTGTCTTCAGTACTCTGCACACCAACGATGCCCCGAGCACAGTAACTCGCATGAAAGACATGGGAGTACCGACGTTTTTGATTACTGCTACCGTCGAGGCGATTCTCGCTCAGCGACTGGTCAGGCGTATTTGCCCGGAATGCCGTGAAGAAACCAAGCCCAGTGAGCAGATGCTTTTTGAGTTGCGGATGACCGAAGACGACGTCGCGGACAAAAAATTCTATCGGGGTGCCGGTTGCGATGTCTGCAATAACACCGGATACAAGGGCCGCGTCGGTTTGTTTGAGCTGATGATCATCGATGACGATCTGAGAGCCCTGATCATGACCAATGCGTCAGCGGATGAAATACGTGATTGTGCCAGTTCCAAGGGGATGGTAACGCTGCGACATGCTGGAATGCAATTTGTCTACGATGGCACGACCACTGTCGACGAAATCGTCAGGGAAACCGTTTTGGATGCGTGATTTAGCCGACTATGAAATCAATTTTGGAAACATTTTTCAAACTAAAAAACCACTTAAAATAGAACCATAACCGGGAAACGAAAATGCCAACGTTTACATTCAAGGCGATGGATGCCCAAGGGCAGGAAATCGAAGACGTAATCGAAGCGCAAACTCAGGATGAAGCCCAGGCTACCATTCGGCAGATGGGCTATTTTGTCACTAAAATTGCTGTGCAAAAGTCCGAACAGAGCGGATCTGCGGCAACAGCAAACCAACGTCGCAAGACTTTCGCAGTCTCCGGCGCCGGTGGAAAAACAATGGTGCGTTTCACACGGCAACTGTCGATTCTTCAAGACGCGGGGCTTCCTATCCTGAGAAGTCTGAAGATCCTCGAAGGACAGTCCAAACCTGGTGCCCTCAAGAATTCGCTGATTGATGTGTGCGACGAAATTGAGTCGGGTGCAACCCTTTCAGAAGCTATGGCTAAATCACCCAAGGCGTTTGATCGCCTCTACGTGAACATGATTAAGGCCGGTGAAGCGGGCGGATCCCTCGAGGTAATTCTCCGTCGTCTCGCAGAATTCAAGGAAAGAACGCAGTCGCTAAAAAACAAAATTGTGGGTGCCATGATTTACCCGGTCATGGTCGTTCTTTTCACCGTGAGCATTTTGACGTTCATCATGCTGTACATCATCCCGGAATTCAAAAAGATGTTTGAAGAATTCGAGATGACGCTACCTGCGATTACGGAACTGTTGATCGAGTTGTCCAATAAGATCGCAAAATATTGGTTCATGATTCCACTCATTCCGATGTCCATCATCATATTCATCATGCTCGTGCGAAAGTTTAAGGCGGGCCGATACGGCTGGGACCTGGCAATGTTAAAAATACCGGTGATGGGCAAGCTTGTCGAAAAGAGCAACTTATCCCGCACCCAACGAACGCTTGGTGCCCTGGTGGCTTCCGGTGTTCCGATCCTCGAATCACTGGCCATTACCCGGGAGACGTCCGGAAACTCGGTCTATGAAAAAGTCTTCCTGAAAGTCACCGATTCAATTCGAGAAGGAGAGACGATTGCGAGGCCAATGCGCATCTATGCCAAGACGTCTTTTCACCCGGTCGCCCTCTTTTTCTGGGTCGCGGTAGGCGCGGTCCCTCCGCTTTCGATACTGCTGATCAAACCCGAATTCACCGAGGTCGCCTTTTATGGAAGTGGTGCCTTGGGTGTCATCCTGGGGTTGTTTTACCTGATGAAAATGAACACGCCCTGTGTGGAGGAATTGGTGATCAACATGATCGACGTCGGTGAAGAAACCGGCGAACTCGACGTGATGCTTTACAAGGTTGCGGACTACTACGAAGAAGAAGTCAACACACTAACCGAGGGGATGATCAAGATGATCGAGCCTCTTTTGATCATCTTCCTGGGTCTGACGATCCTGTTTATTGTTGCAGCACTCTTCCTGCCACTGGTCAAGATGATCAGCGGTCTGGCCGGAGGCAGTTAAATCAAAAAATGAATTAATTATTTAAACACCAAGGCTGACCTGAAAACTCAGGACGGGCCGACAGAAATTGGCCGGGAGTTCCGATTCCCGGCAACGTCAATCCAGGTATTGTTTTCAGCAGCATTGTTTTCAGCAGTGCCGAAAACGAAGCCTCGGGCAAAAAAAACGGACAAAACAAAGCAGCGACTGGCACATCATTACCCCAAAGACAAATTGTCCCCAAGGTAACTTGTCGCAGGCCAGTCGCAACAAAACAGATTCGAAATTCGTTGCGATACAAAATTCGTTGCACGACGAAATTCGATTCGGACCGTCGGCAAATCGATTGCCTTTAACCAGGTGACGATTCCGTCGTTGACATGATTACTTTTCCTATCATTTGACCAATTCCGGTTCTATCACCAACGACAGAACTTTCGAATCAAGGCTGAAATTATTAATGAACCTCAACTCGATCGATGCAAATCCGTCTTGTGAACCATCGATCTTGTGATTGACCATCCCATTTCCTGACAGAATATCCAGCGGGAGCTGAAATGAGACCTTTCCAATATCAATCAAGAGCCCAGTCCAAACCGACAGCCCTTTTGCACGAGTGTTCGGTGAAACGGCACCGTCAAGCGGGTTTTACCCTGATCGAGCTACTGGTGGTAATCATTATCATCGGCATCCTGGCCGGATTGTTAATCCCTGCCATCGGCAGCGCCATGAGGCGTACCAAGGAGTTTACGATTCAGAAAGAAATTCTTGATCTGAAAGGCGCGATAGAAAGCTTCAAGACCAAGTATGGTGTTTACCCGATTGATTTCAGTCTAAAGTACGCCGCCCTGAACGATGACACTGAATTTAATCAGTACCGAAATTTGGTCAGTCAATTTGTGGATCGGCTCAGTTCACGGCACGCTTATGGCAATGCTGGCTATACAGTTTTGGATCCTGCGGCTGAGCTGCCTAATCCGTGGTTTGGTGTGATCGACGGAAGTCCTAACGTTCGGTCTCCTGGAACTCTCAGCGCCGCTGAGGGTTACGTCTTTCTTTTGGGAGAACTAACTAACAATCCAGAATACCCCTTAGGCTACCTCTTTGATGGTTCCAACTGGGTTATCGATCCCAATGGTCAGCAGAATTCTTATTACTCCTTTAAAGACTCCGACTTGACGGACCTCGATTCCGATGGCTGGCCGGAATTCTGTCCGGGTAGCGGGCCCAAAATCCCGTATTGCTATTATGACTCGCGGACGTATCAGGGACTGCAGTCCTGGTCATTTGTAGCCGGAAATGACAACGTCATTGATTACACCGAACTCACCGAAAGACTTCTAAACTTCATCAAGGTCGATGAGACAGACGTCCTCGACCCCGATATCGGATGGTGCTATCCCTATTCGGACTTTGATCAATCCGGAGTACCAAACGGGCCCTTCATCTTTGAACAACCCGAAGGATTCCAAATTATTAGCGGTGGCATGGATGGCAGTTACGGCAAAGGGGCCAATCAGTTTCCCGGCGTTCGCTTTTCAAAAAATGAAGACAACGGTTTGATCGTAGCCCACCGCGACAATCTGGTCAGTTTCCGCGAGGGACGACTGGACAATGAATTCGAGTAGACAATGAATTCGGGTAATCAGGAAACCCCTTTGAGTACTGGAAACAACATTACGGAACGGTTTATGAAACGTCTCTCCAAAAAATCCGGATTCACTCTGATTGAAGCCTTGTTGGTGATCGCCATCATTGCCGTCATGTCATCGATGTCGCTGATGGTTTTGGCCGACGCGGCCAACTCGGCCAAAATTTCCAGGGCCAAGGTCCAGATCCGAAAGATCAATGATTTGATTATGGATCGCTGGGAAGAATTCCAATCACGCCCATTGCCGTTTCGATCACCGATTCGTTTTCCACCCCTTTGCGGTACTAAAAACAATGGACGAATCCGGCTATACGCCTTACGGGAATTAATGCGATTGGAGATGCCGGATCGGTACACGGATATTCTGTCGGGGGCGCAAGAAATTCCGTTTGAGCTTTACGATGCCAACGGAAATTTGGTGGATCCTCACCCGGCGCCGATGGTTCCTCAGTTTTTTAATGTCGGCTCCAACTCACTTCATGATTTTTACATGCGCCAACTCACGCCGAACTGCTCTCCTGCCCATCAGGGTGCCGAATGCCTGTACCTGATTCTGCTTTCGATTCAGGATGAATATGGCAATGGGCTGGATGCTTTTTCCGATTCTGAAATTGGCGATGTTGATAATGACGGCATGAAAGAGATCCTGGACCCCTGGGGGACGCCGATCTCTTGGTTGCGATGGGCTCCTGGATTGAGTGAACCGGTAAGCAAATTCACCCCTTTTTGGACGGCTCCACCTACGTTTCCTACCACCGGGTTTACCTCTCCTGTTCAGAGTGGAATTGCGGAAACGGATCCTGACCCGTTTGACCCTCACATGACTGATATGCGACTGGACCCCAATGATACCAATCCGGCGGACAATACATTTCGACTCGTTCCTTTGATTTATTCAGCCGGCCCTGACCGGGAATATGATATTTGGCGAAGAGATGAAACGGATTTTGATTTCCACAATTTTGGCAGCGGATTGACCCTGATTAATTATACCGATGTCAACACCATGATTTACTTGAACGACCCGTACGCTGGGTTAGGACTGGCCGATGATGACACCCCTTCAGTCGGTTTCAGAATTGACTGTAGCGGCAGTGCGACCGACCTGAGCCAACTCAATCAACCCAATGGGATCGAAGGCTATTTCGACAACATTGACAACCACTTTGGATTCGAAGAATAAGGGAATAAGCCGATGAGACAGCTGATAAAAAATCGTCGCCTACCCGCCGGCTTCACACTGGTCGAAATACTGGTGGTCGTTGCCATCATGATGGTCCTGGTTGGAGTAGCAATTCCAGCGATCCGGTTTTTGACGAAAAACGACACTGTTCGGGAAGCTGCCCGCACGGTAAATCTGTTTATTGAATCGGCACGGGCAGAAGCGATCAACGAAGGATTTGCGGGAGTCTGGCTGGAACGTGACGGCAACGCAAACAAAGTAACCCGGTTATACAAAGTGCGGCGTCCGCCATTGTACTCGGGCGATTTTGTCGACGTCAAAACTTATGTTGAACCGATCGAAAACGGCGGAGTCTTGGACCCAGTCCAGTTCAATCTCTATTTTATTGAAAACGAAAATGTCCTCTTTGCACAATCCCTTGGTACCAATGCCCTTTCCAGGGGAATCCGGATCAATGACCGAATCCAGCTGAATAACAAGGGCCCCTGGTATCAGATATTGACGACTCCTGTTCTGGGAGCTCACCCTGATCCCGCCGAAAACCAACCCGCTTACAGGGTATCGGTTGCTCTCAACACCCTGTCGTTTGACAATTCAAACAGTTATTCGGGAACCAGCTACAACAACTACCTCGTTCCTTTGGCTGGGTATGTTATGTTTCGGATCGAACGGGCTCCTCTCATCTCGACTCGGGACTACTTGCAGCTTCCCAAAGGCACCTATGTGAACCTCAAAGACTCCGGTTTTGCGGTCGACCCAACGGCTCAGCTTGGTGTTTTGGAGGACGGTGAACGACTCGGCGGCAGTGAATTTGCCAATAATCCCAACTTCTTGGAAAAGATCCGTCCGGTATTGATTACTTTTCGCAAAGACGGATCGGTCGACCGAGTCGACTTCCAGGTGTTGCCTGTCGATCCTGCCTTGACTGATCCAAACGACTTTACGCCTGCCAGTGAATTTCCCCGGACCAATATCTTTCTGCATGTTGCCGCCGAACCGGAATCACTGGACCCCAACCATGATCCCCTAACCGATCTTGATAACCTGTGGATCATGATTTCACGTACCAATGGAACCGTGCTAAGTGGGGATTCCATGACAGCGAGTGCTACAACAGCCCCCGAAAAACGTGCTCAGTCTCGCCGAGGGGTTCGGGACGGACAAAACCAAACCGCCAACTAAACGAGTTCTCGATGAATGCTTTACCTAAAACAATCCGAAAACGTAGCGGGATAACCATTACCGAGGCATTAGCCTCCATCGCGGTTGCGGCGGTGGGATTGTTTGCCGTACTGGCGGTGATTCCGTTTGCAGCCAGGCAAACCGGGGCTGGCCTTGATTTGGACAGCTCAGTCGCCATGGGGAAAAACGCATTTCAGGATTTTGACGTCCGTGGGATGGGAAACCCGAGAAACTGGAGAGTCGCCTATCGCCCCGGGGCCGGTAATAATGTAGCCCCTACGGCAGGTGACATCTGGGGAAAAACCATCGTGATCGACCCTCTTTTTCTGAACCAGAATTTCGCTGGAATTAATGTCAACAACGAGGGTTCTCCCACTTTCAGTCCAGAAATCGCCGTCTTTCCTTTTTCCCTGTATCACCAAGAGGCAAACAGGACCCCCTACACGGTGACCAGGATGAATCTTGCCGCCAACGGAACGGCCTACAATATGGCAACTGCCGAATCGGTTTTTCGCTCCATGAACGAACTCGTCTTTGACGAACCCGCCGACAAGTTGAATTTTCCTCCACAGAGCTTCAAGCGGGACGGCACCGTTGAATTAAAACGTAATTACCGAGGGGACATTACCTGGATGGCGATGGTCGTTCCGGAACGATGTAATCCTTTGATGGTGGCAAACGCCAATTCGGAAATAAATCCCCATTTCTATCGGCTCTACGTCATTGTTTTCAAGAATCGCCAACTGAATTATCGCCAAGGGACCGGATCCGGCGAAGCCGTTTATAGGGCGAACCCGATAGGTAATGGACAACGGGGAGGTGATTTTGAATTTGACTTGATGACCAATTTCGAAGATGGCATGGTTTTGCCTGTCGCAAACCAGCTCCAAGAGGGAGATTACTTAAACGCCGGTGATTGGGTCCTGCTAACTGATTACAACCAAATCCCACCTAGCGGTGGTCCAGCGGCTCAAACTGGAACACAGTGGCTTTTTTATCAAATCCAGCGTGTCGGCACTCCAGGAAAGGTCAACAGAGATGGCAACAACACGATTGTGACCTTATCCGGACCGGATTGGACGGGTGACATCGATTTACAAACTCCCCTGCGTGAAGCCAGAGCAATCGTCCTGTCCAACGTGATCACTGTTTACGAAAAGACGATCCGCATCGAGTATGACTCGATCTGGAACGAATAAGCCAACCCAGCCTTCGGGTTGATTTTTTCCTGTTTTATTTTTTCATTATAAGGCGAATCTGATGCGATTTCACAATCATCGAAAAGGCATCACCTTGTTATTTGTTGTGAGCATGATTGTCATGTTCATGCTGTTGGCGACGACTTTTCTGGTCATCTCTTCGCAGTATCTGCGCGGTGCCAAAGCCTTCGCCCAATCCGAGGTATTTAAACGGGAACCGGTCAACGATCTGGACGCTGCGCTTTATATGCTGCTCCGGGATACACGCGATCCCAACAACCCGATTCGTACCCATTCCCTGCTGGCAGATGTTTACGGGTACAACTCAATTATCAAGGCAAGCGTCCAAAATGGCTCTGCTGAGTACGTGACGGGCAGCAATCAAGCTTTCATCCAGATTGTTCTCGAAAATTCTCGGGGTCTGAACAACGGCCCTAAGGCATTCAGTCAAAATAAAAATTCCCATCTGGGTCAATTATTAACCATTACCAACGGTGGCATGCAGGGAATCACCTGCCGAATCGTCGGGCACGTTTACAACACCGGTGACGGTACACATTATTTTCGGGTGTTCCCCTACCTGGATGACTTTTACACCGATGCGACGAACTTGCTGACCGCCCTCAACGCTGCTCCCGACGTGATTGTCAACGGCAAGCCGTTCCATGGAACGGGGGCCGGTTTTCAAAACGGTAACGATACCTATACCGCTTCCGATTCGTTCGCAGGAGAACAAGACGTCCCTCAATTGAGTGATGAGGCACTCAAACCGAACCGACGAGGGGAAAGCGAATCCAATTTGCTACAGAACTACATAGCCGATGGGGACGTCAACGAAGATTATGATGCTCCAGACTATCAAAACGTGTTTCTGGCGGGAGAAATTCCCTCTTTGTCTGGAGGCAATTATTCGGTCACCGTACTCCCTTCATTCCATCGACCGGCACTGATTTCCAGTGAATCCATTCGAACGGGAGCCTTTGTTCCGGAGACTGTTCTTCGGCCCATTGACCAGCTCGGTGGGTTTATGACGCTTCCAAGCCTGCCGCAAACGTTCCACCCTGTTTTAGGTTCGTCTCCACCGACGCCTACGGACACCTCGCAATTTGGGCTCGATGACGCAATATTCCAATGGGATGTTGATAATGACAATGACTTGGTGAAAGACAGCGTTTGGATCGATCCCAATTTACCGATTCTCACCGACAAGGCAGGCCGCAGCTACAAACGCCTGTTTGCCATTCTCTGCCGGGACCTGGATGGAAAATTCAACCTCAACGCCCATTCCAATCGGTGGCATCTCGACAACGAATTCAGTGTCGATCTCGAATTCGGAAACCCACCCTTTGCTGCCGATGAAATTGGTAACTCAACCATCAGCACGGTCGCCTCTTTAGATGGCGGATTGACCTCTGCGCTGCCACGCGGAATGGGGATGGGCCCCCCCGAAGTCAACATGCGAACGATTCTTGGCAACAATGACTTTTACGGTTTGATGTACGGCGATTCGGTCAACGGAATCTGGGGACGCAATGGGCAAGACGCAGTCAATTTACCCGCTCTTCCCCGACCCGGCGAAGTTCAGGCCAATCACATTGATTTCAATACGATGCTTAGATTTTACGATGTGTCACAAGGCATCCCCATTTTTGGAGGATCGTATGGATCGTATCCCGATGTCCAGGGACGACATACATTCGGTGTCGATTACAACGGGATGCCTATTTTCAGCGTCACAACCGCAGCCACAACAGAATTCCACGAGAATGAGTACGAACGAGTTTTGACCTCTCAATCCGGGTACGGATTCACCAGGACTCAAAATGGACTATCCGGCGCCGCCAACTATCAAACCGACGCGCCGTTTTCCTATGCCGAAATCGAGCGTATCCTCCGTGGAAACGACAATGACGCGGCGACGCTGCCTAATCGAATCACCGCTCTGGCACCCGGTACTTTTAACTCGATCAACACCACGGCCAACCGATTCCAAACCATGTTCAACCGGATGAACTTTGGTGGGCACAGTTTTGACATGCCGGTTCTGGCCACCGATGTGGTGAGAGAATTACGGGATCAGTTAATAGCCAGCGGGCTGTCTGGAACCGTTCTCGAAGAAGAACTGGAGGAAATGCTTCCACCGGAGTTGTTTGCCGGAATCCGATTTGATATTAACCGGATCCTCGGTGATGGTGAAGACGACAATGGTGACGTGGTCGTTGATAATCACTGGGGACTGTGGTCGGAGGACCTCGAAGCTACCCCGGGTAATCTCTCCCTGATCAGCGAAAGCGACCTCGATGAGGTGACCACGCTCAACCGCCACCTTGACCTGGACAACGATGGACTACTGGGAAATGCAGATCTGGACGAACACTTGGTCAGGTACCAGAATGCCAAGCACCTCTATGTCATGATGCGAATGATCCTGCGCACCAGCGGTGTGGATCAACAAGCTGGCGAGATTGAAAAGGTGATTGGCAACCAGGATCTCAACGGAGATGGCAATTTTAACACCACCGACGATCTGGCCATTTTCATCGCCCAATGGGCGATCAACGTGATCGACTTTCGTGATAAAGACTCGATCATGACACCCTTTGAATTCGATTTGAACCCGTTCAATGGATGGGATGTCGACGGTAACCCGATGTACAGCGACTTCCTGCGTGATGGTAACAACGCACCCCTCGCCGGGCCTGTTGACGAACGGGACAACTACGTTGTTTTCGGCTTGGAAAAACCGAATTTATTGATGACCGAAACCATTGCCTGGCACGACCGGCGCACCGAAGATACAGACGACGAGACCCCAGGGGTACCCGGCAATCCAAATCCGCCTGGTAAAGGCAAAGGGATTGGCAATGGCAAAAAGAAAGGTAAGGGGCCTGGCGACGACAACGACAATGATCAACGCCTGCGACCGCTCGGTGCCATGTTCGTCGAACTCTACAACGCCCACGGTGTTTCGGCTGCCCGGACTGCCGATGTCTATAGCATGCCCGCAGAAGCAGATGGATACGATGTCGCGACCAACAATGGAATCGATTTGACCCGTCTATCGTTGACCGTAGGGGTTTCCGACGCCAGTGGCACAGTCGCCACCAAAGAAGCTCCCGTTTGGCGGATCGTTGTGACCGATGACGATGTCGACCTCGATCTGCGGAACAGCAATGGCCTGTTTTTCAACCGCCAAGAGAACGGTGCCGACGCTCAAGACGAAATCGAGCGGGTGATCTATTTCGTTTCCCAAGACGATTATCAACCATCGGATTTGCGTTACGATTTACCGGGGAGGGTGCTGGAAGAAAACGGGATGTTCCTGTTGACACAAGAGGTGCACGACGCACTGTCTCCCTTGACAGGCGTTGCCAGCGCGGTGATTGGGACCGGAGCGATTCCCGTTGGAAACAACCCCAACAACCCCGACTCCTACCTTGCCCCGCTCGGTCGCCGAACCGATGTCGACCAAGATAATGAAGATGACGACGTCAAATACTCGGAAACACGAAGTTTGTCCATGGTCGCCGGGTCGAGCGTCAACTCAATGATTGTTCGTGATTTGGATGCTGGTGGTAACCCGGTCAATTACGAAAAAGCAACGTTGAGCATTCCCATCGAACACCTCAACGTCTCCGAACCGATTGGTGGCTACAACCTGGGCGATCGTACAACACTACCCAAAACAGTGGAAGACGACGACGGCACCCGGTATACCGAGACCATCTACCGAGACAGTGATGGAGCGCCCTACATCTTTGATGGTCCGTTGGATCAAAACAGTCGTCCTGCGGCCAATGGGGATAATCGATTTGATGGTTCATTCCCTGTGAATCGAAATGAGTCGATGCGCAGCTACCGTGTGCTGCATCTGCAGCGCCTGGCCAATCCACTGGCGGGCTGGCACCCGAAGTCCAACCCCTATTTGACCGTCGACTCGATGCCAATTGACCTGTCGGTTTTTGATGGTGCCGATACAAGTGACTTGGCCGCTTTCGACCAGGCTGACGGCTTTGGCACCAAGGAACGTGGGGAAACCCAAGGAGTCAATCGGAATCTCTGGCGAGTGGAACCGGACCGAATTCAACCAAACCGACCTGCTGGAAACGACGATCACTATTTCAGCTTTTATATCGAAGATCCGACCACTGCCGCTGAAGAGGAATCACTCGGGCATACCAAACTAGGTGCCCAAGATCAGATCAATCACTCCTTCGATTTTACCAACAACCAGATTTATAATGGCAGCTCCAAGACCTATCCTTCGTTGGCGTGGAACAATCGTCCCTTTGTCAGCCAGTATGAACTGATGCTGGTACCCCATTCCAGTTCTTCAAAATTGCTGCGAAAGTACCATACGACATCGGACCTTAACCAAGACAATCCAAACGCTCCTCCGGGAATCGCGGCGAATATTTTTGAAGACAACGCAAACAGTCTCCATAACGGATATGGCCATCTGCTGAATTGGTTTCAGGGTTCCGAAGGCCTCAGTGGCAATAACGGTCCAGACTTTCACCGAATCCTGGATTCGGTTTACGTTCCCAGCCGATTCAGCCAGACCGAAACCTATTTGGATCCCGATGTATTTGGTCAGATCGCAGCACCTGACTGGTACCTCGACGTTGATGAAGCGACCGGAAATGGTGACAGCTCTTCCAGTTTCGATGCCGCTGATCCCGGTTTTCGAGCCCCCATGAATTTAATTAGTCAATACCGGGAACCTGGTAAGGTCAACATCAACACCATTTCGACACGACAGGTTTGGACTGGCATCAACGGTGGGGATTCTGGCCGCGGCGGGCACGAAATCGCCTCTTTTGCCGAACTGGCCAACTCGCGCCGAGATGGTGCTGGAACGCAGGTTCTCGGAGCGATTAATGGCCCCACGTTTTTCCCTCGACCTTTCCGGGGTTCGCATACTGGAAACCTGGTACCCGATGTTACTTCAGTACCGGTCAGCAATCCTGCCAATAGTGGTTTATTAAGAAATCACGTCAACGGGAGCAACCAACCTTTATTGGCAGCGCCAAGTTCGACCGTCAACTCCGACCGGCACCCCAGCCTGAGATATCTCTCCCGATCACGATTGGGCAACCTGACGACGACGCGGTCCAACGTCTACGCCGTCTGGATTACGATGGGATACTTCAAGTATATTCCCGAACGCAATCAAATCGGTGAAGAATTGGGCGCTTCGACAGGTGAAGCCGAACGACACCGAGCATTTTACATGATCGATCGGTCGATCCCGGTCGGATTCGAGCCTGGCAAAAACCATAATGTCGACAAGACCATCATGCTTCGCAGATACCTCGAGTAGTCGCAAAAGATACGGAAACCTCCCCTATGAATCAACTCAACGATAGCATTGCGATGGAAAACAGAAACTCAAAATTCGGGTTTACTTTGACCGAGGTCTTGGTCGCGGTAGTGCTGACCCTGATTCTACTAGGATTGATGATCCGGGCATTCACTGCCTCGGGTTCGGAAATTGCCAAAGGCCGGGCCCTGCTGGAAATCGCTGGACAGTTGCGGTCGACATCCGAACTGCTACGCAGTGATTTGGGGGGCGTGACCGCGACGATGATCCCACGAAAACCTGTCAGCAGTGCGACAGGGTATTTTGAGTATATCGAGGGTATAGCCAAAGACACCACGATTCATACATTGAAAATTGGCAGCCCCGATCCCTCAGCCGTTTTTGGGGATGTGGATGATATCCTGATGTTTACCGCCCGAAGTTTGGATCAACCGTTCCGCGGTCGATTCGGTGGCCAAATCATTGAATCCAATTATGCTGAAATCATCTGGTGGACGGTTTTCGAGGATGAAAATGGCGACAATCAGTTTAATTCCGACGAGAATCTCCGGCTTTTTCGCCGGGTCCTTTTGATTCGTCCTGATCTCATCACAACGGCCACCGACGTTGGTGAATTCTGGCAGGCCAACGATGTGTCCGCTCGACTGGCAGCCGACGGCAGTGTCCTGGCTAATTCACTAGGCGACTTGACCGATCGCGCCAATCGATTTGCCAGGGCAGGAACGTCTTTTCCACACGAACCTGATTACGCTCTTCTCCAGGGATCCAACCAATTTGTGCTCTCTAATCCGACTCCAAATGGGGGGGCAATTAATTTGAATGAAGGCGAAGACATCATGCTGTCCGCGGTGGCAGCTTTTGATGTTCGGGCCTATGACCCGGTCGCTCAAATGCGACAGTCGCCCGATTTAACCACTGGACTCTCGCCAAGCGATTTTGGCTACGCGGCCGGACTCGGACCGGCTGGTTACGGGGCTTACGTCGATCTCAATATCGATTTTGTCATCAGCCCTGAAAATGGAGGTGGAATTTTTACAGGTGGCCCCCAATTCCCTGCGCCCGATGATAATTCGATTACATGGCAAGCAGCCACGTACTGTACCTGGTCAGCCAGCTACGAAGCGGATGGGACAGATCAGGATAATGATAATGTGATCGACGAAGGGAGTAATCGGCTCGATGATGACGGGGCCAATGGACCAGATGATATCGTAGAATTCGAAACGCGGCCCCCTTACCCTTATCCGCTACGTGGTATTCAAGTCACCCTGCGGGTGGTCGAGCCCTCTTCGAGCGTGGTGCGGCAAACATCCGTCACAGCCAATTTCGTACCCGAGTAGAGCCATCCTCTCACCGGCTAGAGGGATGACCAGCTAGGCGTTTGGCCAATCCACTGTCTGGCGTCAAGACAGCGTTATCGATCAAGACAGCGTTATCGATCAAGACAGCGTTATCGATCAAGACAGCGTTATGTGCCCATCTGGGCGGCCGATCGAATTCTTTTTTGGAAAAGCCGCATCGGCAGGTCCCGCTTCTGGGCTGACCCATGTTTTGGCACCAGCTCTCTTTGGCACCAGCTCTCTTTGACACCAGCTCTCTTTGACACCAGCTCTCTTTGACACCGGCTTTCTTTGACACCGGCTCTCTTTGACACCGGCTCTCTTTGACACCGGCTCTCTTTGGCACCGGCTCTCTTTGACACCGGCTCTCTTTGGCACCGGCTCTCTTTGGCACCGGCTCTCTTTGACACCGGCTCCCACTGCGAACTATGGTCTACAACACCCGAACAAAGCGGTAAAAGTGGAAAAGCGAATCACTTTTCCAATTTGAGCTTTTCCAGATGCCTAGGACCCTGTTGGTGAATTTCCATCAAAAACTTGACCAGATCCAGAAAGTCTTCACGGCCACTAAATTGGTTAGCTAAACCAGCCGGCATCAACGAATTTTTTCCGATTTTCCTTGCCTCAATATCTTCCAAGGGTATCCGGATCTCTTTTCCTCCTGAGGGCTCCCGCAGTACCAGAATCTCGTCATCCTCACTAACAGGAAATCCACTGATCACGATTCCATCAATCGTCTGCACCATCACCGGCTCGAAACCCTTTCGAATTTCTTTGGAAGGGCGCAAAATTGAATCAACCAGTAGCGAATCCGTCACACCATCACGACGGGCCGCAAGATCCGGACCCAATCGATCACCGACCTGCGGATCATGACATTTCGCACAGGAATAAGCTGGATTGTAAAATAGCTTTGCGCCCCTTTGGGCATCGCCAAGGCGACGGGACTGCTCTGCAAGTTCAAGCGATGACTCCGACCCAAGGGTTTCGGCCAACGATTTCACGTCCAAACTGATGGAACCCGGAACGCCTTTGATGGCCAACTCGTGAATGGACCAATATTTGGAATTGGATTGCCCGGTTTGCGTGACGCGGATGTGGCGGATGGGAGAAAAATCGGTCAGCTCCAGTTCTGTCACCGGACCGGTTCCCCGGCCCTGGAGGACTGGTTCACTCCAGGTTTGGCCATCCTGAGAAACTCGCACGAGGTAACCCCGAGGATAATCGTCCTTGGAACCACGTGTATCGAGCGTCATCGCCAGGACCCGAGTTGGTTCTGGTAATTCGATTGAAAGCCACATCTCCGGACGCTGGTGCATTCCCGTATCCCAGCGTGATCCGGCGTTACCATCGATAGCCGACTGAACGCTCTTTTGATTATGGCTGGCTGTCAGTTTCCACTGTTTTTGATTGGCTAACGGTGGAGGATTAAACAAGACGAGTTCGTTCACCGTCCAGGGACCTACCCGGTGGGTCGTATCGGCGCGAATGCGTTTGACATCGGTCGCCTCGATCAAAGGGGCACTGTTGCCCCAGCTGTTGCGAATGTACGTGGCGACATCGGCGATCCAGCGATCATCATTGCGTCCCATGGGCAGCATCAAGCCACCCGCAAAAGTTTTTCCCTCAATCGGCCCAATCAACCCATTTAAAAGGATGCGTGTCAGGCTGGCTTGGTGTCCTTTGACCCGGGCCGATCCGACCAGCGAAGGAGCGAGCATCATCCCTTGTTTATCGGGCGATGGGAGCCCTTTTCCGTCGGGACCATGGCAGGTCACGCAGAGTGACTTGTAAATCGTTTGACCTCGCACAACCGAATCGGCCAGCAACTGATTACGCCTCCTGAGTTCTGCCAACTTCTTGCGCTCGGCAATCACTGATTGCATGTTGCCTCGGACCTGCCTGGCAATTTCGGTGACTGCCACGTTTTTGGAATGGAGAGTCAGGATCTGTTTTTCCAATTCCTCTGCGGCGGGATGCCCACCTCGCTGAAGCGAAAGCAGCGTCTGGATCACAACACTGGGATCGGGGTCCTTGATCAGCCCGGAAATAGAGAGGTCATGAGAACGATCATTGCCGATCCTGGCCTCGGCAATTCGCATCGCCGCCGCCCGCACACGGGGATCCGAATCGGCAAACGAGGTTTCCAGCACAGCCATCTCAATTGCCGAAAGCCCCTCCAAAGTCCACAAGGCATGCAATCGGCCTAGCGGACTGGCTGAGTGAATCGCCATCTTTTGAAGCGCAGGGATGACGCTTTTATCATTGTGAAGAATCAGCAGTTTCTGGGCCTCACTTCGCCACCACCCGTTCGGATCGGCAAGATGAACCACCAATTCCGCAGGCGTTTCATCCAACATTCTTGGCCGACGAACGGGCCGCTTGGAGCCCGTATGGTCAATGCGAAAAATCCGTCCCCGACCAATGTTTTTGTCCAGCTCGTACTTCTCCACAATCCCTCGCAAATAGGATCCCGGTCGCACCCAATTACCTTCCTGAATAATGCCCCGATACATGTCCACAATGTACAAGGATCCATCCGGCCCAGTCGCGCTGTTGACTGGCCGGAAATTCGGATCGGTTGCCGTAATAAACTCGCTCTTGGGATAGGCATTGGAAACGACAATTCGCCCCTGATCGTTGGTCACATTGGCCCGGCGAATCAACCGTCCTACCGGCTCGCAAATAATCAGATCCCCATCAAAATCAGCGGGCATTTGGTCGCCCCGATAAACCGACTGACCGCAACTGGCGGTGAATCGGTTCAGCGTGTCATTTTCTCGCAACCTGCCCCGACCACCCTGTGTATCCGGCACGTTATCGATAGGGAACACCTCTCGAAAATTGTCTGCCTGTTCACCCCCCAACGCAATTCGACCATAGACGATCGGTTGCTGAAAATCAGTCGCCGGGTTTTCACCACCGGCACTGGAATAAAAAATCCGCCCAACATTGTCATGGGTCAAACCCCATTGACCCGCCCCATGGGGAATGGTCTGCCGAATCACCTTGCCATCAAGCACCCGGTATCGATGTCCGGAATACGTTGTGTAGATCCAATTATCCACATTCCAGATCAAGCCACTCGGTTGATGCTCGAGGTTACCGCCACGACCACCTCCCTCATGCCAGATCTCGATTTTGTCCGCCACACCGTCCCCATCGGTATCCTGGTAGCTTTTCAGGTCCAGAGTGTTGGTTTCGCGAATGATAACCCGATCGAGCAGCGGCAGTACCATTCGTGGCAAGGAAAGGTGATCTGCAAACACCGTATGTTTGTCGTAGACCCCATCTCCATCGGTATCTTCATGCCGGGAAACACGACTGGTGGGTTTCAGTTGATTTTGGCCATCGATCTCCTGCATGTAAGTCCGCATCTCCACGACATATAACCGACCGTTTCCGTCCCAAGCAATTGCCGCCGGTTCGTGAATGTGAGGCTCTGCCAAAACGGGGACCACCCGGTAACCCGGTTTGATTTGCATCGTCTTGATCGATTCCGCCGGCGACAAGGGAGGAGCCTTGGTGCTTGGTTTGGAATCCTGATTCGCTGCCGGCGTGGGTTTCTCAACCGCGTCATCCTGTTGGCCCATGATGACCGACGAAAGACTCATCTTGGCAATGCTGACAAAAACCAAAATGATGGTGAGTGGACGGCTCAAGCTGAAGAAGTTCATGGTTCGACCGATCGCGGAGGCAGAAAACTGGGAAAGAAAATAATCAGGAGAGAAAAACATCTTAAACCAGCAAGCCCGAAAAAAAAACCGAAAGAGATTCGATTCCATTGGGGTAACGACCAATCCGATTTACAGTGTTTACCCATCAGTACCACCTCCCAACCGGGCATCCCCACCCAATGGCTGGCGACAAAAGCGATGGGATCATCTGACCATAGAATTCAATTGTTAACCGAACTGTTTTTTCATGGCTTCCAGGAACATCGGCCAATCCTCTCGCGGAAGCGAATTAATTCCAGCAGCCGCCTTGCGGCCTCCTCCGGTGGGAAACTGCCTGCAGAGCTCATCGGCACCACATTTTTCCGATAGCGGAGCACGAACACTGATCAGGTATTCGCCCGAGGGCAATTCGCTCGCCAAAGCATGTGCCCGATCCGGGTTTTCTCTAGCCAATTGATTGCTGTAAACGCCACTCACGCGGCGCGAAAAAGACTCGCAGGGAAAGAGGAAAGCGGCATATTTCTCTGCCTTGAGAACCGGATTGATCTCTCGTGCACGAGTCATGTCGGCATGGAAACCATCCCTGAGAGTCTCGAAGGTCGGGTCGGAGGCAACGAAATCAAAAGGATCCGAGAACGGTTTGACCTTCTGATAGAGCTCATCTGGGGGAAAATAGAGATCCTCCAGCGAACTTCCGTAGCCATTGTAATTCAGTAACGTACCCAATTCCTCGAGTTGCTGGAGCTGTGATTTCTCCAAGCCCAGCGAAGCCGCAGCAGCTCGCGCGGCATCATGCAGGTTATCTCCAAAGAGTGCCGTCACCGCCCAAGGAAGCGAGGCATTGTCGCAGCTTCGATTAACGATCCATCCAGTGCAAACATCTGCGGCGGTATCAATGTGGGCATCCAAATGGGGTGAATCTGGGATTTCGCCGGCAAAGTGATGATCAAAGTAGCTGACCTGAACCTCCAGTGCCAGCAAACGGAGAAGATCCGCAAGATTTTTTTCGAGGGAAATATCGAGGACCGTCACAGTATCGCCGGGCTGAGCATCGACACGTTTGAGAAGGTTGATATCACGCTTGACGCCGGTGATCAGAACACCGTCTCTGGGATCGATCAGGCGAAGCTGGTGCAGCGCGCAAATGCCGTCGGCATCCCCGTTGAAAACGTCAAAATGAGCCACAAACGCGTTCCTGAATTGAATTGGATTGGAAAAACATCAGTCTAGCTTCCTGCAGCGGATCGGGAAACCAAATCAAATTTGACATCCGCTTGTTAATTGCCGCTTGTTGATTGCCGCTAATCAACCGAGTCCTGATCAACCGGGCGCGAGGCAATCTGGCCGATCATCGCGATGCAATCACTTTTTCCTTTTCTGGAATCTGACCTTCGAGCCCGCCTCCAAAGTTCGCTGGAGCTGAGTGACGTAATCAAAACCGGACGGACTGTCCGTTCTGATGGAAACAGTCGCCGTCGTCCCGGCAAGGCTAATTGCCTGGGGCATATCGAAGATTTTTCTCACGTTCAACAGGATCGGTCCGCTTCGGTGGGAGACGGGCGGATCAAGCAGGTTCAATTTTGATACAGTTGAATCCATGATGGCCGCGTAGACGGCCATCCCCGCCTGAATTCCCTGAGCATTTAATTCCATCGTTACCAAATCACTGGCACTGGATTGCTTGATTGCTTCAACGGCACGGACAATGTCATAAACCCGCATCGCATCTGCGGTCTGACCTAGCAGATAAAAACGCCGCTGCGTTTGGGTCAGATATTTTGCCTCTTGTTTCCAATGATTCTCCCCAGTGCCTCGGGGTGAAAAGAACGCAATGGTCTGACCTGTCTTCTCAAGGTAGGCTGCAACGGATTCAAAAGCAGTTTCCTGACCCGAATTGAGGCGGTCCAAAATCCCTGCCGGCGGACTGCCGGTTGGTTCGCTGAGCCAATCCAGGGTAGCTTTCGATTGATCATCCATTAAATAAATCACCACGCGATTGGTGTCCTTCAGTTTTCCCTTGTGTAATATCCGTAATGTCAGGGGTACGTGTTGCTGACTTTCGAACTTCAGCACGCTCAGTCCGACGTTCGAACCCAAGGAGCTGAGATCTTGACGGGAATCTACCTCAATTTCTAGTGCTGCGTCTTGAGACGGCCAGCCTCTAAATGATTTTTCAGACAGGGTTTTCCGCCAGTGGGACTGCATCGCTTTCCACTGTGCTGGATCCGCTGGTAAAGAGGGCTCCTTAGCGGCAACAAAAGTCTCATGAATCCGGGTATTGAGCTGATCAGAGGGCAAACTTGTAAATACTTTTAGTTGTTCGGGTTGAAAGTACTTTTCTGCCGGATTTTGTATGAGCGAGTCATCTTGCTTGAGAAAGTGATTGAACCAGCGAAACGCATGGACTCTTAGTTCCTGGGTGTCTTTGTGCGGCCCGGCAGTAATATGCAATGCAACACGATCCGCCGCTCCGTACAGGCGATAAATCTTCTTGACTTTTTCGTAGGTGCGGTAAACGCCATCCAGCGGAAAGATTCCGTCGTTGTCGGTATTACTAATCAACAGTGGCCGAGGAGCGACCAACGCCGCAACCGTCGGGTAGTCCCACTGGTAGGTGTTAACCATGAACATGCAATCGCAGTGCCCCTCAACGCAGCCATCCACGACGTGGTTTTGCAGGTCGGTGATACCTGCGACAGGGACGGCACATTGAACACGTTCGTCAATGGCTGCAATCCACCAACTGTAAGCCCCTCCACCACTGCGACCGGTCACTCCGATGCGGTCCGGATCGACCTCCGGCAGGGACTGCAACAAGTCGATCGCGCGAACACAATTCCAAGCCTCCACTCCCGCTGGAGTGTAGCCCCGGTTGAGCCACCACCACATTTTCTCACGGTAGGTACCATGATGAATGCCCTCAATCTCTCCCAGCTGTAAAGTGTCGATCGTCAGGCAAACGTAGCCGTTGCGGGCAAACCAACTCCCATGATGATGATAATGAACCTTGTTGCCGTAACTGACACCGTTTTTCTTTACCATGCCATGTCCACATACATAGAGAATCGCAGGCAGTCGTTTGTCAACCTTCTTGGGAACGTACAGGTTACCGGTCACATACAATCCGGGCCTAGACTGAAAATGGACGTTCTTAACGATAAACTCATCATGCTCGGTTTCCCCGGTGAAAACGACTTTCAAATCCGTCTTGGGTGGTAGCGGTTGGAGGCCGAGCATATCAAGGAGCTGTCCTCGCAGTTCAGATTGCTTGATTTTCCATTGGGCGAGGGTTCCGGTTGTTGCCCCAACCGACTTACTGAGCAACCTGGTTTGGGAGGCAAAGTAGGCTGAAAGATGGTCGTCTGCAGAAGGTTTCCCGGCAGCTTTGTCCTGAGAATAAACCGCAGCTTGAAAAACGGGGAGCGTCACCAAAAGAACCCACCCCATCCACATTGACCGTCGCAATCGCCGTTGGCAAATCGTTGTTGTTCCCATTTTTCCGTTTCCCTAACCACAATCCAAACCGAACTCTTAGCCGTTTGAGCTACCATTGAAGTTTAGCCTTTCTGATAGTCGATTTCTATCATCTTGCCATTGGCATCACCCCAGCCGAGCAGACCGTAGACCAGCCAAGGGAACCGCACAGAACGCGCTGGCTCTTGAATTCAAGGCGAGTTCGGACGTCTTCTGGCTGATCAGAGGATCGTTTTCATCTGCACGATCCTTTAGAATGAATCCATCACCAATCGGCGTCAGGGCTACTACAAATTTTGCAAAGCTTTGCCTGGCGACCAATCCACTGCAGAGGTCGCAATGAACAAACCATTTCTCTTCTTGATGTTGTTAGTCGCTTCAGTCGCGACGTCCAACAGCCTATTAGCCGAATCACCTACCTCTCAACCGGGCCAGAAATCAACAATCGGTCACCGAGCACAGCAGGAGAAGGACCCAAAAGAGGCTGAGAGTGTCCGCCCTGGGATCAATGACAACTTCCTGAATCCGGATTTAAACCTGGAGCAATGGTTGTCAAGATTCGAAATCGAAAGTCGTGAAGTCTACAAGGCCCGCGACGAAGTCATTGCAAAAATGGGGATCCGATCAGGTTCGCAAATCGCGGACGTGGGAGCCGGAACAGGTTTCTTTTCCCGTCTTTTTGCCGACCGAGTCGGCAGGGAGGGCTGGGTCTTTTCGGTCGACATTTCGCCAAGATTTATTGAGCACATTCGAAAAAAGTGCCAAGACGATCGTGTGACCAATATTGCACCGGTGCTTTGCACAGATCGATCCATTTGCCTACCGGCAAACAGTGTCGACGTTGTCTTTATCTGCGACACCTATCATCACTTCGAATACCCTGATCAGACGCTCGCCTCCATTTACAAATCGCTACGAAAAGGTGGCACTCTGATCATCATCGACTTCGATCGTATTCCCGGAGAATCTCGCGAATTCCTGTTGAATCACATTCGGGCAGGCAAAGAAGTTTTCCGTAAAGAGATCGAATCGGCCGGATTTCTATTGAAAGCGGAGGAAAAAATAGACGGATTCCAAGAGAATTATTTCCTCCGTTTTGAAAAGAAATAGCCCACTTATGAATCTCTGATTTAACCAGATTCACGGTGTCTAACATCCCATACTGCGGCCACATGATTGATCAAATCAGATCGGAAACGCAGCGCTGATCCCCGTTAACAGGGGGCCCATGATCCAATTCCATTTGGATAATAAGTCGTTACAGTGGAATGAACCCCGACCAGCTCCTTTTTTCTGGCGATTAAACGATGATATGGCTACGAGTAACGAGTTTCTGCGGCCTGTTCGCATTTGTGCTGATTGCCTGGATATTGAGTACCAATCGCCGCCGCTTCGACTGGCGAATTGTGATTGGGGGCATCCTCCTGCAGTTGGTTTTTGCTGTTCTGATCTTTGGTACCCGCGAGTTGAAGTTCCCCGATGCCAATGGCATTGACCGTTACGAGCATGGAATTGTCTTTGCCGGCATTGATTCGTTTTTTAAAAAAATCGAGGACTTTACCCAAGCCGGCAGCGAATTCGTCTTTGGGATGAACCCACCTAGTGAATCGCCACAGGCGATTCAAATTGCTGATCCGGCAGACGCCGAACTGGCAGCCAAAAATCAGAAAAAATCTCTTTTAAGGGTTTTTGCCTTTGGTGTCCTGCCAACGGTCATCTTCTTTTCAACATTGATGTCGGTTTTGTATTACCTCCGCATCATGCCTCTGATTGTTCGCGGCATGGGGTGGTTGATGCAGAAAACGATTCGCACCTCAGGATCAGAAAGCCTTGCCTGTGCAGCCAATGTCTTTGTCGGCCAGACCGAAGCACCACTTGTCGTCAAACCCTACATCTCGACCATGACTCGCTCTGAAATCATGGCCATGATGGTGGGCGGATTTTCCACGATTAGCGGAGGGCTGCTAGCCATCTATGCCGGATTCAACATCAGTGCCGGGCATCTCTTGACCGCCTCGATCATTTCCGCACCAGCAGCTTTGATGATCGCCAAAATCATGATTCCCGAGACCGAAACATCCGTGACTCGCGGAACCACCCACCTAAAAATCGAGTCGGTTGGGGTGAATGTCTTTGATGCCGCGGTTCAGGGAGCTGCTGACGGATTAAAATTAGCCCTCAATATTGGAGCCATGTTAATCGCTTTTTTAGCATTAATTGCGATGGCGGATTACCTTCTTGGCTCAGCTGGCGAATCGGTGAAAGTGATCGTCAACTATTTCCGAGAGGTGCCGTTACAGTTTGAATGGAGCCTGGAATCCCTATTTGGATTTCTTTTTTCTCCTATGGCCTGGCTGATGGGTATCGAAATGAGAGACTGTACAGAAGCTGGTAAGTTATTGGGAAAAAAGATTGCCACCAATGAGTTCCTGGCCTACATCGACCTCGGCGAACACGCCAACCCTAATAGTGGCATCGAAAACCGCCTGAGCGAACGATCCCAGGTTATCCTGACTTACGCATTAAGTGGTTTTGCCAATTTCGGGGCCATCGGGATCCAAATTGGAGGGATTGGCGGACTCGCTCCTGACCGCCGAAAAGACATGGCCCAACTCGGTTTACGAGCCATGATTGGAGGCGTCTTGGCCTGCTGCATGACCGCCTGTATCGCAGGCATGATTTTATAGCGTTGGACCGATAGTGTTTGCCGTACAAGTCAGACCTCGCAAAGGGTCCCGTTCCGAGCCTAAGTCGATGACCCGGTATTGATAAATCCGGAAAAGATATCACACCTCCAAAGGGGCCAAAAAAAAGACCGGGTCAAACCGACCCGGTCTTTTCAATTAGACGATTTAACAGCTTTATCCAGAGGACTCAGCCATCGTGTCTCGATTGGAAAGTCAATTAAAAATCACCGCCAAATTGACCACCACCAAATCCAGCAGCACCCATTTCAATCAAACCGAGAATTCCGGTTTCCATTTCCATGCGAGTTCTTTGGCCGTTTTCAATGAAATCAGAAGTCACTCTGATCATTTGGTTACCCTCTTCTTCCAGCTTGTCGGCCATCTGGACCATCATGTCTTCCCCGCTCGCCTTTCCGGCCATCCGTAGGATCGGAGAAAGTTTAATGGTCATTTGTGTTGGCTTTTGAGTTGCCTCAGACGAGCCATCATCGATGATGCCTTTAATCTTATCCACCGGGTTTGCACCGAAACCAACGTAAATTTTGGATGCACTGATTCCGACCAGAAGCGTTGTGGTTTCACCCAAAATCGCTTGAGCTTCTTCCTCTGGAATCGAACCGGAAATAATGTGGAACGTGACTCCCTTGTACGTTTCTGCGTCCAAATCAATATCGATTTGTGGCGGAATCATGTCTCCCTTTTCGGCAACCAGTTTCTTGACAGCCGCCTCTACCTTTTTGGCTTGAACAGCATGCAGTCCGCCCAAAACGTTCAGCCCATCCTCGTCTGCAACAACGGCGGCACCCATATCGAATTTCCCGGAGTCCAGGGTGGCAATCAGAACATCAAGCACCTCGCCAGCCAATTCCTCGATCAATTCCGCATCGGCATCATCTACGTTTCCACCTTCTCGAATCATGCCACCAATTTGGTCTTTCACAAGGTTCAAGGTCGCCTTGGCGTTATCAGCATCCTGCTGAGCAACAGCAGCCACTGAGTTCAACGTCATGGCCGCGTCTTTCACATCGAGAAAGGCACTGAAATCGGTCTTGGCGTTTTTGCCCATGGTCAAGCTTTTGGCGAGATC
Organism: Planctomycetota bacterium; assembly: GCA_014238905.1. GTDB lineage: Bacteria > Planctomycetota > Planctomycetia > Pirellulales > Pirellulaceae > JABAAE01. The sequence continues at coordinate 266,920 of JABAAE010000001.1, forward strand.
AGACCCTTTTGTCGCGGTAAAGGTAAATTCCGAGAACAACATCTTGGATTTTTTGTCGGTGCCAAAACCCATGAAAATCTTGTCTGTCTGCTTGATCATGTCGGCAATTTGGTCCAGCTGACTTTCATTGATGGCTCGCTGGAAATCTGCTGCACCTTCAGGCAAATTGGCATAGGTCTCATCGAAGGCCTCTTCCATCCATTCGATAGACTGACTACGAAGGTCAGCAGGGATACGCTGGATGTTGGCCTGTAAGCCCATCACATAATCGTCGCTGATTTCGCCAACGATCTTGGAGGGATCCGCTGGCAAATCATCCAACATCTCGGCGTTCACCGAATAATAGGCCCAATCGCCCTTACCGCGGATGACCAGTTCTTCACCGGTTGGCATGATGACGATGAAGTCGTTCCCGTCTTCCTCAATCTCGACACCGTTGTTCTCCAACATATCGATCACATCACCAAGATCATCGACGGGAAGAAAACCCACGAAATTGGGGACTCCCCCATCGAGTGTCAAATAACCGCCCAAAGGCCGTTCGGTATCAAAGCCTTCGAGAAAAGCACCAGCTCCAAGCGTGATCGCTGGAACAAAATTTCGAAATCCGGCTTCACCTACCATGTAGGCCACCGAGTCGAGCACCTTATCTATGCTCGAAATCTTGAAGACGACCGCAGCTCGGTCCTTGACAGATTGAGCCGACGCGACGCTTGGTTGCGTCAATAACAACCCGCATGCCATGGCAGCCAAGACTGCCCCTCGAATTAACTTAGTCACACTTTTCTCCTGTGAAACAAAACATATAAGATCGTGAGTTAACGATCATTCTTTTTAAAACAAGTCTTCGGCATGGACCCTGATTAGTCCGTTGCCAAAATGACGACATAAAATCCCGCTGATAGGTCCATCAGGGCATTGTGATAAACAGGCACTGTGATAAACAGGCACTGTGATAAACAGGCACTGAATCAAACTGGCACGCATCCAATAGGACACTACCCCCAATAAAAACTCCAGCTACTCAAAGACAAGGCAAAACGGCCGTTGATTGAGGCCGAAAAACGATTGACTGGGTGAAAAAGACCCATCCGTCTTTAAATACCCGCAAAAAACACCGATGTTTCCAAAAAAACTGCTTTGGAACCGATCAAAGTTATCCAATTTGTTCTACACAATTTACTGGAAAGTAGATAGTTGCGATGGGATTCAGCCTTCAAATAGAGCCTCATTGCCTGAAAATAGCCGATTTACGCAAGCGTTTCGCGCAAAACATCAATGCCCGTCGGAATTGGTATCCTCTTTGACCGAATTCCGAATGAAGATTGAGATGTGGCTAGATCCTCATTGTCCTCAAATCCCCGGATCGCCCGCTAAAATAAGGAGTTTGATTTTCACCGATGGCCAACCAGCCCCTTTCTGATGGGATCATCGTCCCAATGATCACCCCGCTGGTCTCTCATGATCAACTTGATCATGAGGGCCTTGAAAATCTGGTTCAGCACTTCATTTCAGGAAAAGTGCATGGCATTTTCGCCCTAGGCTCGACCGGCGAAGGTCCCTCATTAAGTTATTCACTGCGGATCGATCTCATCGAGAGACTCTGTGATCTGGTTAACAAACGAGTTCCTGTTCTGATTGGCATCACCGATACCGCGTTCGTCGAATCGATCCGTATGGCCCAGTTTGCCGAAAAAGCAGGCGCGGACGCTGTTGTCCTATCAACGCCCTATTATTTTCCTGCCGGCCAAACCGAATTAAGGCAGTACCTGCAGCGGCTTCTTCCGCTGCTGCCGCTGCCGGTCGTTCTTTACAACATGCCATCGCTAACCAAAGTCTGGTATCACCTTTCGACTATTGAGTCGGTCATCGGATTCAAACAAATTGTCGCAATCAAGGACAGCAGTGGTGACAAAGAGTATCTCAACGGACTCTTGAAACTGCGTAAACAGCGGCCGGATTGGAAGCTATTTGTCGGTCCGGAATCCGAATTGATCGAATTCACTACCCGGGGCGGAAATGGCGGGGTCAGCGGGGGCGCCAACGTTTATCCAAAACTCTTCGTGGAAGCCTGGTTGGCGGCCAGCAAGAACGAATCCGAAACCTGTCGGCATCTTCAATCCAAGATTGAGTCGTTGGGAAAAATATACGAGATCGGCAAGTATGCATCACGACACATCAAAGCGACCAAATGCGCAGCAAAACTACTTGGCTTGTGTGACGACGCCATGGCAGAGCCGTTTAACAGGTTCTATCCAGAAGACCAACAGAAGGTACTGGAGATCATCCGCGGGTTAGATTGGTGACATCGCTCTTTTGCGATGTGCCCATCTAAGAGTGTCGCCTTGAAAAACTGAAGCCCTAAGCAAACCCGAAGATCATTGGAAATCAGCAATCCAGACGAACAGACTGTGGCCAACATCGAGCGGCCACTTAATCTGTATAGGACCCTGAAGAAGAACCAGAATCTTTGGATTCTCTTGTTCTCAGCCTCAAGCCACGTTGTGCAAGACATGCCGCTCTGGAAGGACTGAATCCATCTTGGATTGGGTGGTTTTGACAACCGCCTCGAGTTGTTCGGCAATCAAAAGGGCATCCCGTCCATCCCAACCGGTGACGGTCGGTTCGTCGCCGGTTTCGATGCAACGGACAAACTCAAGCTGTTCTGCAAGAATGGCATTCTGCGGCGTCACCGTCACCGCTTCAATCGGCAACCATTTCTCGAACATCCCATCCTTGGCCGCTTGCACTTCCTCGGGCGATGTGATGCCACGTAGCTGATCCGCCAGTCCCTCAACCGGTGTGACGGCATTGACTGTTTGTCCCGCCAAATCGATATGCAAATGCTTTTCGGCGGTCATCACCTGCATCGCCCTTTGGCTGGTATAACTACACCGAGAAGCGGTCAAACAGGCAACGGTGCCATTTTCAAATTCAAGCCAGGCTTTGGCCATATCAAGGTGAGGTCCTACCACCGACGTCCCGACCGCCTGGATACTGAGAACTTTGGACTTTACCATCGAAAGAACAAGGTCAATATCGTGAATCATCAGGTCCAAAATAACGCTCACATCGGTGGCCCGAAACGAATACGGTGTCAACCGAGTCGTCTCGATATACTTTGGCTGGTGGATCAATGGCCTGGCAGCAACAAACGCAGGATTGAATCGTTCCACGTGCCCTACCTGAAGAGTTCGTCCCAACTGCGACGCTCGTTCACATAAATCGGTCGCTGAGGCTCCATTGGCGCAAATCGGTTTTTCCAGTAACAGGTGGCAGCCACGATCCAGTAAATCGGCGGCAACCGAAAAGTGTGTCTGAGTCGGTGTAACAACAATGCCACCATCAAGGACTCCGTCAATTTGATCAAGAGATTCCACCGTTGGAATACCATGTTCTTTTTCGATGAAGGCACGAGCATCGGATGAGGGCTCGACCACGACAGGTTCGATTGATTCAATACTAGCAGCTAGTTTGGCGTGGATACGGCCCAGATGCCCGGCCCCGACTACGGCTATTTTTTTGGTTTTCATCGGTTGGGTATACTTAAACAGAATAAAAATTGAATGAACTACCAGATACTGTCAAGCTGCTTTTCGCCGATCGCGACCGCGGCCGTTTCTTCCGTTCTGCTGATGATCTAAAAAGTTGAACAGCGTCAGGACAGCCGGAACCAGCATGTTTTTCCCGGAGAGGATTTCACGGGCATTCTCAACCCCGACTTTTTGTCGGTAGAGCAGTTTGTGAGCTTCCGAAAGCGCCGTAATGACGTCGTTGGGAAATTGATTTCGCTTGAGCGCCACCACATTGACACATCGCGGCTTGGTCGGCACGCCTTCGACCAGCATGTAAGGCGGAACATCATGCAGTACCCGACTGACACCGCCGACAAAGCTGTAGGTTCCCACCGATGCGAAATGGTGGACCGCTACCGTACCGGAAATAGTCGCTCGATCATGCACATGAACATGTCCACCCAGCAGAGTGGAATTGGCAATCACCACCCGATCTCCCACTTTGCAATCATGGGCGATATGGACACACGCCATGAAATAGCCGTCGTCACCCACCGATGTGATGCCATCTTCTTTTTCGCTCGCGCGATTCACCGTAATGGACTCGCGGAAGACGTTATTGTTGCCAATGACAACTTCGGTTTCCGCACCGGAGTAGGAAATATCCTGCGGTTCTCCACCGATCACGCAGAAAGGAGAAAAACGGTTGTCGGAACCAATTGTCACCTTTCCCTGAACCGCAACGCTGTTTTCCAATCGAGTTCGATCACCAATTTTGACATTGGGACCGATAAAGCAAAATGGCCCGATATGGGCATCTTCCCCAATTTCAGCCTTGGGATGTACTTCTGCATTTTTTGAAACAAAGGTCGCCACACTAAATCCTTTATCTGGTTAGGCTGACATTTTTCTTGCTGTTTTCGCCTGATAGGCGTCAACTAGTTCCCGAACAAACATTCCGTTTAAACGATGCCCACTTTTGTGCGCGGTGACACATCCATGGATATCAAATCCTGCGACAGCCAGATCACCCACTACATCCAGCGCCTTGTGTCGGACACATTCGTCTGGAAAACGGAGGTGATTATCGATGACGCCCTCTGGTCCAAAAACAAGCAAATCCTGAAACGATACCTGTCGGCCCAACCCCTGAGATCTAAGCCATTCCGCTTCGGTATCCAGGATAAATGTTCTTGCACTGGCTAACTGATTGATGAAACTGGCAGAATTAACGTCCAAGGTTATGGCCTGTTGGCCAATACTCGGCATTTGGTAGTCCAGTTCATAAGTCAACGTCAGGCCGCACTGATCGGTTGGGACCACCTTGATCCAACTATCGCCCGAGTCGATGCGAATTTCGTCCTCAATCTGAAAAGTGGGTTTCGGGGAGTGTTGATCCACCAGTTCCACTTGCGACAGAGCTTCTACCACCAGTCGACTGGAACCATCCAGAGCGGGAATCTCGGCGCGGTCTACCCAGACTTCGCAGTTGTCGATCTGCAACCCTGTCAATGTCGCCATGATATGCTCGATCATCTCAACCGATGCGGGACCATTTTGCATGGAGGTCCGGCGCGGGATATCAATCCCATTCTCGGTGCAGACCTGAATTCGGGGCTGCCCAGCCAAGTCTGCTCGGATAAAAGTAATACCCGATCCAACAGGTGCCGGTCGAAATTCGACATGCACATTAAGGCCACTCCAGTAGCCCACCCCATCCAGAGAGGCGGTTTTTGAGATCGTATTTTGATTGCGTAAAAAGTTGGTCACGTCTTGCTTGCTTCTAACGATTAACGTTGGGGGAGTCCTGCGGCTGACCGGCGAGCGAAGCACCCCGATTCACTAATGTGGTGATGGCTTCTGTAATATCTCGTTGATCCTGATAGACAACTACATTGTTAACGCCAGCTAGAACAGAAGCTCGGTCGGTTGTATCCATGTTTTCGGAAGAGAACCGAACGACCAGCGAAATCCCATTTTGGCGGCAAAATCCTTGCACCGTTGAGAGAATATCCACATAGGTCCGGTAATAGAGCTTGGCCTCTTCTTCCATAAACTCACGATTTTTCAAGTTGTGATTCACCTGCATGTCAGCAGCCATCTTGGCAACCGCAGCTTCTTTTGATTTGAATTCCGCGGTGGTTCGATCCAATCCCGCCAAAATCTCCGAATCCTGCTGGATTTTGGTCCGATCGTTTTGGATTGTCAATTTGAATTGTTCGACTTGTGCCTGTAGGGCGGCCATCGATTTCTTAAAGCCGATGTGATCCTGGAAGACCTTCCCCATATCGATCACGACAACATTCTGTTGGCCGAGAATCGCCGATGATGAAAAAAGGACACAGAAAAATAGGATCTTTTGCAGGTAACGCATTGAAACAGCACTCCTTTGCTGAATGGTACTTCTTTGGAATCCGTCTTCACCCAGCCATCTCTTCAGATTCATCGGGCAGATGGTATTCGAGTTATTTTATTTTATGAATGAGCCAAATTTCACTCGTAATTGTTCGACATAAAAGAGTCACGAAGATCATTGGAAAGATCACGAAACTGATTTTGCACGGACAGATATTGGACAACGAGAAAAACATTTAACCCAATTGAGAACAGCAGAAAGATGGTCATTGCTACCGAATTACCATCCTTGGATGGATCTTGACTGACACCTTCTACCAACGAGACTGTTGACGAACTGCTGCCATCCCCCGCTTCATCTTCTGGGCGGGTTAGCTGCTGTTTTAAATCTTCGATCTTCTTCTCATACGAGCTTTGCATTTCCTGTAATTGCTCATCCTGCTGCTTTGCCTTGACATCCGCCTTCAATTTTTCCAACTGCTTGGTAAGAGCAGCCACCTCTGGATTAGGTGGAGCGATGAGGTGGGTTGAAATCGGAGACTTGGGATAGGCGTAACCAGCGGGTTGCGGTAGCGAGGCAGGATTCCCATTGACTCCAGGCTGAACCGCATTGGGGAAGGTATGAGCCGGTAAACCACGATTACCACCCACTGCCGCCGCGGTTGTAACCGGGTTGGTGAATGCGGGTGACCGGGTGGATGTTGCGATGCCAGGCGATTGTTGATTTAGCCCGTTGTTTGGCGAACCGTCCCTTCGCAACCCGTTCGAATTCGCTGCCGGGATGTTGGCAAGTCTGTTTTGATTAAACTGAGTCGTCCAATTCCGCCCATTATTGACCGGGGCCGACGGTGAAACCGGCGACATGATCGCACCGTTTTTCGGGTTGGCGGTCGCCGCATTGAATCCTGTACCTGCCGTCACCGGATTGAAACCGGCCGGCGAATTATTTGCTAGAGCTGGATTGCCGGGAACTGAATTGTTGGGGGGAAATCCTGAAATGGATTTGGCAGTATTGCCCAACTCTGTTGCTGGGGTTCGATTTTGAAAACCGGGTTGATCATCAAAATTTCTGATCGTTCTACCGTCATTACCCCACGGCAATCGTGATTCAGCCTTCTCCTGCGGAACAACGTAGCTGGTTTTCTGAACCGAGGGCAAACTTGAATTAAAGACGACTGAGTTATTGCCGTTTGAATACCTGACTTGACCTGTTGATATCCCACGATTCGATAATTCCTGTGGGATAAGCGACGGACGGGTGTCCGCAACCTGCGGCGGTTCAAATCTACTGCGAACCTGATTGGAAGCAGGACCCACTCCACCATGATTGGCAACCGTTGAAAGACCCTGAGCACCAATAGTCTGAGCACCAATAGTCTGAGATGGTTGCGATCCCATGATTTGGGGTTTTTGAAGAAGAAGCCCCTTTTCAACGGGACCGGCACCATATTGTATCCTGATCCGATCGGCGTTTTGGACCTCCGGTGGAAGACTACTGGTCAGCGACCTTCCATTTTTCAAAGCTGCGATAGCCTGATCATCGAGTTGAATGATATATTCCACCCGGCCATCAGGTAACTGGCTCCATCCGAATTCAATTCCGCCAAAGGATATGGCGGATAAAATTGTCAAGATAATTCCATTCATCTTGCACTCCATTTCACTTCCATGTGAGGCTTTCGAAGGCGTATCCTAGCCGCATTCAAGCGATGGGGTAAATAGAATATTTAAAGAAACTTCAAAAAATATTTGCTAGCGGTGGTGCTCCGCCTCCCAACCATTTCAAAGAAAATACACGGATGAACATTAACAAAGCACCATGGATACGGACGGTGAAGTGGACGGTAGTACTCCTCGTAATTACGGGCATTTTTTACACAATTTGGCAGGGTGTGGGGCAGATTCGAAACAGTTCCGTTTCCATTCAAGATTTCCAATGGCAGTGGCTACCCATCGCCAGCCTGTTTTATTTTTTCAGTATCACGATTTGTTCGATCTATTGGCACATCGTCCTGCTTGGCCTTGGGCAACAACCGAGACTGCGGGATTCGCTGCAAGCTTTTATTCTGGGCCAGCTCGGGAAATATTTTCCGGGCAAAGCCCTGGTTGTCATTATTCGGACCGGGATCATTGCCAGTCCAAAGGTACAACCCGCGGTAGCAGCCACCAGCGTTTTCATCGAGACGTTGACTTACATGGCCGTTGGAGCGGGCGTCGCCTCCATTTTGATGGTCTTTTTTATCGATGTCGGAGGCTGGTTGATCCTCTTGGGATGTGGTGCCATCCTCTTGGCCGGGCTCCCTATTTTTCCGCCGGTCTTCCGATCAATCATCAAAATCCTGCGAATTGATCGTTTGAGCCCAAAGATTGCCCGGGCGGCGAGCAACTTAAAGACTCGTACAGCGGTTATCGGGTGGATCCTGCTTCCATTCAGTTGGCTTTTGGTTGGCTTGAGCCTCTGGGCCACCACTCAATTGACGGGGATTTCTGCTGTCGACATCGACGAATTGCCCAGACTGACGGCGTGCGCGGCGATGGCGATTGTGGTTGGTTTTCTTTCCATGATGCCAGGGGGCCTTGGTGTCAGGGAATTGGTGCTGATTGCCATCCTGGCTCCAATTGATCCGGCATTTGACTCAGCCACCACGTTGATCGTCGCCGTCACATTAAGATTGATTTGGTTACTGACTGAACTGGTTTTGACAATTATCCTAAAAGGATTGGGATTCGTCTCAAAAAGGAAAAGCCTTAAAACTAAGTCAGGCATTTCCAGCCAACCCAACCCTACCGGAAGCTCCTCAGACACCTGATCGGTTTCAATGCGTCGCGGGTGGAAGCATTCAATGAACGTCAAAAAAGATTCCTTTTCCGATTGCCTAGAATGAAACTCTACTCTGTCGTCATCCCTGTCTTCAATGAAGCCGAAAGCCTCGCCAAGTTAATTGACGAGCTCCAGGCCGTCGGATCCGACCACCAACACGACAGTGAGATCATTCTTGTTGACGACGGCTCAACCGATCATTCGTGGCAGGTTATTTCTGATCTCGCAGAAAAAAATGACCTCGTTACAGGAATTCGACTCCGCAGAAACTTTGGGAAAGCCGCGGCGCTTAGCGCCGGATTCGAAGTGGCGGAAGGTGAGTTTATCTTCACCATGGATGCCGATCTTCAGGATGACCCCAAAGAAATTCCGGATTTTCTCGCAAAATTGGAATCCCCAAAATTTGACGTGGTAAGTGGTTGGAAAAAAATTCGACACGACCCAATTCATAAGACATTTCCTTCGAAGATCTTCAACTGGCTTGTAAGCCGACTGACAGGCGTCAAGCTGCATGACCACAATTGTGGTTTCAAGTGCTACCGGCGTGAAGTGCTTTCGGAAATCGATCTTTATGGTGAAATGCATCGGTTTATTCCAGTACTGGCCAACGCTCGTGGATTTCAAGTCGGGGAACTGGTCGTCGAACACCGAAAACGACAATTTGGAGTTTCCAAGTACGGTTTCAAACGATTCTTCAAAGGGTTCCTGGATTTGCTCACAGTCTATTTCCTCACCGGTTACCGGCAACGCCCACAGCATTTACTGGGCGCCTTTGGACTTGGCAGTTTCTCCTTGGGATTTGCAGGCCTAACTTATCTGGCCATCTACTGGATGATTCGTGTTTTTGGGGAATTTCCTGACATGGAACCGTTGCACCAGCGTCCACTGTTGATTTATTCACTGGGAGCCCTGTTGCTCGGAGCACAGCTGATGTCAATCGGTTTTATCGCCGAATTAATCACGGCCTATTATCGACGTGATACCAAACCGTTTTCGATCAAGGAGACCATCCCCCCCGAAAAAAACAACTTCTCATCCTGAAAACGGTCCGAGGTGAAAGGGTATCGGTTTCGGTCAGAACCAGACCGAATTTAAATGATAGGGTTTTTAAGGAGATCCGCACGCAAACGCCGCCAAAAATGACTTGCTATCCTGAATTGACGGCCCGGCTGTCAAATTCTCGAATTGCAACCGAGCGATCCAAGTTGATCTTCGTATGCAAACACTGGATAATGCAAGAGTTGCATGCTGCAATGAATCATAATGACCATTGGCCCGTTACCTTTTGATCACCAAGCCATTTGACTCAATACCCTCCCCAAAACTATCCGCCCTACCTTTCTCGCCGTGAAATGCTTGGCAGAACCGGAGTTGGCCTTGGCTCTCTGGGCCTGGCCACACTCCTGACCGATCAGGTGGCTGGATCGCCAATCGCTGCGGATGAAAAAACAGCGCTTGCACCTAAAGCACCTCACTTTGCGCCAAAGGCCAAGAGAGTCATTCATTTATTTATGAATGGAGGACCTTCGCACGTTGACACGTTTGATTACAAACCGGAGCTGAATAAACGACATGGCGAGAAACTGCCCAATCCAAATCTGAGAACTGAACGCCCCACGGGCGCAGCATTCGGATCGCCTTATCAATTCAAACCCTATGGCGAATCGGGAACCTACGTCAGCGAAATATTCAAGCACACCGCGCAGCACGTTGACGACATCGCCATTATCAACTCCATGTATGCCAACGTGCCCAATCACGAACCGTCATTGATGTTGATGAATTGCGGTGCCTCCCGGTTCCTGGTCCGGCCGAGCATGGGATCGTGGCTGACTTATGGTTTGGGGACTGAGAACCAAAACCTGCCGGGCTTTATTGCCCTTTGCCCCGATGGTTACCCCATTACTGAAACTCAAAACTGGCAATCTGCTTTTCTACCGGGCATTTACCAGGGAACACATATCAACACACGTCATAAGACGATTGATCGCCTCATCGAAAACATTCGCAACTCGAAAGTTTCACTCAAAGAGCAGCGAAGTCAGCTGGATGCCCTGAATGCTCTCAACGAATTACATCTTCGCGAACAAGGAACTGATCCTGCCCTGGAAGCCAGAATCCAGAGTTTTGAACTGGCATTTCGCATGCAAATGGAGGCTGCCGAAGCGTTTGACATCAACCGCGAACCGAAACACGTGTTGGAGCGGTATGGCTCTGGAGTCAACGCCCGTCAGATTCTGATCGCGCGTCGCCTCGTAGAAAGAGGAGTTCGATTCGTTCAAGTTTGGCACGGGCAGGGCCAACCATGGGATCATCACGACGATATCGAAGTCAATCATCGAAAGCTTGCCACACAGGTCGATCGTGCCATCGCAGCTTTATTGACGGACTTGAAACAATCCGGGTTACTGGAGGAGACTCTAGTCATATGGGGTGGTGAATTTGGAAGAACGCCAGTTGTCGAACTCCCCAAAAAGGGATCGAACCAGGGAAGAATCAACGGTCGCGATCACAACCACTGGGGTTTTACCTACTGGATGGCAGGTGGAGGCATCAAAGGGGGGACGGTGCACGGCTCTACTGATGAATTTGGGTTTCAGGCCGTCGAGGATAAAGTTCATGTGCACGACCTGCACGCGACGATTCTGCACCTGCTCGGATTTGATCACACCAAGCTCACTTATCGGCACGCCGGCCGTGACCATCGGTTGACCGACGTCCACGGCAAGGTCGTCAACAATATTCTGTCCTGATCCATTACGGGAAAACAGCTCTTCCTATCAACCTCAAGTCCCTATCAACCTCAAGTCCCTATCAACCTCAAGTCCCTATCAACCTCAAGTCCCTATCAACCTCAAGTCCCTATCAACCTCAAGTCCCTATGTTCCGAACCTTTTTGTTGCTCATCATTGTTTTGACTAATTCCATTCACAAAGCAGATGACCTCCCCCGACTGGGTCAAAAGCTGACCGACGAACAGATCAGTGCATTTGCTAAATTGGCTTTGGCTGGCATGGATCAGGAGTTCCCCAACAAACCCTCCAACGTGATGGAAAACGCGGATTCGGTCCTCTCGCCCAAAGCCATGCACCCGGCCTTTTTTGGTTGCTTCGACTGGCATAGTAGCGTCCACGGCCACTGGATGTTGATCCGTCTGATCAAGCTTCACCCGGGTTGCTCAGCTGAAAAGCAGATCCGAGAACAACTAAACCAACATTTGACCGCGGAAAAAATCCACAAGGAAAACGAGTATTTTCAAGCCAAATACAACAAATCATTTGAAAGAATGTATGGCTGGGCCTGGTACCTGCGCATGGTCGCCGAGCTCGAAACATGGGACGACCCACAGGGGAAAAAATGGCGGGAGAATCTCCGGCCGCTGGAAAAAACGATTGTCAGTCGTACCATGGATTATCTTCCTAAACTTTCGTATCCGATTCGAACCGGAGTTCATCCTGATTCCGGATTTGCTCTCGGACAGATTTTGGACTACGCAAGAATCGCTGCCAACAAAGAGTTGGAGTCATTAATCGTGGCAAGAAGCGGTGACTTTTATCAGAAGGACACCGACTATCCGACAAAATATGAGCCCTCAGGGCAAGATTTTTTTTCTTCGGGACTCAACGAAGCCGACTTGATGAGACGCGTTCTTTCGCCTGCTGATTTTTCGAATTGGCTGGACCGTTTCTTTCCGGAATTGCGGAAAGGAAAAATCGGTAATCTGCTGACACCTGTCGAAGTCAGCGATGTGACCGATGGACATATCGTTCACTTGGCAGGCCTGGACCTGTCACGAGGTTGGACATTAAATGGGATTGCCTCTGCGCTACCCAAGGAGGATCCCCGACGGCCCATTCTTCATCGAGCCGCAATGGACCACGCTGCCATGGGCTACAAATATGTTTTTAGCGGGCATTATGAGGGTGAGCACTGGTTGGCTACATTTGCCATCTATCTGCATACCGGGGTTGGGATCGCTCGATAATCCATCTTGGACGATGCTGATTTGCCGTTGAGTCAATCTTGGCTGCATGGCCAATCTGGATTAAGCTTATCACGCCCTCAATTCCCTCGAAACGGATCCCCAATGAACCAGACGGTCACACTGCTATTGATCGGCGCCGCCGGTGCTATTGGCGCTCTGTCGCGATTCGGAATCATCTCTTTGGCTCGCCATCTTTTCGGTGATCACTTTCCGATCGGAACCCTGATTGTCAACGTAATAGGCTGTTTCGCGATTGGAATGATTGTCTACCTTTCGGTGAATCATATTCCTGAGCATTGGAAATTGGTGATCGGAGTTGGTCTTCTTGGCTCATTGACGACCTTCTCTGCGTTCGGCGTGGATACCCATGCCAAACTGAACCAAGGCGAATTATCAACGGCTATACTGAATATCGCCTTGAATATGATCTTGGGACTAGGTGCGGTTTATGCCGGATCCCTGTTAGCTAAATCAGTCTGGCCGTCCCCGGCTACCTAGAATTCGTTGACCACTTCGCCCGCTCTGGATAAACTGGGAACGCTGTTCTTGAATTTTCTCCCCTTTTGACCACCGGTTTTCCCCTTGCAACTATTTGATCCGCTTCACTTTGTGATTGGCGTGGGCCCGCTGGCCGTCTATTTGCTGTTGATCGGGATACTGAACTATTCCCGAAAGCCGTTTTTGACGACTGGATCCCGGGATATCTCGGCGTTGGGTGTTGCTATTTCCGGCTTGATGATTGTCGGCCCCATGGAACTCTTTATGCCGCCCGCGGCGGCGGACCGCTTCGCCGGATGGGTCTGGCTTCTGTTGCTGATTTTTTATGGTCTTTGTGTTTCCCTGTTCATCCTTTTGATGCGACCACGGCTGGTGATCTACAATGTTTCAGTTGATCAGCTGCGTCCCATCCTGATGAAAGTTGTGCACGATATCGACAAGGATGGTCGATGGGCGGGAGACAGCCTGATTGTTCCCAACTTGCAAATTCAGTTACACGTGGAACCTTCCTCGGTCCTCCGCAACGTCCAGTTGGTTTCTTCTGGCCCCAAGCAGTCCCTCGAGGGATGGCTCAAACTTGAAGAACGCCTCAACGAGGCGCTCCAACCCATTCAGTCTTTACGTAATCCGGTAGGCCTTGGCATGATGATCATTGCGGGCCTGATCGGTTTGACATGCACCGTTTGGATGTTGTCCAGTCCAGCTGCTGTTGCCCAGTCCCTGAACGAAATGCTGCGACTGTAATCCGATGGCCCGTCACCTGACCGGGACCAAAGAAGCGAACTGACATTCCCGGATGAGGGTTCCCAACCAGTTCCCGCGCGCGAGACAGGGGGGGCAAATGGCCACCCAACATGAACTCGAAGATTTCTTTTGTGTTGATGATGATCCCGGGTCGATCACGAAAAACAGACCACTAGTATTTCATAATGCACCACATCGCTCGAAAACCATCCTTGATTCCGATTTTTTTGCCTTCGGCATAGGTTCGTTTTTTATAAGAAATCGGACGTTCATCAAATCGCACTCCATTTAGTTTGGCAATTTTCGCCGTCATCTCCAATTCAATGCCAAAACGCTTTTCAATCAATCCGTCGACAAATTGATCCAGCACCGATTTACGAATGACCTTGTAACAGGTTTCCGCGTCGGTGACATTCAAGCCGGTTTTCAAATTGGACAAACTGGTGATCAAACCATTCCCCCAACGATGCCAGCCAGGAGAAGTACCCTGTTTGTCCTGATTGGAATTCGTTGTTGCAAATCGGCTGCCGTAAACGACGTCTGCTTGGTCGGCAAGAATCGTCGAAAGAAGAATGATAAATTCCTGTGGATCATATTCCCGATCGGCATCCTGAATTCCAACAACATCGCCGCTTGCCGCGAGAAAACCGGTTTTCAATGCCGCACCCTTGCCTTGGTTGTTTTTGTGAAACAACAATTTCACGTCTATGCTGCCAAATCCGTTCGCCTTATCTAACTCACCACTTCCGTTTAGCTTACGTAATGTTTCACTAGTCCCGTCGGTACTCCCATCGTCAACGACCACCAACTGCAGCGGCAAGTCCACCTGGCAAACTCGATCTATCATCTCCTCTATCGTATTTGCCTCATTAAATACGGGCATGATAACCGAAAAGCGGAAGTCTTCTGCTGGAAACTCAACAATGCCGTGCTCTAAACACCATTCTTTCCCGTGTTTTGAAATCAAGTCACGTACAGTGTGATTAAAGGTGACAAGAGGGCATTCCTGCGATGCCACCGACCCTTCCTTCATGACAGCAGGCAACGCGTTGGAACGGACTTCCAGCAATTCAAGACAGCTCTTCCTGTGGAGTGGTCGAACGCGTTTCACGATTTTTTACTTCTAATGGGAGGACACCCTTGAAAATTCAATACCGTTGGCTCCAAGGCTACACCATAACAGGATTCAATTTACATAGCGTATTTTGGAATCGCACCAACGTCAATTGACTACCACCAACGTAAACATTAGCACAATTATTTTAATGCCTTCCTTACAATAAGATCGTCGTTGCCATTGAATGCCGCGTCCCGGATTCAGCCGCTAACGTCACCAACAACACCTCCACTGAAAACCGCTGGTGAACACATAACAATTCATTGCATTTGACAAAAGACCCGACTCAATTCAAGTACTGTAGCCAAAAAAAACATCAAAAACTTTTTTATCAAAAAATTTGTTTCGGGTTGCTTGACATTTCAGCTCAGGACCCGAAAATGACTTTCCAGTTGAGTAAACGTGCTTCGCGTTTTGAGCGACTCAACTTTTTAGCGAGCTACTTTTTCTTACGGCCATCTCGGACCAAAAATCAGTCAAAGGACCTGCGCTTTCGACATGCTGTTCCAACGAAAACGACTTGAATTCAAGGGAAGGTTTTTCGGCTAAGGATTAAGCCAACGGTTTTGAAACATGGGGGCGGCGACTGATGGAAGCGATTGTCGACGACCTTGTGACGTGGACCGGATGTCCCCCCCAAGTTTCTAATATTGACCAACGAGATGGCTGATTGCCTGATTTCATTAGGTTCAAATCTCGGCGATTCCAAGTTGATCGTCGAATCGGCGATAGAACGACTGCAAGTCACTGCCGGGATTGAACAACTGCTGGCAAGTGAACTTTTGATCACTAAGCCAATCGGTGGGCCCGCTGGTCAACCTGATTTTGTCAACGGCGTCGCCCGATTTCAAACCAAGCTCTCACCCTCGGCATTGCTGGCTACATTACTCAGTACAGAGGAAGAATTAGGTCGTATTCGGCGAATTCGATGGGATGCCAGGATGATTGACCTGGACATTCTGCTCTATGGCGACCTGGTTTCCAGTGACCAAAGCTACCAAATACCGCACCCTCGCATGTGCTATCGGAGGTTTGTGCTGGAACCGGCAATGGAAATAGCCGGTGAAATGATTCATCCGGTGACCGGGACGTCATTGAAAGAATTGCTGGATAACCTTAATCAGCGAGAAAATAAAATCCTTATCGTCACCGATTCAGTTGCAATCCAAAAAAAATGGATTCCAGATGAGCAATCTGGCAAAGCTGGATTTACAGTTCATATTTCCGATGTGGCGTCCGCAGCGGATCATCTTGACGGCAGGACAACATTACCGAAACTGCTAGTTCTACTATCCTTTTTCAATCCAACAGACAACACAACAGGCGACACGGCTTCCTTTCGGGCAAAAATAAAAACATTGATCGAACGACATCAAGGGCCTATTCTCTTTTGTTCCACTGACCCCGGGAACACCAAGTCCTGGCAGGCATTGGGTATTGAACTCGATGCAGCCATCGCCGCCATGGAGTAAGCACTCTTCACTTTCAATTCATGACAACAGGTATGACCTTGAAAACGATCACCTCACCTGAACGGATGTATCAATGGGTAAGTCGTGCGGTGCTTGAGGGTAGAAAAGTGGGTGTTGTCCCCACCATGGGCGCGTTGCACGAAGGGCATTTGAGCTTGGTCGATGCTGCCAAAGCCGAATGTGATCTGGTTGTCGCAACGATTTTCGTTAATCCAACGCAATTTGCAGCCGGCGAAGACCTCGACCAATATCCACGTCCGCTTGAAAACGACCTCCGTCACCTAAAAGAAGGAGGGGCCTCAATCGCATTCTGCCCTGCCATGGAGGAGATTTACCCACGAGGTTACTCGACATATGTATCCCCTCCGGAAATTGCAGCGCCGTTTGAAGGGTTGCATCGGCCAGATCACTTTCGTGGTGTGGCCACGATTGTCTTGAAATTATTTCAAATGGTACCCGCCCAAGTGGCGTTTTTCGGGCAAAAAGACTATCAGCAAACGCTCGTGGTAAAAAAAATGGTGGAAGATTTCAACCTACCGATTGAGATTCGAGTCTGCCCGATCTTGCGTGAGCCAGATGGACTGGCAATGAGTTCCCGAAATGTTTTCTTAAGCGATGAACAACGCGGCCGAGCAGTAGCCATCTCGAAGGTGCTCGCCGAGATCGAGCCAGAGATTTTACGCCTGACGGATCACTCGTCGGCATTGAAAAACCGTCTTACCGGCGTCATGGAAACCGCCAGAAAAAGACTCGAAGTCAAAGTGGATAAAATCCACTATCTTGACGTGGTCGATGCCCAGACCCTGCAATCCATTTCCGATACGACCACTGAAGTCGTCATTGTGGCAGCTGCGGACGTCGGAGATACCCGGCTTCTGGACAACCGACTCGTCAAGATTCGGTAAACAACAACCCGCAACTTACAGCCGCATGTCGTTCTGCAGATCAGGAACTGGAACCGCATGCCTCATTCACTCGATTTGCCTAGACTCCCAGATCCTGGAAAATATTCATTTTAAAACAGGGCTATCATCTTGCCACCGATTGCAGGTTTTACGATTTTAGAACGCTGGAGAAGATGATAGGATCAGGCTCCATGAACCAGACATTGCTATTCATCGCTCCCGAAATGCTGCCACCAATGCAATTGGTGTGGATCGTGGTGGGTGTCTTCGTTTTAGGCTACAACGCGTGGAAAAAAGGGTTCCAGAGCGAATTCTGGTTAAGCCTTCTCTTTTTTGTCGCGGGAGCCGCATTCATCAAATACCTGCTACCCCAGGTGATGGTGGAAGATCCTGACACACAACAATTGCAGGGACTCCCAATCAGGGGCTACGGGGTTTTTCTTTTATTGGCCGTTGTGACAGGCGTCATGCTAGCCCAGTTCAGAGCCAAACGCCTCGGAATGCATCCAGATGTACTGCTAAACCTCTGCTTTTGGATTTTTGGCTGCGGACTTTTCGGTGCTCGATTGTTTTACGTGATCCAGTACTGGGACGATTTTGACAGCCTTGGTGACATCATCAACATGACCGAGGGTGGACTGGTTGTCTATGGAAGCCTGATCGGAAGCCTGCTGGCAATTCTTATCTATTCTCGGCGACACAAAATTCCGGTACTTCTAATGATGGATGTATTAGCACCCTGCCTGATGATTGGTCTGTCGATTGGCCGCATTGGGTGCCTGATGAATGGGTGTTGTTGGGGTGGCGTTTGCGAGGTGAATCTTCCTGCGATCACCTTTCCGGAAGGATCGCCACCCTATGCCAGACAAGTGGAAACCGGTGAACTGTTTGGGATGAAGGCATCCCCGATCGACAGAGCGACCTCACAGCAACCTCGCGAGATCAGCTCCGTCGTTGCTGGCAGCGTGGCCAATGATCGCGAAATCAAACCGGGCATGTTGATAGAAAACTTTGCCTACAGTGCCAACCCTAACGACAATCTCCAACCCGAGAAGATCATCTATCGAATCAGGGATCAGTCAAGTTTTCGAGATATTGAAATTCAACAGGAGCAGATTCCTCTGCGTTCAATAGGTGTCCACCCGTCACAAATATACAGTTCTTTAAATGCCTTTTTCGTCTTCCTGTTTCTTTGGGTTTATTTTCCCTATCGTCGGCATGATGGTCAGGTGATCGGGTTGTTATTAATCATATATCCCATCGGGCGATTTCTTCTAGAATTCATCCGTGCCGACGAAATGGGGCAATTTGGAACAGGATTTACCATTTCGCAAATCGTAAGTTTGGGGTCTATTTTGCTTGGGTTTAGCCTTTTGGTGCTCGGGGCAAAAGTGATGTCGCGAACGGAAACGTTGACCGTCGATTCTTCTAATCCCTCTGAAGGTTGACAGGAAATCTAACTTTGAAATGAGCAAACTGCGATCCAATCATTCGTTGTAACTGGTTTACAGCGAACGATTTAGCAGGAAAATAGAACTTTTTTTACAAACAAATCAGGCGACAAAGCCCCAAGTGGGTCGGTTTGCAAGGAACTAATTGACGCCAAGGACGTCCAAATGGCTGAACTGTGAGCAACGAAGAAGCGTTAATCATTGAACAGATTGTTGGTGGCGATGCCGCTGCCTTTGAGATATTGGTACGTAAGTACCAAGCTCGCCTGTTTAATTCGCTGATTCACGCCATTGGTTGTCCGGAGGAAGCCGAAGACGTCGCACAGGAAGCGTTCGTCAAAGCCTACTCCAAAATCGATACTTTTAAGCAAAACAGTTCTTTCTATACATGGCTGTATAGAATTTCGATCAATATTGCGATCAGTCGGCACCGGCAAAAGAAGCCTAAGAGCTCTTTAGACGAGTATCGAATGAACGTAGGCCACGAGCCGGTGGATGAATCCAGCCAGCCGGGTCAAAAACTTGATTTAGAGGAACGGGCGGTGCAGGTTCAAGCAGCTTTACAGCTGCTTTCGGATGAACACCGTTCGATTATTGTTCTTCGAGAAATTGAGGACTTGGATTACGAGGCAATTTCAGAAATTCTGAAATTGCCGGTCGGGACCGTTCGGAGTCGTCTCCATCGGGCCCGCAGTCAGTTACGAGGCCATCTGGAACAGGTGGTGATAGAAAAATAATGAATGAGATGGTAACCCCACAAATGATCAGCGCTTTTGTCGACGGTGAGCTTTCACCTGAAGACACTGCCCTTGTCGAGGCTGCTTTGGCAGTCGACGAGGCTTCGCGTGGTCTACTGGAGAGTTACGAAAAAATCCGAGAAGATCTAGCGTTTTCTTCGACGTTCATCGCCGAAAACGTTTCGATGCCTAGCGAATTCACCTCCCGCGTCATGGCGGACATTGGCGGTACCAAGCCAACCTCTCCGGCGGTGAGCCAAACGCAGTATCAACATCAACACAATCAACATCAACACAATCAACATCAACACAATCAACATCAACACAATCAACATCAACACAGGCCAGATGAACACAGGCCAGATGAACAGTTGGTTTCGCAACCTGCTCCGTTGGTAGACAAGCAACTGAACGAGTCGCCTTCAACTCTGTTCTCGGTGCGAACGGTCATCGAGTTCATCGTCGCAACTGCCGCAGCAATACTGATTCTCTTCAATTGGAATGGGAACACTGGCGAACTGAAAAACGGACTGGCGGCCAACCCTGGTCAGACCAATATCACCGCTGAATCCAAAAAATCTGATGTTTCGATGTTGCGAATAGGAGACAATGGCAAGAGCTCTACCAACAACAACAGCGAACCAGCCAACCAACCAACCGCGCAAGCTTCACGTGAGTTTGCAGTCATCATCAGCGAAACAGCTCGTCCTCAAGTTGACCGGTTCTGGACGATGAACGAATATGAAATTGAGGCCCCGGAGCAACTGACTGATTCCCAAGTATCCGTTTTCCTGATCCAATCCAAGCGTCAAGACGCGGTCAAGTTTTTTCAGGAATTAAAGAAATGGGACCCCGACTTCAAGGCGTTTCAGGATTCCGGCGAAAACGCCAGCTGGCTTTCCCCATTTGATGTTTCCCGAGCTGATCAACTCGAGGGCGATGTTTGGACTTTGCGAATCGTGACGATCGATCGCTAAATCAAGCTGAAAAAAATCAAGCTGAGAATCAAGCGGCGAGCCTTTAAAAAGAACCCTCTGGCATTCGGCGATCAATGTCTCCCCTGGCCCGCTGTCTCCCTTGGCCGCTGTTGGCCCACCATTTCTCGGCAAACCACGACTTATATCATTAGGCTGCTCCACGGCCCAATGATGTTGGCGGGCCCAATGATGTTGGCGGGCCCAATGATGTTGGCGGGCCCAATGATGGTGCATGGTCCAATCGGGGTGCCAGCCCGCTGAAAACATTTGGATGATTACTAACCGGTTTCACCCGTTCAAATTCAGCCAAACTTGATGATCTGAAATGACGGACAATCCACCTCGGCCCCTGGCCTTTGGAGCAGTGCTGACTACAGAAACGGGCGAACCCACTTTGCAGAATTCAGGTATGAATAGCCCGGCCGGAAACTGCTAAGGCAGCTTCGTGCATGACTTCTGAAAGCGTTGGATGGGCATGACAACAGCGGGCAAGGTCCTCGCTACTGGCTCCAAACTGCATGGCGACAGCGGCTTCGGCAATCAAATCACCTGCCTGCGGTCCAATCGCGTGCACCCCCAGAATCCGGTCCGTCTCCGCGTGGGCCAGTATCTTGATTCTGCCATCAAAATCACCCATCGCCCTTGCCCGACCATTGGCTCCAAATGGGCAGATCCCTTTGCGGTATTCGACTCCAGCATCTTTGAGCTGTTCTTCGGTTTTTCCAACCGAAGCAATCTCGGGCGTGGTGTAAACGATTGCCGGAATCGTATCATAATGAATCGATCCAAATCCATTTACAAATTTCTCTACACAAGCGACCCCCTCGTCTGAGGCTTTGTGTGCCAACATCGCACCACCAATACAATCACCGATCGCGTACACTCCCTTCGCCGCGGTTTCGAAATTTTCGTCAACCACTATTTGTCCTCGTTTGTCCGCTGAGATCTCGATCGTCTCCAGACCGATTTCCTTTGTATTGGCCACACGACCAGTGCAAACCAGCACCCGAGCAGCTGTTAATGGCTCGCGATCCTTACACTTGACAACGCACTGCCCATTTTCAACAGTTGCCGATTCAACCCACGCCTCCGTTTCAAAAGTGAGCTCCTGCTTTTCAAATATACGTCGAGCAATTTTTCCGATTTCATTGTCCAAGCCAGGGAGAACACGGTCAGCCCCTTCGAGAACGGTCACTGTTGCTCCCAAACGACTCCAAACACTGCCAAGTTCCAAACCAATGTACCCTCCCCCAATCACGATCAGGCTTTCAGGCACATCTTCATAAGACAGGGCGGTGGTGCTGTCGCCGATCAAATCGCCATCAAAATCGATGCCAGGTAAAATCAGGGGTACGCTTCCGGTCGCAATCAGAATCTTTGGTGCAGAAAGCTCTTCGATTTCACCCGATTTCAATTGGACAGTCACCCTGCCAGGACCCGAAATTTTGCCTCGACCAATGACTGGCGTGACTTTGGACCGTTGGAAAAGCATCTTGATTCCGCCAGTCAATGTTTTGACAATCTCGTCCTTGCGGCTCAGCATCCTGTTTAGATCAAGCTCTAATTTTTTGATCCCGATTCCATGATCCTCCAGGTTTTCCTTCGCCTCATGGTACAGATGACTCGACTGCAACAGCGCCTTGCTGGGAATACATCCAACCCGAAGACAAGTTCCTCCCAGCTGCTGATTTTCATCCACGCAGGCAACATTGAGACCCAATTGAGCAGCACGAATAGCAGCCACGTAACCGCCGGGACCAGCCCCCAGCACAACTAAATCGAACGATTTCATAACAGGTAGATTCGGTTAATAGGACAAAAAATGGAACATCCCTTTCAGCGGTTCATTCTAAGCAACCCAAGTCAATATTTCACAGGGAGTAAAATCCAATTCTGACGATTAGTGCCTTTCGATCAATGATCCGCTTTCGAATTGCCGAATCATGGAGTCAATTTCTCCCAGTAATTCGTCATCGGATTTTTCAACCGACTCTTTCGATTCCCAAAATGCGAGGTCCTTGGCCTTGATATAGTCCCCTTGAAGGTACTCCGGTCCGATTGCCTCAAAAAACACCTCAATCCGAGCCAATCGCACTTTCTCTTTTTCCGAATGCGCTCGATTCCATTCGCGAATAAAATACTCCAATATCGATTGGTGAAAAACATTGTGTCCCTCGTGTCGCAAGAGAAATCGATGCAGTTTTTTCCATCGGATTGAGGCGTAGATGCGAGTTGCTGCATCAGGCCGGGCATAATCAACGGGGCATTTACGCAGCAAATCGACTTCTTCACCATTACGCAAGCGAGCATAGTAAACGAACCACGGATTGAACCGGGGTGGATTCCCAAACATCTGGAAATTCTGCGCTACCATGGTGGTGTACCCCAGCGGAAAAAAAGAGGGTGGCAGTTTGCCGGTCCAACTGGACTTGCCCTTAAATTCTATGTTGGCAGTATTCCAAACAATAATGTAAAGCAGGAAAAATAAAGCGACAGCATTGGTGACCCGGGTCGACAGACTGCGGCGGGATTGCACGACAGCACCTTGTTGATCAAAGACGCGAGTTTGCGATTTTCCCAAACGATCCCAGACAACGCCCGGAATAATGGGGAACCAAGCCATCATGGAGATAATACCAAACAGACCAACATCCAAAGACAGTTCAATACCAATGTGAAGCGACCAGAAAATCAACATTGCCAGCAATCGAAAACGAGCGTTCCAAAAAGGCAAGAAAAGGAAAAAAGGAACCACTAATTCGAGGGCTAACGTGCTAAAGGTCAGCCATTTCAGGACTTCTGGATAATGCAACATCCACGCGCCAACCGGTCGCACATAGATTTCAAGCCGCAGCACATATTCCATGGCCGTTCCGGTCAACCAAGGTTCGGTAATTTTGGAAAGACCTGCAAACCAATACATGATAAAAACCTGAATGATCAGACACCCGGTTCCGACAGAACTTACAAGAGTATCCTCTGGAGCAGCGGTGTCGGACTTCAGAGATTTTTTTTGCCTTTGAAACGCATCCCATGACCATGATTTTCCCAATGGCACAAACAGGCTCCAAAACAGAAGCAGGCGAAGCAACGTATCGCCGCCAATCAGGACCAAAGGGTTCCTAACATGTATCGATACGATCAGGATCCAGCAGATCAACGTCGCTATGCGGGTATAAAAACCAACGGCAAGAGAAAGCGCTGCGATCGCCAGAGAGATGAAGATAGACTGCTGAAAAACCACGGTGCCGGACAGGTAGTTGAGCGACCATCCAAAAGGCGATTCTAACTTTGACAATTCACTTGGGAAAATGCCTTGTTCGGAATAAAAAGCCTCGCTATGAGGAAATCGATCGACGATGTCGACCATGATAAGAACGGCGATTGCAATACGAAATAATGCTAACGATCGTGAATCACAACCGAATACTTTTCGTAATTGCCGCAGCATGGAACGCCTTTATTGAGTTACCTCATCAGACCGCCAGACGCCCAACCTAGCGTGTTTTCGGTAGATCTAACGATTTAGGCCTTTGGAATATAAATCCCAATTAAGACGTCGCTTAGCTAGAACGATATTCCGTGGCAGATTCCTTAATTGGTCACCCGGCGGTTGACGCATTTAACGGATTTGACGATAGCGTTGAGTCAAATCGGCGAGGATTTCGTTATGGAAGCCAATTTCAGATTTTTTGAAACCAATGATAAAAACGCTGTTGCCACAGGCCCAGTCCGCACCAGATAGATTTGGGCCGGGCCCAACGATAGCAAACCTTCGCCACCTATGATGACAGCCTTCGAAGAAAACGGCGTCATTTAGATTATGGAGTGAACTTAGCAGGAATCTTTCCGTTACCCGTCAATTCCCCCGCCAAGATCCACCTCAGGTTGAATGTAGCGACCGTCGATCCGCCATTTGGTCCACCTTCAAAGTGAAGAAATATCTTCCCAGCGGTGGGTGTCATAGGCCGTCCTGCGGTCATCGACGAGTAGGCAAATGCCCCGTCAAAAACTCGCCTCTTGAGCGGCCATGTCACCCCTCCATCAAAACTAACCCAAACGGTTCCCTTCACACGCCCGCGGGGGCTGTCACAATTGCTGTATATCAAGATATCCTCCCCTGCCACGGGTAAGCGAACCAAGCCAGCCATGCATCCATAATTGGTATCTTGCGGCCCATCAGGAAGCGCTTCGCAGAATTTCAATCCGCTCCAAGTGGCGCCACCATCGCTACTGATCGCTGTCCAACGACGTCGCGGATTTTTACCCTCTTCAGCCCAGTGCCTGCGGGAATTGTAATACAATCGGCCGTCGGAAAGTTCGGCAATCGTCGCCTCTCCGGTTCCTTTGGCAGGAAACGGATCACTGGTTTTCCATGTCCGTCCATGGTCATCACTATAAATGGCGTTGGTGAAATGTTCAGGCCATTTGCTACGATCATTTTTGCCGGCGTAAAAACGGGAGGGACGAACCAACCGTCCTCGATGCGGTCCATGTCGCAAAGTGATGCCATGTTCATTCATATGCATCGAAGGCGCCCGTCCATCAGCATCAGGAAGGATTTCAGCATCCATTTTCGACCAGGTCTTCCCAGCATCGGAGCTTCGATAGACCGACAAATCGGCCGGTGGATGATGGGCTTCGACAAACGCGATCACATCGCCGGTCGACTCATCAACCGTTAGCCCACCTGTTTGAAAACCGGGTTGGGCAATGGTTAACTCGTCACCCCAGGTTTTTCCACCATCCTCACTGCGACGCACTTGGAGTCGTGAGGTTCCGAACGTCGCCAGAATTGTCCCATCATTGCAAACGACAATACTGGGAAAACGCTCTTTTTTGAAAACCTGTTGTAAATGCAAGTCCGTTTTAACCAAGAAGTCATCTAGGCCGGCTTCGAAAACCGATACCTTCGAATCTTCTTGGATACCGTGGGCAGGACCTGACATCACACCAAAAACCACCACGAGAACTACAGAGTTTAGAATCCCTGTCCAGGTTATGGTTGCTCGCCTGACAATATAATCCGTGGTGTCCAAAAGGCAGTTTTTTGGTTCGAGTATCATCATCATGACTCCAGAATCTAGAAAGCATTAGTCTTTGATACAGTGTACTCAATTCAGCGCGAAGTGGGGTTTTTTAATGGATGTGATAACCCTATTTTTATCATGCCAAAATTACTCTGTTTTGATCAACTGGACGGCTGCATTTGCAAACCGCGTACCCAATATTTTATAGCCCTCTGCGGAATAGTGCAGATCATTCTTAATTGTTTTTCCCTTCCGGTTTAAACCATCATTGAGATCATCAGTGTTGACCCATTTTGCCCGGGGATGCATTTCGACAAAGGCAACCTGAACTTTCCGAATTAGAGTCCAGTGCGGATATCTCTTGTTTTCCAGATCAAAATCACTCAACCGGCCAATCACCAAGTTGATATCCTGCCGGTTCAGGTCAGCAGCCAGTTGATCAACAACACCCTTCAAACTGGCAGCGTAAACAGAAGCATTCTTTTCTCGAGCATCTCTTTCCCCTTGCATCCAAATAAAAGTCACCGAAGCTAACTCCCGATCCTTGACCGCCGCTTTTACTTTCGCCATCAAACGATCGTAAAGATCTCCGTTCGTTGGGGACACCGATTTGGGTTTCTCCTTTTGGTTCGGCGTTGGAGTCGATTCCGTCGAACCTTTTTCGGAGGGACTTTGCCAGTTTTTGTGCCAGCGACGAATTGGTTGCCCACCCATAGCATCAAAGACAACGATGCACTTGCCTTTTCCAAATGCCTGCTCGACAGACGGGATAAATGACTCTTTGGGCCTCAGGCCCTGCATATTGGATTGGCCGGATAAAATAAACAGATGGCTGGGGCCATCTTGTGATCGAACCGCCACATCATCAACCAAACCGATCATCAGAAATGTGAAAACAAGCAAGCGATTCATGTCAAATCCTTCCCAAGAGAGTGCATTGGAGTCAAACAACCATTGATTCATCAGACATCCCGATCAATGCCATTTCGTAGCATCCATCACATGCCCGACCCCTAGTCCATGATGTATTATGATTTGGGATGAGTGACAAAAACACCATGCAAAGGGTCTTCACGACGATCTCGTTTAAATAAATTGGGACGCTGGGGTGAGGTCGTTCATTATTTTGATTGCCAAATCGCACCTATTGAATTCCAAACAGATTGGCGGGCTATGGATAAATCGTCAGAAACAAATCGGACGGACGGAGCCAAAAGCTCTTTTTCTGGGACAAAGATCCTCGTTCTAGTCAGCCTGGTCGCGGTGGTGTCGGTTTCTTACTGGCAACTGGGGTCCAGGCTGTCATTGGAATCGATTACAGACCAGAACCGTCTTCTACAGCAATATAAACAGCAACATCCTCTGTTCGTTTATGCGATTGCGACCCTGATTTATGTCATGGTGACTGGGCTTTCCCTTCCGGGAGCTGCAGTGATGACGCTCTTTTACGGCTGGTATCTGGGACTGGTACCCGGTTTTCTTATTGTCAGTTTCGCATCCACTGCTGGAGCAAGTTTGGCTTTTTTGGTCAGCCGTTATCTGTTCCGGGACGCCATACGAAATCAATTTGCAGCTCACGCTGATCGGTTCCATGAATCACTGGAAAAGGAGGGACCTTTTTTTCTCTTTACGTTACGACTGGTGCCTGCGATCCCCTTTTTTGTGATCAATGCAGTCATGGGTTTGACACCGATCAAGCTCAAGACGTTTTGGTGGGTCAGCCAGCTTGGCATGCTGCCGGGTACACTGGTTTACATCTATGCGGGATCCAGTGTGCCTAGCCTGGAGGCTCTGGCTGAAAACGGCATCTATGCCGCTTTTTCGGCCTCCCAAATGGCCCGGATTCTGGCGGCGTTGGTTCTTTTAGGTATTTTTCCGTTATTCGCACGGTACCTATTGGCAAGATTGCTTCCCAAGAAAACAAAAGGGCAAGAGTAATTTCTGCGTGGAGTGAACCCTCTCCCTCACGAGATTAACCGATTGCCAAGAAAAATCAGGATTCGGAAAACCACTCAGCATCGAGGGGCCAATGAGCTCTTTAGCTTGCGAGAATGGACCTGCCCAACGGCTCAACTCACCGAATTTTCAACTCACCCGACAATGCATCCAATAATTTTTCTGTGTCCGCCGTCGTGTTGTAGAGATGATACGAAACCCTAATAAACCAACGATCTTCAAATTGGATGACGGGTACCTCAATGCCATGTCGAGACCATAACCGACTTTGCAGATCCGGACAGGCTGGCCAGCAAGACTCCGGTAACGGAACCTCACACATTGTCACATACCACTGCCGCGTGGCTGGAGTTTGGCCGTGGGTCTTGAACAGATCAAGCAGTTTTTTCCGGGCATCGGTAGCCAGCCAATGTGTGCGGGATCGAAAGGACTCCAATCCGACTTTCTCCATGAATTTAATCGCCGCGGGGATCGCAAAAAAGGATGCCGGATCACGGGTTCCCATCCAAATGAACTCCTCATCCCATCTTTCCGGAATGGCAGGCAAAAGTCGTCCCCAGCTCCTGTTGATTGGGTGCATCCTTGAGTGGTTCGGAGCACTTGCATACAGAAAACCGGATCCAAGCGGAGCACACAGCCATTTATGGCAACTGGCCGTATAAAAATCACAATTCAGCTGGCTTAAATCAACCTCCAGTTGAGCCAGAGCATGAGGACCATCAATGCAAACTGCAATCCCCATGGCTTTGGCGCGATCACAGATTTCCTGAACCGGCATGATGATGGCGGTTGGCGATGTGATGTGACTGACAACAATCAGTCTTGTCTTACGGGTGACCTTTGCAAACAAAGAGTCGACGATTTGTGCATGGGTTTCCAGAGGCAGGGCAAGATGGGCCGAAACCAGTTTGGCTTGGTTTGCGTCGCACTGAGTTTGCCAAATTCGTCGAACGGCACCATATTCGTGGTTATTCAGGAGAACCTCATCTCCAGGCTCCAGGGGAAAGCTACCAGCTACTATATTCATCGCTGAAGTCGCATTTTCTACGAACACGAGATTCTTCGATTCCGTGTTTAACCAACCTGCCAATTCATCGCGTGCATTGTGAAAGGCTGGCTCCAATTGGCGCAAGTAGAAGTCCATAGGCTGTTCGTCGAGAAGCCGTGACCAATCCTGACGGCATTTAACCACCGCCGTCGGGGTCAAACCAAACGAGCCATGGTTCAAATAACAGGTGTCGGGGCGAATACGCCAGTGTCCTGCCATATCGGACCAGTCTGCGTCAATATCCTCGCGGCGCGACTTTTTTGTCGAGTTAGAATCGGACAGACTCATTAAAGGGACTTTCCTCGAGTGTATTTTTTGACCAGGTTTTTGGCTCCTTCGGATCCCAAAAATCGGACTAAAGGCCAATAAGGGCGATCACCCCTGAGATGCCGCTTTCTGGGCGGAAGAGGCGGGTCGCTCGATTGACACACCGTACACCGACCCTTCCAAGGCTCGCAAACCGCCTTGCAGGAGCAGCAGTGTTGTGGCAGATACCAAAAACGATTAGCAATCCGGCCCGCAGGAACAAACTGAACCTTGATAGGAAGGGACTGCGGACATTCCTTTTCGGACTGTAGACTGGCTCGTAAAGCCCTGCCAAAATCGACGAGATCCGGAAGAGCCTGAACTTCCGGGCAGGAACCGGCGATGAGGTCCAACAACCCAACGGTGGTTTCCATTGAAAGAATCTCGGTCCGCCACAATCCATACACAGGAGGATCGCAAGGTTTTGACGGGGCGGTCTCCTGTTTTGCCAGCAGGATTTCATTCCAGCAATCCAACAAGCTGAATTCTCCGCTTCCCGATCCGAGATCCGAACGCCATGCATCAGTCAGCGATTCTTTCCCTCG
Source organism: Planctomycetota bacterium (assembly GCA_014238905.1). Classification (GTDB taxonomy): domain Bacteria; phylum Planctomycetota; class Planctomycetia; order Pirellulales; family Pirellulaceae; genus JABAAE01. The sequence continues at coordinate 296,382 of JABAAE010000001.1, forward strand.
CTGGATAGAATCGTATCGATCAAAAATGTAACCGTAACAACCGGCGAATTGAAATTCACGTGACGATCGAAAATCCCGTTGACCGGCGCAAACATTGGCAGCACAGCCTTTACAGCAGCCCTGAAGAAATTCCTTGCCTCCAAACGTCTCGATAATTTCCGGTACTGAAAACGCCTTGACCGATTCCAATGGCTCAAAGTCAGCGTCTGATGGTCGATCCATGCAAACCATATCAATGATGCGGTCTTCCCGTTCGGCGACTCCCAAGCTGCGCAATGGGCGTAATCGCCGCTCCAAACCAACCAGATCTACCGAGTCACCATCCTCTTTGATTTGACAATCAACGTGTAAAGACCAAATCAAAAATGCGGATGTGCTGGTATTCATTTGCTTCGCCAATCAGCACAGCATAAAACGGTAATAAATGAATTTGAAACCAAATTTTCCCCAGCACAAGCGGCGATCAAACGAACTAAACTGATTCTATGTTCGCCGATTTTTTTCAGCGGGTGACTTTCATTTGTCGTCGGACCATTATTGCACCCAAATCAGGGAGTCGTTCTTGCCGGACCACCTAGCAAAAACAGATCAGGCAACCCTGGTTAATCCGACTGACAACCACCTCCACAGCAACGGGGCATTGCACAATCACCCCCACCTGAAATAGGCAGACTGCCGGATCCTGCAGACGATTGCGGGGACGACGGAACACTCAATTGCTTTTCGATTTTTGAACTTTCACATTTTGGGCAGTTCGGTTTTTCGGTCCCGCGGACCAACAATTCGAATGAATTGGTGCAAGTGTGGCAAACATATTCGTAAATGGGCATAATTTTTCCAGTCAATATAAAACGATCCCAACATTATAAGACGATTCTGGTTTTCGAAAATGGACAATTTAGAACCACGCTCCGCCGATCTGATACTGAGCTGCGACCAAATCCGGGAGGTGGATCGACTCGCTATCGAAAAATACGGGATACCAGGCTTATTATTGATGGAAAACGCGGCCCGAGGATGTACCGACTGTCTGGAGGAGGCCGGAATTAAAAAAGGAGTCCTGATCGTCTGTGGAAAGGGCAATAACGGTGGCGATGGTTTTGCGATGGCTAGACACCTCCTGATTCGGGGGTTTGGCGTGAAGGTGATTTCCCCATGGCATCCCAGTGAATTAAAGGAAGATGCGCAAGCGAATTTCCATTGGCTCCAGACCATGGCACCGGAAATCCTGCATCAATCTCCTGGGCTATCGGATTCCGCTTTTGATCACCTTCTACACTCACAATTGGCTGGGCAAGCAGACTGGATCGTCGATGCACTATTGGGAAGTGGTACCCGGGGACCTCTTCGATCGCCGTTTGACGAAATGATTAAATCCATCAATCGAATGAATGCCAAAAAGTTTTCGATTGATATTCCCAGCGGACTGGATGCCGATTTAGGGAAATCCACCGGACAGACTATCATGGCTGACTTGACCGGAACCCTGGTCGCCCACAAAACCGGATTTGGCACCGAGAGAGCGAAACGCTGCCTTGGTGAGGTCCGCGTGCTTGATATTGGGGTCCCCCAATCGGTTGTCCGCCAAGTCTGTCAGGATCGATAAGCGGACCGACTGAAGATTCCTTAGAACGTTGTGGTAAGCGGTTGGCTTGTTTCTAGATTTTTAGATTCCAATCCGATTGTCCGTAACGGACTGCGACCAAATGATCAAGTTGTTGGTGGTCAATCTCCATGGGTAAACGCTGCGTGCCGAATGATTGCGCGATGGCTTTTTGAAGCTCCGATGCAGCTACCGGTACATTGGTAACAAATTCCAAGTGCTCCCTTGATCCGCGGTACCGCGGACGACGATTGGGCATTCGCAGGTAATAGGGAATTTCTTCCAAGGCAAACTCCAATAACAGCGTCCCATGGTATAGCAAATGGTTCCGTCCAATCCGTAACGCGTTGCCGGAACACTTGTAGTCTCCAAGACAAACGTCGGAATAGCCCCGGAGCTCGACCGCTTGTCCACAGTCCAGAAAAGCCTGGCAGATCTTTTGACCTACAAATTGATGGGCTTTTGAAATATCCCTTAACCCGGGACGTTCTTCGAGGGACAGCACAACCGAATACATCAAGCATCCTGGTCCGGTCAGAATCGTGCCGCCTCCACTGGAACGCCGGAGCACCTCAACACCATCTTCATGGCACCTTTGAAAATGGACCTCCTCCAGATATTTTCCCGATCGACCCATAACGACAAAAAGGTTACTGGGCTGCCAAAACCTCAAATACTCAACTGGGCCTGTGCCTTGCGACGGCAAATGACGTTCGCGTGCGATAGCCTCACGTTCAGCGCGATCAAGCATCCACTGGTCGCAGGCAATGTTTTTGGCAGGAAGGCCAAATGTCAGGTCAAAATCAATCATCAAGCCATGAACTCATCACAAGTTCAAAATAAAACAGTTAATTAAAATAGGGCGATTTGTGCCCTAAGTGTATTGCTGCCAACAACTTCCCGTATTTTCTCTGATCCGACCATATCAATCGTCTCCTCCGGTTCACCACATACTCATCTTTTTCGTAACTCTATACTAGACAATAGCTTAAGGTCAGATTTGTTGCCCTTTTTTTGCATTTTTCATTTGCAGGTTTGGGGATGATTCGACAGAATTCAATTAAGGGATTGGTGGAATAGTCTGAGGAGGGGCCTGTCGAGGCCTCCGTTTCAGACTTTGCGTAAGGGATTTTCGCGATTCACTTTTCTAAAGAGGCAAACGATGTTTTTTTCGCTTCGCGGTTCCTTGGTAATTCTACTGACGGTTTTTGCTTTCTCCACGTCGGTTTCTGCTCAGCAATCAGGGTATGACGTCCTCCCGGTGGCCCCCACAGCGGCAAAACACTACCGGTTGGAAACTCGACAAGTGGTGAAACAGGTCCCGGTCACGACCTATAAGGAAGTTGTGAAAACAAAAATGCGGACACGTAGCTACGTGGTCAAAGTACCGGTCCGGGAAACCTCTACCCGCGAAGAATCTCATACGGTTTTAAAGCCGGTCACCGAAACCAAGTACCGGGAAGAAATCGTGGATCGGACGGTTTGGGAAACGACAACCGAAACCCGACAACAACGTTATACCACCTATAAACCGGTCACCGAGACAACCTACCGTGAAGAGACCAGCGTCGTTCAAAAACCGGTTACATCAACCACGATGGTGAATGAGTCCGTTACCACTTACAAGCCAGTGACGACCTATCAACAGCAAATGGTTGATCGGGGAGGGGTGCAAAACCAACTTGTTTACCGACCGGGAAGCACCCGCAAACGGATCAATTGGGTTGACTCCGGTTATGTCGCAGATCCGGTTAGTGGTCAGTTAACTTATCAACGTGGTGGACTAAAATGGATTTCCCAACAAGCTCCTGGTGTCTATCAGGTTCAGTCCCAATACGTTCCCAACCTTCAGTCTCAAACAATTCCCACGACCACCTTGCAGCCTCAAACCCAAATCGTTCAGAGGCCTGTCACTCGGACCGAAATGGTCAATGAAACCGTTTCCCGAAGGATTCCGATTACTACCCAGAAAATGGTCCCTGAAGTGCACGTCCAGAACATTCCCGTGACGGTTCAGAAACCTGTCGTCAAGCGAGAAATTAGACGAATCCCTTTCACTGAGACTCGTTATGTTGAACAAACCGTGGTCAAGAAAGTGCCGATCGAGACTGTCACTTACAAGTACGAAACACGAACAGAACAGTATCCGGTCAAGGTCAGTGAGTGGGTCAAAATGACTGAAATGGTAGAAACAACTGAACTCGTTTCCCAGTGGGTCCCCATCGAGGAGACCAGGATCGACAATCAGCCGAGCCGATTAATGAAAAAGGTACCTTTTACCTCACACTCGGCTGACAAGACCTCGACTCAGGCTGGAGAGGAAAGCCAACCTAAAACCTCCGATTTGACTCAGCCCAAAACCGAAGCTGATCAAAAACCAGCGCTCACCGACAACGAAGTCGAAAAAGCGAAAAAGGTCCTTGAGAACCAGTAGATCTGCCGATCAATCAAGACCTGCCTTGAGAGATGGATGCTGATTGCCTCTTTCCTCAACCGCCGAATCGAAAAGCGGACAATGATCCATCTGTTTCCTGTTTGTCAGCTTCTTTTTTCTCAATCTTCCTTATCATGGGTGGCTTTCCAAAATCCAGAGCTTGTCTTTTCCTGTTTGCTGTTATTCTGGATGGAGAGAGTCAACTAACAACCCAAGCTCCGGAATAGAGCAGGTGGTTCTCCAATTGTCTTATTTTTTACCGGCATGACTAATACCGAGTTACCTCTGTTAAACAAACGCGTCGCATTCTGCGGAAAACTGGGAGGTGTTTCCAAGCGGGAAGCCTCCCGACTGGTAAAAAATTGTGGTGGATCAACCGTTGATGCCGACGATGCAGACATCGATCTGGTTGTATTAGGCGCCGAGGAGCTACCCATTTTCCAACAACAGGAACTCCTCAATGACCGCTTGAGGGGACTGGTCCGCCGTGGACAACTGGAGGTCATTTCTGAAACAAGATTATGGGAAAAACTCGGTTTCGTTGAACAAGATGTCGAGGTTCAACGACTTTATACGCCGGCCATGATCGCTGAATTATTGAAACTCTCCGTTGCCGAAATTCGCAAATGGCATCGCTGCGGGCTGATCACACCGTTCAAGGAAGTCCATCGACTTCCCTATTTTGATTTCCAGGAAGTGAATACTGCCCGCCGGTTATCAGAAATGGTGCAAGGTGGTGCCTCGCCCAACGCTATCAAACGAAACCTTGAAAAGATAGCTGAGTTCTTGCCGGAGATCGAACGACCACTTGCCCAGCTATCGATTATTGTTGAGGGAAAGAATCTCTTCTTGCGTCGGGACGACGGTGTGATGGAAACCAACGGGCAAATTCGGCTCGATTTCAATTCGCCGCGCAGCGAGGAAATCGACGATGAAGAAATTCAGAAAGAAGAAGAAAACGATGATTCGTTGCTTTTTCCAGCTGTTTTCGATAATCAATCCGGCGAGCCGGATTACTCGAATTGGAGCTATGATGATTTGATAGATCTGGCCTGCCAATATGAAGATCAGGGTGAAATCCAAGCCAGCATCGAAGTCCATCGATGTATTTTGATGGCTCATGGACCGCAGGCCAGCGTGAATTTCCAGTTGGCGGAATTACTCTACCAGTTGGGTCAACTCGAGGCCGCAAGAGAGCGGTACTACGTTGCCATCGAACTTGATGAAGAATTCGTCGAGGCGCGAGCCAACCTGGGCTGTCTTTTGAACGAACTTGGGCAGTATGAATTGGCCGTGTCTGCATTTGAGGGTGCTCTGGATTTCCATGCCCATTTTCCCGACGTCCATTTCCATTTAGCAAGAACACTCGATCGACTCAAACGCCAAGAGGACGCGGAGATGCACTGGCGATCTTTCCTTCAGATGGCACCCGAAAGCCCTTGGGCTGCAGAAGCACGGGAACGCCTGAACCTGAATATCTGAAATACCACCCCTTCTCACGGGCTACAATTCGGACTGCCTCACGGGCTACAATTCCGCCTGCAACGACTCGATATAGGCCGCTACCGATGCCACGACTCGATTGGGATCTGGTTCAACTGCCATACGGCGTACGATGGCAGACCCTACAATCAGTCCATCGGAGTGAGGTGCCAACTGCCGGACATGCTCGGGTTCACTGATGCCGAATCCAATACAAACTGGAAGATCGCCGTTTTCACGCAGCCACTTCACGTTTTCAACGATTTCAGGAGGCAGTTCAGTTCGTTCACCGGTGATCCCCGTCACCGATACGTAATAAATAAAACCGGTGGATGTATCGAGGATTCTCTTTGCACGCTCCCGGGACGTTGTCGGTGTTACCAACTGGATCAGGCTAACGTCACTCTCACGGCAAACTGCCGATAGAGTGGGGGCCTCTTCTACTGGAAGATCAGGCACAATTAACCCGGAAACGCCGTTGGCCAGCGCAGCATCAACATACGCCTGCACCCCGATTCGATAAACGATGGCATAACTGACCATGGTGACCAAGGGAAGCCTGACTTGGCTGGAGGTTGCGCCAAGGGTTTCTAGAATTGCATCGACGGTAATTTTCTTTTGAAGTGACCGAGTATACGAAGCCTGAATCACCGGCCCATCAGCGATCGGATCACTGTAGGGAATTCCAATTTCGCAGATCGAACAATCCAGACGATCGAAGGCGCGAATCAGTTCGGCCGTTGTGGCCAGGTTGGGATCACCGGCGGTAATAAAAGGCATCAAAGCCTTTTTGTTTTCATTTCTTAACCGCGAAAAAACATCGTCAATTTTTGACACAATACCATTTCTTATCAGGGAATAACGATTAAAACCGGAGTACTATTTTTTGGAAAGTGACTGCAACCGCTCAATTTCAGCAGCATCCTTATCGCCGCGACCCGACAGACAAACCACCACGATTTCATCCCGTTTTTTTTCCCGGGCAATCTCCATAGCCCCCGCTACGGCATGGGAGGTTTCCAACGCTGCAAGAATTCCTTCGGTACGTGCTAGTTCGTAAAATCCTGCGAGTGCATCGCTATCCTTGCAGTCGGTATACCTGACCCTTCCGGAGTCCTTCCAGTAGCTATGCTCGGGTCCCACACCAGGATAATCCAACCCAGCCGATGCCGAATGAACGTCACATGTCTGGCCATCGACATCCTGCATCACATAACTAAAACTACCGTGTAATACACCCGGTTTTCCAAATGAGAGTGGAGAAGCATGCTCCCCGGGAGCCGAACCCAATCCGCCAGCTTCGATCCCGACCAACTCAACTTTGGCTTGGTCAATAAACGGGAAAAACATCCCTGCGGCATTACTGCCACCACCTACACAGGCAACGACCGTATCGGGCAATCGTCCAAATTTTTCCCGCGATTGCTGAATGGTCTCCAGCCCAATGACTGATTGGTAGTCGCGTACGATCATGGGAAACGGATGCGGCCCAACAACCGAACCGATAATATAGTGGGTGTTGTGAACCGACGACATCCAATCCCGCATCGCTTCATTTATGGCATCACGAAGCGTTCTCGAACCACTTGTCACCGGACGTATTTCCGCCCCAAGCAATTTGATACTACGAACATTGGGTGCCTGTCGGCGAACGTCCTCCTCACCCATATAGACCACACAGGGAAGTCCGAAACGGGCACAGGCTGTTGCCGTCGCCACACCATGCTGACCTGCACCGGTTTCGCAGATTACCCTTGTTTTTCCCATCCGTATCGCCAGCAGAGTCTGCCCTAGCGTATTATTGATCTTGTGGGCACCGGTATGGTTAGTGTCCTCTCGCTTTAGCCAGATTTGAGCCCCGCCCACTTTTTCGGACAAGCGTTTCGCAAAATACAAGGGTGAAGGGCGACCCACGAAATCCCTGAAAAGTTCCTGCAGCTCGGCGTTAAATTGGGGATCCCGTTGAGCTTTTTTGTATTCGTTTGTGAGCTGATCCAAGGCATGCATCAACGTCTCAGGGACAAATCTTCCACCGAATTTGCCAAACCGACCATCATGATCGGGAACATTGCCACTTGCCGTCGTTGAAGAAGATGCCATAAGCTTTTATCTAAGAAATCCAAACCACCATTTTAGCGTACTTATCGAGTACACAACTCACAAACCCCTAATATACCAGAAGGACATCATGCCTGAACTTCCCGAAGTCGAAACGATGCGTCGTGGAATCCTCGGCGCGGTTGGTGGGAAAGTCGTACTGGTTGAGAACATCCGTTGTCCGAAAAAACCGATCACGATTCTTCCCTCAGTAGTCAATATCCGTCGGTCAATCGTAGGTTCAACTATAAGCGCTATCGAACGAATCGGAAAACGGGTGGTGGTCGTTCTTCAAGATAAAGATAATCCATCCCAAGCCGTTAACCAACGAAAGCTCGCTTCAAAAAAATACCTTATTTTTGAGCCAAGAATGACCGGATTGGTGCTGGTTGCCAACCCTCCTTCGGCGGAGCATATTCGATTTCGAATGAAAATCGGCGGCGGCGACGTCAGCGAAATCTGCTTTTGGGATCGACGCGGACTTGGCAGTGTACAACTGCTCGACCATGCCAAACTACAGGATAAATTTGGCCCAGGTAAAATTGGAGCTGACGCACTCAGTATCACAACAGACAATTTTTTTCACCAATTCCATTCATCCAGAAGAGAAATAAAGGTCGCTTTGCTGGACCAAAAATGTGTTGCAGGAGTAGGAAACATCTATGCCTCCGAGATGTTACACGCCGCAAAAATTAATCCTCAGCAGAAATGCTCAGATCTAAAAAGAAGGCAATTCAATCGACTCCATCATTGGATGCTGTCCATCCTCAATGATGCCATCGAGCATGAAGGTTCTACGCTTGCAGATGGAACCTATCGCAATGTCTTGAACCGGGACGGCAGCTATCAGAATTCCCATCGTGTCTACGATCGGGAATCCGAAAACTGTTCTTCCTGCAACCGATCACCGGTGATACGAATTGTGCAATCCCAGCGGGCGACTTTTTATTGCAAACGCTGTCAACCGTTGAAATCCGGATGAGAATGGTCGCACCGCCTTCCAACAAAAAATCAACATCGCCCCGGAAGCTCAGTGTCCAAGCGTAGGTGACCATGGAAGTCCTTTGGTTTGTCCCCAGTCATTTCTGCCGAGCCCTTTCGGATTCCCATTTTAACGCATCGAGAACATTGGAAAAATCATCCGTCCATGGTTGGCCCCGGGTGGACATCCTGGTTTTTTTCCAATGTGGCTGATCCGTTAAGCCAGTCACATTTAAATCCCTTGCCAAGATCACATAACTGGCAGCTGCTTTACCGGAAAGGAGCTCTTCTTCACTGAGTTCAATATCGTGCCAAGTCATTGATTCCCAACCCATGGCCGACGCCAAGTCACCCAATATCGGCTCCAAATCAAAAAACCGGTTACTAATATGAAAGGCCATGAATCCCTCTGGGCTCAATTTGCCTTGGTAGACCTGAACCGCTTCCAACGTCAACAGATGCATTGGAATCGCGTCTGAACTGAAAGCATCAAAGATCATCAAGTCGAATTGATCATCTTCGACTTCGTTCAACTTCATACGACCGTCCCCAAGAATGACCTCATAGTTTTCCTTTCCACAGTTCTCCAAGAAGGTAAAGAATCTGGGATTGGTGGCGATCTCTTTCACGATCGGATCGATTTCGAAAAATGTAAATTCCTGACCCTCGCGGTGGTAGCATGCTGCTGTTCCTGCGCCCAAACCAATAATGGCAACCCTTTTGAATGGTTTCTGTTTTTGGGCGAACGAAAAAATTTCACCAAGCGGTCCCGTTCGATGGTAATAAGACGTCGGCTGATTCAGGAGGTCTGGTCTCTCCGGGTCCAAATTCTGCAAGCCGTGTATGGTCTTTCCATGATAGAGTCGGCGTTGATGTCCCTCGGGACCATCCACCACTCGATTCACGCCAAAGTAACCTCGTTGCGTCAACAAAACCGTCTCACCTGCCTGGGGTGGCTCCAGCTGGGAAAAAACAAAAACCAGCCCAATGGGAAACGCAAAACTTCGAGGTTTGTCCAGAAAATAACACCCCACTAAAATCAAAAGACTCACCAATGTGGCTATCGTCAATGCCACCGTACCTTCCTGAAACGGAAACGTCTGGGCCATGATTCCCACCGGTAAAACAAACAGGGCAAACCATCCGAGGCGAAAACGGGACTCCGACTCGGCCGGTTGTTGATCTTCGTGTTGGAAATCACCGCCAGATGCTGTCGTTTTTTTTCGTTTCGTCGATTTGGCTTTTTGATTTTTTCCAACGGCCTTGGGCAAGGTCGTTTTTTCCCGTCGTTTTTCGCCTCTATCCGGGCCTGCCACAGCGGCCAGTGTGGGTCTCAACAAGCAGGCAATGAAGAGCGTGACTGGGTATTCCAATATCCAGGGAAACACCAAAGGAGCCAGAAGTCCGTTAAAAACACCACCCAACAATCCACCGAATGAAACCCAAAAGTAAAATTCCGTCAAATGGGAAGGTGACGGTTTCTTTCGCGCTAATTCAAAATGGCAAACCATCGCCCCGACAAAAAACACAACCAGGTGAAGCAATAACACAAAAATGCCACCTTTGAACATTGTGGACGCTGCCAGAACCATCATGCTGATTGGGAACAACCTGGAGACCCACTGGTAACGCAATAGCGGCTGGTCAGCGAATGCCACAATAAATGTCACCAGGTAAAGCGTTAGTGGAATGATCCACAGGATCGGTATCGGTGAAATATCCGTCGTCAAAAAAGACGTTACGCCTAGCATCCAACTCGAGGGGACAAAGGAGAGGGCAACCCACCAACCGCGTTGGGACCAGCCAATCAAAGGCTGGTTTGGTAACGAATCATTCACCTCTGGCTGATTGGGCAGTCGTTTTGACGAGACATCCGTCGGCTTCTTGATATTTCCTGCGGTCTTGAGAACGAGGTATCCACAGACGGCCATGGCCGCGATGAAAAGCCAATAAACAGACGTCCAAATGAGCGTCTGGGTTTCGATTCTAAAAAATTTCTCGATGAAAAACGGGTAACAGATCAAGGCAATCATGCTACCGAAATTGCTGGCTGAATAAAGAAAATAGGGATTTTTTGCGCGGGGGTGATCGGTGGCGGAAAACCATTGTTGTAAAAGTGGACTTGTTGCTGAAACAGCGAAAAACGGTCCGCCGACGACAACCAGCAAGAGTCCCAGCAGCCAGAAAACCGGCGACGAATGTTCTGGAGGGGTCCAAGCCGAGGGGATGGCGATAATCGGTAACAACATCACGACAAACAGGATGGTCCAATGCAGCACGATTTGAATTTTAATCCCTAATAACCTCTGCGTCAGATGTGCGTAAGCGTAACCTGCCAGAAGCATGCCTTGAAAAAACAACATGCATGTGTTCCAAACCGCAGGGGATCCACCCAACAGTGGTAACGCCATTTTTGCAAACAGGGGTTGAATCAGGAACAACAGACCGGCACCCAGAAAAATCGCAAGGCGAAACGGAAAAAGCATCATATTGTTCATTAATTCAGAAATGATGGAAAATGTTATCGTCCCAAATCCACTGACATCGTCAATAGAAGTCAAATGACAACGAATCTGTATGGGAAAGCCTGTTCAAGCCAACCCACTAGCGAGCCTGTATGCTGCCGGACAGTTGACCGGCTAAACTGCCCGATTCCATTCACCGGATCCTCACCCTCGGACCCTAGCGATCGCAATTCAGACATCCAAAGAACGACACCGTCATTTGGGTGATGTCATGTCACCAGTTCCTTGACCAATTTGCCGTGGACATCGGTAAGCCGGTAATCCCGTCCATCAAACCGGTATGTTAGCTGGCGGTGATCTACTCCCATCTGGTGAAGAATCGTCGCATGTAAATCATGCAAGTGGACCTTTTGCTGCTCTGCAAAATATCCGAAATCGTCGGTAGCACCATGGTGATAACCGGGCCGAAAACCTCCACCCGCCAGGAACACCGTGTAACCAAAGGGATTGTGATCCCGACCGGTCCCTTGGGATGAAGGAGTTCGTCCAAATTCGCCGCCCCACAGGACGATCGTTTCATCCAGCAGACCACGTTCCTTTAAATCCCTGATCAATGCGGCAATCGGCTGATCAACCGCCATGCTGTTGTTGGTGATTCCCTGCTTCAAATTACTGTGCTGATCCCAGCGATCCGCTTTAACACGTGGCGAAAAAATTTCGACAAATCGGACACCTCTTTCGACCAGACGCCGGGCCAGCAAACAACGCGAACCAAACAGGGCAGTCGCTGGATGGTCCAGACCAAAAGCCTTTCTGGTTGTCGAGGTTTCATCATCGATTTGCAAAAGCTCTGGAACAGACAATTGCATTCGGGCAGCTTTCTCATAATTTGAAATGACTGAATCCAAATACGGGTGACTTGACGCTACCGCAGACTGGCGATGCAAATCCAAAATAGCTTCCAGCTTTGACTTTGAAACTTTTGCCGAAGCGTCCAGGGATCGTAAAAACTCAATCCCGGTTTTTCCACGAAGAAACTGCACACCTTGATGGGTCGCTGGCAAAAACCCACTGGACCAGGTTGTGGCGCCACCAGCTGGCAATTGGCCGCAATCCAGTACGGCAAAAGAGGGCAACTCCTGATTTTCACTACCCAGACCATAACTCATCCAGGAACCAAGACTGGGCCGACCGGCAATCGGGTCACCGGTATGACTGAGGTAACACGCCGCCGAATGATTCGAAACACCGTGATGCATGGAATGGACAAATGTCAGATCGTCAGAACAGGCCGCAATATTCGGAAACAGCTCGCTGACCCAAGTCCCGCTATCGCCATGCTGCCGGAAGCCGAAAGGAGAATCAAAAACTCGATTGGAACTATTGAACACCGTTGCCGGCGTCTTAAAAGGGAGCGGCTTTCCCGCATGTTTTTTCAATAGTGGCTTGTAATCGAACAGATCGACCTGACTTGGCCCCCCTTCCATGTAGAGATAGATGATTGATTTTGCCCGGGGTAAATGATGGCCCAGGGAATTTCCTTGGCCGTCATTGGAGGTCAAGTCACTGGCTGAATTTTCGCCCGCCAACAGCCCCGCAAGAGCCAGCGATCCGAAACCACCCATCGAGTTTTGCAAAAAATTCCGCCGGTCCATTGTCGGGGTCTCCTGTTCGCCCCACACTAAATAATTTCAGAAATAGGTTTTCCATTCTCGGCAACCACAAAATTTGGACGGCCACGAGGGTCCTGGTACGTCGTGTTCTGTGGCACCCCAAAATGATGATAAATGGTCGCAGCCAAATCGCCAGGCGTGATAGGCCGATGCAGAATATCAGCTCCATCTTTTTCAGTTGCACCAATTACCTGTCCATGCCTGAGACCTCCTCCGGCCAAACACATCGACATCACCACCGGCCAGTGATTACGGCCATCTGTGCTGTCCTGAGTTCCCATGTTGGGAGTTCGACCAAATTCACCCATGGCAATGACAAGAACGTCGTCCAACATCCCCCGATCATCCAAGTCCCCCACCAGCGTCGTGAGCAGGTGATCAAACAACGGCAACAAGGGACCAAGTCCTTTTTTGATTCCTCCGTAGGGCGGGATGTTGTCGCCATGGGTATCCCACGTTCCCGACGCAGTGTGGTAGCTCAAATCAATCGTCACAAATGACGAGCCGGCTTCAACGAGCCTTCGGGCTAAGAGTGCTTTTTGACACCAGAGGTGTTTACCAAACCGTTCGCGAACCTTTTTTGATTCCTTTCGGATGTCAAATGCCTGTTGCACTTTTTCGTCGGCCACTAACGACAATGCCTGTTGCGAATACTCATCCAATCCGGACGTATCCGACTCAAAAAATCCTTTTCGGGCCTGGTTTAATTGCGACAGCAAGGACTGTCGCTTTGAAATTCGGTTGACGGAAACACCTGGTGCAAATCGAAACATATCTGCCGATGAAATTTTACCGGTGTCCTGACCGACCAAATCGTAGATCGGCAAGCGGCAGGCAGGTTCCGCAATGAATGGGTCGAACTCCTTGCCCAGGTACCCCGAGTAAGCGATGTGCGATTTAGATTTTTGGAATGCGACATAGGGCAAACCACCTGGCAGATTGGGACCATGATGTTTAGCGATCACCGAACCGATCGAGGGAAAAGTGTAACCCCGTGGGTTACTTCGTGGCGAGGCCCCTCGATGTCCGGTCTGAAAAACCATATTGGGTTCATGGTTACTCTGTCGGGCATCGACACTGCGTAGAATTGTGAACTTGTCAAGCATCGCTGCCTGTTTGGGCAGATGCTCGCAAATGAAGGTACCCGGCAAGCGGGTTGAGGTCACACCAAAAGGCCCTCGATTCAGGTAGGGCCGATCGGGCTTGGGGTCCCATGTATCGATGTGACTTGGGCCACCAGCCATCCACAGCAAGATGACGCTTTTCCCGCTGGCTTGGGAAAGTCCATTTTGAACCGCTTCCGCCCGCGATCTCAACAACTGCGGGAGCGAAAGACCAGCGATTCCCGCAAGACTGTTCTTGATCATCCCTCGGCGGGACGAGACACTCAGGCCTTCGCAAACTCGGCCGTGATAGGACTCAAAAGCATGGTGGTGGGAATGACGGTTGGACATGGCTTTGACCCGATTTCAAATCCAAAGTCGGTTTAGAATCTCAGCGGGTAATTCTACACACAAAACGATCTAAACGCGAACTCAAACCGCCAACATTACATTACTGGTTGATCAATAAAACAGGCAAAATCTTTCGTCGAAAAAGAAGACGGGGGGGGTTGGCCAATGGACTTTTTCCCGGGTCAAAGCCCACAGTTTCCAATCCAACGCCAATCGTCAGAATGGTGAACCTGGTGATCAGACCGATCCACAAGGTGAGGCGATTGCCCCATTGCATTGCCTCTTCGAGAAAACCATTTTTCGCCATGCTCAGATTGGCATTGCCAGTCTTGGGAGAGGAGTCTTTGACACTGTTGATCCATCCAACAAAATCAACCCTATCCGACTCAACAATATCAGGCCGTGTCGAGGATGGTGAATTTGGGTGCCAGCCGCTGAAGTTGACCTGCCATGTATCGCTGAACCTGAGAAGTTGTTTTCAGTTTCAGGGCATTCTGCAAGATCTGAGCTGCCTCGGCACGGGAGATGACTTTGGCAAGCTCCTTGATCGTGGGAATGAACGCTGGGCTCATGCTGAATTTCTTCAAACCCATCCCCAAAAGAAGCACGAATGCTTTGGGCTGCCCGGCCATCTCACCACAAACGGTAATCGGCGTATTGTTCTGGTTGCAAATCCGGATCACGTTTTTTAAGACGCGAAGAACCGGCGGAGAAAGTGGTTGACAGAGATGGCTCACTTTTGGATTATCTCGATCTGCGGCCATCAGGTATTGAACAAGATCGTTGGAGCCCACCGATACAAAATCACAACCCTCCAGCAGCGTATCCATCATGATGGCCGCCGCCGGGACCTCCAACATCATTCCGATAGGTACATTGGCAAATGGTTTACCCAAAGAAACCAGTTGCTTCATCGCCCTGCGCACCATGGATCGAACCCGCCTCATCTCATCCACGGTGGTCACCATTGGAAACAGCATCCGAACTTTTCCAAATTCAAAATCAGCCGCTGCGCGGAGAATAGCCCTAATTTGGGTGTTGAACAATTCAGGATGTTCAAACGACAGCCGAATACTACGCCATCCCATAAACGGGTTGGATTCCTGATGATTGTGGCCAAGGTAGGGCACCGTTTTATCACCACCGATATCAAGGGTGCGGATGGTCACCTGATTGTTCGGAGCAGATTGAATCACCCGACGGTAGTTTTCGTATTGTTCCTCCTCATCGGGCACATTGGGATGAGTAAGGTAAAGATATTCGGTTCGATAAAGACCTACCCCATTTCCACCCATCGCGACAGCTGATTCAGCATCCGTTGTGCTGTTGATGTTGGCCAACAGTTCCAGTTCCAAACCATCTGCGGTTATCGTGGGTTCGTCCCGATTCTCTGCCAACTGGTCTTTAAAATCGAAAAATTCTCGTTCCAGTTTTCGATAGGCTGCGATGGATTCTGGATCGAGGTTGTAGCGAATGACCCCCTCGCGGCCATCCACCATGATGGTGTCCCCAGTCTTGATTTGCCGCAGGATACCCGGCACGCCAGAAACGGCCGGAATTCCCTTGCTGCGGGCAATGATCGCCGCGTGAGAAGTCGGACCACCCGCCTGAGTCACAATGCCTTTGACCTCAACATCTCCCAAAAGCACCACCTGCGACGGTAGTAGTTCATCTGCTACGACAATGAGAGGACCTTCCAAGCCACGATCGATTTCGTTTTTTACATCCGTCAAAGAGGCCGAAAGCCGTGAAACGACGTCGCGAATATCGGCAAAACGTTCCTGAAGATACTCATCCTTGGTTTTGGAAAACAAAACCGAATATTCTTCGAGAAAACGGTGAAGCGCTGCCTGGACCGTTAATTTCTCATCGACGATCCAGCCAGAAACCTTTTTTGTAAATGCATTGTCACAAAGAATGGACTGATGCATCGCGAAGACAGCCGCTTCGCTGGGTCCAACTTGGGCGTAAACCTTGGACTCCAAAGCCTTTAAATCCCGGATGGTCTGCTCTTTTGCAGATTCAAACCGCGCAAGTTCCTCTCCAACAGCATCTTCTTCCAGATGAGTCTTCTCAGGCCTGACAAAAATCTCGCTGATACAATAGGCAGTGCCAATTGAAACACCGGGCGACACCGGAATTCCCTTTTTCATAACCCGATTTTAACATTGATTGTCTCAACAAACAATTTCCCGTAAATCCAGATTTTCCCTTGGAAGCCCAGTAATTCTACCTAAACTACCGTAAAAATTGACTTTATTACGTTGTTGTGAAAACACGGTGTCGATGCTAAATTGGTGAATTCCCTATCAACGTCTTTGGGCGGGTAATGCTTTTTAACCGAATTTTTACGTGAATAACGATTCGAATCTAAACACTCCAGACATCGAGTTCACGCAACTCGACAAAATTACCGAAATTGTTGCGAGTGACCGGATTTCAGCAGTGAAAAGCCTTACAGGTGACGAAGATTATCTTCGGGACCACTTTCCCAATTTCTCGGTTATGCCGGGAGTTTTGATGTTGGAGGCGATGTTTCAAGCTTCATGTTGGTTGATCCGGTATTCCAATCAATTTTTGCAATCAAATGTCGATTTGCGGGAAGCCAAAAGCATTAAGTTTCAGGATTTCGTGACCCCCGGAAAGCAATTGGAGGTCCGGTCAAAAATTCTGAAACAAGATGGTTGCCAGTATTCACTCAAGACAGAATGCCAGATAGACGGGTCGGTGGCGGTAAGCGGTCGATTGTTGGTAGAAACCTACAATCAGAATGAACGCAATCCATCAACTCAAAGTGTTGACCGAATCGTCGCGTTAGAAAAGCAAAAACAATTCGCGTTATTATATCAAAGCTCGAATTGACTTATAAATGTAACTCCTATTAGTCGCCTATTTTGGATCGGAGAACTTGAATGGCTCCTTCGGAAGATGAAGTTTTTGGAAAAGTAAAAGATGCGTTAGTGGACGCGCTCGGTGTGGACGACGACGAAGTGACTGCAGACGCAACGATGGTCGGAGACTTGGGAGCCGAATCGATCGATTTTTTGGATATTGTTTTTAAGCTGGAGAAGTCGTTTGAAATCCAGATCCCCCGGGACGAATTGTTCCCTGACGACATTTTGACGAATGCCGAGTATGTTCAGGACGGCAAAGTGACCCAAACGGGTATTGAACAGCTCAAAAAACGCATGCCATTTGCCGATTTGTCAAAGTTTGAATCCAATCCTATGGTTCAGGACTTCGGGAATCTATTGACTGTTAGCGATCTTTGCCGTTACGTCACGACAAAAATCACCGCTTAAGTTGAGGCCGATTGACGCTTCGGTTGGGAACCTGTCCGATCCGGAGCGGTTTTGGGTTCCAAGGATTTGCTTCACCTGTTTTCGGTAAGAACGTCACCAATAGGGTTTACTGGTCAAAATTTGACTAGAATGAGTGGGTGAATCAGCTTTCTTTTACCGTCACAGAGAATTGGCTGTAGACCATTGGCCAAATCGAGAAATCAGTAACAGATTTTCATGCTAAAGATTTGATTCATGCGTTGGTTCTGGTTTGATCGATACCTCGAATTTGTCAGCAAAAGCCATGCTGTCTCGGTGAAAAATGTCTGCATGGCTGAACCCTATGTGATTGCTTATTCCAAGAAATCACCCAATTACCCGTCATCTCTGGTGATTGAAGGGATGGCACAGACGGCCGGTTTGTTGCTTAATCAGACTTTTGACTTCAAGAAAAAGGTCGTTCTGGCAAAAATCGGCAAATCGAAGTTTTTTGGCTTTGGAACCCCCGGCGATCAGTTGATGATTCGAGCCGAGATCGAGAACATGCAAGAGGAGGGGGCTGTCGTAAGTTGCACCTGTCATTGCCAGGATAGGTTACTTGCATCTGCAGACCTGATGTTTGCCTACTTAGACGAGCGTTTCCAGGATGTCTCTTTTTTCGACGACGCAGAATTGATCTCCGTGCTTCGTAATCTACATATTTTTGACATCGGCAAAAATAAGGATGGATCACCGATTGAAATTCCTGCGCATTTTCTTCAAGCTGAACAGGAACTGATACAAACTGTCCAGGATCATTCTTAAACATGCGAGTCAGCCGATGCGTCGCCGAGTAGTCATCACCGGGATTGGAATGGTAAATCCCATGGCAACCCATCCCGAGGGGGTCTGGGCTCGATTGAAGAATGCCGAATCCAGTGTTGGTTACACGTCAATCTTTGATGCTGCCAACTTTCCGACGAAAATTGCGTCCGAGGTACGGGATTACGATATTTCCGAGTTTGGAGGAGATCCTGACGAATGGAAATACCGTGGCAGGCACACCCGTTTTGCTGCCGGGGCAGCGGTTCAGGCCATTGAAAAGTCCGGTGTCATGGACTCCATTGCCGATCCCACCCGATTTGGGATTTACCTCGGGAGTGGTGAAGGAAAGCAGGACTTTGATTCCTTTACCAAAATGATGGTCGCCGGAATCGAAGCAGGGCAGGGGGAACTCGACGTAGTCAGTTTTACCCGGGCAGGCATGGAACTGATTAATCCCATGCATGAAATAGAGCAAGAGCCGAATATGCCAGCCGGGCATTTGGCGTCGATGTTCAACGCTCAAGGTCCTAATGCGAACTGTCTCACCGCATGCGCAGCAAGTAGTCAAGCGATGGGTGAAGCTACTGAAATTATCCGTCGAGGGGACGCCGATGTGATGCTTTCCGGCGGCACCCACAGCATGATTCACCCATTCGGTGTCACCGGCTTTAACCTGTTGACCGCACTTTCGACTCGAAACGACGAACCAACACGTGCCTCACGACCATTCGACCGGATGAGAGACGGCTTCGTTCTGGGTGAGGGAGCCGCAATGGTTATCCTTGAAGAACTCGAACACGCCAAGGCACGGGGCGCCCATATTTACGGAGAAATTTTGGGCTACGGTTCCACGGCGGACGCTTGGCGGATTACCGATATTCATCCCGAAGGCCGCGGTGCCATTGGCTGCATGCGAATGGCATTACGGGATGCCAAGCTCAACCCGAGCGACATCGATTACGTCAATGCTCATGGAACAAGCACAACCGTCAACGACAAAGTCGAAACCCGGGCTTGTCGTGAAGTTTTCGGTGAATACGCCGAAAAAACTCCGGTTAGCAGTACCAAGAGCATGATGGGACACCTAATAGCAGCAGCCGGCGTTACAGAGGCGATAGTCTGCCTGATGGCAATCAGGGACAATGTCCTGCCACCGACCATCAATTATGAAAACGCCGATCCCCTCTGCGATTTGGACTACGTTCCCAACGAAGCTCGGGAAACAAAGTGCTCGATCGCCTTAAACAACAGTTTTGGTTTCGGCGGTCAAAACATAACGATCATTCTGGGTGAATATAAGGACTAATTCCGGTGATTTCGCCTGAGAAACGCTTCCCAATACTCCTGTGGCGGGGAGAACTTCTTGGCTTTCCAGATTCCAAGACTCCATTTTTATTGCCATGGCCTCTCAAGAACAGCACGCTTCGTTCAACCCCGCGGATCCGGCGGCCAGCATGTCCCACCGGGATAAGGTCGCCAAACTTAGTCGCAATGGTCTGGTAGCGATGCTGATTTGTATGTTTGTGGTTCCCATCGCTACTGTGCTGTCGCTTTGGTACTATTTGCCGCCGGTTTCCATTTATACTTTGTCGGCCTCGATACAATTTTCGGGCTTGTCGACGGCAAAAGATTTTGACCGGCGTGACCAGAATTCCACCACTCCGGAACCTCTGGTCATCATCAAAAATACTGGCCAGGAGCCGTGGACTCATATGATTATCGAAATCAATAAACGTTACAAACTCAGCGTTACAGAGAAAACAATTGAGCCCGGCAAGTCGATCGCCTTGGGCTTGGATTATTTTCAAACCCGCGAAGGCGTCTTCTATGCCCCCGGAAGAATTCCACTCCAACATGTTCGGGTCTACGCAAGGCTTCCCACCGGAGCCAGGGCAACTCACGAGATGGATCTTTGATCGTTAAGTAGTTCAACCGTGATGTCGCTTAGGCCACAGACGCAAAAACAAAGCGAATCAAAACATCCAGCGGTGACTCAAGCAGTCCCGACGAACTGATCTCCGTAGGAAACCAATCACTTCTTCGGTTGATTCTTAACCTCGCGTAATTTGCAAAACGATTGATCAATTGCGATCGAGGTAAAGGAACGCTGCTTTGAAAAATGCGAATTCGTTGGTCGATCGATAGCGAACGACTCTGAACGAGCGTTCGCTGCCAAAATTACAATCAACCAAATTCGCCGGACCGGACGTTTTTGAAATCAAGTCTCAGCTCCAGCAACCCGGATATCCTCGCCGCCGGCGAGGATGATCGTTAAGAAAGTTTACTCAACAGCTAACCACCATTGATGAGTGCCCGGCGATCACGCGACAACACTGAATTCAAAGGCATCACACGATTCAACGAATCTGAATCCGTTGATGTGACGCAGCCTCTGGCTTCACAACGCCAATCAGCGTCGCCTGGCCATGACCACTTTCGTATAGTTGGTTTAGAACAGCATCCCGTTTTTCTGCATTGACCCCAATCAAAACACCTCCACAGGTTTGCGGATCAAACAGGGCGGCAAACCGCGGGGTTCCCCGTTTGGATTCGGCCGTGTCGATAAATTTCTCGGCATCCCGATTGGCCGGGGATAAAGTGCTTTCATAACCTTTTTCAAAAATGGCCTCTGCCCCCTCGATCATGGGTAAGCATTCCAAATCGACCGTAGCAGACCGTCCGCTCGCCTTGAGCATCTCCAGCAAATGCCCCGCCAAACCAAAACCGGTGACGTCGGTCATTGCGCTGACCTGACAATCTCTGGCAATGGTGGCTGCCGGTAAATTGCTGGTCATCATGGTTCGTAAAAGTGATTGAAAAGTATTGGCCGGACAGGCAGCGTGCATATGGGCCGCCAGAATAGCCCCCGACCCAAGTGGCTTGGTCAGCACCAATTCGTCCCCTACTTGCAACTCGCCCTTGGTAAATGAAGTGGTTTCGTCGAGTGGTTCAGCCACGATCGTAAATCCAGCCGTTAGCTGCGGACCTTCAATCGTATGGCCGCCCACCAATGAAGTTCCTGACTTTTTGAATTCATAGAGACTGCCAGCCAGCAACTGCTCCAGTAATTCCTCCTGGTTTGATGGGCGACCGTAGGGAATCGTGATAATCGCCAAGGCTGCCGTTGGCTTGGCACCCATCACAAATGCATCACTCAGAGCGTTAAGAGCCGCGATGCGGCCAACCTGAAAGGGATCATCCAATGGCGCCGCAAAAAAATCAGTGGTCACCACCGAGGGTTTTCCATGAGTGCTGATCATCGCGCAGTCATCCGGATTATCAAGGCCGATCAACACCTCCGGCGATTGCGGCAGTTCAAGTCTGGAGAGCACACTCGAAAGAAGTGATCCGCCAACTTTGCCGCCACAGCCGAGGCACCTCATTTCGTGTTCCGGTTCCTCTTGGTCGACCATTTCTGCTAAATGGTACTGTTGGTATTTCTCAATAAAACGACCATCGATTCTGTCTTTCAGTTTCCAGGCCAGTCGAGAAAGAAAACTGAAACCCTTGTACTCGACAATGCCTTTTCGGTCGCCGGTGTTAAGCAACTTTAAGAAATCACGTTGCGGTCGATATTCCTCCAGTGGCAGATTAGCAAGAGCGTTTTGAATGTTGTTCCAGAGAACCGGCCCCTGTCGCACAGCAAAAACACCCGCTTTGGGAGTCGCTTGATCCTGGATCGTTCCGCTGTCGCCGACAGCGAAAACCGAATCACATCGTGTCGTTTGCAGCGTCGGCCGAGTGAACAGAAAACCACGGTCGTCTTTTTCCAATGGCACGTTTTCGAGCAATCCTGGTGCAACAGCACCTGTCGACCACAGTGCAACATCAAAGGGCTCCGAAGATCCATCTGAAAATTCCAATGTTTGGTCATTTTCTATGGTCACTCTTTTTTCGGTAATTACACGAACCCCCCGTTTTGCAAAGACATCCTGAATTTTTCTTTCAGTCGAACGGGCAACACCATTGGCAAGCGTGGGCCCCGAATTGACCACCGTCAGATCGAAGTTGGGCAGATCATTTGCTTCGAGAAACCTGGGAAGACAAAAAGCAATTTCAACGCCACCCAGCCCACCTCCAATCACATGGATTTTGGGACAAGTTATTTTGAGTGCCTTGATACGATCAATCGCCGCTTGCATTCGCTCGAGAAAGTCTTGCATCGGCTTAATCCACACCACCTTGGGGGAATCGCAAAGAACATTCTTCTTGTTGGGTTGAGAACCGATGCCGATCGAAAGCACATCAAAAGCAAGAGGAGGTCGGTTCGAAAACTGTATCACTTTCCGTTGAGGGTCCACCGACTCCACTGACTCAATAATCAATCGGGCGCCGACAGATTGGCAAAAGCGTACCAGGTCAATCGACATCTTTTCAGCAGCGTAATCTCCTGCGAGCACACCCGGAAGCATTCCCGAATAGGTTGCCACCGGTCGATCAGAAATGCAAACCAGCTCGACCCGGGGAAGCGCGTTCATTTTCCACATTCGCACGATGTGGGCGTTGGTATGGCCGATTCCCAGCAATACAACACGTTGTTTGGGGAGTTTTTTCATTGCTTCCATTTAATCAGCTTGCCGGGATCGACTCTTGCCCAAACCGGAGCCATTTCCACATTTTCCCGAAAAACAGGGCTTTTTAAAGCTTCTTTGGAATCGCCGCTCAAAAATTGAATCTTGAACCTCCCAGCCTGTTTCGTGATAATAGCAGAGAGAACTTCCAAAACTGTTAACCGTTCGGCGGCAAAATGACACGTATTCTGTTTGTAGGATTAGCGATAACGGTTTTTGGGGATTTTGGTGTTGCCCAGCAGACCATCAAGGACGCGGAACTGCGAATTTGGACCGATACGCGTGGATTTGAAATTACCGCGCGACTTTCTCGGTATAAAGACGGGATCGTGTCGCTGCGAACCAATCTTCGAAAAAATGTCTTCATCCCTCCCAATCAATTATCGAAAAAAGATCAGGATTATATCGTAAAAATCCTGAAAGATTTGAAACGGGACAAGGATGCCGAAGAGTTTATTCGGCTGACAGAAACGGCTTCCCAACCTAAGGGTTCCACCAATCCGGGCCGCTATGGCTCCGGCTCGGCGATGGCCCCCAGTAGCTCAACGGGAGTCCCACCCAGCAGCGGAGGTGCCAATCCGAGCAATGGGTCACCCGGCAGCTCGCGAGGGGGAGCGATGCCCTCTTCAGGAAGTGAATACAGCGGAGGTGGCAGTCCAGCAGGGCGGGGACCGGGCAAATCGCCTGCTGGCGATGCTCCTGTTGCGTTCGGAGGACAATCCAATGGACGAGCACCCTCCCCCTACACGAGAACGCCAGACGCCGAACAAGCCGATTTGGCGGCCAATCCCAGCGGACCGAGAAGAAAACCGGCCTTTGCCCCTAGATCGGGAAACAATCGGATTCCTACTTCGGGATCAAGTTCCCCTGGTAACGGAAGAACCGTCAGCAGCAACGGATCCGCCTCAGTTCCCAATGCCAACATTGACCCCTTCGCCGACATTCCCAAAGCCCCTGCAAATGTTGCGACAGAATCCGGTCGAACCGAAGCAACAACAGTAGAACAAACCCCGCCCAACGACCAAAATTATCAACCACCCGCATTAGAAATGCCGTCCACGACAGCCCCTCCGGCAAAAACGGAAGCCGCCCGGTCGAGTGAATCAGCTGGTAACGGCTGGGGAACCGGCACGTCGTTGATTCTTATAGGGGTTGGAATTGTGGGGCTTTTATTCTTGGTGATGATCGGTTTGTTGATTATGGTTCTCGTCAAAACAAATCATTCGCCAGCTCGATCCACTCACTATTAACTCTTTCAATGTCGCGTCTCGCGAAATTCGATTGTTGTGCAGCCTCTTGAATGACTTATGTTCGCCTAGCTTCGTCATCCGTTTTACCTGACATTTGTTCGTTACGACCTTTCCGCGCGGTTGTTGTCGTTGAAGACAGCGTAGAAGCCAATCGTCAATCTGAAATCAGCAAATGGCTCGTTGAATCCGGCTGTCTGTACATGATGGCTTGGGGTAACGATTGCGGTTCGTGGGATGATTCGGTGGACATTGCGAATCTGGAGGGATTCGACGACGCCGAAATACCAGATGATAGATTTGTCATGACCACTTGGCATGCGGAGGAGACGATCGCCGAAGTTTTTTGGTTTTGCAAGCACAGCGCGTTTCACCCGACAATTGACATCTCTAACGACATGATTTTGCATCTATCACCAGAGTCTCGCAGGCGCAAGCTGACCGATGACTATATGGCTGCATCACAAAGCGTTGAACCGGAGCCGAATTAGCCATTTTGTGGTTCCTTTGATACACTTGTACGTTGAGCTGAACTGGTCGGCCCGGTTAACTTGGACGTTACCCACCCGAGAACCGCAATGTCCCACGGACTCACTCGACGTCCTGCCAGAATCGTTCTTCCCCACCACTGCTGATGGTTTAAAATGATGTTGTTGTCCTAATCTTTCTCCAGAGCCAACCGAATCTCCTTGTCGAAATCCAGAAATCTTCCGGATGATTCTTCGCCAATTCCGTTACCTTGGAGACCCTCGATCTATTTTGCCGTGGATGTGGTTCTACTGGTCTCCCTGTTCTGGTTATTCAGTCCAGGTGCAATCCCAGGCGTCAATGAGCCTCATTATTTGTGCAAGGCGAAGCAATTCTGGGACTCGACCTTTTGCACCGGCGACGTTTTCCTAGAATCCGCGGACGCCCATTTTCTTTTTTATTTGACGGTAGGGTGGCTGACAAAGGTCGTTTCGTTGCCCACCGCTGCCATCATCGGCCGAGTCTTCTGTTGGACCATGATCGCGATCGGGTGGCGCATGCTCAGTTTTGCGCTGATTTCCAAACCACTGATGGCGGTTCTTTCGGCAGGACTGGCTTTGACGTCTATCACGCATTTTCATTTTGCCGGGGAATGGCTAATCGGCGGAGTGGAAGCCAAAGGATTCGCCTACGCTTTCTTGTTGGCTGGATTGAGCTTTCTGGTCCAAAAGAAATGGCCTCCGGTCTGGGCCTTATTTGGGATTGCTGCTGCGTTTCATGTCATTATCGGTGGCTGGGGCATCGTGGTGGCTGGATTCACCTGGTTATTCAGTTTTGGAAATCGCGGATCCTGGAAAGGAAATCTTATTTGCCTCACGATTGGATTTGCGTTCTCCCTGATTGGACTGGTTCCTGCACTATTGTTGACAGTAGGGCATCCACCGGAAATTGTCTCTCAAGCCAACCAGATCTACACCTTTGAACGCATTGCCCATCACCTGCTTTTTTCGCATATATTTCTGACAACACCCTCCAGGTTTGACTTTTTTGTTGTCGCAACACTCATCTGGACGGTCGGATTCTGCGTTACCACCGATGACAAACGTCTTCGCATGTTCAATATTTTTGTCCTCGGCGCGTTGCTGATTGCACTCATCGCCGTCTGCATCGACTATTTCACGATTCACAATTTGCCCGCCGGCGAAGGGCCAGGTCTCCATTTCGCCGCGAAATGGCTCAGATATTATTGGTTCCGATTGTCCGATGTTTTTATACCCACCGGAATCGCGTTGATCATGACCGTCCTATTGATGCGGTTTTTTTACGTTTCCTATAACGGTGGAGCGATTGCTTTGACGCTGGTGGTAGGAATCGTTTTGTCCCAACTGATCTGGATCCAATTCCAAAAACAGGCTGATCAACGGTCTCATGCGGACCAATTAACACTTCCTTCTTTTGGAAACTCGTGGCAAAGTTCATTCAGCAGATCAATCAACATGAAGACCTATCAAGACTGGATTGATGTTTGCTGCTGGATTCGAGAATCAACCGTTCCCGATGCTCGTTTTATTACACCCAGAAAACAATCCACTTTTAAATGGTATGCACACCGAAGCGAAATCGTCTCCTGGAAGGATGTTCCGCAGGATTCCGCAGGAATCGTTGATTGGAAGCTTCGATTCGACCATGTTTTTAAATTTGACACGTTACAATTTGGATTGGCCACTTGGAACGCTGAACAAAGATTGTTGGATCTCGGCAAACAGTATCAAGCCCAATTTGTCGTCATGGAACGTCGACACGTTCGAAATCGGAAACAGTACCTGGAAGCCCTGATCGAATTCGCCCAACTACAAAATGAAGCTTTTTCCGGCGTTCAACTACCACTTAAAAAACCGCTTTTTCTAAAGCTGGTCTATCCCAACAGTGGTTCCTCTCCCGAAATCAAGCGTGATTCGACTTACCTAGTGTACGAACTGGTCGTCCCTGCCGGTTACCAGCAGAGCCTGCAGACATTAGAGGGATTCTTCCGGGCTGCTGCGATGCGTTAGCAAAAGCGACGTTGCGCCGGATTCCAAGGCTTCGATCTCACCCCAAAAAAAAACCGCATGAAACCCACCAATTCGTGGATTTCATGCGGCATGTTCGCATCAAGCACCGGCAAATACACCGGCTGCGAAAAATTACGCCATATCCTTGAGTGCCTTTAAAGGACGAACCTTGATAGCTCGGCTGGCTGGCTTGGCGTCAGCCCACTGCATTAAGCCAGTTCCAGGGTTTCGAACCTCACGACGTGGTTTGGCAGGAACGTCTTTGACATAGATCTTGCAAAGCCCGGGAACGGTGTATGCACCCGGCCCATTTTTTGCAACCGCTTCCTCGATCTGTCCAGTCATCGCTTCCAAAACTGCGATGATGTCTTTCTTGGAAAGTTCGGTCGTCTCCGCCAAGCCGTTAATGATCTGGGTCTTTGTTAATGGTTTTTCATCGGCTTTCGCCATAATTACTTTCCTCCCTGAGAGGTTGATGCCACGGAATAAACTTCTTACAACACCGAAATTCGCTCGGCTGATGTTGAATTAAAGTCCATGGAAACAGAAATTCAACTGGCGATCAGCCCGAAAACGGCCAAAAACCCCGAAAAACAGCCCATTATTCACAAAAAAACAAAAAAACGTCGGGAAAACGACTGTTTCACGCCACGCCGGCCACCACGAAACGGTTGAATTCTGGGGGAAACCAATCCCAATAAGCGACTGGTCGCCAATGAGATTTTATTCAACTGCTCGGTCAGGGCTAAGGATTTCTTTGTTCAAATGGATCTATCTTGATCGTAGAATTCCCTAAACCACCTGCTCCGCCGCAGTTCGTTTGCGTCACCATCGCCATCAGGCGATTGACCGATCCATTGGACAAACCGTTCAATTCTCTTTTATTCACCAGAGGGCGCGGATATCGGTCCGAGCAATGGAAAAGCTCTCCGATGATCCGAAAGTGAACGCTGCTCCTTTCGTCTTCACCTCAATAGGGAAACCAAGCCAGTTACAACGACGTCTTCCAACACCCATGGGGAAAAGTCCATCAAACTGATGACGATCCTCAAATGCTCAATGGAGCGGTGAAAAGAGCGGACCCAAAAAAATCCAACGGAAAGAAACCTAATCAATATTAAGGTCCGGATTTCTCCGAGAATCCCTCCTCCGATCAACCCGTGCTGTCGGCCGACTTCTACTTGGCAAAAAAATCTCATGGTGATTCCGTATTCGAACCATTTGCCATAAAATCAAAGCAGTTCAGAATTCACTCCCTCTGCCTGAAAAACAAAAATTAAAATGTCAGAAGAAGAGACAAAATTCACCGTCGACGACGACTGGAAGAGCCAAGTCGAGCAGGAAAAACAAACATCACAAAAAGACGAACCATCCGATCCGGATGGCAGTGGTCAGGATGAAAATGCATCCCAACTACCCGAGGCGTCCATCACAACCCTCATTACAACTCTGGCGATGCAGGCTGGAGTTGCCATGGGCCAATTTCCTGATCCCGCAACTGGACAACCCCAAATCAACAAACCCTTGGCAAAACACTTCATTGATTCGTTAGCGGTGTTGGAGGAAAAGACAAAAGGGAATCTTGAAAAAGAAGAAGAGGCCATGCTTCACAGTACGGTCCATCAATTCCGTATGGCTTTTATTTCAATGCCTGATTCAGTCCCAGTGGAGGACACAAGTCAAAACCAACCCGAGAAAAAGTCCACCATCGAATTGCCATAGCCGCCAAGGTCGAATGGTTATTCCCCAGAGTTTCTCATGACCGGTTGCCCAGTGATGTCGCAAGGTTGAGTTGCCCATGCCCAAGCAGATCAAAACAGCCGTATTCAGCGTTGTTCTTCTTGCCGCACTGGGGTCAACCACCGTCAGGGCTCAGGTGTCATTTTCAACCCCGTCAGACCGCCTTTCAGGTCTTTCGCTTGCTGACCTCGCCGAATACCGAGATTTAGCCGAAGAGCTTTCCGAAATCCAAAACCGTGGGGCTAGAAATCTATCGGTGAGACTTTACTTGATTGGCGCCTTTCATAGCACCGGGGCTCTCCGAAGGAGTTGTCTGCGAGGCCTGGTGGATGTAGCCCGCACCGAGCAAGAACGGGATCAGCTGAGGATTCTTGCTTATTTGACCGACCCCTATTTTGCGGACTGGATCACCAAAGCCGGAAATCAAAAAGATCCCAGGCAACGCCTGGATGGAGAAACGGGAATCGAGACAACACCCAAAACGAAGCTTTTGGATGCGCTGCTTTCCATCCGGCAGGGCAAGCCGTTACGAGCCAAAAAAATCCTGGAAGATCCCCAGGTTCAGCAACTGTTTTCCAAATTTGAAGCCCAAATGAAAATCGGTGATTTGATGAGGGCCTGTAATCAGGCAGAGATTTCTGACGCGACGCTCGCCAGATTACTTTCTATTGATCTTGAATTACGATTTGGTGAAGTCCCTGAGAATCGCCTAAAAGATCGAGCTCAATGGAGTGCACTGTTTAAGGGAACTCTACCCGGTCGCTTACAGGCAATCACGATGGGAACGATCACCGAATTCGACCCCACAAAGTCAACTTATCGCAATGGGATTTGGCAAAAACCACTCAAATAGTCTGTAATAGACTCTATTTTGCCAACAATTGGACTAATCCCGGTTTGCGAAAATCGGTCGTTTTTCTATTCTGTCAGGGGATAAACCCTTCGGACATGCTCCGGCTTCGATTACGTCAAGGATTGATATGAGATTGAAACCAATACGAAAGATTCGCAAACTGATTCAACGCAGCTTTCTATACCGAAAATACGCTGAAAACGCTTTGTCTGGAAAACAATTTGAATTCAATGAAAAAGCGTATCCCTACTTTATCCACTCTCACAATTACACCTGGACCAACGAGAGAGCGGTCGAACTGGCGATTGCACGGGACGAAATTCAGTCCAGAACAGCGGGTCGCACTCTGGAAGTAGGAAACGTCACGCGACATTACTTTGCGACCGAGCACGACGTGGTTGACAAGTACGAAAAAGCCAGCGGCATCCTCAATGTCGATATTGTTGATTTCCATCCTGAGAAAAATTACGACTTTGTTTTCGCAATTTCAACATTGGAACATGTCGGCTGGGACCGGGACCGACGGGAAGGGGACAAGATTCCAATCGCGGTTGAAAAACTCAAGCAGCTGCTGAATCCCGGGGGTGAACTACTCATCACCGTCCCGATTGGATTTAATTCTTTCCTTGATGATTTCTTAGCCGAGCAAAGTCTGGGATTCAATGAAATCCATTTTTTGAAACGAATCTCACACACTAACCAATGGCAACAAGCAGATTGGGATGGTGTAAGTGGCACCCACTACAACTCGCCCTTTAACAACGCCAATGCCATTGCGGTCGCCCGGTATACACGGGCCGCCTGAACTGTTTCTTGCAAACTGGCCCATCGACGTTTTGATCCAATAAAACAACCATCTAGGATCGGTTTAAGACAAGGAAACTGCTGTACGATCTTCCAGGTTGGGTCGAAACATTGCCAACAAAGCCAGTGGCAAGTACCAAGCCATCAACAGTCCACCATCGAATCCATGCCAAAACTGTACCGCAATCATCAACGCTGCCGAGCAACTTAAAAGCGTCCCCAGATTTTTCTGAGCAGGCCAAACGGCAAAAGAAAGGCTCATACAAATAAAGGCTGCGATAATCGGGATACGAAAACTCGCATCCAGGCTACCCTTCTCCCAAATACCGTTCAGGTTTTCCATAATCGGCGTCCAAGCGCCAAACATAGCCTGAAGATTTTCAAAATAATGGGCGGGTGTCGCGGATGTGAAAACCAGTGTCAACGCCAGCGCGGCTAACATCACGACAAAACCGATCAGGAACCCCCTGACTCCCCGGTGCCAATAAAAGCTGAACCATAGGGGCAATAAAAATAACGGGTAATACGCCAGTCCCATGGCCAACCCGATGAAAATGCCTGCTAAGCCGGGACGTCGGTAGCAGACAACAGCCCAGACCAAGGCAGCAGCCGGCAAAATGTGAATGATCCGTCCTGTCATTTCTGCCGTGTAGGGCATGATCAGGTACAACGTCACAATTCCGATTCCCATCCGGGTGTTACTGAAATGCAAGTATCCAATCAGGTAGATGCCAACAACAATCAGCAACTGTCCCAAGATCGCCATGATCTTGGCAATCACGCCTAAGGAAATATTAGTATTTCGCTCAGCTTCATCTTCCTCAGAGGGTGCGGCCAGATCATTGGACCCTTTAAAGTTATTTTCCGCCACAAAAGTCGGAATGACCGGGATGAGAAACAACAACCGATAGCCGGGACCGTGTGTCGCCCCCTGACTGGTTGCCTTGGCGGTCGCAAGCTCTTTACCACTCTCAGCAGCGATGATATCGTCTCGGGCCACCGACGCGGTGACAATATTGGCAATCAGAAAAACAAGCAGGATAATGGTCAAGAAGGTCAAACCAGAGAATTCAAGATTGGGTTCCAATAAAGGCCTGCGAATCATGTACGGATCCAACACCATACGAATCAACAAGGCGAATCCAATTACGAACAACCAAACGTAACCGTAGAACTGCAGTTTCTGATACTCCTGAACCTTTGTGTTGAGACCGAGAATCTTTTGCTTGACCATATTAACAGCGACCCCGTCGACAACCTCTGATCGTCGTTCGCCTGTCTTGACCTGGCTGTCATCGATACCGGTTGGGGTGGGCGGGACACTGCCGTTTTGAGAGGACCCGACGGCCCCTTGGAGACTCTCATCCTCTTCGACCGGAAACTGGCTTGCCTGCTCTTGATTGAGCGCCACCGTTTCATCGGGCAACAGTCGCGTCAAGTTTCTGATTTCAGGTTCGATTTCCTGCCGATGGTCGTTTCCAAATTGGACGATTAATAGTCCCGGTGTCAGAAGAGTCAGCAAGCACAGATCGAGATTTCGAACGCTGAGGAATCGGCCAAATTTGAAGAAAAGACTCAGCATCAGGATGGACGAAAGATAAGCCCAGCTCGATGGTGGAATCACCTCATAACGAAATACTTCTGCCATGCGGCTCTGTACCCTGGGAAAACGGTTCGTTCTCGCGATATGATATAAATTCTGACCTAGTCACAGGATACGATGATTTTGTTGAAGTTCAAACCCCTGCAAACAAGGACTTTCTGGGTCTTGGAGTGAATTGGGCCCTTTTAGGTGGGAAAGCTGCAGGCCAGCCTCTTCCATCGACGATTTCACGCAAATCCCAGGCTATCCTGAGTTTGATTCCAGACCAAAATGGTAGATTCAAATCTATTTTTCACAATAACTGTCGATTGTTAATATTGCGGATTTGTGTTAAACATTTTCTTTTTTTGCGCCTCGTATATTTCACGCCACAGCCGGATTTTGATTTTCTTTCACGTTAACAGAACATCTCAGCTTCGCAGAACAAAAGGTCGCCTTACAAAATCATGTCCTCTGATCACCCCCCAACCAACAAGGTCCTCTATCTTGCCCAAGAGTTTTCCATCCCGCTTTTGCTGGGTGTCTTGGTAGCATTAATCGTCGCCAACGCCGCTCCAAAGCAATACCAACAGATCGTCCATCACACCTATGATTTTTTTGGCAACCAAAACGACGGTCCAGCGGAATCCGATTCCAAGACAAATCATGCAGATGATGAACACGAAAACGATGAACACGAAAACGATGAACACGGCGGCCACTCCGATTGGACGCACTACCTGAGCTTACACTTCTTGATCAATGACATTTTCATGGTTCTTTTCTTTGGAATCGCGGCCAAAGAAATTACCGAAAGCTGCCTCCCGGGTGGTGCCTTGAATCCGATGTCCAAAGCCATCAATCCGTTGATGGGAACTATCGGTGGGGTTGTTGGTCCAGTGGGAGTCTATTTGATATTGAACCAGTGGGTCATGGGTGACCCCGCATGGACAAATGGGTGGGGAATTCCAACAGCGACAGATATCGCCTTGGCCTGGCTGGTTGCCCGGATTATTTTCGGCGTTGGCCATCCTGCAATCAGTTTTCTTTTATTACTGGCTGTTGCTGACGATGGCATTGGTTTGATGATTATCGCCATTTTCTACCCCACACAAGATCCAGAATGGCTCAATGTCCTCTGGTTGATTCCTGGAATTGCCGTCGCTTACGGGTTGAGGCTAAAAAACGTACAGGCATGGTCGCCTTATATCCTGATTGGAGGCGCATTCAGTTGGTGGGGGCTTTATAGCGCCCATCTGCATCCGGCACTGGCCCTGGTTCCAATCGTCCCGTTTCTTCCAGGTCCGGGTTACGATGAGGGACTTTTCCAGGATGATCTATCGACGGAAGAATCAGACCCGTTAAATCGATTCGAGCATGACTTGAAACTCCCGGTTGATTTTGGTTTGTTCTTTTTTGCCTTTGCCAACGCCGGGGTCGAATTTACCAGCATGAACAATCTCACATGGATCGTTTTTCTATCATTGCTGGTTGGAAAAACTGTTGGGATTACG
The DNA here is from genome assembly GCA_014238905.1 of Planctomycetota bacterium. Lineage (GTDB taxonomy): Bacteria > Planctomycetota > Planctomycetia > Pirellulales > Pirellulaceae > JABAAE01. The sequence goes on from JABAAE010000001.1 coordinate 329,486, forward strand.
TTGTTCTCGTGGGTGGCTATGGTTGTTGGTTTTCCTTTACCAACCGGTATGAAGATCAAGCATCTTTTTGTGGCTGGCATCATTGCCGGACTCGGATTGACTGTTGCTCTGTTTGTCGCTGGCCAAGCATTTCAGAACGATTCCCTACAGGGCGCATCAAAAATGGGTGCCTTATTTTCCGGGGGAATTGCCTTTATCGCCATCGCAGCCGGAAAAATGCTGGGAGTAAAAGATCACGTCTCCACCAAACAGACCGCTCCGCAGAACAGCGAAGACACCCAACCCTAAACCTGGGGGCCGCGTTCTATCAATGTTGAAAAAATTCCGAGAACGCCGTAAACGTGCTTTTCGTTAAGCAACCGAGGATCGATAATCATTTTCAATCCGCTACGGCAACTACCCTGCCGTTGTGGAATTAGAAGAGTGGACAGTTTGCGGATGGCTTTGACAGGTTGGAGAATGCATCACCATGTTCCAAATCGACGAAAAAATCGAATATCAGCGTATACAGCAATTTGCCAGCCAGGTTTCCAATATATCGAATCGATTGACAAACGAGCTGGAAGAACATTTTGAGAATGATCAAAGCGACGAATTCTATTCAGGCCTGCTAGCCGGTTATTCCAACGCGTTTTCCGCGATCCAAAATGATGAGCTATCAGAATCTGATCAGCAATCTCTCCTAGGAGCCTTGGTTGCATTTATTGCCGACAAAATCGCCAAGCGGGGATTGTAAAAAGTGAAGGCTGTTGAAGTCAAACGATCCTGAAAGTCCGTCTGGGGAATACCGCAAGGCTGATCGCTTGTGTGTTTTTTTGGTGATCTTGGGTTGCGATCTTCTCCTGTTGTTCCAATCTGACCTACAGTTTCAAGAACTCTTCGCTAGGTAAGCGGCAGCGATGGAGTTTTGGACAACACTTTTGGAACTCTTGTTTAACCGTCTCCCCTCAGGCTGGTTAAACGACTAAAAGGAGAGGCAGTTATTCTGTCTCTCCTTTTTTTGATCAACCTCCGCTCAAAAAAAACGCTGCCAAAATAAAGAACGATCCAAAACAATCCATTGATAATCTTTGGTGATCCCCAGACTTATAGACAATAAAATCACATTGCTTGGGTCACTAGGTTGCTTGGGTCACTAGGTTGCTTGGGTCACTAGGTTGCTTGGATCGTCAGGTTATTTGAGATTGAGATCGACGGCCCATCAATCACATTCGCGATAAGTGATGCCGGATGTTTCGGGAGCTATTTTTACGATCCAGCAAATGAGCAATCGCATGCTTCACTTTGTAGACCGCTGCCGACAGAACGCCATTGGGGGTATCCGATTTGGCCGCAATGTGAATCGTTTTTCCTCGATTGGGATGAACTTGAATTCGACAACTGCCACAAAACTCGCCAGACCCTTCTTTCTCGTCCTCGATATGAATATCGACACTGCGTATAAGACGTGTGAATTTGTCGAGGGAACCAGCGATTCGTTTCAAAACTAGACCTTGAAAAGCTGGAGTGTCTTTGACGTTTTTAAGGTGGAGATTCACTTGCATAAGTCGTTTCCTCTTTGATTCAAGTTGAAGACCAATTCAGAAAAAATACTTAACGGCTTAATCGATACCCTTCCTTCCCTATTCCGTTATCATTTGATGGAGATTTCTGTAGAACAAACATGGTTAAGGGGCGTTTTTTTCACCAAGAACCGTCCTAAAGCGATCATGGCTCGCTTTAACCACTCTATTAAGTCTATCTTTCTTTCACTTTCTTGCCAAGAATAATCACCAAAATACTGAGAATTCGCCTCCGTTTGAGGCACAGTCGAACAAAAAAATAGAGTCGGTTAAATAAAGTCGGCGGCTTAGCTCGATCGAGAGGGCAAACCTGTATATTGGAGATTCAACTCTTCCGCTTCTAGTTCATTGTGAAGACTCCCCATTTCTGATCAATCCGCGAAAAAAACATGGTGGGTGCCAAGCGGCATTTTAATCACCGCTCTGGTGCTCTGGTTCGGATATCCTCAATCTGAATTTTCGGCTAGATGGCTGCAAAACCGAGCCCTCCTTGAGTTTCAGACCAATTCCGAATCTCTTGATGCCTTCCTTGAAGATCCGACTGGTACGCAATGCCAAAGGCTACACCACGACAAGAGAATCGCGTTAAAATCAGGAAAATATGTTGTTTCAGTGAGCGCCATTCCGGGTGGTAAAAAGGTACTTGTGGAGTCGGTCCTCCTATACCGGGGAGAGCATCGTATTCTCAATGTCGACTTTCAATTGGTAAAATCGAGGGAACAGTCCAAAATCGTTTCGTCGAAACTCTTGGCACCCTCCCATCCAGTTTCCGATGATCATCAATAGTCCCCTGGCCGATGTCAAAAAAAATTCGCGTTAAAGGGCCCACCGGTTGGCACCTCGCAAAATCCCAACCACCCCGGAGCCCAATCCAGCTGAATAAGTTGACCTGATTTCAGATGTCGATAGATCTCCTATACTTCATTCAAGTCTTATTGCAATGATGACATTGCAATCATCCCATCATCTGGTTCTTCGATTGGCCAATCGCGTTTCGAAGAGCGGAATGCCCCTGCAACCTTTGTTGATTCGAAAGAGAATGTGTTGAGCGTACGAGAATTAGAACCCCGCCGTTTGTGGAATCACTTCACCGATCTAAATTCCGTTCCCCGACCCTCCAAAAAAGAGGAGCAGGTCATCCAATTCGCTAAAAATTTCGGTGAATCCCTGGGACTGGAAACCATTGTCGATTCGATCGGAAATGTGATTATTCGAAAACCAGCCACCAGTGGCATGGAAGATCGACTTCCCATTGTCATGCAATCCCATCTGGATATGGTCTGCCAGAAAAACGAGAAGACTGCATTTGATTTTGAATCCCAGGGAATCAATATGTTTGTGGATGAAGACTGGGTCAAAGCGGACGGGACGACTCTGGGTGCCGACAATGGAATCGGCGTCGCCGCCATCATGGCCATTCTCTCTTCGAAAGAAATTGGGCACCCCTCTTTGGAAGCACTTTTTACAATCGATGAAGAAACGGGAATGACCGGTGCCATAGGCCTCGAGCCAGGAATGTTATCTGGCAGAATATTGCTCAATCTGGATACCGAAGAAGATAATGAGCTGACGATTGGCTGTGCGGGGGGAGTCGATATCACGTTGTCGTCGGAATACGAAAGTTCCCCGGCACCCTCAGACTCGATTGCCTACCAACTCGACATCCGAGGCCTCAAAGGGGGACACTCGGGAGTCGACATTCATTTAGGTCGGGCCAATGCAAACCAATGGATGAATCGACTGATTTGGCATGCCAGCTCCACCGCCGACGCCAAAATAGGCAGCATCGAAGGGGGTGGATTACGGAATGCCATTCCAAGAGAATCCTCCGCCGTCCTGGCAATTCCAACAGACAAAACGTTAGCGTTCGAAAAATGCATTAACGAACAGTCCCGTCAGTTGCTTGGCGAATACGAATCAACTGATCCAGATGCCAAAATTGAATATCGTCAAGTCGCCGAGAAGGTCTCTATCGTCGACGAGACATTTCAAACCGACTTGCTGTCGACACTTTACACCTGCCCCAACGGGATCTACCGAATGTCGCCGGATATCCAGGATCTTGTACAGACCTCCAACAACCTGGCTCGAGTTCTGGTCAACAAGGGGTGCCTTGAAATCGGCTGCCTGACAAGAAGTTCAGTCAATTCCGAACGGGACGATCTTGCCAACGCAATCCAGGTCAGTTTCCAGAAATTCGGAGGCGATGTGAGACTCGGTGGAAAATACCCCGGCTGGGCACCAAGACCAGAATCCAAAATTGTGCACCTGATGTCTGGACTCTATCGGGAATTATTTGACGAGGATGCGCATGTGGCGGCCTGCCATGCTGGACTGGAATGTGGCATTCTTGGTCGTCATTATCCAGAAATGGAAATGATCTCATTTGGACCCAATATTTTTGGAGCCCACTCGCCAGACGAGCGCGTTCAAATTTCCAGCGTCCAGAAATTCTGGCGATTCTTGTTAGAGACTCTGCAGAGGATTCCGACGACCGCCTAAACCTGACAGACTATTGCCCCAGTGGAAGCCTCAACTTTGTGCCGGCAGACAAAGCAGTTTGACCGTCAAATTGGGCTGGGACTTTCCCGGGGTTCATCTGAATCAACTCGATAAACCGGCTTCCCTGTCCCAGTTGTTCAGTGGCGATCATAAAAAGCGTTTCACCCGCTTTCACCGTGTGTATCCGTTTTGATTGGGTACTTGCCCCACTTCTTTTGACCGGTGGCACCTGGCGGGAAAGCAACGACACCGAGTTGCTAAATCGCTCGGTCTGGGGAGACTGGCTACGCCGTAGTAATAGGTCGATTCGGGGCACTAAGACAACATCCGGCAACACCATTGAATCATGAAAGCAGGAGTTAAAACCTGCCAGTAATCGAAAGTACTTGCCGTCCCCGTATTCTCGTTTGGAGATTGTCCAGAAGCTGTCCGACGAATTGGGATGTACCCGACGCAATTCTGGTTGATGAGAACTAACGGGAGAAATCGGTACGTGAATCTTTCGATTCTCAACATCCTTCAATCGATTCGATTCACCATGATCCAGAGACTGCTGCAGCCTGACAGCGGAAGCCAATTCTGGTGCAGCTTTGCTCGCAGGCGAGCGGATTGGCTGGGCCTCGGAATTAAGCAGAAGAAGAGGAGGTTTCTCATCGTTGGCCAGATCCAGGAATTCTTCCGCGGAACTCGGTGGTGTAACCGGCTGAAATGAATCATGCGAAGGCATTTCCAGAGCAACTCGATCCGGGGAGTGAAAATCGGTCTGCAGAACCCCTGACGAATCGCCCAATTGGCTGGTTTCAAGATGGGATGTCATTCGATTGACTGGAGTCCTGCGATTCCACCTCGAGACATTTTCAGTTCTGGAAACGATCTCTAATCTGGATGATTCGATTTGCGAATCTTCATCACTTTTGAGGCCCCATGGCTTGACTGGTCGTTGCTTTTGACCGGCCAACGGTTGCCCGCCGGGGATATGGGCTGGCGATTCCATTAACGCATCTTGTCGATCCTGGTCTTTTTGAAAAACAGGAACCGGGATCGGCATGTCATCATCGGCGGTATTGAACAAATAAGCTAATGGCGAAAGACTGCGACCTGTCGCCCTTTGGATGGCAACAAATAATAGAATCGCAAATAAGCAACTGACGGCAAGAGAGCCGATCAGGATTTCCCTTGCAAACTCTTTTTTTGTGACTTGATTGCTCAGGCTCATTTTCTACGTAACCGTTTGTGGGCATCGTGGAATCAACCGAGTCTCACTCGCTACCAGTCCGACAGACACTGGGAGCCGGACATCCCGGGATACCTTGTCGTCCAAATAGGGCCTCCTATTCAGACAGGCCGTGATTCCATTTTTTCTGCGACGCGGAGCTTAGCACTTTTTGCTCGGGAATTATGTACCAATTCCTCCTCAGACGCACAAATTGGCTTTCGATTGACAATTTCGAGTCGGTTGTCTTCCCTGAATGCGACTTTGACGCGACGATCTTCAAGGGAATGGAAACTGATAATCGAAAATCGACCTCCCAATTTCAGCCGTTGAGGAATCTGCCTGATAGCATCTTCGAGTGCACCTAGCTCATCATTGACAGCAATTCGAAGTGCTTGCATCGTTCTAGTCGCCGGATCGATGTTATGGTTTTTGGAACGCGGAACAACGCGACGAACCAAGTCCACTAAGTCTGCCGTGTTTCGAAAAGGGTGATTTATTCTTTGTTCAACGATTTTGGCCGCAATTCGACGACTGTATCGCTCATCACTGTTTTGATAGATAAGGTCCGCGAGGTGTTTGCTACTCAGTCGGTTAATCAATCGCCATGCGGGTTCACCCCTGCTGGGATCAAATCTCAAATCCAGCTCTCCGTCAGCAGAAAAACTGAATCCCCGATTTCGATCCGCCAACTGATCACTGGAAAGCCCAAGGTCCAACAACACTCCATCAACTTCTTCAATTTCCAATTCGTCGAGGATCTTTGGCAAATTTCGAAAGTTGGCATTCACCGCCTGAATCGGGTATTCATCCATCCACTCTGCAGCGCGGTCGAAAACCTCCGGATCCTGGTCAATCGCTATGACCCGTCCCTTTTCACCCACCTGACTGGCAATCAATCTGGAATGCCCACCACCACCGAACGTACCATCAACGATGGTCATTCCAGGTTGTAACTGCAGGGACGAAATACATTCCTGGGGAAGGACCGGAATGTGTACTGTGTTTTGATCTGTCAATTTGTGCCTTAAAAAAAGCGGGCTTGAGACAATCGTTGCTCAAGCCCACCGTGGCTCCGATTTCGGGTGTTTGGCACTAAAATCCAGCCCGATTTGCACGAACCGGATCCATCCGCCTCGCCGACCAACAATGGCAACCCGTGGCCAGCATCGCCGTTGCAAGTCGAAACAAACCTCAACTGCGATCATTGGATCCAAATGTTCGCCGCTGACGGTTACAAAATGACAATCTCACTGTTCATCGTCAACAGAAGTCCTCTTGATTTTTGCACAAAAATGATCGACTTGTCGCAGGTCGTTAGTTGCTAGGCAGTTATGCAAAAAAAGTTTTTTCGCTAGCTAAAACGAATCAAACTACATTAGCGGTTTTGCGAACGATAGATAAGCTGTCTGATAATCTGCTATCATTTTTTTCAAAGTAAAGTCTTGTTGAATACGTTGATGGTTCTTTTTTCCCAGCTCCTCGGCCATGCTTTGGTCATCGACCACTTCTGCTAATTTTTGAAAGAATTGCTGATAATCCTCAGGAGACACTAACTGCCGCTTTTCATGGCTGCCAAGTTCCGACACCCCGTCTATCGCAAAAGCAACAAAAGGTTTGGACAAAGCCATCGTCTCCAACAATACATTCGGCATACCCTCCCATTGGGAAGGCAGAATGGTCGTGATAGCCTCGCTGATTATCGAGGCAGGATCATCCCTCCAGCCCAGAAATCGCACCCTATGTCGGGAAAACTCTCTGGAGAGACACTCCAAGCGATGGCGGTCCGGTCCCTCACCGACGATGACTAAATCAAAATCCGGTAGCGTATCCTCCCATTCCAGGAATTTCTCAAAAAAGGGAATCAGCCCTTTCTGTTGATGAAGACGACCGACGAATACCACATAGGGCTGACTGATCCCGACTTCATCTGGGTGAAAATTCTGATCCTGGCTGACCGGGAGAATTCCATTGGGAATGGTTAGCAGTTTTTCGCATGGCAACCCCATTTTCTCTGAGGCAAATTCCATCACTGCTTGGCTCACGCAAATTATTTTTTCAGCTCTCTTGGTAGCCCACCGCTCGATTCGATGACGAATACGATTGGGTTCAGCAACTCGTATCCCCGTAAAAAACCTAACTTTACAGGAATTTCCGATCGCCATACCAGCAACCACATTGGCGTGAAACAGAAAGGACTGAACTACATCAATCTCTTTCTTCTCAATGATGTTCCGTAGTCGTTTGACCGCTGTCAAAACCTTGAATTTGGAATCACAATTCAAGAATTCGTGCTCGATTGCTTTCGCTTCCAACTGCTGGACAAGCCGATCTTCTGAAGAGGACGGCTTGGAGCCAAGTGTGACAATGATCACCTTAAAGAGCTCAGGATCGAGGTTGATCGCCAGTTGCACCAAGCACTTCTCTGCTCCACCGGGCCGTAACTCGGTCGTCAGCAGAAGCAGATTCAGTTTTTTCGGTTGTGGTGTATCAGTCACGTTGGTAGTTTGCGTTCTATAAAAGCCGGATTCAATTCAAAGCACACATGTCCACACTCACCGTTTATTATTGCAAGATTTCAGGAACCTCGTTTTGACCGTCCACCCTATGGATTTATCAATCGATCAGTATGACTATACCTTACCGAGCCAATTGATCGCACAGGATCCGGTTCCCAACCGTACTGATTCACGCTTGATGATCGTTGATCGAAAATCTGGCACCATTGAGCACACGTATTTTCGGGAGCTCGGGGGATGGTTAGACCGGAATGATTGCCTCATTTTCAATGATTCCAAGGTAGTCCCGGCAAAACTGCTGGGCAAACGGGCCCGTACTGGTGGCCGTTGGCATGGGCTATTCCTTGAATGCAATGAAAATGGGTTTTGGAAAATTATTTGTAAAACTCGAGGAAAGCTGACACCCGGCGAAAAAATCATCGTCGAAAATCGTTCTGGAAATGAGACGTTTGAATTAGAGATGGTCGCCCGGCTCAACCAGGGAGCCTGGGCAGTTCGACCGACGGTGGACGAGAAATGGTCAGAGGTACTGGAAAAATACGGGCAGATACCATTGCCCCATTATATTCGCGGCGGAGCCATGAAGGACTCCGATCTAAAAAACTACCAAACCGTCTACGCAAAACATGCGGGTGCCGTTGCAGCCCCAACGGCGGGACTGCATTTCACCAAAGAACTACTTCAGGCAATTGGCGAAGCAGGCATTCAGGTGGCGGCTGTCACCCTGCACGTTGGGCTGGGGACATTCCGCCCTATCAAATCCCAAAATCTCGTCGATCACCAAATGCATTCCGAACGGGGAACCATCGCCGATGAAGCCATCCAAAAAATTAAGAGCTGTCGCGCCAATGACGGGCGTGTTATTTCGGTTGGAACCACTTCGGTTCGGGTGCTTGAAACCATCGGCCAAGAGAGTCCGCTGAAACCATGGTCCGGCGAAACCGATATTTTTATCAAACCCCCTTATCAATTCAAACTTGTCGACGCCCTGCTGACAAATTTCCATCTACCCAAAAGCACTTTGCTGGTCCTTGTTCGAACGTTTGGTGGCGACGATCTGATGAAGGAAGCCTACCGGAAAGCAGTAGAGGAAGAATACCGATTTTTCAGTTATGGCGATGCAATGCTCATCATTTAGCCCCCTCTCAGAACCACCGATCGTGATTTTTTGAATGGGGCTATTGTTGAATAGACGAGTTTTCAGGCGAACTTGTCTGACGTATCGGGAGAGAGTTACCGCAACGTCTAAGACCACCAACCACCGTTGACATGCAATGTTTGACCGGTGACATAACTCGCTAGATCGCTGCAAAGGAATAGCACCACCTGGGCGATTTCCTCAGGTTGACCAAATCTTCCCAAGGGAACCTGGGACAACATCCACTGCCTGGTCTCTTCGGGTATGGACTCTCCCATCTGAGTATGGATGACACCCGGCGCGACTGCATTGACGAGAATCTGTTTGCTGGCCAATTCTTTACTGAGGACTTTGGTAATCCCAATCACGCCACTCTTTGCTGCTACGTAGTTTGCCTGCCCAAAAAAACCAGTCGCAGCAGCGAGCGAAGCAACACTCACAATTCTTCCACCCGTGGATATCTTCTCGACCACCGCTTTGCAGGAATTGAAAACGCCCGTCAAATTGGTATCAATAACAGCCTGCCACTCCGATTCGGACATCTTTTTTAAGGTCCGATCTCGAAGGATTCCAGCATTGTTGACGAGAGTGTCGAGAGAGCCGAATCGTTCGATGGTCAACTCGGCGGCGCGGTCCATCTCGGACAATGATCGGACATCCGCCGCAATAGCGATAGAACGGCTGCCCAAGGATGCTACGATACCTTCCGCTCGGGCACGATTGTGCCCCTCCTCCCCATCATCAAAGAAATTGATCACCACGTTACTCCCTGCAGCATGTAACGTGCGGGCGATACTCTCGCCAATTCCCTGGCTGCTTCCGGTCACCAAGGCTGTTTTTCCACTGAGATCAATATTCATAGTCCATTTTTTCCAGAAAGATTCTTACCCCTCCACCGGTCGCCAATTCATCAGCCCTTTCATTCGATGAACACCAAGGATGACATCCTGAAGAATGTCACTGATTATCGATCCAGCTTCTTAAGAAGATTGGCAACCAATTCCGGGTTGTCCTGCTCCAACAAGTGATCAATTGTTTTTTGTTTGACTCCCATTTTACCCAAATGGGTTTCGACGTGTTTCCATTGTTGTTTTCGACGTTTTCCTTCGGAAAGATAAAGTTCGCTAATCAACTCCTGTAAACGCTGAATGGCAATATTTTCCCGGTTTTCGTAATAGTTCCGGATGACATTTTTTTGAAATTTTGATCGTTCTGGCATCTAATCGCTTGAAAATAAAGGAGGAAACAAAGACGGAGACGGGTGACCATTTCGATCGGCAACTCCCACTGCATGCGTGTAACCTTAAATCACATGGCTCCCACGAAAACTCTTTTAGCCCAAAAAAGGGGCAAGACAAAACCGTCACGCAAAATAAGCTGGCAAATTGGGTCGTCCATTGACGAATAACGCCCAAACTCGAGAATAGTTATCTGGCTCAGGCATTGGCGGTCAAACCAGCATCCATTCAAAGTCTCTCCCATCATCGGATCATTTATGAACTTACTTGAACAGCAGGATCCTGAAATTTTTTCAGCGATAGCCGATGAATCGGTCCGACAGCGGATCGGCTTGGAGATGATCGCCAGTGAAAACTACACCAGTCGTGCTGTCATGGAAGCCGCTGGCAGCATTCTCACCAACAAGTATGCCGAGGGATATCCTGGACGGAGATACTATGGAGGATGTGAGCACGTCGACACAATCGAAAACATTGCTCGGGACCGGGCACAAACTCTTTTCGGCGCTGAATTTGCAAATGTTCAGCCCAATAGTGGCTCCCAAGCCAATCAGGCGGTCTATCTGACAACCCTGCAGCCGGGCGATACTGTGCTGGGCCTTGACCTGGCGCACGGGGGTCATTTGACCCACGGCATGAAGCTGAATCTCTCAGGTCAACTTTACAATTTTGTGCATTATGGAGTGGATGCCCAAACCCATCGCCTTGACTTCGATTCGATCGCCAAACTGGCTCGTGAACATCGTCCCAAAATGATCGTGGCAGGTGCTAGTGCTTATCCTCGGGAAATACCGCATGAACGATTCGCTGAAATCGCCAATGACGTCGGAGCGATCTTATTTGTCGACATGGCTCATTATGCCGGCTTGGTGGCTGCCCAACTGCACAACAATCCGGTGGAATGCGCCGATTTTGTAACGACCACCACCCACAAGACGTTGCGAGGTCCACGTGGCGGACTCATATTAAGCAAAAAGGCATCCGCCAAGGCAATTAACCGAAGTGTCTTCCCTGGCCTGCAGGGTGGACCACTGATGCATGTCATCGCCGGCAAGGCCGTCTGTTTTCGGGAAGGCCTGGAGCCCGATTTCCAGCAATATGGACGAACCGTAATCAGTAATGCAAAAACACTGGCCGATGCCCTGATGACCGGGGGACTCGCATTATCATCAAATGGGACCGACAATCATCTGATGCTGGTCGATGTGACGAGTCTTGGAATTGGTGGGAAACTGGCTGAGTCCACCCTGGATCGCTGTGGGATCACAGTCAACATGAATATGATTCCCTTCGATCAACGTAAGCCAATGGATCCCAGTGGAATAAGAATTGGAACTCCGGCATTGACGACCCGTGGCATGGGAGGTGATGAGATGAAGAAAATTGCAGATTGGATTCTGAGGGTTTTAAAGGACCCAGATAATCAGCAGTTAGTGGATTCTACCAAGGCAGCCGTTAACGAGTTTTGCCAAGATTTTCCAGTTCCCGCCGATCGAGTCATCGTTTAACCATTCCTTGGGCCAATTGGATCTGGCTTGAACATGCCTGCTTTTGAATGTGCCTTTTTTCATCCTGATGACGCACTACCTCAATCCTTTGAAGAACGACCCGTTCATCTACTTGTATAAAGTTGTCTTGTTATGACCGATGACCAGCAGTGGACCATCAAACGACTGTTAACCTGGACGACTCAGTTCCTGGAAGAGAGCGGATCCCCATCTCCCCGATTGGATGCCGAGGTGCTTCTGTCGGAAGCCCGAGAATGCAATCGGATCGCTCTATACACCTCATATGACGAAGTACCAGATGAAGCTGTCTTAGAAAAATTTCGCGGATGGATCAGACAAAGGGCCGGCGGAGAACCCGTCGCCTATCTGGTTGGATATCGCGAATTCTATTCACTTTCTTTTAGCGTCAACCGACACGTCCTGATTCCCCGCCCGGAAACCGAGATGCTCGTCACTCTGGCAATCGATTTTATAAAGTCACTTGCCGAAGAAAACCAAAATAGCGGTCATCCCATCATCTGCGATATGGGTACCGGAAGCGGATGTATTCCTATTGCGATCGCAGCCAATGAATCCACCTGTCAACTGACAGCCGTCGATATCTGTCCCAAAGCGATTCACGTCGCCAAGGAAAACAGCCGATCTCATCAGGTTGGCGACCGGATCGATTTTATCGAAAGCAATCTCTTCGCCAATGTGAATTCCGATCGAAAGTTTGATTGTATCGTTAGCAACCCGCCCTATATCGGCAATCGTGAAAAAGGAGAACTTCCCCGCGACGTGCTGGAGCATGAACCCCATTTAGCACTGTTCTCAGGGGAAACCGGTCTGGAGATTATCGAAGAACTGATCCATCAATCAGCCACTCGACTACGCTCAGGTGGCCAGCTGATGTTTGAGCTCAGCCCCATGCTATCCCAAGCTGGATATGAGCTCATCTCATCTCATCCCGATTTTAAGGACTCCAGGATAGTCCATGACCTCGCTCAACTACCTCGAGTCATCGTTGCAACTAAGTCTTAGGTCCAAAGGGAAGCGGTCTGGATTTCGTGTCAAAAAGGGTGTTTTTGTCTAAAGATTTCCCCACCTTTCACCGAGAGTCAACTGCTAGCTATCGCTTTCCATCGCCCTAAACCGTTGCAATTGATGGGGTTGGGGGCATCCACTTAGGTTTTTGCTTCGCTTGGCACAGCTTCTGCATACCATTGTTTTATCTTTACTTTCGATGAGTCAGATTTGGAGTTTTTTGGCTCAAAAACATTAAACAAAGGAATGCAAAATGCTAGTACTCTCAAGGAAGCAAAAACAGCAAATCAGAATTGGCAATGACGTCGTCCTGACCGTCCTTCAAGTCAAAGGAAATTCGGTTCGAATCGGTATCGAAGCTCCCGATAGCGTGCATATTGTGCGTGGTGAATTGGAAACCCGAAAATTGAAAAGCCCAGCCGAGGGTCCAAGTGAAAATGGCAGCAACCGGATCTGCCCGAAGAAGTCAGCCATGCCAACAATTTCCGCTCTTGGTGACGGCTCTCCGTCAATATTGGCTCATGATGGCATCCAGACAACCGGCAACCCAATCCTCCATTTCCGGATCCGCGGATCCGGAAATGATAAACCAGAGGGAAGACCGTCCAGGACCATGGCCGACATTGCCAGTAGCCTACCCGCTTTAAGAAATCAATCCAGACTTGGAAGGATCCCCTCTTAAATCGGTCATTAACTCCACATCCTTGTTTGCAGGAAGATTTCTAGCCACATCTTCCGATGCAATCTCAGAAGGGCTGCCAGCCTATTCAGGCTGGAAAACACTTGCTCGTTCGTGACGCTCGGCTCATGGACCAGATCACCTCGTCGAAGACAATCCGGTTCCAGGCGAAAGGAATTCGCTGAGAATCATTTTGTCCTCCGCCTTCGTCTTTCGCTCAAGCAAATCGAGTCTTCAAGGAAGCTACCACCGCGATTGGCAACCCGTCAAACACAACGACGTAAAACATAACGACGTAAAAACCCGACCCCGTAAAAATCCAACCCCGTAAAAATCCAACCCCGTAAAAATCCAACGACGACGAGGCTCCAAACAGCTCGGCAGCGCCGCCTTAAAAGAGCTTGCCCTGTCCGTTGATTGTCCCATCAGCCGCGACCGGTTCATCAGAGACAATTAACACGTTATCGCCGTAACCGCGATCATTAACTTTTTCACCATGTTTGTTCAGCTTCGTATCAGCTTCGACGGTCTTACGTTGGGCTACCTTTAGCAATTGGTTATACAACTCCTCGGAATCATGGCCGCTAATTTCGTTGACCGCATTGGCAACCTCACCAAGGTATCGAAGAAAGATACTCCGCCTTTCTCCTTCCTGTTTGATCGTTCGCCGTCGTCGCATGTACATTCCCAATTTTCGACCAACGGCCTGCAAACCAAGTCGCAGCTCTTTTTCGATTTCCGGGTAAGCGGCAATAGCCTCTTTGGACTCGCTGGTAAAAGGAACCCATACACTAGCCATGTGTACCATGATCGTCACCGGCCCACTCGGGAGCGATCCTCTGGATTGCGACAATCCATAACTTCGCCAATTGGTACTCATGATAGTTTGCGTGATCGCACAATCTCGCAGCTTAAACTGGAGGGGAACTCGATTGGCAAATCTTAAGACCTGCATCGACTGACCCTCATTGAGGTTCACATTTTTCATGGCGTCATGCAGTTTCTTTCGGTCATTGGATTTCAATTTCGACGGTGATTGACGGGTACCAAATCCAGACTCCTTGATGATTTTCTCTGCCCCTTCCGGGCCCATGCCATCAAATTCATGCATCAAGAATTGCCGTAATGTCCGCGCATCGGTCTGATCAAGCAGGCGATCGAGATCCTCTGCGGTGATCTTCTGAGCCTTTGAAGACCCACCAAATGCGAGTGCGACCTCAATTTGAAAGGGGTTTCCTCGATAAACCGACGGCGGTCGTGTCGCCGCCACAAAAAACTCTCCAGGAACCACGTGATAGAGCCCCTTTAACAACAACTCCTCCCCAATTGGTGAGATGCAGTCCGTTGAAGGAGCAGAAATTTTGGTCTCCTGAATTGCCCGATAGAGGGTATCGGCTTCTTTTTGGCCAATTTTTTTGGTTGACGCACGCGTACTAAGTCCGGCGGTGGCACAGATACGCTTAGCCACTGCAGCGCTGACGCGTGAAAAAGAAGATGTAAGAAACTGCGAAAGAGTCATCCCGGCTGAATCTTTGAGCAATGAAAACAGTCGCCCCAATTCCACCCCATAAGGGTGTGGTTTGATCTCAACTGGTTCCGGCGGAAGCTGATCGGTGGATCGGTTGTAGTCAAATTCACTTCCATCTGGATCGATGTAATGAATAGTGACATGGGGATTGGCGATAGCCGTCTGTTCGAGGTAATCATCGACACTACCACGACCCCGTTTGTGGATTCCCTCCAATTCTATCGTGACCCGGGTCCCACTCCTCAGTTCTTTTCCGTCATTGCCTTCGTTGTCGGAGGGGTAACGGGAGACCCATTGAATTCCATGTTTCTTGACAAACGACTCTCCTTTGGCTCCCGGAGGGATATCGAGGCCTTCGCCACGGCCATTAAGAATTTCTGGTTTGTTGGTCTTGGTATCAATTTGAATTTCAAAATAATGCGCGGGCTTCCTGATGGAAATTTTTGAAATAATTTCCACCGGCTTACCTGTTGTCAATTGCCCGTACATCCCGGCAGCGCTGATACCGATCCCTTGCTGGCCCCGGCTCATACGCAGTCGGTGGAACTTAGAACCATAAAGCAACTTGCCAAAAATCAACGGAATTTGCTTTTTGACGATACCCGGTCCATTGTCCTGGATGGCCACCCTGTACCGCTCTTTTTCAGTCGATTCTATATGAACCCATATTTCCGGCGTGATACCCGCCTCTTCACAGGCATCCAGCGAATTATCGACGGCTTCCTTGACCGCCGTCAGCAATGCCTTGCGTGGGTTATCGAAACCGAGAAGGTGGCGATTCTTGGTGAAAAATTCGCTGACAGAAATACTCTTCTGGTCGGCCGCCATGGATTCGGCGGTTGCTCGTCGGCGGCGAGGTTTTCCGTTGCCTGCAGTAGTCAACGCAAAGAACTCCTGAAAAACATGGTGCAAATGGGTCTGTTGTCGAATTGGCCAGAGTTTAACATCAATGGCCTTCTCTTCAAGCGTTCGGGTCAGAACGAATCGATCGATTATAGCGACTGGATTTATGCGGGCACAGTCGGTTTTAACGATTGTTCCACGACCGGTTCGGGTTTCGCGGGTCAACGCGACTTTTTCCCTCACAACGATTCTAGAAATCAACCGAAACAAATCAACATCTTCCAAATGTAGAGGAAGAACTTTTGACGGACGGGACTTCGTTAAAAGCAGATTCCATTGGGCCGGCCAATTGGGAACGAGACGTCATTAATCGTTGGCGGAGAGAATTCCGCCAGAGTTTTTCGATTCAGGAGAAGACGATGAGAAAGCCCCTCACGCAAATCAACCTATTTATCGTCATCGCTGTTTCCTGGTGTCAAATCGTGTCAACCAGCGGTGCTCAAGAGGCCACCGAGCCAAAAGCTGTCCAACCATCGCAATTGGTCGTCGGCAAGCCAATGGCTGCCCAACAGCCCAGCCATTTTTATAATTACTACATTCAAAAGGCGGCCGATGGAACAGCAGCATCGATGTACCCGTCGCCTGTCCCAGTCCCCGCTCGAGTAGGCCACACTCACTACACCTACCAGCCCTTACTGCCACACGAACTGATGTATCGACACTCTCGTGTCTACTACACTCCCCACGGATCTAGCGACCAGTTTTATTCCAACTCTGGTAAAAGGTGGTGTGGCCAAGACACTCCGTATACGGAAACATCAGTGATCTATACATATGGAAACAACATCTTGACTCCCATGCCTTTCAAGATTCCAAGTTTTAACCTGAGGGGACTGAGAAAGGCCTGTGTCGGCAGGTGCAAATAACTTCTGCAGCATTGCCCACGCACTGGATTCAAATTTCAAGGAACATCTCATGAGAACCAAGATAATTCAATTTCTGGCGATAATGATCGCTGCCGCAGGAGTCTCGGCATCCCATGGAACGGCTCAGGAATGTGGCAATGGCCTACGCTGTGCAAAATTCTCGTTCCTGAAGCAGCATCTCAAAGGGCCTCGCGGCAAACGAATTGCCATGAGCCTGGAGCATCCCGCACCTTTGTACGCCCATAGTCGAGGGGGGCTCGATGCGACTCAAACCCACCATTGGAATCAGACCCAAGCGGCTAACCGGTCTTGGCACGGGGGCTATTCCTTGCCTGCCTATGGTCAGCCAATGGCATTGCTGGTTCCACCCACCGCATCATTCCACGGTGTCTACAGCGAGGGGGTAGGAAATACTCAGAGCCTCCCAATTTATCACCAATTTGGTCGAGCCTTTCCGGGGCCAGCTACCGGGGCCAAGTCTGGCATGTATCATTCCAAACCTCAGCAGCCCCGAAATACCATGCAGTTCGGCATGTATTATTTACGAGCTCCATGGTAACGCCGGTCTTCTGGACCACTAATTTACCCATTTTCCACTCTGCGGTTTCGGTGTTTACCAATCTCGCATTTAGGCCTCGTGGAAACCAAAAAAGAATGACTTTCCAGATCCTAAATTAGTCAACCATACCGGCTCATCAAAACTGGCGTTCTTCTGGTTACCTCGCCAGCCTCCCTTTATTCCATACCAGGGACCCAGAGTTTTTTCTCCTCTGCGGGTTTCTCCGGTGCAGCGGATCCTCCGTCAGGCGTCCATACGTAGCCTGATTCAGTTGCTGGAGGATTTCCCGGGGCGGCTGGTGCCGCTTCCTGCCTTGGACTTCCATTTGGATCCACGATGCCGAACCGAACCAACACCCGCATCAATTCGTTGCCGACACCTGGTTCTCGAATATACTTGGACTCTATTTCCCGTATGAGATCTGGTGCTTTCTCAACATCTCCACGCTCGATCCTCGCCTCCAACTCCGCAATCAGCGTCCGAGCCGGTGAAGCCTTTTTCGTAATACAAACATTGCGGGCTTTTTGAATAAGCTGCATGCATTCTTCCAGTTCCGGCTCCATTCTGGCAAGCATCAAATAAACACTCGATTTATCAATTTCTTCATCAAGGGAATCGCGGTTGAGCAACTCATGACAAATCGCCGTCAAGGCTTTCCAAGCCGATACCATTCCGGCCCTTTGAAAGGCACTGACCAAGTCCTTATCACCTAGCTTGGTGAAATCGACCTGTGGCAATCGAATCACCGAAATTCGATCCGGATTTGGGATATCCGAGGGGTCAAAAATTTTCCTTGGGGGAACCTGTAACTTCTCCCTTAGCATATCAAGGTCAACTTGCATCGTGATCTGTTGATCGGTCGAAAGTTCCAACAGCAAGACCGCAGCAGCCAGAGCGACCTTGTATTTTTCTTGGCCAACTACGTCAGCGGGAGTCTTGCCGCCCAACGAAGGTTGTGACAGCTTCGGCCATTTTTCCAACATGATTTCCCGACGTTGCTCATTCAGCAGCTCGTTTTGGAGCTCACGGGGAGTATCGGGGGGAAACTGCCAATCCCAAGTCAACGTATCGGACAAACGAGTCACTTGTGAAAGAGCTCTGGAATCCGATTCTTCTCCGATGTGATCGCCCAGCACAATCTTCGCTTGACCGAGCTTCACCTCGTATTGATCATTTTTGGTCATCATCAACTCAATTCGCGGGTCGCGATCGGTTTGACGTCCATAAACATAAATTTGGCAGCAGACATTGGGGATTTCCCCTCGAGTGATATCGATGCCGGAATCAGGACGTTCCCTGTCGAAAATTAAAAACGCCTCCTTGGGACGGGGGCCTTCAGGAAGAGCCTCTTCCTGTAAAGGCACCGAATCACAACGTTTATCAGCCGCCAGTTCTTCCACCAATTTGTCAACATCGTTCACCGGATAAGTGTTAACCACTACATCCAGTTTTTCAGCTTCCAATTCTGGATCAATCAGCTGAGCAAACGCTTCGGCCTCAACAGCATCTTCAAAATCAACACCTGCGGTATGGGCGTAATCACTCCACGATTCGGCCATATCCTCGGCCGCGCCAAGACAATTCTGATAGATGGCAATGTTCCTGCGAATCTCGGGCTGATCAGGATATTGTTCATCAAGATCCTGAAGTGATTCCACTGCCGAAATCCAACGTCCACGAGAACCCATTTTGACGGCGGTATCAAAGTCTTCCCTCCATGGGGCGCCCTCCGGGGCCTCGGCGGCCACATTGTCGACTTTCATCAATAATGGAATCTTGGAACTCATAAAGGTTTGGGAGATAAGCCGCCCAACCTGTTCGTCTTTTTCAGGATGAAAACCCTGATACAAAAGCAGATGGTTACGGCCGGCAATGACACGCCCGGAATGCAAAAGCGAGATCCCCACCAATTTTATTGCTTCGATAACGGAAAAGGGAATATTGTCCCCAATCAGGTCGAGACACTGCTGTAATTTGTCAACTGCGTTATCCAACTCTCCCGCGGCAGCATCTAATAAACCATGGTTAGCCAACGCGATAGGATTGTCCGGATTCTTTTTCAAGACCTGCTTGGACGCCTCACGGGCTTTCTCGTCTTCGCCCAACTGCAGAAGAATGTTGGTTTTGATATTGAGAAGACAGTCCTTGTCACCCTTCTTTTCAATGGCATGATTGACATGATCCAAAGCGGCAACTCGTTGTTCACCTTGAAGTGCCGTCAAAACCTTGTTGATTTCCGGAAGTACATCTCGTGCGCAACAAAACTTCACCTTTTTATTACTACCGCAGGGGCAAAGTTGATATTGATCAATGGTCATTAAATCATTTTTCTCTAATGAAGGCGTAAATACTATTAATTACCCCGGCGGGTGGATCTGCCAGAGAAGAATCGACCGAACATTGTTGGCCGACCGGGTGCCAAAAGCGGTAGAACCAAAAGCGGTAGAACCAAAAGCGGTAGAACCCTACCTTCCATCTTGTTAGGGACGTTAACAGTAGAAGACATTGAATTTAAGCGATTTTCTCCCTATTCGAAAGTGACAGACAGGAATTCACTCTCCGGTTCTTTCCACCAAAGTGACTGCACCGGGCAATTTTGCCAATCGTACATTGCCTGTTTGGCCCAGCCGGCAAAACAATGGGGTCATCTCAGGGCAGTTTGCAGGCCAAAAAAATTGACAACACGACCCAATCCATTTGGTCCCCATGACAAAATGCCATAGGATCACATTAGATGTTCACTGGGAGCGGGATCTAAATCCTTGACCTGGCCTTGAGATGAACGTTGGCTTGAGGGCTTCATGATCTGGAGATTTGAGGATGTGGATACGATTTGGTACTTTCGTCCTGCAGTCGCAAATAGGCTTACTGGGATGGGTCGTTACGTTGGGTATCAACTCGCCGGTTGGGTTTGGGCAATCATTATCAACGGGGCAACCATCGCAACCCCGATCGACCACCCAGTCGTTTTCAGAAAAAGACTATCGCGATCACCTTCAAAAGCTCAAACAAAGAATTCCGTCTACTGAATTTCACGTTGTGCTCCAGAAACCATTTGTGGTCATCGGTGATGAAGAATTGGCAGTCGTCAAACGGAGGGCTGAGGGAACGGTGAAATGGGCTGTCGACCATCTCAAAAAAGATTTTTTTTCCAAAGATCCCAATGTCATCGTTGACATCTGGTTATTCCGCAACAAATCCAGTTACGAAAAAAACTGCCAGAAAATTTTTGGTTCAGTGCCCACCACTCCCTATGGATTCTACTCCTCAACCCACCGCGCTCTAATCATGAATATTTCAACGGGCGGGGGTACGCTCGTTCACGAAATTGTTCATCCCTTCATCGAATCAAATTTCCCGAAATGCCCGTCGTGGTTCAATGAAGGCCTGGCTTCGCTCTACGAACAGAGTCGAGGAAAGGATGGGAAGATCATGGGACTGACCAATTGGCGGTTGAGGGGACTCCAGCTCTATATTCAGGACAAGAGGCTACCATCGTTTAAGACATTGTGCTCAACGACAAGAAACGAGTTTTATCGGGAAGACCCCGGAACCAACTATGCGCAGGCCCGGTATCTTTGTTATTACCTTCAGCAGCAAGGCCAACTAAGGACGTTCTACCATCGGTTTGTCAGCAACGTTAATGTAGACCCAACAGGCTACGAGTCGTTGAAAAAAACACTTGGTGAAACGGACATGGAATTGTTCAAGAAAAAATGGGAAAAGTTTGTTTTGGACCTACGTTTTGAGTAACGGACAATCGCGAATTCCAAATCTCTTTTTACTGCATCGGTTCGTCGATGACCGGGTTGGTTAAAGATCCAATTTTTTCAATTTCGATCGTCACCGAATCGCCCTCCTTCAGATAAACCGGCGGTTTGCGAGCTAATCCAACACCGTGGGGCGTTCCGGTCAAAATCACCGTCCCCGGCATCAAAGTAGTACTTCCGCTGAGAAATTCAATCAAGCCGGGTACGTCGAAAATCATGTCATTGGTGTTCCAATCCTGCATGGTTTCTCCGTTGAGAATGGTCTTGATTTTCAGGTCGTTTGGATTGGCAATTTCGTCGGGAGTGACCAGACAGGGTCCCAATGGACAAAATGTATCGAAGGTTTTTCCTTTGCACCACTGAGAACCGCCATACTGTATTTGCCAATCACGGGCGCTGACATCATGTCCACAGGTGTAGCCAAGGACATAGTCCAGTGCCTTTTCTCGAGACACATTTTTGCATTGTTTGCCGATGACAACCGCCAGTTCACATTCGTAATCGACTTTTTCACTTTTCAGATGACGAGGGATTTCAATCGGATCGCCGGGATTTTGAACCGTACTGGGTGCTTTCATAAAAAGAATAGGATAGTCCGGTTTGGGCAGGCCACCCTCCTGTGCATGAAACAGATAATTCAATCCAATACAATAAATTGCCACCGGTTCAATGGGAGCCAGTTTTTTCTGCACGTCAGCAGGCCGACCGGTCACTGTGAAATCACCGAAAATAGAGCCCTCGATTTCGAATATGGCATCCTCGGTCTGCGAAGCGAATCGGTTAATACCTGCCGAATCCCGGTAGCGAATCAATTTCATTTTTTCTCCCGTCGGTTGAATGATCTCGGTTGAATGATCTCGGATACCAAGCTTTGTTTCAGCAAACGATTCTAATCGCTGACCAAGCAAATGCCTAACTCACCCGCTGGACTGGCAATCTTGATTGCGGATGATCTGATGACCGGGCAAGATAAGGCCATAGAATCATGCGGTCAACGTCATCCAACACCCCGTTAATTCGGCTAACTGATCGGCTCGACGACAACCTCGCATTCAGGCAAGCTGTCGAGAAATAACCGGCCATAATACTTAGTCTGAATTCGAGGGTCGAGAACGACCACAATCCCGCGGTCAGCCTGTGTTCTTATCAACCGACCAAACCCTTGCCGGAATTTCACGATGGCCTCTGGAAGCGAATATTCACTAAATGGATTTCCTCCATTTTGTTTAATCAGATCCATCCGTGCTTCGACTAAAGGGTGATCCGGCACGGCGAATGGAAGCTTGGTAATGATCACGTTCTGCAAAGCATCCCCTGGTACATCAACGCCCTGCCAAAAACTGTCCGTACCAAACAAAACTCCGCGAGGATGACTCTTGAACTGCTCTAGCATCACATTACGAGGAGTCCCGTCTGCCTGAGAATAAAATGCAAAGTGATTTTCGGCCAACCAACCCGTCAGCCTTTGACCAAGTCGCCTCATCAGGTCATAGCTTGTGAACAAAACGAAAGCATGTCCGTTTGTCTGGCTCACGTATTTTTTTATTCCGAGTTCACAGGATTCTTCAAACTTGCTTTTCTGGGAATTTGGATCAGGCATTCCGGCCACACAGATAACCTTTGCCTGCCGAGGGTAATCAAAAGGAGAATCAAGTTGCACTGAATTGCTCGATGTCAAACCTACTCTCGATTTAAAATAATCGAAATTGCCTTCGTGGTTCAGTGACAATGTTGCGCTAGTCAGCACGACTGTTTTGACTTGCTCAAAAAGCATACTGCGTAACGCCGGCCCCACGTCAACGGGTGCTGCAACGAGCGAAACCCTCGGCGACGTCCGCCGCCATTTTGCCTCGGTCCAGTAGACATTTCCCTCAAGGTGCTGGTGTTGCCATTGATCAATTCCATCAGCCAACGACACCAAACGATCTTGCGCTGAAACCAGATCCTGTCGATCTTCTTCTTTTTCGATTTGATTAGCGTGCCTGCGAATCATGTGGGATAAACGACGCAATGCCGGGCTCAGCGGATTCTCTACGAGCTGCGGATGATGAACCCGTGCAATGGTCACGGTGCCCCTATCCTTCCGACTGGTCTCAGACAACCAGGCCATCAGATCACCAAAAAAGAGGTCTGCAAGCCGATAACACTCTATCGTTTGCTTTTGGGCTTCGATGGCCCCGTGATGTACCAGCAAGCCTTTGTTTGTCGCGTCATTAAAGAGTTTCTTCAGCAGGTAATCCACCTGTCCCGACGTCACTGACAATCCGAGGTGATCGCCGGCCACACCTTCAACGGTATGCGCCTCGTCAAGAATAACAGTATCATAATCGGGCAACAGCTTCACACCGGACTGACGCAAGCCGAGATCGGTAAAAAACAGTGCGTGATTAACGACTAGAATCTGGGCGTTTTGCATTCTTCGGCGTGACTGAAAATAGAAACAGTCCTTGAATCGAGGACATTTCTTTCCCATGCAATTGCCGCTGTCGCTGGCTACTTCATCCCACACCTGCCCGAGAGGCTTTGCGGGAAGATCAGAAAGCGACCCATCGCTGGTCTGTAGCGACCATTGCCGAATCCTTCGCAACTGGTCAGATTCCTCGGTGGTCGAGAACAGGGAATTGGACCGGCTCCACGCCGATTCCATCCGCCGTAGGCTGATGTAGTTCCTGCGACCCTTGACCAGTAAAGCGGAGAATTCCAATGGAATCACGCTATTGAGGAAGGGGATATCCTTCTGAATCAACTGTTCCTGGAGAGAAATCGTGTGAGTCGAAACGATGATCGGCTTGGTTTTCTCGGATGTATCGGCAGATGTCTTTTGAACGGTTTCCAGGATAGCTGGTACAAGGTATGCAAAGCTCTTACCCACACCCGTTCCGGCCTCCGCGATCAAATGCCGTCCACCACGAATGGCCTTTTCAATCGCGATCGCCATCGCGAGTTGCTGCGGCCGAAACTCGTAATTCTTCAGCCGCTTGGCAACCAGCTGATCCATCCCGAGAACGTCGTGCGAATTCAATTTCGAATCATCCAAGGAATATCTGCAAAATGAATGAGGAAAGGGAACAAGATTTGAGATCACCATCAAAGCTGGTAAGATGGATGAGATTTTCCGACTCCATCCCACACCCCAGATAGAGCAAGGTAGACTCAGGGATGCCCATCAAATTCCATTGTCCGGAATGCTACGCGGAGATTATTACAGCAGATGAAACCGCTGGAAAGCAGGGGCGTTGTTCAAATTGTACGGTCGTGGTTCACATTCCGCTTCGAAACCCGGCTGCTGCTGGAATTGTCCGCCCGGAAACATCTTCAACACAGCCCTCTGTGCAGCCAGATCGATCTTCCCAACGGCCCAATCCGGTTGTCTCCGGCGATCCGTTCAAGCCAACGGTCCAAAAATCAACAACCGCAAAAAATGCACTGGTTGAAAAACAACTCGGCATGGACCAATGGGACAAAAAACTTGAGGACGGATCTTGGGGAGAGGATACCGCTCTATCATTGAAGATGCGGGGGCTTGTGGCCCAGGAACGGACAAAGCATCGGATCATGGGCCCCGCGCAGGCTTTGTCGGTAACCGCTGCAGTCAACCTGATCGGGGTTGCTATTTCTATCGTCAGTCTAATCGCCTACGTCGTTTACCAAGCCCAAACCGCGACGGATATCAACGTTACCTTGGTCGCCATATGGATGATGGTGACTGCGGTCGTCATGCTTTGCTCCATGATGATTGCCATTGGAGCAAACCATATGAAGCTAACTCGCAGCTATTCCATGGCCTACACCGGGGTCGTTTTTTCATTGCTACCACTCAATCCCCTTTTTTTTCTGACGATCCCTTTTGGAGTCTGGGCGCTGACGGTTCTGAATGACATCGACATTGGGTCCGGATTTAAGCGTCCTTAATAGTTTTGGCCAGGAAATTGCTGGCCGTCACATGATTTTGTTATTTACTGCCGTTTCCTCCCGTCCGGATTTTACATCTGATGATCAACCTTTTTAACCAAAAAAGCATCGTCCTGACTTTGTTGATTTCGTTCTTCCCATGGCTGTCTGCTATGGCAGATGGTCAGCAGAAAGAAGACCTCCAAGACGAAATTTTGCACGTCTTCAGTCAACAGGTTGCCGCATGGAACGAAGGAAATCTCGAAAAATTCATGGCCACTTATTGGAAATCCAAAGAGCTCACCTTTAGCGCTGGCGGAAAAACAACCCGGGGATGGCAGGCTACTTTGGACCGGTACAAAAAAAGCTACTCAACCAAAGATCTAATGGGCAAGTTAACGTTCACCCATTTTGAAGTCACCAAAATCGGATCGGAAGGTGCACTCGCGTTGGGTCGCTGGCATTTAAAACGAAAAACCGATGATCGGGAAGGAAATTTTTCTGTTGTTCTGAAAAAGATCAACGGCCAATGGCTGATTATCCACGATCATTCATCCAACCTCGAAAAAGAATGAACTGTCAGACAGTTTGATCAGAATTTCAGTATCAAGCAATGATCTTTTTCATCACGTTGCCGTAAACATCGGTTAAACGGAAATCCCGTCCGGCATAGCGATAGGTCAAATTTTTATGGTCCAGACCGAGTAAATGCAACATCGTCGCATGGAGGTCATGGAAATCGGTTCTGTCCTCGACCGCCGAAATCCCAAATTCATCGGTTTGACCATGCCGCATTCCACCTTGAACGCCGCCCCCACACATCCACATTGAAAACCCTGTCGCGTTATGGTCTCGACCGTCACTCTTTTTAACATGAGGTGTTCGACCGAATTCGCCCCCCCAAACCACCAACGTATCTTTCAATAGACCACGTTGGTCTAGATCCTCGATCAACGCCGCTATGGGTTGGTCAATTTGAAGGCAATTTTGCGCCAGATTTTTTCTTAACCCGCCGTGTTGATCCCAATTTGCATGTGATAATTCAATAAATCGAACACCGGCCTCGGCGAACTTCCTAGCCAAAAGACACTGACGGCCAAAATCATCTGTTTGACCTCCTCCAATACCGTATTTTGACAATGTCTGTGCCGATTCCCGTTCAAAGTCCATGAGGGCCGGAATTTGCGATTGCATTCGAAACGCCAATTCATAGGACTCAATCACGCCCTCAATTTGGGGATCGATTTTCTGTTGCGTGAGTAGATCCTGATTCATCGATTGGATCAAATCGAGCTGATCCCGTTGAATTGTTAGATCAAGCTGATCATTGTTGAGGTTACCTATTTGTGCGTTTTGAAGGGATTGACCACGCCGACCAATGCGGGTGCCTTGATACATCGCCGGTAAAAAAGCACTTCCGTAATTCTGAGCCCCACCCAATTGTGGCTCTGGCTTAATTGTGATGAAGCCTGGCAGATCCTGGTTTTCCGTTCCCAGACCGTACAGCGTCCAAGCGCCAACACTTGGCCGGACAAACCTAAATTCACCGGTATGCATTTGAAGATAAGCTTGGGGATGGGCTGGCGTTTTACCGTACATGCCATTGATCAGACAAAGCTTGTCCGCCATGCGTCCGAGATGTGGAAACAGTTCTGAAACAGGCAAGCCACTCTCACCGCTTTGTTTAAATTTCCAGGGCGACTGCATCAACTTGCGATTACCATTGCTCTTCTGACCATCCTTCTTGGCCAACTCCGGCTTGTAATCAAATGTGTCCACGTGGGATGGTCCTCCCCGCATACTCAAAAAAATCACCCGTTTTGCTTTGGGTGAAAAATGAGGTGCCTTGGAGGCTAGTGGGTTCTTTCCGTCAGTAGCAGCAATGTCATTAGCCAACCCGGCGAAAGCGGCGTATCCGAACCCGGTCGCCACTGATTGCAACATGATACGTCTTGAAAGGGACATCCAATGGTTTCCTTGATGGGGACTGATGGTTTCTCAACGGCAATTCTTAATTCAGTATTCGAAATTCGCCGCTGGCAAAAAGCGCCTGGCAAAAAGCTGCAAACGCAATTTCGTTCGCATCCGCTTCACTCTTGTTCTGGTTCAACAATTTTTTCCTGGAAGAGCCGATAAACTCTTCTGCTCTTCGGATTTCCTTTTGCTGCGGCAAACGGGAAAGAACGGCCCGATAGGCTCTTTTGATTTGATCCACCTCCGAAGCCCCAGGCTTCTGGATCCTGCTGGCCAACAACTGTGAGTTTTTCATCACGAATTTGGAATTCATCATGTAGAGCGCCTGGGTGGCAACGGTGGTAACCTGTCGGTCACCTACCAAAATACTAGGTTCGGCAAAGTCAAAAACCCTCAATGATTCGGGAATTGCATTTCGAACCACAGGAAGATAAACACTTCGGTACGGGTACTCGACATTAAAGGTTTCTTCGGTGACCCCTCGCCCAATCCCTTGAGAACTCTTGTATTTTGCCACGGGCGATTTGACGGGTGCTTCGCCGTTGAGTACACCGGCTGCCAGCAAGATGGAATCTCGCAGTATTTCTGCATCCAATCTTCGTGAATTCATTCGCCATAATAAACGGTTTCCTGGATCCGATTCAAAGTTATCCGAATCAAAGGCAATCGCTGATTGGTAGGCTCGACTCAACATGATCTCTCGGATGAGTTCTTTAAAAGACCAACCATTGTCAACAAATCGGTTTGCCAAATAATCGAGCAATTGGGGATGACTGGGACGCTCCCCTGTCTCTCCAAAATTATCGACCGTTCGCACCAAACCCTGTCCGAAAAGGTGCCGCCAAATCCGGTTGACAGCCACTCTGGCAGTCAAGGGATTATCTTTAGATGCAATCCATTTCGCTAATTCCAGGCGGCCACTACTGGCCTTGTCGGCAACCTGGAAGCGATTGGATTGGGACATCACCGTGAGAAATCCTCGTTTCACAA
This sequence comes from Planctomycetota bacterium, assembly GCA_014238905.1. GTDB lineage: Bacteria > Planctomycetota > Planctomycetia > Pirellulales > Pirellulaceae > JABAAE01. The sequence continues at coordinate 357,352 of JABAAE010000001.1, forward strand.
TCTCGCCCTTACCTGTGATTTCTCCCCGGATCAGGATATTGCAGTCCAGACATTTGCCCTCTCGGACACCCATCGCTACTTCCCCGGAGCCAACGCCATTGTTTCGCAAGACATTGAGCTGCTGTTGTAATACTTTTTGTCGTTTCCGCTGTTTCGCCAATTCACGTTGAATCAATTTTTTGTCCGCCGCGGTCGGCCTGGACTGAGATTGGTTTTTTTTGTCACTTTGCCCCTGCTTTTTGGCAAGCGATTTTTGTTGGTTCTGTATCGACATCCTCAACCGCTTGAGCTCAGCAGCCAATTTCGCTATCTCTTTCTCTTTCTGCAATGAAGCGGTTTTCCCATCATCACCGGGATCTACTTGTACATTGATCAAGCCGGTAGCCTGCCGGGAGCCATTTCCTCCCCGCCCAAAAAGCGTTTCGGTGCTGCGAAAAATTCCCGCCAAGGCGTAGTAATCTTCTGTCGAAACGGGATCGAATTTATGATCATGGCAACGAGCACACGATACGGTAATCGCCATCGTCGATCGAGAAACTACATCGATCTGCTCATCAACCATGTCCATCGAAAAGACCTCCTTATTGCGTTCGTTCAACAACTTGGGTCCGACGGCGAGAAAACCGGTCGCAATTTTCGGCTCAAAGGGTGGCTGGTTTTCAAGTGGCTGTATCAAGTCACCTGCCAACTGTTCGGTGATGAATCGTTGGTATGATTTATCGTTGTTGAATGAATCGATGACGTAATTGCGATAACGCCACGCGTGTGGATAAAGAAAATTCCTTTCCCGTCCATTGGACTCTGCGAATCTCGCAACATCCAGCCAATGCCGACCCCATTTTTCTCCATACTTTTTCGATTTCAATAACCGCTCGATCAGTTTTTCTCTTCTGTCGGCATCCTCGTCGGTCAGGTAATCGTCAATCTCTTTTTGGGTCGGTGGAAGACCCGTCAGGTTAAGGTAGTCCCGGCGCAATAACTGTTCAACTGAAGCCGGTCCCACGGGCGTGAGCCCTGCCTCGTTGAGCTTCGCTAATACAAAAAGGTCGATGTCTGACTGGCTCCAGCCATCCGGGTCGTTCACCTTCGGTGGCGGAGATGCCTGAGGCTTCTGAAACGCCCAGAATTTCCGGCCCTCTTCAAAGTCGATCGATGACTTGTTTTTTACGATTGACTTACCAATCCGGGGATCGGGAGCACCCATCTTTATCCACCGCTCAAAATCCCGAACGACCGACAAAGGTAATCGCTTCTTGGGAGGCATTTCAAACGACTCATACTTGATGGCATCCAGAATCAGGCTGGCCTGAAGATCTCCAGGAACCACCCCGTGTCCGGATTCTCCACCGGCGCGAATCCCCTCTCGGGTATCGAGGGCCAATTCCCCTTTGGTCTTGCCAGCCTTCGCCGAATGGCAGCTGTAGCAATTCTTTACCAAGACGGGGCGGATTTTTGTTTCAAAAAACTTCAGATCCCGCGGATTGAGGTCTTCGGAGAATAATCGATGGGAAAACAGGGACGCCTGAACGACCAATAAAAATCCAATCCCCAGGCCCCATTTCAACCGACTATGTGTAAAACGTGAAAGTAGATTTACAAGCATGCTGGTGGAATCCACTGTGGGAGGTTTGATCAAAAAGTAGAAATGGGTTGGAGGCCACATTTCTATTTTTATCGTCAAACAGGCGTGTTGTTATTTAATGGAAGCCCGATTTGGGGACTTCTATTATGACATACCGATGTTTGAATTCAAAATCGCCCTGCTGTCTGAATAATCTCGGTGATCTATCCCATTTTGATGGGAGTGTTAAATTGAGAGGAGCTTTTCCGCAATCGAAATATCAAGGCCGATCTGATAGAGATTTCACGCTGGTGTTGAGAATCTTGCCCTGAAAGGGATTCGGCGGAACGTAATCGCCAGCCGCCGACCTAAGATCTTCCCCGATGGTCATTCCATCCTTGGGTTCGGAGGGGATCCAACCACCCGATCTTTTCTTGCCCACCACTACGCCGTTGACCGATAGCTGGATATCCTCCTTGGTTAACCTGGCTTCCAGACTAATTCGTCCGCCTACGGGTTGATCTCCCATCACTCGAATCACTTTCCCGTTCACGCGAACGTCGAACATGGCGACGCCCTTTTCAAAATGAAGTGAGTATCCTTGTTCCTGGCCTCCGTGAGCAATCACCACCCCTTGAGGTTTACCGGATTGAATTTCGGCGGCGATTTTTATGGACCGATTGGCGATCAGTGGCGAAGGCAGTGAACTGTTCTTTTTGCCGGGTTGGGAGTTTGCTCGAGCAACCGCAGGGGGATACGTCTGCAATATTGATCGCAGACGATTGACAACCTCTGGATTCTCCTCGGCAATGTTTTTTGATTCGTGGGGGTCAAGCTGATAATCGTACAACTCCAATTGCACATCGTTCAGAGGATCTCCAGAGTTTTTCCATTCCACCAAACGATATCGCTCAGTTCTGATCGCTCTCCCCATTCGGCGGCGGGGATAGGCATGGAAGGCATGATTGCGTACCCGTTTTCGGCCATCCTTGAGCACCGGCATCAGGCTTAATCCATCAATAGACTGTGGCCCGGTCGGCAAGGGTAAATCACAGAGGTCCGCCAAGGTTGGGAAAAGATCCACACTCTCAGCCAATTGCCGGGTAACAGATCCTGCTCGAGTCACCCCGGGAGCCCGAATCAACAATGGAATTCGGTTTGCTTGCTCATAGTTGGTATGCTTGGTCCAAAATCCATGATCGCCGAGATGAAAACCGTGGTCACCCCACAAGACGACAATCGTCTGCTCATCCAACTCTAACCTCCTCAGTTCATTAAGTACTTTTCCCACCTGCGCGTCAACGAAACTGGCGCTGGCATAATAGCCGTGAATCAAATTTTTCTTCAGTTCCAACGAAAAATCCTCGCCAGCTGGAACAGGTTTATAGTTGGTAATTTCCCCACCCCGCTTCAATGCAACCGAAGGGGCATCCTCAGGATCTGATTCCAGTCGGGGCAACGGAATGTCATCCCGATCGAATCGGTCCCAGTATTTTTGAGGAGCACTGAAGGGGAGGTGAGGGCGGACAAATCCGACTGTGATGAAAAAGGGTGTTTTTTGATTTTGGTAACGGAGTTTTGCGTCCTGAAGTCGACCAATGGTTTCCGCAGCAACACGACCATCCGCGTAGTCCATATCGTTCACCTCAGGGGATTCAAATGCTGCCCCTCGGGGTAAACTCCTGATCTGCCCCAGTTTTTGATTGGAAAAATAAGCTTCCTCACGCGTCAATTTTCCTCCGTCAGTGCTCGCTGGATCCAGGTATTCAATCACCTTGTCATGGAAATGCGGCACGCTGAATGAACTCGCATCACCTCGGTTTCCATGGCCAATGTGGAAAACTTTTCCCAACGACTCCGTTCGATATCCGTATTGATGAAAATGCTGAGGAAGGGTCATCGCATTCGGCATGACACTGCGAAGCTCAGTACCCAATCCATAGAGCCCCGTAGACGTCGAGTGAGAACCAAGCATCAATGTAAATCGAGAAGGAGCACAGACCGCCTGATTACAATAGGCCAGGTCAAATCGCATTCCTTGCTTGGCGAGTCGATCAATATTTGGCGTTTGAGCAAAATCATCGCCATAGCATCCCAGCGACGGTTTCAGGTCATCCACCAGTATCAACAGCACATTCCTTTTGATTTCCCGATCATTGGAGAAACCCCAATCAATGAGAATTGACGCCAACACCAGCACCACCAACCCGTGCAACCAACTGTGACTCGCTACTGCAGACTGCCTATTTCCCATCTTGCCATCCCAACGTTGAAACCAAAGTCTTGTTTGCCATTGATGCTTGTGTCATTCTGATTCAAATAACACGCGAATTCGACCCAAGACATCTCGTTTTTTGAGGAACCGCCAATTCATGGGTACCAACAAGCTACTCGTCGCTTTACTACTGCTTCTGCTCTTGATCGGTTTGTGTCAATCCGCATTCTACTATCCTCAGCTCCCAGACCGGGTTGCCAACAATTTTGACATCGATGGCCATCCCAATGGTTATTCCAGTAAGTTGAGTCACATTGTATTGATGACAGGCATCCAGTGCGCAATGGTCATCTTGTCTATCGGATTTGGTTTGACGAGCCGACTTCTACCCACCCAAATAATCAACCTGCCCAATAGAAATTACTGGTTGGCCCCAGAAAGAAAAGATGAATCGCTTCGGAAAATCGTCACCGCTTTATATATCGTTGCGGTGGTCACCCAAATTTTTCTGATCTCGATCCATCAGTTGGTCATTATGGAAAACTTGGGAAAGAATGGCATGCAGGGATTCTGGTGGTTCTTTTCAGCATATATGGCATTTATGATAGGGTTTGTCATTTGGATTTCGATCCGGTTTCGGCTACCCGCCGGTGTTCGCCAATCGATTCAAGACAAGGAGACCTCGAATCAAAATTAGGCAGGTTGCTTGGGTCATCGATTCTGTCACTTAGCCTTGCTCGCCCAGTCATCCTGCCAGCAAACCACACAGATTACTTTTTCATCAAGCTTTCCGACGACGACACGTTTACTCAATGATGCTCTGGGTTTTCAACCAACGGTGAACAAGCTTAGGCCAGCCTGAAACAGCCTTGGAGGAGGGCCTCAACCCGTAGCCGTGCCCACCGTCGGGAAAAACATGCAACTCAGCCGGAACTTTGGCTTTTTTCAAATGAGAGTAATAAGCAATGCTCCCAAGTGAAGAAACAGGATCGTCGCTGGTGTGAATCAAGATTGCCGGCGGCGTCTTATCATTGACATTGAACTCCGATGATAATTGAAAGGCTTCTTTCTCCTGATTCAAATAGGCTGGATAAACCAAAACCGTGAAATCAGGGCGAATGCTGACGTTATCCATATCATCAACCGCCTGGTAACTCCGTTCTTTGTACGCGGTGCTTCCCATGGCAGCCAAATGACCGCCAGCGCTAAACCCCAAAACCCCAATTCTCTTTGCATCAATTCCAAGCTCTTTCGACGAAAACCGAACAACGCTGATAGCACGCTGCAAATCCATCAACGGAAGTTCATGCTTGGGCCGACCTTTCGCACGCGGCACCCGGTAATGTAGTACCACGCCCGTGACGCCAATGCTGTTTAACCACCGGGCGACCTCTGTTCCCTCCAGGTCGTAGGCCAAAATGTGATATCCGCCGCCAGGACAAATCACGACGGCCGCCCCATTGTTGAGGTCCTTGGGAGGGGAGTAAATCGAAATCATTGGTTGGGTAACCTCAGTCACTTTTTCCCCGATTCGTGGATCAATTCCAGATTTGATCTCTCGTTTTTTTTCGGCCGCTTGGCCGGGCACCTTTGAACTCCAAAGCTTCATCTGACGAACATTACTCACTTGATTCGTCGGAGACAGATTATCAGACTGGGCCACCACCTCACCAACTGGGGAAACGAGCAGGCAGCCCAGAGCTAGAAAGAAAAATGGGGATCGGTGCAACATTGGGGACCGGCTTTCTATAAAACAAAAATTCAAAATGGAGTAATCCGTTGACAGGTCAAGCTCCGTTATGGTCCCAAGTAGGTTAGCGCAATGCACGCAAACGAGGTCGCTATCATGGGATCATCTTCGCGCATTCTCGCATTTTTATTCGACCAAAATCCATCCCTCTTCTGGTTTTGCAGGAGAAAATTCTGGATGTCCATTTTGGCCTCCTTTTGGAATTCCAGCGACAAAAATCTGGATTCAATCGCCAGACTCATGCAGTGGTAGAATCGCAATCCCTTCTTCCAAGAGTAGTCCGCGTCGGCAGAAGGCAACGTTTCAAAACCGGGAACGACTCCTCGGAAGCGTCTCGATTCAATCCACTGACGCGCCGTTTTCATATCATCCTTCCTATAATTCAATTTTCTCATCATTCTCAAACCATCACAGGTGGCCGTACCATAACTGATCGGTTGATGGTGAAGATTGTCCGACCACCCAGCCTTGTTACCCACATGATTTTTGACAGGATGAAAATGAAATCCGCCATCCGGATTCTGCACCCCGGACAACCATTTCCTGGATCGTGATCGCGCTATCTTTGCCGCTTCTGATTGATCTTCGGCCAATGCCCAGACTGCAAAACTGGTTACCGAGACGTTGGTACCTCTTGAAACACGGGGACCCAACATCCAACCTGATAAATCCCATCCACCATAATCGGCAGTTGCCGCCTTGATCTGATGAACTTCTCCTAATTGGGCCTGACACAGGAATTTTTGAAGAGCCAGCCGTTCATCGTTTTCAAGAAGAGAGCCTTGCCAAGCTCGTGGCGTCGGATGCCTGCGTAGATTGGAGTCTGCCAAAAGTAATAATGCTGTTGAATAAACCGCATAATCAGGACCGGATGGGTTGGCTACAAATCCATGCTTTCTTATGCCTTTTCTCAAAAAGCCGAAGGCTTGCCGAATCGACTCCCCGTGGGCGTCCAGATACTTTGTGTCAGAACCGGAAATCGCGAATAACACCAAGGCAGTGACCCCGGCCCCTCCCTTCAAATTGCCATAATAACTCGATCGGAACCCACCCTCTTTTTCCTGTTGGGAAAAGAGATAATCCAATCCCTGACGAATGCTTCGATGGATTTGTCTTTGCTGATCTGATCCCTGCCCAAAGACCACTCTTTCCCTCCTCGCTTGAATGACGAACAGGGTCACCAACACTAAAAAAAAACGAATTTTGGATCGTGCCAACAATATCATTGCGATTCTTTTTCTGCCTTCCACCTTCTCCTCTTTTTTGCAAGGAAAGGTGCGTCCAGGCTGACTAGTGAGATTTGTCTACCGAACAAGGCCCGGCTTCGCTTTTAATGCACTGGTCTCGCTCCAAAAAATCGGAGACACGAGACAACGTAGGATCCATCCCTTATCCGCAATGTTCGCCAGATTCAGTATGATCGACGAAACAGACGCGTTCGTCCTTTCCTTGGGAAATGTAAACATGCCTCCACCACCGTTTGAATTTGTCGATTTTTCCCGATTGCCTGCCACCGATTGTCCGTGCGGCACTGCCCGACGAGGCTTCACCGAAACCCCCGATTTTCCGGGAACATTCCATCTTACCGAAATTTCCAAAACAGCCAAAAAGCACTATCACCAGGATCATTTGGAAGTTTACTATTTTCTGGAGTGTCAGGATGACGCCCAAATGGAGCTGGATGACCATTATTACCCCATACAAGCAGGGCAATGTTTATTAATTCGTCCTGGAACACGCCACAGGGCAATTGGGGAAATGAAAGTCTTAATTCTCTCTATGCCTAAATTTGATCCATTAGATGAGTTCTTTGGGGATTAGAATTACGTCTTTTTTGATCCTTGCGTACTGGAACGCCCCCATTTATGCTGAGGGATTGCACGTGAAGCAGAGGAGCGGTGGGTGAACCAAAGAACAATCTTAAACTGCACTTTTTACCTCCTGATTGTTGTCAACATGGGTGGTTGCTTAAGTCAGAATTTTGAGCAACAATCCTTGAGGAAGTACAAAACCAGACACGCCTCGACTTTTGTGGATTTTCAGCCGCGACTTGAATCGGAGCCGATTGTAAATTCCAGACCAGCTTCTCAGAAGCGTCAGTCGACATTTCCAAGAGGTCGGTTTTCATCACCCAATTTTTCATCACCCAATTTTTCATCACCCCGCGGAGGAATGACTTCTCCCAGGGGAGGCTTCAGTTGGCCACGGGGTCGGTTTTCCCAACCAACTGGAGGTGGTTTTTCGTGGCCGAATGCTCCTCCTCAGAATGAGAACGGAGGTCGGTTCACTTGGCCCAAGGCAGGGACGAATGGATTTTCCCAGCCAGACAACCGATTTACATGGCCCAGACGGTGAGAGGAAAAACACCGCCATGTCAAACAGTTACGTGCATTAGCAAAAGAAATGACACCTAGATGACGCAACTCATTGCTCAAATCAAGCTGATCGCCATTGGTGATGGCATTCACCCTTCCAACATTTACGTGGTGGCTCGGGTCACAGCTGCCTTTGTGATTGGGTTGATTACGGCTTCTTTGCTGATTTAATGACCGGTAGCTGATTGAATGACCGGTAGCTGATTGAATGACCGGTAGCTGATTGAATGACCGGTAGCTGATTGAATGACAAGCAGCCCCGAGTTGAAAGCCCCGAGTTGAAAGCCCCTAGGTACCAACCCCAACAAGTGGGCCGCTTCAGTTGGCGACTGCACCTTGGCGTTTCAAGATACTAGAGAATGATCGGCGTGAAGTTCTTTTTTCGATCATGCTGCTTTTTCTGCCGAATGTGGGACGTTACTTTTCGCGCTTGGAAGGTGCTCAGCGTCCGGTAAGATCAATCCCTCTTGAATTCCGAACCAAAGCCAGACGAAAGCGGGAAGCGTTGGATTTTCCAATTAGTTTCCAAAAGAACAACCGAATGGTTTGCCAACCGATCAGATCTATAAAATAATACCAAGTGTGAGAATCGATCGGGATCGTTCCCCCGCCGCTGGCTTTATCGGACCTCCGATCATTTTCGCCACAGCTCATGGAATTCTTTGAAAGGTTGTCAATGATTTTGCAAAACGTCTTATTCGGGCGTGTAGGCGTTGCCCGTAGCCCCGACCGCTTCAACCGTTTGGCGGGTCTGATTTCAACGGTTTTTTGCCTGTTGGCGGGAATACCGGCAGTCTTAATGGCGCAAAACCCGTCATCAAAGAGTGACTCTTTGGCACCGATTCACTGGTACCGCGGGAATCTACATACCCATTCCTTATGGAGCGACGGGAACGATTTCCCGGAAATGATCTGCAAATGGTACAAGGATCGCGACTACCATTTTCTCGGATTGTCCGACCACAATGTTCTAAGTAGCGGTGAACGATGGATGGGTGCCCAAACGGTAGAAAAGCGAGCTGGCAAAAATGGGCTGGCGAGATATCGCAAAGTGTTTGGAAATGACTGGATTGAAACACGGGTCCGGAATGCCAATACCGAAGTGCGTCTCAAACCATTCAACGAGTTCAGGACGCTTTTTGACGAAACCGAGAGATTTCTGATGATTCAGGCAGAAGAAATAACGGACCACTTTGGTAGCCTTCCGGTTCATATCAATGCCACCAATCTGCAAGATTTGATCAAGCCGCAAGGAGGCAAGAGTATTCGTGAAACCATGTCCAACAATCTGCAGGCTATCCAGCGGCAACAGGCGCGACTGGGACGCCCTATTTTTGCACATTTGAATCACCCCAATTTTGGTTGGGCCATTACCGCCGAAGACATGGCAGCTGTCGTAGAGGAGAAATTTTTCGAGGTCTACAATGGCCATCCAAGTGTCAACCAGCTTGGCGACAAGGACCGACCAGGCCTGGAAAAAATGTGGGATATCGCCAATACCATTCGTATTGAAAAAATGAAGCTTGCACCGCTTTATGGAATAGCAACCGATGACTCACACAACTATCACGGCACTGGCGGAGCCTCACCTGGACGTGGATGGGTCATGGTAGCTGCCAAGCGGCTGACCCCTGCCAATATTGTCAATTCACTCGAAGCCGGAAATTTTTATGCCTCCAGCGGCGTCGTCATCCAGGCATTTTCGTTCAACCGCCAGGAAGGAACCTACTCTTTGCAGATCCAACCTGTGGAAGGTGCTACGTTTCGCACACAGTTCATCGGCACTCGAAAATCCAGAGATTCTAAAGACCTCAAAAATGTCGGGATCGTATTGCACGAATCCAAAGAGCTAAGCCCCACCTACAAGATGACCGGTGACGAACTTTATGTGCGAGTCGTCATCCATTCCAGTGAACCCCACGCCAACCCGAGTCTCAAGTCGCAAAAGAAACAGGCTTGGCTACAACCTGTTTGGCAAAAGTAGAATGATCCCCTCGATTCGTTTTTTTTAAATCGAAATCGGCTACAAATCTTGGTATCCCCTTTCGGGATCATAGACCAAAGGCCGGCTCCATCGCTGCAAAAAAGAATGGCCGGGACCCTCACTGGCCCATTTTTTCTGCCAGCAACTCTTTCAATAACTTGGTGTTATCCTGCATCGCACCGGAAGACGGAATCAGCGACAGGATTGTGAATTTGCCAAAACCCGTCATGAAATCAGAGGGGACGGGTTCTGCCCGGACGCCGTTTTTGACGGCCAAACGCATGACTCGTGGCAAATGCCAAGCAGAGCTAATTAATCCCACTCGATCGTCGGAATCAGAAAAACGCTTGGACAGACTGCGCATTTCCTCGCGGGTGTTTCTGCCAGAAATCAGCTCGATTTTCTCCTCAGGTACTCCAACCCTTATCAGTAGTTCACGAGCTTGCTCACCGCCAGAGGGAACACCTTCGACAGCAAACTGCTTGATGACGGTCCCCGTACAGAGAATCTTCTCTACTTTTCCCTGGTGATACATGGCGGCAGCGACCATGACCCGATCCCCACTGGACCCAAGTTGGGATTGCTGATTCTGTTTAAATGACGTTCCCCCGCCGAGTAAAACCAAACAATCGTACCGAGGAGCCGATGTTACCTGAAAATCAAGATAAGGTCGCTCCAGCACAGAAGCCAACGAATACACCATCGCTCCATTACCAGCTAAAGAAAAAAACAGGGTAATGGACATTGCAAAGAAACCCAGAAATCGTTGGCCATTTGTAATCAGCAAATAAGTCAGCGTCATCAACGCTACCCAGCACAAGCCCATCGGCTTCACCAGCGCCAACAGAAATTTCTGCAACACAATTTTCTCGGAAGTCAGAAAGATCGCTCCAGCTATTACGCAAAACAACAACAAGAGTACGACCAGCGGTCCAAAATAACGATTCCGAAGGTCCGGTTGCTGAGATGATCGAAACTGGTTGGTTCTTTTTTCAGTACGTCTGGATTGCATCAATCGTTCTCAAACAGGTCAAGGACGTTGTTGTTCATTTCGCACCGGACGGTCATCTTTGGGAAGACATTATCGTCTTTCATCTCTAACATCGAATAAGCGATCGAAACGCAACAACTCGATCTTCTATCCAATCATGGCGCCGTGTTTAACCGAGGATCATTCTTATTAACCGTTTAAAAAAAAGCATGGTCATCACCATGCTTTTAAAAAAATACCTGTTCGCAAACCCGTTATTACGGACGCAATACGACCGAAGGAGCCGCACTGGTGTTATCGACGAAGAACCCAAGGTCTGCTACCACGGTCACATCTCCCCCAACACCAGTATCCTCAATCAAGTATTTCAATGTTCTCGTTTCAAAGGTTCCACCGCTATCATCGCCGCGGACGGTCAGTGAAGAGCCAACATCAATGGCGTTACCCTGCAAACCCCCTTCTGAGAGGAACGAAGACTTTCGTTCAACCACCAGCGAATTCGATGAGTCATCGACCAGAGTAATGCCGTTGGATGAATGGACTTCCATATTGCCTGCAACAAAGATGGTAACATTGGCCGCATCGGTAACGTCCCGCCTCATGGAATCATCGACGATGGACCGACCACCGGTTGTTTTACCATTGTCCGAATCAACACCAGCATAAAGATTCAGAGAAGTCTTAATGTGGTAGTCGATCACGGTCGATTGTTCAACCAAATCGATCGAGCTGTTGGTATGCCAAAGTGTCATCGATTTCAAAGGATCCGCATTGGATATCCCGAAGACCGGGACCGCCGCGTTGGGACCAACGTTTCGAACTTCAACATGGCGAAGCGTCCCGTTTCCTCCTGAGAGGTGCTGGGTGGTATTGATATTCACGGCTCCGCCAAAGACGTTATCCATCAAATCCTGACTGCTATTGGCCATCAACCGGACATCTTTCCCCAAAGAGTCTCGGACATGGTCACCTGGGATGGCATCGCCATCGACGGTTAAGGTGACATCACCATTGACTTCAAGGAAGGCCGTTCCGGCACGACCTTGACGATCGAGACCCGACTGACGCAACGAACCTTTGACAAATGCATCCAATGTTCCGGCGACGCTTGAACCATTAAGGATGGCTGAAGTGTCTTCGGTGAAGGAAACGTTGTTACCAAGGAATCCAACCGATCCGAAAATCGTTCGATTCGTCGCATTGTCATCTCCCAGGTCAATATTCCCCGCCCCGGCGTTGGCATCGAAGAACGCTGCGTTGGCAACCGAAATAGCGGCGTCAGCGGCGTCAGCGATTTCTCCGCCTGAAACAACCACCAGGGAGGTGGCAAAGTTTCCACCGGTGAACATGACATCACTGTCCAGGTTGATGGTGACATGTCCATCTGCTCCGTTTCGATTTGCTCGAGTACGCACTTGATCGGCGTTGACGGTTGCTCCACTGTCATCACCTCGAAGACCCCCTGAGCCAACACCAACACGAATCCGATTCTCATTCGCTCCGCCCTGATTCACCAAACTCAAAGTTCCAGCAACGTTAACAGCATCATCAACCGAATCGGCCAGGATCAAGGTGTTGGCGGCATTGGTGTTTAGATTTCCACCGATGATCATCTCAACACCTTCTTCGTCCCGCAACGACCGCGTTTTTGAATTATCTGTGACCTTTAGGGTGTCCCCAACCAATCCGGTCTCCGAGTCAGTCCCAGCATAGATCGTCATGTTGGAAATGACGTCATAGTCGGTTCCCGCCCCCAAATCCCGAATGGAAAGAGAACTGTTGGGAGCCCAAACAGTCAAAGAGGTCAGTTGGTCGCCCGCCATCGTATTAATAGTTGGAAAGACAGCAGTATCCAGTATGGAGTTGCGTAACTGCACTGATCCCAATTGGCCATTCCCGGTGCCCGAACCCGTGAAGGTCGAACCTTGAATAAGGACGTCACCTCCAAATCGGTTGTTCACCAGACTATTATTGACCACCATCAAATTGAAATTAAGATCTTCAGTCAATCCGGTGCTACTGTCGAGGGTAAAGACGGCTGTTCCATCAACGTTGATGTACCGAGAACCGACCAGTCCCGATTCGTCCACCGCACTCTGAGTGAACCCTCCGGCAGATTGAATTTGTAGGTCACCTGCTATGTCGACACCATTTAAAACCACCGCATCATTTTTAATGATAGTGGCATTTCGTCCGCCCAAGCCGATGCTGGCCGAAGTCAAAGAATTAACGCCTCCCAGTTCAACGTCACTACCACCACCAGCTACAAAGTCCGCATGACCGTCGATCGCCAGATCAACCAAGTCCGAATCCGTGATGTCACCTCCAGCCTGTACAAACAGGTCTCCATTCACACCCGTCACACTTACACCGGCGATGTTAGTCGCCGCACCACTCATTTGAGTGAAAGTCAGATCATCAAAATTTAAACCAAACGTGTTGTGCAATATCACATCACCGGCCACGTCGACAGCAACCTGACCCGATGTGGCAATCTGCCCGATTTGGTTATTTCCGTTTAGATTGAATTCGCCATCACCCTCCAGTAGCAATTCGTCGGTGACCACAAAGGCATCAATCGCTGTGCCGACTCCAGTGAGAGCCTTGAGGAGGATTTGATTTTCGCCGATCACTTGACCTTGCAATGAAATCGAGCCACCCTCGGATTCAATCATCATCGATCCGGAAGAAGACACGTTATCGAGGCTAATGCTGTTCTGGTCAACGACTTCGGTATTACCGGCAGAGGCAATGGCCAATACGTTCAAATCGTTGTCGTTCAAAAAGTCGCCATTGGAATCGCCACCGGTTAAATCCAGAGTTCCTCCACCCAGGTCAAACAAGGACGTTTTAGCAACCTGTAAATGGGCGTCACTAGCCTGCGACACATTATCATTGGATGTACTAACGATTAAATTTCCATTGAAGCCAGTGGACTGGACATCAATGCCATTAAATAAATGTGTTGCACCCGCCAGAGTAAGGTAAGACTGTTTTTCAAACACCAAGTCAACGGTATTGTTGAAAGAGATATCACCATTCACGTTTGCGCTTAGACTGGCGATTCCATTGGACAGCAATAAATCAAAATTCGACGCTCCATCCAACAGGAGAGCACCTGCGGTCACACCTCCCCGTTGCTGACTAACACCTTGGAGAGAGACCAGTAGCATCTGGCCTCCGACAACAATGTTGTCATCCAGGACAATCTCCGACGGAATCGTTTCACCGGAACGCACCATGAAGTTGTTGGCAATGAACGCTTCTTCGATCGTAATTCCATCCGAGTCAGCGACTTCCACCCTGTCTGCCGACGTCACCCTCAAAATGTTGAAATCGTTGTCACTGTCGGGAAAGCCCGTCAAGTTGACCATCCCCGTTCCGACGTCAAACGTCGTGATACCGGCTACTGTCATGACAGAATCACTGACTTGATTGATATCGCCATTGACGGTGGTGAATGTCAGGTCTCCGTCACTGGTGGCCCCAGGGGCCAAACTGATTCCAAGGAAGGTATCCGGGCCGCAGACAATTTCACCGAAGTTCAGGGCGAACTCGTTGGTCAGCTCGACGTCACCGATAACATTAATGGCAACGACCCCTGGCACCAAAGCGGTACCGATTTGATTCATCGCGTTGAGATCAAAATCACCGACACCACTGAGAACCAATTCGTCGGTGATTAAGCGACCCGACGGCGTCTGAATAATATCACCATTGGTATTAATAACAATTTTGGGAGCGACAATTTCGGTTTCAATGGTCAGTCCATTCACATTCAGGACCAATGCGCCGTTGGCGGTTGTAATATTGAATCCATTAATGGTGATGGTCGACAGGTCTTTCAGCGTGTAAGTCAGCTGTTTTGACGTTAAGGCGTAAATGTTGTTAAACTCAAACGCACCATTAATATCGACCGCAATTTCACCGTTGGTGGTCGGGCTTCCCACTTCGTTGTCGTTATTAAGCAGGAAATCGCCCTGTCCTTGTAACATGAGGGCCGCGGTTGATATCACTCCAGTTCCGGCCGCCTGACTAACGCCATCGGCCGCCTGCAACAGAACCATATTGGTGGCTGTCAGATTGCCTTCCAAATCGATGCCGCCAATTTCCGATTGAATGCGGATCTGTTCGGCAACGTTAATCGAGTTGGTTGTGATCGTGTTGCGATCCACAATTTCAACCTGAAGTGCGCTGGTGACAACGAGTGTATCGAAATCGTTGTCATTGAAAGTATCACCATCACCGTCACCAAAGTTCAATGTGATGCACCCGGTTCCAATATTGATGTCCAGGACATCTTCAACGATCACCGGGCCATCCAAATTTTGCATGACATCGTCATCGGTTGTCGAAAGCGTAAAGTTGTTGAACAATCCGTTTTCAACCTGAATTCCGGAAACCTCCGTTCCATCGTAAGCCAACTTGCCGATGGACAGTTCAATATCGTTGTTGAAAAGAAACTCTCCATCGACCTGAGCAGCCAGAATGCCAACATTGTTTGCGGCACCGAGATTGGTGACATCGTTACTGCGAATCAACAAAGCGTCTGTGGTGATCACAGCGGTTTGTGAAATCGATGAATCGGATTCGAGATAAACAAACAAGGAGTTCACTACCTCGTTGATAGCAATTTCCGAACCCCGCAACCGGGCGCGACTGACCTCGATTCCATCGATACCTGTCACGGTCTCGCCGAATGCCGTAATCGTGGATGTTTCCAAGCCAAAGAGGTTATCGACAGAGAACTCACCCTCTTCGATCGAGGCGGCTACTTTACCTCGGGTCGCGGCATCACCGATTTTATTGACCAAATCAAACTTAAAATCGCCACTTCCCTGAGCGGCCAAACCGACTGCTTCAATGGAACCTGAAGTTTGACTAACACCGGTTTCGGTTTGGAACAATATATTGTTGCCAATCACAATCGCCCCATCGGCCTCGATCGCTTGGTCATTTTCTGCCATGAACCTTGCATCATTGGTCACGGCGACGTCGCCAACGACGATGGCATTTTCATCAACAAAACTCACCGTGCCAGCACTTAGAATGTCAATCCGATTCCAGTTGTTGTCATTGAGTAAATCGCCAAGTTCGTCCCCGTAATCCAGAGTGACATTGCCGGTTCCCACATCAAAAGTCGTTGTTTCGTCCACGATAACAGGAGCGTCGCCGGTCTGCGTGACGTTGTCATCGGATGTCGATATCGTCATGTTGCCTTTGGTTCCATCGTCCTGACGGACCCGTGCGGCACGAATCGTTGTCGAAGTCCCGGGAGGAATGTAGGTATAGGTGTTACCGGAAAATTGGATATCCTCTTCATTATTGAATACCAAGTCGCCAAAAACATCTATCGACAGCAAACCCGCCGCATTGTTTCCGTTGTCAAAGATCTTGTTCTGGCCATCGAGGATGATGTCACCCTCGCCCAATAGGATCAAGGCATCCGAAACCAATGTACCTTGGGCTGTTTGAGAAATGCCAACCGAAGACCGCAAAAACAGCGTCCCCACGACATCGGCTTCATCACCTGGCACATTAATCAATCCATCGACCGTAATGTTCCCATTTTCGGACTCCGCGTAATACTGGTTTATATCGGCGAATGGAATCGTATTGGCATCGCCCAGAAGCAGGTCATTGCTGTCACGAATATCGATGTTGGATCCCAGCAGAATTTCAACATGCCCGACGAAGTCATTATCA
Source organism: Planctomycetota bacterium (assembly GCA_014238905.1). GTDB lineage: Bacteria > Planctomycetota > Planctomycetia > Pirellulales > Pirellulaceae > JABAAE01. Next base: position 373,934 of record JABAAE010000001.1, read on the forward strand.
TTGACCCCATCACCATCCCGATCACCAAAGGCAAGGTAAATTTCCGCACCAGCTGAAACACCACCACCGTTCGACTTCAAACGGGTCTTTCCCTGAACCGTTACCGGCGCGTCGGCCTCCTGACGAATATCTCCCTCATTGGAGTTCAGGAGTAGATCACCACCAATGGTCATTTCCCCGTTGATAAACATTCGACCGTTGTTTTCAATTTCCGCATCAAAATTAACGTCAATTCGCTCGGTTTTTATTTCGCCACCATCACGAATCCTTGCGAAATTGGTGTCGATAATCGTTACATCACCGCGAAAGTCATTCACGACTTCTCGCAACTCAAGTGTTTCGGCGCCGATAGCTGAAAAATTAGTGAATATCAACTCGGACAAAGGCGTCTGAGTAATTTCACCACGGTCAGTGTCGATTATAAAGTCAGTGAAGTCGGCGTAATTGGCTCCGCTGAAATTCATCGCCATCCCCAACGTTTCTTCAATACGGAGGAGATCGATAGTTGGGCCAATCGTCTTGTCTATTCGAAGCGTGCTGGTACCCGCACCGGTGATCCCAGGATCGCCGCCGCCAACCTGACTCCAATTTCCCTCACCAAGTTGAAACGTAAACGCATTCGCCGTCTCACCGATTTCCAGAGACTCACTCACTGTTTCCGAAAAATTCTCAAGCAACAAATCATCGGTGGCAGAAATGAATTCAAAACTGGCATCGAGCATGTGACGGTCTTCCAGATTTTGGACCGTGTACTGGCGATGAACTCGACCGAGAGCCTCCCTTTGGCGGCGGTAATCATTAAGATTGGAAGCGTTCTTTAACCAAGATGCGATTCGACTGAACACGCTTGAACGTGACATCAGGTATCTCCGGGAATAATTGCTATTATATGGATTTTCGATCCATAGTTGCCTATTCTATTTGGCGGATTTTGAATCGCTAGATTCAAAACAGCTTAAAAGCCGATCCAAAGCATCAAAACAGGCGGCGTAATCGTAACTCATTCAATAAAAACTGAGCTGCATTTCGCTAAACCAAGCTCCAGAGATTCGTCACCGGAGCGCGGACGTAAAGTCAGCAACGTTTTTGGACGTCGGAAAAAGTTAAAAGTTTCCTGTTCCGGCAATATTTGATGACTTTATTTAAGTCCCATTGGACTTTGTTGACCGTAACGGTGTCAATTACGGCGTCCTTTTATTTGACATAAAGCATTAATATAAAACAGTTTGTGATAAAATATCGGCCAACAACCTCTTCAATTTCAAGTCAACTCGATATGGACCTTTCTCAATTTCATTCTCCCATCCAACCTGAATTTGCGGGAAACACGACCGGTTCGGCCTGGGAATCGGCCGGGCTGTCCGACCAACAACTGGCTGATTTCCAAAATAATGGATTTATTTCAGGTATTGATATCTTGAATCAAAGTCAAATCGATGCTCTTCGATCTGAGCTGGAGGAGGTTCTCCATTGCGATCATGACGGTCGTGAGTATTGGTACGAATATCATGCCAATGAATCTGGCAATCCGGACCATGTTCTTTTCCATGCGCTCGGCGGCTGGCGAGTGCGTCAAGGCCTGCACGACGTTCTTTGGATACCCTCATTTCTCAAGGCAGCTTCCCAGTTACTGAATGATCAGCCTGTCAGGTTCTGGCATGATCAACTCTTTTGCAAACCACCGCGGCATGGAGGCGTAGTGGCGTGGCATCAAGATTATTCGTACTGGACTCGGACCAAGCCGATGCAACATCTAACTTGTTGGATCGGTTTGGATGACACCAACTCTGACAACGGCTGTTTACAATATATCCCGACCAGCCATCGGTGGGATTTGCTTCCATCTGTTGGTTTGGCTGGTGACATGAACTCAATTAGAAACGTGCTCTCAGATGAGCAATGGGAGAGATTCCAGCAGCCGACCGCCGTGGAATTAAAGGCGGGGCAAGCTGCCTTTCACCATCCGTTGTTAGTGCATGGTTCATTCGAAAACAGAACCGCTCAACCGCGACGCGCGATCGTTCTGAACGTCTTTGCCGATGGAACACAATCAGATTCTGACGAAGTTCTCCTCAATGGAGTGCCCGAAATCAGTAAGGGCAAAAAAATGGATGGAACATTTTTTCCGTTACTATTTGATCCCAAAGCGGGTTGACCAAAAAACTGTCTTGAATCATCCGAATCACTTTGGATGGATCTTTGACATCTGAAAAACTGTCGAACAACAATTAGAAACCAATCAGGCTTGGGATTATTTTCCCCATTACAACACGATGCCCTACCTGAAACTCCTCGCCATTTGTTGGACACTTCCCAACACCGCTTTAGGCTGTTGTTTTGGAATATTAGGACTTTGTCTGGGAGGCCAATCCCAATTTAAAAGAGGCGTCCTTGAATATCACGGTGGCTTGGTTGCCTGGATTTTGAACTGGCTCCCCAATCAGCCGATCGCGTTAACACTAGGCCATACGATTTTGGGGCGGGATGCCCATGGCCTGGATCGGGCCCGTGACCACGAACACGTCCACGTCAGACAATATGAACGATGGGGTATTTTTTTTATTCCGGCCTACCTTGTATTTTCGGTATTGGTAACGCTCCGAGGGAAAAACCCCTATTATGACAACCCTTTCGAAGTCGACGCCTACACCCAATTTCCTTCGACGCGGCCATTGACCGGCATCCCGCAGAGATCAACGTTGTCACCATTGCCCAAAGAATCGGTTGCCAAGCCAAAGAACGATCAAACGCAACAAAACTTCCATTGATTCGGTGCAGACGATAGGCTGGCGACCTGACGATCCAACTACCAACTCGCATCCTTCCAACCGATTAACGAAACATGACAACCTTTTTCTCCGAAGGATCGCCGCAGACGGAAATCCACTCCAAAGATTTGCGAGAGATCATATCGTCAGTGTTTTCCGAAATGGGAAATCGTCGACAAGTCATGGCGTTACCGCCTGACTTTACGAGGTTTCCAAGCCGAGCAGGTGAAATCACCTGTCTCTTACATGAGTATTATGGCGAGGCAATGACCGATGTCATGCCTGCCTTGGGCACCCATTTTGCCATGCCGGATTGGCAACTAAAAAAAATGTTCCCGACTATTCCCAAGGACCTTATTCGAATCCATGATTGGCGAAATGACGTCACCACAATCGGCGAGGTTCCGGCGGACTTTGTTTCCAAGGTAACCAATGGCATTTGGAACAAGCCCTGGAAGGCACAATTAAACCGACTTCTATGGACCCAACAGCATGATCTGATTGTCTCCATAGGTCAGGTCGTTCCCCACGAGGTCATCGGCATGGCCAATTACAACAAGAACATTTTTGTTGGGACCGGAGGTGCAGACGGCATCAACGAAAGTCATTTCATTAGTGCAGCTTTTGGAATGGAACGGGTAATGGGCCGAGCAGACAACCCTCTGCGGCAAATTCTCAATTATGCTCAGGACCATTTCTGCCAGGCTTTGCCGGTGGTCTATATACTGACTGTCATCGGGGAGAACGTTCAAGGCCAGCAGGTGATCAGGGGATTGTTCATCGGCGATGACCACGACTGCTTTTATAAAGCGGCCGATCTTTCAGCCGAAGTAAACATCAACATCGTCGATGAAAGACCGGACAGGGTGGTCGCCTGGCTTGACCCCGAAGAATTCCACAGTACCTGGATTGGTAACAAATCTGTTTATAGAACCCGGATGATGATCAATGATGGCGGTGAATTAACGGTCCTTGCCAAGGGTGTCAAAACATTTGGAGAAGATCCGGAGATTGATCGACTGATTCGAAAATATGGCTATCGGACCACGCAAGAGGTAATGCAATTCGTTGAAAAAACGGATGATTTGAAATGCAACCTGTCGGCCGCGGCACATCTGATTCACGGTTCCTCTGAAAATCGATTTGAAATTCGATATGCGACGGAAAACATCTCCTCGGAAGAAATTGAATCGGTCGGCTACTCACATATGGACTATTCAGCCGCAGCAGCCCAATACCCCGTTGACACCCTGAGCGACGGCTGGAATGAAGACTCTCAAGGAAGGTTCTATTTTGTCAGGAATCCAGCATTGGGTCTGTGGGCCCATCGTTCAGCGATCAAACCTTGAGACGCTTACGGTTTTTCTCAACCGGCAAAGGGACGCACAATCGCTGATCAATGAACGCCACAATCTGATTACTGAAGATGAGTCATCGAACGAGGATTTCGCCATTAACACAAAGCGACAACCCAATTTTAGGCTGCAGCCAGAGCCGGCTGCATGACTGGCATGGGTTGAATTTTCGGTCGAATGGACATGCCCAGCTCTGTTTCACACAAGTCAATGATCTGATCAGAGTAATGGTCAAACTGGAAAAGTCGGCGGACCCTGGCAATCCCTTTTTCCGCCATTGACCTCGCCAAAAAAGGGCTTTCGCAGATCTGATGGATAGCCGCTACCGTTTCAACATAATTTCCAAAGGGCACCACTTTTCCAACATCCTCACCAACCGCCTCGACAGCTCCTCCCGATTGATCGAAGAGAATGATCGGCAACTTGGCCGCCATGGCTTCGTGGATGACACACGGAAATGGATCAACTCTTGAAGTCAAAAGAAACGAGTCCGAACCCACAAAAAAGGGCTCGACATTCTCCACCTGACCCACAAATCGGACGTTGGATTGACGTGATTTTTCAACGTCAAGTTCGACGTAGTGAAACGCCGAATGAACGTGACGTGGTCCGTCACCCACCCAAACAAAATAGATCGGTCGACGGCTCTGATTCAACGATTCCATGGTCCGAGCGGCGGCCACAAAATGATCAACCCCTTTGCGGAGATCGACCGTGCCACATCCCAACACGATAAAGGCATCCTCAGGCAAACCCAATGTGCGACGAATCTGCGTTCTTGCTTTTTCTTTTGTGATCCGAGTACCAAATTGATCATCAAGCAAGCCCTGAGGTTGAATAATGGCTTTTTGGTCGGATATGGAAACCACCCTACGGGCCGAATCCAAAACAGATCGGCAGGGAAAAATCATCTTGTTTGAATACCGCTCTATTTTCTCGAATTCCTGTGGCTCGTAAGACGTTGGATATTCATGAATAAGGTAGAGAATCGGAATATTGCGAGTAAAGATTGAATTGGCAACAAACCTTGATTCTGCGGAATTGCAAATGCAAAGTATCTTTCGACCCGCTTTTTGAAGTGGCCTCAGGATCTTTCGCACCGTAGCGTGAATTTTCGGATCATGTTCTCGTGGCACATCCATGCAATAGGTGGGTGATTCTGCCGAAAACTCGGGATGCAGCGGCCCGCCATTGTGCAAAATAGTGGTCAATTCGACATCCGTTTTTGCCCGCAGATGCCGAAGTAGATTCAGTGCAATCTTGGGCGCGCCCGTCAAAGATGCTTCATGCGAAACCAGCATGATGTGGGGCGACGAAATCGGATGACCCATTGTCTTATTGTGACCGAAAAATCCCAATGCGTTGTCTATTTCTGAGTGAATGAATTCGGCTGGAGGAAGAGGTTTTTAGCAGGATCTTCATCCGACGAAAAGACGTATTTTCCTGAGCAATTGAAGACGTGCTCCCTCCGTTTCATTTCCGAAAACAGAGGCACTTCCGTTTCGACCAAAGGAAGAATCAGGCCTTGACCGTCATCCTCAAAAATCGATTGGACTGATCGATGAGTTAGGCCGCTGCTAGCAACCGCTGGATCACTCGGGCGTCTCGCTGCCCTTCAGTGGTCAACCAGTCCCGATGTAGCTTGCCGTTTCTAAGAAATACAATTCGCTCTGCCAAACATAAGGACGTCGTATCATGGGTGATGATAATAGTGGTTCTCGACTTGACAAATTCCTGAAGATTCCGATGCACGCTGGACCGACTGTGTGCATCCATTTGGCTGGTCGCTTCGTCTAGAATCAAAATTTTCGGATCCGATAAGATGGCCCGCGCGAGAGCTATTTTTTGTTTTTGGCCGCCAGAAATCATTTTTCCTGCGTCCCCTACCTGAGTGTCGAAACCGTCGGGTAATTCGTCGATGAAATCGGTTACCAACGCCTGCCCAGCAGCGTCCTGAATTTGCTCCATGGTCGCGTCTGGCTTGGAATAAGCAATGTTTTCACGAATCGTACCTTGGAATAGAACCGCGTCCTGGGTCACCCAGGCAATCTGTCGCCTTAGCTTCTTTGGATTCACGTCACGCAGACTCACTCCATCCAATAACACCTCGCCTCGGCTTGGATCATAGAAGCGGCAAATCAAGTTGATGATAGTTGATTTCCCAGAACCATTACTCCCACAGATCGCAATGGTTTGGCCAAATGGAATCTCCAGGTTCAGTCCCCGTAGTACCATCTTTTTCCGATGATAGCGAAATTTGACATCCTGAAAAACAATGTTCTTTTGGTGCTTTGGCACCTCGATTGGGGTATTCGTTACCACAACTCGATTTTTCATTTCAAAGGTGTCATACAGTTTTTCGCATGCGGTACCGCCCCGCACCAGCAGATAGTAAATTTCACTCATCTTGCGGGCGGGATCAGCGGCACCGGCCAACATTGCGAAAAACACCATGAGTAATTCAGGGTCCATCGGCCGGTCACTGATCCTAAAGCCCAACAAATGCGTTTGTTGATTCAGAACCAGATAAGCACCCGTGAGAATGGCGACGACAACCACTAAAATTCCGAGGATCTCGGAGATGGGTCGTAGCAGCGCATCAAAAAACGAAATCCTCATCCCCATGTCATATAATGAACGGGCTTCTGACTTGAATCGTCGCCGTTCTCTTGATTCCCGATTGAAAATTCGGACGGTTTTGATAGCACCGAAAGTTTCAATCAACGTCTGGAAAATCGCGGCGATTCCTCCCATTTCGTTGATTGTCGCCCGACGCATTCGTTTTGAGATCATGTGAATGGCTAGCACACCGAATGGAACCACGACTAGTGAAATCGCCAACAGTTGCCAGGAAATCAAGGCGGCACCAACCAGGCAAGCGACCATTTTCAGTGGCTCGCGAATACTCTTGCCGTAAAAAGCGGTCAGTCCACCGGAAACGGTGTTCATATTGTGGGTCAGCATCATCATGAGATTGGATGTACCCATCCGGTCGATCCGCGCCTGGTCCATCAACAGAGCATTCCGATAGAACCCTCTCCGCATATCCATCACCGTGCCATGCGCAATTCGCGACACAAGTAGAACACCCATGACAAGGAAAGCACCTTTGAGGAGTGTGGCCACTAACAGAAGCCCCATTGCGAACACCAGGGTTCGAAAAGGCGAGTCGGGTGCGTACTTTACCACAAGGGGTTCGACCGATCGAAACCAGTCAAGCGCTTCCTTTTCTGCTTTCAACCTGGACGTTTTTACCGTCAGATCATTCTGAGGATCACTCTGCAGCTCTTTAATTTCCGTTTCTAAGGCTACAACACCATCCTCAGCCCGTTGAATCTCCTGCTGGACCCATGTTTCCATCGTTTCACCACGGAAAACGATTTTGACAAAAGGATAAATCGTCGTAATGCTGGCGCCCCACAAGATAGCAATGGCCAGTGAACTGATGATTGCACCAGCGATCGACCATTTGTATCGCAAAGAAATTCGAATGGCTTTAAAAAATGGCCACATGGACAACGAGTTCTGGTGGAACGTGGATCGGGGAGATAACCGGGAGAGGTGTAGCAGAAAGAAAAACAGTCTGTCCACACTGTTTTTTGACTTTTCGCAGTTCAAACCGGTGAAAATCGATGCTCTTCACTTCCGCATCACCGGTGAGATGAGTGACGTCAATCCAAGTCGCCAATCCATTGAACAGGCCGGTTCAGCCTCGATTCTTGCATTCAAATCAACCCGCGTTGGCGGCGATTCGAAACAAGGCCTTAACCTCATCCTTGATGGTCTGGACCCTTTTGTTGCCGGGCAGTGGATGATTGGGTAGTGGAATCACCTTGCGTTTTAATAACCTCGTCTTTTAGCAACAAACGAAAGAATGTCTTCAATAACGGCATCGTGAGCTACCACCGCCACAAGGTCCGTTTTCTCACATCCCCACCAACCCGGGAGCCTCGCCAAGTTTTGGAGAAAATTCGCCGGAATTCCAATGAATGCGTGATTCAACCCAAGATCCTTCTGGAGTGGGCTGCTTGGGTTGGATCCTGACCCAGCTTTTTCCTGCCAATTTTTTTCGCTCAATCCCGATCAATGGCCGGGAAGACGACTCACTATCTGTCTGTCACTCCAAGACCCTAGACAGGGATCTCGTCACCGGAAGGCTCAGCTTTCCGCTGGATTGCGATAAAGCTAACATCGGGCCGACTACGGTACGCATCAAACTTTTCCATCATTTGAGCGATCCATTCATGGATCCGATCGGAGGTGTTGATCCGATACAAAGTCATGGCATTCAGGATGTCATCGTCCCCACACCGGCGAAAAGAAGCCCGGAATAACTCGCGGAATCCCTCGTTGAATGCGAATAAAACGGAGTTAGGCAGAAGGACTCTTTCCCCTCCATCAAAGGTTTCGTTCTCACAGGTTCCCAAAGGAGAGCCCTCCATGACCAGATAGGGTTCCGCCGCAGCCCCAACCACAACCGCGCCGGTCTGACCTGCGTTGGCCCACTTGGCAATCCCTGTCTCGGGTTGAAGTTGAATATGAAAAAGTGAGCCAATTTGGTCTCCAAGAGAACAATTCCACATCGTGTTATTGACATCATGCAAGTAGTTGCTCGGCTGAGGGTGCCCAATACCGTGGGCGACCATGGCACCCCTCAGGGATGACGCAGCGAGGCCTGATTCGAATAAGCCTCCCTGAACATCTCCAACAGAAGCAAATAGGTCCCCCCCGTCAGAAAGCCGAAAGTCAAAAATTGATCCCCCAATACCCTCGTTATGAAATTCACTTCCGATCAGACTCCAGCCATCCAGTTCCGGTATCACGGCAGGCACCTGAAGGGTCTGCCATGTTCTTGCGCGTTCAATCTCACGCGTGAATTTTTTGGAAACGCTACCGGATCGCACGGCGGATTCCCTTTCCAACTCCGCGGAAAGCCGTCCGCCAATCATCTCGGCTATTTGCGATTCATTTTCTCCAAGTTCCCGCTGATGATCGGAAAAGAACCAGAGAGTGCCCAGCGGTGCGGCCTGGGTTTTTACCGGAACACAAATTCCCGATGGATAATGTTCCGGAATATTCCAGTAAGCTTGCTGGGTGGCATCCTTGATGACAACAGAATTTCCAACCAGCGCTTCCAGGTCGGCCACACTTCCTTTTAGCGGACGGGAAGGGGCAAGCAAGCTGTCGATTCCCAACCCGACTTGAATTCGCAACGACAGTTCCCGTGTCTCGTCATCAAGTAGGTAAACACCACCGGCTGACATATTCAAAATAGTCATACCCTGCTTGATCACCGCCTCCAGCTTTTCCAGCAGAACATCTTCTTCAGTGCTCTGGAGAAGTACTGGTACCGTTGTAGCCATTTCAGCATGAAGCCGATCAATCACCCGCCGGGTTCGGCAGAAATCAGCCAGAATCTGATTGACCGATTTGACGATACCATCACACTTTTCCCGATGGACGCACGATTGGCCAGGTACAAGATCACTGGCCATGTCCACGATGTTGAGTTCCAGTGGAGTATTACCGTCAGCAGGTCGATCGTCAGCGTCCATGAGGAAACCGCCGGATGTCGCCGCAGAAGTCAGATCAACTTCCCAACCGGTCGCATCTCGGAATGAACCGATAAAATCTTCCAGCCCCGGGATGTGGGTCGCAATCGACAAATCATCTTCTGGTGAAGTCTGTTCGTCTTCGGTATGAATTCGCAGTGGAGGAGCATCTGAAATCACGGTATATCTTTGGGTTAGCGCAGACCCCTTTTGCTATTCCTTACCCGCACCTGAGTAAGCGATCCAGTCTCGATGATTCCCGATTGAGGCCGCCATTACCCTCATTGTTCGGGCTCTGGGCAGCCAGGTGTCAGGAACCAGGCTGAAAAACTGATGTGCAGTGGAATTCAAGGGGTTTTACAGTTGTCGTGAAAGACTAATCCGTCAAAACCAATCTGGGCAATCGTTAAACTTCTTGCCCCCTTCCGTGATCAATAATGCTTACTTCGTCAAAACATTCGGCATTCCTTACCTGTATTCCGTAGAGCATCGAAAAATCGATACCTCGATGAGGTATAATTGATACCTTCGCCATTTCCGTTTTATATTCCCAACGGCTCGTCGACTCCCCATCGACCTGTTTTCGGCATGCAGCCACTGCGACCCATCGATGCTCGATCTTGGTGCGCAGCACCCAACCGATTGAAGCGGTTAACTGCTACTTCGTACCTATATCCTCTTCAGTCCTCGCCACGTATAGTAAAAGTGTGGTAAAAAATCGATCTGTGCGGAGAATATCCCTTTTACAAATGTCAATTCCCGGATGTGAATCCCCGGATGTGAATCCCCGGGTGTGAATCCCCGGGAACAACTAGGACTTGTTGCCCTTGGGGTCTATTTTTTGAGCATCGCCACCCTCATCAATCATCAACACCCATCACAAGATAGAGCACCGTGGATCTGAAAGAACATATTCGAGACGTACCTGACTTTCCCAAAGAGGGGATTGTGTTCAAAGATATCACCCCCCTTCTTTCCAATCCTGCCGCTTTTTCAAACGCTATCAAGCAGTTTGCCGAGAAATACAGAGGGGAAAAAATCGATGCGATTGTCGCTGCGGAGGCGCGGGGATTTATTTTCGGGGCGCCGTTGGCTTTGGAATTGCAAACGGCGTTTGTTCCAGTTCGGAAACCGGGAAAACTGCCGTTCCAAACAGAATCTATCACTTATGACCTCGAGTACGGCACGGACACATTGGAAATGCACATCGATGGGGTTTCCTCCGGGCAAAGAGTTTTGATCGTCGATGATCTGCTGGCCACCGGCGGTACCGTGGAGGCCTGTTGCAAACTGGTGGAGCAGACTGGCGCGACCGTCGTGGGGTGCGCTTTCCTGATCGAACTTCAATTTTTGAATGCCACCCAACGCCTCAATGACTATGACGTCTTCAGCCTGTTACAATACTAAATCCTGACAACATTACTGAATTTTACGGTTCACGCCTGACAACCTCGATTGATCTCATGAAAAAACTCATTGCGCTATTTTCGATTCTTTTGGTGATTTCCAGCTCGTCCCTGTGTATTGCTCAAGCGCCTAAAAAAGTCGCCACTGTCGAAGGCATCACCGAATTTGTTTTAGACAATGGCTGCCGCCTGATTTTCTATCCTGATAAGTCTTCCAGCAGTGTAACCGTCAACATGACGCTTTTCGTTGGCTCTCGACATGAGGGTTATGGTGAAACCGGGATGGCTCACCTGCTAGAGCACATGCTTTTCAAAGGCACTCCAAGCCATGCCAACATCCCCAAAGAACTCAAGGATCGCGGCGTCATCAACATGAACGGCACGACCTCGTACGATCGCACTAATTATTTCGAAACGCTTCCTGCATCGGAGGAAAATTTGGAGTGGGCAATTCAGATGGAAGCCGACAGGATGGTCAACAGTTTTGTAAAGGGTGAAGATCTACTGTCCGAAATGACCGTCGTCAGAAACGAATTCGAGCAGGGTGAAAACTCACCGTTGAGAGTGCTGTTCCAACGTATCCTGGCCAATGCCTATGAGTGGCACAATTACGGAAAAACAACCATAGGAAATCGGGTCGATATCGAACGTGTGCCCATCACTAATTTACGCGCTTTTTACCGCAAGTATTATCGGCCCGACAATGCCATGGTCGTGGTGGCTGGCAATTTTGATCCGAATCAGGCGCTAAAGTTCTGCGAAAAATATTTCGGTACGATTGAAAACCCAAAATCACCTTTACCAGCAACCTACACCATTGAACCTCCCCAGGACGGCGAAAGAAGCGTCACACTCAGTCGGGTGGGTGATGTTCCATTGGTCGGAGTCGCCTACCATGTCAATTCGGCAGCGCATCCGGATTATGCTTCTGTTCAGGTATTAGCTCACATTCTCGGCACCGAACCGAGCGGTCGGCTCTACCAAAATCTGATCGAGCCGGGCATTGCTTCAAGTGTTTTTTCGCAGGCGGTAGTGGGCCGCGATCCTGGCACTCTGGTTGCCATGATGGAGATCAAAAAAGACGTAAAAATTGAGGCTGCAACCAAAATACTGCTCGACACCATTCAGGCAATTGGAAAAGACGGTGTTACCGAAGCGGAAGTAAAACGAGCCGTCACAGAGTTCCTCAAGAATCGTGAAAACCTGCAGGCCAACCCGGAAAGGCTGGCAATCCAGTTATCCGAGTGGGCATCCTACGGTGATTGGCGTCTCTTTTTCTTACACCGGGATCGCCTTGAAAAAGTTTCGCCCGATGATGTGAAACGAGTCGCCAGTGACTATTTAAAAACTAGTAATCGAACGGTCGGCACTTTTCGCCCGACCAAGACTCCCGATCGGGCAGTCATTCCAAACACCCCAGATATTACGAATCTGGTGAAGGACTATAAGGGGCGAAAGTCAATTACTGAGGGAGAGTCCTTCGAATCCACGCCTGCAAACATAGCCAATCGATTAGTCAATGGAAAGTTTTCGTCAGGCGTTTCCTATGCTCTCCTACCAAAACAGACTCGATTGAATCGAGTTTTCATGAGACTGACCCTTCGCTATGGTAACGAAGGATTCCTTGCCAAGAACCGATTGAATGACGCCTGTGACATGCTGCCTAACTTGTGGTTCAAAGGTACGACTTCTCTCACATTTCAGGAATTACAAGACAAAATCAATGAACTGAAAGCATCGATATCTGTTTCAGGCTCGACCGGCCAAGTCACCTTCAACGTCTCTGGTCGAAAAGAGACTTTTTCCGAGGTGTTAAAACTCCTCAAAGATGTCCTGCAAAATCCGGCCTTCCCCGAAGATGAATTCAAGATTCTCAAATCGCAAAGTCTGACTTCAATGGAGAGTGCCAAATCCGATCCGAGGTATCTTGGACAAATTGCCCTGATGAGAAAGATGCGCCCTGTTCCAAAAAACAACATTCGATACGTACCGACGGTCGAGGAAAATGTTGAAAGGATCGAAAAGCTTTCCATCGGAGATATCAAGGAAGTTTATAACCGCTGCCTGTCCGGGACAGTTGGAGAAGTCACGATCGTGGGAGCTTTCGATCAGGAGGAGACAATCACGCTGGTGGACGATCTACTGGAAGACTGGAAGCCAGAGGTTCCCTATCAGCGTATTGAAGATCAGTTTCTGGTCACCAAGAAAGACAATATTTCAATCAATACACCGGATAAGAAGATGGCGGTGCTTTATGCTGGAACAAACCTTAAAATCCGGGATGATGACCAAGACTGGGAAGCGATGTTTATAGCTAATAACATCCTCGGTGGTGGGGCGTTGGCTAATCGTCTCGGCGAACGTGTCCGACAAAAAGAAGGATTGTCCTACGGGGTTGGATCAATGTTCAGTGCCGACTCTTTGGACCAAGTCGGCAGGTTCATGACACAAGCAATCACCAATCCAAAAAACCGCGATCGTTTGGTGGAAGTCATCCAGGAAGAATACCAGCGATTTATCGATGGCGGTGTCAGTCCGGATGAATTAGAACGAGCCAAAACCGGGTACATCGAGCAGGTCAATGGCATTCTGGGAAAAGACCAACAACTGTTGGGGATCTTACACCGTTTTCAAAGAACCGGACGACAACCTGATTTCCTAGCCCGGCGATTGGCCAATGTGTCGCGTTTGACCAAGACGGATGTGGATCGAGCGATCAAGAAGCTGCTGCCGCTGGATCGTATCGTCATCGTCACCGCCGGTGACTTTGAAAACAACCCTCCTGCAACGGCTAATGATAATCCCACCGAGAAAAAGGACTGAGCCTGACGGGCGTTGCCTTGTTTAGTACCCTCCGGACCAATTTGGTCGATCGCCAAACCTGTTCATGCAGACGACAGCCTCGGCCAAATTTCATACGGCGTGGACGGAATAAGACCCTTCACTTGGAGATGGCCGATGCCGCCAGACATCGCAGCCCAGAAGACAACCGGCAACACACTTCTCGACTAGGGTATTATGGATAGATTGAACATCCTCACTTGGATTTTGAGGCTTCACGGGGTTTTCCTGCTGGCTGCATTAGTACCCGTTTTTTTTCCCCACGCACTAATGGACAACATTCATAAGGCAATTCTTCTTGAATCGTTACCCCAGCTGCCAATCACCGGATACCTCACTCGCTCCCTGTCGCTGGTTTATGCACTTCATGGGTCGATCTGCCTCTTGCTCGCACTCAACGTCCGGCAATATTTACCCTTGATTCGGTCCATTGCGATCCTGCATCTCATTTTTGGCTTGGTTCTCACCGGCATCGATTTCGTCAGTGAAATGCCCATGTCATGGGTACTCTGCGAAGGCCCTCCGATCGTGGCATTCGCGATTTTTGTTTACATCTTTGCAGGGAGCTGTCAAACGCAACCCCAACAGCACGACGCGAATTAACCTGGCTGGCGACTATTTTGCCGAAATGATGTAAAGAGATTTTTCACCTCGCAGGATCAACTCGTTTCCCACAGCAACCGGTGATGCGCTGAAACTGTCGTTCAAGCGATTGAGCGCAAGGATCTTGGGTTGGTCTGCATGGTCCAAGACCATTGTTCGACCTCCGCGGTCCACGATATAAATTCTATTTTGGGCTGCCATAGGCGACGCATAAATGTTGGTCAAACCGGGAAGTCGAAACACATCTTTTTCTTTTCCGCTGGGACCATCCAGTCGGTATAAAATCCCCTGGTAGTGGCGGAAAAAATAGAGAGTTGAACGAAAAACGAGTGGTGAGGGGACATAAGGTGTGTGACGACGGCGATGCCAGAGAACATGGGGACTTTCAGTGATGTCACCTTTGGCACCGGCTAGGGATATCGCCAAAAAGGACTGCGTATCATAACTGCTTCCCACATAGACGATCCCGTCCTCATAGACCGGAGATGCCACTACATTATTGGATAGTCCACCACATTGCCAAACGACTTTTCCGGTTTGCAGTTCGTATCCCCGGGTGGCCGCCGTCCCTGGAATCACTGCTTGGTATCGGCCATCGACTTTGACGATGATAGGCGAAGACCATGACGTCACCTCAGGCCGATTTACCTTCCATAAAATCTCTCCAGTACCGGCATCGATCGCAATGACAAACGACTGACCTTCATGATCCCAGTTCACCACCAACACGCCATCCTGCAGGGCGGGTGTACTCCCTTCACCATGGGCGTGCTTGGAATTCATTCTCCCGATGATTTTTTTCCAAATCAACTGCCCCTGATAGTCGAGACAATACAGGCCGTGCGAACCAAAAAAAGCATAAACTCGCTTCCCGTCAGTCACCGGAGAAGCAGAGGCCAATGAACCGGTAAAATGTCCCCCTTCATGAGGCACGACCTGGTCAAGCGTCTTTTGCCACACCAATGTGCCATTTTTTCTGTCGAACGAACTCACGAGGAACCTGTGCTGCTGCGAGACGCTGAAGTTATCGTGTGCTCCAGGTGCGGTGTCCAAAATAGCAGGAAATTTTTTACCAACCGGTTCGGCCGAAGTTACAAAAATCTGGTTGCCCCAAACGACCGGCGTGGAATGCCCTTTGCCGACCAATGGCGTTTTGAATTTGATATTTTTTTCCTCCGACCATTCAGTGGGAGGATCCGTTTGTGGATCGGCGACGCCATTTTGCGTTGGTCCTCGCCAACTGGACCATGTTTCAGATGAATCGGGTGATTCCTGTACTGCGGCAAAAACACCATATCCGTTTCCTGTAACAATCCAGCACACGATTAATAAAAAGAGAGTTTTCATCATCCGTATCAATCGCTTTGGACTCCTACTGGAAAGTGTTTAGGAAAACTGGCTTGTTACCAAGTCACAGATTTCAACATCTCGAATTTCTGGTTGCAAATCCAAATCCATTGAAGTCATCAAAAGGCCTCTTTGGTCCGAACAAGTCACCGGGGCTCCATGGGATCCCTTGACCAAAGTAGCATCCAATGGTGTCGACTTGGAAGGCATGTCAATGTGGAGCTCGACCGGATCGTACCCCGGCTTTCGATGAATATCGACCGTTCGGGCGAACTCCGGCGCCCGTGCGTCATCCAGCCACCAGTAATAGGCCTGCCAACTGTTGGGCTGCGAAATCAAGATCACTTCACCACTGCGTTGATGTTCCATTGCGTATTTGGAACGTTGGTCCATCACCAAACACTCCTGAATACCTTGCTGATTGGCAAACAGTCGTTGAACTGTTTGAATCACTTCAGCATCGGCGTTTCGCACGTAAACATGGGAGAACTGGTGATCAACCAAAGCCCAAGCGTCACTATTCTCGAAATCCAAGTGTTCGCCATCGTTCTCACTGACCTTCAGTAGCCCGGCATCCCGCAACAAACGATTGGGGTAACAGACGTGATCGACTTCGGTGATCACATATTCGCTGACTACCATCCAACAAATCGGTGAATCATAAGCAGACTCAAATTGAGTGCGCATTCCGTCGATTAGCCCATCCAATTCAGCCAATGCACTAAGAGCCAAATCACTGCCAGGACCCATTTTCTGGGCAGCATAATCGAGGTGAGGCAGGTAAATATAAGAAAAATCGGGTTGGAATTTCTCGGCAGCTGCACCGGCCGAATCCAATATCCACTTCGTAGATTTAATATTAGCGATCGGTCCCCAAAAATGCTGCAAAGGAAAATGCCCATAATCCTTCAACAGCTCTCCATAGAACTCCTGTGGCTTGGTGTAACACCACAAATCCTCGGAACCATCGGGCCGATGAATGGGTGCCGGCATGCATACAAAGTCCGCGCCGCAACCTTTACTGAGCATCGGAAACCAGGCCGCCGATTTAATCGACGAATCCCGTTGATGCAAGATATCCCAGATCTGGGGTTGTTGGATTTTTTCATTCCACGCGGTCCACATTTCCACCTTTTTTTCGTCTCTCCAAAAAAAACCGTTCCCCGTCACGCCGTGTTCAGCGGGAAGCTTGCCGGTCAGCATATTGGCCTGCGCTGGCCAAGTCACTGCAGGAAAGCTGTTAGTCATGGTCGCCTTCTGTCCGCCCGAAACCAATGACGTCAGATGGGGCATCAAGGAAAGATCTTTTT
The DNA here is from genome assembly GCA_014238905.1 of Planctomycetota bacterium. Classification (GTDB taxonomy): domain Bacteria; phylum Planctomycetota; class Planctomycetia; order Pirellulales; family Pirellulaceae; genus JABAAE01. The sequence goes on from JABAAE010000001.1 coordinate 391,116, forward strand.
GGCGAAGACCCGGAATAGTTAACAGGACAACAATTTTTTTCATTGATTGCTTTCGCGTAACAGTTGTTGAACAATCGTAAGCGACATCGGGCAAGTGTCCCGAAGTCGATCAATGGACAAGCAGTGGTTGAAGGAACTCATAGGCTTTTCGAGCGGCACGGGGTGCGTCATGGCTATGCCGGCTAAGCTCCACATGGAGACCACCATCGAATTCGATGGATCCCAACGCCTCAATGATGGGAGGAAAGCTCATCTCTCCTTCCCCAAACATAAGGTGCTCATGAATTCCCGCTCGCATATCTTCAATGTGAACGTTGATAATATCATCCGCAAAACGGTGGAGGTAATCAGCAATCGGCATTTCGTGCATACAGTAAAGATGCCCTACATCCATTGTCATTTTCAGGCAGGGTGAATTGACCCATTGCTTCAATCTTGTAAATCCCGAAGTCGAGTCAATAAACATCCCCGGTTCCGGCTCAAATCCGATGATAACGCCTGCCCCATCGGCATATTGAACCACCGATTCCAATCCTCTAGCCAACCTCTCCAGCGCGACCTCATCAGAGACGTCTTCCCGAAGAATTCCCGACCAGATGGAGACGCAATTGGAACCCAATTCAGCCGCAACGTCCACACAATATTTATAAAAATCAATGCGTTTCTTCGGATTCGCAGACATCAAGGTTGGCTCATGCTTCTCAGCGGGATCTAACAAAAAACGGGCACCGGTTTCGATTACGCTTGAAAGCCCGTATTCCTGCAACAGGTTTTTGACAGATTTGATCTGGCGAGAGACAGAATCTGAAAACGGATTTAAACAGTGATGATCCACGGTTATGGCCACGCTTTGATATCCGATTCCAGCCAGCAACTTGATCGCTGAAAGTGCATCGTGATTGGCAAATCCGTTTGTGTTGTATCCAAGAATCATGGGCTGTCATTATCTCGACTGGACTACGTCGACTTAAACCAACGCCCAAGCAGGATCGCTGGGAAAAGCAACATCAAAACAACCAGCGGGAACTGCACCTGATTGGTATCAATCCAAAACACAATACCCGCATGAATCAAAATAATAGAAAGCAGGCACTGTTTGATCGTCAACTGCACATTAGTCGGTATAGGATCAGCAATTGCCCTCAACGCAAAACGGATCAAGCTGTAGGCAAATAGAATCATCACAAACGGTAACAACCAGACTTTCAATGGATTGACCGTACCAGGTAGATCAAGCCCATAAAATGGAAGCCCGGCAATTCCCGCCAAACCAAGGATCATCGTCAACAACCCAAACGCCAGAAGGCCACGGCCACTTTCCCGCGCTTCGCTGCGGGCGAACCAAGTTACGCCGGCAATATAAACCCCCATCCCTCCGGCAATGATCAAACCAGCCGGGAGCAGGTTCTCACTCTCCTTCCCGGCAAGACTCATCCCCAGCAGGATATTAAAGAAGCGGCAACTCCCCATCAGCGGTGGAGCCAGGGGAGTTTTTTTGAGGATCTTATTGTAAAGAAGGATGACGACAATCAGACAAGTAGCAATTAAAAACGGCTCATGGCCAAACCAGAGGCTGGTCCGATCAACCGGATGGCCAAAGCTGTAAGCAAGGAACGAGAACACCAGTCCCGCAAGCAACAATCCAAAACCAAGTCCAGCCGCTAATCCAAAAGGAATTGCTCCCGACGGAATCGGGCGATCCGGTCGGTCCCGCGAGTCAATTTCGACATCAAAAACATCATTCAGAATCATGCCTGCAGAATAAAGGCAACAAGAGGTCAAAACCAAAAACAGCAATCCGAGCTGAGGCTCGAAACTCTGATGAACAAAAATGAATCCCACTAGAACGTCCGCAATCGCGGTGAAAATATTGGGGATTCGCATCAAACGCAGAATGCTCTTAAAACGGCCCTCCTGACGCACTGCGCCTGGGGTAGTTTCTGTTTCTGGGTGGACTTGGGATTTCGACACAGGCCGGAACGAGCAAAGTGAAACAAATTTCTAAGAACTGAGATTAGACTGCCGAGGATCTTTGCTCAAGACAAGAGGATGTGAATAATCTGCTGAAAGACAACGATTACATGCAATTTCAGTTGCCGCGGTCGCACTGGAAACTGGTCAAGCAACCGTAAACGGCATGGTCACTCTTCCCAATCGAAGCCAAATCGCAACATCCAAAAAAAAGGTCCAGGTCGCAGCTGACGACCTGGACCAACATCCCCCCCTGGGATAGCGGTTCTCTTTTCCGGCAGAGGCTTCGCTCAACCGGAAAAAAACAAATGTTCATCTAAACGACCAGTAGCTTAGGAACTGGCGTTGCCCTTTAGGCGGATGCTATTTGATCAATGCCTAATGTTATCGGCGGAGATGAATGTTAACTTTTGTAAACTTTGACGATTAGTCTCGATTCGCGGTTTGGCAGAATTTTGTCCGTTGGAGAAAAAATCCGGTCGTAAATTCAAGATTCGCTGTCTGATTGGATCGAAAATGTCGATGCACTGGATTAAGTAGAGTTTTCCAAATGGGGAAATTCTTGCGCTAGCTTCGCCGTTTGTATGGATGCAATTCGGCGGGATCAAATGCATGCAGAGCAAGGAAGCAATTTCATGCAAGCACCATCGCTACCCAACCTCGATTTAGAAGACACCCCACCGGTCAAAGGGAAAGGTCCGCTCAGTTCTGTCATGGGCTCGCTTGGCTGGCCAATCATGGTGGGACTGGTCGGTTTCTGGACATTTCTCTTCTTGGTGCAAAACGATTTCATCACCAACGAATTGCTGGTTCGTTATCTGACCGCTCATCCGGTCTCGTATGTTGCTACCGCCATGTTCTTCGTTGGCATGGCCGGATTAACGCTTAAACTGATGGGTGTTCTCTATCAGATAGCCGACCAGAAAAACATCGTACTCTCCCCGTTACAGGCACTGCCCCAGAGGGCTAACGGGAGCCGACGATTGTTGGATGAACTTGATGAAATGACACCCTCACAGCAATCCTCGTATATGGGGACGCGACTGCGGGATGCACTCGAATTTGTCGACAAAACAGAGTCCGCCAACGGCCTCGACGACGAATTGAAGTACCTGTCTGATCTGGATGCCGGACGTCAACAAGAAAGCTATTCATTGACCCGTATCCTGATTTGGGCCATTCCCATGTTAGGGTTCCTGGGCACCGTCGTTGGCATCTCCGGAGCTTTGGGCAGTCTGAGCGTAGCCTCCGATTTCGAGATCATGTTAGCTGGCCTTCGGGACAAGCTCTACGTCGCCTTTGACACGACTGCGTTGGCCTTGACGCTTTCGATCGTACTGATGTTTGTTCAATTTATTGTCAACCGAATAGAGACCCAATACCTCTCCGCTGTCGATGACGCCGCTGCCGATCAACTGATCGGACGATTCGAGACATTTGGCACCAACCGGGACCCCTATTTAGCGTCTGTAGAAAACATGTCCCGACAAGTCCTGGGCGGCATGGCAGATATCAGCCAACAACAGGCGCAAGCCTGGCAGTCTGGACTCGACCAAGTCCGCGATACGACCGCGGGTGTCCTCGACCGATTTGCCGAAGTTATGGCCAGTCGATTGGCCGAACACCTTGATCCTATCATGGACGAAATGGGGTCCTCTGTCCGGAACGCTGTCGCGGATTCACAACACATCATGGACAACCACGCCAAAAAGCTACAGCAGGCGATGGAAGATTCCGTGGGTTTGATTGAAGCTCGAAATCTCCGCCTTGTTGAATTGATGGGCAAGCAGTCGTTGGGATTCGAAGAGTTACTTGAATCGCAGTCGAAGGTTCTCAAAGGGGCCATCGACCATTCCGACAACGTCGTGGCCGGTCACATGGTCAAGCTTGATCATTCCCTCGAAAAATCCCTTCACGTCATGGAAAACGCCAACATTTTCATGGAGAACCAGTCTGAAAAACTCCATGAAGTCGTTACAGTTTCTTCGAAGATGATGGAGCAACATGCCAGAAAAATCAGTGATGCCGTCACCCGCAGTGAGGAAATTGTTGATAAGCGACAGGAGACCATTGCTCAAACGCAAGAATCAATGCTGAGAGCGCAGACCCAGCAGTCGATGGCGATTTCCCAATTTACAGAACGACTTGAGGTTCTGCAGGAGACAGTCGATCAGGCTCGATCTCTTGAACAAATGCAGGTCACCCTGCAACAAACGATAGAGGATTTATCGCATTCGGATTCCTTGATTCACGAAATCAAGGGCATGTCCAAGGTGATCAAAGAACAGGTCACCAAATCTGATTTGCGGCATCAAGACAGTGCTGAGGCGATCACATCTCAAGCAAGAAAGTCGATGGAACAAATCCAGTCCTACTTTGAAGAAAATGCGAAAACACTGTCTGAATATCAAGTTCGGCAGGAACAACTGATCACCAGCGTGCTCGAAGCGAAACTTTCGTTGGATACTGACAACATTGTCAATTCTCTGGACAATCACTCGGCCACCACGAGCCAAAGCATCCGTGTCATCGAAAACAATTTTGAATTGCTGGGAGAGCAAATCCATGCCAAATTTCAATCTCTAGACGAATTAGGTCGAGATTTGAGCCGCTCGATCAACCTGGAGTCGCCGGTCGCAGACTTGAAAAATGCACTAACGTTTGGGCTCGAGCAAATACATCAAGCCGTCTCAAACCAGGGTGATTCCCAAGCAGTCGAAGATAAACTGAAGGAGATTCAGGTGGCGTTACAAGCTCCCACTCCGCATCAGCAACAATTCCTGGAACAACAGCGGCAAACCATCGAAAACCAGACAGACTTACTGGATTTCTGCCAGACCATTGAGGTCAATAACCGATCGGCTTTCCTCGAATCTTCCAAGCAGATTCTAACTCAGCACGCCGAGGCAGCATCCAAAGCGGTTCAGCTAGAAGAAACCGTCCGCGAATTGGCATTCTCGGTAAATCTTTTGAATCAGTCTTTGACCAAGCACGCCAACGACGCTGCGGTTTCCACCATGAAGTTCAGAGAACCTGATATCCCGAAACGAGTCGGATGACCCGAAGATTGTCACGCCATGATGAAACGGCCCCTACGCTGTTTCCTTTCCTTGCAGTATTAATCTGCACGATGGGCGCCATTATCGTCCTCTTGGTGCTAGTGGTGAAACGCGCCGATGTTCAAGCTCATCGGGAGCGGGAGATCAAACAGGAGAAAATGGGAGAGCACCAACTCGCCGCAAAAGACAAATTAGCGGTAATCGAAAATCGAGTCGAACTGATGAGCGGGCTCCGGCCTGACCTGAAAAACAGGCTGGGAACCCACCGCACTCTTGCCGGCCACCTGGTTGACCACATTACCCGTTTACAACAAGAACTCGATTTAAAGAAAAATGAACTGGAATCGCTTTCAAATTCCAAGGCAAAAGCCAATCAACCCGAATCTGAAGCGAAAATAGCTGAGCTGCGGACCAAGGTGACCAAGGCAAAGGAAAACTTGGCGGCCCAAAAAAAAGAGCTCGTTGGACGGAAAAAATCGTACGCAATCGTTCCTCGATCTGGACCTGGCAACGGCACCTTTCGTCGACCGATTTATATTGAGTGTACCGAGAACGGAGTCACACTTCAGCCCTACAAAATCACTTTGACAGCTGCCGATTTCCCAACTCCTCTCGGAAGCGGAAATCCACTGGACGTAGCGTTATTACTGATTCGTGATTATTGGAATCAAATCGATCCTGACCAGAAGAACGGCCAACCCTATCCTCTTTTCATTGTCCGTCCGAGTGGGCCCAAGTCTTTCGCAGCAGCTCGCAAGGCCATGAAATCCTGGATTGACGAATTTGGGTATGAACTGGTCACCTCTGAGGTGAAACTTCAATTTCCCACTGCGGATAAACAATTCCAGCAGAGACTGATAACGGCAATTGAACAGGCCAAGAGAACGCAAATGCTCCGATTGGCAACAGCCAATCGGAATCAGGCTCTTCAGAGCATTCGACGTCTTGAGGGCGCTCCAAACTTTTCGAGCTCATCAGCGGGCCTCAGTAACGCCAGTGGTCGGGGAAAGGTCTCCGGTGGCTACCGAGCATCGCCGATTACCGGAGGATTTGTTCAAGATCCTGAGTATGCCAGACCCTCTAACACCCAATTTACAAGCCAAACCTCAGACAAGGCATCCGCAATCCCTGCGGGCTCAAGTCAAAGTGGGTTGCCTAAAATCATCACCCTCAGCAAAAAAAAGAGTGGGCAGGAAAAAAACCATCGATCGTTAACCGATCTGGGGACCTTTGATGACCAGCATTCAACACCGGAAGAATCAACCGCTTCGTCTATCTCCAACCTGCCACCGTTTCGGAAATCCGGATTTCAAAAAACTTCAGCGGCATCCAAACAGGCAACAGGCGATGGTAGCGGGAAAAAGACCAACACCAAGGACTCGGCCGGTGGCTTAACAAAAGCAGCCTTGCGCCCGCCCGTCAACAGCCAAACACCCAACCACTCGTCCTTTAACCCGGGTACAACCAATCAGGTTCCGCCAACTTCCAGCGATCAGAACAATCCATCAAGCGGAGGAAATCCCAGTGCTGACCAGAAGTCCGGAACCAACTCGTCAAACCCGTCCGGCAGTCCGGCCAAGCAAAGCCTCGCCAAAACTCGGGGGGTGAATTGGGCGCTTCCATCCAAAGCAACCAACGCCATCCAGGTGCGAAAACCAATCAAGGTACTCGTCGGGGAAAAAGGGGTCCAAATCATTGAACTGGGCAAGGGCATCAAGGAAATTCCATTCCGTGGCGAAACGGCCACGGCCTTGCCGATGTTGGTGGAACAGGTTTGGAAACACATTGATGCCTGGGGCATTGCGGGGGTTAACTCGTACTGGAAACCGGACTTACACATGTACGTCTCGCCCGGGGCAGACAAGCGTTTTGAAGATCTAAAGACGTTGCTATCAGGCAGCGGACTGGATGTCAGGAGGATTCAATGAAACATCATTCGAATCGACGACAGTCCAACAACTCCATGGAACCAGGGCAAGATGCCTTTCTGGACGTGGTCGCCAACCTAGTCGGAATCTTGATCATTCTGGTCGTCCTGATCGGCAGTCAGGCCAGATCAGTATGGGAACAAATGCTGGCGAAAGAAGACTTACAGGCCTCAGATCTTGTTCAGATAGAGGAAAAAACTGAGCTGGCGAACCTGACCGTCAATCGTCTGATTGAAGAAAACGAAACTTTGGAAAACGAAATCCAAAAGCAAAGCCAGCGGACAGAGCTCTTGACGGCTGACCGGGATCGGTTGCAGCTTGCCGTCCAAGCTGCTTCGCATTCGATTCAAGAACGAAAAAACGAGCTTTCCGAAAAGGAAAAAAAAGACGTTGAGCTGTCTGCGGTTGCCTTTAAACTGCAGATCGAATTGGATGAATTGAGCAGCCAATCAACCGCGATAGATCATTCCATTGCCCCCAATGGCATTATCGAACATTTGCCCACACCGATTGCCAAAACCGTCTTTGGGGAAGAAGTTCATTTCCGTTTACAAAACGGCCAACTCGTTCACGTGCCGCTCGACGATTTGGTGGAATTAATGCGATCAGAATGGAATGTCAAAGCAAAAAAACTGACACGAACTCCTTCCACCATCGAAACGGTGGGGCCAATCGACGCATTTCGTCTTCAGTATAAATTGGTCCTCAAAGAGCAAACACAACAAACTGAATACGGGATAGCCAAGGCGATGACGCCAGCCTTGGAGAGATTCATCCTGATTCCTGTCCGGGAACAACTTGGAGAGCCATTTGAAAAAGCCATGCTACCTGGATCGAAATTTACAACCCTGCTGGGTGATCTCGATCCTGCTCAGGTGACTGTGAGCATTTGGGTCTATCCGGACTCTTTTGGTTATTTTAATCGAATCAAGAAAAACTTGTCAGACAGAGGGTTCCTTTGCGCCGGCTGGCCACTACCTGAAGGCCAACCCATCTCCGGTAGCCCTGAGGGATTCCGAACAGCGGCCCAATAACAGGATTCTACCGCTCTGAATATTTGTGGTTGGGTTTCAGGCGAACCACCACCGGTGGTGAAATTTTTTGCGTTTGAAGTTTCATCATGTTATGTTTTTAATGAGCCTGCAGTTCCTCCAAATGGATCCTTGGAATTTACCAACCAATGGACTACCGGCCTGTTCGAGCACCTCATTAATGTCAGGATTCTCAACCTTCCCTTGATGGTTTTCGGCAAAGCATTCCAGACATTCGATCAATCAACACTTCAGGTTTTCTTTATCCCGTTATCCACTTCTGCTCAATACCGTGCCCGCCAAGAACCAACCTGCCAACAATAAAGGAACTGCCAAGCCCAACCGAAATATTTCCCGTATCGATTTCAAAAATAAAAAAGGCGAAATTGCCAGTGGCGGATGGGAAGTACGGTTTCACCGCAGAGGAAAAAAAGTCGCAAAATTCTTTGCCGACAAAAAGGCGGGTGGACGTGTCAAGGCATTGACTCTGGCAAAGCAATTCAGGGACCAAGTAGAGCAAACCCTTACAAAATACAGTGTCCACGATCTGTCCAAGAATCCTTCCAAACGAAACCAAAGCGGCGTCGTTGGCGTTCGCCGCCACGAACAGACAGACATCCGTGGAGAATGGGGCTATACCTATACGTTTTGGATAGCCCAATGGACCGATGAAAACGGGAAACGCAAAACAAAGTCCTTTTCGGCCAACCATTACGGGGAACCCGAAGCGTTTAATATGGCAGTCAAGGCGAGGAAAAAGGGGATGACCGAACGCAAAAAGAAAATGAAAGAGAAAAAAAACAGATAGCAGCAGCGCTGAACGGCCGACATCTCTCATCTCCTTGCTTACTCCAACATTTCGATTCAAAAGAAGAAACTCACTCTTACTTTGAAAATTGGTCGTCAACGAGCTAAAATACGGTTTTCCAAATTCTTTGAATATCTATCTCGAAAATGGGCAAATATTGTCTTAAAACGATCGTCGGTTTGGTACTTTGCCAAAACGCTTTGCTGCCCATGTCGTCGGGCTATTGCGATGATGGAGAAATACTCTTTCGCGACAAAGTCGCCGCAATCCTGCAGTCCAAATGCATCTCCTGTCACAACGACAACGACCAACAGGGCAAATTGTCACTGCAATCATCGGCAGGTTTCCGCAAAGGTGGCGAATCTGGGCCCATCGTTTCCGGAATAGATTTCGATAACAGTTTACTGATTGAATATGTTCTGGGCGACGAACCTGAGATGCCCAAAGATGCCGCTGCTCTCTCGGCTGAGGAAATCCAGTCGTTGAAAGATTGGGTTGCGTGCGGTTCGCCTTGGCCAGCAAATTTACAACTTGCCAACCGTTCCGTTGTGGATCTTGATTGGTGGTCGTTACATCCTCATTTGCAAATGGATCTACCGCCGAATACGACAAATCCTATCGATCTTTTCGTGAAGAAAAAACACGCCCAACAGGGAGTCACTTTCTCTCCTGAAGCGGAACGTGAGAAATTGATACGTCGACTTTATTTTGATTTAATTGGTTTGCCACCAACTAGAAAACAATTGCGGGACTTTGTCGAATCGGATAACCCAACCGCTTATCAGGAAGTGGTTGATCAATTACTAAATTCGCCTCGTTACGGCGAACGCTGGGGACGTCACTGGCTGGATGTTGTCCAGTACGGAGAGACACACGGTTACGACAAAGACAAGCAAAGGATGAATGCCTGGCCGTACAGGGATTACGTTATTCGCGCCTTTAACAGCGATAAGCCCTACTCCCGATTTATCAAGGAACAACTTGCTGGCGACGTCCTGTTCGCCGGTTCAACCGACGGCATCGTCGCCACAGGTTTTATCTCTGCTGGCCCTTGGGACTTTATCGGTCACGCGGAGGTTCCTGAATCTAAAGTTGACGGCAAAGTCGCCCGGAATCTGGACCGGGACAACATGGTAACCAGCACCATGAATACGTTTTGCAGTTTGACGATTCAATGCGCGCGTTGTCATAACCACAAATTGGATCCTGTGACGATGGACGATTATTACAGTCTCCAAGCGGTCTTCGCTTCTATTGATCGCGCCGAGAGAGAATTCGATTCCGATCCCTCGGTGGCGAAACAACGATTGCAATTAATGCAGCAGAAAAGCAATTTGGTGACACGGCTTGACGAATTAAGCGGCCAAGTCCAGGCACGGAAGACTCCAGAAATCATTCAATTGGAAAAAGAGATTTCCGACCAATCCAAAATATTGGCGGGATCCACTTTTCCAACAACGGACGCTCCCAAATCAATTCACTTGGGTTATCACAGCCAAGTCTCTAAATCGGCAAGCTTAAAAAAGTGGGTCCAACTGGACTTGGGGAAACGGCAAAGACTGGACTCGATCGTTTTGATAGGGGCTCAGGAATACGGTTGGTTGGATTTCGGATTCCCAAATCGGTTTGTCGTCGAATGCTCGGATGATGAAAACTTCAACCAATCCCAAGTGCTGGCCGACTATCGCACGCAGGATTTTCCCCGACCCGGCGGAATGCCAGTGGTCATTAAATCCGACCGTTCGGGTCGTTTCGTACGAGTTACGGCCACCAAACTATGGAGTCGTCGGCGGGTAGGTGCGGAACAGTCGAACGATTGGATTTTTGCATTGGGCGAGTTAAGCGTGATCTCAGGAGAACGAATTGCCACCGCCAAAAACGTGAATTCACTCGATTCAATTGAGGCGCTTCCTCGCTGGGGAAAAGCCAACCTGATTGATCACCAATTTGGCGATTTTGATCTGGAAACCAAATTGGGCAAGTCCGAAAGCCCAACCAATGGATACCACAGTCAGTTTGCTTCCATGGCAGAAGTGGAGAAATGGGTGAAGATTGATTTGAGTCGACCGACCTCATTTGACGAAATCGAAATTCTCCCTGCCTATCCAACCGACTTCAAACCCACACCCGGTTTCGGATTCCCGGTTCGATTCAAACTGGAGATTTCTGCCGATATCAATTTCAAGGACAGCGTTCTGGTTGCCGATCAGACGCAATCCGACGTCATGAATCCACTGACACGACCTTGGCGAGTCCATATCGATCCCCAACGACAATTTCGCTTCATTAAACTGACCGCCACGAAACTATGGAATCGGGGTGACCCTGGCGGACAAAATTTTGCTTTGGCCCTTGCCGAAATAAACATCTTGCAAGATGGAAAGATCCTCTCCAAAAATGCCAAGGTAACCGCGTCAGATTCGATCAACTCTGGTCGCTGGAATCGGGATTACCTGGTGGACGGTTTTACCAGTCGTCTCAAGATCAATTCGGCCGCAGGCTACTTGCAAGCTAAAGCCAAGCCGAGTGACCTCCAAAAAAATCTCGACACATCACGTCAACAACTAGCCGAGTGGTTAACCGATGCGATAGGTCCAACCTTGCTTGAGAAAATGAAGACAACCAAGTCCTCGATGAGCGAGATCGAAGCGGAGATTTCCCGACTTCCCCTGCCGAAAAGAGTCTATGCAGGAACGGTTCATAAAGGCAACGGAAACTTCCGGGGCCGCGAGGGTTTGGGACCTCGGGAAATCCGGGTCCTAGGTCGTGGCAACGTCACCCAACCTGGCAAAGTCGTTCAACCCGGTTCGGTGCCCTTCATTGATCAGATACCGGCCAGATTTCCACTGCCAGACAACCACCCTGAAGGACAACGTCGGATTGCATTGGCAGAGTGGATCACCCGTGATGACAATCCGTTGACTTGGCGATCTATCGTCAATCGGGTCTGGCACTACCACTTCGGCAAGGGCATCGTCGATACGCCAAATGATTTTGGCCGAGGAGGTGGCCAGCCAAGCCACCCAGCGTTATTGGATTGGTTAGCCACCGAGTTCCGCGACGGCGGCCCCTACCTCCAACAGCAGTCCATCAAGTCTCTTCATCGGCTGATTTGCAACAGTCGAACCTACAAGCAATCCTCACAGTCGACCAGCTTTTCAGACAAAGACGGTGATAACCGGTATCTTTGGCGGATGAATCGTCGGCGCTTGAGTGCAGAAGAAATTCACGATTCGGTTTTGGTCGCGGCGGACCTGCTCGATCCGAAGATGTACGGACCCTCCTATCAGGATTTTGTCATCGTCCGGCCTGAGCACTCTCCGCACTATGAATACCATCTTTACGATCCGTATGATCCCGCCACACATCGCCGCGCGGTCTACCGATTTATTGTTCGCAGTCAACCGCAACCCTTTATGGACACCTTAAACTGCGCCGATCCATCGTCTTCGGTTCCTAAGCGATCCGAAACTCTGACAGCCTTGCAAGCACTGGGCATGTTAAATAACCGATTCATGGTCGCCATGGCAGATCGATTTGCAAAACGTTTGGAAGGCGAGTCGACAGACCGGCAAACACAGATCAAAACTGCTTTTCAACTTACAGCAGGTCGAGATCCCGATAACGCCGAAATGGAGTTGTTGGAGGGTTATTACGATCGTCACGGATTAAAGAATACCTGCCGAGTCCTTTTTAACATCAATGAATTCATTTTTGTCGATTAGTCGCATGTCGAAAACACAGCAAATTCAATAGAGAATCTGGACAAACCATGAATCGACGTAATTTTCTATGGCAATCTGGTGGAGGTTTGGGTGGCGTTGCTTTATCGGCATTGTTGGCTGACTCAATAGCTGGTGAAGATAAAGAAACAATCGGCAAGGGTGCCGCCCTAACCCGTTTACATCATGAACCAAAAGCCAAACGCATCGTGCAACTTTTTATGAGTGGTGCCGCCAGCCATCTGGACATGTGGGACCACAAGCCATTTCTCGAAAAACATCATGGCGAGAAATCAGATTTTGGTGAAAAAGTAGAACTGTTTCAGAATGGTCATGGCCCGTGGATGAAATCTCCCTGGAAATTTAAACCATATGGTGATTCCGGGAAGATGCTCAGCGACGTTGTCGCTCCGCTAGGCAAACATGCTGATGATATGGCATTTGTGCATAATCTTGTGGGAAAAACCGGGGTTCACAGTCAAGCAACCTACCTGCAGGCAACCGGATTCCAGCGGCCTGGGTTTCCTGGTGTCGGGGCCTGGATCAGCTATGCACTGGGTTCGTTAAATGAAAACCTGCCTTCCTTCGTGGTCATGCCGGATAAACGGGGCTACGCGTCCAATGGTCCCAAGAACTGGCATTCCTCATTTTTACCAGCTGAACATCAAGGGACGGTCGTTCGACCGGCCAGCAAGTCGCCGATCCCAGATCTTTTTCCCACCAATGGCGATTTCATCACCCCGCAATCCAGCAGTGAAGCGATCGACCTGCTCTCGGAATTAAATCGACGACATTTGAAACAACGAAAGGGTGATTCTCGATTGGAAGCTCGAATCAAATCCTACGAAATGGCGGCTGGAATGCAGTTGACCGCGCCTGAAGCATTTGATTTCTCAAAAGAACCTGCCCACATCATGAAGTTATATGGCCTCGATCATGGCAAAAGTTCTTTCGATAAAAATATCAATCCCATCGAAGAAACGGATTACTTCGGACGAAAATGCCTTGCTGCGCGGCGATTAATGGAAAGAGGGGTCCGATTCATTCAGATCTGGAGTGGCAACGACAACAGCTTTCCCCGGCGAAACTGGGACTCCCATGAAAATATCCAGCGGGACCATGGCCCTCTCTCTCTCGGCATGGCAAACGGCGCGGCGGCTTTGATTGAGGATTTGAAACAGCGCGACATGTTGAAGGATACCTTGATCATGTGGACAACCGAATTTGGGCGTATGCCATCTTCCCAAGGCGGCACAGGACGCGATCACAATCCGTTCGTCTTTTCGAACTGGTTTTGTGGAGGTGGCATCAAGGGGGGAACAACCTACGGTCAGTCCGATCAGTGGGGATACAAACCACTGGATCGAGACAATCCTACGCAAGTCTATGACATCCACGCTACGCTCCTTCATTTGCTCGGAATTAATCATGAAAAACTGACGGTGCCGCACAATGGTATTCAACGCCGTCTTACTGATGTTCATGGTCATGTCATCAAGGATCTGATCAGTTAGGATTCTCTTTTAAAACACCAAGCGGGCCTTCCCGTTGTACAAATCCGTTGCTCCAGCTCAAACCACAGCCCTCAACGATAGGCAGCGATCATGAAGTCATTCACCCTCTCATTTAACTCACCGCTCCTCCGCGGACACCACACCGACAAATTTGTCGTACCACGCCGTCGGAAATTGTTTTCGTGTTTTTCTTTTTTCGTATCGTTAGCTTTTTTTTTATCTGCAACGGCAACAGCAATTCAAATCAACACAATCGATATAGGCGTTGCCAAAATTGATGTCACTCCAACCACACCGGTCGTTCTAGCCGGGTATGGTTCACGAAACACGCCCTATGATTCGATCGACGGTCAACTTTGGGCCAGAGCGCTGGTCATCGGTCGATCGAAACCCGTGGCAGTCGTGGTCCTGGATAATTGTGGTGTACCCAAGGCGATATCCGCCCTTGTAAAAAAGCAGCTGCGAGATACCGGTTTGACCGATGATCGAATCCTGGTCGCAGCAACCCACACCCACAACGCGCCAACCCTCGTAGGCTATGCCCCTATTCTTTGGCAGGGAAGAATGACACCCGAACAGGAGCTTGCAACAGAAAACTACACCCGCCAGGTTGTTTCCCAGATGGTTACGGCAGTGAAAAAAGCGATGACCTCCCGGGAACCCATGACTTTGGAATGGGGACAGGGCCGTGTTCTTTTCGGCGGAAATCGCCGGGTCCTGAATGCTGAAAAATGGGCCGGTTTTGGTTTGCAGCAAAACGGCCCTGTCGATCACAGCCTCCCTATCTTGGCCGCCCGAGATCGCGATGGAGTCGTTAGGATGATTTGGGCGAACTATGCCTGCCATTGCACCACGGTTGGTTCTCGAAATACCATCGGCGGCGACTGGGCTGGTTACGCCAATGATGCCATCGAAAAAACGTTTCCAGATGCGACCTCTCTAACAACCATTGGATTTGGCGCCGACATCGGCCCCCAACCCAGCGGGACCGTTGAATTGGCTAAAAAGCATGGGGCTGCCATTTCAACCGAGGTCGAGAGGCTGTTAAAAACAGAGAATGACGCGCAGCAGTCGGGGCAATCCGCCGCAAAGACCAGAAGGATCAACTCGGAGCCCACCGTGGTATCCCGGTCCATTGAGTTGCCGCTCAACAAACCACCCGGGAAAAAATATTGGGAGCAACAATTAAGCACCCGCGGGTGGAGTTTTCAATTGGCAACGGCGATGCTTAAACAAATTCAGGAGAAAGGAGCCGTTGCTGATCAGGTGGATTACCCGATTACCCTCTGGAAATTTGGAGACCAATTGGCAATGGCATTTCTCCCCGGTGAGGTGGTGGTGGACTATGCCGTTCGACTCAAATCCGAACTCGATTGGCAGCGACTCTGGTTGACAGCCTGGACCAATGACATGCCAGGCTATATCCCCTCTCGAAGGGTCCTCCTCGAAGGAGGCTACGAGGCTGAATTTTCACAAGTTTATTACGGGTTGCCGGGCACTTACCACCCTGCCATCGAAAACAGGATTGTGAATTGCGTCAAAGACATGGCAGGCCAGGAGTTTCTTAATTCCGCCGCCCAACCGGAATCTCCTTTTCATAAGATGCCGAGCCTGGAACCCGGAGCCTTCCGATCCTTAGGGCAATGGCTTTTGACCGAAGAAGCCAAAGGTCAATCGAATGTCATCAACAAAATCCGTGAGCTGATACAGACTGCCCAACCGGCGGTCCATTCAATTCCTCCTGACTCGGGTGAGAAAACGAATTGGAACAATTTCGCCGGGGAGATGGTTCCCAGAGTCTTTATCAGGCAAGAGCAATCAAATTTGTCTCTGTCATGGACGAGCCTTTTGGCAGCCAACCTGGACCGGTCTTCCAACCGACAGCAGAAGGGAAAAAATCCAGCGTCCACTAAAGTAAGTGTGCTTTGTTTTTCTGGAGGCTTGGGCTGGCTGTCCGAGCCGAAAACCGCTGGTTTCGAAATCCAGATTGGGAACAATGACAAGATTCAATTCGACGTCGTCAAAAATCTCTCGCGATGGAAATCAGAGTCTGGTCAGTCTGAATTAATCTATTTGCCCATGTGGAAATCAGACGTCGATTCGGGCGGGTTCTTTTTTTTGATCATCAACAACCAGGTTTTTCAAAACAGATCATCAATCAAACTGATGGTTCGTTCACTTGGAACTGGATCCAAACGGTGGTTTGGTTTGGACCGTCACCAGGATATCAAAAAACATCTCAACCAATTAGAAAAGGTCTTTGCACCCAAGTAGTTGGCCTGCCCCACAAAGGCTCCCTCTAACCGCCAAGCCATTGATCACCGGCAGCGTCAAGAGAGCTCAGCTCAGCCTCAGGATGTCGGGCCGGATTGAGACCCAGTGCTTGAGAGACCGAGCGATTGAGACCACTACAATTCCAGTTTTCCGGTACTGTCACCCAGCGATTTGATCTTCACGCCAACCTGATCCAGCATGGTCAAATAAAGATTGGTCAATGGTGTCTCTTTGCGATACCGGATGTGACGCCCGGTCTCGAAACTCTTACCGCCAGAACCAAAAAGGGCAACAGGAAGATTGTCATGGTTGTGTCTATTTCCATCACCAATCCCACTACCATAAACAATGATCGAATTATCCAGGAGTGTACTGTCACCCTCTTGGACTGAATCAAGCCTTTGCAGAAAATGTGCCAACAAGGTTGCGTGATAGACGTTTATTTTTTCAATGTTGGATTTTTTGTCACGGTTGTCTCCATGATGTGAGGAGTCGTGGTGACCCATGTTGGCACCCACGGACTTGTAACTTCGATTGCTGCCGGCGTTGGTAAACATGAAAGTCTGAACCCGGGTAGAATCAGTTTGGAACGCCAACACCATCAAATCCATCATCAGCTTGACATGAGATTCGAATTCCCGGGGCACACCCGCAGGGCGGGGATAATCCGGCACATCCGTTTCAGGCAAATGGAGTTTATCGACGCCAACGATTTGACGTTCCACCTGACGTACCGCGAAAAGATATTCGTCCAGTTTTTTCCTGTCTGTTGAACCGAGACCTTTTTGCAAGCTCTTGGCGTCCTCAAGGACAAAATCCAACACACTCATTTTATACTTTTCACGTTTCAGCTTGGCATTTCCCTTTTCCTTAACGCTGCCATTACCAAACAATCGGTCGAAAACAGCCGCCGGATTGATCTCCTTGGCAACAGGGGTGGATTCGTTCCTCCAACTCATATTGGAAGAATAAGCGCAACTGTATCCCGAGTCGCAACGGCCTGATTGTGAACTTGCCTCGGTACCCAGTTCCATGGACGAGAACCGTGTCAAATGTCCTATTCCATCAGCGGCGAGTTGATCAACCGAAACGCCGTTCTTGATATCCTTGCCACCGGTCTTTCTTGGATGTGCGCCTGTCAGATACGCCGCCACAGATCTGGCATGATCTCCGCCCCCATCGCCCAATGGTCTAGCACCGTTGAGGGTTAGCCCACTAAGAACGTTCATCTTGGACTGATATTTTTCTACCGGTCGGAGAATGTTTTTCAATTCAAACGAAGCACCCTCACTGGATGGAGTCCATTCATCCATATGCATACCGTTGGGCACATAAAGGAAAGCCATCCGTTTTGGAGCATCGCTTGCTGAAGACGCAGAAAGAGCTCTTGAGGGGCCTGTCGACGGGCCTAGAGAGGAACCCATGGCCTCCAGTGCGGGCAGCGCGACAACGGTTCCCAACCCCCTTAATACCGACCGCCGGGAGATATTGTTTTTAGATAAACTCACGGTGAGATTCCTTTACGTTTTTGGAAGGGATCACTTTCTACAATGGCACAAATCAGTTCGGAAAAACGGTAATCCGCCCTGGCAAGTCGTTCCATTATCTTATCGACAGCACAGCGGTCATAATACTCGATTCCGCGGCCAAGCGCAAAGGTTAACATCTTTTCCACGATGCAACGTATGAATTGGTCCTTTTTTACGGTCGTCAGCAGCTTCTGGAGCTCTTGGGCACCCTCAAATCTTGCCCCATTGGTTAATTCTCCCGAGGCGTCAATAGGCAACTTCTGGTCCACCTCACGCCATCTTCCTATGGCATCAAAATTTTCTAGCGCAAAGCCAATGGGATCCATTTGGGCGTGGCAGGAAGCACAACCGGGATTCTCCCTGTGCTGCTGCATCTTTTGACGGAGTGTCCCGACGAGCTGCTTTTGGTCTTCAATCTCCATCACATTGGGAGCAGGCGGAGGGGGTGGCAAATTGAGAAGATTTTCCAGAACCCACCGCCCCCTTTTAACAGGAGACGTTCGAGTCGGATTGGACGTCAGGGTCAGGACGGAACCTTGTGTAAGAATCCCGCCTCTGGGCGTGCCCGCCAGGGATATCTTTTCAAAACGATCGCTTTCTTTTCCCTTAAGTGTGGGTACTTCTATTCCATAGTGTTCAGCCAATTCTCTATTCACAAACGTGTAATCCGCTTCCAGAAAATCCAAAAGACTACCGTCCCGGCGAAGCAAGTCCCACGCAAAAAGCTCCGTCTCTTTTTTCATAGCGGCTGCTAACTGTGGGCTAAACCCGGGAAAGAGATTGCCATCGAATGAAATGTCTTTCAGGTTTCTGAGTTGTAGCCATTGCCCGACAAAATTTCGGACCAGTTGTGCTGATCGGGGATCTGCCAGCATGCGTTTAACATGCCTCTGCAGCCGGTCTCCGGACCTTATGCGACCCCCAAATGCATCTTTGAAAAGGGCATCATCCGGCATGCTACTCCAAACAAAAAACGAGAGCGATGTCGCCAGTTCAAATTCGTCCAATACCCTGACGTGGCCGTCGACCACCGGCTTTTCGACCTTAAAAAGAAAATGCGGTGAAACCAGGATAGCCTGTAGAGCCAATTGAATTCCTGTCTCAAAATTATCGCCATTGATCTTCGCTAGACGCACCAGCTTCAACAACCTTGTCATTTCATTCTCAGTGACCGGTCTTCGAAATGCTCGACTGGCAATCCTCGTCAAAATACGGCGTGCGGCCACGGCCTCCGGCATGTCCTCACCCGGGCTAACAAAAAAGATCTTTTGATGGGTCTCGGGTAACTTTACTTTTTTTTCCGTTGGGCCTCTGACCAAAATCGATTCAATATATAAATTGCGATCTCGACCAGCCGGACGTGGAAGGGTCGGATCATAGAAATCATTCAAAAAACGAATGCCAATCGATCGAATTCCCTGTTGCAATCGCGCCTCATAACGCAATGTCACGGGTTCTTCCCGCGTGGCCTCAATGGAAGTTTTTTTCAGAGTGTTCCTCCCCGAAATCAACTCCACTTTGACGGGCTCATCTCCAGCCTGATCACCGTAGAGAACCAATTCGATTTCGTACGAACCGGTCGTCGGTATTTTCACTCTAAGCCTTGCGGTGCCCTCGGTGGTCAATACCCTGTCCTGGTTTCCCCTTGGCGCACCGTCACCAAGCAAATCTTTTCCATCTGTCTGATTGACGAAATCGGGTTCAAATCCGCGAGTAACAATAGCCTTCCCGGAGATGGTCTCAGCGGCGACAAGATATTTTTCAAACAGAATTGGCGGGAGCGACAAGACATCGCCGATATTGTCAAACCCATACCCCACATCGTCACCTGGAAAACCAGCGGCCGGACGATAATCCAATCCGATCAACTCCTTCACGGTATTGCGATATTCGTTTCGGTTGAGACGTCGAATCGTGACCTGTCCCGGATTGGAACCTTTTGAGCAATCCACCCGGTTGAGCAGTTCGTCGAGTTGCTTTTGAAACTCTTCCCGTACCGATTTATCCAGCGTGACCTCTTCAGGAGGCGGCATATCCCCGAACCGAACTCTTTGTAGAGCTTTCAGCCAATGCTCACGCGATTGCAGAACCTCATCCGCCGACTGAAAACTTGCCAGATCGAAATCCCCTTCGGGAGAATTTTTTCCATGGCAATCCAAACAATACTTTTCCACCAACGGCTGCAGGGTTTGTTTGTAAAGCGATCTCTGCGTCTTCAGATCCTGAGCGCAGCAAGCTAGAGATGTCGATAGCAGGACCAAAACGCCACTGCAACGGTTTAATAAACGATTCACCGAACGAATCTGGTAGGAGGGACAACTTCTGTTAAAGCCTGACCGCACAAAAAACATGACACTAACCGAGCGGCAAGCTGTGATGGCAGGCGAAAGCAAATTCTAGGAGTTAAATAGGTTTGATTTTCCTCGGCCAGAACACTGCAGAGTGTTTTGTTGGCCAGGGGAAGGGAACGCTCTTTAGGCCAGTTAGTATCTTACGCTCAAACGCAAGAAAATTCCAATGACGAAATTTAGCTATCCTTCAGTTGATTGTGACTTCCATCACAATTTGGAGCATTCGCCGTCTTCTTGCAGGCACAAAAAAAGGCTGTTTTCGACTCATCGGCCTGAAAAACTGTCGGCGTGAATCCGGTTCCCTTATGGCGACCATCGCAAAACGGTTGGGCTTCGGACAGACCACAGGTGCAAAATGCATATTTTTTGCCTGCCTCTAAATCAACTTGGCAGGGCGAGGTGCCGGCTACTTTGGGTTCATTCATCCTGTCGATTCCTTACTACTAAAATTAACTTGATCTTGTATGCCATGGCTTATTTCCCGCTGTAACGCGAAATAAACAAAAGGTTGAGTGCTTTTGACCCCCCAAATCGCTGCTTGAATGCATCGGACCCCAGCACACAACCGAGTTCGCTTCCTGTCAAATTCTATCCGATGGTTTCATTCTATCTGATGCTTTACCGCCAACCCTACCCCAAACGGGATCTGGCTGAACGACTGCAATATTTGGTTGGATAGGACATTGACGTTGATTTTCGAATAACCATTTGCGTGGTACGATAAAGCAAAAGATATCCGATGGAGGCACTAGAACGATGAAGTTTATTGAAATGACAGGGAAACAACTCACCGACGTCATCAATGATGGGGAGTTGCACGTAACCGATTTGGCCGGGGCGGGTGTCGATGAAGACTCCATCGTACGCGTCAACGAGCATGGAGACATCGAAGTCCGGAGGCCCGCCAAATGGGACGTAATCGGAGGTTTATTGGGTAGTTTTGAAGATCGCATTACCAAGAAAACGGGATACAATTGGGCATGACGCTATTCGTCCTGCGACCGACCGTATTGTTTCAAGTTCTTTTTTCGCCTTCCTCAACAACTTGATGGACTTTCGGGCACGCTCGTGAGAATTGGCAATTTTGAAATCCAGAGCATCAGTGGAGGGCGATTTCGTCTCGACGGGGGAGCCATGTTCGGTGTGGTCCCCAAGCCATTGTGGGATCGTAAATCCCCCGCCAACGAGTTGAACCGGATCCAACTGGATACCAATTGCCTCTGCCTTATCAGGGAAAAAGAAATTGTTCTTTGTGATACCGGTTTTGGCACAAAGCTCTCATCGAAAGAGCAGATGCATCTGGAAGCCAGTTCCGGCAACTGCTTGGTCGAGAACCTTGAGAAAGTCGGTATTCAACCTGAAGCAGTCACCCATGTCATCTTCTCTCACCTGCATTTTGACCATGCAGGAGGAGCAACGTGTTTCGATTCCCATCAAAACCTGCAATTGACTTTTCCCAATGCCGTTCATGTGATGCAGGAACAGGAGAAGACCGACGCTCTCGGAAACGCACCCGAATTGGAGGGGAATTATTTTGTCCCCGAGTTAAAATTCCTGTTTGAAAAGGCTCGCTGCCAGATCATCAACGGAGGTGCCGAGATTATTCCAGGCATCCAAGTCGAAAAAACCGGTGGACACACCGCTGGTCATCAAGCAATTCGGATTCGAGGTGAAGACCGCGGCGGTATTTATCTAGGTGATCTTTGCCCGACCACATCCCATCTCAACATCTTTTGGACGATGGCCTACGATGCTTTTCAGCTTGATGTGCGCCGAAAAAAACGGGCTTTGCTTAATGAAATCGCTCGAGACGAACTGACCCTGTTTTTTGACCACGACGCCCAATTTCAGGCGGCAAACATTCTGAGAAAAAGCAGCACCTCTTTTGAGGTTGGGCAGGTGTTGCCGAGCCGGGTTGAATAACTCAAATTCATGTTTCTAAATCAATTCGGATTCGCCAGTTTCCATACCCCAAAGGAATAGCGAGGTCGTTTTTCATCACTGAAAAACCACGGTTTTCCAGTCGCCGTTACCGAGTCCCTTAATCCCTCTGGCACCGACAGGCGATTCAGAAGGTCTTCCCGCAGCTCTCTTGCCTGAGTTGTCGCTCGCCTCCAAGACGAAATTCCCGGAGTGGCTGCCCACACGATAATATCGATTCGAAAGCCGGAATGGCCCGCCCGGACCATCGCCTGTCGAAAGACATCCGTAGCATTCTGGTCCACCATCGGACTGTCCTGCTTGAGCGGTTCAAAAAAGTCAAAGACAATCTGCCCAGTGGATTTTGGTAAGCTCTTTACTTCAACAAGTCCATCCATTTCAATCAGGAATCGCCGCAACATGTCCTTTTCGCGATCAACTACCCTCAGCTTGTTGGGATCGTCATCTGGACCGCTCCCCGAGTCGGCCGAGGGGGTGCTATCGCGATCAGCAACGATGTATAACGGTCCCGCCTGTTCCTTCTGAAAGGGATTCTGTGAAGCGCGTTTGGTGAACTGTCCTGGCAATCCAATTGCCCTCAACGACACCACAAAAGAACCCGTACCCGAGTAGAGGTTCGCTCCGGTCTGTTCATACGCGAGGGAATTCAGAACGATAAAAAACGCCAAAAGCGCTGTCATCGTATCTCCAAAGGAAATCAAGTAGGCATTACTTGCACCTGTTGGTGCTATTTTTTTTCTTTTTACCATCATGCCCTCCTTTCTTTCGATTACTGCAACAAGTGGTGCTCAATGATCGCACGCATTTTTTGCGGCTTGACATCTCCGATAATTCGCACGCCCATCTGGCCTGGCTTGACGCCATAGTTTTCAAAAATATGGTGGGAAAATGCGACCGCACGCTCCATCGCAGCATCCGTGGCGACTTCAAAAGTCACATGCATGGGAAGACGGTACATTTGCAACGCCAACATTTTTGCTTGTTGCTGGCCGAGAGAGTAGATCTCCCCGTTGGCGGAAACCATATGATAAAGATTCATTTCAAGTGCATACTGGTCTGCCAGATCCTTGAATTGATCGCCTTCCAGACCTGCCAACGATCCTGTGACTGACAAGGTGTTCGGAGATTTTTTGGTCGGTGGCATTTCGGAGCCCTGCAAACACATCCTAGCGGTCTTGGGCCGAATCCGCATGATAAAACTGTCTCTTTCCAATCCATCCGGCGGTTCACCTACAAGACCCGTCGACCCCGCACCACTAAACAGTGTTTTCTGAATTTGTTCAAACCGCTCTGGCTCAGTCGACGCAAATGTCAACAACAGAATAAAAAACGTCATTAGCAATGTGATGACATCACTATACGTCAGAAACCACGCAGGAACTGAATCGAGTTTGGGTGGTGGTGCTGATCTTTCCTTAGCCATGGGCTGCCGCTCTTGGTTTTCAATCTCCCGCTGGAATAAATTATTCCTGCGGGCTGCTGCTTTGACAAATTTCGCTTAATGTAAAGTGGCAGCTTTTACAGTTAGCTTCTTCCCCGGTGTGAACACGTCTGTTCAGCTTTTCCCTTTCAGACCCAACATGATTTCCATCACCTAAATCCCAGCGGCAAAAGGGGCAGGTCGCTCGATAGGTCGACGACCAGCTCTAACATCCATTGGGTCGGTATTTTGACAGTTGGCTATTGCCGCATCCGAATCTTGACGGCGTTTCGGGCGTTAGACGCAACCTCCACTCCAAGTCGTCATTTCATTCGGGCGGAAAAACTCACCATCGTTCACCGAACGCTGACTGACCACCTTGGACGGTTTCCTACCAATCCATCATTGATGTACGCCAAAACAACAGAAGTGCGATCGCTAACGTTGAGAAATTACAATATCGAGGCAACCCAGCGATCACCGCCTCAACACATTCCGGACAACCAATTTATCTGTGCCAAACTGAAAAACCGATCAATTCAGTTCAATCGTCCTCAATCGACTAACCCCATGCGGACTGCCCATATCGCCGCCTGGGTGCGATCAGTCGCATCGATCTTGCGCAGAATGTTTTGCACATGCTCCTTCACCGTCTCAATACTGATCGTCAGCGAGACGCCAATTTCCCTATTGCTCAAACCGAGCGCGATATGCCGCAAGACTTGTGATTCCCGATTGGTTAAAGGAATATCGTCGCGGGTGTTTTTTCTGACCGACATGGTCGCTTTCACGGTGCTGAGAAGCCCTTTTGGCTCCGCATCGCCTCCTTTTGCCACTCGGCGAATGGTGGCAATCAAATCACCCTCGGAGGCCCCTTTCAATGCATAATCCTTGGCACCCAGAGCAACCGCTCGTGCCACATAGGTTGGATTATCATAGGTCGAAAGAACGACTACCTTGGTTTCCGGAGCATCAGATCGGAGCCGTGCCAAGGCTTGGATTCCATCCGCTTCCGGCATCCGAATGTCCATCAGGAGAACATCTGGCCGCTGAGCGATGGTCTTTGCCACCGCCTCCTCTCCATCACTCGCTTGAGCGACGACTTCAATCTCCGAATCCTCGAAAACACTCAGCAGGCCACTGCGAACGACTTCATGGTCGTCGGCTATTAACACTTTGATCGACATAAAAAAACTCTGTAAAAGAAGTTTTCGAAAGGACCGCCAAACTGCGTGCTGGACGCTGTTGAAAGAGCCTGCTCGTTAGGATTTCCGTTGTTCAATCGTAAAGAGATTCGTCGATCCCGATGCTTTGGTTTCAGACAACAGGAAAAACCAACGTCGATTTTACCCTTCATCACTTGCTCTTAATCTACCACAACGCGGTTCACCAACGGGTTTGGACTCCCTTTCTTACGGTAATGCGGTATTTGCGGGCCAGAGGTTGGAGTGAAAACACCGTTGTTTCTGGTGAAAAATTCATGTTGATTTATCAGGACATGGTGAACTTTTTTGACATGGGGTATTCGGCGACCTAAATTCTCGCATCTATTTTCCAGACACGTTTTTCCAATAATTGGCAAAACCAACGAATGAAATCAACTAAAAAAGAATCCAGCCGTCATATTCTCCTGGTCGACGACGACCAACGCCTTCTCGAATCCATGGCTGATTGGATGCGTTCGCTCGGCTACCGAATCACCGAAGCGACCAGCGTCCAGGCTGGCGAAACAGCCGTCCAGGCCAACGAATTTGATTTAATTATCACCGATCTTCGTTTCGAAGATGGAGATGGATTTGATCTGCTCCGATTTTGCAAGAAGAGATGTCCCAATATCCCAGTCCTGCTTCTGACCGGTTATGCCTCCATGGACACCGGGGTAGATGCCCTTCGCGCCGGAGCTTTCGATCTTCTTACCAAACCGATCATCGATCAGGAATTTCACATCGCCATCGAGCGGGCTCTGAACCAGCAGGACGTCATAGAGGAAAACAATCGCCTCAAAGCCGCCCTTGACCATCGGTTTTCACTCGATGGGGTCGTTGGATATGACGAATCGATGAAACGGCAATTCGAAATTGTGGAGAGTGTTGCCGATACCAAGGCTACAATTTTAATCACCGGAGAAAGCGGCACCGGCAAGTCACTCATTGCCCGTTCCATTCACCGGGCCAGCAGCCGACAAAAACAGCCCTTTGTTGAAATTGCTTGTGGTGCGTTACCAGAAAACCTTCTGGAAAGTGAATTGTTCGGCCACGTCGCCGGTTCGTTTACCGGCGCGACCGGAAACAAAATCGGCAAGTTTAAACAAGCGGATGGCGGAACAATTTTTCTGGACGAAGTGGGTACCGCTTCGCAAAGCCTTCAAGTCAAGCTACTGAGGGTCCTTCAAGATTTTGAATTCGAACAAGTCGGTGGAACCGAGACCCATTACGTTGATACCAGAGTTATTTTGGCGACTAACGAAAACCTCGAAGCGGCCGTCGCTGAAGGACGGTTCCGTCAGGATCTTTACTACAGGATCAATGTGATCAATCTGGAACTTCCAGGGCTTCGCGAACGGACAAGCGATATTCCACTATTGGTCGAACATTTCCTCGAACAAGCCTGCGAACAATTGGGGAAAACCGTCATGGGTTTTGACGAAGAGGCGATTTTGCAAATGCAACATTACCACTGGCCAGGTAATGTACGAGAGCTCCAGAATGTTGTCGAGCGTGCCATTCTCTTATGTCGCGGTGACCGGATCCGACTTTCAGATCTTCCGCCCATGTTACGTCAATCGACAACTCCTCTGGCGATTTCTGCTGATGTTCGCAAAACCCTGAAGGAAGCTCTGGAAGAACCTGAAAGGCAAATTATTTTAGGTGTTCTCAAAGAGAACAACTTCAATCGGAATGAAACTGCGGACTGGCTGGGAATCAACCGCACGACACTATACAAGAAGATGAAAAAACTCGGCTTGGAAGAACTCTGCCCCCAATAATTTCCCTTTGACTCCAGTTGAAAGAACTATTCTCAGGCTGTCATCGCCGTGACCAAGAACCGGCTGACTGGCAGTTCTCACGCTGCAGATGACGCGTCTACCGTCTGTCGGTCGAAAGCGACCGCCGCCATGACTTCCTGATTGGCGAATGGGACGTGCCGTTGTCCGGTGTTTGAAACCGTGACAGGTCACCCTTGGGCAAAAAGCGATGAAGGTCGTTCACCATTCTCCCTGCTTTTCCGGAGACCTAGCCAGAATACAAACCGATTCAATGGGTTAGAATCTCAACGATGTCCTTGTCATGGACGACATAATCACCTTTGACGGTGGTGCCATCATGGACTTGGGTGCCCCAAACCCGCGCTGATCGAAAATCCCTAGCCAGATCCTGATGAATCAGCTTGGCAACTTCAATAAGACATGTTCCCCGTTTGACCGCGTAGGGCTTTTCATAATCCGGATCTTTCTGAAGTGGATGTTTAGTGTAAACACGGACCACGTCTAACACCTGGATTATCCCGTTGGTCAAACCAACCACCCCATGCCCTGTCGCCGCCGAGATGGTAAATAACGAAACACTGGTGATCAGTCGTTGCAATGCCTGATCGGCTACTTTGAAAGTCTCCTGAAAAAAATCCAGACGATCATTGGCCTCAAGCAAATCGTCCTTGTTCCAAACCAACAAGGTGTGGGTCGTGGTCACACCAACCTGATCGCGGTCAATGGAGGATTGACAACCTAGACGCGTTTTGCCTCCTTGAATTTCAGAAAGAATCTTCAGCAATTCCTCTGCTCCCTCATCCGACCCCAAATCACCCAGTATCAAAACCAGATCTGCCGCCCGAATGATCTCCAACGTATCCTGGCTTAACACCCCGGAAAGTGCTGGCGGTGTATCGATAATCTGGACAAAAAGATCTTCCCACGGCATCAGTCCGGGCAGGTGCGACCGTGTCGTGTATGGATAGGAAGCAACTTCTGAGTTGGCACCGGTCAAACTCGCCATGAGTTGACTTTTTCCGGAATTGGGAGCCCCAATGATCACAACCTGGCCTGCACCCTGACGGGGGATTTTCAAATTTGATCTGGCCGAAGCCATGGAGGATTTTTCAAGAGCGAGCTTGGCTCGACTGATCTTTCGCTTCAGCTCCGCTTGCAGCTTGTCTGTGCCCTTGTGCTTGGGCAACTCTCGCAACATAAGATTCAGGCATTCCAGTTCTTCAACCAGAGTTGATGCCTTGCGGTACGCCTTTTCCGCATTGAGATACCGATGGGTCAAATTAGCAGGCATCGTCCTCTACCGAGGGTAAATCGCCCACCAAATATCCTGCAAAACCTGTTTTTCCGATTCGACATCAACGGTCCCCGCAGAACTCAACAGCTGCTGTGCCTGACTACGTTCCATGCCGTTTGGTTTACGTTTGAGTCCCAGCATGAAGACATGCTCCAGTTTGGTTTGAAACTCCAGTTTGGCAGATAGGGCTATTTGGTCAAGCACCGCCACCATCGCCGCTTCAACTCCCCATCCCTTGGCAAAGTCCGGAACCTCCAATTCTATCGGAAGCACGTTATCGTCCACAGCATTTAATGGATCCACTTCCTCCGCCGGAGAGGTCCCGGGTGAAAGTTGCAGCCGACCGACCAACGTCAATCCTGCGGGCGCCTGATAAGCCTTCACCAGTTTGGCAATTGCAGATTTCACATCATGCTTCGTTTTATCGTAGGAATAACTGAAAAAAGGGACTCCTCCAAACTTGGGAATATCCTTGGCTAAGGTATCACTCGAAGGAGCGCCAGGTGCAGAAAATGCGTCAGCCAAAACTACCCATTCGATCATGGTCCTGAAATCAAATTGACTGGCGGACCACTGCTCCGCCAAATGAGTCAGCAATGGGCGGTGAGGCGCATTGATGGACGCTTTGACGCGTCCCGGACGACTCAAACCATATCCATAAATTTCACGCCAAACCCAGTTAACCATCGTCATGGAAAATTGATCCGATTGAACGATTGCCAATGCGAGATCAGATCTTGGATCCGCCGGATCCAATGGAGTCTCTCGCCCAGCGATGGTAGGAGGAGCATAAATCGAAACTTTTTGTTCGTCAAAATAAAATCTGCCCAGATTTTTTCGATCGATGGGCGACTCAGTCACTTCGGCATAGCCTGTTTTCTGACTGACTTTAACACCGGTCAAATACGCTTCCAGGCCGAAAAAGTCTTTCCGGCCCAGCGAATAAAGCGAATCGTCATGACACTGCGCACATTGAATCTCTGCGCCGAGGAAATTTCGTGAAAATTGGGCAGCCAACTGCGTGGAATTCCGGCCATGAATGGCAATATACTCAGCCTCCGGTTTATAGAGCGCTGACTCTGGATTCATTGATCCCTTCGCAGTGATCAGCTCCGTCACCATTTGGTCCCACGGCTTTTCCTTTTGGAATGATTCCCTCAGGAATTGGCGAAGCGGCTGGCCCCTTGAACCACCCATTTCTTCCAAAGACACCCGATGGGTGCTCACCAAGCTGAGAAAAAACAAATCCGCCCAGTGATTGGCGAACTCTCGGGAATAATCTTGATAAGCTACCAGTTGGTGGACAATTCGGCGGCGACCCTCCTGACTCTCCCAATCCTGGGAAAATCTGGCAATATCCAGATCCGAAGGTGCACGCCCAAGCAGACAATCGAAAAGCCGTTCCAACCAGAGACTACCCTCAACCGGAACCCGGCTCGCAATCACATTCACCCGCCAATTTTCGCTGAGTGATGAGTTGATCTGATCCAAAATACTTCCTAGTTCGGTCGGGGCAACTCCGACTGCAAACCGTTCTGGAAAAACCCGCTTCGCTTGAATTCCTTTGGCTGGTTCAGTTAGACCCGGTTGTTCCTGAAGTCGACCTGGCTGCTTCGGCTTTGCTCCGGTTTCGATAGAACCGATGTCGGTTTTGACCAGGTCCGATCGATCAACACCCTTGGCTGGTGGCCGCCCGCTTTTATCCTTTTGTTTTTTTTCAACGTCTGCATCTTCTATCGCCGCCAAGCCGGCGATATCCTTTTCGCCTCCACCTTCTTTGGCAACCTGATCAACTAAGGGATTTCGGTTTTGGGCGATTTGAATGATGGCACCCACCAAACCAACCCCAACCAGAATTGCGGCAGCTACGCCAACCCAGTTCAGGGAAGTCACTTTGACAGGCTCGCTCTTGACTGAGACCAGTGGCACCGGTGGTTCTACTGAATCTGATTCCAAATGATCGGTTCCCAAACCCAATCCCAGCTTGGAATCCGAAGCCAAAGTCTGGTCTTTTTCCAGTAATCGACGCCGGATTTCGGCTGTTTGATCGGGAGCTGATTTCTCTCCGTAAATCTCCCTCAAGAAGGCATCGATAATGTGTTTTTTGGGATTACTGGTCATGGCATGTTTTTGTTTGCAAACCGGCACCAAAACAGCGGTTCGCCAATGGATCCTTCACATTTTTGGCTTGAATTCGTTCGGTAAATATTCGGCCTGTAAAATTGATTTAGTTTCTGGTCGTTTTCTCGTCTGGCGGTTGAGACTTGGATTCAACACAATCGCGAAGCTGTTTTTTGGCTCGCTGCATCAAATTCTTGGCACCATGTTCTGTAATTTTCAACGATTGAGCAATTTCCAGCCTTGATCTTTTCTCCCTAAATCGCATTTTCAAGGCCCAGCGAGCCCGCTCAGTTAACTCCTCCAGACATTGGTTCAGCGTAAAAAACAAATCGTCTCCCGAATCGTCTTTCACCCATTGCTGCCAAGCATCGCTAATCGCTTCTATATTCTCTGTGGCCACCACTCGTCCCTCGCGACGTTTGAAACTGATAAATAGATTCAAAGCGACTTTGCGTAAGTAGGAGGCAGTTGCTGCATCACTGTAATGCTCAAACGGCTTTTGCAAAACGGTGACAAACGTATCCTGAACGAGATCATCAGCCAGTGACGACTCACATCCCATCGCACGTAAATACCTCCAAATCCCAGTCTGGAAGGTATCAACCAGCAGGAGGGGATCCAATTCGGTATTTGCGGACGTGGATGGTTTTTCCATAGTTCCTAAAAGAACAAGCGAATCAAGTAGAAAGAAGTACTCAAAACACTTATTCGATTTTCGTAAGTCATTTAATCAGCAGCTTTTACCGAATTTGCTTCTCCGGTCGGGGTATCTTCCAGTACGTATTGAAATATCAGTGGGGCAACGATGGATGCATCGGAATTAATCATGAAAGACCGGGAATCGGGGTCTAATTTATGCCAAGTGATTTTTTCGTTGGGCACCGCTCCGGAGTAGGAACCATAGGATGTCGTTGAATCTCCAATTTGTGCAAAGTAACGCCAGTAGCGACATTCCTTTTGGAGATCCTGCAGGATCAAGGGAACGCTGCAGATCGCAAAATCACCCGCGATACCACCGCCGATCTGAAAAAACCCCATCTCTGAAGTCCGATTGTTCCTCAAATACCAGTCCACCAAGAGCGCCATTTGTTCGGTGCCATGCTTCAAACTCCCATGCGACGGAAGTTCGCCTTGCATCACCCGAGCCGCAAAAATATTTCCCAAAGTGGAATCCTCAAAGCCTGGCGTAAAGATCTCGATTTTCTTTTTCCACGCTGCATACACCCATGAATCCTCTAGCGGAATCTGGAAATGCGGTTGAAGGAGTTCCTTTTGGAGAGCCTCGTAGAAAATTTCATAGGGAAACCGCGAATCCCCGGACGCAGCCAATTGTTGACAGATTCCAATGAAAACCTCTTCAATGTGCCGAATCGCCGACTCAGGAATACAGGTGTCGGTAACACGGTTCATCCCCTTGTTACGTAACTCTACTTCGTCATCGGGAGACAAGTCACGATAATTCGGTGACAGTTGGTAATCGTGATGAGCAGTCGCATTAAAAATATCTTCTTCCAAATTGGCAGCTGTGCATGAAATCGCATGGACCTTATCCCGCCGAATCATCTCCGCCAGAGTCAGTCCGATTTCCGCTGTACTCATCGCTCCGGCCAGTGAAACCAGCATTTTCCCACCGTTATCCACCAAGTCACCATAGGCTATCGCCGCAGACAGGGTTTCCCGAGCATTAAAATGTCGGAAATTTCGCCTCATGAATTCCTTGACTGACACGGTCTACCTCCCATTGGTCTCCTCCGCTGAATTTTCCGGATGATTTCCAAAAACGCAAAATGCCCTCGCAAGCCGTCTGGCTTTGACTTCAATGCAAAATCATCCCATTCGTCAAAATTGATTGCAATATCACACACCCTTCGATCACCAAAAGCCGACCCTCACTCGCCGGTATGTTTCTTTCAAATTTACTATTTAACCTCAATTATCCGGTTTTATATGGAAGCTACAGCGATTCTTGATCATATTATTGAGGATCTTAGGCAATAATGGTGGTTGGTGTCCCCTCCACCCGTGAAACCTGGTCCTTCGCACCGTCACCCGCTTTTGATGCCAATAATCTACGAATACATCCCGTTCCTGATTCTCTTTTTTTCGACATTCGTCGTGGTGCTGGGACTGATCCCAATCCTGTCGAAAGTTGCTCGAAAATATGGGTTGGTCGACAATCCGGATCAGCACCGGAAATTGCATAAGAATGCCATCCCCTTGATTGGGGGCATTTCTATTTTTTATGGCGTCATTTTGGTTTATGGCATCCTGCTCCTGTTTTTCCCGACGAGGATTTTACTGGAGGACACCAGCCCATCTGACGCTTTACAATTCATCGGCTTGTTGGTTGCCTCGATTTTGATACTTGTGGTTGGGGTCATTGACGATCGTTTTGGAATTCGAGGTCGCCAAAAACTATGCTTCCAAATCCTCGCAGCCTTAATTCTCGTGGGCAGCGGAACATGGATTTCCAGTGTCGAGCTTTTTGGAGCCAAGCTGGACTATCAGGATTCATGGAGCCAAGCCGCCACGCAACGGGTCGGCAAGAAATTTGACGAGATCGATTCAGAGCATGCATCCCAAGACCAACAAATCGCCGCCCGCGTTGCCGGTGGCGACTTAAGTGAAGACTTGGCGAACGCCCAAAAGTCACGTATCAAAGCGAAGGCCCGCGAACTCAAAAGCACCTATTCAAGCCAACTGATGTTCAATCGCATTCTGGCGATCGCTGGCGTCGTCTTTACGGTTTTATGGATCGTCGGCGCTATCAATGCTGTGAATTTAATTGATGGTGCCGATGGCTTGGCCGGAACCACTTGTTTGATCGTCAGCAGCGTATTGGCAATTATGGCAGTCTATACCGGTGACCTTAGTGAGGCGGGTGTTGCCATCAGCCTCGCTGGCGGAATTCTTGGCTTCCTGATTTTTAATTTCCCCCCGGCAAAAATATTTTTGGGAGATGCCGGAAGCATGTTGATTGGATTGGTTTTAGCAGCTTTGGCAGTTCAGAGCTTTTTAAAAGAAGCGATTCTATATGTTTGCATAGCGCCGCTGGCAATGATGTTCATTCCTATTTTTGATTCGGCTACTGCTTTCATCCGTCGGCTGGCTACCGGCCGCAGTATTTACGCCACCGACAGAGGCCATTTGCACCACATGTTGATGCGCCATGGACTCACCAATCGTGGGATGGTCTTTTTTGTGGGTGGCTTGACCACCGTCACCGCGGTGGGAGCCGTCTTGACGGTCATTAACAAGACCCCCACCTTCTCGATTATCGGGGTTTGTACCGTCGTTGTTTTTCTGATTTCAGCCAAGGTTTTCGCCTTTGCAGAGTTTCGCCTCGTGTGCAATCGACTCTACCGCTTTCTAAGGTCTTTTCTGGTGTCCGGTAAAAGCGGGAAAACGGCTCACTCATCCACCGTCCAGCTTCAGGGATCCAAGGAATGGCACAAGCTTTGGGAAGGGTTGACCGATTTTGGAGAAAGGCACCGTTGCCACCGAATCAAACTCGACCTGAACCTGCCCTGGCTGCACGAAAGTTTCCACGCCGATTGGTCACTTGATTCTTCAGCGGAAAAAGATGAGGTCTGGAAGACCCGATTACCCTTGGCAGCAAAAGGACGGGTTTATGGTCGCATCGACATAACCGGTGGTTTATCAGAAGAACCGACACATATGATTCTATTATGGATGTCCGACCTGTTGGAAACCCTCGAACCGGCTATCGAAAGACTCGCTGAAGCCAAAGAGGATACTGTAGAGATTCAACAAATGTTATTTATTTCCGAACAAGAGCCCCTCCATAAGACCATTCCGGCTGAGGCCAACGAGGCAGAAAGCACCCCGCTGAATTTCACCAAATAGTGGCTCTCTTGAAACGGTTTGTTGTTAGAAGACCACCCACCGGTTGCTAATCAGGGCCCTCTTGATCCCTGCAGCCCTTGGTAGGGGCCTTAATTGACAATTGCCTTCTTGTCTTGTTCTTTCGTTTCAGGAAAATGATATTTTAAACTTTCTGGATGCATCCTGCTTATGTCGCTCGAAGACCTGCGTAAACAGTACACCCTCGCCGGACTCGACGAATCGTCGATGGACCCTAATCCCCTCGGCCAGTTTCATTCATGGTTTGACGAGATTCGCAGGAAAGTCACCGATCCCGATTTTGAAGCCAATGCCATGGCTCTGGCAACCGCAAATGCTCAAGGTCGCGTCGCCAATCGAATTGTCCTGTTAAAAGGCTGCGACGAAAGAGGATTTCGATTTTTCACTAATTACAAATCTGCCAAGGGGCTCGACCTTCTTGTCAACCCATTCGCGGCATTGCTTTTCTATTGGCCCCAATTGGAAAGGCAAGTTCGTATTGAAGGAACAGTAGAGCAAACCGATCGGGAGGTTTCCAAAAAATATTTTGATTCCCGCCCCAGAATGAGCCGCATCAGTGCGGCTGTTTCACCACAATCCCGAGAGGTCGGCGACCGTCGATCGTTGGAAGAATTGGTTAAAAAAGCTGAAATTGAAACCGAAAATGGTGATGTGGAATTTCCGCAAAACTGGGGAGGGTTTGAGTTACAACCACTTTCATACGAGTTTTGGCAGGGAAGAGAAAATCGTCTGCACGATCGGCTACAATACCAAAGGGAGAACGACCGATGGAAAATGAGGAGACTTGGACCCTGATCGCCATTCCGTTAATCACCTCAAGCGATGTTGTCACCGAGGTGTCTTCAATAGAGATAATTAGCGACGTGAATCCCGAGAGTCCTTCCATCGGTACGACTCCGTTATCCGGAAACTATGAGTATCCATGATCCCAGACCATTTCCAAATCAACGACAACGCAATGCGATTCGCAAATCGCCGAACGTTTTTACAAGGCGGCCTCGGAGCGATTGCGTTGACATCGCTGTTAAACGAAGTTGGCTCGGCGCAAAATACCGATCCAACCACCCCTTTTTCAACTCGACAACCACCCAAGGCCAAACGCGTCATTTTCCTCACTATGGCCGGTGGCCCGTCGCATCTGGAGACCTTCGACTACAAACCGGAATTGAAACGGATGGATGGCAAACCCATGCCGGAATCCTACACAACCGGACAACCGATCGCCCAACTTCAAGGGCAACGACTCAAATGCCAGGGACCCCTAACTCGATTCAAAAAGCATGGTCAAAACGGTCAGGAAATCAGCGATTTCCTGCCATTCCACGCAAAGATGGCCGATGATCTTTGCATCATTAAATCGATGGTCACCGAACAAATCAACCATGATCCGGCGCACACGTTCATGAACACCGGGACTGCTATCAACGGCCGTCCATCGATGGGTTCGTGGATCAATTATGGACTGGGAAGCGAGACAAACGACTTGCCAGGATTTGTGGTGCTGACCAGCATCGGTGGTCGCAATCCTCAACCCATTGCATCGCGGCAATGGTCAGCAGGATTTCTGCCCAGTCGATTCCAAGGCGTTGAATTCAACGCCTCCGGCGATCCAGTCCATTATGTTTCTAACCCCCCGGGTGTCTCCCAATCTCAGCAAAAGGATGTCGTCAAAACCATCAATCTTTTGAATTCCCACCAAAACCAAAACCTCAACAACCGGGAATTGCAAACACGGATTGCGGCCTACGAAATGGCATTTCGAATGCAAACGGCCGTACCGGAATTGATGGACATGTCTTCAGAACCCAAGCACATCCTTGACCTCTATGGAGCCAAGCCAGGTGACGGTTCGTATGCCTCCAATTGTCTGCTGGCTCGCCGTTTGGCCGAAAGGGGCGTCCGATTTATTCACCTCTATCATCGCGGCTGGGATCACCATGGTGATTTATCACGCTACATGAATATTTGTTGTGGGCTGACCGACCGACCGACCTGGGCACTACTTCAGGACCTTAAGCAACGCGGGATGTTGGAAGACACCTTGATTGTTTGGGGAGGAGAATTTGGCAGAACACCGATGTTTCAAGGAAAAGGTGGCCCCGGACGCGATCATCATATCAAGGGATTTTCCATGTGGATGGCTGGTGGCGGGATTCAGGGAGGAATTTCTCATGGTGCGACTGATGATCTTGGATACCATTCGGTAGACAATGTCGTTCATGTTCGAGACCTTCATGCGACCCTGCTCCATCAACTCGGAATCGATCATCAGAAGTTTTCCGTCAAATACCAAGGCCTCGACATGCGTCTGACCGGTGTCGAAAAAGCAAAGGTCGTCAAGGGAATCCTGACGTAATGAGCAAACGGCAAGGTCTTTCCTCCTACACCGATATGCCAAGCGGACCATTTAGCCCGGGGTTACGGATCCTCACTCTCCTTGTACATTGACAACAACTTATTAACCCAAGAATTCTGGACGGCATGGACAGTAGCGTCAAAACGAAAAGCACCCAAGCCAAGTCTAGAATCAGCCGATAAAAGTGAATAAGGTCTGTACAGACTGGAAAATCCTAACCAATGTCCCAAATACTCTTTGAAATCGAAGAAAATCAGCACTTGCCGCATTCCGTCATGTAAAAAGAATGGCGGAATTGATATTGGTGACTCCTAGGCGAAATGTCTCGCTCGATCAGGTCTGACCGACTGACACAAGAGGTTCCTTTCCAAGGATGAGTTTAACAAGACTGAAACAGAAATGAGAACATTCATTTACATCGGAGTGGTGGTTGGAATTCTGACTGGAATCGGGTTTGCCGCCTACGGTCCGATCGTCGATGCCATCAACGAAGCCAACAAGCCTAACTGGCGAATCAGCAAAGTTGATACCGGAGATATTCTCTCTTCGGTAGATGCGACGGGGACTGTCCGTCCAGTTCTTTCCATTCAAATCGGAGCATTTGTTTCCGGCCCCATCGAAAAACTCCATGTTGAATTCAACCAGGAGGTGAGCAAAAACGAGCTCTTGGCGGAAATTGATTCTCGACTCTATGACGCTGCCGAAAAACGAGACCAAGCAACACTGCAAACCCGAGAAGCTGAAAAAATACGGATTGATGCATTGCTGGAGCAAGCCAAGAGAGAGGAAGCCCGGGCCAAGGAACTTCGCGCCGACAACGCCGGCTACATATCTCAGTCTGAGTTGGATCAATACGTCTACAACGTTAAAACACTTGAGGCACAACTCACCATTGCGAAGGCTTCTATTTTACAAGCCGAAGCCAACCTCTTAAACTCAAAACAAAATGTTAGTTATACAAAAATCAGGGCGCCGGAAGCCGGTATTATTATTGACCGAAAAGTAGAACCTGGGCAAACGCTGACCGCCCAATTCCAGACCCCGGAAATGTTTGTAATCGCTCCTCGAATGAGGGAAAAAATGCACGTCTTCGCGGACGTGGATGAAGTTGACATCGGCAAGATTATCGAAGCATGGAATGACGAGCGTCCCGTCAAGTTTACCGTCGATTCCTATCCCGAAGATCTCTTCGAGGGCCGAATTTCAGAAGTAAGGTATAGTGCGACCGAGACCCAAAATGTCGTGACCTATCCTGTCGTTGTAGAAACGACCAACGCCGACCTCAAACTTCTTCCTGGCATGACCGCAACCATTGAATTTCAGGTTCAGAAAAAAGAGGGGTGTATTAGAGTGCCTAATTCAGCCATTCGCTTTCTACCGGACAAAAAGTACGTGCATCCCGATGACCAGCCGATCTTGGAAGGCAGCCTCAGCACCAACGACCAAGACAATCAGGGCTCCCAATTGACAGCCTCCCAGAAACAGGAAGCTGAAATCCGACGAAATAAACGACATGTCTGGATTCAGGAAGGCGATTTCTTAAGAGCCATAGAGATCACAGTCGGCATTAGCGATAATCGGTACACCGCGGTTAACTCAGGCAACCTGAAGTCCGGTCAACAACTGGTTACCGGTTTGAAGCCCAAGAGCGAACAATAGGACTGGGCATCACTTTGGGATTCTGGAATACTTTTCGAATAGCCTTCAAGGCCTTGGGTAAAAACAAGATGCGGGCCGGGTTGACGGTACTAGGTGTCGTCATTGGGATCGCTGCAGTGACGGCCATGGTGTCGATTGGGCAGAGCCTGGGACAAGTAATCCAAAGTCAATTTGACAGCCTGGGGACCAATGTCATTATCGTCTCCCCCAAGAGTGAACGCCGCGGCGGAGTTAGGCAAAATGTTTCGTTGACATTAACGGCTGCGGACGCCCAGGCCATGGTCGACGAATGCCCTAGCGTCGGAGCTTCATCGCCACTGGTGGGTACCGGTGGCCAAGTCATTTACGGCAACGTGAATTGGCGGCCGGACCAAATGATGGGTGTTGGTGAGGGATTTGAGCAGATTGGGACTTGGCAGGTCCTCGAACCAGGTCGTTTTTTCAATCAAACCGACATTCTGTCACGATCTAAAGTCTGTGTCATTGGTCAAACCGTTCGAAAAAAACTCTTTCAAACACGCAACCCCATCGGCGAAACCATTCGTGTCAGGAACGTGCCTTTTCGAGTTGTCGGCATTCTCAAGGAAAAGGGAACCGACCTTGTCGGCCGAGATCAGGACGACATTTTATTGATGCCCTATTCAACGGTTCGAAAACGGTTACAGGGATCAAGCTTCAACAACGTTGATGTTATTTTTGTTTCGGCCACCGGCAGCGGTCAAATGACCGATGCCACGTATGAGATTAACCAACTATTATTAGACCGGCACCGCGTGGGGCAGGGCGAAACGCCCGATTTTGAAATCCAGAGTTCCACCCAGATCGCCGGTGTATTTGGGGCAATTACCGGGACAATCACTCTGTTTTTATCGGCGGTAGCCGGCATTTCTCTGCTAGTGGGAGGAGTCGGAATCATGAATATTATGCTGGTCTCTGTCACCGAGCGAACCCGGGAAATCGGAATCCGCATGGCCGTGGGCGCCCGGTCCTGGGACATTATGTTTCAATTCCTGGTGGAGTCGGTACTGCTCTCCTGTTTTGGAGGGATGGTTGGATTTGCCTTGGGCGTTGGTTTTTCCGCTGGAGGGACCGCTCTGATTAATTATTTCTCTCCCGGCGCCGACTGGCCTGTTGTGATTTCCATACCGGCCGGTCTCTTGGCATTTGTTTTTGCAACATTTGTGGGTGTGGTTTTTGGGCTTTACCCGGCGATCCGTGCCAGCCAATTGGATCCCATCGACGCACTTCGATACGAATAAGCCAAATTGACCGCTGTTTAGCCACGCCCGACAAAGGGCATCTTGGTCGCCATCACAGTCATAAACAGCACATTAGCATCCAGCGGCAGCGCAGCCATTTGCACAACTGCGGCAGCGACGTGCGTCACATCCATCAACGGCTCACTCAAGGTCTCGCCGTTGGGTTGTAATATGCCTTGATGGGAACCGGCAGCCATGGAGGTTCCAGCATTCCCAATATCAATTTGACCACAAGCAATGTTGAAGGGTCGTCCGTCAAGAGCGGTAGCTTTGGTCAGACCACTCACACCGTGTTTGGTGGCAGCATAGGGAGCTGATCGAGGTCGAGGAGTCATCGCCGCCAACGAACCATTATTGATCACCCGTCCCCCCTGCGGCACTTGCCGTTTCATCAGCAAAAAGGCTTCCCGGGTACATAAAAAAGGACCCGTGAGGTTCGCATCTACCACCGCTTGCCATTGTTCGGGAGATAATTCCTCCAGACTAGCATCAGGAGGGGCTATTCCAGCATTGTTGAAAAGCAGATCCAGCCGACCAAATGCCGACTCTATTTTTTTGAATAGCTCCGCTACCGAAATCGCATCCGTAACATCTGTCGGGACGATCAATGTTTGGGCGTCTGCCCCTGCCAGATCAACCGTTTCCTGAAGAGCATTCCAACGGCGACCAGCCAATACCACTGTGTATCCGGCCTCGATCAGGGCAAGTGTGGTAACCCGTCCGATACCACTTCCTGCGCCCGTGACCAAGGCAATTTTTTGACCCGTGTCAACCATAGTTCCCGGTTCTCATAAAGTCTTCAAAACAATTTTTCTATCGAAAATCGGCCAACCGATTTCGTTTGATTCCATGGTAGATCGGGGGGGCCTTCGGCACCACAAGCCACTCCTTCTTTGGAAACGGACTGCTTTCACCAACCAGATCTCCGCCAAGACCGGTTTGAGGATGAATCGAATCTCTCACAGAAAACTGACAATCTTCTACGGCTTATCAGGAACCCGGCCGACCAGAAACGCCCCCAGAATTTCAGAATCAACGAACTGGCCTTTCATTCCGACTGTGCCGCTTCCTCTTCAAGTCGAATGTATTTTTTTTTCACCCGTTGATAATACCGTTCCACAATCACCAGGACGAGGAGCATGCCACCTACTCCGCCAAGCTTCAGCCAAATATTATCAGACGGCATAAATTCCTTTAGCGTTTGGGCCAACACCAACATCACCCCGTTTCCTAGCAGGCTGCCAACCAGAATTGCCGCCACGACCCTCTCGCGACGCATGCCCAGTAATCGTCCAAAGATAGAGCCACCGATACTGCCAGTGGTTGAGCTAGGAAAAATCACAAAAAGAACCAATCCCATAAATGCCACGTTTCTAATCCAAGGCTGATGCTTCAAAATGAAACGACCATCAGAGACCATCCCCTCCAATTTTGTCCCGAAGAAAGGTGCTTTGAATAGAATCCCCATATGGTAGGCGACAAAAAACGCTACCAGGAAATCCATGATGGTGACCATCCAGAATAATTCTCCAGAGCTCATCTCGAATTTCATATTGAGAAATTCGATGGGATCGCCACCCATTAGAATGACAAAGCGGCCTAATAGCAGGAACGTGGCGGTGATCGCAATTCCGATATTTTTCAGACCATCAGGGCCTTGGAGCAGGAAAACCGACGTCAAAATTAACAACCCAACGACGGCCGGGCCGACCAACGCGCACCACCACAAAACCGGCTGATCTTGACGAAAATTCTTTTCGACACCCGATTTGGCAAAGGCTTGGCTAACTTTTTCTGATTTGACAACGGCATCATTTGAGTTGCCACCGTTGGCTGTTTTCCGATCCGTCTCCTGCAAATTGCCTCCCGTGCTGTCAGATGCATCCGTGGTTTTCGATTCAGGATTGAGAGTCATTTTGGTACTTATTCCTGTTACTCCACCGAAAAACCGCTTCCGACATGAGCGGCCATTATCGACAACAAGTTCAATGCTTGGAACCGTCCAGCGATAAATTTATAATGAATCTGATTTATTTTGTTCCTTTTCGATCACCTTGAATCGTAACGACGATCACTCTTCCCGAGGCACGGTTTCGGTGTTCACACAAATAAACACCCTGCCAAGTCCCCAACACCAAATTGCCTTTGGAAATCGGAATAGTAAGCGAATTGCCCAGCAATGACGATTTCACATGAGCTGGCATGTCATCGGCGCCTTCGTAGGTATGGATAAAATCCGGGTGTTCCCTGCATATATCATTGATGGCCGTCTCCATATCGATTCTCACATCCGGGTCGGCATTTTCATTAATCGTCAGGCTGGCAGAAGTGTGCTTCAAAAAAACGTGCAATAAGCCTACATGGATTTCCGCGATCTCGGGTGATTGCTCCAGCACCCAGTGGGTCACCAGGTGGAATCCTCTTGACATGGGGGGCAATTCAATTTGTCTTTGGAACCAGGTCATCGCGAATCCCCCGCTTTCTTTTGCGCATCATTTGATAAAACGGCGGCCTACGGCAACACGTTTACAGTACAGCAGCAATCGAATCACAGAGACGGCCAATATTTCGTGTATTGATTCCTGCTACGTTGATTCTTCCTCCGCCCACGATGTAAATCGAATACTCATTACGCAATTGATCGACTTGGACCGGCGTGAGACCAGAAAACGAAAACATACCATTCTGTCTTTCGATAAATGAGAAATCGACTTCTGTTCTTGAATTCATTTCAGAAACCAAAAGAGAACGCACCTGCTTGATTCTGGATCTGATGGCCGATAGCTCATCTTGCCACCGACGCGAAAATTCGGCATCGTTCAATACAATGGTGGCCAACGCCGCACCATGCCGAGGAGGATTGGAATAGTTCACACGAATACAGGATTTAACATGACTTAATATCGCGTCGGCGGCAGACCTGTCTTGAGCGACAACAGTCATCGCGCCAACCCGCTCCCCATACAATCCCAAATTCTTGGAAAACGAACTGCAGACCATTACTTCCAAACCTGCATCGCATAACGCCAACACGCCGGCTACGTCTTCCTTTAATCCTTTGTGGAAACCTTGGTAGGCACAATCGACAAGCGGCAATAGCTCCCGGCTCCGAACCCATTCAGCAAGTTCTGACCATTGATCAACAGAAAAGTCGACTCCCGTAGGGTTGTGGCAACATCCGTGTAATAACAGCACATCACCTGGTCGTGATTCACTGAGCGATTCCTTCATCCCTGCGAAATCCAAGCCGGTTTTGTCAGCATCAAGATAAGTGTAGGACTTTGTCACCAGGCCAGAGGCAGCAAAAATGGCAGGATGGTTCGCCCACGTCGGACTGCTCATCCAGACCCGTGCCTGATCAAACTGTCGTTTAATAAAGTCTCCGGCAATCCTTAATCCACCGGTCCCCCCGGGCGTCTGAACTGTCGCTGCTCTCGCTTGGGTAACGACAGGATGCTCCTTGCCAAAAATCAGATTCTGAACCGAACTGGCGTATTCCGGGGATCCCTGAATACCGAGGTAGGATTTGCTTTTTTCTTGTTCTATCAATCGTTTTTCTGCGGCTCGAATGCAATCCAGAACCGGAGTCACCCCGTTTTCATCCTGATAAACACCAACGGTCAGATTGATTTTTTCTGGATTCGGATCATTTTTAAACGCTTCGTTAAGTCCCAAAATCGCATCTGGGGGCGCCGGTTCGACATGATTGAAAAAGGACTGGGCGGTGTTTTTGAGAGTGTTCATTGCGATCGGCTATAATTTTGGTACCGTTGACGACATGGTCAGCCAAACGAAACAATTGATATCGTCTGGCTGTTGTAGCGTTATACAATCAACACATAGTATCGCCGATTCAGCAAGGCCATAAGCCCTGATCAACCAACCCTCCAAATTCGCATGCGGATGTCAAACTTCGCACCAGCCTGGCACTGAAATCAACAAAAACAAGCTGAAGCGATCAGGCTGTCATTCTCAAATAACCAAAAAATCTCAACAGGAAAAACTGGATGTCAAAAAAAGTCGGAGTGTGGCTCATCGGAGCCTACGGAGGAGTTGCAACAACGGCCATCGTTGGCTTGGTAGCCCTACAAAGAAAACTCACTGAAAACCATGGCCTGGTCAGTGAATTGCCCCAATTCCAGCAAGCCAATCTGATCGAATGGGACAACCTTGTCGTCGGTGGACATGACATTCGCAAATCAACTTTGGCTACCGAAGCCAATCAACTGCTTAACGACAGCCGTCTTTTGAGTCCCGCTCTGTTGGAACTTTGCCAAGAAGATTTCGCGCGGATCAACGAGGAGATCCGACCGGGCATCATTTTTAATGTAGGCAAAACCATCACGTCTCTATCCGATCCGGAGATGACCAAAACCGGAGCGAGCCCACGGGATCTGATTGAGTCGGTGAAAGAGGACTTAAAGTTGTTTGCCTCCACTAACAACCTCTCCAAGGTAATCGTCATGAACGTGTCCTCCACAGAGCCCACCGTTGACGCTTCGGTTCTGCCTGCCAAATGGGATGATCTGGATGGCATGCTGGATTCCAACGATTGCCCTCTGGCAGCAAGTTCGCTTTATGCAATCGCC
The DNA here is from genome assembly GCA_014238905.1 of Planctomycetota bacterium. Lineage (GTDB taxonomy): Bacteria > Planctomycetota > Planctomycetia > Pirellulales > Pirellulaceae > JABAAE01. Next base: position 434,813 of record JABAAE010000001.1, read on the forward strand.
GCGCTGCAGTCGGGGATGCCCTACCTCAATTTCACACCGTCGCTGGGCACTGCTCCTGACGCCCTTTGTGAATTGGCGGAAATGAACAAGGTCTGCCACATGGGGCACGACGGAAAAACGGGAGAGACGCTACTCAAAAGCGCGTTGGCTCCCATGTTTCAACACCGCAACCTAAACATCATGAGCTGGGTGGGACACAATATTTTCGGCAATATGGACGGTAAGGTTCTGGACGACCCTGAAAACAAAAAAACCAAGGTAGTCAGCAAGGACAAGCTCCTTGGCCAAATACTGGGCTATGACCCGCAAACTCATATCAGTATCGAATACATTAAGAGCCTCGGGGACTGGAAGACTGCCTGGGACCACATTCATTTTGAGGGTTTTCTTTCGACACCGATGGTGATGCAGTTTACATGGCAGGGAAGTGATTCCATTCTGGCTGCCCCGCTAGTTTTGGATCTCGTTCGATTTACCGAGTTGGCACATCGCCGGGGCGAAACTGGTTTGTTAAAAGACCTCTGCTGCTTTTTCAAGAGCCCGCTCGGCGTCCCGGAGAACAACTTTGTCAAACAATTCCAGTTACTCGAAAAATGGGCAACCCGTTAGCTCCTGCTTCACAAGGGTCATCACACCGCCGGTAAGATCGAGGTAGATTCGTTGAATCGCCTCGAGTTGCCAGGTTTTCCCGGCGGATGATCACCCAAGGTGGTATCGGACATCCTCCAGTCTGACCAGGCTTTTTACTTGGGCACCCAAACGGGCTAAATTTTGATTATGCTATTAATAACCCTCCTGAGCTCCGCTACCGCGAAGCTCAGACTTTGTCCGATTCTTGCTCCGAAAATTTTCCGATGTCCCAATCCAACCAAACGTCTGCAGATCGTGAAATACTGAAAGCTGCCCATCAAAAAGGTGGAATTGCTACGATCTTTGCCTTCTTTCGTTTATCCGGACCAGGCTGGCTTCAGGCAGCCATCACACTGGGAGGGGGTTCGCTGGGAAGTGCGCTGTACCTGGGAGTTTTAGGCGGCACCTCCATGCTATGGCTGCAGCTGGTAGCGATTATCGCCGGCGTCATCATGCTATCGGCCATCAGCTACATCACTCTTTCTACAGGCCGCCGGCCGTACCAAGCGATCAATCAATTCATTAATCCCGTTCTTGGTGTCGGTTGGCTACTTGCCACCATTTTGGCAAACATGATCTGGATCATGCCGCAATTCAGCCTCTGTTTTGACGCAATTGATAACAACCTGACCGGAAAAACAATGGGCGATAGCAGCTTTTTGAAATGGGGTATTTCCGGAGCACTGTTTGCCTTTGCTGCAGTCATGGTCTATCTCAGCGCCGGCAAAGGATTGTTGACACGAATGTTCGACCTATTTCTTAAGTTGGTCGTTGCTGTGATCATCATTTGTTTTGTGGGCGTTGTTGTCGTCTTACTGCAACAGGAAAAACTGGCGCTGATCGAGACGCTGAAGGGATTTATTCCCGATCTTTCACAATGGTTTTCCCCCACCCAAAAAATACAGGACCTTCTTGCTGGCCTTTCAGACGACCAGAGAGCCATGTGGTCGGCCGATATCGTCCAACGGCAAAGGGAGATCATGATCTCGTCCGCGGCGACAGCGGTTGGTTTGAACATGACTTTTCTTCTTCCCTATTCTCTGCTCGCCAGAGGTTGGGACAAACCTTTCCGCGGCTTGGCGCGGTTCGACCTCTTAACCGGTATGGCCATCCCGTTTGTTCTGGTCACCAGTTGTATCGTGATTGCCTCAGCAGCCAGTTTTCATGGAAAGGCAGATCCTGCCTTGTTGAGTTCAGATCCGGAAACCGTCAAATCCAGTCCCTTTTATAAATCAGCAGCACCGATCATCCGTGACAAAATCCTGAAACAAGACCCGCAGTATGCCGAAACACTGAAAACAACGCTGGCCATTGAATCGGAAATCAAAATTCTGAAGGACCGATTAGACAAGGATTGGTTCGACAAAGAAGCCACCCAGTCGCTCTCCGAAAAAAACAAGGAACTAGAAGCCGAAACCCTGAAGATCGTCGCCAATGTAGCACCATCTCTTTCCAGTGAATCAAAAACATTGGCTACCGTTCTGGTCAAACCTAATGCCAATCAACTGGCAAAATCACTCGAGCCTTTGCTGGGACCAGATCGATCTAATCTGGTTTTTGGTGCCGGCGCCCTAGCCATGGGTTTCTCCACGATCATCATTCTGATGATGATTAATGGCTATGCGGTCAGGGAGATGTTTGGCAAGCCAAACAGCAAAACTCTTAATCTGGTTGGTGCTTTAGCAGCAGGCGCAGTCGGCGTTTGTTATCCCATCATCTGGGGAGGTGCATCGAAAACCTGGTTGATCATCATGGCCTCTACGTTTGGTGCGATGTTGCTTCCGATCGCCTATGTCGCGTTTTTCTTTATGATGAACAATACCCAGTTGATGGGTGAGCATAAGCCCCGAGGTGCCAACCTGTGGATCTGGAATGTTCTCATGGCCTTTGGAGTCATTGCTGCTTTTGCTCAGGCCCTATCTGCCATTTACACCAAATTGGGAGGAGACCAAGGCATGTTTGTCTTGGGTGCCGCTGTCACCTTTGTGATTCTAAGCCTCTTCGGATTTTCAGCTCGAAGTGTTAAGAAAGGGAACTTATCGGTCGACTCCAACGCGTGACAAATCAAGCCGTTTAGGAGCAAAAAGACACTGTCATCGACCGTCTTGTCTTGGGTTGACTCAAAAAGCCCCTTGATTCGAACTAACGCACGGCACTGGGGACTGGTTGCTCGGCAACCTCAGCATCACTCAACTCTTCTTCAAGCCGCTGAAAAATTACTTTCGGCGTAAAACCGAGAAGTTCCGGGCTGATATTCTCGGGAACAAATTCGAATCGATCTTTCCCGATTGACTTGTACAAATAGGTTTTTTCGACCGGTTCTTGGCTATTGGCAACATACTCGGAGGTTCGCACTTTCAAATGTTGAGACGAAGTTTCCAAGATGTTCCACGTCCCAATCGAGCGATCTCTGAATTGTTGGCCATCCGGAGTCATGATCATCATATCCAGTTCCAAAACGGCATCCGCTCGGAATTCAGCAGCCATCACCAGCGTGTGAAATGTGTTGATGATTTCCTCTAATTGACGAGCCTCCTCAGGTGGCAAGCCCGCCAATTTCTGATTTGCGGCATCCACATCCAGATTCGATTCACCATACCAAACCCCTGTCAATACGAATGGATCTGTTTCCACCAAAACGGTTGACTCTGCATCGACATTACCGGATCTCGGCATCGAGTCCGCCGGCACGGGAACGCTGGATGCCAGCTCGGTCTTGGGCATGCTCGCTTCATCAGCCGCAGCAGGCAGAGTGCTAGACCGTTGATTGTCAGGAGGATCGGATGACCCACATCCATTTAGCGAAACAGCAAGCAGTAGGGCCGCAGCAGTAAAAAACTCTCGGCAGGGCTCTCCAAGAAAGAACTGATGCGTTGTTTTAAAATTCAAAGACACTGTAACACTCCATTGTTACCCGGTTGATATTGATGTCGCCGAGTTGAGATTAAGACAATTGTTTTTAAGGACCAAAGCTGATTTCAATACAAACCACCCAGATCCAAGAAGGGGAAAAATGAACCGCCCTCTTTATTCAATGGCCTCATCTGGCTCGCCGAAAGACCATCTTATGTTTGATTGCATCCATGTTTGGGGGGATGAGCTCTATGGTATTTTCGTCAACAAACTTAACTTCAGTTAAAATATTGTCGGGCTTGATATCGGATTTATTGGAATTGATAAACACTTCAAGCTTGCAAATGTCAGCAGCACCCTCCAAAAAAAGCCAACGTCCTTCCTTTTTTTGAGTATATCCGGACGCGGTCACACTCGACCTGAATATTCCACCGCTAGCAAACTCGATCATAAATCGCGAGCGTGACTCACTGACCCCTTCTTCGTCCCCAATCATTTCAAACAAATCCTCTCCCACATCCACTTTCCAAGCACCGGTTACCTTTCGTTGGAGAGAATTGCCACATCCTGGCAGTTGAAGGATCAATGCCATAAGTAAAGTAACTGTTAGCAGCGAGCGTTTTTCAGGCATCATCATGACTTCAATTTTGGGTATTTGGAGGGAATTGTCTGATTGTACCGATTTTAGCGTCCGATAAAGATCCAAGTACAAGTTGTTTTGTCGGGGGCAACGGGGGGGTAGCTAATTCTATCCATGTCCGGATTCCTGCCAGTAGGGTCGCAGTGGAGGCCTGAATTGCCAATATTCGAAATTCAAGCGATCATTCGCGATTCTCGATCATTGGCAACTTTTTGAACCAATCTATCGAACGTCAAAGAAAACTCATATCACCCATCCATGGTGTGGAGTCATTGAAATGAAACGGATTCTGACAACTGGATTTTTACTTTGCTGCTTTCTGTCGACGGGCTGTGTTGGCTGGGGGCCACATGGAACCGAGCAGCTTCATGGTCCATTGGCAGGTGGCTACCTATCTCATGAGCGCCCATGTGGGAACTGTGGGGTTGTTGCACCGATCTTTGCCGGCATACGCAACGCATTGTCCTGCGGGGCAGGTTGTGGTGAAGTCTACTATGGTGAGTGGGTCAGCAATCCACCAGAACCATGTCACGACTGTGACGTCGGTGCTCACACTTACGGCTCCAATCTGTCCGTGCCATGGATCCGTCCATTTAGGCTGCTTGGCTTTCGGTACGACGTCACCGACCAGAATTACGGCACTTCAATTCGCGGGGCTGAAACCGGCTACGGATATGACGCAGGAATTCCTGTCGGTTGTGCCGAATGCGGAGACCACACCTGTCAAGGTTGCCAAAAAGTTCATACTCAACCGAAAATTCACTCAGGTCGGGAGTTGACGCCGGTGCCGGAGAAACGAGAATTAATTCCGGAGAAACAGACTAGTTTTATCTCGCCGAGGCTGAGGTCGAATGACCTTCGTTCACCTAACCGATGAATAGGGCATCATCTCAAAGCGGAATTCGATATTTGAAAATTTAAGTTGCCGATGAATCAACCCGCTGCACAAAACCCTGATGGCCATTTTGGCGCTTTGCAACCCATCACTTCTTTGGGCGAAGCAGCGCCTGCGCCTTGCCCGAGATGCTCTGGCTTGATGGAACTGGCCGAATTGGAATCCAAGTTAGTCATCCTTTGCACCGACTGTCGAGGGGTTTTGATTTCCAGTATGGTTCTCGGGGAAATAATTGCCCAACTGCGAAGGCAATACCGGGGCAAAGACATCATTCCACCACCGCTGGACGAAGACGCGCTGAGCAAAAGAATTGACTGCCCCAATTGCGGTAGAAAGATGGACGTCCATCCCTACCATGGCCCCAGCAACGTGGTCATCGATTCCTGCTCCAAATGCTGGCTTACTTTCTTGGACGATGGAGAGTTAAGCACAATCCAGCTGGCGCCCGGCGAGCGATAACTCAGCCCACTTCATCCGTTCGAAACAGATCCATCCGTTCGAAACAAATCCGCTCAGGTAACCTGCTTGCCCCAGATTTGCCACCATGGCTTCTTGATTTTTCGGGAAGACACCTCCGGCTTGCCCCAAATTCTACCACTGGAAGTTGTTGATCCTTCCATGTTGGCATGCTGGAAATTGGTTCCCACAATCGTGGCGCTGGACATATCAGCCCGCTTCAAGTCGGCATAGGCAAAACTTGCATTGGAAAGTTCTGCGCTGACCATCGTGGTATTCGTCAAATCCGCTTTGAAGAAATCGGCTGCGAGATCCGCGAAGCTAAAGTCACAACTTTGAAGGTTGGCTTTTTTGAAATTCACACCTTTGCATTTGGCATGTCGAAAATTGGCCCCTATCGCGACACAGGATTCAAACGAGGAACCCTCCAGAAGGGTATCAGCCAATTCCGCTCCCGTCAGATCCGACCCGTCAAAATTCGCGGCCGGTGCGGTGACATTCTGAAACCGGACCTTTGCCATGACCGCATCTTTAAAAACGGTACGATTGAGCCGAAGATTACGGAATACTGCACCGGTAAGATCACACTTAGTGAAATCCGCCCCCGCCAAATCCATGTTGTTGAAATCGACGCCGACTAATGAGTCAGCCTCGATATTCATAATCAACTCGCCGGTACCAAATCGTTTTATTCGAATCATCACGGTATCCACTGTTTCAAGGCAATGACGATTGAGCCGAATAGAAACAGCCCGTTGCAGCCAGTCGATGTCGTATTGGTACAACGCGGTGGATCTAACTCTGGGATTTCTCATCTTAGTTGAACCCAAGGCCCAAACGCAACTTTTCCCCTCCCACTTCAAAACAAAACAAATTTTGGTGGAAAAACCGATTTTTCCGTTATATTCCGCGGAAAACCGGCAAAAATATCGTGTTGGTCGCTCGGTGAATCTCTAGTATTTCCGGCCAGAAATTCGCCGTCACAGAAAATTAATCGCTGTAAGAATGCAGACTGATGAAACGAGGGACGTCCATCGTCCAGAAATTTCGAGCTGGTCAACCGGCGACATGGTCGGTCCGTCAAGCCGGTTTCCATCCGGCCGCCCCATCCTGATGAAGCCTGTTTTTAAATGAGATGGCGATCCAAATAATTCTCGCCTAGTGGTTTCCAAATTATTGGTTTCCAAATCATTGGTTTCCAAATCATTTGGCGTCTCATCGATCGAGTTCCCGCCGGACCTAGGTGGTCCGCACATCAACTTTGATCGCACTCAACAAACGAGTCAGCCGTTTTTCCTTGGTATTAATAAACAATACGTTTTCCAGAACGATGGCCTTTCGCTCGTCTTTGGGTTGCAAGATCAAGCGACCGGACCGCAATAGAAAATATTCGAAGACATCATTAATTTCCTTATGCACCTGCATATTTTGCGCCGGATATCGTTTTAGATCACTTAGTACGCCGTGATGATGTAACAATTCATTCTGACGGACTTCCCAATAATCAAACCGTACGCTAAAGACAACCGCGACGTAGATGAACCCCATCACAATGCTCAAGCACCAATAAAAGGTTGCATTGGCTGCCGGTTCCAAGCTTCGGAAAAAATCTCCAATGCCAGCCAAAAATCCGGCTATGTTAATTGACAGCAACCAGCCGGCCAGTATTGTTGCCACCAAAAAAAGCAATAACGATAACGAAGTCGCCCTGGGAAAATCGAATCCAATAACCATCAAGTTGGCAGCCATGACCATCAAAAACACAATGGCCAATGTATTGGCGACCGGGGAAACCAAAACATCCTGACCGGTTGAGTAAAATGACAGGATAATGGCATTGACCAACGCAACAATAAATGTCGGATAAAGGAACACTATCTTGGGAAATGGAACCAAAAGAATTCTGCTCTCCTGATCCAGTTTAGTTCCCGTTTGGGAATTGTGATCCGCTTGTCCGCTGTCCGCCTTTGGCTCAGCGTTTTTGTCGTTTTCGCTCATATAAGCGATCTCCCCAATCAATGCGTTGGTCAACTTTACCACGATTCCCGACAGGTCATCATCTCGCCCACGTTGGTGGCAAATCAACCCGCCCAGTTTTTGGCATCGTTCGTCAATCTAACACTAATTCGTCACGAATCCACCTAGCTTGCCAAAATTTTGAATCGAAAAACAATGGAGTCTGGTGAACTTCTGAAATTCAGTCTTGAATCAGATGAACTGGGATTGTGGCTACGCTCCAGTTGACGAACCTCGGAAACACGGGTGCAATATTGTTCTTGGTGTCCATTTAGAGCATTTTCAATCGAATTTTTTCTATTCCCCCACAGAGCAGTTCGCAAATGACGAAAATTCCCCATTCAATCCATCAGGCTATGACGTTCGAAAATGGAACCGCCATTGGCATCAGCAACCGCTGGCACCAAGGTCAGTACTGTTCTATTTTGACCGCCATTGGAATTGTCGGATGCGGCATCTACGCGATCCAGACTCCATCCGAATTCGGCCAAGCGATCGCTATTGCCAAAGGCACACCAGACCAGCCGCTATGTGATCCCGAAGACCTGCTGGAGGCAAAAATTGTCGATCTCACGCCCAAAGCCATGGAGATTGGGATTCAATTGGGCTGCACTGGAAGAGAAGCCGTCGAAAAGATGTTGATCGCCGGCAAAGATCTGCCTTAAATCATCCGTCTCTTGATCGATCCCACCTTTTGTTTTTCACCCGCACGGAGAATTTCTCACGATGACCGAGTACCAACCCGACCAACAGCGATACGACGGACGGATGTCTTATCGATATTGTGGAAAAAGTGGCTTGAAACTTCCGGAAATCAGCCTGGGGTTCTGGCAAAACTTTGGGGGTCCCTCTCCGACGGAGCAACAACGTGCCATCATGTACACAGCGTTTGATTGCGGCATCACTCATTTCGATCTGGCCAACAACTATGGACCGCCGTTTGGCAATGCCGAACTCAATGCCGGCAAGATACTCCGTGACCTGCCTCGCGACGAACTGATCATTTCAACCAAAGCTGGCTATAACATGTGGCCGGGACCCTATGGGGAATGGGGTTCCAGAAAATATCTTCTGGCCAGTCTTGATCAGTCTCTTAAAAGACTTGATTTAGATTACGTCGACATTTTCTACAGCCACCGATTTGACCCCAATACCCCAATGGAGGAAACTCTGGGGGCCCTCCATTCCGCGGTTCAGCAGGGAAAATCACTCTATGTTGGGATCAGCAGTTACGATAGCCAGCAGACCCGTCAGGCGGCTGAAATCTGTCGCACGAATGGATTCTCAAAAATCCTCATCCACCAACCGAATTATTCGTTGTTCAATCGGTGGATAGAAAAAGAGCTGTTGGGGACGGTCGCCGACGAAGAGATGGGTGTGATCGCTTTTTGTCCCCTCTTTCAGGGATTATTGACCGACAAGTATCTTGCGGGCATCCCCAAGGGAACGCGGGCAACCATGCAAAACAGTCCGCTGCGATCTGAAGAGCTATCACCGGAGACCCTGTCCATTGTCCGCCATTTGAATGAAATCGCTCAGCAACGAGACCAAACTCTGGCTCAAATGGCTTTGGCGTGGATTCTTCGAGATCCAAGAATTACCAGCGTTGTTTGTGGCGCGAGTCGTCCGGAACAGATCCAGGCCAACTGCCAGGCCATTTCCAATAAGCATTTTTCCACAGACGAGCTGCAAAAAATCGACGCGGTTCTCGAACCACTGACATTGCCAGATTCCCTTTGGGCGAGTGAATAATCACCCCTCAACACCGCGACAATCAACACCGCGACAATCAACACCGCGACAATCAACACCGCGACGATCAACACCGCGACAATCAACACCGCGACGATCAACACGAAAGCACACCCCAACGGTTTAGATCAACAGGTCTAGAGTGACCACGACAAATAAACCTACACTCACCACAGCGTTCACATTGAAGAAGGCCATGTTGACTCGATCGAGATTATCTGGATTTACCAGTGAATGTTCGTACAACAGCAGAAGAGCCAACGCAACAATCCCTACCCAATAGATCAAACCCAGTTCCAGGTCTGGCCCTCCTAAAAAACTAGTCGCTGGCAGAAGGAGAAGCAGCAACACCATGAACGCATGACTGACTGCCGCAATTCTTAACGCCCCAAGTATTCCGAATCTGACCGGAACACTTTTTAAGTTAGCCTGCTTATCAAAATCAAAATCCTGGCAGGCATACAGAATGTCAAAACCGGCGACCCAAAAGAGGACCGATAATCCCATCACCATGGGCGGTGCCAAGTCAGCAGGATTTTGCAAGATAATGTCACCCCGGATCGCAATCCATGCCGCCAAAGGAGCCAGCATTAAGGAGAGACCCAGCCAGAAGTGAGCCAAAAACGTAAATCGTTTGGTGAGGCTGTAGACAAACAGAATCACCAATACCGGGCCGGAGAGTTTCATTGGCAGCCAGTTCGGCAAGAAAAAGCATGTCGACCCAATGAAGCCCAAAGATGTCAATGCCGTAAATAAAATCACACTATTTAACGACAGTTGACCGCTGGGAAGATGTCGCTGGGAAGTTCTTGGGTTCTCCGCATCAATGTGCCGATCAGCAATGCGGTTGAATGCCATCGCAGCACTCCTCGCAAAAACCATGCACACTACCAATCCAACAAGATGCAGGAGACGAAATGGTACCATTTCTCCCCGATGATCGGCTACGTTCCATGCCATGACAGCCGCCAACATCGCAAATGGGAGTGCGAAAATGGTGTGGCTGAACCGAATCATTTCCAGGATTTTACGAATTTGATCAAACATCGTTGTTCAACCTCAGATTCCTTCACGGCTGGCCCAACGGGCAATCAGGTCATTTTCAATCTCCAGCTGATCGAGAATCCTACTGACGACAAAGTTAATTAAATCGTCCATTGATTCAACACCGTGATACCAACCGGGCATCGCTGGTAATACAACAGCACCCGCCTCGGTCACCTTTTTCATGTTCTCGATATGCACCAACGAGAGCGGTGTTTCGCGAGTCACCAAAATCAGTTTCCGACGTTCCTTGAGATGGACATCAGCAGCTCTTTGGATCAGGTTTGAACTGGCCCCAACCGCAATCCCCGACAAAGTGCTTCCGGAACAGGGCGTCACAACCATGCCCCCAGTTCGAAATGAACCACTGGCAATCGGGGTAAAATAATCCCGGTAGTTGTGGTAGATCAAGGAATCCGCGTTGGTATCTCCAACCAATTGTCTCGGATTGAAGTCTTCAAGATCGATACTCAGGTTCATTTCCTGTTCAATTACCTGAGCACCGGCCGGACTGATGGTAAGGTGCACCGGAATAGCTGAATTCAAAAGCACTTCCAGCAAACGCACGGCATAGGGGGCACCGCTGGCCCCGGTCATCGCAATCACCAAGGGTTGTTTCATTTGACACCGATATACAGGGTGGCGATTCCGAATGTCAGCGGAATAAAGCGGGCTTGTTTCAACCCTGCGTCTTCCATCAGTCCGGTTAACTCTTCGTACTGAGGAAATTCGCCAACGGTTTCCGGTAGATAGTTGTATGCGTCAGAATCATTCCGGGCAAACCATTGCCCAATCCTGGGAAGTATATTACGGAAATACCATTTGTATAACGACTTAATAGGCTGACGTCTGGGCATCGTAAACTCGAGGATGGCGACTTTTCCTCCGGGTTGGCAGACCCTCACCATCTCACGGAGACCGGACATCGTATCAGCTACGTTTCGCAAGCCAAACGCCACCGTAACCGTTTTGAAATAATCAGATGGAAAAGGCAGATCCTGTGTATCGGCTTCGACAAATTGGATGCGACCGTCCTGAGGAAATTTCGCCTGTTTTTTTTCTCCAATGGCCAACATTTCTGGACAAAAATCGGTCGCGACGACCTCCGACTTGCCTTTGGTCTTTCGGTAAAAGGAAATCGCCAGATCCCCTGTTCCCGTGCAAACATCAAGAATAGGGTCGCCGGCTGCCGGAGCGAGAGTCCTCACCGCATACCATCGCCAATAGTGATCAACATTCATCGACAACACATGATTCATGCGGTCGTACTTCGGAGCGATTTGTCCGAACATCGCGCGAACTTTATCGTTGGATTTATCGACGATCTTGATTTCTCGCATTTGGGGCCAAGCGGTCTAACCGACAAACAGTGTTTCGGACAACCAGATTGAGCTGGAAACACTGCCTTTTCTGTTGCCTCGAGTCGCACGACCCGAGCCAGTTCTGGGGCTGCTCATTTTTTCAGGACTTTGATCTCGATATTGCGATACCAGACCTTGTCTCCGTGGTCCTGCAGAACAATGTGTCCGGCGGAGTTTTTGCCGAATTTCTTCCAACTTGCAAATTTGCTTTTGCCAACTTTCGCAACCCAATCTTCACCACCGATTTCTGCCGAGACGACTTTTTTTCCATTGACCCAGTGCTCTACACGAGGACCATCCAAAACGATTTTTCCCCGATTCCACTCACCCACTTTCATCAGCTCTTTGCCGGCTGGTTGGTAAAGAGCATAGAGCGAGCCTGCCGATGTCTTCGGGTTTTTTCCGTCTCGATGTTTGGCATCATCCAAAATCTGGTATTCCGGACCACTCAGGTAAGGTGCATTGTCACCCAAGGAAACACGGTAAAGGACACCACTGTTGGCACCCTCTTCCACCTTCCACTCAAATTGAAGAATGAAATTTCCATATTCATTCTTGGTCGCTATGTCTCCTCCGCCGCTACCGTCGAACATGATAGCATCATCGACCACCTTCCAACCCTTGCCGATTTTTTCATTGAAATACCCCCTCCAATTTTCCAGACTTTTACCGTCAAACAGAGATTTAAATCCATCATCAGCTGTCAAAGTGTTGCCACAAAACAACAAGAGAGAAAACAATAAAGCTACTGGTAAATCACGCGGCTTGTTCTTCATTAGGTTCCTAAATAAAAAAGTTGGATTTTCGATTATATTCTATTGATTGATTGTGATCGGCTGGGCTCAATGGATTTGAGCCGCTCACCCACTGAGTCGGCTCGAATTGACATTTCATGGAGTTCGATCATCCGATGGTACACATTCCGAAACAATAGCAGAATATTTTTCTGGTCTGCGATCTCCAAAACGATCAATTTCATGTTTGCCTGGTACCCGGATCAATTTCTTTTGTCGAGGGATAGACGGATCGATCGTCCCGTAAAAGACGGCAGGGCGGCTGTGGTTTTCAAACACGAGATCATGCCCATTGGGATCAGAGAGTTTGCTCTTTCCGATGAATTCGAAACCGCGTTCGATGCCTACACGATTGACCGACAGAAAATAGGTGTGGTTTTCCATTGCTCTTGCGTTGGGGATGACATCCGCAGCGGCTCCTGATCCCGGTGGCCAGTTCGTTGGTAGAATCAAAAGGTCCGCACCCTTCAATGCAAGGCAACGGCCCGATTCTGGAAACGAACCATCGTAACAGATGTGTAACCCCACTCGCGTGAAACCCAAATCAAAAACTTCGAACGACTCGCCCATCGACGAGAATCGGTCGACACCCAAAAATGGCAAGTGGATCTTACGATAGGTGCCGATGCGTCCCTTTGGCCCGATCAAATTCAGGCTATTGAACAGCCGCGCACCATCTGTCTCCAGAAACCCATAAACCAAAAAGGTATTCAGTCTTCGACAGAGATCCTCAAAGTACCCCGCCGTCGGCCCATCGACAGACTCTGCGACGACCATCGCCTCTTCCAACGACTCAAAACAATAGCCGGTCGAAGCGCATTCTGGGAAGACGGTCATCTCCGCCCCATTTTCAACCGTCGTATTGAGGTAATCCGCCATCTGCTGACGATTCCCTTCAACATCGGCGATTTTCACGTCCATTTGGACGCCTGCAATTCGATAGGTTGCCATGATCAAGTCTGTTTTTAAAAGGTAATCCGAATGGTATTCTTTGCACCGCAGCTAATTCTTTATCTTCGCGGCCAGTTCATCCCTCTTCAATTTATAAGAGGGATCGTTAGGAACAAGGATCAAAAGCTTTTCAGCATACTGAAGAGCTTCCGGGTATTTCTCCTGTTTCTCCAATATCAGGGCATAATGCAACACAATCATCGCGTCATCGGGAGACAATTCGATCGCTTTTCGAAGCTCTTCTTCACATCGATTAACTTGGCCGTCAACGTACAACGCCATGGCATACCGATCAATCACGGCCGCTCCGACTCTTGACTGATAAGCTCGAGTAGCCTCTTTTCCCAGTACCGCCAACTCCTGCTTTCGCAGGAGAGTGTTGGTTTCTTCGAGATCTCTTAAACCTTTGGCGATTCTTACCAACCCGTCAGTATCACCGGACTGTTGGAGGCGGCGGGCCTCCAACTGAAACCGCTGGATCAACTCATCGTTCATTGCTGCCAGATTCCCACGGGCTCCAGATTCATCGGGCGCTACCCGTGCGGCATCCCGGTAGGCCTGCCTCGCCAATTCAAAATATTGATCAGACTCCTGGACTCGAAGGGGATCCATCGTATGACGTTCAAAGTTATTGACGTTGGCCTTCAGTTGATAAATCGAACCCAACGCCAAAAGGGCGCTACCCCGCTCCTGGTTACTTTTGACTGATTCAATTAATTGGTCGAAGACAGTCTTAACCGTCTTCATTTCCCGGCTGTCAAGGATCTGGTCCAATACGCTCACCGGGATTCTAAGCAAGACCCGTGCAGCTTCAATTCGGACCAACAACCTCTCGTGGCGGTGCAACTGAAGCAACGTGGTAACATAATTTCGAAGCGGTTCCACCAGTTTTGAATAGTCAATTCGGGGCTGAGCATTTCCATCGAGCGACTGGTACTTCCAAGTCGCCGTTAATAACGAGCCAATTTCATATTCGATGGTCTGCAGAAAACCCTGGATAGCCAACACGCTGGTTTCCTTCTGTAGCTGCTTTAGAGCAGGGCTCATCAGTTCTTTGGCAGATCCCTGAAAAGCACGATTGACGGTTTTCATGACTTCGTCGCTGTTCCGGGTCAATTCCAGAGCGGCGGTACCTCTGACAATATCGGGTATTTTCCGATCCGATATCATTCTCTTCAATTTATTGTAGGCCGATTGATCTCCACCGTCCTTGCGGATTCCGGCAAATGCCTCGCCAAAATGGGCCGTCTGATTCTCGGTCGTGTGCCACTGGCTAACCGATTCCTGCGACCATTGATCCAACCTCGCTAATTCGTCAGCAACGACATTGTTTTCTTTGGCCAGATTTAACCAATCGAGATACTGCTTTCCCTCTAACAACTGACGCTCTTTTTCAGGAAGCTTCGTTGCATCAATATGACACTGGGTACATGCGTTGGGAGTACCATGCTTCACACTCAGGTCCGGTCGGGGAATTCGCAGACTGTGATCTCGACGCGGGTCGACATGCATGTAGGTCGTCGCCGGCATATGACACTCCACGCACTTGGCACCGGTTGAACCGGTTTGATGACGATGGTGGGATGGTACATCATATTTTCCTGCAGGGTGTGCATGACAGGAGGTACATAGCTGATTGGTGTCAAATTTCACTTTTGTTGAATGAGGATCGTGACAATCGGTGCAGCGAATACCCTCGTGATACATCTTGCTCTGCAAGAACGATCCATAAACGTAGACTTCGTCCTTGATTTGACCATCATCATGATACGTTTGTTCGGTCAACAGCTCACTGGTGTAATGGTCGTGGTACCTCCGCCCACCACAAAACCCCTCTCGAATACCACCCCGCCGTGAATGACACTTGGCACAGGTTTCTATTTGAGCGGTCGACTGCTCGCCTTTCAAACGAGCCAAACCGTATCCCTTTTTGCGATCCCAGAAAATCGAATTGCTTTTTGCCATCTCAACGTGTTGGCTACCGGGACCATGGCAAGCCTCACAACTAACATCAATTTCCGAAAACGTTGTATGGTAAGTCAGCGTCTTCAGGTCAAAGTTCTTCTTTAAATCTGTTGAGTGACAATCAGCACAACTGGTGTTCCAACATTGGGTTCGTCCCGTCCAATGCAGAGGATCGCCGGGCTCGATTTTTTCCTTGACATCGGGCGGTTGCAGCTGAAACCACTTTTCCCCCTCCGTATCCCAGCAAATGGAAAGAACCTGCACACGAGCAACTTCGTTTTCCGCCATTCCTTCTGGACGATCAAATTCGATCATGTACTGCTGAAGAGGCGTCACACCGAAAACATACTTAACCTCGAAATCCTCCATGGCTCCACTGGGTCCCTCGGTTCGGACCATATATTTTTCGCCGTCCCGGTAAAACCGAGTTTCAACACCAAACGACGTCAATGTCTGATCGTCAAAATTGGCCAGCACCGTTTGGCTGTTGGCGACATCCATTGCCAAATCATGATGTGAACCATGAAACAGATCTGCTTCGTTCTGGTGGCACTGAATACAGGAATCTCGGCCAACAAAATGAGCCACCGAATCCTCGGGGAGGACCCGGTACCAGTCGGTGAAGATATAACCGCCAATAATGGAAAACAACACCGCACCGATGATTCCAATGGTCTTCCAACTCATTTACTTTGATCCTTGGTGTAACTTATCTCTAGCTGTGTAATTACCAATGATGCACGGTGTCCAGAGAAACCGAAAGGGTGCCAAATTGACAAATCTCCAAACTCCACCACTATCAACACCGACAATCGTGCCACGGTCCGTCCGATTGCCCCCCCGCATGGTGATGTGTCGGACAACCGACAGCCGTGTCAACCGAACCGCCTCATTCCGCCCTCACCAACACGCCGGATTTCGTGGACTTTTCTGATGCACTAGCTTAAATTGACGTTGGCTAAAAAGCGCTGAATTCATGGCGGAATCCTCTTTTTTTGAATTTTCCAATTCGATGCCTTCAAATCAACCCAAAAATTATGAGTTTATTCAACTTTTAGATCGGGTGCGTAAGGGAGATCCAAGATCTACTGAGACGTTGATGGAATCCTACGGCCACCACATTAACCGTACAATCCGTCGCCATTTAAATCGAAAAATTCGAGGACAGTTCGATTCCGCTGATTTTTCTCAGGCGGTATGGGCTACTTTTCTTCGACCGCAAAAAACCATCCCTATTTTTCGGGATCCGAGCCAACTGGTGGCATTTCTTACTCAAATTGCTAAGCACAAAGTCATCGATGAATGTCGGAAACGCCTGAGGACAGAGCGGTATAATGTGGGCAAAGAGGTGTCATTCGCCGATCGCATCCATGGCGAAAAAATTCTCCCCGGCAAATCTCCAACAGCCAGCGCTATCCTGATAGCCAAAGAAACGCTGCATAACATTCTCGATAAGCAATCCTCCGGCTACAGAAACATTCTCACGCTGCGAGCCGCAGGTGCCACTTTTGGCGAAATTGCTACCGAAATTGGCATGGACGAACGCTCCGTCCGAAGAGTGATCAAACGACTGGAGTCTCAAGCATATCAATGAAGGGAATCTCAACAGGATTGAACTCTGAGCAACCCGCTCCAACCTCCAGTCTCGTCTCCACGAGTTCTTTCGTTTCGGAATTGATCGACCAACATCCACTAAACCAGACTTTTGATGCCCACAGAATTCTTGGTGATCATCCAGAAATAAAAAATTACCGGTCGCTTGTCCTTGACTTGGTCTATGAAGAATACTGCCGTCGAATTGAAAACGGTGAAGGCGTCCGGCAGGCTAGTTTTGCGGCAAAATTTCCGTTGTATGAAGAATCGGTTTTGAAACTATTCCAGGTACACCAGCACCTTGAACAACCGGAATTCAGACCGGTCCAATGGCCGCGAGTCGGCAACAGTCTTGGAAATTACCATCTCAAAGAGACGATCGGTCGAGGTTCCTTTGCGAGGGTTTACCTAGCTCAGCAGAAAAACGTGGCCAATCGAATCGTGGTACTGAAGGTCACACGCCATCCCTTTAATGAAATCGAGGCCTTGGGACGCCTCGATCATCCCAACATTGTCCCGGTGTTCACCGTCGAGTCATTTGAAAACGGGTTGACCGCGATATGTATGCCCCTGATCAGCAGAGTGACCTTGTTTGACGTTATCTGCGAGCTACATAGCCAAATTCCCCTGCAGTGTCAGTGTGGCTCATTCACCGGTGCCTTGGAAAAATGCCACAGCAAGTTTTCTGACGATGGACCATCCCAAACACCGACTACTCATTTCGGTAAAAACGATTTGGAGTCAGTGACAATAAAGGTAGGGATTGATATCGCTCAGGCACTTCAGTACGCCCATTCCAAAGGTGTTTTGCACTGTGATGTTAAGCCTACTAATATTCTCATTACCGCAAATGCTGACGCCATGTTATTTGATTTTAATCTTGCATCTTCTTCCGATGGAACAGCGGGCCGCCTGGGAGGAACATTACCCTACATGTCACCCGAACAACTGAGGGCCTACTTGGGAAATGACGCCAACTTCATGGCAAACGCCGGCGTCGACTTCTTCGCATTGGGAGCAACACTCTACCAAATGGCCACCGGTCGGCTTCCCTTTGGTAACCTGCCAGAAGGTACCACCGGAAAAAAAGCGGCGGCAGTGCTTCTCCAGCGACAAAGCAAGAACATTGGGTTCCCAAAAAACAGCGAGGGCCTTGGCAGGCGCCTGAAGTCGACGATTCGACGATGCCTTGCGCCGCGTGCCGAGGATCGGCCAGCATCCGCTGAACAGTTCTGTAGCGAGCTAACAAAAAACCAGGCTCTCCCTCGACGATCTAGGCGCTGGTTTATCTCTCGTACCGCGTTAGCGGCAACTTGCACCACCGCGATTGTATCGGGTTTGTATTACGGCAGAAGTTATCTAAGTCCAAACCCGAGAACCCGGACAATTTCCCTCCTGCAGGAGGCTCGCAACTGGCAGCATGAGGACCCTTGGGAATCGATTCGTCTTTTCAAACTGGCAGCTGAAATATCTGGCTTCGACCCAGGACTGCAGCTTCAAGCCCATGCTCACCTGGCGGTGGCCTTGGCCAGGCGAACCGCCAAGCATCAGGTGGTCCATCAACTCGACCTGATTAGAAAGCTGGCTCACCTCGACCAAAATCTAGCCTGGTCGGTCGAACTGGCTTGTCTTGCCAATTTGATTAACCGCCAAACAGAAGATCTTCAAAGGGGCGAGCAGGTCTTTCAAGACCTGAAAGAACACTATGGAAATCCATCGCCGGACAACCAGAACAACTACCATGTGATGAGGGTACTGCTGGAAAAAAAAGATCCTCAAATTGATCTGCGCCCGAGAATGGAGGCATTTCAATCGATTCTCGATCGCAATCCCAACCACCCGGAAGCTGCTTATAACGTCTTTGTGTTGAAGAAACTGCTGCAACAGCGGGGAAGAATGGGAAAACCAGTCGATCCTGGTCTTTTGAAGATCTGCTTGAATGAAAATGGAGACCGCCCTGCCTATGTCGTTCACTTTGTCGAATGGGCGAGAAAAGACATTCAAGCGGATTCAGGGAAGTCTGTTGATAACTTCGTTTACTGGATGAGAAAATTCAAGATCGCAGGTGGAACAGTTTCCGAAATCCAGAATCAGATCCAAAGAATTCCAAACCCAATCCAACAGGACGTCCTCTCAAAACTATCTGACCTGGCTTACAAGACAACCCCTGTTGATCGTCTGGTTTATTCCGGAATTGCCAGTCCGCTGGACGACTGGCAACCGTAGGTGGAACACCGCAGCTTCGGTCCTTGATGGTGATTTCAAGGGCAATGAGAGCTGGTGCCCAGGATCTCTTTTGGCGATCGCTATGGGATCATCGCAAAAAGGTTTCATCCACGGCCTCTCCCCCGGCAGCATGCGTTGGAAGGGTTGCGATGACCAGCGATCCGTTGTCACCCATTCGTTCTGTTAAGGCAGTGCCCAGGTTTTGCCTGAATTCTGTTTGAAAGCAATCCTCAACCACCTTTTTGATCTCTTGGCCGAAGGTCATCGGCCGGTGTGTGTTGACCGGCCCTCCAGCGGGCACACTGACAAACTGGACACTCCCGGAAAAAAGCTGACAGCGAAACCGAATACCTTCCAGTCCCCAATTCTCTCCTGTTCTTTTTTCCTTTTCCCAGCCAACTCCGTTGTCAGCAATCATGATCCGGATTTCGTTTTTGTTCCCGCCAACCAGAACCGCAGCAAAATCAGCGCTACTGTGCTTTTCAATGTTCTGAAGGGATTCTTGGACAATCCGATAAATCGACCCACTGAGCTTGGAGCCAAAACCAGATTCCAAATCAACCTGTTCCAATATTTCCAAGGGTCCTTTGCGAAATCGATTCACCAGCCGTGAAAGTTCGATGGGAAGCTCATTCCAGTCGATGGAATTCGCACGCAAATCCCCAATCAGCAAACGGGATTCCTGAATCGCTTCATCAAGATGGGTTCTAGCCTGTATCAAACAACCCTTTGTTTTTTGGTCTAGATCAGCATTTTCGCAGTTGATCGAATCAAGCTGCAGTTTGGCTCCCACGATTAACTGTGCAAGGCCATCATGAAGATCATAGGCAATCAATTTGGATTCCCGTTCGAACAATTCCACTAATTCCAGCAAACGGTCCTCATCATGTTCATTCGGCAACATCGATTATCACTTCATCCAAAATAGTGGCACATTGACAGTCCAACGTGTTTCCAAAAACAACCTCCCTATGATGATATCACTCTGACGGGATCTCCAAGGGTCAGGCAGCCACTTTTTTTGGATGTCATCATTAGAGATCTATCGGTTTATTGAAACTCCAGTCCAAACGCCGACATGGTGGGGGCCAAAAATCGCTAACATGAAAGTAGTTGAAAATGTCCATCTCTCCCAAATGTCCATCTCTCCCAAATGTCCTCCCCGAAAAAATAGACCCCACGGATTATTCGCATGGCCAAAGCCACCGTTGGAAAATCATCAAACCACCTGCAAACAAGTGAAATGTTGACTGACATTTTGGACCGATCTTCTATTGAACAAACCCCCTTTTATGTCACCTCTGGTCACTCCGAATATTTTTGCCGACCAACTTGCCCAGATCAACTCTCACCCAATAGCCACGTTCGTCGTCTCGATTCCGCTTGGACTGCCATCGCAGCCGGGCTACAGCCTTGCCCCCGTTGTCGACCCATCGCCAGTTCCCATTGGAGGCCCTCCTGGCTGAAGTCAATTCTCAATCGAATTTCTGACGATCCGGCCCGAAAATGGAATCCGTGCGACTTTGACGAATATGGATTGACCCCGCCGCAACTTCAAAACTGGTTCCGATCACATTTCGGAATTGGATTTCTGGAATTCCTCAACATCCAAAAACTATGCGAAACGATGGCACGTTTTTCAGCGGAACAAACAGAGGGTCAAGCTGTCACGACGGATGGGTTCAAGGCGCAGAACACCTTCCGCAACGCCTTGCAAGAATGGCTGGGCGTGTCTTTTCAGCCGACCAATCGATCCACAGGTGAAATTCCAATTAGCCGAGTAAATTCGCCGCTAGGATCCATGGTCATCGCTGCTGACGAGCAATATTTGTACCTGCTGGAGTTTGCCGATCGAAGTGACTTGGCATCGCAATGCAGAAAACTGACAAGCACCGCCAAAAAAAAGTTGGTTCCTGGAAAAAGCCGGATCATGGAAGAGGTGCAAAGACAATTGAACTCCTGGTTTGAGGGCAAATTGACCAAATTCTCTTTGCCCCTTTTTCTGGCCGGAACCCAATTTCAGCTGGCTGTTTGGAATCAATTAATTCAAATCGATTATCACCAGACGGTCTCCTACGACTGCATCGCTCAAGCGATCGGTAGCCCCCGTGGTCAAAGAGCCGTCGGAACTGCGGTTGGTGCGAACCGAATGGCCATTGTCCTTCCCTGTCATCGAGTCATTCGGCAAAATGGCAGCCTTTCCGGATATGCGGGAGGGATTCGCCGCAAGGACTGGCTCCTCTGCCATGAATTTGTTTCTTCGACACCATCATCGGCGGCCCCAAAGGCATCGGCGGCCCCAAAGGCATCGGCGGCCCCAAAGGCATCGGCGGCCCCAAAGGCATCGGCGGCCCCAAAGGCATCGGCGGCCCCATAAGGCCAGCGCCCATTAGCCAGCCGGCATCTCAATGGGATATAAAAGCGCGAGGAAAAAAACTCATTGCCTACGCTGGAGAGCCTTTGGGCTCCAAAGCCAATTTGTCATCCGCTGGTGAATGCTCAGCGACAGAAGCCGGTTCGGTCAATCTGTAGAACCAGATAAATGCTCCTACCCCAATTGCACTCAGCAGAAAATATCCGCCCAGAGTATAGCTGGGATGGCCACCCGCATCGGCCTGAAAGAAAAACCTCCAAAAGGCGCTTCCTGAGAGATCGGCCATGCGAACCTGAGACAGGCTAACCGTCAGGGCGTTATGAGAAAAATGATAACACATCGCCGGTAAAATACTTCCTGCCTGAAAACTAACAAAGCCAATCAGGGTACCGGTAAAAAACGCGATGATGGATTGTTGAAGTAATCCATGGGTCGCACCAAAGAACAGGCTGCTCAACAAAATCGCTGTCCAACGATCTCCAGCCTGTCTCAATCCGTTGAGAATAAATCCCCGGAACGCCAGCTCCTCGCTGATTGCCGGAAGTAATGCGAAAAGCAGTATAATGAACAAAAAATGCGGCGCGCCGGTAAATATTGTCTCCATCATCTGTTCCAAGGCCGCGGTGTTTGCCTGAAGGGGATAGACCTTGAGCACCAACTCCCTGAATCCTGTGACGATAGGATGCAGGCTAACTGCCATCAGGATTGCCATCGGTAGAGTCATCCAGCGGGTTTTTGAAAATCCCAGGGCTTTCAACGGACGAGTTGTCAACACAACGGCCATCAAAAGAACCGGACCCATTATCAAACCGATGTGAAGGACCAGTGTCTGCCGGGCAAATTCATGAAAAGACCCGGGTTCCTTGGCGACAAGAGTCGTGAAAAACCGAATGACCAAAAGTAGCACGCCACAAAAGACTCCTTCCAGAAACGTTGGCATGCTGCCCCGTTCGCGAACGAGACTTCGAAAAAACACACCGATCCCAAATCGTTCGCTGTCCCGAAACAAGACGTCTTCATTATTGAATTGTCGAACCGCCCATTGAATCACTAAAAGACAGCAACAGAGCGTGACGCCGAGAACCGGCGCAGCAAATTGCATAGCTTCAGTAAAACGATTTTCGATCAACGATCTTAGCACCAGCATTAGTCCTGAAATCGGAATAAGGCTTGTCCCCAAATCAAGCTCCGCTCCGGGCATCAACGGCAACATCATCAGTGGCAGAGAAATCATGAGAATTGGCATCAGGTAGTATTGCCCTTCCTTACTGCTTCGCGCAAAAGACGCAATCGCCAGCGACGTAGCGCTGAACAACGCGGCCAAAGGAATCAGGGCCACGACCAACCAGCCAAAGGCATAAAACGGCGGGACGCCCAAGTCGAGCGTATCAGCACCCATCCGAGCCATCGAGTTAATCACGAACAGACCGGTAAAACTCATGCTGAACAAATTCAGCAAAGAAGTTCCCATACTGAAAGCAATCACCGTAAACAATTTTCCCCAAACAATTTCGGTGCGAGTTGCGGGGCTTGAAAGCAGCGTTTCCAGCGTCCCGCGTTCCTTTTCTCCAGCACAAAGATCGATCGCTGGATAAAAAGCTCCAGTTAACGCCCAGATAAACACCACAAAGGGCAAGACACGAGACCAAATTGCCGCCCGTTTTGAGTCCTCCGTGGAGAGGTCAATGTTGGCCACTCGAAAGGGTTGAATCTCTACAGATGATATTTCTTTTTTTCGTAAATTAGCTGTTACCAGCTTGTCTCGATACCTCCCGAACACAGACTCCATCCGACTGGCCGCTATACGACTTTTGTCGTTGGACGCACGAGAAAAAATATGGACTTGGGTTTTCAACTGCCCATCAATTTCCTGAGCGAATCCCTTCGGTACAACCACCAGACAGTCGACTCCTCGGCGAACAAGCACTTTTTGCAGCTGCGTCTGGTCGGCACTACTGAAACCATCATTGATCAACTTACCATTGACGTTCGGATTCTTGTCAGCCGAATTCGAATCCAAGCGGTCGGGTTGCAAAAACTCCAACCATTCCTTGTCCAATGCTTCTGTCTGAATCTGAACCAACTGCCTTTGAGTCGGAACAAGAAAGTCTTCATTGATGGTGTTGTCCACAATCAATGAGCCATCCTGTGGAAGATTTTCGACGCCCACAATCTGTATTCGAGAAGGATACTCCTTACTGAAATTCGCCATCTGGAGAAAAGCCATTCCCAGTAACGGGTACATCAGCAGCGGCAGAACTGCAATGGTGAACAACGTGCGCCGATCCCTCAACTGATCGCGAAGCTCACGATGGAATATCAGTTTGACATTTCGCCATTTCATGATCCGTGGACTCCTTCCATGTTGCTCTGACCCTCTACTCCATTTAGGCTGGCAGCAGACTTCTCATGTTGTTCGATCAGTCGAAAAAACAGTTCTTCCAAATCATCTTCCTGAAACTCCTCCATCAAGTCCCGCTTGGATCCCTCTGCAAGGAGCTTGCCCTTGTTAACAACCCCGATCCGGTCACACAGTTTTTCTGCTTCCCGCATGATGTGAGTTGAAAAAATAATACATTTACCCTGATCCCGAAGTTGTGCAATCGTTTTCAGAACTTCGCGGGCAACCATCACATCCAATCCCGAGGTTGCTTCGTCAAAAATAAGAACTGGTGGATCGTGAATCATTGCCCGCGCAATCGAGACCTTTTGTTTCATGCCGGTCGACATTTTAGAGCCGAGCACATCTTTCAGATTCTTCATCTGAAACCGCTCGAAGATGAACTCCATCTGATCGGTCAATCTCTCATCGTCCATACCATTGAGGCGTCCAAAATACTCCACCATCTCCCAGCCGGTCATCCTGTCATAAACAGCGGTATTGGTCGAAACAAAACCGATTTGTTGGCGGACTTCCTCCGGATTTTTAGTGACATCCAGCCCGTTGATGATGGCCGTCCCGTGCGTTGGCGACAGGACGGTGCTGAGGATTCTCAAGGCGGTTGTTTTTCCGGCCCCGTTAGGACCGAGAAGACCATAGATTTGGCCTGCCAACGCATCAAAACTCAATTGGTTTAATGCGACAAAGTCCCCCAAATGGAGATCCTTATAAACCTTGGTAAGGCGTCGAACGTGAATCATATCGTTTCTTGAAACCGACTTTTTCTAAATCGATCGGGGTATTTATCGGTGACACTTTGCCCCCCGAAAAAACCTTGTCCAATCCGCCTGCACGCATCCATGTTGTGACCTAATTTGCCCGCCGCCAAGATTGCCAGTTATCGCCTGGCGCAAGCTAAAAAAGATTACACCATGCGATAGGCTGAGGATTCAATTCCGACGGAAATTGCCAAATGTACAGAATGTTAGGAATGTTCCGGCAATCTGGAATGGAAGATATTTGGAATTTAACCACTCGGTGATTCAGATGAATCCGGGCGGCGTACTCTTCAATGCGATTGAATGCTTGTCTGCGCATCGTTACCGCGGACAGATTGGCATTCAAAGCCTCAACTGATTTATCAATGTTTGGCCAGATGTCTGTTGACTCCAAAATTTCCCAATCCAGTTCAGAGCCAATCCATGGCGAGTCGTCAAACCAACAAATCGAAATGACGAGTCGAACGCCCTGTGATGCAGTTGACTGTGCTGAAGGTCGCGGTGCTGAAGGTCGCGGTGTTGAAGTGGGCGGTGTTGAAGTTGGCTACGAATCCACCCGTAAGAGTCCAGAAATGGAATTCGTTCCAGTAGAACCGAAAGACCTTTTTGAATCGGGACTGAGTGAGGCAGAAATAGAATCGCTGATTCTGAAATTTCTGCATTTTTATGGGTGTAGTCTCGGTCGACATCTCTCCGAGCAGATCAAATTGCCGTTCGGAATCGTCAAATCGATTCTCGACGGACTCAAAAACCAACTGCTGGTCGCCTATCGGAATTTTGTGGGCGTTAACGACTACGAGTACGAATTGACCAATGATGGACGGGACAAAGCGAAGCGACTGACAGAATTGTGCTCGTACTGCGGCGCTGCGCCGGTTGGATTTAACAAATATGTCGAATCCGTTGAGAGGCAATCTTTGCAAAGTACCAGGATTGGGTTACCCCAAATCCAGCAAGCCCTCAAAGGCCTCCATTTACCAACTGGCATCCTTGAACAATTGGGACAGGCAGTCAATTCAGGGCGCTGCATTCTGCTGCATGGGGAAAGCGGAAATGGCAAAACAAGTGTCGCGACACGTTGTGTCGACGCCTATGAGGACGGCATCTGGATTCCACGAACGTTGGCGGTCTGTGGTGAAATCGTTCGTTTTTATGACCCTACCGTTCATCAGACCTTACCCACCCAACCAGCAGACTCCCTGCTCAGAAAAAGCATCGTCGATCAACGCTGGGTAAGAATCAAAAGACCCGGGATCATCGTCGGAGGAGAGCTAAATCTGGAACACCTTGAAATTTCGCAAAATCGGCACTCTGGCATTCTAGAAGCGCCAATTCACATGAAAAGCAACAACGGGTGCCTGGTGGTGGATGATCTGGGTCGGCAACGACTGTCTATCTCAGAGCTTTTCAATCGCTGGATTATTCCTATGGAAAACGGCCACGATTATATTTGCCTGCCTAATGGACGCAAGATACAGTCCCCTTTTGACCAACTTCTGATTTTTTCTACGAACATGAAAGAGAAATGCCTGAGCGATGAGGCTTTCTTCAGACGTATCCCCTACAAGATTCAATTATCCGGTCCCAGCGACAGTCAATTTATTGAAATATTTTTCGACCTGGCCCAAATGGCAGGATTCGTCGAACCCGAAGGTATTTGTGACTACCTGATCTCGAAGATCATGGAATTCCGTCAAAGCCTCAAATTCTGTTACGCCTCCGATATCATCAAGCAGTGTTCAGAGTTTTGCGATTTTCATTCTCAGGACCGCATTCTGGATAAGAACATGATCGACAAGGTCATTCTCAACTATTTCGGTGATCTTTGATTCCTTGGACCGGCTTTCATCTGGTTAATTTGAACCAAGACGATTGTTCACCATTGGCGGCTGCTCATCGTTTAGCAATTTCCAACCGAACCGTCTATTCGAAATTGACTCATCCGCCTGATTCAGATAGCCTTTCGCGGTTTCTATTCTCATCAGCCCCATCACAAGTCAATAAATGCTAGCGGCATTCACAACCCGGATTAGCGGAATGCTGCGGCACTGGTTCTCATTTTTTTTGGTGGTGGGATTCCTCCTGTCCACGACCGCTTGCCGCCCAATCAATCTGCAAGACGCTCAACGAATTGCCGCATTCTCCAACTGGACAGGCCACAACCGGGTCAATCTACGAGAGAGAAAAAGGCACGTTAGTTGGGAAAACGCCAAGCTCTTATTTGGAATCGGTCCGGAAATCTCTGAACAGGCCACTCTTTACCTGAAGCGATACGATGTGACACCGACCTTGGGCCGCACCAAATTGGACGCCCTCCAACAACTGCAGGTCCTTGCAGAATCAGAACCTAGTTTGGACAAGGAATTCACCCTTAGTGAGCTGGCATTGATTGAAGCCCGTGCAGCCCAAAACATGGGGCGGGCCGAGAAGTCCAAACTCTGGTATCTCAATAGTGTCTATCACGCCTATCGCTACCTCTTTTCTCCTCAGTTCAACCATTACCGAAACGCCTATTCGCCGGAGTTTCGAATGACGGTCGATTACTACAACCGATCCCTGGAGGGTCTTTTACGGATTCTCAATAAAGAAGACGGGTTGAAGCCGAATGTCGTTCGAATTCTGAATATCGAACAATGGCACGTGACCTTTCAGATCCAGCTTAAGGGCCCCTGGGCAGAAGAAGACTTCGAAAAATTCGAGTTTTCCAGTGACTATGAGGTCACTGGCGTGGGAAATCAATATCGAACCGAGGGCCTCGGAGTGCCACTGATCGCTGTCCGCACCCGATCACTAAACCAATCACCAGCAGACAAATACTACCCGGATGGTCTAACGATTCCCATAACGGCATTCCTGAGATTCAATGATGGCAGTACCTCGTACACCAATTCGGACATCACCGAGGGATCAAAAAAAATCGAATGCCTGATCGAGTTTCAGGATTCACTCAAAAACTTGAACGTCCAGGTCAATGGACGACCGGCTCCACTGCAGAGTGACCTCACCACCCCCTTGGGATATTTTCTTCAAAATTCACCGGCGTCCCATCAGTTAATGGAAACCGTGGGTCTGCTTGACAGCAAACTGGTCGACAAGTTTTCGGGGCTTTATATGTTAGAGCCGTATGATCCCAAACGGGTACCCGTTCTTTTAGTTCACGGGTTTTGGTCCGGACCATTTACGTGGCTGGAAATGTTTAACGAACTGCGGGCATTACCCGAAATTCGTGAACAATATCAATTCTGGTTTTACGTTTATCCTACCGGTCAGCCCTTCTGGATCAGCGCGAAGGAAATGCGAAATGATCTGGAGATCGTTCGTAATGATATCGATCCGGAGCGAAAAATTTCGACGCTCGACCACATGGTATTGGTTGGTCATAGTATGGGGGGACTGGTTTCCCGACTGCAAACTGTCAATAGCGGGGAATCCTTTTGGAAGATCTTGAGCGATCAACCATTCGAAAATCTACAAGCCGAGCCTGCCATCAAGGAAGAAATCCGGGATGTGCTGTTTTTTGAAGCCAACCCTTCCATTAAAAGAGTGATCACCATTGGCACTCCCCACCGTGGCAGTCGATTCGCCAACAGTTTCACCCGATGGTTAAGCCACAGAATTTTCCGCTTACCCGACCTGATCAACGGCTCCCGGCTGAAACAGATTGACAATGCCGATGAGATTTTCAAAAACAAGGAAATCCTGACCACAAAGACCAGCCTGGACTCTTTATCCTCCGAGTCACCGTTTCTCGCTGAGCTTGTCGAATCGGGATCCGCTCCTTGGGTACGAACCCACAACATTGTCGGAAACTTTGAAAAGCGGCCCTACCTGGGAGTTTTTGGCAAAGCTCAACCGACCGCCGGCGATGGCATCGTAACGACCGAGAATGCAAGGTTTGAGGAAGCCATTTCCCAAATCCAAGTCAATGCCCGGCACCAAGACATCCAGTCTCATGCTCGCGCCATTCTGGAGGTACGTCGGATTCTCAGGGAGCATGGACAAGATGTACGAACAGCACTTCTACCTGATGAGGGTTCGCCAGGTGTCAAACATGCCTCTTTCACCATAGATGACCTACCGAGTACTGAAAAGCCAGAGGTCAAGGCTGGTTATCGAGCACCGATCCAACCTGTTGAAATCCCAATTCCGGATTTTTCAAATTCATCCGGTGACGGACAACGGACGATTCCTTCCGGTTGGCAACCCTTCTGATAAGAGCCAATTCTGTGTAGGATTGAGCTTGTCAGCCCATCGTGGGTGGACCTCGCCAAACAAGTGTGAGCGCCATTAAATCAGTGCAAGGTTGGCGTTTTCGGATCGTGTTCCCTGATTAGTTTTCGGATCGTGTTCCCTGATTAAAGGATGGCAACCTGATATCTGCTTGGGTACCACCCGGTGGATAGTGCCGATCAACAGCAAATGAATTTCTTCTGCAATGAATGACAAAAAAATGGACTCCTCAGTTTTTATGGGTTGCATCCCCGCATTGATGACGCCCTGCCTCGCCAACCGGACGCCCAACTTTCCTGCCCTGGTCAAAAAAGGCAGACAGATGATGGATGTGGGAATGAACGCAGTGGTCTACTGCGGGTCGATGGGTGACTGGCCACTGCTCACCACAGAACAACGTCAGGAAGGCGTGGCCCGACTGGTCGATGCCGGGGTCAAGGTCATTGTTGGAACCGGGGCGCAAAATCCATCTCAAGCAACCGACCATGCGGCGCACGCACAAAAGACAGGTGCTCATGGCCTGATGGTCATTCCACGGGTGCTCTCCCGAGGAACCTCTGCAGCGGCTCAACGAAACCACTTCGCACAAATCCTTGCTGCCGCACCCGAGTTACCCGCTGTCATATACAACAGCCCTTATTACGGATTTGAAACAAGGGCAGAGCTATTCTTTGATTTAAGGACGGACTTTTTGAACTTGGTGGGATTTAAAGAGTTTGGAGGAGCTCAATCGCTGAGCTATGCTGCCGAGCACATCACCCATCAAAACGAAGAACTGATCCTGATGGCTGGCGTCGACACTCAGGTCTTCCATGGCTTTGTCAATTGTGGCGCTCGGGGTGCGATCACCGGCATTGGAAACTGTCTACCGGAACACGTTTTGCATTTCGTGTCGTTGTGTGAATCGGCTGCCAAGGGCAACCCGGAGGCACGGAGATATGCCCTTGAATTGGACCAGGCCTTAAAAGTGCTTTCCACTTTTGATGAAGGCCCCGACTTGGTGCTTTACTACAAACATCTGTTGGTTCTAAGGGGCGATACAGATTACCAATCCCACTTTTACCAATCCGATGCGTTGACCGATAGTCAACGGAATTATGCGGAGGTTCAGCTCAATTTGTTCCTGAAATGGTGGGATGATTGGCCAGGCAAGGATTTCACCCTCTTAATGCCACCCTCTTAATGCCACCCTCCGCAAATTGATCTTCCGCTGGATCAATGCATCATTTCATTGGTTGCTTGCATACGCTGCTGCGATGGTGCCAATTCTACCCGCCAACCGATTGACGGAGCCTTTTCCCTCGGGGTGCACGCGGTTGCTGAGAAAAATCACGTACAAATCCAGTTCGGGGTCCATCCAGATCGATGTGCCGGTAAAACCACCATGTCCAAAAGCGGCATGAGACATAAGTTCTCCGCGATTGGAAGAATAGGGCGAGAGCTTATCCCATCCGAGCCCCCGTTTCACGCCACCAGGCAGGTCATAGGTGGCCGTCATTAATTTGACGCTCGATCGCGATAGGATTCGAATACCGTTGACCTGACCCTGACCCAAAAGCATCAAGCAATATTTCTCCAGATCCGTTGCGGTGGAAAATAATCCTGCGTGTCCCGCAATGCCGCCCAATTCGTATGCCCTCGGATCGTGAACAACGCCTGGCATCCAGCGTCCGGCACGCTGTTGCGTCAGTGCGGCCCGGTTCCTTAGTGGTTCGCTGGGTAGAAATCCTGTTTCAAGCATCCCCAATGGTTCAAATATATTTTTTCTGGCAAACTGATCGATCGAGAGCCCTGTCACCCTCTCGATAATCTGGCCCAAAACAAGGTAGCCCACATCCGTATATGAAAACCGGGTCCCGGGTTCCCAGGTCGTAGAGAGCGCATTGATTTTTTCAAATGCCTTTTCACGTCCGTCTCGGTAATCACCAATGGGGTTATCCGGTATCAGTCCACCCACGTGGGTCAACAACTGCTGTACGGTAATTTTCCTTTTGCCATTCTGTGCAAATTCCGGCAGGTAGACAGCAACCGGATCCCTTAACCTGACTCTACCCTGATCCACCAGAATCATGACGCTGGTCGCTGTCGCAATGGGCTTGGTTAACGAGGCCAGATCAAACAGGGTATTTTTTTTCAGGGCTACTTTTTCAGGCAGCAAACTCAAATGGCCAAAGGCTTGATGGTAAACCGTTTTGCTACCCTGTCCCACAACCACTGAAGCACCCGGCATCTTTCCCGCCTTGATTGCCGAGCGAACCGCTTCGTCAATTCGCTTCCAGGGGTCCAGCTCGCGGTTGTTAAGCACTTGCTCGACTTGACCCAAGCCAAACCCAGGCACAAAACAGATCGCCCACATCACCACTGCCCGAACCCAACTTTCAGTGGCTTTGACCCTGATTGATGAGGTGGGAAACGTTGCAAACCATGGCATGTTTTTAATTTTGGCCATCCTAAATCTTGTCCAACAAAACCTTGGTAGCATCGGTGCTCGTCTTGTCAGGGTAAAATTGATTCTTGATAACCTGCGCCGACTTTCCGATAGCCACACCTAATAGGACGATGGCCAGAATTTGCATGATTCTCACTATTTTTTACCCCCTGGGAGCGAAACGACCTTGGTGTACCTACCAAGAGTTTTTACATCTTGGCTATCTTAGTGAAAACCAGGGGAGACAGGTTGCCCCTTCACCAAAAAGAGACCATTTCCTTGGGGATTCCCGGCAGAGATTCCTCCAGCCAAAATCTCTACGGTATTGCTGATAGCCAGTTTTCCATTCTCGGCACCCTATCGAAAACCACTCTTTCACCTTGGAGATCGCGAACGATTCTTTTTCGCCCGGGGCCTCAAATTCCAATGTGTTTCAGGGCTGCCATGAATTCCCAATCCTGTTTTGAACTCCCAACAAACAGAGTAGCCGCAACGATATGGGAGCTTTTGAATCCGTTTCAACAGGCGGTTGTTTGACCAAATCGATGCGAAGCCATGCAACCTTGCAGTCCCCACCTGTGGTTAGACTCGCTCCGCCAACCTGGATTTATTTAACGCCAAATGGGATGTTTTTGTTAACATCAGAAGAACCACAAAGCGACTTTTTGAGCTTACTGGGTTTAGCTAAACGTGAAGCTTCCATTTTGTCGAAACCTGTTCTGCGATCGAAAGAAAAACCATCGATGACGGTGACCCGAAGAAAAATCATTCAATCCGGGGGATGGGGATTTTCCGCATGGGCACTCTCCAGCAGCAATCTTTTGCTGGCCAAAGCTGCCGGTCCCGGAATCGCCCAGAGGCTGAAAAATACCGGCGTGGACTTCGTCGAAATCACCAAGGCATCCGAGAAAGCAGTCCGCAAAGGCACCGACTTCCTCAAGAAGGTCATCAACCGGGACGGAAGCTGTGGCGTCGATGTCAATCAGCAACCCGATATCGGTTGCACCTCCATGACCGGCTTGGCTTTTTTAGCCCAGGGAAACACGCCTCTGGAAGGACATGATAGCCGCGAGTTGAAATTACTGCGCAACTTCATTTTGAAGCAAACGGCGACCATGCCCAGCAATGACATCACCACCGCAACTGGCACGCAGCTGCAAAACAAGATTGGTCGACATGCCCATAGCTTTTTTGCAGCTCTGTTCCTGAGCCAGGTGGTGGGAGAGGCTCCCAATCCTGAAGCAACCCATACCGGGCTCCGAAAAGTCGTCGCAGCGATTGTCAAAGCGCAAACGACTGCCGGTGATTGGGGCTCTACGTCTTGGGCACCCACGCTTGGAACCGTCACCGGCTGGGTCAGCCTCAGAGCCTCCGATTTCGTGGGAATGCGGGTTGGGGGAGCTCCTAATAAAACAACCGAACATTTACTGAAAAAAATGGGCGTTACTGCCAATCAGTCCCGTGGCTGGATGCACGACCTTTACAAGAACGCCGCGGGAATTCGGGTCCTCTATGCGATGAAAAAAGAAAATGAGCCGGTCGCCAAACAAACGTTTCAAAAAGTTCTCAAATTGGTCACAACTGACAACACTCCATTTACGCAGGCCGGCGGTGAAGAATTTCTCGCTTTTCATCTCATCACCGAAACCATGCTACAAAAAGGGGGAGAAGACTGGGAAAAGTGGTTCCCCGTCGTGCGAGACAAGTTGATCGATGTACAGAATCA
Source organism: Planctomycetota bacterium (assembly GCA_014238905.1). Lineage (GTDB taxonomy): Bacteria > Planctomycetota > Planctomycetia > Pirellulales > Pirellulaceae > JABAAE01. The sequence continues at coordinate 467,906 of JABAAE010000001.1, forward strand.
GGACGGTAGCTGGACCGGTCATCATTGCATCACCAGCCGGACTTTTTGTACGGCAGCTGCCATCCTGGTCCTGACGGCACCGAATCGATTTCTCCCCATCTCGCAGTCATAAAGGGCTCTTTTCTTGACTGGAGCAGTCCTGCTTCCAAGCCTGCCAGCTGATGACAAACGATCTCCTCGCCAGCCATTTCGCTGCCTGAATAACCTGATTCCAATTCGCTCTCGGACGAATCCTACCCAGGTTGCTATAATCAGGTTTTTGTAGTCCATCCTATTAATCAGAAGAAGACGTCATTACAAAGCACGTTGGGGGCATTTTAATCCTGAATCTCGATGTTCTATGAATTCGGATGTTCTATGAATCTCGATGTTCGACTGAGGGATCAGGGAATGAAATGACCTTTCAATCATCGTTTTCAACCAACGTCCTTTTTTCGTTCCTTCCGGGTCATCACCAAGTTGCAGACAGCAACCCGAAAAAATCGCCGAACCAAAAAACGCTTCCCCAACTGGCCTTTACGCTGGATTGTCCTTGGCGGTTTTTCCACTCTGGCCACCGCTGCGTTTGTGCTTCCAGCGCTGAGCTTTCGCGCCGATAAATTGGCCTACGAAAGCGGTCGTTGGGATGTCTTCCTTGAATCGATGTTGACCAACGTGATGGCGTGGTTTGTTGGTTTATGGATCTTCTTTTTTGGAGCCTGTTTGGGGAGTTTTCTCAACGTTGTGGCTTATCGATTGCCAAATCGGCTGACTTTACTAGGCTCTTCTCGATGCCCCTATTGTTATGTTCCCATTGAGGCTCGCCACAACATCCCCATTTTAGGTTGGTTTTCACTGCGCGGTCGATGCGCCGCATGCAGACTACCGATATCCCCACGCTATTTCATTGTTGAAATCATCGCTGGCATTCTTTTGGTTTGGATATTTTCGATCGAACTTTCAACAGGCGGGACGAATCTTCCAGGCAATCAGGATTTCCAAATCAAAAATCTCTTCCGCAGCCTCTTCTCGGGTCGGCTTGAGGACATGTTGCCACAGAACTGGAGCCTAATCCGGATTTTTTTCATCCACTGTCTGGTGGGCTATACGATTTTGACAGCCGCCTTGATGGCATGGGATCGCCTCTCCATTCCTCTCTATTGGCAAATCGCTCACCTTTTTATGGTGCTCGCGGTTATTGGAATCTGGCCAGGTGATTTCTTGATCAACCGCTGGCCTGATAATCCTACCCAATGGTTCAGCGGAGGAATGCAGCAAGTCGGCATGCCGATTTTCGGAGGGACAGCCGGGTTTCTGCTTGGAAAAGCTTTTACCCGGGTCAGCAAGCAAAAAAAACGTGGCCTTGGTTTCTCTTTTTGCCTTTTGGGAGTGAGTTTGGGCCTCCCTGCGATGCTGTCGGCAGGGCTCCTTTTTATATTCGTGGCGACACTAATGTCGGGGGTAAGCCTCCGCGAAAAGATTTGGTCATTTCCGTTATTTGGCGTGTTGCTTTCATTCCTGCTGCAGGTTTGGCTTTGGAGTCGACTTGATAGCCTCTGGTTTTGGCCAACAAGCCAATCCCCGCCCGCCGGACTCTTGGCAATTGCCGGAATAGAGGTTTTATTGGTTTATCTCCTCTCCCATGCTTTCACCCATCGTCATCCTTCCAACAAGTCTCCCGAACTACCTGGCCGCGGGTGTTCAAAACCAAATTCGTTAGAACCGGTGAGTGAAACAACCCTGCCGGATGATCCCAGGAGCGACGCAGAAGAACTACAGTAACGGTGGCTGATTCCATCGTCTTCTCCCAGGCGAGTACGATGGCTCACTCTTTTTTCGTATTGAACCTATCACACCTTTGAGCGAGAATTTTCGAGAGGACAAACGAATCTTCGAACAAAAAAAATCTGTTCTGAAAATTTAACCCTCGCCGGGCTCTAACCATCTATCAGCAGAAAATTCACGTTGACATTCTACGAAAACCCCATAAAAAGCATACTCAGTAAGTCATACCTTCATGCCAGCCTTCACTGAATGGATGGCAACTGTGGTGAGCAAGCGAATACCAGACCTCTGTTCTCCAAACGATCAACCCCCGAAAGCCCGCGTTCAATGAGCACCGCAGTTGCGATGGAAAGCTTGCCGCCACTGAAAAAGCCGGGAATAAAATCGCTTAGCTTTAACTCGTTGATGCTGACCCAGTGGTTAACATCGGTCAACGACAACATTTTCCGCTGGTTGGTGATCGGTATTGGAAAAGACTATGTTGATCCAGGCGATTGGGGCAATATCCTGATGGTCGGCTCGGCAGTTTTTCTCCTACCCTATCTTCTGTTAGCTTCTCCGGCTGGATGGTTGGCGGACCGTTTTTCAAAAGTAAACGTGATCATTGGCTGCAAAATTGCTGAAATCGCGGTCATGGGTCTGGGTGTCATTGCCATTGCAATTGGCAACATTCCCCTCTTGTTTATTACCGTGGGGTTGATGGGTGCTCAAAGCGCTTTGTTTTCTCCGGCCAAAGTAGCGACGATACCGGATCTGGTGGAAGATCGAGAACTCTCTGCCGCCAATGGCTGGTTCGGCCTTTCGACCGTGACCGCCACGATTATTGGAATGGGTTTGGGAAATTGGCTGGCTGACTATTGCGGAAACTTTGGACAGGATAACCTTTGGGCTTGCTCACTCATTCTCATTGGAATCGCGGCCGTTGGCACCCTGATTAGCCTGGGAATAACGAAAACCCCTGCCGTTAGACCTAATGCACCATTTCCCTGGAATGCTCCAGTTCAAACAGCAAAAGACCTGGCAACCCTTTTTGCCAGAAAAGACCTTTTTATGGTATCGCTGGGCGAGATGTTTTTCTGGTCCATCGGTATGCTGGCGACGCTCAATATTGATGTCTTTTCCGCAGAAAATGGCGGACTGTTCGAGACGTCAAAACTCCCACTGTTAATATCGCTGGTGCTAGGGGTTGGATTTGGCAGCGTATTGGCCGGCATCTGGTCCGGCGGCCGCGTCGAATTGGGCATGACCCATTTGGGCGCTTTATTCATCGCAGTGTTTTCCTTTGCCCTTTTTTTTACCCCTGAAAATTTTCTCGCCAATGGCTGGGAATTCAACGCCGGCCTCATTCTTTCGTGCTGTTTTCTATTAGCCTTGGGTGCTTCGAGCGGCCTGTTTGACGTCCCACTTGCGGCCTATCTCCAAAAGAAAAGTCCTGTGGAAAAAAGAGGAGCGATCCTCGCGGCCAACAACTTTTTGATCTTCACCGGAATGTTTGCCAACTCGATTATCTTTGGTGCATTAGGTGCACCGGTACAAGACGGTTCGGTGAATAATGTTCGTCAAGTGGTAGAGATCCAAGAAAAAGTATCCTCTCAGGACAAGGCCGAATTAGATTTGGAAATTTATAGGATTACCTCCGATTTTGAAGAAGCAATCCAAAACTCAAATACCGACCACCGCGATCAAGTCGAACCTCCAGGTTTTTTTGCCATCCTAATGGGTGCTGAAAATCCGAAAGTCATCCATTCCCAACAAGGAGAAGCCTCCAACGTCACCGGTCGACCCAAAATTGAATCTTTTTTGGACCAACGGGAGATATCGGATCCAGACCTGTTGTTGGCGAACTTACTGTGGACTGAATTCTCTTTTCTAAAGGCAAAGGGCGAACTCGGAACGACGACAGGATATTACGAACGCTTTCCAGACAAGACAGCCCTGATTCACTCGGTCTTCCTTCAGATCGGAGGAAAAAAACAATTCGAATCCCGCCAGATTTTCGTGATCATGGGGCTGGCTTCCCTGCCGGTTTTTCTTTTCGTGGTTTGGCGACTGCCGTTAGCCTCACTTCGTTTCGATGCTTGGTGGTGCCTGCAGATTTTTTATCGAATAAAAATTCGTGGCGAGGACGTTATCCCGAGCCAAATGGGCTCTATACTGGTATCCAATCGGATTTCATGGATGGACCGGGCCCTGTTTGCCTTGTTCAGCCCACGGCGTGTTCGCTTGATTACCTTTGAGAAGGAATCCGAAGGATGGTTAAATGAAAGATGGCTTCGTTTTTGGGGGCAAATCCGGATCGCTGGCGGACCCTCAGCGGTTCAACAAGCTCTCGCCGATGCCAGAAAAGCCTTGGCACGCGGAGAAATTCTCGCTGTCTTCCCTGAGGAAAAGATTTCTTCGACAGGGACGGTTAATTCATTTCACAAGGAACTTCAAACTCTATTAGACCATTCACCTGTTCCGGTCATCCCTGCCCATCTGGGCGGCTGGCAGGGACGCCATTTCACTAACGAACACCGAAAACGGCTGTGGCAGATTCCTTACCGATTTCGACCAAAAGTAGAAATCCAATTCGGAGATCCAGTGTCAAGGCCGACGACTGTCTACGAAATCCGTCAAGCCGTTCAAAAATTAGGAGCTTGTTCCATGTCCGATTCAGAATCGCGTTTTGTTGCACCCGTCAGGCACTTTATCCATCGCTGCAAGCAACGAAAATTCCAGACAAAAATCTGTGATTTGACCGAGGGTGAAGTTTCCGGAGGAGTGTACCTGACAAGTGCTCTTGTGTTGCGAAATCTCCTTCGAAAGCACGTTTTGGGCAATGACGAAGAACGCGTCGGCATCCTGTTGCCACCCTCGAAAGGTGGTGCGGTTGTCAACATGGCGTTAGCCCTTGATAAGCGAACCACCGTCAATCTCAACTACTCTGCATCAGAAGAAATCATCAATGCCTGTATCGAAGCGGCAGACATCAAGCACGTACTGACCAGCGGTCAAGTCATTTCGAAACTGGGGCTGAATCTCAATGCCAACGTAATTGAACTGGAATCTCTGAAAGACAAGGTCTCCAAGATCGACAAGGCAATTGCCGCATTTCAGGCCTATGTGCTCCCCTCAGCCTTTTTGGAATCTCTGCTTGGACTGGGTTCCATCAAGCCAGATGACCTCTCGACCATCATTTTCACCTCCGGTTCGACAGGCACTCCTAAAGGAGTCATGTTGACACAGCGGAATGTCGGATCCAATGTGCAAGGTTTTCAGCAGATGATCAAGCTCAATCCAACTGACGTGATTATGGGTATTCTGCCGTTCTTTCATTCATTTGGTTACACCGTCACCTTATGGGGCAACTCGATGCTCGACATCGCAGCCGCACATCACTATACTCCGCTGGATGGTCGGCAAATTGGCAAACTCTGTCATAAATTCAATGGAACGGTATTAATTTCGACACCGACCTTTCTCAGGGGAAACCTGAAACGGACCAAAGAAGACCAGTTCAAGACGCTCGATGTCGTGGTCACCGGCGCTGAGAAACTTCCTTCCGATTTGGCAGACGCCTTCCAGGAGAAGTTTGGCATCCGTCCTGTGGAAGGATATGGTGCAACCGAATTATCCCCGGTGGTATCCATCAACGTCCCTCCCAATCGTTCAGTCAACCAAAACAACGACGACTACAAGGAAGGCACCATAGGAAAACCAATACCGGGCGTGACTACAAAGGTTCTGGATCTCGATACAGATAAAGAATTGGGACCCAACAAGCCAGGGATGCTGTGGATCAAAGGCCCAAACGTCATGAAAGGGTACTACAAACGGGATGATCTAACCAATGCGGTTGTGGTCGATGGTTGGTACAAAACCGGCGACGTGGCTCAAGTTGATGATGACGGTTTCATCCAAATAACTGGGCGGATCAGCCGCTTCTCGAAAATTGGTGGCGAAATGGTTCCTCACCTTCAAATCGAGGAAGCACTGACTGAAATCATTGCTGCTGACGAGGACGCAGGTATCAAGGCCGTTGTGACGGCAGTGCCGGATGAGCGAAAGGGTGAACGATTAGTAATTGTTCACACCGCCATCGAACAGTCCATTGATGAACTGCGTTCCGGGTTGACCGAAAGAGGACTGCCCAATCTGTACATCCCCAGCGCAGACAGTTTTTTGGAGATTGATGAAATACCCGTCTTGGGAACTGGCAAACTCGACCTCAAAGGTGTTAAGGAAATCGCTTTGGAAAAGCTTGGCAATGCCTGAGAACTCGGGGGAGGGCCTAGTGGTTGAGCGGTCTCCTTGATTGGATAGCCATTGGGCGTGTATTCTGTTTAGATGAATGGTAACCGGCCAAAGCGAATTGACAGCGTGACGTTTTTTGCAGAAAAGCAAAAACCAACCTCGCCAGTAGTTGCGTCTCCTGGAGATGTCAAATTCCGAAGAAAATGGGTCCTGCCCACTTTTCTGTTTCTAGCTACCTGCTTATCTACATTTTTTGTTGGCTGTTGTCAGTGGTCTGCTGAACGAGCCATCTTTTCTTCGATCGTCGGGCTGGAAGGGGATTTAACCCTGATCCGGCGGATGATATTGGCGAATTGGGAGCAGGGGATTGTCTTTATGCTAAGCCTAATGGCCATTCTCACCGCCCATGAAATGGGGCATTTTGTCGCTACGTTGATTTACAAAATTCCGGCCTCGCTCCCGGTTTTTCTACCTTTCCCACTGAGTCCTTTGGGCACATTTGGCGCGGTGATTGCCATGCAACCCAACCGCGCTAACCGACGGGAGATCTTTGATGTTGGCATTGCCGGTCCGCTTGCGGGGCTGGTCTTTGCATTGCCTTTGTTGTTGATAGGCGTTTATCAACTTGATCTATCTAGTGAGCCTGCGACAGGATTCGGCTTTGAAAGTCCGTTACTTGTCCGCTGGCTGATGGACTGGTTTGCAGTCAACGGGCGAGTCGAACAGGAGTACGTTGTCTGGTGTAATCAATTGAATCCCTGTTTTGCCGCAGCGTGGTTTGGATTGATCATGACCGCGATTAACATGTTTCCAATTGGACAACTGGACGGTGGGCATACAACCTACACGCTATTTGGGAAAGCCGCTCATTGGATCGCAAGGGGGACATTGGTACTGGCCATTGCTTTCATTGTCTATCAGAACACTCCAACACTGGCGATCATGATCCTGCTGCTACTTCTGATTGGCCCTGATCACCCACCTACAACCGATGACAGCATCCCACTAGGGGGCATTCGAACCGTGGTTGGATGTTTCTCACTTCTAATCCCGATTGTTTGCTTTCCGCCGCTTATTTTTCGGATGACATAGTTGATTTACAGGACATCATCTGGCAGAGATGTCACAAATATCTCCGGATGCCAAACCGGGTTAACCACGAAAACCAATCGACTGATTGAAAAATCAATGGGGCTAGATTCTGCTAGAATGGAAAGATCAAGCCGATCGCCTCAACCTTCCGTTGGGCCACCCAAACCGGTTTGAACTCAAACCCGCCGAACAGATAATATTGAATGGCATGAGATAGTTCTTTGAATTGGCTAAACCGTTTGAGGGGCCAGATTCTGCAACAAAACTAATGGAATAGCCTTGAAACACTCAATTGATCAGGAAACAGTCGGTCCATTTGCTGAGCCTATGGCAAGTGCCATTGAAGCTTGTGTGCATTGCGGCTTCTGTTTGCCTGCCTGTCCCACCTACAACGTTCTCGGGCAGGAGGCTGATTCGCCCCGTGGTCGCATTGTTTTGATGAAACAGGTTCTCGAGGGGGAACTGGACGAGCAGGATATCGCACCACACATTGATCGATGCCTCGGCTGTCTGGCATGCGAATCTGCCTGTCCATCAGGTGTTCCCTACCGTGATTTGATTAGCCCTTTCCGATCTCGCAATTCAGTTAAGAAATCTTTTTTGGTGCGGCTGAGAGACAAACTGATATCACTAACTCTTCCATTCCCTGGCCGTTTTCGCTGGGCATTACGGCTGGCCAGTTGCTCACGGTTCCTGGCATTTCTCTTACCCGGACCCTTTCGGCCGATGGCTGAATTGGTACCCAAAAAAATCCCCTCCTACCAACCCCTTAAAGATCGATATCCGGCGAAAGGCGAGAAACGCTGCCAAGTCGCTTTACTGGCAGGATGTGCTCAGCAAGTCTTGGCTCCCAAGATCAACCAGTTCACCATTGAACTATTGACCGAATATGGCGTCGAGGTGGTGGTTCCCGGAAACCAGTCCTGTTGTGGTGCTTTGGACTGGCACAACGGCGGACTGAAGCAGGCCCGAAAATTGGCGGAAAACAATCTTTCCGTTTTTCCTGCTGACGTCGATTGGATCGTTACCAACGCAGCGGGCTGCGGGTCGGGCATGAAAGAATATGGTGTTCTTTTCGAGGGGACCGATCATCAATCCGAGGCTAAAAAAATAGCCGATAAGACAATCGATGTCTCCGTTCTTCTTTCCCAGCTCGATTTTTCAAAAAGAGCGGTTGGCCGTCCCCAACCGAAAACGCTGCGGGTCGCCTACCATGATGCGTGCCATCTGTCTCACGGCCAGCATGTTCGAAGTCAACCTAGAGCATTGCTGCAATCTATTCCTGGCATCGAGCTACTTGGGATCAACAATACCGAAATGTGCTGCGGTTCAGCCGGGACCTTTAACATCGATCAGCCGGAAATCGCCAACCAGTTGGGCCAATCCAAAGCTCAGGCCATTGCTGACTCTGGAGCCGAATTTTTGGTGACCGGGAATATCGGCTGCATCGTGCAAATACAGAATCATCTGCAAAAGCTGGGAAGTCCAATCAAGGTCATGCACTTGGTCGAGTTCCTGTCCAGACATTCGTCTTTGGCTTGACCAACAGCAAGTTTACTGAGTGGCGGAATGAGAATTGGCTACCTGTCGGGATAGTCTTTTAAACCTCCGTTGAAGATTGTGGCTGACCGTTTGGAACTCGTTGACCGCTGAGGAATCCCTCTCCAAAGACAGTTTATCAATCAGAACCTGCTGCCGGGTTAGCTCGCGAACCACTTGGTCAAGCTCGATAAAAACCGCGGACAAAACCTCCGATTTCACCCTTAGTTTCTTTGCCGACAACTGTAAGCGATTCACTTCATCATTCTGTTGGTTGTCTTGGAGAGGATGAATGTCGGATCCTTCATCTACCCGGATCAATTGGTGAGTGAATGGGAGGGACTGCAGTTCGGTGGCGGGACTGGGACGATCGACAGAAGTCTTTCGATCGTGATTTTGGTCGGAATCTGGCGGGCCCGGTTTGACCTTTTCTGGGCGACGTGTCGAATGGACGTCGACAATACGCAACGACAACTCCAGTTCCGAAAGCCCCTTCTCGGCTAAAGGAGCTTCCGATTGTTGGTCACTTTCAGCAGCATTGGCGAATCCGATCGCTGAACCATCGCAGCCCGCTTGTCGCACCAACCTTTCCAAGCGTCTTTCAACGGCGTCGATCGAGCTTCTACCAACACGATTTAATTCGGCCGCTCTTTTTTCAAGCTCATAATTAACAATCAATGATTGCAACTGACGTTCTCGGCGATCCAAATCATCCGCCTTGCGTTTGAGAGCCAAATGAAGCTCTTTGATCTGCCGGTAGGTCTTATCGGAAAGACTGGAGTCGAGTTCCGCCAATTTATCCTCAATGGAACACGGCATCTTTTCCGGACAAGGTTCATTACCGGAGAATTTGCGATCTGTGTTAGAGAAGTCATCTCGAGTCATGGATTTGCAAATCTGCGCCGGCTAACCGGTCGAGACCGTAAAACAATTTGGAGCGAACGTACTGTATTGGGGAATCCGGCCTTCTGAGCAAAAAGCAGACTCCTTCAATCGTCTTCTTCGGTAAAATGGGACGGTGGTCGCCATTGCACCCTTTTCAATTGGAATATCTTGCCAATCCATCGCACCGGGTTGCTGCTACTGAGTGCTGTCGCCGGCTTTTCACCGGGATTTCACTAGAATCGTGGCCTTTTGGAGATACGTCGCACCGCTGGTAGGGACATTGAAAAACAGTTTCCCGGAGCATTTAGCGGATCGCCTTTCCCGTTCACACTGGTTGACAGTCGTTTTTAATATCGACATGCTGAAAAAGTGCTCGGCGATTGGCAGAAAACATCGTTCGGGTTAGGACTTTTCATGTTCCGCTAATACCACTCAATGAGAATCGAACCGCTAGGCGACAAGCTGATTGTTAGCCGTTTGACCGTCGAAGAAACTACGTCTGGCGGCATCTTCCTGCCCGACTCGGCACAAGACAAACCTAATGAGGCACGGGTGTTATCAGTCGGCCCGGGCCAACTTAACGAGGATGGGTCCCGAACGCCATTACAGGTCGCCGACGGTGATCGTATTATCTTTTCCGGTTACGCCGGGACCGAGGTTGTTTTTGACGATCAGGAATTTCTGATCTTGTCGGAAATAGATGTTCTCGCGGTCATCGAGTAGATCACCTCAATAAAGCCAATTACTCGACACCATGTCGAAAAAAACTCTAACGAATTGCTCAATCTCGCCGATTTCGCTGTATAGAATGAACAACAGGGATTGGCATCCCAGTTGCTGTCACAGTAGACGGATCTGGCCTTGCCATCGACGGATGGCATTCTGAAATCAACCATTCTGAAATCAACCATTCTGAAATCAACCATTCTGAAATCAACCGCTGGAAAGAAAACGGGAATGATGAAAGCATCGAGAATTTATTCCGCGTCGTCTCTTGCCTTTTGCTTGTTGGCAACTTTGAATCCAATTTGGGTCTGTGGGCAGAGCGAGTTGGATACCAAGCGATTGGCTTTGGTGGAAAAATCCGTTCGATTTCTAACCACTCAACAAAGTCCCAATGGGTCCTTCAGCGGCCAAACCGGACCGGCCATTACAGCGATCATCACTACCGGTCTGATCAACAATGGTGTTTTACCGTCCGAACCTGTCGTCCAGCGAAGTTTGGAGTACCTGGCGACGTTTGTCCAAAAATCCGGTGGCATCCATCAGAAAGAAACGTTTTATAAAAATTATGAAACCAGTTTGTCATTAATCTGTTTTGTTGCTGCTAACGAAAGCGGGAAATATAGCAGTGTCATCAAGAGAGCAGAAAACTTTTTGAAGGGGCTACAGACGAAAGAGGGCTCAAGTGATCCTACAGATGTAGAGTATGGTGGCATTGGATATGGCAAACATCAACGTCCCGATCTTTCCAATACCTCAACGCTGGTCGACGCCCTGAAGGCAGCTGGAAATGGAGCCGACGACGAAGCCATGAAACGTGCGTTAGCATTCATCTCACGATGCCAGAATCTCGAATCCGAAAAAAACATGACACCCTTTGCGGCCAAGGTGAACGATGGCGGATTGTATTACACACCAGCTGCTGGTGGTCAAAGCCAAGCAGGTCAGACTCAAAACGGCGGCCTTAAAAGCTATGGATCGATGACCTATGCCGGATTAAAAAGCATGATTTTTGCAGGGGTCGATCGCGAAGATCCTCGTGTTCAGGGCGCTTTGGGATGGATCAAAAACCATTACAGCCTGACTCAAAACCCGGGAATGGGTCGCGGAAATCTCGGCGCTCAAGGGCTGTACTATTATTTTCAGGTTTTTGGAAAAGCCTTGGATGCTGTGGGTATTGAGGAGGTTGTGGACGCCAAAGGCAATTCTCATCGATGGCGCGGAGAATTGTTGGCCGAACTCGCCAAACGCCAACGACCAGACGGATCGTGGATCAACTCGGAAAGCGACCGGTGGATGGAAGGCGATTCAAACCTGGTAACCGGCTATGCGCTTTTGGCGCTCAGTTATTGCAAAAACACCAAAGAAAAAAAGTCCATCAAACGCCCATCACCAACCCCTCGAGATTGATGGTGCCCTCTCTGGGCTAACGAGGTTTTACGCCGGCAATAGTCACAAGCCAATAGTCACAAGCCAATAGTCACAAGCCAAGGGTCGCGATGAATTCACCGGAGTACCCGCTGCTCTGGTGAGAGACAAAGGTCACAAACAACGAATGACCCCGACCACCACACCGTTGACCGTCGCTTGGTCGACGTAGATCGGATTCATCTGAGAATTCGCCGGTTGTAGCCGAATACGTCTTTCCTCTTTGAACCAGTACTTCAACGTCGCATTCCCATCCTGAGTTTCGGCGACGACCATCTCACCGTTTTTTGCTTCTGCCCGCGGTTCCACAACAACCATGTCGCCATCCGCGATATGGGCTTCGATCATCGAATCTCCTGATATCCGCAGCAAGTAGCAACCACGATGATTAAATAATTCGTTGAGATCAACCTGGTCTAGATCTTCGATCGCCTGATGAAGTGAACCAGCAGCGACACGCCCGGCGAGAGGGATCGTCGATGCCGACGTTTCCCCGGTCAACGTAATCGCCCGGCTTTTGTTCGGTTCGCGTAGGATAAGCCCTTTCTTTTCGAGGGCTTTGAGATGGCAAATGACTCCGTTTGGCGACTTGATTCCAAACGCCTCAGATATTTCTCTAACCGTCGGGCCGAAACCGCGATTTTGAATCTTATCTCGAGTAAACTCGTAGACTTCTCTCTGACGATTGGTAAGAGGTTGTGCCAATTTTGCCCCATGAATAATGTTTTGAATGATTCGGGGTAGAACTTCTCAGGCCCAAGTGCATTCCCAAAACCACCACGTCGTTGTTGCACAGCCAGACACTTCAGAAAACACTTTTCCGCTGTTACGTCAAAACTAAGGCCTGACTTCTTCGAGTTTAACGAATATAAGGATTATTCCTACAATTAGTTAGTGTTTTGGGAGGATTCCTGAAAAAGATCCTCGTGCAATTTCGGACTGAAACCTACTTTTCAATGTAACGAATTCCCCCACCCAGTGAATCCAATGCTACATCGCTTAAAAAACTTTCTAACCGATCAAAGTGGCCCAACCGCAGTCGAATATGCCGTGATGCTGGCGTTGATCTTGGGAATGTGTATTGCTGCCATTGCTTTGGCCGGAGGACCTGTCGAAGCATTCTGGTCTGGTTCAACGGACGCCTTTAACGGGGCCGTTGGCGAGTAGATCTTTACTGTCATCCGCCTCAGGATACTGCGCCCTGGACAACCTCGGTGTTGTTTCGGCTTAGCACCGAATCGCCTCTGAAGACTCTCGAACTGTTGAAAAACCGGCGTTATACCGGTGCATCGTAATCTGGCCGTCAACCTAGATGGGAATTCCATCCCATCTCACAAACGCCTCCAAAGCAAAGTACTCGGGAAGTCCGATCGCATTGTATTTGTCGGCTGTCCCCGTGTTACGATCCTCGGCACGCTGCCAAAACTCTCTCGGATCCGACCCCGGGAAAAGAGCCTCATCTTTTTGACTTTCATGTTTGAAAATCGCCTTTTTCTTGATCTCCATATCGGTCGGACTTAATGGAACAGCAATTTGAATTTCGTGTAGATCATATTCCTGCCAAGCGCCCCTGTAGAGAAGCACCTCAGGCCGACCTCCGCATTCCTCATCGATTTGCCGAACGGCTTCAAAAATGGCCTCTGCGCAAAGTCGATGGGTCCCGTGGGGATCTGATAAATCACCGGCGACGTAAATCTGGTCTGGATTGATCTTGTGGATCAAATCGCGAATAATCTTGACGTCATCATTGCCCCACGGTTTTTTGTCAACCGTTCCGGTCCGGTAAAAAGGCAAATCAAGAAAGTGACAGTTCTCCTCTAAACAACCGGCAACCAATGCACCCGCCTTGGCTTCACTCCAACGAATCAGCGATTTAATCTGACGAACCGCGTCAACATCCCTCTCACCTGGATGCTTCCCGTCAAAAGCCTGAGTCACCTCCGCTTCAACAGCCAAACTTCTTTCCTGATCTATCCCAAACCGTCGGTTGAACTCGGTGACCAGGTTGGCGACCCTCATTGCGTCATGATCAAAGACCGCGATATTTCCACTGGTCATGTAAGCAATATGAACTTCGTGACGATCCTCGTTTAATCGTATCAGGGTCCCACCCATGCTAATGACGTCGTCATCCGGATGGGGACTGAAACAGATGACCCGCTTTGACTCTTTCCCGGCTGGATGGTATTCAATCGTCCCCATTAGCCCCTTAAAAACTCGATGGGCAATCTTGGACCCTGGACCATGATCTCTGAGCAAGTGGTGCAAATTGTGATTCCTGAAATCGTCGTCGCTCAGCTTTAGCAGTGTATTCCCTGTGGTTTCACACAGCCAAATAACAGCTTTTTTGATCAGTTCGTCATTCCACTGAACATCGGAGACCAACCAGGGGGTTTCGCTGCTGGTCAGTTTGCTTCCAGCCGCCTCGTCAACCAAAACCGTTGCATCGGCATGATCCTGCAAATGGGAGGCAGGAACCCGTGGGCTGACGATCCCCTCGCACAGTTCCTTGATGATAGATGCCTTATGTTCGCCCTGGGCCAACAGGAGAATTTTGCGAGCTTCCAAGATGGTTCCCAGTCCCATCGTGATCGCCTGAGTCGGCACGTTTTGCTCACCAAAAAAATCACTGGAGGCCGATTTTCGGGTCATTGGGTCCAGCGTACACAAACGGGTTCGACTTTGTCGCACGCTGAACGGTTCGTTAAAGCCTATATGCCCGTTACTGCCAATTCCCAAAAGAACCACATCAATGCCACCCGCTTCGGTGATACGTGCTTCGAACTCTCGGCAATAATTCCCTACTCGATCCAGAGGGATTAAACCGTCTGGAATATAAATGTTCTCTTGGGGAATATTCACATGATTGAAGAATTGCTCGTGCATCCACCGGTGATAACTTTGCAGCTTTTCCGGGGCGACACCATAATACTCATCCAGGTTGAATGTGATGACCCTTGATAAGTCCAACCCTTCCTGCTTGTGTTTGCGAACCAATTCGCGATAGACATTGACCGGCGTCGAACCCGTCGGCAAGCCCAGCACGGCATTTTGGCCAAGCGCATTTCTTTCTTGGATCACCGTTTCGATTATAGTTGCGACGTGAGCCGCCAAATCTGGGGCGCGATCAAATACATAACAGGGCAGTTTGACGTGGGAGGCCTGTTTTACGCTGACCTGAGAATTATTGGTAATCACAAATGGCGATTTCAAATTGAAAATGGAAACAAGGACTCTTTACTTTAGGTCATTCGACATCAAAAAAAATGCCCGGTAGCAAAAAGTTGATGGACATCCTTGTTCCTTGCCAAATAAATCCTCCGAAACTTCAGCATCCGATTGGCCCGCCCTACATTTTCAGCCTTGCCGACGACCCTGAAAGTCTCCTGCAGGACCTTCCAAGCGTAAAAACTGCCGTCACGCAGCGATTTTTCAGGAGGTTGCACAAAAAACCCGCCGATTTTACGGCGGGTTGGCCTAACAAGGATCATGGCGTCCGGTAGTGAGACACTACCAGATCTTGATGCGGTCTTTCATGGGCTTGAACAACTTGTCCCCCTTTCTGACCTCAAAAGCTTCATAAAAGGCGTCTATATTCATCACCGGTCCGTTCGCTCGATACTTGGAGGGGGAATGGGGGTCGGTCAAAAGCCGCTTGACCATTTCGGCCTCTCGATATTTACGGGCCCAGACACGACTCCAGCCAACAAAAAACAATTGGGGTCCATTCCACCCGGCAAAATTTTCGCCTTTTTTTCCCTTTCGAGAAATCTTGTAAGCCTTGTAGGCTACTGCCAACCCTGAAAGATCAGCAATGTTTTCACCAAGGGTCAACTTGCCATTGACCGTTTTATCGGGCAACGGCTCATAATTTGAATACTGGGCAACCAAGCGATCCGCCAGACCCTTAAATGCCTGCCGATCCGCATCAGTCCACCAGTTTTTCATATTCCCGTCACCATCGTATTGGCTTCCCTGATCATCGAAGGCATGGCTGATTTCGTGACCAATCACCGCCCCGATCCCACCGTAATTCAGTGCATCGGGTCCATTCAAATCGAAAAATGGTGGTTGTAGAATCGCTGCCGGAAAAACAATTTCATTTTTCGAAGGGTTGTAATACGCGTTCACCGTCTGGGGAGTCATTCCCCATTCTTCCCGATCAACAGGTTTTCCAAGCTTGTCGATCATTCGCCGGTATTCCACTTGCCCGGATCGCTTCATGTTGCCTAATAAATCATCCGGGCTGACATCCAGCTTCGAGTAATCCAGCCATTTGTTGGGATAGCCTATTTTTGGAGAGATCTTTTCCAGCTTCTGCTTGGCTGCAATCTTTGTCTTGTCACTCATCCAGTCCAACTCGTCGATACTGTCCCGGAACGCAGCTAATAGGTTCTTTACCAGCTCATCCATCCGGGTTTTAGCCTCCTCGGTGAAGTGCTGTTTTACGTATATCTTTGCGACCATTTCTCCCAACGTGCCTTTTCCCCGAGAACCGCTAATGGTATCGACAGCTTTTTTCCATCTCGGTTTCTGTTTGGGAATACCTGCAAGGGTTTTGCTGTAAAGTTCAAAATGGGCATCTTCAAATACTCTTGAAAGATAAGGAGCCGCCAAATCAATCACTCGATACCGCAAATAAGTTTTCCAGACCTCTACAGAAGTGTCCGCAAAAATGGTATTGAACTCATCGAAATAGGTCGGTGTCATTACATTGAGGGATTTCGTTCCGCCGAGTTCCGCCCTGGTGAAAAGTGCGTTCCAATCCCCGCAATCGTAACGCTGGGCAAGCGCTTCGATCGTGAACTTGTTGTACCGCTTGGTAACGTTGCGAAGCGTGGTTCGATCCACTTGGGCCCGAGCCAACTTGGTTTCCAAATCGAGAATTTGAACAGCAGCCGCCTCAGCATCATCGATTTTCGCGGCAGTCAAAATAGTCGCTATGTATTTCTTGAGGGCTTGTTGTACGGCTTTTGATTTTTCATCCTCCTTCAGGTAATAATCCCGATCCGGTAGGGAAGTGCCACTTTGAATCATCTGCACGATGTATTCAGATGACTTCTTTGCGTCCTGAGAAACAAAAACTCCTATCGGCGACCCAACTCCATTCGCATTGAATGTTCCAAAAGCCTTAAAAATCGCCTTATGCGTATCAAGCTTATTGACCTTCTGTAACATCGGCTGAACAGGACCATGACCTTTTTTGGCAATCACCGCTTCGTTCATGAAGCTTTTGAAAAAATCGCCAACCTTTTGACTGTCCGATCCTGGAGCGTGGGTTCCGCTAGCGGCAATTTCCACAATCTGACGAATTCGCATTTGCGATAAATCCGCCAAAGCGGTAAACGACCCATAATTCGACTTATCGGACGGGATTTCGGTCTTTTGCAACCACGTGCCATTCACATGGCGATACAGATCATCCTGCACACGAATAGACTTATCAAAATTCCCCAGCTCCAAACCACCTTCCTGCCCCCAGGCACCGAAGGAGTTCATCAGGAGCAGAAAACCGGTCAAACCAAACAGTTTCTTCTGCATGTTGTTTCCTAATTAGAGTTCATTAATAAACGGTTTAAGACCTCGGTCTGTCACACCTGCATTCTACCTGAATAGGCATCGTCCGACGAATCGACCATGCCGATTCTATGCCAAGCGACCCTTAAAAGTCGGCGTTCCCGGGCGTGCGGGGAAACGGGATAACGTCCCGGATATTCCCCATTGCGGTGACAAACTGGATCACTCGTTCCAGCCCCAGACCAAAACCACTATGTGGAACGCTGCCATATTTCCTCAAATCCCGATACCACCAGTAGGCGTCCAGATCGAGGTCCTGTTCCTGCATTCTTTTCTCCAGAATGTCGATCCTGTGTTCACGCTGACTGCCGCCGATGATTTCACCTACCTTGGGAACCAGAACATCCATTGCACGAACGGTTTTCTCATCATCATTGCAGTACATGTAAAACGGCTTAATACAGCGGGGATAGTCAAAAAGAATGACAGGCTGGTTGAAGTGCTCCTCGGTCAAATACCGTTCGTGCTCTGACTGCAAGTCCGTTCCCCATTCGACAGGGAATTCAAATTCTTTTCCGCAGCCCTGTAAAATCTCCACCGCTTCTGTATAGGGAAGTCGCTTGAACTCACAGGAAACAATATCCTGCAACGTCTGGATAATCGTGTTGTCGACTCGCAAATTGATAAACTGCATGTCCTCTTCACATTTTTCCAAAACGTCGGTGAAGATCCGTTTAAGAAACTTTTCTGCCAAATCCATATTGTCGTTCAAATCAAAAAACGCCATCTCCGGCTCAATCATCCAGAATTCCGAAAGGTGCCGGGTTGTGTTTGAATTCTCCGCCCGAAAAGTCGGACCAAACGTGTAAACTTTTCCCATTCCACAAGCAAAAATCTCCGCCTCAAGCTGACCGCTAACCGTCAAATAGGATGGTCGGTCAAAGAAGTCCCACTTGTATTCGACTTTATCGACTTGCCTCTTGCCAAGTTCATCAAGATCGAGAGTCGTCACCTGGAACATCTCGCCAGCACCCTCGCAATCACTGGTCGTAATGATCGGTGTATGGATGTAGTAAAAATCCTGTTCCTGAAAAAACTGGTGGATCGAATGACTGACACAATTCCGGATCCGGGTCACCGCACCAAAAGTATTGGTGCGCGGACGCAAATGAGCCCATTCCCGCAGCTTTTCAAAAGAATGCCGTTTCTTTTGTAATGGGTAGGAATCCGGATCAGCCGTGCCGTAAACGGTTACGGTATTTGCGTGAACCTCGGTTGACTGACCTTTGCCCCCGGATTCCTTTATTTCGCCCTCTACCGCAAGACTACATCCTGCCGTCAGAGACTTGATGTGAGTTTCATAGTTAGGCAATTCTGCGTCGGCGATCACTTGGATATTGCCTTGAGACGACCCGTCGTTGACTTCGATAAAACTAAAACCTGCCTTGGAGTCGCGCCGGGTTCGCACCCAACCCTGCAGTAAGATTTTTTTTCCTACATTTTCCGCCAGACGAGCGTCACGAACCAGGATTTTTTCTAGCATCTGGGATCCATTTTTTTTCCGGGGATCTGCCCCTCAATGTTCTTTGCAATTGCTCACCTGTTTCCAAGTCAGCCGACCAGCCCTTCATTCTCTCGAAAAACAGGAGGTGGGAGAAGGGCAGGCTCGACCCGCACAGGAACTGCAGCTGAATCAGCACCGTCACGGGTCTGCGATCTGCCTTCCTTCACCAACCCATTGGTAACCAAGATGCCAGGTTTCAGAAATTCGAGTGGCCGGTTTTCAATCGGTGGCCGAATCTGAAAATTCACATTCACGATCAAAGCCGCCCGATCAGGCAGACACCCCGTCAGGAGATGTCCTCTGAAACCTGCAGCGGGGTACCGTAGAATTTCCGACGAAAATACGTTAAATTGTTCTTTTGAGAAATTTTCGCCTCGGACAACTGGAAATGGCACGAAAAACCGTAAATCGCATGGAAAAACGTCTCGAAGCTGAGGCGGCCGAATCAGAAGCTCCCAAGAAGAAAAAGAAAAAAGCCACAAAACGCAAGAAAAAAGCCGCGGTTGAAATCCGAATGAAGCTTTTTTGGGGTGTCTTCAGCCCTTCCATGAAACGGGTGGCTCTCTATGACTTCAATCAAAAGAAACAGGCCAAAAAACGATGCGAAGAATTGACGGCAAAGGGTAAAGGGGATCACTTTATCCAAAAAGTCAAGGATGCGATCGACGAACCCTAAACTCTATCTTGCCTAAACTCTATCTTGCTTTGCCAATTCTCCCTGCCAATTCTCCCTGGTAAATGGTCAAGGCAGCAGAATGGTCGGTTGAGGGTTTTCATCGGCAGGGATCTTCTCCGGTTGTCAATCACTGATTCCCGTTGATAAGGATCCCTGATCCATTCATCTCAACGGCCATCGGCACTATCGTGTCCGCAACCGGGGTTTCACTTTAAAAAACCCCACACACCGTGTAGATCAATCCCGCCATGTAGATGGATCGCGCCGGCGATTTGACAGGGTAGTTTCTGTCTGCTGGGGTCATCATGGGCCTAATGACATCAAGTGGTGACATGCCGGCGGTGAAAACAGGTTCAGCCGTTACCGACTGGGTGCTGAACCTCCAACTCCACGAGCCAAAACGGCCACCGATACCTCCGCCGCGCCAGCTTTCAGGCAGACTTTGGTCGCCTCATCTAGCGTCGATCCGCTCGTCATCACGTCATCGACAATCAGAATGTTTTTGCCCTTCAAGCGGTGCCTGCCCTTCAGCCCAAAAACGCCCTTCACGTTTCTGCCCCGATCGGCAAGTGGTAATCGCCCTTGTTTTTCAGTGCTTCGGCGGCAATAGAGAAGATTGCTGTGCATTGAAACCTGAAGAATATCGGCAACTTGATTGGCCAGAGTTTCTGAAACGACCGCCCGTCGCGACATCCTCTTCCACCAGTAAATGGGAACCGGAAGCACCCAATCCCATTTGGACTGCGGCTCTGAGCGGATCAAAAATTCTATCCATTGACCCAACATCATGCCCATGGCCACCGCGTACTCCGAGCTACCCTCGGTCTTGATTCGAAGCACCCCTTTCTTCAAAGCGTTTTCGTAATTCCCAAGAGAAAAACACCGATTAAACAAGTGGTTTTTCCGTTGGCACCAGCAACAACTTGAGTCTAAACGCATCCCCGAGGCTAATCGAACACTTTCCACTGTTGGTGGAAGACTTTGCAAATCATGGTCAAATCCTGCCGACCAACCAGCACCACACTGCTTACACCTGACAGCGTAATGGGGACAATGCTCATCGTCGCAACGACCACAAAAAATTAGCCGTTTGAAAAGCCTGTCGTGATCGGGGTTCGCCAAGATACTTTTGCCACGACTCTCTGGCTTGGAATCCCATTCCGGTAGCTCCTTCCCGCACGCCGAACAAATTGGCAAAAAGCAGAGCTCCGACAGACCGCGGACGGATTGATGAACAAGATGGACGAACCGTTCCATGAGTCTGCTAGCATTTCCCATTGGCTGATATTCACCCCCGCCATTAAACAACCACCCATTTCTCTGTCACAATTTTAGTGAATTGCTCATGGAGCAAAGAAACGACGTTTGTCGAATTTCCGATTCTTCTTAGAATCTCCGGCTGGTGATTCACTGTAAAACCACCCCAAGGCAACCACTTCAAGAGATGGCAATCTACGACCGATACCTAACGGTCCTTTTCATGCGAGTATTGATCGTGCTATTTTCTGCACTTTGCGGATTGTTCATGATCGTCGATTTTTTTGATCGGCTCGAAGAGTTTTTGACCATTTCCAAAGTCGAAGGGTCGTTGTCAAAAGTTGTATTTGAATTCTATGCACCTCGATTACTCAGTTTTTTTGATCGTATCAGTGGGCTGGTAGCTCTGATTTCCGCGGTTTTCGTTGTGACGTGGATTCAACGCAATCGGGAATTAATTGCAATTTATGCAGCTGGCGTCAAACTACGCCGCGTCGTCCGCCCCATCCTGATTTGCGTTGTGACGGTCTCGCTGTTTGGAATCGTCAATCGAGAAGTACTGATTCCCAGTTACAAACATCGCTTAACCAGAGATACTCGGAACTGGTTTGGCGAGGAAGAAATTGCGATTCGACCTACCTACGATCGACAGACCGGCGTTTTTCTTAATGGAACCGGCGCCCTCTTGGCACAAAATGAGTTGAAATCCCCCGATATGCATTTGCCACCAGGCAGCAGGGGGGACTTTGACCGTATCCTGGCGAAATCTGCCACGTACCATTCGGCCGACCAAAATCATCCGCCGGGCTTCCTGCTGACAGACGTTTCCTTGCCCGCCGCGGTGAACGAGAGTCACCCTATTTGCTTACGCGATGAGACCATTGTTTTTACACCCAAAGAATCCAAATGGCTTGAACCGAATACCTGTTTTCTCGTTAGCAACATTTCGGTCCAGGATCTCACTCGAAACGATGCCAACGCCGTGTACTCATCGACATGGGAATTAACCCACGATTTCCGCAATCCCAGTACGCGGTACAACAGCGGAAGCCGAGTCATGGTACACGCTCGAATTCTGCAACCGATTCTCGATATATCTCTTTTTCTAATAGGCCTCTCCCTGGTTGTCTCGGGACGGGAACGGAATATTTTCCTGTCGCTTGGTCCAAATATTATCCTGGTGGTTTTCTACTTCTTAATTCAAATGGGTTGCCATTCATTGGGGGTCCAAGGGATTGTTTCGCCTTCACAGGCGGCTTGGATGCCGATTTTACTGTTTGCGCCCCTCGCTTGGGTCGCCTTCAAAAAGCTGGATTAACCAACCCGGAATGATCGACCATAGTCCGCTTGAATTCAGACCGCTGGTGGCAGAATAAACTTGGATTCACTAATGGCAAACCGTTTGAAAAGAGGTCCGCTTTTTCCCCTTCGCACAGTCGCAACCGGGTCATGAAATGTCAAAGAACAACTTCCAGCCCTTAACGGGATACGAGCAACGCACCGACTCAGAAATGCTGGCTCGGGCGACATCGCTTTACCAGCGGATGAAGCTGCGGCGAACGGTTCGTGATTTTTCCTCTCAAACTGTTGACCTGAAAATTGTGGAGGAGTGTGTCCGTATCGCCGGCACCGCTCCCAACGGCGCCAACCTACAACCTTGGCACTTTGCGATCGTCAGTGATCCCGAGTTAAAAGGCCGAATTCGTATGGCAGCGGAGGCCGAGGAAAAGGAGTTTTATCAAAACCGCGCTCCCGACCTGTGGCTCAAAGCAATATCGCCATTGGGCACAGATGAAAACAAACCATTCCTTGAAACAGCACCGCACCTAATCGTCGTTTTTGGACAAGCTTATCGCGAGACAACCAACGGCGCCAAACAAAAAAACTACTATGTCAGTGAATCTGTCGGCATCGCTACCGGCTTTCTCATCTCAGCCCTGCATCACGTCGGCCTCGCGACATTAACGCATACCCCTAGTCCAATGAAATTCCTTGGGACAATCCTTGACCGACCCGAACAGGACCGGGCCTTTTTGATCTTGGTGGTTGGCCATCCAGCTGAAAATGCTGTCGTTCCTGATATCGGAAAGAAATCGCTGGAGGAGTTTGTTTCTCTTCATTGATGATTCATCGTCGTTCTACCGCAAACGATTGGGTTGTTGCTCGGAAACAGCTTGCCAAACAAAAATCCAGAAGGGTCCATCCGGTCGCAACTCTGTGCCACTTGGCGTGCAACAGACTTCAAATCGGGGTCTCAGTGCCACCTGATTATTCAAAATGGACCGAAATTCGCCAAATTCCACGGCTGTTGTTGTTTCCTGCCAAAATGCCAACGAATAGTATATTATCTGACTCTAAACCGTTTGTTGTTGTCTGAATTGGACTCCATGTTAGCCATTCGAATTTCGTTTCTTATGATTAGCGTTTTCTGCAGCGCGGTAGTGGCGTTCTGTCAGGACACAACCACCCTGGAGAATGCAAAGGGTAGCCCCTCAGCTGCGGAGACGATTTTAGCGGAGAAAGGCGTCGAGGGATCGTTGGAGGGAATTCGAAAGTACCTCAATGATATTCACATCACACCGCAACAAAGAGAAGAAGCGTCCAAGCTAATTCAAAAGTTAGGTTCGGATAATTACCAGCAACGGCGAACCGCCACCAAGATGTTGTCCCGGTTTCCCGGCCTGCCAATTGAGGAATTCGAAACCGTCAGGCAGACAGCAGACTTGGAACTGTCATCCCGAATCGAAATGGTATCGAGATTTCTAAGTTCCAGTTTTGGAAAAACTCTTTCGGCAGCCTACCGGGTTGTCGTAGAAAAAGAGATTCTCGGCCTGATGCCCGAACTAATCCGGTCTGCACCCTTTGCCCATTCTGACGATTCTCTCCGCAACGATTTGCTGGCAGCGGTGGTGACCACGGCGACACCCGCCGACGATCAGCAGCTTCGCTCGCTGTTAAAAAATGAATCTGTCGAAATGCAAACCGCTGCGATTGACGGGCTTTATCGTTCTCAAAAAGGCTCGGTCATGTCCCTGCTCGTTGAAATTACAAGGGATGTAAATCGCGACGATCGCGTTAGATTCAAGGCTGCCGAATCACTTGCCGACCTGGGTAGTCGGGACTCACTCGCACCACTTGTCCAGATGCTCGAATCAGCCGACGTTAATGTCCGCACAGCGGCCGGAAACACCCTTCAAATTGCGACCGGGCTGGACCATGGTTTCACCGGTTATTCCAAGGATGAATCGCGAAAAGCCGGGGTGGCCAAATGGGAACAATGGTTAATCAACAACGGCTCGTCCGCCAAGCTCAGATTTCCTTTGGAAAAATTCAATGACTCCGATAGCTACCTCAACGGAAACACGCTCCTGGCCTGTGGTTATGCCAATCGGGTCATTGAATTGTCACCTGACGGAAAAGAAGTCTGGTCCGTTAGTGCCGCCGGCGCCTGGTCTGCTGAACGCCTTCAAAACGGAGATACGCTGGTTGCCTGTTATAACCAAAATCGAATTTGCCAGTTTAATCCCGCTGGAAAAGAAGTCTGGACCTATCCTTGCAAGTCTCCCCTCAACGTTCGTCCGCTCAAAAACGGAAATGTACTGATTTCAGAGTACTCCGGACGGCGTGTAATAGAGGTCAATCGTAAAAAAGAAATCGTCTGGAGCTTCGCTGCTGATGCCTCCGTTGCAGACGCCGTACGGATGCAGTCAGGAAATACGCTAGTTGCCGCTCAATCCAAAGTGGTCGAAATCGATACTTCGGGGAAAATCGTTTGGGAATACCCGGTTGCGCAGCCGTATGGAATTCAAGCTCTCAAAAATGGCAACATTCTGATTTCCCGGTTTTCTCCCGGACAGGTCATCGAAGTCAATCGGCAAAAGAAAATCGTCTGGCAATACGATTGCAAAAATCCAACCGACGCAATGCAGCTTCCCAATGGTAACGTACTGATTACCGAAAACAATATTTTCAAGGAAGTGACGCGGGAAAAAGAGATCGTGTGGACAAAAAAAGGGGCAAGCTGTGGGGCCGCCAGACGCTGATAAAAACCACTAGCCGTTCTTCGTCAATGCTTATTGGTCGTCTTTGGATTCAATCGTCGGATCCACCGGAGGGGCTTCGGGGGCTTTGACATCTTGCTTCGCAGCCTCTTCGCTAGTTGGGTCTGAGGCCGCCGGGACCACCTTTTTGTTACCATCTTCGGCGGAAGGATCGGCTGCTGGCTGTTGGTCAGCTGCATCCGTTTCATCGGCGTGCTCAAAGGGCCAGTATTCCGGAATCAATCTTTCCGCCGCACGGTCATAAAACCCTTCGCCATAGACTTCTTCGCCACCTTGGTGGCCAACGATGCCCATCAAGGCAGCGGTCAGGAGAACGCCCAGTTTCCAACTACCACTGCGGCTGCCGATCACCTCGTTTCGGGATCGCCAACCCAAAACGGTCGAAATTACCGCCAACGACGTGGCACCAATTCCAAACCAACGATGACGATTTATCCCCAGCGAAAAGTCCCATATATCGACTGGGCTGCGCTCGGCGAATGCCCATCCTACAACCGATGACACGATGGCTGACAACGTTCCAAGCAACAACAGGTAATAGGCCGCGTCATCAGAAAGCGAGGCGTTCCGGAAACAAAAGACGATAAAAAACGCGCTAATTGTCAACAATGCGATCGGAAAATGGACAATGGCCGGGTGAAAGTATCCGGTAAACAAAAACACGCGGGTGGGAACCGAACGATCATCTTTAGGAATTTTCTCGACCTTGACATTCTCCAACGAAGCACCTTGTTGGATCCAAAGATAAAGTAAAGCCAGATCGCCCTTGGCTAACGGCGTTAAAGCATTTCCCTCGTTGTCCTCTGCCGGGGGCATCTTTTCTTGACCATGAGTACCGGTAATCGACCGGTAAAGGCCACTCTCAAGTGGCTTACCAATAACGACAAACTCCATTAGAGACGTCATATTTTCCAGATTGAGCCCCCCCTCCTCATCCGACTCGTTGTGACAGGTCGTACAGTTGGTTTGTAGAATCGGCTGAATATGCGTGGTGAAGTCAATTTTGGGCTCGGTTGCTTCTCCTTCTTGTCCATTACTTTTCAGCGAAACGGCGACAAGCATAGCCATCATCACCAACAATAAGCAGCTTGGTTGGTGGGTACAATAAATTCTCTTGACAATCGTCTTGGGATTGGAATCAGTCGTCATGGGGAAATACCAATTTTTCACTGCGCTAGGGCATTGGGGTGGGAAGGGGAGGGGATGCTAGATCCTCATTTTAACAATTCTCAACCTTATTTAAACAGTTGTCGGAAAATTCCAAATCTTCCCTGCCAAATAACAATAAATACGTTGTGTAACAGGAAAAAGCACACAATTGAAAAGGGCCGGCCACTATCCTTTGACCGCGACGTTGCATCGACAACGGCTTTTTCGGCTGAGAGAAATAGCTCATCCAATGAGGTCAATTGAGGCTGGGCACAACGTTAGTCGGTTGCTCGACCTGAATTCCGAGCCGGGACGTACCCGCTCAAAAAGACGACTAAGCCTCTTCACCTGAACCCGCATCATTGCCTTGCAGTCGATCCGCTCTATTGGGCAGCGATCGCTTCTTCTACAAGATTCGCCAACACACTTTTAGGGTGGGCTCCCATAGTCCGTTTTACTGGTTCACCGTTCTTGAAAATGATAATGGTGGGTATCGATTCGACCTTGAATTTCATGGCCGTCGCGCGGTTCTGGTCAATATCTACCTTGCCGAACTTGACGTTTTCAAACTCGCCCGCCAATTCATCAATGACCGGTGCAACCGCCCGGCAAGGACCACACCACGTTGCCCAAAAATCAACCAGCACAGGTACGTCGGACTGTAAAACGTCCGAATCAAAACTATCATCCGTAAATTCGGCAACGTTTCCCATTTCTTTTTCTCCATCGATGCAGTGTTAAGTTTTATTAAGCTACCAAATTGTAACAATTCGCTGGGTTTCGACCAGATGAAACCGAATTCTGATTCCCTTTTCGGCATTTGCCTGCGGATTTTGGAGGACCGTTGGTTAAACTAAATGGACCCCTCAGGGGGCTTTCGCGTCCCAGCACAACCTGTTCCATCGGATTCAATTGATGTGGTTCACCCGCTTTCGGCTCTTGTTCCTCCTGCCTGCCTCAGCCCTCTTTTTCACTGGTTGCGGCGAGGATCGATCGCTCAATGGGTGCCCAACCGACGTCGTGATTCCCGAAGGTTTTCAGGTATTGGGGTCGTCTTATGATACCGACCTCTTCGTCGGTCGCCTCCAGACCGTGGATAAAACGCTAACGGAAGTCGTTGAGTTGTTGAAAACCGCTTTGCTGGAACTGGAGTGGGTCGAAGAAGGCGACAGTACAACCGATACCGGTGGAGAAATCACATTTATCAAGGATCAGCGGTCCTGCATCCTATTTTTGACGTTTGATCCTGAGTCAGAAAAAATTACGGTCAGCCTCAGGTGTGACAGATACTAAACGAGACCGGGGCAGCTTGCTCCTCTAAAGACCGTCCGCCGTCACTGCGAATCGGTCCGTTCACCGAAAACTTCCCAACAGTCCTACTGGACGACTCGGAAAATCTTCCGAGACGTATGAACTTTGCCATGCATGTCAGTCGACTGGATGGTTAACAAGTGTGTTCCCGTTTCCAAGGCAGGTAAGCCGCCTTTCCAAAGATGCGGGCATATTTTAGGTGCAGGCAATCCCGGGGTTTGACGATTTTTATTGGCCCTGTCCTCTTCGACCATTTTAAGGAACACGGGGTCTTTTTCTAGGACTTTGGACAACGGCGTCCATCCCTTCCGATCATCAATCATCATCAGGACTTTTGATTTTTCGGACCCATTGAAAACGTTGACGTAAAAGTCGGTACTGGACAAAGCAGACTTTTTTACCGAATCCTCCATTGCAATTCGCATTTGGTAGGACTCCGGAAGTCCGGCTGCCTTGAAATCAATTTGGTATTTCTTCCCATCGAACGTTATGACCGAATAACCATTTGGTGCGCCGTCGGACATCGTGGCATGAGGAATTCCGCGTTCATCTTTATTCCCCGACCACCAACTACCGCTGACGGTCACGTTGATGATGTGGTGGTGTTCCTGCTTGCCGTTAAACCCCTCTTTTTTGCCAAGAAAAACATGCTCGTGGTGATGGGTATGTCCTGAAATCGAAATGGTAAGCGGACGATCTTCGATCAATTGATAAAGAGCACTTTTGTCATCGACACCAACGATTGGAATATGCATCATCAGGCACACAAATTGATCCTTGGGAATCAAGTTCAAATCGGCTTTGACAAATTCGAGCTGCTCCTCTCCAAAACCACCTCGATAACCGAATTTTCCAGTCGAATTGTTTAACACCCAGTTAATGTTATCCAACACGATAAAATGCGTGGAGCCGTAATCAAACGAATAGTAGGACGGTCCAAAATTTCGCTCAAAAGTTTCGTTGACTTCTTTGCGATTACGGGCATCGTAATTAATGTCATGATTTCCGATAACGTTATACCAGGGAATTCCCATCAGCGCGATCATGCGATTATTGGGACCAAACAGCGACAGATCATCAAACATGATGTCGCCAAGGGTAACGCCAAGTGCGGCATCGGTCCCAACCAACTCCTCAACCACATCATGGGCAATGTAATCGACTTCCTTCTGGTTTCTTGGCTGAGGATCACCAAACATAATGGCTTTGAACGTCGATGGTTCGGACTGGCGATAGAGCGGGAAGTCAACCGATTCAGGCAATTTCCCCGTCGGTGCAACCCCCGGATATTTCTGTTTTGGCGAGCCGTCAGGTTTGTGAATGTAATAAAACTGAGGCAAATTCTCTTTCGATAAAGGAGTTCGATAACCACTTGGTTTTATGACAAAAATGATCGAGTCATTATTAACCGGCAGTGAATAGGCCCCTTTTTCATCTGTGGTCACAATTTTGACACCGTTGGAGACCCGGACCCCCGGAATCGGCTTTTCATCCTGATCCCATTTCCGGTTATTGTTAGCATCGAGAAAGACCACGCCTTTTGCAAAATCCTGACTCCATGAGAATTCGGAATTCCAACAGGCAACAAAGCAAACAAACGTCAAGAGCGAGAGAGACCGGAAAAATCTCTCTGGTCTGCAACGAAATAAATCCATCAATTGTTTTTTTACAAACATCAAAAGCCTTTGGGGTTGCTGGATCCAATTTACGAATCCGAAAGGGCCGCCGAGGGGGATTCAAATTGTCCTGGCAAGGAAAACAGCTTGCACAGGCACTTAATTAAACCATCAATCATCTTATCAGTGTGGCGTGTATTCAAGCTAATTCTAAGCAAGGACTGCCCCTTGGGTACTGCTGGGGGCCGAATACCAGGGACATAATAGCCCTCCTCCTTCAATTGACGATGGATCTCCATCGTCCGGTTGTTGTCTTTCAGGATAACGGGAATGATCTGACTCTCGGATTTTCCTGTGTTGAATCCAATTTCCTGCAATGCGGCCCGAACCCGTTCTGCCTTGAGCAGAAGCTGTCGTCCCGCTGCAGGATCTAAGTTGATGATCTCCAGCGCTGCGATGGCCGCCGCGCATGCCGGATCGGGCATCGCCGTAGAGAAAATATACGCCCGGGCGTTATTGGCAATCCAATCAATCAGGGCTTGTGATCCGCTGACAAATCCCCCATGACATCCGATCGCCTTGCTGAGCGTTGAGACCCTGACGTCCACCCGATCTTCCACCGAAAAATGCTCGGCTGCACCGCGTCCATGGGTCCCAAAAATACCGGTCGCATGCGCTTCGTCGACCATAAGCATCGCTCCATAACGATCCCGCAAGTCTGCCAAACGATCTACTAACGCCAGATCTCCATCCATGCTGAATAGACCGTCCGAAACGATTAGCTTCCGACCATTAGAACCCGTAGCGATTAATTCTTGTTCGAGATGTTGGATGTCGTTATGTCGATAAACCACCGTTTTTGCTTGGGATAATCGACAGCCATCAATGAGGCTGGCATGATTTTTTTCGTCACTGAAAATGACATCTCCCCGTCCTACCAACGATGTAATCACGCCAACGTTGGCAGCGAACCCGGTCGAAAACAGCAGTGCTGCTTCGGTCTGTTCAAAGTTCGCCAGGTCACGCTCTAAACGGGCATGTAGCGTTCCTCGCCCATGCAAGATCGGGCTTGCCCCACTTCCCCAGCCCAAGTAGCCGGCATTCTGCTTGACGGCATTGACCAACCGGTGATCGCTCGAAAGGCCAAGGTAGTCATTTGCACCAAAGTCGACCAACGGCTTTCCATCAATTTGGACCATTCCCGAGGCATGGGGACTCTCCCGAATCCTACGTGTACGAAACTGTCCCTGTTCCACCAGTTCATCGATTTCAGATTTTATCCAATCCAATGGATTCGTCATTCCGCGGTCACCTTTTCCAAGTCGTTATTGTCCTCCGGGTTGGATGTTGCGGACTTGAAATTCCTGTCATCCCTGCCAAAAAAGCCTTTGTAGATTGACTCCGGGTACTTTTGTCGGTTTTTTATCATCTTGTTTTGCACTGCGGTAGAAATATCGATGTTCAACGCGTTGGCAAAACCAAGAGCGTAACAGAATACATCCGCTAGTTCTTCTCCTATTTCAACTAGCTTTGCAGCGTCCGGTTCCCTTGACTCCTCCATGGAGATCCACTGGAAATGCTCCATCAATTCCGATGCCTCAATCGCCAGGGCCATCGACAGATTCTTAGGTGAATGAAACTGTTTCCAATCCCGCTGGGACACAAAATCATCTACCATTGTCCGTAGAGAGGATATCGTGGTGTGAGAGTCATCATTGATTCCGGCGTCGACCGTTGGGCCTGATTGCATGTTGGTTCCTCGGTGGTTAATTGTTGGACAAATGAAACTTAGATCCACTGCTGCAAACGCTCTGCAAATGGGCCGGCGTCCATCAAATTCAGGCTTTTTGCCAATCGTCTGCGATCTGCATCACGTCTCACAGCTTTCAGGGCAGAGAAAACTTTTTCAACAGCGTCACTGGTGATCTCCGCTGAAATCGGATGTCCAAGTCCCATGATCATTTTGGCCCGTTGTAAATCAGCAAACTTACCGGGGTCGTCCTGCATCGAGACAAAAAGGTCCGTCACTGCGGCCTGTGCCAGTGTAACCTCATTCCAGTCTTCCACGGCCGCCGAATCGAGAATATGCCGGTACTGGTGAATCGCGAATGACATTGGACCGGACGTTACCCCACAACGGGCCGGTGAATCTCGCAATGCATCCGCCAAAAAGGGATCCCATCCCTGGACGATTTTCAAAGACTCCAGCCGTTCGCATTCCAGAAATCTCCTGGTACTGTTTTCATAATTTGCCTCAGTCACCTTGATCGCTACCAAGCGATCGCCTAATTGGTCGAGCAATTCCACCACGGCCGCTGGACGGAGGGGAATGCCACTGACATCGGGAATGGAATAGACGCCAACCGCCATGTTGGCGTCCGAGATGGACTTGACCACCGGTAACATATTAGCTGCAACATCAGAATCCGTCGCATCAGGTGGCAGGTTGTTACCCGGTCTAACAAAAGCGACTTGGAAATCTGACTCGACCAATGTCTCGACCAGTCCCCGATTAGCGGCCTCGCCATCTTCCGGACGTAATAAAGCAATCTTGATGGCGTTGCCCAGCCTCGCCTCATTCGTTGATCGAAACCAAGTGTCTAATTCTTCAACGGTTCTTAAATGGCCCTGACCGGTCGAGGCACCGATCAACAACGATTCGGCACCTGCGGCTGCCAAATTCTCCAAAAATCGATTATTGTTTTCGACGTCAAGTTGCCTGCGTGGGAGGCTGCCACAGGTTGCGTCAAAGCAGGCAACCGTCGCCAACGGGTAATTTGCGGCTGATATTTTTTGCATTTTACGAACTCTGGTGTTGGTGGTTGCTGATGAATCAAGAGGTAACTTGTTGATTTCAAATTCAATGACGAATCAACTGTGCTCATGCTATTCTAATGATTTGCCGGCGTCGCCATTAGCCACCGCTGGGTTACATTGAGAAGACTTCATTATAAAAACAGCGGTTCCTCCATCTACTCTGGATTCCCTTTTCCTGTGTCGAGAAAAAAGAAACACAAAAACAATCCTGAAAACAATCATTCCCCAAAAGACATTCCAGCCGCCTTTTTGGATCGACTCTCCAAAATCATAGGTAGGGAAGACGACAAGGCGACGGACGATTCCGCTGCTCGCAAAAGTGGAATTAATTGCGAGGAACCGATTTGGCAGACCATTCGAGAAACTTTTTTTCAGCCGAAAGACTCCAGTTTCCGTATCAACGCTCTTCACGGCGTTCGATCGTTCTCCGAAATTGGTCAGGCGGTCCAAAGTCTGGGATTTCCAACCCAAGCGATTGACTGGTGTCCAGGGGCCTACTGGGTTGATTCATCAAACCGAGATGCCCTGATCGACAGCTCACTGTTTGAGGAATCTCTGATCTACATTCAAAACCCCTCTAGTATGTTTGCAAGCCTTGTTTTAAATCCAAAACCTGAAGAATCCGTTTTGGATCTGGCAGCTGCCCCCGGGGGAAAGACGCTCCATCTGACTTCCCTCATGGACAACGCTGGTCTGGTCTCGGCTGTCGAGGTCGTTCGGGGACGATTCTTTAAGTTGCAAGCCAACTTAAAGCGTTACGGGGCCCGAATCGTCAAAACCTATTTAACCGATGGAAGAACGGTCGGCCGAAAGACTCCAGCCCGTTTTGACAAAGTCCTGCTGGACGCTCCCTGTAGTGGAGAAGCCAGAATCCACCATAGCGATCCGGCCAGTTGGCAATATTGGAAGCCACGCAAGATCAAAGAACAGGCTCGAAAACAATTCGGTTTGATCAGGTCCGCATTTGAAGCACTAAAACCGGGTGGCACCATGGTCTACTGCACTTGCTCGTTTGCTCCTGAAGAAAACGAGGCCGTCGTCAGTGACTTTGTCAAACAGTTCGAATCCGCCGAAATCCAGTCGGTTTTACCCGCCTTCCCAAATCACCAAACTGGAGTGACCCAATTCGAAGAAAAGAACTACCATCCTGCCGTTTCAAAAACGATCCGAATTCTGCCGACTCGACTGATGGATGGATTCTTTATTGCAAAAATTCGGAAAGCCGAATAATTTTGGCAACAAATGATGCCGCCGAAAGTTCAATCAGTCTCATATCCCGTGGCGATCCGAACGGTTATACTACTGCGGTTCGAACCAACCAAAAAACCTAAGTTATCAACAACCGAATCTGACTGAATTGATCAAAAGTCCGGTGCAAGAATATTTTATCGAAAATGCCGACCATCTGGGCGACCTTTTGGATCATTTGAATTCAGCCGACACGATTGCTTTCGACACCGAATTTGTCTCCGAGTTTAGCTATCAACCCGATCTTTGCCTGATACAAGTCGCCACCCGAGATGTCGTCGGATGCATTGATCCAAAAGCTATTCATGATCTATCTGATTTTTGGGAGATATTAAGTCATCCCGAAAAAGAAATCATTGTCCATGCCGCCCGCGAAGAATTTCGATTCTGCAAACGGGAAGCGGGCAGACGCCCCGGCAAACTATTTGATGTGCAGGTTGCCGCTGGAATGGTCGGTATTGAATTTCCGGCAGCCTACTCGACACTGATTCAGAAAATACTTCGCAAAACCGTAAGCAAGGGCGAAACCCGCACTGACTGGCGCAAGCGACCCCTCTCAGATAAACAGGTAGAATATGCTCAGAAAGATGTGCTTTTTCTCCATGCGTTGTATGACTGGGCAACAGAGAAACTGGAAAAACAGGGTCGATCAGAGTGGTTCGCCGATGAAATGCAGCAACAACAACGACGATTTGAGAACGAGAATTCCGAGTTTGCCTGGACCAAGCTATCCGGTGTGAATTCGCTCAAGGGATCTGAATTGGCCATTGCCAAAGAACTCTGGTATTGGCGTAATCGAGAAGCTGAACGAAGAAACTGCCCGGTTCGCAGAGTGGTCCGGGATGATCTTTTGGTAGAGCTGGCAAAACGGAAGTCGTCAGATGTTAACAGGATTCGCTCCGTCCGGGGGATGGATCGTCGTGACATCGCCCCCCAACTTCAATCCATTGCCGACGTGATCAGCGAATCGTCCGAACTCCCCAAACCACGGATGCCCTTCAATTCGAATCGTAATCAAAATCAACAATTGAACTTGATTGGTCAATTCATGAATGCGGTGTTAGCCGGTATCTGCAAGCAACACCAACTTGCGCCAGCAATCGTAGGTAATTCCAATGACGTCAAAGATCTGATTGCCTACGAATTGAAGCTCAACAAGTCCGAAACTGAACCGACTTTGACCCAAGGCTGGAGAGCGGATGTGATTGGCAACCAGATGCGAGATGTCCTGCAGGGCAAAACAGCCGTACAGATTGCCGATCCGCTCGGCATCAACCCTCTCTGCTTTGTCGAATCTGAGTAGCCTGTTTTGGTCGGCTTTTTTCTTCGATTCTCAATCAATCTCGATGGCCCACGCGACCCGCTGCTGATCACCGTTACAAGACAAACCGTTCGATGCACTCAGATCAAGTCAGCTTCACGATCCTTCATGGACTACAATAAGCTCCGCGGGGTAATTCGAATTGGCGAACGTCTTAGGGCGGTTTCGACTTGAAGGTCGCGGTCAATCGGAGTGATACCCCTTCACAATGTACACTTGCAATGTCCGATACCGACCACAGATTTCCTCTTTTAATTCAGGAGTCAACATGCTCAGCTTCGTTGGCAATCATTTCAAAATGCAACTCGGGTCTTTCTTTTTTAATGCTTCCCTTTGTGGACTGCTGATGGTAGTCCAATACTCCAGTTGCTACGCCGAGACTTTTATCCACGTCGGCAAACTTATCAACGGCCGGGATGGCAAAATCTACCCTGAGCAAACCATCGTGGTACGCGGCCAAGCGATCGTTGCTGTCAAAAGCGGTTTTCAAAAACCTGGTCAAAATGATCTCGTCGTCGACCTTCGTGCTCATACGGTGCTACCAGGGCTGATGGACATGCACACCCATTTGATGATGCAACATCACAAAAAAGTCTATTCCGATAAATTCTTTTTGAATGACGCCGACTTGGCATTTCGTTCCAGTCAGTACGCTCGCCGAACACTCTTGGCTGGCTTCACCACTGTTCGAGATTTGGGTGATAACGGTGTCATTTCGATTTCGCTTCGACAAGCGATCCAAAAGGGTTGGGTCATTGGGCCTCGCATCTTTACGTCAGGTAAATCTCTGGCGACAACCGGTGGGCATGCCGATCCAACCAATGGGCAGAAGGGACGATTTAAACAGGATGCTGGACCGGAAAACGGAGTCATTAATGGTGTTGATGACGCTCGCAAAGCCGTTCGCTCACGCTACAAGGATGGCGCTGACTTAATCAAACTGACCGCCACCGGGGGCGTACTCAGTCTCGCTGCCAATGGCCAGAATCCACAATTTATGATGGAGGAGCTAAAGGCCGTCGTAGCGACGGCCCGAGACTACGGCATGACCGTTGCCGTCCATGCCCATGGAACCGAAGGAATGAAGCGAGCGGTTCTGGCAGGAGTCGATTCGATCGAACACGGAACTTACATGACCGACGAAGTAATGGATTTGATGAAAGAACGCGGCACCTATATGGTGCCAACGCTCGCCGCTGGTGCCTGGGTCGCCAAAAAAGCAAATGAAGATGATTATTTTCCTGCCGTGGTACGGCCCAAAGCAGCCGCTATTGGCCCGGTCATCCAACGGACCTTTGCGAGAGCTCATGCTGCTGGCGTCAAAATTGCATTCGGTACCGACTCGGGGGTTTCACCGCATGGCGACAACGCTTATGAATTTGAACTGATGGTTGCCGCCGGTATGCCTCCTATGAAGGCGATCCAATCCGCTACGATAGAAGCTGCTAAATTACTAAAAATGGATGACAAGCTGGGAACTGTTGAGCCCGGAAAGATGGCCGATCTGGTGGCCGTCAAAGGTGATCCAATTGAAGATATTCGTCTTCTGCAAGCGGTCGATTTCGTGATGAAGAACGGAATCATCTACAAACAGAACGGCCGCGAGAAGCTTCAGGGCTCTGGCCGTTCCGAGCCCGAGTAGGTCAGTGTAAAACCCTGCCCCAGACGCTGGGACAACTTGCTCAAAAACTTTTAATGGCTCGGTAACCGGCCGTTGGCATCGTTTTATCCAAAGATTTTCGAATCCGCTAAAATGCCTGACCACTACTAACTGTTAGCCGTTCACTTGCATGAAAGATCCTCTCCGCATCACAACGCTGACCCGCATTGCGAGATCGGTGCGACGCTGGTTTACCCCCAGCCAATGGCTGATGTGGATGATGGCGTTGAAAAAGCAGGCTGCCGATTTCAATTCATCCGGTCTGGTGCTTATTCAGATCGACGGTCTTTCCCAAGCACAACTTGAACAGGCCGTGGAACAGGGTCGCATGCCGTTGCTCAAGGGTCTGCTGGATCGAGAAAACTACCGGCTGCACACTTTTATTTCCGGGCTGCGCCCTACAGCATCAACCATGCAAGGTGAACTTTGTGACGCCCCATTGGAGGCGGGACCCGGCTCTCTTTTTAAGAGCAGGGGAACCGGTCAACAATCACAGAAAGGTACCAACGACATCGGTACCATCCCCAAGGGTCTTCTAGCAGGCGGCAGCGCGTACTGCAGTCTCCTTAGCGGTGGAGCGGAAGAAGTTCACTTTCCTGTCAACAAGCCCGGCGTGGCCCAGGCTAATTCTACTGGCAACTCCGTTAAGATCATTTTTTTTACAATGCTGAAACCCGGGGCGTGGTTCCGCATACTCGGAATGGTCAGCCGGGAATGTTGGATGGCTATCCGCGGAGTGCGGCTGAGACAGACTAAAGACCATCATTTCTGGCGGGAGATCCGGCAGATTCCATCCCGAGTCATCCATGGCGTTGTCATGCGTGAACTCGCCGTGACGGGCATCGCCCAAGATACATATCGAGGACTGCCCATCATTCACGCGACTCTTTGGGGATACGATGAACAGGTTTCCCGATATGGCCCCGGGACACACCGTGCTCAAAACGCCCTGACTACTATTGACTGCGTCGTTTCCCGCATTTGGAACACCGTCCACCGAAGTGACACACGAGAATATGATCTTTGGATTTTTTACGAGCCGGGGCAAATGCCCAGACCGCGGCTTGGTGTATTAACGGCCGAATCCAGCTTGGACAATCCGCAAACCACCAATGCCAGCGGGAGTTCGCAGGACGACGCTCCTGATGAAGCCGCTTTCGATTCCACCAGTGGTTTTTGCCTGCTGCCAGTCGATGCCCTGGCCCATCCATTCGTCGAGGATCCAAACCCCATCACTTTCGAACCCGCCGTGCGAACCGACATGATCAGATCGTCAATCCAACGATTTCTAGGACGGCCATGGGATCATCCGATGGATTCCGCAATGCTTCAATCACCTACCGAAAAACAGGCCTGTTGTCCCGAAGAAAATAAAACCACCGGCGAGCCCGGAGGGAGAGCGGCCTGCACCAATGCCCAGCCCAAAATCTGCCAATTGGTGTCAAGACCCGAGCGACCGGTCGGCGCCAACTCTGACCCAAAGTTAATGACTTACAACGTGCACGCCGGCGTAGGGATGGATGGTCGATTATCCCTTGAGAGAATTACCAGAGTCATTGCACAATCAGCCTCGTCCATTGTCTGCCTGCAAGAGGTTGATGTTAACCGGCAAAGATCCAACCACGTCGACCAGCCTGGAAAAATTGCTAGTGATTTGAAAATGAATCATCTATTCCTCGCAGCTCGAGAATCCAACAATGAAAAATTTGGCAACGCTATTTTATCCAGTTACCCACTGACTCTGGTGGAGAAAATAGCGCTCTTTCGTCAGAAGAAAAACCGATCCCCAAGAATAGCGATTTGGGTCTCGGTGGACTTGCCAAACGGCGTTAGTTTACAAGTTATCAACACACACCTCAGTCTTTACCCGACGGAGCGAAAAAGGCAAGCTGCTCAATTGATGGAAACCTGGATTCCGCGGGCTATGCAAAAGGGTCCCGTCGCGATTTGCGGCGATTTTAACTCCCGTCCCCACTCGAAAACCTATAATATCTTTGCTCGAAATCTCCACGATACCTCGACTAACAGCAGCGCACCAATTCAGGCAACCTATTTCAGCCCGATGCCTCTTCTGCGGCTTGATCATTTATTTGTTTCACAAGAGCTAGTCACCAAAAACACTTGTGTTCTGACGTCTCGATTAGCGAAAATGGCATCCGATCATCTGCCCTTGGTCACCGAACTGTCAGTGGCAATACCCGATAGTCTGAATACTCGTTTGCAGGCTGCCAATGACGGTCCTGCAAACTCAACTCCTGGTCCGTATAAAAAATAATGAAATACATACAATCACCCAGCCTGTCGCCAGTCTACCTCTGCCGATCCTTCCTTCCGGCTTGCCTGATGATTCTGTCTTTGCTGATTGGAGTTCAAAAAACCAGCAAGACAGCCAATTGCGACGACCACTGGAAAGCCGGTATCGCAAGAACAAAAATCACCCCTGATGAATTGATGTGGATGTCCGGCTATGGTTCCCGCAACCGACCTGCTGAAGGCAAACTGACCGACCTCTGGGCAAAGGCCATCGCACTGGAGGATCGCAACGGAAATCGGGGCGTGCTATTAACCTTGGACCTGGTGGGAATCGGACGAAAAATGTCCGTGGCAATTTGCAAAAAGATAGAAGCCAAAATTGGTCTTCGTCGGGAACAGATCGCCCTTTGTGTATCCCATACCCATACCGGCCCGGCTTTGGTCGATAATCTCGTGCCACTACATTATCTGGTCGTAGACCGCCAACAAAAGAAGCGGATCGAGTCCTATAGCAAGATTCTCCAAGAGAAAATCGTCGCAACCGCTGTAAAAGCTGTCGCCAATCTCAAACCCGCCCAGTTGTCATGGGGTTCGGGCAACGCCACCTTTGCTGTTAATCGCAGGAACAACAGTGAGTCGGCTGTGCCCGATCTAATTAAGCAGGGAAAGCTTCGAGGGCCGGTAGATCATTCGGTTCCGGTACTGGCAGTGCGCAATTCCGAGGGAGCACTCACGGCGGTCATCTTTGGTTATGCATGTCATGCTACCACTCTCAGTTTTTACCAATGGTCTGGCGATTACCCGGGATTCGCTCAGATCGAGCTGGAAAAACAGATTCCTGGCTGCCAAGCCATGTTTTGGGCAGGTTGTGGAGCGGATCAAAATCCGTTGCCCAGAAGAACGGTTGAACTTGCCAAACAATACGGCAGCCGCTTGGCTGCCGCTGTCCAGCGCGTATTAGTCAATCCAATGCCATCGATTTCCAGCGACCTGCAAGTAAATTACCGAGAAATTGACCTCCCTTTTTCAACACTGCCTACCAAAAAACAGATCCAAGAGGACGCCGTCTCCAAAAACAGATTTACTGCCGCTCGCGCGCGATTGCTTTTAGAAAGCCTTGAAAAAGGCGAGCTTGATCAATCGTACCCTTATCCCATCCAATCCTGGGAACTGGGAAACAGCATCCAGATGGTTTTCTTAGGTGGCGAAGTCGTCGTCGACTATGCCATTCGTATCAAATCCGAACTTCGCAGTCGTCGGACGTGGGTCGTCGGATACGCCAATGATGTGATGGCGTATATCGCTTCGCGGAGAATTCTCAAGGAAGGCGGCTATGAGGGAGCCGGTGCGATGGTTTACTACGGATTGCCGACCACCTGGTCTGTAAAAAGCGAGGAACAAATCATCAAACAGGTTCACCAGCAGCTGGTCAAATAAAGGCCGGCTCGGCGAACGCACAGCCCGCAAAAGGCTGCTGCAGACCGGTTTTGGGGGATTCAGACCAGCAATTGGGGAACGAAAGCCTGGTTGTTTTAGTGGCTAAATCTGCAAAAGTCGGACTTTCTTCGATTTCATACAGGTAAATTCCAGCCGTCGCGGAGTTTCTCAATAGGGCTTCAGCATCGTACTCTGACGCTACGTTTTCTGGACCGATCCAATCCCTTCCGCCTCAGTTGCCGGCGGCTAAGGGTATTTCCCCCAAGCCAAAAAATCCGGAGATCCGTTGTTACTGAAAATTACAGCCGCTAGGGAAAAAATCATGACTCTTGGCAGGCTTTTGGTCTGATAGAATGAAAAGGTCAGCTTTCCCCGGAGGTCATCTGATTGGCAAACTCGCTATTAAAAGTCCCTCCTAACTGAGAATCATTCCATCACTGAAATCAATATTCCAACCTTCCCCGGCCTTTCTCGAAAAAAAGACCGCAGTACCCGAAATGTCATCCACTAACTCTTTAAGGTCCGAGAGTCTAATGACCTCCTCAGACAATCCGATTTCACTTTCCAACGGCTCTACCCTTGGGTGGAAACGGGGGTTGGTGGTTGTGCTGCTGTGTGGTTTTGCTTCTCTGGTGCCGATCTACTATTGGAACGAAGCGGAAGCCCCGAAATCCTATCTGACACACATTATTGAAAAAGAAAACTTGGTAGTCTCAGTCACCGAGCAAGGAACTCTCGAAAGCTCCAATAATACTGAGGTTAAATGCAAAGTGAGGGGTTTTAACACCGTGACATGGGTGGTTGAAGTTGGAACCGAGGTCAACGAAGGTGACGAGCTGGTCCGTCTGGATACGAAAATTATTGAAGAATCGGTTAGTCTTCAGAAAACCAATCGGGATTCCGCCCGCGCGGAACTGGAAAGGACCAAAGCAGATGTTGCCAAATCCCAAATCACCAGGGATGCCTACGAAGCCAAAGAAGGAAGATATGACACACAATGGCAGGCGCTAAATAACTCGAAAATCCTTGCAGAAAAAAGGTTAGCGACCGCCACCAAAGTATTGGATAGGACGGAGAAGCTCTATTCTCGTGGCTACATCAACAAGTTCGAATTGGAGCAGGATCGATTTCAGGCGACACAGAGAAGACTGGAACTGCAGGTGATTGTTAAACAGATCGAGGTCCTGGAGAACTACACCAAAAAAATGCAAATGGCGACACTCAATGGAAACCTGCTTGCCAACAAATCAAAAAAACAGGCGGACGAAGCCGGATTGGAAATGGACACCATTCGGCTTGAGCGAGCAAAAGAAGAACTGCTGAACTGCGTGATCCGCGCCCCTAGGTCAGGATTAGTCATTTACCCTTCGTCGGCTGAATGGAAAGAAACGCCCGATATCACCGAGGGTGCCACGGTACGAAAAGACCAAATTCTTCTCTTGATGCCAGACCTGAAAAAAATGCAAGTCAAAGTTGGCATCCACGAATCGGTGGTCCACCGAATTTCCAGTGGCTCTGAGGCCGTTGTCAGACTGACCGAACAAGAAGTTTACGCAAAGGTCAGCTCCGTCGCTACAGTCACTAAACCAGCAGGTTGGTGGACGGGCAATGTCGTCAAATACGATACGATTATTGAGTTGCCCGATGGCAAGGGCCTCAAACCCGGAATGAGCGCTGACGTCGAGATCATTATCGCGCGGTATTCCAACGTGCTCACCATCCCTGTCGCAGCGGTCCTTCAAACAGAAGAAGGAAATTTCTGCTGGGTCTTAACGGCAGGCAAACCTAAACGCAGGTTGATTGAATTAGGGGACAGTAACGAATTGTTTATTGTCGTCAACGCCGGACTCCAAGAGGGAGAAGAGGTGATTTTAAATCCCTTGGCACATATCGATGATGCTCCGAGTACCGTTCAGGAATCGTTAGGAAAAACAGCCCAAGATGGGTAGAGTCGTTGGGCCTCTATGGCCCACGCGGAGAATGTAAATGACATCCAATCTACTTTTGGACAATTTGGCGGAAAATCCTCCTACCCAAGGGCTGGGAAACAGAAACACGCCCACGACCCATTCCGGTAAAAACAAGGTGGTGCGTTCTATCGTTGTTTTGGCTGTCATCACGATCGTTAGTCTCGCAGCCTATTTATTGCTCAGCATGCCAGGCTGGAAGGATGAAAACGACCAGCTGACCTATACCATTTCCCGAAGTAATCTGCGGGTGACGGTAACCGAACAGGGCACCCTGGAAAGCTCTGAAAATACCAAAATCAAATGCAAGGTACGGGGAACCAATACGATTATCTGGGTGATTGAGGGGGGCAAATATGTGAATCCCGGGGACGAGTTGGTGCGTTTGGATACGCTTGCTTTGGATGAAGCAATCAGCGAACGGACAAAGTATGCCCACCTGACCCGCTCCAGTTCGGAAAGACTCAAAGCCAACGTCATTCGCGCAGAACTGGCCATCGATGAATACCTCAAAGGTCGGTACCTCTCAGAGGTGGTCACCTTGGAAAAAGAGCTTGCCGTCGCCCAATCGACACTGCGAGCTAACGAAGATCAGGTTGCGTTCACCATCAAGCAGGTGAAAAGAGGCTTTGCCAACCGCTTGGAACTCGAAATTCAGGAAACGGCTCTGACGCAGGCTCGGCAAGCGGTCGAA
The DNA here is from genome assembly GCA_014238905.1 of Planctomycetota bacterium. Lineage (GTDB taxonomy): Bacteria > Planctomycetota > Planctomycetia > Pirellulales > Pirellulaceae > JABAAE01. Next base: position 510,121 of record JABAAE010000001.1, read on the forward strand.
ATGAAACTACGTGAGATACAGGTGCTTGAGGATTTTACAAAAAAAGAGGAACTCGCCACTCTCAACGGCGACCTCCAAGCCGCCAGGGCTCGCTATGCCGCGGAATACGAACGATCATTGGCCGATGCGTCCCGGCGCGACAGGGCTGTTGAGGAATTGAAGCATTGCGTTGTCAAAGCAAACCGAAGCGGCCTGGTCATTTATCCTTCGGCAGCCCAATGGAAAAGCGCACCTGATATTGAAGCCGGAGCAACAGTCCATAAGGATCAGGTCATGCTTCTAATGCCCAACCTGAACAAAATGCAAGTCAAGGTCGGAATTCATGAATCCGTTGTTGACCGGTTGAAATTAGGTCTTCCGGCAATAGTCACTTTAACGAACGAAACTCTCGATGCCAAAGTGAGCTCGATTGCCACGGTCACCAAACCAGCCGGCTGGTGGACAGGCAACGTCGTCAAATATGACACCATCATCGAACTTGACAAATCAGATGGCCTGAAGCCCGGAATGAGTGCCGAAGTCGAGATCATTCTTGCCGAGCACAAAGACGTTTTGACCATTCCTGTCGCTGCAGTTGTCCAGTCCGAAAGTGGTGATGCCTGCTGGGTGAAAACAGGTGGTCAAATCCAAAAGCGGGTGTTGGAATTAGGAGACAGCAATAACGTATTTATTGTTGTTCAAGCTGGCCTGCGAGAAGGCGAGATGGTCATTCTTAATCCACTGGCCCATATCGACGAAGCCCAGGCTGAAGCGCTAAAACCGAGGAAAAAAGACGGAGCCGAAACGGATAACGCATTGGAAGAAAAACCAGACCAAGAAAAGCCGGCGGCCAAACCGGCGGCTTCCAGCCCTTTAGCTACTGTCAATTAACGGCTGCCTCCGGCAGTCATCTGGGCAACTTCCCGCCCCCTTTTGCTGCTAGCGACCGACAAAAAAATGAAAAGCACCTTCACGCAAACCATCAAGCTGGGAGTTAAAAGTCTCCTTCTTCAGAAAATGCGGGCGGCACTGGCTGCTTTGGGGATTTTTATTGGAACCTCCACCGTCATTTGGCTCGTGGCCATGGGGGAAGGCGTCAGCTACCGAGCCCAGGAGCAAATCAAGGAACTGGGCGCCACCAATATTATTGTTCGAACCAAAAAACCAAATAGTAACTCGGACTCCAATGACCCAAACAGCAAGGTGAAGGTTTATGGCCTCCTTCGCTTGGACTATCGCCGCATCATTCAAAATATTCCGAGAATCGAAAAAGCGATTCCCATGCGAGAACTACGATTTGAGCTAAGAATGGGGAACCGAACCGCCGACGCCGTTCTTGTCGGTTGTGTCGAGGAACATTTGCAGCTCAATCGCCTCGACATCGAACGAGGTCGATGGATCACGCCCCGTGACTTTGGAGAAAAGGTCGTCGTGTTGGCCTCCGATACAACGCGACGTCTTTTCCCCTATGAAAATCCGATCGGCAAAACTATTTGGGTGGGCAGTGAATTCTACAAGGTGATTGGGACAACCAGAAAACGAACAGCCTCTGCCTCCATTGGCGGGAGCCTCGATGCGCGGGATTACAATATGGACGCCTACATTCCGCTAAAGACCATGAAGGACCGAGTGGGCGATCTGGTGATGAAACGAATCGGTGGCGACTTCCAAGGTGAACAGGTTGAACTGAGTCAAATCACCGTCCGCGTTGGATCCATCAAGGAAGTCGATGAAACAGCCGCTGTCATCAAAATGTTACTGGAGGCCAATCACGATATTGAAGACTACGCGGTGGTCGTTCCCAAGGAACTGCTGCGCCAAGCCGAAAGAACCCGCGCGATGTTTAATGTGCTATTGGTTGTGATAGCCGGTATTTCCCTGTTGGTGGGCGGCATTGGAATCATGAATATCATGTTGGCCACGGTCACCGAACGAACCCGCGAGATCGGAATTCGCAGAGCATTGGGCGCCACTCGCAACGACATCATTTACCAATTCCTCACCGAAACGGTGGCGTTAACGGCCAGCGGAGGCTTGACCGGCGTATTTTTTGGGTTGTTGTGTCCTCAAATTTTCCGCCAACTACGGGAGTGGATCACCTTCTTTTCCCCCGATTTACTGCCACCGATTGTTTACGAACTGGAACCAAGAATCGCGGTTTGGTCTATTTTTCTCTCACTGTCGATCTCCATTTTGTCTGGCGTCGTTTTTGGTGTTTACCCTGCACGTCAAGCCGCATTCATGGATCCTATCGAAGCGCTAAGACACGAATAGCATGTGTCAATCGGCAGCTGACGATGTCTTTTTTTTATTCCCCATTTTTCATACCCCGGATACCACCGGGAAATTGTTCGAAAACTGGCTCCAGATCGTTACAATAAAACGGACTCAAGACAGCTTCTGGATTCCTCGTCACCACCTCGTCAATCCGAAAAAGTACCAATCCGATCGTTCGACCGTTCCTTCCCATCGCGTTATTGATCTTCCTCCTGACCGGCCTGCTACTCGCTGGCGGCCGATCATTATTGCGTCGTGCTGATGCCAACGGTGCGCTGACGACTGTCAACAGGCTTATCCCGCCCAAGAGCCCATCGGTTCACCGATCCGGAAACAACAGCGAAGTCCGGAGCGAGGCTTCCGGTTCTAATCAGGAGGGTAGAGCCCGGGGGTTTCGCCGGCAGCCACCTCAAATGCCAACCGATCAGCCGCGCAATTCTGGTTGGAGAAAAAAACGTCTACCCAGCCGTAACGAGTTTCCTACCTGGCAGATCAAGCCGGGATTCGACCAAGACGTTTTTACCTTTGTCAGGGTTCAATACGATTCCTATGGACCCTTTGGCTGGTGGGACCGATGGGATAACGACTATCCGGACGGCGACTGGAATTTTTCATACCGATTGCAACAGCTCACCTCTTTGAAAGTAGCTCCAAAGAGCAAAGTGATGCGTTTAACAAATCCCGAGTTGTTTGATCATCCATTTATCTACTTTGCAGGGGTTCAACGAATCACGTTCAACCGCCCAGAACAAACTGCACTGCGACGATACCTACTCAATGGTGGATTCATGATGATGGATGATTTCTGGGCTACTGAGGGCTGGGAAAATGTCCAACGTGAAATGAAAAAAGTTTTCCCCGGACGCCAACCGACAGAATTAACCCTTCAACATCCCATCTTCCACTGCGTTTATGATCTGAAAGAGCTTCCCCAAGTAGTGGATCTGAAAACCTGGACCGACGGATTTGATTTTGAGCATTTGCACAGCTATTCCAGCGGTGATCAAAAGCCTCATTTCTGGGGTTATTTCGATGACAACCAGCGATTAATTGCGTTGCTTTGCCATAACAACGATTTAGGTGATGGCTGGGAACGAGAAGGAGAAAACAGGGCGTACTTTGAGGAGTATTCCGAGAAAAAATCCTATCCAATGGGAATCAATATCGTGACTTACGCCATGACGCACTAGTCGCCGTGCGGTAACATGAGATGTTCGATCACCTCGGTCCAAAGAATCTGGCCTTTGGGATTTTTTTTACTGGCGATTTCTCGACCACGTTCGGTTGGGATAATTGGCAGCATGACTTCTGACGCCATGTGGATGTCTCCAGTTGTTTGAACAGCTTCCACCATAACCACACTAACTGCTGACGGTGCTGCGATGAAACAAGAGGGTCAATCTACGTACGACGTAGTTCTCCCACGCGACGTCGAGGCGAAATTCCCTGATCGCTGCATAGGGTGTGGTGCGGACTCACCCACAGCCAAGATCAAAGGCTTTGCACGTTCAGGGGGAGCCTTCAACCTGTTGACCACTCTCTTTTCTCGGAAAGTTGTGGCATTCGCCCCAGCCTGTACCTCATGTCGAAAGGCACACCGTTGGTCAACTGAACTACTTGAAGCTGCACTGTTGGTAGCCATGGTCGGCGTAATAGCCTTCCTGCATTACTTGATCCATTCAATGAATGCACTGGAGCCCATCGTGAATGCCATGCCGAAATTCATCAGCAAACGCCTCGGCATCATTGTCGCACTCATATCGGTTGGGCCCATTTGGTACCTATTGCACAAACGGATTAAACCACCACTCTTTGAGATGGACATTTCTCCTGAGGGTATGGAATACAAATTCCGTGATGCGGAATATGCAAATGACTTCGAAGAACTTAACCAAACAGATGGCGTGTCGAACGAGCCCGACAATGAGCCCCTAGGGCCAAAAAACTCTGCCGACGGTTAAATCCAGACGATTGTCACCCTTCCGAAATCTGAAACGTTGTAATCTCAGCCGGTTGATTCTTAGGCAATCTGTCACACCGCCTCCCTCGCAGCCAGCCTGCAGATGGCCCGAGACGCCGAGCAAGCCGTTCACTCGGCCAGGCTGATCTGAAAATTGGCAGCGTTATGCCGCCATGGGACGGCACTAAATCAAGGAGGGCAATCGCACTTCAGAGAAATACTGCGTATTGACATACCGGTCGGCGTTGTTTTTTTTCAGAGCGGCCAAATCCTGCCGCGCGGGGCGGGCTATCAGAAAAACCTGACCAACATGAGGATGCTCAACCGGTTATAATTCAGGGGCATTCCTGCGAATGTTGACCGAGTGATTACACTCATCACGTGCCAATGGAATCGTCAATCAATGGCAGCCAACGAGATTTCAATGTTGATTCCAAGCCTGTGTTTATCTTCAACGCCAGACTAGTCCGTTTTCGTTAAGGCCATCATAATCTTTGGTGAATCAGGAAAAAGGCGGACATGATTCGAAAAATATTGGCATGCGTCTTGGGAGCATTTTTGGGCGGCTTATTTAACATGAGCCTTATCACGATTTCCAATTGGGCCTATCCGCTGCCAGAGGGAGTTGACCCCAATGACCTTGACGCGTTGGCGGCCCATGTGAAAGCCAACGGAATGGCAACCGGGGCATTGATAATCGTCTTGGTCGCTCATGCCGGCGGCAGCCTGGTGAGTGGTCTGGTATGCGGAATGATCGCAATGCGATCTTGGTACGTTGCCGCTATCAGTCTGGGAGTTTTTTGGACCCTGGGCGGAATCATGATGTTGACAATTCTACCATCGCCAATCTGGTTCGCTGTGACCGACCTTCTTTTGTACGTGCCGGCTGCGGTGTTAGGTGTCATGCTGGGTGGCAGGCTGACCGGCCGGTACAGCCAATATTCCATAGCCAGCGACCCGATCATGACGCCATAATCCCATTACTGCCATACGGCGGAGACTGAGAAAACAGCCTTGAATTGAGAAAAATGCAACACGATGGCCAACCTGTTACCAATTCTATTTCCAACTCTCAAAACAGTCCCCATTCAACCCAACGAACGGGTGAAAATGATGCGTCCCGGTGATCATTCCGCAATCCAAGCCAATTACTCCCCTGATCCGTTATTAACATGAACTCCCATAAAAAACTATTGATTGTCAGCCTGTTGCTCCTGACAACGTGTTCTGCTGCCGAAGAGACGAGATCGTCCGAATCCAATCGTGGTTCGGTCGCCAATCCCATCCGGGAAAAAGTCCGTGTGTTTATATTTGCCGGCCAAAGCAATATGGTGGGCTCGGATTCAAAAGTCGCCGACATCAAGCAATTTCCACCCTTTCGAGGACTTCAATCGCCACAAAAAAACGTCTTATTTTCCTACTGCCTTGGCAGGGAAAACAAGACGCAGTCCGACGGCTGGGTTGCTTTGCAGCCTGTTAACGGAATCGTTGGCCCGGAACTTAGCTTTGCCCGCCGGATCTCCAAACAGACCAAAGCTAGAATTGCCATCATTAAGTGTGCTGCCGGTGGCACCCACTTGGGAGGAGACTGGAACCCGGACCAACCGACGGGTTTCAAAATGTACCCGTTGACGCTGGAAAGGGTACAAAAATCGCTGGCCGAACTTGAAGAAATGGGATTGGATTATCAAATCGACGGCTTCATGTGGCACCAGGGTGAAAATGACATGTTTGTCGAGGACTATATGCCCAATTACGGAAAAAACCTTGCCAACTTTATTGCCCGTTGGCGTCAAGACTTAAAATTGCCCAAGCTCAAATTTTATATCGGTGAGCTGTGCACCAAAACCATTTGGGGGATGGACCTCCGGCCCCGAATGTATGCGATCAGCCAAGGACAAAAATCGGTCACCCGTTCAGACGCTCAAGCCGAGTATGTCCCCACCTCCCATGTTGGTGTGGAAATCGGTGGAGGAGTCGGCCTGCATTACCATTACGGTACACTTGGGCAATTACAGCATGGGTTGAATTATGCGGACGCCTACTTGAGAACGATTGATCGTCTACCCATTGCACAAGCAAAAAAACCTGCCTGGCCAGCCAAAAATGGAAAAACCGTGCGTCTGTTTGTGCTTGCTGGACATCGCAATATGGAAGGCGAACGTGCATTTGTTCAGGAATTGGCTGAGCTTGAAAAACATCACAACTTGCTCAAGGACAATCCAAAAATCGCGTTCCGTTACAGCCTGGGTGGAGGTTACAAACAATCTGATGGGTGGCAAGCCCTGGCACCTGTCGACTACTACGATACGTTTGGACCCGAACTAAGCTTTGGAAAAACCATTCAACAGTCGCTGCCAAGGGAACCGATTGCGATCGCCAAATTTACCCATAGCGGGACGCAAATCATCGACTGGACTCCCGAAGGCAGCATGGCGAAAGACCGGAACATCTATCCTCGATTCATTACATTTGTAAAAAATTCGATGAGCAGCCTCGCCGATCGGGGATACCAGGTAGAGCTTGCCGGAGTTTTTTACCATGTTGGGGAAAACGACATGTCTATGCCTCCCTATCGCAAACAGGCAGCCGCTTGGATCCAGAAGATCATTCAGCAAAGCCGGAAAGATCTCTCTCAGCCGGGGCTGCGGTGGTACGTGAGCCAGCAACCTCCCACCGACGATCCAAGGGTCAATTCCATCGATGTCACCGCAGACTTAATAGAGACTTTGGATAAAGACCCGAATGCCACTCACATCCAAGCGTTTCAGCTTCCAAAACAATCGAAAAAACTGGTTATCTCCACCGCAGGTATTGTCGCACTTGGAAAATTGCTCGCCAACGAGTATTTGAAAAACCGGTAAAATGCACGTGCCGCAAAACGCCGGTTGCGGAGTCGATTAAACCCACTGCAACGTTGAGGACCCTGCTCGATGAAAGAACTGGAAGTATCCAATGATTGCCTCCACGACAAACAGCGTCTGCGGCAACGGATGGCGTCTGACGGTTACCTTTTTTTCAGGCGACTGATTGATGCCCAACGACTATTAGATCTGCGGGCACAAATGATGGCCGTTCTGCAGGCTGCCGGTTGGATAAAAGCGGGCACCAACCCTACTCTGGGCATCGCTACAGAAGGCGTGCAATGCACCGAAGGAGATCTAGAATATTCGGATGTTTATCACCAGGTGTACCGGCTGCAAAGTTTCCATGAAACTGGTCATTGTCGGGAAATAATGGAAACCGTGGAAAAGATCCAAGGGTGCCCAATGCTGGCTCAGCCCCAAAAAGTGGCGAGACTCTGGTTTCCCAATTACACCCATCACACAACGCCGACTCATCAGGATTTCGTTCACTTTCAAGGGTCCTATGATAACCTGACTTGCTGGAGTCCAATCGGCGATTGCCCACGCGAATTAGGTGGCCTCGCTGTTCTCAAGGGTTCACACAAAATCGCGACCGTTCTTGATCATCATTTTTCACTGGGAGCCGGGAGCCTTCATCTGGACCCAGCACATCACGATGATCTTTCTGATGAATGGCTAACGACTGATTATGAGATCGGCGATACGTTGATATTTCCGGCATTAACGATTCACAAGGCGTTGCCCAATCTCACCGATGATCAGCTTCGTATTTCACTTGACAATCGTTATCAGCGGCAGACAGACCCCATTGCCGAACACATGTTGCAACCGCATCTCAATATTTTTAAGAATTTCACATGGGAACAAATCTACGAAAACTGGACCGACGACCGTCTGCAGTACTATTGGAAATCACTCGGCCTTCAAGTGCTTCCCCGCATTATGGACTATTTGGAAAAAGGGTTCGATGAAGCCATCAAGCTTGCCCAAAAGGGTGATCCTGATGCGAAACTTCACCTACGCCGCACGATTGAAAGAGATCCTGAATCACCTCAGGCTCACCGCGCCATGCTCGTTTTCTCAAAACAGCTTTGACAAAACCGGGCAGCATCCCCCGAAAGTATCCCCTGGCAACCAGGAATCAAGCTCCTCGTCACCGGGCGCAAAAATTCGGTGGTTTTGTCCTCGTCCCCAATGGACCGCTAAGACATCTCAATCTCATACCCCTTTCTCTTGGGACGGGCGACCAGCGCTTGAGCCTGAGCATCATCGACAACCCGTTCTGTTTCGGGGTCCCACGTGATTTTTCGATTTAATCGAGCGGCAATACCAGCCAAGTGACAGGTTGAAAGCGCTCGGTGGTGGCTGAAGACATCAGAAATGGGCTCGTGGCGGTCTTTCACTGATTGAAAAAAATTGGTGAGGTGATCGGTCAATTTTCTGTTTTTATAAACCTTCTCCTCAGCGCCATCCGGTAGAGGGTTGTTTTTCAATTCCTCGACCGGCTTTCCCGATAAGCGACCACGGTTAACGAAAATACGTCCTTCAGTGCCTTCGAAAAGGATACCGTTATCGGTGTCGTGGCGGATCGTCAACTCCATGCCATCCGCATAGATGGCCTTGATATTAAATTTGGTCGCCGTGTTGTAACGGTCGCGTTGAACCGGTTGCCCTTCGCTGAATTCGACAGGATGTTCAACCAGAATAGGATGGATGGAAAGAGGGCCGGTGTTCGTTTTTTCCATCCCCCAGGTGGCGATATCAACATGATGAGCGCCCCAATCCGTCAGCTTTCCCCCAGAGTATTCATACCACCAGCGAAAGTCGTAATGGGTTCGCGACCATGTTTTGACCTCGTTGGGAGCACCGGCTTTGCTATGGAAATCTGTCATCTCAGCAGGGCCCACCCAGCGATCCCAGTCAAAATGCGGAGGAGGCTGGGTGACAGGCAGCTCAGGGCTGGTGGGAGCTCCCCCAACACCGCATTGGACCTTGGTAATTTTTCCCAGCCGCCCTTCCCGGATCATTGCGATGGCCCGAACCATCCTGGGAATGCTTCGCTGCTGTGTACCAATTTGCATGATTCGGCCCGTCCGCCGGCAGACTTCACTGATCAACTGCCCCTCTTCGATGGTCAGCGTCATCGGCTTTTCGCAATAAACATCTTTGCCGGACAACATCGCTTCAATCGCGACCTTGGCATGCCAGTGGTCCGGTGTCACGATGTGGACAATATCAATGTCATCCCGATCAATAATCGCCCGATAATCCTCCATCGCTGCGGGCTGCTTGTTCAGCCACTGCTTAACCAGATCCTGTGCTTTTTCAACTCGGTGTCGATCAACATCACAAACCGCAACAATATCACTGAACTTTGGAAATTGTTTACCCAATCCGTGCGGCCCATTAGCTACTGTGGCTCGCTGATCCCACCGGCTGCCACATCCTACGACGGCAACCGTAGGTCGATCGTTGCTGCTCTTAAAACCAAATGCTCGTTCTGTGGGTTTGGTGATGATCCCAATTCCTGCAGCGGCGGTCGTCGTCAGAAAGCCGCGACGGGTCTGGCTTTGAAATTGCATGATAATGGTTACCAAAAAAGGGGTGATCTGTCGGGAAGAAAACGCTGCTCATCCAAACCGTCTTCTGCTACCTTGCGAGTTATCAGAGCATTCGGTTGGCTGCTGTATTGTAATAGCGTCAGCCGCAAAATGCTCTTGGTCATGATGCAGTCAACCTCAAATCCATGTAAGATTGCCAGCGACGTTTTTCCTGCCAGCAAACTCAAATGGATATTCCGGCGGTTTCAAGTTAGGATTGTCTGGACGGGTGGCCTCAAAAACAATCACCGAGTGACGTACATTTAACATGTCAGAAACAAAACAGGATGACAGCCAGGACGCCGATCGAAATTGGCGTTCGACCTGCTACGAGATCATTTTTGAAGCCGACACCCCGGCTGGGAAAACGTTCGATGTATTGCTTTTAATTGCAATCCTGTTGAGCGTACTGAGCCTGATGCTGGAGTCCGTTGATAGCATTCAGCAGAAAAACCCTGTTCTTCTCCGGTCGGCTGAGTGGTTTTTTACTATCCTGTTCACCATCGAGTACAGCCTTCGAATCGCTTGTGCGCCGCGGCCGCTGCGTTACATATTCAGTTTTTATGGGGTGGTAGATTTGCTTGCCATTCTTCCTACCTACCTGGTCGCCCTGCCCATTTTCCACGAAAGAGCTCAGGGATTATCGGTCATTCGGGCGTTACGCCTCTTGAGGGCTTTTCGGATCTTTAAGCTGGCCCATATGCTGTCCGAAGCCAAATCGCTTCGGGAGGCCATCTGGGCTTCCCGTGCGAAAATTGCCGTATTCCTCACTTTTATTCTGATCTCCGTTGTCATCGTGGGATCGGCGATGCATCTGATTGAAAGGGGTACACCCGGTTTTGATTCGATCCCGGAAAGTATGTACTGGGCCATCGTCACCATGACCACCGTTGGCTACGGGGATATTTCGCCCGTGACACCTGCCGGCAAAACGATGGCGGCCTGCATGATGATGTTGGGATACTGCATGATTATCGTACCGACTGGGATCGTCTCGGCCGAAATTGCCAGCGCCGGCGGAAAAATGGTGACCACTCGAACGTGTCCGAATTGCATGTCAGAAGGCCACGATCAAGATGCTCAATACTGCAAGTATTGTTCGGAGGAACTCTAACCGGAAAACGTGAGTCCGTTCCGGTGCATCCCTCTGGCTGGCAATTTGGCTGACTGGCTGGCAAAATGATTCTCTTTACCGATCAATTTTTACTTTACCGAAATCCTTCGCCTCATACTCGACCGGATTATTTATGCGATCTGTCCTCTACGCCATCCTGCTAATCTTCACAACCCTCGCCACACAAAATCATGGCTGGGCAGAAAATTCCGGACGTCTCCGAACCGACAATCATTCAAAGTCACCCAACATTCTCTTTCTTTTTTCGGATGATCATGCCATCAATGCGATTTCTGCCTACGGCGGACCTTTGGCACCGATCGCACCAACACCCAATATTGACCGACTGGCAAAAGAAGGCGCGATTTTTCTGAATTCCTTTTGCGCAAATTCTATTTGTGGACCTTCTCGAGCGACAATTCTCACCGGAAAGCACAGTCACAAAAACGGATTCATGCGAAACACGGGAAAGGGACTCGACCAAAGTCAATGGACAGTCGCCAAGGCACTTCAAAAGACAGGTTACCAAACCGCTGTCATCGGAAAATGGCACCTGAAAACGACACCCGTTGGATTTGATCACTTCGAAATTTTCCCAGGGCAGGGCAGTTATTACAATCCGGTTTTCATTCAAAAGAATGGTTCTCAAAAACGATTTGAAGGATATGCAACCGACCTGACCACCGACAAGTCTATTGCCTGGCTGGACCAACGCGACAAATCAAAGCCATTTTTCCTGATGTGTCAGCACAAAGCTCCCCACCGTACCTTTTCACCAGCAATCCGCCATCTGGACGCTTTTGACGAAGTCACATTTCCGGAACCCGATACACTTTTTGATGATTATTCCAACCGCAGCAAAACGTTGTCCAAAAACGAAATGGAAATCGATCGGCATTTTGATTGGGCATACGATGCCAAAGTGCGAAAGGACGAACGTGGCAACATTCAACTGCCCAAACCCGACCGATACGGAACACCTGAGTACAATCGAATGACCGCTTCCCAGAAACTGGAGTGGGACAGTCATTTTGGACCCGCCAACAGAAAGTTTCTTGCCGATTACGCAGCCGGTAAACTTTCCAAGAAAGATATCGTTCGCTGGAAGTACCAGCGCTATATGAAGAACTATCTTGCAACAGTGAAGGCGGTCGACGAAAGTGTTGGAAGAATGTTGCAATACCTCGACGACCACGGCCTAGCGGAAAACACCGTCGTGATTTACTCTTCCGATCAGGGATTTTTCCTCGGGGAACATGGTTGGTATGACAAACGATGGATGTTTGAAGAATCTTTTCGAATGCCATTCTTGGTTCGTTGGCCTGGGGAAACCAAGCCCGGACACCGTCCAGATGAATTGATTCAAAATATCGATTATGCACCAACCTTTCTTGAGATCGCCGGCGAACCCAGCCCGGCTGAAATCCAGGGGAAATCACTGGTTCGGCTAATGAAAAACCAACCAACTGAATGGCGAAAGTCGATTTACTATGCCTACTATGAGTTTGGCGAACACGCTGTCCCTCGGCATTTTGGTGTCCGTACGATGCGCCATAAGCTTATTTATTTTCCGGGCACCAATGAATGGAATCTTTTTGATCTGAAAACCGATCCTGGTGAATTGAAGAGCGTGGACGCCGATCCCACGCAACAGGTTGTCAAAAACGAATTGACAGCGGAGTTTCATCGACTTCGAAAAGTCTACGATGCACCAGCATTTCGTTAGCCAACCGATGCAGCAGCTTCTGCCTGTTGACCTCAGTAGCAGAAAACCTCCCCGGTGATTACTCCGGTACAGCAAATGCTTCCAGAATGGATATTTGTTGGTAATGCAACTTTTTTCGAGGTATAAAATGGCCGTCTGGAATTGAGCCCCCGGGGAATGCCTTTTACCGGTTCCGCTTGCCCGTGCTGGGGAACGTCGACCACGCTAACTAAAATCAATCCGAGCCAAATTCCAATCCAACCGAATCGATTCCAAACACTTTCAGCACGCAAAGCCATTGGTCCATCGAATAAAAACTCTCCGGAGTTAATCGGTAAATTATTGAAAATCTCACCAGCTTGTCTTACCCATTCTAAACGTATGCCGTTCTATTTATTTATCAGCAATTCTGTAAGCGATTTCCTGATGAGTTGTTCACAACCAGGGTCCACCCACAACCATTGATCGTCAAACCCGTCCTGAAAAGCCGATAGGGTAGGGATGTAGCCCGGCCAACATTCGCCATAACCGATCGAAAAAACAAATTGATCCCCGGCAATCTCCTGAGCCATCAGTTGATATCCCACGAAGGCCTCAGCTGGAAAAAGTACGATTTTGGCAGCACCAAAATCAACGACCGGGAAATGGATCGGCTGTTTAGACTCCACCCGATTCAAACTGGACAGACCCATCGCCGCGAGAATCCTTTTTTCGGTCGGCAATTCCTCATCACCGAGAGTCTGTTGAAGTGAAATTCGTGTCAGCGAATCTGATTGTCGATAGGGTAGAAGAAGATTCTCTGATCGAAAATCCATTTTGGTTATCGGGATGGTCTCCTGAGATTCCCATGATTTTTTCATCGCCCGATGAAGCCGGTCCGCGAGGACCTTGCGGTTTTCCCTCGAACCATCATTGTACTTGCCTGCGGTGACATCACCGCTGCAACCGCTAAAGTAAATCTGTTGGACCGAAAAATCCTCGCGTTGAAGTTTCTCACGGGCTAACCCGACAAAATCTGAGCTCACCTCTCCTCGGCCATAAAAGCTCATCGGGTGAGTCGCATAGGAATGCATCGCTAGAATGGCCGTATCCTGATTCCAGAAAGAGAGAGTCCTCAGAAATGGATCGATCGTTCCCTCGGGGGCAGAACTTAACGCCTCGTTCCGGCCACTTGCGCTACCGCGGGAAAAAGTCACCTGCCGGTTGGGTAGAAGGACACGCCGATTGGAGGCAATGCGATCAACCCTTGCCTTACCTGTGGCCAAATGAGTGACCCGAATTTTTTCCTCCAGAGAATAACTCACTGCCTTCGCTACTCGTTTCAGCGTTTCCTGATGAAATCTCTCCTGATAAAGCTCATCTTCCAGTCCTACCGATTTCAACAACGCTCCCGCACCCCTATCCACAACCGGCGCATCATGTTGGTGGAGTGCCGCGACCAGAACGTGAACGGGCGAGGTACCAGCGGCCTCCGCCAAAACGTTGCGCCATTGATCATAGGACCCGTTCCGAATTTCACACCAATCGATAGCACAAAATACGATCGGCTTGCCTTTCCCGAACAATACAAACCCCTTGGCCAATAACGGGTCGAGAATTTTTCGTGATTTTGTGGGTAACACACCCATGCAACGGTGATTCAATGGAATCGTGACATCGGCCGAAAATGTCGCGATTTGAAACTCGGCTACGGAGCGTTTTTTTTCAGCGACCACCGTGTCAAGCTGCTGTCTTGCCGAACAGAATCCTGACATCGCCAGTAGCACTAGCCCTTTCACACCCCACCCCGGCAAGAATCCAGATTTTTTCAGCATTTCAATTTCTCCTTAAGGAGCATGAGAAGGGGATCGTCCAAACAGCTCATTATAAACCGGATTTGGCCACGCCATTGAGCCTCCAATCGGTTTCCAACGGTCTCGATGGTTACCTTTTTTCGATAACAAAACTCCTCTTGGTTTCCCAAGGCGACGGCAATTTCAACTATCATTGGCAGAGGCTGCTGGGGTGTGAAAACAATCCAAGTCTCTCCAAAACAGACTGACCACAAGGAAAATCTATTGAATAACCAAGATACCCATCGATCAAAGTCTGCCGCTGCGCAATGGACCCTTTGTTTATTGGCGATACCAATGACGATGGCCCTGCTGGGCTCCAATCTGCTTGGCCAGGCTATTTGGAAAAAGCACACAATCAATGATCGCTCTCCCTTTGAGGCAGCCTGTGCGATGGACATCAACGGAGACCAAAAGCTGGATGTTTTTTGTGGCGACTCGTGGTATGCGGCCCCCAACTGGAAACGCCATCGTGTGCGAACCGTCGCGGCAGGGACCAACCCCCATTACTACGAGGACTTCGCTGACCTACCAATGGATGTCAATGGTGACGGGAAAATTGATATCGTGACCTGTGCATATTTTAGTCGTCGGATTGGGTGGGTCGAGCAACCGGCTGATCCAACTCAACAATGGATTGAGCATGAAATCGATAAGCCAGGCTCTATGGAAACTGGAATATTGGTGGATATCAATGGTGATGCACAGCCCGATTTCTTGCCCAACATTGGCAATAACGTTTCGTGGTACCAGCTTACTCGACAGAAACCAAAGGTCGCCTGGCAGCGGCATAATTTGGGCGGGGTGGGCGCCGGCCATGGCATTGGGGTTGGCGATATCAATCGAGACGGACGAACCGATATCATCACTCCCAAAGGCTGGTACGAGCAGCCGGCGACGGGCAGTTCCAAAGATTGGGCATTCCACCCCGAATTTCAACTCGGTGCCGCCGGAATACAGATCATCGGTCATGATTTCGATAGCGACGGTGATACCGATATCGTCTGGGGAATGGGACATCAACACGGTCTTTTCTGGCTAAGGCAAACGCCGGGAAAAAACGGAAAAAGAACTTGGTCACGCCAGCGAATTGATACAAGCTTTTCACAGGTGCATACCCTGCTTCTGGCTGACCTTGATGGCGACAAGGAACCAGAAATCGTTACCGGCAAGCGAGTTTATGCCCACGAGGTCGAACCGGGAGCCACCGACGCCAGTGTGATTTATGGATTTCGATTCGATCGAGCAAAAGACCGTTGGGTTCGCTATACCATTTATGAAGGTGTCCCTGCAAAAAACGCTCCTGCTGAAGCCGGCAAGCGATGGGCTTTGAAGGACTTTCCAATCGGCACAGCAGGAACCGGTTTACAAATCCAAGCTCGGGATATGGATGCCGATGGTGATCTCGATCTCATCTGTCCCGGAAAATCTGGCCTTTACTGGTTCGAAAACAAGCGAATCACTATTTCGGGATTGTAATGGGGATTATCCAAAACCTCTATCCAAGCGATCGCTGGCAGCCATGCCAACCTCTAATTGCAATACCCATCCCCATTTCATTCTTGTCGGGAGTCTCCAGAATGTCCTCCAAAAAATCGTTTCTTTTCATTGGCTATAGCCTGGCATTTGCTCTGTGTCTGGGCATCACTCGAATGAGCTTCGGCTCAGTGACGATGCCCAACATTTTCGGTGATCATATGGTCTTGCAGCAGAATCAGAAGATCGAGATCTGGGGATGGGCGCTGCCGGACGAGAAAATCACGGTCAACTTGGAGGGCCAAACAGCTCAAACCGTTGCCAGCAAAACGGGTACTTGGCGGGTCACACTGCCGCCGCGGATTGCCGATGGTAAGTCATTGGTAATGACCGTCATGGGATCCAACACCATTGAATTCAAAGATATCAAGATGGGTGAAGTGTGGCTTTGTTCCGGCCAGTCCAATATGGCTTGGCCACTTTCAAATGCCTTTGATGCCGATCTCGACACACTGACTGCCAAGTTTCCCGACATCCGGTTGATTTCTGTTCCGCAGGTTGGCACTCAGGAACAACAAAAAGATTTCAAAGGGAATTGGGAGCTCTGTACACCCGATTCGGCCAAGTCTTTTAGCGCGGTTGGATTCTATTTCGGGCGACAACTGCATCAAGTACTGGATGTCCCGGTCGGTTTAATTGACAACGCCTGGGGGGGATCAGCCTGCGAGGCCTGGATTGCCCGCGACCTGCTTTCAAAAGATCAACGGTATGACGAACTTTTGGATCGATGGAAAGACATCGAGACCAATTACGATTTTGATAAGCAAGTGGCTCAATACAATGCAAAACTGGTCAAGTGGAAGACAGCGGCAAAAAAAGCTCGGGATAACGGTAAAACGATTCCTCGTCGGCCAAGGGCTCCCAGGAATCAGCTAACCGGTCAGCATCGTCCTGGCAATCTTTATAACGGGGTTTTGAAACCAATCATTGGATTCCCCATCCAAGGAGTCATTTGGTATCAGGGTGAAGCCAATTCCGGCAGAGCTTACCAGTATCGCGATTTGTTTCCGTTGATGATTCAGAATTGGCGAGACGAGTGGGGCATTGGTGACTTTGCTTTTTACTGGGTGCAATTAGCGGATTTCATGGAAGAAGGCGAGGAGCCAGCTGAGAGCAATTGGGCCGAATTGCGCGAAGCTCAAACAATGACGCTTTCCAAACTGCCCAACACAGGTCAAGCCGTCATTATCGATATTGGCGAATCAAATAACATTCATCCACGCAACAAACATGACGTTGGAAAAAGATTGGCACGATGGGCATTGGCCGAACAGTACGGGGTGAAAATCGCTTACCGGAGCCCCAGCTACCATTCAATGATCATCCAGGACAGCAAAATCATCGTCACCTTTGATCATGTCGGCACAGGCCTCAAGGGCCATGATTATAAGGAAGTCAAAGGATTCACCATCGCCGCCGACAACGGAGAGTTTGTTAATGCTCAAGCTCGAATCCTCGGGAAGGATCGCGTCGAGGTATGGAGTGACCAGATCACCAAGCCCAAAGCCGTTCGATATGCGTGGGCAAATAATCCAATCTGCAATCTAAAAAGTATGGGTGGCCTGCCGGCAACCCCCTTTCGCACCGACGATCGACCCGGGTTGACGATCAACAGCAAAAAATAGAATCCCATGCGGATCTTCCTTCGGACGGACCGAGAGAGACCAACAACCTCACCGGGGAGACTTCGCCTGCTGACCTTCCAACGGCGGTAGAGAATCCAGTGCCGTCAGCATCTCTAAGAAAAAGGCCTCGCGATCGAGCTCCTTGGAATGAGGTAGGTCGTGGACCAACACCGCGTAGGTCAAGCGGAAAGGAATCCCCTTTTTTACTTTTGTTTTGATAAAGGGCTCGCGACGTTCCTTGGGCTGACGGGGAAAAGGGTTGGTGACGACCAGCCCGTAATCTCTCGCGTGAAGCCAGGTAGATGGAGGGTTTTTTGAACCGCTGGCCACCAGCAAACCAACTTGACGATCGTCCACTTGGCCGTAGTAATCAAACCATTTTGCTGCCTTTCCCCATATCTGTTCACCGTTTTTTTGTCCCCGGTCGTTAAGTATGGTTCCCTTTCCATCGGTGACCCTGAGCGGGGACGCAACTCGAATCGCCAGGCCCGATTCTTCCTGATCTCCAAAATAAAAATCGCGGTCATCGGAATGATACGCCGTTTGAATGAAGATCACGTAACCGGCGGCTACTCTTCGAAACTCAAAGCGAGTCGTTTCCAGGCAGACGAATCCAATCTTGTTTTTTTCCAGATAACGATTTTCGACAGTAAATCCGCCCCGGCCGGCCCCTCCTGACCATGGCCCAATCCGTTTTTGAAATTCAACCACTGATTTCATCCGCCAATAGTCATTACCGTTGAGGTCACCGAAGCTGATCCAAATACCGGGATGCATCCACTGATGGTCAATCCCCGCTTGTCCTGGCGTGCGATCTTCAGGAAGTCGTGGTGGAAACTCCCTAGTCACTGGAATCCCGCGTTGCGTAGTCACATTGATCAATCCCTGGCGGGTCAACTGGGAGTGTTTTTTTAGATAACTGGCTATCAGCTGATTGCCCAATCTTATCTCGATGCGATCGCTCTTCTCCCGGAAGGAAAACGTCTGGTCAGCGATAACTGGTGCTCGATCACTGAAAACATGGTTCCCGGTGCAATCAGTAGCAACCGCTTGGGGCATACTAAACAAAGTTCCGGATCCAATCATAAATATCATCAACAACAGAATCGTCATGGGATTATCCAATAAATGTCTTAAACAGTAGATTTCCTTCTTCTCTTTTTACCACTGTCTGTTAAACAATCCAGTCAGTTAAACGATCCAAACTTTGAAAGATGAGTGGCCAGCGATGCATCAAAATTGGCTGCTCGCGAAATCAAATCGCCAGGGTCGATTGCCCATGACCAGACAACGTCGAAATTCCCCGCCAAAAAACGCATCGCCAGCCTGCTACCATGGCAAAGACGGCAGGCCATGATCACGAACCGTGACCAAACCATTTCTGGTTGGCGCAATCTCCCCGGATGATCAGGGTTTAGGTCCAGGCCTCGGATTCTTCCTCGGGAATTTCTTCGGCGTCAAGAATGGCGACATGTTGAGGACTAAATACTCGGTTCAGCAAGAATCGAATGGGCACCAACAATGCGATAAAAACGGGAAACAAAATGCCCCATGAACTTGTTTTGACTACCCACAGAGTGATCAGGCAAATCAGCTGGACAAGGGTAAACAGGTGGATAGTCCGCCACGGCACTCGACGGATATAGTGTGTAGCCGGGTAAAGCTGAGGATCGGTTCCCCAGAGGCTCATTCGTTCGAAAAACTGATTTCCCTTCATCGAGACGATTCCCATATACAGAAATAATCCAAAGAGTACGGCCATTGGAATATATTGAAACCAAGGCAAAAGCACCAAGCTCAAGGCCACCAACAAGTGGATTAAAATACCCGACAAGCGATTTTCGCGAACGTGTAAGACGTTGGTATGAGCCATACCCGATTTGTCGATGACCTCCTCTGTGGTTGCCAAGCTCCGAACATGATTCAGAGAACGCACCGTCGCAGCCACCAACCAAGGCAAGCCAAAGGCAGAGCAAAACGCAATCAGGATTCCCACAACCGCCAAATCGAGATGGTAAGATTCACCTTTCTGGAGATTGTTGTCAGGACTGTTAACCAGTCTGGCCGTAATGTTCTGATCCAGAAAAACCAGAACGCTGCACAGAAGCGCTGGAATAATGGAACCCCATTTCACCCAATTCGGAGCCTCCATCACCGGTACCAGCCAGTCACGCGGCTGTAAATCCGGATCCGATGGAAAGCTAGGCCGAATACTTGATGGTGCATCGAGCGGGTCCAGTTGAATTGTGTCGCGTACAAGGTAGGCCACTACGGTCATCGCGATGATCGCTATCGTGGGTCCAAAATCCGCCAAGAACTCACGCAGAGAATTCACCAGTAAATGACTCTTGCGAAAGGAGCTAAGGCTGGAAGCAACATAAAAAGTTCCCATCGCCAATATCAAGGACAACAAGGCTCTCGCGTAATGCGCCGACAGCAACGCCTGATCCTCTGGCGGATGCCCAAAGATATGGACCAGACTGTCAACTGCCTCGTAAATAAATATCAACGATATCAATGCAGCAAAAATCTCATCGGTGAACCGGGTAAAGTACTTCATCAGGCAACTGGCATCGGTAGCAGCCATCAGAAGCAGGATGCCCCCAGTCCAAAAACCGACCCAGGCATAAGTTGGCAAAAAGGGCAAATCGCTTTGATGACAATAATCAAAGAGGATCCCGGTAAAAATCAGCATTGGCCCGGTGCCACCCAGGATGACCAGTGGCTGTCCTGCAAAGATCGCGTAAATCAAACCACAGGCCGCCGTGGCGATGATCATTTCCACCGCGCCAATTTGACCACCGGTTTTGGCGTCCATTAACCCGCCAAAAATAATTGCTGGCGCCAAACAAGCAAAGAAAAGAAAAAAGGTCGAAGCGACTGTTTTAAAGTGTAGCCCATCAGAAAAATCACTCAGATAATGTTTGGCCCGCGTACGGACATCCCTGATCAGCCCACCAAAAAGCTTTCCCGTATACTGCAAACCCGTCCCGGCAGCAGCATGATGATCGGCAGCCAGTTTTCCGCTGATGCGACTGACAATCGCAGCGCGGAATTCCTCGGGGTTTTTGGCCGACAAAGCAAGGTAATGAAACTCGTCGTCGGACATCAACCGCGCGATGGCCGCCAAGGAATCGAGATGTTCTACAGTAGCTCCGGTTGGTCCCAAGAAAAGGAAAACAAATTGAATCGGAGCTCCATCGGGAGCCCCCGCGTTGATACCATGTTTTAGACGTGCAATGGCCATGATTGGCTGGCTGATGTCATCCATGTAAACATGAGGAACCGCCAGTGAATGGCCAATCACCGATGCGGCCAAGGCCTCTTGCTGATTGACTCCATCAAGAATGGCTCCAACGCTTCCAGCGTCTAGCAGTTCCTTATTGACCAGCTCCTGCACCATATACTCGACCGCCTCGTCAAGCATTTGCACAGGGACATCAAGAAGGACCAATCCGTTATCACAGGCTTCCAAAAGTTTTTTCAAGAGTCAATCCTATCGTCGAAACAGACCTGTTTTTCTGGCGGCAATGTAATGCGTCAATCAACCAATCAGGTCGCCTAAATTCAAGTTGGCTGGAAGCAGGATGACCCACCCCGTTTCAACCGCGTCAATATCATAATTTCTAGACGTTTATTCTAGCAACACATCTTCTGGCAACACATCTTCTGGCAACACTGGTTGGATCTGACCAATTTACATTCGCCGCTAATGCTGGCCGACGATCCTAAAACATGCGAGTCATTGGCAAATCGCTATTTGGGGGGGTGTATTCAAAAAAAAACAGCCGATAATTCGGCTGTTTTTCTGTTTCTGTAAAACATTGTTTCTTAGGCAAACAGGTCCTTGATGATCTTGCCGCTGTTGGCAATTTTCATCGGTCGGTTGTTTCTGCTGGTAAAAGTTGTATTTAGAGAAATACCTAGGCCTTTACAGACAGAAGCCATCAGGTCCTCGGATGAATAAGGCTCTGTGATCACTCGGGTTCCATCTTCGTTGGTCGCACCAACCGCTACGCCCCCTTTGATATCACCGCCGCCCACTGCGACACTCCAACTCCGAGCCCAGTGGTCACGCCCTGCATTACCATTGATCCTTGGAGTTCGACTGAATTCACCCATCCAGATGACGACCGTATCTTCCCAAAGCCCTCGTTGAGTGAGGTCTTCCACCAACGCGCTCATACCACGATCGATAATAGGAAGCTTGTTGTCACGCAGCGTTGGGAAAATGTTTCCATGGTTATCCCAACCACCGTTTCCTACCTCGATAAACGGTACTCCCGCTTCTACCAATCGGCGAGCCATCATGCAGCCGCGACCAAAAGCGTTGTCCCCGTATCGTTCCAATACCTCTGGCGATTCCTGGTTGACTTTAAACGCTTTCATCTGTTCGCTTGTCATCAGGTTCCAGGTTTTGTCGATGACCTCCATATGCTCCTTGGAAGAAATCCCCCGGTCGACCTGACCCACTTTGGTAAGATCAGCGTCAAACTTGGTGCCAGCGAAATTCGATCCGAACAAACGCAACATGTCCTGTCGCTTGAGCAATCGCTCTGTTTCAAGACCCAATCCCAGATTCCGCACTTGGCCATTGCTTCCTACCGAAAACGGAGCCCATGCCATTCCCAAGAAACCTGGACCGCCCGCATCACTTCCCACTGATACAAACGGTGGTATTTCCAACTCAGGCCGCTGACTGGCCAACTCATGTGCAATCACCGATCCGTAGGTTGGATGCTCCATGTTCGGATTTGGCACATAACCTGTGTGCATGTAATAACGTCCACGCCCGTGGTCAGCCTCTCGCGTAGACATCGAACGCACTACCGACATTCGGTCCATTACTTTGGAGGTCATCGGCATGTGCTCACAAATTTGCAAGTCACCTGCGGTCGACATTGGCTTAAATTCACCTCCGGTCGCTGCGCCTGGCTTCAAGTCCCAAATGTCCATCGTCGAAGGGCCACCGCCCATCCAGAGCAAAATGGCGCTTTTGCGACGTTTTTTCAAATCGCCAGCGTTTGCTTTAATTGCGTTCCCCATCGCAAAGGAGGACCCGGCCAGCGCTGATGCGCCCGCCATATGTTTCATAAAATGTCTTCGCGACATGCCACGGGGTATATTCATAATGAGACTCCAAAAAATATCAAACTTGGGAAGTAGTAAATCACTCTAGTTAAACAGTCGTCAGTTAGCAATTTTAAGATCAATGATTGAAAACAAATTCGTTGCTGTTGATCATGGACCACCAAATATCCGTCAGCCAATTGGCTTCACTTTTGTAGGCAGCCCGCGTTTCCTTGAGGATATTCGCCTCTTTTTTGGTTGGCAGCCGCGAAAAGGCCGCCTTAAAGAGATACTCTATTTTCTTTACCTCGTTCAAACGGCTACCGGCGACTTTCGATAGAAAACCACCGTTCTTGATATCAGTTGCCTGTTTCACCAAACCACCATTGAACATCATTAAAACCTGCGGAATCGTGCCGTTAAACGACGTTGTCTCGTCACCTTCATCCGTTCCAAACTGAGAAACAAATTGGGACAGCCACTGGGTTTTCATTCTCTCCTGAGCTTCATAATTTCCCCGAGCCTCCGCCGCCTGTGTCGCCACAAGCAGGGATTCGTAAAGCTCTTCAGCTCGCATTTGACGCAAATAGAAATGCGTGAATTTTGGAACTTCACCCATTTGCGGGTCATCGTCACGGTTTGATGAATTAGCCAGGCTGGAAAGCGAGTAAGCATCAGAAAGAGCAATCCAGGTCATGAGTTTTTTAACGTCGTAGCTGTTTGCCTTGATCTCGCCAGAGAGGTAATCCATCAGGTCTGGATGCGATGGTTGATTGTGAGGTCCAAGGTCATCGATTGGCTTGGTAAATCCGTAACCAAAGAAATGTGCCCAGGTGCGATTCACAATCGTCTTGTCGAGATATTCCGATCGCACGATTTTCTTTGCCAATTCAGCACGCCGGTTCACTTCTGAAACATATCCGCTGGCACCGATCTCTGTGCCGTCGACAAATTTGGGAAGAGCCATACGCGTCTCACCATTTCTCAACTCGTAGAACACTCTGGCCTGGGCCGGTTCGTTATCTTCACCAGCAAAATCCTGGTCAATCAATTCTGCACCGCTGACATTTCGCGTCCCCGGTGTAAACCTGCGTAATGCGCGAGTCTGTCGAAAAAATGCATTCATCTCCCAGTACTTTTGTTGCTTCCAGTCGTTGAAGGGATGATTGTGACATTGCGTGCACTGAACCTGCAGACCGAGAAAGGTCTTGGACGTCGCCGCCGTGGCGAGGCTTGCCTTTTCTTCATTGACCTTCATGGCCAAAAAATTCGTGGCTCCGTTAAATTTCTCACTACCTGGTGAGGTAGTACCGGTCGCGGAAACCAATTCGAATACCATTTTATCGTAAGGCTTATTTCGGGCAAAAGTATCTCGCAGATACTTCTGCATTCCTTCGCGATTCGTCAAGCTATTCCTCTCGGTGCCGCCGGTTCGACCAATCAAAATGTTGGACCACAAGGTCGTCCAATTCCTGGCATACTCCTCGACGTATTTTTCGTCATAAAGAAGCTCCGCTACAAGCTTGGACTTTTTATCCTTGGACCTGCTGCGAACAAAGGCGTCATACTCTTCGACAGTCGGGATACGACCCACCAAGTCAAGAAAGATCCGTCGACACCATTCACCATCACTGGCTTTTTTGGATGGCTTCATTTCATAATCCGCCCAAGACTGACCAATCAACTCATTGATTTTTTGGACTTGGGGTGGAAGCTCTGGTCCTCGCCGACCTGTCGATGACTTTGCCGAAGTTTCTGACTGGCCAAGTGCAATTTGAGAAGCAGCCGGCACCAAACTCGTCATGATCAATAGGGCGGCAATGATAACGATCTTTTTTTGCATAGTTATTCCGTTTGAGAATGTGCCATGGTCGGGCACTATAAAGAACGAACGGTGGCCGAAAATGTACTCACCTAGCGATGAGAATCTAAAAAAAGAATACCGTATTTTCCTAGTGAAAATCAAAAAAAATGCTTCAAAACGCCACATTGGAGCAAAATGAAACATCCAAAATAAAACAGGCGGCGCAGCTGTTAGCCACCCCGCCTGTTTGCGGTATTCCCGCCCATTCTTAGAAAACCCCAAAAGAACCAAGGGATTTGCCTCTTTCCCATTTATCTTCGCTGTTCCGGCACCGCCAAAAGGGGGTTTTCTGAAGAGATTTGGTTGCAAAGACCGTGCCAACCCGTGTTCTGCTGCACGGCTCCATGTAAAAACAGGGAATCTAGTCAATTTTCCCGAATTACGGTGACCTGAACGGGTTTTTCAAATTCTTCAATAATTAGAGTTTTTCTGCCGAATCCTGAACTACAGGCGTCGTGGGAGAAATGGCCGGTTTGGTCATCACCCATTTGAGTACCCCACGACCTACCCGTGCCCGACCCTGTTGATCCAAAGTAGTGAAGGAAATCAAAATGCGAACGATATTCTGTTCGGCCGCCCTGTTATTTATCGCGATTTTCAGCACAGGCTGTGCCTCATTGAACATTAACCAGACTGACGGCGGAGCCAATCGCATCGGCGGTTTGATGGGCCGGCTTCGGGGGGAAGCGGCCTGTAACAACTGCGGTATCACCGGCTGTAAGGATGGATCCTGCGGAACCGTACTTGGCGGACCGTTGATGGGTCGCATGGGAGGAGGCCTGGCGATGCGAGGCGGACTCGGTCTCGTTCGGGGTCGAATGGCGGGTGGCCTGACATGCATGGGCTGCGGCTTGCCCGGCGGACAATGCGGCTGTCAGCAAAATCAACTCTACACTGAGCAGCCATTTGGCGGTCCACACGGGCCGAATGCGGGGCACGTGGGTTATCCCTATTACACAACGCGAGCTCCAAGGGACTTCTTGATGGCCAACCCTCCTTCAATTGGCCCATAAGACTGCGGCAAAAAGGCCGGTCCAAAGTGATTCTTATTAAAAAGCAAGAGCATGCCAATCAGCATGCTCTTGCTTTTTTTATGGGCGGAATTCATTTTCCGATCAAGCTCTTTCGATATCAGCTGATGAGCTGCTCTATCGGTTTGGCACCTTCAACACCAACCAATCTACGGTCCAGTCCACCGAAAAAATAACTGAGCTTGTTACTGTCCATTCCCATTTGGTGAAGAATCGTGGCGTGAATTCGACGAACATGAAATCGATCCTCGATCGCGCGGCTGCCTAATTCGTCGGTCTTGCCGACACTAACTCCGCCCTGAATACCGCCGCCAGCCATAAACATCGTAAAGCCATAGGCATTGTGATCACGGCCGGTCCCTTTGGCGTATTCAGCCGTCGGTTGACGACCAAACTCACCTCCCCAGACGATCAGTGTTTCGTCAAACATCCCCCGTGCCTTTAAATCCTTGATCAAGGCGGCGATCGGTTGATCGGTCTCCATGGCATGCAGATCATGATTATGTTTCAGATCACCATGGGCGTCCCAATTGGCATCGTTGTGATTGCCCCCCGAATAGACTTGGACAAATCGAACCCCTCGCTCCACCATCCGACGGGCCAAAAGACACTGTTTGCCAAAGTAGCCCGCATCCTTGTGCTCCAATCCATACATTTTTTTGGTCGCAGCGGTCTCTTGTGACAGATCAACGGCTTCTGGCGCGGTGGCCTGCATCTTGTAGGCCAGCTCATAGCTGGCGATTCGAGCAGCCAAGTCGCTGTTTCCACCCCGGTCTTGCATGTGCTCGCGATTGTATTGCTGGATGGTATCCAGCAATTTTCGCTGCGTTCCCCTTTCGACCCCTCGCGGCTGCAGATCCAAAATGGGCGATCCCTTGGACCGCAGCATGGTCGCCTGATAAGACGCGGGCATGTAACCTGCCGACCAATTCTTGGGTCCGCTAATGGGACCACCTCGCTTATCAAGCATGACGACAAACCCGGGCAAATTCTGATTGACAGTTCCCAGACCATAATTAACCCATGACCCGAGACATGGGCTTCCGCTAATGATCTCCCCGCTGTTCATTTGAAGCATTGCCGAACCGTGAATTGGCGAATCAGCCGTCATTGAATGGATAAAGGCAATATCATCGACATGTTCAGCTACATTTGGAAAAAGCGACGACACCCATTTTCCACTTTCGCCATACTGTTTGAATTTCCAGCGAGGCTCCACAATTCGGCCTTGATTTCGATGGCCTCCCCTACCAAACGTCTTTACTTTGACGGTTTGGTTATCTCTCCCAATCATGTCAGGCTTGTAATCGAACGTGTCGATGTGGCTGGGCCCTCCATACATGAAAAGAAAAATCACGTTTTTGGCCTTTGCCTTAAAATGTGATTTTTTTGGCGCCAATGGATTTTCCCAGTCTGACTCTCCATCTGCAGCATTCGCCTGATTGGAGAAAAAGGGCTCACCCAGCATTCCAGCCAGAGCTGTTCCGGCAAAACCGCCCCCCGCCTGCCAAAGGAATTCTCGCCTCATTCGCCCACAAAAATTTTTTTTATCGTCCATCGTATTTCATTACCTGTTAGTTTTTTTACCAGTCTTTTTTCTGGCTAGTGACTTCGAATTCGAGGAGCGTCCTGTTCAATGGCCTTTCGTCATTCCAAATCTCAATCGACGAACAAAAATTCATTGAGGTTCAAGGAAACCAGACAAAACAACCTCAACGACTCATCGGCATTCACCTTGTCGTCGGATTGCAATCTGTCGATTAATTCCATGCCACGCGAAATCTCTGCTCCGGTCGGTTCTCTCTGAAGAACTCGAAAAAGGCCCAGCTCCACCTGCGCCTTGATATTGTTCGGTTTTTCCTTCTTGAGGAAATCTGCAAACACTTTGGCCTCTTCATTGAGAAACTCGCTATTGATCATCGCCAGAGCTTGGGTGGGTTGGACTGTATTAAAACGCACCGGGCAGGCCGAGTCGGGGTCGGCCACATCAAAACTGGCCATAAAAGGAACCGGCAAAGATCGCTTGATGCTGATATAGACACTGCGACGATCGGCTTCGGTCCCCGAAGAGGTGTGCCAATGCTCACCCGGCCGGGATTGGCCCTGAAGAATCTCTCTGGGGATTTTCGGATAAATGCTCTCTCCATACATTTTTTTCAAATTCAACGAGCCATTGACCGCCAAAATGGAGTCTCGAATTTCCTCGGCCGTCAGCCGCCTCAAATTGAATCGCCAGAATTGATCATTGACAGGATCTTTTTCCAACGACGCTTTGGTAGGCGCAGAAGACATTTGGTAGGTCGCGCTCATCATCATCAACTTGTGAACTCGTTTTAACTTCCAACCGCCCGCCATAAAGTCGCTCGCCAGCCAATCCAACAATTCAGGGTGAGTTGGTGGCGTACCCTGAAAACCAAAATCACTGGATGACTTTACGATTCCGCGGCCAAAATGGTGTTGCCAGATTCGGTTCACCATCACCCGGGCCGTTAGTGGATTTTCGCTGCTGCCGATCCATCTTGCCAGCGCCAGTCGACGCCCTGTTGATTTGGCTTCTGTTGGCTTGGCCACTTCTGGTTTCGGAGGCGACAGGACGCTGGGAAAACGAGGTTCGACTTTGGGTCCTTTCGCGTGGGCATTACCACGAATCATCACAAACGTGTCTTGAGGATCAGGGCCCGTCTCCGTCACACAAAGCGCTGACTCTAAAGCCTTTGGTTTAAATCTCCGCAGATCACGCTTTCGGCTGGTCATCTTTTCATAGGCTTCAAACTGCTGCTTCGTAATCAGCTTTCCTATCCGTTTCTTGACCAAGTCGATTCGACGATTTTCATTCTTGAATTCTTCAAATTCCACGGGAATGAAATCTTTTTTGACGATTTTTTCCAACGCCGCCATCGCCTTTTTGTTGTCTTCGATATCCTGCTTGTGTTGACGGATCTCGTCCTGCTGCAGGCGTTGCTGATCGGCATTGGCAATCGACCGCACCGAGGCATCCAAGACGGTATTGTGGCCTCGAACTCCATAGCGGCGGATGTTCCTGAAAAACGAAAGAAAACTGTAGTAGTCGGCCTGCGGAATCGGGTCGATCTTATGGTCGTGGCACCGAGCGCAGTTGATGGTCATTCCCAGGAACGCCTGTCCTGTGGTTGCAATCACATCGTCCATATCGTCGTACCAGGCCTGAAGCTGATCGACAGGTTCATCATCCCACTTCCCTAATCGGAAATATCCGGTAGCGATGATGGAATCAGCCGTCGGCTTTTCCAATTCATCCCCTGCCAATTGTTCTGTAACAAACTGATTGTACGGCTTGTCATCGTTCAAGGAACGAATGACGTAGTCTCGATACCGCCATACGAAAGGCTTGGGGCCATCCCGTTCATAGCTGTTGGATTCAGCGTAGCGAACCAGATCGAGCCAATGGCGACCCCATTTTTCTCCGTAGTGCTTTGAATCGAGAAGCTGGTCAATCAGTTTTTCCCAAGCATCCGGGGAATCATCCTTCTCAAAAGCCTTGACCTGCTCGGGAGTCGGCGGCAAACCAGTCAGGTCATAGTAAGCCCGGCGAATCAGCACCGTCTTGGAGGCCGGGGCATTCGGCCGGAGTCCGTTTTTTTGAAGTTTATTGACGATGAAACGGTCGATATCGTTTTTCGCAAAAGAGGCATCCACGTCGGGAACCGTGGGCCGGGTTATTTTTTTATACGACCAGAATGACTTTGTTTGATCGTTCACCTGCGGAACGGAATGACCACTGTCGACCACTTTGGGCTTGAATCCTTTCCCCTTCCAGGGGGCTCCCAATTTGACCCAATCGGTCAGAATGGCAATTTCCGAAGCTGGCAATTTCCCCTTGGGTGGCATTTCGTAATCTTCATAATTGACAGCCGACAGCAGAAGGCTGTCTTTGGGATTCTCCAAGTCAACGGCCATTCCCGTCTCCCCTCCTTTGAGAAGGTCATCCCGATTGGAAAGAATCAAACCTCCCTTTATTTTTTCCCCTGTTCCGTGGCACTGAAAACAGCTCTTTTCCAGAATGGGTTTGACCTTCGCTTCAAAAAAATCCATTTTTTCGTCGTAACTCATCGCCAAGACTGGATCGATCAATTCGACCACTTCAATATCGTCCCACCAGGCATTGCCGGTTGCGCTACCCCATCCTCCAAACAAGCAGTTGACGAGCAAGCTACTACGATTGCCGGAATTAAAAACACCCGACAACCGCGTCCAGCCATTGGTTCCCTTGATCGCCTCCGTTTTGCCATCAAACTGCAATTCATGGAGGTTGACCTGGGCCCCGAATCCGGTGGAAACCACGCTGTCAGTCTTCACCCAGGCTGACAGGCGATAGTCCGTTTTTGGCTTGACCGCAATGGTAAAACTCCAGCTTGCGTTTGCTCCATCGGTTGAAGAAATCTTGATGCACTTCTTCCCGGTTCGGCCAAAACGGTTCTCGATGGCATAAATTGGCTTGCCACCCCAAACGGTTTTTTTCCAACCAACGGGCATCTCATCTTTGACTGCTTCGAACGAAGCATTCTTGATCAGGTTAGGCCCGGGTTTGCGAGAGTCGCTGTTCTCCGCTGCGGGTGAAGGGTCATCTACTATGGCTGCATGGCAGGAATAACTGCCGGCGAAAATCGCGAGAAAAAAAAGAGCTGAATGCGGCATCTTGCTATTCAAAAAAGAAAATTTGGGGCGGGGTAAAACAATTCAGTTGCAATTTAACATCTAGGTTCGCCAATATTAATTTTCCTCAGCACAACGAATCGATGCAACATGTATCCTAACATCTAACATCATCGTTGTTAACTTTGTTGAGCAAAACAATACCATCCGGATTTCCATGTCAGCCGGTCCGATCGACGATGCTCGATGGATAACCGCAAAATTCTACGCTGAGGCAATTTCCGCTGCAAACCGATATCCCTGTAAACGCAATTCACCGTGACGCAAGGCCATCACGATTCCACTCCCGCCACCTGAGAATCTGGACTGTCAAAATCCGATTTGGGCTGGAATAAACGCACGCCCGTGCTGACAGTCTTTCATAAAACGCCGCCGAATCCGCTCCTGGCGGACCAGAGCAGGCAATGCGATTGGCTACCCCTCCGGTTCAGGTCACAGCCATTCCGGACGGATTTACTGATTTCCATCCCCAATAGGACTTCCGGGGGGGGCAGGCGATAATGGAGTTGAGGATTGCGTTGGCGCCGGACGACTCTGAAACCTGCCGATCTTCTTCACCAGCGACGATCGATGGGATTTCTCGACCGCTGGCTGGCTGGCTTCATTAACCGATAGCAGCAATTTTAACGAATTCAACTTGTGCTCGACAATTGCCACCACATCGCTGGAGGCCCGCGGATCGGCAGCCAAACGAATGAACCGTTCTACCAAAGCATTCTGAACGACCCGGGCGGCGCGACGATGCTCGACATCATCCGCTATCGGCTGGTTGAAAATCTCCTCGATCAATTGAGTGAGCATTGGGTCCCACCCCCAGGATTCATCTTTAATAAACGTCATTCGGGTCGCGCGATGGGGCTCAAGGAGATTGGACAACGTGATTTCCGCTGCAACTCCCATCACCTCCGTTGGATCAAATAAAGGGGCAGCCCGGGAAGGAAATCGCTCCAAGTCAAAAACCGAGGCGAACGGTTTGGGAGGCAGCATCTGAATGACCTTCTCTGGAATCAAAAGAGATTCAGGCTTGAGAGTTTTGATCAACTCATCAAAAGCCTCTTTTTGGCGGACGGTGGGAACTCGACGGACCGGAACCTGTCCATCGCCACGGGTCGCATAGGAATAAAAATAGCCACCCAACATTTTTGCGGTCGCCGCCACTTGGTATCGATGGTGCAAATAGATAGGGACAAAGAGCCTTTCCAGGTCCGACATGGGTTCCCCGATGCCGATCAGATTCGGGTGAAATTGATGCATTGCAATTTTTCGAACCTTCATCTCGTGAGCCAATGCGGCGACAGGATCCGAACCATTGTCCCATAGGCTTGCCAAAGGATGAGCGGCACCAACCGGGCGGGCATCGGGATCGGTGATGTAGAGCATTTTGTCGGCAACAGCCGCCGCAACCATTTTTTTCAGCTTTTGGAACTCTACATCTTGATCTTCTCCATTGGCCGCCGGCCCAAAATCTGAATAGGCGTATTGGACGGTGAACCGGTCCCATTTGCCAATTCCCACCCCGTAAGCATCTGAAAGATCGATGGTATCGCCCTTGATTTTTGCTCGCGGAGCCGGGTAATCCATGACCGATGCTCGATCACCATAGGTACTTGCGGCGAAATTATGGGCAAACCCCAAGGTATGTCCCACTTCGTGAGCGGAGAGCTGCCGAATTCGAGAGAGTGCCACTTCAAATTGGGAATCCCGTGACAGGACGCTTGCCAAACCAACATGCTGAGAATTTTCCGATCGGCAACAGCATCCGCAAAGCGCATTGTCGGATTCTGAATCAGGCTGAAAGTTTGTTTCTGCTGTTAACCCACGCACCAGAAGTTCGTCCTGTCGCACACGCAATGAACCCAACAGGACGTGGCCCTTGATAATCTCGCCGGTCCGCGGATCGACGACCGACTGTCCAATGGACCACCCCCGTGTCGCCCGATGCACCCACTGAATAACGTTGAAGCGAATATCCATCGGATCTGCATCAACTGGCAGTACCCGGACCTGAAAAGCATCTTTGTAACCGAGCGCCTCAAACGCCTCATTCCACCAACTCGCTCCCTCAATCAGGGCTTTCTGTATCAGGGGGGGTGTGCCCGGATCGACATAATAGACAATCGGCTTAACCGCTTCACTGATGGCAGCACCGGGGTCTTTCTTTTTCAGCCGATGGCGAGTGATCCAGCGTTTTTCAAGTGGCTCGTCGATTTCAGCTGCATAGTCCTGGAAACCAATCGAAAAGCACCCACTGGATGGATGAAATCGCCGTGGACTGTACTGGTCGTCGGGAAGACGCACCAGGGAATGATGTTGTCGCAACGTTATCGAATGACCGGTGGCAGACA
Source organism: Planctomycetota bacterium (assembly GCA_014238905.1). Lineage (GTDB taxonomy): Bacteria > Planctomycetota > Planctomycetia > Pirellulales > Pirellulaceae > JABAAE01. The sequence continues at coordinate 542,618 of JABAAE010000001.1, forward strand.
CGCTTCGGACCAAACTTCCGGGAGATTGGGAATGAAAGGTAGAGGTGATATCAAATTCGCAGTTGTCAGGAAATCCGCGGGTTCCCTGCTCGTTGACAAACGACCGTTTTCGATCAAAAGCGAACGTTCCTTGACCCGTTCGAGATAGTTTGCCAATGCAATCATGGGCATCTCGCACCAGCAATGGTGTAATGTCGACGACTACCTTTCCATGATCGGCGGTTTTCGCCGTTCCGGACCAAAGAATCGAAGCGGCAAAAGAATCCCTGACCGCTTTTTTTTCAGCAGGATTTTCCGATGAAGCTCGATATTTCAGGTTCTGCTGCTCAAGAAATATTTCCGGGCCAACCCGATGAAACTCAACCAGACGTGTCGCACCCAGTTGCCCCCGATCCAATCCTACCGGGTTGGATCCCAAGCCGGATGCAAGAGACGTGACATACAAAAATGGTAAGTCGAATTGTTCGATCTCCAGCCAAATCTTGCCCGTTGTCTTATCCCGATAAAAGCTGAAGAAGCCTGGGAATTTCTCCATTGTTGATGTTGGAATCGGTTTTTCGAGTGGGGCCTTCGGCTGCTGACTTTGCACTACATGGCAAGAAAAAGAACTGACCCAAAGCAGAATCGCGAGCCCCATGAACCGAAATGTGGATGGTATTTCCTTGATAGATCCAGAGACTCTACTCAGTGTTTGTGCGGAAGCGGGCATAGGACTTGATTTTCCTTACAGGAGGTAGCAACAAATACGGCAACTGCGTCTGAAGAGAGTGCCTGAGTAACTCTTGATTCTAAATTGGAACAGCCCCGCAATGGGATGGCTTTTCGACAATATCCAGACTCCACGGTTCCAGCTTAGTTGCAAACGGGGAAATTTCGGAAACACTGGAGAGGTCGTTTCCATTTCTGTGCGGAGTCCAAATCCAAGAAAGGGAGGCATTTTTTTCCATTTGACCCAGTTCGAAGGCCAGTCAAACGATGAGCTTACCCGTGATTCTAATTAATGAACCTACTGCCAATGCTATCTCCGCTCTTCAGGGAAAAGCGGAATGCCTGGAATGGTCCGATGCTGAACAACGTCAACAAGAAATCGAGGGGCTACTGATATTTGGACATCGCACAATCGATGGCAAAGTGATGGACCAATTCCCTAACCTCAAGATCATCAGCAATTGTGGAGTCGGCGTGGATCATATCCGTCTCGAAGACGCCAAACAACGTCGAATCCCGGTTGGAAACACCCCGGGGGTCTTAAGTGCAACAACCGCTGACATGGCTTTTACTCTTTTATTGGCAGCAGGTCGCCGTCTCATCGAGGGTGATCACTACGCTCGCAGCAAGGCCTTCACCCACTTCGACAGCAATTACATGCTGGGAACCGAAGTCCATCATACGACTCTGGGAATTATCGGCATGGGCCGCATTGGCTGCGAAGTTGCCAAGCGGGCGATGGGGTTTGATATGAAAATTCTCTATCACAATCGGTCACCCAAGGCCAACGATGAAACAGATTTCGCAGCAACCTATGTTTCCAAAGACGAGCTTCTTCGCAAATCGGATTACATCGTTGTCGTTGTTCCTTTAAATGAGCAAACCCGGGAAATGATATCCGATGAAGAATTTGCAATAATGAAATCGTCAGCCGTATTTGTGAACATTTCCCGCGGGGGGGTGGTCAACACCGACGCGTTGACCCGGGCGTTGCAAAACAACCAGATCTACGCCGCGGGACTGGATGTCACCGAGCCCGAACCCCTTCCTCGTGGTCACAAGTTACTTTCTCAACCCAATCTGACGTTGGCACCTCATCTTGGCAGCGCGACAACTCAAACTCGTCTGGCGATGCAAGATTTGGCGATTTCCAACCTGCTCAACGGATTGGCGGGGAAGACCATCGTTTCCAGCGTGATGTAATGCTCTGCCGCTGATCAACTCTAACCAACGTCACTGATATCCAGGGCAGCACCATACCGATTCATCACTCTCTTCTTCAAGATGGCGAAATCCGAAGAATTCAACTGGGGATCCGCCTCCAGAATTTTCTGCGCGTCTTGACGAGCGGAAACCAAAAGCTCAAAGTCGCGTTGTAGATCTGCGACAAACAGGGGAGGCATTCCGTGCTGTTTGGTTCCGAAGAGATCGCCCGGTCCGCGAAGCTGAAAGTCCAATTCCGCTAATTCAAATCCGTCCTGTGTCTCGACAACATGCTCTAACCTCCGGTTGCCATCCTCTGAATCCTCATCCGCAAAAAGCCCCACGAAGCCTGCGTGCGCACCCCGGCCGACCCGCCCCCGCAACTGATGAAGCTGAGCGAGGCCAAAACGATTTGCTGAGAGAATGGTCATCAGCGTCGCGTTGGGGACATCAACACCTACCTCCACTACAGTGGTGGCCACCAAAACCTGAGTTTTGCCCTCCGAAAAACGGATCATCGCAGATTCTTTCTCTTCACTGGTCTGCCGACCATGCACCAAATCGCATTGGAATTCCGCAAACTCACCATTGACGAGATTTTCGAAGGTCTCCTCCACATTGTCGCACGGGTGGTTGCCACCGGTGGTGGAATCATCATCGACAAGGCGGTCACCATCCACCAGCGGAGCAATCACGTAGGCCTGCCTGCCTTCCTGCAATTTTTTGCGCATGAATTCCCACCATTTTTCTTTTTGGTGGGAGTCGCACAAATAGGTATTCACCGCCTGCCGTTGGGGAGGCAACTCGTCGAGAACGCTAACGTTAAGGTCCCCAAATAGCGTCATGCCGACAGTCCGCGGGATCGGCGTCGCTGTCATGACGAGATAGTGAGGTGTCATTTCCTTTTGCCGGAGTTGGGCCCGTTGACGGACGCCAAATCGATGTTGTTCATCCACAATGACCAGCCCCAGTTTTGCAAATTCCAAGCCGTTTTGGACAAGCGCTTGGGTACCAACAACAATGCCAACATCGCCGGATTTCATCGCCCCCAGAATCTCTCGTTTGTCTCTTGAGGAAAGCGTCCCGGTTAGAATTCCAACTTTGACCTGTGTGCCAGCCAGCAGCGCCTGCAAATTTCGGAAATGTTGCCGAGCCAGGGTTTCCGTTGGCGCCATGAGGACTCCTTGGTGTCCATTGGCGACCGCCAACATTAACGCGTACACCGCGACACAGGTTTTACCGCAACCGACGTCGCCATGGAGCATGCGATTCATCGGTACCGCCAGATTCATATCCTTCGCAACTTCCCCCATCACACGATTTTGAGCTTCGGTTAAACGAAAGGGAAAGTAACTCTTGATGTGCGAATCAATCTTGCTGTCAGTAGACAAGCGAGGCGCCTTTTCTTCTGCAGCAACCTGCAATCTGCGAAGGTTGATCGCCAATTGCAGGGTCAACAATTCCTGATAGACGAACCGCTTGCGGGCCGGTTCGATGCTGTCCCGATTTTCCGGAAGGTGAATCTGAAGCAAAGCCTCCTTGATCCCCATCAGTTCTTTTTCGCTGCGATACGACTCGGTAAATATTTCCTCTACCTGAACAACATGGTCCTGGACCATGCGACGAATCAGACGTCGCATTTCCGGCTGTTTGATACCCTCTGTTAAACGATAGACTGGAAGGATCGACCCCGACAAAGGTGGTTCATCGGATTCCACAAACGTAAGTTTGGGATGCATCATCTCCGGTCGGGCGGTTGACATCTTGACCGTTCCGGAAAGCATAACCCGTTTGCCAATCGCTACTTTTGCGGCCCGGTACGGCTGGTTGAACCAAATGCCCCGCAGAACGTGATTCTCCTGTTTGATATGCAGGTAAAAAGCCGACTTGCGATAACCCCTTTCCAATAATTCATAATCGCAGATTTCACCAACGACACTCGCTTCATCCCGGTCTCGCAATTCTGCGATCGGCTTGATTTCACTATGGTCTTCATAGCTGCGGGGGAAGAAGAAAACCGCATCGATAATCCGATTCAAAGCAAGCTTTTGAAGAACCCGGTACCTGCGGCTGCCAACGTCTTGCTGGTGTTCTAGGCTGTCAAAAAGATTAACGGAACTCAAGGGTTTCTCTCGTGAGAATAAAATGCCATGACACGTATTTTAGACTTTGAATCTGAAATTCAATGAACGGGGACCTGGACAAACCCTGTTTTCGACAAGGTTTGTGAAGAAATATTGTCAAAACTTTCGTGAACTCGCCAATCCCTACAGAATTCCGCTCCAATCTTTGCTGGTTTCCGCCGCTCCACTGCCACCCTCAGGATGAATCAAACGGAGCCCAACACCGAAGTCCAAATTCATCATCGCGTTGTCTTATGGCATCTTATGTCTTTTTTTCGCAACAATCCTGAGGCTATGGACGGCAGGCGAAAACGGTGTAACTCCTTTTCACCAAACAGTTTGCGGATTCCAAACCGGGGCGATGAAAGTTTTGGCATCTTCTGTGCTTTCCTATTACCCAACATTAGCACCAATGCTCCATCGAGCAGAACTACACCTTGGGGAAGGAAAGTATCGTGGGAAAAAAGAGAAAAACAACAGGCGGCTACGATCCGTTGGATGAAGAAACTCACATGGAGTCAAAATCAGCGGTTCTCGACCGCAATCGGGAAATAGATGCCGAAGAAAAGGAAATCGAAGAAGAGGGAGATTCTGTTGACGATCCGGTTCGGATGTACCTGATGCAAATGGGACGTATTCCATTATTGAATCGCGATGAGGAAGTCGCGTCTGCCAAACAGATCGAAAAAACAAAATTCCTTTATCGCAATAGCATGTTGGCTACCGATTATATGCTCAACGGTGCGGTCGATTCTCTGGAAAAAGTACGTGACGGCGAACTGCGATTGGATCGCACCATCGAAGTTTCGGTTACTAACACTTCGGAAAAAAAACGCATCATGAAAAAGCTGGTTCCAAACGTGGAATCACTGCGGGACATGCTTGCCGAAAATCGAAAAGACTACAAGATTGCCATCAGTAAATCGTCTGCCCCAGCAGATCGATCGTCTGCCTGGAAAAAACTGGTCCGACGTCGACACAAATGCGTGCGTCTCATCGAAGAACTCGATCTAAGGACCAACAAGATACAGCCCATCTTTGAAAACCTCGTTGAGATCAACTCTCGAATGCAGGTTTTAACCATGCAAATTTCCGAAGCTCAGAAAGGCGTGATGGTTGGCGGGCGATCCCTGGAGCAGTTGTACGCAGAGTTGCATCATCTGATGAGGATCACATTTGAAAGCCCCAAAACGCTTCATAGACGCGTGCTCCAAACGAGAAAATACCAGGAAGATCATGATGCAGCAAAACGCGTCCTTTCGGCCGGCAATCTACGATTGGTCGTATCGATCGCCAAAAAATATCGCAATCGCGGTTTGAGTTTTCTGGATCTCATCCAAGAGGGAAACACCGGCTTGATGAGAGCGGTTGATAAATTTGAGCACGCCCGCGGCTATAAATTTTCTACCTATGCCACTTGGTGGATTCGTCAGGCGATTACCCGTGCGATCGCTGATCAAAGTCGAACAATACGGGTGCCGGTTCATATGATTGACACCATGAGCAAGGTCCGAAACGTCACTCGGGAGCTGGTACAGGAATTCGGTCGGGAACCAACTCCCGAAGAAACCGCTGAAAGAGCGAACCTCTCGTTGGACGACGCTCGCTGCATCATGAAAATGTCTCGGCAACCACTCTCACTCGACCAACCGGTTGGCGATCATGACGACAGCTATTTCGGAGAATTCCTGGAGGACTATCGCGATGACGATCCGCTTTACGAAACCCACCAGGCAGCTTTAAAGAACCGTATCGAAGAAGCGATGGAAGCACTGAATTACCGTGAACGAGAGATTCTGAAGCTACGCTACGGCCTGGCTGACGGCTATTCGTATACGCTCGAAGAAGTCGGACGAATTTTTTCCGTCACTCGGGAACGGGTTCGACAAATTGAATCCAAGGCCGTTCGAAAATTACAGCAGCCCTATCGTTCACGAAGTCTCGCCAGCTTCCTTGACGGAGCAGAACACTCCTTCGGCGGACCGTCAGCCGGCGTAACCTATTAAAGGACCGGCTCATAACGGGGCAGAAGTTGAAAAGAACAGGCGTCTTGTTTGTCTAAAGCCCTTTGGAATTATTTTTAACTCCCTATGACAACCTAATTATTATCTGAACTGGTTTGTCGGCCACAAAACAGTTCATCTTGGTGCTTTTTTGGCCGTATTATCGAAACGCGGCGTTTCCCCAAAACGCCGCGTTTCCTTTTGCGCCACCAGTAGATCGTTCCATGAAAACCTGCTTTGACCACAAAGCAAACTCCGGTTTTTTGAGGCTTTGCCTCAGTACCGTCAAATCAGCCCCAGCGAATTCAAGCGGAATGACGACCAAATTCAGCCGGCACGCGGCCCATGGGATTAACGTCTGAACAGTCAGACAGCGAAAACGAAAGAGAAGTCGTTGAACATCCCAATGGCGAGTATTTCACTATGCAACGACCTGTTAGCTATCTTTGGAACGATGTACATCGAGGGACCAGGAAATAACCTAGGCATACACAAGGATGGCGAGCAAGGAAGCCAAGAGAGTCGATTGTGGATCGTTTTCGTTGGGAACCTCGTGTAAATGCAATGTCGTGCGGCCAAATTTGTTGGCGATTTCCGCGACCATCAGTTCTCCAACGCAAACGCGTACCGTTGATTCAAGGTTGTTGCTCAATCCGGTAACCCAAAGTAAACAGACGGTCCCGGCCTGAGTCACAAGTAGCGCCAACCCCAAGCCAACGCCGAGAACAACAACCAGCACAAAATACAGCCCCGCGAAGAGCCCAATCAGGAGCAGGATCGACAGGAAAAAGCGTAGGGCGATCCGGATGGGTCGCGGGAGCATGCTGGTTTCGGTTGCAACGTAAACGACGGTATCGGATGCGTTGTTCGCCTGCCATTGACGTCGACGCAAAACGTTTTTGCCTGTTTGGAGTGTGGCCAAAGTGGTGCCGTCGGCGTTCGACAATCGAAACGCACCCCTGTCAGCGCAAAGGTCAAGCTCCCGTCCTTCGCTTCTTACGTTGTAGGTCGGTCGACGCAGCGCGAGTGATCCCACAAAGATACCCGCAAAAATCGCTGTGGTGATCGTCGCGAATCCATGCCACAGCGATGTCGGACCTTCTGGATCGAAAAGAAATGCCCATAAAAAGAAAGCCGGTAGTGACATCAAAATGAAGCCAAAGACTCCAATAGAACTGACAATAATGAGGTTCCACAACGGCCGGGACTGTGGGTTTAGCGAAAGGAACGGTGTTCCGTCTTCAGCAATAACCGCACATTGATCGCCCTTGCGCTCGATGGTATACGTGCCGAGGGGCTTCATGGTAACGGACTCGCCAGTTCAGCGATTTCGGGATGGAAAATTGCAGCTAACGTCACGGTCAACCTGGTCCGTTGCCTGAAGTCATATCGGCATTTATAGTCATCACGCTCTAGTACCATAAGGCAATTTTCTCTGACATTGTAATAATCGACCTCTTTACTTAGTTCCCGCAGTCGTTGGCGTTGGGAAACGAAGTTGCAAACCAGTTTCTTATTGGGCCTGATTCAGCAATTTCCGGTAGAACGACAATGCAAACTCAAATTCGCTCAACGAGTCAGCGTTCAAAACGGTTCTGTTCCTGACCACTTCAGCTTTCATAAGATCGATAAAGTACTGGACTTGCGATTTCTCTGGTTTGATCGATTCACCTCGAAGCGGAACGTGCCATGGCGCGGTATGCGCAAATCGCTTTCGACCGTCAGGTTGCAACTCGATGCTACGAATCGCAACCCACGAAGTCCTTGCAATCGTAACTTTTTCATCAAATTGAACGCTCTTGGCGTTACGGGTAATCCCATTAACTTGGGGCTGCAAGGTTTTCACAACTTTTCCGTTGACCAGAATTTCAATTCGATCGATTGGTTTTTCACTGACCGATTCAATGCTGACATTCAGCGTTTTGGATTCCTGATCGGTATTGGAGAATGATTTACCCGGTAGCTTTCCGTCAATTTTGGCAAACAACATTGGGCCCGTCGTGACAAAGCTGCGTCCTTGCTTCAATCCTGCCAACCACTCTTTCGAATCGAATTGTTCGCCTGTGTGTACGTAGACGCGACTATAACCGAGCGGAACCGGATGAACCCCCGAAGCCGTACCTGCCGTTGGAGTGATGCGAAATCCACAATTAAGCAGTGCATAATACATTTCGAATCCGTAATTGATCCAACCCCATTCGGTGAGCGTGTTATCCGAATCAGATTCCAGATTTGCCCATGGCGGTGGGCTTGGAGGAGCTTTGTTGAACCCGAATTTGGTTCTCCATATGCTATTGTTTGAAAGCTCGAAGAGGTCAACTCCCGCTACAGGAACTAACATTATTGACCACGGCCAAGAGTGCTTATCCAAATCCAGCAGCGCACCCTCTTGATGAGCTTGCTTAGCGATTGAAGCTACTGGCGGCATCGTCTTCAGAAACCTGTTGCGATGATTAAGAATGAAAACCGCGCCCAGCACATGGCTCTTTCCGTTTACTGAAAAGATTTCATATTCAGTGTTCCGCGGAAAGATAACGTGATCACGATCGACATAAATTGGTTTGTGACCGCGATCGACTCTAGGACCAAACGGCGATAATCCTTGCCCTCGAAGGGTTGACGGCTGAAGACTGGGTGCTTGATCTGAGGCAACCGTCCAGAACGTAACAGGAAACGCAACGTTCAGATCTTCCGCGAGCATCACATTAGGCAGCTCTTCCATTCGCCGATGGACGTGAGTCTCACCCGAGTGCCAACCACGCTTTGAAAGATCGATCCATCGTTTCAGCCGAATCTTGCGGTCGATTGATTTGTCTGTAATTTCGAACTTGTCGCGGAACGCGACATATTCTTTTCCTCGTTCAATTTCGATCACGTATTTGCCACTTGGCAGGTCCAGTTGAAAAGGATGAGCAGAAACCGTCGTGTGTTTTTCGACCGAATTCGCCATCGCAACCCACTGCTCCCGATAAGGCAAAGCAGAACCCTTCGCAGACGCGCTTTTTACAAAGAACGACTTACCGTCCGAATTTCGCAGGTAAACACGCGCGGGAATTGGCTTGCCGGTATCGGCATCGATCAGGTCTACTCTAAAATTTTGCGTTGGTAGTATTCGCTGTGGCAATTCTTCACCGGAAAGCTTGTGCGCCGGCAACAATTGATGCGTCGCCAGAACACTTAATAAACCGCACAGAATAATTCGACTCCTCACAGGATGTTTCATCGCGTCCCACACTCATTTCGTTTATGCCAAAAAAACTCCCACTTATCGTACCATTGTGTTGCAAAAGATTTGGCAATGCGGTGGTGTGAATTTAACTGCAGGAACTCCACAAAAAACGGTGCTGTCGGTTAGTTTTCTCTGAAAGCACCGTTGACCGTCGCAAGACGGCGTCCTATTGCGTGTCACTGACCAAGAACCACAGGGACAGCGTTACCAAATTCAATAACGAAAAGGGGCGCTTAACCCTCGGTACGATCTCGCCCAAGAAAACACTCTCGGACAAGAAAACACTCTCGGACAAGAAAACACTCTCGGACACCAAGCTGGGGTGAACGAATTTGGTAAACGCAAATTGAAAATCGCTCGACGTGAACTGCTTGCCTTGCCCACAACTAAGTTCGTCTGGAAAGCGATCCGGGAATGTTCATGCTTGTGCCTGTTTTGGCCCTAGCCAACGATTCATGTTATTTGGTCGCCGATTCGATCAATCACCGCTGCTGCCGAAGAATCACGTGAGGACAAGATTGTTGCGATGGATCACCTCCTTGTTGACCGCCTGGCCCAGATGCCTTGATATCTCGCTGGATTGACTTCCTGCGATTTTCCGAGTTTCTTCACTGGAAAAATTGGTGATCCCCCGAGCAATCACCTTACCGTCCAACGCCTTGATAAAAATCAGCTCTCCTTTCTTAAACTCACCAATGACCGATAGGACCCCAATCGGCAACAGGCTTTTTCCTCCTTCACAAATCGCATTGATGGCGCCCGGGTCAACCACAATCCCGACAAAGCAATCCGGGGAACTGGTCAGCCACCTTTTCCATGAGCTGAATTTTTTTTCCTGCCGATCAAAAAGGGTCCCGCACCGTTCTCCCCCGAGGATACGAGGGACCACATTATCCACCCGTCCGCCAGCAATTACAGTCAAGATGCCCGCGTTGGTCGCCATTTGGGCAGCCTGGATTTTGCTCGCCATTCCCCCTTTGGAAAGTTCTCCACCTTCAGCCGCTGCATCACTCGGCAAATCGAGAATGGAATTGGTAAATTCTCCTACAAACGGAATGAGTTGTGCGTCAGGTTCAGCGGGTGAACGATCATAAAGGCCGTCGACGTCCGAAAGGACAAACAACAGGTCTGCGTCCACCAACATGGCCACCATCGTGGCCAAACGATCGTTGTCGCCAAACGTCACCGCGATTTCATCGGTGGCGACACAGTCGTTTTCATTGACGATTGGAACCGCACCGAGTTCAAAAAGAGAAAAAAAAGTGTTGCGCAAATTGAGATACCGTTGACGATGATGGATATCGTCGGCAGTCAGCAATACCTGGGCAGCAAAAAGATCGAATTTTACCAGCGCTTTGTTGTAATGATGGATAAGCTCGGCTTGACCAATCGCAGCGAAGGCCTGAAGCTCACCAAGCGAATCGGGTCGATGTCGATCCAGTAACGTCATCGCCGTTCCAACAGCCCCGGAACTAACAAGAATGACTTTTCTGCCCTGCAATTTGAGTTGGGCGATTTGTCCTACCAGATTTTGGATCTGGTGGTAATCGACGCGACCATCCCGGGTCAGCACGCGAGTTCCCACCTTAATCACTATTTTTTTGGCAACGGATTTTAATCGTTGTCGAATTTCAATTTCACTCACCAATGAGCTCTTTCCAGTGGGTTATGGACCATCCTCCAAGCCAAACCGGATCGAAGTGTCTGTGATTGTCGACGCTTCCGGGTAACAGGTCTACGGTACTGTTCCCCATAATCAGACCTCAATCTGCCTGAATTGCCGAATGAAATGAGCGAATCGACGCCCCACCGTTGAAAATAGAATTGGAGTTTAACTACACTGGAAAGTTACCGCAGAAGTTCGCGGAATGAAACATCGCCGGTTTTTTGAAAGAGGAACAATGACAAATCGCATCTTGGTCACGTCGCTTGGGTTGATAATTGCCATGGCAAACCTATCGTTAGCGCAGGAAAAAAGCCCGGCCTCACCGTCCGACATTCCAATCGACAAAATTAAGCTCAAAGGAACCCAACCGGCGGCCAAGCCACAGGCAGCGGATTCCAGTAAAGCTACCGATGCAGCGGCGCCTGCTCCGGAACAAGCGACAGCCAGCTCTGATACAGATTGTGAAGCAAGCTGTTCCCGTTGTGGCAAAACTGACTCGGGTTGTGGCAAGGGACGGCTCCTGGCCAGATTGAGGTCACTTTTGGGCAGGTGTTGTCGATAGTTTGGCCCAAACGCTTCGGTAACAGGACGGGCTGTCCATGCGGGCGGCTCGATCTGTTCATCGTTTTCCAATCAGGAACGCCTGATCGGAACACCTTGTTGGATGTCGATTTCAGACTCACGAGGGCACTGCGGTAGGAAACCAGCCACCGCCTGATTGGTGAAAGACGGTCTCATTGCGGGTGAACCGCAATACCGACTACGCGACCTCCCCCCACGTATCGGCTGCTTAGCCCTACTCCATCTCTTTCGCCGCTTTAATCCCTTACTCGGTTTCGATTTTTCTACGCCGGATTGCCCAGTAGATGGTTCCTGGCACCATCACGATTCCAAATAGTATCAGGAAGTTCATCCAACGTCGTGTCCATGATCGACTAACAGCGGTTACTTCTAACTGGAGCTCACCGCCGGGAGACTGAAACAGGTATTCTTTTCCTCTATGCTCGAATTCTACGTCGAGACTGGCAGCAACAAACAGTGATGGGTTATCGTTTAAATCAAGGGAATCATCTGGATCGATAGCGTCTCGGAGATCCAAACTTTGATCCTGCTGATTCTCCTGTTGGTTACTCCCCATGCCCGATTGTGGCTGATTGGCCTGATCATCATTGCGGTCGAGTTGTTGCCGATATTTTCTAAGCACTTCGGATCGTTTATTGCCTGAGCGACGGGCATTCTGACTCTGCTCCTGTAACTGTTGCAAGTTATCGGTAACCTGCTTTTTAAAGTTTAGATTCCTCTCTTCACGGCCCCTTTGCGGCTGAGCCCCACGTTGCCCGCCAAATCCTCCTCCTCCAAATCCTTCTCCTCCTCCGATTTGGCCCTGTTGCCCACTTGGGTCACCTGAAAGACCAGACTGCCCCGGCTTGGCCAGCAGTTTTTTACCTTTGGATTGTATTTCCAATCGATTGAAACGCTGATTGGCTTGATTCTGTTTCTGAATATCCGGGTTGACCAACTGGTTGGAATCAAACCAAGCGCCGTTGATCACCGCTCCCTTTTGAATCGGTGGAGGATTTTTTGATGGGTCGGTCCCACCAAAGTTGTTGCCATAAGAATTGTATATTTTGCCCGAATTGCCAAACAGCTCCAATTTTTGTTCATCCAGTAGATCGTTAAAATGGCTTCGGTTATCGATCGCTTCGGCGTTCTCTATCTGCGACGTATTTTCGTTGGCTAAATAGCCGTCCCATTTTTCGAGATTCTTCAGCGCTCGTTGCCGCACGAGATCACTTTTTGAATTAGAAGCCTTCGACTGCAACTTGGAATAAAGTGCTGTCTGATAGGCCGATGACGCTTGGTCGATTTGCTTTTCCTGAGAAACCCCCAGGCTTCCATCAAACCAATAGTAGTCAAATTCTTCGGGAAGAAACAAACGGACGTTCGTCGATTCGACGTTGATATTAAGGGTTTTTGCAAAGGGAAAATTCGTCTTGCCAAGGTTTGCCAGCTTGCCAACTGAACCCCCAAATTTCAATTCGACACGAAAATCTGTATCGCCGTCTGAAGTTTTTACCAGTGGAATTCGAACCGAATTTGCGATTCCATCGACGGCTACCGGTTTGACAGCCGCGCCCGCCACACGGACCGTCCATAGCCGACTTTCAGCGGGTAGCTCGATCTCCAGGAACGGTTCGGTTCGATTGTCTACAAAAAGAAGCTGTTCAACACGGTAAGCCCCGGAAGGGTCCACGGACATCTTGATCTCCGAAAGTCCAATGGACGCCCCAACCGTCTCCACCAATTTTCGGGAATTAGTCTGGTACATCAAAGTGGGATCTACCATCGTCGTATTGACCAGGTACGCGCGGCGAATATCTGCTCCGCCAATCAATGCTGTTAACTCCCGAAACGGCTTCTGCCTTCGATCAAGGCTCTCCACCCCTGTTGCGACGGGAATCATCAACTCATCAAACCCGGAATTCTGTAGCGTCACAAAACGCGTCTGTGATTGGACGTTTTCGATTTCCGGAATGGAAGCCGGAATCCTGTCGTTTGTCAGACCCTGATCCTGCTCCATCAAAACCCTAAATTGCCCGATCACAAAATCTTGCAGCTGGAGGGTCACTTGAAACTGTGTCGCTGTGCTCTCGTCGCCCACTGGTTCAATCCGTTTTTCGCGAATTAAGTCGGCCTTGATAATGGCTGATCGAAGACGGGCTGGAATTAGAAAGGTAAGGGTATCGATTCCAGCGTCGCGAATTTCGTAATTCAAAATAATGGACTCTTCGATCGATCGAAGAGTGACATTCACGTTGGTAATACTGGTGACTTCGACGACCGGTGGTTTCCTGTTGACCAGAAGAACCCCCGAGTAGCTCTCCGTTTTGACCCTCAGCGCAACCCGTGCTTTTCCGCGATTTTCCTTGTTCAGCCAAGTGCTGATTTGAGAAACAAGAATCGGTTCGGCTTCCACCAGATCCGTCGGTTGCACCGCCAGTTGGGACTCAGCTATTGCGGCTATGTCACCAGAAAAACGAGTCGCGTTCAATACGCTCATTTTAGGAATGGCAATCTGACCCCGTTGATCGTGGTCCGCCAGCCGACCTGCTATGTCAATAAAAAAGTTGCCTTTGAGTCCCGTTGTCAGAAACAGCTTGAGAATCTTTTTGCCATCGATGGAAACCACGGACTTTCGGAATCGCACAGCCGTATTGATCTTTTGAATCTCCAGATCTCCTGGCAATTCAATCGTTATTTCATGTCTGGGGGTGGGGGTAGAAAAAATAAACCGTGTTTCCAGCCCACATGTTTTTTCCCGAATATCAATCAGTGATCTGGCGATCACTTCCATTTGGTCTTTTTTTGGGCGAGAGCGAATCGCAACCGAAAAGGGTGTTCGGGAAAACTCAAATGCCTGAAAAACAGTCGGCTGGAACAGCAATTCCCCTTTCGATTGAACCTTTCTTGCTTCGGAGATATCAATGCGGGAGATGCCGATCATCGTATCGGTCTGCAATTCAAATTGGTCACTTTTGCGGACGGTGATCTGTCCGGAGTGAATCGCTGCATCAGGAATAACGACCGTCGGCATTGGAAACGAAGTTGGAAGTGATAAATCCATTTTTCGATTGGAGAGTTCTACCGAAAACGATTCCTTGCTCTCCGCCTCGGTCAGCAACGTGACGTCAAGAATTTTAAGATTTGCCACTTCCCGGATCTCCCATCCTCGAATGTTCTGACCGAAAACACGAACCACTGAAAAATCCTTGGGAAGCTCTACCTCAAATTGGGAACGCTTACTGGCTCGAAAAAGAAAATCTAAATTCCAAACCAGGTGCAGTCCATCATCCCGAACATCAAACAGCGCGGTGGAATTGACCGAAAGATTTTGGTCCACTTTGGACGAGGTGACTTTTCCCCGGTAGGACAGATTCAGTGATCCATCTTTTCCTAACGGGATGGTTATCATTTGCTGGTCTAATGTCGAAATAAACGCCTGAGTCGCGTTTCCAATTCGAAAGTTGACCTCCATCCCCGTTTCAGGAAGATTCAATTCAATCTGCGATGCGGTCGCATAAGGGAGTCGTCCCACAGCAGATCTCCAACCACCCACCTGGTTAACTGGCAACCGCAACCGCAACTCCAGCTTCTTTCTTCCTTTTCCCTCGACCAAGAGCACCAGCTGTTTCGATTCAACCGCCGGAGCCAATTGTTCAACATTGGTGGGTGCGGGGACTTTGGCTGACTTCTGTTGAATTAGCGGTGCTGTCTGTTTCGCTACTTTCAAAGTTGCTGGCTGTCCATCGATAGTCGCACTGGTGATAATGCTTTTTTCCAGCGAGAGCGGAACAAGCACCTGACCATTTGAAAAAACCTCCAGCTCTATCGTGCCGACAATCATTAAATCCGAACCCGACAACGTTGTTTGGTAACGCGCTCCGGATAGCCCATAACTCGCTGGAAGAGGTTTTTCACTCAACCGCTTTTCAGGGTCTGATTTTTTCAACAGCTCGATGTACTGTTGGTAGGGAATAAAAATCTGATCTGATTCCAAATCAGGTTCTGCTGGGTCGTAAGGAACGATGATGGCATCCGACGGAATTTCAACCGGAATTTTCGGTGTATCTTCCTGGCCGTCAAGACAATCACTACCAATAGCCAGTGATAAAAATAAAAACCAAATCGAGCTACGACGCAAACGAAACCTCCCTGGCACAAAACCCGCGAATCTCTGTCGCAACCAACCCTTGAAAAGGCTGACGGTCCCCAACAAGCCATAGATCAATACAAGTGCGCAAACGACATACAGCGAATATTCCAGACCCTTCCAGAAAATCTCGGTCCAATCCCCCAACAAAGGAACAATGGCCGATATCAACACAATCAATGACAAGTAAGCCAATCTGGTTCCTATGGAAAATCGGCAGAACCAAAGCCCTATTGCCGCTACAACAATCCCATAAGCAAATGAAAAGCTTTGCAACCGGTCCTGATTAACGATGGTCACCACAAAATCTGGCTCGTCGCTCAGGGTCTTAAATTCATAGGAGGTGAACGATTCATTCGGATCAACTTGGAGGCTGGAAATATTCAGGCCACTGATTCCTTTTTGACTCCAAACTTTTGCAATTTTTCGTTTAACCGGTGGCGGCGTCGGTAGGTTAGTAGCTGGCGCACCGGCAGCAGGACGTGAGCCCGATGATTTTTCATCACCAGGCCGCGAAGTGAAAACCTCCTTATCCACCTTGACTGGTGGTAACTCTGTCGACATCTCCTCCTTCTTTGAATCCGAAAAATCCATCTCCTCCTCGATTTCCTCACCGCTGGCTGCCGCGGATGGAAATGCGCTATTGGTCGCGTCAGAGCGAGAGGATCTTTCCATGGAATCGAAGTCAACGCTCATTCCTGTCGACCGGGCACTGGCGATGTCCGGCATGAAGACCGATGAAACCATGCTGCCAAAGAATTTCCGTAGACCTGCACTCACGTTTTCAATGGGCAAATCAGGGATCGGTTGACATTGCGAAAACGTCGAGCCAGCCTTTGACACCGCCGTGAACCCGCTGGGAAGCGTGATTGACCAGGCGATATCGGCCTGCGGAACCTCAATCGACTGATCAACTTGATTACCCCTGACCCACCATCTGGGCACCTGCATTTTTACCTCACCGGTTAGCCCGATATTGGGAATAGCCTGTTGGTAAAAAATTTGCAGATCACGAATTTTTCGCCGGGCGTCAGGCGGTAGACTGATCATGATGGACTCGCCTCGAAGCTGTGGACGAGTCGAGACACCATCTACCTGTACCGCCCAAAGCTCGGCTTCGGCAGGCAGTTTCAGTTCAATGAAGGGTACGCTCAACAAAATTTGATAGTTGGCCTGCGTCTGTGTTTTTCCGCTACGACCGACAACCGATTTCAAGCTGGATGATTGAATAATCGCCATGGGCAACTGGTGGATATTCCGACGTTTGACGTTCATCATGATCGGGACATTTCGGCCAACCGCCGAAAAGGCTCCCTGCAATCTGGGGCCGGGCACATAGTCGGCGTCCCCCATTTCGCCTACGTCAATCCGTCGCATTTGGGTCTGAAGATCGATGTCGAAGTCCGGATTACCCTCAAAGGAAACCAACGATGTTTGATAAGCGACATCCAAGACTTCTATGATTGGCAAGCTAAAATCCGTCGGCGCTTCGGTTTTTAGATTCTGAATAAAATCAACTGAAAACCGGACTTCACCAAGCCGCGGTTCGGCAAGTTCGATTGTCCAGATTCTTAAACCGTCCATCGTTTCGGAATCGGTCTGGTTGATTCGGACGCCATTGAGTCCTTTGATCTGAATTTCATCAGGAGTGGAATCGGGAAACGCAATTCGCAATTTGCGGGCCCGCGCTGTTTGAATATCAAATGTGACCTCGTAGTGCCCCGCCAGTTGTTGATTGAGCAACATCAAAAAAGAATAACTCGTTGCTGTTTTTCGGGACTGGAGACGATTCACCAGGAGTTTTGCTGAAAAGTCGTTCTCTAGAACTTCATAGGCAATTGAAGTGTTAAATCCTTCGATTCCAAAAAGCTTTTTCTGTTCTTTCAGCAACGACTCCAGTTGTGTCGTTTCCAACGGCCTTACCTCAAGGTCATCTTCCACAGCAACGGCAATAGCGCCGGTCACCAAATTTCCATTGACAATTTCAAATTTTGGAAACTCGATCGCGATCTTTTCCCAGGATTTTCCCCAACTTTCCGAGCTCTTTTGTGCTTCAAAGACGATCGGTGTTGTGGCCCCGGGGATGATTCCCCCGGGGACTTTGACCTTGATTCGTGAACCGTTCTCTTCAGCAAATCTTTGGAAAGAAAGTGGTGTCCCATCGGGACCCGTGATTTCCGTAATACGCCAGTCCTGTGGAACGCGCAGATCAAAATCGATTATTTTTTCATGCTGAGATTTAAGCTGGTAACGGCCTACCAATTTCTGCTGTCGATCGCTCAGAAACAGAATGGCGGTCGGACTTACATTCAGCCTCGCTTCCGGTCGGGAAAATGTACCGGTCAATTCAAAATTGGCATCCGGAGCGAAAAAAGCGGCAAACGTAGCAATGTTGGGAGCGCCGGTGGCCGTTTTGAAGACGGTTTGGGGAATGCTGTTTTGAATCTGCTGATCGTCGAGATAAATCAACCCTTTTGGTTCCAAGGACCGTAACTCAAAACGTTCCTCGGCAACAATGCCTACAACCGATAGAACACCTGAAAAACCTACCGGTTTCAGTTGCCGCAACTGCCAATTTTCGGGGTCGATCGCTGTTGTGATCGCTGCAATATTGATTGCAAATGGCTTGGAAACAGCATCCCGCAATTGAACCACCAGGATCGGTTTTCCCTTGGTTAAATCGATGCTCCATTGCGAAAGCTCCGGGCTGCTGACTTCACTAATTTGAAATTCCTCGGGTAATTCAAATTCCACTCGATCAGTGGCGCCATAGAGAATATCGACATTGACCCTTGCATGAATCTGCTCATAGTTTGACGTGAGTTCATGAATCAACACGCATTTGGCTAGAATGGATTTTTTTTCCTGAATCTTTTTGTTGTTGACCGACATTACCAACGACATGGCGGCCCGGGACGGAACCAGTTCAAACAGGGTCTGGTTCGCTGTTGGGTCGTAACTGCGACTGATCACTGCCGGGCCAACAGAAAGCTCTACATTGCCGGGAACGACGACCTTCAACGATGCCGAGGACGCTAACGGCAGTTGAAATTTTACACTCTGACGAGCCGACTCCAGCTTCATCAGAACCACCATCTCAAGATCGACAACATGTCGACCCTTGCCTGCAAGAAACACAACCGTTTGGCCGTTTGCGTTTTTTCCCAACGGAGCCTGTTTTCCAGCAACGATCGCGCTCTGAATGGAAACCGATTGATATCGCAATGGAACTGCGTGCAGACCCGAATCAAATGTTTCTATTACCAGCTTGCCGGTAATCTGGGCAAACGCTCCAGCGACCTTCACGGAATAATCAGCTGAAATCGGGATAGAGGACCACGGGGAACTATCCTGTGGTGCAACCTTCGCTTTTTCCAATAGGGCATCGTATTCGGCCCTGGAAAGAAAAACGTGTTGCGATGCTCCCTCGAATAGAATCTCCAGATCATCAAAAGGGACAAACAACATTCTGGTCTTTTGTTCCGGTTTGGACTGCTGCGCCATGGTCTCACCCGCCAGACAGAACAATGTCGCCATGACCAGAACGTAAAACACTCTTGGCAATCCCGACAAAATAGCCCCTCGGCTCAGGCCGGCATCGTCCACTTCAATGGATTGACAATTCATGGCACCTGTTTGTTGTTGATTTTTCATGACCCCGCTCCTAATAACCTTGCCCGGAGTTTTCACTCGACTCATTATTTTCATCCGGGTCTCTGCTGTTCTCCGCATCTTCATCAGTCGATACTGGTACAGAGCTTTCACCGGCTACCTCCGCTACGGTCTCTTGATGACCGTTACTCGAGACTGGCGTGACGGCAACAGACCGATTTTTCCAAGCCGCACTCAAGTTGAATGAAAACTCCCTTAAGTGTCCGATGCCCCAGATCAGCACGACCAAACCTGTGCTGATCAACAAGACCGATCCTAAAATCTGACGCGCCAACATTGGGAAAAAGACTCCTGACATGACGAAAATCGCAATCAGAAAAAACAACCCGGACAACTGCAGGGTGAATGGTCTTCGGTAGAGTGGCAGCCCAACGAGAAAGACAAGAATAACCACCGTAGAGTGCAGCCAGACCTTGGAAATCGAGATCACTTTTAGCTCTTCTTCTGGACCAGGCCTCAACGAAGAAAATAAATATCGCCTGCCGTCGGTATTAAATTCAGGCGAGGGATTCAAGTCATTCACGCCATTTTGAATGTCCTGTTTAATTTGGTCTACTCGCCACCGAAGTTCATCTCCTCCCGCGTACTCGTTGATCGCTCGCTCGGTAAGAACTCGCCAGGAGGATTTGTTTTTCAATAATTCGTTGGTCCACGGTCCCAAGCTGCCTATGACAGCTCGTTCCTGGGGGACATGCACGCATAGGTAAACCTTCTGCATGGCCGGTTCATCTGCGAACGAAGGCAGGACGATTCGAGAAGCCTCTGCATCCACTTTATACCGGAGGTCCAAAAGGAACGGCTCGTCACTCTTGATGCCCGTCAAGGGAATAAACAGCTGATCATCCGTTCCAATCTCCAGATTGACGGGATTACCGTTGATTCTGACCGGCTGGGAATCAAATGCGTTTTTGGCATCGACTCCCTCAGGCAGCTTGATTCCCAACCGCTGGACAGCACTTCGAATCCGAAACAGGGCCTGGACATTTAATCCGGATTGCCGCAATTGAACGATTTGCACTAGACCGGCCTCAACGTTAGTTAACTTGACGTCTTCCACATCGTATCGGGTTGCCCTGATTCCAAGCGACCAACTATCAACAAATTCAAAAGCGGCTGCTGCGTCGGGCGACCTAGCCTCAGACATGAGATCTACCTTGGGATCGATCGGGACAATCCCTTCGACGCCCTCTATTGGCTGTATATCAATGGTCTCGGATTTACTGGTAACGATTTGCCCCTGAGCACGATCAACATTTCGGGGAATCAAGCGGGGAAGCGAGATATCAACACTCTTACCAATTTCAAGTTCATTGATTTTTTCTTCCCAACTCAAATGAATCGTCCGGTTTCCTATCCATTCCGTTTCACCTGAGAAACTCCACCCCACATATCCACCCTCAAGTCCGTCGGCATTATCAAGCTCGGACTCGGTTACACCTTGTGTCAGATTCCGAGCCGACGTGGCAACCGATTCGGGCAAATCGATGCGGATACTCTTTATCCCGCTGTAAAGAATTTCATAAAAAAACTTGGCATCATACTTGACGACACCACTCTCTATTTTCGCTGACAACAACTGTCGTACGGTCACCTGCGGTCGCCGGCGGAGCACCCCAACCTTCAGTTCCTGCCGATCTCCGGAATAGGTATAGGCGAGAACCGAACGGCCACCCTTAAATCGGGGTCCGGCAGAAATTTTTTCGTAAGCTTTGACTGTAGCCACCTGCTGCAAACCCGTTTCCAGCTCCGGGTTGATTCGTAGACTTTCTGGACCGTAGACAACCAGATTTCCAGATGAGTATTCGATGAAGGAATCACTAACCCCGGGAACCGGTAACTCCAATTCGCTGGCCTCCCCCGTGGGTGTTAACAGGTTCGCGTCCGCAACCTCTTTTTCAATCGACACAATCATCCCGGTTTTGCCCATTGCCTTTTGGGTAAACTCCACCGTCCAAAGCGTCTTTTCTGTTTCGTCTTGGCGAAACTCGCTTACTCCGATCTGGTTTTTCCCGGGGCGACCCACAATGGACCTTACCTCGTACCCGATCGGGACTTTTATCCCTGTACTAAAGACACCCGCTTTCTGAATGTCGTACTCGATAGTGAGCATTGCCGATATTTTTTGAGGCGTCACATCGACCTCGATCAACTGTTCGGCGATTATTCTGGGAAGAATCTTTTCAATTCTCATCTCGAGCTGGTAGGGCAGCGAAGCGTACCGGAAAGCAAGATCCCAGTTGATTTGTTTCAATTGACCTGGGAGCTCCGATTTATCCAGCTGCAACAATCCCAATCGATTGGTAATGATGCTCCGAAGTCCCTCTGCCAACCTGACAACGACCACCCCTTGCTGGCGGGATGCATTAAGAGCGTTAATTTGAGGCGCTGAGAACTCCTGTTTTAATGCTTCCTCGGTCAATTTTTCCAATTCCATTGTCAGGGTCTGGAGGCCCTGGATGGGTGAAAACAGCTCGACATTGATGGCCTGTTTGCCGTCGACCGTTTCAACATTCCATTTTTTGACATTATCGTTAAAAACGTTTGTTACTTTCTGATCCACCGGCACCTCAATTTGAAAGCCGGTCAACTCAGCCCGGGAAATCTCGTAATTAATTTGAACCTGTGTTCGTTGCACATTTTTTTCAATGATGACCTGCTGAACTGTTTGAGCTGACACGATAGCGTCAAGGCCGGCCGCGCCTTCGGATTTTGGATTCCATTTAAGAGTGATCACCGGAGCCACTCCCAAAAACGCATAGACAACCGTTTCTTTCTCGGGATCAGTGTTTTCCGTTTCGGCATCTCCCCCCGATTCGGATACAGCAATCAATGGTTCAATATCAATTTTGACTTTCGGTTGAGGTATGCGAATTTGCCAACGATTGACCGGAGCCTGCGGAGCCTCGAAGGAAACCGCACTTTGACCGACACTCTTGATAAACTGCCTTGCATACTGAAGGCTAAGTTCCAGGGTTTTGGGCTGATCGGTTTCGTTTTTCGCCAGCAGTTTGTAGCCGGTCTCCTTGCTAAAAATAATCCTGGCTTCTTCGGCTCCTATTTTCGCGCTGCTGATCACCGAATTACGCAGCCCCAATGTTACCTCGTGCCACCCCTTAGACAGCAATTCGATCCTGATCGTGGAATCCACCAACACGACTGCGTCCTTGATTGAAGCTCGACTATCGGCCTGCGAGATAATTGAGCCCTGTCTCGATTCAGCCTCCTCTGGAAGGCGGGCATTTTTTCGCGCCGCATTCCAAAGCTCATTGAACTCCTTGTAGGACAGCACCACCTTGCGGTCGTTTTTTTCAAATACATCTCGCAGTTTTTCAAAAGGAATGTAGATCGTTCGTTCGCGAATCTGGTCATCAGATGGTTCCTTATCCTGCTTCGACATCGCGGGAACCGGTGCCCCGACCGCTGCCGGAGGACCAGGTGCGTCCTCCTGACGGCCGGTGACTGGAAGGCTCCATAGAATAACTACTGCCATCCAAAGGCATGCTGCACCGGCGAACCTCGGTCGACTCTGCTGAGTGTTCTGGAATCGGGCTGAAAACAGGTAAGATCTCATTTAATTAATCCGGTAGAATGAAGCTCTATCGCGACTCGGCGGCCCGCAAATAAATCATAGTTGGATGAACAGAGGCCGGGGTGTTTGTCGTTAAATAGCTCACCGTTGGAGAATAGGTGGGCATTTGTGTCAAAATTTCCCGCCAAACACGGTGTTAAACCAACTTTTTCCTAAAATACGGTTGCATCAAAAAACTGTCGCTCACATCCTGATAAAATGTCAGGGGCTATCGGTTTCCTTTATGTCAAACACATTCAATTGATGGATCGGTAAAACGGGCTTTTTTCGATCTCCCCGCCTAACGCATTAAGAATTACGACCGGTCACGCAGATTGTTTCATCCACCCACCACTTTTATTCTTTCAGAAGAACACAAGGAGCATCACTTGATTTACAGAATTCTCACAATTTTTCTGTTGTTTTTGGCCTTTTCACCAACCGCAATCGGCATCGCCCAGACCCCGCCACAGGCATTTGAAAAGCTGTTTAACGGTAAGAATCTTGATGGTTGGTATGGTCTGAAAACCATGGACCCGCGAAAGATGAAGGCCATGTCCAAAGAAGAATTTGCCAAGTTTCGAGCCAGCACGGCAGCTCAAACCTCTGCGCATTGGACAGCTGAAGACGGCGAAATCGTTAACGATGGTCAAGGTGCCTACCTCACAACCGAACGAGAATTTGGCGACTATGAATTTTGGCTGGAATACAAAACGGTCGCCAATGCGGACAGCGGAATTTATCTGAAAGCGACTCCCCAGGTGCAAATTTGGGACACAACCAAAGCGGGTGGCAAATGGAAGATCGGTGCCGACAAGGGATCTGGTGGATTGTGGAACAATAGCGCCGGTGCACCAGGCAAGGACCCTCTTGTTCTTGCTGACAAACCATTCGGCCAGTGGAATAAAGTTCGCATTATTCAACTCGGCGCTCGAACCACGGTCTATCTCAATGGCAAACTGGTCGTCGATCATGCCATCATGGAAAACTACTGGGGCAGAAAACAGCCCTTGGTACGTAAGGGCCCTATTCAGCTACAAACACATGGTGGTGAAATTCGCTGGCGGAATCTTTTCGTCCGAGAAATCTCCCCAGATGAAGCCAATGGCATGCTGGCGGCCAAGCATCATGACGGCTTCAATTCCATTTTTAATGGAAAAGACTTTTCCGGCTGGGATGGACCCATCGACAACTATCAGGTGGCCGATGGCATGCTGATGTGTAAAAAAGGAAAAGGGGGCACCATCTATACGAAAAAAACCTATTCGGACTTTAAAGCCCGGCTGGAATTTCGCTTGCCACCCAAGGGCAACAATGGTTTGGCAATTCGTTATCCTGGCAAAGGGAATACCGCCTACGGCGGAATGTGTGAATTGCAGATTTTGAATTACGACTATCCCGGCAAACTTGATCCGCGGCAATTCCATGGATCGGCCTATGGAATGGCTGCCGCCGAGCAAGGCTACCTGCGGGAAACAGGACAGTGGAATTTCCAGGAAGTGACCGTTGTTGGTTCAACCATTAAAGTCGAGCTCAACGGAAGCGTTATCCTGAACACGGATCTGAGCACCATCGACAAATACATGGCCAATAGCGCCCATCCAGGAAAAACCAACACCTCTGGCTCGTTTGGTTTTGCTGGCCATAGTGATCCGGTTCAATTTCGCAACATCTCCATTAAGGACTTGAAATAGTCGGGAATTACGCCGCAGATGGATTGACTGATCAGGCCGCTATCGCGGCCTTTTTTTATTTATTCCCGGTGTTTTCGAGGTGAAGTTTTTTGATGTGAAGCAGACGGTGGCTACCTGATTGGACTATCATTGGGCAGCCTAACCCGATTTCTTGCCGAGGTTAGTTCGCGGAGACCGGTGCCGATTAAAGCGTGGACCTTCGATACAATTATCATCAATACGGTTCTTTGTTTGTGCCAAATATCCGAAAGAGTGTCCTGCGATTGTCGCTTTATGCGGTATCGAACCAACACACCAGATCGATCGAAAAAAAACAGAAAATTGACGGGGCTTAAGAACCAGTGAATGCTTTAGTTACCGGGGGAGGCGGATTTCTTGGCCAATATATTGTCGAACAGCTGGTTGCCCGCGGCGATTCTGTACGCTCCATTTCTCGAAACCGGTATCCCCAACTGACACAATTGGGGGTTGAACAGATTTCCGGGGACATTCAGGATCCCATGATTGTTCATCAAGCTTGCCAAGGCATCGATACCGTTTTTCACACCGCAGCAATCGCCGGCATTTGGGGATCATGGCAGAAATATTATGGTGTCAACACATTAGGCACCCGGAATGTGCTCGAGGCTTGTCGGAAAAACAAGGTTTTTAAGCTTGTCTACTGTTCCAGTCCAAGCGTCATTTTTGACGCCAGCAATCAGGAAGGATTGGATGAAACAGCGGCATATCCAACCCGTTGGCTGTGTCATTACCCTCGGTCCAAAGCCTTGGCCGAACAGGAAGTCCTGTCGGCTAACGATTCCCATTCCTTCTTGACATGTGCTTTGCGCCCCCATTTGATATGGGGACCAAGGGATCAGCACTTGATTCCTCGGCTCATCGATTCTGCGAAGAAAGGAAGACTCCGTATCGTCGGTGACGGCAACAACCTTGTCGATAACGTTTATGTTGAAAATGCCGCACAGGCTCACTTGAACGCCTCTGACCATTTGACACCGGGCTCTCCCGTTTGTGGTCAAGCCTATTTCATCACTCAAGGAAAACCTGTTAATTGTTGGGCTTGGATCAATGAGATCTTGACTGGAACGGGACTGAAACCGGTTGAAAAGAAAATTGGATTTTCGTCCGCTTGGTCGGTCGGTTGGGCGATGGAAACCGTTTACCGACTCCTGGGACGATCAGCAGAGCCGTCTATGACTCGGTTTCTGGCCGCCCAACTCGCTCAGCATCATTATTATCAAATTGACAAGGCTCGACGTGATTTTGGTTATGAACCGACGGTCAGCCATAAACTGGGCATGGCACGCCTATTGGACTCTCTTTAAACCAGAAATCATGTTTAACGACATCGCCATGGAAAGATGATGGCCAAAAAAACCCTCTGTTGTCAGCATTCAGCATCTCGCTGAATGCCTGTTTTTGCCGATAGGAGAGGGAAATCTCGATGAATGGCCTGATGGTCTCAATGCTGTTGCATGATACGTCGTTTGGGTGGCAAGCTGCTGAGACCCTTTTTATTTCATCCCAAACGGGATAAATTGTTACGTTTGACTTGGTCTCCGGATTTTCATGATAGCCGACGCAAAACAACCCGAATTACCTGATGAACAGCGAATTGTCATCACCGGTATCGGCTTGACTGCACCCAACGGCAACTCCTATTCCGATTTCCGGGAAGCACTTCTGGCTGGCAAAAGCGGGGTTCAAGACTATGAAATCCGCTACTTTGGCAAGACATTTGCCGGTGTCTGCGATTTTGACGAACGAAAACACCAAACCCGAAAAGACCGCCGGCGTGGAACGCGGGCAGCAAGCGCGGGAATTTATTGCGCTAACGAGACCATCATCGATTCAGGGATCGACTGGCCAAACATGGACCGGAGCCGTGTCGGAATTTATGTTGGTGTCACCGAACATGGCAACGTGGAAACCGAAAACGAAGTCTATGAAATAAAAGGCTTCGATTACGATACTCAATACTGGTCACACCATCACAACCCTCGCACCGTAGCCAATAATCCAGCTGGCGAAATTGCCTTGAACATGGGAATTATCGGTCCACATTACACAATTGGAGCGGCCTGTGCCGCCGGAAACGCAGGCATGATTCAGGGTGCCCAGATGCTCCGCCTCAACGAATGTGATGTGGCAATTGCGGGCGGCGTTTCAGAAAGTATTCACACCTTTGGGATCTTTGCCGGCTTTAACAGCCAAGGTGCCTTGGCAAGGGACGGAGATCCCGAATCCGCTTCTCGACCGTTTGATCTGAATCGTCAAGGCATTGTCGTTGCGGAAGGGGGCTGCCTTTATACGCTGGAAAGATTCTCCGACGCCAAAAAGAGAAATGCGAAGATCTATGGTGAACTGGTCGGTTATGCCATGAACACCGACGCGACCGATTTTGTCCTACCCAATCCTGAACGGCAGTCTGCCTGCATTCACTTGGCGCTTAAGAAAGCCGGCCTAGTGGCTGAGCAAATTGATATCGTCAGCACGCATGCGACCGGAACCACATCCGGTGATCTACAGGAATGCTCTGGATTGCGGTCGGTTTTTGGCAAGAGCCAAAAGACGTACATTAATAATACAAAAAGTTTTATTGGCCACAGCATGGGAGCGGCAGGTGCGATCGAACTTGCCGGAAACCTGAATTCGTTCACCGATGGAGTTTGCCACGCTACCATTAATGTGAACGAGCTCGATCCTGATTGCCATTTACCCGGACTGGTAATCAATGAGCCGCGAGAAGTTGGTGATGTGAAGTACATTCTCAACAATTCTTTCGGGATGCTGGGAATCAATTCCGTAGTCATTATCGGGAAAATTTAGTTCTAATTAGTTGAAACACGTTCGGCATCGGCCGAATTGGAGATAAACATGAGTCCCGCAGATATCCGCGAAGTCATCTTGGAAATTCTGGAAGACATCGCGCCCGACGAAGATTTAACCACGCTAAAAGACGATATTGCATTTCGCGAGCAGCTTGAACTTGACAGCATGGACTTTCTGGACATCGTGATGGAACTTAGAAAACGGCATCGAGTGCAAATTCCCGAAGAGGAATACGGCGAGTTGGCCAGCATGGAAAGCACCGTCAAATATCTAACTCCGAAAATGGCAGACATCTAGCACCGCTGTCGGATCCGATTGGATCATTTGCTTATGGCGAACCGATTAAGCTATTAGGGTGGTCCGAAATCATTTGACTTCAAAATTTCGTGTCGTCTGTTTCATTATCCTTCCCGTCCGTTCCCACCATGTACGACACAATCATCATCGGTGCCGGGATGTCGGGATTGGCTGCGGGGATCCGATTAGCTTACTACGACCAGAGCGTCTGCATTCTGGAACGACATACTACAATCGGCGGCTTGAACTCCTTTTACCGGATGAATGGCCGTGACTATGATGTCGGGCTTCACGCGGTTACCAACTACACACCCAAAGGTGAAAAAAAGGGGCCGCTGGCCAGAATGCTGCGACAACTTCGCTTCAAGTGGGAAGATTTTGCTTTATCCCCCCAACTTGGTTCGCGAATCTCGTTTCCGGGTGTCTCCCTCGATTTTGATAACGACATTCGTTTGTTAACGGCAGAAATCGGCGACAAGTTTCCGGGCCAAGTCGACAACTTTGGCATATTGCTGGACAAGATTGTTGACTACGACGATTTGGATCAAGCAACATTCGAAATCTCCACTCGCCAGGTTTTGGGCGACATTTTTTCCGACCCATTACTGATCGAAATGCTCTTGTGCCCTTTGATGTGGTATGGCAACGCCCGTGAAGACGACATGGACTGGGGTCAATTTTGCATCATGTTTCGAAGCATCTTCGTCGAAGGGTTTGCCCGTCCATTCAAAGGGGTTCGGTTGATCTTAAAAAACCTGGTTCGAAAATTCAGAGGTGTCGGCGGCGAACTGAAGCTTCGATGTGGTGTTTCCCAAATCAAGGTTGAGGGAAAGCGAGCGGTTGGTGTAATTCTGGATAATGGGGAGGAGATTGAGGGAAAACGAATTCTCTCCTCCGCTGGCCGGTTGGAGACACTTCGTCTCTGTGACGATGTCAGCGAAGATAATATTCGCCTAAGTGGCCAACTTACGTTTATCGAAAGTATTTCCATTCTGGACCGCGAACCCAAAAAACTTGGGAACGACCGGACCATCATTTTTTACAATGACCATCAGAATTTTGATTGGAAAAAGCCGGTTGAAAACCTTTGTGACATCCGGACCGGCGTCATTTGCTCTCCCAATAATTATGAGTACAGCCCGGACGAGGGACAATTAAAAGAGGGTGTGATAAGGATTACAACTATCGCCGATTTCGACAGGTGGAACAATCTTGACGAGGATCAGTACCGGCTCGCCAAGTTGGATTGGTACGACAAGAGCGTCGAATCAGCCGTTCGATTTGTCCCCGATTTTCGAAGCCACGTGGTGGATACTGATGTTTTTACACCAACCACCATTCGTCGTTTTACCTGGCATGACAATGGCGCCGTCTACGGCGCACCCGACAAACAACTGGACGGAAGCACCCACCTCCCGAATTTATTTCTTTGTGGAACAGACCAGGGATTTGTCGGGATTATTGGTTCTCTGATTAGCGGAATCTCCATGGCAAATCAACATTGCCTCAGGGATTGAAACGGAGGTGGTCCATGCTGGGCATACATTTTCCAAAGTTGTTTTTCGGACGGATTCGACAAAAGAAAACGGTAGGTTGTCACGCCGAATTCTGTGATTTCTGTGTTTCGATCTGCCGTCATCATGTTGTCTCCCATCAAAGTGCCCCATTCATTTTTTTTATTCCCCTGAAATTTGAAGAGTCGTTTCGAGAGTCAGAATGCGAAATTTGCGGTACAACGTTTGGCTTGTCACCCCAAACGGCCCTGATCAGCCAAACCAATATTAACGAATTCCAAAAAATTTCCATCCGGAGCCTGATCCAGGAAACCCACTCCGACTTGATCAATGAATCCTTGCGGGAAACAGTCAAGATGGGACAACGGGCCGGTGGATTCAGCTTTTTGGAACACCAGAGAGTAACAGGGTTTCTTCGAGCCAATGAAGCCGAACAACGATTGATCATGCGTCCATTTTTTCCCACGCTCGCAATCGGCACCATTCAGGCGGTCATTATTGGAGTGATGCTAACATTGTGGTTAACCGCAGCGATGGCGTCCATGTTGGCAACGATTGCTCTGGTGCTGGCCGGCCTGATCTACCGGGAAGCTTTGAGAAGAAAAGTCCGTCATCAGTTCAAGCCCCGCCTGCCCCGTCTGGGCTCGTTGCTTAATATGACGAAATCCGAATTAGAACAGGTGCTTGCTGGTTATGGCGAGCGGTTCCCCCGAACGGTGCCACGCCTGCTTCGCTTATTAGCTCAGGAAAATAGCGATCATCCGCTGGATCTGAAATACCGGAAGAACGTCGATTATATTCCGACACCCGAATGGATGGATTCTTCTGAAGAGGAAATTTTGTTCTGAATCCTGACGTGCCATCCAAAAAGCTCTTGCCGCCATCCAGATCGACTACGGCAGGTTTAGAAATTATACCGTGCTCGGAAGTAGGCTCCGTGTAAGATCAGCCCACTGTTGGAGTCGATGGCATTGACGTCCTGATAGCGGGAAAGGTCAAGGGGAATCTGCTCCGGAGCCAGTGCCACTCCATTGACCGCGACAACTCGATAACCAACCCCAAAGTCCCAATGGCAATTGAGTCGATAATTCAATCCCAAATCAAATTGGCCGAGAAAAGACACGTCCGTTTTTGTGGATGACAAATCAAAATCCTGACCCGTGTTCGGACCCACATTGGCGTAAGCATTTGCCTCGGTCCCAAAAATTCTGGAACGTTGATTCATCTGGTTACCGTAAACTCCCAGGCGTGTCCCCCCAGAAATCGTCCAGCAGGGGAACAGACAGAATTCAATGTTGCCGCCGAGTTGGACACCGACAAGATCGTTATCGACATCGATGTCATAGTAAATGTCATTGACATTGCTGGAAAAATCGCCGGTCGTTGAGGTTCGGAAAATAAAGTCTTCGTCAAATTTGAAATACCGAACACCAGCCAGAAGGTCCATGCGGAACGGTCGCGGATTGCAACCTGCGAGGCCAGCATTACCAAAAAGACCGGGTCTACCCGAACCATAATTTGGTCCACAACCATTGATTCCGCAGCCGGTATTATTGTAGTTGCCGCAGTCGCTTGGACCGCAATCCGTCGTGCAGCAATTGTACTGGCGTGCGGCAAACGTCTGGACCAAGAAATTCAATTCCAAATTGTGAATTTCATTTCGTCGTTCGAGGCGATACGTGGCCGCGGCGTTTAAAAATCCATCCACTCCACTGGCACCACCCCCGTTGTTGTAACTCAACCTGGAAAACGAGGCGATGGCCGTCTGCGGGCTTCCCCCATTGGTTTGAGCAATTGCGTCGTCAGCAAAAAGCCCCCAATAACCAAATTCAATTCCGTAGCCATTGCAAAATCGCTTTCCGATAAATACCTCGACGCCACCCATAGAGCCGGAATCGGCATCTGTGGAGACCAGAATATCGGTCAAAGGGAATCCCAGTGGATAGGCGAATGAGATGTCATCCTCGAAATCCCGATTGAAGACCAAGCCACCCACTCCGGCATACCACGTCCCAGAACGCCGCCAATTGGAAATCACGGGTCGGCAGCCACGCCCACCATTGAAAAAATTACCAAATAAATTGGGCTGAACACCAGGCCCGTAAAGTTGTCCTGGATAGGCTGGGTTACCGTAGTAATCGGTATTGGGAATTCCATTTGCGAAATAAGGATCATTCGGCCCAGCTTGGTAAGGTCCTGGATTGGCATATTCGCCGTTCGGTTGATAGGGGACTGTGGCAGGCTGTTGGATCTGCGGCGATTTGACATAGGGCGCCGACGGGTAAGCTGCATTAGGCGGCTGCACAGCTAGGGGGGGGTTTTGGTTGCGAACTGGAGAAGGAAGCAGTTCCGTTGTAGGCTGATTTGGTGCATTCTGCACTCTTGGCAACGGGTTGAGTCGGTACTGACCTGGGACCCGTCGGCCATTCGCCGGTACGAGAGGATCTACGGCTGGTGCGATATCATCTTGCCAGCGGCGGGATGGATAACCGTAAGGCCGGTTGTTGGCGACGTAAGGCTGGTTGTTGGCGACGTAAGGCTGGTTGTTGGCGACGTAAGGCTGGTTGTTGGCAACGTAAGGCTGGTTGTTGGCAACGTAAGGTGGTCGAATTTGGGTGTTGACCGCTGGCGTATAAAGTCGCTGGTATCCCACCGAAGGGGATGGTCGATGCGTCTGGACTGGGCTGCCTGCCGCCGAACCGCTGCTGTTCAATGGATATCTTTGAATTGGATTATGGGATGTTCCATAATCGTACTGCCCGGTAGCACTGGTGGAAAAAAATATTGATCCGATGAAAACGGTGTTCAATAACACGTTTCTCATATTGTTACTCACTGACAGTCCGTTGCGAAAGACGCTGAAAACATCGTTGGATTTTGACAACATTGGAATTGCTTCAGGGGACATACTTCTAACCATGCCTGCCAGTCGATATCGTCCTGTCAAATTATTAGCGGCAGAAAACCGAGATAGCTCAAGGGAAAAAAACAATTCCACTTGCACTAATCGTTAAAAGCGTTTCAGCAGGAAGTCGGATTGCCCAGATCTTTTTCAATATGCGAGTTGCAAGGGTTTTTAGGCTGGGGCGACTTTGCAGACACCATTCGCCTTTGGAGCCGTAAAAAACCTGTAGATACGTCTTTTTGAAACGTCCTGGCCCAATGAAAACAGCAGCCTGAAAAGCCTATTTAACGACTCCCAAAAGCCATTGCGGTGACACCGGTGTCCGGTGATCACTGTTGAATCTGGTATTCACTTTTTAATCTGCCCTGCACCTTTGTGGGCAATGGATAGCAACTGGGTTACCAAATCATGACCTTACCGAATGAAGCGCCGCCCAATTTCATGCCGATTTTGCTAGTCGCGCTGAATTGGCCAGTTCCTGCTGAAGCACTTCAGCGGCCAGAGCCATATAATCGGCCGCACCATTAGAATGTGTCGCATAATCGAAAATGGACTGGCCGAAACTAGGCGCTTCGGCAAGCCGAATGTTTCGACGAATCATCGTCTCGAAATTTCTGGCTTCTTTCCAGACCGTATTGGAAACTCGTTGGTCTGAGAAAAACTCTTTGACGTCATGAGAGACTTCAGCTGCGAGCTTGGTCCCGGAATCATACATGCAGAAGACGATCCCGGTCAGCTTTAGCCCTGGATTGAGCCGCTTGCCGACAAGATCGATGGTCTTGAGCAGTTTACTCAGGCCATGGAGAGCCAAAAAATGGGGTTGCAGTGGAAGAAAAACCTCGCTGGCAGCAGTCAGGGCATTCAGCGTCAAGACTCCCAATGATGGAGGACAGTCGAGAATCAAATAGTCAAATTCCTCATCGTCTTCTTCAAATTTGTCTCTGAGGATGATCTCCCGTCCGACCTCTGTAGCCAACTCCATCTCGGCGGCGGCAAGATCAATATGAGCCGGTACAACCGACAGGTGGTCACCAACCCTGACGCGGACGCCTTGCAGCGGCGTATCGCCGGTCAATACCGAGTAAATGGAATCGGTTGATTCCTGCAAGCTGATTCCAAGATGTAAAGAGGCATGGGCTTGGGGATCAAGGTCTACGACGCAGACTCGCTTTCCGGCACTTGCCAGCGCCGCACTTAAGTTGACCGCGGTGGTTGTTTTTCCTACGCCACCTTTTTGATTGATTACGGCAATTTTGCGCACGGAAATTCCTTGTTTGAAATGGTCTACCGAAAACGATTAAATTCAGAAAACATCTCTTTCGTCATTTGCGAGATGAACTTGATTTGTTATCAAAGACGTGCAGACCATAGCGAAAATCGCTGGTCCGGTCAACAAAAGCCGGATTGGATGCTAGGCGACGGGCTGTCTTTTTCCAAAAGGCTGATCGAAGCCCGGAAACAGATGCTGTCAGGTGTTCGGTCGGTCGCTTCAACTCAACCTAACGCACTCCAACTCCATTCGTTAAGGCCCATGAGAATCATTATTGAGCACGACCCTGAAAGTGCTAGCAACCGAGCAGCCGAAATCATTTCGTCCCTTGTTCAACAGCGGCCAAGTTGTGTGTTGGGTTTGGCGACCGGTAGCACTCCGCTGGGGATTTACCAGAAGTTAATTGCTCGCCACCAAAATCACAAACTGGACTTTGCGAATGTCACCACTTTTAATCTCGACGAGTATGTAGGGTTAGGACCCGGCGATCCACAAAGTTACCGGTTCTTTATGCAGGAAAATCTTTTCAATCACATCAATATCCCGCCCGAAAACACCCATGTTCCCGATGGCCGAGCTTTGGACTTTGATTCCTACAGTATTCAATACGAGAAGAGTATTCAGGAGGCCGGTGGAATTGACCTGCAGGTGTTGGGGGTTGGGGGTGACGGGCATATTGCATTTAACGAGCCGGGATCTTCGCTGGGCAGCAGGACCAGATTAAAGACACTCACAAGCGAAACCGTCAAAGATAATGCCCGTTTTTTTGATGATATAGAAAACGTTCCTCGCCTGGCTGTCACTGTGGGCGTCGGCACGATTCTGGAATCCCGAAAATGTCTACTGGTCGCCTTTGGCGAACACAAGGCTCGAGCAATCTCCCAAGCTGTAGAGGGGCCTGTAACGGCGCAAGTGACTGCTTCTGCCTTGCAGCTTCACCCGGATGTTACCGTCATTCTCGACCAAGCAGCAGCTTGCCACTTACAGCGTAAGGCCTATTACGCTGAAGTCGAAGAAAGCCACCGCCTACTGGAAAAATAAAGTACCGGACATCGGTTGGATCTCTGTTAACGCCATCATCCGGTTTCCTTTCGATTGATCCAGCAAAACCGCACAACTGGAGTTTTCCATCCGAACGATGTATTATTGACGTCTTTCCAGAGACGTTGGGTGGGTCCGAATTGGGGCAAGTCTTCGTAAAGACCTGCCGGATCACCGGGATCAAAACGTAGCTCTCAGATTCAGGCGATAGACAATCAATTATCATGCGGCAGATAGGAAAATTAACCGACGAAGAATCCGCCAAAAGACTGGTTGCCTTTTTATTGACCAAGGGAATCAAATCGCTGGCTGACGTTCATGATGGCCATTGGGAAATCTGGATCAAAGAAGAAGACGACGTCGACAGCTCCCGGGCCATCTTCGACGATTTTATCGCTCATCCAGACAACAAAAAATATGCGGATGCCGTTGTCAAGGCTCAGATGATTGCCGAAGAAGAGTTGCAGCGGCAGTTGAAGAACCGAGACAACGTGGTTGATGTTCGTGGACGTTGGGCAAAGCCTCACAACCGAAGAAAGCCCCTGGTGATGACGTTAATGATCATCAGCGTCGCCGTCTTTGTGTTAACCAATGGCTGGGAATTCGATGGGGGCAGAGAAGGCGAAAAAACAGTGGTGATGAAATCGCTTCTGTTTGTCGATCCGGATGACGTGGGGGCAGCGATTGATGATTACGTCAATAACCGGGCAAAGACATCCGAAAGTTCTCCCGTTGAGCTGCGCAATCAAGCGATAGACAGCCTTGAGGTTAAATTGACCAACATCAAGGAGGGACAACTTTGGCGTTTGTTCACGTCCATCTTCATCCATTTTGGAATCATCCATATTCTTTTTAATATGGTTTGGCTCAATATTCTGGGCGGCCAAGTGGAATCAGTTTATGGAACCACAAGATTTGGCTTTTTTGTGTTGGGTTCGGCCATCTTCACCGTGACTTTACAAAGCCTGATGCCCATGGCGTGGGGGGGAACGCCGGCCGTGACGATCTGTGGGGGAATGTCCGGGGTGAATTATGCCATCGCCGGTTTTGTCTGGATGAAGATGATTTTTGATCCCTCAAAAGGACTTTTTCTAAGCCCTGTAAATCAATTTATTTTGATCGTGTGGATGTTAATGGGGTTTTTCAACGAAAGCCTATCCATGGCAAACTGGGCCCACGGTGGGGGATTTGTATTCGGGCTTGTTGTGGGCTACGTTCCTTCCCGTTTTAAAAACAACAAGTCGGTTTAAACGAGTATTTGTCTTGAAAATAAAAACCGTCTCGGTCAAGTTAGCCGACTGCGATTACGATATCGAGATCGGCACTGGCAATCTGTCGCGTATTTCATCGATGGTGAGCGATCTCTCTCCGTCGAAAGTCTACTTGGTTTTTGACGAAAATGTTGAGTGCTATTGTCAGGACATCCAGTCCGCTCTCAAACAGGTTGGCTTTCATCCGTTGACGCTCCGGATCCCTGCCGGGGAACGCTCAAAAACCATCGAGCAGGCATCGCTGGTCTGGGAGTTCCTGACCCGTCATCACGCTGATCGCCAATCATTGATTGTCGCTATTGGAGGAGGCGTGGTCGGAGACCTGGCTGGCTTCATCGCGGCAACGTACGCCCGTGGTTTACCGTTTTTTCAGGTTCCCACCACGCTACTGGCGCATGTTGACAGCAGTGTTGGCGGCAAAACAGGTATCAATCTGAAAGCAGCCAAAAATATGGTGGGCGCGTTTTGGCAGCCGTCCGGAGTGTTGATTGACACCGAGACGCTTTCCACACTGGAAGACCGAGAATACATCTCTGGCCTTGCAGAAGTCATCAAGTACGGTGTCATCATGGATGCCGACTTTTTCGGCTTGTTGGAAAGAGAGTCAATCGGCCTTAAGAATCGGGACGCCGAATTGTTGGTGGAGGTCATTAGCCACTGTTGTCAATTGAAAGCGTTAGTGGTTCATGAAGACGAGAAGGAAACAACCGGACGCAGAGCCATTTTGAACTACGGGCACACTTTCGCGCACGCTTTTGAAACGGTGCTAGGCTACGGAAAATACCTGCATGGCGAAGCCGTGGCAGTCGGAATGACTTGTGCCGCCCATTTAGCCGAGGAATTACAACTTGTTCCGCTCGATTTTCGTCAGCGCCAAACCGATCTTTTGCAGGCCGTCGGTCTCCCGGTTGTGGTCGAGCCTACCGAGTTGGAACCACTGGTTGATGTCATGCGCCGGGACAAAAAGAACTTGGGTGACCAGATTCGATTTATTCTTCCCACAAAGATGGGTCACGCTCGGCTGTTCGACGACGTCCTTCCGGATTCAGTCATCCACTCCGCCTTGCAGCAGGTAATGCAGTAGGTAATGCAGTAGGTACCGAATACTGTAATAGCAACCGAGTAATGTAATAGCAACCGAGTAATGCAATAGGAAATTTTCGCCGGCTCACTGGCCAAGACACTCTATCGACACCCTATCGACACCCTATCGACACCCTATCGACACCCTATCGACGACCTTCGTCAGACCAAACAAACAGAATCGGCAGTGGGTCCGTTTCCGATCGGCGAAAAACCGGTCACCGGATTCTTTTCTACTGGTAATCAGCCGGTTTAGTCGTGATCAGCCGGTTTAGTCGTGATCAGCAAGACATGGTTCCATCGTCTTCGTGTTTCGTTCGATAGCCAGAACCGTCGTCTTTTTGTGAATGCCATCCTCACTACTGGCAACAATCGGCAAAACCTGTCGCTTGTCTGGCATACTGAGACGTACTGTGAATGACCCATCATCCCGTAAGGTGACCGGTTCCCCTGCAACGGACACCCGCGAATTGGGTTGGGTCGCTCCGAAAACAACCATTTCGGCGTCCACCTCGAATTGGAAATTTCCACCACCTGACAACGCCGATTCCGCACCGGTACCAAAACGGCTGACTGACTGCGACCCAACTGGACGTTGAAATCGCTCTTCGAGCACCTCTTTCACCTCCATAATCGAATCGTCTTCATGGTAGCCCCCACTGAGCGCGTAAACTTTTTCACAATTGGCGGCCAGATCAGACCAATTTTCGTCCAAATCAGCTCCATTGCCCGGCTGAGGAGTCGTCACTTTGTTACTTCTAACGACAGGAAAAAACTTGCCATTTGCCGTCTTATAGCCGATGCAAACTCGAAAGGTTTTTGGAGCATCGGCGACATCGATGTACCAGTTGGAAACTCCTCCATGGATTTCAATGTCCCGCTCAATACTCTCGCTTGTGCTGGTGGTCGTGGAACTCTCGATATGAAAAACTCTCAGAACCGGGGTGGCAGAGTGCCAATTTTCCGCCATGGAGACTTTGACTCGTTCGACTGCCTGGCGGGTAATCTGCCAGTGTGCATGTAACCAATATGGATCTCGCACCAACAGCACCAACCGGTCCTTCGTTGTTTCCCCCTTGTTTTGAGAACTGCTTCGTGCCAAGTCACGTAGTCTTTCTCGCTCCTCAACCGCCAAACGGATTTTCCTGGCGACCCTTGGATTACGAGAAACAACGGGCGTCTCTTTGACCTTGGGTTTCCGACCTCGGGTTACCTTGGTCTTGGGAACCTCTTTGATTTTGCGATCCACTACTTTGGCCATCGATTTTGATCTGGTGGCCTTGACCGGTATCTTTTTGGCGGCGTTCTTCTTCCTGGCCAGTTTCAAAAGTGCCTTGACCAAATCGTCTTTCCGCATCGAGTGCCAACCAGGCACTCCTTTTTCTTTTGCTAATTGGGATAGGTCTTTTGCTGACTGGGACTTAAGCGAAGCTTGCGTAATCAATGTAGAGTTCTCCAACGGCATCTTGGAGACAAATTTAAGTCGACCCCGACTGAATTTTGTCCTGCAATACATGCATGAATAAAGGTGGGTATTTTGCCGGGCTCCGTTCCGACAACTGTGCGGGAGTCCACCCTCCGAAGTATTGGGCAAACCACGAAGGGAATTAGTGCCGTTTCATCCGCCACTCCACATGATTTAAAAGTGGAGATTTCGGCACTTCCAATATGTTAATGAGAAAAGCATCATATTGCAAAACAAGACCCCCCGTTAGAGTGGTCTCCATGTCCTGGATCGGCCTGTTTTGCTAGTTGAAATCGAACCTAAATCTTTGTTTTTCAATCACTTGCGATAGAAAAATAAAACTTTGTGAAAAAAATCACAAATCGGGCTGTTTTTTATTGACGGGAAAATCGGTGTTGCTTAACGTGATAATTGAGCCGCTAACTAGGTCACCGCTTTGATGAAAAAAGAGCCCAACGGTTTAGACGATCGGGGTGAATTTGCCAAAGCGATGGATTTGGCTTCGCAAATCGTCTCAGCATGCCTGATGATGGTCTTGCCGTGCGTTGGCGGTTTTTACCTTGATCGGTATCTGGCAACAGGCTTTGTCTTCATGATCGTTGGGCTCGTATTTGGGTGCGTCGCCGGAATTTTTCAGATGATAAAAGTCATAAACTCCATCCCATCCTGATTTGAGATTTCTGATTTAATGGCTCGCGATAAGGTGGTCCGAAAATCCGGCATCATGCTCGTGGCAAGTCGAAACGACTTGAAGGGCATGTCGACTCGCTTGCTATTGCTCTTTTCGAGTCTTCTGGCCGCTTTTGCCGTTTGCTTGAGCGTAACGTCGCTAACAACGCAGTCGGAAGCGGTCGATTTCTCGGCGTGCTGCACGGCGTTTGGCCTCATCCTGACAACCAGCTTGTTGTCCCATTTGGTGGGTGAGTTTCCGCGAGGCGACGAACATGTTTTGTTGCGGCTTTGTGGAACCATTTCGGTGAGATCGGGCCTGATCTTACTTTTTTTGGCTGTAGGTGGACGCAGCCACCTGTTACACAACGGCCTTATTTATTACATTTTGGCTTTTTATGCGATCGGTCTTGGCACCGATATTTTGCTGACCTGCCTTAGATTAACAAATCACTCGGATCCCGCCCCAATGATGGGGCAATAATTCATCGCGAGACATGGTTTTTTGATGGAAGAAGAAATCGAAAAAAAAGAGGGCGAAAAAGCCGGCGGTGATCATTCGCATGGTAGCGATGGCGTTGAGTCGGATGGTGGCGATCATGGACATACCGTCAATTTCCTCAGCCCCGGGCATCTTTTTGAGCATATTCAGGACACCGACTACTTCGATTTACCGACCGGTACCTGGAGCAAAAAAGATCCTCATCATCACAACCGGTTGACCATAGGGCAGCCGTACTCCGATGGGGAAACCGTTCTGGTGGAAGGCAGCGGTTCGCTGACTCCCATGAAACTGCATCTGACCAAGTTTATGGTCCTCGAGGTCATCATCTTGATCGTGCTGATCGGGGTGTTTGGCTGGTTTTCCAGAAAAATCAAGGGAGGCAAGCCTGCCAAAGGCCGGTTTGCCAATCTACTCGAAGTTTTTATCTTATTCATTCGCGATGAGGTCGCCCGGCCTAACATAGGAAAATCTGCTGGGGATAAATTTCTTCCCTTCCTGCTGACGATTTTCTTCTTCATTCTCGGCTGCAACCTGATGGGCTTGCTACCGTTTATGGGATCGCCAACCGCCGCGTGGGCTGTGACATCGGTATTGGCGGTGATCACCTTTGGCGTCGTCTGTACGGTTGGTATTCGAAAGTTTGGTCTGGTAGGGTTCGCCTTGGCTCAAGTCCCGCGAATGGATCTCCCTTTTGGATTGAATTACATCATCAAACCGATGCTGTTGGTAATCGAGCTATTCGGCTTGGTGTTAAAGCATTTTGTTCTTTCGGTTCGGCTGTTAGCGAATATGCTGGCAGGCCACATCATGTTGGCTGTGTTTCTCGCCTTCGTGGCGGAATCAGCCGGTTCTTACATGCAGTACTTGATCATTCCTGCGGCCTGTGGTGGCTACGTCGTGATCATGTTCCTTGAACTTTTTGTCGCATTTTTGCAAGCATTTATTTTCACTTTTTTGGCTGCGTTGTTTATTGGATCTGCATCACATCAACACTGATGGATGAGATTCCTTTTCGCAAAAAATCATATTTTTGGAGAACTAAGTAATGGTAATATCAAGTATTGGTATTGGGTTGGCTGTCATCGGCGCAGGCATTGGTATCGGCTTGGTCGGCAAGGGTGCGTGTGAGGGCATGGCTCGACAGCCGGAAAACTCTGGTAAGATCCAGACCGCGATGATCTTGGCGGCTGCTTTGATCGAGGGTGCGGCTCTTTTCGGCGTCATCATGGC
The DNA here is from genome assembly GCA_014238905.1 of Planctomycetota bacterium. Lineage (GTDB taxonomy): Bacteria > Planctomycetota > Planctomycetia > Pirellulales > Pirellulaceae > JABAAE01. Next base: position 583,277 of record JABAAE010000001.1, read on the forward strand.
ATTCCTTGCAAAGTAAACCCGGTTCGTTTTTGTTTTTATTTCGCTCTTTGGAGACACGTCGATGTCGATAATCGGGCAATTGAATTTGCTATTTGCCGAAGCTGCTGAGTCGGAACCGGATGCGTTGGCCTGGTCGCCAGACTTGGCTTTATTCACGCTTCTGCTTTTTATCGTGTTTATTACCGTCCTCAGCTATTTTGCGTGGAAACCAATTATGTCTGCGCTCGATGAGCGTGAAAAATCGGTTTCTGATAAAATCGACTCGGCCGAAGCCAATGCCGACAGGATGGAGCGTCTCAAGGTCGAGTATGAAGAAAAATTGGCCGCTGCCGCCGAGGATGCTGCCCAGATGATCGCCGAGGCCAAAAAGGATGCCCTTTTGGTCAAGGACAAGATTCTGGCAGATGCTGGTGCTGAAGCGGATCGACAACGGGAAAGGGCGATCGCTGATATCCAAAGTGCCAAAGACGCTGCAGTACGCGAATTGGCCCAGAAGACCGTGGATTCGGCAATCGTATTGGCAGGCGATCTTGTTCGTAAGGAAATCAATTCCGATGTTCATAAACAGCTGATTCAAGAATCGCTGGATCAATTTTCCGGAGTGAATTAAGAACCGAAACAATCCAATTGGGTGGGGGCAAGGTCCTTTGCCTGGCCTGCTGACTGGAAAACATTCTCGTCGGCAGGAACCCTTGTTAACGCTCAACGATATTAACGCTCAACGATATTAACGCACGACGATATTAACGCTCAACGATTCAATTTAATCCTTTGCAGCATCCCGAACATTCACATTAAACGCGAACTTGTTTTTCGCATTATTGAACCACCAGATTCATCATGGCTGACCTAACGCAAACTGAACAAAACGAGAGCTATGACACCGATCAGCAATATATTGCCGGCGTCTACGCCAAGTCTTTGCTTGAAGCTGTCGCGGCGACTGAAAACAGCGGTGATGTTCTGGAGCAGTTGGATTCTTTTGTTGGCGATGTTCTGAATTCCGTTTCAGGTCTTGCGGAGTTCCTGGTTTCTCCCAGGATTCCTTCGGATGACAAAAGCAAGCTGATCGAAACCGCCCTTCGTGAAAAAGCGGATCCGATTTTGATCAACTTCCTGAAAGTCCTCAACAATCATGGTCGTTTGGATTGCCTTAGGGCCATTAACAATAAAGCCAAAGAGTTGTTCAATGAGCAGCAGGGTCGTATTGAGGCGTTTGTAACTGTAGCCGACCAGTTGCCCGCGGAGCTTGAATCGACGGTTGGTGAAAAGTTGAAAAAAATGCTCGGCAAAGAGGTTATTTTATCGATCACAACGGATCCTGAAATTATCGGCGGGATGATCGTTAAAGTAGGCGACACCGTTTACGACTCAAGCGTGGCCAATCGGCTTCGCCAACTTCGGGAAACCGTGGTTGACGGCGCCATGCTCAAGGTTCGCCAATCAATTAATAAGTTTGCCACTGAGTAGATTCCGCTGGATTCATCGTTTCGATGACCCGGCACAAATACAAATTTGATTTATCCTGATAGGGATCAAAGAAATGGTTAAGTTCAACGCGGACGAAATTGCTTCCGTAATTACAAAAGAAATCGAACAGTTTGACAGCCAGGTCGACGTACGAGAGGTCGGGACCGTTCTGGAGGTGGGCGACGGTATTGCCCGGGTTCATGGTCTGACTGGCGTTGCCGCCGGTGAAATGGTCGAGTTCCCCGGTGGGATTATCGGCCTTGCATTCAACCTTGAAGAAACCAGTGTCGGTATCATCATTCTCGGTGATTACTTGAAGATCGAAGAAGGTGACGAGGTCAAAGCCCTTGGTAAGCTGCTTTCGGTTCCCGTTGGTGACGCCGTTGTGGGACGGGTGCTTGATCCACTAGGGAATCCACTGGACGGAAAAGGTCCTGTGAATGCTACCGAATCCCGTCTCGTGGAAACGATTGCTGCTGGCGTCTCAGAGCGTAAGCCCGTACACGAGCCAATGCAGACCGGGATCAAGGCCGTCGACTCCATGACTCCCATTGGTAGAGGTCAGCGAGAGCTGATCATTGGTGACCGAAAGACAGGGAAAACAGCCATCGCCATTGATGCGATCATCAATCAGAAGACCACCGGGGTAAAATGTTTTTACGTCGCCGTTGGTCAAAAAGATAGTTCGGTAGCGGGTGTCATCAAGGCTCTCGAAGAAGCGGGCGCCATGGACTACACCACCGTTATCGTCGCTGGAGCGAGTGCCCCGGCTCCTCTGCAATATGTTGCCCCATACGCGGGAACTGCCATGGCAGAACAGTTTATGTACAACGGTGAACACTGCCTTGTGGTTTATGATGATCTTTCCAAGCAAGCAACCGCCTACCGAGAACTTTCCCTTTTGATGCGTCGCCCACCCGGACGAGAGGCTTTCCCTGGTGATGTTTTTTACTGCCACTCTCGATTGTTGGAAAGGTCCGTCAAGCTCAGCGACGCACTCGGTGCCGGCTCGATTACCTCTCTGCCCATTATTGAGACACAGGAAGGTGAGGTTTCGGCCTACATTCCGACTAATGTGATTTCGATTACCGACGGCCAGATTTACCTTCAACCTGACCTGTTCTTTTCCGGTGTTCGTCCAGCGATGAATGCCGGTATTTCGGTCTCACGAGTCGGTGGTGCGGCCCAAGTCAAGGCGATGAAAAATGTTGCTGGTGGCTTGCGGTTGCAATTAGCTTCTTTTCGAGAATTGGAAGCCTTCGCTCAACTAGGAACCGAGCTCGATCCCGTCGCCCAGCGCGACCTTGACCGTGGATATCGCATGGTCGAATTATTGAAGCAGGGTCAATACCTACCACTGTCTGTCTCCGAACAAATCGCTATGATTTTCGCCGGCACAGAAGGGCATCTGGATAAAGTGCCCGTTGAAGCAGTTCAAAAGTGGGAAGCTGGATTCGTCGATTACTTCGAAACCAAGGGTAAGGCTGCCAAGGATTTGCTGGACGCAAATCTCAACAATGGCAAAGCTATGAAAAGCAAGGATGATGAAACGACTCAAGCTGTCGTCAATGCAATACAGGAATTCAATAAAACGTTCACCCCTTGATTCTGACCAGGTTGACGCCTGGCTAATTGTCAAATTTTTCAACGTCGTTAGGCATTTTGTTTCATGGCAAACGCACGAGCACTTGATAATCGACGAAAGTCGGTTCGCAACATCAAGAAAATCACTCGCACCATGGAGTTGATCGCCACCGCGCGATTCAAACAGGCCATGGATCGGGCGACGGCTGCGACCGGTTACACCGACCGCATTACCCAAGTCGTCAACGACCTTGCCACAAGCGGCCTGGAAGTCAGTCATCCTCTTTTGGAAAAACGTGATCAGACCAAAACGGCAACGCTGCTGGTTTTGACGTCCAACCGCGGGCTATGCGGTGGTTATAACGGAAACATCCTGCGGGCAGCACTGGACCGTAAGACTCAATTGGAAGGCGAAGCTGAAACACTGGATCTGCAAGTTTCCGGAAAAAGGGGAATTGCCGGGCTCAAATTTCGGGGCATTGAAGCTGCCAAGACCTTTACGCAATTCGAAGACAAGCCCGCTTTTGACGACGTTTGCGAAGTAGCCAATCATTTTTTGGACGCTTTCATCTCAGGAAGTATCGATCGCCTTGATGTCGCCTATACCCGGTTTATTTCGGTCTCAAAACAAGAAGCGGTCATAGAAACGCTACTACCTTTGGATTCCATTGGAACAGGGGAGTCGGACACTTCAAACACTCAGGCACCCGCCAAAAAAGAATCGGTTTACGAGTTCGTTCCATCGCCCTCCAGTATTCTGGAAGAAGTCGTGCCGACCAGTTTTCGAGTCAAACTTTTTAAGTGTTTTTTGGATTCTGCGGTTTCCGAGCAAATCGCACGAATGGTTGCCATGAAATCGGCAACCGAAAATGCATCCGAAATGATCAAGCAGCTTTCCATGGAATACAACCGCGCTCGCCAGTCTCAAATCACTGGCGAAATTATGGAGATCATCGGTGGTGTAGAAGCTCTTGAAGGCTAACAGATATTTCAACTAACCAATTCAAGTAAACAGACGACGAGTACATTATGGCAACCGCAACGGAAAACGTTGGAAAAGTAACGCAGGTCATTGGATCGACTTTTGACGCCGAATTCGCTGATGATCAGCTGCCGGCGATCTACAACGCAGTCAAGCTGGAAATTCCCGTCGGTGACAAGGTCGAGGCCCTCACCGGGGAAGTCGCTAAACACCTGGGCGGTGGCCGTGTCCGATGTGTGGCTCTGGGAAGCACCGACGGACTCAGGCGTGGCGCTGACTGTGTCGATACCGGTGGACCGGTAACGGTGCCCGTTGGTGATGCCACACTTGGTCGGGTCTTCAACATGAAAGGTGAAACGATCGATGGCCGAGGAGAAGTAAAAGCTGAAGCCTATCGAGCGATCCACCAGCCCGCTCCCAAAATTGAGGAGTTGTCAACCAATACTGAGTTGTTCGAAACGGGTATTAAGGTCATCGACTTGCTGACACCTTTTGTGCGTGGTGGAAAAGCGGGACTGTTTGGTGGTGCTGGCCTGGGGAAAACGGTCATTCTGACCGAATTGATCGCTCGGATTGCATCATCTCACGGTGGTTATTCTGTGTTTGCCGGTGTCGGTGAGAGAACCCGTGAGGGAACCGATCTCTGGTTGGAGATGCAGGACACCGAAATTGGCGACACTGGTCGAAAAGTGATCGAACAGACCTGCATGGTTTTCGGCCAAATGAACGAACCACCCGGGTCTCGCCTGCGTGTAGCACTTTCTGCTCTTACAATGGCAGAACACTTCCGGGATACCACCGGAGCGGACACTCTTCTTTTTGTCGATAATATTTTCCGCTTTTCCCAAGCGGGCTCGGAAGTATCAGCGTTGCTGGGGCGAATGCCTTCGGCGGTAGGATACCAACCGACACTAGCTAGTGAAATGGGTGCTCTCCAAGAGAGAATTGCCTCCACCAACAAGGGGGCAATCACTTCTGTCCAAGCGGTTTATGTGCCTGCGGACGATCCCACCGACCCGGCTCCAGCGACCGCCTTTGGTCAGTTGGATGCCTTCCTATATTTGGAGCGTTCCATTTCGGAGAAAGGTATCTATCCAGCGGTCGATCCGTTGAAGTCCTCCTCCCGTATTCTGGATCCTCAGTATGTCGGTGATCGCCATTATGCTATTGCCCGACGGGTCCAAACCACTTTGCAGCGTTACCGCGAATTGCAGGATATCATCGCAATTCTAGGCGTAGACGAATTGAGTGAAGAAGATAAATTGGTGGTTCATCGTGCCCGCCGAATCGAACGATTCCTTTCCCAACCGTTCCTCGTTGCTGAGGTCTTTACCGGGAAACCAGGCGAGTTGACGCCATTGGCTGATACGATTCGCTCCTTCGAAGAAATTTGCGATGGTAAATGGGACCACCTTCCCGAGTCAGCATTCATGTACGTCGGTGCAATTGAACAAGCTGAAGAACAGGCCAAGAAAATGGCTGCTGAGGTTTAAATTTAATGGCAAATGAAATCCAATGTGTCGTCGTCACTCCCGAAAACACGACGGTCGACCAAAGTGTTGAATCCGTCGTGGTTCCCTTGGTCGATGGGGAAGCAGGAATTTACGCTAATCACGCGTCAATGATCGGGCGCTTGGGATGTGGCGAAGTTCGGCTCAATTTTGGTGGAAAAACAGAGCGATTGTTTGTCGACGGAGGATTTGTCCAGGTTGACGATAACGTCCTCTCGGTGATTACTGGACGCGCCTTGCAAGCAGCCCAGATTGATGTGGGCCAAGTAGAGTCGGCTCTGAAAGACGCTGAGGCTTCTTCCCCGGAATCCAAGGAAGAAAAACTGGCTCGGGCTCGGACCATCATGCAGTCCAAGGCAATGCTGAAGGTGGCTGCGAAAAAGTAGGCCTTCGCCGGTTTACCAGCACCCTTTCAATGGAAAGTCCTTCGCCAAGAATGGGGATTCTTTAGGGGGCCATCAAGAGGTTGACCCATTGGATTTGGGAAACTCCCTTGCGTGCGATTTCGAAATAGGCGTCAACGACATCCTCCGAAAAGTGGAAGCTTTTCGATGTCGATTTGAAAAGGACCAGCGGTGCCGATAGGTCCCCCGCCAAAATAGCAGCCAGTGAATCCGAAGTGACATCCCAAGAGGCGGGCAATTCCGTTTTTGCACCGCACCATTGCCGGCAATCAAAGATCGTGTCCGATTCCGATAATTTGAGTTCTTCCAAGGAGCCAACAATAGGGACATGTAATAATTCTTGGAGGACTCCGGCCATGGCGCCCATCATTTCTATGCAAATCCAATGAGAAGCCACCTCGTCAAAATCAAACCTCTGATGCAATTTTCGAATCTGATTGCAAGGCTGTCCGCCTCCCATCAAAAAAACATTCCGATAGCCCCGGTTTTTTTCGCACCAAGTTTTCACACGCAGCGGCAGTTCTGCGCATTCCAGCAGACTACCTCCAACCTTGATGACGCGAATGGGCAGCATTAATTGACCTCCTTAGAGTTATCTGGATCATCGACATGATGGGCAGGTTTGTTTTCCCGGAATGGATGGAGCGCTGGAGAATTACCCCCACCTATCGTCACAGGGCTAAAGTCAGTCAATTTTGATTTGTTCGGCCAAACTCGATTTCAGGGCATCCATTCGCAGGTTCGCGACCGAGAATGCTGGGGCCACAATGGAAAGAGCGGCACTCATTTTCTCGCCTAAAGTCGTCAAACAACTCGAAGGAAAATAATCCCGTAAAAATTCCTCTAAAATCACCGACCCTGTACCGGACAAAAATATAGTCTGCGGTTTTTTCTGCTGGCTGCTCACAACACGACCAATGGCTGACCCAATGCTTTTCAGTTGGGCAGCGCGAACCTGTTTAGCAACGCAAAGCAATTCAGCGGTGGTCAATTCCTCTTGATCCGCGCAAAGCATCCGGGCAAGGCGTTGTCCGGAATGATGTTGGTCGGCTGGTTGGCCATCGGCCGTATCCCGACAATTTGCGTCGCTCGGAATGCTCTCCAGCAAGACATGGACATCTCGCATCGTGGCGAAGACCTCACCGGATAGCGAGACGCTTGATCCGCGAAATAAAAGATCTTGGCTGAACGCACATACCGGCGTCCTCAAGGCACCAGTGTAGACCAGTTCTCCGTTTGTAATTCTGGCGATATCTGTTTTTCCCTTCGCTAGGACGGCTTCCGATGAAAACGGAATGATGTCCGTCGAAGTCGATCCCATATCTATTAGTAGCGCGTAGCCAGCGCTTAACTTGATGAAGCGGCGACAGAAATTCGCCAGAGCGTGCCAATTCGAAGCTGAATAGAGAAGCGGTTGTTGTTGGGTTTGATGTAACGAGGCAAACCGGCCATCGACCCCGTAAAACTGGGTGTTGGATTCCTGGAATACTTTAGCTGTGGTAGACGCTATGAACTCTACACCTGCTGATTTACTCCGAAAACAATCGCATAATTCGCCGGTCATCGTAACCGCTACATGGTCGCAATCACTAAATCGAGCAAGAATGTCTGCCTGCAGGACATCGACCAATTCCGGGGAACGCTTCCAAAGAGGAAAACCTATTTCTATTGATCTTCCATCGTTGACGGCCGCTTTGATATTGGCCCCGCCTATATCAAGACCAAGTACCTTTGACATGGATTTATTTTTTATCGCTACTTACATAATTTTCGACCGGAATTTCCTTTTTAAGTTTGTCGACGTATTTCTGCAGCACCGCTTCCTGCTTTTCTTTTTTAATTGCCGATTTTATTTTTGCCTGTGCCTCAGAAAAGGAAATATAGCCTTCCTGTTTTCGCTCCAAAACACGAATAATATGAAATCCGCTCTTGGACTCGATCCGGTCGCTTAACTGGTTGACTGGCAGGGAAAAAATAGCTTTTTCGACAATTTCATTAACGAGACTTCCCCGAGACGTCCAGTCGTGATAACCCCCTTTTTCAGCCTGAAACCCCTCGGAGGATCGCTTGGCGATCGCAGCCAGGCTTGCTCCGAAAACTATCTCGTTGCCCAATTCTCCAATTCGATCCCAAGCCGCCTGTCGGCTGGCCTGCTTGTCAAATCGAATCACTATTTGTTCCCAGCGAACCTGCGAAGGAAAATAATAATCTTTTCGATTTTCGTTGTAATACTCCAACATTTCAAAATGCGTGATCTCGGGGTCAACGTTCACTTTTTCCCGAACAAAAAAGCCGGCAAACTGTGCGTCAACCCATGCGTCTCGAACATGCCGAAGCGAAGTTCCCAGATCTCGCAATTTGCTTTCGACTTCGGCCGGTGTTTTGACCTTCAGATTTTTCATCATCTCCGGCAGCCTCAATTCCGTAAACTGACCGCGGATCGATGACAGAATTTCATCTAGCTTGGTTCGGTCGGGCATTGTACGAATCGCATCCGCGTACAGGAGTTTTTGTTCAATGGCCCGTTCTACGGCAAAAGGTAATGCCAATTCTCGTTGCTGTTGTTTTACAGATTCCGGAGCAGTCGCCATGCTCGACTCGATTAGCTGATTAATATCTCCAATGACATCAGCTCTGAAGATTGGGAATCCTCCTACATTGGCGATCATTTTACCCGGCGAAAACTCGGCACCTGGGTTGATGACATTTAACGGGATGGGATTGGAGTCAAGAGTGACACCTGGAACGTCTGCAAAACCGGTCTGCATATTGTTGTCCTTCCCGTTTAAAGCTCCATTTGGGCCTGTCTGAAAAACGGCACCGGATCCCTTGGGATTCTCCTGTTTGATCGGCACCAACTGGTTTCCTGATGTGACGGGCTTGTTGTTCATGTTGGAACTACCCAGCCGTGGTGGAAAACCGCTGATGGTTTGAGCCTGCGTGAGAGACGCTCCGAACGTCATCACCGATCCAGCAAGCAGATAAATAAATATTGAATTCATCCTTCGATACTCAAAAACAGAGTGACTCAGAAACTGCCGGTCTGCAACGATCCCCACCCGCTTACTTTCGCGGATGCGGAGGACCTGCCAGCAAAGACCAGATTCACCGTCTTCGGAACCCAAAAGGTTGGATCAATCTCGACGGTCCAATGCGTAAAAATCGCTGCAGAGTTTAGTTCAGGGTGGTTTCTGGTTGCAAGATCGTTTTTAGAGATTTGATTAGTCGATCCGGTTCAATCCTGCCTTCTTTCAGCTTGATATAAACAGTCTCGTGATCGGCAATTCTAATCTTGTTGCCATTGGCTGCCCGCAATTCTTCGATTCGCTGCCGGTCTGAGTATTTGATCACCAAAAATCCCTGATCATCAAGATAAATGGAATTGATTTGCCAAATCGCCGCTAGCAATCGCAGTCTAGCTAGCTTAAGAAGCCTGATCACCGGTTTGGGAAGTGGCCCAAATCGATCCTTGAATTCATTCTTTAGCTGCTTGATCTGTTCAAATCGATCGATTCGCGTCATCCGTCGATAGATATCAATTTTTTGTCGCCGATCCCGAACATAGTCCTCTGGCAAAAAGGCTGAACCGGGTACATCAATGTCGACGTTGACGTCCAGTTTGCCGGGCAACTTCTTTAGTTGGCGAACTGCGGACTCCAATAATTGGCAATAGAACTCGTAACCTACAGCGGCGATATGCCCACTTTGCTCGGTACCCAATAGATTCCCGGCGCCTCGGATTTCAAGATCTCGCATGGCAATTGCAAATCCAGCTCCCATTTCACTGTATTGTTGAATGGCATGCAGTCTTTTCGCTGCGGTCGGATTGAGATGTTTGGAAGGATCGATGAGAAGGTAGCAAAATGCCTGATTTTTATAACGGCCAACCCGACCACGTAACTGGTGCAAATCCGATAGGCCGTAGCGATCTGCTTCATCGATGAAGATGGTATTGGCGTTGGGAATATCGACCCCGCTTTCAATGATTGTCGTTGCCAGCAACACATCGTACTTGTGCTCAATAAAGTCCTTCATCACCTGCTCCAATTGACCTTCAGGCATTTGACCATGGCCAATCACAACGGAAGCCTCCGGAACGATATATTCCAGCTTCTGCTTGATTATCTGGATATCATTGACACGGTTGTGGACAAAGAAAATCTGACCTCCTCGATTTAGCTCCCGGTGAATAGCTGACTTGATAATCTGCTCATCAAATCGAATGGTCCTGGTTTCAACAGACATTCTATCTTCAGGAGGACTTTCCAAATTCGAGATGTCCCTAACGCCGACGAGAGACATGTGTAACGTCCGCGGAATCGGAGTCGCCGACATGGTGAGCACATCCACCATCGATTTGAGTGACTTCAATCGCTCTTTAACGTCCACACCAAATCGCTGTTCCTCATCGATAACCAGCAGACCCAAATTGAAGAAATCAACATCCCGAGATGCGAGGCGATGAGTCCCCACGACAATGTCGACGCGACCGGTCTTTAAGCCTTCGATTGTTTTTTTCTGCTCAGCAGCGGAACAGAATCGACTGAGTTTTTCTATACTGATTGGGAACTCAGCCATCCTTCCCCGAAACGTATTAAAATGCTGTTCTACGAGAATGGTGGTGGGAGCCAAGACAGCGACTTGAAAGCCATTTTCTACAGCCCTAAACGCGGCTCGCATCGCCACTTCGGTTTTTCCAAAACCGACGTCACCGCAAAGAAGACGATCCATTGGCTTGGCGACTTGCATGTCAGCTCGGATGTCTTCGAGTGAGGATAATTGGTCCGGGGTTTCGCGATACGGAAACGAGCTTGAAAACTCGTGGAGCCATTCGGTTTCCCTTGAAAAAGCTATTCCCGGTTGTGCTGATCGCCGCGCCGATAACTCCAACATCTCAGCAGCCATATCCTGAACGGCGACCTCCGCCGCTTTCTTGTGTCGCAACCAGGCTTTACCCCCGATTTTCGCTAAGCGGGGACGGGTTTTGCTGCCACCGATGTACTTCTGGACAAGGTCTATTTTTGTCGCTGGCACATATAACTTTGTCCCACCATCAAATTCCAACTCGAGATGTTCTTCAACGATTTCGTCCTTTTCGAGCATCTTTAGACCGCGGAAACGCCCGATGCCATGCGCTACGTGAACAATAAGATCTCCATCCTGGAGATCCAAAAAGCTGTCGATAGCTTTACCCATTCGTCGACGGCCGCCACGTCGAATTTGGCCCCGGTTAAACAGGTGATCGCAATCGACTACCAAAAGATCTTCGCCACTGAACCGAAAACCCGTTCGCATATCGCCCACTACGTAATGAAGCCGACCACTAATCGCTGTTTCGGTCGTTCCCAGCAATTCCAACAATCGTTCGATTTCTCCAGTGGACCTCGCAATGACAAAAGACTCGTAACCGGCTGCGAATTGATCAAGGTTATTTCGAATTTCAGCTAAGTCACCATCGATCCTGCCCACGGTTTCGATCGGCAAACGGCAATGAGTATCAGTGAGACCCAGAGTAAACTCCGCAGCGGTAGCAAAAGACCGCGTCATCAATTGAGCCTGGACATCCGATAAACTGAGCATTTCCTCCGGCCGTGGAACCAGTTTAAGGAACTGCTGGGCCTCGGTTTGAACTTCTTCTGGATACATCATCAGAATCCAGGCATCCTCCGGCAGGAAACTTGCCAAATGATCTCGCTCATCAAAGTCCTGGCTTAAGGTCGTTATTTCAACGGCCTTAGTCGGTCGAAGGGATCGCTGGGTTTGAGGATTGAACTCTCGAATGGATTCGATTTCGTCATCAAACAGTTCAATTCGAATCGGGGTAGTCCAGTCAAACGCGAAGACATCGATGATCCCGCCTCGGCTGGAAAACTCACCCGGTAATTCAACTGCCGTTGTCGCGTGAAATTGATTTTCGGTCAGCCAACGCAACCATTGTTCAACGTCGATTCGATCACCCACCCGCAGGGTGCGGGAATGCGATTTTATCGTCGAAACAGACGGACTTGGAGAGAGGAGACTACGAATCTCTGCCGTCAGGATTTTCGTTGAACGGCCCTCCATCAAGGATTTTAAAATTCCAACTCGCTGACCAAAATCCTGATCAGAAAAGGGTTGGTCCTCATTGATTTCAAATCTGGGGAAATCGGTAGAACGTTGTTCCGAGTAAAGACCTATCTCGCGATAGATATCGTCGTTAAGATCCGAATCCGGCGTTACCACCAGAACAACAGAAGGGGCAATCCGGGCCAGTTCCGATACCAAAAGTGCGCACGCTGCCCGCGGAACTCCTTCGAATGACGCTGCTTTACCACTCTTTAAAGCCGCCAGACATTCGTCGAAGCCTTTTACTTTTGATAAGCGGCGACCGATTGTCTTCAATGTTGTCGCCGCCTCGGCATGGGGCAGGACTGCTGACATAGACTGGATTTTAGAACATCGATCAAACGGGGGATAGTGCGAGTCAAAATAGCTCAGTAATGGGGTTCGCCGCGTCTGAGTATTCTCTCCGGTGCCGCTAACGGGCATGTTATAATCTTGTAGAGCCGACTCATTTGGCTTGGTGATTCGGTCAAAGACCCAGACCCTTGACTTTCACTAAAGAAATGTCCCACCAGAATGTCACACCTCCCGTTACCTGTTCCACTATTCAAAATCAATCCTGCCCACACCGGGATTGTAATATGGATGTTGGCATTCAGTCTCATTGGCTTTTCGGCGGCGCAGGATGCTATCAACTTCAAGCCGATACTCTATTGGAAAACGGCACCGAATGATCCGATTGCCAAGCTCCAGAAAAAAATCTCCAACGGGACGGTTCAGCTTCGCTTTAATGGCAGCAATGGCTATCTAGAATCCGTTTTAAAAGCACTTAAGGTGCCTATCAACTCACAGGTGCTGGTTTTTTCAAAGACGAGCTCTCAGCTGCGAATGATCTCCCCACAAACACCAAGAGCCATTTATTTCAACGACGATGTTTATGTCGGCTGGATCCCCGGGGCCGAACTGTTGGAACTCAGTTCTGTCGACCCTAAACAGGGGGCCATGTTTTACACTCTAAAACAAGTCCAAGCAGAAACAACCGTTTTTCAGAGAGATAATGGCAACTGTCTTGTTTGTCACAATTCACCGCGGACCCACGGCGTCCCGGGACACCTCCTGCGCTCGGTTTACTCTTCCAATCATGGTCAACCGTATTACGGCATGGGGACCTTTACCACGACCCAAGCCAGTCCTTTCTCGGAGCGTTGGGGTGGTTGGTATGTCACCGGTAGCCACGGATCACTCCGGCATATGGGCAATAGTACCCTGACGAAAAATAATGATGAATTGGTTCTGGATCAAGGGGCCAATCAAGTCGATGTTTCCAGTCGTTTTCGAGTTTCACAATACCTCTCCAAGCACAGTGACCTGGTCGCTTTGATGATACTGGGCCACCAAACTGAAATGCATAACTACATAACGCTCGCCAATTATCAAACCCGGCAGGCATTGCATCAAAATGAATTCATGAATCGAGCGCTGGAAAGAGCTCCTGATTTCGTTAGCGAATCAACAGACCGGCGGATCAATCAGGCTGTGGAAAAGCTACTCCAGCACATGCTGTTTGTGGATGAATTTCCGCTGACCGAAAAATTGAGCGGTACCTCGGGTTTTGCCAACTCGTTTCAGGTCAAAGGTCGCCAAGACCGTCTGGGGAGATCGTTGCGTGAGCTGGATCTGAAAAACCGACTATTTAAATATCCCTGTAGTTACCTGATCCACTCAGATGCTTTCAGTCAGCTTCCCTCAACCGCTCGCAATCGTCTTTACCGACGATTGTGGACCATCCTCATCAACAAAGACCCCCACTATGCTGAAATTTCGCGGGAAGATCGAAAAGCTGTTCTCGATATTCTCCGCGATACCAAACCAGACCTTCCAGCCTACTGGAAGCAGGATTCGCCAGAGAGTCAGAATGCTCGGTCGCGATCACTCAACCGACAATAATGGTTGAACCTGAACCCCAATCACTTCAGCAAACGGTCAAGGACATGCCCATGAACGTCGGTCAAACGGCGCTCGATACCATTGTGCTTGTAGGTCAGACGTTGATGGTCCAGCCCCAATAGATCCAAAATAGTGGCATTGAGATCATGGATCGATGAAACGTCTTCCACTGCCTTGAAGCCCAGCTCATCGGTTACGCCATGACTGACACCCGGACGGACACCGGCGCCCGTCAGAAACGCTGTAAAACCATTCGGGTTGTGATCGCGCCCCTTGGCTCCCTTTTGAAACATGGGCATCCTCCCGAATTCGGTGCACCACACCACGAGGGTATCTTCTAGTAATCCTCGTTGTCTGAGATCAGCAATTAATGCTGCCACAGGTTGATCCATGATGCGGCCATGATCATCGTACTGCTTTTTTAATTCACGGTGGCCATCCCAATTTAGTTTTCCACCGCTGGCATACGCTCCGTTAAACAACTGTACAAATCGAACCCCGTTTTCGACTAAACGACGGGCCAGTATACAATTTTTGGCAAATTTCACTTTGATTGGATCGCTGGGATCATCCGCACCATACATCCTCATTGTCGAGGCCGTTTCGCCAGAGAGATCACTGATCGCCGGGATCGACAACTGCATTCTCGCTGCAAGTTCATAGCTTGCGATACGCGCTGCCAATTCCTCATCGCCAGGGTTTTTTTCTAGATGCTGGCTATTCACCAGCCTGAGAAGATCTCGTGCTGCAAGATCTTTTTCCGCAGAAATGGACAGAGGAGGCTTCAGATTTTTAACCGGTTGGCTGGAATTAAACGGCGTTCCCTGAAATGCTGCGGGTAAAAATCCCGGCCCCCAGTTATTCACGCTGGCCTGTGGAACACCCCGTGGATCCGGGATGGCTACAAAAGAGGGAAGGTTTTGATTTTCACTTCCCAGAGCGTAGGTCAGCCAAGCCCCGATACTGGGAAAACCATCTTGGATGAAACCTGTTGAGAGAAAATTCTCGGCCGGGCCATGGGTGTTGGACTTGTTAGTCAAAGTGTGGACAAATGAAAAATCATCTACTTGACGGGCAAGGTGCGGTATCAAGTCAGAAACCATTTTCCCGGTTTGTCCATGCGGACGAAACCTGTACTGAGGTCGCGCTAAATTACCTGAGGGTCCCTGGAACGTAATCGATGGCCCTCCTGGCATTGCCATACCATCCCTCTTGATTAACTCCGGTTTGTAGTCCCATGTCTCCAATTGGCTGCAAGCACCCGCGCAAAAAACTACCAAAACGTTTTTTGCGCGCGCTTTGCCAGGCGCGTTTCTTGCAGCATTGGGCTCCAGTTTATTGATTTTGGGGGTGAAACGATCTTCTCCGACCAGGGTTTGACGCGTCAACAACTCGGTCAGGGCAATCGCCCCCAGTCCGGTACCGGCATGGGCCAAAAAATCCCGCCGATTCAAAAATGAACGACCCACATGCGATAACCCGGATTCGGTTTTTTCAATCTGAAAATTGAACATCATTGTTGGTTCAAATGGGACGATTTCTTATTCTGGACAGGATCATCGATCAGGGCAAAAAGAGGAATTCACTGCTGTTGAGCAAGACCCGGCATAGCGTTGCCAAACCATGCTTTTGGACGACCTCCGCGGAAGACTTACGCTCGATGTCCGATGGCACCCGTGATAGCGATATTTGAAAGGCTCTCTGGATGGGATCTCCACCAGTCAGGTTGGACTCACTCTGAACGCGTTTGGCGAATTTTTCGGCTCTATTAGTCACAAATTCACTATTGAAAAGATTCAATGCCTGAATGGCTGTAGTCGATCGAATTCTTTCCGGCGTAGGTTGTCCGGCGTCCGGACAATCAAAAGCGCCAAAGACTGGTACCGATTCCATTCGGACTTTATGGGAATAAATCATTCGCCGCAGCTCCTTCGCTCCAAAATTTTCCTGCGGCGGGAATCCATTCAATCCTCCCCTCGCCTTGAAAAAATCAAATCCCGGGCCTTTCATATGCAAGTTTAATTCGCCGGACACGGCCAGCATGGAGTCTCGAATCGCCTCACTCTCCAGTCGGCGGGCTGGAAATCTCCAGAGCCAACGGTTATCAAAGTCTTTTTTCGCAGCGTTGGTATCAAAGCGACTGGACTGACGATAAGTCGAAGAATTCAAGATTAGTCGATGAATCTGCTTGACCGACCATCCACTGTTAATCAACTCACCGGCAAGCCAATCCAGGAGATCAGGATGCGTTGGCGGCGATCCATTGAGTCCAAAATCGCTTGGCGTATCCACCAGGCCAATTCCAAAATGATACTGCCAAATCCTGTTGACCATTACTCGAGCCGTCAACGGATTCTCTGCTGACGCAATCCAATTGGCTAGTGCCAAGCGCCGATCTGTTGGGGTTGTTTTTATGGGCGACTGCTGGGAATTCTGGTGGGATTCAAACAGGGATGGAATGGCCGGGCTAACAGATGCCTTAGGCATTTCCGGGTCACCTCGTCTTAGAACAAACGTTGCGTCCGGTTTGCGAAACTTTCCGGCATAAACCAGTCTGGGTTTTTCCAAATCTCGTTTTTTCTGCAATAGCGTCGATAACTGTTGTGCGTTGTTTTGAAATTGTTTCAATCCATCGGCATGCCCTGTCCTTTTGACCAGCTGAACGGGATCGTGAGGGGAATTTACCGGAGCACGGTCCCACCCGCCAGCGACTTTTTCCCATTGTTCGCCGTCGGTTGATACTTCAATTCGATATTGGGTAGCAAGGCGATCGCGGAATTCTCCTGCCCGATCCCGTGACCAGACAATTCGGTCAATAAAAGTCTGATTTTTCAATTGAACTTGAACCCACCCGCCACCTTTCTCAGACGAAATCCAGCTAAAAGAATTCCCGTATCGCCCGTCATTGATGTGCGAAAGCTGGTGAGATCCAGTCCCGTTTCCATAATTGCCGGAAGATTGGACAACGGCTCCGGCGGAGGCTAACGCTACGTTGCTGCGTTGAGATCCGCTGGAAAACACCTCCAGTTCATCGATACAGGGTTCATAACGATTGTTTTCATTAGTCGCCTCTACGGTCAACCGAATGTATTTCGCCGGGACCGCTTTAAAACGCTCTACATTGAATCGAAAATTGACCGGGGCCCGAAGTGATGGAAGGTTGGAACTGAGAGATCTCTTTTCATTTTTCTCTTCAGCAACAAATTCTTGGAGCACAATCACATCCGCGGTGACTCCGGTCCCCGTTTTTCCTCCTCTCAGGAGAATCTTGCTTCGGCGGTTGATCTTTATCGGATCGAGTTCCAAAAAACCACTCCAAACCGGTGTCGGCGGGGTTCGCCCTTTGTCGATTCCGGCCCGGTAATATTGGTCTATTTTGGCGATCTGTTGTTGGTCTTTCTCGGTGGAAAGATCACCATCCAAATCGAGCAAGTAACGCGCATCTCGGGTGTGGACACCACTTCCATGAACGCCCCAAGAAATCCAAAGCCGATATTTACCCTCGACTCCTGGTGTGTAGGTCATCACGTTTTTGCCGGTGACATTATTCCACCATAAATAACGACCACCACTGACGTTGGCGTTTCGATCTACTGCACCAGCGTCATCCCGGTAACCTGGCGATTGGCCCTGAGGATTGACTCCTGGCCCATTAGAATCATAAAAGTACTCTACGAATTGTTTATCCTGCTCATCGAGAATTAATGTTCTTTGGATGGATGCGAAAGGCTGGTACTTTTCCAGTCGTTCCTCAAGTCGGTTTATTTCCCTACCCAACTCACGGAGTTGGCTGGATTGTCCGACGGTTGGCGTTAATTGGCGGTCTCCAAAATCCACTCCAGCAAAAAATGCCTGCATCGAATAGTAATCTTTGGAAGTAATGGGATCGAATTTGTGGTCATGACAACGAGCACAACCTATGGATAAACCCAGAAACGTCCCTCCCGTGCCAACGACCATTTCATCAAGTTCATCTTGGCGGGCAAGACGTTTGGAAGCATCATCAGCACCAATCTGTCCTGGCAGCAAAACAGCTGATGCGACAAGAAATCCGGTCGCTTCATCGACTTTGAAAAAATCGCCTGCCAACTGTTCCTTAATAAACTGGTCGTAGGTTCGATCATGGTTGAATGCCGAAATGACATAGTCTCGGTAGGGCCACGCGTTTTCGCGCGACGTATTTACTTCAAATCCATGGGTGTCTGCGTAGCGCACCAGGTCCAACCAATGCTGGGCCCAGCGTTCACCGTAGCGGGGTGAACCGAGCACTCGATCCACCAGGTTGGCATAGGCTGCTGGCGAAGGATGATTAATAAACTGCTGCACTTGATCGGCCGTGGGCGGCAACCCGGTTACATCCAGGAACAACCTCCTGATGAGAGTGCGGCGGTCAGCCGGTGACGCTTGGCGGAGTTGATTTTTTTTCAGTCTGCGTTGGATAAAAAGGTCCACCGTGTTGGAAGGCCCGACAGACGAGTTGTTTGAAATTTGCCGTGGCGGAATGACTTGCTTGAGAGGTTGAAATGACCAATGCGAAAGTCTGGGATCCTGATCAACCTGGCGATCTGATTTCGTTTCAACCCACTTAGCGCCCTGTTCAACCCAGCTTCGAATCAAGTCGATCTCGCTGGAATCAAGTCGGTTTTCCGGTGGCATTTGAAGGTCGTCATCTTCGCTTAACAACCGCTTGATTAATTCACTCCCTTTACTGTCTCCGGCTAGGATGACCGGGCCACTTTCGCCTCCGGCAAAGGCTTTTTTCCTGGAGTCCAATCGCAAGCCCCCGTTTTGATCGGCAGGCCCGTGGCAATGAATGCATTTTTCCTTTAATAGTGGTCGTATGTCATTTTCAAAATCCACGTTTTCCTGGCTGTGCACACTTTCTGAAAAACCATTTCCTGAAAGCAATACAACACAGAGTGTTGGTTGAATCCACCAAAATATATTTTCAAAACTCAATTCACTAGTCCTCGTGATTCAGAAAAGCTCCTGATTCCTGTATCGCTGCCCACAACCAAGGCTGTTCTTTCAGTATTATAACCACCTGTGCGGGGTTGTCCCAAAAAATCTGAGGCTCTGCGGTGGACGAAACTACTGGAAGACCGGTCCGCTAAAAATCGTCTTCAAACCCCTCACCCCGTGGGAACGCAGATCAAACGACAGTCGAAGAATTTGATTGTCTCTTTGTGCCTTGATTGTTACGTTGCTTCCTCCCAATTTAGATTGGCTTGGGAGCTTTTTTAAGCTTTCTGAAACCATTTCTCCATCAATCTCCAACAGCCTGTCACCTGCTCGCAGTCCAGCCTGGAAAGCACTCCCACCGGCACCCAACCTTGCCACCACCACTATCTTTTTTAATTGACTACGGTATTCGTCAATCTGGAGCTCATCATCTTTTTCACGCCCGGTAAACGCCTGTGGCTCTCTACCCTCGCGAATCGCTTTTCGTCGCAGAACTTCTTTAACAGCGCGGTAACAGTTAATCAAACCATGTCCGGTTTGATTATCAATTCCCGCTGGTCCAATATCCGTTGCGGTTGAGGTGATAATCTGTTTCAGGTCCCATGGCAACAGATCCGGATCAGCTGATAGCATCAGGGCAATTGCACCGCAAAACATCGGCCCGGCAAAAGAGTTGCCGTTGATCGCTGCTGAACGAATGCCTCCGTTTGGAAGCAAAAGTGGTAAGCCCTGATTAAAAGCACACACTTCCGGCTTTTGGACCCGACCGTCCTGGTAGTGCTCGGTCTGCCAGAGGACAGGCCCTTTGCTGGAAAATTCGGTACGGGAAAGGTCGCGTTGTACTCCGGCGGCCGCAAACACTACTTCCGGTATGTCCTCGGGCGTCCGCATTTGCTTGGGAACCAACGCTGTTTGAGCAAAATTACCCGCTCCCGATACAAAATAAACTCCGCAAAAGGATCCGTGTTCCATCACCTTTCGCCAATGAGATCGGACCTCACCAAGGTTCGGTTGTGAAAAACTCATGCTATAGGTATCGGCTCCCTGAAGGATTGCCCATTCCACCGCTTCTTCAAGGTTTTGCCCGGCGATGACGCCAGCCCATTTCGCCTCTGGAGCGATGCCAAATTCATAGGGACTATCGGGGGTCCCTGTTCCACAGACAATGGTCGCACACATGGTACCGTGCATCGCCTGCAATTGCCCTTGATCGGCAAGAACGGTGAGCCGCGAAGACTTGGTCGCAAAGTTATATCCATAACAATCATCGACCCATCCATTTTCATCGTCATCCAAACCGTTCCCTGGAATTTCCGCCGAGTTTTGATAGAGATTTTTAACCAACCCCTCGGGATAAAAAAAGTTGAAATCATGAATGACATTTAATGTTCCCTTGCCGGTGATCCCCCATTTTTTCCAGGTTCGGTCAGCCAACAGGGATCTGACATACCACGGATGTTGATACCGGTCGGGATCAAACTTGGATTGTCCATCCAGCGGAAAGTCTAATTGTTTGGGCGGAACTGTCTCTTTTCCGGGGCGGCCCCGAACCGGTTCCACAAAGATTTTTTTGACACCCGGGATATTCCGGATCTCTTTGACATTGGCCAGCGATAAACGGCAAGAAAAACCATTCACTATCCAATGTCGCTTAAAATCCGTTATTTTGTTTTTCTCGATTAATGCCTCGATGGACGCGGCCGCCGTTCGATACGATTCTTCGCTGGTGAACTGCAGTGATTGGACAACCTGTTTTCTTAATTGTCGCCGTCCCCATTTTGAAAATTCTTTTGCCCTCCGGTTGTAGGCTTTACCATCTCCAAGAAATTGTTTGTCGAACCAGACCCGGATCTTTACTGGTTGAGTCCTGTTTGGGACACCGACCACCTCCCGGGAAACCCAGACCGATTTTCCTTCCAAAATTTCCACTGTCAGTTTTTCGTCGCTGCTGAATGCCGCAGTGACACATATCCAAGCTGTTATTCCTACCCCAACAGCAGACCGTTTCTTCATTTAAGGACCTCACTAAGAAATTCAGGTCTATCGGAAGTTCCACATTGCCTGCCGATTTCAAACAACACTAATCGAGAAAAAATTCTCCCCGTTGAAACAGCGCGGCAAGATCGTTGGTTATGCCAACCGCATAATGAATTGCAAACGAGTACCAGATGCTTCCCGTTCGAATAACTAACCAGGCAAAGAGAATTGATGCTGGGATCGATGCCAGGGTTTCTGCCAGCGGTTTACCCATATGAATCAAAACACAACAGCACAGTTGAATCAAAAAACAGTTGAAAAGACCAATGTCGTCGGTGCCAAACAATAGAAAACCGCGGTAAAAAAACTCAAATGACACATAGAAACATCCATACCAGACAGTCCACAAAAAGAATGTCGACAAATTCTCGGCGATTCGGTTCCCCGGTATCGGGTAAAAGCGGATTAGGCTTTCATCAAAAGATCCTAATGCGGTCCCCACAATCAGGATCGGGCCAAACACGCAGATGGCTCTCATTCCAAACTTGTAATCCCCCAAACCAATTGGGAGACGGCGGGGGTCATCTCTGGCTAATAACATGATCAGCAGGGGAACCACCATCAGGAGAACTACCGATAAACCGCATCCCTGAATCCCGATTTCCAATGCTCTGCCTTGGTCAGAAAAGCCAGATATTTGAGGGCCAGGCGAGGCGAAATACCAAAAGAATACCTGACAGACCAAGCCAATCAAAAGATAAAGTAAACTTCGGTTTTTCGGCCGAGTTTTTAGATCTGATACGGATGAATATGAACTGGATTTCTTCAACGGGCCCCCGCTATTCCAGATGCGACTGTGAAAGCCTCTTCACGGGTTGATTCACCCCGACACCCTTGTTTCGTTTTAGAAACCACTCATTCTCGCTGCGATGTTTAGCTGTATTAAATATCCAGCTTTCGTACATCAAGCGCATTTTTCTCGATGAATTCCCGCCGAGGCTCCACCTTGTCCCCCATGAGAATTCGAAACATTTCATCCGCCGCGCCAACATCAGCCATCGTGACTTTGATTAGTGTTCGATTCTCTGGATCCAGTGTTGTGTCTCTTAACTCTTCAGCATTCATTTCACCCAGTCCTTTAAAGCGAGTCACCTGCAGTCCTTTTTCACCTGCAGATCGAACGGCGGACAGTAATTCGCGAAGATCTTCAACCCCTGTGGTATTCTCCCCTCGGCGAAGGGCAAATCGAGGTTCTTCAACTCCTGTTCGCTCCTGAGGAATCAGGGTTTCAATTTCAAATCCCATTTCCCTCAAGTCTTTCAGGCTCGAATTGATTGTCCTGACTTCGTGAAATTCGGTTAACTTCACCATGACTACAGGGCGTTTTTCCTCTTCTCCCTCTTCGGGTTCCTCGTTTGTTTCGGTTTTTATATCGTCCTGTGAAACATCAACGTTATTTTTTTCCTCATACTCCTTGATGAAATCATCTTTTGCCTGTCGCTCGGTAAACCAATGATCGTTCCTGTTGATAATCAGGTGGTAAACCGGGAGCTTTCCGCTAACCGGATCCTGCCGTTCGGCATGGATTTTCAGTGAAATTCCTCGCCGTTCCAAAGCGACCAGAGCCTCTTCCATGGACGACAGGGTGCCACATAGTTTTTCCATTTGATCACCTTCAATGCTGATTCCGTCGGAACTCTCTAAAAGAGATCCTTCCAAACCACGTTCCAGCATCTGTGTTTTCATTTCCTCATCGGTTTGCACGTAATAAGTTTTGCTTTTTGAACGAACCCGGAACAAAGGCGGTTGAGCTACATAAACATGTCCCTTCTCTATGAGATGAAACATCTGTCTGTAAAAAAAGCAGAGCAACAAAGTTCGAATGTGCGATCCATCAACATCCGCGTCCGTCATGACAATAATTTTGTTGTAACGCAGTTTGGAGAGGTCCTGGTCAGGACCAGTCCCGGCATTGATGGCGCTAATCATGCTTTGCACTTCTTCATTGGCAAGCACTTTATCTTCTCGCGCCTTATAGGCATTAATGATTTTACCTCTTAGGGGCAGAATGGCCTGAAACTCCTTAAGGCGTCCACCTTCTGCTGATCCTCCAGCAGAGTCGCCTTCCACCAGATAAAGTTCACACTTTTCCATGTCTTTACTGAGGCAGTCACGCAGTTTTCCAGGTAGGCTCCCACCACCGAGTATCCCTTTACGATCTCTTAATATTTTTTTTGCGTTACGAGCTGCTTCTCTTGCCTCTGCCGCTAAAATACCCTTCCTCACCAGGGTTTTAGCCGTTTTGGGATTCTCTTCAAAATACTTTTCAAGGTGTTCCGAAACGATCGCGTTAACGATTCCTTTGAGTTCCGTATTATTCAATTTGACCTTGGTTTGAGATTCAAACTTTGGCTCTGGGATTCGAGCCGACACTATCGCGGTTAAACCCTCCCGAAAATCTTCACCTGTCGGGGTGAGATCCTTAAACATTTTTTCCTTCTTGCCATAATTATTTAACGTCTTGCGGAGCGCGTCCCGAAAGCCGTCTAAATGGGTTCCCCCATCTTTGGTATTAATATTATTGACGTAGCAATGAATATTTTCTGTGTATTCTTCGGCGTATTGAAAAGCGACTTCCACATAACTGCCTTCTATTTCACCATTAATAAAGACTACTTCTTTATGAATTGGATCACTTGATTTATTGATATCGGTTACAAATTGAACGATTCCCTCGGGAAATTCAAATGACTCCGACTCCCCGTTCCGTTCATCACCAAACTCAATCCTCACACCTTTGTTGAGATATGCCAGCTCCCGCAATCGTTTTTCCATTGTCTTGAATTCAAATTTCAGATTGCCAAAAACTTCTGGGTCTGGTTTGAAAGTGGTTTTGGTTCCGCTGGAAGTCGATTTTCCTATATTCGTCACCGGTCCCGCCGGTTTCCCGCGCTCGTATTCCTGCTGATAAATACCTCCCTCTCGGCGGACCTCTACTTCACACCAATGGGAAAGGAAATTTACCGCTTTGACACCAATACCATGTAAACCGCCGGACGTTTTGTAAGCATCTTTGTCAAATTTTCCCCCGTATTTCAGCATAGTCATCACGCCCTCTAACGCTGATTTTCCTATACTCGGATCCTCACCGACTGGGATGCCGCGTCCGTCATCTCGCACTGTACATGAACCATCTGCGTTGACCGATACCTTAATCACCGAAGCATGTCCGGCCATCACTTCGTCAATCGAATTATCCACCACCTCGGAAACCAGGTGATGTAATCCTTCTGTGTCTGTATTGCCTATGTACATACCAGACCGTTCACGAACATGTTCCAGATCTGACATGTAACGCATTTGGTCTGTACCGTATTCACCCATCACCTTTTCGGGGTTATTTCCTTCGGTGGGCTTTTTATTTTCGTCGCTCATAGTCACGTTTTTTTTCTTTTGTTAGTCGCGTTAAAGGCTACCGATTCGAAAACGAATATCCCTAATCCCTTTTCCAATCGAAGTTTCTTTTAGTTTTGCCAATAACTTTGTTTTAATAAACGTCAATTCCTGATTCACTACAGCACTCTCTACCAGGACATCCAACCGACCTGCCCTGATTGATGTCGCAAGTGTTCTATTCTTCCATTTGGAATCTAATATTGATTCCCACTTTGTTTGTAATTGGTTATTGGTTTCGACCTGGCTATAGCCTTTTCGAGCCAACAACACATTTATCAAATCCCGGGCTTGTTTAGGTCGTTTTCGATAAACTTGTTTTTTTTTGATTTGTTCGGCGCGAAGTAAAAAATCCTTTTCGGAATAATCCCCTTGTGAATGATCCGTCACTCTATTTTTTTCGCTCTTGTTCGAATCAAACGACCGACTCATTTTCTGCGGTCTCGCGAAAGTGGCATAATAACGTAACCATATCCGTCATCTGTCGAGCAGATCGCAGCGCCTTCGCTATTCTCTATTTCCATTTGAAAAGTGGCCTGTGGCTCTAACACTTTAAGAAAATCCGAAAAGTAACGGTGATCCAATGTCAAAACGATTTCTTCACCATCAAACGGTATCGGCATTTCCACCCGAGATTCGCCTACGTCTGCTGTGTTTCCAGTCATCACCAAAGACCCTTTTCCAAAAGTAAGGTCAATTCCTCGACTCTCTTCACTGGTCACAATAGCCGCTTGCCGCACCGCTGAAAAAACCGGTCCCACGTTGAGATTGATAGTGACTGCGCTATCCCGTTTAGGAAAAACGTCCCTCCACGGAGGAAACCGGCCTTCTACCAATCTTGAGGAAATGACTCCTTGCGAAAACCTAACCAGCACGTCGTTGGCTTTAGATACAAACTGAACCGGTTCATCCCTGTCCGGCAAAGCCCGGTCTATCGACTGCATTGATTTGGTTGGCACGATCGTCTTGGATTCATTTTGAGGTGGCGTGCCGACTTTTTTCAAAGGCCCCTCCATTTTTGCCAATCTTCGACCGTCAGTACCGACGGCCACCAATTGATCATTATCTACTTCCAACAAAATACCCCCCAACGCAAACCTGGCGCTTTCCGCATCGGTCGCGAATAAAGTCCGGCGGATCATCTGCTTAAGCAAATTAGCTGGAACCTCAAAATACGATTCCTCCTCGAAGTCGATGATATCGGGGAATTCGTCAGGGTTTTCCGCGGGCAGTCGGAACTTACTATTCTTTCCTTTAACTATTGACCCCGAGTCGTCCGTTTCGATTGAAAGCGTCTCGTCAGAGGATTCTCGTAATACTGAATTAAACCGCTGCACCGGCAAAATACACTTTCCAGGAGTGTCCACTGAAACACCTGGTACGTTCAACCGAACACCTATTTCCATATCGGTCGCCAAGAGAGTTGCGGCTGATTCCTCTGCGATGAGTTTCACATTCTGCAGGATAGGTTTGGGGCTTCGCGTTGGCGAAATACTTGCTGCTGTCTGGAATACGGAGAGAAACTCCTCTCGGTTGATTTCAATTTTCACAAGTGTGGTCTTTCTACTATTAGTTATTTAAAGAGTAAAAGTAGTAATGTGTCGGCAAAAAATGTTGATAAGTGAATTTAATACCATTAAGGCCAGTTAAAACTACAAAAAACGAAGGGGAAAAAATGTCAAATAATTGTCGACGGTAAGGTTGATAAGCGTAATAAATGTTGATCAATCAAAGCGTCGTTTTTAAGGCTGTTGATAAGTGGGTGTTTTATCAACATTCAAAGACAGCCACTAAACAGGTTTTCAAGGAAGTCCGGTCAACGGCGACCTTCCAATTCAATTTGTTTTTCAATTTCTCCTAAACAGTTTTTTAGTTCCAGATCGGTGACAATCTGCAACTTGAATCTGCGATGGGCATGCATCACGGTAGTGTGATCACGGTTACCAAAAAACTTCCCAATTTCATCGTATTTAAACCGGTAGTTTTCTCGGGCGATATACACAGCCACCCCGCGGGCCAAAACGATGGACCGTTTGCGGGACTGGCTTTTCATATCCGAAGATTTAAGTCGTTGATTTTTGGCGACGATCCGGCAAATTAGAGGAAGGGTGACATTAGCCACCACTTTCTTATTAAATATTTTTTTTAAAGCGGAGAGAGTGACTGGTTTTTGAAGATTGAGGTGAATCCGAAGTTTTGAAACCTGCTGTTTCAAAAGCGGAATATTGGGACAGGCGTTTTCAGCTAACCAGAGAGCGGCTTCTCTTTCTATTGTGCCGTTTAATAAGGAAACTTCATTTTCAATGAGGATAGTTTTTACGGTGGTTTCCGGATTCTCGACCGGGATACAAAGGCCGCTTAGAAGCCGGCTGTTCACTTGCCCCGGAAACGCATTGAATTCACTTGGGTGAATGACGCTGGTAAGAATCACCAGGGGGCACCGATCTAACAGATGAATTAATTCACCATGGACCGATTTTTTTTCGATCAACTCATCAATATTATCGAGAATGACGACTTTTGATTTTTTGTAGATTCCGCGGAAATTTTCCAGTTCATCAAGATCAACAGCTTCTATAAAATCACGAAAAAAATCACTTGCGTTGCGGTGAAAAACACCTTCGCGAGGTGTTTCGCGGGGGGTGAAGGATAGCGGCAATTCTTCTGGGGAACCGGCGTCGATAGATTCTTCTGAAAATGACTCGCTTAAATCTCTGGCGAACAACTCAGCAATGGCAGACTTGCCACAACCAGAGGGACCGTAGAAAAAAAGGGGGAAAAAGCTTTTGTCCCAGCCAGCTAAATTTTCCTGAAGGAGTAATTTGAGCAGTGAGTTTTCCCTGCCAAAGAACAGTCGAGATCGCTTATCCTTGGAGCCGAAGCCAGAATTTTTAGCCTTGGCGGAAGATTCCAGGGAACCAACACCAGAATTCATTTTTTCATTGTTGGATCCGGTTTCCTTGAGAGTTTCCATTAACTCTGACGGGATCGAATTGGGCAATGAAAAAATGGATTCGAAAGTCACGAATTTCCCAACGATTTGTAGAATTTTCTGGGCTGAGCGGTTTCCAAATCTTACCAAAATTCCCGGCGTTTTTCGACGCCTAATGGCTGTTTCCGCCTTTTAATTTACCACTCCGCAAATTGGCACAAATTTGAGCGATTCTAGCCGAGGCTTGTTGGATTTCTTCGGTCTTGTTTTGAATACTGAGTCCAAACCGAATAGCAGAATCAATATTTTCTTTGGGGCAGTTCATGGCAGTCAAAACATGAGAAGCCTGGCTGGATCCACTTGAACAGGCTGATCCGGTCGAAACAGCTATTTTTTGGGTATCAGCCGCCAGAATGAATTGTTGTCGATCGATGCCTAAAAACGAGAGATTGGTGGTATGTGGCAGGCGAAATTGGGTGGACCCATTTACGACAACCTCGGGAATAGCGTTTAACAAACGGTGCTCCAAATCATCTCGAAGAGTGGATAAATGGAGTTGATGATCTTCGAGCTGACCAATCGCATTCTCGATAGCGGTCGCAAATCCAGTCGCCAGAACCAGGTTTTCGGTACCTGGGCGAATTCCGCCTTGTTGAAAACCGCCAAATAACATCGGAGAAACGGGGATATCTTTTTTAACAAGGAGGGCACCGATTCCCACTGGACCATGGATTTTGTGGGCGGATATGGCCGCCGAGGAGATGCCCGGCAAAGAAAAATCGAAAAGAATTTTTCCAACCGCCTGTACCGCGTCTACATGAAAGGGCAGATTCAGTCTCTCGCAACCGGCGGCGATTCTTTCAATTGGTTGGAGCACACCGGTTTCATTATTGCCAGCCATGCAGCCCACCCACCGTGTCTGGGAGTCGGCCAACTCTAAAAGAGACTCCGCATCGACACGACCCAGGTTGTCCGGATCGATTAACCGAATTTCCACTCCCTGCAAACTCAGCCAATCGTAAGCCGCCAGCAAGCTGGGGTGTTCGATGGATGTGGAAACCAGATTGAATCCAGCGTTTCGGCTTTCAGGTGGAAAGAAACCAAACAAACCTAGATTGTTGGCCTCAGTACCACCGCTGGTAAAAAGGCATTGATCGTCCACCCTGAGGTTCAAATGAGTGGCAAGGCTATCCCTGGCGCGCTCCAGAGCTCGTCGAGCTGAGCGACCAAATTCATGCTGACTGGCCGGATTGGCGAACCTTCCTTTTTGGCATTCCTCCATGGAGCGGATGACGCCATCATCCAACATGGTTGTTGAGTTGTTGTCGAGGAAAATACTGTCCATCGAATCAGGTCCTAAAATTCCAATTTGGGAATTTGAAATAAAAGGTCGCTGCAGCCGAAACAGAATCGGCGTTTTCCGGTGGTACCCCCGACCTACAAGGTTTTCCCGCCAATAGTTGCTGGTTTTCAATCAGGATGCCGACCTATTACCGCTGGAATTATTTATTCTTTTCACAATCTGCAGCGGTATCTGGGAAGCTGATAATATAGCAGTTTTGCGCAAACAAGCCGGTGGGGGGCGGCTCAGAATCGAGTTATCTGGCCTTCGATGTGCTGACCAACCCAATTTTCCCAAAGTCATGTTGTCGAACTGAATAGGCTTCGACATACTCACCGAAGGCGATTGGCAGCTGCCAACGGACCTGTATTACCACCCCCCAACCACCGGTCATGGCCCATGATGTTCCGTTTTGGCGATTCGCAGCAAACCAGAGGGCAGCAGCGTGTCTCAGGGAGCGGTCGTCGATTGCAGAGTCCTTCCAAAAACCAACAGCTTCATTCATCGAAAGTCACCGAGAGCCAGAGGGAATTCAAGAGTAGTTTTTTCCGGCAGACGCCAAACGCTAGAGATGGCACCATCAACCAAAATGGAGACGGTTTTGAAGACGGTATCCATGACTCGCCAAAAATAAAGATGCGACGGGTGGAAGCGGTTCTCTTTATCAGCCGCGAACCCTTGAACACCCGTCAAATCGCAAAACTGGCTCATTTGACCGACGGTACCGAGGCGAGAAGTCTGATTGCACAAATCAACGTCCGCAACCGCGAAGCCGGGCGAGCCTTTAGTGTGGAGAAAATTGCTGGCGGTTATCAATTCTTGACAAAACCCCAAGTCGTAAGCTGGGTTCGCCGATTACATGGAGTAACAGAGGAATCTCGGCTCTCAGAACCAGCGATGGAGACTCTTTCGATTATCGGCTACCGACAACCGGTGGTTCGAGCCGATGTTGAACAGATCCGGGGGGTTAGCTGTGGAGAGGTCTTGAGACAGCTGATGGAGCGAAAATTTATTAAAATTAGTGGGAGAAGTGAAGAATTAGGGCGCCCATTTCTGTACACAACAACAAAGTATTTTCTAAAATATTTTGGAATAGATAAACTAGAGGACTTGCCGAAGTCCGATTATTTCAGGAAAAACACCGATGGAGCGTCGGAGTTCGATTCGCAAGACATACTGAACATTACGGAAGATTACGCTTAAGGAGCTTTTCATCGTGACCGTTTCCACTTTGCAAAAATTCTCTTTTCAGAGGAAAGTTAATTCATCAATGGAGTTCCACGTTTTATCAGCCAGTGATAACTCATCCAATTCGACCATTGAAATGGAGGAGGATGAAGAATTAAGCGACGACGAAGTAGACTTCGACGAAGACGAGGGGGACGAAGACGAGGGGGACGACGACGAAGATGATGACGAGGGCGACGAAATTGACTTCGACGACGATGAAGAAGATGAAGACGAAATTGAATTCGACGACGACGACGACGACGAAGATGATGGAGATGAAATTGAATTCGACGACGACGATGATGAAGAAATTGAATTCGAAGACGACGAAGACGACGATGACGACGAAGATGACGCCCAGTGGCAGGAAGTCGATGATGACGATGCGGACGACGACGAAGCGGACGAAGCGGACGATGCCGATGGCACAGACGCCGACAGCGCAGGCGACGCCGATGACGACGACGATGACGACGACGATGACTGGGATGATGGCGACTGGCCTGACGACGACGACGATGATGACGACGAAGATGATGACTGGGATTGATACCCCTCGTCGTTTTCAGAATTAATCAAAAGTCGCTTTCAGAATGAATGAAAAGCATTACATGTGCGGCCGATTTACATTAAAAACCGATCCGGCCGCCATCTCGAACCTGTTTCATGTCGAAATCCCCTCTCAAGAGATTCTTCCGCGGTACAACATCGCCCCTTCCCAAATGGTTGCTGCTGTTGTGGGAGATAAACACCGGAGTTGGCAGTTTTTTCGGTGGGGCCTGATTCCACGTTGGGCGAAAGACAAATCGGTGGGCTTTAAACTGATCAATGCTCGGGGCGAAACAGCGGCGCATAAACCTTCATTTCGAGAGGCTTTTCGAGAGCGGCGGTGTCTCGTTCTAGCGGATGGTTTTTATGAATGGGAGAAAACCGAAAACGGTAAACAGCCCTTCTATTTTTCCATGGCGGATGGCTCAGTCATGGCATTCGCCGGGCTTTGGGAGCATTGGGGAAAAGAGACAGCAATCGATTCCTGCACCATTCTTACCACCACTGCGAATCAGTTGGTGTCACCCTGTCATGATCGTATGCCGGTGATTCTGGATCCAGAGGCCGTTGACGCCTGGCTCTCAGGTGGTTTTAACCAGCCAAAACTTCAAAGCCTACTGGCTCCCTTTTCAGCGGTAGAGATGGTCCGCCGAAAAGTAAACAAAACGGTCAATAACGCAAGAAACGAAACACCCGAATGTCTTGCTCGGGTTGAACATTGATATTCGTTTTCGCGGTTCGATCAATCTAACCGCCAATCAACAGGAACCTGCCCGTTTATCTTCAAGGCGTCGTTCGCGCAGGAAAATGGCTTGCTGCCGAAAAATCCTCGGTGGGCGGAAAGAGGGCTGGGGTGGGGCGATTTGAGAATGGTGTGTTTTTGTTGATCGATCAAATGTTCTTTGGATTGGGCTGATTTTCCCCACAATAAAAAAACAAGATGGTCTCGGCCACACCCTAATTTTCGGATGACAGCGTCGGTAAAAATTTCCCAACCCTGATCACGATGAGAGTGAGCTTGGTGGGCACGGACGGTGAGCACGACGTTTAAAAGGAAAACACCCTGTTTAGCCCAGGCAGTGAGGTTACCGTTGACCGGTGGCTCCAGTTCGAGATCCGATTTCAATTCTTTGAATATATTTCGTAGAGATGGCGGGTGTTTCGTCTTGTTCTTGACCGAAAATGCCAACCCATGCGCCTGACCATGATCATGGTAAGGGTCCTGGCCGAGAATAACGACCTTAACCTCTTTGAACGGCGTGATGGCAAACGCAGTAAAAACTTCACTGGCTTCAGGAAAAACAGACTCTTTGATTCCTTCTTGGGCCAGAAATTTTTGCAGGTCCCTAAATGAGTCACTCGCCAGTTCTGCTTTGAGGACCGTTTGCCAACTTAAATCCATTGCCACACCTGAAATTGCCACGCCTGAAAAGAGTTGATTCAAAGACTTTCCAGATATTTGAGGAACCGTCAACCCTTTTTAAAGAGTTCGTTGCCTGTTGTGCTGTTTAATTTGATCATTCTCGGCAGGCACCAAAATGAAGGGGAAAGCCCCTGTCTTTCTGAAATGATAGGGATCAATGGAAACCGTTAGCGCATGCTGGCCGAAACCCGGTGCTGATTCGAGCTTGAATCTACAGGGGATTCCGGTTTTTTGGGCCAACTACCGCCGCTAGCGGCTTCCAAGCGTGGCCGGAGTATTCAGCAAAGATCGGCCCATTTTCAGATTGAATTACAAACCGCTGGCATGTTATTTTCAAGGAATGAACACAAGGAGCTCAACCCATACCGGTCGTTTTCTGAATCAGCAGCTGTCGCGGCGAAATGTATTGCAAATGGGTGGCGGCGTGATGGGGGGCCTGGGTTTATCGCAGCTTCTGGAGGCTCAATCCCGGTCTGGAAAAGCAAACGACAGCCATTCAAACCCAGCGGTCATTTTCATTTGGTTACCTGGCGGTCCGCCGCATATGGAAACCTACGATATGAAACCCAATGCGCCAGTCGAGTATCGTGGAGAATTCCGCCCGATTCAAACCAACGTTTCCGGAATCGAGGTCTGTGAGCTGTTGCCATTTCATTCCAAGATAGCTGACAAATTTACCCTGATTCGCTCTTGTCACCATGAATTCGCGGATCATGGTGGCGGCCATAAGCGTTTTTTGACCGGCCGAAAACCAAAAACACCTACCGGTTTTGTCAACGATGCTCCTATGGTCGGTTCGATTGCCGCGAAATTCCATGCCGAAAAAGCGAGTACCACGGATCTGGAAAATTACGTTGTTTTGGGAAATGGACGGGTTAACAACGTCGATACATTCAGCTTTGGTTCAGCGTATTTAGGGTCAGAAACTCATCCCTTTAGAATCTCCGCCGACCCGAACGCCGATCAGTTCAGAATTCAGAATTTGGCGCTAACCGGCGGACTGTTTGAGGAGCGGTTAAATGATCGGATCGGTTTGATGCGAGGGATGGATTCCCTGCGAAAGAAAATAGAAAATCAAGATTTAGGTAGATCAATCGATCGGTTTAATGACCGAGCCTTGGGAATGATTACCTCCAAAGCAGCCCGAACGGCATTTGACCTTTCACAGGAAAATGACTCGCTGCGGGACCGATATGGGAGACATGAGTGGGGTCAAAGGGCTTTGCTTTCTAGAAGGCTGGTGGAGGCAGGTGTTCCATGGGTCACCGTCGTCATGGAAAATCCGTATGTTTCAGGGATCAGGATGCCTCTTTACGGAACCTATAACTGGGATAGCCATGCAGTCAATTGCCATCTCTTTAAGGACTCCGTTATCAGACTGCCTCTCTATGATCAGGTCATCACAGCGTTGATCGAAGATCTTTATGACCGCGGTTTGGATCGGCGGGTGCTACTGGTCGTCACGGGCGAATTTGGAAGGACCCCCAGATTAAACAGCCAAACTGGAACGCAAACCAAAATCAGTCAACCTGGCCGGGACCACTGGCCTAGGGCGATGAGCCTATTGGTTTCTGGTGGTGGAATGCAAACCGGACAGGTTGTCGGGGCCACCAACGAAAAAGGGGAAGAGCCTCGACAGCGACCCCTGACACCCAACGATCTTTGGGCCAGCGTTTACCAACATCTTGGCGTTAATCCGGAAAAGTCGTACTTGGACCGGAGTGGGCGACCCATGCCGATTCTCCCTTTTGGCAAGGCAATTAAAGAATTGGCCCCGGTTTCCTAGTGGAAGCTCCCTCGAGATGGCTTGCCTCGCTGAAGGGCTCGCCCTATAAATCAAAAGGCGCGTGAAATGATCCAATCAGGCACCAACGTGAGGGTTTCTCACGCAAAAGTGGATCGACAATCAGGTCCCTCGGTCGAAGTTTTGCTGGTCCGATGAATGCAGGAATGGCAATTCCAGAGGAATCGGATTTTTATGCGCTAGGTTTTTGAATTCCTTAATGGATCGGTTGCGTTTCAGGGCCACCCTACTCGATTCCTTTATGGCAACAGGTAGACAAATACGCCAATGACATCCTGGACGATAAATCCCATTTATTCCTGGTGGATTCTGATTTTATTCGGCGTCGTTTTTTTTTCGGTGCTCTGGATTGGACCTGATTTTGGCAATCTGAGTAGACGCCAAAAGTGGTTTCTTGCCTCGCTTCGCGGTGCTGTTTTTTTTGCCCTTCTAGTTTGCATGCTCAGGCCAGGGGTGGTGATCGTCGAGCGAAAGGCACAAACGGCTGTATTGAACCTGATGATCGATCTTTCACGAAGTATGCAATTGGCGCATCGAGCAGACGGTGAAAGCCGTTATGCCGCCGCCCAGAGAACATTAGAAAATGTGGCAAATCAACTTCTGATGTTGGACCGCGAAAATATACGGCTGAAGGTGTTTGGATTTGATCGGGAGGTTGCACCGATACCTTATGAAAACGGTTCCATACAATGGCCTTCTACCGCCGATGGTGGTCAAACGGATATGGGAACCAGCCTTGACCAATCGCTGCAGGGCAGCCTTAGCCAACGGCTGGTCGGTGCCATTCTGCTGGGCGACGGTGTTCAGAACATCGGCGAAGCCAAGGTGGATCTTCAACAGGCAGTTCGCCTTTTCGACGATTTGCAAGCGCCAATCTACACGGTACCCTTTGGGCAGGAGGGAGATGCCGGACAGTTTGCAGATTTGGCCATCACCAACATGCCCGAACAATTCACGATCAATGTGAAAAACGAGCTGATCGTCAATGCCACGTTAAAAACGCGTGGCTTTGTCAACCGGGAAATTCCGATTCGACTGGTGTTGTATGATACCTCAGGAGAAGGAAAAACGGTTCAGACGCTGCGCAAAACGGTCACCAAGGAGCAGGAGGAAATCGAACTGGAGTTCCAGTATATTCCCGAAAAGTCTGGTCAATTTACCCTTAGCGTCATCGCCGAATCGCAGCCTCAGGAATTGGTTGTCAAGAATAATCAGCTGCCAGCGTTTTTAAACGTGGACGAGAAAGGGCTGCGAGTTTTGTACGTACGGGGAAAGGAAGGAATTGAACAGCTCTATTTGAAAAAGAGCATCGGAGCCGCTCAGGGAATCGATATTGACGTTGTTTATATCGATCCGGATTCACGCGACCGATGGCCACTGGATCGCAACGACCTTTTTCAAAACACGCTTTATGATGTCATCATTTTTCATGATCTCGATGCCACAGCTCTCTTTAAGAAAGGGGATACCCGAAGTAGCCTGGATTCTCTGGTTTCCACCATTCAAAAAGGGAAAGGCTTTTTGATGATTGGCGGCAATCATAGTTTTGGAGCGGGAGCCTATTACCAGACGCCATTAGGCGAGATTCTTCCTGTCAATATGGACGCTTTTGAAAAGCAACCATTCAACAGCTCAAAACGAAGAGCGGATCTCCATCTGCCAGGACCGGTGGTGCTGCAACCCGTTCGGCCTCACTACCTGACGAGGCTGTTTCCGGGAGATCCCCAAGAAGGTTGGAAAAAACTACCACCACTTTCCAGTGTCAACCGTTTCAAAGGGCTGAAAGATCAGGCTCGAGTGCTGTTGGAAAGCACCGATGGAGATCCGGTATTAATCCAGGGAAATTATGGTGGGCGTATTCTGTTGTTTGCAGGCGATTCGACATGGAAATGGTGGACCAGTGGACAAAAAGAGGTTCACAAACGGTTTTGGCGTCAGATCATTCTGTGGTTAGCCCGTCGAGACGGAATGGGAAACGACAACATTTGGGTCAATTTGCCTCAGCGACGCTTGGAGCCGGAAACCGAGATCCGGTTTACCTGCGAAGCGAGTTCACCATTGGGTGATCGAATCGATGATGCGATATTTGATGCGACTCTGATTTCGCCTGACGGCAACGAAAACCCTATCAACGTGTCTCGGCTTCAAGCGGAATCTGTTGGAAAAATCGAGGGTGAGCTGCTGAACAAACCTGGAGCCTATTCGTTATCGGTTTCAGCAAGTCGGAAGACTCGCGATTTAGGCTCGACTCGTATTGAATTTGTCGTTTTGGATCGGGATAGCGAAAAAGCCAATCCGTTGGCCGATCCTGGCCGGCTGGCTCGAATGGCCAACCAGACTGCCGAATGGGGCGGTCGGAGTGTTCCGCCGGAGGAATTGGGTGCCCTGCTTGAGGAGATCATTGTCAAACGCGAGGACAAGGAAATAGAGATCCAAAAAAAATGGCAGCTGGGAGATACCTTCGAAGACGCCTTGGCTGTTTTGATCGGTTTTACCCTGTTACTGGGAACCGAGTGGACCTTTAGAAAAAAGTGGGGTTTAAGTTGAAGGATGGCCAAATTGAGCCATTTTTTTGTCAGCCAGAGCCATTTTTTTGTCAGCCATCGAGAAAATCAAGCAAGAAATAAAAGAAGGGTCCCCGCTCGCCGCAACAGGAACCCTTCCATTTTTTGGCTGTCCGAACGAGATTACCTTGTTCGGAGACCCACAGCCGTTATCATCTATCGGGACATGGAGGTTTAAACCTTTAGGATCTGAAGGCAAGTCGTGCTTTCACCTTAAAGAAAAAA
The DNA here is from genome assembly GCA_014238905.1 of Planctomycetota bacterium. Lineage (GTDB taxonomy): Bacteria > Planctomycetota > Planctomycetia > Pirellulales > Pirellulaceae > JABAAE01. The sequence goes on from JABAAE010000001.1 coordinate 619,678, forward strand.
CCTTATGCATCGCGTACAATTTATGCCATCCGGATAACCAGAATAAATTAACACCGTAAAATGACCCGTATCGCAAAGCTAGTTCTCGAAGATGGTACTATCTACACCGGCCAATCGTTTGGAGCCGAAGGGGAGGTTGATGGTGAAGTGGTATTCAATACCTCGATGACTGGTTATCAGGAAATTCTCACCGATCCAAGCTATCGGGGCCAAATTGTTACCATGACCTGCCCGGAAATTGGGAATGTTGGCACGAATTCCGAGGATCTTGAAAACCAGATTCCTCACTTGGCAGGATTTATTGTCAAGGAAAACAGTCGTATTCGTAGTAATTTTCGTTCCGATCAATCGTTGAACGATTTTATGGTGGATCATGGAGTGATTGGAATTGAGGGAATCGACACCAGAGCTTTGGTTCGAAAAATTCGGATTCAGGGAGCGATGAACGGGGTGTTGTCGACGGTGGATCTTGATGATGAAAGTCTGATCGCCAAGGCTGAACAGAGCCTTGGTTTGGTCGGCAGAGACTTGGTGAAAGAAGTGTTACCCGCTAAGCCCCAGCAATGGCATGAAACCTTGAGCGGATGGTGGCATATGAATGGCGGGTCAAGCATTCAAGAGGAAGACGCCAGCCGCCCTCATGTGGTGGCCCTGGATTTTGGCATGAAATGGAACATTCCTCGGCACTTAATTGATCAGGGTTGCCGGGTCACCGTTCTGCCGGGCACCTCCAGCGGCGACGAGGTATTATCGCAACAGCCCGACGGGCTTTTTCTTTCAAATGGGCCAGGTGATCCAGAGCCATTGATTTACGCGATTGAAACGATTCAACAACTTTTGGGAAAAATCCCCATTTTTGGGATCTGTCTTGGCCATCAGTTGCTGTCATTGGCGGCAGGCGCCAAGACTTTTAAGATGAAGTTCGGTCATCGTGGGGCGAATCATCCCATCTTGAACTTGGAGACTAAAAAAATCGAAATCACCACTCAGAATCATGGTTTCGCCGTTTCTGATGAGGATTTACCGGATTGTCTGGAGGTGACCCATCGAAACCTAAATGACAATACCATCGCCGGTGTGCGGCACCTTCAGCACCCTGCTTGCAGCGTACAGTATCACCCCGAAGCCTCCGCGGGTCCCCATGACAGTCAGTACCTGTTCAGGCAATTCCGTCAAATGCTGAAAATATCGACGGCCTCGATTTAAGAAGAACCCCCTCAGGTTGGATGGGAAAAAAGGATTTTAGTCGATCAAAAAACGATCCCTTTGATTCAGCTGAAATGACCTGACTCCGCTGAAATGACTTTAGATACCGGCCAGCGTTTCGGTTAAGTCGATCCGAGGCGCGTCTGCCCATAGATTTTCCAAGCTGTAAAAAAGCCGGGTATCAGCGTCAAAAAGGTGAATCACGACCGTCCCATAATCCAGGACAATCCATCGGCTCTCGTCATACCCGTCGATATTCATCCTTTTGTCACCCAGGCCCTCCTCGAGTTTACGGTCTATTTCTTCGCTCATGGCGTGAAGCTGCCGTCGGCTGGTGCCAGTAGCGATCACAAAATAATCGACCCACGCTGCATTGTTGGTCATGTCCAGGACGGTCAGTTCCGCTCCCCGGTTTTCTGCTGCGGTTCTCGCAGCAGCCAATGCCAGCTTCCGGCTGCGCTCTGGGTTAGCCCGATTTAATGACGCCGGATGTGACGAGTGTTCCAATGTGACTCCTTAAACAGCTTTTATTCCAAAAAAAGATCGACTCTGATTCTCTCCAGTGTAGAACTTTCAACCGTTTGTTCCAATCACCTTGAAGGGTCTCTGAAGGCAACCAGGTGATTTTCAGGCGTCTAACCACACATTTCCCGAAAGGACTGTTGGTTGGATCGTTGATTCCATCCGCTTTTTTCCTCTAACTGGGCCCTTTTCCAGAGTTGAGCGGTGTCTTGCAATCAGCGAAGATAAACCAGCATTTAAAAACCGGTTTAAATCTGTTAGCCCATTACCGAGATGAACAAAAAAATAGCGACGGTTTCCTTAGAGGATGTTCAATCCGCAAGCGAAAAAATCAAGCCTTGGGTACATCGGACTCCAGTCATGACTTCGCAGGCACTGAATAGGACAGCTGGAGCAGAGCTTTTTTTGAAATGTGAAAACTTTCAAAAAGTGGGTGCGTTTAAATTTCGGGGTGCTTGCAATGCCGTTTTTCGACTGTCGGATGCCGAAGCAGCCAATGGCGTGGTGACCCATAGTTCTGGAAATCATGCCCAAGCGTTGGCCCTGGCAGCTCGCTTACGGGGTATTCCTGCCCACATTGTCATGCCAACCTCGGCGCCGACTGTGAAACGCTCGGCGGTGGCTGGCTATGGTGCTCACATCGTGGATTGCGAACCCACTTTAAAAGCCAGGGAGACAACCAGCGATCAGGTCCGCATGGCAACCGGCGCTACTTTTATCCATCCTTATGATCACCCCCATGTGATTGCAGGGCAGGGGACCGCCGCTCTGGAATTATTGGAAGAAGTGCCAGATATTGATACGTTGATCGCTCCTATTGGAGGAGGTGGATTGATCAGCGGAACCAGCATTGCGGCCAGCGGTTCTCAATCAAAAATACAGATTTGGGGTGCCGAACCGGCCGGTGCGGACGATGCGGCTCGCTCCAAAGCTGCCCATCGGCTTATCCCCCAAACCAACCCGCAAACGATAGCCGACGGATTGCTGACAAGCCTGGGAGACCTGACGTGGCCGTTTGTTAGGGACCACGTTTCCCAAGTGATCACCGTCCAAGAAGGTGAGATCGTTGCAGCAATGAAACTGGTTTGGGAAAGAGCAAAGATCATCATCGAGCCAAGTTCAGCCACGGCCGTAGCGGTGGCAATGAAGACTAAATTACATAAAAACGCCAAAGTGGGCGTCATCCTCAGTGGTGGGAACGTTGATTTAACCAAGTTGCCGTGGCAATGTGGTGATTGTCCAGCAGGATTGGACCAGGATTGTCTTGCAGAAAATGAATCCGACCGAGAGATGAAAAGATAATTTCAAACCGAGACGGTTGCTACGGCTGTCGGACAACAGAAACCGGCTCTTCAAATGATCCACGTTGCCCAGATGACTTCCGTTGATTACTTACCGCGACGATTTTTGCATTGATCAATCGCCTGTTGATAGACTTTTTCCAGCTGATCAACGACTTGGGGCATTTGGTATTCCGCAGCGAACATCAAGGCGCCGTGACCCATTCGCCTGCGTTTTCTCCGCTTGTTTGCCATATGAAGCATGCAATCTGCCATGGCCTGTTCGTTATCGGGTTCAAACAGCATTCCATTGACCCGGTCTTCAACCAACTCAGGTATACCTTTGGAATTGGCACCCACGATCGGCAGGCCGAAGGACATCGCCTCCAGAATGCTCATTGGTTGATTTTCTGTTTTACTTGCCGTGACAAAGGTATCTGCCAGCAAAAGCAGATTCTCATCAATGAGTCGTTCGTGGGAAACATGTCCATAGAAAACGACGTTTTCACGGATGCCCAACTTTGTCGCCTGAGCCTCCAGGTTTTTTTTCAGGGGCCCATCTCCAATAATCACCAGTTTCGCTCGCCGCCGCCGTTTTTGTACAAGGGCGAAGGCACCGATCAGAACATCCAGAGACTTTTCTGGTGAAATACGGCCACAGTACACAAAAGAAGGCCCATGAATGCCGACTTTCTGACGCTTGGCCATTATATCGTCCGCGTCGACGCGACGAGGACGTTCGATACCGTTAGGAATAATGATCGGATCAAACCGAATTCCGTGAGCAACCAGAGCATCTTTGACCGATTTGGACGGACTGGTAACAAATCGGCAAGCGTTATAAAAGCTAACCGAGTACCACCACATGAATTTTTGAATCCATTGAAAGCTGGGCAGCCCAAACGATTTTAAGTAACCCGGATCAGCAAAAAATGTATGAAAGGTCCCAACGGTTGGTTTACGCAACAACTTGGAAGCGACCAGTCCTTCCCATCCACAGCCCCATTCTGTGCTCATGTGAACGACGTCGGGGTCCCATTTTCGCACCCGCCATAGAGACGAAAGAAAAGAGGGAAGGGTGACTCGAAGTTTGGGAACCTTGGAGACCCCTAAGGAAAAGGGCACGTCAAAGATCTCAACTTTATCGGGTAAGTCCACCGAAGTGTTCTCGTCAAAATCTCGTTTTCGAGGTTTGGGGCGAAAGACGCAGACGTCGTGCCCACGTCTTACCAATTCAGAGGCCTGATTCAGGACTGAAAACGTAACGCCAGAGCAGTAAGGTAAAAAGCTGTCTGTGAACATGCAGATTCGCATGTCAGTTCCGCCTCAAAGGTAAAAAAAAGAAATGTTTTCGCTGGAACACCAGCTGGATCCTGTCAGGATGAACCGCAAGTGATACACGGCTACATTTTGCTCTATTTTCAACCAATAAAGAAGCGTAGGCCCGCAAATAATCAACATCAAAGATTATTCCAGCGGAATTCAGCCATAACGGCTGTTTTGTGGGTGTTTCCCGGGTAGTCGGGTGGAACGTTCCATCCGGTTGAATGTCGCTATTGTGAAACAGGCCGGTTTTGGCCAAATATGTCGTTGATATTCTGACGGCCGCCTTACAAAATGAAAGTAGTTGACTTTAAACCATTCAGACCCCAACCGTTCAGATCCTGACAAAAGGAATTCCATGAAAACCCCCCGAGCTTTCTGCTTTGCCTGTGGCATGATGGTCGCATTGATAACGATCTTGCTTTCGTCCCAGGTACATGCCCAAAAACCACGTTTCACAGACCCCAAAAACGCCGACGCAGATTTTGCTTACCAAGGCGAATATGTCGGTGAGGTTGGTGACCAAACGCACGGTGCCCAAATTGTAGCGCTGGGAAAAGGTCAATTTCAGGCCTACGGCTTTGCTGGCGGTCTACCCGGAGAGGGATGGGACGGCTCGGAAAAAATGGTTGTTAAGAATAAAGGTGTATTGAAAGATGGCGTCGTTGTTTTTTCCGGCAACGAGGACGTCAATGGTGATATCAAGAAAAACGTGTTGACGATTAGAACTCCAGAAGGAGAAAAGCTGGGGGAGTTGAAGAAGGTAATCCGCAAAAGTAAAACGCTGGGCCAAGCGCCACCCAGCGGGGCGAAAGTTCTTTTCGACGGCAGCAGTGTTGCTGGCTGGAAAAACGGCAAGATGTCCAAAGAGGGCCTTTTAATGGCCGGAACAACCAGCCAACAGACGTTTGGTAGCCACAAGGTTCATATCGAATTCCTGTTACCCTACATGCCACAAGACCGGGGCCAAGGTCGGGGAAATAGCGGTATTTATGTTCAGGGTCGTTACGAGGTCCAGATGTTGGACTCCTTTGGGCTGGAAGGCAAAATGAATGAATGTGGGGGAATCTATTCTGTCTCGGGTGTCAAACCCAATATGTGTTTTCCACCCCTTTCCTGGCAGACTTACGACATCGACTATACGGCTCCCAAGTACGAGGGTGACAAGCTGGTCGAGAATCCACGCATCACCGTGATGCATAACGGAGTCAAAATACATGACGATGTGGAACTGCCGGGAAACAGAAACACGACCGCTGCGCCACTCAAAGCGGGTAACACCAAGGGACCGGTCTACCTTCAGAATCATGGCTGCCCGGTTCATTACCGCAATATCTGGGTTGTCGAGAAATAGATTGTTTACAGAAGAACCCAGTTCATTGAATTCATCAAAAATCGATTCGGAATCAAATTTAAAGTCGTTTCCGATGAAATTTGAATTCTACGGAATCCCGCGGCTTCGAGCAGGAGTCGCGGAATTCGTTGTCAACCTGCCCGAAGAAGACCATCGACTGGGAACCGCCCTTCAATTAGTGAGGATGGAGCTCCCCCAATTCGATGGTCATTGTTTTGACGGGGACAGACTGCGAACCGAATTCATCATCAATATATCGGGAAAACATTTCACGCGAGAGTTGGATTATTCGTTGGAGCCCAGTGACACCGTTTTGATTTTTTCCAGTGACGCCGGCGGCTAGATCCGGCTGCCGGCCTCATTGTTTCGAGTTCCGAATCATCAAGCATGGCAGCTCCCCGGCTTCTTTCCGGATGTTAAAAACAGTTGAAGCATCATTTCAACCGGAATTGATCTGACGTTCATCAGGATGGATTTTTCATCTTCAATTGACAGGTTACGATAAGGCAGTTCAATCAGGTTTTTACCATCACCGTTTATTGAATTTGTGAATCGCAAACCCTATTGCTGTTTTATATTTTTACTGATTCCGGTCGGGATTTTTTTTCTTCCGTTAATTCTTAACGACCAGACGTTTGCTTATCGGGATTCCGGCCGATTTTATTTCCGGCAATTTCAATGGAATCAGTCCCAATGGCAGAAGGGTCAGATCCCTCTCTGGAATCCACAGGAAAACCTGGGTACCGCAGTTGTCGCAGACGGTAGTTCGAGCGTGTTCTACCCAGCCCAAATCCTGTTTCTTGTGCCCGGGATCAAGTACTCAATTGCATTTACGCTTTACGGTGCAATCCATGTTTATCTCGCCTCGGTTGGCGCATTTTTATTGGCCAGGGAAATCGGATGTGACCGCCGGGTTTCGGTTTTTGTGGCGGTTTCTTACTCACTTTGTGGAAGCGTCATTTTCCAGACGTGTAATCTGGTTTTTCTGGTCGGTGCGGGCTGGTTGCCATGGGGAGTGATGTTTGCGTTGAAAACGACGCAACGGGCTAATTGGTGGTCGATTTCCGGGCTCAGTTTTAGCTTGGCGCTACCTGTTTTGGGAGGTGATCCGCAAGCAGCCTACCACATCGGCATCATCGCATTACTAATCATGGGCACCAAATGGTGGGGTCGATCACATGATCAACGGACTTCATTTGCTTTGGGAAAGAGCTTCATCGGTCTGAGTGCGGCGGTAACGCTGGCGGTGGCCATCGCTGCGATCCAGGTGCTCCCAACCTGGGAGCAATCCAATCGAAGTACGCGCTCCTATTTTGATAATCCCAGAACGATTTATGAAGCGGCACAGGGCAGTTTTTTAAAGTCGGGCAGTTTTTTAAAGTCGGGCAGTTTTTCAAAGTCGGCAAGCGGTATTTTTGGACATCCTGTCGCTGGGACACACCACGATCATCTGTACCAGTTTAGCCAGGCGCCTTGGTCCATGATCGAGTTGCTTTGGCCCAACATCAGTGGAAAACTGGCTCCGACTCACCAAAGATGGAGTGATTATATCCCTGCCGGAGGACGGGTGTGGACACCATCAATTTATTGCGGCTTGGTTCCACTGTTGTTCTTTGCGGCGGCTTGGTTCCGCAAGTCAGGTCCAAAGTGGACTCCGAAATGGTTGAAGCTGACATTTTTGATCTTTGCATTAGGGTCTTTTGGTTGGTTTGGGTTCGGCTGGATCTGGCATGAGTTGGTACACGCATTCGGGATGGATGCAACGAAACAGGTCGTTGGAGCTCCCGTCGGCGGTGTTTACTGGTTCTTTGCCACGATGTTGCCGGGTTACGTCAACTTTCGATATCCCGCCAAGCTTTTTGTCGTCGCTTCCCTGTTTTTGTGTCTGATAGGTGGCCGCGAGCTTCAAACCCGATTGCAACAAAATCAACTGGATCAATTTCGTGGATATCTGACCGGGGTGTTTTGCATCACAGCGACCCTTTTTGTAGCGCTTTGGTTTTCTTCATCCTTGATCAATGACCTGTTTAGGGAATTCCGTCCAATGAGTGAGTTCGGACCATTTGATTCCAAACGCGCGTGGGCCGGCATTGTCATGTCGTTGGGCCAAACCGCCATTTTTTCCATCGTTTTACTTTTCATTTTGAATCAGGGTTTTTCTCCCATTTTCCTGCTTAACGGGATCATCCTGATCACGGTGATCGATATTTCAATGGCTAATCAACCTCTCGTGCTCACGGCTCATTCCAGTGAATGGAATCGATCCCCGGTGGTGGCCAATCATTTGAATGCGATTACGCCAAAAAGACCGGTTCGGGTTTACCGAACAGATCCGATGACTTGGTCGGCCCGGGGTGACTGGTTGAATGAACGTAGCGGCAGTCGCGTTTCCCAAATTGTCCTCTGGGAAAACGAAACACTAATTCCAAAACACCATCTCCCAACGGGTCTCCAGATGGTGGAGTCATTCCGTTCCATTGAGCCATTGGATTACGCATTGCTCATGGGGTTCAGTAAAGGGCTAAGGGGTATTTCCACCAATGATTCAGCCAACGTTCAACTAGCGCCGAATCCAATTATTCTTGGCATGCTCTCTTGCGAGTATCTGTTGCTTCCAAATTGGGGCAGACCGAATATTCCAAAAGAAACCATCTTGGATTTGCCGACCAAGTCCAACCTGCAGGTTATACGGAACCCTTATTGGCAACCCCGATTCAGAATCGCTCACCAAATCCTGAATGTGGCTGGGCAAGAGGGGGTTCCACCGGCAGGGGAATCTTTGTTTACGGGATTAGGTGATGATCCGACGCTAGTTTTAGGAAATCCAAACATGGCTTTGGTGGAGTCCACCGGCCCACCAGGGCAAGTCACCGTTGGCTCACCCGGGGGGGATAAAATCGAGGTCTTAAGGGAGTCCGAAACGCTGGTAGAACTGAAAATTGAAACTGATGGAGGGATGTTGGTCATGGCCGATGCGTTTGACTCAGATTGGGTGGCTGAGAGGGTGGATGGACATCAAAACGTGGAACAAGTCTCGATGCGCAAAATCAATTTTGTGTTGCGAGGAGTCGAGCTGGAAAGCGGAGCTCAAACGATCCGGTTCCGATACCGTCCACGACAGGTTTATCGAGGATTGTTGATCAGCGCGCTGGGCCTCTTGTCGACAATCGGATTGACGGTCTGGAATTTACGAAGAAAACCGTAGAAAAAACTGTTTGTTATTTAGGCAGTCTCCGAAGTTAATAAGACATCTGTTCAGCCCGAACCGGAGACAATAGTCTTTATTTTTATCCAATCGACTCCAACTGATCGCCGATCCTAAATCCAATGAGCCTGATCTCAGAAATCAAGTGTCGTTTCGAAGACGTCCTTTCGCATTACCATGACGATGTGGCCAAGTTGCTTGATATGCTCAAGCCATCCCAAGACGAGAAGTTTGGTGATTACCAACTGAATTGCGCGATGGCTCTGGGAAAGCAGCTCCGCAGGCCACCGCGCGAAGTCGCGACAGAGATTCTCGAGAAAGTGAATCTCGAAGGGATTTGTGAAAAAATGGAGGTTGCCGGTCCAGGGTTTATTAATCTCACGCTGGATCAACGATTTGTCGTCGCCGAGGTCAAGAAAGCGATCGCCGATAATCGATTGGGCGTTCAGGCTGCCAGCGAACCCAAAACCGTCGTTATTGATTTTTCCAGCCCCAACGTTGCCAAGCCGATGCACGTGGGGCACATTCGCTCGACGGTTATAGGCGATTCGCTTTGCCGGGTTTTGCGATTTCTTGGCCATCAAGTCATTACCGACAATCACTTGGGCGATTGGGGAACCCAATTCGGGATGATCATTTATGGATATAAGCATTTTTCCAATAGTGAAGATTATCAAACAAATCCGGTGCCTGAGTTGTCACGAATCTATCGTTACGTCCGTCGGTTGATGGACTATTTTGAAAAACAGGGCCAGCGTCCTAAACTTCAAAACGAGCACAAGGCCCTCACTCTGAAACTGGAAGAACTGAATTCAGCAGAGGCCAAGGATGCAAAGGAGGAAAAAAAACAGGCCAAAAGTATTAGAAGTTTAAGGAACAAAATCGCTGCCACCGAGAGCATGACCGTTGCACTGGAGGAGTATTTTTCTCTTGTTCAGGACGATGCCGATTTTCAGCTGGATGTGAAAGAACATCAGAACATAGCGACCGCCGTCTTGGAGGAAACTGCCCGACTGCACGAAGGCGACTCGGAGAACACGTCACTTTGGCAGCAATTCATGCCGCATTGCCGCGAAGAAATTCAACGAATCTACTCGCGCCTTAACATCGAGTTCGACCACGAATTTGGTGAAAGTCATTACCACTCGATGTTGCAGGGGATTGTTGATGAATTCAAGGAGAACCATCTGGCAGAGGAAAGCGAGGGGGCCCTCTGTGTTTTCCTGGATGGTTTTGAAGCCCCAATGATCATTCAGAAAAGGGATGGAGCATTTCTGTATTCGACGACGGATCTGGCCACGATCCGATTTCGGATGAAAACCTGGGATCCAGACCTTGTTTTGTATGTGGTGGACCATCGACAAAGCGATCACTTTGAAAAACTCTTCTCGGCCGCGAAAAAATGGGGATACACCGAACCTCGTTTTTTCCAAGTCAGTTTTGGAACGGTAATGGGTGAGGACGGCAAGCCTTACAAGACCCGATCGGGAGATACGGTCGGACTGGAGGGATTGTTGGACCATGCAGTCGAGGAAGCCCATCGACTGGTCCAGGGTGTCAACCAAAAACGGAAGCCAGAAGATCAGCTCTCCAAGGATGAGTGCTTTGATGTGGCAAATGTGGTCGGTTTGGGAGGATTAAAATATGCAGATCTTTCACAGCATCGAGGGAGCGATTACGTTTTCAGCTACGAGAAGATGTTGGCTTTGAAGGGAGACACAGCCCCCTATGTCCAGTATTCGTACGCGCGGGTTCACGGAATTTTTCGGAAGGGAAAATTTGATCCGAACCAGCGAACCGAGGAGTTGGTTTCAAATCTGAATCTGGAGGCGATTGCGGAGCGTGCTCTGGCTATCAAATTGTTGCGATTCGAAGAAGCCCTTCAAGAGGTGTTGATCGAGTACAAGCCGAATATCTTGACCAACTATCTTTTTGAGCTTTCGCAGCAGTTCGCGGTCTTTTTTGAACAATGCCCCGTGTTGAAAGCCGATACCGAGCAACAGAAACAAAGCAGGTTTTTATTGTGCGATCTCACGGCTCGGACGATCGAAAAAGGGCTCTCCCTTTTGGGGATTGAGGTACGCAAAAAAATGTAGGCTTTGTCCAGCATTCGTTGTCGGGTCTACTGGAATGGAAGAGGTCATTTGACTTTCCAGAATTCGTCAAAAAAATCCGCCGCTCTGGGAATTCCGGGGAATCGGTATATCGAGTCATTCGGTTTTGGTTTGGAAACGATATCGACCAAGGCCCAGTCAGGTAACTTCGGCACTTGCCGGGCATTGTTCAGATAGGCGTATTCCCGGTACGTAAAACCACTGTTAATGACAATATACTTTTCTGGATTGAGTGGATTAGGGTAAACCATAATCGCAGCGTGTCGTTTTGGGTCCAAATCGGTGTGCCCGATTCGCAAGGTTTCTGCATTCCATTCCAACGGTAAATCGGCAATGACTTTCTTTAGTATTTGGTTTGACGAGGTATCGCCCCAAAGAATCAGGTTGTGATTGGCAATGTCGTCGTCGGTGACGTCGACATCCTGCTTGGTTCGGGCATGCCCGCGAAAATGTTGTCGCCATTGCTGGACAGCCCGATCCTGTTCACGGTCAACCCATCCCCCGATCGTTTTATTAAGTGGCAAACCGGTTGGGGTCACCATCAGGAAGCTACTCATGAAAGCATCATCAATAGGTCCTTGTAGTCCACTTTTCTTAACCAAGCCAACGGAGATTCGAGGCCCTGGAACCCATTTTTTTCCATCGAAGTGAATTTGGAATTCCCATGACCGATCCGATTGAACGTTGGGAGCTGCCATGGGAATCGAGTTGATCTCCAGAGAAACCGGTTGGGTAAGCTCAAAGGGTGCGGTGCCTGAGGGCATCCGGAAATGGAACCCGGTAATTCCACTGCACTGGATTTGTAACAAGTTGCCTTTGACCTGGGCCATCACTTGAGATGGTTCCCAGTGTTGCTCGATAGAATCGATTGATAGCCAGTATTGCCGATTGTATTTAAGAGTATGCGTCAGTTTGTGAATTGTTTTTGGGGACCTTTGATTTCCTTCTTCTGCCAGGCTCGCCATCCGCTTGCCGATTTCTTTTTGGGTGTCGATGTGAATCCGGTGACCGGTTTTCGGGCCAATCAAATGAACCAGGGAAATGCCTTCTTTGGCAAGCGCATTTTCCATCACATCAGCGGCCTGTTTTTGAATATCATTTTCCCCGCTGTAGGCGATAGTAGGAACATGATAAAAATTGATTGCGCTATCGTCGGCATCGTACCATCTCCATAGTTTTTCTTCCCACGGATAAGGTTTTAGAGTCTCCTTTTGAAATGACTTTAGAAATTCTGGCGTTTCCGAAAAACCTGCACCCGGATTGGCGGCAAACCAGCGGTCAGCGTATAGAAAAGCAAATTGCCAGCACGCAGCACCACCCATGGAAAAACCGCGGACACTGATTCGATTTTTGTCGATTTGATAATTCGCGGACGCATGGGCGAGGCTCTCCAGAACATCAACCTCGCCGGCGAATTTAAACGCGTTGGAGTATCGCCCATAAGGGTGCAAAACAATGGTATTTTCTGGTTGATAATATCCAGCGTTGGTGGCGCGCTGATGAATAAAATTTGTTTCGCTGAGGGTCTCTCCGCGGCCGTGAAACCAGATATCTAATCGCAACTTATTGGAGGATTCAGGCTGGTAAGTTTCGGGAATGACAAGACCATAGGGTTGAACCGTATCGTCCAATTCGGACCGAAAACCGCGGACGACCAGTCCTGTTTGATCAAGCCATGGGGCCTGTCCGGCTAGAAGGTGTTTGGCGCGCTGCTGCCCAACTTCCAATAAACGGATGGCTCTTTTAACTTCGCCGGGATTAAAAAACTCCTGATAGTCGAGGTTGTCGCGGACGGCCCGGTAATAGATTTCCACGTCGGGAAGCAGAGAAGAGATTCTGGTAGGGGAACGCTGCAGAGCCTCAATTTGCGTCTTCAGAATTGCCAGACCATTTTCCAACTGTCGTTGATCCTCTTCAGCAACCACAACTCCCAAGCGGGGTATGCGTCTTACCCGGTCAGGATGATTGTCCTTTTCTCCATCGGCGTAAACCGAAGGAACCAACGCCCCAGTTAGAACAAGGCCGAGCAGAATAATAGAAGGGAATGAACAGCGGGCCAACTTGCCAGGGATTCTTGAGCACATGAAAAAAATCGAATCAACGTCTAGGTGGAGGGATAGGAACAACGACTGGTCGGTAGATTTTAACATAAACAGAGTAACAGCCCCGCGCGTCGATTGACCGGTGTTCGCGTAGCCGAAGGTGGCATTGAAATCGAATTGGCGCATGAAAAAGAGCCGGCATGCAGCCGGCTCTTTTCAAGTGAGAGAAAATTCCTAGGACTATTTTAGGTTGGGGCCGTTTTGAATCCCAGCTTGTGCAGAACTTTTGGCGACCTCTTTGATAATCAGATCTGTCAAATCCAGTTGTTCCTGGTAGACGATGAATCGATTGACGCCGCTGGAAACAGAAGCTCGATTGGATTTGTCGATATTACTGCTATCGAACCTCAGGACCAATGAGATGTTGTTGGCTTTGGCAAAACCGGCAACCAGATTTTGAACTTCCAAATAGGTGTTGTAGTAGAGTTTGGCTTCCTTATCCATGAACTCCCGCTCGGTTTGCGAAGTCGTTATTTTCAGATCTGCTTCTTGTCGAGCAAGCGTCTCTTCGGCTTTCTTAAATTCCGCGGAGCCTATTTTAAGTTCTTGCGGTAAATTCTGCCGCCGCTTGGTCAAATCGGTGACCTGATCGCGAACAGATTTCTGGAAACCGCCCACTTCATTTTTCAAGGCGTTCATCTTGGCTTTAAAGGTGGGATGGTTCTCAAAAACCTTGGCGACGTCCAATACCGTCACAAGGCCGGGAGCCTTTCCCTGTTGAGCGTTGAGTCCGGTCCCTAGAACCAGCAGGCAAAAAAAAGCTGGCGTAACTATGTTTAATGATTTCACAGGTTCGATTCCTCCTTGAATCCGTTTATTGTCGAGTATTCCTTTTCAAGATCTCGAAGTGTTGATTCCGTCATGCAACAGACTTTGGGTTGCAATGGAAAGCGTTAAATCAGCTGGATTTTCTGTCCGTGTCACCTAATCCCTCTTTCGCTGAGAGGACAGGGAAGCCAAATGACACTTTCCTAATTACCTTACGAAGTAAAACCTATACTCCATTCAGTTTTTCACTGCAATACAAATTGTGCCCGTCCCAGCCCAGGCAAAGTTTTCCAGCCGATTGAATTAGCGAATCGTGTGCCAAACGCTGGCCGGCAAGAAAAGATTGGTTTTCGGTAACTCCGGTTGAAAACCGTACATCATTGGAGCAGGAATTGCAGTTTTTACAAATCCAACATCCTTGCTACCAAACGAACCGCTAGCAAAGTTTCGCTCGGGGTGACGGCCCAAGCAAAGGATGCAGGCTACCGATCTCTAAACGACAGGTTTCATTGCCGACCTGTTTTTTCAGTGACACCTGTTTTTTCAGTGACACCTGTTTTTTCAGTGACACGGCGCCCTGGTCAGAGACCAGCGTCCACAATCCCGCTTGGACTGGTAAGTCGCCTTAAACTGATCGGCGGTCAAGATTGCCTCGTACGAAAAAGTTCCCATAAAGGGACCCAGACTTTTTGATCCCCTCAAGTGGAGTTGTCCGGGCTTTTCTTCCACGATCTCCAAGACTGCGCGATAGCGAAAGGGCAGGATCTTGGCGAACGATCCGGCAAACACGGCTTCGAGCTGGCGATCGTTTAGACGGCAAAAAGTCGCTCTGAGTTTCCCCTGATGCCCCGATTTGCAACTCAACCAGGATCCGGTCCATTGGCCAGAAAAATCGTTTGAGCCAACCGGATGGGGGGTGCTCGGCGTCTCTTCGTTGGACTGCGCGGTCGTAGTTTCCACCACCGAGCAAAACGTCAATGCAAGCGGAAGCAAATAAAGAAATCGTAGATTCATGGTTGCAGACAGGTTGGTGGGAAGGTGATGGCTGTTGAAGGGTATGGGAACCAGAAAACTATTTTCGCCGGGGAGTTCAGGTGGTTTCTATCAAGCTTAGTCGATAATGATCTATTTTGCCTTTTTTTTTGTTGCCTATAATGTTTTCCCCTTAAATTACATTTAGAATTTCGCGAAACCTTCCTTCCTATCTGGTAAAGAATAACGCATGCGATCAAGCCATTTCTTTCTGATGACCTTCCTTCAGTTTTCGATGGTCTGGATTTCAGCGTCTTCCTGCCAGGAAAAAGAACCTGATTTTACAAATACGGAACTGGAATTTTTTGAAACAAAAATTCGACCGTTGTTGGCGAAGCAATGCTATGAATGCCACGGACCCAAAATGGAGGATCCAGAAGGGGGGCTTCGGTTCAGTTCGCGCGGCGCATTGATCCAAGGCGGTGAATCCGGGCCCGCGATTGTACCGGGCCAGCCAGGCAAGAGCCGCATGATCCAGGCGATCAATTACCGCGAGGTGGATGTCATGCCACCGGACACCAAGCTGTCCCAAGAGGAAATAGACCTGTTAACAGAATGGGTCGCCAAAAAGGCGCCGTGGCCAGCTGGAGTGGAGACTCACCCAGCAATGACCAACAGATTTAATCTTCTTCAGCGAAAGGAGGAACATTGGAGTTGGCAACAACCCAAATCCGTGCAGCCTCCAGAGGTCAATCAGAAAGATTGGCCACTCGATGCAATAGACCATTTTATTCTTAAAAAGAATGAAGTCGCCAATTTGTCGATGGCGACAGCAGCAAACCGGGAAGTGTGGATTAGACGGGTCTATTTTGACCTGATCGGTTTGCCACCTTCACCTGAGCAGGTTCAGGCGTTCCTAGAGGATCAGGATGAAAACGCGTTCGAAAAGGTCGTCGATCAGTTGCTTGCTTCAGAACATTATGGGGAACGATGGGCGCGACATTGGATGGATCTGATCAGGTATGCGGAGACTTGCGGACATGAATTTGAATACCCGATTCCCCACGCTTTTCGGTATCGCGATTACTTGATACGTGCCTTTAACGCGGATGTTCCGTACGATCAGTTCGTCAAGGAACATGTTGCCGGTGACTTGATGGCCAATCCACGTTTACATCCCGAGGAAAAATTTAACGAATCGATTTTGGCTACCGGATTCTGGTTTCTTCACGAGGCGACCCACGCACCGGTGGATGTGCGGTTGGATGAGGCCAATCATACCGACAATCGCATAGATGTCATGTCGAAATCCTTTCTTGGCTTGACGGTGGCCTGCGCTCGCTGCCACGACCATAAATTCGATGCCATTTCCACGATGGACTATTATGCGATGGCCGGTTTCCTGCAGAGTTCACGCCGACAACTGGCGATGTTGGATCCGCATGGAAAGATCGGTGAGTCAACCCAAAAAATTCGGCGGGTTCGGCAGTCGATCAACCAACAACTACGCAACGCAGCAATATCCAACCCGATCAATTTCGAGGAGATGACGGATTACCTGGTCGCTGCAGGTCAGCGGCAGTTCAGTGAGCCAGCGCCAACATTGGTCGAGGGTGAAAGTCTGCAAATTACTTCGAATTCGGCTGGAGCAGTCGACCGCCAGGAAATGGCTCCGTTCGGCAATCAATGGAGTGGCAACAAGCAGTTGTTCTGGTTGGCGGACCGGGAGGACGGTTTACTAAAAATGGTGCTGACTGTGCCCCAAGACAACGAATATCAATTCAAAATATCATTGACCAAAGCACCCGACTACGGAGTTTTCCAGGTCTTGATAGATGGAAAGAAATTGGGCAAACCTATCGATGGGTACCATGGTTCAGTCATTCGGCCCGCACCTATCGAACTGTCCGCCAAGCTGCCATTAAAAAAAGGAAAACATGAACTAGCGTTTCAGGTCATGGGAACGAATCCCAAGGCCAACCCAAAACGCTACATAGTAGGCGTTGATTATGTTGACCTGGTGCCATTGGTAAACAAATCTGCTGCGACCCAAAATCAACCTGGCAACGATGAAATAGAAAAACTGGATCCAGCCAGAATCGCGTTTTGGAAAAGCGAACTGAAATCTGCTATTGACGATGAAAACCACCCGTTGTGGCTTTGGCAACAGGTCACCAACAACGGAAAAAACTTCGACCGAAAAAAGCTGAATGGATTCCACGAGACATTGTTGAAACAGCAGAGCCTGAAGAAAACCGATAAGAATACAAAGGGTGCTGATCAGGAATTGCCGCAGCTTTTCACCGATTTTGACAAGCCGAATTTTGGAGATTGGTTTGTGACCGGAGAAGCGTTTGGCACCCAGCCCACAGCCAACGGTCACTGGGATGCGCAGAGCAAAAACGGGGCAACCTACCCGGCCGGAATGGCTGACGGTACCCGGTATTCCAAAAAACTTCACGGGGTTTTGCGTTCACCGACATTTGAGATCCACTCCAATGCGATTTGGTATCGCATCAAAGGAGAAAACGTCAAGATTCGGTTGATCATTGATGGCTTTGTGATGGATGTCTACAACGGTTTACTTTTCCGCGGAGCGTCCATCAACGTTAATACAAAGGGAGGATTTCAATGGGTTCAGCAGGCAGGTGATATTCACCGGTATAAGGGGCACCGGGCCCACATCGAAATTATTGACCAGGGCGGTGGCTATGCAGTGGTGGACAAGGTGGTCTTTGGAAACGGCGGTAAGCCCCCTTCCGTGCCGTCTTTGGCAGGACGATTGATACCCAGCGTGGCCGATTCGGCCAACCTCAGCGATTTCACAACGCGCTACGCAAAGGCTGTGAAGGAACTTTCCTCTGGCGGATTTTTCTTTTCCAGATCCAATCAGGATTTGGCGAAGTCACTGGCCGACGGCTTGTCGCAAATTGCCGCGATCGAAAGGGAGATTCCCAGCCCAATCCTGGCACCCGCCATGACAGACGGAACTCCCGAGGACGAGTATGTGTTTATCCGCGGAAACCATCGCAATCTTGGCCCTGTAGCAGAGCGACGTTTTCTGGAAGCACTGTCAGGCCCAAATCCCATTGCCCAGAAAACAAAAACCAGCGGTCGATTAATTCTGGCCAACCAAATTGCCAGCTCAGAGAACCCGTTAACTGGCAGAGTCATCGTCAATCGTCTTTGGCACCATCTTTTTGGACGGGGAATCGTACCATCGGTCGATAATTTTGGAGTGCTCGGGCAACGGCCGTCCCACCCGGAACTATTAGACTATTTGACGAACGAATTTGTCGCGAACCGATGGTCGATCAAAAGGATGTTGAAACGTCTGGTTCTGACACAAACCTATCGAATGTCGAGTCGGCTGAATTCAGAGGCGAATGAAAAAGACCCAAACAACGTCCTGTTACACCGAATGTCGGTAAGACGTTTGCAGGGTGAAGCAATTCGAGATTCGATGCTGACGGTATCAGGGAGACTGGATGCTACGGTCTACGGCGCTAGTTTCCCGGTTCACCTGACACCATTCATGGAGGGCAGGGGTCGACCGGGTCGCAGTGGTCCGGTGGACGGCAACGGCCGTCGAAGTTTGTACACGGAGATTCGACGAAATTTCCTGCCGCCGATGTTGTTGGCCTTCGATATGCCAATTCCCTTTAACAGCATAGGAAATCGAAATATATCCAATGTTCCGGCGCAGGCCCTGATCCTGATGAATGACCCATTTGTGGTGGGTCAGGCAGAGGTTTGGGCAAAAAGATTGATAGCCGAAGAAACCGATTTTTCCAAACGCCTGGACCGACTTTACCAGCAGGCTTTTGCAAGGTTACCCACCGAAAAAGAACGCAGCGCAACCGACGAATTTTTCAAGAGGCAAGGTGCGGAATTGAAGATCGATTTGGCCACAGCAAAAAACAATTTTGCTCTTTGGAAAGACTTGTGCCACGTGACATTTAATGTGAAGGAATTCATTTACCTTCAGTAGATCTCTGCCAGTTTGGTGAACCTACGGGCCGGGGGTGAATATCGAGATCGACAATTTTGTAATGAAAGTCAAAGATGAGTAAAAAATCATACCACTGTGGTCGATACCAAACAGCTGCTGTTTCACGCCGTGAAATGCTCCAACAATCTGCTGGCGGTTTTGGCGCGGTTGCCTTGGCAGCGTTGATGGCGGACCAGGGTTTCCCCGCATTGGCGAATGCTGACGACGAGTCCGGCAGGAAAATATACACAGATCCATTGGCTCCCAAACCGTCGCATTTTCCGGCGAAAGTAGAACATGTCATTTACCTTTACATGGATGGAGGACCCTCGCAGGTAGACACTTTTGACCCCAAGCCATTGCTGGAAAAGGAAAATGGCAAACCATTTGCGATGAACATCGAACCAACCCAATTTAATAATATCGGCAAGACACTGGCGAGCCCTTGGAAATTCAAAAACCATGGTGAATCGGGAACACCGGTTTCGGAGCTTTTTCCCAACGTCGCCAAACATGTGGATGACATGGCGGTGATTCGATCGATGACGTCCAACTTTTCCGAGCATACCAATGCCAATTATTTCCTGCATACCGGAAATGGCTTTCAGGGACGACCGTCCATGGGCGCCTGGGTGGGTTATGGCCTAGGAAGCGAGTGCCGAGACCTTCCCGGATTTGTGGTTCTCAATGGAGGGTTGGTTCCGCCAGGTGGACTGGATTGTTTCAACAGTGGTTTCCTGCCAGCCAGCTACCAGGGTTCCATTTTTAAACCGGGAGCCAATCCGCTTGCCAATATCCGTCCCACCGAGCGAACCGATCGTCTGCAAAAGAATAAGCTTGAATTGCTCAAGCAACTGGATAGGGAGGTCCTTCAACGGACCGGCAAGATAGACCAGATTGAGTCGGCCATCGCAAATTATGAACTCGCCTACCGAATGCAATCGGTGGTTCCCGAATTGACCGACCTTTCCGGTGAAACGGAAAAAACAAAAGCGATGTACGGGTTGAGCCATACATTCAATGGAACGAAGATTTTTGGCCGGCAGTGTCTGCTGGCGAGGCGACTGATCGAGAAAGGAGTTCGGTTTATCGAGTTAACATGTCCCGCCGTGGGGCACGACCGCTGGGATCAGCACGGAAACCTCAAGAAGGGACATGAAGACAACTCCCGGGCCGTCGATCAACCGATCGGCGCGCTTCTGACGGACCTGAAGCAACGAGGGCTATTTGAGAAAACCCTGGTAGTTTGGTCGGGAGAATTCGGTAGAACCCCGTTTGCTCAAGGTTCCAATGGCCGAGATCATAACCCGTTTGGATTTTCTTTATGGATGGCCGGTGGTGGCATCAAAGGAGGGTCGATCGTGGGTGCGACAGACGAATTTGGTTACAAGGCCGTCTCTGATCGTTACGAAATCCACGATTTGCACGCTACCCTGTTGCATCTTTTGGGAATGGACCATACCAAGCTCACCTTTCGTTACAGCGGCCGCGATATGAGGTTGACCGATGTTCACGGCAAGCTGATCAAACAGGTTCTCGCCTGACAAAAAATTG
Organism: Planctomycetota bacterium; assembly: GCA_014238905.1. Lineage (GTDB taxonomy): Bacteria > Planctomycetota > Planctomycetia > Pirellulales > Pirellulaceae > JABAAE01. The sequence goes on from JABAAE010000001.1 coordinate 640,069, forward strand.
CCACCGGCTCTTCGATTCATCCAACGTGAGGGGTCGGGTGGGGAGGTTTCCCGGAACTCCGCATGAGCTCCCGGGAGCGATAATCGGTCGCTTGGACAATAGTCCCCCTACTGCTTTCGGCGTTGGGAATTCGGTCCGTAGTCGATGTTCTGAAGCTCAAATTGCGATTCTGACATCTTCCCCGAGTCGTTATAGCGCGGCTCATTGGGAGTCGAAGGATTGGCATAAGGATAAAAAATGGGTTCCGCCCAGGATCCGGAGGGGCCGACAGCGGCAAATCGTTCTTCTACAAAGCGTATTCCGTGGGACTCCAGAATCGTTCCGCTGGCCCGCTCCAATTCCGAAAGAGCGATGTTGTATTGGGCCAAAGTACTGGCTTCGCTGCTGACGGCGTTTCCCCAATCGGTGATTGCCAACAGCACATTGAGGTAAATAGACCGTCCACCCAAGTAATCCCTGTACTGTCGTTCAAGATTGAAAAGGGCTTCTTCCCGCGCGTCTTTAAAAATCTGGTAAAGAGAATAATTTTGGTCCAGGTTTCGAATCGTAGTAGCGAGGTCATGTACCACCGCATGCAGGCCTTGTTTTAGATTTGCCTTGTCTCGAGCGATAATTAGTTGCTGTTGACGCACTCCGGCACGGGCTTGACGGAGCCCAAGAGGAACCGAAAAATTCACGCCCAATGTCCAATCCGTAAATTGTCCAAAGCCCGACGAAACGTTTGACAGGTTGGGCAATTCGCCGGCCAAGCCATTCCATCGATACTGAGCCACAGCGTCCATGCTGGGCAGAGATTGGTTTTGGCTTTGTCTGAATAGCTGTTCGTCTGCCTCGATGACGAGTTTCAACTCGATAATGTCTGGGCGATTGGATTCGGCAAGGGTCAACAAATCTTGCCAGTTCATTGGTAACTGGTCAGTCGCAAGATTCGAGGTCGGTACGATCTCGGTGCCATCTTCAGGCGCGAGCCCAAGCAGATTTCTCAAGGCCGATTCGCGTTGGAGTTGTGTTGCTTGCGCCGAAATCAGGTTGGATTTAAAATTGAGCGTGGCTACCTTGGATTGGGCAGCGGTTGCCTCGTTGTCCAGTTCCCGCTCTACGCGGTTGGTGATTCGTGCGGTATCAAATTCACCTCGTTCGAATTGCTGGTTTCGAACCCAAACATTCACACGGGCGACGACCAGTTGCCAGTAGGCCTCGATAACGCCTCGAACAAGATTTTGTACGGAGTTTTTATATTGAAAGAAGGATCTTTCGGTATTGATTCGGGCAACGATGATCGGTGTCAGGTTGGCTTCGGTATCGGCGCCTCGAAGCAAGGGTTGGGTCACGCTCAGGTCGAGGGTTGATGTGACTCGGGGGTCAAGGACGAAGACGCCAGGGCGGAACATGCTCTTGATCGTATTCATCGACAGGCTGCCTGTCGTACCGTGAATGGACTGTTTGTTTAATCCAAACGCCATGTTGTAGCCGTTGTTGGTCGTGCCCGAAATCGGTGACAGACCGAAAGCAAGATTGTTGAGATCGGCAAATGGGGTTTCGGTCTTGGAAAAATTGTTGTTGAAAAATAGATCTGGATCAAAAGCAGCTTGATTGATATCCACGCTTGTATTGGAGATGGCAGCGTCATAGATCGTGCGACCACTTGAGGCTGCGGACAAACCGCCAAGGATACGAACCACTTCGGAGTTTTCCAATGCGATCTGAATGGCTTCATCCAACGATAACAAGCGGGGAGCTACAAAGGTCGTGTCTCCGTTGTTGATCCGTTGGCGGGTGGCTCGGGTGACAGTTTCAGGAGCGTGGGCGGAGAAGCTTTCGGAATAAATATCGTACCGGGGCAGTGACTCTGGGCTGCGGATTTTGATTGCCCGTTGTTCAGGAAAAACGCGGGGGTAGTTGTCCTGAGAGAATGAGGTGCTCAACACCAATAAAAGAACAAAGCCCACCTGCCATATTCGGTGGACCCAGATGGGAAACTGGATGGTCGTTTGGACAAGTCTCATCAGTTGGCTCAAAATAAGTTGATGTTTCTCAGCTGCTCGGGTCAGACAATCGCAGGATTTCTATTGGCGAGCTGTGGCTCGTTGAGTATCGGAGTCTGTTTTGTCCGAGTAGGCGACGTTCAGGGTTGGCATACCGGTAGAGCTGCCGAAGAAAAATGGGCTGTAAGACAGCTCTCCGGTCCCGTGACGAAAATAAGAATCGGAATGAATTTGCCGTCGGGTTCAGTAATTCCAACCGCACCGGTTGCAATTACGGATCCTCTACTACCGATTCTGAGGGTTGATCCGATTCTTCCAATTTTGCTGCCTCAGCCTCCTTGTTGCCGTCTGTCGGCATTTCAGGCTCTGCGGACTCCTCGTAATGCAACGCTCGAATCGCCTCCTCGGAATCGGTCGTATCCTCCACAATCAGGCCATCTCTGAGGACAACAATTCGTTTGGCATTTTTGGCGATTGCCTGATCATGAGTCACCAGGATGATCGTGATATGGCGTTCCAGATTAAGCTTGCGAAAAAGTGCTATCACGTCACGACTGGTTTTCGAATCAAGGTTTCCCGTTGGTTCGTCTCCCATCAGAATATCGGGGTCGTTAATCAGCGCTCTGGCGATGGCAACCCTTTGCTGCTGCCCCCCGGAAAGCTGCCCAGGATGATGATCCAAACGGTCGCCCAGTCCCACCAGCTTTAAGAGGTCTATGGCCTTTTGACGTCGCTTGCGCGCTGAGATGCCCTTGGTATAAAGAAGCGGTAATTCGACGTTTTCTACCGCAGTTGTTCGGTTAAGCAGGTTGAAATTTTGAAAAACGAACCCGATTTTTTGATTGCGAATTTTGGCCCTTGCGTTTCGGGACATTGAGACAATTTCAGTGCCGTCCAGTAAAAAACTGCCAGAGGTCGGTCGATCAAGGCAGCCCAGTGTATTCATCAAGGTGGACTTTCCGGACCCCGAGGGTCCAATCAAGGCCAAGTATTCGCCTTTCTCGATGGAAAGCGTTGTGCCACGTAGGGCGGCAACCTTGACCTCGCCCAAGTCATAAATTTTTTCAACATTTTTCAGTTCGATATGTGCCACAAAGCCCGCCGATTTGAGTGATTGACCAACCTCAATAGTCTAATTGAAACCGAATCCGGTTGAATCGCAACGGGATTCATCCGAAAATAGGATTCTACGCTTGTTCCCACCGTTATTGAGTCGTCCGATTTTTTTGTAATCGACGAATCATCACGTACCGATATTAACGCGATTTGCCGGAGACATGATGAAGACTTTTTTCGTAATGCTGGCCATCCTGGCCTTTGCACCTGACCTGCAGGCGGATAACTGGCCAAATTGGCGAGGTCCAAATTCTAACGGGGTAGCCCAAGGCAAAAGTTTCCCGACCAGTTGGAGCACAGATAAGAACATTCATTGGAGGGTTGAATTGCCAGCTTTCGGTAGTTCGACACCGGCCGTTTGGGGTGACAAAGTTTTTATTACCAGTCCCAAAAAGGGTTCTAACGTCGTTCTTTGCCTGAACCTGGAGGGCAAAATGCTCTGGGAATCGGAAGTCGGTAAAACCATCAATGGCAAACACAAGATGGGCTCGGGAAGTAACCCGTCTCCGGTGACGGATGGAAAACACGTTTTTGTTTATTACAAAAGTGGCGATTTCGGCTGCCTTGATTTTGATGGCAAACTGGTTTGGAAAACCAACTTACAAAGCAAATTTGGCGACGACACCTTGTGGTGGGACCTGGGAACGTCTCCCGTTTTAACCAAAGACTATGTGGTGGTGGCTTGCATGCAGGAAGGCCCTTCCTATGTGGCGGCGTTCGGAAAAACCGATGGGCAACTTGTCTGGAAGCAGGATCGAATGACCGGTGCACCTCGGGAATCCGATCAGAGTTACACCACCCCGATTGTTACCACTCGAGACGGTAAAGAAGAAATCATTGTGCTGGGAGCGGATTACGTCACCACTCATGATGCAGCCACTGGAAAAGAAATTTGGAGAGTAGGGGGTCTCAATCCCAAGAACAGCCAGATGTGGAGATCCATTGCATCCCCGGTTTTTTACGATGGAACGGTCTATGCTCCCTATGCCCGAGGGAAAACGCTGACTGCCATCAAGGTGGGGGGAAAGGGTGATCAAACAAAGGAAAACACCCTGTGGACAAAAAAAGGAGTCTCCATCGACGTTCCTACTCCAACGGTCAAGGATGGCAAGATTTACATTTGCAATGACCAGGGGGCTGTCGAGTGTATCGATCGGAAAACAGGCGAAACCCTTTGGAAAGTCGAAACAAAAGGAGGACGCAGGGGAAAATTCTACTCTTCGCCCATTATTGGCGGAAAAAATCTCTACACGACTCGCGAGGATGGAACGACGTTTGTTGTCGATATCGAATCCAAACAGGTCATCGCCCAAAACAAACTGGGGGAAAAAACCGCTGCGTCGGCTGTTTTGGTCAATGGCAGGATCCTGATGCGGGCCTCAGACGCCATTTATTGCATTGGCGAATAAGGCTTGTCGTTATCTCCTTATGTTGAAAGAATAAAGCAGCGGCTTGTTGTAGCCGCTTTTTTGTTGGCTGGAACTCAAGCCTGTTTAGGCTTTGCAGCAAATTCCAATAGTAACTTGGATAACCAATGGATAATTTTGAAGACATGTTGAGTGGTGCTATCCAGCGAGGCAAGGCTCAAGGTAAGAAAGTCACCAAAGCGGCTGCGAGCGACAAGATGTCGCAGGAAGAGCTAAAAAGGCTTCACTCGAAGTACCGGTTAAGTTTGTCCGATTTCATCGAAGGCAAAGTCGGCCAGTTGCCGAATCATTTCCCCGGTTTTCGATATGAAACCGTTTATGGGGACCGAGGCTGGGGAGCAGCCTGTTACCGGGACGATGCTGGCAGTGGTCGCCGGGACTTTTACAGCCGCCTTGAAATTACGGTACGACCGCTCGGTGAATTTAACGTGCTTGATACTTCGGTGAGAGGGACGATTCGTAATAAAGAGATCTTCCAGAGAAGCTTTTTCCAAGAATTGGAGGAGGTGGAGATGGGGCGATTTGAAGAAACCATACAGAACTGGATCCTGAGCTACGCCCAGGAATTTTCAGCAGCAAATTAATTCTAGACTCCCGGATATTTTTGCGTGAAAAAAAGACTGTTGCTGGTACCCACCAAGCTGGAAGCAGAAGGATTGACAATTCGAGCTTCGGATTATCCAGGGCTTGAAATTGAGTTGTGTGGTTTCGGCATGGTGGAAGCAGCGATTCAGTCCGCTGCCCTGATCGCCCGGTACAAGCCAGAGAGCGTGCTGTTGGTTGGAATCGCTGGCCTGTTTGCCAGTCAGGCGAATCGAATTGGGTCTGCCGCCTGCTTTGAGCGAGTGGCACAGTATGGCATCGGCTCTTTTGGGAAAACGGGATTTCGGACACCTGCCGAAATGGGGTTGAAGAGTTCCAGCGATGAATCGAAGGCAGATATTCTGGAGGAGCGAAAATTGGAGACAACCGGTTGTCCTTCGGTTGCCCCGTTGCTGGTGACGGTCCCCTCGTCTGGACTTTTTGATGAAAAAGAAATCCTCGATTTTTTTAAGGGGAAGACTCCAGCCGGGGTCCCTTTTGCCGAGGACATGGAGGGGTATGCTGTCGCTTGTGCAGCCGCCGAGTCTCGCGTCCAGCTGACCGTTTTTCGAGGTTTTTCCAACGTCGTGGGTGATCGGGATGTGATCAATTGGTCGATTGATCAGGCACTGAACTCGGTTTCGAGCTTGGTAAGAAGCTACCTCGAGGCCGGAGAGGATGACCATCAGGAATGACCACTAAAGTCAAAATTGGAATCTCGACCTGTCCCAACGATACGTTTGCTTTTCATGCGTTGTTAAACAATCGAATAGCCACCGACGGTATTCAGTTTTCTTTCGAATTGTTGGACGTGCAGGAACTCAACCAGCGATTGTTTGCCGGTGATTTTGATGTGGCGAAAGCAAGCTTCCATGCCGCCATCTTGCTGGCCAATGATCTGGCTGTTCTTTCTTCGGGATCGGCGCTTGGCTTTGGCGTGGGACCGCTTTTACTTGCGGCCGCCAATGACACCCAGCCCGATGGTGTGTTCACCGATTCGGATGGTGCTATTCGGAAACCCGTTGTCGCCTGTCCGGGTGAACATACAACAGCGACTTTACTTTACGACTTGTTTTACCCCGACTGTGGCAAGGTTCAGCAAATGGTTTTTTCGGAGATCATGCCCAGCTTGCAAACCGGGGTGGCGGATTTTGGTGTTTGCATTCATGAAGGCCGCTTCACCTATGCGGAGGAAGGACTTGCTTGCGTTTGTGATCTGGGTAGCCGGTGGGAAAACGAAACCGGTCTTCCTCTTCCGCTGGGTGGGATTCTGGTCAGGAAATCACTGGGTGAGCCCCTGATGAAAAAAATTCAGGCATTAGTTCAGGCATCGATTCATTATGGACTGAAGCATCGGGGAGAAACCCTGAAGACCATGAAGCGATATGCGCAGGAGTTGTCCGACGATGTCTTGTTCGCACATGTCGACACCTACGTCAATCAATGGACGGTAGAATTGGGCAACCTGGGTGAACGTGCCTTGGAGACTCTAGCGGATCGGGTAGTCTCCGAAGCAGCCAGGACGATTTCGATTGTCAAATAGGACTTTCGACCGAACATCGATCGGCTTGGCATCATCAGCCAAAAACAGGAGAAGCCCAACGCCCGCTGGTTTTTATTAGCCCTGAATTTTGCTGCAGGAAGGTCGGATAGGCGGCCACCGGAAACCGTACACCAAAATCAGATCTCGCCCTGCTTGGGAACGATGAATGGGGCCCGGTAGTCTCGGGTCAATTTTTGATCCGCTTGCGGATCGTTCACGAAAAGTTCTGTTTTGGGATCGAACTTCAATTCACGGCCCAGATAACAAGGATATTTTTCGAAATTGACATTGTTATTGTTGAGGTGTTGCAGGGTTCTGGAAAAAGTATCTGAATCGTTGTCGTTTGAGCCGAGCCGGGCGGCTTGTTTTTGAACTTCGGCAACCGGGAGAGGACCTCCAAGGTCAAGAGAAATGTTGCCGAGATGGCATAAAGCACTCGAAAGGTGGCCCTGGAGGATGTCCGCATTCAAGTCCTCCGTCTTGCGACTGCGAACAGCTTTCAGGAAATTATCAAAGTGGTCACCGGTTCCCTTAAACGATTTGATTTTTTTTCCATCCAGATCAAATGCCGCGCCACCCGAGTAGCTGGCCATCACAACGTATCCGTTTTCGCATTCGTAAATGACACCCACTTTGGCGCCGCGGTGCTCAGTGGTTTCCAAACCACGAACTTCAAAAACGAGAGTCTGTTCACCATAATCGTGAACGACCACCTGGGTATTGGCGGTATTACCGGCGTCGTGGTAATCAAAACGGCCCCCGTAACTGAAAACGTTTTGGCTGAGCTCGTTGATACCAAGCCCCCAGCGGGCCAAGTCCATTTGGTGGATTCCCTGGTTTCCTAGATCTCCATTGCCATAGGCATCCTGCCAATGCCAGTCGTAATGAAACTGTCTTCGAGAAACGGGTTGGACGGGTGCCGGCCCAAGGTAATAGTTGTAGTCAACCGATTTTGGAGGTTCAAAAACACCTGCCGCACCGATCGACTTTCTTCGTTTATAGCAGAGACCTCTGGCGACGCGGCATTTTCCAAGTTTGTTGGCATGAAGATAATCAACGGCCGCTTGCATGCCTGGGTTGCTGCGGGATTGGGTGCCCGTTTGAACAATCCGCCCGTACTTTCTGGCAGCTTCGACGATCCGTCTGCCTTCGCTGACATTGTGGCTGACGGGTTTTTCTAGATAGACATCTTTTCCAGCCTGAATCGACCAGATCGCCGCTAATGCATGCCAATGATTTGGGGTGGCAATGGAGACAATGTCGACGCTTTTGTCCTCCAGCACCTCTCGTAAATCGTTAGCAAAAAGGGGAGAGGCTCCCTGCTGACGTTTTGCAGTTTCGACGACACGTTTTGAGCCAATGTCCCGATCCGCATCGCAGATCCACCGGATATGAGTGTCTTTTCGGCCAGCGAAGGCACTGATATGGCTGTTGCCCCGTCCCCGAACGCCGACCACCGCCACGTTTAATCGTTCATTGGGACTGAGACTCTGATGACCAGAAGCTGTCTCTGCGGATGACGCCGTGACCGCTGCCGCGGTGACGAACATGGAATCTTCTATAAACTGACGCCGTGTTTTTTTTGCCATGCTGATTAATAAATTGACAGAGTAACAGGTTGTTCTGACTGATCGAGTGACCGCCGCCCTATTTAACATACGGGATTTACTGGCAGGAAAACGACTAAATTACGGTAATTCTCACAGAAAAGGAGGGTAGATACCCTCCGGAATGACTGATGAAAGCGAGAGGAAAGCCGGCCGGCCAAGAGATCGGAAATAGCCAATCTCTATTGGGATTTCAATACAAATCCGTATAAATGACGACGCAATGCAGCCAAAGAATTCTACGCCGGACCGATCGTGATCAATAACAGGAAGTCGCAGAGGGATGGTTGGCAGTCGGCGTCAATGGAACCAGAAGTTGATGTGACGTTGATGAATCAGCCGGCCCAGCCCAGGATTTTTCTATCCTATCGCTTGGCGTATGGAGCGCTAACGTTGGCAATCATTGGATTTGGGTTTTATGCTCAGCATCTTAATTCCCAGCTCTACCAGAAACATGCACCCTTTTACGATTCGATTACCTATTATGATCGCGTCTATGAAGTGGCAAGTATAAGAAACCAGACGGGATTGTTGGCTGCCGTTCAAAATGCCTGTCTGGAAAAATCTACGATCGTCATGCCCTATTTGATGGCGATTCCTTTTTCGTATTTCTTTTCTCCGACTAGAGCGATCGGTGTCTGGATTGAAATCGCCTATTTTGCCACTTTTTTGTTTTCGGTTGGATATTTACTCCATCGAGTTTTTGGTGCCCGGCCACGTGAAATGCTTTTTATGTTGGTTCCGTTTTTTCTCCTCAGCGCGCTTTATCGACCCTATGCTGGTATCTCGGACTTGCGCGTCGATTTGCCGATGGCGTTTTTGTACGGTGCCTCAGCCTGCTGGCTATTCATCGGTATGTTGCACCACCGCTGGCGAGATCTGTTCATCGCTGGATTGTTGATGGCGGCGGCCTGCCTTTCGCGGGCGATCGCCCCAGTTTATTTTGGGATCGGGATGGCTCCGCTTGTGATCCATGAACTGATCCGAAGTGAACAAAAATTCGAAGTATTGAAAAGAGCGATCTTTGTCGGCGGGATCGTCGCCCTGTTTTCCGGTTGGTTTTATCTGGCCCATTACGATTTTCTTTATTACTACTATTTTGTTTGGAACACAGACGCCAATGCTTCGGTTTCCTTTGGGCGATCGCTGCGGCATATCCTGCTTGTTGCCAAAAGTGTTGGTCCGTTTGTCGCGGTTTTTTTTCTCAGCTTGTATATGACAAACAAGTCGATTTCGCGAAGCGAAATGGCGGAATGCAAAACAGAGGCCTTGGAGTGGGACCGGCCGAACCTTCCGGTTTCACCCTATCTCTGGTTTTGCTGGATAGGGGTCGCACCGGTCCTTGTTTTAATCGTTAAGCGTGCCGACCTTAATCCTTTTGTCAGCCTGCCATCGGCAACCGTATTGCTGATGTTATGGACACTCATTCAACATCGAGCTTTTCAATGGGTCATTGATCGACGATTGCCCCGGATTCTTTGGACATCGTCAATCTGCCTGACTTTGGCGATGACCTACGGGTATGTCAATCATACGATAACAAAACTCGACAACTCCGCGGCAGCTCACCGAGTTGTCTTAAATGAAATGTTGCGTGATGCTGAAAAGACCGATTTGCAAGGTGCTACGTTTTCTGTCAACGTCATGACCGTCTTAAATACCGGCTCGTTGCAAAGCACGCTGAGGTTTGAAAAAACTTCGAGCTATGCGGGCCCTCAAACAACAAGTTTGAACAATAGGGAGTGGATTGCCGATGATCGCTTTTTCCTGCCGGCTGAAGTGAACTGGCGGGAATTGCCCGGCGATAGCAACAAAGAAAAAATTGATGGGCTCTTGGATCACTCGATTTCAGAAGTTGATTATATTGTTTCGCCAACACTGGAATCGGTTCCGGCAATTCAAGCCAAATACGACTATTGCTTTGCCTCGCGATTTGCAGGAGATATTATTTCTTCGTTCGAAGATTCGCCAAGCTGGCGGCCCATTACCGAGAAGGTTGAGATTCAGGACGGTATAGCGGTGGTTGTATTAAAAAATTTTGATCCAGCCCGCAGGTCTCGACAACGGTCAGGCCGGTAAGCCGCAGTAAAATAACGCCCGCCTGAAACTGCAAACGAAGTCCTTCGCTGCCCGATGGATGCTAGTTCTTTAGCTCGGTATTCCAATAGGCTTCGCTGACGAACTTGGCCCAGCTGTCCATCTGACTGGAGTGCTGGGAATACATCGGATTCCAGGTTGGCCTGCCGGGTGCCTTCCGCAATTTCATGCCGGCCTGTTCTGGTGTGCGGTCTGCTTTGAAGTGGTTGCACTCCACGCAGGCCAACACACAGTTTTCCCATGATGATCCGCCTCCATGAGATCGGGGTAGCACGTGATCGATGGTCAGTTGATCTGAGACAGGCTGTTGATGACAGTATTGGCAGGTAAAACGATCCCGTTTGAATAAGTTACGGCGGCTGAAGGTGACTGACGAACTGGGGACTCGGTCAAACTCCGAAAGTGTGATGATTTCAGGAACCCGAATTTTGTGAGAGACCGCGCGGATAAATTGATCGCCTAAGGGTTCCAGCTTGATCCATTCCTGCCAGTCAAATAGCTGATAGCTGGTAGGTTCAACGATTCGGGCATTGTCGTTCCAAACCAAAACCAAAGCCCGAGCAACCGCAGCGATATTGATCGGCTGCCAATTGCGGTTAAGCACCAAAGCGGGTTGTTTTAATACCGGGGCGATCAAAATTTCTCCGACGTCATCTGGTCCCGGCGAGTTATTTCCGGGCGAGTTATTTCCGGATTCCAGGGGATGAATCCGTGATGGTGATTCATGTGCCGGTCAAACCGACCGTGGATCGTCAGCCAAAGAAGCCTTTGTGCGGACCCGGCAAGGAGGTCTTCGCCAGTTCCTGTTGGACAACGACGTTGCTCTTTATCTTGGATCGGTTGTGCCTAGGAATCAACCGTGAGCGAGGTCGGATTTGCCGACAAACTTCGTAACACCTAAAACCAACCAAGAGTACCGTTGACTGCAAATAAGTTGGTTTCCTGTGCGGGCTGTGCAAACGACCGGCGTTTCCTCACACCATTGAGGCGATTTTTTCAAGAGAACAGTCCTGTGATAGGTGAGAGTTCCGGGTTTGTGAGGGACGCAAGACACCATCCCGAACGGTCGGACATCCGCCAGCAATATCGGCTATTAAAGATAGTAATAGTATGAAAGTAGTATATTATATTTCACGTTGTGTCGTGCTTTTAGTGAGCATGGCGTTCTGAGTTTTCCAAAAAGGAGAGATAAATGAGACTTTCTTCCAGATTGTTGTTGGCGTTTTTATTGTGCGGCTTCCTGACGATCAGCGGTGAGACCTCGGCACAAACGCGAGGGAAAAATAAATCGGGCAATGAAAATTCTGTCGATTCTCAATCGTCGGCGAAATCGAAACTCGAGAAATCGAAATCCTCAACAAAAAAGATAACCGGTCGCCTGCCAAGGATGTTCGGTAAACTTAAGTTAAGCGAACAGCAAAGAACCATGATCTACCAAATCCAGGCGAATTATCGGGAAGAGGTGACCGATCTTCAAAAACGGGTTCTGCTTTTGAAAGCAGCCGAACGAAAAGAAATTGAGGAGATCTTAACCCGATCTCAAAAAACCCTTCTGGAGGAACTCCAGTCGCCTAAGAAAGATCAAGCAAGCGAGTCCGAGTCCGCCCAACTTGAAAAACCTGTTTCTGCGGAAACATTGGAATTCTTTCGAATTCTCTGGAACAGAAACAGAACGACATCTGACATCCAAATCCAGGGGCTAACTTGGCCTCTCCTGCAATGAACTTATGAGTAACCAGAACTTATGAGTAACCAGAACTTATGAGTCACCAAAGCTCGTGAGTAACCGGAAATCAAAGCGGGATAAATTCTATTGCGGAGGATTGGTGGTTCAGCGAATTTGAAAATGCGAATTTGAAAATGCGGATAAAAAAAAGGCCGGGGTGATGGACAAGTCCAAAACACGGCAAAAACTACGCGTTGAAGCAACGACTCAAACCGCAGCCCCCAAGCCAAAAAAAAGCTGAGCATTCTGCTCAGCTTTTTTGCTTTAATCGAATCCCCAATCCACTTTCGACCCGTTTCCAAACGATGTTCAATACTGATACGGGGTTCTGTCTGGACTCTTACACTTCTTTGGAGTCAATCCAGCCCATGAGGCTTCGCAGTTGGCGACCGACTTCTTCAACAGGGTGCTGGCGATCACGTCGCCGCATGGCTTTGAATCCAGGAGCGCCAGCTTTGTTTTCCAAAATCCATTGCCGAGCAAACTCGCCGGTCTGAATTTCGTGAAGGATCTTTTTCATTTCCTTTTTGGTTTCATCGGTAATGATCCGCGGTCCCCGGGTGTAGTCTCCATATTCTGCGGTATTGGAAACGCTATAACGCATGTAGTTCAGACCACCCTGATAGAATAGGTCTACGATTAATTTTAATTCGTGCATGCACTCAAAGAATGCCATTTCGGGCTGATAGCCTGCCTCGGTTAGTGTTTCGAAGGCCGATTTGACTAACTGGCTGACGCCTCCGCACAATACGACCTGCTCACCAAAAAGATCGGTTTCGGTTTCTTCAGCGATGGTGGTCTGAATGACGCCCCCGCGAGTGCCGCCGATGCCCTTCGCATAGGCCAATCCAAGTTGCTTGGTTTTTTCAGCCGCGCCGTCTCCCATAGCAATCAGGCAGGGGACTCCACCGCCACCTACGAATTCACTACGAACAAGATGCCCGGGCCCTTTGGGTGCGACAAGAAGTTCGTCAACGCCCGAGGGTGCTTCCACCTGTCCGAAGTGGATATTAAATCCATGCGAACACATCAGGATGTTTCCGGAGGAAAGATTGTTTTTGATCTCGGCTTGATAGATATCACCCTGAACCTCGTCCGGCAGCAATATGTTGACCAGATCTCCCGCGGCAGTTGCTTCAGCAATTGGCATCGGTTCAAAACCGTGCCCAACAGCAAGATCATAATTGGGGCTTCCTTTTCGCTGCCCAATGACCACGTTGAGCCCACTGTCCTTCAGGTTTTGCGCCTGAGCGTGGCCTTGGCTGCCGTATCCCAAAATCGCGATTGTTTTGTCTTTTAAGAGAGAAAGGTCAGCATCATTGTCGTAATAAATTGTCGCCGCCATCGGGAGACTCCTTCGTTAAATATGTAAACACAGCAAAATGGAAAATAGCTATCCGTTTGACGGAAATCAAATAATAAGGGTATCTCGAGGTGAATTTGGTCGGGGAAGATAACGTCGTATTGGATCGAGAAATTCCTATGCGACACTTTCGTCAGCAGAGTGATTGGCATTCTGGCGTCCTCGGTTCATCGCAATCCGGCCGGTTCGGACCAGTTCGATAATGCCATAATCACGAACGGACTCAATAAAGGCCTCGATTTTGTTTTCTTTGCCAGATATCTCCACCATGACGTTATCCGTGCTGACGTCGACAATTCTTCCCCGAAAAATTTCGACCAGTTCACGAATTTCCGATCTTTTGGGTCCTGGGTCGACGGCAACCTTGATCAACATCAGGTCGCGTTCCACAAAATCACCGGAGCTGATGTTGGTGATACTGACCACCGTTACAATTTTTTCCAGTTGTTTACCGACCTGTTCCAATATCCGGTCATCGCCCATGACAACAAATGTCATTCGCGAAAGATTAGGAGCTTCTGTTTCACCCACCGCCAATGAGTCGATGTTGTAACCTCGAGACGCCAGCATTCCTGATATATGGGCGAGGACGCCCGGAACGTTTTGAACGGTTGCCGAAATAACGTGACGCATCGAAGGGTGAGACATGACTTGCCTGAAACTGTAGGAAAATAAGCGAAAAACCATCCTATCGCTGGTAATTTGGCATCGCAAGGTCTTGAATCTCTAGTGTGGGGAGTCGGATTGGCTTGAATCTGTTGTTTGGGTGTGTCATGCTCGACGAGTGAACGTAGGACGATTCAACTTCTTCGATTGATTTAGGATCTATAATGCGAAATCGGCGACTTGATTTCCCTTTAATGGTTTTTATTGCGGTCTTATCAGCGATTGGCCTTTCGCAACCCAATTGGGCAAAAGAAAATGGAAGGCCCGCCACCGCCGTCGGCGTTGGAAATTCCACACAAGTTGGTTCGGAAAAAAAAGCTGATCCATCAGGTGCGTCGGAACAACAAAGCAGCAATGGCGGCCCGGCATCTGGATCGGGTGACGAAACAGAAGAGGCAGGAACGGCTTCGATTCCTCAGCAGGAAAGTACCCAATCTGCCGCTAAGGTGGCAAAGGCCACCTCAACCGATACGGCAGAAAAACAGGAAACATCCTGGTATCGACGAGTGTTCTATCCGCTAATGGTGCTGGGAATTGGGATCGCATCGGTCTTGGGATTAATTATAGGACTGAAAATCAATGCTTTCTTGGCGCTGATTACGTCCGCAATCCTCGTCAGTATTCTTGCGCCTGGTCCCATCAGTGAAAAAATCGGCAGAGTTGCCTCTTCATTGGGTGATTCGGTAGGAGGAATCGGCATTGTCATTGCCTTGGCGGCGATCATCGGCAAATGCATGCTCGATAGTGGGGCGGCAGACCGAATTGTGCGAACATTCATGAATATTCTGGGAGAAAAACGGGCTCCGGTGGCGCTCTTGGGCAGTGGTTTTGTTCTGGCAGTCCCTGTCTTTTTTGACACAGTCTTTTATTTGTTGGTCCCGTTGGCTCGTTCACTGCATCGGCGAACCGGCGTGAAGTACCTGCTCTACATTATGGCAATTGGTGCCGGTGGAGCGATCACGCATACCTTGGTCCCCCCTACCCCCGGACCACTCCTGATGGCGTCGAATCTTGGAGTAGATGTTGGCACCATGATCATGATTGGTGCTTTGGTTGCCTTGCCGGCAGCGATTGCGGGACTGATCTGCGGCGCTATTGCCGATAAAATCATGCAAACGCCAATGCGGGAATTGCCGGGTAGCCCCGAGCCCGAACCCATCGCAGACGAGGATCTCCCCACACTTTGGTTGTCATTGGCTCCGGTAATTATTCCAGTGGTATTGATCTCATTGTCGACGATCGTGACGGCGGTTGCCGACAATCAGGGGGCGGCTCGCTTCAAGAAGAATGATATTACACCGGAATTCATCGCCGCCGTTCGCAACGAGGGCCAAGACCCCTCCAGTGTCGCACGCCGTATTCTGGATTACCCAGCCCTGTCGGATAGCTCCCTGGCCGCGGGAGAAGGCGACCCAGAAAAAATTCGGGAGGGCTTAAACCAACTGATACTGGATAAAAAATTCTACGACGAAGATGCCTTTTTGGGGACCAAATTAAACTTCGCTGCCAAGGGACTGTTGAAAAAGAATCTGGTTCGAATGAAGCGCGCCGATGTAGAACGAATGAACCGGGCCCTGCTGGAGTCGGCATTTCCCGACATGATTCCAGCCCATCAATGGAATACTTCATCACGTCAAATGGCGGATCTTTTCGGCTTTTTTGGCAACGCGAATTTTGCGTTATTGGTTTCCACGATCATCGCCCTGTGGACCTTGGCAATTCAAAGAAACCTCTCTTTTGCCGATCTTGCCAGATCAACTGAAGAGGCATTAATGAGTGGTGGAATCATCATCCTGATCACAGCTGGTGGTGGAGCTTTCGGAGCGATGCTTTCCAAAGCCGAAGTCGGGGATGCGATCAAGGAATTGTTTGCCGGAAGTGGATCTGATGGAGCCCTTTCAGGGATGGGCTTTTTGTTACTTGGGTTCACCATTGCAGCCATTCTCAAAATAGCGCAAGGATCAAGTACCGTGGCCATGATTGTCGGTTCGTCAATGGTCGCTGCAATTGTCAACGGCGATTCGATTGGCTTCAACTATGTTTACTTGGCAACGGCAATCGGTGCTGGGTCGTTGTTTGGGTCCTGGATGAATGACAGTGGCTTCTGGATCTTTGCCAAGATGGGAGGATTGACGGAGGGGGAAGCGCTGAAATCCTGGACAGTGATGCTGGTGGTTTTAAGCTTGGTGAGTCTTTTGGTGACGATCATGCTGACGTTTATTTTGCCTCTGATTTGACGGCAGGTTAGATCAACTCCCGAATGGGCCGCACCGATTGATCTACCAGGTGCTGGGGTTGACCGCGGAAATCAAACAGTCGCTCTTTGGTATTTAGGTCGATACCCAAGTTGCGATAAAGTGTCGCGAAAACCTCCGAAAAGGTGACCGGCCGGTCAGCCGCAGCGCCGCCGTGGCGATCGGTGGAGCCGATCACCTGGCCATGTTTCATCCCGCCACCTGCCAGTAATGCGGCGCAAACCCCTGGCCAATGATCCCGGCCACCGTTTTTGTTGATTTTTGGAGTTCGGCCGAACTCGCCCCAGGCACAAACTGTAACATCATCCGAAAGGCCACGTTCATGCAGGTCTTCTATCAATGCGGAAATGCCTTTATCAAAAACTGGAATTTCTTGCCGGCCAATGTCGAAGTTGTTGCTGTGCCAGTCCCAAAAGCTGTAATTGACAGTGACCACTCGAACACCAGCCTCAATCAATCGTCTTGCCAAGAGGAAATTCTGGGGCGCGATCGGAGCGGCGTCACCCTTGGGTTTGGAAAGATCTCCCTCACCGTAACGCTCACGGGTTTGGTCGGTTTCCTTAGAAACGTCGAGGGCATCAAATAGATCCGAAGACGTTAGAATTCCCATTGCTCTTTGGGAAAACACATCCATCCCTTCCATTTTGCCAGTCGCATCTGCGTTGCGGCGAAAACGATCGAATGACTTTAGCAGGCTTTTCCGATTCCCCAATTGCTCTGCCGAAATGTCTTTTAATATCAGATTGTCCCGACTGGGACCGGTTGGGCGAAAGGATGAGTGACCCAGCCCTAGAAACCCTGGCCCAGGTTCATTGTAGGGGCGGTGTTTTGTTGTGTAACACAGACTGACAAAGGGTGGAACGCCGGGGTGAACAGGCCCTTCAAACCGGCTAATGGCCGAACCAAAATGTGGCCAGCCACCGGCTGGCGAGTTTTGTTCGTGGTGCCCGGTCATGCATTGATAGGAGTAGTGGGAGTCACGGGCGCCGACCATGGACCGAATGATGGTTGCCTTGTCCATCGATTGGGCCAGGCCGGGCATGTGTTCAGAGATCTGAATGCCAGGAATCGACGTACTGATCGGGGAAAATTCACCTCGAATATCAGCGGGGGCATCTACCTTGATATCATACATATCCTGATGAGGCGGGCCTCCACAGAGATAAATCATGATGACTGATTTGTGGGATTTTTTTTTCTGCCTGTCCTCGGCGGCCAGAATCGATGGAAGGGAGAGTCCACCCATTCCCAAGGCACCAATCTGAATTGCATCACGGCGACTGATACCTTTACAGGATTTCTGTCTGGAATAGTGCTTTCCGAGTAGATTGAGCATTTGGCTGGCAAAACGGGGGAGGGAAGACCGGTACTTCGGGCCGACTGAGATGGAATGTGGATCGTTTTAGCTTAACAGGCCAGTCAACCATTCAAAACAGTAACATTCCTTGCAGGAAGGCATTATTTGGTGGATGAGAAACATGCCCAATCCCGTCGTCGGTTGCGATCCACCATTTCGACAGAGTTTGGCTGCTGATCGCTTGTCCGAGACTGGACGCTATCAAGGTTCTGCCATAGCCTGAATGCTTCTTTTTTGAACCCCATCGCAACTTCGGACCGCAGCACATGAACAAATCATTCCGACCATGGATTCTGGCAGAGTCTAATTATGGTTACATCAAGGAAAATCAATATGAGGTGGCCGTTTTGCCTTTGGGCGCTACCGAGCCCCATAATCTCCACTTGCCGTACGGTACGGATTTGTTCGAGGGGACGATGATAGGGGAGCATATCTGTGAGGCTGCTCATCATGCCGGCGGTAAAGTCGTCCTTTTGCCGACCATTCCCTATGGCACCGAAACCAACATGATTGAGTTTCCTTTGGCAATGAACCTTAACCCCTCGACCTTAAACTATGTCATTTCGGATCTCGTTGAATCCTGTGTGGAGAGTGGCATCAAGAAGATCGTTTTGTTGAACAGTCATGGTGGTAATGATTTCAAGCCCACGTTGCGTGAGTTGGCCAATGAAACCGATGGTCACCTTTTTCTTTGCGACTGGTTCCGGTGTATCGGCGACCGTTACTTTGATATTTTCGAGCATGATGAAGATCACGCTGGCGAGATGGAAACCTCATTTGGCCTTCAGTATTTTCCGCATTTGGTGGCAAAAAACGAAGATGGCACATTGGCAGCAGATCAAGGTGCACGGACACCCCTGCGATTGGAAGCCCTCCGGGAGGGCTGGGTTTCCATCACCCGGCCATGGCACTTGTTGACGACCAACTCCGGCAGCGGGTATCCGCATGCGGCAACCGCTGAAAAAGGGGAGAAGCTAATGCAGTTGCTCGTCGAACGACTTGGCAAATTTCTTGTCGACCTGTCGTCAGAAGAGATCGATGAACGATTTCCGTTTGAGTAAACGCAAGGTCGAGTCGTCGGTGGAGTGAGCCTTCAAGGTGGAATAGGCCTTCCCCTTTTTCCGCCCCTGCCACTTTTTATTTATCCGCTGCATTGATGGTCTCAATTTCATCCCAAGTGTCGATTACGCCGAACTGAGCGACATACGTTGAAAAATCGACTAAATTTGATTTCATTACCTCGTCACCATTCTGCCGAAGAGCATCGCATTCATCGCACCGGAGCACTCGCTCACCCGTTTTCTTAATGACAACCAACTCCACTTGACCTTGCTGGTCGCAGCGTGGGCACAGCATTTCACACCTATGGAATGGCTGGGACTAGGACGGCCCAGCTGAACCAGGCATTGTTAATTCGATCCAATTTGCCAAACCCGCGTCAACCAATTCCTTGCCGGAAATATACCTTCCAGGGTGAGACCAGTCTTTGAGCTTTTCAACCTCAATGCCCAGGAAACGAGCCAGGAGTTCATCCATTTTGGATTCCAGTTGCGTGAAATGTCGAGTCCATTCGGTCGCCTCGATCAACTGGACGCTGTCTTCGCTTTGCCACTTCATTGGGTGAAAAAGACAATAACTGTATTCAGAAACCAACCGTGTTCGACAGGCGGCGAACGGCCATAGGGCTGCTGAAGAGCATTCTCCTGTGACGATACCGGTCGCATTCAACTGACGACTGGCAATAATGGACAGGAGGGAAACAGCCGAATAAGCGGATCCGCCTGGGCAATTGAAGAACAGGGTGCATTCCCCACCTACCGGGATATCCAGTAACGCTTGGCTAATGTCTTTTTCCGCCTCCGTTAAATCCCCAACGATGGCAATTTCAGGTGGATTCTCAATTCCGTCGACTTCCTGTTGATTTTGATTCACCGCATGATCTCTGTAGTTTGACCGATTCTCATTGTTCGGAATCCCAAGCGTATTCCGATTATTCGAATTTCCCACATTATTTTTTGATGGCGGTTTCGAATTCAACGCGAAAACTACCACGTTTTTCCAACGAGGGGTATACTCTATGGACAGTACTGCCGAAGTACAGATCATTATTGGAACTATTTGGTACGAGAGTCACAACGGGCATGGGCATCAGGTTTCTATGTGAAGCATGTGAAAAGAAATTAAATATCAAGGAAGAATTGGCAGGCAAAAAGGGCCGATGTCCCAAATGCGATGCAAAGATCCTTATTCCATTGAAGTCGACTCTGGCTTCAGGGTCGGGAAAAGCAGAGACGCCTGGCGAGACGGTAGAGTCCTCTCCCAAGGAAATGTTGTCGGCATCTGCTAAAGATTCTCACGTTCCTGCAGTCCAATCTTCGGAAGACAAGAACGCTGCAGTTCCAACGGAAATCGGACCGCCAGAGGTGGTTCAGCCACCTTCGATTTCGCAGCAGGAAACCTCGAGCGGCCAGTCGGTTTTTGAGGAGCATCCCACCGCCCAATGGTTCGTTCGCCCCGTTTCAGGGGGGCAATTCGGGCCCGCCGATGGTGAAGTCATGCAAGGGTGGCTAAAAGAGGAACGCATTGGTCCGGACAGCCTGGTTTGGCGGGAAGGTTGGGAAGATTGGCGGGTTGCTGAGGAGGTTTTAGAAATCTCTGTGGAGGTCTCCGCTAACCCGCCCAAAACACCGGTTGTTGATACACCGGTGACGGCCAAGACACCAGATTCCGGATCCCGGATGATCCACCATCAACGGGCTCGCAAACGTGCCAAAACCATGGGGGTCGCGTTAATCATTGGGCTGGCTATTGTCAGCATTGTTTTGGCTGTTGTTCTGGTAATGGTTGCCAGAGGGAATTTTACCAACAAGTCGGAAAATGAAGAGTCGGAGAATGAAACGGTTCGATTGGAACTTTTCCCAGTCGGTGATCCGTATCAACACCGATCCTGAGATGAGAGATTCATCCAGAACCCCCCCCTGAATGTCGTTGATTTTTGTCTTCTGGACTTGATTCCCCTGAAGGTGGCAGGTTTCTCCAAATCGATTGTCGGGTAGGATTCTGGTTCCTTGGAACTTTCGCTGTATACTTGTGGTTTAAGACGGTCTGACAGGTTTTCAAAAAGGTGAAGAAATAATGCGACAAGTTTATTTTGGTTTGGTTGCCTTGCTGCTGGTAGGTGGCACCGATGGGGTCTCAGCGGATGATAAGATTCAAAAAGTCTCGTTGGCTGGCGGTAAGTTTGCCATGTCAGCGTCAGGCGATTGGACAAAAAAAACGCCACGAGTGAACATTATCGAAGCTGAATTTGTTATTCCAAAAACAGAGGGTGATCCTGCGGACGGTCGATTGACGGTGATGGCCTCTGGCGGCGGAGTCAAAGCTAATGTTGATCGGTGGAAAACACAGTTTTCCAAGACAGACAACTCGTCAGTCAAAAAGGATAAAGCGGGAGGATTCGACGTCCATGTAGTGGACATCACCGGCACGTTTAAGGATCAAAGGGGGCCATTTGCTCCGGCAACGATGCGCAAGGATTACCGAATGATGGGAGCGATCATCGTCATGGACGATGGTCCGGATTATTTTGCGAAATTCTACGGGCCCAAAAAAACTGTCGAAGCGAATGCCAAGCAATTTGCAAAATTCGTCAAGAGTTTTAAAAAATTAGAGAATTGATCGGTTTGCGTCTGGCGTGAAGAGGCCGCACAACGGTAGTGGTTTATCGTGGGTCAGGCGTTTCCAAAGCCAGCCGCCAAAAATAAATGACGGTCATGCCCGCTCCGGCGGGTTTTTTTTTGGAATGGAGTCTGGAGCTTCAGGATTCCAACACACAGGATTCCAACACACAGGATTCCAACACACAGGATTCCAAAACACAGGATGGCTCTAAACCGTGGGAGTCCTCCCAGGATTAGACACGACTGAGACCGAACCTGTACGACTGAACTGGCGTACCTTAAGTTCAAGTGCTAGAGCCTAAATGTCGGGAAAATCCCCCATCGCGCGATAGCGATGTTTTTTTCACGATGTTTTTTTCACCACGTCTTGATGCAATTCGCCACCCGGCGACTTTTAGTGAGAGAACAGAATGACCGAGCCTCAGAATAAAAATCTCATTCACAGATACGGTGGAACAAATTGGAGATTTTTGGCGGTCGTCGTCGTCGTTTTAGTGCTTTTGGGTTGGGGTTGGTGGTGGTTCAACGGCCGTACAGGGATGTCTCCAGAACAAGCGGAGCAATGGACGCAGTTAGCTGATGAGGCCAACGTTTGCCTTGAAAATGAGATTTTTCGAAAAGGGTTCGAAGAAGCGGAAAATCGCTATGTCGAATTGAAAAAGGCGTTGCCCAACGAGATCCTGCCCTTTCGCAATCACGCCATCCTCCGAATTCTTCGTTTTAAATCAGACGACGATTTAAAGAACGACGAGGCGTTCATTGAAGAGACATTTAAAATCATGGAGGAACTGCTTGAAAAAGACCCTGACGCGTATCAGTCATACATTCTTGCGGTCCGCTGGAGGAATCTGGTTTATCAACAATTGGATGAGACCGACGTTGAGTTGTTGGCAACCGCCGGAGAACTTGCCGACGGCAGTCCGGTGCCGTTTGTGGAATTTTATGAAAGTACGGCTGCCCTGAATAATCAGGATCTGCCTGGTATTGAGGAAAAAAGAGCAAAGAGTCTCGAGCGAGCGTACCAGTTACAAAAAGACAATCTGAAATTGGCGTTGGTTTACCTTGCGCAGCTTGCTGGGCAGGAAAATCTGGAGCAGTTTTCCGGCGTTTGGAAAGAGTTTGAAGAGAATCTGGGTGGGATTGTTGTTGGCGTAGACCTCGAAGAAGGGACTCAAAAACGTCAGAAGTATCTCGAGGAAATCAGGGAAGGTATCAAGGAAGGTGACTGGGGATCCATACAGGGAAACGTTCGCTTTCTAGGCAACTTGATTCGGCCCAATGAGCTCTACAAAATCGATGGTTCGAGGGTTCAACCCCACGAACTGGAGTTCATGGTGTCGACCCTCGGAAAAGAAATAATCGGTCTCGCTAATCAACGAAGCAAGACGGCTGACGCCCCCTCGCCAGTTGTTTTTGAATCCGGGGCTGTCGTGTTTGAATCCTCGTCGGCAAAACCGTTAGCGGTCAGGTCGGTTGATTTTGATCTGGATGGGGGCTTGGAAGTTGCCGTTTTGCTAGAGGGCTCCTTTCTGGTGTTTGACCGACCGGACGCCGATTCTGATTGGGTTAAGGTCTGCCATTACAAACTAGATCATCATTATGACGGCATACTCGTAGCGGATCTGGACTTTGATTATCCGCCACCGGTCAATCCAAAATTCAGCTACGCGGATCCGGACTTTGTCCTTTTCGGCAAAGGTGGGTTGCTGGTTTTGGAAAACAAGCTCAATCAAGACGGCCAACGTATCGTGGAAAAGGCTTCAGCTGGGGATTTAAACCAACTGCAGGACGTTACCGCAGCTGTCTTGAGTGATGTTGATCATGATATGGACCTCGATTTGGTGGTTGGCGCCGCTGGCGAAATCAAACTGTTTCTATCGCGTGGCAATCTGTCGTTTTTTGATTTCTCGCAGTTTTCCCAGTTCCCGTCCGATCAGGTGGCGACATCTCTTGAAATGGTCGATTTTGATCGGGATATCGACATCGATCTGATTGTCGGATTCAAGGACAGAAAGCCGGGGTATCTCGAAAACCTCGGACACGCCAAGCTCCGGTTTCGGGAATTCGATTCGAGTTTTTCCGATTTGGCACCCTGCAAGGCGATCAAGGCTAATGAGATGGACGGCCAGAT
The DNA here is from genome assembly GCA_014238905.1 of Planctomycetota bacterium. Classification (GTDB taxonomy): domain Bacteria; phylum Planctomycetota; class Planctomycetia; order Pirellulales; family Pirellulaceae; genus JABAAE01. The sequence goes on from JABAAE010000001.1 coordinate 663,604, forward strand.
GTCGTGGGATCTGACTGCTCTGCAGGGATCTGAATTGATCAACCGGACCACGTTGACTAATCAGGGTTCGGTTCGTCAAAAAAGCGTCGGCAACGTGACCGTTTCAGCAGGTCAGCGATTTTGTCAGGCAGATTTTAATAACGACGGATTCTTGGACACGCTGATTTATCGTCCACCAAACAGGGACGACGATTTTTCAGGCCGATCGCTGGCACTGGGTAACAGGTCGACCCGCCCCGTGGTTAGCAAAGGACCAGAAATGGTGATTGACGATTGCGACTTCGACGATCTGGATGCTGACGGAAAAATTGATCTGGTGGTGATTTCTGGAGAGCAAGTCCGATGGCTGCGAAATGTATCGGTGACCGATCATAACTGGGTGGCGGTCAATGTGTGCGGCATATCATCGAACTTCGACAAGGGCCGAATCAACAATTTTGCGGTTGGGAGTTTTGTTGAACTCAAGGTAGGTGATCGATATTTTGCGACAGTTAGCGAGAAACCAAGATTACATTTCGGTCTCGGAAAAGCCGAAGAGGTTGATTTGATACGGTTTTTGTGGCCCAGCGGAATGCCCCAATCCTTGTTCAAAATACAAACCGGACAACTCATCTACGAAGAAATGTTCGAAAAAGGCTCTTGTCCGTATATCTACACCTGGAATGGACAGCAATATACTTTTTTCAGTGATTGCCTGTGGGCCGCTCCGTTGGGTTTGCAGTCAGCCCCGGGAAAATTCATACCCTGCCGCGAATGGGAGTATTTGAAAATCCCAAGCGATTTCATGAAGCCGATCGATGGAGAGTATCGCATTCAACTGACAGAGGAACTGCGCGAAGCTGCCTATTTTGACTTGATCGAACTCTATGCAATCGATCATCCTGCCGGCGTCGAGATTTTTACTAATGAAAAAGTTGGCCCTCCGTTTATCGCTGAGCCAGGTATCCATACGGTTGGGAATCCCCAACTTCCAGTTTCAGCCACAGACATGTATGGCAAGGATGTCCTGCCCGAGATCGCTCGCGATGACAAGAAGTATTTCAGGGGATTTCAAAATCGGATTGCCAAAGGGCTTGCGCCGTTACATTACCTGGAATTAGACCTTGGCGACCTTGAGTCGGCAGATGAACTGACGCTGTTTCTGAAAGGCTGGATTCGCCCGACAGACTGTTCGTTGAATATCTCTTTTGCTCAGCGGGATGATATGAATAGTCCGCAAACACCTGTCATTCTGGTTCCCAATGAAAAAGGAGAATGGGTGAAAACGGTGGACCCGATGGGCTTTCCCGGTGGCAAGCCGAAGACCATCGCGGTGGATCTTTCCAAGGCATTTTTGACCGATGACTATCGTTTGCGGATACAGACCAGTCATGAGATTTACTGGGATCAGGTCTTTTTTACCCAGGCCGAAGAGCGAGTTGAATGGAAGCAGATTCCGTTGCCAATGGTTGGCGCGGACCTGCATTATCGTGGATTTTCAAAGAGATTCGTAACAGATGAAATGTCGCCCGAATGGTACGACTATCAACAAGTGACAACAACAGCGCGCTGGCCAGCGATGTCAGGCCGGTTTACCCGTTACGGGGAGGTAGAGAGTCTGCTCGGCGAACAGGATGATTGCCATGTGGTGATGGGCTCGGGTGACGAAATGACGGTGCGATTTAGCGCGATCGATGAACCGCCTCCAGGCTGGCGGAGGGATTTTGTCATTCACCTGGTCGGCTATGACAAGGACGCGGATTTGAATACCGTTACCGGCCAAACAGTTGGCCCCTTGCCGTTCAAAAATATGTCACGGTACCCCTATGGTGGTAGTGAGCATTTCCCTGACTCAGAAAAGCACCGAGAGTATTTAAGGGAATTCCAGACTCGGCAGCAAAGTAGGAGTCAATTCTGGAAAAATGTGGAAGCGACCGATTGAATCCGGTGCAACGCATCCGGCAGGGTTTTGGGACGCATCGTTGACCCCGTTGTTGATGACCCAAATGGCGGCAGGGGATGTTATACTCGGTGACAATTGGTATTCAACGCGATGTGAATTTGCCGCCTCCGGAAACCGCATGAACAGTCACCACAAACTCCGTCGTTCAAAAGGGCCCTCTTTGTTGATTGTTATTCCGTGGAAACAGCCGTGGTTGCTGGTAATGGTTGTATTTGTGATCCTGTTTGGCTCAACGACTGGGGCTGCCGCAGATCTCAAAGCTGCCCGCGAGCTCTTTGAATTCGGGAATTACCGCCAGTGCATCAAAGCCTGTGAAGCAGAGATCGGTATCGCCTGGCAAGTGGACTGGCGACTTCTCAAAATTCAATCAGAAATGAAATTGGGAAATTATAAAACGGCCCTGCTCTCGGTAGAGGAGGCGCTGGAGAAACATCGATCCGATATTCGGGTGCGATGGTTGGCTCGCACTGTTTACCGCTACAACAACGATCTCGAAAAAGCGGAAGAGATGGTTTCGCAAATCGACCAGTTGGCGAGGAGTTCGCCATGGCGATATTCAGATGCCGAGGACAGAATTGTTTTGGGCCGAATGATGTTGGACGCCAATGCTGATGCGAGGCAGGTCCTCGAACTGTTTTTTGATGTAGCCAAAAAAGTCCAACCAGCTTTGGTCGAAAACTATGTCGTGGCAGCTGACTTGGCGTTGAGCAAAAGCGATAAAAAATTAGCAGCCAAAGAAGCGGAGAATGGTCTCAAGCTAAATCCAAAAAATCCTGATTTGCTATTCCGTCTGGCGTTGTCGTTGTGGGATGACGACCGGCCGAAGGCTGCGCAGTCGCTCAAAAAAGCGTTGGAATTCAATCCAGTCCACGATCAAGCGCTGTTGTATCAATCAAACCAGAGGATCGACCAGGAGGATTACGACGGAGCAAAAATCATCATTGAGAAGGTCCTCAAAACCAATTCAAAAAACGAACTCGCCCTCGCTCAGTTAGCCGTGATAGCCCATCTTAAAGGGGACTACCAAACCGAAGAGAGTCTGCGGAATCGCGCGCTAAATAGCTGGCCTAAAAATCCTCATGTCGATCACTCGATCGGGAAAAAACTATCGCAAAAATATCGCTTCAAAGAGGGTGCCGAGTACCAGCGAAAAGCACTAGCTTTTGACCCCGGTCTCGTGCCGGCCAAAATCCAGTTGGCGCAGGATCTGCTCCGACTGGGATTGGACGGCGAGGGATGGGAGTTGGTGGCCGAGGCTAATGAAGAGGATCAATACAATATCCTGATGCATAACTTGCAGACTTTGCACGACGAGATTTCCTCGTTTACTTCGTTGGAAGAGGATGGAATTGTCGTTCGGATGAGCGTATCCGAAGCAAGACTTTACGGCCCAGAGGTCTTGAAATTGCTAGTCGAAGCCAAAAACGTGCTTAGCAAAAAATACGACTATCAATTCACTCAACCGGTCTATGTTGAGATCTTTCCCAGACAGTCGGATTTTGCAATTCGAACATTTGGAATGCCGGGAGGAGCTGGTTTTCTTGGCGTCTGTTTTGGACATCTGATTACCGCCAACAGTCCGGCAACCCAAACTGAAAACCCTACCAACTGGAAGTCTGTTTTGTGGCACGAATTCTGTCACGCGGTCACTCTAGGCAAAACCAACAACAGGATGCCTCGGTGGTTAAGCGAGGGTATTTCTGTTTACGAAGAACGTCAACGAAGCCCGAATTCCGGCGAACAGATGTCTCCTGTCTACCGAAAAATGATTTTGTCGTCCGATTTGACGCCGGTTAGCAATTTGAGCGCCGCGTTTTTGCAGGCGAAATCGCCAATTCATTTGCAATTCGCGTATTACGAATCGTCACTGGTGATCGAGTACTTGATGGAAAAACATGGCATCGACACATTGAAAAAAATCCTCGTTGACCTGGGAGCGGGAATTCCCATCAACGAGACGCTGCAGCGTCACACCGGGTCACTGTCGGAGTTGGACACCGGCTTTAAACAATTCGCGGAGGGATTTGCAAACGCTTATGCCCCGGAAGTCGATTTTAGTGAACCCGGTCTTGATCCCTCGGATTCGGCCGAAACGGTCGTCGCTTTTTTGGACCAACATCCGGGCAACTTTGATGCGACTCTTCAGTTGGCCCTGCGGCATCTCAAGGCTGGGTCGAATGAATCTGCCAAAACCGTTTTGAATGCACTGGCGGGGCGGTTTGCCGATGCCAAAGTGCATCCAGCAGTGTTGAAATTATTAGCCCGGGCCCACCAAAACCTGGGAGACACAGAGGCGGAGATCAAATCTTTGTTGCAGATTTTCGAGGTCAGTGATGACGATCTTGAGGCTTGTAAACGATTGATAGAACTTCAGGTAGAACGGAAGGATTGGGATGACGTTCGGCTGGCGACTCGCTATTTTTTGTCGATTAATCCACTGCAGGTTGAACCGCATCGAGTGCTTGCAGAAGCGGGTGAAGCATTGAACGATGCGGCTACCACCGTTCGGGCCCTCGAGTGTCTGCTGGAGTTCGAAACAACGGATCTCGCCTCAGCCCATTACCGGATCGCCAGAATCAAGCTTGATTTGGGTGAAAAAGCATCGGCTCGACGACACGTTTTACAGTCCCTCGAAGAAGCGCCCCGATACAGGGACGCTTTGGAAATGCTGCTGAAAATCAATTCGCTTGAATGAGTTTTCGAAAACCCGTCGGGATGGATTTTGGCAAAGAAGCTTCGCTGGGCTTCACAGGAGGATTTTTATTTGGTCGAACAGCGTCGTTTTCCGTGCAAAATAGGCGTAGAATGTAAGGGCGGCCAGCAGCGAAACGATAAATATCGGAATCCAGGATTGAAGAGACGTGGCGTTTTTCAAATTTTCAAACATCTCGTCACTGACTGGTTTAGCTGCCTTGATTTTGATCGCCGGCTGGTTTTTTTTGGGGCCCGAAGGTGAAATCAAAAAAACCGCTGTAGAGATGGGCCCAATAGCGAAATCGATGGTGAATGCCACCGGGTCGCCTTCGTCAATTATGCCCTCGGGGTACCCGCTTCAACCTCGACAACAAGGCTTGTTCGCAGGATGGTCCGGGAGTGGTGATCGTGTCGCACCGGGCTTGGTTTCTTTTCCGCAGTTTGGCGGTCAAAGAAGGCAACGAGCCGATTACGATCCGACGTATCGTAATGGAGTGCCCAATTGGAAGATCAGCAAAGGGTTTCAATATGACGAATTTCGATTTGTTCGTGTTAAGTATCAATCCTATGGCCGGACGCGTTGGGGACAAAAATGGGCGATTGATGCACCCGACAGTGATCTTAATTTTTCGTTCCGGCTACAGCAATTAACCTCGCTCAAGGTTAATCCCGATCCGATTTATCTTGAGTTGACGGACGACCGAATTTTTGATTACCCATTCATGTACATGATTGAGCCTGGCGACATTGCGCTGTCCCAGGAAGAAGCCAATGCGATGCGGCATTATCTTAATAATGGTGGATTCATCATGGTCGACGATTTCTGGGGCCAATGGGAATGGCAGGATTTTGAGGATGCGATGAAGATGGTCTTTCCGAATAAGTCTTACGTCGAACTGGAGCTTGATCACCCGGTCTTCCATTGCGTTTATGATCTTAAAAAGAAACCGCAATGTCCCGCCATCGGCAACTTCGAACGGACTGGCGAGACCAGTGATCGTCCGTGGGACCCGACGGCCAGAGAAGTCCATTATCGCGGATATTATGATGACAAGGACCGCCTTTGCATGATTGCCTGTTTCAACACCGACTTGGGAGATGGTTGGGAACGCGAAGGTGAAAGCGAGTTTTATTTCAAAAGATTTTCTGAGAAAGAGGCATACCCGATGGGGATCAACATCGTGGTTTATGCCATGACCCATTGAGTTCGAATCGCCCCAATCAACCAAGAAATAAACAATAGAAAGCAATACATGTCGACTGAGTTGACCGAGTTTGAACTGGAACGACAAACGGTTGAAAAATTGATTGATAGCAGGGCTCGGATGGAATCCGAGCTTTCGAAGGTGATCATTGGACAGAAAGAGGTAACCCACCAATTACTGATCAGCCTGTTTGCAGGCGGTCACTGTTTATTGACTGGGGCACCAGGACTCGCCAAGACCCTGCTGGTCAGTACGATCGCCCAGATTTTCGAATTGAAGTTTCGCAGGATACAGTTTACTCCTGACCTGATGCCGGCTGATATCACCGGAACGGAGATCCTGGAGGAAGACGATAATCACCGTCGCACGATGAAGTTTGTCCCCGGCCCCATTTTTGCGAATGTAGTCCTGGCGGATGAAATCAACCGGACACCCCCTAAAACACAGGCTGCATTGTTAGAGGCCATGCAGGAGCACCAGGTCACCAGCGGTGGCCAAGGGCATCAACTTCCGGAACCGTTTTTTGTACTGGCCACTCAAAACCCAATTGAGATGGAGGGAACCTATCCGCTGCCTGAGGCCCAATTGGATCGGTTCATGTTTAATGTCCTTGTCGATTATCTGAAGGAAGACGACGAGGTTGCGGTTGTAGCGCAGACGACGTCAAGAGATCCGGAAAAGATCCAGCCGATTTTTTCAGGCGAAGATGTAAGGGGCTTTCATCAAGTGGTGCGGAGGGTGCCCGTTGCCGAAGAGATGATCCGATATGCGGTTCAAATCGCCTCGGCTACTCGACCCGGTCAGGAAGGGTCCCCCGATTTTGTGACTGAGTGGATAAGCTGGGGCGCGGGTTTGAGGGCAGCTCAAAACCTCATCCTGGGAGCCAAGGCGAGGGCGCTGCTGGAAGGTAGAGCTCATGTGTCACCAGCGGACATCCAAGCATTATCGGCGCCCGTTTTGCGACACAGGATCCTTTTAAGCTATCGGGCGGAGGCTGAGGGGATCACCGTTGAGAATGTCATCGATCAGATTTTAGATCATGTAAAAATGCCCATTGAGCAGGGTTGAAAACGGCGGTTGTTTGACCTGGTTTTCAGTGAACCTTGGCAACAACATTTGTTTTTTTCTGATACGCGAAGATTTAATTACCTATCGTTTTTGGCAAAGGAAATCGATGGCTGTTGCTGCCCGAAACAAGCCGAGGCTTGGCCGGTCTTCATCGAGGATTGATCCCGACTCTTTGATGCGCATCAAAAATCTGCAACTGCGGTCCAAGGTGGTCGTTGAGGGTTTCTATAACGGCTTGCATCGAAGTCCTTTTCATGGATTCAGCTCCCAGTTTAGCGAATATCGGGAATATGTTAGCGGAGACGACCTGCGGTACGTCGATTGGAAGCTCTATGCCCGCAGTGATCGGTACTACATTAAAAGATTCGAGGATGAAACGAATTTGCGATGTTACGTGCTGTTGGACCGCAGTAAGTCCATGGAATTCGGATCTCTCTCGTATTCGAAATCAGATTACGCGGTCACCCTTGCAGCCACGTTAGCTTATTTTCTCAACAAACAACGTGATGCGGTTGGATTACTGACATTTCATGATCAGCTGGGGGAGTACATCCCGGCCCGGTACAGGCCGGGACATTTTCATCGACTTCTGGTGGCGCTGGAAACTCCGTTGTCAGGAAAAAAAACAGATTTGATTTCACCGATTCGCCAGATTGCCGAAATTACCCGTCGGCGTAGTCTTGTCGTGCTGATTTCGGATTTGCTTAGCGATCCAGGAGAGTTGGAAAAAAGCCTGGGTTCACTTCGCTCCTGCGGCCATGATGTCATTGTCTTTCAGGTTCTCGATCCAGCGGAGGTCAATTTTGATTTTCAGGAGCCGTCGCTGTTTTTTGATTTGGAGTCCGGAAAGAAACTTTATATTGATCCCAAGACGGCGAAAAAACGTTATTTGGAAAGACTGCAAGCGCACGAATCGATTATCAAACAAGCTTGTGAAAACCACGGAATTGACCGATTTCAATTGATGACCGACCGCCCACTCGAAGATGCCATGTTTGATTTTTTGCAGGTTAGGGAGTTTTCAAAGTCTTCCTCGGTGCATCGGCAAAACGTAAGAGCGCGTGGAAAGGGAGTCAGCTAATGTTCTGGTTTTTACCTTCGTTCCTGACGCCTACGTTTTTTTTCCTGGGGCTGGCGGCGATCTCCTTGCCGGTCCTGTTCCATTTTTTTCGAAGGACTCCCAAGGGCAGCCTGTACTTCAGCACGCTGATGTTTCTGCAATCTTCTCCACCACGACTGACTCGTCGGAGTCGAGTTGACAATTGGTTGTTGTTGATTCTTCGGGGTATCATTCTATTGTTGATTGCTCTTGGTTTTGGCCGTATTTTCTTTCGCCAAACCGATTTTCTAAACATCAGTAACCTGCCCGCACGACAAGTCGCTATCCTGGTGGATACCAGCGCCAGCATGAAGCGCGGCAACCTCTGGGATCAAGCCCAGTCCGAAGTCAAAACAGTGGTGGACAGCCTGGGGCCCAATGATAAGGTGGCGCTTTTTACATTTGATAACGAACTGAAAACAATTGTTGGCTTTAGCCGTGACCAGCCAGTCCAGCTGTCAGGCAAGAAAGATCTGATTTTGAGTTCTTTGGCGGGTGTCTCGCCGGTCTGGGGACCAACCCAACTGGCGACTGCTTTGATCAATGTTTCGGAGCAGCTTGAAGGCGTTTCGGACAATGATTTTTCGGATGAAATTGCCGAATCGCAAATTGTCCTGATCAGTGACTTTCAAACTGGGTCCAAGAGACGGGCTTTACAGTCATTTGAATGGCCAAAAAATATTTCCGTCGAGCTAAGGACGCTTAGATTGCCATCGTCCAATAATGCAACGCTGAGCCTGATCCAAAATCAAGGTCAAGCAAGCCCCGCAGATCAGTTACGGGTCAAAGTCTCCAACATCGAAGGAGCCACTTCGACTCAATTCGATTTGAAATGGATTGCAAAAGGTGAAATTTCCCAGCAATTAGCGGCAACAGCTGTCGTGCCGGCAGGGCAGAGCCGCATCGTCACACTCGCCCGTCCCGATGCGAAATTTGCAGGGATCCGACTCGCGGGGGACGATTTTGAATTTGATAATTCATTTTTTGTTGCTTACCCGGATCCAATTCCCGAACGGATCCTGTTCCTTGGCGAAAGGGACGACACTCGTAACCAATTGCTGTTTTATCTCAAAAAGGCCTGTTCCTCGCTGATTGGCAAAAGGATGGTGTTCCTTGACGAGAGATCTTTTTCGGCGGATCTTTTGCCGACCGCAGTCTTCGTCGTGGGACCAGTAGAAGTTGATCAAATGCGGCTTATTCGGGAGTTTGCTGATAATGGCGGATTGGTTTGTTTTGTGGTGACCGATTTGAAAATGGAAGCGGCGTTAGAAGAATTTTTTCAACAAGAGGTCTCTTTGAGTGAAGCTGAAACGGAAGATTTTGCGTTGCTGGGGGATATTGATTTTGGGAATCGGCTGTTTGAAAAATTCGCAGACCCAAACTATAGCAATTTTGCTAGTATTCGATTTTGGAAACATCGTCAGGTGATCATTCCCGGTATCAAACCGATTGCTCGTTTTGACAATGGTGATTTGGCGGTCGGAGGTTTTCCAACTGGGCCAGGAATTGCTTATGTTTTTGCAGCGGGATGGCATCCTGCCGATAGCCAGTTTGCCCTTTCCACCAAATTCGTCGGGGTAATGATGAGCCTGATATTAAAATCCATTAGTCCGGAAAATTTGAATTATGAGCTGGGTCAACCGATCGACTATGCCCGTCTTATGGGGGATCAGGATCTGGAGATTACTCTTCCCAATGGGAAGGAGATACAGCTTTCTGGGGGGAAGAATCCGGAGCTAATACCCGAAATTGACGAACCTGGTCTCTATCGGTTTGAATCAGCTAACGGGTCTAAAATGGTAGCATTTAATTTGCCAGCTTCGGAGAGCCAGACCGATCCGCTGGACACCGCTTTGCTGACCCAGTCTGGTATCGCTTTAGGTACAATGGATTCTGCAACAGAAAAGGTCGAAATCGAACGGCAGCGCCGCGACAGGGAGTTGGAAAGTCGGCAAAAGCTTTGGCGTTGGATGTTGATCTTGGCGCTCGCCGCACTTTTTCTGGAAACCGTGTTATCCGGCTACTTCACTCAAAAGCAATCGCAAGTTGACCTTGCTAAACAGGAAACCTGAACATGCACGCTCGTATACTGGATGAACTGGATTCGGTCGCCAAGAGAATGCGAATGGCGATGCAGACGACGAGTCTGGCTACCGTTTGGCTGGTTTTTTTCCTTGTCGGGTGGGGTCTTTCCTACGGAAGACCATTGTTTGGACTAACGCCGTTGTTCAGCTCGGTGGTGTACCTGTCAGTTTGCCTGATTTTCTCGATCGGTTTTTGGCTGCTTTCCCGAACTTGGTTTACCAACAGTCGATGGGTCGCCAAACAGGTCGAATTACATTACCCCGAACTGGAGTCGCGGTTGTTGGCTGCACTGGATCAGGCAGATCCGGCAAGCGGAGACCCACCGGGATTTCTCCAACAGGTTGTCATCACCCAGACGATGAATCACTCTGCAGAAAATCGGTGGGATTCGATCGTGCCGGTCAGTAAACTGGTTTACTCGCAACTGGCGGCTGCGCTCGGTTTTATACTGCTTCTTTGGGCTTCGGTCATGATTGCGACCGCCGCTCCACCGGTGGCTCACCCTACACCTCTGGTTGCCAGTCCCAACGAGGATTTTCCACCGACAACGGCGGCAAATCCGAGGCTGATCTCCATCGAGCCGGGCAATACCGAAGTCGAAAAAGGAACAGCACTTTTGGTGTTGGCCACATTTGAGGAGACCCTGCCGGATGATGCGGAATTGATCTTTGAGTCCGAAATCAGTGCAAAAGACGAAAACGGAGATGGCCTAAGGCGAATCTCCATGAACGCTAGTTTTGACGACCCTGTTTTGGCAGGTCAAATCGAAAATGTGACCCGACCGCTGACCTACTGGGTGGAGTATGAAAAAAGTGTAACGGAAAAATATTACGCGACGATATTCGAATATCCCAGGTTGGAGCAGCTTGATTTTGAATTGAATTATCCTTCTTATACCGGGTTGTCTGACAGGATCATCAATGACGCCCGACGAGCTTCGGCGGTCATCGGCACCGAGGTGACCGTTAGGGTTCGGCTAAACAAGACCGTTGCATCCTGTCAATTAACGGCTGACGACGGTGTGGTTACCGAATTGCAGCGGTCTGATAGTGAGGACGCGGTTTACTCGACAACAATCACTCTAAAAAAATCAGGACGGTATCTACTGAATCTCGTTGACCAATCCCGCAGGCAAAACAAGCAGCCTCCCGAAATTGTGTTAAGCGCTCTCAAAAACAGCCCGGCCAAAATCACAGTAACCAGTCCGGCCAGGGATGTAGAGGTTTCCCCGATCGAGGAACTCCAGACAGCAGCCAAGGTTTCGGATGATTTTGGAATTCACCGCAGCGGTATTTCCTACTCGATTGGTGGGGTAAATCCTGTCGAATTGGTTTTGTTGGAGGAGGTTTCTGGAAACCAGGAAGCCGAGGCTCGTTACTTAATGCAATTCGAGAACATGAATGTGGAACCAGATCAAATGGTCTCCTATTTTTTTTGGGCGGACGACTTTGTCGCAGAAGGAAAAATAAGACGAACCATGAGCGATATGTACTTTGCCGAGGTTCGGGATTTCGACAGAATTTTCAGGCAGGGAGAACAGCAGTCGCGATCGCAGCAACAGCAACAACAGCAACAGCAGCAACAACAGCAGCAGCAACAACAGGCGGGTGAAATTCGCCAGCTTCAGAAAGAAATCATTAATGCCACATGGAAACTGATTCGGCGTGAGACCGATGAACAGACCAGTGAAAAATATGAAATGGACGTGGCGGTTATTCAGGATTCGCAAAGCACGGCTATTGAATTACTGGACAAAATGGTGGGTGAGCAAGCGCAAGGCAATCCTCAGGCGGAGGCGATTGCGACGCAGATCAAGACCGAAATGAATCGGGTGATTTTGACATTGCAAAAAGCGATCGAAGAGGATTCAGCGAAACGATTGCCAACGGCTGTTGCCCACGAACAGGCTGCCTACCAGATGTTGCTGAAATTGCGGGTCGAAGAGAACCAGGTGCAGCAGCAAAGCTCTTCGTCTTCTTCATCCTCATCGTCGCAACAGAGTCGTTCCCAGCAGCAGATACAACAATTGGAACTTTCCAATGATCGCAATCGGTATGAAGAACAAAGCACTGCCCAGGATGGTCAAAGCCAGGAGGAATCCGAGGTCCGACAGGCTCTCAATCGACTGAAGGAATTGGCACGTCGTCAGGACGATATCAACAATCAGCTACAGCAATTACAAACAGCTTTGGAGGCGGCGGAAGACGAGACCGAAAAAGAAGAAATCGAACGCCGGCTCAAGAGGTTGCGGGAACAACAAGAAGAATTACTTAGGGACCTTGATGAACTAAAAGATCAGGTTGACCAGAATCAGGAGAGTGATTTACTCCAGAAAGCCAGCCAGGAGCTGGACAAAGCTCGAGAAAACGTACGGAATTCGGCCGAGGCGCTGAAGGAAAACAAGGTTTCGCAAGCGGCTGCAGCCGGGAACCGAGCCCAGCAGAAATTCGAGGATCTTCGTGATGAATTTCGAAAGGGAAACGCTAACCGGTTTTCCGAGCAGATGAAAGAGATGACCGAGGATGCTCAGCAATTACAAGATGATCAGCAGGCGATAGCAGACCAGTTAAGAAAAATGGACGAAGAAGAAAATAGGTCCCTTCGCGATAAAGATGACCGCAACAAAATAGCGGAAGACCTGGTCGACCAGCGGCAGAAATATAGCCAGATTTTGGAAGACATCAAGGATGTTGTTCGGGAGGCTGAAGAGACCGAGCCGTTACTTTCACAACAGCTATACGATACTTTTCAGGAGAGTTCCAGCAGTAATACGCGGCAGGCAATCGACGCCACCGAGAATTTGCTATCGCGTGGATTTTTGAAAGAATCCCGGAAGGCCGAGGCTGCGGCGAGCAAGGGTGTCCAAGAGCTGAATCGAGATATCCAAAAAGCAGCCGAGAGTATTGTGGGTGATGAGGCGAACTCGCTTCGACGGGCGGAACAGACGTTGCAAAAATTGAGCAGCCAGATCAATAGCGAAATTCAGCAGAGCAGTCCCAATAGCACGCCCGGAGAGAATGGCACCGAACGACCCTCCGATCCAGATGGGTCGGAGCAAAACGAGGGATCTGCTAAGCAGAATCCAGAATCAAGACCGGCGGAGAAGGGGTCACCGAAATCTGGGGAACCGGGTAAGTCGGCCGCGAAGCGACCGGGATCTGAACCCGGAAAAGAAAACCCATCGGGAGGTAAATCACCCGGAAAAGAAAATCCATCGGGAGGCAAGTCACCTGGGGAGAAAAGTGGAAAAAATCAGGGGGCCGACGAATCGAAAAAAGCGGGCCAACGCAATCCCAGCGGCAACCAAAAAGGGGGCCAGCAGGGCCGTCCATCCGGCAAGCAATCTGGTCAACCTGGTAAAAATCAATCGCCTTCATCGGAGGCAGACCGACAGGGCAAGTCAACCGACGCAGATTCCAAACCGGGATCACCGGGTGGTAATCCAAATCAGGCGGCCCGACCTGATGGTAGTCCACTGACCGGTTATCGGGAAATGTTTGGGCCCTCCAACGGTGGTGCGCCACGTCCCATTACAGGTGAAGATTATCGACAGTTTTCCAACGATCTAAGGGAGATTGAAGAGTTGCTCGAAGATCCCAACATGCGGGCCCAAGCTGCAGAAATTCGTGAAAAAGCAAAGGAAATTCGGCGGGAAATGAAGCGACATTCCAAAGAGCCTAACTGGGAAATTGTTCAGGATTTCATTGCCGAACCGCTGGAACAGCTGCGATTGGAAGTCGCCCGAGAACTTTTGTTGAAAGAAAACAAAAACGCATTGGTTCCTATTGATCGGGACCCTGTTCCCGCCATTTTTCTAGAGCAGGTTCAACAATATCAAAAAGAATTGAGTGAGGTCGAAAAACCGTCGGCAGGAAACAATTAGCAGAAAATGGTGCTGGCAGGGTGGCAGGTTTTATCCGAAATGGTTTTTCCACGTTGATAACCATTGGCGGATACCGCGATAACAACGGCTACGGCTATTCCAATCATTTCCATCAATGATGGATTGCGGGGCGGGATCGATCGTTGGCCGGCGATTAATTATTGATCTGGTATGTCGGCAGAGCGGTGTTCAAATTGCCGGACCGAAATCCTTCCAGGTCGATCGTGACGTAACGAAAGCCGATTTTTTTGAGGCGGGAAAGAAACGTCTCTCGAAAATGGTCATCAAGGAAACGGCCCAGATCGCCCAGGCTGACTTCGACTCTTGCCAGGGCACCAGCATGAAAGCGAACACGGATCTCACGGAAACCGTTTTCGAGCAACCAGTCTTCGGCAAGTTCGATCATCTTCAGTTTTTTTGGGTCGACCACTTCGTGGTAGGCGACGCGACTGGCGAGGCAGGGTGAGGCGGGTTTGTCCCAAACCATGAGATCCCAAGCTTTGGCAACTTCCCGAACCCGTTTTTTGTCGATGCCACAATCCACCAGCGGGCTACGTACGTTGAACTTTTCAGCTGCTTCCAGCCCGGGTCGGTAATCGGTTTGGTCATCCGAGTTGGTTCCGTTGAGGATGGCTGAAAAATTCTCCTTGTTGGCGATTTCAGTCAGCTTTTGGTAGAGCTCAGACTTGCAGTAAAAGCACCGCTGTCCGTCATTGGCACGATACTGAGATTGGTCCATTTCGTGAGTTTCAATTAATCGATGGCCGATTCCGATTTGCTTCGCCACAGTGACCGCTATCTGTTGTTCCCGCTCTGCCAGACTGGGACTGACGGCCGTGACCGCCAGACAATGGTTGGGACCCAGAGCCTCCATCGCCGCTTTGGCAACGACTGCACTATCGACGCCACCGGAAAACGCCACCAGGCATCTCGATTGGTTCCGGATATTGGAGATAAGAGCATCGGTAATCGGAGGGGAGGGATTTGACAACAACAATCTCCAAGATGATGTGGTGGACCGGGAAGCGGGGCATTTTCTTTTTCAGATTTGGTGGCCTAAAGCCTGCCTTGTGTAAAATATCATACCCGAATCAGGGGAACTGTCGTCCCTTGCTTTTGAAACCGCAGGCCTTCGTCCCGCTTGCGTTGAGGATAGCCTGGCGGACAATAGAGGTTGCCAGCAGGAGACGTTTTGAGGCTTACAATGTCGGTGCCAAGCGACAACCTTCGAAGACAATATAACGGACAGGTGCCCTGAAACTATGAATCAGCGAATTCTTGACTACAACCGGAGCGCTTGGGACCATCAGGTCCAAAAGAAGAACCGCTGGACCGTGCCGGTGACAAGCGAGCAGATCAATCATGCAAGAAAGGGTGACTGGAGTCTCGTTCTTACGCCGACCAAACCGGTGCCCGGCAGTTGGTTTCCGGATTTGGAAAACTGCAAAGTGCTTTGTTTGGCCAGTGGTGGTGGCCAGCAGGGTCCAATTTTGTCGGCAGCAGGAGCTGACGTGACGGTCTTCGACAATTCGCCTCAACAGCTTGCCCAGGACCAAATGGTAGCAAACCGCGATGAATTGAATTTGCAAACGATTCAAGGGGATATGGCTGATTTGTCTGCGATGGAATCAGATAGATTTGACCTCGTTTTCCACCCTTGCTCGAATACATTCGTTCCCGATGTTAATCCAGTTTGGCGTGAGTGTTATCGAGTGCTAAAGAAAGGTGGCACCATGATCAGTGGGTTTTGCAATCCGGTTCTTTTTCTTTTTGATGACGGGGCAAACAGCCAGGAAAAGCTGGTGGTTCGTTTCGAGATTCCTTACTCGGATGAAGAAAGCCTGGAGGATTCCGCCAAACAGGCATTGATCGAAGCGAGCGAGCCATTCTGTTTTGGCCATACTTTGACGGACTTGATTGGCGGTCAATGCGCAGCCGGTTTCTCCATCATTGATTTTTACGAGGACCACTGGGAAGAAGGTGGTAGCCCGATTGATCGTTACATTGACTGCTTTATAGGGACTCGGGCTATCAAACTTTGACCAGGTGTCAAGAAATTGACGGGTTGCCCCGAGAGTGGTGACCAAGTTTTTCGGGCTGCAGCCGGGCTTCCATTTTCATTCGGTACAGCTCACCGGACTGGAAGAGATGAGTCCTGAATTTCCAAGCTGAATTTCCTCCTCGAAATACGAGTAGCGGACCGTAGGAGGTTTCAAGGTCTCGCACACTTTGAAGAGAGAAGTCTCCCAAGAGTGTTTTTCCGAGGGAATTAGCCGTCTCACGCAATTCTTTCGGCGCCGTTTTCGGAGCGTAGATTTTACCCTTGCTTTTAGACCACCATTGATTCCCCCGATTGACCCGGAGTTCGATTTCCCTCAGTTCGGATTGATCATTCAATTCGAATTCCAGCTTCACCAAGCAACCCTCCGCCTGGCCCAAAATTGTAAACTCGGATCCTGTTTTCCTCCCATTTCGCGGGCGAAAAAAAATCGCTGCAATTCTTAATTCCGGAACCCACTGCTCGACACACTCGATGACGGATTCCGGGACGGTATCCACGGTGATTTCATCACCAAATCGTGGCCAAGTTTTCCGCTCAGCAAATGGACCCGGTTTCCTGTTTTTTTTGACGATGATTCTCAGCAAAAAAATTAAGGCAGGGACCAACAACACCGATCCGATGATTTCGATGATATTTCTACCGGCAACCAGTAGTCCCAGAGGGAGCAAAATGGCCGTGAAAATCAGCCCGATGAGGCAGCCTCCTGGAAATCGATTAGTATCCCGATAGCGTTGCTGGTTTTCGTCACTTTGTGGATCGAATAACGTTACCTTTTTCATGAGGCCACCACAAACCAATGGTTTTGGTTATGCTTGATCCTCTTTTGGATGATTTTGTTCATCGGATAGCGGTTCCTGAGAGTCGGATTGGGATTCGGACGGGGATGTGCCGGATGCCTCCTTTTTCGCTTTTAGTTTTCGTTTGATTTGTCCCAGTTCATCCGCCAAGCTTCGACTCGCTCCGGCGGCCTGTTTCCTCTCCAGTTGGTAAAGCAGACCAATCGAGCGAAAATCAATTAACGCCAAAATAAGAATGGTGCCGATCAACAGCAGCACCACCGCAATCAACCATAATCGGCTAACGTTGTTGGAGGGAAGAAAACGGTAAACCATAAACAGCAAACCGACCAGAGTGATCAATCCGCTGGTGATCATCCTGCGGCGATATTGTTTAGCATGAAACTGGCCTTCTTCCTCCGGCCTGTCCTGAAATTTTTGTTTAAAGTGCTTGTCCCAATGCAAAGTCATCATTGTGGCACCGCCTCCAAAAACGAGGCAGCCAAATATGAAGGGGTCCAAATTATCCATCGTTCAATGGTCTCCGATGCCACAAATTGAGTTAGATAAACTGTTGGGAGTGAACGGGCAAATTATTGCAATCTATTTGACCTCTTTGAGCCATTCTCTTAGTACCCAGCCGACTTTTGCCAACGACAGAGCGGAACAATTAGACGGAGTATCTTTTGTAGTATGCCAGTATGAGTTGCGGGAATTAGGCGAAGGGTAGTCAAAGTCGATAATGTCGGTCGTCGGAATTCGGGCAATTCTGTTCAAGGGGAGGTGATCATCCCGCACTGTATGTTTCTCACGAGGAATGAATTCCTTGACGCCTAACTTCCGGGCCGTTCCCCAGATACCACGGGTTAGTATGGGTGCGTACTGCATGCTGTTTCTTTCGTAAAACAGGTCCAGCTTTTTGTCGCCAATCATATCGATCAAAACTCCGGAGACATACTGGTGTCCTGGAGGCTCGTTGAGGTAACGATTTGAAAAGTGTGTGGAGCCGACAAACAGTGGGTCTCGGCGGCGGTCAAATACAAATTCTTCCGCATCGAAAAAAACAAAATCCACACCATATCTGCATGCCAGCTTGGGCATGGTTTTACCCAGTTGATGGAACAACGCGACGCTGCTGGCGCCGTCGTTGGCCCCCAAAAACACACCCTTGGGATTGGTTGGATCCTTGTCGGGAAAAGGACGTGTGTCGTAATGGCAACAAAGGAGCAGGCGTTTTTTCTTTTCTGGATGCCATTGAACAATTAGATTGACAACCGGAACGGGGCTCCCGGTATTGGGATCCTTGACGGTGAATTCCTGTTTTCGAATGGTCGCTCCCAGTTGTTCAAAATGCGAAATCAACATCTCTTGTTGGGCTTGCATTGCCTTTGAACCGGTGATCCGTGGCCCCAATTGGCAAACAGCCAACAGGACTTCAAAAGCGGACTTTCCGTCAAATGGAATTTTCGCCAAGGCCGCATCCTGTTGCCGGCTGTATTTTGTTTGTGAGAGAGCGTGGGAAGGGGCAAAGGTAAACCACAACAAGCACAAAATCAGCACGGTACGCGATGCGTGATTATCATCGATCGAGAAAAAAATCAACATGTGCCGAGGCAAGCCCAGGAGCAAAAGAAAAAGGTGGTCCGTTCCCAACGGTATGGGTGGGAACTGCCGAAGACCGGTTCTCATCTTACGGGATAATCGGAATCGGCAAAACGGATATTTATCGTCATCTGGCCGGGGTTGCTGGCCGACGCTACCGTCTTGACGCTGTGTGGTTGGTCAGCCCCTGAGGATTCGACCCTAACGAAAATCAGTCTTCTTCAGGAATTGGCTGAACACCGAACGTTTCAACCGCAATGGCGTACAGAGATGGCACGACATAGAGGGTCAGGACTGTCGCGACGGTCAGACCGTATATCATCAGCCAAGCAAGGCCCTCCCATAAAGGTCCGCCCGAAAGCGCCAGAGGAATAAGGCCGCCGACGGTAGTTGCGGTTGTCAGAAAAATAGGAAGCATCCGCTGTTTCCCTGCAGCCACCAGGCATTCGCGGAATTCGGTTTTGGATATCCCCGAAATTGGACCCGCACCGTTTCCGCCATCACCCTGTTTTTTTATTAAGATATCGGCAAATTCAATAAAAATGATCCCGGTATTTAGAACGATGCCAAACAGCGAGAGCAACCCAAGCTGAGGCATGAATCCCAGCGGGTTATCGGTTATCCATAAGCCGAGCAGTGCACCCATCATCGCCATTGGCAGGGTGGCGAGAATCAACAACGTTTTCGACCATCCGTTGTACTGGACGACGAGGATAAAGACGATCGTCAGAAATGAAATTCCAAAAGAGGTTAGCATTTCGACAGAGGCATCCTGGCTTTCCTCGTAGGAACCCCCGACCTCGATACTGAACCCGGAGTCGAGACTTGCCTGCAGGGCTTTCATTTCGTCAGAGGCCATAATCCCAATGACCACGTCGTTTCCGGAAATTCCTTCCTCGACTTCGGCCTTGCATTCGATGGTCCGATTGGAGTTCCTTCGCTCGATCTTGGCGGGTTCCCAAACGGCGACGGATTTGGCAATTGAGTTAAGAGGAATTTTTCCGTTTTGGCCTTCGACAAAAGCGGTATCGAGACCGGCCAAAGTTCGTTCCTTGCCGGCAATGCGGAATAAAACCGGTATTTGATGGTCCCCTTCGCGGAACTTGGAAAGTTCAAGTCCGTTAAAGTAGGCATTCAAGGTATCGGCGATATTTGCACTGGTCACGCCGGCGAGGTTGGCGCGATCCTGATCGATTTCCAAATTGATCTGAAAACCATCGATACCCCAAGTGTCGTTGACATCCCAAGTGGCCCGAGCTTGATCGCCAGCCGCTTCCTTTTGAGGAGAATAGTCAGCGATTAGGTTTTTGACTTGATTGGCAATAGCGTGGAGTTGCGGGATATCTGCGAATCCGTCACCTGCCACACGAATAACAACGGGCTCAGCCGGCGGCCCCAAGGACAGTGATTTTGGAATAATTCTGGCGCCGGTAATTGGCTTGATCCCCAGGCTGTCATCCCCTTCGTTGGTGGCTCGCCGAATATCGGCAATCAATCCATCGGTCAGCATGCCATCGGTCGTTCGGATCAGGATTTCGGCCACGTTGGCTGCCGGTGAGGGCGGGCTGACACCCAGTGCCCAGCGGGAACCACCTCCTCCAACCATCGAACGCATCGCTCGCAGGCGTTGAATGGACTCCCCTTTGTCGTTTGTTGCCGGACTTAATTTTCGAATAACCTCTTCCAGCTCCATCACGACTTTGTTGGTCTGTTCGATCGTGGACGTTTCAGGAAGAACGATGTTAATAAAGAACTGGTCTCGTCTATCCTGAGGAAAAAACTCGGAGGCCACTGGCAGTTGGAGCGTCAAGTAAAGAAGGGCAACGGTGACAGCCAGAACGACCCATTTGAACTTCAGGGCCAGGTGTGCAGTGACGCCATAAAATTGGAGGAACAGATTCTCCCCATCGGCTTCAGCCTGATTATCCGATGACGGGGAAACCCGTTTGCGAAAAATCAGTTTGGCGATGACCTGACCCATCCAAGCCAGAGGAGATGATGGCTGGTTGCGATCGGCTGGGGGGCGAATAATTGCCGCCGCAAGGATGACACACATCGACATCGCCAGGAACCAGCTCAGGATTAGCGTAATGGAAAGCGTGACCGGAAGGCTGTAAATGTATTCTGCGCTACCACCTTCGAGGGAAATCAGCATCGGGAAAAAGGCCGCGACAGTGGTAAGTGTTCCCACCAGCATAGGGATCATCAGTGTCTTGGCGGCTTGGACAGCAGCTTGACGGGGTTTCAAGCCATTGGCCATGTTGACGCGTGTCTGATCGCAAACCTGAACTGCATTATCGACCAATAATCCAAGGGCGATGATAATGGACGCAAGGGATATCTGTTCCAGTTGGACTCCAAACATGGCGATCACGGCGATGGTTGCCAGGACAACAATGGGAATGTTGGCCGCCATGACCAGCGAGGTACGTAGTCCCACAAACAGAAAGACTACGATGACGACAATGACGATGGCGGAAATGACATTGTTGATGACATCTTTGATTTTTTGTGTCACGTTGTCCGATTGCATGGAGACCGGTGTGATCTCGAGATCTGGCGGAAGCGCCTGGTCGACGTCGGTCAAGTCCCTGAGCCGAGCCATACAGGTTTCGCAAACATCAACGATGTTGGCCCCCGATTTCATTGTGACGCCGAGGATGACAGCGGGATAAGATCTTTCGACATCCGAAAATCTGCAGATGTTAGGAGGTGGGTCGACGTAATCCCGTCTTACTTTTAATCCAAGATCCTGGAGCCGCACCGTTTGACTGGTGTTGCCGGACTGGACGGCAGCTACGTTGATGGATTCAATTTCAGAAAGAGCATTGAATTCACCACCCGGTTTCACATTGAACTTTCCTTCTTCAGTATCAATGCTTCCGCCAGCGGACACGATATTCTGGTTTTCGACAAGCGACCGCAGTGCCGAGGTGGTCAGGTTGATTTGTGACCAATTTCCCAAATCGGATTCAATATAGATCGCTTCGTCCCGAACTCCATATTTGTCAACCGCCGCGACTCCGGGCAACAGACGGAATCGATCCCTGATTTGATCCGCATACACTTCAAGATCGCGAAAGGAATATCGATTGGTGGCCCGTACCTGTTTTTCGTTGGGAAGTGGCGTCTGGTAGATCGCCAAAACCAGAATTGACGTATCACCAAAGCTGTCATTTACCACTGGCCTGATTTTGGGATCAGGCATCGGTACCAATTCGACCTTGGCGCGGACTTTGTCCCAGACATTATCAATAGCGGCGATGGGTACTTCGTCACCAAGATCAACATAAATTGTTGACAGCCCGCTAATCGTTGTGGACCGGAGGGTGTCGACTTCCTCAAGGCCTTCGAGGGCTTCTTCGAGTTTGTCGGTGACCAGTTCTTCGACTTTAATTGTTGGCGCCCCTGGCCATCGGGTCGCAACGACGCAAGTCCGGATGGTAAATTCCGGATCTTCGCGACGAGGCATGGTTTGGAAGGTGACCGCACCCCAAACCGTTAACAACGTGACCAGTGTAAGGACGACCGGTCGATAACGCATCGCTAGCTGGGCAAGATTCATTGAGATTCCCCAGACGCAATGACTTTGACGTTTTCACCGTCTCGTAAATAGTGTGCCCCCCGCGTCACATACTGCCTGCCCTGCAGCGAAAACGCTTCGGCGACAGGCTTGATTTGCCGCATGAATGACATCGGATTTGGTTTTGCATTCCGATCGGTACCGTTTTCATTTTTGGAGACGCTGGTAACTTCAACACGTTCAACCACGCATTCGCCTCCCGTATAATCCTTTGGAACCAAAAACAGATACTCCTTGTCAAGGTCGTAAGCAATGGCGCTCATCGGAACAAAGAAGCCCGTTTGCGTGGCCTGTTCGGAAAGGTCAACCTTGACCAAATCGCCTGGCCTCAACATCCACTGTTCCCTGTCCTGGACCCTGAGGGTCGTCCCATTCCATTTTTCAGGCTGGTCACCATTTCCTACACTGATTTCCCCGGCAATCAGGGTTGATTCGGCATCGATTTGGCCGTCGAGAATTTGTATTTCCCGAAAGTACTTTTGATTCAAAAAAGAAAGTACGGTGGGCAATTTTTTGACCCGCATCTTCTGCACCGCGAGATCCCGATTCTCGGGATAATCCTCGTCTTTCTTCATGTTGGTCACCTGCCAAACAAAAGATCCGGTGTCGTCATCGAGGATAGCGGATTGTTCCGCGTAGGAACTGCCTAGAACGTAACCAGAAATAAAGTTCATTTGCAGTGGCCAGACTCGTTTGGTGAAGGCCATTTTTTCGTTTTCGGGCAATGAGAGTTTGGCCTTCGAATTTTTCATTAACAGGGTCAATGTAAAGGTCTTGGTTTCCGGATTGGCGATCGCATCCGAACGGTAGAGTAGAGCATAGCCCTGTGAAGACTCGCCGTTGAGGTTGGTAAAGTAGACTGGAAATCCGAGCCGATTTCTTAGCCGACGGGATTCGTCGGCGGACACCTCTAATTCAATTTTGATGGGGTCCATCATTTGTACCGTAGCAATGGGCTGCCCCGGTGTGACAATACTGCCTGGCACGACACTGACCTCCGCGATTTGTCCGTCAAAGGAAGAATAGAGGTTGCAGTTTTCAAGGTTGCGTTGGGCGTCGCGAAGGGAATTCTTTTTGACAAGCAATTCTGCTTGCAGTGATAATAAATCGGCGTCTTTGCTTTTCTTGGTCGCATCAATCTGGGTGATTGCCTCAATGGCAGTGTCAAAACGTGCTTTGTCCCGCTGAACATCCGCTAGAGCGCCGGCGTTCTGATCGAAGAGCTTCTGGCTTCTTTCTTTTTCTAATTCCGCGAAATCTTTTTCTGCGATCGCCGCTTTTTTTTGCGATGGAATCGTCTCGTCCAAAAATATTTTGGCGGCGGCAATACTCTCTTGTGTCTGTTCAATGAGAGCCTGAGCTTTCTTTACTTGTAGTTGGTATTCTTCGCTGTCGATCGCCGCAATGACAGTCCCTTTCTGCTCGAAAAGGATGCCTCCGTTTTCCTCTGTGGCATTGAGGTCTCCGGAACGATCCTCACCTTTTTTGTTGACGATGCGTCCCAAAATATCTTGATTGGTAAAGGCGACTTTGAACAATCTTCCGCCAACCTCAATGCCAAGTTTTTCCGTTTTCCATGAGCCGATGGTTGCTGATACCAGGGACGCGGCTTCGGTGTCACCCTGCAGGGGGGAGGAGGAATGGCTTTCCAGCGACTTAACTTCTACTGGCCGAGGTTTGGTGACCGTGGCGACACCATTTCCGTTGCTGCATCCAGAAAAGATGAGGCAAAACATTAAGAAACCTACCGAATTAACGGCGTAAACAGTTTTCATTTTCATGAGGAATTCAGTTGGCTGAGTATAGCGATTACGAAAGTGGATCGGATTTTTTCATTTTTGCCGTTTTTCGGGTTTTTGGCGTTTGAAATGCTCATTTTGAATTTGACGGACGGTCATTCCGATTAAACCGAAAGAAAGAGCAAACGCCCTCTCTGGCCCTCTGTAACTTTCGATAGTTTAATCCGAATTAAAAGTCGATGCCCGAATTCTTCATGAAATCCAGAAGATTACGATTTGCAGCACTCCTGTTGCTCGGATTATTAAATCTAAACGGATGTAGCAGTGCGCGATACTGGTGGACCAACAATAAAATGGTTGGTCCAAACTACTCCGAACCGGCTGCTCCGGTCGCTGAACAGTTCAGCGAGGTCGCGGAAAAGGACAGCCTCGTCGTCGAGGAAGCGGATCAAAAGGACTTACGTTGGTGGACTGTTTTCGACGATCCAGAACTTAACAGTATGATCGAACAGTTGAGCGGACAGAACCTCAGCTTGCAGACCGCTTATTACCGGATTCAGGAGGCCAGACATTTACGAAATATTGCTGCGGCAAACCTGTTTCCACAGAGTCAGACCGCCAAAGGTATTTATAATCATCGCCAAAATAGCCGCAATTCGGGGGGGACATTTCCGGGTTTTCCGACGACCATCGATGACTGGTCGACCGGATTTGATGCGTCTTGGGAAATAGACCTATGGGGCCGGATTCGTCGTAGTATTGCCGCCGCGGAAGCGCAAGTCGAGGTAACCCAGCATGATTACGATGATGTGTTTGTCAGCATCGTTGGCGATGCGGCGGCCTTGTTCGTTCAAATTCGGTCTCTTGATGAGCGAATTGTGCTTGCGGGGAAGAACCGAAAAATTCAGGAGGGAAGCCTGGACATCGCGGAAAAACGTTTTAATGAGGGACGAACGGACAAGCTTGATGTTTACCAAGCGGAGTCTAATTTGAATTCTACTCGGGCTCTTGTTCCCCAATTTGAGTTGGCTCGCCAACAGTCACTGAATGCTCTTGCTGTGTTACTGGGTGTTCCTCCAAGCGAGGCGTCCACAATCATGACGCCCAATGGAAAGATCCCTCAAATTCCTCCTCAATTAGTGGTTGGCATTCCGGCGGATTTGATTCTTCAACGTCCCGATATATTGGCGGCAGAGCGAGCGATGGCTCGCCAATTTGAACAAATAGGAATTGCCGAAGCGGAGTTTTATCCAACGTTCTCGATCAGTGGTTCATTGGGATGGCAAGCTTCTAAAATCAGCAATCTTTTGGAAGCACCTAGCAGTACCGGGGTCATTGCTCCAGGTTTTCGGTGGAACATCCTGAATTACGGTCGACTTCGGGAGGGACTGTTTGCCGAGGAAGCCCGCTTCAAACAGATTCAGTATGAGTTTGAAAACAGGGTTCTATTGGCCCAGCGGGAAGTGGAAGACGGGATCATTGAATTCATCAAAAAGAATGAACAGTACCAATTCGATCAGGCAACCAGTCAAGCCAATGATAAATCGGTTGAATTGGCACTCGCTTCCTACCGTGAAGGAAAAAGCGATTTTGGCCGGGTCTTTGTGGTTCAATCCAATTCAGTCCTTGCACAAGACAAGGTCGTCGAAACCAAGGTCGCCATCGCCTTGGCTTTGATCAAGACATACAAAGCACTCGGTGGTGGTTGGGAAATAAACAATGCAAGCCAATAGCTTTGGATGGTTGGATGTTCATCAGCACCATCCTGGACATCCAGGCTATGCCTTCATTTCGGCCCCCCAAAATCAAGTGCACTCTGGACGTAAGCACCGGCTGCTAAATCCAGCTACAAAGGATCTCCCATGCTGAGAATAGTATTATTTGGAACCGGTATGACAGCGGCGACAGTCGTGTTGCATGGTTTGGGAACGATCCTTTGGTTGCGATTGGTGAGCAAACGTCAGGGAGTGGTCGCTACCGGACGGGGATCGGGTTTAATCACAGAAGATTCCTCCGGTCCACTCACAACCGGTAGAGCTATTTGGATCCTCTGCTGCACAACCGTGACGCTAGCGCTGTTGCATGTGACCGAAGTCGCCATATGGGCGATGGCTTATGTATCGATTCCAGGTGATGGAAAACCGAACGGTCTTGAGGAGTCGTTCTATTTTTCCATGGTCACGTTTACATCGTTGGGATACGGCGATGTTGTGATTTCCAACCAGTGGCGAATATTGAGCGGAATCGAAGCCATGGCTGGCATGTTGGTCTTTGGATGGAGCAGCGCAATGTTATGGGCTGCTTTTACCCGTATGCTGAGCCTGTCTGAAAGACGTTGACCGGCCGTAAACGAAGCAGAACCGGGCAATCGATAGCGGGTTTCAGATTCTTCCAGCCAGATTCAGGAGTCTGCCGTTCCGCAAAATTAACGGCATCGATTCGATCGAGGAATCTATTTCGTAACGAAAGATTCCTAGGTCGTCTCTTGTTCATCCGAAAACTGATTGGTGTTGAGCAGTACAAGCGTGCAGGCGACCTGAACCTTGATGCCCGCACCGGCGAGTTTTTTTTGTAGGTCCGTATCTTCAGTACCCGGGTTGAAAATTACCCTGCGGGGTTGGCATTGGATCACTTCATCAATCATCGGTTCCAATATTTCCGGACGCACATAAATGGTGAGCGTATCGATGTTGTCGAAAATGGACTCCAGGTTGGGATAGGCTTTGGTCCCCGCAATGAATTCATCCTTTTTGGTGACCGGAAAGATGGCATGGCCCTCCTCCATCAATCGGTGTTGGGCCCGGTTGGAATATCGTTCCAAATTGCTGCTTGCTCCCAGAATGGCGACATTCATTTTGTTTTTGGATTTTGAGGTAGTCGGCAAGGGTGTGGTGGGGTTGGTTTGCAGGCTCACGTTGGGCTCTCAAAAAAAGGGGTGGATAAAAAATCCATTCTTGGTTTGGCAATGACAGTCGATGCGTCGCAAAACGGTACCGTTGGATCGGCAGTTTCCCGCACTACGAGTTTAACCTGTAGCCCGTTTGGATGCATCCATCGTGCACAAAGATAATGGTTCTGTTGTTGCACTGCTGAGTTTGGGCCGGGCTTCCGAAGGCCTTAATGCTTCAAGATAGGGCCTCCGAATTCGGCGTTGAGAAACGGGAGACCCGTTCCAGTTTCCCTATATTTCCCAGCGTTCGTCTTGGCCATCGCAGTCGCTTAGCGGCTCGAGCATCTATTGAAGCCGATATTGAAAAGATTTCTGTTTTCCATCCCGCAGCACCTGAACTTCGACGAGTTGGTCTTTCTTTTTCTTTTGCATGCCATAAGCGAAGAGCTCGGTTTCAGAATGCAAATCGTCACGACCATCAAATTTGAGAATCAAATCTCCCTGCCTTATCCCGGCTTTCATGGCATAGGCATGGCGGCCGTATTGACCGACCCTGCTGACCCTTAAAGCCATCTTATCAAGCGAGAGCCCCAGGTTTTTTTTTCGTTCTGTGCTAACCGTTTCGACGACCATGCCGCCTCCGACCATCCGCCGCAAATCCCAGGAGGTGGTCCGCCAGGAAATATCGTTTTGGGTACGCCAGCCCGGCACCAAAGAAATATTGGTGGCTTTTAAATTACCATCGCGGTAAAAAGCGATGCGAAGCGGATTCCTGTCGGCCAAATGGTGGAGGACCCATTGAATATCTGCGGTCGAACAGATGACCTGCTTATTGATCGATTGGATTTGATCACCCTTTTGAAGACCGGCCGCAGCAGCCAGGGAACCTTTCTCGACGGATTGAATGGTCGCTTTGGAATCGGTATCCATTTTCAAACCAACAACCGACGGACTTGGGTAGGGGTACATTAATTTTTGAGGAAGTGGCTTTCTTTGGTCACGATAGTCCTGTCGATCTGCATCGAAAAGTTGATGGCAATGAATGCAGCTCCGAGACACATCATTGTTGTAGTTAAGTGTCGATTTAAAATTCTTCAAAGAGGGCAGTTGTTCTGGGATGGCTACTCGGAAGGGTGGTGATTGCTTACCGGAGAATTGCGGCAGGCTGTCAGGATATTCCCGGTGTAACTCCAAAACGCCCTTCATGGTTTCCGCAAGACCTTTTAGTGAAACGTCGGATTCGGCGCTGTCATGGCTGGTTCGAGTGCCGTACCTTGCGTAGATTTTTTTTTCGGCATTCAAAAAAAAGGCGGCAAAGGTCAAATCAAAATCGAATTGAAATAGATTCAAGTCGAGGCTGTTACATTTGATCAGCCGAACACAGATGAATTGTTCGGATAACGATTGAATTGTTTCTAGACGAACGACCTGTTCGTCAAATGTTTTACAGAGATGTCAGGGGATACAGCGCAGGACAACCATTATGGGTTTATCCTGTTTGGCAGCAACAGAAATGGCGGCATCGAGGTCATCGTAATACCAGCTGTTGTCATCGGCGAGTTGGTCACGATCGTTGATGACCTGCTCATCCCGGGTTTGTGCTGTTAACTGAGCAATTGGGATTGTCAGTAAGGATACAATCCACAGGAATCGAAGACGCCTGATCATAAGAGGTTCCTCGCGGGCCACTGTTTTTCTAACCCGGATCATAACCTAATAGCGGTGGAGAGCCAACGAACCAGAAACTCGCACGGTTGCTGAGTTAGGATTGTAAACTGTCGGCCAAGCAGCAGAATCGTTCGTTATTTTCGAGAGAACCAGCCATAGCGAGCGATGCAGTAAAACGCATTGAAAAGATCCTTGATCCCGATCTTTTTCCCTTCCGCATACGTGCGGGCGTTATAACCAATGGGGACTTCGGAAAATCTCGCTTTGCGGCGGGCCAGTTTAGCCGTGATTTCCGGCTCAAATCCGAACCGGTTCTGCTCGACTTCGATGTCAGCGAGAATCTCCCGCCGAAAAGCCTTGTAACAGGTTTCCATGTCGGTCAATTTTAATCCGGTGGTGAGGTTGGAGACCCCCGTCAGTAACCCGTTGCCAAATCGATGTATCCATGATTCATCCTGAGACTCGTTACCGATAAACCTTGAACCATAGACGACATCTGATTCATCCTGCAGAAGTGGAACCAGGAGTTTTGGGATATCGCGCGGGTCGTACTCAAGATCGGCATCCTGGATGACAACAACATCGCCAGTTGCCGATTCAAAACCAGTTCTCAATGCGGCACCCTTGCCGGCATTTTCCTCTTTCAAAACAACTTTGATATCTTTATGCGATTTCAAAGTTTCCAGAATCTTTCCAGTGCCATCGGTGCTGCAGTCGTCGACAATAATGATTTCTTTGTTGATCGGGATTTGGATGATCCGGCCAACAACACGGCGGATCGTATTTTCCTCGTTGAACACGGGGATAATCACCGTCATTTTGAATTGCGAAGGCACATCACATTGGGGCTCGTCGATTTGGTAGCTCGCCGGCTCTTCGAAGAACTCATTCACCAACTGTTCAGTGCGGTCGATGTTCGCCAGAAATTCATTTGAGCTGCGAACCTCCGATGAAACCGGGCGGTCGCCAACGATTGGAGCTGGATCGCCTTGAGGCTTTTGATTTTGGGTAGGATGGGTGGGTGTGGCGTTCACGGGGGTGTCTCACTGGGTAGATTTAAGGAGCTGTCGGGTCTGTGCGACCGCGCCGACGGCATTGGCAGGGGTACCATCTGTTCCGGTGCCAAACGCAGGCCAGGCGGCAAAGCCGGTCTGGGGTTCGTCTGAGATTTGCCGTCTTGAACCGGGGATAAACCGGGGGTTTTGCAAGTCGTTGAATATCCTGCGTATTCCCCAGACTTGGACTAGCTCGTCCTGATAGAGTATCGACCACTGGTCGGAATTTTTTTCCATCATGTGAACGGAGTGTTTCTGTCGTCGGCTGATGACGACCAACTCCGGATTTTTGTATTTCAGAATTCTGGACCCGTCGTAGGGCGGAGAATTTTTTCCCCGACTACGTTTTTTCGAATCACCATTTCCGCAGATGAAGTCGAAGTGCATATCGACAATTTGCTGCGGATAGCAGGTTCGAAATCGGCCATCAAAAGAAATGTGTCCTTCACCTGTGACATGGGGATTTTGTTTAAATGCAGCGATGGCATATTGAGCCCAGTTATAGGTGACTACCATCTTGCCATTGATGTTGTTGTTTGCCAGAAAGCGAAAAGCAGAAACCGGGTACCGGTCTTTTTCTACTTTAATGACGGTCAACCTTGGAAACAGGGTGACGCAAAGCAAAACGATACAGACCAATCCACCGGTCATGACAGGAATATTGCCTGATTGCCGGTCGGTTTCCGGGTTCGAAATCGCCTTGAAGCGGAGCAGGGCGGATTCCAGGTGAACCGGTATCCAGTAGGCAAAAAAGATGGCAAAGAACGGCACATGACGATGATGCTCGAGGGCTTGCCAAAAGGTCAGGGCCATCAATGCCAGCTGAGTAAAATCTTTTTCTTTCCTTGAAAACAGCAACGAGAACAGGGCGGTCAATGTGATCAAACCAAATCGCCATCCGTTTTCACCGAAGAAGTCAGTGGCTGTCCACTCCGTGATTTCGGGACGTGGCTGTCCAAGAGACTCAAGCAGCCAGCCATGCAGGCCCGGACCGTATGGGTTGATAAGTGTCGCCAAGATAGCAAGAGCACTCATCATGACGAACCTCTGAACCAAACCAAATCCTGAAGATCCCAGGCGGAGCAATGCTTCGATACTTCGTAGACCAAGGTAAGCAACGTAGATGGCAACACCTGCTACAAAGCCACCGTGGGAATTTGCCCAAAAGAAAAACAGGATCGGGGCAAGCCATAAACCGTTCAAACGGGAGGATGAGTAACCGATTGGAGGGATGTTGTTTTTCCGGGATTCTTCGAGTTCGAGAGGAGAACAACGATGTAAGTGCCAATGGTCGCTCCAACCCGCAAAGCAATAATTGAGCAGGTAGATCAATACAGCAAAAAACGTGAAAGTGAACAACTGTGGGCGGATGCTCCAGAAATAACTAATACCATTGGCGACGATCAAGAGGGTCGCAGTCATCACAAGAAGGTGAACACCTTGACGTTTGTTTTGGCGAGTGGAATGAACCAAGACCAAACTGAAAACAAGAACACTTAGCAGGAATTTGAACACCAGTAGCCCAACAGGTCCCATCCAGTTCACGATGGTCGCGAAACTCAGTTCCGCCAGGTTTTCATGGTTAATCCACCGAAATCCAACCGCGGTAAACGAATAGGTGGTGGTTTCGTGAATCTTGCCGTCAGCCAAAACATCCTGGCCGTATTGAACATGACCCCAAAGGTCCGGATCCGCTACGTTGATGGAAGTGGCATAGGTAGCGGTCAACAGGATGGCTGCCAACACAATACGTTGGGACCAAGTGTTTAAGGCGATTCTGCTCGAATCGTTTGGAATCAATCTATCGGGTGAAGAGGAGTTCACGATGACTGGAACTTGTGGTTAGGATCCCACGCCACGAAATTGATTTGCCGTAACGTGGTATTGGTGCTTGATATTCCCACAAATGGGATAAAAACTTCGATAGGCTAGGTTACCCTTGGAGTTTCAATCCTTCGTTCGCCGAATGATTGCCGTAATTGGTTGATTTGAATGGTCGGGTTGGCAATGATGTATCAATAATGACGATTGCGCGATTAAAAATGTTAGCCAGCGGCCAGGAGTGGAATTTCATCTTTCCGGCTTTGCTCATCGTCGTTAGAAATGTGTCCATCGTCCCCTGATCTTACAGACACGACGTGAAGAACTTACAGACACGACAGACCGAACGCCCTTTAGGAAAAATGATGATCCAATTTGGAATAAATTGCCGGAAGGCGACCGTAATAATCCTCGGCGTGCTGTTGTTCCCTTTTGGCTGCAGTCCGACCATCGCCGACGAAAAGGTCGTAAAGACGAACCGACAAGAAATTCTCAGTCGGCCGAATATCGTAATTGTGTTTGCCGACGATCAGGGTTACGGCGATCTAGGGTGTTTTGGGGCAAAAGGCTTCAAGACTCCCAACATTGATCGATTAGCTCAACAGGGTATGAAGCTGACCGATTTTTATGTCGCTCAGGCCGTCTGCGGGGCGTCCAGAGCGGCACTGATGACCGGTTGTTATCCGAATCGAATCGGGATTTTGGGAGCCCCCAGTCATGCAACCCGGTTTGGCATTAGCGATCAGGAAATGACGTTGGCCGAGTTGGTGAAACAAAAGGGTTACAAGACCGCCGTCTATGGTAAATGGCATCTAGGTCATCAAAAAAAATTCCTGCCGCTGCAACATGGTTTCGATGAATACTACGGACTGCCTTACTCCAATGATATGTGGCCGTATCATCCAACCTCCAAGGCCTTTCCCGATCTGCCGTTGATTGAACAGAATTCAGTGATTAACCCGGCCGTATCTCCTGAAGATCAAAAAAAACTAACCCAAGACTATACCGACCGTGCGGTCGGCTTTATTCAGC
Organism: Planctomycetota bacterium; assembly: GCA_014238905.1. Taxonomy (GTDB): domain Bacteria; phylum Planctomycetota; class Planctomycetia; order Pirellulales; family Pirellulaceae; genus JABAAE01. The sequence goes on from JABAAE010000001.1 coordinate 695,808, forward strand.
GAAATAAAGACAATCCATTTCTGTTGTATGTTGCACATGCCATGCCGCACGTACCACTATTCGGTTCAGAACGATTCGCTGGTTCATCATCACAGGGACGATATGGTGATGTGATCCAGGAAATAGACTGGGGTGTCGGGGAAATCATGAAGGCTTTGGACGAAAACGGCATCGCCAAAAATACTTTGGTGATCTATACCTCCGATAATGGACCCTGGCTGTCCTATGGGAATCACGCTGGATCGGCTGGCCCCCTGCGTGAAGGCAAAGGGACTGCTTGGGAGGGTGGAATGCGTGAACCCTGTGTCATCAGGTGGCCGGCGGTCATCCCGGCAGGAACAACGTGCAGTGAATTGGCGGCTACGATCGACATCGTGCCTACAGTCGCTGAAATCATTGGCGCCGAGTTGCCTCAACACAAAATCGATGGGAAAAGTGTGTTGCCTTTGCTGAAGGGAGACCCGCAGGCCAAGTCGCCACACGAGGCCTATTTCTACTTTTACAATCGGGGTTTACGTGCCGTTCGTAGCGGTCAATGGAAGCTGGTGTTTCCACATTCCTATCGAAGCCTTAATGGTCCTGCTGGCACCGACGGTAGACCGTCGCAATACAAACAGCTTCAATGTGGTCTGGAACTTTACCATCTCAAGAAAGACATTGGTGAGTCGTTGGATGTTGCGGGCGAAAACCCGGAGGTCGTCAAGCGTCTGCAGAGTCTGGCGGATGGAATACGTAGGGAGTTAGGTGACCAGTTGCGAAATCAGAAGGGAAGCCAAAATCGCAACCCAGGCAAGATCTAGCTCGGGCCAATGTTGCTGATGCCCAAGTGAAAAATCTGGTTTAGTTTTTTCAAACATCTGATTTGTCGTTATTTGGCCACTGACAGCCCAGACAGAATCGCCGCCTGGACCGACACGGTGGAATCCATCAAACCCCAACGGAAGGCCCGCTTTTGGGAATGGTCGCCCGCTCGTTTTCGGTACGAGGGGATGCGCTCGATAATAGACCGGTCATCCAATACCGTCGATTCGGTCTCTTTTCTTTCATCCATTAAGGCGATTTGAACGAATCAAGATCTATCCGGACGAGGTTGGCTGAATGGACCGGGAACCGTCGTGCTCAAAACGGACAGGAAGCCGCTGCGAACCGTCGGTTTCGCTAAGCGAATATGGGGATTCGATCGTCGGATGAGCAGCAGTGGGCTGAGATCTACCGGTCCGGTGCATGGCATCGCCAGATGAAGGCAACAACAAGGAATCTGCCGTGAAGTCATTATTAATTTTTCCTAACCAGCTATTGGACTCCCATCCCGGGCTCGATGCGATCCCGGATCAAGTGATCCTGATTGAGGACTCGTTGTTTTTCGGCGATTGGCGTTATCCCATGAGCTTTCATAAGCAAAAGCTTTGGTTGCACCGCGCCAGTATGAAGCGGATGCAGAGCCGACTGGAATCCCGGGGAGTTCCGACGCTTTATGTGGACTATGATTCTATTCCTCATTCTCTTGAAACGCAGCTTGCTAGCAGCCTCAACAAGAACACAACGTGTCTCCTCTCGCTAGATCCTGTTGATGATGTGTTAAAAAAACGGCTGATCTCGGCGGCGAAGAAGCTTCAATTATCGCTTGAGCTGATGTCGCATCCAGGATTTCTGAATGACTCATTGGAAAATCGAGAATATCGCGCTGGGAAAAAACGCTGGTTGATGGCCGACTTTTACAAATGGCAACGTAAGCGATTGAACGTCCTAATGGAGGGCGACCAACCGGTGGGTGGAAAATGGAGCTTCGACGCCGATAATCGGAAAAAGATCCCAAAAAAGACTCTCGATCAAATCCCACGTCTTCCAATGGCCAGCCATGATGAAATTGACAAGCAGGCCCAAGCGTATGTGGAACGCCATTTCCCAGATAATCCAGGAAGTCTTCAGGCTCTGATTTACCCCACTTGTTCCACTGCTGCGGAAGCATGGCTGGATGAATTCCTGAGACAACGATTAGAGCGATTCGGCGATTTTGAGGATGCGATTGTCGAGGGTGAGTCATGGCTATGGCACAGTGTCCTGACACCCATGTTAAACACTGGCCTGTTAACCCCACAGCAGGTTCTCCAGCAGACGTTGAAATATGCAAATGAGCATCAGGTACCGCTGAATTCTCTGGAAGGGTTCATCCGCCAAATCATTGGTTGGCGGGAATTCATACGAGGCACCTATGAGGATCTGAGTGTTCCAATGCGGACGACAAATTATTGGCGGCACCATCAAAAGCTGCCGTCCAGTTTTTACGATGGGTCGACTGGGATTGCCCCGATCGACGACGCAATAAAACGAATCCTGGCGAGCGGATACTGTCACCATATAGAGCGATTGATGGTTCTAGGGGGCTTCATGTTTCTGTGTGAAATCGATCCTGATGAAATCTATCGTTGGTTTATGGAGATGTTTGTTGACAGCTACGATTGGGTGATGGTGCCTAATGTTTACGCGATGAGCCAAAATGCCGATGGGGGTCTAATCACGACCAAACCTTATTTTTCCGGGTCCGCCTACATTCGAAAAATGAGTCACTATCCCAAGGGTCCATGGTGCGATATTTGGGACGGATTATATTGGCGCTGGATCGGGCAGCACAGCAAAGACCTGGAAAAAAATCCTCGCTGGGCGATGATGTGTAGCATGGCAAAAAAGATGTCGCCGGAAAAGATGCAGCAGCATGTTCACGTGGCAACCCGATTTTTGAATTCACTTCAAAGGTAATCTCTGATCAGCCAATTGCAGTGAAGACCAATGCAGTGAAGACTAGTGCAGTGAAGACTAGTGCCATTGACGATGGACCCCGGATTAAAAAGTAGTGCTACCACCGTTTGAAATCGTCAATGTCCAGCTCACTTTGACTCGATATCACTTTGACTCTTTGATATCACCTGAATTGCAGAACGGCAAAAAAAAGGCCCTGTTTTAAAACAGGGCCGTAAATTCAAGTTAGCGTTTATTGCCGCAAGATGGACTAGCCTTCATCAAATGCCGCATCAAATGCTCGGGCACTAGGGGAGAAGTCAAGCTGCTTGGTGTATTGGCAAGCCTCGGTTGCGCCGAATTCCCGGTCCATGCCGGAATCTTCCCACTCAATTGAAAGTGGACCTTGGTAATCCACGTCGTTCAAGGCTCGGATGATTTCCTCGAAATTCACGCCACCTCGACCGGGAGATCGAAAGTCCCAACCCCGCCGCGAATCACCGAAATTGAGATGGCTGCTTAATATTCCGGATTTGCCGTTGAGCGTTTGAATGGCATCCTTGACGTGGCAGTGGTAGATCCGATCAGGAAAGGCCCGAATGAATTCCACCGGATCGACTCCCTGCCAAATCAGGTGGCTAGGATCGAAATTGAATCCAAATTCTTCCCGGTGGTCGAGTGCTTCGAGTGCCCGTTCTGCTGTGTAGATGTCGAATGCAATTTCGGTCGGGTGGACCTCCAAAGCAAACTTCACACCGCATTCGGCAAAAACATCCAAGATCGGATTGAACCGTTCAGCCAGTAAATCAAATCCTGCGTCAATCATTTCCGGTGAAACCGGCGGAAAGGAATACAATAAATGCCAGATGCTTGAACCGGTGAAACCGTTGACGACATCCACCCCAAATTTTTGAGCTGCTCTAGCCGTATTTTTTAGTTCTTCAATAGCTCGTTCATTGACGCCCGCCGGGTCTCCGTCCCCCCAAACGTAATCGGGAACGATCATTTGATGACGCTGATCGATATTATCGAGAACTGCTTGGCCAACCAAATGGGCACTGATGGCTTCGCATTGGAGCCCATTTTTCTCAAGCAGGTCTCGTTTTTGTTGGCAGTAATCATCATCGGCCAAGGCCTTGTCGACTTCGAAGTGGTCGCCCCAGCAAGCCAATTCTATTCCGTCATAACCAAATCCTTTGGTCATTTGAGCCATTTGATCAATAGGTAAATCAGCCCATTGGCCTGTAAACAATGTGACCAGACGCGACATTTTTTTTGCTCCTGTTGTGAATCTTGCTGCGCATTTTTCTCAAGAGCACTATTCTCGCATAGAAGAACTGGCTGGACTACCCTCGAATTTCCGGAAATAACCACGCATAAATCGGATTTCGAAAAGCTGGGAAAAGTTTAACGATCATGTCCAATGAGCCGACATAATGTAAAGAGACGGACGTTTAGTGGTGGGATAGTTCGCAGATTCACCCGGTTTCGCCGGTGGGATTCCATTGCGAGTACCCTAAATGGATTCAATAAAAATATTTCATTATCGGAATGTCAGATTTTATACTGAAAATTGAAGGTGGTCAGGTCCACGATCCACTCAATGGCATCGATGGCCAAGTCATGGACCTCTGGATAGCGGATGGAAAAATAATTCCACCGATCACTGATCCGGGTTTTCGCCCGTCGCAAATCGTGGATGGTTCTGGACTGATTGTCATGCCTGGCGGAATTGACATGCACTGTCATATCGCCGGACCCAAGGTGAATACAGCTCGCAAGATGCGTCCAGAGGAGAAGCGGAAATCTGCTCCAGTTCACCGAACGGAGTTCACACACAGTGGCACGATGGGAAGTGTTCCCAGCACTTTTGCGACCGGCTACAAGTATGTTGGACTGGGTTACACCACCGCCTTTGATGCCGCCATTCCCCCTCTTTCTGCGCGGCATGCCCATGAAGAATTTGCTGATACACCTTGCCTGAACAAGGGCTTCTATGTCTTGATGGGCAATAACCACTATGTGATGAAATCAATCCGGGAGTCAGAGCCCGAAAAACTAAAGAGTTTTTTGGGATGGATGCTTAACGCAACCAAGGCATTCGCGCCAAAAATCGTTAACCCAGGTGGCGTGGAAGTCTGGAAAAATCTTCCCAGCGGAAACGTCAGCGGCCTTGACGAAAAGGTCAATCTTTATGATGTGACTCCACGACAGATCATCCGTGGTTTGGCTCAAGCGGCCAACGAATTGCAACTGCCACATCCAGTTCATATTCATTGCAACCAACTGGGGATGCCGGGAAACTGGGAAACGACTCTGGAGACGATGAAAGCATTGGAAGGTCATCGGGGTCATCTAACGCATATTCAGTTTCATAGCTATGGCGGCGGAGACGGTGACGAAAACACGTTTAATTCCAAGGTAACCCATCTGGCGGATTACATTAACGAACACGATAACCTGACAGTCGATGTAGGTCAGGTGATGTTTGGGGAAACAACCAGCATGACCGGTGACGGTCCGCTGGGATATTTTTTAGCGAACCTTTACGGAACCAAGTGGTTTAGTGCGGATACCGAAATGGAATCCGGGTGCGGTATCGCACCCATCCGGTATCGCAACAAAAGCCTGGTCCATACGCTTCAGTGGGCAATAGGGCTGGAGTGGTATCTGCTGGTCACTGATCCCTGGAAGGTTGTGATGAGCACCGACCATCCCAATGGAGGATCTTTCCTTGCGTATCCCCAAATCATACGATTGCTGATGGATCGAACCTATCGTCAAGATGTGCTTCGTACGGTTCATCCCGAAGTTCGCCAGCGTTCGTTGCTGGGTGAATTAAATCGAGAATACACGCTGAATGAAATTTGCATTATTACGCGTAGCGGACCGGCAAAAATTTTGGGTCTCAAAAACAAGGGCCATCTCGGCGTTGGGGCTGATGCCGACTTGACTATTTATACTCCCAACGAAAACAAAGAGACCATGTTCGAGCTCCCCAGGATGGTCATCGCCGGCGGTGAAATTCTTGTCGACCAAGGTGACATCCGCAAATCACCGGTTGGAAAAACGCTACACGTTTCTCCCAATTACGATGTTTCCATAGAAAAGGAAATCGGCGAGTGGTTTGAGCAATTCTATTCCATCCAATTCAGAAATTACCCTGTTTCTGATGAATATCTCCCTAATGGCGAGTGCGTGACGATGTAGTACTCAAGAGCCGTAAACGGCGAAACCGGAATCTTCACCGAAGGTCGTCAGGCAACCAAGGCGGTATAGACTCAAGATACTGTAGACTCAAGATACTGTAGACTCAAGATACTGAAGCCCCAAGACACTGAAGGCCCAGGGCAGCTTTTTTTCTCATTAGTGAACGAACCTCCTGTTCGTTTTTACCCTTGGCGAACACCGTAAACACCGGTTGCCCGCTGTCGATCCTTGTTTTTGGAAACGGGATGTCTGCGTAGGAGGCAAAGCCATCGTCATCCATGGTGCTTTTTACCAGCTGGCAGAAATCCTGGGTTGCCGTCATGCTTTCAGGGGCATATTGAATCGCTTTCCCGTAAATCATCGGCGGCTGATTGGACTGCTGCTTCCACTCAAGAGGTTGCAGGTCCTCCGCTATTCGGCAGGATTGAATTTGCAGTGTCAGTGCATTGAATTGATACCCGCGTTCAAGTACCTCGGCCGAGGAAGGAATCCTCGGGTTGATTTCAATGAAAACCAGGTCGCTGTCGGTTCGCACCAGGTCGAGGTTGAAAATTCCCTTGAGATGGTATTGATCAACGAGCCGATTGGCCATTTCTGTAGCCCGACGTTGTTCTTCAGGAGTCAGGCCGCAAACAATGGAACCGGTGTACTGAAATCCGCTGCTACAAAAATCGGCTTCACCAATCAACTGTCTGGTCGCTCCCAAAAAAACCGCGGGGTTATCTCGGTGGGGTCCAGCAGTCGCGACGAACATTGCCGAAATGGACTCGCCTGGCCAATACTCCTGGAAGTAGTGGTCAGGTTGATTCTCTGGAGCGACCGCGGCGTCTGATAGCCGATTGGGGTTGGGCCAAAATTGAATGTCCAGCCCTCCACAGGATCGAAACTTTTTTCGTAACCAGCGTTTGCCAAAAAGGGAAGCTTTCCGAGGAGAGGGAGTCGCCAGGAGTGACGGATCAATCGATTTTTGTGATGTGTCAGCTGGCGAAAGTGGATTGGTCCGTTCTAACGCTGGCACTGTAAAACCACAGCGACGTAAATAATCACTCATCGCAAAGGGGTCCATCAAAGACCTTAAAACCCGGGCGGGGTTTCCGGCGAGATTGGTCATCGACTCAATGTTTTCAATGATATTGGGATAGTTTTCCAAGCCGCCCGAGTAGATTGCCGTGCAGGGACGGACCTTTTCAACGACGTGCTGGAATTCTGCGGGATATTTGGCAACGCGAATAGCATTACATTTTTGAGAGGTATCCCAGTCGGCAAATAGATCTGCGGCGGCAACGTCAAGGCTAAATCGTGAAGCGCTGAAGACCAGGGGCCTGACGCACGCACCAAAAACCAGTGTTTTTCCAGCTAACTCGGCGATTGGGTTCAATAGGTGTGACCTCTTGTCCAGCAAGATTTGTGAAATGTTCCGACCGGCTTTCGAGTTGCCGTATCTTGTTGTTGCTGAATTCGTCTGATACCTTTTTATACTTAGATTTTTTTAAGCTGACACCATCCCGTTGGCTTGATCTGGCGTTGGTTTCTGCCGGAATACCCGAATTGGAACCACTAGGCGGAATTGCCTGAGAAATCAAACCTTAATGAATCCGTAATCAATAGCGTGAATGATCGTCGCTCAAATGCCAATGGTGACGGCCAGACGGGAATTCTTTCGGAATCAGATTTAGCATTCTTTTTTAACATTTGAATGGAGAGTCACTATGTCAATGTACGTCGGCGAAGCCCTTTGCGGCGATGGCAATGAAATCGCTCATATCGATTTGCTCATCGGTAGTAAAGATGGACCTGTAGGAACTGCTTTTGCAAATGCTTTGGCTAATCAGAGCAAAGGGCACACCAATCTCCTGGCAGTTCTGGCACCTAATCTGGCGGTGAAGCCCGCCACTGTCATGATTACCAAGTTCACGATGGATTCACTGGATCAAGCGGTTCAAATGTTTGGACCCGCTCAAGCGGCGGTCGCAAAAGCTGTTGCTGACGGCGTTGCCGAAGGCCTGATTCCCAAGGATCAATGTGAAGACCTGGTAATCGTTTGTGGTGTATTCATTCACAAGGCAGCCGAAGATAACCAGAAGATCTACGACTACAACTATGAAGCGACCAAACTGTCGATCGCACGCGCTATGAAAAATGAACCGAGTGTGGACGAAATGCTCGACGGCAAAGATTCAGCTTCCCATCCCTTTAAGGGATTTGAGTAATCTATTTTTGAATTTTCGTCCTTCATTTGAAGCCGATACGTTCAACAAACGTCTACAAAGGCTCGGCTTTTCAAAGTCGGGCTTTTTTTGTACCTGTAGAATCCCTGTTTAACAGACCCCTTCGAACTGTATTGACATGTCTTTATCCGATCCCAAGTCCAAAGTTCTTCTCCAGCTTGATCCCGATGAACATGCCAGCGTGTTTGATTCGGTTGTTGCCATCGACTCCGGAGTCGATCATCTGTTGCGTCACCATTCGGTAAAGGAGTCCGACGTCGAGGATCTGGTGCATGGAGCTATTTTCACTCGCGGATTGGAGGACCTGAAGAGGACCGCAATTTTTGTAGGGGGGAGTAATGTTGAGGTCGGAGAGAGGATTCTTAAGAAAGTGATCTCCACTTTTTTTGGTCCGCTGAGTGTTTCGGTGATGTTGGATTCCAATGGTGCCAATACGACCGCTGCGGCGGCGGTGTTGTCAGCCACCCGGCATCGCGATTTACAGGGTGCAAAAGTTGTTGTTCTGGGCGGGACTGGACCGGTCGGAAGACGGATTTGTGTGCTCGCTGCCAGGCAGGGTGCTAATGTGATGCTGGGTTCGAGGTCACAGTCCCGCAGTGCCAATGCTGTCGATACAATCAAGCTGCTCGATTCGAACTGGAATTTGACTCCTTTTGCGACCGGAGACGACGCCTGGTTGGATGAAATAAAAGATGCTGACATTTTGATTTCTGCCGGCGCAGCAGGAGTAGAATTGATCTCCAAAAGTCAGCTCGAAAAATTTTCACAATTACGAGTTGCCATCGATTTGAATGCTGTTCCCCCGGCTGGCATCGAGGGGGTTGATGTGATGGCAACCGGAAGCAACGTCAACGAGTTGGTGGTTTACGGTGCCATTGGAGTAGGCGGATTGAAGATGAAAATCCATAAAGCAGCCCTGCGGAAGCTCTTTACCCAAAACAACCAGGTTTTGGATGCCAATGAAATCTACGATATCGGAACCGGTATCGTGTCCAAATAACAGGGCGCCGAGGGTCAATAAGGGACCCAGGATTAGCCAGTTGCGATTAACAAGGGATGTGTGGGATAACGATGGACGTTGTGAGAAAAAGTGGTCGACAAGGGTCTTCGGCTGCCGATCAAGATCATGTCGCGTCGTTTGTTAGACCTCCCAACCTTTGGCGTAATCTTCCTTGATCATTCGCTGGGCTATTTGGTTGCTTGATTTAAGATTTTTGGAATCCCAATCGAAGACACCGAGCGAACGAAAGGCAACGTTGCCCAGTAACACCGTTTCCGTCATTGGACCGGAATAGTCAAAGTGACAGGTCGCCGGTTTACCTCCCTTGCAGGCGTCGATCCATTCTTTATGGAAACCGGGCGAATCCGGGATAAACGGATCCGGAGTGGTAAAGTCCTGAAAATCATCCTCTGGCAAGAGTGTTCTTTGGTTGAAACCGCATAAGAGCATTCCTTTATCACCGATGAACAAGGTGTTATTGCCTCTCGCCGGCAAGCCTTTTTCTTTTAGGATTGCCGGACCACCTTTTGCTTGAGACCAGTGGAGTTTTACGGCTGATCGTTTTTCCGTAGCCGGAAATTCCATCCATGAAGCCATCGATTTTGGGGTAGTCTTCAAATTGGCGAGACCCCCGCTTCCTCCAACGCGGGTTGGATACTTCAGGTCCAGTGACCAGTAAGGGATGTCGAGAATGTGGCAGCCGAAGTTCCCAGTTTCACCGGTTCCGTAGTCCCAATAGAATCGCCAGCCGTAGGGGGTCACCGAGGGTTGGTATGCCATGGTTGCTTTGGCTGGCCCGAGCCACAGATCGTATTTCAGGGTGGATGGGATTGGATTCTCTTTTTTATTTAATTGCGGCAGTCCACGGTCGCTGTCAATCCAACAGTGTACTTCGGTAACGTTGCCGATGGCGCCCGATTGGATCAGCTCAACAGTCCGGTGCATGTTACCAATGGTGTGCCGCTGAACACCAAGTTGAGTTGCCAGCTTTTTTTCCCGGGCCAGGTTGGTCAGTTGTCGACACTCCCAGACATTATGAGCCATTGGCTTTTCGAGATAGACATGTTTGCCTTCGGACATTGCCCGGTGAGCGATGTGGAAATGCGTATGATCTGGAGTGCTGATAACGACACCGTCGATCTTGTTTCCCATTTCGTCAAAAAGCTTGCGGTAATCATAAAACTTTTTGGCTTTGGAAAATCGGTCGAACGCCTTGCCCGCTCGAACGTCATCGACATCACAAAGCGCAACGATATTTTCTTTGCTAACTCCGCCCAGGTTAGCGCTTCCACGGCCCCCGATTCCTATCACGGCCAAATTTAGCTTCTCCAACGCAGAGCGAGATTCAAATCCCTCGCTGCTTCCGCCCAACCAAACCCCAGCAGCCAGGGTTGTGGTACCCAGAAAACCGCGGCGACTCAATGATGGATCAGCCGAAACGCTGGCTGGTTTTGGAGCGTGGGGATTTGGGGGTTGGCTCATGGTTTGACTCTATCGATCAGGCAGAAAGGGAAGGCTAACGTGACAAAACGAGGGATTGCCGTAAACTATTTCAGCTTAACAGTTTACATATGAAAATGGGGAAAAAAAAGGATTGGTTGTTTGACACTCCATGGAGGTCTTCCTAGAATGTCTTGCCCTCGCGGAAACCTGAGGCACAACCCGGCTTTTTTCAACATCAGCCGGATTGAGGGGGACCGAAGGGAAGATGGATTTAGCGGGATGAATATTCCCGGAGTCGATTTTAGGAACAAGAAGAAAAAAAATTTGACGGTGAGCATCATTGTGTGGAGCCGTCGGGGAGCTTTCCATGAAAAAACTCGAGATGAGACCCTTTAAAAAGATCTTGATTGGCTTGCGAGCCCGATTGCAGGGTGATGTTAATGCCCTCGCGGACGCTGCGTTAGGATCGACCGCCGAAGCACAGGGAGAGCTGTCAAGTTTGCCCAGTCACTTGGCGGATTTGGGTAGCGATACGTTTGAGCAGGACAACACGCTTCGATTAATGGACAACGAAGAGGTGGTTCTTGAGCAAATCGAATCTGCACTTGAACGAATTGAAAATGGGATTTATGGTAACTGCATCGAATGTGAGGGCCGTATTCCCAAGATGCGTTTGAATGTCATTCCTTATACACCGCTCTGTGTGAAGTGCGCAAATAATCTTGAAGACGACGACAACTGGAATTAACGACGAAAGCGTTCTATTTTCCAAGCCCGTCACACTGGGTCGGGGGGTCGTGTTTTTTGTTATCATGTTCGTCGGAACGGTGGCGGACCTGCTCACCAAGCATTTCGTTTTTGGAAAATACTTCAAGGAACGAATCGAACCTGGCCAACCCCCGGAGACCATTTGGTGGATCCAGGAATGGCTGGGGGTGCAGACCTCTACTAACCAGGGAGCTCTTTTCGGCATGGGCCAAGGGCTCAGTATGGTTTTTGCCTTGCTTTCGGTAGTGGCATTTTCACTGTTGATCTACCTGCTTTTCTTTAATCGTTGGGCGAACGACCTGTTCATAACGGTAACGTTTGCCATGATTGCGGCAGGCATCTTCGGTAATCTTTATGATCGGCTGGGGCTGTGGCATGATGCTTCCATTGCGGCTGAGCATCAGAATGCTGTTCGGGACTGGATTCATTTCAATTGGGAGGGTGGTCCCCGGATCATGAACCCTTGGCCCAATTTCAACGTTGCGGATATCCAATTGGTCTGTGGTGCAGCGTTACTCTGCATTCATGCCGTTTTTGTGCAGCCAAAAATGGAAAAGACGAAATCGGTGTCAAATCAAGGTCTTTCGGATCAGGACCGAGTTGATGGGGCCGAATCGCCATAGCTTTCCGGTAGAGGTTCAGTCGCCGTGGTTGGCCAAGGCAGCCGGCAATCGTCTGGCTTTGAAGAAAGGTCAGCTAGGCAAAATTCGTCAAAGAAAAAATCGGGAGTAATCATGTCTCAACACCAAGAGCGATTTGAATTCGCCAAGGAACTTGCCAGGCGCGGCGGAAAATCGACACTGGATTACTTTCGGTCCAATCGTTACACAGTGGAAAAAAAAACAGACCGCTCCCCGGTCACTATCGCCGACAAAAACGCTGAACGAATGATGAGGTCAGAAATTGGAAACCGATTTCCCACTGATGCTATCGTGGGAGAGGAGTTTGGCGCGGACCAGGGGGGTTCCGATTATCGCTGGATCATTGATCCGATTGACGGTACCAAGTCGTTTATTTGTGGTGTCCCCCTCTATGGGACGATGGTCGGCCTGGAATACCAAAACGTCTGCATTGCCGGCGCAGTCTTTTTTCCGGCGCTCAATGAAGCGATTTACGCAATGAAGGACGAGGGTTGTTTTCACCAGATTGGTGATCAGCCGGCCGTGGCTGCCAAGGTATCAAATTGCCAATCGTTTTCAGAAGCGGTCATGGTCACCTCCGAAGTCGAGACATTTGATGATGCAGACTCATCGGAAGTGTATAAGGCGTTGGAAGCTGGCTCCTATGTGAGTCGCACGTGGGGCGATTGCTACGGCTATATGCTGGTGGCGACCGGACGGGTTGGATTGATGATCGATCCTGTTTTGAGTATCTGGGATGCCGCCGCGGTCAAACCGATCGTCGAAGAAGCTGGCGGGGTCTTTGTGGATTGGAGTGGACAGCCCAGGATTGACTCAGGCAGCGCAATCGGGTGTTGCCCTGGAATCTATGACGAGGTGATGGCATTGTTGAAACGGCATCGCTCGCCCAAGTAAACCCGGACTGAGCGTCGCTTGATTGGCCGCTCAGGAGGCCGCTGCGAAAAGCGGTTTGATGGATCGAAATTCAGATGCCAAACCAGGTCCAAGCATAGACGATGGTTCCGGTTCCAATCAGTCCAAAACTGACCAATGCTGTCATCCTGGCAGCCAGCCTGGACCTTTTCTCTTCGGCCTTGGGTTGATAAGCAAACATAAACCAGCCGATCAGGATCAGACCAGCTCCGACGGCGGAGATCGCAATTCTAAAAAACTGGAGAAGACTATCCAGTTGAGCTATATCATTTGTCGCTTGGGCCAACATAAACTTTCCTTTTCTGGCACTATCCGCCTGGAAAGCGGACTTGGTTGGAGGTCGGGATTGAACTAGGCTCATGGCATACGATTCAGCATGCCAATGCTCCTTGTCGTGATGCCATCCGCCCTAATTTTCCATGATAGGTGCCTGTATTGCGAGAGGATGCAGCGTTGGAGTCTGTTCATTCTTTGAGTATGCATCTTTTTGAGAGGGACAAACCATGCACGTCCAGTTTTGGGGAGCCGCCCAAACGGTTACCGGTTCCATGCACATGGTTCATGTCAACGGAAAACAGTTGCTGCTCGATTGCGGCTTGTACCAAGGGCGTCGTAAAGACGCTTTCGCAAGAAACCGGGACTTTCCGATCGAAGCGGGTGACGTGGATGCTGTGATCCTCTCCCACGCCCATATTGACCATAGCGGAAATCTTCCGACGCTCTATAAAAATGGATTTCGCAAGTCGATTTTTACAACACATGCTTCCCGTGATTTGGCCGTTCACCTGCTAATGGACGCTGCACATATTCAGGAAATGGACGTCAAGTATGTCAATAAAAAACGAAAAAAACAGGGCAAAAATCTGTTTGACCCGCTCTATGTCCAAAAGGATGCTGTCGATGTCATTCGGAGAATTCGCCCCGTCGGATATCACGAGAGTTTTTCACCCTTTGACGGTGTGAAGGCCCGGTTTCACGATGCCGGGCATATGCTGGGATCGGCGGTCAGCGAAATTGACCTGGAGGAAAAAGGAAAGAAAACCCGGTTGGTTTTCAGCGGTGACATCGGCAGACCGAATATGCCGATTCTTCGTGATCCCGAAACCGTCGACGGTGCCAACTATCTGATCATGGAAGGAACCTATGGAAATCGCCTGCATGATAAAACCGGCGATGCAAAAGCTTTTCTTAAAAAGATCGTCAATGAAACCTTTGAGAAACGCGGCAAGCTGATTATTCCCGCGTTTTCAGTGGGGCGAACGCAACAGATTGTCTACTGGCTCGATCAACTGGCAGAAGCGGGCGAATTGGAGCCGATTAAAGTTTTTGTTGACAGCCCATTGGCCGTCAACGCTACGCAGGTGTTTCGATCTCACGTGGAATGTTATGACCAAGAGATGATCGACCGCATGATGAATGAAGAAGATCAGGATCCACTTGGATTTCGCAATCTTCATTACATTCGAAAGGTGGCCATGTCAAAAGCATTGAATAATTATGAAGGCCCGGCAGTGATCATCAGTGCTTCGGGGATGTGTGAGGCAGGTCGTATTCTTCATCACTTGAAAAACAGTATCGGAGATCCCCGTAATACGATTCTATTCTCTGGATTTCAGGCATTTCATACTCTTGGCCGTCGAATTCTTGACGGTCATAAAGACATCAGGATATTTGGTGAGGAATTAGTAGTTCATGCTGCGGTCCACAATCTCGAAAGCAGTAGTGGCCACGCAGACCAAGAGGAGCTGGTGACTTGGGCCAAGGAGATTGCCAAAAAGGGCCAACTTAAAGGGGTGGCAATCGTCCACTGCGAAGCGGACAGTGCGGAAGCCCTCAAAGACAAGCTTGCCGCAGAAAATATCGGGCCGGTGATTATTCCGGAAAGGGGGCAGAAATGGGATCTGCACTAAAGCAAGTCATAGATATGTTGGACGGCACCGAAGAGCGAGCTGGTTTGGTGGTCTATGCAGGTAGGCCGTCTTGCCACCGATAGGCTAGAGTGCATCCAGACGGCAATCAGGGTCCAGAAAAAGCCATTTGTGATCCGGTACTCAAGCCATTATAGAATGCTAGGAAGAATTTTAGCGACTTTTGTCGAGTGCCACCTCTGCCTTTAGAATTCAGCGACCATCAGATTTTTTTTGAAACGACTATGTCTATAAGACGCTTTTTCATGGACTGGAATCAACCGGGTTTGAACTCGGCGGTTGATTACTTGATTAATCGGTACCTTGATCGGGCAGCCGATCGGCTAGACCTGGATGGTGTTCTGGTGGTGGTGCCGGGCAGTCGGGCGGGACGTCGACTTTCACAACTATTATCGCGCAAAGCGGCGGAATTAGAAGTTGCCCTGTTTTTACCCATCATTCAAACCGTTGGACATCTTCCAGAACATCTTTACCATCCCAAGCGGCCGTTCGCGAGCGAATTGGTTCAACAGCTTGCCTGGATAGAGGCAATTCAAAAAGAAAAGTCACGTGCTAAAAAGTACTTTCCCAATCTTCCCGATTCCAGAGAAACACTGGATTGGATGGAGTTGGCTGCGATGTTGTCCAAGGTTCACCGAGAGCTTGCTGCCGATGGGTTGGATTTTCAGGACGTCGCAAACCATGGCATATCACTGAAAGGGTTTTCAGACACGCGTCGTTGGAAGTTCTTAAGTTTACTGCAGCAAAACTATCTTGAAATTCTTGACGAACTGTCGTTGTGGGATTTGCAAACCGCGAGGTTATTTGCGATTCGCAACCGGGAATGTCAAAGTGATCGGGAGATCCTTCTTCTAGCAACGGTGGATTTAAACCGGGCGACACGTCAGATCCTGGATCAGGTTTCCGGCCAGGTGATTGCCTTGATCCAAGCTCCAGAATCGGAGTCACTTGGGTTTGACGAATATGGGTGCTTGATCCCCGGCTATTGGAAAGACAGGAAGATTGAGATACCAGACGAACACATCCTGGTCACCGATCAGCCAGAAGATCAGGCGGACGCCGTATTGCATCTTGTCGATCAAACCGGTGGGCGGTATTCGGCAGATGAACTAGTCGTGGGTGTTCCGGCAGCTGAGGTCGCGCCTTATCTACAACGAAAATTTGCCGGGCTGGGAATTTCAACCAATTGGGCGGTGGGTCGACCGATTCGGGAAACCAGCCCGTTCAAGCTGTTGGAGGCAATTGCAGCCATAGTAGAAAACGATCGTTATGCCGATATTGCCTCACTGGTTCGTCATCCGGATGTTGAATCGTGGTTAAACCACGGCGCAATTCAAAAGGTGAATCCAGACGAGGTCATTGGGGAATGTGACTCCTATTACCGAGATCATCTGGTGCCCACATTCGGGTTCTGGCTGGAAAAAAGTAATCGGCGGCCAAATCTGCATTGGGCTGTTGAGCAGATTACGCAGTTGATTTCACCGATTAGAAAAAAGCAGGATTGCCTGACCTGTTGGGTGAAACCGTTGATGGAATTGGTGGCGAAAATTTACTCCGGTTTTGAATTGGAATTGGATAATCCATCACATGCCGGACACATTGCGGCTCTTTCCGAAATTAGGACGACCCTGGAGTCTTTTCTGGACGTGCCTGAACAACTTGATATTCGCACCTCGAGCGTCAATGTTATCCGGCTCCTGCTTCAAAAAATGGGACAAAAACACGCTAATCCGGCTGCGGACCGAAATGGCATTGATTTGTTGGGCTGGCTGGAACTTCCCCTGGATCTTTCACCTGCGGCGATAGTGACTCATTTCAATGAGGGCTCGATCCCGGAGTCGCAAAACTCGGACATGTTCCTGCCGAATCGTCTGCGGAGCACATTGGAATTGACCGATAATGAACGGCGATACGCTCGTGATGCCTATGTGCTTTCTACTCTAAACTACTCGAGAGACTACCTTAGGCTAATCGTTGGCAAACGGAATCAGTCCGGGGATCCATTGAAACCATCACGACTGTTTTTTGCAACTGATCGGGAATCGATTGCCCGCCGTGTGATTCAATTTACCCAGCCGATGACGTTTTTCGAATCTGGGTCGGCAGGTCAAAAGACCGAAAGCCAGTCGGAGTTTTACGTTCCCGCCCCAATGACTGAGGGCATTCAAATTGAGTCGATCAGCGTCACTTCATTCAGGACTTTTCTGAAATGCCCTTACCGGTTTTACTTGCAGCATGTTCTGCGCCTGGATTCCATAAATGATGAGGATCGCGAGCTCAACGGTATGGTTTTTGGAAATATTCTACATGACGTCTTTCGAAAATTCGGTGAACACAGGTTGCGGTTCTCCGAAGAGCCTGACGAGATCAATCTCTTCCTGGAGGACGAGCTGAACACCATTGTCCAACGCGATTATGGAAAGCGGCGTTTGCCAGCGGTCGAAATCCAGATTCAACAGATGCGGCACCGGCTGCGGGGGTTCGCTGAATGGCAGGCCGAGCGAACCCGGCTGGGCTGGGAAATTCAATTCGTTGAAAAAAAATCACAACACCCCCGAGGTGTCCCTTTTGAATATGGTGGTTCCGAACCCGCGTATTTAAAAGGAAAAATTGATCGGGTTGACTATCATCCCAAGCGGGATCAATGGCAGATCCTGGACTATAAAACCGGCGACTCAGGTGAGAATCCAGCCAGAAAACATAAGGAAAAGGGGGCTTGGATTGATCTGCAGCTGCCGCTTTATAAACACATCGCCAAAGAGTTTGAAGTGAGCGGGAACGTCCAAATGGGTTACATCGTGGTCCCTAAGGATACGGAGAAAATAACCGAGAGTATCGCAAAATGGTCGGATGAAGAATTAGAAGAGGCCTTCGAGGTCGCTCGAGATTGTTGCCGTCGAATATTCAACCTGGAATTTTGGAAACCGACTCATCCTGCTCCCCGATCTGTAGGGTCGGAGTTCTCGGCCATTTGCCAGGATGAAGTCTTTGAACCTCGCTTGGCGACGCAATACGACAACCGAGGCCAAGAGGGAGAGAGCCATGAATCCGCCTGACACGACAGTGGTCATTAGAGCCTCAGCCGGTACCGGGAAAACCTATCAATTGACAAATCGGTTTCTGGGTCTGATCAAGGATGGTGTGCCTCCCGACCAGATTATGGCGGTGACGTTTACAAGGCTGGCAGCCGGAGAAATCCTCGAAAGATTGTTGTTTCGACTCGCCACTGCCGCCATGAATGTTGAAGAATGTAACAAGCTTGCCAAGGCTATTGGCGACCTGTCATTCACCCGAGAGCGATGTTTAAACCTCTTGCAGGAATTGACGGCCAGTCTCCACAGGATCCGGGTAGAGACTCTTGATGCCTACTTCGCGCAGTTGGCCAGGAGTTTCAGCCTGGAAGTCGGCTTGCCACCCAACTGGGAAATCGTCGAGGAAGTTCAGGACCGGCAGTTGAGGTGGGAGGCACTGGAAGAGACCATTGTCGACGATGGAAAAAAAACGATTAGTCGTCTGCTGAAGGTGTTGTTTCAAGGAGAAGCCAAGAGGGGAATCAGCTCGAGCCTTTTTGGGACGATCAATAACCTTTACTCGGTTCTACTGGAGACAGAACCGAACGCCTGGAGCAACTTTCCCAACTTGACCCAGTTAGACGCCGATGAGTTACGGGCGGCGATTGATAAATTAAGATCGGCTGAAATTCCGAGCCATAAGAAGATCCAGGAATACACCCAGCAGAATATTGAAGCGGCAGAAACAGCGGACTGGGTTGGTTTTGTCTCAAAAGGTCCGATATCAAAAATTCTGGAAGGGAGCCCGTCCTACTATGGAAAGCCGTTTTCGGAATCGTTCTTGGCGGCAGCGAACAAGATCATCTCGCACGCCCAGGCGTTTATTGTCCGTCAGCTTCAACATCAGACCGAAGCGACCTATGAATTGCTGGAGGTGTTCCACAAGCATTATAGCCGGCTGAAACATCGGAATCGGGGCATCCGATTTGAAGATGTAACCAACAGCTTGATGGAGCTTCCCAGTTTGGCTGCCGCTGATGAGCAAAGTTTTCGTATGGATGCAGAGATTTCGCACCTGCTGGTGGATGAATTTCAGGATACTTCTTTGCGGCAGTGGCAGATTCTTCAGCCGTTAGCGGAACGGATTGCCGGGGGGGAGCCAACGCTTTTTGAAACCGCCAAGTCGTCCTTCTTTTGTGTTGGCGATGTGAAGCAGGCAATTTATGGCTGGCGAGGTGGTCGGAGCGAGATCTTTGATGCCCTCGAAAATCAACTCAAGGGTATCCAGCAACGCAATCTAAACGAGAGCTTCCGATCGTCACCGGCGGTGATTGAAGTGGTAAACCGTGTTTTCCGAAACATTGGCACCTACGAAAAGCTGGAGTCTGTTCAGGAAGTGGTCGGGCAGTGGAGCGAAGCATTTCCCGTTCATAAGACGTCGCTTCAGGAGATGCCGGGATTTGTTCAATTGGAAACGGCGCCGTTTGCGGAATCCGAGGGCGAACGTGTTTCGGCTGCAATGCAGCTTGACGCAACATTTCAATACACCGCCCAAAAAATACGTGACTTGAATCACGCTGCTCCGGAAAGAACTCTTGGCGTACTGGTGCGTCGCAATGCTTCTGTAGCACAGATGATCTATGAACTTCGAAAAATAGGGGTTAAGGCAAGTGAGGAGCGGGGGGGCAACCCACTAACAGACTCGGCAGCGGTGCAAGTTATCCTCTCGCTTTTGACGCTGGCGGATCATCCCGATGACCGAATCGCCGCTTTTCACATTGCGACATCGCCATTGGCGACTCAGTTTAAGTTGGACCGATCTCTTGACCGTCACCGACTACTGATCGTCTCCAAGGAAATCCGGCGTGATCTTATGCAGATTGGCTATGGTCCGGTGATCGCCAAATGGTGTGAGATGCTGAAACAATTCAGCAATTCACGGGATCAACGGCGTTTGCAGCAATTGGTGGAATTTGCTTTTCGATTTGAGCCCGTTGCCGGGATTCGGACCTCGGAATTTTTACAGTACGTGAAATCCGAGAGAATCGCCGACCCGTTAATCTCCAATGTACGGGTCATGACCGTGCACCAATCCAAAGGTCTGGAGTTTGATATTGTTGTCCTGCCCGAATTGGAAACGGAAATTGACGATTACTCTCGGGAGGTCGTTTGGGATGCCACCGATCCCACGCAGCCGGTCAATCGTGTTTGCGTCTATCGGAATAAATCACTACAGGCTCTCTTGCCTGACGAAATGCGTGAAATGTTTGTTGCTGCAAAAAATCGTCAAGCGATTGAGTCTCTTTGTCTGCTTTACGTTGCTTTGACTCGTGCTGCTTATGCTCTTCACATGATTGTGGCGCCAAAATCAAAAACTACTAGAGGACGTTCCAGGACCTTTTCGCAGCTGATTCACCATTGCTTGGCGCCAGAAAAAGAGCTGGATGAAGAAACGGAGTTATTCCGGTTCGGCGAAGAGCGTTGGTTTGCAGACCTTCCTGAAAAACCATCCGAAAGCGGATGCCAATATAAATTACCCGAACGTTTGGAGATGCAGCCGTCCCGGTCACCGGTGGCCTTCGAATTCAAGAGTCCTTCTTCTCTGGAGGGGGGCCAAGTGGTTTCCGGCGGTCAACTTTTGCGAATGAGCAACCGAAAAGCACTCGCTCGTGGAACAGTTATTCATGGACTTTTTGAGCAGGTTGAATGGGTGGATTCGATACCTGATCGCTCAATTTTACTTGGCATTGCCGAACAACTTTGTGATCCAAAAGTAGACCCAATCCAAGAGGTGACGGAATTTGAAAAGATGCTCCAGCGGAGCGAAACGGCTCGGATCCTTGACCGAAAGTATTACCTTCAGCCGTTTGAAGAATCGATCATCGAAGCGTTACCTGATGAGTTCAACGCCAAAGAAGCCCGCCTGGAGGTTCACAATGAACGGTCTTTTGTCGTGCCTGATTCGGGTCGAATGCTATCCGGTACAGTCGATCGATTGGTGTTGATTTTTGGGAAACAGGGGCTGTTGGCGGCCGACATCATCGACTTCAAGACGGACAGGCTTGAAAAAGGTGAACAGGCTTTAGCGGAACGGGTTGCCTATTACCTTCCCCAGATTGAGGCCTACCGGCGTGCCATCCACTCTCTTTTTCGCCTGCCAATGGAGCGAATTGCGGCAAGATTGCTTTTTGTTGATGGCGGAACCCAATGGGCTTTTCCCCAAAAACAGCTGGGATCTCCCGTTTCCTAGCTTTTGTTGCTAAAATTTCCGGCTCCGACATGACTGCTGCGTTCCGACGATTGGGTCTGGATGACGGCCTTCATCAGGTAAGCCACCGATGCACTGATGGGGATCCACCGGGCGGGTCGATGGATTTTTGTCCTCGGGACGATTCGATGCAAAACGTAGCGTAGTTGCTTTTTTGTGTTCGAAGTCGTTGGAGCAACGCCGAAGCCGCTATTTTCTGAAAAAACATGGAGCCAAATCTTGAAAGCTATCGCCGTCATTCCCGGAACAAAAGAAAGCATCCACTTACGCGAAATCGAAAAGCCAACGTTGTCAGAGGTTCCAAATGGGAATGGTGTTCTGGTCCGCTGCCTGAAAGTCGGTGTTGATGCAACGGATAAAGAAATCATTGAAGCGTACTACGGCGTTGCTCCAGAGGGAGACGATTTCCTTGTGATTGGACATGAGTGTTTTGGAGTGGTTGAGGAGGTTGGCGAAAACGTAACCGACTTTCAAAAAGGGGATTTCGTAACGGCGACGGTCCGGCGGCCAGGAACGTCCATGTATGACGTTATCGGAACCAACGATATGACTTCCGACGACAAATATTACGAGCGGGGCATCTGCAATTTGCATGGATTTCTGACAGAGTATTTTGTCGAGGATGCACAGTATGTCGTCCGCGTGCCCAAGGGCATCGCCAAGCTTCATTGTCTGATGGAACCGATGAGCGTCGTTGCCAAAGCAATTTGGCAGATGGATGAAGTGCAGCGTCGATTGAAAGTCTGGTCTCCCAAGGTTGCATTCGTGATGGGAGCTGGGCAGATTGGGCTGCTGGCGACTCTGTTTCTGAGGCTTCGTGGTTGCGAAGTCTATACCATCGCCCGTTCGCCCGGACCCAATATCAAATCGGAAATCTGTGAAGATTATGGAGCCACTTACGTCAGCACGAAGGAGACTTCGGTGGAAGATCTGATTGCAAGGGTCGGGCGTCCTGATTTTATTTTGGAAGCGACTGGTTCCAGCAAATTGGCCTTTGACAGTCTGCAGTATGTCGGGAAAAACGGTTGTGTGGTTTGGACCAGCCTGACGGTGGTTGATGAGATGCTTGAAATTCCAGCAGACAGAATTAATCAGGAATGGGTCTTGGGTAACAAGGTTTTAGTTGGCAGTGTCAACGGGAACCGTAGTCACTTTGAACTGGGAATCAAGTTTCTGTCTCTCGGAGAAACGACCTATCCGGGGATCACGGAGAAAGTTCTGACGTCACCGGTGAAGGGTTTTGAGAATTATGGTGAACTGGTTCGCCTTCTTGTGGAAGACAAGTCGGCACTCAAGGTGTACCTTGACATTAGCGATTTGTAGGCCGCCGCTTGGCGTCAACGAACCATCCTTCAGCGGCTAGTGAAGCGATTGGAATTACAAACAGGTTCTTGGAGAACAAATCATGGTTTCGTTTTTGCCAATAGGTTGTCTCACCGGGTATCAGGTCGTCTGCCGGTTTGTTGCGCAAAGCATCATGATTTTGTGGATGGTGATGCTCTGTGATATGAGCTTTAGCTTGGTCGGTCCGATGGAATCATTGCGGTGTATGGGCGATGATCAACTTCGACGCCCCAACATTGTATTGATCATGGCTGATGACCTGGGCTGGATGGATCTGAATTGCCAGGGAAATTCGAAATTGGTCACTCCCAACCTGAATCGCTTGGCTTTGCAGGGTTTACGCTTTACCGACTCTTATTCGGCTGCCCCTGTTTGTTCTCCAACGCGAGCTGCGCTGTTAACCGGTTTCTCGCCGGCCAGGCTGAACATTACCAACCACTTGCCCGACCAAAAGCGTTTCACGCCGGCATCTTCGGTTCTTCAGCCGGCCAAATGTAAAGAATTTCTGTCTGACGAGTACGAAACTCTGGCCGAAAAGCTGCAGGCCGCCGGGTATAAAACTGGTTTCTTGGGGAAATGGCACGTTAGTGATCGTGCTGGAAAACAGGGGCAGGGAAGCGATCGATACTACCCCGAAAATCAGGGATTTGAAATAAATATCGGTGGTTGCTCGTATGGCGGTCCTCCCACCTTTTTTGACCCTTATCGAATTCACAATATCCCGCCCAGGAAAACAGGGGAATACTTGCCCGATCGTCTTGCTGATGAATCGATTCGATTTATCGACGCTCGCAAGCAAGATCCGTTTTTCCTCTGCCTGTGGAATTATACGGTTCATTGGCCGATGGAAGCTCCTGAGGATCTGCTGGAAAAGTACCGGGGCAAAGAGGGGCCTGGGATCAAAGATATTCGCTATGCCGCCATGATCGAAGCCTATGACCGCTCTGTGGGTAAAATCATGGATTACCTGGACAAGGAGAAACTGGCAGACAATACGCTCTTTGTTTTTACATCTGACAACGGCGCCTATGGTGGCGTATCTGATTTGCGACCGCTGAGGGAGGCCAAGGGATATCTTTATGAGGGTGGGATCAGGGTGCCCTCGATCGTCCGCTTTCCAGGCCACATCGCACCAGGAGGAGTTTCCGGGACGCCTATTGTGACGATGGATTTTTTCGCAACGATTCTGGATGCCTGCGGAGTCTCGTTTGATGCTTCTCGTTGTGACGGAAAAAGCCTGTTACCCCTGTTTCAGGGAAAAAAGCTGGATCGTGACGCGCTTTTTTTTCATTATCCCAATTTTGCTTTTCACGGCCAGAATCGGTTGGGCAGTGCGATCAGGGAAGGGGATTACAAGCTGATCCGTTATTTTGATGATGAGTCGACAGAGCTCTACAATCTAAAAAATGACATTGGCGAGAAAAAGAACCTGTCTGGAAAAATGCCAGCTCTGGCCACGCGTTTGACGAAGCGATTGACAGATTGGTTGGTCGAGACCGGCGCCAATTTGCCGACCAAGTTGGCTGACTGATCGACCGATGGAATAGCTGACCGCAGCGTCTACCTGGAAACCTGTGTGCCACTGATCCGAGTGACCAGACGCTTCATTTCCAAGACGCTGATAGTAGCAAGAACCCGACCTGCTGGCAGGTTGGATGTTTGAACAATTTCATCGATCGTCGTTGAACCGCTGATGCTGTCGAGCACCTTTCGTTCCTGATCATTGAGTTTTAATTCGGCAGGATGGTGCACTTGATGCCCTTTTGTATCGATGGTCTTGGCCTCTAGCGGTCCCAATTCTTCGATAATGTGATCTACGTTTTCGACGAGCTTGGCACCATCTCGAATTAAGTGATGGCATCCTGAGGAAGTGCGACAGTCGATCCGGCCCGGGAGGGCAAAAACATCCCGATTCTGCTCCATGGCATGCCGGGCAGAGATCATGGCACCCGACCGCATCGCCGCTTCGATGACCACCACGCCCAGTGAAAGGCCAGTGATGATTCGATTTCGTTGTGGAAAACAGAAGGGCGTGGGTTTGGATGCTAATCGGGCCTCGGTAAGGACCGCCCCACTCTTTGAAATTGCGTTGGCGAGGTTTTTATTTTCGGGTGGATAAAGGTGGAGAAGGCCGCTACCTAAAACGGCGATGGTCCGCCCGCCCGCTTCCAGAGCGGCCGCGTGAGCTGCTGTATCAATTCCTCTTGCGAGGCCACTGACAATCGTAAATCCACATTGAACCAGGCTCGTAACAAGCCGTTGCGTCTGATCGATGCCGTACCGGGAGGCATGTCGTGTGCCGACAACGGCGATAGCTAACGCATCGGATTTCAGAAGTTTTCCCTTGCAGTAAAGGACACCCGGCGGGTCAGGAATGTTTTTCAGACTGCCTGGATATTGGTCGTGTTGATCCAAAATTAAATCAATGGAATGCTGCCGGGATTTTCGGATTTCATCCACTGACTGTTGTTGATAATCGGAATGGGTAATGGACATGGCGAGTTGATGACCAATTCCGGGAACCTTCTGAAGATCGTACGGTGAGGCGGCCAGGATGGCATTTGGCGTTTCAAAATGCAGTAGGAGTTGCTGTCTTAGTCGAGGTCCGAGGCCAGAAATCATGTTCAGCTGAATGGAGCGGATCAGATTTTCTTCATCAATTTCCTTGGCTTCTGCGGTCGTATCGCTGCGTAAAGTCATCTGTATTACCCGTCGGCTGCACTTGGCTGTTTTTACCCCTTACGAGCATTATATAATACAATTATATAATCAAAATGGAATAGGAATCGTCAGAAATCTGTTGCTCCAAAGGGGACGCCAACAGTTCCGGGTGGTTGCCGGCTGTCACCTTCGGCCAGCGACCGAGAATGAGCGACCGAGAATGAGTGGTCGGGGATCATCAGGGGACCAGCTCAAACTGAAGATGGCGAGTTGCCGTCGATGCTTGTGTGGAGTCTGGTCTGGCGAATGGACTTGGAGAAATGCGCTGTTGAAATGGGAAAGCGTCGGTGGTGGCCGGTGGCAGCAAACGACTGGGTGAGGATCCGCCCAGGTTGTGGTAAAGTGCTTAACGAATTGTCTGCGGCAGTTTAGAGATCTTTCAATAGAGATCTTTCAATAGAGATCTTTCAATAGAGATCTTTCAATAAAGATCGGGCGGAGACTGCGGGCGGGGG
Source organism: Planctomycetota bacterium (assembly GCA_014238905.1). Taxonomy (GTDB): domain Bacteria; phylum Planctomycetota; class Planctomycetia; order Pirellulales; family Pirellulaceae; genus JABAAE01. The sequence goes on from JABAAE010000001.1 coordinate 721,473, forward strand.
GGCAAAGAGGATCGGGGCGACAAAAATGCGGATTCGTGGAAAGAAATCTTCTGGGGTCTCTAGCTTCATATTCAAGGTGGGCTCGTTATGCTGCCTCCTGTTTGTCCTGAATTCAACATTGGTGTTGACGGCTTATGTATTGGCCAAAAACCTGATGCCAGGGTTGCTTAGTGATCCAAGAGTGATTCAGGCGGTGATGTTTCTGGGACCAGTCCTTCTGATATTTTTTGAATTCTGGCTGTACGATCGGCGAAAAGATAGACAGGCTGCCCGGCGGCGAGCCGAAGAAAGTGCTTCCTGAATTAACTCACCACCGACGACACAAATCGGTCTAAGTCTTGACACGTTCGACGTAATCCCCGGTTCTGGTGTCCACCCGGATCACATCGTCCTGGTTAATGAAAGCTGGTGCGAGAATTTCGGCTCCCGTTTCAACTTTGACCGGCTTGGTAACGTTGGTCGCTGTGTCTCCCTTGGCACCTGGCTCGCAATATTCGACCAATAAGTCGACTTGGTTTGGCGGAGTCATTGTGATGGGGTTATCGTTGAACAGCACCATTTGACACTTCATTCCCTCTTTGAGGTATTTCCAGTTGTCATCGACTTGTTCGGCAGACAGTTCGAATTGATCATAGGTCTCGTTGTCCATGAAAACGAATGTCTCACCCTGACGATAGAGGTATTGCACATCCGTTTCTTCTACATCGGCAGTTTCCAGAGCGTCGCCACCTTTGTAGGTTTTTTGCAGGACTGTCCCTCGAATGAGATTTTTTAAACGACACTTGTAAAGCGCGTTCCCTTTTCCAGGTTTCACAAAGTTCATTTCGGTCATCAGGTAGGGTTCACCGTCAATCTGAACTTTCAAGCCTTTTCTAAAATCGCTGGTTTTATAAGTTCCCACTGCTTCCTCTCTCGAATCTCAGACCAATCGGGTTGATAGGTTTGTCGATATCCACAACAAACCTGAAAATCTTCATTGCTGTCAAACCGCGGTGATTCCATTAAACTTTGTTTTTCAAATCGCCCCGGACTCAGCTGAACACAAGATGGAGATTTTAACTGGAAATCCCGATGTTGTCCCTACCCATTCTCCATGGAAGCTTGATTTGAAGCGGGCGTTTCGAAACTTGGAGGAGTTATTGGAATACGTGGAAGTTGCCCCGGCAGAGGTTGCCGGATTGAGCCAGGCGGGGTCCCAATTTGGTGTGTTTGCAACTCGATCGTATGCCAGCCGTATTCGCAAAGGTGATCCTTTCGACCCTCTTTTACTGCAAATTGTCCCGCGGAATGCGGATTCTTCGTTCTTGGCGAACGAGATGAAGCCCCAGGAAAACCCGATTTCTCAAACCGGTGTAGAGCGACCATCATCGGTCCAGTCCGACTGGTCATTGGATCCGGTTGGTGATGCGACCGCATCGCGAATACCTGGTTTGCTGCATAAATACGCGGGACGTGTTTTACTGGTATTGACCGGGGCTTGCGCTATTCATTGCCGATATTGTTTTCGACAACATTTCGACTATTCCGCAGCCACACGCCATTCCGGCAAACGAGACGCCCACTCGTCGTTAGCAACAGCGGGTGTCGCCAATCATCGCTGGCGCGATGCCATGGAGTATATCGGGTCGGATCCGACGATTTCTGAAGTCATACTAAGTGGTGGGGATCCCTTGATGGTAACCGATAACGAGCTGAAGGATCTCGTAGAGCATGTTTCGGCCATTCCTCACGTTCAGCATCTACGTATTCATACAAGAATGCCTGTTGTTCTTCCCAACCGCATCACGCCATCGTTGTTGAAAATGCTTCAAGAGACCGACTTGGTCACTCGAGTTGTCCTGCATGTTAATCACGCTAACGAGATGGATGAATTGGTGGCGGCTGCGGTTGGCAAAATTCGGCAGACAGATACGGTAGTGATGAATCAGGCTGTGTTGCTAAAGGACGTAAACGATAGTTTCCAAGCTCAGCTGGACCTCTCCAAACGGTTAATTCAGAATCAGGTCCTCCCGTATTACCTGCATCTTCTTGATCAGGTCAGGGGCGGCGAACCTTTTTTTGTAAGCGACCAGCATGCAAAATCTATCCATCTTCAATTACTCGCCAACTTACCTGGGTATGCGGTTCCTAAACTGGTTAGAGAAGTCGCTGGCGAACCGAATAAAAGACCGGTGGTCTGATCCCACAGGAGCCCTGAAATCGGATTTGCAGTCGCCGCAACGATTTTCTGACAGGCTATCGTGACGAGGCAACGGATGACATTTGGCTAATCTGCGGTTGCAAAGTTGGCAAATCCAAGCCCCAAATCAAGTATTATTACCCACAAATCCCGGTATTTAACTATCATTGGGAGAGAAATCCATCCTTTTGGGTGAAAGGCAATGTGCCCAATTGGAATCTTTTTTGTGTCGTCAAATTGAAATGAGATGGAAAACAGGCCATTGGAAGACCAGTCGGCGGTAAGGGTACTGATCGTCGACGACCACTTGGAACAGACGAATCTGATGCGACATGGGATACAGTTTCACGCGTTTCCATTGATCGTCGAATTCGTAGCAACGATTGAAGCTGCCCAAGACTATCTCGCCAAAGAAGTCCCCGATATCGTGGTCACTGAATTGGTGTTACCAGATGGTGTGGCTGTGGATCTACTTGCCGAGGACCCTGAATCGGCTGACTACCCGGTCGTCATCCTGACAGATCGAGGCAGCGAGAAAGAAGCGGTTGACGCGTTGAAATCGGGATTCCTGGATTACGTTGTCAAAACCCGACGCAAATGCCAGGAGATAGGGAACCTGCTGGGAGAGTCGTTGAAAACTTGGTCAAAAATCCAAAGCGTCCATAAGGCCGAGGTGAACCTCCAACAAACGCTACGTTTGGCTCACAGCATCATGGATTCACTTCCGGACCCGATTGGAGTACTGGATGACGAGGGCATGCTGATTTTGACCAACCATGCGTGGGACCAGGATTTATCGGAGAATAAATTGTTCGGCAATGATTGCCAGATCAAGTCGAATTATCTGGATTTTTGCAGGAATTCACTCAATCCAATGGGACGCCGTTTAGCAGAATTAATTGAGTCGGTCGTCGAAAATCAGGAGGCCACCGATCCGGTTGCCTATCGCGTGAACGAAACCAGCAAGGCTTGGTATTCGTTTGCCGTTCATCCATGCCAAGGCTCTGGCCGGGCTCGAGCGATCGTGGTTCACCAGGACATCTCGGATCGGAAACGCCTTGAAGGGCACCAACTGGGAAAAGAAAACGCGATCGAGATGATTCGATCGTTAACCCGGCGGGAAAAGCAGGTGATGGATCTGGTGGTTGATGGAAAACCCAACAAGATGATTGCCCGTTTGCTCGAGATCAGTGTCAAAACGGTTGAGATGCATCGCGCCAACCTCATGAAGAAACTAAAGATTCGTAGCGTTGCCGATCTGGTTAGGCTTGCGGTGAAAGCCGGAACCCTGATTCGCCCCGTTTTGGTGGAAAACTAAACCAAACTCATCAGGGACCCGGTACCACCAAGTTGAGAAAAACCAATCAGTCACAGATAATCTTGCCACCCAATGCACGATCCACGATGAGAAAATGGGGAATGATCGGTGGCCTAGCTGTTATGGCTGTGGTTCTGCTGGATGTCGTCTTTTTCCTTAAGAGTGATCCCATGGTGGGTGTTTATCAATTGATCGAGAAAAAAACCGACTACAAACGCAAGGATTTGATTTGTCTCTCTGCAGGCGATTCCAAAAATCTGACAGGCCAACGCTGTTGGGCCGTTTTTCAAATCAAAAACCTCGTGCCTGACAGGATCATTAGGATCAATGCCTGGAGGCCCTTGGCATTTCTCCCTTGGCAAGTTCGGGGATTTGAAGTCGATCCCTAAGCATACCTAGAAATCTTAGTCGTCCGTCCGGCCAGATGGGGATTGGGTCCAGCGGTTGGCGATTAGAAATCGATCCGGGGCAGACTTTGCGGGGCAGTATGCCGAGAATGGCCGGGCTCAGAAGATGGCGGAACCCCTTAAAAGATGCTTTGAGTCCAGCTGAGGTGGGTTTGAACAGCGATCTCAAAAGTGACTCACCGGATGTTGCTTTACCGGTCACAGGTTGGATGTGACAAAGGCAACCTATGATTTCTTTTCCTTTTTTGAGCTGCTCTTTTTTGCCGCCGGTTTTTTGTCGGCTGGTTTTTTGTCGGCTGGTTTTTTGTCGGCTGGTTTTTCCTTGTCAGTCGTTTTCTTACCAGCAATTGGTTTATCTTGCGTCGTATCGTTGCCAGGTTTTTTGACCAGCACGCCATTGAGCATCCAGCCATCGGGCTCGGTCGTCATCGACCAGCCGATCAAATTTAGATACGGCGCAATTGATTTATCAAAATCCTTGGGAAGTTTTTTGACATCGAAAAGCCGTTTGTCGCTTTCGTCCTTGAACAGATCCTTGACCATTTTTTCGATTGGTAGCTCGCCCTTGTTCTGTTTGAATAACTCGATAGCTGCCTTGTAGGGCAGATCTAATCGTTGGACGTAACGCAAGCTTTCAAACGTTGAATTCTTGATCTTGTCGAGTTCCGAGTTGACTTCCTTGTACCATGGCTGTTCGACTAATTCCGGCATCTTGTCCTGGGATCCCAGCTGGATGATTTCCTCGAGAAATCTAACGTCGGGCGAAATTAATATTTGGTTTTGCTGGACGGCGTAGCCGACCTCCTGAATAACGCCGACACCAGCGGATTTTTTGGGTTTTTCTTCGAGATCCAGATCATCTCCCAGATCCAGGTCATCCAGTGGGTCGATGTCCATTGGATCGGTTTCGCTATCGTCTTCTGTTTTACGGATATAAATCGTTATCGAATCGCCAGCATCGGTTTTGACGATCTTTCGCGAGACGAGATTTTGATCTTCATTAGCCATGTAACCGTCGAGAGTTTTGAGCACGTCGGCGGCATTTTTTTCAATGTCTACAGCAAATATGAATCGCCGATTTTCTTTTTCAACAGGGAACTTTGGGTCACGGACGGCCGTGATGCGATTTCCCAAATTGGCCATCAGATCATCTCTCAGATCAAAGTTTCTCGGCAGGCGAATATTGGTTTTGAAGCTGTTTAACGCGCGGTTATAGGTTTCTTTTCCATAAAGTTCATCGACCAGATCCTCGGCGGCATCGAATACCTTCAAGAGTTGCAGATGAATGGCCAGGTAAGAAGCTGAGGACTGTGTTGCCCACCCGGGAACCTCGTTCAAACGGTTCGTTTTGTCAGTGAAATCCAACATCTTTGCGGAGCTGATAAATCGGTTTTCCGCATCGACGGGAGGGGCATAAACAAATCCCCTTACCAGTGACTCCCTCTTTCCGCCGGAGAACTTGGCGATGCCTGTAATCGATTTGATGGCTCCGAAGCCAACTTTTTTGAAGGTGCCGATTTGCTGGTCACTGAATTGTTCAGGCCAAATTCGAGCCGCTGCGTCCACGAAGCCAAATCCGTCAACAAACCAGCGGACCTCATGTTCGGAATATTTGCCATCGGCGATGATCCGTTCCATCGGGATTTTGTATGCCGGATGATCAGCCAACGATTTATTAAGCGATTTGTTAGCCGATAAGGCTGAAATGATTTTCTTGACTTCTGCGATGTGGTCATTCTTTTCAGTCTTGGGAATGACCGATCCGTAATAAGAAAAAACCCATTTGTCATTTCGACCGTAGAAGACCTGCGGTGGACCCGCGATTCCAAACGGATCAGGGAACTCGTAATGGGTTACGTTGGCTCCATCGATGACAATCTCTTTTTTAAGGGTCACCCCTTTTTGTTTTAGGAGACCGGTTTTGAGCTTCTCCAGAACATTATCAACATCTTCCTTTTTGGTGAACTGGGCAATCGTTACCACGCCAAGTAAGTTAGGCTTTGGCTGAATCAGGCCAATCGCTACTTCGCCGGAGATGATGTCTTCTAATTCTTTGAGGTCGATTCCAAGTGAGACTTGAGATTTTTTGCGAATTCGGTTCAAGACTTCCTTGATAAAATCGTCAAGGAAGGCTTTCACATTAGGATCTTTGCTCATTTTTCCGAATGATGTCTCATCAATTTTTCGGATCAATTCACTCAGATTCGTTACCGTGACGAACCCCTTTGTCGATTCCGGGAAAAACCGCTCCGTCTGCCCGTGGGCGGTTTTGAAGCTGGAAGACAGCACCAAAGAAGGCAAGAAAATTGCAGCGACCAACCCGAGAAGAATATTTGCTCGGGTTTTGCGGGAGTCACCCCCAATGTTAATCATCATCGATTACTTGTTAAAATCTGGGACGTCACCATTGTATCGGCAGCAAACCGGGAGTTTCGTGCAAACTAAATTCTGGATCCACTGAAAACTCTCGATTTCAGAAAATCAAAATTTACCAAGCAAGATCCTTTTCCCACATCCGCAAATTTTCTCTAAATTAGCTATTCTTTTCAACCTGAATTGTCATTTTCGCATGCAAACGAGAAATCCCAGCAATTTTTCCTATGATCCAATTCACGGCTATATTTCTTTTTCCAGTCGGGATTGTGAGGTTTCTGGCCAACTGGAGTCCAGTGAGAAAAACGTCTGTGAACGGGATATTATTGATCATCCCTGGCTGCAGCGAATGCGGCACATCCATCAATTACAAACGGCTTGGTGGGTCTTTCCGACCGCAGAGCATACTCGTTTTCAACATGTTTTGGGTGCGATGCACCTCGGAGGGCGAGTTGCTGATGCGTTGTATCCTTCCTTAAAAGATAGCTGTCCTGACGTGCCATCGTTGGCATATGTGCGACTTCTCTTGCGGTGTGCCGGCTTACTACACGACGTTGGGCATGGACCCTTTGGGCACTTTTTTGATTCCCATTTCCTGCAGGATTACGGGCTGACACATGAATCCCTGGGAGCGCATATTATCGAAAATGAATTGGGGAGCCTGTTGGTCGGTTTGAACAAGACGCCTGAATCGAGCTTGCATCCGGAGGAGACGCTCGTTCCCGCCGACATTTCGTGGTTGATCCAGCGGCCGAACCAGGACAATGATTCAGCAAAACCAAAATGGCTGATTTTCCTCCGTTCGTTACTGAGCGGAATTTACACCATTGATAATATGGATTTTGTCCTCCGCGACGCCTATATGTCAGGTTTCAGCCCTCGTTCGTTTGATATCGACAGGCTGATTCAATACTCTTTTTTTTCGGAACAAGGGTTTACCATTTCGGATAAAGGTATCGACGCGTTGGTACGATTTTTAAGTGCCAAAGCGGACTTGTTCCGTTCGATTTATTTCCATCGCACGGTAAGGGGTATTGATTTGATGCTGACCGACTTGTTCAGGGAAAGCAGACCCTTTCTTTTTCCCGGTAACCCGTTGGAAAACCTGGATGAATATCTCGATTTTACTGAATCCTCCCTGCTGGTTGATGTCTCTCGGTGGAAACGCAGCAATGATCCAAAACTGCGAAATCTCGGAAATCAATGGGCGTTGTTGTTGAATAGAAGACTCCATTGGCAAATGGTCTGCCAACGCTCATTTGTTTTCGAAATAGGGGAATCCGAACAAACCAGCATCCTTTCTGATAAAGAAGTTCTTGCCAAAAAACTAGCCGAAAGATTGCCCTCCGATGTGGGTCCGGCAGACTTTAGGCTGGATGTCGCTCGTCATATTCACCGGCCGAATACCCATGGCCCCGCCGCTGATCAGAATTTTTTGTTTGATTCTGCCCGGGGTGAGGTACGCAAGCTCACGGCGAATCGGCTTTATCGGCGGCTTCCTTTTTCCCACCACATCGTGCGGGTTTATGCCCCGTCGATTCGACATGCCGGCGTACTGGCGGCCGCGATCGATGAGCTCTTTGGGGGAGCCGTTGTGGATGATCTGACCAATATGTAATGCCGCCTGACATGATTGGCTAAAAGCGTGAAGCTCCACCGGGAAGTATAGACCGATTGATCCCGATTTAATCTGAATCACCAGTTCAGAGTGTTCTGAGCCAACACCCCCCCCTTTTTTTTAAGAAGGGCCGTCGAGAAAAGTGAGGGCTCACTACTGTCATGCTGAAATCCAACGGTGTTTCAAAGTGCTGACATTCTTTAGGTCCACCGTGCTTCATATTCTTTTTTCATAAACGCCAAGCCGTCACGGGAGAGTTGCTCCTCCGATTCGTACATGCGTCTCCAGATCTTTGTTGCGGCAACCAACTCGGGAAGAGCCAAGCCAAAAGCCTCGATCATTAGCCAGCCATCGTAGCCAATTTCCTTGATCGTATCGAAATTCTCTGCCCATCTGACATTGCCGCTTCCTGGTGTGCTGCGATCGTTTTCTGAAATGTGGATATGACAAATCATGTCAGCAGCGCCCCGGATCGCACCAGCGATATCTTTTTCCTCAATATTGGCGTGAAAGGTGTCGTACATAATTCGGCAGTTTGCGTGGTCGACATCTTTGGCAAACCGAGCGGCATCACCGTGAGTGTTGAGCAGGTAACATTCGAAGCGGTTCAGTGCTTCCACGCCCAGCATGACGTTGACGTCTCCGGCATGCTCGGCGACAGCTCGCATGCTTTCCACGCCATATTTCCACTCCAGTTCGGTTGGGCCAGCTCCTGAAAAATGTCCTAACGCGGAATGATAGGGTCCAACCAGGTGTGTCGCTTGCATCGCGGCACAACAGTCCAGTGCACGTTTGGTTCCCTCGACACCTTTTTGGCGGATGCTGGCATCGCTGCTGATGGGGTTATCTTCTTCGGTACGCACGGTCACGGCGGTTCGCTCCAGGCCGAGGTCGTCCAGCTTTTTCCCCCATGCGGAATAATCGAGATCGTAATTGAAAAGAGGAATTTCGACGCCGTCATAACCCATTGCTTTTAAATTTTCGAGAGTTGGCAGCATTTCGTCATTGATCTCACCGTTCCAAAGCAAGAGGTTCATTCCAAATTTCATTTTCATTTCTCCGTTGGTTAAGAATGGACTCGATTCGCTCTTGCGTGCCGAAGGTTTTAGACACTCCAAGGGTATTAAAATTCCATCGGTAACAAAGCATCGAGTTGGTCAGCGACCCGGTTCCTCGCGGAATCAAAAAAACTGCATAACTCGCGAGGCAAGCGAGGTAGTTTAACACGTTGCATTATTTGATTCAGCCTCCCAAGAAGTTTTTCGTCGCAGGAGTAATCGTAAAGGAATTTCACTTCACAAAAACGGCCGATGAACCAAGAAAGATTGGTCGCTGGCTGGGGGGTAACCATCGATACGAGGGCCTCGACCCTCGAGTGGTCCAGAGACTTCATCACCCTGTAGTAGTATTGGATTGTATCAGGGTGGCGTTTTATCAATTCACTATCGAGAAAAAGTTCGATGAGAATGTGGCCTAGAAAACTGGGCCGAAACCCCGGATCTGGCGAGAGTAAATGACGAATCTCGATGGTGAACTGTAATGACAGTTCATTGAATACCGGGGTTTGATGGAACCAATGGTCATCGTAATGATGTTGAACGATGCCTTTGGCCAAATTCGATAAATCCGGGTCGTCATCGGTAATAAATCGACTAGCGGATTTGGATCTTGCACGGACTTTTCGGTTAACAACGTTGAGCCAGTCCGGGACTGCCGTACCTGCAATAAAAAATGGCTCGACCGCCGCGGAGTCCTTCAAAAATTGAAACGCGTGAGAAAAATAATTCATTAGCCTACTGTTGGGCCGTCATTCCATTAGCGGTAACTGAGCTAATGGGTGCCCATCGATGGAGAATTGTGGATACAGCGATTTGGATGCTCTGGCCATTCTTCGAAAAGGACCATGACCCAAAAATGGTCGCGATCATAGTGGATCGCCATTGAAACCAGACCGAAAATCAGGTTTTAATTCGATTCCTTACTGCGATGTTTGACCATTCTGATTTCGTTACCCGACTCATTATAGGTAACCGAATTCATAAACGTTCGTATCAACAGCAGGCCGCGTCCCGAGGGTTTTCCCAAGTTTTCGGTATTCGTGGGATCAGCGATCAAATCAGGAGTGTAGCCTGGACCCTCATCCTTGACGAAAAGCTTGATGCAGGTTTCTGAGATTTCAGCATCCACTTTCACTCGACGGTCACAAAACGGTTTGATTTGATTTTTCTTGACGATCTCCTGTTCATAGGCTGATCCATCACCGACGTCCCGTAATCGGGAGTCAACTTCAAGATTTCCATGATGCATGGCATTTAATAACGATTCATCCAGGGCGACGCCGATCCGTAGTCGGTCGGTTTCATCCCAGGCGGTCATGTGGCTTTGCAGGTGTTCGATAGTAGGGGCGATCAGGCTGCCTTCATTTTCCAGGCAAAAAGAAATTTGGGATTTGGTAATTCGGCTGAGAACTTTTTGGGAGTGCCGCCTTTGCAGGGAAACAGACAAGATACTTCGGGAAATGGAAACCAGATCCCGCGACATTCTGCTTTTGGGGCAGTAGCTTGAAGCACCTTTGCGAAGTGCTTCCATCGCCATTTCTTCGCTTCCCTGCGAAGTAATAATCACCACCGGGACTACCGGATACAGTTGACGCATTTTGGTGACCAACTGAAATCCGTCCATTTCGGGCATTCGCATGTCGGAAATGACCAAGTCAGGCATGCGATTTTCAATGAACTCTAGTGCCTTTAACCCATTTTCGCAGACATCCAGTTTCCAATTGGTCTGTTTTAAAAGGAGTGCCGAGATTAATTTTCGGTCAACAGCAGAATCATCAACAACCAAAACGCTTGTCACAGCAAGGCTCCAGAGTTTGGCTGGAAGCAATCCAGCGAAACCGAATTTCCAAGTTTATTCAGATAAGACACTCTATTGTATCGGCAACTTTGGGCTTTGGACAATTGAGGAATTGGGACAATTGGTTAAATTCAGGGTGTCAGGCCACTATATTTTTTTTTGCTGAATCGACAATTGAGGATTCTGCTGTTGGCCGAAAACGGATCGGTGATCGGTCGTAGGGGCAAGATGACTGGCAAGATGACTGGCAAGACGCGCTGAAACCAGATTTGAAGGGCAGTCCATCGATGAGCTCGCTTCAGATTGAGAGGTGAATTGGCGAACTGCCGTTTTGCTGCGCGAACGCCATTCCCGCACGTGCATCGTCTATTAAGCAGGACTACTTCATCGCTTCGGTCCGCGTCCATTGAGCGTTCGGTCTTGGGCCCTTGGGTCCGGTGAGTGTCTTGCCATCCAACATGAAATGAGATCCGAGGCCAATGCCATTCCATTTCGAGAATGCAACGATTCGACCGTTGTCGGATATGGCGTAAAGGCCTGTCGTCATGTTGCCATTGAAGTCCGTGCTGAAGGAGCCATCGGCTCCAAACACGATATGGTGTCCGTCGCCATCAACGGACATCCAGGTACCCGCCAGCTCACCGTCGGTTCTCTCGCCGTAGTGCCAGGCGGATGTGTCATTGTAGTTCGCGATGCGTTGATCAAGGTCTTTGCGTGTCACGGCGGCCGCAGCGGTACCACTTTCAACGGCAGCCTGTCCTGTCGCACTGCTATTATCCGCGGACTGCTCCCGGCCCGCGGATGATTGGTTGCTCGACGAGTCGCGATCGGCCTGCGGCACGTCGGTCCTGCATGCTGTACAGAAGAAGACCGACAGAAGTAGAAACCCGAGTGCTCGTAGCATAGCGTGGACCCTCTGTAAAACGTTCAAATTGACCGAACCGAAAGTTGCTCACATTGTTTGAGCGGCGAAACGTCGCGGACCAGGCGTGGTAATAAGCCGTTGCCTGCACCGGTCTAATTGTGCTTCGAGATATCCAATTCAACAATGACAGGGTAATGGTCCGAAATGGTGTCAATTTCTTTTGCCAACGATATTGTTCCCGAACGGGAGTCTTTTGCGAGTGCTTTATCTGCAAATACGAAATCGATTCGATAACGCTTCAACTTCAATTCTTCCATGTCCTTTGACCATCTGGGGATGGTGATAGGGGAGGGGCATGATATTTTGGCTTTTGGATCGTGCTTATGGACGATATCGACGAATCCTTTAGCCTCAACTCTATCAACAAACGTATAGTCTCTCTTCCTTGATTTCGCGTTAGCAATAAGGAATGCTTCATCCTTCCGCGAACAGCCATTGAAGTCGCCCAAAATAACCACTTTCTCCTTCAGCACCAGAAGTCGTTCGATTCTGCGGAGAATCTTGTCCACCTCTGTAAATTTCCCAGGCCAAAAGTGGACCACAAAGAAATGAATCCCATAAGTTTTGCAGTGCAGAAATCCGTGGTGATACCCCTTGGATTTGCGTTCGATAACCTCAATGGGTTCTTTCGACGTAAGGCCAACAGGAAAACCACCTTTCTTGTGAGTAACGGCATAAGAGTGCCCCCATCTCTTGGCATACTCACCGAGGCTTTTCTCGGAAATCCCGTTCAATTCCTGGAGGGCGATAATATTGGGCTTTTGCGAATTGATCCAGCGACTTGCCTCTTCAATGGATTTGTGGTGATTGAACCCGTAGAGAACATTCCAATTGAGAATCTTTAGCGTGTCGCCCTTGGCAGCGTCAGTAACGCACCCGTTTACCATGCAGGCAAACACCATGATCAACATCAGCTTGATTGACTGGCAGTTCGTGTTTTCCATTCGGAAGGTTCTCCTATCGGTCTGCATAAAGTCCCAAATTATCAGATTGCGGTCAGCGATTTGGAATTCAGGAAACGCCCGGCCTGAAACGCTAACGCGCTTGCTTGTTGCGTCGTCTACTGGACCGCAATTTGGCTACTGAGTATATCGAACATTGTCTTGCGCGTCGCCTGTTTGAAATCCCTTCGATGCCGAATCAACCGGACGCTTTTTGGTCTACACTGAAGCTTTCGCGGGCGTCGCAAACGGTTGTTGCTTCACCAGCATCGGGATGGTGATCAAGTAGCACTTGGCTACAAAATTTCAGGAGCGTGTTCCACAACCCTTGAACCAGAGTCCAATAGTTTTAAACCTGTGATGCCAAGAACAATTAACCCGATACATGCAATCCGCTTGAGATCTGCTGATTCGTTAAACCAAACGAAGCCAACGATGGCCACTCCTACTGCACCAATGCCTGTCCAGACCGCGTAGGCATTTCCCATGGGAATTGTTTTTAATGCATAGGAAAGACAGCCAAAACTGATCCACATTGCAGCAATGGTAATTACAGAAGGCCACAATTTAGTAAACCCTTCTGTCTGTTTAAGGCCAACCGCCCACACAACCTCAAATAAACCGGCAATAGTTAAAACAGCCCAGCCCATCGATATTCTCCTTGGATTTGTTACGCGCAAATTGACCGAGTCGGAACAAGTGATCACCCATTTCTAAAGCACACGCAGGTCCGGATTCTCGCGCATCTTATTGTCGGCAGGCATGCATGTCAGGAATTGGTTTTTAGTTCTGGGGATAGAGCCCTTGCCTCAGTTAGTTTTTCGTAATCTTGAGGAACGCCATCGATTTTTAAAAAGTGCATCCTCCATTCCCGGTGTCAAATATGATACTCCGTTTGGTGGTGGAGACCGTAATAATTGACGTATCGAACATTTCACCACTGTATTGGAATTCTTGAATCACTCGAAATCACGTTCCATTTGGATGGTCAAGATTCACAACAAACCGGGTTTCAATTGCCAAACCGATGGCGACAGCGACGGCAAAAATTGCACTGACAATTGTCGTCATCACCAAGAGAAGTCGTGTCTTAACTCGCATTGCATGAAACAGCCAGTTAACGCCAGCGTTCGCCGGTTCGCGGCGAACGATGTTGATTTTAAAACCTCAGGGCGTGCGGGTTTGAGGCAACGATTTGTTATGTTTTTTGTCCGGCTACACTGCAAACTGTTTGCCAGGGGGCCCCTGGAAATGGATTCGCCTGCCTCCGGCGGCTTTGGTCAAATGCATTCTCATTCTTTTGCGGTCAATATCGCCTGAATCACTTCTTCGACAGTCGGCCAAGGCTTTCTTGTTATCAGGGCAAACAAACCTCCCTTTCTGGAAATCGCCAGTTTGCCCCTCACCAAAACGTCGAATTGACCTCGAGACCCTGTTTCGACTACCGGTTTTTCACCAAATTCTTCTTGAATCGCTGCAGCGTAACTCGCCACTTTTGGGATATATGATTTTCACGTCGGGCAATGCACGATTTTAATTGTCATTGTTGGTGATCCTGAAGGGAGTCAGATAACGCTCAACCTGGCCGAGTTGCCAGAGTGATTATTGTTTCAATAATTCGCACCGTCGTCGACAGCGGTTCAACGCATTATCATCCGACACCCTGTATTGGTGTTCGGTATTTCAATCTATCCGCCCTCCCGACCCATCAGACATAAGCCGAAGTGATCTATTTTTGACTGTCCATGGTTCGCCTTGCAATGCTCACAAAATCCCCTGCTCTAAAAAGGGTTTTGCGTGGGTTACTCATTGTTGGTTGGAAATAAAAATGGATTCACTTGCCAAAATTCTGCCGGCACTGTTCGAAGCGACACCCAAGGTGTTACCCCACCGATCCAACATCAGACTGGTGTTTGATGGATGAAGGACTGGTATCCAATGGGCGATGCTAAACCCATGTCGATCAAGGTGTGTTTTGATATTGCCAATCCACCAGAGGGGTGATCTGCGGTGGGCGAAGAGTTTTTTTCGGCCGCGATGGAGACTTTTGGTACACTGGGAAATTGAGCTTTGTCCTCCATTGGCTTTGCACCGGTGCCTGGCTTGACAACTATTTTCGCGACTTGTTCCAGCTGACCGCACCTGTTCGACGGTTCCCCAATGATGGCCGGAGGTCAAGTTTGCCACGTAGGGCGTTGCCGTTTCTTTCTGTTTTGACTGATCCACCGAACCATGATGCCACCGTTTCATCTCGCTTTTCCAGTCATTGATTTGCCCAAGACACGAGAATTCTATGAAGGACTGATTTTATGCCGGGTTGGTCGAACCAGTGATCGGTGGATCGACTTTGATTTCTTTGGGCATCAGGTGACCGCCCATCTCGTCACTGAGATGCCGAAAGTCATCACCAATGCCGTGGATGGAAAATCGGTCCCCTCCAGTCATTTCGGAGCTGTACTCAATTGGGAAGCTTGGCATCATTTAAGAGACCGAATTCAGGATTCTGCGGTATTCCTGATTGAACCCTATATCCGATTTCAGGGGCTGCCGGGCGAACAGGCGACGATGTTTATTACCGATCCCAGTGGAAATGGCCTTGAGTTCAAGGCCTTCAAAAACCCGAAAATGCTCTTTGCAGTGGAATAAAACATGTCGGAATACATAAGCATTTTTGATCTTTTTTCCGTCGGTATTGGTCCCTCTTCATCCCATTCGGTTGGGCCAATGCGGGCGGCAAAAAGGTTTGTCGGCGACGTGGAGAAAATCCAAAATTCCGAAAAAGTGTTCAAAATTCAGGTTCGCCTTTACGGTTCTCTTGCATTGACGGGCAAGGGGCACCGAACGGATAAAGCGCTGGTGCTCGGCTTGCTGGGTTACACCCCCGAATCGATCGATCCTGACCAAGCGGAATCTATTGTAGATGCAGTAGTGGAAACCGGCGTTATTGGTATTGGCAGCTATCAGAAAATTGAATTCCAACCCCAACGAGATATTCTTTTTCTGCGAAAGGAAGCTCTGCAATTCCATCCCAACGGCATGAGATTCGATGTGTTGGATGACGCCAATGAGATCGTGCTGCAAAAATCCTATTTTTCGGTCGG
Source organism: Planctomycetota bacterium (assembly GCA_014238905.1). Lineage (GTDB taxonomy): Bacteria > Planctomycetota > Planctomycetia > Pirellulales > Pirellulaceae > JABAAE01. The sequence goes on from JABAAE010000001.1 coordinate 737,191, forward strand.
TGGAGGATTTGTGGTTGAAGATTCCGATCAGAGTATTGGTACCAGGGACTGTCGAGTGCCATATGGTTTTCAGAGTGGAGCCGAGTTGGTGCAACATGCGAAACAGAATGAATGCCCTATAAGCCGGGTGATTTGGGAAAATGAAAAATGCCTGAATGAGGGCCCTGAAATCCGGCAACGTATCTTGAAGTTGTGGGCGATCATGCAGGAGTGTGTTGCCAGAGGTTGCCGGGAATCCGGTACCTTGCCCGGAGGATTGAAAGTAGAACGCCGGGCTGCGGCGCTTTTTGCGAAACTCAATTCGCAGTATGAAACCAAGCACCAGGACCCGCTCAATGTGTTGGATTGGGTTGATCTTTACGCCTTGGCTGTCAATGAGGAAAACGCTGCAGGGGGAAGAGTGGTCACCGCGCCAACCAATGGTGCGGCTGGCATCATTCCTGCGGTACTACATTATTATGACCGATTCTGTGCGGCTTCTAACGAAGATGGAATTGTCAAATTTTTTCTGACAGCCGGCGCGATTGGGATGCTCTATAAAATGAACGCTTCAATTTCCGGCGCTGAAGTGGGTTGCCAGGGAGAGGTTGGAGTTGCTTGCTCGATGGCTGCCGGAGCGCTCACCGAGGTGATGGGTGGAAATCCGGACCAGGTGGAACAGGCCGCTGAGATAGGGATGGAGCACAACCTTGGATTGACGTGCGATCCGATTGGGGGATTGGTTCAGGTGCCCTGTATCGAGCGCAACGCGATGGGAGCGGTCAAGGCCATCAACGCCTCCCGCATCGCGCTACGGGAGAATGGCAAGAATCGCGTTTCGTTGGACAAGGTGATTCAAACCATGCGTCGAACCGGTGACGACATGTCCAGTAAATACAAGGAAACTTCGCAGGGCGGGCTGGCTGTCAACGTGACCGAATGTTGAAAAAGAAGACAGGATCGTCCAGAAAATATCAAATGACTCCCAGTGGCTGCGGTCTTTTTCATCAACTCGATGCAGGATAATCTGCTGGCGAAATGAGTGATGGCATGTCTGACTGCCAGTAGCGATCCCTGGGGATTTATTTTGATCGGCATGGATTTCGGTCCAAATATTGATCGGTTGACTCCAGTCATGCTTACCAAACGGTCATCGCCATCTTGTTGGGATCTGCCCCTCCAGAAAACCGTGCGCCGTTTTGACTTTATGCATGCATGGTATTGGCTAATTTCCGCAAAGGCGCAAAAACCAAACTCGATAAAACTGATAATCGATAAAGCTATTTCGTTTATTGCTCGATAATGGAGTAGATCGGGGCAAAAGGTTGTTTTTTTTCTCGCGTACGCCGATACCAAACTTCGAAGAGATACACCACGGATTAGAATGCGTCGGAGGGCGTCCAATAGTGTCAGACGAAATGAACATGCTTGCTCTTGTCAAAGGCGAAGAAAAATATATTTTCCTTTTTGACGAGAAAAACCGGTCGGAAACACTTCGGCAGCTCGGCAAGTATGCGTCAGATCCCGAGTTGAGTTTTACCTGGTACGATGCCGCCGTACTCAGTCAAAAAATCCGCTCGACGGCTGAAGTTTCGGTTAATTCGCGTTTTGACCCGGATGCCATTTTTGAAGCTGCCGATTTTAGCGACCCCGACGATCTTCAGTTTTGAAGCCCTGCACACGAGCAATGCTGGCAACTGGATTGTTTCACCGGTCGCCGATGCGTGTTAACGCCGTCCTGTCCGAAATTTGATAGGCAACAGGATCCAGCAAAGCGGTCTTGTTGTTTTAATCGTAACAGGCAGCAAGGTTTGGCCTGATGGCAGTGCTGTCAGTTTGAGTAAAGTACCATGCGCGACAGTATTCAGAGATTTTTGACCTATTTGAAGGTCGAACGTAATTCCTCCGACTACACGATCAAGTCTTATCGGGAGGACTTGACGAGTTTGATGGATTTTCTTGCCGAAGAAGATAACAGCGTTCCGCATCCGTCAAAGATTACGCCGCTTGATCTGCGAGGATATGTTGCGGCGCTGCACGAAGCGGGCTATGCCAAATCCTCCATTTCACGCCGACTGGCAAGCCTGAGGAGTTTTTTCCGATTTGCCCAAAGAGATGGGATAGTCGAAACCAATCCGGCAAAACCGCTCAAAAATCCAAGGCCGGAAAGAAAGCTACCTCATTTTCTTACGACCGCTGAGGTAGGAAAGCTCTTGAACGCCCCGCCTCTTGATGACTCTATGGCACTTCGTGACCGTGCGATCTTCGAAGTGCTTTATTCTGCGGGTCTGCGGGTAAGTGAATTGGTCGGGATCAATGATGCCGATCTCGATCTCACGACCGGAAGCGTAAGAGTGGCGGGAAAGGGGAAACGCGAAAGACTTTCTCCGTTGGGGTCATATGCTATCAAGGCGATCAAGAAGTGGCAAAAAATCCGCCAGGCAAAAAAAATCGGAAACGGCCAAGTCCCTCTTTTCGTCAATAAATTTGGAAACCGGATTACCACCCGGAGCATTGGTCGGATGGTGGAAAAATACCTCCTGCTGACAGGGCTCGATCGACGGACTTCGCCGCACACATTGCGACACAGTTTTGCGACTCACTTGATGGACAATGGGGCCGATATTCGAAGTGTTCAGGAACTCCTTGGTCACAAAAGTCTGGTCACTACTCAGATCTATACCCACGTCAGCACTGCGGGCCTCAAGGAAATTTACGAAAAGGCGCATCCTCGAGCAAAATCGGCGACCCACAAAAAGGCGACCGGTCGGGCGGTGATCCAATCGGATTTTCCGGCCGGTCAATCCACTCGCAAGAGCAGCTAGATCCTTATTTTGAGCCCGCTTTTCCGTAGAACAACATATGTTGCCAAGGCAGCTTGTCGAATTCTTTCACCAGTTTGAACTGGTTAGCTTCCATCTCTTTTTTCACTTGGGCTTTACTCATTTTGTGCAAAATCTTGATCGGTACGTCCGGGTCTTCGAGGCGATATTCAACAAGCACAATCACACCGTCAGGTTTCAGCGAATCCCTCATCGTTTTTAACATGGTCACTGGGTGAGAGAATTCGTGGTAAACGTCCACCATCAAAATCAAATCGATGGAGTTTCTCGGTAAGTGGGGATTGTGAAATGAACCAAGGATCGGGATAACGTTTTCCACGCCGCGTTCCTCAAAGCGATCCCGAAGAAACTTCAGCATCTCGGGTTGAACATCGACGCCGTAAACCAGGCCCTTGTCGCCAACCAGTTCAGCCATCTTGAGGGTGTGAAATCCGTTCCCACAACCCATGTCGCAAACGGTCATTCCCGCTTTCAAGCCCAGGTTGGCCAGCATTAGCGAACAGCGTTCTTCCCTTTCTCGTTCATTGCGGATTAGCCACTCGGCGCCGGAGTAATGCATGGTCATTGCTATTTCCCGGCCGAGGTAATATTTCCGACCCTTGGGAATCTTGGGCGGCAAGTTATCTTGGGCCGAATCACCGTCCAAAGCCTCGTCCTGACCACAACAGAGCGCGGCATCATTATTTGGTTGTGCGACTGCCATGTATCCAAAAAAAACCAAAAATATTGCAGCGGGAAGATGGAGGGATCTCATATTTTGAAGACTACCTGATAAATGCAAACAGATGGACGATACGAAAAATAGCTAACAGCAGTTGGTATTCTAACAGGGAATTCTAACGACAGGGAATGTGATGAGTGTTACGGTTGTTCTGCTGCCAGATTTTAAAATAGGGTAGGGCTCCAATCTGCAGCCTTAAAATGATGAAAAAGAATCCAAATCCAGCGGACGCCGGGAGTTCAGCTGAAGGCCATTCCACAGAGCGAGTATCAGGATGGCATCAAATGGGTTGATTTTTGATTTCGTTGGTAAAACGCCCTTTTTTAGAGGTAGAATTCAATGGTTCAAGTTTGATTCATTCCATCGGTGATTCGTCATGATTTCATCCGCAACATCCACTGTGGCATTGGGTATTTCGCAGAGCTATCAAAATTTTAATCAGTCTGCCGATACCATCGCGGATCCAAATCAGACCCTGGATGCCTCTTCGCTGGTCGCATTAAAAGTTGCTCAGCATGGATTGGAGGCCAACGTCGCCGTCGCTAAAGCGGTTTTTGAATCAACGGAGTCTGTCCTCGATATTTTGATCTAGCCCCTTTTTTTTTAAAAATGCTGGGGCGATGGAATCCAGAAAAAATCAATGCTATCTCTTGATGCCCGTTCAATTCGGCTCCATTTGAAGGGGCGTATCTGAGGCTAATTGGTTGCCACCCTTCTAGGCCATTCGGATATGGGTTAGGTTTGGTTTGGTTGGCTGTCCTTCTACAAAACGGCTGACAGGCCATGTGCTGGGTGCTGGACATAGACGTTAAAGCGAGACTGTCACGTTAAAGAGAGACTATGAGCCCAAATCTTATCTTGCCGTTGTTAGCGGTTTGTCTTCTGTTGCCAACCGGTTGTGACAACGCTGAATCACGCAAAGAGCGATTAATCAGAGAGATGATCCAAGGTGGTCTCAGCGTGAAGGAAAAGGTCATTCAGGATTCAAACGGAATCATGGAGGACATGAAAGTCTACCGAGATGGTGAAAAAGATGGTGTTATCTTCGAGCACATTTATGCTGCCGGGGTTCAGGTTGATCAGTCCTTTTTAAGTGAGCAAGCAGTCAAGGGAGAAATGTTGACCCATTTAAAAAGACAAAAGGACGCTGTGGTTGTCTTGAATTCAGGTATTTACGTGAGAATTATCTACAGAGCAAGTAACGGTCGGGTCTACGCTGACGTGGCCATTTCCAACGAGGATCTTTAGTTGCGGGCATTTTGAACAGAATGGGTTCGCTGGACCTCGGCTTATTTTGGGATTTGTTTTTCTAGGTCCGTTACCGCTCCTGTCAACTGCAGCAATTTTCAGCCCGGTAAATGATCTTCCTCTATTTATGTGATTCTGTTGACCCTTGCAGGGTTACCCAACTAAAATCAAGCTCAATGGATATCGGGGGCCATTGCCTGTTTTACTCGAACCCCATCTACTCTGAAGTCTCACCTGGAAAATAAATATGCGGCGTTCCATTATAGATTTTTTCTTTGTTGGATTCTGTTTTTTATTTGCGTGTTTTTTTTCAGATGGATCGTCGGCTTGGATGCAGGCTCAGGACAAAAATACGATTGATTTTGTTCGGGACATCAAGCCGATTTTATCGGATCGATGTTTTCAATGTCATGGCCCCGATGAAAATCAACGGAAAGCGGATTTGCGACTTGATCTTCCACAAGAGGATGTTGGGTCGGTGATCAAGGTCGGCAATGCTGATCAGAGTGATTTGATCGCAAGGATTGCAAGTGATGATCCAGATCAGGTGATGCCTCCGCCGGACGCCAACAAGAAGGCCTTGACGGCGAAAGAGATTGCCACTTTTAAGGCTTGGATTAATCAGGGAGCCAAATTTGAGGGACACTGGGCTTACCAAAGCCCAAGCGTCGGCCCGTTGCCGCGGCCCACCTCACTACAGGATTGGGCTCAAACACCCATCGACCTTTTTGTCGCCAAACATCTTGAAAAAGCAGGAAAAAAACCGTCCGCTCCGGCGGAGAAGCGGGTGTTGATCCGCCGCGTTTATTTCGATCTGATCGGTTTGCCACCTTCGCCTGAACAGGTCCAAGCGTACCTGGGTGATGACTCGCCGCGAGCGTTCGAAAAAATCGTCGACCAGCTTCTTGCTTCCAAGGCATTTGGAGAAAGAATGGCCGTGTTTTGGCTGGACCAGGTCCGCTACGCCGATACCAACGGCATTCATGGTGATAACCATCGGGACCATTCTCTTTTTCGCGACTACGTAATCGACGCGTTTAATTCCAATATGCCCTTCGATCAATTTACTCTCGAGCAACTGGCAGGTGATTTACTGGAGAGCCCAACCAACCAGCAAAGGATTGCCTCCGGATACAACCGCTTGAACATGACCACGCGCGAAGGTGGGGCCCAAGCGAAAGAGTATCGAGCGAAATATGCTGCGGATCGGGTCCGAAACGCATCGGTCGTCTGGATGGGTTCGACACTCGGTTGCGCCGAATGCCACGACCACAAGTACGATCCGTTCAAGAGTGAAGATTTTTATCGGTTTGCAGCGTTCTTTTCCGATATTGAGGAAACAGCAGTAGGGCAGCAGAAGCCGATCCGTTTGCCATCGATGGAACAGGAACAAAAACTGGCAAGCGTCCAAAACAAGCTGGCTGCTGCGATGGCTAATCTTGAGGCTCGAACCGATGAAAGGGATGGCCTGTTTCAACAATTCCTCGATTCAATCCAGCAGATCGTTGCAGCCCAGAAACCGACGTGGATTCCAGTCGTTCCGCGAGAAATGAAATCCTCTGACGGGTCGACGCTGAAAGCCGAGCAATCGATAGTGACATCTTCGGGGAAAAATCCAGCCAAGGACAATTATACGTTGGTGTTTGAGGGGTTGCCTGCCAAGGTGACGGGATTCCGACTAGAAGTTTTGGCCGATCCAGCGTTGCCCAATCAGAGCGTGGGTCGCGGGAATGGAAATATTGTTTTGACCAATGTTGTTGCTGAACGAGACGGAGAGTCCGTCAAAATCAAAAAAGCAATGGCCGATTTTTCTCAGCCCAATCATGATGTTCAATTGGCCATCGACAACAATCCAGCCACAGGTTGGGCCGTCAGTGGCCATACCCAGAAGGCAAACCGAACGGCTGTTTTTGTGTTCGAAAAGCCTTTGGAGGGTAATGGCAAGAAACGGCTGACGATTCAGCTGATGCACCAGTCGATTTATGCTCAGCATAACATCGGAAAATTCCGGATTTCACTTTCCGATGTTGCCACGCCGGGTTTATCGAATAATGGGTCGGTACCCGCGGACGTCATCACTATTTTGAAAAAAGAGAAACCCTCGCGTTCGGAGGCGGAAACCAAACGTCTATATGGGTATTTTCTGGATACCAGTGACACGATGAAAACTCTCAGGGAATCCGTGCAGCAATTGCAGAAAGCAAAAACGGATCTGGAAAAATCGTTTCGATCGATTCTGGTGACAAAGAGTATCAAGCCTCGCATGACTCGTGTTTTGCCACGTGGAAATTGGCTTGATGATTCGGGACCGGTGGTCCAACCGGGAGTTCCTTCGTTTCTGACGCAAATTAAAGGCACCGCCAATGGCAGCCCTAATCGGTACGATTTGGCGAAGTGGATTGTTGATCCGGCGAATCCTTTGACCGCTCGGGTGATTGTCAACCGTTTATGGAAAATCGCGTTTGGTTCAGGCTTGGTTCGAACGCCGGATGACTTTGGGTCCCAGGGCAGGGTACCGACTCATCCCCGATTGTTGGACTATTTAGCCGGGGAATTTGTAGAGTCCGGCTGGAACATGAAGGCCTTGTTGAAATTGATTGTGCTAAGCAATACCTACAAGCAGTCATCGATGATTGATCCAGACGCCGCCAAAGAGGATCCTGACAACCTGCTTTTGACCCGGCAGAATCGATTCCGATTGGACGCAGAATTTGTACGGGATAATGCTTTGATGGTCAGCGGACTGCTGATCGAGCAAGTAGGAGGGGACAGCGTCAAACCGTATCAGCCGACTGGCTACTGGCAACACCTGAATTTTCCTCGACGCACCTACCAGGCCAGCGGTGATCAGAATCAGTATCGAAGGGGGTTGTATTCCTACTGGTGTCGTACTTTTCTTCATCCGAGCCTGTCCGTTTTTGATGCACCGTCCCGTGAGGAATCTTGTGTCCAGCGGCCACGATCCAACACACCACTTCAGGCGTTGGTTCTGCTAAACGATCCCAGCTATGTTGAGGCGGCACAGGCGCTGGCTGAGACCATTATGCGTCGCGAGGATTTGACCGAAAATCGTATTTCGCTTGGATTCATGATGGCTTTAGGTCGAAAGCCGACGGCCAAGGAATCGGGGCTGTTGACTCGGCTTTTGAACGATCAGTTGGAACAGTTTTCCCAAGATACCGATTCATCCAAAAAGGCGATTAAGGCCGGAAACCGGTCACCTGCTGCGGATCTTGATGCAAACACACTGGCTGCCTGGGCGTCGGTAACGAGGGTGCTGCTTAACCTGCACGAAACCATTACAAGATATTAATTTGCATTTCGGAGACCAAAACCGGTTTCCGCCCGATTACTTCATTTTCGAAAATGGAATCCATGTTTATCCAGAATCTGATTGGAATAGAAAATACGCGAAGGTCTTTTCTTTCGAAAAGTGTCACAGGAATTGGAATGACGGCTCTGGCCAGCCTGATAGATCCGACGATGGGAAATGGTGCGGAGGACCAATCGGATCTTCGTACCACGGGCCATCTGGGTCATTTACATCATGTCCCCAAGGCCAAGCGGGTGATCTTTCTTTGTCAGGCGGGAGGAATGTCCCATTTGGAAACATTTGATCACAAACCAAAATTGGCAGAATTGCACGACAAGCCGATGCCTGATTCCTACACCAAAGGGCAGCCCATCGCTCAATTGCAGGGAAAGCAGTTGAAGTGCTTTGCACCGCAGCATGCATTCAAAAAATATGGCGATTCCGGAAACGAAATCTGTTCGATATTTCCGAAGTTGGGCGAGGTCGCCGACGAACTCTGTATCGTCCGGTCCATGCGGACCGAAGCGATCAACCATGATCCGGCCCATACTTTTATGAATACAGGAAGTCTGATTTCAGGACGGCCAGCGATGGGTTCCTGGTTGACTTATGGATTGGGAAACGAAGCGAATGACCTGCCTGGGTTTGTTGTTCTGACGTCATTGGGACGCCACGGGCAGGCTCAGCCGATCGCGGCCCGCCAATGGCATAGTGGATTTCTGCCAAGCCGTCATCAAGGAGTGGAGTTTCGCTCCACCGGGGATCCGGTCCTTTATGTGACCAATCCCAAGGGTGTGTCCCGGAAGAAACAGGGACAAATCGTGGATGCCATTAATGAACTCAATCGTTTGCAATTCGAAAAAGTGAAAGATCCGGAAATCAAAACCCGAATTGCCCAATACGAATTGGCGTACAAGATGCAGGCCAGCGTGCCGGAATTGATGGACGTTTCAAAAGAACCGCAACATGTTCTGGACATGTATGGCACCAAGGGCGCCGACGGCTCTTTTGCTGCCAATTGCCTGTTGGCAAGAAGGCTGGCCGAACGAGGGGTGCGTTTTATTCAGCTCTATCACCGTGGGTGGGATCACCATGGCGGAATCAAGAATAGTATCCCCAAAACGGCTGCCGAAGTTGATCAGGGAACAGCTGCCCTGATCAAGGATTTGAAAAAACGGGATATGTTAAAAGATACCTTGATCATATTTGGTGGTGAATTTGGCCGCACGCCAATGGCGCAGGGCAATGGCCGGGATCATCACATCAAGGGTTTCTCACATTTTATGTGCGGTGGTGGTGTTAAACCGGGAATAACCCACGGTCAAACGGACGAATTGGGTTACAACGCGGTTGAGGACGTGGTTTCGGTCCACGACATGCACGCGACACTGCTCCACCTGTTAGGTGTCGACCACAACCGATTCACCTACAAGTTTCAAGGGTTGGACATGCGGTTGACGGGCGTTGAAGAGGCGCAAGTCGTCAAAAAAATTCTTCTTTGAGAGAGGGGTTTTGTAATTCGATGGCAAGTTGCTGAAATTCGCACTTCAGCAACAAAGCATGAGTCGAAAGAATCCCCAGCACAGCAACTTTCGGCGGCGCGAGTTGGAAGTGTGAAAAGTTCGGCTTTCAGTTTGAGCTATCGCACCATCAGATCGTAAAACCATCAGATCGTAAAACCATCAGATCGTAAAACCATCAAATCGCAAGGCGTCAAATTTAAAACCTGCATCACAATGATATGGATTTTAAATACCGCGACACTTATACAGTGGAAGTGTACAAAAGTGGCTTGAAGGCAGGCCAAAGCGTCCGGCTGAAGAAAGATCTTGTATGTCGAGATCACCGGGGTACTGTAACAGAAACGATCAAGGCGGAGTCAGTTTGGTTGGTTTTAAACGGTTGCTCGACCGATCCAAAAGTGGTATTTCTTCAGCAACCTGATGGAGAACCCCACACTTGGGACGATGATCGAATCCATATTCGAGTTCTTTGAATTAGTAGATTAGGCTGACGGTGCAGGCCTAAATAGAAGCGGGGCAGTCTGCGTTTAGAATGCTGGTTTTATTTTTGCTTGTCATTCTCAATGTGTTCATCCGCTTGCTGCAGCGACTTGGTTATCTGATTGCGGGCCATTCGCTTTTTTAACGTTATGAAAAAGCTACACGCACCTTTGGATGTTTCTTCCCTTCTGGTCGTCTTCAGCAGCACTTTTTTTTTAGCTTTAGTTTGAATTCAGACCGTCGGAACATTCGAAACGGCCGAATGGCGATCTGAACAAAAGAATGGCCACCGATTTGGTGATTTTTGTCTCAAATCATGATTTTCGTCTCAATATGATTCAGGTGAAAAGTCAGTTTTTCCAATAAGTCGCGGCAAAAGAGTTCTTAGGGGTTTGGCACACGGTTTGCCTTGTCAAACAGTTTGTTCTTACCTCTCCTATCTTCCTCCTTGAGTGACCTCATGTCTCATCTTTTCAAATCGCCAATTTACTTGGCAACACTCGTTCTGATCGTTTTGGGAATCGCAAGCCAAAAACAAGCAACCGCCCTGCCACAGGAACCACTTCCACCCGCCAAGCCTGAATTAATCAACCTGTATTTCGCCGAACTAAACCGAAGTCATTGCGATCATCTGGTCGTCGCGATCCTGCAAGGAACCCTCCCTTCCACTAAAAGTAAAGAAGGGGTTGTCGTCGACTTGTTCCCACCGACTAATGACGGTACCAAAAACCTGCCCAAAGAAGGCCAAGTCATCGACTTGTTCCCACCGGGAAATGACGGTACCAAAAACCTGCCCAAAGAAGGCCAAGTCATCGACATGTTCCCACCGGGAAATACCGGTACCAAAAACCTGCCCAAAGAAGGCCAAGTCGTCAGCTTGTTCCCACCGACTAATGACGGCACTCGAACCGACACCGGTGGCGGAACGGGATCGGGTGATTCAACACCGGGGGCCGTCAACTACAGCAGTTCGCGTTCCAACCGACCAAGTTCCACCGATACCGGTGAAGGTGATCTCCTCCAGAAATCCGACGTCGTCCAATGCGAGCATTGTGGCGCGTCGTGTACCGAACCATGCCGCTGTAATCCTTCGGGGATCGGCCTGATCTTTGGAGCCACCGACGACCAATTGGGAATGATGCAAACTGAAGAGGGATTCAGTTACATCACCTATCAAACCTCCTACGGCATGCGGGCGGTCACACTCATTTCGATGGGACCTGATTCCAATCAAATCCTGGCCATCGCCAAAGGCTGGAAACAGGACGACGATTGTCACCAGGATCACCAGCAGAGACCACCGGTCTCCGTAGACCCCAACCCGTATGCCGAGGTCGGCGTCGCCCATAACCGGACACTGGACTATCTGACACCCGATCTCAACCTGACCCTGCTGAACTTACGGCAAGGCAATGACAAAGTGGTTCGCAAAAAACCGGGCCGAACGTCCTTTGGCAACATCACGCTCCAACGAGCCGATCGGAATGCTCCCAGTGACGAGTTGCTCTATTTCAACAGCGGTCTGTTCATGTCCCAAATCTACCGTCTGCCCGCCGACCAATTCCTGCCGGCCAACGAGGTCCTGAAAGACGTCGCAATGATTGCCGAAGACGGATACGGTTTCTATCAGGATTTCCAAAACCGCCTCTCAGACAAAGACCCCAGCAAAAGGGCTTTTCAGCAACTCGAAGAGACCATCCTGTTGAGTCCCGATCTTAAGGCGTTTAACCGTGCCATTGACCAACAGGTAGTCGAGACGATGCTCTCCCGAGAGTACGACAATGACCAACGATCACTGGTTCTCGGTTCGCTCTCCCTTGCCAAAGGGACCGTCGCCTACTGGAATGGCCAGGACGACATTTTTGAGGGTGACATCATCGAACGAGGGAACGGAAAATTCTGGGCGGACCTCGGCGGGTTTGCCGCCGGTTTCACTGGATCCTTGATTTACAACAACAATAACGGCTCGGGGAGCGACGTCAATCCTTTCACCGCCGGTGGGACCATGGGCAGTTTGGCTTCGGCCCTCGTGGGTGATAAAGAGGAGGAAACAGGCAACTAATTCCCTTACAAAAAACCGGCGGCTGGATACCGCCGGTAATCAAACCGGTAATCAAACCGGTGATCAAACCAAAGCAGACGCCAACAAAATTGGTGTCTGCTTTTTTG
>JABAAE010000001.1:749474-790563 GCA_014238905.1 Planctomycetota bacterium
ATCAAACCGGTGATCAAACCAAAGCAGACGCCAACAAAATTGGTGTCTGCTTTTTTGGTTACTGATTGGCCATGATCAGGCAATCCGGATGGTTAGCACAGTGGCTTCAGTTGATCGCTTTGTTTGTGCCGATCTAATTGTCTTATCCATCATGAAGCACCTGGTCAATCACAATACAGGCGCAGAGGATCGAGACGTCATCTTCGGATTCGACGATATCTACTCCATAGCTATCTGTCCAGTTCCAGTGCTTTTTACTGACCGATGCCACTCGGCGACCCGATCGTCTGAACTCAAATTCATGCTGCCAGAATGATCCATCAATTGCATAATCATTAGGCCCTGGTACGTCGAGCGTAAACTTCTGCTGGAACCAACTAAACTCTTTGACTACTTCAGCAAATACAGTCCCGTTAATAAGAATTTGATAGCGTGGTTGAAACGATAACAGTTTCTGACTGATAAATGCCAACTCGGTGCCCTGCAAATCCTGAAAAGATAGTTTGTCGCCCCAAGAGAAGGCTTGGCCATCTACAAGGAACTGATCATTTCCTTGCTCGTCAGTGATGGTAAAATCATTACCCCACGACCAAAACTTTTCTTTAATCTTGTAAATCACACTATAGCTCCCTTGCAAAAAATAACGCACAATTTGACCGAGTTGGCCAAGGCAATTCTCTCTGGCCGAACGGAGATAAAATGGTGCGAAGACTCGTTCCCCGCGAAGATAGATCGTGTTGTCTGACGGGGTTGGGTCCAACGTTTTGTAATCTCGCCGATTTGTTATCCGGCCGATTTGTTGGATTTAAGAAGTTCTGCAGAGAGAGCTCTTTAACTGACATGACACTAACGTTCGAGAAGCTTTACGATTGGATCGATGAATATCGAGAAGCCAAATATCATCCCTATTATTAGTGATGCGGCCAACATGGCGGCACCCACGATTCGCCACTTTAATCGCTCATTATCGTAACCGACAAAGCACATTGCGCCGGCCACGATCGCCAATAGAGGAATGGTGTCAAATACCAGGATCGAACTGATCCAGTTGTAGGTTTCCCTTCAGGTAGCCCCCTCTCATCCGCGGACCATTCGGTAGAGTCCGTAGGTATTGATTACCCACACCCCTATAAACGAAATGAAAAACGAGTTTCTGATCATGACTTGGCGGTCCTAGGGTACTCTAAAGATAAGTAACTAAAGTGAGTGTTTCGTCAATCGACAGGGGATATTGAAAACAAAAATCGTCGATGAAGGATTTTCTTAACAAATCCTGATACCTAACATGGCCCAGGCGATTAGGCTGCTCGTCGTCGTACGATGGATTGTTGACGCGAAACGTATGCCAGAATCTCTGCCACAGCCTGATAGAGTTCCAGCGGAATTTCTTCGCCAACATTAACCATCGCGTAGAGGGCTCGGGCAATCGGTTTTCGTTCGATGACCGGTACTTTATTCGCTTCGGCTATCTCGATTATTTTCAAGGCGAGCGCATCAGCACCTTTGGCAAGGACTACCGGTGCGTTGTCCTGACCCCTGTCAAATCGAAGTGCAATCGCCAGGTGGGTTGGGTTTCGGATGATCACGCTGGCCTCGGGTATTTCCCTTAACATGGCGGTACGTTGGCCAATTTCTCGTTGTAGCTTTCGCATCCTGGCCCGCAAAAGTGGATCGCCTTCATTTTCCTTATGTTCATCGCGCAGTTCTTTGCGTGTCATCTTAAGATCCTGAACGTGTTTCCATTTTTGGAAAAGAAGATCGGCTAAACCGATCAGGACCATCGCTGCCGCAATTGCCAGCGCGACTTGGAGAGTCAATTGCCAACCCATCGCTACCGAGGCTGCCATTTGTATTCCGCAACTCGCCGAGATTCGGTCCATCGAGCCAAGCATTAACCAGTACACCACCGCCGACATGGCGCTAACCTTGGTAACCGCCATGACGCCTCGTATGACCGCTCGCATCGAAAAGATTTTTTTGAACCCTTTAATGGGATCCAGCTTCTCAAAATTTGGGGTGAGTGGTTTCCAGGTGATTTTCAATCCCGTCACCAATGCCCCGTTAAAAAACGCTATCGCGAATGTGGCAACCATTAGGGGAAGAATCAGCGTTGTTAGCTCCATCAGGCCAAATCGGACGAGATTAGCAGCGAAATTATTTGGCTCAAAACCCTGGTCGGTAATTAACTGGATGTTAAGGCGACTGGTGCTCAATCCGAGTTTTATTTTTTCAGTTAGCGTTTCATAAAACCATGTTCCGGCAAACAGGAAGAAGATGGTACCGGTTAGCATCATCAGCCCTGCTGCAAAGTCCGCGCTTTGGACAACTTGGCCCTCCTCAGCGGCTTTTTCAAATCGCCGCTGGGTTGGCTGTTCTGTTTTTTCCTGTCCTTGGTCTTCTGCCATGGCTTAGCGGCTGTTCTTGTCGTCGTAGTGGATTGGATACTGGCGGGCATGCAGCCCGGGATCAAGTCATGCTGGAAAGGAATTGGTGAATCCAGCCAAAAGCTTTTTCAAAATAGGACTGTGTAGCATTGAGTATCTGCGGCAGAAATAACCAGGTAAAAAACAACCCGCCTGCAACGCGAATTGATAGTCCTACCGAGAAAATGTTCATTGTTGGAGCAGTCTTGGTGAGCAGAAGAAGAATGACCAATATGATAAAAAGGCTGATCCCGATTGGGGCAATCATGGCGAGCCCATATTGTTCCATTTGAGTTAATAAACCAAGGATCATTTCTGATGCTGATGTCGTTGCGGCGATACTGCCGATGGGCAGTATCACCAAAGAATGATTCAGCAATTCAATCAGAAGGTAATGGAGATCGAGGCAGAAAAACAGCATTAATGCTACCGTCTGCATGAGGCTTGAAACCACGTCCGAGTTGGCTTGGGTGGCCGGATCGGACATCGAAGCCATCGACAACCCCATTTCTTGGGCAAGGTAGGAACCGGCTATTTGCAGGGGATAAATGAATAAGCCAAACGAAAATCCAAGCAAAGCGCCGATAATAAATTCGCTTCCGGTCGCAAAGAAGAACCCTAGCCAGGTTAGTTGATTGGGACGGAGACTGATTGAGGGCGCCTGCGATGGATCGAGTGCCATAAACCACAAGGTGGTCAAAGAAAGCGAAAGGCCGACGAGAATCAGGCCGGGAATCATCTTGCGGCCGAAGAAAGGTAGGACGGCGAAAAAAGTGGTGACCCGGACCAGGATAAGCATGAACGTCAGGACGGATACTTCGATCGAATCCCCATTCAAAACGGAACCTCCAGGATGTACGTAATCGACTTCTCAGTGAAGAGCGTGATGACCTGAAAGCTCCACGGCAATGTTAGTGCGATAACGACGCCAACTGCCAGAATCCTTGGAGCGAATGACAGCGTTTGTTCCTGAATACTGGTAATGGTCTGGATGATACTGACTACCAAGCCGACAACCAAACTGGTAATGACCGCTGGTCCCACCAACAGCAGACCTGTCCAGAGAAGGTCTTTGGATAACATCTCAACGTGAGATCCAATCATAACGTTGGCCTTGAAAATCCGTTTTTATTAAAGACTCTAGAGTACACCCGGCTCAGTCCGCGAGCTTAGCGTTTTTTCTTCTTCTGATCCAAAAGGGTAGCCTGTTTGGCAAAAGCATCGGTGGTGGCATTGAGCACCTGCTGCCGTAAAGTTGAATCTTCGATCGCAGCGATTGCCTTGGCTGCATTCTTTTTGTCAAATTTGCTCAGCAAAATCCCAACCCGTTCTAACTCGCCGTCATTTGCGAATCCGACGATTGTCTCCGCCAGTTGCGCCGGTTCCAGGGTTTCGATCAACGCGGCAGTTTCAGTTTGACCGATTTCCTGGCCAAGGGTCTGCTTGGCAGATTCGCCCTCTTGCAGGTCTTTGATTTGCTTTAGGTCATTTTCGATTTTCTGCTTTTTGGTTTCGATTAACTTTAAGATCCGCTGGCCTTCTGTCACACGGGTCTGGGCTTCCTTGACAACGCTCTCAAATTCCCGTTTTTCCCGTTGAATATCGGTCAGGATAAACTGCATTTTTGCTTCGCGGCGATTTAATTCCTGTTCCCTGCCACGTAATAGCATCTCTTTGGCCTTCACGGATTCCGCAAGATCCAGAATCGTCCTCTCGCTTAAGGATTTGCTTTGAAACGGGGCTGGTAGAGGTTTTCCATTAGCGCCGATCATGGGTTGGATAGGATTGATACCCGCACTGAAGGATCCACTCTGGGCGTCGCCGTCTTCATTTTTCGCTACTTCTTTTTTGTCCTCTTCCTTCTGTACCAATTGCATTGTTGAATAGGCGTAGGCACCACCGAAAAAAATCAGGCCGACGACGGCGGTGATGAGTAGGCTTTTCATGACTTTCTTTCGAGGTGGTAATGTGCGGTTGTTGTAGAGCTAGTTGAGCTTTCGGAAAAAATCCCGATATTAACTCCGCAGAATCTGTAAAGACTGCTCTATCATCTGTTTGAAGGACTGGATCGCTTTTAAATTTGCTTCGTATATTCTCGTGGCGGTAACCAAATCGACCATTTCATTTGGCAGTTTGACGTTCGGCATTTTCAACACTCCATCCGCGTCAGCATGCGGATGATTTGGCTGAAGAATTTCATGGAAATCAGACATGTCAGGGGCAACACCCGCGACTCGAACCCCGCCCATTTGAGGGTCGCTCAACAGGCCCCCATTTAGAGACAGAGCATCCTGCAACTGAGCTTCAAAAACCACCTGCTTGCGGCGGTAGGGTTGGCCATCCACATCTCGGGTCGTTTGGGCATTGGCGATGTTGTTGGCGACAACTTCCATCCGAAATCGCTCGGCAGACATGCCAGATGCACTGATGTCCAGCATCCCGAACAATCCAGATCCCATAGTTGCACCTTTTTAAAAATTCGCCCAAATAGAATTACCAAAAATCTCCGGAACTTGCCGTGTAAAAAATCGGCTTAGGATCGGCCAGTAATGGCTGCCCGATAGGTTCCCAATTTGCTGGCGATGATTTGCGTGTAGGTTTGATACTCCAACGCGTTTTTGGTCATATTGGATAACTCACGATCAACGTCGACATTATTTCCATCCTGCCGGGCAACGAGACCCTCCACGTTGTAGATCTTCCCGTCTTTTCCCGGTGTGGCGATTCCGGAAATCTGACTCAGGACATCGTCAAAGCGAATGTCTTTTGTCTGGAAATTAGGCGTGTTGACATTGGCAAGATTGCTACTGATTATTTCATGTTTCGCCTGGCTTTGATTCAACAAAGCGCTGAGCTGGTCGATTTGTGAAGATTTTCCGATCATATCGATTTATTCGGTTATAGAATCTTTTCGCCTTTAGGCGTTTCGTTTCAAATCCCGGTTTTTTTCAAGGTGTGATAGCATGCAGGCGCTGGATTCCCCGCGAATCGTCGCCAGGTTTCATCTAGACGTTCTTTTCTGCTATCACTCAAGCAGTCAAGGTGCGCCAGCAAAGGTGGCATTGAGGACGTCGGAGATCAGGAAGAGCCTCGACCGCCGAACCTGCGGAATGTGTGGGCTTACTGGAGCCATGCCGTTTGGATTGACCGTTGCCTTTCCATTGACCGTTGCCTTTCCATTGACCGTTGCCTTTCCATTGACCGTTGCCTAGCCAACGGCTCATTGGAAATGTAGACGGTTTTCGATGGTGCCTGCCAAGAGATCGGAACATTGATTTGACCGCCTCCACATTGATGTGCGGCATGTTTCTCGGTCAGGGCGACGGTGTTTAGATGACCATGCTGGTAGGTGTGCAGTCCGAACAAGGGCGCATGATCGAAAGAAGATCCGGCGACTGAGATGCCGGAAAAAACAGCTAACAACAATAATCGTATTGTCTTGGATTGGCACATGTGGGTATGAATCGAGATATGGCTGTTGGAATAATGCGAAGACTCCAATCTCAAGGTTACCGTTTTCCAAGAAAAAATATTCTTGTCCATTAACGCTGGCAAAAACTCAACGACGAAGGTTTTGCGATATTTCTTACCGCCAGATTCAGCTGGTTGAGAATCAGGCAGCTTGACGATTCAACAGTGTGATTCCAGATCGGTGCACCACTTCTACAGCGCACCAATTCAACGGTGCAATCGCAGAAAATATAAGCATAGGTGGCGAGTATCGGCCTTGATTTTCGCCATGATCTGAACCTGAACGGGCAACAGAAACAGCCGCAATCAGTTGCTGTTTCCTGCCCCTTTGAGCGGCTTAATCCTTTTTCTTGTAATGGCCATGTTGGTCAGCCAAAAAGATTGATGCGTAATATAGTCTTGCGCAGTTGGCTATCTTGGAAAAATTGATTCCGGAAATGGTATCGGTGGTTTGATGATAATAGGGGTTAAATCCGCCAAACACGAAGGCCACCGCAATTCCCTTATCGTGAAAAGAAGCTTGATCGCTGCGTCGGAAAACGGTGTCCTCTTCGTCATACTCGAATCGATAGCCGACGTACTTGTTGGCTTCCAGCATCGTTTTGTGCATGTCTTCGGTGATTTTCTTGGTCCCGATCAGATGGATCGAATCTTCATTTTCGGATGCTGCTTCATCATCACTTTCCTCGTTTCTGCCAATCATGTCGATGTTCAGCATGCAGATGCAGTCCTTGAGTGGTTTGATCGGATTGTTGGCATAATGTCGGGAGCCAATTAATCCCATTTCTTCCGCCGCAAACCACATGATCAAAACGCTCCGTTTTGGACGGGTTCCGTTGGCCGAAAGTGCTTTGGCAACCTGGAGGATTGCGGTAGAGCCACTGGCGTTGTCGTCAGCACCTGGAAAGAGACCTCGCTCGTTTTTCCCAAGGTGATCCAAGTGAGCCCCGATGATAATGTGCTCGTGTTTGAGCTTTGGATCAGAACCCTCAAGCCAGCCGACAACATTGGGATTGCGTAGCGGTTGGTCGACTACCTTGAGTTGGATCTTCAATTTCTGTTCGGTTGTCTTGACCATTGCACCGGTATCCTTTTCGCCCAGTTCAACAACCGCAGCCTTCAAACCGGCGGCTTCGGCCAACTTCTTTGCTGTTGCCGTTGTGATAGTAGCGCTAACGCTTCCTCCGCCGCGAAGGCCACCGCCGCGGTTCATCACCGAAGCGTTCTTGATTGTGGCTTGATCATCAACAACGGTGATGATGGATTTGGGCCTCGCGCGGGTCAGGTCACGCATTAATGCGTTGGCATTTTTCTGAGCAACGATAACGACCTTTCCGCGGACAGCCTCAAGGTCTCCCAACCTGGCACTTGCGCCGGTCCCTTTTACAAAGACCACTTCGGCGAGATTTTCTCCACTACCGCTGAATCGTGTAAAACCGATTTCATTCCCGTTGATCTTTAGTGTTCCTAACTCGATGCTGCTGTTTTGGGGATCGGGTACCATGCGTGTAAACGGCAGGTTTTGAAAGTAGGATCCGTTGTCTCCAATCGGCTCGAAGCCGTATTCAGCAAGTTTGCCTGCTACAAAAAAAGCGGCTTTCAAATAACCGGGTTGACCAGTACCTCTGCCGTCAAAATTTTCTCCAGCCAAAAGGGTTACCCATTTCCCCGCCTGTTTTTCCGTGATGGTTTGAAAACCCTTGCTCCAGTCCTCGGCCGGTTTAGTGGCACCAGGGTACTGAGCGGAAGCACTGCCGGTCATCAAGGCGCAGACGATCGCGAGTGACTTGAGACTTTGAAAAAACTGACGCACTAGGTTCTCCCCTGCAATCAAATAAAAAATTGAATTTTCGTTACCTTATTTTCGAACTGCTATTTTCGTTACTTGGCGGCCGACCGTCAAATGGCAAACGACGTTTGTTGATCTAAAATGACGGATTGTTTGGTCTGTTTCCCTTCTTTTTGAAGAATCCCTGCGTTGATCGCAATTTGATTTAGCGGTTCAACGCCTACCGAACAGGTAGTTTTCTACTTTGGGAGCCAATCGTGGGCAGGCAAGGGTAACCCTCCCTTGAGCCGATTTGAAGGCCTGCCTTGACCCTTTCAAAGTCGTTGATCGGTCATTTCAAGCGAAGGATGTGTGGTTTGAGAAAGCTTAAATGACGTATTAAAATCCATGAGGGTCTGGTTCATCACTTGAAATGACATGTAGAGAGGAAATTCCATTGACGGTTTTTTTGGGCAGGATTTTCTTCTTCGCCATCTTTTGCCCACCGAGATAATGATCGCAGAAAGCCGCTCCTTCTTCGGCGTCAACGATATCCTTTCATTGGAATCGCAGTTCCTCCCAGTGGGCGGTTTTGAATCCGTTTTCATTTCCCAACATCAGATTGCCATCCAGTCTCAAGTTGAACATGGCATCGTGTCGGGATGATCTGTCACCGGCATTGACCCAACGGCCAAGAAGAGAGGTTTGCCCGGCCCGCGATCCCTTCAGAAACTGGATTTTTTCCGTTGCGCTCTCGGTGATTCAGTTTCACCAGTGTGCAGTCAGAAGAAACAGGGGGACGTCCAGCAACGGTCGGCACGAACCACAGAAGAGTGGAGCACAATCGTTACTTGACAAGGTTTTGTTGCGAGAATCGCCCCTTCACTTTTACCAATCAATGAAATTTTATTGCTCTTGTAAAGTGTTTCGCAGGATCTGGTATAGTAGCAGTACTTACTTCGGAAAATGGGATATCAGACACGTAGGTCTCGCGATCACGCCAAACGAAATGCTATACAAGAAACCGGCTAATGATCGTCGCTGGGCTACTTCCACGCGTCGGGCCTTGGGAATGATCCCGTCTGTCACGAAAAGACTCCGTTTTGTCGTAAAACGAGATTTGTGGCAATCTACGATGAGCTCATCGACGACGTTGCTATCAAACACCCTTCTGGAAACCAGCGACAATCAGGCACGCTTTCAGCGTGATGCAATTCCCGCACTCGGTTCCCCTCGTCCCGGCTTGTTCACATGGATATGCCAATTCCCAGGGGTTTCTGCGAGATGACGTTAGCCAGAAGGATGTTCAACGCGCAGGCAAAAGAAACAGCGGTGTTTCGTCCAGAAACCAATAACTTTACACGTATTGTTAAGGAAAAGAACAAGAATGAACGACGCGACTGACGGAACGCTCTCGGTAGAGAGGCTCGGTGATGCGAGAGATAAGATTGTCAAGGAGCTGCGCAAATCGATTGTGGGTATGGAAGATGTCATCGACGAAATGATGATCGCGATTTTCGCAGAAGGGCACGTACTTCTTGTCGGCGTTCCGGGGTTGGCGAAAACGCTGCTCGTTAGCACATTGGCAGAAGCACTTTCGCTGGCGTTCAAACGAATTCAATTTACTCCTGACCTCATGCCATCGGACATCACGGGCACCGAGTTGCTCCAGGAGGATCCCGAAACGCATCGACGTGAATTCAAATTTCTCGAAGGGCCGGTGTTCACCAACCTGTTGTTGGCTGATGAGATCAACCGAACGCCTCCCAAAACTCAGGCGGCTCTTTTAGAGGCGATGCAGGAAAAACGGATTACATCCGGTGGTGTCGATTATGAATTGGACAAGCCCTTCTTTGTGCTGGCCACCCAGAACCCGATCGAACAGGAAGGTACCTATCCTCTTCCCGAGGCTCAGCTGGATCGTTTTCTGTTTAATGTCGTGGTGAAGTATCCTTCTCGTTCGGAAGAGCTTGAAGTCATGCGGAGTGTGACCAGTCCGGAGGAACCAGACCTCGATAAAGTGTTGGATGGAGCTGCCATAATGGAATTTCAACAGCTCATCAAACAGATCCCCGTCGCAGACCATGTCTTCGAATATGCGGCTTCCCTCGTTCGCGCAACGCGACCAGACGAGCCTGACGCACCTGAGTTCATAAAAAAGTATATGTCGTGGGGTGCAGGTCCACGAGCATCACTTAACCTCATTAGAGCAGGCAAGGCGCGGGCAGCACTCCGTGGTCGTTGCCATGTTGCCATCGAAGATATACGAGAGCTGAGCCTGCCGATTCTGCGACATCGCGTGATCCCTAACTTTGCTGCACGCTCGGAAGGTATGACACCAGATAGTCTGATCAACAGGCTTTTGAAAGAAATACCAGCCGATGAAAAGCTGTATGAGCAGAAAAACTCGTAAGGTTAGGAAAAACTGAAAATGTCGGAACATTTACCAAATACCAATTACCTTGAACCGGAAATGCTGCAAAAGCTTGACGACTTGGAGTTGATTGCGCGCGAGGCGGTTGAAGGGCTGCGGTCGGGGAGTCATTGCAGTACCCTGCGCGGCTTCAGTACCGAGTTTGCGCACCACCGGCAATACTCTCCGGGGGATGCGATACGCGATCTCGACTGGCGTTTGTATGGTCGTACGGATCGATACTATACGAAGCTGTATGAAGCAGAGACCAATTTTGATTGCCATCTCTTGCTCGATTCCAGCGCGTCGATGACTTATGCGTCTAGCAGGGTTAGCAAACTGGAGTACGCCAAATATTTAGCGGCCTCTTTGGCGTACATGGTACTCAAGCAGCGTGACTCGGTTGGGCTAAGTGTTTTCGATTCGAAGGTGCGTGCCTATTCTCCTCCACGTTCCAGCATGGGAATCATTCTGGAGATTGACCGGCTGTTGCGTCAGACGCATGCGGCGTCCAAGAGCAGTATCGCACAACAGTTGTACGATACGGCGATTTTGATGAAGCGACGCTCGATGGTGATTTTGATTTCAGATTTGTTCGCTGATACCGAAGACATTTTGCGTGGTCTGGACCACCTTAGGTTTGCCGGGCACAACGTCATTGTCTTTCACATGCTTGATCCTTACGAGCTGGAATTTCCTTTCAAGGGCGCATGGCGTTTTGAGGGGCTGGAAGAAGAAGAGCCTTTGACAACACAGCCAGAGAGAATTCGGGAGGGTTACCTCAAAAGCTTTAACAGCTATTTAGATAATCTTCGAGCAGGTTGTATCGCAAGCAATGTCGACTACACGCTTGTTGACACCTCTGTTCCGCTTGATGCCGTGCTCGGCGAGTTTATGGACAGGCGTGCATCAGCGTTTGCCGGGGCCTTAGCAGGAGCACGTCAATGACCTTCATGAATCCATTGCTCCTAATTGGGGCGTTGGGAATTGCGCTGCCGATCCTTGCTCACCTGCTCAATCGGCACAAATTCAAGCAGACAGACTGGGCGGCGATGCAGTTTCTCAACCGAAGCGTCCGCGTCCGTTCCCGTCACCTGCGATTACGCGATTTATTGCTGCTGCTGGTACGGTGTCTTGCGATCGGGTGCCTTGTGTTTGCACTGGCTCGACCGGCCACCAACAACACCAACGGGTCATGGTTCCCCGGAGAGAATCGTACCGGGGTCATCATCGCACTCGATGCGTCCTACAGTATGTCGCATAGCAATGGCAGTGCTACACGTTTTGAACGAGCGATCGAATTGGTAGGCAACATCAGCGAACACTCCCAGTCGGGTGACCCGGTATCACTGGTCTTGCTTGGCGGTGAGCACAGGGTCGTTCTCCGGAACGTGGCGTACGACCGCGCGCGTTTTATTGAGGCCTTGGAGGAGCTGGAAGCTTCGCCTGAGTCTTTGGATCTGGATAGCGTTCCCAAGCAACTCCAGACGCTGGCGGAAGACATGGACGCGATACAGAAAGAGGTCTACATCGTCAGCGATATGCAGACGCAGGACTGGGGAAAGGTGTCGGCGGAGTTGCACGGCGGCTTGAAAGAATTGGGTGAGCATTTGAGTGTTTTTGTGGTCCCGGTGTCAGGCGGCGATGAGAATTTGGCAGTAACAGGGCTGGATCTTGTGTCCGGTGAGCTGCGCAAAGGATCGGTTGCCCGCTACCGAACCACAGTCAGGAACTGTGGTTCGAGTCTGGCTTCTAATATTGATGTTCAATGCCGGGTCGAAGGGGTGCAAATTGACCGCAAGACGATTCCCGTGATTGCGGCGGGGGCCTCGGAAACGGTGTCCTTGTTTGTCCCGTTTTATGACGCCGGCCCAACGCGTATTACCGCGGAGATTGCCGGCGATGCGCTGTCGACCGACAACGTACGTCGTGCGGTAGCTGTGGTCCGCGACCGTGTCTCAGTGCTTTGTCTAGATGGCTCGTCGGGCGATGCCGGGCGGCTCGTTCGGGCGGCTTTAATGGCGCGTGCCGACGGCGGCGAAGACAAAGACTACGTCGTCCGCACGGTGCAATGGCCATCGTTTCCAACCCAGGACCTCGAGCAGGCCGATGTCGTGATCCTTGCGGATGTGCCGGAGATCACAGCAGACCAGGCCCGGCAACTCTCACGCTTTGTCCGTATGGGCAATGGCTTGGTGTGGTTCGCCGGCGAGCAGATCAAAATTGACTCATGGAACAAGTTGTCGGGAATGGGCCCAAACAAATTGTTGCCTGCATCTCTCCGTTCTGTGGTCGACACCAGTGACAGCCAGGGTACCGGAAAGCCGTTAGACCCTAGCCTGCCTGATCATGCTGTCTGCCGTCCTTTGCAATCTCTTCCGGAGGACCTGCTAAACGAAACACGACTGTTAAAGCGTATTGCAGTCGAGCCTGCCAACAGCAGTTTTTCGCTGCTGAATCTGGCGGGGAGTCACTCGCCAGTATTGCTCGAGCACTCGCTGGGTCGGGGGCACGTCTTTATGTTTACAACCTCGGCTCAAGCATCATGGAACAATATGGCGTTGACCCCGGTCTTTCCCATGCTCATGCAGCAAATCGTGACGTATTTGGCCGGACGCGAATTCGAGCCGCCGCGCGTCGTAGGTGACCCATTGTCGCTCTCGTATGTCGATCAGCCCGACGCGACGGATGCGGTTTTTGATACGCCATCTGACCAGACGATCATCGTACCTGTCCGGAAGCATCGCAATCAGTACGTGGCTCTGCTCGACAAATCGCGTGAAGCAGGTTTTTACGTTGCCCGGGTCAGTGTCCAATCGCCCGGCATGCCAGTTGCAGTCAACGTCGAAACGCGAGAATCGAATGTTTCCTGTTTGGCTGCCGCGGAAATAAAAGAAAGCCTCAAAGGGACCGGGATCACGGTATCGGCAACCGAAGCCGACCTTGCTGCGGCCATCGAAACAGCGCGGACAGCGCGTTCGTCCTGGCGTTTCTTCATGTTAACGGGATTGGCCCTTTTGATATTCGAAAGCTTGTTAGCTGACCGCATGCTCGGTCGCAGTCGGGGGGCTCAGTCAAAGACCGATCCCGCCTCACAACAAGCGGAGGTGGTTTGAGTGTTTGACACGGTTCTTTCCAATGCACAGATTGAACAGCTCTTTTGGGCTCGACCACTACCCGCAGCAGCGATGGCCGTGGTGTTTGTCGCCGTCGTTGTCTTGAGTTTTTATCTCTATCGGCGTCCCTGGGGGCTCAAGCCCTGGCTGAGAATCTTGCTGGGCGCTGCGAGGTTGATTGTGCTCTCGCTGATTGTGGCATCGCTGTTTGAGCCGATGGTGGTCGTCCGGGAGACGTATTCACAACAGCGTGGCCTGCCGGTTTTGGTCGATGTCTCTGAGAGCATGTCGATCAAGGACCCTCGCAAGCGGCCCGAAGACCTTGCCGAGGCCGCCGCCGCGCTCGATCTGATCCAGCCACCGCAAGGAGATGAAGCGGGTGAGAGGGCGATGAATCTCGACACCAAGCAGCGGTTGGCCATTGCGTCTGCATCGCGGTTGGATCTGGTGACGAGTTTGTTGTCGCAGTCGGCCCGACCGGTCCTTGAACCCTTGGGAAAACAAGTCGACGTGAGCTACCACGCGTTTGGAAAAAGCACTCGCATGATCAGCGACGACAGTAGTGTGTCGCTTGACGCGTTGTCCGAGTTGACTCCTGTGGAATCCGAAACCGACATCGCCGCCTCGCTCGAATCGATCGCGAAAGTTGGAGGAGTGTTGCCAGCAGCGATCGTACTGTTGTCCGACGGTGTCGACAGCGGATCTTCACGACGTTCGGAGTCCGTCTTGCAAGACCTCGGTGCCCGCGGGATCCCCGTCTACACCGTGCCGATCGGCTTGGCTTTCCCGGACGACGTCAGTATTCGCAACATCGTGATACAGGAAGTCGCCTACTCCGGCGACAAGGTGCCGGTCCGCGTTCAGATCCAATCCAAAGGTTACGAAAAACGGACAGCGCGTCTGTCGGTGCTTCTAAACGATCGCCGCGTCTCCTCTCGCACTATTCGCTTCGATGGCGGACTGCAGTTCGAAGATGTCGACTTTCGCGTTGATGTTTATGAAAAAGGCGCAGCACAGATTGATGTGATCATTGAGCCGTTTGACGACGAAGTCTCGATAGTCAACAACCGTGTGACGCGAAGCATCCGGGTCGTCAATGAAAAAGTCAACGTGCTCTACATCGAGGGTAATGCCCGCTGGGAGTATCGTTACCTGCGAGCGATCCTCAAACGCGATCCGCGGATCAACGCCACGTTTATCGCGTCCAACGTTGGTCCCGAGGTCGCACGGAATTCATCAGAACACATCGAGCGATTTCCTGACAACCGCGAAGACGCTTTTCAATACGACTTGGTGATTCTCGGTGACGTCAAGGCATCCTTTTTCACTGATGAAGAGCTTGGGTTGCTGGAAGAACTGATCCGGGACCGCGGCGCGTCACTACTGATGCTTTGTGGTCCGATGTATTCGCCCGGTTCCTATGCGGGTACACCGGTGCAGACCATGCTTCCGGTTCGGTTTGACCCCGAAACAGGATGGGAGAAAATCGCAGAATCGGTTTACCCGGTGCTCACCCCCGAAGGACGAAGCAGCCTGGTGATGACGCTGGAGAACGAGGTAGAATTCAACGATAGGATTTGGAGTCGTATGGCACCGATGGATCAGTTGCCGCCGCTGCTGTCTGCCAAGCCTGGCGCGACTGTGTTGGCGGTGCTTTCGGACAGCACCTCGCGGGACCAGAGCTACCCGTTGGTGGCTTGGCATCGCTATGGGACGGGCAAATGCATGTCGATTGCTTCGGACCGCCTGTGGCGTTTGCGATTCAAGACCGGCGACAAGTACCACTGGCGCGTCTGGTCGCAGTGCATTCAGTTCATGACACTTTCGCGGCTGATGGGTGAACACAAACGCATCCGGTTGGAAACCGACCGTTCGGTGTACGCCGTCGACGGTCAGTGTCGCCTGTATGCTCATGTTTTGGATGACAGCTTTGAGCCGGTTGTCCAGCCCGTGTTTGAGGCTTACGTGACTGGTCTTGGGGGGGGGCAGCCGAAGCAGCTCGTCAGCCTTCGTCCCGATGAGTCTCAGCCCGGTTTGTACGAGGGCTACTTTACGCCACCCGGTCCGGGGCGATACAGGCTCGAAGCCAACGAAAACGACCAACGGATTTCCAGCACGACGGAGTTCCAGGTGGCGGAGGTCAATCGGGAGTTGGCTGATAGTAATGTGGATCTCGCAAACCTGGAACGGATCGCCAATCTGACCGGAGGTGAATGCTTGAGTCTGAAAGAGTTTTCAAGACTCACTTCGTTAGTGAACACCGAACCGGCGACGATTGAAGTGCGTTCGGAGCGATCGCTTTGGGACAATGGCTGGGTCGCGTTGCTGCTGATTGGCTTGGTTGGGCTTGAATGGATTCAGCGAAGGAGGCACGATCTGCCATGAAAAATGCCCAATCGATTCAGCTGGATCAACTCGACTCGCGCATCCGGTCCGTGTGGGGACGTGCCCAGATGCTGCACCTATTGGCGGGTCTGTTGATCTTATTGCGGTGGGCGATCCCGTTATTTCTCTTGGGCATCCTCATCGACTGGATGACCTATATGCCAACACCGGGTCGGGTGGTCATCCTCGTCACGTTGTTGATCGTGTCTTGTTACCGAGCTTGGCGGGGCGGTTGGCGCCATCTGAGTTTGTTCGACGCTCGCCGTACGGCTTTGCAACTCGAATCGCATCACGGTGACTTGAAAAGCCTGCTCGTCTCCGCTATCCAATTTCGTAACATCACAGGTGTCAGCGACGGTTCGGCTGCGTTGCGCAATCAGACCTGTCGCTTGGCAGAGAAAGCGGCCACGAGTCTGCATCCCGCGCAAGCGGTGCCGTACAACACCCTTCGCCGTCCGGGTGTCGTCGCCTTGATACTAGGCGGTTTCGTCGTTTTTTTGGTGATGATGAACGCCCCCTTTATGGGTGTTGGCGCGCAGCGTATCTTTTGCCCATGGGTAACGATCGCTTATCCGACCAAAACACAGATCAGCCTTGAACAAGATGAGTTGGTCCTCCGGGAGGGCGATAGTGCCTTGATCCAGGCCAGCTTGAAGGGCGTGGTACCTGAGAACGCATCCATTTATGTACGTACCGAACAGGGCCGCGCCCGCAAGATCGATTTGAAAGTCAGTGACGCAAGTTGTACGTACACCATCGCTTCTGCATCTCGTGACTTTACTTACCGGGTCAAGGCAGGCGATGACCGCACTGACTGGCACAAGGTTCGGGTGATCCCCGTACCCCGGGTAAAACAAGTCAATGTCGACGTGGCGTTCCCCGACTATCTGTCGCGTGAACAGGAGTCGATTGAGGCCTTGACTCTAACTGTGCCCGAAGGATCCAGACTTGATTGGCAAATCACACTGGATCGCTCGATCAGCGCAGCGACATTCCTCCGCGACGACGAGGAACCAGTGGATTTGCAGGTCAGTGAAGACGGCCGACAGGTGATTTTTTCCCAAGGAGTGACGGCCTCTAGCGGCTATAGTTTTTCCTGGGTAGAAAAAGAGCACGGCTTTAAATTCACCAGTCCCCGCTATTACTTGCAGGTCGCATCGGACCAGTCGCCGCGGGTCGAGTTAACTTCGCCGGAATCGAATCTCGTCGCGATGATCGGTCGCCCGTTGGGCCTCGTTGTCCGCGCTCAAGACGACCATGGCATTGGCTCAATAGCCGTCGCCTATCGAGTGAATCAACGAGATGAAACAGTCGTGGAACTCAATCTCTCCCCCCAGATTGGACAGGGCGACCAGCCAATTGACTGGGATTACCGAGAGACACTATCCGACCTGAAAATCGGCGACACCGTTTCGTTCAGCCTGGAAGTCAGCGACCGTTACCCGGGGCAGAACGGTCCGCATGTCATTCGTTCGGAGACACGTCGGATGACATTCCTCTCCAAAGAGAATTATCTCCAACAGATCCAGAAGAAGAAAGACCGCCTGCTCTCGCGCGTCCAGGCGATGTACCGGCAGCAGCGTTCGGCGTTTGATGGCGTGCGCAACCTTGATCCGGTCGACGCCAACTATTTGCAGACTTGCCAGATCGAAGCGATTCGACAAGAGTTGGTGCGGGATCAACTCAAAGAGATCGCTTCACAGGCGCAACTGTTACTTGATGACCTGGCTGCCAACAACGTCTCCGATGCGGCCGAGGGTGAGTCCCTCGAGTACGTTCGTTCGGCGTTGCTTGGCATCGCGGAGACGCATCTGGCGAACGCGGCGTCCCGTCTGCGACATCAGTCCGGCGTCGCCGGGGGCGATCAGCAGGAATCTCCCGACCCCTCATCCGCAGCCCATGCGGTCAATACCGCCGCCCGCGAGTTGGGCAGCCTGGTCTTGCTCCGATCCATTGATACAGCTCAGGAAGTCTACGCACGGGAAGCCCACATGTTGGCGCAGGTCCAAGCGTCCTTGCGCTGGCGTACTGTCCAGGCTGAATCGGCCGAGGCGGGGGTGCCTCTTTCTAAAGAACAAAATGAGCTCGCCCAGTGGACCCATCGCCTGATCGCCGATCTTCAAAATGGGATGCGGTATGAGAAGCGACCGTTGGCCGTTCTCCGGCTGATCCAAAGTGTAAAGGGTTTGCAAGCTGTTCAGGTTGAACAACGGATGCGTCAAGCTGCGGTATTGATCACGCAAGGCCAGGCCGATCAGGCAGAGCGTCTTCAGGCCGAGTTGGTAACGACCTTGCTCGATGCGGAGTTCAGCGTGCGGCTCAGTGGGGCATACTCGACATTGATCAAGACCCGGGATCAGATGGGTTTGATTGTTAAGGCCCAGGCGATGCTCCGCCAACGGTGTGCAGGCATGTCGGCTGAGTCCTTTGAGACAGGGGCCGCTCTCGCCGCCCAAGCCCAAGAAAAGCTTCGCAAGCGGTTGCTGACCCTGCTCCTGCCGACCGTTCCTGCGCCTCGGACCCAACTGCTGGATGAAACTTTGCCCCAATCGCCCCCGGTTCAAACCCTATTGAAGGGAGCAGATCAGGCGATGGCCTTGGCGATTGAGCAATTCGCTGCCGGCAGGCAGCAGGCGGCTATCGCGCAGCAGCGCGAAGCAGAACAGGCGGTGGTCCATCTGGTGGGGTTGGTTGATCGTTGGTCCGTGGAATTGGGCCTTCAAACGCTAGGCCTGAGCACACTGGTCGCCGTGACAGGCGAGCGGCTTGCTCTCATCGAGGAATACGAAGCGAGGGTGGTCGCTTTACTTGAGAAAACCGATATTGCTGCGGCAGAAGAGCAGAAAGTCGATGGCTTGGCGGAGTCCCAGCTTCTACTGACCGAGGAACTGGCCGCATTTAATCGCGATCTCATGAAGCAAAACCAATCGAAGTCGGATCAAGATATCCCGCCTCTTTTAAGCCGGATGAAGCGGGCCGAACGAGCAATGCAAAGTGCGATTGCGTCATTGAAGGCCAACGACGCCGACCAGGCGATCGGCCACCAAGAACAAGCGGCTGACATTCTGGCCGAGGCGTATGCAATCGTTGCTACGCAAAACGAGCAGCTCGGCTTGCTTCAGAGTCTGCTGATGTTGCAGCGATCGATTGGGTTTGCCAATGGCTATATGGCCGACATCGTCGCCCAGCAGTGGGATATGATTGCGGCGACCAAGGCGTTGGAATCAGAGGACGCCTCACACCTGATGCCGCTGTTGGACAACTTGAGAAGATGTATCGATGATGTTGCGCCATTGCTGGACCTGATCGCATCGCGAGTGGATGCCGGTTCGCCACTGGTCTTCGCGGCCTCTGACCTGGAAGACGCGGTGGCTGCTTTTAAAATCGGTGACAAGCTTGACGCCCTTGACGCTCAAGAGGTCGCGGCCGAATCGCTTGAACAAGTTTACACACGAGTCCAGGCGGTGAAATCACAGGCAAGTTATATCGCTGAGATTGTTGAATTCCTGCATGCCGCCGTCGCGGACACCGTCATGCTGGAATATCAGCAAGGCGAGTTGGCACGCCACGCCGAGTCGGCAACGCTGGAACAGCTCGAAGCGCTGGCAGCACAGCAGCGTGGGTTGCTTGCCGAGGCAGAAAAAGATGGGCGGGTCCTCGTGTTGGTTACGGCGATGCCGGAATATATCGAGCCCGCCAAGTTGATGCGTGTGGCCTTGGCCAAGCTGGAATCCGATGACGCTGTGGCCGCTGTCGAGCAGATGGATCTCGTGACGTCGGCACTGAAAGAGAACGCCGAATCCTTGTTTGCGGTGATCACCATGCTCCACGGTCTGCCAGGTATCGAGATGTTAGTGAATACCGATCCGGGCGTTGAGCGATTGGTTGATGTGCTGGTTGTCGCCAGTGCACACAAGGTGCTCTTCCGCGATACGAACAACACCAAAGCCCAGGCGATCAAAGCCCTTGCTCAGCAGCAAGGCGAGCTTGCGGCGCGTTGTCAGGAACTCTCCAACGTGGGTGAGCCGCACCAGATGCTCAAGACCGCATCTGAGGAGCTTGCTGCGGCTGCCGTTGCGATGCAATCTCCCGACCGGGACGCCATCAAACGCAGGCAAAAGGCTGCGATGCAATCGCTTCGACACTACATCATTGAACAGGCACTGTTTCTGGAGACCGCCGCGCCGCCGCCAGCACCCTCCCCTGGGGACCCCGATGATAGCGGAGATGGCAGTGATGCTGACTCGGCGTTTGCCGCCGGGTTTATCTCCGACTTTGTGAGCGGTGAATCTCCCAAGGACCAGCGAACGGGATGGAAAGTACTGGGCGATCGTAACCGGGCGGCGCTGAATCAGAACTTCGCCCGCGAGCTGCCGTTGGAATATCGCGGCTTGCTGAAAAACTATTATCAAAGGGTTGCAGAATGAACATGATCAGCAGCAAACCACGGTATTTCGCTACGGCCTCGTGTTCTTCCATGGTCCTGTACTTTTTCACGTGCCTGTGCTTTTTCACGGGCAGTTTCATCGCGGCGTCACTTGCTGCTCAGGAAAATCCCGCGGAGGTACCCTTCACCCTCGAATCACCCGCGGCAGCGGAAGCCGAGGCGCCCGAGTTGACCGAGGAGGCTGAAAAGGCCATCGATCGCGGCCTGAAATTCCTAATCTCCAGCCAGAATAAAGACGGCTCTTGGTCTTCAAAGGATGGAGGCTACGCGATCGCGGGAACCAGCCTCGGATTGATGGCGTTCATGGTCGAGGGCCACTTCCCGGGTTTTGGTAAGAACGGTGACGCACTGGACCGCGCTAAGAAATATCTGCTCAAACGATCCAAGGATTCTCCGACAGGCGCCATGGGCGTGAAGATGTATGAAATCGGCCTTTTCACCATCGCGATGTCCGAGCTTTGGGGGATGACCAGCGATCCCGACGATAATAAAGAGATTCAGACGGCGCTGGAGAGAGCAGTCGAGATTATCTTAAGATCGCAGAGCCCACTTGGCGGTTGGCGGTATGCGCCACGGCCCGACGCTGGGCAGGACACTTCAGTCACCGCGATGGTTTTTGTCTCCCTGGCGTCGGCCAGGGAGGCGGGCGTGCTGGTGCCGACCGAGACGATTGAAAGACTGACCGGCTACCTCCGCGACCAGGCTTGGGACGAACGAACCGGGGGATTTGGTTACCAGGGCAAAGGGTATACCATCGCCTGCACCGCAGGCGGCGTGTATGCTGCACAACTCGCTGGCAATCGCGATACCGAATGGGTTTCGGCGGCGCTGAATTCCCTTGAAAACAATCCGAAGATGTTCTCCAGAAAAGACAACGGTCACTTCTACTACTCGCATTACTACGCAATGCAGGCGATGGTCCAGGCCGGCGAAGAGCGGTACGCCAAATGGTATCCGAAAATCCGTGACTCGCTCATCTCGCTGCAGCAGTCCAACGGTTCGTGGCAGGAGAAGGAGGAGGATTACCCGCACAAGACGCCCATGGCGATCATCATCCTTGGGACCCCGAACCGGTATATTCCTGTCTATCAACGTTAAAGCATGAAAAATTCAATGACCACTCAGCGAATGAAAAACCCAAGGCTTCACTGCTGGCTGCACCTCGGCTTGGCGATTGTATGGCCTTTCGTTTCGCCGGTAAGCGCGAGCGATCAAAAGGCCGGCAAACACCTGTTCATCCTGTCAGGCCAATCGAATATGACCGGCACGGTCAGAGATGCGTTTGCCGCTGGTGTTCGGAAGCGATTCGGCGAGGAAAACGCGGTCGTCGTGATGCGGATGAAGAGTGGCCGCGGTATCCGTTTTTGGGTCGCCGATTACCACCAGCCCACCGGTCGTGGCTTGACCGACAAGAAAATGAATTCCAATGGTCAGGAATACAAACCCCTGATCGAGGCCGTCATGGCCGCCACCAAAGATAAATCCTTTGATACGGTCGGCTTCATCTGGATGCAGGGCGAGTCGGACGCCAATAACCGCCTCTCGGAGGTCTACCAAGATAGCTTTATTAAACTTATCGAACAGCTCGAAAGGGATCTGGGCCGTGATGATTTGTACTTTGTGATCGGCCGCATCAATGACTATGCTCGAAGCAGACCAGACAATGAGCACTGGCACCGCGTCAGGAAGTCTCAGGTCAGGCTGGGAAATAGCAAAGGCAACGCCTGGATCGATACCGATGACCTCAATGGCGGCAACGCAGACCAGCCTCACGGTGACATTCATTTCCCCAGAGAAGGGGCCGCGAGCCTTGGCAAGCGATTCGCAGATAAGGCTATGGAGCTGATCGACAAGTCAATCGAGACCGGCAATCACGCTCGGCCATCCCCGTTGGATATGCAATAATACCTGGGCGGTGATATCCCGGCCCGTAATCAAAGGCTAAATGATGACAACACATAAACGATTGATAAGTTTTCTTTTCGTTATTCTG
Source organism: Planctomycetota bacterium (assembly GCA_014238905.1). GTDB lineage: Bacteria > Planctomycetota > Planctomycetia > Pirellulales > Pirellulaceae > JABAAE01. The sequence continues at coordinate 771,491 of JABAAE010000001.1, forward strand.
ACGGGTTGCTTGGCCGTTAGCTACACGGTCCCCGCCTCGGCGAAGACAGAATCGTCGGAGCCGGAATTACTCGCCAATGGTGAGAAACTGCGAGTGGAATACGCCAGGATGCTCTCTGAGATCGAGGACCAGATCGCGACCGAATTGCCTACCATCGACCCGCAAAAGAAAGCGGTGTTTGAAACCGCCCGCGCCGAGCTGAACGCACTCAAGAAGCCCGGTGAAAATGACGCCGAAGCAGTACATAAGGCATACCTGGCGGCCAAACCGCTTGCCGAGGCGAAGGCGCTTGATAACGCTCGGCCGCTGCTCGCCGCCGTCGCGGCGCTGCTCGCCAGCGACACCTTGGACAGCAAGCTGATGAAGGCCGCGATTCTTCGGCACGGTACGCCGGCAGGCTTGGCAGAGTTCGCCCAGCAGAGTGACGCACACAAGGCCCTGCTCGACAAGCTCTTCGCCGATGAGGCGCTGATGAAGCAGGTACTTGTCTCTGGCGGCGCAAATGGTGGCGAGTATGGTGAGGCGATGCAGGTCTATACCGCGATTCTTGAGGCAAGTGAACTGGCCCGGAAGCCGGGCATCCTCCAGCGCCTCGCGCTGGGTACCGCTCTTCATCAGCCGTGGCTGGACGAGAATAACAAAGGCAGCGTGAACGGGATTGTCTTTGCTGACCACCGCAACCCGGACGGTCAGGTCGCCCGCTACTTGCATTATGAGCAGGCTTATCTTGCGAAAGAACTGGACCCGCAGTTCAAAGATTTTAACGCGTGGGAGTGTCGATTCATCACCAATGACCCCTATACCAATAAAGAACTCACTTGGGTGCGTTCGATGCTTCGCCAGTTCCGCCCGGACCACATCACCAACCCCGATCAGAAATGGCGGTATACGCGTATTGTGAAAAGCGATCTGCCCTATTGCAGCACGCGACATGACGACACGTTGGGCTTGCCTCAGCAACAAGCCCTTGCGTTGGGTGGGATCTGCGGACGCCGAGCTTTCTTCGGTCGGTTCGTCGCCCGCGCGTTTGGGATTCCTTCCAGACGTTCGACTCAGACCGGCCACGCCGCAATGAACCGCTGGACTCCTGACGGCTGGGTGGTTAACTTCGGCGGTTGGTGGTCGTTTAATTGGTGCGGTCCTCAGTGCGGGCTCGATTTCTACCTCGATTCCCAATCGCGCACACACGAAGAGCTCTACATGCAGGTGCTCCGTGCCCAATGGATTGGCGATGCACTGGGGCAGGAAGATGTCAGCCTTCGGCACTACGGCCAGGGCGGTGGTTTTTGGGACGGTTTAGCGTTTTATAAAAAGCGGGCAGTCGTTGAGGCTGCCAATCTGGAGCAAGAGGTAGCGGACGCAGAACTGGCGGCATTGAGTGCCGAAGAAGGCCGCCTGCTCGGCGAGTCGGACAAGGTCCTGGGCGATGGGGAGATCAAAGAGATCAAGATTCCCGAGGAGGAAAGAAAGATTGTCGTCGCCAAGGACGGCACGATCACGGTCCCTGCGGTGGCCTGCACCAGCCCGAAGAATAATACCGACAAGGTCGCGTTCTTGAACAGCTGGGACGGCGGCATGCAGCTTCACTACCAACGGATGGGCATCCGCCCCGAACTCTTGAAGTATACAGTCGTGGCTCCTGCCGCAGGCAAATACGAACTGACCTTGAATGTCTGTACGGTCTCGAGTGAGTTCCCCGTCATCGCCCGGCTCAACAGGAGAACGCTCGTCAACACGAAGCTCCCTTACACCAAGGGGAGTTGGCAACGCACCGCGCCAGAAATCCTTGAGTTGCGAGAAGGAAGGAATACCCTTCAGTTGACATGCCGAGCGCCAAACCGCGGCGTGAGTATCAAGGATTTCCAGCTCAAACCGGTGAAATAAACAAACACTTGACGTGACATTGAAAGAGCTTTGCTTCCATGAACAGACTTTCTCGGATTGTTATCGCTTGGCTCGCCCTGGCCAGCGCAGGAGTGTGGCCGTTACCCGCGGTGGGGCAAGATCAGACAGGCTTGATCCCGAGCGACAAAATGGTCGCACTGGACGCCAAGCGGGCTGAAGCTGGTGCGGCCGTGTCCGCCGCCAGAAAAAAACTAGCGGTTCGGCGTGTGATCCGGGAAGCCGAGTCGCTGATCAAAAAACACCCGTCTGCCCCCAATCGCTACGAAGTCCTGAGTATCCTGTTTCGCAGTCAGCAGGTGCTGGTCAGTCTGGATAACTCGGTTGCGAATCGGAAAGCCTTTCTGGTGACCTGCGGAAAACTTGCGGCAGCCCCGAACGAATATGCGGCACTACGCCTCGACGCCGACCTCTTGCTGACGCAGGCTGAGGCGGCACGACAAGGTGGGGACTCCCACGCCCGATCCGATGCCCTTCGTCCATTGGTCGAGCGCTACCGGGACACCGACGTCGAGGCGAAAGTGATCCGAATCGCCATGATCATGGCATTGGAGTTTGGCAATAACAGACTGGTCAATGACCTGCGAAAGGTCATCGCTCAGCGGTTACCCGGCGACAGGGACCTGATCAATTTTCAGCGAGATAAGTTGGCCGGACAGGTTTTTGGTGCTCCGTTCATTGGCAGCTTCCAATGGGGAAATGGCAAGAAGATAAAGTTCCCGATGGACTTTCTGGGTACGACTACCGCCGTCTATTTCTGGTCGAAAGACGATGCGGGGCTCGAAGACCTCAAGGAATTGGCTGAGGCATGGAAGAAAGCGGTCGTCGATCCCGAGATTGCCGCACCGGGCCGCTTCCGTTTTGTCAGTATGAACCTGGACGATCTTCCCGATGCGGGCGAGAGCATCCTCCGTAAACACGGGCTCGATTGGCCCGCGCTGCGTTTGCCAGGTGGACGCGAACATCCGATCTACAAGGCTTATTGCCGTCATGATCCCCGAGTGGTAACGGTCAATCCGACCGGCTATGCCGCGATCTTTATGACCAGCGGTCGTCGCAGCAGAGGGTATGAGCGCAACCTGCAATCCTGGCTTGCGAGGCAATGGACCAAACCCCGGTACAACAGCCAACTCCAGTCCATGTTCGCGGGCGAGTTTCTGGTCATGAACTCTCAGGACGAATTTGATCCAGCCGCGCCGCCTGAGTACAAGGCAATTACCTCGGGAGATTCAGCGAAACAGGACCGTTTACCGCGCACCGCCGCATCCGTCCCCGAGGACAAGCTTCGCGCGATCCAGGCGTGCTTCATCGACCCACCGCTGCGTTACCGCACGCCGCGCGATAAGGTCATCGCGAACTACAAGAGAGCCAGTTCGCTCTGCCGCGCAGCGATCGCGGCGCACCCGAAGGCACCTGACCTGTGGATCGTGCGCAACCGGCACATCGCCGCCTTGATGGGCTTGTGGAAGATACGCGGTGATCAAGCACAGTTTGCAGTCGCGGTAGCCGAGGCGAAAGCCGCGATCGGCAGTGGCTACCCGCCAGGGACCGATGTGATCGCACGCTTTTGTTTGGCAAGGGAGTCACTTCGCAATGCGGACGTCGATCCTGAATCTGTGATCCGTGGCTTTGCGAATGCAGGCGGACCAGAGGCATCCGGGCCAGTCCTGGCCGCCACGGCACTGCTCGCACTGGATGCCGCCGATCGTCAGATTCATGAGGAATACCGCCGGGCGTACTTGGACAGTTACGCCGAACATCCCGCGATGTACACAGCGACCGCTTTTTTCCTGAATCGTTATCACCGTTACTGGATGTATCACCCGCCATTCGTTGCGGGATGGACGTACGGCAGACGCCAGGGGCATTTCCTTTCGATTGGTGAAGCGGAGGATGCGAAACGGACTCTTCAATTCGATCTGAAAACACTCGATGGCGAAAAGGTGCGTTTTCCCGGAAATGATGAAGGTAAATGGACCGTGATTTCCTTGGTTTCGAGTGCGGAGGGGGCCAGCTATCTTTCCCGATACGGAAAGTTTGTCGAAGAGCGGCCTATGGATGATGTCAACCTTTTGACCGCAGTACTCAATGACGATGCAGAAAAAACTCGCAAGGAATTGGAGGCGAAAAAAATCGCCGACACGTTTCCCACATTGATCGTGCCAGGTGGGATGCAGAACCCCATTACACAAAAGCTTGGTATCCTCGCCGAAGATACAAGGCCCAACCTAGTGCTCCTTCGTCCTGATGGAAGCATCGCATCAGCGGTGTCCGGCCTGACGATGAGCTATCTGAAGGACAACGTAATCCAGAACGTGATCGAGTTGCACGACGAGCAAAAAGTGGACCAAGCGTTGACCCGCGGCGATCTCGACGAGGCCAAGCGACTGGCCTTTGCGTTCGCTCCGGTCGAGGAGGCGACGCCGGAAGGCGAAAAGAAGAAGCCCGCACCAGAGATCGCCATCCCGCACTTGCGCAGCCGAGCCAAAGTCTACCTGGCGATGGGGAATCTGGAGGCCGCCTACGCCGATGCCCAACAGTGCTACCTGAAGGTCAATATTCGGGCTGGTTATATCAGTATGAGAACCGATGACCTGGAGGAGACCGAGATCCTCAAGGCCACCATTCTCAGTGGCCTGAAGCAGGCAGAATCAGAGAAGTAATCAATCGGCTATGCTCTGTATTCTGTGTTGGAAGATGATGTGGCGGCAGACGACAGTCTCTATTGAGTGACTCGCGTTGATCTCGCATGGCACGGGGCATTTCGTTACTGAGGCTGTTGTCTTGAGCCTCCGCGGATGATTTTCCATCAAACGTGTGCTCGTCGCGAAAACTTTTACCGTCGCCGGTCACCGGCGCTTCTTCAACATTTGGATTCCCGTCAGGCCTAGCCGGAATTTACAATAATCAAATGGAATCCGTTTCATTAGTTGGACTAGGTATATTCAACACTTATCGACCGGTTTTGCATTTCGACCGCCCTCAGGCTGGACCAATATCACTTCGTGACATCGGTAGTAGGGTAACATCTCAATCAGCCAAGCTAGTTCAGTCGTTGTAGCGGAAGCCTGCCCAATAAAGTCGGCAACCTTCAAGCCTGCCTTAGCTGCTTTTGCCATCATCATCTTGATTTAGGGTTTGATCAGAATCCAAATTCCGATCACAAGTAGAAAGATCGCAAACCCTCGTTTTAATTTCTGGTCTGGCAGGAATTGCTTTATTTTTTTGCCTACTGTAAATCCGATTGCGATGAAAACCAGCGTGTAAAGAAGAAACGACGATTCGATGGTTACGCCCCGGTTAATATAAGCTCCAAGGGCAGCAATTGATTGAAAAGCAACAATTGCGAGGCTGGTTTTGATTGACTGTTTGATGGTGAGTCCATAAAAGATGATTAACGTTGGCGCGATAAAAATTCCTCCCCCAACCCCAACGAGGCCGCAGATAATCCCGGTTGTAATTGCTGCAATTACCAGGCCCGTTATATTGGTCCGATGGCCGGAGTTCTCTTCCATCTTTCTCAATAACATCGTCAATGCGACACTGAGTGTGAAGATGCCGAAAATGATCATCCTCAAACTGTCTGGCGTGATGGGGGCAAGGTATTGGGCCGATAAAATCGCAACAGGAAATGAGAAAAGTGAAAAAATGGCGGCTGGCTTCCAGGCGATAGTTTTTCGATCTTGAATTGTCTGTAAGCCAGTATTGATGCCGATGGTGATCAGGCTAAGGAGTGCTGCTTGATCAACTGGAAAGCCGAGAACCTGTTTTAGATAAGGAATAAGGATTATTGCGCCGCCGCCGCCGAACAGGGCAAGAGCAAGACCAACAACAACAAAGATGACTAGGTTGATAATAATCATGGATGCCTATCAAATATTTGAAAGAAGGTTTCTCTTGACGTGGTTGAGATGGATTAGTTGGTATTTACGAGGTTCTTCAACTGGAGCTTTGCTTGTCACCTCAGGAGTAAATTCCAGTTCCTCTTGCGTCAGATCAACGGCTAGGCTTTCACACTGATAGCCAAAACTTTCCATCGTCGACCGACATGTGTTTTCGGTAATATAAATTTCTCGCTCAGGTAATTCATTTCTCCATGCTTCGGCTCTTTGCTGAAGCACCGGTTTGTCGAGGTTTCCCCACAATCCCGGGTTCACTTTAGCCGCTTCTATTGCCTCTTTAGAGTTATGATCTTGCGTCATCTCCTGAGAAAAATCTATTTTTAGAAATTCACAGAAGCGTTTTAGTTGGATTTCTGTTTCCTTCATCAAGTCTTCGTACTTGATTGTGATAAAAGGAAATCGATCTGCAAATTTCTTCGCGCGTAGGTGATAGTCCTCCCACTTCAAAGCCGCTTTGTGAGCATTTTTTTCGCCTCGAGGAGTGCCGCGACCACTATTCCAGACGGCCCTGGGATCTCGGATGATATGCACGAAGACGGCATCATTAATATGATTCGAATATTGTTCTGCAGCGTCCAGATTGTCAGGCGACTTGCAAAGAATTTTTACGCCCTCTTTATTCGAATGCCTTGCGCCGACATGGTAAATCGACGTCATAATTCCGAACGTGTTAACAGGGATATTTCTTGCAATTAATTCTTCGCGGACTTCCTCTTCGGTAATTTCATGTTGATTCGCGCAAACACTGCGTGGACTCAAGTTGGCATTGAGCACTAATTCCGAAAGCAGTTTGTCCTTCAGGTTATTTTCAATCTCTATAAAATCCTTCCTGAGAATCGGAGGATAAGGTCCGAACAGGCTGGGGTGATTTCCAGATAGTAAAGATTGGCTTTTATTGGATCCATGTCGTTGAGGTGCGAGCATAAATACGGTGTCAGCATTGAATAGACGGGTCATTTGTTAGGACGGAGGTAATATAGGAAGAAGAAAATTAAAACAAAAATGGGGTCTAGGAAAAATAACCCAATCGCGATCCGAGAAAGGATCGAAAACGAATCGCCAGACGCAAGTAGCTTAAGCGGTAGAGAGTGGGATGCAGTTTAACCACTGTTGCCACAGAAAAAACATACCAGCTAAAAAGACATGGCGAAAAATCCTAGAAGGCATCTTTGTTAAACTCTAATAGGGGTGTTGCGATTTTACTGCGGTGCAGGGCTGAGCTTTTAAGCCTTTTAACCACTGGGGATCGATTATTTGGGGTGGATCCACCACCAAGGCCATTTTTTGCAGACGGCAGAATATTAGCGGTGGTCAACCGCTGTAGCATCAAGCAATAACAAACAGATAATGATATTACCCCGTTAATAATCAGGAAAACATGAAAAATGGCTGCTCGCCTTACACTGATCTCCATATTCATCGCGTTGACGACGGACGCTGTTGGACAGGAAGTCGACGCTGTCCAACCCGCTCGCTGGTCGCTGAGCTACGACGCCGGGTTTCGGGATGAAAATGGTGCCTATGCGGGCGGTAGCGAGATCATGCACATTGTGCCTCATCACGGGAAACTGTACGCGGCCAACGGGTATTGGCTGGACTCGCACTGGGTCATTCCTCCAGATGCCGAAAAGCAATCGGCTCAGGTGCTTCGTCTGGATTCGTCCGCCGGAACCTGGCAAGTCGATTTGGAAATGGGTAAGAGTAACGGTTACGGCCTGCGTTACATGAAAGGCAATATTCTCAAGTCGGTAACCTTCTCGATTGGTGCGGACGGCAAGCCGTTACCTAAGCCGGTCAACCTGCTGGTAATGGCGGCGGGCGCGACCTTTGAACGTGGAGGGGCAGTTTCCGCCTGGGTGCGCGATGATGAGAAGGGAGAGTGGAATCACACGATCGTGCGGCATGGAGCAAATACAGGCGGCATCCGCTGGGTTCCGCGCGACATGGAAGTCTATCGGGACAAAGTGACGGGTGTGGAGCGGCTGATTCTATTGTTGGGCAATCCTGGCGTGGTTTCCGGGGTCTACGACCCATCGCTGCCGGGTAAAATTCGCTGGGAAACGATACTGGAGTATCCCTTCCCGGAAGTTGGTAGCGTCAAGACGCGGCCTCTTGGCATTGTCCAAGCCAATGGTTCGTTGCTGTTTTCGGTGGACGATGCCATCTTACGTCGCCACGACGGCTCACGACCGAGCTACACTGAATTGTTGCGTCTGGCCGACGACGTCGATACCGATGTCGGCGGCATTCGCGGGATGACAACCATTAAGAATCCGAACGGGTCCGGCGAGTCGATCCTGTTTCTGTGGGCTCCCGGAGGCCGGTCGACCAGCCAGGTAAAACGGCTCGATCCTGACGGCAAGGGCGGGTACACCGTGCACGACGAAGCCAGCATGATGGACCTGATGAGTAAGCATCTCAATGTCGAAGTGACTTACACTTTGGGCGCGCACAACATGATGTATCCGATCCGACACCCCAAGACGGGAGAGCGGGTCCACCTGATTGGATTTCAAGGGAATCTCGCCGGCAAGGATCATCTGCGCTGGCCCGGCAGCCGGTTGTATGGCGGTGCGCTATACGCCATACGCAAACCGGACCAAACCTACACCGTGCATGAAGTCAACAACGCCTATGCGCCTGGAAAAATCGCCCTGGTATCCCCGCGAGCGTTTTGTCTTTCTCCGTTTGGAGACAATCAACTCTTCGTTGGCGGCCACGATGCCAGTAATCGCATTTCCGACGACATGGCGTGGATATGTAAAGCGCCGTTAGACGTCGCTCTGGGATTACATGCTGGGCTCGATGCGACGGAGAAACGGCGTGAATTGGTGACCAACGAACGTCTTCGGCAAGGTCCCATTTACGAACTGCGGATCTACAAAGCCAACGAACACCGTTTCCAAAATCTCATCACTCGCTTTCGTGAATACACCGATCGCATCTTTGCCAGACATCACATGAACGCACTAGGCTATTGGATCCCCACCGACGGCACGCCCCGACAGAAACGCCGTATCGTTTACCTACTCAAGCACGCCTCGCGGTACGAGGCCTACGCGAACTGGATTCACTTCAGTAACGACCGAGAGTGGGAAAAAGTGTTGGACATGCCCCGGTTTGGTGGCCTGCTGGCGGAGAAACCGACCAGCATTTTCATGACCGAAAACGACTATTCGGCAAAGGTTGCCGGGTCCATCGAGAAGTCCGGCGGCGTCTACGAACTGCGGACTTATACGTGTAATGAAGGTAAACTGGCAGCGATCAATGCTCGCTTTCGCGACCACACCTCCAGGCTATTGGACAAACACGGAATGAAAAACGTCAGCCATTGGACGCCGTTTGATCTGCCAGCAAGCCAAAACACGTTGATCGTCCTGATTCACCACCAGAGCCGCCAACAGGCGGACACAAACTGGGAGTCGTTTCTCAGCGATCCCGCATGGCAAAGAGTAGCCAAGGAATCTCAACAAAACGGCAAATTTCTAGCAAAGCCACCAGATCAAATCTTTCTGAGACCTCTGGACTTTTCGAACCTCAAGTAACGTCTTCGCGGTAGCGGCTGAGTAGAGGCCCGTTGAGGTTTAAGAGGTCGTCAAGCGACACCGGGCGGAAAAGCAGGTCATTGCTGCCGGGCTTCACGTAGTGGCTACGACGACAGTTTGACCGGCAGCAAGCTCCAGCAGAATGAGTGAGGCTCGATCTTTGAGCACCGGTCCTCGATCCGAACGCTTTTCAACGGTGACGATCCTGTTTGCTATGTTTTTGGTATTACCAGTTTTCCTGACCGAGTGGAAATTTTTTTAGTCCGCGCTGGCAGTTTGTAGGTCGCACAGGGATTTTTGTGAAAATGCGATCGGTCGTCTTCGTTATCCAACAGGAATAATCGCTATCTAATCGGTGGCCGATGCCGGGATCTTGGGGATTCCCTCGGCTGAGCCTCGTACTGGACCGATTCAACGCTAATGACGGCTGTTTCCCGGTAGATTTAATCGGAACCGGGGGGGGGTACGGATTGATCACCATTAATGACTTCCTCCACAAAACAAGGCAGGACGATGGACTGGAAAACCGTTGCTTGGAGCGTAACTTTATTGGCTGGGCTGACTAACATAACCCTGGCCCAATCTGTGAGCGATGTCACCGGTGCGGGCTGGATAGTCGAAGGCTTGGATTCCGAAAAGACCGGTTCAAAACCGGAATCGGCCGGTTTGCCGGAATCGGCTGTTGTAACCCAAAGGGGTAACTCCAGTGCAACGTTATTCAGCTGGAGCGGGGAAAAAAAATCAACCGACCTGTCGGGGCCCCTGGTCACCGATCGACCTGACTTTACCGAGGCTAGCTCGACGGTTGGTCATGGAGTTTTTCAGATAGAGATTGGGTACACCTACACCTGCGATAACGATGGAACCACACAAACTGTGTCGCATTCCTACCCCGAGACATTACTGCGGTACGGCATGCTGGCGAATTGGTTGGAATTCAGGCTGGGATCCAATTTTTTGTCTGAACGAATCGGGGGCTTGGCCTCTACCGGGAGCGAAGATCTCTACCTCGGGTTCAAGATGGGCCTGACTCCGCAGCACGATTGGTTGCCTGAAACCGCGTTGATTCCCCAGATGACGGTACCTACCGGTTCGGGATTCTTGACCAATAACAAGGTTTTGCCGGGTGCTAATTTGGTCTACAGCTGGGACATCACCGAAAGGCTCAGTACAGCAGGAAGCACCCAGTTCAATAGTGCCCTAGACGATGCCACCAACAGTCAATACGCGGAGTGGGCACAGTCCTGGACATTTGGGTACGCACTAACTGACCAGCTGGGAATGTATACCGAGTGGTATGCCTTCTTTCCCAACGGGGCGGACAGCATCACCGAAGAACATTACTTCAACGGCGGTTTTACCCGAACTGTCGGGCACAATGTGCAATGGGACATTCGGGGCGGAATGGGTTTGAATGAGGCTGCCGACGATTACTTTTTGGGTACCGGTCTTTCGGTCCGCTTCCGCTAAAATCCCGGTCTGCGATTGACTGTCTTGTGCAAAGTGACTGTTTATCGGTTTATAATGCTCTTAAACCGATGATATTCAATCTGACCGGTAACAGGGCGTTCTTTGTCTTGCTGAGCAGTCCCAGGGGTACTGATATGAAAAGGAAGCTATTGAGCGTTGTTTTGGTCCTGTTGGGTTCGTTTGCGGCGGGACAGGATGCTTTTGATGGCAAGCTGCCGTCAGGCTGGACTGCCGAGTCTCCCCGTGAAGAAATCGCGCCGAACTTTGAGTTCAATGTCAAAGGCGGTCCTGGAGGTCAAGGTAGTTTTTGCATATCCACCGATGATCGTTCGGGCTCCTTTGGATGGTTCCAGAAGTCATTTCAAGTGGAAGGTGGTCAGTATTACCAATTCTCGGCGTTACAGCGAACGGCCAACCTGAAGCACGCTCGTCGCACCGCGGTGACCCGCGTTTTATGGAGAGATGCAGAGGGTCGCCGGGTGAAACATGATTTTGTTTCTGGTGCGACTTACGCCACCGGCAAGCACCCAACGGCAGAGCCTGAATTTCCGGCAATTGTCAAAGAGCTTGCTAACGGTTGGAGTTTGGTCCGGGGCATTTACCTTGTTCCCCAGGCGGCGCGGCGAGGAATTATCGAACTCTCTTATCGCTGGGAATCCGGGGGTCAAGTCGAATGGGCCCAGGTGAATCTAACCCAAACAAAACCTCCAAAACCCCGTAAAGTAAAATTGGCAACGGTTCACTTCAAGCCGGTTGGAGGCAAAACGAATCTTGCCAAGTGTGCGCTTTTTAAACCGCTGATTGCCAAAGCAGCCAGCCAAGGAGCCAATCTCGTAGTGCTTCCGGAGTGTTTGACCTATTACGGTCGCGGGCTGGATTATCATGAGTGTGCCGAGGCCATTCCTGGCAAGACGACAGATTACTTTGTTGCGTTAGCGAAGAAGTACGATGTGTATATTTGTGCCGGGCTTTTGGAACGTGACGGCCGCTTGATCTACAACACGTCAGCCTTGGTCGGACCTCAAGGGTTCGTGGGGAAGTACCGCAAGGTGACATTACCCCGTGGCGAGATTGAAGCAGGAATCACTCCAGGTGAGGAGTACCCGGTTTTTAACACCACTTTTGGAAAAGTCGGGATGATGATTTGCTATGACGGTTTCTTCCCGGAGGTGGCACGTCAGCTCAGCCAGAACGGAGCCGAGATCATCTGTTGGCCCGTCTGGGGATGTAACCCGTTACTGGGTGCCGCGCGGGCTTGCGAAAACCACGTTTTTGTCGTCAGCAGTACCTACTGTGGTGTGGAGTCGGACTGGATGATCACGGGGGTTTATGGTCGTGACGGAAAAGTCCTGGCACAGGCGCAGGAATTCGGTGAGGTGGTTGTCTCTGAAGTGGATCTCGGCAGTCCATTGATTTGGTCCAGCCTGGGTGATTTTAAAGCTCAGCTTCCCAGTCACACCCCGGTAGTCCCAAAGTAGGCCACAACCGGCAATGGAATCTTTGGAAACGCTTTATGACCGGATTTCATCCGGTTGGTCATGGATTCTCCCGGTAGCCTCGGTGAACAAGGGGGAGAAGATCTTTGGTTAGTTGGGACGTGATTCGAAAACGGCATGAAGTGGGATTTTTCTGACCTGGCTTTGCCTGCGATCGAATCGAGGATAGATGCCGTCAAAGACTCCGCGCATCGAGAAAACTTTTGCCTGGTTCTTTTTATAGGAAAGCACTATTTCGACTTTACCGGAGTAGTGAAAGTGATCCGGGCCTTCGTCGGTCAGTTGTACGATTCCGGAGAGGATGGCATATCGGTACTTGTCACTCGAACCCGCCGGTGATTGAGTCAAATCACCGGTGACGGATTTAATTCGGTAAACTTTCTTACTACGTGGATCAGTCCGTTCCATCACTCCCGACGGGTAGACATGCGACATCCACTTCATGAGCGTGGACGCGGGCACTTTACGTGTCTGATCGGAGTATTCCAAGTTCTTCCAGTCTTGATCGTTCAGCAAGACGACTTCTACGATCGGCGCTCGATAAGCCAGCATTCGGTCGTCCTTTAAGGAAACAAAGACCCTCACGCCTCGCGCTTGGGCGAGATCGGGCAATCGAATCGCTCGGCGAGGAACGCGACCAATTTTCAGATTCAATTGATCCGCGGCTTTTTCGAGTTGCTGATTTGTATATCGCGCCAGCGATTGCCCGGGTCGACCTTGATTCTGCATCGCGTCAAACCAATAGACGACTTTGCCTTGTGAATTCAGAACGGCTAAGTCCACGTTGCTCTGCCGAGGCCGCCCAGGCGGACCGGGACCACGCCGGGGAACGTACTTCTCATTCCATACGGTTTGCACCGCTGATGGAATCTCCTGATCGTTCCGGTGACCATGCCATGACGTCACGATATAAGGCTGTAGTGATTCAACCACCGTCGGATCGACTAAAGAGGTCCCCCGGACCTGAGTTGCCGTCGCTCAGCAATGCCCTGACGAAATGTCACCGTACTTGGCGTGAATAATGATCAGGAAGATTGGCCGGCCTTCTTTTGCCGCTCGCTGCTTCGCTTCCTCAAGTGAATCGGCCCAATCAAGTCGATACATGGCCAGTTCTTGGTCACTTGGGCGCATCGCTTCGTATTTCACCAACACCCGTTTGATTTGGGAATCTTGTGCTGTTGCGACGGTGCTTGCCATCAGCATCGTCAATCCGCATACGATCTTCCACATGGCAACATCCTTAGGATTTCCTGTTTTGAAGCGTCCGTTGGGGGCCAACACAGCGATCTCTGATTTAGGCTCGGGTGGGACTATCCGCTGCAGCTCTTGCATCATACACGTTGTGGCTGATTAAACGAATTTCCGGCGGAAAAAAACGGGCGATTTCCGATCAATTCCACCGTATGAGGCGTTGGGGCCGCGTCATGCTTTTGGTTCAGATCGAGATTTTTCGGGCCTCAGTGGGTCACCACTGCGTCACGTTGGGCGGTGGGCAGCGACGTCAAACCTGTTTTTGCATGAGTTGACGGCAACGTGATTTTCTAATTGGAACCGCAAATAGACCTTATTGGCCACCTGATGTGATTTCTTTACGGCTTCACTCCGAAACGGTGAGTCGTTTGATGAGAAAAAGTCTGGCCTGGCAACAGGATTGTCGATGGAAACGCGGGTTGATTAGGGGCGTCCGGGAAGTGCTGGGTTTCCAGGCAAAGCGCTTCGTTTTGGCTGTAACCGCCGCTGGCAATATCGCCTGACATCCAATTGCCCGAATAAAGCTGGATCCCTGGTTGAGTGGTCTCGATCGACATGGTGCGGCCGGAAACCGGATCGGAGACGGTCGCTGCCGGACTTAATTCCCCGGTTTGCGAACGCAGGGCATAACAGTGGTCATATCCGTTGGCAGGTGTTGCTTGCAGAGATTTCATTCTCTCACCAATGGCAACTGGGGTCCGGAAATCCAGGGGAGTCGAGGCAACGTCGAGTAACTGACCGGTTGGTATCAACGTGTCGTCTACCTCCAGATATTGATCCGCTTGAATTTGGATGATGTGATCCAGGATGGAGCCCTCGCCGGCACCCGATAGATTCCAATAGTTATGGTTGGTTAGATTGACGATTGTTTTTGCCTGACAAGTCGCTTTGAATTGGATGGTCAGCTCGTTGTGGTTATTCAAAAGGTACTCTGCAGTCACCTGCAATTCACCGGGAAAGCTTTCATCACCATCAGGACTGGTGTGACTGAAGCGGATCCCTACGTTTTCCGAATCCTGCACTGATTCACTAGCCCAGACCGCATGACTGAATCCTTTAATACCCCCGTGCAGTGCATTCGGTGGATTGTTGATGGCAAGTTGGTAATTCGCGCCGTCGATTGAAAACTGACCACCTCCAATCCGATTACAAAATCGCCCCACTGTTGCCCCAAAATAGGCAGAGCATTGTTGATAGGCTTCCATCGATTCGCAGCCAAGATTGATGTTGGCCAGTTTGCCATCACGATCGGGAGTCCACATGGATTGCATCGTGGCACCGTAGGTGATCAGCGACATGGATAGGCCGGTGTCGTTGATGCACTCAAAGCGTGCCACTTTTTCTCCATCAGAGGTTTCTCCAAAATCTGACGTATTGATGTCCATCGGGTTCTTTCTAATAAATTGAAGAGAGGTCGTTGCGAATTACCACGAATTGACCCACAGAAATCCTTGCTTGCCTCCTTGGCAAATTTAGGCTGGCGGACATCGATTGTAAAAATACAGTCGTCATTAAGGAACCGCTCTGACTGTTTTTGGGCGAACTAGCAATTTATTTGGGAAATGGCAAGAAAGTCGGCTTGGGAACAACGAATCCTCAAAAGTGCTTTCTGGGGGAAAAGAAGCGACATGGGTAGCGGTCAGGCTACCTCCATTCAGGCAGCAGAAAAAAGAGATCTGTTGGCCGGGACCGATACGGACTATCAAACCAATAACGACAGATGTGTTGCTTTAGTTGGTGCCCTTGCCAGTCCTGCTTCAATCAGTGCCTCCGGTTGCCCGCTGGTGGTATGCTGAAGGCAATTAATAACGAATTGAGTTCAAAATATCAGCTTGAAAAAATGATGGATTTGAAAAACGGCCCGACTCAGATCGGCACCATGGTGACCGTCGCCGCACCTGAAGTCACTGAGGTTTTGGCAGCCGCTGGTTTTGACTGGCTGTTTATCGATGGCGAGCATGGAGCACTTGGTGTTTCTGAGGTTCAGTCGATCCTGATTTCTGCCGGACGAGACATCGATTGCCTGGTCAGAGTCGCCGGCATTGAATCGGTTATGATTCAACAGGCTCTTGATCTGGGTGCTGCTGGAATTATTGTTCCACAGGTCAACACCGCGGCGGAGGCTGCCCGTGTGGTCGATTCCTGTCGCTACCCGCCGGAGGGTAGTCGAGGGACTGGTCTGGCACGTGCTCATGGCTACGGATCGAGATTTGATGAATACATCTCCACGGCCAATCAACAGGTTTCGGTGGTGATCCAGGCCGAGCATTTTCAAGCGGCGGATAATATCGAAGAGATCGTTCAAGTGCCCGGCGTTGATTGTATCTTTATCGGACCCTACGACTTATCGGCCAGTTTCAACAAGGCTGGGCAGATTAATGACATCGAAGTGGTGGCGGCGATGGAAAAGATTGAAAGGGTCTGTCAGGCGAACCAGATGCCGCTAGGTATTTTCGGGGTCCAGCCAGAATCCCTGAAGAAGTATGTCCAACGCCATTATGCTTTGGTGGCCGTTGGTGTAGACATGCTGTTCCTCGGCGGGGCTGCCAAGGACTGTCTGGTACGGGTGCGGGATGAGCGGGAGAGTCAGTAAGCGATGTGCTCATGGGTGGAGTCGAGTTTTGTGTTATCGGCAATTCAATTAGAAATTTTCATGCGGCGGGGAAGTGGCTTTCCGTTTGAGATATACTGACATGAAGTTAGTCTTTTTTCTTTGTTCGACAGCATGCCATGTTTTTTCAGTCCAATCCGACTCGCACGACTCGCAGGGAACTTTTCGCGAAGGCTGGCTCGGGAGTAGGATCGATTGCTTTGGCAAGCTTGCTGGCTGATTCCGGATTTTCAGTCGACGAAAATCCAAATCCTCTTCAAGCGGCATCGCCTAAAGCCAAGAATGTCATTTTTCTGCACATGGTCGGCGCCCCGTCTCATCTGGATTTGTTTGATTACAAAAAGTCGTTGCAGGACCATGATGGTGAACTTTGCCCGGACAAGTATCTCGCCGGCCAGCGTTTTGCTTTTTTGCGTGGGCATCCCAAATTATTGGGGACTCGGTTTCAGTTCAAAAAATTTGGAAAGAGTGGACAGCAGTTTTCAGAACTGCTCCCCCACCTGTCGAGTGTTGGCGACGAGATCTGTCTGATCAAAACGCTGCATACCACGCAGTTTAATCATGCGCCAGCCCAGTTGTTCTTTCAAACGGGGTTCGAGCGTTTCGGTCGCCCCACTTTGGGGTCGTGGCTCAGTTATGGTTTGGGAAGTGAAAACCAGGATTTGCCAGCTTTTGTCGTATTGATTACCGGCAGTGTGGCCGGTGCGGGAAATAGTCTTTGGGGTAGCGGGTTTTTACCGACCGAGCACCAGGGCGTGGAGTTTCGGAGTAAGGGTGATCCGGTATTATTCCTCTCCAATCCAAAAGGGGTGGATCGCAGCGACCGGCGACAGGTGGTTGATGGGATTAATTTTCTCAATTCACAGCGATTGATGGATGTGGGGGATCCTGAGATTTCAACCCGTATCAAACAGTACGAGTTGGCATTTCGCATGCAGGCATCGGTACCCGAGCTGATGGACATTTCTCAGGAAACGAAACAGACTCATCAGATGTATGGCACTACCCCGGGGAAATCGAGTTTTGCCAATAATTGTCTCTTGGCCCGACGATTGGTCGAACGAGGTGTTCGTTACGTGCAGTTGTTTGATCAGGGCTGGGATCACCACGGTGGATTATTCAAGAGTCTGCCGGCGAAAGCCAAACAGGTCGATCGGCCCATCGCCGCATTAATTCAGGATCTAAAACAGAGAGGGTTGTTGGAGGAAACACTGGTTGTGTGGGGAAGTGAATTCGGACGGACGCCGATGCAGCAGAGTAATGCAACGGTAGGCCGAGACCACCATAAGGACGCGTTCACCGTTTGGATGGCAGGAGGAGGCGTGAAAGGAGGAATGACTTTTGGCCAAACCGACGAGCTGGGTTATTTTCCGGTTGAAAATCCTGTCGAAGTTCATGATTTCCACGCGACGCTATTACACTTGTTGGGTTTGGACCATCAGAAACTCACTTTTAGGTACCAGGGAAGAAAATTCCGACTTACCGATGTTGCGGGAAATGTAATTACCGATATCGTAGATTCATGACCGATCAACGCGGACGGACATGTGATTCCTTACACTTCATTCAGCATTGCGAGCCATGCCCAGTAAGATCTTAATTGCCGATGACAATCAGGCGAATTGTGAATTGCTTGAAGCTTACCTGTCAGAGCTGGATTGTGTCATCGAGATGGCAGCGGACGGTGCTGCGACATTGGAGAAAATAGATTCGTTTCAACCGGACGTCCTTCTATTGGACATCATGATGCCCAAGTTAAGCGGATTTGAGGTCTGCGAGCGAGTGAAGGCGAACGAGGCTACTAAAAACGTCATGATTCTGATGGTGACGGCCTTGAATGAACTGGGGGATATCGAAAAAGCGGTAAAATCTGGCACCGATGATTTTCTTTCCAAGCCCGTCAATAAAGTGGAGCTTTTAAAGAGGGTGGAGAATATGTTGAAACTGCGTGATATACATGACGAAAACGAGCGTTTACGGCAATATATCGTGCAAATGGAGTCCCAAACGAGCTAGAAGATGGCAGGTTTTTGCCTTTTCGCGGGTTAAATGGGACCGTTGACTTGCAGTAAATCTAGCTTTATTAAAATTGGATCGGTTGACCCGGCCCTAATTGGAAGGTAAATTAGAGAAGTTGCAGAGTTTGTAACAGTCAATTTTTACAGTTTTTGGGAGACTTCAAAAATGTTTCGGATTGTAATGCCTTTGGCATTGTTCGTCGCGTTTTTCGCGACATCTGTTGCGTCTGCAACCGATTGTGGATGTAATCGTGCACCAGTTACTAAGTGCCGAATGGTTAAAAGACTTGCCCTTGAGAAAGTGACTTGCACGAAAGAAGTCACCCGCTTGCGGCTCAAGTGTGTCACCGATGAGTGCGGATGCACCCGGATGAAGCTTTGCAAGGAAACTTGCGAAAAAGAGGTAACTCGCTTCAAATTATCCGTGAAGTGCTGCGAAAAGTGCCGAACAACCTGTGCTCGTAAGAGATGTTGTGACGCCGATGCGGAAGAAGAAGCGGAAGCTCCGGCTCCAACGCCAGCTGGTTGATACTGTTTAACGCAGTTCACCAAAATAAGAACATTAAAAGCCACCTGGTTTCAGGTGGCTTTTTTATTTAAAGCGTCGAAAACTAGCGGCAATGGGTTCTACCGGTCTGTTCGTTTCTCGGCTATTTGGAGGTCGGCTTGCCCTTAATCCTTCCCTCGGAATGGGGCGATGAGCGGGCATCAACTGCCCGGGAAAGGCGAAAATTTTGGTGGATGTCCTCAAATGTCAGAGGTTGAAGTTTCCTTGCCAATTCACCCTTTCCAAAAATTGAATTCAGTTGCTCAATCTGATCGGACGTCAATGATTCGGTGATAATTTCATGTGACTCCTTTTCGAATCGTGAAAATTC
>JABAAE010000020.1 GCA_014238905.1 Planctomycetota bacterium
GATCCATCTCATGTTCCTTTGGCACGCATCAAAGGACAACCTGCCCCATAGTCGACGAAATCTTTACTATATGCACATGGATCACGCTACCGGGAAATGGACGAGCATGGAGAATGAAAAACTCAACACTCCTTTATCGTTTGAAGAAGCAAATGAAAGCGTGATGATCTTTGACTCAAAAAACAAATACAGCTCCATACCGCAGCATTGGGTCACCGTTGATGGGCGTCCTGTAGGACTCAATCGAATCAGCGAGGACGACGGCGTAGCAATCCGCCACCTGCACGTATGGACGGGTGAGTCCTGGCGCACGCAAAAGGTGCCCATCGACGTTATATTGAAGCCGACAAAAAAAGAATGGGTGGGTTTTCGCTCCAGGGAAGGAACGGTACAGAGATTCACCAGTAAGGATGAAGGCGCCCACTGGACTCCGGGTGAAGTTATTTTGAAGACCGATGGTGAGCAAAATTTAAATGCCCTGTTTGCTGAAGCTCATCCCGATGCGGTTTTGGTAATCCACGACAAGGTGGATGAGCAGCGGGTTCCGGGCAAACAACGATTGTGGGTTTGGGGTGCCGCAGGATTTCTAAAACACGATCTGATTGAGTAAAACTGGGGGGTCAGGCTAGATATGGCCGGTCACATACTTTCAATAAATCCTCGCACCGAATTCACGGCACCGTTTCGTTATACTGAATTTGTTGCCATCTTCTTAACGCACGTATCTCAAAACATTTGAACGTACTGCGGTAAATCGAAATCAAGTGCAACAAATTGCAATCATCTAAACAGAGTGGTAAACTCGTTTTCACCAATAAAAAACGGGTTGAATCCAACTTCGCCTAGTATTTTCAGGTTCTAGTGGGGGCAACCCCGTGGAGGTTCAAGTCCTCTCACCCGCACTGTAAAAACAGGGGTTTCCGATCAGACGGTTGGAAGCCCCTTTTTTCATGCCAGAAAAAAACAAGTCCGAGATTGTATGATTCGGGCACACTTCAAAAAGCAGCCAAATGACCAGATGGGATCAACCTTATGCAAGCGAAAAGATACTACCGCCTGATGCTCGGTGCCAAGAGCATGCATGCTGCTCATTGCCTTGGAAGATGACCTTAAGATTCGCCGAGCATTGGCAGTCACATCAAATATCGAATTCTATCGTTATCAGGTGATTTTTAGTTTCTTCAAGTTTTGAGATGCGTGACGTCGGCAAATGTGGTTGGTGGTTTAGTTAAACGCCAGCATTGAAAAAGCAGCCATTAAATACCGAATCTAACGGCCAAATAGTCCGCTAGAAGCGTCCTTACGTTTTCAACTCGTTACAGCCCGCTAGCTTAAGCCATGGCAGATAGGCACCGTTAAGAATGGTTTGTAAACAAAACGGCCATTGGGAATCTGATCTCAGTTGCATTATTTCTTGAGATTTACAATTGTTTCAGTTCAGAGATCTTTTGGTTGCGTCGAGATCGTATTGTTTCAAACAATCCGTATTCCTCGGCGGATTCAACAGGACATGCCCGTGTTGATGGCTATCTAAATGGCAGCTTGGGAGGAAGTGACGTGCAAATTGAACAGCTGGTTACAGTCCAGCAGAAACACATAAAAAATCAAAAATTGCAGCTTGAGGCATGACGGTCAAGAGTCAAAGAAATAGAGTTCACGGTTGGCCAGATTCGTCGCTTGACGGAATTGCGTCGTCCAAAAGACGGCGATAACCTGACTCACAAATAAATTCAACAACGTTTTCATACAAGACACCACAAACTGACCCACTCACGCCCGCCTGCTAAAATACTCCCCAAGTGCTCATCCCCCGAATTCAGCCTCAACTCTTTTAAGACATGTTGGCTCTTATTCGCCTGCTTCGCTCGCAACGACCTTATTTGAGCGAATTCAAAAACGTGAGTAGATCATTGATTTCGTTGTTGCTTAGTCCATTGAGCAATGTGTCCGGCATCAACGACTTATTTTGAGCCTTGATTTCTTCAATGTCTTCGCGGGGAATTCGAGTAATGTTGTTGTCGATATCTGTGATCGTGACATCATCATCTGTCTGCTCGGTGATAAATCCTGTCTGAGTTTTTCCATCAACGGTCGCGATCATACTGGCTTTGAATCGTTCAACTACTTGTTTGGATGGATAGACAATTGCGTCCGCCAGCTCTGATCGCTTAAGACGCAAAGTTGCCCCGCTCAGGGCAGGTCCGAAAATAGTCGTCGTCCTATTGGCAATTCCACCATGACAAGCATAGCAACCCGTCTTCAGATAGACGGCGCGGCCGTTTTCGATATTCCCATCAAATTGTTTTCTATTTGCGATTAGCTGGTAAATTTGCTTATCGGATCTCAAATTGATTTTCTTGCTCGGTCTGGCGACGAATGCAGTTTTGAACTCCTTCAAATACCATTGATTCCAGTATTCTTGAATAACCAAGTCGTCGTTGGATTGCTTTGATCCAACAAAAGCCAAATAGGCGTCGATTGCGTTTTTGGTTGGCGTGGTCACATCAACGCTGGCAGACCAAACGCCTTCATCGGTTCCAACTGTTTTCCATTTTGGGTGTGGACCAATTGAGTAACGCCAAGTCGAATCGGTTACTATGGATTCCTTTTTTCCATCAGGCATTTGCCAGGAAACAGATGCGATAAGTCCGGCCGGTCCACCTTGGTTGTTGGCTTCGATGGCAATCAAGTTTTTCCCTTTTTTGACGGACTGGCTCAAATCAATCCGCGACGGCTTTGTCCAGTCGTTACTTGCAGCAATTCGTTTTCCGTTTACGAATAAGATAAATTCATTGTCGCAGGTCAAAACAATTTCAGATTTGCTTGGGTCGGCTGCAACCGAAAATGATTTAACAAAAAACGCCTTGTCCCCATCCTTTTTATCCGTGGAAGACCAAATGACTTTTGCCTGTCGATTTACTTTTTCGGGCTGACCGCCGATAAGAGTTACGAGAACACTTTCAACTTGAGCCGAAAGCTGCGGATGGCGATTCATCAATTCCAACAGCCGGAAGCAAACAAGTTTTTTTACGTTGCCCGGCTCTACTTTCTTAAATTGCTGAAATTCGTTTACTAAAGAATTTAACGATTCCTTTACATTCAATTTGCTTCCACATGAAACAATTCCGTTCAGGAATGCGGCAATCAGTTTCGGATCGTCACTGGAAAAAATCGAGTCAACAAAAACTGACGGCGACTTGAGCCATCTTCCATTTGCACTCAACGCAATCGTTATCGATTGTTTCAGTGCCGCATCACTGGTTCTGCGCAGTTCAGTTAAAAGGAACTCAGTAACTTTTTTGCTGCTTATTCTATTGAGTAGATCAACTATGTTTTTTCGAGCAGCATCATTTTCAGCGTTGCCATACAGACGGAATAAAACGCTTTCTGCGTTGCTAGACGATTGAAGCCGCAAAAAAACGGACCGAGCAAGTTGGCTATCGGGTTTCAGTTTATTTAGCCGAGTGGCCAGTTGCTGGACATGAGACTCGGCCAGCTTGTTCAATGTTGTCCCCCAAAAACCGGGAAACTGCAGTCCTTTGCCGCCGAACTCTGAAAACCAACCGGTCTGAGTTGAAATGATCCAATCCGCCAAAACGGCGGAGGACTTTTGTGGCCAACCCTGCTCCGGCCTTGGGACCTTTCCAATTGCCATCGCGATATGAAATTGAGCAACATTATCCTTTTCGCCGACAAGGAGATTTACCAAATAATCGTATGCTCTGGCAATCTTGTATTCGCCAAGTAATCTAACTTGCTCATATCGAATTCTTTTGTCTCGTACTGATAAGCGAGTGAGTAACGCATCTTCGACCGCAGCAAGTACGTCTTTGTCCAATTCGACTTCCGTGCGAAAAAGACTCAACACACGAAGGAAATCGAGTTGGTCTTCTGGCGGTAAATTGGCTATGGCCAGTCGTTTGATTTTTGAATTGACGAAAGCAGCATCCGGTTTCTGTTTTCGCAAATGGGTCGCGGTGAGAATACGCAACAAGGACTGCGCCGTTGGGTTAGCAGGAATCTTTTTGATGATTTCAGATGTAGGCCGGTGTGAAAGCGCAACCATCGATGCATAACGAACGGCAAGGTCTCGATCGTCCAAAAGCTGAATAAGATTTTGAATAGCGATGTTGTCTGGGCGACGCGTCAATGCTTCGGCAGTTCGGCGGCGGACAAAATCAGAATTGTCTGAGGCTAGCGCTAGTAACAATCCAATTTCGACTTTTGAACCCATGATTCCAGCTAGCCAAGCAGCTTGTCCGCGGATCTCTTCATGTTCACTTTTTGAAAGTTGAATTACGAAATCCGCAGGCAGTTGATCGAACTTGGCCGCCAACAAACGAATTGCGCGTATTTTTTGTCGAAGTGGATATTTTGACTCAAAAGGAACTTTTACCAGTGCTTTTTCGATGTCGAAATCTGCAAGTCGCTTGAATTTATTTTCTTGAACTCGGCTCCATTCTGCTGCAGGTTGAGGCAACGTCAATAATTGCGACAAAAGTTTGTTCGAAGGGTTTGCAACGTTCAACTGGTCTATCTTCGGTATTTTCGGACTTGCAGAATCATCATAAAAGATCCGCCAAACACCTTGGTTATGGTCGGTCACCAAGAGGCTGCCATCGGGAGCCACGTCGATGTCCACCAGTGCGAAGTTAATTGCATTTCCATTGGTGTCTTTTGCATTTGGTTTTGCTTTGGCAAGTTCAGTGAAGTCGGCATTCCAACTCGCTCCATTGCGTTTCAGATGAAAAGTAACTAGCCGGCCTGACGTTGCGTATCCACCTGTCGTAGCAGACTTCCAACGATAGTCGCAAACAATAAATGCATCTCTGTACTTTTCTGGAAACTGATGATGTTCATAAACAACGCCCCAGTTAGGCGAGCCTCGTCCGACTTTCAGTACGGCCGGCTGAGTATCAATGAAATACCTGCGGAATGCCCCAACGGATTGCCAACCCAAGTCACCTCCCGTTCCCCAATGATTCAGTGAAACCGGGCGGTAAAAAGGAACATCGACATGAAACTCCATGTCGCTGTCAAAGCTGAAAAACTCGCCTAGATAATTCATTCCGAGGCTTGGCGGGTTACGGCCGCCAGCTCCAACGCACTCCCACTTTTCGCCTTTTGGGTCGAAACGAAAAACAGATGCTGCCCGTTCTTCGAGAACGGGAGATGAATCCTCAGTAATATGCTTGCGCCCACCTGTTCCTCCGCCATCTCCCGAAACCAGGTAAATGTAACCGTCCAGTCCGCGAATCACAGTATGTGCGGCATGGTCACCACCAGTATTAAATTTTTCGCCAAGTCGTCGTTCGTGTTTCAGTTTGGCACCAGACATGTAGCCGCTAAAAAGTTGGACGCCGTCGCCAGCAACAACATAAAGATGATCGCCGTAAACCAGCAATCCTTGTGGTCCTCGTCCCGAAGTTGCTTTTCCGTCCGCGATAACCTCAAACGAATCGTAAACTTGGTCGCCATTTACATCTTTCAATCGGCGAACTGCATTTCCGTCGGCGACCAACAAATTTCCTTGGCCATCGAAAGTTAAATCATAGGAACTTCCTGTCAACTTATTATCGGCGACTCGATATATGTGAAACCCTTTGGGCAACACGAATTGGTCATCCAAAAGCTGGGGTTCGTCTCCA
The DNA here is from genome assembly GCA_014238905.1 of Planctomycetota bacterium. GTDB lineage: Bacteria > Planctomycetota > Planctomycetia > Pirellulales > Pirellulaceae > JABAAE01. The sequence goes on from JABAAE010000020.1 coordinate 5,649, forward strand.
AAAGAGATGGAACCGAATAGCAGAGCGAAGCAAATGGAGTGTCGAAGAATCATTTTTCTGTCCTGAATGTGGGGACCGTCTAAGGTAACATGTTGTCGACGTGGAAAGTTGCGCGAGTCAGAAAAACCTGTTCGAATCAAACGTCATTAAAATGGTAAGGAATCTGGCCATTTCTGATTTTTGGCAGGTGGTAAACCGGACAACAGGAATCCAGGTGCCCGTCAAATATTGCGGATTACAATTCACCTTCGTGAGGCGGATAAAGTATCTGTATTGAAAATTACCTGCCTCCGAGTAGTATCTAAGAGGTGTTGGGTAACATAAAGAATCTTAAAAAGACAGTTGAAGACGGGCGAGCCAACTACTTCCACGCAAACCACTCAATTCATCAATAATCCTGCCATGATCTATCCACTTCGCCTGACGGCACTTTGCTTCCTTTGGTGTGCACCGTTACTGTTGGCAGGCGACCCACCGAACATCATTTATGTCATGGTGGACGACATGGGTTATGGTGACCTGGGATGCTATGGCCAAGCAGTCATTCAAACACCGAACATTGATCGTCTTGCACGGGAAGGCCTGAGGTTCACCGATCACTATGCAGGACATACCGTCTGCCGTCCCTCGCGGTTAGTGCTACTGACGGGAAAACATAGCGGCAACACACCCATTCATGGAAATTCAAATTACAGCCTTCCCTCCAATACTCAGACCGTGACCACGCTGCTCAAGCAAGCTGGCTACAAGACCGGCGGCGTTGGCAAATGGGCACTTGGTCCACCCAAGACTCAGGGCGTCCCCACCAAACAAGGGTTTGATTACTGGTTTGGTTACTTGGACCAGGGACGGGCCCATAACTTCTACCCGGAGTACCTTTGGGAAAATAACTCTCGGTACCCCTTGGCCGGAAATATCGAGGGCCCCAAGAGAAACGTTTCTACTGAACGGGTCACTTATTCCCATGATGTAATGCACGACAAAGCCATGGCTTTTATTCTTCAACACGCAAACCAGAGATTCTTCCTGCAGGCGCACTACACGATTCCCCACACCAACAACGAAGGGGGCCGCGCGACGGGTAATGGACAGGAAGTGCCTGACCACGGGATTTATGCCAAGGAGGATTGGCCCGAGCCCGAAAAAGGTTTCGCCGCGATGATCACCCGTCTCGATAGTGATATCGGGGAAATGATGACCCTTTTAAAAAAATTGGGAATTGAAGAAAACACTCTGGTCTTTTTCACGTCAGACAATGGGGCACATCAGGAAGGTGGCCACAAGATGGAGTTTTTTAATTCTAATGGTGCGCTGCGAGGCTACAAACGGGATCTTTATGATGGTGGAATCCGGGTTCCCATGATCGCCCGCTGGCCTGGAATTATCCAGGCTGGTACACAAACGAGTCACCCATCGGCCTTCTGGGACTTTTTGCCAACTGCGTGCGAGTTGGCAGGGATCAACGCACCCATCGATACCGACGGTCTTTCCTATGTCCCCACTCTATTGGGAAAGCCCCAGCCCAAACATGACTATCTGTTTTGGCGCGCCGGGAAAAAATTTGCGGTTCGAAAAGGCAAATGGAAAGCGGTACGAGTCAGTGATCAGCAGCCTATTGAGCTTTACGATCTCTCTAAGGATATCGGTGAAGAAAACAATATTGCCGACAAACATCGCGATCTGGTTGCTCAATTCAAGGCGATCATCACCAAGCACCGCCAATAACCGGATCAGATCGGGTGTTATTAGCACGACGCGGGGCAGGGTCATCTGCAGCTCACGACAAACCAAGGATCGCTTTGCCTTGTTTGGTGTTACTGCTTGCTATTTAAATGTTCCGAATATTCCGCAGCGTTTAGCGAGAGCGAAATATTTTACTCGTGAGCACTTCGATAACGGCTGTTCTCAATCCATAGTGGTTTGTTTTGACGCGTGCCAGTATGTCATCAATTTCATATTGATCCAAGCGTTCCATGTTGCGTCCTGTTGAGTAGGCCAGTAGTGATTCGATCAAGCTACGTGCAAATACATCTCCACGAGCCTCGGCAAGCACGCGTTTGAATTCCGCAAAGTTTGCATAGGACTCCCCGGTGGTTAATTGACCGGAGGGATCAATTGGCGACCTCGATTTCCTGCCTTTAGAAGCGGAGTATTTTGACCTCCAGCGTCCGATGGGGTCAAAGTTCTCAAGTGGAAAGCCGAGTGGATCAATGTTGCGATGACAAATATTACACGCTTCGTCTTTGCGGTGAATGGAAAGCTTTTCGCGAATCGTGGTCGCTCCACTGACATTTGAATCGATGGACGGGACTTCGTCCGGTGGTGGCGGTGATGGCGTCCCCAGGAGATTCTCGAGGATCCAAGCGCCGCGTGTCACTGGTGAAGTGTCAACGCCATTGGCACTGACGGTCAGAACGCTCGCCATGCCCAACAATCCACCACGCCGTTGGCTATCGGTCAGATCGACCCTCTGGAATCCGTCGGACTGGCGAAGCGTCTCCCGGGCGGGTAGCTGATACAGTTTGGCAAGCTGTTTATCAACGAATGTATATTCAGCATTCAGGAAATTCATGATCGAGCCGTTCTGTTCAAGCAAGTTCCGGAAGAACAGTTGCGTTTCACGTTTCATAGATCTGGGAAGGTCTTCCGCATAAAACTCATTGGCTGTTTTCCGGGGTGGTGGTTGGTTACCGAGGTCTCGCAGGTTGAGCCAACTGTCCAGGAAGCCGCTTGTGAAAGCATCCGACCTTGGGTCTTTCAGTAAACGCTCAATTTGCGAAATCAACTGCGGTTTGGTTTGCAGTCGTTCGTTGTTGGCTTCTTCGTGAAGGTGCTGGTCGGGGGGCGCGGCCCACAGCGTATAGGAGAGTCGCGTCGCCAGGTCATGTGGCTGCAAGGTTGCGTCTGCATCGTCTGTGATCTCACTGAAATACAGGAAGGAGGGCGAGCAGAGAATCATCTTGACTGTCGCCAGGGCTGCATCTTTGACGGCCATATCCTTTGCGAGAAGTCCTTTGTGAAACCGCTCGATACGTTGTCGATCAGAATCCGTTAGCGGTCTGCGAAAAGCTTTGCGGGCAAATTCCCTGAGCTGTTGGCTCGCCTGGTCGGCTTGGAAGCCGGATTTGCCAAATACCGCAAGCTCTTCTTTAGACCCACCTGGCTCAGCAATCGGTCCGCGAATCTTGATTTCTCCAATTCTAATGTGCGGAAGAGCTCCTTCACGAAGGAGCGCCGCGCGGCTGACACCTATTTTGAAATTTTTGAATTCGTCTTTGTACCGACGGTTGGTCTCGATGACCGATGCACGCGACTCATAGGGCCCGTTAGGAAAAATAAAACGAGGCGTTTGGCCGGCTTCAAGCCAAATGCGGAAAGAAAGCCATTCTGGTTTATCATCCGGCACGATCGCTTTTCCGAGTAACGGCTCAATCGACTGGGGATAATGGATGTGGCCCTTTGTTGCGTCACCTGGTACGACACCAATTTGGAATGGTTCTGAAAAATCTATCCGAAAAATTTTGGGGTCGTAGTGAGTGTCTCGGTGGAACGCTTGGGCATTGACTTCGATTTCGTAAAGGCCGGAAACCGGGACGCCTTCAAGGAAATCCTCAATGTGACCATAGCCGCCTTGGCGGGTATCAGTATTGGGCTGTTCGTAAAGACAAAGGAACTCGTAATTAAAAACACTCTTATGTGAACCGGCCAGCTCTTCGTATTGCTTGAAGTTTTTTGTGAAGTGCCATTGCTTTTCCTTGGTCGGGGGTTTGCCAAGGCGAAGATCGACCATGCGGGATGCTGCCTGGAAGTACTTGTCGAGCAGAAATCCGGAAGTCACGAGTGTTTCGCCGATGGTGTCGATGTGATTGCTCGTTCCATCTTTGGGAAAGTCCGCGGTCAGTCCGAGAGTATCAACGCGGCGATTGAGCAAGGCAGCCACGGTATTTTCATATTCCCGATTCGAAAGTCGGCGAATGACGGTGCGACCGCCCGTTGAATCAAACCTTCCCCGTGCTTCGGCGATTGCTTCACGCAACTGCGTTATCAGTTTCACCCGTTGTTGGTCATCCGGCTGAGACGCGTCTGATGGTGGCATCAATTTCAGCGTCAACTGATCAATGATCTCATCAGCAGTGATCAGCTGGGCAACCGTCTTGATGGGAAGCGTGAAGAGTTCAAGGTTACGTTCGCCTTCCTGTACCTCTTTGCCATGGCAATCTGCACAGAAGGTACTGATGAACTTGCCCACTGTCTGATGATTGTCGAGTTCTGTTGCCGCGGCGTTACACGGATGCAGAGCTCCAAAGGCGAGGGCCACAATATAAGGCAATGAGAATCTGGCAACCTGTGGCACACTCATGACATTCATAATCAAGAGAAGGCACCAGTGCTGGTGCCGAAGGATTCTGTTTCAACGCCGGTGCGTCTTGCGATATCTACAAACAGATTGCATAGCGGGATTTTTTGGAGGCCCTTGGTTGGGACTCTTTTGTATTCACCGGAATCATAACCTCCGCCAGCGAGAACAATTGGCAGATCACTGTTGGTGTGTGAACTGCCGTTACCCATGCCGCTTCCGAAGAGTACCGCAGTGGAGTCCAGGAGCGATCCATGCTCGGTTTGCATTTCCGATAGTCTGGTCACAAATTTGGAAAACTGTTCCAGCTGGTAATTTTCTAAAGTAAGCAAATTTGCGACCACCTTTTCGTCGTTACCATGGTGGGACATGCTGTGGTAAGACTTCTGTATGCCGAGGTGTTGTGGCAAAAAGCTTCCGCCGATTTCCAGAGTGGCCACACGCGTGGAATCAGTTTGTAGGGCCAGTGCAATCAACTCATATAGCATCGGCAGATCGTCAACCGTATTGGTGTTCGCTGGTTTTTCAAAGGGAGCATCCGGTTTGGGGTGCTTGGTCCAACGTTTGCGTATCTCGATTTTCTTCTCGACGTCTCGGATCGAACTGAAGTACTCGTCGAGTTTGTTCCGGTCTTCTCGGTTAATGCGTTGGGAGAGGTCCCCGGCTTCTTCAAGGACAGAATCCAAAATTGACTTTTGTAAATGTGTGTCGCGCACCTTGCGGGCGCGTTGCTTGGTTGTGTCGCTGATGAAGAGCTTTTCAAAGAGTTCGGCCGGCGCGGTGATGGGTGGAACTCTCACACCAGATCTTGTCCATGATAATTGGCACCCGCCATGAATGCCGCCTTCGGAACCAACGGTGAGCGAGGGGAATCTGGTATCGCCACCGATTTTGTCAGCGAGGTATTGATCGAGAGTTACATTTCCGTCATGCCGATTCTTCGACTCATGATGCAGGACGCCCGAAAGAAACGTATGGACTGCGAAGTGTCCGCCCCGTAAACCATGATCGAGACCGCGGTAAACCGTGAATTTGTTACGGTTCGCTTTCAGTGGCTTCAACAGCGTGGTGTTTTCGTACTTTTTTCCGGGCTTATCCGGGAAAAAATGCTTTTGCTGGAATCCCAGTAGATTGCCCACCGCCACGAACCGTCGCGGGGCGGATTTTTCGGATTTTTTGGGGGGGCCTTGGGAATGGTTTGCCTCAGCATACGATGCCAAAGTGGGAAGGAGCAGTGACCCGGTGACCGACTGCAGAACGAACCGACGACGATGTATTTGGTTAGTGGTTGCCATCCTCAAAGTCTACCATGTCAGCGGCTTTAATCGAAGGGAAACATCGTAGAAAGCGTTGCCATGATCGGGGAATCGAAATTTTTATTTCAGTTTGGAATTAACGAAAATCGATTTTTAGCCGAATTACGAGGGTTCAAACACCACCTTCGAGTGAAGCAGAACTGTCGGACTCGCTTGATGAAGATTGTCGTGGCGGCAACCCCGTAGAGGTTGGGTTTTTCTCAATCCCACGAATAAAACAAGGGTTTCTAAAACAAGGGTTTCCGGCCAAATGGGCGGTGTTGGTGATCAACCCATTGCGGCCCATGCTTTTTTTGGCGGCCTAGCGAGAATGGTTTCACTTGGACTTTGATCATTGGACGTCAAGGAGACATCCTGGGTTCGACTGGTTTTACAACTGGAGTCTTCATCAGGAGGGGGTGTAAGTGGGAAATGGTACCGAACAAGTCTTGAATACTGGAATTGCTTTAGGTAACAATGGTGTTTCCGATTTTTTCCTGAGACTCGTCAAGAGAGTCTCAACAAAGGCAAGCCTTTTCAAGGTCGAGCCCTCACAAACATGACGAACTACGATCGAAGGTTGGCACGGTGACTCTTTCATTCGCGCAAAGTCTTAGATCCTCAATCAACTTATCCATTTAATGAATCTGCAATCACTGCGGAGCATCAGAGACTCGAAGGAGACAAAAAGCAATGGTGAAAGGAGCGATTCATGGAAGCCTTTTGTCCTCCGCTCCGACCAGAGGTGAATGTTAGTAATTAAAAATTGGTACATCCCAGACTATACATCAACTGCTTCAGTTGCTTATCTTTTTTTAAAGAAGAAACCAATACATCCAACCCAGTGGAAATGAAATTGAATAAGACAAAACTCGCTTTGGTCGTCATTTTGGGAGCCAGCACCTCTTTTTTCGCTGCCTGCAACAACCAGGGATCCGGTGGCAGTCAATCTGAAACGAGTGAATCAACAGAACAAGCAAATTATGAAAATATCGTTGACGAGCACATCGAAGCGGCTGGTGGATTGGCAGCTCTGAAAAAAATCAAAACGATCCGGAAAACCTCCTCCGTGGCTTCCAAGGCGGCCACAGGGAATGCCAGCGGGACCACTAAGGAATGGTATGACTTGGTTGCCGATAAGGGACGAATCACCACGGACCTTGGCGTTTACAAGGAATCCAAAGGATGGGTCGGACAACAAGGCTGGAGGCAAAATATGCTTGAACCTGTACGGGATACAACTGCCGAAGAATTAGCAGTTGAAAAAATTGGCATGGCAGTCAGCCTGATTTTTACAGTGAAAGAAGCGTTTGGCAACGCTGCATTTGTAACACCCTCTAAAGCCACATTCAACAATCGGAATTGCGTTTTGGTTAAGTTTGTCGGGAGTCCAGTCGAGGTTTATTTGAATGGAGAAACAAAGCTGATCGAAGGCATTGTTATTCCTGGCTTTATGAGTATCACCTACTCTGATTACAGGAAGATCGAAGGGGTGCAGGTAGCCCATAAGAACAAGGTTGACATTATCGTCATGGCCACGAAAGTGACTGCACAAATCGAGGAGATTGAATTTAATATCAAACTTGATGCTGCGGAATTTTCAAAGCCTGGCAGCCAAAAAACAGTTCTCGATCGAGACTTTTAAATAGTCGGGAAATCTGGATCGAGAGCTTGGTAAAGCCAGCGAGTCTTCCCCTTATTCGTTGGTGCAGAGTTTTGTCCGTTGATAAAAACCTAAGAATCTCATGTCTAGGTGACCAGTGACTGATCCGCTTCACGGGCACGGTTAGTGCATCACCATTTCGGGGGAACTTGGTTCCCGATACCGATTCCCCCCCCGCCCATAATCAAACCGGGATCTCATGGGCGTGATCCATCAGGATCATCAAAGCGGATTTGTTGCCTCACAGTCTCGACGACCTTCTTAAACAGACGGAAACGGTGAATGACCTGGGGCTAAGTTGTCCATTTTAGTGTTGGTGATCGTCAATGGCGGTGATGTTGCCAGCCCATTCACCATTCCGGATAGAACGGTCTCTGTGGGGTAGAGAGCCGCGGTTGGTATGGTTGTGGCCGTATTGCCGAGGCACACAATAAGACGGTGACGCAGATAGATCGCCTTCGCGGATCGTCCAGATTTCAAAGAGTGGCTTTACACGGCAATCTGAAAAAAACTAATCCTGCCGACCCGAAAGCAGTCAGCACCATGATAAACTGAGGGTTCCAGTTCGCACTCTTGATGAAAGGTCAGATCCTACATGAAACGCCTGACGCCATTCCTGTCGCTTTTGGTTTTTGCCGAAGTCATCTGTTGCTATTGCATGAGCCAAGCCTCAGAACCGAATTTTGTGATCATTTTTGCGGACGACCAGGGGTACGGAGACCTCAGTTGTTTTGGGTCCAAAACGATCAAGACACCCAATGTCGATCGCTTGGCAAAGGAGGGCCGCAAGTTCACTAGCTTTATGGTTGCGTCCCCGGTTTGCACACCGTCGCGAGCAGCTCTGCTGACCGGTTGTTATCCCAAAAGGGTGGGCATGCACCAACATGTTCTGTTCCCCACATCGACCAAGGGGCTAAACCCTCGTGAACACACGATTGCAGATCATTTGAAATCTCAGGGTTACGCGACTGCCTGCTTTGGCAAATGGCATCTGGGCCATCATCCCGAAGTCCTGCCAACTTCAAACGGGTTTGATACCTATTTTGGTATTCCCTACTCCAACGACATGAATCATCCCGATAACAAAGGAAAGCCACGAGGTGGTGCTGCCGGAATGGACATTCTGTGGAAAGATCCTGAATCAACGCTGACAAAATGGAAAACACCCCTGATCGAAGACGAAAAAATTGTTGAGCTTCCGGTAGATCAAAGAACCGTCACGCGAAGATATACCCAAAAGGCAATTGATTTCATCAAAACACATCGTGACGAGCCTTTCTTTGTCTACCTGCCGCACTCGATGCCTCATATCCCCCTCTATGTGCCCGAAGATGTTCGTGATCCCAACCCGTTGAACGCTTATATCAATGTCATTGAACACATTGACGAAGAGGTTGGACGACTACTGAATACACTTGATGAACTGAAACTGGCAGAAAACACTTTTGTTATTTACACCACTGACAACGGACCCTGGCTGCAATTTCAACATCATGGTGGATCGGCTGGACCGCTTCGTGCGGGAAAAGGAACAACTTTCGAAGGTGGGCAACGTGTCCCCTGTCTGATGCGTGGCCCTGGGATACCAGCTGGAACGGTGACTAATGAACTCACAGGTACCATCGATGTACTTCCCACGATTGCGGCCCTTACCGGGAAGCCGCTGCCAGCGGAAAACAAAATTGATGGCATGGATGTTTCTGATTTGTGGCTGAGCAAAACAGATCGATCACCACGTGACGAGTTCATCCACTACACCTCCCAGGGAAATTTGCAAGGAATCAGAAAAGGCAATTGGAAGCTGTTGGTCATTAAGCCCCGTCAGCGTCGGAATCAAAAGAAAGCCGCAGCCGAGAAATCAAAACCACAAATCATGCTGTTTGATCTCAGTCAAGATCTTGGTGAGCAAAACAACCTCGCCGACGAACGACCTGATGTCGTTCGTCGGTTGCAACAGCGTATGAAAACCTTGGACGATGAAATCACGTTAAATGCGCGAACTCCATGGATGAAGAAAAAACAGTAATCAGCTTGGCAGCGTGAAAACGAATTGCTCAAGCTCGACTCTGCCTCGTTTGATAAGGAAATTTTCCGTTGATCATTCGCAGCATCACGAGCTATTCAGCTGCGATGATTTGGTGAAGAACGAAATGGTGGCGATCTACTGACGAGTTGGGCTTTCACCTTTTGGCCTTGACGACGGGGCTTCGCGATCAGATCTCCGATGTACAAAGGCGTTTTTCAGGGGGACTCTTCTTTACGCTGGCGGAGGCTCGCAAAGCTACCCGGCGGGTTCTTAGACGCAGTCGACAGTCAATTCAATGAAACAGCATGGGGCAATGGAAATCGTCGTCCGTTGATGCTCGAAATAGACAGTTGAGCTGAGATCCAGATCGAGGAGAGCAACTCAACTTAAGAGCTTGGAGACGACTTTGCCTCCCACGTTGGTCAATCGCAAGTCGAGTCCGCCAAATCGTTTGGATAGTTTTTTGTGGTCCAGACCCAAGAGATGCAGCAGCGTTGCGTGAAAGTCATTGACGTGAACTGGGTCTTCTACGGGACTCCAGCCAAAATCATCGGTTTTGCCAAGGACCTGCCCTCCCCGAATTCCGCCACCGGCCATCCAGACGCTGAAGGCCTGCGGGTGATGGTCTCGTCCGTTGTCGCCCTGGGCAAGGGGCGTCCGGCCAAACTCGCCTGCAAAAATGACCAGTGTATCGTTCAGCATTCCGCGTTGCTTGAGATCTTTCAAGAGTGCGGCAATCGGCTGGTCAGCCATCCGCGAGTTGTAGCCAAGTGCTTGGTCGAGTTCTCCGTGCTGGTCCCAGGAGGCATGCATTAATGTTACAAATCTCACCCCCCGCTCGACCAGTCGGCGAGCGTAAAGGCAGTTTCTGGCGAACGTTTTAAAGACATCTTTTCCGCCGCCGATATTTGACTTGACATCTTTTGGCTCGGGGCGATCCACCCCGTAGGCATCGAGCGTCTGTTGGGATTCCTGCGAAATATCCAAAGCTTCGGGTGCCGCCGATTGCATTCGGAAAGCCAATTCGTAGGCGGCAATGCGGCTTTGGATTTCAGGGTCCTGAGTTTCTTGGAACTGGATTCTGTTGAGCTCACTAATGGCCTCAAGATTGGATTGCTGAAGTTGTTTCGAGAGAGAGTTGGGCAAGTCGAGGTTTAACACCGGTTCCCCTTGGCTACGAAAAACCACGCCTTGGTAAGTCGAAGGCAGGAAACCGTTGGTCCAATTAGAAGTTCCGCCACTTGACCCACGGTTGGCCGCGAGGACGACATAGCCGGGAAGATTCTCAGATTCGCTTCCCAATCCATATAAAACCCAAGATCCAAAACTAGGTCGGCCGAACCTGGGGACGCCAGTGCTCAGCATCAACTGGGCTGGGTGGTGGTTAAAAGCCTCGGTGTGCATGGAGCGGACCAGTGCGATGTCATCAACGCAGTTCGACAGATGAGGTAAAAGGTCAGAGAGTTCCGTCCCACACTCTCCTTGCTTTGCGAATTTCCGTTTGGTTCCCATCAGCTTGGCGTCTTTTTTGATAAAGGCAAATCGGACATTCCTGGTGATGGAGTCAGGAAGCGGTTTACCAGCTTGAGCATTTAGCGTCGGTTTGGGATCAAAGAGTTCAAGTTGGCTTGGCCCCCCAGCGGGGTACACAAAGATGACATTTTTGGCTTGACCAAAATGGTGGGCTGGCCGGGCAGAAATTGGGTTGGATTGGTCCTCGCCAGAGATTTCCTTGCCTAGAAAATCCATGAGCGCTGCGGCACCAAGTCCACTGGCGCTGGCTGTTAAAAAGTTTCGTCGTTGTTGGTGAAGGAGATCCATGGTTTTTTATCTTGCAGTGCCGTTAGGGTCTGACAATAAAATCATCAAGGTTGATCAAAGTGCGAGCGACCAGAAACCAGGCGCCGAATTCGCTGACGGAAATACCGTTTGGTGTCTTTATCCCGCGGATCGCATTCTCAGCGAGCTGTGGCCTGCTCTTGAAAATCGTTTTTGATTGGTTAAGTAAATTCAATAGCACATCTACTTCTGCTTGCCGGGGATGCCTCGAGAAACAGATCTTAAACGCCAGAGTTACTTTTTCTTTTTCGGTTTCCGCTGTTGATTTCAACAGGCGGTTGGCCAAGTGGGCGGCGCATTCGATAAATACAGGATCGTTCCAGATTGCCAATGCTTGCAAAGGAGTGTTGGATTTTTCTCGACGCGTGCATGTCACGTTAGAATCCGGGGAATCAAACAGGGAAAGCATAGGGTAGGGGGAGGTCCTCTGGAAAAACGTGTAGATTCCTCTTCGATACCGATCGCCCCCGGTGCTGGCTTTCCAGGGGCCACGATTAATAACGTCAACAAAGGCAAGTTCTATCACCCCCGGTGGTAAAGGTGGGTAGACGCTTGGTCCATGTACTCTGGCATCCAGTAAGCCACTGCTGGCGAGGCCCAAATCACGGACGATTTCGGCCGAAACCCTGAGACGATTTTGGTAGGCGAGTAGTCGATTGTTGGCATCAATTTCGTTCAATTCATTTCGTTTTCGAGATGACTGTTGATAGGTAGAGGAGTTGACGATCATTCGATGAAGCTGTTTGATGTCCCACCCGTTTGTGGCGAATTCATAGGCCAGATAATCTAATAAACCAGGATGACTCGGTGGTGTCCCCTGGGTCCCAAAGTCGTTTTCCGATTCAACTATTGGCCGCCCGAAATAATGTTGCCAAACTCGGTTGACGAAAACCCTCGGTGTCAGACTATTGCGCCGATCAAACATCCAATTGGCCAAATCGAGCCGGTCAGGTCTTTTGGATTCCAATGTTTTCAGCGGGGGCAGAAAACTGGGTGTGCCGATCGTGACTTTGGGTCCCTTGTTCAGGAATTCACCACGGATATGAACTTGGGTTTGGCGGGGAGTTGATCTCTTGACAATCGCCATCGCGGTATGGTTTTCGATTTTAGGCGGGTTTGCTTTCAAGTTTAGTAGTTTTTTATCTAAGGCAGAGGCAACCGGGTTTGAGTTGATAAAAAACTGCAACAATTCGTTTCGCTGCTGCTCGGTCCAATTTGCCTTGTTCATTCCTGATATTTCGAGGATTCGGTTGAGCTCCTTGTTGTCGCCGGCCAGTACCTGAATCTCTGAAGCGGTGAGGACACGATTATAAATGCGTACATCATCAATCGATCCCTTGTAAAAGCTGCTCACCTTTCGGCGACCAATTCTCCAAGGATCGGTAGTGCTGAAGTCCCCTGTTAAGGTGTCGAAAAAAACCTTGGTTTCAGTTTTCATTCCGTCGATGTAAATGTTGACTCCTACCGCTTTTTTGGAGCCGTCATAGGTAAACAGGACGTGTTGCCATTGATCTGTTTTAAGCCTCGTGTTTTTTGGTGTCACCTTAATGGCATTGACGGGCCATTTGTCAACAAGGTGAACCTCCAAAAGTCCCTGGTGATTTGTGAAGTCAATGCCGCGGAAATCATTCGGTTCATTGATCTTGGTAATGATTCCGCCTGATGGACCGACTGGTTTGATCCATGCGGAACATGTAAACGGTTGATCGCTTTTGAATTCAGGGGTTTGGCCCAGTTCCAGGTGTTGTCCAGAGCCGTCGAGGAAAAGGGAACCGGTTAGACTTTTGTTGTCTTTCGATTGGATCTGCAGTGATACTTTGCCCGGCATCGTGGTCAGAGCACCAGGACCGACGAATTTCGCATCCCGTTTGGATTGAAAATCCCGGATGATTTCTTCCGGGCTTCCATCGAGAGGGTAATACGCGATCAGTCCGATCGGGGTGGGTTCAGGGCTGCCTGAGGGGAATTTTTTTGCCAGCTCGGCGATCAGCCTCGGCATTTGTTTAAGCAAACTCTGTTTTTGAGCGGCGAATTTTTTTTGGGTCTGATCTTGCTTCAGCTGGTGCTCCGTGGTGGCTTTTATAAATTCCAGTTTTTGAATTCGCGTTGGGTCCAGCGCAGTGGGGGATTCATCCGAATCATTGAAAAAAGAGTACAGCTCAAAATATTCACGTTGTGAAATAGGATCGTACTTGTGGGAGTGACATTGTGCGCAGCTAACCGTTAACCCCATCCAGACCGTCATGGTGGTATTGGTCCGATCAATGGTTTGCTTGACACGATCTTCTTCACGGTCGATGCCGCCTTCGTTGTTGGTCAATGTATTTCGATGGAATCCCGTTGCCAATTTTGTATTGGTCGTTGCATTGGGAACCAGATCGCCAGCAAGTTGTTGAATTGAAAACTGGTCAAAGGGCTGGTTTAAATTCAGGGCGTTAATGACCCAGTCGCGATAAAGATAGGCGTTGGGACGTGGTCGATCCTTTTCATATCCATCACTGTCGGCGTAACGGGCTTGGTCAAGCCAGATTCGGCCCCAGCGTTCCCCATAGTGGGGTGAAGCCAGTAAATTCTCGATCATTTGCGAGTACCAGTGGGGCGACGGGTTGTTTTTCCAATGGTCAAATTGTGATGGTGTCGGAGGCAAGCCAGTCAGGTCAAGGAACACTCTCCGGATTAAAATCTGTTTGGTTGCTGGGGGTGATGGCTGGATGTTTTTCTTTTCCAACTTTGCGGCAATGAAGTAATCGATGGCATTGTTGGGCCAGGAATTATTCTCAATAGAAGGCCGAGAAGGACTCAATAGCGGACGCCAGCCCCAATGGTTGGCATGTTCATTGGACTGGCGATCGAGGCCATTTGGCCAATGGTTTCCCTGGGAAATCCACTTTTCGATCTCTTTGATCTGGAGTTCCGAGAGGGGGGCCCCTTCCGGAGGCATTCGGTCATCCCCGTTGGATCTGATGCGTTGGATGAGTGGACTGTTGGCGGGGTCTTTGGGTTTGATTGCGATTCCCTGATCCCCGCCTTCGAGGGCCCGCTTTTTGACATCCAGGCGGAATCCGGATTCGACCTTGTCGCCGCTGTGGCATGGATAACAGTGTTGTTTAAATAGGGGCAGGATTCGCAATTGAAAGTCGACTGTTGGTTGATTGTCCTGCGCCGTCATCGTCGTGCCGATGGTGACCGACCACAGAAAAGAAATCGACAGAAAGACAAACCACAGTCCACACTCTGGGAATCGCAGTGTTTTAAACAACTTGTCCATGGTGAGAATAAAATCCCTTTTTCTGACAGGACCCGATTAGTGACCGGTCCAGATTGTAATTATCTTCATTGTAAACATATTTTTGTGGATTCGGCGGCGACAAGATTGAGTATTAACTTCAATGTAGTGAAGATTAGATTAGATGCTGATTACCTTAGATGCTGATTACCTTGGATTCTGATTACTCTGGAGTAAAAATATGAAATGCCCAAAATGTGGTTCTGCTTTAGCGACCGTCAGACTCGAAAATATTCAATTGGACAAGTGCCATCAATGTGACGGGATCTGGTTTGACGCCGGTGAAGTTGAGACGATTCGAAAAAAGCCTTTGCAGGATCCGGAAGAAATTCTTGAGATGGAATACGGTTCACCTTCAGTTCACTCAGGGCAAACGGATGGGTATATGCAATGTCCCCGATGCGAAAGTGATCAAGGGAGGTTGATACAACATTATTTTTCGTACAGCACCCCGGTACGAGTTGACCGTTGTCAATCCTGTTTGGGGATCTGGCTCGATGACGGTGAGTTGAACAGTTTGATTGAGGATCGTAAACAACTTCAACAATCAGAATCGGTAGTTCAGCGATTGTTTCAAAAACTTGGTCGGCTGTTTAAATAACTTTTTTTTTCCGCTCATGCGGTCCGTTGGTTTGACAAGCGAATTCGCCTTCGTCGTGCGTGTCTCGTTCGAATCGAGGCCGCGGTTAATATTGATCTGTAAGATCGATCTATATGGTAGAGGATTTTTTGCTACGATAACGCAAGCTGTTGCAACAGCCGACCGATTTCGTTTGATTAATCACACGGCCGGCAAACTTTTTTAATTCGAGAACCAAGATGCATATCCAAATTGTTAATTTCAAGCTGACTGGCATTTCCCGCGAAGAATATGATGCTGTTCTTGCAGAGGTCTCGTCGGTGTTTACCGGAATTCCGGGGCTTCAGTCCAAGTATTATCTCGCAGATGACCAGGGTAATACTTATGGCGGAGTTTATGTGTGGGAAAATCAGCAAGCGATGCTCGATTACCTGGCGGGCGAAATTTTTCAGGGCATTAAGGAAAATCCTGTTTTTTGCGAAGTGACATCGAGATGTTTTGATGTGATCGATGGTCCGACGTTTGTTGGAAGCTAAGGGTTTTGGAAGAAATCTACGTTTTGAGAATTTACGCCGATAAAAAACACCAAAATGGCAACCGAATAAGATGAAAAGATAACCATACGGCCAGGGATATTTGGTTAAGCCTTCTGGCGATTCAAGCATTTTCGAATGTCAAACTCACCACAAAAGATAATACATGCCGCTGGAAATTCTCGACTATGAATCGACTCCGCTCGGGACGCTATGCCTGCGGCGAAGGGAGTTAGTCTCCCGACCAGGTACCATTGTCACCGAAGTTACCCTCGATCACGAATTCCTGATGAGCAGTTATCTGACTGAATCCGAACGGGCGCTCGCTCGCATCGGTTTGGAAAAGGTGTCTGACCACATCGAGGGAAAGCTGAACGTGCTGGTCGGCGGGCTTGGGCTGGGATACACGGCGAATGAATGTCTGAAATCCGCTAGAGTGGCATCCGTTGAAGTCGTTGAGTTTCTGCCCCAGGTCATCGGTTGGCTCGATCGGGGCCTGATACCGCTTGCCGGGCAGTTAGCCGGAGACGGGCGTCTGAATGTCACCCACGGAGATGTTTATGCAAGAGTAGCCGAAGAGGGTGTTGATTCCTCCAAGCCCGGGCAAAATCCTATCGATCAGGGTACAGCGGAACGCTTTGACCTGATCGTGATCGATGTCGACCATTCCCCGCAGGATGTGCTTGGGGATCAGAGCCACGGTTTTTATACCAGAGAAGGATTGCGGCGGACTCGCGAGCAGTTAACCGTTGGTGGCGTTTTGGGGGTTTGGTCGTATGCCGAAGACACACCGTTGCTGGCAAATCTGAAAGAGGAATTGGTGGATGTTGACGTGCAGCAGGTTACGGTATGGAATGACCTGATCGATGTGGAACAAACTGACTGGTTGTTTTTTGGACGACGTGAAGCGTAGAAACTGGGCCGGTTTTGCTGTGTTCGTGAACCGGTATCTGCTGTTCAATCCGATCATCGCAGTTGTTTGATCGCTGCACCGAAGACCACATCATTTTTGTGGTGCCAGTCAGGGGTCGGACCATTTGCAGGGGGCTCCACTTGTCAGTAACCGGGTTTCCAGCGAAGTATACGTTTGGTGCTTATCTAAAACGAAGGAACCTGATCGACCAGATCCATCATTAAATGGGATTTAAACGGTATGCGTTCAAGTCTGTCTACCCGCACTAGAAGAACAACTGGATAACATTCAAGTAGAATAAGTTTGGTAAATAGTTTTTTTATCTGGCTAACGAACGCTTTAGAAGATCGTCACAATGCAACACCTATACGCAGTTGAAACAATCGCGGATCTTCGTCAATTCGACCCGTTGTGTTCCGAGCAATTACGAACGTCTGGATACCTGAGGCCGGGAGATGGTGGTGGAGGTGATTTTTATTGGGCTGGAGAAGATAACCAAGCTGATGATGGTGGTTTGGTATTGAAGAGTGAACAAACTCCTAAAGGGCGTTGGCGTCGCATCTCGACTGGCCAGTTGGACATCCGGCAATTTGGCGCGTTGCCGGCCAATGGAGACGTGACGCAGCAATTCCAAAAAGCCCTGAATGCGTGTCGAAAAGGCGGTTCGCTCTATGTTCCGTCGGGACACTATACAATTCGTCAGCCTCTAATGGTTCATCAGGGGACGACCGTTCACGGAGATGGGTTACTGAGCGAAATACACTACTATGGTCCTGCGAAGACCGGGTGTTGGAATGCTGCCCAACGGACACCGGCGACGGCCATGGCATTCGCAGGCTTAAATACATTTGTGCATACACAAAACTCGTGGGCCTACCACTTAACCGGTATGAGCTTTAGTCGTTTTGACAATTTGTTTGTGCACCTACGCTGTGCTAACACTTCAGCCTACTACGGACCTGGCAACGGCGAATCACCCTATTACAACGTTTTTACCAACTGCCACGCTTCTGGTCCCGGAGGCGAAGCCAACGGATGTATCGCGTTTGACTGGGCAGCCTATGATGATGGTATTCAGGCCCCCAACGCAAATCAGGTATTTGGCGGCCATGTCAACAGTCTTCAGGTCGCTGTACGGTGTCAAGGGACCGGTAATATTTTCCATGGGCAGGTGTTGGAAATGGTGGATGTGGGTTACGAATTCGACCTGCCGAAAAATCGCTATGATGATGTCAGCAAAGGAATTTCTAACGATGTGATGGGGCTCTATACCGAGTACGCCAAGATCGTGTTTGAGCAACGACACGAAACGTGTTATTTAATGGCCCAAACCAGTATGGTGACCGGACACAAAGAACTGTTTCGTGGAAAGAGTAAAGAAAATTGCGTTTTACTCAGCAGTCATTCCGGTCAGCTCCCGATGAATCGCAGTTTCTTCGAGAAGGCCATTAACTTCCGTCCGTTGGAATTCAAGTAGTCGTCAGCACCGATAGGTTTCCAGGCGATGTATGCTAAACCAAACTAGGGATTTGCCTTGTTGGTCATCGATAGTCTTTGTGCGGATGTTGCGATGCAGCGGCTTCCCGTTGAACTGGTACGGTCCTTGAGACTTGATCTGCTTGGCTGGAGAGGATAGATCCGTAAGGAATCCGAGCAATCTCCTGTTAACAACATGGTCATCCCTACTCGCGATAAAAAACGGCACCTGTGATGAGTACTTTTTTTAATCCGTTATATTTCGAAGTCAGTGAAATCAGTAGTCCAATTCAAAAAAAGCATTCACGCACTTCGTGAAAACAATGACCTGGATTTTTCTGCGTTCTTCGAATGGCTCTTTTTAAAATTGGTCGCCTCGCCTTTATACTGGAGTGATCAACACAATGCGAAGCCTCTTCCGAAAAGGGGTTAATTCAAACCTGTTTAATCGTATCGTCATCCTTCTCATTATTTTGAATTCAATCTTGATAGGTGTGGAGTTGGATATTCAAAATCGCTGGATTGTATTTTCCCAAAACGTGATATTAATTGCATTTGCAGTTGAGATTGCCATTCGTTCTATTGGCCTCCATTCCGGAGAATTGGATCGCAAATTCGGAGATGTTGACCGCGTTTCGCATTCTGCGAGTTTTTCGGTTGTTTCGTTTGCAGAAGGCATTCCCGGAACTGCAGGTGATTACTAGAGTGCTTCTCAGATCGATGAAATCGTTGTTTTTTCGTATGCTTATTCATGTTAATCGTGCTGTATTTGTACAGTATTATTGGCTTCATCATGTTTAGAGGTCAAAGTGAGGTCATCACCGGAATTGGTGCAGTCAAGGATCCTTTTGTTTCTGTTCCAGAATCCATGTTCAGCATGTTTCGTGTTATCACCGGTGAGGACTTGACGGATTTGCGTTACGACTTGTTAGACAACTTGACGGATTTCATGATGTCGTTGTTTCCTTTTTCTTTGTTTCCTTTTTCTTTGTTTCGTTCTTTGTGATCTCAGCGTACCTGCTGGTCAACATTGTTGTCGGCGCCGTTGTCAGTAATTACGATCAGGTGATGGAGGATACCGCTTCGTTCTCAGATCCAGATTCGGTCGATCCGATTGTTCAATTGACTCAAAAAGTCGACTTGCTGACTTAAAATCAATGATCTTCTCAAGAAGAAGTGACCGGGTGCCCATCCGGGTTGTTAATCTGGCAGTCTGAGCTGCGAAGTCCGAAAAAAGTACGCAGAATAAAAGCACGGAATTTCGTTGCGAAAGCACATGCAGGTTGATGAGGTGGTTTAGCCCCTGAGTTTGTTTTGTTTATCTCAAAAGATCTTCATCAGTAGCTTGCAATTCGCAAAATCGCTTTTGAATACTTGCGTGTGTAGTTCTCCGGCATTAATAATGTTGGTAGGAAAGCTACCAGAATTATTTCAGGAATTTACCAACGACGAATTGAATCCGTAGTCAAGGTCACCAGCTTCTGGCATTTGTATTGGCTTTGCGGACTATTTTAGACCATCGGTTTTAGTCGTTCTAACAATAAATCCGGAGAAGAAAACGATGTCTGACAATACCGTTCCCGATCCAGGCGAACTAAAAGAGAAGACCGTCCAAGAGCTGAAAGAGCTGGCCGCTGGATGGAGACAAACGCTGGATGCGATTGAAGAAGAGTTAAGCAAAAAAGCCAATTCTGAATTTGAAGAAACTTTGGAAGCCTTGGATGTGGCGTCCAAGGATAATCCAACTGAACCGCAGTAGTAAAAGTGTTGTTGAACCGGTTGTTGGGATATTTCAACACTCTTGCCAGATCCGAGAATGCAAAAGGCCCGATAGAATACAGATGAAAAAAAGTTGATCGATTTCAATACACGATTGAAAACACGAGAAACCACTAGTTAAATCATTGGATTGGCCGAACGATTTGGAGTTTCCGAAGTGAAGGATATCCAATGGGTTTGGCTGAAATTCTCTGTGACCTGTTCCGCTTCAATGATGGGTACGTCTTTCTCTTGAATACAGTTTGACCATCAGCGAAGGAAATGGTCTTTTCGTCGGTTAACAACGATTCCCCAACGGTTGGTTTGCTGCAGCACGAAGCCACGAACCGATGTTTTGGTACAGGTGCCGGTGGGCGGCATTAGCGATCGCTCGATACGGTGGCGGCCGTTTAACGCTTTTCGTTGGAATCGAAAGAGCCCAAGTGTTGACACTTCATTCAACGAATATGTGGTTTGAACAAAGCATTATTTGAAGATGTTGGAAGGCTTGACGTTGATAGCTTGCGATTCATAACCAGCTCCATAGTCGTCACCTTTATCACGTCGTTGATTGAAGACCCCGTTACCGTCCTCATCTTTTCGGTTGGGACCGACGCTGTAAACCACAAACCCATTTCCCTCAACGCGATACCGGTAGTCATCGTTGGCGTACCGGTCTACCGGTAATTCATCGGTAGCATTTCTTGAAAAGTCTGCAATGGAGCGTGGGAACTCACCTGTTTCGGATTTATGCGCGGCGGCGGTAATCACCATAAAGGAGAGGTCATCCATTACGATTGCTCGTTTTTCCGCCATGCTTGCCGATCGCAATGCTGGCAGGAGTAATCCAACGAAGACTTTTCCCATCATTTTTCCTCGATACTCAGGCCCTCCGAGCAAGGCTTTCAGGCCCGCTGAAAAATCACTGGTTTCCACAGCCAGTTCCTTGATTTCTTTTTCCATCTTGACCAATACCTTGTCTTGGGCGATCCAGTCTTCATCGTTCGACAATTGTTTCTCGTATTTGTCGTAAAGTTGATTGCCTTCTTTCATGGTAACGGACCAATCGGTCGAACTGCTGATCACGTTGTCGAGCATGTCCTGCATTCTGGTTTTCTTTTTACTAGCCCCGGCAATTCCCGACAGCAGGTTCATCGATTCCATCCCGCCTTTCATGACTTGCTGCACGCTATCGAGGTACATGAATCGCTCGCATTGCGAAAAACTTCGTAACATATTGGACTTGATGGCGGTTTTTCTCATCTTTGTTCGATAGTTCAACAACTGCTTTGTCGAGAGCTTTCCAGACAAGGCGACTTTTTGCTCGAGATTTTGGGCGATTCCCACGATGGCAATACCCACCAATTGTTCAACCAACGTCGCGCCTTGGGCAATATGGTTTCCCAGTCGCCGTATGGTCAGAATGTCTTCTGTGCATTGTTCAATATTGCCTTCGCCAAGTCCCAGCAATGAACGAACCATTAGGACTCTGGCAAAACTACGAGCCGACTGTACCTGAGGCAATAGGACAGCGACCAATGGGCCGGCGTGTTCGGCATTGTCGCTGCTATTCACCAAGGGGTGATAGTAACGGGGCCTCAAAGTCGCTTTACGAACAAGCTCAAGTGGTTTATTACTTGCTTCAATCCATTGGGCGATGGCCGGAAATTTTTCCCTTGTCCAGGCGCCTTTTCCCGCGTTGTCGAACTGTTCATCGATTTTGCCGGTCGCGGCGTTTATTTCCTGAAACGTCAAATTTCGTTTCTTGATTTTTTTTTCTTCCTGACAAGCAAATTGGTGATAGGTCATGAAATAATCGCCTTGCAAGGGTTGCGGTTTGATACCCAATGCCTTGCAATATTTTTTCATGTATTTTTCATCAGAGATTTCACCTCGCGAAGCCTTTAAAAGGAGTACTGCCGCATTATTTTCAGGTGTCACACCCTTCGAAAGGATCGCATTTAAATGAGCTAAGTAGTCTATATAACCATCTGTGGTCAGTGGACCATCGATATAGGTCGTTTCCGGGCCAATGACAACTTTGGGTTCTATCTCCTGTGCGAGAAGATAAGAGCCTGGCAAAAGGCAGGAGAGCATTCCGTAGTGCAGAAGAAATCTTGCGATCATAGCGGTTACCAGAAAGAGTTCAGACAGAATAGTAGAAAAATTTATCGCCGGAATTGGTATTGCCGCATTCTACCTTAAACATCAAAAAAATCGAGTTGTTTGTCAAACTGCCTGTTGGAGCGGTAGTCGATTTCAATGGGGTCCTGCATGCTGGTGTCAATTATGACCGCGTCGAATCTAATGAGGCTAAAATATAGACGACGTAACGCGATCGACGCATCGTCACCCGTGGAAGAACGGGGATGACACGTCAATAATTGTCCTTCCCAATTTGTATCCCCAAGATGGAAACATCATCATCATTTTTGTTGTTGACGGTCGTCTGCAGAACCGTTTGCATCGTTTCATCGATACTGGCTTGTAAAGTGATCGCACGGTGACGTGTCAATTCTGTCATAAGACGCTTCATACCAAACATCTTGCCGTTGGCATCGGCCTGTTCAATCGCACCATCGCTGTAGAGGTAGATCCGATCGCCATACTGATAAGAGATTTCCTGCAAATGGTAGTTGGGGTCTGGTACGATTCCGACCGGAAAACCGGAGGACTTGATTTCTATCGCCTCATTGTTCCGAATCAGGATCGGTGATGGATGCCCGGCGGAAACAAACTGTAGCGTTTGGTTGTTTGGGTTCAGGACCGCATAGCAACAGGTGAAAAATTGCGAAAAATCTCCCTCCATTTGAAATGATTGGTTCAATTGGTCCACCACGGCGACTGGATTTTGGCGCAATTCCAACGGCATTCTGGACAGCCAGCAACTTAAGGTCGTTGACAACAGGGCGGCTGCAACACCATGCCCACAAACATCCAAAAGGTAAAAAGCAAACCGATCGTTTTCCATTGTCAGCACATCCAGAATATCACCCGCCAATTCGTCGCAGGGTCGGAAAGCCCAGGCAACCTGGATGTCATTGAGCTGCGGAATGGCGGTGGGCAACAGAGCCTGCTGGATTTTGGCTGCTGCCATGAGTTCGTTTTTCATGCGAAGATTGGCCGCAGCAAGGCTGGAATTGGAATCAATGAGGTTCTTTTCTGCCTGCCGACGACGGCTAACATCCGATTGAATTCCAATCAAATGAGTGGTCTTTCCTGAGGAATCCTGAATAGGAGTAATAGAAAGACGATTCCAAAACGGGGTTCCGTCCTTGCGATAATTGATTAGTTCGACTTCGCAATTACGATCTTCCTCAATCGCCTTGCGTATTTCCCGTACCGCATCTGGATCTGTTTTAGGCCCCTGAAGAAATCGGCAGTTGGAACCTAAGGTTTCCTCCACGCTGTACCCTGTCAGGCGTGAGAAACCCTCGTTGATATAAATCAGCGGTCGATCTTTAGCCTGCGCGTCCGCGATGGTGATCCCCTCCGCTGCGGCATCAAAAGCGCGGTCTTTTAAAAGCAATTCCTCCATGGCGTTTTTGTCACCCAAAGCGGAACGCAATAGGTGGTTTTCAGAAGACATGTTGGGTTTTCCAGCGCCAAGTAAGAAAGCAAAATCTGAATCCGTTTTATTGTTCCACAGATTGGTAGACGAGTACAGG
The DNA here is from genome assembly GCA_014238905.1 of Planctomycetota bacterium. Taxonomy (GTDB): domain Bacteria; phylum Planctomycetota; class Planctomycetia; order Pirellulales; family Pirellulaceae; genus JABAAE01. Next base: position 29,043 of record JABAAE010000020.1, read on the forward strand.
ACCGCCGCCACTGTTAAGTGTCTTTAACAGAAAAGGTAAGACCTACGTGCGGTTTAGAGCCTTACCTTGATTGGTTGCTGGCGGATTATTCATGGGGCTAATGTTGGCCAATTGCAGGCAAACGGGCGATAACCGTGTCCCCTTTGCCGTCCTTTCCGGTAACACTTTGAATGGTCCAGAGGTCAGTATGATTGTCGCCGTCTACCACCGTTCCACTATAATCGCCCCAAGCGATGCCGTTTGTGGCAGCCTTTCCTTCTCCAATTTTTACCGGTGGCCGGAGAGTTCCCGGCGGATCGGATTTTCGCCGAAAAGCAAAACGGGGGCTGATAAACATATCCGGGCCGGTTTCCTGAAAGCCGACCATCACATCTTGGTGTTTGTTAACCCCGATCGTTGTTTGAATGTAGCTTCGTTTGGGATCACTGATCAGACCGGTTTGTACGATGGTCCCGTCGGTTTTCATTTGATGCCATTGCACCGCAGACCGACCCTGACACGAAACCGCATGTGAAAACCAGATAAACCCGCTTTGGAGTACTAGGTTTTTCGGGTTTCGATCACCCGAGGCCGTCAATTGTTTTGATCCCTTTTGTGGTGATGGTGGTGGGTAACCCACTAATTTCAAGTTGTGAGGTTTCGACGCGACGATAGTCGATACGGGCGACCCATCCCGAGATTCAGAAATCCGCGTAATTCGAATCATTCGGCTTCCAATAGAAACGAAATAGAGATCCTCTTCCTGATCCTGCGTCATGACGGGATGCCCGAGGTTGCCTTTAAAGTGATAGACTTGAGCCGGCTTGCCTGATTTCGCTACCGCGGTTTTTAGCACGAACGTTTGTTGCGAACCACCAGGAAACGTATAACCGATCCATTTGCTGCTATAGCCGATTCCTCCTCCATCCCGACCACCTGGAGCTGGAACCGGATAGGTATTCCAAGCGGCTGTCGGATTGCTGGATTGAGAAACTGATATGTTCACCGGCTTTTTCTTTGCCCGATCCCACGGATCCCATAAATCAAATCCGAATACCTGGTTATGGGAGTCAAAGAAAAGTTTGGGATCGATACCTCCATTGAAGCAACTTTGCGAAACACCCTGCACAAATCGCCCTGATTTGTCGTAGATAATCAGGCCACTGTTGGTGCCGTGAAGAACGTAGCCCCCGCCAACGGCGATTTGCGGGTCAACTTGACGATTGCCATCCATGGACCCGTCAAAAACGAGGTAGCCAGAAATTTGACGTGGATTTCCACCTTGCTTTCGTACCCGGCAGGAACCCTCTTTGTTGAATGTCGCCTTTCGAATCGGCGTAATGGTTTCGGTTCGAATTGGTCCATCGAGAATGGTCCCTGCGGAGCAAAGAGAAATTTGAACCAGAAGCAAAATCGGATGTGTCATAGAAATGTTGGGGAAAACGATCAATTCACAAAAAAGCCTCGACCACGCCGGTTGATTCTTCCGAAAACGACATGAAGAGCCAATGCCGATTTTACAAGTGTAAACGAGTTCCGCTGCCGATGGGAGCCGAACGATCATTCGCAAGCAAGGGAAATGGCCTAATGGATTGCAGGCTCGATTATAATAAAACAAGTCGCGGCGTCCCTGCCGACAAGATAATAGAAGCAGTCTTTAATGAAATATGAATTCCCGATGTGTTCCAATGATTCTAAAAAGGGGATGGTGCGAATCTCTTTCTGGGGATCACCTGGTTGGGTTTGTTCAATGGAATTCGCCATTCTTGATGTTGGGAATTTGGGAGGTGTTTTTGATCGCTTGCAGATCAGGGAATCGCTATCTATATTCGAAATTTAATGGATTTCATGCGACCGTCTGCGGCAGTTTGCTTTGTGGGCATCCAGTTGTGGAGAGTGTTTTGATTTTTCTTGTTGTTTTGTCTTGTTGTTTTGGCTTTGAAAGCGAGTGGACTTGCAGTCATCGATTAACAGACAGGATGAGATAGCAGAGGCTTATAAGTTGGCACTCCATTCCGATGGATGACCTGCAAATCCCCAGCCATTACTTAACTCAGCTGGAATCACCATTTTGAAAAATGAGCCTTTTTTTCGATGACAGTCGGTATCCATCCGGTCATCCCATCGTCCAGACCCGGAGGTGAAACGACCACGCGAGAGCTTTTTTGGATCGCATTCAATTTGATGCATTAGAAACCCCACAAGAGAGGAAGATAACTATGCAGCTAGGATTTGTAAGTGCCATTCTCCCGGATTACTCCTTGGAGGGGGTCTTTTCTACCGCGTCAAAAATTGGATTCGATTGTATCGAATTGATGTGTTGGCCTATTGGGAAAGCTGAACGTCGATATGCCGGCGTGACCCACCTCGATGTGGTTAACTGCGACGAGGCAGCCATAGATCAAATGGCATCCTTAACAGACCGGTACGGTGTGGCGGTGAGCGGACTGGGGTATTATCCCAACCCGCTCTCGGCAGATTCTGAAGAATCTGCTCAAGCGATCAGGCATATCGAAGACGTCATCAAGGCTGCGTCCCGATTGGGTATTGGACAAGTTAATACGTTTGTGGGGCGAAATCCTGTCTTGTCAATTGATGACAATTGGGGATTGTTCCTGGAGCGTTGGGTACCCCTGGTTAATTTAGCCGAAGAATACGACATTCGGATCGGGATAGAAAACTGTCCCATGTTTTTTTCAAAGGATGAGTGGCCGGGCGGAAAAAATCTAGCGATTAGCCCTGCGATATGGCGACGGATGTTTAACGCGATACCAAGTTCGAATTTTGGATTAAATTACGACCCTTCCCATCTGATTTGGCAGCATATGGATTGCGTTTCACCGTTGCGAGAATTTGCCGATAGGCTCTTTCATGTCCATGCGAAGGATGTGCGGATCGATAAGTCTCAGCTTGATTCGGTCGGAATCTTGGCGAATCCGTTGGAATATCATTCGCCAAAACTTCCCGGTTTGGGAGATGTGGATTGGGGAAGCTTTTTTTCGGTCCTCGGGGATACGGGATATCGCGGTCCGGTCTGTGTTGAGGTCGAGGATCGCGCTTATGAAGATTCAGATCAAAGCCGAGAATTGGCACTCCAACAAAGCTATACGTTTTTGCGGAACTTTATTCCTCGTTTGCCTCAGGATGATTGAGTAATCGGTGGAGTCAAAAGATTTCAAGAGCCGATTCGGGAGTAGGGTGATTCACCTCCAAAATGATTTCCGGCGAGTGACAGGACGGTTAATCGTCAGACAATCACTTGCTCGCAGGGCAGCCTTACCGATTTTAGCAATGTAATCTTTTGCTCTTCAGGAATTGGATCAGTCGATTGATCATGAGGTGTTAGCGGGTAAAATACCTTTTTTAAAGGATACGGTGTCACCGCCAATCAGCAGGATTTGATGGCTATTGGGCTGATTACCGCCCTGTATATTGAACTACCACAGCAGGAACCACGATGAGCCATACCTATGAAGAATTGGCCAAGATGATCGACCATGCCCTGCTCAGTCCCACGTTGACTGTCAGCGATTTGGATCAGGGAATTGAGTTGGCGTTGGCGTATGATGTTGCCAGCGTATGCATCATGCCATTTTATCTCAAAGCTTGTTCGGACCGACTCGCTGGCACGCAGGTCAAGACCTCTACGACGATTGGTTTTCCACACGGAGGGCAAGCCACGTCCACCAAATGCGTGGAGTCCGAGAAAGCAATCGCCGACGGTTGCCAGGAACTCGACGTGGTAACCAATATCAGTCAAGTGTTAAGTGGTAACTGGAACTATGTGCATGATGAACTTCAGCGTTTAATTGAAATCGCCCATGCCGCCGACCGCCAAGTGAAAATCATTTTCGAAAACTGTTACCTCAACGAGGAACAAAAAATCAGATTGTGCCAGATTTGTAGTGATCTTAAAGCGGATTGGGTCAAGACATCGACCGGCTATGGAACTAGCGGGGCCACAGAAGATGACCTTCGGCTGATGCGACTACATTCAGGCGAACATGTTCAGATCAAAGCGGCTGGTGGAATTGGCGATATTGATCAATTGATCTCTGTCCGAGAAATTGGCGTAACTCGATGTGGTGCAAGCCGAACCAAGACCATATTGGATGAATTGCGGAAAAGACTGGAGTTATCACCAATCGAAACGGTGGATTCGATTTCAGGGAAATCTTCCTATTGATTTCAGACTTGAGATTGGTACGGTCTGGGGCTAATTGGTGCCCAATTCTTTGAGCGTGAGGTTTCTGAATTGAACTTTCATATGGACGTTAGCGTGTAATTGCAATCCGATCGGTCCGCGGGCTGGAATCGTCAACGCATCGTAAGAAACAAAGGGTTCGTCATTCAGGTAGGTATGAATCATGTTGCCACGAACCATGATCCTCAATTTGTTCCACTCTCCCACTCGGTGGAATTTGGCAACCTTCGGGGTTTGGCCAGGATAAGATCCCTTTTTGTCTTTGGGGGCATAGATGCAACCTGTCATATCGCGTTTCAGTGATCGTGAGATGCCAATCTGGATTTGGTGAGATGGGGCGCGAGCGAAAACGCCCGTGTCGTAGTCTTTTGAAGTGGTCTTGTATTCCAATTCCAAATCGAAGTCTGCGTAATCCTTTTTTGTCCAAAGATTGGACCCTGTCTTGTTCTTGTTTTCACCGATCAACTGCTCGCCAACGACGGTCCAGTGGCCTTCCACATCCTTGCCCTCAACACGCCACCCCGCCAAATCTTTTTGGTTAAAGATGCTGGATCGTTCTTGTCCTACAATGACTTGGGTTAGAGCGATTCCAATGCACAGCGTCAGGATTTTTCCGATGAATGGTTTTGTAAGCATTGCGATCCTTTGGAGAGTGAAGTGAGTCATTTGATTGTAATAGGGATTAGCTAGTCATGCACACCGCCGTATGATCGGACATCGTGGCCGGTCTTTTCGTGCCACGGCGACGATCCTTCAGGATGCAGTCTATGTTTTGGACCGATTTTTCTGGAATTTAATTGCCTTTGCAACTTGGAGGAGTATCGTCGCTAAACAATTCGCCTGACCCAGCCAATCGGCAGGACCCACGAATTCCGGTTTCGTTTTTGCCCAGTCTTTTTTCTGGCATTTCCAACCAAGCGGATCCCATCCAAAAGATGATACAGAAAACTTGACAATCATTGGCCGAGTGGGATTCCGTCCGGCTTGTCATCAATTTGAGTTTTGCCGAGTCAATTTGATAACGCTTTGGGCCAGGACGAGATTCCAGTTGATGTCATTCTTTTTTGTGCATTGACATGACTGCAGTCAATGCCAGTGTTTTGTTAGCCCAACTATCGATTTTGCATCGGTGGCAAAAGATAGAAGCGTTTTGGCACGAAACATGTACTGATACTCTTTGTTGTCAGCACAGGCAGAGTCAACAGGATAACTCGACTCATTCGAAAGGGAAAATCATGAATCGCATCTTTACCTCATCTTCATCCGTCGTATTCCTGTTTGCCGGGATTGGAATTCAACAGAATGCAGCGGCCGATGTACAGGAACACCTTCATTCGCTGGCTGCTAAGATCGAAAGACAAGCCAACTTGCTAATTACCGAAACTCGACATTATCGACATAGTTTACATTATGCCGAGATGTTGGCCGATGTAGCCAAATTTCGAAACATCGCCAGCCATCTTCACCACACTACCTATACCAGCCGATCCTTGAGTCACCTTGAATCAGACATCAGAATTCTTGATCATTGTTTTCATGAGTTGGAAGATTTTTTTGATCATGTTGAAGTAGACCGCCTCCATGGTCTGGGACACATTCATGGGAATACTCGGCATGTCAAATTACTTCTGAATGCCATTGAAGACAATATCCATCATATGCGGGAAGATGTAGCGAGTCTCCGATCAACCTGGTTGGGCGGCCATTCTTTGCACCGCAGATTTGGAGATGCCCATTCCATTCACAGTTCACGAACCATTTATTCTTCCAGACCCCTTAAAATCTATTCGTCTGGTCATTCCAGTCACTTTGGTCACTCCAGTCACTTTGGTCACTCCCGTCACTTTGGACACTCAAGATCTCATAGTGGCTTTTATCATGGATCTCATGGAAGCGGTTTACAGATTAATCGTGGTGGGTTCTCTTTGCGGATCAAACTTTGACACGCTCTAACTCATACCAATCAGCAAACGACCGTTAGTGAGCAGAAAAGGGGGGAGCCCACTTTTTAAAATTGGATGTCCAACATCGAATCTTTCAATGACGTCTGGTGCCCTTTGTGCTATCCCAGAGCATTATCAAGATAGTCGTTTAACGTGCAACCTTGATAAATTTAATCAGGTCAGCCAGCTCCTGATCGGAAAACTGTTGATCTAATCCGCTGGGCATGATGGAATTCACGCCTGGCTTTTGATCTTCGATTTCGATTTTCGAAATGCGCATCGTCTTTTCGGCATCGATCACCAAATCCAATGTCTCACTTGTTTCGTTGCGAAGGATGCCACTGAAAGACCTTCCATCTTTCATCGCGATGTTGAAGGGCTCAAAACTGCGTACGAAACTGGCATTGGGATACATAATCGATTCCAGCAAATCACGCTCACTCCGTATGTTTCCGATTCGACTCAGGCTTGGTCCCACATCGCCCCCTAGGTAGCCCATCTGGTGGCACGCGGAACAGCTTGCCTTGGTCCCATGGAAGATTCTTTGACCATTGCGAACGTCGGCAGTCGGAAGTTTTTTCAGCACCGATTCCATTCGGATCAGCTGTGAGTTGGCTGACTCTTTCAATTGAACCAGGAGCGTTTCAGCACGTTTGACTAGCTCGGGATGCAACTCAAAAAGAATTTTTTCAAGGGATTCGGGCTTTATGGATCTGACGATTTTGGATTTATCAAGCGCTTTTAAAAGGGATGTTCCGAGGTTCAGGCATTCACTGGCCGAAGAACCTTTTTTTGCTGCCGCGACCAGTATTTGAAGAATCGGTTCCAGTTCACTGGCTCCGGTTTTGTCCAGTTGGTTCAAAAGTTGACTGCGTTGAACCGATGTCAGGTTCGCCTTGCCAAGCAGTTCAATAGCTAGGAGGCGATTTATCAGTGGAGTATCTGCATCGAGACTAGTTAGCACAAAATCGAAGTGTTTATGCCCCCAATCGTTTTGATCAATAATAGCCATGGCCTTAAGCCTAATTGAAGTTGATACCGCCGAATTCAAGGATGCTACTCGAAGGTGTCGTTCAATTTTAGCCCGAATCGCGTCGTCACCAATTGAATTGTCTAATCGACTAACGGCTCGACTCTTGTTGCTTGAATACAGTATTTCAATGACATTCGCCTGAAGCGTACCATTCGGATTTTCCAAAATGGAAGCCAACGGAGGAAGCCAGTTTTCTGGAATAGTCGAGAGCTTGTTCTCCTGGATTTTATCGAGAATCGCCGTTTTCATTAGCCGAGATGTGCGGTTGTCGGTGAGGGCCTTGGCGACGGCTGCCTGTATTTCCGGTTGATCCAAAAAGAGTGCCAGCTGGTTGGCTGTCCTTGGTGACAGAACGGGGGATTGGAACTGCTTTTGGAAGTAAGGTTGAAGTTGATTCGCCCATGTTGGGTGGTTTTGAATAAGCCACCAGCCAGTCGATTGCAGTAGAAGATCTTTCTCCGACAGAAGTGGAATAACTTGATCTGCTTGTAGATGCAACGTGGCGTTTGGTTCTGACATTGATCGTAATACTGGAATTTGGTCCAAAGCAATCAGGGCGGCACGCCGGGTCCGCGCATCGACGCTGCTAATCGCATTGACAAGCCGTTGAGTCTCGCCAATTTCTATCAGGGCATAGGTAATCGAATGATCGACGCCCCTGTCATTGCCGGCGTTTTTCGCTGCCAACAACAAGTCGTCAACAGTTGCGCTATCGCCGATTCTCCCCAAAGCTTCTGCGGCAACGCGGCGATGACTTGGCGGCCCTTGTTTTAAAAGTTGCCGCAGGTAGGGGATGGCCATCGAATCCCTCCAAAGACTGGTGGAGTGGGCCGCAACTTGTCTCACGGTTTCATCGTCATTTTGCAAGGCGATTCGCGTGAGAGCCCTGGCCTTGGGAGAGTCGATTTGGGCAAGGGCCCAAACGGTCTGCAGGCGGGTGGAAATCGATTTGGCTTGAAGCGAACTGGCAAGAACTGAAATCGACCGGGTTTGTATTAGCTTATCAAAAGCGACGTCACGGACGCTGATTCGTCGGTCGTTCAGGTATTCTGATGGATTTGCGGAATCCCAATCAATTAGCTTTCCACGGGGATCCAGCACCGGTTGCCTGTCGATGCGTCGTATGCGATAGACTGTTCCCAGGATATCGGGTTTGACCAATTGCGAAGTGGGGCAGCAAAGCTTGTACCAGCCGCCGGTGTCAACAACCAAAAGGCTTCCGTCGGCATCTTCAATGATATCGGTAGGATGAAAATCAAGATCGTCACAGACAAGAAAATCGGAATCCGTTGTTTTCAATAAACCTCCGCTCTCATGGGTCTTGTGCCGAAAAACCTTGTTCATGTTGAACGAGGTGGAGAGCAGATTGTCGCGGTAGTCGTTGCCAAAGTGATTTGACTTTAAACACACCAGACCGCTGGGAGCAGACGCATCCTGATGGGAAAGAACCGGCATAAGATCGCCTGTGCGGGGGTGACCGTCGAGGACTCCATGGTCCTTGCCATAGACGCCACCGTAAATCGCGTGAATTAAACCATCTCGTTTTCCATCCCGCGGATGTTGCAAAAAAGTCGTTGTAAACACGCGTTCGCCTCCCGCTGTAAAAGCAATTTCTACGGGATTGTCCATTCCGCCAGTCATGACTGTTTCGATGACACCCCCACTGGGATGACGTCGAAACAAATGGGCGGCTCGCGTCTTCCATGTTTTGGATTCTTGGTCAGAGTAAGATTGTTCAGCAAAAGCGCCCTTGCACCAATAGATCCAACCATCGGGTCCCAGATACGGACCATGCAGATCATTCGCACAGCCGGTTAGCGTCTTTCCTTCAAACCAGACTTCCCGCTTGTCGGCGTAACCGTCTCCGGTAGTATCGGTCAGTTTCAGAATCTGAGGAGGTGCGGCAACGTAAAGCGAGCCGTCCAACCACATCGCTCCGGCAGGAAACATCAATTTGTCGGCAAAAACGGTACTGTTGTCGTAACGCCCGTCGTTGTTGGTATCTTCCAGACGCATTACGCGATGCGGTTTTTTTTTCAACTGGATTTGCACATTTTCATTGGAACCGCTGGATTCGGTGAGATATAGCCGACCTAAAGAATCAAAGTCACCGCTGATGGGTCGCTTGATCAATTCATGGGAAGCGACTTGTTCAATGGTAAATCCGCTTGCCAATGTAAACGTCCGCTTGCCAATTTTTATTTCATCAGCCAGCAGCGGCGAGTGCTTTTCCAAAACACAGGTGAACACGAGAAAGACTATGATCAGGCTAGGTGGATTCCTCGACATTTTTTTGCCTCGTATATCAGTGGACATCACCTATCCTATTGTTACCCGATTGGGTTTTTCAACAGTGCAGGCGGCATCCCGTGAGACATCGATGTTATTTCCGTAGAATTCGGGTCGCAGCTTTGTATTGGTCGGCTATTCATTCTGGTCTTTGGTGTTAACAAGAGGAATCTCAAATCGATTGCGATTCTGCGTTAGGCATCGTTCAAAGAATGTTGGCCGAAGAGTCGCTCTAGTTATCCTGAAGGCCAAAAAGGGCAGGTTGCCCACGAAAATCTGGATCAAAATAATCACCGTTTTCGGTGTCCTTGTACACCACTTGGCCATGGACCCACGTTTGGACAGCTTTGCCACGTAATTTTTCGCCATGCCAGGGAGTCCATTGGCATTTACTGACCTGATTTTCGTCGAGGACTTGATGCTCCCGATGGAGATCTACCAGACAGAGGTCTGCATCGTATCCCACTTTAATCGCTCCTTTGTTTCTGATTTTCCAGACTTTAGCCGGAGCTGAGCACATCCAACCGACTACCTGCTCAAGGGTGCAGGTTCCTTTGTTGACTTGGTTAAGCATCAGGGCCAGAGAGTTTTCAACTGCCGGAAGGCCAGAAGGGCATTCTGGATAGATCGCGAATTTTTCTTCCTTGGTATGCGGTGCGTGATCGGTGGCTACGACGGTAATTTCATTGTTTAGAAGAGCCTGCCAGAGACGTTCATTGTCAGCTTTGTTTTTGATCGAAGGGTTCATCTTGATTCGTGACCCAAGTCGAGCGTAGTCGTCTACATTAAAAAACAGATGGTGCACACAAACCTCGGCTGTGACGTAGGGACTAGCCTCTGCTGCCAGAAATTCGGCTTCTGCCCCGGTCGAAACGTGAAGCACGTGAAAGTGGTGTTGATGGCGATTTGCCAGATCAACGGCTCGACGGGTTGCGATGATGGCTGCTTGATGGTCTCTGACTCGCGAGTGATCCGCTATGTCGCGGGAACCCCTGTACTTCTCGGCATTGGTGCGAACAGTAGATTCGTCTTCACAATGAGCGGTGATCGGCAATGTTGTTTCGGCGAAAATCTCCTCCAGTGCTTCCTGTTGATCTACCAAAAGGTTGCCAGTGCTTGAGCCAATAAAAATCTTGATGCCGGGAGTTCGTTTGGCTTTTTTGAGTTCCCTAACGTTGTTTGGGGTGGCGCCGATATAAAAGCCAAAATTAACCAGACTGTTTCTTTCGGCGATGGCGATTTTTTCGTCGATTCCCTGTTGCGTAATAGCGTGGGGAATGGTGTTTGGCATTTCCAGAAAAGTTGTGATACCGCCTTTGGCACAGGCACGGCTTGCGTGGGCAATATCTTCCTTATGGGTTAATCCGGGTTCCCGGAAATGAACCTGATCATCGATCACGCCCGGAATCAGAAATTTTCCGGCCCCATCAACGACGTCATCGACAGCAAGCCCATGACCCGGCGCAATGTCGGTAATCTTTCCGGCCTCGATAACCACGTCCACGTCTCTAGATTCCTCGGGCAGTATAACGGTCGCATTTTTTATGAGTGTTTTCATAGATTGGTTTTCATAGCGGATTTATGCCGGATTCCTCATAGAGCGGTGCGTTATCGTGCTCCGTGAAGGCCCCTTAAAATCTAGAGGGTTTGGCAGACTGACCGACAAGCCTGAACTAACAAAAGACGAATTCTGAGCGGTGACCGGTCGCCACACACTTAAGGCTCTCATTAAGTAGAGTAAATTACGGCCGGGATTTTAAGCAGGGATATCTCCAACACTGCCGAGCTGACCGCGGAATTTAAGTGAACAAAGCTCGTCCGCTTCGGCGACGTTGGTAGATACGAAATGCATTGCACTGTGGGCTGAACCGCCAATAAATGGCCCTTTTACAGAAAACCGTTTTCTTTCAGGGACGCGTCGGCTTTCTGAAGCAATCCAATCAGGGTTGCTGGTTTGGGTTAACTTAATACGGCATTAATTGATCTTAATGATTCTGTTTTTTCCGCAAATCTTTCACTTGTAGCGAGAGACTGGCGGTCGATTGCCTCTGAAGGGCCAGCACTCAACGCCTATAAAAATCAACAAACACCCGTTAAAATTCCAGATTCTGAAAAATCTCCGTTTCTCTTGTAGAAAATGATATGTCTGGCAAAAATCTCGTAGTTGCTCAAAGCGGCGGACCTAGCCCGGTCATTAACAATACCCTTCGGGGCATCATCGAGGCGGCACGCGACCTGGATCAAATCGATACCGTTTATGCCGCGCATCACGGCATTGAGGGTGTGCTGAAAGAAGAGCTCTTGGATGTTTCTTCGCAAAACGCCGATGAAATTTCGTTGTTACGTTATACACCAGCTGCGGGCTCGATTGGGACCTGCCGATATAAACTGAAACCGGGACAGGACGAGGATTTTGATCGCTGCCTTGAAATATTTCGAGCTCACAACGTCGGGTATTTTATTTACATTGGCGGAAACGACTCGATGGATACGGCCAATAAAATTGCCAGTCTGGCTCAGGAGCGGGGGCTTGATCTAGTTGGGATTGGTGGGCCTAAAACAATCGATAATGATGTAGGTGACAGTGAGTTTCAGCTGATTGATCATACGCCGGGATACGGCTCGTGTGCAAAATACTGGATGCATGCTGTGCAGTACGCCAACCAGGAGAACAAGGGTTCCTGTCCTGCTGATCCTGTCTTGGTCATGCAGGCGATGGGGCGCAAAATTGGTTACATCCCGGCAGCAGCTCGGTTGGCGGATCCTCATCGTGAGATGCCCCTGCAAATTTACTTGGCCGAAAGCCCATGTTCACTGGGGCAATTGCATCATAATGTAAATGACCAGTTGAAATCCGACGGGCGTTGTGTGGTAGTCGTCAGCGAGGGATTCGATGTGGGTGATATTGGAGAAAGAAGAGACTCCTTTGGGCATACCCAGTTCAGCTCCAGTCAAATCACCGTTGCTCAGATTGTCACCAATTATCTCAATGACAATGGTTTGGCTGTCAAAGGGAACGCACGCTGCAACGTGCCCGGAACCGACCAGCGCCACAGTATGGCGTATGCCTCAACTGTGGATCTTGATGAAGCGTACGGAGCTGGCCGAATGGCGGCTTGTCTGGCCGCGGGTGGTGAATCTGGAAACATGGCAACCATATTGCGAAACAAAGGTGATGTTTATAGTGTCAGTTTTGACAAGGTTCCTCTTGAATTGGTTGCCAATAGCGAACGGACATTTCCCAAGTCCTGGATTACTGAAAACGGTTTTGACGTGACTGATGATTTTGTCAGGTATTGTCAACCGCTGGTGGGCGAAGGGATGGTCAGTTTGCCTATGGTTGGCGGTCGCCAACGATTAACGGAATTCGAACCAAAGTATGCCGAACAAAAGCTGGCGGTTTATCAGCCGCAGGCAGATCGAAAATAATTCACCCGAAGCAGGGTTGACCAAAGGCTATTCACAGCGTCCACGATGGGGGTAGCAAATTAATAACGGATTGAACTAACGCACTGAATTAATGAACAACTGAACCTTGGTAACCAAAACGATGTTTGAAATTGAGCGAAAGAAAGAGTTTTTTGTTGGAATTGATTCCGATGGTTGCACCTTTGACACGATGGAGCTAAAGCACAAAGAGTGTTTTATTCCCAACACCATCAAATACTATGGCCTTCAAGCGATCAGTAAATACGCACGCGAGGCGGCTGAATTTGTAAATCTTTATTCCAAGAGCCGGGGAATCAATCGTTTTCCGGCACTGACGGAGACACTTCAATGGTTGCAAAAGCGGCCGGAAGTGAAATCCCGTGGATTTGAAATTACGATTCCATCCTCTTTGGAGACATGGATCAACGAAGAATCCAAACTGGGCAATCCGGCTTTGCAGAAGTTATTGGAAACTTCGGATGATCCGGATTTGCAATTGGCATTGGCGTGGTCCCTGAAAGTCAATGAAACGGTGGCCGAAATGGTCAGCAATGTCCCTCCCTTTCCTCTGGTCAGGGAATCGCTTGAAAAACTGTACACGCAGGCGGATATGCTCGTTTGTTCGGCGACGCCAAATGAAGCCTTAAAGGCGGAGTGGAGTGAGCATGGAATTGACAAGTACGTAGTGGAGATTTGCGGACAGGAATCTGGCAGCAAAAAAGAAACATTGGCCAACGCGTCGAAATACGAAGCACACAAGTCGTTAATGATTGGTGATGCACCAGGCGATTTTAAGGCAGCGGTCGCTAATCATTGTCTTTTTTACCCCATTAACCCGGGCGAAGAAGACGCGAGCTGGGAAAGGTTTCACGAAGAATCGATTGACCGATTCTTTGAAGGTACTTTTGCGGGTGAATATCAGCAAATGCTACTGGATGAATTTGATAAATATCTTCCCGATTTACCTCCTTGGCCGATTGACGCCTAGTTGCGGTTTCGATCAACGCCTGAAGTTTGCTGGCTGGCCGGCATTGAGATCATCGTGACAAGGCGAGGGTTAGTTCGTCGATCGGGATTCGTTCAGCAAAATGCGTTCTAAAAATTCAAAAAGAAAAAAAATAAAATGAGTGAAAAATGTGATTTTGGCTTAATTGGTTTGGCCGTAATGGGCGAGAATCTGGCCCTCAACGTTGAAAGCCGGGGTAACCGGGTGGCGGTTTTTAACCGGACTATCGAGAAGGTAGATGAGTTTATCGCGGGCCGAGCTGCTGGGAAGAATTTTGTGGGTTGCCATTCCCTCAAGGAATTGGTCGACAATTTGGCGTCGCCAAGAAAGGTAATGATGCTGGTCAAAGCGGGCCCGGCGGTGGACGCGATTATCGATGAATTAATCCCGATGCTTGAGCCAGGTGACGTCATTATTGATGGTGGGAACACCCATTATGCTGACACCGAACGCCGAACACGGTACGTGGAGGAAAAAGGACTTCTGTTTTGTGGGACCGGCGTTTCAGGTGGCGAGGAAGGGGCCTTGAAAGGGCCGTCGATGATGCCAGGTGGTAGTGAAGAGGCCTGGCCGATGGTCCAACCGATCTTCCAGGCGATTGCTGCAAAAGTCGGCGATCACAATGATATTCCCTGTTGTGAATGGGTTGGTCCACGGGGAGCCGGGCACTATGTGAAAATGGTCCATAATGGAATTGAGTACGGTGATATGCAGCTGATTTGTGAAGCATATTTACTGCTCAAAGAAGTGGTCGGGCTATCCAATGATGAAATTTACAAAGTTTTTGCAGATTGGAATAACGGAGACCTGCAAAGTTATCTTATAGAAATTAGCCGCGACATTTTCAGCGTGAAGGATGATCAGACCGGCGATGATCTGGTCGATAAAGTACTCGATATTGCTGGCGCAAAGGGGACTGGGAAATGGATGAGTCAACTCGCCTTGGATCTTGGTGTCCCGAGTACGCTGGTAACTACAGCGGTTTTCGCTAGAAGTATTTCAGCACAAAAAGACGCAAGAGTGCGAGCCAGTTCGGTGTTGAACGGCCCTGCTGATGTTGATGTTTCTGGATTGATTGGCGACAAATCCAGTTTCATTGAAGCCATTCGTCAGGCGCTATATGCCTCCAAAATATGCAGCTACGCTCAGGGCTTTGTTCAGTTGCAAGCTGCCGCGTTAGAGCATGATTGGCCATTGAATTATGGGGACTGCGCTCTGTTGTGGCGTGGTGGATGTATTATCCGTGCCCAATTTCTCGACAGAATCAAAGAAGCGTTCGATGCGGATCCCAATCTGGAAAATCTGTTGTTGAATGACTATTTTCAAACCGCTATCGAAGCCAGCCAGAATGCTTGGAGAAAAGTCTGCTCGGTATCTGCGTTGGCCGGGATTCCTGTACCTGCGTTTGGCTCGGCTCTTGCTTACTATGACAGTTACCGCAGCGACCGATTGCCGGCTAATTTATTGCAAGCCCAACGTGATTATTTTGGTGCACATACCTATCGGCGAACCGATCAGGATGGAAGTTTTCATACGGATTGGCTTGCACTTCGAAAACAACCCGAGGCTTGATCTTTATCATGACAAACAACTCATTTTTAGAGGGCCTGTTCGGCCTCAACGGTCAAACCGCTGTGGTCATTGGTGGGACTGGTGTCTTGGGTGGAGCGATCTGTGAGGGATTGGCCAAAGCAGGTGCGTCAGTAGTTGTTTCGGGACGGTCTGAGGAGCGTGGACAGCAACGTGTTAGTGGGATTGTTTCTGCCGGAGGCAAAGCGATCTTTGCGCCGGTAGATGTTGCTCAGTCGTCTTCCCTGGAGGCCTTGAAATCTCGCAGTCTTGAAGTGGGCGCAGGGACCGTAGAAATTTTGGTGAATTGTGCAGGTGTGAATTCAGCAACACCCTACGAGGAAATCAAAGAAGAGGAATGGGACCGGGTTGTTGACGGAAATCTAAAGGCGACCCACCTGGCTTGTCAAGCGTTTGCCCCAATGATGTCCGAACAGGCCAATGGCGGCTCCATATTGAATATCGGCAGCGTCACCGCTCACCTACCACTTTCGAAAGTTTATGCCTATTCTGCGTCGAAGGCAGCGGTAGTGAATCTAACACAGAATTTGGCGAGGGAATTTGCCAAAAAAAATGTACGTCTGAACACTCTTTGTCCAGGTTTTTTTCCGGCTGAGCAGAATCGTAAGATACTGACGGCCGAACGTGTAGAAAATATCATGAGCCAGACACCGATGGCGAGATTCGGTGAGACCGATGAATTGATCGGCGCGGTCCTTTTGCTTTGTTCACGGAATGCAGGCGGTTTTATTACCGGTGCATCGTATTACGTGGATGGTGGGTTCACTGCGATGCGATTTTGATGTGGAATCCCGTCGAGTTTGGAATTCGGTTTGTCCAGTCGACCATGAAAAGGATCTTGGATGTCGAATACAATTGTAATTTTTGGTGCCTCTGGCGACCTGACCAGTCGAAAGTTGATCCCCGCCCTGTATTCGCTTTACCTAAAGAAACGATTGCCTGGTGATATTCGAATCGTTGGTTGCTCACGTAGCCCGTTTACGCATGACCAATGGCGATCGGAGTTGGAGGTGTCAACCTCGAACTTTACATCGAAATTCGCCAAAGATTCATTCCGTGAATTCGCGAGCTCCATTTTCTACCAAAAGGTGGATGTAGGCGACCAAGAAGATTTCAAGTCGTTGTTCAGGTTCCTCGATGAGGTGGAGCCGGATAATAATCCGACCCGAATTTATTATCTTTCGACTGCCCCCCGTTTTTTTGCACCAGCCATAGAAAATCTTGGAATTGCTCATCGGGAGTTGAGCGTGTCGGGCAGAGAGCCTGAGTTGCGTGGCAACTTGTTACGCCGGATAGTGATTGAAAAGCCGTTTGGTACTGACCTTGAATCGGCGCATTTGCTAAATGAGAAAATTCACCAAGTTTTTGACGAATCTCAGGTATATCGGATCGATCATTATCTTGGGAAAGAAACCGTTCAGAATATGATGGTGCTGAGATTTGCAAATTCTATCTTTGAACCGTTATGGAATCGGAATTATATCGACAACGTGCAGATTGTCTGCTCAGAATCGGTCGATGTGGGTCGTCGAGGTGGTTACTACGATTCTTCCGGAGTTCTCCGGGATATGTTTCAGAATCATTTGTTGCAGCTGTTGATGATCACTGCGATGGAGTGCCCAGCGCGATTTAATGCCAGCCTGGTTCGTGATGAAAAAGTTAAAGTATTGCAGGCTATCAAGCCCTTCTCGTCGGAGGAAGTTCGGACTGAAACGTACCGTGCGCAGTACGACGGCTATTTGGATTCTGACGGAGTTCCGGCTGGGAGTAAGACCGCAACGTTTGCAGCGATTAAATTAAAAATTGAAAACTGGAGATGGAACGGAGTTCCATTTTATTTATCCAGCGGCAAAGCACTTGCAAAGCGGTCAACTCAAATCGTCATCCAGTTTCATGATCCCCCGACGTTGTTATTTACTGACGGTCCCAAAGAACACTGGGACAACAATCGGCTGATCATTCAAATCCAACCTGATGAAGGTATTCGAATGAGATTTACCACCAAGGTTCCCGATGCTGGCATGGAGTTGCGGACGACCGATTTGGACTTCAAATTCGCAGAGGAGTTTACCGAGTCGATGCCGGACTCTTATCAGAGACTTCTTTTGGACGCCATCAAGGGAGATGCCTCACTATTTGCCAGAAGTGATGAAGTGGAATTTGCTTGGAAGATCATCGACCCAATCATCAAGAGTTGGCAACAGACTCAAAACCCCAAGCTTTATCGCTATCATCCAGGAGTGGCTATTCCGGAATCATGCGATCAATGGATGCACTTTCAGAAAAAGGCGTGGTGCAGAGAATAGTCGTCCCAGCGAATTCGGTTGAAAAACTGCGTCCCAAACGGACATCATCCCGATCGAGATAGGCGTCAATAAAAACCGGATATGAGATAAGGCGACGCAGTGCAAACATTGACTGCTTTGGTGCAGGGGCTGAGACCACTAAGTTAGCCGAGGAATTCCGCCAAATCTTCATGGAAGCCGACAAACAGCTTCTTGCCCTTTTTTAGGGTCGGGGCACGAAGATTTCCGCTCGGCCCAACCATCTGCTTGATAAGTTCGTTGTCGGTTGGATTCTCGTTCATTCTGAAATGGACTACTTTTTTTCCTTTGGCAGCCCAGATCTCGCTAGCTGCTCTAGCCAATTTCACTGCCTCGGCTGGATCGATTTTCTTTTTTCGAGCATCGTCTTGCTCGGTCACCTCGGTTTTTGTTTTTGCAAGCAACTCTTGCGCCTTGGTGCAACTCTTTCAGCCACCTCGCTGATAATACCAATCCACTTTTCCAGCCATAATAACTACCTGTACCGATGGGAAAAATTGCCATTTCTCGTCGCCTCAAAGGCAGACTCAATTTCTATGGAATGGACTAGGATGTGTCAAGTTGTCGAAAACAGGAACGGCCTATCCAAAAAAAGTTCGATATACAACATAGCAGCATGCCAAATTGAAAAAAACCGAAAGCCAAAATCTGATTTGGAAGGATTGAGTTGCCGATTTGTGCCGAAAAATCCGCCTTCCCATCCAGCCCCCGGGCCAGCCTCCCAAAGCATCCAGCATAGAAAGGGTGGCTTCAGGAAGGCGGTTTTGACTTGCTGCTCTGGACCTCCATCTGTCGACGCCGTAGCAACAAAAACTGGTTAAGGAAAGTGTTGGAACGATAACGATTAGGTAAGTCCAAAAAATCCACGATCCTAAGTTTACAATGGCTATTAAGATTGAATTCATATTGTTCAACAGGTTTGGGAAATAACAAATTGTCACCGAATAATCTTTCGTTGATGTTATTTCCTTGTCGTTTTATTGCGGAGCAAACGGCGGAAGAAGCTAGTTCTTCTTTGCATTATGACATGTCCCGGAGCTTTGGAAATCATGCCATGAACCAGGCTTGGCTTCAATCGACAAAAATAGTAGACAGATCGGCTTTCAACTATTTTGCTAACTTGAGTCCGGGTGTTGAGGGAGCTTCGGATATTCAGTTTTTAAAAACTCGCGAAACCTGTTTGGATTTCAGGTGTTGGATGGGTACGTTAATTATTTCAACCTCAATGAAAGAACATCACTGATGATATTTTTCACGCGACTGATTCCGGTTGCTGTCTCGGCCTTTTTTCTCTCGTTGTTTTTTTCGTCTGAGGTCGATGCTCAACCCGAACGCCGGAAGGGTGGATCACAATCTGCTCAACAAAATACCCGTTCCAAATCTGATCCATCTCAGCGGCAACGGCAGAGTCAACGGACGAGAAGTGACGATCAACAAAACAGTGACGATCAACAAAACAAGGGCCAGAGGCAAACCGATCGATCAAGAGGTGGGAATTCATCGAGTCACTGGGGGGATCGTCGGGGTCCAGGGCATGGTGATATTACTCGGGGAGATTCCAAACGAGGAGATTCCAAACGAGGAGATTCCAAACGAGGAGATTCCA
>JABAAE010000021.1 GCA_014238905.1 Planctomycetota bacterium
TCAAACCGGTGATCAAACCAAAGCAGACGCCAACAAAATTGGTGTCTGCTTTTTTTTGACATCTGCTTTTTTGGTGTGCTGATTGGCCAGGCACTATCATCAGCCCGGAGCTGATTACAAAACAATGACAATCTTCTGACATTCATTTGAAAACTTAGTGTCCGTTACTCCGTAAACCATTGAACACCCAACGTGTTTCACAAACACCCAATATCACCCACGATGGAGACAGGCATGAAAAACGGAATCGGATTATTGTGTTTAACCCTGGTATTGAGCATCTTTGCCGTCGCGATGGCCTCGCAAACTCAATTTAGCGGCGAAACCACTGGCAAACGGCCTGACGACGGAAATAAAAAGGAGGAAGCAAACGAAGACCTCGATGTCACTCAACTAGTCAGGGATCAAAATTCGAAAAAATTCGTATCGCCACCGGCCAAATTCGCAAAAGGTCATGTCAGCGTCCGTCAACTGTCAAGCGAATCCTTGAAAAAAAACAGCAAGGGTTTTGTGGTTCAGTTTCCAAGCAAGGCTCCTATTCCCACGCCCACCTTCTACAAGGGAAATCTATATGTCAGCGGTGGCTTCCACAGCAAGGAATACTACTGCCTGAATTCCACAGGTCAATGTGTTTGGGGAATCACCCTGGATGATGATGGCCCGAGTTCCTGTGTTTGTGATGATGGTGTTTGCGTTTTCAATACCGAATCCTGTACGATTTTTGCCGTCGACGCCGAGACGGGCAAGATGCTCTGGTCCCACTGGTTAGGGGATCCGTTGATGAGTACGCCGACGATCGCCAACGGAAAGGTTTTTACCGCCTACCCAGTGCAAGGCGGTGGAGGAATTCAGCAGCAAGAATTCGGCGGCGACTCTTTTTTTTCGGATGATCCCAAACAACCTGAAAAAAGCCAACCTGAAAAAAGCCAACCTGAAAAAAGCCAAACGGACCAATCTAAAAAAGAGAGTGCGGCACCAACCGACAGCGGCAACACAGCCAAGAAACGCCCACCCTGTTCCCACGCCATGGCATGCCTTGATCTGAAAACGGGGCGGATTCTTTGGCAACGCTGGATCGACAGTGATGTGATGTCCGCACCAGTGGCCAATGGAGATGAAATTTATGCGGCCACCTTTGCGGGCACCGTTTATCGGTTTCAACAAACAGACGGAAAAGTCCTTTCAGCGATCCAGTCTCGGGCCACCTCGGCGCCGGTCATCGTCGGCAAAGACGTCTTTTTTACTCGCAGAGCAGATGATGCCAATTCAAAAGTCGCCGAGGAGTCGATTTTGCGTTTGACCCGTGAGGGAAACAAAAAGGTTTTCGAAAAAAACAGGACGCGAGCCTTGCACTTGGACCATGCTGTCCAGTCAAAAACCCGCTTGGCAGAGAAAGGGCAACAACTCGACGCTAACAATGGTTTTTCCAGCGGAGCGCCTGCTGCAGCCAATCCCAATGCTGCTCTCTACAACATCGGGCAGGGAGGGGTCTACACCTGTCAGGCATGGCAGGGGTCCCGGGTGTTAAACTGCGGAAAATGGAATTTTAACTGCCAGGGCGATCAGGTCTTTTGTACCGATGCGGAAACGGGTCAAAGAAAATGGGCCGCCAAACTGGGCGGCGATTTGGAAAAATTAGGGGGGGCCTTGGCAGCTCCACCGGTGCTGGCAGGCGGGCACTTATTTTTGGCAACCGTTAGTGGCGAGATTCTGCAGATCAATCCTGCCAATGGCAAGACGGAGACAACCTACACGGTTGGATCGGCCATGAGGACCCAGCCCATCATTCAAGACGGTAACATTTACGTGGGTACTCAGGATGGCAAATTGGTTTGCATCCAAACTGGAAACCTCAAACTGACCGGTTGGTCCTGCTGGGGCGGCAATATAGCGCATAGCGGAACGTTAGCAGCCAACTAGTCGCCCGAGCGAAGTGTGGGCTGGGCTGCACGGTCAACTTTCTGGCGGGACAGTCAACACCTTCATCAGTCAAAATCTGGCGTCCCAGCCAGCCAGGTTTTATTCATCCAACCGTAGACAGCTGCTCTGATAAATTGGGCCACAAACCTGTCCCGTCTGTTCTAACGACGCCGGGACAAGCCCTCGCCCATCAAAGGAGCCGGCAAAACTCTCATTTTGGCGGCCTCTCCAATTCACTTGCCTCGGCAGGAGGCGGAACTCCGCTCAGGGCGTTTACGGCGATATCGATACTCGTTTGATGGATTGAACAAGAGTGCAAAATCCCAATGGGACCGAAAAAGGGGCAGGAAACCTCGTATCAGCGCGAGTTCAAGTACCGAAAACCGGCAATGCCCTCCCAGGCTGAACTGAATTGGCACGAGAATTACCGTGTTGGTGTGGCAAAATCCCCCTGAACCCCTTCTGAGCAACCTATCATTCCACAATCGAATTCTTCATTTTTCCACCCTTGAATCCCGACCATCCATCACGTCAGAGCGGCTTTTATGAATCAGGCAGTCACGGCACTCCAGCCCATCCCCGTCCGCAGCCAACCTGGCCGGCTCTCCGAATCGTTCATCTGGAAACGACAAACCGATTTCTACGAGTCTATCGGCATTGATGCCTGGCGCAGCGGTACCATCCCGACTCGGATTACCACCAATTCACGTATCGCTCGTGACTACGCACAATTAATAGCCAGCTATGTCATCGATACAGCAGCAAAAGAATTCACCATCGTCGAGCTAGGAGCTGGACACGGCAGATTTGGTTTCCTGTGTGTTCAACATTTGAAAGAACTTCAGCAATCTGGATTATTACCCGACGTTCACTGGCAATACATTTTAACCGATGTCGCCGAACGAAATATTCAATTTTGGGAACAACACGAATCCATCAAGGCATTCATCGATGATGGCACGATGGACGTCGCTCGCTACGGGGCCGGAGACGCCGAGATCCAACTGCGTCATAGCGGGAAGACCATTGCGGCGGACCGACCGACGCCAAACATGGTCGTCATCGGAAATTACCTCTTTGATTCGATCCCCATTGACGTCTATCAAATCGAAGAGAACGAACTGTTCGAATGCCTGCCTGAAATCACTGTCGATTCCGAGGCCGCCGAACCGGGATCCAACGAGGTCCTCCATTGGCAATGGAAACGCAACCAAGTCAATCAACCCGCCTATTCAGAACCGGATCTGCAATTTCTTGTCGATTATTTCAAAACGAATTTCGACAACACTTGTTTTACGGTGCCTGTCACCGGCTGCCAATCAATCGCCATGCTGGATTCCCTCAGCGAAAACGGATTATTATTACTAATGGCGGACAAGGGTCACGTCCTCGAACGTGATCTCAACGGCCGAACGCTCCCCACGCCCATTCCCCACGGTGGATGCTACTCGTTTAGCGTCAACTTTTTGGCATTCGCCAAATGGTTTGAGTTCGGCGGCGGCAGTGCATTTCTGCCGGAGTTCCGCGATTCAACGCTGCAGGTCGCTGCCTTTGCAACCGGTCATCAGTCAGAATACTGGACACAGTTAAATCGTCAGTATCGTCAGGGAATGATTGAATTCAGCTCAGGCGATTATCACCAGGTGGCTCGCTGCGGTCACAAAACCAGCGAAACGCTCTCGCTGAGACACTGCCTGTCGATGATTCGTTTAAGCGCTTGCGAACCACTTATCTTTTATTCATTTCGACGCCACATTCGCGAGGCTGTACGGGGTGCTCGCAAACGGGATCGACAAGCGGTCTGGGAGGTACTCGAAACGGTTGCCAAACGTTTTTTTCATTGGGGCACCAAGGATATTCCCTTTGAGATTGGACACATCTATGAGAGCGGAGGCAAACTCTCCAACGCGATTCAGCATTACCGCAATTCGATCCGACTTTTTGGTCAACACCCAGCAACACTGGTCCGCCTTGCCACCTGCTTTTGGGATCTCGAAGATTCTGCCGAAGCACTAAAATGCGTTCGAACCGCCCTGGAACTCAAACCGGAATCTAGAAGTGCCAATGCCTTATTGAATCGCATCCAAAGCCAATCGCCAGGTCAACCGACGTGTTCCATCAGCGGCTGAGTGATCCCAAAAATCAACTCCCTCCATTCAATTGTGACCACGCCAGCAGAGCCTGGTGTTCCGACCCAATGGATTGATATTCCTTTGCGGACAGTTGAATCGGCTCCTGTTTTCTATAGTTTACACAATCCCGAAACCAGGGACGAGAATAGACCAGGCTCAACACAGGACGGACGCTATTAGACCGATTCGCCAGACCTTGGTGAGAGAGCCGATAATCCATTAACAGGCAGGCTCCCTTGGGACCGTAGGGATCTTGGAATTCTGATGCTGCGGCTTCTTTGGAGGACTGGCGATGAGATCCTTTGACCACCCTGGTTGTGCCAATCTCTTCACTAATTCCGATCAGGGGGACCAACGCTGTGATGCCGAAACTGGGCAAAGGACGCGAGACCTCCTGACTGCCAAATAACGGCGGATGGTCCTTATGCATTTTCATATCATCGGAGTGAGGCAAAGAGGTCACCGATGTAAAACTTCCCAAGATACAGTCATTGCCAAGAACTCTCCTGATGATCGGCATCACCATTGGGGGACTAAACACCTGGGGCGAATTGAGACTACCTTTGATATCGACGGTGATCATGAATCGTTTGTCTCCGACTCTCAAAACCCCCTCATGATGCCGGTCTTCAAAGTAGGATTGGTAACTGGCCAGAAATTCAGCAGCCATTTTGTCAATCAGTTCGGGTGAGAAAGCGTTTTCAATCAAAACACATCCGTGCTGACGGATAAAACGGGCTGCCAACCTGCGTTTTATCCTGCTCATCGACAAGGCCGCGATTTCCGAACTGGAAAACCGAACCGTGGGGACACAATCAGGGCGATCCGCCCGTTGTTCTAATTCCCGCAACTCAGTCGCCTCTGCCATTTTTTCCCGGACCAACTCGTTGGAGGGGTGAAGACGAAGGACCTGCTGAAGATGTTCAATAGAAGATTCAAACTCCATTTCATCGAGTAACAAGCATCCCAGTTGTTGATGGGCATCAGAGCGAGTAGAGTCTCTCTTCAGAATGTCTCTAAGCATACTTCCGGCCTGCTCAACGTCTCCGGTTTTGACAAGCACCGCAGCCAGTCGACTTTGCATCTGTAAGTCATCTGGATTCTCGTCGAGTCCCCATTTCAGGAGCGTCTCGACTCGCTCCACCGAGTCAGACAGCTCATATTGGGAAACGAAATGCAACGTATCCTCTGCCGACTGCGACGCCAGTTTGTCACAGAATCCCAACAGGTCATCCAATCGACGATGAAACGTTTTTGCCAATCTTTCACGTGATTTTTGACTACCGGTTGGAAACTTGGCAAAGCTCATCAGGTAATTCATCACTCCAGCACAAATGCTACCGGGTAACGATTTGATTAAATCAGCCTCCTCGCAATACCGATGATCCACGAGAGTCGAAATATATTTTTCCAGTAAACGCCTTGCCCGTCTCTGATCCCGATCTTCAGCTGCCGATGGCTTCTCCATCAACAGCCGGGTTGGAACACAACATCCCCCAAAAGAATTATGCAGTGAAAGTCCGGCGGGACCCGCCACCACTTCGTCCCAATCAAAAATAAGACAAGTTCCGTCTTTAGAAAAAGCTGTATTCTGGGGGCGAAGATCACAATGATTGACCGTCAGCGGCAACACTCCTGCTCGACGGATCGATTTTTCCAGCAATGTTCTCCGAGCAGTAAATAGCTCGTGGTATCGACTTGCTTGTGAATCACCCAGGACATCTCTTGCACCCACCAATTGAACCTCTCCCTTGGTCGACTCACGCGTAGAACCAGCTTCTTCGGCCAGATATTCAAGGAACGAGCTGACTACTGTGGAAAGATCAAAGTTCTCCAACGAATCCAACAACTCTCGATTCGATGCCGATTTCGCTTGCAAGGCAGCGTACGTCTTGAGGATATTCCGGCGCTGCGACCGGGAGGGATGTCGACCGACGTCTTTCCCACCATGATGCGCCAACAGCAGCAGACCCTGCGAAGAACTGCAAGCGATGACCTTGGGAACCGTTTCAGGAAAACTCTTGGCCAAGAGGCGGATAGCTGGGAGAACGGGCGCCTGCTGTGGCGGAAGCTCCTTGAGGAAATAACAATCGTCACCGCTACGAATCTGGTAGGTCCTCGCCCAGGGGCGCGTTGAGACCAGCTCGATCTTCTCCACCGGGATAGATTCACCTACCCAACTAGCCAATTCGGCTTCCAGTTGAAATGAATCATTTTGCAGTCGTGTTAACATTTTGCGATCCCAACAGGAACAACAACACGATCCATTGAGACGCAAGCCCGCCCGACTCGGCAAAGTCAATTCACTGGCGGTGATTCATGTTCTTGTTGCATTTTCTTATCAAGGGTGATGTAAGTCTTTTCGGCTACATCGAACAAAATCGTCACCAGCAAACCCCAGAATGGTCTTTAGAAACTCGTTACAAACCGGAAATTCCGTCAGAACCGATCAGATCTAAAAGCTCCTCCTAACGAAGCAGGACCCAACCGCAGGCCGTCTCCCTTGTCTGCCCTAATCCCTTCAACGCCACAGGAATGCTCAGGAATGCTCAGGAATGCTCAGGAATGCTATCAGAACTTGACACTAGCCGCCTCGGCAGACAATGGCAAACCACAGACATCCTTGAGAAACTTGCCGCTGACAGGGGAGGGTGGGGGATCGTTGCTATCAAAAGCGGGGCTCGTTTTCGAAAACCAGGTCTTTCCGATAAAGACAGGTCGTTCACCCCGCCAGTCCCACACGGGGGTTGGTAAATTAGACTGGCAAAACGGTATGATCGTTCATTCCACCAACTGGTCGTAAACATCCAAAACCTTCTTCGCCTTTTCCAATCCACCCATCTCGGCAACAAATCCCTTGACCGCCATCAGCGCCGAACAAGGCACATCTCCGGGATTGGCAAACCCTTGTTTTCCATCCTTACGTCGGTCGTTACAGAGAACCATCGCAACGTATTGTGGCGACACATTATACCCGTCCTCATTTAAAAACCCTGCGATCCTCTTGGGCCCCATCTCGGGATGGGCTTTTTTATGCTCACGAATCGCATCCGACTTGGACATCGGCAGTTGTTTTTTTTTAGGCATATCGTTTCTGTTTAAAAACCGTTTTCTGAATCTACCGCGGTATTGATAGAGAATGAAAAACCCAAGATGTGATTCCATTATGGTGACAGGTAGTCAATCAAACCCTTGTCATGGAGCGTCGTCAATCCATCGCTGAGACAGCGGCGATGCCACCAATATTGAGTGAATAGAGGCATTCGTCAAGTTCTTCATTGTTTTTGGAGTCGTGGCCAACTCACCATTGGGGTTTGGCTGAACTTCGTGGAACTCCCATCAACGGCGAACTCGCAATCATAACGCACAATCCTAACTCAGGGAAAACAGGTGAACTGATGATCTAACAAACCGTCCAACTATTGGAGGATGGGCTCTCTTGAATTGGTTGACAATCCTCGGCGTTGCCGATTCCTTCTGGCCACGATCCACCGATCCGAATGAAAACCACAAAACCCTTTTGCTTTGATCGTTAAGACGACGGAAAAAAATGGTTGCCACACCCGCAGACAGGGCCAACTCTTTGCCAGCAGGAGAGTTCAGCGTAAAATCCGCCAGCCGACCGCTGTTATCAACCCAGGTTTCCGCCAGAGGACTGCAAACTGGATTCCATCCTCCGGATCTTCTTGAAACCGGTATTTCCCATCCAGACCCCAGGGCCAAGCATTGGCAAAAAAACCATCTAATACCAGTCGAAAAATGCTGCCCAGTTCTAAACCTTGTCCACAGCGTTATATATAGCTCACATCGTACAATTAATTTATAATGCACCCGAAACGGACCTTCGACCATGGCGAGGCAGACGTCTACCGGAAAACAGCCCTGCAGAACTTCATCATCTCCTCAGAGCAGTGATTTCCAATCCCGCTTCCATTATTGCATTCCAAGGAAAATCTGATGTCTTTGTTACCCATATCCCTTCATCTTTTGACCTGCGTCCTGTTCCCACCGCCGGTTGCCGGCACCATGGATCGAGAGTGGAAGGATTCCACCGGTCACTACCGTCTTTCTGCTCAGTTGATTGCCTATAACAACAAGTCGGTGGTCCTCCAAAAAGAAAACAAAGAGCTGATTTCAATTGATATTAAGGACCTTTCCACCAATGATCAAAGGTTTCTAAGAACGACCAAAGTGAACGAGCAACTCTTTGCTTCTGCCAACGGTTTAAAAACATGGACGCTTCAATCTGGACTAAAAGTGAAGGGGAGGGTTGTCGAATTCGCCAAACGGAATGTTACCTTTCAATTACAGAACGGCCGCATCTACATCAACGACAAACTATTCAAAAACCTGCCGCCGATCTACCAAAAAATGGCGCCACGGATGGTGAGTCATTTCGAAAAAATCAAGATTGACGATGAAGCCGGGTTAACCAAGTGGTTGACCAAAGCACCTGGACAACAAAAGAAATTTCCCTGCGAAGGAATTCTGTTCGAATTGGAAAACGGAGACCGATATGGAGTCCCCATGTTTTTCATTTCCGCCGCTGATCAAATCGCTCTCAAACCCTCTTGGCAACGATGGCTCGCCGCCGGCGGCAACTCTAACCAACAACAGTCTAACCAGCAACAACAACAAGAGTCGTTTTACCTCCGAGCTCAAACTCAGGCCAACACAGAGAACATTGCTCAGATTAAGCAGATTGCTCAGGTAAAACTCCAGCTCCAAGCTTACGATGCCGGCTTATTCGACCTTTGGGAGGTGGGCCTTTATCCACCAGCTGGATCCAATTCCCGGCCCATGTCCGTCGTTGTTCCAGGGCGGAATAGCGATCAAGCGGCCAACGCTGCACTCAGGATGTACCCGGGTGCCCGAGTCGGACCTGTGGCTAAAGTCAGACGGAAGTAACAAAAACCATTTTCGTCGGCATTTTTCCCAACTGACGCTCGATGGACAAAAGGTCATTTTGTTCTGGGAGTCATTTGGCCAGAGGGATGATTTTACCACTGCAAATCTTGGCATCCCAACGATCCTCCAAAACCGGGGCCGATCAACTAATCTGCCATTTTGAGGGTCTAAACTCGGCTATCGCGCCAAGGCTAGACTACAAATTTTCCTGATTTGGTAATCGTCCAAAAGTAAAATAAATGATGGTAATTGAGCCAATCCACCCATCCTCCCGTGGAGAAAACCATCCAGTAATGTCGCAATTTACTGCTTTTTCTTTTGCTAGAAAGAACATAAACTGCAAAAAAACAGAATTAACGTTTAGACCACACGATTTTGGCGGACGACAATCGCGTACGAAGTGGTACACTGCCTTACGCCTGTGCCGTTCCTCTTCATCTAATCCAGCTTGAGAAATGATTAAAAACTCGGCTCTACTTGACATTCAATCTTTAACTGAAGCCGCCGAATGCCTAAGACTTTTAGCTCATCCACATCGACTACAAATCATTCAGCTGCTCCTCTTTAAGGGCGATTTTTCTGTCAATGATCTCGCCGCTGAATGCAATCTGTCGCAGCCAACAACTTCCGAACATCTCAACTTGATGCAGCGGTGTGGATTCCTGAAAAAAACAGCGGAGGAGGAAGGCCGAACCGTCAAGTACTCGGTTGCCGAACCGCACCTGAAAGATCTGATGGGCTGCATTCAGCGAAGATTCTCATAGGTCTATTTAGCGGTCGGGCAAGCAAGTATTGGCTTTCTGTGGAATCCTACAGATCGATTCGTAAGACAAGTTCGACGGACCTGATTCCAGTTAGCAAATCCATTGATTTAGAGACAGCCCCTAAGAAGACCTTGGTAGAAATTCCGAGGTCCTAAAGATAGCGTGCCTAGGCGAACGATCTCTTGAGAGACTTGACCGCCAATCCAATTTCCAGGCTCAACCATCAAGCAGTCCAACCTGCTGTAGAAAAGTCGGTCTTCTGTAAAAAACAGAGCTATTTTCAAAACGGAAAGAGACCGCTACCAGGACCCAACGACCGGTCGCCAGTCCCGACCATCCCGCCGAGCCTCGTCACTCTACTAAGCCACGTCACCAACACCTCGATGACCCTGTCACTGAATACTCAACATGTATCGAACAGACTTCGCGACACCCCCAGCACCCTTCCAACGGCATTACTGGTGAACCGTTGTTAGAAAGCGGGTCACTTCTCGCATTGCCTTAGCGCGATGGCTAATGACCGATTTAACGTGATTCCCCAGTTCGGCCATTGTCAATCCATATTCACGCACCTCAAAATAGGGATCGTAACCGAATCCCCCCTCTCCACTGGGCGTCAACCGGATTTCTCCGAAGCATTTGCCTTCGGCATTAAAAACAACTTCACCCTGCGGGTTAGAAATGGCGGCGTGACAAACATAATGAGCGGACCGCCGTTTCTGTTTTTCTAAAGCCTCCACCAGTTTCTGGTTATTCAAGTCATCGGTGGCATTCTCACCGGAAAATCTGGCGGAGAAAATCCCGGGTGCTCCCTTGAGGGCATCAACACAGAGGCCACTGTCCTCGCCAATGCACCACCGGTCTAAATGAACCGCTTGTTGCACCGCTTTTTTTTCTGCATTCTCACGAAAAGAATCGCCATCCTCGACCACTTCAATCGTGTCCGGCAGTTCAGCCAGTGAAAGTGACGCGATCCCGCTATCGCCCAACAAGACCTGCAATTCAACCAGTTTTTTGGCGTTATGGGTAGCCAATACAATTTCATTAATCAACATATTTTCCAGACAACAGGAAGAAGCCCCCATTATAGGAAACTGCCTCATCGATGGTATGTGGGTCAACGAAAATGAGTCTTGCATGAGTCCTCGTCACATCCGCCAGGATCTTTGCTTTGAGAACCACCTTCTGGGCCTCCTGCGATGCGATAACGTCTTTTGGCAATCTGATTGTAAAACCATTGCCACAGCGGCAGAGAAAAGGGGATATGCAGCAATGGAAACACCATCCAAAGCCGAGGTAACCGCCCGCTCAAATAGCGGATCGCACTAGCTCCGCCATAGGCAGATCCCGATTTTCGTTGAACAACGTACATCTGACTCATTAATTCATCCCTTGTCAGTTGCGGGTACGTTTCGGTTACAAAAGTCGAATGAAGAGACACATAGCACAAACGATCTCGACCATCCCACTTCGCCAACCTGGTCACCTGAGCGATACAAAATCGACAGTTACCATCAAAGATGACGACGTCAGCATCCGGCAAATCCTGGGGTGATTTCAATTCAGTTAACTCCATTTGATTTCTAACCCTTAAAGGGCAAATCAAGGCTTCCGCAACAGACATGTCAAAAGAGTGACCACCCTCAGCAGTCCGCAAGAATCTTAGGTCGCGAAAATTACCGTCATTTCGCTGACAAATGAAAGTCGTTCCACCCAACAAGCAATCTGACAAATTCATTCTATGGCAGAATCGGACCATTCGTCAAAAAAAGCCGGGGAAACCCCGGCTATGGTAAATTTCAACCGCCACTTTTCAGTGAACCGCTTGTTGGCTTTTTTGTTAGCTCGTCACTGGTGCAACAAGCCTTCCATACTGGCCATTGATGTTCGTTGGAGCGAATGCTGTCCAATTGGAGTTGCTCTGGACAAAGACTGATGTCAAGTCAATGCTGGGCCCACTCAGAGTCCCATCGTTATTGAAATGACGCAAAGATTCGATCCTGGATCCACCCCAAAGTTGATTCTTTAACGTACACGAACCGGATGGAGCATTCACTTCATCCCCATCAGTCAGGATGCCAATTTCGAGATCTAGCTGGTTGGGCCCCGACCTTCGCGAAACAAAACTACCGCCAAAGTCCTCTACACCGAACGTTTCACCCATGCGAATTTCAAGGATATCCCGCCCCGCCATTTTTTCTTCGTCGATGATATCGTGTGCGTCGCCAATGTTATAGATGTAACGGTCGTCGCCAGAACCACCGAACATCTGGTCGTTACCGCCTGCACTGGTCAAAACGTCATCACCGCCCAGTCCACGCAAAATGTTCTCCACTTCGTTGCCTGTGATAACGTCCCCTCGCAAGGTACCCGTCGCATTTTCGATGGTCGTTCCAAACGCGATGACTACGTTATCCTGTACCGCACCAATGGAACTGTACTGCCCTTCCTGAAGCGTAATTGTTGCACCGAGAACTTGATTGGAAGCATCAATGACGTCGGCGTCACCACCGGCATCGTATACCAAGTCGCTGAAACGAACGCTGTTCCAACTATAGGTGTCATCACCGGTTCGCGTTTCTGGATTATATCCATAGATTTCACCAAGGAACCGCATATCGTACAACATCGGGCTGCGGGCAGCGGTACCGTTTGGATTGCCAACGTAAGACATCACTGTGATCCCATCGTTGTCAATTTCAGGACTCAGAATCGTCTTGCCAAATTCCTGTTCGTGCGGATGATTCTGCCCCAATGTATGTCCCATCTCATGAAGAATCGTGAGAAACGACTGCGAATCAGGACCGATACTCAACACATTGCTGGTATAGAAATTGTTGATCCAGATATCTCCACCGAAGGGAGCAAATCCCGGATCGGCTGGCGGGTAGGCAAATGCCAAAACAGGAGCGTCTTCAAAATAGGTCCCAAACCTTAGAATTC
Organism: Planctomycetota bacterium; assembly: GCA_014238905.1. GTDB lineage: Bacteria > Planctomycetota > Planctomycetia > Pirellulales > Pirellulaceae > JABAAE01. The sequence continues at coordinate 12,668 of JABAAE010000021.1, forward strand.
CGCCAGTGGTGTTGGAAACTGGATCCAGGAAGTTATCGCTCACCTCCACGAAGTCCACGTCAAGGATATCACCAAACACCTGGAACGCCTTACGTATGGAATCCCGTTGGTTGGCATTGGGAACTGGATTTGGTAATTCGTCGGCTCCGTCCGGAAAATCAGGACCGGTGCCATCGATGTAATAAATCGGGATTCTCTGCATGAAGCTGTACGTCAGCCTCATTCTACCACCCGCACCACCGGCAATATGGTCATGCCAGCTATTTAGCTCGTCCTCGGAAGCATTGGGCATAATGAGACTGGTAAACGAATTTGGCTCGGAGTAGAAATTCATGTTTTTCCACTCGCCAACGAAGAAATCGTTGACACCGGACCGGTTGTTCGCTCGCACTTTGACTTCGTCCCAGGCACGCTTGTGATCCGCACCAGCCACAAAATTCAACCGTGAAAACTCGTCTTGATCGAAATTGTGAATCACACCAGCGTCTAGGCGATTATTATCTAATTCAAGATAACCCGATAAAGGATCATCATTCATATCGATCATTTCGTAATCCACAATCCGGGGTCCCTCGTCGGATTGTCTCACAATCACATCGGTGATGGGTATCGATTCAAACTCATCCAAGACGACATTGTCCTCTACATCTAACGTTGGGTCCGGAAGAGATTCGAATTCGACGGTCTTGATCGTGCTCCAGAATTTCCCGTCGTAAGCACGCACCCTGATTTTTTCTGACAAGGCTCCTTCGGAGGCTACAAATCTCGCGGCACCCATATCCTCGGCAGCGATTTGAATCCAACGACCAGCCTGCTTCCTTCTGCCGTCTACTTCAATGAAGCCACTGTTATCTACACCCAATCTCGGTCCTCTGGTGTCCCAGAATCGATAAGCCTTTGCCGTACTCGCATCTTCGTCTCGCAGCTCAAACGTATCGATCAGATTGACCGAAGTCTCTGAACGAATCGTAAAATCAGATGTCGTCACAATAGGACGGTTCGCATTGCGAAGTGAATTGGCATTGATTTTGGAGACCGAACTCCATTTGGTCCCATCGAAAGCACGTACCCAGACGTCCTCGGACTGCAGCCGTGAACCGGCAACATAAAAGGCCGTTTCCAGCTTGGAAGCGTTGACCGTTACCCACTGTCCCTGAGCGATCTTGGTACCATCAACCTCCATGTGTCCGCTATAAGAGTTGGTCTTTGACTCTCGGAATCGGTAACGAATAATCGGGTAACCATCAGGATCCAAAGCACTAAATTGCTCGGACATGAGCACTTTTTCGTTGCCGACAACATCGAAACTGACGTCCGCCGTGATAACAGGGCGGTTGCTGGGGGCTCCCACCGAGTAAAAGGTCGATAAATCCTCGTTGCTCCAACGTTCTCCGTCATAGACAAGAGCGCGAACTTCCTCCGCGTCAACGGTTGCCGAGGCATGGTATCTCAGTTTGGAGAAATCAGCCGCGTCCACGTCGAAATAGGCGCCAGCACCCTGATCGACTCCATCAAGCGTGAAAAACCCACCACCGGTGGGATTAAAGAATCGATAGGTTTCGATTGCGTTTCCGTCGAGATCGGACACATCCGCGATGTCCGAAATGGAAACCGACTCCCCGAGCCTAATGACAGTATCATCGATCTCGATTACAGGATTGAAATTGTTCACCCTTGCACCCTATTGTCTCTGTAATTTAATTAGGTTTCCGTCGATTCCTACGACGAACCTCACCCCTTAGACTGATGACAGCATCCAAAAGTTCCCTGACAAAACGAAAAATCCGTCAGTCAATTCAGGAGTCCAAGGATCGTTTTCCCCATCATAATTGACTTTTACCCAACGAGTTAGGCGTTTTTTCTCAGATTTTCCCACCGCATGCAACAGGATCTACCAAAAAAATCGGCTTATCTGACGCGATTGTACCCATTCAGAGCGGCTACCCGGTAGGCCTCGGCCATCGTCGGGTAATTGAATGTCGTATTGATAAAATACATCAAACTATTGGCTTTTCCGGGCTGATCCATCACAGCCTGCCCAATATGGATGATCTCCGAAGCATTGGTTCCAAAGCAATGGACACCTAGCACTTCGAGGGTTTTTCGGTGAAATAGGATTTTCAGCATCCCGGTTTGTCGCCCCATGATTTGAGCACGTGCCAAACTCTTGAAAGGCGCCCGACCCACTTCGTAGGGGATTTTCAACTCAGTTAGCTCTTTTTCCGTTTTCCCCACCGAACTAATCTCTGGACTGGTGTAAATACCGGTTGGAATCGATCCTGTGATGAGAGCCTGATCGACATCCCCTAAAATATGGTTGGCGGCCGCTCTACCCTGTGTATAAGCGGCACTCGCTAATGACGGGTATCCAACGACATCACCAACGGCATAAACATGTTTGGATTGAGTTTGAAAATGCTCATTGGTATGAAGATGCCCACGGCCATCCGCCTGCAGATCAACATGTTCTAAACCCAATTCATGTGTATTGCCGGTTCGTCCCACGGCCCAGAGTAGAATATCGGTATTTAACTGTTTTCCGCTTTTGAGGTTGAGCTCAACATGATCATCATGCCCAATGATCGATTCATAATACTCTTCATGCCTCAAGAGAATACCTCGGTCTCGCATGTGATAACTGATGGCATCAATAATTTCGTCGTCGAGGAATTCCAGGAGCTTATCACGCTGGTTGACCAAATTAACCTTGATTTCCAGATTCCTGAACATCGAAGCATATTCGCAGCCGATGACTCCCGCACCGTAGACTCCTATCGACTGAGGCCTGAAATCGAGGCTGAGAATCTTGTCACTATCAAAAATTCTCGGATGTGAAAAATCGACCGCCTCCGGACGATAGGGACGCGAACCAGTCGCTATGACAAAACAATCCGCCTCAAGTGTTTGTTTACCATCAATCGAAACGACGTTGGAATCAACAAACTCCGCCGTCCCGTGATAGATGTCCACGTCATTACGGCGGTAAAACCCTTTTCGCATCTCCTCCTGTTTATCGATGATCTGCCGGGCGCTATCACGCAAATCGGCAATGGTAAAATCGATGCTGACGTGGACGTTTTGCAGCAATTGACTTCGTAAGGCTTCGGTCATTTGATAGATAGAGGACCGCAGAGCTTTACTGGGTATCGTCCCCCAATGAGTGCATCCCCCGCCAATACGAGGAAATTTTTCAATGACGGCAACTCTTGTCGAGCCCTTGGAAAGTTGCATCGCGGCACCTTCCCCCCCCGGTCCGGTACCAATGACAATGACATCGTATTTTTTCATCTGGTCTAAATTCCTTTTCGGCACGTTTTTAATCGATGACCCGTCACTCAGCCCTACGTTAACTCACTAACATACCGGGCAGCATCACTAACATACCGGGCAGCATCACTAACATACCGGGCAGCAGTAGGGGACGGCCAAGGTGTCAAATACACCGAACGGTCGGTCTGGGGGTTTATCAACGCGTTAACGTCCAAGCAAACCGTAATCCGAAAGCGTCGCCCGTAACGTCGCGACTTGTTGGCTAGTCAATGGAGTCATCGGCAATCGGAGTTCTCCGGTATCCCGCCCCAACAACTGCATGGCAGCTTTGACTGGGATTGGGTTGGTTGCCAAGCCCAACATGTCGCGGCAGAGCGGGAAAAGCTTGTGATGGATCGCCTGAGCGGTTGTCATATCGTCCTGCTGAAAAGATGACATCAATGCGATAAGGTCTTCAGGAACGATGTTACCTGCCACCGAGATGATTCCCTCACCACCAACAGAAAGAAGTGGCAATGTCATACTATCGTCTCCACTCAACACTGTCAGGTTGGTCGAGTTGAGAATCTGAGAAGCTTGATCCATGGATCCGGTCGCTTCCTTGACCATCGTGATATTTTCAATCTCGGCAAGTCGAACAATCGTTTCCGGATCAATATTTTTGCCGGTACGCCCCGGAATGTTGTAAACACAAATCGGCAGCGATGTCTCTTGGGCGATCGCCCGATAATGCTGAAACATCCCTTCCTGAGTCGGCTTGTTGTAATAGGGAGCTACCACCAGCGCCGCACTGGCACCCTCTTTTTCGGCCCGCTGCGTTAAACGAATCGCCTCGTCGGTACTATTGGATCCTGTGCCGGCCATGACTTGGACTCTTCCGCCGCAGTTCTGAATCACTTCGGAAATGACTTTTTCATGTTCCGAATGGTCAAGTGTCGGAGACTCCCCGGTGGTACCCACCGGTACAAGACATTGAGTGCCAGCTTCGACCTGGAACTCAACGTGTTCTTTCAGCGTTTGATAATCGACCAACCCATCCTTAAAAGGTGTGACCATGGCGACTGAAACACCCCCGAACCCCGCGCCTTTTCTTGCCATTGCTGACCCCTCTATGGTTAAGTGTTGAAACGCCTGCCCAAATCCAATCCCACAGTCTACGATTCTTCAAAATCTTCGGGTAGGTGGCAATCCGGTTGAAATCAATTCCTTCATTTGCCGGACGGCCTTTTCCAACCCAATAAAGACCGAACGGGCGATAATACTATGACCGATGTTCAATTCCTGCATTTCATCGATCGCTGCCACTGGCCCCACGTTCTGGTAATTCAATCCGTGACCGGCGTGCAGGATCAAGCCGGCCTCACGGACCAACTTCGAGGCCTGGATCAAACGATCTAATTCTGCTTGATCGGCGCCGCTGGCTGTCGCGTAGCCGCCGGTGTGCAATTCCACTGATTGAGCACCCGACTTGGCCGCCGCCACAATCTGTTCTTCGTCCGGGTCGATGAAGAGGCTGACATCGATCCCGGCCGCTGCGAACCTCTCGCAAAGCGAGGTCACGCTCGCCAATGCCCCAGCCACGTCCAACCCCCCCTCGGTCGTAATTTCCTGTCTTTTTTCCGGCACGAGACAGACCTGATCCGGTCGCGTGGAAAGAGCGATTTCGCAGACCTCGGCTTCACAGGCGATTTCCAGATTCAATTTGACCGTTACCGTCTCTTTGAGAATCCTTAGGTCTCGGTCCTGAATATGGCGACGATCCTCCCTCAGGTGAATTGTAATACCATCAGCTCCACCCAGTTCGGCTTGGGCGGCAGCCCACACTGGATCCGGCTCATTCCCATCACGAGCCTCGCGAAGCGTCGCGACATGATCGATATTTACGCCTAGTCTGATCAAAGATCTATCCCATTAGATGATTGTTTTTCGCAGCATACCCGAACCGCGGCGCCGTTTTCAGAGGGGATTGCCACAGTCATCCACTCATTGGGCAATAAGTATTCCCCCAATTGGTCCATGAAGAGGTTGGCCTCGACCCTCGATGGAAACAGTGCATAGACCGTCGGCCCCCAAGAAGACTGGCCCACACCATCCACATCACATCGGCGAATCTTGTCGACCATCTCGGTGATTCTGGGGCCGTTGTACGGTCCTCCCTGAATCCTGGAAAAATAATCACCGGAAAGTTCACCAAATCGTTGTATCGATTGGCTGAAGCCAGCAAAATCGGAGTTCAATATAGCCGGGACCATGACCGATTGAGCCAACTCCACCAGTTCCCGGCGACGATGACTCGTCCCGGTCCAATTCGAATCAAAAACAGTGTCTTCGGCCGCGCCGGAAAGACCCTGATCGGCTGCCGTCTTGATCAAAACAAAACACCAACCCGGAGGAAATGGCAAATGAAGGTCCATCTGAGCCAAAGCATCGCTTTCTTTTTTCCCCCGGTCCACAATCAGTCCGCCATGCAAAAATCCATGTGTGCCCACAGCCGACCTCTTCCCGCGTTGCACCGACAGGGCTAATTGGTCTATTCCGGGAATCTCTTCGTAATAATGTTGAAATAACGCCGCTGCCACACTCAAACCCAGCTGGGTACCGGTTCCCAGTCCGATGTGGCTACCGGCTGCCTGTTTCAACTCGATGCGTACCTCCGATTCCGGCTGGATACCGACGAACTGAATCCACTGCTCGGTGAACGCCTGCAAACGGGAAACCTGTTGACCGGCGTAAATCCGCTTAGACGACGGACTGAGTTGAAGTTCAATTCCTGGCTCATCGATCATCGCCCCGACGCCCCCAAAAGAGGTTCCGTGGTGAGATTCGCCACCAAATAGTCCAAAATGGAGGCGGGACGGAGCATTGACTAAAATGCATTCAGACATCTCTAGATTCTACGACTTGGGACGGGGTTGATAAGACTAGGACAGAACTCTGTGCCGATGTTTATCAGCACACAGCCATTGCCGACCGGTCAGGGCAGTTTTTCCTCAAAAAAAAGTGCCAGTTTATGAAAGGCCTCCTTTTCAGCCAGACCTGCGGTCTTACGCACTATCGACCCTAATCTTGCCAGATCGTCCTGAAGCTGAGATTTCTTGATCAAGTGGATTCGGGTCGCCAGAATAGCAGCTTCCAAAACCGCGTGTTTCGCACGATTAAAACCCCAGAAAGGTCGCAATTCACCCGACTGCACCGTCTGACATTGGATTTCAATACGCTCGGACGAATCATCCACCGACAGCGTGGTGAATTCGTAGAATCGGCAGCAATCGGTCAGGACATCCCCCTGAACCATTTCGGCGGGCCGCATGGCCGGCAAGTCTTCAAATCGACTAATCGCGCCATCGACGAAGAGCTTGACATCATCGGTGACATGCAGCACTCCTTGTCCGGTTCTTTTCAAATTTTGGTAGGTGTTAGCGGTATGAAATGGCTTGAGTATAAACGTGTCCCACGTTGATTCGTTCACTTCAGGACCCATGGGCGAGATATTCGGCGTACCATCGTCGTTTCGAGTCGTTACGATTGCTTCCAAAATCACGAGCCAATCCCCATTCTTCCACGTAGCGGGCGAGACTCGGAGGCAAAAAGTGCCGTCCCTGATTTCGTTTCCCGAGCCAATCCGGGACTTTGACTCAGTTTGAGAAAATTCTCAAGGATTTGGAATCCGAACGGGGTCAAAATCGATTCGGGATGAAACTGCAGCCCATAGAGCGGTTGATCCGCATGGGCGATTCCCATCACGGCGCCATCGGCGGTCCGGGCAATCACCTGTAAATCGTCACCTAATGAGTCCGGATCGACTACCAGCGAGTGGTAACGGCAAGCCTCAAATTTCTGTGGAACATTTTCAAACAGAGGGTGCCCAAAATGATCAATCGTACTTTGCCTACCATGAATCGGCTCGGCGGCCCGAATAATATTTGCTCCGAGGGCAGCGGCAATCGCCTGATGTCCCAAACAGATTCCCAAGATGGGAATCCGTCCGCGGTACTCCCTGATCACATCCATTGAAATCCCACCCTCATCGGGCGTACAGGGACCGGGTGAAATGACGATCGACTCTGGCCTGAGATGTCCCACTTGCTGGACTGTCAATTCATCGTTGCGGACGACACGAACCGGTTCTCCCTCGTTGAGTGAAACAGGCTGCCGATCGCCCGCGATGATCCGGCGAAAATACCTTGCGATATTCGCGACGAAACTATCGTAATTATCTATAAAAAGAATCACTGAAACACTTCCCGCCAAGGTTTAGGTTAAGGCCCGTATCATTCCGTGGGCCTTATGAACCGTTTCGTTGTATTCTGACAGTGGGTCGGACTGCGCTACAATCCCGCCACCGACCGGTATTTGACACCAACCACGCCCCATCATGATCGTGCGAATTAATATATTTTGATCCACCGCACCATCCCAACCAAAATAGCCCAAGCTTCCGCAATAACCACCTCGGGTGGTCGGTTCGATTTCAGCAATGATCTCCATCGCTCGAACTTTCGGTGCCCCGGTGATAGAACCGCCAGGAAAAACAGCGGTAAACAGTCTGGAAAAGGACGTTTCTTTTTTGATGCGACCATGAATCACCGAAACGAGGTGCTGGACAAATTCATACTCCTCCAATCCACATAATTGAGAGACAAAAATCGAATCGGGATCACAGATTTTTGCCAGATCATTTCGCAATAGATCAACGATCATGACATTTTCTGAACGGTCTTTTTCGCTGGTGATCAGCCCCTCGGCAAGAAACAGATTGGCCTCTGGATAGCATGATCGCTGCCGAGTGCCTTTGATCGGGCGCGTTTCGACATTCCCCCTGGAATCGATACTCAACAGCCGCTCTGGAGAAGAACTAAGAACCTGAAACACCCCCAGATCAAGATAAGCACCGAAGGGAGCGGGGTTTTGCTGCCTTAATTTTTCATAGACCCGCAGCGGTTCAGCGGTTTGTGGGGCAAGGAGTCGCTGGGAAAGATTAACCTGAAAAACATCACCCGCGTAAATATAATCAATGCAACGCTGGACCGCCGCAATGTACGCTGGCTTGGAAAAATCACTGGTGACGCGTGAAGAAATACCGCTATCGAACTGGGGCAACAAATCGCTGCGGTTCAAGGCCGCCTTATGGGCTCCTCGCTCTCCAGGACCGACTGGGGAGGAATCAGACCGCAACCAGTCCATGAACTGATTCATCCTCGATTCTCCCCGCTGCCGACGTAGATTCGGCTCCATCTCGGGGAATCCCGTGGAAAAAAGCCAGCCTCTGTGCTGCAGATGGTCAAAAGCAAGCACGACATCGTAACAACCGGCAAATAACTGCGGTTGACCAAATTCATCTGCCACCTGGGGAATCGACTCAAAACAGCTTTTAAGGTCATAAGAACAAAAATTGATCACCCCACCCTGAAACGCAGGAAATCCTTCCAACGCTGGACTATGAAATTCGGATAACCATTGGTCAATGACCTGGAGCTGCTGGACATCCGGATTACTGGAGAGGACCTTGCGAAAAGGGTCAGCTGCCACGTAAGAGGTATTTCCCAGGGAAGCATTTTCCAACGAGCTATCCAGAAACACCGGATAGGGAAGATGCGAAAGTCGCTTCAAGGCAGTCAACGGTTCCAGATCCTTGGGCAACTCTTGCACCATTAAGACCGGACGCTTTCCGTTGGAATCCTCCGGGACGCCGTTAGAAATGACGGAATCAGTTTGCATCTCGTTTTCGTTTCCGTTTCGACAGTCGGTGTCGATCCTTTTCGGATTGCGTCAGGTAACCCCAATTAAGGGCCTGATCCTGGTTGAATTCTTTGCCGAGTTGGTTGGCTATCATCGCTTTGCACATTTCATAGCCCAAATAGAACGAATGCGAAGCATCTAAATTGGTCAGACCTGCATCAAGCATCTCGTCAAAAATCTCGAATGGATCAGTATTATGAAAATGCTGCTGTTTACCAAGCAGGTGAATTTCATCGTTCTGAGTAAAGATTCGGTAGTTTTGATCTTTGATCTTGTCAGTCAAATCCTCAATAAAACCCTCGGGATGCGAGTAAACTTTGGGATCTCTCAGGGCAATCAACAGCGGTTCCAAGTGTTTGGGAGGCACACCGTTTTTGACCGCATGATGTACCAAACGCCGAGCCAAATCACATTCCTTGACGCTCGTTCTCGCCCAGTTGATAACTTGGGTCGTCAGGATGCTTCCAATGGCCAACTCCTGACAAAACCCGAGCAACAAGGTGTTAACCCCACTGGAGTCACAATCGGTCAACTCCGATAGATTGCCGATGCCCATCATTAATTCAGCTTGGGGAAACAACTCTCTTACCTGCAGATAACGCCCCAGACTTTTGGAAAAACCAAATCCAATGGGCTCCAGAATTGGGTCAATCCTGAAGCGTACAGAATTCTTTTCGAGGTGGTAAATGGTCTCCTCCAAACCTTGCAGGTCTTCGAAACGGTCGGGAATCACAACCACTTCACAGCCCCAATCGGCCGCAGCGTGCCGATTGGTCGCGTTGACTGAAAGGACCAGTTCTGCGCCGGCCGAAGCCGCCGCTGCGATTTCTATGGGATTAAGACTATCGATCGAGACTCGAATCCCCTCATTCACCAACGCCGCGACGCTGTCTCCCACTCCAGACCAGGTGATCCCCGGCTTGCAACCTACATCCACGACATCCGCCCCGTCAGCGACCAGGTCTTGGGCTACCGACAACAATTCGGTAATCGTCTTATCCGGGGCATGATTAATCTCTGCAATAATCTCAATGTCGTAATCCCCGTACCCCTCCGGTCGCCCCGAGGCAAGACCAAAGTATTCCGCTAGACGGCGAAGGTCGCGGGGTCCAGTTTCTACAACGGCGGTGGTCAGCGACTGAAGCTCGGCCAAGTGTTCACAATAACCGGGGACAATCACCCGGTCAGTTCCCGGTGGGATATTAATTTTGCCGGCAATCCAACGGGGAGTCATTAGCGCGGCGACCGAAATCGGAAGAACCTCGACCGTCGCTTGGAACCCAATTTTTTCCGACAAACGGTTGACTTCCTCAGTCAATGCCTTTTCAGCAAGGCGACCAGTCACGAAATGAATTCGCTCGGGATTTTCCATGGAAGAAAAACAGTTCAATGGTCATTTGGAAGGCGGCAAATGCCGAATCGTCCAATAAATAAAAAAAACCGATTAGGCTGCAGCTCCTTGCAGCGGCTGCGATCGTTTAACATGACCACTGTACCAAATTAAATCAGTCATCGCAGTTGGCCACCCTGACTGATCCAAAACTGATCGGCGACGACCACCATGCACCACCGTCCTGTGGAATTTTCCTGTACAACGATCGATCGAGATCTCCCATTACGAGTGACGATCGATGCGAATCAAAACGTGAAGGTCGCCCCAGGACCGGGTGCTGCCGTAACGCCCCCAAAAGATCAGTGGCTGATTTCCAGTGGTTTGGTCGATCTGCAGGTCAATGGATATCTCGGAACTGACCTGTCCGACCCCAATCTTTCGGTCGAACACGCCGAATCGTTCTGTCGGCAGCTGGCTGGGGTTGGCGTCACACGGTTACTGCCAACGATTACCACCAATAGTCATCAAGCTCTCATCGCCTCCCTGCGGCGGCTAAGCTCTCTTTCTGAGGAATCGGATTTATTTTCCAGAATGACATTGGGGATCCATCTGGAGGGTCCCTTTATCTCCAAGTTGGACGGTCCGCGGGGAGCCCACCCCCGTGAGTTTTGCCGACCGTGTGATCTTAATGAATTCGCTCTCCTTCAGCAGGCCGCCCAAGGCTTGATCAAGGTCGTCACCCTCTCCCCGGAATACGAATCGGCAACCTCCTTCATCGCTGAGATCACGCGTCAAGGTTTAATAGCCTCCATCGGCCACACCGCTGCCTCACCGGAGCAGATCCAATCCGCCACCCAACAGGGGGCGCAGATGTCGACCCACCTCGGCAACGGCATGCACACAGAAATTGCTCGACACCCCAATTACCTCTGGGAACAGATGGCATCCGACGAGCTTCACGCTGGCTTGATTGCCGATGGAGTGCATCTTAGCCCAGCCATTCTGAAGTCCATCGTCAGGACAAAAACGCCTCAAAGGTGCTTCCTGGTGAGTGACACCACCAGCCTGTCAGGTCAACCTGCCGGTAGGTACCGGGATTCGGTTTTGGGTGATGTTGAAGTCACCGACGATCGCCGCCTAGTCATTGCCGGGCAACGCCTGCTGCAAGCTGGAGCCTACAAACCCCTCAAAGATGCCATTCCAATCATCATGAGGGATGCTGACGTAAGCTTCACAACGGCCCTCAAAATGGCAAGTGAATTCCCGGCAGCAGCGATTGGACACCGGGATTCGTTCCCATTCGATCCACAATCCTGTACGGGTGACTTCATCGTTTTCCAGCGGGACAAAAACAACCGATGCGATGTGAAACTGGCGGTGGTCAACAATGATGTTCTTTTTTCCAACTTGGATTGAGCTCTTTGCCGTTTGACATTGCGAAAATAAAGTTTTGCAAGACGGATTGATTTAAGTAACAATTCATCCATGAATCCACGCCATCCTCCAAATCGTTCCACTCCTTCCCGGCGTGATCTCCTGAAGACAGGCGGCATTGCGGCGATGGGATTGTCGCTACCCCGACTGTTGCAGAGTCAGGACAGACCGCCGGGGCTCGGGACCGAAGAGAATGCCGCCCAATCATCAATCTCCCCAACCCCCGCCCGCTCCAAAGAGATCAGCTGTATTTTCATCCATCAGTATGGTGGGCTAAGCCAACTGGATTCATGGGACCCTAAACCTCTTTCGTCTGCGGAAATCCGGGGACCCTATTCTCCTATTCAAACGGTAACGCCTGGATTTCAAATCAGCGAATTGATGCCAAAGCTTTCTCAAATGTCGGATAAATATTCGGTCATCCGATCCATGACGCATGGGAATGCGCAGCACGACCAGGCCAACGCCATGATGCTGGCTGGCCGTTCTAATCCCGCCCCGGACGACCCTTCGTTTGGGGCCATGGTCACCAAACTAAGGCCCTCTTTTGCAAAAATCCCGCCCCACGTCTGGCTCCAGAAGTATGGTGGTGGCGCTGCTCCTGCCGAACAGACTTACCTGAGCGGTGGCCGACTGGGAGCGGCGGTTGCTCCCATGCTGATCGGAAAACAACACGACGAGAATCCCGCCTCCGACGATTTCAGGGTCCGAGCATTTGATCGCAGTCAAGGAATCTCTCAGCAGCGTCTCAAAACACGGTGGCAGCTAACACAAAAGATCCAGAATTCCTCTAATGCTGGAAAAACGTCCGAGTACGACAGACTCGATCTCTATCAACGAAAATCCTTCGACTTATTGGACAGCACAGAGGCGAAAAAGGCTTTTGACATCAAGCAGGAGCCCTCAACAATTCGTGAACGCTATGGCCAGAATCCTCTCGGCCAAAATCTTGTCCTGGCAAGAAGACTGGTTGAAGCCGGCGTCCGCCTGGTTAACGTATTGGCCTGGACAGGACTCGCACCGCAAGAAAAATTTGTCAGCGTGGAAACCTGGGACATGCATGGCAACGCCGACGTCGGGATCTTTGAAGATGGCTGGAACGGCCTTCCGTTTGCTTTACCCAGAGCCGACCAGGCGGTTGCCACGCTTCTGACCGATTTGGAAGAGAGGGGTTTGCTGGAGACGACACTGGTCGTGCTTTGTGGCGAATTTGGGCGAACCCCCAAGATCAGCCGTGGTGCCAAACGGATCGGTCGCGATCATTGGCCCAACTGTTATTCGGCTCTGGTCGCCGGAGGTGGCATTCAGGGTGGCGTTGTGTACGGTGAATCTGACAAACAGGGGGCTTATGTAAAATCCAATCCTGTCTCCCTGGAGGACTTTACCGCGACGCTCTTTTCGGCCATGAAAATCGACCCCACGTCGCGACTTAGTCCTGATGGATTCACCCTCCCTGCCAGCACCGGCGACGTCATTGGCGATCTATTTTAGCCAACTTTTCAGAAGCCCAATCCCAAGCCATTTAATTCCTGAGTCGCGATTCGCCCTTCGACCGGCTGAAAGACATCTGGATACCGTTGAGCCCATTGTTGATTCCCCAGTGGACAATACTGTCGTCCGTTCCCTTCGATGGCAGCCACCGTCGGAATATGGGCTGCCAAGCTGGCTGAGTGGAGGAAGTTATGACCGATACAGGTCAAATCCTGCACACACAAAAACATTTCTAGTTTTTGAGCCGCAGCGGCCATCAACAGCGACCCAGTCTGACCTTTACAGGCTTTGAGGGCGATCCCGGAATAACCCTGATCACGGGCCAGCAGCAGAGATTCCAAATCGATCAGCGATTCGTCGATCACAACAGGTTTGATTTTCGCCGCTTTGTGAACGGTGTTTTGGGGGTTCTTTTTGAGATCCCGATGAGTAGGCTGCTCGACATATTGAATACGGGAGAAACAGTCTGGATTTCGTGTGCGAATCAACTCAAGAAAATCGACGACGTAATCAATCGAAGCACATTTCTCGTTAAAATCCAAAGAGTAACTCCAGGTCGATCGGCCCATGTCCAGTTGCACTGTCCGTGAGGCGGCATCGATATCCATGACTCTTTCGACGTCCCAATCAAAATCGTCCCCCGACAATTTGATTTTTAAATGAGTTAATCCATCTCGACGAATCCAATCTCCCAACAACTCCGGAAAATCGCTTTCTGATTCCACCTTCCCCCGGTCCCCAAAAATCGGGTCCAAGGCACCCACGAGATGATAGAGGGGCATATTGGCCTGTGGCTTTTCCAGGACATAACTGGAAAGGTAACAACCTCCAAACGACTCGTCGAGAAAGCAAGACAGGTCCTCCCGAAGCAAGCTTGGCGTTAAGGTTTGAAATGAGTTCAATTGGTGCAATCTGCCAAAGGCATCATGCACCGCCGCATCCAGTGGACTACCGCAAACCAATTGGGCCAGTCGAGGAATGGTCTCCGTCAAAGCATTGTTTTTTTCCAGGGCCGACGCTATTTCTGGAAAAGAATGCTCAAAATCAAACAGCATGCGGACCGGATGTTCGTAACGACCAAGTTCACCGGCGGATTGGCAGATCAAATCCGCCAGCTCCAACATCGTCGCCAACGTCAAATCTGCCGCAACAACGCTCGAAGGCCAGGCCCACAGATTCCCCATCGTCATCGAGCCATGTCCGGTCGATTGACGCCCGTTGTCATCTTCAATCACCACATCAACGTGGTAAACCACCACATCTTCAACGACTCGCCCCCCAAATTTCATCGGACTGCGGTACTTGAATTTTTCCTGCGATGTCGCGATATCTTTAATTTGAAATCGGGTTACCATTTTTTTACCTGTTATTGACTGGCCTGATGAGCAACGGTGCTATCCATCGTCGACTAATCCCAGAGTCCGAACCGTTGCAGAACAGAGTTTGCAATATCGATGGCGGAAAAGCAACTTGGCTAACAGGTCATGCAGATCGATTCAAACGATTGTAGACACTGTTACATTTGAAAGCGGAAACCCGTCTCCGTCGCCCGTCCCTTTTCCTGCTTGGCGAGATAATACCGCGACCGCCGTATCCCTTTGACGTTTTGCCCCAAGAGAATGGCTCTAACCGACTTTCTTTTCACCAACCCTGACCAAACGGGAGCAAACCTGGCTACGAAAGCTGAATGATTGATCTCAAAAACCATTCCCAAACCGGTGCTAGACGATGCCTTTTCGAAACGCCCAAACCGCCGCCTGAGTCCGATCTGTCACACCGATTTTTCTCAGGATGTTTTGCACGTGTTCTTTGACCGTTTCATAGGAAATGGTCAAAGAATTAGCGATCTCCTTGTTCGTTTTGCCACTGGTCAAACGTTTAAGCACCTCCGCCTCTCGGGCCGTCAAGGGAACTTCTACATCCAAATCCAGTCTGGGCGTCGCTAACGCCCCGGTCACCCGGCGCAACTCATCGCGACTCCAAACCGTTTCTCCTTTGGCCACCCGGCAAATGGCGTCGCAAAGCAATTCTTTAGGTTTTCCCTTGGTAACATAGCCAACCGCGCCCAAGGCAACCGCTCTGGCGACATAGGTCGGATTGCCGAATGTGGAATACATCAAGACGGCCACGTCGGGGTGATCCAATTTGATCCGACTCAGGCAATCCAAACCGTCGCCGTCTGGCATTCGCACATCTAACAAAACCACTTCAGCGGAAATCAAGGATAAAAGGCTGAGCGCTTGTTCGGCACTGGCGGCTTCTCCCACGATGGAGATGCCCGAGCCTTCCAACATGTTTTCCAACCCTCGCCGAATGACTGGGTGATCATCTACTACAATAAGACGAATTGACATTTAAGGCTCAAACCTCGGAATGAAACCGTGAATAAAGGTCCCTTCAGGTCGGCGAAACGACAGGGGGCTTTGAACTTGGCAGGTTGACGACAGCGGCAGGAATGATCGCTTCAGGCTCTGGACTGCGTCGGTCAGACAATACCCCGGCCTGAGGGACAATCATTAACTAGTTTTTAACAGAAAAAAATTTTTTTTATAGCTTTTTCACGAAAATTCATGAGACTGTTTTCTGCGATTTCTGCCAAATCCGCCCCACCTCCTCTGGAAGGCCCGTCTGGGCCCCGATTTCGGCAAACGTAATCCGCCGGCGACGGTCGGCAAGTGTGACAATCTCAATGTTCAAATAGCATTCCGGAAGGCAATCGATAAACTTATCCGCCCACTCGATCAAGTGAATACCAGGCTGATCCAACATCTCTTCAAAACCGAGTTCAAACAGCTCTTCATCGGTTTGAATTCGGTAAAAATCAAAATGATCGACCGTCACCACACCCTGATAGACGTTTTGCAGTGCAAATGTAGGGCTACTGACCTGGTCATCGGCGACACCCAACGCCGAGCAAAAAGAGGAAATCAGAGTCGTTTTCCCAGCTCCCAGGGCACCCTGGAAGCCAATCGTCAGAGAATGTTGGCCCTTGTCCAACCGACTTTGAATCGTGGTTGCCAACACCTTGGCCCAACGCTCGGTGACCTCCAGACCGTCGGCTATTAATTCCATGTTCTCCACTCTCTATCCACTCTTCCCAGCCTGACCGCCAATTCCTGGCCACCAATTCCTAGTCGCCAATTCCTAGTCGCCAATCAACAGAACACTGTTCCGACAATGCATTGCCGAATCGCATCAAACCAGCAGCTGATTGCCGCCGCAAGGTCCTGCCCGGAGAAAATGTCTGAATTCCAGGGGCTGCTGGGTGCATTTTAGAATGAGGCTGACGAAACATCAAAGTCAAAACCGCCCTCGCGAAAGATTCAATCCCAAGCAAAATCAGTCACCACCGGAAATTCTCCTCTATCGGTGACGGTGCCTCCCCTGGTCAACGACCGGAAAGCAAAACAACCGGAAAACCTAGCCAAGCCACGTCAAAACAGGGCGGGAGCTGACCACTGCGTCTGCCTGACCGAGCGAATCGTGGGTCTTGGTGACTCAAACCGTTGGCTCTCATCGGAATACTGAGCGGAAACTCCTGTCACCCCTAAATCAATTGCCAGCCCTGTTTTGGTCATCCGGAGACCGTCCAGAGATCCAGTAACCGCCTGAATCTGGCTTCAAACCGGATTCCAGCCACGATTCCCCTCCTTTTTCCATTTCCGTAGAATTTGATCTTATGTCAACGGTGATCGAGTGCAGATCTTGACGATATCGGCAAAGCCAGCTATTCTGCGCAGCTCGTTTTCTTGGCAAAACGCCTTTTTTCAACTCATTTCACCATCGTTGTTCTCGGAAACCTGGTTCAAGGTCTCCACCGATGAGAACCAACCATGGATAGGGAGCACCTCCAAAGTGTCAACGATTGTACAGGATTTAATTGAAGCGGGTGTCCATTTTGGCCACCGCGTGAGTCGCTGGAACCCAAAAATGTCGCCCTATATTTATGGGCGGAAAAATGCGGTTCACATCATCGATATTCGTGAGACCGTTCGCGGTCTTCTGCGGGCGAAAAAGTACCTCGCCCAAGTCGCTTCCGGCGGAAGCCTCATTCTTTTCGTTGGCACAAAACGCCAAGCGGGAAGCATCATCGAACGAGAAGCCTCGCGGGCGGGAATGCCTTTCGTTTCTGAAAGATGGCTAGGTGGTGCCCTGACCAACTTCCGAACCATTCGTAGTCGAATGAGTCGATTGGAAGAACTCGAAAAAATTCGCGAGAGCGATGGTTTGGCTCAATACTCCAAGAAAATGCAGTCGGCATTGAATCGCGAATATCGCAAGATGTACCGCAACCTCAACGGCCTACGGAACATGAACCGGATGCCGGAATGCCTGGTAATTGTCGACCCCAACAAAGAGAAAAACTCGTTACGTGAAGCCAAGGCGTTGGGAATCTCTACGGTTGCCTTGATCGACACCGATTGTGACCCGGAATTGGTCGATTTGCCCATCCCAGGCAACGACGACGGTATTCGATCGATCGACCTGATTGTCAAGAATCTTGCGGACGCAGTCATTGCCGGAACAAAGTCAATTGAGGCCGTCAAGGGCAAGGATTCCGACAAAAAGGGAAAACCCGCGGCTGCCGCGTCATCGGCTGAAGCGGAAAAAAAATAAACCGCATCCAACGTTCCAAATCCGACACTTCCTGTTGAGCGGTATTGGTTAATTTACTGCAGATTGTTTTTGGCCGCCGGGACAGGTTCAAGATTCGACTGCAAAATTCGACTGCAAAATTCGACGCGAGCCGACTGGGCCGGACCATGACAGCTTGACTGAAAACGTGAGGGGCAACCCTCGGCACAGAAATCAAAACCAGCAATGAAGCAGGTGCTCCAGCGATGGATCCAGCTCTTGTCAGGAGTCAGCGTCAATCGTGCTCCTAAACGACAAGGGAAGGTAGCCGGGTATTTTGTCAGGGTGATTTCACTGGCTTAAATTGCCTGGCTTAAATTGCCTGGCTTAAATTGCCTGGCTTAAATTGCCTGGCTTGAAATTCAAATTTAGTTAGTTTTAGACTATTTATTCAGGAGAATGATTACGATGGCAATTACCGCCGCCGATGTAAAAGCATTACGCGAGCGAACTGGCTTGCCGATGATGGATTGCAAAAAGGCACTCGATGAGGCCGAAGGTGATCACGAGGCAGCAGTGGAATGGCTGCGAAAGCGTGGCCAACAGGTCTTGGAAAAACGTGCCGATCGGGAAACCGCCTTTGGTCGCTTTGGCATTTCTTGCGGAGTCGAGTCGACTGCCGGCGCCATGGTTGAATTGAAATGTGAAAGCGCACCAGTCGCTTCCAACGAAGAGTTCGTTCAATTAGCCAACGATCTAGCCGAAGCCTTGGCGAAGACCCCAGCAGTGGAAGGTCATCCTGAACAACTGCTTGCATTGGACTCACCCAGTCAACCCGGTACCACCTTGGCCCAGGTGAAAGACGACCTGTTTAACCGGATTCGGGAAGTATTCAATGTCGGACGCATGGCCAGGTATGATGGTTCGACGTGCGGCTACAGTCATAATTCAAGCACCGTTGCTGGTGTGCTGCTCTCTGTTGAGGGAGGTAATGACGATGCCGGGCGTGATGTCTCTATGCATGTGGCTGCGATGAATCCAAGTTCCTTGTCGGTAGAGGAACTGGACAAAACCGTTGTCGAAAACGAGCGAAAGGTTTTACGGGACGCTGCCTTGGCAGAAGGAAAACCTGAAAACATCGTTGACAAAATGGTCGAAGGAAGAATGAAAAATTTCTACGCAGAACGCGTCTTGTTGGAACAGACTTTTGTCAAAGCTGAAAACAAGGAAACTGTCGGAAATTACGCGCAATCCAACGGGATGAAAGTCAAGGCTTTTTCACATATGGTATTGGGTGAATAGTAACCGGACAAACTCACACTGAAGCCCCGGTTTTTTCCGGGGCTTTTTTTATACTCTCCACATCAGGTAACCAGATGTTAGAACAATCCAAATTAAAAAGGATCGTATTAAAACTCTCCGGGGAGAGTTTTAGCCCCGCCGGCGAACGGGGAATTAGCATGGAAGAGGTCCATCTGATTTCCCGACAAATTGTCAACGCCACCCAGTCAGGATGTCAAATCGCGATCGTGATTGGTGGAGGAAACATCCTCCGCGGCGCTCAATTTAAATCAAAAAACGGAAGCATCTCCGAGGCCACCGCCCACTACATGGGTATGCTGGCGACGGTCATTAACGGACTCGCTCTCCAAGACGCCCTGGAAACCCTGGGCTGCGAAACTCGATTGATGTCAGCCATCCATATGGACACCGTTTGTGAACCTTATATTCGTCGACGAGCCAGGCATCACCTGAAAAAAAACAGGGTCATCATTTTGGCCGCCGGCACTGGTGGTCCATTTGTCACCACCGACACCGCAGCCGCCCTGCGGGCACTGGAACTGGGAGCCGACGCTCTCTTGAAAGCGACCCGCGTCGATGGTGTTTACAGCGAAGATCCCGAGTTAAATCCGCACGCGGTCTTTTATCGTCACCTTAACTACGACTTCGTGCTGGAAAAAAACCTTCGATTCATGGACACCACCGCAATCGCGCAGTGCATGGAACACGACATGCCAATCATGATTTTCAACTATCAAAAAGAAGGGAATATCCAAAAAGCAATTGATGGCGAACGGATTGGCACCATCGTTCACAGTAAAACCGACAATCCATCGTAAAGATATTCAGTTCGTGATATGATTTATCAGGTCTGCACCAGTTAAGTTTTTTTGTAAAGGATTTGAGATGACACGCGATGCAATTCTTTTGGATACCGAAGAGCGAATGACCAAGGCTTTAGATGTCCTTAAAAACGCATTGTCGGGTATTCGAACCGGGCGGGCCAATCCGGGCCTTGTTGATTCGATCCGAGTCGATGTTTACGGAAGCCCCACGCCCATAAAACAGATCGCTACCGTTGGCGCCCCCGAACCAACCCAAATCGTCATCCGCCCCTACGATGCCAGCATTATCAAGGAAATAGAAAAAGCGATTGTTGCGGGGGACCTCGGATACAATCCACAAAGCGATGGAAGAGTGATTCGGATCAACGTGCCAGCTCTTTCCACCGATGTCCGCAAGAAAATGGTCAGCCGGATTAAGGAACTTTCCGAGGACGCGAAAATCTCAGTTCGAAACGTACGTCGAGATTCCAACAAGGCTGCCGACACGGCGGAAAAAGACAAGTCCATCAGCGAAGACGAAAGAGACGACATCAAAGACGAAGTCCAAACGCTGACCAAACAACATGAAGATGAAATCTCGACGATGGCCAAAGCCAAGGAAAAGGAAGTCATGGAGGACTGATCGACCTGCTGGAGGGCTGCGTCAAGAGTGTGTTTGTAGACCTCCACGTCGATTATCTGTTGCGGAAAAAGTGGGCTTCAAGCCACCGATTTGCCTGACAGCCGTCAGGTTAACCGGTGTTCGCAGCAACATCGATTCGGCCTTTCTGCTGGTGAAACCGCCTGAAATCTGCGGCAATTCTGATGGACGAGATTGGTTTGATGAACGCTCCTTTGACCGCTGGATTGACTCCCTATCCGAACTCGGCGATCTACCAACACGGCATAGATTGCACTGCTCAAAATCCGGATCACCGATGACCCGATTTCACTTTGCCTCATGATTCTCCTGCCACAAGGGTTGATAACGGTCTAAAATACAACCAAACCATTGTCATGGTATATTTCCCTAAGGCTTGACTCATCGATCTGAATCTCAGCAACCGGCGTACCGCTCACACCTTCGGGACAACATGAAGAAAAAGTCCATTTCAGAAACGCCTCAATCAGAAAACAAAGCGGACTATGCTGGGAAAATCCGGCGGCTAATTCTGATCATTTTATCGGTCGCCGGATTTGGCATTTTCGGCTTCGATTATTTCCAAGACGGTGAAACTGAGGTGCTGTCTCAAGTCTGTTTACGCGTCGCGATCGTTTTAGGAGCCGCTTGGCTAGCCTATCCACAGGTTGAATACCTGGTGAAACATTCGCCATTGATCCTGATTTTGTTATGTGTTGTTTTTATCGTTTTCAAAAACCCTCTGGTCCTTGCCGTTGGCATTCTCCTTTGCCTGGTTCTGGTCGTCCTTCAGTACGTCGTCCGGGTTTTAAAATCGAAGTAACCAGCCGACGCCTGCTAGCAATTCCCCGTGGCGATAATCGGGGTTCACACGCATCACAATTTTTGCAAGACTCCCGCCGTTGGATTTTTCGTCAAAGGAGAACAGTGTGACTTTTGCCCAAAAAAGAAAATTAACACCTGCCCGACGCTTGATGGTGCAACGGACGGCCCTCTGGCTGTTGATCATCGCTGGGTGTCAAAGTGTCTCCTCACAGGAGGATGCTACCTCCGCGTTCATTGACCCCTTTTCGCCGAAAAAGCAGGTCCAGCAACAAGTTGTTCCCAGCACACAAAAATCTTTCCTGCCAAAAATCACTCTGCCAAAACTTCCCAAGATCCCCAACCTGAATCCCTTTGCTCCCAAAATAGTCAAAGGCCCTACCGTCCAAAAAAACAAACCCAATGTTTTTCAGACCATCGGCACGAACACCAAAGGTTTTTTTAACAAGGCGTCGCACACGCTAATGCCCTGGACGAAGCCCAACCCAAAGAATGGTCCGGTTAAAATCGTCCCCGCATTCATGCAGCAGGAAAACCAGTCCACCAAAAAGAAAACATCTGGCTTTCAACCATTTCAATTATTCTCCTCCGGTGCCAAGCCGACCAAGAAGAACCCTTCGAGCAGCTTCTTTTTCAAATAGCAGCCATTCTTCAGCAATCGCTGGACGTCACCATTGGCAATCGATCCCGAATGACTTGGAAAAGTGCGAACTAGAAAAACCCGCGCGATACGGTAGGCGACTTTCCAGCGCAGGCACCAGTGGGAGATCCAATCTCGCCGGGGGAAAACTAGACGGTCAGCTCTTTGCCACCGCCGAGAGCCGACTCCATTGCCAAGTCCAGCAATCGTTGTGTTTTCAGTGAGGCGTCCGGCCAAAACGGATCGATGTTATTCTGGATCACCAAATCAGAAAAGCACTCAAAAAGAAGAGATTCCTGTGCACCTGGCTTGTTGTTGGAATACTCGACTGTCGCATGCTGGTCGGTGTGTCGTTCCATCGAAAAATCACATCCATCCACCACGAAATTTGATTGAAAAACCTCAAAGTTGAGCCGATTGCCATAGAACGGCAGCACAAAATCATCAACACGCAGGAATCCCTTGGTACCCGCTACGGTGCACATCTGCTGATGTTCGGTAATAAAAGAACTGTAGAAATTGACGCTGACTCCGTTGGCAAAGAACATATCCAGAGAGCATTCCATGGGGACTGGATTGGGACTATCTGCACGATGAAAATCACTTAACATTCGGCAGGAAATCGATTCCGGCATCTGATAATCCATCGCCCACAGGGCAAAACGAAGCTGGTACCAACCAAGATCTCCTAAGCAGCCCTGCGGTTCCAGGTTACTCGAAGTCCGGATGTTTCCGGCCTGGAATTCCTCGGGACCATTAAAACTGAAGCTACCGGAAATTCGCCGGATGTCCCCCAAAACCTCGCCATCAGCGAGGAGACCCTTCATGGCCGCCAAACGCTGACTGTGCATAAACATGATTCCATCCATAAATTGCACACCATTTTGCTGGCACGCTGTCACCATTTCCTGCAACTGTTCACTATTGACCGCACACGGTTTTTCACAAAGAACATGTTTGCCCGCTTCAGCAACTTTGATCACCCAATCCTTGCGAAGCCCCGTTGGAAGCGGCACATAAACCGCGTCCACGCTATCGGCTTGAATCATCTCATCATAAGAACCATAAGCCGTTGGCCGATCCGGTACTGGCGTCGAGTCTTGACATAAGTCAATAAAGGAATTTGCCTTGGCAACATCACGACTGGCCACCGCCGCCACGCGGGCATTACGGGCATTCGCCATGGCCGCCCAGTTCTTTTGTGCGATTTCAGCGGTGCTCAAAATCCCCCACCGACAAATTCCATCACTCATTGTATTCACCCTTGTTATGGCCACTTATTGCTTCCACTATTAGAAAAACGCTTCCTCAATTTTAATGGGTTGCTGCCGATGTTAAGATAGGGGGCAAACCGAAAAAAACGACTGCACGATTTCTCGTCAAAGTCTATTTTGTGAGAAATACCGGTTTGAATCCAATCCATTCCATACCCACCCCATTTCGTGGCTCACCAGATTTCAAAGAACCAAAACTCCATCCATCGTCGCTCCCTGAAACACTTGGCACGAGGCTTCCTCTGGTGTACGTTGTTGACCGTTGTGCTACTGGGATTGGTGTGGATCCTGCTTGACGACTACCTGACGCTGAACATTGAACGATGGCTCCAGAACCCTGCTCATTCGGTGGTCTCCTATCCATTGTTGGTCATTTTAATCCTTGGATCCGACCTTTTCCTACCCATTCCTTCCAGCGCTGTCATGACGCACTGCGGTATGACGATGGGACTGTGGTGGGCGATCACAACCAGTTTCGTTGGGTTGAATTCTGGCAGCGTCCTCGGTTTTGGGTTAGGTCGATGGATGGGGCAGGGGATCATCGATCGCTGGATCAGCCCTGAAGATCAACAGTGGGTCCAACAACTGGTCGCCCAAAGAGGAGTGGTCACCTTGATCATGCTACGCCCCATTCCGATTTTTGCTGAAGCCAGTCTCTTGGTTTTAGGAGCGGCCAAGATGTCTTGGCGACGCTTTCTGCCCTGGATGCTGGCGGGAAATCTCGGCATTTGCATCACCTTTACCGGTCTGGGAATATGGACCATTGAGAATGAGTTTCCCCAGTTTTGGGCTATTCTGATTTCGGTCTTCCTTCCCCTGATCATGTGGTTGATCGTCCGCCGTTTGGTCGCTAACAAAATCACCAAGGCAAAAAACCATGTCCATTCTGAATCGACTGTTTAACTCCACTGCCGGCCTGGATGTTCCGACTCAGGGCAGTCCCCAGGACGGGGTTATGCCCCTGACGCATGAGATGCTCTCCAACTGGTCAAGCGGAGACCTGTTCGGATTAACTCAAAATGCAGGAATGGGCTGGGATCCAGCCAAAATGATGGGCCCCCAGTACCTGCTATTAAGTACCCAGGGTGGTCTGCGAGCACCCGATGGGAAGCCAATCGCACTCGGTTTTCACACGGGGCATTTCGAAGTCGGGCTCCTCGTTGAAGCCGCCGCTAAAACCATCGCCGCGGCCGATGGCCTCCCTTTTGCGGCTTATTGCAGCGACCCCTGCGATGGTCGCAGCCAGGGAACCACCGGCATGTTTGACAGCCTGCCGTATCGTAATGATGCCGCTATGACGATGAGACGCATGATTCGGTCACTGCCCACCCGCAAAGGGGTTCTCGGCATTGCCACCTGTGACAAGGGACTACCGGCGATGATGATGGCTCTGGCAGGGTGTAAAGAAATCCCTAGTGTCATCGTACCAGGCGGGGTCACGCTCCCTCCGGCTAACGGGGAAGACACGGGAAAAGTCCAAACCATTGGCGCACGGTATGTTCATGGCGAAATCACCCTCAAGGAGGCCTCTCAAGCAGGTTGCCGCGCTTGCGGATCCGCAGGAGGTGGTTGCCAGTTTCTGGGAACCGCAGCGACCTCCCAAGTGGTCGCCGAGGCGATGGGCTTGGCGATTCCTCATTCGGCCCTCATCCCCAGCGGGCAAGAGATCTGGAAGCAAATGGCAAGGGACAGCGCCGCTGTCCTGATGGACCTGTCGAGAGAAAACAAGTTTACCCACCCCGCCTTCAACCAGCGAGCCATACGCAACGCCATGGCCGTGCATGCTGCGTTTGGCGGGTCCACCAATTTACTTTTGCATATACCGGCCATCGCGTTTTCAGCCGACATAGATCGACCAACGGTAGATGATTGGCAAACGGTCAACCGCGCTGTCCCCCGATTTGTCGATGTCTTGCCAAATGGCCCCAGCAACTATTTCACCCTGCAGGTCTACCTGGCGGGCGGGGTTCCAGAAGTCATGTGGCACTTGCGGGAACAAAACCTGATAGACGGCTCAGCTCTTTCGGTCACCGGCGCGAATCTAGACACCATACTCGATCAGTGGAAGCATTCTGAACGCCGTAAACGAATGCGGGAATTGCTTTTTGTGAAAGACAAAGTGGATCCCGACGATGTGATTATTCCACCCTCCGAGGCGATTCGCCGGGGATTCACCAGCACCGTCTGCTTTCCTACCGGAAATCTCTGCCCCCAAGGCTCTGTCATCAAGTCGACGGCCATTGATCGATCGCTGGTTGATCAACAAGGGATCTATCGAATGACCGGCCCTGCCAAAGTATTTACCACCGAACGGGCGGCAATCGCTGCCATCAAGGGACGAGGCCCCGATTCGGTCGTTGCCGGAGATGTCATCATCCTGGCTGGACGGGGGCCCATGGGGAGCGGAATGGAAGAGACCTACCAGTTAACCTCGGCACTAAAATTCATTCCGTGGGGAAAAGAAGTCGCGATTGTGACCGATGCACGTTTCTCAGGTGTCAGCACCGGAGCTTGTATCGGTCATGTGGGACCAGAAGCTCTCCTGGGAGGCCCCATCGGCAAGGTTCGCAATGGCGACCAAATCAGAATTGAGATTGACTGTTTAAAACTGCAAGGATCGGTTGATTTCATTGGCGATGCCAACACACTCATGACACCTGAAGAAGCCCAACAAACCCTCTTGCAGAGACCGATCAACAGCGAAATCTCCCCGGATGCTCAACTACCCGATGATACCCGCCTCTGGGCGGCGTTACAGAGCATCAGCGGCGGAACCTGGGGTGGATGTGTTTACGATGTGGATCGAATTGTCCAAAAACTGCAAAACTGACAGAGTGCGGCCCTTATGAGGGCGACAAAAACCACATCCGGAAAACGTTGAATTCCAAATCCCCTCTCCCGGCAACACGGTTGCCGATTTCTTAAATAGGTGGGCCCTGTCGCTCCTGCCAACCAATACCGATTCGCCAAAAAAAACGCCAGCTTGAGCTGGCGTTGATGGAATCCAATTGATGGTTGACCGGGTCGGCCGGTCAGGCCGAAGGGATCAGTCTCTTTCAGGAATTTTTCCATATCCCCGGGAACTGTAGCCGACGCTTCCGCTAACGTCCTTATAGAGTTTCCTCGAGCCGCCAGTCATCATTTTCGCGTACATGGGGTAGTCCATGCTCTCTGAACTGAGGTACTCAGTTGAGCCATCAAATCGGACCACATTGAAACCCTTCCCGTGGTAACTCGCGGGGCGAGAATAAAAATAAGCCGATTCAAAGGCGGCCGCTGACCCATCGTAATCAACCGGTTTGTAGGCCCAATCCGGATGCGTCAAATCGACGTATTCGCCGAGATAACCACGTCCTCCGGTGTCCCCGTCGGAATCATCGACGTCATTAAAAAAGTCGTTGTAATTACCATCATCACGCTCGTACCAAACCAATCCCATATCAAATTCGAACAGCAGGGGAGAAGCCCCCCGATTCAGCGTGGGAGAATACTGGTTCCAAACGGTTGCGTCAGCATTGTCACCAGCCAAAATCGTGTTGGCACTACCATCACGAAGATCCGCAATACTCACCTTTGGAACCCCCGGAGCCTTGACGATAATTCCGCCAGCGCCGATGTTCGTGGCCGAGTTAAAAGCCGACCCATCCAGGTTTGCCAGGTCATAGACCGACCCATCAAACAGGAAATCTCGCATTCCCATATTGGCTCCATAACTCATTTGAGGAGAGTTGGGCTCCTGAGAATCCGCGGGACAAACAAACGTTGGCAACCTGGTGCCGTTATAGGCGACCAACCCAGTCTCTTCAATTTCTTCTGCCAACAACGTCTCATCCATCTCTCTCATGATGGCAATCGCCCAGTTAAACTGATCCGTCGTTCCATCAGCGTAAGTGTGGGTGTAAACCGCTGGAGGCAATCGTTTTCGGCTACTTTCGTAATTCGTGAAGGCCTTGCCAATTTGCGCCAGATTATTGGCGCACTGCGCACGGCGGGCCGAACGGCGGGCCGCCTGGACAGCAGGAACGGTCAAGCCAATCAGGATGCCAATGATTGCAATCACAACCAAAAGCTCGATAAGAGTAAATCCACTCCTCGACTTGCCAAGGGATTTGCCAAGGGGATTGGCGACGGATTTGGTGACGGTCATTTGACCCTCCAAAGAAAAGATGAGACTATAATGATATGAAAGTACCGCAATTGTGGCGTGAAACAAGAAAAAAGTCTACCCTTTTGTCTACCTGCCGGTCGCCTCCATTCCCCGAAACTGACGTTTTTCTGGCAATTCCGCTTGCCTTTTGTCGATTCTTCCGCCATCGAGCACCGTGACCGCGGTGCTCTCATCGAATCGCCGAGATTTGCCCCCCTCGGCAACATACTTTCGTTTTGCCCCCAACCTGGAACGACACCTTGATTTTTGAACTAAGCGAACTGGAGCCATTCGAAGCTTTTATTTTCGACTGCGACGGGACTTTAACCAATTCCATGCCCCTTCATTATGTCGCCTGGCGGGATACGATGGCCAAATATGGCATCGATTTCCCCGAGGAAAAGTTCTATAGCATGGCCGGTATGCCCAGCGACAAAGTCATCGCTACACTGTCCAACGAGCAATCGGTCACAGTGGACGTCCAAGCCGCTCTCAACGCCAAAGAAGACGAGTTCCTGAGAAATCTACCATTGTTGAAAAAACTCGATTTTACCGTAGGCATTGCGGAAAAATTCCAAGGAAGCAAGCCCATGGCCGTCGCCAGCGGTGGAACTTTGCCCATTGTGATGGCGCAACTGGAACATCTCGGCATTACCCGTCTTTTCCAAACAATCGTCACCGCTGAACACACCAAAAAGCATAAACCTGAGCCAGACGTCTTTCTGGAAGCGGCGCGGCGTTTAAACGTTCAGCCGGCGAACTGCCTGGTGTTTGAAGATGCCGATTTGGGGGTTCAAGCGGCCGCAGCGGCAGGCATGAAGTGGATCGATATTCGCCAAAAACCACAAATTAGTTTGCCTGCACCTCATTTAGGTTCATAATTAGGCTCGGTTGGGAACCGCTTTGGCATCCAGGCCAGATCTAAGCCCATCCAGGCCGAATACGAACCTAATCACTCTCTACACGGTGCGATAACAATGAGAACCGCCCTCCAAGCGACGTTGGGTTTGCCCGCCAGAACCAGCCTCGGGCCGATTTTTCAATGCCTCGTTGGAATCGGATTCTTTTTTCTGGGCGATATCCCCACAACCGTTGACGCCGATGAAATCCGCCTCAGACGGGGCGGTTCCTATCAGGGCACCATTCTGAAAATGCCCGAAGAGACCGGTGGTTTCTATGAATTCAAATTAGCCAATGGGGGTCTGATCCGACTTGCCAAGAGCGAAGTCGACTCCATCTCTGAGCCGCAGTCCTCTTTGGTAGAGTACCAGGAGGCTTTGACAAAGGTTGACTTGGAAACGGTCAAAGGACAGCTTTTGATCGCCGACTGGTGCCGAGACAATCGGCTTAGAATTCAACGGGCATTCCATTTACGCAAAATCATCGCCTTGGACCCGGATCACCAACTCGCTCGCCGTTTACTGGGATACGAGCAAGACAAACGGACGGGAAAATGGGTTTTGCTCACCGAGTACTTTCAGTCCATTGGCTACATCCGCAACGGCACGTCGATGCAATTACCATTAGCCAAGGTCGTGGAGACAGAAAAGAAGACCCATGATGACGCCGTACGAAAATGGCAATCCGACATTCAAGTTTGGTTAAGACTCCTCAACAATCAAAAAAGATACGCCGAAGTCCGTCAAAAGCTGGAAGACATTGACGACGTCAAGACGGTCCCCATTCTGATTCAAAAATACAACCAGCTTGGCGCTCGTGGAAAACTCTCGGACAACGATCGGGAACTGAAGTCGTTTCTGATGATGATTATTGCGAAATTCGACGTGCTTTCGGCGAGGACCTTCCTCGCCAATGAGGCCCTTTTTCAACCCAATGACGTCCTGCAGGATGAAGCCGAGCAATATGCTTCTGACCTTTATAGCGTATGGCTTGCCAAATACCTGATCACCCGTCTGAATCGCATTTCACCGGCCGAAAGGCTCGAAAAACGGGATCAAACAGTCGCCCTGGAGGCCCAGATGATTAACCGGGCAGCCACCATTCTGAAAAACCTGGAAGTCGATGTCAGTGACGCGATTCTGCCCCTGATCAACCTGCTTTATATCGACCGCGTGTTACCAGCCATTACGACCGGGAAAAAGGGGAATCTAGGCGGTGCCACCTTCGACAAAAATGGAGGGGTCGGCATGCAACAGGGCGCACCCAAACCCAAAAAGAGGCCGGTTCGCATCGAGAACGAACAGGTCAAGGTGACCTTGTTAATCCTGACTGAGCAACGATTCGAGTACAGCAAGCTGGACTGGCTGAATTGGTACCTCTCCAAAACCCTTCCTCCCAGCATTGATTTGCGGCGGACCGAGTAACCGACTGATCCTTGGAGTTTCAGATCGTTACCTATTGCGATCATTACCCGACGCAGTGCGGGTACTTCGTCGGACCGGGACACTAAAACCGAGGCAATTTAGAAATCGTCTAAAAAAGGTTTCATTTCTAAACATCCAGATTCCGAATGTAATACACTTCGGTGATAGGCTTCTTTCGGTCAATCGAGAGTCTCGGTCAGCATTCTGGACTTTTTTCAGAATTTTGTCCGAACGCGGTTGACTACCGGATTCTGATCCGTAAGATAGTCCTTTCCCAAGTGACGAGAGTC
The DNA here is from genome assembly GCA_014238905.1 of Planctomycetota bacterium. Lineage (GTDB taxonomy): Bacteria > Planctomycetota > Planctomycetia > Pirellulales > Pirellulaceae > JABAAE01. Next base: position 42,752 of record JABAAE010000021.1, read on the forward strand.
ACGCGGGTAATTTGTTCTTTGAAAATTTAGTAGTGAACTTCCAAATCAATTTCCAACGTGAGATTGTGACGATACTTAAAAAATGTTCCAGGTTGTTTTGATTCACAACCTGGTCTCAGACAAACTTTTCGGCTAGACATCTGTGGTGGTTAATCTTCGGATTGGCTTCTGCAGTATTCATAAAAAATTGAAGGGTTTGATCCTGGCTCAGAATGAACGTTGGCGGCGTGGATTAGGCATGCAAGTCGAGCGAGAATTTTATTGTTGAAGCTTCGGCCGATTCAATAAAAGGAAAGCGGCAAACGGCGTAGTAATGCGTAGGTACGTACCCTCAGGTTGGGAATAGCCACGGGAAACTGTGGGTAATGCCCAATAATCCGTCGTGTTGTAATGACGTGGCGGCAAAGGTGAGATTCCGCCGGAGGAGCGGTCTGCGTGGTATTAGCTTGTTGGTGAGGTAATGGCTCACCAAGGCGAAGATGCCTAGGGGGTGTGAGAGCATGGCCCCCACCACTGGGACTGAGACACTGCCCAGACACCTACGGGTGGCTGCAGTCGAGAATCTTTGGCAATGCACGCAAGTGTGACCAAGCGACGCCGAGTGCTGGATGAAGGCCTTCGGGTTGTAAACAGCTGTCAGAGGGGATGAAATTGTTGGGGGCTATCCCCCTTCATTGACAGAGCCTCAGAGGAAGCGCGGGCTAAGTTCGTGCCAGCAGCCGCGGTAATACGAACTGCGCGAACGTTATTCGGAATCACTGGGCTTAAAGGGTGCGTAGGCGGCCTGACAAGTCAGAGGTGAAATACACGAGCTTAACTGGTGAATTGCCTTTGAAACTGTCAAGCTAGAATTATGTTGAGGTTAGCGGAATGAGTCATGTAGCGGTGAAATGCATAGATATGACTTAGAACACCAATTGCGTAGGCAGC
>JABAAE010000022.1 GCA_014238905.1 Planctomycetota bacterium
GAGTTACCCTTTCCGTTTAAGTTTTTATCGAATTCCTCTTGGTGTTCCCTAAGCATCCAACCCCGCTTTTGGCGGTTGCAACTGTCGATGTAGGGCCGTTCGATGATTGATTGATTCTTGATTAAGTTCGCGACAGCATGCCTATGTTGTTCACGTCCCGCTTGAGGACAAAGTGCTTGGATACTTGCTTTGCTTTTTGGCTGTTTATCGGTCCTAAGGGCTCGCTTAATTTCGTCTTCAGCATCCTTTATTTGGCTTTCTCGCACATCATTTTTCTTACGGGTCTCTTGGTCACGTTTTTCTTTAGCGATGTTCTTACGGTGTTTAGCGAGATCTGAAACCACAAACGACCATTTCCCTTCATCGAACAAGACCCGTTTTTCGCCCACCTGTTCATCTCGTCCGCCGTAACTGACACAGAGATCGTGAATTCGGTCTGCTTTATAGGGCACATTCCTTCCTAACAGCCACCAGTTTCCAAAGCTCTCCGCGATACCAGCACCACTCATGTCCTCAAGTTTAGGTGGACCTCCAAGCTCTCTAGAAGCTGTTTTCGTTGAATGATGTGAGATGATCAGAGACGCCGGATAGCATGATTTCGAAAATCCAATGATCGCTTCACCAACTTCCGTTAATTTGTTTGTGTCTAATCCTGTCAGACCACGATAGAGAGGATCAATAATTACAACGTCAATTTTATTTGCTTCGACTAAACGTTCGATGTCCTGTCGGTGTCTTGAACTAGTCAAATCTGGAAAACATTCTGTTTCCAGTTTTAATTTGCCGGTCAGTTTTTTAAAAGTAAGCCCACGTACACCCAACGGCTTCTCAATTCTTCTCGACATCGCCTTGTAGTTAGACTCACCGGTAATGAACAACACTGACCTTGGTTTTGGTACATCGAAATACCCAAGCCATGGAGTTTGTGATGCAAGTGCCACTGAAAGGTCCGCCAGCATCGTGGTTTTGCATCCCTTTGCTCTCCCACCAATGAGAGTCGGTTGATCGCAACTAAAAACAGGATGAACAAGCCAGTCGACTGGTGCCGTTGAAAACTTCTCAAGGTCCGCAATATCAAGACCGGCAAAAGGCATGGAATAATTTTCCCTCGTCGCGTTTGCCGCCTCTCTCAGCAAATTTTCTTTTTCATTGACACATGTGGACATTAAAACTGCATCGGCAACCTGATCAAATCTCCGAAAACTGGCGGCCTCTTTTACTCTTTTTGCATAGTGTTCAATGTTATTAAAATTTATCTTGGTGTTCTTGACCAAATCTACGAGAAAATGCCTCCCACCGATTCGTTCAAACCAACTTTCACCGTTGACACTCCTTTCGTTTAGCATCTTCACGAGCTGCTCATACAGCATCACCGGATCTTTTGGGTCTACTTTGTCGTAAATCAACTCATTAATAGCTTTGAAAACAAGCCCTAAACCGTCATAAGGCCCTTCCAGAAAATCAGAGGGAGTGATACCTAAAATGCTGATCATGTCAGGCTTGAACAAAACTGCAGATATCAGATTGTGTTCGGCTTCGATATCTTCATTCATGACAGCCTCATTGAAAATTGCTAACTAAACCAACCGAGGAAGAAAAAGCTGAATCGCCGCTTTTTCCCATTAGTTCTTTTCCGGTGTGTTTTTTGATTGACTGTCCGTAACGCGGCAGGAATCCAAAAAATCATCTAAGTCAGAAATCAAAAACACGGACTTGCTACCAATTTTGGTCCGAATGATTTTTCCATCGGTAGCGAGCGAATCTAACTTCCGGGTAGAGATGCCAAGGAACTTAGCACTTTCAGCTCTTGTTAAAGCTCTTTGCAAATTGAGACTAGCCGTGGTGTTATTACCCAAACTGCGGCATTTACTAGATACATTCAACATTTGAATCCTCAACAAAGAAGTGGTTATTAATTGCCACATCTTTACGGGGATACTTCAGTCTGCAAGAAGCAAAACACGACCAACCCTCTTATTCCAATTTTGGAATAAGAGGGAAAACAAAAGTTGGCTAGGCAGAATAAGGGCGAACAAAAGAGCCGGATGACGCTATTCTTTTTTTAGATTAGCGGATTGATTCCTAGCTTTTAAGCTTTTTGACTCGATCAAATATGCTCTTTAATTCAGCTCGATCATTGATACCGCAATTGACCAATGGACGGATATGTGTCCATGCCTTGTCGACGGTTGGACAATCGTTCTCAACGCACCAGCGCATGACCTCCTGTTCCCAGACACGCCAAGGACTATCTGGATCATTGATACGTTTCGGGCGTTTACCGGCTGGCTTCTCTGGAAACTCCATTAACTCAACACTATGAGCCGAAATGCGGCGAACTCCCTTTGTGACCAGTGTTTTGGATGTCAGATACTGATCGCAAAATCTGGCTGCAATCGTTGACTCCTCTTTCAACCGATCAGAAATCTCACTGTCCCAATCATCAGACTTTAAGAAGGCGTGCTCGTTAAATACAGTTGAACAAAACCTTTGTGCTGCCTCCTGAAAGTCCTCCGTTTGGATCGAATCTTCAGGACCTTCATACCAATCAAATTTATATTCCGAGCCTTCAGAACTTGCTTTCACCAAAAGCACCTCATTTACGATAGCATCAAAATTTCCGAATAGCATGCCGTAGAGCCAGTCGATGAAATGGTGGCAACTTTGATACTCGGATTGCCCAAATTTAAAGGCTGAATCATTAAGGCTCTCAGCAATTCTCAGTAAAGTTGGTTCATCCGTATTTTTTGCGAACTCTGTCTGTTTAAACAAATCTGCAACGTTCACTAGTTGACCAAAATCGACATTCGCATCGCGGCGGACAAGCCGAAGGAGCTCGTTGATTCTCGCAAGCTGCGAATTTGCTAGTTTTCTGGCTTCAGGGAATCCGAACATTTTGAAACTCTAAAGAAGATGCAGGTTCAGCACCTCCAATTCTCTCATATTCTTCGCAAGTCTCAACTTTTAAATTGCCCAATTGTCTGGTTCGTTTTTGCGACAGACAATCGTTAGAATGGCTCTACGCGCGAAGGAGAACATAGGCGGAGCTCTAGGTGTCTGATCGTCTTTTTCGTAGACAATTCTCGCCGGCGCGTTTTCCTGCTTGCTTTTAAAACGCAACCTGTTTTTTTCTCTCGCACGCGAAAGAAAAGCCGTTTTCGGTTAAATCAAATCCCAATTTAACCACTCCACAGATGCACGCTATATATTCCGTAACGCGCATTCACCCCGCCGGGTGTGGTCAAGAACTGGGTGTGATAGAATGGGCTGTGTGGGGCCCCAACCGTCCATCAGGATGGGGATTCACCGTGGAAACGCTGTTTCCCGGCTTCCTGAAAAAGAATTCGGCAAACCTGTCCGGTTTCTCCCCCGTTTGGGAATCCACTATCATGAGTAGATGATCCCCAGAAAATGAAAACAGGGACTGAAAATGACAAGCAAAAAAACGAAAGCACTATCTTTGGGAATAGCGATATCCCTCAGTTTTGGTGTAATGTTTGCTGTAGCGTTGAGCGATTGGGTCAGTGGTTATATAGTTGGCGCAATATTTGGCATTGGAATTGGCATGTCAGTCTATTTCCAAAAAGAGAAAAAGTGACCCGTAATGAACGGCATCCAAACGATCCAGCGGACGAGTAAACCGTTGACCATTTCATCATGAGGATTCACCCTCCTCCGTGCTGGTCGATGCCAACCGCTGGGCCAGCCGCATGAGCTCATCCTTTTGCTGCGGGCTGAGCCTCTGCCAAACCCTGTGAATCACTGCGAGTTGCTGATCGACTGCTACAGTTTCTGCTACACCTAACTCCTTAAATGCAGTTTCTCCCGGTAAACCATACGGTTGTTCGAGTCCTACCGGGGGAGCTCTAGAATTCTCAGCGAAACCGCTGTGTTAACCTGTTAACGCCCGTGGGCCTCTGGCCAGATCGCGGGCGTTGCGCGTTTCTTGCCGTGTTTTACGGGGTTTACGGCGACTCTGGCCACCGAGCCAAAAGTCTCTGTTCGATACCGTTGCTCTCGGGGTCCGTATTGAACTCGGCAGGTTGCCATCGCACCCCGAAGGCAACTACCTAAAACTCTCGGAGTCTCTGGTTAACGGAGGGGCGTGGGTTCACTCAAAACGCAACCGCTACCATGGCGGCCATGTCAGACGCCCAACCATCGAAACTCAACCTCTGGATGGACTTCCTCGCGACCAACAAGGTCGACGAGACTTCTGCGCCGTTGCCGGCCGCACTCTGTGCGCGCCAGCCTCTATATTGGTGGCGTCTGGATACGCCAACCGAAGGAGCTCAACATGAAACGTCTGCTGGGTCTGCTGCTGGTGATGGGGATGGTCGGGTGTGGGGGTGGGGACGAAGATCCGCCAGCCGGTGAGGCTGCGTTACCGGCGACGCCAAAGAAGCTGCAGACGAAGGTCGATGAACCGCCTGTTCAAGCTGCTGCTGCAGATCCCAATGTCGCGTCTGAAAGCGGTTCACCGACGACTCCATCTGACACTGCCGACGATACATCTACTCAAGTTGCTGATGCCGACGCTGTTGCCGTGTTGGACAAGCTGGGGGCTAAGATCAACAAGACCTTGAGTAGCAAAGACGTTGCGAGAATTGCTGCTCAACCACACCAGACGATTGTGGATATCCCACAACTTGTCTCAGCAGTATGCAAACCCGGAATGTGGCAGCGAACCGATCAGATAGTTGTACAGGAAACTTCCGAGCGCAAGGCCCGAACCATTCAGCGAAAGTCCTTTGCGAAAATCAAACACGTGCAAGGCAGGTACGTGGTATACGAGGCCACAGACGAAAAAGGTTTCAGCGTGGTGACAGAAATCCACAGCTATGACCGGATGACCAAAATGATGCATTCAACGAGCATTAACTCGCGGGGTGTGGTATCTCGAATGATTGGAGTTCCCGATCCAAAAAATCACACGGTCACGTGGAAGAGTTCGAATCCAAATGACGATATCAATAGATTTGAATTGACCCTGAATTGCGCCAAAGACGGCTTGAGTGCTCAGATACAGGGAAAGGACTACCAGAACCAGAATGGTGCATTGCGCTGGACGCTTTCCGGAATGATCGAACGGGTTGGTGGCCTGCCTGAATCTGATTTGACACCTGCCAGGTAGCCCCGTTCATCCTGGCCGTGGTTCGAACCTGGCAAATTGAACGTCGGGGCTAGATTGCAGCCGAACTGGTGGCATTTGTCCAAGATCACCGACGCAGGGCTGGTGCACCTCAAAGGGCTGACCAACCTGCGGCTGCTCTCTCTCAAAAAGACCCAGATCACCAGCGCGGGCATCGCCGAACTTCAGAAGGCACTGCCCAACTGCAAGATCGAGAAGTAGCCCCCGCCCCCCCTCCTGCCGCCGGTGCTGGTCCGGTTGCTGGCCACGCCGCTATATCAACGGTGGCGATCCTTGGTGCTTCAGATTGTCGATTGTTCTCCGACAACAGGGTCCTCCGCCCGGTAGGTTAACAGAGTGGACCTTGCTGGTCCAAAACCTGCCACAGCCAACGCTGCTGGCCACACGCCGCCGCGCCAGCCTCTATATTGGTGGCGTCTGGATAAACTAACTGCAGGAGCTGCACGCCGTCGCCTACATATCGACGCACATTGATGTGGTTATGTGTCAATCTAAGGGTAGCGAACCGCTGCGGGTACCAACTGCATGCCAGGAGTTCTATCGAAATGAGCGATCAGTATTACGTACGACGGGCCAGCAAAATTTCGGGCCCTGCCAAAGCGAAGCTTCTGGAACAGTATGCCGCCAACGGCAAGCTACAGGTCACCGATGGAGCACACGTATTTACCCGGCGCCCTTCATCATCCTCGCGTTCGTCCAGCGGTCAGGCTCGATCAGCGGACGATCAAACGCCCAAAGCACCAGGCTCTTCATTTCGGTCCTCCAGGCATAACGGCCAGTGAGGAGGCCATACCGGGTCGGCGAGCAGACCGCCGAAGGGCTGTGGGCATCGGTGAAACGCATTCCCTCCGTCGCCAGTCGATCCAAATTTGGCGTGGGGATTTTTCAGTCCGCGTTGTAACACCCCAGGTCACCGCAACCCAAATCGTCGGCCAAGATAATGACGACGTTGGGCTTGGTGCCGAAACATTCAGCGGAACAGACCAGACCGAATGCCAGACAGACCACAAAGGGTAGTATTGTAAATGTTTTCATTGGCGGAGTTTCCTCTATTCATGGCCGCTGCTTTCACTCTTTTGCTGACTCCACGATCATCACGCCGTTCATCACCATCCAGTGCCCAGGGAAAGTGCACAGAAAGGGATAACGGCCTGGCTCTTTTGGTGCTCGAAAATAGACGGTGGACTTTGAACGCGGATCGACCACACTCGTGTGAACCAGCATATCGTCGGACTCGGGAACATAATGTTTGGCGAAGGCATCGGGATCGGCAACGAGTAGGTTGGATAGCTTTCCAACACGCTTCAGCGAGCCAAGCTTCACCAGCACCCAATTGTGCGGCACGACATCGGGATTGACGAGCGTGAACTTAATCGGCTCGCCCCAATTCATCTTTCCTAACACCTACTGCTCGGGGGTTTTGGGTACATTTCGTTCGTCTTCGGTACGCTTCCTGCGGCGTGCCTTTTTTCGTTTGGTCCGATGATGGCCATCTCCTTTCACGGTGTTTGGCCACGAATCATCAACGGCTTTACCGACTTCACGTGGCAGGACGAACACTTGTTGAGCACCGCGTTCCCAGGCGTGCCGTGAAAGAACAGATAGTTGTCAAAGGGTTTTTGAAAACCATCGTCCTTCCGCCCATTCTTGCCCCCTGTATGACATGCCGCACAGTTCTGCATCTCTTGCTTTCCACGGTGCCCATGAAAATGCTCAAATGCATCGAATCCTATTGTGTGGGAAATCACAGCGACGGCCTTCAAAACAACCTCCACTGCCACCACTTCCCCATCACGAATGACCGAGAGCGTTACTTTCGATTCAGGCTCATACATTCGCACCAATACCGCCAATTGATCAGAGTTGATGAGTAGTTGGCCGCCTAGCTTATGGAGTACGTCATATCGCTGCAGGCCCGCCGCGGCCGCTGCGCTGCCATCCACAACGTGTTCGACGAGGAGCCCGACACCCGCAGGTAATTTGAGTTGTTTTCGTAATGCCTGGCTAACTCGGTCAACATGAACGCCGAGTGTCGTTTTCATCGCCTGCTCGGTAGTCGGCAAAGCTGTTCCATTCTTACCCTGCCCGTAGTGCTTGAGCACTTCACGAACGCGTAACTGAATCGCCGCGGGCAGCTTGTCGATCTCTTTCTCGGTGACCGACCACTGCTTTCCATTGTTTTTTACCTCGATCCGGGCAGGCTTGTCGTTGTCTTTGCGAATCTGGATCTCCAGGTCCTCCGACTCGGCGGCGGGCTTTTTTGACTTTGGTTCCTGCCCCAATGAACTTCTTAGCGAATTCACGTGCGGGCTGACGACAAGATAACCGGTAAAGCACGTGAGTATGACGACAGCCAACGTACGGTGGATTCTGAACATGGAATTTTCCTCTTTCGAAATTGACATGGTATTTTCTTCCCGCCTGAACCAATCGCCGGCGCCGCAAAAACCAACCCTTATATTTCTGGCATTGGAATGACAGCCGTCTCACGAATCGGCAGTGATTGCTTTCGACGCAAGCCTCTTGATTTCTGCAACCGGTAAATGCGAGCAGGTCCCATCTCATCGTGTAACACAAATCCCTCATCGCTGATTTGCGATTCCTGTCCGTATAAAAGTGAAATATCACTTTCCCGACCCAGGAGTCCATCGTTACGACCGTCCACAGGCCCATCCGACGATCCGACAAACGAATTCACATCTGCTGAACCAGTTGCCAGGCTCGCCGAAATCCGCCAGCCCAACCCTGTGCCAACAAGAGCGCTAATCAGCGCAGTCAACGTCAGGGATAGCCACCCAAAACCGATAGCCATTCCCACTTTTGGATTTAACAAGGGTTGCTGGCAAGTCATCTCAAGAACTTTGTTGTCCAACTGCTCAGACGGTTCTTGTAACGCCATCTGACTCAACAATTTTTCAACCTGGGGTTTCTTCTGCGGGTTCATTGTTCACCTCAAAAATGGTTTTCAAGTCTTTCTAATCCCCGTCGATACCGAGAGGCAATGGTCTTGGCTGGAATCCCCATCACATTCCCTGCCTGCTGAAACGTCAATCCTGCCAAGGCCTTTAACACAATTGCTTCGTGTTCTTTCTCGGGTAGATTATCGATTGCCTTTCGGAGAATGAGATCGCGTTCCTTATTGAGTATTTCACTTGCAGGATCTACTGACTCTTCTGACGGTATAAAACCGTTAAACAAAGACTCCGACAGTTTTTGGCCACGCTGTTCTCTGCGATGAATGTCGATAGCCGAGTGACGCACGGTCTTGAACACATAAGAAATGGCATCTCCAACCGGTGGTTTTCGGCCAATGAGCTTGGTAAACGCGTCGTGAACTGCATCTTCCGCCGATTGGCGCGAGCCGGTAATCGCAAGCGCTAGCGAGAAGAGCCCTTGGCGGTGACCTTCGTAGATTTCTTTCAGAAGGTCCGACAAGCTGCTCTATCCCAGCAAAAACAGGAAACTGCCACGCGGCTATATTATTACACGTTTGCCGCGTCCAGATTTCTTCAAATATATTCCTTTTTCACGGTTAAACGATTCAATAGCTAAAAGAAAGGGAGTTGGAGAGGAGCTGCATTTTTCGTTCACCGCCAGAGGGCTAAGACTGGAAAGACTCGGCGAAATCCGAGTACATTTCGGCGGTGAAAACGTAAGAGCAGGCGAGCGGGAAGAGAGATGTCATCCGCTGCGGGAGGGTGTTAGGACACTGGAATCGCCAGTCGCCGGCTTGGACGCGAATCGAACGACGGGCGAACGTCAGATTGGGACCTGTCGGAAGATCAACGGACCGCGCGCCTTCGATCGGTGTTCGCCATGGATTTTGCGCAGCCTTTCCAAGCGACGCTAGATCGGCCAGCATCGGATGTCGGGCAATCTGCTTGTTTGTCGGCTGGTAACCCGGGAACTCCGTAAAGGGAGGTGCCAGCTTGTGAACCGTGACAAACAACTCATGCGGTTCGCCCTCGTCGACTTGCAAGTAGAGATGCAACTGGTTGACCGGTTGCAATTCTGGAATCTCCAGAAACAGAGTGTGTCGATCGGCAAGGACGTGAGCTGATTTGATTGCAAGAACATCATGTCCCAGCGTACGCAAATGACGCGACGAATAGTCGAAGTCGCTGCGTCGCTTGACCCAATCGTCCATCATCTCGGTGAAGGCGGGTCGTCCGTCGGCGTTCAATCCAGATTTGCCGGCGTCGGCAAATTCATGAATGATCTCGACGCCGTTCTTTCCGGCCCATTCGCGGACCTGGTCTTGCTGGATCGGGATCGAGTTCTCTTGTCGGTCTTGTGCCGAATGGCGATAGTAGGCCACCGCCCGCACCATGGGTGCGGAATCCGGATGGCCTGTCGTTCCAATCTCCCACCACTGTTTCGTCATCGCCGTCTCCTTGATAGATCGAAGGAAACGCGAGGCGTCCTCGCGTCGTCAAGGACACGACAGTTACGCTATGGCTTGAGCAGGCATCAATCGCCGGTGCATGGATTCCGCACAGGTTTATAGAATTGACCACGAAGCGCGCGACCGGACGACATGGACCGCGAGCATATTGCGAACGCGGGAGTAGTTGCTCCCTCCGAAGGGAGAAGTCGAGAAAGCTACCCGCGGGCGTACAGAGATTCTCTGTTAACTGGCGAGACGAGTTTTTCCTGCGATGACAAAACGGGCGTGAGTTAACAGCGAACGAAGCATGATCGTTAACCGGCGAGTCGCCTGTTTCGGAGTGGTTGCCTTCGGATTTGGGCAACCGAACGAGACGTGAAATCAGCAAAGCATGTTGAAGAAACAACTTGCGATAATCGACCGCGCGAGAGTTGTTTCGAAGAGAGTTGCCTTCGGGGAGCTCGTTTCTTTTCTACGGAAAGAAACCACCGACCAGTTAACGCCCGGCGTCGAGAGATCGGCAGCCGGGCGTTTTGCGTTCTTGGCCAGTTCTGGCAAGGGTTTGCGACGATTTGGTTCGCGGGGCCGCGCTCTCTGGTTTGAGAGAGAACTTCCGGGGTCCGAAAGGGACCTTCAAGGTTCCTTCCGCACCCCGAAATCTCGCGCCAAAACTCTCCGAGTCTCTGATTAACAGACCCCGAAAAGTTAACAGGCCGGTCCCTTTCTCGAACAATTCCAAATAGCGATTATCAATTGATCCGGTTTAGTATTCGGAGAATCCCCAAATCACAGGGCCGAGCTTTTTGGGTAAGAGTGGCGTATATAGTTTCCGCCAGACGAATTCGCCGCTCACAATAGCGTCTGCCGATTTCTCATCCCATATTTCCATCAAGGCTTCTCCGCCTGACACGGTATGGCGCTGGTCCAGTTCCTTTTCCGCCTGGCCCGGCTTCTTGATCCACAGACGATACCGATATATTCCGATGGGCTGATTCAGTGGAACGTCGATAAGACTCACGCCCCTCATCGTGGTGTCCGCAGCAATTTCTCCACTTGCTTTGAAGCCTGGCGCGTCAAGGCCTTCTACCGGATTGAGTTCAACGCGATAGGTGGTCCCGGGTTCGCCTGTACAAACCAGGGTGATCGTATCGCCTCGCATGATGCCGATTGGCATATCCATAGCAAATGGATGCATGCCGTCTTTCAGCTTAACTTTATTGAAGCGACGCGTCTTTCTATCGATCTGGTAATACCCTTTGCCAGGTTCGACCAAGGGTCCCTTGGGCGCATTCGGGTCCACGAACTGCAAGAGAGCCTCCCACAATTTCTCATTCAAAGGGAAATCACCTTGGGGCGTTCTTCGCCACGCATGCCCCGAGCGCGCGATATAATCCACGTGGAGCCGAACGTCTCCATTGGCCTTCATTTTTTCTTCCAGCGTATTCGCGTACTCGAGCATGTTGAAGTGAGGCAGAATATCATTCGTTCTTACTTCCAGAAACACTGACGTTCCCGCTTCCAATATCCCGTCGATCATAGTGTCCGAGAGCTGATTCATATCAGGAGCAGGGCGTTCGCTTCCCAATTGGATATAGCTCGCCACTTCGTACACGTCCTTACCTATGAAGTGCGTGTTAACCAAGGCTTCCTGATCGACGTCTTCTGCGCGCACATGAACACCATCGGTGGCCGGATAAGTCCATCCCGGTTTCCAGGAATCCTGAAACCCTGTCATCCTGCAGAGATTCATGAGCTGCTTGGGATAGGTTGTCGTAAACGCTAAGTCATTGGCGTCCGGGTTTCCGGCAAAAGAGCCTGCAGAAATGAACTTCATGGTGTAATCCAGATTTAGCGGATTGCTGGCCATGTTCACTGCGGTAATCCCGCTTCTGGAATTCCCCGTGGCCATGACACAGTGCCGGTCTCCGCCAAGCTCTTCGGCTGCATAGTCTATGATCTTTCCGAATTGCTCGAATGCTCTCGGGTTTTGTGTATAGGTGGCCCAGGCGCCACCACCATTCCAGATCACTCCGATTGCGCCGGTGCGTCCTTCGATGCCGCTTCTGGCAACGATGGAACCAAAGGCATCCCCTCTGCCATTGGGCGTGGGCAAGAACACGTGCTCATTAAGGTCGTAGTGGCCCACCGTAACGATTGGATAGGTGCCTGCAGGGGCATCGCTCTTCCAGTTTGGCGGCAGAAAAAATGTTGCCAGACATCCTGGATCATCGTCACAGGTTTTGATGATCTTTGCATGCAGTACTTGAACATAACCGGGAGCCTCTTTGAGCCTGGTGGGAGCATTTCGTTTTGTGAACGCATCCGGACGATAAAACTTCAGTTTGACCCCAGTGGCTTTGTTTACCCTTCCCGCTAAAGCGCTGACCTGCTTCTCGCCGACGGCCTTCAGGCTAAAATTCATGCCCACGTACTGATTCAGGTCCGGCAAAAAGTTACGGTCTCCCTCCCGGTAATAATAGTAGGAATCGCCAGGCCGGTACTTCTCTTTCGCTGGCGGCACCCTGTAGACGGGCTGGTCGCTGGCCATGTACTCAAAGGCCTTCGCCTCGTTACTCCAGTGGGTAACAATGGGCAGTTCGTGCCGAATTCCTTCTTTGGCTCTAGCGTTTGGGAAGATAGCTAAAGCAAGGATTGGGAGCACGGCCAAAGCAAGGATGGCGACAACGAAGGCCTTATTCAAAATAAGCTGTCTTGCATTCATATTCTTAGTTCGTATTCGTTCTCAAAAACGGAGTGATATCGCTAGGCTCGAAACGCCCTACTCCCGTGGCAAGATCACAGGGCATCTACGGGCCTTTCGCCGCCTACGGGCTCATGATGCGTGGGAATGTCTTGACGCATCTTCTTTTTGATCGCCGCGTATTCGCGATTGTCCGTGAGGTTCGTCCATTCCCACTTATCCTGCGCGTGATCGTACAGTTCTTCGGTTTCGACTTCGCCTTCGATGACCTTGCGATCGAATCGCTTGTTCAAGCTCACCACCAAGGCAACATTGTTCATGACCAGCTCCCAGTGAATGTAGCAGCGTTGATGTGAATGAATCGTCGGTGGCTCATTTTTTCGGCTTCAAAATGGCGGCCATCGTGTAAGCGATCGCCTCCTGAATCAGATGTTCTCGATCACTGGCAATGTCTGTGTATTTCCAGCGGGCGATTCCAGTAAACACATTGAGGATCATCATCGTGGCAATGTCTGCATCGAGTTCTCGAATCCGTCCCTGGTCGGCCAACTCCAGCAACGTCCCGCGAATCAAGTCGAGTTGTTCCCTAACCCGACTCCTGATTTCCATCTGTTGTGCCGGGGGTAGGTGGTTGATTTCCGAGAACAGCGCTGTGAAGGCCAGTCCCCGCTCGAGAGAACCTTGAATCTGCAGTCGCATCAACTGCCGCAACCGCTGCTCCGGGTCATCGATCAACCGCACGGGCGTGGTGACCATTCGCTCCGCTTCATCGATGGCATGGTTCAAGATCTGAAACAGCATGTCCTGCTTGCCGGAAATATGGTGATAGAGCCCGGCCTTGGTCATTCCAACCGCCTGGGCGATATCGCCGATCGAGGTTGCTCCATACCCCTTCTCAAACATCAACTCTGCAGCGGCGCGAAAAACCTCCGCAGTGCGAGTCGGTGCTTCATCGGGTGCGTTTCGGAACGCGGAAGAAGGCATGTTCAAGGCTCTTTGGAGAAGTGTTGGATCGAGATTGGCAGGTGCGATTCGGCGTGTCCCCCCACGCAAACCGACGGTAGCCGAAGCCCGCGATTTGCCGACGATCTTTAGCCTAACGATCGTTCGGTAGCCTGTCAAGTTCTGGCATACAGCGAATCGAATCGATGCTTGCCGTCCCCCACTCAGCGGGGCAGTGATGTCGGTCAGGGAGCGAAAACAGAGCTGACGGTCAAGTACGGAACCTATTGAAATCTGGCAGTGTTCTGTGGATTCTCGCCGGGGAAACGGAACTCGTCATGAGATTTGGTCGAGGTCGAAGCCAACCAGCGAACTCCCTTCTGTTCAAATCGCCCCTGGAGTTCGAAGAGGGGCCCTACCGCTTTGGCGACCGAAAGGGACTCGAACTCGCCAACGCACACCATCGCAACGGCTTACGTCAATCCAAAAAGAGAGTATTGTTACGAAAAGGGTTCCTTTCGGGGAGCTTTTTGAAAAACTACGGAACTACCGACCGTACAGTTAACGCCCGGAAGCCGAGATCAGGCCCCCGGGCGTTTTTCGTTTCGGCCCCATTTTCCCGGCGTCACGCCACTTCTCCACGGACGCACACCTCTCGCGCGTCCGCGATCTCTCATCTCTGAGACAAGCGTGAATCCCAAGATCACGCTCGAATCCCCGCAGAGACCGCCAAAACATCTCGATCTCTCTGGATCACAGGCCCAGACGGGTTAACGCCTGATCTCTCTTTGATGCTGCAGGCCAACCAGTTCGCCGATGCTCCTGTAAACTCCTTCTCAACTCGGCCGAGAGATTCGTGAGAGAACGTTAGTGGAACCAAGCTCACCGCTCCTTTGTCTCTCCGTTTTCGGCGACCGCGCAGAGCAACACCGCATGTTTGCCGAGCAAGTCACCGCCGAGTACTTCGTCAAAACCGAAGGCCGCGGCCGAACCGTCGACGAATGGAAACCCCGCCCCGAACAACCCGACAACCACTGGCTCGACTGCCTCGTCGGCTCCGCCGTCGCTGCGTCGATGCAGGGAGCACTGCTCTTTGGCACTGATCTACCCACAACCCCAAGACGCGAACGCGTCAGCTTCCGCGAGCTTCAGCGAAAGAAACGGAGTTAGCGACAGGGCATCGTCTTTCACCCGCCCAATTCGGTGCGTCGGTGTCCTGTACCGACTAACGCCGATGCGGATTTGCCAGCGAGCTTCCTGATAGCGGCTGATGCAACCGCCTTCACTAACAAATCGTCATTCGTACGGTCGGTGAATTTCACCGCCGCGAGCTACCCATTTGGCTCGATGTTATCTCGATTTGCCCGGTTCGTCCGCATTTTTCAGAATACTGTGTCTGGAATCGGTCGTTGGCGTACTTGGTATCAGGAGATCTTATGATGGATGAAACGCCCCATATTCAACAGTACTTGCAGCTTCGCAGCGAGTTCATGGGGTATCTGTACGCGATGACCCGAGATGTGGAGCTGGCAGAAGAGGTGTATCAGAACGCAGCGGTCGTGGTGATTGAAAAGGCGGAGACGGAAACGATTCGGGATTTTCGTGCCTGGGCGAAAGAGGTGGTTCGCCGGCAGGCACTTCACGCCGTTCGTGCCAGGGCGACTGCGGAGCGACACGGTCGAGCGATGTCGCCAGAGCTTCTGGAAGCTGTTTCCGTTGTGTTTGTGCAGGACACATCCGAGGATTCCGTCGTCCGTGATGAAGCTAGCGCGCTCAAGCAATGCCTCGACGGACTTCCGTCAGACAAACGTGAACTGATTGCATTGCGATACGAACGCAGCTCAAGCTTTGACGAAATCTCAAAACACACGGGCTCGACTCCGGCTGCCGTTCAACGCGCTCTCAGTCGGATCAGAAAATTGCTGCACGGATGCGTTCAGAGGCGAATGCAACTCGCGGAGGGAGAGTCATGACCAACGAGCCAAGCAAAAACGTTCAAATTGAGAATCTGATCGTCGGCCATTTCGATGGCACTCTGAATGAAGAGCAGGAGAAGGAGCTTGCGAAGACGCTAGGCACATCTCCAGCGGCGAAACGGCTTTTTCTTTCCTACATGCGAATGGAAGGACGCCTGCATTCGCTGGGTCGTGACGGTTTTCTTCGAGAGCCAGAGACTGAGTTGAAGGCTAACACTGAGGCTGGCGGAATTTCATCGCCAGCGACGGATGATACGAAAATTGCCCTTGGCGAAGAAAGCTCTTCGCGCGCCTTTTTCTTTAAGTCGCAGTTCATTGCTGCATCGACGTCGGTGGCGGTTTGCGCCGCGGTGATCTTGGTGGTTTCAGCTTGGATCTTAAGCCCCGCCTCTGTCAGCGCAAGCAGTGTGCTCATGAAAGCACAGCAGGCCGCTGCCGAATTGGTTGACCGGACCTACCGACTTACCATTTCCCATTCTGACGCAAAGAAAGGCGATCAGCTGCGCGAGCTCACGATCACTCTGCGCGGTGGAGGGCGGTTTGTGGTGAGGCCAGTCGACGACAGCTACGTGATGGGAAGCGACGGAGATGACTATTGGCTGGCGTTGAAAAGCGGGCCCGTTTGGGTGACACGTGACTTTCGGTCGCTTGCACCGGAACTGCAACGAAAGATCCCCAATCGACGCCTTTTGGAACTTGCTGCTTCTCCCGAAGAACCTCTTCTGTTGAAGATCGATTCTCTGCTTTCACTGATCGAACACAGGTTCGATGTCCAGCTGATCGATTCAGGTGATGAAACTCTTCATCGTGTTCGGGCGACTCTGCGACCTGGGAAAAGGAACGGACCATCATGGGTGGACCTTTGGTCGGACGTGGACAGCGGTGTAGTGCATCGAATCGAAATGGAATACTCCAAGCATAGGCACGCAACCTTTGAGCTGGGTGAAAATCCTGCCTTTTCGGACGAATGGTACCACCACTCGGAGCATGCTCCCGACAGAGACGTCGAGCGGATCACCGCTTGGTAACCCGACGCGTCAGGGAGGAAGACGCGAAGAATCCCTGCCGGGTTACGATTACTTCAAGCAGCATTGTTTCGTTCCCGCAGTACGACTTGGAAGCAACGGACAGCAGAACCACAAACATATTTTGAGCAATAAACCATGAAGAAACTCGTCGCCCTCGTCACTGTTTGCTGTTTTGTCGCCATCACGTTTGCGACATCTTCAGCCGATTCCAACAACCCGTTAGCCAAGAGAATCCTGGAGGTCTATCCTCAGGCAGATACGAACGGCGACGGCGTTCTGTCTAAACCCGAGTTGGCCGCAGTCGGCAGATTGGCGATGAAACGCTACCCGGAGGCCGATGTGGATGGTGATGGAAAACTCTCTGTCACCGAACAAAAAGCACTAATACAGAGAATCAGAAACACGAGTTCCCTAATCGCTCCTCGTACCGCGTCTGCACCCTCAAAGCCAGAGCCAGCGGCGCTGAAGTCGGCTGATACGAAGGAGGCAGAATCCTCTATTCGCCAAGGACCGCGAACGATCAAACCTGGCGCACATGGCGTCGGTCAACAAGTCCCCGATCTCACGTTCACCGATATCACTGGACGACAGCACAAGCTCAGCGAATTTAGTCATTACAAAGCAGTCGTGTTTGCGATGACCGGGACCGGGTGTCCCCTGTGTTTAAAGTATGCACCCTCGCTGGCAAAGATTGAGCAACGATACCACGATCGGAATGTTGGATTCATTTTCGTGAATCCAAACGAATCGGAAGACTTGACGCGATTGCAAGACGCCATAGATACGCATGGATTCAGCGGACCCTACATCCAAGACGCCGAGAAACGTCTGCCCGCCGCGTTAGGTGCTGATACCACTACCGAAGTATTCGTGTTGGACCAGGCACGAACCGTCATCTACCGAGGTGCAGTGGACGATCAGTATGGTTTTGCGTACTCCTTGGACTCTCCACGAAACAGCTACTTGACGAGCGCACTCGAGGCCGTGCTGGATGGGCGGACGCCTGATGTGCAGGCCACGAGTTCGCCCGGTTGCGAGTTATTCTACGATCGGGTAGTCGAAAACAATACAACGGTGACATACCACAATCGCATCTCGCGCATCATTCAAGCGAACTGTATCGAATGTCACCGCGAAGATGGAATCGCGCCGATCTCGTTTCAAACTTATGACGAAGTGAGAGACTTTGCCGGGATGATCGGAAACGTAGTCGAGCGAGGAGTCATGCCTCCTTGGTTCGCCGCTCCTCAATCGCAACAAACTGAAAAGGCAAAACACGTTCTGCACTGGGCAAACGACCGTTCCTTGTCAAACGCAGAAAAGACCGACCTGCTGGCATGGATCAAAGCCGGCGCACCCGAGGGCGAATCAGCCGACGCGCCGTTGCCAAAGACCTTTCCCGATGGCTGGCTGATCGGCAAGCCGGATGTGGTGTATGAGTTTCCGCGTCCGGTGCCCGTCAAAGCCACTGGGATTGTGCCGTACAAGCACGTCACCGTGGAAACCAACTTGCCGGAAGACAAATGGGTCCAAGCCATCGAGGTCCGGCCCGGAAAGTTGGACGTTGTGCACCACGTGATCGTGTCGGTTCGAGCGGACGAACGAGAATTCGATGAACGAGACGGCTACTGGGGAGCCTACGTTCCCGGTTGCAGCACGCTGGTTTATCCAGACGGTTACGCCCGGCGGTTGCCGAAGGGCGCAAAACTGCGTTTTCAAATGCACTACACGCCCAATGGAACGGCGACCGAAGACAGCACGCGGATTGGTCTGATCTTCTGCAAGGAACTACCTAAGCACGAAGTTAAAGTTGCCGGAATTGCAAATTCAAAAATCAGTATCCCCCCTCATTCACCCAACCACCCTGAAGTCGCCGAGCTTCGGTTGCCGTACGACGTTCAAATTCTGTCCTTCCTGCCGCACATGCACCTCCGAGGAAAGGCAGCTCGCTACGAAGCCTTCACCGCCGACGGTCGCGAAGTCTTGCTGGATGTTCCCCGATACGACTTCAACTGGCAATTGCTGTACCGCCTCGCCGAGCCACAGACGCTTCGTAGCGGCGACACGATCCGATTTACGGGCTGGTTTGACAACAGCCGAAAC
This sequence comes from Planctomycetota bacterium, assembly GCA_014238905.1. Lineage (GTDB taxonomy): Bacteria > Planctomycetota > Planctomycetia > Pirellulales > Pirellulaceae > JABAAE01. The sequence goes on from JABAAE010000022.1 coordinate 18,290, forward strand.
AACCCAGCGAATCCAGACTCTAACAAAACCGTCCGCTGGGGGCAGCAGACCGAAGACGAAATGCACCTTGGCTACGTCGAATACGTCATCCCAGGCGTTAAACCCGGCGAACCGGTGGCGGGATTGAAATCAGGCCGCTCGTCCGGACGTCGAACCTCGGGGCCTTCCGCACAAGACGACAGCGAAGAACTGCGATTTGCTGGACAACGCATCAACGTAGGTGGTCTCTTAAGGGTGGTGCGAGAGCTCGATGCGAACAACGATGGTCAATTGACAAAGCAAGAAGTCCCAGCAAAACATTTTCCAGTCTTCAACGCACTCGATGCCAACAAAGACGAAGTGGTGACAGGAGATGAAGTCAGGACAGCCATTCGCCAGCGGCAACAAAAATAATTCGCCAACAATACGCGATGTCATGCACTTCCGATCGACTCGAACACTCATGATCTCACGACCTGTAGCGGAAGTCGTCAAGACTTTCGGCCGTGTTTCATGCAGTTGGCCGACCTCTTGACGAGCGCCGGTACGGTAACCGAACAGTCTGCTCACAAATTCCTTTTACATGTACTCAACAATGAAAAAAACGCTCACTACAACCTTCGCCTGTCTATTGGTCGGCCTGTTATTTGGATTGACGACCGTTAACGCCGACGAGGCGATCAAGCAGCAAATACTCAAACGCTTTCCACAAGCCGACAGGGATAACGATGGCGTGCTTTCCGAAGCAGAAGAGGCCTTTGTTAGTAAACAAATACTAAAGCGGTTCCCTCAAGCCGACCGTGATGGTGACGGTCAGCTATCCACTGCCGAAAAGCAGGCCATGCTTTCTATGGCAGCCAATCGAGCCAAGCGTCCGGCGGGTAACTCGAAACCACAAACCGCAAAAGGTCAGCCAGCCCCAACTTACGCCAACGTGAAGTATGGCGAACACGAACGGCAAGTCTTCGACATTTGGCTGGCGGACTCCTCAAAACCAACACCGCTCGCCATCTACATTCATGGCGGTGGATTCAAGAGCGGCAGTAAAGACAAGCTTCACAGGAAGGACGATCTGTCTCAGTTGCTGAAGTCTGGGATTTCGGTTGCGGCAATCAACTACCGGTTTATTTCGAATCACCCGTTACCCACGGCGCATCACGACGCACGTCGAGCGTTACAGGTCATGCGGTCGCAAGCGGGCGAGTGGAACATTGACAAGGAAAGAGTTGCAGCGTTTGGTGGTTCGGCGGGAGCACAGATTTGTATGTGGCTTGCTTATACCGACGAGATGGCCAAGCCTGAAAGCTCGGATCCGATCGAGCGAGAATCAACGCGACTCACCTGCGTCGCAACCGCGGGCGGTCAAACGGGCAACAGTCCTGAGTACTGGCAAAAGATGCTTGGGCCATTCTTGAAAGGCAAATCGATCGATTCGCTTGCCAAGCCTCTGAACGGAGAGACGGATCCACAGAAGGTTGCCTTGGCGCAGTGGGGAGCCAGCACGGTTGATGAAGCGAAGGAAATCTCTTCACGCCACGCTGCTTTAAACACAATTTCCGCCGACGATCCACCGATCTTCATGAGTTACGGAATGAAGCCAACCGACAAGCCGCCACGTGATCCCGCGAAGCTTCGCGGCTGGCTGATTCATCACGTCAACCTTGGTCTTGCACTGAAGGAAAAGACGGACGAACTGAAGGTAGAAGCCCACCTGAAGTACCCAGGTGCAAATGTGAAGTACGATTCGTTGGTCGAGTTCTTTGTGGACAAGTTGCTGAAGGAATAACGTAGCCATGCCGACTCGCAAACCGCATTTTGTCGTCGTCTTGCTATTGCTTGCTCTCTCCAACCAGGCCGTCAGTGAGGAAACCGTCAAACTCGATCCCCACACGTTCACGATTCCGGACGGATATGAGCTGAAGCGTGTTGCCGCGACGCCAATGGTTCAGCGGCCGATGCACATGTACTTTGACGATTCCGGTGTGCTGTACGTCACGGACAGTTCCGGCGATACAAGAAAGTCGCCGATTCAGCTCAAAGAGCCGAGTCATCGCATCTTGCGGTTGGTTGATCGCGATGGCGACGGAACCTTCGATGAGTCGACGGTGTTCGCAGATGAGCTGCCGTTTCCGGAAGGGATATCGCCTTCAAAAAAGTCGACGACTATGTTTACAGGAACCAACTAGGTGGACTTAGAAAGGTCCCGGCCGTTGAAGTGCTTCCCTCTGATGTTTGGGCGTCATTGGTTCGAAAATACAAAACGACTCCCGGCAGAAAAAAACCTAGAACCCCTTCGCCTGGTAAAGCGAAACCAGCTGGAACCAAAAAGATGGCAGCTGATGCTGCGAAGTCTGAATACTGGCTCAAACGCAGCGAGTTAAATCGCGGTCCGTTTAGCCTTGAAAAGATTCAACAATTTTTCACGAATAAAAACCTTCAAAATGGTGACGAGTTTGGAGGTTCAAAAGAGGGGCCGTGGCAGACAATCACCAAAGAAACTTTAAAGAAAGCTGAGGCCGACCTCACGCAACCGTTGAAACCAGGCTCTCTCGACCAAGGTCTATTGGCCTACTACCGGTTCGATGGTGCCTCAAGCCAAAATAGTGTTTCAAAAGAATCAAAATCAGTATGGATAGTTGGCGGACAGCAGGCTGTTTTTGATCGCTTTGGAAATGCGACCGGCGCAACGACCTGTGGCGAGGGAAACGGATACCTTAGTTTGTTTCGTGAACGCTCAGAAAAACTCGCCCTTCGAAATTTCACTATCTCGACATGGTTTAAATGGAAAAATAATCACCCAAAACATGAATATCGCGTTTTGCTCAGCAGAGGATCTGCCGCTTATCAATATCACACGAATTACCAATTACATATTTTCAACTTAAGTAAAATCGATTCCTCAGGAAGACTCGGTGCTTCAGTTGGAGGAGGTGAAGACAAAGATAATTTCTTTTTATCATCGACTGTTGTTGCGGACGGGAAATGGCATCATGCTGCATTAGTGGTGAATGAAAAGTTGTCGAGCGGTGCTTTGTACATTGATGGACTAAAAGAACATGAAAAAGAGGTCAAGGACGTTTGGTTAAAAAACAAATATGGGACAACCGTTGGGGTATGGCGACCAAACGCTAAAGGAGTCGGTTACGGGCATTTTAATGGCATTCTTGATGATTTGCGCATTTACAACCGACCTTTGGCCGATGTCGAAGTCAAACAGCTTTACGAATACGAGTCAAAACCGCCAGCTGACAATCAATGATCTGGATAGCTGACCGCCATCCCTCACGGACGCACGCTATAGATTAGGTACCGCGCATTCACCCCGTGGGGGTCGGGTAAAGATCTGGGAGGAATGCAATGGGCTGTGTGGCCCCCCAGTCATCTGGAAACGTGGTTGATTTAATAGGGATTTGAAGGCAACCTGAACATTACTAGTTTTTTTTGCATTCTGCGCAGTCTAAAATCTAAGGCTGGAGATTTGTAACGCGAGAGATCAAATGCAGTACTTTATCAAACGTGATGAGAAAATTCAGGGACCGTTTACCCGTGAACAATTAATGGGTTTTGCAAAGGCAAAGAAGATCGCCGGAGCAGACTTGGTTGGCAATTCTGCCCAAGGGCCATTTCAAGAGCTCAAAACGGTTTGGGAATCGATTAAGAGTCCTCCGGCCACACCAGCAAGTTCAGAACCGGTCGTACAAATAATAGAATCTGTTCCGACCGCTCCGCAAACCTCAACGCCAGTGATTCAAGAGCGATTCAAAACACCCGTCATTAATACTGGTGGGGCTGCACCAGCCCAGCCAGCACTTCAAACGGGGCCTCCTTCGGTTCCGACGTCGGCAAGTCCCAAGGGCAAGAATAAGTCCCTCTTGATCGGAGGAATTGCGGGGGGAGCAGGTTTGCTAGTGGCAATTGTCTGGATTTTAGTGGCGTCCATCAAAGGTTCCGGTCTTGGAAGTAGCAATGGTGGGGGAACTTTTTCATCCGATCCGGCGTTATTGGCGGAAGCCGGCAAAAGACTGCAAGGCAACTGGATCACTGAAATCCAGAAAACTGAAACCAATAAAGCGAATCTGTTGGAAAGTGAAACGAGCACCACCACCACGACTCATCGAGTCCTGACGTTTCGGTTTTTCCCTCCTCAAAATCCAACGAAGGGGCTATACGCGGACGGATATTTTTTTCGTGGCAATGGAGCGTCGCAAAGAGCCCGCATTGATGAGATGTACGCCAAGAAGACGGTAAGCCAATGGTTGATAGGAGGTGAATTACTGGCCGCAGACGCCAAAAATCCAGATCATAAACAATACATTTTAAAACGTGAAAAAGAGGAGAAGTCGTCGATTGAAATTGTCGCAGCCAAAAAAAATACTGACGGCACATTTGATTTAGAAATAGAGTGGGACCAACCCGCCTTTATTGAATATCGAGGAGGAACCGACAAAACAAATTTCTATCGCAAGGAGACAGCTTTGATTAGAAAATTGGCCGAAACCTCAAACTCTTGTGAAATCGAATGGCAAGACGGCGTTTCCAAAAGATTCAAGGACGTGGAAGTGTTGACTGATCTCCCCGGAATAGCGCAGTTTACGCGATGGGAGGATCCCAACGTTAAATTGAAAACGACGGCAACGTCTACCAAAGGTTCTAGTCAAAATAGCGATATAGAAAGCGCTTTTGAGAAAATACAGAGAGATATCGATCGTTTGGAGAACGGCGATTTTACAACGGAAGAAGCAAAGGCTGTCGAAGCAATTAGGCGGAAATTAGCGAAAGGAAAACCTCAACCGCCCAAACCCGATGTTAAATTCGAAACGGCGGCGGAGTCTTTGGGAAGGGCTGTTTTTGATTCAATAAAGAATAACGATTTTGAAAAGTTTAAAACAAATGCTGTTTTGACAGAAAAAGAATTTGTTTTGTGGGTGGATGAAATCGCAAATCATCCTGAATTTATAAAAAGGACGCAGGCATCGGGGAAGAGCTTGAAGGATGTTAAGGGAGAAATGAAATACGACACGGCGTTTTCCGGTGGACCAGAAAATGTAAAATCATCTTTTTTGGAAGTACGAGAAGCTGCCATTAAGGATGGTGTGAATTGGGAGACGGCTAAGTTTTTATCGATGGATACAAATCATGATTTGAAGATGCCTTGGCTCCAAAAAGCTTATATGATGATCACCTTGGTCGACGGGACTAAAAAATATTATTTAAATCTAGATGATGCTGCTTACATAAAACCAATACAAAGTTTCAAGCTGTTTGACAATATGCGGTGGCGAGGAACAACCCCCCAAGGGAATTCCGGGAATTCCGCAGTAAAAACCGTAAAGCCTCTTAAAAAAAACAAAAAGTAATAATGCCATAAGAAAGAAGCTATATACTCCGTACTCCGCATTCACCCCGCGGGGTGTGGTAAAGATCTGGGAGTGATTGGGATGATTGTGTGGGGCCCAGCCGTCCATCAGGATGAGGATTCATCCTGCTCGGTGCTGGTGGATGCCAACCGCTGGGCCAACCTCATGAGCTCATCCTTTTGCTGCGGGCTGAGCCTCTGCCAAAACCTGTGAATCACTGCGAGTTGCTGATCAACTGATTTGGCGGACGAAAATCCAGTGGCCGCAAGCGGAGACCCTAGCCTGGGTGGCCCTCTAAAAGAAATATTTGACATGATCCAGAGACTCACAAGAAGTGAAAGAGCCGAGCAAGTCTTTGTCGGGCATGTATTCCGCTTTTGGGTCGGGCGAAATGAAACGATTGATGACGCTCCGATTCCGAGGGAAGCGAGCAGGGGGTGCAACGAAAGTGGTTGCAGCTTTGGGTTTCTGCTGCCTTCTATTGCTTCGTCTGATGCATTTTTGTACAGAAAGACATGAGACTGGTTATCGACTAAACTAATAGGGGATATCCTGGAAACCGCGGCTTAACAGTGCTTTGACAACACCCTTGAGAGGTCCAACTTTATGAAGCGTCGTGAGATTCTGAAGTCAGCTGGCTGTGTGCTGTTCCTGCCCTCACTGGAGAGCTTTGGGCAGAATCGCTCCGCCCCGGAACAAGCTGAGGTCAAAAGGCTTTTTTGTGTTAGCATGGGCTACGGCTTTTTTACCGACGTGCTGCCGCAAACCGATGGTGCAGACTACACATTCAGCGAACACATGGAGCCGTTGAAAAAGCACAGAGACCAATTCACGCTCTATTCGAAAATGAAGTTTGGCGGAGACCATGTCCGCGACCACAAGTGCTTTGTCGGCAACACCACAACGAACCCGGACTCACTGGACCAGATTGTTGCGGACCACATTGGGCATTTGACCCGTGTTAGAAATGTCGTCACTTTTATCAGCCATGCCCATCACCATATCGTTGCATCGTGGCGGAACAGATTGCCCGTCATGCCGATTCAATCGACAAGGCTGCTCTTTGAAACTCTCTTTGCCAAGACCGACAGAAAAACCCAGGAACGACTGCTGGCCCACAAAAAAAGTGTGCTGGACGGTTCTCTGGAGGAGGCGAAGGCTCTGATGGCGCGCGTGTCGGGCCGAGACCGACAGCGACTAAGGGAGTATTTCGCTGCGTTGCGAGAATCGGAGCAGGAGCTTAGTAAATCGATTGAGTGGCTCAGTAATCCTCGTCAGGATGTCGAATTTCCGGTCGCACCTCAATTCGAAAACAACTTCCTTGCTACCGAAGTTGACAAGAAACGATTCCTGGAAAATCCACGTCAAATCCAACGCGGCATTGCATTCGACATGATCTACAAGGCCTTCAGGTTCGACATCACTCGCGTGGTCAATTTTTACATGACGGGGCTCGACAATGACCATCACATCACGACACACAACGTGCCAAAAGCCGAGGACGCACGCACCAGCCTGACGAAGTATGACTCCTCGTTCTTTTCACTGCTGTCCAACTTCTACGATAAACTCGCCAGTTCAAAAGGCGAGTCTGGCGGAACACTGATGGATGAGACAGTCACCGTCGCCACGGGAAACAACAGTGTGAGTCAGAAAATGGGGCCTCATAACGGGAACGAAATTCCTGTGTTCGTCGCGGGCGGACAGTTCGCCAATCACGGTGGCCATGTCATTCGCAAAGGCGAGACGACCTGCGATGTCTACCTGTCGATCCTGCAGAAATTCGGCATTCAGCGAGACCAGTTCGGCAACAGCAAGAAGATCATCCAACTGTGAGATCATGTTGAATTATAAAATCACGAAAATGGTTGTTTTGCTGTCGCTGATTGCTGGAACTCATGCTGGGAGTTGTCGTGCGGATGATCGTGATCAATCACAGCAGTTCTTCGACACGTTTTGTGTTTCCTGCCATGGCCAGGAAACGCCGAAAGCCGGCCTTCGCCTGGACCAAATGGACTTGCAGCGATGGGAGGACGCAAGCCTGCTGGAGGATATTTATACGGTGATCGAGAGTGGTGAGATGCCGCCGGAAGAGGCGGCGAAACATCCAGACGCCGGCCAATCTGAGGCACTGCAGAAGGCATTAGGCGACCGACTACGCATGCTTGCAGAAAAACAGAAGCCTGGAATGCTGAAACGATTAAGTCGAGGTGAGTATCAAAATACCGTCAACGATGTCTTCGGCACTAACTTCTCTCTGCTTGACCGGTTGCCACTGGACAACATCAACGCTGGATTTGATAACAATGCGGACAACCTGCATCTGTCGGTTGTCGATATGGAGACATACTTCAACGTTGCAAATCGGATTGCCGAGAGTGTCGTCAGCGACAAACCTTCTCCAAGGGTCGTTGTTTACTCCACGAAAAACACAGACATTGATTCGCTTAGCCACAAAGACAATACCAATGCGTTTGCCCCGTCCCTTGAACGGGATTCTCGCCCGCTGGTTTTTGCGTCTCCCGCCACTCAAATAAAGATCAATCCGTCGGTCAGGACAAGCGGCGTCTATCAGATTGTTCCACGAGGATTCTATATCACGGGCCAGTTGGTTCCCGGCAGCCGTACTGAAGAAAGACTGCCTGCCGTCAAGGACGTTGCAGATAGCGATATCGACGATTCGCCATCAGTTGGCCATTCGATGAGCTACTTTCTTCGAAAGAACGCGGGTGCAGGACAAAGCATTGTTACTGTGATTGCAAAAAATGCTGCCTGGCAGGACTTCGATCCCCGCGAAGGGTTCCAGGCGAGGCTGTCGTCAGATGATACGATCGTTCTGAGATGCAATTCGGTCAAAGGGGGCGGTCCCCAGCGGATGTTCTGCATTGAGGAAGCGACCATCGAGGGGCCAGTTTATGAGACATGGCCACCGAAAACCCACTTCTATGAAACGTACTGCAGTGACATCGATGCGTCTGCTGGCTATGACGCATGCGAGTCCATTTTGAAGCGGCTTGTACAGAAACTGTTTCGCCGTCCCGTTTCCGACGCTGAGATGCAGCAGGTCTTTAAACATGCAAAGCAGGAGTATGCTCAGGGCCGAAGCATCTACTGCGGTCTGCAAGCAGGCATTCGCGGAATGTTATGTTCCCCGAATTTTCTTTATAAGCAGGAAGGCGCATCGGGCCCTCTAAATGATCACGCGATCGCTGCACGTATGTCGTATTTCCTGTGGAACTCCTTGCCCGACGAGACGCTTTTCGAATTGGCGAGTCAGGGAAAGTTGCAGGATCCCAAAATCCGACGCGAGCAGACGCTTCGAATGCTGCAGGACGCAAGAGCCGATCGATTTGCCCAAGACTATGTTTATCAATGGCTCGATCTTGAAAAGCTCAGGATCGTCGAACCGGATGTGAGCATCTTCACGGTTGATGAATTTGACCTAGTCCGAGATCAGATCAATGAAGAACCGGTGGAGTTTTTCAAGGAAGTGCTGTCAAGCAATCTGAGCCTGCTGAACTTTATCGACTCCGATTTTGTAATGATCACGCCGGAGCTCAACTACATCTATCAGATCAAAGGATACCCGGTCGCAAAGCCGAGCAAGCGACCTGGGGCAAGTAAAGTGTCACCGAACGATTACAGGCCCAAAGAGATTACTTCGAAATTCTCCAAAGTGATGCTGGCCGAGAACGATCGATATCGCGGAGGCCTTCTTTCACAGGCCGGCTTCATGCTGATGACGACCAACAACGGGGAATACACCAATCCGTTTTATCGAGGCGCATGGGTCCTGAGAAGCTTCTACGGTGATCATCTGGAGACACCGGCAGATCTGGAAATCGCAGCACTCAAACCACCGACCAAAACGGAGACGATCAAACAGGCGATCGATGCGCATCGAGAGGATGCCAGTTGCAACAGTTGCCACAGGAAGATGGATCCCCTCGGCATCGCCTTGGAGAACTTTGACGTTATCGGCCGCTGGCGGGACCAGTACACAGACGCTGATAACTATGCCGCCACACGCAAGAACAGCGGCAATAAAACAGGCCGCTTTCCGGTGGATGCGAGAACGGTTCATATGGACGGCCGCGCCTTCGAGGGTCCACAAGGACTGAAGACCATCCTGCTGGGAGACAAAGACAGGTTTTCGCGTGCGTTCGTGGAGGACATGCTGTCCTATGCGCTGGCACGTCAGCTCACGTTTGGCGATCGCGAATACCTTCACTCGCTCTACGAGCATTCCGCTGATACCGACTTCCGGCTGCGCGACATTCTCTTGGCGATTGTCTCGTCAGACGGTTTTACCCGGCGGTAACCCTGAGCCGCCAAAACAGAATCGAGATAGAGACACCTGTGAATTTTCCCCAGCGAATTTTCCCCAACGAATTTTCCCCAGCGAATTTTCCCCAGCGAATTTTCGAGCTTCGATCCCTCTAAACGGAACTGCCCCATGCTGAACTGGCTCTCTCATGAAATGTCGGCTACTGAATTCGGAAATCGAGGGACTGTGCTCGGAAGAAAGTTCGGAACATATCAAGTACGGAGAGCGTAGGCACTACATTGTCTTTGACAGGTAGGCGTTTTTGATCCATTAGCCACCGACGTTGTTTTGGTGGTTTTGAACAATGCTAACGCTGCGGTGTTCTTTTTACTCGTTTACAGAACCACCAAAAGAAACAGATCATGGTGGGGCAGGCGACGCATCTAGTGGCCGAATTCAACACCAGTTGATTTTGGGTAGCTCATACAAAAATATCCGGTTATAATTCCGGTTATAATAAGGTTGTCAGAAAGCACTGGTCCCGCCTACTCAATCCAGAATGTTCAATCCAGAATGTTCAATCCAGAATGTTCAATCCAGAATGTTCAATCCAGAATGTTCCATTCATGAAATCGAAGACCCTGAAATCGAAGACCCTGAAATCGATAGCAAGAGAGAATCTGAATTCTTTTTTTTGGTTTCTGGCAGTCAAAGTTTTCTGCGCGTGTTCATTCGTTGCCTTTCCCGGCAAGATATCGGCCACCGAAAGCTTTGAAGCATTTTTAAAAAAACATTGCCTCCGTTGTCATGGTGAAGAAAAAAAGGAAGGTGACCTGCGATTTGATCAGCTTTCACGCGACTTCAGCACGGGTATCGATACCCACCATTGGGCCGAGGCTCTCGATAAGGTGAATAGTGGCGAGATGCCACCCCAAGAGGAATCGCTTCCTACGCAGCTGGAGATTGCGGAATTCGTCAGCCAACTCGACTCCCTGATCAAAGAGGGACGCGCAGCCCGCATGGCGGCACGTCCGCCGGTGGCACTTTATCGAATCAGTCGCAAAGAATATCAGAATACCGTCTACGATTTACTGGGTGTACGCTACGATCCGACCAAACCAGGTGAGTTGAACGAAGACACGCTTTGGCAGGGGTACGATCGCATTGGATCCCAGCTTTCGCTTTCGCCGACGCATGTTGATCGTTACTATCGAGCGGCCGACATTGTTTTGGAACGGGCATTTCCGGCCAAGCTAATCGAATCGAGGAAAGTTCGAAAAACAGCGGCAGAGTTGCGGTACGGAGGCGGAAAGGAACAGCAGGAGGCGTTGGACCGATTCGGAATCAAGCGACCTTTGCGTTATCTCCTATTCCCAGGTCGTGTGCAGACTGCGCTGCAGTCAAATTGGTTTGGGAGAACGGGACCGGAACGCAGTGGGTTCTACAAACTTCGACTGCAAGCCAGTGGGATTCGTCCGTCCGGCGGTCAACCCGCCCACCTTAGCATTGGAAAAAGAACCAGTGAAGAAACGGTCGAGGGGATCATTGAATTTGACATCAACGCGTCGGAAGACAAGCCCAAGATTTATGAATTTGAAGTATTCCTTGAAATGCCCGCGCAAATGCACTTCTGTGTCGTGGCCACCGACGTCATTGATAGAAGGGGAGGAGCTGCCTTCCGGAATGCGCTGGCCAGTCGGGACGGTTACATCTTCACGCACAGCAGTGAGACTGTTCTGCTCAACCCCAATGCTCCCCAGATGTTCGATGGAAAAGGAAACGGAATCTTTTCGACCGTGATTCTCGATTGGATCGAATGGGAGGGGCCGCTCGTCACCGAAGCAGAGCGATCCAAACGGAATGGCATTCTGCCGGTTGAGAACGCATCCGATTCGAACCTAGCAGACCAATTCAAGAGTTTTGCCGAACGTGCATGGCGTCGTCCGGTGAAACCAGAAGAATTAGAAGGTTATTTGGCAACTTACCGTTCCGAACTTGAAGCAGGCGAAAACAACAGGGATGCTTTCCGCATTGCACTCCAGGCCCTACTGACGTCCCAGAATTTTATTTATCTGGTCGAAGGTGACACGCAGCCGCGCGAACAGTTGACCGATTGGGAACTGGCCTCTCGCCTCTCCTATTTTCTCTGGAGTTCAATGCCCGATGAAACTCTTTTTGCAGCAGCAAAAGGCGGAACGCTTAAAGGTCAAGTTTTGAAGAAAGAAGTTGACCGCATGCTGGCGGACACAAGATCCAGCCGCTTCGTTGACGATTTTTCCAGACAGTGGTTGCAGCTTCATCGGGTTGGCATGTTCCCTCCGGACAGGAAGCTTTATCCCCAATATGACGATTGGCTCGAAACAAGCTTACGGCAAGAACCGGTAGCGTTCTTTCGCGAGGTCCTCACCAAGAACCTTTCGATCGACAATTTTATCGAATCGGATTGGACAATGTTGAACGCTCGGCTGTGCGATTTCTATGGACTTCCCGAGCCAAAAACGGACGGCTTTCAACGCGTATCGCTTGCTCCGCAGGACCACCGCGGCGGTTTGCTAACGATGGGAGCGATACTCGGATTAACGTCGGACGGCACTCGCCATCGACCGGTGCATCGGGGCGTCTGGCTCAGTGAATCGATTTTCAACAAGACACCCCCATCGCCACCGGCGAATGTGGATCCCATTGAGCCGGTTCCGCCCACAGGCACGAAGATCACTGTCCGCCAGCGATTAGAAGCTCACGCAAAAAACGCGAATTGTGCAGCTTGCCACAGAAGCATTGATCCTCTGGGGTGGGCGTTTGACCAGTACGATGCGATCGGCCAATGGCGCATCCATGAAAAGGTCCAGACGGGAGTCGGGCAAGATCCAATGGTCGATCCTTCGGGTGTGATGCCGGATGGTCGTCGATTCAAGGATTCCGGTGAGTTCAAACGGTTGTTGCTGTCGGATCGGGACAGCATTGCCCGCGCGTTTATTGAGCACTTGTGTACCTATGCTCTGCGGCGCGTGTTGACGGCGGATGATCGTGGCGACATTGATGCGATACAGGATGAAGCGAAGCAAAAAGGATACAAGGTAAAAGACATCTTGCATGCTGTGGCTTTGTCGAAGTTGATAAGGAAAAGATAGCAGCTTGGTTTTTGTTATTGGTTTTTTGTTGAAAACAGGCGAAACTTCCGGGTGCACGACGAATGACGAACGACGAACCCAGCAAGATGAATCAAACACAAAGAACGAGGGACGAGGAGCTTTACTCATGAATTTTCATTCTCAATCCTGGTTGATCAACCGTCGCCATGCTCTTTGCGCGGCAGGAACATTCATCCCGCTTCCGTTTTTGGAGTGCATGATTCCGCTCAACGCCTCGGATAAAAATCTAGAAGCACCACGGCGAAGTGCGTTCATCTATCTTGCCAATGGCGTTCACTCTCTTAACTATCAGATTACAAAATCTGGAAAGGACTATGACTTTTCTCGGTCGCTGAAATCTCTAGAAAAGTACCGGAAAGTCATCACGCCTTTCAGCGGCCTGCATCACCCGGGGAGCCTGGGTCATCATCACAACTGCATCGACATTTGGCTGACCGGCGGAAAAATCGGGCCGTCGGAGCGAAACACCATTTCCGTCGACCAGAAAATGGCCGAGTTCACGGCGCGACACACTCGCTATCCTTCCATGGAGATAGCCTTGACGCAGGGATCGCTTGCGTGGACCGCCGACGGAGTCCAGCTTCCCGCGATGCGCCGATGCAGCCAGATCTTTTCTTCGTTGTTTGAGGAACCCAAAGGAGGTGTAGCTGCACAGCGAAGGGCTTTGCGCCGCAAAGCCAGCGTCCTCGACGACAATCTGGCAGAGGTGCGGCGACTCAAGCAGAAAATGGGGACAAACGACAAAGGACGCCTCGACCAATACCTGAATTCGATCCGTGAAGCAGAGATTCGCACACGACGTGCTGACGTCTGGTTGGATACTCCACTTCCTAAAATTTCCGAGGGGGACCGAAAACGCACCAAGCGTGACATACCCAATACGCAAGCCGGCGATTATTTTCGAACTGTTTATGACTTGATGGTACTCGCCTTTCAAACAGATGTAACGCGGGTCGCCACGTTTAGCCTGGGTGGGGAGGGGGATGCGTTCGCCATTCCGGAAATCGGGATTACCGAGTCGCGACATCAACTCAGTCACCATGGCGGGGATGCAGGCTACATGGAAAAATTGACCAAGTATGATACGTTCGCGATCGAACAATTTGGGTACTTTCTCTCGCGGCTGGAAGAAACCAAAGACCTCAATGGCAAATCGCTTCTGGGATCGACAATGGCGATGTTTGGCAGCGGCATGTCCTACGGCCACAGCCACGGCAACGCCAACCTTCCGCTGGTGCTTGCCGGCGGAACGGACCTGGGCCTAAAGCACGGAAACCATGTTGACTTTAACCAGGGCCACTTTGGTGGTTACCAGTTGGGCAAGCCGGGGGAGCACTATCGGCTCTGCAGTCGTCCAGCGAATTCTGACGCACACATGAGCAACCTGTTACTCCTGATGGCCCAGCGGATGGGTGTGGATATCGATCAATTTGGTGATAGCAACGCAGTAATCGAACTATGAAAAGATTCAAATTTTCTCTCTGGATCGCCGTGCTGTACCTCGGTGTATTCCAACTAGCATTTTCCGTGACCGCAGACGAGCCGTTCCGTCCCGAGGCGGGAAAGTTTCCTCCCTTGGAAAAAGCCTACGCTTATCGCGGCGAACTTGTCTTTGTCGATCACGCAAACCGGCGCGGAAGTATCCGGGTGCAGGGTGCCGGAACCTATTTTCGTAACGCCCCGCACCCCATCGCCATGCTGCCCTACGGGACCGTCCGCTATCACGGCGCTCCGGCGGACCTTCGGGACATTCCGCTCGGCACCGTCCTCCACATTCGTGCCTTTCTTCCGCCGGACCCGAAAATCTCCGTCGTCCCAGTGCTGCCAGTCAGCAACAAAAACAAGACCTCTGGATATAGCGGCAAAGGAATTTTCCCGGCCGAGAACCACGTGCTGCTTCTCGAAGACGAAATCAGCCACTGTCTTCGCGAGGGCAAGGTTTGGAAGCTGAAGCAATTGAACATTCAGGACAACGCAGGAACGATGATTGCCAGTCGTAAGTCGAAGGCGGGCGAAGACGCAAAGGCTGAAGAGGAAACCATGACCTTCGATGCCGCCACCCGCATCTGGCGGGGCCGTGAACGCCTTGGAGTAGAGGACCTGGTCACCGAAGGCATCTGGCCTGCCCACGGAGAGAAAACCCTCAATGATCAAGCTGTCTTGCTTGGCATCACCTGGAGGCCCGCGCCGAAAGGTGTCTTTACCCGCTTTCACGTCTCCGACGTCTGGCTTGACGATATTTCGATTCAACGGGCCGCCCGCAACCAGAACGAGACACATAAGGCCTTCATTCGGAGTCGCTGGATGCCCGGTTGGATCGATGCGGTCGAGTATGGTCAATTCGGTCGCGCGACCGTGACCGCCACCCTATTCGGCGGCATGGACGATTCCCTTTACATCGACTTCAAGAAGGGCGTTTCCGGCATGATGAATGGAGTCGAAAGCACCCTGAAGCACGCTGGCGGCAACTATGGTCCCGCGCACATGGCCTCACGCGGGACGATTCTCGAGGTGACAAAGACGGACGGAAAGCCGCCACTGGGCAGCAGTGGCATCCAGATCCGGTTTGAAACGGATCTCATCATCGAGGGCATGCGCCCCGGCAGGATCATCCGCGTTTGCCCCGGCAATTGGCCCCAGGTCAACCTTCCCCGCGAAGAATTCATCGGCGACGGCAGCAACCCCGAAGCCCGCTTTCCGACCCCGGCCATCTTTCCGAAATACTAGGACCAAGCGAATTCCATCAAAACTAAAAATAGACGCATCAAACAAAACTGGTGGCAGTTTCAAAGCGGTGATGATTTCGTTGCTAACCTCGAATTCGTCCATGTATCGAAAATAATTTCATTTATCGAAAATCACAAAGTCTCTACCATCTCATTTGAATGAGATGGCCAATGTAGATGAAAAAAGGAAGCATATGTGTCTGTCAATGATTCCCCCCCCCTTGGGTCACCCCGATCAATTTGCCAAACTCAAATGATCCGATATTCCTTTTTGGTGATTGTGCTGATGATGACAGGGCAGTACCGGAAGAAGGATGGCACGATCAGGCCAGTTCATTAACGGGCTGAAACTAAATGACTAAATCCACCTTTCAATTCGACAATACCTATCTTCACCTACCACAGGTGTTCTATACCAAGCTCCAGCCGACACCGGTTCCCAAGCCGGAAATCGTAATTACCAATACCTCGCTCGCCATCGATTTGGGCTTGGATTTTTCCGACACTAGCCCCGATGCACAAGCTGCGATGTTGGCCGGCAACCAAATGCCGGAGGGGGCAGAACCGTTTGCTCAGGCTTATGCCGGACATCAATTTGGTCACTTTACCATGCTGGGTGATGGGCGTGCGATTGCTTGGGGAGAGCATCTCACTCCGACAGGACAGCGTGTTGACATTCAATTCAAGGGTTCCGGCCCCACGCCCTACTCACGAGGTGGAGACGGACGCGCAGCGATCGGCCCGATGCTGCGTGAATATCTCATCAGCGAAGCGATGCACGCGTTAAACATCCCCACGACCCGTAGTCTTGCCGTGGTGACCAACGGGGAGCAGGTGTACCGTGAAACCGCCTTGCCAGGGGCAATCCTCACACGGGTTGCCAGTTCACACATTCGAGTCGGCACGTTTCAATACGCCGCACTACAACAAGACCCGAAAACCATCAGATCTCTGGTGGACTACACGATCAAACGGCACCCTCCACGCAGTGTGACAAAGCAGAATGAATCCCTTTCGCTGCTTGAATCTATCATTGAAAAACAGGTAGAGCTGATCACCCATTGGATGCGAGTTGGTTTCGTCCATGGCGTCATGAACACCGACAATATGGCCTTGTCGGGGGAAACGATTGATTATGGCCCATGCGCTTTCATGGACACTTACAATCCAGGGACGGTATTCAGTTCCATCGACCATAAGGGACGCTACGCCTATGCCAACCAACCCGCCATAGCACAATGGAATTTAGCGAGATTCGCCGAGACCCTGTTGCCCCTGCTGGATGACGACGCCGAAAAAGCAAGAGAGATCGCCGAAGAGGCCATCAATGGTTTTGGCACAGCGTATAAGGATAAATCGCTCTCCATGCTGCGTGCCAAAATTGGCCTGTTCGGCGAGTCAGCAGAGGATGAAAGTCTAATGACTGATCTGCTTGATTGGATGCAAAGGCAAAAAGCGGATTACACCAACACTTTTCTGGATTTGACGAATGATGCACCGCCAAAAGGCGAGCCTTATGAGGACGAGACCTTCAAGAAATGGCATACCCGCTGGCAGGCACGGCTTGCTAAAAACACGGAACCACTCGAATCCTCTTTGTCTTTGATGCGTGCCAATAATCCGGTTGTGATCCCCCGCAATCATCAAGTGGAACAGGTTCTGGAGGCTGCTACGCACGGCGATCTGAAACCACTGAAAGCCCTTCTGGCAGCGTTACAGAAACCCTACGAAAACAGCTCAGATTTAAAGCCCTACCAATCCCCACCCAAGCCTGAAGAAAAGATTTACCAGACATTTTGCGGAACGTAGGCATTCATTTAAGCAGCCACGACCGCTGCGATGTGGCAGTGATCCACCAGTAACTCGGATTTACGCCGCGGTGATGTGGTCAAGATCTGGAACGATGGGATAGGCTGTGTGGGACCCCAGTTCAACATCGCGATGAGCGGGGGAGCAATTGTCCCCTTTGTTAATCAAACCTTGATCGATATGACAAACGGCCAACTCGTTTTCCTTAAACAAAACGGCAGTTCTTAAAAGTCTTCGACCGGTTCGAATTCAGTGCCTTACGCTTCTCTCACTTGCTCGGTGTTATGGTGGCGGTGAGCCCGTCGTTCCAAATTTTGTGTTCGTCGGTGTAGTACAAGTACGCGCGACTGGCGGGACCGGTGTAGGTTCCGGGCACTGCGGCGATGAGGCTAATGGAAAGATCGACACGCTGCTCCGCTTCCATCCCTAACCAGTACAAGACAACTTCTCGGCCAATCACCTCGTAAGCGGCGATCTTCCCGGCAGCTACCAGTTCTTTCAACTGATCGTGACGAACTTCCAGGCCAGCCGGGATGCCGATGATGGCGGTGGGGGTTGGGATCTTTTCGTCCGTTTTGTTGATGACGGTCACGTTGGCTTCGGTAGCCACGCCTTCGTCGATCTTGCTGTCGGCCAAAACAACTTTCAAGTGCAGTTTGCAACGTTGAGACGAATTGGGTGTCAGCGTGTTGTAGTCCGCCGTGATGGAATATGGCATGTCGGAACCGCCTTCCATGACGACTTGGATCTGGTGATTGCCTACGGTCAACAGTTCACCGATCGAGGCGAGTTCAATCGCGCCTTGCGTATCGTTCGTAAAAATAACGGGGTCGCCAACGGGTTTGCCGTCGACGATTAGCTGCAAAGTTCCTGGTGACGTCGGTTTCGCATGGGCCTTGTCGTACGCCACGATAGCACGCAATGCAAGGATCGTGGATTGTGTCGAACCGAACCGACCACCTTTGCAGACTTCGGCCAGGTACTTAATGGCCCGCTCGACGTTTTGAGTGTATTTAGGATTGCGAAGCCACGCTGTCGCTGCGAGCGATGTGGTTTCGATCCTGAGCGATTCACCTCCACTGCCGACGACCGAAACCGTGGCACCTTCTACCGAACCGTTACTAGCCTGCCTGCCCGCCAATTTGTCGAGCATGTGTTCTTCGCCTTCTTTTTCACCAGCTCGCGAGAACACGTTGGCGGCCAACGCCATGACGTAGGTATTGTCGGTTTCTTCGGCTGCTTTTCGAACCCATGCCACTTCTTTAGAAAGATCGGCGTCAACACCGGCTTCCAGCAGTGCCCACGTGTCGTACGTATAAGCCACTTCAGGGTCCGCCAACCAAGTGTGCAGCGTGCGCGTTTTCCGTTGGAAACCGCCCGTGCCGTCACGTTGCTTGAGTAGCCAATCGCTAGTACGCCGTAGCATGGCCGAATCGACGTAGCGAACCTGCGCCATGTCCGTGAATTCCATCAAACCGTAGGCGGTCAACGCGTCGTGGCCCGGATCGTTTCCAAACCACTCAAATCCGCCCGTCTTACACTCATAACCGATTAACCTTTGATAGCCTTTTTCTAACATGCCTGCGCTGCGTTCGATCAGAGTGGGATCAACGTCCTGATGGGACATGAAGTACTGCTGAGCCATCACCAATGGATAGGTCGACGAACTGGTTTGTTCAAAGCAACCGCAAGGCTCGCGAATCAACCGTGCGAGTGCTTCGGTCATGCTGGCCAACGGTGTTGGATAAATGACAATCCGGGTGTTGACGCTACCTTTGACTAACGCTGCGGGAATCGTTAGTTCGTGTGTCACCGTGTCGCCATCACCAATCAATCCGCCAAAACCGACTTCCAACGGGAAGCCCAAAGGCTTGACAGCCATGTTGCGAGTCACTCGGTCCGAATAGCCACCTACATTTGCACCGAGTATCACCTGGGCGTTGCCCGGTTGATTGCCGATCCTGATATTGACCAACTTGCGGAGCCGTTGATCAGAGGTCAGCGAGAAACTCGCGTTCGACTTGGTCGCCGTTGCTGCCGAGTTTACCTCGACTGAATACGAACCCTTCGTCAAGGCACTGCCTGTCGCGTTAACCAAGGCAATTGGCAGGCGGACGTCATCGCCGGTGGTTACCTCGAGCGGCACCTTCGGTTCGACGTAGAACGGTTGGACCGATTCGATTTGAAGCGAGGATTGCCCGATCGCTCCGTTGGCCGAAAACGCATCGGCGAAGGTGCGGAAGCTGGTGACGGAATCATTCAATGCAAATTTTACGCTGGCCTTGCCATTTTCGTCAGTTTTGACTCCCGCATTCCAATACAAGGTCTCTGTAAAATCGAATCGGTCGCCCGCTTTTCGGCCGGCTCGAACCTGATGAGCGTAAACGCGTACAGCCACAAAATCGTTGGCCACATCCCAAAAAGATCCTCCACCCGCGATAAATTTACCCGCATCGGCCGATTGGCGTTTTCGTAGTGCTTCTAACATTTTCTTTGCTTCGGGACGTTGTGCGTTTTGCCGGAGAATGGGCTCTTGAGCCACCTTCAAGCGATCTTCCTTCGCAAAATCTGCGTCAGCTAACTCAGCATCAACCACTGGAGCGGGTTTATCGGCTTGGTTTTCTCCGGGTGGTTGCGCGGGGGCTGCCGGTTCAGCTGCCTGTGCTGGTTGAGGTTGCGCTTGGCCCTTTTCAAGTCTGAATCGTTCGGCAAACAGCAGCTCGGACTCGCGTTCGGTTTGCAGACGTAATGCTAAAGCTCGTCGAGCGTCGTCGCCGTGTCCTTCCAGGAATTTGTCAATTCTGCTGTAGGCAAATCGACGCCAGCCTTGCGTACCGAGCAGTAAGTCTACGGCCAGATCAGAGTCCTCGTTTTGTGGGTCGAAATAGATTTGCGCGTCCGCTAAGTCCTTCACGTCGTTTTCCAACAACACCATGACTGGTAGTCTAGGTGCCTGGTCACGCGTTTCTATCATTTCCAGAACACTGTCGTCAGTGACCGTCAATCCGACAACTGCCGAAATCGGTTTGCCATTGGCATCGGTAGTAACAATGTCGAGTCTTGCCGTTCCACCGGGAGTGTATTGTGTTGCATTTGGGGTGATTGTGATTTGTACATTGTCGTTGGGTTGGCGGAAGATCAACCGTTCGGCGAGCGGTTTGCCGCTTTCCTCCCATACGGTTGCCACGAGTACGCCGGCGATAGAATCGGCGGGAGTGAACTTTGCTTTGGCCAATCCACCGTTCACGTCGACAAAGTTCAGTTTTGCGATTTCGATTTCCTGATGCCGTAGAGTAACGGAAAACGGCTTGCCGTCGCTGGTTCCCGCCTTGATGACTACCGGTTCGCCTGCCTCGTAAATGTTTTTCACGGATCGAATGACAGCGCCGGATTTCACTTTGGAGAGCGGGTAAGTGGAATTGATTCCCGAGGGCTGAGTGATCTTTAGGGAGTACTTCTTACCGGCTGTCGGAGTCAAGCTGAAACGACCTCGTCCCTCGTGCTGGCTTTTGAACTTGGCAACTTCGTTACCTTCTTCATCAACCACAATGCCTGCCAGATCGGCCGGCTTCTTTGCCGGGGTGAAGGCTTCATAGTAGACTCGATTCGGCAAGCCCGCGATCAGGTCGCCACCTTCGGGATACATGGTCAGATCGACGGTCTGCAACAGAATCGGAATAGTCTTGCTGGCCGTCTCGACAATGCCACCGTCCTGGATCACCATCGCCAGCGTGCCTTCGCCTCGTTTGATATGCTTGGGCAGTTTGAAACGAGCGACGCAGTTGCCCTTGTTGTCGACGGTCGCTGGTCCGCGGAACAGTTCGTTTCCGTCCACACGAGCAGTCACAGTGACCTTGGCTCCAACTGGAATACCGCCTTCGGCTCGCTCCACCGAAAGGGTGGCAGCTACGTCGTCGTCCGGTCCATAGCCGTCGCGAAGGAACTTGATTTGCGATTTCAGCCGAGGAGCTCGATAGGCTCGGATATCGAACTTCCGTTCTCCTGGAGCGTGACCGTTCCCGGGATAGGTCACCTTAATCGTGTATTCGCCACCTGCTTGCTCTTCAGGGACTTTCCACTGAAAGCCTAACACACTGTCCTGCGAATTCACCCAACCGGACGCCACCGAATCGCCTTTCGGGCCAGTGACGGTAAACGCTGCCTGAAGTTGCATTTTCTTAGGTAGTGGCTTGCGAGTCGCATAGTGGAGGACCATACCGCGGACGTACATCGTTTCGCCTGGCTTATACAAGGGCTTATCGGTACTCAAGTGCGTCAGGTAACGATCCGCTCCACCAAGTATTTTCGTTGTCGCGCCGTCTGGGGTCTTCTTGGCCGGATCGGCATCGGCCCATGTCACCTGCCAAACGGCCGCAAGACACGATAAAACGCACAAGAACGCCAATAGGAATCGCGGCTTTGACATCGAAAACACTCCTGGAAAAAATGGTCGGGATTAATGGCGACGTTGTCATGACGAATTTGCTAACGGTTTGTTTCCAAATTCTACAGAATTGTTTTTAAATTCTTCAGATTTCGAGGATATCCATGCATTGACGACACGATGACAATCAAGCATCGCTGATCATTACAGTAGAAAACACACCGCGTACCTTGATTATCGATCACCTCTTCTTTGAAAAGGTGGGAGCCTCCGCGATGTCCCCAGTACTATATTTTCCCCGCGGTTCCTCAGTTGATGCTGTCCAAGAATCAAGGATGAAGACTCGTCGATGAAAGCCTCTTCTCGCTACTGGGACAAGGTGATGATGAACTTAAGGAGTTGCTGGAAGATCAGGATCCAAAAGAGTTGGAAGGTATCTACCGTCAGCGGCAGGCTGAAGACCAGAATTCGCTCGATTTTTCTGATTGGCTAGAAAGCCAACTGAAAATTGCGATTTAACGCCTCCCCAGTCGCACGCTATACACCCGGCACCCCGCATTCACGTCCACCGGCTGTGGTAAAGATCTGGGTGCGATGGGATTGGTTGTGTAAGAGTCGTAGGTATCCGCATCGCGGTATTTCAAAAGAAATGAATGAATGTTTTGAAAAGATAGATGGAATTGAGGTGGTAATTGGTCCTCCAGAATCTCTCGTACTTAGCCTTCGCCGCCTGTCAGCCGGACGAGAAGATCGAGTCGTTCACCGAGCAGCCAAAGTTCGAGGGCAACGCCACACAATCTGAGGGCCGGCATCAAGCGTATCTTGACGCCTGAAATCCCGGCCGGCACTGCTGACCGACCGGTCGGTTCGGCTTGAATCTACGGCCAGCCAGCTTGGATGAAAGATGGGGTCCGACCGGGCTTGCACTGGATGTCAGCGCTGAAGTCCGATTTCGGTCATGTAAACTTGCATCCCAGCCGAAATATAGAATGAATCGACAAGCTCGCGCGACTCGAGGTCCATTCCCTCCTGCTATTCTTTTTCTTACACTTCAAGGTATGCTAGCAACTCGGAGGATTCGGTTCTTAGCCCCCTCGTTGAGTTGTAGCAAACTGGAACCATTTATTTACTCGTCCAAAAACTTTTTTGGAACCGACATACTTCTTTAGATTCATTGAGGTGCATCACTCATGGCTGATTCGACGTCAATTCTCGCAGATAAACTGCACGAGTACCCGCAACACGATGTGATCGACGGGACCAACGGAGCATCGGCTTCGGCTCTCGATGACTGCCTGAACAAGCACGGCGGGGTGTTGCAACTACTGCACCGCTACGCCGGCCGGACATTTTGTACGCCAGGTAAACGCCTTCGCCTTGATGAGCGATCTTATTATCCGGACTACATGAACGGTACGGGGCTTGATGAACTTTGGATGGGCTGCACCGTTCCCATCGTGACGGGTGTCATCGACACGCGGACGAAGAAAGCACCGTTTCGTGAAGGTGAATCGCACGTTCTCACTCCAAACGGGCAAGTCATCTCCCTGCAGGACTTGATCGTCGCCAGCCCAAAAGGTGTCATGGGTGAAAAGGTAACGGCCTTCTCAGAATCTCTATTCGGCAAGCCGACCTGGCCGATCGTGTCAAAGAAGTTCGATAATCTGAATCCCATTCCCAATCATCTTCATTGGGAGAAATGGGAAGTGTATGACATCAATTCTTTCGACAACCCAGGTGTCAGTGCCTCGCATTATCACACCACGGCAATGGGTTTGTACTCGTTCGTGACGAAGGAGCAGTTTCTGGCCTGCATGAAGCGTTTCGGAAAGAACGATTATAACGGGATCCGGCATTTGGCGCCGCACGTGATGATGCAACTCGATAACGGTTTCGTGATGCCCAACGGTGTGCTGCACTCACCGACAGACCTTTGCACGCATGAACTGCACGTCACGATGGATGAGCATTTCCTGGCTGAGGACCTTACGCTTGATGGACGTATCTCAGCAGCGGATGCGTTTTACGCATGCAGGGAAGAGGACTATCCCAAGGAACGGCACGAAGATTGGGATTACCTGGTTGAAAAGTTTGACTTCGCAGCGAACCAAGACCCGGATTTCGTCCTGATGAATTCGCGTCCGACCATCCCCGCCGAAGAATTCGTCGATCAAGGGGTTGATGCAAAGTGGATCGTTTACGGTGATTTTCTGGACGAGCAGAAGTGCTCGATCCTCCGACTCACCGTGCAGCCCGGGGGTAAGACGAATTTTTGCCCGGAGAGTCCGACGCTGTTCCACACCAATGGCGGAAGCGGCCGCGTTGGCAAGCTCGAGGTGCGATATCATCAGGATATGATTCTCGGCGAGGTCTATGCCGAGATCGGATTCATCACTCAGGCCGCCCTTGCCAACGGCGGTGTGGAAATCGAGAACACGGGAACTGAACCGCTCGTGTTGACCTTCGACTTCCCGCAGCAGGCGCATTCCCAAACACCGGGTGTTTCCGTTGCGAAGTAGTCGCTCGATGTCGGTCGTCTACCTATCGGTCTGCCTCATTGGTCATATTGACCGAGCCGGTTTGGCTTGAAAGACAAAGTTCACCTGGCAGCGATTGGCAATCCAGCGACGTTGAGCGGAGGAATGTTCGAAACGGCTCAAGTCGGGGCGGTCGTGGTGAACTTGCTTCACCCCAACCAACACCAAGGCTCGCCAATGTCGGGTCTTTTTTTTGTCATCACTTAATAGACGGTCGTTGGTGGCAAACTTCTGGCCGTTGCGTGGGGGAACATTGGGGGAACGGTCGAGCTTCCTCTGGACAAAAATCCCAAAATGGTTATCGCTGAGTGTTTCGGAGTTTGCCTTGTCGGTGTCTTCGAATTGCCCGATGAATGCGTGAACCCTCAGTTGCTTTGCGTACCAAAACGGGGCCAATTCTCGCCGAAAGTCTCTGGCTCTTGCCCCTCGGGCCTAGTTTGAGTTGCCAGTGTCGTTTGGATCAGTGTCGTTTGGATCAGTGTCGTTTGGATCAGTGTCGTT
>JABAAE010000023.1 GCA_014238905.1 Planctomycetota bacterium
GCGGTCAAACTGAATTCGGCATCGGTCAACTCGAACGAATCGGGAGAGGCCACCAGGGTCTGGTCGGCTGCGGTTCCCTGAACGACGACGGTATCGGTACCACCCCCTCCCACGATGTGCAGCTCACCATCCGGGTAAAGATAGGTTTGGCCGCCATTGATGGTGACCTCGTAACGGTGTGCTACCGCTCCCGGGTTAACATGTACCGAAATGGTATCGTCGCCGGAGGTGCCAAACAGAACCGGATCCAACTTCCATAGCTCATATCCGTTGGTCCCATCATCATCGCGAAAGAAGAGCGTCTCGTTGATGGTCGTAGAATACAAAGAACGCGAATTTGAAATAGTCAACTGGGGTCCCAAGTTCGCGACCATGACGGTGCCAGCTTCGGTCCCGTCGCTCTTCCAGAGGTGAAGGTCCCACTGCCGGATTCCTCTATTGTAGTTGTAGTTGTAGAAAAAGAAGTTCCCATTGACTTCGCCTAAGTGAGTACCCCCGTCCCCGATACCATCCTTGACCCTGACGGTACCGGCCTCTGTCCCATCACTCTTCCAGAGGTCTCCATTCATGGCGGTAAAAAAAAGATTCCCGTTGAATTCGCCGATTAGATATGCTCCACGGATATCCTTGACCGTGACGGTACCGGCCTCTGTCCCATCACTTTTCCACAGCCAGCCGTCACCTCTGGTGTTACGGAAGTGGTTCCCAGTGTGACTGGCATTAAAGAAGAGCGTCCCGTTGACGTCGACGAGGTGATAATATCCAGTTAGACCAATATCCTTGACCCTGACGGTCCCTGCTTCGGTCCCGTCACTTTTCCAGAGTTCCCTCCTTAAGAACTCGTCATGGGCGCTAAAGAAAAGAGTCCCGTTCACCGCAGTTAGGTTGCTTATTCGACCAGAAAAGTCCTGTTGATCACTGAAATCCTTGACCCTGACGGTCCCTGCTTCTGTCCCGTCACTTTTCCAGAGTACTCTTTCGAACGCGAGTGGATTGGTTGGGCGATTGGCTATAAAGAAAAGAGTCCCGTTCACGTTGGTTAATCCATATAGATATAAATTGCCTATTCCCGGTCTGAAGTCCTTGACCCTGACGGTTCCAGCTTCTGTCCCGTCACTTTTCCAGAGTTCTTTTCCGTTGATTCCGTTATCGGCAGTAAAGAAAAGAGTCCCGTTCACGTTGGTTAATTCGCTTGGATTGGAACTGGCTATTCCCGGTCTGATATCCTTGACCCTGACGGTCCCAGCTTCTGTCCCGTCACTTTTCCAGAGTTCTTTTCCGTTGATTCCGTTAACGGCAGTAAAGAAAAGAGTCCCGTCGACGTTTTTAAAACGGTCTGGATACGATCCGCCCGCCCCCGGGTTGATTTCGGCGACCAACTCAGTACCGGCCTCTGTCCCGTCGCTTTTCCAGAGTTCATTGCCGTTGCTCCCGTCATCGGCGCCAAAAAAGAGAGTCCCGTCGAACTCGGTCAAACTGGGGACCCCGGTCAAATACGGTGAATGATCTGGGTTTTCAACAGCTAGATAAGACCCACCCGCCCCCGGGTTGATATCGGCAACCAATTCGGGCGAGGCATTTAAGAGCATGCGGTCTTCCAGGACTTCCATACGGATGGGGCGGGTTTTAAATGTCATTGGCTCCTCTTAATGCTTAATTAATTCCGATGTTTTCAAGTGTTTTTCGAGATGGCCGACTGCTCAAACGGGCCGACCCTATTGAACACACTGCCGATGACGACTGGAGCCCGCCAGATTTTCTGGAAATTTCTTCCAGCACCGAAAAAGACCTGGCAGAAGTCTCTCTGCAATCGAATCGATTGGCATCGGCGACAAAGCAACCCGGCACTTTCTCACTATCCAAGCCGCCGTTGTTTTTCAACGTGACCTTCGGGTCAGCGACAACGCGGGGAAGCTCCCGGTTGACGCTTTTGAGCCGAACCGCATTGCGTAGTTTGCCGGAATTGAATCTCGAGTGACTCTTTTTTCTAGCAGGATATCGAAAGAGCCCCGTTTTTATCCACGTCGCCACTGTCGATTTCTATCTCAGTCCGCACTCGGTTACCGGCGTGAAACGATGGCTGAAGACCAATGGCTTGTTTCCGGATGAGAAACTGTCCCAACACTGTGGCTGCCCGTTTCGGGCACCTGTCGATTTTTGACCTCTCGAAGATCATCGAGTAGGCCCTGGAAATATTGCCGACACCGTTGTGTTTTTTTTTGTTGTCGTTCAGGTTTTGTTGTCGTTCAGATTTTTTTGTCGACGGGATCCTTTCGAAGAATTCCGTTGTGGATGACCTTTGGTGGATGACCTTTGGTGGATGACCTTTGGTGGATGAGTGATAGCTGGAATCGCAATTCTCTTGAGATTGATTACAATGCATCACGGATATAGGTACCGACGCTGAGTGACTTTATCTAAAAACGAATCGAATTCTGTTGATCAACTCATTAGGTTGATGAGGGAATTCCGGTTGGCTCGACCTGCTTTCAGGCAAAATATTTATCGAATTCAAGGAATCCATGAAAGCCGAACAGATTTCAAACGCGCACAGCAATCAGGGGGCCAGGGGCTGTTTACGCGTCGGCACGTTTTTATTCGGACTCTTTTTTCTGGCCGCAGGCCTGTTTGCGTTTTGGCTGATTGTGATTAATCCTCTGATGCGGTGGAATCGGGCCAAGAGTTGGAGTCAGGCGGATTGCAAGATATTGTCCAGCAAAATCCAGAAACGTCGTGATGACGATGGAATAAGATACAAAGCCAAAATCGAATACCAATACCAAGTCGGCCGAACAAAACATCAGGGTGATCAGATCGACTTCATGGGTTTTTCAGATTCGCAAAAAGTGGCGCGAAAATTCATTAAACGGTGGCCCGCCGGGTCGGAGTCCATCTGTTATTTTGACCCGGATAACCATGCGGATGCCGTATTGATCCGTTCCTCGCCTCTCTCTTTTTGGATGCTTTTCCCCTTGCCGTTTATTGCCATCGGATCGGTCGTGATTTATTTAGCTGTAGCCGGAAAGGTGAATTTGAATCGCCGAACGCCTGCACCGTCGGGTTCCATCGCAGCATCCTATCATGAATCCGGTTTTGATTCGGCCAACAATGCCGACAACAACGCCGACAACAATGCCGACAACGATGCCGACAACGAAGACAAGAAGTGGTCTGAACCGCAGAGGCTTGCGCCGAAAATAACCAAAATTCAAAAACTGATATTTGCCGGTTTAATCGCTGTTTTTTGGAATGGAATGGTCGGAGCATTTTTTCCCGCCATGATCGCAGGTTTCGGAGGATGGCTTGCCCTGCCTATTTTTATTCCGTTCGTACTGGCCGGATTGGGTTTGATCGCCTACTTTTTTCACACCCTTTTGAGTCTGTTCAATCCGAAAGTCGAGATCGCCATGAGCAGCGGTGCGGTCGCTTTGGGGGATTCAGTCGACATTGCCTGGAAACTGACGGGCAAGGTCAATCGCATTAAAAAGCTTAAAATCTCGATCGTAGGTACCGAGTCAGCGACCTATGTTCGGGGTACAGATACTCGCACCGACGCCGAGGAATTTAGCAGATTGGAAGTCGTCTCCACCGACTCGTCTGAAAAAATGGAATTCGGCGAACAAACAATAACGATTCCTTTCGATTCGATGCATACCTTTAAAGCCAACAACAATGAGGTTGCGTGGTCGATCGAGGTTGATGGCGATATACCCATGTGGCCAGACGTTAGTGAATCATTTTCGTTTCGAGTTAAACCGGTACCGCAGGCATGATCACAATTTCATCTGAAAAAAACGAATATCAACCCGGCGAAGAGATTCGTGGCGTTGTCAAATGGAATGGCTTTGAATCGGATCGTTTGGAGATCCGGCTCATTTGGTTTACCGAGGGGAAGGGGACAAGTGATTCACACATTTTTGCAACGCGGAGTGTGGAAAAGGCGAGTCCGAATGGCGAGGCCGGCTTTTCCTTTGCTGCTCCTCACCGACCGTACAGCTTTTCCGGGAAGTTGATTTCGCTCACATGGACAATCGAAGTCCTTTTTTATCCGGGAAAAAATACCGAACGTCATGATTTGGTCGTCGCACCGACGGGAGCCGAGGTCCTGTTGCACGGTGTAGGATCGGCGGGAAATAAGTTGGCAAAATGAACAGTCCACAAACCATTCGAGCCGCCCGCGATAATCCTTTTGCGGTTCATCGTGTTGAGGCTTGTGGATTTAGATTTCCTTCCGGCGATTGGCCCTCCAATCTGGAACGCCTGGAGGAAATGGGCTATCGAGCGACCATTTTGGGTTCGCATGGCGCGGGGAAAACCTCCCTCATTCTTGAACTTCAGGAACGGCTAGAAACCAACGGGCACTCTGTTCTGCACGTCTTTGTTTCGCGCAACGCCGCCGAAAGGCTCGTGCAGTGCGAGGCAATTTTAAGCCGATCAACCAAGATCATCGCACTGGTAGACGGAATCGAACGATTTAACTGGTGGCAGAGGCGGAACATTCTTCGACGGGTTTCAGCCGGTTTGGTCGTGACCGTTCATCGAAAGTGGGAACTTCCGACTTGGGTTCACTGCCAGACATCGATTCCCCTACTCGAAGAGCTGCTGCAATCCCTTGAAATCTCCGAACAGAGGTTGATTCAAAAAGCCCACAAGCTATTCAAACTTCGAAAAGGAAATATACGAGAAGTTTTCCGCGACCTGTTTGATACCTGTGCAATCAATCCCTTTTAGTTGGTGATTTGAGCAACGGGCCGCTCCTGTTTCATCCACGCGGCGACCGGTAGGACCTTTTTGAACTTGCCGTTTCGCCGGCACGTCCGTCAACGTTGACTGTCTTCGGGACGCAGCGTGTCGTTTCCTTCGATGGCGAGCATGAGTTCTCGCAACTCGGCGACCTTTTGAGGATGTGACATCGCAACGTTCTTTCGCTCCCCCAGGTCTGTCTGTAAGTCGTAGAGTTCGTCGATCTTTGGACGGTCATCCTCAACGGCATACCCGTGAAAGTGTGCCTTAGGTTTGAGGTATTTCCATCTGCCCTGTCGCACACCCGCCCGCCCAAAGTAAAAGTGGTCTCGGCCGACTTCCCGCTTGCCCAGCAGCAGATCGGTTTGGTCGATGCCGTCGATGCGGCGGTCATCAGGGACGTCAAAACCGGCGAGATTTGCAAAGGTCGGCATGAAGTCGATCGTGGCAAAAATCGCTGGGGAAACTCGTTCTGCCGGGACTTTTCCCGGCCAGCGGACGATGCACGGCAGGCGATAACCCCCTTCGTACGGCGAGCCCTTGCCGTTCCGCAGTGGCCCGGCGTCACCCCAGAAAATGGATCCCTCTGGATGGCCCTTCTTCTTTTTGGTGTACTTGTCCTGATTCCAGGGCCCGTTGTCGCTGGTGTAGATCACCAGCGTATTATCACGCAGTTTCAGTTCATCGAGCGTGTCAAGCAGTCGTCCCGTCTGGTAATCAAACTCTTCGACGACATCACCGTAAAGGCCACCGGCCGACTTTCCACGAAAGCCTTCCGAAGCGTCAATGATGGTGTGCATCATCGTATGAGCGACATAAAGAACAAAGGGCTTCTCCGGATCGCGGCGCCGTTTGAGGAATTCAATGGCCTTGTCGGTATAGAGTTTCGTTAGACTGCCCATGTCGCGGGTTGAGCCGGCCGGATCATTGTTCTGGTGGAACGTGACACGGCCGCCGTCATTGGCTCCCAGGGCACCGAAATAGTAATCAAATCCCTGCGCGTTGGGCATGCGATCGATGATTGCTTTTCTATTGGAGACGTCCCATTTGCCGATGCAAGCGGTTTGATAGTCTACCTGGCGGATTAATTCAGCAAATGTGATTTCTGTAGCAGGCATTCCCCAGCCTTTACTGCGGATCGGCTGCCGTCCGGTCAACAGCGCCGATCGGGAGGGCCCGCAAACGGTCTGCGAATAGAACGACGTAAAACGAGTCCCCTCCTTGGCCAGTTGGTCGAGCCGAGGTGTCTTGTTTTTCGGGCTGCCATAGCAACCGATGTCAGCATAGCCCTGATCGTCAGTGAAAATTATCAGGATGTTGGGCTGGTCTGCGGCCACCGCTGGCAAGGTTGCGGTGAGCAGGAGGAGGACGCTCGCGCAGGTTCGCAAAATCGCTGCGAACTTCATCGTTGAGTATTGCTTGATTGTGAATTCCATCTCGGGATCTTTCGGGTTAGTCATTAATTTCTGGGCCTGCGATTTCGATGAGTTATTTACCCGTCTCTACACGTGTATAAGGAGAGGAAATGTACGTGGCGTAGGTTTGGTCACCGTACTGAACCGTCTTGCGGTGATTGCTGAAAAAGTCGATGCGCTTCGCATCGGAGGCGAGCTCGATTTCCGCGACCCACACGCCGCGTCGTCGATCGAGAATCATTTCTGCGAAATTTTCTGCGGGGATTGGCTCGCTGAGATATCGCGGACTGCCATCGGGTGCGCGATCGAACATCCACCAGATTCGACCGCTTTCCGCCTTGGAGCCTGCTGGAAAGCGAATCGCCACTTCGAGGGCACCATCGACGATCGAGTGGTTGACTGTCGGGGGGCGCAGTGGCCGCCCCTTCACTTTTTTCGGGAAGAAATGGTGTAGGAGAAACGCGGACTTGTTTTGTTGGTCCCGTTCCAATTTTGGATGCCCCCTTTTTCCATGCCCCGTGTTGGCGCCGAGGTAGATCGGGAGGTCCGGATGGTGGGTTCCGCCCCAGGCCATGTCGAAGGCGACCATGTCATGGGTGCCTGGATGGAAGAGCATCTCGACCCCGCGGCGCCGAAGTTGCTGCACGTTGCGGGAGATGAAAACGTCATCGGAAATCTCCCGGGTGAAATTCTGCAGATCCTGCCAGGAGTGACCGGCGGCGAGCGCACCCCGGTTGAAGTTGGGACCGAAGTGTCCGCCGGAAAAACCGCCTCGCCGTCCCGGCTGTGACTCCAGTTCATCCCAGGCGTCGCGATTGCAGAGCCGCAGTGGTGAATCCCAAATCGGTGAGACGGTGGCGTGGACGGCGGTCATGCGGTGGTCGTGTAGAATCGCCATCGACGGCGACGCGCCGTTCTTCGACCCTCCAGATGCGGCAACTTTGCCTTTGTCAAAATGTTCTGTTTCGGCGTAAGCGGTGGTGATCGCCCGCATCAAGGTCGCCGGCCAGGCCCAGTATTGAATTTTGAACCGTGGGTTGAGGGTTTTGGCGAATCGCTTCTCGGCAGCCTGGGCCATTGCTTTTTTTCCGTACGATCCCGGTTCCTGAACGACGGTGAACACCAGTCCCACCCCTCCGAGAAGTAGTTCCTGTTCCAGTCGATTCGGCTTGGTATCCGGTTGCAACCGAGCTGGTGTGCTGCCGCCGGTGAGATGAAAGCCCTGCGCCTTGCGGTCGGCGGGTACGACCATGCGAACGGGCACGCGGTATTCCTGCCCGGGCCATAGGTCGGCGACGTTGATGGTGACGAGTTTTTGCCGCGTGGGTATGGGGCCCTGGACGAGATGCCAGTCCTGGAGAATGTCGATTTGGAGGGTTTTTGGATCGCTGATTGCGTCAAGGTCGAATAAATCGTTGGCGGCTGAGGCGCTACGGTTTGAAGAAAACAACGCCAGCATACAGGACAGGAAAACAGGGCTGACCCGTTTGAATCGCCAAATCGTTCTTGTTTGTTCTTCGTTTCTCATTCAACTACGTCTTTGAGGCAATTTGGTTGGAGGGTTTGGGTTTGAGTGGCAAGCCATCCGTCCGGCACGGCTCAATCGTGGCTGGCTCTTTCACGGAATTTTCCTGGCAGTTTTTTTGTTGGTTTTTTCAACGATCCAGATATTCTTGAACTTAAGTGGGGAGCCATGCTCCTGCAAGACGATGGGCGAAAGTGGTTCCTCTGGGAAGGCAGCATATTTGTTTCGCCGCAGAGTCAAGGGGAATTGATCGTGGATCAGCTGTCCGTTGAGCCGTACCGTTACACTGGCAGGGTGCTTTTCGATTCGATAGCCGGCGGAATCGAATCGCGCTGCCTTGTATTCCAGATCGACCGTTTGCCATTGTCCTGGCCCCAAAGCGGCGTTCAAGTCCGGCACGCGGATTTGATAGATCGCGCCGCAGTCAGTCAACCCAGCTTTTTCCTTTTTTTCACTGTCTAGAATCTGCAACTCATACAATGGTCCAAAGAAGATTCCGCTGTTTCCCTTGCCACCATCCTCCGGCAACAGAAACTCCAGATGAAGGCGGTAGTCGCCAAACCTTTTTTTGGTGCAAAGAGACTGCTTGCGACGTTCGCCGTCGAAATGAAAGCCGATCTGCATCGCCTTGTTATCGACAACCTTCCACTGGACCTGTTTTTGATCGTCGTTCGGATTGATTTTGAGGAATGAGAATGGTTTCCAAGCATCGAGGTTCGAGCCGTCGAAAAGGACTACCGCGCCATCTGGCGGTGTGAGTCCGAGTGTCGGCGGCGAAGGATCCTGACCGGTGACATTTGAAACGGCGACTAATGCAACGACTGCAATTGAAACCAGCGGACGCTGCAGGATGTTGAGGTTGTTCAATTCTGTCTCTCCGATTTTTTTACTTCTATTGGATTTTACCCGGCTACAGATGAAAAAGTGATTTGCCTGTGCTCAGTCCAAAGGAGCCTACCCTCGTCGGTTCTCCGCACCTGTGGCGGCGTTTCGTCATTCCAGGAATTCCACTTCGGCGAAATACGCGCCGCCAGGATTTCCCTTTTTGTCATAGAGGGACGTCACCAATTCTGTCGGACCAACTGGGAGCTGGATTTCAAACACGACGCCTTGGCTTCCCGCCTTCACCGGCTGCTCCAAGACTTGGTGGGCGATCTCGATTTTAGCGGTTTGGGCAACAACGGGCCTGTTGGCTACCTTGGGGAACTGACTTAGGGTAATACGGTATCGACCAGCTTTGTTGACTTCCAACATCCAGGGACCGGAAACTTTGGGCAACTTTTTGATCGAGTTGAAATTCCACGGCGGATTACCGTTGGGCATGTACCAGTCTTGTGAGCAAAGGAAAGTCGGATTCTCCGCAGGATTTCCTACGTCGATCCGAACCGCCGTCAATCGGGGCGAGACCTTTTTCCAGAATCGGTCATAGTTAGCTCGCAATTTCGCGACGATAGCGGGATATTGCTGGGCGAGATTCGTTCGCTGCGCTGGATCGGCTTGGATGTCATACAAGGTTTCCTTTTCTGAATTCACCAGTCGCCAGCGTTCGGTCATGACGACACTATAGTCGTAGGGCTTTGGCGGGAATGCCTTGGCGTGAGGACCACCAAGAAACTGCTCGACCAGGTGATCCCGTTTCCACGATGGATTGTCCTCATACAACAATGGTTTTAGGGAAACACCGTCAGGCCGAAACTTTTCCGACAACCGCAGCCCACAAAGATCGGCCAACGTCGGCAGCACGTCGATGTGCGCGGCCAGCCTGTCGATGTCCTTGCCGCCGGTAAGATTGCCTTTTGGCCAATGCACGAAAAAGGGGACACGATGACCCCCTTCGTAAACGGAAGACTTGCGGCCACGCATTCCCGCGTTGAAGCCTCGCACCGGCAGCGAGTCGAGTGGTCCAAAGTCGGGGTCGTTGCGATCGAGTTCAAATCCGGCAGACGTGCCGTTATCGGTCATAAAGATAAGAATTGTATTTTCTTCCAGGCCGAGCCGGGTGAGATGTTGACGTAGTCGTCCCATGTTGTGATCGATGTTGGCGATCATCCCGTTAAAGTTAGCATTGGGCACCTCGGGGTTGCCGACGTAAGGCTTGGCCCATTCTGGCGGCACGCGATAGGGTCCGTGCGGGGCGTTGGTTGCGAGATAAAGCAGAAACGGTTTCGCCTGATTCTCTTTGATGAATCGCATGCCCTCAGCGAACCAGATATCAGTGCAATAGCCTTTGAATTTCTCGAATTTTCCATTTCGTTGGTAAGTGTCGTCGAAGTAATCGTTGCCCCAGTAATCCGACGCCTGACCGATTCCACCGCAACGGTGCCAAACCACATCCTGAAAGCCTCGATCCTGCGGACGGTGTGGGGCGTTGTCACCAAGGTGCCACTTGCCCACCATTGCTGTCACATAGCCAGCCCCGGAGAACAGATCGGCGATCGTCTTTTGGTCTCGGTGCATCATGGTGCGTCCCGAACTGGTCCGGAACGCTCCGGTGTAGCCAGCGTGATTGCCGGTCATCAGCGACGCGCGTGTTGGTGTGCAAAACGGGCTGACGTGAAAATCGGTGAAACGGACTGAATCGGCGGCGAGTCGATCGAGGTTCGGCGTCTTGAGGAACGGATTCCCGTGGCACGACAGATCGCCATAGCCTTGATCATCGGTCATCACGATGATGACATTCGGTTGGTCATTGGCGGTCACGATTTGCGGCTGAAAACAGGCAAACACCAAGATCGTCAGCTGCGTGGTTCTTAACGTTTTGCACATGGCAGTGATATCAGTCGTTGCTGGAATTGGCCACACAAGGAACCCGGAGGTTTACAGAGGATTTTTTCGTAGAAAGGAGGGTTCCCTGAGGCGTTGGAATTGATCTGTGGCGTTGCTCGTTTCACTTGGCGAACGAAATCGTCATTCGCTCGATGATCGGTTTTGACTTGTTTTCGGTGGAATCGGTCAGCCGTATTTGGGTCTGGAATCCGTAGCCAGCTGGCAGCTTCGAAAGATCCAGTTCGGCAGGGGCTCTGGCGATTTGTTTCGAAAAACCTGGTATGTAGTCGTAGCTTTCTTTGATTTGTGTCCAGTCGGTCCACCTGTCGATTTTCTGGTCGTTGTCAAGATCCACTCCGACACGAGCTTCAACGGTTTCCACCCACGGACCTGGGCTGACGTAGTCGGTCTTCTGCTGGGTGGCGAGGTAGAATTTTCCCTCGGCGAATGCGATGTCCGGGTCTGGATGGCCATTGCCGATTTGGTCGCACCACTTGAACGGCTGATCGATCGAAGACGATGTAAACCAACCCACGCTCATCTGGTGACCGCCGACTGGATCGTAGTCGCCGAACAGGTAGTACTGGCCGCCGATGCAGATCGGCGCCCAGTCACCGTAGGCTTCCTGTTCGGGTTGGTGAATGTTGTATTGGGCAACATTGGTTTTGTAATTTTTCGGATCTTCCTTGGCCCAGTGCGGATGCTTGTAGGTTCCGATTTTTCCTGTCGCTTTGGTCCGATTGTCAACGGCTGGTGGACGGAATTTGAATCCGTTAATTCCGTTTGGGCTCACCGCATGACCGGCCAGTGGCGAATCCCAGGAACGCTTGTTGGCACTGATTGGGCTCCAGTCTTCAATGATGACATGCATGTTGCCTTTGAGATCGCGAATGAAGCCGGCATCGGAACCGTGCGAAGGATCCTTGACGGCGATGCCCATGTTTTTTCCGGGTTCGCCGTCAAATAGATCCTCATCAACATAGACGTGTGGATCCTGATCGTTGGGAAAGTCGTAATAGATCAATGCCTTGCCATCGACCCATTCTGCGCTGGTGACCCACTTCGAAAATCCTTCCGTCACCGGACCGTGATGGACCCAGTTTTTCATGTCACGACTTTGCCAGGCGTGGTAGCCACCTTTGCCGGCTTTCAGCCCACCAGGGGCGTTAAACTGGTTGCGAAAAGGTGTGGTCTGCAAAGGCATGTCGAATCCATCGAGTGTTGCTGCTTTCGGCGTGAAAGAGGGAATGGGTTGGGCTTTCGGACCCTTTTTTCGCCGAGGTTCTTTTCGGTAACGCCCAAACATCCAGTAGTTGTCGGGCCCTACCGTAAGGAGGACAGGAGCGTCGCCAAGATTGAGAGGACCGAGGTTTTCAATCGGCTTCCAGTTTTGCCAGATTGCCGACTGAGCCACGATGAGCGATTTGGCAGAACGCTTTCCATCCGACGTGTGGATTTTGGTGGTGATCAGCGCCGTCTTTGCTTTTGGTGAAACAGAGCCATCGGCAACAGCGGCTCCCACAGCGGATTGAATGTTTTGCTTCCATTGGGCGGCGCTGTCGATCGTCCAGTCGTTGGCAGAAAGGGGGACGCCCACCAGCAGGGCGGCCACCAGAGAAAGTGCTAACATCTTCATGATGGTGTTGATCTCTCGAATCATTAGGGGGTGCTTTTTCATGGAATTCCTATCCTATCACTTCTTAAGGTGATCAGCCAATAACGACGGGTTGAGGTTGATGGTCAGCCCTCTTAATGGACAGTCCATGGCACGGGGCATGGCACGGGGTATGGGACGAGGCATAGGACGGGGCATAGGACGGGGCATTCACAAAACCAGACCGAGTGACCTCGGCAATACCCACGGACCAGCTTTGGACTTCAGTCCGCGTTTGTTCCCTTTTGATATCTGGATTCATATCCGGCAAACGGTGCCGGTGCGTTTTTGGGAAAACGATTGAGAATGGCTTCGAGCCTTTGCCGTCGCCCCGGGGCGATTTTGTCGAGGGGACTCACTTCGTTCTGCTGAAGCGGATCTTTCGTGAGATCGTGGAAGTTGCCGTTGCTGTCCAGGATGTGTTGCCAATCCCGGATCATGCGGAAATCGCCTAGCTGCGAGAAGACCCAGTTCCGTTTTTCAAACGGATCTTCGCTTCCTCGTAGGCTGGGCAAAAATGACCTTCCATCGAGCGTCGCGTCGTCGGGCCGAGCCGTTTTCGCCAGTTCAAGGAATGTCGGGTAGAGGTCGGTAAAGTCAATCAGATCACGCGACACGCGACCTCCCTGAGTCAGAAATGGGGCACGAACGACAAACGGAACATGGGCTCCTCGGTCTGATTGGCGGCCCTTTCCCTTGGCAAATGGTTTTCCGTTCAGTTTTCCAGCGGCCGCTGAACCATTGTCACCGGTGAAAACAATCAAGGTGTTTTGCCCGACTCCCGCCTTATCGACGGCTTCGATTAACTTGCCGACGAGCTGATCCATGTAGGTGACGTTGCCAGCGTAGAGAGCTGTTTTTCCTTGGGGGGCATTATGCTGATTCCCTGGCGTGGTCGAATGGGGGCCATGTGTGAGCAGCATCGGATAGTAGACCAGAAATGGTTTTTCTCGCTGGCGGAGGATGAAATCGATCAGAAATGAATTGATCGTGTCCGGACCATAGGAAACCTTCGCTCTTTGACCGTTGGTCAAAATGTGACCGTTCCAGAATCGTTGCTCCGTTTCGGTACGCCCCGCTTCAACGCCTGGCCAGACACAGTGTTCATCGAATCCGTGTTGTTTCAGGGCAGTCGGTTGTTTTCCCAGGTGGTTGATCTGCCATTTACCACCGATTGCTGTCGCGTAGCCGGCATCGTGCAGGGCCCTTGCAAATGTGGTGTGCTTGTTCCAATTCAGACCTTCACCTCCCCATCGCGGTACGTCGTAGTGTTGGGTCCAGCCATGCCGAAAGGGGTACTGTCCGGTAAGTAGCGTCACTCGTGTGGGCGTACAAATAGGAGTGCACCACGCTGTTTCGTATCGCACACCCTGCTTCGCAAGCCCGTCTATATTTGGCGTCGGATGTTCCGCACCGTAACAACTCACCCAGTCGCGCCCCATATCGTCCACCATGATGAGAATGATGTTAGGGCGATCATCCGCTCTGGCAGTGGCCGCGATCAGACAAAGAAAAAAAAAGGTCAGTGTTGATTTCATTTGATGTGAAATGCCTCGCTGGCGGCGATTTGTTGAATCAGTGCCCCAAAGCCGTAGTTGTGCTGGGGCATGACAGTGACGATCTGGTCGATGTCATCACGATCAGCGAAGCTCAGGCGTCGACCGAGCGCGTAAACAAAGAGCTTCTCGGTCAGGCACTGTGTGAATTGCTCCGGCCGACCGAGAAGAAAGCTCTTGATGCCGCTTGGTCCCAGGATGACGGTTCCATCGGGTAGTTTGCCCGACGAGTCAATCCGCAGTTTCTTGCTGTAGCGATCTCGCCAGGCACCAACGTAGTCGTAATTCTCCAACGACAATCCGATGGGATCGATCTTGCGGTGACATTCGTAACATGTTGGGTTTTTACGGTGCTTCTCCATCAATTGACGGATCGTCGCGACGCCCCGAGTGTCGGGCTCGATTGGATCGATGTCCGGCGGTGGTGGATTTGGGGGCGTGCCCAACAGGTTCTCCAGGACCCAGATCCCTCTGGCAACGGGCTGTGTTTCAACGCCGTTTGAAGTCGCTGTGAGGATGCTGCCGTGTCCCAGTAAACCTCCTCGATTCGATTTTGGTTTGAGCGACACTTTCTGAAACCCTTCATGAGCGATGTCGGCAATGCCGTAATGACGCGCCAGGGCGGAATTCAGGAATGTGTAGTTCGAGTGGACGAATTCCATTATGCTGCGGTTTTCGCGGAGCACATATGCGAAAACCAATTGGGTCTCTTGGCGCATTGCGTCCTCGAGTTTGTCCTCATAGTAAGCTTGATTCTTTTCCGGGTCCGGCGGCATTTCACCAAGCTTCCGCAAGCCGAGCCATTGGCCAGTGAAATTTTCCGTGAAAGCGGACGACTTGGGATCCGAGAGCATTCGCTCAACTTGTTTTCTCAAGACCTTGGGTTCACTTAAGGAGCCGTTGTCGGCGACGGTGCGGAGTTCGTCGTCGGGCATCGAACTCCAGAGAAAGTAGGAAAGTCGCGACGATAGCTCATGGTCGCTCACTTTCCGGCTGTTCGATCCGGCCGACGTAGTTTCGGCAAGGTACAGGAAATTCGGAGAAGCCAGAATCGCTCGGACGCCATACTTTGCCGCCGCCCAGAAATCACCGTGTTTGGCGAGATACGCCCTTGCCAAGGCAATGTAAGGCTCCATTTCTTTGTGGCTGACAGGCCGTCGGAAGGCTGCCGAGGCGACTCGCACCAGTGACTCATCCAGATAGTTAGCGTCAGGTTTTTCAGGCGGGTTGGGAAAAAAACGAGCAAAACCGGGAGGAGGCCACGTTTCGTAGAATGGCCCTTCGATCCCAAGCGTATGAACATGAAGTTCAGGGCCTGACCCGACGTACATCTCCGGCGGATTACGGATGGGGAAAAGAGCGTCCTGGTTGTACTTGGGCAAAACCTTTCTCAGGATACGCTTGAAGGAACCGTTGGGTCCGTTGGCCCAGTGCACATGAAAGGTAAACCCTTTCTCAAGCCAAACGTGATGTTCAACTTCGATCACCTCATTGTCTGGGATTTCGTATTCGCCGATGATCCGATGGGCACTTGCTCCAAGTTCTCGAGAATCGATAGAAATCGATAAACGCATCGGCTCATTGGAATTGTACCGCAGGTCTTCATCCTTGTAGCGAGACTTTCTCCGAACCGCTTGCGCAGTGAATCGGATGACATATTCCCCATCAACGGGAACGCCACGTTTTTTATCCAGCAAAGTCAGCCCCAATGGTTGACGATACTTGATAAACATTCGCCCTGCCTCTCTTCGACCCACCTTGTCGGCGTTGATACTATCCAGATCTTTGGGGGCCGATTTAGGCGTCGCTTTGCCACCGGTGTGGTAATGAATCATCTGTGGCTGGGCTCCTGGAAGAATCGCTTTGTCCGCCACCTTGCGTGCTGCTTCAAGATAGTTGCGGAGCAGATAATCGGAAGTCACCAGCCCTTCCCCGACGTTGTCAAATCCTGCCGTCGAATCGTCAGCGGGAAACGTGGTTGTGGGATCGAAGTCGACCATTTTCAGTTGAAACAGATCTCGGATCGTATTGCGGTATTCGACACGGTTCAGACGACGCAGAACGACCTTGCCGACGTTTTGGCGTGTCTCTTCTCTCGCCTTGGCAAGCGAACTGGTCAGCAGCACAACGACCCTCTTTAATTCTGCTGCGGACGGTTGAGTCTCGTCTTCGGGGGGCATTGCCGCGAGGTTCAATTGGTCGAGGATCTCTTGAAGCACTTCCGCCTTTTCAACGTCGTTTTTCAGAACGGACAATCGATCGAAACGCCGATCTGCTTTTTGGTGTTCAGCCCCATGGCACTTGACGCAATAGGATTTCAAAAACGGTTGAAGGATGTCGCGGTGACGGCGTTGCGCATGTACGGATTCCGCACATGCGACGATCAACAGACACAGTAAGAGTCGACTCATGTTAATAGATGATTCAGGTTCGAAGTGCTTGTAGAGAATGCGTCCTGTTCGATTCCCAGTCGCTGTAGAATAGTGACAAACAGATCCGCCAGCGGTCGCCCGTCACGCCCATGCCGCTCGAAACGGTGATGGCTGCCGCCGCGCAATCCACCACCGGCAATCATGATCGGCAAGTTTCGGCTGGAATGCGAACTAGCGTTTCCCATCCCGCTGCCAAACAGCACGATGGTCGATTCCAGCAACGATTGTCCCATTGCATCAGGAGTTTCTTTCAGTTTCGTCAGGAACCGGGAAAACTGTTCCGCATAGAACGTCTCGATGATTGTGAGTTGTTGGAGTAGGTCAGGTCGTTTTCCGTGATGGGTCAAAGAGTGATAACCCAATGTGATGCCCTCAAAAGGAAACAGCCGATTTCCACCCGGATGTCCGAAACAAATGACATTGGTCGAATTCGTTTGCAGAGCGAGCACCATCAAGTCGTACATAACAGAAGTGTTATAGGGATAGGCGAGATCAACGATGGTGTCATCATCGTCACCACCCCGAATCGCTTTGTCGCTGGCTTTTGGTTTGGCAATGTCGAGCCAGTCCTTTTGGCGTTTTAGCTTCTGTTCGACTTCGCGGATCGCGGTAAGAAACTGATCGAGCTTGTCCCTGTCGGCCTTCGCGAGTCTCTTGTTGAGACGTTGCGCATCTTTCCTAACGACATCGAGAATGCTCGCGTCTTCGTCAAGGAACTGCCTGGTTTGCTGCTTCAGTTTTGGGTTGTCACTGACGAATAGTTTTGTAAACACTCGCGCCGGGTCACCGTCAGTCGGTTGGCAATTTGATTCCCGCCCGTGACCACGAAACGCCACCACCACCGAGCAACAGGGAAGGAAATCTTGTCGCCTGTCCGATTTTTTCACCGAGCAACTGGTCGAGGGTGTGCATTCGTTGCGGCCGATCTTTGACGTCCTTCATCTCAACACCGTTGAGCAACGTTTGCGAACAACCATGTCCGCCACCAACACCGGGATGGTCTAGATTTGTAAAGATGTTCAGATCAGCTCGATGCGGATTCAACGGTTTTAGCGAAGTCGGCGTCTGATAATCCGCGCCGGTGTCCTCTGGAAAGAAGCCCCCTGGATTCATGCCGTAATTCGGCGACACGCAGACAAATCGTTGCGCGGCGGTACTCGAAGTTTTTTTAGTCTCTGCATGCAATGAATCAAAGGCCGGCAAGGCAATTGATACCCCAAGTCCACGCAGAAAAC
The DNA here is from genome assembly GCA_014238905.1 of Planctomycetota bacterium. Lineage (GTDB taxonomy): Bacteria > Planctomycetota > Planctomycetia > Pirellulales > Pirellulaceae > JABAAE01. The sequence continues at coordinate 17,327 of JABAAE010000023.1, forward strand.
TCCGGCGGTCATGTTTCATTTTGAAAACCTTTCATCTTGGCGGGGCCGTTACCTGGGGCATCACCTGGATCATTACCGAGCGAATGCGAGCATGCGATCGAATCGGTCAGCCCGATACGGATAGGCTAGGCCAGCAATGGACTGGTCAACAACCACTCTTTGACCTTCGCAAGCGAGTTGGCATCGACAACCTCCACTTGTCAGTCAGTTTTGTTCTTTTTTCTTCTTTTTTCCATTCTCAAAAGAGAGGGATAAATTGAAGTCGTTCTTCTGATCCGTACCGGGCGTACTTCGACCTCGATCGATGTAGCTTTGTAACAGTTGTGAAAAATCCTGGACGATTTGACTGTTCTCGCCCGCGACGTCTCGCGTTTCGCTGATATCTGAATCTAGTCGAAACAATTCGCGGTTGCCACTGCGGTGAAAGATAAGCTTCCACTCACCCTTACGAATGGCGAGACTATTGTGCGATCGGTGGATGGTGGCTTGTCGATCTGATTTGGTCGCTTTTCCGAGGAGTATAGGAAGAAGACTGATGCTGTCTTCGGCGGCATTGTCCGGAACGGGCGCTTTTAGGATATCGGAACAGGTGGCAAAAAAGTCGTTAAGGCAGATCGTGTGATGGCAGACGGAGCCCGGTGCAATTTTTCCAGGCCAACAGGCCACAAATGGTTCCCGGTGACCTCCCTCGTAGATGCTTCCTTTATGAGCTCTCCAAGGAGGGTAAGATCCCCCGGCGGCGCCATTATCACCGGTGGCAATCAAAAGTGTGTTTTTGTCCTGCCCGGTTTTTTTGAGTTCATCCATGATTTGTCCCAGCATATGATCCCCTTGATAGACCCAATCTCCATAGGCTCCCTTTCCGGGCCACCTGCTCTTGCCAATAAACGAAGGGGCGGGAACAACTGGTTTATGCGGCGGACACATGGGAAAATAGAGAAAAAACGGTTTCTTTTTGGTGGAGCGTTCCCCGATGTACTCAATCGCTTTTTTGATCATCAGAGGTTGGTTATCGACACCTTTCACATGGGCTACGACTTTGTCCTGTTCGATGATCGTTTCGATATTTCGTGCATGCGTGAAACCGTAGAAATAATCAAAACCGAGCGCATTGGGTCCACCAGTCATACGGTGTGCGATTGGGAGCTGCTCGGCCTTTGCTCGTTTGCCGCCAATCCAATTCATTCCCAGATGCCATTTGCCAATGCAGGCGGTGTGGTAGCCCTGCTTTTTGAGGAAGGACGCGACGGCGAGGCGGGTTTGGGGAATGATTGGGGGCGAGTAGGTGTTTAAGACACCGAACTGACCGATGCGTGACGGGTACCGTCCCGTCAAAATTCCGTAACGGGTTGGCGTGCAACTTGCCGCCGCTGAATGAGCATCGGAGAAAAGCATGCCCCGTTTAGTCAAGTGGTCAATATTGGGCGTCTTGAAGGTCGATTCTTTCCGGTAGCTTGGAGGTTGACCATAACCCATATCGTCGAACAGAACGAAGACAATATTGGGAGGCTGCTCCGACTCGGCCTGAACCATCAGCGGAAGAAAGAGAGCCAAAAGGGGCATTAAATATTTGTTCATATTCCCGGGTGGCTTTTGAGAAGGTTCGTTAGCGAGGAACATGTTCATTTCAGACATCGGTCAACCGGACTCCGTTAGTTGTATGATAGCTTAGTCCTGCAGTAAGAACTGTCCTGAGAAACCTCCCGCGGACCAACTTTGCAGGGGGTGGTTTCCATTACCGGCGTGAGGTGGTGGTTTTTGAAGAAGGCCAACCCAACCGTTGAGATTCAGCACTAGCAAGCCGTGCCGACTTATCCGCCGATCAAAGTACCCCGAGAGGGCTTCCGGCGCAATTTCTTCTGTCTCCGATTGTTGTAGTCGCCTGATTCCGCGGCTTAGAGTTCAGGGAAATCTCATTGCTTTTTGTATTTGTCGATCTGCTTTTGGCAGGTTACGGTCCGCGGTCCACTGAATTGTTGACCGACCGTCGGATCAAAAGACTGTTTATTACCGTTTCTAAGCGTCGGCTGAGTTTTTGACCCCACGCCGTCATACTGTCGGCGTTAAGCGAGTGATTTATTGAGAGCCATCAGTGAGGCCGCTAGCCTTGCCTCCCGCGAATGATAAATTACCTGACTTAGGTTGCGACCCAAGCCAAGCTGTTTCTACAAGAGGAAGCGAATGTCAAAAATGTCGTCGAACGGTTGTTGGAGGCCGGCAAAGAAACCAATTTGGCTGACATGCTAATAACTCAGTTCGGGTAGCCGTGCGAACAGGAGGCTCGCTGCCCGCTTTGCAAGTTGGTACCAGCATCTGTTTGTCTAGCTCACATTGAACAAGAGAATGGGCGTGATCTGTATCCGAAGGCTGCGTCACGATCCAAAACGGAGGGTCGGACCGACAGGTGCGCGATGGCGGGAGAAGGATTCTTTGAGGTCCTCGAAGGCTGGAATGCTGGTCGCGTTGCCAGCGGCCCAAGGCCGGTAAAGGACGCTACGGCTGATGTCAACGTCTGGATGCACCAGCGGAGGCAATCCATCGAAAGCAGCCGGATCGTGGAACGAATCGCCATCGGCGACTCTGGTTGACATGAGCAGGAGGTATTCTGTGTTCTCGCTGAGGGTGACCGGTTTTTTCAGGGGGAAATATCTGAACGAGTTGCGCAGCTGACCAGCTTGTCCAGCAGCGATCTTGATTCGGGCAATCTCGATTTGCTCGTTCGATTCCAACCGCAACAGTCGCAGAACGTGCGGGGCTTCGATCTGGCGTCGCTTGTCCTGTGTGATGAATCTGGAAGGCTGATCGTTTTGGTCATCGCGTGGAACGGCTCGCGCGGGTCGGGCCGGACTGTCTTTATCATGGTCATCCCACATGCCGAGATGGGTGACCCGTTTCGGTCCGCTTTCATTGCGCAAACGGAATTCGAATCCGATTTCACCGGTGACGTCGTTACGCAGGTTATGCCAACCGGGGTTCAGGAAGAGTTCTCGACCCGGCGGTAGATTCAATTCCCTGGCATAACCACGGTTGTGGATCTTCTGGAGTGTTGTTGCCAATTGAACGGCGATTTCGTTGGGCGGATTGTGGGACGTATCACCGTCTTCATTTAGGTTGTCGGTCAGGTTATAGAGGACCGTCGGTTTGGAAACGCCGCGGGCCCCTTGTGACGACCAGGGTGCCCAGGGCATGGCCAGCCCGCCAGCGACGATGAGCTTATGGGGACCCTGCCGGATCGCCAAGGCGTCGTTGAGATAAGGTGGTCCCAGATGGCAAAAGAAGACACGCGGCCGCGTGTCTGGCTTTTGGGGCGTTTCTTTCCAGTACGCGAAAACGTCGTGGCTGTCCTGGGCTTCGTTGGGGCCAAGTGAGTGTCCGACGATGTGAGCGAGCGTCGCGTAAAGATCGGTCAACGTGACAATCGAGCGGTTGAGTTTTCCACCTTGGAGTACTGCCGGCCACGAAACAAGGAAGGGAACCCGGATGCCGCCCTCCCAGAGTTTCGCTTTCTTGCCACGTAGACCACCGCTCTCCTGATTACGGCCGAGGTTGTCGCCGATATTCGGACCGTTGTCGCTGGTGAAGATTACCAGCGTGTTCTCGATCAGTTTATGATCAGGCCAGCGCGGATCGTCGGTCGATTTCAGAATCTGCAGAAGGTTGCCAAGGACAACATCGTTTTCCAAAACCATATCCTCGCGATCGCCCGCTGCCCCGTTATCGGTGTAGCGACTCTGGCCTTTGATCGGCGTTCCGGCAATTTCATCGGGAACGGCATAGTCACCATCAGGATTCCGTTGAAAGTGATTCGCATTGGGCACGTAATAAAGAAAGAAGGGCTGGTCTTCGTTGGTTGACTGACGATCAATAAACGACTCGGCTTCACGCAGGTACAGAGGACCAAGGTTTCGCAGATCCCAATCGGGAGCGGCAAGGAGACGTCCCTCACGTTTCTTTGTGCCAATCATCTTCATGCGGCTGCGGTCGGTGAAGGTAAAACGATCGTTACGGATCAGGATACGCGGCTCTGTGTCGAGTGGGTCTTCGGTGTTTCCCGTGACGCCGAAGTATTCGCTGAAGCCATGATGAGTCGGCCCGTCGAGCAGCGGTTTGGTGAAATCCACATCGTGAAAGAAGAAGTCCGTGGCGGGTTTGCCCTCACCGTTGTCAAAAGACATCCCGACGTGGTACTTGCCGATTGCGGCAGTGCGGTATCCGCTGGCCTGAAGCATTTCGGGTAGCGTCGACAGTCCTTGCTGAATCATCGGGATATTCGGGCCGTGAGGCAGCCATCCCTGATACTTCAGGTACGACCGATGAGCAAACCGTCCGGTCAAAAGCGAATATCGCGTAGCACTGCACATCGAGGCCGGCGTATATCCATCGGTGAAAACGACTGCGGATCGAGCAAACCTTTCGAGAGCAGGAGTCCGCAGTGTTCTTGCAATTGGCGGTGCTTTGGGACTCAGTCGGACGCCGAGGTAAGCGCTGGTGTCCCCGATTCCCATGTCGTCCGCCATCATGATGATGATGTTCGGTTTCGAAGGTCGTGCGGACGACTGCTGGGGGCGAGCCTCAGCGGCGTCTGAGGTGAAAATCGCCAGCAGGATCAGCAGTCGTGCGTTTTGAGTATTAACGATCATGGTCGGTCCGTTGTGATGTAGGCTAAGCCCCTAAGCGATGATGTCTTTCGCCACGATACAGATCGTGTCGACCCCTGCACCATGGTGGTTGAGTTTACGTTAGACAACACTCCACATCCACAGGTTGGTGTGGTAAATGCCTCGGACATGGTTCCGGTTCGCTGCGGCGGTGAGTCCCTGCTCGTCGTGATGAACTTGGCAGACGTCAAATCCTTCAGGGTAATCGTGAATACCTGATGAGGTTCAACCGGATTGGTGTCACGAGTGAATTAAATTCAGCTCCAAAACCTTTTCTTTGAGATCTCAAACTAGATCGTCTAGATTCTGCCGCATGCGGTGTTCCGCCGAGTGAGCGGCTACTGGAACTCTCGTTGCGTGGGAACAGATACGAGACCGAGTCGCACCGATTAGAAGCTGGTTGGCCGAGAGGCAGATAACGACCTCAGAGGTGACTTGTGTGTGACTCCAAGTTCGCAAGCGTGAAAGGGTACCCCGAGCCGGCTCCCAACGCTAATTTTTCGATCTTCGTCAACGCAACACTGAGCCGCGCTGCTTGGGGGCAAATCGTCTTCTCCTCGAGTAAACGGGCAACGATAAATTCGGAAATTCGGGCGGAATGATGTCGTAAATTGTTGTTTTTAATTGATTGATGTTAATTTGATTGAGTAAATTATTCTGATAGCTGAAAATAAAGGCAACTCGCTCTGTACTAATATTCTGTGCATCGGTCTACTAATACTCAGGCTAGTCTGACAATATTGCGGAAAGAATCAATAATGCTCAATCGTCGAAAAATGCTCCAAGGAGTATCCACTGGCTTAGGGGCCGCATTTGGCGCATCTCTCGCTTCCCCGCCGCTTCTGGGGTCACCGGTTTCAAGTAACACGACGCCCAAGCGAATCATTTTCTTCATGCAGAATCAGGGGTTCGATCCGAAAACCTGTATTCCCGATGGAGTGAAAAGCAGCCAGTCACTGGCAAAATGGAAGCTTCCTGAGCCCATTAATGCGCTGGAGCCGTTCAAGGACCGATTGCACATAATTAGCGGGCTGCATGGTCTCCATACCAGCCCGTCCCATAGTGCATTTTTTGGCGCACTTGGTGGCTATCGAGGTAGCGACGGTGTCCCCCCCAGTGCTGCCACCATCGATTACAAACTCAGTAACGTTCTTCCGCAGACGCTACTGCCGCATCTTTGCATCGGGATGGACTCCATCGAAAACATGAAGACCAAGCCAACGATCGCTACGCTTTCTGCCAGCGGTGCGGGGCAACCGATCTTCATGCATTCAAATCCGAATCATCTTTATCAAATGCTGTACGGTGGCATCTCCACAGGCGACATTCGACTGCAGCACGAAGCGCGATCCAATTTGTTAAATCAGATCGAAAACTTTGCCGCTTCCAAGGGACGATCGCTTCCGTCTACCGAGCAGCAACGATACGGGCAATTCGTACAGGGATTTAAGGATGTCAATGGTCTCCGGGATCGCTTGGGCAATGTGTCCGATCACTTGCGTAAGTTTGCGCCAAAAATTGATGAGCGATACACCAAACCAGAGTTTGAAACCGACTGGCACGATTGTTTACTCGACCTTGGGATTTCGGCGCTGACCTCCGGTATTACCAATACACTGACCATCGGATCGGGACGTGGCGAGATTTTTGGAGCTTGGAAGGGACTGGGTGTCGAACAGCAAGGACACAATCTTGGTCACATCAAGCAGCCCGACAACCCGATCTGGATCAAGATACGGCAATATAACTGCCGAATGCTAGTGAAGATCATGGATGCCCTGGATAACGTTCCAGAAGGGAGTGGCACCATGATGGACCACACGCTGATCGTTTACACCAGCAACAATGCCGATAAGCAGCACACCAACGGCGCGAATTGGCCAGTGATGTTGTTGGGTAACTTTGATGGTGCATTCAAGACCGGATGCTTCACGCAGCTTGATGGCAAGCGACCCATCAACGCTTTGTATACAACGCTTCTTCGCGCTGCCGGGGAGAACGTTGATCGATTTAACATGAATGACAAGTTGGCCAAAAAGTTTGACTCGGGTTCCGGCCCGCTCAAGCAACTGTTGGTTTAGCAATCGCTTCTCCTTGTTGGAGTTCGTTCAGTCGGTGCTCGGGCGACTTGGTCTGTTTGAATAGAATTTAGGCGCTAAGCAGAGCGTGGCTCACAAACGATCCCGTGTCCTTCGAAGCCTGCTTGAATTGATGGCGGAAAAAAAACGGAAATATTTCCATGAAAACTCACTTCTCAATCCGGATTGGGACTCAATTACCGCTGGCCATCGTCATGCTTTGTGGCTGGCTGTTATCTCCAGCAATCGGGGACGATTACAGCCCAGGGCAAAAAATCAACAAAGACTTTGAAGGCCTGGCGAAGCCGTTTCTGGCTAGCCACTGTGGGGATTGTCATAGTGGGCCAGATCATGAGGGTAGTCTTTCGCTGGGTGAATTAGGACCTGTCGACGAAGTCAACGCGGCGATATGGAGAAGCATCTGGACGCAGGTCGCGTTGAAGGAGATGCCGCCCAAAGAGATGGATCAGCCAGAGGTCGTTCAGCGGCTTGAGTTTTCGGATTGGATCGTGGGTGAATTGACACGCGTGATGCGGGACAAAGGCGGGTTTCATGCCGTGCTTGACCCCAACAAAGGCAATTTTGTCGATCACGAGCTGCTCTTTGGACCGCTACCCGATGGCATTCAGTTGGTGCCAGCTTCGTCGCCGGCGCGGATCTGGCGTGTGACGCCCCAGGAGCATATTACCCGTTTGAACGAATTGATCAACAAGGAACCGGAATTCGATCCATCGACGCCCGGTCGGCGCACACATGGCGACGTTGTTCCTACTAATCACGGTGGTGAACTTAAACTCTATTTTGGCACCGATCGCATCATTGCGTGGCAAGGCGGGACCGTGGCTTATGCGACGGCCGTCAAAAGCTTACCGGCGGTCCTTTCGTCGGCGCGACATCACGGGCTGAAAAACTATCCGAACTTTTCCTCCGTCAACAGTGCCGAAGCGACACAGATTTTGAGTGCTGCCGAGGACATCATCCGTTATATGGCCTATGGCCCGCTCAGCATTGCTGAGCCCTACCAAATCTCTGACGATCGCAAAACGATCACGCGAATCACCGAAGAGCAGGGCGACATTCGCGGCCTGCCGACCAGCCTCGTCTACAGCACCAAGGTCGCGCGTCCTCTGACGCCGGTTTACGAACTGATGAAAGAGGAAGATGTTGCTGACAAGCGATTACGGGCTGCGGTCGATTACCTGTTTGAAGCGTTAACCTTCCGGCCACCATTGAAAAGCGAGTCGGATCATTATTTGTCGATGACTAAGCAATCGATCGAGAAACTCGGCAAGGAAGACGGTGTTGTCCTTGGCCTTTCATCGATCTTCCTGGATCGCGATGCGCTCTTCCGACCGGAACTGGTCGAAAGCGGTAAACCGGATCGTCACGGGCGTGTAATGCTGCAGGACTGGGAGTTAGGCTTGGCTGTCAATCACGCTCTACAATACATCAAGCCGGACGCGCAGCTTCGGCAAGCGATTGTCGAGGGGCGGATGCGTACTAAAGCTGACGTCAAACGCGAAGTTGAGCGGATGCTGGCTGATGACAGTATCCGCAAGCCGCGTGTTATGCGATTCTTCCGTGATTATTTTGATTACGATCTCGGCGGATACATCTGTAAAGACGACCAATCGCTCGCGGCTACCGGCGCGCCTACAAAAGGTGTTTCTCACTATCGAGCGATGTTCGACGCAGCCGCGGGAACTGACCGATTGATAGAGTTGATTCTGCAGGAAGACAAAGATGTGCTGAGGCAGTTATTGACGACCGACAAAGTCGTAGCGACCAAGAACGACAATACTTATTTCGGCACGAAGCGCTCCAAGCAAGAGAAGCAGGACGCAATCGCGGCCGCCACGAAAGCGGAAACAGAGGCAGCGAAGAAGGAATTGGCAGAGCTGGAAACGGCAGAGAAAGAGTTGGCAGTACTTGAGGAATGGTTGAAGGCCAACCCGGACGAGACTCGGGGAAAGAAGAAAGAGCTCGCTGCGAAAAAGAAGGCCGTCGTTACGGCAAAGAAGAAGGTAAACCAGGTAATCAATATGAATCGCAGAAACGTCAATCAGAGCGTTGTTAAGGCGAATCTAAGAGGCGAGAAAATCTATGCTCGCGTCAGTCGTCGCAGTTTCGGCAACGGGACGATGAAACCGGAACGTTTCCTGGCCACGGCGCCTGAAGGTCAACGCCTGGGTATTCTGACTCATCCCAGTTGGCTTGTTTCACATTCCGATGCCATGGATAACCACGCTATTCGGCGCGGAAAGTGGATTCGAGAACGGCTGCTCGGTGGCGGGGTTCCCGATGTGCCGATTACTGTCGATGCGATGCTGCCCGATGAACCTCACAATACTTTGCGCGAGCGCATGCGGGTCACGACGGAGAGCTATTGCTGGACTTGTCACAAGAAAATGGATCCGCTTGGCCTGCCGTTTGAAATGTACAATCATGCAGGAATCTACAGGACTACCGAACTCGATAACCCTGTCGACACCGCTGGTGAAATTATAGATTCGGGCGACCCTGAGTTGGACGGAAAAGTAACCGATGCCATTGAGATGATCCGAAAGTTGGCGGAAAGCGAACGGGCCGAACAGGTGTTCGTTCGTCACGCCTTTCGATTCTGGATGGGCCGCAACGAAACGCTCAACGACGCGTTGGTTCTCCAAGAAGGGCATCGTGCTTACAAGGAGCGAGGAGGTAGCATGAACGCGCTGATCGTTTCGCTGCTCACTTCCGACTCGTTCCTCTACCGCACCAGAAGCGATCCCCCGTCTGCTGATGAGAATTAAGAACTTCGCTGCCCTTGGACAGAGATTCGTGGGAATCGCGATCCGGACCTGTAATTCTGCGCGATAACATGACTCGAAGGAATGAACTCCCCGGTGCGAGAAAGTCAACTGCCATGTTATTGAAACCATTGGTCGTCATTGGCCTGATTTTCGCACTGACGTCCACTTCACTGAGTCAGGACATTTGGCCGGAACATCGCGGCCCAGATCGAAATTATCATTTGACGTCGAAGATGGATTATCCAAAGAAGTGGAGCGTCGCCACCGACGAGGGCATTCTTTGGCGGGCGCCACTACCGGAGACAGGTCACAGTGGTATTGCCGTGTGGGGTGACAAACTTTTCCTGACCTGTTTCCGTCGACTCACGTCTGAGGACAACCAACGCAAAGGTACCTGGGCGTCCGAAACGCGGGGCCATTGTCTGGACGCTGAGAGCGGAAAGATCCTCTGGAGTTGTGACCTTCCGGGTCAGCGGCCAAATCAAGTCAACGGCACGTTCACCGACTCGACAACGCCGACGCCAGTGACCGACGGAGAGCATGTCTGGTTTGTCAACGCTGGCGGCTTTATGGCTTGCTACACCATGGAGGGAAAGCTCGTATGGGAAAAAGAATTTGAGGTGCGAACCAAACATTCGGCAAAACAGTTTCAGCCTTTTTTGCACGAGGACAACTTCTACTACGCGATGATGCGCGACTCTAATGATCCAGAGCGCAGACCGCAGACGGCAAAAGACTGGGATAAAAACAGCAAATCTGGGTGGCCATGGATGTACGTTCGGTGTTTCGACGCGCTTACTGGAAAGCCGACAGGAATCTTGTCCCAAGGTATCAGTGTTCATAGCAAAGGTGCCTTGGGAATGTTGAACGGTCAGACTGTGTTGCTTCACGCCAAAGGCGGAGGTCATAGCCCTCCAGAAAAACCATTTGGAGTGAGTCTCTCCAGGTTAAACCCGGTGCTCGAACTGGTCTGGGAAAGACCGGACCTTTATTTCGAAGGCACGCATTTCATCGACAGTCGGTATGCGTATTGCTTTGACAAAGCCGACTTTTTTGTTCTGGATCTTGCCAAAGGCAAGACTGTGAAACAGATCCGCATTCGGGGAAAGGGAACATTTATCGAGTTTGATGAGGAAAAGGGCGTTTACCAAAATCCAGTTGATGTTTCGACTCGGAGCTGGAAACGTTTTCTGACGCACCGCACGAATATCGGTGTTGGCAAGTATCACTTCTTCATGGGGGGCGAGCCAGGCATCTTGGGTCGCATCGATTTAGAATCAGAACAAATCAGTTATCTCCAAGTGCCCGTTCAGGTGATTGTCCAGAACGGCAAGAAGAAATTTTCATGGAGTGATTTCGAATCCGGGGACGCAACCGGCTCCGGTTTTGTTGTCGAAGGTGACAAACGGCGCCTAAGTCATGGCTATGGACACATTTCAGCCGCCACGCCGATCGTTGTAAATAATCGTATCTACTTTTCCACAGTTCTCGGCACGGTCTATGTCATCGACGCGACGACCGAACACTTTGACGAGAATTCTTTGGTGGCGGTTAACGACCTTGGTCTTCCGGGTAAGACCTGGACATTGGCGCCATTTACGGCTTCCAATGGTCGTCTATACCAACGCACCAGCCGCGAATTGATTTGCATTGGAAATTGAATTCGCGTTTTGCGTTAATGATCCGTTTTTAGTTGGTGTTTAGTGAATCGCCTCCTCGGTTGAATGGCGGATAGCAAGAGTACGAGCCCGAGGGCCTGATGGACCGAAGACAGCGTGGGCCTATGAAATAGATTCTGAGTTGATCAGCTTCAGTTGTTTGGCCTATTCAATCTATCGGTTATCATATCGCATTGCGTTTCTTGATCAGTGATTAACTCACCCCATGAGAAAGAACTTTCACTTTTGTCTGATTTGATTTCTACGTTTCAGTTCCTGGCGACTCCAAATTCGTTGGTGCTGATGGCGATCGGGACTTCACTCGGTGTCATGGTCGGCGCGATCCCGGGACTCACCGGTGCGATGCTGATCGCGCTAACATTGCCGTTAACGTTCTCCATGAGTGGTGAGTCGGCATTGGTATTGTTGATCTCGATGTACGTCGGCTCGGTCAGTGGCGGCATGATCACAGCAACCTTGTTGAGAATGCCCGGGACGCCAGCTTCCATCATGACCACACTTGACGGCTATCCCATGGCCAAGCAGGGGAAACCGGGTCGCGCTTTGGGATTGGGTGTTGTCGCATCGTTTGTCGGCGGGATGATTTCCTGGGGATTTCTGGTGGCATTGGCTGGGCCGATGGCCGGTTGGTCGACCAAGTTTGGGCCATTCGAGTTTTTTGCGCTGGTGATGATGGCGATGGTTTTGATCGCCTCGGTTGGAGGAAACTCTTTGATGAAGGGATTGCTGGCGGGATTTCTTGGCATTCTCGCCACCATGCCGGGCACGACTCCCGCCACCGGCCAACTCCGTTGGACGTTCGGCGTGCATGCGATGGACGATGGTTTCAAGCTCCTACCAGTACTGATTGGACTTTTTGCCGTCAATCAGATTATCCGGGACATTGCTCATCTGGACGAGCCAATGGAGAAAATCGAACTCAAGCGAGAAGGTATGTTTCTCAGTTTGAAAGACTGGCTGAAGAACTTGCCAAACCTGGTGCGATCCTCGGTGATTGGAACCTGGATCGGAATATTGCCAGGCATCGGCGCCAATGTTGGCAGCGTTGTCGCTTATTCGGCAGCGCGAAGCATGTCAAAAACACCTGAGGAATTTGGTCATGGGAGCGAAGAGGGAATCATTGCTTCGGAATCGGCCAACAATGCTACCGTTGGCGGGGCGCTTATCCCGTTGATCGCAATGGGAATCCCTGGGAGTGTCATTGATGCGATTTTGCTCGGTGCGTTGGTTATCCACGGTTTGCAACCTGGTCCCCTGTTGTTTGAGCAAAACCCTGAGGCGGTTTACGTCGTAATGGGTACGATGTTTCTGGCCAACCTGTTTATGTTGGCTTTCATGTTTGTTTCGTTGGGTTGGTTATCGAAGCTGGCATCGATTCCACGAGCTTATTTGTTGCCAGCGATCCTGACATGCTGCGTGATTGGTTCGTTTGCTCTTGGCAATCGCATTTTTGACGTGTGGGTGATGCTTGGTTTTGGTGTGTTCGGATTCGTACTGGAAAGAATGAAGATTCCGCTGGCACCATTTGTAATTGGATTCGTTCTTGCCCCAATTGCAGAAGAACATTTATGCGCCGGTTTAATGCAGACCGGTGGCAGTTATTGGCCGCTGATAACTCGACCCATTTCCTTGATTTTCTGTTTCGTCGCGGTGTTCTTATTGTTTTTTTCGATCGCCCGACATATCAAAAAAACTCCGAAACGTTCAGATGAATAAACGCCCCAACATCCTGTGGTATTGTACAGACCAACAACGCTTCGACACGATCGGTGCATTGGGTAATCCTCATGTAAGAACGCCCAACGTTGACCAACTTGTAAAGGACGGTGTGGCGTTCACGCATGCGTTTTGCCAAAGCCCGATTTGCACGCCTAGCCGTTCAAGTTTTATGACGGGACTATACCCGGCTCGCGTTCGAAACACTCGCAATGGCAACGAGACATTCCCCGCTGATCCGCCAATTATCAGCAAACTGATTGCAGACGCCGGTTACGATTGCGGGATGGTAGGAAAATTCCATTTGCAAAGCTCGGGGCATCGTACCGAGCCTCGACTTGATGACGGATTTACGTTCTGGAAATTCAGCCATGCTCCACGTGACGATTGGCAGCAAGGACACGACTATGCCGACTGGGTCGGTGAAAACGGCGGCGACTTGGATGCGATGCGACAAAGTGAGGAACGTGTCTCCCCGGAATTTCATCAGACCACCTGGGCTAGCGAGCGGGCAATCGAGTTTATCTCAAAGGAGCGGCCGGTAGATCAACCTTGGTTGTTGAACATCAATATCTACGACCCGCATCCGCCGTTTATTCCTCCCAAGGTTTACGCCGACCAGTTTGATCCGTCATCGATGCCAGGTCCGTATTTTCGTCAGTCGGACTTGGCCCATCAGGCCAAACTCGATCGCATTGACTTTCAGGGCGAAATCTGTGATCCCGTTGGTCACGATGCCAAAAAAATTCAAGCCAACTACTACGCAATGATCGCGCAGATCGATGACCAATTCGCTCGGATCCTCGAATCGCTGGAAAATACCGGACAACGGGAGAATACCGTTATTCTTTTTACCAGCGATCACGGCGAATCACTGGGAGATCACGGATTGTTGTGCAAAGGTGCCCGGTTCTATGAAGGCTTGGTTCGAGTTCCGTTGATTTTCAGTTGGCCGATGCGCTTTCAACAAGGTTTGGAGAGCAGTGCTTTGGTGGAGTTGCTGGATATGTCACACACCCTGCTGGAGTTGGCAGGTGTTGAGATACCAGAATATTTTCAGGGCCAAAGCTTGTTACCAATTCTTGAAGGAACGGACTCACCCGAGCACCTTCGCGATTTCGTCAGATGCGAATACTTTGACGCCCTCGACCCCCATTTCACTGGTGGGTCGGGGACCTTCGCAACGATGTATCGTACCGAGAATTACAAGCTGTCGATTTACCACGACAAAGACCTTGGGGAGTTGTATGACTTGCAGAAAGACCCATGGGAATTTGAAGACCTGTGGGACAATTCTCATTACCAGGAAATCAAGCACCAGCTCATTTACGAGAGCTTCAATGCCCATGTGGTACTGACCACAGATGTCGGATCAAGACGCATTGCGCCGATGTGAATAGTGGGTTCGCTATGGAACGCTCGTTGAACGCTAAATCACTGGTGAAGACTCGTGTGTATTAGCGTTGGTCAGCGGTTCTAAATGACGAATGCTCAGTTACGGCAGTACGATCGCAAATACGTTGGTGAATACAAAGTGGAGTCCGAGGCTCATCGTCAGTGCGACGGCTAACATCATTGGCAGTTGTTTGACCTTTCTGCTGGTAAGAAGCAGTCCCAAGCCAAAAACAAACATAAAAGTCGAAACACGAAATCCGGCCCAGTTCATTTGCATCACGAGTACATAAACTGCCGTTCCAGCCATCGAAACGAAAGCCAGCCAGGGGCGGATCGAGTAACCTGCCTGTATTGCTTCGGCGTTTTCACGCTTCAGGGGGGTGGTTTTCCAGCTTGGTAAGGTTTGAAAAGCGACTACCAGCGACAATATGGCAACGATTCCCAGAACCAGTATGGGAAAATTCGGTGTTTGCGTCAGTTCGCGCTGCGCAACGTTGGCGAAACGACGTTCGCGTTTGACCAGTGATTGCCGCAAGGATTCGCCTGTAAGAAACACGTTGTCAGTCTGGATTGCCCTGAGCGCTTCCTGCACCTGCCGAGTTTGCATCGACTTTTCAAGAACGTCTGCCAACACCCTGATTTTCTCTCCTGGGGTATTTTTGGGCGCCCACCAGAACTGCATAATACTGGCGATCACATCAAATCCCTGTTCAACCGCGGTGGGAATTTCCGGGGCTGACGGATGTCGCGTCTGGCCACAATAGGCCAAAGCGCGAATGCCAGCGGATTTGAACTGCATGTATTCTGCTAAGGAGAACGCGGATACATCGATGTGTCCGCCCGCCAGCGCTGCAAACCGCTTGGCACCACCGCCTGTTTGAGTGTATCGAAATCGAGCTCCTTGCTTGGCATTCTCCAGCATGAGTCCCACAAAATGGCTCGGCGCTCCAATGTTAGCCGAAAAAACAATTTCGTCTGGACGGGCTACAGCTTCAGTTAGCAGCTGTTCCAAGTCGGTGTATTTGGAGTCACCGGCTACCGCGATCACGTTGCCGACTTCGCCCGTTCCCGCGACAGGTTCAAACGCCTCTGGACCATAGTCAGCACTCCCGGCATACTTTGCCGAAATGATACCTTCATGGAGGCACAGCAGCGTGTAGCCGTCGGGTTCGGACTCCATTACCCGCCGACTGCCAATGGTGCCACCAGCGCCGGGCACGTTTAAAATGACGATTGGTTGGGCGAGCAATTCGTTGTCTTTAATCGCCTTCTGAAGAATCCTGACAAAGGTGTCGCTTCCGCCGCCAGCTCCGAAAGGAACAATCACTTTGATTGGTTGCTCTGGATAATTGTCGGAAATGGTCCCTGGCGTCGAGCGCGTTGATGCTTCGGATGTCGACTGTCCGTCAGCTCGGCCGCAGACAATCAGTGCTAATATCATGGCAACAATGACCAGATTTTGTTGCATGTCGTGAAAACCCTGGGAAAGGTAAGCGATTGGTTGCCTCTTGGTTTGGAACAGTTCAGTATATCTGATGCATTAACAACTACCCAGTTGATGGAATCTGGAAAACTGATTTGCGAAATGTTTTCATTGATCGACCTGAGGTGTTGGCAATTTCCAATGCGTGCACTTTTTTTGACATCTAATTTCTTTGGCAACGACTGGTCGGCAACGGTGAACGCCCCGATTGCAAAGGAAATCGATTCGCTTTGGTTGTCAGCATTGAAGGGGCACGACTCCGTGTTGAAATTGCTTCTCGAGCACAAAGCGAACGGAAACGCCATCCCGCAGTTCGACGGTGAGATCATTACAGGGCTGACGATCACCCGAGAAAGAAAGCACGAAGAAGTGGTGAAACTGTTAAGATGAAGCAGTGCAGTTTCTAAAAGAAAACGGCTTAAATCGCAGACGCCTCGGATGTATACACGACTGCGTGAATAGATACGCATTAAGGGCCACAGCGGTGTTTCTTTTTTTACCTCCTCAGCAAGTTACTGTGTCCCCATTTTTAAACTGAAACATCCCCATTTTTAAACCGAAACAGAAAAGTCAATTGGATGCGGAACCAGTTTGGTTTTCGGCAAAAGCACCCCGAGCAGGATTCGAACCTGCGACCTACTGATTAGAAGTCAGTTGCTCTATCCAGCTGAGCTATCGGGGCGAACTCGGTTTTTACCGTGTCAAATGGTGTTTTATTTTTGGACGCCGTCTAGTGTACAACCAACGTCACTGCCGCGTAAAGGGATTGACTATAGATCAGGAATTACAACGGCTTTCGAAGGGGCTTGGCGAGAAAACCTGGCGCGACGTCGCCTCAATTCAGTCCAATTTGGAATCCAAAAAGTTGGAGATGTTATCCTATCAGGATAGGCTTTTAAAAAAAACATCATTGACCCCCGGGCCAGCACCGGCCAATCGATAAATCGACAGCTCTAGCAGCCGTTGTCAGTTGCTGACTGCAAGGCGACAAGCCGGGTTTCCTGTCGAAGCTGGATGACTCATACGTAAGTGCCCGCTCAGTCGTATTCACATCTGTTTTTCAAATTCTATTTTATTTTTCGTGAGGCTTGAATTCCCATTCCCCGATAAGTGCATCATCGTCGCCTTGCAGCAGGATCAGTTGAGCGTCGTTGAGCTTGGCCCACTTGGACGTTTTTTTCTGTTTGTGGTGCAAGACCACAACGAGAGTCGTTTGAGGATTCGCCGAAGCAAGCGGATCAAGATCTACCGGGAGAGAATTTACCTTTTCCTTGTGTGGAATGATCAAGACTATCGCACTATTGCCTTTGGATCGCTTGAAAGCTTCACGCAATACCTGCTCCATATTCGGTGGTTTTGACTCGCGAATACCAACATTCATTCTGAACGGTAATTTTCCCTTTAAATGCTTGACCATCTCCAATTTATTATCGGGGGTAGCCGGCTTCATTTCGGGAAAGACCTGGTGATCAACTTCGTCCTTATCGCTAGTTTTGTTTGTCAGGGGGACGTATTGAAAATTGATCAAGGTTGTTGCCGAAATCGTCCTGATGAAATCACTCAGCTCCTGTGTGACCTTGTTTATTGGGCTGTTGATATCGATTCCAATACCGTCAGGAATGTGCCAGAGAAATTGAATCGAATCGACGTCGTTGGCAATACCAAACGGGTTGGCAGCCAACGGCGTGGATGGCTGTTGTCCATTCATCAGGGCGAGTTGATCGGAGTAGCTGATAACGAGTTTATTCGCTTTCTTCCGGTCCCGACTCTTTTCCGTATACGTCCCGATGAATTCGAGTGATTTGATGATGCGGCCGATGGTCGTACTATCCAGTGAATCCCGCTCATCAGACACCTGATACAAATATTTCGAAATCAGGCTGTCCGTCTCCTCACGCATTTTGGGCGTCGCGTCCGGGATTTGAGCCATGTAAATCAACACATCGCCGAGGATTTCGAGGTCGCTGGGGCTCATGCGATAATTTCGATCACCGTAGTTGACGTCGTTCTCAGTCAGTCCGCTCACGTAATGATGTGGACTTTGGGGAAGGCTGTCCTGCCAATTGACCAAAGCTGCCGCCTGTGGACTCTCTTTTGCAATGCCAAATTGGCAACGCGCCGATTCATTGAATGGCCACAGCTTCGAGTACTGGGGCCAATGCAGTTGATCGATCAGGCCATCAGCCAGTAGAGCTTTCCGATACGCTTTAGATTCTTTACCTATGGAAAAAATGATACTGGCATGTCCAGACCAAAAATTATCAGCAAAAAACGTCGTCTGTTCCTTCAATTGTTGCTGCATTTCTCGAAACACACGCGTACTCTCTGCCGGTGGCACGTTTGCCTCAAAATCATCCCAAAACTGAGCCAACAAGGCTTGTTCCTTCTTGAAATTTCCGAGCAATCCCTGGCAGGCCGACAGTGTCAACAGGCTGGCGAAGTAGTCTGGGCCACGACCTGGTTGCGCAATGATCGATTCGTACTGATCGATTCGATCGCTTAACATCTTGGTGACTTCATTGGCAGATTCGAGCTCGGCTTTGCGGTCCTTGGCAATCTGCATGGCAGCCCGCCGCTGTATTCTTTTCAGGTTGTCCAGCAGGATCTCGGCTTGCGGATCCAATTCAAGGGCCTCCTGCAACCGTTGTCGCTCCAGTTCCCTGTCTCCACGAATGGCGGCCAACCTCGATTGGCTAAAGGCATTGAAGGCATCAAAATTCCTGATCTGCCCGCTGCCAATCTCCTGCTGTTGCAAGTTGGTCAACTGGAGATTCAATCCGGCCACCACTTTTTGCGAAAGCTCGCCGTGAAGGTCGAAAATGTTCTGCTTGTTGCCTTGTATCGATTCGGCCAGCTCGACTTCGCCCGTTTCTACAGAGAGTAACCTTACGTCAATCTGGATTTTATCGTCCAGGACCGTAAACGAGCCGGCTACGATTTTGTGGGCTGAAATGCCCTTGCCAAGTTTGACCACCGTGGTTTCATCAATAAACTCGGTCTTCCCCAGATTCTGCTCGGCAATAATCTCCTGCAGGCGGGCGCGTTCGACTACGCGCACGGAGTTTAATTTTGACAGGGAAGTAATCAGCATATCCCGGAACCCGAGGCGCAGCGCATCGAACTTTTTTTGCTGCGAGTGATTATCAAAATCCGCCACAACAATACTGGAATAATCGATCGCTTTTCCATCTTGCTTGCGCGGCGGTGCGGTTCTGGATGGTTCGTCCGGTCCATTGCCGTTCACACCGGAACCTTGGTCTGGGGCAGAGGGGTTCCGGGTTTCGGGCGTCGCTGGGCGTTCTGTCTTTCCGGGAGTCGCTGGGAGTTCTGTATTTCCGGGAGTTTGTGCCGCTTGTTGCCCGTTGCCAGGTAGGTTCTGTTTCCCACAACCCATGACCATGATGGTGAACAAAATGAGAATGAAAAGCGAAAACAGAACCCTGCCTGAAAGTAAATTGGCTGTTGCCACTCGCATTCGTCCGGTTCCTTATTGTTCTTGAATATTTTGGCTAATGATGGTTGAAATCAATGTGGAAAAGTCAGGATGTTTTTCTTTTAGTTGTCCTAGTCTCTGAATCCCCGGTTCTATTTGGCCCAGGTCCATTTGATCCAGCGCTGCACCAATTTCTTCCAGTTCTTTTTTGGGTAGATTATGCTTGACGAGAAACTCCCTGTTCCAGTGGTTGGCGTTCTGGCCAACCTTGTCCAGGATCTTCTCGGAAACGCCAGACAACAGATTGGTAAATTCAGCGGAACCACCATTGGCTCCTTCGGAAACAACGGTTGCGCCCGTTTCGACGTCGACTAATCTTGCATCGATTCTCAGCGTGTCTTCATAGAAGAAATACGATCCGAATACCAAATAGCGAGCCCCTAGTAATTCGCCGATTTTCGCCACAGTTGCCTGGTTAAATCTCTTTGAACTTGCCAGATTCAATTCAGCATATACTTTCTGTATCTGCACCCTTTCTACAATCGTTAGATTGTCAGAGGCGGAAAGGAATGAAATCATCATCGTGCAGAGGACTTTGCTCAAGGAGCCAGGTTTTTCGTTGTCCGCTGACAAATCCTCGAAATACAATACGGCAACTGTGTTCGGATCTGAAGTCTTCGCGCCACCAATCGTTGTAACGGTGTTCATGGAAATTTCCGGCGGCGTCATTGGTCTTTTGGCCGTTTTCTCCGTTTCGTCCGGTTCTGACCGTATTGATTGCAGGAAGAACAATAGTAAAGCTATGGCAATGGACAAGGCAAAATAGACATGGTTGTGATGGATCGCCCACCAACGGGGAAAAAGATGAGAGCGAATGTTGTCTGTGTCTGCAAGAACGGTGATTAGCGTTGCCTGGTCGAGACGTCGATACGATTTGATTTTGATTTTTTTCGCGACGACGTTCAATTCGTCTCGAGAGAGCGAATCGAGTTTAATAAGAACGGCTTTGTCTGGATTGTTATCTTTCATCGGTTTGTGACCTGAGTGCGTTCAGATTTTAATGCAGCTTGCGAGTGAAATCTGGGAATCCGTCGTGGAAATGTCGCTGGTTGGTTTTTCGTGTTGATTGTCACTGACTGTGATTAAGCAGGGTGGAGTTGTCGCTTAGCAGTCAATTTGTCGATAGCATTTGCTTGCAATCGGATCATGTTCAAAAAAAGCAAAAGCGTTTTTTGGTGGCAGGATGGCATGGTGGAATTTTCAAGGCATCGTGTAACATGGTATCAAATCTAGTGACATTAATCAAAACAGGCCCTGAGGCTTGCTAACGTCTCTGAAGATGATCCCGAAAACGGATACGAGGACCTCATCAAGTATTTGGGTGACAACTCGTCCCAAACGGCTCAGGAGTTCTTCACCAACCGTACGCTCTTGCATTCAATGAAAATGATGCCCGAACTTAACGCGGAAGAGACCTTACACGCCCCCATCTAGTGCACGGTTGGCATGTTAATCCCGTGCCTTGCTGAGGTGAATTGCAACGACGGCAACACCCGGGCCATCGGGCTCTACGGCCAAGAGTTCATCAACATCATGGCAAGCATCGTCAGCATGAACCTCGTGCTGCATCGCGTATCCGACTTCGACATCCGCAGCGGCAAAGCCCTTTTTGACCCAGCATTGATTAAAGATAATCTTCTCAAGAATTTTGACGGCGCCGAGTGCCCCGCCACGTAAAGGGATTGGCAATAGATCAGGAATTTCAACGGATTATTAAATTTTTCGGTGACGAGATCGGGCGAAAAATGCACGCCATAAACCGCGCGGAAAAAAATCGCGGCCATTGAACAAAAGTTGGCATCAAACAATTTAAAAATTTCAACCGCGATGGATTGGCTATTCGACCAAGCGATTACAGAACGCCGGCAATTTCAAAGCCGGCGATGAAACCTTTTACTAGGCGGTCACTCGTCCGCTGGATCGTCGGGGGAGTCGCCAAGCTTGGCTTTGAGTGCGGCAATGTCCGTTTGCACCAATTTCGATCAAGTCTTCTTCAGCAAACGAATGAAGACAAAAGCATTAAATAGCACCAACCAGAAGACGGCAGTGGTCAAGTCGTTCAACCGACTTTCCAGCGAATTCGAAATGTTGGAGGCATAAAGGCAGTAACACGCAGCGAAGGTTGTAGCAAGGAACCCCCATAAACAAAAATTCGAAATGATTTCTTTACGCCAGATACTTTTGTTTTTATTCATCTATAGAATGACGTCGTTGCGAAAATTAACAAGAATCAATGGGCGCAGAGTAACATGTCCAATATCGGCCGTCAATTTTTCACCAAGCCGACAACGATTTAAAAATTAGCACCGCGATGGATTGGCTATCCAGTGGGATGCCGATAAAGTCTGTTCCCGGTATCCGGTGCGCTGGTCGTTGCCTCGGCCAATCGCCATAGCAGGCACCAGCGAAGACATTCAGCAACAGAACCAGAACAGGACAGGCCGTTCGACTTTGCACCATCGCACAATCCGCTTTGCGCAGATTCAACGAAACTGACAGCATGACTGATGGGAAAAATGATTGCCAGCACCAAGCCCGCCGCGCAAGTTGATTCCGCCTTGAATCAGACGTTCAAGACCCGCTTGATCGCGCGCAAGCCAACAACAACCCTCCCGTGACCCAGTGCTGTCTAGGATTCAAGGAACTGTTCGAGCTTGTTCTTGATGAACAGGGCGGTCTCCGAGGAGTCATGGGACACGACCTTCACTCGCCCCTGGGTCGCTGTGGAAACTTCGACCACATAGGAGTAGCTGGTTCTGGTCCCTGAGTTCTCTTTGTGTCGGTGTTGGCGCTTTCGGGTCGAAACGCCACGGATGCTGTCGACAGGGATTGGCCGAAACCGGTTGGGCCACGGAAGTGGCCGAAATGTCACATTGAGTTGTGAGTTTTCAATCACAATGCATGTCTTGTTGAAAAGCTTGCAGATCCCAAAGTAGAAAATCGACACTCCAACCAGGCTGAAGGCCATGCTGCCGATTTCCATCGCACGATGGCCACTGTACCAACCCATCGCCAAGGGAACCGCGGTGAACAGGATGCCGGATACCAACGTGAACGGGGTGTCGCGATCAAACCACTTCATGTCGATGGTTTTTCGCCGGGGCAAGTCCTCGATGAAGAGTCCCTTGGGACAATCGTCGACAATTTTCTCTCGTGACACCGAGCCGAGCGATGCAGATGGGTCCGCCGGAGTGTCTGGAATATCCCCAGCGTTCAATGGAAACCATCCAATCGATTGTCCCGTGCCGTTTTCCCAGACGAGTTCGACTTGCTTGGGGATTTCTATCTTGGATTTTGTTTCGTTCTCACTGATGGTGGCCCAGTGCACGGTGAACTCCCAGCCGTTTTTCGTCTCTAGAGAGCCTATGATTTCAAGGGTCTCGGCATGCCGGTGCTCGTCGGAGTGAATCCGCAACCGCAAGCAACGCAGCAGTTCCCCCTCCGGAACGGGTTCACTAAACAAGACGGTGAAATCGATATTTCCCTGGAATTCATCATCCGATAGACAAAGGACAATACTGGAGACATTCACGTCGATGTCACGGTCGTCAAGCGAGAGGTTGAAAGACATAGGCCATCCAAGAGTATCGTGAGTACTGCATCAGTATCGCACAGCCAGAATGGAATGACCACTTATCACGTGGAAAAAGAACACCGGTGCTCCTTTTAGTGTTTGGCAGGACAAAACCATAACGGGCGTGACCAGGTTCGCCGGCGAATTTATTGGTCTTCCACGTCCGCTGGATCGTCGGGGGAGTCGGCGGTTCTTTCAACGGATCCAAATCCGCTGAACCAAAAAATTGGCAACAAAAAAATCCACATGGCAATCTTCCACCAAGGCCGGCGTTGCGCGACTTTCATTATCGCATTACCAAGGAGTCCAGTTTTCCCAAGTCCAACAACAACAATGAAGAAAACACCGAGCACAAACAAGGATTTGGCACCAGTCTTCATGAAACCCGACATTAACGACGCCCCTTTATTAACAAGGATCAACGACCGCAGCCTAACTCGTCCAATATCGGCCGTCAATTTTTCACCAAGCCGACAACGATTTAAAAATTAGCA
>JABAAE010000024.1 GCA_014238905.1 Planctomycetota bacterium
CCTATGAAACCATCTGACGGATCAGACTGGCGAACCGTTAAAGGTAACGACTGATATTAGCCAGCAAATTAAAATGATAAATGAAAACAGTTGGTACAAGGTAACAGCAAGAGTGTTTGTGCCATTTCGAATTCGTTTCATCGTATTCCAGATCAGAATAATTGCATAAAATGGGATAGCATACATAAGGATCAATCCGCTGTACACGAACACCTCGTATGAAGAAAGCCCGTCATTCCTTGAGAAAAAAATTAAAGCAAAAACTAATGTCACATATCCAATCGCCAAATTGGGGATCAGCCAGTTCACGCGACGAAATTCTTGAAGTTGGTATTCTGTGAACTCTTCAGGTTCTGTTTCGGTTTTTTCCCCCTTGGCGGCGTTCATTTTTTATTCTCCAATAATCATTGCCTCTTCGCGTTATAGCACCATTCACATTGCTATCGGAATGCTTTCTCAATGAGATTCTATTATACTATGGAGAATCCGGCTGTTTGAATTGCAAGTGGCAGTTCAGCGTTTGTTACGTTGAAGCAATCTAGCAACTTCAGCGATCAATTCTCTCGATGAGAATTGAAGCGGCTTGAGAGTTCAGTGAAATCTCATTGTTTTTTGTATTTGTCGATCTGCGGTTGGCGGCTTTCGAGATGCTCAGAGGCTTAACCTTACTGAGGCTTTTCGCTTGTTTGTCTGTGATTGAGGTCAAGCCTCTTAACTCAATAACACAAAACTTTTTGCTGAGGCTTTTGGCGGCTGCATCCGATAGCCTCGTGAGGCCGTTGAGGTATAGGGCTAAATTGCCGTTGAGGTATAGGGCTAAATTGCCGTTGAGGTATAGGGCTAAATTATTGGACTTACGGAGGCTCTTCGCCGCCAAGCTCCGCACTTTTCAACCGCCGTTAACATACTTGTTTGGACTATCCGCCGGTGACGTCGCCAACTCGGGCATTGAAAGTCAATTTCTCCAAATCCGGCTCAGTGTATGGAGAATCAGAGATCGGACCCCCAGTTAAATAGCCCGACAAGTACTTTAAAAATGCGATTCAGAAAACCATTGAGAAATTATCCTCGGCGGTATTGGCGTCCACCTGACGCCAAAAAGTGCCTATTTGCCAGCAAAACCGCAGAAATGCTTGCAAATCAACTTATAAGGGAAGACTGGGCAATGATAACCCTAACGAGTTAAAGTTGACTCCAAAAAATTCCCATAATATAATTTGGGTTCAGGAGCATTGTGAGAAAAACCGGTCATGGATGCTGGATTCTCGAGCCCCCCCCCACTCCCCACCAAAAAAATGCGGACGGATCCGTTAAATCATCTTCATGATCCAGCGAAAACCTGCAGCCCGAATTGATCGGGACAAGCTGCAATATTTAGACGACGCTCTTCGCTCCTCGCGTTCCATCGTTGAGCTAAGCGCCGAAATGGACTATCGACGGGTTGATGACTTGCTGTTTGCAATCGCCAAGAGCTTGGGGCTGTCGACAGTAAACCTCGACAGCATCGACGTCGACAACCAACTGCTGGAAAAATTTCCGGCAAAATTAATTCACCGATACGAAGTCTTTCCCATTTCAGAAAAGCGGGGAGAGCTTCACCTAGCCGTCAGCAATCCGTTTGACTTCAACGCTATCGACGCCGTCGGTGCAGCAACCGGCAGAACAATCACTCCCGTGGTGACCGATCCCGATCAAGTCAGGGATTTGATCAAAACCCATTTTGGTGTTGGTGCCGACACGATTAACGGACTGATGTCAATTCATGGGAACGACAGCGAATCAATTCAAGATTTGGCTGGACAAGACCTCGAGGACGCCGAAGCGGCACAACAAGCGTCTGTCGTTCGACTGGTCAACGAGATTTTAACTGAGGCCATCGAGTCACGAACTTCTGATATTCATATCGAGGCCCAGGAAAAAGGAATCAAAATCCGATACCGTATTGACGGCGTTCTCCAGCGGCAACCTGTACCGCAGGAAATGAATCGATTCCAAAACGCCATTGTAAGCCGCCTGAAAATTATGGCGAAACTTAACATTGCCGAAAAGCGGGTTCCTCAAGACGGTCGGATCAAAATTCGTGTTAAAGGCCGTGCGGTCGACATTCGTGTTTCGATTATCCCGATGCTTCACGGTGAAGGGATCGTGATGCGAATTCTGGATAAAGAAAACCTGTCGTTCTCTCTTCGTGGAGTCGGCATGTCAGAATCTGTCTATAAACAGTTTCAAAAGCTGATCACACTTCCGCATGGAATTGTTCTTGTGACCGGCCCAACAGGTTCCGGAAAAACAACGACGCTTTACAGCGCCTTGGAAAAAATCAAAAACGAAGACACCAAAATTATCACAACAGAAGATCCCATCGAATACCAACTCGACGGTATCAATCAAATCCAGGTCCACAAAAAAGTTGGACTGACATTTGCCGCCAGCCTGCGCAGTATTCTCCGACACGATCCAGACGTAGTCCTGGTGGGTGAAATTCGGGATTTAGAAACGGCCGAGAATGCGACGCAAGCCTCATTGACGGGGCACCTAGTTTTTAGCACGTTGCACACGAACGATTCGGCCGGCGCGTTTATGAGACTTTGCGATATGGGTGTTGACCCATTCTTGGTCACCAGCACGATTGAAGGGGTACTGGCCCAGCGACTGGTCAGAAAACTTTGTAACGAATGTTCGCAACCAGTCGGCCTTGATGAGCTCGACATTCCCGAAGATTTCCCGGTCGAAAAAGTGCGGGCTGAAGGATTGACGCTGCGAAAACAGGTCGGTTGCCCGGCGTGCCGAAATACGGGATATAGCGGCCGCTTGGGAATTTACGAATTGCTGGTAAGCAGTGACCGAATTCGGGCGCTCGCTGGCGAAAAAGCGCCGACTAACGAAATTAGAAAAGCTGCCGTAGAAGAAGGAATGACCACTCTAAGGATGGACGGGTGGGAAAAAGTACTAAATGGAGTCACCTCGGTTGAAGAAGTTCTGAGAGTTTCCAAAACCGATTGAACTCGTTGATTTTCCCCGCATTCCATTCCAACACCATGCCATGCCTGACTTTTCCTACCGTGCGAAAACGAACTCAGGAGCAGTTTCCGAAGGCGTCATTCAGGCTTCGACCCAACAAGAAGCGATTCGTCAGCTGACCCGTCAATCGCTTTTTCCAATCGACGTATCCAACAAATCCCAAGCTTGGTCAAATTTTTCGCTGTCGTTTCGACGGATCAGCTCGGAGACCATTTCTGACTTGCTGACTCAAATGAGCGACCTCCTCACCAACGGAGTGTCGTTGTTGGATTCGCTCAAAATCCTGGCCGAACAATCCCCCGACGCCAAACTTCGAGAAGTTTTGGAGGAGATTCGAGACGACGTTTCGGAAGGCATCAATCTGGACGATGCATTGAGCAAACATCCAAAGGTCTTCTCCAGCCTCACCGTCAGCATGGTCAAAGCCGGATTGGAAGGCGGGTTTCTGGAAGAGTCGCTTGAACGAGTCTCAAACTTTCTAAGGAAAGAGACCGCCCTCAAAAACAAAGTCGTCAGCGCGATGTCCTATCCGATGATTCTCGCGGGAATCGGATTTTGCTTTATGATCGCTTTGGTAATCGTCATCGTTCCCATGTTTGAAGCTTACTTTGAAAAGCTGATCAAAAGCGGCGTCGGACTACCACTGATTACACAAACTCTTATTTTTGTCAGTGATACATTGGTGCGATATGGCCTTTTTGTCGCAATGGGGTCTGCTGGAATCGCGTTCGGTATCAAAAAATTATTAGATACGAAAACGGGACGACGCTTTTATGACAAATACAAACTCAAAATCCCGATTGCAGGACGCATTTTTCACGAGAGTGCCGTTTCCAGGTTTTGTCGCGTTCTGGGGACTTTGCTTCGAAACGGTGTCCAAATCCTGAAGTCGCTCAAGATTGCTGGACATTCCGTTGGCAACATAACGCTGCAGGATGCCATTAGCCAATCAGCCGAAAACATTTCATCGGGAAAAAGACTATCGGAACCGCTTCACGAAAGTGGGATGGTTTCGGACCAGGTGATCGCGATGATTCGTGTCGCAGAAGAATCGAATACGCTTGACGACGTTCTCGTCAAAATTTCAGACAGAATGGATCAAAAAATTGAACAACGACTGGACTCAATGGTTCGTTTGATCGAGCCGATCATGCTGCTGACCATTGGTGCCATTGTGATGAGCATAATTATTGGTGTGTTGTTGCCCATTTTTGATCTTACATCAACTGTTGATTGACCCATTCAATTGGAGAGAAAAATGAAACGTTCAAAACTTCGCCGAGATGGTTTCACCATTTTGGAACTTCTTATCGTCTTGGTAATTCTTGTAGGAATTCTAGCGATCGTTGGACCCAGGTTACTTGGTTCACAAAAGAAAGCTGACATCAAAATAGCCCAAGCACAAATCAGCAACCTCGAATCGGCTTTGAAGGAATATGCTGCCGATATGAAAAGATTTCCAAAAACCGAAGACGGTCTCAAAGCACTTGTTCGCAAGCCGTCAGACGAAAAGAAAGCCAAACGTTGGGCAGGACCTTACCTTGACGAAGCCGATTTGCCCGCCGATCCATGGGACAACGGATTCAAATATACCTACGAATCGTCCAAAGACGGAATCGATCGTCCGGTTATCGTCTCCAATGGCCCTGATGGAGAAGCAAACACCGACGACGACATCTACAACTACAAGCCCAATGAAGGCGACCTAAGCGATTCAGAGGACTCGGGCTCTTCAGACGATGGGCTGGATCTCGGATCCGATAATTCCAGCAGCGATTTTGAATAAATCAAGGCAATGAGCTTCGACAGAGAAGCCAAACGAAAAACGGATTTTTGTCAACGCCGCTGCAGTCAGGAACGCTGCCTTTTTACTCGATTTATTCGAATAACGAACCGGTGCGCAATTTCAAGATTCCTCGATCGTCCGCACGTTGAATCTGCTGAAAAAAAATGGGGGAGCGGAAAAACCAGAATTGCCTTTACGATTTTGGAGCTATTGATCGTCTTGGTGATGATGGTCGTGATTTTGGCCATTGCCTGGCCTCAGATCAATCGCAGGATTCAACGATCCGAACTGAAACAGGTAGCGATCACACTCAAAGAACTTATCGCGGACGCGAGATTGTCCGCGATGCAGTCGGGTGAATCTTGGGAACTTCGGTTCAGTGACCTATCTAGAAGGTACCGAATCGGACCAGCCTCTTCTTTTGGTGCACGAGAGCCAAACGGGAGCAAACAAACCAGCTTTCAATCGGCTGAAAACGAGTATCCCATTCTCTCCGAACTCGATACCTCTCTTTTGATTACCACTCACCCCAGAAATATATTCTCTTTTGCCGACGACGACCAGAATGACGTCGAGCTCGAGACGATTCAAATCGGAAAGTCAAACGGTGACAGGCCCAATGGCGATCACGAAAAGTCGATTTGGCTCGACCCTCAGGGTCGGGCCTTGGAAACTAAAATCATTGTGCTCGACTACAAATCGAGGGTAGGGATTTCGATCAAAATTCGAGGATTAACTGGCCAAGTTGAAATTGAAGAAACATTCAAAGTTCATGCCAATTTTGAATTACCTGAAGATTCCAGTGAGTCGAATCAAGAGGCAGACCTTCAAAACCTCGATTCGGAATTGGAGGTTTAGTCAACATGCCGCGTCGAATCAGAATGCCATGTCACTCAAGTCAAAAACCGCAAATGTCCCGGGCAGGATTGTCGTTGCTTGAAGTCATTATCGCCACCGTGATTTTGGCAGTAAGCGCAACACTATTGGTTCGGCTGATTGGAGCTGGAGACAAAAATGCCAAACGAGCTGATCAACGGATTACAGCGCAAATGATTTGCCAGAACAAGATGGATGAAATCGTGGCGTCCATTGAACCCTTCGAATCCATGGAATCAACGGCCTCGCCGTATTATCCCGATTGGTATTGGTCTGTTTCTATTGAGGACCTTAATTCAAAAAATGACACCACAGTCAATCGTCTTTCCCTTGTCGAAGTGGGTGTGTTTTTTCGACAAAGCGACGAAGGGATTGGAAATTCCAATCAATTGGATTCGCGATCCGAGGATCCGATTTATACGTTGCGACGGGTGATTCGCACACCCAAACCTTCGGACCAACCATCTGACAAATTTCGCTCGGGAGGTTTTTAGTGAGCCGATCGAATGCCAAGCCCGGATTCACCATCCTGGAATTGTTGATCGCGTTGACACTCGTGACGACGCTGATGATGCTTTGTTGGTCACTCTTGTCCACTTTCTCGCGCCTTGAAAATCGATCACGAAGGACCGTCGCGACTCTAGAAATTACCAGGTCGCTGAGACGTCAAATGCAAAACGATCTCGATCAATTATTCTTTGTTTCGAAAAAAAAACAAACGGCGGAACCCGCGAGCATCGACAACTCTTTTGAGAATGGTTTTTTGGTGGAAAGTTCCCTGCAGAAAAACTCGCCCAGTCTTCTCGATTCAATCATGAATTCCAGTGTCGATAAGTCACCCGATCCTGCAAACGATCTATTGCCTGACTCGTTTTTGTTTGAGGGAAGTAACGAGTCATTTTCCGTGTTGATTCGAAACGATGGTTCTTCGAGATTTTTTGGCCCCAATGAGGATTTTCTCGTAATCACTTATCAATGGCGGGATCAACAGTTCGAATCCAGTGATCCGGAATTGGACGAGGAAGTTGAATTGGAAAGAGAAGGCTTTGGAAATGAACAAGAAAAACAAATCCAACCTCGGGATTTTGTGCGATCGGTCGTCACCTATCACGATTTTCAGCGACGAATTCCATTCGACTCCTCACTTTCGAGAAACCGAAGGCCGGGAGTACCTATGGCAGATTTTGAGACAATTGAAATTAACGCCACGAATGACGACCGGTCTAACTCCCTCGGGCCGATTCGAGAGCAAATTGATCGAATTCCCGAAATTACTATGGTCGGCTTTCGCTACTTTGATGGAAAAACATGGAGATCGTCGTGGTCACCATCGGACCCAACCGTGCCACTTGCGATCGAGGTTAATTTCACGGCGGAAATGGAAACGGAATTCAATGATTTTGATTCATCAGACGAGGTGGAGGAAATCGAGTTCGACGAAGAATTTGAAATTGATAATGATCGGGATTCAGAATTCGAAACCAGCTCATTGGATGCCGAAGTTCCAAGGTTGGACTTAATCGAAAACTTCGACCCGGAATCCAAACGGTTTTTGATTCGAATTGGTATCCGGGAGAACGATCCCGACTTCCGTTTTGATGGTGAGGTTTCACCATTTGGAATGGGCTCAGATTTCGAGGGGTTCGAATGACAAAACCTCTTCAAATTAGAATACGGAATCGATCCGGAGTCGTCCTGTTTATGGTGGTCGCCATCATCCTGATGATGACCTTGCTGACTTACGGTTTTCTCATTTCGATGCGAACGCAAAATTTGGCGGCTGCGAATGCGGGTGACCAATTGCAGGCGAGGCAAGCTGCGTTTTCGGCTCGGGAGATCGTCTGCTCCCTTCTTGAAGATTCGCTCGCCAGTCGATTTGCCGTGGGCGGGCTCGAGCACAATCCAATTGTCTTCCGCGAAATCCCGTTGTTGTTTGATGGAGAAGATCAAGATGATTTTTCGTCAAAGGGATTCGTACTCTCGAACCTAACTGATTTGCGAATGGGGATCATCAACGAGTCGACCAAGATCAACCTTCAAATCCTTTTGAGCCACGACGCGAACTCACCGGGATTCGGCAGGGACTGTTTGATGCGTTTGCCTCGGATGACGGAATCGATGGCGGACCATATCTTGGACTGGATCGACGAAGATAATGAGCCTCGGGAATTTGGCGCAGAAACGGAATATTACCGCGAGAACAATGGGATCCTTCCCCGTAATTCTACACCACCGACGCTGAGTGAATTCGAAAACATACCCGATGTAACTCGAGAGATGATATTCGGTTTTTCCTCCCAAAATCCGAAGCTCAATCAAAACGAATCGCCAAAGGAAGCCTTTCAAATCGGTCAGGTCGGTGAAGACGCCTCCATTCCCTGGAGCCATTTTTTGACGGTCCGCAGCGCTGAAAGAAACGAAACGTACGAGGGTTTGCAAAGAGTCCATTTGAATTCGACCGATTTATTTGCGTTGCATACTTCCTTGGTGGAACTCGTTGACGTTGAAACTGCAAACTTTGTCATTCTGGCTCGTCAATATGGAATTCAATCTAAAACGGAAAGCGACGATGGAGCCGGCAGCTCACCAGCCAAAAGCCCTAGCGGGTACCCCATCGATCTCACGATTCCGCCGGCCTACGAAATTGAAAGCCTGTTCGAAATCGTCGGCGCCACGATTAGAATCGGAGACGAAGAAGACCCCGAGAATAGCATTGTCGTTTCCAGCCCTTACTCTGGGCAAACAACCAACCTAGATCAACGACTGGAAACGTTTCTTGATGGAACAACGGTGTCTAGTGAACTCGTCATTCAGGGCCGAGTCAACATTAATCTGGCTCCGTTGGAGGTATTGTTGTCAGTGCCGGGAATCGATGAAGAATTGGCCAATCAGGTTTTGGCCGCTCGAGAAGCACAAAAACACAGGTCAAAAACCTTTTTCTGGTTATTGTCCAATCGTTTAGTTAATATGGAACAGATGAAAAGCTTGATTCCGTTCATCACCAATCGTGGTGAAATCGGCAGCTTTGTGTTCGGCGGCTGGTCTCACCCAAACGATGCACCTGTTGTTTATGAAGCCATGGTGGATGCGACTGGAAAAACTAGCAAGCAACTGTTTTGTCGAAGAATCGTCGAGACAAAGCAGGTCAACGATGTTTTTAATAAGTCCAACTTAGACGAATAGATCGAACAAGCTGATGGGATCAAAACGACAATCCGGTTTAACGTTGTTTGTTCAGCGTGGACAAGATCACTGTCGCTATTTTTGTGCCAGTGCGAAACAGAATTCGTTCCAAATTGCTGCTTTCGGGACCGTTGACGCTGAAAGTTCGTTGTCGGCAATTGTCGAAAAACTGTCAGAAAAAAAGCTAAAGCCCAAGGGCTGTGTTTTCCTTTTGCCTCGATCTGAATTTGACGTCAATATCTTTCAGATTCCAGAAATCGATGAAGAGGATGTCCCCCAACTCATTTCAAACCTCGTTTCCGAATCCCATGAGTCCGCTGAAATAACTACCGATTTTGTATTGAGCTCCAAGGACGAAAACGGATCTCGAAATGCTTTGAGCTGGACTCTTCCCAACTCAACGTTGGCTGACCTTAAAAGCGAAACGGAAAGCAACTCGCTCAAGTTGCTGGCAATTACAAGCCAGACGATGGGTTCGATTTCCTTGTTGCGCAGTCTGGTCAAAACAAGATCTCCTCATGCGGTGGTGGTGACGATCGCAAACAAGTCGATTGATTTCTCAGTTATCTATGAACATAAAATCACCCATGTGCGTTCCATTCCATTTGCTAGTGACGAACTTCAGGAAATCACGCCGAGATTGATCAGCGAATTGCAGCGAACCGTGGCCATTGTCGGAGGAAATAATGAAAAGGGTTTCCCTCGAATTTACTTGTTTGGTTACTTGGAACTGCGCAAGCCCGTAGCCGAGTCATTAACCGAAGAATTCAAAGTTCCTGTTTCGATTTTGAATCCGCTGGACGATGTCGAGTTCAGCTGTGAACCACTGCCCGTCAAAGATTGTGAGCTCTACGCCCATCTCATCGGATCGGCGAAAGCAGTCTTTTTTGACAAGCTCGATGTCGACTTGGTTTCGCCAAAACGAGCCATCCGGAAAACTTTGCCTTGGCGAAAAATCATCTGGTATTCCATTGCGGGTTCCGTTCTTTTGGGCCTAGGCGGTTTCGTCATTTGGGATAATTCCAATCAGCAAATAGCGGAAGTCGCTGAAAAACGAAAACAGTTCGATGAGCTTGCCCGTGATGCTCGCATTGTGATTGAAATGAAAGATGAATTGGCGACGATTCGAGCCTGGCGAAAAAACGAAGTCATTTGGCTGGACGAGATCGATCAACTTTCTCAACAGTTGCCGCCGCGAGAAAAAAGTCTGATTCGGCGAATCTCCATGTTGGCCAACGCAGATGGATCCTCCAACATTGACCTGTCTGTTGAAGTCGCAGAAAACGAATTAGTGTCGGGCCTCGAAAATGCCATTCGAACGGATGACAACAAGGTCAAAAGTAAACGGGTCTCCGAGTCCTCCGACAAAACCGGCGGGAAATGGAACTTTGAAACATCCATTCAATTTACCGCGAAGCCTCCCAGACTTTCTTTTGTCAAAACAGAAGATCAAACTGAGTCGCCCGAGCGGGACAAAAAAGAAAGCCCGACCCCAGTTTCAACTCAACACACTTCAGGCAAAGGAAATCCGAAAACTCCCGTCGACAAAGAACCAGATGTTGAACCTAAACAGGAGGCGGGCAAATGAATCCAAGAACCCTTTACTTGCTGACAGGTGCCGGGATCCTCGGGCTCTTGTATTTTGGTGACCAAACCTACCGCGCTTACGTTGAAAAACCTTCGGCGGCACGCGAAAAACAACTGACAAAAATCAATTCCAGTATTGAGAAAGCGAACGACCTGATTGCCCAAAAAAGTTTTGTGCAGAAGCAATTGGATGCGTACGAAAAAATGTCGTTGCCATTTGATATCGAAGTGACTCGCACCCAGTACCAAGGATGGTTGCTATCGCTGGTGAAATCGGTGGGACTTACAGGAATTACGGTCGACGCAAGCCAACCGGCGTCGGTCTCAATTAAACGACAAAAACCCAAGCAAAGTCAATCAAAACGCAAGGTCGTCCTGTATCGGTATGGCTACTCTCTACGCAGTCGCGGATCCTTGCAGCAATTGGTGACGTTCCTTTTCAGGTTTTACCGAAGCGGACAACTTCATAAGATCAAATCGATTTCGTTAAACCCTTCCGGAGGCGGAGCGATGATTGATGCCAGTTTCGTCATCGAGGCTCTTGCATTGGTGAGAACGGAACGAGAAACCGAGCTTTCGACCGTTCTGGTCAATCGTTTGAAAAAAGAGGATGAGTTGCATTACGTTTCCATCGCACGGCGAAACTTTTTTTCCCGCACAGGAAATTCGATTTTGAATAACGCCAGAGTAACGGGGATCACATTCGGCAAATCGGGAAAACCGCAGGTATGGATCAAAACGGATCCGGAAAAGCCATCGATGGTTTTCTTAAACGACGACATTGTCAAAATCAAATCGCATCAAATTGAGATACTGGACATTCAATCCAATGTTGTTTTACTTTTGGTCGATGGGCAACCAACCAAAGTCCCATTAGGAAAAGCCATCGTTGAAAAGAAAGAGCCGGAAAAATCGGAAACTTCGGCGTTCGGTGCATCAAAGGCCGTAGAGAACGTCGATTAAGAATAGAAAACAGATGGCTCTTGTCCGAAGTGAGTCAAACTCCAAACTGTTTTCGGTTTTCGACGAATGATGATTTAAGCAAGATTGAGACCCATGAAAAACTTATTGGTGGTCATGGCCATCGTAACTTCCATTCACGTTTTTGCAGACGCTGCCACGGCGCAGCTTTTCGGCTCCCGGTCGGTGCGACGGGCGGTCACGCGCCAGGATAACAGCAACGTGGGGCAAATCCAAGGAAACGAACGGTATCTTCGAGGGCGACGAGGACAGAGTTTTGTGGGAGCCGACCAAAACAAAGGCACAGGATTCGTAGGCAATGAACAGGCAAGAACGTCAGGAAGGATCGCGTCGCCCACTGGAGGGATGAAAAATTTCGCAGACAAGTCAAATCAAATTAACCGTCCCGTCCCCAGCCTTCGTTCGACCGACCCGTACCCAGCCGTTTTGACCCTACCCGAATCGTTGCGACCCAAACCAAGGACTCAGGTGCAGGTAGAGCAGCTAAACGAAATCTTTACGAATGAGTTGAAGCGGAAAGTTAACGATTCGATCGAGGTGTCGGTGGAAGCTCGTTCTGCCACTTTGCGGGGTGAGGTGTTATCCGTAAACGATAAGAATCTTGCGAAGTTGTTGATTCTTTTTGAGCCTGGAATCGACGTGGTCCGAAATGAGATTGTAATCGCGAATCAATAACGCGTGCCTGAGATCCAACTTTTCCGAGCACCACATCGGGTGAATGGACGAATAACCTTGGATCTTTTTTGGATACGGTTGTATCAAGTAATTTCCGTCCGTTGGACGTACGATGATCCAAAACGCTTTGCTGCAATCGGTTGGCGTCGTTTTCTGGCGTGCTTTGCCTGCCGGAATTTCTTGCGCCATCGAATTCTGCCGAGGTCCCGTCAAGACCTGTCAGTTCATTTGGTCGTGCAGGTGCTGGTACCGCACCAGTATTGATTTTTCGTTCAATGCTGTTTGGCAGGTCAATGGAAAAAATCGTCGTGTCCGATTTTCGAGTATTTTTAGGATTTATTTTTCCAGACTCCAAAAAGGATGCTGGGGAAACCCCAAGTCGATTCGGTTCAATTTTTGTTGTGCTCTGCGCCTTGTAGGAACTTTGGGTGGCGTCGATTCCAGGCAATAGTTTTGTCGAGGAATTAGAGATGACTGTACCGCCCAGTGTGCCATCAAATCGCGTGATCAGATTAAGCTTTCTGCTTTTCCCTCCAACCTCGTCCCAGGGAACCCAGAGATTGTACGACAAGCCCAGGGTCGATTTACTTGCCAACTCTTTGAGGTGTTCGGCGGTAATAATATATTTTTTCAATGGATTGGCCGATTCGGCTGAATCATAGTCTCGATCAAAAACATATACGGTTACATTGCCATCGACGGAAATCGGTCGGTCGTTACCATCCTTGTAAAAGTACACTCGCCCGCCAAAACCGCGGACTCCACGTTGATTCGGCTGATGAAGAACGGTGTCCGTCCAAATCGATACCAATCGGTCAGGAATCTCTAATTCGGTGGCTTCCGTATCTGCAAACCAGTTCATCGAATCAGGTGCAAACTTGGCGCAACCCGAAACCGTAACCATGACCGCGATGATCGCCATCATACCGCTTACGTCAGGTTTTCGGTTTTGCCGGACTTTGGAATTCACGACTTTAGCCTAACGATTAAATGATTCAGGAAGGCTCTGCAAATTTGCTGTATTACGGCCCTCGGTGTTCTGGCGAAACCGCCCGCCCAGAAATCTTTCATCTCGTAGTTTTTCCAAACGGTTTCCGTTACCAAAGACTTGGCCTCTGGGATTGTCGACAGGATAAATGACTTGAGGTTCAGCAGCGTCGAGTTGATCGGTACTGATGCTCTCGACGGCTCCGATTTCACCATGGAGATCAAACACATCGGCGGCACACCAATTCATTCGCGCCGTTTCCACTTGGCGGATACGAGCATTGTCTTCGGCATTTCGGATAATCCTCGGTGTGAGGATGATCATCAATTCGGTTCTTCTGGTTTGAAGTCCGTCGTATCTGAAAAGGTTCTTCAACAGCGGGACTCGGTTCAGGTAGGGAACGCTTCGGTGGGCCGTTTGAGTGTTTTTGGTGATGAGTCCTCCGAGAACGATGGTTTCGCCGTCCGCTGCACTGACCGTCGCTTGTGCGGTCGTTGTATCTATTCGAGGTGAACGGATGATCGTACCGTCGGTCGAGACGGCCACAGGGATACCATCTTGTTCTGTCCCCAGATTGGATTTTTCCGCATCAATTTCCATGACGACGGTTCCATCGGGGCTGATCCTGGGCGTGACGGCCAGGATGAGGCCGATGTTTTCAAGTGTCACAGAATTCGATTGTCCATTTTGATTGGTAGTGGATCCGACTATTCTCGGAACTCTTTGACCGACTTGAATAAAGGCCGGCTGGTTGTCCAGCGTTCGAACCTGAGGGCGGCTAAGAATATCGACCCTTCGTGACTCTTGAAGTGCGCGAAGGAGCACGCTGACGTTTTGGCTGCTTGCCGAAAGTACCAATCCGCCAAACCCAAGTTGATCATTGGATCGCCCGATTGCAAAGTTTGAGACGCCTTGACCTCCGACCGATCCAGCACCGCTAAGTGCCTGATTACTTCCGCTGTTTCCCAAAGGTTGTGGCGAGTTAAAGTTGAAGCCCGGGATATTGGACGCGGCCCGAATGATTTCATTGGTGGTCGTGACGATTCCGGCTGCAGTTGAAGTCGCAGTTGAATTGCTGGTGGTCAGCAACTCGCCTAGCAAACTCCGGTCAAACAAAACGGAATCCTGCAAACCCACTTCAATACCAAACTCATCGGTATCGTTAAGGATGACCTCCGCAATCACCACTTGTATCATGACTTGTGGAGGCTGTTCATCCAGCTTTTCAATCAGGTTTTTAATCTCATCGAAATATCGAGACGTCGCACTTACCAAGAGTTTGTTAGCAATCGGTTCGGGAACAACGACGACCTCACGTTCCAATTCTTGAAACGGGTTTTGAGCACCGGGAGCCGCATTGTCGATTTGCCGGGAACTTTGCAAGAATTGGTTTATCGCGTTGGCGACATCGACGGCAGGCGAATTCTTAAGTTGATAGACTTCCGTAGTTCGCTGAGATGAAGTCGACTCATCGAGTTTGACAATCAAGGCTTCTGCGATCCGCAGATCTCCTTCGGAGCCTGTCGCCAAAATGCTATTACTGCGAACGTCTACTGAAAATCGCAATGGCGTCAGTGAAATCTCGTCGGGTGCCGTGGGAAGTTTTAGATTGCTGGACGCTGCCATCGAGCCTGGAATCAACGACCGCAACGTTTGAATCATGTTCGAGGCGTCACTATTGTAAATCTTGAAAATCTTCAGCTGAGATTTTGAGGCTGGGGTATCCAACTGCCGGATCAGCTCTTCGATCAGGTCAAAATTTTCCCTTGGACTGGAGACGATCAGCGTATTGTTGCGCACATTGGGGGTAATCTGAACTTCGTTCAACGTGCCGCTTCGCAATATCTTTTGCCCTTTTTCGTTGAAAGCCAAAAGTTCCATCACCGCGGAACGAGTGCTGGATGTTGCAGATGTCATTGCGGTTTTTAAAGTTTGAGACACGTCTGCGGCCAGCGAGTTTTTGATTTTGATGATTTTGGTTCGGTTCACTGCCATGCCGCCCTGAACATCCATCTCGCCGATCAACCGTGCAACCTCCTGCATGTCTCTGGGTGAGGCATAAATGATAATCGAATTGGTCCGCTCATCGACGGCACCCGTTACGGACGGTGCAAGTCCCCCACGATTTCCGAAGAAAGACTGAATGCTTGTATTGACCGTGACAGCGCTGGCGTGCTTAATTTTGAAAACCTCGAACTGAGTCTTGGCGTCGATGGGCACATCCAATTGTCGAATCAGATCCAAAACCGCAGTGACCGCATCACCCCAACCAATTAATAACAAGGCATTGGGTTTGACCAACGGCGTGATTGAAATTTTGCCTTGTCGACCTCCGACGAGGTCATCTCGAGTTTGAGAAATAATTTCGGAAAGCGCCTGCGAGCCCGTGTTTCGAAGAACATAAACCTGTACGTTAGGCTGTGTTTCCCGGCTGATCTTTTCGATTTGTTTGATGATCTCTTCAAGCTGATCCAAGTCCTGATCGCGACCTCGAAGAATGATCACATCCAGATCGGGCATCGTTTCTATTTCAACGCCTTCGAATTGACGAATGGGAACGGCCCCATTGTTTTGAATTGCCGGAGATTCGTTGGCTTGAGGTTGATTAGCGGGCGGATCATCTTGGAAAATGTATTCCACCGGAAGAATCAGATGCGCCGGTTTGATCTGACTTCTCTGTTTTCTTGGATCCGCAGGTGGACTGATCAATTTGCGAAGTTGCGATTGGTTCTTTTTTTGAACTCGAAAAATCTTTGCTTTGTGCCCATTTTGGTTTTTGTTTCGGGAGAACGCATCACATAAGGTGACCATCTGCCCAACGATATTTTCAGGTCCACCGATCAACAGGCCGGTTCGCCTTTGATCGAATTCAACTTCAATTTTTTGCCCGGACTTCACCAGCGAAATGACATAGATCTCGCGTCCGTCGTCTCGAATAATACTGATATTTCTGGCGAAGACTCGTACGATTTGTTTCTCCAGCACATCGATTTCCTGGGCATCGACCGAGACAAACCGATTCACAATTTCCGCAGGGTTTTTGATAGCGGGTTGGTTTCGTAAATTCGGATTGGCTTCAAGCGAATTCAGACGTTGCTTGGCTGGGTTTGGCCTGAATTGGCTGGGCTTGGCTGGGCTGAAATCGCCTCGTGGGCGTTCGGCGGCATTGGAAACAACGGAGGATCGATCCACATTGTTGATCAGCTGCGCAGCGATCTTTTGCGAAGCCGATGGGGCGCGAAGGTAGAGTTTGTTTTTGACCGGATCGGAAAGCAGTTCGTAGTCTTCGTGCTTGTCCAGCAAAGGTGCAAGGAGTTTTTCAACGGCCGCAACTGGCTTGTACTTTAGGTCATAAACAACAGATTCGATTTTTTGAGAAATCGGTTTTTGTCGACCCTCTAACTGAAGCGCGTACAGGTCCAAGCCAATGGTTGCCCACGTGAGGAAAAATGATAGCAATATTGCAAATCTTATCACTGAATCGCGACCCAACAGACTGAAGACTTCCCCCTCCTCCTGATCGAAGGCGGAATGCTAGGAGGAAATGGAAAACTCGTCAAGCCAGTTTGAGTTGCGGTTCATTAGCCTAAAAGCTACCGGTTATTCGGCATGAATCGATTTTTCAATTTCGGAGGATTGTGAAAATAACGGTTTTTAGCCGAGTTAGGGTTGTTCCCCTCGGAACCACTTGTGCAGCATCTGAATCAACCCTCCCGTTTAGAAAAATGTTGACTTTCCTACTTATCCCAATCAGACTAGAGTGACATCCATTTGTTCTCGGCAGCCGTCCTTTTTATTGCCGACTTTTTGCAAACGAAAAAAACATGTTTTTGTGTTGTTCGTTCGCACAGACCCACCTCGATTCTGCCTCGATCAGCCGCACATCATGTATTACGTTCTTTGCGTATTTTGCGCTACAATTCTACCTGCGCAAGACAAACGAGTGGAACTTGATTTCACTCGAATTTCCCAACCGGTCGTTGCTAACCATCTCGAACTGAGTGATGATCAACGATCCAAAGTAGCCGATTTGCTTACCGAGCGCATCAATAAACTTGCCGCCGCAAAGCCAGCGGATCGGGCTGCGATCAGAACCGCGAACAACGAAGCCCTAAAGGCATTGCTGTCTCCGACCCAGCTGGCAAAATACCAGGTGTTGCTCAAAGGAGGAAAGCTCCGATTCAACTTCCGGGGTGAAAACTGGGCGGACGTTTTGAACTGGTTTGCTAGCGAATCGGAGCTGTCGCTTGTCATGAACGAAACTCCGCCAGGAGATTTTACATATTCTGATCAAAAAGAGTATTCATCACCCCAGGCAATTGACTTACTAAACAGTATCCTGCTCAGCAAAGGCTACACCCTGATTCGTCGGGAGAAGATGCTCATCGTCGCCAACCTGACCACCGGGATTCCGTACGAACTGGTTCCGACAGAGACGCTCGAAGGGCTCGCCGTTCGAGGTAAATTCGAATGGGTACGAATCAAATTCCCATTGGAGGGACGTCCGATCGCCGCCGTTCTCGACGAAGTCAAACCGATGATCAGTGACAATGGAAAGGCTACTGCCCTGACTGCCTCCGGCCAACTCATGGTGACTGAGACGGCCGGCAAAATGGAAGCCATTGGAGTTTTGGTTTCGGCCGTACCCGTTCCGACCTCTCCGCCAACACCACCCACGCCGCCCCCCAATATTTTTGTTGTCCATTCCGCCAAAGGCCTGGACATTGACGGAACTGTCGAGACCATCCAGAAATTCTTTGCGACCACATCCGTTGCTGGAGATGCCAAAGCGGAAGAAATTCAAGTTTATGCTCCGCAGGCTCAACAAGATCTGGTCAAATCTTCACTCGACAAAATGATCTCCAATGCTTCGAACGAGCTGCGGGTATTTACGGATGTCTATCCCATCGACCGATTATCAATTGCTAACGTGCAGGAACAGCTTTCCAATCTCTTTCCAGAAACCAAATTCACGATCGATACGGAAAATTCTCGACTCGTGGTTTCTGCGAATGCCAAAACCCATGGCGGTGTCAAAGAAACCCTGACGAAATTGGGCGCGTCCAGCCAAGCAACATCGGATAAAACCGTTTTCGTTTATTCAGTGGCCAAAGAAGAAGCGGAAAATTTGGCGACGGTCTTAAGTGAATTGCTGCCACGAGCCCAAGTTGTCGTACAAGGCGACCGAATTGCCGTTCGAGCCAACGCGTCCGATCATCTGATTGCCAAATCATTGGTCGACCAAATCTCTAGTTCTGCCAACCCAAAAACAGCGATGCTTTTGCGATTCTATGACCTTAATGAAAATCTTTCAGACATAACCACGACGATTCAGGCCATGGCCAAAGAGGGAACCGTGACTTGGCTTGAATCTCAAAAAAAGCTCTCGGTCATTGCGGATGCAAAAACCCATGAACTCGTCATGAAGACAATTGAACAGGTCAACTTGGACTTGCCCAAACCAAAACCAAAGTCAGTTAGGATTTTTGACGTTAGCCCTGCCCAAAAAGAAAAATTCTCGCAAGTGTTCGCCGAACTTGTTGGAGAATTTGGTGACGCGTCATTGATCTCAGGTGCTGGCACCAACGAAATCGCAATTCTGGCGGACACAGAACAACAAGCGGCCGTTGAGTCGGTCATCAATTCGCTCGCTAACTTGGAATCAATCTCAGAAAAAGAACTAACCACGATTGAAATTTCCATCGATGACCCTTCCCAACTCATTACTTTGTTGAACGAGAAATTGAAAGGGATCGAGTTTCTAGTTAATCCCGAAAAGACAACTCTGTTCGCTTGGATTTCCAAATCGGAAATTGAGTCGGTCAAAAAAACGGTCAAAACCGTCGAAGCATTGTTGCCCAAAAAATTAACCTCAACACTGGAGGTCTATAAGATTACTGGTTCAGTCGAAGAAATAGTCACTTTTATTTCTCCAGTCGCCTCCAGCGCAAAGGTGACTTCAGATGCAGCCAATCAACGAATTGTGGTTTGGGCCAATTCCTTGGATCACGCAAAGATTAAGGCAACGATCGACAAAGTCGACGTACTGTCAAAAAAACAAAAATCGCTAGAGATTTATCAGCTTAAAAATGCTGCGGCCTCCGTTGCTCAATCCATGATCTCCAACCTTGACGTGGACGCGACTGTCACCACCAGCGAGGATTCCAAATCGATTCTGGTTTGGGCGTTGCCTGAAGACCATGTCAGAATCAAATCGATGGTTGATCGTCTTTCAGTTTTGAAAACGCCGCAGCAGTCCCAAGTCGCTTTGTATTCGGTTGACCGTGCAGGAGCCGAAAAAACCTTGTCCGCCGTCCAAGCCGTTTTCCCAGATGCAAACGTCTTGCTGGATGCATCTTCAGATAAAATCATTTGCATTGCCGACGAAGAACTCCAAGTTCAAATCAAGTCACTGGTTGAAAAGCTTCAACCGGCCAAACCATCGACTCCCAAAGTCCTGATGTCCTATGAGTTAAAGCACTCGGATGCCGCTTTGGTGGTCGGAATGCTGTCTGATTTGCATCCTGAAATTCGTTTTGCCGCCGATCAACGTGCAAACCGGGTGCTAGTCACTGCAGAACTGGGAGAGCAACCCAGATTCAAGGCCATCATCGGGCAACTCGATGCAAAAGCTTCAGATCGCGACGAGAAAGTCCTCGAAACTTATCCCATTGATTCAACCAAGACCACCGTCGTCACCGAACTTATTCAACCGTTGTTGCCGGACATGAAATTTTCAGTGGACGAAACGTCGCAAAAACTAGTTGCGGTAGGAACGCCGTTCGAACAACAAAAGCTTGCAAAACTTCTTGGTCAAATCAGTGACGGCAAGGCAGAAAACAAGATTCTGAAAAACTACTCGACCGGTTCCGCGCCCATTGAGGAAGTTCAAAACGTCCTGCTCCAAGTTGTTCCGTCAGCCATCATCGCCGTCAACGGTGGACAAGGAAAAATGGTGGTTTGGGCTACCGCAGAGGAACAGAAGTTGATTGAGTCGGCAATCAATCAATTGAACAACGTGGGCGGCGATATGTCGCTTAAAAATTATGATCTGAACAAGGAAGTTACTGGCGATATCCTGACTTTGCTCCAGGGTCTTTCAAAAACGGCTCGGCTAGCCCTTTCGGCCGATGGAAAACAACTAGTTATCTACGCGACTGAAAGCGATCAAAAACTGTTTGCGTCGCTCGTCGATGAACTAATGAAAGCCGATACATCTGCTCTCAGCCTGCAAGCGTACGTCGCAAGTGACGATGTCATCTCCTCCACCAGTGCTGTCATCGTTGACTCATTTCCTGATGCAAAACTGGTAGTACAACCGGATTCTCGAAAACTGGTTATCTGGGCGAGTAACGAAGATCACGCCAAAATCAAAAAAGCAATCGATGATTTGAAATCGCAACTTTCAAAACCAAAAACGCCCAAAACAACCGTCATCTATCCGCTTGGAAAAGCCACCAAGCTTTCGGTCATCGATATGATCAATTCGGATGTAGAAGACGCAGTCATTCTTTCCGATAGCCAATCGGATCGTATCATCGTTCGAGCGAACTCTGAAGCACACCTCGTCGTTGAACAAATCGTTTCCGATTTGAAAAAAACGTTCGATACCGTTGGTGAAATGACTATCAAATCTCATGCCGTCAGAAATGATATCAAGGTCCAGGCAACAACGACGATCGCATCCCTGCTTCCTGCTGTGGAATTTATCACTAATGGCGATGACACATTGATCCTTATCAAAGCCACTGCAAACGATCACAAATCAGTCGACGAATTAATTAAAACACTGGATACCGAAATTGCCCGGAAAACGCCTCGTACGATCGCCTCGTACGAACTGACCAACCTTGAAAAAACGCTGGCCATTCAAATCCTTTCCAATCGGTTTCCCGAAATCACATTCGTTACCGAAGACAACATATCGAGGCTCCTGACGTGGGCCAACCCTGCCGAACACAAACAAATCCCTCTGATTCTCAAAGGATTGGAGGCCGCCGTCGCCGTCGAGAGCGAAAAGAAAGTCGAAGTCTACAACATCGACGCAGAAAAAATGATAGCGGCGGATGTCTTGGATTTGATCGATTCGAAGCTGAAAGAGAACTTAACCATCCAAGTTGCAACGGCAACCAATAGCCTCGTAGTTCGCGCCTCAGCATCTCAA
The DNA here is from genome assembly GCA_014238905.1 of Planctomycetota bacterium. GTDB lineage: Bacteria > Planctomycetota > Planctomycetia > Pirellulales > Pirellulaceae > JABAAE01. The sequence goes on from JABAAE010000024.1 coordinate 21,262, forward strand.
CATGCAAAGCTGAAATCGGCCGTTGATGCGGTCGTCATGCAAATCAAACCGCTCCCAAAGCCCACGTCCCAGGTTTACGAATTTCCGCTAGGAAATGCATTAGCCGTCAGCCAGTTGGTTTCACCGCTACTTAGCAACACAACGATTTCTGTCGCCTCAGATGGAAAAAAATTGATTGCGACCTCGAATCTGGAAGGCCACAATTTGATTGCATCGGTTTTGGATCAACTGAAGGACGAACCCCAATCGAAGGATACCGAGACCATTGTTTACAAAATGAATGCGGCAACGCCTTCTGTGATCAACAATGCGATCGAAGCTATGTCGCCCAAAGCACGTATCACGGCGGACGATAGTTCCATGTCACTGATCGTGACCACCTCAAAAGGTGAGCACGCAGTGATCGCTAACATTCTCAAACAAATCAACGATTCCTCTCTGGGGAAAAAAACCGAAGTCTTCGCGTTGAAAACCGCCAGTCCTGCGTCGCTTGTCAGCGCCATTTCGGCATTGGTTTCCAATTCATCGGTTACCGCGGACGTTCCGACGAATTCGGTGGTTGTCACAGCGCTGGCAACTGACTTTCCTCAAATTCAATCGATCGTGGATAAGCTCGATAGGGTGGCCGGCGATCGGATCGGAAATGTCGTTGCCAAAGTTTATCCCTTTGATGAAAAACTAGTGGATGCTGTCGATATGCAGGCAGTCATCGACGAAGATTTGCGAGATGGCATGAGCGTTCGGGTCAACGAAATCGGCAACGGATTGATCATTCGAACCACGCCCGAAAAACACCAACAGCTCGCCCTGATTTTCGAACAAGTGATCGCCCAAATTCCCGCGAGTCAAAAAATCGAAACCCGCGTCTATCCCTTGAGTAAAGCCGCCCCCAACACGATTGAGAACGTTCTCAGTGCCAAATTCGCTCAGTCTGATTTCGCCGTGGACGCCAATACGCGAACTGTCGTGGCAACGATTTCCGTCGCCGAACATGTCAAACTTAAGACGATTTTGGATCAAATGGAGTCATCTGTCGGGGATCGAATTGCGTCTTCCAAAGCATTTAAGTTGAAAGTCGCCACTCCGGGAATTGTAGGATCTGCCATTGAGTCATTGCTTCCCAATGCGATTGTCGATTTTGATATCGCTTCCAAGACAGTCATCGTCACTGGAACAGAAGAGGAGCTGAAATCTGCGGGGAATCTAGTATTACAGGTCGACGGTTCAGACCTCGGCAAAACGACGCAGGTGTACAAACTGGTTGAAGCCGATCCGCGATTGGTCAGCCCGGCAATCGAACAATTATTGCCGGATGCCATAATTTCGGCAGACAGTTATAGCAAAGCCCTATTCGTAACCGGAACCGACGAAGACCATAAACAAGTCGCCGTATTGATCGAAAAACTAAACGAACGCGACACCGGTCGGACGACTGAAGTTTACAAGCTTGCTAAAGCGAGTTCGGTAATTATCGAGCCCGCCCTGTCGGCTTTGATTCCCGACGGAATTGTCACAGCTGACAAGATATCCAACACAGTTGTCGTATCGGCGTCTCCAGAAGATCAAGCCAAAGTGGCGAACGTGATCGAAAAACTGGATAAAGCGACCGGCGATGAATTGCAATTGGTAATTTACCGAAGCAAGTTTGGAAACGCCGATCCGCTGAATCAGGTTGTCGCAAATTTGTTTCGGGACGATTCCGAAGTTCGTATCAACTTTGAATGGGAAAATCAGCGGATCTTGATCGTCACCACCGAGGTTAAACATCAACTGATCAAGTCTTTGATTGAACAAGTGGATCAGGCCAAACCCAAATATGAAAATCGTTTCGCCAAAGTCTACCATCTTGAAAATGTCGACAGTGCAGCGGTAGAAGGCATTATCAAAAATCTTTACGGGTGGTGGGCACCACGCATTGAAGTCCGCAGAGAGCAAGGGACCAATGCGTTGATAGTCGTTGCGACTGACCAGCAGCATCAGGATCTTGGGAAATCGATTAAAGAAGTAGATGGTGAGCTGAGACAACTCGAGGTTTTTCAACTTGTCAATGTGGACCCTTATACGGTGGAGCTGGCAATCGAACAGTTGTTTTCCGAAATCAAGGAAACGATGCGGCCGTCCGCAACCAGCGACCTTGGCACTCAACAATTGTTTGTTCGTGGAACCGCAGCCCAAATCCAATTGATTCGCGAGATGCTCAAGAAGATGGGCGAATCGTTTGATGACGAAGCATCGCGGATTTCCAAAGGGAGTATACGTACAATTCCGTTTCGAGGAAATGCGATGGATGCACTTCGCGAAATCGAAGCATTCTGGCCTCGAATTCGCAAAAACAAAATTGAAATCATTCGCTCAGGCGGACCAAAAATCAAAAGAAACTACTCGCCTCGAAAAGCCGACGATGCGGTGCCCAAAAAGAAACCTGATTCAGACAACCCTCCCGCGGCAATAGATTCCCAACCCTGCGGGGCTTCTGAGTATTCTGCCAACGATGGGTGTGGTGGCCAACTCAACGAAAATGAAAACAAAAACGTGGATGCTCGAGCAGACTCTACGCAAATTCAAGAACCCAAAAAGCCCATCATTCAAATTGAAGACCTCAAACCAGTCAAACGGAATGACGCCTCGAAGCAAGAAAAAGAAACGCTGGAAAAACAAGGTGAAGCTGCACAGATCATCGTCATCGCGGGCGACAACGAAGTCACAATCGCATCGTCTGACCTCGAAGCATTGGACCAGTTGGAATATTTGCTGCGAACCATTCAACGAGAAAACCGTGGCGGACTTGGCAGATCGAACTTCGCGGTTTATTTGTTGAGCAATTCAAGTGCAAAGGATACGGCGGAACTACTGACTGATTTATTTGAGGCCATTCCGGAATCCGAGCGACTTGGAAGCGTGGGAAATGCTGTATTTGTTGCCGAGGACCGGCTGAATGCAATGGTCGTTTACGGAACTCGAACAGAACGTGACGTCATTCAGGAGATTATCGAAGTTCTTGATGCAGAAGACCTTCCTGATTCGTTAACGACGCCTCTGCCCGAATTGGTTCAGATCAAAAACTCGTCTGCAGACCGGATCCTGAGGATTTTGGAATCGGTTTACCGTAATCAATTGACCTCGGGAGGTGGACGTCGAAAAGTTGAAATTCCCGAGGGGGTCACGACGGCAGTCGCTTCGATGCTACAACAGATCAACGCCGCCACAACGGGCCCCATTCTCACACTTGGAATCGATGAGAAGACCAATTCGATCGTGATGCGTGCTCCGATGGAATTGGGAGGAGAAATCAAGTCTTTTGTCGAACGACTCGACTCGACAGCCAAAGTTTCTCCGGCCAAAGAAATACGCGTCCTGAAAATGGAAGGGACCAATGCGGCAAGAGTCCGGTCAATCTTAAACGCCATGACCAATGACCAATAGCAAAGAGCCATAAGGTTCCGAGAATGAATCTCGGCCGAAATCTTCCCCGTGGGATCAAACAACTCGGAACCAATATTCCGGTAACGCAGAATGCGTTTCAGCTTGCTATTCATTATTCAAAACTAGTGGGCGATACAGGGCTCGAACCTGTGACCCCCTGCTTGTAAGGCGTCTAAATAACCAATGCTGAATAGCTAAAAAAATCTGCAATATCACGGATAAAACGCCATCAATCGAGCGTTTAAACCGTCTCAATGTTTTACAGATATGTCGTCGTTTTAGCAATGTTTTTTTGACGCAACATTCCGACAAATGGAAAAAAATGGAAAAGATTCAGGCGGAAAAAAAAACGAAAAAGCGGTTGCCGAAGCGGTGGCAATGACGCATCAGCGGGTAGGCCAATTAATTGAAGAATTAGAAATGTTGGACACGTGTCCAAAAGTTCTGAAAGTGGCCGCTAATTCCGATAGTGATTTCGTCCCCAATTGGGGACATTCTGCGGCTAATTTGCTTTGTTAAATTGGGCAGGATTTGTCCACAATTGTGGACATTTTCGCGTGAGGTAAGGATGCCCTAGCTGAACGGTCCCAACCCGCAGGCAAAAGTGGCTCTTTGCGCGTTGAGTCGCTTTACCTGTAAAAGTCTTTCATGTTGGCGACTACCGAAGGAATCCCGATTCCAATCTCGCGCGCTTGAAAACTCACAACCTGACCCTATTTCAAACGAGTCCGTCGGCAAGAGTAGGCGGCTTTTATTCGTTTTGTTCAAAAATCGGCGATGCTGTCAAATCGACAACGATTCGAAATGTCTCAATAGTCGACTCGCTTGCTTTCACAACGTGCAATTTCGCGGGCTCAACTTGTAGCAAAATCTGAAATCGCCGGACTTGACGGAGTATAGCCGAAGTTTTGCCGACCATGAGGCGTAAATTTGAGATGAAATTGCGGTGAGCTTCGCTTATTAACGGACACGAATATCCTGATTATTTATCCGGAATTTCAGCGTCAGGGTAGCGAAGTCTTATCACCTTTCCTCGAAAGCCATGATATACTCGAACAACTTGGCCCTGAACAGCCAATTATGAATACGACCTTTTCCACTATTTTAGCCTCCAAAAGTGTTTTAAAGAAAGAAATTATGGCTACGAATTGGAGGGTTTACGATAATGATACGGTCGCTACCAAACTCGATGGAAGTGACCTTCCGGGATTCTTTCGGAAGAAGGTAATCGTCGGTCCCGGCGAGGCAGCATTGATACTTCGAGACGGCGAGTTGGAGGAGTTTTTAACCGAATCGAGCGCGGCAGTATCTGATATCCTAGATCGGATGGCATCGATTTTTGGATTTGGAAAAGACATTTCCGTTTACTTTGCTGATCTGACACCCATCAATCTGACCATCTATCTTGGCGAATCCACGCTCAGCGAATCCACCAAAGACGAAGATCAGGTAGACGCAGAGGTGAATCGCCAATATACGGTGACGGAGACTGAAAGATCAACAAAACGGTTGCTCCCGAATTGGTTTCGCCGGAAAAACTATGGATGGAATATTGAAGCGGATTCAGCAGGAAAAATCAAAGCAGCCACTGCAACTTCAGTTGAGAAAACCACCGACGTCAGTCAGCTCTGTATCAAGGCGTTGACAGCAGACAAAGAAATTATCCAAGCCGCCTGTCATGTAAAATTACGCGTTGATCCTCAACATGCGCGAAAATTTGTCGGGATGCTGAAAGGAAAAAAAGCGCTGGCAACATGGGATCTTGCCGCACTTTTGCGGGACGAATTATTTGCCAAGATCCTGATCCCGGAAATTGCCGGGCACAAGGCAGAAGACTTTCGCGGCAACAGAAAACTCCTTCAACATCTGGAAAGTCTGGTCTCCAAGGAATTGCAACGTTCCTTAGCCGATTGTGGTTTGCTGCTGGATTCTTTCACCGTGTCATGGGGGCTGACCGAATCAGAGCAGGAGGAAATTCGCCGTCGCCGTGCTGAACAGGAAGAAGAAGGATTGAAGTTCGCCAATCAGCGGCTTTTGAACCACCTGGCAAGGGAGCAAGCGGTAGATAAAAATCGCCTTGCAAATCTTCAGGAACTTCAAAAAGCCGAAGCATCCGGCGACGAAGATCTGAAGAAAATGCTCCTTGCGAGCGAAATCGAACGTGATTTGCTGATCACCGAAAAAGGTATCGACGAAGCACAGATCGCTGCCAGGATTCGGGACATTACACTGGAAGTCGAGAAAAAAGAATCAATTGCCAAGCTGGAGAAAAGAAGAGCTGAGGAAGAGTTTCGTTTGGAAATTGAGGATAGAGAATTCAAGCAGAAGCATGAAAATCGCCGGCTTGAAAAAAAGGCGGACAACGCAGACATGTGGGAAATGCTTGAAATGCAAACCCGCATGGCGGACTCAAAACACGATCGTGAAATGTCGAAACGACGACAAGAAATTTCTGCCGAATTTGATAAAACGCGAGCCGATATTGAAGACCGCTTTAACCAGCGAAAACTTAAACTCGATGAGTCAATGGCTCGCATGGGGATGATGGAGCGTCTCGTCAGCAAAGGACTTGACGCCGGCACCTCTGATGCCGACGTACTCAAGACGATGTTGGTACAATCGACCGAGCAAGAGTACGCCACTACCAATGAGGAAATGGTCAAGGCGCGTTCGGAAGCACAGGCCGCCGCCAATAACCTCGACACACACCGACAGGCTCAAGCGGACGAACGCGGGCATCAGGCGAACATGACCCACCTTTCGGCCCAGATGATGAATGCGGCGAAACAAAATCCCAATACCCCCGCAGTCCCGCAACAGATACCACCGCAACAGATACCGGGGCAACCAATCATCATGAACGTCACCGGAGCGGGGGCCCAATCTCCAACGCCGGCGGCACCTCAGTCGGCCACCTCTTCCTGCGGCAGTTGTGGCACGCCGACCCAGCAAGGCTGGAAGGCTTGTCCGAATTGTGGCCAATTGCTCGCCCAAACCGCAAAGAAATTCTGCACTGGATGTGGCGGCGAAATGCAGTTGAACTGGAAGGCCTGTCCCAATTGCGGAAACACCGCCTGATTAAATTAGGCTGTGAATTAAATAAACATTTTTTGATTTGGACTGTAAAAATGGCAATTACGTTTGACTGTATACATTGCAACAACTCATTCGCCGTTGGCGATGAACATGCCGGAAAGCAGGCGCGTTGCAAAAGTTGTAACAATGTCATCCAGGTACCGGCAGCAACAGCGGTTCCAACAGCAGCAGGGGTTCCCACAGGAAACGCGGTTTGCCCCGGTTGCTCGGAACCCGTTTTGCCTGAATGGAACAACTGCCCCTCATGCCAGACTCCCGTGTCAAAACAGCAACCGGTCGGACAGCCCCCACTTGTGCAGGCTGGCAACGATAACGTCATTAAAACGACGGTCAACGCCCCCACACATTCCGACGGATCAACCGGCAGTACAGTTCCGGCCACTGCTTCGCCGCCGGCGATAAGCATGGGAGATGGAAACGTCGTCAAGGCAAACATCGATCAGTCGACAAACGTGACTCACGACAAATCTGTCAACGTGCAGGGGCAATACGTCGCGCAACAGACGGTCGTCAACGAATCGGGCGTTGGTACGATCCTGAAAATGCTCTCGTCGTCTTTTTCAAATAAGCAGGCAGACGAAATCAGTGAAATGATTGAGGCCATTCAGGACGATCGCCCCGCGATGATGGAGTTGTTGCGAAAATCGTTGTTGCAACTGGTTCGTCAAATGAAGGTGGAGTACAAGGAGGGCAAAAGCAGTGGCATGAGCCTGGAATCAATCTCGAAAAGTTATGTTAACTTCTACACATCCTATTTATCCACAGTTTCTTTTGGATTGATTAGAAATTATTGGTCCAAAAAAGACATCGCCACCAAAAGAATCGAGCTTTGCAAGAAAATACTTGAAAAATTGCACGATTCCGCAATCATGATCAACGATCAGGATCTACTGGGTAAGCTCGACACTTTGGACGATCATTTGATTTCCCTGCAGACTCTTACAAAAAAAACCAATACGGCCTCAATTTGGTCGGGATCCGGTTGGCTGCTCGCGGTCATTGCCGTTGTCACAGCATTTGCTTCATTTGTGATACCAAAATTTGCCGGGTTTGTGATTGTCCTGGCTTGCGCTTTTTGTCTTGGACTGGGTAGCGTCGTACTGTTTCGTTACGTGCGAACAACTCGGGAAAAATTTGAATCTGAAATCAAGACCATGGAACGAACGGTGCCGCAACTTTTGGATACTTCGAGTTCGGCGTGAACAGAAACCTTGCAATCGTTGACGAAATCGCCGATTCATGGCGATGCGTTTCATTGCACTGTTACCTTTGATTTCGAACATAGGCACTGACCTCCGCAGAAACGTGAAGTCGGTTTTTCAAAATCGAAACGGGCTCGAAGCTAAGCTGAAGCTGTTGAATAATCGGTTGGAAACGACGATTTTCAGCCAAGCAATCCTGTTTGATACCAGACACGTCAATACTCATTCATTTCTAATCAAGATGGAATTAATATGCAGAAAGAATGGTATTGGGGTAATCAACAAGCACCATCTGGACCCGTAACTTTGGACCAGTTGCGCGAACTCGTGGTCAATGGAGGAATTAAGCCGAATGATCTCGTTGGAAAACACGGAGTTGAAAACTGGATCCCGGCTAATAAGGTTGAGGGTTTGTTTCCCTATTCCGGTAACATCGTGCCACCACAACCCTCGTCGGACCTCGATTCAATTGAGATATTAGAAGATGGACCAACCGCTGCGCCGATTTCGGGCAACGATTCCATCGAAATTATTGAAGACAGTGAACCACCTGGACTGCCACAGGCCCCTTCTTCGGATGAGCCGCAGTCGCATGCCCAGAGTCCTCCTGCTGAAGAAGAGCAGGCAGAAGGGCTTTTTTCTTCGGCTAGTAGCAAGCTTTCAGGCTTTTGGGGAAAAGCCAAGGAAAAAATCAACGAAGTGACTCAGTCCGGAAATTCCTGCGAAGATTGCGGCGAACTCCTTGGAGTCATGAAATGGAATCATGCGACAAAGATCCCGGAATACGCTCGCGCCAACAAGCAAATTCTATGTGCAAAATGTGTCGGCAATTATGACATTAACTGTCAAAGCTGCGGTACGGTCTGGCGGCTTAACCTCGATGCAAAAATCACATCGTGCCCAACCTGTGACGCAGATCAGAAATACAAATCGCTGATCACTCATGTGTATGATGAGTATCGTAAACAAGATACCTGGAAATACGCCTTTGTGACCTATCAAGGTGGATTCATGGCAAGCCTGAAGTCCGTTAAAACGACAATTGTCAAGCGGAAATCGCGTGAAAGCGGCGTTTTTTGGGTCGCGATTAAAGTCAATACGAAATCCGTTTTGGGAGACCTTCGTTACCTCGACATCAATAACTTGTTCATCAAGAAAGGAAAATTGGTTGTTCGAACCGAGCGTAGAGACTATAAATCCAGCTGGGTTTCACCTGCAGGAGAAAAAACTTGGACGATGTACGAATCCATGATATCCAGTATCAACGCATCGGACCTGGTCGCGTTGGTTGACATGGAAGGCGATTATACTTTTCGACTTGAAGGCAGTGAATTCGAAGGAGTTGATATCACGGTTACCTCCTTGGCCCTTGATGGTGTATTCAGGAGATTTGTCGATGAGCACATTCGACCGGAATTAAAATCAGGCGTAGTAGAACAATCGCCCGACCTGAAACTAGATGGCGAAGGCTCTGAAGAAAACCCGGAAAACGTTCCTGCCAACCCAACGACTCAACAAAAAGAGAATCCTGCTCCGCCCCCAGATAACGAGGGCAAAGATGGCATCACGATGCTCAAGGAATTGAAAGAGCTGCTGGAAATGGGCGTGTTAACCCAAGAAGAATTTGACGCCAAGAAAGCTGATATCCTGAACCGAATGTAGGCGTCGTTTAATTTGGAAAAGTTGTTCGGTGAATCGCTCGCGTTTCAAAACAGGTATCAATCAGGGCTAAAAGCTGGTCGTGCATTTGCCAATTCCTCATTGGCCCTGGTTCCATGAGACCGTCAGAGAACGCTACGTTGCAAAATGCGGTTCAAATCCATTGGGTTTTTCGTTTAAACCGTCTCAATGTTTCACAGGTATATCGGCGTTTTAGCAGCGTTTTAAACACCTTGCAACTCGCAATAATAAAAGAAGTGGACCAAAATGGATGGCTGGTAAAAACGAAAAAGTGATTGCCGAAGCGGTGGGAATGACACCTCGGCGAGTAGGCAAATTAATTGAAGAATTAAAAATTTTGGACACCTGTTCAAAATTTTCAAAAGTGGCCTGCCAAGCAAGCCTGTCGTTTCCTTTTATGCAAACCCGCGTTAGTAATGTATCCAGATCTGCAAAAATGTTCCATTTTTCGATATTGGTTTGCTCGACGATTTGGTTAAGAACTTTCAGTTCCAGCTTCTCGATTCGTTTGCCTTTCCAGACTGTATCGGCGAGGGCAACCAGCAGGTCATCCAGCGTCATTTCTTCTCTAGACCATGCGCCGTGGGTGCGACAGAATTTCGCCAGGGCAGAATCGACGCCCAGTTTTTCCAGCAACGCAAAGCCATCTTCTTCGTGCTGATCCCCTGATTCGTAGAGTTCGTCCTGATGCAAGCATTTTTCCAAGTCATGAATTGCCGAGCCAAACAACACAGCATCCGAATCAAATTCGAGTTTTGGGAAATATGCCTTCAAGCCGGTCACGATTTCGGAGGCCGCGTCATGAACGACACGAAGATGCGCGACAAGCCGAGCGGGAGCCTTAAGTTGGGAACAAAGCAATTCGGCTTTGTCAGGCAGTTTTATTGGAATGTACGTGTCTATCAGGCATCTCTCTCGAACTTAGACCAATTCGTTTATTTGAGGTTTAGGAAAATAAAGACAGACATAAAGTGAAAATGTTTGCATTAATGATGGTGGACAGAGTAACGTGAACCAAAAATCAGCTACCGATTTTAAATCCTGATATGGTCATTTTACGTTTTTAATTCCTTCAATGCCGAGTTCGCTCGATTGCGAACCAAGTCACTTTCATCCTCAACAGCCACCGTCGCCAAAATGGGCAAAGACTGATCACCCAACTGCATCAGATGCTCGACAGCGACGACACGGACAAGTTCATCGGAACTCTGCAAAAGCCTCTCTCCGACATCAATGATCATCGATGGATCGCCGGTAAGCTGATAAAGGGCATCGCTGGCAATCCAGGAGATCGTGGCTTCACCCGTGTTCGCCAGACGCTTGAGCGCAGGAACCGCCGGCAGCGCCAAATCGCCAAGACTTTCCAATTGGCAAACCGCTTGCCATTGCGTTATTCCGTCAAAACCAAGTGCTTCGATAAGTAGCGGAATCAGTAAATCCGCCTCTGAATTGTCTATGTGGATAATGGCCCCGGCTGCAGTAACATGAGCGTATTTGTCGTCGCTGCCAATCCATTGCCTGAGAATAGGTATAGCTGGTGCCGCCTCGCGTTCCATGCAAGCAAGCTCGGCGGCAGCTGACATTCGCTCGGTCCTGTCAGGATCCTGAAGCTGGTCCAGTAAACCCAATATTTCGTCGTTCATTTAGACGCGGTTCAAATCCAATGGATTTACTCGGGAAACTCCAAAAAACACGGAGAAAACAACCTTTATTGACCGTTTAAACCGTTTCGATAGTTTACAGATATCTAAACGTTTTAGCAATGTTTTGAACACACCACAATTGAGAACACAACAAGAAGTGGACCAAAAGTGGACCACAAATTAAGGATTCAATCCTAGAAACCAGGAAGTTACTGGTAGATAGTTCTTGGCTGCCAATTGCCAGGTAGATCTGGCGACTTATTGCTTTCTGTATTGGGCAGGCTTACGGGTTGTTCACTTTAAGGCCTAATTTTTTTGCCATCTCTAAATCAGCTTTTGCTTTATCAGAGTCGCCCTTTTCTTGGTAAGCTAATCCGCGATTGTGGTAGGCATGGGGATCCTTAGCATTAAGCCTGATGGCCTCGGTGTAATCACCAATGGCCTCGTCATTTTTGCCAAGTCTCTTGTAGGCGATTCCGCGATTGGTGTAGGCTCCGGCATACTTTGGATTAAGCCTGATGGCCTCGCTGAAATCACGAATCGCCTCATCGTATTTGCCAAGATCACTGTAAACTAATCCGCGATTGTTGTAGGCTCCGGCATACTTTGGATTAAGCCTGATTGCCTCGCTGAAGCAGGAAATCGCCGTTTGGTAATCTCCTTTCTTATCGAAATCAATTCCCTTATTAAATTCCTTCGCTGACTGACTTAGGCCAACATCGTCAGGTTTGCCGTTTTGAGCCTCGCCGTTATCGGTTTCCGAATCGTCAGAACATCCAACAGCAAACAAAACCAACAGAATCAGAAACTTGTTCATTTCAATATCCTATAACTCTTCAACAAACATTTATTCCAGCG
>JABAAE010000025.1 GCA_014238905.1 Planctomycetota bacterium
TTGGATAGGTTGTGCTTGGATAGGTTGTGCTTGGATAGGTTGTGCTTGGATAGGTTGTGCTTGGATAGGTCTTGGCTGGGGCGTTTGCTGTTTTGTTTTTTTTGCTGGCGGCGGGGTGGGAGCGGTCCGGTTCTGACTCGCCAAACTAGTCTTTGGGTTCACGCGAACCGGAAGTGAAACCACGTTTTTACACTTGGGGCACCGGACTTTTTTGCCAGCAATTTCATCAGGATACTGAAGTTGGTTTTGACAACTGTCGCAAATAGCTTGGTTCATAGAGATAATCGTCCAGAGGGTGGGGCTCGCATCGGCAGTACAGTCACAACCCAAGCGAAACGTTCTATTGAGCTGTGTAGAGTTAAGTCACTTTGTTTCGCTGCGGTGACCGAAAAGTCAAAAGATCTATTATTGTCTCGGAGAACGGCGAAATCCAGCACTGCCATTCCCAGGTTTTCGCCCTGGTCAGCTCGTGGGAAGACGGTGATCCCAAAGTCGCCGAAAAGAAAAGGTCTTTAGCAGAGAGTTGACAAGGTCTCGATGGACGGCTGGTGAGCGACCTTGATCATGGTTTTATCCAACGTCTTTGAGGCAAAATTGAGGCTGGTTTTGGATCAAAAAGAGACGGAGGTGGCTCGAACCATCGGATTGCTATCGGTTACTTGACAATGACTCCATTTCGCTTGGCGTTGGCTTTGATCACTTGCTCAAAATAAAAGAATGGATACTTGTCGATGTGCTTTTTCGCATTTGGGTCTTTCCGCTTCTTTTTTTCCATTTCATTGCGAACCCAAAAAAAAGATTCATCGACAGTTTTTTGTTTTAATTTTCCCATGTTGACCATTAACACGATTCTCTTGATAAAGGCTCGTTCGGATGCCCGGCGTGCTTTCAGGCCAAAAACCAACCGTTCTTCCAGAGTTGGCAATCGTTTGGTCGTTCCCTTCTGAGCAGAGGCAGTCGCTGTCATCAAAACACTAATGAACAAGAACACTAATGCAAAAACCGCATTTCGATATGACGACATGATTGCCCTTTTAGAAATAACCTGTTGGATACCGCCCGAAACAATATTCGGTGATTTTGTAGTTTTTTTATGTCTTTTTGGCAGACCATTGTTCGGCCGATAAGATCCGGTTTGGCGGCGTCCGATCTGGTTTGGCGATAGCAGATATCAAAATGAGAAAGACTGATCAAGACGAAAAAGAAAATATTGTTGTTTTTGAACGAGTTCCTGACTGATAGCACCGGTGGGTTGACGCTGCAGCGTTTGCCAACGCGTGGTGAGGGGTAGAAAGAAACACTGATTCAAGGGTTGTTGATTATCGGCCTAAACAACCTTCTGCAGTGCCGAAGCAAATGTTGAAATGGTCTTTTCTACATTGTTAAGCTTGTCAATTCCAAACAGGCCAACTCGAAACGTCTGAAAGTCCTTGGGTTCATCACATTTTAAAGGGACACCAGGTGCGATCTGAATTCCGGCAGCGGAGAATTTTTTGCCCGATTTAATCTCCGGATCGTTTGTGAAGCAGACGACCACACCAGGGGCTTGAAATCCATCGCCAGCAACGCTGGCAAAGCCACCTGCGACAAGCAATTGTCGGATTTGCCTGCCCAATTCCAATTGGCGATTATGTAGCGTTGCAAAGCCAACCAGTTCCATCTCGTTGATGACATTTCGGAATTGTTTCAGCCCATCGGTTGGCATGGTGGCATGATAGGCGTGACCTCCGTTTTCATAGGCCGCCATTATTTGATACCATTTTTTGAGGTCACAGGAAAAACTGCTGCTTTGGCTGCCTTCCAGTTTTTCCTGGGCTCGCTCTCCCATCATCACCAATCCGGAGCAAGGTGATCCGCTCCAGCCTTTCTGCGGTGCAGTGATCAACACGTCCACACCGCAGGCTTCCATGTCGATCCAAACTGTTCCTGATGCGATACAGTCCAACACGAACAGACCACCTTCATTCCGTACGGCTTCACCGATCGCCGTCAAATAGCTGTTGGGTAACATCATTCCCGCCGAGGTTTCCACGTGAGGGGCAAAGACAACTGCCGGTTTTTCTCTTTTGATGGCCGCAACCACCGACTCAATGGGTGGGGGGACAAATGCCGAGCATGGATCGGATCCTAGGGGTGTCGCCTTCATCACGAGCGATTCCGATGCAATGTTTCCCATTTCAAGGATTTGAGTCCAGCGAAAACTAAACCACCCGTTCCTGATAATTAGGCATTTTTGGCCACTGGCAAATTGTCGCGCGACCGATTCCATCGCAAATGTGCCACTCCCGGGAATGATGGCGATGGCCCTTGCGTTATAGACGCTCTTTAGCTTTTTTGAGATGTCATTCATTACCTCTTGGAACGACGCCGACATGTGATTTAACGCTCGGTCGGTGTAAACGACTGAATATTCGAGTAAACCATCTGGATCAACTTCGGGGAGAAGGCTGGGCATAAGACTGTTTCTATTGTTTGCGATGTCAAGGATTACGTTATTTCGGCACGTCCTATTATCAACGGAACAACAACTTATTAAAGCGGTGTCAGAAAATTTGAAGCTGCGTTAAGAAAATAAAGACGTTGATTTCTAAATCGGTGGTCTACCGTCGGGAGCGGTCAATCTTTCTGATTGAGTTCGGTGAAAATTCGAACAGCAAACACGGATTGTCCGTCTGTTATGAGTCGGCATAAAAATTTGGGGCGTCTTTTGTCTGTTGGACACGTATTGACCGGTCACGTCGAGATAATCGAAAGTATTTGCGTGTTGATGAATAACAGGGCGTTTTGGCAGGTTGATGCGGAGCCATTTACCTATTCATCGATTGTCGACTCGAATTTGGCCTGCCGTTTCCTATCAGAGTTCCCTACCGTTTCCGATCGGAGGCCAACGAAGGATCTCGGCAGCCATTTCCGGCTCGTGGTGGATCCTTCCCGAGGAAAAACCAGTTTTTCCGCAAATTTGCTAGTAATATCAGATTTCTATTTTCTAACTTCAGAATCCCGGTCGCCCGGTCGAACCTCAGTCCTGTGGATCGTTCCGTTTGCTTTTGCTAATAGTGTGACGATCGGGGCAGTTTTTCATTCCATTTGGACTGTCGTCAAAGTGGGCTCGAATTAGTCTTTGGACCCTGAATCCTATTTTGATTTCCCTTTGATCCTTTTGTTTTTTAAACGAATTCCATACTTTATCTACCGCCACCATGAAGCCAGTTTTTGACGACGTTGAAACCAGTAATGATGTGCTCTTGCCATTGGCGGATGAACTTCGCCGACATCTTTGCTATACCTTGGGACGCGATCTTGAGCATGCGGATGCCCAGTCTCTTTACCGCGCAGCGGCGATTGCGATTCGAGACCAACTTAGTCGGAAATGGTTGGCGACAAGGAAAAGGTTTTTCCAGAAAAAGGTTCGCCGGGTTCATTACCTTTCTCTCGAATTTCTTTTAGGTCGGTCTTTAAACAACGCCATACAAAATCTTGATATCGATGATTCGATGCGCAAGGCTCTGCATGGATTTGGCCTTGAGCTTGAGGAAGTTGTGGAGAAAGAACACGATGCTGGCTTGGGCAACGGTGGGCTTGGTCGTTTGGCAGCCTGTTTTTTGGATAGCTGCGCAAACCTCGATTTGCCCGTGGCCGGATACGGAATCAGGTATGAATTTGGGATGTTTCATCAGCGAATCGAAGATGGTCAGCAGATTGAGGCTCCCGATCATTGGTTACTAGATGGTAACCCTTGGGAAATCAAACGAGACGAAGACACCCGCCAAATTCATTTCTTCGGGCATACCGAATCGTTTCAGGATGAGACCGATGCTGCCCGGATGCGCTGGGTTGGAACGCATGACATTCTGGCGATTCCCTTTGACATGCCGATTCCCGGTTACCGAAATGATACGGTGAACACGTTAAGGCTGTGGAAGTCCTCTGCCACGGATGCATTTAACCTAGAAGAGTTTAACGCTGGTAGTTATCCCGAGGCTGTTGCTCAAAAGAATATCGCTGAGCAAATTTCGATGGTGTTGTATCCCAATGACTCCAGCGAAAACGGCAAAGAGCTAAGACTTAAACAACAATACTTTTTTGTTTCCGCCAGTTTGCAGGATGTACTTGCGAAATGGGTTGTGAGAAATGGTAGCGATTTTTCCGAATTCGGACCAATGAATTGTTTTCAGTTGAATGATACACATCCGGCATGTGCGGTACCCGAACTGATGCGATTGTTGATCGATGAGTACGGTTTGCAATGGGAGGAATCCTGGGAGATTACGACCCAGTGTATGGCTTATACCAATCACACATTGTTGCCAGAAGCATTAGAACGCTGGTCGGTGGCGATGTTCAGTCATCTTCTGCCTCGATTGATGGAGATTATTTACGAGATCAACGAGCGATTTCTTTTGGAGGTTTCCCAAAGGTTCCCTGACGAAGCGGAACTATTGCAAAGGGTCTCTTTGATCGAGGAAGGAGAACATCCTCACATACGGATGGCATATCTGTCGATTGTGGGGAGCTTTTCGGTCAACGGTGTCGCCCATTTGCATACTGAATTGCTTAAATCCGGTTTGTTTGCTGATTTTTATCGGCTATGGCCGGAGAGATTCAACAACAAGACTAATGGCGTCACGCAGCGACGATGGCTTTCCCATTGCAATCCGAAACTACGGGAACTACTGAACGGAACGATTGGCGATCAATGGGAATCTAATTTAGATCAAATCTCTGCGCTGACACCGCTTGCCGATGACGATGGATTTCGGGTTAAGTGGCAGGCCGTCAAACAGGATAACAAAAACGATCTCGCCGACTATGTCTATCGTTGCACTGGTCAACGATTTAATCCCTCCGCTATTTTCGACGTGCAAGTCAAGCGGATTCATGAATACAAACGCCAATTGTTAAATGTGCTCCATGCCATTCATCTTTATGATCGGATTCAGAGGGGTGATATTCAAGGATTGGTACCCCGCTGTATTTTGATCGGTGGGAAAGCGGCGCCTGGTTATCATTTGGCAAAATTGATCGTCAGATTGATCCATGACGTGGGGGAAATTATCAATCAGGACCCGGCGACCGATGGCCTGCTTCAAATGGCATTTTTTCCTAACTACCGCGTGTCCGCAATGGAAGTTATTTGCCCGGGGACGGATCTCTCGGAGCAGATTTCTACGGCTGGAAAAGAGGCCTCAGGAACGGGAAACATGAAATTCATGATGAACGGTGCTTTAACAATTGGGACACTGGATGGTGCTAACATCGAGATACGGGAAAAAGCGGGCAACGAAAACTTCTTTTTATTCGGATTGGATGCCAATCAAGTCAATGCGACTCGCAAAAACTATCATCCCAATTCGATGATCGCTGCCGATGATGATATTCAGCGAGTCATGGATTTGTTGGAGGGTGGTCATTTCAATGCTGCCGATCCAGACAGGTTTAGAACTTTGACGCAAGGACTCCGGAGCAGTCAGGATCAATGGCTGACGATTGCTGATCTGCGTGGCTATATCAATGCCCAACAACGGGTGAATGATGCTTATAAAGACCAAACCCAATGGCAACGGATGAGTATTCTAAACGCTGCAAATAGTGGTTGGTTTTCCAGTGATCGAACCATTAGGCAATATGCGGATGAGATCTGGAAAACCAGGTCAATCTTTAGCTGATCCAAGCATTATCTGAATGGGGTTGGCCGAGTAGACTTCTCGGCAGGTCACCCTCTGAGGAGCGGAAGTGACGTAGGATTTGGTAGGTTTTTGGAGTGGCCGGCCGATTGAAACAACCGGTCGCCGCGTTTGACAGTGATTATCAAAACAGTTTTTTCCCTCAAGGTTAGAACCTTTCTTACTTTTTTTTCAATTCTTGCGTTAAAGGGAAGTATTGTCCCCAATGTTTCGGTTTTTGATTCGAAACGACTCTCATCGCAATGATGAATTACAATAATTAATGACGACGATAGAAAGTTGGCACGTCGTTCGTCCAATGCCGTCACGCTCAGGGAGCTCCAATGATAGAAGCTAAAGCCACCAATAAAAAGAAATCGCATACCTTGACTGCAGGAGCTGGACTAGCGATTGGGATAGCGATTGGTGCCGGAATCGGTAACCTTGCCATTGGTATCGCCATTGGCGTTTGTTTAGCCGTCGGTATGCAGTCCAACCTTTCTTCTTAATTGAGATCCGAGAAATCCCGGTTCAGCCGACAAGGGAAGCTAAAAAGCTCTTTGTTAATTGCCGTATATCCTGAGGTAATCTGGCGTGAAGTCAGCCGTCGGTTAGTTGCTGGGTGGTCTCATGCTAAGGGCGGGGATTTCTTCAGAAAAGCGACCATTTGTCAGAGGATTAGGTTGTTTCCTATTGGGAGTGTTTTCTGATAAGCAATTGGCATTTGTTTTCTCACACTAACCAAGTTTTCCTTTTCCCAATGGTAAAACCAAGGCTGTCATTGGAGCCTATTGTATTCTTTTGAGGCAGCTTACGCGGTCAGTGGCTCTAATTGATCTCATGACAGCCGTCAAGAACAAGGCCGGTCGGTACTTGGTAGATAGTTGTTTCTCAATTCGTTTTCAAAGAGTCAGTCATAAGTGACCCGATGAATCATTTTCTGATAAAATCTGTGTGATTCAATTTTTTGGTTACCAGTTTCGAGACCAAGGTTCATACAGATGAAATCCCTTTTGACCATATTGCTGATTCTGAATGCGGCATTTTGTGTGTCAGCACAAAACCGAATTCCCAATTTCATCGTCATTTTTGCAGACGACCAAGGGTATCGGGATCTCGGGTGTTTCGGTTCGCCAAATATTAAAACACCAAACATCGACCAGATGGCGAAAGACGGAATTCGCTTTACAGATTTTTATTCCGGCTATTGTGTTTGTAGCGCATCGCGGGCTTCATTGCTGACCGGTTGCTATCAGCCTCGAATCAGTATGCGGGGTGTGCTGGGTCCCCATTCGAAAATTGGTTTGAACCCGGAAGAAGTCACCATTGCAGATATGTTAAAGCAAAAGGACTACGCGACTGCCATGGTTGGCAAATGGCATGTTGGTGATCGGCCTCAAACCCTGCCAACCAGTCAAGGTTTCGACAGTTATTTTGGGTTGGCCTACAGCAATGACATGGCTCGTCAGCGGGGTTGGGGTAACGGGCCGACTGATCTGGACAAAATCTGGAAAATGAAAAAATGGGATATTTACAACAATGAATTGTACCGCAATGGCAAACAGGTAGAGTCGCCCGTCAATCAAGTGACATTGACGGATCGGTATACCGACGAGTGCCTCAAGTTTATCTCTTCCAATGCAAAGCAGCCTTTTTACCTGCATATGTGCCACGCGATGCCGCACGTCCCATTATTCGTCAATGATGAGCGTTATGATCCGGACCCCAAAACGGCCTATCAATTGACGATTGAACACATCGATCATTCGGTGGGGAGAATATTAAAAAAGCTTGATGAATTGGGAATCGCTGACAATACAGTTGTTCTTTACACCAGTGACAACGGTCCATGGCTAAGTAAAAAGCATCATGCTGGGAGTGCATTGCCGCTACGTGCAGGCAAGGCGACCACCTACGAAGGCGGTATGCGGGTCCCGTGTGTGATGAGGTGGCCAGTCGGTATCAAGCCGGGGCAGACCTGCCGGCAGGTGGCCGCGACCATTGATGTGTTACCCTTGTTTGCGAATCTCGCAGGAATTCAGCTCGATGAGAGTCGTCCGATTGATGGACGAGATATATCAGGTTTGTTGGCAAATCCCAAGTCAGACTCTCCTCATGCCGAAGAGGGGTATTACTTTTACCGCAACAATAAGCTGGAAGCGGTTCGCATCGGAGACTGGAAACTATTCTTGCGAAAAAATCCCGAGCTCTATCATTTACGAGACGATATCTCCGAATCGAAAAATCTAGCAGACACGAATCCGAACGTGGTCGCTCAACTTCAAGAGACCGCCAAGAATTATCATGAGCGATTGATGAAGGAGAAACGGCCAGCGTGGACGGCAGGAAAATAGATCCCCGGGAATTCACCTCCAGAGTGAACTCACTTTCATTTTCCATTCATTTTTCGGCTTTGGTTTGGCGGGCCCCGCCGGATAATATCGCCTTCTGGATCAGTTGACCTTGCCGTTGTTGATTGAGATTCTTCCTGACTACACTCGTTGGAAGTCGTCGTTTTGAAATAAGGAAATGGCGGATCGCGTCAGCTGTGATGACGGGCTGCACACTTATCGCTTCCTTTCGAAAACGTCAAAGGCGGTTTGGGCGATGAAAACAATACTCCCACGGGTGATACACACTCTAGAATTACACACTCTAAAATATGGCGTGTAACAACTGGGTAATGGAAAGCTGTTCTTTGCTTGGCTTAATCTGTAGGCTGAAAAACTCTGAATCGGAGGTTTTGTGTTGAAAGTCAATGGCTACTTCCTCGCCTCGCTTCGAAAATGACTTTGGTCGAGTCAGGTCAACTTGTTGCATAGTCTCTTTGTTGACACCCGGCTCCAAAACAAATTTTTTGGCCATCAGCTGCTGTAGAATCTGTTCGCATTGGTCAACCTGAAGACCGTTAATAGAACGGACCCAGATTTTCTTCATATTCACCTTGAGGATTTTGTGTTTTTCAGCCCGTGGTTTTCCAGCCCAGAAATCACCGATCTTAATGTCTCCCTTTCCGGGTGAAGCGTTGGGGTGCCACCAGTTTTTGTAACGCACTTCAAGCGCCATGTAAGAAACATCACGCCCCTTGATTTTCGCTTCTTCGATTACGCCGATGCCGCGAGCCTGTGTCGGTTGAAGATAATACGTGTAAATTTTGGCAACTTTTTTCAACCCGCGTTGTTTAGCAAGCTCTAATACCGTTTTCTCCTGTGCTGGAGTAAGAACAGCACCTTTTACGTAATCGCGTGCCATTTTTTTCTTTGTACCGGAATCGTCTTGGCCGTTTTGAGCCGATTCACCAACTTTGGGATTTGCCAGTCCTTGGGGCACTGGAATTCCGGCCGCCTTGCCAGGTTGTTCTTGGGCTGCAAGCTGCGTCGAAAAGAAGGCGATGGACACCAACATCAGAGCTAACAGTTTATTTTTTAGTAGGGATCGGTGTATGACTGATTTCATTTTTGGCGGTTTTTCGGTGCGAATTGATTTTGGCGTAATGATTTTGTTAGGTGGTTCAAGTGAAGTATCCATGAGATGGTCCTTACTTGTGCGTTGCATGATTGTCTGTCATTAAATTGTCTGTCATTAAAACGACAAAACAAAACGACAAAACCATCATCTCGGAACCATTTGGAAAAATTCAAAAACATGGGGAAAAACGTGACTTAAAGACGTTTCTAACGTCCCAATGTTTTACAAATATATCGGCGTTTTAGCAATGTTTTTTACACCCAACAATTTGGAATATAAAAAAAGTGGACCACAACGCAGAGAAGCACCGGCGATAACATCAGGCAAAAAGTTCAAACGCAATGAAAGCAGCACCGGCGATCACTCGTCATTTTTGGTCTAGTGGTTATAGTAAAATCTAATGCCTTACTTCCCCAGATTCGTGATAATGCCGATTTTGGTTTTATGCCTGACGATGTATTCAAGCGGATAGCGAGATCAGCCTGGGTCCATTCATGAATGGCGCGTAAGATGCGAAGCTTATTTTTCACGGTTTTCTCTTGGGTGCGAACGACTTTAGCGAAGGACCAGCCACCAACCGGTGTAGCCCACGAACGAAAAGACGACGGCCCCAGCGACCGTGAACATCACGCCGAGACCAAACCCGGCACCTGCCGGTGAAATACCATCTCTAGCGTCCATCGCGATCCTCGCAATAAAGTCAGCCAGTCCGGGCATAGCCAACATCAACGCTACTGCCATTAACGCGGTCGCCAAACCCATCGATGCCCCGAAATTCATACTGAATTTCAGGGCCGCAGATTTGACTTCATCCGGGTCTCGAACCTTAAACGCGGTGAGCCAAGTGATATAGAGCAGGACGATTCCGATGAAGATTGCACCCCATGTTGGTTCCACAGGGACATCGAAAACAATCAGTACGCAGGCGGTGAGTAATAGGGAAACCAGCCCCAGAAACGGAAAGTGCTTTTCTAATGACATGACAAGTATACCTTTCTTTAAGACAAGTTTGCTTTACTTGTTGATTTTCGGTCTGTCAAGTCAAAGTCAGGGGGGCTATTGCTAGGATACCAACCAGCGATAACCGAAAATCTTGAATGCAGAGGTAGCTTGGACCGGAGTCATTTCGTTTCGGGTCGCTTGCTGAACCCAGGCAAGTTCACCGATCGGATAACCAAGCGATGAACGCGGAGTGGCCGACAACGCGTTTACAAATGGAAGATCAACCGCGGCGACCCGGTTATCGCAATCGTTATGCAGCCAGCCGCCAACGAGAGTTCTAAGATGTTGCTCATTTTATGGATGACGAAACCATCATTCAGTACTACAAACCGCTTCCCTATCGCTTTCAATTTAAGCCTCTCGATGAGGAGGGAATCGTACTGCTCTACGTCGATTGAACCGATCGGAATCGACGCCCGACGTTTCGCAAATGTGCCAGCACAAAGCGATGCAACCGGAGCGGGCTACGTTTATGGTTTTCAACGTCGTTCGCTTCGTTTGAGATATTTGGTCTGTCCAAGAGTACTCGCGTTAGTCCGCCCGCCCGGTAATTTCTCTTATTTAAGGGGCAACTGGGCTGCGTCCCGCCAAATCGGGGCAGAATCACTAAAAGGTTCCCACCCCAAGGCCCAGTTTGCCGAGTACACTTGATATCTTCCTGATGCAAATAAAAACTGATGCAAATAAAACAACAATTTGCGAAAAAAAACAGAGCACTTATGACTAATTCAATGACTCGCCGAACGGCGTTACAGATTTCATCCGGGGCCGTTGGGTCTGTCTTGTGTTTGGGGCCCATTCCTAGAGCTATTGGGTTTCAAAGTCCCAATAGTCGGCCCAGAATCGCCGTGATTGGTTGTGGGATTCGCTGGGATAAACGGGTCTTTGTTGCCGATGGAAGATATGGGGTGGGAAAAGAGTTTCCAAAATTCGGCGATATTGTGGCCGTCTGTGATGTTGATAAAAACCGCCTTGAACTCGCCAGAGAAATTGTCAAAGGATGGCATGGCAAATCACCCCTTGGAGCTGGGGATTACCGGAAAATAATAGACGATCCCAAGATCGATGTTGTGCATATAAGTACCCCAGATCATTGGCACGCAAAAATTGCCATTGAAGCGATGTTGGCCGGTAAAGATGTTTATTGCGAAAAGCCAATGACGCTTACCATCGAGGAAGGTCGATTGATTTGTGATATCTGTAAAAAAACAGGCGCGGTTTTTCAAGTTGGCACGCAACAACGAAGTGGCCCCCAATTCATCAAGGCTATCGCCATGATTCGCGATGGCAGGCTTGGCGATTTGCGAAAAGTAGAGTGTGGAATCGGCGGCGCTCCAACCAGTCCGGAATTACCGGTTTCCAAACCGCCTCTTCACCTCGACTGGGATTCGTGGCTCGGACCGGCCCAAATCAGCGAGTATCATTTTAAGACCGGCGCTAGCAACATCATCAAATCCTGGTCCCGGAACCACTATGAATTCCGTTGGTGGTATGAATATTCAGGAGGGAAACTAACGGATTGGGGTGCGCACCATGTCGATATTGCAACATGGGGGATGAATAAGACAGAGACCGGGCCCATTCGTATTGATCCGATAATGGTCGAACATCCAGTCAAGTTTCAAGACGGCCATCCCACGGTTCACAATCGCTACAACACGGCAACGAAGTTTAATATCAAAGCGACTTATCAGGATGGAGTTGAATTATCGATTCGGCATGATGCCGATAATGGTGTGCTTTTTGAAGGGACCCAAGGCCGGATTTTCGTAAATCGGGGAAAGCTGGTTGGCAAGCCAGTAGAAGATCTGAATTCCAATCCTCTGCCCGACGGAGCATTGGAGAAGACCTACAAAAATCGCGAGCTGACCAATCACGTGAAAAACTTTTTTGATTCGGTTGTTTCTCGTAAGGATCCGATATCGGATCCTTACAGTCACCATCGTGCTCTTTCTACGTGTCATTTGGCAGGCATCGCGGCGAGGATTGGGCGGACGATTCGTTGGGATCCAAGCACTGAATCGGTCATCTCTGACCCGCTTGCGCAATCCTTGGTGGGTAGAGAAAATCGTCGTCGATTCGATATCGAAATGTAATCGATTACTGTTGTGATCGGCGGCCATTCATCAACTGTTTTCAGATCGGTTTTACTTTCAGATGATCAGCAATCGTGTTCTATTTTCAGTGTTAACGATCGCCGCAGGGGCGTTAGCCCTGGATCGTGCCGCGGTGGTTTTGTTTGGAAGCGAGGTGCCGGTTCAACCCAATGTCGTATTGATCCTGGCGGACGATCTAGGATTTGGTGATTTGTCCTGTTACGGCAATCGGAAGATCCAAACGCCAGTGCTGGACCAAATGGCAGGTGAAGGGGTACGTTTGACCAGCTTTTATGCCGGCTGCACAGTTTGTACTCCCTCCAGAATGGCATTACTCACTGGACGCTATCCTCTCCGTTGGGGGTGGCGGGGAGGTGTAATTGGGCACAGGATTCCGCCAGTCAATGGGCTTTCGCCGCAGGCCCTAACGATGGCGGAAGTCTTTAAGAAATCGGGATATGTTACCAGCATTTCCGGAAAATGGCATTTAGGGGATTCCAAAGGCATGTTGCCGATGGGGCAGGGATTCGATGCGAGTTTTTATATAACAAAAAGCAATAATCAGACGAAAAAGATTTTTCGGGATGGAAAACTGGTTGCGGATCCATTTAACAATCGTTTGCTGACAGAGCAGTTCACCAACGAGGCGATCCACTTCATTCGATCCAACCATACCAAACCGTTCTTCCTTTATCTGCCATACACCGCGCCGCACTTTCCTGCTCAAGCTCATCCAGACTGGAAAGGAAAATCCCCGCTTGGTGCGTATGGTGATGTTGTAGAAGAACTCGATAGTCGAATCGGCATGATCATGAAAACGCTTTCCGAGGTCAATCTTGATGAGAAGACGATTGTCATATTCATGTCAGACAACGGTCCCGAACCAGGGCAAAAGAAATGGGCACAAGCGAGTCCATTTCGTGGTTTGAAGTGGAGTTCGTTGGAGGGTGGTAACCGAGTTCCCTGCTTCGTTCGATTTCCCGGAGTAATTCCCTCGGGACAGGTCAATAATGATTTGACGGCCGCAATCGATATACTGCCGACTCTTTCGCGGGCATGTGGAATTGACCTTTCAA
This sequence comes from Planctomycetota bacterium, assembly GCA_014238905.1. Lineage (GTDB taxonomy): Bacteria > Planctomycetota > Planctomycetia > Pirellulales > Pirellulaceae > JABAAE01. The sequence continues at coordinate 13,306 of JABAAE010000025.1, forward strand.
AATTTCCAGCTGCCAATCTTCCGGCAATGGACGGTATTAGTGTTTGGGACACTTGGATAAAAAAAACAGACAGCCTTCATGCAAGAAGCGAATTGCTGTTTTGGCACGGCTGGGGAACACTGCAGGCGATCCGAGTTGGCCAATGGAAACTTTATGTTGACAAAGTCGACGAGATCTCAGGGTCCGAACATGGACCTGTGCTGATTAATCTTGCAGACGATTTTTCCGAAACAAAAAATCTAAGCGAACAATTTCCGTTTCGCGTCAAGACCATGAAGGAACTCGCAATCAAACGCTTGGCCGAAATTGAGGCCGACAGGATTCCAATCGGTGGGCCCAAATCAGATATCGATTTCAGCGGCAGACGCAGCAAGTGGTTGGAATAGTTGTCAACAAAAAAACCGCATACTGGTTCTACCAGTTGCGGTTTTTGTTTGAGACTGAATCGGTTGGAACAGTCTGATCAAAAAGCCAGTTTTTTCGTCTAGACCAACATCGGCAGAGTTTTTTTGGAGGCTGAGTTTCGTCACGAGTCCATCGCTTAAGAATCCTTCGACGGGAGGCCTGCGGCTTGCGTTACGGGGAATTGCGTTTCCGGGAATTGCATCGTCGTCTTCACTTGATCACGAGTATTTTTCTGGACGGTGATCGAAGCAAAAATGCATAAGGTATAGGCCATGGCATAAAACCCTTTCTGGCTTAGATCGATGGTTGTGGCGTTAAAAAGACCGGCAACCAATAAAAGAACCGAGAGGATGATGCCGAACCAGCATATTCCATAATACATGTCGGAAACCGGGATTCCTTCGATTCGATCCCTGACACTTTTTTGGACAGAAACCGCAGAGAACATACTGAACGCCATTACTGTAAAGTAAAATCCCTTTTCTTCCATGCCTATTCCGCTATTCCATAACCCAATTAAAAATCCGCCCAGGCCGACCGCAAGTGCGGCCCAGGACATCATGATGAAGGGTGCCGTTGGCTGATTGTTTTGAACGTTCATACTGTGCCTTTCGAGGAGAATTAAGTTGGATTGAGTCGGGGATCGTTTGTTTCCTATCCGAGTAAAGCCCCTGCCGAATCAATATTTCACACCAAAATGGAAAATCCTGATAAATAGCGGGGCATCTCTGGCACCGTGGCTACGTGCAGAAACAGGCGGCAGATGCTCTGCTGAAAATGAAACTCAAGAGTCGCGTTCTCTGCTCTCTGTCCGGTTTGCTGACTTGACCGAGGACCAACAGACTCCAACGCGAAACCGAGGTGCCCGTAGGGTGTCGGTTAATACGACCGCTTCAAACGCATTTGTTTTGATTGTGCGGCGGATATTCAATACGATGAAAAAGAGAATTCGCATTCCAGGGTTTCATCGCAGGCTTGAAGCGATAATACGATCTCGCCCATCTGAAGGACTATTTTAATTTGACCGAACGACAAATTGTCTATTGGTCGAGGGAGAGGCGTTTTGATTGTGTCTCAAGGAGTAACGCGGGATATGCTCGTTATTTTGCGCATTGGATCGTCCAGAAAATTCAGCCAATTGATACTTTGCCCGAAGAAATTTAACTTGGGAGTGATCACCTGTTGCGGGTATGATTTTTTACAACGTCAATAATATTCTTTAAAAAGAAGTTTTGTCTGTGTTTCCTTCGTTTTGACAAACAAATGAAAATATATAACGCCAAGCCCAATTTCATCGATATTTTTTCTTTCATCTGTTTTATCCTCCTGTGGCCATTCTTTTGTCAGCTAGCCAACGGACAGGACCTGGAACCTGAGATTCTCGAAGTCAAGAAGATTTGGAGTCAAGCACCACATAATGCTTTTACAGATCTGGTTCGCTGGCGAGGGAAGTTTTATTGTGCTTTCCGGGAGGGAAAAGGTCACGCTGGTGACGTTGGTAAATTGCGAATCATTTGTTCCGCTGACGGCGTTATGTGGAAATCGACTGTCTTGCTGGAATTACCAGATTACGACCTTCGGGATGCGGCACTTTCGGTAACACCGGATGATCGCTTGATGGTACTTGGTGGCGCCCAACAAACATCGGATGATCGGAGAGCGACGGGAACATTTGTCAGCTTTTCTTCCGATGCCACGAATTTTACCGATCCCAAAATCGTCATTCCCAAGGGCCGTTGGTTATGGCGGGTCACGTGGCAGGATGATATCGCCTATGGAGTTGCCTATGGTGCTCCGGATCGTCCTAGCAGCAGTACCTTACTGAAGACGACCGATGGGATTTCATACGAGGTAGTTACAGACAAGCTACTCGCAGTTGGCGGATGGCCTACCGAAGCCAGAGTTCGATTTGAGAAAGATGGCACAGGTTATTGTCTGCATCGTCGCGATGGACAAGGAAACACTGCGTATTTCGGAATCTCGAAACCGCCTTACGTGGATTGGGAATGGCATGATATGGGGATTCGTTTTGGTGGTCCCAATTTCCTGCGTCTGCCAGGCGGTCATTGGGTTGGGGCGGGGCGACTTTACGATCGAATGCAGCGAACGGAAATCGTCGCTATCGATCCCCACGAAGGAAAGATGAAGCCTTTGCTGCGACTTCCGTCGGGGGGAGACACAAGCTATCCCGGAATGGTTTGGCACGATGACGTTCTGTGGGTCAGTTATTATGCCTCGCATCAGGGGCAGACCGCGATTTACTTGGCGAAGATACGGTTTCCGAGCTTGATCTCGCCCATCGATATTGCCAATCAATTAGAGCCTTTTGTCGATAAGCATTTGATCGAAAGAATGAATGGTGTGGAGCAGCGTTTACACCATCCGCGGCCAGAGGAATCAGTGATCAGATTTGATAAACCCTGGGAAGGCGCTTTCTGCGGATACGCAACCGTCCTCAATGACGGCCAGAAATTCAGGTTGTACTATCGAGGGCTACCTCAAGCTGGGGGTGACGGGACGGATCTGGAAGTCACCTGTTGCGCTGAAAGTGATGACGGCATCCAGTGGACCAAGCCGAATCTCGGGATTTTCCAATTTGAGGGTTCGACGGACAACAACATTGTTCTCAAAGGAGAAACTCCCGCATCGCATAATTTTTCACCCTTTGTTGATACCAATCCTGCCACCCCACCTTCCGAACGGTTCAAGGCACTCGGCGGTACCTCCAAGGGATTGATTGGGTTTCGGTCCGCCGATGGAAAACATTGGAAAAGAGTTCAAAAAGATCCCGTATTCACCAAAGGCATTTTTGACTCACAGAATGTGTCATTCTATTCCGTCGCAGAAAAAAAATACGTCTGTTATTTTCGTACGTGGACGGGAGAAGGTTATCGCGGATTTCGTACAGTCAGTCGTACGACGTCGACCGATTTTATTCACTGGTCGGATCCGGTGGCGATGTCTTTCGGCGAGACGCCTAATGAGCATCTTTATACCAATCAGACGTCACCTTATTTTCGGGCTCCCCATATTGCATTGGGAATCGCCGCCAGATTTATGCCAGGCCGGCGTGTTTTAACGGGTCAAGAGGCTCAACGAATCGAGGTGAATCCAAAATATTTTGGAGATATTTCAGACGCTGTTCTTCTCAGTACACGGGGTGGAAATCAATATGACCGTTCGTTTATGGAGTCTTTTGTTCGTCCCGGTATGGGATTGGAAAACTGGGTTTCACGAACCAATTACCCTGCTCTTGGTATCGTGCAAACAGGTCGGGATGAACTGTCTTTCTATATTCAAAAAAACTATGGGCAACCCAGCTCGTATTTACGGCGATATTCCATGCGTTTGGATGGATTTGCTTCGGTGCACGCGGGATACCGACCAGGTACAATGACGACAAAGCTAATTCGGTTTTCATCCAGGCAGGCGGATGTTAAAGGAAATAAGATCGCGGTTGAACTGAATCTGAATGCCGCCACCAGTGCCGCTGGTTCGATTCGCGTTGAGCTGACGGGCCGAAGGGGAAATCCAATTGCCGGATTTTCGTTTGACGACTGCGACGAAATCATTGGCGACAAAACCGATCACGTTGTCAGCTGGAAGGGTAAGACTGATCTTGAGAAATTGGCTAACCAACCGATCAGGATTCGTTTTCAGTTAAAAGACGCTGATTTATTTGCCTTGCAATTCAAATAAAATCCTCATTGGGAAGCTGTCGTGTTTTTGTCACTGGATAAGCCGTCATCTCGCTGTGGAAAAACACCACAAGCCAGTTATTACGGATCCAGAAGACCCCTGTACACAGGGTGATGATTCAAGAATCACTCGAGCGTGATCACGAATGATTTCTTCAAAAAACGAGCGAATCTTAATAGACCTTGTTTGGATGGTTTAAATGGGCTCCCAGCTGTCAGTCTTGTCATTGCCGGAAAAGCTATCAAATTTCATTGTAAATTCTCCAAAATGCTTGTCATTAATTTTGTTGAGCGGTAATCTCCAACGGGTGAGGCAATTTATACCGGAGAGAAGAGCGATGGTTATTGAAAAACTAACAAATAATTTTCGATTGAAGTCGGTTGCGGTGTTGATGATTGTGATTCTGTCGTCAACTCTAGGGACATCGTGGTCACAGGAGTCAAAAGAGAGTCAATACACGGACCTGGATAGCTCGCAGGTTAGTTGTGGTACCAAAATTGATTGGACGGTAAGCCTGGCGAATGCGAAAAGTCAGGCTCGAATGTCGAACAAACCGCTCTTTATTTTGCATCTTTCGGGTGATTTTCAAAATGAAGACTTCACTTGAAACAACGCTCAAGCTTTAAGGCGGTCTGCCTTAAATGATGACAAAGCTACAAGTTTTATTAATCAAAAATTTGAATCGACATTCCGGCAGGTCGCTGTTTTTGACGTCGCATCGAATCGGGACTTGTCAGCAAAAGACGTTGACAAAAAAGGAGGCAACGTCATCGGCTATTTTTGTACGCCAGATGGTCACGTCTTGAATTTTTTCGTGGGAAGTGTCCAAGGTCCGGACTTGTATTTTCATGCCAGGTTTGCCAATGACCTGTGGCAAAAAATTAAAAATGTGCCAACAAGAGATGAATCGCAAAGAATAGCCAGGGCATGGCACGATACGTATAGCAATGATGCTTTCGAGCAAAGGTCAGGATTAAAATGGTCGGCGCGAACGTCTTTGTCATCCAAGAACAATGGCAGTAGGGTTTTGCTCTCCGCCGAAGCAGCTACAGCAGAGATAGAACGTTTTAGAAGAACATCGTCGCAGAACTATTCCCAATATCACGCCTGGAATAGTGTTAAACAAGAGGATAGCGATCCGTTACTCAAATATTCGGAGTTGTATCATCCAGAACGCCGTTACTGGAAAAATACCGGGCAAAATCTGTTGATGAAGATGCCACTGCCCGATCTTTCGACTATAGAAAAGCCAATGTTTGACTTTTTGGCGAATGAAAAATATGATCCGCCGTCGTCCAGGTCACTCGAACTTGTTAGGCAATTTCAGACTGCCAAAAACAGGAATCAGTACATCATGTTGGTTTCGGTAAACCATCAAAAGGATAAAGTCGGCACCAGGGAATTTGATGACGATTCTAAAATCGGTAAGCTCGCGGAGAAGTATTTTATCGCAAAGGTTGATGACAAAGAGCTTTTCCATGTCTTAACCTCTTCAGGTAACAGGCCGCTCTTGAAATCAGGTACAAAGCGTCGGTACCACTTTTTCAATTCGAGCGGTAAGTTGGTGAAGTCCTTGCCGGATCGTTCGATGAATGAGCTTTATTACGATATGAATAAGACGGCAAAATAGTATTGAAATTATTTTTCAACCAGAATGTTGGCGGTCTTCTCTCGCTGCTTTTCAGATGGAAAAGAGTGGTTGGCTTGGGGAGTTTTTGATCTTGTTGCGTTTTTAAAAACGAGATTCGTTGTTTTCATCTTGTGGGCGTCTGACAGTTTCCATCGTCACTTGATGATGCTACTTGATGACGCTACCTGATGACGATTTTTGTGTCGTGATTCATTAATGGTTAATCCATTTTGCGACACGCGAAGTCAATCTGAGGTTGGAAAGCTGAAGAGATAAGATCCGGTTAGCAAGGAGGCTGTCGATTTCCATCGTGCTGGTGCGATCTTTGTTGGAAAATGGGGTGCCACAACCATGATAGGCAGTTCGGTGGGGACCGATTGCCGGATTCCGTGGGAATCTTCCGAGATCCTCATGCTGTTTGTTTGCCGACCTACACCTGGTAAATGCTGAAATTCGATTTGTTGTTCAGCCAGGAATTGAGCCGAATGCATTTGTTGATTGGGTTGGCGTCCTATCTGGAAAAGATCGCTTGGCGTTCGGATTGAGTCAGACACCGGGTCAGCGATTTCTTCTCCAGTTTGTTGCTGCCGCCTGTTGGTAAGACAAAACTATTTTCGAAAGCCCATTGCGCCAACGATTCTTTGGTGAAGGTGTTTGGTGGTTTCGGGGTCCGCATCACTCACAGTAAACGAGTCCATCGATGCTGAAAGCGGTTCGATATGGACACTTGCTCGAAAATTTTTCTTCCAGCTTGGGTGCTTTTTCGGATTTGATGAAACCAACTCAAATTCGAGGGTTATTTCTTTTAATTCCCATTTTGAACCATTATAGAAATAGACGTAAAAGTCTTTACCTGAGGGCCCCGCTTCCACTTTATTTATTTTTATCTGCGACAGATCTTTATCGCCAAGTTCTGTTGGTTCAGGTTTTTCTACTGGTTTTTCTGATTCTTCTTTGCCGCAACCAACAGGTAAAACAAAGATGCTAAGTGTCAGAATGCTAAGTGTCAGAATGCTAAGTATTAGTTTGCCCGCTGTTTGTGAGCCAGAGTTTCTCATTTGTGTCACCAAGTTGAACGTTGATTACCGAGTCCAAATTATAGAACGTCGAAAGCCTATCTATCCACCACCCCGCTCAAAAAGCTTGGGATCGTTTGGGGTTTCTTTGTTTTTTAGGCAATTGGTCCACTAAGAATTCAACGGTATCTAGGGGAAGCACAACTGATATTCGACCGCAAGATTAGCGATCGAAATCAGTGTTTCTAGCCGTTTAATATTCCAGCATGAAATATACCGGTGCTGCCGAAACTGGAGATCTACTTCTTTGGCCTAGCTGCTTTTTTATAGGGGCCAGCCAGCGGTGGAGTCTCGAAATAGCGACCGCCATCGACAACACGAGGGTCGTTGGTGGTCTTTAATTCGCTCATGAGTTGACCTCGCAACTTTACCAGCACATCCTCGTAGGCCAAATCGTCGGCGATGTTGACCATCTGGTGCGGATCCTTGTTCATGTCAAACAGTTGTTCCCGCGATCGTTTGCCATAGGCATGCTCGTAAATATGTTGGATCTTACTGTCCTTGCGGTTCGAAACGATCCATGCTTTGGTTGGACCTGCGTCTTCGTCGGCCAGCGTGCAAAACGTCTGTTGTGTCAGTTGTTCGACATTCGGTTCCTTGTTCGTGTCCAGGTCAAAGGGGTCCCCAAGCGGCCAACGGTCGGGGCGAAAGTTGATGATGAACAGGTAGTCTTTTGTTCGTATTGCTCGGGCAGGATAGGGAAGATGCCCGGCGCGGGCCATCGCAACGTGACGTTCACGACCGGTGAACACGTGGGTACGTGATGTATCGGCCAAGCCCGCGTTGGCTTTTGACTTGAGCGAGGGCCAGATCGACTTCGACGTCATCTGAGCGGGGCTCTTCACTTCGCCCGCTGCAAGAAACGTTGCGGCAAGATCGGGAACTGAAACGAAATCATCAAGAACGCGGCCACTTGCGGCGCTTTTCACACCAGGACCGGTGATAGCTAGGGGCACCCGCGTCCCAAAGTCGTAGAGATTGCATTTGCCATGAGGAAACCCTGCTGGACCATGGTCGCCGGACACCGCGATGATTGTGTTGTCGTATTGTCCTGTCTTTTTTAGTTCCTCAATTAAGACTCCCAGTCCCATGTCGAAAGCCATTGCCTCACCCATGTAATCTGCCAAGTCCTGTCGAACTTCATGAACATCGGGAAGAAACGAAGGCATTTTTCCTTTGAGTTGATCCGGATCGATTCCCCAAAGATTTTTGCCAGAGCCCTTGATCCACTTGCGATGAACGTTGGTCGGACCGAACCAATAGACAAACGGCTGCCCCTCTTTTTTCCTGTCGAGGAACGCTTGAAAGTCCTTGCGAACGCCGGCACCGAGTTCGCTCTTGGCGTCTTCAAGGGCCTTTCCCGAATTCACAAGCCGCGTCGCGGTTTGCGAAAACGCACTAAACCGACCACCGCCGTAGGCATTGGCCTTTCCGCCAAAGGGCGCATCCTTCGGCGTGCCGGGTGACCAGACCTTGTAAGTGAACCCAATGTGGTAACCACTGCTCTGAAGAAGCAGCGGCCAGGTTGGAATGGATTCATCCCAAACCGCACCCTGAAGAATTGCTCCCCGCCCGGTGCGCCAAAAGTGTTGACCGGACAAAAGCGAGCTTCGGCACGGCGTACAGGATGGTGCATTGATGTACGCATGATTAAATAAAACGCCCGACCTCGCGATCGAGTCGAAATTGGGCGTCTGAATAACATCATTTATTGTGCCCCGTCCGTCCGCTTTGGCGTACGCACTAGCGTGTCTTCCCCAGTCATCGGCAAACGCAAAAAGAATGTTTGGCCGCTTGTCCTCCGACCGTGCGCCGCTGATGCATAACAAGGTAATGATGGAAAAAACGAGCGTTAGGTGCTTGAGATTTGGCATATTAATGGCTTGTTAAATGGACTTTGATGTTCCGGCTTTACTGGGCGTGAAAGCGGTTGGGATTAGAATTGCACCAAATCATGTTGAGGTGATGAAATCAACAGTTAATAGTCGCGATCAGCGATGGTCCGATCAGCAAATATTAAACGTTTGTCATTCTAAGTAATCATACACAATTCTAGTCACGAGTATCGGCAAATTGCTTGCAGCAATTTCTCTTGCGTCCTCTAAATAACCGGACATGCTGACTATTTACAAAAGTATGATGTCCCCTTTTGTACGACCACGGATTTGCCACTGATGCATATGTGACAGGAAGAATTGATTTGCGCCGAATGTGGCGCAAATCCACGACCCGGTCGAGGTCTTTATTACTCTTCAAAGTTCATTGTGACATGAACGGGTTGATACAGAGGCCTAAACTGAGGTCTTTGAGAGTACCCGAGGCGGGACTTGAACCCGCACGACCGTAAGGTCACAGGATTTTAAATCTAGACAGATTGAGGGATTCATATTGGATAGGTTACGGCTTCGATGCGGTTTTTCACGAGCCAATCCTCTATCGGAGCAATCCGGTATGAATCCTTCTATAACCCCAAAACAGACCATTACCACCTTAAAAGGTGACTTATAGGGTGACATGACGTAGTTTGATAAACTGAACGCTGAGATTTCCAACTAGCCATATGCGGTCTGACTTTGAACTGTGGATGGCTTTCTTTCAAAGCCAGTTCCGCAAAAGCATAGCCATGATCTTGAAGACTGTTGTTCAACTTCTGGAAGAACGCCTGCAAGACGTATACATGATGGAAGCAGAAGTCTGGGGCATTCCCGACGTTGATATTCTCGCAACAACTGAACGAGAAGTTGAGCATTTCCGACTGGATGAAAAATCCAAACCCGTCATTCAACTTTGGCTTCTCTTTGAGAAGATTAGCCGAATTATGGAGAGGGAAGTCCCGCGTGAGGAGATGGAAGTGTACCACGAACCAGACCAATACTACTTTTCTCTGGAAATGAAGAAACTGGCGGAGACCATTGACGACTGGATCTTTCGACTGAAGGCAGGGGTGATTGCAAGCGATTTTGAGTTGGCCAAATCGGTCATCGCTTTCAAGAAAGCGGTTAACGTCTATGGCAGGTACGATTCCGGTACTTTCGGCTGGGAAGTCAATAAAGAAGCCAAGACT
>JABAAE010000026.1 GCA_014238905.1 Planctomycetota bacterium
AATAGTTAAACAATTTGAGATCGCCTTTGCGTAAAACAAAGGCGATCTTTTTTTTTCTTGCTCCGCAGTTTCTTTTGGGGATTCGTCGGATTGGAGTCCGTCGGTTTGTCCAGTCTTGGTTGTCGAGCCGTTGATGGGTCCGGCCGGGTAACCACCGGGGGTTACCTAAACGATGGGGATACTGGTGGGGATCGATCCCCGCCTGTGTTGATTGGGTGCTTGGCAACGGTAGATCAGTCTGGATTAGAGCGTCGGCGGACTGGCTTCCTGTCAGCATCCATTTCTTTCCCGCCAGCCCCCTCCCGTTTCCTGCGGGGCTTTATGGAATGCTGGCTCGGGTGATTCCCTTCTACGGTTGTTCAATGTCATAATGATCTGGTTGACATTCGGATACCTATTACTCCCCGGGAAGACTTTATGAATCGGTTCACATTGCGTTTAGCCATGGTGACAGTCGTTTTTAGTTGGCTAGGTCAGCGACCTGAGGTCGTTGCCAGTTTCGATGGTGTGGATGACCTGACTGGCAAGGAATCACCTGTGGCAAAGGGAGAGGTTATTGCATTTTTAGGTGATTCGATCACACAGGGCGGTGCGCGGCCCGGTGGTTACTGTCGTTTAATCGGAGAAGCGATTGAGAAGAAGCGTCCCGAGCTAGGGGTGAAAATAGTCTATGCCGGTATCAGTGGTCACAAGGTTCCTGATTTACAGCGGAGGCTCGATCGAGATGTGCTTTCCAAAAAACCGACGATTGTGTTTATCTACATTGGGATCAATGATGTTTGGCATAGCGTGCGAGGCAAGGGAACACCCAAGGACGATTTTGATACCGGCCTGCGGGATCTCATCAAACGAATCGCAGCGACGGGAGCGAAAATCGTCCTTTGTACTCCTAGTACCATCGGGGAAAAAACTGACCAAACCAACGCTTTGGACGGCATGCTCGATGACTATGCGAAGGTCAGCCGCAACGTTGCCCGGGAAACGGGTGTGACACTTTGTGATCTTCGTCGAGATTTTCTTGGCTACCTGAAAAAAAATAATCCGGAAAACAAAGACCGTGGAATTTTGACGCGAGATGGTGTTCATTTGAATCAGCTCGGCAATCAATTCGTTGCCGGAAAAGCAGCAGAATCGATCGCTAGCGCGTTACGGGCGGATTTGAAGACGGATGTAACGACGTCATCGATTCGACTCTTCAATGGTAAGGACCTAGAGGGCTGGCATGTTGACGTGCCTCATCTCGACAAAAACCCTGATTCCAAACCGACTTTTATTGTGCGTGATGGAAATTTGGTCAGTTTGGGCAGTCCCAATGGTCATTTGATAACGGACAAAGCCTATTCAAATTTCCGATTGGAAGTCGAATATCGGTTTGCGGGCAAGCCGGGAAATTGCGGGGTGTTGGTTCACGCATCGACCCCACGAGCACTCTACAAGATGTTTCCAAAATCGATTGAGGTGCAGATGAACCATCGTCATGCTGGCGACTTTTGGTGTATTGTCGAAGACATCACCGTTCCCGACATGGTTCGCCGCCGCGGGCCGAAGGAAAAATGGGGGATTACCGAAGGAAAAGCAAGACGCATTCTCAACCTGACCGATGAGTCTGAAAACCAGGTTGGCCAATGGAACACGATGGTCATCGAAGCTGTTGGTGATGCTGTTCAAGTTTGGGTGAATGGGGATTTCGTCAATCGAGGTACGCAATGTTCGGCCCAGCGGGGGCAAATTGCCGTTCAAGCCGAGGGGTCGGAGGTCGAGTTTCGCAAGCTTTTGCTGACACCCATCACGAGTCTCTCAAAACATAAAGAATGATGGACTAAGCCCCTGCTCTGACTTGGTGGTGGGCCGATGCGCGTGGCAATCATTGATGATGCGAAGCAAGCTGGGCGACACGGGGTTGTCGATCACTGTTGCCTTGGCGAATCGAAAACGGTTGCCCTTTATTCTTCCAATGAATGTCAGTCTTGTCATTGTGGAATCATCAAGCTGCGTGGAATCACCAAGCTGCGTGGAATCACCAAGCTGCAAGAACAGGTAGCGTATCTATCCTGAAGTGACGATCGTAGCGAAGGGATGTGGTCACTCAGGCTGATGGCAGCGTTGATCCCACCTGCGAGATTCAGGTGGTATTTTTTGTAAATCCTGTCCCCTCTCAAGCCGTCGATTGATTTGGAATTGGTTCAGCAATACGATTCCGTTAATTCTCTGATATTCCAATCGAACGGATGACTACACCGTCGGCGAGTGATGATAAAATACCAATGCCGCTGGATATTTCTCCAAAAATGGTGTGACTCTGATTTAGATGTTGGACTTTGTCATCGTAATTGAAAAAGAACTGACTACCGTTGGAGGAATTACCAACCCCGGTATTGGCCATCGCTAATAACCCACCTCGGTCGAAATTAAGACTTGGATCGAGTTCATCGCCAAAATTGTAGCCTGGGCCACCGGAACCCGTCCCCAATGGGTCACCTCCCTGAGCGATGAACCCTTCGGTTAGCGAACCTGTCAATGAAAGAACTCTGTGAAAAATCAGGCCGTCAAAATAGCCGTCTTCGGCAAGATTGACAAAGCTGTTGACGGTTTCAGGAGCAATGTCGTCAAAGAGTTCCACCTCCATGGCACCAAAATCGGTTTGAAAAGTCGCCGTGTAGGTCTTGGATTGATCAATGCTCATTCCCGGAGCTGCGGAATAGATGTTATTCCTTAGCGAGGGAACCACGTTGGATAATTGTCGATTACCGGAAAATGGTACAAAGTCCTCCGGTATGGGAGCATCCAGTAGAGCCTCGATCGTAAAGACGACAGATGCAAATTTCCCTTGGTCATCAGTAACGGTCACAGTGATCTCGGCACTTCCGGATTGTTGAGGTATCCAGTCGATAACACCAGCTTGAGAAATAGTCGGTCCGGTGTCGCCGCTGGCAAGTGCAGTACCACTGGCTGAGATATCGTAAAGCAGCGGCATTCCCTCTGGATCAACGGCAGTAATGTTGGCTGTGAACGGCTCCAGAACGGTCGTCTGCTGGTCTGCCACGTCTTCGATTGTGGGCGCGTCGTTATTGGGTGCAATGGAGACCGAAATGGTTGCGGGATTACTTGTGACGGAGTTGTACTCGACCGCGACCAGAACCTCTCGATGGGTAACATTGGGTGTATCAGAAAAATTTTCGTAAGTTAGCGTCGTTAGTACACTCTGATAGGCAGCCAGGGTGGCTCGACCAGAAAGAGTGAGTCGGCCTGTCAGTCCGTTGTAACTCGATTGAATCCCGAATGTTCCCGTCTCAACGGTTAGAAATTCCTGAGTGGCATCCAGTAGATTACTGATGGTGACCTGAGCACCCGTCAAATCAGACGTGGTGGTGTTCTCCAATACCAATGCTGAATTGGTAATCGTTGAAGGTCCACTATCCTCAAAAAAAGCTGCTGTTGAATCTCTTCCCTCCAGGGGACCGTTGGTATCGACGGTCAGAGAATCCGTGCCCGGCGCAACGCTGAAGACTCGAATATTATCTAAATAGGGTCCGTTCCCATCGGTTGCTTCACCTGCACCGGATCCCGGCTCGCGAAATACCAATCGGGATTCAGTTGAATCGGCCTCCACGAAGATTCCATAGGATTGCCATTCAGAGTGTCCTTTGAAAACACCCGCAAAACTGTCATTCCATCGAACCCTTAGTTCATCCTGATCCGCTGGTTCCCCGTCGGCTGTTTTGAGATCAAAGCTCACGTAATAGGAGTTTCCCGGCACGGTGGAAAACCTCTGGTAGACCCGGTCAATGTGTTCAGCGGAACTATCCAAATTCAGGAATTGATTGCCGGCGGAACTGGAACCGGGAGAATTTCGGATATCCAATAAACGAGATTCTGGGCTTCCATAGGCGCTCCAGCTGGGTACTTCGGAATCGGGAAGGAGGTCTGTCTGACCATTTTCGGTTGTTTCAAAACTGGAGTTTCCCAGGACAGCATTTTCGATGTGCATCAATCGGACATCATCAATGAAGCTGCCGACTCCATCGTTGCCAGAAATCACCTCCCGAAATCCAAGCCGCGAGAGCAAAGTTTCTCCAGCGGTCACTTCCAGTGTCACCGTTTGCCAAAGTGGTTCAGCCCGAAAGACTCCTAAGCTCGCACCTTCCCACGTCACTTCGACGTCGTTTGTCGATGGGTCAGCGGTTTCCGACACAGGCCTTCCACGAAAGTCAAATGTCAACAGGTAGTTTTCCTCTGATGTCGTGACAATGTCCTGAATAATCTCATCCAGATCATTGGTAGAATCGAGGTCAACTGTAAACCCGGCTTCCGATCGGGATGGGAAGCTGCGCACACGAACCTGATCACTGGTAACGGAGTCTCCCACGACCCAAGCCGGAATATTGGCGTCATCAACAAATCCGTTGACGGCATCGGAGAAGTCTTCGAATTGGCCATTGGCCAACAGGTTAGCGCCGGTGGCTAAATCGCCCGCGAGTAGCTCTCGTGGTTCGAGAGTTTCAAATGAAAATTTTCTTGGCGGTCGCATGATCTTCATTCAATGAGGTGAGCGAAATGGTCAGGGCTATCAAATCCCCTCAGCTGCAATCGGTCTGGTTTCTCCGGATTGCTGACCGGCAGGGTTTCGGGCGACGGAACTCTTGTTGAGGCAGGCAGGTCATATCGGTTTTTCGGTTTTTCCTATCTGCAGGTAACCGGGTCGATCAGCTTGACCGTGTGGATCCGGTCCCGCCAAGCGATATTCCCGATATTGCCGGCCGCTAATTCATTCTAATTAGCTTCGGAGGATTTGACACGTTTCTGCCCATTCTTTCAAAAAGGAACGGTTGCAATCTTAATGCCATTTTTAGGGAAAATTTGCCCTGTTCCCGGGGCGGTCTACCGGTGGCGCGGCCACCGGTACCGATTGTGATGGGGAAATCCAAGGCGAGACAGACTTCACTTTTCGATTGTGGCATGATGGGGCTGCCAAGCGGTAGCGATGAAGACATGGGGCGCATACAAATTTCTGGGTGTTGGGTCCACTCGGGAAATTTACAGGGCGCCTGCTCAAGGTTTTTAAACAACCCTCGTATAGTTAGTGCAAAAGGTAGGGAAACAAGATTAAAGGACGCCACGCTATCACCCTATGCAATCCAGATCCCCCCTGCAGGAGGGTTTGTGTTGTTTTAAGGATGATCAAGATCGGGCGTCCGCCAAGTTGATTTTTTTGCATCTTGACGGTTAATCCGTGGGATTTGGCACGTCTTAAGAATTCTACTGGTACGCCATTCGCGGTGGTCCGAATTTTTTTATCGCCTCTTGAAAAATGACCTTGTGTTATTGATTTGGTGATGCGATCGTATAAAAAGTAATTTGCAATTGTAAACGATTGACGGTGGTTGTTTAGGCCATCCGGTAGGCACCATGGTTCGCATCAGATCTTTCTTAAAGAACAGCCTGAGTTACTTCTTTGCATTCTTTGCAATCAGTGGAATGTTGTGTTCGACCGCCAGCAATACGGGGTTGGAGGAAAGAAATCTCGAAGTCGAAGATTCTGAGGTCGAAGAGCTCATTTCCCGTAGAAAAGAGTCGGTGAGAATTCGGATTTCGTCGCGACTCACTAACCTTCATCCTGGTAAGTCCCGACCGGGCTGTTCACTCAAAAGCGGTTGCCGTCTGGTTTCCCGAGATCCGTGTGTCGGAGCATCCGAGCGCCGGATGTTAAATGGTTTGGGCACCTATTTGTTGATTTGATAATTCTGACCAAGTCGGCTCCTCAATGGTTAGCCAGCTTTCTTGAATGCCGCATCTTTGGCACTTTATTGCGTTGATTGGCCCGAGTCATGAAGACGGTTGGCCTGCGTTTGTCGAGATTCGAATTTCATTTGCCCCGTTTTCCTAACGCCGGTTTCGTGCGATAGCCGTCTCACAAGGAATGGGCTTCTATTAGCTGTTATTGATTTGATCAAATTGAAACAGGTCAAAGCAAGACAATGTATTTTTTGGATCACTCTTGAATGAGATCCATCGGATATTTTCCCCGTGTGTACCCGGGGTTCTATCTAGTTGCACACCACGTTCAATACATTTTAAAGAGCGATTTGGCACAGTTGCCGGTTGATCTCCAAAGGAGAGTAAGAGCAGTGTTTGAAAGATTGAAATTGTTTGTTAACCCATTTTTTGATGGGCGTTATGAAGATATGAAACAGGGATGGAGACGCGTGGTTGTTCGCGATTTCGTCGCTGGCTTGATCGTCGCGATGGTGGCAATTCCACTAGCGATGGGATTTGCAATTGCAAGTGGATTGCACCCCGTCCATGGAATTGTGGGTGGTGCATTTGCCGGGCTGATTGGAGCCCTTTTTGGAGGTTCCAAGTTTCAGGTTTACGGTCCTACCGCAGCCTACATTCCAATCCTTGTTGCCGTCATGACAATCTACGGGAAAGGTAATACCGACCCTGCATCAGCGGAATACGCGACGGGATTTGGTTTCCTGATTCTCTGTTCCATCGGTGCTGGGATTGTTCTCTTGGTAATGGGACTGGCCGGCATGGGGAAATTCGTCAGTAAAGTACCCCATTCCATTGTTGTCGGATTTACAATTGGTATTGCACTCACCATTGCATTCACTCAAATCGGTGATGTACTGGGAATCAAAGAAAAAATTCCCTACCCGTTTTTCGAAAAAATGAGTGTGATCTGGGCGAATTTGGATCAATTTAATATCTACGCTCTCTTGATCGCGCTGGGCACATTCTTCACCTGCAAAATCCTGCTGAGAATATCGGTTTATATCCCGGGTCCACTGATTGCTGTGGTCGTTGGATATGTCCTGGTACAGACGTTGTTGGCGGACAGTGGGCTTACTGTTTCCAAGGATAAATATGGGGCGATTCCAACCGAAGATTTTTTCAAATTCACACCGCCGGTGTGTCCTGAACTGAACGGAACAGTCATTTTTGACCTGTTCTATTTTGTGACGGCCATTGTCTTTGTCGCGGCGATTGAATCCCTGTTGTGTTCTCGAATGGCGGATCGTTTAGCCGAAAATAAGGGTATTCCTTACAATCCCAATAAGGAGTTGTTCGGGCAGGGGATGGTTAACACCGTCGTTCCCCTGCTAAATGGATTCCCTCATACCGGTGCACTTGCCAGAACAGCGACGAATATCAAGGTAGGTGGAATGACGCCGCTGGCGGGAATTTTGAAGTGTATTCTGAAACTCTTAATGGCATTCTTCTTGGCATCGAAATTGGATAATGTGCCGATGGCCTGTATTGGCGGTATCTTGGCATACGTGGCGGCCAATATGGTGAAATGGAAGGAAATAGAGATTGTTTTAAAGCAAAATCGATTCCATATTTGCTTGATGGTTTATACGGCTTGTGCGGTGTTGTTTAAGGATTTTCTGTTCGGTACGTTGACCGCTTTGGTGATCTATGCGGTTCTCAATCCGTTCTTTCGCTTGGAAGCCAATGATGGTCAACAAGCGGAAGTGGAAAGTTAAAAATCTGGTAGAAACAACAAACGGTTGTTTTAGGGCTGACATCCTGCCCCCACAGACAGTGAGGGCAGGATGTGACCAGTCAGAGCGAAACGATTGGGAGAGACAACAAGATAGTTTGCAGTAAAAACCGGATTACAAGGGTTGCCCACACGAGACTGACAAAAGAGGGTTCTTAGGCTGAGCAATCCATCAGCCGGCAAGATAATCCACCAGGTCTATTTTTTGGAACTTAGTGGAGGCTAATCAGCGTTGACGGAAAATGGGATTCAGCCCAACGGAATTCAGATGCATAGAAACGGTAGGCATAGAAACGGTAGGCATAGAAACGGTAGGCATAGAAACGGTGCGGCGATTCCCTTTGCCATGACGCTAATCAACGAATTCTCCAGCTCTTTTTCCCGGGGAGGTCGGGCTGAGTGCGCCCAAATTCAAATATTTCAAGGATTAGAGAATTGTCCGGCTGAAATATATTAATATACGCCGCTGCAACTCGAATACTGTTCATAGAGTTTTCCGTTCATTCGACCTAAGGAAATTAAAATGAACTGTCAGAAATGTGGATTCGAAATGGAATCTGGATATAGCGCAGCTAATTCTTCGTTGTCATGGATAGAAAAAGACAAGTTTCAGTCGTTTTGTTTTGTTGACGAAGATTTGGCGAAATTGGGCTGGAAATCCCTGTTGCCGGCAACACCAGCACGGTATTTTTCAGCTGATCACTGCTCCAAATGCAAGACTGTCGTGATCGACTATTCCAACACTATGGATCGAGTGACCGTGGAAGCACGTCTTTGAATTTGGGACCTTTGTATTATCCACAGCGGCTAAATTCGTTCGCTACAGATTCTTCGGACCGGCTGCTGCACTATTGCCTGGTTTGGCGAAAAAATAAAATCGCGCTCTTGCCGCCTGTTTGGTCTTCTGTGCCGTTCTAGTGCCTGTTGTCGTGTTTGACAAGTTTCAAAGGTGGATCGGACCTCCGCACGGGCAGGGATTCGTTGCCATCAGCGAAGGTGATCAACGGCGGAGCATCGAGTTCTTTGATTCTGCCGAACTGGAAATTTATCAGTTATTACACCAAAGCTCGTACGATGAGACGGCACATGACGATTGGAGTAAAACGTTTCAAAGACTTGGCAATGAATCGATTTCGATTAGAGTTGACAACGATCATCGCCACAAACACATGAAAGTGTCTATCCGTTTTTCAGTTGAGCCACTTCTTGGATACAACGTCGAAGTGCAGCGACAAGAATGTGAGCGAATGCAGGAAGTGCTTTGCCAGTGGTGGGAAACCAAGAAAGCTACCGACGTTGAGTCAAGACTCGTTGATATGGAGTAAGCTTCAATCGTCACCGCGGTTCGACCATGAAAAATGGGCTAAAACCGAAAACGGAACCGTTTCCTGCGACAGCCTTTTCGAATGCCGGCAAGGAAATCGATTCCCTGGTGCTGACTTTCAGACTTCAGGTGTGCAGAAGATGTAGCTTTAGGTGGTTCCTGCACCTCTGCCGGTCGGTTCAGAATCTAGCTGGTCTTACAGCATCGATCATTGCGAATGAGTTCTATTTAAAGAATCGCCAAAATGTTCGGTCGCAAATATTCGGTTCAGTTGATGCCTTGTTGATTTCGAATCGATTCAGCAACTTATTTGAGAGAGCGATCTACTTCCGTTTGGCCACCGCCAGAAAACACTCAGCTAATTCGTGATTTTGGGCGTTGGTCGCAATGATCCCGCGATCCTGTTGGCGGTTGAACTGAAAATCGGTCCCGGAGTTTTGGTTGAACATTTCAATAGACTCAAAGTCCTTTTCCAGCACTCGTGCAAATGAATTGCGATCGTAAACGCGAACATGATGCGGTGCGATCTCAAGCGGCCACTGATTTGGCGTCGAGCAAATAAGCAATCCGCCAGGTTTCAGGATTCTGGCAAATTCGGCAAGCAGTTTCTCATCATCATCAACGTGTTCTATTGTCTCAAACGAAGTAATGGCATCAAATGCCCCCGTGTCAAATCCGGTAGCGTCGCCGCTTGCACATAGAAAGTCCACACTATCGGCGGAGTGTTTCTTTGAAGCATAGTGAATCGCTTCTTGGCAGATGTCCACACCTGTTACACCTTTTGCACCGCCCTGCAGTTTCAATAACTCCGAACCGTACCCTGTACCACAAGCGATATCCGCCACAAGCATCCCCGCAACGCGATCCGCCGCAAACCGATATCGGTCCAAGTGAAACTCGGCGCGACCAACATCGAATATCGGCAGCGTCGGATCCATTCTCTCGCTGCGATTAGCGTAAAGCCATTTGAGTTGGGGGTCGGCGATGCAATGTTCAAGCAACTGTTCCAACCGTTCCACTCGCCCCCGCAAATTATCGATTTGTTTGCGCTGGTTGCGAATGTGTTTTTGCTGAAGCTTTTGTTGTTCTGCGGCGTCCAAGGCTGGATCCTGTCTTTGTTGACACTCTGAAGTTTCAATGAAGCTTAGCCATTGTTCAGCGTCGGTGGAAGTCAGTAAACAACCGGGCCACCGATCCAAGTAAAAACCGTCATCTCAATCAGCCACATCAAATCAAGGAAGTTTCAAAAGAGGCTCTCTGGTGACTCAGGAGCAGCGAACAGTCGAGTGGGTGGAAACAATTCCCTACCAAGCAAACCGTAAGAGGTTAGGAATTAACAAGCGGTGTAACGGTGGAATTGTCTGATCCTTAGTTTTCCCGAGACATCGGGGAAAACCCCGATGGATCCGGAAAAAAAGGAACAAAATATCATTTTTATACTGTCGGGTCCTCGGTCGATTTGGCGAATACTCGTCGTCCAAGTCAGTTTCAAAAACAACGGGAGATCCTATCATGTCAGTAAATAATGGAAATCGTCGGCTTCAACTCGAGTCCCTTGAAACCAGGGAACTACTCACGTCCTTGATTTTGTTGGATTTTGATGGCCAAACCCCCGACGAACGCTGGGAAACGACAACAGAGTTGCATACCAGTTCAAATATGGCAAATCAACGTATTGAAATCATCGGTACGACATCCGAGGTTCAAAACCTGAACCAGCAGTTCACGAAATTTTCATACCTTGACGGGAATTCCGATGGAATTCTGGATGACAAGGATACCGATCTCCTTGCAGACCGGATCATAGAAAAAGTCCAGGAAGACTTTGCGGCCTATGATGTCATCGTTCGACGTGTTGATGACCATGCAACGGCCATGAGGATGGTTCGTGAAAATCCTGGAGGGGATACGATCCTAACCGTTGGTGTGAATCAAAACGGGGGATACGGTGGGCAAGCGGCTTTTGATCCTGGAAATGCACATGACGCTTTTGGAGGTCTTGCAGGCGTCGAAGCCGTCCATCAATACATCAACGACCCCGATGACCGGGCATATTGGTTCGAACGTTCGACGACGATGTTGGCCAATCTGGCGAGTCATGAAGCAGGTCATACTTTCGGACTCGAGCATGTCGAGGCTCACATGCAAGATGCCGAAACTCCGGATCTGAATGATCGCAATATCATGGATCGTTTCCTCGTAGGCGGTCGTGACTCACGTGGCTATGTCAACAATATCAACCAGAGTTTTTGGAACGTCGATTTGGTAACCGAAGATTTCGGGAGCCAAAATCAACACCAGTATCTCACCGAGGTGCTAGGACCGAGTGACCGACCATGGGCTGCCGTCCTAACACCAGGCGTTCTGACTGTTGTGGGAAACAACGAGGGAAACTACATCCAAATCGATGGGTTTCAAGGGCTAGAGTACGTGGAAACCGGTGGATTTTCAGGTAGCAAATACCATGAAAATGTGCAGGTTAATTTTAGCGAGCCATTTTCGTCTACGCTAACTTCTTTCACAAATATCAATGCGTTTGATAGCGGTATTATCCAAAGTTATGTCAACGGATTTGGGGGCAACGATTTGATTGAGGTCGGGCACGTTGCTCCGCTGACTGGTGTTGCCCACTTTGTTTTTGGAGGAAGTGGTGATGATCGGCTTTCAGTTCAGACCGATGGCAGTAGGAATTTAATCAGCCACGACGGGGGTGCCTTCATCAATGGTCAATCGGGGGATGACGCCATTAGTGGGTCTGCTGGATCGGATCGGTTGTTAGGTGCCAACGGGGCAGACCAGATTAACGGCTGGCGCGGTAACGATCAAATTAGAGGAGGTAGTGGAGATGATGGACTCAGAGGTAACACCGGTGCTGACCGAATAGTAGGCGGTAGCGGAAATGACCGCCTCAGCGGCAATGCTGGTCGAGACCGTATTTTTGGTAATGCAGGCGATGACAGGATCTGGGGAGGTGATGGAAATGATTTCCTCAAAGGTGATAGCGGAAGCGATTCTATTTATGGAGGCGACCAGGACGATCGAATTTTGGGGGGAATTGGAAGCGACCTTCTGTTCGGAAATGACGGGCGTGACACTATTATTGGTGGTGATGGGAGAGACATCGTACGAGGTGGTGCGGGAAACGACCGTATCAATGGTAACTCTGGTAACGATGTCATTTATGGCGATGCCGGTAATGATATCCTTTCCGGTGGTGTTGGCGACGACGCCCTGATTGGAGCCGCAGGACGGGACTTTCTAAATGGCGGAGCCGGCAATGATCGGCTCTCCGGTGGTCTGGATGCCGATAGTCTTTTAGGTGGCGAAGGTGATGATAACCTTCGGGGTGGTGAGGGGGATGATGGTCTTTATGGAGGCATTGGCTCGGATGTATTGACCGGAGACGAAGGTCGCAATCGGTACTTTGCGGGTGGCCTAGATGAAGATGTGGATGTTGTTTTTGCAAAACTGGGAGAAGAGATCTTTGAATTGGGAATTGAGGATCTGGTGTTCTATGTATAGGTTGATCGAGCTTTGAGTTGGCTCACGTCTACCGTTTATAAAGGGAGTCGCATTAGCGACTCCCTTTTTTTTTGGGGGTTACCTGAATAATAAAAATGTTGGCCACCAAAATTTCCCCTCCAACCAATGATCAATCAATTTCCGTTTTATCTGTCGGTATCCTTTGTCCGTTGTCGTATTCCTATTGTTCCACTTATTTAACAATGGAGAAAACTATGAAGAAGCAACTGATTTACCTGTTCCTGGGCGGCTTGATGATCTCATCGATGGGCTGCATGACCACGCCGATAAATAACGCTTACGTTGGCTATCGCGTCACGAATTTTGAGGGGTTTGAGCTCGACCCGGGTATGAGTATAGAGATTCAGGCCTGGAATGTTTTGGATGCGAAATGGGAAAAGGTTGCTGAAGCGACATCCAGACTACCTTACTCTTGGGAAACCCCACTTGTTGACCCGGCGAGCGGTTTGGAATTTTATCGTTGGAAAACTCCCCATATCTACTTGTTACCAAAATATTGGCAACCGGTTCCTCCAAATTCGGAGTTGGTTTCCTGCCGAATTCGGGGTCTTCGTGAGGACGGGAGGCTGGTTGGAACTTACAATCAGCACCCAGATTGGAGCGATGGGGGAGCGATTGAGGACTTTGGCAAGAACGGTAACCCGGGGAAATACATCACGATTTTCTCAAACTGATGGTCAGTTTTTTCATAAGCCGCTCAACACAAAACAGCGTTACTAACGCTGTTTTTTTTTATGGATGTAGCCACGTAATGACACCTTTCTACCAAAGGATGAAAAGGCAAACGCGTTGAGAATTATTCAATCTTTGAATCCGATTGACCATTGCAGAAGATTTCCCGAACTATCCAAAGCAAGAATTCTTTGTCCTGTTTCATCGAACTGAACCCGCACCAGCGATGGTTGATTACTCTTGAAAAAATTGGAATAATTGGCGGTCAACTGCAAAACTTCGAAAGGTTCTTCGGCGAGATTCAGGACGCGGAGGAACCCTCTTTGATCGGCAATTAGGATCCTCTTTTCCTCCTGGAGAATTTCGATCGAAAAAATGCTGGAGGACGAAACATTCCATTCCCACAACAATTCTACTTTTGAATTCGCTAACGGTGTGACCTTCCAAAATCGAACTTTCCCTGACTGATGTCCTGTAACAAGCACGGAGTCCAGATTCGTCGCAGAGTTCGGATCCTCCTTCAACAGCAGTTTCGGGTTGCAAAAACGGCAGTCTAAAACTGCGTCTTCGGGGAAATCAGTCAGTTCGAGGCGGTGGTGCTCTCGCGGATCGGCAGGAATCCGGTAAACCTCAATAAATTTCTGATTTGTTTTGGAATTCGGTCGTCTATTGGTTAACACAACTAAATCAGAATTTGGGTCTGAGAAGATACCTGAAACACCGTTGGCGATTTTTTTGTGCCACCTTGGCGACGGATCAATACCCAACTCGTCAAAACATAATTCTCCTTCGTCAGTCACGACAAGAATGCCGTGATTGTGCCAAGCGCTGGAAACGATTCGTTGCTCGCCGATATCGATCGAATGTAACATGGTCTTCATGGACGGATCCAGTATTTCAACCGTTCCTCCGGGAAGCCGAATCATGATCTGATTACCATTGGGTTTGATGGAAACCTGGCCGGCATAAAGGAACTCCCAAGGTTCTGTATTGGCTGCTCTGGCAAGGACAGCAGGTGCTCCTTTGTCGAGACAGTTCCGACGAAAAAGTGTTTTATTTGTTGAGATGTCTCGGCACTCTAGTTCTCCCTGCCAACTTAGTGAGATCATGCGGTTGCCCTTGATTTGGAAATCATAGGTGCGATGGTCGGCACCGGAATAATGACTTGGCATGCGATGCCGCAATTCTTCTTCAAGTAAATCAATGCAAAACAATTCACCTTTCCGATTCAGGATCACGAGCGTTTGATCATCAAAAAACTGAAGGTCGATGATGTAATCGAACACTCCATTCACCACATCATGCCCGGTAAGCCGATCCTCATTAAGGATCCAGATCTTCACCTGTTCTTCATTGCTCACGGTGGCCAGCAACGCCGCGGAACCAAAGTTCGTTGAAGTCAAGGCGATTCGATGGGGTGGTTCAACATGATAATGTCGATCGGCTTGGAGTCGATTTTGCCTCTTGCCGCGAATAACGATATTGCGGAAGTCCAGTTGAACACTTTCGTTTTTAGTTGTTCGACCTCGTGGCATGGGCAAAAACTTCCAGGCACTGGGCATTTCCTGAAATTGAGTTCGAGGCTGAGGGAATTGCAAAATCGGCGAACCAGCATCGGCCGCCGAACCATCTTTTTTTCGCAAGATCAGCTTGCCCAAGTTGGTTAGTAGAACCGCTTCGCCTGTCACAGAATCCACCTTCATGTCGAGGATCCATTGCATTGATTGAAGAGGTACATTCTCGGCGTAACCTGCTTCGAGGATCAACTCTTGATCCTCGATATTCCACTGTTCAAACGACCGAATCGTGCCGATAGAGATGATTTTATTGTCAGGACCAAATTGAATTTGTGCGCCAGAAAAAGAGCTGTCGTATTTCGATGTAGTCCATGTTTTTTCTATTGAGAACGAATCTGTCGAAATAATCACGATCCCGTCAGTCAAACGATTATTAACACGTTGCAATCCCCGGACTGCAAGGAACATTCCATCGGCTGAAAGCCCCATGCTGGTATTGTCAAAGAACGGCAGATCGACTTGCTTGGTCGTTAAGGAATGCCGATTAATTCGGCGGATCGTTTTTTTTCCAAGTAGAAATATCCACTCCCCCTTCGGGTCGATTTTCACTGCCGAGGCATCATCGAATTTCAATACCGGTTTGGGTAATGTTCTCAGGCGATTCTCCCAAATACGCCATTCCAAGGAGGACGGCTTATCCACTTTCGCCACTTGGTCGTAGTAGCTTTGCGTCCGGGCAAAATCTGCATTTTGCCAAGCATTAAGCGATAATTGAGAGGTAAGCATCAGATTGGCTTTGCGAGTGAGTTCCTCTTCAACCTTTAGCCTGCCGTTTTCCAATTCCAATAGCTGTTCCGCGCGACGGACTTTTTCAACTTCCATGGCAAGGGACTCGCCTGCCGTCACGGCTTTTTCTTTTTCCTTGACCGACTCCAGATACATTGTCAGCGTGCTGATGATGCCAACAATTAATGTAGCCAAAACGGTTATCGCTCCGACGAATGCCGCCCGGTTTTTTCTGAAGGACTTCTGAAATCGGTAAGCAAGGCTTGGTGGTCTGGCAGAAATTGAGTCGCCCTGTTGGAATCTCTCGATATCGTCCGCCAGTGCTTCGGCCGACTGGTAACGCCTGTCAGGTTCCTTGGCAATTGCCCGCATTACAATCCAGTCCAGGTCACGCCGCAATTTCCAAAAAAAGGAACTCTGATCTTCGGACATGCCGGATAGGTGCGTTGAAGTTGGTGACGACTCTGCCACGACGCGACTTGGTAACGTAGGCTCATCTTCTCGAATATTCTTCAGGATTTCTTCTAACGATAGCTTTTGCCACCTGACCTTGTCGACTGCGCCGGTTCCCGCGAGTAGTCGATATAGCACCAAGCCCAGGGAATAAACATCTGTTCTTGTATCAGACGAGGTCATCGAAGATCCTGATGCCTGCTCAGGACTCATGTATTCGAGCGTTCCCAGGATCCGGCCTTCCTCTGTTACAACCGTTTGCTCGGACAACCGCTGTTCCGGCATAAGTGACTTGGCAAGTCCAAAGTCAATGATTTTTGGTAGAGGATTTCGATCCGCAAGAGTGACGAGAATGTTGTTTGGTTTCAAGTCCCGATGCAAAATGCCTTGTCGATGTGCATGATGTACCGCCATGCATACCGATCGAAACAGGTTAAGCCGTTGTTTAAGAGAGTAATTCTGTTCGTCCAGGAAGACTGAAATCGGTTTCCCTTCTACCAACTCCATGGAATAAAAAGGGCGTCTGTCCTCAGTCACTCCCGCATCAAACACCCTTGCAATAGACGGATGTTTCATCAAAGCCATCGACTGCCATTCCGATTCAAAACGGGACAACACTTCCTTGGTTGATCGGCAGCTTATGACTTTTATGGCAACCATGCGACGAATGGGACGAAGTTGCTCGGCCTGATAAACCACCCCCATGCCACCAGATCCAATTTCTTTGACAATGCGATATCCTTGGATCCTGGGAATGACGCCGCTAATATTGCCGTCCTCAGTTAACCCGGAATCCATAAACTGAAATTGTTTTGTGATCGGGGCGACGTCGACAGTCGCGTTTTTTTCTTCGAAAGCATCCCGTATTAGATCTTCATGTTTTGGAAACCTCGCGGTGTATTCTTGTTCAGTCAGTACCTCTCCTGCTTGCATTCGATAATTAATTTCGAGGGCGACCAATTCACCGAACAACTCGGGCGACTGTGCCAGTTCGGTGGGCGAAACCAGGTTTTCGATTCTTGCTTTATCCTGCGTTTTACAAGCGTTCTCGAATCGATCACATAATTCGTCGATGCTTCGCGTGGAATGCTGCTGATTTTGAAATTCGCTATTCATGGGTCAGGGTTTTTTGAAAACTTGAGTTCAAGTCTATTCGGTTCGGTTCAGGGATGCTTAGACGAGGTCGCATATCAAGCCACGGATTCGACTCAACTTTCGTTCGATAGTTCGTGTAGTGACTTCAAAATGTTCAGATAATTCGGTTACCGTTTGCCCAGCAATTCGTCTTTGAATTAAATCGGACAGCATCTGACTGGGATCGTCACGGTCCAATTTCAGAATCAGGTTATCGAGAAGATCAGCCGCATCGACCGAGTCTTCTTCTGAGTGATTGGCCGTTGGTATTTGATTCAAAATGCCGCCCTGTTCAACATTCCCCTCTTTTCTTTTAAGTGCACCTCCTCTTTTTAATCGAGACTCCGCACGGAAATGGTCAATGGCCTTGTTTTTGGTAAGGTTGAGCAGGATCGTCCAGAACTCATCACGATCATCAACCTCTTCCAATTTCCCATCTAATATTTGGTTGCAAACCTGATTAAAAACGCTCTGAGCAATAAACTCAGGATCCACAAGCGCTTTTCGATATTGACATCGTTGTCCGGCAATTCGAACGAGTGATTCCCAATACCGCTGCCAGAGGCCTGCCAGAGCCGCTTGTGAATCGGACCGGGCAGAGTCCAGTAACAAGGTAACACTACCTCGGGTGAGGCGATTCTCCGATTCAAATCCATCCATGTTCTTGCTGTTCATTTTTTTGCCGTCGGCTTTCTTGTTGTGCTTTTTGATGCAAGAATTCCTGAACCAGAAACTTAACAAATTTTGAAGCCCTTGCAATTTTGAGGCACATCAAATTCAGGAATTTATCCCCGGAAGTTCTTCTTGGTTTGAAAACGCATGCACGGGAAATTCGGCAAATCTTCCTTTTAGAACGGGTAACGAACGATCCCCCAGCGTGGGATGAACACTTTAGGGAACAGGGAAAGATTTTTGTTTGGGTTCACAGGGTTGCCTGATGGGTCGCCCTTCGCCTGGTCCATTGTCAGTGAACTCGGCGGTGACCTGATGGCGGGATCAAGTCGATGTACAGACTAGCTGCTTTGCGCAAAAAGCCGTGCCGGAGATTCAAAATTGCCAATGATCTCGTTAAATCCCCAACAATTTACTGGATAGAGAATCACAGGCTTGGTTTTTCTCGCCTGGTCCATCCCGGATTTGGCACCGTGATGAATCACGGCAAACGACGTTCACCTGTCAGTGCCTTGACAGTCGTGTTGGGGCGAGCTAGCGTGCATCCGAGCAAATCCCGCTCTAATAGACTTCTCTCAGATAGGCGGCGACTTTCACGACATTCCGAAAAAATGCCGAAGCTTTTTGCCGGACTCGTTTGCCGGGCTGTGAATTTTGCCTCATTGGCTGAGTAAGAAAGACGTTGTAACGGAGCGGTTGCACGCTGCTGTTGGCAGCGTTCGGTAGTCGAATCTAGGGCAGTCGCTTGGCAAAGGAACGGTGTTTAAGAGTGTCTCATCTCACAAACAACACGTCTCAACTGGACAACTTGCCAGGTGACAGTCTGCGACTGTTTGAGGTATCGCAGCCACACTTGCGAAATATGCTCAGGCAAGGAGGCGTCAATTGGCAGGACTACGACGACTTGATTCAAGAAACGTACGTGGGTTTTTTGCACTTTTTGCAGAAGCCCGATAAAGAGGTTGATTCCAGTGTCACTCTGCTACCGGTGTTGATAGACATCATGAAAAAGCGGATTTGTGATTACCGCAGCAGGAAGCGTTGGAAGGCTCAATCATTGGGTGGGACGGACGCTCAAAAGAAAATGGCGGCGATATTGGAGCCGCGGCAGCGCGATTCAGTAGCGGAGGCAAAGTCGGCCTGGGAGCGTCATCCCAACCTTGAAGATCAGGTGATTCTGAATTTGCGGTCGAAAATGGAGGCGAAGGCCTTTTGTATTCTCAATCGTCGAAGAACGGGAAATCCGCCCACCCTTCAAACCTTGGCCAACGAACTGCAGTTGTCCGTTGGGAAAGTCCACAAGCTTGAGGCACTCGGCAAAGAGATGTTCCAGGCAGAGTTTGAAAAGCTCTTGGGATCGGCGATTAACAAGGCAAGATGAAGACCGTTGGCGTTTTGTTTCTTGGTAGAGTTCATCATCCTGGAACGGGCTGGGTAATCCACAAGGTAGCTTGTTGTGAACGATCGTAACGTGAGTTGTGTTGATCAGCTGAGCGACATTCAGCTGGAAGAATATATCAACGGTGATCTTCCGTTGGAAAATTCGGAGATGGTTGTTGAGCACCTGACGGTTTGTCCGGAGTGTTATCGTCGCTATCGCGGATTAACGACTCCTGGGCGTGAGGCGTTGCAGCCGTTGCTTGATGAAATGAGTGATTCTCGCTACGAGCTTCGGGAGAAGCTGGGAGAGGGAGGGCAGGGACGGGTGTATCTGGCGACTGACCGCACGAACCAAACCACGGTGGTCATTAAGCACTTTTGTACCGCGGACACACTGGCCTTTTCGGATCATGAACGGACATGGCGCAACGAGTTTAAGAATTCCAAGCGTGTCCTGCATTTTCAGCAACGTGGAAACTCTACAGCTGGAATTGCCCAAGTCTACGAGTTGTTCGAGGTAGACGAGCATGCGGTTTTGATTCGAGAATACATCGATGGGGTCACGCTGGAAAGCCAAATCTCGGACCAGCCTCAAGAGCGGTCTGCGGAGGAACTGGAGCAGATAGCCAACTGGTTTATTGAAATCGCCGAAATCGTGAACGACGCGCATCGAGCGGGTATCCTGCATGGAGATCTGAAGCCGGCCAATATCATGATGCGCGAGAGTGGTTCGCCGGTGTTGATCGACTTCGGTATTTCACTTGATCGCCGGGAATTTGACAGCCGATTGGGCGTGCGAGCCGGCACGCTGAATTATATGGCTCCTGAAGTTGTGTTGCGGCAGGCGGCCGCGCTTTCTCCGCGCTGCGAGGTGTGGAGTCTGGGGGTGATGCTGTATCAGTTGATCAACGGTGGTTTGCCGTTTGACATTTCACAGCAATCTAATACGACGGCGGTCGTGGAAGTGATGGAAAGCGGTATTCTCTTTCCCGCGGTCAATACGGGTGACGCCTCTCAAGAGTTGCAGGCAATTATCAATAAATGTCTCGCACCGATTCCGGAAGATCGATACGCGAATGCCAGCGAATTTGCGGGTGCTTTGCGAGGCTGGCGATTACAACAAGAATTAAATAGGTTCACTGCGTCCCCTCCGCAAAGCAAAGTACGGCGGGTAACGGTGGTTGTTGGTTTTGTCGTCATGCTGCTGGCGATTGTACAGGTTCTATTCGCCTACACGGCAGGTAGTTTGGCGTGGACCATCGATTTTTCCTGGATCCTCTGGGGACGAGCTTCGTTCGGTTTATTCTGGGACTGCGTACGTCAGGTCTTCCTGGTTGCTGCCTTGGGATACCTGATTGAGATTCCCTTTCGCGCCGCTTTTGACCGAGTATTTTTGTTTCACAGACGCGACAATTCAAATTCAAAGTCGCCGGATCATGCCAGAATTGATGATGCCAAAATTCTATGGGGAGCCCGGTCATTGTGGCTCTTAGCGACTGTTTTGTCTTTGTTTATCATCATTGATTACCACCTGCATGCCGGACCGCAAGCACTCGCTACGTTCGCACAAGAGCCACCCGAAAAAACTCTCGGTTTTCTGACCAAGGCGGAGTTAACCACATTGGCAAGTGAAGTCCCCCAAGGTGAAAGATTTCATTTCCATGAAAAAGCGTATTTGTTTTATCTGCCGGTGTCGCTGTTAAATTTTGTTGGCATCGGCACGATCTCACTTGCCGTCGGTTACTACGCTTCGTGTACGGACACCCTCGCGATTTTCGGCATCAAAGAAATAATCGATCGCAATATAGGGCAAACACCACTGTCGGTTGAGTCCACGTTCAAGCAATTTCGTCGCATGTGCCGCGATCGTAGTCAAAAGTACCTTTTGCTGGGTGCCATCTTTCCCGGATGGTTTGCCGTCGAATCCTGGATCAGTTCGGTTGCGGTGACGGCCGCCGGGTGGTCATTTGTGTTCTTGCTGACCATGCTGACCGGTGTCGTCATTTGGATCTTTTTCGTCACGTGGTACTACAGCGAAATTTTTGACGTATGTCGCAAGTCATTGGAAGCCGAAGGTTTGGACACCGCTCAGTGGTCCAGGGAAAATTCACCAGCCTCTTTCCTTGGCGACTGCTTGCTGGGCACTTTAGCCGGACGTTGTGCGCTGCTTTCCTTCGCCGTTTGCATATTCGGATTTTTTCCCTTTTATGGTCGCTAAACAGCAAATTGTGCCTTGGGGACAGTGTGCATCGGGTTGGCCTCCTGAGCTGGTTGCCCCTGTCAAAAAACGGGCCGGTCACTCGGCGAAAATTTATGGAGGATTTTCTTCAGAAAATCGTGAAAATCCCATCGCAGCTGCGAGAAGTTTATCAGTGGAAGTTCTTCCATCGGGATTGGCGACCGATTTACAAATGCAGAATCACGTTGGTCCGGGCCGAATCCTAAATCAATTTCGCTGGCGGCAACCCGGTGATTGTGGATGTTGTTTACGGAAAAGAAAGGTGTTTTCATGAACTCAACAACGTTACCTGGTTTTGTTCTATTAGCGCAGCAAGGCGGCAGCGCTTACGGTGCAGGTCAAATTGCGGGCGCGATTTTCCTTGTTGTTTTTGCGGGAGCAATTCTGTGGAGGATTTTCTTCAGAAAATCGTGAAAATCCCATCGCAGCTGCGAGAAGTTTATCAGTGGAAGTTCTTCCATCGGGATTGGTGACCGATTTACAAATGCAGAATCACGTTGGTCCGGGCCGAATCCTAAATCAATTTCGCTGGCGGCAA
>JABAAE010000027.1 GCA_014238905.1 Planctomycetota bacterium
GGTTCAGAACGTATTCCTTCGCAACTCTAAATTCGCTTCGGCGTTTGATGCTCCCATTGTTCTTCATTTTAGCGTGGTACACCTTACCGATATTTACGTACATCGGCGTGAGGTATTGTAGCGATCCCGCAATTCGCATTCCTGCCATCCTGCTCTCGATGGTGTGCGGCTACGTGTTGATCATCGCTACAGTTGTGGTGGCCGACGCAACTGATCGAGCAAAACTGGAGACGTTTGATCAGAATCGTGACGGAAGGGTCGAGGGATTCGAACGCACACGCGAGGCCGAACACGCAATGCGAGACCAAGGACGTGACACGGGGCGGGCGCTCGCCCCCATACTTGGGATTCCATTGACCGCAATTTGGTACACATTGCTCTTTGGTCTTTTGTACGGTGGTGATTGGACTTTCAGAAAGCTGTTCGTTCGCACGCAGTTTCCACCTAACCCGATGGTGGAGGCTGAACAAAAAAGCGGACAACAAAGGGTCGAACCCAAGCCGGTCCGCCGTGACGATATGGCTTCGCGGGGATGATGCTTCGCACAATCTTATCCCACTCGACCAGCTGCAAACCGTTTCTGCGGCGTTGCATTTGTCCACCATTGTGGAGATTCTTACAGTCGTTTTTGAATCGGCTGCCGTTCTGAAATTGCCTGCGAGAATAGCCAGCCTTCAACTCGGACTATACTCGGTTCATGCCGGAATGAAATTCATCGGCGCTGGAGCTGCTGGCGTTCAGCGATTGCCGAGTGTAAAATCAAGCCCATGGCCGCTGGTATCCTCAAATTGTTTTCAGCCAACTTTGCCTCTAGTGCTGCAATCTTCTCGGCGATTTTAACTGCGAGGATTTGTCGCCCATGGGGGACATTCACCTGCCGGCGACGTGTTTACCATGGTTGAGATTTCGGTTAGTTGATTTGTGTACAATCTGCGGCGAGTACTCTTGCCTTTGCGAGGAAGTTGATAGCAGGATTTACCTCGCATGGCAGAGGGGGATTCCCGACGTATTATGATTTGGCAGTCCTTTAAATCAAAGGCACAAACGTTTTTTATTAGCATCACTGCGGAAGGGTTTTTGAAATGAAAGAGAAGTTAGTAAAGTGTTTGCCACTCTTGTTGGTGCTGTTGATCAGCGTGGCTGGTTGCTCTGAGAGGAGCAAAAAGGAAGGGTACATTAAGGCAATAATTAAAACCGGCTTAAGTGAGGGGGAAGATGTCTTGGCAAACCCGGATATTACTGGTTACCGAGTTATTCGGGACGGGACCAATGACGGCGTTTGCTATGAGTACACGACTAACGGAATTATCGATATGGATGCGAAGATGTTGAAAAAGATGCTGGTCGAGGAATTCAATAAAATAGCAAATCAACCCACGAAGGTTGCAATAAAATCTGGGATTTATCTTCGCTTTGTTTACAAGTCTGCCAGGGGCGAAATTCTCGGCGATCAGATTCTTACATCGTCTGACTTCGGCTGGTAGTTAAATCGTCATCAGTGGGGTAAAATTGTCGCCCGATATTGGATGGGTTAGGCTGCGCCTGTTGATCCTTGTTTATTAAGGGGTGTAGTTAAATGTCGAGATGGAAGAAAGCTGGCTCAAAGATCTCTTTTGTTTTTTGTAGTCTTTATATTTATTCTTGTACTTGGAAAAGCTGGTCTCCTGGGAAAAGCGATAATGAAAACCATGGAAGACCGGCCTTGGTGGAGGTTGGCTGATTTGAGTTTTTTGTTGCCGTTTTTTTGGTGCAACGGATTTGGATGCAATGAATCCCTCCCCCGATGATCCAGTCGACGAGCGACCGTCTTCTAAAAGATTTCATGGCCGGTTCTGAATTTGCCGGCGTTCTGAAATTGCCTGGTCTAATAACCAAACCATCGCGGTTGAGATTTCAAAGCGTTGTTGGCTTGGTGAAAAATTGACGGCCGATATTGGATGGGTTAGGTTTGACATATTGATCCTCGTTGTGTTTTAGAGTAATTAATGAACAAGCCCGAATCTAAAGATTGGACGTGGGATAAAGCCACTTCCCTAAGGCTGACCTTTTGGCCTGATTTTTTTATTGTCCTTTTACTACTGCTAATTAACGGAATCATTTTTAAAGCTTGCGATAATTTTCTGCCCGACGAATGGGACTTCTTAGGATTTGTCATTGCATTCCCGTTTATAATTTTCTTCGGTCGGATTTGGCTTAATAGCATTGAACGCAGAAACAAAAACCCCACCGATCCAGCGGATGAGTGACCGTCTGCTAAAAGATTTCATCGTCGTTTCTGAATCTGCCGGCGTCCTGTGATCGCCTGGGAGAATAGCCAATCCATACAGGTCGAGATCTTCAATTGATTTGATTTCAGTTTCAATTTTATCGCTTTAATCTTCTCC
Organism: Planctomycetota bacterium; assembly: GCA_014238905.1. Classification (GTDB taxonomy): domain Bacteria; phylum Planctomycetota; class Planctomycetia; order Pirellulales; family Pirellulaceae; genus JABAAE01. Next base: position 2,385 of record JABAAE010000027.1, read on the forward strand.
GCCGGGCTTGACGCGTGAATTCTGCGGCCTTGTTCCTCGCCGAAAGTAGAAATTAATCTTTTTAGTTCATCGCGGTACTCGAAGGCAGCAAAGCACTCCGTACGGTGCTGTTAGAGTTTTTCAATGATGCTGCGATTCAACGTTGCTTGGTCCCGTGGGGTCAAAAAACTCAAACGAGGATGTTGAGCGATAGAAAACGGGCGCGACGATCAATTTGAAACCGAAATTTCGGCCGAGATCGTTGGGAAAGTTCGCCCAAGATGGCCAACGCTGATGACGATTCTGGTTTGGGCGCAGCTGCGACCGAGCCAAATGTTATGAGTTGAAAAAGGAAAAAGCCAGGCTCAGTCTGCTCGGCGATAAGAGCGAAGGAGACCGCCCAGCCGTTCGTTGGATTCGATGTTGGAGTTCATCGCCGACGGTTCTTCGAACGGTACAATCAACTCGTTGTCCAACCCCTGATGCGGTCGCTCAGCGTGATAGTGATCAAGATATTGTTCCACCGCATTGCGCATCGCTTTTTCGCCGAATAGAATCAATCGATCGAGACACTCAGATTTCAGTGACCCGAAAAACCGTTCCAGGTGAGCGTTCATGTTCGGGCTGCGAGGTGGCAAGCGAACTGGCACGACATCCTCGTTGCTCAGGAACGTCCGAAATGATTCGCAAAACTTTGTGTCACGATCCATGATCGGGTACTTCTTGCCGTTGAGGAATCCATCTTCATGGTTGGCAAACCCGCGTGCCCGCAACCGAAAAGTCGCAGCATATACGCAGCAAATCAGGCGTCTCTGAGGGGCAATCCGGGTCGTCAGAAGACACCGGTTGTCACCCTAAAAGCGAAAGCAAGATTGACGCAAGTCATTGCAAAGATTCACCTTCTGGCAGCGGTGGGCAAAAAAAGGCACCGCCTGTCACGGCGGTGCCTATAGCGGAGGACACGGGGGTCGAACCCGCAACCCGGTGAAGGGCAATTGATTTCGAATCAACCTGCTAGCCATTCGCTTATCCTCCTCAAGGGCGTCACCCTCCTTTGCAAACTCAATTTATGGATTTTCGGTGTTTGTTCAACCAGACTGCTAGCTGCTCGGCCTTGAAGTCCCAAGAAACTTTAACTTGATGGGTTTGGCACTTCCCCTTTAAGGTTGAACCGTCGAGGATACTCGATCCGGGGTTGGAAAGACCGCTATCAGCCTTTTGAGATGTCCATCTGGTTGCGGTGAATCGGTTATTTTTAGCTGAAATTTGACCGTCGGTAGGGTGAAACGAGAAAATTGAGAATGCTTGGCTTGACACAGGTTTTGTGATTGCAGAAACTATGCCAGCACGTCCGACGGTCGATTAGCGTCACTGTTACTGCGGGGGCTTTCTATTAGTGCGCTTGATTTTAGAGAAAAATGATAGCAGCTCCAAGAAACGCCGGATTTTGTATTGACGGTTGCCGATAAATCGATATATTGGGGCCGCCGCGGTGGTTAGCCACAAGATGTGGGGCTTTGATGAGAGGCCCAGTCGCGGGTTTTTGCTGTAAAAAGCGGGATTCATGGTTAGTGGGTAGAAAAGAGACATTGCCGGCCTCATGAGGTTTGCCGGATTGGCCAAGGGTGGATCGAGTCGATCAATCAGGTCTTTTGGCAGCAGGAGGCAGGAAGGTGCTACGGAAAGCATGCCTCGAAGTGATTTCGAGAGCAAGGATTCCAAGAAGAATTGGAAATCGGCAAGGATGCCCCACAGCGGCCTCTTGTCGACTTTTGCCAAATTCTTTGAAGGATCCCTTCGTGTGCGATTCCTATCAGTACCGTTCATTTTGAAATTATTCGTCCAGGATCGGACGGCGAGAAATAAAGGTAGGAGACAATTAGATGCTTGAAACGCAGCAAGACTTACAAGTACGTAAACGAGACGGTCGATCGGTTATTTTCGATAGTCTTTTAATTCAACGAGCCATAGAAAAAGCTTTTTGCGCCGAACGACAGGTGGAAAGCGCTGCTTTGCTGGACGAGGCCGTCCAAGAGAATATCCGAACCATGGTGGCCAATATTCTCTCCCGGATTGCATCGTTGGAGGTGCCACAAAGTGGCGTTAGCGTGGAGGCAATTCAGGATTTGGTGGAACGGGAATTGATGCGGTTCGAGTACTTTTCAGTGGCTCGCCGTTACATTCTTTACCGGGCTGAGCACACCCGCATGCGGCAGTTGCGGGCTGAAGAGTCGATGGAAAGTGAAGAGCCGTTTCCCACTCTGATGGTTGATCGGGGTGGAAAAGTTGAGGATTTTGATTTTGGGAAACTGCAACTGCAAATCCGGAAAGCTTGCGAGGGATTGGAGGGGGCCTGTGATCATGACTTGTTGATCGTCGAAACCAAGAAACAGTTTTTTGATGGAATCTCTCCCAAAGAGATTTCCAAGGCAATGGTAGCGTCTGCTCGTAGCCAAATAGAAACAGATCCGGCGTACGATGTAGTGGCCAGTCGGTTGACGTTAAATATTATCTACCGAGAGTCGTTAGGGAAATCCCAGAGTCACGGCGATTTGGAGGCCTTGTACAAAGAACGGTTCGAGAGCTACATAGAAGAGGGAATCGCGGCGAAACGTCTGGACCCCAGTTTGAGGTCATTTGATTTGGAATTATTGGCTTCTTCGTTGGATTCTAGTCGAGACGCTTTGTTCCCTTACTTGGGACTGCAGACGATTTATGATCGCTATTTGCTTCATGTCGATGGACGTCGGATTGAAACACCGCAGTATTTTTGGATGCGGGTCGCGATGGGGCTTGCCACTGCCGAAGGTGAGGAAAAGTCGCAGCGAGCGATCGAATTCTACAATGTCTTATCGAGTTTTCGCTTTACCTCGGCTACTCCGACGTTGTTTAATTCGGGAACCTGTCATCCACAATTAAGCTCTTGTTACCTTAGTACCGTGACTGACGATCTGGATCATATCTTCAAAGTGATCGGTGACAATGCCAAGCTTTCAAAGTGGGCAGGCGGCTTGGGAAATGACTGGTCAAATATTCGTGCGACCAATGCCCATATCAGTGGGACCAATGGAAAAAGCCAGGGTGTGATTCCGTTTTTGAAGGTTGTCAGTGACACAGCGGTGGCCGTGAATCAAGGAGGAAAGCGAAAAGGAGCGGTTTGCTCGTACCTTGAGTCATGGCATTACGATATCGAAGAGTTTTTGGAGTTGCGCAAGAACACCGGCGATGATCGGCGGCGGACTCACGATATGCATACGGCTAACTGGATTCCTGATCTCTTTATGAAACGAGTGGTGAATGCGGAGAAATGGACGTTGTTCTCCCCGGATGAAGCCCCCGACCTTCACGATTTGGTCGGATTGGCGTTCGAACAACGGTACGAGCATTATGAAGAGCTCGCCAGTCGTGGTGAAATCAAGCTGTTTAAAACAGTAGAAGCAGTAGACCTATGGAGGAAAATGTTAACTCGATTGTTCGAGACGGGGCATCCATGGATCACTTGGAAGGATCCTTCGAATCTGCGTTCACCACAGGATCATGCCGGGGTGGTTCACAGCAGCAACTTGTGTACAGAAATTCTCCTCAATACCAGCCAGCAGGAAACTGCAGTCTGTAATTTAGGCTCGATCAATTTGCTGAAGCACTGCGAAAACGGAAAACTCGATCTGGAAATGTTGAAAGAGACGGTAGATGTCGCGGTAAGGATGCTCGATAACGTCATCGATATTAATTATTACCCAACAGAAGAAGCACGCAGTTCCAATCAACGGCATCGCCCCGTCGGCATGGGGTTGATGGGTTTCCAGGATGCTTTGGCGGCTTGTGGTCTCGGTTACTCCAGTGAGAAGGCTGTTCAGTTTGCCGACCAAAGTATGGAGGCCATCTCCTATTTTGCGATTCTCGCATCTTCCCGATTGGCCGAAGAACGTGGCCAATATGAGAGCTACACCGGTTCTAAATGGGATCGCGGGTTGCTTCCAATCGATACCGTCGATGTGCTCGAGCATGAGCGGGGAATGCCTGTTGAAATGGATAGATCCAGCACGATGGATTGGGACTTGGTGAGGAAGCATGTCGCGGCCCATGGAATGCGGAACAGCAATGTCATGGCGATTGCCCCCACGGCAACCATCTCGACCATTATCGGTGTGACACAGTCGATTGAACCCAACTACAGCCATCTTTTTGTTAAAAGCAATTTGTCGGGTGAGTTTACTCAGGTGAATATCACTCTCATTAATGAGCTGAAATCCCGAGGATTGTGGGATGAGCAAATGAGAGAAGAGCTGAAATATCATGACGGAACCTTGAGCGACATCGATCGAGTGCCAAAAGATATCAAGGAACGTTACCAAACGTCATTTGAGATTGATCCCAAGTGGTTGATCGAGTGTGCATCACGTCGGCAGAAATGGATTGACATGGGCCAGTCGTTAAATCTTTACATGGGAGAGCCTAGTGGTAAAAAACTGGACGAAATGTATAAACTAGCCTGGAGAAAGGGGTTGAAGACAACGTATTACCTGCGTTGCCTTGGAGCGACCCAGGTCGAAAAATCGACGGTTGACATTAACAAATACGGTGTGCAGCCCAAATGGATGAAGAGCGAAAGTGCCTCGAGTCAGATCAATGTAGAACGGAAAGAGCCTCATGCTCCTAAAGCCTGCTCTATTATGGATCCGGACTGTGAAGCGTGTCAGTAATTTGCGGTCGAGTAATTTGCGGTCGAGTAATTTGCGGTCGAGTAATTTGCGGTCGAGTAATTTGACGTTGTTAACAAGAGTGGCAAATTAGAAAGGGTCACTTGGGTTGATCAATTCAGAGTCGCAAGCAATCCGGCGGAGTACTGTGTAGCATCACGAAAAAGACGGTGTAAAGAGTCTCGGAAACAGATGGCGTAAAAATGCCTGACTTAATTTATCGATAATATCTCAACAGCATGGAGCGAATGGTATGGCGAGTATAGTAAATGACACTGAGATGTTGACCGGTAAGTCGACCCGGGTAAACGCGATGGAAAAGCGGCTCATTAATTGTGGTCAGGTCGACGTAAACCAATTGATGCCGCTGAAGTACAATTGGGCATGGGAGCATTACATTAACGGTTGTGCGAATCATTGGATGCCAACCGAGGTTCCAATGAACAAAGATATCGAGATCTGGCGAGGAAATACGTTGTCGGATAACGAACGACAGGTCATCATGCGAAATCTAGGCTTTTTCTCCACTGCGGAAAGTCTGGTCGGCAACAATTTGGTGTTGGCAATATTTAAGCACGTCACCAACGCAGAATGTCGCCAGTATCTTTTGCGGCAGGCATTTGAAGAGGCGGTTCACTCCCATACGTTCCTCTATGTTGTGGAGAGTCTTGGCTTGGATGAAGGTGAAATCTTCAACATGTACCATGAGGTTCCGGCGATCGCACGCAAAGATGCTTTCGAGATGGAGTTGACCCGCGAGGTTTTAAGTGAAGGTTTCACAACACAGACGTTTGAGGGAGCCCAAGCGTTTTTAAAGAATCTGATTGGGTATTACCTGATCATGGAGGGTGTCTTTTTCTACACCGGATTCGTGATGATCCTTTCGTTTCACAACAGAAACCTGATGACCGGGATTGGTGAGCAATTTCAGTACATTTTGCGTGATGAATCCATTCACCTTAATTTTGGAATCGATTTGATCAATGGGATTAAGGCCGAGAATCCGGAGTTGTGGACAGCAGAATTTCAACAGGCGATGGTGGAACGGATTCGCGAAGCGGTTGAACTAGAAATCGCCTATGCCAGCGATTGTCTTCCAAATGGCGTTCTCGGTTTGAATGCAGAGCTGTTTCAGGAATATGTTCAGTTTATCGCCGATCGACGCTTGGAGAGAATTGGTCTGCCGGCACAGTATGGCAGCAGCAACCCATTTCCGTGGATGAGCGAAACGATGGACCTTTCCAAAGAAAAGAATTTCTTTGAGACACGGGTGACCGAATACCAATCCGGCAAATTGAACTGGGATTGAAGTCGCCGGCATCGACGCTGATCTCAGACGAGAGAGGCTGTCGTCAGAAAAACAGGACAACGGCGCGATTCGCCGTTGTCCAACGGTCTGGCTTTTTAGAGTCGTGCCGCCTGCGGTGAACGCATTGAGGCGGTTTGGCTGCTGGTCCTCTCGGGTGAACCACATTATTTGGCGGCCCATCGTAGCTTTTGAGGACCGGGCGTCGCCTTGGGTTTCAACGGCGAAGAATCTTTGATCTTCTTTAGGGGATCCCTTTATGGGATCGCCGTGTTAGACCATCGTGTTGGATTATCGTCGTGGTAGGAAGATGGCTTCATGTGCCCAGTAAAACCTCCGTGGTTTCGCTCAGGATGATGCGGCATCGTGTTGGCGGTGACCCATTTCTACGTTAAATTCGCTTTATACCGAATTCCGCCACATCGCCTTTCGGCGATGAGTTGCCATCAGACTCACTGGCCATTAGGCGGCTCCAAAATCGAGATGGTGGTGCGTTATCGTTTTTTTTAAGACGTTATAGGTTCCAGGCATTTGAGGTTCTATCATTTATTCTTTCCAATATCTTTGGGTTGGGGGTCGTATGAAATCAATCGCTTTTCGTCATTTGAAGGGTTCATTGGCGGTTCAGTTGTTTTCTTTATTGGTCTTGCCGATCTCTCTTTCGGCTCAGCAGCCATCTACCGAATTCATTCCCCAAGAGACATTTGGAGCGATGTCGATCGGCGTTGATCGCTTGAAAACGATAGAGGGTTCACAGTACCTGCCACACGAGGTCATTTCGGCGTTGGTCAAACGGGATTTCGGGATAGATCTGGCGTCGATCAAAACAGTCAAGGCGATCGTTGGTTGGAAAAACCAGGAACAGCCGACGCTTGGCTGGATATTGGAGAGTGATGAAAAACTAGCATGGTCACCCTGGTTGGAAAAACTGGGGCCAGCGGTCCAAGCCGACGGGGTGAAAACCTATTTTGACCAGAATCTAGGGATGTACATAATCCAGCCCCATTCCAAAGTGATACTACTGGCAACGAGTGCGCTATTTGTATTGCAAATGTCAAAATCAAAAGAGGTCAAGAATTCGTTTGCCGGGACCCTGATGGAAGACGAACATGATTCCCATGTTCATCTGGTTTTTTCGATCGAAAAAATAAAGGACTCCATTGACCAGTTGGTGTTTCAGGCTCCCATTCCACCTCCGTTTGGTGCGGTTAATAAACTACACGAAAGAATTCAGACGCTGGAAATAGATTTGACTGTCAAGGGTTCTGGTCTGGCGGCAAAATTACAAGCTACCGCGTATTCAAAAAGTGACGCAAAAAGTTTGGAAAAATCCCTTCGGCAGCTCTTGAAAACTGCCACCGCCGTAGCAATATCGAGCATTGCGATAGAGATTGGCAACAGCAACGATCCTGTTGATATAGCGACTCTCAAGTATGTGAACCGGATGGCAGAGCTTCTCAACAAACAAATCAATCTCCAAGCCGATGGCGACGTCGTGACACTCGAATTGCAATCCGAGGTGGCAACTACGGGAGTGGTTCTGGCGCTTTTACTGCCAGCGGTTCAAGCTGCTCGGGAAGCCGCCCGAAGAACGCTGGCAGCTACAAATATGCGAGAATTGGGCCTTGCGTTTCACCTCTATCATGAGACCTTCAGGCGATTTCCTCCGGCTGCCATAACGGACAAGCAAGGGAAACCCTTGTTGAGTTGGCGGGTCGCTATTTTGCCGTACATCGAACATCAAGAACTGTACGAAAAATTTCATTTGAATGAACCCTGGGATAGTGAGCACAACATCAAACTGCTAAATGAAATGCCGGCGGTTCTTAAGAACCCCAACAGGAACGAAACTCAAAAGACCAATTTTCTAGCCGTGACAGGAAAAGGGACGGCATTTGAGGGAACCCAGGGAAAGCGGTTGAGGGATTTCGTGGATGGCAGCAATGTTGCGATCATGATTGTTGAGGCGGATAAGTTTGTTCCCTGGACCAAGCCCGATGATCATCAAGTGAATTGGGAGGATCCGCTGGAAGGGTTGGGGGGAATTCGTCCAGGGGTTTTTCAGGCACTGATGGCCGATGGATCGGTGTCGCCGATCTCGGTGGCAATCGACGCCGAGAGATTAGCTAACTTGCTGAGAATCAATGATGGGGGGTAATCATGGGTCGGCTTCCGCTGGCCCGTCAGAGAGTTTCTCTGGCTGGCCAATCCCGTTGGTCCAGACATTGTAGGTTTGGATTCGAAGATCGAAATCCCCCAGTGGTGAAAGGGGCAGCGGCCAGTGGTGAAAGGTTCAGTCCCTTGAAGTTGGCGTAACGTCAAAAGTTTTTCGCTTTCCGTTGCGGTTGACCACTATGGTGGTTTTTTTGCCGATTTTGAGAGCCTCGATGGCGTAGGTGTAGTCGTAGATGTTTTCAATCTTCTTGCCGGCCAGTTCCACAATCACATCACCCGGCAGCAAACCAGCCTTTTCGGCGGGGGCACCCTTGGTGGCACCGGAAATCAAAACCCCGGAAACCTCTTCGCCATAATCCGGAATCGTACCAAGATAAGCCCGCAGTCCACCACGCGGGCGTTCCTGTTGGTTTGCCTGGGCTTGTTTAAATTCCGGTGGAGCCGGAGATCGGCAAAATCCCCGCACGATGAATCCCATCAGTTTCGATATTTCTGCCGCTTTGTCATAATTCAGCTTCTCTGGCGTATCGCGAGGTGTGTGATAATCGCTATGGGATCCGGTAAAAGCGGACAGGATGGGAACACCGGCTTCGTAAAAAGAGGTGGCATCGGTCGGTAAGTTGGTATCGTCCAATAGGGTAAGCGGGAGTCCAATTGGGGCGTTCCGTTGTTCAATCGCAGCCCGCCAATCGGGCGATGAGCCAATCCCCTGGAGAATTAACTTTTTATCGAATCTGCCGACCATGTCCATGTTGAAGCAGCCGGAGATCATGCCGTAGATGGGAATTGATTTGAGATTCATGCTGACAGGTCCAACCTCTTGAGCGGGTTTGGGGTCATCTGATTTTGTTAAACCAGCGTGGGCTTTCATCATTTCCTTCATGAATCCATCTCTTCTCATCTGGACATAAGCCTTGGAACCGTGGAGCCCTAGTTCTTCGCCTGACCAGGCCGCAAAGATCACGTCGCGATTTCCCGACAGCCGCCCGGCTCGCTTCTGGGAAGCCAGATATTCGGCGATTTCGAGCATCGCAGCAACGCCCGAGGCGTTGTCATCAGCGCCAACATGGATCCCCGCCCGTTCATCTTCCCTGGCGAGCGAACTGGAGCTCGAACCGGCCCCCAGGTGATCGATGTGTGCGCAAACCAGTAAGGCGTCATCGGACGGCTTGTCGCCGACCACCAAACGACCCAGAACGTTCCTTCCTGTTTTTCGAACCTGTTGAACCTCGATTTCGGCTGAAATCGATTCCTTTAATTCGAAGCCGATCATGAGGCCACCGTCATCGAGCTTCTCTTGGGTTGTTGCCAGGTTTCGTTTCGATTTTTCCAAAAGGCGGGACGCAAATTGATCTGTCACGCTCATTACCGCGACGCTGGTTCCTGATAACTTTGAATCCTCTTGCAGCGGAATCAGCTGGTTCCTGACTTTTGATGTTGGTCCGCTGACCACTATCAGTCCCATTGCTCCACGATCTCTGGCGACCATCGCCTTGCGCCGCAAACCAGAATAGGGCGACAAATGTTGCCGTCGTTCAGGGGAAATGTTCTCCGGCAAAAAGCGGTACACCATGACCCATTTTCCTTTGACGTCCAGATGAACGTAGGAATCGTATTCCGGGTGGTCCTCTGTCTTGGGAGCCACGATACCATAACCACCAAACACAATCGGAGCTTCTTTGAATTTTCCGTTTCCGGAAAATGTCAATGGCCGATAATCGACGTTTAGCTTGGCCGTTGCCTTGCCCCAACGTAACGAGTTTTGCTTGCCCAATTTGGCTCCAGCAGGGAAACTGAATTCCTGGAACCACTCTCCTGATTTTCCCGCTGGTTGGCAACCGAGGCTATCGAGGTAGGCGGCCACATAAGCGGTCGCCATTTTTTCGCCCTGGCTTCCGGTCATGCGTCCTTGGAGTTCCCGTCGGCAGAGGTAATCAACGTGTCGGAGGATATCCTCAGGCCGAAATTCAGCCGAGGTTAACTTGGCTGCGTTGACCCCTTGTTGATTTGCTTTTTTGGTTTCCGGACCGGAGGTGACCGCTGAATCCAGTCCCAGTTTCTTGAGGGCCAATTCATGGTTCCAATTGCCTATGAAAATCTGGGACTGCTTTTTGGCCGTTCGGTTGGTTGTCCAGGCGATTTGCTTGCCATTGGGCAGGAAGACAGGAAGGCCATCAAAACCCGAGGTAAAGGTGATCCGAACCGGTTCAGATCGTCCTTGGGCAGCAACAATATACAATTCGAAATTACCAAAACCATGACGATTGGTTGTAAACACGATGTATCGGCCAGAAGGATGAAAGTAAGGTGCCCATGACATATTGTTTAATCGCGTCAACTGACGTTGTTGGCTGCCGTCGATGTTCATGGTCATGATTTCGGCGGTGGCGCCATTTTCTGAAAATCGACGCCAACAGATCTTTTTTCCGTCGGGGGAGAAGAAAGGTCCCCCGTCGTATCCCGCCACATCGGTCAGTTGGCGAACGTTACTTCCATCGGCATTCATGATGTAAATATCGTTCATGTAGGCAGGGTCGATTTCAAAATTCTTCTTTTCCGCTGCCGTCATTGTGCCGTCGTAGGCCCGACGATTGGAAGCGAAAGCGATCAATGATCCATCGGGTGACCAGGATCCCTCGGCACAGTAGCCTTCTGCCTCGGTCAGTTGCCGGTACTTTCTGGTTTTTCTGTCAAGTTCCCAAATGTCAAAATGCGAGTCGTAGTCCCAAGAGTATCGACGTTCTTTGCCCGACGCCCGGAAATCCAATTCTTCCTGTTGTTTCTTTTTCGCCTCTGGGTCCCCCTGCGTGGACGCAAAAAGGACTTTTTCCCCGGAAGGGTGGATCCAGGCACAGGTGGTTTTTCCATAACCGGGTGAGATTTTTTCGACATCGCCATTTTCCAAATCCATCCAGTAGATCTGGTAAAAAGGATTGGCCGGATCTCTTTCGCTCTGAAAGACGATTTGTTTGCCATCGGCACTGAAATATCCCTCTCCAGCTCGCCGACCGTCGAATGTCAATTGGCGAGTATTTCCAATGAACTGCGATTCTGTTTCCGCAGCCGTTTTGGGGTCTTCTTCGGTGATATCTTTTTCGACCTGTCCTTTCAAAGTGCCAACGCAAATGACGTTTGAAAGAAACAGTAGAAAAATCAACGAAAGGAATGGTCTATTCATGTTGTTAGGGAATAAAAAACAGTGATATGGAAGGGTGAAAAAGTGGGGGTCGATGGCGTGGGCCTCTCAAATCCCAGTAGTAAGGCCGGCTTTATTATGCCGGACAGGATAATCGTTAGGGAAGTGTCTATTGTCGTCAAAACCCTGCATAAGAAAAAAAACTACTGAATTTAACGGCGATTAGCAGCATTTTTGCCAGCTCCAATTAGGGTGGAATTCAGAAAACAAGTTTCTGAAATGCCATAACGACTCTTGTGCCATGGTCTGCTCATTGGCGATTGTTGTCGAACATGGTGATGCGTCGATTTGACTGGAATAAAAAAAATCATGCCACTTCTATTGATGATCGTAGTCTTGTCGGGTGTGATTAGCTTGCAAGGAAGCTGGTTCCCCAGCCTGCTAACTGGTGTAGTCGATGTTGCCCTCGTCCAGATTGCCGTCATCCTGATCGCGGTGTTAGCGCTGATGTCCGGCCTTCAACCCTCCAAGTTGTTTAATCGTGAAGCAGAATTCACCCTTGATTTTGGGAAAATTCAGAAATGCGAAAGTCTGCTGCTGTTGGTTTGGCTGGTGGCATCCCTGTTGACCTGTTTTTTATCGGACTGGCCCCAGATTTGTGTCAGTTGGTCACCCTCATCCAGCTTTTTTAGAAGTCTATTGTTTTTTGGTCCTTTAATGGGTTCATTGCTGGCGATCTGGACTCTTGTCGCAATGCAGCGTCAATCCAGTTGCAGATCGGTTGCAGAGGAAGTCGTCGACCGCTTGAAATTGCAGGCTCTCACCCTGTTGATTCCGCTATTGGCATTCATGCTGATCTGCGATGTGGTTGCCGGATTGGTAGATATCCATTGCGAGTTTCAGTGGTTGGGTGGTGTGGTGGCCCTTGGCTGGGTGGTCGTATCGTTACCCTGGTTGATGCGTTGGATCCTTTCGTCTCGGAGTATTTCAAATACCGAGTTGGGGCGGCATTTGATGAATCTCTCGTTTGAAAAACGGACTTCGGTCGCCGATGTTAGAATCTGGGATACCGGAAATCGTCTTTTAAATGGAATGGTTGTGGGAATGTTTCCTTTGGGCCGCACCGTCTTTTTGACCGACCGCTTACTTCAAATCATGGAAGTCAGCGAGATTGAGAGTGTTTTCCTCCACGAATTGGGGCACGTGAAGCGAAGGCATATGATCATTCGCTTTCTGGCAAGTTTCCTGACCTTCTGCTGCGTTTTTGTGATTGCCCGTTTCTTTGTTCCCTCCGATTCCCTGGCCGTGACGGTCGGAGGATTAATGTCAGTTCTGGCAATGGGTTATTGCGCCAGGTCACTTGAGTTTGATGCGGATCGATTTGCCTGTCAGGCGATTGCCGAAGGGACTCCCTTGGATTTTGGCCGGGCGACTTTGTCATCGTATTGCAGTGCGTTGGAAAAAATTGCTTTGGATCACCCAGCGGCGGCCAAGGAGAGTTGGCTCCATCCCAGTATCGCTAAGCGGATCCAAGCGATCCAAAGCACCACTCCTGTGGCGAGTCGTTCTATCATCAACGTCCCAGCTAATTAGGTTTTGGATTTCGCCTGCAAAAAGACCAACCCAAGAAAAGGTCCGTTTCCGGGGAATTGATTTTAGCGCAGGTGAATTATTTTCTTGCTGGCTGCGTGACCCGAAGGATCGGCACCACCTGACCGGTGAAGGTCGGGCATGAACAAAAAAGAAATCAAACGACAGCGGTTCTCCAAATTGAGTTCATAATTTGCTGCCATTTGTCCGATCGTAAGGGAAATCATGCCAGAGCAGCCTCTCCAAAGCCTTCAACAGTTGGATCTCCAAATTTTCAGGACGATTGCAGCTCACCCTAATCTTCAATCGTTGGAGAATATAGAATTTCATACCACCGAAGACCACATTCGATTGAATGGTAGGGTCAATAGCTATTTCGAAAAACAAATGGCACAAGAGACGATTCGATCGCTCGACAAAGGTCGACATATCGAAAATCAATTAGCTGTGGACTGGTAACCCAGCGAGCGGAATCCTACATCGCCTCATCTGATTGGCAGTTGGCGATGTTTGTTCTATAGCAGCAGCTTTTCTTTTGCTGGATGTTGGGATCGTAGACGTCTACCGAGCCCACCCGGTTTTTGGGCCGCAGAAACTCTGAGGCATCTCCTCTGGATGCCGTCAAATAACGGCCGATTAAGGTTTTTTGGCATTTTTGACACTTTGGCGAGGGTCCGCCGGTTAACAACGGGCTCTAAAAAATAAGGAGGAGTGGTCCGTTCTACCCTGTGGCGAGTGTTTTGACCGGATGCCGGTGATCTAGGTAAGTGGGAATCTTTTTGTAGAATGAATTAGCAATTTGGAGCGAATGACCTGCGATTTCGTATTTCGTTTGACTATGGGCGAGGAAGCCTCTGCACGAAGAACCGAGTGTCGGTTGCGATCAAGTCTGTCGAATTCGCTTCCAGCCATTGTGAAGGAGCCCCAACATGAACAGCTACCAAGTGGGCGATCATCTGTACGTCGATTGCGGCGGGTATTCGCATCATGGAATTTATATCGGTGGTGGTCGTGTCATTCATTTCGATTCGACCCCGGTACGGAAATTAATGGGATCCCTACATGGGGCTCCTCCTCGCATCGTCGAGGTTTCGCTGGCAGATTTTCATGAGGGAAAAACAGCCCACGTCAGGGTTTACCCAAGCAATGATGATGTTCAAAAATCAGAGCGGACGCTGATGTCCTCGGATCGGTTTTCCGATGATCTGTTTTTAGAGCCTGCTGGAAACCTGTGCCATCCAGGACAACGGGTCGTTGATCGCGCCAAGAGTCGTCTTGGTGAAACCGGCTATGATTTGTTTAACAATAACTGTGAACACTTTGCGGTCTGGTGCAAAACCGGTTGCCAGCGTTCTTCTCAGGTTGAGTCAGCCCGCCGAGTAGGACGCAGTGGTGCCGCGGGATTGGCTGCCGGAGCGGCTATTTTTCGATCCGCGAGGTTGATTCCCGGGCCCTATCGAATCATGGCCTATGGGGCCGGGGCGGCAGTCGTCCTAGGAAGCACAACCTACCGAATCGTGTCGGAACGGCGAAATAATCGAAACACGGGACAGTCCTGAAAATACGGGACCGTCCTGAAAATACGGGACCGTCCTGAAAATACGGGACCGTCCTGAAAATACGGGA
>JABAAE010000028.1 GCA_014238905.1 Planctomycetota bacterium
AACGTCGTTATACGACCGCGGCGGCCTTGGCCGAAGACCTGCGGCGTTTTCAGACTGGGGAACCGATCGCCGCCCGCCCGGTCTCGGCGCTGGAACGGGGCTGGAAATGGGCACGCCGTCGTCCGGCGGTGGCGGGCATGATCGGCATGAGTGCAGCAGCGTTGGTGGCCTTGGTGCTGTTTGGGCTGTCATATAACACGCAACTAAAAAAACAACGGGATGCTTCGCGACAGCAGGCCAAAACCGCACAAAAGTTGACCAAAGTGTCTGAATTACGAGAGGCCGAAACAAGGAAACGTGAGAGATTAGCTAACCGATTGAGAAACGAGGCGGATCAGGCACGCCTTGAAACGCTACAGCGGATGGCCTATTCCAATGTCAACACGGGGATTCAGCTACAACAGGAGGGCGATCTCTCTGGATCACTGGTTTGGTTTGCCGATGCGCTGCGGCTGGATCAGGGGATTCCGGATCGCGAGCGTATTCACCGTCAGCGACTGGCACAGATGATCTCCGTTTCTTTCCGACCAAAGCACGTTTGGTTTCCCGAAACTCCCACAGCCGGTTTACATGGTCAACCCGGTTTAATCGATGTGGGTTTTAGTCCGGATTTCCAAAAAGTGGTTGCTGGCACCAGCGATGGCGTGATTTATCTGTGGGATACTGATTCGGGAAATCTAATTGGTGAAACCTTGGATCACGAAGGGAATCTTTCTGATGTCGCTTTTGATCCGACGGGTAATCTCTTGGCGGCTGCCGTAGTTTTGCCGGGCCCAGAGAAAGTATCCAGCATCACACGAATCTGGGATTTATCGACAAGAAAGAGAGGGAAAGAACGCTACAGGCAGGACGGCATAACAGCGGAACTTGCTTTCCATCCCCACAAAAAACAACTCATGACGGCCAGTGTCGATGGCAAGATCGAGTTATGGGATACCAAAACAGGTGAGTTGGTTGTGGAGACGATGGAGCATCCAGGAGGTGGTCTTGCTATTAATTTTCAGCAAAGTCGGTTCAGTTTCAGCCCGGACGGTGCCTATCTGCTGAGTTCCAGTAACGATGGAACCGCTCGCATTTGGGACTCTGAGACCGGCCAACTCGCTTTCCCGTCAGTTGCTCATGAGCGCTTTGGTGGCATCCTGCAAGTGTGCTTTAACTCCGCTGGGAGCCGCTTTTTGACGGCCAGCAAAGATGGCACAGCACAAGTTTGGGACGTGAAGACGGGAATGCCGGCCACCCCTCCCCTGCAGCACGGCGATGAAGTGATCAAAGCGATCTTCAGTCAGGATGATCGCCGCATCGCTACCGCCAGTAACAACGGGGATGCACGGGTATGGGATTCACAGACCGGAGAACCCCTGACACCCTACCTAAAGCATCCGCAGGGGGTAAATGTGATTCAATTCAGCCCCAATGGCCAGTTTGTGGTCACCGGCAGTGACGATGGTTTTATTCGTTTTTGGGGTGCCAAGACGGGTCTTTTGCAGCGGCCGCTGTTACGTCAAACCGGGAAAATAAGGTTTGTTACGTTTCATCCCGATGGCCGCCATTTATTGTCAGGCAGCGACCCCGCCTCCAGGGACTCGGCGGCCGAGGTCCGCCTCTGGGATCTCGCCGCCAGCGTGCAGAGACCCGGACCGCTGAAAACACGCTCTGTCAGGCATGCCAGGTTTGTTCCTGGCAGCAATCGAGTTTTGGTTGCCGATCGCGAAAATGGACTGCAGATTTTCGATTCCAAAACCAAGGACCCGCTCACCGATATCAGAAAAACATCTGGTGATATTGTCCATTTTGAATTTGATCGCAGTGGAACACGTGTGGTGACGGCAACCGCCGCCGGGGTTGCCCGGGTTTGGGATACGTCGACGATACCTGCCGAGGTGGCCCGGGTTTGGGGTACGTCAAAGATACCACCACAGACCCCTGAAATGGTGCATGACAGTGCATTGACCACGGCCCATTTCAACCACGATGGTTCGCGTCTGATCGCCGTGGCTAAAGATCAAGTCGTCCAGTTGTGGGATGCGGCCTCCGGTAAGTCACTGGCAGATCCAATCAAGTCCAAACATGAGGTGGAAGCGCTGTTTCATCCGGATGGTCAAATCGCTGTATTCAACACCGAACCCAATTACGGCAGAATCGATTCCGGTCCCCTGACGACATGGAGTCTGAACCCGCAGGGAGGATTTACCGCAGGAAAACTTCGGTTGGACCCCGGACGCGATGGGCTGGACTTTAAAACGGTGAACTATAGTCTTTTTAGTCCGGCCGAAGATGTGCTGGTTTGCATCACGGTTCCCGGCCCCAATCAGATCGTTTCCTATACGGCCTATGCGTTTGATATTCAGACGGGCGACAAAATCTTTGAAATCAATTACGATGCTCCTATTTATGGTGCGGCTTTTAACCATGATGGAACGCGTTTGCTTTTGTATTCACGCCACCAGGCGCGGGTCTGGAACGGTCGCACTGGAGAGCCGGTTTCCCCGAGGATACAGACCGGGGGAGAATTTGATCATGTGGTATTCAGTCCGGACGGTCTCCTGTTGGCGGCGGCTGAAAAAACGATAGACAATTTGCATGTTGTTGGGGTCTGGGATGCGTTGACTGGACAGCCGGTGACGACGGATTTGGTGGACAATGATCAGGTTCATGCTTTGGGCTTTTCCTCGGATTCCACCCAGTTGCTGACCCGTTCCGATGAGGTGCGCATTTGGAATCTACCACCTGCCAGCGGTACGCTTGAGCAATTAACTCTAACGGCCCAGTTTTTGAGTGCTGCCCGCCTCGATGAAACAGGTGCACTGCGGTCTTTGAATGCCGAGGAACAGCGTCAGGCGTGGAAAGCCTTTCGAAAGGACTCCGCGAATAGGCTCGTTGGTACCGACGAGCAGGTGCGAGCACAGCTTGACTATTGGTTTGACCTGTCACGACGGGACGGTGACATTCGTGCAGCTCAGAAACATCTGCTGGGGTACCTCAAATTCGGTGTGAATCGAAAAATCCTTTCTCTTTTGGCGGTTGCCTCAGCAAGACTTGATGACTTTAAAATGGCCGGTGAGAATCTAGAGAAGGTTTTAAAAAGGTTTCCGGATAAGCAATGCCTTGTCAGTGCCAACTACATCCTGTTACTGTTTCTGGCGGGCGATCTGGAGGGCTTTCGACGGGAGAATCAAGTTCTTTTGGAACGCTACCGAGACACTACCGACGGCCGGATTGCTTCGATTATTATCAAATCTTGTTGTCTTGACCCGCTGGATTTTCCGGCCGATGATCTGCGAATGCAGCTTGCCGAGAGAGCCTTTCAAACGGGCTCGAAACATTGGTATTCCGATTACGCACAGCTGACCTGCGGTATGGCCTGTTATCGGACAGGACAGTATGCCAGGGCACTGAAATTACTGCAGCCGCTGGGTGACATGGCGATACCACCGCATCAGAATTTCCTGAAGAACGCCAAGATACTGGCAAAGTTCTTTGTCGCCATGAGTTACCATCGACTGGGAAAACCGGACCTGGCCCGGGGAGAGCTGCAGACTGCTTTGAAATTCAATCAGTTGCGGCCCGAAATGGTTGGGATCGACGCTTTTCTGTTTGACTGGAAGAGATGTGATATCATTCAGGCAGAGGCAGTCGGCCTCCTCCAGACTGGTGACGCGGCATCGGTCCCCTCAGAGTAACGGAATCAAACGGCACTCTCAGTGCCCCAATTACCTAAATCAAGAGAAAGCCAACAGATGAAACGAATCACCCGATTGATGGCCTTTGTTTTTTTGGCCTGCTTTGTTGGTTGCGGTAGTAAAGAGTCCGTCAAAACGCCCAACGCTCCGGCCGCCAAACCCAATGTCCAGAAAACAGTGGCAGACCCCGGTCCCAAATCGGTTCCGCCTTCGGTCTCGGAGACAGAAGGGATTGAGCTTCGTTACCGTTTTGTGGAGGGACAGCGGATGGATTACATCATGAGCATGGAAACAGATAACGACATCATCAATCTAGGCCAAAAGACAAAGAATAATATGGATTTTTATTTCCATGTGACCGTGGACGCTGTGGAAGCGGATGGATCGGCTGTGATTACCCAGATCAATGATCGATTTAAGCTTAAGGTAAAGGGACCTGGCGGTACTATAAGTTACGATTCGGCTGATGGTGAAGAATCAGATCATCCACAGTGGCAGGGACTGCGGCAAGTATACCTGCCCATGCAATACGCTCAGTGCACCTATCGGGTGGCTCCGTCGGGTGTCGTCAGTGATGTGAAACCGACCGCAGAGCTTGCCGAGCGATTGGAAAAAGATCCCTCCATGGCGGGAATCCTATCGCAGAACCAATTGGAACAAAATGCGTTTGCCCTGTTTCATCCAATGCCCGCAGAGGCTGTAGCACCAGGTGCGACATGGAATTACCCCCGAAACGTAGCCATGGGTCCTTTGAAGCTTGAGTTTGTTTTTACAAAAACGTTCCGAGCTACCGCAGAACAGGAGGGGCGTCAGGTCGTCGATATTACCGAGACGGTCGTCTCAAAGAAAATAGGCGAGGGGACTCCGGCGTTTGACTACACACTCGACGATGAGAAGACATTCGGGCAGGAGTATTTTGATCCGCAACTGGGCTGGCTGGTATCGATGAACGACAGGACCGTTCATCGTACCAAACAAGGTGCAGCTGGTGGCGTGGGGATAGCCGTTGAGAGCCATAGTTCGACACAGATTACCATCCAACTTCAGCCCAGCGTCACGCCGCAAAAGCCATCACCAGTCAAATAGCCACCAAGTGATCAGGGAGCCCGCCACGGTTCTGACCGGCCCTGGTGGTCAAGGCCCGAAATGATCCTACCTTCTCCGCTTTTGACTCCATGGCATTGATCCTCAACCGATTGCCCTGCAATATTTCGCCAGTAAGTCCGAAGCGATTGAGAGAGGATTGCCGCCATCGCTCTTCGGCTTTACCGCATAGCGAGTTTGTTCATCAGGCGGCGGAGAATGACATTGACTTCAGGACCGACGCCGCCCGCCTCTCCGTGTGCAACACATTGCTATGCAAACGTTCATGGCCAGATTATCTCTTCTGAATCTGAATCGGCTCTCGATTTAATCATTACCGATGTCGGATTCCAGGTCCCGGCTTTGGGCGTCAATTCAATCCAAAAGCGACCGACGCGGTTTTGGTCGGGTTCCGATGTGCGATACATTCCGGTGACAGATGCCGTTTCATTGTTAAGTTCGAGCGTATCAAATACAAAGTGTTCAGACCCCAGAAGGAATCCTTCATCACGAAGGTGTTGGATGACAACCTCTTTGCATGCGTTGGTCTGCTGGCGACTATGGATGTCCGTAAGGTTGCGTCCAAAGTAAAGTCCAGCAACAAAACCAGTGGCAAGCGCTGCGGTGACTCCCAGAACAAGTGAGATGGTTCGTTTTTGCATAATCGAGCTACAGTTTGGGCCTAACAATTATTAGGTGGCTTGATTTACCAGAATCTGCCTCACGAATCAGTATTCTAAACAGAATAACACGGGAAATCCACAGCGAGGTTGAGAATCTGAGCATCTCCGAAGCCTGCCAAACGCAGATCGACAAATACAAAAAGCAAGGAGTCGGCAGATCACAAACAACCGTTGCGCCAAGCTCCAGCGCCGATGAAATCCATTCCGGCATTAACCGCAAATTGTGCGAGTGAAAGCCTGGCGATTCGTGCGGCACTCCAAAATCTTGCTACGCTGGAATAAATGTTTGTTGAAGAGTTATAGGATATTGAAATGAACAAGTTTCTAAATCTTGTTGCAGCTTGATTTGGCAGGTGTTCACCGGAAATAATTGAGCGTCATAAGTTGAATGAACGAAATGGCTTTTTATATAAGGTCAATTCGGAGAGACCATATTCCGGGAAAGTATTTGAAAAGCACAAGAACAGACCGAAAGCGTAAGAGGGGAATTACAAGGACGGCGTCGAATCGGGTGATTGGTCTTATTGGGATACAACTGGAAAAAAGATCAGCAAGTAATCCTGATTCAGCGGCATTCGTTAAGTAGGCTTGGATGTTTAGGGTTTGCGGGCAACCACAAAGGTGGTCTGTCCAATCTTTGCGCGGAGCTGTTCACGTTCTTTCAGGAAGGCGGCCATGCTGCCGTCTTCGAGTTTGGCTGTCACGGTGTTGACGGCTTGTGCAAGCTCCTCCTCGGTGGCCAGAGACCATGAAGAATCTCCCGCTCGCCAAGCCGCACTGAGCGGTCCTTCAGGCCTCAGATACTGCTCACCCTGCAGCACTTCATCGACGGGCACGCCTGTTTCGAAGCCGACAAACCCCGTCTGTTGAAAGATTTTCTCGAACCGATCAATCGACGGAAAACGCGGCACCATCCGATCGATGACTTCAGGTATCAGGGCAGCCCACCAGAATCCGTCGCGATGCTGTTGGTGACTACTGGTGTTGATCACAAGGACGCCGTTAGGCCGCAACACGCGAAACGCTTCGCGGAAAAACTTGTTGACGTTGGGGAAATCTACGGTGCCGCCATCGTCGATTTTTCCGGAGTCAAGGTGGTGGAGTACCTGGTTGCAAATGATTCCATCGAATGTTTCATCAGCAAACGGCAATTCCGTGATGCTACCCTGTTCGATCTGCACGGACGGGTCGTCAGCGAATCGCTTTTTGGCGACCTGCTGCATACCCGTGTTCAACTCCCGGCCATGTAGCGTACCAATCCGGCCACGAAGCTCGGCCAGACAACTGCCCGTCCCGCAGCCGGCGTCCAGAACCGTCTGCTCGCTCAAGGTCGTCGGCGTGGATGCCAGAAAATCGAGAACGATCGGCACGCCAATCGGGACTCGGGTGTTGTCATAGCTGCCCGACGTGTCGTCGTAATCCTCGTATTCAGTCGTGAGCGCTGCGTCGGTCTGGCGGGAGCGACCTAGATCGGGAGTCTCCAAATTCATCTCCTAAAGTGTGGCTGATAATAGCGACTCGATGTCGCTCTTAAAAATCCTACCGATGTTGCCGAATCTCGCGAACGACATTTACAAATTAAATACCAATGTTGGAATCCTACCACAAAATAGACAATCAACATTCTTATTTCAGTTATTTGGCAGATCCAGACGCAAATGAAAGCCTGGTATCGTTCGTGGCAGTTGGACAGTTCTGCTCGGCCATTTCCCTGCCGCCACGCCTCAAATAGCGTCGCGACGATAGCCCGGTTTTTCCGTCAAATACCACTGAAAATCCGCCAGCCTCAGGACCGCTATGGCAAGAGCCAGATCCTGCAGGAATTATCCCAGCTCCTCCACGGCCCTCCATGCCATATCAAAAGCGGTTTTCAAATCGGCTCCCGGCGCGGAGTCGCAGTTGGCGATGGTAATTCGGCCAAATGGCTGTCGTCCCTTTCTTACCGAATCTTTCGGGCCACTGACCGTATACCCGTGGGCCCACCGATTAACGGTAATGCTCTCCACATCCCGGTCAACGTCAAAAAGATCTGTCTGCAGCATGCCGTCTAAATGGGCTCGGATCTCCTCTTCATACTTTGAAAAGTCCGTGTCCAACATTTTGTACCTCGCCTCCTCGTATTGTTCCTGTTGCGGCGCACCGTAGGTTTCTCCGTAAGGACAGCTGATCATTTGGAGAATACAAGGCTCGCCGGGTGTCTTGGTGTACTGATAACCGCCCATGCTCACCGGAAAGTCCATGAAAACGACCTGGTGCATGTTGCCAGGTGACATGGCTAGTCCCATCTCCATCTCTTTAAGTGCTTTCCAGTTTCTTATTCCCACACTCGAGTATTGCAGGGGACTTTTCATTTGCAGGCTCAGTGCTTCGGCCTGCTCTTTTGGGAGATCGGAAACGATATACGGAATGATCACGTTGTAGCAGGCCATCACAACGCCTTTGCCTCGCACCTGGTACGATCGGTTGTCGTTGATGTAATTAACGATCACCTCGCTCGAGCTGTCGGGGTCACCGCCGTGGCGAACGTTCACTGCCGTGCTGTTCAGCCGGATACGCACCGCATTACCTGGCTTGTCCAGTTCGGCATAGTTGAACTTTGCCAGGACGAGCTCTTCGGCGTTTCTCCCCTCCGCAACGGCAGGAACCATCTTTTTCACCATCGCCCGCGTAACGCCTGCATTGCCGCCAGGAAAATGATAAATGTAAGGATTCTCTTCATCGTAGACTGCCCTGGGCGGAAAGCCCAAGGCTCCACAACCCTTGGCTCCTCGAATGCTCATTAATTCGGTGGGCGAGCTTGCCCAGTCCAACCCCGAATTCCTCGCCATTCGCAAAACGCCAGGATCGTCTACGCCCAGATTGTTTTTTAGGTAATCGAAATAGTTGGCCTCGCCAATGTATTTTTGCAGCTCGTTTTCCGGTACGTCAATCGCATGCAGTCCACCGTTGAGGACGCGCAGCAATTGTTTTTGGCCTCGCTCGCTTAAAGGAGCTTGTTGTGCTGCCTCTGCGTTTGTTAGTTTGCCGCTCATCACGATCCCCTCGACGTAGTTGGGATAATTACAAAAAGGATGCAAAACCACTTTGTCTTCGCCAAAGACGGCCTTGTTGAAGTAAGTCCCGGCCCTCAAACCGTTCCGCTTGTAGAAGTCGCGGTCATAGGCGCTTTCGAATCGCTCGGTGTCTACGCCAATGTCTTCGAACAGCCTGTTGACGGCGGGACTGGCATTCTTTGGTTCGACGATCGATTGCGATCCGCCGTAGGAGATAAGCGTTTTGCCATTGACGGTATGCTCGGTCCGCTTGGCGTGCCCCCCGAAATCATCGTGGTTGTCCAGGATAAGAATTTTTTTGTCGTTTCCGTGTTCTTGTTGATAGTAGTAGGCCGCCGCCAGTCCGCTGAGTCCGCCACCAACGACGATCAGGTCGTATTCTTCTTTTAATTGAGTCGTGGGCCCCCAATCCATTCGATCTTCCAATGCTCTCCCATGCGAGTGGATGTTCGATCCTGGATGACTTCCGCGCAGCCCGGTCAGTGCCGGCGGGTAATAGGAAGGGGACATGGATGCCATAGCAGCCTGACTGGAACCTGGCAAAGGAAGCACAGAGGCTCCAGCGGCCATCAACGTTCCATTGACAAAATCTCTTCTAGTGATTTTACTCATCCGTCCATCTGCTCGTTGAAGTATTCTGACACCCATTTAGGTCCGGCCCACCAGCCATCATAACGAACAGAACAATTGACGTTGTTTATCAAGCCTGAGCTGGAGTTTGCTGCCGGGGCGCAGTGGATGGTAGAATCGGATGGTAGAATCAGAGGAGCCCCCAAACACCTTAAAAATCCCCATCCACACCGTTTCGATCGGATCGGATGCTGTGACGCTTCGAAAGATAGCCGAACAGAACAAGGGGTTTTTTCGATTGATCCATTTGGCGGGACAATCCAGACTCCGTGGCCTTCCATTTTGACGGATTCACCATTGAATTCAAACGATCGACGTTTTGCAGGCCGGAAAAAGTGTGGCCGCACGTCCGCGAGTTGCATTGCTTGGGAAGCCCAACCTACATTGGAAAACTACTACCCGACCTGTGTGTCGATTCAGAAGACCAATCCAAGTCACCGTTAGTCGGTTTTGAGTGTCTCGACAAACTTTTTAAAGTCGTCCCGCTGGCGGAGAGGGTCGAGATCGGTATCGGTTTTCTTCAAATGAATCACGTTGGCTGCATCGTCAAACCAACCCGTCTCGTGTGCCTTCATTAAAAGCTCCATCGCCCGTGCGACGTATTGTACTTCGAGTGTTTTCCGGTCGACTGTTGTTAGGCTCCCGTCCCGCGTCACCGCGTCTGAAGCCAGCGACAAAAGACATGCTGTACTGTAGAAATTCCTAGCGAGTGCGGGCTTCTGGTCATCAGGGAATTGAAGCTCCGCAGACCGGTTTGCTGTTTTGACGGCCGCCGCATGTTTTTTTTCGTCCAGCTGTACCTGTCCCTTGAGATAAAGTAACCGGGCGGCCATGGCAGGCGGTTGAGCCAGCACAAAATCCTGATCACCGAGGGCGCGTTTTGCCATTCGACAAACATCCAATCTCTGGGCGATAATTTGTTGAGTTTTTCTTGCTTGATTCTGGTAAAACGGTCCGTTTGTCTGAAGTGAATCGACCAATTGAAGACTCGTCTGGTAGTGTCGTGTCGCATCGCTAAACTGCCGTCGACCTTGGAGGGCCATGCCGCAATTAAAATTGGATTTTAATAGAAGTGACACATATTCCGGTATATCCGGGTGGTCTTTCACCAACTTGGTAATAACAAGGATGGCCTTGTTGTACTGGTCAATTGCCTCGACGAGTTGCCCAGACCCATGAAAAGCGGTACCGCTGTTAATGTACGCTCCTCCTAGGGCCCTTGCATAACCCGGAACACCAGGGTGATTCTGGACCAGGATCTGCCCAGCGTTGATAGCCTTGGACAAAAATCCGATTGCCTCATCTTTATCCCCCAATTGACGCATCGTAGAGCCGATCATTACGTACAAAAGAATCAATGATTCTTGGTACTCTGGCATGGCCGGCTGATCCTCTACCAATTGTTCTCTAACAGCGATCGCTTTGTGGTAAGCGTTAACTGCTTCATTCAGTTGCCCTAGGCCGGCAAGGGTTCGACCAAGGGCGTGGTAGGAATCAGACAAAGAGGCAGAATAGTGTGGTACGCCCGGGTGGTCTTTCACCAACAGTTCTATTGTCGGGATGGTCTTGTTGTGTAGCTCTAACGCTTCATTTTTTTTTCCGGATTCATATAGAGCCTCGCCAAGGTTGTTATAGGCACGTGTCAGCCTAATCGCATAAGCGGGCAGATCCGGGTGATCTTTGACTAGTTGTTCTCTGATCAGTATGGCCTTGCTGTAGAACTCAATCGCCTCATCTGTTTTCCCAAGATCACTCAGCGAAACGGCTAGTCCGTTATAGGAGTCTGCCAGACTGGCTGCATAGTCATGCATATCAGAATCATCTTTTACTAGTTGTTCTCTGGTCAGGATGGCCTTGTTGTGGAACTCAATCGCTTCACCTGTTTTTCCAAGATCATTCAGCGAAACGGCCAGGTTGCTGTAGGAACGTGCTAGATCTTCAGCATATGCCGGCATATCCGGGTGGTTGTTGACCAGTTGCTTCTTAATCGGTATGGCCTTGTTGTGGAAATCAATCGCCTGATCTGCTTTCCCAAGATCACTCAGCGAACCGGCCAGGTTGTTATAGGAGACTGCCAGACTGGCTGCATAGTCAGGCTCGTTTGGGTGACCCTTGGATAGTTTTTCCAGAATGAGAATTTCTTTTTCGTAAAGTTGAATCGCCTCTTCGTTTTTTCCAAGATCACTCAGTGTTATGCCTAGGTTGTTAAAAGAGTGAGCTAGGTCTAATGCATAAAGAGGGACATGCTTGTGATCATTCAATAACTGACTGAAGGCCAGACGTGATCTTTCATATTCGGCTGCGGCCGCTGCGGGATCACCCAAGTGCCGAACAATGGTTCCGAGCCGTTCATGTGCTTTCCCCAGTTCATACAAAAGCTCCGGGTCACCCGCAGACTGTTCAACAAACGTTGTGTAAAACGCCTTGGCTTTTTCCAGCAGAGCCCTGCGCACCGGTTCCATCTGGGGAAGGTTGAACAGTTCGTCCTGGCTGACCGTGGTCAGTTCATCCACCGCATCCCGGGCCAGCTTGAAATTCCGGTCGGCGGCCTCCTTCTGCTTTTCGGCAACCTTGCGTTGTTTTTCGGCCAACTCTCTCTGTTCCTGGGCCTCTTGACGTTGGTTTTCCGCCATGGTGAGTGAATCCTGAAGCTGCGCGTTGTACCATAGGCCGCCTGCAATCAATGAAATCAGGGCAAGGGCGATCACGCTGATCATGCCCGCCACCGCCGGACGACGGCGTGCCCATTTCCAGCCCCGTTCCATTGCCGAAACCGGGCGGGCGGCGATCGGTTCCCCGGTCTGAAAACGCCGCAGGTCTTCGGCCAAGGCCGCCGCGGTCGTATAACGACGTT
>JABAAE010000029.1 GCA_014238905.1 Planctomycetota bacterium
ACGAAGCTCTGGGCAGCCAAATGATAACATTCGTCGAAATCATGTGAGCTGAGGATATGAAAGAGGCTGGGGTAGCTCTCGAGGTTGGCGCTATGGAGCTGGATATCATCCAAAATATTACGTAGACGCGTAAATCTTCGCTGAGGGTCTTCGATCGCTACCCTGCGGACCAGTCCATGCACTTCATAGTCATGTTCCAATAACCACTCGGCTAAGTAGCTTCCATCCTGTCCCGTAATTCCAGTGATGAGTGCTTTTTTTTTGTCCACGGCAACGGCATCCTACAAGCATAAATTTCCTGAGGTTAATCATCCCGAAGATCGGCTTGGATCGCAATATCAGACGCCTGGCCATTGGGAATTATTGCCGTTTCAATGCTTCAATGAGGTTGATCTTCTGACGATGCATTTCGTGCGTCCGGTTGGCTGTGGTGGGGGATTCTCCAAACTCTTGGAGCGTTTGGGAGCCAATCTTCGATTTTCGGTCGTAATGGCTCAACTCGCCGTGAGGATGACTCGACGGACGGACCATAAGTCATCCTTGCCTTGAAATACGATGAGAAAATGCGAGGAGAAATCCCATCGAGCGAACGAAATCCATCCAACGGAAACGGCCAAAGTGATCCTTTCAAAAGAGGAATAAAGGAGTCGACCGTTGATCACACCATGCCAGAAACCGAGAGGATCGATGGTTTTTTAAACGAAAATGACTCTTTTTTGAAAAGACCTTGGTAGCCATTGTGATTTGTTTGCGGATTGTCCACCAGAAAATGGCTCTGACGGAACATCTAGAACCATTGGCTATTGGAATGTTTTCAGGGAATATTTTTTCCCTTAGGGGACTCCCATTTAAGAGTGGAATCGGCCAAACTGGTTTTCCAACGTCTATTTTTAATTGTTTTGGGATTCTTCCATCGAAAGGATTTTTTCATGAAAAAGCTACTAACCCTATTTCTTTGTGCTTGTTTCGCAGTCTCAGTTGTCGGATGTGGTGGTGGAGACGCCAAAAAAGCAGACACCAAAAAAGATGACACCACCAAAAAAGATGAAAAGAAGTAGTCTTCAACGCATTGCTCGATCCTTCCGCAGCGTTCATTTTTTAGTGCTATGCTTTCAGGAAGATCGTCAACATAGAAGCCAATCAAGGTGTTTGTCTTTGCAAATGCCTTTTTTTATGCGCTGGTGGGACACTGCACTTCGCTGTGCCCGATGACACTTGGAAGAGTGTCATCAACTTTGAAGAGTGACACCGTCATGCTGAAAGAAGTGAAAAATGGCTGAGGCTAGAAATGAATGAGGCGGAACAAAATCTTGGTGATTTGATTTTAGGCTGGCATTCAGAAGACCAGCCGTCTAAGGAATTGCTCGCCCAACTCGCCATGTTGGACGTTCCTGCTCTGCAAAAATTAGCCCGGGGGGAACAGAAGGCTCAGGACTGGGCGGCACTAGCGGCCAAGGCTCAGCCACCCACCGCGTTTCGTGCTGGTGTTAATGGAAATGCGATTGGTGCTGCCGCCGCCATTGAGGCGGGTGAAGAATTGCTCGCCGCCGGAAAGGTGGCCATGATCTTGGTGGCTGGAGGGCAGGGGACCCGGCTCGGTTTTCCCCAACCCAAAGGCTTGTTTCCGATCGGTCCCGTCTCCGGCCGGACCCTCTTTGAGATCGTCATCGATCGTCTCAAGGCAATGTCCAGAAAATATGGAGTGAGCATCCCACTTTTGGTGATGACCAGTCCGGCTACCGATGAGGAAACCGCTAAGCATTTCGAACTCAATCAGAATTTCGGCTTATCAGACGACCAACTGACTCTGTTCTGCCAGGGGACGATGCCGGCACTCGACCAATCGACTGGTAAATTGTTACTTCAAGAAAAGAACCGTTTGTTTCTCAGTCCTAATGGGCATGGAGGCATGCTGGATGCTCTGGTTGATTCTGGCTGTTTCGAAAAAGTATCCCAGTGTGGTATCGAACATTTTTTTTACGGCCAGATTGATAACCCATTGGTTCAGGTGTGTGATCCGGAGTTGTTGGGTTACCACGCTCTTTCGCAATCTGAGATGACGACACAGGTCGTGCAAAAATCGAATCCACTGGAAAAGGTTGGCAACGTTGTTGAAATCGATGGCCAGGTTCAGATTATTGAATACAGTGACTTGCCCGAAGAATTTGCGCTTCGAAAAAATGCGGAAGGCGGGATGTCGCTGTGGGCAGGGAATATCGCTGTCCATGTCTTTTCAGGTGCTTTTCTGAAGAGAACGTTTGAAACTCGTGATGCTTTACCCTTTCATTTGGCCAACAAAAAAGTCTCCTACCGGAGTACCGGCGGCGAGTTGATTGAGCCGATCGAACCCAATGCCATTAAGTTTGAAAAATTCATTTTTGATCTTTTGCCGCTGGCTAAAAATGCGATTGCCGTGGAGGTCAGAAAATCCGACGGTTTTGCACCGGTCAAGAATGCCGATGGCGCTGCGTCCGATACACCGGAATTGGCGCGTCAGGCCATTTCGGACTTGCACCGGGGTTGGTTGATGGAAAATGGTGTTTCGATTGCCGAAAACGTACGGATCGAGATCCACCCGGAATTTGCCCTCAATGCGGACCAATTGGCTCAAAAGGAGCTTCCCCAGTCGATTGAAACCGATACGTTTCTCTGCGGTGAAGCTTCCTGATCGTTGAGGGTGGTCGGTGGCGAGTTGCGGCCGTCTGGGAGGTCTCGAAATGGGCCCCCAGCGATACCTCGACGTCGAACCCCCGATTTGGGATAATCTGGCTTCATGCCGGACTTCTTTGATCTGCTCTGATGAAACACATACTAGAATTCGACTCGCAAGCGTTGTCCGATTTTGTCGCAAGCCACGATGAAAAGTCTTTTCGAGTGGGGCAAGTGAGGAAGTGGCTTTTCGCTGACCGGGCTCAGTCCTTTGGCGAGATGTCTAATCTGCCCAAGTCTCTGCGTGGGCATCTCACCGAATCATTCCAGATTTGGACCTCAAAGGTGGTCAACCATTCCAAGTCTGAAGATGGAACTGAAAAGCTACTGCTTCAATGGCCTGATGGCGGTCAGGTGGAGTGTGTGTTACTCCGCGATGGAGATCGGCGTTCGATTTGTGTTAGCAGTCAGGTGGGTTGCGCCATGGGCTGCGTCTTTTGTGCCAGTGGACTCGACGGAGTCGATCGCAATTTGACATCGGGGGAAATACTCGAACAGATGCTGCGTCTGCAACATCTTTTGCCCAGCGACGAGAGGTTGAGTCATATCGTAATGATGGGAATGGGCGAACCATTGGCCAACCTGAATAACGTGCTCGCGACGCTTCAGCAGGCTTCCGCTGCAGACGGACTGGGAATCAGTTCCAGGCGAATTACGATATCGACGGTGGGGATTCCCGAAGCGATTGACAAGCTAACCGAATTGAATTCTCGGTATAACCTGGCCGTCTCGCTACATGCCCCCAACGACCAACTGCGTTCCCAATTGGTACCGGTCAATAAAAAAATTGGAATTGCAAAAATTTTGGCGGCTGCCGATTCCTATTTTGAGTCGTGCGGTCGGCGTTTGACGTTCGAATATGTGTTGCTGGCCGGGGTGAATGACACACAGGAGCAAGCCAGAGAACTGGCAAGTTTGTTGCGAAAACGTTCGGTACTTTTGAACGTGATTCCCTACAACCCGGTGGAAGGTCTGCCTTACCGGACACCGTCAGCCAAATCAATTTCTAAATTCCGTAAAATTCTCACCGATGCGGGCATCACGATCCAGTTTCGGCAAAGAAAAGGAGACCAGATCAATGCTGCCTGTGGTCAGTTGCGGCGGAATTTCCGGCCGGGTAACGAGCCAGTTCAGATTTCTGCTTCTTGAAAATCTATGGAAATTGTTCGCCGCAGGGGGCGTCAGTCAACAAGATTATCGTCTGCGATCGATATGGAATCAAATTAACTTGGCCGACGATTATTCGAACACAGGGACTAGGCGGATGCAGGACGGTTGGCTATGACTGGCAGTTTCAGATCTGCTGGAAGATGAGGTTGGGGACACCAACTGGCGATCGTCAGGGGTTGGCTGACAACGAGGATTTATTTAACAATTGAAAAATCAAATGACGAGTCTTCCCAAGGTCGCCAGCAGATTAGGGGAGATTTTAACCAAGCCAAGAGGAATTTAGTCATGGCCATTCTCGGTGCCCACATGTCGATTGCCGGCGGTTATTACAAGGCGGTCGGCCTGGCAAACGAAGCCGGTTGCCGCTGCGTGCAAGTTTTTACCAAGAACAACAACCAGTGGAAGGCCAAGCCGATTACTGATGAGGATGTGCAAAAATTTCAATCGGCTTTGTCGGAATACGAAATAACCCATCCTCTTTCCCACGCATCTTATTTGATTAATCTCGCCAGTCCCAACGAAGAGTTGCGGCAAAAATCAATGGATGCTTTTGTCATTGAGTTGGAACGGGCAGATCAGTTAGGGATTCCCTACGTGGTGATGCATCCAGGTTCGTTTACCACAAGTTCTGAAGCGGAAGGTTTGGATGCGATCGCGCGATCTCTGGATGAAATCCATCAACGAATTCCTGACGTCCATTCGAAATGCCTGCTTGAAAATACAGCGGGACAAGGCTCCAACCTGGGTAACCAGTTTTCGCATCTCAAGGCCATTGTCGGTGCCGTCGACGCCCCTGAGCGTTTGGGTGTCTGTTTTGATACCTGTCACGCGTTTGCCGCAGGTTATGCTCTGGCGGATAAAAGTGACTACGAAAAGACCATGGATGAAATCGAAAACACCTTTTCTATAGACCGGATCAAGGCCTTTCATATCAACGACAGCAAGAAACCGTTCGGTTCACGAAAGGATCGCCACGAGGCGATTGGCAAGGGAGAGATGGGCTTGGAACCGTTCCGTAATCTACTCAACGATGAGCGTTTTAGAACGGTGCCGAAATACCTGGAAACACCCAAGGAATCGAGCAACGGTGTCGAGTGGGACCGGGAGAACTTGGCGACCTTAAGATCGTTGATTGACTAACGAAATAAGGGAGTTTTGTCCTTCAAGCCGCCTGTGGAGCCCGGCCGACAACGGAGTTCGCTAGTCCTTCTTGGAATGCCAAGCCTTTAGATCCCAATGAAAAATTGTTACGATACGGAGTCGCAAAATCGATGAGCGGATTCCAAGGAAAGAAACACTGGACAATTTGAACAGGGGAATATAGAAAATGGCGATCAACGAACCACTTAATCGGAAACTTCGAATGGCCTTGGTCGGAGGTGGGCGGGGATCGTTCATCGGTGCCGTTCACGCGACCGCTGCGGTCTTGGATAATCGAGCAGCACTGGTGGCGGGTGCTCTTTCGTCGAATCCCGAACGTTCAAAAGCCTCGGCACCGGACTATGATATTGCTGATGATCGAGCCTACGGTTCGGTTCATGAATTAGTCGAAAAAGAGTCGGCGATGCCAGAGGACCAAAGGGTGGATTTTGTTTCGGTGGCCACTCCCAACCATACCCATTTTGAAATCGCTAAAACCGCGGCAGAAGCCGGTTTCAATGTGATTTGTGATAAACCGATGACCTTTGATCTGGCCCAAGCGGAAGAGCTGGGCCAAGTGGTCGACAGCTCTGGCGTTGTTTTCGCGGTCTCCCACAACTACACCGGTTATCCTTTGGTGCGACAGGCGCGGGAGATGATCTTGAGCGGTGAACTGGGTGAAATTCAGGCGATTCGATCTTCCTATATTCAGGGTTGGTTACGAACTCGCCTCGAGGATGGAGACCATAAGCAGGCCGCCTGGAGGACCGATCCCACCAAGAGTGGAGCGGCCGGTTGTTTTGGTGACATTGCGACCCATGCCTACAATCTGGGGCGATATATGACAGGTTTGTTACCCGCGGAAATCAGCTGCCATTTGCGGACCTTCGAAGAGGGGAGGGCGCTTGATGATTATGGAACGGCGGTGGTGAAGATGGAAAACGGGGGATTGGGGACAGTGACGGCCTCGCAGATTAGCCATGGACGTGAGAACGACCTGTCCATTGAGATCGATGGAACGAAGGGTTCGCTGAAGTGGCGTCAGGAAAATCCCAATGAAATGATGGTGCGGCAGAATGGTGAGCCCCATAAGATCTATACACGCGACCCCAATGCTCCTTTTATGAACCAGAGCGGTGCGTCCGCTTGCAGGCTTCCCAGTGGCCATCCAGAGGCATTTTTCGAGGCTTTTGCCAATGTGTATCGCTCGGCCTACGACGCGATGTGCCAAAGAGCTTCTGGGAGTGAATTTGAAAAAACGGATACGGTGTATCCCAATGTGAATGACGGAATCGAAGGGATGTACTTCATCCAACAATGTGTTGCCAGCAGTGAACAGGATGGTGCCTGGCTGCCGTTAAAGCATGACCGAGCACGCCGATAAGAGATTGTTGGTCCTCCAAGATTTTTTTTCGTTGTGCCTGCCCGGCACACGTTTATCTGACCCCAAGAAGTAAATTATGGAATCTGAATTAGTTGATCGAGCCGCAGCGATACAAAAGCGATTGACCCAACTTCGAGACTCTCTTTGACTATTCTGAAAAAAAGAAAGAGTCGCTTCAGATTGAAGCCAAAATGGCGGAAGCCAATTTCTGGGATAATCAGGAATCGGCTCAGGAAACCGTCGGCGAGCTAAAATCTCTTAAGAGCTTGTTGAATCCTCTCGAAGAAGCCATCCAAAACGCGGCGGATCTGGATGCCCTGCAGGAAATGGCCGAGGAAGATCCCTCGATTGCCGATGAGGTGGCGGCAGAGATCAAGGGTTTGGAAAAGATTTTGGAGGATTTGGAATTAAAATCGCTCCTTAATGGTCGGCACGATGGCTGCGGAGCGATCATGACGCTTTATGCTCGCGACGGGGGGACCGATGCCAATGACTGGGCGGAGATGATGGTCCGCATGTATTCACAGTGGGCGGCCAATTATGATTACTCGGTGGATCTAATCGACCGCAGCGATAATCAGGAAGCGGGCATCAATAACGCGACGATTGTGGTCCGTGGTCCGATGGCCTATGGGTATCTCAAGGGAGAGACTGGTATGCATCGCTTGGTGCGAATCAGTCCGTTTAATTCGGAGGGAAAACGGCAAACCAGTTTTGCCGCAGTCAATGTCTCGCCGGAAATTGCGGATTCGGTGGATGTCGAAATCGACGAATCGGATGTGGAAACACAGACGTTCCGTGCCAGTGGTGCTGGTGGTCAACATGTTAACAAGACCGATAGTGCGGTCCGCTTAATTCACAAGCCAACAGGTGTGGTGGTGAGTTGTCAGAATGAACGAAGCCAACATAAAAACAAGGCAACCGCCTGGAAGATGCTTCGCAGTCGCATCGCTCGTATCGAAGAAGAAAAACGGGAAGCTGAACAGGCGGCCGCTTATCAACAACAAGCCAAAACCGGGTTCGGTGCTCAGATTCGAAACTATTTTCTTCACCCCGACCAAAGGGTCAAGGATGCTCGGACTGGTTTTCAGATGGGCAATTTTCATGCAGTTCTCGATGGTGACATTCAGGGGTTTCTTGACTCGGTATTGCGGTGGCGAGTCAAATCAGGATCCTGAGAATCAGGGGTGGAAATTCCTCATTTGAAATTGTGTGTTTGGAGTTCTAAGTCGGTGTTTTTCAGCGGATTGGTTTGTTCGGCCCAGTCAACTGGATAGAGCGCATGACAAATGCCACGATGGTTATCAGCGATGGTTATCAGCGATGGTTATCAGCGCCGGTGATCAGCGATGGGAGGCAGCGATGAAAAAATGGGGTTGCCGATTTCGCGGGCTAAACTAGAACAGTGCGAACCAAAACAGTGCAAACCCGTTCGGTTGAGTGCCAGTCATTTGAATGTTGATTGAGTCTGAAGAGGCAGTATGTCTTCCAAACCTAATTCCCTTTTATCGATTAGCCGCGGCCAGGCCAAGGTTTCGGTTGAATTCCGGCCACTTGAAGATCGGTTCCGGCATTGGATCCGATTTGAGAACGAATTGGTAAAGTGGTCTCTTTTTTCATTAGAAGGCGATTTTTCGTCAGAAGACGATGCCGCATTAGACAGTAATGAGGTTTGTGGTTTTTCGCTTCAGGAAATTCATGAGGAATCCAGAGAGGACGCTGATGTGATCTTTGGTGTTGGGATGGCCCATGGCGCTCATTTTTCGGTGAGCGTTGCCTCCAACCGCCAAAACTGTCTGCGGTTTGATTTCGCTTGTCGCGCTCCAACGAAACCTGACTTTCTGGGTTGCCGGTATGGTTGGCGGCCCGATGCTCAGGGAATCGAATTGGATCCTGTGGAAATAGAGAAAGTGATTCGGCCGGTGGGTGAAACCGTCGTCGAATTTCAGCCGAACGGTTCGGCCGCAGGATTTCAGCTGCCGTTGGGGTCCGGGTCAGGAACACCCCCGGATGAGGATGTGAAAGAGTGCGGGCTAAGGGTTCGGCCCGGTTCATTGCCACCGGAGTTCCCTGCCACGATTCAGTGGGGCTTTGTCGTTTCACTGGAAGCGGTCGTTTCAACCGAAGCCGTCGTTTCAACGGAAGCCTAAGAGCAACCTCTTGAAAGCTGCTGGAAGAGACACAGCGTCTGCCGTCACCAGAGGACTCGACAGGTTCGGTGCGACGAAGAAAAAGCGATCAGCCCATTCACATGTCAGCCCATTCACATGTCAGCCCATTCACATGTCAGCCCATTCACATGTCAGCCCATTCACATGTCAGCCCATTCACATGTCAGCCCATTCACATGTCAGCCCATTCACATGTCAGCCC
>JABAAE010000002.1:0-390114 GCA_014238905.1 Planctomycetota bacterium
ATAACCTTGTAGAACGCCTGCTCACTTTTCCCCGATTGCAGCGCCACTTGTCGCATGACCACACCGGGCGAATGAACGTTCAACAGTAATTCACGTTTCGAACGTGCCAATTTTCCCAAGCAAACCCCCAGGTGTCGCTGGCGAATCTGCTGAACATCCTCTCCACTGGCCTCTTCCGCCAGCAGATCCCAAACGTCATCGGCAAAGACCAGCGGGCTTCGAGCCACTCGACGTCGGTACTTCAACGCCTCAAATCGAGCGATCGTGAGTAACCACCCCCCAAACGACGTGCCGCCTTCAAAATCATCAAATTTCCGCCACGCAATCAGGCTCGCCTCCTGAGTGACCTCTTCGACTTCATGCCACGTCGGCAACAATCCGCGCAGAAACGAACGCACGCGAGGCTCATGTTCTACCAGGAGTCGCACAAAAGCTTCGTAACGCTCGTCGTCTGAAGCGGTTCGTTTTTCAGCAGATTGATCGGCCACAGCCTATTTACTCCCGCCGGTAGAGAATCTGGACAGAATTTTCCGAAAATCCTCCAAACCACTTCGTGAACGGTCACCCGCCGAAACAGCCGATAGCCATTGGCTGGATTGACCTGGATCTTTCCCTCTTTGGCCCAGTTCCGCAGCGTGTTCTGGCTGACGCCCAGGAATTCAGCTGCTTCTGCCGTCTTCAGGTAATCGCTTAATTTTTCAGCCATCTCGTCCCTTATCACTGGAGCTCGAAGGTGAAGTTTTCGTCTTTTACAAAGAGTACCAAAGTCTGCAGAAGAATACAGCTAATTGAATCGCTATCTCAAGGTTTAAATCGGTGTCTCAGCGGCAGGCGGTCGCGACGTGTGAGGATGCACCGAAAATGGAGAACCAAAGAGGCAGCCAAGTCCGCTCAAATCCGATCAAGCTGTTTTCGATGGGTTAGGGGCGTCCTTCAATTTTCTCCAAGAGCCGAGATAATTGGGTAGTTTCTTCATTTGTCAGGCTGGACAAGTCGACAAACTCCTCAGTGACCAGCTTTAATTCCCCCCGCTCCTTCGGACGACCGATTAGGTAATTTGCTAACCATTGGCGGGCTCGGTGATCGCCCGTTTTTGCTTGTACCAAAGCTTTATTCACGACGTCCTGCCAGTCGTGGATGGCCACGACGTCATACAATTTGAGCAGGTACTGCTCCTCAGTTTTTGCCTTGGGTCTTCCAGGCCCTCCGCTATTTCCAGCTGCGAACCTTCCGTTTTCGTTTCGTTTCATCCCGTTTTCTTACCATTTAAACGGTTAATAGAAGCGTGCAATAAATTGCACGCGAAAATTCATTTGTTTTGGTCATGAACCGCGGGCAAAAGTTTTGGACAAGTTGCACCATCATGAATTCCTCCGTATTCATGATCCAAGTCTTCCATGATGAGCCTCGTCAATTGTCCAAGTGTTAGCTCGCGTCGATCGATGTCCGGATGCATTTTTTCAAGGAAGCAGTGTGTCGCTAAATTTCGTCGCTCCAATTCGTTATCTCGTTTTACGATGGCTTTGGTCTTTAGCAGTTCGTAAACCGTCTCGACCAGCAAAAGTGATTTTTGATCCATAAGTTAATCCCTCAAATTTTTGAATATAAAAAACTGTGTTTGCAGACCGGTGCTTTTATCCCCACTAAGCCTAAAGGCTCGATTGAGATTCCATTGCGTAGGCTTCAAACTGAATCAACAAGCCGTGACTTACTTTAGGCTTCATCGTTAAGATGACATGGGGCCGGGTTGTCAAGCTAAGACATTGCCCGGAGTGATCACTCTTGTTTACCGATCACCGTGGAATCGGCTCCCAACTTCAGTTCGTTACGTTCTGGTGCAATGGCTGGCACGAATCCCAACCCTACGACTGCGGCCAGTGCCGAATCATGCGTCATTCGTTTTGTTTGATGCACCAGGCCTGCAACGACTACTACAGGTCTTTCTCTCAGCCAGAAACTCTCTGGCAAGGAGGAAGACCTGTTAGATGCCCTCTGAAGCGAGAAATCTGACAGCCTCGTCCTGATTCCGTTTTACGATCGAGCAGACTAACTGTTCACCATCCGCAGCTTTGGTCGTCTTGTCAAAAAAACGGGCCAAAGCCTCTTCAGATGTGAAGCGAGAGCCACCCACAAGAACAGATTCAAGTCGAATACCCCGAATGCCACGCATCCGCCATCTGTGCACCGTGGAGGGATGGATGCGATTTCCAAATCTGGCATGGCACCACTTTGGAACATCACGGAATCTCACAAGGGTTTCCTGAGTAAATTCAATCATTGCACTGATCTCAAATTGAAGACAATTGTGTGTCAATGCAAGAAAGATAGAGCAATGGCCGGACGTATAGCGGACTGATTGTCCTTAATTTGTCCTAACTCGAAAATTGAATTTCCTGAAGCTGCACTCGCTTATTTTGGTTTGTCACTTCGAAAGCAACTGGTCTGATTTGGTTCAGTTCGGTATTCAGTCTATTCAACGCTTTTCGAATCGTATCATCCTGAACGTCGCTATTTTCCCAAACCCCTTCCCGCAAGGTGCTATAGGACACTGGACGTTTTTTCTGTGAAAGATATTCAAATAATCTTTGCGATTGTCCGTGAAGCTGGTCAGTGGTGTCGGTGAAGGTCGTATCGTTTGACAACTCGATCGACTGCTCCACTTGAAGTTTCCTTGTAGGTTGCACCCGACACTGCTCGATTGCAACAGCCGTCTCCAAGACAAGGTCTCGGTTGAATTTTGAGAAAAGGAAAGACTCGCCAAATATACACATATTGGCACTATTACTAATCTCAAGAATCTTGGGCATCAGCTGCAATTTTTCCTGGAAGTTCTCCCCTTCATGCTGCTGAAGCAAAATCTCTGGGATACCAGTAATTGTCCACTCATACCACTGCTTGAAAGAGACATGAGCTATCAATGAATCAAGACTTTTAATCAACTTTTTCGCTTTCGACTGACTTACTTCATCGCCTGATTCGGCACGGCCGGCAAGTGCGTAAAACAACTCAAGTGATTCAGCTAAAAAACTATTCAGTTGACTCCCAACGGTGGGAGCATCTAGTTCATCGGAGCACTGTATTGACATTTCCTATCCGGCGGTCGATTTATGAAACAAGATATTGCTTTGCAGTATTGAACCTAGTGTGTTTTAGTGCATTTGGTGACAACGAACAGACGCAGCACTTAAAAGATGCAGCATTTTTTTTCCCGCAATTATGAATGCACCGTGCAATTAATTGCACTCGGCACAAAGATCAGCCAACCTCGGCCATGATACTTGCGGCTTTGTTTAAATCGCGTTCGGCATAAATCTGAGTTGTATCTGCTTTTGCATGACCCAGGACCACTTGGCTGGCCTCTAGTCCAAAGCGATTCCTGATTTCGGTTGCACGTGAATGACGAAGCTGATTAGGTGCCCAACGATGAAGTTTCCGCCAGGAGATTATTTCGTCTTCTGAAAGGCCTTCCGGAGGAGGAAAGGCCTTGTCGCAAGCTATGTGGATAGACGAGTTGTAATTCCATCGCTTGAAAGAACCACCCGTGCTGCGTTCAAAACAACCTGCTGTCTCGTCACGAAGAAGGTAAGGCATCAATATTTTCTGTGCTTGTGGTCCGATCAAAATGATGCGGACTCGGCCACGGTGCTCCGTTTTATGGCTACCTGGTGTGTATCGCCATACAGTTTCAGACCGATCAATTTCAAAAGGCTTCATGGAGCAGACTTCTCCCGGACGGCAGCCAGTAAGAAGCTGAATCCGAATCATGTCAGCTATCTGCTTGGGACAGTGTTCAAGCGTCGCTTTGATGACCTCTGCGGATACAGGCGGAACAGGAGAGGTCTCACGTGCTTTGGATTTACCTGACTTCAAACCAGTTACGCACAACAATGCTTGATAGTTCGCCACAGGAACGAGTTCTTTCGAGACTCCCCACTTAAACATTCGTCGAATTCTGCCAATGTTTTGATTGATATAGCGGCGGGAATTCCCGGCCTCAATCATTGCCTCGCGAATTGCTTCCAGAGCGAGAGGGCTGAAATCACTCGTAAGCGTTTCTTGATAGCGGCTCTTTACATATCGCAGACAGACCTTAACTCCGGCTTGCTCGTCGGTTGGCTGGTCATTTTTGACGTAGTACCCTTTGCAAAATCGCCAGTAGGCTGCAATGAGCTGGGCAACCGTTTTCGGCTCATCAGCAGACTGGCTTGAGAGTTGTCGGTCATTGGCCAACCATTCCCCGATCACGCGATCGTATTCAACTTGACTGGCTTTTGTACCGTGGGGGCCGAGATAGAAGTCTCGACCGCAGAGCGTCACAACAGCTTGGCCAGAGGCTTTGTGTTTGCGGTACTTGGGCAGAGATTTAGATGGTCCTCGCATCAGATAGAGCTCCATTATTGGGCAAATTCGGTAGGTACCGATTTTGCTAATTCCATAACGGGCTGCTCTGTCGACCATCGACAGGTAAACGAATCCTCGTTTCAACCTTGTATTTATTGATAAGATTCAAAAGTGCGGATGAGAGGAATCGAACCTCCACGGGATTTCTCCCACTAGAACCTGAATCTAGCGCGTCTGCCAATTCCGCCACACCCGCATGTGTGATTTGAGCCTTATAAAATAAGGGTTTTGTGAGTTGTTGTCGAGAGTCGGATTGCATTTCGACTGACCAACTCAGACAAAAAACATGAAAAAAACATGATTGAAGATCAAACCTGCTGATCAGTCGTTCTCAGCAACAAACTCACCACGACACTCAGGACAGAGATAGAGTTGTCGTTCACGTCTCGAGGTAGTGGCTCCGTGCGTGTGGGTCCACGTGGCCTGACAGGGTGTCGATCTCTCTGGCGTCATAGCCCACACTGTTGGCAATGTTGAGAGGGCTCGCCCCTAAACCCTATTTTTCCGGTTCGAAAACTGGATGTTTTTGCCAAACATTAGCTTGGAGACAGTTCAAACCAGACACCGTCTTTTGACCGCCGTGGCGCTCTCTGCTAAGCTTGCGCAAAATACTGCGGGCCAGCGATTTTAATGTTCGCTTTCCCTATTGCTTATGTTCGGAGGTACCATCATGAAATTCTCTCGCTGTGTTTATCTTACGATTGCCATTTTGTTCGCTAAAACCTCGGTTGCCTTTGGGCAAGATGCACCCGCGATCTCTGGGCCAATGGTTGGGCATACAACTGAATCCAGTGCAATTATTTGGATGTATGCTCCGAAGGCGTCCAAGCTGGAAATAGACTTTTCAGAAGCGACGGAGGCGAACCCAAAGGCTACGATGATTTTCGATTCTGTCGTCAATCCAGCCGGCGACCTTTCCGGTGCCCCCTACAAGGTCACGCTACGGGACCTCAAACCTTTGACGAGTTACAAATATCAGGTGAAGGTCGACGGCAGGGCGGACCCAGCACATTGCGGGTCCCTTCAAACCGCTCCTCCTGTCGACAAGGGTAGCAAGTTTCGTTTGGCCGTTACGTCGTGTATGAAGTTTGGCCAACCGCAAAAGTCATGGGAATGGTTGCTGGGTGAAAAACCTAATCTGCATGTTACCCTGGGCGATACTCAATATAGCGACACGACTAACCCGACGATTCAATGGAAACACCATCTTCGGTATCGCGCGGTTCCGGAGTTTTCTGCTGTGTTGAAATCGATCCCTACCTATGCGATGTGGGATGACCACGATTATGGCCCCAACAACTCTGACGGCACCGCTACTGGAAAAGAGAATTCACTGGTTGGCTGGAACCAATTTTGGGGCAATCCCGCTTCGGGAACAGCCGCGACCCCGGGCGCATTTTTTAAATTCTCTTGGAGTGACGTCGAATTTTTTATCCTCGATGGTCGCTACCACCGTTCGCCCG
Source organism: Planctomycetota bacterium (assembly GCA_014238905.1). GTDB lineage: Bacteria > Planctomycetota > Planctomycetia > Pirellulales > Pirellulaceae > JABAAE01. The sequence goes on from JABAAE010000002.1 coordinate 5,865, forward strand.
ATAATGCCCCAGACGACGACCAAAAACGGATGCTTGGCGATGCGCAATTCGCTTGGCTGATCGATGGCCTAAAAATTTCTAAGGCCAAATTTAAAGTCATTGCGTCGGGGTCCACATTGTCAGATAGCAAAAATGATGGGTGGAGAATTTACACATACGCGCGTCAGCGATTATTTGATGCGATCGGAGATAACAAAATCAGTGGCGTCGTCTATATGTCAGGCGACATCCATCGCTCTCGTGTTTGGACCCACCCAGAAAGCGATCGTGTGGGCTATCCATTGATCGAGGTCATATCATCCGGTGTTGCCAATAGCAAGACACTGAGCTTTGCGACCGTCGACTTCGATACCACTGCAGACGATCCAACAGTACAGGTACGCATCGTCCACGGGGATGGCGAAACCCACGCAGACAAAACATGGAAACTTTCTGATCTGACTCCTGACAAATAACTCTCCAGAGGCGTGGTTCTAATTTACGCCCATCAGGCAAGGAAACGTCTGTCGGCCGCTGATCACTGTGCGTCCAACAGGGGGGGGTCAGCACCCGAGGTGTCGCGACACCCGGCCATTCAGAACACCTGTGAACGCACAAAAAACCACGGCCGTGAACCGTGGCTTGTCTATTGATCGTTTAACGATTAGCGTCGTCGTCTGACCGTCATCCCCAGACCAGCCAGCAACGACTAGATCAGAACCGTAGGCGGTTCGAAATCCAAAATAGTGAGCCCCGACAGCAATGGATGCAATTGGGAATACGTATTTAGGGCGATATGGAAGAATAAGCCAAGCAACGAAAAGGCAGCCAATCATTGGAAAGACGGTCTCCATGACAATCAAGCCACCTGAATTGGAGTTGGACTCTGGAGTTCTTGAGAAGAATATTTTCAAAACCAGCTTGGAGATCGGAAATATCAACATTCCTGCAAAAAACAAAACAGCAAAGCCGCGGGCGATGCTTGACAACTGCGAGGTTACTCCAGCGGCCAGCCAAACAAGTCCAGAAACCAATCGCACCAGGTCCACCTCGAACGTAGGAGTGACGGAGTTCGTGTTGGCTTACATCTAGTTCCATGCTGCAATACCAAAAAGTTCACAAACGGATCGTGTCCAAGTCTACCGGGCCAACTGATTCAGCCCGGAGCACAAGTGTATCAAACGAACCCGAAGAGGACTAATCGGCTCAGGTTCATTCATTTGTTTGTTATGTGGCAAGGGCCAAGCTTTGAACGCCACAGGCCTACATGAACGCCGCCTCGATCAGCGTTTTCGATGAACTCACCAACCTTGCAACTCAGCGATCCGCCCTAGAATTCCGATGCCGTAGCGTCCTTGGCGATTGCCGTCGTTGTCGATGTATTTTTTTACAAGGGGTAGGCCGGGTTTGCCCATCCATTCAAGCACGTTGTGCAGCATATCTTCGTTGTCGCATTTGCCGAAAAGCAGGTCGTCCAAGCAAGCGATTGCCTTGTCTGACCGACCGAGTTTGACGAGCGTCCAGGCGGCCATCATGCGGATTTCGTGAGCGTCGTCACTGAGGGCAGCTTCGAGTGCGGCGGTAGCCGGAGCGGCTTGCTGCTCCAGCAGGTGCAGCCCAACAATGCCCCACCAGCGTAGGCCTTCGTCGTCGTGGTTTAGGTCCCTGACAAAGGTGTCGAGGTTGGTCTCATCCCGGGCGAGCGCCAGATCCGCAGCGTCGAGGTAGGTGGCGAGTGGATAGAGTTCCTCGTCGCGAACCAGATCATAGATCGTGAGTCCATTTGTTTTGGCACGTCGTACGCGAATTTGTTCGGGCAACAAACCGGAGTCATAGAGTTCGAGCTGCCGTTGGCGTAGAACATTCTTGAGCTTGGCGATTCTTTCCTGGTGCTCGTCGGCTTCGATGAGGTTGTGCACGTTGTCAAAGTCTTTTTCGTTGTCGAAGAATTCTTCAGACACGCGGGGTTCGAAGAAGCGACCGGTGATTTCATTGGTTTTACCTTCACGGTGGTGTTGTTCCCATGCGGGCGTGGCTTCGGCTTTCCAAAGGTAGGCGAGGTGCTGTCCTGCGGGCGCATAGGGCATATAGTTCTTGTGATAAGCGTAGCGTTTGTCGCGGATGACGCGCACACAGTCGAGGCGTTCGTCAGCGCGTTCGCGGAAAGCGAGATGATAGGCAGGCTCCTCTTCGATGCCTTTGCCGAGAAAGACGGTCCCCTGGAACGTATCGGGAATTTCCGCGCCGGCGAGGCTAAGCCAGGTCTTGGGCATATCGACAAAACTGACGAGCCGGTCGATCACCACGCCGGGTTTTTTTGCGGGGTAGAGGTGCTTGAATTTTTCGGGTACACGCACCACCAGCGGGCAATGAATACCGCTGGAGTAGCAGAAGCGTTTGCTGCGGGCGAGCACACCGCCGTGGTCAGAGTTGTAGATCACGATAGTGCTATCGGCGAGGCCGTCTTTTTCAAGGGCAGCGAGGCATTTCCCGACTTTTTCGTCCATTTTCTCGACCGCATCGGCGTACTTAGCATAAGTCTTGCGGATCTCGGGCAGGTCGGGGTGATAGGAGAACAGCTTCATCGCAGCCGGATCGTTCCTGGTGTTCTCGTTGTTGCCGTGAGCACGGCTCTCGTGACTGTCGCCGATGTTGACAACCGCGAAAAACGGCTGATTTGCTTGCCGTTTTTTCCAGCCGTAGATGGTGCCTTTTGCTTTGCCGACATCCCAGGCGTCGTAGTCATTACGACCACCGATATTGTAGTCGGTCTTGCCGGGGTTGGAGGTGTGATAGCCGGCCTTTCTCAATAGGTCGGGATAATAGGAGATCCTGTCGTGAGGAATTTCATTCCGGCTTCGCATCGGTTGAGTACCGTTGGAGATGCCATACATGCCGGTGATCCAGCAGGAACGAGTCGGGGCACACACGGCAGCATTATCGAAGCAGTATCGGTAGCGAAATCCATCGGCGGCGAGCTGATCGATATTCGGAGTCCGGGCGTTCGTGCCCCCGTAGGAACTCACCCAGGAGACGCCATTGTCCTCGCTGGTGATCCAGAGAATGTTGGGCCTTTCTGCGGCGAAGGCAGAAGTAGCAAAAAGGAAGATGCCTGATAACATCGAGATGGTAAGGCTGGCTTGTTTCATTTCACGCTCGCTTAGATGTATTTTAGTTTTATAGGCCTAGACAAGATTTACTTATTATGTGGATGTATTGATCTAAACGCCCTGTCATACCAATGTAGTTGAATTGTTATGTGATCTAAAAGTGTAGGTTTTCTCTTTTGTGAGCTAGAAAACAGAATAAAAAAACAAAAACCAACCAAACAGGATAAAAACAGGAAAGAGGTGCTGGGATTGATGTGAGATAAGACAACAACAACTTATCATCGAAAGGGACCCAAAAGTCGATCACAGACTCCTGCAAAACGCGAAGTTAAAGCTCTCGGCAATGATCCGGCCAACGCGAACAGCCAAATCTCGCACACGACGAGCGATTGGAAACCGGCATCAAGTGCTAGAGAGGCGTTCAAGGCCGAAGCTCGGCGTATTGACGCGGTCAGCGGAGGCGTTGGTATTGCGGCGAATCGAAACCGGATAAAATCGCCGGGACGAAAGTACATTCATCAGGATGGCGGAACCACAGTTCCTTGACCAAAGTCGAGCTAATCATGGATGGAGAACCCGTGTCGACGACAAAACGCCTTGGCTTCCCGCCAATTTCAACTGTCACGAACAGCTTGGTGCCTCTGACGGTCAACGGGACATCAATTAATATCGATTGGCCAACGAGTTTCGGACCTTCAGAAATCCACTATGGTGGTGCCTCCTGTGCCAATACGTTCCCGGCCGTTAGGACAATCAAACCGAACAATTCGCCATGAATACTCCTTCATTCAGATAAGATCAGCCGGCTCACAGAACGCTTCCTCAAACAGTCCAAAAGCAACGTAGTTTTCGACGGCATCACCCGTTTTTCAAATTTCGCGACGCTCAATTTGAAAAATGGCTTGTTTGAGGAAATGGATCGCCTAAGTTAAAGGCTGGTACCATTCGTAAGGGGGGGGAGGTCACTGCCCTTTCGTCTAGGCCCTGATGGAAATCGAGTTCGATTCAAACGCACAAAAGGAAGTATGACACTGAGTCGCCCAATTTTGTTTTTTTTCCGCACAAAAAGTTGGCCGCTAGTGGGAATGCACATCTAGGTCGGCGTGCAGGTGAACAATTGGACCATCGTCAGCTTGAACTTTACTGCTGTAAGTGTCGGCGATGTGATTTCGTAAAGTAACGACAGAAAAACGGTGGCGGTGGACCTTGCTGTTCCTCGTCGATTTTCCGACCTAGTCGAGTTGTGGTTGCCGCATCAACCGTCCAAATACCGAGATAATTAGGTTTTTCGAGAGTTTAGTAAAATTTGTTAGTTTTTGATTTGGTGTGAAGAGACCCTTTGGATCTGGAATAAATTTTTCCGATTGGAAATGATAAAATGAGCAATTTCAATAAACGAAGAATTCCTTTGGTACTTGCGACCGTCCTTTTTTTAACTCTATCGCTGGAATCGGCAAGTGCACAACAAAGACCACCAACCCAGTCAGGCTACGGCGGGAGTAATCCTGCTAGTAAAAAAGTAGTTTCCGGAATCGCTTGGTATGGCGTGTTGGAAGATGGATTGGCGGAAGCCAAGAAAACGGGTAAGCCCATTTTTCTAATTACTGCGGCCGCTCAGTGCAATGGAGTTCCTGGCATGTGGTGACCGGGCAAGCAAAACATGGATAGGAGTTTCCTTTCCGACGAAAAGCTGATCAAGATTTCTCGCGATTTCATTTGTATCCGCACCGCGACGTACGAAGACAAGAACGAAGCAAAGTTCCTTGAAAATGTTTTTGTGGATCGCTCAGGGACTGGCCTAAGAAACTTTGGCTATTGCATCTTGTCTCCTGACGGTAAAAGGAAAATTCGTTCCAGCCAACGTGGGCCGAATTTTGTTTACAAAGATTCCAAAGCTATGGCAGCAGATTTAACTCAAATCGCCAGCACGTTTAACGGCAGAACGATAAACCAAAAGTTGCCTCCAGCAGTACCTCAAATGAAAGATGTTCGACTTGGAATCAATGTCGCCAGTTGCGATGGATTGCCAAGCATTATTGTCGTCGGGAATTCACCAAGCGAAGTTGATCAACTAAACCGAAAACTTGCTGAAGTTATTTGGGATGAAGAGATTGCCGGGAAGTTCATTTATGCATCTACAACAAACAAAAGGGATTTGGAGATTGTATCGGGTTCCAAACCTGATCGTGGCATTCTTGTCATCCAGCCTGACGTCTATGGACTGAAAGGCCGAGTAATTAAAGCGATTGCAGCAGAAGCATCCAGTGAAGATCTAAAGAACAGTTTATCCAAGGCGGCGGATTCATTTAAGCGAATTTCAAAAAATCACGGGACTCATGTCCGCAATGGTCGTCGAGGGGGCGAAAGCTGGAAGACTGAAGTTCCGGTACCCGAGAGGAACCGATTTCGCGGCAATGGTAATCAGGGACGTCGAAACCAAAGAAAGTAAATGGAACGCCGGCGATGAAATCTTTCACCAGGTGTTCACTCATCCGCTGGATCGTTTTCAGGCATTCGGTCGCTCGGATTGCTTTACCAGAAAAAGACCTACTGTCGCCTCCGTTTGCTATACTGAAATTCGTGGATTCTGTAGAGTTGCATCTGCTGCGGTTAGGTGATGTGAGCTTAGCAACCATTCCATTTGAACTTTCCAATGATTACCGGATGCGTATTCCGGCCCGCAGTAAAGGCGTAATGATCTTTGATGTCCAGCTTTCTAGCGGGAACTTTTCTTGCGGCACATTGAGCATCTTCTCAGGGCGAGGGACATCGGAGGTGGTGGTTACAGTGCAGAGCAGTCTCTCGTTGGACCAAAGGGTGGTCATGTGCTCGTGGAAGCATGCGTCAATTAACTCAATCCATTTTGGCAGTAGGTGTTTTTGGCAGGCAGAGCAGAGATAAAGTTCTCTCTAAGAGTCGTACAGACGACAACATGACAATCAGGACATTCACTGCCATTGGCTTTCCATTCAATGTCGCTGGCTTTAACAGAGTGGTTCCTCGAATAGCTCTTATGCCACCTTAACTTCAATACAGCCGTCCATTAGGTCAATCGTCTCGTCTGGGATAACGATTCTTCCCATCTAAACTCTTCCCACAAGGCTGATCCTGAAACACTGCGCAGTTTTAGCAGCCTTTGGAGGATAAGAGTTATTTTTGGCTTTTGAAATTTAGGCTGTATATCGCTTTGACCAAATCGGCAGTGATGAAATCCAACACCAAGCACCCGTGACGCCCACCCTTAGCTTGGCTAAGGTACTCCGACAAGTTCCGATTTACTGGAGTGCTGACGCTGGTGATATTGGGAATCCCCAGGAAGTTTTTGGTATAGCCGCTGCAAAAATGTAAATGAAGCCGGCTGGTAGATTCATCGGCTAAGGAATGCTGGACCCCTTTCTCAAAGATCCTCCATTTTGAGACGGCATTGGCGACCTCAAATCGATCCTGAATAAAAAGATTTTCTCCCCGATGAAAACCGTCATGCCGCCAGTCCGTCGCTGGTATTCCCACAGCCTCAATAGAAGGAAAACGACGAAGAAGGACTATTTTTCCACGAACCGCTCCCAATCGCGGGATTTTGTCTGCGGTACACCAGACAGTAGGATGTTGATCGATATAGTACTGCAAAGTCTGCGGAAATGAACGTGTTACCGCGTTCGCTGAATATTCTTCTTTGACACTGACAATCAGTGTTTCACGGGGGTTGCGATTGAGAAAGTCAACCAAATCGTTGACTACTTGACCAAAAGTCAAACGTTGATCGATTGGACCATGAAAAATATTAAATCGATCCTGGTCGTGCCGGCAACGGATATCAAGAAAACGAACCCCGGCTTGGAGTTGTTTGGGGATTGAGAGCGTCTGGCACTTCGCCGTGTTGGGAAACGGTTCATACCGAGCGCCACTGTCATGGGTGCCGGGTAGGTTTAATGAAGCTAAAGAGACAGAATCGGCAATCCGACTCATCCAATCCTCGCCAGAGTAAGAGCTTTTTGATCTGGGATCCTGGTCGTGGGACCGCGGTCCAGCCCTCGAGCAACTTAGCGCCGACACGCAAAGCAAAACCCAAACCGCGATGATTCGAAAAATTTTCACGAGTCACTCCAATTTGATTTTATCAAGAACTAGGTCTTCCACCGAGAATGCCCATGTGCTGCTTGAAAACTCTCCCCAGATCTGCTGTTTTTTTACTTTTGTACAGTTCAAAACACTTCGTGTTTCTAACGAGATAACGCTCGTCGCCACCACAAAACTAACGGTCAGCCCAAACCGTCTTTGTCTTCAGGCGGCAGTTTCGACGAACTCACCACGGCAATCAGGGCAGAGACAAAGCTCTCTTTCAAATTCATACCAAAACACCATACACAGTCAGGACATTCGACGGCAGTCGATTCCCAGAGTGATTCCCAGAGTGATTCCCAAAGTAATTCCTCGCAGAACTCCAACGCTATATAGTCGCCTATGAATCTAAACTGCTTTCCAAAAAACCACCTTCCAATTTGAGGCGAAACTCTTCAGGAAGTTCCAAGTGAACACCCTGGAAGGCTTTCAACGAATCCAACTGTCGGTCACTCAAGGTTTCAATCGATCCCAAATAAAGCTCGCCGGTGAACTGACTCAAAAATTCAGCCTGTTTATCCGACAGGCGTTGCACAGATCCCAAAATAAGGGTACCCGGATAAATCGCCAGATTCTCTGCCTGGCCGTCGCTCAAGCTCAGCAAACCGCTTAAGTCCAAACACCCGCCTCGGTGACGACAGAGAATCGCAGCCTGCCGATCGGTGAGTCGCTCAAGTGAATGCAAGCTCAAGTCCCCGTCGAATCCAGATAAAACTCGAGCCATATCATCAGTCAACTCTTCAAGGTCTTCAACAGGTGTCTCAATCCCATCGACAAACGTCTCACTTCCGCCGGACAAGGTGATGGCCCACCAATAGAATTTAAACATCCCACCGCCAAAAAACACAATGCAGAGCCACATATCAATTTGACAACCAAAAGGTTGTTGCCATTCAATGACTCGCCAAAGTACTAAACCGATCAAGGCATACCAAAACAAGATCGCCGTCCAGCGAATCATGAAAAACAGAACAATTATCGGCGAGAACAATGCGTACAGTAACACTGTAAAAGCACGACTCTGTGAAAAAGGAACCTTAATTTTGCTGGCTATAATCTGATAACTTTGTTCACTCCCGTCCCAGGCTTTTACCCAACCGTTAAATTCAACCTGCATGTCTTCAGCTGGTTCAAATCCTTCCAGATATTTGAGCTGCCCCAGCAGGGACTTGGGCACAAGAACGTCAACATCCGCACCAGACATTTTGCCAGACAGCGTTTTTCCATCGACGAACTCATACCCTACAGAGGCGGCCCGCAACCCGCTCGGTTCAATTTTGCGAAGGCTTAAGCTACCCGCTTTTTTCACCACATTCAAATTTTGTTGAATGAACGCTTTTTTCTGAATCGGCGACGTTTCCTCCAGTCGCTCGATAAAATCGACTAAAGTCTCAGGCGTTGGATCAGCGTCTTTCAAAACGGTCCCCTTTGCAAACAATAATATAAAAACCCATCAACTCAATCATGCAATCCTTCACTGAAACGAATGACTACAATACGCAACCTCTCAAACATCGCCCTTGGCTTGAAAACCACCCCAATATTTTCAGGCGTCTAAAAAATCCGAATTGGCGCTGGCAAACGACACGATCCAAAATCAATTGATTGATTATTTTTTTCGATCGAATTCTGAAGCGGTTTTCGAAGTCATTTCTTCACCTGTCTTTTCGGCGATCATCTCTTTGGCTTTACGGGACCAGCCTCTCCATAAAAAATATTGGTAGAAGAAAAACCCTGGAAACCCTACGACGATTAAAAAACCGAAACCGCCCAGAGCAGCACCACCTAAAATGTACTCGGGACCAAACCACCCGAGTAAAGAAGCCAAACCTATGACCGCGGGAACCGCGGCGCAACCGGCACAGCCGCAACCGGCGTTACGCGTATGGACTGGCACAAACAAACTATAAATTGTCCCTCGACAATTCGCGCAAGAGCCTTGCAAATCCCCAGACTTCAGAACGCGGGTATGCGCCTTACATGTCATACACCAGGACAGCTTTATATCCGGGTCCCAACTGACCACTGCACCCGGGTTGAGTTTTTTTTTGGGAGGCGGATCTTTTTTAGCTCGTTGAACAAATGAAACCAAAGCCACAATTCCAATGATCAAAGCAACCAACCCGATCCACGAACCGACCGACAGGTGAACATGAGCGATGAAAAGTCCATAAAAAGCGGAACCCATTCCGAGGTAAGCTACCACCTTGAACCCGGGATGCACCGGATCCTTGTTAACCAGCCACTTGGTACCAGGTTTGTTTTTTTTATAAACTCCGCGAAACTTTTCCAGGTCGAAGACGATTACCTGCAAACCTGCCAGAGTGGTCAGTAAGACAATCAAATAAAAGACGACGCCATTGAATACTTCAATCGCGACAAATTGGTCAATGAGTTCAACCAACCAGTGAATCGGGCCAACATCTTCGCGTTCTTGCAAAGTCAACTCCTATGCTTACTGACACCTCAGAACAATCAAAAGGAAGTTCTACTTTTTCCGCACCACCTGAATCGCGTTCACGATCACTTTCTCAAGGCCATTAGTCGATTCAAAATGAGGACTAAACGCCATTACCGTTCCACTGCCAAAGGTCGCCTCCACCACGGCGGGAGCGCCGATCATCGTTCCTTCCTGGGCTTGGTAGATTCCATTCTCAGTGCGAAACTCAGCAAGCACCCGGTATCCCGGAACGTCTTTGTATTCATCAGGTGATAAGATTGGCCCGTTTTGGTACCGAACCGTGTGGGCACCCGAAATCCCCAGTTTTTCCTGACCGATTTTGAAAACTTCTACCTGGACATTTGCTGCCGGCCCCCGGAACCACATTGATTTCCGGCCCACACCTGGCACATCAACATTAATATTGAAGACCTTGGCATTCATCATATGAAGCGACCAATCATAATGAGAACTGCAGAGATAAGCTCCGGCACAAATTCCAATCAAACCACCCCCGTTTCTGACGTAATTCCGAATCATCTCTCTCTTTGGCGGTCCCAATGCACGCCCTTGCTTGCTTCCCGAACCTCCTGGGAAAATAACGACATCAAAATTTTTGATGATGGAATCCTTGACATCATGGGTCCCAATATGTGCCAGCGTTAAGTTTTTCGAGGTTTTGAGCTTATTAAACAACGTCTTGGCATTAGCGCCGGGGCCATCAAAGATTGCAACGTTAGTCAGCGAGGATTTTTTCAGGGACACCAGTTGATCGATCCGCGAAGCGTCAATGACTCCGAGTTGTTCCAGTGCCAAAGACACCATTTCTCGATGCTGGCGAGTTCGGGTGGAAATCGGCTGATCTTTGGTCGTGGTTTCAAAGATAAAACTCTTTGCACCCAAAACCTCACCGCATGCACGGGCCAAACTTCCATTGACCGGGCCGGAACCAGCCAGTAGGGAAAAATGTTTTTCCGGTACCAGATTCTCGTTCACCCGTTTCACCAGTTGGGAAGCGAACTTTTTTTGGGCAGGAAATGAAATCACGCTGGAGCCTACCGACTTTGAATTGATCAAGTGAAAGTCGAATCCTTCATGTAAATCAAAAACCCAGTCCGGTTTTTGCCCCTTCACAAAATCCCAAATCGATTCCGCAACCTCTGTGACCGTTCCACCGCGTTGTTTGGTGGGAAAATTCCGGTTTAAATCCCGTAGCGATTTATCATTACGATGCAGGGGAAACCAACGGATATTGGCTGTTAAACCCAAACGGTTTGCCGCCGGCAAGACAATCAACTTTCCCCGTTGAATTGGCCAGCATGCCACCTGCTCAGCGGCCAACCAACCGGCAGGCTCATTTCCATGCAAGCCGCCGACCACCAAAATCACAGGACCTTTCTCTCCCGAGTCCCGAATATGCCAGGACGTTTCCCAGTCCTTTCCTTTACCCAAGGTTCCCGTTTGAACCGTTTGTTGGAAGCCCGTCGCCGGAGTGATTGCTAAAAACAAAACCGCAATCAAACAGCCCCACTGGCGGAACGGGTTTAATCGATTTCCTGACAAACTTTGAAGTTCCATGCAACTAACCTAAAGTCGATTTTGGATCGGAAGTTGAATACAGAGATTCCTCAAACCGGCAACTGGCCCGTGGACAACCCGGCAACAACACCTGAATTATACCGCTTCGAAGGTCTCAGGTGGCACCCCGCAGGGCGATCCCTGGATTGGGCGGTTAAGAGGAATTCACAACGAAGAACACGCTGGATTAAGTATGTCGCCCTCGCGTGCTGAGAGGTTAGATCCACACGACACAAAACCTGAATCTAGCGCCTCTGCCAATCCCGCCACACCCGCTTGTGTGATTATTTCTCTATAATCAACGTCAGCAATCGTTTACGATGGCACTGCTTCCCACCATTTTTTTCGCGTAACCCAAAGCGATTTGAAATTCTTTTGCCAGAATGATCTTTATGCTGGATCCCAAAAAGCAATTCCTGTTTGTTCTGTTTTTGTTGGCCACCGTTAGATTGTCACCTGCGGCATACGCTCTTCAAGAAACCAGGGACCTTCATACAAAAGACGATATTGCAGTCAAATTCAACGCCAATATCAAACCTCTACTGAATCAATACTGCGCAGGCTGCCACAACGCCAGTGAAATGGAATCTGGAATACGGGTCGACCATCTGGACGGAAGTCTGACCGATCGACAATTATTCCTATGGGAAGAAATTAAAGAACAAGTTTCTCAGGAGGCCATGCCACCAGAAGACCAAAAGCAACCTTCCGAAAATGAAAAGCGACTGCTCGAAAACTGGATTTCGGAAACCCTCCACGTTGCCAAATCCCAACCACGGCCAAAAAACGGCTCGACCCGACGCCTTACCGTCCAACAGTACCGAAACACCATCAAAGAATTACTCGGTATCGAAGATGAAATTGCCGAGAGACTTCCACCGGATTCTATTTCCAGAGACGGTTTCGTCAATAACGAAAAATCAATGTTACTCTCTCCCCTATTAATCGAAGCCTATTTTGAAATCGCTCAAAAAGCTCTGGACATCTGCATCGTCGATGAAAAAACGAAGCCGGTCATTCAGAACTTCCGAGTAGATTTTGGTCGCAAGGTAAACAACCATCCATACCCAAGCAAGTTGATCCTAGGCGCAAACAGCCACCTGCTTCAAAACGATGAGTTTGTCGTAAACGAACTGATCGCTAAAAAGCCCTTTGCATTTACTCCGTTCAGGATGCAACAGAAATTTCGATATATCGAAGGCTACAGGGGAAATGCAACTGTTCGAGGATGGAAAGAATTTAACAGTATCTACCATGCCGTATTTGCGTGTATGCGGGGCAACGGTGGATACCCGAAAGGCTTTGCCCATGAGACCGTCCCCGAAGGTTTATTATTACGGCCGGCAATTCCTAGCAAAGAACTTTTTGGCATTGAAAGCACCTATGGTCCGAAAGCAAATTTCAAGATCGCCCTCAGAGAACTTCCCGAACACGGGAAATTTATGGTCAAAGTCAAAGCCGCAAAATATGTCGGCGGGATGCTATTGGATCGCGGTGAATCAGCGATCGGTAATTCAAACCCCAACCTGGTTTCGTTCATCCATCCAATCAAACAATCCAAAGTAAAAATCCAGGAACCAGGTATTTATCAAGCCGTTCTTTACACCGGTCCAGCCGAATTTAAATCCGTTGCGCCGGACTCCAGTCAACTCAGCAAATCCCTCGTTGGATCCTGGTCATTCGAAAACCAATTCGATGGTGTGAATTTGAATTCCGACAATACCAAACCAGAACTCAACGGAATCGCCTTGGGCGGCGCCAAGGTCATCGGCACAGCATTTGGAAAGTCATTGTCAGTTGACGGAAAAAATGATTCAGTCGTTGTCAAAAGACATCCCTCGATGAACGTCGGAGAGGGTGATTTTACGGTTTCCGCTTGGATTCGACCGACGGAGCTTAGGCAGGGAGGAATTGTTTGTCTCGGCAAATATAGCGGGACGCATGGTTGGTATCTTGATATGCCAAATAACAGGGGTGTTATTCGGATTGAAACAGCGAATCCTCAAAACCAACTGAATGGGACCGTGCAATCCAAAAATGGAATCATTAAAGCCAATCAGTGGCAACATGTAGCGGCTGTCGTTAGCAGGAAACCCAATGAAACCCGTATCTATGTAAATGGATTTGAGGTTGCTCGAGGTACAATTGCTAAAACGAATCTTGATAACCCAAATGTAGATTTGCACATTGGCAGAATCCAGGATGCAAAATTGTTCAAAGGGGAAATCGACGAAGTAAAAATCTACACTAGGTTACTGGGAATCTCAGAAATCCAAGCACTATTGGTCAACGGTAAAGAGTTGATTGTTCCACCCCAGTCCACCAAACCCCGCAGAGTTCGTCTATCCTTGAGCGACACCGAAATGGGGCACCGAGAAGTCTCCGGGATGCTCAATCAAAGTAATTTTGCCTTGGTGCGATTGGCAGAAGGTGAGTTAAGAATGACTGCCGAATGCGACGGGTCAAATGTTGTCACCCGGTTGAATCTGGTGAGGGTCGAAAATGACGACGAAGTCGCAAAACGTTTTCTCTCTTTTGAAAAAAGAAATCCAAAAGTTGGCGTTTACGTCGGGCTTCGCCGCGATTGCGGACACACACTTGCGCCTGTCGGTAGCCCAATTGAAATTGATTCCAAAAAATCGGTTGAGTTTCGGTTCGAAGGAGCAATTAACAATTTCCCGAGTCCTGATGTTGAAAAGAACAACGTCAACTATCTTGCTGGCGTACGAGAAATCGGAATTCGAAGCGAATATACCGACGGCCGTGAAACGCCGCAATTATTGGTAAAGTCTGTTGAATTCGAAGGACCCTACTATGAGTCTTGGCCACCTGCCACTCATCAAGCCATCTTTATTGATTCGTTAAATAAAAACAAACCGCTGATTTACGCTCGCGAAATTCTGCATCATTTTGCATCGAGAGCCTTTCGTCGGCCCGCGACGAAACAAGAAGTGGATTCGTACTTTTCCGTTTTTGAAACATCATTCGATCGATACGGAAATGATTTTAATTCGAGTATCAAGGATGCCATTGTTGTTGTATTGACCTCTCCCCAATTCTTATTTCTGCTGGAAAAAAGCGAGTCTCCCGAACCGGAACCCCTTAATCAAGCCGAGGTTGCATCAAAGCTGTCCTATTTTTTGTGGAATTCACCTCCCGACAAGAAAACGCTTGAACTAGCGTCACGTGGCGAATTAACGAAAAACCTGGATGAAGAGGTTGCTCGCATGATCAATGACTCAAAGTTCTCCCGATTTTGCAATCAGTTTTGCAAGCAATGGCTGGAATTGGAAAAGTTTGACGTCGTTGAGATTGATCGGAACAGATTTCCACGCCTTACCCGGGATACCATCAAAAATCTCCGGAAGGAACCCGTGGAGTTTATTCGCTACTTGATTGCCAACGACCTGCCGCTCCGCAACCTCGTGGATTCTGATTTCCTGATGGCGAATGAAGTGACTGCCACGTACTATGAACTCGACAAGATTCCAGAAACTGGCTTCAGATTTGCCCCTATCCAAAAAGAGAGGCCCGAGTTGGGCGGCTTGTTGAGCCAAGCCGCCATCATGTCAGGGCTATCAGACGGCCGGGCATCGAATCCAGTCAAGAGAGGTGCCTGGATTGCAAGAAAAATCATTGCCGAACCACCTGACGATCCACCACCAAATGTGCCTGCATTGAGCAAGGACACCAGTAAGCTACCTCTTCGCCAACGGCTCGAGGTTCATCGAAATCAAAAAGGATGTGCTGCCTGTCATTCGGGAATCGACCCCTGGGGTTTACCACTGGAGCAATTTGATGCTGGCGGAAGATTTATCAACAAAGTGAATACAGACTCCCTTTCCATTTTGCCGGATAAAACCGAAATCAACGGCTATTTGGCATTTAAAAGCTACCTTCTGGAAGCCCAAATCAATCAGGTTGCATTCAGTTTCACCAAACATCTGACGACTTATGCCATCGGACGCTCGTTAACCTATAATGAGATTGAGTCTTTAAAACAAAAATGCGTAGAATTGAAAGCCAGAAATTACAAGATGCAGGACATTGTCCGGTTCGTTGTCAAAAGCAGGATGTTTCTGGAAAAATAGTTTTTTACATTGCACCTTTTATTGACCAGGTTTCAGTTTAAATCAGCCATGGCAAATTCATTCAAGCTCAGCCGTAGATCCGTACTCAAAGGTGCAGCGGGAGTTACTTTGACACTTCCAATTCTGGAGGCGATGGGTGCGGATCAAACGACTCAATTGCCGAAGCGATTCTGCGCTCTATACACCGCAAATGGGATGTCTCTACCTAAACCGGAACACAAGATCGATGAGTGGAGCTGGTTTCCCAGAGGCAAAGACAAAGAGAACCAATTTGTATTCGGCAAGAGCACAGAGCCATTGAAAGATTTTCGTAGCCAGCTCAGTTTTATGGGCGGACTCTATCACGAAAACGGACCCAAATCTGATCCGCATCAATGTTCCGACATGTGGCTGACTGGAGCCCCACTCCATCAATCGAATCGTCAAACATACAACACAGTAGGTCTCGATCAAGTGATTGCGACTCATACGAAACAGCACTGTCGTCAACCCTCCTTGGTTCTTTCGGTTGATGCTGGCACCGGATTCTTATCTCGTACTGGAACAATTTCCTATAGCTTCAAGGGAAAGCCGATCCCGGCGGAAAACAATCCACGTCAAGTCTTTGATCGGTTGTTCAGGTCGGACAAAAATTCAATGAAGACCAAACGTGACGACCTTCACCGGCGAATACGGTTAGTTGACGCTGTGCTGGAGAATGCCAAAACGTTGAATAAAAACCTGGGTAAGAATGACCGGGAAAAAATGGACCAGTATCTGGCCTCACTGGACGAAGTCGAACAAAGATTGGTTGCCTCTGAAAAATGGATCGATATCCCTCTCAAGACACAGGATTATAGCAATCTCGATCTGGACGTCACCAACGAAGGCAAACCGGCTGACTACTACCGAAACATGTTCGATTTGATTGCCCTGGCGTTTGATGCGGATATCACACGTAGCGTTGCTTTTATGCTTAACCGTGAAGATGGAATGGGAATCAGTGATACTTTTCCGCTCAAACTTGGCATGAACCGAACTCATCACAACCTGTCTCATGCGGGAGACAAAGCGGGGCAATTGTTATTCGCCAAATACGATCGTTTTCTTAGTGAACAAATCGCTTACTTTTTCGAGCGTCTCAACCAATTTAAAGACAAAAACGGATCCCTTCTCGATAACAGCATCGTCCTGTTCGGCAGCGGGGCGAGCACTACCCATTATTCTAAAAACTTGCCCACCATGATCGCTGGGGGCAAAAACATGGGTTTGCAGCACGGAAGCTTCTGGCAGGAAAAAGATGCGAAGATGAGTAACATGTACTTGAGTATTCTGCGTTCGATGGGGATCAACGCCGAGAAATTCTCAGACAGCTCAGGTGTTTTGAACGATTCCATCTTCACAAAGGTTTGATCGGCGACGAATCAGCTGGTGAACTAAATTGATAGAACGCTTATCCAACGGCGGTCCCGATCGAAAAGAAATTCATTTCAAATCCGGACAACCACAGAATCCCCCTCGAAGCCCAACTCTTAGCAACCTAACATCGCGCACTGGCGGTCTGCGGTGGAGGGCACTAATTGAAGAAGAACCCGTCCGTTGCGATGCATCAGACAAACCGATCCGCATTGGGCACCGTTGATAAACCATCCGAGCAAGGTGAGTCCACCGATCTGCGGACCCTTATTGGCTTGTCCAGTTCATCTAATTATCTATTGAATAGCGTAAACTATTCGTATTCCATTATGCCCGTTGGCAATCGCGGCTCCTCCCTTCTCTGACCCTCCATTCTTTGATCATTAGCATCCGCAACATCATCGACGACATCGTTGACGGACAAAACCCCTGATACGACAATCGAACTAAGGACTTCTCTACAACAGCACAAGAGCAAACAAACCCATGATCACACGCAGTTCACCGTCGTTGATTGCATTCCTTCTGGTGAGTGCTTTCGCTCACACCGAAAAGGTCTTTGTTTTCGCAGATCAGCCAAACGTGTTGATCGTGATGACAGATGACCAGGGCTATCCAGAGATTTCCGCGCACGGAAACCCCATTCTTAAAACTCCTAATTTGGATTCATTACACAAGAAAAGTTTTCGCTTGACCGATTTCCATGTCGCACCGATGTGTGCTCCAACTCGGGGCCAGTTGTTGACGGGACTGGATGCGGCACGCAATGGTTGCATCAACGTCAGTAGTGGCCGCGCGTTGTTAAGACCCGAAGTCCCGACGATAGCCAACATCTTCGGTGATGCGGGTTATGCGACTGGCATTTTTGGAAAATGGCATCTCGGTTCCAACTATCCGTTTCGTCCTGAGGACCGAGGATTCAAGCGAACCGTCTGGTTTCCGTCTTCTCATATCGGATCTGTTCCAGACACGTGGGGAAACGACTATTTCGACGACACGTATGTGAGTAATGGAAAGCCGAAAGCATTCAAAGGCTATTGCACCGACGTCTTCTTTGACCAAGCCATGTCTTTTATGAAAGACGCTACGGAATCGGGCAAACCATTCCTGGCATTTGTCGCGACAAATACACCACACGGACCTCTTCATCCAAAAGAGGAAGACCGAGTAGCTCTTGAAGCGGCCCTGGCATCGCCAAAATTTGAAACCATGAATCCAGTTCTCAAGAAACAGCTTGCCAACTATTTGGGGATGATTCGAAACATTGACACCAACATGGGACGACTCAGCAGGTTTCTCGATGCAGAAGCCTTAACAAGAAACACGATTGTGATCTTTTTAACGGACAACGGTAGCACGCATGGCCCCCGCTATTTCAACGCCGGAATGCGTGGCGGGAAAACGGAATTATGGGATGGAGGACACCGGGTGCCTTGTTTTATCAGCTGGCCTGCTGGAAATCTTGTGGCGACCCAGGACATTGACGGACTGACCCAAGTCCAAGACATCTTGCCGACACTGGTGGATCTTTGCAAAGTCAAATCTACCACCCAGTTCAGTGGTACAAGCCTAGCGCCGATTCTGCGTGGCCAATCAAAAGTCCCCAAAGATCGCATGTTGATTATTAACTACTCTCGCATGCCAAATTTTGTCAATTACCCAACGCCTTTCGCTCAATCGATCATGCGGCGGGACCATGCAGCGGTTTTGTGGAAACGATGGCGTCTACTCGAAGACCGCGAGCTTTATAACCTGGAAACCGACCCCCTTCAGCAAAACAATGTCATCGACGAACACCCAGAAGTGGTCAAGAAGATGCGAGCAACACTTTATCATTGGTGGCAAAAGGTGGGTCCAGATGCCAACCAACCGCAACGTGTTGTCATCGGCAGCGAACATGAAAATCCCTCGCGATTGACTGCCTGTGAGTGGCTCGATGTTTTTATTGACCAACAGGGTCAAATCCGACGAGGCGTTCAGAAGTCGGGGTATTGGCTGCTAGACGTCGCGCAAGATGGCCAATACGAGTTTGAACTTCGTCGCTGGCCCAGAGACGCCGACCTTCCGCTGACCGAGGCGATGCCTGATGGAACGGGCAAAGCCCTTTCCATCAATTCGGCAAGCTTTTACCTCAGCAATTATCACCACCTTAAAATTGCCGAGAAAAAAAGCTACGGATTTGAGGGGCGTAGCAAAAAAGTAAAACGGGGCGACAAGTCAATTGTTTTTTCAGCCAAGCTGAAAAAAGGCCCCATTGCGTTGCACACTTGGTTTCGCGGCAAGGATACCATTCTGAGCGCGTATTACGTTTATGTCACGCGAAAATAGCGGAAGAAAACAGCAAGCATCTTCCACCGGAAACCCTTTAGAGAAAATCGCGATCGCTTGATTTCTAAAACAGAATGAAATCCATCACGCTAGGGATAGGCGAACCCTTTCGGTGAAATGTTTGCAGCTGGGCCGCTGGAAAGACGATCGATTACCCGTTGGATAGTCGAAAAACACATTGAGAGTGTGACCGGGACCCGGTTCCCTGGTTCCGAGGAAAAGAACGGCACGTTGATCCTAATATTTTCGTTTGGGTTACTGGGCAACTTTTGCCTTGATCGACTTCGAAGGATTTCCAAAGAGATCGAAGCAGAGCAACTCCACAAGGATCGGTTCTAGATCTGCTTTTGAAAACTGCACCGTCATTCGGCTCTCATGAGGCTCTGTTTTTCTGACGATGATCGGTTTGGCTTTTCCTTTGGGCGAAGTCCGGATGGTGACTTGGTAGCTGAATGGCGGTGTCGACATGGGGTTGAGGTGCCAATTTAGATCCAATGCTCCATTGCTCTTCTTTCTAGCCGAAAAAGAGTCGATTATCGGCCTACCCAAACTGGGTTGTTTTTGCGTTCGTTTGATTTTGTGGATCGACGGATTAGTCGTAGAAGGACTGGTCTTCTTGCCACCGCTGGTCATGAAGAAGTAACCGTTATTCTGAGTGTCAGCAGTCTTTTTAGTCCCACCATTCCAATGCGTCCGAAAATGGTAGGATCGTTTACCGTTTTCGAGGTCCCAGGAATTGACCGAATACCGTGCTGATTGAAATGGGAACCAACTCTGGTCCATTTTTCTTTTCCAGCCATTGCGTAAGTGGGTGGTCCGCTGGTTTTTCCCCGTGTTTAACCAGTCTTCGATAAAGGCATCGGTTCCCCCACGAAATCGTGCTCCTTTGGCAGCAACATCCATCGTGACCAGATGAGTCCATTTATTGCTTTCACCATCCTTAACCCAAAAACCAAAATATGTATGGTCATCCACAGGCCAACAGCGGGAGACCAGCGTGTACCAGACATCAGTTGACCAGCCGATTTTAAAGTTCCATGATTTAAGACCCGTTCCCTCTCCACCGAAGCCCTTCGTTTCTGTTCCTGGGCCATGACGAACCGCACGGATGGCTGCGGTATGATCTTGATGGTCCCAGATCGAAAAAATGAAATTCTTACCACGGGGATGCGATTGGATGCCTGCGTACCCGGCACCTTTTCCCCTCCAGCCAAGCGCTTCGTAATAGGTATAAAGCGCATCTCCATCCGCAGGGACTCGCACTTCATTGATAATCAGATCGCCGTCAAACGAGTCATCGAAGACCATGTGTGACGAAGGAGCAGAGTCTTGCGCAAAGCCCCAAAGACTGGAACAACAAAGCAGCCCCAGAATAAGCAGGAAAAAAATTCGACGTTTGGCAAAATCAGACACCAAACACCCCCCCCCCGAGAAAAACGGAAATATCACATTATTCGATCGCTTTGATTGAATCGGTCAGCCAAGCAACATCATTTCTGCTGATCGATCAATTCCTTCATCGAAGAAGCAAGCTTATCGCCAAACCGAACAAAGAACTTTCCACTACCCAAATAGTGATAGGGTCTATCGCTTCCAACAGCACACCATTCTGCAAAATGATTCTGCCATCCCTTTTTGAAAACCTCGTAGGCACTCAAATCGTAGACTTCATAACTTTCAACAGAGGAGACATTCCCCTTGAATTCAGCATGCTTCGCTGCCGCTCGCTGCGCAACCGAAACCGCGTTGGCATCCACTTTGTCTTTTGTCATTCCCGTCCCCAATACACCGATCACAAACGGCATTTTGGGAGCCTTCCATTCGTTCCGAACATCTTTGATGAAATGAACCATGTTGTCTTTATAGTTATCTCGAAAGGCATCCGAGAACTGGTCATTAAACCCCTGAAACCAAACAACCCCTCCCATTTGATAACCGGCCGCTTCATCGTAATCGGGATGATTTGATTTCAAATCTCCTAAGACCTTCCTAACCTGTTCGATCATCATTCTGTAATTAAGACCGGTGTCCTTTTTTATTTGCTCAGCACGGTCTGATGACTTCTCTTTTTCATTTAATTCGTAATCGCCAGCCGAAGGTGGCCTAAAGTTGTAGTGCAGCGACTTGCCACCCCAAGAGGTTTTGATCAGCAAAATAGGTCCGTCCATTTTTTTAGCCATCGACATTCCGAATCCCAATTCCGGTCCAATTTTGTCGCCACTTCCACCAAACCCGACCGTCAATGGACCAGACTTTCTATTCCCGTCTGCGATCGAATTGATATAGACCCTGTTGGAAATCCGAAATGCATCCTTGATGGATTTGGTGAGATCATCGTAACTAGCCTGAAGCTGGTTCATCTCTTTTGTTGCCGCCGCGATATCCTCTTCTCCTACAATTTTCTTTTGCCGTAAATCATTACGAATTTTGTCCTTTGCGATGCGAGCTGCTATCTGCTTATCGACAGTCGCTCGGGTAACAACCATTCCGTCTTTAAACACCATTTTCGCCAACTGTTGAACCTCCGGTCTTTCGTCCGCAAACAGACGAGGGATCGTGATGTAGTTGGCATGCCCCACCGTATTGGATTGCCCAGCCAAAATGAAAATCGTTAGTTTCTTGGCGTTGTTTTCAACTCCATCCGCTTGGGTGGCCCCCAACACGCAAAATGCCAATAGAAAACCAGAGAAAAAATTTGAATAATAATTCATTTTGTCGCTCGAAGAATTTTGGATAGGTCAATGCAAGAACTGAACTCCCTATCATATTTGCTTCCATCAGCCAACGAAACCATGTGTACCAGAATCCCAATGTTCTTAACCCGCTTTTGCCGATTTGAGTTGAAGGCATCTTCTCAAACAAAGCTCATTAAACGGGCGACTGCCCTGCTGAAGAACTATCTTGATGATGCTTCATGCCCTTCCTAGAAAAATGACAACGCCCAAGGCACTACAACACCCAAGGCACTACAACACCCGAGAAAGCGTTCAGAAGGCTGGAATCAAAATCGACATACCAAAAAAACCTGTGTCAAACATCGATCCGACAGGTTTAATCCCACAGCCAGGTTGTGTTGGTACCGCGGAGCATTTTTTGAAAAGTCAAAAGGTCCATATTCTCTGACAAAAATGAGGCTGACCCGTTTCGAAAAGCAAAATTCGCGCCACCAAAATGGGAACTTCCAACCGAACCGGTTTTAAGCTGATCCTGACCAGAGTCATTCATCCCCAGGTCTGCCATCGCTAGGGTAATTCCAACGGTCGGGTCCATCCAGCCAACCGGAGTGGTCCGTTCGGCGACTAAAATCATGTCATTGCAATCCGGGCCAAATCCATCAAGACTTTTCCCTTGGTCTCCCTCAAAAGGGAGTTCCTTGCCTAGAATGAGGCAATAGCTGGAATCACCATTCTGACAGGATTCGCAGCTGGGGCAATTATAAACCAATGGACAGGACCCGTTAAACCGGGAATTATGAGAACTGTCCCACGGCTCACCAAGGCGAATTTTTGCAAACAATTCCTGCTCGCCAAGATATGGCAAAAGCAGAACTCGCCAACTGTGAAGATAGTTGCCACCGCTATCGGTCGAAAAAGCTGGTGGAAGTCTCCCATGATCTTTTTCATAACGCAACATTGCAATTGAAATCCTGCGCAAATTCTGCTGGCAAACTGAACGGAATTCAGCGTAAGAAATCGATTGTGGACTGTTTATGGCAACAACAGCCCGAGCAAACTTCCTGCTGCGGGCTGACCGTGAAACACGATCAACGAAGGTCACTTTGGCAGATCCGATCTCTTGTTCCAACCCACCGCCATCGCTCCTCTGTTTGTCGTAAGCTTGATGAAATTCCTCAAACACGACATTCCAGTCCAAACCGAGGTTTTTTAGCTGTTTGATTTCTTCGGTGGCTTCAAGATAATCCAGGTCCCCGGTCCGCGAACATTTTTGAAGTATGTCCATCAAAATCAGTTTTTCGCAAAGACATGTTCCATCACAACTCGACAGTTTTGACAGAGAATTTACTCCCTCCGTAAAATAGAGCAAATCCTCTGCCGTCAACAAATCACTGGCGGCATTCATAACACCGGTTGAGTCAGCGATTCCCTCAATGGCAATACCTAAGAGTCGATCAAGCCCCGTATTACGATTTCGCATATGGCGTCCCAACCGTTTACAGGAAAGGACATCATCCATGGCTTTTCGAATATTCCCATTGCCAAGATGATAATTAGCACGGCAGTTATACCCCCTCGCGATGGACCGAAACATAGTCGAATAGAAATGAGATTCGATAATCAACTCCGAATCGTCTCTGCGAATCATCGGAAAATCAAAAGCAGGTAGACGGATCGCTCTTGCATAGAGGTCAAGGACGGCATTGTTTTCATTTACCCAGCTCGTTAACATCGGCAATTCAACCTCCGTCCACGGCATTGTGTAGCGGTCACTGAGAAGCATGGCCACCTCATATTCTTCATATTCTTTCTTCTCAATCTCCTTCGGGGTCACCTCTCCCCTGCTCACATCAAGCCTCCGCACCAGCGATTCATCAAAATCTTCCGAAGAGAAATACTTGGCTACGTATTCGTAAGGCCCTACGTAATTCAACTTCGGATCAATTTTGGAAATCGCCAATCCAACTTTGGAACATAATTCCTCGAGCTCGGGTGTCGTGATTTCATTTGAGACATTGACATTTTCGAGAACCAATCGAAATCCGTTTTCTTCGGTCCCCATACTTTCGGAATAGTTGGCGTTTTCCAAACATCGAAAAAAATCAACTTGGCCATCCGATTTTCTGGGGGTTGTATAAATGGTCGTTGCGGCCGACTCAATCAACGGAATATCTCGGTACTGAGTCACAGCGAACAAAAGAACCGCTACCAAAACCCCAACACCCAATATTTTCCAACAAATTCGTCTCCGGCAATAAAACAACTTCATTAATACGAGACTTTGAGAAAAGAACTAAGGAGGGTACAAATACGGAGGAGCAGACTATTCTCGAGAACATTCGAATAACTGCATGATTAATTGGCGAGAAAGACTACCATTTTTGTGAAAATCACTCAATTAATGGAGGTTGATTCGGCGGCGTACCAAATTGATACCAAGAGTAATTTTGGTTACATCCAATTTAACAACAAATAATCGTAAACAACAAACCCCGTAATAAACAACATTTTTTTAGACTTTGAACAGTGGAGCCCATTCCCGCATCGTGAATAGTGAAGATTATTATGTCTTATGATCAAACTCCCAAACCAAGACCTTTGCTGCCTACGATCTTCACAGCTGTCGGAATTTTGTTTGGCACGGTTGTTGGGTTAGCGATTGGCTACTTCGTTTTTGGAACCGAATCTGGCGTCATGGCAGGCTACGTCATCGGCTTCCTGATCGGCGCGTATTTAGGGGCGAAAATTGGACAGCGATGGACCCGCTGAGCCTGAAGCAACAATCACTCAAACCCAATGTTGGCAGCGACTCCAAATCGAACGTGAAATTGATAGGCAACGAAATTCCGAACAATAATGTTCATTCAAATCAACTCCGATCGTTCTGCCCAACGCGACGCCACTAAAAACTTGCTGCATTTCCCCACTCTTTCATTGCAAGCCCCTTGAATGGCATTATGACGGGGATCATCCTATTTCAATGGTGATCGCGTTGGCGCACGGTGTCATCAGAGCATTGGTTTCATTAGAGGGACCCAACCCTCACCTCAACGAAGAACAAGCATTCACTAAAAGGATACTCAACAAGATGAAGACATTACGGTTTTTCGCAATGATGATCGCAATCGCCCTGGCCACACCTCTTCTTGGGACAGAAAACAAAGACTGGTTCCAACACACCGCCATCTCCCCTGATGGCAAGTCGATTATCTTCAGCTTCCAGGGTGACATTTACACGGTCTCTTCAAAAGGAGGACAAGCGCGTCCGCTGACGATTCACAGTGCATGGGAAGGCCATCCTGTTTGGTCCCATGACGGAAAACGGATTGCATTTGCCAGCGATCGACATGGCAACCTCGATGTCTTCGTGATGCCAGCCATCGGTGGCAAGGCAACTCGGTTGACCTACCACAGCGCGAATGACGTTCCCACGGATTTCTCACCGAATCATCGAGGTGTTTTGTTTACATCTGCCCGCACAGATAGTGCGGCATCGAGCATTTTCCCAACCAGCCGTCTCGCAGAACTCTATGAAACAACCACCATCGGTGGCACACCGCGTTTGATCTCCACGATTCCTGCATCCGAAGCTCGGTACAGCAATGACGGCAGCCAAATTCTTTACCGGGATGAAAAAGCCTATGAGAGCAATTTAAGAAAACACGACACGTCGGCTTTCGCCCGCGACATTTGGGTTTACGATCTGAAATCTGGCAGTCACACACAACTGACGAATTATAAAGGCGGCGATCATAACCCAGTCTGGGATAACGAATCCGGGTCCTACTATCTATCAGAAGACGGCAACAATAATTTCAACGTCTGGCACATGAACTCCAGTGGTGCCAACAAAAAACAAGTCTCGCGTTTCAAAACGCATCCTGTCCGGAATCTCTCGTTGTCCGGAAAGGGCACCTTGGCCTATACCCAACACGGCAGTATTTTCACGCAGACACCTGGCAAGCAGCCTCAGCGCGTCATCGTCAGCTTTCATTCCGATAGCCAGACCAACGACTACGTCACCACCCATTTGCAGGATGGTGTCACCGAATTCGCCATTTCTCCCAATGGAAAAGAGATTGCCCTGGTAATACGAGGTGAGATCTTCGTCACGAGCAGGGACTTCAAAACCACCAGGCGAATCACCAATACCCCTCAACAGGAAAGAAGCGTTTCCTTTCACAAAGAGGGTCGAACTCTACTGTACGCCGGCGAACGGAGTGGCAAATGGAATTTGTACGAGGCCAGCATCGGCGACGTTGATGAAAAGTACTTCTTTACCTCCACCAAGATCGTAGAAATAGAAATTTACTCATCAGAAACCGAGAGTTTCCAACCGCTCTACTCACCGGATGGCAAAAAGGTCGCCTATCTTGCCGGCCGTGATGAAATTCAGGTCCTTGATCGCCAAAGCGGCGATACGAATGTCGCCTTGGGGGGAGAACACAATTATTCGTACACAGACGGTGACATTACCTTTGCGTGGTCGCCGGACAGCAAATGGTTGATTGCTGATTTCGCCCCCCGCGACAGGTTATTTGTGCCTAACGTTGGGGTTTTTCCCGCGGACGGTTCCTCCGAACCGATCGACATCAGCCATTCTGGCTATCAAAACGCCGCTCCAGCCTGGGGAGGATCCGGTGATTTCGTCTATTGGTCGAGCAGCCGCTATGGCCAACGGGACCATGGCAGCTGGGGACGCGAATACGATATCATCGCCGCTTTTCTGACTCAGGATGCTTACGACAAGTTCACTCTCAGTAAAGAAGAATATGAACTTGCCAAAGAGCTGCAGCAAGACAACAAAACCAAAACCGATGATGAATTGAAAACGACTGCTCGACCTGTCAAAATCCAATGGGAAGATCTGGATGATCGTACTATTCGATTGACCAGGAATTCATCGAATATCGAATCTGCGGTAATGGCAAAGAATGCTTCCAAGCTTTATTATCTTGCAAGTCATGCCAATGGTACCGAATTGTGGGAACAGGACTTCATTAAAGACAGTACACGACTGATCAAGAAGTTTGGCGGTGGAAATATTGACATCCGTTTGTCCGAGGATGAGAAAACCATTTTCATGCTAGCCGGCAGTGCCCTGAGTTTTGCAGAAGTCGGTAACATCGAAGCGGCAAAATCGATCGCATTTAATGCGGTGATGGAGTTAAAGCCAGCCGCAGAACGGGCCTTTATGTTTGAACATGCCTGGCGACAGATCAAGGACAAATTTTATAATCCAAATTTTCATGGCATCGATTGGGACGCCATGAAAACCGACTACCAAGTGAAGTTGTCCTCTATTGCAAACAACCGCGATTTTGCCCATTTATTGGCCGAGATGACAGGGGAACTCAATGCTTCTCACATTGGGGCTTCGTATCGCCCTCGCCCCGCAAAAACTGGTGACACCACGGCTTCACTTGGCGTCATTTTTGACCTCACCAATACCTCAGGCCCATTAACGATTGCTGAGATCCTGGACAAGAGTCCTCTCAAAAAAGCGAATACAGGTATCACCGCGGGCATGAAACTGTCCGCCGTCGATGGGGTGGTTCTCAATGGAAAAACCAATTTTTCCAGGTTGATGAACAATAAAGCTGGCAAGCGGATGAGATTGAGTATCATCAGGCCCGACGGAACAAAATTTGATAAAGTGACCAAACCGATTTCAGGTCGCGCCGAATCGCAACTGATGTATGAGCGATGGGTAAAAAACCGTCGTAAAATCGTGGAGGAGCTATCCGATGGACGCCTCGGTTATGTTCACATACGCAGCATGAATGATGCTAGTTATCGCGTCGTTTATTCAGAAATCCTGGGCCAAAACTTCGATAAAGAAGCGATCGTCGTTGACACCCGGTGGAATGGTGGCGGCTGGTTGCACAATGATCTTGCCAAGCTCTTAATGGGTAAAGAGTACGTCACCATGCACGTGCGCGGTCGCGAGTACCGCGGTGATTCACTGGATCAATGGAACAAGCCTTCGATACTGGTAATGGGCGAAGGTAACTATAGCGATGCTAACGGGTTTCCATTTGCCTATCGGGCCCTCAAGATAGGTGAATTGGTCGGCATGCCCGTCCCAGGAACCATGACCGCCGTATGGTGGGAAACAACCATATCTGGCGATGTCCGATTTGGTGTTCCGCAGGTGGGCATGAAAAACAAGAAAGGCGAGTATCTGGAGAATAAACAGATGGAACCTGATCACCTGATCATGAACGACCCTCAATCAACCGCGCAAGGTGAAGACAAGCAAATCGCAAAGGCTGTTGATGTCATGCTTCAAACCTTGGATGCCAAAAAGAAAAAGTAGCGGGCTGCCGGAATCACTTGCCGGCTATCGGTGCCCTCGGTCAAAATAGCGATGTAAGCCCGTTGGTTTTTTCCTCGGTTTACTGCAACAAAATCTCAACAATTGAAGTAATATCCTGAAATAGTGCTGACGTCTTTTTGCTGCCCGGATACGATGAGTCATATGAAAAACGATATCGGCAGCCTTAGGTTCCGGATCTTCTCTGTCACGTTTTTCAAGGCTGTCAGCGGAAGGAAAATCGGTGGTGACCAACGAATCAAAAAATTGCAGCCAATGCGGCTCTAAATTGGAACCGGGCTCAACTCAAGCGAGGTGCCCCAGTTGTCTATCGGCCGGGGGACTGGCCAAGAATGAGGAGCCCCTATCTAGCGACGCCGAAAAAACACAAGCTGGAGAAAATCAAGTTGGACGCTACCGCTTGATTTCGATCATCGGTCAGGGTGGCATGGGACAAGTTTATAAAGCAACCGATCCCCAGCTCGGGCGGACGGTGGCGATCAAGTTCCTACCCATCCAACTGGCCAACTCAACCGAAAGCATGCAGCGATTCCAGCAGGAAGCCTCGACACTTTCTCGTCTGAGCGATCCGAATGTATGCATCATTCACGACATCGGCAATTCTCACCGCGGGCCGTATATCGTAATGGAATATGTACAAGGCGAATCACTTAGTGACCTGCTCGCTCGAGAGCAAATCCCGATCAGTCAATGTCTTGATATTATGATCCAGATTTGTTCTGGCTTGAGGATGATCCACGAAAACGACATCGTCCATCGGGATATCAAGCCGTCCAACATCATGCTGACCGAAAAACAGGTGGTGAAGCTGGTCGATTTTGGCTTGGCCAAGTGGATTTCCTCCGATCAATCCAACTTCACCAAACACGCCGACCAATACGCAACTCGTCTGAAACTGGTGCAAACGATGCCGGGGCAGGTAATGGGCACTCCCAGTTACATGTCTCCCGAACAAGCCGCAGGGACAGCGGTGGACTTTCGTAGTGATGTCTTTTCTCTGGGCGCGCTTTTCTATCGAATGCTGGTCGGAAAGCCGCCTTTTATCGCCGAAACACCCATGTTGACGATGCAGAAGATCATCACACGAGATTATCCTTCGATGCGTTCCAGCAATCCGGAAATCCCCGATTCATTGGGAATAATCGTCGATCGTATGCTCGGCGAACTTGACAAAAGGTATCCATCCATCGATGAAATATTGCCGCTTTTAGAAACGGAAAAATCTTCGCTGCAAATCGTCGGATCTGGACCGCAGACCAACAAGAGCGTTTCCGCTCAAGCAATGACCGACGAAAGACCACTTGGTGATGTTAAAACTCGTCGCAGCACCCTACCCAAGAGAACGACCAGGATAGCTTTCAAGCTGGCACCCTGGCTTCTCGTGTTGGTTGCGATTTTTTTCCTTAGAAATTATTTCCCCGGCCCATCTGACTCGAACAACGGCTCCTTGAATGAAACGCCCGCTTCATCACCGTCGAAACCATCGCCTCAATCACCTGATTCAATATCAATCAAACAGGAACCGATTGGCCATCATATGATCCTTGGTGTGATCGTCGATCCCACACCATTTGTGGACCAGAAAAACCCCGAAAACAAAGGCCCTCTGGATGGTGATTTGCATCGTGAAATACAGGAAAATTTAAAGATCCTGCTACAGGAAGCGGAATTTCCCTTGGTAGCTACGACTGATCAAGAGTGGCATCGGTTGAAAGATACGATTGAGAAAGAGACGCAGCAATTCAATTACAGTTTGTCAGTTGCCAAATTGCTAGAAAATAAAAATGCCAATTTGTTTCTTTCCACTTCGGGTTACCGCGACATTGAATCCCAGGACTTTCATTTTCAAATCCAATTTTTTAATAGGGACGGAGCTGAATTCAGGAGATCCGATTTTCAAATCCGGGTCGGGGACAATGGTCAACAAGGAGAATTAGCTGTTGGTGATTTGCTCAGAAGTTGGTTAGCAAAATCGTTTTATCCCAAACTCGAATCCAGCGGAACCTCTCCCTCTGTTGAACAGGAACTACCGGCTATCGACGGAATCGTAGTCCTTTACCCATTTACAACAAGCAGAAGCCCTCAGCCGCTATTCAAACCCAAGGAGAACGAGGTGCAGAGAACCGCTCTCCAGCATCGGTTAGCTGAAAAGCTACGACACAATACTCGTGTCGTCACGCCAACCGAGAAGGAATGGGAGCAACATCGTGATGAAAACCGTTCCGCTATGGACATCAGCTGGAAAGATTTCCTGTCACCGCTTGGATGCAACTCTCTACTTAGCGTCGAAGGAATGTACCATCCAGATTTACTGACCTACGAAGTCAAATTGTACTTGAATCAGGGTGGCACCGTTTACCAATCGGGACAACATCGTTTTGCGTTCACTCGCGAAGTCTTCAGGGAGCAATTTGAAGAGGTAACTCGTCAATTAGTGGAAGCCCCTATCCTTCCATCAGAAGAACCTTGTTCGCCGGAACTGCTGGGCCCGTCACTTCACGGAAGATCTTTTGGTCAATGACCCACGTACAATCAAGTCATTCCACGCCGTCGTATCATCAAACGAACCCAAGCCAATTTGCCCCGAAAGAAAACTTCTATCGGTCGCTTGCATGGCAGGTTTATTCATATCATCAAAAAAAACAGCAATCTTCCCGGTGATCACATTGCGGGTAATTCTCACATGATGCCATTTAGAATCCCAGTTGGTGCCCGACGTGGTTTTGGAAGAAATCTTGATGCGAGGCGATTTGTTAACGATAAAGATCTGATTAGCGTGAGGATCCGCTTTCTTTCCCAAGTGGACGTAATAGAATTGTCCGGGATTCTGGTAGCCAAAAAAAAGACAGGCATCCCGATGGTTATAATCCTTGTGGGTACTCAGGACTTTGACATCCAGTTGAAACGTGCCTAAATCCAGTTCCTTGACCAAAGCAATGTTATAGGGACTCCGGTGGGGAGGATTATAGGCGCTTCGTTTCTTGAACTGACTGTAAACCGCATTTTCCGCCAGAGTATGGTCGATCTTCCAAGCGGTTTGGTCAGTAGGTGCCCAGTCGGCAGCACCTTCTTCAAAATCGCACCGGTAAACGATCGGCAAGTCCTCAGCATTGGTAACTGCCAATGATCCCATCGCCAACAGCATGATGAAGCCTATTTTTGTTCCATGCTGTAGACATCTAGCAATGACTGCCATTATTTGGCTTCTATTTGGATTGAGCAAGGTTCTTCCTAAATCAAATATTTTGACAGGCCAATCTGAGCCACGTCTACACAAATCACTCTCCATTTTTCGCCTGAAGATTACTCTCCTGCCGCCGACACACCACTAGCCGGAAGACCATCGGATTTCTCCGCCGAAGAAATCGAAGGCTTGGAGGTAGCTACTTCATTCAATTTCTTCTGTGACAAGAGTCTTTTGGATTCCTTTAATAGGAATTTGTGATCCATAAAGGGCTCATAACTTATGTCCTGCCATCGCACCAAACCTTCTTCATCAATCAAAAAGGTGCCATGAAGTGGTTGCTTTTCAAAATCATCAAACGCCCGGAATTTTTTGAAAACGTCAAGGTCAGCATTGCACATCAACGGAATTGGCATTTTTTCACCGTAGTCCGCTAGAGACTTGGCAAGCGTTTCGGGGGTGTCAGTACCAATTGCCACCAATTCAATTCCTGCCGCGGTGAACTTGTCCTTTTCAGGAGCGAACGCCTGTAACTGTTCGGCGCAATGGAGACACTCTGCTCCGAGGTAGAAAATGACAATCACAGCCCGCCCCTTGTATTCGCTCAATCGAAATGGCGATCCATCCGGTTTTATCAATGAAAAATCTTCGGCGGGAGACGGGGTCCAATGAATTGGCCCGAGAGCATCGAGCTCCGGTCTCACACCAACATCTCCTTCGATGACCATTTTCTTTCGCCAATCATCAGCATGTCCCAATCTTTTGGCAAGAGGCGATAAACGGGTGAACAACTCGGAGCCCATGTCAATGGAACTGGAAATACTTCGCAAATCCTCAAATGCCTTCTTGGCTTGATCTTTTTTCCCAGCTTGTTCAAGCAGAAACGCATAGCGACTGAGAGGAATTACTTCATTCTTGCGACGGGCCACGCTTTTTTTCAAATCTTCAATTGCCTTCTCTTTTTCCCCTTTTAGGAATCGGAGTTCGGCAATTAACGAATCGTCTTCTCCGCCCGCCTTTTTAAGGTTGTCATAGGCCTTGACGAAATCATTTGCCAATATCGCTCGGTAACCATCGATTGCCTTGACGATCGTCTCGTAAGGCCCATACTTTGCCCGATGCTTTTTTTCTGCATCTTTTCTGGCCTTATCCACGGCTGCATTCCTGGCTTTGGTCCTTTCTTTGTCCGATTTGGATTTCGATTTTACATCTTTTTCCCAACTGGCCTCAAATGTCATTTCGGCTTGTTCAATTGCCTTTTTGACGGACTCGGATTCCTTTCCCTTTTCATCATCAATCTTCTTCTGGATCGTGGCCAAATGTTGATCTGCCTTTTCGGTTTGACCCGACATGTACAATGCAATTCCGAGGGCCCTCAGCCGATTACGTTGCTCTTTTTCATCATCGGTTGGCTCTAGGTAAACGGAATTGCATAATGCAACCGTTTGGTCCCAAACACCAAACTTGTTGAGTATCTGGAAAAGTCGATCTCTTCCATATCGGTTACTCCCGCGTTTCTGAATCGTGTTGTACTTCGGATGTCGGGGCAATTCGCTCATATTCCTTGCCAGATCAATGGCTTTTTGAACAGCGCCAATGTAGACAAGATTCCGAATCATCCACTCGTTATTGTGCGCGAAATTGGAAATCTGATCAGGAAGTACTCGATCTCGCATCATGTGGGCATGATCAACGCGAGCCGAGGCCTCTTGCTGCCAAACCGCATCTTCATAGCGTTTAAGACGCGAAAAAATATGCCCCGGCATATGCCACATGTGGGCAATATTCGGAGATGTCTGACCACAGACAGCCGCTGAGGAAACCGCTTTTCCAGGCTTCTTCGCATCCCATAGATGAATACGGAAATGATGGGTCGGATGCATCGGTTCAACGCGGAATATTTCTGACATAAGGCCATCGGCTGCAAGGTAGCTCATCATCGGCAACCCTGCGCGACGGTTTTCATATAGCTGAAGCGCCAAAAAAGCCTTGGCCTCAAGATCATCGGTGAACTCTAGCGCAATCGACTCCAAGGCTTTGGTGTAATTCTCAGCACGTTTCTTCTTTGAATTCCTGTCAGCTTCCCGCCTTTTTTTGTCCGCTTCCTTTTTTTCCTTTGCAGAGAGCTTGGAATCATCCTGCTTTTTTGGCGTCTTGGGCAAGTAGGCATTGAGAGCGTCAATATACTTTTGTTCACGAGAAGAAGCCTTACTTTTGAGTTTCATGGCTTCATCGATGAAACCTCGGGATCGCTTGCTGTTTCTCTTGGTTGCCAGCGCGGCACCCCAATAGGCGATCGCACAGTCAGGATCCAACGACGCCGCATGACGAAATGAGCGTTCCGCCTCCAAATCCCAAAATCCATGAAGTTGGCCAATCCCCTGTTCGATAAACTTTTGCACTTCGGGGTTTTTGGATGTTACTGAAAACTTAACCGCCCCAGTGCCTCCCATTAGATAGGCGCTTTGTCTGGGGCCTTCATTAAATGCGTCTC
The DNA here is from genome assembly GCA_014238905.1 of Planctomycetota bacterium. GTDB lineage: Bacteria > Planctomycetota > Planctomycetia > Pirellulales > Pirellulaceae > JABAAE01. The sequence continues at coordinate 39,595 of JABAAE010000002.1, forward strand.
CGTGGTACGAATGGCCCGCCAGGATTTCCTTCAGAGAATCTTCTTTTTCGGCATCCGTTACAACGCCAGGTGTTTTTTCACTGGAAGGTTCCGTTTTTTCTTCTTGACCAAACAGGTTTCCGGTCACTAGGAGACCAAGAAAAACGCAAGGTAGGCAGGGATTCAAATTTTTCATGGAGTCGTTTTCCGGCATGATGCAAAAATCAACCCTTTTATTGAAACACGAATTCTTGGAAATCGAAAGTAGATGAATTGGGAATTGAGGCTATTGGTAAGAGATTCCCCCCTATTTCCCCTACAATTTGCGTTTTTTCCTTAAAACCACCATCACCTTTCGGTCGATCCTACCAAGCCTTTCTCTCTCAATCGTTTTTTTGATAATCAGGCTCGCAAAACCCGGTACGATGAACAAAAATACCATTGTTGATGGCGAATCCAGACCGCATCGAAAACTAATCATGATGATCCGTTTTCGGTGCATCACAATCTTCGAATTACTGCAATAATGATCTCGAAATTTGTCCCCCACCTTCGTTACAGAAAATCGAAATGAACCTCACCAGTTTGAAAACAACCCCAGTCGTTGCAGCGGGCTTGTTTGCCATCACTTGTTTTCCTGGCACCCTGTGCTCACAGGAAAAAATGGAATTGAAAACCCTTAAACAAAAAGCAAGCTATCTGGTTGGATTCGATATTGGAGAAGATGTCCTTCGTCGAGAACTGGCGGTTGACTACGAAATTCTGGTCAAAGGTTTTCTCGATGCTGTCAACAAACGCCAACCGCCAATGTCCAAATCAGAAATGGAATCTGTAATGGTGGCATTTGAAAAACAAGTCAACGCAATAGCAGACCAAAAGTGGAAAAATCTGGCTCGAAAGAATATGGAGATCGGCACCAGCTTTTTAACTAAAAACAAGCTGGCAAAAGGCGTCATTCAAAGTGAAAGTGGTTTGCAATACAAAACGATCACCAAATCGACCGGTGAAAAACCAAAACTGGGATCCTCAATCAAGATCCATGTTATTGGAAAACACTGTGATCAAACTGAATTCGAGAACACCTACAAGGCAAAACAACCAATCGTCGTCACCGTCGGCACAACCATTCGCGGCCTCGATGAAGCCGTTCAACGAATGCAAGCCGGTGAAAAATGGGAGATCTATATCCCTAGTAATCTGGCATTTGGCCAACGGGGTTCCCCGCCAGCAGTTGGTCCCAATGAAACGCTGATTTATGAAGTCGAACTATTGGAAGTTATCAAGAAATAGCCAAACGGAAAACACGTACGTGGCATGACAGAGAACCGATTCGCCTCACCATAGATCCGCTTTGGCCAGGGGCTATCTCGACCAGCGGACAACATTTCCAGCATTCAATGCTCGACCCTTTTTTGAGTAAATACAAAGCGGCTCGGCCATTACCCTTGTAGAGCAACTTCCCAATACCGCATCGCAAAACGTCGCCTGTAATTCTGCTGGTCCATAGCCCGGTGAATGGCAGGTCAACACCATGAACTCTGCTTTCTCGGATAGAATTGCTCGGCAATTTCTCAACAGTCGGATCAAGTCCTTTTCTACTTTCCAGACTTCTCCTTTGGGCCCATGGCCGAACGATGGTGGATCAAGAATGATTCCGTCATATCGATTTCCACGCCTTCGTTCGCGCTCACAAAACAGTTGACAATCTTCAACAATCCAGCGGATCGGGTGATCCTTCATGCCCGAGATCATTGCGTTTTCTCGAGCCCATTGAACAACATTTTTAGCTGAATCGATATGAACAACCTCGGCCCCGGCCGCGGCCGCTATTAAGGTTGTTCCCCCTGAATAGGCAAACAAATTAAGTATCCTAAGCGGCCGACCAGCACGGCTGATTTTTTCGGCGATCCAGTCCCAATTAGACTGCTGCTCGGGGAAAATCCCAAGATGACCAAAAGGTGTTGGCCGAATTTGCAAACTAATGTCTTTATGCTGAACTTCCCAAGGCTCTGGAAATCGGTCAGGTGGAACCCAAACCCCTTTTTCTCCAGTAGAAGAAGTCGAACAATCAAAACGAATCCCGGTCTCCGACCAAATCTTTTTCAACTCCCGCCGAAAACCAGTAGCCGCAGGAGATGGACGAACGACCAAGGATCCACCGAAACATTCGAGCTTTTCACCCAGCCCGTTTTCGTTTTCTCCAAAATCAATGAGTTCATATTGATCAGGGTCAAACATTAATCAGAACTTATCGTGAAATGATGAAAGAGCACAAAAAAACCTGAGAGGACATTCCGTAGCCTTGGTCTTGAGTTGGCCGCTGGCTGTCTAGCGTACATCAGGGCTCACCCACCAACAGGCCCCTTGATCTCAACCAATCAGTTTTTCGAATCTACCTCTACAATATCAATAACCGAGCAAACACCCCGATTCGTTTTAAGTCTTCGCTGCTGTTTGTTCAAACCAAAAACCATGAACTCCTTACCCGGCAGGAAAGACCCTTCCACATCACCCGGTATCAGAAGCGCGTTCTCGCCTGTCAAAAGTATTTCCACCAGAATCGCTGGTTGATCGTCGACCTCCGGCGCCAATCCCGCGGGCTGCACGATTTTCACAAACGCAAACCACCCGTTTTCGTCTTTTCCAAGAGCCTGCAAAGCCATTGTATTGACCTTAGTAATCACTTCCGGGTTTCCCCAAAATAAATTGTCTTTTCTATTTTTCCGGCACTCCTCAAATTGCTTTTCCAATTCGATTCGGCGAGTAAAGTCGGCGGTGAGATATTCCGATTTTGCCTTGGAAAGCCAGATGGCAAAGTCCTGGAAAAGGGCATAGCCAGATTCATCCGCAATCTTCCATTCAATCCCGCTTACCTTAGCCGACGATTCCTCAAACGATCCCGAATTTGTGCTGGTTTGCTTCGGCACTCCCTTCGCCTTGGCTACCGATCCACTTTTTTTAGCTTGCGGGGCACGGGTAAAAACCATTGCTGGCTCAACTGACTGGTTGGCCACTTCTAACAGGCTCGCCAACGGGATCGCGATACTCGTCTTCGCCGACTCAAGATAATCCAAATGCGCACCAATCAAATGGCCATTCCTGTCAAAAACGGGAAGACCATAACCAGATTTGTTGACTTTTGCCGAGTGCGTTTGCAGCAAACTGGTTGCCGGAGGATTAAAACCGCCCTGTTTTAGAATATTTTGGTCAGCAGCAGTAAAAGAAGTATACGTACGCGCTCCCCGTAACGTCGTCATCCGGAGGAATTCCTCTGACGATTTATTGTTCAATACAGGAATCACTCCTTTTTCATTAGTCGTTACCGGATCCTTGCGTTGGGTGACCGGAACAGTCTTCTGTGCGATATCAATAATCGCAACGTTCATTCCCGGATCTTTTGAAATCAAAGCGGCAACCGGTATTGGATCCTGCCATCGTTGGGAAGAATCCACCGTAGTGGCCGCAAATCGAACATCTATTTTTGCAGCACCTTCCACCCGCTTCCAATTCACCGCTATTTTGCCATCGTCGGAAATGACTACACCATGGCTGAGATTTTTTTCCCCATCGTTACTCGACGCAATGACCAAGACGATCGATGGATGAACCGTCTTCCATATTTCATCCAACTCGATCTTGGAAAATGGACCGGGTCGCTGATTCGGTTTCGACCGGGGTTGTTTTTCCGCTTTTCGGTCCTCAGATTTTTCCGTCTTTTTCTTTTCGTCGGCTCCGCTAGCGATGGGGCTTTTGGACTGTGATTGCTCCACCGCAGCAACGTCTCCAAGTGGGGTAACCGGATCCGATTTCGAAAAAAGCGACATCGAAAGCCAAGGGATTCCAATGAGTAGCCCGATTGCCAACACACATGATAAAGCCACATAGAGCAGAATACGGTTGGGATTGGTCGTCGATTTGTTTGCTGTCACAAATTTCTGGTTCACATCCAGACCTGATTCGCCGGTGACCTGATCGCTAGAACCGGCAGGTGGCGACGAATTGAACACAGGAGGTGTCACGACCACTGGAGGCTGGCCTTTTATCGAGTCCAACACCGCAGGGACTGGGACTTGCAGTTCAGAAATCCTCGTTGGCGTTTTTTTTGCCTCAAAATGACAATCCGCAGCATGGAAGATTCGTTCACATTTTGGACATTTGCCCGTTTTATCGGCGAATTCCGGCGGCACCGAAAATCGATACTCACAAACCGGACATTCCAGCCATGATGCCTTTGTGCTCATTTCATTCTCCGTTCCGCATGGAATGTCACTCTAGCAGCCGTTAAAAAATACTGCAAGAAAGACTGTTTTTGATAGAATCTTCACTGAAATCACAATCAGCGGCTAAAATTGGTGCGAGCCGATTCCAAAACTCAAACCGACGGCTGAATCCCACTAGGTCCCTTTGGAACAAACGTACTGAGTCAAAATGTATCGAGTCTTTGCACAACTGGTCTTCTTCCCCACATTCTGGTGGAACCTCTGGATGGCCAAAGTATTAGGCAAAAGAAACTGGTGGGACGAAGTTGATCCAGCTTTGATTCTTGGAGCCCGCCCCAATCGTAACGACGCCACAAAACTGGCCGGATTGGGGGTAACTGGCGTGGTAAACACCTGCGAAGAATATGAGGGTCCGGTCGATAGGTACCAAGACTATCAAATCCAACAACTTCACATTCCAACCATCGATTTCACCCACCCAAGAATCGAGGATGTGGAAAAAGCGGTTGAGTTCATCACCTCCCACGCTGAAAAAGGGGGGCGTGTTTACGTACACTGCAAGGCAGGTCGGGCGCGAAGCGCGACCGTTGCCATTTGCTGGCTCATGCAATACCGGCACATGTCAGGACAACAAGCGCAGGAACGTCTTTTACGAGCCAGACAGCATGTCAATCGTCGACTGTTGAACCGCCCGGTGGTGATCGAATTTCAACGGCGGCGAGAGTTGAATGAGAAGCCAAGCAGAATCAACCATTTACCACGCCAGAAATAGTCCAGGTTGCTGACGGTCGGTGATGCTGACGGTCGGTGATGCTGACGGTCGGTGATGCTGACGGCCGGTGATGCTGACGGCCGGTGATGCTGACGGCCGGTGATGCTGACTGAGCACTCTCAAGTTCTTTACCGGCATCAACAGTACGATGAACGAACAGCGTGAACGGGGAATCAGCCGACCAGCATGGCGATCGTTTCTTCGACCTGATCAGCAAACCGTTCGACCTCTTGGAGGGTGTTGTAAAGGTAAAAGCTCGCGCGGCTACTTTCTGAAATCCCAAATTTGGCATGCAACGGCATCGCGCAATGATGACCATTCCTGATGGCAAATCCCTTGAGGTCAACCATCGTCGAAAAATCCATGGAATTCACTCCTTGGATCACGAAACTGACAATCCCACCCCTCTCCTCCGCTGGAGGCCCGAGGATCGTCAATCTGTCAACAGAACCAAGTCGATCCATCAACTTGGCCGCCAATAATTGTTCATGGGCAAAAATCTGCTGCAATCCTACCCGTTGCAAATACTCTATCGCAGGCACCATCCCAATCGCTTGCACGATCGCTGGAGTACCGGCTTCAAATTTGGCAGGTAATTCTCCCGGGGTAAAGCATTCTTGACTTACTGTATTGATCATGCTTCCGCCTCCAAGGAAAGGAGGCATTTCCTCAAGCAGTGCTTCCTTGCCGTAAAGAACCCCAACACCGGTTGGGCCCATCATTTTATGTCCACTAAAGACAAGAAAGTCGACGTCGCTGTGACGCACATCGGTGGGTTCATGGGGCACCGACTGCGCGGCATCCACCATGACTTTGGCCCCAACCTCGTGAGCGCGCCGAGTCAATTCCTCTACGGGATTACGCGTCCCCAGCACATTGGAAACCGATGCAAAGGAAAAAAGCTTCGTTCGTTCAGTCAGGAAACTGTCCAATGCTTCCAATTCCAATCGACCTTGCCTATCGATCGGCAGAAATCTCAACTTCAAATCAAGTCGTTTGGCCAATTGTTGCCAAGGAACAATATTGGAATGATGTTCCATCTCGGTGAGCAAAATTTCATCCCCAGGGGAAAGAAATGCCTCTCCAAAACTATGGGCGACCAAGTTGATCGAACCAGTCGTCCCGCTGGTAAAAACGATCTCTTGGGAGCGTTCGGCGTTGATGAACTTCCGCACTGCCTCCCTGGCATCTTCAAACAGATCACTGGCTATCAGGCTAAGAGAATGACTCCCCCTGTGTACATTCGAATACGATTTGGCGTAGCAATCCATCATGACGTCCATCACTTGGTGAGGACGCTGGGTGGACGCACCGTTATCGAAATAAACCAGTTTTTTGGTTCCGTGCACCGGTTGTTGGAGGATCGGGAAATCCTCTCGCAACAACTCGGGATCGAAGAAAGCGTGTTGGCTCACAAAATCAATCCAAAGGAAAAAGCAGATCTCAAGGGGTATGCAAAAAAAGCCGTTGATCGAAAAGCGGCTGCTGCCACCAACGCAAATTGCCGATGGATTTGGCTGCAAAGCCCTGCTTAGAACCGCGATAATCGCCGTATATTCACGCCACCCCTCCCAAGTCTATTCTCCACCGATAAAACGGACAATATCCTCAGTCTTTGGTTAAGGCATAGAATCCATTCGATTCAACACTCAATCGCCCTATTTCTGTTGGGCAAAGGGTCCAGAGTTAATCAATATTCCAAATCTGCAGGACAAACCATGTTCTCTCGATTCGGAATATGAAATCAATCGATGTTAAACGATAGCTGATCATTCGTTTTAGACAAAAATCGGACTTGTCCGATTTGCCCGCTTGTCTTCATGCTGAATCGGTTTTTGCACCACTCTTTCAACAGATTATGTCCCCCCCAAGCAAAAACTCATGACTGTTTTTGGAATCCAAACAAATTCGCACCCAACCACCGGACGTTGGCCAACAATTGTCGCAGCAATGGCAATTCTTCATTGTCTACTCGCCCTATCGACCCATGGGCAAACTGGTGTGCAGTTGAATACTCCTCTATTAAATCAAAGCAGTGCAGCGCCGCTTTCTGCTCCCACAATGCCGCCCGAAACAATATCATCTCCCAAGCCAACACCCAGATTCTTAATCGCTCCTTCGATTGCTCCCTCGGCTGCTCCAGCATCCCCTGCCCTTCCCAAACAAAAGCCAGAATTTGGGACTCGGCAAGTCATTCCCAAAACACCGTCTCTAGCGGGGCCCCCATTTTCACAACAGTTTATTCCGAATAACAATTCAGCCGCCGAGATGCCAGGGGTCCCCCAACCGATCAACCCTTCTGGTAACGATTCGGTCGTACTCCCGGTTCCCAACCAGTCTCAAGTCCCGAATGCCAACGGTGCACCAATGGGGATCTCCGGCAACGTTGAGACAATCAAAGAACGCTATGAAAACGGCACAATAAGAATTGAACGGCAGGTCATCCTGGACAAAGACGGTAATTACGTGAATCACGGCTATTGGAAATTTTATCTCAAGAATGGAAAAGTGGCCGGGCAAGCGTTTTTTGTCAACGGTGCTAAGACAGGCGCTTGGTCACGATGGGTCATCGCCACCGAGGCGCCAGCATTAGCAAAAAAGTCGTTCCAAAATTTCAAACCTCCATTTTTGTCCACATTCCATTATGACAATGACCAATTGAGTGGTCCGTGGCGGTTGACAGATTCCGGCAATCGAACGCTTTGTGAAATCGGTCTTAAAAACGGGCAACGGGATTCTAAAGCCACTTGGTTCCATGCAAATGGGACCAAGTCGATCGAAATGCAGTATGCCAATGGAAAACTGCATGGCCCGTTTCGCCGATGGAATCCACAGGGGAAAATTATCGAAAATCGAGAGTTTGCCGAAGGTCAGGAAATCGGAAAAATAACTGAATTCCACCGTCCTGAAATCAAGAAAATCGAATATGGAATATTAGCTGGCGAAATACAACTTTTGGAAAACGATCAACCCTGGGAGGTCATTTTTGCAATTGAAGAAAAAGGGGGTCCCAACATCAAACACGGCCCCGTCAAATCCTGGTATTCCAATGGGCAACTCCAGCTCATCGGCAATTTCGATCACGATTCTCAAAAAGGCGACTTCATCTGGTTTTTCCAAAACGGTCAAAAGCAGGCCGAGGGGAGAATCCTTAGCAACGTCCGCCAGGGAGCCTGGAGTTGGTGGCACCCCAACGGGATGAAGGCATCCAGTGGAGCTTACCTCGATGGAGCACCTTCTGGAAACTGGCAGTGGTGGCAGAACAATGGCAAATTGTCCCGATCGAAGGATTACGGCGATATCCTGCCCACCGGTGGAGACCCGGCCCAGGCTGGCGTCATGCAAAATGCTGGGTTTAAGAACCAGTAAACTTGCAGGTCTATCCTGCTAAACAGACGGACAAACGTGAAAAGAAAAGCCCCACCTTCGCTGATGCATCATTTTCAACTTCAGAAATAGCGTTCTCAACATCAGTCACCAATCGAAAACAGGCCGCTTGAGCGACCTGTTTTATTTCGGCAGTTTGAAGCCTATCGCTCCGACGACACTTGACGACCAAGCCACCTCGGAGATTCTCCAATCATCAATTGATTAAAAGACGTCCAACTGAAAATGGTGCCCCCAATGGTATCTTCGACCAGATGGGTACGCATTGTGCCAACCCCGGTTATAGACCGGGACTCTCATTTCCTGTGGGTAACGATGATACATACTGTTGCTGCTACGGTAGTACTCGTTGCCCCAAAAATTCTGTGGATAATAAACGTACGGATAGTGGTAATACCGATTCCAGTCCTGAGCGTTTTGTTGTCCACCCCAAGCTTTGCCATAGGCCCGTTGAGCCTGTGGAGCCTGTTGAGCCTGTGGAGCCTGACTATAGGCTTGTTGATAGGTTCCCTGCGCGTTTGATTCTGAAACGGAAAAAAACAGGCCACATCCAAGAAACGCAATCGATGCCAGCATTGCACGACGTACCATCGCGGCTTCCCCCCTCTGTAAATCTTGAATTAGAGCAACCTTCAAACCGTGTTCTGGGTCAGTTTGAGAGCCACCGTCATCATAAGAATTGTTGGTAAATCCCCGATTTCAATCGGAAACAACGTGCTTTTATCTTTCACGCTGTCAATCTTTATCGGCTTCGCAACATAATCGAATAAGAAAATTCCCACAAAATCGTTGCAATCCGAATGAAGGTCGAGATGCATGCAATCCTGCAAGCTCTCCAGATCCAACGCTCCGCTCGGAAACCGGCGGCCAGAAAGAGCCAAAGCACTGATGGGAAAAAATGCTTCCACCAACATTGACAGCAAGAGACGAGCCAGTGTGGATGACCCAACAGACTAATGGGGCATCTTTCCCTGATTTAATTCTTCCTCCCAAGCATCCATTAAAGGCCAGTCCGTCGCACAGGTTCCGAAATCTGCCATATGGAGATAACCGTTCAAGCGTTTGATGGTGGCATCAAGCAGTTGGTTATCTTTTCTGAATACTGGACCGTGGCTCGGCAGTAACCATTCCACATCACTTTCGCGGATGCGAGTTAAAGACTTGATGAAAGCCGGAATATCACTTCCATGATGGGCATCAATCGCGCCGACACAACCATCGCGATAGATATTGTCACCGCAAAAAAGAAGGTTACCCAGCCGAAACGACAGTTGGCTATCGGTATGGCCTGGCGTCAGCCATACATCCATGTCCAATCCCCCAATGCTAATTGATTCACCATCGTCAATCGTCTGATCGACATCAACGGGTGGCATTTTCAGATCGATACCCTGAGCATCGATCTTTGCAAACGTCAGAATGGGGTCTCCGGTTTTCAATGGTGTTGCGGCCAATTCGTGAGCAAGAACGGGGGCTTTCAAAATACCCTTCAACTTTGCCAAACCTTGTATATGGTCCACATCGGCATGTGTCGCAATTAATCCGACACAATTTGAAAACGGAAAGTCCATCTGTCGAATGGTCTCAATAACATCATCAACGACATCCTCGTAGCCAATATCAATCAATAGCCATTGGTCACCGTTGTATACCAGATAAACATTACACCCGATGATTCGACCAAGCTGGTAATTCAGCTCAATGACGTTTGGAAAAATTGGATTCCGCTTTAACATTTTCAGTTCAATTCTAATTAAATAAGCCAGTCTGCTACAGAAATCAATTTACCACTCTCCGAGTCTCGAGAGCCAACACAGAAACCTGTTTGAATCAAAATAGGCGAAGCCTTTTTCGGGTAAAGACAATGTTCATGCCATATTTTAAGCGCGATTCCATTTCAAAAGCGATTACCACGGGTTGCATTGCCGTGAATCGAAATCGATTTAACAACCAACACACTGCCTTTTGCATAGGTACGCAGAAGACCAGCCCCATCCTGCCAACATTGCAGATTCTAGAAGGCTCCGATAGGAACCACAACTCCAACAATGAACCAATTCAAAATCCATCTCAGTCATTTTGAGGTTTCAGGGCTTCTATCAAGCCCTGCTGATAACTGGGAAATAGAAATTGATACCGGGTGTGGGCGACCAACTTGCGATTCGAAACCTTCTTGCTAGTCGATCCCCGGCCAACCCCCAATTCAGCGGAAACCGGAACTCGAAATCGTGGCAAACCGACACCGGACTGCCTGGCAACCTCGGTATAAAAATCACGTCGATCGACCGGATTTCCGTCAGCCACATTAAAAAATTCCACTTCCTGTTTGTCAGCCGAAGATTCCATCAAGCACCTCGAAATTGCTGCAGCATCCGCGACGTGGATCAGATTAAGGAAACTATTCTGCGCGACGGGCATCAAGGTGTCCGGCTCAGTCGTTCCTTTTAGTCGATTGAGATTAGGGACTCGATTTGGCCCATAGATGCCAGCAAATCTAAGAATGGTCACCGGACAGTTCAGCTCAGCAGCCAACAATGCCTCTTCGGCCTGAAGGCAAATTCGGCCACTCTCGCCACTGGGTGAAGTTTCGGAGGTCTCGGTAACCCATTCTCCAAATTTTTGGCCATAAACGCCGGTTGAGCTGACGTAGACAAAATTCCGGGAAGGGGCTTGGATTTGATTCAAAAATCGTCGCAAACCATCGACATACACGGTTTGTTTGGAAGACTGGCCATTTCGATCAAATCCAACGCAATAAACGATGGTATCGAATTGCATGCCACCCAAATCAGAATGTTGCGGATTCACCACATCGAGCTGAATCGGGATCACATCCTGATCCAATAATCCTTGAAAACTCTCGGCAAAACGGGTGGTACCGTAAATTTCGTACCGATCTCGGTCGAGAATACGGGCTAAAAAGCGTCCAAAATAGCCAAACCCAACAATAAGCAGTCGTTGTCGATCCATGGGAAAAAACTGATAATTCTCTTAACCGTGCGCTTTTTGTGAATCTCTACTACGAAGAAGTAACGAAATCTTTTACATAGAAACTTGATCGCATTTTTTCAGTTATATTAATAATCTAGCGCTTCCATTCTTTGAAACCCCACACAACCGATCCTTAAATCCTTAGTAAAGGGTTCACCTTCGATGAAACAGTTACTGGTTACCGGCGTTCTGACGGTTTTTTCCGTTTATACCGCATTTTCCTCCGCTCAAGAGGATGAACTTCAGATTTCACCCAATCTGGCTACCATTTTCAAAGATGGAACCCCAACGTCTCTGCTTGATTTGAAGGCGATGCAGGACCATGTCGTCAAGTTGACGAAGAAAGTGATGCCAGCAGTCGTTGGCGTTCGCGTCGGACAGGCTTCAGGAAGCGGGGTCATCATCTCCAAAGACGGCTATGTACTCACCGCCGGCCATGTCGTGCAGCGTCCCAATATTGACTGTCAAATCATTTTACCGAGCGGAAAGATATTAAAGGGTAAAACGTTGGGTATGGAATCCGGCAAAGACTCAGGCCTGATGAAGATTACCGAAAAAGGTACCTATCCCTATTTGGAAATGGGGAATTCAAAGGATGTGGAAAAAGGACAATGGATCATTGCACTAGGCCACCCGGGTGGTTTTGATCCTAAACGGACTCCTCCACTACGAGTTGGCCGGGTTTACGGTCGGTCAAGAACGAGCCGGATGATTCAAACCGATTGCGTTTTGGTAGGTGGTGATTCAGGGGGGCCTTTATTTGACATGTCTGGCAAGGTCATTGGGATTCACAGTCGCATCAATGCAAGTACCCGCGACGGGCAATTCGTTGGCAACTTTCATGTACCGGTCAATATTTATGCAGAGACTTTCGACAAACTCGCTGCCGGAGAGAACATAGGAAAAGCCTCAACAGGCAAACGGCCGAGTCTCGGCTTTTCAATTCAACCTGATCAGTTAGCACCAACGATCAAATCTTTGGTCAAAGATGCTCCTGCCGAGAAGGCCGGATTGAAAGTTGGTGACGTGATCGTGGAGATTGATGGAATTAGAACACGAACCAAGACAGCACTGGGAAACGCCATGTTAAAGAAAAAGACCGGCGACAAAGTGAAAATCAAAGTAAAACGTGGTGACAAAGAGTTAGAGGTCACCGCTGAATTGCGTCAGTAGAGAAAGCACATAAGAGGAAAAGAAATGAAATTAACATTAAAAACATCTGCTTTGTTGCTGGCCGGATTCTTGCTCCTTGTAGACGCCAGATCGTTCTCACAGGAACCAGCAGGCTCTGATCAAAAATCCTCAACTCCAAAGACCGAGTCAGCAAAGGCCGAGTCCGACGAGGAAAAGCCGGAGGTTAAAAAGCCCGAGGAAAATAAAAAAACCGGTAATTGGTACATCCGCCAATCACCTCAAATGTTGAAGATGTTTGAGCCGATCGCAGGTTCGGCTAAAAACAGCACGGTCAAAGTTCTCTCCAATGTCAGTTCCTCCAAAACAGCAAAAGAGGGACAGGTCGCTCTGGGAACAGTGATCGACTCAAAGGGACTGATTCTTACCAAGGCGAGCGAGATCATTGGGAAGTCGAAATCATTGAAAATTGAAGTCAATGGCAAGAAGGTTCCCGCGAAAATCTTCGGAATCCATGAAAATTCCGACTTGGCGATGTTAAAGATTGAACCGGCAGGCCTTGGAATTCAGCCGATTCAATGGGAGTCTCAAACCCCCGAAGTTGGTTATTTCCTGACCAGTCCAAACTCCGAAGGAAAGCCGGTTGGGATTGGCATTTTGAGTGTGGGATCCCGACGAAACCTCCGGGGGTTTCTGGGCGTCAATCTTGAAAATGTGAATGAAAAGAAAGGCTCTCGTGTCACCAACGTGGTCCCAAAATCACCTGCTGAGCAGGCGGGCGTTGTCAAAAGTGATGTCATTACCCACGTCAATGGGAAGCTGGTTGAAAACACTCAGGATCTGATCAACAAGGTTCAGGAGTATCTTCCGGGGCAAATCGTAAAGATCAAGTTAAGCCGTAAAGACAAGCAAATCGACTTGGACATCAAATTGGGTAGTTTATCGGCTCTGGGCGGCCCAAGTCCACGTTTGAATCCTCAAGAGACCATCGCAGGAAATAAACTCAGCGCAAGACGCAATGGTTTTGAACAGGTTGTTCAACATGATACTGTTCTCAAGCCAGACCAGATGGGCGGTCCAATTCTCGACCTGAATGGGCGGGCCCTCGGCGTCAACATTGCCAAAAACGGAAGGGTTTCTACCTTCGCACTTCCGCTCACTGTCCTCGAACCCGCCATTGCGGAACTACGATCAGGCAAGCTGGATCCCGCCATCGTGAACAAGCCCAGAATTGATGAGTTGAACACAATGATTGCCGCCCAGGAAAAGGAAATCGAGGAAAAAGGGATTCGTAAGGCGGCCGAAGAATCTCAAAAATTGACTGAGGAAGCGTCAAAGGCTTTCGATGCAGCGGCTGCAGAATACGAGAAGCATCTCAAACAAATGGAAGAAGCGCTCAGCAAAAAATTGAAGGCGGATGAAAAACACAAGAAAATCCACCTCGATGGTCGAAACGCCAGACGGGCGTTACGTGATGCGGAAAAAGCAGTAGAAAAACTCAAGTCAGAAAAACAGTCGCTGGAAGACACCTTCAAATAGGAGTCCATTTTGAGGCTCCTGGCTATCGTGTTTCAATCGGCCAGATCGTGGCTTGACGAATTCCGTGATGATTCCAGAAAAGCGGACAGCATGATTTGAGAGGCAATCATGTCCAGCCGTTTTTTTTTCTTTTTGCGGGATAGATTGCCCGATTTTAAGATTTCATTGGCGAAAGACGACGTATACCGCTCGTCAAAAAAAGCCACTGGCAAACCGGTGCCGCCACTTAGCCACCTGCCAAATTCTCGAGCTTCCCCGGACTTCTGGCTTTCATTACCATCGGTGTGAATTGGCAAACCGACAACCCAGCCCATGATGCTCTCTTGGGATGCCAGGTTTTGAAAGTACACCAGGTCTTGGGCCGGTGAGGAACGATCATAATTATCGTGGGGGCTCGCCAAAATCTGGTTGGGATCGGTGATTGAAACTCCAATTCTGACAGTTCCAAAGTCAATACCTGCGATTCGGCCAACGCCAGGTAGATGCGGATCATTCGCCGATGGATCGCTCGTTTTTTTTTCGTTCATTCCAGCGTGGGCAAGGCAATCTCGTTACAGACAACGGCTCTTATTCTGCGTTGTAATTATTTATGACGCAAGCCTTACCATGCACATCGCCAACCACCACCACTAAATCCGACCGTTAACTACTGGTTTTACCTGACCGAGTGCGATCGCCGAACCAAGATCCCAGCGGAGGCGATCAATCCCCTGAATGTAGGGGACAACGCAAACCCTCGGTTTCAAAAAAACCAAACTCGAAAAAGCGGTCAATCATCGAACTGACTGCCGGTTGCGCCATGAGAGTCGTATGCATTCCCTTAAGCACCTTGAAGTCGTGCGCTCCCAAGAGCCTCGTTTCAGATACCGAAACCACCATATCATTGTCGGATCTAAAAAGGGGATTCAGATTATATTTGCCCGCTATAATCCCAAAACGATGGGCTGGCGTCGCTAATTCGGTTGACAATTGATCTCCCCGACCAGCCAAGGAGAGAGCACACCGGCCCAAAAGCAACCCAAATAGCAAAGTAGGTTTCAATACTCTGGCCACGTAGGAACCGTGGCTCGGAGGAGCCAGCATCACCGACGCTTTCCAGGGTGGATCATTAGTTTTCGATACATGATCCATTAAGTATTTCCGGAAGACAATATTACCCATACTGTGCCCAACAAAGTAGAGTTCTGGAACGGACCCCAGGCTTTGTATTACATGATGGAAAGCCATGGCATGTTCGGCCAGGTTCCCCTGCGTACTGGCATATTCGAAGTTAACCACCAGGAACCCCCGATCCGAGAAATAGCCGGACAGCTTCTCCATCGATTTTGCCGTGCGTCCCAGGCCGTGAACCAACACCAAGACCCTTTCGGAAATATCTGCGAGTTGATCTGTGTCTCGAATTTCCTCCAAAGCCCGCCGGCAAGACAAATAAGACCCCCGTCTCCGCAGCCGATTCCGACCATCGAGTAAACGATAACACCCGGTTAATACGTTTTTCTGAATACGGAATTGTCGAAAATGAAACTGATCAGTCCAAAACCGATTGCCGCCAAGAGTGGGTGGCCACCTCATCCAAGGGCAACTGATTTTGGCGACAGTTTTTTTCAACGAATGGGGTCCTTGGGTTGCCATCCTGGTCGTTTCACAGACAAAAAAACAGAATCCGTCTGTGAAAACCAACGTCTATTCATCGTTCGATTCGCTCATCTTGTTCTTCAAATCACTATTCTGGCCAACAATAGGATTCAGGACCAATCCTGAAAATGACCCAAACATCATTATCCGTATCCAGATTGAGAAAAGCAATTCTTTGGATGAAAGTGGCTGTTGATACCCGCTGATCAAACGCGAGCGATTCAGACGGCCTGGGCAACCGCCGCGGCAATTAAGGGCGCCACATGCCGATCCAAAGGATCCGGCAATACGCATCCTGCCGACGGAGATTCCACGCTGTTGGCCAGTGCAATTGCGGCAGCCAATTTCATTTTCTCGGTAATCCTGGTCGCTTGGGCATCCAAAGCCCCTCGAAATATACCCGGAAATGCTAATAGATTATTGACCTGATTGGGAAAATCACTGCGTCCGGTTCCCACTACTGCTGCACCCCCAGCCAGAGCCACCGCGGGCATGATTTCCGGGATTGGATTTGCCATGGCAAAAACAATAGGATCGGTCCCCATTGACCGGATATCTTTATCCGAAAGTAAATCACCTTTGCTTACGCCTATAAAAACATCCGCCCCAACCAATACGTCCTGGAGAGATCCAGATTTTTGACGACGATTAGAAAACGACGCAATTTCTTGCTTGGCCGGATTCAAATCGTTTCGCTCTGTATGAATCGCTCCCTTGGAGTCACAAATCACCAACTCTCGAACTGAGTTACAAAGGCGGGCATCCTGATTAATGCAACGCAACAATTTAGCGATCGCAGTCCCAGCTGCACCAGCACCGTTAATGACGACCACCAAGTCGGTCATGTTTCGACCGGTGACCTTACAAGCGTTAATTAATGCCGCCAACAGTACAATCGCGGTACCATGTTGGTCATCATGAAATACAGGGATCCCCAAATCCTGCAATGCATTTTCAATTTCAAAACATCGGGGTGCTGAAATGTCTTCCAGGTTGATTCCACCAAAGACCGGTGAAATCGCTCGAACTGTGGAAATAATCTCTTGAGAATCTTGAGTAGCAAGACAAATCGGCCAAGCATCGATATTGGCAAATTCTTTGAAGAGAATCGACTTACCCTCCATGACTGGGATCGCGGCCTGCGGACCGATGTTTCCCAAACCCAACACAGCCGATCCGTCGGACACGACCGCCACGGAATTGGACTTAACGGTCAACTGCCGAGCTAGTGACGGATCACCAGCGATTACTTCACAGGGCCGAGCGACGCCTGGCGTATAGGCCAACGACAGCGCGTGGTGATCATTGATCGGCAGTTTACTAACAATCCCAATCTTGCCTCTTAATTGGCGATGAACAATCAGGCTTTCTTCAAATGGATCAAATTCGTTTTTCGATTCGCTCATTCGATTTCATTTCAACTAACGCGGAATTAAATTTTCAAAAAGGGCGACAATCCCATTAAAAGTCAATCACATTGCAGAATCAAAGAAACTCTGCCCATCCCTTTTCCTCAAGCTGTCGTACAATCTCCCGCACGGCTTCTTCCTGACTCTTGTCAGCAACCAAGGTTGCATTGGGAGTGTGAACGACGATGCAATCGTCTAATCCGAGTGTAGCGATCAGGTGCCCATCCTCTCCTCGAATGATCGAATTTTTGGTATCAATTCCGAGATGTTTGCCGACCACCGTATTGCCTGCTTCATCCGGGGGATTCAATCGACCTACCGCCGGCCAGTTTCCGACATCGTCCCAATCGAATGTCGCTTCCATCACAGAAATATCCTCGTATTTTTCCATGACTGCATAGTCAATCGAAGTACCGACGATCGCAGTAAATTCTTCTTCGAATACACTTTCAAACTGCGATGTATCCATGGCATCCTGAATTTTCTTCAAGTGGGAGTGCATCACCGGTTGAAATTCAGCCAATGCATCAAAGACTGCCTGAGCTCTCCAGACAAAGATCCCTGAATTCCAATAAAACTGGCCTGATTCCAAAAACTGCCTTGCCAGCTCGGCATTGGGTTTTTCGCGAAACCGAGTAACGTGAAACAACTCACGATCGATATCTGTTTCCTGAGACGCACCACGTTCCACGTAGCCAAATGACTCCGCTGGGTAGGTCGGCTTAATGCCGAAGGTGACAAAACGGGACGGACATTGTTTTACGACTTCGCAAGCAGATTGGATTGCCTTTTGATATTGGGAAACTTCGTTGATGACATGATCCGCCGGCATCACGACCATCATTCCATCCGGGTCTTTCTTTGCAATCATCGCTGCTGCCAAACCAACGCACGGTGCAGTATCCCGTTTAGCGGGTTCACCAACAATTTGCCCGGTCGGAACAGCTGGTAATTGTCGACGTGTTTCTTCTACTAAAATGCGATTGGTCACTACCAACACATCCTCGGGCCGAACAAGATCACCCAAACGATCAACCGTCGACTGGATCATGGTGCGATCACCATGCAGCTTCAGCAATTGTTTGGGGAGTTGTTTTCGGCTGGCAGGCCAAAAACGAGTACCGGATCCCCCTGCCATGATGACAGCATGCAACATTTCATTACCCTTTTTTCTGAAGAAACCCCCTTATACCGCTAAATCCCCAACGGGGCGACCCGACATTAATGGCGCACAAAAAACGCCGTCCGGCAGGACGGCGTTTATAACCCTCGCTTCTCTACGATGTTTCCTTGGATAATCGATCGCGACGTTCACCCAAAAGTAACGTCACCCAAAGATTGACGTCACCGGATGAGCTTTGACCAACTCACGAGGCTGATTTAGATGATTGTGCACAATGGTCTGCGGGTCAATTCCCAGCGAATGGTACATCGCAGCCACCAATTCAATCGGATGCACAGGATTGTCAATTGGAGCCGAAGCGGTCTTGTCACTTTTTCCATAGACAAAGCCACGCTTGGTCCCTGCCCCCGCTACAAGAGAAGTATAGCAGTAAGGCCAATGGTCACGTCCATCATCGGTATTACTGTTACCTGAAGTACTGTAACCACGTTGTGGACTACGTCCAAATTCACCGAGGCAGACGACAAGAGTATCGTCCAACATTCCTCGCTCATCCAAGTCAGAAATTAATGCTGAGACTCCAGCATCCAGCATCGGTCCGGATTGATTTTTCATTCGGTTGGTTAACCCAACATGCACATCCCAGGAATGATTATCCGAGTTGGCGACCTTGGGCCAAACCACTTCGACAACCCGGGTTCCGGCTTCTACGAGTCGGCGGGCGAGTAAACAGCATTGGCCAAATGTCGTTCGACCATATTTGTCCCGTGTTTCATTTTTTTCCAAAGAGAGGTCAAAAGCTTTTCTTGCCTTACCAGAACTGATGAGATTGATGGCTGACTTGTAGTAGTCATTCAAATCATACCGCTCTACTGCCTTTTGAATGTCCGGCATTTTTTCATTGACGATATCCCTTAGCCGAGCACGGCGATTTAATCGAATTGGAGAAATCCCTTCCCGCAGCTTAAGATCATCAACATTGATACGATCCATCTTGGCCATATCCATATCGCCGCCCGACGGAAAGAGATAATAGGGATCATAGGCTCGACCGAGGAACCCAGCTGTTCCACCCTTATTAACGACATTGCTCTCCTGTAAGGGTCGCGGCATCATGACAAATGGCAGCATGGCTTCGGTGGGTGGTTTAAGCCGTACAACATTGGATCCGAATGTCGGGAAATCCTTGGGGGACGGCGGCTCCAATTGCCCAGACGGACTGACCTTGTCTGTCGTATAGCCGGTATGTAATTGATAGATTGCGGCGGTGTGATTAAACAACCCCTTGGGCTTGTAGCTCATCGACCGAATCATCGTCAACTTGTCTGTAATTTGACCGATCTTCGGAAGGAGCTCGGTAACGTCCATACCGGGTACTTTGGTCTTTGCCCGTTTAAAAACGGAGCGCACGTTGTCTGCAACATTATCCTTGGGATCCCATAGATCCAGGTGACTTGGTCCACCCTGCAGGTAGAGCAAGATAACACTCTTGGCCTTGCCCCAACCCGGAGCCGTATTGGAGGCAGAATCATTACCACTGGCTGCCTGAAGTTGCATCAAGTCTGGGAGAGACGCCCCTAACATGGCAGACCCACCAACTCGCAAAACGCTTCGGCGGGAAACACCAAGACTTGGGTCACAAAGATCTTTACCGGCTTGGCCCAATATGGAAAGCATCCGAACCTCCTGAAGGTGGTGAGTGGTGGGAAGACGACAGATCCATCGCATAGATGTCGCTGCTGATAGTATAAGAGATCGACGCTTGAAAACGCAATGTTTTCCTATTTTTCTCTTTTCCGGGGGATTCTCAACGCCAACCGATCATCAGGCTGCCAATCGAGCGATCTTGGCATTCCGGCTTCCAGTATTTGGAATCGCCACCGCTTTCCACAAAACACAGCCAAAAAAGGGGTTTTTTGCATCAAAGAAGACCCTACAGCAACGAGATTTCCATCAGGACCCTCGTTATTTTCGGCAAATGTAGTAACCTTTATGAAATTCGTTGTAAAGCTCTCGGCCCTGATGTTTGGTTCAGATCGATGCGTTCCTCCTGAATAATTCTCAGTGACCGCCTTCACCTATCACCCATTTTGACTCATGCCGCCGGTCGTCATTGATCTCAACAAAACCGACGATCCGATCGATGCCGTTCACTTGGCCGTCGAGTTTCTAGCTGCCGGAAAAATCATCGCAATTCCAACGGAAACGGTTTATGGAATTGCTGGCAACGCTTTGTCAGAAACCGCCGTTGACCGATTAAAAGAAATCAAATCTCGTACACCCAATCAACCCTTTTCATTGGCAGTAAAAAGTTCCGAGGATGCACTGGATTACGTACCAGACATCTCCGTTCTTGGTAAACGACTAGCCCGCCGCTGCTGGCCCGGTCCCATTACTTTGGTAATTTCAGGAAGCCATAGCGATAGCGTGGTATCGCAATTACCAGACAGGGTTCAGCCAATGGTACTGAAAGAGGGTTATGTTGGGCTCCGGGTTCCAGCGCATGAAGTGTTTCGGAATATTTCCAGGCTGACCGTGGGGCCCATCCTTTTGACCAGTGCCAACCACGCCGGCGAGCCGGATTGTCAGGATGGTCAAAGCGTCGTTGATTGCCTCGGTGACCAGGTGGATCTGGTTTTGGATCAGGGAGAAACCCGATATGGTCAAGCATCCACGGTCGTTAAAATAATTGACAACGATTATCAAATATTAAGAGAAGGAGTTTTCGGAGATGCGACGGTGAAAAGAATGTGCAGTTTTATGGCGTTGTTTGTCTGTACCGGTAACACATGCCGAAGTCCAATGGCGGAACTTCTGATGAAGCAGCAGCTTGCCGAAAAGCTGGGTGTCGAAATCGACCAATTGGAAGAAAAAGGCATTCAAGTTGCCTCGGCTGGCGTGGCGGCCATGCCCGGAGCTAAAGCATCGCACGAGTCGATTGAAGCGATGAAAAAAATGGGGCTTGATCTTTCCCAACATGAAAGCCAACCGGTATCGGATCGACTGCTCGAGTATTCTGATGTTATCCTGACAATGACCAACGGCCATCGTCAAGCACTCGTATCCCACTGGCCAGAAATCGCTGATCGAACCAAAATCATTTGTGCCGATGGTTCAGACATCGCCGATCCGATTGGGGGTCCGTTATCACTCTATGAAAGTTGTGCAAAGCAAATCGATCATCAGATTAAAGAATGGGTTGATCAAATCGAATTAGGAATTCCGGAATAGATGCAAATCTCAATTGGAAATGATCATCGGGGCGTGATGATCAAGGCAAAGTTGCAGAACACCCTTGAACAACTGGGACACCACGTCTTTGACGATGGAGCCAGTGAAGGCGAGTCATCCGACTATCCGGATATAGCCAAGATTGTGGCACAGCGAGTTAGTCTGGGTGAGGCGGATCGCGGGATTTTGATCTGTGGCACAGGGATCGGCATGGCCATTGCAGCCAACAAGATTCCAGGGATACGTGCAATAACGTGCGGTGATTTGGCGACCGCCGAAATCTGCAGACGACATAACGATGTCAATGTGCTCTGCCTGGCGCAGGATTTTGTTGAACATGGCGAATTCCAGCCAGTACTCAAAAAATGGCTGGAAACCGAATTTGAGGGTGGGCGACACGAAAGGCGAGTCAACAAGATTACCGCATTGGAAAACAACGCTAATCCTTAGATATTAACACTCAACCCTCACTGAGACCCCGCCATGTCTGAATCAGCAAAAATAGGAATCGTGACCGTTTCTGACAGGGCCAGTCGCGGGGAATATATCGACCGTGGCGGCCCCGCCATTGAGACCTACCTGAACAAGGTCCTGACATCAGCCTGGCAACCCTACACCCAAATCATCGAGGATGAACAAGCTGTCATTGAAGAAACTCTGATCGACATGGTCGATCGCCAACACTGCTGCTTGGTCATTACTACTGGCGGGACAGGTCCTGCCGAACGAGACCGGACGCCCGAAGCAACTGAAAGAGTCGCGGACAAGTTAATGCCTGGTTTTGGTGAATTGATGCGGAAAGTCTCGCTGGAAAAAGTCGCAACCGCGATTCTTTCCAGGCAAACCGCTTGTATCAGGAAAAACGCGTTGATCATTAATCTACCCGGCCAACCGAAGGCCATCAGCGAGTGCCTGGACGCAGTTTTTCCAGCTATCCCCTACTGCATCGACCTACTCAAAGGCCCGTTCCTGGAAACCGACGAAGAACACATTGTCGCATTTCGCCCCAAAAAAAAATGACGCTCTCAAATCACAACAATAAGTGATGACGATGCGGTCAATTCACGACTTGGTCTTTTCATCAGGTTTTTGGGGGCAGAGAACATTGGATCCGGCTGGCGAAAATCGGGCGACCGCCTGCCATCGACCCTTTGATGATCATCTCCCAAGTTTACGAGTTGGATTTCCAGATCATCATCTCACCAATAGCGTTCCAAGACGATTTGGCCGGGCGCCTTTTTCCGGTGTTTAACCATACCGCGTTCACCAAGTCTGGATTCCATCTCATCGAGCATGGCTGGGTTGCCGCAAAGTAATATCGCGGATTGATCCTGATTCAATTCGCATTCGGCGACACGTTCCAATTCGCCACTCTCAAGACATTGTGGAATCCGGCCTCTCAGAGCATGTTCATCATCCTCTCGAGAGAGCATTGGAATGTATGCAAATTGCTCTCCATATTGTTCCCGATACGCATCCATTTCTTCCTGATAAGCCAAGTCAGATCGGTGCCGAACACCATGCACTACGATGACTTTTTCATACCTTTGCCAAGGTTCAGCCGTGCGCAACATCGCAATATAAGGAGCTAACCCGGTTCCCGTAGAGACCAACCAAAGATGCTTTGCATCGGGCGTCTTCTTCAATGTAAAACTGCCCGCCGCCCGCTCACTTATCTCAATCTCGTCGCCCGCTTCAAGATTCCAGAGTTTGGGGGTCAATTTCCCGTCTTCGACCAAGACGATAAAAAAATCAACGTGTTCACCATGTGGTGACGCAACTGAGTAGGGGCGATTCGTCCGCTCATCATTCTCGACAATGGCCAAATGCAAAAACTGCCCGGCAGAAAATGGTAGTACCTCAGGTGCCGTCACTCGCAGGGTGAATAAACCATCAGCCCAGATTTTCTTTTGCACAACCGTCGATGGAGTCCATTTCATTCCAGTTAGTCCCTTTTTGAGGAATGATGCATATTAGAAAAATATTTATAAATCACCAGCCAATCAAATCAACCGTCATTCGCTTCTAATCGCGGCGTGGACGGTTGTGTTGGCCGATTGCTTGGGATAGTCGATCAACATGACGTGAAAGATCATCGATTTGTTTTCGCATTCGATTCAGTTGGTCAACATGATGCGATAGCTGTTGGATTTCAGCCCTCATGCGGTCCATTTCTCGTTCGACATGCTGCCGAAAATCATCCGGCTGACCGCGGTCACGGTGATTAAATTCCTGCTCCAACTGATCTGCTTCTCGCCGCAACTGATCAGCAATCTCATGCCTGCCCAGTTGATCCAGCAGATTGGCGGAATCCCGAAATCGCTCTAATTCCATTTGCAGCTGCTGGGGTGCTGGATCCGGAAGACGATTTCCCCCTCGATCCCATCCTCGACCCTCGCGTTCCATGTGCTCGCGTTCCATGTGGTCGCGTTCCATGTGGTCGCGTTCTTGGCGTTCGCGTCCTTGATGCTCGCGTTCTTGGTGTTCGCGTTCTTGATGTTCGCGTCCTTGGTGCTCGCGTTCTTGGCGTTCGCGTTCTTGGCGTTCGCGTTCCATGTGGTCGCGTTCTTGGCGTTCACGGTCTTGGTGTTCGCGTTCCATGTGGTCGCGTTCTTGATGTTCGCGGTCTTGGTGTTCGCGTTCTTGATGTTCGCGGTCTTGATGTTCGCGGTCTTGGTGTTCGCGGTCTTGGCGTTCGCGTTCTTGATGTTCGCGTTCTTGATGTTCGCGTTCTTGATGTTCGCGTTCTTGATGCTCGCGTCCTTGGTGCTCGCGTTCCATGTGCTCGCGGTCTTGGCGTTCGCGGTCTTGGTGCTCGCGTCGGCGAGGCTCTCGTTCTTGAACCAAGGTGTGGAATTCAGCAACAACGTCTTTAGGACCAGCGTCGCGGTTATCGACGATAAAGAGTTGCCGTTCTTCCATCCGGGCGGGAAAATTGCCAATTTGAATTGCTTGTCGGTTTTTCACCTCGGAACGTCTACCGTTGACCAAGGGCAATCTGGTCAATACCTGAATCGAATCCTCAGTAGCCAAAGATTTAATGACCCTGTTTTTATTCCCATCTGATTGTAATTGTTCAAATCCGATTCTATTTCGCAACTCAGCAAGCGACTCTCTTGCAGCCAACAGTTCATTCTGAATGCTTTTTAGAGAGGCCCTCAGTTCGACAGTCTCCCGTTGTTCTCTTTTCGCAACGAGCCCGTCTCTAGGAACGTCGATTTTACCTGAGTCTGTTTTTTTGGTTTGCACCGCCGCTTGATCTTGCTGGGCAAATCCACTTTGAAGATCGGCGACAACCGCTCCCAGCAAAAAAATCATCAGCCACTTAAAATTATTGGCAACGGTCATATGAACTCCCTATTGATTTCGATGTGATTCTGCATGCTAGCAATCCAGACCCTCAGTCGCTACTAATTTCTTGTCGAAATCTGTTACCAATTTGGGATACCATTGCCTGACTAGTCCTTACAATCGACAGCTGTCAACGACTGTACGAAGATTCATACTCTGGGGAAATGTTAATCCACGATGGACACCCACCATGGCTTTCTTCCGGTGGGAATCGTTCCAGTACGTTTAAGAAAACCATTGGACGCCTTGACTTGATAGACGGCCAATTGATTTGAACCCTGACCGGCGGCAATCAAGTATTCACCCTTGGTGGACAGCGCAAATTGTCGTGGTGTTTTCTCTGTTGGAAATAAACCAGTTCGTTTCAATCCGGTTTGCATGGAATATTCAAACACAGCAATGCTGTCGTGCCCCCGATTCGCCCCATACAGAAATCGACCATCTTTTGAGATCTCCAGATCAGAACAAGAATTATTTCCGGCAAAGTCCCCAGGCAGTGTTGACACCGACCGGATGGAATTCAGAAGGCCCGTTTTCCTATTCATTTGCAAATGCGTAAGAGAAGACGCCTGCTCATTGAGCACAAAAAAGACATCCGTCTCCGTAGGGTGGGCAACGATATGCCTGGGCCCCGTATTGGAGGGGAATGATAATCGCGCTGGCTCATTACCCGATAACTTGCCAGTCTTCGAATCAAATCGAAATTGAAATATCGAATTGGGGCCCGTATGGGGAACAAACAGAAACCGATTGGATCGATCGCAAATAATGGCATGAGCGCAACGAGCCGTCGACACCCAGGAAAGGCTTTTTCGATCAAATCGACCCTCTTGGTCAATCCCGCAACAGGAAACCCTACCCGTTGCATAATAGGCCGCCAATAACCAATTTTGACTGCCATCGAGTCGAAGGTAAGCAGGATCCCTATCAACTTTCATTTGGTCAATAGCGGTCAGGACTCCCTTTTCTCGGTGAAACTTCAATGCAACAATCTCGCCAGCATTGCGAAGTCCCAAATACAATACCGATCGCGATTGATCAAAAAACTGAGATCCCGCATCACCACTTACACTACAAAACGAAACCAATGTCAGTCGAGGAATAGGGTCCGCAATCACCGAGTAGACAGCAACCCTGTTTTCGTCCGCCAGAGAGACAAACGCCCAACCTCGTTCTTCTGCAGCCAGTGAAAACGAAGCCATGAGCACCAGAAGTCCAACAATCCATTTGGCAGCCAAGCCGCCAAGGTACAGGACGAACCAGCCATGCAAAGAACATTTTCTGGAATTCATACCGAGCTCGTGGGGAGAAATGGTAATGAGTTTAACGATGTCGTCACTCGATCCACCGATCAGATCAACTTTGAAGATGACACTCGCCTGATAGCCGTGGTCGTCGGCTCTTTAAAGAAACCCAACCATTCGTTAATTCCCGGCAGGGCTCCCAAAAATCGAAATACCCGCCTGGCAAAAAATCAGATGGATTCATCGTTCACCGTACACTCCCCAGTTTGTCGCGTCAAAATGATCCGGTCAATTCACCATCTGATTCTTTGGTGTCTCTTCACCTCTCGAAAAGGCACCTCCGGTCCTACCAACAACTCGAATACTGCGGACTACGAAAATCGTCAGCAGGACACCGCTTAACCATCATTCGATTCAGTGAGAGCCGCCCGTGTTCCAAGGATCAATGGCAATAACGAGAAGGCCAATACGAGGCCCGCCAAAAGAAATGCTGCACCATAAAAAGGATGGGGTGAATTCGGTGTTGCGAAGTAGAAGAAAACATGGGTCATCATGATGGGACTCACCATGTTTGCAATGCCTTGAAGGCTGGCAAGGGTACCCTGTAATTCACCCTGGGCATCCGGAGAAACCTGGGATGACATTAGTGACTTGATTGCCGGTGTCGTCACCGCCCCCAACGCAGAAAGTGGTATCCAGCAGTAAAGCATCCATCCCTTAGTAGCCGATGCAAATCCAACAAACGCAATAAGACTGCAGGAGATACCCAAAATGGCAGTACGCTTTTCACCGAGGCTACCGAGAATCCGGCCAATTAGTGTTCCTTGCACAATTGTGGAACAGAGACCAAACGCCATCAACGAAATCCCAATCTCGGCACTTGCCCAGTCATACCGGGCGGCACCGTGATACTGCCAAGTACTGGGAAAAACGACGTGAGCAAAAAAAAGACAAAAGCTGGCCACCAATAGCCATTGAATCGACGGAAACTTACGAACTTGCTGAAAAGCACCCAATGGATTGGACCTTTTCCAATCGAAACGCCTTCGATTGGACGCAGACAACGACTCTGGCAGAATAAAAAATCCGTACAGCAAATTCAAGAAGGCCAATCCTGCGGCAGCAAAGAATGGTGCCCGAGGAGAAAGAGTTCCAAGAAAACCACCAATGACGGGGCCGAGAATAAATCCTATCCCAAACGCTGCTCCAATTTTACCGAATGCCTTTCCGCGCTCCGATCCTGCGGTCAAGTCGGCAATGTACGCATTGGCAGTAGAATAGGAGGCCCCACAAATCCCGGTCAAAATCCTGCCCAGAAACAGCACACCGATAGTCGACGCGAATCCAAGAATTAAATAGTCGACCACCAGAGCTGCCATGGAAATCAAAAGCACTGGACGACGGCCGAACTGATCGCTCAAGCTGCCAATCAAGGGGCCAAAAACAAAATGCATCGCAGCATAACAAAAACCGAGATAACCGCCCCAAACGGCCGCTTCTTCCTTGGAAACATGCAGCAACTCAGTCAACAGATCTGGCATGACCGGTATGATGACTCCAAAGCCAATGGAATCGATCAGGACCGTGATCAGGATAAAATAGAGTGGTTGCCGCCCCAATCGTGAGGAAGGACCCCCGGAGTTCTCGTTGGAAATAGTTGATAATTGCTTCACAAAGATCTACTCGCGGGTTCCCCAGGTTCACAATGGACGAAAACGAACCACAGCTTCAGATGGGTGAGCATTCAGATTCACGTGTTCGTCCTTGCGAAAGAAATAGTCTTCGATCCATTGATCGTGTCCATGCAACAATCAGATCCTGAAGACGAGCGTTCATCTATCCATCATGTGCGATGGTGGTTCCATGACGGAAGCCCCCTGCCCTGATGATCTGCCATTTGTCCCAACAAAATCAAAATTCATCCGCGGTGAATCGGTCATGCTGTATTGATTTATTTTTTCGACTCGCTATTTCTTTTCTGACTAACGGTTCTTATGTGGACATTCGTCCCGTTTTTTGCGGGAAAACATCCCTTCAAATCAACTCGCTATAGCCGCTTGCCGAAATACGTGGTAATTGCCACATGCGAATGGGAGTGTTCCACTTGTTGAAAATCCAACTATGGCGATGATTGAGAGTATCAATGGCAGGATCAACCTGTCGCTATTGTCAAACCGCTGATTAGAAAACATGGTTAGAATCTCGCTGGACAAGGAAAAAATTAGAATCCTTCTGCTGGAGGGGATTCATCAAACCGCAGTCGACGTCTTTGAAAACGCTGGTTATCGAAACATCGATTATGTGACCACGGCGTTACCGGAAAACGAACTGATTCAAAGAGCTAAGGGTGCTCACTTTATCGGGATCCGATCCAGATCTCAATTGACGCCAGCGGTTCTAAAAGCATGCCCCAAGCTGATGGCAATTGGTTGCTTCTGTATCGGCACCAATCAGATCGATTTGGACGCAACTCAGGAGATGGGAATTTGCGTTTTCAATGCTCCCTATTCCAATACGCGCAGCGTCGCGGAATTGGTCGTCTCGGAAGCTAGCCTGTTATTACGCAAGATTCCGGAAAAAAATGCGGCATGCCATCAAGGAGAATGGCTCAAGTCGTCGACAGGATCTTTTGAACTTCGTGGCAAAACACTCGGAATTGTCGGTTATGGCGCCATCGGCAGCCAAGTCAGTGTGTTAGCGGAATCATGGGGAATGAACGTCATTTTTCACGACACCGTCACCAAGCTTCCTCTTGGCAATGCTGCCCAAGTTTCCAGCCTGTCTCAACTTTTAAGCCAATCTCACATCGTGAGCCTCCACGTTCCGGAAACCCTTCAGACACAAAATTTGATTTCCAAAAAACAACTCCAGGAGATGCGTCCCGGTTCCATACTACTGAATGCATCCCGCGGAACGGTGGTCGACATTGATGCACTTGCTGAATCTATCGAAAACGGTCATCTGGGAGGTGCGGCGATTGACGTTTTTCCGGCCGAACCCAAAGGTGACCTGGATGAATTTGTTTCGCCATTGAGAGGCCTTCCAAATGTGATTTTGACACCTCATGTTGGAGGATCAACCGAAGAAGCCCAAGCCAATATCGGAATGGAAGTGGCAGAAAAGCTGGTCAGATATTCTGATAACGGCACGACTACCTCCAGTGTTAATTTTCCGGAGGTCGCCCTCCCGCAACACAGTCGACTTCATCGTTTACTGCATGTTCATCAGAATGTGCCCGGAGTCCTGGCCTCGATTAACAAGGTTTTTTCCGAGTTCGGCATCAACGTAAGTGGGCAATACCTAAGAACCAACGAGAATCTCGGTTACGTTGTTTTAGACATCGAATCCAATTACAACGATGAAGCAATCAAGACATTAAAGCAAATTCCCGGCACGATTCGCTGTCGCGTCTTGTTTTAACAGGCATTGGATTCCCCATAAACGGCATGAAACAGCTGCCATCAGGAACACTGCCATCAGGAACACTGCCATCAGGAACACTGCCAACGCATGGCCAGACACAACCGCAGCCTACACAACCGCAGCCTACACTGGGAAAAACTGACGATTGGTCGCCGAGGGGTCGGGCTTAAAACTTGTCGATGTAACGGTTGACTACGTTCTCAAGCATTTCCTGCCGGCCGCTTTGATTAGGCGTTACATCGCCTTTCTCCAACATATAGGCCTCCAGCTCTTGAAAACCGACCGCACCACTTTCTATTTGCTTTCCAATGCCTCCATCAAACGACGCATATCGACTGGAAACGAATCCACCTAAAGCGTCATCTGCCCGAATGGCAGCCGCAATTTTCAACCCCTTAGCGAACGCATCCATACCACCGATGTGGGCATAAAAAAGATCCAGGGGCTCAAAACTCTCCCGCCGCACCTTCGCATCAAAATTGACTCCACCGGGTGACAACCCGTATTTCAATAACACCAACATGATCTGGGTGGTCAGATAATAGTCCGTCGGGAACTGATCGGTATCCCATCCGAGCATCAAGTCACCTGTATTGGCATCGATCGATCCCAAACCACCCTGCATGCCCGCATATTCCAATTCGTGCATCATCGTATGCCCAGCCAGCGTCGCATGATTGGTTTCGATGTTAAGCTTGAAATGGTCCATCAAATCATAGGCTCGCAAGAAATTCAGACAGGCAGCAGCATCAGAATCATACTGATGTTTGGTCGGTTCTTTTGGCTTGGGCTCAATCAGAAATTGGCCCTTGAATCCAATTTCCCTCGCGTAGTCAACCGCCATGTGAAAAAACTGGGCCAGATGATCCAACTCCCGTTTCATATCGGTGTTGTATAAATTCTGATATCCCTCTCGCCCGCCCCAAAAGACATAGTTCTCGCCCCCCAGATCGTTGGTCACCTCCAACGCTTTTTTGACCTGTGCGGCGCAATAAGCAAACACATCCGCATTACAAGTCGTCGCGGCACCATGCATATAGCGGGGATGGCTAAACATGTTGGCGGTTCCCCATAGAAGCTTGATACCGGTTCGCTGTTGTTCTTCCTTTAAAACAGCAGCAACCGATTCAAAGTTGGAATTAGTGGTCGCGAGGGAATCTCCCTCCGGAGCGACATCCCGGTCATGAAATGCGTAGTAAGGCGCTCCTAGTTTTTCAAAAAATTCAAAGGCGACCCGCGCCCGGTTACATGCATTTTCGACACTGTCTGATCCGTCATCCCAGGGTCGCAACATTGTACCCCCGCCGAATGGATCACTCCCTGTTCCTCGAAACGTATGCCAATAACAAATCGTAAACCGCAGATGGTCCTTCATGGACTTACCCTCGATCATTTCCTCGGGATCATACCAGCGGAAGGCGAGTGGATTATCAGACTGCGGACCTTCGAATTGGACTTTTGGAATATCAGGGAAAGCTGCCACGTTTTGGGTTCTTTCAAAAAAATGGAGATGAAAATAATTGCCAGCGTAAAACAAACACCAACAACCTTTAGGCAAAAGCCACCATTTTGGGTTGTCACTTTTCTATTTCAAATCTCCACCAGCAGAGTACCGTAAGAGATTCAAAAGGGACCAAATCACGCCACCTTATGATAAACCAAAAAGAGTGACGGCTAAAGTTGACCCGACCATTTTTTGAGGGTAGGCATGCGTTTCAGGGGCATTAACTTCTGCTGATTCAGCAACCCTTGCGGACGAAAAGTCGTGGTGTAGCCTCTTAGGCCCTGTCGGCCTCTCTGCATTTATAACAGAAGGCTATTTTTCATCGCTGCGCGAAGTCAATGAGAAAAATCTGCTGGCGAAAGACCTACATATCTAGAGCAGTAATCTACAGCAATTACCAAGCATCCCAGCGACAGAATGGCAATCCAAATGTCAGTGCCAAATTCGCTTTTGATTTGCCGGAATTCTCTTACCAGCGTCATAGCTATTTCCAAATGCTAATGAGAGACCGCCGGAGGGAGGAATCCGGCAATTCTCTACTATTTGGCATCGCTAACAGCCCGCAAAACACTCCATCCAAAGCCACAGTTTTTGCAAGTGGAACCTCCCAACTGCGTACCTTTCAGTGGAAAACGCTCTATGGTTTTTCGATCAACTTCTGTTTGATCAAAGCAATAACTCCGGTCGAATCCGGACTTTCAAACGGTTTGATCCTGGCAACCACATTGCCTTTACGATCAATCACGAATTTCTCAAAATTCCAACTGATTTTACCCTTGCCGGCAGGCTTGGCCTCAACGCTTGTCAGGTGCTTGTACAAAGGGCAAGCGTTTTTACCGTTCACTTCAACTTTGGCCATCATGTCAAATTCGACACCATAGTTTTCTTTACAGAAGGACGCAATCTCCTTGGCCGTTCCGGGTTCCTGCATGCCGAATTGGTTGCAAGGCACACCAACGATCGCCAAACCTACTTTTGAGTACTTCTCATGTAATGCTTGAAGCTTTTCGTATTGTGGGGTTAATCCGCATTTGGTGGCTACGTTGACCACCATGACGACCTTGCCAAGGTATTTTTTCTGCAAATCGATCTCCTTGCCATCGAGAGATTTCATTTTGAACCGCAAGGCATTTCCTTTTTCATCGTTATCCTCGCCATACACAGCGGTTCCAAATGGCAGCAGGCCGATAGCCGAAAAGATCATTAAAAAAGCAATTCTGTTCATATAAAACTCCATTGTCTGTTTACGGATTTCAAAGGCCAAACCAAATTCTAATCAGAACTTACTGATTTTTCACAACTCTCCATCAACCAAATTGAGAATACGCAGTACGCCTTCAATTCGGAGCAACCGGAATAACGGCAATCAGATAACTGCCTACTCCATTCCACTTTGTTCTTTCGGAGGGGGGAGCGATATGGGCATCCGGCCGATCTCTCTTGCCATCCAGCCGCCCTGCTTATCGGTTGACAAAAAAACCGCCTGTTGAAAACAACAGGCGGTTTTGATCTGTGACGTGACAACACACTTCACTTGAAACATCGTGGTGGATGAGACGACTTTCTCGCGCACCGAATCAAACACCCCAAGCTTGTTTGGATGATGTCCCGGATTGTTTAATACATGTCATCATGGCCGCCGTGGCCCGCCTTTTTATCTTCCTTGGGGATATCGGCAACCAAAGCATCGCTGGTCAACAACAATGTTGCTACGCTCGAAGCATTTGCTAAAGCCGTTTTGGTTACTTTGGCAGGATCAATAACGCCAGCCTTAATCAGATCCTCATAGGTATCCGTCAACGCGTTGTAGCCGTTGTTACTCTTGCTGCCAACCACTTTTTCACAAACAATTCCCCCGTCCTGACCCGCATTTTCGGCGATCATCGTCAGAGGAGCCCGACAAGATCGAAGAACGATATTGTATCCAATCAATTCATCTTCGCTCA
Source organism: Planctomycetota bacterium (assembly GCA_014238905.1). Classification (GTDB taxonomy): domain Bacteria; phylum Planctomycetota; class Planctomycetia; order Pirellulales; family Pirellulaceae; genus JABAAE01. Next base: position 72,480 of record JABAAE010000002.1, read on the forward strand.
AATCTTCACTAGGCTTGACGCTCGCCGAGGCTCGCAACAATGCAACGCCACCACCAGGAAGAATTCCATCTTCGGCTGCAGCCCGTGTTGCATGAAGTGCATCTTCGACTCGAGCCTTCTTTTCTTTCATTTCGCTCTCTGTGGCTGCACCAACGTTGACTTTTGCAACTCCACCGGAGAGTTTAGCCAGTCGTTCTTCCAGCTTTTCGCGATCATAATCACTTGTGGAGTTTTCGATTTCGCGACGGATCTGATCGATACGAGCCTTGATATCTTTACTCTTGCCAGCACCCTCAATGACTGTGGTATTGTCTTTGTCAATGATGATCTTTTTGGCACGTCCCAGGTCCTTGACCGGAAGGTTATCCAGCTTGATCCCCAGTGCCTCAAAGACTGCCACGCCGCCGGTCAGAATCGCCAGGTCTTCCATCATGGCTTTACGACGATCACCGTAGCCAGGAGCCTTCACAGCACAACAATTGAAAGTACCTCGCAGACGGTTGATGACCAAAGTCGCCAACGCTTCGCCTTCCACATCCTCAGCAACAATCAGCAAAGGTTTGTTCTGTTGAACAACCGCTTCGAGAATCGGAACAATGTCCTTAATGTTTGTGATTTTCTTTTCGAAGATCAGGATATAAGCGTCTTCAAGGACACAATCCATTGCTGACGAATCGGTCACAAAGTAAGGAGAAAGGTAGCCGCGATCAAACTGCATCCCCTCCACCCATTCTTGTTCGGTGTTAAGGCTCTTTCCCTCATCAACGGTGATCACACCATCTTTACCGACCTTTGCCATGCAGCCCGCCAATAAATCACCAATCTCTCGATCGTTGTTGGCAGCAATGGTCGCTACGTTGCTCATTTCAGCTTCGCTTTTGACTTTGATCGACATACTACTCAACTTTTCGGTCAAATCAGCAACAGCTGCTTCCATGCCTGACTTCATTTGAACAGGGTTAACGCCAGCGGTTACCGACCTCAGCCCCTCATTAAAAATCGCTTCAGCCATCACGGTAGCCGTTGTGGTTCCGTCTCCGGCAACATCACTGGTTTTGCTGGCGACTTCCTTGACCATCTGAGCACCCATATTCTCATAGGTGTCTTCCAGTTCAATTTCCTTGGCAACGGTGACACCATCTTTGGTGACCGTTGGCGAACCGAAACTCTTTTGTAGGATAACGTTGCGTCCTTTTGGACCCAAAGTCACCTTGACAGCCCGAGCGAGCTTGCTGATACCACGGCGAATTGCTTCGCGTGCTTCCTGTTCGAATGCGATCATCTTTGCCATTATTGATTCTCCAATTGATTTAATATTTTTTGAGTTTCGCGGCGACCCACGGACCGAAGCAGACCCCGAAAGATCTTCGGCGGCGGGTCCCAGCCTGTTTAGCCTTCAAAAATCGCGAGGACATCGTCCTCCCGCATCAGCAGGTAAGCTTCATCGCCGACACTGAGTTCTTCAGGTCCATAGGTCGAAAAGAGGATCTTGTCACCCACTTTGACAGTGAATTCGCTGCGACTTCCGTCGGCCAGCATTCGGCCCGAACCCAATGCCAAAACCGTTCCTTGAGACGGCTTATCTTGCGCCGAATCAGGCAATACGATCCCACCTGCAGTGGTTTCTTCTGATGAATCTCGGGCAACCAAAATACGCTCGCCGATCGGCTCGACGCCCAATTTGCTTTTCTTTTTTGACTTAGTAGCAGTAGCCATTGACTGACAACTCCAGTGGGAACAGTTCGTGAATGAATAAAAAAGAGGACTTTCCTCTGCCATTTTTGCAACAAAAAGTTTAAACCGATCTAAGAGGCAAATATCGGGCCAAACAATGCAATTGTGATTTTTTTTTTAAAATACCTCACCGATCCCTGCTGGACCGGCTAGGAAACCCGATGATTTCCACTTCTTCTAGAAGATCATTTGCCTACACAAAAAACAATAAGCGGCTTATCTTTTTGCGAATTCGGAGGGTTCCATCAGATAAAATCGCCAATCCAAACCCGGAAAAGGCCGGATTTCCATCGCGTAGTGACAAATTGGCATCTTAAAATCCGCCCGAAAAAAGGTTATGAATGACCTACGCTTTCAAAAACGGGTCCCAGCAGTCAAATTGGTGAATGTTTCGGAGATTGAAGGTGAGGCTGGTTCACCGTGATTCAAACTCAACCGATAACTCAAAAAAATCCGATCGAGGCACTCGTTCTGCGGTAAAACCCACCATTTATTTGGTCAACCTAACTCATCTATTTTTTCCATGCCGATAAAAGTCACCTGCTCCTGTGGAAAGTCTTTCAATGCCAAACACGAATTGGCAGGAAAACGCGTCCGTTGCCCCCAATGTAAAGAACCCATTGCAATTCCGAATGTCCAAGATCCGGACGAATTGCAATTAGAGGCACCGATCAATGCCCCCAAATACAATCCACTGGATGACATCCTTAACGAAGAGGGTGTCAAAGCAACTCCCACCGGCCCCACCTGTCCGTCCTGCGCCGAACCGATTCAGGCCGAAGCCATCGTTTGCGTTGAATGTGGATTCAATATTTCCACTGGTGAAAAGATGTCGACCTTTGTAGAGGAAGACGAGGACGATGCTGAAGCCGCCACGGCTGGCATGTCTGAAACCGAAAAGATGCTTTACAAGGCCGAACGGGAAATCGAAGACACGCCCATTTCGGCAGACGGGGAAAAGTTTGGAGACGAAGGAGAGTCCTATATTATTGCCATCGGCGCAATCGTATTAGTCACCACCATTGTAGGCGTTGGTGTGTATGCCATCACTTTACTCGACGATATTGAAGATTTTCCCACAACGCTGGTCAGCGCATGGATGAGTGTTATTTTTGCGTTGGGTTCCCTTTGCGCTATTACGATCACGGCATTCAAAGAACGTCCTCGTTCGGGCTATTTATGCCTTTGCGTACCGTTCCTGTACCAACTCTTTTATTCAGCCACGCGGGGCCTCTACGTGTCGATGGGAATCCTGATTCTGTTTACCGCCATTGCGGTGGGGTGCTTTATGTCTTTAGGCGGAGGCTAGAATCCGCCTAAAAATGACGATTGCACCTTACTGATCAACTTGGGTTTCATTCAGTCGGCGGCCACAACTCGAACCAACTCTCCCTTGAATGCTGGTGTCCGGGATTGTGGATCGACATGGCGGGAGACGAGGACATTGGCTTCCGGGTAATACATCAAGCAATTCCCCTCTTTGATTTCTGAATAGTCCCGAACCAGGATGCTATCCATGTGACCGGTTGCACTCTCAATCCTGACACTTTGGTTGGGGTGAAGACCCAGACGCCGAATATCTTGAGGATTCATCAGAATCACGTCTCGCCGATCTTGACCACGATAGATATCGGCGTCTTCGTAAACAACCGTGTTAAACTGACCTTCGCTGCGAACGGTCATCAAACGCAGCCACTGCCGGTCACCCCGGAGTGAAGGCAAGGGATGCGTGTGCAGTTCAGCCTTGCCAGATTCAGTACCAAAATGGGGCGTGTGAAAGGTCCTTCCTGCAATTTGAAATTCTTTTTGAGATCGATCAATTTCTTCCATGGCCTCCCAGCCAGGAACCACATCACCGATCCAACGCCGAACTTCCTTGTGGGTCCTCATGCGCGACCAGTCAACAACGGATTGTTCCCCAAGACTCTTTTCACCCAGTTCACAAATGACATCTACTTCTGACCTTGGTCCATGAAATCGAGGCACGCCGCCATCGCTCAAACGAACATAATTGAACATCGACTCCTGTGTCGTCTTTTGCGACTCCTCGTCGCGAGCGAGCACCGGTAGAATAATCGTCTCTGCGGCAAGGCCGTGAACGTGTCCGGTGTTAAGGGTCGTGTTCAGCTGAACGAGAGTCTGCAATTTAGACAAGGCACGTTCTGCAAACGCTGAATCAGGATTGCTCCCATAGAGGTTTCCCCCCAAACAACAAGCGAACTTTAGTTGAGATCGATCTGCTTTTTCCATGCAGGCAAGAGTATCCAAACCCGCTGTCATTGGCAGGGATGCCCCCAGTCGATCCTCAAGGCGTTTGAAAATAGTGGCTTTTAATTTCGGAGTAACGCCAACCGACCCAATCCCCTGAACATTGGAATGCCCCCTGATCGGCATCAGGCCTGCTCCCTCCTTCCCAACCATCCCCCTGGCCAATGCCAGGTTGGCAATGGACTGGACGTTTTCAACGCCATGGGCGTGATGTGTAATCCCCATTGTCCATGCAAACACAGCTCGCCGAGAGCGACTATATAGGTCAGCGATTTGATTGATCGAGGCAAGGGTAACACCTGATTTTTCCTCAATCTCTTCCCAGCGGAGATCGCGAAGCCATTCCAACCATGCCTGGCTCGACTGACAATATTGGTCAAGAAAAACCGAATCATGCTGCCCCGACTCAACGATTCGTTTTGCAACACCGGTTAATAGTGCCAAATCACCACCGATGTGGGGCTGAATGTAAAGCGAAGCAATGGGTGAACCAAATAGCATGCTGCGGAAATCGCTGGGAATTTTAAAATTCACCAAACCGGTTTCCACGACGGGATTGATAACGATTACCTGTCCGCCACGCCTGCGCAATTTCATCAGACTTGTCATCAGGCGAGGGTGATTACTGGCAGGGTTGCCTCCAATCAGGAAGACCAGATCCGATTGATCAAGATCATCTAAAACAATTGTCGCGGTGCCACTGCCGATACTACTGGTTAGTCCAACACCACTGGCTTGGTGACAATAGTAGCTACAATTATTGATGTTGTTGGTCCCGTAAAGTCTCGCAAACAACTGCAGAAGAAAACCCGCCTCATTACTGCTGCGACCACTGAAGTACCAAAATGACTCGTCTGGTTCTATCGAATGAAGGCGACGGGTGATTCTCTGGATGGCTTCGGACCACGTCAAAGGCCGGTAATACTTTGCACCTTTTTCCCATAGGACCGGCTGTGAAAGCCGACCGCAGGATTCCAATTCTCTTGGAGAAAATCTCTTCAATTGAGCAATCGAAACCTTCGACCAGAACGACTCCGGGATTGGCGATTGCATATCCGCAGCCATCGCCTGCAGTGATTTCTTACATACCTCTGGAAAACCGCCGGCCTCGTTGACCATGCCTCCCAGCTGTCCCCCCATCCCAAGCGCGCAGGTCTTACAGGCATTTCGGGATCGCATCGATTTCCAAAATTTCCAAAAGCCTCCTGATTCCCGAGCTTTCCGAAAGGAATACCGAATCGCCTGCCAACCACCGCCACTTTTTAGTCTTTTTGCCATTCCAGAAATCAAAACAGGGACTTGGAGAGTTATTCTTGTTTTCCGACTCATCCAACAATAGCAGGACAGAACCCAACCGGAAACGCTGAAGATACCGGTTCATTCTCTTGACGGAGAGATTGTTTGAGATCTTCAATGGAGGTGACTTTGTTTCAGCACCTTGATTGAGCTAAAATGACGGGGTCCTCAATTACTCTGGAATTTGAAAACATGCTTGATCTAACCGGCAATGGATCCGCGAAAACCTGTAATGGAACAACAAGGAGGGAAATCCTGCAGGCAGGCACGCTGGGTAGCATCGGCCTGTCGTTACCACAACTTTTGGAAGCAGAGGACAAAGGGATCATCAAAGAGAAGGACGATGATCGGGCATGTATCATGATTTTTAATCTTGGTGGTCCCAGCCAACTGGATACTTTTGACATGAAACCCAACGCCGCGGCAGAGGTTCGTGGGCCTTTTCAACCCATCAATACCCGCGGAGATTTTCAGATCAGCGAGATCTTCCCTAAGCATGCTGAAATTGCTGACAAGTTTTCATTGGTTCGAAGCTGCTTTCATTCCGGGGCAGCCGTTCATGACGCTGGTTGGCAAATGATGCAAACCGGGCGATTGTTCTCAGGCGGTATCCTGACCCCCCATGCGGGCGCGGTGACCGGTTACCTGCGGGGAAGAAAAACCGACCTTCCCCCCAATGTGGTCCTGCCCGAGAAAATGGGAAGAGGAGGCGGCAATCTTCCCAACGGTCAGTCGGGTGGTTTTTTGGGCAAAGTCTACGACCCTTTTGAATTAGCTGCAGATCCTTCCAAACCGGATTTCAAAGTTCCTGATTTATTACCCCCGTCCTCATTGGGGCAAACGCGATTGGACCGCCGCCGCAAAATGCGGGATCTGGTTGAGGATTCAGTTTCAAAATTCGAAACCAGCGAAAATGCCAAAATGCTCAACGATAATTTTCAGGCTGCCTTTCGGATGATGACCAGCAAACAGGCTCGCGAGGCCTTTGATCTATCGAAAGAACCAGACAAAGTTCGTCAGCGATATGGCATGAATCGATTTGGACAGTGCTGTTTACTTGCCCGCAGGCTTATCGAAGCAGGTGTCCGATTCGTGACGATTAATACCTTCCTGACTGTGTTTGACGAAATCACTTGGGACATTCACGGTTCGGCGCCATTTACGTCGATTGAAGGGATGAAAAACATTGTCGCCCCGATGTATGATCAAGCCTACTCCGCATTGATCGCTGATCTGCATGATCGGGGAATGCTCTCCAAAACGATGGTGTGCAATCTCTGTGAATTTGGTCGGACCCCTCGGGTGAATCCGGCGGGAGGTCGGGACCACTGGCCTCAGTGTTACACTGTCTATTTTGCCGGCGGCGGTATCAAGGGAGGAAGAGCGGTCGGGGCGAGTGATCCGATTGGAGCAGTCCCCGAGGATCGGCCTGTTGGACCAGCTGAGGTCATCGCCACCATTTTTCACAGTCTCGGTTTTGATCTGGAAATGGAATTGCCAGGGCCAGGAGGCAGACCATTCCCGCTGGTGAATTACGGTGCCAAACCAATCCAGGAACTGTTTGGTTGACATTTGAATGCAAACCCTTTTCTACAAATGGGCTGGACTAAATACACCAATGGCGATCTCACCCGGCAAAACGATGAATTCCATTTTTTCTTCACTATTAATACTGATGACACTGTTCGGAATTGTCAGAGAAATTCCGTCCCAGGAAAACGAGACGGAAATTTCTCCAGTCGACAATGAAAAGGTTTCATTTCGAAATGAAGTTCTTCCGGTTTTTGCGAAGCTCGGATGTAACTCAGGGGCATGTCATGGCGCCTTGGCCGGCAAGGGTGGGTTCCGGCTCTCATTGAGGGGATTTGATCCCGGCGCTGATTATTTCAATATTGTCAAACAGGCAAGAGGAAGGCGGATTGAATTACGTGATCCGGCCAAAAGCCTTTTGCTAACCAAACCCAGTGGTGCCGTTTCGCATAAGGGAGGCGTTCGGTTTAACGTCAATTCCCCCGCCTATAAAATCCTATCAACCTGGATTGCTCAAGGAGCGATAGGCCCAACAAACGCCGATTTGGCAATTACCAAAGTCCAGATTCTTCCGGGCACCATCACCTCTCGGCCTGGAGATCGGCAAATGGTGAAAGTTCAAGCCATTTATTCCGACGGAAGCACCAAAGACGTCACCCGTTGGTCCAAATTTACGTCGACAGATGAAACCATTGCAAAAGTCTCGGAGAAAGGAGAAATCGAAGTCAATGGATTTGGCGTAGGAGCGATTACAGCGTGGTTCGACAGCCGCATCGCGGTTGCGAGTCTGACGATTCCTTATGCTAATCGCATTTCCCCAGAAGTTTTCCAAGAGACTCCCAAAAGAAATTTTATTGATGCACGGGTGGTCGAACAGCTTCGCCAACTAAGGCTCCAACCCTCCCCCCGCTGCGATGACTCGACATTTGTCCGGCGAGTTTTTCTCGATGCAATAGGCATCCTGCCGAAACCTGATGAGGTGAAGGAATTCCTGGACGACTCGTCGCCTGACAAACGTGACAAGCTGATTGATGCCCTTCTTAATCGCCCTGAATTTGTCGATCTTTGGACGTATCACTGGTCTGATCTGTTGTTGATCAATGGAACCCGTCTACGGCCCAACGCAGTCAAATCCTTCTATCAATGGGTACGAAAGCACGTCCAAAACAATACACCTTGGGACCGATTCGTTCACGAGATCTTGACAGCCCAGGGAAGCAGCCTTGAAAACGGCGCGACCAATTTCTACGCGCTACATCAAGACCCTCAAAATATGGCAGAGAACGCCAGCCAGGCCTTTTTGGGGCTGTCGATTGCCTGCGCGAAATGCCACAATCATCCCCTCGAAAAATGGACCAATGACCAGTACTACGCCTTTGCCAACATGTTCTCGCGTGTGCGGGCAAAAGGCTGGGGAGGCGATGGTCGCAATGGCGATGGAAAACGGACGCTCTTTCTGGCCACCAGCGGGGAACTCATTCAGCCCGGCTCAGGCAAACCACAACCTCCCGCACCACTCGATGGAGTGCCGCTTTCGTTTGATTATCAAGGGGATCGCCGGGTCCCTTTGGCGGATTGGCTAGTTGATCGAAAAAATCCTTATTTCGCCAAAGCCATTACCAACCGGGTGTGGGCCAAGTTTTTTGCGGTGGGGTTGGTAGACCCCGTCGATGACCTGCGACTCTCCAATCCGGCACGCAATGCCCCCCTCCTGGAAGAAGCTGCCACTTTCTTGGCCGACCATGATTTTGACTTAAAGGCATTAATGCGAGTCATCATGCGTTCAGAAACTTATCAACGTAGTAGCACCGCGGTGCCTGGCAACCAGTTGGAAAACCGATATTACTCCCGTTACTATCCAAAACAGTTAATGGCCGAAATCCTGCTCGATGCAATATCCGAAACCACTGGTGTACCGACAGAATTTAATCAAATCTCTTTTCCTGGAGCCGACAATCAAAAAACCGATTTCTATCCAAAAGGGACCCGTGCGTTGCAATTGTATGACAGTGCGGTTGCGTCCTATTTCCTGAAGACTTTTGGTCGAAATCAACGTGAGATCACCTGCGAATGTGAGCGGACCAACGAATCCAGCATGGTCCAAGTGTTGCACATCGCCAATGGAAACACTCTCAATCGTAAGCTAATGGAAAAAGAAAACCGGATTGGAAAATTGCTGGAATCCGATTTTACTGATGAAGATCTCATTCGTCAGTCCTATCTCATTTGCCTGGCGAGAGAACCGTCGAGGAAAAAACTGGATGCGTTACTCCTGATGTTCGCTGAATCCAAGGATGACAAGCGAGTTCTCCTGGAAGATCTTTTCTGGAGCCTGATCAGCAGCCGGGAGTTTATGTTTAACCACTAGCGATCAGGCGGCCTTGTGATTGGTCTATCTGGTAGTGTCTATCTGGTAGTGTCTATCCACTAACTTCCCAGCTGTTGCAGATGAACATCGAATTGCTGGAAGGGTATCCCAATCCCAGCCCGGTCAAGAGAGTTCTTGATCGCTCGTATCAAGTCCTGTCGAACATCCCAGTAGAGGTCCGATTTACACCAAACCCTAACTTGCCAGTCGATCGTCGAAGCATTCAATTCCAGCAGAACCACCACGGATTCCGGATCGACCAATCTATTCTCCACCAGCAAAATAGCGTTCATTAACACCTCTCGCGTCTTGTCTAAATCGGCCTCGTATGCAGTGCCCACATTGACGTCCACCCGACGTTTCGAATGAAAGCTGACGTTTTCGATCGTCGCCCCGAAAACCTTGCTGTTAGGGATAATAATCCGCCGGTTGTCGCTGGTATCCAGCGCGATGGTAAATAAATCAATTTCGTTTATCGTCCCGGCTTCCCCTCCAACCTTGACGAATTGCCCCACCTTAAACGGACGGAAAATCAACAGCATCACGCCGCTGGCAAAGTTCGAAAGAGTTCCCTGGAAAGCCAAACCAATGGCCAGGCCCATCGCTCCGATCAGAGCAGCAAAAGAAGTCGTTTCCACGCCGAAAATACTCAGACAGGATAAAACTCCCAAGGCTAATACACCCCAGCGAGCAATTTTTGCAAAGAACTTGGTGAGAGTTTCATCAAACCGTGTTTTTTCCAAGCCCTTGATCACCAGCCTCGACGCGATTCCCGCAATCATCCAGGTGATCAAAAGAATGACCAGGACCTTCAAAGCGCCGATACCGTAAGGAATCCCGTAAACCACCGAAGTCTGTACCCACTCTGGAGTCCCTTCAGGCAATATGTCAGCGACGGCCTTGGTTGCCGACGCGGTGGCAGGATCTGCTATTGTCGGAACGGAGGAAATCCCCCCCTCCACAGAATTTTCCGTAGCGGTTTCTCCTGCAACTGTTTCCTGAGCAAAAAAATACAACGGCAGCATGGTCATTCCCTTTATCGATCAAATAATGCCAAGTGAAATCCGGATTGGTAGTAACAACGTTTCCAAGCAGGCTGATAGACAGTAAAGGCGACTTCTTTACGACCAACCTTAATGTGTCAAACAACCCATACAAAAACGATTTCTGCCTTGTGAAAAACTGGTCCACAGCCGAAAATGACCGACTGAAAACTGGCGCCAAACCGTCACCGAATTTGGCGTTCCATTCCCGCTGGCTGCCAACGAACGAATTAGAGCATAATCAAATGGACGACAACATAGCACCCGATTCGCTTCCTTTATCAAGCTCCGTGGACTCGGTGATTCTGAATCGGAAAACGGTGAAAGTGATGGCAACAGAACAGCCGGAGATAATCATAAACGCTGGGCAAATTGCCGCCTTCGACCAAATGGTCAACGAGGCAATCGAAGTCGCCGGTTGGGCTCCCTTTCATTATGATCGAAAATTGGATTCGATCGCTGAGCCATGGCGTTTCACCGTTTTATTTCATCAACAATCCCGCCAAGTGGCGAAACAGTTTTTCAATTGGTTTCAAGATGTCAAACCTAGTAACAAGATCCCCAAAATGCTCACCGCTTGTGGTGCCCTGATTTTAGTAAACTGGCTGCCCGAATCAGTCGGTGTGTCGAACAAAACGGTTCAAGTCAATGAAGAGCATCTTGCCGCCGCAGCGGCAGCAACCCAAAACCTTCTCCTGGCATTGGAGTCCCGAGGACTGGGAACCTATTGGTCCAGTGGAGGGCAACTCGGCTCTAAAGAGTTTTTTCACAGAATGTCCATCGACGCGGAAGAAAAATTGATCGCCGCAATTTTTGTAAATTATCCGGGTATGATGAATTTGGATTCCATCGAAACAGCAGAAGGCAAAAATCGTCTAAAACGGTCCCACTGGACAAAATGGACAAGGATCATCGACTAAGCCGAGGTTTTCCAGTGATTTCCTCCGCTGATTCCCCTTGGGAGTTGGTCCGGCACAGGTCCTCAGGAAAACGATTCACCCAGTATTCGGCTGTTGATGATCTTTCCTGAAACAACCGTTTTACAAATCCGATTGCCGTTGCTAATCTGAAATCCTGCGGTCCCGCTAGAGTGAACACCGATTATCGCTTTTCCTGCAATTCCATACACACAAGGAATCAATCGTCGACGGATCAGAAACAGAATGCGACCAAGAGGTCTTTTCGCAAGAAAAGCAAACGTTCATCAATGAACGGACCTCGGAAATAGGGAAGGATATCTATTCCCAACTTTCCCGTAGTAACCCCTGGTTTTTCCAACGTAAGTGGTGGGACGATCGGATCATGGATTGGTCCATGCGAGATGAGCAATTAAAGGTGCAGTTGTTCCGATTCGTCGACGTGCTTCCTATGCTGACCTCAAATGATCTGGTGGTAAAGCACTTAAGGGAATATCTCGATCAGGCCTCTCATGCCTTGCCCTGGTTCCTCAAAGTTGGCTTGAGCCTTTTTTCGCGCACGGCCATCACCAGGGCGATGTTAACCCAAATCACAAAGCTGGGAGCATCCAACTTCGCCCGGAAGTTCATTGCCGGAAGCAACGCCAGCGAAGTCATAGCAACCGCTTTCGGAGAACGACAGGCTGGTCGGGGTTTCACCCTGGATATTCTTGGAGAAGCCGTCACCAGCCAAAATGAAGCGGACCATTACTTTGCCTCGTACCAAAAATTACTTGGCGACGTGGCACCCAAGGTCAATTCGTGGCCCGAGAACCCAACTATTGATGCTGATTCCGTGGGCCCCATCCCTCGCACCAACCTATCGGTCAAACTGTCTGCTCTGGATCCACACTTTGATCCAATCGATTTTGAAGGCGTCGCCCACCGCGTCGGACAAAGGCTGAAAACCTTGTTGAGAGTTGCTGCAGAACATCTGGCATTTATCAACGTTGACATGGAGTCCTATGATAAAAAAGATCTTACTCTCCATATTTTCAAAGCCGTGTTAAGCGAGCCGGAGTTCCTCCATCGAGACGATGTAGGTATCGTTATTCAGTGTTACCTAAAGGATTCCGGTTCCGATTTGATTGCTTTACGAGACTGGGCTCGCCAACGAGGTATACCGGTTTGGGTCCGACTGGTCAAAGGAGCCTATTGGGATTACGAAACAGCACATGCTCAAGCTGAGGGCTGGCCAATTCCGGTCTATCAACACAAATGGGAATCGGATGCCAATTATGAACGACAAATTCGCTTTGTCATGAAAAACCATCAATTTCTACGGCCAGCATTTGGCTCTCATAATTTGAGATCACTTTCCCATGGCCTGGCCGTTGCGGAAGAACTGAAAATGCCGCCAGGATCGTTTGAAATCCAGATGCTCTATGGCATGGCAGACGCGGAGAAAAAAGCATTGGTGAAACGAGGTCATCGCGTACGGGTTTATATGCCTTACGGGCAACTGATTCCTGGGATGGCTTATCTTGTGCGCCGCTTATTGGAAAACACGGCCAACGATTCCTTCCTACGTGTCGGATCGTCCGGAAAAGTCAACGTCGATCAACTAATGGCCACCCCCAGCGTTGATGCTACGGTAACACTCTCAAACCAATCCGATCTTTCTTCGAACAACACGACGAAAGAGCAATCCGCCGAAAAAAATCGACTTGACTTGTTTGAAAACAAAAATGGGACCGACTCCATCGGAAGCAAATCAATGAAGGCAACCTTTCAAAACGAACCCCCGATCGATTTTTCACTAGCGGAAAAACGGGAGGCAATGCAAACGGCACTGGCAATAGCTCAAAAGCAAATCGGTCAGTCTTATCCACTGGTGATTGGCGGGCAGAAAATTCAAACCGAAGAGGAACTGTCTTCTCTCAACCCCTCCCGAAAATCCGAAATTGTCGGCAAGGTCTCCGTGGCAACTGCCGATCATATTGACCAAGCGGTCGACGCCGCCAAAGTTGCCTTCAAAAGCTGGTCCGCCATGGAAGTCGTCAAGCGTGCAGAATTTTTGCACGCCGCAGCCAATGAAATGAGACGCCGTTTTTTTGATCTTGCAGCGGTGATTGTGCTGGAATGCGGAAAACCCTGGCGGGAAGCCACAAACGATGTCTGCGAGGCGATTGACTTCCTCGACTTCTACGCCGAAGAAGCAGTAGCCATGAGCCAGCCTCAGGGTGCCGACGTCCCCGGTGAAGAAAATCGGTTCGACTACATTGCTCGGGGCGTTGTCGGGGTCATCGCGCCTTGGAATTTTCCATTGGCGATTTTAACCGGCATGGCTTCGGCCGCGATTGCCACCGGCAACACTGTGGTTATGAAACCAGCAGAACAGTCGTCGGTCATCGCTGCCTGCCTAATGGAGATACTGGAGTCGGTCGACCTGCCGGATGGAGTCGCTAATCTGGTACCAGGCCACGGTGAGGTAGCTGGATCACGATTGGTGGAACATCCGGATGTTTCTCTAATCGTATTTACCGGTTCACGTCCGGTCGGGCTTGCCATCAACGCCAAAGCCGCCGCAATCTCGGTCAAGGGTACCCTTATGGTGAAACGGGTGATCGCCGAAATGGGTGGCAAGAATTCAATCATTGTCGATACCGATGCCGATCTTGATGAAGCAGTCCTGGGAACGGTCTACTCGGCATTTGGATTTCAGGGACAGAAATGTTCCGCCTGCAGCCGGGTCATTGTCATCGAAACCGTCTACGATACATTTGTCGAGCGATTGGCCGCCTCCATCGAAAGCCTCGTGGTTGGACCGGCGGATGACCCAGGAACCAATGTGGGACCAGTCATTGATGAACAAGCGCAACAAAAGATCCTTTCCTATATCGACCTGGGAAAAAAAGAAGGCCGCGAAATTGCATCATTGAATGTATCGAAGCAAGCTGAAAGTGGTTTTTATGTTCCGCCAACCGCTTTTGCTGATGTTAAACCATCGTCTCGTCTTTCCCAGGAAGAGATTTTCGGTCCGGTTCTTGCTATTATCAAGGTCAAAGATCTGGACGAAGCCATCGCGGTCGCCAACGATACCGATTACGGGTTAACCGGTGGAATTTTTTCCAGAAGTCCGGAGGTGCTCACAAGGGTTCGACGTGAACTCATGGTAGGCAATATCTATTTAAACCGGGGAATTACCGGCGCGGTGGTAGGACGGCAGCCGTTTGGCGGATTCAAGATGTCGGGAATTGGCAGCAAAGCGGGCGGACGCGACTACTTGTTACAATTTGTCATTCCTCGGACAATCACCGAAAACACAATGCGTCGGGGATTCGTGCCACCAGACGCAGATTGATGTCCGAACCTGCAGGTATCGAGCGAATCCCTATTCATTAAAAATAATTCTAAGTTGTTTTTCATACAGGAGTTTTGAATGCCACGTTTGAATGTTGTTGAAGCCGATCAGGCGACTGGAAATGTTAAGGAAATTTATGACGGCTATGAGGAAAAGCTGGGACGTGTGATCAACATATTCAAAGGTCTCGGTAACAGTGAGGCTGCCCTAACGGCCTATAAAGCGATGTCCGGTGCTCTTGCCGCAGGTGACCTTTCCACCGAAGATCGCGAGGCAATTTACCTTGCCGTCAGTGAAAAAAACAAATGCTCCTACTGTGTTTCAGCCCACACAATGATCGCCAAAGGCGCCGGCATGAATGAGGATCAGATCCTGGAATTCCGGCTGGGTCGGAGCAGCGACAAAAAGCTCAATACCTTAATCGAATTTACGCTGAAAGTGATTGAAACCAACGGCGTTGTCGCGGATGCTGATATCCAAGGTGTTCGGGATGCCGGTTATACAGACGGTCAAATTGCCGAGGTCGTCGCCTATATTTCTTTGGCGACCTACACCAATCTGTTCAATCATGTTTTTGATACGGAGCTGGATTTTCCTCAAGCCGCCAGCCTCGGCTGATAGCCTTACCAGCGGGGAATGGTCATTCCCCAAGCCAACATGGCAATACAATCGACTGGCAATACAATCGACTGGTAACGATCGATTCGGATGAGGGGTGTTGGAGACCATGACATCGGGGTCATGCGTTCCAAGCCTAACTGTTATTCTTGACAACAGATGGGAATCGACCCGTCTGTTTATTCCAAACCTGCCAACAGCGACCGGACGGCACCTGCGTAAGCGGATCCAAAAAGGTTGAGGTGGTTCAGGTAGTGGTACAGCTGATAAACCGGTAACCGCTCCGCAAATCCCTCTTCCAACGGAAGTCTTTCCTGATACGCGTCAAAGAACACCGAATCAAATCCTCCAAATAGCGTCAAAATTCCAAATTCCGCCTCTCGGTCGCCCCAGTACGGGGCAGGGTCAATGAACACCGGATGTCCATCAACACCGGTAAGAACATTACCGCTCCAGAGGTCACCGTGAAGAAGGCTCGGCTGTGCACCGGTTCGAAGCAACGACTGAATCCGGGTGAGAGTCCGGCGACCCATCGCCACAACGTCTCGATAACCATTTTGGTCAGCCAATCGCAACTGGAATTCCAAACGGTGCTGCATGAAAAAATCTTGCCAAGCCGCCGTTGGTTGATTTTTTTGAATCGAACTCCCAATAAAATTGTCGAAATCCAGGCCAAAAACGACCGCTCCGCGGTAATGATGCAAACCAGCCAAAGCCCTACCAAGGTTTTGCGAACACTGTATTTGAGCCATCTTTGAAACGACAGACTGCGACTCGATCCACTCCATAACCAGGTACGCCTGATCCCGCCACACACCGGTAACGACTGGACTGGGAACGCTCACCGTATTGGTCTTTGCCAACTCCCTTAAACCGTTCGCTTCGGCCTCGAATATTCGATCATCATTGAGTTGATTTTGTTTGATGAAAAACTTGGAATGATCAGAAAGCAGGATGCAGCTCCCCTGGTGAATGCAACCTCCGCTAACTGGATGGATAGACTCGATACGCAAATCCCGTCCAACTATCTGACCAAGAACGTCTTCGATTTCGCGATAAAACGGGTCCAGTACCACAGTTGCCATCCATCCTGACGGTTTCGTTCATCCACCCTCAGTCGTCAGCTCCTGCAGGATAGCGGGACAGGCGGCTTCAACCATTTCCAAGACATAGTCAAAACCTTCATCACCTCCATAGTACGGGTCGGGGACATCCGTTGGCCATTGCGGACCAAGGAAATCACTCAACAATTTGATTTTTGACGGAATCAAATCCTGTTTTCCAAAACGAGACGCTCCAACAGCAATCAGATCGGCAAGATTGTCACGATCCATGGCAATGATCAAATCAAAAGCCTCAAAATCTTCTGGCCGCACCTGACGGGATCGACTTTCAAGCCGATAGCCTTTTTCAGAGGCCGCTTTTTGCATTCGATGGTCGGCAGACTTTCCCGAGTGAAACCCGATCGTCCCAGCCGAATCGACCTCGATACGATTCGACAATTTCTGATTTTCCAGCATCTGACGAAATACTCCCTCGCCAGTAGGTGATCGGCAAATATTACCCATGCAAACAAATAGGATCTTCTTCAATTTTGAATGCCTTAGAGAAACAATGAATCTCAATCTTGGCTAAAAACCTGCAGAATGAACCTTGCCAACAACAAGTTCACCGATCGGTCCTTGGCCGATTATTTTGCACCGTCTGTCAGTATCGTCAAAGCAGTGATTCCGACAACACATTCAATCCCTGCGAATTCCCCCAGGAATGTCACAAAAGGAATGTCACAAAAGGAATAACCATTTTGAGAGGACTCTCTGTCCTGCCGAAGATTCAGTATTTCCCCCGACACACCCTTTGACGAGGCTACCCCATACACTTCGAGGTAGGCTAGCCTAGGATAACGCTGCCATGAAAAGGATAACCAACCGTGATCACAAAAACCATCGACCATTGTGGACATTGGGCCAAAAAATTTGGCAATGAAATCATGGACCTTGTCGGCAATCTCTCTTACGAGCGATGGCTGATGCTCTCTGTGCTGGCCGTCATCATCGGGCTTTCTTTTCTCCGCTCCAATCGCTAATTGCCGGTTTTTCACCGGTCGTTTTTAGTAGACTTTCAGAATTTCTACTTCAAAATGAAGCGTCGCATTCGCCGGAATTTTACCAGACCCTCGCACGCCATAGCCAAGATTGGCAGGGATCTCCAATTCAATCATGCCACCTTCTCCCATTAGCAGCAGTCCTTCTTTCCAACCGTCGATCACACCCCAAGGCGGCGATACAACAAAAGGCCTATTCGTTGTATAAGAGCTATCAAATTCGGTGCCACTGTCCAACCAGCCACGATAGTGGACGGCAACATTCTGATCTGAAGTTGGCTTGGGAGTTTCTGATTTCCTCAAAATCCGATATCGCAAACCTGACGGCAATTCAATAAATCCGGGATTGGCATCCGCATCTCGTTCATTGGGACGACCATCGGGTATCTTGGGAATGATTTGTTTTTTTGGCGGAACCGGCAAAGCCGTTTTTGCTGCAGTCGTCGTTTTCTCACTTGGCTCATAGGTCAAGACGACGGCTCCCACAAACAATAGGGCAAAAATAATCATCGCGGCAATGGTGGCGCCTTTGTATTCCATGGAGAACTCGTTACGACAGGTTGCAATTTGTGAGGGGCGGAGAGTGGCATTCAGAACTTTCTATTTTGATAGCAAACAAAACGATCGAAAAGGTATAGCGAGCATGCACATGCAAAAACTGCAGAAAAATTTCCCATAATCCAATGGGACAGACCGAAAAAAACAAACCTGCGGCCAAAATATCCAATCAGATTCAAAAAAATGACGACAGACCCTGTCAGCCGGACCACTTGAAAAACAACGGTGAAAGACGATACACTATTGAATCACACATCGGCCAGAGTGGCGGAATTGGCAGACGCGCTGGATTCAAAATCCAGTGAGGGCAACCTCGTGTGGGTTCAAGTCCCACCTCTGGTACTAATCAAAAAAGGGGTCAACGGCATTTTTGCTGCTGACCCCTTTTTGAATTTTTTATCTTGGTCTACTTCCTGGTTTCTGCCTCATCCAAACCCAGCAAGATACCCGATAGCTTTTCCCTTGTAGACTCTTCTGTCAAATGAGAAAAATGGGCTGCCATCTCTGTTGTGGCCCAACCAACTATTTTCATTACCTCTAAATCAATCATTCCAGAGGTGAAAAGCATTGACGCCAAACTGTGCCGATAAACATGTTACGCCCTAACTTACAGTCATTTGCTACCACTGTTGGCCGATTTAAGGCTTCTGTGCAGGCTGCCCCGCTCATTGACTATTAGTCTATTGTATCCACCCTCCAAAAGATGGTTGTCAAATCGTGAAAACAAGCTCGCTTGCGTTGGAGTAGGCGGTTTGAAATCCGATGTTCTGTCGCAGGGATCCTCGAATCGGCTTGGTTCAGCGGTGCCAAAACGACCGCACGTGAACCACCATGAACAAAAATACACCAGGACTCAGTGCTGGACCGGTACGGAAGGTCGGTGCGGTCCCCGCTACGATTAGCTTGCTTTTTGTAGTGGGCAACGAGTTTCATCAACGGCTTATCGCGGGCGGCATATTTGAGAATCCTCTTATCTTCGGGTAACCTGACCGCTATCCCAAAAGAAGTGCCATGACTGAATCTCCACCAATGCCCACGCCCCTATCGTTCACTCTCATTTGCCTGCTACTGATTGGGCTTTGCACCCAGTGCAGGGCTGATGAACGACCGCCCAAAGAGGGAGCCGAACATCCAACAGAATCGACGTACCGGCTGGTTTGGCAAGATGAGTTCGCCGGCACCAAGCTTGACCGCTCCAAATGGGTTCCCGAAGACGACACGGTGATTGGCCAATACGGTCACGGCAATGGTGAATCGCAGGCCTATGTCGACGCCGAAGGCGAAACGTTTTATGTGAAGGACGGCAGGCTGACCATAGTGGCCAGACATGCGCCTGGAAGGAAGTATCCACTAAAAGACCGACCGTACGGCAAAATCCTGAAGGAGATTGATCATCAGACATTCAGATCCGCGAAACTACGGACCAGAAAACTGGCATCGTTCACCTACGGGATTTTCGAGGCGCGTATCAAGAATCCAACAGACGCCGCCGGAAAGAAGACAGCCATCCCGACATGGCCGGCATTTTGGATGCTCCCTGAGGAAAAGACTGCCCCTTATCGCGGATACTGGGACGAGGCAGCCGCCACCAAAAATCTAAAGTGGACTTACAGCTCCTGGCCCTACAGCGGTGAGATTGACATCATGGAGATGTCTGGCAGGGCCACACGGTTGTACCATGGTGGTGCGGCCTATCACACCAGCCCGAAGAATTGGACCGCTGGTCACATTGGCTGGTATTCCCACTATCGCCGTTTTGACGGCAGGATTGACCCCAGGCAGTGGATTGCCGATCAGGTGTTGGACAAGGCATTGCAGCCAAAAGCGGGAGAGGACTCCTACTCTACCGACTATCACATCTACGGATGCAAATGGACCAAAAGCCGGATCGTGTTTATGCTCGACCACAAGGAATGGGGGCCTGGCTTGGATTTGACGGACAAAAAAAAGTTCGGCGGCAAGAGCATTTACAACGACTATCCCTTTTTCCTGATTCTCAACCAAGCCATTGGAGGCAACTATTTTGGCGTCTGGGGGCCCGACGACAAAGGCCCCGACAAGAAGGACAAGAATGAGCTTTATGAGGTTGGATTGTTTCCGCAGTTCATGAACATCGACTGGGTACGTGTCTATCAGCAGGATGGCAAATAAAGGGGTGCAACCAACCCCAACACCGCCGTGCAACTGAAAGAACCAATGCCTCTCGTCGCGATCTGGTTAACCTGGAGGTTCGGAGGCAAATAATATCGTGAAACAACAGCATCCTTTAGAAAAGCAAGTCATATCGGCAGTGAAGAACTTTGCCGTCTCGATTAATTCTGGAAGCAAAGTGATGGCTGAGATGTCTTCACTTGTCGATGTGACGTCCCAATTGCCTTTATCAAACCTGGATTATTGGGAGAGGTTAATTCGAAGGGAGTTTTTCTCGGCACTCGAATCCTCCTCTCATCCCAAGTGGAAAATCTGGATAAAACCTTTCCCATTTTCCACATGGTTAGATGTAATTAGTTGGGATGGATATAAACGCGAGAAAACATTACGAACACTGACAGGTAACGCGCCAAATAGTTTCTTCCTTGCTTTGACTTTTCGGCGACTCAATGACTGGGCGGCACCCGTTCGAGAAGCTGCTAGAGATAAGCTTCCTCTGATTGCAAAGGAATCCGACCCTTTGCATGTTACAGATGCGATTTGCGCTACCCTTTCTTACTGGACTTCCTGGGGACGGATTGGAGAGTTGGAAAAGAAATCGTTGCTAGAAATAATTTCCAGAAAAGAGATAGGTGAAGCTCTGAAATTGAGATTGATATCATCCACATCAGGGCCGATGACATCATTATTCGCACAGGTGGGCCGTACTTCCATTCTTGATAAATACCTTGATGAAATTGCTGAAAACGCGATTCAACCATCGGTTAGAGCGAAAGCTTATCGAAGCCAACTGGGAGGAAGAATGGCATGGGTGGAAGGGTGGAAATGGGAATGGACCGACATTCGATACTGTGAAGGGAAGTCACAACCGATAGTTTCCCAACGAGATTTAACTATTAGTTTTCCCTTTCTGGAGACATTGAGAAAATCAGCAGGTGATCGCTCGTCTGTAGTGAGGCGGGTAGCCGCTGAATTTCTTATTCGTGAATTCAATACTTGGGGCGATGAGTCATTGCGATTGGCAAAGATCTTTGCATCTGACAAATCCCCTTCAGTAGCCGAACGGGGCAGGTTTGCCTTAAATAGGCTTGAGGAAGGCCAAGTATGATTGACCGATGTTACCTCCTAACCACGCCATCCAATTCAGTCCCTTCGGTCGCCGGACCTCGCTAACGCTCGGCCGTTGATGGAAAATGTTCTCCCGCTTACATTTTTTGACAATTCTGAATTTCCTGAACCCACTCTTGTGATGGCGATCATTCCCCACAAACTTGCCAACGCCGTCGTTTAATTCGGACCTCTCCACATAGGTCTTCATCATACACCAACAAAGCTTACCGACTCCAACCATTGATCTTTCCCAACCACCTACATTCGATTCTCACCTTGCGATTTTTCGTCAGTCTGTCAACAAGAAAATGATGGGCCAAGGGAAACCCTTCAAGACTGTGGAATACATGCCAAAAAGGACGATCTAAAATCGAAAGATGGGTTACTGCGGTATCTTGTGCACGGTGTACCAGGCTTCATTGTGCAAGAGGTTACTACCATCCGCGGCGATCAGTTTGCCGAGGTTGATCTCGTACACCATTCCAATCGAATAGGACTCAACAGGAAAGGTCAAGGTGATCGCCGTGCGATCCGCCGAAAGTTCCACCGATTGCACGGGCACAATCTGTTCATCCGCCTGCGGAGAACCGTAATTTCCTGTGTACAGATAGTGGTAGCGTTTGATTCGGAATTGGCCGGCGATGAGCTGTGAATCCACCGCAAGTGGCTTGGTCAATTTCACGCGAAACCCTGTTCCGCCGGGCCGAATTTGAACGGCATGGATGGCAAGCGGCTTCTTGCCATCGAACGCCATACGGGTCAATCCGCTGGTGAGCGACGCCATATACAGTTGATGATCCGGACCGAACTTCATCCTCTCACAGCCCAGCGGCTGTCCATCCACAAAGCGGAAACATGCTCCTTGATATTGGCCGTCCACTTCCTCCAAGGCGACACGCATGATTCCTGCATTGGCCCCATACCCCACGTCGCCGATGAACATCTGATTGGCAAACGGACCAAAACGGCCTTGGGTTGAATCGGACACCGGTCCTGATGTGCTACGACTGCGGCCATAGGGAAGCCAGACAGCGGTACGGCCATTGGGATACGATCCTTTCGGCAGAGCATCCTCTTTAGTCTCGGGATGACCGTAGAATCGCCCCGGCACCACATGTGCCAACTTGCATGCCTGGATCCAATCACCCTGGTTGTCGGTGAAGAACATGTTGCCCTCAGGCCCCTCGGCAATACCGTTTGGTACACGACAGCCATTGGCGATGACCTCGAGTTTCTCTGATTCGTGCGCCACTCGCAAAATGGACCCTCGCCACCGCCCAGGATTGACATAGCCCGGATTGGTCCAGAAATAGCCGGTATTCAAGGCAAACCAAAGATTCTTCTGCGGGTCGACGCCAAGGCCGAAGCAGTATTCGTGCCATCCGGTTGATAGCCCCCAACCAGTGGCCACTGTGCGAAAGTGGTCAACCGTGCCATCGCCGTCACGGTCGATCAATTCTGTAATTTCAGGCTTCTGCGCAACATACAGACGGCCATCGACTACGGCGAGGCCGATCGGATGATAGAGACCGGTCGCGTAGCGTTGCCACCTTACCTGTTCTGGACTTCCAACCGGCGGAATTCGCGTCCGCCAGATCTGTCCTTCGGTCATGGAAATGGCGTACATCGTACCCTCGTCGTCGAACGCGATATCCGACGGACGCCAAGTCGGAAAGGGTGCGGGGATTGTTTCCATCACGTAGCCAGGTCTGGCATCGCGGCGGATCGTAGCCACGCCATTTTTTGCGCGGCCCGATTCATCTCCCACCTTGGTCCAACTCTTACCATCCTCTGAAACTTCGATTCGATAGGCAACCGTCAGGCGGTCTCGGCAAACGCCAGTCCGATCGCGCGCCCAAACGATTTTGCGCATCTCGACCAATTCGGGAAATTCGATCTGCGCCCAACCACCACCGCGTTCAGAACTAATCCAACTATGTGAATTACCCAACCTGCCATCATTTAAATGCGGAATCTGGTGAATGGAATAACCGGAGATGACCGATGAGGCACTGGCCTTTGCCTCAAGCGCCAAGTTCAACTTGGGATCTGCTCCATACACTTCCAATTCATCAATGCCTGGCTCGCTGTTATCATTGGTTCGAGTGGTCACAAATCGTAGAAATCGCCCCCGTGCCGCTGGAAACTCATCGACGTTTTCCTGCGGCTGCACGGCTGGTCGCTGAGCGAGCGAAGGCCGCGTTCGTTCGATTTCAACAACCGGCAGCAGGGACGGCGGTTGCCGGGGACGATCAAACGAGTCGCTCATGAT
Source organism: Planctomycetota bacterium (assembly GCA_014238905.1). Classification (GTDB taxonomy): domain Bacteria; phylum Planctomycetota; class Planctomycetia; order Pirellulales; family Pirellulaceae; genus JABAAE01. Next base: position 95,792 of record JABAAE010000002.1, read on the forward strand.
CGGCGGGCTCTTTGCAAGCAAAACAAGTTCCGCCGCCGAAGGTTCAGCATGACGGCCACGGTACCTCCAATGATCGACGCGGAGGACAAGCGACCTGCCAGCCGCTGCGGGGCGTGACACCAACCGCCATGCAGACGCATCGTTTTTATCGCTGGCCAGCCAAGACGTTCCGGCCGACTCTTGAACACAAAGCACGCGATTCACGCCGCCTGAACGACAGCCAAACAGCGAGGTCTTACTGAGTGGGCCAGTTGCCACATCTTTCTCTCCTACGGCGTTATATAATTGATAATCGTCGCCGATTGGCACCGCAAACGAAACCTGCGCCCCGGCCGGCAGCCCGGTGAATCGAAACTCGCGGGCAAAGCCTTGCCAGGTGGGCCGGCTTTCCGCATGGACATCTTCGCTTACGGTAATCCTTTGCTTACCTACCAGAACGCGATAGTGAAGGCGGACTGCGGATTTACCAATCTGATAGCCATCAAACCGAGTTCCCACATTCGGATCACTGTTTGCTGACGGTTCAAACGCTTTCCAATCCGGGCGGTCTGAAAGTCGAAAACTCAACGGGTGCGGCCCGTCTGCCATCTGGTCCGCCGCTCCCCCATCGCGGTGCCAGTACAATCCAAAATAATTCTGAGGGGAACTCTTCACAAAACCGTCGACCCAAGTGGCAACGGTGCGCAGGCGATCCGCATCAAACAGCACCGTGCCGCCGACAAATCCCAACGCGACAGCCCGCGGATATTTGAGGTTGCCTTCCACCGCCACCTCACCCCGCTGCACAACCGGCCGCCAAGGCAGCGGATCATCGGGCACGCTTTGGGAAAAGAGGTCAGTCGGTGGCTGCAATTCGCGAGCACGATTCGAGCCGCCGTCACGCAATTCAATGAGATATCGCACCAGATCCAAGAACTGACGGCGGTTCGCTAACTGGTTGATCTGACCGGTTGGCATGATCGACTTGGTTGCCCGCTGGCGATTCTCGATATCCTGTTTTTTCAATGTTAGTAGCTTATCGGGTTGCGCAGCGTTACGCAGAACAAGTCGCTCTGCTGTATCCTCCACTGCCACACCGGAAATTAATCGGCCATCGGTGGTTTCGACGGTGACGGTGGCGTAAGCTGCAGCGATCGTTTTCGACGGTTGCAGGACCGCTTCCACCAACGCAGCGTCGCTGGTCTCCGGGTCGACCCTGGTTAAGTCCGGGCCGATCGTAGAGGGGCGATCACCTACGCTGTGACATGTCGAGCATGCCATTGCCCGAGCGTAAAAAACGGCTGCCCCACGAACGGGATCACCCACGCGTCGGGCGTCTGCAGCAAGCGCAAGCGGCTGTTCCATCAGAAGTCGGTCTTCCAGCGATTGAGCTGACATTTGCTGAGCGGCACCAACCACGTGCACCAGCCCGAAAAACAAGGCAAACAAAAAATCGAAAATTGAGATATTTGGCTTCTTCATTTCATCAACCCAAGGCCTGATTTCGCGCATCCAGGAGTCGCGGAATTTAATATTATTGAGATCGTCGCCATCCTGATGCGGCTCTAGTCTTGATGGAATCGCGTCCTGGAAAAGATCTTGAAGTTTTGTTCTGTTCCCTGTCCTTGCTATGGTAACAAAACCGATGACAAGTGTTTGCTGTGAACTTGGCCTCTCCATGAGCACGATTGGACATCCACCCAGCAAAAAATCGCTCGGCAACGAATAGTCGCTATTAGAGTCTATCCAACAACGCTTAGGGCAAAAATGGCTTTCACGGCAAGTCGTTCACGCCAAGCAATTGGTGCGATGAATCGGGGACAGCGACAAACTGCCGATGCCAACTACACCTTGTCTTTGGAGCACCTACAGCAGAACTTTCCCAACCACAGGGTCGGTTTCAATGCTGACAGGGTGAGCCATTGCTTTGAGGCACTGGCCGAAACGTCAGGATCTTCGCCAAGAACGGATTTTGATACGCGCAAAGAGGATGTTCATTAGGAACACCAGCCTTGATGTTGATTTCCTGCTGCTCTTCCCGGAAGACAAATCGGACGTTTAGATCTTCAGTGGCGTTGCTCAAGATGCGTTGGAATTCAAAAGCCGTTATGTACATCTCTTTATCAAGATAGTTTTTTTGCAGAAGAGAATAATCGGTTTCGGTGATTTGGACCAAATCGTCCTGATAGTTGGCCAGTCTCAACGCTGGCATAAAAAAATGGTTATTGACACCACCTTCGGTTCGCAAATTGCTATACATCGTAAAACAGGTTTCTGTCTTGAAACCGAGGTATTGCGAACTCCCGTTCAAAAACACCAGGGGCACAAGCAGCCATAAAAAACCGGGCCGATAATGAGATGGCAAATCCGGGCCGCTGGTAGCAACCGAAGAATATCGCTTTACAGAAAAGCAGTACAACAATGCCACAGCTAAAGACCACAAAATCCAAATCAGCCACGGAATTTGATAGATTTTCACCGGACCCAGTGCATCTCGATAACGCCCTGCCCACTCCGCACCAACAATCAACAAGGCCACCATAGCGGCAACAACCCGAAGGGCAATTCTTGCAAACCCCAACGTTCTTGCTCCCACTTTTGATTCGAGCCAATTCCGTAAATCATTGACGACCCCGGTAATTCCCGGCAGCAGAAACAGAGCGTAGACAGCAAAGGCCAGCCCAGAAAACGTTCGGTGCCCAATTAACCCCAGCATGACATGAAAACCAAGCCCCAATAGAACAGCTATCCACTGCGTTCTTTTAAAAGTTAAGAGAACAGGAATCGCCAATTCCACTATAATCGTTCCGCCTATCGCAAGATTGTGAGTCAACGCATTATTCGGGATCAACGGAAAGCGACGCACGAGGTCGTCGAACATGACCACAACACAACTTTGATTCGCATCAAAAAAACCAGCGTTCAATTTTGCAAGAATCGCGAAATAATACATGACAATCATCGACACACACAAAACGGGTGCCGACCTATCGATGATTGCAGCTCTGCCATCGCCGTTTCGCTGGAGCATCGACCAGCCCACTGCCGTCAACAGAACGGCATTAAAAAGAGTTTCGACCAGAATATGGTTGACCACAAACGGCCATTGCAAAACATTATAGATAATGCTCGTCAACAACATCATGGAAAACAAGACAATTGAACGGGGGAAAAACAGTGTTGCCAAAGCAACGCCTGTTAGACCCCACCCCCAGGGATTCCCTTCCCCGATCCATCCGTTGTAAAACTCTTGATGCACCAGTGCCTGACAGGCCCACAAAAATGTGAACACCGTCAGCGGGTCGATGGATCGTTTTATTGGTTCTTTCATTTGGTGTCCTGACCGATGATGTTGGCCTGATCTGCCCAATACTATTTTTTTGATGAGCTAAGCCAGTTCTTGAGCCGACGCCAATACGCCTTCAAACTGGGCAGCGGATCGCTCCAGCTAAACAACGGGAAGCTCTGCTTATGACAAAGGCTTTGCAGCCATTTTCGCCAAGTTATTTCCCCTTCGCGCCTGAGTGCCAAAAACGCTCGAAAATCATCTGCTGGATAGAGCAATCGCTCTCCAACACTAAAATCGACTAATGGTTTTTGCTCTAAACCGAGGATTCGTTTGTAGACAAATCGGCTCAAATCAAACCCACTCTTGGCTACCAGTCCATTGGCTTCGGTAAACCTCGCATTGCATTCAATCAGTTTGAGAACTCCATCCCGGGAATCCAACTTGAATTCAGCATTTGCCAGTCCCCGCAACCCGGCCGCCTGAAAGAGCTTTAACGCCAACTCCTTAATCCCCGGTACGTTGTCGGTAATGTGGTAGCAACCCAATCCCATATTGGGCGGGTTTCGCCGAATAATGCGTTTGGAAAAGTCAAACTGTGGTTTCCCCTGTTGATCAAGGTAGGTGTAGTAACTGCACAGCAAGTCGTCGTTACCTGGAATCTTTTCCATCAGCAAAAACTCCACGCCCGCTCCCAATAAAATCTCGCCCCCTTCCAGAACACCCTGAAAGTCATTGGCAACAAAAAACTTTCCCTTGAAACGATCGGTAAAGGCAGGAGAAGACTTTGGCTTTACCAGTAGCGGATAGACCAGAGAACTCCGAACTGCATCAAGATCCTGCCTGTCGGAGATCTTCCAGTGCTTTGGAGTCGGAACTCCAGCAGCAACCGCAATATCATAGGTTTTCTGTTTGTCCAACATGGAAAGCTGAGCTTCCACATTGGATTCATCCAGTTTGAATTTTCGGGAAAGTTGGGAACGATGATTGGCAATAATTTCCAAACCAACGTCGCTGGCAGCTAAAAGTATTGAGGGACAATAAACGTCCGATTCCGACCCTAATAAAAACTTCTCCCATGTTTTCTGGTAATCCTTGCCATCCACCAGAGGGATCCTGGTAGCAAATCGTGAGCTGCAAACCGTGGCGTCGATTTTGTTTAGGGCATGGATCTTGACGCCCATCCGCCCGAGGCTTCGCGCAATCGAAAGCGCATTAGCGCCACCGCCGATGATGATGACAGGCAGCTTTTCTTTTTCAAAATTTTTCATAACTGATGTCAAAAGGACTGTTGCATTCCAAAAACAAGGAAACCACTGCATAGGTTTCGCCCGTTTCTAGTCGCCGAATTGCTCAATTCCGGTGAAGGGATGTTGTTTTTCTGCTTTCCTCTGATACCTGGTTCGCTGAACCATCGCCTGGAGAATTTTTTTTACAACAGGACAACGATTACCCCGTTTGTGAATGTACATCCCCGGGGTAGTGTTGACTTCCAGCACGACACCACCGTTGGACTCCAATGGACGGCTGGGGTCGTCGGTAATAACGTCCACCCCTGCTAACGTTACACCAAGCGCCTCAGCGGCAGCTCGCCCGGTCGCCACAATTTCGCTGCAGACCTGCCCCATGGCCACCTCATTTTCTTCCGACGAGTTATCATTGATTACGGTCTTAACAATGACCCTTTGTCCTGAATTCAAACGGGAACGAAGGGAACAACCCTGGCTGGCAAGTGTCTGGCGTAAATCCTGATCAATCCTCAACTGGGACTGAGCCACCTGCCATCCCGAAAGCCGCCTTTTATTTTCACGCCGAATCAATTCAACAATCGTCGATTTCCCATCCCCCTCCACCGCCGGTGGATTTCGCTTGATCACATCCAACAGCTCACCATCTAAAAATAGCAACCTGTAATTTGCGCCGGGAATCTGTCTTTCGATAACGATCTCAAAATGAAATCGAGCGGCTCGGGAAGCTGCCCAGCCGAGCTGAGAACCATTAGATACTTGCGTGGTGACTCCCTGCCCACCTCCGGTCCCACTTGCCGGTTTGACAACACATGGTGAACCAGATTGAAAAAGAAAATCTCTGGCTTTGGCTATCGTCTTCAGCCTAAAGACTTCACTTTCGGGTGTTGGAATCAACTTGCGTTTTAATACGGCCTGGGATAGCGATTTATTTCCCGCCAAACGCAACGTCACAGGATCATCAAGACTAGTGTAGTTCTTCATGACTTTAAATCTCAAGCCGAGATCACCCGGTTCTTTAAACTCAAGGATGCCACCTCCAAGATCCCCAACATCCAGATTCAATTCAGCAGCGGCCTGCCGCCATACCGATTGATAAAATTCATCGCGTAAACCTACCGTCTTTTTCTTTTCCGAATTCCGCCGCTGGATAAAATCCCTCGCCATATGAACCAGCGAGACTGCACCAAGGAGCGGCGGATACCGAGAGATGTCAAGCATTTCGTTCACCCATATCAGTTATCAACATCACCAAAACCAATTCTGCCAATTTTTCAGGAATCCTCATTGGGACAATCATTGCTTGCCAATAATTCATCAACCCAGTTATTTGAAAATTCACCACGCTGCACTGCAGAAAGGTAACTAGCCATGTGCTCACGGTTTGATTTCAAGCGAGCCAGAATCATGGCAACATGTCCGTGAGGTATCACCACCGTCCCGGCCTTATCAGCAATCAGGATGTCACCCGGATTAATGACCACGCCACCACATGAAATGGGATAATTAATTTCACCAGGACCGCGATGCAGGGGGCCGACGGCGGTCGTTCCTCTGGCAAATACCGGGAACCCCAGTTCATCAATCCCGGGCATATCACGAACCAGACCGTCGACGACGAAGCCAGCGATCCCACGATGTTTCGCCTTGGTGCAAATCAAATCGCCAAGGATCGCATTCAGAGATCTTTCACCATGAGCATCCACCGCAATAATGTCGCCAGGTCGGCAAATATCAAGTGCCTTATGCACCATCAGATTGTCTCCTGGGAAAACTCTAACGGTGCAGACATTCCCGCATAAAGCATATTCTTCCGAATTCTGGAGTCGTATTTGCGAATCCAGAGCGTAAAGCCGATTCAACGTGTCCGAGATATCGGGAACTTCGAACTCCCCAATGCTATCGATGATCTCTCTTTCGGTGGCCGGGTAAGTGGAACAAATGCGGAATCCTGGCCCGGGATGGAGCTCGGCGGAACTTGGTTTTTTGGAGGTCATTGTTTTTTTCTTTTTCCGTCTTTAGAAGGATGAAGACATTTAATTAATTCCAGAAGATCAGGCCGCTCGCCGGTTGGTTTTTCAGCCGGATTAGATGTAAGATCGGCTCCGTATTCTTCAAATAGCAACCTGGCGGCATGGATCATTTGATAACCGGACCGATTCTCGCGGGCTGACAACTCAATATTTTTCAACTCTGTAATTCGGCGACCAACGTGTTCGCGATAGGTCGGTAGCATTCTCTCCAGAACTGGGTAGATCTCTGGATAAAAATTTCTGAATTCTTCCATGAAGGCATCTAGTACGCCTTGGTCGCGTGCCACCAAGGATGACTCAACAAACAGGCCACTCAGTCCTTTAGAAAATCCAGCGAGAGTCTGTTTAAGAGAAGAGGCCATTCCGAGTTCACCCGGCAGAATTCTGGTCTTGATAAGACCATTGAATAACTTCTCAATTCGCACTGCTGTCTCTCCACACAGGTACATCACACCGATTTCTGATAATCGCCGGGCACCACCATGAAACGCGGCATCACACCATTTCAGTCGGGCCTCAGCGAAAACATGATTAATCCGTTCTACCTCCCGCAACCCAAGAGAATTACCGTCCACGAATAAACACCCCTCTGTTTCGGCTGCGCTCAATCGGGCGAATTCCTCGGCAACCGAAATCGCGGCAACTGGATCGACGAGCGAAATAACCAAATCACTTTGGCCAACCACCTCTGAAAATGAATTGATAAGTTCAACCCCGGCCAATCGCGCGCGATGCAGTGTCGCAGAGCTTCTCTTTGCGCAGGTTGTCACGACTCGATAATGGTGTTTGCGCAACAACCCTCCCAATGCAGCACCGAGATCGCCGCAGTACAAAATTCCGATTGTGATCTTGGGTGCTGTTGAATTCATACCGCTATCTCCTTCTTCGCCATACTGATTTCCAGGAGCCTTGCCAGGCTCGCCGTATTCAAGGAAAGCTCATACTCGGCTTCGACGGTTTCCACTGCCGATTTGGAAAACTGCTGCCGCAAGTCTGAATCCTTCAAGAGCTGCATTATCGAGTCCGCAATGGCCCCGGAGTCCCCACACGGGGTCAATAATCCGTTGACACCATGTCGTACAATTTCGGGAATGCCCGAGATATCACTTGCAACACACGGAATCCCACAGCTCATCGCTTCCATGATCACGACAGGAATACCCTCACGACGCCCATCGCGAGCAAGAACACTTGGACAAACCAGTACATCCATACCGCTCAGGATATCTTTGACCTGCTCCTCATCACAGGAACCATGAAAGATCAATTTGCCTTCAAGTCCCAAACTTATAACCTGTCGTTCCAGCTCAACTCGATCAGGACCATCTCCAACCAGATGACAACAAAAGCCGACTTGGCGATCGTTGAGAATCTTGCAGGCCTCAATTAAATACGATTGACCTTTGACTTCATGCAGAGTACCAACACAGGCAATTTGAAAATCGGTAGCTGAATCCGTGACGGCGGACCATTGGGAACGGGGGTACCGCTGCGTTTCGACCCCACAGTGCACCACCTTAACCTTGTCTCTAAATTCCTGACCACAGACATCCAGTATCATCTGGCGGTTATATTCTGAAATGGCGATGACATGAGCAGCGTCTTTTGTTTTCTCGAGCAACATGTGTTGGTCGCGATGCAAATCCGATCCGTGTGCCGTAAAACCATACTGGATTCCGGTGATCCTCCTGATCACATAGGCCGCCATGGCAGGGTGACTGGCAAAGTGGGCATGGACATAATCGACCTCCAGCGATTTGATGACTTGGGCAATGTAAATTGTCTTGGGGAAAAACACGATCGCCGCCGTCAAGTAACGTTGGCTGCCGAGGTTTTTCCAAATCAATAACCCAAAAGTAGAGAAGTAACGAATCGGCATACGAAACATGGCAATCAGATTGGCGATTACAATGGCAATGGAAAGAAAACCCGTAAAATGGGCTCGCGCCACAAAATCAGCTGCGGCTGGATGCAGAATTTTGGTCGATCCTTTTCTTAATGGAAACAATTCGATCTGGTAACCTAATTTTTCAAGCTCAACCATTTCTCGCAAAACAAACGTTTCGGTAAGCTTGGGAAACCATGACACTAAGTAGGCAACCCTTTTGCGGTTGGCATGACTGCCAGATTCTTGCTCGGCAACATGCTCAACTTCGCGGCTAGTTCGATCGGTTTGGGTTTGTGATTCCATGGCTAAAAGAATTTCAGATTTGTCCTATTCTTGTGTCGACTGGATTTTACCGGAAAAAAATGGCAGTTTACCTAGCTCTGGAAACGCATCCTCTATCGCCAACTTTTTGGCGAACAAAATCAGGATGATCGCCGACACCAATATCGCCGCAAGAATCCCAAATGAATCCGTAAGCTGCCATTGCTCCAATACGCTTCGCATGCCTAAACAAAACACAACACCTATCAAAAACGGCGCAATAATCCGCATCGAAAATGGGTTCACACTGGTAAATCGATATGCCCAAATCTGGTAGACCATGGCCTGAAATAAGTAACTCGCCAGCATCGAATAGGCGGCACCCAATGCTCCAAATCGAGGTATCAATGACAGTGAAACCAGCAGCGAAAAAAGGGTGACCATAATGTCGGCAAAAACCAGGTTTTTGACTTGTCCAACGGCCCTAATCAAACGTAAGCTCGTGCCAAATGCGGCATTCACAAAAAATGCAATGGCCAGCCATCCCAAAATGCTCCCAGAGGATCGGTAGTCTCCTCCGAATAATAGAATGGGTAGAAGATCGCCACCCAGAAAGGTAATCGAAAAAAATGGAAACGAAAGGATCATGATCCAAAGCGTCGCCGATTCGAAAAGCGATTGCATCTCCGGAATATTTCCACGTTCGGAAAGCCTTGCGGCATGGGGAATGAACAGGATGGAGAAAGTCAAGAGTACAAACTGATTGAGTCGAGCGAGAGAAAAAACGGACTGGTAATCAGCGACTTCGGTTGCTTCAAAATAAATACCAATCAAGATCGGAATGATTGCTCCCCGCAGCAAAAATCCAAGATCGCCAATTAACATGCTACCGCCATGTAACATTATTTTTCTGACCGGCAAAATCAACTGAAAAAATCCCGGCCATGGGGGGGTTTGCGGAAGCCTAATGACTCGCCAGGTGATCGGCACGCAGATCAGGGTTCCGATCAAGCCTGCCAAGAGCTGCCCTGTTGCGAACTCCCACAGGTTACCCTCCAAAATAATCACGATGAACGCAGCGATAATCTTCAATAGCGGCGACAAAATGTGCCGTCGCATAAAAATCGATCGGACGTTTCCCAACGCCGCAAAAAACGCCTCAAACAGGCAATTCAATGACTCGGCGACCACCAATCCACTAACAACAGCCAGGATCAACATCGTTTCACCGCTCAGATCGAATACTGAGTATTCCCACCAGTAGGCAATCAGCAGGGATATCGCAGAGGCAAATCCGAGAACTGACACGACGACGAAGGAAAATACAGCACTTCCCCAAAACCGACGAGAGTCGTTCTTTTCAATGTAGACCGACAAATATCGCCCCGCAGTTTTGTCCAACCCCAAAAGGCAAACTACAGAAACCGCACCCACCACGGAAATCGCAAATGCAAGAATGCCATACTCCGCTTTTGGCAGGTAACGAATTGTCGCCACCTGAACCCCGAAATTCACCACCAATGCAAAAATGCGACCAGCCACCAGGATTACTGAACCCCTTAATAAACTCTTGGTATCATTGCCAATTTCGTTCATTGCTGGTGGGCTGTCTATTTTTTTGCGGGTCATCAATTTCTACAATAAATAGAGATTTTGATTCACTACCAACCGAATCTCAGTGCCTCTAAAGAAACAGTGAATCAGCCGGCAGAACCCCGGAAAAATTGATACAACCAGCAGTAAGAGACTTCAAACGGGCCGGTTGCCAGCCTTACCATCTTGGCATCCAAAACATACAAATCCTCACGATGGAAAAACATCACCAAGGGGCCGTTGAAATTTCATGGCAGCGGGACACATCTGCAGGCGAATAAGAGCATCTGGTGTTTGCCTCCCCACATTGATCCGGCGCAGTTTTAAGCTGTCCAACGCATTTAGATCATTGCAACCTCGTACGGTCGTGAAACCAAGTGCGAAACCTTCGGCACGAAGAGTCTTCAAGGTCGGCAGGTCGTAGTACCCGGACGGGTAAGCAAAAGCCGGCAGAACACTCCCCATCCGATCCTTGAGCATTTGCATGGATCCCAATATTTCATCTTTTGCCATTTCCGGTGAAACGCGATTCAACAAAATATGAGAACTGGTATGTGGCACAAGATCGACACCCTGCCGAGATAGTTCCGTTAACTCATCCCAATTCAAGCAACAGCGGGGAGAGGGGTCCTCTTTGCAAACCCCGCAAATCGCTTCGATTTCCTGCTCAAGTCCTTCGTTGGAAATGGACTTAAGGAGTCTCTTCAATTTCTTAAAGGCATCCAATTTGGCACTCGCATCCGAGAGGGCGAAGGTTCCGAATCGCGTCTTCAAAACCCTCTTTTGGACGTTTTGAACAACAACACGATATAACCGGTCCCACCAAAAAGAGCGTTCCGGTTCGCCCGGGAAATCTGTCGGGACAAAGAGGGCAACAGGAACCCCAAAGCGTTTCAGGATGGGCCATGCATTCTGTCCAAAATCCCGGTAGGCATCGTCGAACGTCATTAATAGCGAACGAGGGGGCAAATCAATGTCACCCGCTATAGCCGCTATCACATCAGCAAGAGAAACCGGATTGAATTCCTGGGAGATCCACTTGATTTGCCGTTCAAAATCTTCGGGTAATGCGCTGATCAAACCGGGATCAAGATCCGTTCGATCGGATTCCGTCGCAACGCGGTGATAGGTTAACACTCGAAGAATGTTGAAATCACGCAATGGCAACATCTCGATTCCCCTGACAAACAGCCGAAAAAAAACGGTGCCCGCCATTTTTTTGAGAACAGTTTTTGGGAATCCCATTTAAAAACAATCCACCGGACTCACGCCACCACCCGCTTGAATTGAGCTATCGGAGTCGTCTGCATCGTCCATGGAAAAAAGAGCCATTTCGGATTCAGCCTGAGCAATAAGTCCTGTCAATGTGCATTCCTGATCGGGAAAGCTTGCAATCCCAACACGTAATTGGATGCCAAGGTCCGCATACAGTTCCTCTTCCACCGACCGCATCCACAGCATGACTTCGTCGGAACTGGTCTCGGGAAACATTACAACAAATTGACCTTCCTGATAAGCAACAAGATCCCCGGAACCCGTAGAGGCCAACAACTGCTTTGCTACACAGGACTCAAGATATTTCCTAACCACTTCGTTCTTGGCTCGTTCCACCAGCAAATCCATTTTCTCATTTGAAAATTCTCCGCGGAATGTCACCGTCGCCAAGGAGAGCCTTCTTTTAAATCGCCGTGCCCGTTGAACCTCCTCATAGAGTTCAGATTCTCCATCCTGTAGAGCCATCGGCTGTTTGGGAAGCACCAATGTCGCAGCCTCGCTGGCAGTCTGCACAAATTCATCTAACCCCGTGGAAACCTTCCAGGCGAGGTAATTAGTTAAGCCAAGCACCACGCATTCGGTAATCGTAATCCTCAAATTATCGCCACCAAAAGGGTACCCGAAGTACCATTTGAAGAAACCATAAACCGGCAGGCTGATCAGGGTAATTTCCAATAGTGTTAGTGTCCGTACTTTCGGCGTAAAAATAATCAATACCGAAAGGACAGCGCAAAAAACGTATACAAACGACGCTAAATTGATGGGTTCGTAGAGCCGCTCAATGTTGTATAAAAGTCCAAGCCAAAGAATTAGGCTGACGAGGGTAAATCGAACTTGTAACATTTTACATTGGGAATCGGAAATGATTCGTTGAATGATGATTTAAGAAAAAAAGACTGATTTTCAATACGCACCTTTTTGCCTCATGACAGCCATAAAAGTTCGAAAGATGATTTTTATGTCCAGCCAAAAACTCTGCTGACGAATATATTCGGCATCCAGCCTGACTCGGTCATCAAAATCGATATCACTCCGCCCGCTAATTTGCCACAATCCCGTTATTCCAGGAATCACTTCCAGTCTTTCAGTCTGTTGGAGTGTATAGGTTTCCGCGGTGAACGATGTTGGACGTGGCCCAACCAGGCTCATTGTCCCCATCAAGACATTTAAGATCTGGGGCAACTCGTCCAAACTGGTCTTCCGCAAAAACTTACCCACAAGGGTAATACGGGGATCATTGGAAATTTTAAAGTCTGGCAGTGTCAATTCATTCAAGTGCTCAAGCTGTTTTTTTAGCTCCGTTGCATTTTTCTTCATCGTCCGGAATTTAAACATTCGAAACCGCCGACCGCCCTGCCCGGTTCTCATTTGGCAAAAGAATATGGGGCCAGACGATTCCAATCGAATCGCGACCGCACAGACAGCAATCACTGGCAAAACCAAGGGCAAACTCAACCCGCAAAGCACCCAATCGAAAACTCGTTTGGCTCGCAATCGCCGTTTAGCAAGTAAACGACTTCGAGATTGGCGTGTTACCAGTTGAATCATTTCAACAACAACGGAAGAGAAATCGACGGGAAGACAAAACCGGGCAAAACCCAAATCACACATCGCTCCACGTGCAATCAAGGGTATGTCTGGCGAGTTTAGTTAAGATGTAACGAATATTAAACCGTCCAATTGAAAAAATTGGGCAATTTATTCAGTTTGGGATAATTGACTCTTGAAAATGGATTTATTCCACGCAGATTGAAAAACCAACCATTGCGATGTATCAGCGATGGAAAGGAAATCAGATTTTTTGCGGAGTACCTGTGAAACTGGATCTCTACCTACTTTGGACCAACAAGTTCATCTTGGTCTTCGCCGGATTGGTGGGACTGGGCATGGGATGGGCTTACCTGTTATGTGTTCCAACGACGTACGAAGCACAAGCTCGTGTTCTGATTGAACCTCGCCGTGTTTCAGCAGATTCTGGTCCCATCGGGAGAGTGGTTCCGGAGTTTATCCCCACGCAGGCGGAAACAATCCGGAGTCCCTTGACCATCGCCCAAGCGGTCCAATCAATTCAAATCTTACCACCAGATGGTGTTTCCCCGGATGATTTTGATCCCGTACGGCATGTTCTCAAGTCGTTGAACGTGACGCCTCTGTTAAATGCCAACGTCGTTACCATCTCTTACCGAAGCAATAGTAAATCCGAGTCAACCGAGTTGATTTCTAGCATCGTGGCCGCTTACGAGTCCTTCGTCAACCAAATTGACAAGGGAACGTCCGACACCAGGCTCCAACTCATTGTCGCCAGCGAGAAAAAACTCCGTGAAGAACTGCGAAGCCTGGAAAAGGACTATGAAAATCTTCGGACCACCAATCCGGGTATCGGTCAGGGTAGAACAGCCAATCAGGATACCTTGATTGAACTGGAATTGCTAAATCGACAGTTTGTCACGATGACATCCGAACGCCAGGAAATTGAGACATCCCTGGGCAGTTTTCTGAAACAAAAGAATGGCAAATCGGTATCGGGGGCCATGACTTCAGCACAGCTCGCACAGATTTCATTTCAAACCAGGCTCCCTTCTCAACCCGACCAGTTATCACAAGATATCGATTTGACTTTAAAAAAGCCTTCCTTAAGTCAAACTCCCGAGAACAAGTTGAGGTCTGAAGAATACCCGTTTGGGGACCTTGAACCATCCGGCTTAGCTCAACCGGTTATTTACGCTGATTCAAATCAAATCGAGCAGATCATTCTCTACTCCAACCCGGATAATGCCCGCGAAATCCTGCGAATGGTACAGGATTACCAAAACTGCATTATGAGAGTCAATCAACTCGACCACATTTTTTCTCCAAGACACCCTGAACTGATCTCCGCTTATGCTCAAGTTGATCAATCCTCAGAACTCTTGCGTCAGCGATTCGACAACGTTGTCCGCAGCTGGCAGCGGAAACTAATCGTATTGCTAGCCAAACAAGCTGAAATTGAAAAACAGATTTCCTGCATTAAAGACGAAATCAAAGCTACCGGAATCTATCAGGTCCGGGAAGAGAACTTACTCAGCAACATCAAAAACTTGCGGCTTTTGCACGGGTCCACACTTCAACAGCTGATTACGATTCAAGAAGAGGAGTCTGCCATTTCAAATGGTCGGAACTCAATTGAAATCAAGATGATTGACAGGCCCATGATTCTTGAAGATATGACTTGGCCAAATCCCAAACTGATTCTTTGTGTTTCGCCATGCCTTGGTTTGTTAATCGGTATAGGGTTCGTTGGAACTCTGCAAAATCGAAAGCATGAACGGCAACCAGTCGATCAAACCAGTGTTAACCCCGACAGTGCTGAAGACGGTACTCCAGAATCTCCTGCACCAGGTGAACAGACGTGATTCAATTTACCGGGTATCTGGTTCTTGCTTTTCTGTTTTACACCTACGTTGCATTCCCGGTAATCATCGTTTGCCGAGGGAGACTATTTCCTCGGCCATGGAAAACCCGTGACGATCGACGTCAGGTATCCATCATCATCATCTGTTTCAATGAGGCTCGTGGAATCCAACGGAAAATCGAAAACATTTTCGAAACCGATTACCCCTCTGAATTACTGGAGGTCATCGTTGCTTCCGATGGTTCTGATGACGGCACGAATCAAATCATCGAGAAACTAGGGCATCCTCGAGTCAAGCTCCTTGCGATGCCACGTCGTGGGAAGATACCAGCTTTAAATGACGCAGTTGCTTCTGCCACGGGGGAAATCCTGGTGTTTACGGACGCCAACAGCCATTTGACACCAAAATCCATTGGGAATCTGATTCGCCATTTTGCGGATTCCGAAATCGGATGTGTTGCCGGCAACCAGGTTTATGTGAAAACCGAACACGAAGGCCGCGTAGCCCATGGCGAAAAATCATATTGGAATTTTGACAGAAAACTCAAGGAGCATCAGGCCTTCGCAGGAAATGCGACCTCGGCGACGGGTGCTTTTTACGCGATTCGACGATCACTTTTTAAAGATGTGCCGCCCGGTGTGACCGATGACTTTACTATATCAACCCATTCCATCAGAGAAGGCTATCGACTTGTTTTTGATAACGAAGCGATTGCTTCGGAAGCTTCCGACGGAAAAATCGAAAAAGAGCTCCAGAGGAAAATCCGTATAATGACGCGAGGGTTGAGAGCAGTGCTGATTTCCCGAGACCTGCTGAATCCAGTCAAACATGGTTTTTATTCAATACAGCTGTTTTCCCACAAAGTAATGCGGCGGACAGCGATCATTCCTTTGATCATTTTATTGGTCATCTCTCCCTGGCTATTTGCCACCACACTGTTCTTTCAAGCGGTTGCTGTTTCCGTATGGACCGCAGTGGGGATTTTGGTTCTTTCGTCGCTGACGATCCACACCTCATTTGGCAGATGGAAACCTGTCAAGCTGGTCTTCTTTTTTGGAATGGTAAACTTCGCCGCGTTGATCGCGATTTTCAATATCTGTGTAGGTAAAAAAATAGAAAAATGGAACTCAACCGGGAACGAGATTCATCCCGACGATCATTCATTTCAGCTGGCGAGGCCTAAATGAGTGGCATCGCGGCAAACAACCCGGCACCCATAAAAAAGGGGCATTCGGTACACACGGTTATCGCACAAATCCTGGCCGCTGGATTGATGATTGCCGAATTCACCATTCTTGAACAACTCCCATTACTGCTAACCGGATGCGTTTTAACCGCTTGCGGTTATTTCCTGTGGCGGCAGCCTCAACTAACAACTTTATTGGTAGTGTTTCTGGTTTACACCAACCTACCGGTAGTCGCAGTCAAATTTCATGGATTTCCCGCGTCCTTGCCGGCATTGGTGATCGGCCTGTTAATGTGGCCGTTGATTCATCAGATCGTCGCACTTAAAAACGATATTTTTCTTGGGTCAGCATTTCCGTGGGTCCTTCTTTTCACGATCGTACAACTATTAGGTGCATTGAACTCAGAGTATGCCGTATCTTCATTTGAGTTCTTTGTTTCCTTTCTATTCGAAGGTCTCTTACTGTACCTGATCGTTAGCAATTTGATTCGCACCCGCGAGAGGCTTCGCCAAGTGGTTTGGACGCTGGCTTTTTGCGCAATATTAATGGGTGGCATCCCTCTATTACAGCAATTCACCGGTGCTTTTGAAACCAACTTCGGGGGTCTTTCGCAACTGGACTCGCAATTCAAAACCGTCACTTCCTCGGGCGAAGGCGTCACCAAACAGAATCGTATGGCGGGCTCTATAGGTGAACAGAACAGGTACTCCCAATTTATGATCCTGTTAGTGCCGATCGGCGTCTCACTCTATTCGATGAGCCGAACACGTCGCTCGAGAATCATAGCGATCATCGGTGCGTGCTGTGCGCTGGCTGGATTTGCATTGGCATTTTCCCGAGGGGGAGCGATCGGGTTCGTTCTGGCAATACTGATGGGGCTTTGCTGCCGTCTGATTACGCTACGGCAATTCAAATGGATGGCGGTTGCGTCCCTGTTGATCTTGATGTGTTTTCCGCAATACCTTTCCCGGCTCGCATCGATAGCGTCACTGAACACTTCCACTCCGGGGGCGAAGGCGATGCTAAGAAATACGGAGGGATCCATTCGAGGCAGGCTGACCGAAATGGGTGCAGCTGGTCTGGTCTTTCGCGATCACCTGATTCTCGGTGTCGGTCCGGGTGTATTTCGAGAATACTCGCGCGAATACGGACAGCACATCGGACTTCGAGCGCTCAAGGGACGTCGGCAGGCTCACTGCATGCCGCTGGAAATCGCCGCCGAGAACGGCCTCTTGGGACTTCTAACTTTTTTTCCGATGTTGTTTTTTCTGTTACGAAGACTGGTGATGATCAATCGACGTTCCACCGCAGTGAATGATACTGAAGCGATCTATCTAACATCTGGCCTGGCTATGGCGTTGCTTTTATACCTTTCAACTTCGCTCTTCCTTCACCTTTCCTACATTCGATATTTTTGGTTATTGGTTGCCATCGCCGATGCCGCGGTTGGGATTTTTGAAAAAGATCAATACGCTGGTAATGCTGAGGTTGCCTCGGTTAGTTAAGCCCTCGCGGATCGATTAACCGTTGCATCAATTCTGAATATGGTCTGCTGATCAGGGCAGGAACCATTCGGTCTAATGTTCTTCGTATCCACCACGCAGAATCTGGATTGAGATAAATGATGTCCCCCGGTTGGACCATGACATTTTCCAGACGATTAAACCTGGCGGCAATTAAATCGACTTTGATGAGTAGCGGACTGCCATCTTTTCCAGTTCTGTGAACGGTTACCGTTGTCGGGGAATCTATGGGGTCAATGTAACCCGCCATGGCCACTGCCGTCACAACGTCGATGTCCCTGTCTGGTGGCAGCACAAACCCGTTTCCCAAGTCGCGATTTCCGTTACCGGTTGAAAACCGCACCTGACTGATGGCACTGAGCTTTCCGACAACAAAGAACACTTGGTCAGGAAATTTTCTAACCATGACAATGTCACCATCAGCCAATTCAGCTTGCTGTGGACTAATGTGGGTCTGCCCAGAATTTCTCAATGGAATTTGCAGGACCGAGAGCTCGTTTTTCGGAGGCCCAAGGTATCCCTGGGGAGCCTGCGGCATGACAGCTCGCTCCAAAACATGGCTCGCGGTTGAAATAGCACCCTGACCGGACGGTTTGACTCGGCGTTGGTGAACTTGAATTTCGTCTTGGAGGGGTAACATTCCGCCAGCAGAGGCTATCGCATGCGCAATATCGGCTTCATATTCCGGTAAACGAAAATATCCTGGATTGGCAACACCACCCAGAACCATAATCCCTACGGTCCGTTTTTCCAACAAGATTACGGAGATCTTCGGATCATCCAAAAATCCATTGGCGTAAACAGATACCATTCTCCTGCGGGCCATGTCGACAGTAAGACCATCGATTTCAACATGCCCAACCAGCGGTAATAAAACGCTCCCCTGTTTGCTGACCTCTAAATCAAGCGTTGATGTCTGACTGGCCGCAAACGTGGAACTGCCATCGAATCCGCTGGCATTTCGTTGATCAAAAGGAACCAGCTCTGAAATTCGAATCCTGACCAAATCGCCAGGTCCGAGTAAATACTGCTCAGGAATGTTTCTGGTCAAGGAAGCAAAATTCACTCCGAAACTCTGTGATTTAAACGGAATCCTGAAGCTGTCATCGAGAGTAGCCGCAGGAATCCCCGGGGATGACATTGGCGCATAGCACCCTCCCCCACTGGCGATTGCTAGCAAGACAACGAAACAATAAAGGTATTTCCGATAAGTTGACATTCGAAAAATAAATAGTTCTTTTTGGTTACTCCATTTGCATCGGTCGTATGGCGGGAATTCAATAGCCGGCCTTGCCACTTACAAACAAGCCTCGCATACTCCCCATTTTAACCAAGCCTATTCAAACTTGTAGTGATTCCAACGGGATAGCGGCACCGCCGTCCTTTAATTTCTTGATCAGTGGCAGCCAACCGAAATCTGTTTGCTGGCAACCGGTCAAACAACTCCCTGCGTCGATCGATCGAAATAGGAATTGAGGAACGCTTTCCTAATGTGCCTGTTAATTTTCGTGCAAGCAACAAATGGACGCCGGGCCTACCAGAATTGATGCCAAAGACCCTGCGATGAAGGATGCTCAAGTGCTGTCGCGTATCGATATCGAATAAAACGGGCGGATAGCCAAGACGTTCAACAGCGTAATTTTTGAGTCGATCATGATGACAGTTAGCTTTTTCATCGTTATCTTTGACGATTAAACAGGCAATAAATCCATTGATGAACCAGATGAACGATCCAAATCGTACCGTTTATTCCAGGCTCCTTCTGCGAAAAATCGCAACATGCTTGTCTGGCCTGATAGTTGGAACCGTCGGTGGCATCGGGACACTTTTTGTTTTTGGCCTAATCCAGCCTGGAAAAGAGATCATCCCGTTGCCCTTTTTGGTGGCCGTCGCCGTTGGGGGATTCTTGAGCATTTCGATTTGCCGAAGACTATCGCAAAATCACCCGAATAAAACCCACCAGAAATCCGAACCGGTTAGCATCCGTATCGTCAAGGCAGAGGAGAGATTTGATGCTACTTTTTTTGACCCGCGGACTGAATCTCGTTTGCACGCCATCTCACATGCAAAGTATGTCTGTCCCGAGTGCGGATTTCATGTTGCCTTTAATACCCATGATTTTATTCAACCTGGGGCTTACCAACCGCTTACGGAAAAACAAAGAATTAAGTTGGATCAGGCTCGTCCAGTGAATCCTGATAGTATCGATGACGGCTTTTCGATGGAGGAGATTCTAGAATTTGCGTGCCCAGGATGCGAAATGCCAATCCGGTTGATTTTTCTCGCCAGTGAATTCGCCATGGGTTGCTACAACTATCAACTCTTGGAAGTCGTTGAGCTCGTCCAGCACCACAAGCAGCTTTCCTCAGAGGAAGAGGACTCATCTGGTGGTTTAAAAGATTTTGTTTAGACGTCGGTTTTTCGGCTAGTCATTTCAACCCCAAACGATAGGCACTCGAAGCATTCTTCCAGAAATAGTCCTCGCAGGCCTCCTGTCCTTTTTCTGCAAAATATGAATTAACCAGTTTCACAAAACTAGAATAGCTTCCGCTCTTTTTGGTACATGGCCAGTTGCTCCCGAACAAGAGCCGTTTTTGCCCGAATTGATTCCATAGTACGTTGAGGACACTGCGATAATGTAGTGATTCCAATGGCGCTGGCTGTTGTAAACATCGTTGGTAAAGTCCGGAAACCTTGCAGTAAACGTTCGGGTTTTCGGCGAGTTTTTTTACCGCCATCAACCATTCCTTGGGTGGTTCTTTTCCGTCGATGTTGTAACCGAGAATATGATCGACCACGATCGTCAATTCAGGAATCGAACGAGCAATCCTGTCAACTTCCTGAACACCTTTGACACCCTGCCCATTACATAAAAAGTCCAGCGTCAACTCCTCCGCCGCCAGCGATCTAAAAGAGCTCAGTACTCGATTATCGGTGTAGTCAATTGGTTTGGGATTCCTAGCTCGAACGCCCACAAACCGTTTTTCTTTTTTTAGACGACGGATCTGCTGTAGAAAATCTTTTCGATAAGGATCGACATTCCCAACCAACCCCACAAAAAACTCGTCCCCATCGACCAGATCCAATACCCATCGGTTATCACTAAGCCGATCACTAGCTTCCACGATGACGACACCCGTCAGACCCGAGTCCTTGGCGACTCTCTTAAACTCACCGGGAAGATGTGGTTTATACAACACCTGATCATTCTTGGGTGGCCAAGGAACCCCGCTTTGCCTGCCGGTGTCGTAAAGGTGTATATGGGTGTCAATCATATGTTGCACCTTAGGAAACCCCGGTTGAGCTAACACAACAGATGCCAGGCTAAAGTGAAGGATCAAAACACCGGTTGGATAAATCAATCGAAGGTTCATAGAAGTGGACCACAACTTGGAAAGAATCTGACAACCAATCAGTCTAACAAATAAATCTGTAGACCCAAAAGAAAATCATGGATTACAGAATGCAACCTTTTTGGCGTTCTGGCCGTTGATGGTTATTTCCAGAGGAAGACCCGATACCAAAACATGAATTGCCTTACCAAAAAAGGATCATTCCAATCCAATACCTATCGGTGTGATGAGAGAATGATGACATCCAATAATCGTTTCCCAAGGGTAATACACCGCCTAAAAAAAAGGGCGGCTCACATAGATACGTGAGCCGCCCGAGCCAATCGCTCTCAAATTGAATTGCAAAAGCAAAAAGCACCTTCGAGGTAGGAAAGGGTACTTTTGAGATCTCTATCGAAGAATTGCTGAATAGCCAATCGTATACAACGCCTGACTTGCCGCACCTTTGACACTCAATGGAAACGGCTCCCTCAACCACGGTGCGCAATCTCCAGGCCGATAGTAACCCAGAGCATAGATGCATTCGTTGGGAGGATGGATCCCTACTTTGTAGGGATTAATTGCGACATTGCCGAAAAAGTGAGCTGCAGAAAAAATTGGCTGAAGCACTGGTCCCCGTGAATGGCCGTACCGCTCCAGTTGAATATGCTGAAAGTCCAAAGGTTTGGAGCAGACAGCGGACGCTGTCCAATTAAAGTCTTGGGGGAGCCATTGACGTTCCATCGCGGGGATTCCCTCAAACGAGCAGAACTGGGGAATCGACTTTCCAGATTCAACCTGTGGACCCATTTTTAACGCGATGTCCTTGACCGAACGCTTTAGCATGACACCATTAATCTCTCGACAATTCAACTCATAAGTTTGCTGCCGTAGATCATCTTCCTGTTGCCGTAACGAACTGGAATCCCCGAGGGAACCACCCGGAAAACTCCGGTTGGAAGACGCGTCAGGAGTCGGCTCTACGATTTCAGCCTGACTTTCGGGAACATCAGGTTGAACACTCGGTGCATCCTGCTGGACACTCGGTACGTCCTGCTGGACACTCGGTGCGTCCTGCAAAATTGTTTTTTGGGACCCCAACCGACTATTAGGAAGCGGATTCAAATTGGTTGGCTTTCGTAAAATGCTATCTTGACGCGGGGCAGATAAAACAAGCCTCGGCTGAACAACTGCGACACGCGTTCCATCGTTTATCGAAGACCGACCATCGCCTCGATTACCCGATGGATTCTGCTTAGCCACCAGCGAAGCCCCTCGGTCCTGGCCACTTTCGTTCAAAAATGAATTCTTCTGCGGAGCCGACAAGAGATCGCCAAATGGATCATCAATGGGCTGGACGCCGAGATTTTCACCACGAACTGGAGGCTCTTGAAAAGCGGACTGCCTGATACCGCTTCCAACTGTCAGGTTTGCGTCATTGGCGATACTCTGATCGATCGGATTTTTTGCCAACGTGACAACAGGAGCCTTGGCAGGTCCAACCAGACCGGACCGTCGATCGTTTCTCCCTGAATATCCATAGCCGGAATTGGCGTTGCCTGATCGACTACCGAGTATGTTTCGAATGATCGGCGGTTTGTTGAATGGAGGAGGTTCCTGAGACAACAAAACAGAGTTTACAGACACAAAGTTGGTTACGACAAACAACGAGACCAAGAAAACGACATCAGTTGCGTTTTTCAAAAGGAGAGCTCTCCACGCTGTAGTTTGGAGCTTCCTGTGTGATGGCAATGTCATGAGGGTGACTTTCTCTTACGCCTGCCGGCGATACCTGTATGAATTGTGCATCTCGGCGAAGGCCGTCAATATCCGGCGTTCCGCAATATCCCATTCCAGCTCGTAGACCACCTACCAACTGGAAAACAAAATCCTCCAAAGGTCCCTTGAATGGCACCCTGCCTTCAACTCCTTCAGGAACGAGTTTATCGCTCCCTTTTTCGGACTTGCTCTGGCGGTATCGTTCGTGTGACCCCTGTACCATGGCACCGAGTGATCCCATGCCACGGTAAACTTTAAATGTTCTTCCCTGATACAAAATCTTTGACCCTGGACTCTCGGAAAGTCCCGCGAACAGTCCTCCGATCATGCATGCGTTCGCTCCGGCGGCTATTGCTTTGGTAATGTCTCCTGAATAACGGATCCCCCCATCGGCGATCACTGGAATACCACGATCCTCCGCTACTTTCGAAGCATTTTGAATTGCCGTTACCTGAGGAACGCCAATTCCTGAAACAACCCGAGTTGTACAAATTGAACCTGGTCCGATACCCACCTTAACAGCATCTACACCAGCATCCATCAAATCAATGCAACCCTGAGTCGTCGCGATATTACCGGCGACAATATCAATGTCCCATTGACGTTTAATTTCTTTGGCCGTTTCGATTACGTTCTTCGAATGCCCATGAGCACTGTCGACAACCAAAACGTCCACATCCTGTTTGATCAAATTCTCCGCACGCTCAAACTCCCCGACTCCAACCGCTGCCCCAACTCGCAATCTGCCACGAGAATCCTTACAGGCATTTGGAAATCGCTTCATCATGTCGATGTCTTTGATCGTGATGAGCCCCTCTAATCTGTATTCTTCGTCAACCAGTAAAAGTTTCTCCACCTTTTTAGCCGTTAAAATCTTCTCAGCTTCCTCAAGCGTTACCTTTTCCGTAGCTGTTACCAACGGACCCTTGGTCATCACTTCTGCTATCGGAGTATCGCTAGCTTCCAGGAAACGCAAATCCCGTCGCGTAATAATTCCAACCAACTTTTGATCTTCGATAGTGATCGGAACTCCAGAGCAATTCTGCTGATCCATGACCTCTCGAGCTCTCGAAACTGGATCGGTCGGCGGCAAAGTAATCGGATTCTCAATAATCCCATTGGCACTGCGTTTGACTTTGGAAACTTCTTCGGATTGATTTTCCAACGACATGTTTTTATGAATGATGCCAATTCCGCCAAGTTTCGCCAACGCGATGGCCATCGCACTTTCGGTGACGGTGTCCATCGGCGAGCTGATCAGTGGCACATTGATTTTGATGTTGCGAGTAAAAAAAGTCGAAACATCACACTCATGCGGCATGATTTCGCTGTACTGGGGTACCAATAAAACGTCGTCGAAGGTGATTGCCAAGCCTTGAAATTTATCTGTCATTTGATCTTACATTGTTGAATTAACTAGAAAGCTGAGTTGATTCAGCCCAATAAACTGGGCGGTCTGATCTAATCGGTCTCTCGCCGATCCATTTTCCCTGCGTAATCTGTCTGGCAGTTCCATCAAGCCCATTCAATCATGGGCTAGCTAACAGCACACCCCTTATGGCGACTCGGACTATCGTTTACGTCCCACCAAATCCTTGCTCGAAACGAATCCCTTCGAGATAAATTGCCATTCCAGATCGAACACCAAAACGAGTCCGCCATCTCGTTGTCCGGAATCCTTAAGGGTTCCAATGCCAGCAAAAAGAAACATTGCCCAGGCTCTTTTCTCTGCAAATCCTCCGCCGCTGCCTTTAGCAACAAAAAATTTGGATTCCGCATTATGTTGAGCTTCCAAAAAAATGACAACGCCGCACTGTGGGCAAACGATGGGAAAATGCTTAAAATTATGTTTGAAAGCGTAAAAAGGAACGCCTGATGGAGTGCTGCGCCCCTCGCATCCGGTTTTCGATTAGCCGGGGACCGAAAGTCAACGACAATTCGTCCATTGAATTGGAGCGCCAAAGGGTAAGGCTCAGGGCCCTGCACCGAGATCGCCGTAGCTCGTTTTATTTTTTCACCTGTTTATTCAGTCCCAGATTCCTAATCCCAACCAAAAAACATGGCTCAAACCAGCGACCCTACCATCAATATCGAACAAGCCGTTAAGGATCGCTATTCTGCGGCTTCCGAAGCCCGGGAGCCAGCGCTCTGCTGTCCTGTCGATTACCAAACCAAATACTTGGAGGTCATGCCACAAGAGCTAATTGATCGCGATTACGGTTGTGGAGACCCATCCCGTTATGTAGCGAGTGGCGAAACCGTCCTGGATTTGGGAAGCGGTGGAGGAAAAATCTGTTTCATTGCCTCGCAAATCGTCGGCGAATCTGGACGGGTTATCGGCGTTGACATGAATGATGAAATGCTTGCCCTGGCACATCAATATCAAGACGACATAGCTAAAAAGATTGGTTGGAACAATGTCGAGTTCAAGAAAGGACGCATCCAGGATCTTGCAACTGATTTAAATTACGTCGACTCGTTGTTCGCCGAAGAACCAGTTGGATCGTCGAACCAATGGCTGAATCTAAACCAAAAAGTACGAGAGCACCGCAAATCGAATCCAATGATCCAGAATGATTCGGTTGATGTGGTACTGTCCAATTGCGTATTGAATTTGGTTGACCCTGACGATCGTCGGCAGATGGTTCAGGAAATCCACAGGGTGCTTCGAGCCGGTGGCCGCGCTGTTATCAGCGACATTGTTTGCGATGAACCTGTTCCACCTCACCTGAAAGACGATCCCGAACTCTGGAGTGGGTGCATCAGCGGGGCATTTCTGGAAGATGAATTCATCGAAGTGTTCGAACAAAACGGATTCTACGGAGTCGAAATCCTGTCCAGACAAACCGATCCATGGGTGACTGTAGAAGGGATCGAATTTCGCAGCATGACCGTGCGAGCATACAAAGCATCAGATCAACTCTGTATGGATTATGGCCACGCCGTGGTTTACAAAGGTCCATTTAAGGCTGTTATCGACGATGAGGATCACGTGTTGACCCGAGGCGAACGAATTGCCGTCTGCAAAAAGAACTTTGAGATGTATACATCGGCGCCCTTTGCGGACCAATTTGTTCCGGTTCCACCCCACGTCGCCAGAACCGATGAAGAAGCGACTCCGTTTGATTGCAAACAGGGCGAACTGAGAGACCCTGCGGAAACAAAAGCAGGAACAAAGCCCGAGGCTAAGGAGAAATCCAGCGGCTTACCAATCTCGGGTTGCTGCGGCTCGGATACTGATTGTTGCTAAACCTAATGATCATATCCGGCCGATGGACCGACGATTCCCGCTTGGATACTTTGTGATGGGCGTCAAGGAAGTTCAGATTGCTTCATCGCTCAGTTTAGCCAGTCACGGATTCAACATGACTTGAGGTATTTTCTCCGATGCCCAATGCCTGGATTTGTCCGGAATGCGAAAAGTGGATTGATGAGCCCTTTGACGTCTGCTGGCATTGTGGGACCGGAATGGATGGTACCAAAAATCCCGATTTCGGTCGGGAATCTGATGCAGCGGATTTAGATGAAGATCCCGAGGTTCCCAGGATCAAATGCGTTGGCTGCCAATATCAAGGGAAAGTACTGTTTTCATCATTGAAAAAGTCTTTGCTGGACTGGGTACTGGCAGGGTTGATTTCCATGATGGTTTCTCAGCGAAGCTGGATTCAATTCTGTGAAAAAATCTGTCCGAAATGCGGGGCTAGCGAAGACCAACATCGAGCTTGGTCCGGAGAGATTATCGATGAAGACCATCAAATCTGGTTGTCGCAATCTTTGCGGGAAGAACAACAGGCAAAAACAAATCGCCGGAGTGTTTATTTCCTGGTGGCCTCTGTTCTGATCTCAGTCGCCGTGCTTTATGCCGCCATGCGGGGATTTTGATCACCTTTACACCAACAAGATAAAACGTCATTTCGATCAAGTCTATTTTGCTCCCTCACCCCATCCCGTAGCAACGAATTATTTTGAATCACGATGAAAGCAACTCGCGATCTGCTCCAAACCCTCGGTTGCGGATTTTTCGATTTTCCATTGAACCACGCTGGATAATTGTGTCTCTGCCGGGTTGATTTCCACGGTAACTTGTCCTTGTTGTGCCGCCTGATAAACCGGTTGAGCGATATAAGGAAACACTGCTGATGTACCAACGATGATGATTCCATCAAAGCCAATCGCCAATTGATCTTGAAGTTCCTCTACCGCCGGGACCGGTAACATCTCATCAAAAAGTGTAACATCCGGTCGAATCATGGAACTACAGTCCGGACAGTCAGGTAATCGTGCGTTCTCGTCGAAACCAAATGGCAATTGATAATCTGAGGTAGATATTTGAAAACTACATTCGGTACAACGCAACCGTCGCATGCTACCGTGAATCTCAATGACATTGGACGAACCCGCATCGAGATGAAATCCATCGATATTCTGAGTCAATATCCATACCTCAGGGATGAGATTTTCCAAATCAACCATCACTTGATGGCCTCGATTCCAAGTTTTTCCGCTGCAAGCATTTGCGATTTCTAAAAGGTACTTCCAGGTCACTCGCGGTTGACGTGAAAACATACCGCCGCTCAAAGCGACCTCTATGGGAATACCGTCCACTGTATTCCGATCTTCGTACAAACCAGAAACTCCTCGATACGTTGGCAATCCCGAATCCGCCGAAATTCCGGCGCCGGTAATCAGCAACATACGACGCACCTCGCGGATGCTCACGCACAGATCCGACAAGTAATCATCCGAAAAGCTACCTTCATCCATGCAAAATTCCTGAGTGCAACATGATTTAGCAACAACAGCCCGTTGGTTTGTCCATTTTCCATTTTAACGAAAACAACCAATCTGTTTTATACCCGGCAAAACCTCACCACTTTAAAACTGACCTACGCCGCAGAATTGGTCAACAACGGCCCTGATTTACGTACCAGGCAGCTGCAGGGAAATTCCATTTGCTGGCAGGTTGCCCATCAAACTCGCTGGTCTAATCAGAACTTGATCTTTATGATGGTCAAATCATCCCCAATTCTGAACATCATTATGGGTCTTGAAAATCGAGACTACGCGCGCAACCCACACCCCGACTCCCCGTCATACCACGGTGATACGCAGGGCTGGCCACCGGTTTGCAAATTTATCATCTCTGCCAATATCATCGTTTTTCTGGCTCAGACTTTTTTTATTCGGGCCATTACTTTGGAAGAATATATTGTCCGTTTTCCGGCTGCCCAGCAGGAACAGATCCTGATTGCGATCGAGAAGGAAAAAGGAAAGAAGCTTTCCGAAATCAGTCCTTCCGAAAAAAAAGTGTTGCTGCGGAGTATGACCAAGAAAATTCTGCTGGTTTCCTCGGCACAACTCCTGTTGGAAATTGACACCCGAAAAATAATGGCTGGTCAGTTTTGGCGATTGTTTACCGGAGCGTTCTGCCATGATCGATCTAACATCATGCACATCCTTTTTAACATGCTTTTTATTTACTGGTTTGGATGCGTGCTGGAAAGAATCTACGGCTCTCGTGAATTTTTTCTTTTCTATTTTTCTGCCATTCTGATTTCGAGCTGTATGTACGTTGGCCTCGATTGGTGGCTAAAGGAATATCAACCGGCCATTGGAGCATCGGGTGCAGTGATGGCCATCATGGCCACCTACGCGGTCCATTTTCCCAGACACCAAATCCTCTTGTTTTTTTTCATCCCACTGGAGATTCGTTGGCTGATCGTACTTTATCTGGCAGTCGATTTATATCCGGTGATTCTTGCCTTGAGAGGACAGGAATTAAACACCGGTATCGCCCATGCCGGGCATCTTGGTGGGCTTGCATTTGGATTCATCTATACGCGTTACCAGCTACACCTTGCCCGATTTTTCCCATCTCAATCTGCCCGTTCCAAAACTCCAGGCAATCCCCGTCATAACAGCGGATCGGACGAAAATCGATGGGAGAACGCCGACGAACCATTCGAATCCAGTCTGGACGAATTCGATCTTCAAATCGATCAGCTACTTAGAAAAATTAAAAATCAGGGCGAGGAAAATTTAAGTGCCTCGGAAAAAGAGGCCTTAAAACGAGCCAGCCAATGGTACCGTGATCGCAACCAACTGTGAGTGACGACTGCCAGGGGCACGATCCGCAAAAAATCGTAGCCGTAATCTTGACCTGCTCCGCTTTCAACTTGTCCAACAATCGGGAATTCAAGTCAGCTGGTTTCTTTCTGACTGGCCTTTTTAAATGCGTTGGCAATCACCTCTTCTAAAGGCACATCTTCAACAATGATATCGTCGATGGTGTGGTTCTTCAAAACATCGGCCAAAATTCCGGCGACCTTCGTACGTTCTACTCGCAGCTTGATCTTGGGCGGCGTCGTTTCAATCACTTCTCCATAACGAACAAATTCGTCCACATTGTATTGATTATCAATTTGCAATGTAACGATCTTGGAACTGCTAAAATCATCCACAATACCACTCAGGGAACCGTCGTATTGAATGGTCCCCTGCGCAATGATAACCACTCGCCGACAGAGTGCAGCGACGTCTTTCATGTAATGACTGGTCAGCAGAATCGTGATATTGCGTTGCTCTTGGTAATGCTTGAGGAATTGTTGAATATTGTGTTGGGCAATAACGTCCAAGCCGATGGTTGGTTCGTCCAGAAAAAGCACCTTTGGCGAATGAAGCAAAGCAGCGGTTAACTCCATTTTCATGCGTTCGCCCAACGAAAGCTCTCGCACGGGTTGTTGCAACAATTTGGAGATTTGTAACAAGCTCGTCAACTCATCCAAAGTCGCTTGGAATTGGCTGGAATCAATCTGGTAAATGTGTTGGTGTAACCGAAAAGACTCTTGGGCGGGAAGATCCCACCAAAGCTGGTTTTTCTGCCCCATCACCAGAGCGAAACGACGACGATACTCATTCTCGCGTTTCCAGGGAATGTGCCCCATCACCCGGCAGGTCCCGTGAGTAGGATTGATCACCCCTGATAACAATTTCAGCGTCGTCGTTTTTCCCGCCCCGTTGGGCCCCAGAAACGCAACGAATTCGCCTTCCTCCACGGTCAGGTTCACACCCGCTACCGCCTCGATTTGACGGTATTCTCGTTGAAACAACCCAGAGACCGCTGCTAACAGGCCTTCTTTCTTTTGATAAACCCGGTACGATTTGGCCAAGTTTTCTAATTCTATAATCGACATACGACAATTATAGATCGGCAGACGCATTCCGAATACGGGCAGCAATTGGTCTTCCGGGCAGCGTATCACTGCAATATGAAATTTTGGCGATGTTCAGCCTTGTCCTTCAGGGGATTTTCATGCCCAGACAAAAAAAAAGAGGTTACTCCGCCAAAAAGTCCTCCTGCAAAACCCGCTCCAACAGTGCAACAACCGTATCGGCGTTCTCCTTCTGAAAGACCAAGGGGGGTTTGATCTTGATCACATTTTCATCTGGTCCGTCAGTACTCAGAAGCACACGAAAAGACTTCATTCGTTCCACGATGTACCGCGCTGCAGCTGCATGGGGTTCCAGTAACAATCCCTGCTGATCGGGTGGGTATACAAGCTCAATCCCGATAAAAAGTCCTCGTCCACGCACGTCACCGATTATCTGAAATCGATCCTGCAATTCCCGTAATCGAGACAGCAAATACCCACCTACCTGCTTGGCATTCTCTTGCAGGTTCTCATTCTCAATCACGTCCAAAACGGCCATGCCAATTTCACAGGATACAGGGTTACCACCGAAAGTGTTGAAATATTCCATTCCGTTATTAAAGGCGTCCGCTATTTCTCTAGTCGTCACCAACGCCGCCAATGGATGTCCATTTCCCATTGGCTTTCCCATAGTCACGATGTCCGGGCACACCCCCTGCAGCTGAAATCCCCAGAACGCCTCCCCAACACGACCAAAACCGACCTGCACCTCGTCGGCGATACAAACACCACCCTGTTCTCTAACGATTCGATAGACCTCTTGGAGATAATTATCTGGCAAAACAACTTGGCCACCACAGCTCAATATGGACTCACAGATCAATGCGGCAATATCACGATTGCCTCCGTCCTTTTCGCATTCCATCCGTAACTGATTAGCATAATGCCAACCGGTTTCACCATGATCACCGTCTGGGGCAAACCGGAATTCTCCGCGAAAACCATCAGGACGCGCAAGCATGATCGTCTTATCCGGGCACCCCGCCCCGCCCCGACTATTAAACTTGTACGGACTGACGTCAATCAATCGACCGGTATGCCCGTGATATCCACCCTCGACACAAATCACCGATTCTCTACCGGTGAAATGGCGAGCCAACCGTAGTGCCAAATCGTTGGCTTCGCTACCTGAATTCAAAAAATAACAAACGTCCAACCCATCAGGTAATGTCGCGGCGATTCGTTCGGCATATTGGACAATACTCCGATGGAGATACCTCGTGTTGGTATTGAGTATTTCCATTTGCTTTCTACCTGCGGTCACCACCGCTGGATGGCAGTGTCCTACATGGCAGACGTTGTTAACGCAATCCAGAAAGGGCTGGCCATTACCATCGAACAGATACTGCCGCCTACCACGAACAAGCTGGATGGGATGATCATAAGAAAGGCTAAGTGATGGATTCAGAAACGTCTTGCGTCGTTCCATAATTTCCGCTGACTCCATTTGGCCAGGCTGACCTTTGCGTATTACAAAACGCTCTTGGTCATCCATTTCAGACGACTTCAAGAGTTCCTCAGGCACCTTTAATATCCAATTGGGATCTGGGGAAAGTTGATTCCAAACGGCCAGCTCTCGCGGACTGGCAACCCCGGGGAAATCACCATGTTTTCCCAGCATATTGGTAATGATCTGAAAATGAACATGTGGAGGCCAGCCGCCATTTTCATTCTCATTCCCGACGGTGGCAAATCGCTCTCCCGCAGCAACTGACATCCCGACACGACAGTTATTCAGGGAATCCCCGGACAAATGACCGTACAACGTATAGAATCGCGCGCCATCTGGCAGGCAGTGCTGCAAGATAATTGTCGGACCATAGTCAAATGCAAGGTCGTTGTTAGCAAAGCTATGGATCGTTGAATCCAATGGTGCAAAGACAGGTGCTCCCTCTCTAACAAAAACATCCATACCGATGTGAATACTGCGCAACTCCGCCGCGGGATCTTCACAGGTTCGGTATTGATCACCCTGATAACAAACTCTTGGTTCACAATAACGCCCCAATCCAAATTCAAAACCTTCGGACTCCAACCTGTGCTGAAGGTTCAGATGACCTGCTTTGAGTTCATCACCCAAGAGAGCGGTAGGGCTGGACACTCCCAGATCGAAAACCAAAGTATTTTCACAACCAAAAGGCGATGAAAAAATAGGATGAATCCTTTCCTGGTTTCTGACCAACCATTGCTTTACTATCCGTCGCTGCTTAATCACACCGGTTTTAGCTGGTTCGAAGTCCGCATCATCGATAGGTAAGAAATCGCACACTCTTTGAAAATAACAGGCGGCGAAATCGGAATCGATATTCTCCAATTTTTTCAAGAGTCGCCGGGCCGGTTCATCGGTGACCGACAAATATTCGTTCGTTGGTTGCAACTGGCGTTGATGGGCCGCCATGACCACGCTGCAAAAAAGTCTCGCACGAGCCAAATCGAAAAGAACCTCCAGTTCGCTTTCGGCAAGCAAAAACTCCTCATGGTAACCTCGCACTACCTGAGCTGCGGCCCAGAGTGGATCGTCTTTTTCCAACATGACGTAAGCTACACAAATCGCCAATTCATTGATGGTCGAAGCAAAAACGACGTCGCCGAAATCGATCAAACCAACCACGGCTTGGGGCCAGCAGTTTTGGCTTCGGACTACAAGGTTATGATCGTTGGCGTCATTTTGAATAACACTTTTTCGCAAACCTCCCAGTTGAGGTAAAACCCGAGTTCTGTAACGCTCCAGAAAGGAATCGATTGCGGGGAAATTTTCAACCGATCCTCGATAGAGAGTTATCGTTTGCTCCACCTGATCCAAATTCCAATGAAATTGGCGTTCGGCGGCAGGGTGTCTGAAATCCTCAAGCGACTTGGTAATCCGCCCCAACAATCCTCCAATTTCCGACAACAACCGATCACTATGAGGACGTGCATTGACCAGGAGTTCGCCGGCAAGGAAGTCGAAGAGTCGCGATTGGTATTCCTGCGAACCGAAACAACCCCGGGAGATAAATTGGCCGAGCCGATTTTCGATCGGCACAGGAACGGATCCACCTAGCCTGTCCACGATATGCAGCATCATCCGATTTTCAAGATCCAAAACCGAATCAGAGGTATCGGTATTGGAAATCCGGAAGACGAATTCCTCTTGGGTATCCCGATCCAAGAGCAAAAAATTCTGATCTCGTTCACTATCCAAAGGTTGCACCGACACACGCTTTCCATAGGCATCCTCGACCCACTGCATGACCTGTTCATATGAAAGTGATGGCTGCGTCAGCACGATGTCGGTCACGGCAGAGTGGATCTCATTTCAGGAAAAACGATGAAGTGTATTCGGCAGGATTCGCTCAGACACTGTTCTGTTTATTATGACGATCCTTCTGCTGCGAAGGAACCCAATTCAGAAATTACCGCTGCCAAGTGATTCCTGCCCTGCCTGCTCGTGACGGTTCATCGCGGCCTTGTCTTAGATCCTGCACCACTGGGGTTTGGATGGTGGTTGGCGGTGTCGTAGGCCGAGAATCAAAGCCCTCAGGACGACAAGCAGAGTCACTCCCGTTATGGACCGTTACCAAAGGCGTGATCGTGGTTAGGCTGCTCTCTATTGACCAAGGAAAACGCTCTCACCAGATTGGATAGAACCTGCCACTTTCAGAAGCCAAAATCGCCCTCTTAACTCCACTCCTAAGTCGGGTGACAATCAATGGCTGAAGAAAATCAATCGCTGTCGATCTAGTCCGCAAAGCAAAACTCATTGGTCAACAGTAGGATTTGGGCTAGATTTCGCAATCGAGTAGCATTCCCGGATTCCCTGTCAAGGAAACCGGCGCCAATCGTAAATTCAACGGAGGTTGGCTCGCGAGCCAGAACCAGTCGATACAACGCTCGCACCTGTTCGTCGGCGGAGTCATTTGCTGGGATCTGCCTGGCAATCACTTCTGCCCGCTGCAATACAAAATCTGAATTCATCATGAACAACAGTTGCTGCGGAACTGTTGTTTGAGTTCGTTCTGCGGAACTCTGATCCGGGCTGGCAAAATCGAAGGCCCGCAACAGGTTTGGTAAATCCTGCCGATCAATATAACCGTAGACCGCCCTTCGTTTTTGAAAAGGAGCCTTGGTAATGTCAACGGACTTACCGCCCACTGCCAAATCTAATTCCCGAGAAACCCATAACATCGAATCCCTGAGTGCCTCAAATTCAAATCGTTTAAGATTCGCTCTCCAATACAAACGGTTCGCCGGGTCCCTGTTCAGCCCATCCTTCCTTTGGCGACTGGATTGACGAAATACCGCCGAAAGCAAAATCACCCGGTGTAAATGTTTAAGCGACCAGCCGGACTCCATCAACTCGTCCGCAAGGTAATCCAACAACTCATTTTGAACTGGTTTTGGACAACGTGTGCCGAAATCACTGGGAGTGTCTACAAGTGAATCCCCCATATGATGGATCCAAACACGGTTTGCGATCACCCGGGCAGTTAATGGGTTATTTCTGCTGACGATCAACTCTGCCAGTTCACGGCGACCACTTCCATGCAAGAACGGTTTTCGATTCTCCGATAACACTTCTACAAATTGTCGCGGCACTTGCTTTCCCCGTCGGCCTGCCTGCCCACGGACAAACACAACAGGTTGTACTGGTTTAGGCAAATCCGCCACCACCATCGCCCGATCAAGCTCTTGGGGCAGTGACTTACGGGCTACGGAGACCGCATCTGACTTCCGCTGATAAACAGCACGCTCACTCCCAGAAAGATAGGATGCGATGCGACCGGAGTTAATATCGGTAGGGGTTCGGTCAGTGAAGAGGGCAATTCCTATTTGCTGCTCTGCCTCAGAAAGCCTTGAAAGCCCCCTGTCATTGGCACCATTTTTTTTCCATGCAAGGTAAACCCCCGTAAAGACCTTGCCATAGATCCGGGCAATGTCAATTCGTTTAGCAGGTGGATTGGACTCCAACTCGGCAAGAATAAGCGAATTCACTTTCGGCTTTCCGGCCTTCCATAATTCAATGCGTTTCCTCGCATCGGCACTGAATGCCACCTCGTTCTTGAGGCCCGCCAACTCAACCCACGGCAACCAGACCGGATGATTCCGGCTTCCCGTTTTCTGGATGTACTGACGCCACGCCCGCGTCACTCTGGGAATCAATTCCGTTGGGGCCAACGCAACGAACCCCGGAAGGTTTTTCGCTTTGTTGATATCTTCAAGCAAAACACCCGCAAAGTAGGATGCGGTATTCAAGCGGACCTGTTCACTGATCTCCGCGCTTTTGGCGGACATAAAATTGCTCAGTTCATTTTCCAATTTGCTGAATTTTGACTTTACACTTTGATAATCGGCAATGACATTTTTCAGGCCGACATAGGGTAAATCTCCCTCCCGACAACTGGCGAAAACGCCGTATAGAGAATAATAATCAGCCGTAGGAATCGCATCGTACTTGTGATCATGGCACCGTGCACACGCCACCGTTAGCCCCATCAAGCCTCTGGATACCACGTCAATCTTGTCATCAATATCATCGTGAGGGTTATTAAACTTCCTACCAACGGTCAGAAACCCTAATGCCGCCAGTGGGCTCAGATCTTCCCCTAAATCCAGTTGGTCAGCAGCCAGTTGCTCCATGACGAACCGATCAAAAGGTTTGTCACTGTTGAGGGATTTGATGACGTAGTCACGAAAAGTGTAGGCGTGAGGATAGTTTCGATCCTTTTGAAACGAGTAACCCTTTGTATCCGCATAGCGGGCCACATCCAACCAATGCCGGCCCCATCGCTCACCATAACGAGGTGAAGCAAGCAACCGATCAACCAGTTCCTCATACCAGTCCGGTGATTCATCGCGATTCAACCGCTGTATTTCCGCAAATGTCGGGGGAATTCCCAACAACCCGATATACAACCTTTTCACCAGCGTATACCGGTCAGCTTCTGGTGAAGGCTCTAACCCAGCACTTCGAAGCCCTCTCAGCACAAGCCGATCCATTGCGTTTTTAGACCAAAGATCTTCTGGGCTGTGTTGAATGCGGGGACGCCGAATACTCTGATATGACCAGTGCGATTGTTGATGGGATTCCAACCGCTGTTCCATCGTGGCGGGGGCGGGAGCGTTCTTTTCCTTGGACTTCGGCCAAGGAGCCCCCATTTCAATCCAACGCTTGATGTTCTCGAGAGTTTCATCCTCCAGTTTTTGGTCCGGTGGCATTTCAACATCACCATCGTAGCGAAGCACCCTCAAGATAAGACTATCTTCTGCCTCTTGGACGTTGATGGCCGGACCGCTGGCGCCACCCTTCAACATGGATTCCCTTGAATCCAATCTCAGATCGCTTTCCTGCTTTTCAGCGGAATGGCATTCAAAACAGTGATCATTGAGAACTGGCCGAATGTTCTTTTCAAAGAACTCAGCCTGCTCCAGCGTTGGCTCTTCGTCTCGGCCATGACTAAAGACTGACTGGGCAAACAGAACCGCGAGGGCAACGATAGGGCGTAGAGCAGGTGGCAATTTTCTTTCAAACCCAAAACAAGAAGAAACGAGTGATCTCTCATTCTCGCCTAAATGAGATATTGCAACAAGGAAAGAAACCGCTGAATCCCCACCAATCCCCCCGCTGGAGTGATCCACCTGGAGTGCCTCGAAAACGCGGCCGCCAGTCGGTTTATTCCAAGCCGGGCTTCGACATCAGTGAGATCTCGGCCACGACTTCCAAAACTTGCTCGAAATCAGCCTCGGGGAATCCGAGCATCTGCGAAAACTCCGCCAACACCATTCTTGAATGTTCGTTATCCACAGGTTCCGATTCAATAATGTCCATCGCAGAAGCCATCATCTGCAATTTGGCATCGGGCGCGAACGTTGCTCCCTCGGAAAGGATGTAGTTCTTTGGAGAAGAATCAGGCTCCAAAGCCAATTGAAGTTCATGCTCCACAATCTCCACCGGTATCTCCTGCCCCAGCAACTCCGAGTAGGCCGATTGGCAACTGGTGACATGAGTGACCCCGGTCTTTTGGAAGTGAACCATGAAGGCGACAAGGATGCGAAAAACGGTGACCTGCGTCGCGACTTTCTCAGCCGTCGGATCATAGCTAAGAATTGCCTCAGTAAACGCGCCCCGACATTGGTTACACTCTACAAATTTTCCACGTACGCCCAGCGGAATCACCGGAATAAAATAAATCGTGAAGTACTCCGTTGATTTTTTGAGTGTGTAGGGCGATACGGCCTGACATTGTGGACAATTAAATTCTCCCTGCTCTATACTCGATTTGAGGTTAGTTGTTCCCCAAAGAATCATTGCAGTTCCTTATGTTTAGCTGGAAGGTCGGTCGTCGATTAAGTTGAAGGTCTTACAGTTGAGGTTCTTGGAAACTGGATGGATGTGGTCACCACCGAACCACAATAATCGAACGAACCACAACAATCGAAAATATAACTTCTAAACGGAAAAACGGGACAGAGGACACCTTAATTTTGAACTTAAAAAACTAAATTGCAAGATTATGACAGCGGGATTTTGAACAGAGGGGTGGCTATTTCAAATACATTGCCGCTACGGCCGAGCTCCCTTCTTGAAAACGGTAAGACCTATCCCCAATATGATCAGGATGCCAGCCATCACGATACGACCATTCAGTCTGTCATCCGCAAAAAAAACTCCGCCCACCGCCGCAATAATTGGCACTGTTAATTGCACAGCAGCAGCCTGGGTTGCTGTAATTCTGGGTAACAGGCGATACCACAGCGCGTATCCGACTCCCGACGTCAGCCCGCCGGAAACTATGGCCAAGAGGAAACCTCTTGGCGTTAGATAAATCCCGGTAGTCGGCAAATCGAAATTTTTTGACATGGGGATGCAATACACCGCCAGCCAACCCAGTACCAAAACTAACGGGACCGCACGAATGAAGTTTCCGGCAGAATCGGATATCGGATCCACCGACCCTTTGCCCAAAAACGAGTAAAGCCCCCAAGCAACACCTGCAACACTCATCAATATAGCTTCCCGGATCAGCGGCGTCTGAAGTTCGGGCAGGACAAGATAAACCAATCCTAACGTCGCCAATAGCACCCCGCCTAGTTCCCACTGATTAGGAATTTCATTCCTGAAAACCCCAGCCAATACCATTGTCAACTGCACCCATGCAAAGAGAATTAACGTTCCGCTTGCAGTATCAAGCTGGATGTAGGCAAAAGAAAAACCGACCGCATACACTGTCAACATCCATGCCATTAACCATCGATTTACCTTGATAGACGGTACATTCTCATCCCTTCTGGTTCGCATCCAGCAAATCAGCATGAGCACCAATGCCCCGCTGGTGATCCTGATCATCGTGTAAATTGCTGGATCACTGAGCACCTCGACTCGCTCATCGGGACCAAAATGCGGCCGCAAGGCCATTCGCCCTAAAATAGAATTGGCCGCAAATGCAATCATTGTAACCGAGCAAGTCACCACTAAACCAATCATCCCTGCACAGGATCGCTGCTCCGATCGGCTTTCACGAAAATCCATTGAGCCGTTTTCCTTCATATTTTTTCAGCACCCGATGATTCAAATCCTCCATCCAGTCTACCGGATCCATTCTGGCAAATGGCTAGCGAAACTTCCTCTGTCTTTCGGCGGCATCACTGCTTCCAATGAAAAAAGGACCATCACAGAGTATAATTCAGTCGACACTCTTCCCGCTCCCCATGCCGAGCCATTATTACCGGAAGAGAACACCATGCACCGGAAGAGAACACCATGCACCGGATAATTGCCGACACAAAACAGGCGTGGATCTTAGGCTTGAATCTAGCCCTGCTACTGCCCATCCCTTTGGTAAGCCAGGATGCCAAGTCCAACAATTCACGTAGGCCGTCTAATGATTCGGAAATGATTTTCTGGCTCAGGAACATGATCGGGTACCATGGTTTCAGTCCTACCGAAGTCGAGTTGGCCACCGGCATCCAACCTGTAGATCTGGTGAAATTGAAAACCAGGTTGAATCTCTCGAAATCCTCTACTGCACCGATCCCGCCCAATCAGGTTTTCATCCTGCCCTATCCCGGAGGGAGGCATCCCAGGATCGGTTTTCTGGAGGGGGCTGTCGAACCTCAAAGAGAGACCAAAGTGTCGGTCTTCTTGCCATGGGATCATTCCAGCTACGTCGTGGCCGATATTCCCGAAGCCATTTGGTCAAACCTTGGCCTGACCTACCTGGCCCATACTCACATTCCAACCATTTTCGATAAGCAAGAAAAAAAACTCCCAAAACTGGAATGGGATCGCTCAACAAAAAACAAACTATTCCTCGAGCGAAAACTCCCCAATGGAATTACTTTTTCATCAACCATAAAAGCTCAAGTAGATTCCGTGCGAATGTCCATGACATTAACCAATCGAACCAAACAAAAGCTGTCCGATCTGCGGGTGCAAAATTGTGTGATGCTCAAGGCAGCCAAAGGCTTTTCCCAACAAACCAATGACAACAAACGATTCATCGGTCCGTATGTGGTTTGCCATAATTCTTTTAAAAACAAATGGATCGTAACTGCATGGAAACCGAATCATCGCCCTTGGGCCAATGCACCTTGTCCCTGCTTGCACAGTGACCCCAAATTCCCAGATTGTCTTCCAGGAGAATCGAAAAGCCTTCAAGGATGGCTTTCGTTTTTCGAAGGCAAAAATATTGATCAGGAGATCCGCCGAATCGAAAAATTAAATTGGTGGAAGAACGACGACTCTAACCGTCAGTGATTTTCGTCATTGTCGCAGCACCACGGCATTTTTCATTCCAGTTTGCCGAGAGCATCAATGGCCAAAGGTTGCCCGGCAATACGATTCATCATTTAAGCTACGGCGCAAGAATACTCGATCTTAGCTCCGCGATCCTGCGGAGCAATTGACTCAAGTCCGCCGCGAATTACCGGCAACCCAGCTCCCTAAAAGTGACAATCCATCCGCTTTAGTCTTTGGTAGATCACTGGGTGGCAAAGATCTCCGATCTCACAGTCCACAATGATTCCTCGGGCCAATCTCGATGACGAGACAGTCTTACGATTTCCACGATGCCTGATAATTTAACCCGAGATTGATAATCCGGGTCAACAGTTCGGCATATTGGACGCCTGTATGCTCCGCTGACTCGGCAAAATCTTCGCCAAATTCAATATTCGGGTTGGCATTGGCTTCGATCACAAACGGGATTCCGTCATCCCGAAGCCGCAAATCCATGCGGGCATAGCCACTCATGTTCAAGGCTCGATAAACCCGCTTACAAGTCCTCTGAATCTTCACTGCCACCTCGGGAGAAATATCTTTGGCGGCATGGGTTTCAATGCCGTGGCGTTTTTGATACTTGGGATCCCATTTCACCCGAGCCGTCGCAATTGGCGCAACATCCTTGGGCATCTTGTTAAACGTCATTTCCCATATCGGAAATGTCTGCAGGCGGGTGTTGCCCATCACTCCAACATATAACTCCCGGCCTTCAATATAGTGTTCGGCAATGGCATCCGACTGAATGTTCTGGTGCACAAACTCGACACGTTCTACTAATGCTGAGGCGGTATTGACGATAGAGGCCTGCGAAATTCCCAAGGATGCATCCTCAATCGTGGATTTGACCATCACCGGAAATTTAAGCCATTTCGGACAACGGACCTTTTTGCCCACTGGGAAAAGTGCAAATCGCGGGGTTGGAATCCGGTGAAACATCATTATTTTCTTTGACAGACCCTTGTCGTGGGTCAACATCAAACCGCGCGGATTACAACCGGTGTAATGCTGTTGCATCAACTCCAGATAACTGACGATCGCCTGGTCATAGGTGCCCACACCATGGAATTCCTCAAGCAACATAAAAGCAATGTGCGGTTTCCATTCAAGAATCGTCGATCGAATCGGACTCAGATCATCATAAACTTCGACAGGTTTTACGTCATGGCCCATTTTCCGGAGAGTATTGATCACGTCATACTCCACCTTCCATTCCGCAATTTCTTTTGGGTCCCGGCCCTGAAGAGACTCCGGTGGCCGCAGTCCCTCCCGAATCAAAACCATAATCCGCAGCTTTTTCATCTTATGAACTTCCGTTTCTGGCTAACCAAAGCCTGCGAAAATTGTTTTACAACCGGCAGTTCATAGCGCCAGCCTGTGGTGACCGTCGTGGAGATAATTCATCGTTTGAATCGTCAACATGATAAGCGCATTTCTTTCGACCTCATCCGCAGGCCGATGAAGTCGGAGGTTCAACTCGCGACACCTTACAATCATCTCACTCAATACCTGATCGATCGTGTACTGATATTCGCCAGTCCACTGCGAAACTGCTCGCCGCAAAATCGGACGAAGACGTCTCAGGAATGTGGTGGCCTTGGGAAATCCTGCATGCTGCGGCAAGTCGGAAAAAAGCCGCCGCAAATCCCGATCATAAAAATCGGGATGTTCCAGCCCATAATGTGCCCTTTTAGTTTGATAATGCTCTCGTAGGGTTCTTCGCAACAACCTGACCGGTTCGACCCGTTCCAGAGAGAACACTTTTTGCTTTGTCTCCCGTATCTCCATGATTAGCTCATCGACATATTCCAACTTTTTCAGGGCAGGCCATCCTTGGTACTGGGAACGCCAATTGGATCGTGGTCGTAACCAAACAGCAAAGGTCTCCGCAAAGTCCTCGACTGGATGACTTTGCGCATACCAGGAGTCCAAATGCAAAACGAATTTTTTACTGTACGGTCGGGGGGAATAATAAGCGGGATAAGCCTGAGATGCCTTACCAAAAACGTCTCGCCAACTCCGACGGCGACGCAAGCGATAGGCATTATCAATGGCGTGACCGGCTTCATGACGCAAGATTTTCATACACCATTCTTCGGTCCCGCCCTCCACCTCAAGCATTTGCTTTGCTTCTAACCTCATCAACCTGGGATGGGCCAGATAAAAAGGGATCGCCACGCCTGGAATACCGTCAGGAGTGAACCAGTCGTCAGACAGCCAGAAACGTGGTCGAAACCGGATTTTCTTTTGATCCAATTCTCGGTAAAGCCGCTCTATCCGCTTCTCCAGCGGAGTCCCCTCGATACGCACCTTCAAATCACAGATTCTCAAATCGAGCAACTGATCCTCAGTCAGCGAATTCAAATGCTGAGGACCGTAGCTCGATCGAGACGTATATCGTCTTTTCAGCTTCCTTGATGCCATTACTGGGTCTTAAAGGTTCCATACCAAGCAGTTCCTGTTAGGAAACATGTTAATGTGACCGATTCGGCTTGTCGATAATCGAGTCGCTTTTTCCTTAAAACCAAAATGAATTTAAATCTGTTTTGCCACCACCGGGTCGGCCCCTTACCTACCGATTATCCAGGCTCGTCTTCGCCTGGACGCAATAGCCCTCACGCCAAAAAATCAGCAAGTTTCACTCTTTGGGTAACTTACCTAACAAAGTGGTTCTTTCAGATCCGCTAACCCTTGGGACCCGGAGGTTGATTTTGGGTGGAATACGGGCGATCGAATGACCCAAATTGCCATATTTTGGTAAATTAGCCGAATTGAATAATCGGCGAATCACCGATACGATAGCACTCTGATGCAACTTAAGCACGATGACGCTTTGGCGATCGGTGAGACCGATACGGAGAATAAAATGATTGGATTAAATCGACCAAACCAGTACCTTGCGGCAAAAGCCGGTGACATTACGCCGGAAATGGAGTTTGTTGCCAAGCGAGAATTTCTTGAGCCTGAGCTAATCAGGTCAGAAATCGCCTCCGGAAGGATGGTCCTACCTGCCAATAAGGTCCACCTGGCAGGACGCTTGGAACCGATGTGCATTGGCATCGCCTCCAAATGTAAAATCAACGCAAATATCGGGAATTCGGCCGTTACAAGTGACATCGACGGTGAATTGGAAAAGCTCCATTTTTCGGTCCATTATGGTGCCGATACGGTGATGGATCTCTCGACTGGAAAAGACATTGATGCGATTCGAAAAGCCATCATCGAAGCATCACCGGTTCCCATAGGTACCGTTCCAATTTACCAGATGCTTGAAGAGCTGGGCGGAAATATCGAAGACATGACTGCGCAGCATTTCATCGACATGGTGGAACATCAAGCCAAGCAGGGAGTCGACTACATGACCGTGCACTGCGGAGTCTTACTGGAGCACCTGCACCTGACGACTGAACGTGTCACCGGGATAGTCAGCCGTGGTGGGTCGTTAATTGCAAAGTGGATGATGACGCACCGAAAGCAGAATCCGCTTTATGATTGTTTTGGAGAATTATGTGAGATCATGAGAGAATATGATGTCACGTGGAGCCTCGGAGATGGATTGCGTCCAGGAAGTATTGCCGATGCCAGCGACAAAGCACAATTTGCCGAATTGGCGACTTTGGGAGAACTGGTTTTCAAAGGTCGAGAAATGGGTACGCAGGTCATGGTTGAGGGACCCGGGCATATCCCAATGCATGAGATTGAAATGAACGTCCAGAAACAAATCGAGGTATGTGATGGCGCTCCGTTTTATGTGCTGGGACCATTAGTCACCGACATCGCTCCGGGCTATGACCACATTACCAGTTGCATTGGAGCAGCCATCGCCGGGCAAGCCGGAGCAGCCATGCTCTGCTATGTCACCCCCAAGGAACACCTTGGGTTACCGAACAAGGAGGACGTCAAACAGGGCGTAATCGCTTATAAAATTTCTGCTCATGCGGCTGATGTCGCCCGAAAACGGCCAGGATCGCAAGACAGGGATGACGCGCTCTCCAAGGCAAGATTTGAGTTTGATTGGAAGGAGCAGTTCCGACTTTCACTCGATCCTGCAACCGCCCAAGCTTATCACGATGAAACGCTACCGCAGGACACATTCAAATCAGCGCACTTTTGCAGTATGTGTGGACCGAAGTACTGTTCGATGAAAATCACCGAGGACATTCGGAAGATGGCCAAAGACAATCCCCTAGTGGAAATTAAGACGAGTTGACCGAGGTAAACGATCATGCTTGGCACGAAACTCAACATTAATGAATACCTGGATCGATTCAGTCTGGAACTAAAAAACCTGGATCGGGCCGCCATTTCTCGGTGGTCAGACGCACTGTTTTCGGTTTGGGAGTCGGCAAACAGCGTTTACATTATTGGCAATGGCGGATCGGGAACCACGGCCAGCCACTTTGCCGAAGACCTGGGCAAAGGCTCCATCCCCAATGACAAATTTCACGATCCCGGCTTTAAACGACTCAGGGTCCTTAGCCTGACCGACAATCTGGGCTGGATCATGGCTGTTGGCAATGATTTGTCTTACGATCAAATCTTCCTGCAACAACTCATGAATTACGCTCGTCCAGGCGACCTTTTGCTTGCCATCAGCGGTTCGGGAAACAGTGACAACATCTTAAATGCTGTTCAATGGGCTAATCAGAACCAAGTAAAAACATTTGGGCTAACCGGTTACGATGGTGGCAAGCTGAAGTCCATGCAACAAGACGGTTTGCACGTTGAGCTCAACGACATGGGTATGGTCGAAAGCATCCACCTGTCAGCGTTCCACTGGGTGTTGAATGATTTCTACCGAAGGATCAACAACCCTATCGACGTCTAAAATCGGCTCCGTTGTTTTCCAATCCGAGGCAA
The DNA here is from genome assembly GCA_014238905.1 of Planctomycetota bacterium. Lineage (GTDB taxonomy): Bacteria > Planctomycetota > Planctomycetia > Pirellulales > Pirellulaceae > JABAAE01. The sequence continues at coordinate 140,395 of JABAAE010000002.1, forward strand.
CACCGACATTAATAGTAATATCCAACGATCCCAATCATCGCCGATAATAAACACTGCTTGGGTTTAGATGGTTTTCCATCCGGTTTCATCTTTACGGTCTTCGAGAACGATGCCGGCAGCATTGAGACCGTCACGAATCTTATCAGCAACATCCCAGTTCTTTCCCGCACGGGCGTCATTTCGTAGATCAATGACCAGACCCATCACCGAATCCAGTGCACCTTCGTCAGCAGAACCCTCGGATTTCCGAACTGGTTTTTGAAAAAGCCCTAGAATCCAGGAAAGTTCTCGCAGAGTCTCCACACCGCGAGAAAAATCCGAAACAGACTGACTATCGCGTTGGGCGACATCCTCGAGATTCTGTTCGTCAGCATATTTGTTCAATGCTGATAACAAACCAAAAATCTCGCTCATACCACCATTGGTGTCAAAATCATTATTCATGGAATGAATAAAGTTGTTCCGCATCTCCTTGATGGATTGAAGAAAAGGGCTACCAACTGTTTCGAATTCTCCACCGCCAAGCGACGGGAGAGAGAGCCCTTGCTCATCAGGTTGCTGGTAAAAATCCAATGAAGTTATCCGCTGATAGCGGATAAAGAAATTATAGAATTTTTCTAATGCAGCACCGGCCTCTTCCAGCCCTTCCTCGCTGAAATCGATGGTGCTTCGGTAATGGGTTCTAAGAAGAAAGAATCGGATCCTCTCCCCCGTTTGACGAGCAATCAGCTCACGTAATCCTCCAGCCCCTTTGGAACGGCTAATCTTAGTATTCGTGTCCGCCTGCTCCCCCTGGGACTCGGCTGAGGATGCCCCGCTTGGCTCTCGATCGGTTTTGCCCCCCAATTTCCCGGAACCTTTGCTCGCCCGCATCAATCCGTTGTGCATCCAGTAACGGGCCATCGGCTCCCCGTGGCAGCATTCACTTTGGGCTATTTCGTTTTCATGGTGTGGAAAAGTAAGATCCAAACCACCGCCATGGATATCGAACGTCCTGCCCAGAATACGGCGACTCATTGCGGAGCATTCAATGTGCCATCCTGGCCGCCCATCACCCCAGGGACTTTTCCAGGAAGGCTCGTTTGATTTTGCCAATTTCCAGAGTGCGAAGTCAGCAGCTGATCGTTTTTTTCCGGCCGCGGTTCCTCCTTCGCCTTGTTGATCATCAGCATTCCTGTTGGTCAGCTTTCCGTATTGAGCATCTTTTAAGACATCGAAAAAGACATCACCCTCAACGGCATAGGCAAATCCCTCTTCTATCAACTCCTGGATGAATTTGATGATCTCATCGATATTCTCGGTTGCCCTTGGCATACTGGAAATCTGATTAACTCCCAGTTCAAGAAGATTGGCACAGTAATCGGCCGTCATTTCGGTCGCAACCTGCGACATGGAGATACCACGTTGGTTTGCCTGGGCAATCAGTTTGTCATCGACATCGGTAATATTGACAACCCAGTTCACTTCATAGCCGCAATACGTCAGGTAACGCTTGACAGTGTCAAAAATGACCGGCCCCACCATGTGCCCTATGTGAGCTTCTTTGTAAACGGTGGGACCACACAAATACATGCCAACCCGTCCGGGCTTCACGGGAACAAACTTTTCTTTTGTCCGCGAGAGTGTATTGAAGATCTGTATTTCAGGAATATCGGGCTGGGAGACTTTCGACATAGGATCACGAGCAGTCGTTGTTTGGTTGATAGCTGGAGAGGTTTTATTCACAACAAAAAGATTCCATTAATTGCCTTTTGGATCAGCTTCATCCCATTCGGAGGTCAGTTCATCGCAAAAAAGCCGGAAATTATTCTCGAAAAAGCAATGCAACGCACTGCGCCTGAATCGCCTTTTCGTTACCGACTGCATCGACACCCTCGCCCGTTTTCGCTTTGAGACCAATCTGGCTGGCATCAAGCTCCAGCGCTCTTGCGATCCGTTGACGAATCGCTGGCTTGAACTGTGATAGCTTAGGCCGCTGGGCAAAGACAATACAATCAAGATTTATTATCGAAAATCCAGACACCTTAACTTTAGCCATTGCCAGCGATAGCATTTCGATCGAATCCCGTCCTTTATTCGCGGGATCGGTATTGGGAAACATCTCCCCGATGTCACCCAGGTCGGACGCCCCCAAAATCGCATCAGTGATAGCATGCAAAAGAACATCCGCATCGGAATGGCCTACAGCATGGTAATCATGCTGGACACTAACCCCACCAATCATGAGAGGACCTCCGCTGGCCAAGCGGTGGGTATCGTGGCCGATGCCGACTCTAAGCCGTATTAATTCCTGTTTTGGCAACATGGGTCACAGCGACGAACAAAGGAGCTTAGGTAAAATCATTTCGCATACGCCAAAAAAGTACCGAAGTTAAACCACTTAAGGATCAACTCCACATCTTGAAAACCGGCTTGTTGCAACATCTTTTCATTTTCGCTGACCGAAAACGGAATGAGAACGTTTTCCAGCGCATCTCGTTTTCTGGCAATTTCCAATTCGCTGTAACCCATCCGGCGTTTATAGTCAAAGTAAAGTTCAACAAGCGTCCGATCCAACTGCACATCATCATGTACGAATTTTTCGGAGAACAAAAGAAAACCGCCTGGAACAAGTGAATTCCGGATTCGCTCCAACAGTTTCAACCGTTCATCGATTGGAACGAATTGAATCGTATAATTCATCAAGACCATCGAGACATCGGAAAAATCAAAATCACGGATGTCATCGTGAAAAACCTGAATTCGATCCTGCAGGTTTTTTTGCTCCAATTTGTGTCGGCATCGTTCGAGCATTGCCGCCGAATTATCAACACCGATTAAATCGAGGTCACGATTCGGGAAATAATCAGCTAAATTCACAAGTGAAGTTCCCGTGCTGCAACCGAGATCTACCACCCTGAGTTGCTGGTGATCCAACAACGACGCCAATCTGGGAATTAACTGTTGTACCTCGGCATAAAGTGGCACGCTGCGGGAAATCATATCATCGAAGACTTCAGCAACATTTTCATCGAATAAAAATTCGCCGGTTTTGGGATTGATTCGATTGAATAGTTGATCGACGTTCGTCATGATTGTGCAGGTAATTTGAACCGAAATAAATCGCTGAAAGAGCGAAACAAATGAGCTTTTGGAAACGACCGGATATCGTCAAAAAAATTCAAAATCAAATTGATTTTGATAAAATTGAAGCGATTCGTATAGAGCGCGAAGGTTGGTTAACCTCAAAACATTGGTCAAAAAAACTCCAATTGTTTGAAAAGCTACCCGAATTGGAATCTACGGCCGCTGAAATAGATGAATTCAATCAATTTGCAGATTGGGTCACCGTAGGCAATCCGGAACTGCTGAAGACCTCTTCCAACCACCAAGCTATTGAAAAACTTGCCGAGGAATTGATGCCATGGCGAAAAGGGCCTTTTCGCTTGTGCGGACTTGAAATCGATGCCGAATGGCGTTCAAACTTGAAATGGAACCGAATCCAACCAGCCTTGGGATCATTGACCGATGCAAAAGTCCTGGATGTTGGATGTGGAAACGGATACTACATGTTTCGAGCCGTCACACAGGCCCCTGAAATGATCCTTGGATTGGATCCTTCTGTCCCGTTTTTGATGCAATTCGAATTGATTCAAAAATATGCCCGCCGCCCAGAACTGCAATATGAACTGTTGGGAGCAGAACATCTGTCATTTTTCCACGAGTTATTCGACGTTGTACTTTGTATGGGAATACTCTACCACCAGCGAAATCCACTGGCGATCATGCGGGGAATCCATGATGCTTTGGTCCCGGGTGGAATTACCCTGATTGAAAGCCAGATTATTCCAGGCGAAGAATCGATCGCATTGTTTCCCGAAGATCGATATGCGAAGGCTCGAAATGTCTTTTTTGTTCCGACTACTTCCTGCCTGGAAAACTGGATCAGGCGGAGCGGATTTGAGAGCGTAGAATTAGTATCGGTGGAACGCACCACGACTGATGAACAACGCAAAACAAGATGGACCACGTTTGAATCGTTAGAAGACTTTCTGGACACCAACGATTCAGAGCTAACCGTTGAAGGGCATCCAGCTCCCCTGAGAGCAGCCTTTCGGGCTCAAAAAAAGCAATGAAGCCTATTTCAGACCTCCCCGGATGTGGGTTCCGCTGAATCTGAAGCAGCGCTCCGCTCGTACTGACGGGAACAAGATTATAGGATATAGGATTCCCATCCTGAATTTAACGACGCAAAACAAATCATGTCTGAAAAAATAGAGCTGGAAAACGAAGCAGAAAAGCTCCGTGTTGACGGAAAATACCAAGATGCGGCCGACAGGCTTAACAAAGCCTTGGAAATTGATCCCGATTTTGTTCGGGCCCACTTGGCATTGGCGGTTGTCTATTTTCGATTAAAAGATGCGGACAAAAGCTGTTACCACGGAAAAAAAGCGGTCGAACTGGAGCCCGATGATGTTTTCAACTACACCGCGTTGAGCGTTACTTATCAACGAGCTTGGCAACTGACTCAAGACAACAAGTACATACAACTTGCGGAAGAAACAAAGGCAAAATCAGACTCGATGTAGTTCTCGATCCGGAACGCCAGTGAGTCGTCTTGTCACCAAATAAAAAAACCCCGGAAATAAATTCCGGGGTTTTTATTTTTTTACTGTGTCTAGTGAACAATGTGGTTCTGCCGTCGGCTCAACTTATCGTGAGCGGATTGAGTCCATCGCCACTACCGACGACGACGACGAGACTTGTTATCGTTGAAGTCCAAGTACCACCAACCATCGTCCCACTCCAATGTCACTTTCCGCCAACCAAGCGGAACTTGAGGATAAGGATAGAATGGACCGATATAGGGCCAAGCTGTTGGAGAGTAGGTCTTGGGATACGTTACTGCCCCGTAGTTAGGATGAGCAGCGTAACTGGGCCACGCGTAAGCGGGCAACCCTGGCTCGTCGTAACGTGCTCCAGCGGGAGCTGCACCTGTTCCGGCAGCCGGCAGATATCTAGGAGCCTGCATCTGAGCTTGAACAGGAACCGGAGCGTTACCGTAGTTTGCTGGTACGGCTAGACGCTCTGGAAGAGCGGCTGTCTGAATCGCTGGCTCTGGGATGGGTGCAGGAACAACCTGTTGGACTGGTACGGCAGCAGGAGCAGCCACCTGGGTAGGTGGTGCTGGCTTGGGAGCCCGAGTACTCAGATAATCGAAATCCTGAACCGGGGTGCTTGCCGAAGCTCGCTTCACTCGGGTCGAGGTTTCACTGGAAGGTTCATTATTAACAGGTTGGGTCGCCACTTGCTTGGCTGCAATTGGTTTAGCTGCAATTGGTTTAGCTGCAACTGGTTTAGCTGCAACTGGTTTAGGAGCAACTGGTTTAGGAGCAACTGGTTTAGGAGCAACTGGTTTGGCCGCAACCGGCTTAGGAGCGACAGCAATGCCGTCACGAATCTCAACCACACCTAAGGGCTGTGCCTTTTGAGCTAGGGTCAAGACCATCACCTTTTGAGTCTTATCAGTCACACGACCGCTGAAAAAGACAACGCCATCCTTGACTTCTAAATCCAGGGTGAAGTTCTTCAACGAGCCTTGCTGTTTTGCCTCAGAAAGCTTGTTGTACAAATGTTTAGCAATTTTCTCGTCGTCCGCATTTACAACGGATCCAACGAGAATGGCAAATGCCGCGAGCATTAAGCCAATTGATTTACGGCGCATGTTTCCCTCCTGGATTGCATTAATCGCCAATGTTTCCATACTTGCTCTGGGGCGCCGACTGGGCCGACCGCAAGTGATTTCCACGTTGATTGTTGACTACAGTAAAAAAAAGGTAACTCAGCTTTCATAAAGCGTCTGTCAAGCATTTAAACCTTGGCTCAAACCCCGCTACGCAATATTGCGATAAGGTTACCCATGATTATTTTCGGTAACTTGCCATCGTGAGTTGCTGCTTTTTTTCCGATTTTGTCGATCTTCGCGAAAATTGCCATTGATCGGGTCGTGATGATCCAGTCCACCTGCCGGGAAAGTGCAATACCAATGCCGCCCCCATGGAACAGATCCACGTAGCAAATTGAATCCCGGATTACATGACCCATACCAAGCAAATCACTACAAATACCCAGTGAAAAGCTAGAAGCTCGAACGGGCTGGACTAACAGTGCCTGTCAGATTCCAACTCTCGTCTGCCATCCTTTACTTTTGATAATGGCTCGACATGCTAGCAATCATATCAGCGATTTTTTGGCGTGCAGAGTTTGGCGATAGTAATTCAGCTTCACCACCTAACGAGAGGACTCGAGGAATAATCTCCAATTCGTGAGAGGCTTTAATACTCAGTTCAATTCCCCCATCTTTCAATCTTTTAACTTTTTGAGATGGATGCCAAGGGTCCTCGAGAACCCAAGGTGCGGCATATTCGCTGATCCGAATCCGGAAATTCTTTGAATTGCGTCCTGAAAAAATCCCAACACTTTGCGAAAGGTGAGACGCCAAATCAAAGCCTTTGGGTGGTTTGAACCAAAGATCCAAGGCAGTTGCTTTTTCGAAACGATCCAGTTTCCAGTGGCGAATCGTAGTGGAAAGATCTCCCACCGGAACGTCGCTGGATTCTGGCACCCGAGCGATGATGTATAGACTTGACTGGTAAAACACGATGGCCAATGGATCCATGTTTCTTGTCGACACCGGTTTCCCGACCGGACGATAATCCGCCTCAACCGTACGATGCTCCAGGATCGCACGGTTAAATGTTTTGATCATACCGTCATGGTTTTCATAAGACTTGGCCGGCGTGCCGAGCACGTGCAGAACTTGGCGGTATTTTTCATAATGGTCGGTCACTGTCGCCGGCAATTCCTCCTGAATCTTGTTCCAAAACGACTCGATTCCAATCCAAAACGGAGTGCCAGCCAGCGGATAAAGCAGGTCACGCCCCAAGGACAAGGCAATCAACTCAGTTGCTGAAGCAGTGATTTTATAGGTCGACTTGGCTCTCGGACCCAACTTCCAGACGCGGCCCCGCCCAGAGTCATGAGAATCAACGTCTATTCCGGCAGCTTGCAGAGCTTCCAAATCACGGCGTACGCTTCTTGTATGGAGTGACTTTAAGCCCAGTTCGTCCACGAGATCGTCGCGGATCTCCTCGAGCATTTTTCCATAACGGACCCGTTCTAGAATTTGTAAAATCTTGTGCTGACGAATCAACTGTTCGTTACGCGCCACCAATGCCTCCCTGTTTCAAATCAATTGAGGTGGAATCCACTATTTTCATGTAGGCAAACTGTCGCCACCGCCCCGTGAGATCGCCTCCCCGAAAGTGAAACGATCAGGACGACGGATTTTGTCCTGAGAAAACCCGGTTATATTGTGACCAGTTTAATACAATTGTGATACCAATCGTATCTGCTGTAATGACACGTTAGGTCTGCCCATTATGTAAAAAAGTGCCGGAAGACCGTCACATCAACTCGATTTTGATCAATCCATTTAAATCATCAAATCATGGCAAAACTCTATTTTTACTATTCCGCAATGAATGCCGGTAAAAGCACAATGCTACTGCAGGCCGCATACAATTACCGGGAACAGGGAATGACTGCGGTCATCTACAAACCAAAAATCGACAGTCGAGGTCCCACTGGAAAAGTAGTATCAAGGATCGGCCTTTCCGCGGAGGCACTGGAGTTTCCAGCGGACTACGATTTCTACCAAGCGATCCAATTATGCCTGAAATCCGCTCCCATTGATTGCGTTCTGGTTGACGAAGCCCAGTTTTTGTCCAAATCGCAAGTCCTACAGCTGACCATGATCTGCGATCATTTGGATATTCCCGTACTCTGTTACGGAATCCGAACCGACTTCCGCGGCGAACCGTTCGAAGGAAGTCAGTATCTACTGGCTTGGGCAGAGTCACTGATCGAAGTAAAGACCATTTGCAAAAGCGGTCGCAAAGCAATCATGAACGCTAGAAACGACTCAGAAGGCAACAGGGTTCTGGAGGGTCACCAGGTTGACGTCGGACACCATTATGAATCTATGAGCCGGAGAGAATTTGACCTCCCCAACGTCAACGTCAGCAAGAGTTCCAGCGATCCAGACTAAGTCAACGTCGGACGGTGGAAAACAAATTATCGGCCCGTTGGAGCCTCAGGTGATTTCCCAGGCCCCTTGCCGTCGGGATTCCCGGGGAAGCGACCTCCAGTCGCGCCAGGCGTCACCGCATCAGAATGATTCCGACCAGATTCTCCGGCGTAGTTGGCCGTTAGCGCACTAAAAAAACGATTGCTGGATGGCTTCAATTGAAAGCGGTATTGGTCATCAACTTGATTGGCAACCAGCTTTTCGTCGTTTTTATCTCCATAGACCAGCGTCAAAGTCACCATTTTGTCCTCGGTTTTGGCAGATTGTACCTTCACGGTATCCATCCACTCCAAGACCATTTTCGCAACGCGGGTCGAGCCCGTCGATTCAGCTACTCCCTCCATATACTTTGCATAACGGTCGGCGCCCGAAAGATCGGCTAGTTCAGCATTCGATTCGCCAAGTCCATCAAGACTTCCTTGCCCTTGCACATCGATCATGGCGTAAACAGTTTGAAAGTCTTTGTTGATGAAAGCTTTACGCAATTCCATGAACGCTCGACCGGTGGCACCACCTCCCCTTCCTGAAACAAAATAAATCCCGGCCCCAATCAGAATCACCAACAAAACAACAATTCCAATCAACGACCTCATAGAGCTAGGCTTGGCGGCAGTATTCATCGGCTGAGAATCCATCAAATGAGAAAGGGGATGGGATCATGGTGACCAAATTAACTCGGTCCCCATTAGCTTGAAACCCAATAGACTCCCTCTATATTAATGCAAATCGATCAGATTCGCAAAACCGTAGTGCGTCGTCCTTTTGGCGGCCTCCATCAGGACATTTGTTCCAATTCATCCCATCTTTGGAAAGCCGATTCCAGTGTTTTGGTCAACTCATCCAGCCGTTTCTGCTGCGAAGCGATGAGCTCGCTTGATTGTTGATAAAAATCCGGTAGAGCCATCGTCTCATGGATTTCCGAGATCGACGCTTCGAGCGTCTCAATCTTCTCGGGCAACTCAGCCAACTCACGTTTTTCCTTGAACTTCAATTTGGGTCTACCCGTTACCCCAACTGGTTTGTCGCTGACCTGCTTCTTTTTTTCAATAACAGGATTGTCCGATGCAACCGACGCCGCCTTCGATTTTGTGTTGCCCGATTGTCGAACCCAATCGTCGTATCCACCGTCATATTCCTTGACATGCCCATTTTCAAAAACGATGGTGCTAGTCACCACGTTATTCAAAAATGTCCTGTCGTGACTGACCACCAGAACACTTCCATCGAATTCAATCAGTTTTTCTTCCAACAGCTCCAGTGTCTCCGTATCCAGATCGTTGGTTGGTTCATCGAGAACCAACACATTGGCGGTTTTGGAAAACAACTTGGCCAGCAACAAGCGATTTCGTTCCCCACCTGACAGAAACTTAACCTCGGTGCGGGCCCGCTCGGGAGGAAAAAGGAAATCCTGTAGATAACCCAGAACATGTTTGTCGCGACCATTGACTTGTACGTTTTGGTAGCCATCGGCCACATTAAACTGAACCGTTTCATTGTCATCGAGCGTGTCCCGCAATTGGTCGAAGTAGGCAATCTCAAGATTGTGCCCTAGTCGGACTCGTCCGGAAGAGGGTTCAAGGGTACCCAAGAGCAGCCTTAGCAAGGTGGTTTTCCCAACGCCATTGGGCCCGATCAATCCTATTTTGTCGCCACGCATGATTTCGCAAGAAAATTCCTGCACGATGGGTAGGTCATCATACCCAAAAGAAATTTCATCAATCTCCGCCACCAGATTTCCACTACGTTTCCCCGATTGAATTTGGAGTCGCGTATTCCCTATTTTTTCACGACGCTGCTGTCGTTCCTCCCGCAATTTCACCAACGACCTCACACGCCCCTGGTTCCGGGTCCGACGAGCCTTGATCCCCTGACGGATCCAGGCTTCTTCCTCCGCCAGCTTCTTGTCAAACAATGCATTCTGTTTCTCTTCGGCTTCGAGCACTGCTTCTTTCCGCTCCAGAAATTTTTCATAACTGCATGACCAATCCAGTAAATTACCACGATCAATCTCGAGAATTCGCGTCGCCAGGTTTTGCAAAAAACTCCTGTCATGAGTCACAAACAGAATCGTGCCGCGCCACTTCATCAGAAAAGTTTCCAGCCATCGGATCGACGCAATATCGAGGTGGTTAGTCGGTTCGTCCAACAGCAGTAGTTGGGGTTCAGCCACAATGGATTGAGCGAGCAAGACACGACGCTTCATGCCCGATGAGAGGCTAGCAAATTCCGCATTACCATTAAGTTCCATGCGTGTCATGATTTGCTCGACACGATTCTGGACCGTCCACTCTGGTTCGGTTTCAACCAGATGAGACATTCCCCTGGTGACAATTTCGGAAATACTCCCGGAAACGTCCCGAGGAACTTCCTGGGGCAACTGGGAAACCACAACATTTGGCTCGATCTGCACACTCCCGGAATCCGCCTCCAGTTGGCCGGAAATGATCTTCATCAGGGTTGATTTCCCTGCGCCATTCCTCCCCAGCAACCCAATTCGTTGACGTTGGTCAATTTTGCAACTGACTTCATCCAGTAAATTTGGGCCGCGAAATCGAATGGATACGTTGTCAAGAGAGACCAGGGACATCATGTACTCGGATAATTCGTAAAATCCAACTTTGCCAACGTTGAGGCGATTCGTCAAGTTACCTTGACTCAGGTCATCCCACCCATTTTTCGAATTATTGCTCTGGATCTCGCCTAAATCGCCAGGGTCTGGTTGATGTGGGAATGCCACCGACAATCTATAAAAAGTCGCTGTAGCGGCCCGCCCTAGTCGCCTGAACCGGTGGTAAATGAGGATTTTAGCAATCGATTTTACGGATGATTCTGTTCATTTGGTCTGAAATCCACGTATGACCATTGCAAGCAAACCATGCTGAACATTCCGAACAGAAATCACACGCGGGTTGATCTGATATTTTTCAACTTCCCCAATTCAATTCAATTAAATTCCCGAAGATTTAGGGGTATCGCAAATCACAATATGAATTTTAAGTCGGCTAGAGCATTACCCTCATCAGCAATTGGGGCATCTACTCAAGCCGACTTCTCAAATGTCGTTTCCCTCCAGTCACGCAAGCGGGACAGCAGTTCATGGCGACTGTTTGCAAGGAACAATTGCCGCGGCTCTCGTTTGACAAATTCTATCCACCGATGACATCGACTCAGCTGTCGACTCTGAAATAGCCATTCTCCGGCGAAAAAAACCAGCGGCCTTTTGGCAAGGTCGCTGGTTTTTTTAATTCACAACACCATTCTCCGTGATCATCGACGATTCCATCCAAGCTGGCTGGCTATCAAAAATTCAGAATTCATCTAATTGATGCTGGATGTATCGATGGTGGACATCCAGATAATGTTTCCTAACCGACTCTTTTACTGCCGCCAACTCGGGGAAACCGCTGGAGAAACCAGGTACTTCTGGATCAATGGTTGCCTTGGCCGTTTCAATAATATGTCTTACCAAATCCAAAGGAGCTTCATCCCCAACGGCAAACCGAATCGTAGTGGGAGTCAGACCTGCAGCCAATAACGCCTCCTCTCCCAGCTCCGAATGAGTAGTCAATGACGGACAGCTTACAATCGTATTGGATTGCCCAAGACTGATCATATGGCCAAACGTCGGAGACAGGGAATCAAAAAAACGATGAAAGGCCTGTTGGGGCACGTCGTCCATGCTGGTCGTAAATAATGGTGCAGGCAATCCCAAAAGCATGTGGTCCTGCCCAAGTTGGTGATTGGGATCGTCCCGTAAATAGCTACAAGCAACCTTGATCCCCGGATGAGAGTGTAGAAATTCGGCGAGAATGACGGTATTGATACACTTGCGAAGCATTCGCATTGGCAAAGTTCGCATCCCCTGCAGAACTTCATACGCACCGTCTGCATTCAGGAACGCTCCCTTGACGTAATAGACATTCCAAAACATCGTATCATCCCAGTTTTTTCCATCCACAGACTCACCTTTCGGAATGAACATCTCTTCATTCCGGCCGATAACACAGCCAGCTATCACACCACCGGTCCCGGATAGATCCTTGGTGTAGCTATGGATTACAAAATCTGGCCGCTCGGCGGGATCGTCCGTCTGCAGCGGGCGATAGAGAAACGGAGTGCCCACAGTCGCATCGAGAACCACACGCATCCCGTTCTCATGAGCAAATCGACAAATCCCAGGTACATCCAGGACGTAGCCCTGAGGGTTACAGGGGGATTCCAGGTAAACATAAATATTTCGTCCTTCCGATATCCGGTCCTGGTATTTCTCCTGAGCCATTTGAAAAACCGATTGCATGTCTTCAGAGTTGTAACCATCAAACGTCTCCACCGCGATTTCAAGATTACCGTCCTTGGCATACCAATCATGAATCAACTGATAGGCACCACCGTAGATATTCCTGGAGGTGATCAGGATATCGTCCCGACCGAGCACATGGGACAATACAGCATCAATTGCCGCCATTCCGCTATTAAAATTCCAAGCCATATACTCATTGGCAAATTTCCCGGCCTCGATATCAACAATATGGTTTGCCAGGCAGATGCTAGTGGGATTAAGCAAGCGGGAGTAAATTTCCAGCATGAAGTCTTTTCCACGAAACGCATCCTCAATCCATTCAGCGCAGGCGTAAATATAAGTGGCCGTGCGGGCAATCACCGGTGTGGCAGAAAAAATTGCCGTGACGTTATCAAATACTGGGTAGGGACCCTTTGACGTCTGGGTAGAGAGGTTCAGGTCAAGCGACTGATAGCTTGACCTGAATGAGTTTTGAAAAGTGTCAAGCAACTTGGCCAGTTGAAAGGAGAGGAATTTCTTGGCGTTAAATCGACTAACTCGGTCCTGATAACTCAGCCCATCTATCGAACGCAACGAGACTTCCCAGAGACGATTGATATCGTCATGGGTCTCGTACATCTTTTCAACGACTCGGCACAGCGTCTTGCCGTATTCGGAGTTGCTTTGAATACCGAAGTGCTCCAACTGTTCTGCTGCAAGTTCCACCGAGGTCGTGGCGGTTGTCGTGTTTCTCTTGGGTGACAAGTGTCTCATCTCTTCATTCCAATCATCAAAAAAACACTTTTAATCGCGGTTAACAGTCCAACACATTTCCGATTCGCCGCATTGCCATCTTGCATCATTCTTCCTTTTTTGGCCTCGGTGGTACAGGACACGCCCGCCCACATTTCATTTTCGTGGGGAAGAAGCACTTGAGTTCGTTGTTTTGGTATAAAGTTGTTGAGTCCGTAGGATCTTCGAAAATCACTGGGAGACGAATTTGACTAAATCATTTGCGGTGAATCCTCCAGTCGAGAAATCCATTCGCCCAATCCCGCCCCTTCTATCCATCCTGACACTGTTTTTTATTCCATTCGGCCAAGTTTTCCCCAACTTGAAATTGCTGGCCCAGGAATCCTCAACCACCCTATCCGATAGTACTTCCAACGCGAAATCCGCAATGTTATTGGTCGGAGGGCACCGATTCGATACAAAAAGTGGCAAATTCGTCCGCAACAAGGGAATTGTTATTTCAGCTGGCGTCATCCAAAGCATGATCGGCCGCACTTCTGCTTCCAATTTGCAACGTCAAATACTGGCTGAAGACGACTACATTCTGCCTGGGTTCATTGATCTCCATGCCCACTACAATGTTCGCCTGTTTAAAAAAAGGCGGGAAGAATTCCACGTATTGCCAATAGTCTACTTGGCAAACGGAGCTACCGTTACCTTTTCTGCAGGAGAACTCGACCCGCAGGCCATGCAGAAATTGCGGACCGATATCGAATCCGGAAAAAAAATCGGACCGAGGCTGATTAATTCTGGTCCCTACTTCGGTCGCGCTCGACCAGATTGGGGAAGACAACGCAATGCAAACCAAATTGTTGAAGACGTCCGTCACTGGGCGCCGTTGGTAGGCGGGTTCAAAGCCAAATCCATCCGGCCTGATGAGCTAAAAATCCTGATCAAGGAAGCGCATTCGCATCAATTAACCGTGACCGGGCATTTGGGATCGGGATTCCGACAGAGTGTCAATCCTCGCGATGCAATCGAAATGGGTATCGATCGGATCGAGCACTTTCTGGGTGGTGATGCATTGCCGAACACGCGTTCGGCCTACAGTTCTTTAAAAGAGGTGCAGCCGGCAATGCCCGAAATACTCTCCATCATTCGCTTTTATGTCGAGAAAGGGATTTGGTTCGACGCGACACTTTCCGCCTATGGTTACTTTGGAAAAAGGGGAGAAGAATACGAATACTGGATTGATGAACGAAAATTTTTTACCGATTTTGTTCGCGCAAAGCTCAAAGGAAAAGAACGGACTCCTATTGAGACCTTTGAAAAAATATATCAGGTCAAACAAAAGACCATCAGAGCTTTCTATGAGGCAGGTGGAAAAATCACGCTGGGGACTGACCACTTCAGCGACGGGAGCTTTCTACCAGGATTTGGGGTCCATCGAGAATTGGATGCACTGGTCAGAAGCGGCATTCCACCGGTGGACGCCATTCGGATTGCCACCATCAACGGGGCCCGTGCTTTAGGAATCGACAAAAATCATGGGAGCCTCGAAACAGGCAAGTCGGCCGACCTTTATGTGGTAAGCGGGAATCCCCTGAAGAATATTCGCAACACAAGAAATGGAAAAATCGTCGTCAGAGCAGGAAAAGTCTATCAATGCGATTCGCTATTGAGGGGGGTTCAAGGGAAACTAGGCCCTCATTCCGAACAGGAGATAGAAGGCTGGTAAAAATGGGTAGAATCCGTGATCGACTGGGAGTATTGCACGGCCAATAAAGCAAACACCGTTCCTAAAGAAACGCCTGCTAGACTGCAGAATCCCCCGGGTGACAGCATTTTCAGGCTAGCAGCCCATCAGGATCAAAAGTAATTCTTTCATTAAACGGAAAAACCTGAAAGTTCGGCAAAGTTTCTCACGATAACAACCTTAGAAATTAATTTTCGTTTCGAAGGATGACCTCGTTATGTTGAGAAAAATTGTTCCCACTTCTCTCTGCCTACTAGTGGGTTTCATGGCCGTTGCCAACACTGGGTGTTTTCCAGTGACCGGACCGTCACTTGGCCTCCTGAGTATCCCAATCCCCGTTTCGCCGTATTACCAGGAAATGGCGGAAGACGAATTTAGAGTTAAGGAAAGATACTCCCGGGTTCCTATTTTGGGACCATTGACTGCCGGCGGTCCAGCAGTTGCATTGGATCCGCCAAGCGACGAAGAAGTTATGTATGCTTTCGAGCGTGCACGACCACAGCAGGGTGGCATTCCATTCCTGCACGAACGCCAGATCAATAATGTCAAAATCATCAAGGAGAAAATCGCTGACTATGTCGATCCTCCTCGATTCGTTCCATTAATCGGTCCTGCCCAATTGCACCACGCTCATTACAAATGCACGATCTATTTCTCCGAGAAAACCATTATCGGCTGGCCAGTTCCCCACACTTTGGACGATCCAGAAGCCTCCGAGGTCATTTACATCGACCACAACCACTTCCATCAGGTTGGCAATGTCACCGGTGGAGCCAGCAGCAATTATAAGTAACGGGCAAAACGCTCGAACGGGCAAAACGCTCGACCTGCGAAAAACATCAAAGCCTCAGCATGCTATGCCGAGGCTTTTTTTGTTGCAGAATTACGTTTTGGGTCAAGGCAACCCAAAAGCATCGACCCAATCCCACCAAACATGAGTTTCAAAAAACTCGCCGGCAATGCCATTATTTCTAGCCAATCGCTAGCGATACTGTTGGAAGAATCCCTTGGGCTGAGGAGTCTCCTCTGTGAGAATCTTCCACGTAGATCCCATCTCTCGCATCGACCGGAATTCTTTGGGCAAATAGGCTATTTCAAGCTGCGGCGTGGGCAATATCTTGCCACCGGCAAACTTGGAATCCATCGCAAAATTGACCATCCCGGTCGTCAACAGGGTCCGCTCGATCGAATAGGGCGAACTTCTGTTTTTGAAGTGGGTCTGAATCGAGTGAGAGAGAGCCTTGAACAAGTTACGGTTGTTCCATGGACCAACATAGAATCGGCAGGCCTTGATAGCCGAATCATCTTTGAGTGAACAGCCAAACGCCCAGTTATTGCCTTTGATCTGCTTAATGCTCAGGCAGGTAGCCATCAGCCCATCCTTGTATTCCAAATGAATCCCATGCGATGTCTTGATAATCTCCTCGAAGGACAAATTAGCCTCGGAATCGACCGCCCGCATTGCCTTATCAAATATTTCCCGTGAGATCTCACCCTTTTCCATTTTTTCCAAGACCGCGTTGCTATCGAGAAATTGAAGCCTTGCAACACCCGTTTCCCCCCCCTTGCGACTTTCAATCATGGACTGCAATACCTCCAGCCCATGAAAATCATACGATTCCACACCGCCACCATGAATGGAAATCGCTTCCACAATTTCACATCCCGGGGACAACTCCAAATTGGGAATTCTCTGGGCCAGGGGCACCGAACTTCCCGCCATCAATGGGCATACATTCTCCATCGACTGGTCGAACATCTCTTTCGACCAATCCCAACGAAAAGAAAGATGCTTGTCATTGAAAATCGGAATCCCCCTACCCGATTTCTTGACACATTTTAGTATTTCATCAAAGAACCGTTTCCTTGGGTACTGGTGTCGTCCTAGTTCATCAAATGGATAGTCACCATGTTCTCCAATCGACAGGACCGCATCGACTTTTAATTCAGCCCCACCCAAACTGCACGCTTTCTGAATCGTGTCGTAGATGGGGATACCATATTTCCGAGCGATCCCCCGCGCCATGTCGCCAGCAGGAAACTGATCAACGTACATCGCAACAACATTCACACCGGGCTCTGTCTTTTGCCCGTTAAACATGTAGGGCTGCACGAAATTTTCCATGATCACATGGGCATGAGAGCGATAAGTCATCGCAGTCATGATCACCGCAACCTCTGGTGTGGCCGCCGTTGAAAGTGGATCGTTTTTCCCCAAACAAAACCCAGGGCCCAATCCCGCTAAGGCACTGGACTCCAGAAAACCTCGTCTAGATATCGACATGATGACTCCCTCAGTGTCTGGAAAACATCTCTGCCACTTAATCTAACCGGTCATTCAGCCCGATGCCAACTTCAGGCAAGGTCAATCATCAACCTCAATTGAATTCAGGGAAAAACGACCACCAGACAGGGCAGCCACCAATCTGACAGTATGCGAGGGTTTATTTAGAAAGGTCCATCGTCGGCATTGGGAGCCTTGACGAGCTCTTTCAGAGCATCAAGGCTGGCCAGTAAATCGTCCCGTGAAATCTGGAGCCAACCCTCGGATTTATGGTTTAAAATCGCTAATTTAAAGGAGTCAAAGGCCTCCATCAGGTCATCTGGCAGGTCTCCAATATTTTCAAACGGCCGTACAAACTCGACCGTATCACCATCACCTTCGGCATAGATTTTCGAGCCGTTAGTCCCTGGTTCACCTGCCGCAGAGAGATTGCCTTCATCACCAAAATCAGGTCCTTCATGGCGCGGCCCCGTTTCACCCGGGGTACTCTGACCCGGTTCCTTGTTAATTGCCGGTTCAAAATCCTCATCCAATTCAGCGGAAATCACCTGGTAATCTTCCGGTTGATCGGCGGGAATACTGCCCATTGTCTCCCAGCGTTGTTTTCGCATTTGGGACACAGACCACTTATTCTGAATGGCTCCTTCCAGCCATAACTCCGGATCGTTCCAATCAATCGCAGCGTGAAAATGGCTCCAATACAGTCCAGAAAAATCGGTCTTTGAATCACCAAATTTCTGAAAAACGCGACGCAGTCTCCCAACATGTTGCGAAGTCACACCACCCACCAGTTGGCTCCAAGCTTCATCAGAATACTGGGTGGCGGGTGCTTCAGCGGTCACCAACGCCTCACGCCACTGAAAAATAATCGCTCCTTTTTCCCAGTTGGTCGTACTGACGAGATTGTTCCATTTGCCAATAAACGGCTCGGAGGAGTTGGAATGCAATTCCGCATCCAATTCAATATCTTGGGAAACCTGTTTCGCTGAATCCAGGTTGTCCGATTCCGCCACCTTGGGAGAATTTTTGCGAACGGTCTTTTTGGTGCGCGACTTCATGTATCCATTCTTTCGGGTGAAGCTTTTTTGGAATTGCGTTGCCCGCTTTGGGAATCCAGCCAAAATGGGGAACCGGCAGTAGCAGTCGGCGAAACTGATCTTTGGTCGAGTTGGCTAAATTATCACTCATCCAAGAAATGACCAGCCAGTTTCTTTTTTTTTCGTTTCGCCCGTGGATTGCCGGGTTGCAAGGGATAAAAAAGTTTTTTTTCAATTGGGGAAAACCTGTTCACTGGCAATCATTCCAAGCCAACCAGCTCACCGAATCCCTCTGGCAGCTAAGACCGAATCTGGCTCTGCTTGGCCGCCAGCTTAAAGTTCGACTGATGCGAAACGCCCCGGCCCCGGTCATACTTCTTTTTTGAACGCCGTCATTAGGCTATTCTGTTGCATGCTTCGAAGAATTCGTTGTCGTCCAGACCTTTTGTGTGTTCAGGGAAACCAACGTGTCAAGATATGTCTCATTCGGGGTGCTGATCGCCGTTCTGCTCTTGCTGAGTATCATCTTCTACCAGGTGATGTCAGCGTTTATTTTGCCGCTATTTTTGGCAGCAGTTCTGGTCGTTATTTTCCGACCAGTCCATCTTTGGATGATCAAAAAATGCCAAGCTCGCATACGACTGGCCTCCGGTTTAACGACAGCCATTATTGGCTTGGCGGTGATAGCCCCAATCGTGATTGCAAGTCTCATCTCGCTAGGAGAGGCTCGACAACTTTTTAAAGGCCTGACTGCCAGTGGCATCGAACAGCATGTCAAACGGATTCGCAAGAGCCTTCATTTACAGATTCCAGCTGCTGAGGAATTGCATGGCGTTGATGATGAAGTGCGCAGCCTCGACATTCGCAATCTGGAGGAATTCTCCAGCGCCCGGAAAAAGCTGAATGACATTCAGGAAGCCGCTCATAAACTTGGATTGGCACTTGGAATCCTACCGGAATCGCCTCCATCGAAAAGTTTAAATAATGAAAACCAATGGAGCCTTTCACACCAGCAGAAATGGGAAGCCTTCTTGCTCTCGCTCGAACAATCCAGAAATTTGCAAGCGGAATTGACAGGCGAATTGCAAACGACAAAGCCACTGTTTCCGGCTGGTGAAACTCAGAGTGAGTCAGGCCTGCGTGAAGACGTCCCCATTGATAAAACAAAGGAAACTGGCACTGGTTCCAAACCTGATCGTGCTGACGCAGAAAAAACTCAAGCTAAAAAGATTAGATCCCAGTATCGAGTTGCGTTGCAAAATGTTGTCAATTCGTATCACCAGTTCCGCCTTCTTTACTTGGGAGGTCAGTTAAACGCCTTTCTAAAAGAGATCGTCAATCCGACTCCCGCCGAATTTGAAAAATACAATAATTCATTGGTCGACTGGATTTCAACAAATTTTCTTTCACTGGGTGGGCGGGCTTCCCAATTCCTATTCTCTCTGGTCTTTAGCGGCTTAATCATGATGGTGGCCGTTTATTTCTTTTTGGCCGATGGTTCGAAAATGATTCAGACGATCAAGTTCCTGTCACCGATTGAAGATCATCATGAGGACGAACTTTTTCTAGAATTCGAAAAGGTAAGTCGCGCTGTCGTCGTCGCTACGCTGATTACTGCATTGGTGCAGGGATTGCTGGCCGGAATCGGGTATTACCTGGCAGGCGTCCACGCGATCTTTTTGTTGGTCATGTTAACAACACTCTTGGCACTGGTACCCTTTGTCGGTGCTGGAGCGGTTTGGATCCCTACCTGTTTTTACCTGTATTTAATTGAAAATCAGGTCGGCGCAGCCATATTCCTTGCAATCTGGGGAACCGCTGTCGTGTCAACAATCGACAACTTCCTTAAGCCCTGGATCTTGCATGGTCAATCCAATATCCATCCTTTATTTGCTTTGCTCAGTGTCTTGGGAGGTGTTTCTGTCTTAGGGCCCATTGGCATCCTAGTCGGCCCCATGCTGGTAGCCTTTTTGCAGACTCTGTTAAAGATACTTCAAAGTGAACTGACAGCTCTTGACGGTGAACAGACATCTGGCACTGAGACAACAACCCATCCGACAACACTGAAAACGGACGCAGACTCACCCGGTCCCTCTACGACCAATGCCGAGGGTGATGCCCTTGGGTTGGACAATGCCGGCAGCAAACCAAATCAGCCAACACCCCCCGCGAAAAAAAAACCAAATAGACCTCAAGAGTAAAATCCGGCAACCCAATCCGAGCTAGATTTCGGTGAGACCGAGCCAAGTTTTTGGAAGCCTAATTGTTTTTGGAAGCCTAACGATCAAGTCAGCTTTAGCCAAATGCCCCAACCGGTACGCACTGCCAAAACCGATACCAACACCAAGCCAACATAGGCCACTACAAATAGCCAATTAGGAATCGGTTTACCATCTCTTTTGGCTAGGTGGGCGAGGTAGAGTATTGCCATTGCCAAGCCTGGATTTCCGATCACCGTCAATGCTTGGGCAAAGATAATGACGCCAATTGTTGAGTCACCGCCGAAACAGGTCGCCAAAATGGCCACCCCCATTCCAAACGCAAGAGCTACGATGGTTAAAGCCTTGGTCCAGGGAGAATCCACCCCGCCGCTTTTTCCAAGGCCATCCGCCATGACCGATCCACCAATCATTGCATTCACTAAGAATGAACTAAACGCGCCGGCAAAAATCCCTCCACAAAACAGAACGTAGGCAAAACTCCCAAAAAGCGGCTTAAGCTGGCGAGCGACCTCTGATGCTGACGTCAATTCCGCTGGCTTTATGGTCCCATGCAATTGGGCTGCCGCGGTACAGAGAATCAGGGCAGAAATACCAGCCAGAATAGCGATACCAAAAATGGAATCAATCGATCCATTTCGGATGTTCGCCAAGGACCAACCCTTTTCCTTGACGAGGTAGGCCTGATAGAGTGCCCCCGCGACAGAAAAAGTTGTTGCAATCATTCCCTGGATCGCCCCCATCGGATCAACAAATTTAATGGATTCACCACCATCAACACCCACCGCAGTTGCCTCAAATGGAAGAAATCCATTTTCAAAAAAACCGTTTGGAAATGACGGAATCAATCCTGCGAAGACATCAAGGAGCGATACTCTTGCGAAAATAAAATTCGTAGCAAACCCTACCAACATGACCATGACCATGAAAAACATTAGCCGCTCAATGGGCCGATAGAGTTTTCTCGCTCCGTAAAGCACACCGACCAATAACCCATTCAATCCCAGGAGAATACCAATCTTCATTCCAATTGGAATTTTTTCGTCTGGAAAAAAAGGTTCGACAGCAAGCAAGATCGCAAGGTTGTTACTCGACTGAAAGCAGGCAACGATCCCAAAAACAGTCAACCCTACGATCACCGCCACAGGCCTTCCCAATCGATTTGCAATTTCGGTGCAAAACGAATCGTCATAGGAAACGCCTATCCATCCTGAAAGCATGACAGTCGCCATCATCAAGATGCCTGAAAGTCCCAGAACCCAAAGTAATTGATAACCGTGAGCACACCCAACCTTGCTGCTAGTTACAATGCTTCCTGGTCCCAGCACGACCGAAGCCACGATGATGGCGGGACCGATCAAGTACCAGAGCGACAGCAGGCTACCTTTTTTCTTGTTTTCCATCACAACTGTTTTTCCACGAATGTTTTTTTCACTCCCAAGATCACCTGGCTTGGGACATCCTTGGACTCAGCGACCCGAATCTTGTCTTTGGGAATCTCGCTGGTCGTCAACTGACCGTCAATCTGGCACCGGCCACGCCATTTCTTGCCACCGGGAGACAAAGCGTTCGGATCGGAGGGAGGTCTTCGATGAAAGAACATCGTTCTGCCCCTCCGCCTTCGCCCCCCTCTTCTACCTCACCACCTAGCAATTTTAACCCGTATTAGGGCAAGAGCTTCTATCATACCAACTTTGTGCTGGCATAGTGGTTTCTACCTTGTCTGCCCCGTAAAATGCCGAGTGAAAACGACTTTTCCTCGATCTTCCATGGGTAGGGTCGTAGCAGTATCAAAATCACTTTTACAAAGCTTTTACATGGAAAACACGTAACTCAAAATTTAGGCCCCACCCGAAGCCGTACAATCCAGTACGAATCTTTATTTTGTTGTTTCCCCTTTAATGTTTCCGAGTCTTTGATGCCAACCACATTTGTTGATAAATCAGTGCGATCCAGAAAAGACAGCACCAAAAAAAATCCTAATCTCTCAAAGACTGATTTCGCATCTACGGCCCCCCAAGCCAATACCGATCTCGGTTCAAACTCCACTGCGACAGTTGACCTTTCCAGGATTCCCACTGTCGACCATCAAAAGAATCCAGACTCGATTGCACCGAGCCGGTTAGCGATCATTCTGGCCGTTGGTGGTCCGCCGCTGGCGTTAGGAATCGGTTTAGCTTGGGCCGTATCGACTGGCGGACTCAACCCAATGTTTATCGCACTCATCTTTGGTGGATGGATTGCCACGGGCTTGGGAATTACCGTCGGCTACCACCGTATGGTGGCCCATCGGGGTTTTGAAACGCACGATTGGGTACGAGCGTTTTGGATAGCCATGGGAACCATGGCATTGGAAGGCTGCCCCTTACAATGGAGTACGGTCCACCGCAAACATCACAAACATAGCGATCAGGATCTGGACCCACATACGCCGCACAAGAAAAATCACGGTTGGCTAAAGGGATTGTTTTTTTCCCACTTGGGTTGGATGTTTCAACAGCATACGTTTGTCGAAGACGTCGAGAAGTTTTCCCCTGATTTGCGCAAAGACCGGGTTGTGATGTTTTTTCACCGAACCTACGTCTACTGGATCCTGTTATCGATCATGATCCCGGTAGGAATCGGATATCTGATCGAACCGACTTGGAGAGGAGCCCTATTCGGATTTTTGTTTGGAGCAGGTGCGAGAATCTTCTGGACGCATCACATCACGTGGTCGATTAATTCCGTTTGCCATATTTTTGGCTCACAGCCCTTTACAGCAAAAGACTATAGTCGGAACAACTTTCTGTTTGGAGTCCTGGCGTTCGGAGAAGGCTGGCATAACAACCACCATGCATTTCCAAATTCCGCCAGACACGGACTGAAATGGTGGCAAATCGATCTAAGTTGGGTTGTCATTCGAACCATGTCCCTGGTTGGTTTGGCCTGGAATGTCAAAACGCCCTCGAAAAAAGAGATCATTTCAAAGGCCAAAGGCTGAAACCAGTCTCATATTGGTTGCTATTGGCGTAACGACCTTCCTATGATGTAGGGAAACCTTGTCATCATATTGTTCGCGGATTAAAAAATGTTGCCTCGCCGGTCCATGGCTTTCCCGCTAAGCCTCGGAATCACAATGATCTGTCTTCTGATCGTGGTTCTCGTTGGATGGATTCTCCTGACCGTCTACGGAGCAACCAGCGAGAATGGTTCCGGACTCTATTGGGTTTTTCTTACGGTAGGAACCTTTGTCCTTTGTGGCATTCTGGCAGGTGTTGCGTTCTACTTGGCCTATTCCGTTAAAGTCATCCAAATCAATCGTCGCCAAGCTAATTTCATTGATGCGGTAACCCACGAACTCAAGTCTCCGATTGCATCCCTCAAGCTGGGATTGGAAACGATGTCACGCCGCCGCCTTTCGGAAAATGATGCTCAGAAATTTACGATAGCGATGAAAAAAGATGTGGACAGGATGGACCGTCTCGTGTCTCACCTCCTTGACGCTGCGGGACTGAATGTGACTCGCGAAGAGCCAAATTCGGAAGTCATTGATTTCCAGAACGTCATCAGGGAATGCATTACAGAAGTCTGTACCTACCACGACTTTTCTGAAGAGTTCATTTCAGTCAACCAAACACCTCTTTCCTTTGTAGGTACCAGGCTCGATTTTGAAATTATCTTTCGGAATCTGATTGACAACGCGGTCAAATACGTTGGTAATCCTCCCCAAATCTCAATCCATTGTGAAACAGACGTTGTCTCGATCCTACCTGCTAAAAAATCCGCAATTCAGATTTCGATTGAAAACAACGGGAAGTCGGTGCCAGATTCGGAAAAACACCGAGTCTTTGGTCGGTTTGAGCGGACGGGAATCGAACTCCAACGGACGACACAGGGCGTCGGACTGGGACTGTTCATTGTTCGCTTATTACTGAAAAGAAATCGGGGACAGGTCAGGCTGGAAACCCCCGAA
The DNA here is from genome assembly GCA_014238905.1 of Planctomycetota bacterium. GTDB lineage: Bacteria > Planctomycetota > Planctomycetia > Pirellulales > Pirellulaceae > JABAAE01. Next base: position 164,785 of record JABAAE010000002.1, read on the forward strand.
AGCCTGAATGGAACCCGAGTTGTTGTACAACTTCCAGCCGAAGACAATCCATCTCTTGAAGATGACAAAACAACATCGACCCAAATCGTAACGAAAGGAAAACTTGTTGGCTAATTCACGCCGAGTTCTTCTGGTTGAGGACGAAGAAAACATCGCGTTGGGCATCAAGTTCAACCTCGAAGCAGAGGGCTACGAGGTAACCGCCGCAATCGATGCAAGTGAAGCCCTGACTGCGTTTCGCCAAACCTCTTTCGACATGATTATCCTCGACATCATGCTTCCCGGAATTAGCGGCTACTCGATTTGTGAATCCATAAGGGAATCGGACGCCGTGACACCAATCCTGTTTTTGAGCGCCCGAACACTTGCCGAAGACAAGGCCAAAGGATTTGATGTTGGCGGTAATCAGTATTTGACTAAACCATTTGAACTGGATGAGTTACTCAGTCGTGTTCGTAATCTGATACGATTTAATCACCCTAATCCAGCTCCTGCCGAAAAACGTGAAATCATTCGATTTCAATTTGGTGAGACGCTAATTGACTTTGCAAGGTTCGAGGTTTCCGTCCGAGGAAAAGACGTTCGCCTTACCAAACGTGAATTGGATCTTCTCAAGTTCTTCATCAAGAATGAGGGACGCGTTATTTCCAGGGAAGAACTATTGCGGAACGTCTGGGGACTCGAGGGTGGTGTTAAGTCTCGAACACCCGATCAGTTCATTCGCCGACTCCGATCCTATTTTGAAGTCGATCCATCTAATCCGGTGCATTTCCTTACGATCCGGGAAGCCGGTTATCAGTTCCTTTCGCAAACCGCTGAAGCAGGTTCGGAATCTTGAATACATCAATTGCATCTTTCACTTTCCCGGTCTGAGTGGACCTTATTTTCCGGCAAAGGGAAAGATGCAACTCAAGTCTTCAACTCCTGACTTGGCGCACATGGTAAACCGGTCAAAAAAGACTTAACTGGGATACCAGGCTGTGATCTGGTTCCCTGTTTTGCCCGCCGAAGCTCCCAGACCACCACAGCCAGTAAAATCAGGCCATGTTCAATCCACACAATTACATAATCAAAATAACCTGCACCTGAGTATTCCTGCCCGAGAAAAGAAAAAGATCCTTCACGTATCTGAAACCAAAAACGAAAATAATAGAGAAACAAAAAACTCGAATACAGCAGCCAGACACGATTTCCAACAAAAGCCATAAACGGAATCGCCCACGTCCAGTACCACGGATTTTGGGTTGGCTGAACACAGAAAAACAGGGCCACTGTCCAAAAAGCAGCGGCCAGGATTGCCCGATCCGGTGATTCCGAACGGATCAGCAATAAGATCACCCAACTGTAAGCGACACCAAATAAAACGAGGGTCATCAGGCGAGCTGTCGCGTTTGCGGCCTGCTCTTTTCCCACCAACGGAGCCAGCCATCCATTCACCCAATCCCTTGTGACGGTGTCGGTCATGCGAAACCAGGGACGATCCGTTTTCTGGGCAGCGTCCAAGTCCCGGAGGTTTTGATAGACAAACATAAAAATTAATTCGTTAATTTGCCAATGTTGCAAAAAAGTACTTAGACCTTCATTGGATTCGGTTTTAGCGGTAACTGGTTCTGCCAAATGAACCGGGACAGCCGGCGGGTTCACCCTGTTCACCAGCCAATAATGGGATCCTCGCACTGAGAAATCATTGCTCACTATGGGAGCCTGTCTAACGGCATCTGGTGCAATGACACCGAGAGGTCGCTCCAGAGCAACCTCTTGCCCCCGGTTTGCGTAATACGCTCCCACCCACATTGGAAAAATAGACAACACGGTACTAAGACAAAATGCCGCAGCAAAAACAAGGGAATGTCTTTTGCGTTTTTTAAAGAAAAGAACACAAAAGAGCATAGGAAAAAAAATAATGGGGAAAATTTTTGAGCTCACCCCCAGCCCCAGAAAGATCCCAGCCAGCACCAACCAAATTCGACCGTCTGAAGTTCCACGTTGTTTTGCGTTGCGGAAATAATGCACCATCATCACCATTGTCAATACAACAAAAAAAACGGCAATGGAATCTAGATGGCCACTGTTACTGAATTCCTTGATGATGGTGGGATTCCACCCGTATACGATGGCCCAAATCGATGAAATTCGGAATTGGCTCAAAAGGTGAATGACCATCAAAAAAATCCCCAAATCGAACACAACAATCACCGCCTTCATCACCACCATATGGAATTTCACTGATGCTTCTTTGGGCACGATCGCCATGGCACCGGCAAACACCAATTGGCTAACGGGTGGATAAAGGGTTGTGTATTGTTCGAAATGAATTCTGGTTACTATTTGATAGGTCGAGTCTGAGCGAAGAGCGATTTCCTGAATTACGCGTACATCCTCGTCAGGATCCAAGGGGCCATAAGCGGTTTTCGGACTGACATGATAGGGTGACTCACCCTCCGACAGGACAATGCCATCCCACATGTACCTGTAGAGATCAATCTCTTGGAATGGTGGTGAAAACAACTGAACTAACCGAAAAGCAATCGCAAAAAGAACGATCATTGGCAAGAGTTCACGCCCTTTCGTTCTCCTGACTGATGAAAAGAAAAGTGGTATCAATGTCAGAAAACTCACCAATATATAAAGGCAGGTCACCAATAGAATTGGACGATTTCGATTTGGGATCTCGAATTCAAAACTGGGTCCAAGCCAGGTAATCCATGCGAGGCAAACCCAAATAATCGATCCGCAAACCATCAACAGGTAAAATGGAAATCGATCCTCGGATTTTCCACCCGGGATGATATCAGATCTGCTGTCGGTAAAATCAGTTTGAGAATTCACGTTGCCTGGCAAAACGAGGAAAGGTCTATTTCTAACCTGAAATCAATCATAAAAAAATGCAATTCAAAATATCTCTGCTCATCTCCTATATAAATCTTCCGAGTGGAAGCAATCTCAGGAAGATCGAACCAGAACCATCACCCTTTGAAATTATAAAGCGAAACTATACAGCGAAACGCTCCAACCCACGCCTGAAAAAACCCTTTTTAAGAGAGGGTCTTTTGTTTTAGATCAGTACAGAGTGCTGAATTCGAGAATTTTGAATTTCTGATTTTCCAATTGCCAAACCCACCGTCAGCCAGCCAGCCTCATACTCCAATCTCAACTGACGATTTACCCATGGTACCAAACGAGGAACAAACAGCAGCAGACGAAACGAAGGCTGGCTATGGCTTGGAAGCAGGTGGCTTGTAGTCTTTCCGTTCAAACGAGAAAATCTATTTCTATTCCCTGCGGGCCAGTTTCTGAAATCCATGTGTTTCTATCGATTCCTTTGCCACACCATGTCCATTGAATATTAATCCCCAACCTGAAACGAATTTCAATGATGATGGCCGGATCGCGGACCTAGTCCATATTGACCTGTCTTCCACCGCCGTGATTATCCCGATGCTTAACGAAGAAGATTCGATTGGCCTGGTCCTGGATGATCTTCCAAAAGTTGCAGAAGTCATCGTCTGTGACAATGGCTCCAATGACCGTAGCCCGATGATTGCATCCGCGAAAGGAGCAACCGTCATCACCGAACAACAACGGGGCTACGGTGCAGCCTGTCTCCGGGGCTTGGAGTATCTCAAGTCAGAATCCAAAACGGTTGTTGAAACCGTTGTTTTTTTGGATGGTGATTACAGCGATTACCCAGAAGAGATCCATGATTTGGTGGTTCCAATTCAAGCAGGAGAAATGGACATGGTGATCGGTTCCAGACTCAAGGGAAACCGTCAGAAAGGGGCGATGCCAATTCAATCCTTATTTGGCAATCGACTCGCCTGCTTTCTCATGTGGCTTTTCTGGCGAGCCCGCTACACCGATCTAGGGCCGTTTCGAGCCATTCGTTTTTCGTCGCTTCTCCTACTGGAAATGCAGGACCGGAATTTCGGCTGGACCATTGAGATGCAGATCAAGGCTGTCGAGCGTTCACTTCGATATACTGAAGTGCCAGTATCCTATCGGTGCCGAATTGGGCAAAGCAAAATCAGTGGCACAATCATGGGATCGATCAAGGCTGGCTATAAAATCCTGTTGACCATTTTTCGATACCGGTTTGGGTGGCGTTAATCTAACAAACCCTATTTTGGATATCATTATCGCTTCGGGGATCCATCTCTTGGTTCCCTACAAGGAAAAAAACCAGAGTAAGAGCCGACGTTGTAACCGACCCCAATTTGCAGCATTCTGCATCGAGTGCTTTGAACAGTCTTCCCTAAAATGGACAGCTAGTTCACAACCAAAAAAAAGAGACGGAAAAACAAAAAAAAATCGGAAATTCCCGGCACTCAGCAATAAAAATTGTGAATTCTACGATCCACCCCGCCCTTATTTAAAAGCTAAAGTTGATTGTCAATTTTTCTTTTAATAGGCCGAAAAAATGCTGGGTGAACATTTGGACCCCCATGAGTGGGAACTCTTTGCCAATCAACCGTCAGGTGATTCGGATGAATCCACGCCTTTCCGCACACCCAACCGACAAGGAGGTCGAATTTCGATTTCGGCCAAGATGACCATTCAGCCGGCCAATGCCAGCGAAAGAAATCAGTGGACGACCACCGGGACCTGTCGGGATTTGTCCGAGAAAGGGATTGGAACGCTGCTAAAATCCCCGCCGATAGTAGGTGATTTCTATTGGGTGGAAATCGATGCTCCGGAATTGAAATACCAAACTGGAATTTGCAGGTGCATCCGTTGCCAATTTTTGCGTGAAGATGCTTTTGAGGCTGGCTTTGAATTTCTAACCGGTACAGCCCCTCAAATCGTTCAATCGGCGACTGCTTCGGACGAGTTGCTTTAGAGAACTTTAATGTTCAGGGAAAATACTCCTGCTGGAAATCGTGACGAATTCCAACCACCAGCTATTTAAAAGACATGAATAAGTTAAAAGACATACTGCAAACTGAAACCCATTCGAAAGAAGATCTTACTTTTCGAAAAGCATCGGTTTTTGAGGATGCGCAGGCACTGGCAAGCATTTCTGGTGACAATGCCGACAAGATGGCAGCGCTGTTGAATACCGTTGTCCGAAGGTTCAAACCGTTGGTTGCCAAGATTGACTTCCGCCGCGGAGTCTCAACCCACTCTCTAAATTACCTGGATCCAAATTTAAGCGTTGACCATTCCCGTCTTATGATCGACGAGTGGGTGGATCCCCAGTTAATAGAATCTCAATTGCCTTCACCCAGCGACTCGGGAACACTCGATCCCTCGTCAACAGAGTACTCTCTGAACGAAGATCGATTCGTCGTCGCGACGGTACCGGTCTATTTCAATGAAACCATTGCCGAAGGAGCCGTTGCGGTACTCCTCAGTGTGGATTCCTATTCGAAGAATACCGTTCTTTCGGAACTGGAGTCTCTTACCCTAGCGATCTCACTCGGGGAATCCTCCTCCCCTACCGATGGAACAACTTACCCTAAATCCGAAAATCAATCGTTAAATATTTTAACGCGGGTATCCCGGTTTCGGTCAGTAAAAGAGCTTGGCTACGCACTGGTCAACTCCATCGCCGACCGTTACACCTGTGAACAGGTCGCGATGGCCGAGTCCGATCGAAAAAGAACCAAAATGCTGGCCATTTCTGGCGTATCTGATTTCAAATCAAATAGCCCAGGAGTTGTCTTAATCAACCAGGCGATGGAAGAATGCCTGGATCATCAGGGAACCGTTGTCTCACAGCAAAGAGGAGAAGAAGAGCTCGAAAATGACTTCCGAATCCATAAGACCTGGTCACAGGCAACTCGGGATTCAGCGGTCTGTTCAATTCCTCTCGTGTTAGAAGAAGAGGTTGTAGGAATTGTTTCTCTCCGTCGCCCTCGCTCGATGCCATTTACACAAAAGGAATGTGACGAAATTTCATCGCGGATTCAAGGATTTGGACCCGCCATGGAGCTCGTCAAGAAAGCCAACACCACCCCGATTCGAATCGTAGGCCAATCACTTCGTAACGGCACCCGTTCATTTTTCCAACCAAGATCGTGGGGCCGAAAGTCTGTTTTCATTCTCCTGTGCGCTGCGATAGCCTATTTCTTTTTTGGTTCAACTGTTTACAAGCCTTCCTGTTTAGCGACGTTGGTTCCACAGCGCCAAACTCAGGTCTCTGCTCCGTTTGAATCGATGTTGACCGCCGTCCATGTACAATCCGGCGATCACGTGAAAGCCGGGGATCTGTTGTTGGAACTGGACACCAGGGCCTTTCGGCTTGAATTGGGCAGCATCAATGCACAACTTGGTGTTTCCAAGGTTCAAATGCGGAACGCTATTTTCAATGATGAAATCGCTGTTGCCGCATTGGAAAGAAACAAGACAGCCTCTTTGGAAGCAAAGCAACGGACACTCCTACACAAGATCAACCAGTCAAAAATAGTGGCGCCGGTTGACTGCACGATTACTAACTGCGATCTGGACAACAAGATTGGACAGATCTTTCCCATTGGTGAGCCAATGTTAAGCTTTGCCGAGCCTGATCATTGGAGACTTGAGATTAGTGTGCCGGACGGCATTGCGGCTCATATCGAACGGGATCAAAGCGGAGTCTTTATTTCACAGGCTCGACCGGATGAACAATTTCAATTTTGCGTCAGCCAAATCAATCGATCCGCAGAGGTCGACGGTGGAAACAATGTTTTCATTGCCAGAGCCGAACTTGACGGCACCCGGGAATGGATGAAAGTCGGCATGGAGGGCTACGCCAAGATCAGGACAAAATCGAAACCTGTCTGGTGGGTTGCCCTGCATCGGATTATCGACGCGGCAAGAATCCAATTCTGGTTTTAGGAATCAACATGTCTGAAGATCAAACCGCTCAGCAAGATGACCCTTATTCCGCCTTGCGGAAGATGACCGGTGCGTTACGTTCCGACCTGACGTTTACCCGACAAATCTACCAGGGCGAACCGGTTTACATGGTACACGACCCAGTTAGCTTCAAAAACTTTCGATTCTCCACCGACGACTACAGGGTTGCCATTGGTTTTTCCAACCAACAGATGCTAGGTGACGTTTATAAAGAACTTGTCCAAAAAGGCACACTTGCCGATCGTTCTGAAGAAGCCTTTTACAAATTCGTAAGACAACTTCATTCCATGTGCCTTTTGACATTACCATTCAACGATGGTGATTCATTGTTCCAGCGACACGAGGCCATCACCCGATCACGGGCTCGAGCTACAGTGTTGCGTTTTCTGTTCGTGAAAATTCCATTAGTCAATCCGGACAAATTCCTGACGCAAACCATGCCGTTCTTCCGCTGGTTGTTTTCGCCAGTATTTGTTTTTTTCTGGTTGATTGCGTTTACCGCAGCGGGGCTGGTGGTCTTTTCAAGAAGCACCGAGTTCTTCGAACCACTCAACGGATTGTTGGCGGCCAAGAATATCCCGTTCCTTTGGCTTTCCCTGATTGGACTCAAGGTCTGGCACGAATTAGGACACGGTTTTGCCTGCAAGCTTTATGGAGGCAGAGTCCCGGAAATGGGAGCCATGTTATTGGCAGGAATGCCAGCCGCGTACGTAGATGCAAGTGCGGCATGGTCATTTCGAAAACGTCGCCACCGATTGGTGGTTATTCTCGGTGGAATGTATTTTGAATCAATTATCGCCATTCTGTCCGTTTTCACGTGGGCATTCAGCACCAACGCTCTTCTATCCTCTTGTGCATTCCAGTTATTTGTTATGGCGGGAATCATTACGATTTTTTTCAATGCAAATCCCCTGATGCGATACGACGGGTATTTTATATTGAGTGAGCTCTCCGGAATTCAAAACCTTAGGTCTAAAGCAACAAAGCAACTGCACTCCTTCTGGAAATACATTTTTCTGGGGCTGAAAACAGGGGACACCAGCATCCGATCTGGTGAAAGGCTTTTCCTGATGCTATTCGCATTAGCAGCCTCTATTTACAAACAGGTCTTGATCATTACGATCGCGGTTGTCTTATCGTACAAATTCCCAATCGTCGGCTTATCTCTGGCAGTTTTTCACGTGGGAACCACCGTTTTTTCCCTGATAAAGAAGGTCTACCATTACCTTCTTTTTCACGAGGAAACCTCACAAATTCGGTTCCGATCCAGGATGGTCGCGGGAGCAGCAGCCATCAGCTTACCTCTAGTTTTATTTGTACTTCCGATGCCCGGTGGAATACGCATCCCAGCTGTAGTTGGATTTGAGGTTGAGAATGTTGTCCGTATGGGAGCACCAGGATTTCTTAAAACGGTTTATGCAAAGTCGGGCGCAAGAGTCGCCGCCGGAGACGATCTGATTGATTCAGACAACGTCGAGCTGGATGACCAATTGATCGAGAAACAGATCCAACTGAATGTGTCCATGCTGAAATCTCAATCCGCCTATGCTGACGATTTTGAAAATGTGGCTCGGTTTAAACCCGTCATCCGCCAACAAAGAGAAGAGCTGCTCGATTCATTATCAGAATTACAAAAATTAAGTGTGAAATCGCAACAAGACGGGTGGATTGCAAAAATCATCGATAATCGGCAGATCGGTCGGATGCTAAAAAAAGGAGACGAGATTGCCACTATTGTCGATGGCAAACCGATTCTACGAGCCTGGGTCAACGGAGAGCAGCTCAAGGCAACGGGTATTTCGACCGGAAGCAAAGTTCATTTCCGGTTGCCCGGTTCTTCCTTCATGACAGGAAAAGCTCGAATTCAACGGGTTCAGCCAGCTACCAAAAAACAAATGCGATCTCTGGCAGTGACCCAGGTAACAGGTGAAACCATTGTCGTGGATCCGTTAACTAAAAATCCCCTGGAAAAAATATTTGAAGTTCAAATGGCGATCGAGGACCATTCATTAAGAAATATTCAATCCAATCGAGAATGGATGCAGCTCGGAGGCGGTGCCAGCATTCGTTTGGATCGAAACAAGGAGTCCCTAGGCTCCTGGATCGTGCGCCGCATTCGAAGTTTTGTCCAAAAAGTTACCGTCAACGGTTAAGGGCAAGACCTACCATTACATCTTTTTCAGCCAGAATTCAATGCCAACCATCCTACTCAAAACCGATCTTCAAGTTTCGCAAAGCCAGCCGGTCTGCGTACCAATGATCGCGTCTGTTACTTTTGTCTCGTTAGTACTCTTCTGGGGAATCGCAGGCACTGCTGATGACAAGTCGAAGAGTCGGACCAACAGAGCTCGATCTCAAGCATCGAACGCCAGGCAAATCCAGTTGATCCGCAATGATCTTGACCTGCCGTTGCAGGGAATTACCAAACCGGTAAAACTCGCCGAACTCAATGCCCAGATCCCCGGTGAAATCGCAAAGATCAATGTCGTCGAAGGACAATGGGTTGATGAAGGGACAATACTGGGAGTCATTGAAAATTCAACGTCGCTTGCTGCCGTTGAAGTTGCCAGAGTAGAAGCAGCCCAGCGAGGATTTATCGAACAGGCAAATTCGGATTGGAAACTGGAATACCAGAAATTTTCCAGACTGCAGTCACTCGTTAACTCCTCCGCCACTTCTTCGCTGGAACTGCAGGAAAAATCGGCGTTGTTGGCACAAAAAAAAGCAACGCTTCTGCAAGCTGAGGAGTCCAACAAACTGGCTCAAGCAAAGCTTGAGCAGGCAATTGCCAATCTAAAGAAGCACAATCTTGTAGCGCCGTTCAAAGGTCAGGTCGTTCAGATCCATGGCAAAAAAGGGACCGTCCCACAATCGGCTGACCCAATCATCACATTGGTCGATTTGTCGGAACTGGAAGTCGAAATGCACGTCCCTTTGAATCGATTTGGTCAAATCAAACAAGGAGACAGTATTCAGCTGGTCGCCTTTGCACCCCTCAACAGGGAACTATCTGCGACGGTCGTCTCGGTGTCACCGCTGATCAACCCCACCAGTAGCACCTTTCGATGCCTTTTCAGAATCGCTAACCCTGAAAGATCATTCCCGGCAGGTTTTATTGTTTCGTTAAAATCGGAATAGATTGCCACGTCTCGATCAAAAAGCAGGGCAATCTTGCGGGTCGTAGGTTGTGACCGGTCTGATCCAGCAAAACTTGATTACACCAATCCGGTCGTCGATGAAAAGAAGGTGGTGCTATCAACTTCGACATGTTTCCAGAGAATCACCAGACCGTTTCGAGCTAATTCTCCTGAGCGGAATGAGGTCTTTGGGGCATCCTCAAACTTCGCCGAATGAAGGCTGACACAGTCCAAGCATGAAGACCACCACCAATTGGCACGGATTGCCGATGGGTGAAAATTCGCGACGAATTTTTCGGGAAACGCGTGAAGACCATCAGGAATATTGTCAGGTACAGGGATGTGATCTGCATCAGAAAACCGTCACCCATGTTTGTGAGCGGTGCAACGGAGATGCGTCGATGGATCGCCTCATTCTTACTGGTAGCGGTAACTGCCGTCCAAGCTTGCTGTGCCCAAGATGATTCCCCCATTTTTCATCTTAGCCAACGACCATATCTGTCCAAATTAAAACCGACAGGATCCCAGATACCACGTCGAGGTCCGACCGAATTCCAGCAAGGATTGCAAGCAGACGTTTTGGAAACGACATTGACCAACAATGGTTTAAAGAGTGAACCAGGTGTCATCCGATCCACCGTCCCGAAAACACCTGGCATCACCAAATCACATTTTGATAGAGATCAAAAATCGCCACGGGCAAAATCAATATTGAGTGCTCAGAATCGGTACGCCGGTCAACTCATTCAGCCGATTGATAAGTCATTAAACGACTATATTTTGGCAGAGCCACGGAAAATCAGCCCCGCAGCAAAACCGAATCTGGAGGTCAAGAATCGATCGCAAACGACTCCAATACGGCAAACGCGCAATCTCGATCAACCATCGACACTTCCAATTCGATTAGAAGATCTCCCGGAAATCGCTGATACTGAAGCGAGTGTTTCCGAGGATTCAATCTCAACGGATAAAATTACAAAGGAAGAAATCGAACAACGGCTTTTCAACAATGAGCATGCGTTCGGTTTGACACTTGAGGAATCAATGCGATTGGCTGTCGACAACTCGCCTGAACTCAAGGCACTCCAAGCCGACGTGATTATCAACAATGAGGAGATCATTCGGCAGGATGCCAATTTTGACTTTTCTCATTTCACCGAAACTTTATACGATCAAGAGAGCAACCCGGTAGGTAGCGATCTGGACGGGGTGCAAGGACGATTACGCAGCAAACTATGGAATATTGAATCCGGGCTAAGAAAAAAAACCAGGTTGGGTGGCGATCTATCTCTTTCACAACAATTCGGTCACCTCAATAGTAACTCCATTTTCATCAATCCCAATAATCAGGCTACCGGACAACTCGGCCTGGAATGGGTACAACCACTTGCCCGTGGCGGTTCTCGAGACGTCAATAGGGCCGGCATCGACCTCGCCAGAATTTCAGCAACTTCATCACAGGCCGTTCTTCGCACCGAAATTCAGGAACGACTGTTGGAAATCGTGAAAGCCTACTGGAGCCTTGTGCTGAGTCGAGGAAAACTGGTTCAAATGAACCGTTCCGTCTTTCGAGCTGAACAAACCACCCAACAAATGGCACAACGTCAGGAAATCGATGTGTTGCCACAACAATTGATCCGCGGCCAAGCCGCCGTTGCCCGTCGAAAGGCAGCCGCTGGACAGGCAAAATTCGAGGCTTTGAAAACACAGGAGGTTCTGATGCGTTTGATATTTGGGGATCAATATCAAGCTAAAGAAACATTTGAGATCGTGCCGTTGACCTCGCAGCCAGGCGAGATCGCTATTTCCAGCCTTTCCTCCGGCTTGTTATTTGGTGTCCAAAATCGACCTGAAATCCATTCCGCAATGCAAGATATTCATGCCTCAGCGGTGCGTAACCGGATTGCCATCAACGATTTAAAACCTCAACTCGATCTTGTTTTTTCCCTGTTCGGAAAAGGTCTTCGCGGCAGCTCCAATTTTAGAAATGCCTTTACAGATCAATTTGTTGATGGTGAGCCAAGTTTTCAAATCGGGCTCAACTACGAATTGCCATACGGCAATCGGTCCGCCCGCGCTAATGCAAACCAAACCCAGATCACTACACAAAAGTTTCAGAATCAATTGCAGACCGTTATTAATAACGTCGTATTGGAAATCAGAGAGCAGGACATCGTCCGTGCACAATATCAGGCCACTTCAAGTCTCCGAAGAAGGTCGCTCGAGCTGGCAAAGAAAGAACTGGAGACCATCCAAATCCGGAAGCAATTCCTTTTGGACGGCAATCAAATCGCTACCTTGTACCTGGATGATCTACTGCAAGCTCAGGATCGGGTTCAGCAGGCCGAAACCGATTATCTGGAGTCAATCACCAGCTACGGAATCTCACAGGCGGCCTGGCTCAGGGCGATTGGTGGCCTCGATCAGTATGATCAGAACGTGCAAGTGGATACGGTTATCGATTAACCACGTTTCTTTTTGGAACGAGAGGCCCCACAAATCCTAAACACTACTGGTCGCGATATCGGATCCCTGCGCCGTCGACCAGTCGCCGATGACCAGCAACAATAATGCAAGGCGTCTCAGAGGGGAACGCTGAAGTCAGTAAAAAGTCCCCCTGGAATTCATAAGAACCCGGCGGCAAGACCAGCTTGGCGGCCTTTCCATAAGTTTCCCCATCCAGGCGAGGCAATTCATCGCCATCCAACCCAGCTGGGTTATCGACCACCTCTGAAAAAAGAAAAACGAAAGTCTCGTCGTCCCGTATGAAAACGGCATCGAGCGGCACTTTAAAGCCAGTTAGATTTCCTATAACAACTTCTGCGATCGCGATCATGCCCGGTCGAAGATTGCCTTCATTCTTCAGGAGAACTTCAACTTCAAACAATCCCGATTGGTCGTCCGATGTTTCTCCAACTCGGCAAACGCTACCCAGCATCGGTGTTGGTTTCTGGCTAAAATCACCCGACCGGATCAAACTCACGTAGGCCTTCAATGGATTTCGTTTAAGATCGCGGCCGATCATGCGGTGTATCTTGGACTCCGGCACACCCAATACCAACTTGACCTTGTCTGTTTGAATAATTTCAAACACCGCTTCACCCGCCAAAACCGACTCACCAGGCTTCACTCTTCGCTTTGAAACAACGCCGTCGACAGTTGATGTCAAAACGGTTTCTTTGATTTGCATCTTTAGCGTGTGCTCGTGTGCTTTTGCAACCTCCAGCTCACTTTTTTTCCTGCTAAATTCGGACTCTGAAATCGCACCCTGTTCCTGACTTAATTCCTCTGCACGCCGAAATTCTTCCTCCGCAAATCTCGTCAGGGCCGCCAATTCCACCATTCGAGCATATAAAACTGTCGCATCCAGCCGAGCCAATTCCTGTCCCTTCTGGACAAGGTCACCCACGTCTAGAGGCAGACCCTGTTGATTTTCCCCCAACTGCTCAACTCGTCCTGAGGCCTTGAAAGCGAGCTGAAATCGCTCGAATGGTCGTATGATACCGGAATACTTTTGTTTAATTTCCAGTGGTTCAGCCGACAACGGCTGGATCGATACCCAAGGCCGATTCAGATCGCCAGATTTCCCATCGACCAGCTGTTCCAGACTTCTTCCCTTCAGGTTGATGGCAACCATCACAAAAATCGCGAATGCCGTGATAACGCTCATCGCGACAATTCTGCCGAGACCCATCACCTTGAACCGCTTCTTTTGAACCGTCACTGACTCTGTCAATTTCCCATCTACCCCGCACAATTTCTATGAATTCTATCCGCCAACAACTTCCCCAGCGGTAGATTGAAATTCCCCGACAATCTTATTAAAACCGATTTGCCAACCTATCCACAACTAGTTTTCCAATGTTCAACGATGCAGTCGCTGCCGGCGACGGGGCATTATTCACATTAACCATATGCTCAGTTTCATCTATCAGGAAATCGTCTACCAGACCACCATCAGGCATGACCGCCTGAGCTCGGATTCCCGCTGGCGCAGCAACTAAATCCTCTTTACGAATATCTGGCATCAGTTTTTGCAGAGCTTTGACGAAGGCTGCTTTGCTGAACGAACGCCACATTTCCCCCATGCCCATGCGCCAATGTTTGCAGGCCATCCGAATGAATCCTGGATAAGTCAAGCTCTCACACAAATCCCTAAAATTAATATCCATTTTTTTGTACCCCTCTCTGGCAAACGCCAAAACGGCGTTGGGACCACATTCGACACCCCCTTCCACCATTCGGGTGAAATGAACTCCTAGAAAGGGGAATTTTGGATCTGGCACCGGGTAGATCAAATTTCGACAAAGATGCTGTCTGGAGGGTTTTAGTTCAAAGTATTCGCCCCGAAACGGGATGATTTTTGCAGAAGGTTTCCGCCCCCCGATGCTGGTTATCCTGTCACTATGCAGACCGGCACAATTAACCACCAGCTTGCATTCCACCTCCCCGCTTTGCGAGTGGACGATGGACTTCCCCGACCCATGATCAATTGATTCGACTCTGGATTCGGTGAGAATCTCTCCCCCGGATTCTTGGATGAGCTCTCCAAGTTTCTCACAAACCTGTCTGTAATTGACAATGCCTGCTCCGGGAACATGAATGGCCTTCACACCGGCAGCATGTGGCTCAAGTTCGGCAAGTTGTTCTTTTGAAATGATGGAACATTTGATGCCATTATCCAGACCTCGCTGGTAGATGCGTTCCATGGCCGATATCTCGTCTTCTTTCGTGGCAACGATCACCTTTCCACAAATGTCGAAATCAATATCGTGCACCGCACAAAACTGTTCCATGGCAATCTTACCTTCACGGCAATTAATGGCCTTCAGAGAATCAGGTTTATAATAGATCCCGGAATGAAGCACCCCGGAATTGTGACCAGTCTGATGATGAGCAAGTCGTTTTTCTTTTTCAAGAACAACTATTTTTCTATCAGCAAATCTCTTTGAAAACTGATAACCTACCGCCAAACCGACGATACCGCCTCCGACAACAACTAAGTCCGCTTCGATCATGGCCTGTGCACTGAATAGCAATTCTAAAACCAAATTATAACCTGAAACCTGATTTTGCTAAGGCAAGGCAACGAACCGAAGACGTCCATTCCTCAAGCCTCATATCAAGCAGAACCCCAATTCTTCAACGCTGCGGGTGCACAATCTACTGTCCGGAAAAAGGCCTCTACCCGATCTAAAAAATGTCCTCCATCAACCCAAAGCCCCTCAAAGTCCAGGTTCGACCGACCAGAGGAGTCTTCGTTGATGATCATCATTCAATTCAATTAAAACGTTCGCCATCCATTGAACTGAGTGGCCTAGAATTGGCAACAGGGAGATTCACCTGATTCTATTTAGGCGGTTCAACGTCCTTGACCGGTTGGGCACCGGTATCAATCAACATGTAACCAGCCCAGAAAAACGGGTGATCCGTTTTGAGCGGGACTCCACCAGCGAGTGATCGAACCCTTGGTTCGAGATCCGGATTGATTTCATCTAACATTGTCAATTCCCTTGCCCTCTGCCAAGCGGCAGCAGCCGACTCGTTATCGACCTCTGCCACAAAATTGCGGGTCAAATTGTAGTCGTTCTTACCCCCAACTGCCCACCGGGAAATCAACACTGTTCTCGCACCGGAGGCCATCATTCCACATACCGTGAGGAACATCTCACTACCGTCACCACGCAGACGACCGCTCCCGGCAACCGTATGAAAACCAGGAATGATATACCGCTCTGGACCATTGAATGGCAACTGCATCCAGGCACTGATATTGCTCCGTGGTTTTTCTTTGTCAACCTGCAGAGGAGACCAATCAAATCCACGAATTTTTTCAGCGGATTCAATTTCATCCCAAATCAGTAATGAGTCGATTTGAGTCGAAAAAGATGCAGAATCGAACGGGATTCGTCGATTCAGAATCACTGCATCAGGTTTGACTTCCTGCAGCTTGGCGATCTCCGCCTCACCAAAATCCCGGTCCTGATTCCGGGTCAAACGGCCGGCAACCACCAACGTCCTGTTTATCGGTCGAACCACTCGGCCATCGGGAACAATGGTGGAGACGGTTGGCGCATATCGAATCGCCAGTTGTTTGCAAAGAAAGTCTTTTGTCTCTTCACCAACTTGTAAAACTTCGAATGGCAGATACCAAAGCGGACCATCTGGCACGATCACCAATTCATCGTAATCACTCCAATTCACCCCCTTAGGCTGAATGAGATCCATCAATTCAGTTGCGGCACTTTTCCAGCCATTTTCCTCGAGCACCTTTTGTGTGATGGGCGCGTTCCGAACCCCAACATTGCCCATTTTTTTCAATATTGTCGGCAAGTATCGCTGAATACCAACCAACGGAATAATTTTTTCCAGTTTGTAAGAATCCTTGGTCAGAAAAAAGGAATAAACTTGCTTGCCCGAAGCAAAGAAAATCCAAGCCGCCTGTTTGTCCCTTAATCTTTTTTGCAACTCACCGAAATTGAGACGCGGAGGGAAACTCATCGGTGCTGCGTTCCGCTTATAAGCCGCATTCAAAATCATCACCTCTTGAGCCATCGAGAGTTGAGTCAGTCGGTTGATCAACGACGCCTGAGCTTTCGCTTCATCTGTGCCAAGATCTGGCAATCCTTCAATCTGTCCAAGTCGTTTTTCGATCTCACTTGCCTGAGCCGAAATCTCCGCATAACCAGGATAGGCCAGATGGAAGATTTTTCGCTGCTCAAGAGCAGCCGGTGAAATCATGGATTGAGGAGCTTCCAGCATCCACCTCAAGGCAAGCAAACGCCCCCCCAAGGCCATGGTGTTATAAAACTGAAACCGACGGATATTATCGGCTATCTCGATTGACTTTTCATATTCTTTACGGCTCATCGTAATTTGAAACCAACGGTTTCGAGCATTCTGTATAGGAGACAACAAAAACGTAAGCGCCTCCAAGGGTGACCGTATCCAGTCGGCGTTACTTGGTTCGTTAAGAAGTTCCGCATAAAGTTCACCAGCGGTCCGCTGGGTGATCAGTCCATTACCATCCATCTGAACAGTTTTGGCGATCTGAAAAAGACGGCGGCTTGACGAGGAATAGATTCCCATCGCCGTCTTGGCACTTGTCATGCTGCTACCAACGTCCGCCGTCAAGGCGTTGGCCTGCGCCAAGATGAAAAAATATCTTGCCGCAAGCTGTGACCCGGACATTTCTCTATCGATAAACCGTTTCGCCTTATTAAGAAATCCCATCGCTTCGTTGGCAAGGCTCAATTCGATCTTCGCCTCTGCACCGAGCAACAAAAGATTACACTTCGCGGTATCAGGTAGATTCCTGTAAAGGTCGCCCTGCAGCATGGCTGACAACGGCAGGTATTCACCTTTGTTCCCTGTCAATCGATCCGATTGAAAACCTCGTTCAATAGCGGTAGAGAGAATATCCCACTGTGCAAATATCGCGGCAGAAAAGGTAGTCTCTAAATAGAGTTTCGACGCGACCGCATAGTTACTCTGTTGAAATTGCAAATTGGCCAGCTCAAAAAGAGCCAAGGGAGTCAAGGTGTGGTCGTAGCCTCCTTTCGCTTGCGCTGCGCTTTGTAGCAGGCTTTCAGCTTTCGAGAAATTCTCGCTCGACGCCAACGCGATACCATGAAGCAGTTGCGTCCACGCGATTGCATAGGGGTGAGCCACAATCACCGGGCTCTCCGTCGTCGAAGCCAGCGAACGAGTATAGGGTGCGTACTTCGACAGTTTTCCCATGATTTCGCGGCGACGTGTCATTGCCAAGGCAGTACATCGCATGATTTCGGCGACGTTGACTATTCGATGTTCTGGTTTCCTGAATACACCACCGTTTTGGATTGCCTGCTGGGGATTCCGATCTCCGAACAGAACCTGCATCGACGGCACCTTGGCGATGGTCGCTTGTCGACTGGTGATTCCCCAATTTATTTTTGCCCGCGCAACGGCACTTTCATTGGCCTGAAATGAATCGGGAAATGTCACACGGTTCAACCAGCCCTGATTCTGGATGTAGACGTCAAGCGCACTACGGTAATTGAACATCGCCCCCTCCAGATCACCGACCTGATAGTAGCACTCGCCAATCATCGTGTACGAGCAAACGGCATCAACCCAAAGCCGCTGGCCCTGACCAGTCCCGGTAACGTAACCGCTGGAGGCCCTTTTAAATGCCGTCTGGGCTAACTTGAAATTGCCCTGGTAGTAGGCCGATAAGCCATCGTAATACTCCGATTTGGGCAGTGATAACCTCTGTCCCACGAGCTGCTGAGTCAATCCGGTGAAAGCCAAAGAGACCAGAAAACAACAAATGAGGTGAATGCACCGATGTGACAGCATTGCCATTTTTCTTTATTAATCCTGATTCAGCGGCCTGAGGCCTTATCCATAATCTTTGACCACACTCCAGTCCCCGAAAGAATGACCTCAGAATAATACTATTTGCATGATATCGCGAATCAAAAGACGGTTTGCCGCTTAAGATTGGAGATTTACACCAGCTTTTTTGTTTTTTCCGCCAAAGTCCATGGGCAGCAGTTCCGATAACAGTTGTAACGAATACTCAAACCATGCTGATTATTACATTTCTGACGCAGATCCCTAATGAAGGATGCCCCCTCGCGGGACTACGGAGCAACGGACATGAAGTCTAAACCTTTTTCAAAATCCCTGAAGTTAGTCATTTGTGGACTTGGCCTTTGTGTTGCTTGCTTGGCAACAGGATGCCAAATCACCGTTGGAGGGCAATTATTGCCTAGCCCCAACTATTTGACTGACGATCTTCAGTATTTTCCTCCGTCATCTGAATTCAAACTTCAGAACGAAGCCAACGCTTTGGAAGCCTATAGCGCTGAAAAGGCAATTGGTGACAATTAAGACCAGCTCTTCTTAAATGATCGCTTATAGCCGCCAGTCATCAGGCGGCTATTTTCGTTTCTTGGCAAACGGCCAAGGCCTGCCGGCGACCAACACTTGTCTTATCGCCATCGCTAAAATGCCTTAGATTGCGGGAACCAGACACGTTATTTCTATTTATGGGAAAAACAATGGATGACTCCGCTGGAACTCGATTTCGTTACGCGTTGCGAGCCGACGGCCCACTACAAATCGTGGGAACGGTAAATGCATTCACAGCCATGATGGCTACTCAAATCGGACATCAAGCCATTTACCTGTCGGGTGCCGCGTGCGCCAACAACTCTTACGGTCTGCCAGATCTTGGAATGACAACTCTAACAGACGTGCTGGAAGACGCCCGTCGCATCACCGCAGCAGTTGACACCCCGTTGATGGTGGACATTGATACGGGCTGGGGAGGTGCCTTGAATATTTCCAGAGCCGTCCGTCAGCTGGAAAGGGCTGGAGTGGCAGCGATTCATATTGAGGATCAGGTGTTTGAAAAACGATGTGGACATCGACCCAACAAGGCCATTGTTTCCGCGCAGGAAATGGCGGATCGCATCAAGGCAGCCGTCGATGCTAGAGCAGATCAACAGTTCTTTATTCTGGCCAGAACCGACGCCTATACGAACGAGGGACTCGATCAGACCATCGAACGATCCAAAATATACCTTGAAGCCGGGGCCGACGGGATATTTGCTGAAGCAATGGAATCGCTGGAGGAATACCGCCGATTTCGCTTGGAAATCTCTGCCCCGTTGTTAGCCAATATGACCGAATTTGGTTTGACGCCTCTGTTCAAAAAAACCGCTCTGGCCGAATGTGGCGTGGATATGATTCTTTATCCACTTACGGCAGTCCGCGCCATGAACCAGGCAGCTGAAAATGCCTATCGGTGCTTGCTGCAAAATGGGGATCAACATCAAGTCCTTGGCAATATGCAGACCAGAGAACAGCTTTATAGCTATCTGGATTACCACCAGAAAGAACAGCAACTTGACGAATCGATGGAACAGGAATGATCAACAGTTTGAATCAACGACAACTGGCTCGCCTCAAGACTGGATCGGCCCAGTAGCCTCATCGCTGATCAATCCGCAACACCTTCAATATGCATCGTTCCCAACGAACGCACCTCAATAGAATCCAGGACAGAGTCATGAATGAAAACACTGCAGGACTTCGAGGTCAAGTTGCTGGTAAGACCGCGATTTGCACCGTTTCCGCTCAAGGCCATTCCGGGCTGAACTACTATGGCTACGATATCCGGGAATTGGCTGACCAATGTATCTTTGAGGAGGTGGCCTACCTCTTGCTGGAAGGAGAATTGCCCAACCAGCAACAGCTGGACTCTTTTTTGACAAGGCTCCACCAACATCGATCACTACCGGTGGCTTTGAAAGAGGTCTTGGAGCGGATCCCTGCCTCCACTCACCCCATGGACGTCCTGCGAACCGGCGTTTCCTTCCTGGGAAACCTCGAATCGGAATCCGGATTTGAAAATCAAAAAACAACGGCCTGTCGACTGTTGGCCATACTACCTGCGATAGTCACTTATTGGTACCGTTTCTCTCACCAGAACATCCGATTGGAGACGGAGACTGATTCCAAAACGATCGGAGGACATTTCCTGAATCTTTTAACGGGCGACAAACCGGGTGAACTTCATGAAAAGGTCATGAATGTCTCACTTATTTTGTATGCCGAACACGAGTTCAATGCCTCTACCTTTTCCGCCCGGGTTTGTGCGTCCACGCTGTCAGACATTCACAGTTGCATCACCGCGGCCATCGGCACGCTTCGCGGACCGCTTCACGGTGGCGCCAATGAAGCAGCAATGGAAATGATTGAATCATGGCCATCGGCTGATGTGGCAGAATCCAACATTTTAAATCTACTATCCCAAAAGAAAAAAATAATGGGGTTTGGCCACGCGGTGTACCGAGAGTCTGACCCTCGCAACGGCATCATTAAAGATTGGGCCAAAAAACTGGCAGAAGAAGCAGCAGACTCCGTCCTTTACCCTGTTTCTGTCCGTTGCGAGGAAGTCATGTGGCGTGAGAAAAAGCTGTTTTGTAACGCAGACTTCTTTCATGCCGCAGCCTATCATTTCATGGGGATTCCAACCAAATTGTTTACACCGATATTTGTTCTTTCACGAACCGCCGGGTGGTGTGCTCACGTTTTTGAACAACGTGCTGACAATCGAATTATCCGTCCCAACGCCGAGTACATTGGGCCTGCGCCAAGATCAGTGCCAGCATTAGGCCAACGATAATCAACTACGCTGCGCGACCATTCCAACAGGCTTGGTGAATGTCGGTACGCACAGGACTGAAGAGCAAGCAGGGCATTGCGAATTAATGGCCAAATCTTTTCCAAAAAAAATGATCATGAATTCAAATTTCGATATTAACCAGCGACCCGATTTTGATGTTGTCGTTCAGCAGATTACCGATTTTGTGCTCGCATCTCCGCCTCCTTCGGCAGAGGCATACAGGACAGCCCGCTATTGCCTTATGGATTCTATTGGCTGTGGATTACTGGCATTACAGTTTCCTGAATGCCGAAAGCTGCTCGGTCCAGTTGTTGAGGGGACCACTGTGCCCAATGGAAGCCGAGTCTTGGGAACCGATTTTGTTCTAGACCCCGTCAAAGCGGCTTGGGACATCGGTTGCATTATTCGATGGCTCGATTTCAACGATACCTGGCTGGCCGCCGAATGGGGTCATCCAAGCGACAATCTCGGAGCCATACTGTCGGTTTGTGACCACCTGTCGCAAGTCAATTCCCGGCAGGGAATCCCCTCCTTAACCGTCAAGGATGTCCTGATCGCCATGGTTCAAGCCCATGAAATCCAGGGAATCCTGGCGCTTGAGAACAGCTTTAATCGTGTCGGATTGGATCACGTTCTTTTGGTCCGAGTCGCCTCGACCGCCGTCACCACGCGACTGATGGGCGGAAACCAGGAACAGATTATGGCGGCGATTTCCCATGCGTGGGCGGACGGGGGTGCTCTACGAACTTATCGCCATGCCCCCAATGCTGGGTCACGGAAATCATGGGCCGCTGGCGATGCAACCTCCCGGGCCGTCGCCTTATCGCAAATTGCGATGAAGGGGGAGATGGGAATTCCTGGAGTTCTGACGGCCAGACAATGGGGGTTTTACGATGTCCTATTCAGCCAATGGAATCAAAACTTGGCAGCCAAACCGTTGGATGGCCGACAATTCCGATTTCAACGTGAGTTTGGTTGCTATGTCATGGAAAACATCCTTTTTAAGTTGAGCTTTCCAGCGGAGTTCCATGCCCAGACAGCCTGCGAGGCCGCGGTTTTACTTTATCCTCAGCTGCAGGGCCGCCTGCACGAGATTCAGCGAATCATCATCACCACCCACGACTCAGCGATCCGGATTATTTCCAAACAAGGAGAACTTTCCAACCCTGCAGATCGCGACCATTGTCTTCAATATATGGTTGCGGTTGCCTTGATCACAGGCAACCTGACTGCGGAATGCTATGAGGACGACTATCATCGAAAGATGCCCCAAATTGACGTCCTACGAAACAAAATGGAAATCGAGGAAAGCCAGAGTTATTCCAAGGACTACTACGATCCCGAAAAACGGTCAATCGCCAATTCAGTTCAAATTTTATTCAACGATGGAACGTCCACAGATCATGTTGAGATCGAGTACCCGATTGGTCATCGCAGACGGCGAGAGGAAGGCATTCCTGTTCTGGTTGAAAAGTTCCGTAAAAACGCCAGTACCTGTTTTTCGAGCACCGAGTGCGACGCACTAGAACGCATTCTCCTCGACGAGGACACTTTAGAAAAAATGCCTGTCCACCTTTTGATGAACACCCTTGTCAAATCGCCATCTTAAACCACACAAGCCGTGCTTGACTCCCGCGGGGTTTAGCGGATGAAACCTGGTCGGTTCGGACTCTCGATTTTCGCAGCCACTAAATCTATTTACCACCATGCTCGGATACCAAGCAGCGGACCGGACAACACAGTGCTTCCCAATTTACGAGATTCATAGCCCGTCAAGAATTCTAGATGATTGCGGGTGACCCCGGCGGTTGCCAATAAATGAGTCTGATGAATTGAGCCCACTTTTCCGTAGTCAATTTCAAAAGAAAGAACAACCGGCTCAACAGGGAACCAGTCGATTGAGGACGTCAGGTTGTATCCGGCAAAGGAAGCATTCCGATCACTCAGAAAATTGCCGCCTGCTCCCAGCCGAAGAATAAGATCTTCGCTTTCAATTAATCTCGTCGTCAAATTGAAGTCGCCAAGATTAAGATGGTCATCCGGCAAACCAAGTAATTTTTCTGTGAGGTGTGCCCACTGGAAGTCAAAACCGATGACGGAGGAATTTTCGTAGCGACCATGCAAATTCCAGCTATCAATCTGGTGAAAATCAGTGCCGTACCAGAATGCCGCCCTCCATTGTGATTTTTGGCCCGCCAGTACCGCATTCTCATCGAGGAGAATACCACGACCTAGTGCGTATGGCCTCCCGGCAAACAAAACCGGGGACTTCGGCGCTGAGCTGGAATAAATCTCATAGTCAATATCATTCTCGTATTCACAATCTCGATGGCCCGAGTTTCGTTTTCCGTTTTGATTAAAAAAGAAACCAATTAATGACCAGTCATTTCCATGATCACGATGGTCGTGAGATCGATGATGATCATCAGACCGGTTCTTTTTTTTGTCTGGTGGTGGGTCCGTTTCAGGAGCAACTTCGCCGGACGCCTCCGTGCGAATCTTCTGCAACAGTTGCCCTTGGAGATGCCGCGCTGTGGAAAACTGCCCCACAGCAGTCACCACGGCCATGACCGTGAGCAAAATGCCGTTTTTTTTCCATTGACAGCTCATTCTTCGATCCATCTCACTTGCCCCACCTAACGCGAGGCTTAAAATCATTAGAAGTCGACGTACCATTCGCGACCCGCCCACACTCGGCTTCGAATACACTATTAGTCACGTCGTTTTGCCACAACCGCGGTTTGTCCCAACTGAATCCAAGTACAACGTGACAGCTGCTTTCAGTGCATGACGACTGCACTGAAAGCACTTTGGACGAAGTCGCCGGGGTGAATAGGACGTTTTGGTTGACCCAATTCCGAAAATGGACCTCATGAATCAACTTGCCGCAATTTTCGATAACAAGTTTGCTGACAACGTCTACCGAAATCCATCGCCGGCTGTTCTCTATGAACATGCTGTCAGTCTGGGCGACGGTCAAATCACCAGTTTGGGTGCCTTGGCGACATGCTCAGGAAAAAAAACAGGGCGTAGCCCCAAAGACAAACGCGTCGTCGAATCTCTGGACAGCAAAGCAGACATTTGGTGGGGGGATGTCAATCGCCCCATCTCAACGGAGTCATTTGCCCTTGTTCGCAACACCGCTTCACATTACCTGGAGCAGAGCACCCGCCTGTACGTCATCGATGGATTTGCAGGTTGGCATCCAGACTACCGAATCAAAGTCCGAATCATCTGCGAACGGCCCTATCACGCCCTCTTCATGCAGAACATGTTGATTCGGCCGACACGCAAGGAATTAAAGAAGTTCGGCTCGCCCGATTATGTCATTCTCAATGCTGGCCGGGATCTCGCAGATCCAGCCATCAACGGAGTGACGTCTGAAACCTCGATCGTGATCAATTTCGAGGAGGCCGAGATGATCATCCTTGGCACCCAATACGCTGGCGAAATGAAAAAAGGTGTGTTTACCATCATGAATTACCTGATGCCAAAACAGGGAGTGCTATCAATGCATTGTTCCTGCAATGAAGGTAGCCAGGAAGATGTTTCCTTATTTTTTGGTTTATCGGGGACAGGCAAGACAACGCTTTCCGCTGACCCGCACCGACGATTGATCGGTGATGATGAACACTGCTGGACAGACAAGGGAGTATTTAACATTGAGGGTGGATGCTACGCGAAGTGCATTGATCTCGTACCCGAGAAAGAACCGGAGATTTTTTCGGCAATTCGGTTTGGAGCGGTTTTGGAGAATACAGTTCAGCACCCTGAAACACGTGAAGTCGATTTTTCCGATGGGAGTCTCACCCAAAACACACGTGTTTCCTATCCGATCGATTTTATTGAGCATGCAAAGATCCCCTGCATCGGTGGACAACCCAAGAACATTATCTTTTTGACCTGTGATGCCTTTGGCGTTCTGCCTCCGGTGAGCAAGCTAACACCTGAACAGGCAATGTATCATTTCATTAGCGGCTATACCGCCAAAATCGCCGGTACCGAACAGGGAATTGTCGAACCACAAGCCACGTTTTCGGCTTGTTATGGAGCGGCATTCCTGGTTTGGCATCCGACCAAATACGCTGAAATGTTGGCAGAGAAAATGAAGAATTTTGGCGCGCATGCCTGGTTGATCAATACCGGTTGGACCGGGGGTGAATATGGGGCGGGATCCAGGATCAAGTTGGAATACACTCGCGCCATTATCGACGCAATTCATTCAGATGAATTGTCCAATGTCGATTTCAACAGAGATCCATTTTTTGGATTGGCGATTCCCGGGGAATGCCCTGACTGTCCGACCGAAATTCTCGACCCAAAGAAAACATGGGCCAATTCGGGTAATTATGAGCAAGTGGCCGGCAAACTTGTCGAATTGTTCATTCAGAACTTTTCGCAGTACACGTCAGAAGCATCCGATTCCATACGAGAAGCTGGGCCCACGCCGCTGATCGGTATGAGCTTGAAGACCTAGCGATAGAAGGCTTTCCATCCAAATCGAAAGCGGCACCCAAATCGAAAGCGGCATCCAAGTCAGCCTACCCCAGTCGACAGCCTACCGGGTGACCTGGAATCCAAACGTGATGCCGTGTACCCAAAATTCGTAACCGTTGTTTATTGAATTAACCCGGTTAACGTTGGCCGGAGCGGGTGCGAAACCATCAACAAACATTCCGTCGTATCCGCCGAAGAAACTCATAAAGTCCTCCGCAATTACAAAGTGGAATTTCACTCCGAAGTCACTGACAAAAGCAAGACGATTCTCAGAACCACCCATGATGGTCCCCACGGGGAAAAACGAATTGGTTTGCGTGGTCAACTGGCTGGCAAAATTGTTGAACAGACCCGTCTTCACATAGGTACCGATATCAACACCGGGCACGATTGTATGCTTCGTTTCTGCTCCAATATGGTAACCCAGCATTGGATTCTTGGTCGTCGTGGTATTGTTTCCATTGAAAGCAACACTGCCGAAGACGGGGTCGTTAACAAATCCCTGACCATCGAACGCGAACTTTTCTTCCATATGGAAATAGCGAATCCCATGCAGTAGGCGAATGTTCTCATTCAGTAACCGCTTTTGATTCAATTCGATATTGACCATATCTGACTGGTAGGTGCCTTCGACCTGACGAAACGATATCCCGTCAAAAAATGGGCTGATGATTGAATCATCCTGAGCCAACGTGTTTCGATTGAAATTGGAGAAGAAGAAACGGATTTCATAATCCAGTCCGTTCTCTCGTTGCGATACAAAGCTGATGTCTGGTCCCAGGCCCACGTTTAAATCCGTTGCCGTATTGGAATCCAGTAATGTCGCGCCCGAACCTTCCGCCGTAAAAATTGGCTGATTCACATCGGTGAGCGTCGGGCGATCGAGCGCTCGAAAACTTGCGGTTGCTTCCCATTGACCAATTGCTGGGGAAAAAAACTGCGCATCAGCGCTGGTATTTCCCAACAAAATCAAGGAGAGAGTCATGAATGAATATAAAAGCCTCAAGGTTTCGCTCTCCATAAAAATAGAGACAACAGTTGTAGTTACGAATTTTGGATCGGATTGCTACAAAGCGAATCATGAGAGCGATCGAAAGAATTGGTAAACTTTCCGCAAATTTCCAGTCCTTGCTAGCAAATACGCGAATCTGAAGCGACATTTGCACCGCTAGATTTGCTCTCAGCAGTTTCTACTTGGAAAACCGGCAGAACGCCCAAGGGGATCCAGCAACCGGGGACACCCTCGGCCACAGACGAATCTGAACCGGAGAACGTTTGTGTTTTCGAGCGGTTCAAGACGCACAAGAAACGCCAACCCGCAGATTGCTAACAGCGTATCAAGTGCTAGCGAAATGAATCGAGCAGCTATTTTTCAGCGACCAACAAAACTCCGCTGTCCAGTCGGCAAGGTGCTTACAGAATCCTATTACGGCGGAAAACCGATTTGCCAGAAACATTAAAAAAAACGCGTTCAGACGATTTTAAGCTATTCGCAAAAGAAGAACCCCTGATCGTTTTCCCCAACGACTCAGATCGGAAACCAACCGAGGAAAATTGAAGTCGTGACATCCAAAATCGAGTCGGGGCATTGGGGTAAAACAAAACCTCCTCCATGACAAAACTGGCTTTGAATGGTTTTAGATTGTCTATCAATAGGCAAAAAACGAAGGCACGCAAAGAACGGAGGCCTTGAGAACGGCTTCGATCGACACCATCATGGCTCAAAGTTTTGTCATCAAGCGACGAGCAAAACAGGTACCACCGACGATTTTTAAAATCACGAAAGGTCCGGTTGAAATCGACCTCGTGGTCATCCTAGACCTCGTGGCAGAAGCCTCGTGGTAGAAGCCTCGTGGTAAAAGCCTCGTGGTAGAAGCCTCGTGGTCATCAGAAACGATGCGAAACGAAACGGCCGGGGCTATCTCTTGCCCTTTTTTTCCTTTTGCGCTTTACGTTTTTCCTTAGGGCTCAGCTTGGCTTTCTTTTGTTTTTCCTTTTTTCCTTTGTCTCTACTACCGCCTTTGTCACCCATGTCTGCTTCTCCTCGTTTTAAAGAACTATCGTTTTAACCAATAGCATACCATCTGGGGGACCGTCCCATAAAGAGCCCGTGGTCCTTATCACCGGCTGACCAACTAAATCACCGCAGGACTAATTCAGCGAGGCATCAAAGCGATCTACCGATCCACCCTGCTCCTGAAAAACAATGCGATGACCAATCCTGCCAGCGACTTTCTGCCAAAGATCTTCATCGGTTAAAAAAACATCTTCGAATTCTGCCGGCGTTTGAAACCAGCCACCAGCGGCGATTTCGCATTCCAATTGCCCCGAACCCCATCCGGAATAGCCACTAAAGACTCGCATTTGAGCCTCATCGATTCCAAAAAGTTGCCCAAGGCTGCCTTTTTGGTTGGACAAATAAATACCACCCTCAATTTCCTCGTCAGCGCAATCTAGGCGATCGTGTATCGCTAACAAAGGCCCTTCAACGGGTCCACCAAGATAAATGGACTCAGTGGAACAACATGAATTTTCTGTGATAGCATGCCAAACCTCACGCAACGGAAAACTTGATGGACGATTCAGGATAACCCCGAAGCCCCCTTCCTCATCGTGCTGCAAGATGTAAACCACCGATTTATAGAAATTCTCATCGGGAAGTTTTGGGTTGGCGACCAGAAGCTGGCCTTTCAAACTGTCCATGATTGGATCTCACTACCCGGAGCAAAGTGTTTCGTAATGGCACCGAACGAACTGCGAAGTGGATACCATGGCCAGAAAAAGCGGCCCCTGAATCAGCAGAAGCTGTCTTATTCATCTTAACGAAGTCTACCAACCAGGGCAAAGAATATCTTTCCAAACACAACCCGCCCAAGACCAGCCGACACCAAATCCAATCATGACTTGGTTGGCGTCCGGTAGAATTTGTTTTTCTCTCCTGAGATCATCAATCAGTATCGGAAGCGTCGACGAAACAGTATTTCCGCAGTGTTCCAAGCGTATTGGTAACTTTTTTTCATCCAGTTCAAGTCGCTCTTGCAGCAAATTCAACATCTTTTTGGTCGCCTGATGCATCAAAAAGAGATCAATCTCTTCGCGTTTCAAAGATGCTTTTCGTAACACATCATCAATGACGCCAGGAACCGATCCTACAGCGAAACTAATCAGGCTGGGACCATCCATATAAAGGTCGCTTGGCCAACGGTGGCGGTGACGAGGCTGGATCGCGTCTGCAAGTTGTCGATGCCCACCTTTGGCAACCAACAAGGTGTCGCCACCACTTCCGTCGGTGCCAAATTGAAATCCACGTAATGAGGGTTGCTCAGTTGCTTCGATCAATGTCGCAGCGGCAGCATCACTGAAGATCGTTCTTAGGCTTCGATCTGTTTTATCAATAAATTTAGAATAGGTTTCAGAGGTCAGAAAAAGAATGCGTTTGGCAACGCCCGATTGAATCAAACCCTCAGCAATCGAAAGGCCGTATACGAAACCGGAACAGCCCAGATTAAAATCCAAAGCGCCTATGTCGGTTCTCAAACCTAAACGATTTTGAACCAGGCACGCCGTGGTGGGCAAAGGGTAATCAGGTGTCTGCGTACAAAGCAGTACATAATCAATCGAATCGGGATCTACGTCATTCTCTCGGAAGAGTTTCTCAGCGGCATGGACGGCTAGATCAGATGAACACTCACCGTCAGCTGCCACATATCTTTTCGCAATGCCCGTTTTCGAAAAGATTAAATCGATCCCCCAATCTGGACACTCTCTATCCAGATCAATGTTAGTTTCAGCTTTCGCGGGGTAATGAACCGCGATAGGACCAATAGCAGCGTGTTTCACTAGTTTTTTTTTCTACCTTCGAGCACCAAAATCATCATGGACCAACAAGAGAAGCTTGGCTCTTTTGGACATCTTAATCGCAAAGACAAAAATATATGAGCGGGGTACCGTCAGTAAAAGCGTACAATCCTGCTTCAACATGAAAATCTTTAGATTTTACTACGATTCCCGCCGGTTTTCACCAGCGATGAAAGCCTGTCAAAACGGACCCATTCCGTGGATTGAGCAATCAGGGACGCCTCTGAATACAGCAACCCGCGGTGAATGGCTACCAACAAACCAGAGTTCATGAGGGCTGCAACAAATTCCGCAGCACCGTCTGTAAAATCCCACCATTTCGATAGTAATCCATTTCAACAGGAGTATCGATGCGAACCGAAACAGGAAAGGTCAAACTTGTTCCATCCTTTCGAGTCGCCACTACATCCATCTCGCTTCTGGGTTCAAGCGAATCGTCAAGGAAAGGAAAATTAAATGTCTCTTCTCCTGTCAGACCCAATCCTTCCCAGGTATTTTCCTTGAATTCCAGAGGCAACACTCCCATTCCTACAAGATTGCTACGATGAATCCGCTCATAGCTTGCGGCGATCACAGCCTTAACACCCATCAACATTGTCCCTTTGGCGGCCCAGTCCCGCGAACTCCCTGTCCCGTACTCGGCTCCCGCGAGGATCACAAGTGGAGTTCCCGATTCCCGGTATTTCATCGCAGCGTCGTAAATGAACTCAATCTCCCCGGTGGGCAGGTAACGAGTAACCCCCCCCTCGGTTCCGGGAGCCAGCTGATTTCTAATTCGGATATTTGCAAACGTGCCCCGCAACATGACTCGGTCATTACCGCGCCGAGAACCGTAACTATTGAAATCTTTTTGCTCAACCCCTTCCTCCATTAGAAATCGGCCGCCTGGCGTGTCTTTGGCAATCGCACCGGCTGGTGAGATGTGGTCAGTCGTTACCGAATCTCCCAGCAACGCCAGACATCGGGCGTCTGCGATCGATTTGATCGGAGTGACCTCTGGCGTTAGCCCTTCCATAAAAGGTGGTTCCTGAATGTAAGTACTCGTGCCCTCCCACTCATACAAGTCACCCTCAGAGATGGCGATGGCATTCCAGGTTTCGTTGGAATCAAATGCATTTCCATATTGTTGCTCGTACATTTCCGCCGACACACTGGAGGAGATGACGGCGCGAACTTCTTCCTGGGTTGGCCAGATGTCTTTCAAAAACACCGGCTCACCATTTTCTTCCTCACCAACGGGCTCGTTGATCAAATCAATGTCCGTTGTCCCAGCTAACGCATAGGCCACGACCAATGGTGGGCTGGCAAGATAATTGGCTTTGGTAAGTGGGTTGACCCGACCTTCAAAATTGCGATTTCCACTTAAAACGGCCGAAGCCACAAGACTACCCTCGTTGATCGCCGTCGCCACCTGATCGGGCAGCGGCCCACTATTTCCAATACAAGAGGTGCAGCCATAACCAACTGTATTGAAACCCAGTTGATTCAAGGCATCCGTCAATCCTGCTTTGTTGAGGTAATCCGTGACCACCCGTGAACCCGGCGCAAGACTGGTTTTGACATAGGACGGGACCGAAAGGCCTTTTTCTACCGCCTTTTTCGCAACCAGTCCGGCGGCAATCATCACCGATGGGTTACTGGTGTTGGTGCAACTGGTAATCGCTGCAATGACCACCGCACCATGGCCGACACTGGAAGTTTTACCGTTTTCCTCAAGCGTTGCTGTGGATGTTAACGCATCTTCGTTCAACGCAAATCCAGAAGCGCCTAGCGGCGCCGTCAAAGATTTTTGAAACATCGATTTCATTTGCGAAAGCAAAATCCTGTCTTGAGGTCGTTTGGGCCCTGCCAGTGACGGTTCGACCGTCGATATGTCCAACGAAACCACCTTGGTAAACGTTGGAACAGCAGCATCGCGTGAACTAAACAGCATTTGTTCTTTGCAGTACCGTTCCACTAACTGTGCTTCTTTGTCCGTCCGACCAGTTTGTTTCAAGAAGGAAATCGTGACATCATCAACGGGAAAAAACCCCATCGTTGCGCCATATTCGGGCGCCATATTGGCGATCGTTGCTCGGTCAGCCAATGACATCTTTGCTACGCCGGATCCAAAGAACTCAACGAACTTTCCTACAACACCTTCATTGCGGAGGATCTCGGTGACGGTTAAAACCAGGTCCGTGGCAGTCGAACCGGGCGGTAATTCACCTGTTAGTTCGAATCCAACGACCTCAGGCATCAACATATAGATCGGTTGGCCCAACATTGCTGCTTCGGCTTCAATACCCCCGACGCCCCATCCCAATACGCCAAGGCCATTAATCATCGTTGTATGGCTATCGGTTCCAACGAGCGTATCCGGCAGCGCCACCACTCCCAATTCGTCTTCCCTTAAGAAGACGCATTTGGCGAGAAACTCCAAGTTCACTTGGTGCACGATGCCAACATTCGGAGGAACAACCCGAAAATTATCGAATGCCTGCTGGCCCCAACGCAAAAACTCGTAACGTTCTTTATTACGACGAAATTCCATATCAACATTGAATTTCAACGCTTCCTCGCTCCCAAATCGATCGACTTGGACACTGTGGTCAATGACGAGGTCAACAGGGATCAATGGATTGATTTTTCTGGGATCGCCACCAAGCCGTTGCATAGCACTTCGCATTGCTGCCAGATCAACAACCGCGGGAACTCCCGTAAAATCCTGCAGGACAACCCTGGAAGGTTTATAGGGCAATTCCAATTTGGCCGGCGATTTTGCATCCCAGGCCGCGAGATTTTTGACATCGTTGGCGGTCACCACGTATTCGTCACAATTACGAAGAACCGATTCCAGCAATACTCTCATCGAGTATGGCAACCGGGAAACGTTCCCTAATCCCTGGTCCTCCAATTTTGAAATTCGATAAATACCTGCTTGTCCGTTACCAGTTTCAAAGGTTCCCCTCGCCCCAAATGGATCACACATCGCCATAAATTACTGCCTTTTCTCGGTGTAAGACTGTTTCGCACAATAAGGATTTTCCCGCGTGGGTTCGCAACTGTCAACGCGGGATGCATTCTGCGTGGGGATCAAAATTCGGATCACCCGGCCTGCCCGCGTGATTCAATCACATGGTAAAGTGGAAATCGTCAGCGACCTCCGCCCCGGGACCTTTGCCCATGCAAACGCCTACCCCCCCTCAGAACCCGGAAGACGTGGTGCGTTCGATTTGGAAAGCCGGTATTCAAGCCGTTGAAAGTGAGCGGCTGGTACAACAGCAGTTAAGACTGACCCCTGGGGAACTCTGTATTGCTGGAAAATCAGTTCAGCTGCAAGATTTCGATCGATTGATCATTGTCGGTGGAGGAAAAGCGGGTGCCGGGATGGTGGCGGGTATGCAACCGACTCTGGAATCGCTTGCGGACTTGGGCAAGGAGATCACCGGGTGGGTCAATGTCCCGGCTGATTGCGTGACCGATAACCGGTGGGTCACACTTCACCCAGGCAGGCCAGCTGGATTCAACGCTCCAACTTCAACGGGAATGATGGGGGCAAAAAAAATACTTGATTGGGTCAACCATGCCAATGATCGTGATTTGGTCATCTGCCTGTTGTCCGGTGGTGGCTCTGCTTTGCTACCTTTACCAATCGATCAAGTCACCATCGAAAAAAAAGCTAATCTGACCCAATGGCTTGGCGCCCAAGGTGCCACCATCGATGAACTGAATCAGATTCGACAGGCCCTCAGCCAGATCAAAGGTGGCGGTCTGGTAAGAAAGTTCTCGGGGCTCAGTTTTCATTCTCTGATCATCTCCGACGTCATGAGTAATTCCCTGGAAACGATCGCATCCGGCCCCACAGTAGCCTGCAACACCGATGTGAATCAAGCGATCGATCTGTTACGAAAATTTGATTCCAATGGCAATAAAGTGGATTCGATCGTTTACGAGGCGATGCGGTCATTCTCCGAAACAGGAAAGCGGATGAGTGGAGATACCAGGCTGATCAATAATACGATTATCGGCGACGCCTCGACCGCCGTGCACGCGGCAGCGACCTTCGCCCAAAAATACTCCAACGAGGTTGTCACCCACGTCACATCGACATCCGGACCCGATATCGAAACGGTCGCTGATCAAATCTGGTTGACAATCAGCAACCAGATTCGTCGATCCACACGCCAAGGAAAAACAAGTCCCCGCTCTCCCGGTTTGTGGTGTTCGATAGCCGGATGTGAACCTTCAATTCAGCTCCATTCCAGCCACCCGGGAAAAGGAGGCAGAAATCAACACTTGGCTTTACTCATATTGGACAGGCTCAGAAAGAGTGATTTAGAAAGACAACAACAACGTCGATTCATGTTCCTGTCAGGGGGTACCGATGGAGAAGACGGCCCAACCGACGCCACCGGCGCTATTGCGTCCTGTCAACAACTGGACATAGCCCGCCAGAAACAACTCTCTATCAGCGAACACGTTCTTAAAAATGACGCTTACCACTTCTTTCAAAAGACTGGCGGATTATTCAAAACCGGTCCCACACATACCAACGTAGGCGACCTTCAGGTTACCCTCATTTCTTGAACATTGGGATGAAATCAAGTCGTCCAACGGCCTCTGGGCGATGCGGCGTTTTTTAGGCATTAAGAAAAAAGGCGATTCCAACGGTGGCATCCAGAAAATGAAAACGAAAAAACCCGGCGATTTAGCCGGGTTTTGAATTCGCTTGCGGTTACAAGTAGGTTTACCAACGGCGTCCGCCGCCACCACCACCGCCACCACCACCGCGGCGATCCTCACGTGGACGGGCTTCGTTGACCGTCACAGGCCGACCCGCTATTTTCTGCAGATTGATCCCCTCAATGGCTGCCTGACCTTCTTCTTGATTCTTCATCTCCACAAAACCAAAGCCTCGAGATCGACCGGTCTCCCGATCCGTAACAAGATTTACCGAATTGACTTCTCCGTATTCGGTAAATGCTTCTTCGACTTCTTTTTCAGTCGCGTTAAAGCTAAGGTTTCCTACGTATATGTTCATTACATGAACTCCTGAAAAGGGTTGACTCCGGACCTACCGGAAAGTAATCGAATTAATCAACCGCGCAAAAATTTGGACTGAAAAAAGCCATCTCACGAGAATCGTGAAAAAGATCCTACCAGCGAGGCTGGCACAATCGATCAGATAAAAGGTCAAGAACTCAACAGGAACTCCTTCAAGTCCGGCCGAAAACCAAAATCCAAGTGACCGTTAAAACAATTTCAAAAATGTGCTTTGAATAATCCTCTCTAAATAAACTTCCAACCCAACGAAGATGCATACCGAAAGACTCTACTCTCGGAACCATTCGATGGGCGAAGAATTTGCAGTATAAGCAGTTTGGTTTAAAAGGCAATCAACGTCGGAGTTCGGCCCCCCATCCCACTGCATGACTAACTTCTTCAAATCTACCCGGATGGCGTGGTCAAAAAACAGGAGTCCTCAGATGACCGTTTGACATAAATTCGAGTCACGATATTCCCCCCTACCCTTCACCTAAAACACTCAAGTTCTCAGACGGATCGCCTCAAATTACATGTATCCAATCTGAAACTCCCTTATCACCCCGGAAGGGAAATAATTCTGCCGCAACCAGCAACGACTACTTGTAGGGGTTGGAAGTGAAATTTGCTACCAAAAAACGGATCATCAGGACCGCCAAGGGCAACTAATCCCCCGTAAACAGCCCGCCTTCATTGACGCATTGGGCGACGACTGTTAAATTCTCTGATTACTTTTTCCTCATTGAAAACCCAATTTTCAAAATCAAAATCCACTCATCCATATTAAATTCTGCAATAAGCGAATCAACTAAGGAGCAACGATGTCTAACGCCAAAATGACTTATTACTTCGGGAAGACAAAAACAGATGGCACTGGCCTTGGAAAGGATCTTCTAGGAGGTAAGGGACTCAACTTGGCTGAAATGACCAGCATAGGACTCCCAGTACCTCCTGGTTTTACGATTACCACCGAATGTTGCGCTAAGTACAACGAGAACAGCACAATGCCGGCAGGATTGATGGATGAGGTGAATACCACCGTTACAATTCTCGAGGACGAACTCGGAAAGAAATTTGGCGATGACACCAATCCGCTGTTGGTTTCTGTCAGGTCCGGGGCGGCAGTCTCCATGCCGGGCATGATGAATACCATCTTGAATCTGGGACTGAATGACGTTTCGGTAAAAGGTCTCGCCGCCGCTACTAACAATGAGAGGTTTGCTTATGACGCCTACCGTCGATTGATCAACATGTACGGTGACGTGGTCATGGAAGTTCACCATGAACATTTCGAAGAAGCATTCTCGAAGATCAAGACCCAATACGACGTCACCGAAGATACCGATGTTCCCGCCGCAGGACTGGTTGATCTTTGTGAAGCCTACAAGGCCGTCTACAAGGAACATACCGGACAGGATTTTCCCCAGGATCCTGCAGCACAACTTGAATTGGCGATCGAAGCGGTATTCAAGTCATGGTCCTCTAATAAGGCAAAATCCTACCGTCAAATCGAAGGAATAACCGGATTGCTGGGAACCGCCGTCAATGTCCAATCCATGGTGTACGGAAATATGGGCCAAGACAGTGGCACAGGTGTCGCTTTTACCCGGGACCCCTCGACCGGAGAAAATATCTTTTTCGGGGAATTCCTCGTCAATGCTCAGGGCGAAGATGTAGTTGCGGGGATCCGAACGCCGGAACCGGTTGCAGACATGCCCAAGTGGAACAGCGAAGTCTACAACCAGTTAATTGAAATCAAGGATACTTTGGAATCCAATTTCAAAGACGTTCAGGACATCGAATTCACCATTGAGAAAGGGACTTTGTACATGCTGCAAACCCGCAATGGAAAACGAAATGGTGTTGCAGCGGTCAAAATTGCCTGTGATATGGTTGAGGAGGGTTTGATCGACGAGGAAACCGCTATTAAACGAATCCCGGCAAATGATCTGACCCATTGCCTGCTTCCCACTTTTACACCCGCGGCCAAACAAGCTGCCAACGTTCTTTGCTGCGGACTGGCCGCTTCACCTGGTGCTGCTTTTGGAAAACTGGCATTTACTGCCGATGAAGCCGTCGCACGAGCCAACGCCGGCGAAAAGGTACTTTTGGTGCGTAAGGAAACAAGTCCAGAAGACGTCGAGGGAATGGCCAAAGCAGCTGGGATTTTAACGAGCACCGGCGGCAAGACAAGTCACGCCGCCGTGGTGGCAAGAGGATGGGGGAAATGCTGTGTGGCAGGCGCCGGAGCAGTCACGATCGATGAAGCCGGACGCAAGATTTCGGTCAATGGCCGAGAATTTACCCACGAAGATGTTTTGTCAATCGATGGCTCCACCGGAGAGGTCATGGAAGGCGAAATCGCTTCCAAATCCCCCGAATTGACAGGGGACTTTGGAACCGTGATGGGCTGGGCAGACAAGCACCGAACGTTGGGTGTTCGAACAAATGCAGATTCACCCGCTGACGCGCAGCGAGCCAGAGATTTTGGGGCCGAGGGAATCGGACTTTGCCGAACAGAACACATGTTTTTTGAGGGAGATCGCATCACCGCCATGCGGGAAATGATCGTTGCCGAAGACGAGAAGACTCGTCGTGAAGCTTTGGCTAAATTGCTTCCGATCCAACGAGAAGATTTTGAAGGTATCTTTACGGCAATGCAGGGCTGCCCGGTCACCGTTAGATTACTCGATCCTCCTCTCCATGAATTCCTTCCCCATGAGGAAGAATCGCAGGCCGAGGTTGCCCGAGTATTGGGCGTACCAGTGGAAAAAATAAAGGCACGAGTCTCCCAGCTGCATGAAGCCAACCCGATGCTCGGCCATCGTGGTTGCCGTTTGAGTATCACCTA
Organism: Planctomycetota bacterium; assembly: GCA_014238905.1. Classification (GTDB taxonomy): domain Bacteria; phylum Planctomycetota; class Planctomycetia; order Pirellulales; family Pirellulaceae; genus JABAAE01. Next base: position 202,169 of record JABAAE010000002.1, read on the forward strand.
CCCGGAAATTCTTGAGATGCAGGTGACGGCGATCGTCGAAGCAGCCATCCTGTGCAAGGAAAAGAAAGTTGATGCCCTACCGGAAATTATGATTCCATTGGTTGGTACCGTGAAGGAACTTTCGATGCTTCGTCAATTCGCTGAAGAAACCATCGAAAAAGTCAAAGCTTCCAAGGGTGTTGACCACCTTGACCTGTTGATTGGTACCATGATTGAAATTCCACGCGCCTGTCTAACGGCTAACGAAGTCGCCGAATACGCCGACTTCTTCAGCTTCGGCACGAATGACTTGACCCAAATGACGTTCGGTTACAGCCGGGATGACATCGGTACGTTCCTGCCTGACTACCTCAAAACAGAAATCCTGCACGTTGATCCCTTTGAGTCGCTTGATCAAACCGGTGTCGGGCAATTAGTTGAGATGGGCGTCGAAAAGGGACGAGCGACACGTGACGGATTAAAAATTGGTATTTGTGGGGAGCATGGTGGCGATCCATCATCGATCGATTTTTGCCATCGGGTTGGACTGGACTACGTTAGCTGCTCGCCGTATCGGGTCCCCATTGCACGTTTAGCCGCCGCTCAGGCAGCTCTCATCAACCAGTAAAGTGGAAAGAACATGGGGTTGGGGCTCACCTTTTGAGAGAGCGTTTCCATAGGGTCCATTGAGCAAGTGGATTGGGTAATCAATCGTCACGGCAGGTCGTTTTACAATTAAACGGCCAATGTTGGTGACGATTTTCTCTTGCGCTAGAGCGGTTGGCTGAGGCTCTGAGGGATAGAGAGGGTCAGTCGAATAGAGTTGGTCGGTGGAGGTTGATCGGTTGGTAAATAGAGTGACAACAAGGTCTCCCTGCCTCTAAAACCCGTTCTCGACACGGGCTTCGACTGCGGTATACTTGCAAACGCTTGCTGCAATCCGTTTCAGGCCGATGCTAAGGGTTTGCAAAATGGTCACTTGAGTTTTTTTCTCGGAAATCGGTAGGGACTCAATACCCCCCCCGCTGGTAACCTACTGGTTACGATTGTTTGCCAACGATCACCAGTGCTCCATTGCTGTTGTTGTCGACGATCCATAATACCTGCTGAGACAACCCATGCTTGATATCTATTTGGGAATTGCAATCATGATTGTCGTTTCCAGCCTATTTAATTCTTTCACCCTGATCATAGTCTCCAGATTCCGAAGACGGATCGCCGATTTTTTTGCCATTTTGGCGATGTTCGGCATGATCATCTACATTGCATTCCTTTGGGACAAGGCTGAAATCACCTGGTTTGTTCCCTATTCCAATGCCATCATTGTTGGAAATTGGTTTCCCATTGTTACCGCCGTTCTAAGCGCACTTGTTTATCATCGAATTCGACAAAAAGGAATTCGAAAATACGCTCCCGTTATCGTTTTGAACCTTGTTGGAATTTACGCCATGCTCCATCCGATCATCGGTGACACACCGATTTGCGAAAACAAGGTGGATGAATTTGGTGACGCTCTCCAATCCTCTCAGTACACCTGTTCGCCGACCAGCGGTGTCAACCTGCTGAAGTGTTATTCGATACCCTCTACCGAATCTGAAATGGCTACCCTATGCCTGACAAAAAAGTCACGTCAGTGGTTGGGGTTCGCTGTTTCTGAGGGAGGAACCTCATGGATGGGGCTTTATCGCGGCCTATTATTAAAATTACGTGGCACAAGATGGAAGGCGGTTTTCCTTTCCGAGTCATTCGACGAATTTGCAGCCACCCCACGCTCGCCTCTTATTATCAGCCTAAAGCTGCCCAGGGAACTTGCCAAAACCGATCCTGATCGATATCACATTCTCCGTGAAGAAGGCTGGCAGCCCGGCTTGGAGCACAATGTTCTCTTTCGGGGTTTTTCAGAAAACCGAAACTCTGCATTCATTACCGACCCAAAGATCGGTCAGGATGAAATCCAAATGAATGATTTCCGGTCGCTTTGGGTCGGCCGCGGCATGTCAATCGAAGACAAATAGACGGCTCAATCGAGATTGTCAATTTTGAATCGTTTAACGAATTCAAACAATCCAGACGCAATCGCAGAAAATCAGGTCCAATCCTTGGCCGGTGGGCAGCCGAATGAACCGACCAAAATCAACTACCTTCGATTCTTCATTCTCTGTTCGATTCGCTCCGCTTCAAAACGATCGATCGCGTTGTCACGGTTTCGATCACCAATCCGTAGGAGGGGCATCAACCGGCTGGGAATTTCTTTTGCCGAGACTTTGCCATCTTGATCGGTATCATTTTCCATAAAAACCGAAGCGGAAAAAACGCGATTTTTCGCGTCCCTGCCGCCGCCAATGGATGGCCTTTCAGGCCGTTTTCCAGGCCATTTCCCTGTCCCCCCTTGTCTCCCAAATTGGCCAGCACTTCCACGTCTGGCCGATCCCCCATCTCGATCCGACTCAAGATTGATGACGTATTGCTGCGTCACCGGTTTACACCATCCCTCCACATCGCTGCAGGCAAAATACTTGACCGTCAATTGAAAACTGGTTTTCGAGGATAACCCCTTCCCTTCCACTAGAAATTCCCGAGGATCGACATCGGCTTCCTGCTTGACCTTGGTGGCTGCCCCCTTTAATGCGTCCAGTTTTCCAGATGTCAATTCGCTGATTGAATAATTCAACGGCTCGGCAAGGTTGTTCCAGTGTACTCGGTGTATAGGATCCAAATGAAAACCGAGGTAGACTTTTCCCGTCCCTCCGTTCAACACAGCCGGCTCCGCCTCCACACGTAACTTGACATAAAACGGTGCAGAACTGTCTAACGGTTTGACCTTGAGAACCCGCATTTGCGAAGGCACATCGATTCGCTCCACAATGTTTTTGCGAATCCTAACTGGATCGGGTTCCTTCTTCAAATTCAAATCTGCGGATCGCGTCTTAGTTTTTGGCACCCCAACCAACTTTTCCAAGTCATCTCGTAGTGTCTCAGGACGACTCCAATCCTGCATGGAGACGATTTTCCCATCGGGGCTAATGATAAACTCGGAATTGGGGCGATCACCCAATGCATGTTTAAGTTCATTTTCCATGTTGTCACAAAGCCACGGAATAGTATTACCCAATTGTCTGTAAGCCAATTCGATGTGTTTCAAACGTTCAGACAGACTGACAGGTCTAACATAGCCTTGGCTACCACCTTCAGGATGAGCTAGCGATTTGTAAACAAAAAAGAACCTGACGCCCATGGGAGCAAAGTCCGCTTTCACTGCCTCCAGACCGGAGACATTTCGGATAAATGGTGGTCAGGTCAGACAGCCAAAGGTCAACACGGTATACCCATCGTGGGATTCACCCATAACGAATGGTTTACCTCGATCATCAAAAATCTTGACGCTTGGCATTTTCATGCCAACTTTTAACCCTTTACGGCTCAACGCAGTTGAGCCTTGTGATTCAGGGCCCCGGCCACTCCGGAAACGGTTCGACCTTCGGCCATCTTGTTTGCCGGAGGACGAATCAATGCTTCGTTCTGGCTGTCCCCATAACGTTTCCGAAACAAACCCATGTACAAAAACCAGAACAACAAGACTAAACAATGTTGTAAAATGTTTCATTTCTTTTCCTCCGGTGTATCTGGAAAACTGGAACGGAAATCCATGCCGTCCAGTCGTCTCCGTCTCATTGCCATTCGACGCCCCAGTCCTTCCAACCGCCTGGACTTTTAACGCCAGAGATAAGCAGCATCTGACACATATCTGGCAGCAGTGTCATTGGAAATCAATCCCGATGTCAGCAGTCTTTTGATAGATTCATCGAGTGAAATCATCCCAGCTTTTGCTCCTGTTTGAATATTGTTGTCTAACGATTCCAGTTTCCCTTGACGAATCGCACTGGCAACCGGCGAGTTATTGAACAAGATTTCGATGGCCAACTCTCGTTTTGAATTTGGCAAAATGCTGGGTAGTAAGTGCTGGCTAACGACAGCTCGTAGACTCAGAGCTAACTGAGCCCGTATCTCATTCTGCATACTACCATCAAACAAGTCTGCATAACGTGAAATTGCACCCTTGGCATCCCGAGTATGCAACGTCGAAAGTACAAGATGTCCAGTCTCCGCTGCACTTAAGGCAATCTGTGCGGTTTCCTGATCCCGAATTTCACCCACCAAAATGACGTCCGGATCTTGTCGCAAGCCATATTTCAGCCCATCAGCAAATGAGTCAATGTCTTTTCCGACTTCTCGTTGCGTAATGACGGTCGACTGCTCCACACCGCTAACGTCAAAAAGATATTCAATCGGTTCCTCGATCGTAATGATCCGATAACCTCCCATTGCAATGAGAGTTTTAATCAACATGGCCAAAGAGGTTGTTTTGCCAGAACCTGCCACACCTGAAAAAAGGATCAAACCGTTACGAAATCGAGTCAGTTGATCGGCTAAATCCTGCGGAAAATTGGCCCATGAGTAATTGGGCACCTTGGATGGTATCACACGAAAACAGGCCCCCATCTGATTTCCAGCAAAAAAATAGTTTGCCCTGAACCGCAACATGTTGCCGTCGTCTTCAATCTCTAATGCAAAGTCGAGATTGCGTTCAGAAAAAAAACGGTCTCGGAAATCGGCTGGACAGTAATCCATCAATTTTTCCTGGATCAACGCGGCATCCAATTCTTCGTAATTCAATGGCTGCAAACCACCATGTTTACGAACTACTGGTGGCGATCCAGACACCACATGAAGATCCGACGCACCCTCGTTCACCGCCGCAATTAACCAGTCCTTCAAATTCGATTCCGCCATTGCCCGTTTCTCAAATTGCCCGTTTCTCAAATTGCCCTTACGCCGATGACGTTTGTCCCCAATAAATCAAACCCGTCAGGAGACGTTGGGCATCGGTTAAAATTAACAATTTCTGAACTTACCAACTCGCCGAGAGTCTAATTCAAATCAACCGTATCATCTCGATCCTTCATCAATTTCAGTAAATCCAGCAACTTCGCGACGATTTTAGGTTCGGCATCTTCTTCGAGGCATGATGATCTTGCCCGCCACGTGGTGTATCCACCCAACGTGTGCTGATCAGGCGGCGGAATGTACCCCTCGGCGCCATTTGCCAATTCAATATTGAAAGTTGCTGAATAAGGGCTCTTGGCTTTGATTTTCAGACCTGTTTCGGCAAACACTTCATTCGGGAAAGTAGCAATCGCCAATTCACCAATTCGCAACGTCTGAAGCACAATCTTTCGTTTGGATGGCAACTCGCTCAGCAGAATCGCCTCCCGAGCGTACACCTGTTGGAGTGTCTTCGGCTTAGCTTCCCCCAATTCCATCATGACTTCTTTTGCTGCTTTCAATTCTGAGGCATCAGCCTGTCGAATCGACACCTCCAACTCAGCCTGCTGCATGTCAATGGTCACATTCGAGCGATGCTCGATTGTCTTCAGGACCCCCAGCACCGAGTCAGCTAAATCTCGGGCTACTGTGAATCGATCAAACTTCCTCTTCGCATCAGTGAAGTCGATACAATTCGCATCACCACTCGTACCGTTGGACATCGCGGCGACAAAATCACCGGAGTCGGCTGCGTACTCGGACGATAGGATGTTTGCGAACAAACCGAAATAATCGGCCGAAATCGAAGGAGCACCGGCGTAATGCGTTGAATAGTTGGCCAACACCGCCAGTGGTTTTCCATTTCGTTTCTGCAAAGACATTACAAAGACATCTTTATCGACCGGACCCAATTGCCGAATCTTGTTTTCGTTACCGACCCCGGGATTCATTTGCGCCCGATCGTCAACTTTCCCACTGAATCGGTTCGTTTGGGCAGTGCCAGGTTTCATCAGCCAACGCCGATTAAAGACGTGGTTTGCATTCTGTACTTTGCCCCATCCTACTTTTGCTGGAACAAGCCGCTGATTGGCAATCGAAATACCCTTTGCCAACTGTGGAATAAGAAACCGTATATATCGTTGGTCAGCCGAGCTCCCCAAACATCCGAAAGAGCTTGGCGCAGAATGGGTATGCGTTGATGAAATCAAGATATCCTTGGCCAGAATACCGGTCTGTTGACTGGCGATTTTCTTAGCACGATCCAAGATGGATCGGGGAATCATACAACTGTCGACGATACAGATAGCGATCTTCTTTTTTCCGCTCTTCAGTACAACAATTCGTGCATGCAAGGGTTCGACAATCTTGGAGGCAGTTCGCTCATACATGCCTCCATTGACAATCACCGGAAACTCAATCGGAGAAATATCAATGGCGAAAGCCCCTGCCCACAAACCATCCTGGGCGGCGAGTGATCCCATTCCATCTGCCGGGCCACACATCATCCAAAAACACAACCCTATCCATAACGACGGACTGGGTGCATCAGTCATTCTGCTACTTGGCATTGTCTTGCTCCGAAAACGGAATTTGATTATTGAGATACCGCCAGTTTTTTAAAAACGAAATTAAATCGGCCATTTGTTGTAGGGTGAGGTCCTGCTCCAGACCGACCGGCATCAGCGATTTTCCTGTTGAGCCCATTCGTTGAATCTCTTTGCGTGGAATAACGACAAGCGGATCACTTTGTTGTCCTCGTCCAGTATTACTTCCTATTTGGCGCAACGTGATTGCCGATGAATTTTCTTCCGCGATGATGCCAGAGAAGTTCCTGCCATCAACATGTTCGATTTGCACTTCCAAAAAGTGACTGTCGATCGCAGCATTAGGTTGGATAATGTCCTGCAGTAACTGAGATTTAGTTTTGGTCCGAGTATCCGAAATATCAGGTCCGATTCGACGTCCCAAATCACCCAATTGATGACAACTGGAACATTTTTTTTCAAAAATCACACGCCCTGCTCTGGCCTGGGTGGGCATGTCCAAAGCGGCTCGATATTTGGTCAATGCGACTTTCCGGTCCGCGGGCACAGAAACCGACAACACCGAATTTGCCATGGTGCGAACCATAGGATCCGAGTGATTCAGCAATTTTTTGCGTGTAGAAATCTCTATTTCAGACGGTTTGACAAAGGAGTTTTCAACTTGCTCCAATACCATCTTCGCAATCAATGGGCGGCCCAATGACGCCGAAAGAACTTCAAGACGGTGAAAACGCTCACTTTGGTGAAACCGCTTGGCCAGCGTGATCCAAGGTTGATCGCTTTCCAGGAAATGCAATGCGATGACTGCTTTGTACTGCCTCGGATCTCCTGCATCAGAGGAAAGCTGTGCCAGTTTTGGGTTACCGGGAAACAGTAACGCAACAAGGTTGAAGTCCGTTTGATTCGCCCCCTGTTTTTCGATTTCTTTCGATAGCCATGAACCAAGTTTCGATGCCAGCGAGGATTGAACCAATCGTTTTCGTACGCGGCCCAAATTCCCTGCACGAAAAACATCTACAAGAATCGTCTCAGCCACGGCTCGCCGCAAACGTGAGGGAACATCCGTTGAAAACAAACAGTCATCCAATAAAGCAATTGTTTCATCCTGGGAGTTTTTGGAAACAACCATTTTCGCCAGTCCCAAGGCCAGCGGTTCCAACCTTGCTACCGTTTCCGAAGAATTCACTCCCAACAATTTGGCCAGCAATGCATTTGGATCGTTCCGACTGGCTAACAAAACCACCGACCGCATCCATGGATTGTCACCATTTTTTTCCGCAATGTTTTGCAATCCATCCACATCGATTTTCCTACCATTCCAAACGCAACTTAGTAATGCCTGAAAACGAACCGCCGGGTCAACGTCTTCGATAAACTCGATGAGTCGATCGGAATCCAATGTCTCCATTTGCTTCACAGCAAAACGCCGCACCTGACCACTAGGATGCCGAGCAGGAAATTCAAGATCTGCTTCCTTAAGCTGCATCTTCGCACTCAAAACCGCTAGAGCACGGATTATGGAATTAGGAGGAGCCGATTCCATGGACAGTATGTCCCTAAGACCGTCAAAGTCCGAAAAATCACCGGATTGCAAAATCAATCTTTGAGCCGTTTCCCGTGTCCAACTGTTTTCAGACAGCAACTGCTTCAACACATCGGTTTGAAAAAGATCAAATCGCAGTCGCTGCTGCGCCGAATTATCTTTTCGGGAGATACGGTAGATTCTTCCTGATTTGTCACCATTTCTTAGATCGGGCCGATTCTTCAACTCACTGGGCATGAAATCAGGATGCTCAATAACCTCACGCCGCATATCGACCACATACAGCGACCCATCAGGACCGGTACAGATATTGACGGGCCGAAATGAGGTGTTTTTTGATGCCAAAAACTCAGTTTGGAAGCGGCCGGGTTTGGAACGCCCTATAATGGGATTGGATCGATATGAAATCACTTCACGGTGCACAACATTGGCGGTGGGGTCGCAGGTAAACGCATTCCCTGAAAAATTTTCTGGAAGCCCATTCCCAGAAAAAACATGGACGCCACAGGCCGCCGTGAACTGGTTGGCATGAAGATTCGAAGTCGTCCACGCCGAGCTAATAGGGTAAAGACGAGAATCCGCACTGGCTGCGGCTACATCGGCAACGGCCCCCCCAATTGGAAGCCCCTTAGCCAACTTTAAGTACTGGTCCTCAAGTACTACCCGCTTCAATGGATTTCGATTGGTACAGATGAACCGGTAACCAGCATCATCAAATGTCAAACCAAACTGTCCGTAACCGGTTACCGATTCAGCAACCAGAGTCGAAGGATTAAAACGAAAGTCCATCCCGTTAATGGAAAGTGACGTCGTTATTTTTCCACCGGTAATACTTCCATTTCGTAAACCGTTGGCAACATAGATGAGGCCGTCCGGCCCCATCGTGGGATGATTGGCACGCAATTGGGTATTCTGTTCGGCAAATCCCGTGAAAAGAGTCTTCTCCTGGTCACAAACACCATCCCCGTCGAGGTCCGCCAGGAAAAGAACTTTTCCGGCAAGGGTAACGATGACTCCCTTTTTCCATGGTTGAATCCCAGTCGGGAACATCAGGTGATTCGCAAAGACCGTCGCCGATTCATAAATTCCATCACCATCTTTGTCTTCGATGATTTTAATCTGGGAATCAGGTTGACCACCTTGCAAAGTCGGGTAGTCCCGCATCTCCACAACCCACATTCTTCCGAATTCGTCGAATCGCATCGCGATCGGATCGACTACCGCAGGTTCGGTCGCGACCAACTCCATTTGACAGTCCGGATGCAGGCGGAATTCTTCAAGAGAGTCCTGCGAATTCAAAGCTCCACTGGCGATTCCAATGAAAGCAAGGACAACGATTTCGAATAAAACGATTTTTACCATAACACATCAAAAATCAGTAATCGGCCGACAGCGGGTTAATCACCAACGATGCGAGATAAAAAAACCAACTGGCACTCACCGCAATTTAGCATGGGTGTCCCCGTGTTGCGAATTTTTCAACAGGAGAATATTAGTCTTTTCGAGGCGGAAAACATATCAGAACCGTCCATCAGGCAGCGATTTGGGATCATCTCAGTTTCCACAACGAGCCGGCTGAAGCGAGCTCGGCAACAATGCTTCTTAATTGATCCGTTTGACCTAAAGCGGTTGCAATCGGTACCTTCCAAGGTCCATCGGTTGCACGCTCCCAACCCACCACTGCCAAAGCGAGCACTTGCGTTTCATCCCAACAGGTCATCGACAAGCCGTCAAATTTTGGGGCCGCATTGTCAGAAACAGGTTCCAACGTGTCAGCGGGTATCAGGTCGAAATAATGTCGAAATTCAGTTGTTGCAGCAAAAAACTCCCTCATCCCCACCTGGTCCGCCAAGCGGGCTTGCAACCTCAATGCTGCCATTTCGTTAACACGGTGTTGTGGGTCTGCCATATCCAATCCCCAATCCGGCTTGCAAAATGCTTCCGGACCTTCAATCAGGCCATGACAGATTTCGTGAAAGATCATCTGGGCAAGATGATCGTCCTTATCGAGAGTCTCAGACGTTCCAATTCGCAGTAGACCTTTTCCGTCCCATGCCGCAAAAACCTCGGAATCACGTTGAACTTCAATCCCCATTTGTTGCGCCGCGTTAATCCAGATCAATTCCAAAGGATCCTGATATACCGCTCGTATATTCCTCATTATCTGACAGTCCCGAGAACAACATTAATAAGAAAACCCATAGCCCGCTTCGACAACAAACTGGAAAAGAACGGGGACCATTGTTTCGAAAACCCATCGAAGTTCAAGGACTGGTGGATCCTTTCCGGGTGGACAATCCCTGTTTTGATCCCTTAATCCTTGAAATTCACCGATCATCGCGGCTCCATTTCGAAAACAAAAGTCACACTCCACATATCTGCCGCCCAAAATGAGTAGTCAACTCAACCACTTGCCCAACAGCATCCAAACTGGTTTTAATTGAGTTCCGGTTTTGACAATGATAAAGTAAAACTCGGGTGCGGGTTCACCGGCGAACCTTCAACTCACTTAAAGAAATTGGACTACTTCATTAAGTTGGAACAATCAACATGAAATTATTTTTGAATTATTTCGCCACTGCTTTCGTTTTCTCAGGATTCGTTCTGTTCAGCGAAATGGTGGGGCAGGAACCGACCACCAAACCGGAGCAGGTTGCTCCCCAAGAAAAAGCCGGTCCCATTTTTATAGATGGTCAAGCCCAGGTGATCGAAGCTTTTAAAAATTCAAAGGACTGGCTACGCCATGACCTCTGGGTCGAAACAGAATTCGATTCTGACGGCGACGGCAAAATGGATCGCGTACACGTATCGGTGACCCGACAGAATCAAACCGAAACCGAAGGCCTAAAGGTTCCAGTCGTCTACGTATCGAGCCCTTATTTTGCAGGAACCAGTTCTGTAGATCGGAAGTATTTCTGGAACCCGAGACAGGAACTTGGAGACGAACCTCCACCCCGCGAAAATCCTCCGATTATCGTTCCAAGAAAAACAAGTCCAGTGATTTCGAATTCCCACTCCAGAACTTGGGTTCCCCTTGGATTTGCCGTGGTTCACTCCGAAGCACCTGGCACGGGGCTTTCTCAAGGTTGTCCGACCGTTGGTGGTGATGTGGAAGCGTTGGCTCCCAAGGCAGTAGTTGACTGGCTTTGCGGTCGCGCCAAAGGATTCACGACCATCGATGGAGAAGAGAAGGTAACGGCCTTCTGGTGCACCGGAAAGGTAGGGATGACCGGAACATCCTACAACGGAACGATTCCTCTGGCGGCGGCAACAACCGGTGTGAAAGGCTTGGAGGCCATCATCCCCATCGCCCCCAATACGTCCTATTACCATTACTATCGATCACATGGATTGATTCGACATCCGGGTGGTTGGATCGGTGAAGACATTGATGTTCTCTACAACTTCATCCATAGCGGAAATCCTGCTCGAAGAGAGTATTGCGACTGCGAAATCCGGGACAAGGAAATGAAAGAAAACATGGATCGCGTCAACGGTGATTACAACGACTTTTGGTCGAGCCGTGATTATCTCAACCGTCTGAAACCGCTAAAAGCGGCGACTCTAATGGCCCACGCTTTTAACGACTGGAATGTCATGCCCGAACATAGCGTGAGAATCTACGAAGCCCTCAAAAAAAATGGGATTCCGTGCCAAGCTTATTTTCATCAAGGGGGACACGGCGGAGAACCACCTCATAAGATGATGAACCGCTGGTTTACGAGGTACCTTTACGATGTTGAAAATGGGGTGGAGAAGGATTCCAGGAGTTGGGTGGTACGGGAAGATGCCAAACGCAAGGAACCGACACCCTATCCGGAATATCCACACCCGGAAGCAAAACCGGTCTCCCTCGGCATTTCAAAAGGAGGAAGCAAGGCCGGCATTCTATCGATCGACCTGAAAACCAACCAGGGTATCGAAACGCTGGTCGATGATGCTTCCATCAACGGTTACGAACTCGCACTCGCCAAAGAATCGAATCACCGTCTGATTTACCAATCCCCGGTTCTAACCGATGAGCTACATCTATCCGGTACCGCCAGCATCAAGATAAAAGTCGCCAGCAATCGTCCGGCAGCAAATCTTTCGGTGTGGCTGGTTTCTCTTCCCTGGAGTGATAGCCGAAAATTGACTGACAATCTGATTACCAGGGGTTGGGCAGATCCGCAAAATCACAAGTCATTGACCGAAAGCGAGCGTTTAGTCCCCGGGAAGTTTTACGAACTGGACTTTACACTTCAGCCGGATGATCAGGTCATCAAAGCAGGGCAACAAATTGGTCTGATGATTTTTTCCAGTGACAAAGACTTTACTCTTTGGCCTGAGGCCGGAACGGAACTTTCAGTCGATCTGGATTCGCTGCGACTGAGGCTACCGATTGTCGGTGGGGAGAAAGCATATCGGGGGTCAACTCAATAGCGACCGATTGAAAGAGCCTCTTTTGAAGCAACCGTTCATTTTCCAAGCTGCCGCTATTTTCGCAAAAGTTGACTAGCCCGCAGGAATACCTTTATCGGCCCCGACCGGCGTAAACCGCGTTCTCGGTAACGACCTTGTTCATATAGACATCGTGTGGCGCAGTTAGAATCCGGTCGAACAACTGACACTCGTAGCATAAAGCAATCAGCGGACAATCCGGACGTACTTTTTCCATTAATCGATCATAATACCCCTGACCATTTCCCATTCGACCACCCTCCCGATCAAAACCAACGCCGGGGACCATTACCAAATCAAGATCCTCGGGCTCAACCTCTTTTTCCGGGTTTCCCCAGAGGTCTCTGGGGGGCTCGAGAATGTTCCATTTTCCGACGACCATTTCCTCAATGTCTTCCAATCGCCAAAGGCCCAGTTTGTTTTCACCGTTTTCGTCTTCGGTACAATAAGGCACAATAATCGATTTTTCCTTTTTCTCGATCTCGGAAATCAGCTGTTCTTTTGTCCGAGTCTCACTGCGACAGTGAATGTACCACATGACTGTTTTGGCAGATTGGTACTCAGGCAAGGCCAGAAATCGTTCGACCGCTTTGACACTGACCTCCGATTTAGCCTCTTGCGCGTTGCGGCGGTCATAGGCTTCACGCCGCATTTTCGTTTTTTTTTCTAGCACGGCTTCGAGGTCGGTTGTCTCGGTTTTTTCGGTCATCTTTTCCCCACTTGAATTCTTAGCGTCACCAATTTTTTTCGGCAAACAATCTGAAAAGCAATTCAAACCCAAATTAGGCCGAGGGTTCGACATATTCGATCCCCTATCTGAATCACCGTTAATGAAACAGACTCAATTTATCAGACCGACTGATTTGCGGGAATCGCTGGAAACCGAATTCCCTTTGCCACTTGTCACTTGCCAATGGAATTTTTTGGAGCTTATCGGTGGTGTTGACTTGCGTTCCGCATAGAATCCTTGAAAATGGTCCTTTCGACAAAGGAACCCACCATGACCGCAATCATTGATGACACTTATGCAGAGGCGTTTCGAAGTCTCTACGTTGAATTTCTGATCACAGCTCGTGATCGTAAATGGCTTGATCATGCGTTGCAAGCAACCACCGGCAATGCATCCAGCACGATTTTATGCGATTGCGAAGCAGGTGTAGACCGATACGTGGGGCCCGGAGGGGATACATCGGTGGAGACACCCGATGGACGCCCCGGTGCCATTGTCCAATTGCACGTTCCTCGTTTTTGGAAGGACCGTCTACAAAAACTCGAAAAATCGGCGTTGATTCGGATTAGCCAAAACGTCTTGACGTGCCCCACCGCCAGTTGCTTTAACCTGATTGACTCAGAAGATTACTTCCATTTGGGTCGCAAAGTCGCGTATTTCGGCAACCGATATCAAAAACGAATCGAACGATTCGGACGCAAGATGTGGTGGATTCCGATTTTAGGCGGAGAATTTGTTCTCGACCGCAGGCTGGGATACGCCAATGGTTTAATGGGAGGGAACCTCTGGTTTTTTGGATCCAATGTTGACGCAGCTCTAGAGGCAGCCGAGCTTGCGGCAGAAGCGGTGAAACCGATGCCAGGAGTCGTGATGACGTTTCCTGGCGGAATCGCCTCAAGTGGCTCCAAGGCCGGAAGTGATTACAGTTTTTCCATCGCCAGCACTTATGAGAAATTTTGCCCGCAGCTGAGGGATCAAGTCGAAACAGGCCTACCCGACAACGTTGAAAGCGTGATGGAAATCATCATCAACGGCCGCGATATGAATGCAATCATCGCTGCGACTCAAGCCGCCATTGGAGCGTCTCGAAATGTCGCAGGGTTAAAAATGATATCGGCCGGAAATTATGGTGGAAAGCTTGGCAAAAGCTTCATTTTTCTTCATCCCGAAAAACAACCAACGGATTAAATGGATGGCTTGTTGAGAATCCGTGGTTGATCGATTCGATTGGTAGACGCTAAATTTTGCCGTTCGTAACGATGTTTCCTCTAAACGAAGCCAGATCTTTCTCCAGGCGAAGTCTGGCCTGGCCCTGATATCTCACGGAAAATAGCCATCCCCACCCTCAATCCAGCGGGTTGATGTCATCGATGCCCCGCAGTTAGCTCCTCGTCTATTGTGCGAAAAACCATAGACTACCGACGATTTACTGAGAAAAACGGGGGCTGCGCGGCGAAATTATTGCAAAAACTTAATTCCCTTGGGTTGACTGACGAATAAAATATAAAGATACTGAGATTCAATCTCAAAAATAAAGTGAGTTATTTCATGGCTTCTATTCTTGAAAAAATGACCCTGTCGGATCTTTCATCGCCACAGCCGATTACGGTTTCGGAGATCGATTTACCAGATGATGATGCCCAACGGTTGAAAGTGCTGGGAATCTGCGAAGGAAGAAAAGTAAGTCTGATTCAGGTCGGCTCACCGATGGTGGTCGAAGTTTGCGGATCACAAATCGGAATATCCAGACGTCTTGCAAACGGTGTGGTCGTGAAACCTCGTTAGGTTGACCCATTTGGTCGGTAGTAAATGAGTCCCTGATGAACGCATTACCCCACCTGTAATTAATTCGATCATCATGGTGATCCAAACCGTCCCCGAGAGGATTGGGAACGGTCTTGGATGTAGAGTCGAATCTTGTGTCACCGCTGACGACAGTCCAAGTAATGACAGCTAACAATATAAATTCTGGGCTGCCGGTCCTCGCATCGAGTCCTGGCCCGATCCCCAAAATTGCTCTGCTGGGAAATCCCAACGCCGGGAAAACCTCTCTTTTCAATTTGCTGACAGGCCTGCGTGCCAAGACGGCGAATTTTCCCGGAACGACAGTTGATTATCGTTTTGCCAACGTCGAGTTCGGTGAGCAAAATACCAAACTGATTGACCTGCCCGGTGCTTACAGTCTGGAGGCAACCAGTCCTGAAGAGGAAGTCACCCGTAATTACTTTCAAGACGGTACGGCCGACCTTGTCGTGGTCGTCGTAGATGCAACCAATCTTCACCGTAACCTGTTTCTGGTCAGCCAGTTAATCGAGTACAAAACGCCAATTGTCGTCGCCCTCAACATGATGGATGAGGCCGAAAAACAGGGCATAAAAATCGATGTTCCCCAATTAAAAGAAGAGCTTCAAGTTCCTGTGGTAGCGATTTCGGCCAAAACGGGCTTGAACATCGACCAATTTAAAACAGTCATCGGCAATCAAATTAAACATGGATGCCAGGAAGCCGTCAGCCAAAATGTCTGTGGTTCGTGCCAGGGATGCCAATATGCGGCAAGGTTTGACTGGGCCGAGGGAATCTCCAATCGGACAGTCGATCGATCTCAAACCCAAAGTAGCCCTTCAAAAACACAAATCGCCGTCGACAAAATGGTCACCAACCCAATCACGGGCCTAATCTGTTTTTCAATCGTTGGCATTTTTACGTTCATGGTGATCTTTTGGTTTGCCTCTTTTCCAATGGACTTCATGGACGGACTCTTTGGCTTGGCAGGATCAACCGTAGGGCAATGGCTTCCCGAGGGTGACCTTCGCAGTCTGATTACCGACGGAGTCATCGGTGGCGTAGGGGGGATGTTGATTTTCCTGCCGCAAATCATGCTGCTTTTTTTCATGATTTCCCTCCTGGAAGATTCAGGTTATCTCGCCCGAGCGGCCTTCGTGATGGACCGGTTGATGCACCGTGTCGGTTTGCCGGGAAAAGCATTTATTCCCATGCTGTCAGCTCACGCCTGTGCGATTCCAGCCATTATGGCGAGCCGTGTAATTGAAAACAAGAAAGATCGCCTCAAGACGATCCTTATCCTGCCGTTGATGACCTGCTCGGCACGATTGCCGGTTTATGCGATGGTCGTTGCGATTCTGTTCCCGGACCAGCCAGTATTCGCAGCGTTGATTTTTGCCGCCGCTTATAGCCTTGGAATTCTGGTTGCATTGGTGATCGCTTTTTGCCTGAAAATCAGCATCCTGCCCGGCCCGACGCAGTCCCTGGTCATCGAATTGCCGCCCTATCGTTTTCCTTCGTTAAGAAACGCATTTCTTACCAGTGTCGACCGGGCGACCATGTTTGTAAAAAAGGCAGGCACCATGATCCTGCTATTTTCGATAGGCCTGTGGATACTTGCGACCTACCCTAAAACATCCGAAAAAGATCTGTCCATAGCCCAAACTCAAAGACTGACTCAATTAAGAACTGATGATCTGGCCAATGAAACAGATAACGCAACAATTTTTCTCCGCGGAATCAAAGCCGAGAATTCGTTCGCCGGTCAAATTGGAAAAACAATTCAACCAGTTTTTTCACCGCTGGGTTATGACTGGCGGTTAACGGTCGGCATTCTCAATTCCTTCGCGGCCAGAGAGGTGGTTGTTTCGACTCTCGCAGTCCTTTACGGTTCAGAGGATGATGATGAAGAAAAGCTCATCGACTCTCTTAAGAATGCGAGGACGACAGACGGACAAAAGGTCTTTACCGTACCAACCTGCTTGAGCGTCCTTGTTTTTTTCATTTTCGCGATGCAGTGCCTGCCAACCACTGCTGTGGTTCGTCGTGAAACCGGCGGTTGGAAGTGGGCCATCTTTCAATTGGTTTACATGACTGTTCTGGCCTACATTCTTGCCTGGTTAACTTTTTCCATCGCCAGCTATTGGAACATTTAAAGCCATTGGCCAGGCAGAGGCGAAAGCAAAATTGAAAAGAGCCAACATCATCGAAACCGCTGGATCCCGTGATTTCAGTCAAGATCGACATCACGAATGAAACAATTTTCAATCACATTTCCCGATACATCCAGAGATCGCCCCAACTCGTGAACATACTCTCGCTCGCGTTGGGTAACACGTCCGTCGCAAACCGCCAACAAGCATAGATCTCTAATAATCTGCGTTTTGCGGCCCTGGGGAACCAACTGATTGGCATGTTGGACCCGTTTCTTTAATAGATCCTCCAAACTGTCAAAATCGAGGTCTTCGGAATACGCCTGAGGACCAAAGAGTGAATCGAAAGCCTCGATTTCAGACTCCTTGACCCCACCTGAACAACGAATCAAACCCAAGCCAGCCGCAAACAAAACCCGCCGCATTGCTTCGGCAACTTCTGATTTTTCGTCCAGATAATTCGGCGACATCATTCCCATCAAATCATGACATTCCGTTTCCAACTCGGCCCGCGACACCCCAGAATCAGCCGCCAAATTCGATTTGAAAAACGCCTGCAAGGCCTTGACTCTTAAGGGTGTAAAGGGATGGGTCATAAACCAATCTTCACTAACCCCGGACTGCTTACCGTGTGGTTTTTCCAATTCCATTTCGTCGGCTTGATCGGCGAAGTCATCAATATGAATTTCAATCAATCCAGTCGTCAATCCGGATGCTAATTTAAACAGGGCACGGGCACAGGCATCGGGATTCCCAACGCAAATCGCCCCTGCCCGGTCAGCCGAAATCTCGGCATAACGTGACCAAGAAAATAGCTGAAGGGCAAGCTTTGCATTCACCCTGTTTTTCCCCCCGACCAAATAACCTATCGGGATGTCGTGGTGTGCGAATAGATGATGGCCCAGCTCATGTCCCATAACAAAGACCAGCTCGTCTTCGTCAAACTTCTCCAAAATAGCGCTTGAAAACATTAATAATAATTTTCCTGATTCAGGTCGAATACAGGCAGCATTAAGTTGCGGTGAATTGTAGACAAAGGCTTCAAGAGGAATATCCAGTCGCAGTTTCTCAGCACACTGCTCCAGCATCCCATGCAATTTCGGAGACATTGCTTTTGTCAAACGCAATGATGTCGCCAATAATTGTCGGCGGACGCTTTTCTCAGGCAACGCATCTATCTTTGCCCGAGCGGCTGCAACCGAAGCATCCAATATCAGTTTTGCTTGTAACTGCTGATCGCCTTCACAGCGGAAGGGGTGATTTTCCATCGTCATTTTTTCAGACCGTGTCAATTGTTTAAACGGCAAATGTTTTACCGGCGAACCGATGAATTGTTGAATACTGGAGCATCAATCATGACCTAGCGGCCTATCCAATTCCGCAAATTCCCTAACAAGCGGAGTTCAGCTTTTATCCAATTTTTTCAATTCTACTTTTCGAAATTCACATGGATGGCTCTCACTTTGCAGTGAGATATAGCCTTCATTGAGAATCAGTCGTCCACCCTTTATCAATTTCTTCGCATTGGCATCGCTGGGATCGAGTTGAGGCTTGTCGTATTCCAGCACGACCTTCCCGTCAATCTTATGTTTAATCGTTTCCCCACCCCGGACCTCGATTTCCACCGTAACCCATTGCTCTCCATGATAGGTTTTTGATTTGCTGCTCGTACAATGCCGGCGAACCAACTTGTCATCCATCACCACATTTGTTCCGGGTGTACAAAGATTGGCAGTCGTACGATTTCCACTGCCAAATCCACCCAAGAGTTGCATTTCAATGGAAACCGGAAAATCCTGGTCCTTGGACATCGAGTCTGGGTCTTGGCAATGCAACATGATTCCACTGTTCCGCCGAGCCCAGCCAGGTCCGCCCGGACACTGTTCGCCTATAAAACGGTACTCACATCGAATGATGTAATTAGAGAATTTTTCCTTGTAAAACAAATGTCCAAATCTCTCCTTGAACTGGCCATAACCTTCGAACCCGACCTGGATCGCGCCGTCCTTTACTCGGAAAGTATTTGAAAAGTTTTCCCCGTATTGGTGACCCCGAATTTTGGGTGACCAACCGTCCAGGGACTTTCCATCAAAAAGCTGTATCCATTCGGATGAATTTTCTGTAGGAGAAATGGTTTGCTGAGCAAAAATCCCCGACGAAAAAACAAAAACAAACAAAATTGCTACGTGCACACGAGTCATTGATTTCTTTCTTTTGGAGGTCCCATCTTTTCTATCAATGTACTTCAACAGCATCCAAGTAGAAAGCAACAAAACCCATTCATCCTCACCCTGTCGTTGAAACAATCTTCAATCTTGCTCAACGGATCCATCGAAACCAATGTTCCAAAAGCCGCTTCTTTATCCCGGTAAACCGGGACTTTTGGTAAGCATCCCCGATTTTTCGGATTGATTCAGCATAGGTAGGATAGGGATGAATCACACCGGCAATCCGCTTCAAGCCAACCCGCTGGCTCATCGCCAAGGCTATCTCACAAATCAGATCGCCCGCATGAGGGCCCACGACCGTCGCACCCACGATTTGATCGCTCCCTTTACGAACATGAATTCGAACAAAGCCCGAGGTTGTTCCATCAAGCACCGCCCGATCGAGCTCTCGAAACTCCTGCGTAAAAGACTGCAATTCCACCCCATCAGACTCCGCACTAGTCGGATTCAATCCGACATGTGCCAACTCTGGTGTGGTATAAGTCGCCCATGGGATGATCATTTGATCGACGTTTTTCTTGGGCCCCGGAAAGAGTGCATTTTGAATGACTGCTCGAGCCATAAAATCGGCCGCATGGGTAAATTGGTATTTTGAGGCGACATCGCCTGCAGCAAAAACATGTCGATTCGATGTTTGCAGCCTGCGATTGACCTGGATGCCATCAGTTTCCGAAAACTGGATCCCGGCCGACCCAAGATTTAATCCATTAACGTTGGGAACTCGCCCAACGGCAAGTAGGATTTCATCGGTTTCCCGCTCTATTTGCAATCCTTTCTGCCGGATCGTTAGCGTCTTGGTTGAATCCCTCTGTGACACCCGTTCAAGGGTCGCATTTTCAATGATCTCAACACCATCATCAAGCAAGGCTTGCTTGATGATTCTTGCCGCATCAGAATCGTCGCGTGAAAGAAGATGGTGGCCACGCTCCAGCAGGCATACCTGACTACCAAACCTGGCAAAGGCCTGAGCTAATTCTACTCCAATGGGTCCACCACCGATGACCATCAATCGTTGAGGAATCTCGGTCAACGAAAAAACCGTTTCATTGGTTAGATAGCCAGCTGATTCCAAGCCCGGTATCGCCGGTATCCCCGCTTTCCCACCGGTCGCAATGCACGCTTTGGCAAACGTCATTTTGCGATCTCCGCATGATCCGGCGACCTCAATCGAGCGGTTTCCAATGAACTGACCTTGCCCAAAAAAAACATCAACTCCCATTTCGGTAAATCGGCGGGCAGAGTCGTGCCGACTAATAGACGCCCTCAGAGAACGCATCCGTTGCATGACTTTTGTGAAATCTACTCCAACATCACCGCCGTAAGAAATGCCCAGAGACTCACCCAGCCCTATTTCGCCCAGACAACGAGCCACCCGCAACAGGGCCTTGGAAGGCACGCACCCTACGTTTAAACAGTCACCTCCCAGCAAGTCTTTTTCAATTAAAGCGGTTTTCGCACCTAACCCGGCGGAAATCGCAGCGGTGACCAGTCCAGCCGTTCCCCCACCGATGACCACCATGTTGTACCGCCCCTTGGGTTCCGGGTTCTTCCAATCAAGCGGGTGGGTATTGGATTCCAAATCCTGATTGAATTGATCGTAGGGAACTAACTGCGGCAACATGTCCTTGATTCCTTGGTGTTTATTCCGATATCAAACCGGGTTGAAAACCTGGTCTGACCAGCAACAGCTGAACCGGTGACTTGGATGCAATCAGGGATTCAGTATGCTAGATTGAAAATCTAACATACGAAGACCTCTGACAGGACACTGTGACCGATGCGGCATCAATTAATCCTCTTTTTGGCGGCCTACTGTTTAATCAATACAGGTCGTTTGACCCATGCTAACGAAAGTTTAGCTAACGAAGGATTATTAGTAGAGGCTGAGAGCTTTTCATCTTATGGTGGCTGGAAACTGGATACCCAATTCATTGAAACCATGGGCTCCCCCTACCTTCTTGCCCACGGCCTGGGAAATCCGGTGAAGAATGCAAAAACAAGTGTTAAGTTTCCCGCTGTTGGCATATTTCATATCTTCGTCCGCACCAAAGACTGGACAGCAAGATGGAATCGAGAAGAATCTCCTGGCCAATTCCAGATATCGATCAACGGCAGGAAAGTGGAAACCCGTTTTGGGACCCAAGGCAGCCAATGGCATTGGCAAAACGGAGGAACCGTGGAAATCACGCAACGGGATTGTACAATTTCTCTGCACGACTTGACTGGTTTTGACGGCAGGTGTGATGCCATCTATTTTTCGAAAAAACTCCAATCCAGACCACCTGCAGAAACAACGATTCTATCCGATTGGCGTCGAACCCAATTGGGACTTGCGAAGAAACCCACTCTCAAGCAAGGGTACGACCTTGTCGTGGTCGGCGGTGGCTATTCCGGAATGGGTTCGGCAATCTCCGCAGCCCGTATGGGATGCAAAGTGGCATTGATCCAAAATCGACCCGTTTTGGGCGGCAACGGTTCAAGTGAAGTCCGCGTTTGGGCCCAAGGTCATATTCGTCGTGGCAAGTTTCCAAGAATTGGTGAAATCGTTGACGAATTCCAGGACCACGCCAAAAAGTCACCGGGTACGTTCGAGGAATTCGGAGACTCAAAAAAGGAAAAAATTGTTCGCGCTGAAAATAACATCGATTTGTTTCTCAATCATCACGCCTATCAGGTGGACACAGAGGGTGAAAAAATCACTTCCATCTATGCTTTCGATACCAGAACCAGTGAACACAAGGAGTTTCGTGGCCGCAATTTTGTTGACTGCACAGGCCATGGCACGATTGGGTTTTTGGCGGGGGCCAACTGGGAGATCACTCCCCAGGGACGAATGGGAATGAGCAACATGTGGAGGTGGAAGGAAGAAGAGTCTGCAGTTGAATTCCCCAAGACACCCTGGGCACTAGATCTGACAATGAAGGACTTTCCTTACCCTCGTGATCACCATGGCCAATGGTTTTGGGAAGGTGGTTTCGATAAGGATCCGATTCATGATGCAGAGGGAATTCGGGACTGGAATTTCCGAGCAGTCTACGGCGCATTTAATGCGATGAAGAATCGAGACGGACGGGAAAAACACCGCAATGCCTCGCTGACCTGGATGGCGTATATAGGTGGTCCACGCGAATCTCGTCGGCTAATGGGCGATATCGTCCTAACGCAGGACGATGTTGTCACCAAACGAGATTTTGATGATGGGTGTGTCCCCAGCACATGGACTATCGATTTACACTACCCCAAAAAACAATATGCGATCAAATACCCGGACAACCCATTCATCTCAATTGCCAAACACGATTCTCGGATTGACCGCACCTTTGGCTATCCGGTACCGTATCGCTGTTTTTACTCGCGAAATATCGACAATCTCTTTATGGCAGGGCGTTGCATTAGCGTCACACACGAAGCTCTGGGAACCACTCGCGTCATGAAAACATGTGGCATGATGGGAGAAGTCGTTGGCAAAGCTGCTTCAATATGTGCTTTGAAGGACTGCACCCCGAGGGACGTCCATCTAAAGCACCTTGACCAGCTAAAGATGCTGCTGGAACTTCCGGGCAAAGCTCGCCGTGATAACCTGACCGCGAAACTGGTCATGCCTGCCAAACTGGCCCTGACTAGCCCCTTTGGCCCTCCAACAGGTCTGGTTGCCAAGACGCTTCCTGGACTTGTCGTGGACGATCAGTCGGCCGATCGGTTCGGTCCCTGGACCAACGGGACCGGTTTAAAAGGGTACGTTGGTTTTGGGTATCGATATGCTTCTCCGGACAGTGGTGCCAAAATCGTCTTTGATGCCAAGGTCAAAAAAACAGCGAATTATGATGTTCGAATTTCCTATCAACCCCACGAAAACCGTGGTTCGGAAGTACCCGTTCAGGTGAGTATCAATGGCCAAAATCGGGCGTTCCAGATTGACATGAAACAAGGACCTACTCAACCACATGGTTTCCATTCGCTTGGAATTTTCAGCATCAAAGCGGAATCCGTTTGCCAAATCACCATCGGTACAACCAAAGCCGGAGGCATCGTTCACGCGGATGCCATTCAACTTGTTGAACTGAAGAAGTGACTCACTCACCGATCTAGACGGCCCTCTACATGGTATCCGTAAGGCCTAGAACATTCCTTCACCATTGATCAAAAGGCCAGTTTGAAAATATTTCACAGCTGATGACCTGACGGTGTCCCAATCCGATTTTTCCAATGGGGTGCCAAAACCCGCGATCTAATGAAAACCAAATGCCAAAGCCGGAAAATAACAAGCGGCCAACATTACCGGTAATAGAGCAAAGCCAAAAGCCAAGAATCTCATTGAGCAATGGTGTGGTCCATGTTTTCCGGATCGTGGTTTTCTGCATCATCCTCCTGTTGGTTCGGTTGGAACACGAGAAACATACCAATGAATTGCAACAACGAAATTCGGCGCCGTCGATAACACCTGAAGAAATCGGGACAATCGTCCCCGCGGTCAACCGACTTTCTCCATGGACCGAGATCGGCACGGCCAACATTGTTGACACCAATGGTGAATCAATAGGATCTGTCGTCCACACCGGCCAACAGTCCAGGAGTGTCATTGGATACGTGGGCTCCACAGTAATGATGGTCGTTTTCGACTCAGAACAGAAGGTTGTTGGTATAAAAATCCTCAGTAGCGAAGATACCCATGAACACGTTAAGGCGATCCGAGATGATAATAGATTCATGCAATCGTGGAATGGACTGCAGTGGAACGAAGTGAGAGATTACGAAGGTGTTCTGGCAGTCAGCGGGGCAACCCTGACAAGCCTTGCCATCACTGAGTCGATTCGAAGGCGGTTCGGTGGATCCAAGCCCTCACTAAAATTTCCTAACCCGGTATTACCTAGCGAACTGAGGGATTACTTCCCAGAAGCGAAACGGATTTCCAGTAGCGTCGAAACTCCCTCATTTTTTGAAGTTCACGATGCGACGGAGATTTCGGCACAAAGTCGAATCGGTTTTTTTCTTCGAACTTCTCCAGTCGCCGACCTGATCAACGGCTACCAGGGTCCATCGGACATTCTGGTGCTACTGGGGCCGAAACGGAGATTCATCGGTTTAATAATTCGCAGCAGTTTTGACAACAGTCAACCTGAACCGTTTGTGGAATATGTACAGCAAGACGAATTTTTTACCAAAGAGCTTTTTGCAGGCATGTCACCTGAGGAGATATCTAAAATCGAAGACGAGCAATTCGAAGGGATATCAGGAGCAACCATGACAAGCCAGGGGATCTTTCGGGCAATTCGACTTACGGCAGAAAAATCCCTCGAACCGATTGCTGCACCTCCAACATCAGGATTCATGCTGCGACTATTGACCCTTCGCAATTTCGGTACAGTTGGAGTACTCCTCTGGGCATTACTGCTGGCCTTTTACCCCCACCAAGCCAAAAAGAAAATCCGGATCTGGTTCCTGTGGATTCTGGTCGTCTACTTTGGCTTCCTTAATGGTGATCTTATTTCACAAACATTGCTTGTCGGCTGGACACAAAATGGTATCCCTTGGCAAAACGCGTTCGGCCTCATGATTCTGACCGCTGCCGCATTTATTATTCCCGTGTTTACCGGACGTAATGTCTACTGCCACCACATCTGCCCCTTCGGCGCCGGACAACAGATCATAAGAAGGTTCATACGCCGCCCGGTGCGAATTTCCCCACGCGTCCGCCGAGCGATTTCCTCTCTACCCGCCATTTTGATCATCGTGATATTCTCGGCAATCATGATGCATTGGTCGTTGAACCTGGCAGCAATCGAACCTTTCGACGCCTTTGCATTGAGAATAGCTGGTTGGTCAACGATCTCGATTGCCGTGGGCGGACTTATCGCATCAATGTACGTCCCAATGGCCTATTGCCGGTTTGGTTGTCCCACCGGTGCAATACTTGAGAACGTTAGGTGGAAGGGCCGGACTTCTGTGATCGGCCGAAGAGATTGGGTCGCGATGGGTCTTCTCGGATTGGGTCTAATCAAGTACCTGTCGTGAATGAACGACATTGCGTCTAACACAATGTCGTTTTCAATTCGACGGTTATCTCCCGCTATTGATCAGTGACATGACCTCTGCTCGACTGGCTTGATCGGTTTTAAAGACGCCCCTGAGAGCGCTAGTGATCGTGGTACTTCCTCTTTTACGAATCCCTCGAATCGCCATGCAAGAGTGCTCCGCCTGAACAACCACAGCAACCCCTTTG
This sequence comes from Planctomycetota bacterium, assembly GCA_014238905.1. Taxonomy (GTDB): domain Bacteria; phylum Planctomycetota; class Planctomycetia; order Pirellulales; family Pirellulaceae; genus JABAAE01. The sequence continues at coordinate 227,612 of JABAAE010000002.1, forward strand.
CTTTCAATCTCATTATTGACCATGTCAGCAATTTGATTGGTCATACGTTCCTGCACCTGGGGACGACGTGCAATCTCCTCCACCACTCTTCCAAATTTACTGAGGCCCCCAACCCGGCGGGTCGGAATGTAGGCAACATGGGCATGACCGGAAAACGGCAGTAAGTGGTGTTCACACATACTGGTAAACTCGATATCGCGTATCAAAACGATTTCACCACATTCAACCTCGAACGTTTTTTTCAAATGCCGACTGGGATCCTGATGGAGTCCCTGAAACATTTCGGCATACATTCTCGCAACCCGACGCGGTGTTTCCTGTAAACCATCTCGTTCAGGATCCTCACCCACCGCAGTCAAAATTACTTTGACAGCCTTTTCAATCGATTCAAAATCGATCGAGTGATAAGATCCCTTTTCCTGGTCATCACCGTCTAACAGACGGTCATCTAAGTCAGCATTTAAGTTCATTTCGGATTCTACGAATTCGCTGTAAATTAATTTCCGCACTGGTTCGCCTGCCCGCACCGATCATTCGCGACTTACTGCCGCACCGTTCAGATGAAGCAGGCCCGTTAAGTCACAATTGACCCGTCGAATATTGTAATGGAAAGGCCCTCAATAAGAAATCTACTATCGTCCGGCGGTCTACCCTCGGACACAGGTTCCCCCCCTCAATTCCTTCGTTCTAACCGTTAAATTTGAGCGGGTAGGGATGCAGAGTCTTGGCCGCCGTTCGAAAGTCACTAATCTCTCATTGACAACCTTCGATTCGTCCACCAACGATGCAAGGTTTCAATTAATGGCCCAGAATGCACAATAATCCAGTCGTGCGGTTGCGATAGCCTCGTTAACTACTACCGAAAACAACGGTTTTCAGAGGCCGGCGGCTGATCAATCCCAACCTTCTCGGCGGGCACCTGACATTCCAATCGCACTCCTCTTATCCGCATCCACCGGGCAGAACTCATTGATGGCAATCGGTAGAATGACAATCTCAAATCCTCCCTATCCAACGAGACCCAATGAATTCCGAGATCGACACCGTAGAATTTTGCCAAAGACTGTGCGAAATAGCCGGACACCCGACTGATCCGGAAAACCCGGATTCGCTTGTCGGGATTCTCCAAAAATTCCGTCCAGAAGGTCGAGAAGTCAAATCGATATTCGAGGGAATTCCGCAAGGGGCGGCCATTGCATCACGACTGATGCAAGTCTTCGAAGTGGCTGGAAACCCAGCTCGCTCTGACGGTATGCGCGATGCATTTTTCCTGGTGAGACACCCGAAAAAAGCCAAGGTCAGTGAAATCGTTGAATCGGCAGAAAACTTTTTCCTCGGCCTTCGGAATCTGGCCCTCGAGAACGATTTAAAAGACGTCGCCTGCCAACTTGAGCCGATTCCGGCCATTCGTGTCGTCGAAGGCCTGGCTCCCAAACACCCCAAGGCTGATAATGAAAAATCCAAGCTATTGAAGGCCATCCAGACACAGGGCCCGAGAGTCACCGATGCAAATGCCAGACGTTGCCAGTTCGCAAGCTTACTTCGAGCGGCCTTCTATTTCCTTTCCTGCGATGCTTTTTTGCGGGACTATTTGTTATGGCCCTTTTACGAATTGGACGCCGAAACGAAAGATCCCTATGCACCCTATTTCCATCTTTGGAAGCATGGTGTGAAATATCGCATCTTTGGAGAGCAGCAGGTCGATCTTTATTTACCAAGAGTTTTCTTGGACTGAATCAAGATCCCGCCGCTGCGAGACAGCTTGTCATTTCCGAGTGCATTATTCTTCATTCGGCAAATCATTGACCCATCACCCGCGGTTGAATACCAAAACAATGCGTTTCCGATCTATTCTTATCGCTGCTGTCCTATTTCCAATTCTGGGAATCACCGTTTTCCTCCTTCCACAGACCCACTCTGTTGATCCAGTTGTGTTAACGCAAATCAGCAAAGAATCAGACCGCATCGTAAACGATAGCCGATCCAATCCTCTAACAATGGCCACGTTTGGCACCGGTTGTTTCTGGTGTACAGAGGCTATTTTTGCGAACTTACCCGGTGTTCAAAACGCGGTTTCGGGCTACAGCGGCGGCGAAACGATGAATCCGAGCTATCAAGAAATCTGTGGTGGGCAGACAGGACATGCCGAAGTGGTGCAAATCCAATTCGACCCGACGATCATTTCCTATCGGGACCTCTTACGGGCATTTTGGCAATCACACGATCCAACCACCTTAAATCGTCAAGGAAATGACGTCGGCTCGCAGTACCGATCGGTCATTTTTTACCATAGTCCTGCGCAGCAAGAGATCGCCAATTTCTTTAAAAACGAATTGAACCGCCAAAACGCTTTTGGAGCTACAGTGAAAACGGAGATCACGCCTTTTCACAGATTTTTCAAGGCCGAATCCACCCACCAAGATTACCTCGCTAACAACCCTGGAAAAGCCTATTGCCGATTCGTTATCAGCCCCAAAATCGAGCACTTCAAAAAGGCGTTCCAGCAGAAGGTACGTTAAACCGACTCCAAGTGAGCCCGGCAGGATGGTTGGCTCAATGAAGAGATTAACGGTTGCTTTCGGTAATGCGATAAAGAAATCCGTCCGAACGGATGTAGAGAGAACCCTCGGAGACTGCTGGACCGGCATTCAGCTTGGAGTCATCTGCGGAAAATCTATTCTGGGATACCACTTTGTACTCTTGGGAGATCGATAAAACGACCACTCCCTGATCTCGAGTCGTTACGTAGAGATGATCCCCGCCACGAACAATCGAACCGTAGATTCTCTTTTTAGTAGGTAATCTCGACTTGTAGATCTCCTTTCCGGTTTCTGCATCGATGCAATTCATGATCCCCTTGTCACTTGCCCAATACAGCCTCCCATCCACGTAGACCGGCGAGGTCACATTGGCACCTTTTGGTAAATCCCAGAGTTTGTGCGACCGCGTTACGTCACCAGAACCACCAAGCTGAATCGCCAGAGCCCTGTTACTGCGTCCACCAAGACAATAAACGACGCCGTCTTGGGAAATGGGAACTGGAACAGTGTAATCCGGAATTCCCTGACAGGTCCAAAGGACTCGACCTGACAACGGATCAAAACCTCGCACTGTATCAATTTGATTAATGATCAACTCCGTTTTCCCCGCGCGGCTTCTCGCCAAGCAGGGTGTGCACCAACTCCGCTTCACATCCGGAATCTCCCACACCTTTTTTCCGCTGGTTTTATCGAACGCCACAACATTTTGAGATTCAATGGAAGCATTCACAATAACCAGATTCTTGTGAATGACGGGTGATGACGCGGAGCCAAATCCAGCCGTTTTCTCACCAGTATTCGCATGCCAAATCGGCTTCCCCTCCTTGGAGAATGCGTACAGCCCGGAAACACCAAAGTAAGCGAACACAGCATCACCATCGGATACCGGCGTCGAAGTTGCGTAACCGTGGTCGATTACCCGCCGAGTGCAGTTCTGTGTTTTGACACTGGCGACCAACGTTTTTTCCCAAATTCTAGTCCCTGATTTCTTATCCAAAGCGATGACATGTAAACGAAGATCATCTTTGTTCCCAAAATCATCTGGATCAATTCCATATCCCGAATAGGCAGTGATATAGGCTCGATCTCCGACGATGATGGGACTTGAAGCTCCGCGTCCTGGCAATTTTGCCTTCCAGGCGAGATTATGCTGATCGTCCCAGCGAATTGGAGTCCTGGTCATTTCCGCGGACGCATTACCACCTGGTCCACGAAACTGAGGCCAATCGTTGGCCGAACCGTGTTGAACGAAGCAAACCAGAACGGTCGCCAACATCACCAACCTGTAAAATCTTGGCAGCGATTTAGAAATTAGAGACTCAACAAAAATCAAATCGGGTTTGATCATCACTTTATTCATGATGTGTCGTCAGCTGTTGGCGAGGTAGGGAATTCGATGAAAAAATCAGCAGCCCAAAGAATCGGCCACCATTGTGGATACCGTCAGCTTTCCATATTTGAACACGAAAAAAAAGCTGGCTTTCAGATCTTCTTGACAAAACTCGGCGGAAAAACGATTTAGCTCAGAGGCAAGTCAGTTGCCACCAATCGATACGGTGCATCGTCTCTCAACCTGAAACACTTTCCCCAAGCCCCCCGTTCAGCCAATTTCAGGGCATCAGAAAGCCATCACAAGCCCCAAAACCTGTCCCGATCGCATCTTCATGGACGTATTGAAATACCAACCAATCGAACTGCGGCATTTTTCATTCTTCAAGATCGGGTCAAATTGGAATTCGAATCCCTTTCTAAGGTGGTTTGATAGCGAGTAGGTGGCTGTCGAATTAGATATTTATTGGCTAGGTTAGTAAAAGTCGTTGCGATCAACCCAAAAGACCCTTTATTGGAAATTAGCATGTCCTTGTTCGGAAATCCAAAGTATCAGTACCGGGAAACCTATTTCATTTTATTTGAAAATGAAAATCGTCCCTCGGAGGACGACCTGACAAAGGCCATTTCGGAATTGGGTGATCGATTCGAAATCAAGGAGATCCATCGTGACCAAAATGACCAATTTGAATCCATGACGGTTGTCTCGCCAAGCGATTTTGCCGGAATTGATTTTACGTTTCTGGAGGGCGAGGAGGTGATGGAACAGGTTGCAGAACTGAATGAACAATTCAAAACGACGACCCTGACGGGTGACGAGTTAAAGAAAATCGGAAAAATCTCCAAATGCCGTGCCCGATTCGATGTATTGCACTTTGAAGAAATCACTGGCAATGCAGATGATGTTTTGGATCCGGGTTCCTTGTTAGCCGTTGTTGAAGGAATAGCTGCGATTTGTGATGGTGTTGGCATTGATCGGGAATCACTCACCATTCTGTAATCGGCAACCTCTGGGTGTCCGACGGTTCCGGTTAACTCGACTGCATCTTTAAAAACAAAAACACCAAAATGCTTGCAAAAGAAATTAAGACGGGATCCATTGTTGTTCACAACGGATCTCCCATCGTCATTAATCATGTTTCGGTTCAGACACCGTCCGCCAGGGGAGCAGCAACACTCTATAAATTTCGGGCCAAAAATGTTGTCACCAAGCAAAAGGTTGACCTGACGCTTAAAGGGACCGAATCGCTCGAGGAAGCTGATTTCCAAACACGCGACATCAAGCTGATGTACACCGATAATGAAGCTGCCCATTTCCTCGATCAGCAAGACTACAACCAGTACACCTTGCCGTTGGAGGAAATACGAGATGAAATCAAATATGTAACCGAAGAACTCGATGGGATAGGTGCGATGATCTACAACGATCAATGTGTCGGGATTTCCCTCCCGGTTTCGGTCATGCTGACAATCCTTCAATGCGATCCCGGCGTTAAGGGCAATTCAGCGACAAGCCGTACAAAACCGGCGATACTTGAAACGGGACTGGAAGTTCAGGTTCCGGAATATCTAAAACAAGGTGAAACAATCAAGGTCGATACGCGGAGCGGCGAATTTCTATCACGTGCTTGATCAGTTGATGGCATTTTCAGAAGTTACAAAGCCTTGCTTCAAGACTTAAAAGAAATCCGGTCCGGTCAACTTCATTGAGGGCTGATTGAGATAACGATTTCTATCTAAAAAGGGTTGGTGTTCCATTCAAGTGTTCGTCTCAGACAAATACTTGGTTTTAATGGTATTCACCAATGACCTTCTCAAATCGCGTAATTTGATCGGCATCTCCAACTGGACCCGATGCTTGGCAAATTTACCCATCTTCAGAAAGTGCCGCTGCTCGGAATTGGTTAACAGGATAGCCGGAATCCCTGCGGTTTCCGCCTCGGCCCCGAAAAAATTAAAGGCTTCCAATCCATCAGCGCCAAGCTCTCCACAACCAAAAATCACACAGTGAGTTAGCGGCCCACCTTCAAATTCCTCGTCATGGTTGGTAATTCTTTCGATAGCTCTTCGCGGATCGGTAAATACCAGAACCCGGTAACCGATGGCCTTCAATTTCGCCCTGATACTATTTTGAAGCTTTTGATTGGTTTCAATCAACATGACGCAGAAACCAGCCCCCTCTGTGCCATGTCTCTTTTTGGAAGTCTTTAACTCAAAATCGGCTTTTGCGGCATCGTATCTGGCTAGATCCCCACTAATGATGGCTTCTCTGGTAACGTTGATGGCGGCCAGAAAATCTCCCGGTGTTTGAAACCGTTCGGCAGGTTTAATACTCATCGCTCGATGCACCAAGGTGACAATTCGATGAGGCATATCAGAATCGTGATTGGTGATGGGAACAATATCTTTATAACGCGCGGTACTTAATCGATGCATTCTCTCTTTGGTTTCAAACAGTGGCGAATGCCCCGAAACCATGTGATAAACCATGCAACCCAGAAAAAAGATATCACTTCGTTTATCGTCTCGACGGACCCCGGTGGCACGCTCCAGCCCGGCGTAATCAATGGACCGGGGATTCAACCCATCATGGTCGTTATCCTCTCCCTCTATTGTCGCCAATCCAAAGTCAACCAAAGTAGCGTGCCTTGAACTTGAGAGCAGAACATTGGAGAGCTTAAGGTCACGGTGAGTCACACCCCGTTTAAATGCGTAGTCCAGACCGCTCGCAATGTCACGAGCAATATCCATCACGACATCCAAATTCAGCTTTTTGTGGACACGGACGTAGTCTCTTAGATTTTGCCCTTCAACGAAATCCATCACCATGTAGAGACGATTGCGTTCTTTTTCAATTTCGAAAATGGGAACGATGTTGGGATGCCGAAGCGTAATGACCATTTTGGCTTCGCGCAGAAACTGCTCGGTGGTTGCTACATCATTGGTATATCGACTGCGAAGTACCTTGACTGCCTTCACTTCACCATTTTCAATGTTTTCAGCACGGTAGACGCGGGCAAACGTCCCTGCACCAACCAGATAGAGGACCTTGTAAGGGCCATAGAAGAATCCAACTTTGTGGCCACCCTTGACCCGTTCCAACTGCCAATTGGTGACTTTTCCAGAACCAGTGGCTGCCGCGACGAAATCACTTAAATTGACATCTCTGGATCCCAGAATGGAAAAGATTTCGTCAATTTCCTTCAGTTCCAACAACCCAACGTTGTAAAGCCGTTGAGCTAATTTCTCCGGGTTAATTTCATCCATAGGATAATGCCAGTTCCTTCAGTTATGCCGATTTGGCATAGTCCAACATTGCATTGCGACGACTAACTATTATCGTATTCAACATCGTAAATTTCAGCAAATTCCTCTGAAAAAGTGTCTTTTTGGGCGGACGAACTCATTTTAAATGAGTGGTTTACCGGCTTGAATCGGTCTTTCCGATTACCCCTGAACACGTTCGGCGGGTGAAGCATATTGATGGAACACCCAAGTTGACCAAAAAAACGGTCAATCTAGGAAAAGATGAGCGGTCTTGGATCATTGTGGTTACCAAACTCTTCAGTGATTCAACTGAATTACTCCCCTTCATGGTTCTCGCGGTAAGCATCCCTTTCCCGGCGCGTCGCCTCGAGGTCAAAAACTAGATATTTCATATCTAATCGCAATTGGCTTAACGCCTCCTGGACCAGCGACAAAATTCGTCGCCGTCGCTTGGTATTTTCAGCGACTCGGTCCACAATCGGCTTGAGCATCATTCTTTGATCTGCCGGCAGAGAATCAATGATCGTGATCAGATCAAGAACATCCTTTGGCAAGTCGTCTTTTTTGGATTTGGTTTCCGAATTGTGGTTCATTACTGATTCTCTTTGATTTCGGTTCGCAGATAGTTGGTTTTGGGTAAACCTTCTTAATGCATTTGGGATGCCAATCGAAATCCAAGTCCACCGATATCATCGTAAACCACTATTCACAAACAACTTACAGTCATTGAACTGGCAGTATCCAAATTGGGTCATGTTGCGTTTTATGATCACACCTGATCTGGCGAATCGTCGCAAATCATGCTAATTAAAGAACTTACGGCATATTATTCGATAACCACCAAGGTGTTTTTTTGCATCAATGAATTCCCAGCGTCCAGTTTGGATTTTTACATTCTGCTTTCTGGCGTTTTCGTCGGCCTGCGGAGGCGATGAAAGAATTGTCGAGAGCTTCGAAGGGATTGAGCCATCGTGGTCCGGTCAGACCGCCGTTAGCGATTTTCAATTATTGGAACAATCTCGTAGCCAAACCGAATATCGATCCGGTAGCCAATCGGAATTTCTGCATTTCAAAACCGGGAGAACCGATCCTGTACGATTCATCCATGCGATTCCCCATGCCCAGTTAATACGGGATTTTTGCCCGAGCCTCTGGGTCAAGTCTTCAATCAAGGACGTGCAGCTCAGTGTAAGGGTTGTCTTACCGAGAACTAAAAATCCGACCGGAAAAGGCCCATTGCTATTGATCATTCCTCTCACACGGTCCAAGGCAAAACTAGCCTGGGAAAAACTGGAGGTGTCCGAGGGAGAGATTTATATCGGTTTGGAACGGCGACTAAGAAGCCTTCAGTTTCAAAATCGAGGACTTCAGGTGGATTTAGGAGATGCCTACTGCGACCTGATCATTCTGGATTCTTTTCAGCAAGGCGGCATCGAGTACAGGTTATGGGTGGATGATCTTGCGATTAAGGGCTTTCTGCCGGTAAAAAAAACACGATTATTGGACGCTACCCAAGACCTCAGTGTTAGCGGCCAGCTACAAAGAATAGCTGTCCAGGGGAATCACCTTACCACCAACGACAAGCCCGTTTTCTTGCGGGCAGTGACTTATCAAGGAGAGCCTTTTTCCGTTCTAAAAAATCTAGGGTTTAACGCCGTTTTGCTTTCAGTCCTGCCAAATCAGGCTCAACTCAATGCGGCGAGAAAATACCGAATCTGGATTCTTTGCCCCCCTCCCCTAGCCGACCCGAAGATTCTAAATCTTGAAAATTCCAGCATGATCTTTGCCTGGAATCTGGGCTCGGACCTGACAGCCAGTGACCTCCCGATGGCTCGTCAACAACTTAGACAAATACGCGAAATCGATCGTTCTCTAGATCGCCCCATCTTTTGCCATGCGTTTTTCCCGCGGAAAAAATACGCCGAGCTCGTCGAAATTCAAAGGCTGGAAATAAAAACCACTCCAGCTGGAGATTGGCAATCCGGCGAAAAAGGCCCAGCTGATCCATTTAGTTCCACCAAGCCGTTTCTGGCCAACATCCAAACGCAAGTCCCTGCGGAAGTCATCGATCAAGGCATTGCATTCAACGGGAAACAGCCACCCAGTGAGATTTCTTGTAATCGCATCGAGTCCCAAATCTACCAGAGCATTAATCGGGGTGCTCGTGGCTTCATCTTGTCTTGCAGCCAGAATTTGCAAACTCCCACCACCATCCACAACAACGTTGCGAATGTCATCCACGGAATCAACCTCAAACTGATGCAGATCGAGCCCTGGTTGGCCGGTGGCACGGTTCAAAGCAAGGTCCAGAACAGTTATCAGACCACTTTATTGTCGCTAAATGAAAGCGATGTTTTTATTGCAAAAGCCATCCCAAAATCCCCCGCGGCTATCCCTAACCACATTGACCGGCAGATGCTGGAGATCTCATCTGGCCAACAATCACCCCGTATTTATGAAATCGATTCGACGGGAATCGTCCCGGTCAAACACTCTTGCGAAAATGGTCGCGTCCAAGTCGAGGTCAGATCAGGATTGCAATCTCAGCACTACATTATTTCAGAGCATTTAAGCTCCCTTCAGTATCTTCAACAAACCACCGATTCGGTTTCTCGAGGCCTTATCATCACGGCCGAATTTGAAGCTCTGCAAGTCAAATTCCAGCAAACACAATTCGTTGTCGAAGCTCTTGCCAATCAAAATTGGCAGAACGTCGATGCCTTTGTTGGGTTGCAGGAAGCGGATCAAATGATCCGAACTGCCGAATCGATGCTCAACCAAAATCATTTTTCGACTGCCAGCTCGTTAATGAGCGAAATTGACCACAAACTTTCCATGATTCGCAGGCTGGTTTCCAAGGCGGTCGGAAAACAGGACCAGCGGGTAACAGCTTTCAACCGATACTTTGTGTTGCTTGGAACTCAATATGAGTTGGACAAGCTTGCAAAAACGGCCAAGTGGTCGGAAAACCTCCTTCCATCGGGCCGTTTGGATTCACTAAAACAATTGGCCTCCACAGGCTGGAAACAGAATCTGAATGAAACCGGCAACATTGGTGCCTGTGTAAAACTCTCCGAAAAAAACAGCAACGACGAGGAAAAACCTCTGATTCTCTCTGCGTGGAGCCTTGATCAATCCAAAAGTGATATTGAGGTCACCCCCATTTGGATTTCAAGTCCGAAGATTCCCATCGACGGCAAAAATCTGGTCAGGATCAAGGGAGAACTCCTCATTAGCAGGCCCATCACCCGGTCAACCGACGGCCTCATGATTATCGATTCCTGTGGTGGCTCAAAACTTGCTTTACGGAAAATGAAATCAAGCTCCTGGGAACCATTTTGCATTGATCGCATCATTCCTGAAAACCAGCGGGATTTCCAACTGATGTTTGCCCTGACCGGCACAGGTGAAGTCCAATTAAAAAATATCCGGGTACATTCCTGTCTCTTGCCTGTTAACGGCTCGTTTTCGTCAGTGAAATAATTCCGTTCTCAATATCCACTATTATGGTGCAGAGAGAATTCCTGTCGGCTGCGGGCTGAGCCGTCCGCCAACCATGGGCAGCCTCCGCACCATTCTCTAAACTTCATTTTGGATCTAAAATGAAGTCGCCCACATTTTCAGCAGATTTTTTTAGTAGTTTCGACAATGGTAACCCAACTGAATACCTGGTGGTATTTCTTCCGAATATCGATCGAAGAACGTTTGGTTTACCGTGGGGATTTTGCATTGGGTACGCTGATGCGATTTCTGCCGATGATTACCCAGATTTTTTTGTGGTATGCAATATTCGAATCCATCAAGGCGTCCGGTAATGAAGCAAATATTGCCGGCTATGGCTACCACGACATGGTCGCCTACTATCTGCTGGTGATGATTAGCCGGGCATTTTCCAGCATGCCAGGATTGACTGGGGGAATCGCACGCCAAATCAAAGATGGGGAAATCAAAAAATTCCTGATACAACCGGTTGATATGTTGGGGTGCCTGTTAGCACAGAGAATTGCTCACAAACTGGTCTACTATCTGATTGCTATTGTTCCATTTTCTATCGTGTTTTTTCTCTGTCGTGGTTTTTTCGATTCAGGCTGGCCCAACGCCGAAATTTTGGCCGCCTACATCCTCAGCCTGATCATGGGGTTTGGACTGGGATTTTTTATTGAAGCCTGCATCGGCCTGGTTGGATTTTGGTGGCTGGAGGTCACTTCGATCACTTTTGTATACATGCTGCTGAACTTTTTCTTATCCGGCCATATGTTTCCCCTCGACCTACTACCGGCCGAGCCCATTGACTGGAAGGCATTGATTCAATTTTCGCCATTAAAATATCTCGCCTATTTTCCCGCAGCCGTTTTCCTTGGGAAAATCCCTCAAGAGCAGCTTTGGGAAGAAATCCTGATTGAGTTCGCTTGGCTGACGGCCTTTATTATCCTGGCCAGAATTCTCTGGAATCGCGGCGTGCAGCGATATAGCGGATTCGGCGGATAGTCGTTTTCAATCAGACAAGGATCACTACGGATTTTTGAAAGTTGGTGCTTGAATTTTCCAAACGAATCTGCCGTTCATTTTCGTAATTCCGGAATATCCAACATTGTCTTCTTGCAGTCATGTGGGTGTCAGAAATCTGGCCGATTTGCCGGACACTCGGTAGCTTTTTTCACAATTGCAGATACTTCAAAGCAACGTCTCACCGAAAGCATTTTGAGTTTGAAACAACTCCCCTCAGCGACCTGTTGTGTAGCGGGGTTGGGTTTCTGAGCGATTGAGCGTAAAAATGGAGGATCAACATTCAAAATAATTGCCGTGTCGAATCACCCATCCTATTTCCAAGTCTTTTTGACATTCGCCAGAAATTCGATCGTCCGAGATCTTGGTTTTCGCGCCAACTTCGTTTTGCAGTGCATCTCCAGCATTTCATGGACGGCAATGAATTTAGGATTCTTCCTTATTATTTTTGAGCATACCAACATGATTGGCCCGGATACCGGGTGGGGTCGTTACGAATTTTTCGTGTTCCTTTCGACGACATGGATCATCAACTCCCTCGTACAAGCGTTTTTCATGCCAAACGTACAGGAATTCAGTGAATTAATACGCACTGGAAATTTAGACTTTGCATTGGTCAAACCGATCGATACTCAATTCCTGATCTCGTTCGGAAAAATTGAATGGTCGTCGGCTGCCAACTTGTTAATGGGCTTGGGCTTACTGACTTACAGTGTTTGGCAACTGACTGACTCACCCGATAGACCGCTTCATTTGAATCCGGGCATTTTTCTGCTCTACCTGCTTTACATCTTTCTCGGGACGGGGCTGATGTACGGGGTGATGATTTCACTTGCAGCGACAAGCATTTGGCTCGGCCGCAATCAAACCCTTTACAATTTCTGGTTTTACATTACCAATTTTTATCGATACCCGATGGAGATTTACAAGAACTCACCATGGGGTTGGTCCCTTTGGGGTACCTTCACGTTTGTCATCCCTATATTGGTCGTCGTCAATGTTCCGGCACGCCTGTTAGCTCAACCACTGCGTCCAGAGCCCGACGGAACTTGGCAATTGGCCTTATTTGCCATATTTGCCACCGGGATGGTCCTTATTGCTTCGCGAGCCTGCTTCCAACTAGCCCTCCGAAGCTATCGAAGCGCCAGCAGTTGACGATCGGTGTTTCGGCCCCGCAGGATCTACCTATTAAATAACGGGGGAAAGGCCATCCTCTTCAGGTGCGCCGACGCAGATTCCCAACGCCAAGACCAACCAAGCCTGCTGCCTCGGATTCTGAAACAGCTGAATCTCCAACAACGTATTTCAGGCAAAACTACAGATTCGAGTTGCCCAATTCTTACAAAATGTTGATATTTTGCTCCATTGGTGTTTTGAATCGCCTTGGAACGGGCTGCAAAAACCTCAACCGCCATCCCTCTAACGAGGGCCATTTCGCTCAGGCAACCAGCCTGAGTGGTTGGTTGATAGGATTTGGCCGGTTCAGGACGCAAAAGGGTAAGAATATGTGGTTTTCCTAAAAACCAAAGGCTTGAACCCAGTTTTAACGCTTTTAGAATGAGAATTAACGGGACTCCACCTGTTGGCTCATAGTAAGGAACGGTGATGAGAATATCGATTTTGGGTGGTGTAACGATTGGAATCCTTGTTTTGACAGTAACTTCTGTTGCTTTTCAGGAGAACTTGCCGGAAAAACCTATACTTGGGGGCAGGTTGAATAAGAATAAGGAGTGGACCGAAAATTCCACTGTAACCGCAAAGAGTGACGGCTTGATCGCGATCAAGCTGGAGGGTGACACCAATGCCAATCAATTGGCGTTGGTGGATCCAAAAAGAAAAGTCATCAGCGTTTACAGTGTCGACCGCGTTTCAGGTGAGATAAAACTGAAAAGCGTTCGTAAAGTGGAATGGGATTTACAACTTGATGAATTCAACGGACATAAACCCTCTCCGAGGGATGTGCGTTCAAATGTCCAAAAGCGATAACGTATAGATCATTACCGGGAGCCGCGAAAGCTATGGCAGGAAATCTGATTCCACTTAATGAAGCAGCAAAAATGTTGGGAAAATCCGTCGAAGAGTTGACGGAACTGCGATCGCAAAATGAAATTTCTGGTTACCGGGACGGTTCAAGCTGGAAATTCAAAATTGAGGAAATCTACCGATTTGCCGATGACAAGGGCATTGAGTTGGTCGCCTCTGAGATGGAAGAGGACCTTTCCAGCGATGTTGACTTGATCGCTGATTCCGCAGCGGAGATTTCTCTGGACGACATCGATGGCGAAATCGATCTTGGCACCGGAGATGATGCGAGTCCCGCTCCCAATGAAAGCCACATTCTTTCTGGTAGCGACGTGGAACCTGGCAACAGTCCATCGGATACGGGAAAGATGGTCGAAGGTGATGACGATCTTCTGTTGGCTGAAGACGACTTATTTGGTGATGACAACGAGGTTTCTGATCAGGTCGACAGTGACGAACTCATTCTCGATTCCGATTCAGAGCTTAGTTCTGATTTTGATGATGACAGCAGCTTGATGCTGGATGACGACTCAAGTGAGATCGCTCTGGACGCCGCAGATAGCGGTGTGAACTTAAGCCCTACCGATAGCGGTCTATCTCTTGATGAGGAACCTCTCGAACTCGGTGGATCCGACATTGATGCATTGGAACTACCCGAAGACTCGGAAATAGACTTATTAAATTCGGGAGATGATTCAAGCATCATGGATGATGATCTAAATCCCGTGAATACCGCCGCAAACAGTGGTGCGGTTCAATCTGACAATGACTTTATGTTGACGCCTCTGGAAGGCGATGGAGAAGACGAGTCCAGCGGGTCCCAGGTCATCGCTCTGGAAGATTCCGAGATCTATGCAGATGAATCGTCTGACATCGTTTCAGACTCTTCACAATTAGGCGGTGGACCACTGTTGGAAGAAGCTGGTGCAGAAGCTGTTGCACCTATGTTCGAGGAAGCCGCCCCAATGGCAGGTGTTCCCGCGATGGCTTCGTCATCGTCAGAAGCAGCGCCAGCAGGTCAAGTCATGATCGAACAGCCTATCCCTATCTGGATGGTAGCCATTCAATCCATCTGCTTGCTATTTCTGCTGGCGGCAGGCGTGATTGTGATTGACTTGGCAAGGAATATGTTTGAATTCAATGACGGGGGTGAGATGAGCCGGCAACTGACCGATCATATCCTCGACTTTACCGGCTACTTTAAAAACGCCTAGTGCAGTGCCTTAGACAAACATGGCGTCGACAGATTTTACGGCTGGAACAAGATCATTGTTGGTCAGCAGGGTTTCAGACGTTCATTTGGATCGGCAGCAGATTGTCCGCCCTGACCTCGTTTTACTTTTCACGCGGAATAAACATTCCGGCAGTCTCATTATGGGAGACGTCGTATTGGTCTAAGATAGAGCTCTGGACCCGAATTCAGAGTTGTAAGAATGGCGATTAGTGTCAGGGATTTTGCACAAGGCATCATTGATAGCGGCTTGCTGTCGCAAGAGCGTTTGTCGAAATTCCGCGCTTCGATTGAGCCCGATAAAAACAAGCACGTAGAGACCCTCGCAAAAGAGCTTCTCAAGGCTAAATTGCTGACCAAATTCCAGGTCGGCCGCATCATCAAGGGTCAGCATCACGGATTGGTTCTTGCCAACAATGCACTGTTGGAAAAAATTGGCGAAGGTGGAATGGGAAAGGTTTATCTAGCCCAGCACCAAACCATGAAAAGAAGTGTTGCGGTAAAGCTGCTCGACGAATCGGCTACCAAAGACGAGTATTCCACCCGACGATTCCACCGCGAGGTCCAGGCGGCGGCACAACTGAATCATCCAAATATCGTCGCCGCTTTTGATGCCAGTGAAGAATATGGCAGACATTTCCTGGTCATGGAGTATGTCGATGGAGTTGATCTTCAGCGATTTGTAGAAACCAACGGCCGGGCTTCCTGTGATCAAGCGATTGATTTCGTTATGCAGGCCGCCAAGGGACTTCAATACGCTCATGGTAAAGGAATCATCCATCGCGATATCAAACCCGGAAATCTACTGGTTGATAAAGAGGGTGTCGTCAAGATTCTCGATATGGGTTTAGCCAGATTTCAAAACAAGATGATTGGCGATGAGGATGACGACAGCCTGACCAATGACAACCAAATCGTTGGAACAGTAGACTTTATGGCCCCTGAGCAGGCGTCGGACTCCAAGCGAGTTGACCACCATTGCGACATCTATAGTCTCGGTTGCACTTTTTACTTTTTATTAACAGGGGAAACGCCCTTTTTTCGATCGACTTTGCTCAATACACTCGTTGCCCACCGATCCGACCCCATCCCAAGCATTCGCGATAAAGTCTCCAGTCTTCCAGAAGAAATCGATAATCTCATCCATCGAATGCTTCAAAAGGAACCCCAAAAGCGTATTCATTCGATGCAAGAGGTCATCGATGTTTTGCGCAAGCTGGACACCGATGATGATTTTGAGCTGATAGAAAACGCATCCCATGACGACGATGAGACCACCGTTTTTGAATCCGGAGAGATGCAGAATCTTTCTGATAAAGAACCAATAGAGGCCCGAAATACGCAAATATTTACCTACGAATCCAATGAACCTTCCGTTGGAATTGATCTGGGAACCACTTTTTCAGCGGTGGCCTATCTCGATGATCTAGGACGACCACAGACACTGGTCAATGCAGAGGGTGACAAAGTCACTCCCAGTGTGGTCCTGTTTGATGAAGATGATGTGATTGTTGGCAAAGAGGCCGTCAAAGCGTTAGCGACGGACATGGAGTTTATTGCCGAATGCGCCAAACGCGATTTGGGCCAACTAGCCTTTAACAAATCGTTTAATGGGAAAAACTATCCTCCTCAGGTAATACTGGCCTTCATTCTGAAAAAGCTCCGAACTGATGCGGAAGCGCAAATCGGCCTCTTCAAACGAGCTGTTATTACTGTACCCGCGTATTTTGACGAGCGGCGAAGAAAAGCCACTCAAGAAGCCGGCTTTCTCGCCGGCATCGAGGTACTGGATATCATCAATGAACCCACGTCCGCAGCCATCGCCTATGGATTTCAACAGAGATTTGGCGACGCCCGGGAGGATGACCGACCACCTTGTCGCCACCTGCTGGTTTATGACTTGGGCGGTGGTACGTTTGATGTCACCATCATGAAAATGGAGGCTGGCGATTATGTTGCCTTAGCCACCGATGGTGATGTGCAATTGGGTGGCCGGGATTGGGACCAAAGGCTGATCGATTTTTCGGCCGAGCAATTCCAATCAGAACATGGACTGAATCCTACAACCGACCCCAATTCCGTGGGACGTCTGTTACGCGAGTGCGAAGACGCCAAACGAACACTCAGCGCCCGTTCCAAAGCAACCATTTCGGTCGATTTTGGTGGAATGGCGTCACGAATCCCAATCACTCGCGAGTTCTTCGAGCAAATCACAAATGACCTGCTGGGGCGGACTGAGTTTACCACTCGACAAACACTCAAGGCTGCCGGGCTGACCTGGCAGGACATTGATCGGATCCTCTTGGTCGGTGGATCAACCCGTATGCCAGCCGTTTCGCAAATGCTAACGTCAATTTCCGGGATCGCACCGGAGCGATCCATTTCACCCGACGAGGCGGTCGCCTACGGCGCTGCTATCCGAGCCGGCATGAAGGTTGCAAAGGAACAAGGAAAAAGAACCAAATTCAGAATCAAAAATGTCAATTCCCACAGCCTGGGTCTGGTAGGCCACAACCTGAAAACCAATCGGAAGCAAACCTCCCTTTTGATCCGAAGGAATTCCCCTTTGCCTGCGGTTGTTGAGAAGTTTTTCCAAACAAAATCCGATGGTCAGGAGTCCATCCTGATTAAAATTGTGGAAGGGGAAAGCGAGAACCCCGAGGAGTGTTCGCAGGTTGGGAAATGCGTTATCAAGAATCTTCCGCCCAACCTGCCAGCAAGAACTCCGGTAGGCATTCGATTTCAATACGGCGAAGATGGACGACTTTCGGTTCGAGTCAGCGTTAAAGGAACCGAAAGTGAGCAGGAAATCATTCGTGAAAACAGCCTGACTGCCGCCCAACTCGAAATGTGGCGAAAACGTATTCTGGCTGACGAAGCATAGCCTAGACCACTCGTTCAGCTTGTGGATTGGGTTTCTGGCCCTCTCTGTTGGACTCCCTGTTTTCGGGTAAAACTGAATCCAGAGCGGTTTAAACCCCGAACCTATGGTTGTTTCCCCGTTTTGTCTTGCGCTCAGCCCACGTGATTCGCTTAGCCATTGAAAAGGCATAGATTATCAGCAATTTCGATTCTATTGTATGAACACCACATTCCGAAAACATCGCGATTGGCCGATTTTATTTTTGGCCGTGTTTTTTTCTGTTGGCCAGATAACGGCAGTTTACTCACAAACAAATGTCTTGAATCCAAATTTGAAGATCAGTTCAACCCTCCCTCCTGCGGCATCACTCCTTTTCTCCAAGGATTTCATCGTCTCCCGGGATTTAAACGCCGTCTCGCAGGCTGCAAACGGGAAGGTCTCTTCGAAGGGAAATGCCAAACGCGGGTTGGATCTTATCCTTAATAAACGGTATTTACCCCCTGATTTTGATCAGGAAACATTCGATTCAATCTGGATGGTTTGGCCAGACAAATTACGTAGGCTTGCATTATCCGCCAGCGATCAGAAACGCCTCCAAATGGCGTTTGACCGTTATGGATTTACTCCCAGAGAAAACGACCCACTTAAGCCACTACAATACGTCGTCGATAACGAAGGCAAGTGGTCGATGAACTGTTTTGCATGTCACGGAGGTCGTCTTTATGACAATCGGCAATCGTTTCCTGGGCTACCAAACAATCGCATAGCGCTGGAAACCCTGTATGAAGATATCCGGGCGATCAAACGCAAACTCAAAAAACCCTTTAGTGGAATGGACATAGGTTCGGCGATCATTCCCATGGGAACCACCGCTGGGACAAGTAATGCTGTGATCTTTGGCGTCAGCCTGATGGCGTTTCGCGACAGTAATCTTGATCTCAAATCCGTGGTGATTCCCCCGTATGTGATTCATCACGATATGGATGCACCACCATGGTGGCACTACAAGAGAAAAAAAATGATTTACATCGACGGGTTTACCGAAAAGCACCATCGGGGCTTGATGCCATTTATCATGGTAAAACAAAATCACGGCGAGCGATTTCGAGGGTTCGAAGACGACTTCGTTCACATACAAGAGTTTATCTTGAATGTGGAAACACCCAAGTTCCGTGGCTCAATCAATCGGTCTCTGGCAGCCAAGGGAAAAAAGATATTCCAATCCAATTGCCAAAACTGCCATGGATCCTACGGCTCCCCATCGACATTCCCCGAAAAAACGATTGAATTGGACGAAATCGAAACTGATCCAGTGCGGTTAAAGGCGCTTTCGAAAAACTATCGTCAACGATATGGGAAAAGCTGGTTGGCCGATTTCGGGAAATCAAAAACAGTCATTGATCCAGTCGGCTATGTCGCACCACCACTGGACGGGATCTGGGCCTCTGCTCCCTATTTCCACAATGGCAGCGTGCCAACCCTGCGAGGAGTCATACAACCCTCCCAACGACCGACCGTATGGACGTGGGAGGAGGGTACCATGGACCTCAAACGAATGGGCCTAAAGGTAATAGAATTACCAGAAGATTCGCCTCATCTTCATCCTTCAGAGGCAGCAAAAAAACGATTGATTTTTGATACCCGTCGGTACGGAAAAAGTAATCAAGGACACGAATTTGGATCGTTGTTGTCTGACACTCAATCTCTGCAATTACTCGAATACCTGAAAACCCTTTGATGTTTTTGTCATCGACTGCCAAACGAATTTGGATTCTGCTATCCTAACAGTTTGAGCAGCCAACGGCGTTCAAACTCTTTTCCCACTACTGACCTGCAGTTACCGGTTTTCAACTCTATCAGTCCTTTATACAGAGATTTGGTCCATGTCTGGTTACCTAGTTGGCCTACAAACGATTCAATCAGGGGCAACCAAACAGGGCGATCAGATCGTCAAGTTTCAGTTGGCAAGTCATCTGATTCGCAAGGGTAATGGCGAAGAAATCACCAAGGTTAAAGAAAACCGTCAGGAGCGAATTGATCCGAAGTCCAAATCGAAGGACGCTGAGGATTTTGGTGGATACACCATGAGCCTGATGGTCGCAGGAGTCATGGACACCTCAATTTCTCTTTCCGATTTCCTCGATTCCATTTGGATCCAAAATGCACTGTTGGCTGGATCGGGATCCGACGATCCGGACCTTCCTGATGAAGCTTTTTATGGGGCGTTTGAGATCAGCACACCAAAACCGGACGCTCCGGCAATTAACCTGTTGCTGTACTTCCGTAAATCCCAACAGGACAAAGCGGAAAAACTTGCCTCGGCCGTTGAAGCTAAAATCCTCCCAGGCCTTCAGGAAATGACGCAGGATGGTATTGCTTACGCCGGTCAGATCTTACCATCCGACAAAGTCCGCAGAAGAATTACCGCCGAAAAGGAATACCTTTATGGGCTGAACGAAAACTGGGGCGCTTACTCAATGAAGATAAGATTCCCGGGGTCCAGCGAGTACAAAGGATATATCAACGGAGGCGCCTGCCTAGGCATTCACCTTGATGACATGAGCTACATTCCATTTGAAAGAATTGTCAAGTTGGTTGTGGCATGCCGAATGGTCGGATCTATGGATGCAGAACGTGTCGAGATTCAAGAAAGGGTCTTTCAGCATCAGGATCGACTCGAAGCCTATCTGGAAAGTCTTGACGGCGCCGACAACCGAATTCTTGCCGACGTAGTGGCAGATGTCATTGTCGTTCTCAACGTGGGCACCCTTTACGATCGCAAACTGGCACGGTCTCGGGATTTCTGGAAAAAAATCAGAGGCCTGTAATTATTCGTCGATTGAATTGCAAGAATTTTTCGTCGAGTAAACCAAAGGCTTAATATGCCGAACACCTCCTCCCCGCTTCCAGTGACACCCTGGGAAGAATTCTTCCTGGAAGATGACTTTGAAAACTATCCCGCCAATTTCATCACTCGCATTCGGTGTCGAGGACTTTTAACTGAATCGCTTCTGCGAAGTGCGCTTCACCAGAATTTGAAGCAACACCCCCTGTTCGATTCGATCATTGCCAAAAATGGCAGGCAACTGGTTTGGAAAAAGTGCCTCCAAGAACAACTACCGGTCAGCTCTGAAACCAGTTCGGCGGAATTAGATATTCCCCTACCATTAAAAAAAGAACCGTTCAAGGATCGTTTATGGCGAATGCACCTGGTTCAATTTCACGATTCAAAACAGCAACAATATACTGACCTGATTGTTGATATTCACCATTCGCTGTGCGACGGTTTGGGAGCACTTCAATTCCTTTCCGAAATGGCTCTTTGCATTGACGAAATTCACTCTCGAGGAAAAATCCAAAGCTCGGACAATGCGGCACATCCGAGAACTGACAACAGCTCAAACCCCCAAGAAAAATGGGCCGCATTATCGCGACGTGGTAAGTTTCGGCAAAATTGGCGTGAAGTGATTGGAACCATTCCCTATCACTACAAGTCCGTTCTTGCCTCCTTGCGGATGATGTTTTCGAAAGTCGACCCACTGGTGCCGGTCAATGCGATTCGGGATCTCTTGCACAAACCCAAGTGCCATCTTGGTTATTGCCGACTGTCGTTTGATGTCAACCAATCGTCTCGTCTGCGTCGACTGGCGAGAATGAAGGGCTCGACTCTAAACAGTTTGATCGCATGCCAAATCTTCAAATCGATCTCTGACTGGAAACTCAAACAGGGACACCCGTCACGCAATAACATTCGTATTTTGATGCCATTTAACGAGCGAAAAATCAGCGACCGCCAGCTTCCGGCATGTAACCGTGTAAGCATTTCACCGTTTACAAAAAATCAAAAACAAATCGAAGACCAGGAAACACTCTTAGCCAGTCTTAACAATGATATCCGCCTGGTCAAACGCAAGCGTCTTGGGTTAAATTTTCACCGGGTCCTTTTCCTTTGGAAGAAAATAACTGGAAGCCTCAAAGGCATTGCCAATACACGACGGGTCGGAGCGACTTGCATGTTTACGAACCTCGGCAACATCCAAGCGCTGCTTTCTCTTCCCTACGAACACCCTGGCTTACGTTGTGGCCCTATTTTGATTGAGGATATTGAACCGGTCGCGCCGATTCGCATTGGCACGAGCATGGCAATGATCCTTTATTATTTTTCCGGTGAAACCAGGATTGGCAT
This sequence comes from Planctomycetota bacterium, assembly GCA_014238905.1. GTDB lineage: Bacteria > Planctomycetota > Planctomycetia > Pirellulales > Pirellulaceae > JABAAE01. The sequence goes on from JABAAE010000002.1 coordinate 249,556, forward strand.
TCATTACGACAGTTCACTGCTCAGCCAGGATGAAGCGGCTGACTTTGTCAATTTTTTTAGAACTGGGATTGAAGCTTTGATCGATTGATCCGAGTTTGATTGATTGTGAGATATTGCTTGGTCAGCAGCCCGCAATTTTATTAAATCGACGGCTTTACGGGCAACTGCTTCCGGGGATCAGTTTTGGAAATAATCTTACTGACGCCTGACTGGTTAAATCCTTTGTAACCATCATTTCGCTCCAAGACTTCAAGATGGGAACCAACCGCGCCATTCTCCAAAAATCCTGCTGCCTCATTTTCGCTGATCATCTGTTCTGTTTTCAAACGCTCCACTCGCAACGGATCAACTGGCCATATTTCGGGCTCTGTAAAGCACTGTTTGAGATAGTCAAAATTGGTGAATGCATCCATGCACTGAATCCCATCGGCATTGAGTGCTTTTCTGGCGGCTTGATAATTAAATTGGCATTCCAAATGATGCATACCCGCATCCAGAAACGCTTCGCCATGCAAACGACACCACAAACCGACGGTTCCCAACGAATCCCCATTGGCAAGTCCCTCATGGGCAAAGTCACCCACCAGTTCCTCTTCGCTTAGATCCACATCCGCGAACACAACAATCCCGCAGTCTGGCTGCTCTAATACTTGGGCTCCCCAACCGGCATCCGGACCGGCATAAAATCGTTCTCGGCAGATAAAACCGAGCGTTTCCAATACAGAAACCAGCTGCGCAAAACAGTCCCGACTGGAGCGATAGGTGTGATGGTCATGGTTGCCCCATCCCAGTCCAAGCTGATCCTGTCGCGATTTCTGTATTCGAGCGGCTCGATTTCGAGATTGCCAATACAATCTCTCCGCTTCAAAAAAAAGATCACAGCTCCGACCGACACCCATGACTTCAATTGACTTATGGATAAGCTCCAAAGCATGGCCAAAGCCATCCGAAGCACAATCAAACAGACGATTTCTTAAACAAAACACCTCCCGCATTTCCATCATTTTCCGCTCGAATTCAACACCGGACGGATTAGGTGATAGATCGTTCCAGCATTGAACCCCGTGTCTTTCGATGACCCAGACTTCAAATTCACCGGATTCAAAAACCTTCGCGATTCGTTTCGCCGCCAGTGGTCTTCCAATCACAGGTGTTTGGATTTTGTGGGCAAACAAAAAATCGACTACCGACTCCACATGAATGCCCAATCGGCACTTGGGCTCCTCCGAAATCTGAATGATTGGGAATAATCCTTCGGAATGCTCATAGACTTCACTTGAAGCGGTTTCGACACGACAATATCCCACTTGAAGAAGACGATTGATCCAATCGCCCGACCCCGCAAAACCCGATGATAAATCAAAGTGATCCACCCAGTCTCCCAGTCGGGTACCAGTGTGCCGAAGCATTTGTGATTCCAGTTGGCCCAAGTCGTCGATCCGGCCAAGAAACGCTTGCAGGAGTTCCTGGACCGCAAGTCCAGCTTCCGGCTGAGGTTGCCAAGAATTGGTGATCTCACTGGTGGTCGTCGACTTTTTAGAAGAATTCATTAATTCACAAGCATATTGATCGAGGCCGAATCTATTTAGTCATCCCATTTTTAGCCTACCCTGGCAAGCCAAAGAACGGGGCGTTCATTCACGTTGACCCAATTTTTCTGCCTCTGCTATACTCCAGCCACTCAGCCGAGGAAGAGTTATCCGTACCCTAACGCGGTTTCGCTTCCAATGGGGGTTGAGTTCGATCACCAAAAATCTTGAAAATAACGATCGTCGCGTTTTTGAATAACAAAGGAACCAACATGGCAACGGCAAACCTACCTGGCATTCGAAATGAAATCACCGAATGCATTGGCAACACCCCGCTCGTAAAAATTCGGCGGCTATCCGAAGGATGTGTCGCGACCGTCGTCGGCAAACTCGAAAACATGAACCCGCTCTGGAGCGTCAAAGATCGGATTGGACGGGCGATGATCGATTCCATGGAGAACGACAATCTTATTCATGAAAACACCGTCATTATTGAGCCCACCAGTGGAAACACCGGGATTGCATTGGCCTACGTCTGCGCTGCTCGAGGCTATCAATTGAAAGTCTGTATGCCGGAGAGTATGACCATCGAAAGACGCAGGCTCTTAAAGGCTTTGGGTGCGGAAGTCATTCTCACACCAGCTGCCGAAGGCATGCCAGGTGCCGTCAAACGGGCAACAGAACTCGCCGACCAAAACGAACATTACGTCATGCCGCAGCAGTTCAAAAACCCGGCTAATCCCGAGGTTCATCGTCAGACAACTGCAGAAGAAATATGGCGAGACACCGATGGCAAGATTGATATCTTCGTCTCAGGTGTTGGCACCGGGGGAACCATTACCGGTGTTTCTGAGGCCCTTAAAAAACGAAAACCGGCAATGAAAACTATCGCTGTCGAACCGGCCAACAGTCCGGTCATTACACAGACTCGAGGTGGCGAACCGGTGCAACCTGGCAAACATACGATTCAGGGAATTGGAGCCGGATTTATTCCCGACGTGCTGAATATAGACATCATCGATGAGGTCGTCCTGGTCAAAGATGAGGACGCCTCCAGTACCGCACGAGGATTATCCGAGAAAGAAGGACTATTCTGTGGCATCAGTTGCGGGGCAGCGGCGTGGGCTGCTTTGGAGGTCGCCAAGCGACCCGAAAACGAGGGAAAGTTGATTGTGGTTATCCTTCCTGATTTAGGCGAACGCTATCTATCCACTACTCTATATCCTGAATAAAAATTGGCTGGCTGCGCAGGGCTTGTGACCCGAGGAATCCCATCAAACCGCGGGCCGTTTAGGCTCATCGAAAATCGAATGCGTTCACCATCGGTTGCAGAAAAATCAAATATTCCAATCACTACAATTGACTAGCTAGAGCCACCGCTCCATGAATGACGACCGATTCGCCCAGTGCCGAAGGAAGTATTCGATAGGAATTCACTAACGGCGGAAAAACATAGCGGCATGTGGATTCCCGTAACGGGGACAGAAATAGATCCTCGCCTATATGCGAAACACCCCCTCCAATGACGATGATGTCCGGTGCATTTAAAGTGATGACTTGGGCGATTGCCCAGCCCAAGGTGTCCGTAGCACATCGAAGTATCGAAATCGCCTGTAAATCCCCGCCCAAGGCTAAACAACCCACACGCTCTGCAGTCAATTGGTGGGTTGGAACATCGGGCTGCCAGTTCTTCTCCGATTGGCAAACACGAGCCATCTTGGCAATTCCCAATCCACTGCTGATCGCCTCGACCGTCGAATCAGGCTCGGTTGCCGGCAGCCCAAGACGCAAATGGCCAACCTCTGCCATCGCCGGACGACCAACACCCATCAAACGACCACCATTAACCGATCCGCCTCCAATACCAGTCCCTACTGTAACGTAAAAGACGGAATCCTTACCTTGGCCTGCGCCCCACGTTGCTTCCGCCAGCGCCGCAACATCACAGTCATTTGCGACCGCTACCGGTAGCGAATACTTCTGGTGGAACCAGTTTTTCAAATCAAAGCCGTCCCATCCTTCCACTTGGTGACTTTTGTAGACAACACCGGCGATGGAATCCAGCGGGCCGCCGAATCCAACACCAATTGCCTGTACGGCATATTTTCCCAGAAGACGGGCTGCCAAAACCTCGATCTGATGAAGTATTCCAACTGCCCCATCCGCCCGTTGCACGGTTGTTCGTTCGGTCGCGATCAAGTCTCGAGAAAAACCATCGGACACACCCAACTGCAGCTTCGTACCACCAATTTCAATTCCCAGGATCATGATTCCAATCTATAGAAAACCGTGCCCTTGATTCACGACTGGTCACCTATCCTAGAATAAAGGCTCCTCTTAAGGCAAATTAAAAGGGCATTCACCGGTAAATCAGCTCATCCAACATTCGACCCGATGGTGGAATTTAACAAGGCCACCGAGCCGTCAGAACAAAGTCAGATTGGTCGCTCGGTGAGACCAATCAAGCGTCTGGGTCAGCGTAGCATTGGTAGACTTTCTCCACGGCTATCAACGACACCTCGGGCTTTTCTCCCAACTCTGCCGACCAATCCACATCTCGAAAATTCCAGATCCTAAATTGACTTCCAAAAACAACGCCGGTCAAACTGCCGTCAAGTTGAGCCATACTATCCTCGGAGCTCAACCCCCGCATGACAACCCTGTCCGCCACCGGAGAGGTTGATATTTTTGCCGAGTGACGATCGGAAAAACGATCCTTTTCAGACTCGGCTGCTTCACTGCTTTTACCAAACGAACTGGTCACCAATTCAGGCAAATTGAAGTTCCTCACAATTTCCCGATCATTCGCGGAATGACCGATGACGTTCACCGCTTCAAACCCCTTCACATAACGCCGGAAACCCTGACTGGACAACGAGGTACCATTTTCACTTATTCGCAAAACATCGACGCCATCGGTTGCATGAAGCTCGGCGAAGTCATTTCCTCCACGACCTGCAATTGCATTTACACGGGTGAATTCGTTGAGGGAAATCCTGAAACCGTCACCCACCATTTCCGACAGATGGAGCGAACCGGTAAATCGGTCCGAACCCGTGGAGTCCTTCAGGATAGCTGTATCCATGCCCCCGTTGCCATCCACCTCAACAGACTCCAAATTTCGGCCAATCACTTCTGTACCGTTGCCGCGAAAAGCGACCCGTCCATTTCCACCGGAAAGTGTTTCCGAGTGGCTCGTTCCAACCATTTTCAGATCATCATTACCTGCGCCACCGTTGATGCGTATTCTGGTGAAAGCCGACTTGGAAAACTCGTATGTCGTTCCATTGGCGGTAACATGATGTACATCACCGCTCGCATAGCCAAGAACGTCGTTCCCAGCGGTCCCAACAACAATGATCCTGGAGTCAACAACTCGTACCATATTGGTTAATCGAACATCTACCGATTGATGGTTGCCAAGAAACTTCACCGTATATTGTTCATGCTTGATCGCATAAACTTCGGCCCGGTCTCCCGACTCTGTGGAAACACTGGATACCAACCGATTGCCTGAGCTATCATAGATTTCAAAATCGAGGTTTTCCAACGAGGATTGATTGGTCGTCTCGACGGTCAAGAATCCGTTTTTGGAGGCGATGACCTGATAAGTCAGACCATCGCGGATCGTCTGGTTTTTCAATAATTTTGATTGAACCAATCCGAAATCGACAGGCTCGGGGGTACTGGGCTCAGGGGTACTGGGCTCAGGGGTACTGGGCTCAAAACGGAATGCAACTTCGTATCTCCCCTGCCCCATCTCAGCGGCAATTTGAAGTGTATATCGCCTTCCCGCTTCCACTTCAAATGACACCTCATCGCCATCGATGAATAGGTGCTCGTCCACCAAGTCATAGATTGCCTTAAGATCATTCGACTCCGACATCGAAAGTGTGACGCGGCCCGACTGATCAGCAACGAAACTGGCAAAGTCAATTTCACCCGTTCTTGCCAGAATACCGTCAATCGACTCGAGTTCTGATAACTTCCCCAATTTTGAGGCGGACTCAATGGACTCCCCGTGTTGGTCTTGAAGGGCCTGGTCAATCGCTCTTGTTAAATTAAGGCGGCTGTACCAGGATTTGGTGACCGAGTCATAAACGTCGTCTGCCGTTTGTCGAAAATGATCATAGAGGATTTTCTGGTCAACACTGCTACTGCCTGCAAGCTCCATTGCCTCTCGCAGCAGCACACTTGCTCCTGCCACGTATGGAGCCGCCATACTTGTTCCTGACGAAGCCATGAATCGATTACTTGGCCCTTTTTGCCCAAAGAGCTGGGCAGGAACTGTACTTTGAACCGATTCACCTGGCGCGATCAGAATCCTCTCATCGCGTTGACTAAAATCACTGAGATCTCCGTCGCTACCATGGCTGCCAACAGGAACGACATGCTGGCTTGCGGCAGGATAACTTAATCCTTCCGAAAGAAAGGATTGAAACCGATTTCCTGCGGCTACCGAAATGAATATTCCATCTGCTTTTAACTGCGAAAACTCATCCTCGAGGGTTGCCCAATTCGGAATATTGGCAGAATTCCAGTTCAAACCAAGCGACAGATTCACCGTAGTAATTGGATGTTCATAATCGTGTCGATGGTCATGGACCCATTGCAATGCCTGTTCAACCCATTCCAAATTACCGCGGCCGAAATCATCAAACACTCGTAAACCAACTAGATCAACCCCGGCAGCCACCCCCCCATGGACGCTATCTTGGCTGCCAACAATTCCGGCAACGTGAGTCCCGTGAAACCCTGCCGGACCATCATCAAAGGGATTCGAGTCATTCTCAGCAAAATCCCAACCACCGACGACTCGAAAGTCTTCGCCAAAGCCACCACCGAGTGCGTAGTGGTCCCACGCAATCCCGCTATCGATGACGGCCACCGTCTGGCCTGAACCGTCAAACGAATAGCTGCTTCTTAATTCATCCAGATCGTTTGAAAACTCCAAGACCGACGAAAACTGGCTTGTCTCATTAGTCGACAGTTGGATCAAATCCGAAAAATCAGCAATCGCCTGGACCGTCAGCGCAAGCCGCTCCTCCAAGATTTCACATTGACTATATCGACGACTGTTGGCTGCTTTATGCGGCGACATGTGCAAGCCCTTTTTCATGATGAATGGTTTTTCATCGCTATCCCACCGGATTTCAGTCCGTTCCACGAGACGCCATGATTGTTGGTCTTTGCCCTATTGGAGGAGGCCATTTCGATTGCAAAAATGTGGCCGTCGCTGAAGGACGGGTGAACTATAGGTCACCACTGAAGGCTGACAAGTAGACGCTAGCACTTCAAGAAATAGACGCTTGATGCCCTGAAGCAACATGCTGCCCTGCGGAAGAAACAAAAAGCAATATGTGGTTTTTTTGCAACAAAACCAAGGTTTTTCTTACAGAATCAGCTCCAGAATTCGAGGCCCCGGAAATAACCTGAATTTCGCCAGCGCCAGCGCCGATTTATTAGATTGATACAATGAAGTTAGTCGCTGGACTATCGCACGATTATTGCCCTGAAACCTGCAAACCAATTTTTAGGTCTGTGAATTCCAAAGCGCTCATTTAGAGCAAGACAGGTTTGGCAGGGCTTCATTATTGACAATTTGGTTACCTAAAGATGCGAAAACTAGGATTCCTGAAACAGATTTATTGCTGCTACTTTTCCAAGAACACCGGTGATCGTGCCCTTTATCGCTCCGTGGTTCAAAACGAAACCCGAAGCATTTTAGAAATTGGAATTTCTTCTATTTCCAGGTCCGTTCAGCTCCTTGAACTAGCCCACAGGTATCAATCCGAACCTGTCCAATATTGCGGAATCGATCTATTCGAGGCAAAAAACAGCAATTCCCGCCAAGTGGGTTACAAAATGGCTCATGTAGAATTGAAAAGAACCGGAGCCAATATCAAGTTACTACCAGGTGATCCTTTCAGCTGCCTCTCTCGTTCGGTCAACCTGCTAGATAAAGTGGACCTCTTGATTGTAGGAGTGGATTACAATGAAGACTCTCTGGATCGGAGCTGGTTTTACCTCCCCAGAATGCTGGGTCCAGAGTCCACCGTTTTGCTGGAAAAGGAAGGACCAGAGGGAACCCGCATGTTCGAGAGCAGAGACTTCTCTTATATTGAAGGGCTTGCCGAGAAATCTTTTAGTGATTACCCCAAGGGAAACCTCCCAAAAGCAGCCTGACTTTGAAACAACTCCCGTTTGGGAACAGGTAGCTTAAAACAACAATCCTTGGCCGACAATTAAGACTCTTCTGGACCCCATGCTAGAGTGATTCCTGATGTTGGCCAAATCCGTCCTTCAAAGGCTCCAAACCGTCAAGATGAACTCCGACGAACAGGACTGTCGACGTCAATTCCATCGGGTAGCCGTTCCCGTTGGAGAATTTGTGCTGCTTGAAACCCAGAAGCAACAATACAAAGTGACTGAAATCTCCGAGGGTGGCCTTTGTCTGGAATCACAAAACGATCTGCCTCTAGGGACACTGATTCGTGGGAAGCTGTTTTATGATGGAAAAGAACGTTTCATGATTTCAGGCCAGGTGCTTCGCTCTGAAAAAATGGACAATTCGAACCACTTCAAAATCGTCGTCAAAGCATCAACCATTACGACGCCCACCGTCATCGCCTTTCAATCCTATATCATACGAACATACGGCACCGAGTCGGCGGATGACGAATAGGGCATCGGAAGAGGGGACCTAAATTCACGCACGCAGCGTTGAAAGTCACATTGTATGGTCCTGAGAGTCAGCCTCGACCAAGAATAGAAACCTACCAGACCGATCCTTCTCGTTCCAAGCCGCTGCGTTAAAAAAACTCTGGTAGAAAAATTGATGACGCAGCCATTTAGTCGATGCTGACAGTCAAACTCTCTGGCTGTGGGCTCATTGCCTTGCGATTCGCGGGGATCTCTCTACTCACCCACTCGGGATCCTGCGTGCGTTCGAAAAACTGCCGTAGATCCTCAGCCTGACCACGCAGTCTTGGTATTTGCAAAAGCGTTAAATAGGCTCTCCGTGCATCCGGACGATTGAATACCATCGTCCAAGTTTCGCCGGCAACCGGGGGGAATCCCGTCTTCAATATCAGCGACGCAAAAACTGCCACCATAACGAGAAAGGTCACTTGAAAAAAGCGAGGTATGATTTGTTCTAAACCCATCCGAAAGAAATTAATCAGAACCACCAGGATGGTAAATACCGCAACGCAGAAAAGAAACCAACTCAAATGAAAAGAATACTCAATCTGACAACGAATCTGAAACGCGCAAAATAACGCGATCAATAACGCCGCTATTCCAACCTGATAAACATGCGAGGACTGTTTCAGAGGATAAAAAAACAACGCCCCGGCTACCAACCCAAACAACAATGCAGCGGTCCCCGACCAAGAGACCCAGCTTCCGCCGCTGTCGAGCAACCTGCCACCAAGTGAGACCATGGTCACGCAGTTGGTTGGTGCCTCCCACCAATGCAGCCAACCCCACAAGGTAGACAGGCCAATGAATAGCCCAACGGTCACAGCTATCAGCCGAATCCGGTAACGGAAAAATTGATCGGATTCGACCTTCTGCCAAGACGGCACCTGAACCACCTGATCATAAAGTCGAACCATTCCACCTATTGCGGGCAAACCCACAAGTAAAAGTCCACGCATCCCAAACGAAGGAATCGCCAACCACCAGTAAAACCAGCATCCCTGTACATAGAGGTTGACCAACACCGCCACCAGAAAAATACTCCAAATCACTGCCTCCTGCGTTCGCCCCCGTTTCAATTGAAGAAGAATCAATACAGGCAATATCAAAATCCCAAAACCAACCAACGGGTGGGATGGTAGCAACCCATGGAATGGATCCAGCAGCACGTGAAGCCAGAATGGCGAAGACCAATGAAAGCTCTGAAAGAGTGCGTCTCCAAAACGATAGGGTGAACGGGTTAAGTCGCCGGTCATCCAGTAGTTCACCACGCCAATCTGCAGAATCGCACAACCGATCGAAAAAAACACGATCGTAAAAAAACCAATCCTCGGGCAACACAACTTGGAGTGATTGCCTCGAAATCCTGATCCTGAAAAGAACCCGACCAATAGAACAGGCCAAGCATAGACCGCCAGGTAAGATCGTAACATCATCAATATCGCTGTACTGGCTGCCATGGGCCAGATGTTAATCGATCTACCCACGACCAGTCTCGATGCCTGCAGAAAAAGATAACCCGCTGGTGCGAGGGTCCATGTTTCGGAGGAAATATCAGAACAGTAAAAACCGATAGGCGTCCCAATCGCTGCCAACAAACATCCGATGGTCGCAAGACGGGGATCAGAAAGCAGTCTTAGAGATTCGTAGAAACAGACCCAGAAGATTGCCGAACAAAAGAATCCTGTGATCAATCCAGCGCCCTGTTGCAGCCCAAAAACAGACAGCACCGCGTACGCCGGAAATATCAATAAACCGGGACCTGCCGACCATGACGAGAATGGCAAACCGGTCACTGACGTCAGATTTTTTTCATTACATAAGGGTTCAAAATCACCGACATGAAACGCTGTAGTCCATTTTAGATACTGCCCGTGGTCGATCCCGGCTCGGCTGTTGAGGCAGCAGAAAAAAATGATGATCCAAGGGACCACGCTCCAACAGAATAGCTGACTGCGAGTTTGTTTTGAGGACAACTTAAAACCACTCAATGACAATAAAGAGGCATGGGCGGCAGCTCCAACCTGCGTTTACAAAAAACATAGGTTGAAGATTGAATTCAGGGCGATTAGGCAACCCCTGATTAGAATTCAATGTCGGAGATGTCCATTTATACCGATTATGTCAGGGGAGCCACCCGCCATGCGAGCAAATCACAGGCATCTAAATACCTTGCGGCCTATTTTTTCCGCCCTTCAATATGAACCATCAACAGGGCGACATCCGCCGGCGTAATACCGCTGATTCGGCTAGCTTGGTCAAGCGAGACCGGTCGAACATTCATAAACTTCTCTCTGGCCTCTGCCCGGAGATGAACGATGTCCCCGTAATTCAGTGTTTCGGGAATCCGTTTCGCTGCCAAACGCTTTTGTTTTTCAACTTGAATTTGTTGACGGTCAATATAACCAGAATACTTCACATCGTAGACAATTTGCTCCGAAGCAGCCTTGGAGATACCGGTCAATTCCGGGTGGCGGGCTACCAGCTCAGGCCAGCTGACTTCCGGACGCCGGAGGTACTTTTCCAACGATCCTTCCCCCCATCGTTGAGACCTCAAGAATTCCATTCCTGTTTTTATTTCGTTCATCTTTTCGGCGAGCATTTCGGGCCTTTTTCCCACAGTCAACCCAAATTTTTCTGCAATAGGCGTTAGTCGTCGATCCGCATTGTCCTGACGTAAAAGGAGACGATATTCGGCGCGGCTGGTAAACATGCGGTAGGGCTCGTCAACGCTGGAAGTTACCAGGTCATCAACCAGTACCCCGATATAAGCTTGATCCCTGGAGAGGATCAGCGGTTTAGCCGATTGCAACTTCAAGGCGGCATTAGCGCCGGCAATCAATCCCTGAGCCCCAGCTTCCTCATATCCGGTAGTGCCATTGATCTGCCCAGCAAAGAAAAGTCCTGCCACTTTTTTTGTCTCTAAAGTTGGCTTCAGCTGGTTGGGTGGACAGTAATCGTACTCGACCGCGTACCCATATCGCATGATCTGTGCGTTTTCCAAACCAGGAATCAATCGAAACATTTCATCTTGAACATCTCGAGGCAGACTCGTAGAGATCCCGTTAACATAAACTTCCTGCGTTTGTCGGCCCTCGGGTTCCAAAAACAATTGGTGCCGATCTTTGTCGGAGAAACGGACCACCTTGTCCTCTATAGAGGGACAATACCGGGGCCCATTTGAGTTAATCTGACCGGAATACATTGGCGCACGAGATAGGTTATTTCGAATGAGCTGGTGTACAGCTTCATTCGTATAAGCAATATGACATGGCAGTTGGTCAACATGAAGATTCGTTGTCATGAACGAAAATGGTTGCGGTGTTTCATCCCCTGGCTGCTCCTCGGTTTTCGAGAAATCAATGGTCCTGGCATTCAACCGAGGAGGAGTGCCGGTCTTGAAGCGAGCCAATTCGAATCCAAGCTCTACCAATGACCCACTGATCCCACCGCCAGTGCCCTCCCCTGCTCTTCCCCCGGGTGTCTTGGCTTCTCCTGTATGCATGATGGCTGAGAGAAATGTCCCTGTTGTCAGAATCACAGTTTCTGCTCTGTATTGAACATCACCCCGAACCTGCACTCCAACAATCCGCTTTTCCGGAGATCCCTCGCTAGTTGCACCAGCATCTTCGGATTGACAGCCTTCAAACAACAGTGACTCAACCATCTCCTGACGCAATGACAAATTAGGCTGACATTCAACTGCGTTTTTCACATAATGCTGGTACGCCTTCTTGTCTGCCTGCGACCTTGGACTGTGCATCGCCGGGCCTTTGCGAATATTCAACATTCGGAATTGAATACCGGTGGCATCAATCGCCTGTCCCATCAGTCCACCCAGAGCATCGATTTCCCTCACGATATGCCCCTTGGCAATGCCCCCGATCGCAGGATTACAGCTCATCTGCCCAACGGTATCAAGATTGGTTGTCAGCAAAGCCGTCTTGGCACCTATTCGAGCGGCAGCCATCGCCGCTTCGGTGCCGGCGTGTCCTGCTCCAATGACAAGAACGTCAAATTGATATTGAATCCTACTCACAAACCTACCGTTTCGTTGCCCCGTATTGATGATGCTGGGCACCCCTCCAAAAAACAGACTGCCGAGTCACCCGCTTGATCGAGTTGCCCCCCGCCATGGGGCTGATTCATGGTAAATTAAGAAAACTAACAACCATCAATTCAATTGACTCCCGCCGGCGACCACTGCCGCTTGATTGTATGCTATTTTGCGGTGAGCGTAGCCGATACAATGACCGTGAAAAAAATTAATTGGCTACCTTCTCTCCCGAATACCCCGTAAATCGATGTCGAAAAACGCAGAGCCCAATTTGCCCAGCGGCTTGTCGATTTCGATTTTTATTTCGGTCGCTTCCATCGTTCTCTGCCTGATCACGGGGTGGCTTTGGTATTATTACGATCACCCCCTATTCGCCATTACCTGCCTGTTAGGGCAGACTGTTCTGATTTCTATTGTGATCTGGCAGGCTTGTGATCCATTTGCCGATGCCGCTGAATTCATAGGTCACCAGTTCAGACTTCCCGGTTCGGTTCGCGGGGCAACTCTCGATGCAGTGGCCAGTTCCATGCCGGAATTATTTACGGGAATTTTCTTTGTCGTTGTTTTAACACTGGGCGGAACAGGCGAAACAGAAGCGGCCAGAGGAGCGGCTGGTTTTTCATCGACGTTAGCAACCTGTGCGGGCAGCGCGGTTTATAACATGATTCTGATTCCTGCCATTTGCACGATATTTATCTCATTCTATCGCAAATCTCGGCCAACCATTGATATCGAAAGACGAGTGATCACGAGGGACGGAGCTTGGTTTGTCGCTATGGAAATCCTTTTAATCGGGTTCCTGATGCAACAAAAAATCCACTGGTGGATGGGAGTCACATTCCTGGTTTTCTATGGACTTTACGTCGCCATTCTTTACATTGACGTCAAGAGATTTCAGACAAAGATGAAGCAGATAGAGTCCCTGATTGTAGAAGGATTTTCCGCAGACCAGGCCATTCTTCAGCTCAAATCCTCTGGCGTGAAAGTCTCTCGGGACCTTGCCGCCAGATTTTCCGGCAAAGGTAATCCATCGAGCGAACCGGATCAGGAGGTCCCTTTTGTTGCAAAGGTATTCTTTGGCTCCTTCCATTTAATTTTGAATCAACTGACGTGCTGGTTGATCATTTCAGTCTCAACTCTTGTAGCGGCGGCTGCATGCTATTGGTTGGTGGAGGTCACCAAAATGACCGCTGACAAAATGGGAGTCGACATCTTTTTTGTTGCCGTCATTCTGGCGGCAGCAGCATCAAGCATCCCGGATACTTTTTTGTCCGTAGCATCTGCCAGAAAAGGTGACGACGACGGAGCGGTTTCCAATGCCTTCGGTTCCAACATTTTTGACATATCGGTCTGCATCTCGATACCACTATTAGTCGGCAGCTATCTCAACGACTGGAATCCTATTGAGCTGGATCATCAAGGCCCCATCACTGGATTGCAGATCATGCTGGCGAGTTTGACGGTGATCACGTTGCTGATCATCTCACATAATTTGCAATTGACCCGTCGAAAAGCCTTTTTGCTTTGCGGTCTCTATGCGATTTTTGTTGCCTATGCCGTTCTCGGTTCACAGGGCTATTTTTAGCTGGCTAACCACTGACAAGATTGATCAGTCAATCTTACCCATTCTTCGGCTGACCGGTCATTCAGCCGGCTACACCAAGAATACCATGCAAAGCAGGTCTGATCGGACGTGCACCATTTTTGAACGAAGAGAAGAGCCGGAAATGCTTTTGTGCATCAGCATTCGACTTCCAAACACTGCGGTGTCAATTTGAATTCAGGTCAACACCGACCCCAGAGTAACCTAGCCATGCTGGAACGGTCAGAGCGGCACCCTTTTTTAACCAGCTCTGGCAATCCGGCCAAAGAGAGAGAATCCAAGTGCCAAAGACAACATCGTTGGCAATGCGGAAAACCGTTTGAGCCCGGACAATAAAAAAGCCCCTTTGGTTCAAAAGGGGCTTATCACTCAACAAATTCATTTCCGCTTTGCGGGTGAATTCAATGCTTGTTAATTTCTGATCACAGCAGGTCTTCGGGGCTGAAAGCCATTGTTTTTCTCTACTCCACCGGAGAAGATCTTGGCTTCACTGCCCAATCCCAAATTAGTCAGCAACAGCTCATAAGAGATGCTATTTACACCCTCATCCGCTGCTTTTTTACGAATCTTGTCGACTTCAGCACTCAGAGTGGCGTCCGCAGGTTTTCCACCGTAAACCAAAAACCGAACATACGGATCGACTTGACCTACTTTTGAACCATCCTGCTTTAGCTCACCAACGATCTCGCCTCCGGAACGGATTAAAAGAGCCTTCACACGCTCCTGATCCGACTTCCCATCGCCATCCATGTCGAAAGAGCCAGCTAAAAAGTACTTGGTCCGTTGACCGGGTGTCCAAGTCGAGGTGAAAACAAAATCATCAGGCAGGATCGGATTGCTACGGTCATTGGAGGTAATGATTGCTTCTGAGGTATGTGGTCCAACAATTCGCTGGATCTTGATCTCGCCTTTTTTGGCGGATTCGTTGAATTCAGCGGCTTGTGAATCGTAGACCGAAAACTTGATTTGATTAGGGAGAGCGTCCAGATAGCCCAAGTTCAGCCAAGCCACCTTGGAAGAACCATTAACGCTTGTAATCCGCCCGTCAGCAATTTCGAAATCTGTTCGGCGATACTTTTCGATAATATCGGACTGCATTCCAATGGTATTTTCGCGAATCCCAATCATGCTTCGCAGCTGTTTGGAATTCTCCTGAACCTGTTGAAGTTGCTGCTGGACAATTTTCAGATTGTCATTGGTAGATGATTTCAAAACAGAATATTGCCGGTTGAGATCGCTAACGGTCTTCGCAAATTGCTGTTTTTCCTGTTCCAGCGTTGCTTCTGCCGCCTCTTTTTCCTTGAGCGCGGTTTGCTTTTCGGCGATTGCCTCAGCAATTTTGGAAGCCGCGTCGGCTTTGACGCGTCGCACCTGATCGTCCCGTTCAAGAATCTGGTCGTTTTTGATATTCACTGTGGTGACAAGAAACGCAGCGAGTGCTCGCCAAGTCTCGACACCCTTGGGGGCATCCTTCATATCGTCATCATAGTTTTGCTTGGCCTTCATCAAAGGATCAACAAACTGCTTTATCATGACTTCGTCGGTAATCAAGGCCACGCGGGCAACGTCATTGTCGGCTTCCTCAATGGTTAAGCTCGTATCACTCGCACCTGCATAAGCGAGGATGGCGTTAGTCACCTGTTCAGCGACTTTGGCGTATTCTCTTGCCTTCTCCAATTCCTGTGATTTTGCCGTTTCCTTTTCAGCAGACGCCATAGCCTGCGTCACACCTAGATAGGTACCAACACCACCAGCGATCGCCAAAATCACGAAAACAATCAGCAGGACGTGCAGCCATTGATTTTTCTCAGTTACAGCCACTCTTCGCTCCTAGGAAAACGTCAAAAAGACAGGGTATGGGCATAAGGATGAAATTAGACTAATTCAAAAAAACCGTAGGGGACACGATTAAAAGCCAAAACCTCCCACTTTACCGATATTAAGTTCGACAGAATTCACTGTCAAACTTCCGATTAATCGATTTGGTTTTTGTTCGGGAGATCATATCTCCATTAACGATTAAACCGGTAAAACGGCAAACATGCCCTTTTTTGGAATATACAGTTTTTTAGGGAATCCGACCGCTAATGAATTTCATTGACGCGGTGAAAACCTGTTTGCCTGAGTTTTAGTTAAAACAACAAGCGATTTCAGTAAAAATTTAACATTGGATATGGGGTGAAAACGGCGTTTTACTTGAATTAACACCAAAACAATTGAAATTAAAGAGAGTTCCAACGACAAATCGCCTACCGTATTCAGACTTTCGGGATAGAATATAGGTGATCATCTCAGAGTCAATCTCCTCCCTGATTCCGGTATTCATCCGGAACCTGCGAACCTAATCTTATGCTTATTGTCGGAATTGCTGGCGGAATCGCTTCCGGGAAGAGCATGGTTTCGACCGTTTTCAAGGAACAAGGAGCCTTTGTCTTAGATGCGGATCAAGTTGGCCATCAGGTTCTTACTCGATCCGAAGTTCGAAATCAGATACGAAAGCTCTGGGGCGATCTGGTTTTTCGCGACGATGATTCGGTTAACAGAGAAAAGTTGGGAGCGATCGTTTTCGATCCCTTAAATGGAGCTTTAGAGCTATCCCGACTGGAAAGAATCACGCACCCTTTGATCAGGGAGTGTCTTGAGGATCAGGTTCGAAAACTCATCTCTGAAGAAGAGTTTTCGATAGCGGTCCTAGACGCACCTGTCATGTTCAAAGCTGGGTGGGATGGCTTCTGTGATCGTCTCATCTTTGTCGACTCCTCCCTGGAGACCAGACAGAGCAGAGCCATGGTTCGCGGATGGACCATCTCTGAATTCGAAACTCGAGAAGCCGCCCAGGTTTCTCTTGATGTCAAACGATCCAGATCGGACTGGCTGATTCAAAATGACGGGACTCCTGCCGAATTAAAGGAACGGGCCCTAGCCATTTGGGATGAGTTCATATCGCTAGATTGACGTTAGCAGGAAACAAAACGTCTCGCGGAGACCGCCTGTATGAATTGACAATAAAATGACGGCCATGCGAAAACGTCTTGCCGCAATTAATAATTCCAGAAAGCCTTGAGAATTCCCCTAAGCCAAAACATTCATCAAGATCGTTTGACGCGACTTCCGTCGCTTGACTCCGTCAAATGTAAACTTTTCATTTGTTCAACCAAAATCTTTTCAAACTTTCCCGCTCTTCCATTCCCCCTCATTCAAAATAAGCGTAATCCAGACTACGCGACATAATTTCACCATGGGCACAAACGAATCCAGATCGTCAGGTCGGCCGAACCGGAGTAATCGGGGCCGGCAACAAGCACGTAACACCAACCAACGCCCTAAATCTGCGGTCGACCAACGCATTGACGAGCTAGATGCTGATCGCGATCCAGTATCTCTAGCTGAGGAAATCGCCCGAGAGTCGCGGGCGTCCGACGCACCCGGAAACCACGCTAATCCTAAAGTTCATATTAGTGAACTCCAAAAAATGTCGGAAGCCGACCTGCAAAAGGTCGCCAGCAGCGTTGGGATCACCGACTTTGAAAAGGACTCAAAACAGGACCTGATCTTTAAAGTACTCAAGCAACAGCTCAAGTCCCAAGGACTCATGCTGGGTGAAGGGACTCTGGAGATCCTCCCCGATGGATTCGGATTCTTGAGAAGCTCAGAGTATCATTACATCTCTTGTCCGGACGATATATACGTTTCACCAAGTCAGATCCGAAAGTTTGCCCTGCGCACCGGTGCAACGGTTTCCGGGCAAGTCCGTCCGCCTAAAGAAAACGAACGTTATTTCGCACTATTGCGAGTGGAGTCCATTGATGGCCGGGACCCGCAGGAGATGTCCAAACGGATATTCTTTGACAACATGACGCCCCTCCATCCCGATGAACGGATCCAGATGGAACATGATCCCGACGAGATTTCGACTCGTGTTATTGATCTGGTGTCTCCGATTGGATTCGGCCAACGGGGGTTGATTGTTAGCCCACCTCGATCGGGAAAAACCGTCCTGTTGCAAAAAATGGCAAAGGCGGTTCTCCAAAATTTTCCCAATGCCTACGTCATGATGCTGCTGATTGATGAAAGGCCGGAGGAAGTCACCGACATGGAGCGTGAAGTCAGGGGACCGAATTGCGAGGTCGTCAGTTCGACCTTCGATGAACACACGTCACGGCACATCGCCGTTGCTGAAATGGTGATCGAAAAGTCGAAACGCATGGTGGAAGCTGGGCGGGACGTTGTGATTTTTCTTGATTCCATTACGCGACTTGCTCGGGCATGGAATTCCGAATGCACTCAATCTGGTCGAACGATGACTGGCGGTCTAGATGCCAATGCGTTGCAACATCCAAAATCATTTTTCGGATCTGCACGAAAGCTTGAAGAAGGAGGATCCTTAACCATTTTGGCGACGGCTCTGGTCGATACGGGCAGCCGAATGGACGATGTGATTTTTGAGGAGTTTAAGGGCACAGGCAATCTCGAAATAGTTCTCGATCGCTCGATGGCTGACAAACGGGTTTATCCGGCCATTGATATCAATAAAAGCGGCACTCGTCGCGAGGAAAAGCTAATGGACGAAGACGAGTATCGGCGGGTATGTCTTTTGAGACGGGTACTGCATGATTTGAATCCTTCGGATGCCATGGATATGCTGATTGAAAAACTTCGGAAAAACCATTCGAATCCGGAATTCCTGATGGGCATCAACTCCTAAATGATGCTGATAAATGACTCGTTCTTTGAATCAATTTTTTGGTAGGCTGATGAGGTTGCAACATAATTCTCCCAATTTCAATCCTGCGAATGGGTCTGCAGGTACCGCTCAAAACGTTTTTTTACTCCACGTTTTTTTACTCCACGTTTTTTTCACATTTCAGGTTGTCAGAGAATGGTCGTCGAAATAAGAGGCGAATTAGCGGTCGATGATGATAAACTGCGATTTGCGATTGTCGTTTCAAAGTACAACTCATCCATCACAGATAAATTAAGACAGGGATCTATTGATACCCTTAAAGCAAACGGCGTTTCCGAAAAACAAATTGATGTTTTCTATGTGCCCGGTGCCTGGGAACTTTCGGTGACGGCGAAATGTCTTGCGGACAATAATCAATATTCCGCGATCATTTGCCTGGGAGCGGTCATTAAAGGTGAAACAACCCATGATCAATATATCAACCAACAGGTGAGCCATTCCCTCGGCCAAATCTCGGTGGAATACCGAATCCCGGTCGCCTTCGGTCTATTGACTTGCAATAGTATGGAACAAGCCATACACCGCGCTGGCGGAAACGTCGGAAACAAAGGGGTGGAATGTGCGGAAGCCGCACTTGAAATGGTCAATCTACTCCACCAGATTGAAGGCCCAATGCCTGATCACTCGACGATAAAGTAATTAGGATTTTTTCCATCCATTAAACCCGTAATTTTCATTTGGCTCATTAATTATATGTCTCAAAGAACCCGAGCACGGGAGATTGTTCTGCAGCTTCTCTATCAGGACGATATGAACAAAGACCGGTCTACTGACAAAGATTTGGACTTTATCAAAAATCGACTGCATAACCAGGGAAGCATCACGAAATTTGCTAAGGAATTACTCGACGGCGTCAGAAACAAACGAGCAGAGCTCGATCAACAGCTTTCAGCCGTCGCTGAAAATTGGAGACTTGGCCGCATGGCTGCCACCGATCGCAATGTACTGCGTCTGGGCGCTTTTGAACTACTTTTTCATGACACCCCCGCAGCCGTCGCTATCAACGAGGCCATCGAGATTTCCAAACGATATGGCAATGACCAATCATCATTATTTATTAACGGAATATTGGATCGACTTCGCAAAAAATGTTTAGCCGGCGATAGTGCGGACGACCAATCTCAAGCCACACCAGATGGAGAGCATGATTCGCCTCCGAGCAATGATGAGCAAGTAACACCATCAGCAGAGCCAAACGCCTCGAATCCGCCAAGTCGTGCTTTACACAGCCGGGTCTCCAAACGTGAAAATACGGTTTCAGATTCTGGTCAACAACATGGCATCGACCCAGCGAATGATACCGACAAGGTTAACCTATAAAAAAAGAGGCCTTATGCAGGGCATCCAGTAGCTGATTTTGGTACATTTTCAGCTCCGAGTGACTGTCTAACTCAATGGCAAAACGACCGTTGGGAGAGCAATCGTCGCATCACATTTTTATCATTCAACCACCGATTCAAAGCAGGAATTCAATGGCTTGGAACCTTTTTGGAAACAAGAAAACCGAAAACGAGCAATCAGATACTAACGACCCATCTGAAACGGATTCACCAGCCTCTTCCCAATCGCCACCCAAGGCCGAACCTACCAGCAAACGAAAAGGATTCTTCGGCCGGTTTAAACAGGCATTGGCCAAAACCTACGAGGTCCTCAACACGGACATTCGAGATTTGGTCAAGGAAGGTCGTTTGGTCGACGATGATTTTTTGAAAGAACTGTTTGCAGCATTGGTCAAAACCGATATGGGTTCAGGCCCAGCGACAAAAATACGTGAGGATATCAAAACGAATTACCGCGGGCGGCGTGTTTTCATGGCTGACCTGGTAGAGACCGCCAAGTCCACCATTCGCCAATTAATGGATCAGCCAGAGCGTCCGATTGAATACGCCGAGAATGGTCCGACGGTCATTATGGTTTGCGGGGTAAATGGTGCAGGGAAAACTACGTCGATAGCCAAACTGACCAACATGTTTATTCAAGATGGCAAAAAAGTCGTTTTGGGAGCCGGGGATACTTTCCGGGCAGCAGCAGTCGAACAGCTAACAGTCTGGGCTGATCGCCTGGGAGCGGAGATCGTGACTGGTAAACAGGGTGGCGACCCTGCCAGCGTCTCGTATCAGGCAGTTGAGGCAGCCAAAAATTCAGGGGCCGATATTTGTATCGTGGATACCGCCGGGCGACTCCAAACGCAATCCAACCTGATGGATCAACTCACTAAAATCCGTAATGTGATGCAAAAAGTGATCCCGGATGCCCCGCATGAATGTTTGTTGGTGCTCGATGCAACGGCAGGACAAAACGCGATTAGCCAAGCACGAGGCTTCAGCGATGCCGCTGGGTGTACAGGAATTGTATTGGCAAAACTCGACGGCACTGCCAAGGGCGGCGTTGCGATACCCATTCGGCAGGAATTCAATTTGCCAGTCAAATACATCGGATTGGGTGAACAGCCCGATGATCTTGCCCTCTTTAACGTCGATACATTTGTTGACGCCCTGTTCGACGCCGAGGAGTAATTCGCCTCAAATGGGCGTTCAATGAATGCTCTCCATGTTTTGTTTCGCAGTCAATCACATGGACTTACATTCCGAAGATCAGGCGGGCATCTGAAATCAAAGCAGCCATCCAGTAACGGCACCCCTAAAGACCAGCAACGTTGAATTCAGAGGCTCCAGGCTGTCCTCGCCAGCCCTTCTGGCTACCCATCATCTAGCCGCCCGCATCCTAATAAAAAAAGCGAGTTCAAAGGACTCGCTCAGGGAACGGAATGAAATCGAAGCAGCCATTACTTAGATCATCGTTGGACAGCGATTGGCGTCGCATCAGCTTCCAAGTCACCTAACGCATACTGAATACCGGCAAGATAATGCTCCAATACCATTTCATTCCAATAGATCTCGTCACGGTGTCCTAAAGAGCAATAAAAGGTTCGTCCATCACCATATTTACTGATCCAACTGATTGGGTAAAAACCATCTTTCCTTTTTCCCTTTTTCAGCCCATCCCAACTCGATTCGAGGCTAAGTAACATCCTTCGTTCAGCTGGCACCGCCGTGTTCTGACGAAACTGGTAAATCTCATCCTTGATTGTAAATCCTTTACCACCAAACACCTTGGTCAGCGGATGATCGCCTCCCAAAATTCGAACTGGCACGTCCATGTGCCATGGATGACCATCAAAAGCCCCACCCATCATGTCGTTGTAGTCTTTCCAATTCTTATACGTGTCAGTCGCCGAATGCGTACCCGCAATGCCTTTTCCACTTTTCACGAATTCCACCAGTGAATTTTTAAGGCGAGCCTCCCGCTTAAGTGCCTCTTGTTTTGCCGCAGGATCAGAAGGAAGTTTCTTGGGTTTAAAGATTTCGCCAGTCGTATTGACCATGATGACCAAATCAAATTCCTTCAGCTTTGCAGGCTCAAACATCGATTCGTCTTCGCTGTGTATTGCGGTGTAGGCACCGGTTTTTTCTCCCAGCATTGTTAGCGATTTGACCCCCACTGGTATCGAGCCATGACGAAAACCATTGGTTTTTGAAAAAAGAAGTACCTTTCTGGCTTTTTGGGGAGTCGCAGGCGCCTTTGCGGGCAATGCCGCCGAGATTTTGTCAATCTTATCCTGCGCCACCTGAGCAGATAACTGACCGGTCCCTATGAAACACAGGATAAAAAAAGCCGTAAAAAAAAGCCGTGCCATGATCGCTTTTCTCCCAATTTCGGTATGCGTTGATTTAAATCCAAACGTCGTACCCACAACTATCAAACCAAAATCAACCATTTTGAGGCCGAAGGATTTAGCGGTGGTGACAAGCGGCTCATTTTATCAGAAATTAAAGGCAATTCACCTGTTGAATCCGTTTCCCCAGAAAAGCCATTTCTATCCCAAAAATGCGAAGGCCCGTTTTGTCCAGTCCACCATTTCTGATCGCAGTTCTGATTTCCGGCGGAGGAACGACGTTGAAAAACATTCTTTCCAAGATTGACCAAAAGCTATTGGATGCCCATGTCGCCTTGGTCGTTTCCAGTAGTTCAAAGGCCAAAGGACTGAACTTCGCCCAAGAGCGGGGAATTCCAACCCTTGTTGCTCCTAACTTTGGCGATTTGCCGCCTGAAGAGTACTCAGAGGCAATATTCGAGCCGATCCGCAATTCGGGCAGTGACCTGGTGGTTATGGGAGGATTCTTAAAACACGTGTTGATACCAATTGATTTTTCCAATCGAGTGATCAACATTCACCCCAGCCTGATACCTGCCTTCTGCGGCCAAGGTTTTTACGGCCTACGAGTGCATCAGGCCGTACTGGATCAGGGCTGCCAAACCACCGGATGTACCGTGCATTATGTCGATAACGAATTCGATCACGGGCCTGTTATTGCCCAAATACCGGTCGAAGTCCATTCGTCGGATAACGCCGAGATCCTCCAACAACGAGTTTTTGAGGCAGAGTGCCGTTTGTACCCAGAAGTCATTCAATCGATCAGGGACTCCAACGTCAACGGCCACCAAAAAACCGGCCAAACGGGAGATGAAAGCAGCTAATTCCCCCTTTCTTGACTGTTTTTCAATCATTTATGATTGAAAAACTCCACCCACGACGGATAATAGAAAAAGTTCTTCCAAGCTTTTGAAAGTACCCCGTGGCCGATCATCGCCGCCAACAACTCCTCGAAATTGTCCGATCAAAAGGGTTTGCTTCGACTCAGGAGCTGTTTCGTGAGTTGAAGGCCTCCGAATCGACGATTCGTCGAGACTTGGAGCACTTTGAGACTTTAGGGGAAGTAAAGAGGACTCATGGTGGGGTTTTCTACACCGGATCTGAGCCAAAACTTCCACATTTCGAGAGAAACCAGTCTCAAAACAATCAAATCAAGCAAGGAATCGCCAACCTAGCAGCAACTCTGGTCGAGGATGGCGATACGATTCTGCTCGATGGTGGAAGCACTACTTTTGAATTAGCTCAAAAACTGGCCGGACGTCCTTTACAGGTCGTGACCAACTCATTGCCGGTATCGAATCTTTTTATGGCGAATTACGAAGCCGATTTGGTCGTTCTCGGCGGCAATGTGCATTTGCGAACAGGAACGACGATTGGCCCTTACGCCAATCAAATGCTCAGTGAATTAAATTGTCGATTAGCTTTTCTAAGCGTTGCCGGAATTCATCAAGACGGCTTTTACAACAGCAACTTTCTCCTGGTTGAAACGGAAAAGGCGATGATGAAAGCAGCCGATGAGGTAGTGATCGTTGCCGACAGCACCAAGTTTGGAAAAAAATCCCTGGCACGATTGTGTGAGCTAAGCTCAGTACATCGCTTGGTGGTCGATTCCGGCATCACCGATGAATGGAAAGAACGGATCCGCGATAGCGGGGTAACCCTATTCGTTACCGATGAAAACGATTAATCGGATTTCGCAGACGTTCTGACACCAAAAGCCAAGGGCTGAGCGGCCAATATTTAAAACAAAAATTAATCCCGTACAAAACTAATAGATAAATAAAAATGCCTTCGACCACCCTCGATCGCCAAACGATTGAAAAAATCGTCAGGCAAATCGTATTTCAGCAAGACGATGCCGAACCGGAATCCTCAAAGCCCAATCTTTCGGTGAGCATTTCAGCCCGACACGTCCATTTAACCGATGACCATGTCGAACAATTGTTTGGCCCTGGAAAAGGATTGACCCCTGGTAAACCGCTTTATCAGGATGGATTTTTCGCCGCCGAAGAAACCGTCATGATTGTTGGCCCCAGAAAACGTATCCTGCCCACTGTACGAGTCCTCGGACCCACCCGATCTCACAGCCAGGTCGAACTTGCTTTTACAGATACGATTTCTTTAGGAATAGAGGCGCCCATACGCCATAGCGGCGACCTTGAGGGAACGCCGGGATGTGTACTCGTAGGACCACATGGGACAGTCGAATTGAAACAGGGCGTCATTCGCGCCGCGCGTCACGTCCACATGAACCAGCAAGATGCGGCCTTTTACGATGTGAAAAAGGGAGACTACATGAAGTTGAAAATCAAATCTCCTGACTGCTCCCTTACTTTCGAGGACGTACTCGTTCGAGCGGACGACACAAGCAAGCTCGAAGTTCACATCGATACCGATGAGGGCAATGCATGTGCGCTGGATTTGGCAACAGAAGTCACACTGCTAAAACAGGGCTGCTCGTGTGGCTGCAAGAAATAACCAACTCGATCATCCAGATGATCATTTAACACAACTTACTTTTTTTTCGGAGACCTATCAAATGGCCAAAGCTCTACAATCGCTGGGCATGATCGAAACCAAGGGCTTCATCGCCCTGATCGAAGCCTCGGACGCGATGCTTAAAGCAGCAGATGTTCAATTTCTTGGTTGGGACAAAGTCGGAAGCGGCCTGGTTTCAGCTTTCGTTACCGGCGATGTCGCGGCCGTCAAAGCTGCTACCGACGCCGGTGCCAACGCCGCCAGTCGAGTTGGTGAAGTCGTCAGTGTCCAAGTAGTACCAAGGCCTCACGAGGACCTGCCAACGGTACTTCCCAAGCTCAAATTCGGATCTTCACGAAACGCCAAATAACTCAAACTGATCAATTAAACAAGGAATATTACAATGCAAAATGCAGTTGGATTTATCGAAACCAAGGGCTTACTTGGGCTGGTTGAAGCCACCGATGCGATGGCAAAGGCCGCAAACGTCAAGATTGAAAAACGGGTCGATATTGGCGGAGGTTTAGTAACTTCGGTTGTCAGCGGTGACGTCGGTAGCGTTCGGGCTGCCGTCGAGGCTGGAGCTAGTGCAGCCACGCAAGTTGGAGAACTAGTTGGAAGTCATATCATCCCCAGACCGGCCGAAGGCCTAATGGATTGTTTTTAGGCCATTGAAATCTGACGAACTCCAGTTCGTCATTTTGTCATTCGCCAACCGGTTTCCGAAAAGGATTTTCGATCGTGAAAGTACTCGTTGCCAATCTTGGTTCTACCAGCTTCAAGTATCGTTTGTTTGATATGACAAACGAGACGCAGCTTGCGCGCGGAGGCGTCGAGCGAATTGGTGAACCACTCAGTCCGTGTTTTGCCGAGATTGGCGAAACGCGACTGGAACGGGAATCCCCCGTACCTGATCACGCGGTGGCCGTCCGGCAATGCTTGACGCAACTTACTGATCCGGAGTCAGGGTGTCTCAAAGACCCCTCGGAGGTCAGTGCGATCGGTTTTAAAGCGGTGCATGGTGGCCGAATCAGCGGAGTGCATAGGGTTGATGAAGAAGTACTTGAGGCCATGGCGGAAATGAACGCCGTGGCGCCAGCACATAATCCACCCTATATCAATGCCATGAAGTTACTTTCGGAAAGGCTTCCGGAAATACCATTGGTAGCGGCCTTCGAAACCGGTTTTCATCAAAGCAATCGCGACGCGGTGAAGCACTATGGTATTCCCTTTGAATGGGCTGAATCTTTTCAGATCCAACGTTGGGGATTTCATGGAGCAAGTCATCGTTTTATTGCTCATCGAATGGCAGAAATCCTACAACGCCAAGACGCCAGAATTATTTCCTGCCACCTCGGTGGGTCGAACAGTCTTTGTGCGGTGGCCGGGCATAAAAGCATCATGACAACGATGGGAATGAGTCCCCAATCCGGTTTACTACACAATAATCGGTGTGGTGATTTTGATGCCTTCGCGATTCCCGTGGTAATGGAACGCACTGGCAAATCACTTTTAGAAGTGATCGATGATCTCGCCAGTCGTAGTGGATTACTTGGCATCAGTGGCATCAGCGGTGACGTCCGCGATCTGGAAAAAGCGGCCGACAACGGTAATTCTCGAGCTAGATTGGCGTTGGACGTCTTTGTTGCCGATATCCGGCGCAACTTGGGGGCACTGATGGTCGAACTGGGCGGAGTGGAGGCAATCGTCTTCACCGGTGGAATAGGCCAGAACGGACAAAACATCCGCAAGGATGTTTGCCATGGCCTCAGTGAATTCGGAATCGAATTATCGGAAGACAAAAACCGTAGCACGGGTGAGGAATTTTCTGTGCACTCGGCATCTTCCAAAACTGAAATATGGGTTGTACCTACCAATGAAGAATTGGTGGTAGCACGACAAACTAGGGAACTTTTGGAAGGTTAAACATGTTCATCGCAAAAGTTACCGGATCGATGGTTGCAACGCAAAAAGTCGAATCAATGGTCGGGCAGAAACTGATGGTCGTCGAACCTTATCGTTTGGCACAGGGTTCACGCAAGAATCTGGAAACCACTGGTCGAACGTTTGTCGCCGTCGACATGCTTGGTGCAGGCATTGGAGACTTTGTGCTGATCACTCAGGGTTCGAGTGCCAGGCTTACTCCCGAAACACGCAACATCCCGATTGACACGGTAATCGTGGGGATCATCGATAAAGTCACAGTCGAAGAAAACAGCGTCTACTCCCGAGAACAACGATAGTCAATCATCCAGCCAAAAAATTAGCCAGCCATCTATAAAAGCACTCCGTTTTTCGGGATGCCTACGAGACAATAAAAAATGAATCAACTGAACGAACAACTCATCAGAAATGTCGTGACTCAGGTCCTCGCTGAAGTCAATCAGGGGGCCTTCGCCAGCCCTCAAAATCACGTTGGCAAGCATGGTGTATTCCTCGATGCCAATGATGCGGTTGATGCTGCAAATAAAGCCTTTGAAGAACTATCGCGACATGGGATGGAGACTCGTAAACAAATCATCGACCACATCCGTCGCATTTCCATCGACCAATGCGTTGAACTGGGCACGATGGAAATGGAAGAAACCAAGATTGGTCGCCTAGATCATAAGATCGAAAAGTTGAAAACATTGGGTGCTCGATCGCCAGGCACAGAGTTCATGAGCAGTCAGGTTTTCAGTGGCGACCGAGGACTCGCCGTGATTGAACACGCGCCATTCGGCGTAGTAGGGGCCATCACTCCGGTAACTCACTCGCTTCCCACAATCACAGGGAATGCCGTCAGCATGATCGCCGCCGGCAACAGTGTTGTCGTCAACCCTCATCCCAGTGGAAAAAAGGTGGCCGCTGAGGGAGTACGGCGGTTTAATGAAGCGATTTACAAAGACGTTGGGATCGACAATCTGATATGTGTCATTGCCGAACCCACTCTCGAAACGGCTGACATCATCTTTAAACATCGTGGGGTTAGCCTGATTTGCGTCACCGGCGGACCTGCCGTTGGTCGAGCCGCGCTTCGATCCGGTAAGCGGGCGATCGTTGCCGGCCCTGGCAACCCGCCAGTCGTCGTTGATGAGACAGCCGATTTTGATCGGGCCGCGGCAGCGATCATTGCTGGGGCCTCTTTTGACAACAACCTGCTGTGTATCGCAGAAAAAGAGGTTTTTGTAGTTGAGTCCGTTTTCGAAACAATGATGGCGGCCATGGAAAAGGCAGGAGCGCTACGACTTAATCCAACCGAGGTCGAGCAATTAACAAGCCGGGCGATTATTCAGGTCGGTGACGATCAGCATCATGCCCCCTCCAAGGATTTTCTTGGACAGGACGCCTCTAAACTGGCTGCCGCTGCCGGCAAGTCAGCCAATAGCAACACCGAACTGGTCTTTGGCGAAACAGATGAATCCAACCCGTTTGTAACCGTAGAGCAAATGATGCCCTTCTTGCCATTCGTTCGTTGTAAAAACGTCAATGAAGCGATCGAAAAGGCAAAGTTTTATGAACATGGATTTCGCCATACCAGCATCATTCATTCTCACAATGTTCGCAATATGACCCGTATGGGAAAAATCCTCGACACAACACTCTTTGTAAAGAATGGGCCATGCATGGCTGGACTAGGCCTTGGTGGCGAAGGCTACCTTTCCTTCAGCATTGCCGGCCCCACCGGTGAGGGTGTCACAACTCCGCTTACATTTACCAGGGAACGACGTTGTTCAATGATTGATGATCTTTGGATTGTGGGACAACCCCAAGATTAACGAATCCTCAACACCACATTTTTAAAACAAAATGCTGAAAGCCACTGTCATCGGTCGAACAACATCGACCTTGAAACACAAAAGTATCAGCGGCCAAAAGCTGCTGATCGTACAACCGCAAATGCAGGATGGATCTCCTGAGGGTGATCCTTTGATTGCCATCGACGGGGTTGGTTCGGGAGTGGGTGAACAGGTTTTTATCACCAGTGATGGTCGCAATGCCCGGGCATTGCTGAATACCGACGCAACGCCCGTTCGCTGGTCCATCATCGGGATCAAAGACTGACTTGAAAAAACAATTCCATTGCCGATATCAATAACAGCTGGCCGCAAAAAACCAATTACGAAACAATCACCGTGAGCAATCCAATCCAAAATAGCAATCCTGAAGTCGTGGATGCGATTGTTGACGAGGTGATCAGCCGATTGACGCTCAAGTTGAAACCGGGGTACGAAAATAACGAATCGGTGTTAGCCGAAACCAAGACAGCCAATCCGCCGAGCAGCAGTAACCGCTCTGTGATTGCCAAGAAAGAAATAAACATCTCGGCCAAGGTTGTGACGCTGGAGAGTTTAAGAGGACGACTCAACGAAAATTGTACGGTGGTTGTATTACCGACTGCCATCGTCACACCCGCTGTCAAGGACGAACTGAACAACAGGCACATAGAGTTGATTTTTGGGTCTCCAACATTAGTTCCGGCGAGAAATCCCGAAGCAGATTTGGTCATCGCTCGGTTGGAAAATCACTTTGTAGCGACCGACTGGCTCAAATCTATGGGAAATACAAGGGTAATTTGCGGAAGAGACTTTTCGGAAATTGCCAGAAATCTTTGCGGTGAGGATGTGACATTTCAAAAAGCCATTTGCTTTGCAGCTCAGCCCTTTGTCGCTGTGGCAACCCTGAATCGATTCCAGCCACTGCGGGCGGCGTTTGCCAGATCAAAGAATGACGTAGCCGAAATCATGTCGACATTGGATGCCAACCTGATGGTCCTCGATGTAACACAAAATCGACCGGAACAGAAAAAACTAATCGAGTTTTTCACCGAAGGAATTCAATGAGAATAGCAAAGATTATCGGCTCGGTGACCTTGAATCGATGCCATCCGACTTTTGAGGGTACCAATTTGCGATTGGTGATCCCTCAAACCTTGGACAATCTCATCGGCACCAATGACACCGAGTCCGACACTCTCGTCGGATGGGAAGAGCTTGGTTCTGGAAGCGGTTCAACGGTCGCTATTGCAGAAGGGCCTGAGGCTTCGCAGCCGTTTCGGCCAGAAATAAAACCGGTCGACTGTTACGTTTCGGCCATCCTCGACAACGTGTCTCTGGATCCAACCGCTCTAAAACAAATCAAAAATTAATTAACCACGGATAGTCAAATGAAGAATATTTTTAAACTAAAGCAGGACATCTGCGATATCGGCAAAAGAATTTATGATCGAGGTTACGCTGCTGCCAACGACGGAAATATCACCGTCCGAATCAGTGAGAACGAAGTGCTTTGCACCCCGACAATGACTTGCAAGGGATTTTTGAAACCCGATGACATTGCCACGATCGACATGACGGGAAAACAGCTCTCTGGAAGCAAGAAGCGATCTAGTGAAGCTCTTTTACATCTTGAAATTATGAAACAACGTGACGACGTTAAAAGTGTGGTGCATTGTCATCCGCCCCACGCAACGGCATTTGGGGTCGCTCGCGAACCCATTCCACAATGTGTTCTACCGGAAGTGGAAGTTTTCCTTGGGGAAACCCCGATCACAAAATACGAGACACCCGGTGGACAGGCGTTTGCCGAAACGGTGCTCCCTTTTGTAGACAAGACCAACGTCATTATCCTGGCCAATCATGGGACCGTCAGCTACGGGGAAGACGTTGAACGAGCTTATTGGTGGACGGAGATCCTGGATTCCTATTGTCGAATCCTCATGCTCTCCAAGCAACTGGGTAACGTCGAGTACCTGAATCAGGAAAAATCACAGGAGCTTCTCGACTTAAAGGATCAGTGGGGCTGGAGCGACCCACGGAATACAAAGGAATATGAGAATTGTGATATTTGTGCCAATGATGTTTTCCGAAACAGCTGGACCGATACAGGCGTTACACGTAATGCGTTCGATGCACCACCACAGATCAAGGCACCACATGGGCAATCGCCGCCAAACACCACAGCTACTGGAGACGTCGACCAGGAAGCTCTCGTGCAAGCTATCACCAATCAGGTCATGCAGCGGCTCCAAGGATAGTCATCCGATTGTCCTCAAACCCATTGTGGATGAGGATGCCCAAGATGTTGTGAATAACATCTAACAAGTTGATTCAACTGACATCAAAAATAAAAAAAACAAAGGAATTTCCATGAAAGTTAGCATCATCGGTGGTGGAGGACTGGTTGGCTCTTGTGCAGGATTTGCTCTCCAGTGCGGTGGCATCGTCCGTGAGATTGCATTGCTGGATGTCAATGCGGATTTAGCGGGTGGGCAGGCTCTGGACATGTTACATGGTGGTCCCAGCACCGCTGACCAATTCATTACCTCGGGCGGATACGACCACATTCCATCTAGTGACGTTATTTGCATCACAGCGGGACTTCGTAGACAGCCTGATGAAAGCCGATTAGACCTGATCAATCGGAATACCGACCTTTTCCTTACCATCCTGGATGAAGTCAAAGCTGCCGGTCCCAAGAGTAGTGCCATTGTAGTCGTCGTCTCCAACCCCGTTGACATTCTGACCTATCTGGCTGCCCACCGATTGGACCTGCCAACCAAACAGGTCATTGGACTGGGAACCCAGTTGGATTCGATCCGATTTCAAAGCTTGATCGCACAGGATCTAGGTCTTCAACCAACACAGACCTCCGCGATTATTTTAGGCGAGCATGGGGAAAGCATGGTTCCTATCTGGTCCAGCGCGACGGTCAATGGCCTTCCCTTGGACCAATTCCCGGGCTGGAATGCCAACAAAGCCAATGAACTATTTACCCGTACAAAGGGATCTGGAGCGGAAGTCATCAAGAAAAAAGGGGGAGCCGGATTTGCTGTTGGTATTGCGATACGTGACGTCATCCATTCTGTCGCATTGGACTCTCAGCGACTCCTACCGGTTTCATCAGTTCAAGACGGCAAATGTTACGGCCTACGCGACGTGTCGATTTCTGTACCAACCGTTGTGGGACGATGCGGCGTTGTCGATCGCCACGAAATATCACTTTGGCCAAAGGAAGAACAACAACTGAAAAGAAGTGGATCCGTTCTTCGCCAGACCTTACAAACGGTACTCCAGCGAGTTGAATAATCCCACACCTTTGAAATGAAATAGCGAAGGTCTTTTCGCCAGAAATCAACTAGGCAAACCAACCGTTTTTCGTGCCACAAAGTGTGCGCAACATCTCACGGCGAACTACCGGCAAACGAGGGAGCCATGGTAGAAATACATCTCTTAACACACCTTTGAGCCTACCATCTGATTGGAAAAACGGACTTAACAATCGAGTCAGTTGCTGGTAATACCGAAGCTTCCTTTTACGGTTGTAGAAAAATGACCTACAGGCTTTCGGAAAATTTTCGAGTTTGTCGACCTCCTTGGCAAAGCAAATCGCATCCTCAAGCCCAAGGTTGACTCCCTGTCCCAGATGAGGACTGGTTGCATGAGCAGCATCTCCTAAAAAGATGACATTTTCTGTATAAGGTATCTTCAGACTCACGTGCCGATATCGAGCAAAAGTAAATTGCTCCCAGTTTTCAAATCTCGAAAGCAGCGACTCCGACTCAGGGCAGAATTGGATGGCATCCTTTCTCCATTCAGCAAAATCAACCCCAGTCAATTTTTCGTATTCGCTTGCTCGAAAACCCCAGAAGTAACTCGTCTTGCCATCACCAATCGGTAGCAAGCCGACCAGCCTTTGGGTGCCATCGACCACCTGGAAAAGTTCATTCGATTGAAAGTCACAAGGCCCGGTCGCCCATAATGCGGCATAATCGTATTCGATTGATTTCGATTGAATCTGGCAGCTTTGGCGCAACAATGATTTCGAACCATCGGCGGCAATCAAAAAATCAAACTCGCCAAACGGCTCGTCAGGATGATCCTTGCTGAATTGAACCCTTATTTTGCCATTTCCAGCCGCGGCATTCACAGCAATGACGCTCTCAACACGGGCATTGGTAATGACTTTGGCCCCGGCTTCCAAACAGGCCTCCAGCAGCAGCTCGAATAATGTCCCTCGATGAACCCCTAATGCGTAACAATTTGGTTCCAGCCATTGGTATTGCAAACGCACAAGGCTTTTCCACAAATTAGTCCCCACTCGCCGGATCGCCTGCATCCCTTCCAGGCGTTGGGATTTCGCCTCCAGATCTGACAACAACCCCATTTCTTGCAGAACCGCCTGCCCACTCGGCTGCAGTAGTAGACCAGCACCGACAGGACCGCAGATCCGGGATTGTTCAAAAACAACAACTTCATGTCCACTAGCCGCCAAGAAATAGGCGACTGCTGTTCCGGTGATTCCACAACCTGAAACAGCAATTCTCATGACTCATCTTGTACTAAACCAACAACCAACATTTTCATTTATCTGCGTTTAAACTCATTCAGTTCTGGACTAGAAAGTTAGCGGCTCAGCCTTTCCATAAAGCTGCTGTACACAGTATACCCTTCTTCGAGGTATTTCTTTATATCTTGTACCGAGGTTCTGGTTCTGCGGCGGCAATAAACAAATACACCCGAAGCTCCCTCAAACGTGATCCCTTTCCGTTGAACAAAAAAATCCAGGATTTGATCATCAAAAAACTCTCTTACGGATGATTCGTTTTCACCTTTCAAAACAAACAGTTTTGAAAATTCGGGATGATTGTCAAAATCAATGTCCTGAAATCCCAACGCCGAACCAAACCAGTCCATCAGACCCTCTGGCCGCAAAGTGAAATCGGGAATCGTCAAAGCCGAGGATTGCATCGAAACAACAGTCTGAGAATGGGTTGAACGGTTCTTGCCGGAACCGGTCGTATACTGATAGTCGAAAATAGCAATCGAAGCGATCTCTGTCGTACCAAGAATCAGATTTTTCATTTTGCGGCTGCGACCGGTACTAAAAAGCTTGAATTGCTGGACCTTTGCCAACACATCTTCACGACCTTGGGGGTAAAAATCCAACCCCAGCTCATCGGCAAAATTCTTCAGCGACTCGGTCCGTTTCTTTTCAGCATAGAATGCGTAAATTAAGCCGCCGAAAACGAAAACAAGAACAACGATAGTAAAGCCAAATTGAATCATCGTTCAGTTCCTGATCTTAAAGGGCTGTGGCTAATGGGATTCACCGCTTTGCAAATAATATAAGGGTTTTGCGCGGACACTGCCAAAATTTGATTTAAACACAAAACAAAGAGCTCGATCATGCGTTGAATCCAGTGTCGATTCAACCTAAAACGATTCCTCTGGAGCAAGCAACGTTTTTAAGTGACTTCAGCGAGTGGTCATAAACCGCAGCGAGATCAAACGCAGGGTTTTTTGAAAAGTGACCTGTAAACTGGTTTGTCATGCAAACGCATACGACGTTCAAAGTGGGTTCGATAATCCAGATTGTGGGAGGGAGCATTTGCTTTGACCTCGTATGGTCCAGCAAGGTCGCATACTGAGGGAATCAATTCCAGCGTCGAATCAAAATACTCTTTCACGTCTGTCCAAAAATGCAATGTCCCGCCTGGTTTCAAAGTTCTTTCGACATCAACAACCAGTGATTCTTTCATAACCCGTCGTTTTCGATGGCGTTCTTTCCACCATGGATCGGGAAAATAGACGTGAACTGCGTCGAGAGTATTGGCGGCTACAAATTCTGCCATAAACCGCAAACCGTCTCCGGAAATCATCACCGCATTCTCCGTTTTTTTGCGTGCCAGCCGTGCGGCAGCAAACACAGCATAACGTTTGGCTAATTCAACTCCAATGAAGTTTCGATCTGGCACTTCTACCGAAGAGGTATTGATAAACAGGCCCTTGCCACTACCGATTTCGATTTCCAATGGCAAGCTCGGATCCTTGAAAAGACAAGACCAGTCCAATGGTGGCGAAAGATCATCAAGAACAAATAGATGCCCGGAGGTGTTGATCGACGGATTGACTTTTGGGAGAGCTCGGCGGCCCATCAGAATTCCCACACTTGGAAAATTATCGTCTATGAGCTCCAACCGAATGCCTTGAAAAAGCATCGAAGGAACCAACATCGGTAGGTTCTATCCTAGTTTGCCGTCATATTGGTTGGGTCGACCACAGCCGCTTGAGTGGTCGTATGACTTGGACCTGACAGCTGATCAATCGGAAGCGGAATCCCCTTCAAGGTACCCTCCAGAACGATTTTCTCACCAACAACACCCTGAAAGTCGCACATGATCATCCATTTGGGACGGATTTTGGTCAACTTGGCAATCAGGATTAAGCGTTGTCCTGGAAATACTGGCTCACGAAACCGGACTTTTTCAACTCCTCCAAATCCGACCAGTGCCGAATTCAAGAGGTCATTCTTTTGAACCATGTAACTACACATTTGGGCCGCGGCTTCGAGCATCATCACCCCGGGCATCAACGGCAGTTCAGGCATGTGCCCACGCACCCAAAACTCGTGATCTGTGACATCAAGGTAGCCGACGCACTCTTTTCTCTCGACATCTTCATGCACAATTGCCGAGAGCTGCTCCATTTCATGGCGTTGTGGATTGAAGTCGCGAATCTCGTCAACTTCGGCGATTGGATTATCAAAATCAATCTTGGAGAGATCAACTAAGTAATTCTTTTTTGCCACTGGTTACCTGCCTTCACTCGCCTGATCCTCATCCCGAATCTCTAAGGCGTTTTGATCTTTTTTCGCTTTGCTTTGCGAGCCTTCGCGTTAGCCGGGCGTTTGCCGTGATTTGCTTTCTTTACTTTTCGATGCGGTTTAGCCATCGGTTCTCCAGTTCGTTATCGGTCGAATCTCGCAATCCTACCATGAAAGTGTCTCGTGATAAAGTCACAACAATCATTCTGGGTTTAGCGTCGAGTCCGATTTTACGCATTGTGTCAGTCGATTGACGGTCGTGACGCCAACACTTCCCCAATTCACAGCCAATTCAGTTCATCTGACTCAGCACAGCCAATCGAGTCAGCTTCCGGTAAGCGGCTCCGGAATCAATGGATTCGATGGCTTTTTTCGCACAAACCGCCAGATTATCGCCCTCATGACCGACTAACCAGATTGCTGCGGCGGCATTCATGACCACGATATCTCTGGCTGGGCAATTTTCGCCATTTAAAACCTTTTGTATCAACCCGGCGCTTTGCTGAGGATCACTGGCCAAAATGGCAGATCGCGTCGACCCCTTCAACTGGAAATCTTCAGGCTCCCACGTCACCGACTTCAGCTCGTTTGGATTGACCATCGTCACCGCAGTGGTGGAACTGTTGGAGACTTCACAAATGCCATCATTTCCGTGAACAACAACTGACCGGGTCGTCCCTAATTGCTGAAGTGCGGCGGCAATCCGCTGCCGCTGATCCGGATTGCCTACGCCAACAAGCTGAAACGATGCTCCGGCTGGATTACAGAGTGGTCCCAACAAGTTAAAGATTGTTGGCACACCCAAGCTTTTTCGAACGGCTCCCACGTTTTTAACTGATTCATGAAAAAGCGGTGCGAAGCAGAAACATAAACCCACCTCATTCAGACAATTCTCGACGGTTTCTTTCGAAGAAGAAACATTAACACCCAACTCAGTCAGCACATCAGCAGATCCAGTCTTGCTTGATACTTTCCGGTTGCCATGCTTGGCAATCGAAATCCCTGCACCGGCGGCCACAATAGCAGCGGCGGTACTGACGTTAAATGTTCCTGACCCATCCCCCCCAGTTCCACAGGTGTCCACTAAATCACTTCGACTGGAGCTGATGCTGGACATTTTGGATCTCATCGCACGAGCCGCTCCTACGATTTCTGAAACCGCCTCGCCCTTTTTCTTAAGGGCCAATAATAATGACCCCATTTCATTTTGAGAAACCGCACCGGACATCATCAAGCCAATGGCGTCTTCCATCTCTGCCGCCTGCAGATCAGTGCCAAGTTGTATCTTCTTGATATAGCTGGGTATTGAATTCACTTGATGACACCTCCACAACAGACGCTAAATAACTGAAATCCTGATTGCAATAGCATCTTACACCGAACCTGTTCCCGGTGTGAGTGTCTGACTATCTGGTGCTGAATCACCGGATTTTAGAACCTACTGCTCAGAGGATTCCGGCCTCGCAAATCGAGCTTGCAAACCGAAAGGCTTCATTTCTGCAAAGATGAGATCCTCAAATTATCATTATCGTTGGAGATCCTCGGTTTTTCTCAAAAATTTCGTCTTTCGAAGAATCGCGACGTCGCTCACAATAGTAATTCGAAATTGGCTTTACCCTATTAACGAATTGGATCCATCATCGAAAACGGCCGAAAAATCATTGTCGATTGCGACCCTGGAATTGACGATGCGGTGGCGATTTGCGCGGCACTATCTGCTTCAGGAAATGATGTTTTAGCGGTCACGGCTGTCGAAGGCTGCGTTGACGCGGAACGTGTGACTGCCAACGTCGAATGCATCGTGGAAAACATCGACCCAAAAAAAATACCGCGTACCGGCGCCGCTGTTGCCGCAGACCATGCGATCGCTGTCGACACAAGGTTTCTTCATGGCGACGACGGACTGGGAAACGTCGAACTGAAAGGTTCAACATTTCTGCACCGAGTCCCTTCAGACAAACTGATTGTGGACCTGTTGCGGAAGCACCCCAGTGAAGTCAGTATCATTTGTCTGGGACCTTTGACTAATATTGCCAGGGTATTAAAACTCGAGCCAAACGTTGCAACCTTAATTGATCAGTTGGTTATTGTTGGTGGAAGCCTCGATGGAATCGGCAATATCACGCCTGCCGCCGAGTTCAATATGTATTTTGACCCCGTCAGCGCCCGCGAAGTCTTTCAGTCAGCAATCACAAAAACATTAATCCCGCTGAACCTGACCCGCCAAGTCGACTTTGGTTTTGAGTTTTATAACCAAATATCAACCGCCAGCTGTCCTGATTTTCTCAAGGCTAGTATTCAGCATTTCTTTCAGAGCTTTCGACGCCAACTGGGACTTGAGTCAATTCAACTCCACGATGCGGTCGGGTTGGTTGCAGCTCTCAATCCGCGTTTGCTCTCTACCAGCGAATTTTCAGGTGATGTTGAACCGGGTGGTGAGATTACCCGCGGAGTGACCGTTTTTGATCAACGTCCTCATCGCGAATGGCAGTCCAATATGTCGGTGGCCGTCGAGATGGACACTCAGCAGGTATACGAAGAACTCATTGAGTTAATTTGCAGCTCGTAAATCAAGTAACGATTTTTCTTTCAACCCAGCTCCATTTCATCTCTCTGTTCATTGGTCTGGGAACACCTGATAAAGGGAAGCCCGACCAAAAAATCCTAATTGTCTAGAATCCAACAACCCAACCATCCTTGGCTCGCGGCATTCTCTTGGCGATCTCGCACCGCCGTTTATTCAATGTTAATGAGTGCCAGACCTTAGATCGACAAAGCGTACCAAATCTCCGACACGCACCGACAATTCCAGTGCAGTCACCCGATCAATCGCAACCGTATGATCCTCCCCGACAGTCAGCTTACCAAGACAAACTCGGAATCCCTCCAGCTGACAGTTGCCAACCAACCGATCCGGCTGACTAATCTCCTCTACCACCTCGGATATCGGCATCTTGCGGCTTTCCCGGACAGTGCGGATTTCTGAAGTTTGGCAGTGCAATACGGGCCCCCCATCAAAAATATCTATCAGATTACGGTGCTGAAAGCCTTCATCACTCAACATCTTTCGAGCAGGCTTGGTATGAGCATGGACGTTGGCAATGACCTCCTGAGCGTCAGCCGGCAAAAGGGGAATGTAGATCGGATGCCGTGGAAAAAGATCGGCAATCACATTTTTGAAACTGGTTGTCAAAGTCTCCGTTTGGGGAAAGTCAATCTCAAAAAAATGGGCGCCGATAGCATTCCAAAACGGAGAAAAACCATCGTCAGTCACATTACCACGCATTTCCGCGATGGTCTCGTCATCAAACCGTTGGGGAAATTCTGCCATCAACAGAAATCGGGAGAGCGACAATAATCGACCATGTCCCTTGCCCCAATAATCGGGTGACAAGAAAAGGCTGCCAATTTCTGTTGGTCCGTTATGCTCCTCCAGCAAATCCAAATAGGGCACCTCCTTGTTGACACCTAATTCCTGACTTTTGTGCAGCGAGTTCTTGATTTCATAGGAATAAAATGGCAGGTAACCGCCAATCTTCGAATAAATGGAACAGGTGCCAACAACTGTTCCCAAAGCAAGATCTTCCATCACAAAAACATAAGGCTGTCCCGCAGGACGCCCCGATTTCATACGAAAAGCAAATCCGGATGCCTCTATTCGCTCCAGAAGTTGATCTTTGGATATTTTTAGCGTTGTCAATCCGTAAGCAGACTTCTGGATCAGCTTATATAGCTGATCAACATCCGGTTCTTCGGCAGGCCGCACAATTAACATCTTTTCATCCTGACATTCATTTGGGGGCATCAGCTTGACATAGCCTGGACGACTTCTTCAATGATCTCGGCAGCGCGATCAATATGTTGGGTAGTCACAACGCCTAGTGGCAATAGAAACCGAATACGGCTGATTTTTCCGCCAGCGATAAAGCTCATCAGTCCTGCATCAAATAATGCGTGGCACATCGCCTTGGCTTTTTCTGCATTGCCACCAAACGGTGTAAATGCAACCATTCCACCAATGCCATAGGGTCCTGAAATCGTATTAGGATAAGACTCGCCAATTCTCTTCAAATGATTTTCGAAATGGCGATGCAGATTGACATTCAGGCCTTCGGCACCAAAATTACCACGCTCCATCAAGCCGCGAATGATTGCACGGGCCGCATTAATAGCCCATGTACTGCCGGTAAAGGTCTGGCTAATCAATCCGGGACGCGGGTTATAGTCAGACTTGAACAAAGTCGCACATACCTGCGATATCTTTCCAATCGTGATAATATCGATTTCACTCTGCAGTTCAAAATGCTGCGTTGCATAAGGCGAAGTTGTCCTTCCAAAGGTTTGAACCTCGTCGGCAATAATCGCACAATTCTGCCCCTTCAATGCTTCGATTAACGCCATGAAAAACTCACGGTGTCCGGGGTAATACCCCCCCTCACCCTGCACCAACTCCATCCAAAATGCGGCATGTTTTCCGGGATGGCGAGAAAGATGAGATTCGAGATGGCTTACCGCCGACTGGATACTCTGCTCATGCCTGGTCTGGTCATAAAACGGCAGGTAGTCAACTTGAATCGTCTCCGGCAGACCATCCCTGTAGGCCGCTTTGTCAGTCACCTGTGCAAGCGCCAAAGTACGGCCAGCGAAACAGTGTTTAAAGGCCAGGATCCTGTTAGCGGGATGATTCTTTTGAAACGCGATTTTCAGCGCATTTTCATTCGCCATGGCGCCGCTGGTGGAGAGGAAGCAATGAGCATATTCATCACTTCCTTCGTTCAAAAGCTCCAACAACAACTGGGAAAGATCGACACTCTCGGTATTAGTTTGAAGATTGCCCTGCATCACCGTATCTGATATCGCAGAGTCGATTCCAGCGGCAACAAGATCTGGATGACAATGACCAAACCCATGGACGCCGATACCGGTAATCATATCCAACTTAACGCTCCCATCAGCCAATTCGACAAATGGCCCGTTTCCGGCACCAGATGAAAGGTATGGAAAATAGAGTGCTCCTCCCCTAAATGCCGCATAATCATTCAATAGCCGTTGATAATCCACAACACGCTCTGCTGCGGGTGGACGAACATCGACGATGCTGGAAGCATGTTCCTGGACGACTTGAAGAATCAGCGATTTCGCCTCAACCAAACGAGGGTCGGCTGCAATTTTTTTCGAAACTAGTTCGGACATTGGATATCTGATCAATATTGAAGTTGCAAAAACATCGGGCGTCGTACGTAGTCGTCCATTTCTGTAAACGCTTCGTTCACGCCCTAATCTAACGAGAAATCTCCAGCAGCATAACGCATCAACACCAAAGCCGTCAGCTTGGCACGTTCGGCCAGACTGTCAATCAGCAAATATTCGTCGGAACTGTGTATTTCACCACCTCGGGCACCCATTGTATCGATGTTGGGTACGCCGACGGCGGCCAATTTATTGCCATCGCTAGCGCCACCGGTATTCCGCCAGGCAATCGGCAAATCCAGATCCCTGGCGGTGGCAGAGATCGCTTCTTTAAGCCTTTGGGTTGCACCATCCACGTTTTTGGGGGGAGAAAAAAACGCTCCATGGAGTTCGCAGGTGATTCCATCTCTGTCCATCCATTTTTTTGCAATGCGATCCAACTCCATTTCAAACCACTCTTGTTGCTCAGCACTGTCTACCCGAGCATTAACACGAACAATTGCCAGATCTGGGACGACGTTCAGAGGCCCGCCCCCATCGATACGCGCCACGTTAATGGTCACCTCTGGATGCTCTTCGTTTAAACGATGTAGTTCCAAGGCGATATCGGCGGCAGCAATCACCGCATTGCGACCTTTTTCGAAATCCCTACCGGAATGGACAGATTTACCTCTTGCGATCAGGGAAAAATTCCCCGAACCCTTCCGTCGATCTACCAGTGTCCCATCGGGCAATGCGGGTTCAAATAACAGTCCAAAATCGCACTGCCTCGCTCGTGACTTAATAAATTCCTGACTGGAAGGAGATCCGATTTCTTCATCTGAGTTTAGAACGACCTCCCAGCCGAGTTTTGTTCGCAAACTGGACCGTTCCAACGCCCTGAGAGCAAATAACATGATGACCGCTCCCCCTTTCGCATCGATCACCCCGGGGCCGACCATAATGCCTGGTTGCTGCTCAAAACATGTCTGAAATGCACTTGTGGGCTCATAAACAGTATCCAAATGGATACAAAGAAAACACTGTTTCCCGACAGCAGGACGTTGAACCACGTGCAACACATTGGCAAGCGGACGCTTTTCCAGAATTCCCTGGGAATTAACAATTTCGAAATCCGGAATTTCTACTTCCGAAACCAAGGCACCAAAATCCGAAAATGCCAAACGGAATATTTCCCTGACCTGATCAACGCCACTGGTTTCCAGCGTATAGGAATTAATATTACAAGTCGCTTCAACGAGATTTCGCATGCTGGTTGACTGCGAGTCCAGCCATTGGCAGACCTTGGCAAATTCGGTGCCGAATTCTTGCACGAAAGTTCATTCCTTCCAAAAAAAAACAGCAGGTGTTTTCCAACGATTAAATCGGGGCAGAAGAAGCAAACCCAGAATTTACACTTAGTGCAATTCAGGAAATGGTTTCCTGAGGTCCAGCTTATCTTCCAACATCAATTGCTGTTGCAACATTTCATTAAAAAGGCTCCGCATTACCGGGCGGGAATCTGGTTCTGCTGCCAAATCATGCATCTCAAGGGGATCTTTTCTCAAATCGAAAAGTCGGGCTACCTTGGCCTGGGGGTAAAGGATGAGCTTGTAATCCTCGTTCCGGATGCTTCGTTGGAGATTCAGATAACCACCGTAAATCGAACCGTATGGACTCGGTCGCCCCTTCAACATCGGCAACAGGCTATTGAATTCAACATGACTCGGCTTCTCAACCCCTGCCAGATCAAGAGTCGTTGCCATCACATCCTGCAGGTAAATGGACCCCTTGATGGTTTTCGATTTTTCAACACCTGGTCCAGCAACCATAAAAGGGACACGGACACTGTGGTCATACATATTCTGCTTGCCCATTAACCCGTGATGCCCACAGGCCAAACCATGGTCAGCAGTAAAGAAAATCCAAGTGTTTTCCCGCTGCCCACTTTCATCCAGTTTTTTTAGAATTCGATTTATTTGGGCATCCATGTGTGTGATGATCGCATAATACTCCTGTCGATTGACTTTAATGGCATGCTCGGTCCGGGGAAAAATCGCAAGCTTTTCATCTCTCAATGAGGGTCCCAAACCGATCTTATCCTTGTGTGGATAGAGCGGAAGAAAATCTTTAGGCACAGCGACCTTGTCTAATGGGTAGCGGTCGACGTATTCCTTGGGGCTTTGACGTGGGTCATGAGGTGCATTGAAAGCAACATACATAAAAAACGGTTTATCCTGTTTCTTAGAGTCTTCCAGGAATGTCATCGCATCGTCCCCCACGACTTCGCTCCAATGCTTACCACCTTCCCAAAAACCACCAAATTTTGGATCGTACGGAGACCAGGGATCTGATTGATCGGCCTTGGGCCGTCCATAACCTTGGGGAGTCTGATTAGGCATACCACCCCGTATGTGAGTAGCCACGTCAAAAGCCAATTCGGCCTTGGCCCGACAGTGCCATTTGCCGGTAAAATAGGTCTTGTATCCGGCCGTTTTCATATACTCGCTCCACCAGCGTCCGGCTTGACGTTCTTTTTCGCTGGTACCGTGAACCTTTTTCGCACGCCAAACAAAACGACCTGTATTCAACATCGTGCGACTTGCTACGCAGACAGCTCCGCTCCACGAGCCCATGTTGAAGCAATGGCTGAAAGTCGTTCCCTGTTTCGCCAAGCGATCCAGCGTCGGAGTTTGAATTTCCGAATTTCCCGCTGCGCCAACCGTTTCATAACTGTAGTC
This sequence comes from Planctomycetota bacterium, assembly GCA_014238905.1. Lineage (GTDB taxonomy): Bacteria > Planctomycetota > Planctomycetia > Pirellulales > Pirellulaceae > JABAAE01. The sequence continues at coordinate 292,878 of JABAAE010000002.1, forward strand.
ATCGGCAAAAATAAACAGGATGTTTGGCTTGCCCGTTTCGTTACCCTGCGTGGAGTGAATCACGGGTACCGAGAAAATGAAAACAACCAAAACCAGGAGCACAATAAATCGATTCATAGCAACAAATTCTGACCTCATTAAACGGCAGGTTAATAACTAGATCATCAGAAATCTCCGACTCCGATCGGTTGATTATAACGTAAACCCGACGCTACGTTTTAATTGACCTTTCTGGCTTTATCGAAGTCATCAAAAGCAAAACAAATTGGTATACAATCAGGCCAGTAAATGTCCCCATAGTTTTCGCTCTTGAGACCAACCATGGCTTCTAAATTCCTTCCATTTAACCGGTACTGTCTGTGGATGGTGTTCTTTTGCGGAGCCCTGACGCACCCCGCTGACGCGCAGGATTCATTGCCATCAAAGCGGTCTGACGAAGCGACCGTAGACCAGGGTTTCGAAAACGCGATCGATACGTTTTTGACCCTGCCCGTCCATTTCAACGGACGGGTTACCAAAATTTCTCATGTCGCAGAGATTTACCTCGAGCGAATCTCTGGCAATTCACCGGTGGAAGAGAACAACGCCAAGACGCCTGGTTCGGTCTCCACAAAAACATGGTTTCTGGATGCCATCTGCAATCACCCGAGAATATGGGACTGCCAATTGATTCCGGTACCCACGGAACTAATCCCACTCATCAAGATCGACAACAGGAGTAGCAGGCGATTCTCGATGAATGAAATTGAACCGTTTATTCCGGCTATAGAAGCTGCTCGCCAGACGACAAAGAAAAATCCATTGATACAATTGCGAAACAAAGTTCAGGCAATCGACGACCTTTTTTTCCGCATTGGGCAGCTCCGAAGTCTAACGGATTTCCACCTTCTGGATTCCAACATTCAACTTTTGGCAGAACGGGCAATCGCCGCGTCGGGCCAACCGATCCCCATGCTCGCGCCGCCGGATGTCAATCATCCGGAATCTCGTGGACAATGGAAACCATTTTTGTTGGCTTATTTTGAAGATACTGTCCAGCAAACCCATCGCCCTGACTTGAAGCTGCTTGCTCAAATTCTGGATGCACATCGCAACAATAACAGAAAAATTTTCCAGGCGTCCGTTAATGCTTATGCAAAGAGTTTAACAAACCGACATTTTTATCATCCGTTGAGCTACCAGGTTCCGGCGAAATGGACCGAACTTGGTAACGCGTTTGACCAACCATTAATTTTCCTGGGGGATGCCCGAGGATACGGATCGCCTATTGCCAGTTTTGCATCTCGGGAAAACCCCCTGGTTACCGGTGGCCTGACATGTGTTCGTCTTTCTCCTTCCACTATCCAACAACGAGCCAATCACGATCGTTTTGCGGCTGGACGATTACCCCTTGATTCGAAGAACATCACGGCCAACATCAAACGTATTCGACTCGGTGAGTGGGAAGCTAGTCATTATGAAGTCACAGACCATCCAACACGCCCACATGTCAACCACTCGATGCGCATTCAATTCAGCACCGGAAACCTGGCGTGGACAATTTCCTGGTACGGACCCAAGAAAATAGTGGAATCTGAGCGTCAATCCTTTATGGAATTCGCCAAGTCGCTGACCGTCCAACCCGGATTCTTCGAAGGATTATTGAAAACCAAAAAGCGGGAGGAAACCCCCAAGGGATTTTTCGATGTCGTTTACATCTCTGTAATAGACACCCAAACCATTATGTTTCACCTGATGACAACCGAATCTTACCGGGCCGAAAGAGAAGATGAACTGCGGGCGGCTATCAGCAGCTTGAAGACGCCAGTTCAGATGAGCGAAGGAAACATATCGGATCGTCTGGAATGGAAAACACCCAAAAGCTGGACCTCATTTTCATCCGATGGCATTAATCTGGGCGACAAACACAGTTTTCTCACCATCCATGTTTTCGATGGCCAGGCTAACGAACCGACTCAGTCCAAACTGGTAGACATCATTCGTTTTGGGAACTACCCACAGATGATTGTTGAAAAAAAAATCGTCATCCAGTTGGGGGAGCGAACCGTCTACCGATGGGCTCTAAGAGCACCCCAATTCCGCACCAACAATACCCCGTAAGTTGCCCAGGCATTTTTGTCTCAATTGGCTCTGGAGATTTCACCATGGGTGTGTGGTTTTCCCGATGGTGAAAACTTCAGCTGGGGAGACAAAGAAAAACGATCATATAATGCATCGGTGGCTTGCCCGTTGACGGTTCCGGAATGAATCCATAACAAATAACGAAATGTGGTCGGATCGCTTTGAGTCAACTCTAAACTGGACTTCATTCCGGGCGAAGCTCCCATCCAACCATCCTCGCGCACATGCCAATGAGTTGGCTGCCCCGGATTTTGAGGGTGGTCGATGTAGCTGATGCCTTCGGCAATCTCTTTTCCTAATTGATGTGAGAACTGATTTCCAGAATAATCCATCCATTTTGCAGGCTTTCCAAAAATGTTCTTTTCAGACTCCTGCAGCGCACTGTTGGTAAGCGTTCCTCCCCCAAAATAGGATGCAATCTGCTTGCTCATCCGGACAGCCAAGAAACCAAAATTGGTTTGCTGCAGTTCCAGCTTCTCGGCTGTGGGGACAAACGTCGATTGCAATTCAAGCGTCCAGCCAAATTGATCGTGGGGTTTGAATTCCACAATCAGGATCTGCCTCATCAGAGGAGATGGATCGTGGCCGTCCAACCAGTGCAATTCCACAGCAAGTCGGGAGAATTGTTTTCCATCTTCAATTGCCAACCAATCCTTTTGACGAATAAGGGTACCTTTTCCATCGGCCCAGAAATCGTGCCCGAAGACTTTGTGATGTGCAAACCAAACCGAGCGATGATGGTCATGGTTAGGGGCGCCAGGGTGCCCCATCCTGGTTAGGCTTGCGCCCGATTCACAGATCAGCGGATAGAAAAAAGGGCGTGGATAGGATGGATCGAAATGCCACCTTGTTTTTTCATCGCCGTCGACAAGAAATTGAAACTGGTGATTAGGCAACGGCAAGATTTGGCATCGTTCTTTCATCATTACCCTCTCATTCTGACGATATATTAACGCTTTGACTCAGGTGTTTTCCTGACAAACTTGACCTCAAACAGCTTGGGCCACAATTTTCCTGTGACATAAAACGAATTTGTCTTCTTATCAACCGCAATCCCGTTGAGGCAAGCCTCGCGGTCGTCCGGCTTCGGGTTCAAAAGACCGGCCATGTCAATCTTGGCACTGATTCGACCTGAAGCTGGAATGATTTCCAGTATCAGGTCCTCATGCCAGACGTTGGCGTAAATTCGACCATCGTAATACTCCAATTCATTAATTTCACTGACTGTGCGGCGACCATCGCGGACGGTAATTTTCGATTTGACTGCAAAGGTCTCCGGATCCAGAAACCGAATCGTCGCCGAGCCATCGCTCAAGATCAGGTGATCCGGATCAGATGTCAAACCCCATCCTTCGTAAGGAAAGTCCTTTTCCTCAAGGAGCTGGAGCGAATCCTTGTCATAAACGAGTATCTTGCCATTCTGAAATGTCAGCTGATAAAGCTTGCTACCGTAGATTGTGATCCCTTCACCGAAATACGTTTTCTTCAAATCTACCTGAGTCACCGGCCTGCCCGTAGCTAAATCAACCGCACGTACAGAAGACTGGTTGATACGCCCCGTGCTTTCGTACATTTGTCCATTATCAATCAACAACCCCTGCGTAAAGGCAGTCTCATCATGAGCAAATGTGTTAAGAACCTCATAGGTCAACTGGGGTGCGGTGAGAGGCGGAATTCGCAGCCACGTCATAAACCCCATACTGCCCAAGACAATGCTCAAGAAAATGATCCACAACCCAATCCGGCTGGGTGTATCCTGCGATGGCGATTTGACTTGATTTTCTTGTTTCGCAGACAAGGGTTTCGATTTTGACATTCTAGCTGACTTTCAATGATTATTGCCTAGTGAGACGATTCAACTACTTGCCTCCAACGCTTTGCCTCCAACGCTTTGCCAGCGTGAGATCCGCCCATGGCAACAAGTCATTAGGACCCCAGATATTTCCCGCATGTATCCTATATTCACATACCAGCGATTCGTCTACCGTCGTCCCCAAGAGCATTTATTTTTAACGGTCGGAACAATCCGCGGGAACCGGTGTTCCATTAAATAGGTAGTGAATTTGAGTCGTCAAGCAAGGATTGCGATTGTAGAAGAACCCCAAAGCTGATCCATACCGATTCGCTGGTAGGATTCGCAAATGTGGCAGCAATAAAAACAGTGGTTACCTTCTCCGGAGAATACCATGATTTTCAAACTCTTCTCGCGGGAAAAAACTTGCGCACGCTGTGGCGGGTGTTTCCCGATGATTTCATCAGTGCCAATCCAAGAAAAATCCCAAATCAGGCACAACTTATTAACTGCTCGATTCCAGTGTCCAAAGTGTAAGAATTTTTTCCACGGAAAATGCGTTCACGTGGGTAGTGCGTCGCCAAGTGGAGCCATCCTTTCCTGCCACCAATGTAAACACACATTTCGCCAGTCTTTGCCATTTAAGGTTGTCAGAGACTAGAATCCGGTCGCAGTGGTCGTGAACCAAAATCGATTGCCTTCATGAATCCCGTTCCTTCTGGCAGGTAACACCTGTTGTTAAAGGATCACCCTAACGAAATATTTCTAATTTCATTGTCGTCAAACGAAACTTGAGGCTAGTCCCCTTTAGTACTGCTTTGATGAGTTCTTCAATGGGAACCCGTTTCACATTGACAGTAACCGGTTCCATCAACTTGGTGGCAAGAGTTGGTTCATACTGAAGGTCTACTCCCCGATTTTTCGCAATCGATGCCAAGAGAGCACCTCGCTGCCCACGGTAGTTCAAATCAAATACATCTTTCGATCCCGGCTTGAGCGACTTATTACGGTATTTGGTTTGCGATTTCATCTGCTCGGCAATGATCAACTGGTCCTTCATGGTGGCACGCACCAAAACGAAATTCCCCTGGACTACAATTGCTACCTCTATCAGCTTGCTGGATCGAATCTTGCTGGCGAGACGGGATTGCTGGGACTTGGGATAGGGAACCGTAAACAGCTGTTCTTCCCTCAAAGGGAATATTTTGACTTCTTTCTTTTCTTCGTCGACCAAAAAATAGCAGTTAAGCGAGTTCAAAAGAAATACCATCTGTTCCCATTTTGGCATCCTTGGAAGATTCCGGGCCGCCCATAAATCGTGTTCTATCAATTCGATTGATTGGAACTGATACCCTAGCGAAGATGCAATGACAACCAATGTATCTTTGGGGTTGGAGAGAAATGGCCATTGCAATTCGCTCGCCTCTGACCATTTGGCGGAAACTTCTTTTGCAAGACCACTGACGCGGTGGGCCTCAATCTTCCTTAGCACCTGAAGCCGCAGGTTTTTTTTTGCAGATGCGATGGAAACCACCGAACCGACCAACAATGATGATGCTCCAATGGACTCACTGAGTCCCTCAACAATTTGGCCCAGAGGCAAGAGTTCGTCCGGGAAAACCACCGACTGACTTGGATCCACTTCACGATCTAGCCAAATGAAAACCAGTGAAGATCGACTAAGACTCTGCAAATTCGAACTGAGATCCCCTGCCGCTGTAAACTTGATTTTTTTATTCAACGCTTCCCGAAATCGGCCCCCAGTCTTCCAGGGGACCCGGCGATCAACCCGTGGACTCTCGCTCTGCGAATACAACAAGTTGCTGTCCGCAGCCAAAAGAAAGCAACCAATCAGAATAATAGTGGTCGTTCTTGCCATAAAAATCGAAAAGGTTTGACACCACAAAGAACGCAATTCCATTGTTTTTGCCAACCACCCCTAAATGAGAATTGTTCCCGATGGATCTCTGATTACACTCAGAGTATAGGAGATGATTGGGCAGGATGTCCATTTTAATATGTCGAGCTGTCCAAGTTGAAATGTAATGAATCCCATACTCTCGGATCTATATCATAAGTATCTCAGTGACGACGATTGCCCGTCGTTCATCAAAAATACTGCTCGGCACTATATGGTTGGCACCATTGAAAAGTTAACCGAATCCTCGTCAAGGATGACCCGTAGGGCTGCGATTCTAGCCCTTGGATTTCTTGGCGACTATTCCTCCAATACACCGTTGGGGCAAGCTTTGAGCGATCCAGATGCTACAGTGCGGTCGATGACAGAACATGCCATACAACAGGTATGGTTTCGGACCGGAAACGGAGCCCAACAAAAAGAACTGCTGGTATTGGAGCGACTCAACCTCGCACAACAATTCGACAAAGTCATTGATCGGTCAACTCGGCTGATCGAAAACAATCCCGACATTGCCGAGGCTTGGAATCAAAGAAGCATCGCGCATTTCAACTTGCTTCTTTTCCCCGATGCGATTAGGGATTGCCGCGAAACTCTCAAGCTAAATTCGTTTCATTACCCGGCAGCAATGGGCATGGGACATTGCTATTTGGAAATCAATGAAATCGCAAAAGCTATCGATAGTTTTGACACAGCACTGGGACTCAACCCAGGACTTAATCTCGTGCGAGCGCAAATCAATTTCCTGAAAAAAAACTTAAAGTTGGAATAGGGTGAGTAGTATCGCCAGATGTTCCCTTTTAGAATTCAGAGGTCTTTTTTTTTAAAGCCAACATCAAGAGGATGATTGTGAAACTTTGGCATCTATTAATGATTCTTACTGCCGTGACCGCTATCGGTTGTCAGGGCGAAGAAGACGCTTCTGTAAAGGGCCTACCGGCCTTGAAAGCCAGTCCCGAGGATAAAAACGTAAAATCAAAATCCGCGGGAATGTCGATGCCTGGAGATCAGTTAATGATGATGCGACTCGACAAAAACAAAGACAAGAAAATTTCTCCAGATGAATTCCCCGATGGTGGACTGGATGGTTATGATCTCGATGGTGACGGAACAGTGACGTTGGACGAGATGAAGAAAAGAACGCAAGAGATTAGCAACAAAGGCCTCAGCGTCTTTGATGAAGATGAAGAAAAATCAAAAACACCTCCTAAACAGGAAAATTAAACCTCATTCCGATTAGACATCGCCCATCAATAAAAGAGGTTCAAAATAAAAGAGGTTCAAAATAAAAGGCGTTTCGTCAAGAAACGCCTTTTATTAATTTCACGTACGACCAAAACTGATTCCCGAGATCAATAAAGAAACCAACATTCGTCAAGAAGAAAATTCGAGACCGCCGGTAACCTATTTCTCTTCTTGTTCAGGGGCTTCGGTTGCTCGGTCACCAAATTGCTTTCCCTGGCCTGCATTCATGGTCTGATCCATCAGCTTTTTCTGTTCCGGGTCCATTTCCGCCTTTTTTTCTGACGCGTCTTTCCCGGTTTCATCAGCATTTCCACATCCGGAAATCGGAACAAGCCCAGAAAAAAGTAGTACACATGCAATTCCCAATCGCTTCATCAAAAACTCCTATACAGAAAATATTTAGAACGCTCTCATCATATCCACTTCGTTGAATCGACTCAAGCAAGTCAATCTGCGGACAATGCCAAATTGCCCCAAGCCTCTTTTTCCAGACTTCGACCCAGAGCGTCATAAAATTCAGAAAATTTCCTGTAGTTCGCCTCGGAAAAGTTCTCAGTCAATACAATTTCCCTTAATTCTTTAATACGACCTACTTCAACGACTTGCCTTAAATGACTTGCTTTTTCCCGAACTTTCAAAGCATCCTCTGCCCTTCCCATTTTCTGGAAACACGTTTCGAGGCGGAAATAGATTGAAGGATCAATCTGCCCCGGCCAAATCGTCAACGCCTTTTCAAGAGAAACAACCGCCGCTTTCAAGTCCTGTTCGTAATCCTGTTCAATCACTCCCTTCTGACGCCAATATTCATAGTAATTCTTGTCGTCCCAGTAGGAATGAAGGTCTTTTGCCAAATCAATTTCGCCAACTTCAAGATACGTGTTGACGGCGGTCACGAGAAAAAGCGGATCTGCTGGGTTGATGTCTTCCGGATCAAGTTCATCGAGGAGTTTTTTTGCCTGTTTGCCATCAGTACGTAACAAGAACCAATAGGCCAAGGCCAAACGGGCGGAAATAGAATCCGGTTCTGCATCTCGAAAACCCAACAGCCTCTGTTGGGACACCGGTATATTGCCCCCAAGCATGCCGCCAACTCCCAGTCGATTATCGGTTCGCTGGTTGTACGTCCGTAAATCAAATTGGCTTAAGAACCAATTCGACAAGACGGCCACCTTATCTTTGGGCTGCTCCGTATTGGCCGCCAATTCGATAAACAGAGGTTCAACGAAAGTATCACGAGCCGTACAACAATAAATCTGAAACAAAGAATGAAGAGCACTTGTACGATGCGGAGCAATTCTCACAGCTCGATTCAATGCCGCTTCTGCCTGCTTGGGCATCAATTGGTTAAAAAAAAAAATCGAAGCTTCATGGATGCGAGCCTCGTAAGATTCAATCGCGTGGTCGTCGATTTTCCCCAGGCTATCGAGGGCAAGCCGCATACGCTGACCGGAATCGAGGGTCTCGTCCTTAAAAACGGCTTCTGCATACGTCAACAGAAACTGAGACCGATTTGGCTGAATCTTAAGAGCGTTTTCGCTGAAAACTCTCGCCTGTAGTGGATCCTCAATTTGAAGCGAAGCAACTGCTTTGACATGCCAGGCCTGCGCTCTCATACGCAAGCCAAACCATACCGCCATCCATCCGCATGCCAGAATTATGATCGACAACCCCACCACATATCGCTTTTTCATTCTGGTTTTCTCGCCATCAGAAATGATAAATCTCCCGTCTCAATTAGTTACCGGTCTTTATTGGGAAACCTGCAATCGGCCTATTGGATCCCGTCCGGTGGACAGAATCCAGCAAACATTGGTTTCAAGATTTTTAGCAGCTGTGACCTTCCCACCACTGGAATAACTCCAGTGAATCTCCACATCGACTTTCTTGGCCTGTCCGACGCCTACCAATAACCGGGTATCACTGGAAGAAAGGTAGCCATCCCCCACCACAACGGGTAAGACAACACGGTTTGAACCCCATTGGACAACGACTTCGGTACCGACCAAATCACTTCGATCAGTACTCAACAATTCAAACTGAATGTAATTTTGTAAAGTTGAATCTTCATTTTCCAACAACGCCAACGGAGAATCCAAGTGCCCAACCGCAATGTCAGCGTCACCATCGTTATCAAAGTCTGCTACAGCGACACCGCGTCCGGCAAACTTCTTTTCAAAATATCCTCCGCACTTTTCACCCGTATCGTAAAACCTACCTTCATGATTGTTTAAAAACTGGGGCTTGAAAAAAAACGGAGGAATGTGTTCTCCAAGGACGTGGCCATTGGAAACAAAAAGGTCAAAATCCGAATCACGATCGTAGTCGATAGGAGCCGTTCCAAATCCAATTGAATCAAAACTTAGATATTTGATCCGGGTTTCAAAACTGGCATCGAGAAAACTACCCTTTCCCTGGTTGAGGTACATCGTGTTTTTATTCTGATAATAATGCGTCAGAAAGAGATCTATTTGCCCGTTTTGGTCAAAATCCTGTAGTGCCAATCCCATCGTCGCTTCGGCAGCACCATTTTTGGATACAGCCACTCCAGCCAGATTAGCCACATTTTCGAGTTTCAGGCCCTGCTCGCTAACCCTGTAGAAAACGTTTGGTGTCAAGTCGCTGCCGACGTAAACCTCTGGTTTTCGATCCTGATCAAAGTCAGCAGCAGCGACTACCAATCCTTTGGTATGAAAATCCATGCCCGCTTCAACGTGTACCTCTCGGAACTGGTCATCCCCCATGTTTTCGTAAATCAGGTCATGGGTCGACGCATAGGTTCCCGGACCACAATAACCAACAACGCCATTGTAGGGACAGGGATGGTGAATCTCAGGTGACCAGTCCACGTAACACGTCATGACAATATCCCGATCACCGTCTCCGTCAAGATCTACCATGATGCAACCGGTACTCCATTTTGGCTCATCTTCGACCCTTCCAAGAGCTCTCTTGTCAAAGCTGCCATCACCCTGATTAACCAAGAGGTAATTTTGGCCATAGTTGGCAACGACCATATCCGGGAAGCCATCTCGGTTAACATCACCAACGGCGATCCCTTGAGAAAAAAGGCCACCGTCGCTCATTTCCGCCGTGGTCACGTTGCGAAAATCCTTCCCAGCCTGGTTGCGGAATAATTGATTTTTATGCCGCGATTCGCCCACTAGGGAATCGCCATTACCGCAGTAGAGGTCCAGCCAACCATCCTGATCCAAGTCGATCCACGCCAATCCGCTTCCCATTACTTCTGGAAAAAAGTACCGGTCCGGTACGGCATCCCGGAACTGAGAAAAGCGAAGCCCCAACTTGGTAGCAGCATCGGTAAATCTTGGAACCTGAAGTGACTCCGCGATTTTTGATGCCTCTTTGGACTTCACCATTTTTGCCAGGAAGTCTTTGCCAACACTCTCGCTCGAATCACTCTTTTTGAGCGCATCAAAAACGGGACGTCCAGAGGACGTCCCGTTCGGATTGTTACACGAGGAAAAAACAATTACCAACCCAAACCAAATGCAAAACGCATTGTTCATGAGTCGGTAGCGCTCCATCCCTTTTTACTAGTACGAGGTGGTTCCACCGTCGTTGCGAGCACCTAGGTTACGCCAAACGGTAATGTCAATTGTTTCAGGGATAAAATCGACTGAACCATCAACACGAGCAGCATTCACACCCGAAGGGTGATTACTATTAGCTGTGTAAATGCTATTGAGAACCATCCAATCGGACTGACCGTTTCGGTGATGGCAAACTGGCTCGTTAGGAGCCATCGTGCAGGAAAATCCGCCGCCAAAGGCACTCCACGACGCTGCCCAACCCGCCCCACGTAGACCGCGGCGACCACCCTCAATTGGGTTGGTTTGGTTCAGACAGGCATCTCGGCATTCATCAACATTGTTACAGGTAATCCAGTCCATCACGTGATAAAACTTGCCATAGCCACCGTCATCAGGAATGAACTCAGAGTAATAAAGCGTGTTGCTGGTTCCATCTTTAGCACTAGCCATATCTCGCTTTTGATTACCCAACCAATCTGGAACACCATAAACGGCGATCATCCCATTGGCCTTATCGGGGTTACCGTTGGCAGGCGTCACTGGCCAAACACCAGGGGTTGTTCCAATGCAGATTGAATAAGTATGCAAACCCTGCTCGCCACTGACAGCACCGCCCGGAGTGGTAGTACCCGCTGAAGGGCAAACGAACATCGGGAATTTTTGGCTTTGCCCCTCAATGTTTCCGTTGCCGCCCCAACCCCGGTTATCCCAAGGATCGGAGTTGTAAGCTGTTTTGTCATGCGCGTTGGTTTGCTCCAAAAACGGAAGCAACGGCACCTTCTCCGAAAACGCACCGCGACGAGTCCAACCGCCATTCGACGGGTCAACGTTCCAACCAACAGTGATTGGTAACTTCTTCAGGGTGTCATGGTAATTGTGAGCAGCCAACACGAGCTGCTTCAGGTTATTTGTGCAGGAAGCCCTGCGAGCAGCTTCACGAGCTGCTTGAACTGCCGGAAGCAATAAAGCGATCAGAATTCCAATAATCGCTATCACTACCAACAACTCGACCAGCGTAAACGCTTTTCGAGATGTGGATGGGTGAGTCACCATAGAGGGTCTCCGTATGAAACAAAAATATGTAGGAATGAGACGTGTCATTTTGTAACTATAGATCAAAAAGCTGGTTTTTACAATCGATTCCCCGCCTTTACCGAGTTCAAACACTCAAAAGAGGCCTAAATCACCTATTTCTTCCTCCCCGCCTTCGATAACATCGGCTCGACGACGACTTTGCTAAGTTTCAACGGAATAATAGACCCGTTAATACCGGTCTGACCGGACGGCCAATTGACACCCCAACCCTCGTGATTCTCGGGATTTACGAGGATTTTACCGGTATGGGTCGACAAGTAACTGCCACCCCCTTGGTGAAACATCCTTCCCTTGGCGTTCGCCCCTCCGCTAGATAATCGGACACCGATCCCATCACGATTGGAAAGGGTACCGACCACCTGTAATCCTATGGGCTGGCCCTTGATCTGAGGCGTCACATTTTCCAATAACGCTGGCCGCTGATTTTGATGTCCAATCACAAAATCAGTGTCCCCATCGTTATCCAAGTCCGCTACCGCTAATGCCCGACCGGAATGGACGGCTTCAAAATAGTCCCCGGCAACCTTTGCCAGCACAAAACGGCCTTTTTGATTCTTCCAAATCAAGCAAGGTTGCAGATGCTGCTGACCCTTCTCGAATGCCTTGATATTAGGATCGACGTGCCCATTGGTGACGATGACATCCTTCCAACCATCAAAATCGATATCTACAAATTCGGTGCCCCAACCTACCCATGGCCGCGCACCTTCTCCAAGGCGATTAGCGCGTGCCACTTCGGCAAACTGTAAATTTCCCAGCCCCTTGTAAAATGAATTATATTCCTCCGAAAAGTTTGTGCAAAACAAATCGATATGGCCGTCCTGATTAATATCACCGGCAGCCACTCCCATACTCGCTTTGGAACCACCATTGGGCCCATAACCGGTGGACGACAATTCAGTTTTGTTTTGGAAAACATGGCCTTTGGAATTGATCAACAACAAATTGGGATGCATATCATTTCCACAATAGAGATCAATTAAACCATCATTGTTGAAATCAGTGGCAATGACCCCCTGGGTACGATAGTCCTCCTGTTTTCTCTGGCCATTCTTTCCGGTTACAAATGTGTAGATCCCGCTTTTTCGGGAAACGTCCGAAAAGGAACCATCACCGTTGTTTTCATAAAGAATATCTGGCTGTGGTCGCACCGATGTCGGGCTACAAAACCGGGGCTCGTTTTGCTCACGATCACCGCAATTATTTTTTATTTCCAAATTCCAAATGCCGTAATTACAAACATAGATATCCAATGCTCCGTCATGGTTGTAATCCAGAAAAACACAACTGGTTGCCCAGCCTGGTGTCTCGGGAACCTCGGCGGGGAGCCCTGTTGCCCGCTCTGGTCGACCATGGGGGATACTTTCCCCGACCACCTTTTCAAAGCTCCCATCTCCCTGATTGTGAAATAGTACGTTTTCTCCATAACAGCCGACATAAACGTCTGAGAAACCATCATTATCGAAGTCACCAATCGCGATGCCGCTGGTATACCCCGCATGCCCCAAATTGGATTCCGGGGTCGCCTTACGAAACTGCCAATTTCCCAAATTTCGATAAAGCTGATTTGCATGAAAGGCATCATTCACTTCCAATGGAAATGACTTCCCACTTCCAAAATAAAGATCTTCCAAACCATCACGATCAAAATCCACGATACCAATGCCGCTACCATTGGCAGCCGGAAAAGCGCGTTGCGCGTCAAAGCCGGAGTAATGAACGAAATCGATGCCGTTGTCCCGGTGCCAAACAAAAGAGAAATCAGGATCCTTTTCACTGCCGGATTGCGATCCACCTTTGTTGGCGGTGATTTTCTTTAAATCAAACTTTTTCTTTGTAGAAGTTTTACCCGCAGTCAATCGTTTTCCGGGTTCAGATTTCTGGACGTTCTTCCCCGTCGATTTACCACATCCACCGGTCAGAAGGCAGGTTCCAAGGAGGAAGTAAAGGAGATGGCGCAGGATTTGATTTCCATTTTTCGTCATTGGCAAAACTTGATGAATCTCCAGTGAGATCAACCGACGCGGTGTTTTTACGAGCGAATCTTTCACTGGCGAGTACCTGTTGTTTTCAAAAGAGTCAATTTCGTCCACTACAAAAAACAGTTGTAGGATGAAGATCAATTAAAAAATGTCCACCGGTACATCGGTAAGCGGTGGAAGCTCAGATTTTTCTCGCACCGCTTTCAATAGTCTTCGGGAAAAATCGTCATTCATGTTTTCAATCACAGGCTGTAACAACTGACTTGCCTGTCCCCAGTTGCCATCTTTGGCAAAATCATAAGCTCGCAGTACAGCCGCCCAATAGCTCCCCGTTTTGCTTTGCAAAGCAGAGCGAATGGTATTTATTCTCAATTCACGGTTTCGTAACTCCTTGGTTCTCTCGCCGAACTGTAAGGCCTCCTTTTCCTTCCCTTGCATGGCCAATGCACGCTGCATCAAGTAGGTCGTGCTGCTCTTTTCCTCAATACCTGCAGCACGCAATTGAACCAGCAACTCAATCGCATCTTGCGGCCTACTTTCCAGCAGGGCAACATTTGCCAAACCCTCCCGGGCAATCAAACTTGGCCTCAAACCGGTTTGACTTTCGAATTCCAATAAGCGAGTCCAAAACAACTTGGACTTTTCTAAATCCCCAAGGTCGTCATAGGCAACACCAATTGCCTCAATCGACTGACCTGCTGTTTTGGGATCCATCGGACGTCCATTGACAAAATAATTTTTTGTCAGGCTTTTTTCCATCATGGCAATCGAAGATTCAATGTCGCCTTGTTCGTACTTGAGTACCCCAAGCTCATAAAGAAAAAAATGGGGGGGAATTTTCAAACTCGTCAAATCAGGATCGATTTCCAGACAATAGTCCCACTGCTCGATAGCCTCCAAACCATTCCCCCGTTTAGCCTGGACCAAACCCAGCAAGTAACGCGCCTGCATCTCAAATCCCTCGACGCCCATTAGATCATTGGCGGTTTGAACAGCTCGGTCGACCTCACCCAACTGACTTTGACAAACCGTCATCAGGTAGAGTGCCTCACCCAACTTTTGGTTTTTTTCAGTTTTCGAAAAACTGTCAAGCTCGCCCCGACTGATATAGGCCATCACTCCGATCCAGTTACTGTAGGCTTCGTTATAAAACGAGAGCATTGTCAGCGATTTGGCAAACGCAAACTGATCCTCAAATTGAAAGACGCCTTCCACTCTTTCGTAAATATCCTTGCATTTTTCAAATTCCTCCAAGCCGGCATGAGCGCGAGCTTTGAGAGACATGGCCACTAGATCATTCGGATAGTCTTGCAAATACTCATTCAACACCGTCATCGCAAAACCGAAATCACGATCGCGGATTTTCTGCTGTGCCTCCAGAACAGGTAGTCGTTGCCAATAATCAATGAAAAAAAGACCACCTGGTACCGCGGCGACAACGATCAGTAAAAGAAATAGAACACGCTTTCTTTGCCCTTTGGCAGGTTTTTCCCGATCTCCATCGTTAGCGTGAACCGCATTATCGACCAAACTTCCATCCCCGGAATCCAGACCCCGAGTGCCCTTTCCCCGTGCGTCCAAATCAGCCGATTTTTTTTTCTTTTTAGATTTGTTTGTCATTCATCCCGTCCGAGCATTGGGCACTTGGTCAACGCGACCAACATCCTGCCGACCAAAATCCAATTCCTATTGCGAAAAATTGGAAGTCCGGGCGACATTCGCAGTATCCAGAACAATCCAATAAGGGGCAACTAGCCAATCCAGGAGCAAATGCGTTGGCAGAGAACTATTCGTCGGTCAACCTCTGGATGTCGGAAACGGTGCCGACCTCCTTGTATCATACGTTTTTGGCTCGGGAATTGTTGAAAAAGCATGAGTAAGTCGTCCAAATTTAATCGGGTTCTGGTTGATTTTACTCTACTGGACGAGTTTCACGGCGCTGGTTCCTACCACCACTGACGCTTACAACAGGGCACTGAACTGCGGGTGATCGCAGTTGGCTCAGCATCGAGGACCTGTTCATGATGGTCAGTGATGCTCACCTCGTCTTTGTGAGCGCTGGTCAACGCTCTTCAGCGAATCACCATCGATGATTTCCACACTCCACAAGCCGCTGAAAACATTTTGATCGTTTTGGAATGCCGATGCACCAGAACTGACCGACCGTCGATCATCTTCAGGACCTTGATTATCTCTCACCAACACCGCCCGCGATGACAAAATCCCCGCTCCAACCACAACGGCAACCACCGATGAGAAATCAACTATCCGTTGGACGGCCTCGACATGGATTTACAGATTGCTCAATGAAAACACTTTCATTTGATTTCGACCCGAAAAACAGCCACTTTTAGGTGCCACTGCCACTAGCGAAAAATAAACCGATGGTCATCGACCACAAGGTCCGAAAGCTTGATTAGGAGTTTCTCTTTAGCTCTGCAAAAACCGATTCAGCGGCCAGTACGGTCTTTGCAATATCCTCGTCCGTATGCGCTGCCGAAACAAAAAGCGCCTCGTATTGACTACATGGCATGTAGATCCCCTGGTCCATCAACCCCCAGAAATATTCCGCAAATCGGTGAGTGTCACACCGACTCGCCGAGGACCAATCGACCACCGGATCCTCGGTAAAAAACAGCGTCAACATGCTCCCCACCCGATTTGTCTGACAGGCTATTTGGTGTTTTTCGGCAGCGGCAATCAAACCCAATTCCAACTTGTCGGTGAGCGATTCCAAATACTCATAGGGTGGGTTTTCTTTCAACTGTGTCAGGGTGGCGATGCCCGCTGCCGTCGCCACCGGATTGCCCGAAAGCGTTCCTGCCTGGAATACTTTTCCAGCAGGTAAAATATTGGCCATGATTTCTTTTTTTCCGCCAAATGCTCCCAATGGAAACCCGCCACCGACTATCTTTCCCATCGTCGTCAGATCCGGCGTTACACCGAAAATAGATTGAGCTCCACCGTAGGCGACCCGAAAACCGCACATGACTTCATCGAAGATAAGTACAATTCCATTTTCTTCGGTCAACGCCCGCACTGAATTTAAAAACTCGGAGGACGGAGTGACACAGCCCATATTGCCGCAGACCGGCTCCATGATGACACAAGCAATTTGGCTGCCATGTTTTTCAATGGCATGATTCAAGCCTTCCACATCATTGTACTCCAGTACAATTGTATCTCTTCCGGTCGCCGCGGTTACACCAGGAGAGTTGGGCACCGAAAGCGTCGCCGCCGCGCTTCCAGCGGCAACCAACAAGCTATCGACATGCCCATGATAATTTCCAGAAAATTTGATAATCAAGTCTCGTCCAGTGTAGCCGCGTGCCAGTCGTATCGCGCTCATCGTGGCCTCGGTGCCACTGCTTACCAGGCGGACCATATCCACTGAATCCACTGCATCGACGATCAACTCCGCTAAACCGTTTTCGCCCTCTGTCGGTGCTCCGTAAGTGGTTCCACGATCGATAGCCGAATGGACCGCTTCTGATACCTTGGGAAACTGATGACCAAGAATCATTGGCCCCCAAGAGCCGATAAAGTCAATGTACTGATTTCCATCAACATCAAAGAGATACCCGCCCTCGCCCCGCTCGATGACGATCGGCTCGCCGCCAACAGCCCCAAAGGCGCGAGCCGCACTGTTAACACCACCAGGCATCAACTCTTGGGCCCTTTTGAAAATATCGTGGCTTTTTTTTCGGTTCATGGATCGTATTCGCAAACTGTTCTAAAGGATACCAATCTGACGTCGTCAACTTCGGATGCCGTAAAATTCGGACCCTGTGAAGATCCGAAACCGTAAGAATCGTTGCCCCAGCACCCAGCAGAACCCCGACGGTGTTGGTGTTCATTCAATCGATGTTTTTTTCGTTTCGAGATAGGCCTTTACCGCTACCAGCATGCGAGGCGCCGAAGCGGGCGCCCTCTGCAGAAGGTTGCCAACGGCAAGGATGGTCTGTTTGCATTTTTCCATCAAATCGACCCGCTTCAATTTCGAGCCCAAATATTGCAAGTTGTCTGCGGATACTGAAATCCCGGACGGCCGAGCGCCATCAACAGGGTTTTTGGCACGAGCCAAGAGGGATTCATGGTCGTTGGACGTGAAAAAGTAACCTCCCAATTTTTCATCCCAAAACAACTCGTTCTGCTTATCCTGCAAAGCAACAGCCTTTTGAAGCCACTGTGGATCATCGGTAGCCTGGTGCAAAGCAATTAACCCGTCGATAAGAAACGCGTAATCATCGAGATAAGCGTTTAGTTTGGCCTGGCCTCCACCGTAGGTCCTTAAAAGCCGACCGTCTCGTTGAAGGTGCTCCAAAACGAATAGAGCAGCCTTGGAGGCAGTTTCGATGTACTCCTTGTTGTCCAAGACCCGGCCCGCATCGGCAAACCCTTTGATCATCAATCCGTTCCATGAGGAGAGTATTTTTGTATCCAGCAGCGGCCGGGCTCTTGAGGACCGTACTTTAAACAACTTCATACGAAGTGGCTTTAGTTTATCGTTCATCTCAACAACCGACATACCACGATTTTCGGCAAGGCTGGCAGCAGGAAGGGAGAATTGTGGCGCATAAAATTTCTCTTCAAAATTCGGCGCGCGATCGATTTGATAGACATTCTTAAATAAATCAAAATCTGCCTCATCGCCGACAATTTCCTCGATTTCAGCTCGGGTCCAACGGTAGTACTTTCCCTCTTCATCTTCCGATTCAGCATCCAATGCCGAATAAAATCCACCCTCGGGCGAGGTCAATTCCGCAGAAACAAAGGTCAGCAACTCATCAATCACCAGCCGGTATTCGTCTTGGGGGAAAAGTTGATAAGCCGATGCATAGACCGATACCAACTGAGCATTGTCGTACAACATCTTTTCGAAGTGTGGGATTCGCCAGAACCGATCAACGCTATAACGGTGAAACCCACCACCAAAATGATCTCTGATTCCTCCCATCGCCATTCGATCAAGTGATGTCAGCAACATCTCCTTGGCAACGTTTTCCTCTTTGTTGATCCGCAGGACTTCCAGCAACAGGACAAGATTAGAAGGCTCTGGAAACTTAGGACGATTCGGATTGCCGTCGGTAAATCCAAACCCACCATTTTCTTTGTCAAACTGCTTGAATAGATCACCTACGGCATCATCAATCCAATCCTGATTCACTTCAAGCAGCTTATTGGTGTAGGAAGCCTCTAAACGCTGCTTGACGATTTTGGTTACCTGATTGGAATCGGAAATAATGGTTTGGGGAGTTTTCTCCCAAACCTCCTGAACGCGAGAAATAAGTGTCAGAAAACCTGGTGTATTAGGCCCTCGATCGCCATCCCGAGCCGGCATGTAGGTCGTGCCAAAAAAAGGTTGAGCCTCAGGGGTCAGGAACATCGACAGCGGCCACCCCCCTCGACCCTGGTTGATTGCGTGTAAGGCATTCATGTAAATCGAGTCGACATCTGGCCTTTCCTCCCGATCGACCTTGATGCAAACAAAATACTCATTCAGGATCTTCGCAATCTCCTCATCCATAAACGACTCACGTTCCATCACGTGACACCAATGGCAACTGGAGTAACCGATAGAAAGAAAAATCACCTTGTTCTCGTCTCTGGCTTTCTTTAACGAAGCATCATTCCAAGCGAACCAATTCACTGGGTTATGGGCATGCAAAAGCAGATAGGGGCTTGTTTCTTTGGCAAGAGCATTGGCGTGCTTAGTCGATGGCCTATCCGATTTTTTTTCATCCTTAACCGCCGTTTCTTGCGTTGAATCCTCTTTCGACGCCTGATCAGTAGAACCAGACGAAGGGCTTGAACAACCGCTGGCAATCAGGGCAACCTGTGTCAGGGCAACATAGAAAACCGGGTAAAAATTCATGATCGTTTTGACCAGTAAGTGACTGTTTTAGTATCGTCAGTAACGATTCATTCTACCGAATACCCAATCGTGAGAGTATGGACCCAATCGAATATTCATGCTGTCTGGCTGATCAGTCCAGCAGATAGGGGCATGGACAATAACGACTTTGAACGCCGCGGAATACCATCCATTTCCCCATCCATTTTTTTTCGGTGGCACATCCCCATAAATAAAATGTCTGAGCCTCACTTCAACACGTCGACAACCACGTGACAACCAGCAAGAGCAGGCGGCATAACACCTTTGAAAACGAAGAAGCATTGCCCTTTGAAACAGCCTATTGAACAACCGGATAATCCAAAGACAAATTGCCTGACATCCCCTCCGTATATAGGATAAAAGCCAACCAGACAGGCCAGCCTGGAGTCATCCTCCGCGGAACTCTCCCCCACCCCCCCCCGTTTATTTTGCAACGAACAATTTTTCACGACAAAACCCAAAAGCAAAGTAGGACCTTAGATGGAAATTCTGTTGAGATGCGTTTTCGTACTCTTTCTGATCGGCGATTGCTGTTGGACTCATGGACAGGTAAGCAATCAAAGGCAAGACCAATCTGTGAGGCCTGATAATCAGGAACTTATCGACAACGCCCTCGGTGTCGCAGAACTGGCGTGGACAACCTCTACAGCCCTGATCGAAAATCACGTCGCCCCGCCACTGCGAAACCAGATGATTTTGAATGGGGCACGATCGTTCAATGCTCCACTCGCCAACCAGTTCCATGACCAAATCACCAAGATACAAAACAAAAGGGATCTTCAGGAGTTGATTGAAGACTTTTCACGATCAGTGGGTGAACCGGATTCAGAATTGATTCGCCCCCAAGTTTTTGCCAATGCCATGCTGAAATCAGTATCTGGCTCCCCAAGGTTGATTTCCAATGCTAAATCTAACATCGAGGGTCAATTGGCCGAAAATCGATACATTGGGATCGGCATCGCGATTCAGCAATCCAGCGACAATGGAGTCATTTCGATTACCAAAGCTTTTCGTGGTGGGCCAGCTCATCTTGGGGGAGTGATTTCCCAAGATGAAATCGTCGGCGTCAACGGAACGGTCGTGGCCGGTCTACCCCTGTCCGAAGTCGTCGGTTCGTTGCGTGGGATTCAAGGTAGCCAGGTGACGATTTCGGTGCGTCAACCCGGGAAATCGGTCCGGGAAATTAAAATGACCCGCCACGTGGTTCCAATCGCTTCGGTGGAAGGAGTCAGCGAAAGTGGGCTCGAGGATTGGGATTACGCTTTTGAGGGCCATGAAAAAACTGCCTATCTGAGATTTTCAAATATCACCGGCAGCACCGCCGCCGAGGTCCTATCGGCAGCTCGCGTCATCACCAAAAAAGGGTTTCAAGGTGTAATTTTGGACTTTCGGGGATGTAGGACTGGAAAAATTCATGATGTTCGCATGGTCGCCGACACCCTCATTTCAAGCGATCGATTTGGGTCATGGGTCGACAAAGATGGCAAGGTGACCCATTTGCGCCTTCGAGAGACCCATGTCCTCTCGGACATCCCCATGGCCTTGATCGTTTCGAAGGAACAGAAAAACGAGGTCAAGCTGCTGATCGAATCACTGATTTTACATCGGCAGGCAATCGTAACGGGTGCTCTGAGCTCATTGCCCATCTTCATTTTTGGTGATTGCAAACTGTCAGACGAACAGGGAGTCTTGGTCGGTATTCCCATTGGGATCGGCCAAATCGCTCGAAAAACAGAAATTCAAGGGGAATCCCAACCCTTGAGAGGCCATTTTGACCCAAGCCAATCCAAACTCATTGACCCTTGGACTCAAAAAGCACTAGATTCCCTGCAGTTGGGCCCGCCCCAGATAGACCATTGCCGGCACTCGGATCCGGCGTCGGCAACCAATGCCAATTTGGCACGATTCTTGAGACAGGTCTCTCGGCAGCATGTTTTTCGAGGCGAGATCCAAGGAGATTATTAGATTTCTGCCAAATTCGACATTCTGCTCCTTTGGCACATAGTTTGCGTCTCAATGCCCTTTCAACTTTCTGACTGCCACTTTTCGTGGCTGGAATCAGTGACGTTTCCATCAAAACGGGAAAATCTCCCAGCTTGGATCGGACATAACTGAGGCAAGTCAGCTGTTGAAAACTGTGAAAAATTACACGTGTGTAACAGATAGATAGATTTAATCTCTGATTTTGGAGGAATTGTTGTGGCAAAGCAGATGGTATTTGACGATGCCGCTCGAGCACCGCTTTTGGCAGGTGTTTCCAAGCTGGCAAAGGCGGTCAAGAGTACCCTTGGACCGCGTGGACGAAACGCTGTACTGGATAAAGGCTGGGGATCACCAAAAGTCACCAAGGACGGGGTCACCGTCGCTGAAGATATCGAACTGGATGATCCCTATGAGAATCTGGCTTGCCAATTGGTAAAAGAAGCCGCCAGTAAAACCAATGATGTCGCCGGTGATGGCACGACCACTGCGACCGTCCTTGCCGAAGCCATCTTTCGGGAAGGCTTGAAAATGATTGCCGCGGGTGCCGATCCCATGGCGCTTTCCAGAGGAATCACCAAAGCAGTCGACGCGGTTTCGACAACCATTCGAAAATCAGCAACCCCTATTGATTCGAAAAACAAAAAAGAAATTCAACAGGTTGCCACGATTGCCGGAAATAACGACTCGACCATTGGGGATGTTTTAGCAGAAGCATTTTTGAAGGTTGGAAAAGATGGCGTGATCACGGTAGAAGAAGGCCGTAGCAGCGAAACAACCGTCGATGTCGTCGAAGGAATGCAATTTGATCGCGGTTTTCTTTCTCCCCATTTCGTCACCAATCAAGACGAGGTGACGGTAGAGCTGGAAAATTGCTACGTCTTGTTATTCGAAGAAAAAATCTCTGCCAACAAGCCTTTAATTCCACTTTTGGAAGCGATCAGCAAAGCAGGTAAACCATTATTGGTGATTGCTGAAGATGTTGAGGGAGAGGCATTGGCAACTCTGGTTGTCAACAAAATGCGGGGTATCCTGCAAGTTGCAGCCGTCAAAGCCCCCGGATACGGCGATCGCCGAAAAGCAATTCTCGGGGATTTAGGGATTCTCTCAGGAGCACAACCAATCTTCAAAGACCTTGGGATTGAATTGGAAAGTGTTCAATTGAAGGATCTTGGCCAAGTCAAAAAGGTAAAGATCACCTCTGAAGAAACCGTCATTGTGGGTGGTGGCGGCAAGAAAGCCGACATCGAAGGAAGAGCTCAGCAGATTCGCAACGAGATTGAAATCACCGATAGTGAATACGATCGTGAGAAGCTGCAGGAGCGGCTGGCCAAGCTTGCCGGCGGTGTTGCCCAAATCAACTGTGGTGCTGCAACAGAAACCGAAATGAAGGAGCGAAAAGCCCTTCTGGAAGACGCGAAAGCCGCAACAGCAGCTGCTCTAGCGGAAGGGATTGTCCCCGGAGGCGGTATCGCTTTAATCCGAAGCGAAAAGGCTTTGAAAAAATTGGGGGTCGAGGGTGATGAAGCCGCGGGCGCCAATATTATTGCCAAAGTCCTTGATTATCCGTTGAGAGCTATTGCGAACAATGCAGGTGTAGATGGAGCTGTCGTTGTCAATCGTGTCCGACATCAGAAAGTCAAAACCGAAGGCTACAACGCAGACAAAGACGTTTACTGTGATCTGATTGCAGCTGGGGTGATTGACCCTGCCATGGTCGTCTGTTCTGCACTTCAAAACGCTGCCAGTGTTGCTTCGTTGCTTTTAACGACGGAATCTCTGGTAACCGAAATTCCAACCGAAGCCGAAGAAGAAGGTCACGACCATCACGACCACGGCATGGGTGGTGGCATGGACCCCATGGGTGGAATGGGTGGCATGGGCGGCATGGGTGGCGGCATGCCAGGTATGGGCGGCATGGGTGGCATGGGTGGCATGCCAGGCATGATGTAATCTCGTCTGTTTCCATCGTTATTAAAACTGTTTCGAAACCATCGCCCTTTCAAGGCAAATAAACAAAAAGCAAAACATAAAGGATAAATCAAATGGCAAAAATCCGACCTCTCGATGACCGAATCGTTGTTGAACCCGTTGAAGCAGAAGAAATGACCGCAGGAGGGATTGTGCTCCCTGACTCCGCTCAGGAAAAACCCCAACGCGGCAAAATCCTTGCCGTAGGTCCTGGCCGACTTTTGGAGAATGGCGACCGTGGAGCATTGGCTGTGAATGTTGGGGACGAAGTCATTTATGGCAAGTATGGCGGAACCGACATTGAAGTCGACGGTTCGGATGTCAAAATTCTTCGTGAAAATGACATTCTCGCCCGAGTTATTTGAAATTCGTTGGAACACTTAACCCTTAAAAAGTAAAAGGTAATTCAATGGCAAAACAATTGCTTTTTGATGATCATGCTCGCCAACGAATGTTGCGAGGAATCAATAAATTGGCTGATGCTGTGGCAACGACAATGGGTCCAACTGGCCGAAATGTCATCATCAACAAATCGTTCGGTGGTCCGACTGTCACAAAAGATGGTGTCACCGTCGCAAAAGAAATCGAGCTGGAGGATCGTTTCGAAAACATGGGTGCAAAACTCGTGGTCGAGGTGGCTCAAAAGACCTCCGATCTCGCCGGTGACGGAACAACAACCGCTACCGTGCTGGCTCGTTCTATTTTCAAGCAAGGCCTGCGCAACGTGGTTGCCGGTTGTAATCCAACAGCAGTTCGCAGGGGCATCGAGAAAGCAGTCGAGGCCGCGGTTGAACAGCTTGTTTCGATGCGAAAAGCGATTTCGAAGAAGGAACAAGTTGCTCAAGTAGGAGCGATCAGTGCCAACAATGACATGGCAATTGGCGAATTGCTTGCCGACTCGCTTCACCGGGTTGGCCAAGATGGTGTGATCACTGTTGAAGAAGGAAAAACAACAGATACCCGTGTCGATTACGTTGACGGCATGCAGTTTGACAAGGGTTATATTTCACCCTATTTCATTAATAACCCTGGTGACATGGACTGCACCTTGGAAAACTGCCTGATTCTTCTTTTTGAAAAGAAGATCAGTAATCTTCGCGACTTACTTCCGATTTTGGAAAAAGCCGGACAATCCGGTCAGCCACTGCTGATTATCGCCGAAGACGTCGATGCGGAAGCTCTGACGTTGCTGGTGGTTAACAAACTGCGTGGAACTTTAAATGTTTGTGCCGTCAAAGCACCCGGTTTCGGTGATCGCCGCAAAGCGATGCTCGGAGATATCGCGACGCTAACAGGCGGAACCATGATCAGTGAAGACCTGGGAATCAAGCTTGAGAACCTTTCCTTAGATCACTTGGGTAAAGCCAAGAAAATCACCGTCGACAAAAACAATACGACCATTGTTGAAGGTGCAGGAAAAGCTGCTGATCGAGATGGACGGATTGCCCAGATCAAGAAACAGATCGAGCAAACCGACAGCGATTACGACAAGGAAAAGTTCCAGGAACGCTTGGCAAAACTGTCCGGTGGTGTTGCGGTCATTTCCGTAGGAGCCGAAACTGAGACGGACATGAAACAGAAAAAAGCCCGAATAGAAGATGCTTTACACGCGACCCGAGCGGCCGTTGAAGAAGGTATCCTGCCGGGTGGCGGAACTGCTCTGCTAAGGTGCAAGCCAGCAGTCGAAGCAGCACGCAAGTCGGCAAAAGGTGATGAAAAAGTCGGTGTCGATATTGTCTTGGCAGCACTCGATTCACCCCTTCGGCAAATCGTGGACAACGGCGGTCGAGATGGCTCAGTTGTCGCCGACGAAATTTGTCAAAAGTCATCCGAATCATACGGTTTCAATGCGAACACCGGAAAATATGGTGACCTTTTGAAAGAGGGCGTGATCGATCCAGTCAAAGTCGTAAGAACCGCACTCAGTAATGCAGCCAGCATTGCTGGTTTGCTCTTGACGACAGATGCTATGGTTTCCAATTTTGACGATGACGATAAGAACAAGGCTCGTGTGGAAGGCGCTATTGCGTAGTTTTGCATTGCCGGTTTTCGCGAAAAAAAATCCGGATATGCCTTTGGAAACCCTTGATGGTTTTTAATGGCGGCGGTTAATTTTCAGGGCCACTTCTTAAGGAGGTGGCCCGTTTTTTACTACCGTTAGATGTGTTGCCAAAGAAAAAATCTGAAACATGTCCAACGTCTGATCACTGCTTATCGACTTTTCCATTTTTTGTTTTTGATCTTCCAATTGGATCGTAGTTTTTTTGCCAATCCCCAGATTTCATGAGCAAGCTTGATTTTTACGAAGTTCTGGGAGTATCCAGAGACGCGAGTGACCGTGAAATTTCATCGGCTTACCGCAAGCTGGCGGTTCGATTCCACCCCGACAGCAATCCGGGTGACGAAGATGCCACTGTCCGCTTCAAACAATCGGCGGAGGCCTACGAAGTCCTTTCGGATTCAGACAAAAGAGCTCGGTATGATCAATATGGTCATGCCGGACTGGAGGGCTCAGGTAGCTCGTTCGGTTCAGCCGAAGACATCTTCGACGCTTTTGGCGATATCTTCGGCGGCGGGATTTTCGAGGGGTTTTTTGGCGGCGGCAGCCGCGGCGATGGGGGTCGCCGCGTGCGAAAAGGTGCCAACGTTCGAGTTGACATGGCGTTAACGCTGGAAGAGGCGGCTTTTGGCGTCGATCGGACAATCAAAATACCTCGCGCACAAAAATGCGATACCTGTAGCGGATCCGGCTGCAAGGAAGGTTCCAAGCCGAGCATGTGCGGAACTTGTGGGGGACTGGGCCAGGTCGTTCAGTCGCATGGTATTCTGAGAATGCAAACGACTTGTCCGGAATGCCGTGGAGAGGGCAAGCGAATTGATGCCCCCTGTGGTGATTGCCGGGGAAGTGGATTCAAAAAGAAAACAGTGGAAATTGAAGTTTCGATTCCTGCAGGTGTCGATGATGGAACCCGTGTACGTGTTACCGGGCAAGGTGAACCCAGTCCCGACGGTGGGTCCGCCGGCGATTGTTATTGTTTTGTATCGATAACCGAACACGAGCTCTTTCGTCGAGAAGGGCCACACCTCATCCTGCAAATGCCAATAGCTTTTTCTCAAGCAACTCTCGGAGCAAAAATCGAGATCCCAACCCTCGAGGGCCGCGAAGACCTGGTCGTGGCGGCAGGGACTCAATCCGGCGAAGTCTTTCGCATTCGAGGCAAAGGAATGCCCGATCCTCACTCGGGCCGAAAAGGTGACTTACATGTCCAACTCAACATTGAAACGCCTAAAAAGCTCAATGAGCGTCAGGAAGAACTGCTTCGGGAACTAGCCGAGCTGGATGAAACTCATGTTTCCCCAAAGCGAAAGTCTTTTCTAAAATCAATTCGGGATTATTTTAAACCGAACCAGGCTGATTGATTCCCTTGCCGGCGATGGAATATCGCTTCCCAACCCTTGACATCTTAATCAGACAATTTCACGAACGTAAACAGACAATAATAAAATGGATAACGAAGAATCCAAAGAAGCGGCTGATCAGAGCGAGCAGGAAAACGCTGAAAACTTGGTATTTCAGGAAATTGCGGATGCTGATTTAGAATCCGAGAATGAAGAGAATAAACCGGACCGCTCAGAAACCGAACAGCTAAAGTCGGAAGTTTCTTCCAAGAACGATCAGTTGCTTAGAGCAGCGGCCGAAATAGAAAACATAAGAAAACGTGGACGTCGTGATACCGAGGAAGCGAAGAAGTATGCGTCCAGCGGATTGCTGACCGACATCCTGTCGGTAGTAGACGATCTGGACCGCGCCGCAGAAGCCGCTGAATCGAATCAGGAAGGCACGGGCCTGCTGGACGGCGTTAAAATGGTGGCTGCCCAACTCAAAGACGTTCTCGAAAAACATCATTGCTCTCCTGTCGAAGCCATTGGCAAACCATTCGACCCTAATATGCATGAAGCCATACAGATGCAACCAAGCGATCAAGTTCCAGCGAATCACATCTCTTTAGTAGCCCGAATTGGCTACCAATTTCACGACCGAGTACTGCGGACCGCTCAGGTTTTTGTCTCCACGGGGAATTCAAATGATGAGAATTCAAATGATGAGAATTCAAATAATGGAGTGAACTTGGAAAACTGATCCTATCGCACGACGTATCCACTGCCCTTTTCCTCAAAAAGGACTGATTGCATGCCAACCTATGATTATGAATGTGACGCTTGCGGCCACACCATGGAGTTGTTTCAAAACATTACCGAAGACCCAATAAACAAATGCCCCGAATGTAAAAAGAAAAAATTGCGGCGACTGTTTGGAACCGGGGCAGCGATCATGTTTAAAGGGTCTGGTTTTTACGAAACAGACTATCGAAGTGAGTCCTACAAAAAAGGGGCGGCTGCCGATAAAAAAGCGTCTTCAGATAGTTCCGAAAAATCAAAATCTTCCACCAAATCCTCGGGTCAATCTTCTGGAAAATCCGAATCAGGGACCAAAAAGCCGGACAAATAGGTCTGACGACCACGTTAAGGGAACATGTATTTCAATGCACATGAAATCCCCTGTCTGGCAACGATGACTGCAGAACAAAGTCGAAGCGGACCGGAACAAGACAATCAGACTCGACCAGGAAAAATGAAATGCGTCGACCAAGCTGTCCCACCTGTGAGAAGCCTGTCGATATGGCCGCCAACGCCTCTCGACCGTTTTGCTGCGAGAGATGTCAATTGATTGATCTGGGCCGGTGGTTTAATGAAGACATCTCCATGCCAACAGAGGGGCAGCACGACCCAGGTCCCGATGACCATTCCACTGATCGCTATCAGTAAAAACGGCTTCCTAATGCAGTCAACCTAGCGACCAGGCATGCACCCGAATCCTTTCCGAAATGGGTAGGCAAACCCCATCAGCGGCATGAATCCCTCCAAGGAAGACTTGTTTCGTTTTGGATTAGCCGCACCCCATGGGTCTTCATTCAGCCCGCCGGGATAGCCAAATCACCCCTAAATTCCAGCTGGACATCAATCGCTTGGGCCCATTGGGAATCGATCACTTCATGGGTTGCGAAACTCTTTATTAAAATCTGGGAACCGCTCAACAAATTCCAATCAGAAAACACAATTTTTTTCAAATTGCCCTTGGGTAGCGACGACCGAATCACCATCAGTCCTTTTTTCATCAGCATTGCGGATGAAACATCGAATTCAGGGCAAGACAACGCCGCTTTGAAGAATCCAGGATTCTCGAGTCTGGATAATCAAACTTCAGAATCAAAATGATAATCCAGGTTCACAGCATCACGTCCAGCAATTAATCTGTTCCAAAGCGGAGCTTTGTCTTAGTATCCTAAGGTTAGTTGTTTTGCTTGGAAACGGCGTTTGGACAACCATGTCTGGATCAGGTCATGTGGCCGCGGGAATACCTGACGCAAGCCAGGTTGGAGGACGCATTCCCACAACTGCCGACATCTCCTGTTGCCGGCTACCACTCATTCAACCCTAGAACGAGCCGATTCGAATCCGGGTACAGAATATCCACACCGTGCTAAATCGTTTATCAAAATCCAAACATCATTCAATTCCTCGATCAACATGAATTCACAGACTTTGAAATCACAGACTTTGAAATCTATTTCGTGGCGTGATACTTGTCCCTGGCTGATGCTGGTGCAATCGATCGCTATCGCGGTAAGGGGAACGGTTTGGGGCATCGCATTCATCGGCTTGCTCCTGACACCCTTGGTTTGGAATCTAAGTGAATCGATCTTTCTGTCCGACTCCGAAATCATCGGATCCAGTTTGAATCCCAACGAAGTCAACGTGCAGAATGACGCCGGGAACGAGGTCGTTCGAAAAAAAATTCAACGCATGAGCTTCTGGTCGGATTCAGCAGATGAAAACTGGCTGGCCAATGTCACGCCACTTCCGGTGTTTTTTAAGTTTGGATCTCCGCACCTAGCCCTTCTCGATCCCGCTCTGAGTATTCAGCAAAACTGTTATTACTTTTTTGGGCTGATCGGGATGTTGATTCTCTGGTCCCTATGCGGTGGTATGATTTGTCGCGTTGCCGCAACCCATTTTACTCGGGACGAAAGAACTGGACCGATTCAAGCATTCCTCTTTTGCAGTAAGCGGTACGTTACTTTCTTGCTGAGTGGTAGTGTGCCCCTGATGGTCATCCTAGTTTTTACTATTCCACTATTCTTCATCGGCATTTTAATTCGTATAGACTTCATGCTTCTGCTGGTTGGGTTTGGCTGGTGTCTTCTACTCTTTATCGGCTTCTTGATGACTCTGCTTTTGGTCCCTCTGTTTTTTGGGTGGTCATTCCTCTGGCCAGCCATTGCAACCGAAAATGCGGATCCGTTTGAAGCTGTCAGCAGAAGTTTCTCCTACCCGTATCAAAAACCATTTCAATTCCTTTTCTATCTGACCGTTGTTTTGATCCTCGGTTTTCTGTCTTCATTTATCGTCACTGAGATTGCAAACAAGTCCATCTCGATCACGCAGTGGGGCACTAGCTGGGGAGCGGGGTTTGATCGAGTTGATGAAATTGCGGAGATACAACGGCTTCCGCTAGACTCAAACCCTACTACAACAGAAAACGACCCGGTGGTCGCTACACCCTCTGATCAGGAAATTGCACCGACAAAAGCATCGTATTCGAAGATCCAAATTTTTAGCGTGAAAATGATCTCCTTCTGGGAAGGAGCCATTCGGCTTTTGGCTCAAGCGTTTAACTACGGGTTCTTTTTTGCGGCTTCCACCGGAATGTACCTGCTAATGCGGCGGGATACCGACCAAACCGAACTAGACGAGATCTATCTAGAAGCTCTTCCGACTGACGAGGCGTTACCAAAATTGCAAAGCGAGTCTCTGGATTCCGCTCCACCAGCACCTAGCAGCTCCCCGGCATCACCCGGCAGTACATCGGAGTCGGCGGCAAACAGTGAATCAAATTCGCCGAAAATCGATCCGCCGGATTCAGAGAGCTAAATCGGGCCGAGGGACCCTCGGTGTCGAAATCGAAAGCATGAAGTAACGGTGCATCCCGCTTCTGCCGATCCTCATTCGATTCCCACAGGAATAATTCCAACAAGCCCATTGCTGGGTTGGCATGATTGCCGCTTGACGTTGTGCCCCATTGCGATGAGATGTCGGTATCGTCGCTGCCCAGACGGCAGGGAGCCACTCGCCGTTAAGATAATCGGATTAGGTGGTCTGGTAGATTTTTTTACTCCCCGCAAAATGTAGACGGTGACTTATTCCGATAAAATTGACAGTATCCGATTTTCAGGAATTCAATATCATGACGACATCTTTAAGAGCATTGCCCTTGGCTGGTGTCATTCTCGTTAGCTTGTTGGGAATGGGTGCCAACGGCCAAGACCGAGTAGCAGACCCGATTGATCAACAACTGGGCCTGAAAAACATAACGAAAATGCAGGTGAACATCCATCTGGAAACGGGAAAAACACCTCCCGATCGATTCGTTACAACCCAGGAAAATGAACTCATTAAACGTAGCTTGGTCAAAAATGTCGTCCAATGGCAGGCACCGCTGATCGAATATCAGCCGCTGTTTTTTGAGGACATCGCCTTGGAAAGGTACGGTCAATGCGTTCCCTATATCCAACCCGGCATTTCGGGTTTACACTTTTTCAACGGTATTTTCACTCTCCCGATCCATGCGACCGTCGAATCGCCCTTCTCAAGAGATTACCCGCTGGGCTACTATCGGCCCGGACAACCAGCTCCCTACCTTCACTATCGACTTCCCTGGTAGTCGATAGAAAGAACTTTTGGCAGCTTGGCGATTAGCAAAAACACTAGCGACGCTTTGGCTTGTAGATTTCGGTAGCCGTTCCGAAGAAGACTTCACCAGCATTCATAATGGTTTCACTCAACGTCGGATGTGGGTGAATCGAATCGGTAATGTCATGAAGATGGCACCCCATTTCAATCGCTAAAACGGCTTCGGCAATCAGTTCCCCGGCACCCGGACCGACAATGCCACAACCGATAACCTGCTCACTTTCGGGTTCAACCAACCATTTGGTTAGTCCATCCGTCCGACCAATCGCTTGGGCTCTTCCACTGGCTGCCCACGGATAAACAGCCACTTGGTGGGGAATTCCATCCCGTTTGGCTTCCGTTTCAGTCACTCCTGCCCATGCAATTTCGGGATCGGTGAATACAACCGCTGGAATCGCCCGCTTATCAAACTCCACCGACTTACCCAAGAGAGATTCCACGGCTATTCTTCCTTCATGGGTCGCCTTATGAGCCAACATCGGTTCACCAGCCACGTCGCCAATCGCTAGGATTTTTGGATCTGCCGATCGCATTTTGCTGTCAACGCGGACAAATCCTCTTTCGATCATCTCAACCATCGTGTTTTCCAAACCGATGTCGCGAGTACTCGGTGTACGACCGACCGATACCAATACAAGGTCATATGCCTCGGTTCCAAACTTACCGGGTCCTTCAAAAGCGACTTCGACTTTGCCATCTTTTTCGTAAACCGATCCCACTTTGGTATTCAGGAAAATGTTTTCCAGTAATGACTTAAGCCGTTTCTCAAGAGGCTTCACCAAGTCCCGGTCCGCACCCATCAATAGGCCGTCAGCCAATTCCACAACGTCCACTTTTGCTCCGAGCGTCGCATAGACAGTGCCCATTTCCAAACCGATATATCCACCACCTATGACCAGCATTTTCGAGGGAATTTCGGGCAGTTCCAGAGCACCAGTTGAATCCACAACTTTTTCACTTCCGATTCGAAAAGCGGCGGGCATCGCCGGCACACTTCCGGTAGCCAACACGCAATGATCAAATGTCAGAATGCGTTCTTCAGGTATGGAATCATCATCGCCTTCCAATTTCAGCGTCGAAGAATCGGTGAAGACCCCTTTGGCATGAATGACCTTTATTTTTCGTTTTTTGGCTAGTCCAGCCAGTCCACCCGTCAACGTGCTGATCACCTTGTCTTTTCGCGCTCTTACTTTATCAATCGCAATTTTGGGAGTGTCAAATTCTACTCCCCAATCCTCCGTCAATTCTTCAGCCTCAGAAATCACTCGAGCAACGTGCAACAACGCCTTCGATGGGATGCAACCTTTGAGCAGGCAAGTGCCACCCAAACGCCCCTGCGACTCTACCAAAGTGACATCCATGCCTTCATCTGCTGCCAAGAATGCGGCAGCATATCCACCCGGACCACCACCCAAAACAACCAATTGAGAATGCATTTTTCTACCCATCAGACAAAACAGGCTGTTTCAACAACTTGAATTTGCCAACAATTATTTCCAACTACCAAAAAAAAACGGCAAGCTTACCGCTTGCCGAACATCCTATTAGGAATCTCTCGCATCGCAAATCGACCACATCATTCGCTTCAGGTCGTGGCGACAATTTTCTCACGACAAAAGTTATCGCGACATAAATTCGACAACAATATTGACATCGATAGGGAGACTGATATCACTCGGTCCAGGCTTTCCCTGAACCATTGCTGTGAGCGTTTCTGAATCAAATGAGACCCATTCGATTCCCTCTCCCTCAGAATTAGCCACAGCTCCCTGATAGAGCAATTTCAATTTCTCATCAGGCTTAACTGTCACCACATCACCCGGCCGCAATTGGTACGAAGGCTTGTCCACCTTGATGCCGTTGACCTTGAAATGACCATGCACAATGCCCTGCCTTGCCTGAGGCCGTGTCATCGTCAGGCCAATTCGGCGAATGACGTTGTCTAGTCGGTTTTCGCAAATCAACAAGAGCTTTTCACCGGTGTTTCCGACACCACTGGCTGCCCGGACGAAGTAGCGACGCAATTGACGCTCACCAACCCCGTAATAATGTTTGATTTTCTGTTTCTCCATCAAGCCCAAACCAAAGTTGGATGGGCGTTTTCGACGGATGTGCATTCCGGGCGGTTGATCACCCCGACGCTCTTTGACCCTACGAGGTCCTGCATTTTCGTAGACCATAATGCCCAGTCTACGGTTGATTCGTGCTTTTGGGCCGGTATACCGCGCCATTAATCAATCTCCAGTGGCAGCTTCTGCCACATCAGGTGCAAAATTGCGAAGCCAATTGAGTCTTCAGGAAGACGAACCAGTATCGAAAAATAAGAGTCGATTTTCAAGGGCTAACTCGGGCGAAAGCCAATTTTTACGAAACTTGTCGCAATTGGTCCGTATTTGTGCGAATCAGGCCGCTTTTTGCTGGAACAGATAGGTTGAAGCAGCGAATTCCGGGTCCACCAGGCTTTTTAATTCCATCCGGCTAGTTCGCTGCGCAATTTGGACTTCAAGGAAGGATTCCTCAAAAAGCCAAGACGCTTCGCCGCGTTCAAAGCAAAATTGATGACCGACATAGTCGCCAGCCACAATAAGGAATTTTTCGGATTCCAAACCCCCGAGAGTTTGCATCTGCTTCAAAGATTGACGGAGTTTCTGAACGACCCGAAATAATGGCATCGCATTCATCAATTTCCTCCAGAATGGGCGACCGAAAACTCCGGATCTACGCATGCAAGCCCGGAACAAGTAACTCAACCGATACAATGCTGATCGGCGTTCAAAATCGGCAAGATTGCAAAATGGCAGACATTCCCCATAGATCACCTAACTCAAAAAGTCAGTTCAAGATGATCTCTTTGCCGTTTTTGCCTGATCGGAATAGATGGCTTCCGACCCAGAAAGATTCCATTCATTTCAACTTCGAGCACCCGCTTGCCAGGTCCTGAAATTCCAGCCACCAACTTAATGGCGAAAATGCCGCCGACCCGTGAAAACCATAGCAATTCCAAGTTCGTTACACGCTTCAATGACCTCCGGGTCCTTTTTCGAACCACCTGGCTGGATAATCACAGCGATCCCCGCCTTGGCGGCGTGATGGATGGAATCTGGAAACGGGAAGAAAGCGTCCGACGCCAATACCGCTCCGTCAGCCCTTTCTCCAGCTTTTTTGATGGCGATTTCTACGGAATCAACGCGGCTCATCTGGCCAGCTCCACAACCGATCAACGCACAGTCTTTCGACAGTGTAATGGCATTAGATTTCACATGACGGCAGATGGCCCATCCAAATTCGATTTCACCCCAGAATGAGTCATCCGGATGGTTTTGGGTCACCACTTCCCAGTCGGATCGTGGATCAGTCACATTGTCAAAGTCTTGAACCAACATCCCGCCGTCAATCTGCCTGAATTGACGGACCTGCGGCGATGATTCCATGCGACCGATCTGCATTAACCGAACATTTTTTCGCCATTTCGGCTTGGAAGTCAGGACCCCGACCGCGGACGCCTCAAAAGCGGGTGCCGCTATCGCTTCGACAAACAAGCCAGGCGTCGAGAGAAATTCCGCCGTCGCCTCATCAACCGGTCCATTGAAAGCCAAAATGGAACCGAAAGCCGCCAGGGGATCACCCGCCATCGCTTTCTGAGCCGCTTCAACGCTCGAGGCACCCGCTGCCGCCCCACAAGGATTATTATGTTTAATAACCGCACAGGAGACTCCAGGAAGTGCATTCGCGATCGAAATCGCACTCTCCAAATCGATCAGGTTGTTGTAGGAAAGCTCTTTACCGTTGATTTGTCTCGCATTGGTCAGGCAAGCGTGATCGCTGCCACGAAAGGAATACAGCGCCGCAGATTGGTGTGGATTTTCACCATATCGCATGACGGATTTGAGCTGTAGCGGCAATGTCATCTGGGTCGGAAAACCATCCTTGGTCTCGTCCTGAAAATAGTCGGCAATAATCCGATCGTAGTTGGCTGTATGGGAGAAGGCAGACGCCATCAATGATTTCCGAGTCGCCAATTGAGTAGCCGAATCCGCTTCAATTTGCCCCAGAACTTCCGAGTATTGCTCCGGATCGGTCACGATTGTCACATATTGATGGTTCTTCGCTGCGGCACGCACCAAGCTCGGCCCCCCAATGTCAATTTGCTCAACCGCTTCCTCAGAAGTGACGTTGGGCTTGGCGATGGTCGATTCAAAAGGGTAAAGATTGACGACAACCAACTCAAACGGGACGATCTCAAGGTTTTCAATCGTTTCCATGTCGACATTGTTCTCATGTCGACAAAGGATTCCTGAAAAGATTTTGGGATGCAGAGTCTTGACTCGGCCATCCATGATTT
Organism: Planctomycetota bacterium; assembly: GCA_014238905.1. Taxonomy (GTDB): domain Bacteria; phylum Planctomycetota; class Planctomycetia; order Pirellulales; family Pirellulaceae; genus JABAAE01. Next base: position 328,583 of record JABAAE010000002.1, read on the forward strand.
CAGGAAATCCTGTGTAATCTGAGACATCCTTGGCTTGAACACCACATTCTGTCAAAAATCGGCGGGTTCCACCGGTACTGTAAATTTCAACACCCGCATTGGCCAATCCCAATGCAAAATCTGCCAATCCCAGTTTGTTACTGACGCTGATTAAGGCGCGCCGAATAGTTGGATTCATGAAAATCTGCTGACAAAAAAGTTCGTAGTCGAAAAGTGAAGTCGATTCCTTGAAAAACGGATCCAATTTGGGCAATCAATGAATCGCATTTGCGAGCGATTAAAATCGTATTCAGGTGGCCATCTGTCAACCAGTCATCAAAAACTTACCGAAAAGCACGGCGAAACGACTGGTCAGCCTGAAATCGAACCGACTGGATGTGAACAGGCTGTTCGATCCTGCGGTCCTATTTTGAGAAAAGTGGCTCATTTTGATGCCATTTCTTTGACAACACAGGATTCGTTATCAGGCTTTGATTCGATCAATTTGATGAATTCCAGGCTTGTGACAGGTTTCACAAACCGAGGTGAAACAACGGAAATGCTGCCAAAATCGACAAAAAGCAAATTAATACCGACATCCTGCGAATTACTGTCGAACGAAACGATTTTTATTCAGTAATAAAACAATGGGAAACCGTATTGAATTGGCTTTTTGAGATATGTTTCGGAATAAGTGGAATGGAAAATGCTCCATTGAAAGCTCCACAAGAGACTGACATTGTTTTTAATCCGTCAACTTTTTACTTCCTTCAGAACGAAACAGTGGCTAAACCGAAAGATAGCCGCACATCCAAATGATTCAGAGGAGAAACAACAACTAGCGGGAAGGAACTCTATCGTTCTTTCATTTTTAACGCGGACACGATGGACGCGGGAACCAGTTGGAGTCATCAGACGCGCGGAAGCGCAAGGAACGTCAGAGACTTTAATTGAAAAAGAGGTGCAACATGAACAAAGACTACCGAAGCCAACAACTAGAGCAACTTGCCAATCAGCAAATGCGATTTGCTCCGATTGAAAAACGAATCGAACAAACTAATCGTGCGGAAATCCTGCTTCGCGAAATCAATGCGAGCACGACCTATTCCTACGAGTATTTGTGCTTCAAAATAACCGACTACCGGCCCTCAAATTCCGAGATCGAAGCCATCCTTGGCGAGGATGTGATTCATGATCTGCACCTACTCGTGGAGGATCTCTCAGAGTCGGCTAATCTTCGAGCCGACGAAATCGGAGAACCGGTCCATACCGTTGACGAACTTTCAAAAATGTTCAGCGTTTCGACCAAGACAATTTCCCGCTGGCGCCGACAAGGTCTGGTGAGCCGGAAGCTGATTTTCGATCGGGGAAGAAAACGCGTTGGTTTTCTTCGCAGCAGCGTGGACTATTTTCTGCAGGTACACGGCAGTAAGGTTCGTCGCGGCGAGAGATTCAGCCAACTGACCCTCAGCGACAAGGAAGAGATACTCGACCGAGCTCGCCGACTGGGATTAGCGGGCGAAAAGCCAGCAGAAGTCACTCGTCAAGTGGCAGAATGCATGGGCCGCAGCATCGAAACGATTCGGTATACCATCAGGCAGTTCGATGATCAGAATCCGGAACTGGCTATTTTTCCTGACCTGAGCGGTCCGCTTTCGATCGAATCCAAAACACGGCTCTACCTCGATTTCCTTGATGGAGTGTCAGCCGAATCGTTAGGCAAACGCTACAACCGCTCGAACAATTCAATTTACCGAATTGTGGGCGAAATGAGGGCGAAAGAGATCCTCGATTTGCCCATCGATTTCATCGACAACGAAGAGTTCCAGAGTTCAAACGCTGATGCTCTGATTCTTGCTCCCATGCCGGAGCCCGAAACAACCACCCGGCGCGTCAAAGCACCTGCAGGTCTTCCGCCGTACTTAACGAGACTGTATGAAAATGCGTTATTGACTCGTGAGCAGGAGTACCACCAATTCAGGAAATTTAATTACCTTAAATTCCTGGCGACAAAATTACGTCGTGAGCTGGACCCCACAGATCCACGCACCGGCTTGATGGATGAAATTGAAAATTTGTATGAAGAGGCCATTCAGGTCAAGAACTTTTTGGTCCAATCCAATCTGCGACTGGTTGTCTCTATTGCCAAACGACACGTCATGGCAGGTGATGAATTTTTTCAGTTGGTGAGCGATGGCAATATGTCGCTTTTCCGAGCTGTTGAAAAATTTGATTACAGCCGCGGAAACAAGTTCAGCACCTACGGCAGCTGGGCCATCATGAAAAACTTCGCCAGATCCATACCGGAAGAATTCAAGCAACGGGACCGGTTTCGAACCAGTTCCGAGGAAGCCTTCATGGGAGCCCCCGACTCTCGGCTCAATAATTTCAAGGCGGAAATCGAGCAGGGACTGCGGAAATCTCAAATCGGAAAAATCCTGTCCAGTCTCGATGAACGAGAGCAACAAATCATTATCAGCCGTTTTGGACTTGATCATGATCATGAACCTCAGACGCTCAAAGAGGTAGGCCAAGAAATCGGGGTGACCAAGGAGAGAGTTAGGCAAATCGAAGCTCGAGCCCTCGTCAAATTACGAGCAGAAGCAGAACGACAGAAAATCGACTTCGTCGAAGAGTAGTCACAAACTGACGGGCCATCATCAATGGATGACTCAATCGAAATGCGGGCATTGGATTTTGCCCGCATTTTTTCGTTGTCTTGTTAGAAAGACGCAGGTTTTCAAATAGCGAGCAAACCAAGGCAAATCTGGTACTGCAGCGATCCCCTCCGCATGGGGAGATTTTTGAAAAACGCAATCTGACAACGCCACCGTCTAGGCCCTAACCCCAAACGTCCATCCCGATAAATCGTTGTTCAACCCATACAGGGCCCGATTCAGCCGAAAATATCCTTGGTTTGGGACTCGGACCGCCGACCGAATCAGTCATTTTGCGACCCTGCCTCTAAGCAAATTTTCGCCGCTCAGGCCGGTTGGCCAGCAAACTTCGATTTGATTTGGATAACTGCCACGCTTATTTCCATTGGCCTAACAGGCCTCGAGAAGGAATTCGCATGATTATTCCCTTTAATATCGTTAACAACCGGATTTTTTTGAAATTTTGCGGTTTGGAAAGCCGATAACTGGCTGCGTTCATATTGTTAAAAACAATCGTTCGGGTATACTTGCCCGTTTTCGAAAATGTAGATTGCCAGCGTAGCTCAGTTGGCTAGAGCAGCTGATTTGTAATCAGCAGGTCATGGGTTCGAGTCCCTTCGCTGGCTTTAGGGGCTTCGCAGGTTTCGAACCAAAGCTCAATACTGGGAGGATACCGAAGCGGTCAAACGGGGCAGACTGTAAATCTGCTGGCTCAGCCTTCGCAGGTTCGAATCCTGCTCCTCCCACTCACCGCATTTTCGAATAGGAATGATGCATTTAGGAAAATACCTAAATATTTTTGGGGCTTCATTACAAAAAACGATTTGATTCACTATCATAGCGGTTCCGTTAAATTTCTTTAGTGTCCATTTTTCCCTAGTATTCTGGGAGATTTGTCTGCGAACAGGTATTTCCGGAGAGCGAAACTGGCAAACTCGAGGTCATGTCATTCACCGTGAGCGACTGTGACCGTGATGTTTACCAGGAAAGAATCACAGAATTTTTTAGGATTTTGCGAATGCAAATTTGTTGAATGCGGGTGTAGTACAACGGCTAGTACAACGGCCTTCCAAGCCGTGGATGAGGGTTCGATTCCCTCCACCCGCTCTCATCGTCATCTTTTTAACTGGTAGAAATTAGCGATCGGCTGATCTGAACACGTTTGTTTTCAGGATAACCGTCGGGATTGAAAGCTGTTAAGTGATGTCGACATTGGCTATTTTCAAATCGAATCACTTTGGGCAAAACACTTCGAATTGGGATTTTTGCCGATTTTCAAGCATCTTGGTGGTCAGACAATCGCTATCATGTTGGAGAATTGGCGTTGGAATTCTAATTTGGCCGAGGTGAACTGGCCAGATTGGTATTGGAGGTTTGGAAATAACGAGCGACAACTGTTTCGATGATGCTGAAGAATTTGTTCGTGCTGTTGTAGCTCAGTGGTAGAGCACTTCCTTGGTAAGGAAGAGGTCATGGGTTCAAGTCCCATCAACAGCTCTGCATTTTTTAGGTAAGGCGGCTCCTGCCGTTTTGTTTGTTCTTGGTTGGAATTTTTTTCAGAAAGTTAGGTGTAATAAAAGATGGCCAAGGAGTCATTTGAGCGGACAAAACCGCACGTTAACGTTGGTACCATTGGACACATTGACCACGGCAAAACCACCACTACCGGTGCCATTCTTGCAGTTCAGGCCGCGAAGGGCCTAGCTGAAATGAAGGCATATTCGGAGATTGCAAAGGGTGGAACGGTTCGTGACGAAACCAAAACCGTCACGATTGCTGTCGCTCACGTTGAATACGAGACCGACAACCGTCACTATGCCCATATTGACTGCCCAGGGCACGCTGACTTTGTCAAAAACATGATTACCGGTGCCGCTCAAATGGATGGAGCCATTTTGGTGGTCTCCGCTGCTGACGGCCCCATGCCTCAGACCAAGGAGCACGTTTTATTGGCACGTCAGGTCGATGTACCGGCCTTGGTTGTCTTTTTAAACAAATGCGATCTTGTCGACGACGACGAATTGCTGGAATTGGTTGACATGGAAGTCCGAGACCTGCTTTCCAAGTATGGTTTTGACGGCGATAACGCTGTAATCGTGCAGGGAAGCGCATTGCCTGCGTACAACAATCCTGCCGATCCAGAAGCCAGTAAATGCATCTCAGAGTTGATGGATGCCATTGATGCCAACATTCCTGAACCCACCCGAGAAGACGACAAGCCATTTTTAATGGCAGTCGAGGATGTCTTTTCGATCGAAGGTCGTGGAACGGTTGCGACCGGTCGTATCGAGCGCGGCGTCATCAAACCCGGAGAAGAAGTCGAAATCCTTGGACTCAAGGATTCTCAAAAGACCATCTGCACCGGCGTTGAAATGTTCCGAAAATTGCTGGATGAGGGGCGAGCTGGCGACAACGTAGGTTGTTTGCTACGCGGTTTAAAGCGAGAGGAAATCGAGCGAGGCCAAGTCCTTTGCAAGCCTGGTACCATCAACTCCCATACGAAATTTGAGGCAGAAATATACTGCCTTTCAAAAGATGAGGGGGGTCGACACACTCCATTTTTCAGCGGGTATCGCCCTCAATTTTACTTTCGAACAACCGACGTAACCGGAACGGCCAATCTGGAAGGCGCAGAAATGTGCATGCCAGGTGATAACGTCAGGATCAAGGTCGAGCTTCACAAGCCGATCGCGATGGACGATGGCGTTCGTTTCGCAATTCGCGAAGGTGGACGTACCGTTGGATCGGGAGTCGTCACGAAAATTATTGAGTAGTCAAACGAGTTTTCCTGCCGGGCGGACTGCCGCCCGGTATTTAGGGGTGTAGCTCAATTGGCAGAGCAGCTGATTCCAAATCAGCAGGTTGCGAGTTCGAGTCCCGCCGCCCCTGTATACAAAATCACCAGGCCAATGAACAAATCAACTACTGCCAAACAATCTGCAAGCTGGCTATCGGAAATGTTTCGAGGCAACTTGTACAAAAAAACTCAAGGTAAAATTGCTCGGCAAATTACGTTTTTTGCTGCTGCGATCATCTTTTTTGTGGCAGCGGTCCGAATTGTCGGAGAACCTTGGATTGCAGGCCTTTTCGTTGGCGCCGAGTACACGATTGGTGGTTTGGTTCTGGCAATCGGGCTGTGGATTTCATTCCGATTGGTCAATCTGTCACGATTTGCAGACTTTTTGATCGCAGTCGAAGCCGAGATGAACAAGGTCTCCTGGCCGACCAAGCAGGAGTTGATTCGAAGTTCCATTGTCGTGATTTTTATTATCTTTTTCATGGCAACGTTGCTGTTCGTTTTCGACATTGTGTGGGAAAAACTTTTTTCAATTTTGAAAGTCAAGAGCTGAGCCTGACCTGTGACCGCATCTGACGAAAACGACCTATTAGACGATTCAGCCAAGCCTGCCGAAGGTGAAGCTGTGTCGATTGAACCCACGCCGGAGATCTCTGAATCGCCGTCATCAGAAGCCGAGCCTGAGAAATCGGTGGAAGGTGATTCAGGCAACTCTCCTGATCCAGGCAACTCCACTGATCCGGAACTCGCGTCTGAATCGAGCGATAACCAGCAAGATTCAGCAGTTGAGACGTCTGAACCGGAGGACTTGGATGATGATGATCTGGATGATGATGATCTGGATGATGATGATCTTGAAGTGGAAGGGGACGGCAGTCCAATCGAGGACATTGCCGACGAACCCGAGCAAGACGTTGAAAAACTTTGGTATATCCTCAAAGTTCAGGTCAATCGGGAGAAAGGGATATGCGACGCATTGAGCCGTCGAATCAAAATGCATGGGCTGGAGAACATGTTCGGTGAAATCTTGGTTCCTACCGAGGACGTCAAGGAGTTCACCAAAACTGGAAAACAGCGGATTGTGAAGCGAAAATTGTATCCCGGTTACATCGTGGTCAACATGGCGATCAATGATGAGACTTGGTTTATCGTTCGAGAAACACCAGGAATTGGCGACTTCACCGGCTCTGCCGGGAAACCAGCTCCACTGGAAAGCTCGGAAATTGATAGAATCATCAGGCTAAGCAAGCCTGAAGAATCCGAAGAGGGCCCTGCGGCACCGAAGATCGGATTCCCATTCAAGGTCGGAGACCGAGTACGCGTCAACGAAGGGAACTTCCAAAGCTTGGAAGGTGACGTAGAGACTATTGACGAGTCCAATGGCCGGATTACTGTCATTTTGAACATGTTTGGGCGGCCAACCCCGGTCCAGCTCAACCACTGGCAGGTTGAGAAAATCTAAAACAACTCATTTGGTAAGAATTAATGGCAAAACAACTTGTAGGTCAAGCAAAATTTCAGGTCCCTGGCGGTCAAGCAACTCCTGCCCCGCCGGTGGGTACTTCTTTAGGAAAATTTGGCATCAATCTAGGGCAATTCGTTCAGCAATTTAACGATAAAACCAAGGAATATGCCGGAACTCCCATCCCTGTTGTCGTCAGCGTCTATAACGATCGCAGTTTTGATTTTATCACCAAGAGCCCACCAGCTGCGGCATTATTGAAGCAAGCCGCCGGTATAGCCAAAGGCTCAGGGGTGCCCAATGTAGACAAGGTTGCTACGGTCACCATTGATCAAATTGACGACATCTGCAAAAAAAAGATGGAAGATCTAAATGCTCGTGATCTGGAGCATGCTCGCCGCATCATCCAAGGAACTGCCCGCAGTATGGGCATCGACGTTGCCCAAGGGTAATTGAGTCCTTGTAAAAGTTGCACGTAATTTTCAAGTTACTCCTAGTAGAGGCAATCAAAATAGCTACAATTGTCTCTTTGGTGAATTTCTAGACAGGTCGAAGTGTGAAGCGTTCTAAACGATATCAAGAATTGGCGAAAAAGGTACCTTCTGATCCGGTACCTCTGGAAAAGGCGGTCGAGATACTCAAGGATTTCGGTGGTTCCACCAAATTCGATGAGTCAATCGAAATCCATATGCGATTGGGAGTCGACGATAAACAGGCGGACCAAATCGTACGGGGTTCGATCGTTCTTCCGCATGGAATTGGCAAGACTCAGCGAGTCATTGTTTTTGCGAAGGGTGGATCGGCAGACATCGCCTCCGAAGCTGGAGCTGATGAAGTCGGTCAGGAAGACTTAGCAAAAAAAATCAAAGATGGCTGGCTGGATTTCGACGTCTGCATTGCCGCTCCTGACATGATGGGTGTGGTGGGACCTCTGGGAAAAGTTCTCGGGCCTCGCGGACTGATGCCGTCGCCTCGTGCGGGAACAGTCACCCCCGATGTGGCTACTGCCGTCAAGGAATACAAAGCGGGCAAGGTTGAGTTTCGCAACGACAAGGCGGGAAATCTTCACGCAGTCGTGGGTAAGCTGAGTTTTGAAACCGCTCAGTTGCATGAAAACATAAGTGCGTTCATCGGATTAATCGACTCACTAAAACCGGCAACATTAAAGGGGACTTATGTCAAAGGGATCGCCATTGCGTCGACCATGAGTCCAGGGATATTGGTTGCTGCCTGATCGTACACGGCAGTCATTTCATAATTACGAATCACCGCTGACGGGAATCTCTCCGGTCGGCAATTTTTAAAGAGACATCGGCAATGAGTAAAGCCGTCAAAAATTTGGTTATCGAACATCTTTCCAGCAAACTGAAAGATGTTAGCGATTGCGTTTTGGTGGACGTAATTGGTTTGGATGCCAACACGACCAGTTCGCTTCGCAAGCGATTACGTGACAAGCAAATCAGTTTAGCCGTCGTCAAAAACGGCTTGGCTCGTCGGGCAACCGAGGGAACCTCCCTTGCTGCTGCCTTTGAAGGACTGAATGGTTGTTTGGCCGTTTGCTGGGGAGGTGACGATTTCATCGACCTTGTCAAAGAAGTCACCGTTCTTGACAAAAGTGAGGACTTTGAAGGATTTCAAGCTCGTGGCGGTGTGATGGACGGCGAATCGCTGACTCCGGATCGCGTTCGAGAAATCAGTAAGTGGCCCAACCGCACCGAGCAACTTAGCCTTCTTTCTAGCCAGATCCTTGGGCCCGGAAGCACACTTGCGGCTCAACTCAATGGACCAGGTGGAACATTGGCGGGTCAAGTTAAATCAAAAGGTGAGGAATAGTATCCTCTCCACAAAAACTGAGGCGACATTGAATACGTCGAATCAATAAACGACCAATTAGATCAACGATCAATTAGAACAACGACCAATTAGAACAACGACCAATTAGAACAACGATCAATTAGAACAACGATCAATTAGAACAACGAGAATTAGAACAACGAGAATTAGAACAACTTTAGCAAAATCCAACTCTACCAACCCCTGACTTGGGGAAGATTGCATCATCCGCATCGCAGTCGATAAACGAAAGGAACTTTGAAAAATGTCAGTTGAAATCGCAGACGACCTGAAAACCATTGGTGACCAAATTGCCGGTCTTACCCTGAAAGACGCCATTACTTTGAGCGATTATCTAGAAGACGAGCATGGCATTAAAGCAGCATCGGGTGGTGGTGCAGTGATGATGGCTCCCCAAGCTGGTGGTCCAGGTGCTGAGGCAGAAGAACAGACAGAGTTCGATGTTGTATTGACTGGATTTGGCGACAAAAAGTTAAATGTCGTCAAGGTTGTCAAGAACATCACTGGTGCTTCGCTAATGGATGCTAAAAAGATGGTCGAGAACGTTCCTGCCACGCTTAAGGAAGGCGCTGGCAAGGAAGATGCGGACAAAATCAAATCTGAAGTCGAAGAAGCTGGCGGTTCTGTTGAGCTGAAGTAGTCATTCTCCAACCGGTGCATTGCAGATGAACGGATTGGCATTTGCGATGCACGCCCTCGGTGGTTCGAAACCAATCGGTTCCTAACCGAGTTATTAACGCGTGCAATATCAACCACAATATTTTTTTCTGTCGTCGAGCAGTTGTTGGGTTTTGCGCGCGAGATTCTTTGGCTTGTTATTCTTTCTTTCGTCTCCAAAACCTTGTTAAGGAGCGCTGTGTAAATGGCTGTTACCGTTGAACGCCGACTGGCACCTACTTCGATTCGGAATTTTGGTCGTGAACGACGTAAAATCGTAACGCCTGATCTGACAAAGATCCAGACGAAAAGTTACGACGCTTTTCTTCAGCTCGATGTTGAAATGGAGAAGCGGAAAGACCAAGGAATTGAAGGCGTTCTTCGGGAGATTTTCCCGATCGAAAGCTACGACAAGTCTCACAAGTTGGATTATGTTCGCTACGAATTGGGCAAACCAAGATACACACCGGAAGAATGTCGGCAACTACGGATGACTTATGGTCGGCCTTTTCGGGTTTGGCTGCGACTCAACAAGGAAGAACCTATCGAGGAAGAGGTTTACCTAGGCGACATTCCAATCATGCTTGGTGGTGGCGAGTTCATCATCAATGGTGCAGAGCGGGTCGTTGTATCGCAATTGCATCGTAGTCCAGGGATCGACTTTGTGATGGATACCGACGGGACATCCGATCGGAAACTTCCCAGTTGTCGAGTTATTCCTGAGCGTGGTAGTTGGATTGAAGTCAATTGCACCAAGAAGGATGCTCTGTCAGTAAGAATTGATCAAAGCGGCAAATTCTCTGCGATGACTCTGCTTCGGGCTATGGACGCAAAGTACAGCGAAGACTCTGACATCTTGAGAGCATTTTATCCCTCGGCAAAACAGAAGGTTGTTGATGGTCGAAGTGTTCAAAAAATCGATGGGAGAATCGCAGTCGACGACGTCGTTTACCCGGCTACCAGCGATCGAGCTGGGGAAATCATTATCGAAGCGGGACACAAGATCAGCAAGGATGTTGCTGAAACGATTTGTTCTTGCGGTTTGAAAACGATTGAAGTGATGGAAGCACCGAAGAGTTCATTGATCTTCAATTCTTTGGCAGACGACAACACGGCAAGTCATGAAGAAGCACTGCTAAGAATTTACCAGCGTCTGCGTCCAGGTAATCCGGCTGCATTGGAAAAGGCACGTACCCTTTTCCACGAAAAATTCTTCGACATAAATCGATACCGTTTAGGGCGTGTCGGCAGGTTCCGCATTAATCGGAAGTTGGATCTGGGTGTATCCGAGAATGAGATGACCCTCCGTCCGGACGATATCATGGCGTCGGTCAAGTACTTGCTTGAACTCTCTGAAAATACCGGCAATGCTCACATTGATGACATCGACCATTTGGGCAATCGTCGTTTGAGAACCATTGATGAGCTTGCGTGTGATGAACTTCGCAAGGGTTTTCTTAAACTCCGCCGAACTGTTCAGGAAAGAATGAGTTTGAAAGACGCCGAGGACATAACGCCTCGCAGTCTGATCAACCCCAAGAGCATCTCAGCCGCCATCGAGTATTTCTTCGGTCGAGGTGAACTTTCGCAGGTCGTCGATCAAACCAACCCACTTTCTCAGCTTACACACGAACGACGACTATCCGCTCTCGGCCCTGGTGGTCTTAATCGAAAACGAGCGGGCTTCGAAGTTCGCGATGTACACATCTCGCACTACGGTCGTATTTGCCCGATTGAAACACCAGAAGGAACCAATATCGGTTTGATTTCCAGCTTGGCTATTTATGCTGCGGTGGACGACTATGGCTTCCTTGTCACCCCGTATATGAAGGTTAAGAGCGGAAAACTCTCAGAGGAAATCGTCTGGTTGCGGGCTGATGAAGAAGTCGACGCTTTCGTTGCACCGGCGGACACCACCGTCGTCGACGGTGAAATCGCTGGCTCTAAGGGAATGGGCGGGAACATCATTGCACGCCACAAAGCTGACTTCGATTTGGTGGATCCAACTGCGGTTACCTACATGGATGTAGCTCCCAGCCAGATGGTTGGTGTATCGGCTGCGTTAATCCCTTTTCTGGAGCATGACGACGCTAACCGTGCTTTGATGGGTTCAAACATGCAGAGGCAGGCCGTGCCACTGCTTGTTCCTGAACCGCCAATTGTGGGCACCGGGATGGAAAAAGAAGTCGCCAAAAATTCCAGCATGGTCGTGGTTGCCAAACGAGCCGGCAAAGTCACCTATGTTGATTCGACGCGTATTGTTGTCGGCACCGACGTTTACGAATTAAAAAAGTACTCCGGATTAAATGAGCGGACTTGTTTGAATCAGAGACCCATTATCAATCTCGGTGATAAAGTTGCCCGCGGGGATGTGCTCGCCGATGGTGCAGCAACTCTCAATGGGGAATTGGCATTGGGCCGAAATGTTCTAGTAGGCTTCATGTCATTTGACGGCTTCAATTTTGAAGACGCGATCATCATTAGCGAAGAATTGGTCCAGAAAGATACCTATACTTCGATTCACATTGAGGAATTCGATGTTGAAATCCGGGAAACCAAGCTGGGCCGCGAAGAGTTTACCCGTGACATCCCCAATGTAAGTGAAAAAGCGCTTAGAAACCTGGATGACTCGGGAATTGTTCAGGTTGGCACCTACGTGAAACCGGGTGACATCCTGGTTGGCAAGGTATCTCCCAAGTCTAAGACAGAGTTAACCCCCGAAGAAAAATTGCTGCACGCAATTTTTGGTCGAGCTGGTGAAGACGTTAAGAATGATTCTTTGGACGTCCCATCGGGCATCGAAGGAATTGTGATCGACACGCAGAAATTCTCGCGTCAAATGAGCCTTTCAGATGAAGAACGGAAAGTTTTCCAGAAGGACCTCAAAGCGGCTGAATCCGAGGGAAATGAGCAGGTCGCTTCCGCATTTAGCGACATGATTGAAAAGATGGAAACAGCTCTCGGAAAAGCTGTCACCGATGAGGATGGTGTCGCCTTAACCCGCGATCAGGATCCGAAGTTTGTCGCTGAAAGAGCTCAGAGCTTTCGGCTCAGCCAAGTGTTGGGCAATCTGCGAAGTCAGGAAAAAATCTCCTCCGTTCAGCAAATCTACAAGTCCGATTGGGACTTGGTCGAAAAGGCGATTGACACTCGTGATCGTCAATTGAACAGCATGAAGCGGGGCGATGAACTCCGTAGTGGTGTTCTGCAAATGGTGAAAGTCTATATCGCGACCAAACGAGTCATCTCCGTTGGTGACAAGATGGCCGGTCGTCACGGCAACAAGGGTGTTATTTCCAAGATTCTTCCGAAGGAAGATATGCCCTATCTTGAAGACGGAACCCCGTTGCACATTTTGCTTAATCCGTTGGGTGTTCCAAGTCGTATGAATGTAGGACAAATCCTCGAAACCCACTTGGGTTGGGCTGGTGCCAAATTAGGTTTCCAATCCATCAATCCGGTTTTTGAAGGTGCTGACGAAGAGAGTATCAACGACTGTCTCGAGGAAGCTGGACTACCTCGCCACGGCAAGACCCAATTATTTGATGGCCGAACGGGTGATCAGATGAAGCAGGAAACAACCGTTGGCTACATCTACATGCTGAAACTCCACCATTTGGTTGACGACAAGGTACATGCTCGAAGCACCGGTCCTTATTCACTGATTACACAACAGCCTCTTGGTGGAAAAGCAAGGTTTGGTGGACAACGATTTGGAGAGATGGAAGTTTGGGCCCTCGAAGCCTATGGCGCCGCCTACATCCTGCAGGAATTGTTGACCGTAAAAAGTGACGATGTCGAAGGACGAACCAAAATCTACGAATCCATGGTCAAGGGTGAAAACACGCTCGAAGCTGGCACCCCTGCTAGTTTTGATGTTTTGACCAACGAGATTCGGGGACTCGCTTTGAATATGCAGCTGGAAAAACGACGTATCTAGAAGTTTTTCATTTTTAGAATTAATCCGGAACCAATTCAAGAATTCCTAACGGGGAAAAACGCCGATGGCAACCGCAGAAAGCTCCTACGATCGAATTAATGATTATGCTTCTGTAAAAATCAGCTTGGCCCGACCGCACGACATTCGCAGCTGGTCGTTTGGCGAAGTGAAAAAACCCGAGACGATCAATTACCGTACCTATCGTCCCGAAAAAGATGGCTTGTTTTGTGAGCGGATTTTCGGTCCTGAAAAAGACTGGGAATGTGCGTGCGGTAAGTACCGCGGCATGAAATACAAGGGCATGATTTGTGATCGTTGCGGCGTCAAGGTAACCCATTCTCGTGTGCGGCGAAAACGAATGGGGCACATCGAATTGGCGGCTCCAGTAGTTCACATCTGGTTCTTCAAGGCGATGCCAAGTCGCCTTGGAAATTTGCTGGAAATGAAAACGACCAGCCTTGAAAAAGTTATTTATTTCCAGGATTACGTCGTCGTTGATCCAGGCACAACGGAGCTTGAACGCCAACAGCTACTGACCGAAGAAGAGTACCGGGAAGCCAAACAGCAGTATGGCGAAGGAAGCTTTACAGCCGAAATGGGAGCAGATGCAGTTCGAAAGCTCCTGAACCATCTCGATCTCGTCAAACTCTCAGAAGTTTTGCGGGAAGAGATGAAGACAACCAATTCCAAGCAAAAGCGTAAGGACCTGACAAACCGACTGAAAATTGTCGAATCGATTCGAGATAGTGACAACAAGCCAGAGTGGATGGTCCTGGATGTCATTCCCGTCATTCCACCAGATTTGCGTCCCTTGGTTTTGCTGGACTCTGGCAATTTTGCGACAAGTGATTTGAATGACTTGTATCGGAGAATCATCAACAGAAATAATCGTTTGCGAAAATTGGTTGACTTGAATGCACCAGAAGTCATCATCCGCAACGAAAAACGTATGCTGCAACAGTCCGTGGATGCGTTGTTTGATAACAACCGATGTAAGCGTCCCGTATTGGGAAGCAGTAATCGTCCCTTGAAATCCCTAACCGATATGATCAAAGGGAAACAGGGTCGATTCCGGGAAAACCTGCTTGGCAAACGCGTCGACTATTCGGCACGAAGTGTCATCGTCGTGGGTCCTCGATTGAAACTGCATCAATGTGGATTGCCCAAGAAAATTGCTTTAGAACTTTACCAACCGTTTATTATTCGGCGACTCAAGGAACTTGGACACGCGGACACAATCAAAAGTGCCAAAAAGATGCTTGAGCGAAAGGACGAGGAAGTTTGGGACATCCTCGATTCAGTTATTCAGAATCACCCCGTGCTGTTGAATCGGGCCCCTACCCTGCACCGAATGGGAATTCAGGCATTCGAGCCAATTCTAGTCGAGGGCAATGCGATCAATCTACATCCGTTGGTCTGCAAGGGCTTTAATGCAGACTTTGACGGTGACCAGATGGCGGTTCACCTTCCGCTATCAATTGAAGCACAGGTCGAAGCACACACGTTGATGCTATCTACCAACAATATTTTTGCACCTTCCAATGGTAAACCCATTATGAGTCCTTCACAGGACACCGTAATGGGATGCTACTTTATCACCTTGGTGCTGCCCAACGGAAAAGGTGAAGGGATGACGTTTTCGTCATTGGAAGAAGCCGATTTCGCTTTCTCTCAAAACATCATCGACATTCACGCGAAAATCAAAGTTCGCCTGCCGAAAAACGAGTATTGTCGCTCAAGTGATAAAGAAGCAGAACGCGAAGGTCCCGGCTTGGTTGTCGAAACCTCCTACGGCCGTGTGATGTTTAACATGATGCTTCCAGAGGGTCTGGATTTTTATAACTTCCGGATGAAAAGTGGCGATTTGGCCGATGTCATCTCGGATTGTTACCAAACCTTGGGTCGGCAAGCGACCATTGATCTTCTTGATGACATGAATCAGCTCGGTTTCCGCGAAAGCACCCGTAGCGGACTGTCGTTTGCGACCGACGACTTGGTCACCCCGGATAGCAAACATACGGTCATCAGCAGTGCCGAGAAAGAAGTTCTCAAATTGACCAAGCTGTATGAGCGTGGAGTGATCACCGAAAAAGAACGATACAACAAGGTTCTCGAGACTTGGACTCATGCCCGGGAGGAAATCACCCGTGACATGAAAATAGTCATGGAAGGTGACGTCCGCGGTGATACCGGATACGTCAATCCGGTATTCCTGATGGCGGATTCCGGCGCTCGAGGTGGTATTGAACAGATTCGTCAGTTGGCTGGCATGCGAGGCCTGATGGCAAAGCCAAGCGGCGAGATCATTGAAAACCCGATCAAAGCGAATTTCCGAGAAGGACTTGGCGTATTGGAGTACTTCTCGTCCACTCACGGTGCCCGAAAGGGACTGGCCGATACGGCACTCAAGACGGCAGACTCAGGATACCTGACTCGAAAATTGGCTGACGTAGCACAAAACGTGGTCGTCACGTTGGAGGACTGCGAAACGACTCAGGGAATCACCAAAGGAGTCGTTTATCGAGGTGAAAAAGTGGAGGTTCGTCTTTCCGAGGCAATCAATGGTCGGGTAAGTCGCCAGAATATTGTCAATCCGGTCACCGATGAAGTGATTGTTCGGGAAAACCAGATGATTACCCCGGACATTGCCAGGAAAATTGAGGGGATGGGATTGGAAAAGATCCAAATTCGTAGCCCCATGACCTGTGATGCACCATTGGGTGTTTGTCGCTGTTGTTACGGAATGGACATGTCAACTGGATCGTTGGTTGAAGAAGGCATGGCGGTTGGAATTATCGCTGCCCAAAGTATCGGCGAACCGGGTACACAGCTGACGATGAGAACTTTTCACATTGGTGGTGTGGCAAACACCGCCACCGAGGAAAACCACAAGAAAAACCGCAAGGGAGGAACTGTACAGCTCATTCGATTACGTTCGGTCACCAATGACAATGGCGACGACGTCGTCCTTTCAAGGAATGGTGAAATCGCTATTTGCGACCAGAAAGGTCGCGAGATCGAAAAGCACTCCGTTCCGGCCGGTGCGATTCTGAAGATTAAAGAAGGGTCCCAAGTCAGAGCGAATACGAAACTTTGCGAATGGAACCCGTTCTCCATCCCTGTCCTGGCGGAGGTTTCTGGTCGTGTTCGTTATGACGATATCGTCGAGGGCGAGACCATGGGTATGGAAAAAGATGCCAGTGGTACCATCCGCAAATCGATTATCGAACACAAAGGTGTTCTTCATCCTCAGATTGTAATCGAAGATGAAAATGGAAAGCCTCTGGATTTTTATTATCTTCCTGAACGGGCCTACGTACTGGTCGAAGAAGGCGAGATGATTTCCGGTGGAACCCCTGTTGCAGAGACCCCTCGGGAGGCTTCTGGTACGGCAGACATTACCGGTGGTTTGCCGCGGGTTACGGAGATTTTCGAAGCTCGAAAGCCAAAAGATCCTGCGGTTATTGCCGAAATTGAGGGCGAAGTTGAATTACTTCAGGAAAAGCGTCGAGGTAAGCGGGTCGTTGTCGTCCGGAATACTGAATCCGGCATGGAAGTGGAACACACCGTTCCCCCTGGAAAGAGGTTGCTTGCTCAATCGGGTGACTATGTTAAAGCTGGGCAGGCATTGATTGATGGGCCCATCGTACCGCATGACATTCTTCACGTTTCTGGGGAAGAAGCCGTTCAGGATTACCTGTTGCATGAAGTTCAAAGCGTCTACCGAAGCCAAAGGGTAGGAATCAACGATAAACACTTGGAAATTATCGTCACTCGCATGCTTCGAAAAGTAAAAATTGAAACGCCGGGTGACACCAACCTGCTACCGGGTCTGGTCTGTGATCGTTTTGATTTCCGGCATGTTAATCAGGAATTGGCCAAGTGCGTTAAGATTTCGGAAGTGGGGGACAGTCACTTTTCTCTTGAACAAATTGTTCCCAAGGACCATCTCGAAGAGATCAACACTAAAATTACTGACGAAGGTGGAACTCCGGCAAAGGGCTCCAAGCCCAAACCTGCCACCGCGAGTACCCAGCTTCTGGGAATCACCAAGGCATCGGTTCAAAGTTCAAGTTTCATTTCAGCCGCCAGTTTCCAGGAAACAACCAAGGTTTTGACCGAAGCTGCTCTTTCTGGAAAAATCGACAATCTGGTAGGCCTCAAAGAAAACGTCATTTTGGGGCATTTGATCCCGGCGGGAACCGGTTTCAGAACATTCCAGGAGTCGGAAGTCCGATATAACCTTCAGATCATTCCTGATTCAGCGGCCACTTTCTCAAGTTCCGATGAGCAATACCCGCTTCTGCAGGAACCTACAGGAAATGGCTCGGCCTCGGAGCCAAGCGTTGAACCTGCTAAACCGGCCGCCCCAACCGGTTTAGAGGAGATATTTGGAACCGGAGAGAATTTGGGCGAACAATAACGACTAGATGGGGCCAAATTACGGTTTGGCCCGTTTTGATCGACCAAAACCATATCAAAGGGTTTTGGCCGAAGCCTTGACAAACCACATTTCATTCGTATTGTGGTAAGTCTCCCTTTTACCGTTGGAAAAATAGAAATTAATGCCGACAATTAATCAGCTCGTTCGCAAACGACGAAAACAGAAGCGAAAATTTACCAAGGCTCCAGTGTTGGACAAATGCCCTCATAAGCAGGGCGTCTGCTTGCAGGTTCGGACAATGACACCAAAGAAGCCTAATTCTGCGCTTCGAAAGATCACTCGTGTCCGCCTTTCCAATGGAAAAGAAGTGACGGTATACATCCCTGGCGAGGGACACAACCTTCAAGAGCACTCCATTGTTCTTGTTCGTGGTGGCCGTGTCCGTGATTTGCCAGGTGTACGGTATCAAGTCGTCCGTGGCGCTCAAGACACTTTAGGCGTCGAAAATCGTAAGCAATCCCGTAGCCGATACGGTACCAAAAAGTAACTTTCCTAAATCAATCATATATTTTCGCGGTTTTGCCGCTGGAGAAAAAATGGGCCGGATTACCGCCAGTCGTTCAAAGTTGAAAGGCGATCCCAAGTACGATTCGCTTCTTGTTTCCAAGTTCATCAATAATCTGATGTGGGATGGCAAAAAGACGGTTGCTCAACGGGTATTTTATGATGCACTGGACGAGATTAAGCGTCGTCTGCCAGATGTGGAAGAACTGGATGTGTTCAATCAGGCCGTTGAAAATGTCAAACCCTTTATCGAAGTCCGTTCCAAACGAGTCGGTGGTGCCGCCTATCAGGTTCCCATGCAGGTCAATAAAACCCGCCAGCAGTCGTTGGCAATTCGATGGTTGTTGACTGCCATTCGTGACAAAAAAGGACGCCCGACTCATCTGAAACTGGCAGACGAATTCGTAGCCGCCTATGGCAAAGAAGGCGTCGCCATGAATCGGCGGGAGAATGTGCACCGCATGGCAGATGCAAACAAGGCGTTTGCGCATTTTGCTTGGTAATCGAAACAGCATCCATTCAGCCACGTCGAAATTTCGTGGCTGTTTTTATGCGCAAAATCAACTTTAACGAAACCCCGGAAACAAATCATTTGGATAACGCTGGCCATCAAATGACATCGTAGATGCATTCGACCCTCTTGCGAAATCCTTTTACTTCAGGAACCAACTATATTGGCATGATCTGCCTGTTGCAGATTAGACCCTAATTGGTCGTAACCCAATCCAGTGGACGTCTCCCTCTACCCACCTCACTCAAATCGCAAAAGCACAGTCTGAGCCAATGCCACAACGCAAACTGGAAAACATTCGCAATATTGGAATCATCGCCCATATTGACGCGGGAAAAACAACAGTCACCGAGCGACTATTGTTTCTATCGGGTGCCAAACATCGTGTTGGCAGAGTCGATCATGGCAATACCGAGACTGATGAGGATGAAGAGGAGCAAAATCGCGGCATCACCATTTACTCGGCGTGCGTGACGTTCGAATGGAAAAAGGCGGTGATTAACCTGCTGGACACACCTGGCCACGTCGATTTTACTGCCGAGGTGGAGAGGTGTCTTCGAGTCTTGGATGGGGCGGTGGTTGTTTTTAGTGCCCGGGAAGGTGTCGAGGCGCAAAGTGAAACGGTATGGAAGCAGGCAAACAAATATTCCGTTCCTCGGGTCGCGTTCATTAACAAGATGGATCGAGAGGGAGCCAGCTTTGAGCATGTACTCGAGCAAATGAAATCGAGATTACAGGCAAATCCAGTACCCATTCAAATTCCGGTCGGGGAAGGCCCTGAGCACATCGACAACCCGTTTCGGGGGGTCATCGATCTCATCGAAATGAAATATCTTGTGTTCGATACCTCTAATGAAAATAGTGGGCGACAATTTGAGCCACGCGAAATCCCCGATGAATTCATTCAAAAAGCTGCGGAATATCGATCCGAATTACTCAGCACACTTTCGGACTTTTCCGAAGAGCTAATGGAATTAGCCCTAGAAGAAAAAGAGATCCCGCCAGCTTTAATTCATGATGTCATCCGCTTGGCAACGTTGTCCAGAAAGATTCAGCCAGTCCTCTGCGGATCAGCCTTGCACGGAATCGGAGGTCAGCAGATCCTCGATGCAGTCTGGGAGTATCTTCCCAGTCCGCTGGATCGTCCAGCCGTCGAAGGCACCAATCCAAAACGGTCCAAGCATACCGAAATTCGCAAACCGGACCCCGATGAACCATTCTCAGGTTTGGTATTTAAAATCTTGCCTGCGAAGACCGGGGATCTTTACTGGATTCGGGTTTATTCAGGAACCTTGAAAGCAAATTCT
This sequence comes from Planctomycetota bacterium, assembly GCA_014238905.1. Lineage (GTDB taxonomy): Bacteria > Planctomycetota > Planctomycetia > Pirellulales > Pirellulaceae > JABAAE01. The sequence continues at coordinate 348,695 of JABAAE010000002.1, forward strand.
CGAGCCCTTTGTCCCGGCAAGGAAAAAAAGGAAAACATTGCTCAGCTGTGGCAGATCCATGCCACCAGGAAAGAGCGTGATGGTCAGGTCGATGAGGTCTCCTGCGGCGACATAGTTGGTGTCATTGGACCACGCTTTGCCGTCACTGGGGACACGCTATGTGATGGCAAGTCTCCCATCGTACTCGAAAATATTGACTTCCCGGCTGCGGTCATTGAGATGGCGATCGAATCCGAATCGGCGACCGAACGAAAGAAGTTGGCAGATACGCTTGAAATGCTGAAGCGTCAGGATCCCACATTCCGAGCCAAGGAAAATAAGGAAACCGGTCAAACGTTGATCGGTGGTATGGGAGAACTACACCTGGAGGTGATTAAAAACCGGTTGCTCAGGGATTTCAACCTGAACGTGAAAGTCCATAAGCCACGCGTCTCCTATCGGGAAACCATCCAAAATAACGCCGAGGTGACCGGCGAATGCCACCGACTGGTTTCCGGTCAACAACTCTTTGCAAAACTCAAGATTCGGATGGAGCCAGCACCAAAAATTGAAGGAGTGTTTATTTCAAATCGACTTCCCGAAGGAAAACTACCTCCCAGTTTTCAGGAGGCCGTGATGGAGCAGATGAACTCCCGCAAAGAAGGAGGTGGTCCCATCGGCAGCTTTCCACTTTCTAAATTGAAAATCATCCTGCTGGATTGCGAAGTTGATCCTGAACAATCCAATGAAATGGCATTCAGTATTGCCGCCGGAGAAGCTTTCGAAGCAGCGTTACAGAAAGGCGGTCCCGTTCTGCTGGAGCCTATCATGAAGCTAACCATCACCACACCTGACGAATACTATGGATCATTTGTCGGGGACCTCTCTCAGCGACGAGCTCGTATTGTCAGCACCAACAATCTCAGTGGTGCAACAACAATCATCGAAGCGAACGCCCCCCTTGCAGAATTATTTGGATACTCGAATTCGCTCAGGAGTATGAGTCAGGGATTGGCAGGTTCATCAATGGAGCCCTTGGAGTACGACGCTGCTCCTGAATCGGTGGTGAAGAGTTTTGCCCTGTAACGAGTCACTTTTTTCAACGAAACGCTGCCGCCCCTTGAAAGGAACAACCAAGCATGGAAGTCATTTCACTGCAGAGCGGCAGTAATGGAAATTCGTTTTATGTCAAAGTTGCCGGTAAGCAATTCCTGTTTGATGCCGGCATTTCTGGTGCTCTCGCGGAAAAACGATTAGCCCATCACAATCGTAACATCAGGGAGATTGACGGTCTGTTTATTTCTCATTCCCACCGCGATCACAGCAAGTCCATGGGGATATTCCATCGCAAGTTTGGGCACCCTGTTTTTGTCACTGAAAAAACACTGCTAGGGGCTCGCCGTGACAACAAACTAGGAGTGATTAACGATCTCCACTTGTTTCATTGCGGTGAAACAATTGACTTTGGGGACGTGCAAATCCATACCATTCCGACACCCCACGATGCCGACGACAGTGTGGCATTTGTAATCGAACATCATGAACGACGTTTGGGTATCTTAACTGACATTGGTCACGCCTTTGATGGCCTAAGAGAAGTCTTACGTCTCTTGGATGCCGTTATTATCGAGAGCAATTATGACCCCGAAATGCTCCGAAAAAGCAGGTATCCGATTTGGCTGAAACGCCGGGTCAGTGGTGACGGTGGGCACCTGTCAAATGATGACTCAGCCATCGCTTTAAAGACCTCTGGTGCTGACAATTTGCAGTGGGCTTGCCTGTGCCATCTTTCAGCAGAAAACAACTGCCCTGAACTGGCCGTCGAAACCCATCGACGGCTTTTAGGAAATGATCTTCCCATCCATGTTGCCAGTCGTTACGACGTCGGAGCTGTGCTGACGATTGATTACAATCAACCCTCGACAGGTCCTTGGCAGTTGGAACAACGGCCCACAGGAAAAACTCTCTAGAGGTCCCTGTTTTAAACAACCAGTTCGAGGCGTGCCGTGATCAGGCTTGGCGTTCTGTTACGAACTAACTCATCGTTCAAAGCTCGTAACTCAATCCTCCACGATGCTGCGATCGGGAAATCTGATCCATCGCGTACAAACCAGCCAAAACAAATTCTACGCAACTCGCTCGCACCGCCTGATCCTGCGCCGCGTTGACTTCAAATGCTTTTTCCCAAACCGGCGGAACCCGTTGAAGTCTTTCTGCATAAGTGGCAGACGGCAACATGTCACCCACTTCAATTTTGATTCCCTTGGCAAACAACTCCGCCATTTCCTCCATCCCATGACGGTCAACGTATTCCTCAAATACGACTGAAATTGCCTCTGCAATCACCGCTTCCAATACCTGTTTTTCACTCATCTGATGGCTACCCATCAGATCGAGTTCCAGTTTCCCCAAACTGGAAGAGGCAAGGTGTCCCAAATCACTGATACGAGGAACGGCAGGTTTTTCACCGTGAATTATCCCACGCTGCCTCGCACTGGAGACCATGGTCCGAAAATTCGCTAATGAGATCCTCGCACTGACACCGGATTGTTGGTCAATATATTTTGACTTGCGTGCGCAAATCGTTATCTGTTCGATAAGCTCTTTCATGAAGTAGGGAATCCGGACGGGAAATTCCCCTTCCAGGTCAACGTTAGACTCCTGTTCCATAATCTCAATACCGGTGCTCCGTTGCCGGGGATAATGAGTCTGGATCAGTGACCCAATGCGATCTTTTAATTGGGGGATAACTTTGCCGCTGCGATTATAAGTTGCAGGGTTTGCGGAAAAAAGAATCATCACGTCGATGTCAAACCGGACGGGATAACCACGAATCTGAACATCCCGTTCCTCAAGAATATTGAAAAGCCCTACCTGCACCAATTCATCAAGTTCTGGCAATTCATTGACCGCAAAAATACCCCGATGCATCCGCGGGATCAGTCCAAAATGAAGGGCATCTTCGGTCGACATACTGACTCCTCCGGCCAATTTGCCGGGATCAATCTCACCAATGAGATCTGCAAACTTGGTACCAGGAGCCAATCGTTCGGTATACCGTTGGTCCTTTTTCCACCACCCGATCGGTATGTCTTGTGGATCATTTTCTGCAACCAATCGGCTCACCGCTGCACTGATAGGGTGATAGGGATCCTCGTGAAACGGAGCATCTGGCACATCAATAAAAGGGACGACCGGATCAAGGAAATCTACTAACCCACGCATCAATCGACTTTTCGCTTGACCTTTTTCTCCTAAAAAAAGCATGTCGTGTCCTGACAAAAGCGCAATATTGACTTCCGGAATGACAGTGTCTTGGTAACCCAGAACTCCGGGATACAATTCTTCTCCGACAGACAATCGACGCGACAGGTTGTCAAAAATTTCCTGTTTGATCGTCCGTGACTTCCATCCGGATTCACGAAGCTGTTTGAGATTGGCAGGAAGGTTATCGTTCAATTCTATTTTCCCCAATGGACCTGGTTTCATTTACTGGCAAACTAATCGGATCTCTAAATATAGGCTAGTTTGGCATAAGACTATTCGTTCAGTTCTCGCAACCGGATTCCGCATTGATGAAATTCGCATTGGCGGAATGCGTTGAAACCATCGATCGCGAGAATCCGGCAATTCGGTTTATTTTCGGTCAACGAAGTGGGTGACGTTCTTATAAACGTATTGGCCACCGTTGCGTCGGGCAAGTTGCATGAGAAAGTTCCCTTGAACCGAACTTGTGGCAGAACCGAATTCTATCGTATGAATCGAAGCAGCGTTACGGTTCATACGATCAACCACATCCATCTCTCTTTCGCTCAGGCCAGGGTCTGCCGCATCGGTCAAAAAAAAGACGACATCAGGACCAAAATCAACTGCCATTTTCAGTGCCGAAAAATGTTCAGTTGCCCCACCACCTGAGATTCCTAAGGCGAACTTTTTTGCCCGCTTCTTGTTTTCCACATTAGCTACCATCAGTCGTGGCCTGCCGCCATCAGTCGTAAAAGCGCGTGGCCGCTCATTATAAAAAACAATTTGGAATTGTTGATCAGGCCCCAGAGAGTCCAAGCTCGATATCAACTCGGCTTTAGCTGCCAAAAGAGGTCGACCACCAAATGACTCCATACTCCCAGAACGATCGAAAACATAGACAAACGTTGTGCCTTTGCCCTGAACACCAAAGATCTCCGTGGTCACGGCGTTAGAATTTGCCTGCCGATTCCCCGTCCCGATTCCATCGAGGAATCCATCTGCGCCGGTCAGATCCCTACCCAACTCTGCGCCGATCTGCCCAAGATCGTCATCGGTTGGCAAAAAATTTGGAAGATCTTCATCGAGTTCGTTTAAGGTTGGTAACGACTGGTGAATCGCAGATCTCGAAGACTCAGCGGTAGCCTCTTCTTTCGAATCTTCCTGCGGATCAAAGTATTCTGTTCGGGTGGGAGTTTCTTTGACCAAGACGATCCCGCCTTTTCTCTCCGCTTCCTGAACGCCCCCCTTTTTTTCCGGCCGTACGATAATAGCCAGAATAACAACCAGACCAAAATGGAGTATCGCCGACAGCAACCAGGCTGGAACCCGCCTTGACGATGTCGGCCATGTGTGAATTCCCTGATTCACTGATCGATGCAAATCCCGGGAAACGGTCGAGGACCCACCCTGCAAGGCTGGATCGGAATCAAAGTGAATTGACTTTAAAACCATTAACGGCTCCAAAAGAACCTACCACGTTATTTTAGATCCAATTTAAAACTGCCAGTCATTTTTAGAGAAAACGGTTCCTCATAGTCACCCACGGCGCCATTGCGATCCTCACCCACCTGCAATCCATCTTGAGGTACTTCCAGAAGACCACCAGCTACTTTGCCGGAAACATAACTTTCATTATTGACGAGAATCACCACATTCCCATTTCGCTCGTAGGTCATCTTAAGTTGGATTGCACCAGACGGTACTGGTTTTGTAGAAGTAAGTGTCTCTAATTTACCACTTCGCCGAATTGAAAAATGGAGTTTTCGATCCTTCAGATACAGGGAATAACCATGAGCCGTCCCGCCCTGTGCCAACAGAACGCCATCATCAGTCAATGCGTCAACCTTTCCCGAAACAACAAAGGTTCGATTCGCAATATTAGGAGCCCTCGCCTTGGGTAAATCGTCCCCCACTTTTAATTGGAAAGATTTCTTTTTGCTGGTCCGCTTAGCGTAATAGGGCGTCAATGGATAAACATTGGCTCGTTTGGCCCACGCATCCCATTTCGCGGCTAGACCCTCAACCTTTTCAGGCATCTTGGCAGCCAAATCGTCCAGTTCAGTACGGTCCTTGTCCATGTCATAAAGCTCCCAAGGACCTTTTCCGCCCTTAGCAACCAGCTTCCATTTTCCCACCCGAATGGCACGATTCCCTTCGTGTTCCCAGAACAAAGCATCCCGCTGAATTTGGGTGCCTGCAAACGCCGGACGCAGCGACTTTCCTTCCAAGGGAGTGATCGGTTGACCATTGAATTCCTTCGGATAGTCCGCCTTTCCCAAATCAACACAGGTGGCCATGATGTCAATCAAATGGGTCGGCTGACGTTCAAATTCACCTTTCCGGGTAATTTGCTTTGGCCAATGGGCAATCAACGGGGAAGAAATACCACCCTCATGAACCCAATGTTTGTACATTCTGAACGGCGTATTAGACGCATTGGCCCACCCCTTCCCGTAAGCAACATAGGTATCCGCCGGTCCCGGCATGACACCAAAACCGGTTTTCACTGCGGTCCCGTCCCGGGTGATCAAGGGCTGCATCCTTGTTTGCAATTCACCCTCTAACATCGGCTTTAGTTTTTTCGCCTGCTCTAACGTGGGACGCTTGGGGCCCGAGCTTCCATATTCCTCAGCGCATCCGCCATTATCGGCCAGAAACAAAACCAAGGTGTTGTCAAGTTGATCGGTCTTCTTCAACTCTTCAATAATTCGCCCTATTCCAAAATCCATGCGATCGACCATCGCGGCATAGACTTCCATTCGCCGTTCCTGCCAATCCTTGTTTTTTTCCGTAGGCCAGACCGGCACGTTTTCATCGCGATCGGTGATGGCCCAACGCTGATCAATCAGGCCCATCTTCTTCTGTCTCGCAAATCGCTCACCACGCAACGCATCCCAACCCGATTCGTATCGATCCTTATATCGCTGAATATCCTCTGGAAGCGCGTGCATGGGCCAATGGGGGGCTGTATATGCGACGTACATAAAAAAAGGATTATTGGAACGATGTTCTTCTATGTATTTGACGGCGTAATCGCTGATCGCATCGGTATAGTAAAAATTGTCGCCAGGAGCGATCTGCTTGTTATCCACTGTGAGCGAGTTGGGATCAAAAAAGCTGCCAGCCCCGTGAATTGTTCCAAAAAATCTGTCAAACCCGCGCTGACGAGGCCAATTCGATTGATCGCCGTCCGGACGAACGTCTTTGGTAACATGCCATTTTCCCGACATATAAGTCGAATACCCTGCGGTCTTGAGTACTTCGGCCATTGTCATGCATTTTCGATTCAATTCGCCCCGGTAGCCATCATGGCCATTATCGCTCATCATCCAGCCCACACCCGCCTGATGGGCGTAGAGCCCCGAAAGAAGAGAGGCCCGCGTGGGACAGCATCTACCGGTGTTATAGAATTGCGAAAACCGGACACCATTTTTCGCCAGGTCATCCAGGGCTGGCGTATGAATTTCCCCCCCGTAAGGGCCAATATCTGAAAACCCCATATCATCGGCCATCATGACAATGATGTTTGGCCGGTCATCAAACGCCGGAAGGCTATTCACCCCGCTGATCATGGCCAATAAAACAATCCATCTGATCCTTTGGACATCATGATATTTTGGGGGGCTTTGAAGCATAGCTAATAAAAATCCTAACCAACGTGTAAACTGCAGAAGATAAGTCATTTACAGTTTAGAGAGTTTTTAAATTCGGTAAATCGGATTAACCTTGCTTGGCACAGGTACATTTCCAAAAAGAATCACTTGTACTTTTGGATTACACTATTAATCAACCTGATTGGTGCTTTCCTCTTCTCGGTCAACAGCATGGTCTCTCCATTTAATCCTCTTCCGCACGACGAGTCAAAATGGAAAACAGTGATTGCCGTCCCTTTGACCGTAATCGCACTCGGATTTCTCTTGGTTCGCCCCTTTCTCGATGGTTTTGTGGGCTGGCAATTCCCGGGTCCCTCAGGCAACCGAACTTCTAATTCGGAGTTAATAAGAGACGATGATGCCACCGTTAATCTCCCAAAATCATCGGTCAAAGATAATATTCAGGCAGTCAATAAAAAAACCAATGACGATCGGCTGGATTCGCCTCACGATTAAAAAAGAGAAATCTGTCAAATTCCATCCTCCGAACCCTCCACCAAACGCTGTACAGATTCAGCTGAGAGACAGAATCCAAAATCTCCGGGGATCAAGATCACGACTCCCCATCGGAAGCTATTCCATGAATGTTTTTAACTCCGTTACCGCGTCTAGCCAGGACGCGGACGATCGCATGAGCCATCGACCATGGCGATGCAAAAAAGTCGATCCAGATTCCATGGCGATGCATAATCAAAGGGATCGACTTCAGGAATACGAACAAGTGATCACCCCATGAACCAGACAGAAAGGAATCGCAATGGCCCCGCATCAACACCACCATTCAGGTGAGCGAAAATCTTCAGCCTCGCAAAATCTCAAGATTGCTTTCCTGCTTAATTTATCGTTTACAGTTCTCGAAATTGTGGGGGGAGTGTTTACCAATAGCGTTGCCATCCTATCCGATGCGGTTCATGATGCCGGAGATTGTCTTGCACTGGGTTCAGCCTGGTATCTACAGCAATTGTCAGAAAAAATTGCCAATTCAAAATTCAATTACGGTTATCGGCGACTATCCGCCTTGGGAGCGCTGATCACTGGAGTGGTGTTGATCATCGGACTCGGTTTTGTGGTCTGGGAATCCTCAGCACGACTGGCAAACCCTGAGCCTGTTTACGCTCCGGGAGTGATCGGAATCGCCATTATTGGGATTATTTTTAACGGCATCGCGGTGTTACGACTGCAGGGAGGACAGTCCCTGAACGAAAAAATTGCCTCTTGGCATCTGATTGAGGACACGCTGGGATGGGTCGCTGTATTAATTGGTGGCGTCATCATGACAATCTGGGATGTCCCCATAGTCGACCCAATCCTGGCGATTTTAATTGCCATCATTGTCCTTTGGAATGTGTTCCGAAATTTGTATCGGGTCATCTTAATTTTCCTCCAAGCTGCTCCAGCCGGATTTCAAATCAAACAATTCCATCAAGAGTTGCTTGATTTGCCCAAGGTCGTCGATGCCCACCACACCTATACATGGAGCCTCGACGGTGAGAACCACGTCTTTACGTCCCATCTGGTTCTTCAGCCTGGGAGCCATCGCAGCGAAATCATCGAAACGAAACAGCGCGTCTACGGCCTACTGAAAGACCACAATTTCAGCCACATCACACTCGAAATCGAGCTCGAAGGCGAGTCCTGTCAGGCGGGCATCGACCCCATCCACGACACCAAGGATCTTGGCCCAGACCATCCATTGTCTTAACGCCAAGCCGTATCGCCGCGGTTGATCAGAAGGTCTGCGACTTTCCGGGTAATGCTCTCCAGGCGACGTCGCGGCTGACCGCCAACAACTACCTGCCGGCCCGGCCCATTTACTCCTTTGATACGCCGAGTCGCAGCGATCGTTTTTCCCTGACACCGCTGGAGGGCCCTGGTCTACCAAAAGGTATAGAGGAAGGGAGCCGCCCCGCTGCTGGTCACGACGATCAGTGCCCCGACTAATAGCAGGACCAGAATGATGGGGGTCAGCCACCACTTTTTGTTGGTCTTCAGAAAATCAAAGAACTCGCGCACGATTCCTTCATCACGATGTTCAGATAGCTGTTCAAAAGAGCTAGAGCCTACGGATTTTTGCTTGGTTTGTTCCAGGGCGGACTCGACCTCGTCAATTTTTTTTCCGTTCACTCTTTTTCCTCGTCGTTTAGCTGCAAGCAATTCTGGTCCCTAGACACATTTTTGCTTAAAAATCCACTTCTCGTCAATTCAACTTACGTCCAAGCCAACATGGCATCATCATTTTAGACTCAACATCGCCGGAGAGACTCCGTTTACGGGCAATCTTCGTTCCCCAGGAGGGCATTCATCCAATTTACTCCTTTTGCAAGGTGAATCTGGGAGCTCCGACAAGATAAACCGGTGTCTGGTCATTAGCGACCAACGGCTCCCGACTGGTCGAAACAGCTCGCCTGATTTATCCTGAATGGAGGGGGTGCTAATTCCTTTTTTTCACGAATTGAGGACAGATCCAATCCCTGTAGCGAATTATTTCCCAGTTTGGAGAAGACAACAATGAGCGACGGGCTGAATGACCGCGGAAAGGCTCTCGAGGGAGCTTTTTTTCAACAGAAAGATCAAGAGTTGCTGATTAGACTGCGTCAGGAGCTTGAGACAGAGGAAGTCAAAGTTGCCCTGTCACAATCTTCAGGAATCGTAGACGAAAGCCTATTGAATCAGTTGGTTGAGCTTGAAATTGAGCCAGCATCCTTCGCGTCTTTCGCATTATTACCACTGGTCGAAGTGGCCTGGGCCGACGGAAAAATGCAATCGTCTGAACGGGACGCGATTCTTTCGGCTGCCGAATCCGGGGGCATCCAGAAAGAATCGGTCGAAATGGAGGTCCTCGACGGCTGGCTACAACAACCTCCGTCTGCCGAATTATTCGAGGTCTGGAAAGTCTATGCTGCCACACTGAGCGGTTCACTCAGCGAGGAACAGGCAAAGGAACTTCGAGACGATATCATGGGCCGCGCGCGCAGTGTTGCCGAGGCGGCAGGGGGCATTCTTGGATTCGGCAACAAGGTTTCCGATGAAGAAACCGAGGTTCTGGACAAATTATCTGCTGCTTTTAGTCGTTGAGTTGATTTTTTACTCGATTGATTCTGCAAATTTCAATCACCAATTGGCTGGCTGCCCAACTCCTAGGCTGTTTTGAGGCTTGTAGGTGAATTATGATGATGATCTGTCACTGAATGTCACTATTGGATTGACTTATGTCCCTAGAAAAAACTGATCGTAAAATCATCGTCAGCCTGTTCATCATGATGGTCCTTGAGATTGCAATCTGGGGTGCCTGGCAGGTCAAAATATTTCCCTACATGGCCAAACTTAGTTTTGAGGGATGGCAGATTTCTCTGGCTGGGAGCATGTTTGGAATCGCATCGGTGGTAGGCATCTTTTTTAGCAATCAATTCGCAGATCGAAACTTTGCCGCAGAAAAATTCCTTGCGTTTAGCCATCTGGTGGGTGGTGCAGCCCTTTTATGCACAGCTTTCTGTCAGAGTTTTTGGCCCTTTTTCATCTGTTTTCTTATCTACGGCTTGCTTTATGTCCCCACAATTTCGGTAACCAACTCGTTGGCGTTTGCGAATCTGAAGAATCCGTCGAAGGAATTTGGGCCTGTTCGAATGGGTGGGACCATCGGCTGGATTCTGGTGTCTCTTCCCTATTTCTTTTTATTCAGCAAGGAAGCCACCATTGATGAAATGAAATGGATTTTTATCGTGGGTGCTATCATTTCTTTTGTTTTGGCAGGTTTCAGTTTAACGTTGCCTCACACGCCACCTCGTAAGGCGGAATCCGAAGAAAACAGCCTCGCTTGGCTGAAAGCATTCAAAATGCTGTCCGTTCCGTATGTCTTCCTCCTTTTCGTCGTCACGTTAATCGACTCGGTGATCCATAATGGCTACTTCGTTCTGGTAGATGGATTTCTTTCCAGTGCTGTGAAATTTGATGACAATGTAACGCAGGCGATTACAACGCTTGGACAAGTTGCCGAAATCATTACCATGATCTTCCTTGGAAGAGTTCTGGTTAAATTGGGATGGAAATGGACGATGATTGTGGGGATCCTGGGACACGCTGCCCGATTCGGAACCTTCGTTTATTTTGGCACTGAAGAATTCAAGACGCTGATTATTGTCGTCCAGCTTCTTCACGGAATCTGCTACGCGTTTTTCTTCGCAACACTCTACATTTTCGTTGACGAAGTTTTCCCCAAAGACATTCGGACCAGCGCCCAGGGGATGTTCAACCTGCTTATTCTGGGTGTGGGACTAGTCATTGCCAGTTTCTGGTTTGTGGCGGTAAAAGAAAGCTACACAATCGATGGCGTTACTGATTACGGAAAAGTCTTTATGGTGCCGACCGCTTTAGCAATTGGTGCGATGATCCTCCTGCTTTTCTTCAAACCACCCTCGCAACGACCCAATGCAACCTAAAGTCGCCTGAAAACAGGAAAACACGGGAAAATTCGGTAGGCAGGACTGCCGAGAACAGATGACAAGGCGATAGGAAAGTCATATTTCCGGTTAAAATACTTTTTGAGGCGTCATCTTTAAAACTTGACGCCTTTTTTCACGTACCTACTAAGTAGGCACCTGAAGTCCGTCAATCAACTTCAAACGCAAAAAATCTCTCTAAATCGCAGGAAGGACACTCAGATGGTGAAGTACCTGATTCTACTCCTTTTTATCGGAGCGTTACTGGGGTTGATTTCATTCTCCACCGGTACGGCAAAAAAGGAAACCAAAAAAGATCTCTCCTGGAAGGATCGACTCACACCGCTTCAGTATCAAGTCACTAGGTTACATGGTACCGAACGGGCGTTTACCGGCGAGTACTGGGATTACAAAGGCGATGGAATCTATCAGTGTGTTTGCTGCGGAGCATCCCTTTTCGATTCGGCAACGAAGTTCAGATCAGGAACAGGTTGGCCAAGCTTCTATAGTATTATCAGCCCGGCAACCATCAAGGAGACCGAGGACAACACCTTATTGATGACCCGTACCGAAGTCGGCTGCCAAGAGTGCGGAGCCCACTTGGGACACGTCTTCCCAGATGGCCCAGCCCCAACAGGATTACGCTATTGCATTAACTCGGCGTCTCTTCAATTTCAAAATCGCGCTGAATCCAGCGAGGATGCCGAGCACCAATGACCAGCAAGCGTAACATTGGCGGCATTATTCATCAGTACCAAAAGTACGATCCACGAACATTTCCCAGTCCGACTCAACCACCGCCCGATCTGGTCGGTCCGGCGATGGAACACATGATGATGTTCGGCAGCACTGGCCGGTTAACCGATGAAGAATTGGCTCGAGCGGTCCGACTCGATCCAGGCCAATTCAGGAATTTGGGTCCTAGTGTCGAAATGCTGATAGCGATCCTGCGAGAACGCCAGCAAAAAATACTTCAAAAATATGAAATCCGTTCCGTTCAGGAACTGGCCCGCCAAGCCTACCTTGCTGCAGCCCTTGCTGTTACGCCACCAGAGAAATTTGGCAAACGTTTTCGAAAAGCGATTACCGAAGAACAGATCTACGATCTGGAGCGTCTCTGGTTTGCTATTGGCAATGACCAATCCAAACTCGCCAAAGACGTTCTGCAAACAACCCATCGGCTCTCAGAAAAATACCTGGTCGATGAATTGGCATCAAAATACGATTTCTCAGGTCGGGACGGCATGACCGTGCCTCAAGCGATCGAGATCAAGGATGAACTGGAGCAACTGGACGAATTGATCAAGCAACTCGAGGAAGCCCGCGAGACAGCACAGATTGGAATCGTCGACATGGAGGCGCTGGAGTCCATGGTTGAAGAAGGTCAGGCCGATGATTTGAAAGATCTACAAAAAGCAATCACGGACTACGTTCGGGAAATGGCCGAACAACAGGGACTGGAAAACAAGGACGGTCGTTTTGCAATGACCCCTAAAGCCTATCGAATTTTTCAAGGGAAATTGCTGGGGGAAATTTTCAGCAATTTACAGGCATCTCGTTCGGGACGTCACGCCTGCCAGGTCACCGGAGAAGGGGCAGTGGAACTTCAGCAAACTCAGCCCTATCAATTTGGCGATTCAATTACGCAAATGGACATCCCCCAGTCATTCCTCAATGCCATGGTACGACAGGGCGGCCCCCTGCCGGGGCCAATCCCAATCCGACTCAAGTCTGATGACATTGAGGTTCATCAAACTCGCAACCATCCCCAGTGTGCGACAGTGGTGATCATGGACATGAGTGGGTCGATGCGTTACGACGGTCAATACATTCATGTAAAACGCATGGCCTACGCCATTGACGGTCTAATCCGCACGGATTACCCGGGTGACTACCTGGGATTCGTTGAAATGTACTCCTTCGGGAAAATTCGCACTCAAAGTGAAATTGCGGAATTGATGCCAAAACCGGTGACCATCACCGACCCTGTGGTCCAGTTGGCCTATGACATGAGCGACGAAAACATCAGTGAGCATCAGGTCCATCCCCACTTCACCAACATTCAGCACTCGCTCCATCAAGCGCGGCGATTGTTAAGTGCACGAGACACTCCCAACCGGCAAATCATCCTGATTACTGACGGCTTGCCTACGGCTCACTATCAAAAGGAAAAGCTGTTTTTACTATATCCACCACATCCGCTGACCGAAGCGGCGACAATGCGAGAGGGGATGCTATGTCGTCAGGAAGGGATCACAATTAACCTGTTTCTCATCCCAAGCTGGTCACAATCCGAGGAGGACGTACAGTTCGCTTACCGTTTGGCAAAATCAACAAAAGGGAGAGTTTTCTTTACCGCCGGCAAGGACCTCGATCGATTCGTCGTTTGGGATTACGTGAATCAACGACGATCCATCATTTCCTGATTCGTCCCTGAGAAAAAGCCGTTTTACTGGCGCATACTCCGTCTATTAGTACCGTCTATTGGTACCGAACAAAAGCAAAAAAAAAAGCCCGGACAAAAATCCGGGCGTTAGTTGTTGCCTTGGCTAAACAAGTCTCTACTTTTCTTTCTTTTCTTCAACAGAATCATCTTTCAAACCGTCTAAATCACCCGGCTCAAATCCAGAATTTGGTGCGTCAAAACCACCACCACCTGGGAAAGGCAACCCGCCAAACGGGCTCTCGCCACTCTCGGCCATTTTCATCATTTCTTCCCCCATTTTCTTTTCAAGCTCCTCATAATTATCTGGCTTGGGAATCACAATCGATGTCGTCATTCCCTTCCGTTTGGGACCGAGTGAGCCAAGAACATGATTAAACATTTCCGACATAGCGGGTGCATCTTTTTCACTGGGGGCCACCATGCCTGCAAATCCTGCCAACGCTGCCACGCCCTGAGAAAGATATTGCTTGACGGCCTTGGAAGTATCTTCATCAGGGGCATCAAATCCAATCATCATATAGTCTTCACCGTAGCCGGTTATTTTCATTGCATCGAGTTTCAGGACCGTATCAATAATACTTTTCATCATTGCATCTTCGGCAGGCGCCATCATCGAAGCTCCCATCAGAAAATCCTTGGCTCCTTTCATATCGAAACCCATCTGAAACGCGGCCGCAGGCAGGCCGTTCATCACCGATTGCAACCCACTCGAAGCAAAGCTTTTGTTTTTCGAATCAGCACAAGCCTCGGACTGTGCAACCAATGCGTTGCCGTTTAGAGCAACAAAAACCGGTGGCGAACCCGGATCACGGATCACCTGAAAACTCGTTCCTCCCTTTTCCTCTGCCTGAGCAGGTGCATCTGCCAGCATTAACTCCATTGCAGCCTTGGCATCGACTTCTGTCTTGAACTCAAGTTTTGCATAGAAGTTGAATCCACTGGGATCTGGAGAAAATGTCGCAGGTAAGGACACATAAGCGGAAAGCTTGGTCATTGCTTTAGCAAACGGAGGAATTCCAAGACCAGGCTGATTAAGCATCGTTTGATTGGCAGGGGTTTCCATAATCTTGGAAATATCGACCGCAAAGCCAATTTGTGCCGAGGGACCCGCTGATTCGGCCGACTGCGAGCCACCACCGTTGGTGTCAGCGGGCGAATTTCCTTTGGATTCGGTCCCGGTTTCGCCCGTTCCCTTGGTATCCTTGGCCTGGTTAGAATTTTTTGATTGGTTAGTCGCCTCGTCGGTTTTCCCGCCACAACCAGCTATGGTCAAAACGGTCATCAATGACAGTGATAGAAAGATACGGTTCATGGTATTGCGCTGGTTAAGCCTCCAAAGAACTAAAACGGACAGTTAGGAATTGTGAAAAATTCCATCCAGAGTTTGCATAGACTAAATTTAACGAAATTTTTGGCGACAAATAAGGTGCCGGCTTCAAATTATGTCCTGCGCCCGGACAACATCGGGGAATCCTGGGAGGGTTGGACCACCACTCTCAACCATCGCGTTTCGGATCCTGACGCGTTAAGTTTATCTAAAAACCTATTATTTATTGGTTTTTTTGCATGGCTAGCACTGATTTTCTCAAGAATGGCACGATTGGCCTTTCTGAAATTTTGTCGGTTTCCTAAATTTATCTAGCGACGTTTCGCGCCTTCAAGAACGGGCTTGTGTTCCTTGGTATTCCAAGAGGACGAGAAGTTAAGGAGTGTGGGTCAAACTTGTTGAACTAGAAACAAAACCGCAAACAGAATCGCCGGTAGGATCAAGGAGAGAATCAGAAACCAAATGATTAGTTTTGTCAGCAGCGTTGGCGGCTGGCTGGAGGCTTGAACGATGTACTCCAAGCAAATTGGACACTGTTCAGAATCCTCAAAAATGGAATGGGAACAATTGGGGCAATCCATCATTGGGCTGTCATCGAGATCCTCTGGGGCATCCTCGTCAAAGAATTCCTCTTCGTCAAACCGATCGTAGGATTCAGATTCAAAACTCATAACTCTTTTTCCGTTAGTTGAATCAAATATTGTCACGGAGGACAGAATGGACTCGATCAAGAGCATTGTAGTTGTCGCTATTTTGCTGGGAGTTCTTTACGGAATTTATCAAGTGATCAATGACGACCCGTCATCGGTGCCCAATGCATCATCCCAGAACCTGCTGGCTGACTTTGATTCCGATGACAAACTGTCTGTGAACCAGGAAAGCATTCAGGCGGACTCCCCTGCTAACGGCGAATCTGATCCCCCAGTGGCATCATCGCTTGAATCCAATTTGAAACCCCCGCCAAGTACTTTCGATCCATCGCTATCCAACGATTCCAATCCTGATTTGACATCTTCCACAGCAAGAACGCAATCTTCAGACGCGAATTCTTCTGTCCCCTTTCCTGCAAGAGATTTTAATCCCACAGGTGCGCCGAATACTGACGCAACTGGAAACAAAATCGCTTCGAACAGCAGTCCGAACAACCAGGCAACTTTTATTGATTCCAGCAGGTTTCCAAAATCATCCGCGCCCGAAAATTCAGCATCTCAATTCGCCGAGCCCACGAGTCAGCCTAGTGCAACCAATACCGGCAGCGACAAATCAAAAAACTCGTTTTTAACTATTCCGAGCGACAGCGACGTGAAACCGGATACAAACAATATCCAAACAGCCGCGACGGCGACAACCAGAGATTTCCGCAATCGATTCGTCAAAGGTAGCTTGGCAGAATTTACCCAACAAGTTGGCGTTGACATGAAAAAAGCAGAGCAGCTCATCAGAGCTGATCAGTTCTATGACGCCCTGAAAATTCTTACTCAGTTCTATGACGATCCTCGCTTGACGCGTGAAGAAAACAATAACTTGAAATCATGGCTGGACCCATTGGCCGGAAAAGTGATCTATTCGGTCGAACACCATATGGTGGATGCCTATTTTGTAAAGCACAACGACACCCTTAATCTGCTTTCCGCCAAATTACACGTCCCCCCGGAATTGATTTTTAATATCAATCGAGTTCAAATTCCAAATCAAAAAAAGCTGGTGCCAGGTACAGAACTCAAGGTAATCCAGGGACCATTCAACGTTGAAATCAGTATTTCAAAAAAAATCCTGACGCTTTTCGTGGCGGATGTTTACGCTGGCACATTTCCTGTTCGAATCGGAAATGAGCCCTCTCCAGTTCCAGGAAAATATCGCGTTCTTACCAAGAGTCGTTTAGGACAGGATTACAGTGACAAAAACTACCAGCGGATACCGGCTCAAAGCCCGGACAACCCGTACGGCGATTTCTTTCTGAGTATAGGAAACGATATGTCTATCCACTCCTCCGCCAAGCGAAGTGACTCCAATGACTCACGAGGCTGTATTTCGCTTAACGCGGTCGATGCAGAAGACATCCACAATATTCTGACGACTGAATCAACGGTGATTGTCGTAGAATAAATCTTGGCCAACGGTATCATGAGGTTCTTTGCCGCTGGCTGAAAAGGATTCCAAAGCGGGCCTGTCATCTAGTTTCTCCTCAGCTCATCAGGTTCAATTTAAAATCAGATCGCTGATTCTCCCTGTTTTCATGGGCTACCAAGATCTTGGCCGGAAGGTCACCATGGCCCGGTCGCTCCATCGCCTTCGGCATATTTGATCTCCACGCCGGGAAAGAGTCTAATACTGTAAATTGTGGATAGACTTTTAATGCAGGTCTATCGCCCCCATCCTGTTTCCGGAGCCGAAACCATGTCAACAACGGACTTTGATCGCCGTGAATTTCTAAAGACAACGACCGTTGCAGCAGGAACCGTTGCGGCAACCGGCACTTCATCAAATATGATGGCAAGTGATCCCGGTCCCGGTGAAAAAGATGCCGAGTCAATTGTCAAACTTCTATTTGAAAATTTGAAACCTGAACAGAAAAAACAAATTTGTTTTGAATGGGACCACCAGGATAAAGAACGGGGACTTCTCCGGACGCGAGTTGCCAATAATTGGCAAGTGACCAAACCGTCCATCAACAGCCAGTTCTACACCAAAGACCAAAGGCAGATGATTCGCGATATCTTTGAGTCGATCATCTCTCCGGGATGGCAAGGCAAGATTGATAAACAGCTGCAGGATGACGCCGGCGGGTTTGGCAAAAGTCAAAGCATCGCGATCTTTGGTGTGCCTGGTGAGGGTAAATTTGAGTTGGTAATGACCGGCCGTCACATGACTTTACGAGTCGATGGTAATTCGACCAATCATATGGCATTCGGAGGACCCATTTTTTATGGGCATGCTGCCAAGGATTTTTATGAAGACCATCGTCATCGAGGGAATGTTTTCTGGGAACAAGCATTGGCGGCCAACAAGGTTTACCAAATGCTAAGTGGAAAGCAGCAAAAAATGGCAGAGGTCTCCAAATTTCCCTGGGAAGGAGATGTTGGATTTAAAGGTAAAGGGACCAAGTTAACCGGAATTCCTGTCACCGAAATGTCCTCTGATCAAAAAGAAGAACTGCAGCGAGTTCTCAACAAGCTGATTGAACCCTATCGCCAATCGGATCGTGAAGAGGTGATATCCTGCTTGAAAAAACAGGGTGGTTTGGATGCCTGTTCCATGTCGTTCTACACCGACCATGACATGGGAAAAGACAAAGTCTGGGACAACTGGCGACTGGAAGGCCCCTCTTTTGTCTGGAATTATCGCGGCGATCCCCACGTCCACGTATGGGTCAATGTTGCCGACGAGGCCTCGGTCAAATTAAATGCTTAGGATTAGCATTTAATTATGCAGACAACGGCAGGCTTCGGCCTGCTTTTTTTGTTTCAAGTTATTGAGTTTCAACAACCCAGAGTGAGTCGGGATCGCTGGATGAACATTTTAAATGATGACTACAATCGCTGCTTTCTTTGCTGCTGCTTGGCATTGATTCTACTGATGGGTGACTGTCAGATTGGGTTCGCTCAGGAATTCAGCCGATCGAAAAACGGAATGGTCGCAACGGTCCACCCGCTGGCGACTGACGCTGGAGTCAACGTATTAAAGGCAGGCGGCAACGCCATCGATGCCGCCATTGCTGCGGGCCTGACGCTGGGCGTAGTTGACAACTTCAACTCTGGGATTGGCGGCGGTTGTTTTATCCTGATCAGGACATCAGAGGGGATACTCTATGCGATCGATGGTCGGGAAAAAGCGCCCAAAGCTTCGCACCGAGACATGTACAATCGCAATGGAAAACCGGTTCCGGAGCTTAGCCAGATCGGATCGCTGGCTAGTGGTGTTCCTGGCGCTCTTGCCGGCTATCAAGAGGCTCTTCGGTTGGCCGGCACCAAGTCGATCGGACCCCTTATTTTACCCGCTGCCGACATTGCTGAAAGTGGATTTGTTCTCAACCGGGTCTACGCCAATGCGATTCGCTCCAAGCAAAGGGAGATAGCCCGTTTTCCTGCCACCAAAAAAATTCTCTTCCGGCCGGACGGGAGCCCTCATCGTGAAGGTGATATCCTGGTTCAAAAAGACTTGGCAAAGACTTATCGAAACATCGCCAGTGAAGGCGTCAGCTGGTTTTACAAGGGTAATTTTGCCAGCCAGACCGAACGTTGGATGCAAGAAAATGGCGGAATCCTAACAGCCGAAGACTTTTCGAACTACGAAGCTGTCCAGCGTTCCCCCATAAAATCCAGCTACCGAGGATTCTCGATTATCGGATTTCCTCCCCCGAGCTCCGGAGGAATCCATGTTGCCCAGATCTTGAACATTCTGGAAAACTACGAAAAACTCTCCGAGATGACAGAATTAAATCGCAACCACATCATTATCGAGGCGATGAAGCTGGCATTTGCAGATCGGGCTCATTGGTTAGGAGATGCCGATTTTGCCAAAGTACCACGAGGGCTAATTGACAAGGGTTATTCCAGAACATTGGCCAGCAAAATCAACCTCCGCCAGGCAACCAAGGTCGACAGTCATGGTATTCCACCGAATGCTAATGACGATCTGTTCAGTCGTAAACACACCACGCATCTTTGCGTTGCTGACGCCCAAGGAAACTGGGTAGCCATGACGCAAACGGTGAATACAACCTTTGGCTCGAAGGTCGTTATTCCAAATACCGGTGTGATCATGAATAACGAGATGGATGACTTTTCGGCAGCGCCAGGAGTTGCCAACGTTTTTGGTTTGGTTGGAGCAGAGGCTAATTCCATTGCTGGTGGAAAAAGACCACTTTCAAGTATGTCTCCAACCATTGTGCTGCGTGACGGCCAACCCGTCATGATGGTCGGCGCAGCCGGCGGGCCAAAAATCATCACGCAAAGTCTTTTGGCCATCATCAGGACTATCGACCTGAACATGCCGCTTGATCAAGCCCTCTCCCAACCTCGCTTTCACCACCAATGGTCCCCGGATCGGGTGCTTGTGGAGAAATCCATGCCAACCGAAATGGTCAAACAGCTGCAAGCTAAAGGGCATCAAATCGTTAAATCCACCTCAGTGGGCATCACACAAGCAATCGCTATCGACAAAAATGGCATTTTCACCGGCGTCCATGATCCACGCGTGCCGGGCAAAGCAGCCGGATTCCAACGAAAATAAACCGACTCGAGAACCAGTCCACCATCGTTTCAATCATTTTTTAAGAAGCGAGATACGCGGTTGGCATTGGTCTGAAAAACAGTATCGACAACATCCCTTTTAATTAGACTCTTCTTCATGAATACGACCTTAGAATCGATAATCCGGCCTGCAAACAACAAGGATAGCCCGGCAATTATCTCGTTGATTGACACCGTCCTGGGAGAATGGAACGATCGAGTCTGTTTGGACGAGGCTGAAAAAGACCTGCTGAATATCGAATCACACTATTTTGATCAGGGAGGGATCTTTGTCGTATTGGAAACCAATGGTGAAATCACCGGAACGCACGCCGTGTTGCCAATCGATGAAATGACGTGCTCCTTTAAACGACTCTATCTTCAAAAATATTTACGGGGTGGATCGTCAGGCAACAATTTGATGCAATGGACGATTGACTGGGCCAAGCAAGAGAAATTTCAGAAAATCGAGTTTTGGTCCGATACCCGGTTCGCCCGAGCTCACCAATTTTTTAACAGGTTTGGGTTCAAAAAAAATGGGCAGATCCGAAAAATGACGGACTCCTTTGATCCTTATAAAGAATTCTATTTTTCCATGGAACTAGACTGAAAATTCGTTGCAAGACAATAAAAAAAAGCGAATGGCTTTTCATTTTATTTGCCCGCAAAATCATTTCAAAAAACAGGAATTGGTTTCTTTTTTTCCAGCATCTGCAAAATCGCTCGTGGAAACTGCGTCTGCAACCGGAGTTCTCCCATATCAAATAGACTATGCATCACAGTCGCTAAAAGATGCCCTGTGGTATAGGGATCGCTCAACGGCTCTCCCGCATCTCGGGTCGACTGTCCGATGGCCTGGCCTCCTTGGACCCCACCGCCAGCCAACGCCAAAGGACAAAGCCTTGCCCAGTGGTCTCGGCCGCCCCGATCATTTAATTTTGGCGTTCTTCCAAAATCGCCCGTAATCACAAGCAGGATTTTCTCAGTGAGACCTCGTCGTTTCACATCGGATAAAAATGCTGAAACCGCCTTGTCCAGCGAGCGGCCCAACATATCCATGCCGACCTGCATGCCGGGATTGTTGCTGTCAGCATGCATATCCCAACCCGCACTATGCACCGTCACAAAGCCACATCCTGATTCACATAATCGCCGCGCCATCAGCATCTGTTTACCAAGTGTTGATGGACGGAATTTCTTAAATCCGATAGGAATGTGGCTGGTATCGTACTGTTGGATTAACCTTGGATCTTCTGAGGATAGATCCAGTGCCTGCCGACCACCCCCAGACAAGAGCGTTTCCGCCTGATCAACAAACTTGTTTGTGGGCGGAGGCCCCAGATTTTCCATTTTTTTTTGGCAGCCATCCAGCATTGACAGAAGAATTCGCCTTTCGCCAAATCGTTCGGCTGGCACACTCAGTGTCATATTAGAAAGAGCCGTACCACCTGCCGCAGGCTCAAATGGAGCATAATGTTGTCCCAGTTCCCCCGCATGTGATCCCTTTCGGACACGTGAAAGTTCGGAGCGATATTGACCATCCACTTCCTTTTCGGTCAGGAGACTGTAGGTGGGCATGCCAGAATCCAAGTGGCTGGCACCCCGCAACCTTGAAACAAGAGAACCCATACTGTACCCATTCTTTTGATCGCCGCGTGGGTCAGTCCCACCGGTCAACACATGCACGTGAGCCTGTTCATGTGAACCAACCGCATGATGGAAAGAACGAATAATTGCCATTTGGTCGAACCGCTCAGCAAGCCCCGGAAAGGCGCCACCCAATCGAATTCCGGCAACACGCGTCGCATGACTACCATTAACACTTCCGATTCCCGTGCGCGAATTCGGTTTTGGATCAAAGGTCTCTATCTGGCTAGCGCCGCCAGAAAGGTATAACAAGACAACGCTCCGGTCGCGGATGTAACGCCGGTCCATATATCCAGTTTGATTAGCTGACAACAATTGAGGCAGGCTCAGCGATCCTAGAGCCAATGATCCAGCTGAAATAAAGTCGCGGCGACTCATTCCGTTACATTGAGTTTTTTCTTGACCGCTAAAAATCGTTAACATATCCATCATTCCCGAAAAGTCGCTTCGGTCTTGCCTTTATCATAGCTAATTCCAGTGTCGGTACCAAATATTCTGGTTCGCCTCAACATTATTTCGTTCCGGCGTCCCATTCATCGTTGGTGGCGGGTCATCGTTGATGGACGTCGAGGCATCGGTGATGAAAAAGGGCCTCACCCTTGAAATTGCCGAATTGCGGCCCAGCGATTACAAGAAATGGGCGGGGGGGGGAATGAGAAAAAAGATGGTATTTAAACCGACTATCGGGTCCATTGGGTGAATCGTGTTGACCCGTTTGCCAGTCTGTCCGTTTGCTCTCTTGGGCGGATAGAAGTTAACTTAGTCTCCATAGAATATCGCCCACGTACCATTTGCCGATAGAATCGTAATGCCCTTTTCCGCGCAACACATCAAGACTGCTTTAACCCACCTTAAAAAATCCGATCCAGTCATGCGACAGGTCATTCGATCCATCGGGCCGTTCACACACAAACTGAGTCGTCATCGATTTGACATGCTGGTCAATTCAATCTTGTCGCAACAGATCTCGGTAGCCGCAGCGTCAACGATCAAACAAAGACTGCGTGAATTGGCCAACCAAAAGGTTTTCACTTCGGAAACAATTTTGGAATTGGACGTTGAGACACTTAGATCGATTGGGGTCTCTCGTCAAAAAGCAAATTACATTCTCGATCTTTCGGAAAAGACAGCTAACGGTTCGGTCAACTTCCGTGGTTTCTCCAAAAAAAACAATGAAGAGATTATCCAAGAATTGACTTCCGTCAGGGGAATTGGACGTTGGACAGCACAGATGTTTCTGATGTTCTCGATGGGAAGGCTGGACATATTTCCGTCCGATGATCTCGGTCTACGAAACTCAATGATTCAGCTCTACGATCTTCCTGAATCACCAAACAAAAAAGACTTGGCAGCAGTCGCGGAAAAATGGCAGCCCTACGCTACAGTCGCTTGCTGGTATTGCTGGAAGAGCCTTGACAGTCCAAAGTAAATGATGATGTTGAAGCCCATCCTGAAAAGAGACTGGATGACGATGCCATCAAGGCAAGGTACGTTAAATCTCACCTCAATAATCCGAAAGAAACCAGGAATTCGGACCGAGCGAAATGGCATGGGCAACAGGTTATATTAATCGGTTGCAATTCTAACATGGGTTCCCAAACCTGAGATTTAGAGGCCCGTATATATTGTGGTTACCGTAACTCTGTGGCTACCGTAACTCTGTGGCTACCGTAACTCTGTGGTTAATTATCCTCTAAACAATAGAGTCCTTGTCCACCCATCGAGCCGTTGCGGGTTGAATGTTCTCGGTCGATCCCCAATTCCAGTGACTCGCTCTTAAAAGAAAATCGTTTCGACCTAACTAGATGGGATGACACCGCCCACCCACTTGAGGCCTTCGAATCGCCCGCAGAATTACCCCGGATACCCTCATCCTTCAAAACACCCGAAAAATCCAAACTTGCCAGCAAGCCGACGATGGTGAAAAATATCCGCTCAGTCGATTTCTCCTTTCAGCTCTATCGGACGATCAAGGAATTCGGGATCTTCAATCGGTCCTCGGAATTCTTGGCTGAACCCGATTCCCATAAAAATCTGCTCGATAGCAATGCCAACCATTTCCGACATCCCTCCCATTCTGTTCACCTTCATCGTGACAACGTTTTCTTTTGACTGGGCGGCAAATCCGGCAAGAATTTCATTGGCGATGGGCATCGCTTTAGCCGCAACAGAAAGCTGATTCTTGATCATGCCTTGGACTTCTTCGTCTAGATTTTCCAAATTCTTCATCTGTTCATCTAAATGCGTTTGGGCAGCTGAAAGCGACGTTTTTCCCATTGCTACTAACGCAGAACTCAATCCCTTCATCTGGCTGGCTGCTGCTTTATTTTTGCAAGTCAATTGAATCACCAAAGGACTGCTCGATCGCAAATCCATATATCCCGTTCCGGCCAAAACGGTGTGAATGGACTTCAATGGGTCGATAGGTAATCCAAGTGGGGGCAGGTCGGAAAAGAACTGCGATGCCATCTCTTTGAAGCCGTCATTCGAACGGAACGCTACGGAGATCTCTGCTTTAGCGGGTGCAGATTTAATCTTGTCAGCCATGGTCCCCATTCCAGACTCGGCTTGGATAATTAACTCAATAGCCCCCGCAGTCGCCATGGTAAATTTTCTCTTGTTAGCAAAATACAGATTCGGCTCACTTTTACTGCTCGCTTTTAAATAAGTTTTTCCCATAAATTCAGTTTCGTCACTCTTAAATCGAGGGTTCTTTTCGAAAAACGACTCTCTGTCGAAATCTTGGCTGAATTCAAAGGTGACAGCAAATTCGGGTTCTGATTCCCCAATAGCAAAAAAGTTTTGCGTTGTGACTGCCTTCATTTCCATCAAATCAAATCCCCCCTCGTTTTCCACAAGAGCAGCGAATTTCTCCAAAACCTCGGATTTTTTTTCCATGTGACCACGCAGCTTTTGGACATCAATCCTTACGATGCAAAAGGCATCATCTGATAGATGGGTGGTATCAATTTTGGCCGTCTGTGCTGAAGCAGAATGCAGCCCTGAAGCTCCGAGCAAGACCACGGCTGAAAACAAAAACGCAGAGTTAAACGGGTGATACATATTATTGATCTCGGGGAGTTTTGTAATGACTCGTTTCGAATTGACGGTCAAGTCACAACCATCTTAGGCTATTCGGCCGCATTTAGTAAAAATTGGCAAAAAAAACCTAAAGACTAATCGTTTTTTTATGGAGGCTGTCATGGCATCTTCAATAAAAGCCATTGTTGAAAAACCGGCACTTAATTCCGAAAGTTTTCCAACGAAAGAGCAACGTTAGCGTGATGTCGAGGCAGCCCAAAACCATAAACCTGAACAACATCAATATCACTTAAACGGGACACTACACCGTCATTCAATAGCTTCCATGCTTCAATTTTGAGATCCGATGGATTGTGTCGATAGGCTCGAATACGATCCGATACATATTCAGGACAAGGCTTTTCTACAACAAACGGTAGCCGCATCTTCTTCAGCAACTGAACCATGGTCGCGATGCCTTGCGGAATAGTTTGATCGGTAATGGCCAACTCCGCAAAAGTCGATCGATCCCCGACCGTAGCTAATCGGGTCATCTTCAGGCCCATCATCAATCGTAAATCGATAATGTCCTCATCCATTTGATCGATTCGAAATTCGTTGGAGGTGCAAACCATCAAGGATGGTTCAAGATTTTTTACGATTTGCAGAGTCTCTTGGGAGAAATCGTCGAGAAAAAAAATGCTACCTGGAAGGTCGTTCTTCTGGTCGCGTTTGGCTTGTTCACCGCTTTCGGTTGGGGATAGCAACTCAATCGATATTTTTTGCCGCAACATCGGCTCCAAAATTTTCACGTCTTTTTCGGATAAGTGATCAAACACGATCTGGTTGAATGGCAGGGGTTGAGTGCCTGACGAAACCACCGGGACTTTTTTTGCTGCCCGTTCTGCAAAAAACAACTCCAACAGCGTTCTAGCCTCTGGGGAAGATAGAGCTCTGACAAAAATTTCATTTTCGATAACTAAACCATCCTCCAGTGACAGGTCCATTGACTTTTCTATCGCTTCGATTGCCAGATGGCTGGCGGCGGCACCTTTGAATTTCTCCTGACAACGATTTCGCAAAGCCGATATCCCTTGGTCCACGGCGGCAGCCTCCTTGGACGGAATACTCAATTCGCCGGTTCTGCGAATGGGTTCATTGGAAGCCTTTAGTGCCAATGCAATTGCCGACTGGATGAAAGATTGCCAGTTGTCGGAAGACTCGAGAGCGGGCAAATTCACCAATTCGTCAATCAAACCCCATTCCACGGCCTTTTCCGCGGAAACAGGTTCGCCCAAAGCACAGATCTCTGCGGCGTTCAATATCCCAACCAAGCGGGGCAGTCGCTGAGTACCGCCGGCACCCGGTATCAGACCCAGTTTGACTTCCGGCAAACCCAACAGGGTTTTGGAATGAGCCAATCGGTAGTGACAGGCTAATGCCAATTCCAAACCACCTCCCAAAGTCGTTCCAAAAAGAGCGCAAACAATCGGCTTGGCGAACGATTCAATCGCGTTGGTTAATTCGTAGTATCCTGCACCTTGGCCGCAGGACCCCTCAGCGATCATCCGCTGAAATTTGGACACGTCTGCGCCGGCAACAAAGGTACTCCCACTAGCTGAAAGGACGACAGCCATAACCTGAGGATTATCTTCAAGGTTCCTTAAGGCTTCTAAAAGGCGAATGGCTACTTCATCCGAGAGAGCATTCACCGGCGGATTGTCGACCAGAATCACACCAACGCCCTTGCTTACTTCGACTGAAACCAATTGCTGCTCCACTATTCACCTCATATCCACGAACATCCAAGATTCAATTCATCAACTACGACATGGACTGCAAAGCCAATCGGGAAATCTTTCCCGTCGGTCCACGTGGTAGTGAATCCATTATTTCAATGATCCTCGGCCACTTGTAAGCGGCAAGCTTCGTTTTGCATCCCTGGATCAGCTGATGTTCGGCGGCTTGCTTGACTGACTGGTTACCCACCACAAACTTTGAATGGCGAATCGAAATCACAGCTTTGATTTCCTGTCCCAATCGGTTATCGGGCACTCCAAATACCACAGCTTCACCAACCCAATCCAACGAGAGCAGTACCTCCTCGATTTGCCCAGGATTCACTTGGTAGCCACCTCTGGTAATTATCTCAGTGCTCCGTTCCACGATGGTAAGGGTGCCGTCAGCATTGAATTGTGCCAAGTCCCCTGTTCCAAACCAACCCTCCCAGTGGGGCGATCCGATTTCCGGCGGTAAGCGAAAATACGATTTGAAAACATTCGGGCCTCTGACGAAAAGTTCCCCAACTTCCCCCGGTTCAACTTCAGACCGGTCGCCGCTTAGGATTCGGAGTTGGATGTCACGAAATGGCCTCCCCACATTTCCATTTTTTTCTGCCTCATTAATTCTTTGGCAGCAAATCATGGGTGACGTTTCCGTCATCCCATAGCTCTCCTGTATACAAATCCCAAATGAATCCAAGAACTCATTTTTCAGATTGGGTGACAATCGCGCCCCACCGCAGACACAAAACTGAAGCGATTCGATCATGAGCGAATGGCATGATGTAGCGGCCTCAACCAGATCAAAATACATAGCGGGAACCCCCGCAAAAAACGTCACCTGATGATGGCTGATGATGTGAATGGCCTCCAGTGGCTCGAACCGTTTCATCAACGACAGGCAGCCTCCCTGATACCACAGCCCAAGCAACATGTTGGTCAGGCCAAAAACATGCGAGAGAGGCAATGCCGCCAATCCAACATGTCCAGGCCCGAGCCGATTCACATTGTCCCGGTAACTGAATTTTTCCTCACTCACCAGCCAACTGTTATGCAACAAATTTCGATGAGTCAATTCGACTCCCTTAGGAGATCCACTTGAACCGCTGGTATAAAGAATAACCGCCGTTCGTTGAGAATCACCATCTCTCCAGTGCGTTCTCCATTCACTTAATTCCTGCCCGTTGGCAATCAAACGGCCATCCTTGCAGTTGACTCTGGACTCGGCAACCCAATCGTCCGGGACGGAAATAACTTGGCACTCGGAGATGGATTCCAAGGCCCTCTCCGCTTTCTCAAGCCATGATTGATGAACCACAAACCATGTCGAGCGACTGTGCTCAATCTGTAAACGAATTTCCTCTTCTGACAAAAGCGGGTTAACGGGAACAACCACCGCATCCTGCCACAACGCCGCAAAATAAAAAACAGGAAACGACGGGCAATTGGGAATCATCAAGGCCACATTGACAACCGGTGGATCGGGCTGGCAGGAATCATCCGCCTCCCCAACGGCAACCGGAATTGTGACCTCCGGCCGCAAGTTTAAGAACTCATCTATCGCGTTGCGAACAGCGGCAACCACCTCTGAATACGAGTAGACATTCTCCCCATACCGGATCGCTGGTTCGTTTCCAAAACGAACCGCTGAATCTAGAAGAATTTCTCCGAGATGACGATGTTCAGCCATCATTGAGTCGTGTTCTACCCTGATTTTATTGACCCTAGAACGCGTTCTTACAAAGTTCAATCGATCCTGAACCACCGACAATCTGGATGCACAATGAACGATACCGATCCGCCAACACTTTGACCTGAAAATCCATTCTAACACTTATCAATCGGTCGGTTACTACAGGCCAAGAGAAGATCTGGTGTGGCTAAGCAACCAAAAAATTGCCCCTCAACAAATGGCAACATTTATGCCAGCAAGATCTGGTGGTTTGCAAGTACATCCCTTGCGAGCAAATGGGCGAAAAACATTTTGAAATTCGCGCCTGTTGCCCTTCGAATCACCTATTCGCTTCGGCTAGAAAGACCCTGCTGGGGACCGGGTTGCGTTTTCCGGAGATCAACACACCACGATTCATAAGCTAATCCCGAGATGGGTGATGACCAAAAACGCATTAAAGGAGATCCGCTATGGGGACTTTTACTTAAACGGCTGAAAGCTGCCACCGGTGGCTGGACCAACACTGTCCGCATTCTGAGGGACAGAATTTACCGGCGCCAGCCCCACTGACGACGGGATCCCTGTGGGTGCAGCGGTCTCCGAAACCCCAGTAGGTGTCTTTGTATCGGAGGGCGAGACTGCCGAGGGCAGACTCTGTGCTGTCGGTTGAATTCCCTCTCCAAAAAACTTGGTCGTTCCTTCAGCAATTCGGCGGATGTCCTGTGCTTTGCATTCGACAATCGCTCTGAAAGTGTGCGTTCCAGGCTGGAATGCCTTCGCCACGACTTTGAGAGAGACACTCTCGCCAACATCGATCTTGGGAATAGCGGTAAATGAAATCACACCTGGTTCAATTCTCGATGCAACACCCTTACCGGCAACCGGTTCGATATGATCCGAAAATTCACCCGAGACCAAAACATTTGTGGCTGCCTTGGTTCCACGATTCTTTACCAGTAATTCGTAAACAACTTCTCTTCCGACGCCCTGTGGACCACGCGGGTCAACAACCTCCAGAGTTAAATCGGCTAACGCTTCTACCTTGGTCGTCACCACATCTCCAGCAGTCAATCCCGTCTTGGACCGCACGCCAATTTCCATGGTGGCATCCCCAGCTTGCTGAATCAGGCATGTGATAATAAATTCCCGTTTGGAACCTGCGGGAAGATCCCCAATATTCCAGCGGATGTTTCGGTTGGTATTTTCCAGCAAGTTGGAAAGGCCTGAAATATATTCAGCACCCAATGGCACCAAGGAGGCCGCTGAAATCTCCTCAGCGGTCGCATCTCCTGTGTTTTCAACCGTCACATTGTAGGTCAGGGCACTGCCGGCATACTTGAATTTCGGCGCCTTTGCGGTAACAAGAAGCTTGGCCCGTCGTACCAATACCTCTTTGGCAATCCCGGATTTCACTCCCGCGTCTCCATTCACAAAAGCCTCCAGTTTAAGTGGACCGGATTCGCCAGCGGTTAATTCAACTTCGAACTGTTTGGTTGCCCCGGCGGCGATGGTTCCCACCGAAGCACTATCACCACCCAAAGTTTCCGAAAGGGAAACTCCGACTTTTTCTGCCGCACCATTTCCCGTGTTTTCAATGGTGATGGTATAGACCGCTTTTTCACCATACTTGATGTCATCCGGGCCCATTATCCGGGTGGCGAGCTTGGGCTGGGTGACCATCACTTTTGCCGCACCGCTTATCGGAGCGGTCGTCCATTCTGTTTTCAGTTGGAACGCTCGGTTTTCTCGAGGCATCAAGGTCAAGCTGACGAGGGCATCTTGCTGGCCAGGAAGATACGAAAGAGTCCAGACGATCCCTTTGGCATCCCCCATACTTTTCACTTCGGCGACACCCCCGGTTGCGGACGGTGTCCCGATGATTTCTACCCAAGCCGGAATCTCAATACCAAGGATAACTTCATTGGCAGCTAAGTTTCCCAAATTGGAAACTTTCACGTTAAAGGCGCCTGGTTTGTCAACAGAAATGGTTTTGGGACCCGTTGTCATGACTCTGAGCTGAGGACTCATCTGCATTTCAGTAAACTGACTCAACTCCGCCGCCGGTGGCTTTGTTGGTGTGGCAGGTAATCGGGTGGCCGCATTGTTAGGTATCCGATTGATCGGCCCGGTGTTTCGAATCCGCAATGGTTTCTCCACAGGTTGCGACGCATCATTTCCACTTTTTGATCCAATTGGCATCTCGGCAGATCGCACATTCACCTCGGCAATCTCTTTTCGGATAAACCTTGGATTCACTTGATTTCTGCGATCGGCGATCTTGGGCGGACCCAATTTGCTTTCGTCTTCTGTTTTCTGAGCCCTAACTGGTTGACTCCTGGGGGCAAACGAGCTGGCCAACGGTTGAATGGCTGGTGCTCTGGTCGCCGAAGGTGTTTCAACGGATGACTGAACCTTCTTGGGAGGAACAAATGAACTAGGCGGTTCCAAGTCAGGCAGTGGCTGAGCGTCTTTTCTAGTGATCGGTTCAGATGGAATATTAAGCGGATCCGGCTGTTGCCGGCTCGCGACACTGACGCCACCGGCAGCTTCATTTTTGCGGCCTGTCAGGATCGATGGAATGTCCTCTTGGGCTTTACGATCCAAAGAGGGGGATGCTGCTCCACTCTTGCCATTTTCTTGGAGAAAGGAGGCCGGCGTCACTTTTAGGTCTTTGGTGGACAACTTTCTGAGTGGTGAAACTTCGGAAAGTTGAAATCCAGCGTTGTCGGAAAGGCGATCGGAATCCTGCCCGAAAACGGACGAAAAATTCAGGCTTAGTGAAAACAAAACCAGGAAAAAAATCCGCATCTATCTAGTCCTTACAATTCACGAAAGTACACGCATCTCGAAATCCTATCGGCCATCTCCATCGTGGGAGTTTAGGAAAACTTTTCCGATTTTGACGATTACCGAACTATTCAGACTGCCCAATCTAACCCGTCGATCCGAATCACGCTGGGATTGCCGTAGCCCTTAACAAGGCAGAGTGCTATCATTTCGCCAAAAAGAGTGAATGGAATCCGAAAAAGTTTTCTATGAATATGGCAATTATTCGATCTGTCAAAGAAACGCAATCCCAAACTGTTCGCTGGCTGCTGCTTGGAGCGATCACGGGTCTGGTCTTTATACCTGTCGCCTTTTCGACCGATCTATGGATTGCCACGCGAGTCAATGATCAATCGATTCCTGGCGACATACGAGCCATCTTGAATCGTGCCGAAAGTTTTGCACATCTAGTTGGTGTCGGCTTCATCTTGTTGACGATTGGGGTAGCTGCTCCCCACCTGCGACGCCAAATCAAAGCTATTCTTTGGATGCTGGCTTGTGTCGGAGTGGCCGTTTTTTCGATCAAGATCAGCCTGATCCGAATTCGTCCCAGGGGAGGAGCTGCGGCAGAATTTGATTCCGTCTGGGAAACCTTTCAGGGCATTAGTCCGACCATCTCGAAATTTGACTTTTCGCAAATTACCAACAGTAACCTGCAGTCCTTTCCCTCGGGACACACAGCCACCGCGGTGACCCTGGCGGTCGGGCTTTCCCTCGTTTATCCAAGAGCCAGGTACGTTTTTTTACTATTGGCCTTGCTAGCGGGCTCGCAGCGAATTTCGTCCTCGGCCCATTATTTAAGCGACGTAGTTGCTGGGACTGTACTGGCTCTCATTCTGTGCGCTATCCTCCTTTGGACACCGTTTTTTGGTCATGCTTTTTTCGGCACCAATTCGAGTCCCCTTAAGGCCACCCCAAAGAATCCAACCTCTCCCGACCAACCAGATCGAGTAGAAAAACCGGAAAGCTAACACGGACAAGCTAAGCCCGTTCATCAATGGTTGCCCCCCCCTTCCCTGTCATGCTGACATTGCAGAAACCTGATTGCTGGAAGAGAGAGCCGCTAGACGACGACAGCGACAGCCATTTGGAATTCCGAAAATTCTCGTACGGAATCAAAATCTGGCTCCAGCTCAATCCTCTCACGGATCGCCGGCTCCAATTCGATCGCCTTGAAAAGGTAATCACAACTTTGTGAAACATTTCCAATCAACGCCCAGTAGCAGGCCAGGCAATAATTGGCTGACACATGCGAGGGCTGAGATCTAACCCCCTCTTCAAGGGTCTCAATGGCTAACACCAGATTGTTCAAGCCCCTGTAACAACGGGCCAGACCAAGTCGGTTTTTCATGTTGTCGGATTCATATTCCAGCGCTTCGGTGAAAGCGGTCACGCCGCTTTCGAAGTCGCATCTAAGCTGAAAAGCCCTCCCACGCAGAAAAGCTGCATATCCTCTTCGTCCAGAACGCACATCCAGTCGGTCCAGAGAATGCAGGGCCTTCCCACTAATTAACTCGACGACTTCCATTTCCGGCGGCCAGCATTCATCAAGGCAGGTCAACAGATCTAGGTAGCCTTCTGCCTGTCGGATGAGCTGCTGTCGACGAATTTTTTCAAGCTGAGACACGTTTTCTTTCAACTCGGGAAACGACGGAATTGGACTTGGAATTTTCGCCAGAAAGGACGATGCGGCCATGGCAATAGTCGGTATGGAAATGACCAATCTGACTGATGAAATGCCGGTAGCTCGCGCAACGCCAATAGTCTAGCTGCTGCCTCGGCTTAGCCAAGTTTTGTCCGTCAAGATTCAGGATTTCTTAAGATGAAAACGCCAATTGTTGGAGGTTGAAAAGCATTTCCAGTTGCATCGATTAGACGGAATTTGAATCCATTCCTATTTGGGAAAATCCCAGATGTTGCTTTTTTACCACGTCGAGCAGATTTGGATGTTGCCCAATGGCAACCTATCGATCCCGATCCAATTCGATGAATAACCACACAACTTGCTACCTCTAAACACTTTAGGCCAAAAGATCCTTCCCAAAGAATGGTTTGGCATCACTTCTGCATTCATCTTGGAAGCCGTTAAATGAAGGAACGAACCTTTGGTTCAATCTCGGTGGACTTACCAATTCTGGCATTAGCCACCGGTTCACCCTGTTGCGATTGCTCAAGCGAGCGATCAGCTTCAAACGCTGACAATACCGTTTCGATTTGGAATAGAGATGAAACAAACGCGACAAAAGCTGATGGCAGGTCTAGTCCTGGCTGCCCTGTCTTTTTTGACGTCGTTTGCGTTACTCAATCCGGCAAATCCCCCTCAATCTCCCTCAGCGGGTACAACGCACATCCAGGGGACTTCATCCGACGTACAAGGGAGCCCATTGATAAAAAGGGCTGATGCGACCCTGAACCGACCATCCAGTTTGACTGCGCTGGTTATCAACTTGAGGAGTATCCACCCCCTTACCTTGGCCGCTCTTCAGATCCTGATCGTTCTGATGATCTGTGTATTGCTCACCGATAACGAGGAGCTTGAGCTTTATCTAAAAATTGATTTTCGCCCGCCCAGCGTAGATATCCTGCAATAGATTGAGGGAACCGATCAGGTTACTTCAATCTGTCTGGATCACAGATCCAGTTCTTCCATGACCTCTGGAGTAATATTAAAGTTGGCAGAGACATTCTGCACATCGTCATGGTCATCCAGAGCATCCATAAATTTCAAGACTTTCCGGGTTCCGTCACCATCAAGATCAACTGTATTGTTCGGAATTCGATTGATCGAACGGGAGACACATTCAATAGAGGCGTTGCTCAAGGCATCCGCCACAGCTGAAAACTTTTCCGGCGGACTGATGATTTCGAAGTTCTCTCCAACCGGTTGAATGTCTTCGGCGCCAGCTTCCAAAGCTACCTCCATCAGACTTTCTTCATCGTTGCTTTCTTTCGCAATTAGAAAAACACCTTTCCGGTCAAACATGTACCCAACCGAATTCGATTTCTCGAGTTTTCCATTGTGGACTTCGAACAACTTCCGCAGTTCAGGCGCTGTTCGATTTCTATTGTCAGTCATTACCTCACACAAAACCGCAACTCCATTGGGACCATAGCCCTCGTACAAAATCTCCTCTACATCCCCCCCCGCAATCTCACCTGTACCCTTTTTGACTGCACGACTGATATTGTCTTTGGGCATACTGACCGCTTTGGCATCAGCGATTGCTTGCCGCAGTCGGGAATTCGAATCTGGATCCCCACCACCGATTTTTGCGGCAATAATAATGGCCTTCGATAAACGGCTCCAGAGTTTTCCCCTTTTGCTATCAATCAGGGCTTTCTTGTGCTTAATCCCTGCCCAGTGTGAGTGGCCCGCCATTTTGTGCTCCGATTAGTTTTTCTCTAAATTCGTTTATCTCTTTAGCATACTTTCGATTGTTTTTTTCGAAAACCGTGAGATTTGGCCCCTGTGGTTTGGAATCAAAAACCTCGGCAACGATTTCCCCCGCCAAAAAAGGCCGATTCACAATACTGAATGCCAGCCCAAGTTCGAGCTTGGCCAATTCTATCATTTGGCCTGGTCCAGATGATTTACCTGGTGAGTCATACTTCTGGATCAAATCCCGGTACGCCTCGATCGCCTCAAAAAAACAGCCTTTTTGCAGCTCCGTCCAAGCATCAAGATGATCCAATGCAGCCGTCCCAATCCGAAAATCTCGAGCCTGATTCAAATATTCATCGGCTGTCTCAAACAACCCTAAATGAACGCTACACATAGCCAGCGAAATCAAACTCTCAAACGCCAACTTGGAATCTACCCACTGGTCATTAGACGATCGATTCAAATCCAAACAAAGCTTGAACGCCGGTATGGCGACTGCATATTGGCCAGCCCGACGACACTCCTCTGCCCAACAATTGACCAGCTTGCGTTTCAACGACGGAATTGAAATCGACTCAAGATGAGCTTCTACCGCGGGGCGTAGCCATTTTGCTTTCTTGGGATTTGACAGCATGACCATTAAATCACGGCAAAACCGTTGAACCAATGCTTCCGGCTGTGCAGATTGAAATTTCTCGATATCCACCATCAATTCGGGCTTGGAAACCGCTCTCTGCAGCACCTCGCCAATCGCATCAACACTGCCCCTCTTTTTCAATTCAATGGCCATCGCCTCCAGAAATTTGCTGCCGTCATTTTGCAAAAGTCGAATGCCCAGAAGTTTCCGATTGGCCTCATCTTGCCATAGTAACCCGGCCCTCTGATTCTCCAGAATAGCAATGGCATTGGGCCATAAATCCCCTTCTCGATAAAACCTCACCAGTTGGTCATCCACTACTTTGCCCGTCTGGAAACGTTTTCGGACCGACTCAAGAATGTTGATCATTTCAATAACAACCCTATTCTTTTCCTTGAATTTTTTCAGGAGAATTCTCTCCAGCAGTTGAAAGGCTTCGGAATCATTGGACTGCTTTGCGATGGACTGCAGCAGCTTTTTTTCGGCTTGGTCGAGATCACCGCGAGCGAGAAGCAATGTTGCCTCATCCTTTAAAACTGTGGACTTTGACGTCACCGACCATGTTTTTCTTAACAGCTGTTCTGCCAGATCAACATCACCGGACTGAATCAAAGAATTTCCCATCATTCGATAGGTGACCACGGCGTTTCGCAGGAGTTGATTTCGCTCCTGTTGGCTCAACCCTCCGTCGTCGCTCAAGGCATCCAGTACCAAACGAAACAAATCCGAAGCGGCAACGTAGTCGTCCTTCAGGTAAAGCAAACGCCCCATTTCCAATCGAATCAGATTGACAAAATATGTATTCGGATTTTCCCGATTCAAATGCAACCAGTTTCGATAGTAGCCAATCGCAGCCAGATACTTCTTGTTTTCGGTCAATAGCATCGCTGCCTGCAAAACTAATTTTGCATCCGACACCCTCATTTCCGAACCCGCCACAACGTAGCGAAAAAACTCCTCCTTTAACTTCATTTTCATGGTCAGTCGGAGGATCGACTCCAGTGATTGTGCACTTGGAATAAGCCGAAAAGCCCGTTGAAAAGCTCGCAGCGCAACATGATCTGCTCCACGCCGCAATTGGAGTTCACCTTCCAGAACCAGCGCATCCGAAAGCAAGCGTCGGTTTTCGCCGAAGGGGGTGATTTTGGGGACAAGATTCAGGGTCGGAGCGAAAACAACATCCAATGGGGCATCTGTTCCCGTATCCTGAGCAACGCAATCCCCAAAATTGAAAGATAAAAAGAAACTGACGCAGAGCATTGGCACAATAACTCGCGAGAGAAAAATGCCAATCCACCGTTCAAGAGATTTTCGATCAGTCACCTCTTTTAGACCCTCTGGTTGAGAATCAACGTGGTTTCTTCTTCGACAGCTTTTTATTGGCAGATTTCTTTTTGACACCTTTGGCGACACTTTTTTTGGCAGGTGTTTTCACCGATTTTTTTGGTGACTTTTTAACCACTTTTTTGGCAGGAGCCTTAGCCGATTTCTTAGCCGATTTCTTAGCCGATTTCTTAGCCGATTTCTTAGCCGATGTTTTGGCCGATGTTTTAGCCGATGTTTTAGCCGATGTTTTAGCCGATGTTTTGGCCGATGTTTTGGCCGGCGTACCGGATGCTTTTTTGGCTACTTTTTTCTTGGGCTCCGGCTTCGCTGGAGCCTTTTTCTTAGCGTCCGCTGCTTTTGAAGCCGATTTCGAGGCGGCCTTGGAAGCCGATTTGGTCTCAGGCGGACTCTCTTGCGTTTTGACTACCTTCTTTTTCGACTGTCGTTTTGGAAATCGATCCTTGGCTCCTGAATCAATAGACAACAGGATATTTCGATAATTGGTGGAAAACGGTGAACTTCTAAAATCAACCGACATCTGGTGAAGCAAAGAAGAAAAATCGACACCGAGATTTTTTGAGACTGCCCGCTCCAACCCCGGCACAGACCATTTTGCCGCTTCCTTCTGGTTAACGATATCCAGAATCAACATCAAATCCATGGCGGATTTATCTAAAGGAATAGAATGTCCGTTGAGGGCGTTTTGAACAAGGTAAGAAACCACAAAAGGAGTCGCCGACTTGTAACTGTTCAGCTTTTGCGTCGCTTTACCAAGGTTCTCCTTGCGCAGATACTCCATATCCCAACTGTATTGTGACTCAAAAACGTTGTAGAGAGTCTTTTTGACTCGAGTCGCGGCTTCGATAGGATCAGTCAAGTCGGTCATTTGCTCAGCAAGTTCCTTGACTGTTGTAACACGGACTTCATTCCACCCCGTATAGACCTCTTGAATCCTCGCAAAAGCGTCATTTGCCTGTTCATACCTCGAATCTTCAAGGCAACAAGCAAATACCAAATGCTCAAGAACGGATCGGTTAGCCGCCGGCCGAATAGGTTGATAATGTTTCTTTAAAACAGAATGGATCTTGGCGATTTTCTTGGCGCGGGCTGTTGCTGACATTCAAATACCGATTTTGTTGCAAGTCAAAAGTTACTATCTTAATTTGTGAATCCAAATCTGGATTTAGGAATTCAGATTATTCTTGGGATTCTTCCAACTCTTCCTCGATGTCTTCATCAGCCAATTCAGCTGACACTTGGTTCAAGACAGGGTTTTCCTCCGTCTTGTCCTCACTGGAAGGGGTTCCGGGAAGCACTTCTTCTAGAATCCGAGTCACCTCGATCGAGTTTTTGACGCCTTGATCGAGTACAAATCGAACTTTTGGCACGTACCGGGTGTCGATCCGTTCATTGATCTTCTGCTGCAGAAATCCAGCCGAGTTCTGGAGACCTCGCAAGCAAAGCTGCTGCTTGGTCGCGTCACCCATGATACTGACATGAACCTTGGCATTTCGCATATCGCCAGTTACCTCCACAAATGTGACGGTCACATTTTCAATTCGAGGGTCCTTCAGCTCCACCAGAATCGACATGCTGACGACTTGGCGAATGCATTCAGCTGCTTTTAATGCACGACGAGAGCTCATGACGCGATGGAATCCTAGAGAGTTCGAGCGATTTCTTCCACCTTGTAAGCTTCCAGGGTATCCGCCTCTTTTATGTCATTGAAACCGTGGAGCTTGATACCACACTCCATCCCCTGTCGGACATCTTTGGTGTCATCTTTTTCGCGACGTAAGGTTTCAATTGCATAATCACCAATCACTCGATTGTCCCGAATAACACGGATACGGGAATCACGATCGATATTACCCCGCATTACCCTGCAGCCCGCAATTGTTCCGATTCGACTAATGGTAAAGGTCCTCAATACCATCGCCGATCCAGTTTCAACGTCCCGTTTTTCTGGACGCAATCGACCTTCCAGGGTCGCTTTGATGTCTTCACTAATCTTGTAAATAATGTCATATCGCCTGATTTCGACATTCACATCATCCGCCAGAACCCGTGCCGACTCGTCAGGCACGACATTAAAACCAATGACGACTGCCTGAGACGCATGGGCAAGCGTCACATCTCCCCGTGTCACACCGCCCACAGATGCCTGCAGCACGTTTATTTCGACTTCGGGATGCTCCAACTTACCCAACTCTTTCATGATCGCTTCGATGGATCCCCGCACATCTGCTCGAATGATCAGATTCAGCTTCACAAGCTCTTCACGATCATCGGACAAAGATCCCGATTCCAGCCTCGCCTGAAATTCCTCCAACGACACCATCGTGGTGTTCCCCGACAAAGACTCTGATCGAGAACGGTCGGTTCGCGATTCAGCAATTTCTCGGGCCTTGGAAATATCATCCATGACATAAAGTGTGTCTCCCGCCTCGGGAGCAAGATCCAATCCAATCAGATTCACCGTCATCGACGGTCCAGCCTTTTCGATTTTTCGATTGGTCAATGTGTCGTGTAGCGCTTTGACTCGACCGTACGTCCCACCACAAACCACTACGTCGCCAACCTTCAGGGTTCCATTTTTCACGATAGTTTTTGCAACCACACCGCGACCGGATTCCTGCTCGGTTTCCAAACAGGTCGCAATCGCCGCCCTGTCCGGGTTCGCCTTGTATTCATGCAATTCCGCCGTCACGAGGATCGTCTCGAGCAGGGAATCAAGTCCATCACCGGCAATCGCACTTGTCCGAACGACCTCGACTTCACCACCCCACTCACTTGGCAGTAATTCGTGCTGGGCGAGATCTTGCAGTACTTTCTCGGTGTTGGCGGAAGCCAAATCGATCTTGTTTAACGCAACAATAATCGGGACCCCGGCCGCTTTGGCATGGCTGATGGCTTCCTCGGTTTGCGGCATCACACCATCATCGGCAGCAACCACAAGAACAGCTATATCTGTCACATTAGCACCGCGGGCCCGCATCGCGGTAAACGCCTCGTGCCCAGGGGTATCAACAAACGAGATCCTTTGGCCATTTTTTTCAATCGAATAAGCCCGGATATGCTGGGTGATCCCACCCGCTTCGCCCGATACAACATCAATCCCAATAATGGCATCCAAAAGCGATGTCTTTCCATGGTCGACATGACCCAGAAACGTAATGACTGGAGGTCGAGACTGCAATTCAGCCTCATCGTCGACGGCCTCCTCGAATTGCGTAAGAAGAGCATCCTCGAGAGTCTCTGGATACCGCATTTCGACACTGACGCCGAGTTGCTCAACAAGCAATTCGGTAATTTCAACATCAAGTTGAGAGTTAATATTAACGCCAGCAATCTGCATATCGATCATCAGCGTCTTTAAAATTTGGCCAGAACTGGTTCCGGATGCTTCGGAAAAGCTCCTCACAGTACACGGCAATTCCAGAACCACATCTTCTTTTCTGGGAGCGGCCGTACTGACAACATTTTTTCGATCACGTCGATAGCGACTTGGTCGGCGCCGAGGATGATCGTCATCCCCACCCACATTGACCGAGCGATTACGACTTCTAGACCGTTGCTGGCGAATATTCCCCAGGCCAACTTCTTTGTCTTTTTCGGCAGGGCCTCCTCGCCCACGCGACTTCCCTTTCCCCTTACCGGCAGCCTGTTGTTCAACCTCACCAACAATTCCAGCGATTTCGGCGCTTCGCTGACTATGGGCTGGCTTCGCTTTTTTACCGTCTTTCTTTGTCTTATTGGTGTCCGTAAATTGTTGCAGCGGGGCGCTAGTCCCATACTTTACCTTTTTGATCGCATCCTGCGGCAAAGCAATATCTGGCTTCTGGACTTTTTCCTTGGGTTCCTGGCGTTTCGCCGGCTGCTTAACTTCAGGCATCGCAGCAGCATTAATAACCGGTCCGCGTCGCTTAGTTTCCCGACGTGGCTCCCCATCTTTCTTCGGCTCTCGCCGAGAGTCTCTTGCCGAAAGGTCTCGCATTGGACCACGGCGGCCCACATTTTTAAGGGCTTCCTTGGAAAGCGGGGCCGGACGATCACTAACGACAGGCTCTCGCACAACCGGCTTGGCTTCCACGACTGGCGGTGGGGGAGGTGGAGGTGGAGGCGACTCTTCAACAACCGGTTCTTTCTCGGTCTTCGCCTTGCTCATCAACCGCTGCTTTGCGGTCAAATCTCGTATCGGAGCCTTCGAGCGAGCTGGTTTTTCCAAACGCACTGCCTCGAGAGAAGAAGGTTCGCCTCCCTTTTTCTCAACAGCAACCGATCGTTCACTGATGAAGCTTTTTAACTTGATGACTTCGTCGTCATCCAAACTTGCAAGCGCAGACCCCTTACCTCGCAAGCCTGCTTTTTCACAGATGCTGACAAGCTCTTTGTTGTCGATGCTCAACTCTTTTGCTAACGAATAGATCCGTACCGCCAAAGTGTTTTTTCTTCCCTTCAAATAGTTGAGGCCTGCCAACCGGCGGCACAACTGTTTTTATAAGTTGCCAAACTGCTACATATCCGCTTTTCCGGAATGACCATCGTCCTTTTTGGCAACCAAAAAAGCACGACCGCGTCAGACCAGCTCCGATAATTACTTTACTCAAGGCCATGACTAACTGGCACCTGAGTCCTTGTTTTCAGAATCATTTGAATCATCTAAAACTTCCGTTTCTTGAACAGAATCATCTTCAACAGAACTGGCCGACTCACCAGCATCCTCAGTTTCAACAGATACTGCACCGTCTTCTGATACTGCACCGTCTTCTGATACTGCACCGTCTTCTGATACTGCACCGTCTTCTGC
>JABAAE010000002.1:390211-489850 GCA_014238905.1 Planctomycetota bacterium
TGATACTGCAGTGGTTGGAACGGTCGCCGAGGCATCCGGAGAGGCAGTCGGCTCTGAACGCTGCTTCTTATCGAGCATCGCGACCTCCATTCTCTTCTTACGCTTCGCCTCATCTGCTGCCGTTTCCGCCTCGAGAGCACGCTCCTCAGCTTGCACGACGATGGCGTCTACCTGTTCTTCGGTAAGTCCGCCCATTTCCATCAGGACATCTGGCTCGATTACCTCTAGATCATCGTATGACAAATACCCCTCGCCTACCAGTGCGTTCGCCAAATCTTCGTCAATTCCATTGATTTCGCTGAATCCAAGCACCGCTCGCTCAATTTGAGCCTCAAGTTCCTCCTGAGTCATGATTTCGATGTCCCAACCGCAAAGCTTGCTGGCCAGTCTGACATTCTGGCCACGTTTACCAATCGCAAGCGAAAGCTGATCCTCGCGGACCAGAACGATGGCGCGTCCAATCTTTTCGCACAGAATAACTTCATCGACCTCGGCAGGCTGCAATGCATTTGGAATCATGACCTGTGGATCGCTGTCATACCGAACAATATCGATTCGCTCTCGTGACAATTCATCGACAATGTTTTTGATCCGGCTTCCGCGGACTCCAACACAGGCACCTACACAATCGACTTTGGAATCGGAACTGACGACTGCCACTTTGCTTCGAAAACCGGGCTCTCGGGAAACCCCTTTTAATTCAATGACTCCATCGATAATCTCCGGAATCTCCTGCTCAAACAGCCGCTGAACCAAAACTGGCCGCGTCCGACTGAGAATGACGCGAACACGACTTCCCTGCGCTTTGACCTCCGATATGACAGCTCGAACCCGTTCTTTCACATGATGAGTTTCGCCAGGAATTTGTTCACCACGTGGCAAAATCGCCTCTAGAGTTCCCAGATTGACCGTTATCGTTCCACCGTCTGTTCGTTCGATCACGCCACTAACCATCTCGTTAATTTGGTCTTCAAATTCGACCATCAACGCATCCCGCTCCGCCTCCCTGACTTTCTGAATAATGACTTGCTTGGCGGTTTGAGCACCAATTCGGCCCACGATATCTTCGTACTCAACCTTTTCCTCATTCACCGAACCGTCGATCGACCCACTTTCCCGGTCGATTTGAAAATCAATTTCTGCCTCTTCGCCATAATGCTTCCGCGCAGCGGAAATCAAGGCCGATTCGATCGCTCGAAAAACAATTTCTTTTTCAATGCTCTTTTCACGGTGGAGAGAGTCTACGATTCTGAGGACTTCACTGGCATTCATTTTGTGACCCTTACATCGGAGCAGTTGGGATGTGCTCGTTTCCTGTTTATTTCAAAGTCTCATCTTGTTTCAAAGTCTCTTCGTTCAACACCCAGTCGTTGAGCAACGACCCAGTTAGCAACGAACACTCTTTATTACTGATAACATTACTGAACACGGCTTTATTACTGATAACGAATGCCGATACTCAATCAACGTTTCACCTATCTACAAACAAAAATACCGCCGGTTCCCACCCAGAGTTCGCTTAAAAAGCAACTCCGATGTTCCCCGCCGGACCAAATATCTTTCTAAAACCACGTTGATTCTGTACCGACTATTCCATCGGACGTACCGATCGATTTCGTCAAAACTATTTAACCAACACGGTAATTTTGTCAGCCTTCGGCATAGTACTCCGCAAAAATGAGCGAAATCGCCGCAGATCGCCAGTCCATTACTCTGACGAC
This sequence comes from Planctomycetota bacterium, assembly GCA_014238905.1. Lineage (GTDB taxonomy): Bacteria > Planctomycetota > Planctomycetia > Pirellulales > Pirellulaceae > JABAAE01. The sequence goes on from JABAAE010000002.1 coordinate 391,933, forward strand.
ATAGTTCTTTAAAACTAACGCTCATGGGATAAAGTGTCAATGACCGCAGGCGACTGTGGATAGGCCTCCAGGGCAGGTCATCCCGGTCCTGATTAGCCGAATCGCCTCGGTTCACCAATTTCAAAACCGCAAAATGCGATCAAAGAGAGACGTTTTCACCACCCTCAGAGGAGTTCGAAAATGGGCCGTCTTCCGAAACGGGGATTAACGTACCAATCGATGCTTACCTCGGAATCGATCGGCAATTTTTTCAAGGGTTTCGCTGGTTCCATTGGAAAATGGTGAATTGAGGCCAAATGCCACGGTGTGAATCGCCGGTTTGCTTTCGCTTTGGGCAGCTACTCTCATCAAGAATTCGAAGGTCCCATCGCTGAATTCTCCATCGGTCAAAAAGAAAATCGCGTCCGGGTCTAAAGACAAACCATAGTCAAACGATATTCTAGGACGAGTATCGGAACCCAAATCGAGACCATTCACCCATCTCTGGACTCTGGCGACATTATCCTGCGTCGCATGAATCATTTTCAGCCTTCGCGACTTTCGGTATTTGTCGACGCGGCCCTGAAACATCAGATGAGTCCTGCTGTCAAAAAAAATAATGTAGAACTGCTGGTTAGATTGCAATGACTGGATTGAAGCAACTAGCTCATTGACGGCGTTCTTCCAACGACGACCACTCATACTCGAAGAACTGTCGACAATGAAGACAAACCGCTTTCCGGTCGCTTGCAAGCCAAAGAAACTGGCGGCCACACCTTTTCCAAAATATTCATCGTTGTCCGCTTTGCCCCCAGACTTGGAGTTACTATTTTGTTGGTTCACTCCGGTGAGATCCAACAACGACAGGCTAGGCTCAATCTTCACCAATTCAGAATTGAATTCCAACTCCGGCATTTGATTGGCCGCTGCAAGCATCTGCTGCATCTGTGAGTCCAGGTCGGTTCCCAATTGATCCTCAACACCCGGTGCTTCGATTGAAAAATCCGCTTGAAGTGAGGAAGCATCACCAAGGGTAATTTCAAGTTGACTGCCGGTACGTATCGTGTAGGTCACCAGTGATAGCAAAACCAACAATGCCAAATGCACAACAAGACTGACAGTCCAACTATTGACTAGAACTAAGCGTGAGTAAGCTCTAGGCGGCCCTTCTTGACCGGTTTCTTGGCCTTCCGCTGGATGGGCGGCGACGTTCAACGGCCCAGAAACAGAGCCCCCTTGATAGGGTGGCGGCGCAGACCTCCAACGTTTTTCTGAATTCGACTTCATTGACGTCCGCCTCAATGGTCAATCTCTTCTCTGCTTGTTTACCAATTTGCAACTGATCGCTTGACTAGTATGACCTTTTTTTTTCAATTCGTCTCGAACCTGTCGGCCCAAATCCGACGATATAACAGCTTTTCAGGATCCATCCTCTCCCATCCAACCTGGCGACCCATCATCGGTTTGCTCCCAATAATTGCGGTCAAACCGACCTGATGGCTCCTTTTGAGTGCAAATAACCAACTCCTTCAGAGGCAGCCGAGAAAATCGCTGAGTCGGGCTACCAGACTGCAGCCAAGCGAGGGAATTTCGCAGGCAAAGACAGCAAGGATTTCCGTATTGGGAGGTGTTCCTATTTTCCCTATACTTTGCAAGACCACCTAAACATCCACCCAGATTTCAAGATGACGAAGATCGAAACTCTCACTATCGTGTTCGCTTGCTTCTTCGTGATGTCGGAGGCCGCCACATCACAAGGGGTCGCTCAAAGCGAAAATGAAATTGGTTCGACGGTGGTCGTACCCGGCGAAAATTCTAGAAAAAGTGATGCCCGAGATCAGGAGCCGTTTGCAAATTCGCTGACCGATAACGCCAATCAAATTTGGCGAACCTATGATATTAGTGGCTATACATCAGCCGTGAAATCCGTTCCTCATCCGGAGAAGAATATTCTTGACTGGATACTTCGAGAGACCGGAACCGACGTTTGGTTTGGTCAGCCCACAGCCGTCCTTTCGGTTGGTCGACAATCGATCAAGTGTTATCACACACCAGCGATACAGGCCAAAGTAAGCGAGATAGTTGAGAGATTCCTTCGTACCCGGAATCAGGATGAGGTGTTCGGCCTCCAACTGCTCACTTTAGGCAATCCAAATTGGCGAGCTAAAGCATTGCCCCTGCTAACGCGTTTCGAAACTAAAACTCAAGGCGTCGAAGGCTGGCTTACAACAAAAGAAAATGCTGCCCAACTGTTTACGGAATTACGAAAGCGATCGGACTTTGGACAGACGTTGTCTCCTACACTGGTTACTGAAAGTGGCCAACCCAAAAAAATTAAACTGACGCAACCAATCGACTACTTTCGATCCATCCTGATTGACAGTAGTCAATTCCCACCTTTCCGGGTCGAAACGGCGCGTGTTGAGGAGGGCCTGGTCGTGCAGTTCAGTTCGCTACGATCCGGGAATGGCAAAATGATGGATGCTGAGATTTTTTGTAATCTGAAACAGGTGGAACAATTTCGCCGAGTGAATATTGACATCCCCACCGTCAATGGCACGCCACAACAACACCCGATCAGCGTACCGCAACTATCAAGCTGGAGACTCAAAGAAAGATTTCTTTGGCCCGTGGATCGTGTACTGATTCTTAGTATGGGTGTTGTCGCATCGCCGGATCGCAAATCGACCTCAGTGAACATTCAAAGCGTGTTCGACGGGAAGAGCAGGCGGGCTGAAGTTCTCTTCTTTGTCGATTGCAAGGGGATCTATCAACGCGGAAAAACTCCAAGCTCCGCTTTTAGACTTGTTCCGGTGCCAAATCGCCGTTGAATCCAAGCATAGGCCCTACCTCCGAAAACTTGGATTGGGAGGCAGTAGCAACTGCCGAGAACGGCCTGTAAAAGTGGGACACCATCCCTAAAACAATGGGTACCCCATACATTTTGAAGGGCCAAGTCTCGAATGTTGGCAAAAACAGAGAGCAGGTGCGAGATTCTTCAAACCACCTTGAAAAAAGATCTCTGTCTGCCGGTCGACGTCCTTGAGCGTTCCGATAAAATAAGGAGAAGGCCTAGAGGATACCGTCACCTGTCCAGCATTGAATGTTACGTTGGTAGATGTTCATCAACCCTCCCGGCGTATCCAATGTATTCCGATGCTCATGTATTGCGATGCCTAAAACGATCTAGATACCAAAGCGTTCTAATGGCGCGAAAGGATGAAACTTCTTAAGATGTCTGAAGCACGACGCGTTGTCATCACCGGGTACGGACTTGTTTCACCAATTGGAAACGATCCGGATTCGTTTTGGAACGCGCTGTCCAACGGAAAAAGTGGTATCGATTTTTTGAAGCGGGTACCCGGAGGAGGAATCGCCACCAATATTAGCGGGGAAGCCTCCGACTTCACTGGTGAGATAACCGACTTTGGAGATCTCTCCAAGGGCCAGAAACGGAGCATCAAACGCAACAAAAAGGTAATGTGCCGAGAGATTGAAATGGGTGTTGCGGTTGCCCAAAAATCCATCCAGCACGCCGGGATTGTAGTAGGTGAGCACGATCCCGATCGCACCGGTGTCATCTATGGTTCGGATTACATCATGACCGAACCATACGAATTCATTGAAGCCATCAGAAAAACCGTTTCTGAAGATGGCGAATTTCAATTCTCAGAATGGGCTGCCAAAGGCATCCCCAACATCACACCGCTTTGGCTGCTGAAATATCTTCCCAACATGCCAGCCAGCCATATCGCCATATACAATGACTTTCGAGGAACCAACAACTCTATCACATTGCGTGAGTCATCCGCCAATCTTGCTATTGGTGAGGCCTTTTGCACCATTGTTCGTGGCAAAGCTGACACCGTGGTTTCCGGTGCAACTGGCACTCGCATCCATCCTCTTCGATCAATGCATGTCTCTTTACAGGAACAGCTCGCTACGACCGAATCAGAACCAACTACTGCAAGCCGCCCCTTTGATGCTCGCCGTTCTGGACTTGTCATTGGCGAAGGGGCCGCTGCGGTCATACTGGAAGAGCTGGAACATGCGGTTCATAGAGGAGCACAGATTTACGGGGAGGTAGTCGGGTATGGATCTTCCACCGTTATCTCAAAATCCGGAATCGTCGATTTTGAAAAATCCCTCGTCAACTCAATCCGAAGCGTTCTGAGAACATCCGGCGAGGTACCCGGTAACGTAGGACATGTTAACGCCCATGGACTCTCAGCCAGGAAATGCGATGCCGGTGAAGCAAGAGCTATCGCAGGCACCCTCGACACCGATGATCGAAAAATCCCTGTCATTGCGCCAAAAAGTTATTTCGGAAATCTGGGAGCAGGAAGCGGAGCAGTCGAATTGATCGGTAGCCTGAATTGTCTGGCTGCAGGGCACCTGATCAAAACACTCAATTACGATACACCGGATCCGGGATGTCCTATTCACGTTGTTACCGACGCTGACACCGTCTCGGGAGATTCATTCATCAACCTCAACGTGACACCGTTTGGTCAGGCCAGCGCCGTCATGGTCAAACGATTCGTCGCATAGTACCTCAAGTCTCGGGCAAACCTTCCCAGCTTCGATCGTCATCGATGTGAACATTTCGGCAAGAACCTGCAGCAGGCGGCCACCATCGATCGAAAGATCCGAACCCACCCGCTTGGTAGAGGCCAATGGACGAGTTGATCCGGGAACGGTTGTCGGTTGACGGCAAAAAGCGAGGATAGCTGGACTTATTCTGAGGGCGAATACCTCGGGCAGACCATCCCAGGGCAGATTACCCCAGGACAGATTACCCCAGGGCAGATTACCCCAAACCAGTCAGCCAGTTGATTTCCCTTGCGATTCCGGCAGCTAGGCCATCGAATTCGGCTGGCCTGGAATCTGTTTGATCCGGCCGGATGCCCTTGGGAAGAACATTCCAAGCATAGGTCTCAGCTTCAAAATGAGTTAAGTCGCTGATGTGCTGAGACACCTCAAGACATCTCAAAATATCGGGCTGCGAAGTTTTCAGCATACCAATCGATGAAAGAAAAATCGGTACATGAAAATGGACCCGGGCTTCCAAATACCGTGACAAATCCGCATCCAAAGCGTCCATCGCCTGGGGCAAGTCTTCGAAAAAATGGGTCGATCCGTCCTCTTGCTGTAAAACTGTTTGATGCAGATATCGAGGTTCTCGGAACTCTCGCAATTGGTTCATCGCGAGAACTTGGTCCTCCTCCGACAGATCGCTCAACGGCAGATGGACGGCAGAGGAAACCTGGACTTTTCCGATTCGGATTCCTGCGTCCATTATTTTGGATAGAAACTCGCCCTGCTCCTCAAACATGACCGCCGCATGACAAACATCGTGACAAACTCTCAAATACCGTTTGACCAGTTCATCAGTCGCTGCTGATTGACCAAAAAGGTATCGGGTAAAAAAATCAACACAGGTCTCACTGGTCTGCAACAAGCAACCAGGTTCAGGCTCAATACAATAGTATATCAATCGACCTTTTTCATTTTCCAATTGCTCCAGAAATCGGGCAAGCTCCAATAATTGGTTAGCACATTGCTGAAGAAAATCCGGCGTTGCCGATTTGTCATTCCAGGCCAATGGCAAAGTCGAAATACTACCCTCCATTTTCCTGCCGTCAAATTCATCAGGAAGAAGACAATCCATCACAGTAGCGAGTTGTTGCGAGTATTCCCGCCGCGAATCTTCGGCCCAAGTTGGCTGGTAAACCAGATGCTTGACGACCTCCTGATGAAAATTGCCATAGGGAAATCCATTAAAGGTAAACGGGACCAACCCTGATTGCGCCAGCCATTCGCCAAACGGTTCGACTTGCCGCTGACTGACCATATCATTGACAGCTTGTGAAGAGAGCCATAACCCTATCCCCATCGGCGAATCGGGAGAGCAGATTCGCTTGATTGGCGATGCATATTTTGCGAGATTTGCCTTGGTAACCATTAGGTCAGATCCAGCATGGACGTTGGTACAGTAGCCAATCCAATTACCCTGTCTATACATGCATTTCCCCTAAACCGTCATTCCTGTTTTTTTGTCGTTCACCGTGCACATCCCAATTCTCAGCGTTTACCCTGTCCACCCGTTCCCGGTTCCACCCGTTCCCAGTCCGATCTCCAAATGCCAACTCCAAGCATGATCCAACCTGCCAATTGCATCGTTCCCCCTACGGCTGCAATCATACCGAAAACCGATATCTTGGTGACAACTAACAGGTAAAGAGAACCAGAAAAACCCAGTAATCCCAAAACCAACAACACCCCCGCAACCTCCAGTGACCTCGAAACGCGACTGGCGATTGAGGCGGCAAATCCAACCGCGAGAATCGCCATCGTTGAATAAAAATGATATCGGACTCCGGTGGTCCAAGTTTTCAATTTTTGGGCCAATAATGCATTCAAAAGATCTTCCCGCAGGTGCTGATTGGAAACGGGTGAGTTTTGATTTGTCGTGGCAGTCTCTTCATCACCCAAATCCGAGTAGGTGTACCATGTGGGAAGCATCTGCTCGATTCCATGTGCGCCAAACGCACCAAACAATACTGCGAGAAACCCTGAAAGGCAGCCGACTGACAACCATTTTTTTCCGATGTTCATCTACCTGTCCCAACACAAACTAGCGATTATGGCTACACACGCTTATTTACATTTCTCTTCCGGAAAAGTAGAACATCGACACCCCGAAAAGTCTATTACGGAGATAACTCTGGCGAAATTACTACGCATTCCCAGTTCAATATTTTAAAAAAAATGCCTCATTTTGTTACCCACCTCGAAAGTGCCATTGACGGTACGCAATTCCCATCTGATTCCGTTCAAACGCTACACGCTGGCCGACCTCTTTGGGTCCGTTACGACTTGGACGCGGTGAAAACAAACATGACCAAAAGCGATGTTTTTTCCCGCAAACCGACAATGTGGCGGTACCGTGAATTGCTACCGATTGGGACCGACCCAATCGAGGTGTCATTGGGAGAGGGGATGAGCCCTCTCCTTTCTTGCCCCGAATTGGGCAAGCAACTGGGCCTTGCCCAGTTATCCATCAAGGACGAATCGCAGTTGCCAACCGGTAGCTTTAAGTCACGTGGACTCTCGATGGCCATTACCATGGCAAAAAAACTGGGGATCAATCGAGTCGCTATTCCAACAGCTGGAAATGCCGGGGGAGCGATGGCAGCCTACGCAGCTCGCGCGGGTCTGGAATCATTTGTTTTTATGCCGGAAGACACACCGGTGGTGAACCAGTACGAAGCTGATTTTTTTGGCGCCAAGACATTTCGTGTTAATGGACTAATCAACGATTGCGGAAAACTGATTCGAGAAGGAGCCACCGAGATGAATTGGTTTGATCTTTCCACCCTAAAGGAGCCGTATCGGATCGAGGGAAAAAAAACGATGGGGCTGGAACTGGCGGAGCAATTCGGCTGGAAGCTCCCGGATGTCATCCTCTACCCCACCGGCGGTGGCACTGGCCTGATTGGCATGTGGAAAGCATTCAACGAACTACGGAAGATGGGATGGCTGGATTCCGCGACGATGCCGAGAATGGTAAGCGTTCAAAGTGATGGCTGCAGCCCGATTTCGGATGCGTTTGATCGAGGTGAACGTTTTGCTCAGCCGCATGTTAACGCGGTGACAAAGGCCAGTGGACTACGAGTCCCGGTAGCCGTTGGCGATTTCATGATCCTAGATGCTATTCGGGAAAGCAACGGAAGGGCATTATCTGTCGATGAAACCAGGATCTCAGATTGGACCCGCCAGGCATGTTCCAAAGAAGGTATTTCATTGTGTCCTGAAGCGGGGGCTTGTGTTGGGGCACTGCAACAACTGAGGGAAGAAAAGTGGATTGATGAAAATGAAAACGTAGTGATCTTTAACACCGGGGCATTACAAAAATACGTTGAAGTGATGACTTCCAACCTTATCACCATTGATCTCGACCGGCCCGTCGATTGGAGCAGGTTGGGCTCGACTGACTAAACGGTACTGTCGACCCATCATCGATCGGTTACCAATTCAATTTCGCCACCGATTCCCAATCGAGCCTTGGCGCAGCAATCCTGACTCGGCTTAGTTCCCGTTAAAGTAGATCACGACGTTGTGGGTTGCCCGGCCACCGGCAGCAATATCAATTTTTCCATCCCCGTTAAAATCAGCGGCAATCGCATCCTCTACAGCACAACCACCGTTGTCGATGACGTGTTTTTTCCACTGCCCGCTTTGCTGGTCAAGCTGAAAAGCATAGAGCCCGGGACCCTTGACGTCGCCTTTTCCAGCTGCTCGATGTCCAATAATCACCTCATCAGCCATGTCGCCATTCAGGTCGGCCATCCAGACAGCATGGCCCTGCTGAAGAGATTCATCCAAGACGGTGCGATCCCAACCCTCTTTTTTTTGGGTATAGACCACCGCTCGAGTTCCGTGCATCGGCTCGATAGTCGCCATGAAAGGCTGTTTTTTCCCCAGAGACCCAAACTTGACTTCGCCAGCCGCTTCAGAATTCAGTGTTTTCGACTGAAAACTCCCAGCATGGCTCGTAATCAGGGTAATTCCCTCCTGACTTGCCGCGACTGTATCGACCGTCCCATTTTCGTCAAAATCGACATGCCAATGATTGTGAACCCGATTGAGTCGGTCACTGAGCACGACCGGTACCCAGCGGTCCATCGTCGGGTTCTTGGGGATCGTAAACGCCATCAAACGAACTCCTTTGCCAACAGTCGCATTCAACGGAGTCACCACCAACTGGGGTCGACCTTTTCCCAAAACATCTGCAAAACGCATTCGATGCGTCCAACGTTCGGTTGCGATCGGGTGAACACTCCATTTGTCTTCTAGAGTTTTCCCACGCCGAAGCCATTGAATGGTTCCCGTTCCTGTCCAACCCGCTCCCAAAGCAAAATCAACAGCTCCATCTTGATCAATATCCAATGGTGCGATGCAGACGTTGTCCTTGACTGTTTGGTCAGCGATGATCCTGTGTCGTTTCCAGCTGGGGTTTTCATACCAGTAGACGGCGCGGTCGCTGACACCAACTAAATCCGGACGCCCATCACCATTCACATCGGCAACCGTCAGACCATAGCAAACCTTGTCTATTTGCGGATCGATCGTGACTGCTTTGAAAACTGGAAATGACTGACCGACCACCGTCGTTCCATCAAAACACTGGACAAACAATAGACACACAAAAGCGGTTTTAATAATGCCAAATTGACTGGATTGATTCATTTTCGATGACCACTCAGCAGGAAGAAGCAAAACAAAGAAGTAATAGCACAACACGACGAAACTGAAGCCGTATTGTATCCCAAATGAAACCGACTACCGTGCCACAGAGTCGGCCGGCACTAACATTTTGGGAATCCGATAGATATCAAATCTCGGCACGACCGCAAATCCCCTATCAAATCTCGGAATCTGAGAGTGACTCCCTGATTTTCTCACGCGCCCGAGACAGCATCGGTCCAATACTGTTTTCTGGAATACTCAAGCGTTTGGATATTTCAGAGTAAGGCAACTCCTGTACATATCGTAAACGCACCAGTTCTGAAGACATTGCATCAAGGGATTCCAACAAATCATCAAAACCTTCTTCCCCAATGTTCAAGGGGAAATCATGATCGATTTCCTGGGCGACTTGTTCTCGTTCGAGACGTTGTTTACGCGCCAGTTTAGTGAGCTGACGAATCGCGATGCGACGAACGACAACAGAGAGATAGGTATACAGGCTTGAATTTCCCTTAAAGGCACGCAACACCTTGAAGTCGCCTTCGATCAAAACTGTAAAAACGTGGGACACAATATCCTCACGATCCATAACGGTTGTTCTAATTTCTCGGGCGTTAGCGACATGCGTCACCACCGCCATCATGACTCCAGCGAATCGGTCCGTAAAATGTTCCCAGCTGCCCGATTGGCGATTCAGACACCTGCTCAATAGCTCTCTATCAAATTTAGATAGTCCCATAGGTGCCTCGAATCTTGAAAAATCCGTCCCCCAATGATGTAATCATCGACTCAGCCTGAATAAGAAATCTACTCTCAAATCCGATTGAATTGATCAGTAAACCGCTCAGTTTACAAGCAAATGAACCTAAAAACCGAATTCCAGGAACTTTACTAAGGATTCCCTATTGGCTTGCCGATCCATTACTGGATTCTAAATTTGATATAAAAATCCGGCAAGACAAGGTTGAGGATCGTGCCACGCAGGGCGAGCCCAGTGGGAAAATCGATTTTTTAGCAAATCCAATCTGCTCCATCCCCAAATGGGACTTATTGACAGTTTGACTAACGATTGAATACGATTCGATTTAGCTGCTTTTATCAAAATCGCATTTTTATTCGTTTCACCGCTTGGTCTGAAAAGGAAAAAACCATGACTCACGTTGTAACCAAACCCTGTGATGGGTGCCGATACACCGATTGTGTTGTTGTTTGCCCCGTAGAGTGTTTTTATGAAATCGACGGCGACAAGATGATCTATATTCATCCTGACGAGTGTATCGATTGCGAGGCATGTGTTCCCGAATGCCCCGTCGAGGCTATATTCCACGAGGATGATGTGCCAGACGACCAAGAGGGTTACGTTCAGATCAATGCCGACAAATGCGAAGATGACGCTGCGGAAAACATTACGGACAAAAAAGACCCACTTTGCTAGTGGTAGCCGATAATTTCCACAGTCCGCCATCAGGCAGCGCAGCTTTACCGGCAAATTGCAAACCCCACGATTCGTGCAACAACGGTTGATGGTACGAAGACGATGATCCCGCGACGGCCAGCCGCTCACCGATGCCAAAAGCGCTCACCGATGCCAAAAGCGCTCACCGATGCCAAAAGCGCTCACCGATGCCAAAAGCGCTCAGTAGCTTGACCCTCAGCAACTCTACCTTGAGTACTTCTTGAATTCCCCGGCAATGTCGGCCGAGACCGTATCGCCTTCGTGAAAGATCACTCGATAACGAAGGGTAAACGACTCATCCTTATTCAGTTTTAAAGATCCATCTTTGCCTGTCTTGAACGCCTTAAGCCCGAATGGGTTAGCCGCAAATAGACCGTAGGTTCTCACATGCCAGTGGGAAGGATATCCATAGCTTTGCGGATGATTCAAAATGGCAATACCAACCGTCTTTCCTTCCACCGGTCCGGTATAGTCCACCCATGCTGCCGGTTTGCCCCAAGCTTCGGTCCCCTTGAGCCCCTCGCTGGTAACAATTTTTCCACCTAATTTTGAATCCACTTTCATGGTACCCGCGGTTCGGACACCAAATGATCCTTCCTTGGTATCTCCAAATGTCACCGGTCCAAAGGCAGCCCGAACAGTGATGTCCACGTCGACGTACCGGTTTTTACCATCAACAAAAAAAGTATAGGTCCTTTGATCTTCGCAGTGTTTTTTTCCATCAGGCCCAACCCAGTCATTAATGGTCGAAATCACAGCCCGCTCACCACCAGAAACCTTTACGAATTTCCGATGGACGGTATTGCCATGCTTGGCATTCTCATGCCAAAAACTAATCCCGTTCACATCGCCATGAGTAAACCAAAACGAGCGATGATGGATGTGGTCTTTTTTCTCCCCTTTTTTTCCATCCGCAACCTGCGGATAGGCACGAGTCATTTCAATTCCATGGGGTCCCAAAATTGGCCAAAGAATCGGCTTGGCACCCACCGTCGTGTGATAAGTCGTCAACAGCTCGCCATTCAACTTAACATCGACCTGCTTTTCGCCCTGGGTCACTTCAAATTTATTTTGAGCAGCCAAAGTGGTAGCAACCAGGCCCATCAACAGGACGCCCATTTTACAATGATGAATCATGAAATCTCTCGAAAATCAAAAACGTTAATAAGCGGGCAACTCAAATAGTCGCCCGAAGGCAGTAGGGTGGAATCGTTGTTCGAGCAACTGGAGACAATTTACCAGAATGCTGACAGCATTCATCATAGCCAATTTCAAGATCTCCAATCAACTTCCCCGCAGTTTGTCGGGGCAAATCTATTTCACCGGGCTGACACCACCAAATCCGACAACGTCAGGACACTCTTTTAAAACCCACTTTTTACGTTGAATGTCGCGGGAAATCGACATCCATGATCTGCTTTAGCTCTTGTAGACCCCGTTGAACCAACCCCGCCACCCCGGAGACACTCCGGTCCATCTGTTGTGCGATTTCGGCCAACTTCCAACCTTGCAAATAATGCAGTTCGACAGCTATTCGCTTTGCTTCGTCGAGGCTCTCCAACGAATTAGCCAACATCAATACCTGTTCATTTTTGACCGCTTTGGCCGCAGGGCCTGTCTGATCGGCACTCAGCCAGGCCTCGACCCGAACCGCCGAGTTATCCATGGCATTTTCGATCGAGCGTTCATTTCTGACATCCCGTTTATCACGCTGAAAATCACGCGAAGCGTGGTAGACGTTGCGAGCTAGAATCTGACGTAGCCAAGCTGCGAGTTGCCTGTCTGAACTACCACGGAAATTGGCTTGTGCGCGATGGGCCTGAAGCATGGTTTGCTGCACAATATCCGAAGCATCCATCTTGCTTTGCAACCTCCGATCAAGCTGCATCCGTGCCATCAGATTTAGATAAGAACGAAAATCATCGATACGATTTGCAAATCCCTCCGTAGATTCCTCGCTTGAATCGGCGAGTGACTCACTGGCTTGAGTCTGTTTAGCTCCCTCTGGCAATTCGGTTGAATTTTCCGGATGGGTCACCGGATCGTCTTCATTGTTTTCACTGGAATCACTCGGTGGATTGATCATTAGCCGGCCTCGGTATGAAAACAGTTTGCAATGCCATAACACCTAATCGAGGAAGTCTCGATCCTGTAATCGCGATGGAACATATTGTTCTGTAACGTAGCTGATATCCAAACTGATCAACGCCTCTACCTCCAGCTTGAAATCATTTTGCAACATGATGTCGATCTCTTTTTGCCAAGGTTTTTTGTTCTCAAACCAAGGATAATTGGCGATTTGTTTAGCACGTTTTTTATCCGTGTCACTCAGCTTGATTTTTACCGAATCGGAGAGGCCACATCGTTCAAAGTCCTTGCTGCGCAGACCCATAAAACGGGCATTGGGTATTGCCATCCGTTGGGATTCATACGCCAGGTTGATCGACCCCTGCTTGATCACACTGTAAATGTAATATCCCCAAGGGTCGTTATCGAGCAGGCAGTAAATTGGCAGCTTAAATTCCTTGTGCATGCGATTCAACAAACGTCGAACACCACGCGGTGGCTGTCCAGAACCATGCGTTAGAATGCACTTATGTTTTTTCCAGAACTCATCTTCGACAAAGCGACTGAACACCGTATCTTTTTCTACGTGCAGGATAAACTTTGCATTGTGTTTTACGAATTTAACAATGTCAGGTTCCACGATGGAGGGGATGCTATAACCATTCCTTCCAACCCGACTACAGTTCAACTCCACACCATTGTCGATCAATGTCAAATCACCCATCATGTTTCCACGATTGGATGCATACAAATGTAGTTCTTCCCTAAGTGAATCGAGTGTGACCTCAACATCCTCAATGATCGGATCGCAATCACCTTGATCATCGAAAGTGTGTTCTTTGGTCCCTGCAATCGTATGTTTGAGCAAGTAATACAATCCACGAATACTGGTAGTCTTTCCCTGTTCGATCAGTTTTTTACAACCGCTCCCAACCAGGATCGTCTGCATAAAACTCTTCGCTTGAGAAAGATTGAAAAGCTCTCGCCGATTCTTACCACTGCCCATTTCAACAATCTTCTGACTCTTGTTGAATTTGACGTTGGAAAGACTGCGGGAAGGAATGTCGACATTGGGAACTCTTCCCACCTTTGCCGTTTTTGCGACGCCGTTAGCCAAGCCCACCAGCGAACTCATGGTTTTCTTGTCTTTGGGGGACAGTTTTACGCTGGTTGATTTTTCTTTGGTTTCGGCGGACGCCCGACCGCTAGAGGACGCCGAAATCTTCTTTAACCTTTTTACTTTTCGTTTTGCCATCGAATCGCATCATGTTTGGAAGAATGGGATCGACTTTCAATTAGCCGCGAAATCTCTCCAGATTTCGAACTGGAGGGTCTCCAGAACACCAATATGGGCAATTAGGATAAACTTTTTTGGCAAAATTGTCATCATAGACAAATCAGAAATTGCCGCTTAGACTCGGTTGAACTGTTTCGGTTCGTGTTAAACGACTCAAAATCTTGCCGGTTTACGTAGCAAGGCCCTTTTCAGCTTCGCCCATTTTCACCCTATCCCTGATCATGATTCTGACAACTCACCCCGCATTAAAAGAAATCCGCTCAAAAGTCGAATCCAAGGAAAGGCTTTCGCTGGATGATGGGATTCTCCTTTATGATCCCCAGATCCCGGTCAACGACATAGGGCAACTCGCTAATATTGTCCGGGAGAGAATCAACGGCAATGTTGGCTATTACAACATCAACACGCATCTTAACCCGACGAATGTCTGTGTTTATCGCTGTATATTTTGCGCTTTTCGAGCGGACTTACGGAGCGACAAAGGCTATGTGATGGATGACGAGCAAATCGTTGCACGTGGCACCGAAGCAGTGACCAACGGTTGCACCGAAATGCACATCGTAGGCGGACTGCACCACCAAAAGAAATTTGAATGGTACAAGAACATCATTGAGCTACTGGCAAACCAACATCCCTCATTACATCTCAAGGCGTGGACGCCGGTAGAAATTAATTGGTTTGAATTTTTGACTAAACGCAGTATTCGTGACATCCTCCAGGAGCTGGTGGAAGCTGGCCTGGGTAGCCTACCCGGCGGAGGAGCCGAAATATTCCATCCGGAAGTTCGCGACAAGATTTGCGAACACAAGGCAGAGACTCACAAGTGGTTTGAAATCCACCGAACAGCTCATCAAATGGGTATCCGGTCCAATTGCACAATGCTGTATGGCCACATCGAAAAACCAATGCATCGAATTGATCACCTGATTCGACTGCGGGAACTCCAGGACGAAACAGGCGGTTTTCAGACCTTCATTCCACTGGCATTCCATCCGGAAAACACCGGGTTGGATCACATCAAGAAGCCGTCGGCGCTAATGGACCTGCGAACGATGGCCATCAGCAGATTGATGCTGGACAACATCGCGCATATTAAAGCCTACTGGATCATGCTTGGCATCGGCACGGCGCAGACGGCACTGTCCTATGGCGCCGATGACATCGATGGAACCGTTCGCCACGAATTGATTTATCATGATGCCGGGGCAACAACGCCTGAATTATTAACGGTCGATCGTATAGAGGATCTCATTCGGGAAGCCGGACGAGTCCCCGTCGAACGCGATACGTTATACCGAAAAGTCATTCGCGACAAGAATGACCCTGGGAAATGGACTGCTGGCGAGAAGATCCCGGAAGTGGTTTGATGCCGGTTTGGAAATTAGGTGTGGAAATTAGGTGTGGGTAATACCCGGTCTTTTCCCACGATATTGCTCCTGACCGCTTTGAAGCTCCAACAGGCGAAATTTCAATTTCATCTAAGAGGATCAACCCCTGGAAAAATCGTTTTCCAGGGGATCTCAACTGGACAGATCAAGGCATCTCTTCAGCCAAACTCGCCGCCACCAATTCCTTGTCGTTGCGGGCAAAAACACACCGATTGGCATAAGCTGGATGTGACCAGCAAACTCCTTTTCGTTGTCTTAGCTGCTGGGTCGTTGGATCGAGTAATTTGGACCGACTGACTTCTTTAAATCCGTCAGGAGACAATTCACCGATGATCAATTCTCCTCGTTCAGTAAACATCCACGTCTGTTGACCGTTTTCTACGAAATGAATGGTACTCCAGCGAGCATTAGGAACCGCCGAGTCATCCTGCCAAACACGGTCACCATTTTTGGCCAGAATACAGCGAAACTCACCGTAGCTGTCCACTCCATAAATGTGCTCTCCCTTAAAAACAGGCGTACTGATAATGGAATGCAATGCCTCTGTTTTTCTTTCATTCCGCCCGCTTCGCCGCCATATTTCAGTGGCAACTGGCTTTTCATTGTCCAAGCGGATCATCAACGAGCCATCATAAAATGAAGTCACAAACAACCGTCCATTCTCCACGATAGGTGTCGCAATCCCAATGGGCATATTCCTGGGGCGAAACGGAATCTTCCAGAATGGTTTTCCATCAACGGGGTTGATCCCGACGACATTATCTCCGGTCCAGATCACACAGACATCCTGTTCTCCCTGACGGCAAAGGATGGGGGAAGAATATTGAGCGCGATCATCCAAAGACCGCCAAATCTCTTTGCCCGTTTTTTTGTGGAATGCGACCAGCGAAGAGCCCTCAGTCCCGAGGTGAACAATAACCAGATCCTTGTAAACCAGCGGCGAAGCTGCGATTCCCCAAATCGGCATTCGGCGGTCTTTAGAAATTCGATATTCACTGTCGCAATCGACTTCCCAAGTCAATTTGCCGGTATCAACATCGAAGCACTTTAGATGCCCCATTGTGCCAATTGAAAAGCAGAGGTTCTCATCAACAGTCACCGAGGCACGTGGCCCGGCAACGTAACCAACATTTCGATACTCACATGGATACCGATGCTTCCAAAGAGGCTTGCCGGTCTCCTCATGAAAACACAGAACCCGCTCGAATTGATCCGGTTCGGTCAGTCGGTCCATAACGAAAACCCGTCCTGCCGCAACGGTCGGACCACTGTAGCCCGAACCAATGGCAACTCGCCATTTTTTTTTGATTTCCGGTTTGGAAAACTTCTTCACCAAACCGGTCTCGGCCCAAATTCCGTCGCGATTGGAACCCCGCCATTGCGGCCAATCATCACCCGACACCAATGCCTGCATGAAAAAGGTGGCTATGAAAGCGATGCAAAATTGCCGCATTCCGTTTTGATTCGTACCCATTTGCAGTTCGCCCCGTTTTCCATTCATTTGATTTATCCCACGATGCATGAATAACCTAGTAAGATGTAGTCATCATAACCAACCTCCAACCCCTGCGAGAAGGCTATCACTTCTGCCGGCGTTTCAAACTCAAATGCCACCACAGCCACCCCATTTTTCTCTCCTTGCCGGAAGGGCCTGATTCATGCAATTATTGCTTTCGTCCAAGAAATACCAATTGATCTTGGTTCTGATTCTGATATCCGCACCTTTGCTGACTGGCGCATTCCAACACCTGCAAGCAGGTGGTCCTATTCAAAAAAAGAACGTGCTGCTGATTATTGCGGACGACCTGACAGCCACAGCCTTAGGGTGTTATGGCAACCGTCAATGCCGCACACCTCATATCGATAAACTGGCAAGCAGGGGGATTCGATTCGAAAATGCCTACTGTCAATTTCCGGTATGCGGTCCCTCCCGTGCTGCCATGATGTCCGGTATGTACTGCCAGAATATCGGTGTGATTGGAAACGGAGCTTCGGATCGATTCACCGCCAATCTTGGAAACCGACCGTCATTAGGACAGCATTTCAAAAACCATGGATGGTACTCAGCCCGGGTCAGCAAAATTTATCATATGCGAGTGCCAGGAGACATCACAGCAGGTGTCGATGGACCGGACCACAAAGCATCCTGGGATGATGCGTTTAATTGCCAGGGTCCAGAGTGGATGTCCGCAGGAAAGCACGAGCACCTTAGCAACGAAAAACTCAAGCGGATACCTGAACAACACTACAAACTCGGTTTTGGAGGAGCATTCTACACGGTCCGGACGCAAAGCGCTGCTGGCGATTTTCAGCCTGACAAAATTGCCGCTGACAAAGCGATTCAGTTATTGAAATCCAATAAAAATTCCCCATTTTTTATAGCAGTCGGATTCGTTCGTCCGCACGTGCCACTTGTGGCTCCAGAAAAATATTTTGAAGACTACCCTGCGTCCAATCTTTCACTTCCCGAGAAAATCCAAAACGACTGGCAGGACATCCCCAAGGCTGGGATCAGCAAGAACACAAAATCAATCGGACTGAATGACCAGATTGGAAAACAAAAAAAAATTCTCCAGGCCTATTATGCTTCGGTCGCGTATATGGATCATCAGGTTGGTCGGGTCCTGACGGAACTGGATCGACTCGGCCTCAGAAACAACACCATCGTTATTTTCAAAAGCGACCACGGTTACCATCTCGGGGAGCATGATTTCTGGCAAAAAATGAGCCTCCATGAAGAATCGACTCGCATCCCCCTGATCGTTTCCATGCCCGGTGGCAGCCATGCTGGCAAATCATCTTGTTTGGTCGAGGCCATTGACCTTTTTCCGACACTATCCGCCATTTGCGGGATACCGATTCCGGAACACTGCCAAGGTAAAGACCTCCGACGTGTCCTTCAGAATCCCAACCACAAGGTGCGAGATACAGCTTATTGCATGACCGGTCGGGGCCACATGATACGCTCTTCGCGGTGGGCCTATATCCAGTACAAAGACGGCAGCAACGAATTGTATGACATGAAAAATGACCCACAACAAATTACCAATTTAGCAAACGCCGCATCACATCGAACAACTCTAAATCAAATGAAGACCATCTTGGCCGACAAATTACAATCGTTTGCCGGTCCGGATTGATTCCGCTGCCTGGCACCAATTGGTGGCCCCAGTTAAACATCGCCTGCCACTTCGGACGATGCCGAGGATAAATCGCATTGGGAAAAATTCCTGTTTTTGGAACTGCATCGCTTTTAAACCGATGAAATCAAAGTTAGCCTGAACAATTGACGTCCGGCATCTCCTTCCCGTTTCTTAACAGCTATAATCTCATGTTGCATCGAAGAAAATTCATAGGCATCACCGCCGCTGCCACCGCCACCAGCTATTTTGTGAATCCGACCGCGGCGATCGGTTCCAATTCACCGAATGAACGATTGAACATCGCCTGCGTGGGTGCAACCAATCGTGCAGGTGCCAATATTGCTGCTTTAAAGAGCCAAAACATCGCTGCAATTGCTGACATTGATTCCAATTTACTTGAAAAAGGCTGTGCGCCTTACGCCGGAGTTCGCAAGTACAACGACTTCCGAGTGATGTTGGAAAAAGAAGCGGACCGTATCGATGCAGTCGTAGTGGGGACACCTGACCATACTCACGCACCGGCTGCCGCGATGGCGATGCGACTTGGAAAACACTGTTATTGCGAAAAGCCGTTGGCCCATACGGTGAAGGAGGCACGAGTCCTGTCGGAATTGGCAACAGCCAAAAAATTAAAAACACAAATGGGAACTCAAATCCATTCGCTCGACAATTATCGCCGAGTCGTTGAGGCGATTCAAGGCGGAATGATTGGGGACGTCAAAGAGGCTCATGTCTGGTCCAATGCCCGATATTCTGGCGCCAAGTTCGAGACGGCGGAAAAGCCCCGCAATGTAGATTGGGATCTCTGGTTAGGTCCCGCCGTCGATCGACCCTATAGCAAGAACGTTCATCCCTTTAACTGGCGTCGTTTCTGGGATTATGGAACTGGAGCTTTGGGCGACTTTGGATGTCATTTCATGGACCTAACCCATTGGGCACTTAAATTGAAGCATCCTGACAAGATCACTTCCCGGGGAGAACCACTCGACCCGGTCACACCTCCTGATTGGTGTATCGTGGACTATGAGTATCCGGCGAGGGAAAAAATGCCCGCGCTGAAACTGACATGGTACGACGGGGGCAAACGCCCTCCCCTTCTGAAGCAACTGAAGGAAGAAAATGGAGACAAGCTGAACTGGGCTTTGGGTGCCGGTCAACTCTTCATTGGATCCAAGGGGATGATTATTTCCAATTACACCAAACATCAGCTGCTACCTGAGGACCGATTCTTGGATGCAAAAAGACCCGATCAATGGATTCCAAAATCGATTGGACATCACAACGAATGGATCGATGCGATAAAAAATGACAAGACGACAACCTGCAACTTTGACTATTCCGGAGCGTTAAGCGAAGCGGTGCTTCTGGGCGTGGTCTCTTTTAAGAGCGGCCAATCAATCGAATGGGACGCCGAAAATTTGAAAGTCAAAAATGACGCAGGGGCCCAGAACCTCATTCACAAGGAATATCGGAAAGGCTGGGATCTTTAAATGCGACCGTCAAAAGACGTGTTTACCACCGCCATGGTGGCGATGGTTTTGTTGGCCTCGGTCCATTGGCCAGTCGATCCGGTCTGGGGGCAAAACTCAACCCGAAAGAATCGAGTCACCCCCAATTCTCTGGCTCAACGGGTCGGTACCGGCGTGAAGTGGTCTCAATCGCTGGAAGAAGCGCAACAACGATCCAAAAAATCCGGCAAGCCAGTTTTTTGGTATGTCTCGTCGGTTCCAGGTACTTTTATGGACCGCAAAGCAGAAATCAACGTCTACATGCTCGGTGGGTTGTTCTCGTGGCCTCCAATCATCGAAATGTTGAATCAACATTTTGTACCCGTTCGGGAAAAACCAAAACCTCGGAAAAATCCATTTGATTTATTGCCGTACCAATTTGTCGAACCTGGCTTCCTGATCATTGAACCGGCCGGCAAAGTCATCGCTAAGGTGGATCGCCTGACGACACTGCACTACCAGTGGCTTTCAGAGCTCCTCGCCGAAAAGCTCGCATCGTTGGGCAAAACCGTCAAAATCCCCGCGGCCCCTGGTTTTTTTGATTCTTTCTCGAAATCCTCCGATCAGTGGATCGATCCCAATGGGCCAGACTTCCCAAAGAATACCACTAACCTGTTGCTCAGCGGAATGATTGCCTTTCGAAAAGGGAAACACGCAGCGGCAAAACAAAAATGGCTGAAAGCATCCCAAGCTGAACCGGAACATCCGCTGGCTTGGAAAGCCGCACTCGAAGCCCAAGGAATCGGACCATTTGTTCGAGGATTTGAGACGTATCGAAAACTGAAACCCGAGGCGTTAAGAGCGGGCATCGATTCAGCTGGCAGCTCAGCTCCGAAAGGCACGTACACGAAATCTGAAATGCTCGCTCTTAGCGTTGATTTTCTGCTGGGTATGCAAAGAGAGGATGGTGCCTTTACAGACAGCGATTACGACTTTGGGGGTACTGATAGCCTGCCCAATGTGCATGTCGCAGTGACGTCCCTGGTCGGCATGGCGTTGTTGGCGGCGAGACCGACTGCTGCAAAGCAAAAGGAACGAATAGAATCCGCATTGCAGCGGATCAACCGCTTTGTCTCCGACAATGGAAACATCAACCTGGCCGACCGAGACGAGATTCTTTGGGCACATGCCTATCGACTACGATTTCTTGCCAGGCTGCGACAGGATAAAAGATTTGTCAATCTCCATGCAGCGGTTGCCAAAGAACTGTCCGAAGCCACTTCAGATCTTGAAAACATTCAGTTGAAAACCGGGAATTGGTACCATGAGTACAACAATCCATTCGTAACGGCCACCGCCTTGTGCGCGTTACACGAGGCTCAAACCGCCGGTGCTCCAATTAACCGGGACAAGATCAATCGAGGCGTCGAGTCACTTCTGCGTGATCGAAAGAAAAATGGAGCGTATCCCTATTATTCTTCGCGACGTTCCCAAACAGGTCGAGAGCGTGACCTCAACCAATTGCTGCAGGCTTCCGCCGGTCGCATGCCGGTTTGCGAACTTTCATTGGTGCTCTGGAAACGGAAAAATCAGAAAGATCTTTTGGCGGCGGTCACCCGATCCCTGGATAACCATCGACATCTTGCCTCTGGCTACAAGTACGACAATCACACCTCCAACATGGCGTATGGCGGTTTTTTCTTTTGGTATGACATGCGGGGTCGCAGCGAAGCGATTCGGGGAATCACCGATCGATCCGTCCGGGATTCATTGATGGAACGGCAACAAAAGCTAATTATGAATTTACCGGAATTAGATGGCTGTTTTGTTGATTCCCACGAACTAGGCAGGTGCTACGGTACGGCGATGGCAATTCTGTCAATGCAATAATCCCTCTGGGACTATTTGTTAAAAACGAGTTAACTGGGTGTTTCCAAACCTGTAATCTTAATTAAATTAGAGATCAATCGCCGGTGCCGACCCGGCCTAATCCATGGGACGATAACAACGTTGTCTAAACTCTGTTTTGAAGATTTAAATGTAGACGACCACTGGACGACGCCCGCCAGAACCGTAACAGAATCGGACGTCGTTCAATTCGCAACGACCACCGGCGATTTCAACCCTCTGCATATTGACCATGAATTTGCCGCAACTGGTCCCTTTAAGAAACCGATCGCCCATGGGTTACTCGGAATTTCATGGGTCGCCGGACTCGGTTGTAATTCGCCTCGGGTCAATACGGTGGCATTTGTTGCGATCAGAAATTGGTCATTTTTGCGACCTGTTTATTTTGGTGACACGATCCATGTGGAAACGAGCGTTTCCGAAAAAGGACCGATTGGCAAGCGCGCCGGAACGGTGATTTGGAACCATGCCGTTCTGAATCAAAAAGGGAAATTGGTTCAACAGGGTATTTTTGAGACTTTGGTAGCGGTTCGAGAGACTGCCAGCATCGGGTGACCCTAAGGAAAATCCGGTTTCATTTAGAGCTAAGCGGAGATGCGTGAGCATTGGATTGCAGATCTAGTGTGTTCATTCGTCTTCGCACGACCTTGTGCGGTACCACTGCTAGGCCCGCGTCGCGTATCGTCCGCTTGCCCCTGGCATGTTAATGCGAGACGGCACGGCATTCTCCTGATTCTTTCCCAGTCATTGTACATTCGATGCCGAATCGAGAAGTCATGGCTGGCATTGACAGCACCTAACTGCCAGCGGTCCTCGAGCGTTACCGACCCGTGAGAACTGTTTGTAAACATGTATTGCCGCAGGTGCTTGCTTTTGCGAATATCCCTAATCAGGTTCGGCAAAATGTAGTGTCGAGTCGTTCGATGATTGCCCTGGAACAGGCGAAAATGTTAGGTTTTAAGATTAATCAATCTAAAAAATACAGGCGTACTAAGAGAATTTACCTTGGTATCCTGCTGACATTAACGCTCACCCTCTGTTTGAGTCTTTGTGTCCCTACCGGACCCGCAGAAACACAAACCAGTCTTCCTTTGGTCTTCTCCCCAAACCGAATCAATTTGCCGTCACCGGCAACGGCCACTGCCAAACAGGAAAAACCGGGTCAATCGCAATTATTGCGGGCGTTCTACGATCAGCTGGCTGAGACAGCCTTGGCCGGAACGCTTGAGGAAGTGGCAGCCCAAACCCCGCTCATCAGCCCATTGTGGTCATCGGCGGCAACAGCGGAGATTCGGCAAAGCCTTCTGGGTGAAGCGGACGGCATCGCAGAAGGGCGTCTATCTTTGACTCCCTCGGAAGACGTTTCCAATGGATCACCGAATTCAGACCATCTGACCTATACCTTGTCGATTCGGGGCAGCGGCTCTGTTGATGAAGCGCTTTTTTTGAGATGTATTTCAAAAAAAATCGCCCAACAGATTTGTCCTCAACACGATTCTCAACAAATCAGCACCTATGTGAAGACGATTCGAGACCATTTGTTGACGGCTGAAAAACAGAACAAACAATTACGGGAATCGATCAATATCACGTTTCAAAGATATCTGGGCTCGCAGAAAAAACAGGTGCACGAGGATTCTGGAGACGAATCTGCAAAGCACCAGGAAAATGTGGCTGAGGATTGGGAGCTCAATAAACTCCTGCAACAACGAAGCTTGACGGTAGAAGAGTACAATGCAAATCAAAAAACCGATTTTGCCAGTAAAGAATCAATTCAAAAGCGATTATTCCAACGAATTCAATACCTTGATCAGGCAATTCAGAGCCTCAAGGACGTCAATAAAACGCAGGCACGGCAGTTCGCTGAAAATGGAGGTCGTGCTGAAAAAGCGACCTTCGCCGATACCAGTTCGATTAATGTGCAGCCTTTTGAGCTCGAAACCATTCGATCTGACGTTGCATTGCTGAATAATAAAATGGATCTGACGGATTTAAAGAACAAGGAAAATATCGATTCCATTTCCAATTTGTCCAGCATCATCGATACCCAGTCATCAGAGTTGCGTCTCGGGACAATAAGCCGATCTGCTGTCACTCGGGGTAATACCGGCAGAAGCTGGATTTACTTGTTGTTCAGCGCGGCCATCAGCACCGTCATCGTTATGCGAATACCATCCACTGCGTTTGGTCGGTATTTTCCGAATACAAACAGGCTGGAAAAAATCCTGCAAGTTCCGGTCATTGGAACTGCGGCACTTCCGAAATCAGAAATAACATCTCACCCTGTTCAAATCGTAAGACAATCACAAATGGTGCATTACCTGACTCGCACCTGTGAAGCGATCCTGTTAATCAGCATTACGATCGTGTTTTGTTTGGTCCTGATGAAAACCGATCCTGGAATGGGAATACTCACTCAACCAGCGATGTTATTAGAACAGTCGCTTCATGCCATCGTTACCCCTCATTAAGTACTTTGCAGCAATAAATATGTATGAGTCGCATTTTAAATTCACCTCACGCCCCTTTAACGCCACCCCCCATCCAGATTGCTTTTTTCCAAATCAATCTGCCAAGGCTGCGTTGAATTCGGTGGTTTCCTGCATTCAGCGGGCTGCGGGGACTGCACTGGTCGTCGGTGGATCTGGAATCGGCAAATCGCTGTTTCTCCATGTCCTGGGAAAACACTTTCAAAAAAGTCATAGTGTCGTCATCCTGGAATCAGCCAGCCTGACATCAAGAAGAGAATTGCTTCAAAGCATCCTGTTTGAACTTGGGCTTCCGTATCGCGGAATGGAAGAAGGTGAACTTCGACTGACCCTGATGGATTACCTGAAGCCAAGTGACCATTGTCCCAACGGATTATTGCTGTGCGTGGACGAAGCACATCTTCTGCAAGTCAACCTCCTGGAGGAAATGCGGATGATCACCAACCTGGTTCGCGAAGGACGACCCCGGGCACAACTCGTTTTGGCGGGCAATCCCTCTATTGAGGAAAAGATTTCGGATCCAAAACTCGAATCGCTGAATCAACGAATTGTCGTTCGAGCCTATCTCGATTCCATGTCTCAGTCGGAATGCCGCAACTACATTCAAGCCTGTACCGAATACGCTGGACAGCTGGTTGAAAATATTTTTGATGAAGACTCAATCGAAGCCGTCTTCGTGGCCACCAATGGCATTCCACGACTCATCAATCAAGTCTGTGATCATGCCATGGTTTTGGCCGTTGCAGATGGAGTGAATCGCATCACCAGCGAAATCATCAACGAAGCCTGGTCCGATATTCAGAGGTTACCGGTCCAATGGCATATGGTGGGTCAACCCTCGCAAACAGAAAACGAACACGTAGTTGAATTTGGATCGCTGGAGGACGAGTCATTTCCTGCAAGCAATGAAATTGATTTTTCCCAGCAGGCTGAGCAGGGAATCGTCAGTCCGCTGAACGAAATTGAAGAATCGAGCTTGGAGATCGAAGCCGATGCCACCGCTGATCAACCGCTTGAAGAGGAACAGAAATTCGTTTTTGAGGGTCCGTCCAATCCTTTTCTCGAGTCTTTTCCCGACGAAAAATTGGTTGTGGATTCTTTTTCTCAAGTCATCGGACACTCGCCGCTCAAGCCATTTCGACCAGCCAATCCAACACATCAGCCGAAAACCGAAAATTCCCCTCTCGAATCCTTGTCACCCCAGCCTAACGATGCTGCTCCAGAAGAATTCGCCAATCAGGACGACAGATTCCCTGTCGGCACCGAGAACAATACTGCTACATTTGAGGACCAATCCTCCGCCATGGATCAGCCTGCTGAATTATCTCATCCCCTGGAAACACCTGATGTCGATCCCCAAGAGTCAACCTTGGAACAATATCTCAGCGAACATAATGAAGCGATCACATTTGGTGTGGGACAGGGCATGTCCTCGGATAGCTTACTTTCCCAATTACCCGACCCATCAGAGGACTCACCAGCCAAAGAGGACAACTCGGTAGACCACGACTCTCCCGTAAACCAAGCGGTTAATCCTTTGCTCCAAGAAGATATCGCCATCCCTGATTCGAAAGATCCCACCAATGTGGCACCACTCAGCCCAGCGGATTTTGCATCCCTTTCCAACTTGATGTCATCCAAAGATTTCCCAACATCGATTCGCCCTTCAGAGGCTGAAGGAGAGGCTATTGCCCACGAAAAAATGAGCAATGGCCAGGACGAAGACGAAACAACGCCTGATGAAAATCAGCCCGAAACGACGTTGACGAGCCAAGCCAAAGCCGCCGAATTGATTAACGATTCCATTTCGGGTATTCAGGCTGATCTCCAGTCTGTTTCGTTTTCGGCTCAAGACGAAAACCTTGGATCCAACGACGACCGGGATATGATCATTGTTGAACCAGATCCAGAAACACCGATGGCACCCCCGTCCGACCGCCAACCTGATGCCGAAGCTACAAAAGAAACCGACACCGCCGAAACCGAAAACGCTCTCCGCCAGGCCAAACGCGAAGATTACCAGCGATTATTTGATCGATTAAGGAAAGGCTAACACCGGATTCTCCCCGGACCACCTATTATCCAGACAGCGAACTCCATGAATGCCAATCGAGTCACCGAATTAAATAACCAGTCCGTCAACCTGACCGATAATGAACTGTCATTTGTTGATAAGTTCAGCGTCACGCTGCCCCTCAACGAACTGCCAGAAATTATCATTGTCTCCGAAAAATCAAAGCCTGGTGCTGTGAGCCGAAAAACGGAACCATCACGGCCGACGGTCATTCCCTTTCATTCGTCCGCAGCAGCCAAGTCAGACAGCGATGCATTATCGATTAATCACTCGGAAAAACTGCCGGAGGCAGCTGGGAATCCTTCCACCAAAGAATCAACTTTGGAACCTCATCTAAACCTGGCCGAATTACCCGTTGACGAAATTGACATTCAATCCGGTGAAAACGATTTAAAAAATCCTACTGGAAATCCCACACTTGATGATGCCAATCCGGTCACTCCATCCTCTCCAGTCGCCACGACCCCTTCTGTAGTGACGACAACGACCGGCGCAGAAGAGGATCATCTGCCGACACTTATTTCAGATCAAGAAAATCTGGAGGTCAATCTCGCTTCGGAATATCAAGCGATTGAATCCAAATCGCCAGAATCGGTGTTTCGAATTGAGGAGTTTAACCAATTCGGTAGCCGTTTTGAACAAATCACCATTCGAGTAGAACAGGAGCTTGAAAATCGGGCTGCCAACGCGTTGGTCTTTACGGCGCCGGAACCTTTGCCACAGCAAAGCCTGTTGCTACACAACATCATCTCGGTGCTTGCCAATCGCAATCCAACGATGCGAGTGATCTCAATTCAAGCCACCACTGGCGAATCCAAAAATGAGGATTTCCCTCTAGGCATTGGGCATGTACTGGCTCAGGAAAACGAACTCGATGAAGTCGTTCTTCCCACCACGATAGATAATTTAGATTACCTTGCATTTTCTGACTCCCATGCCATATCGGGTGCGACAACAGGACTCGGCTCCACTTTTAAATCGCGCGCGACCCGAATCATCTCGGAACTAAAAAAACACTACGATTTAATTGCGATCAATGCGTATCCGGCAAAACACGCCGAAACCGCTGTCTGGGCCGGACTGGCAGACGCAACCTACCTGCTTATGAATAAGGACCAAACCGACGAGGAATCCGCTTTTTCCTCGACCGTGCAACTTCGAAAAAACGGCGCGCGACTGGTTGGCTGCATTCTCACCGAAGAGGAATAGAATTCATCGTGACACTTGCACTGGTCACCGGTGGAGCCGGATTTATTGGCTCCCACATTGTCGATGAACTCCTGGCCAAAAATCTTGAGGTTCGGGTGATTGACAATCTTTCCACTGGAAATCGAGATCATCTGGCCCACGTAGAGGGTGAAATTGAGTTCGTCGAAGGTGACATCAATGATAGCCAAACCATGGCCAAAGTCGTGCAAAACGCTGACTTGGTTTTCCATCAAGCAGCGTTAGCGTCTGTGCCGCTGAGTCTTGAAAAGCCGCTCGTGGTTCATCAAGCGTGTGCGACAGGAACGCTTGCTGTGCTGGAACATGCCAAAAATGCCGGTGTGCAGCGGGTCATTTATGCCGCCTCGAGTAGCTGTTATGGCGACCAACCCTTTTCCGCCAAGCGAGAATCCGATCGCTTAAATCCGCTAAGTCCCTATGCCGCTGCAAAAATCGCAGGAGAAATGTACTGCCAGGCGTACTACCATTCCTTCGGTCTGGAAACGGTAGGCATTCGCTACTTCAATGTTTTTGGACCGAGACAGGACCCCAACAGTCCCTATTCTGCAGTCATTCCTTTGTTCATCACACGCATGCTCGCCGGTGAGCAACCAACCATTTTTGGGGACGGCTATCAATCTCGTGACTTTACTTTTGTTCAAAATGTTGTGGCCGGAAACATGGCAGCGGCCACTGCAGAAAATGTTGGTGGGCAGGTTTTCAACATAGCTGATGGACGGTCAACCGATCTGTTGACGCTCATTGAGTGTTTAAACAAACTTCTGGGAACGGCCATCGAACCCGCACACCATCCCCCACGTTCAGGAGATGTACGCGAGAGCCTTGCCGATATTTCTAAAGCAGTGGACGAACTCGGCTACCAACCGCAAGTTCGATTTGAGGAAGGGTTAGAGCAATCGGTCGACTATTACCGGAGTATCATCGATCGATAGAATGGAGCTGACCCCAACACGGGATCGCCCCGCCTCCAGACTGGCTGTCACTCTTTCACTGGACTCGTCTATCGATAACGCCCCTCTTTATCAGGTCGTCGGGAGGCGCCCAATTCCGGTGGAACCCACCTGATCAGGGTGATTCATCCAACAGGACGACGACTCCATTGGCTCGATGATTGACCCTTGAAAAGGGCTCTCTTGTAGGCGTATTTCATTCATCATTGGCGCCCTAAACGACCTCGGTTTGTATTCACCGCCGCTGCTGATGGCACCTATAACGCTTCCAATGTGAAAAAATTGAGAGGGCCATCAACACAACTCAAACCGCCTACGGGATCTGAGTGGACTAAAACGATTAATCCGATGGCGAGAATGGAACGCAGTTAAGGGAATCTAACACCCCCAAACAACTGGTAAGTGTGGCACAACCGCAATTAAGGAATTGTCTTGGCTGCGGGGAATACACTCAGCACAATCGTTGATAAACTAACGCCTATCAGCCGGACAGCACCTTGGATCGAATCAGGTGGGGTCACTTATGGAAAAGTGTTTAAGGGGATATAATTCTCCTTCGGATAAGTAGGCTTGGCGTTGCAGCCGGTTGATCTCGACAGAACAGGCATTGGGTTGGGTTCTCGATCCATTCTACCGATCAATAGCCGACGTAGTTTTTACGCGGAATGCCTTTCGAGTCTTCGTTGCGGATATAAATATTCCCGACAGCGGTCGGTAGTTTTTCAGACCTAGACTCTCGCACATATAACAAAATTCCAAAGGAGATTTTTTCGTGGCAATTAAAGTTGCAATTAATGGTTTTGGGCGAATCGGTCGTTTGACCCTTCGAAATCTCATCGAACGCGGAGACGAGTTTGAAATCGTTGGCGTTAACGATCTAACAGACAATCGCACCTTAGCGACGCTGTTGAAGTATGACAGTATTCATGGTCGATTCCCGGGAGATGTTGATCACACCGAGAATTCCCTCATTGTCAACGGCAAGTCGATTCATACCTACGCCGAACGCGATCCTGCCGCTTTGCCTTGGGGCGATTTAGGTGTCGACATCTGTGTAGAAAGCACCGGAGTTTTCACCGCCCGAAAAACAGATGCGAAGCCAGGCTACGATTCGCACCTGGTTGCCGGCGCCAAACGGGTAGTTCTTTCTGCTCCGGCAAAAGATGGTGCTGACCTGACCTGCGTTATGGGCGTCAACGACGACCAACTGGGCCCGGAATTGAAATGTGTTTCTAACGCGAGTTGTACCACCAACTGCCTGGCACCTGTTGCAAAGGTTCTCAACGATACGTTTGGAATTGAAAGCGGTTTGATGACCACCGTGCATGCCTACACCAATGATCAAAACATGCAGGATCAGCCACATTCCGATCCGTATCGAGCACGCGCCGGCGCATTGAACATCATTCCGACCTCGACCGGTGCCGCCAAAGCGGTTGGGCTTGTCATTCCAGAGCTCAACGGAAAGTTAACCGGCATTGCAATGCGTGTTCCAGTTGCAACTGGATCGGTCGTTGACTTGACCGTCAACCTTGCTAAAGAAGCCAGCAAGGAATCCATCAATGCGGCTGTCAAAGCTGCCGCTGATGGGCCGATGAAAGGATTCCTCTGTTATACCGAAGACCCCATCGTTTCATCAGACATTATTGATGATCCGCATAGCTCGATATTTGCAGCTGATTTCACTCAGGTACTTGGTGACACCGGTAAATTGGTCAAAGTTGTCAGCTGGTATGACAATGAATGGGGCTACAGTTGCCGGACAGCTGATTTGTGCTCAATACTCGGTAAAATGTAATGGATTCAGAAGAATGAAATCGTGACAGCCGTGATGATTCATCACGGCTTTTTTTTTGCCATCGTCCTACGTCTACTTTGATCTCATTTGTTTTGCTTGATCAATTTTTTGATCATTTTTCTTATCGACCCACCAGAAAGTCGATCTTCCAATGAACCCGAATCCAAATTGGCAATTACCAACGGGAGTTTCTCATGGAACCATGGAGTATTTCCATAGTGATTCGATTGCTGAAGATTATGACGAGTACTTTGAATACACCTCTCTTTTTTCACTCGATGAGTCCATTTTAAAGGAAGAATTGCGATCTGTTTCTCAACAGGGATTCGTCGCCGACTTCGGGTGCGGCACTGGACGATCTCTTGTGTCCGCCTGCGAATTGGGATTTAAAGGACTGGCGATCGACATGTCGTTACCGATGCTAAATATCGTCCAACAAAAATCTCTGCAGCACCAATTTGAAATCAGCTGTGTCAAAGCCAACCTGGTTGAACTGAATGGGTTCCGCGACAACATCGCCGAGCACGGGGTCTGCCTGTTCAGCACGCTCGGGATGATTCAGGGTGACAACAACCGACTTGCGGCAATGCGGCATTTTCGTCGGTTGATTAAGCCTGGAGGAAAATTAATTCTTCACGTTCATAACTATTGGTTCAACCTGTACGACCCAGGGGGTCCCAAGTGGATGCTGCATAATGCATGGCAAGCCTGTCGCTCATCCAATATTGAAAGAGGGGATCGATTGTATCCCTACCGTGGCGTCTACAATATGTTTCTACATGTTTTTACACGATCAGAAATACGAAATCTTACCTCACGAGCTGGATTTCAAAAGATTCGATTCATTCCATTGAACCCCGTACGGATGAATCGGTTGTCGCATGGGTGGTGGTTCAGCTCCCTCAGGTGTAATGGGTGGATTATCGTCTGCGAGTAAGTTCTTGGCCCAGCTAAATCAGCCCGATAAAAAGTCAGCTGAGTGCCTAAGGTTATCACTCACTTCCAGCAACTCATGGTTGAACATTCTCACACCAGCACTATGCTGGCTAAATCATGGCTGAGCTGACTAAATCATGGCTGAGCTGGCTGTATCAAGGAACTGGCAGAGTCGATCAGAAGCGATGAACAAAATCCGGTTGGCCCTTTTCATTTCTATTTGAAATTTCCTGTTTTTTTTAAATGCTGACCTCAACTTTCA
Organism: Planctomycetota bacterium; assembly: GCA_014238905.1. Classification (GTDB taxonomy): domain Bacteria; phylum Planctomycetota; class Planctomycetia; order Pirellulales; family Pirellulaceae; genus JABAAE01. The sequence goes on from JABAAE010000002.1 coordinate 423,607, forward strand.
ATGCCCCCAACCGGATTGGCGGAGGCTGATCTATCGCCCCACTGTTGAGGCCTGTCTCGCTTGCCCGGCAAGTCGAATGACGACTACCATTGTCTTGTAGAATACTGACCACCTATCATTCTTTTCTTCCATGGACGACCACATGACGGATGCCTTTAATACCGAGTCAAATAGCGGCAGCCCCTTGCAGCCTGCCTGGCAACCCCTGCCCACGATCGAACGCCGGATTTTTGGTGTTCTGGTCGAAAAAGCGAAAACGACTCCCGATGCATATCCCCTCACGATTAACGCCATCACGACCGGGGCCAACCAAAAAAGCAATCGCAGCCCCTTGATGAGCCTCGAACCGATCGACGTGGAAAACGCCCTCGATTATTTAAGAAAATTGGGGGCAGTCTCCGAGGTTCAGGGTGGTGGTCGAATGCCCAAATACAGGCATCGAGTTTACGAATGGCTAGGCGTCAACAAGGTCGAAGCAGCCGTGATGACAGAATTACTACTCAGGGGAGAGCAAACTCTGGGTGAGCTGCGAGCACGAGCAGCTCGAATGGAACCGATCAATGACGTAGCTAGCCTAAAACCGATTCTTGCGGATCTACAGAAAAGGGGGTTAATTCAGGCTCTCACTCCCCAAGGGCGAGGACAAATCGTCACCCACTGTCTCTATACCGCCGACCAGCAGGTGAAGCTATTAAGAAAACACGGATCCGGCGATGAAAAATTCCAATTGGAAAGTGACACCACATCCGCTGCGGGAGTTCATGCGGCCCCTCCATTCAGCCAAACACCAACCAACGACGAACCAACCGATGACAAACGAATCTGCCAGCTCGAGACTGAACTTCAATCTCTCAGAGGTAGCGTGGCAGAAATCGAACGCCGCTTGACGGCAATCGAACAACTCATTCAATAAAAACCAAAGTTGCCGCTGTGCATTTCTGTGACATCTTCTCCGCTTGACTTTTGCAGATTTAACCAGCGATAACAAACGGGACCACCTACGTTTTCACAAAAAACAAAGCGGAATAATGGCAAGTGATTGGCATTAAGCTTGAGTAAAGATCGGCAAGAGTTGTTTAGATAGAAAGATGCCATGCATTCCAAACGATCACACACGCCCTGTTTTCATTATTTCCTGTTAGTCATTTTGTCTTGCGGATTTTCAAATGGGCAAAGTCGAAATCCAACAGACCTTCCCTCCTTGCTGGAGTTTTCAGATGGTCGGAGCGTCAAAACACAAGTTGACTTTGAAAACCGAAAGAAAGAAATTCGCAAGTTGCTGTGCGAGTACTTTGTCGGCGAATTCCCAAAGTTAACGCCGAAAATCCTCAGTGCAAAGACGCTTTCAAGCCAGGACCTGACGGACGGTTCCCAGCGGAAACGAATCCGGATTACGCTAAACACCCCTCATCAGCAATCCTTCGAACTGGCACTCTGGATACCCAAAGGACACGGACCGTTTCCTCTTTTGCTGACAGCCCCTCGGTTCTACCAACGATTTTGGGCGAAAGATGCGTTAGCACGCGGATATGCAGTCTGTCTGTTTCCTGGCGTCGACAGTCATCACCGGGAAAAGGACTACGTTGGCTATGATTCAATTTGGGAAAAATTTCGCCAGGAATACCCCCAGGCAACGTGGACCGAAATCAGCACCAAAGGCTGGTTGGCAAGCCGCTGCGTCGATTACCTCCTCAGTGAACAAAGCGTTTTGAAGGTCGAGACCGGCAAAATCGCAATCATTGGATTTTCCAGATACGGAAAACAGGCGATGATCGCCGCAGCCTTTGATCACAGGATCACCTGTATTGTGGCCCGAAGCCCAGGCTCTCCCGCGTCGAGTCCCTATCGCTTGACGAGCCGTAACACTTTCGCCGAAACACCCTCCGATTTTCCAGGAAATTGGTTTCTATCCTCCTTGCGGGACTTTCAGGGCAGAGAACACCAACTGCCCATCGACGCTCATGCCTGGTATGCGTTAATTGCACCTCGCCGTTGCTTGATTCACACCGCTTTGAACGACGGCTCCGAACCAACCTTTGCAGTTGAAAAAGCCTATAAGGAAGGGCAAAAAGTCTATCAATTTTTAAACGAAAAAAACAACCTTCGCATCGATTATCGAGCAGGCGGTCATTCTTCTGGGCCGCCAACCGAACCGATTTCGGCTGCTGATCGGCGACGAAATCTGGACTGGATTGATCTTTCATTTCACCGCGGTTCAGCAACCCAGAAGGAATTTCCCGAAGCATTACTGCATGACTTTAACTGGGTGCAATGGCGAGCCAAGCAGGATGACGCCAGCTTGACCATCGCTGAAAACGCTCCTGTAGCCAAACGTATCCAGTGGCTCCTCGGCATTCCGCCTGAAAATCTGCAAGGGATGGAACAACCTGAGTTTCTGACCCGTGAGGAATCCAGCCTGATGACCCATGACCGTTGGATGCCCAAGGAGGTGCAGAGAGTCCCCATTCGTTTTGGTGATGGCGTTCGTGGAAATCTCTATTTCAAGGCAGGGTTGGTTTCCCCGGCTCCGGTGGTCGTCTGGTTGCACCCGTTCTCCTATCACAGCGGCTACAACGAAGGTTACGGAGTTCAGGGAACAACCATTTATCATCGGCTAGCCCAAAATGGATTTGCTGTCATTGCGTATGACCAATGCGGATTTGGACTGCGTTTACGCGAGGGCCGAGATTTTTATCAACGATATCCTCAATGGTCTCGTCTCGGAAGAATGGTGACCGACGTCACGGCGGCCGTCAGCTTTGCCGTCGACGGCAAGGGCAGCTACGAAAAGGCGATTCCGAAACTGGATCCCCAGCGAGTTTATCTTCTCGGCTATTCCGTTGGTGCCCTGGCGGCCATGATCGCAGGCGGCCTGGATGAGCGAGTCACCGGCACCGCATGCTTTTGCGGATGGACTCCAATGCGGAGCAACCTCAATCGAAGACTCTGGGAGGAACACGCCTTGCTCCCTCGCCTAGGACTCTATCAAGGAAATGAAGAAAACCTGCCACTGGATTACGATGACATTCTGCAGCGACTTGCCCAAAATCCCTGCCTTGTGGTCACGCCTGCCCGCGACCGTTTCGCAGACAATCAAGCTGTTGCTGACACCATGGCAAAACTGACGCAGGAAAACAGAAAATTGCTTTGGCTGTCCCCGGACGATACGAATCGGTTCCAAGCGGAACAGCACCAAATCTTCATAAATTGGATAGAGGGTTTGGCGGCCAACAAAGACTAGACATGAGCTGACCTCACGCGATATGCCACCCTCGTTTTATTTTAAGCGGTGGAACGAATAATTATCGGATACGATCTAAATCCACGACTCTCTGGGCAGTCAGATGCGGTTGGTTAAGTCGGTTATGAAACCCCTCTTTCCCAAAGAGCCCGACTTCGCGGCCAACATATCTCTCCAGGTTCAAACCGAAAGACGGAGTAATCGTCTTGAGGACTTTTCCGTTGCTGTCTTCCAGTGCATAGATGGGAGTCCCAACACCACCATTGAGGTAGAGTTTTCGTAAGACTCCCTTGCCCTGATAATTGACTTCAGCACGATTGCGATCAGCAGCCCTCGTGTTCAAAGACGCGACATTGCCATTTCCATCGGTGAGCGTTGGCGGTAATAGTCTAGCTCGTGAGGGGTTGACCGTATCTTGGAGCAACGCTGCCGCTTTTACTTTTTGAAAACCAGCAACCTTGGTCGCCAACCGATCAGCCATCGCCAGTTCGTCACCGGTCGTGGCTTCGGACCGAACCTTGACGATTGCGGCTTCAAGAGGTTGTAGATTCCAGAATTTTTTGTCCTCGATAACAATTTGTGCCAAATGCAAATCCATCGCTTCCAAGCGGGATTTGAGACTCCCACTGGGAACGGCAGCAAACCCGACAACCGAAGCCTTCGTGGAAGTGTCTTCGGTGGTGTATTCATTCCCTACCGTCTGCCAACCCTTCCGATCTGTATTGGTCCACGTTCCGAACTGTTTTGCTGCGAGATAGTCTTCAGTCTGGTTTTTTATTTCTTTTACAGCAGATTGATTAATATCAGTAGCGCTGACCGAAGCAGGGGATTGAGTTCCCACATGATCCTTATGAACCCAACGAAATTCGCCAGCCGGGGGTTCAATTTGAAACCATGACTCGGATTGGCCCGACAACGCATCAGGTATGTCTACCTTTTTGACCACCGTTATCAGCTCGCCCTTCTTTAGACGCAGCTGCCACATGGGATTCACCTTTCCACTCAAACGGGTGCCAATCCATGCCGTTGCGGAACCGGAGGCAACTTCGACTACATCCGGGTCGGTGGTGGGATTGAGATGGGAGGCCAACACCAAACTGAAACTTCCGGTGGGAGGACGAATCGCCAAAAAACCGCCCGGATCGTTACGATGGACCTCTAACTTGCTGCCTTTAGGTAACCGGTCGGTGGCATAATGTGACTGCCCTGGCCCACTTAGTATTTTGGCGGTATCGGATGAGACGACAACGGTATAAGGAAAATCATCCTGTCCCGATGCTGCCTCCCAAGAAAAACAGAAGCCAACGATCAGGAAAAAAATCATTTGCATCGCAGAAAGAGAAAACTTTGACATCGCCGGACCCAATTCATGGAAGCTTGAAATTCAAATTCCGGTTACCCCCATAATCCGGCGAGATTTTGTAGGAAAAATCGTGTTGGATAGCAAGTGGAAACTCGCTAGCAGTTTCACGTTTTTGGATTGAAAATTGATCAAAACCGTAGAACTACTCAGCAACTACTGATAAAACTTGCAATTCAATCCAAGTTTCATGAGAATAAAGGTCTGTCCAAAAAACGGGAATTTTTCCATCATCAGGGAAAATTCGTAAATCCAACCATTGACCACCTTGGTCCCACACATCGTCATGCTGTCTTTTTCTAATCCACTTCAGTCCCGGCGTAGTTTCCTAACGGTGGGAAGCCTCGGTCTGGGCGGACTTTGCCTGCCGGACTTGTTGAAAGCCCGGGCAAGGCTTGGCGCTCAAGAAAGTGATTTTTCAACAGATAAATCCGTGATCCTGCTGTTCCTCCATGGAGGGCCTAGCCAAACGGAAACTTTTGATCCAAAAATGGAAGCTCCGGCGGGCATTCGCAGCGTGACTGGGGAAGTACAAACCAAATTGCCAGGTGTGACGTTTGGGAGCAGTTTTCCTAAGTTGGCCCAAATGGCCGATCGCTTGGCGATCATCCGTTCCTTTGCATCAGGAAACGGAAATCATGACATCAAACCGGTTGTCGATTCAACGACCTTTGGGGCCAACCTGGGTTCTGTTTATGCCAGGGTCGCCGGCGCCAACGATCCCCAGTCGGGCATTCCGAAAAACGTTGCTCTTTTCCCCCGTAGCGTGGACGAATCAACGCAAAAACGAACCAGTCAATTTGGAAAATTCGAATCGACCGGTTCTCTTGGAAAGGCCTATGCGCCTTTTATTCCGGGAGCGGGTGGTCCTGCCCAGGAAGACATGAAGCTCCAATTAGCAGCAGATCGACTCGATGATCGAAAATCGCTTTTAACCCAACTCGATCAATACAAGCGACAACTCGACTCACTGGCAGGTCAGGATAAAGTACGTGACCAAGCTTTTTCAGCCATCTTGGGCGGTGTCGCCAATGCGTTTGACCTGACCAAAGAAGATCCTGAAACGGTCGCCCGTTATGACACCGCGCCGCTGGTTCGACCGGATGCCATCAGCCGAAAATGGAACAACTACAACAACTATGTAGACAATGCAAAATCTCTTGGCAAATTATTACTCTTGGCCCGACGATTATGCGAACAGGGGTGTGGTTTTGTCACCGTCTCGACCAATTTCGTCTGGGATATGCATGCCGACGTCAACAACGCGACCATGACCGAGGGGATGAGCTATATGGGACCTCCGCTGGACCATGCGGTATCGGCATTTCTGGAGGATACGCGTAGCAGGGGACTCGATGAGAAAATAATGCTGGTGGCCACCGGTGAAATGGGGCGCACACCAAAAATAAATGCCAAAGGCGGTCGTGATCATTGGGGTGGGATTACACCACTTTTATTGTCCGGCGGGGGTATCAATACTGGGCAGGTCATCGGCCAATCGACAAAAGACGGTGGTCGACCAGCGTCCAGTCCTTTTGGCAATAGCCACCTGATTGCCACTATTTTGCATACACTTTTGGACGTGGGAGAATTACGGACGGTGACCGGATTACCCAGTGACGTCTCACAAATTCTATCGAGATACCAGCCCATTAACGGACTGCATTAGCCGACCAAATCCATCCTGTAACACCGCCTGACTGGCGTGCCGGTTTTCTGGCGTGCCGGTTTTCTGGCGGAGATTGCCCAGTTCCAACAGGGGTTAAAAACTAACCACGACGGCCCCGATCAGATCAAATCCACTTTTCGGCGAATTCGTTTTCGTTTGATTTTCTGGCAATCTTCACACTCTCCACTGATAATCAGTTGATGACCGGAAACCTGAAAATTAGCTTTTTGGGCAAGTGCATTTCGTAATTCGAGGAGATGATCACTTTGAAATTCGATCAATTTTTCGCAACTATTGCAATAAAGATGATCGTGCTGTGGGTACCCGTAATCCAACTCGTAAACGGTTCGACCCTCCAGTTCAATCGTCCGTAATAGACCTGCTTCGACAAACTCTGCCAAAAGGCGGTAGACGGTAGATCGACTTACATACCCTTGGGTGCCCTTGCGAGGTAATCGATCAAGCAACTCATCGGCGTCAAAATGGTCATGGCTGTTGAAAATGTACTCCACCAGAATTCTGCGAGGCTTGGTATTGCGCATACCTCGACTTTGCAGATACTCTTCGAATCGCTGACTGGGAGTCGACGCGACTGGAATTCGAGCGAGTGGCTCAGAGGGCATAAGGACTCGAATCAAGACAGGATGAACTGGAACAGCATCTATTTTAGAAAAAAAATTGCCAAAAACAAGATTCCGAGTCGGGCAACCACCTCTTTTGAATTTGGGCCAAGATTCACAAGAGTGTCATTCAAGTGGTTAAGGCGGGGTCAAATCAGCATTCTGGACCTGTTTTCCATCCGGCGGCATGATTTGAAAAAGAGAAAGAAACCGGAGCTTGTTACCAGTCAATGAGTCAAATCCACATTCTCAGGGCTTTATCAGCACATGCCTACTAGTCGAGACTGGTGTAGCATCATCTCAACATGGCCAAAATCGGTATCTGATAAATAACCATGCCCCTGCTGGCGGGGACCACAGCCGAAGCTACCCGGCAATCTACGCAACCACCCTTCAAGACAAACCAATGCCTTGAGCGCTGTGCTAGCCGCCCTATCCAAAGTCAAACAGGATCAGGCGAATTCATCAAACAGTCGGCCAACGGCGACGTCCAACTTTTCACTGGTTTCGTAAACGCCACTTTCAATTTGAGATCGAATGTCAGCAACACGATCCGCACGAATGTCGGGCGCATTTCTGACTTGGCTCAAGAAAGTAGACTCTGAAGAAATATCTAGCTCATCTGTCGGCTGCAGCGACGATTCAGTCGCTTGCAATTCCTCCACCGGCGCAATGTCGGTAGAAGGCTGAACAGGTTGAGCACCGTGAATCGAAAATGGTCCGTTAATTTGCATTGCACATCCCCCTGGAATGCGTATCAAGAAATCCGTTTTGTTGATTGGTCTAACTCTAAATCTAAATACGTAGCACATTAAATTTGGTTCAAACAACAAAGAAAGAAATCGAAATCGCGATAGTAATACTGATGGGTATATCATGCTGCAAGTGACTGAACAGACACTGGCAACGGATGATGAATACTCAATCGCGTTTTTTCGCTAACGGATTTTACTCCGAAAGCGGCAGTCCATGTCGAAGAGGACGAACAATCCGTGCCGTGGGAGATGACTCACATGCACGCGTTGAGAATAATGTCTCTATCGTCCACTTCTGGGAATGCTATCACTGCTTTCGTTTTATTCCCTGTTGTACCGAATAAGGGGCATGAACCGAATTACATCAAATTTACAGCTCAGGCCGATTATTCACCAAATCCAACGTTCAGGTAACCGATTTCCCGAGGGAAAGGCTATTCCGCTACGTGGCCCGGTCTAACATCGCAGGCGCGCACTAGACCGAGTGGAGGGAGGTTACGAAACTGGCGATCATGCCGCAACACCAATTCAGAGCAAAAACAACGGAATTGAATCGAAACATACCAGCATGACGACCAAATTGACTACAGCCTTGCGAATCTCCAGATCGCAGGTTTTTTCGAACCATTTTTTACTACGTGCGTTTAGTTGATAGGCGACACTTTTTGAGGAATTGAAGATGAGAGCTAATCAACGACGACCTGGTCACCAATCCCGCAGTTCTATTGAATTGACCAGCCAGATCAATCTGGCTGATGAAGTTTCACCCCTGATGGTCAGTCTGGAATCTTTTTTTGATCTCAGCTTCCAAATTTCCGATCACCTGTCTGAGTACATTGCAGATTGTCAACAGGCCGAGCATCAACGACATTGGGCCTCTCAGGGAATTCGATTTGACGATGTTGCGGCACCCAGATCCGCTTCGCCAAATAAGACCCCTGAAGTGCCTACCGTTAGCCATCAGGAAGCTTTGAACCGTCGTCTACCTCCAAAATGAAGAGAGAGTTTCCCTTTCGGGTCGCTTTCAAGTCTCCCGGCAAATTGATCGATCCATGATTCTTGTCACCAAGTGCAAGCTCGGCCAGATCAATCCACTTCTGCCGATTCATTTGTTGAAGTGGCCAATGATTGGCATTCCAAATTTGAATAAATGCCTCGATTAGAATGGTATCACCATGGTGCCGGATCGCTTTGCAATCCACTTCCAACCCATGGGCAATAGCCGATTGACCACCTCTTCGAAAACCCTGCTCTATTAATTGGTCGACAAGAGGACGAACCAATTGACTCATTTGACGACTGTCATTTCCCAACGCCAACACGCCGTTGGCGATCGTCTTCGAAAAAATATCCTGAATCAAAGGGATTAATTCATGACGTACGCGATTTCGAGTAAATTGAGGTGAGAAGTTGCTCTGATCAACTCGATACGGTTGATCCAACTCCGATAAGAATTCCTGCAGTTCAGATCGGGACACTTTCAAAAGCGGTCGCATCAACGTAATCCCATCCCGCAATTTCCGCTGGATAGGAATACCTGCCAAGCCACGAAGACTGCTCCCTCGAAAGATCCTTTGTAAAATGGTCTCGACTTGGTCATCCTTCGTATGGGCGGTCGCCACGTAACGGGCACCACATCTCTTGGCAGCTTTCTCTAGAAATGCGTATCTTTGTTGCCTGGCGTTGGCCTCCAGACCATGGCCATGATTGGACCCCGATTTCACTGCTTCGGCCCGTTCGACAATCAATTCACAGCCGAGTTCGACTGCCATATTTTGCACAAACATTTCGTCAGCATCAGAATCTTTTCCCCGCAGACGATGGTTGAAATGCGATAACACCAACCTCGAATGATCCGGGCTGACTTGATGCAGCAAACGCGTTAATGCCACACTGTCAGCACCACCCGAAACGGCAACCAGAACCGTCACGCCTTGCATCGCGGATTTCGGCCAAATCGATTCTAGCTTTTCATAAACGCTCACTAGTCAGCTTGTTCGACCCGAGTTTTCGCCGGGTCGTCCCAACTGGACATTAACGGCGGGAAACTGCTACTGAGATAATAGGCCCGAGGAGAATTCAGCTCCATCAGCAAACTCCACATGGGGTTCTTTGATTCGACCTTTGAAAGGTACGGCAGTTCAATCCAAGGTGCTGGACGCGAATATTCGACGACTTTAAGGCTGTCTTCTTTGAGGCCCGCCAACTCGGTAGCCCGTTCAACCGCATCTTCCAAGAACCCAAGTCGGTCAATCAAACCATAACCAAGAGCTGTTGGTGCATGAAAAATTTCTCCGGTGGCGACGTCCCGTCCCTGAAATGCCACCTTGAGTGGGATTCGGTCGTTTGGTAGTACACCGTCAACCTCGTCGGACCGCAATTGGGGACGACCGGCCAACACGACTTCTTTGAATCTCTCAAACGATTCGTCAACGTATTGCTGTAATAAAAGGCGATGATCCTCTGGCATTTTTCGAGAAGGAGACAGCATGCGTTTGCGGGGGTGGCTCATGATCGAATCATCCGTTACTCCATAGGTTGCCATTAAATCACTGTAATTCCAGTGAGGAATGATCACGCCAATCGAGCCAGTCGTACAAGTCGGCTCCGCAAAAATGGAGTCTTTCTGGTCACCAACAACCATCGACACATAATACCCGCCGCTGGCAGCAACACTTCCCATACTGACCACAACTGGAATGTTTCGCTCGGCCAACATCTTTTGTAAATGGTGATATATGTAATCGCTACCGGATACCGTCCCACCGGGAGAATTCACTCTCAGCACCACAGCCTTGACGTTGGTATCAGCAGCTACTTTTTCAATTTGGTCCTGCACATAACCCGCGCCGTCATAAATCACGCCAGTGATCTTGATAATCGCGATCTTATTTTTGGACTCTCGTTGTCCGGAAACAAAATACTCCCGGATCCCGTTGGAATCATCATAAAAATCTCGACTGATATACCAGTGATACTCCAGGATTCCATAAAGCAAGAGGACACTCACCCAGCCCACCACAGCCAGACTTTGCCAAGCCAGAGTTCGACCAACCTGTCGATGTCGAACCATAATTTCACCTGGGATCTGCACCTTGCCAGAATCATCCAAACCCGGTGATTCCTGTTTGCTAGCTGTTGGGCGTTCAGACATTACAATCCCTTCGTTTCCCGTTGAACACTGAAGTTTTTCTTCGACGGGTTGTTTTGTTACTGCCGTAGTGGCATTGCCAAAATTCAAATCAGAACGTTATTCTACGCATTCGAGTGAACACAGATAAAGCCACTTCGGCTAATCGCTATTACAAATCAGGAGATTTTTCACGTGTTGGTAGCCGCCTCAACGGAATGTTTTGGACATTTGCCCACCCAAGAGGCAGTCGATCGTTTGCTGGACTTGGAGTACACCAGCGTCGAAATCAGCATCGATGAGAACGGTTCGTTCAAGCCTTCCGAGGTGGCAGCTAACCTGAATGCCAGCATCGATCTGTGTATGGATACGCGTCGCATGCATATCGTTGGCTATGCAGCTAACATTACAGCTACCGGAGAGGATTATTTTGAGCAATTTAAAGCGTGCTCCAGGCTGGCAAAAGCGACCAAAGTGGTCACCATCACTATTCCATCCGGTGAACACGGGACTCCTTTTAACGAAGAAATTGAAAAACTGAAACGATGCGTCGAAATTGCTGATGCCGAGGGAATTCGTGTCGCTTTAAGAACCGAAACCGGTTGCCTTTCGGGAGATCCAGATACCGTTTGTATTCTTTGCGAACATGCCAAAGGTCTTGGCGTTGCGATTGACCCGAGCCACTTTATCTACAACCGTCCAAAGCCAGTCGACTATGACCGACTGCTAAAATATGTCTGCCAAGTTTACCTCAGGGATACAACCAAGGACAAACTTCAGGTACGTATTGGTCAGGGCATCGTCGAATACGGTCGACTAGTCGATCGGCTGGTAGCGCAAAAATACAATCAGGGCCTGACCGTTCATGTCGAGCCGGCGTCTGACATCGATCATAGCGCCGAACTACGAAAAATGAGGCTCCTGTTGGAAAGCCTTTTGATTTGACGACAGAAGGTACTCCCATCTGTAACCTGAAACGTTCATGTCGGGCCTGATTTGTGCGTCTGGTAAATCCGGATCTACCAAGACCCGCGAAAGATCAGCTGGAGACACTCAGGAACCGGTCGCATTCCGTCGCCGCCTCGCGTCCTTCATTAATTGCCCAGACAATAAGACTTTGACCCCGACGACAATCTCCCGCGGCAAAAATCCCGGCAACATTAGTTGAATAATTACCGTAGTCAGCTTTGAAATTACCGCGTTTATCCAACTCCAAACCAAATTGATCCGAAAGCGTATTCTCCGGTCCGACAAATCCCATGGCGAGCAGTACCAGGTCGGCCTCAAAGACCCGTTGTTCCTCCATGACTCTGGAAAATGGAGCCCCACCTTCCACCGGTTTTGTCCAGTCGACAGGCACTGCATTTAGGCCGGACACCTCACCTTTTTCGTTTGCTAGAAATTCGATCGTCTCTAATGCAAATTCCCTGGGGTCAGAACCAAATTTTGCTGCCGCCTCGGCATGTCCATAATCTACCCGAAAAACGCGAGGCCACTGTGGCCAAGGATTATCGTCACCCCGAGTTTCAGATGGGCGATCACCAATTTCAAAATTGACCAAGCTTTTACAGCCATGACGTATTGACGTTCCAATACAATCGGTGCCCGTATCACCCCCACCAATAACGATCACGTTTTTGTCTTTTGCTGAAATATATTGGCCATCGGCAAGACCACTGTCCAGAAAGCTCTTTGTATTGGCGTGTAAAAAATCCATGGCAAAATGGACTCCCTTCAACTCTCTCCCTGGTATCTTTAAATCTCGTGGACGAGTTGAACCCACACATAAAACGACCGCATCGTTATCGGCGGCAATACGATCTGCGGTAATGTCCTTGCCAATTTCAGTATTGGTTACAAATTGAATCCCTTCCTGTTCTAAGACTCCTATCCGTCGATCCACAATCCATTTTTCAAGTTTCATGTTGGGGATCCCGTACATCAGCAGGCCTCCTAATCGATCCGATCTTTCGTAGACCGTTACGGTATGACCGGCTTGATTCAATTCGGCAGCGCAGGCAAGTCCCGCCGGACCCGATCCAATCACGGCAACCGTCTTGCCCGTTCGCTGTGAAGGGGGATGTGGCTGAATCCATCCCTGCTCGAATCCGTGATCGACAATCGAGCATTCAATGTTCTTAATGGTCACCGGGGGTTCATTGATTCCCAGGACACAGGATCCTTCGCAGGGAGCGGGACAAACACGACCAGTAAACTCAGGGAAATTATTGGTCGTATGCAAACGGTCCAACGCCTCCTTCCACTTATTGTGGTAGATGAGGTCATTCCATTCAGGAATCAGATTCTTCAGTGGGCAACCCGTTGCCATTCCCTCGATTACGTCACCGGTGTGACAAAATGGAACCCCACAGTCCATACAGCGGGCGCCCTGTTGCTTGAGATCCGCAACCGGCATGGGATGACTGAATTCACTCCAATCCAGGATCCTTAAGTTGGGATTCCGTTCGCGCGGGGTATTACGATCGAATTCCTTAAAGCCGGTCGGTTTTCCCATTTTGTTCCTCTGGTCTGATCGGGTTCCTTAATTCTCACCAAAATGGACGGGCCAACCGCACACTTCGATCATCAACCCCACGGTCCCAATTGGATTTCTGCTTGGTGATGGAGATGTCCATTTCCTTGTGGACGCTATATTCTGATGCAATCCAGTCGTTTTCGAAAGTTCCTCACTTTGATTTGTTGACAGTACTACCCTAATATAAGAGCGGAACGATCGATTTTTGGACATTTTCCTTCCCAACGTCGGGAGGAATCTGGACCTCTACGCGATTCTAATCTTCGGAAATCGGCCACGATGAGAGTTATTCTACCGTTAACGATTTCTAAACCGTCTCCACAATTCATTCCTGAATTGTTTTTCAATTCGGATTGGGATTGAACGCGAAGAAAAAAAATTAATTTTGGGCTCCCAGTCAGGAAACGGTACACCACCGCTGGAATAAAAAATGCCAATACGAAACCTCTTTATTATCCTTGGCTGCCTGATTATCTCGGCGATTTGTTACTCTGAATTCCACAAAAATCGGTACAGTGACACGATCGCCGAAGCGATGACGATCATCGAAACTCAGGCGTTGAAAAAGCTCACACGCCGCGAGCTATTTCGCTCGGCCATGAAAGGAATGGTGGCCCAGATCGATGAGCACTCCGCCTTTATCGATGGCAAAGAGGTCTCCGATTTCCGTGAGTCGCTGGACCAGGAATTTGGCGGCATCGGTATTATCGTGGAAAACAATCCAGAGAACGGGTTAACGGTCGTCACACCCTTGCCCAATACACCGGCAGCCGAAGCCGGGATGTTACCTGGCGATCTGATTACTGCCGTCAACCAGCAACCGACAAAAGAACTAAGCAGGGATGAGGCGATTAATATGATCAAGGGTCCGATCGGCAAGTCGGTGAATATCGAGTTTCAGCATATTGGGTCCACCGCTCGGAAAAACGCCGATATTGTCAGGAGAGTCGTCGAAGTTCCTTCAGCAGAGGGAGACTTCCGGGGCGCTGATTTGAACTGGAATTTCCGTTTGGAAGCTCACCCCAATTTCGGCTATATCCGGCTCAGCACTTTTGGTGAAAAATCAGAGTCGGAAATGCTAATGGCCCTGAATTCCATTGGTCATGATGTGGATGGATTAATCCTGGATCTGCGCAGTAACCCAGGCGGGCTTCTCACTGCAGCGATCAAGATATCTGACATGTTTATTGATACCGGTACGATCGTCGAAACTCGCCGACGGGATGAACAGGTCGAAGACCGTTACACCGCTTCTGAAAAATTGGAGTTCGATACTGAAATCCCGATGGTTGTATTAATCAATCATCGCTCTGCCAGTGCCAGTGAAATTCTTGCCGCCTGTTTACAAGACCATAATCGAGCTGTTATTTGCGGTGAACGCAGTTGGGGTAAAGGGACCGTTCAAAATGTTATTACGATGGAAAATCAAAAGAGTGTCCTGAAAATCACAACCGCAAGTTATTGGCGGCCCAGTGAAAAAAACATCCATCGAGACGAAAATGCTTCTGAAGACGACGAATGGGGCGTTTTGCCCAACCCGGGGTTTGAAGTCAAGTTGACTCCAGAAGAAGAATTTGAAATCCTGCGGTATCGAAACATGCGTGACCGGAAAAACATAGGGGCGAAAACCGACGACAACACCGATAAGGTCGAGGATCCTCAGTTACAGAAAGCGGTCAGCTATCTACAAGCCCTGAATCAATAATTCAGGGCCATCAATTTTTTTCTTCTGAAAGAAATCCTATGGATGACGCATCATTTAAATTCCTCGAAGACCTGTTATCGACCCCAGGCGTTTCGGGCTATGAGCAACCAGTTCAACAAGTGGTTCGCAATTATGCGGAATCGTTTGCAGATGAAATACAGTCTGACTTGCATGGCAACTTGATCCTCAGCAAAAACGCCAACGCGTCGATGAGACTAATGTATGCCGGTCATTGTGACCAAATTGGGCTGATCGTTACGCAAATTGAAGAATCAGGATTTCTGTATTTTCAAACGATCGGTGGTTGGGATCCACAGCAGTTGGTAGGGCAGCGGGTCTCCATCTGGACTGAGTCGGGTGAAATCCCGGGGGTGGTGGCAAGAAAAGCGATTCACTTACAGGACGAATCGGAACGAAAAAAAATATCGCAACTCAAAGAACTATGGATAGACATCGGGGCTACCAACAAAGAAAACGCCGCATCGATCGTCCGAATCGGTGATTCTGTTACGCTTCAGCTTGGCATGCAAAAGCTGAGAAATGGCTTGGCAAGTGGGCCGGCCATGGACGATCGAACAGGGTTGTGGGTTTGTGTTGAAGCCATGCGACGGGCCAGCGATCAACTGGATTGCGCCCTGTTTGTCGCTTCCACCGTGCAGGAAGAAATCGGTTTGCGAGGAGCCAAAACCGCGGCCTTCACGATAGACCCTCATATTGGTATCGCGGTCGATGTCACCCATGCTACCGACTGCCCTACCATAGATAAACGTCAACAGGGTGAGGTTTCTCTGGGGAGCGGGCCGGTCGTTTTCCGAGGACCAAATATGAATCCAAAAGTGGTTCAACGTCTGATTTCCACCAGCGACGCCACTGAACTGCCTTATCAATTATCTGCGTTGGGAAGAGCTGCTCCCAACGATTCCAATTCTTTGCAAATCAATCGAGGTGGCGTCGCGTCCGGACTGGTAGCGATTCCCAATCGATACATGCACAGCGCTGTTGAAACCATCGCTCTTTCCGATATTGACCATGCCGCTGACCTTTTGGCGGCGTTCGCCAATTCGATTAAGAGCCAGGATGATTTTCGTCCCTAAGCGGCGATGGAAAATTACAGCATGCCGTACTTTTTCCTGATGATCCACTCGATTGTCAGTAAGCCTAGGAGTAATCCACCCATCATCGAAGTAAATCGCCAGTGTTGCCAAAAAATCCATGGTGGATCACCCCCGACTTCGATAGGATCCACTCTTGGCAACCGACCATCCAATTGGGAGAGGTCTTCCACCGGGATATAGTCGCCGCCGGTCTGCTGCGCGAGAATTTCCATGAAGTTCTGGTTGATGGGTCGTCGTTTGTTTTCCTGGCTGATTTCAGCGATCTCAAATGAAGTTTGCACCCGATCCACACCGAAAACCCGGTCAACACTGAAAACCCCGTCAACACCGAGGACATCAGCCACATAGGATCCCGGACTCAATCCCTGAACAGATCCCTCAAATCGACCTTCTGATTCAGCGATACCATTTAACACAACTCGTTTTTCCCTCCCGCTGGTTGAACGGATCAGGACGGTCGCTTGATCATCATTGACAAGTTGTTTTCGGTCGTATGCGGTAAGATAAAAACGAATCGAGTCCCCGCGGAAATACCGGCGACGATCGGTTTCTATCCTGAATCCCTGTTGTTGGGTGGCTAGTTTCCTAGATGCCATATACTGGATCATTTGGGACCAATACCGACCGAAATATCGATCGCCCTCACGGAATCGCCAACGGTAAGTTTCGGGCATCGCATGGTAAAGAACCGAACCATTTCCAAATCTCTGTAAGACGATCGCTGGCAGGGATTGCCCGAGATGCTCGATGTCTGCCAACACTCTGGCTCCAGGTTTCACCACAGAATTGGTTCGGAACCAATAACCACCCGGGTATTCCTCATATCCCGATCCGTTCTCATCATCCAAGTTCAGATCCATGGCAAGAAACCCTCGTCCCAAAGAAGAAGGCCGCCAACGATATTCCGTCTGGAGGTCATCTCCGCTGGGCGAAATCAAATCCTGCAAGGAAATAGGATATAAATCCCTGATTGGCGATTCGACATAGCTATCTGGATTATGCTTTGCCCCGGCCAGCAAGATCAGACCGCCTCCCCGGTCGACGAACTCATGAATGTTCTGCAATTCGCTCTGGCCGACTCCACCCCCGGATTGCCCCAACCAACCAGGCTTTACATCGCCGAAAATAATGACGTCGTACTCCAGCAGTTCCTTTTTGTTGACAGGAAAAAGCCTTAATGCATGACGATCGGTGGAGGCATACTCCACATCGCTCTGCTGAAGATAGGTATCCAGATCAATTCGGTTCAAGCTGAATTCACCGGTTGGGTTGCGGTCATCGTTGGCATTTCTCCCCAGAAATTGTTTCAAATAATGGAATTCCCTGCTGGGATATTCCGAAACAAGCAACACTCGAATCGGATCGTTTCTAACCTCCACCAAGGCAATCGCCTTATTATTGGTGACATCAAATTCCGATTCGATCTGCTCGGCAGTGACCAAAAACTCCCGTTTTCCGGGATCGGCCAAACGTGTCCTCAAACGGAACCGCTCCCGATAATCTTGACCTTGGACATCAACCCGCTTATCCACCAGAACTTTGCCGGTCTGCCGGTCAACCAGTCGAAGATTCGTGCTCCTGTTGTCAAGACCATTGGCGGACACACGCACTTCAAACTCAACCAGATCATTGAGAAAAGCTCGGTCTGCCACCGTCACTTCATCGATTGAAAAATCATTGGCCGAACGACTGTTCCCCAATCCAACTACAAAGATTGGAGTCAACTCGGTTCGACCCGATTGTCGAGCCAATCGAAGCTCAGGATCTTTAGAGTCCAACCCATCGGTAAATAAGACCACCGCTGCTGTCGACCTACCGGACCTTTGCTGGAAGACCGATTTGACCGCCAAATTGATCTGGGTCTGGAGTGACTCACCCTTCAAGTTCATGACTGTCTCGACCAAATCTTGGTTGACCGGATCGGACCATTCCAACGAATCACCAAATTTCCCACACACTATTTCAAATTTCTTCGATAAGGATTGCCACAGGTGGCTTTCGGAAGCCACCGACGATTTCAAAATATTCAGTCGTGTTGGCAATTCGAGTTGAAGCTCTTGGAGCCTGGCGATCATCACCTCAGCTTGATCCATAGCATCCATTTGGTGAAGGCTCGCCGAGTCATCAAACAGCAGCACCAGGTTCGGTTTTCGGAATCGTTTGGTTTTCATCTGCCAGTCCAGCAGTCCCAACAGGACGACAAGGAGAATAACCACACGTAAGCTAATCAACACCGCTCTACCCGATAGTGACAAGCTACCTCGCTCTCTGCGATATAGAAAAGAAACAAACAGGACGATCAGTAATACGGCCAACGCCAGCACCGACCAATGCAAGGAAAGAGAATAACCCACTTCTAATTGTTGGATCAGGGAATTCATCGCCCCCTCCCAAACCACTGAGCCAAACAGCCTTCCAGAAGCAGCAAAACACCCACTCCAAGAAGAAAAAATTGATAAACCTGGAACCGAATTTCGGTCTCCCGGGAAACTTCAGCGGTGGCATCAACTGGAGATTGCCATTTTTCTGGGTTGGTAATACGCAGGTCACCGTCGGTATTTCTGATGTTGATCGCTAAATCAACGGCATGTTGCGCATTGATGGAACTGAATTCCAGCTTGTAAAAACCGGGCGATGACAATGCATCCGCGGACCAGTCGACAATCCCGTTCTTCTGCCGCCACACCAGATTCTGCTCGACACCACGTTCTGAACGAATGACACCCTGTTGAAGCTCGATGAAGTCTTCAAACGATCCGCCTAATTTTTCTGCAACCAAAAACTTCAATGCGGGAGAAACATCAATAGCAACTTTTATCAGCTCCTGTATCAAAGGAGGATAAACCGGGGATGTCTCAATTGCATTCCACGAAACCAAAGGATCATCACGATCCTTGGCAATACTCGAAGAGGCCGTCGTCATGAGAATACAAAGCCCCTTCCCCATTCGGCAGGTTACAAGAAGTGGGTCTCGGTTAGCCAAAGC
This sequence comes from Planctomycetota bacterium, assembly GCA_014238905.1. GTDB lineage: Bacteria > Planctomycetota > Planctomycetia > Pirellulales > Pirellulaceae > JABAAE01. Next base: position 442,724 of record JABAAE010000002.1, read on the forward strand.
CATATCGACCCGAAACCGATCATCTTCGGTATCGAAATTCACCTTGTGGTACGACCAAATCGGTAGCTCGGTCAGTCCGCTGGACGGGTTGCCTCGAAATTCGGAGAGTATCGGGCTGAGGTAGTCCAGCGGATCGATTTTTATCTGGTCTGGAGATTGGATGCCGACAAGATCGATCGGTAAACCGGGAAGATTTCCAGCCGGTTGCGACCACGAATTTTGAAATCGGTCGCGGTCAATGAGATCCCCCAGAAAAATCACCACCGTATTCCCTTGCGATGCAAACCGACGCAATCGAGTGACGTCACCGTCAGTCAGCTCACGCACGTTGTCAAGAAAGATAACGTCAAAGTCATCAGGCTGCTGTTGAAAAAAATCCTTCGAGTCTGTTCTGCGAATATTAAACGAAGATTTCAATGGTTCAGGGGCGAGGGCCAGCTGCAAAAATCGTGAAGACTGATAACGATCCTCGACAAATAAAACGTTATATTTTTCGACCACGTGGCACAGGAAATAACGGCGATTGTCGATGAGGAGTTGGTCATCTGCCAACCTGACGGTCAGTTTTTTTTGTCCCGGCTGAGAAAACTCTATGGAAAACGACACCGTTTCGCTGCTGTTGGGCTCTAACAGAACGGACCGACTTCCAATCACTTTTTGATCCGACAAAATTTCCACTAACGTTCTTTGAGGATCCAAACCACCGATCTGCTGAACTTCGACGTCAATCTTCTGGGGCGTGTTGACAATCCACCGAGGTGAGTCAGAACGGATATTTTTCACGAAATGATTTGAACAGGAGGAATCGACGACTGAATGAAACTGTAGCTGGCTCTTCTCTTCAATCGCCATCAGCGCATCGCTCATCTGGGCGCCGACCGTCCAGCCGTCCCCCATAAAATCCCCAATAACATGAATATCCGTTTGGTCAAACATCGCCTCGCTGCGAACCAATGGGTGGTTGGACAGCTCAACCAGACAGGATCGTGGCCGAGATGGTCGATTGGATGGAAACAAAAGTTCTACCTCATTCAAGATCACTGATCGATCGGCAGTCGGCTGTGGAAGAACCTCTGTTAGTTTTTCATGCATCATAAAAACAACGACGGCATCATCTGACGGAAAATCATCCACCAATCTGGTCGCCAATCCCTTCGCCATTTCAAAGTTGCTTACCTCGTTGACTTGGGTTTGCATCGAGTAGGATGCGTCCAATAGGACCACATGCAAAACTGATTTCGATCGCTGGGAGCGTAAAACCCCCGAACTCAATTCCCAAATCGGTGCCGCGAGACTAATTGCCAATACGCTGACAATCAACATTCGAATCAATAATAAGACCCATTGCTGAAGCGTCATCCTGCGCGACAATCTCTGCATTGCCAGTTCCAGGTAACCGGTAGCAGCCCACCGGATAACCCCTTGCCGGTTCCAGTTCCATACATGGATAAGAATTGGAATCAACACTCCCAGCCCAAATATCAACATCCAGGGCTGAAGCAACTGGAGTGCCGAAAACAATCTAGGTAAGGGAAACATCATCAGCAGTGTATTCTGGCGGAAAAATCAGGTCACGGTGGTATTAATACGCAGATCTTTCATCAATCACAGGTTCGACTACCCCAATTCATACTGACGTTCAGTTGCCAGACGCCCCCGAATCACCCACCGGATCGCAGTCGCAATGTTCATGTCCGATCTGAACTGAAAAAAATCGACATCGTGGCTTTGGCAATAATGAACAAGCTGATCGCGGCTTTTTTTGACAACATCAAGATAAGCTTTTCTGAGCATCACTGGATCTACCGAAAATTCAGCTCCAGATTCAAGCCCACGCATCTTCAACGGCATGGAAAAATCAAACTGTAACTCTGACCGATCAAGCACCTGTAGTAGCTTGACTTGGTGCCCCCGTTTTTTCAACGTTTCTATACCGCCGGCTATACTCTCAAAATCGTCGAAACAATCTGTTAACACCAACACGATCCCTCGATGCTGAGCCTCAACCGCAACCTCCTGCAAACTACTGCTGAGACTGGTTTTCCCAATAAGCTCGGTTCTTGAAAGCTGTTCCACAATCTGGAATAAATTAGCTTTTTGGTCGCTGGGACGTATCAGACTGGCAACCGACTCAGCAAACGTTGCCATGGCGATGGCATCACGCTGGTTCAAAACCAACCAAGCCATCGTGACAGCGAAACAACTGGCGAATTCAAATTTTGAAAGGGGCTCCTGCGGTCCCCGATAACTCATACTTTCGCTTTGGTCAATCAACAGCCAACAACAAAAATTCGTCTCGTTCTCAAACTGCTTTAGATGGAGCTTGTCTGTTCTTGCAAAAACTTTCCAGTCGACATAGCGAGTATCATCACCGGCGACATATTCCCGATGCTGCGCAAACTCAACCGAATGCCCCTGAAAGGGACTGCGATGCATACCATTTACCAATCCATCCACAATTTGGTTGGTGCGTAACCGCAGGTCTTTCAGATCACTGAGATTTTTTGGATCCAAGTAGGTTGGGGACAAGTCCATTAATTCTGAATTCAGGTTCTTTGTTGGTTTCTTCGATGATCTGCCGAATCACATCAACAGACGTAACCCCTTCTGCCTCAGCAGTAAAATTGGTCCGCACCCGGTGGGCTAAAGCCGGAATGCATACGGCCCTTATATCCTCCAATTCAACCGCATTTCGCCCGTGAAGGGCAGCATGAGCCTTTCCCGCGAGCACCAAATTCTGCCCCCCTCGTGGCCCTGCCCCCCAGGTCGTATATTGCTTTGCAAACTTGCTGCATGCTTCTGACTGCGGCCTGGTTTTTCTGACAAGATTCAAGGCAAATTCAGCCACATGCTCAGCGACCGGAATATCACCGACAAGTGACATCAAGCCCGCAAGCTCGGCTTGGGGAACAACCACATCCAGTGGCGAGACATCACTGCTGGTCGTATTCAGGATGACTTTCAGTTCCTCCTCGGCCGTTGGATAATCGATTGAAACCTGAAACATGAAGCGGTCAAGCTGTGCTTCAGGGAGCGGGTAAGTCCCTTCCTGCTCGATCGGGTTTTGAGTCGCTAATACGAAAAAAGGGTTGGGAAGAGGGTGCTTTTTCCCCCCGGCTGTTACCTGTTTTTCCTGCATAGCCTCCAACAATGCGGCCTGCGTCTTGGGAGGTGTTCGGTTTAATTCGTCAGCTAGAATCATGTTCGAGAAAATAGGTCCCTCGACAAAACGAAATACCCTTTCACCTGTGGTGCGATTTTCCTGAATCACCTCCGTTCCGGTTATATCGGTGGGCATTAGATCGGGTGTAAACTGCACTCGGTTAAAACCAAGTTCAAAGACCTCCCCCAGCGAGCGAACCAGTAAAGTTTTTGCTAAACCTGGAACTCCCACCAATAAACAATGCCCTCCCGCGAGAAGGCAAATCAGCAAACTCTCGATGGCAGCTTCCTGCCCAACAATTCGCTTGGCTAACTCCGTCTTTAGCCGCTGGTAAGACTGCCCCAGCATTTGGACTCTCTCAACATCGTCCATTCAAGTTCCCGTTTATTAATAAATCCAGTCCACAGTCCAAACAGCTACATTCGATTCAATGTGGTCACATCCGGTAACGACATCCTGGCTTTTTTCAAGCTACTCGCCAAAAGCGTAAATCGCATCTTCTGTGGCAATCAGCATAATACCGTTGTCAACATGCAGGTTACCACCCGACAACCCTCTTAACTTCAAATCAATACTACGAACCCATTCAGGACGCCGTGATTGAAGTAAATCCAGTGAAAAAACATGAATCTTTTCGTAGGTTGGCCAATATACCAATCCTTCGTGAATCGCCCCTCGTCCCCATCCACGGGTCACGGACAAGCCGGTACCAAATCCTCCATCCAAATTGAATTCCGGAAAACGGGCCAGGATCTCACCCGATTCTAGATCCAACCACAAAAGCTGGTTTCCTGAAACGATCACCTGTTTCTCGGTAACGCCAATAACATGCGCAACTGAAGGCAATTTTTTCTTCCAAATAACATGCCCGTTTGTAATATCCAATCCTAAAACATCTTCGGTATCACTTGGAGCCACAATCAGCTTTCCATTTTCTTCGAACAGGAAAACACATTGCCTGGGAGCGGCGGTTTTTATTTCACTCTGGAACAATCGGACTCGATCTCGAGTGTAACCGGTCATCCATGCTACCTGGCCAGAATCCCTATCGAGGCAGACTACAAAACCAAGAGCGGCAAAAATCAGCCTGTCACCGGAAGAAAACAACTGCACTTGAGTCACTTCATCCCAAATGCCTTCATTGAGTGTGTTTCCGTTAATCACAGTTGAAGACCATTGAGAGGGCGTCGGTGCGTTTTGATCAACAGGACTCCAATGCCGGCATTCCACCTTGATTTGCGCCAGAGAATTATCACCGAACGTCTTCCGACTCAGCCAGTAGTACTTTCCATCTACAAAAACCGGCGAGGACTCCATTTCTACCCTTGGATCGTCGATCTCATGTGGAAAACCTGGCAGCATATCGCCACCGGACTCAAGATTAATCCCCATCAAATAACTTCGATTTCTGGAGACCGTTTCGTTTCGATAACTGGTCAAGGAATCGCCCATCCGAGCAAAAAGAAAGCCTTCCTGTACCCGAACGTTGAACCGGGGGTATCCCAGCCTCTTTCGATTAGACGGAACCACGTCTTTTTCAAAGGGGGTTTGCCAAAGAACTTCTTCGGCTGCTTCCGGTTTGAGGCGTCTTCGCAGGATTCGATTCTCGTTGCACCAATAGGCGAATTGGTCATGAACCATGGGAAAAGTCGCCAATGTTTGCTCATCACCATCGGCAATCGATGGCGACTGCCGAAAAAAAGGTGATTTTGATTTAGAGGTTGGCTTTAACGGCGATTTCCAGATTGGCTTGCCTGATAGATCAACCGGCAACAGTCTGGTTTGAAACGTCGTTGCAGATGCAACCGTTTTCGACTCGCGATCAAAAATCGAATCCGCCACTTCCCACGATAAATCTTTTTGGTCTCCCCACTGAAATGTGGCCTGCGGAAAGACCGCCTTGAGGCGATTCCATTTCTTAACTGCTGTTTTAGTATTTCCGGAAAACAGGGAGGCCATTGAGGAATTGAACATCAATTGGGAACGAATCAAATCCGAATCCGGATATCGCCTCAGTACGGAATTCGAAAACGCCAAATCGTTGACAAGCGAATCCCAATGTTCGGCGGCCGTGGAAAAACGTCCCGCCTCAAATTCAATTTCCGCCAGGAGATTGGCGGCATCATCCCCGACCCGGCTTAACCAATATCGATCGATGATCTTTCTCAGAGGCCCCCTTTTTCCACCGGTGCTGGCTGCCTGAAAGAGCGTGTTGGCTTCGACGTCGACGATTTCCCGGTATACAGAAAGGGCATCCGGAGCGATCTTATCCCAATAGGACATTTGGTTTTGCAACAGCAGTTCCGGCCGAACAAACACTTGGCCAAGTCCAAAATCCGCATCTGGTGACGGCTCTTTCGAAATCTGAACTGGCAGAAATCCACGAGGTGGGTTTTCTACGAAACTGGCTGCGGACCGAGCGGCGGCTTCCCAGTTTTTTTCTTTGACCAAAGCCTGAATTCTCAGGTAGTCCGACTCGTTAGCCAACAGGATACTCTTTCGATCATTCGCATCGATCACCTGTGCTGTCGATTGCGATTTTCCAGCCCATAGAATGAGCAATCCGACCACCAACAATTGAAGGGAAAAGTCCGAAAAACGGATCTTCCCAGTCCCTTTATCACTTGAATAGAAAATAAAGTTACTTAACATTTCAGGCAAATCATTCTTGATCTCCGGCCGTCTCTGAATCGATATCGATTTGCTTGAACAACGGGAGATGACGATAATAGACTTCCAGGGTACAAATCGCTAACGCCGTGGTGTAGATCCGCTGACCGGAATCACCCCAGCGGAATTTTTCTGGTGGCCAACTGCCCGCATAGGTTCCGTCGGATTGCTGCGAATTGACGAGAATCGGCTGCATCTTTGCATTCCATTTCTCCCATTCGTCCCCACCGTAGTGATGAAAAAGCTGAGTTGCATAATAGATGTAGTAAAGGTTGTACTTTCCAATTTCTCGATAGCTGGGCGGCGCTTTTTCGAGCAAGTATTCGGTAGCAATTTTGAGACGAATATCATCGCGTTTCCAGCCGAGATAAATTCGGCAAAGCAATGCTTCAGCAGTCATCGTAACAGTGGAATTATTCCCTGGTTGATACGCGTAAAGGGTGCCTGCCGGATATTTTTTTTGTTTTCGATTCCCAGCCGCATCCAAATAATCAGCTGCAAACAACAGGGATTTACGCGGAACATCCAATCCAAGCTGGGGTGAAAGAGCACTTTGAAGCGCCATCATCTGCCAACCAAACACGCTTGTGTCTCCCGATTGCCCCGGGGAATACCGCCACCCCCCCCGACTCGATCGACTGCCATTGGCACGCTGGGCACCGACAATAAAATCAATGGCACTCTGTGCGGGTTGGCGAAACTGTTCATCACCGGACAAGGCATACGCTTCAACCAGAACGATCGCAGCCTGTCCATGAGCATACATCGCTGAGTTGTTGGTAAGCCTGTTCCGCAAATCACCTGACTTTTGATCCTGATGATCCATCATCCAACGCAACCCGCGGGCGACGGTTGATTTGTACTTGCCATATTCGTGAGTCTGACCAGCGCCCAGAAACGGCAACAGGGCAAGCGCCGTTGCCGCCATGTCTCCCTTATTGTTTTTTCTATAATGGTATTTGTAATCCCGAAGACTCCAACTGCCATCCTGATTCTGCACCTTGGCAAGCCACCTTAATCCCCTGGCCACGGCAGCCTCCGTCAGTGAAGTACCACCTTCCTTTTTGAGAATTTCCAATCTCATTCGGGGATCTCGCGCGACAAATCGGGAAGACTGACCTTGTCGCTGGGTGAGGCTTTTTTTGATATCGCGAATATCCGGCAGCGGCGCTAGTGGATCATCATCGACTCTTAATTCTCTTGCATCTTGATCAGCCCTTTGCAGGGTTTCTCTGACTTCCTGATTGGACAGGTCAGCATCTCGAGGAAGCGGTGCCTCAAAATCAACCTCCCGCTTGGGATCCTCAATTTGAACTTCCGCGCCCTCTTGATCGGCGACATCAACGGCCGTCGACAATGTGATTCCACGGTCAATCTTATCCAACAAATTTGGGAAATAAAGCATCAGTAGAATAATGATCAGAATCAAGTGCAACAAAAAGCTGATGAGCCAAGCGGGTGTCATGCGAAAGGCCTCCCGCACGCTAGCAACCGCTGACCGTTGGTCTCTCATCCTCCGCATCCGTTCCGCTGCGGACAATTGACCAGCGGTGCGACGTCGGCGACCGCCGGAAGGACTTGCACTAAGAGGAAGCGGGCTTTTTTCTGGTGGGGGATTAGCGATGGGGTCCGGCCGAACTGGACGGGGCTTCGTCGGGGACTGGACGGACTGATTAACGTGGGGAGCCGCCTGATCCTTTAGAAGGCTCGCGATGGCCTGCTCCTGTTCTCGCGTGAGTTGTATTCGCGTGTCACACTGCCAGCAGTCCGCTGTCAGAAGCCACATCCGCACTGAAACGGGTGCCGCACAGCCAGGGCAGGCACAAAACAAAGAATTCCCTTCAACCCAAACCCTCCCATTGGGGGACTCAACCGACATTCGAATACTCTCGCCGGTGTCCTGTTGAACAAGTTTTGTCGAAAAACTCTGGTCAATCAGTGAAACATTGGATTTCCAGATCGGTTTTAAAGGGGGTAGCGGCGCCTCGGAATGAAGGTCAACCCTCTTCATCGGTGGGGCTGGTTTCTGGTTATTGGAATTGATTTCCACTCGTTCCGGCTCATTAGGATGGTTGTCATTCCCTTCGTTGATCACTCAAACTATTATACGAAATCTCGCGTACAGAAGGTAGATTTCTCAAAATATCGTCAGGGCGCAAGCCCTTGATCGGTTGGTTTAACTGTTCCCGAGTACGAGGGCACCGACAACATTTTTCCAGCGGCATTGAAACTTCGTTAGATCGAGCCACGTTTTCACCTCCCACTGGGCCGGCCCGTGAACTCTCGAAGCAAGTCAATATTATCCTTAATTTAATAGGTCTATGAGCAAACTCTCAGCCACTACCTTTTCGGTCCCAGTATTAATTCTCGGCTGCTTAAGCTGCATTATTTTTATTGTTGGTTGCGGCAACAATGAGCCGCGTCCCACCGCCGGCCCTGAAGCCCCACAAGCCGCGTTTTATGTCGACCGTAACCTGACCGCCGAGAGTATTCAACAAATCGAAGCCTTTTGCGGGGACTGTCACGCGGTGCCCAGAGCTTCCAGTTTTCCATTGGCTAATTGGCAAAAAGAAGTTGAGCGTGGCTTCGAATTTTATGATCTCACTCGGCGCAATGACCTTGTTCGCCCCAACCTTTATGACACGATTGCTTACTTCACAAAAAACGCTCCAACAGAAGACGATTTTTTTTCGGCAACGGCGACACAGCAGTCAAATCGGCTCCCCGAGGAGCATTTTCGTTTGGAATCAGCCAGTGAAGTTTCATCCAAATACGGGATAAGCAACATCCAATTTGCTACCCTCCAACTCAAGAACCAAGATGGGGTTTCAGAGGCTGTCAGCGGTTGGATTACCTGTGACATGACCTCAGGCAACGTTCGGTTTCACCCGGTCACGCGGCCAGCGGAATCCGTTTTGTTAACCCAGGCATTGTCACCTGCCAATGCCACAGTTTTTGATGTTGATCAGGATGGTGACGCGGACATCCTGATTTCTGATATTGGTGAGTACAAGGCGATGGATGCATTAAAAGGTCAAGTCATCTTACTACGTGCAAATCAGGGAGAGTTTGAACGGATCGTTATCAAAGACAAACTGGGGCGAATCTGCCAAACCGCGGTAGCCGATTTCAATGGCGATGGACAACTCGATGTCTTGGTGGCGGAATTTGGTTACTTTCAAACCGGCGGGGTCTACCTACTCCGCAACCTGAATAATCGCTGGAATGAAAATTCGTTTGTTACCCAAACCATTGACCATCGACACGGTGTGGTTCGCCTTGTTGTGACTGATTTCAATCACGATGGCGCTATGGACTTTGCCGCAGCGTTTGCCCAGGAACATGAAACCGTCGAGGTTTTTCTGAATAATGGGAACGGGGAATTCACTCGAAACAAGATTTTTGAGGCAGGCTATCCCAGCTATGGATCAAGTGGCATTTCACTGTCAGACCTCGATCAAGATGGAGACCTCGATATTTTATACACCAACGGAGACACTTTTGACTCATCGCTGCCCAAACAATACCACTCCATTCAATGGCTGGAAAATCAATCCACTAACCCTGCGGACAAACTCCATTTTGTCCATCACCCAATCGGATTGATGCCGGGAGTCCACTGCGCCAAAGCAGGCGATTTCGACAAAGACGGCGATTTGGACATCGTTGCCTCGGCATTCATGGCCCCAATCGATAATGGAATTGAGTATGACGCCGTCATCTATCTGGAAAACAACGGTCATCAGGAATTTAAAAAATACTCTATCGATTCCGGCCCGCTACTCTATCCCAATCTCCATGAGGGAGACTTCAACCAGGATTCTCATATCGATTTTGTCGTCGGTTCGGTTTCCATGTTCAACAATGCAAAAAAACAACCTCCACTGAAAATCTTCTGGAATCGAGGCGTTACCAAACCATAAGTCCTCTTATCGAAATTGGCAGGGCTTGGCTATCAGGCGAATTCCATCAGATTGTGCCGTTGATCGAATTCCAAACACTTCAAATCAGAAACCACATCCAAATCATCCCGTTGCCTTGCTTGGTCAATGTAGTATTCCGAGCAAAAGACCTCTGACAGGTGCAGCGTGTTTCTTATCCACATGACCTTTGCCGTTTTTGCATCACAAAAACCTACCGTATTAAGGGCTTGGTCAATAATCTCCCGGTCGCTTTCAAAGTCGATCGGAATCATGGCAGCCGTCACATGGCCGGCTGTCAAACAGTTGATCCGGGTCACTTCGGCGTTCATTTCGTCCAACACACTTGTGCGACAGAATTCAGCCATCCCGATTCCGGTCGCATTCCCATGGGTAGCTGCTGTGAGTCCACGAATGGCAATTCTCTTGATTTTTGGAAATTCAGAATCGGCAGGGAAATGGTCGTAATACTTGCGCCCAATAATATTGGTATCCATGCCGGCGCCACTAATTTCTTTTCCTATTTGATCGATGATCAACAAATCAGCGCGGTCAAATGGCAGTTTGGGCATGATACCGGTCGCCAACTCCAGAAGCTCCTCCTCGCGACTCTCGATTTCAACCGGCGGGATCAGCTCGATCAAGGCCGTTTCCTCGTAAGCATTTTCTACAATTCCCACGCCACAAAGAATATGGCAACGTTCGATCACTTCTCGGGCGACGCTCCGAACGATAGTATCAAAACTATGGTCCTTGATCGCCTTATGATAAACCTTGGCACCATCGTGTTTCCCTAAACCAATCAGCATCATCTTCATTAAGCCGCTTTGGATAGGACCGGTAAAATCCGTATGTGGCTTGATGCGACCACAAACTACAACGCAATCTGCTTCAAAAGCCAATCTGTCAAAATAGACAGGGAACCCCTCGGCCGCATCGCAAACAACCACTGTTTCCATCGAAGCCCGAACTTCACACCCACAGTACTCTTCGGTAATGCCATAATTGGCAAGGACTTTGACCTGGCCCTCAGCGGTGCCACCTCCATGGCTTCCCATCGCGGGCACAATAAACGGCAACCCTCCTCGCTGACGGATATTGCTAGCAATCGCCTTGATAATCTCCGCAATATTGGCGATGCCCCGACTACCTGCCGAAATGGCAACCGTTTTGCCTGACAAATCATCCAGAAACGACTCGCGAGCGAATTCTCTGTTCACCGCATCGGTGGCTGCGATCTCGTTCTGACGGCCAAATTTTTGGCGTACTTGAAACATGCGAAGCTTGTCAGCAATCACGTTAAGCATGATAGATTTTCTAATCGTTATGTTTTGACCGGGTTGACCATTGTGAATGTATCATCGAATCCAAAATTCAATTTGGGCTCAAAGGATGCTCTCCTTCGAACCGATTTTACATGATGGAATCAAATGGGTTGTCAATCGGCACCCCATCACGATTTAAACCATTTTGCAGTCATCATGTTCCGGATTGTGGGCACTGTGCCATGCCACGAATTTCCATCATCATTCCACATTTTGAAAACGTTGACCTTCTTGAGTCTACTTTAATTTCCGTTTTGGAGAATCGGCCAAACGGGTGTGAGATTATTGTTCTTCAATCTGGAAACTACTCGGATCCTTATCAACTCGAAGACGAAGTTCAGTTCGTCACCGCAGCGGAACCCGACGTCCAACCTGCTGCACAAGGGTTAAACAGGCTGCATTTACCCTCAAGTTTGTCGGAAGTGCTCGCCAACATTCACAGTCCCATCATTCACCTCCTGCAACCTGGTTGCATCGTAGAGCCCGGCTGGACGGACGGAATAACTGATCAATTTGAGGATCCGTTCGTGGGGTCTGTTGCTCCCATGTTGCTGAAACAGGATGGTAGAGTTTACTGCAACGGCATTGAGAACAGTGCTTTTTATAAGACTCGGCTGTTGCGAAATGGAAAGCCTGGCGACCAATGGAACGCTGCGATACCCGACCCATTGGGTCCATCGCAATTGGCGGCTTTTTACCGGACTGATGCCTTGAAACAGCTGGGTTGTCTGGCCAAGTTGGGGAGAACATCCTTCGCCCTGGAAATTGCCTTGGCCCTGGAAGCGATCGGATTCGAATCCAATCATGCAGAAGACTCCATTATCCGGATTGACGAGCAAAAAGACGATTTTAAAAATCAAGGGAGTGATGCCCAGGCTGCGATTTGGAGATTCGTAGGTTCCATCAGTTTTTGGCAAGGACTTTGTTGGGCCTCAGCAGCCTTGGTCAGTGACCTGATTTCGAGCACTGTTTTCCCAAAAAGTCGCTCCTCCTTTTTCGGGAGATTATCCCGGTTTTGGAATTGGGACGCCGCAAAGTCCTTTCGCGACGATATCCAACAGGCGGACGGACCCAAACCCCTTTGTATTGCTGCGTCCGGTGATGCAATTCCTCTCAGCGGCATAGAATCTGACGATTTCCAATCCGACGACCATCGCCTCCACCGAGCACGACGAGCTGCCTGAAAATGTGATCGGTTTGCAGGCACACGATCTGTCTCAAGGATCATAATGCAAAGCGATCGGTTTCATCGTTCTGCGGCATGATCGAATCCTTGAATAGCCTGGTGCTTGCCGCGGGATCGGTAAATCTTAGTGTCCGGCCCAGCGACAAAAAACATGACATTTCGGTCTGATCGTCAAACAATGTTTTTAAACCAATCAGTCCGATCACTCGCAGAACGCCTTGAATTCTCCTTAACGTTATCCGGGTGATGGTCAGCCGGATATTTCATGGCAATCGATTTCCCGACGCTGGCACGGTAGACGGTAAAGGAAAATGGACTACGTTGAAGCCGGGGCATATTATCCACGGTTCTAAAAGAACTCAGTCGGTCAGGTAAGTTTGCGGTTACTTCTCTTCACGAGAGTGACGATAGTGAACTGGTAAAAGAAAGAAGGCTGCCCAAAACGAGACAGCCTTCCTTCAATATAAAAAACCAGCCATTACAAACAACGGCCACTATAATAATTGGCGAGATGAGCGGGCAAACCCAGAACGGCGGATGAGAGAAGAGACAATTGCTTGGGTTTATTGCCCGCTCATGCTAACTAGCTAAAGCAAAGCGCGTGCCAAACCAACACTTTTTCATTTTCCCTGATTTTATTGTAGTTTTAGAGTCTTCCATTTTTTGTTTTTGTCTCATTTCGAGAAAATCGTCTTATTGTGAGTCACCATCTTATCGCCACCTGTGCATTCGGATTGGAAGCAGTCGTTAAACGCGAACTGTCGGATTTGGATATAGACTCCAAAGTGCTCCAACCCGGGTGGGTCGGATTTCAGGGTGATCAGCAGACAATTGCCAAGACCAATCTTGCCATTCGATGTGCAGATCGAATTCTGATTGAAATTGCTGATTTTGAAGCAAAAGACTTCGATCAGCTGTTCGAGACGACCAAGTCACTTCCCTGGAACCAATTCATCCCCGCCTACGGTAAATTTCCGGTAAAGGGCCGGTCGATTAAATCCCAACTTTCGAGTGTGCCTGCCTGTCAAAGGAGCGTCAAACGCGCGATTGTCGAATCTCTCAAAAGGGACCACCAAACCGAGTCATTACCAGAATCGGGAGCAACCTATCAGATCGAAATCGCTTTAAGAGATGACCACGCCAGGCTTACCCTGGACACCACAGGGCCGAGTCTCCACAAACGGGGATATCGAACCCGGGTGGGCGAGGCACCTCTAAAAGAGACCCTGGCCGCCGCCCTGATCCTACTTTCGGTTTGGAATCCTTCCCGACCATTCCTCGATCCGTTTTGCGGCACTGGTACTCTCCCGATCGAAGCCGCTTTGATTGCTCGTCGAATCGCGCCTGGCCTCAACCGACATTTCGCGGCAGAAAACTGGCCTGAATTCTCTGCCGATATCTGGAACCAGACACGAGAGTCGTTTCGAGAATTGGCAGCCGAAAATCGGGATGCTTTACAGAGCCCTTTACTCGCAACAGACATCGACCCCGACGCCCTTTCTCTTGCTCGCTACCACGCCGAAAAGGCTGGCGTCAAAGACGACATCCATTTTCAGCAAAAAGCATTTGAGGACCTTAGAAGCAAGAAGCAATTTGGTTGTATCATCGCCAATCCTCCCTACGGCGAACGATTAAAAGAATCGGATCTGACTCAATTCTACAAATCCATTCCCCAGGTATTACAACGTCTACCCACCTGGTCTCATTTTATTTTGACAGCATTCCCTCGTTTCGAAGCCGTCATCCAAAAAAGCGCCACCCGACGACGGAAGTTATTTAATGGACGAATCGAGTGCTTGTATTATCAGTATTTAGGACCACGACCACCCCAAGCCGAGACTGAAACCGCTGAATCAGAAATCGCTGAATCAGAAACCGATGCCCAGAACAAGCAACCAGCCGACCAAAAATCCGAAGCCAACGACGGGGATGGCGAGACAACGAACCATTCGAGGCAACAGGCCGAGAGCGGCCCGACCATCTCCACCAGCGGGAAATCCAGCGTCCTCCCCTCGAGTCGCATAGCTTCCCCGGTTCAACCTGTTTTTGGAAATATTTCTGCCAAGTCTTCCGAGCAAGCCGATTTGTTTGCCTCACGTCTGAAAAAGCGATCCCGTCATCTTCGACGCTGGCCATCCAAACGTGGAATCACCTGCTTTCGTCTCTACGAGAAAGACATCCCTGAAATCCCATTGGTTGTGGATATCTACAGATCTAAAGAATCCGGCCAAACACATTTGCATATCGTTGAATATGAGCGCCCACATCAACGGGATGTTGGTGAGCATGCCGCCTGGCAGGACTTAATGTGCAGAACGGCTGCCAAGACTCTGGAAGTAGACATATCGAGGATTCACTTGAAATCCAAAAACCGTCAACGGAAGCGTACGCAGCACCAAAAACAGAATAACCGTCGAGCAGAAGTCGTTGTCGAAGAAGATGGACTCGCGTTGATTGTCAATCTTTCAGATTACGTCGACACCGGCTTATTTTTGGACCATCGTGAAACTCGAAAAATCGTCCGGGGACTCACCGATGGCAAACGGGTTCTCAATCTTTTTGGATACACCGGAGCTTTCACTCTCTTTGCCGCCGCCGGCGGGGCAGTTTCGACTCTGCATGTGGACATGTCACCCACCTACGTTGAGTGGGCCCGCCGTAACATGAAACTCAATGGATTCGAATCCGAGCTCTACTCATACAAAACCTGTGACGCCAATACCTTTCTTAATGAACTGCCAGAAAATCCCCTTTTTGACCTGGCCGTAGTGGACCCGCCCACTTTTTCCAACAGCAAGAAAACGGATACGATCTGGGAAGTCCAAAAAGACCACGTTGCCCTTTTGGAAAATGTTGCCAAACGAATGGCTACCGGTGGTCTCGTTTTCTTTTCAACCAATTTTCGCCGGTTTCAACTGAACACCGAGGGGCTTTCTTTTTTTCACGAAATTCGCGAAATCAGCCAACAAACGCTGCCCGAGGATTTTCGAAATCAACGTATCCATCGGTGTTGGCAAATGAAAGTCGGCCCCTAGAGGGTTCAGTTTAGTCGTCATCGTGGCAGCCCTGAACAGGAGATGACCATGAACCATCGCGACATGGACGAAACCTCCCCAACCAAAGTCACCTGACGTGCTGGGGAGGATTGTGCTTGAAAAAAAGGATCGGGACTATGTTTTCATGGGACACCCCCCTTTAAGATAGGATTTAAATTCCTGCCTGTAGCGCTTTTTGAGTTCTTCCCTGAGGATGCACCGTGCCTACCCTTGTTCTTTTTTTGAGTCTGTTATTGGTTTCGGAGCGACTCTCTGCCCAAGAGCCTCTTCCACGCTCTGTCGATCCCAATATTAAAATTTCGCTTTTTGCCAGTGAACCGGCGATCGTCACTCCGACTGGAATCGCCGTTGACCGAAACGGACGCGTCTTCTGCATCGAAAGCCATACCCATTTCCGCCCACAAGATTACAAAGGCCCCAAAACGGATCGGATTCGTATTTACGACGATACCAGTGGCGACGGTTCTTCCGATCGGATTACCACATTTTACGAGGGATCCACCGCCACGATGAACATGGCATTCGCACCCGATGGCTCATTATATGTTGCCACCCGAAGCAGTATTTTCTGCTTGCGTGATACGAACTCGGACGATAAAGCGGATCAAAATAGGCCGATTGTCAAGCTCAAAACCAAAGGGGACTATCCGCATAACGGCCTGTCCGGTTTGGCTTTTGACGGAAATGGACTGCTCTATTTTGGATTTGGGGAGAACCTTGGGGTCGATTATTCACTGGTGGGTAATGATGGGACGACCCTCTCAGGAGGTGGTGAAGGTGGAAATATCTATAGCTGTGATTTAGACGGCAATCGGCTTCGCCGGGTCGCCACCGGTTTCTGGAATCCATTTGGACTGGCTTTTGATCGATCTGGAAGCTTGTTTGCAATCGATAACGATCCAGACTGGCGACCACCCTGTCGATTGCTGCACATCGTTAATGGTGGAGATTACGGATACCGATTTTCGCTGGGTCGACGCGGAACCCATCCCTTTACTGCCTGGTTTGGAGAATTGCCAGGTACATTGGGACTGGTTTCTGGAACCGGAGAGGCGCCCAGTGGAATTCTCCGCCAGCGGTCGGTCACGGCAGAGGGAAAAGATGTTTTTTTGACCACTTCCTGGGGCCTACATTCCATTGAAAAATTTGTCCTGCACGAAAGAGGGGCGTCGTTTATCTCCCGTCCGGAGACCTGGATCAAGGGCGGTAACGATTTTCGGCCCGTTGGACTGGCCTCTGCCCCGGATGGCACAATCTACATTAGCGACTGGTGCAAGCGTTCTTACCAACTCCATGGTTTTGGCCGAATCTGGAAGGTTGAGTTCAAGAAAAAAACCGTTGACAGTCAATTGATCCTGAATGACTTTCCCGCTTACCCCTACTCTGAAACGGATATCAAAATACGTCAGGCAGCCGCGAATCGTGTGTCCAACCGAAAAATCGACTTCCCCAAAGCGATTCAAGCCGCCCTCAGTCCTTTGGAAAAAGCCACCCTTCTGCGGCGCAGTCAAAATTCACTCGATCGACGGCTCTTGATTTCCTATTTTGCCGACAATGACCCGTTTATCCGACAGGCGGCCCGATACGCTTTCGCCAATTCAGTCACCGCCGAAGAACTTGCCAGCATGCCCCTTCCTGCACATCCAAAAATCAGGCTAGGACTGGCTCTGGTCATGAGAAATTTCTCCAAATCAAAAAGTGTCTCGGCGCGACTCGGGGAGTTGCTTTCTGACACGGACCCTCAGGTCCGGTTCGTGGCTATTCGCTGGATTGGCGAAGAGAGAAAAACGGAGTACCAACAGCAATTGGAAAAGGACCTCCGATCAAGGCCCTTGACCGGTCGTTTGTTCGAATCATATCTGGCTGCATTGGACCTGGTCTCCAAAAATCGCCAGGGAGCAGACTTTGAAAAATCCGAAGCCGAAATCCTCGCAAAAATCCTGGGGGACGCCACAGCACCAGTGGAAACCAAAGTTGTGGCACTACGCAAGCTCCAAAGCGCCCATTACCGTGACCAATTCAACAGCCAACATCCCAAGCTCAACATCGATTTGCTCACCGAACTTTTGAATAGCGATCAGCAAGCCATTGTGCAAGAAGTAGTAGAGACCATCCGAGATTTGGATAGTCAACAATCTGTACGACTCCTCCATCGAATCGTACAGGAGCGAGACAAATATGGCAGGACTGCCCTGCGTGCCTTAATAGGCCTGAACAGTTCTCATCCAGCGGATCGGAAATTACTATTAGATTTGGCCCTTGAAAAATCCTTGTTTTCAAGTTCAGCGATTCAGACGCTCATTGGCACCAAGTTTCAACCAGCCGAGAAAAAACAACTAGCCAACGCTGCGGTCCAACACGATGCATTAACCAGGTTACTTCAGGAAGCAGATCCGCATCCAAGGGACACCTCGTCGGTCGTCAACCTGGTCAGAAACAAATTGGAGTCCGCCAATTCAGATCGCGGTCGCCTCATCTTCTTCAATAAGCGTTTTGGACAATGCAGTCGTTGCCATCAGGTAGATGGCCGAGGTGGTATGATCGGTCCGGATCTCTCCAACTTGGCAGATATGTCGGTTGAACGTCTGCTGGAATCGATTTTGGAACCCAGTAAAGAAATCTCACCCAGGCACACATCATGGCTGATTGAAACCTACGATGGTCGCTCGCTAACCGGAGTGCTGGTTGCCGAAAGAGGCGAAGTGCAAACCTATGCTGACACGAATGGCCAAACGACCAAGGTAAAATTCGATGACATAGAGCGGATAGCCTCCAGCAATCAATCAATCATGCCAGAAAAATTAACGGCGGCGATGACCATTTCGGAATTGGCCGATCTGGTCCGTTTCTTAAAGAATTAACCGCACCGCATTGAACGAGAGTGCTGTCTCTTTGGATAGTTCAGCCTAGGGTGATTGGTGTTCTGCCGAGCTCCCGGTTTTTTTAGCTTGGTGGGCTAACCGGTTTTTTAGGTTTAGGGCGAGGAGCAAAAATAAGGACACAAACCGCTCCAAAGATGACCATTAACAGGCAAACATAAAAAAGAAAATCCAGTTTTCCAAAATTTCTTTCCACAACGACGGTCGTAAAAGTATTGATCACCGGCGCCATGCCAAATACCAACGGCATCACAAAGATCGGCTTGCCGCCAAAATTAAAGGCATAGATGATTCCCAGCGCACCCAATGCTCCCACAGCACCAGCGGACAAACTCCAGGCCAAACCCGAGGAATGCTTTAATGTAAAGCTTCCCTTTTCTGGAAAATATTGCAGGAGAATAATCGGCAAGATTACCGCGATCGCAAAGTAAGCCAAACCGACACATAAAAAGGGACGCATCTTGCTACCCGACATTCGCATTTGTCCGCGGTGTAATACCGGACCATAAGATCCCCAACAGACTGCCGTTATCCCAATCGATAGCAATACCAAAAGAAGTCGGGGGCGGGCC
This sequence comes from Planctomycetota bacterium, assembly GCA_014238905.1. Taxonomy (GTDB): domain Bacteria; phylum Planctomycetota; class Planctomycetia; order Pirellulales; family Pirellulaceae; genus JABAAE01. The sequence continues at coordinate 461,495 of JABAAE010000002.1, forward strand.
TCCTCTTCATACTCTGCCAGAAGCAACTTGCCATCTTGCGAGTCAAGTGGAAATTCATCACCCGGTTTCCAAACTTCTTCGCCGTTTTGACCGGTCTCCTTGGCCAACTTCCTGATCATCTTCTGACCATCGCCCTCAATGGTCAACTTTTCAATTCTGGACTGACCGTTATCCACCAGTACAGGCTTCGATTTACTAGTGGTCGGTTTAAAATACATCACTCCCGCAGCGCCGATCGCAACAATCAGGATCGAACCCATAAAGAGTTTAGATGCTTCACTAAAAGTTCGGGACATGAACATCGTGACGAAGGTATTGACCACCGGCGCACAGCCAAAAACAAGCGGCATCACGTAGACCGGGGAGCCTTTAAATTTGAACGCCAAAATAATTCCCAACGCGCCCAATGCTCCGATGGTTCCCGCATAAAAAGACCAAAGGGTCCCGGAAAAGGACCAGCCTCCCGTCTCTCCTTTGGTAAACAGAACCACCAGGGGAAAAACAACGGCGATCAGGAAATAGGCAATGCCAACACAGATGAAGGGCCGCAGGGTGCTGAGTCCCTGCATATCCGCCATATGTTCCTGACCCACGTGTAGTACCGGACCGTAAACACCCCAACTAAAAAAGGTCAAGGCGACAAATGGCAGGACTTTTAAAAGATTCTTCATGGATTCTGGGGGAAATGGGTGTTCGGAAAGTTGATTTTGATCTGAACGCAATGCGTCTTTAACGAACGACTATATTTGTCAAAGTCCCATCCGATCAAACCGCGACGGGAACCAGTCATCAGGGAACAGCTTAGTGGATGCCAACCGGGTGGGTAAAGGCTCGGTACTAGAAAACTCGGTGTTGGAAGGCCGCTGACGACAAGTGAATGGATTGGCGAAATTGGACCGCCCCACCACCATACCAATAAGCATGAAGGCCAACCACGGAAGAACAGGATGGAACCCGTGAAAAGCATATATGCCCGAACATATCATCAATCGTCCAGAATCCGGAATACTGCAAGGTTTCCCAGTTCCACCCTTGCTCGTAGGCAAGAACGAACACTAGTACCGCAAAAACGAAGATGAGTGTACAGACAATCGCAACAAGCGAACGAACTCGCAAAGTCAGAAACATTACCGCAATCGCGATGTAGAGACCGTAAAAATGAAGAATGTCAGTTGGCCAGAGCGGAGTGTCAAGCAGTCCCACGACGAATAAGAACAAAGCGCGTTTCAACAGTGTCTTGCGGTGTGTCAGGGTTTGGTGGACATTTGCCTCCAAACGGGCCTTGTTCATCATCAGTAAGATGCCGACACCAGCAAGTACAACAAAAGTCGCTGCGGCACGCCTATCCAAGAGGCCAGCAGCGAATACCAGCCATTCGGGACCACTACCGCCAGCACCCATTAAGACCTTGAAGTTGACGGCAACCATTCCAAATACCGCAAATGCTCATGCAATGTCAAAGCCAAGAATCCGGTGACTGTCCAACACAACCTCATTAAGCGGGACAACAATGAATACTCTTCAAATTCACGTGCTTCAAACGGTTGGTGCGAGTCGTTTAAACCATTTCCAGTTTCTCCAACGCAGGAGCCAACCCTGGTCCTACGTTTACTCTTCAAAAAATACCAAATCCTCAACATCACCTTCTTCCAGAGCAGATACCAATCGATCCTCATCCTCGTTACCCAGGCCAAGATGCAGATGCCGCCGCCATCCTTCGGCCAATTCGTAACGCCCCGACATTTCTCCTACCTGCCGATCAAGTCCCTCTAGCGTATCAAGATAAGAATCAAGTCCCTGGCTGCAATCCAACCATTGCTTTTGGCTGACATGACAGCTGAGAAGCTCTTTTTTTCGAGCCAACAGGTCACTGGTATCAACAAAAATCTCGGGGACAACTAATTTCCGCAACGGTGTCCGGTTCGAGTAGGGTTGGGCGTGATAAAGACAAACAGCCTGGGATGTCGGTTCTCGAACAGGCTCCACACTGAAATTTTTCATAGCTCGAGCGAAAGCGCCCGTCACCACCAATCGGGCCGTGTTGGTGTGATCCTCCATATAATCTTCAAGCGAATGAGTCAGAATAATCTCTGGCTGAACGTCCCGAATCACCGAGGCGACTTTTGCCAAAGTCGGGCGATCATAAAAAATCGCTAAATCATCACAGATCGGCTCGTGGAATCGGGCGTTGAGTCGCTTACAAGCGGTGATCGCCTCCAGACGACGAATTTCTGAAGTTTCCTGCCGGTCCGATTGATTGGAACCATAACAACCGTTGGCAAGATTCCAGTAATGGACTTCAAAACCGGCATCCTGTAATCGCAGCAGGGTGCCAGCCATCAAAAATTCGATGTCGTCGGGATGGGCCGCCACGGCCAAGACGCTTTTCATAAGCTGGTCCATTGAGTTATTGGATTTTACTGATCCACGTTAGCTTGATCAGCCGCACTAATGTTGACAAAAAAATTCTGCCCGGTGATGGATCGGTTGTTTTTCGTACCGATCCAATTTAGACGAACCGGGCCAGTCCCCAAAAGCTGACAATTGACAAAGAGCTTTCCCGAAGCATCCGACCGGCCCACTTCCCGACTATTGTTCCAAACCACCAATTCGGTGTCGCCACCATCAGGAATTAAAAATTCAATCTTCTCATTGGCAATGTAATTTTTTTTCTGGAGCTCATGATGGAGGAAATCGTTGTTGAATAGACTGTTCCCGTTTTTTACCAACACTCGAAATGATCGGCTGGTCCTATTTGCTATTGGATCATCGGTGATAGCCACCACCCGAAATTCATAATGGCCGTCGGCAACCGTGGTTGAATCAAATTTTGCTGAGTCGCCAGGCATCATCGTGGTGACTTTTTTGCCTCTGAAATACAGGTCGTAACCAAAAATTCCGACGGGAGAGTTAGCACCAGCTGTGGCCGATATCTTGATACTTCCCTGAAGGATCATCTGATCCTTCACCCCCTGTACATCAAACGTGGGTAGTTTTGCAAACGGCCTGCAGAGCGGGTCCCCCACGATCAAGAGTTGGTAAGGCCCGCGAACCGATTGATAAAATGCTTCTGCCAAATTGCAGCCCCGAGAATAGTGCAAATGAATCAAGGGGTGAGGAAATTTATGAGGAATCGTAAAGGGCTCCACCACCGTTCCACTGGAACCTGCAGCACCGTAACGGATAAATTCCGCAACCGTCGTTTGACCTTGGCCAGGTTTCCCTGTCATGACACCACCGTAACTAGTGAGGTTTTCACAAATGGCTCCGGGTAAAATGGTGGAATTGGTTTCTGAGAATCGAAAACTGGCAACTCCGGTCATCGCTCCCAAGATATCCTTCTTTGCTTTTGGCATCGATTCACTGATGAGCTCCGCCTTGAAGCCGGTTGCCTGCAGTGCTTTCACCGCTTCTTCCATCAGTGGAACGCGAGTTTTGGAGCGGATTTGACTGTTGGAAACAAAATAAAATGTCCCTTCGGGATGACTTGCATCGGCACCAACACTGCGGGCTAATGCAGCCACAACCTCTTTGACTGAATTGCCTTTCCCACGGGTGCAGCCCAACATCACCGAAAGAAGAAATCTTCTTCCTTCGGACGGGTTGGTCGTGCGCAGCCCGTTGGGCCGCCAGACATAGCCACCTTTGAAACCAATGGTGGGAAGATGAGTCGTCTGTTGCTCGAGCATTTGGTCGACTAACCCGACAAATTGAGAATCTCTGGCAATGGACAGAAAAGCAGGGTCGGACCGGGTCGACTTGGCCAAACTCCAACCCATCTTGACTGCGGTTGCCAGATGGGAAACCGCATCCTCAGGTTTTCCAAGCATGGCAGAACACCGAGCTGACCAATATTCCATGACCGGCCTTGGGTGCGTAGACTTTGCCAAACGGCTCGCGATGGCCAAGGCCGCCGAATAATTTTTGTTTTGATAATGGTCCACCAACTGCTGATAGAGCATTTTTGCTTCACCGGAATAATAATTCGAGAGCACCTCGTCCACCGAATTCCGGTAATAGAAATTAGCATCCGGATGAATAAACGTGTAATCCTCTTTGAAGACCAGTTGAGCAAAAAAGGTCACCGCATTGAGTGAAGCTACCGGCCGAAAATACTTCGTCAATTCGGCTGGTTTGACCGTTTTGTTGGCATCCGCCGGCAGCCTGACAGCGGTTGGGAAATCGGATGAATAAACGACGTAGTCGATCTGCCCCATGATTTTCCGCAGCCGCAGCTGTTCAAAAATTGGCGCCAGAATTATTGATCGACATTCGTCGATGGACATGAATTCCCTCTCTGGAATCCCGGTCAAGTAAATCACGTTTCCCGCTGGAATATCCCTCAGATGGATGTAATGGTTAGCGATCGTCAAAGAATCAGATGAATCCTGATTGACAATCAGGGCTACGTTTTCGGCCGATCCGCCGGCTATACAGATTTCTCCACTGGAAATCAGCACTAAAAAAACTGGAAAAATGTACCGCCGCAAGCAATTCAAATTAGCCGCTCCATTTCATCAATCTATCGATCTGGGACCGGTGCATTATGAAACCTGTGACGATTGGATTCCAGCCACAATCTATCGTTCTATGGTTTTACTTCAGGGGGACACCAAAATAATCATGGATAAATTCACGTCGATCTTCGGTGTGATTGGCATAGCGAACCAAAGCCATCAGTTTTTCGCGAGCATAGCGGATTTTCCTCTCAAAAAAATCGCAATCGACAAGCAGTTCCGGCAACGAACCAGTCGCGTGGATGGGTAGACCCTCTCGATATCCTTCGATCGCACCGAATCTCTCCAGCATGCCCAACGCCGTTTCCAGCCGAAAATCATGCTTGTTCTTGGCATGCAATTTTTCCCGTAACCAATCAATGCCAAAAGCGGTGACTTGTTCCGATTCGTTTTCTATAAAATCAAAGACACGAGTATAGAACTCCGGATCCGGATTGCTCCAACGTATAAATTCCATCTGAGTTTCAAGGTCACTTTGTGAATAGAGCAATTTGCAAAACGAATCTCTTCCATCCCGTCCCGCCCTACCAATTTCCTGATAATAAGACTCCATCGAACCGGGAATTTCCGCATGCAGGACAAATCGGATATCCTCTTTATCAATGCCCATCCCGAAAGCATTGGTGGCCAACACAAGACACCCGGTCGTCGTCATGAATTGTTGTTGAAGCATTTTTCGATTTCTAGGATTCAAATCACCGTGGTAAACCAAATGGGGAATCGAATCTTTTCGAAGAGCTTCGCTGAAACTCTCTAGAATCCGGATCAGGGAAAAGTAGACAATGCCATTCCCGGAGGTATCCACCAATGAATTGTAGGCAGACCGAATTTCCATCAGTTTTTCATCATCATCCCAAACATGACTTACCTCCAATTTGAGGTTCGGGCGATCAATCCCTTCGCAATATTTTTTAATGACTCCCGGCAGCAAGCCAAGTCGGCTAACGATATCGTCCTGAACATTGGGTGTCGCCGTTGCCGTTAATGCAATCGTGGTGGGATCGCGGAGACGCTTGCGGATCTCATCCAACCGGGAGTAATCCGGACGGAAATCATGCCCCCATTGGCTGATACAATGAGCCTCATCGACCGCTAACAGGCGAATTTCTCTTTTCGCAAGAACGTCCAGGAACTCCGGTTTCCTAAACCTCTCCGGCGTTACGTACAACAGACAGTATTCCCCCTGCTTGATTTCCCTGTATCGTTTTTCACGCGTTTTCCGATCGAGCGAAGAATTAATAAAGGTGGCTGCAATATTTCGGGATCTTAACGAAGCCACCTGATCCTGCATCAGGGCAATCAGTGGAGAAAGGACTAAGGTCAATGGTCGGTTCGGTTGATCGGTGGAGTCAAAATAAAGTGCAGGGAGCTGATAGCAAAGCGATTTCCCCATTCCAGTCGGCATCAGCACCAAAGAATGCTGACCGGAGATGGTACGTTCAATGATCGCTTCCTGAGGGCCACGAAACGAGTCGAAACCAAAGTATTTCTTAAGGAGAGAGCTCGGGTTCATCACCTGTTTTTTTCTGAGTGAATTTTTCGCAGCGATTAGGAAAAGGAAATTTGACAAATCAGGGGCAGCAGTTTCCCGTGACCCGTGTTTCCTGTCAATACAAAGCAAAACGCGATTTACTTGCATTTTCGTCAAGACGTCGTGGATTCTATAGCATCCCCAAAAAAACCTCTAAGGCTTCGTTCCCGATCGGGTAATCCAAAGAAACGGCATCCCTGATTCATCCACCCTTAATTCGGCCGCCAGGGCGGGCTTGGATTGCAACAAGGCGGTCCGAATAATTTTCTCGTAAAACGTATTGGTCTTTGCAATGGTAATTTCGATTTCCGCGAGGTCGACCCCGACACGTGCCAACGTATTCTGGTCGTAGATAAAGGGAACCTTTGTTTTCTTTTCAATGACGTCAAGAACTTCTTTGAGTGGAAAGTCCTCAATATCGACTTCGGTGTTTTTAAAAAGACTCGGTGCAATTTTTCCCGATCGATCCTGTGGCGGCCAACCTACCGGCCAATGCTCCTTGACATCTCGGGAGTCGACAATCTGCAGTTGTTGGCCTGAATCATCCACTCGGAAAACCAACCCTAACGGCCTGATGATCGCCGCCATCAGAGTCCCACACGACAACCCCTTTAACTCTTCCCCAACCGGATTATGCTCGGATAACGTCAGTAGTGTCTTTTCATCAGCGACGATCTTTATTCGGATCTGCGATCGAATCACCTGCAGGATCTTGGCAACCTGCTGCCCCCTCGTCAGCTCAGGATACGGCTTCCCTAACAGTTGATGCACCTCGACCAATTGCGCGTCCGTCAATCCAAACGCAGCGTTGGAATCGCTGTTATTAGCAGGCTTGGCAAGGCGTACCTGTTCCAACCAGGTACGAAACCCAGCCACATCCGAAATTGAGAACTCCCGGCCCGGCACCACCAATTTTTGGCGTTTGTTAATCCGGCCCACAATCAAAATCAAATCACCTGTTTTTAGGCGTTCCCGCTTGATCGAAGGAGTCAGCTTCGGATTGACCGTCAACCGAATCCCCGCTACCGGTGTTTTTTTCAGAGCGGAAAGCCATTGCTGCGCAACGCCAACCGGCAACGAGGTTGAATAGGCAATCTCCAGCTTAACGGTATGATTTTGCGCAGCAGCTTTTGAGCCAGGTACCCAAACGCTGGCAACAACAAAAAAAAACAAAATCTGTTTTCGAAAATGATGCCTATCCACCAAATAATGCCTAGGAGTAAAATGGACCGAATAGATTCGGAACTGACAAAAGTCACGCCCTATTTTGATTGGGGTTCCGCTCCTTAGATTCTCGCAGAAATTGAGAAAAAGTCATCAATAGCAATGACGACCTATGGCATTGGCGGCATTTCTGGCATTTAGAAAATCAGGACTGGGGGGGGATTCCAGCCCGTGATGGACTCGGCCAATTCCATCCCGTCAACATCACTGCCGATCCAGAACGACCCGCTCGTTACGAATCCGGGACACCAGTTGGTTTCCAACGCTGGAATTCCATCTGAAAACTACGTTGATCCCTCAAACGAGTCCATCTCCGCAAACATCAAGTCAAGTTGATGTTGAAGATCGGGTAGCAATTCAATTGCCTGTTGAATGGCATCATCACCGATCAACCGCTCCATCTCAGCTGCTACCTTTTCGGTCATTTTTCCACCCAAAGTTCTGGCATCCCCTTTGATGGTGTGGGCCAGTCGCTGGGCAACCTGATTTTCGTTAGCCGCAAGAGCGGCAGTCAACTCAACCAATAGATCAGGAATTTCCTCTGCGGCGGTCTGAATCAAGATTTTCAACAACTCACTGTCACCACCGGTATTCAACAACCCAGTTTTAGAATCAAAGATCGTCATAAGGGGTTCATCAGGATTCATCTTCGCTTCTATTCTCCAACTGACGCATCAGGGAAATTCGCTCAGCGACCCACCCCGACGCGGTTGAGGTAGTTGCCCGAGAAAACATTCTAACTGAATTTGAAATAGCCGCGGAAAGGGACTCAGAATTTGAGTGCACCGCCATACCATTGCTGTTCTATCAGGACACGCGGAGGGGTAAAGACCATTTTTATCCTAAAATTCGTTTTGATTCTGAAGGTCTTGGAGCCGTTTTCCTGTTCCCGACCTGATTCACATTCGCCTACAATTGACGGGAATCGAATTGCTCCGGTGTGGGCACGCATTTCCTGTTTCTGATTTGATTCTGGCAAAGGCATGTTGAAAATCCTGTTTGTATCCAGTGAAATCCATCCATTCGCAAAAACCGGGGGTCTGGCTGACGTCGGGTGCGCTCTCCCGAAAGCCCTTCAATCATTGGGGCACCAACCGATTGTCTTCATGCCGGCCTACAGATCGGTGATGGAGGGTGACCACCCCATCGAATCGACCGACATCCAGATTCAGATACCGGTTGGCAATCGTCTGATGAATGGCTCTATCCTGCAGGGGACCCTGCCGCATTCCAATGTTCCGATTTACTTCATTGAGCAACATGAATACTTCGATCGGGAAGGGATCTATGGTGGGCAATCTGATTACGAGGACAACTGCGCAAGATTCTCATTTTTCTCTCGTGCCGTGCTGGAAGCCATCAACGTTTTGCATCTGGATGTCGATGTCATCCATTGCAACGACTGGCAGACCGGATTGATACCGGCACTGGTCCGGCTGCAAAATCGACCGCTCGGAGTAGATACACAAACCGCATTAATCATGACGATCCATAACCTTGCCTATCAGGGTGTCTTCGGCAGAGCGGAGATGCGATCCACCGGACTGGACTGGAAGCACTTTAACTGGCAGGAAATGGAGTTTTATGGAAAACTCAATCTTCTCAAGACAGGTTTGGTCTTTGCAGATGGACTATCAACAGTCAGCCCAACCTATGCCAACGAAATCCAAACAACCGAACATGGCTGCGGACTGGAGTCGTTACTCCGAGATCGAAAGAATGATCTTGCCGGGATCATCAACGGCGTGGATTACAACGACTGGAATCCGGAAACAGATGCATTGTTGGCATCGAAATTCAGCTCAAGCAATTGGCGGATCGGTAAACCACAATGCAAGGAGGACCTCCAACACATCATGGGCCTCCCTGTTAAATCGGACGCTCCACTCATTGGGATCATCGGGCGATTAGCGGAACAAAAGGGATGGGACCTGATTATTGAATTAATGAGGTGTTGGCTCCCCGATTCGGAAGTGCAATGGGCAATCCTGGGGACCGGCGAAGCGAGATTTGAAAAAGAAATCAGTGAACTCGTACAACGCTTTCCGGAGAGAATTTCTGCCCAACTCACTTTCTCCAACGAATTGGCACATAAAATTGAAGCTGGGGCAGACATGTTTCTGATGCCCAGTCGTTATGAGCCATGTGGGCTGAATCAACTTTACAGTCTCAAATATGGCACCGTGCCGATCGTCCGGGCAACAGGTGGGCTCAAAGACTCGGTCACCAATGCGGACCAGGAAGCGGTGACTGCCGGCGAAGCAAATGGATTTTCCTTTTCGGAATATTCCGCTGCCGGCATCCAGGATGCGGTTCATCGTGCTGTCCTCACCTATAGCGAACACCAGGAAATCTGGGGAAGAATCGTTGAAACCGGAATGAAGCAGGATTGGTCCTGGACCAACAGCGCAAGGCACTACGTTGATCTCTATCAATCGACCCTCAGCCAATTATCACCAAAGTCAGTGGACTGCCCCATTCCTTGACATCGCCAATGATTGATATTCCCATTCCTTTGGTAATCGCCAATCCGGATCATTGCAAATTTAAATGACCACCGACGTGGAAACACCTCACCGCCACGTCATTCAGTCAAAGCCATCCCAATTCAGATTCATCGACATAGATTCCCCAAGAATGTCCTTGTCAGGCTATTCTTGGACGCGCCGGTATTCCAGTCGATTCAACGACTTACGAAAGTAATCGTTGACTGCGAGGATAGCTTCCCAGTACGGTCAGCTCGCGACAAAATGCCCGGGCCTCCCCAATCACCTCGGCAAACGCTGGTTCATCCCGATGGCCTTCGGCATCGATAAAGAAGGTGTACTCCCAATTGATACGTCGACTGGGTCGTTTATCGATATGAGTCAGGTTGATCCCCGCTCTCTTGAACACCGAAAGAACATCCACCAGCGCCCCCGGCCTATCCGGAGCAACAAACATCATGGATGTTTTATCGCTTCCAGAAATTCCGGCGTGTTGCTTGGAGAGAACCAGAAATCGGGTCACGTTATTAGGGTTGTCCTCAATTCCTGAAAAAAGCACATGTAAACCATATTGCTCACCCGCAAGTTCACTTCCAATCGCAGCCGTACCGCAATGCGTATCCCGACCGCACTCCTCCCCAGCCATGCGAGCCGCCGTACCACTACTTTCAACGGCAACCTGTTGGACGGCAGGAAATTGGGTTGCCAACCATTTTCGGCAATGCACAAACGACTCCGGACGGGCATAGATCTTTTTGATTTCCTTTGGCTTGCAATTGGCGAGTAGACAACGCCGGACCTCTAGCTGCACCTCCGAATAGATCGAAATATTCTCGTGGTATTCCGTAAACGCATCCAGCGTCTCGGCAATACCTCCCCCCGTGGTGTTTTCAATAGGAACCAGTCCATAATCACAATGACCTCTGGCCACTTCAGTGAACACACCCTCGACCGCCCGTAAATCCTCATACGCCACACTCGACCCAAAATGTCGTACAGAGGCCAAATGGCTATAGCTTCCTACCGGACCCAAAAATCCAATTCTTAGCGGTTGCTCCAAGTGGAAACTGCCGCTCATCAGTTCCCGGTAGAGCGCTTCGACTGTTTTGGCGGCAAGAGGTCCCTCGTTTAACGCTTGGACTTTTTTTAAGACTGCCTGCTCACGGTGTGGGGCATAAATAGGCGCTCCCGATTTACGTTTGATTTTGCCAACATCCACGACCAACTCAGCTCTAGCGTTAGCCAGATGAATCAACTTGGCATCCACATCGTCGATCTTTTTTCTTAATTCATCAAGGCTGGCGTCATCGCCAACATGATTCGGAATGGCAGGCTTTTTTGGAGAATCGCCTTCAGTTTTCGATTGGGAGTCGTTGGACATGGTGCTTGGATCGATTGGTAAATGGGAATCCCCCATGCTAAACCGATCGCGCGGTTTTGCCGATAGCTAATCCGCGAGTCCCAGCAGTGCAGCGAGGAAAAAGGCTGGCCTTTTGCGATTTCCGAGGGTTGACGCCGGACTACCAGCCCACATTCTGTTTTTTCACCAATACCTCGGACCGACGTAGTTCCTTTAGAACTTGTGTCTGAACTCGACACGAAAACCGGTCAGGTCTTCTTCATTTCTTCTCAGTCCATGCATTGCGTCAGCTCGAAAAATCACCGCATTACTGATCGGAAGCTGATAGCGAATACCAAACCCGAGCTGGCTCCCTTTGGCATTGCGATCCGGATCGGTTCCAAAAACATCTACGAATGCCGTCTCCAGAACGATCTGTTGTGAAAACTCTGGGGCCAAAAGATTAATTCCCAATGCCCCACCCCAAGAGTCATTGGCGGTATCGTCAAGGGTGGGAAAACGAGTCACCCCATCGGTTTCAAAATTTATTCCTGTATTCCTGAGGATCCCGCCGGCGTTGCCTGCTCTGGCAACTGATTGGGGCCTTCCGAATCCTGCAAACAGGTTAAAGTAAGGAACCACCCTGGAGGGATTGCGAGTAATCAGTGAATTTTCCATCAACAGGAGAACACCGTCCGCCGTTTCCCCTCCGGGAACTCTGCTTTGGCCTGCATTGGCAATGACGCGGACAGAATTCGAAAGGGCTTGCCCGTAACGACGGGTAAACGCAAAGGCCATATTGTGATAACTGCGATCCACGACGCGATTTCGGTCCTCGAGATAGACATAGCCGGTTTCAATGTATCCATCAAACATTTCCAGAAAAAACTGGGTTCCATACATCTTGGCGGCGTTGTCATCCCCTTCAAAAGCAGGGCTGGTAATATTGTCCCATCCCCAAAAAAACACTGCGTCATAATTAGAAATATGCAACATCGGACTATTCCGCGCCGGAAGAGCTACTGCTAAACCGATAAAGGCGTCATCCATCCAAATCCCGTTTTGGAATAGCAGCGGAATCGCCCCCACCGTAAACGGCAAATCGAACGGGAGGACCTCATCGACCAATCCGCCAGTGATCGCGCCAAGATCGCCCTCAAAGAAACCGGTGTCGAACTCTAGGTCGGTGTTATTGATAAACCGCGTTTCCCCGACGTCAAACTCAATGCCGGTCGCCTGTCCATTTCGATCCAATGGTGCTACCCGAGCATGAAACCTCTCCGTGGCGGTCAAGCGAAGATCCATTTCCAGGTTCAACACCGCACTCCAGTTTCCAGAAAAATCACCATCAACACCGTTCACACCGACCCCCATCCGCAGGTCGCCAAAAATCATGAACTGTGGATGCATCAAATTGGTGCGTCCTAAAATCGTAGAGCTTTCGGGCAACTGTCCGCGTTGGTAAAAAGGCCTGCCCAACTCCAGTAACGGGCGTTGGGTGGGGTTGAGATACTTACCCTGAAAAACATCGACTTCGGCAAATGGATCAAACGGCGTATACGGATTGGGATCGGGACAAAAGTCATCGGCGGAATATGGAACTTCGTGCGCTTCGGAAGAAGAAGCGATGTTGTGATGGGGAAAAAAATCGGCACCCAACTCCGGTTCATCCGCCAGACTGGGCGTGCCGGGGGAATTTTGCGATGGTTTTTCTTGAACTGCAGCTTGGTTCATAGCCAGCCTTGGGATCGAATCTCGTTGTTGGCTGCCCCCCTCGGAATCCAAGACCATCGCGCGAATTTGACGGTCCAGTTTCGACTCTTCCAATCCATCGACCCGAGAGCCTAGTAAAAAAGTCGAACTTTCTGCCGCTTGAAACGGCGACCAATGTCCATTGGACTGGCCTGCTCCCAATGGCGAAGACGGTGCAGGGTACTCAAAGTCAGCCGTCCGCTGATTGGGTTGTCGCTGGGAGGAAAATTTGCTCGAGGCAGTATAACGCGGATCAATGACTGAAAAATCCTGGGCATTGAGCCAACAGCAAGGGCTAACGGCTACTAACCAAATCGCCAGCCCGATTTCATAAAAGTTCCGTTTCCGCCGAACGGGTTTTGTAGTTCCCCCTGCTCCCAGGTCTGCTGCGCACCGGTATCGATCAACGGAAAAACCGCGATTCGACCAAGGTTCACATTCTCGGGAATTCGACTTCATGAAAAAAAACCTGCAGGAGACTCGCCACCCTGAATTCAGTAGAACGGGATGGGAGAGCGTCCATTTGGAGCCTTCAACTCACTTTGGCTAACGTACAAAAAATTCTTTGGAATAGGCGTGCAAGTCCAGTATGCCTTCGTTCATTGAGCGAATCATCTCCGGAGTCGCTCTGACGTCCTTCATGAAATAAATCGGTTCAGCTCGACTTCGCATTCGGACGGTAAGCCGGTAGGGACCAGGCTCTGACATCACCGATCGTGGAATCGAATACTTTGCTTTTCGATGTCCGGTCGCCGGTATCGAGTGAGCCTCCATTCGGATAAACGGTGGATGATTCATCACGGTATTGGGCCGGGTATCCGGACGAAAAAAAGCGAGTTGATCAAAATCAAACGGGACCGGTAAATACATCTCGCGATCGGTTCCTTTAACATTGGTTGTTAGAAATTTTGTCTGGAGATTGAATAGCTGTTTGTCATGAGCAATGCGGTGTTCCAGGACATCGGCGGAATGCCGATCAGCCAGATCTCCGCAGCTATCAAGGTAACCCGATTCCCAGATTCGATTGCCTTGAGGCCCAATCAACACAACATTCAACCAGAGTTGAGGTTGAGCCCCGAGGCTACCGCTGGGCATGTTGTGGCCCTTGCTGATATTTTTGACGTTATAAAAAAAGCTTAATGGCCGCCCACTCACTGGCTCCTGATTAAAATACGGACCTTCCAGCTTCGCGCCATTTTCCATCACCTGCCGGCGTAAATCGGTTTTATAACCAAGCAACTTCTGGTTCACATCAACAATATCCCGAGCATCCATCCTGTCATCAACGTTCCCCCAAACCTCGGGGAAACTCGCAAAGACTTCTCCGTTTTCCAAAGCATTCTCAAATGCTTCGGTTCCCCATCCCCCTCTCCAATCAAACTCGAGCCATTGGCTCACTGTCCATTTATCGGCGTCAGGATTTTGTGGAAAGATTCCGGGGTGAGCAATGCTGTAACCGGGTCCATAAAACTGATGGTTGGAATGTTTGCGATCCGGGTTGACCGCTTTTCCCCCGAACACCGCAGCGGGGCCAATCGAATAACCTTCATTCAGTCCTGGTACCCGCCCCATATGACAATCTTGGCAGGACGTCCCTTCCCGATACGCGGGCGAAGCTCGATACTGATTCCAAACGACCTCCAGAGCGATTCCAGGTTGGACGGCGACTTGGTGACAGGACACGCAAAAAGTACTTTTGGAAAGTTGATCAAACTGAATCGAACGGCGGTGGATCAACGCTTTAGAAGAGGGGTCTTGGGGATCCGTTTTTACATTGTAGAAATCTGCGTATTTTTTTGCTTTTTCAATGCCGATTCCATTCCCACTACCCACGATTGGCTGGGAGAGATCACCCGGTTCAATTCGGCGTTCTCCATTGTCTTTGGAATGGGCCTGAACGACCCGGTGACAGGCAACACAAGTCACCCCTTCCCTGAAAACTCGGGGACCATCGTAGATCGCCTGATCTCGTCTTTGTTCCATGGTGGTGGCCACCGGCGCGTGACAACGCATACAGAAATAACCAACTGTGCCTTGAGTTAAGTCATTGATCCGCTGTTCAAATTTTTGGTACATCGGAGAGATCGCGGCGTAGGCATGGCCGGATACCGACCATTCGCGGTAGATCTGCTCGTGACAGGCCTTACACTCGGTGGCCGAAGGAAATGCACCGCGGGAAAAAACCTCCTGGTGGGGGTCCAGATCCGCATTGGCGGCGGCCTTCAAATAGGCACTCGATGCGGTGCGAATGGGAGCTCCATGGGGATTCCAACTTGGGGACAACTCGTCGGGACGAGGTGCATTGGGTGAGCGATTCAATTTCGATGACGGTGTTACCATCGATTCCAGCGAGGTGGCTGCTCCGGTGGAGGTGGATCCAGGGTGGGAAGACCGCGGTCCGTCAGCCCCGCCAAGAGGGCTGCGATGTCCGGGTGGGGGAGCACTTTGAAGTTGGCCTCCATTAATTGCATTCTGAATCGCCAACAAGGTCTTTTCATGCACCTCAAAATCAAGACCGGGTAGTTGGTCGGTGCAAACTGACGGAACGTCCAATTTGGATAACTCCGAGGGAGAAATCGACAAATCGGGGGAATACGGTTGTGGAGAAGGGATCTCCCGCTCCGGTTGCCTTGGCCGGCGGCTTGCTTTTTGCCCTTTCAGCTCCACTGGTCGGGGTGAAATCGCCATTGCCTGGATTGTCCTGGACCGATCGCTATGTTCCTCAGCGGGAATCGAGGCACCTTTGGGAGCCGGTTTTTCCGGCAGCAACGGCCGAATGACCTCTCCAAAGCGATGGGGGACCGCCAACACCGTTGTTTTGGATCGTGGTGGATGACTGCCCACCTCACCTGACAAGGCTTGCTGTCCTGGGCTGCCCAATTCCGGCCCCATTTCAAGATAAAGCATGGCCACGGCAAATGTAGCGAAGGGGATTAACACGAAAAAAAGCGTTGTTTTTGGAATTTTCATGTCTTTTGGCCCCGCAACAATAGCGTGAACCCAGCCGTGGGATAGGTGTATGGGCAAGATCAGCTAATTATTCCATCGAACCCCCACAACCGATCAAATCAGTCGGTAAGTTACAGTCGAAATCGATACCGTTACCGACAAATCGGCCGCCACCGAAAACACCTACCCACCTATCCCTGCATTTCCAATTTAGCCATATTAACAATCGGTAAATGGGTCAATGACATGGTCTTCTCTTTTTTTTCTTCAAAATGGTTGATCAGAATCCAAATTTGAGCCCTTGAATGCCGATCGATAAATGTTTTATACTTAGTCGCTTTCAATTAACTCAACGAAGAGAAAAGAAGGTAGCGAAATGAAGGTTCGCGCCAGCGTCAAAAAGATTTGCGAGAACTGTAAAGTCGTGAAGCGGAAAGGCCGTGTTTACGTCGTTTGCACAAATCCAAGGCACAAGCAACGTCAGGGCTAAAGCCCTGTTTCTAGCGATATTTTTCGCATTTTATACATCATTTTATTGGAGATCCGATGCCGCGATTGCTCGGTGTTGATATACCCAACGATAGAAAAACGATCATCTCCCTGACCTACTTATATGGTGTAGGTCAGAAAGTGGCTCGGGAACTCTGTCTAAAAGCTGGAGTTTGTCCAGACCGCAAGGCTCATGAATTGACCGATGAAGAATTGAGTACCCTCGGTACCATTTTGGAACGCGACTACACGGTAGAAGGTCCTCTACGTCGTCAGATTCAACAAAGTATTGCTCGTCTTCGTGATATTAAATGTTATCGCGGAATGCGTCATCGTGCTGGATTGCCTGTTCGCGGGCAACGAACCAAGACCAACGCCAGGACTCGAAAAGGTCCTCGGAAAACCGTCGCTGGTAAAAAAGGCGTGAAAGATCTTCGATAGTATTTACACAGAATTAATGATTTGAAATGGCAAAGACTCGAAAAAGAAAACCCCGTCGCAATGTAACCGCTGGTGTGGTGCACATCCGTGCCACCTTTAATAACACAACGGTAACGGTCACCGACACCAAAGGTGATACCCTGTGTTGGGCCAGCGCTGGCACTAGCGGATTCAAAGGCAGTCGCAAAAGCACCCCGTTCGCGGGTCAATGTGCTGCCCAACAGGCTGCTGAAAAGGCCCAGAAATTTGGCGTTCGCGAAGTGGATGTACGCGTCAATGGACCTGGAAGCGGTCGTGAAAGCGCTGTAACGGCGATTCAAGCTGCTGGGCTGAACGTGCGTACGATTGAGGACTGTACCCCCATTCCTCACAACGGTTGTCGACCTCGAAAAAAACGTCGAGTTTAAAGCGACCGCTCTCCAACTAAAAACAAATTCTACTCAGGAACAAGGGATCCTTTATGCATATTCGATGGCGCGGATTGGAATTGCCCAGTATGGTTGAGGTCGACAAGTCGACCCTCACATCCACCTACGGAAAATTTTCAGCGGAACCCTTTGAAAGGGGCTTCGGTCATACGATCGGAAACAGCCTACGTCGCATCCTCCTTTCCAGTTTGGAGGGAAGCGCGGTCACTCAAATCAAAATTCGAGGGGCACAGCACGAGTTCTCATCGATCCCTGGCGTCCTACAGGATGTGACAGAAATCGTTCTGAACGTAAAATCACTAATCGTCAAAAGCCATACTGATCAAATGAAGGTCATCACCGTCGAGAAAAATGAAGCTGGCCCGATCACCGGGGCAGACGTCATTTCCGGAGGTGAAGTGGAAATCATCAATAAAGATCTGGTTTTGGCAACCTTGACTGATAATGTTCCCTTCATGATGGAAATGGTGTTGGAAAGTGGACGGGGCTACGTGCCGGCCAGCGAGCACAGTTCGGTCGAACACGAAATTGGCATCATCCCCATCGATGCGGTCTACAGCCCAGTCACACGGGTACGTTACGATGTCGAACAGACTCGTGTTGGTCAAAAAACGAACTTTGACCGTTTGAATTTAGAAGTCTGGACCGATGGTTCCATCCATCCCGAAATGGCGATGGTCGAAGCGGCCAAGATTTTGAGAAAACACATCAACCCATTTGTTCAATATTCAGAAATGGGTCCTCAGGTCCATTCGCAGGCCAGGGGTTCGGGCGGCGTAGACCCTAAATTGGAAGCGAAACTGAACATGACCATCAACGATCTGAAGCTTTCGGTGCGGGCGACCAATTGCCTCGAATCAGAAAACATTCGATCCGTTCGTGAATTGGTAGGTTACAACGAAGACTCATTAATGGAAGTTCGGAACTTTGGGGAAACCACCTTGGTGGAGGTTCAGGAAAAACTTCAGGAACTTGAATTACGACTGGGAATGAAAGTTCCTCCGGCTCCAAGCCCGATGTAAGGGAAAGTCCCGATTTAGATCAGTCGGGAAAAAAAGTGGGGACGATTCAAGTGAATGGTCCCAAGGTGGAATTTCAGGGTAAAAGCTGGTTTTAATTCCTCCATCCAGAGTAAAGACCAGATGAATCTGGTCGAATTAACAGAACATGCGATTGTTCGATCCGAAAATTGAAATAATAGAAGGCGTATTGAAATGCGACACCGAAAGAAAGGTCGCCAACTAGGCCGGTCATCCAGTCACAAAAAAGCGATGTTACGCAACCTTGCGACGAGCTTGATTCTGACCGAACGGGATGACGATTGCTACGATGGACTTTTTCAGGCTGACGGAAAGACACCCGTTGCTCCGCCTAAGTACAAAGGCCGCGTCGTCACCACCATTCATAAGGCCAAAGAGGTTCGCTCGCTGGTTGAGAAATGCGTGACGATTGCCCGCAAGGCCATCCAGCATGATGAAGCCGCATCGGAATTCGAAACCGAAGCCGAGCGAAACACCAGCGAATGGGAATCTTGGCGAAAGAGCGACAATTGGCAGAAATGGGTTGCAGC
This sequence comes from Planctomycetota bacterium, assembly GCA_014238905.1. GTDB lineage: Bacteria > Planctomycetota > Planctomycetia > Pirellulales > Pirellulaceae > JABAAE01. The sequence continues at coordinate 480,221 of JABAAE010000002.1, forward strand.
TCGTGCTCCTGGGGTGAATGCCAGACGTCGGGTCTTCGATATTCTTCGTGACAAGGAGGCCGTTGGCATCCTTTTTGAAGATATTGCCAAACGTTTCGAGGATCGCGATGGCGGTTACACCCGCGTGCTCAGACTAGCCAAGCCACGATTGGGCGATGCCGGCGTGCGGGCGATTCTGGAATTCGTTGGTCGGAATGAACGAACCACAGCCAGTAGTGAAATGCCGGCCTTCGACTCCGATGAAACAGAGGTCGCAGAATCTCCGGCTGAAGAAACCAGTGCTGAAGAAACCATCGCTGAAGAAACCATCGCTGAAGAAACCATCGCTGAAGAAACCAGTGCTGAAGAAACCAGTGCTGAAGAAACAGCAGACGATTCAACCCAAGAGGATGAGTCCAAGTAGCTTCCCTCTCGGTTGGCTGATGACAAACTAAAAAAAGGGCTGCCTGTAGGCAGCCCTTTTTTTTGGGAGGAATGGGGTGGACTTAGCCCAACTCAAAACCGGTTTTTAGCTGAGCATCACTTTAGACCGACTGCGATCGGCTTGGTCTGTTTTTAAAATAGCCGTTTTGGATGACCATTTCTCCTGCATCTTGGCAACGGCAATGATCAGTTCATTCCATTCAGTAAAAGTCTCCACCGTATCGAAGATCTTGGCCTTTTCATCGTCAAACGTATCCGAGCTCACTCGAATCTCCTCACCCAACAAGAGCAAGCCATCCTCAAGCACCTCAAAGGGGTCGGATCCAAAATCAATTTGACGTTGATCTGGAAAAAAAGTCTCCATCACAATATGCATCAGCCACATGGCTGCTGCGTTGGAATCAGCTGCATGAATGATTTCGCTAAAATCCCCTGATTGAACATAATACCGATTCATAGGAATTCTCCTGTTCTAAAACTAATGGCCTTCGCTATTAGCTATATCGCCAGCACAACGACAAGTTAGGTCAATGGCCATAAAATTCCATGAACGGGTCATTTTGGACTGATCCCGAAACCATTCAGATCCAGCCATGAATCAGGGGCTTCAATATCAAAACGGATTAAATGAACTAACGAAGGTCGTCCCAGTCGAATTCTGGGCGGCGTCCGTCGATTTCGAGTCAGGTGAAGATGCAATGCTTTCGGTTCAAAAACCGTGATAATAGATCGCTGCGATCATGGGGGTGTCCGGCGATGCTCCTGAAGGAAATTCGATGACCACCATCCAGCGACCAACGACGTCCTCACCCAATGGCCCGGCGTCGATATAGGTGAGCAGTTATACGCGCGCCAATGATTACCGATTTCAAATCCAACAAGCGAATCAATCACTCACCTCAATGGTTTCAATAGATAGGTTCGAAAAGATTAGAGAGGTTCGAATCATACGAATTGACGTAGGTAACGAATACTGTCACCGGCGAGTTTCTCGACACCTGGTTCGTAATCAAACACTTCGACAGAGATCCACTTGTCGTAATTGATTTCATGGAGGGCCTCAAAGATAGGCCCAAAATCAACTTCTCCCATGCCTGGCCCACGTTTATTCGGGTCATTGGCATGAAAGTGAGCGATGAACTCTCGATTCTCACGAATGATATCTGGAATCGACTTGGTTTCAGTCGACATGGCTTTGACATCCAAATGGAGTTTCACGTTCGGGTGATCAATCATTCTGCCCAATTCCATCGCCAAGTCCGCGGTCAAAAGAAAATCCCCTTCTTCGGGACCCAAGGGCTCTAATGCCAAGACGACATTATTTTCCTGAAATGCACTCGCCGCTTTTTCAATCACACCAGCCGCAATTTGCATCGCATCCTGCAGCGTCACACCAGGAAGCAAATTTCGTTGATGGGGCGATCCCAGCACCATGACCTTGCCCCCTAAATCACCACAGAGTTTCGCCAAGGACCGGAAATATTCCGTCGTTGCTGTTTGGACCATTTCATCGGGCGAGGTGAGGTAAAAACCCTCAGTAAACGCCAATAACCAGTGTAATCCAATCACTTCCAGTTCATGAACTGCAGCCAAATCCCGGATTTGCTTCCGCTTGGCGGCTGAGATATCGCGTACGTCCTTTTCGATGGTAAAGGGCGCGATTTCAATCCCTTGATACCCAAGCTGCTGCGCATGTAAAAAAGCATCCTCCAGCGGCCAATCTTGATAAGTCTCGTTACAAATTCCAAATCGCATGCCAGGTTCTCTTTCTATTATCGTGTGAACGGATAAAATCAGGGGACTTTTATTTAGGCGATCCTGTCTTCAGCGATCCGCTATTGTAAAGCGACCAACCAGAGTTCGGAATAACCTGTCTGGCAACGAATCGATTCTGCTGGCTTGTGATTCATTCGGTCGTGACCGTGACAGCGGTCAACGGCCGATAGATAGACTCCTTTAATAATTCAGCAGATCAATGTGAGTATGGCCCATATCCTTATCACGTCCGGACCGACTCGTGAGTTCTTTGATCCGATTCGTTTTATCAGCAATCAATCCAGCGGCCGGATGGGATCGGCACTCGCGGCAGCTGGTCTGAAACTCGGCCACCGGATCACGATTATTTCCGGGCCGGTCGACATTGAGTACCCGAGTGACGTCGATCTCATCCAAATCCAATCGACGTCCCAAATGCAGGACGCTGTGGAATCCAGATTCCCCTCCTGTGACGGCATCATTGCCGCGGCGGCACCATGTGATTTTCGACCGCTTGTCTTGGCAAAGGACAAAATTAAAAAAAATGGCAAGGGTCTGTCGGTGAAATTCGAAGAAACGACGGACATTCTAAAATTGGTATCCCGCGAAAAGCAAAAGGAGCAGTGGTCGGTGGGATTCGCTTTGGAAACCGAAAATGGCCTGGCCAACGCCTTGAAAAAGCTGAAAGAAAAAAATCTCGACCTGATTGTTCTTAATGGGCCCTCCGCCCTGCGATCTCAGTCCAATCACGTCCGCATCGTTGGACACGAGGGAGTGATCGGCACCTCAACTGGACTAAAAAGCGATGTCGCACAAGACATTCTCGCATTGATCCAACGTCAGTTGATCAGTCCATTGCCTGGATCTCAATAAACCCTCCCGCAGTCCCGGTGATTCACACCCGCCAACCAACTTGGCAAATCTCTGTCCAAGATTTTCCAACCCGATAACGCCCATCCAAGACGACTTTTCAAGAATCAAATCCCATCAACGGCCCAAAAGCGTTACGATGGACAAATGAGCTTTCCAGATTTCATGCGACAACTTCGGGATATCTATTCTCCCGATCGAATGTTTACAGAAAAAGGGCCTTTAGCGGCGTTTGAATCAGACGGTCTTACCGCATTCGCCGTCAAACCCCGCGCCGTGGTATTCCCAGCTGACAATGATGAAGTCATTCAGACCGTCCGAGCTTGCCATGACCATGGCATCCCGTTTGTAGCGAGGGGGAGTGGTACCAGTCTCTCCGGAGGTTCGCTGCCGGATTCAGAGGGAATTGTCATCGGTCTCAATCGGATGAATCGGATTCTCCGGATCTGTCCCGACCGCAGAATAGCTGTTGTCCAACCCGGGACAATCAACATTGAAGTGTCCAATGCGGTCGCAGAGCACGGTTTGTATTACGCACCGGACCCATCTAGCCAAACCGTCTGTACCATCGGCGGCAACGTTGCCTTCAATTCTGGTGGCGCGCATTGCCTGAAGTACGGAATGACTTCTAACCATGTCTTGGGAATCAAGGCAGTCTTGGGCAACGGAGATATTGTGCAGATGGGATCGGAAAGCCGAGAGAGAATCGGCCCGGATGAAACTGGACTTTTTGTTGGCAGCGAAGGCCTCTTTGGCATCGCCTTGGAAATCACGCTGCGGCTTTTGCCCAAACCAGAATCATTTTACACCGTTCTTGCAGGCTATGATTCAGTCGAAAAAGCGGGGGATGCAGTTTCGTCGATCATTGCCTCTGGCCTGCTTCCGGGCGCGATGGAAATCATGGACTCTCTTTCGATGGAAGCCGCCCACAAGGCAGTCGGAGCGGAATTTCCAGACGGAGCAGAAGCAACACTGATCGTGGAGTTGGATGGATCCGGTGACCAAGTCGAAGTTGAAAGAGTTATTTTGGATCAGCTCGTCCAGCAATCCGGCCCCGCCGCAATTCGGATTGCTCGAGATGATGTCGATCGCGCCGTCGTTTGGAAGGGTCGAAAGAGTGCGTTCTCTGCGGTGGGACATCTCAGCCCTGATTTTATTGTGCAGGACAGTGTGGTGCCCCGCACCAAGTTGGGTCAGGCTCTGCGCAGCATCTCAGAGCTCGGAAAAGCCGCCGGAATCCGGGTGGCCAATGTCTTTCACGCCGGGGATGGCAATCTGCACCCCCTAATCCTCTATGATGGGAATGTCCCGGGAGAATTTCAGCGAGCAGAACAGTTGGCAGGTGAAATCGTCAAAATCTGCATTCAGCTAGGGGGTTCGATTACCGGAGAACATGGCGTTGGGATGGAAAAACGCCAGTATTTGGACAAGATGTTCTCCGAAGCAGATATCGAAGTGATGCACCGAATCCGCCATCAACTCGATCCCAAGACGCTATCCAATCGTGAAAAGATGTTTCCTTCCGAAGAAGCCCCTTCTCTGGGGCTCTATGGTCTACATCCACTGGAAAAAGCGGGGCTCATTTCACGGGAATAAATCAGTCTAATTTGATAGACTGCGGTGGCGGTCCTTGGAAACGTCTCAGGCCTTTTTCTGCGTGCCGAAGGCTTCCTTGACTGGTCCATCTTCCTTGTAACCCTTCAAATATCATTCATTTAAACGAAACATCACGAACCAACCCGGATTCGGAACGCGATCATGAGTCACTCACCCCCTTATCGAAATCATCGTCCCAACGACCGGACGATGCTCTGGATCGCACTTGGCTTGGCGGCTCTTTTTTTGGCAGGCGGAATCGGCTGGATGGCCCGGTCGATGGTCGCCGACTCACGTGATTCAGACTCAGCGACGGCCAAGGTCGATCCAACCAACTCAAGCCAACCCCCAGTCAATTCACCAAGTAACGCAACAGACCAACCCGCAGTCTCATTTGGTGAAGACAATCCACCCGGAAAGGTTCCATTAAAAACAGCCGGCGGCGGTTCGACAACTCCAATCACCAACGGCGCTGGATCAAGCCGACCCTTTCCAGCCTCAGGTGGCAATCAGTTGAACAAGCCAGCGAAATCTCGATCGCAAGAAAAAGCAACATCGAAGGTCAACGCTGGACCGCCCAAACTCACCGGGCTTCCCTCTTTTCAAAAGGACCGCCCCCAAAAGGACGGCACGGGAAAAAGAGACACACCATCCCCAACTAAGAACCGATTTCCCAAGAAAAACAAAACGATCGATTCCTCGCAGGGGTCGATTCCAACGTTACCAACTGCCCCAGTCGGCAACCAACCCAAGAGTGAGGCTGCCACCCCAATACCATCGCCACCAAGTGGGATGAAGAATCAGTATGCATTGCCCCAGTCGACCTCTGAAATGACGATCTTTCAGGAGTTGATCGTGCAACGAAAACCCAGTTTTGCCATGGAGGGGCTCACCGAACTCAAGCAATTTTTGAAATATCGAGCAGTTTCCCAGCTAACCATCGGCCGCGATGAAGGACGTGGTTTCCGAAAAGTCATCCAAAAAATAGTCGATGCCAAACTCCTGGATGCCGATTCGGTTTCTGCCAAACAATTTGAGAAATCCGTGAAGGAACTCATTGGCAGGCAATTCACTTTTACGCTGGACCGAAAACAGAAAATCCTCGATTTCAAAGGCGATAAGGACAAAGTGAAAACCTTCGACCTCAAGGATCTTTCTGCTCCAGAGGGATTTACGGGAGAAGGTCTGATGATGTCATCGGTCATGGATTTTGATGGCTGGAGAGAAATGGCACAACTCACTTTTTTGCTGCCGGACGACTCGAAAAAGAAGTGGACCGATCAAATGTCTCATGACTGGGGCGAGATGGGCCAATGGTCAGGCGAAACTCAATTTGAAAAGAAGGGAACCACCAACCAATTGCTACGAATTGATTATGCACACTGGATGAACTATTTGCCCGGTGATCTCGCCAAAAGCAAACTCCCGTTTAAATTGGAAAAAGTCGCCTTTGAAGTGACAGAAGCGGGTGGCCGCCTGTTATTTGACGCCAAGAAAGGACGGATCCATTCCCTGGAAGAGCGTTTTCAGGTCAATGGAAAAATAGACGCTTCTTTGCTGGGAACCACGACCAAAATCAGTCTCTCAGAAGTCCAGTCATTTCAATTGAAATTGCATGATCAGAATCCGCAATGAGGGTTGCCGGCGGCCTTTCCCGGATTGTGGAAATGGCAAGCTGCCGGTGGAGATCTCAATAAATCGGATTGACTACTCGCCAATTCAGTGCCGACAAAGCACGGGATTTTCGATATACTCTGTTCATGCCAACCATGGCGACGGACACCGTGAACACCAGGGTCAATCGATTCCCAAGCGGTTGTGAATGCACATGCGAGCCAGTCGTCATTTGGAATCGCAGTTGACGGTCTTGATCGAAGGATGAACCTGCCGGTCAGTCGAAATCCAGCAGTATGTCCTGCGAAATAAAAGAAACAGCCCATTCGAAACGGATTGGATAAAATGTCCAGAGAGCCAATCATCGGAGAAAATAATAGCTCGCAGAGTGGCGGAGATTCCAATGCGACTCCACTTCAGAAGTCATCCCCCAAGAAGGCGACGTCTGAACCACAAATGGACGAAGATCGAAGCCTACGTCCCAAGCTGATGGACGAAATGGTGGGGCAGGCTGATATCAAGGCACAACTGCAAATTGTAGTCGATGCAGCAAAGCGTCGGGGAGAAGCGCTAAGTCACGTGTTGTTTGACGGACCGCCCGGCTTGGGTAAGACAACTTTTGCAAGGGCGATTCCCAATGAACTGGGAACAACGATTGAATTTGCCAGTGGGCCGAGTTTGAAGGCACCAAAGGACTTAGTCCCCTACCTGACCAACGCCCAAGAAAAATCGATTCTGTTCATTGACGAAATCCACCGCATTCCCAAGGCCGTCGAAGAATATCTTTACACGGCCATGGAGGATTTTCGGATCGATATGGTTCTCGGTGAGGGCATTAATGCCCGAACTTACAGTTACCGCTTGAGTCCTTTTACTCTCATTGGCGCCACGACTCGGGCGGGAATGCTTTCTGCCCCTTTGCGTGATCGGTTTCCCATCCGCCACCACCTCGATTTTTATGACCTGCCAGAGCTGAAAGAAATCCTCCTTCGTAATGCGAAAAAACTGCAAATCGAAATCGACGATGACGCCGCCGATGAATTGGCTCGCCGAAGTCGCGGCACACCCAGAATCGCTATCAACCGCCTTCTCTGGGTCCGAGATTACGCTGAGAGCAAGGCAGACGGCAAGATCTCTGTACAAGTCGCGACCGATGCCATGAAGATGGCAGATATTGATAATCTTGGCCTGGACAAGCAGGACCGGCAATATCTTGAAACCTTAATTCGTGTGTTTGGTGGGGGCCCCGCTGGCGTGGAAGCCATTTCCCATACGATGAATGGGGCAGTCGATACGATCGAAGAAGAAGTCGAACCTTATTTGCTACGGATCAATATGCTGGTGCGAACCCCTCGGGGCCGAAAGGCAACCAGCAAGACATTTGAGCATCTAGGCGTTGACCCGGGGCCTTTGGAAAATCCAGACAGGCTGTTTTGAGGATTGGCAACGTTGGCTTGGTCGCCGACGACTGGGTTGCAAATTTTACTGCAGCCCTGAGCCAACTCTCGACGTTTCTTCTGGATCGTTCACCTGCTCAAGTTCTTCTTGATGTTCTTGGACGGCATCCTGATGTGCTTGGTCTCCACGGAATCCAGCTTGTCGATGATCCAATTCTGCCAATCGATCGATCGGTCCGTAAAGAACCAACGTGTCATCACCCGCCGTACTGGTATCCGCTTTGGGAGCACCAAGGAAGGCTCCATTCTTTCGACGGATGCCCAATACGAGGATCCCTTCTCGGGTAAGGTTCAATTCTCGCAACGATCGGTTGGCCAGCCAATCCTTGGACTGAAGTCGTATTTCCAGAACCGAGTATCCGCTTTGCAGATTCAAAAGGGCAACATAATCCCGCACCTCCAACTTTGAAAATTTCCTTAGTGCCCAAGATATCAATCGATTGAGGTGCCGCTCAGCCGATCGACTTCGGGAAAAAAACCACAACAAAGATAAACCGATCACCAAAAAACCGATTCGGATTGGGAATTCGCTGGATGTGGTATCGGCTTGCAGCAACGAAGCCAGTGTTGTCGCCATCACCGTTGCCAGGCCAATGTTGCCCAGTAACATTAGCGAGTAGATGATACGGCGTCGAACCGGATGCGACATGATCGATTCGGTTTCGCTGGATGTAAAACCGACCCCACAAAAAGCAGAACGAGCCTGAAAACGAGCGGTTTCGCTGGAAAGACCGGTTAGCATCAAGGCCATAGCCCCAATTCGGGTCACCAACAGTGAAAGAACCAGGGTTGCCATCAATGAGGTAATTGCAATCATCGTTTGCTTCTTCTTGTAGATCGATCTAAAAAATGGTCTGCGAAAAAGCCATCGATCCATCAGGCAGATTCGAAATGACCTCCACGGAAATATACTATCACAAACTGCCCGATCCCCTGCAAAGCGATGGATCCACCGGGCTGCTCCTTTTCATGACATTTCGGACTTGGTAATCTGGAGCTTCGTTCCATCCACTTGAGATTTCATCATGAAAAATATTGTTGTCACTACATTTTTTTGTTTATCGATTTGTTTCACCAAGGTAGATCAAGTGTCCGCACAAGTTGAACTAAAAAAGGGTGACCGCATTGTTTTCCTGGGAGATTCCATCACTCAGGCTGGAGCCCGTCCGGGAGGTTACATTTCACTATTTCGCCAGGCTGTTGATGACCAATTCGGTGACGGCATGGTGGAAGTCGTTGGTGCTGGAATCAGCGGGCATAAGGTTCCTGATTGCCAAAAACGGCTGGACCGTGATGTCATCCAGAAAAAACCCACCCATGTGGTGATCTACATCGGCATCAACGATGTCTGGCATTCGACCAACAACCGTGGAACCTCCAAAGAGGATTTTGAATCGGGGTTGCATGATCTCGTGTCCCGAATTCAGGAAGCCAACGCACAGCCCATACTCTGCACAGCCACCGTGATTGGTGAAAAAACTGACGGGTCCAACTCGCTCGACGTCATGCTGGAGGAATATTGTGATATCAGCCGGAAAGTCGCCCGCGAGATGAAAATTCCGCTGATCGATCTGCGCAAACTATTCCTTGAATTCCTGAAGGTAGAAAACAAAACCAACAAGCCCAACAAAATTCTGACCACTGACGGGGTACACCTCAATGCCACCGGAAACCGTTTCGTTTCTCAATGCATGATGAAGCCTTTGGGCATTGCATTATCCAAGGACCCCAAGCGACTCCTCCGGCATGTCGTATTGTTCAAGTTCAACAGTGCAGCCAAGAAAGAGGAAATCGCGCAAGTAGTGAAGGCCTTCCGGGCCCTACCCCAAAAAATTGATGCCATTTATGACCTGGAATCTGGAATTGACGTCAGTATCGAAAACAAATCGAAAGGATTCACTCACGGCTTTCTGGT
>JABAAE010000030.1 GCA_014238905.1 Planctomycetota bacterium
AATCACCAAATCGGTGGCCATTCTTTTGTTCAGATCGCCATTCGGCCGTTTCGAAAAAGGAAAACTCCCGGCACAATATAATTTTTGTGGAAATGACTGAGGAGGTTTGTGGAAGGTGGATTGCGACCGATGATCCAAACAAAGAATCATTGGATTGATAGGTCCACTGCGAGAATGACGCTTGTTGGCTAACCGAAACCCGCGTAATGGGTTTGGAGGTGGCCAAAGAAGGAACCCTAAAACAGGAAGATCATAATGAGTGAATCAAAGCGGATTTTGATGTTGGTTGGAGATTACGTAGAGGACTACGAAGCGATGGTTCCATTTCAGATGTTGCAGATGGTTGGGTACCGCGTCGATACGGTTTGTCCTGGGAAAAAAGTGGGGGAATGCGTGGCAACGGCGATCCATGATTTCGAAGGTGAGCAGACCTATAGTGAAAAAAGGGGCCACAATTTTGCGATCAATTATGATTTTGACGCCGTTTCTGTCGGGGATTACGACGGACTGGTCATTCCTGGTGGTAGGTCGCCAGAATATTTACGACTCAACGATCGCGTCTTGGAAATCGTCGGTGAATTCTTTGAGCGGCAATCCCCGGTTGCTGCGGTCTGCCATGGTCCGCAAATTCTCGCTACTGCTGGCGTCTTGTCGGGGCGGGAGTGTTGTGCCTATCCCGCGGTCGGTCCGGATGTGACGTCTGCCTCTGGAACTTTCGTGGGGCCCAATGACACGTTTGATAATGTCCATGTCCAAGGGAATCTTGTGACGGCCCCAGCGTGGCCGGCCCATCCAGCCTGGATGCGGGAGTTTTTGAAATTGTTGGGGACTTCGTTTGGCAGTCGGGAATAAAGATCACGCTGGCGGCTTGGAGTTTCGATGATTCTCCAATCAAGGCGGTACCGTTAGGGATATTTCAATGGTTGAATCTTCGCCGGTGGATATCCCGAAATTTATTCTTTTTGAGGACGCCTCCGAGAATTGGAAGCCCTCGGTCGAAGGTTGGTCGATTTTGCCAACGCAATCATTGGTTTGCCTGCGAGGCCGATGAACAGGCAACCGGCGTTGGCATCTCCCAGTTAGCATGAGAAACGTGGATTTGGAGGACGGTCTGTTGTCGGCCATCCTTCAAAACCGCCTTCACGGATCTCCAAATAGTTTTGGTCTGGGGCGTGATCCTGCCCGCCAATTTTTTGATTACCCGCCAGCTGACTGATTGACTGCCACGTCAATTGACGTTTTCGTGATTGCCAGTTCGACTCGTTGGTGATGATTTGAGTTTGTCGATGGTAAGATCCGTTCGGTTCTGCATGAACCCTCTACTTTTTCCACAATTCAGCAGGTGGTTGATCAGAAAGAGAACGCTGATTTGTGGAATGCTGTTGGTCATCTGCGGAGGTGCGGAGAGCAACAACAGCCAGGGCTCTAAAAAAAGCCGTGGCGTTTGGACCTGTTATTTGGTGAGGTGCCAGTCTTAATGGGGATACTTGCTTTTCAAGTCCTCTATCGCGCCACCATTTTCGACGTTCGTGTAACCCAGTTCTTCCAATGCCTTCTTCGCGCGACCTGCGCGACCACCGGCTCGTCAGTAAAGAACTAGTTTTGCGGACTTGTCTTCGGTGACTTCGCCAATTCGTTCGGCAATTTCCGTGTGTGGAATCAAGACTGCGTCACGAAGATGTCCCGAATCCCATTCTTCTTGCGAGCGAACGTCGATGATGAACTCCTTCGACTCTGCCTTCGGCGTGTCACCCTGCCCAGCGGAATCTGAATCGGCTTGTTGTGGTTTGTCGATCCCCGTTGCGTCCGGTGATTTGGCGACGGGCGCAATTTGTTGCTGGCAGCCGATCATGGCCAACGCGAGCAGAAGCAGCGCGTGATAACTCGCGATCTTCATGGATGTTTCCTTGCGGGATGTGTAGTAAGTTCAGCTTGCATTGTACCAATTAATAAGGATCTTGGCAGCCTCGGACGTTTGCTCAACCGTGCGGAAGGCCCAGCAAAGCGATGAGTTTTTTTCTGTCTCCACCGGCATTATCAATGTCGTAGCAGGCTTTCCCCCGCCGTAAAAGTTGCTTCTTTGGGGTCATGAAGGTCACTTGCCAATATTCTCTGAATTCCACCAGTCGGCTTTGCCAACTCGCGTCTGCCATAACCGGGCGGCAACGGAGGGCTTTGATTGACGGGCCCTCCCGGCGCGAGGGGTGGTCGAGTTTTTCGGAAGGGCGATTTTTGATCTGTCGCGTAGTGCACCAATGGACCAGACAATCAGGACCGATGGCACGCCAGCGGGGCCCAATAAGCCTGCTCCAACAGCAAACCCTGGTTGGCCAGGGCGTCGGTGTGAAGTGTCTTTGCCTGTGACGTGTCTTTGCCTGTGACGTGTCTTTGCCTGTGACGTGTCTTTGCCTGTGAAGTGTCTTTGCCTGTGACGTGTCTTTGCCTGTGGATGTTCTCCCAGGCGACCCACCCAGTTGTTCAAATCGTCAACGGCAAGGAACAGGACGTGCGGTTTGGGGTTGGGAAAACCGGGGCAGACCAGCCGTAGAAAACAAAAAAAAGCGAGGATGGTTTTGATGTTAGTTGTTCAGTCATTGTTTACTTTTCCGCTTCCGCTTAACTCGATTTGTATCTGAGCCGTCCCCTGGTGTCGATGGAACCGACTGCAGCGGCAGCCAGTCGAGTTGGGGCCAGTTCTGCAGGTCGATTTTCTGGCGACGTCCCGGCGTGCTGCGTCCTTTTCTGACATATTCGCTGGCGAGAGCAGTCAATTCGCTGACGACCTCGGGACGTTTCTCGATCAGATTGGTCGTCTCATCCGGATCTGTCCGCATGTTGTAGAGCTGGCGGTTGGCGGTTTTGAATGACGTTTGTTCGATCGTCCCGTTGTACCTGCTGCTGCGTTTTCCGGCTGTGTAACCGTTTCCTCCGGAACCGGCGTGCAACAACAATTTCCAGTCACCCCTGCGAATCGCAAATCGACCGTTCGATGAGTGATGAATGATCGCATGGTTTCCTCGCGAGTCATCATTTTCACCCTGCATCAATGAAAGAATGGAGACGCTATCGACCCCCTGCTCTTCGGGTAATTCGGCAGAGGTGATTTCTGCGAATGTCGCCATCATGTCAACAAGACAGAACGGAGTGTCGCACTTCGAGGCTGTCGCGATCACTCCCGGCCAGCGAGCGATGAAGGGAACCCGGTGTCCGCCTTCCCAGTTGTCGCGCTTGGCTCCCAGGAAGTGAGAGGAACTGTCGTGGCCAAACTTACTCCGGCGTGGATACATGTTGGTCTCCGGTCCATTGTCACTGGTCACAATCACGAGGGTGTTGTCGGAGAGTTTTAATCGATCCAACTCATTCATCACCCTTCCTATGTGATGATCGACTTCCACCATGAAATCGCCGTAGCTATCCAATTTGCTTTTACCGACGAAGGCATCACCGGCCGCGTGGGGTGTGTGAGGTGCATTGAGCGGCATGTAAACGAAAAAGGGGCTTTGCGTATTGCGCTGGAGAAAGGAGATGACCTCGTTGGTCAAGGTTGGCATAACGTGTTGATGCCGCCAGCCAGGAACCGCAGGCCCCTGCCGGCCACCTTTGTCTTCTTTGGTCAAACTGGAAGTCGGTTGCTCGGTGACACGATCATTCCGAATGAAAACGTAGGGGGGCATATCCAGAGATGCAGCAATTCCAAAGTATTCGTCGAATCCGTTGACGATGGCGGTGTTCTGAATGGGCTTTGTGAAATCGATTCCCTCCGAATTGTTCCGCATGTTGTAGCCCTTTTCTCCGCGCATTCCTCCGGCCCAGTCCATTCCCAAATGCCACTTCCCAATGCAGGCAGTCCGATAGCCCTTGTCCTGAAACAGATGCGCCAGAGTCATGCGTCCCTTCTCAATGAGGGGCTGCGAGAAGCCGCCAAGAACGCCACTCTTCAATCCGGTTCGCCACGCGTAGCGGCCGGTCAGCAAAGCATAGCGTGAAGGCGTACAGACAGCGGAGGCGGAATGAGCATCGGTGAATCGCATGCCACCCTTGGCCAGCCGGTCGAGATTTGGCGTCTGGATTTTGGATTTGGCGTCGTAGCAGGTGACGTCGCCATAGCCCATGTCATCAGCAAAAATCAAAACAACATTAGGCTGCCCGACTTGAGCTGAGGCAAACGCAGTGAGCAGCAGGAAGAAAGAAAATGTGAGGATGTGTGCCACGTTATGGATTGCCTCCACGAGGGGACTAAAACCCGCAGGTAGTTCCGTTTTGGGCGCGTCAATGTGAGACGGTTGTTTCATAGCACGCCACTTTTTCATAGGATGGATGGCAACTTGTTGAATTTCAAAGTTCCTTGATGTAGACCCAGATCGCGTCATTTTCCGTTCACCCAATGCCACGCCTCGATCTTCTCCTTGAGCTGCTGTGTTTTGTCAGGATGAGAGGAGGCAAGATCCTTTTTCTCGTGAGGGTCGTCTTTGAGGTTAAAGAGCCTGATGCTTGCTGTGTCCCAGATATGCACGTTGCGATAACGGGTGGTGTCCTTGCCGTGATAGCGAAGTAGAAGTTTCCAGTCTCCATCGACGCACCAAAGATATTGGAGTGTGTCGTCGGGGTTTCCCCGCGTCATGTTGTGGATCGAATTCGTAACGCCGAATACAGCCTTTCGATTGGCCCGGGCCTCGGCGTTGAGCAAATTAATGCCCTGCAGATTCTCAGGTGCCTTCAGGCCAGCAGCTGCAGCAATCGTCGGAAAGACATCGATCGCATGAGCCAGATCCGGCCGATGCCCCGGCTTGGTGTGTCCGGGCCACGATACCATGATCGGTGTACGAATTCCATTTTCATAAGGTGAGCCTTTTGAACGCAGAGCAAACCCCTTCCAGATTTTTTGGTTCGAATCGGAAGCGTTGGTGCTCGTGGCCGACCAACCGTTGTCACAGATGTAGATCACCATGGTGTTTTCAGCGAGGTTCTTCTGATCCAGAAAGCCGAGTAACTGCCCGCAGGTCTCATCGAACCATTCACACATTGCGTAGTACTTGGCCACGTCCTCAGCGCGGCCGGGTTGGGTCTGTTTTTCCAGTAAACGCCGGGGTGGATTGTGAGGGGTGTGGGGCAGAAACGGTGCGTACCACACCATAAAAGGCTTGTTCGCTTCGGTTGCCTCTTCAATAAATTCCGTAATGGGCTTGAGTCCGTTGCGGCCTATCTTCAGACCCGCGTCGCCGTGGCGGCCACCCCGTTTTGGATCGCCATGGGTCATGCCGTGCGTGAACCCGCCATCTGCAAACGACCCTTCCCACCACTTGCCGGATTGATGGGCGAGGTAACCGTTGGCAGTGAGCATTTTGATGAAGCTGGGATGCTTGTGAAATGCGGTCCTCATGGGCGCATCCAGTGCCGCACGGGTGTTGCTACCATCCACGTCGTTGCCGGTAATACCGTGTTGAAACGGATAGAGCCCCGTCGCCAGCGAAGCAAGAGACGGCCGACAAAGTGGCGCCGCAACATACCCACGTTCGAAGACGAGACTGCGGGCAGCCAGTTTATCGAGGTGAGGCGTTTTGATATCCGCATGCCCCATAAAGCCATAGTCCATCCATGCCTGGTCATCGCTCAGGATGAACACGATGTTGGGTGGTTGCTCGGTTGCTATGGCCTCACAGGCCGGAACAAGCAATAAAAAAGCCACCAACAACTTGGGCGTAGTTTTTATGGAAATAGACAATTTCAATGTGGCTCCTTTGTCGAACCAAGAATGGATGCCGGTTTAAATTCCGGGTGAATAATTATTTTAGCCGTTGCCACCGATGCTGGGCTACACCGGGTGAACTAATGAACCTGGGGGTGAAAGCTTGTTTGTTTTCCAGCGGGGATATCGAAAAACGGTTGCGAATCCGGTAGCAAAATCCGTATCGTTTTGTGCAGAATGCTAATCGCTGACGGTGAATCCTATAAAATAACGCAACTAATAATTTTTAGGCTTAACAATCCAGAACCGATCTCACCTGCATTGACGGTCGTCCTCCTGAAACGCAATAGACCAAATTACGCGATGGAATGGCTTTGGGAAAAGCTTGCTCACAACCCCAGCATTGGACGACGAAGTGTTCCGGTGTTCATCGCCGTGGCTTTGGTGGTTTTTCTCTGGTGCTTGACCGGTTTGATTTCAGCTTATCGAACAGCGAACCAATCCAACAGCTGGCCGCAAGTCGAAGCCACGGTGACGGACTTTCAAGCGATTAAAATCCATTACTACGATCCGGAATATCACACTCACACAACTGAAGAGCAATTTGGTGGATACTTGACGACCATTGACTATTATTTTGATGGTGTGCATTATCAGGCAGAATTACGGGAATACCTATCGGGTAAAAAAGTTACGGTTTATGTCAACCCTGAGAAACCAGGAGACGTGTTAACTACGCCCGGCGCAACACTCCAGTCGGTTTTTTTTCCAGCCGCATTAACGGCTTTTTCGGGACTGGCACTGATAGTGCTT
>JABAAE010000031.1:0-363 GCA_014238905.1 Planctomycetota bacterium
CTTATCTTGCATAAAAATGGAAAAACTGAGAGCAAGTTCAGCCAAGAGGACACACTCCATGGAACTTGGAAGATAGTTTCGAAGTCAAAGTCAGAATCAAAGCAAAAAGAAGTTCATGTGGTCGATACCGATACCCCCGATTATATAGAAATTTACAAAATTGAACCAAATGGTGATTTAACCGAGATCGCATGGCATGTCGGATCAACCCAGTTCCAGCCAGATCAACGAGCAGAATTTGGTAAAGATGAACAAACAACTTATAAAAAAATCAAATAATTGAATTACTTATGACAGAAGAACAAATGAAAAACCTACACACTCGACCATGAATCCAATTACGTTCTGAAGCCTGACAAAAAA
>JABAAE010000031.1:373-5078 GCA_014238905.1 Planctomycetota bacterium
ATAATTTTGCTAAGATAGACGACAATGTTTGTTGATGAGGCGTTGAGGATATCTAAATGAATATCCTTCTGATTTTGATTGTTTGGTGCTGGATGTGGTCGTAATAATACTGATCCCAAAAAACAATTGAGGAAACCAATGAAGAGTATTTGAATGCACTCTTAGGTAAAATCAGTTCAATGGATAAAATCACGGTCGAACAAGCGGAAAGCCTGAGCAAGGTTGAATGGGATCTTGAATTAAATGGCTTAACCACAATCACTGACCAAAAAGCGGAAATCTCGAGTAAAGTAGATGTTCTTTCTTTAGGCTTAACCTCC
Organism: Planctomycetota bacterium; assembly: GCA_014238905.1. GTDB lineage: Bacteria > Planctomycetota > Planctomycetia > Pirellulales > Pirellulaceae > JABAAE01. The sequence continues at coordinate 694 of JABAAE010000031.1, forward strand.
CCCACATAGCGTGAAAGAATCGCTTTTTGCATGCTCAAGAAATCGCCTTCTACGAATGGGTTATCCAGAGAAGGATAGGAACCCTGCCACAGGCGTATTGAGATTCATATTGTTAGCCGCGACCCGGTGAACGTTTTCGTTAGATGGAGTAACTAGGTTTGTCCTCGATCATAAAAATAACTGTTTGCGCATTATATTCAGCATTCACTGTCGCCATTTCAAACATGCCCGACGATATCCGGCCGACAGTACCGGCCACACGGGCGCAGGGAACAACGATCCCGGTAGGACACAGCGGAAAAACCGTTCACACCGGCAACGGGAAAATGTCGGAGCCTCCTCTGAACAGGAAATCCACACGAGATGCTAAGGCTTTTACCCTGATCGTTTTGCCTGACACTCAAGGATACGCTGACATCAGACATAAGGAGACACAGAGGCACTGGCCGGACATTGGAGACCAGCGGTCGTGTTTCTATACGCAGACCCAATGGATCAAGACGAACAAGAAGAAGATGAATATCGTCATGGCGGCTCATGTGGGAGACATCACTCAGACAGAACACGATGAAGAATGGAAGATAGCCGATGCGGCGTTCAAGACCATAGACAACCACGTCCCCTACATATTGTGTTCGGGAAATCACGACATGGGATATTCACCTCAACACCATAAGACCAGTTATTCTCGCCAAAGCCGTTTCAGCACCTACTTCAAACCTACGCGTTTCACGAAAAACTCTTTGTACGACTCACACTTTGGCAGTCAGAAAAAACTTCATTTTCGAGAAGAAGGAAGGATAGAAAACTACTACCTCTTTCTCAAAGCAGGAGGAATGAATTTTCTCATTCTCACACTGGAATTCAAACCTCGCGACGAAACACTCGCATGGGCGAATAAGGTTGTTGAAAAGTTTCCTGATTATCGGACCATCATCCTCACCCATGGTTATCTCACGAAAAATAAAGGGCAACGGACAGGAGCTGACACTTATCCAGTAAAAGGCAACTCAGGAAAATCTATCTGGGAAAAATTCATCAGCCGCCACAAAAACATCTTTCTGGTTCTTTCCGGACATGCCATGGAGAATTTACTGACCAGCAAAGGAAAAAATGGTAATACCGTACATCAGGTTCAGGCGGATTACTGGTATTGGGACACCGCAGAAATCAAAGCGGGAAGCGGTTTTTTACGCATCATGACTTTCCGTCCTGACAAGAACGTCATTGATGTTCAAACCTATTCGCCTGTACTGGGTCGATTCCTCACACGTCCCAAAAGCAAATTTTCGTTGAATTACGTGATGCAGGAGGATGAAAAACAGAGTCTCCGGTGACCATCCTTGCTGGCGATTGGCACGATTTTGCTCGCCGCAAGCCTCTGGTTGGACACCACGACTTTCCCCACCACCGGTATTTGCAAACAACCGTTTTTCAGCCTAGCGTGGATAAGGCCTTCGGATTGACCAGGAAAACCAATCGTGACACATCTGGCTACCCGGTTTTCTTTAGCGGTATGGTTCTCTAGCCAAACCCAATTCCTTCCCAACCAAGCTAAGACCGTATGGCTGGTGTTGGAAATACTGAAATGGGACAATCTTTTTACATCTCTCTGACAAGTGAAAGTCAATACAGTGTTATAGTTTGCGTTAGGAAATCGAATCTCCTTGTTACGATTCGATTGAATCCTGAAACCTATTTTTTCTCAGTTGACTTCGGAGACATTCGTGAAAAGAAACCCAACCCGTTCGTTTACATTGTTCGTTTCCTTCGCTTTCATCGTTTTTTCCCAAAGTGCGACCAGAGGCGATGACTCGCCAAGAAAGATCACCGTTTCGGGAACAGCTGTTTCCAAGGTCGTTCCGGACACCATCATTTGGACATTAAACGTCATCTCGACCGATGAGGAATTATCCAAAGCCTGCCAATCCAATGAGGGAACGGTGGCAAGCCTGATTCAATTTCACCGGAAAGAACTTGGCGCCGTCACCGCCTCGGAAATCCAAACCGGTTATTTGAATATCCGAAAAGTCTTCGAACAAAATCGAAATCAGGACCAGGCTACCTTCAGGCATTTCGAAGTCACCCGCGCCGTCACGCTTTGCCAGCGTGATGTTTCCAAGTTCGATAAAGTGTTTCGGACGCTATCACAACGCCCGGACGTTCAATCGAGCTATCGCCTGGAGTCATCCCAATACACCAAAACCCGTCGAGAAACTCGATTGGAGGCAGCAAAAATGGCAAAAACCAAAGCCGCTGAAATGACCGAGGTACTCGACTCAAAACTGGGCAAAGTCCTTGAAATTTCTGAAAACGCGGAAGCCCGGTCATTTGGTTATGCTTCCAATTCAATCCGAAACGTTGAGTTCGCGGCCGACACATCTGCGGACACCGTCAGTGGCAGTTTCGCTCCGGGCACGATCGAAGTGAAAGTCAGCGTCCTGGTTGCTTTTGAAATCGAATAGGAACGGATCAAGAAACCGGCTTTTAGCGAGATATTACTCGGGCTTGGCGTCTTGTTAGCGGGCTGGGTTGTTTATTAGATTAGGCACTTATCGAACGCCGGCAATGAGTCGGCAGATTTGCCTAACGATTGCTACCGAAAACCTGCAACAATTCTGTTTCTAATTGACCAAAGGCGACGCCGCCAAATCAACGCAACCTTGCATGCCAATGGAGCTTGGCAAGCAGAGATGAAATTAATTCCCCAAAGGCTAAAGGATATTTTTTTCGGCACCTGGAAATAGCGATTAAACTCGATCCCCTTTACGAAGAAAAGCAAAAGACGGATGACGACTTTTATCCAATTCGAAATAGCCTCTCTTATTTAAATCCTCATAATCCGTAGCGTTCTCACTTACATCCGCTATAGATTGGGTCCTGCCTAAATCAGCCCCGGGGGTTTGGTAAAATCCTGGGATCGATGAACTCAGCTGGACCGGAGTCCAGCACCCCTTATCATTCAAATCGTTATCAACTAAGTCGCAGACTCAATGGATTCGGACGTTGTTTATTTGATGGTCTTCAAAATCACTAACAAGGCGTCGTTTACGAGTCAAAATGGAAGTCTAGGGCTCCCTGCCTTTCCGGTGATGACCGGATTATAGAAATGATTCGGCAAGACTTAAAAGAGCAAAAGAAGCTCAAAGGCTACTTTATTTTTGGCAATGGTTGCAGCGAGAAGTACACCGACATCGAAAAACATGGATTTCCTTTTGAGGCAGATTTGGACAAATTTGATCAGTTCGAATCCCTCGAACTGGTGTCGGGTGAGAGCCCCGGATACAAAACAAGACCTACTCCAGCGGTCCAGATTCCACCGGTGTACTAACTACCGATTGTTTGACGATTGCTTGACGAGGTTCAAGCTCGCGGCATTGATGTTGCGATTTGGATCATTCATTTCGCCGACAATACGACTCACTTCTTATGCAAACGGACTGACATCAACTGAATCAATGATCCAAGGTCAGAACTTGAGGACGCGACATTCCGGGGCAAATCAATTGTTTGGATTGACATACACAAAACCTAGGCGATTTCTTCATGGGTTTACAATTGAGGGCGTTAATTGGGCGGGTTATGATAAGACGTCCGGTAAAGATCAAAAGCACTAACCTCTACACGTAATTCCGAAAGTGTTTTGTATGTCTAATGACAGCGAAGGTGGCTTCGGCGGATGGTTGGTAATTGGGGTGATTTCTGTAGCCGCGTTGGTCTATTTTAAACCTCAATGCTTCCGTACTCCCGCACAAGTTCCAGTCAGTGCTTCAGTACGTGCTTCCCTTGTAGGCATGGGTAACGTGGTTCAAATTCGAAACACGTCAGGTAAGACTTTGTTCGACGTAGTTGTTACGGCAAGAAATTCTGGCAGTAACCAGACCGCATCCTACACAGTTGGTACGCTCGACTCCTATGATTCGGTCGAAATAGGTTGGTTGGAATGGAACTGGACGGTGGTGCGAAATGAGACGATTTCTGTGTCCGCAGACGGCTTTTTGCCAACGGTCTTCTCGTCGGAACAGTTAGGGGTAAAGTAGTGCAATCAAACAACAGCAGGCGAGCGTGACTTGCACAGCATGATGGAATGGAGGTCATTATCTGTCCTCCGCAAGCTCTCCAAGAGTAAGCCGTCCAGACGACAGCTAGAGGCTGGGTACCCCGTATTCACCGCGAGGGGGTGTGGTAAAGATCTCGCAAGCCAAGTGATTGCCTCTACGAGGGCCCGGTCGTCCATCAGGATGAGGATCCTTTATGGAAACCTTGTTTACTTTTTGGCTTTATCTCCCGATTCAGGCAACCGTGTAAAAACGCCTTCGCGGGTAAAAACAACCTTGCCATCGAACTCGAACTGACTTGTGACCAGCATTTTGACTTTGCCGACC
>JABAAE010000032.1 GCA_014238905.1 Planctomycetota bacterium
AAACTCTTGATGCGGTTGGAGAGCAGGCACAGATAACGGTTTGTGAGCTGATACCAGAAATTGTGGAATGGAATGAGGATCCGCTTGGGGCACTTGCGGATTATCCATTGAAGGATACACGGGTTAATGTCCGTGTCCAAAGCGTCGTAGATGTTATTGTGGAAGAAGGTCCTTCATTTGATGCGATTATCTTGGATACTGACAACGGACCAGATGCCATCGTTCACAGCCAGAACCATATTTTATATAAACGTGAGACGATGATACGGATTTCTCAGAGACTCGGAGAGCAGGGTGTTGTTGGTGTCTGGTCTGCGGCTGACTCCATTGACTTTGAGAGTGTTTTGGACAGCGTAGATTGGACATGGACGCGAACCCATGTGGCCTTGGACGAAAAGGACGATGATCGGTGTCATACGATTTATCTGGCTGGCAAAAATTTGATTTGATGGATCAAGTAATGGCTCGAACCCATCTCGAACTACGGTATTAACTGGACGCCTTTTCAGTCGCTTGAGATTATGTAGTCCAGAGATTGACGACTTTGCTATTTTCGCAGATGGCCATTCTGGCCCAGGTATCTAAGGGAGTTGCCCGCCGCTGCCAGTGTCTGATGTCAGCAGCCCTGGAAAGATCAGCAGCGTCAGATTGCAAGCACGACTAAAATTTATGCGTGAATAGCAATGCAGCTCCATCAAACAAAACACCTGTCCAATGAAACTACACCACTAACACTAACGGCTGTTGTGTGGACATTTTGTTGAAGAAGTCTTTGTTGCTTTGCAGCAAGTGGTTTGATTCACTCATCTTTGTAAGATGGGGAGGAATTGGCGATGATGGGTGTTCAGAAAGCTCCGGCACGGCTGTTTTACGACTTTGATGTGGAGACGCACGTCCCCGCTGATCATCTGCTGCGCGAGATAGATCGGTTTCTGGATGTTGACGCCATCCGCCAGCAACTGAAGCCGTATTACAGCCACGCAGGCCGCCCTTCTATTGATCCTGAGCTCATCGTGCGGATGCTGGTGATCGGCTATTGTTTCGGCATCCGGTCAGAACGGCGCCTCTGCGAGGAGGTCCACCTGAACTTGGCATATCGGTGGTTCTGTCGCCTTGGCCTGGACGACAAGGTGCCGGATCATTCCACCTTCTCAAAATACCGCCACGGTAAATTCCGTGACAGCGATTTGCTCCGCTGTATTTCTGAAGGTCTGGTCGGTGGTCACGGCTTTGCCGTCGATGCCAGCCTGATCGAGGCAGATGTCGACAGAATGAACTCCAGCGCACAAAAAGAATGGGACGTGTCTGCCATCGACCCAGATGATGCGCCCCGGGCGGTCCAGGAATATCTCGACGTTCTTGACGACAAGGCGTTTGGGGCTTCAACCCCGGTCAAACCCAAGTTCACCTCCCATTCCGACCCGGCCAGTCAGTGGACTGCGGCGCGTAAAGGCCCGGCAATCTTCACGTACTCGAACAATTATCTGATCGACACCGACCATTCCGTGATTGTGGATGTTGAGGCAACACGCTCAATCAGGCAGGCCGAAGTGGGTGCAGCACAAACCATGATTGATCGTACCGAGGAGCGTTTCAGCATCAGGCCGGACTGGCTCGTCGCGGACACAGCCTATGGTTCGGCCGGGAACCTGGCGTGGTTGACAAAGAAGCGCAGCATCATCCCATTCATTCCGCTAATTGATAAATCTGAACGCAAGGATGGCACATTCTCCCGCTCCGACTTCGAATGGGATGAGGCCAACGACCGCTATATCTGCCCCGAAGGCAAGCATCTGTTGCAGTCCCGCCGGAACTATTCTGACCCGCGCAGGAAAGAACCCAAAACCGGTCGCCGAAGATACAGGGCCACCAAAGCCATATGTGAAGCCTGTCCATCGAAATCAAATTGCTGCCCAAATACAAACACCCGGTTCATCGGTCGCGAGGAACATGAAGATGCCCGCGACCTTGCACGACTGGCAGCCAGGTCTGACTTCAACCCCAAAGCCCAAGCCAAACGCAAGAAAGTCGAGATGCTCTTCGCCCACCCCAAACGCATCCTTGGCCTCGGGCGGCTCAGGCTTCGAGGACCATGCGGAGCAAAAGATGAATTTACCCTCGCTGCCATCGCCCAGAACCTCCGAAAACTCGCAAAGCTAAGGCCCAAGACCGCCGAAATGAGGATCGCAATATGATCTGACCAGGCGAAACACCGAACAAACCAGCCGCCACGCACGGCAGGCGGAACAAAAGACCCGCTATTCACGCCGCGACGCAGGCAAAACCTCAGATCACGGCAACGTCTTCAACAAAATAAGCCCAAACTATCGATTGCTGCATCGCAACAATTTGCAGGAGCAGAAAATCATATTTGTTGTGAACAGTTCATTTCAGCTTTTCGAAACAAACAAGATTGCTGGGTGCAGCTTCCACAAAGCGGACATTTGAATTCGCAGCAGATCTATACTGTAAAGTTTTCTGCAGGTCGGAAATTGTCAACTTGTCGGAATTTAACGGTGAGTTCAACGGGTCGACGCAACACTTTAATCTTTTAGGAAAGATGGAGTGTAATTTATGAAGTATCGTCAACGTACATTTTATACAGATAGTCAAAAGTCAGAGATGTGGGATCGATGGCAACGTGGGGAGTCTTTGAGTTCGATTGGGCGCGGGTTTAATCGTGCATCGTCTTCGATTTATCCGCTTCTGGCCCGCACTGGTGGCATCCGCCCGCCCGAGCGCGTGAGATCGCATTTGGCGCTTACCCTTTCAGAGCGCGAGGAAATATCTAGGGGCCTCATCACTAAAATGTCTTTGAGAGCAATTGCGCGATCGATGCAACGCTCGGCGTCGACAATAAGTCGCGAAGTCAGACGTAATGGAGGCGCTAAGAAGTACCGAGCAACGCTGTCAGATGCCGCAGCTTGGGATCGTGCTCACCGCCCAAAACCCTGCAAGTTAGTGGGTAATGACTATCT
>JABAAE010000033.1 GCA_014238905.1 Planctomycetota bacterium
CACGGTAAAAACCGAGTTCGCCCCGATAGCTCAGCTGGATAGAGCAACTGACTTCCAATCAAACAATGCTTTTCGTTTCACTCGATAATGGGTTGATATTCCCAACAGCACAGAGGAAGACACGGTTTATTGACACGTTGACATTCCAATCTCAGAAAGTTTCGAGCCATGAATCAGGGAACAAATGACCAAGTCGAAGTCCTGGCTGAAGTCATTTCAGAATTACTGTCTGAAGATGTGACCGTCAGTCATGTTGAAAGACAGGTGCGCGACGGCGTCAGCCTGTTTGTAGTTGAGATGAGCTATTTACCATCAACCGACTCGTCCCACAGAGCAACGCGGATCCACCAAACGGGCATCATTCTGCAAGACGATACACTGCAAATCCCCCGCTTCGCACTGTGGCCTCATTCCAAAGGAATTCTCGGAAAACTGATTTCGGCCGGTGGCGAAATGCCTGACATCAATTTTGACGATTCACTGGCCTTTTCAAACGACTATCACCTGTTTGCATGGAATGAGGAAGCGGTGCGAATCCTGTTCTCTCAGGACGTTCGAAACTACCTTGCGCGTGCACCCGGATGGACGGTTCGCGGCGACCACAGTCGAATTTTGGTTTTGAAGGCAGGGAAGATATGCAAGGCGGATGATCAGCCCGCATTTATCAACGATTCGTTCGAAATGTTAGCGTTGTTCAGAAAAGGGGAAAAAGGCCTAGATGAACAGCCACAGGTGCGTCGATCGACGGAAGTAGCTGATGTAATGTTGGCCGCTCAGAAGATGGGCGGATTTCAGGGCGCAATCTTGCGTAAATACCTGAATCGAATTGCGGTGACCAACGATGAAATAGAACAGTTTCTAGCACAGCCGAAGCCACGAAAATTGGTCCCAATGGGTCTTCGTCGCCAGTGCATCGGCGACGCCAAACCGCTTATTGCAATGGGCGTTGTGCTCCTGCTGACTGGGGTGGGGATTCCCATCTTGTTCGCCCTTGTCTTAAGCGGAACCGACCGATATATCGGCCTACCAGTGGGCGCTGTATTCCTGATTGCCGGTGCATTAACGTTATTTCTGTCGATCCAAAGCAGTCGCCGCAAACATCGTATCGTCTGCGAAGGAGATCTGACATCCGGTCATGTGACCGCCGTCGAACGAACCAATACCGAGATCAACAGTAAAAGGAGATATCATCTCCATTTGGCATTCGAAGTGGCGGGCGTCGCGCGAAAAACGCAAACAAATATTTATTCCGGAATCGAACAGGCGAAAGTTTTCCAGCAAAGCGGAAAAGCTGTCCGTATTCTGGTGGATCCATTGGATGCCGATCGGGTGATTTGCGTGGACACTTTGGTGATCACCGAATGACATTGGTGACCGCACAATGTTTTTTACGTGGGGTCAAAAAAATTCAAACGGTCGCATTGGGCGATAAAAAACCAGCTTGGCCATCATTTTGAAACCGAAAACCGAGCCAAGTTGTTGTCCCACGAAGATACGGTTGTCGTTCTTGGCGTGGCGGTTGTAGTTCTTGGCTGCCACTTGCCAGGCAGACTGCCGGCTCATTGCTTTCTGTATTTGGCGATCTGCTTTTGGCAAGCTGCGGAGATCCAAAACGTCTCAACCTTGCTCAAGCTTTCCGCTTGTTCATCGGTGATGGAGGTTAAGCCGCCTAAATGAAGACCGAATTTAACCTTGCTTAGGCTTTTCGCTTGCTCTTCGGTGATGGAAGTTAAGCCGTTTAATTTAAGGTACTTACCCTTACTCAGGCTTTCCGCTTGCGAATCGGTGATGGAGGTTAAGCCGTTTAATTCAAGATGGTAAGCCTTACTCAAGCTTTTCGCTTGCTCGTCGGTGATGGAAGTTAAGCCGTTTAAAGTAAGGTAATTAACCTTACTCAAGCTTTTCGCTTGCTCGTCGGTGATGGAAGTTAAGCCGTTTAATTTAAGGTACTTACCCTTGCTCAGGCTTTCCGCTTGTTCATCGGTGATGGAGGTTAAGCCGTTTAAATTAAGATGCTCAACCTTACTTAGGCTTTCCGCTTGTCTGTCTGTGATTTTTCCACTGGAATTTATCTCATCAACGAGTGCGTCTACATCGATTTCTTCCTTCGATTCCTTAATCGCTTTTTTGGCATTGGATTTTGTTTTCTTTTGATCAGCATTGTCACCACCACAGCCAACAGCAAACAAAACAATAAGAATCAGAAGGTTCTTCATTTAAATATCCTTAGCGAACTGGTTCGCTTTAAAAGTCCTAATACTTCTTC
>JABAAE010000034.1 GCA_014238905.1 Planctomycetota bacterium
AGCAAGGGGTTCATCTATAGCGTCTCGGCGTTTGACGCAGAGGCCGCCGGACTTCCTAATCCAGACAATGGTCCCTTCGCCGCTGGTGTGTACATAATTGGTCAAATTAAGCTTCAAAATGAGAAGGCCTCGATCGAGTTATTCCCTCAACCGGTTGAGTACGCACTACTCGATGGCTTCAAAGTCGAATCGGTCGCGGTACGTGAATCGGCCGATGATGAACCACCTCAATTATTTATTGGGACCGATGATGAAAATTATGGCGGGACGCTGAGGCAACTCCCTCTGCCAATTCTTCGCTAAATTGAAGTTGGTTCACCAAGCTAGGCCCCATTACAAAGAAACAAATCATATTGATCTTTTGGAGTTGCTAACATTTCACGGCTTGCTTTAGAAGCAAAAAAAGTGGACCAAAACCAGTTTTTCCAAGCCGCAACTGATCGAGATGACCAGGTAACAAATGCGTTTCAGATTGCTATTTGTTAATCAAAACTGGTGGGCGATACAGGACTCGAACCTGTGACCCCCTGCTTGTAAGAAATGCAGAAACGTCAGTCGATAATTTGCTTTCCAACGGTAGAAACAAGGGTTTTAGCGAGATTTTCACTAGAAATGCCTGTCTCATTCCTTCGCACAATCTTACACGTTTTCGCGGGGGTTTTCACCCTCGATCTATTCAAAAACGGTAATTACCGTTTTGATCTTCACCAACGAACCCCGCTGGATTCTAAACTCGATGGAGTTCTTTTAAACCTTGTTAACGCTCATACCCTTTTCATGCGCCGCAGCGTACTGGCAGATCAGCGTTTGTTACGCTGAAGCAATCTAGCAACTTCAGCGATCAATTCTCTCGATGAGAATTGAAGCGGCAAAGAGATCAGGCGACTTATTACTTTTTGTATTTGGCGATTAGCGGTTGGCAAGCTGCGGAGATACCAAGATCCTTAACCTTACTCAAGCTTTCCGCTTGTTCGTCGGTGATGGAGGTTAAGCCATTCAAATAGAGATACTCCTCAACCTTACTCAGGATGTTCGCTTGTTCGTCTGTAATGGAGGTTAAGTCGTTTAAACTAAGAAATTTCTCCTTACTAAGGATTTCGGCTTGTTCGTCTGTGATTTTTCCACTGGAATTTATTTTTGCAAAAATCGCGTTTTTGGAATTGGCTTTGTCGCTTCCGCCACATCCAGCAGCAAACAAAACCAACAGAATCAGAAACTTGTTCATTTAAATATCCTTAGCGAACTGGTTCGCTTTAAAAGTCCTAATACTTCTTCAGCATCTTCGATGCTATTGTCACCCACTTTGATTCAGAATGCAAAAAGAGATTCTTTCACACGATGGGGAATCTGGCTGTTTGAATTGCAAGTGGTACACGGCGAATCTACGGATGTTACGATATTAATAGCGTAGCCGCAGCCATTCTTGCTCACTCACCCGTTGACGGCATGAGGGTTAGGCTCTTATTTGAATCTAGTTAGGGAATCTGATTGA
>JABAAE010000035.1 GCA_014238905.1 Planctomycetota bacterium
ATTCTTGATCCATCACCAAACTGTGTGAAACCTTTAACTTCTTGCATATATTTTACCCAATTTGCAAGTTCTACTGCTCTGTATTCAGGATAACCATCGTGATGCAGGTACATATTTACATAGCTTTTGTCACAAACCATTTCTGGATCGCAAGCAAAGCCAAGCGTATTATCTTCAGCATGTTGTCTGTCGATAACCATTGTTAAGTTTCTTGTGCTCATACTAATTCTTCATATATACTGATTATCTCAGCGATTATTAATACTGCTACTCCAAGTGGAATAGATGACATTAGGAGTGTAAATCCTCCTACTCTTACCGCTGATTTTAAAATACTTACTTTAAAATGCGGTGTAAATTTATTTCTCATATTATTATTTTAGTGTTAGAGCGAAAGATGAGGATCGAACTCACAACATTCACCTTGGAAGGGTGATGCTCTACCAATTGAGCTACTTTCGCGTTAGTTGCGCTGGCCGGATTCGAACCGACGACCTCAAGGTTATGAGCCTTGCGAGCTGGCCACTGCTCTACAGCGCTATATTAAGAGAGATGTGCCCACGAAGGTATCCTTCGTTTACGTGATGACGCCGCCGCTGTTTGTGGGGCAAGTATATCTCTGCATATCTGCCATCTCTCTATGTAGTGGAAGTGGGCGGAGTCGAACCGCCGTTACCAAAATTAGGTTGGATTCGGTGCCTTGGTATTTTAAATTGTACCGCACTTACTGTTACCCGGTTTCGGTCTTACCTTATCACTCCCTTAAAAGAGGTAGAAGTTTGGGACTGGTAGTTACCTAGTATTGTCATTTATACCCAACTTTCTGTTTTACTGAAGTTATAGCTACTTATAACGCATATAAGCTTTATCCGCCTTACCCTTCAACTAACGTGACCAGTATGC
>JABAAE010000036.1:0-224 GCA_014238905.1 Planctomycetota bacterium
AGAAAAGGCTTCTTAAAGGAATAGAAATGGCTGCCGATCCCTATCAAACAAAGGAATCTATTATCTGCCAATCTTTTGGCATCTATCCAAAACGTGATCTGATTTTTTTCTACCAATAAATACTAAAGTAAAGAAGGGGGGAAATTAAAACAGCCTATAGTCCTAAGACTGTAGGCTGTTAAAAAGTGGCGGGGCCGACGAGACTCGAACTCGCGACCTCCGGC
>JABAAE010000036.1:234-650 GCA_014238905.1 Planctomycetota bacterium
CTTATTACGAGTCTACCTCGCAAACCCATTCTATCCCCATTTTTTTCGTAGCAACATCAAAATTTTTCAAACGCCAGAAGCAAATCAATGGTAGGCGGAACAGGGCTCGAACCTGTGACCCCCGGCTTGTAAGGCCGGTGCTCTCCCAGCTGAGCTACCCGCCCAAGCACTATTAAACATCTCTAGAAGAGGCCCGGAGTATATAAATGCTAACCATATCCTGTCAAGCGATTTCCCTTTATTAGTAAAAACCAGTTATGGTCAAGGAGATAAGCTAAATCCCGAAATTTTAGATTTTTTAATTTATGCCAAACCGAGAGGTAAATAATTGACAGTTTGAGCCTTACACTATAAGATTTCGCATCAAGGTCTTGAAAATTTTTTGTCTTTCTACAAAAGTTTTAATTTGCCTATTA
>JABAAE010000036.1:660-890 GCA_014238905.1 Planctomycetota bacterium
AATGCGAAGCGAGGCTGGAGTATATAAATGGGCTATATCCATGTCAAGATTATTAATGCTTTATAATCCGGAAACTAAGCTAAAAGGTTGTTTTAAATGATTGACACAAAATCATACTGCCTATAAGATTAAGCACGCAAAACTAGATGACTCGCTCTCCTTAAACATCAGTCTGGCCGGTCTCTGACGTTTTGGATTTAGACTCTCTCGTACGCCAATGTTCCAAGAAA
>JABAAE010000037.1:0-504 GCA_014238905.1 Planctomycetota bacterium
AGGAAACCTTGGGTTTACGGAGACAAAGATTCTCACTTTGTTTATCGCTACTCATGTCTGCATTCTCACTAGTCAGCCCTCCACCCCTCTTTACAGAGAAGCTTCAATGGCCTGACTACGCTCTTCTACCATGTCCTAAGACATCCATGGCTTCGGTATACCGCTTGATCGCCAATCATTTTCGGCGCAACGTCACTCGATGAGTCAGCTGTTACGCACTTTTTAAATGGTGGCTGCTTCTAAGCCAACATCCTCACTGTCTATGTAACGTCACATCCTTACCACTGAGCGGTATTTGGGCACCTTAGCCGATGGTCTGGGTTGTTTCCCTCTCGACGACGGATCTTATCACTCGCCGACTGACTGCCGGGATAATGGGATCCGAGGCATTCGGAGTTTAACTGGTTTTGGTATCCTGTTAGGGACCCTAAGCCAATCAGTGCTCTACCTCCTCGGAGTACTTCCCCGACGCTAGCCCAAAAGCTATTTCGAAGAGAACCAGCT
>JABAAE010000037.1:514-843 GCA_014238905.1 Planctomycetota bacterium
ACTGAGTTTTACCTCAGCTTCAACCTGCCCATGGTTAGATCACCTCCGCTTCGGGTCTATCGCCAGCGACTAGACGCGCTATTCACACTCGCTTTCGCTTCGCCTGCGCACCAATAGTGCTTAGGCTTGCCACTGACAATAACTCGCAGACTCATTATGCAAAAGGCACGCGGTCACATCCGAAGATGCTCCCACACTTTGTAGGCACGGGGTTTCAGGAACTTTAAACTCCCCTAGCAGGGGTCCTTTTCACCTTTCCCTCACGGTACTTGTTCACTATCGGTCTCCAGTTAGTATTTAGCCTTAGACGGTGGTCCGCCTGGATTCAT
>JABAAE010000038.1 GCA_014238905.1 Planctomycetota bacterium
ATATGATACTGTCAACAACATATGATAAATATTTGTTGTTGTTTACGACTAAAAATTAAACAAATTTCAAATTTGTCCCAGAAACGTGGTTTCAATGGTTGTACTGGGGTAATCGGGTACGCTGATTCCGAATATGGTGTTGTCAACAACATGTGATAAATATTTGTTGTTGTTTACGACTAAAAAGTAAACAAATTTCCGAATTCTCCCAGAAACGTTGTTTCATCGGTTCTGCTGAGTAATTGGATATGCAGATTCCGATTTTATTAATGCCAATATCACGTGATAAATATGTTTTGTTATAACGTAAGTTCCTTGAATTTCTAGGTAACTTTCCCCCATACCGAGGACCGAAGGCCCGAGTACAAATATAGAGTGAAATACAACTCGCGTAGGACGCTCGTATTGCTTAATTGTAGATTCCGATTCTATTTAGTATCATTTCTTCGGATACAAACTTGGTCAATCCATTGTTGGGTCAACACAACCTTAGTGATACTGAGTATGATTCACATATTTATGAAAAACAAAATAAACTGAAATCCCAAAATAATCGTAGAGACTTGCTTCCAACAGTTCTACTGGGGTAATCGGGTATGTAGATTCCGAGTATGATACTGTCAACAACGTGTGGTAAATATTTGTTGTTGTTGGCAAGTAAAAGTAAACAAATTTCAGAATTCTGCTAGAAACGTGGTTCCAGCAGGTTAACTGGGGTAATCGGATGTGCAGATTCCGAATATACTAATGCCAAAATCACGTGACAAATA
>JABAAE010000039.1 GCA_014238905.1 Planctomycetota bacterium
GCTTTGTAGGATTTGTAGTCGACTTGTTTTTTCCAGATCTCCGCACCATCGTCGGTGCTATAGCAACTAACAAAACGTTTGCCGGCCGTTTTGTCGGCGCTGGTCACGAAGACGCGATTGTCCCAAATCACCGGCGACGAATGTCCCGTTCCGGGCAACTCAATCGACCAGCGAAAGTCGTCTGCAGACCATTTGGCAGGAACCGTCTTCGCTTCAGCGACGCCCAATCCGTTAATACCGCGAAACCGTGGCCAGTTGTCGGCGTTTGCCTGCCCTGTCAACGCCAGAAGGAACACAAGGCACGCGCATTTTTCGAAAAACCGGGTTGCTTCCATCAAAGATCTACTCATTTATGAGGTGTTGAAAAATCATCGTTTGCATTCAGTTTGCGGACAGCTGATAAACCGCTACTGATAGGGATCATAATCCACAACGGGTCGTACCGTGCGGTAAAGAATCACTCATCAATATTATACGATGTTTGACGTAATTGATTACATGCTGGCGTTCACGTCGCAACAAGCGTTCCATGGATAGGGGCAGAAATTGCGGAAACGACCAATTCCGCGATCATCTCGCCGGTCTGTCTGGTCAATTTGACTTCTAAGCTCTCAGTTTGAGACGCGGAGTCCTCTCCCTTCCACATTCTCTGGCTAAATTGTTGAGGAATTAGCGATTTCTGATTTTGGCGCGGCAAATGCGTTAAGGAAAAGCATCAAGAACGGCATGGGTGGTCAAGTTCAATTCCAGTGGCAAA
>JABAAE010000003.1 GCA_014238905.1 Planctomycetota bacterium
CACAGACACAGACACAGACACAGACACAGACACAGACACAGACACAGACACAGACACTGGCGTCCTATCTGGATTCCACCGAACAGGCCAGCCTCAACCAGGGTTTATGGCTGACGGCCGAGCATTCCAACATGCAAAGCCGCCTTAATATCGTCCATCGAGAAGATCGGTACTCGACTTGTTTCACGTCGGCCTATGGGAAATCCTCGATGCTCAGCGGCTCCTACCTGAGAGAGGTAAACGGTAGAATTCGTCGGTTTTCTCCAGCAGAAATCGCTCGTCTTCTCGGATTCAGCGAAGGCTTCGTTAAGCGAT
The DNA here is from genome assembly GCA_014238905.1 of Planctomycetota bacterium. Taxonomy (GTDB): domain Bacteria; phylum Planctomycetota; class Planctomycetia; order Pirellulales; family Pirellulaceae; genus JABAAE01. The sequence goes on from JABAAE010000003.1 coordinate 316, forward strand.
TTCGTCCCGAAACAACAGAACTGACTCAAAGGCAACTTTGGAAACTGGTCGGTAATTCGATTTCAATTACCGTTGTCAAGGCTTTGATTCGACATCACATGGAAGAGCTCAACTGATCCGTATGGCGTCGAAAGACGAAACTTCCGAGTGCCAACCCGCAGGATCAACCGGTGCGTTTCCCGGTCGGACGCTCAGCAACGTGTTCATCCCCGCTTTTTTGGCAGCGTCCAACTCTTCAACAATGTCACTGACAAAAAGAATCCTTTCCGGCGAGTGACCAGAGTCCTCGGCAATTAGACGATAACTCTCGACCTCTTTTTTGGAACCCATTTTTGTATCGTAATGGCCTGAAAAATGGGCCAGAAGATCTCCGTCAACGGTGTGCCCAAAGAAAAGCAACTGAGCGAAAACGCTACCCGATGAATAAATCCGGATCTCCTTTCCCAACGCCTTCCAAGCTTCCAGGGAGGGCCTCACATCTTCGTAAACATGAGCTTTCAATTGTCCTGATTCAAATCCGGATTTCCATATTTGTCCCTGCAAGGACTTCAGACCGGTTGCTTTGATATCACCGTCCATTTGCCGGAGAACTTCGTCAATAATCTGCTGCCGTTGATCTTCGACCGATAATCGTGAATCAGGCCAATCATCTCGACCAAGATCCTGAGCCATCAATTGAACGGACTCAATCGTATGGGATTCAGACCAGAATTGCTGAAGATGATTCCTCAGATGTTCACGGACGTAGGGGAACATTTTGTCGTAAACAAACGAAACCGACGACGTTGTGCCTTCGATGTCGAGTAGTACGCAATCACAATTAATTGGAAACACGATCTCTTTCATTCAGATAGTTGGTAGGCAACCGTTGGGACCCCATCGATCCGAATGATTGACCACCCAGACTTTTTTGAGCGATCTTTTTTGAGCGATCTTTTTTGAGCGATTGACAACAAGCGATCAAAAATGTCCATCACCATCAAACCGATACGTTCACCCAACCACTTAACCAACGATCAGGATAACCGGGCCGGGATTCGGCGTAAACTCGCCAAATGATCGAAGCTCGTTTCTCCGGCTCCCATGCGATGACTCACAGGTTGAATTAAAACCCTTGGGGACAAGAAAATCCATCGTCTGGCACCCCTGCCACAGGTGGGCTTGATCACTGGTGGGCTTGATCACTGGTGGGAGCTCGCGCGGAATCAACCTTTAGGAAAGATCGACAACCGAGCCAGCACCTTCTCCATCTGCGGCACCCGGAGAAAGGTACGATGGCCCCAAGCAAATAGGGGCGTAATTTTCATGAACCGGGTTATCGGTGTAATGGGGTGCCCATCCGGAAGGATCCTCGAAAAGCCGAATACAACGAATCGTTCGATCACTGCAGAGATTGAACCAGTGCAGGGTGCCCCGAGGAACATTGACCAAATCGCCTGATTCGACGGTGATGGCGAATACCGGACCGTTTTCAGGATTAACATGAAACACACCACTGCCTCTAACAGTAAACCGAACCTCATCCTCATCGTGGGTATGCTCTTTGTTGAATTTATTGAGCATATCATCTAGTCCAGGCGTTTCGGAAGAAACATTGATCACATCGGCTGTTACAAATCCTCCTTTTGATTTCAAGGCATCGATCTCCGGAGAATAAGCCTCCAAGATTTCTTCGTTGGAGGCATCTCTATCAATCCTGCCCTCCACATCCCATTTTTCATACCAGAGACCATGGGGCGCCAGAAATTCCCGGATTTCATCAGGATCAGTAATTTCACGGTTTTCATCAGGGACACTGATACTTGCCATTCTTTTTTCTCTCAATTTAAAGATTCAAATAGGGACAACTTAGTTCAAGCGAGGCGAATGGGAGAGGGAATATTGGTCATCATCATCCTCCGCGCGATCACTTCAAACAGAAATTCAAATACCTCAATATGGCGTCTTGCCGAAAAAACATCCTTGCCCCAAGTATACAGACCGTGCCGCCTGATTAAATAGCCATAACATTTCCTGTCAGGATGATTGGCAAGATAGTTTTCAAATTCATCAGCCAACGCCGGTATATCCTGTGTATTTTCAAAGATCGGCACCCAGATAGAAGACTGGTGATCGGGAATGCCCTCCAATCCCTTTAACATTTCATAGCCACTGATTTCAAAGCCATCCTCTTCATGAAAAAAGTCGCTGAGCAGAGTGCCCCAAACCGAATGGGTATGCAAAACACTTTTTGCATTCAGCCTTTGTACAGCCTTCACATGCAACATGGTTTCGGCGGAAGACTTTTGTGATTCCCCTTGAACAGGAGAACCATCCTGACCGACGACAACAAAATCGGATACGTCCAACTTCCCCTTGTCTTTCCCACTAACGGTAATCGTTATTTCAAGGGGATCTTCACGGCGTACCGCACTGTAGTTGCTACTGGTCCCCACACTCCACCCACGTGAGTGAAAAAGCTGACCGCACTCCACCAATCGCTCTCTCAAATTTGAATCGTTCACTGTCTATCTCCGATACCTGCGGTTACCCTAAAATTGGCTCGTACTCTAGTTGAAATGCCGAGGCCACCGGCTGATTGGTGATCCGCCCTGCATGAATATTGACCGCTGATGCTAATTCAGAAGATTGGCGGGCGCAATCCTCCACGCCTGAGTTTGCCAACTTGATGACATAAGGCAACGTCACATTACAAAGCGCAAATGTACTGGTCCTTCCAACAGCGCCTGGCATATTGGCCACGCAGTAATGAACAACTTCTTCTTCGATGAAAATCGGGTCGCTATGAGTTGTCGGACGGGCGGTTTCGATGCAACCGCCCTGGTCCACGGCAACATCAACGATCACGCTACCAGGTTTCATCAACTTCAAATCGTCGCGGGTGATCAGGCAAGGTGCCTTGGCTCCTGGTATCAACACCGCTCCGATTACCAAATCCGAAAGAGCCAATTGCTCACGCAACACGTGCCGATCACTGAAAAGCACATTCACGTTGGCCGGCATGACATCATCGAGGTACCGCAGCCGATCCATATTAATATCCAAGATGGAAACGTCAGCCTGAAACCCAGCCGCTATTTTGGCAGCATTGGTACCTACCACGCCGCCGCCTATGATCGTGATATGAGCCGGAGCGACACCAGGCACACCTCCCAAGAGTATCCCTCGGCCCATTTGAGGTCGCTCAAGAAACCTCGCCCCCTCTTGAATGCTCATTCTTCCGGCGACCTCACTCATGGGCGTCAACAGCGGCAACTGTCCCGTACCACTTTCGAGTGTTTCATAAGCAATACTCGTTGCACCGGATTCCTGCATCGCCATGGTCAACTCTCGACTGGCCGCAAAGTGAAAGTAGGTGAAGACAATCTGATCTTTGCGAATGAGCGGCCACTCAGTCGGCTGAGGCTCTTTGACTTTCACAATCAGCTCCGATTCGGCGAAGACCTCCTGTTGGCTTTCCACCAACTGGGCTCCGGCGTTGGAATAATCCTCATCGGTTAACCCCGAACCGGTTCCCGCTCCTTTTTCAATCAGAACCTGATGGCCAAGACGGGTTAACTCTTCTGCGCCAACAGGCAGTAGTGCGACCCGATATTCATCGCGTTTGACTTCTTTGGGAACACCAACAATCACAACCGGTACATCCTTTTTCTAGGAACAAATGGGAAAGACTCAATCTCAACATATGCGTTGATTTTTGTCGAGCCGGTGAGCGATTCACGATAGCCAAATCGGTGACCAACCAGCATCGAAGAAAAGGTGAAAATATCCTCTGTTTTTCATTTTAGCGGGTTGCATACCCATTTAGTTTTTATATGGTGTATTTATGTGGGTTTTAAACCCATTTTAAGAATACATGTGAAACAACTGTCAGCCGCAAGACGGGAGTAGTCATTTTTTGAGCGACGAAATACTGATCGGCGAACATCGGCGAAAGCTGGACGATCGATTTCGACTACTGGTTCCCAATGAATGGATGCCGTCGATGTCACCTGACGGTGAAAACTGCATCTTGACGAAGGAACGGGTTGGCTCACTGAGTCTTTGGAATTCAGCTCGATGGCAAAAACGTCTGGATGACGGTGTTGATTTGATGAAGTCGAAAATCAATGCCGGCAAACTGAATGAGCGATTATCCGAAGTCCAATTGCTGGGCAGACTGTTATCGACGCGACACAAACAGGTACCGGTTGCAGAGCGAGGAAGAATTGTCATCCCGGACGGATTTCGAGAATTCCTGGGGGTTGAAGCGGGTCAGGAAGTCATGATCGTCGGAGCGGCTATTTGCATCGAGATCTGGCATCCGGAGAAATGGATTGAACACCTAGGATCACAGATGCCGGAGTTCGGCACACTATTTGACAACATCACCGGCTAAGGAGAGCAACCTCAACCGACGTTTAAAAACATTCAAAATGCCCAGTCAGGAATTGTTGTGGCCGTAATTTTTTTTGTGTCTCTCTTGTTTGCAAATTAACAAAATCATTTTTGCGAGCGACGACCGGAATGGATTCCGTTTCCTGGACTGGGCATTTTTTTTCAAAAAGCCAACCTTCAGGCATCCGAACCGATGGCCCTTGGATAAGCCGGCCACCCCTCCCCATTTTTCTGCTGGATTTGGCCGACTCCACGGTAACATCTACTGGAATCCACAAGCCTAAGCACCCTTGCCCGAATCAACTTGCCCTCATCAACTGGCCTGAATCACCTCTTGTGCCTTGGCGACCAGATCAGTGGCCAATTCCCGTGACCCCGCTTCGGCAATCACCCGCACGATCGGTTCGGTATTGCTCGCCCGGATCAAAAGCCAGGCTTTTTCAAAATCCAGTCGTAAACCATCGAGGCGATTAACAGTGGCCTCGTTAAAAACATTTTCCACAGCCTGCAAGGCAACATTCAGCTTTTCTTTTTCCAGTGGCAGCTTGGATTTAACGATTGAATATTCAGGAATTGCACTGACCAGATCATCAATAGAAGCCTGATGCATCGACATCGCATCCATCGTTTGCGCCATGGCGACAAAACTGTCCCGGACATAGCCAACCCTGGGATCGATCGGACCTCCGTTGCCCTCGCCCCCATAAATCGCTTGTTGATCAATCATCTCTTGCGTCACATTAGCTTCTCCAACGGCGCTGATCCGACATTCCGCTCCGAACGACTCCGCGATATCAACCGACATCCGGCTGGTTGCACAATTAATCACCACCACGCCGTCTTGCATTCCATTGTTCGGTAAGCTGTTTTGCGATGCCAAGGCATGCTGCATCGTGATCGCTAGGGTGTACTCCTCCCCAATGTACTTGCCGTGATTGTTAATGATCGCTAATCGATCCGCGTCAGGATCCTGACAGAAAACCACATCAGCATCAAAGTCCTTGGCAGCAGTCGCCACCTCCTTCAGATTGTCCTCGGTCGGCTCCGGCACATGCTCAAACTGCCCATCTGGACAATCACCCAATATCTTAAAGTCACAGTGAAGCTCACTCAGCAATTTTCTGGCCAATAGGCTCCCTGCCCCATGATTACTATCCAAGACGACTTTGAGCCTGCGACTGCGGATCCTTTCTACATCGACGGTCCCCAGTACCAAGCGGAGATGCGATTCTGTCGTGTCCTGAATGCAGGATTTTTGCCCAACCCGATTTAACTGCACATAACCAAATTCGTTCCTCTCGAACGATTCAATAACCTCCTGCCCTTGGTTGGCTGTAATCACCCGGCCGCTGGCACCGAACAACTTGATGCCGTTATATTCGGGTGGATTATGGCTTGCGGATATTTGTAGGCCCCCTGAACTGCCAGTTTTCCTGACCAGCACACCCAGTGTCGGAGTCGCGCAAACGCCTGCATCGAGCACCTCAAATCCCGCCGACATCAAAGAGGCCGCAATCGCATCGGCAAACATAGCGCCCGTCTCTCGACCGTCCCGCCCAATCACAATCGAACCCGGCTTCAAATGTTGGGCAAACGCCAGGGCATATTGCGCAGCCAGAATCGGATTGAGGCTCTTTCCAACTATGCCACGCAGGCCAGACACACTAATGATAGGTTTTGACATTATTCCGGATCTAGGATAACTTCACAAAATCATCGTCCCCAAACCAAGGACAACACGGGACAAGATAATAACCTAGATCGGGTTTTCAGTCCCCACACGATCCACGTTCCATATTGAATGGGAATCATTCAATTGTACATTTCATTTCTGGATAATCCTCGGTTTATCGAGAATACTCTTCATGCCCTGTGCTTCAAAACCCTGGACCTCTCACCCATGGAAAACTACAGCCAAGCCATCGACAACGCCATTTCGGCGAGGAATCTAAGCTCCTCCGCCGGGTCTCACATCAAGGCCTGGTTGTCCGAACCACGCTATTCGGACTATGTACCAGCCATCCAGGATCTCATCGAAGCGGGAAAATGGCAGGAACTGGACGACGTTTTCTGGACAGTCATTCCATTTGGTACCGGGGGAAGACGAGGCAGAATGTACCCTGTCGGATGCAATGCGATTAATGATCGGACGGTTGGCGAAAGCGCCCAGGGTCTGGCGACCTATGTTCGGCAATACCACCAAAAAAACGACTCCGCGGAGCAACTGGCCTGCGGGATTGCCTATGATACTCGCCATCAATCTCGACATTTCGCTGAACTCTGTGCGTCGATCATGGTTGCTAACGGATTTAAAGTCTATTTCCTGGACGACTATCGCAGCACTCCCGAGCTCTCATTCCTGGTTCGTCATAAGCAATGCCAATGTGGCATCATGGTGACTGCCAGTCATAACCCGCCAAGCGACAATGCCGTCAAGGTTTACTGGTCGACAGGGGGCCAGCTGGTTCCTCCGCATGACAATGGCTGTATCGCAGAAGTTGAGAAAGTGGACGCGATTGAAACCGTAGATTTTTCCCAGGCGCTGTCAGCTGGAAACGTTGTTTTTTGTCGTGAGGAAGTCGACAGGGAGTTTCTCGAATGCCATCTCAAAGTGAGTACCCCGGGGCCCAGAAATATTCGGGTGATTTATTCGCCGCTGCACGGAGTCGGAGAATTCAATGTTCTTAGCCTCCTAACGGCAACAGGATTCGAAGACGTTGAGGTATTCGATTTACATCGTACGCCCGACGGTGATTTTCCGAATGTCCCCGGCAACGTCTCCAATCCCGAAAACAAGGCCGTCTTCGACAAAATCATCGAGCGGGGAATCGAGACCTCTGCTGACGTTATTCTAGCAACCGATCCGGATTGCGATCGTCTTGGGGTCGCTGCACCGCTTGAGCATGGGGACTACTCCAGTTGGTCTACCTTTAGCGGAAATCAAATTGGCGTGATGCTTGCTGACTATGTCCTTGATAGACAACAAAATGCTGGAGAACTTTCAGCCAATCATTACGTTGTCACCACCTTGGTCACGACAGGGATGATATCAAAAATATGCCAAAGTTATGGTGTTCATTGTTATGACAACAACCTTGTCGGTTTCAAATGGATCGGCGACATGATGGACCGTAAGGGTCCGGAGAACTTTGTTTTTGGTACGGAGGAATCCCATGGCTACCTCGTGGGGGAATATGCTCGTGACAAAGATGGAGCTGTAGCCTGCATGCTCATGTCCGAGTTGACGGCATTGGTTGGTTCACGAAACAAATCACTTCATGAACACCTCGATGGTCTCTACCAAAAACATGGTTATCATGCCGAAAATCTGATGACTATTCAAATGGAGGGCTCCGACGGCATGAAAAGAATGGAAGCCTTAATGACCGCTTTTAGAGAATCGCCGCCAACTGAACTGGGAGGCATCAAAACTTTGGCAATTCGGGACTATCTTGAACAGACTCGAACCATTACGGGAAAAGCACCTCAGCCGCTGCAAGGTCCAACGGGAAATCTGATTTTCCTCGATCTGGAGGAAGACGGAAACTACGTTGCCGTTCGGCCATCCGGAACCGAGCCCAAAGTAAAATTCTACATGTTTACCCGGTACAAGCCCGCTGACCTGGAAGAACTCAATCGCACCCGTCAATCAGCAGCCGATCGCCTCGTTCTGTTTGAAAAAGATCTTCGCAATTTCGCGAACAAGGTCTGACAGGCGGCCTTGAATCCGCCGGCATAAAATCCGCCAGGGTCGCAGGAACGATTGCCAACGGAAAAAGAAATAGCTCCGTAGAAACGGAGCTATTGGAAATCCAATTCGCAGATGCCGCCGACATGTAACAACATGCTCATCATCGCGAGTACAACGGCACCTGCCAAGGATGATCTTAGATCTCGCGATATCCTGGCATGCCGATTAGTTCGATTGAATCTTTATTTTTCGGGGAACCACTTTTTCCGATTTCGGCACCCTTACAATCAGCAAGCCATCTGTAAGTAATGCTTCGATCTTATCGAGATCCACTGGAGAGTTAAACTCAATCCTCCGCCGAAAATTACCAGAAGCTCGCCCCGAAACGTGAAGGCTTTCACCTTCAGCAAGGGATGCAATGGTCTTTTCGCCTGAAACCGTGAGGATGCAGTCTTCTACTTCGAGATGAATATCCTCCCGCGAAATCCCTGGCAACTCAATCGATAATTGAAATTGGTCAACGCCCTCAACCAGATTCCAGTTGGGTTGAAAACGGATGCCCGATGATTCATCGGTTTGATCAAAAAAATGGTTAAAAACCTTTTCGACATCACCGAAAACGTTGTGAAGCCGATTACCACCCGGAGTCGTTAATTTATTCATGGAAAATCTCCTGTAAGGAATACCGCAGCGGGCAAAACCGAAGCCAGATTGCTGCTCTGAAAATTTGTCAGTTGTGGCCATCAACCATCAGACAACTAATGCAACCAGCGTGCCAAAACGGCTTTGCTGGACACTTGGTTACTCGGGACATTCGTCAACGAGACGTTTCTTGATCATCAACGTTGGGGAAATCACCGCCATCAACCATCTCGCCAAGACCGGCATCGATCGCGGTCAATCACCGGTCAGCGCACGAGCTCTCTTCAAACCAAGTATCCTTCAAATACTTCCATAGATAGCCCGCTGCCCGGATGCCATTTGGTTTTCTATAATCGAATATCCATGTAGTTTTTTTGAAAGATGAAACACGATGCCTAGCACTGCTTTTGACTCTAGAAATGAAGACCTTATCCAGATGTTAACCCAATCGGGTCAACTCAAACCATTTTATGAACTCAATTCCCCAATGCGTCCGGTCGTGGACATCAAAGGCAAAGGACAAGTCCTTGTCCTTTGCGCAAATAACTACCTCGGTTTGGCAGACCATCCTGAGGTGATTCAGGCCGGGATAGACGGACTAAAAGAGTATGGTGCTGGAACAGCCTCGGTGCGGTTCATTTGTGGAACCCTGGAATGCCATCGGGACCTGGAAGAAAGAATTGCAGAATTCATCGGAACCGAAAGCTCGCTTTCCTATGTCAGTTGCTGGAATGCCAATGAAGCCCTATTTCCAACTCTGGCTGGACCTGATGACATTCTGCTATCGGACGAACTCAACCACGCCAGCATCATCGATGGCTGTCGTCTCGTTTCCAAAAAAGTTGAAAAACAAATCTACCGGCATAGTGACCTGAGCGACCTTGAAGAAAAGCTCAAAGCCTCTTCATCCAAAGCTTGTCGTTGGGTTATTACTGACGGGGTATTTAGTATGGAGGGGGATGTCGCACACCTACCGGAATTAATTGAGTTGTGTGAAAAGTTCGACGCATTGCTGGTGGTTGATGATTCCCATGGCATCGGCGTGCTGGGAGAGACCGGCAGAGGGACACCCGAGCATTTTGGAAAATTGGGGCAGGTCGATATCGTTACCGGAACGCTTGGCAAAGCGTTAGGCGGCGCTGCCGGCGGCTACATCGGGGCCTCTTCAAGAGCAATCGACGTTCTCCAACAACGCGCACGGCCAAGCCTATTCTCCAATGCTTTGCCGGCAACGGTTGCCTACAGCGCCGGAAAGGCCATCGAGATAGTGCAAAAACAACCTCAAATTGTGAAGAGACTACACAAAAACGTAGAGACGTTTCGCAAGGGCCTGGCTGATCTGGGGTTTGAATGTCCGGAATCGCCTACCGCAATTATTCCGATCATGATTGGTGATGAAGCTGAAGCAATCAAAAAGAGCAAGGCGCTTTTTGACATGGGTGTGATGGTGATTGGTTTTGGTTTTCCCGTGGTTCCCAAAGGCGCGGCCCGACTGAGAGTTCAAATGTCAGCCGCTTTGACCGATGACCATCTACAGCAAGCCCTCGATGCATTTGCAAGACTCTAGCCTACAACCACCGAGAAGCCTGCTACTCACTGAGGCTAGAATTTTCAATCTCGGCAACCTAGATTCTGCATAATTTCATCTGTTTTCTCGTAGGCTTCCGTTACCCATTCCACGATTTTCTCGGGTTGGGGTGAGTATTCCAGTTCAATACTCACGGTTCGATCAAATCCTGTTTCCTGAATTGCCGCCAAGTACTCCTGGATGGGAGTAATGCCGCGACCCGGTGGAAGATCTCCATGGACTTTCCCATCACAATCCGACAGATGGACGTGGCCGATCATTCCCTTGAGACGGGAAATTTCTGCAGGTTCGATATTCATCAGATGCAAATGGGAAATATCACAGTTCGCTTTCACCGTTTCGGGTATTCCAACATCCTCGATAAATCGCAACATTGTCGTGACATCATTGACCAGTGAAAGACGGAATGGCTCCAGTTCCAAAACGATTTCCAGATCCAGTTCTGCAGCATACTTCCCCAATTCTTTGCAGTTATCAACGCCTGTTTGCCACTGCTCCTGTGGTGAGATCACCTCCTGATTCCAAATATATTCCCCGATCACCAACAGAAGGTTGTCACAACCGAAATCTTTGCAAAGATCAAGGAACCTCTTACACCGATCCAAGTGAAACCTCTGAACCGAAGGATTGAAGTCAATTAAACCGACCGCTACACAACACACACTCTTGATAGGCAGATTTAATTCTCGGCATTGGTCGATGACCAGAGTTTTTTCCAAGGGATCGAGGTCAAGAGGATCGGTAAAAATATCGACGGTGTCGAAACCAATTGCCTTTGTTTTCTGGAGCCCAAAAGCCGTACCCTTTCCAGCCTGAGCAAAAGCAGAATTAATAAGTCCTAGTTTCATGGTTAACTCCCTGATAACGAGGGTTTTTGTTGTCTTGATATTCCGGGAACATCCTTGAGTCTCAGGATCAGTAATCCAACCATCCGCTTTAACAGGGGCGAACGTTGATTCTAAGAACTTTTTCCGGTAGTCGAGGTCTGAAAAAAGGGAATGGTTTGGGCAACAACGGATTCATCCATAAAAACAACGACCAGATCACCGGTCTGCAGGCGATCACCCGCTTCGGGTACGCGTGAATAACGATCCCTCATCATGGCAGCGATTAAACAGGGGTCAGGTAACGGCAGGTCTGCCAGATTCATCGTCACAGCCGGAGAATCGGGTTCTACTTCAATTTCGTAAATGCCGATGCGACCGTTTGGCATTACGTAGCGGGAAATCACGTTTTGCCCATTAAGTAGACCGAGAATTTGTTTGGCCATCACCTGACGTTCGCTAACCGCAAAATCGATTCCGATTTTACCCACTACGTTGCCGTAATCGGGGCGACCCACCACCGAGAAACACCGTTTGGCCCCCACTTCTTTAGCTTCAACACCGGCCATGATGTTGTTTTCATCATCCCCTGTACAGGCAACAAAAAAATCAGCATCGCCCACCCGTTCTTCCTCCATGATCATTCGCTGGGTCGCATCACAGTGCAACACCGTGACATTGCGCAACGAATTAGCCAGCCATTCGCATCTTGAAGCACTGGACTCCATCAAGACGATAGAAAAACTACCATTTTCAAGCATGTTAGCGAGGTGATAACCGGTTTCTCCCCCACCGGCGATCACCACAAACTGAGTGCCGGTCTCTTGCGTTTGAAAAACCGTCTTGATTCGTTCGATGTCTTCTGGCTTTCCCACAATATCAAGGCTATCACCGGTTTCCAGTTTATCGGTGGCAGTCGCTACCCAGGTACGTTGCTCTCTGGAAATTGATCCGATGCGGATATTGCTGGGCAATCCCAGATCTTTCAAGGCTTTTCCGTGAGCCTGCTCATTGGTGACCTCGACTTCCTGAATTTCGATATCACCGGTCGCAAAGTAATCCACGATCGCAGAATTACGACTTCGAATTTCTCTTGCCAGTTCGAGCGCCGTCAATTGCTCGAGGCTGAGAAACCGATCTATTTGAAAACTCCTTTGATAGTCAAAGGTCGAAAGATCATGGAAGACGGGGGAATACACGCGGGCAACACAACGATGCGCTCCCATCCGTTTGGCGATGCTCGCACCAATCAGATTGACCTCATCAACACCGGTAACTGCAATACACAAATCGCAGGAATTCGCATTGGCTTGAAATAGGACAGAAGACTGAGAAGCGGAACCCTTGATAGCTCGGACATCAAGCATGTCATTGATTTTTTTAACGCAATCTCCATCAGCATCGACAACCGTCACACTATGCCCATTTTGGCAGAGCAAATCAGCAATCGCTGTTCCAACGGTACCCGCACCCAGAATGACAATCTTCATCAATGCTTTCTGAAAAAAATCCTGAGAACAAATTCGCTGCAAAAGAACAACGGCAAGAGATCACAATCCCATTCCGATGATCCATAAAACAACAAAGATCATTGCCATAAAAAGCAGAATCCAAACTGCAGACTTATAGGCATTCGCTAGAATTGGCACCAGGTGTTCGTGCCGAGTCGCACCGTACACCAGACTGATGCTGACAATCAGCGGCAATGCATACCACCATCGGCCAGCCCATATCGCCGCGAACAGCGTTGGAACAATGCCGAATTCAGAAACACAAAACAAGGGGCAATCAAACATTGTTACGAGATTCGTTTCTTTCGTTTTGATTTTGGATTGGAGTCCATCTTCGATTGATCATCATCTTTTCTGCGACCCGGATTTTTTCCGCCTCGGCCCTTTTCATTCCCCTGGTCTTCAGCTGGATCCTCACCACCTGAAGAACCAGAACTCCTAGAGGGTAATACCGGTCCGGCAAAAGCATCGTAGATGGCCAACACATTCAGCAACCCGGCAATGATCGTATAGAGCGTACCCAACTCAAATCCAAACCGCGACTCAGACGTCCAAGCAGCCAATACATCAGGATCGTTTAGATAGAGCTCTCCAGCAGGTGGCGCCATAAATCCATCCGGCAAAGAGATCCCCTCAAACCGATCGTACTCGTCCGGGGACATCAACTCAAACTGCTTAGCGTGACCCGGTGGATATCGCCGGCCGGTGATCAAAAAAGGCTCACCACCTTCTCGTGTCTTAAAATTCTGAATGATGGCTGGAAAGGCGACGATTCCTGTGCCCAGCTGAGGAATGGTTTGCCAGCGATAATCATTGGGTCGCCAGGCAGCATAGACAACGTGGCCGTTACCGAGAATCAATCCAAAAAAGAAGGTCCCCAGAATGCAAACCATGAAGAGAGCGCCCTTGCGCAACCTTCCCTGATAAATGTGCCCAGCCCCTGGCAACAACCAAGCCAAAAGAGCAGCCAGGACTGGTTCCTTTAATTCGACTTCGATGGAATCGTTTTCGTTGTGACTGGCGTTCTCAATCATTCTCTTTTCATCCAAACCTTCTAATTCATTAACTTAATAGAAATTCGGATCGGGTAACAGATCTCCCCAGTCCATCTTGATTTCCCGTCCCCCAAAAAAACGTTAATAAAACCATTACCACGACACCTCAGCCTAAAATGCGAAATCAGCCAAAAATCATGTTTCAAAGTCAATTTCTGGTGAAATCTGGGTTTTCCAAATAATTATTGGTGATTACCCTCTCGCTACCCCTTAGATGTTAACAGGACAATCAAGCCTGCCATCGCACCTGAATCCGATGGTATTGTGAAGTCCTCGATAGCACCAAGCGGCGAGAGTTTCATTCTTGCCAGTCCAGATCTCCGCCCAAATCCGGTTTTGCCATGTCACAGCGTTTTTTTCACCCCGAAAAGATCCAGCCAGGAAAATCTTTTTCTCTTGCGGAATCAGAGAGCCATCATCTTATTCACGTCATGCGCGCCCAGGCGGGTGACTCCATCGTTTTATTTGATGGAACAGGATCCGAGTTTTCTACGCTTATCGAATCCGTCAACAGAAAAACTGTCGACGTCTTGATACTCGCCGAGAATAAAATCAACCGAGAGTTATCTACCGAACTGATCATTAGTTGTCCCATTCCGAAAAGTGATCGCCAAAAATTTCTATTGGAAAAATTAACTGAATTGGGCGTTACACATTGGATCCCGATGATTACGCATCGGTCAAACCCTCAAACTCATGCCAAGAGTCTGGAGAAGTTAAAGAGGTTGGTCATCGAGGCATCCAAACAATGCGGACGAAACCGGTTAATGTCGATTGGAAAACCGACCCCATTTTCAGAGATCGTGATCAACGAAGCTTACCGAAATGAATCGTCTCCATTGCGTTGCTGGATCGCCGACCCAACTTCTACCCAGGAACAAGCAACTCATTCACTCAAGACAGACAACGCCGCCGGTTCCATTTTTCTTATCGGGCCAGAAGGTGGATTTACGCCTGAAGAAATTCTCGCCGCCAGCCAGGCAGGTTGGCAATCGATTCGACTGGGAAAAACAATCCTCAGAATGGAAACCGCTGCCATGGCATGCGCGACCCTGGCAGCGTTGACCTGATGATGCCTTCTTCGCGATGGTTTTGCTTCGGATCAAAAGCCGACTGCCGACCAATTCCAATCCAATCCATCGCAATTCGTCCATTATTTTGTTTGATGGTCCGCCATCAAGTAGCCCAACAAATCTCTGAAGTCTTTTCCGGAAAGCGATGCAGCAACATTGGCCATCGGCGAATTAAGAGTTTCCTTTTGTTTCTCAATATCAGATTTGGCAATGATGAACTCCTTTCCCGTTGCATCAATCAACTTAATCGTGTCCTGCTGATCACCATCTTGCAATTTCACCAAACCACTTAAAACCCTTCCATCAGTGGTCGCTACAAGGGTTGCCCGGAACGCCGCATCCACATTTCGGTTGGGATTCAGCAGGTCCTCGATCAGGCGGTCTAATCCGCGGTTTCCCAATCCATCCAGATTGGGCCCGACCTGCCCTCCTTTCCCTCCGATCCGATGGCAATTCGAACAGTTCTTTTCGAAGACGCGTTTGCCATTGGCCAAATCAGCGTTCTGTTTGAAGAATTCCGACTTGCGTTGGGAGATTCTTTTTTTCAATGTCAGATCCGCTTTGGGCAAAAGATTCACAAGATCCAGGAATCGTTTTTTTGCGGTCAAATTACCCCTGACCACGACGCCCAGTTTATCCTGCAGTTTTTTTGAACGCAAAACTTCAAGCGACAAGTAGGATTGCTGGATTGATTCCATTAGAAACTCCACGCCACCGAAATCGTCAGACAACGACTCGGCCATGTTATCCTGTTCGATGGCGGTCGCCTTCCTCATTGACTGCGACAGTTGCTTTTTGGCGAGTAAAATGTCCCCCTTCATCAACGCCTGAAGTGACGAATCCCTCTCCTCGGTGGTCGTCGCCGCTAAGGCAGGAACACTCGCCAAGGCGGCAAAGATTGCCCGTTCTCCCCTTTTCCATTCCTCCAAATTGACCAGTGTCTTGCAAACCGATTCGACAATCAACTTGTTACGAGTCCTCAACAGGAGCTGCTCCATTGGCTTGCGCATTGACTTCAATCTAAACTGATTTGTCAGTCGTATTGCGAGCAACTGATCACGGCTTTCTTCAGAAGGGTTCAAGCCAGCCTCGGAAAATCGACCTGCTGCAAGCCAGGCAAACGCCCCTGCGGAATCCTGGTCAACCAACTCAATGACTGCCCCTTGTCCCTTCCATTGCGAGGTATCCCAGATGACTTTTTGGGCCGTGTCATTTCGTGGGGGAGAAGCATGGGCAACGACTTTTCCAGTGCGTACCAATCGCAACTGGGCAAAATTCAATTGCCCCATCGAATCCTCGGGAAAACCGTCGTGGCCTGCTAAATAAAATGAAAACTGCGACTTTAAGTCGAACGAATCGCTGCGGACCAAACCGGTTTTCTGTTCGCCGTTGACGATACTGCTCCAAAGCGGAGTGTTCTTCACCCCGTCCTCCGAAGACCGGCGGCGTGTGGCGACAAAGACAGATCCGGGTGCGTCAACTTGCACAGAGTCCAACGACGAATAACTGCTCCAACCCAAGCTCTCAACCGGTGCGTCCGCATTCCATCCCACGGCAACATTCAGCTGAGGAAATTCCTTGAAACGACCGGCAGCGATCCAGGCAAATCCGGTATGGGAATCACCATCAACGATTTCAACCACCGCCGATTGACCACTGTAAACTGAGGTATCCCACGTTATCATTTCCGCAACGTCGTTTCTTGGGGGAAGAGTTTTAGCAATTTCTTTCCCACTGGAACCTCCCTCTTTGTCCACCAGCAGCAGGCGAATGAAATTCTTGGTATGAGGCGGTTGCTCAGTTAATCCGGAATGGCCGGCACAATAGAACGAAAATGAATCTCCAAGTTCAAAGGGGTTTGAACGCAACCGTCCTTTCCCGGTTTCCCCCCGCGACAGACTACTGATCAACCACGCCTTCACATTATCTCGGCAGCTCCGCAACTGCGATTCAAACGGACCGGTGGTTGCATTGGCATCGCCTCGCTTCCAGGCGGATGCATCACCTCCCAATAACGACTGGGCGAGAGTGCTTGCCCAGTCACTGACGCGAGACGACGCCCCCTTTTCTCCTCGACTGAGCCCGACCTGAATACTCTCCAATAATTTGATTTGAAACCCTATGTCATTGGGAAACTGGTTTTTGGCAACGTCTACAATCAGTTCCAAAGATGAGTCAGATGCGAATCGAGATGCAAACTCAAGCTGCTCCGTCAGCTTGGGAAGGTTGCCTTTCGATAAGGCGACAATATTCTGAACAATAAAATCCGCCGCGACCTTCGTCTTGAGCGCCATACAGACGTCGGCAAAAAAACCGTCACCATTATCCGGCAACCGACTGGCAACGGATCTAAATCGGGCATCGTTGTCTTTTAATTGATTTCGTAACGCAATTTTTAAGGCGTGAATAAGGAATCGATCGCCAGCTGGTGTTTTGGCAAGGATCATCAAGAGTTCCCCGGAACAATCCACGTGAATGTGTTGTGCGGCGGCGACGGCGGCAAATCGCTGGACGAGGGGGGAGGCATCTCTCAATCCGTTGCGCATGATCGCACCAAGCCAATCCGTGTGCTGGTTGGAAAATTCTTCCGCAGCAAGCAAACGGAAGCCGTTCGCTCGTACCACAGGATTATCATCGCTTGTTGCAATCTGAAGCCCTTCTCGATAGGTATCACCTTTCTCAATTGCTAACAACGTCTGCAGGATCCCCAAATGAACATCCTTCTTTGTTGTCGACCGCTGGCGGGTTAATAGGCTGTGAAGCAATGTCTGTTGGCGAGACGACTGGGTAACCAGAGATGAAATCTTGTTCGTCACTGCTGCGGCACGCGCACGGTTAGCCCCCTCAAATTCAAGCAACAACTGTGACAGTGTCAGATCGTTCAAATCCTGTCGTTTTGCTCGATGGGTGCTGGCATCCAAGCGATGCTTTTCACCCTTAAAAACAACTTTCCAGATTCGTCCACGTTGACGATCTCGGCCGGGGTGATTCAGATCCACTTCATAATGGCCAATAATACGATTGTAGAAATCCGCAATAAACAACGAACCGTCCTGACTGACCTGCAGATTCACTGGACGAAACCATGGGTCCCCCGGAATCAGGAAATCGGACTCTTCTCGGGCGGTCATACTGGACCCGAAATAGACGAGTTGATTTCGGTTGATACGACCGGTAACGACGTTCCCTCCGAATGTACTCGTTTGATAGACCGCTGGAAAATGCGTCTGTTCCCCCAATGCAATTCCACCAATGCCGGTAGAATCATGTAAATGCTCCATCACATTAGGTGTGTAACCCAATCCATCGTGAGCCCGCCCAAAACTGTCGTGTTGGCCACCTGGCAGCACAAGGTTAATAGGCTTGGTATGGCAATCTGCAGTAAAGATGTCACCGTTTCGATCTATCGCCAAACCAAAGGGATTTACCTGACCCATCGAAACCAGTTCGATACGTGATCCGTCCGGGCGAAACCGGAAGACGTTGCCGGATTTTAATTGAATTTCATGACCATCTCGACCAGAAACGGTAGACTGATTATTGAAACCATGTGTGGCATAAATCCAACCATCATGCCCATCAGTAAAACTACTACACATCCCATGAGTATCACGGGATGTATCGAAGGGGCCATAAAGAATCTTTCGTTGATCTGCCTGGCCATCATTGTTGGTATCCGCCAGGTACCAGATGTTGGGAATGCTAAAGCAAATCACACCCTGCCCGAAGGGCAAAAGACCCATTGGGATATTCATTCTGTCCGCAAAAGTGCTGATTTTGTCGGCCTGCCCGTCCCCATTTGTATCTTCGAGAATTTTGATCGCATCTTTTGGCAATGCTCCGTCTTGGGCGGCAAACGGATATTCCAGGGAACTACTGACCCAAAGCCTACCACGTGAATCAAAAGCCATGTTCATCGGTTTGGCTATATCCGGTTCTGAAGCAAACAACTGAATTTCAAAACCTGGCGGCAATAGGAATGTCTCGGCTTGTTCCTCAGCTGACAACGGATCGGACGTTCTGATATTTTCTTTAAATTGGGAACTCCCCGCCAATACCGGCAGACGACTCCAGGCATCCGCAGCGGTTAATTCCCGTTCAGATCCAGCCGATTCTTGCTGAACAAAAAGATAAGTACCTAGTTTGTTTCCGATCAGGATGTCCGGTTTTTGGTCCGCATTGACGTCATGTACCGTTACCTGAGTTCCGACACCTGACCTGGCATCTACCAACTGGGGTTCAAACACAACTCGGTCGTTTTCTCGACGCGTTTTTAACCAGAACAATAATGGCAGTTCTTTCGCGCCGGGATCACTACCGCCGTGAGCCCAGTACCGTTTTCCAGTCACGATATCCTTGATTCCATCCTGATCCATATCGTGAAGTGCGACACCATGCAACTGGGACACGGCCAGTCCCATCGGGTTGTCGGATCTCTGGTCTGTTAAAATTGGACGTGGCACAAAATCAATCCGGTCACCCAACCGTCTTTGCTCGAACCACGACAATCCGAAACCATGAGCGTTCTGCGTAGAAACAACATCGTTGTCGCCGTCCCCGTCAAAGTCATAGGCAAACATCTGAGCGCCGCCCGACTGAGCAAATCGAAATGCATTGAATTCAAACATTTCCCCGCGAACTTTGGTTTGACGCCACCAGCCATTGGTTTCCAAAAGATCGAGTCGACCGTCACCATCGACGTCACCAATCCCCATGCCGTGGGTAAAATGACTCAACCCCTTATTGGGACTGATGGGAACAAACTCAAAGACAACCGCCGTTCCTTCCTGCCGGTGTGCAACATAGCCATAGGCGCCTTGGCGAATGCATATAAGCTCTGGCACTGCGTCGCCATTGATGTCCATGAATTCGGGTGACTCATTGCCAATATTACTCAGGACCTCGAAGCGGTTCCAGGACCGAAAAGAGGCTTGTTCTTTGCCCGGATTTTCAAACCAGAACGCAGAATCACCTGGCATCCCCAGGGTAAGAATATCGGGAAAACCGTCACTGTTGAAGTCATAACACCATGTAAAAAAATGCTTGGAGTAACCCTTGATTGAAAGAGCATTTCCGTTGGTGTAGCCATGCCTGATCGAAAAACCGGGGCCGGCGTACCAAAATGGACCCGACACCAAATCCAGCTGACCATCACCGTCAATATCAGCCACCGCGGCACCCTCGGAATGAAATTCCTCGGTCAACGTATATCGTTGGAACGAAATCTCATTAGCTGGTGCCGTCTGGTCAAACCCGCCCCAAGCGGTGAATAAAAACAATAACCATCCGACGCTCGCTGGCCGGGCATAATACCTAAACAACATTGAAAACCACGCTACCGGAAACGAGAAAAAAACCAACTCCTTGACCAGCGTTGCTGCATGAACAACGGAGGTTTGCACCACCGGTATTCTAATTGAAAAACAACGCCTTTTGGGCCTCAGGTTCCCGACAGAAATCCAATTTCACTGCCGCAAACGCCCCCCCTTTGGGGTTGTTGAGTGGGCATCATGCCGCACCAGCTTAGAACGGCAAATCCCCCCATTGCGGCAACCCTAACCGGTGGATTTAAAATCAACGGAGGGGCGCAAAGTGCTTTTCACATTCCAACCGGGCAACCGGGTAGGAAAGTAAACGGCTGCGTTCCTGTGGATACCGCCGAAACCAACGAATCAAAATCAACTGCATCAGGATCGCCGGTGAATCATGGGGCAATACCAATGGATTGGCCAAATCTGCTTTGTTGATGCTCTGAAAAACATCGGCTGCCGAGCGGCGACTGAAAGGGGCGGCCATCATGTTGGACAGCAAACCGGAACTCAGAAACAGCCAGACTTTTCTGCGCTTGAAACCGGGTACCGGATAAATGCAATTCAAATCGTAACGAGACCGCCGCAAATCGCCAAGGCAACGATGCAACCATCTGAGGTTCTGAAGTCGATTACGTAACTGGGCGGCGTTTTCAAACGCTAGTCGTTCAGAGGCATTCACCATTTGACTCTCGATCACTTCCAGAATCGAGCAGTCATACCCATTCAAAAAATCAGACAGCTTCGTCACCTGTCGATGATAATCCGCTTGAGGAAACGTTCCTGTACAGGGACCTGTACAACTACCAATCTCATACCGAATACAACCCGGGGGATGAACGCTCGGAAATAGCTCGAGCTGATCACTGAACCTCATGGCCGTTTGCTCATTGCAATCCCGGAGACGAAACACCTGATTCAAGTCTTCAGCGGCCTCCCGGAGTCGACCGGAACCAGCGATTGGGCCAAAACAATGACGGTTCTTTGCCGAGATTCTTGACGTTACCACGGCATGAGGTGCTTCTCGATCGCTGATACAAAGAAAAGCTGGTTGCCGCCGCTGGGGCTGACCTTGCGAATTGAAGCAGGGACGCCAACGGGTAATCAACTCCTGTTCCCGTATCAACGCCAACAATTCATGAGAAATAGGCTCCCAACGTACAAACCGTGAATGTGCCACGATTCGTTCCATTTTTGGATCAGGAACGGTTTTGGAGAAATAGCTTAAAAGCCTCTTCTTGAGACATTTCGATTTTCCTACGTAATGCAGGCGCCCATTCCGGTCAAAGTAGCCGTAGATCCCCGGTGATTCCGGGGATTTGTTACGCAACATCAAACGTGATTCCATACGATCATCGGGGATTCGAAATCCATCCTGATCACCGCGAGCGTGTTTGGCAGGTAAAACCGAGGGCCCGAACGACTGCGTGTGTTGGTGATTTTCAATTTCGGTAATCGAAGTTGCCAACGCAGTCCCAAGTAAAAGTCTGTCCTGCACACCGACGGCCTCGGGAGCGACAGTTCCCACAGTCTCGTTTGCAATCGCTACGCGATTTTTGGGAGCCACTTCCATTACAGATTCTTTGGATCGACCACGAGGTCGGGTCACCTCCCTGAAACGGTTGCCAAGACCGACAGCGGAGGAACTGGAAACAGTCGATATTCGCGGCTTTGGCAACTTTTCCTCCATGGTCCACAAGGGACAATTGTTTGCCTGATTTCAGCTCTATTGGAGCGATGGCATTCCTTTCATCTCCATCATCTTCAATCTGCTATTGAAAACAAGCAGTTGATGGAATGGCCTTGACGATGCAAGCCAATAATCCCCGTTTCCGGCGCCGCTGTCGTCCTCAAATCATTTGGCGGAAGCAATCCCAGCCGACCCTATTCAATATCACGTCCTATCGATCGGGAGAACCTCGCATGCCACCCTCGAGCTATTTCCCAACGTCGTTGCAACGCTTGGTTACCCGCAAAACACGAGCGGCGATCACTTAGCGGACCACTCGTCTCTCTGTGCAACACCTCACGTGCTAGCTCGATCGAGCTAGCACTGGTAATTCAAACCAGAGAAGTCAACGTGAATTAATTCGATGTCAAATTCACGAATTCCGCCACACCTGCCGATGCTAAAGAAGGTCATACAATCCGTATATACGTGAAATTTAACCTAAGTTAACAGGCGCAGCACCGCAGGAATTCATGGTTTACCGTCGGAATGCTAACTCCAGTAAAAGGAAGACAACGAGGATCCGCCAATCACTCGGCCGGAGTCTTTTGGTCCCAACGACCTTCTTTTTCTGCATCGTCAGTTTCCTGTTCCTAATCGGCACACTTCCCTCTCAGACAGTCAACCAAGAGGAACGAACCTCCTGGAGTCCCCCAGCGCCACGGCCGAAGATCCGCCCATTTGTCCAAAAGCAAAACCAAATCCCTGCCAAATCCAAACCGTTAATTCAACCGCCAAGAATACCCCCCCCCAACGGCATCCAGAACGCCCGACATCTCGAGGCCAGGATTCCAGCTAATCGAGCTGCCGGAATTGCGAACCATCCCTTGGAACTTAGTGATACCTCTCGTCAAAAAAAATGGTTAGCCCAGCGAACCAGAAGAAACAACGACTCTCTTATTTTCCAAAACAGTGTTCGCCAAACCTCGTTTGAAAAACAAATTAGACCGGCAACTGGTCCGTCGCCCCAATCGACCGATGTCGGTCAGGTGATTATTCCACCACCGGCGATTCAAACACCCAGCACGAATTTAACAAGAATTAAGAATTCCAATTTGCTAAGGGGACAGGCTTCGCCGCAGGACGAATTTGAAATCAAACCCAGGAACTCTGCCAGCGTGCAATTTGAGAACAGCAGCGGATTTGTAACGATGATTGCTCGAAATGCCAGTGTCGGCGATGTACTGAGTGTCTTGGCAGAAAAAGAAAACCTGAGTTTTGTACTCGCCGAGGATGCACCCAAATTGGTCTCTTTCTCGCTTCAAAAAGTACCAGCCTCCGAAGCGCTTTCGTCCATTCTGGGAATAGCCGGATATACCTGGTCGGAGCAGGGGGGCATCATTTATGTCTCGCCCAACACTGCTGACCCTGCCACAATTAGTCCGGAATTTTCGGGAAAAATCGTGAAAGTATTTTCTCTTGATTTCATATCAGCTGAGGAAACCAATAAAGTCGTGACCGGCATGCTCTCCTCTGCCGGAAAATCTTATGTCTCGTCAGCCGATCCCACTAACTACCTTAAAACGGGTGACCAGATTGTCGTAGAGGATCTTCCAGGTGTTATCCATCGAATAGAAAACTACATTAAACAAATTGACCAACCGCCACGACAAGTGATCATCGAAGCTCACGTCATGGAAATCGATTTGGATGAAAAAGCTAAACATGGCGTCAATTTTGAGACTCTCGCGGGATTTTCCTCCAACAACTTGAAGCTGGGAACTCTGGGCGTTGATCCTACGGGAACATCAACCTTTTTCGCCGAACTGACTGCGCCAAAACTGGAAGGGCTAATTGACGCCTTGAAAGTAGGAACTGATGCCCGCACCCTTGCATCGCCGCAATTGATGGTTGTCAACGGACAGGAATCCCGACTTCAGGTTGGTGCGCAACTCGGCTTCCGAGTGATCACCACAACTCAAACAGCAACGTTGGAAGAAGTCAAATTTCTTGATGTTGGCGTGGTTCTTACAGTCACGCCCAGAATCGGCAGGGACGGCCGTATCTTGATGAAGGTCAAACCTGAAGTTTCAACCGGAGAAATCAATATCGAAACCGGACTACCCGAAGAAGAAACCTCAGAAGTGGAAACCAGTGTTTTGTTATCTTCAGGTAAGGGAATGGTGATCGGAGGCCTCATACAGGAAAAAGACAGCATTTCAGTTTCCAAAGTCCCGATTCTCGGAGACCTCCGTTACGTCGGTGGATTATTCCGCCGCACACAGAAAGAAAAATCCCGAACCGAAATTGTGTTTGTCCTGATCCCCAGAATTGTAGAAAGACCTGAGACATCAGCGACACAAGATACCGTGGTTGCCGAATCTGCCCAACAGCGCAGACTCGGTCAGTATCTTCGTGCCACAACATCACTCTTCGCCCCAATCGAATGCCAGCAACAACGACCGTGGTTTGATCCAGAACTTTCCCAGGAACATAGTTCAATTGTTTTAGGAAATATCGACGGCATTCAATTCGCAACTGATGTCAAACCACCGACCTCACCGCAGACAAATTACGTCCCACGTTCCACACGAGGCATTTCAACTTGGCCAACCGATTCCCTCGGCAACCGGCCGACAGAATACCCCTCACGGGGAAGATCACTGATCAGGCCAGTCAAAAAATAAGATTTCTCTTAGTATTGCCTGTCGCAGCAACCGCTTCGCGACTGTTTACTTTTGGGTTTGGGTCTCACTTGGCGGTGGCAAATAGAGACCCTTCTGGTGAATATACTGTTCCACAGCACGGGGCGTTTGGTAGCGAATGCTCTGCTTTGATGAGATGGATTCACGAATGCCGGAACTACTCAGTTCAATCTGATAAGACTGAAACGAGTGCCTTTTTATTTCCGCCAATCCCTCCGCCGAAACGAATTTAGCAAATAATCCGTAATCAATCCGAGAGACCGGTGGACGGCAGATCACCACTGGAGTTGCCAATTCACAGATCAATTCCGGATCTTTCCAGGTATGAAACTCCAAAAGTGAATCGGCTCCCATTAACAAGAAGAGTCGCTGTTCAGGAAACTTACGGTGGATAACCCGCAACGTATCCACCGTGTAGCTGACACCACCTCGATCAATTTCACAGGTGTCCACAAAAAAATCCGGGTTTCCTGCGGTGGCAAATTTCAACATTTCCACGCGAATGGCATCACGGCTGAGCTGATGGTCTTTTTTATGCGGGGGAACGGCCGCGGGAATGAACCGGATTGAATCCAGTTTAGCCGACTGCAAAGCCTGCTGCGCCAGCAGTAAATGGCCGTAATGAACAGGATCAAACGAGCCGCCAAAAATGCCAATGTTCATATCTTTTCATTTCGCCTTTACAGGAAAAGCCTTTGCAGAGAATCAAAAATGAAAAACCGACGCCCCAACACAGAGAAATGAACTCTGGATTCTGGTACCTTGGGAATTTTCCGATCCTGCTAATAAATCCATCCGGATGGACGCACAGCAAAATTTATTCAATACCGATCCGGAACCGTGGATTCTGGATGACCTCGATGACTTTCGAACGGCCTCCATTGTTTTTGCCGAGGCTCCCTTTGGACCGTACGAATATATCATTCCACCAGAGATGGCGTCGAGTGTGCTTAAAGGCGTCCGAGTTCAGGTGCCCCTAGGTAGAGGATCCCGCAAGGTCAACGGTTATTGCGTCGAAATTGACAATGGTCAGAAAAAACCACGGTCATTCGATCGTTCACGCCTGAAACCAATCGCCAATGTGATTGACGAAAAACCAATTATATCCGGTTCACTACTGGATTTGGCAGGTTGGATTTCGGAGTATTATCTCTGCCCTCTGGGGACGGTGATCGAAACCATTGTCCCAGCCGGCGTGCGTTCCAAAGCGGGAACCCGCAACGTGGTTTACCTGACGGTCCCCAACCAGGTTGTCGCCAAACTCACCCAGCTGCAATTACCCAAAAAGCAAGCGCAGGCCCTTAGAATTATCGCCGCTAGTCCCAAGGCGCTTTCCATCGATCAGGCTGCGGAATTGGCAGGATGCAGTACTGCTCCTCTCAAGGCTTTGTGCGAAAAAAACCTGGTAACCGTTCATCGCGAACGGGTTCATCAAAATGATCACAACCTCACGGGAAAGGCCATCGAGGACGACCTTGCATTAAACCCGGCTCAGGCGGATGCTCTTGCGAAAATCACACAAGTCATCCATGCCCAACAAACCGAAACCATCGTATTGCACGGGATCACCGGAAGCGGAAAAACCGAAGTTTATATTCGTGCAATTCAGGAAGTCATTCGTCATCGTAAGCAAGCGATAGTTTTGGTTCCAGAAATCAGCCTGACACCCCAAACCAAACAACGATTCCGAGCCAGATTCGAACGGGTGGCGGTTTTGCATTCACACCTGACACCATCGGAAAGACATTGGCATTGGCAGCAAATAGCCAGCGGGCAGATTGACGTGGTGGTGGGAGCTCGTAGTGCAGTTTTCGCACCGTTACCCCAACTGGGAATGATCGTCATTGACGAGGAGCATGACGGTTCGTTTAAGCAGGACAAAGCACCTCGGTATCATGCCCGGGAGGTGGCCAGAAAACGAGCGGAGCTGTCACAAACGCCGTTGATTCTCGGTTCGGCAACGCCAGCGCTGGAAACCTACCAGAAAGCAATTTCCGGGGAATTCAAGCTCGCTCGCTTACCCAAGCGCGCTCTAGACCGCCCCCTTCCGGACGTCGCGGCGATCGATTTGCGGGGAGAATTTGCAAGCAAAACCAGTCGCGGAGGCATTGGCCGGCAACTTCACGCGGCAATGCGCCAAGCACTGGAAGATCAGGGACAGGTCCTACTGCTTTTGAATCGGCGTGGATTTGCAACGAGTATCCAATGTCCTTCCTGCGGGCATGTCGTGGAATGCCCCAATTGCGATATCGCTTTGACACATCATCAGGACACCAATCGGTCCGTGTGTCACTATTGTGATCATACGATTCTATCACCAACCCATTGCATTCAATGTGATTTTGAGGGCATCCGATTTGCAGGCTTGGGAACCCAAAAACTGGAGGCGGAAATAAACAGCCGGTTTCCGGCGTATTCGTGTTTACGGATGGATAGCGATACGATGCAGAAACATGGTAGCCATGAGGAAGCCTTGGATCGTTTTCGAGAGGGTGAAATTAGGATATTGCTGGGAACCCAGATGATTGCCAAGGGTCTGGATTTCCCTAACGTCACTTTGGTCGGTGTCATCAATGCCGACACAGCGTTGCATTTGCCAGACTTCCGAGCAGCAGAACGAACGTTTTGCCTGGTAACCCAGGTGGCAGGCCGAACCGGCCGGGGCGACAAAGGAGGCAGGGTGCTGGTCCAGACATTCAACCCCGAAAACCCAACTATCGATGCAGCACTAGGACATGACTTTGAAAGATTTGCGGCCTTGGAAATACCGCAAAGGGAACAATTCGGCTACCCGCCATTCCGCCAACTGGCAAGAATTGTAATCCGGGGTGAAAGTGAAAAACAGGTCGAGGCCTTTGCCCGGCAAATCGGTGATCGATTGGAAGAACATATCGAAAAAGACCAATTGGATGTCACCGTTTTGGGACCGGCGGCAGCACCCATTACCAAATTAAGAGGGAAATACCGATTTCATCTGTTCCTCAATAGCTTGCACGGATCGTTGTTAAGATCGGTGATAAAAAAGATGACAGACCAAATAAAAACGCCCGATGACATGCAGTGGATCGTCGACATTGATCCACTGGACATGCTGTAACGGTTGTCACGCCCATAACGCCAATCTGTCTCCGAAAACGTCGGAAAACGTTCATTCTTCCAGATTCCCAAGGTATTGCCCGGGGAATTCCCAAAAAAATATTTAATGAAAAGGCTGGGCGATCCGAGCTGAATTCTTTGACCCCTAAGCGATTGCATACTATTTTTTTAAGGCTGCATGGCACAGAGGGGAGCTTTTTTCTTGAAAAAATCCTCTCCTCAAGGTTCATACAACACCGACGGTCAACGCAAATTTGCATTCGGCAATCGCCAGAGGCCCCAGGAAAGTTGATGAACCCGCATCCAGTACCGACTGACTGATCTGTCAGCGGTTCAGTCACCCGTGATCAGGTATGCCAAGTGAATTCTGAACAGCAGGAAGACCCAGAAGACCGGTTCCATTCTCTCAATCTTCTTCTGGAAGCGATTCATAACGAGACCGACCAAGAAAGTGAAATCGCCACCGACCAACAGTCAGGGTCCCTCCATCGCGATAACGAACCAGACCAGGAAAATCCAAACCTCGAAAATCGGCTTCAAAGTTTACTCGAGGAATTCCATATTTCCTCGGACCAGGACGAACATCAAAAACCATCAGATCCTAACCCGTCTCCCGGCAAAACATCCGCTCCTGAATCGATCATCTCCCACAAATATTCGGAATTCGATTTGGCGAAAGGACAAAAGAAACTGGTCGCTCAGAGAAAGTCCTTGCGACTTCGTTTCCGTGCCGAAAGAGCTGAATTGCAACTGGAACGGATGAAACTGGAATACCTGCGGAAAGACTCAGAATCCAGTGAATCCAGCACCACCGATGCGAACCAGAACAAGCAAGCCAATGATCAATCGATCGTTGAACCAGTACAACCAGACGGTGAATCCGAAAACACGACCCTGCTGAAAGCGCGATTGCGGGCCAGCGAAGAAAAAAATCTCGCCCTATTATCGGAAATCGATGAACTGCAGAACGAGATCATCGATCTTCAGTCGCAATCACACTCAACTGATTTCGACCCTGCATTCCATGAAGGTCTTATTTCACTCACGAGCCAACTTGAACAGACCCAGTCGAAACTCGAGGCCGCGTTACTGGAAGCCGATGGGTTTCGGAACTTAACCACGTCGATTGCCCAAGATTCGAATACGTTGGAGGACCATAGAAAAAATCTTTGGGAGAATGTGGTGGGCGAAGCACAATCGCCATCAGACGCAACGAGTCGGTCTGTCGATTCTCTACAGGAATCGAAGGAAATAATCCGACAAAAAGACCAGCTCATAGCCGAATTGCAAAAAGCAAACAAAGAGGCAGCAGACCGGGTGATGAGCGAGGCCAGCAGTATCGCCGAACAGAAAACAGCGGAGATGTTCGATCAGGACGAAATCATCATCCAGGAGAGAAAACGTTTACAGCATCTCGAGACACAGTGGCGTGAACAAATCGGCGAAGCAGAAATCAAGATCTCCAAAGAACGAGCCAAATTGGCTCGGGACAAGACCGCTCTCGATGAACAACTCCACGAAATAAAAACGCAATTGGCAAAGCTGGAAAAATTACCCAACCCACCCCGGACCGGAAAATGGCTCGACCAACTTGGTCTGAGCTGACATCAACTGCCAAACGGCAGAAAACTTTGATCCCCGCTCGCTCTATCGATTGCGACTGTCCATCTCGGCAATGCAGTACAAGGAGTTCCGACCACGGAGCAAGATTTCTTTGCCTACCAGCACAGGTGAAGCATCAAATTTGTCGTCAAGTTGGTTGACAGCCAGTTGCCGAAACTCTCTTCCCGAAGCCATGACAAGTGTCGTCCCAGCGCGGTCCACAAAAAACATTTTTCCGCCTGCTCCTGTTGGTGAGGCATACATATTTCGGATGCCGGGAAGCCGCTGCCGTTGGTAGACGATCTTTCCGGTATTGGCTTCGACGCATGTTAAAATGTTGTTATTGCTCTTGTTAAAGTAAAGCAATCCGTCGTAAAGAATCGGCGACGGAACATAGGGTGTCCCGTCGGTCAGTTTCCAGCTCACCGAATCGGTATTGGAAACATCTCCCTTGGAATCCAACTTGATCGCCATCGCAACATTGCCCCGATAGCCACTCATGCAATAGACGTGGTTCTGGTCAACGATGGGACAGGGGGTCACATTCATAACCTGGCCACCACACTCCCAAAACAGTTTGCCTGTTTTCAATTCATAGCTTCGCACCCGTTGGTTTCCGTTGGTGATCAGCTGATTGCGTCCATCTTTATTGACGACCACTGGAGTCGACCAACAACTCGGCTCCTCTCTGTTCTTTTCCCAAATGGTCCGACCGTTACCTGCATCGAGCACCGTTATGGCACTACGAACTTCGTTATCACGGACGACAATCAAATGGTCATCGGCAACCGTTAATGAAGCTCCCTCTCCAAAGTTATTGCGAGTCTTGACCTTCCCCAAATCCCTTTTCCACTTCAATTCACCGAGAAACGAATAGCAATAGAATCCTTGAGATCCAAAGGAAACAAACAACTGTTGGCCGTCGGTCGTTGGTGAGGCTGAGGCAAAGTTGTTATCGGGATGCCTCCCTTCGCTGGGAACTGCTTCGACGGCCACCTTTTCCCAAAGCAATTTTCCGGAGCTTCGATCAACACAAAATACAACAAACTGGTAAAAGGCGTTGGGTGCCTTGATATTGAAGAAACCATTCCGTGGCTGATCTTCCGGGGCGGGCAGATCAGGATCCACCCGTTCGGTCTTGATAGCGGACGTGAAAAAGACTCGGTTATTCCAAACAATCGGGGTCGAACTGCCAACCCCTTCGATATCGAATTTCCATTTTATGTTTTTGGTTTCCGACCATTCCGTCGGCGGTTCTGCTGTGGATGAAACACCGCTGGCACTGGGCCCTCGAAATTGATGCCAATTGGTACTGAAATCACCTTCGTCTTTAACGGCAATCACTTGCTCGTCAAAACCAAAAACTCCGCTTGAAACAAGCAAAATCAACGATGCTAAATGACCAAATCTCTTTTTCATGACAAATCACCAAGAACAAAAAAACGATACCCGGCAGGGGCTAAAGACAACCCCTGTAATGACTTCTCTAAAGTTATACATTGCCAAGCATGCCATGTCGTC
Source organism: Planctomycetota bacterium (assembly GCA_014238905.1). Taxonomy (GTDB): domain Bacteria; phylum Planctomycetota; class Planctomycetia; order Pirellulales; family Pirellulaceae; genus JABAAE01. The sequence continues at coordinate 30,979 of JABAAE010000003.1, forward strand.
AACGACTCAATTTCAACGAGAAAGAACCCGTGTCAGAATAAATCTTGGCAGTGCATTCGCTTATTCGTTTAATGACTCCGATGGGACGGCACAGGTGATCGGTTTGTCCTCAAAGTCGTTGGGAACCAGGCAGAGAAACTTCATCGGCGCATCGCCCGAATTTCGAAATTGATGCACATCATCCGGGGCGACAAAGACAACATCCCCTTTGGCAATGGCGTGCTGCCCGGTCTTTTCGACGACAAACCCACTACCCTCCAGTACGTAAACTTCATGTTCATAGGGGTGACTGTGCAAGGGAGTATGCCCCTGAGGGGCAACTTCAAATTGTCTCATTGCGAAATTCGGCGCTCCGTCCTTCTTGGTAACCAGCTGGCGTACCGAGCAGCCTTGGGCTCCTTCCATCTCCACAGCAGATTTCTCAACAGTCTCACAGTTTCGTACTTTCATTGCTTTGCTTTCATTGCTTTGCTTGGGGTCTATTCGTGCCGGCTTCGGACGATCGTATCCCTCATCCAGGACTTGCCATCCAGTTCCCGATAGAACGGCCGTTTTTGTCGGCGACCAGAACCACCCTTTTTCCAAAAGATGACGGGAGATCGTGCCTGAGAGTCTTGATATCGATTCCATGGCAGCACCGCCGGAAACTGGTTTTTAAGGTAAATCCTTGGCGTCTGCTAGCATTCCGCCTGTTAAACTCTGCGAATTAAATCAATTATATGGGAATTTCTAATGGTTACGAATAACCGAAGTCGATGCAATCTATGACGTGTTCTTGTTGCACCGGTGGTGTAATGATTACGGAGAAGATTTGACAGTCGGGCGTGGGGACAACGCCTCAGGAGACTTCGATGAAAGCGTTTTTGAAATTGTTAACGATCGGAATCCTTGCATTGGCACCGGCTCAAGTGAGCCATGCTCAGGGGATTTTAGGCACCGTCGATCCAATTACTAATAATGTGCCGACGGCCGCACCATTTTCAGGCAGCCTGAATACTGATAACTGGCTTCCCGGGAGGATGTGGTTTGAAGTCAATCTGGCGGATAATGGTCTCGGCTATCGAGGCTCATTCGCAACGATTGGCGGAAAATCCAGGCTTTTCCAGGACGCTATGGATGGGCGATGGCTTGGCGAAGCCAACCTGAACCTGGGCTTGGATACCGGAGGGTTCTTCTACAACCTCGGTATCGAACGGGCCTTTTCCATCGATGCGGCCGGAGCAGACTTTGTCATGGGTGCCTGGTTCGATTCTGACAATGATGAACAGGGTGGGTTCGGACATACTCTCAATCAAATGGGAGCAAGTGCAGCACTGAAAACCAAAATGTTTGATATCACCGGAAACGGCTACATTCCTGTTGGCACTACTGATCACCGACTCGAGGGTATCAACGGAAGTATGTTCCTTAATCACAACGTCGTGTTGCAGCCAGGAATCGATTCTGCCTTACAAGGATTCGACGTTACGCTGAGTGTACGGCCGACAAGGTTGGCAATGTACGGCGGTTCATTTCAACTTGGTGGATACCAGTATTCCTCCGGGTCGGTTCCAAATTTTAACGGTATCCGACTTGGCACCTCTTTCCAGGCCTTCCGGGCCATGACCGTTGGTGGCGAAGTCACCTATGATGATCGATTTGATACAACCGGCGTGGTTCAACTCGGCTGGGCATTCGGCGGTGCCGGTGGCAATCAGGATTTTGGAACCACAGGAACGGATCTGGAAAAAGCCCGACGTCAAGCTCATGTTGCACGATTTACGCAGGACCTGATTCTGGCCGTCAACCCGGTCACAGGCCTTCCCTATAATGTTCAGCACGTCGACAACTCTGTCGTTCCCGGTGGCGACGGTACCTTTGAGTCCCGCTTTGACACACTTGCCGGGGCAGAGGCCATCGCCGCAGCTGATGATATTGTCTTCATACACAACGGTGACGATACCACGCGAAATCTAACCACCGGTATCGCTTTAAAAGACCGGCAACAGTTGTTGGGTGACGGTCTGCAGCATGTCATTCAAACTCAATTCGGGTCATTTGCCTTGTTCAATGATCTCGATGGTCAACGAGCCACCATTACAAACGACGGCGGAGCCGCGGTCACTCTGGCTGATGGAAACACCGTCCGCGGTCTGATCATCGACGGTTCGGGGGTCACCATGACCGCCGGTATTACCGGAACAGGGGTATCAGCGACCAGTACAGGACCGCTGGGAGACATCACATTGGGATTGATTGACGACAACATCGTTCGAAGGGCGCAATTGAACGGTATTGATCTAAATTCTATTGAGGGCGATTGGACATTGGTCAACAACACGGTGAATCGATCGGGACAGGACGGTATCTCAATCTCCGGTGCCAGCGACGCCACCAGCCAATTTGTATTCCAGGATAATACGATCACTTCCAATGTTCGTGACGGTATCCATATGGAAAACTATGACGGACGCAACTTCATTTTCGAAGACAACATTACCAACACCAACGGTCGACACGGCATCGGGCTGGAAAATTTCACAGGAGCCAGAGGGAACTACGCTTTCCTTCGACCGACTGCCCGCTCCAATATCAGTGCCGGTATCTCGGTTGACAACGCGGTTGGCAGGATCGATTTCCTCGACGTACGAATCACCAACAACCTGGCCAGTGGTATCCGACTTAAGGACATCACCCATGTACTCGCCTCTGACCAGATCGTGATCGGTCTTCAGGATGACCTGGTCAACGTCATCCGTGGAAACGGTGTCGGTGCGGGAGCTGGAATCTCCACTGAACAGAATTCCGGTACCATGGATTTGTTTGTCCAGGATACCAGGTTGGTTGCCAACGGCGTTGGATTCCAATCTGACTCGAGGGGCTTCGGTACACTCATCAACACGACCATCACCAATAGCGGCCAAATCAGCGACAATCTTGGAGATGGCATTCGAATACTGGCCTCCAACGGTGCCACCAATAACTTCACGCTCACTCAAACCACTGGCGTTCCACTTCGGATGCTCAACAACGGTGCAGCTGGGGGTAATGGAATTACCATGTTGGCACAGGGTAATGGCCTGACGACATCGACCATCAACGCTGAAATCAGCAACGTCCTAATGCAAGATACAACCAACGGTAATGGTATCTTTGGGCAAACAGTTGGGGATGCGGCACTTAATTTGAACCTGCGTGACAGTTCTGTATCGAATTCCGGTTTTGACGGAATTGGGCTCGATCTCGCATCGACGTCGGCTTCGGCTGTTTCCAGAATCAACATCGACAACACCGACATTGTCGCTGCCGGTGATGATGGAATCGGTGTTGATCTGCGTCAGAACCAACTCGCCTCAGTCATTCTCTCCGGTGAAAGCAGTGTCATCATGGCCGGTGGAGATAACGGTGTCGAGTTCATCACACGGGCAAATTCCAAGGGCAAGCTAGAGTCCTATGGAACATCCGTTGTCGGGGCTGGCGGTGGTGCAACACCTACGTCGGACGGATTTGATATCGATTCGCTTAATACATCAGACGTAGCAGTGATCATGGAAGGCAACACCGTAGTCGGCAACGGTGGCGAGGGAGTCTCCTTTGTTACTCGAGGGTTAAGCCAAGGATCACTACAGGTACAAAATGGCAATGCCATCAACGCCAACGGAAACAACGGAGTTTACATGGTTTCCCGAGACGACTCGATCATGAATACGCTGCTGGACACCAACAATATGTCGGGCAACGGCCTAATTGCCTTGGGAGCACGGGACATCACAGCCATCAAGACCATCGGACCGTCGACGATCTGCTTGGCTATGACCAACAACAACTACACCAATCCTAGAGTCCTAAACAACACCGGTGCCCCAGTCGACTTCACCTTGGAGACAGCTGGATTCAATGGTCCAGGAGCCAACATAACGCTTTCTGGACCGGGCAGTATCAGCAATGCAGCCTTTGGAACGGTTTGCCAACCAGCCATCGACACCCACTTGCTATCATTTGGATTCTAAGCTCACAATTGCAAACAATCTTTTCCGTCCGAACCTGGTTGATTTTTCAACCGGGTTTTTTTTCGGATATACCTCATACTTTGCGGACATAAACCACTCTTTACAGTCAGTCACCCAACTTTTGCCAGCTATCTAAGCTTGATTTATTAACGTGATCCTATCGCTCAGACAACAAGACTGTAGAATGCTCCCAGTCAGTGTTGTCAGTAAAACCATCAGGATCTTTCCTGCTAAATCATCAACAATGGGCCAAAACTCATGGGTACCGATCTACCGGAAAAAATTACACTGGGTGGAGCACAACAAGCGGTTGACCAATGGATCCAGACTGTCGGCGTTGCCTATTTCTCCGAATTGACGAATCTTGCACAATTAATGGAAGAGGTTGGCGAACTTGCTCGAATCATGTCACGTCAGTTTGGAGACCAGGTCAACAAACCGAACGAGGCCCTTTCGGAGCTCCCTGATGAACTAGCCGACATTCTTTTCGTGTTGCTCTGTATTGCCAACCAAACCGACGTTGATCTCGAAGATGCTCTTCGAAAGAACCTTCAAAAGAAAACGACGCGCGATGCATCAAGGCATCTCAACAATCCAAAACTGCAACGAAAGACATAATCAAAATGCCAGACTATCAGTTCGCCGCCGACGCCACGGAGATCCCCGAGAACGGTATGAAACTCGTCGAAGTGGACGAGCAGCTCGTATTGATCCTCAAGGTGGATGGTCAGTATTACTGCATCGACGATGTCTGTACTCATGATGGTGGAACACTCTGTAATGGACAACTGGATGGGCATGCCATTGCCTGTCCGCGTCATGGCGCGACTTTTGACATTCGTAATGGGGCTGCACTTAAAATGCCTGCGACACAGCCAACCGGTGTCCATGAAATCAAATTGGACGATGGCCAATTGCTGGTTAGACTAAACCAACAGTAATTTTGAACAATTTTGGCTGTTGCCGGAATGAGCGACGATCATCATTTTGATCCCGACGCTTCCCCCCGAGGGGACATACCGGCAACGCCCCAATCGATGTAAAATAGATCGTCACAAGATTGCCAACGACGTTGCGGTTCCATCTGGTGGGTAACGTCGCCTGACAATCCGATAGCAATCAATCGTATTTTCCGGAGCAGTTCACCATGACTCAAGACGACAATTCGCCCGAAAAATCTCCAGTTCCGAATTCAGAAACGAACACTCCTTTAGAGACTCAGCAAAGCATGGCCGAGCAAAAAAATGCGGATGAGCCCGTCAAAGGTCACGAATTAACCGAAGGCGAGGTCCGGGAAACCCTCAAGGAGGTGATTGACCCGGAACTGTTTGTTAATATCGTTGATTTAGGACTGATTTACACCGTCAACGTTAAGCCACGGGAGTGCGGCGAGAGTTACGATGTTGAAATAGAAATGACGATGACCAGCCCAATGTGCCCTGCAGGCCCCCAATTGGTTGGTAATAGCAAACAAGTCGTGTCTGACTTACCAAGTGTTGTTGAGGTCGACGTCAAGGTGGTGATGGACCCACCTTGGACACAGGACATGATGAGCGAAGATGCGAAAGATCAGCTCAATATCTTTTGAACGCATTAATATCGGCTGAACGCATTAATATCGGCTGAACGCATTAATATCGGCCGAACGCATTAATATCGGCCGAAAGCACTGACGCAAACTTTTTTTCGCTGTGGGCAGCATGCTAGTGCCTCGATCCGGCCGAATTCTTACCAGCGACTAGATTCTCCTCCCTGAGAAAGAGGTTACCTCGCCGGCAAATCCAATCACAAGTGGTGACAACCGGCACCGATCCCATCGGCACCCTACGAGTCGCTACCGTCAATAAAAAAGCGACGGCACAACTGCCGTCGCTTCACTCGATTATCGATAAATCCGGCATTACTAAATAGCCGAAAGCAACCCTTAACGCTAACGACTCGATGCCACTGGGTCTTTTAGCGACACCTCAATCATGATCGTGATTGTGATCGCTAAAGAGCATATGCTTTTTGTTTCCTTTTGCAAAAACATAGGCAATCAAGTCGAGAATTTCTTCCCGAGTCAATTTATTCATCAAGCCAACAGGCATGATCGACAACTTCGACTTTTTGTATGCCTCTACCTCTTCCTTGGGCAAAGATGTCGTTTTGTCTTTTGCCAGTGGATCAATCACGATTTTAAATTCATCATCATTCTCTTCCATAATCATACCCGTCAACTGTTTGCCGGAGTCCATGGCGAATAGATACGATTGGTACTTTTCTTCAATATCCTTGGAGGGTTCCAATATCGATCGCAGGATATGCTCAGTCGTACTATTCTTTGGTTCCAGCTTCGCAAGATCAGGCCCAAACACGTTGCCTTCATTATTGAGTCGATGGCAACCTGTACAACTGGCGATTTTAAAGAGCTCTTGACCGACATCGAAAGAGCGTCCCATTGGCAATTTCCGAATATCACCAATCAGTTCGTCGAACTTCCATTCTCGATTCCGAGAATTCATTTCCAGCATGGCGTCCTTAACAACCAACGGATTGGCCGTCAGGTATTTACCCGGATTCAGCTGATACTCTTCGACATTATTGACAACATATAACGCTCCGTACATTCGTCGCCAATGCCCGGGATAAGTACAAACATAGGGATAAACGCCCGGCTCTTTGGGGACTTCAAAACTGATAGCCTGAGTCTCGCCGGGTTGCAACAATCGGCTCCCGAGAAGAATCTTATCGGACCGAGGAATGTATTGCCGTTGAGCAGCATCATCATCCCGACCGGTTGCCTCACCTAATTCACCAACCTCAGCCAATGAACCGGGCATTGCAATGGCAAAGTTGTGAGGCATATCATCGGTGTTCGAGAAGCGAAACTCAACAGTTTTGCCCGCCTGAACGGTGATTAGTTCTTTATCAAATATCATTCGATGCGGTACAGTCCCGATGGCAATCACCCGGATATCAAGATTTTGAAGACGATTTAAAATCTCCTTCGTTCTGGCCTCCGGAAGTTTCACCGCAAGGGATTTCGCTAACTGAATCGCCTGCACCGCCGACGCTCCAGTTCGGAATCTGGCAGGCATCCCACTCAGATAACCGATAAGATTATCCACCAATGGCGAAATCTTTTTGACTGGCCAGCTCTTTTCAGAAATCGCTGCAATCGCCTTGATCGCCGAAGCACGGCTTTTCCCTTTGGAAATCAAAGATGCCAACGCATTGAACTTTTCTGCCTCTCGGCCTGGAATGGTTGAAAGGGCACGAATCGCGACATCATGCAAAGTCTGCTGTCCCCCCATCATTAATCGATCCCTGGCAATTCGTTGCTTTCGAAAACCAGGTCCCGACCAAGTCACATTCAATCCGTCTCCACCACCACCATCGAAATAAGTCACAACGATCGAATGGATTCCGGCTTGTAAATTGACGTTTCCCGATTTTTCTACAATCCCGTGGGAGCCGTCATTGTTGACCAACAATTTTCCGTCCAGATAAATCCTGGAACCGTCATCGGAGGCCACCGAGAATTGGTGTTTGCCCGATTTTGTGACAAGAATATTCCCTGTGAACTTCAACGCAAAACCGTCAGACTGTTTTTTCTGCGGCACATTCATCACGATTTCTGGAACAACCCCCGAAGCTTTAGGCGTCATTTTGGCCAATGTTTCCAAGGCAACGTTGGGACCATTGGGGAAGTAATAATCCACCCGAATTCCCATTTCCTGTAAATCAGAACCCGCCGGTTCGGTACCCAGCTGACCCGGCAATTCCGAAATCAGGGGCAGAACTTTATCAAAAAGCTCCATGCGGACCTGTCGGTTTACCGTTGGTACCGCATCCAGAAAATCACTCAAATTCTGCTTGCTCTTACTGGCATTCAAAAAAGCATCATCCGGACCAGCCGCAGCGATCCAAGCCGAATACCCCAGACGCTTGATTTCGCTGGTCTTGCCCTGTGTCGCCAATGTTTCAATTTTCGATTTCAGCTTCTTCAATTCACTCACCGGCTGGGCAGCAAACAAGGTTCCCAGACCAGTCACATTGATATCTTCCCTGGACTGTGCTTGGTCGATTGTCTCCAGCAGCACCTCCAGCGGGGATCGATTGGTCATTTTTGCCAAACCTGAAATAGCAACTTCGAGCTGCTTAGCGTTGGCATTTTTACGACCGATAATCGCTCGAAAGACGCCCTCGGTTTTTTCCTTGATTTCCATTAGTGAGGAAACGCTTGCCGTCCGCAGCACATAGGCCTGAGCGGCGGGCGACAATTTCTTTCCGGCTTTTTGAGCAGTTGCCACAATAGAATCGACGTTGATTTTGCCCTTGGCATATTTCAGCACAGTATCCAATTCCGGATCGGTAGGGCGAGTAGCAGCTTCAAAAATGACTTCTGCAGGAACATAACCGTCATACTCAACAGCTGCTTTGACCGCTTCGGCTCTCACGAGGGCTGCTTTGTCCTTGGCTGCCGCGAGGAGGGGTTCTTGCCAATTGTCGGTGCGGCCAGCCCAATGCCCGAGCGTTCGAATCGCCGCAGCACGAACGCGAGGGTCGTCAGCCTGAAAAACGCGGTTCAGCAAATCAAGATTAACCAATCTCTGTTCTTCAAAAACCCAAAGACATTCCAGCAAAGCTTGAGCTTCGTTGTGATCGCGATCTGCTTTCTTGGGATCGAGAGTCGCAGCAAACGCACCGACCTCTTTTCGAATCGCCTCTGGAGTTCTGCTTGTCAGTTCCAATCTAGCGCGGTAACGAGTGCCATTTCCTATGGCAAAAAAGTTCTGACACACCTCCGAAATAGGTTTCCCCTTCATTTTGGGAGGAACCATTGCTTTGCCGTTCTTGGCGGTCACACGATAGACCCGACCATGTTCGTGATCTCGGTTTGGATCTCGCATATTATGTTGCATATGGCCGATGAGGGTATTGTGCCAGTCCGAAACATAAATCGCTCCGTCCCCTCCCATTTCAACATCGCTGGGCCTGAAATTCGGGTCTTTAGAGAAAAGGACCGGATCAATTTCCGCGGCTGTAATGTCAGCGCCGTCAAAACTAACCTCGTGCTGATAGACGCCTAATGCTCCGATCGCATTGCATATTAGAAAATTTCCGTTGAATTTATCAGGAAAATGACCACTGGAAATCATACCCGTAGCCGGTACGGGTCGGACCCGTTTCTTAAACCACTTTTTATTCCCAACGCCTTTACCGATATTGACATAACTTCCCGTGCCCCCGGTACCGTCATTGGCAAATTGATTACCCCATTGATCAAATACGTCACCATGAGGATTGGGACCAATTGGAAAATGAAATTCGAATTCAAATGTCCTGGGATTAAAACGATGAACCCCCGACGCACCCGAACGAAATGTCTTTGTAGGAGTTTCAAAGTTGGCTATGTTAAAGATTCCTCTTGAATAATAAAGCCAACCACCAGGTCCAAGGAGCATCGCATTAGCCGAGTGGTGGGTATCAGCACTGGAAACGCCCTGCAGCATTCGAATCTTGACATCTGCCTTATCATCACCGTCGGTGTCTTTTAAAAACCAGATCTCCGGCGGAGCGGCAACCAGCACACCCCCATTCCAAAATTCAAACGCGGTAACGCTATTGAGCTTGTCAGCAAAAACCACGCAGCGATCAGCTTTTCCATCGTTGTCGTCGTCTGGAAGGATCAGCAACGCATCACGTCGGGCTTCTTTTGGATTCCAGTGCGGATAAGAAGGCCAAACCGAAACCCATAGACGACTGTCGGTATCCACTGCCATCTGGACGGGGTTTACCAAGCGTGGAAATTCTTTCTCCGAGGCGAAGAGATTGACGTCCATTTCTTCGTGGACCGTCATTTTTTCGATCGCTTTGACGCCATCAAGGTACGTCCATGCTCCATCCTCCAAATCACCCGGTTTGTTCGTTTTCACCTCCAAGGCCTTGGGAAGATTGTCATCGACCACCTTGAGATTTCCACCCTGAGCCACTGACCAAACCCGCTTGTCCCTGTTTGCCGTCATGACGTCGAACATTTCCATTTCTCGCCGCATCACATCAGCATTAGATTGACCGTGCCACGCCAATTTGGATCGTCCGCCATAAACGTTGTAGCCGTCTACAACCCGGTAGCGGCTAAACCAGTGATAATTCTTGTCAAGCACTGCTTCCCGCAGCCGGCTAACATCTTTGTCAAAAATCTCTCCAAACAAACGGTTCGTAACTACTTTTGCAATCGCATGATTTCCATGATCCAACAGATGTATTCCATTCATGGTCAATGGTTTTTTGGCATTGCTGTACAGTTCAACAGAGGGCTGAAACAGGTCGACAAACAGAACTTCTTTTTCGGCACAAACCGCTTGCATCAACCTCGTGTAGGCGGCCAACTTTGCATTATTCTCACTCCCATCGGGCAGGTTTGGACTCTTCAGATCCTCGTGGGCAATCGGTGAAAAAACGACCAGTCGTGGTGCAGATTTACCGTTATATTTCTGGGCTCGCATGCCATCAATCATCTCGCCAAGACTCTTTCGAAATCCAGCTATTGCGTCGCTTCCACGGAGTGCTTCGTTATAGCCGAAGAAACAAAAAACAACGTCGGCCTCACATTTTGCCAACCATTGATTCGCATCACCAAAATTGGCTGAGCGAGGGCGGGCTTTGACTTCGTCGCCAGAAAACCCGAGATTACGAAACTTTAATTCAAGCATTGGATGCAAGGCATGAATATAGGTTTCCAACCAACCATGATGCTGCATCCGATCGGCCATCGTATTCCCGATGTAGACGACGCTCTCTCCCTTGCGGAAATTAAGTTTTTCCTGCGAAGAAGCCGTCACACCGCTGGCGATCCAACCTGCAAACACAAGCATGCAAGCCAACAGATTCCTGACCTTTAAAAGTGGTGTAATTCTGGTTGTCATGAAGCGAGTCCTTTGAAACTTCTTAAGTATAAATTCGGTGACGATCATGGATGTAGAACGGTACCGGGAGGGAACTTGATCTGGACCCAACGACTACTGTTAGTGAGTCTGCACGCCCATTACCGGTTGCGACGATGCCAAGTCGAAGTGGAAAACGTACAGTCGAGCCGCGTCAACACGCGGGCGGCAAATTCCGCATCAACAAACTGCTGAAAAAGCATCAGTCGGCGGACACACGCAATCCATTTCACTCCCATCGAGCCATCGATTATAACCCAATTTTAGGTGGTAATGGGGCGAGGCCTTGCCCCTTGACAACAACATTTTTCATTTCCAGGGAGAGGTCGCCGCCAGAGTTTGGGGAGCTGAAAAACTGGTTTTACCCCGCAAATTTCCGGGAACCGACCTCACCCGTTCTCGCCTACATCCCAGAGACAGCGACAACAGGAAAATCCGCCAAACTTGAATAGCCAAAACTCAAGGATGAAAAACCGGGTTGAATTCATGTTGTCGTCTTCGCCATCGGCTTCAAGAAAATGGCGAGGATCGTGACGATGCAGTCTTTAAGAACCGGTTCATTAGCCTTGCAGGCCTAATGTTGACGCAGGCTATTCTTCCTTTTCAACAACCGATACAAGTAATTCTCCTGAATTATCACCGTAGTCACCGGGAAATTCGTTGACTCGAAAGAAAAGCATCCCGGATTCGGTCGGCTTGAACGTCTTGGACAATCCAATTTTCATTTGCTTCCCGAAATCCATTCTATTGGAACGATCACCATGGGGCTCAACGCGAATGTTCGCCATGAGCACTCCCAGCGGATTACCGCGATAATATTCAAGGGTAATTCCGTTGGTTTCACAGGGCCAAGCCACAGGTTTACCATTCTGATCATCGGTTTGACGAATCACAAAACGCCCTTTTGACCTTATCCAGTATGTTTTCCCCGCGACGACACTCACCCCGGAACTCTGCCAACTCCGATTCGCGGCAATAATGGGTAACGTCTCATTTTTCCGTTGAACGGGGGTGTATTGGATCGCCGAATGCTCGCCATCAAGGCCATAATCAAGATCCCAGACAAATGCCGACCATTGTTCTTCCAATTCCTCTCGATCGGATTGGAAGAGCGAGGCAAATTGCCGATTCACATCCTCGGGATTGGAAATGGACGAAGCCAATTTCCCAAATCGCTCCCGGTAAAGAGGGTGACTGTGAAGAAACGAAGACAGCGCCCAGGCCCATCCATAAGAATCTACTTTCAAGAAGGCTGAGCTTTGGTAGCTAAGGATCTCCTGAATGCTCAAATGTCCAAATTGATCCACATGATCACGAATCACCTTGGTGCGGCCCCAGAACGGAGCCTCTTCCCGCGAGTCGATCCTGACGGCAGTGCTCAACCGGTTTTCCTGCCATTGATGACTACCAAACAACTCAGCAAGTCCTTCATTTAGCCACGGGCGTACCCTCTCACCAAGCAAGCTGAAAATAAAGGAATGGGTCCCCTCATGGATCAACAATTGCCGCCGCATAAAATCACTTGGCTGGTCATACATCCAAAAAGACCGTTTTCCAAAAGTGTATCCATTCTTGAATGGGGGCAATTTCGAAGGGATCAAGCCGCTGGATCTGAATTTCCTAAGGTCCTTGATCAAGAATCCGACAACAGAAAATCCAGCGATTCGATTTTCAGGAACTAGAAAGAATTTACTCCATTGCGGCACGGCAGCATCGAAAACCGCCGGTAACTCATCGATGGATTTGGAGCGAGGCAAATCGGTAAACAGGGTCAGATGATTACCAGAAATCACCCTAATGCCGTTGGATTTGACCCGTTCCAGATCTACCTTCAAGCCTATCGTTGGATCATCATACCGGTCATCGCCAGCCTCACATTCTGCAAAACTGACCTGCAGCATCAACAGAAACAGCCAACAGGTCAGGTGAATCCTTTTTAATCGGTTCAAACCTTGCTCACTTTCATCATGATTCTGTTGATTGAAGAGGTTCGAATCGTACAAACGCAGGATGGGTACAGCATCCTATCGACGGTCCATTTCGAAAAATTTAATTGCGACATCCTAATCGTAAGGACAGGCACGGCATTTGACAAATTGCTGGGTGGGCCGGCTCCGCCTTGTTCATCGTCACGGTAACTTATTCATCGTCACGGTAACTTATTCATCGTCACGGTAACTTATTCATCGTCACGGTAACAGGGCCGCGATGCCCACAGAACAAGCGACACTTCCGCCACAGCAAGCAGCTCTAGAATCGTCGGTTTTTTTTGCGTCGACCTTCACCCGCTGAATCAACCGCACGACAAACTCACTGATCAACAGGTAAAAGCTGTACGGCGTCACCGATGACATAACCGTCGGTGTCTTCATTAGTGATTCGGACCACCGCTACTTCCTCAAAGGAAAAAACTCCCAATGACCCAAACGGGGCTCGCGTCGGCTTTCGCGTTTGATCGAGGAATCGGGTCACCGTGCCCTTGGAGTGCTTGATAATAATCGGGACTTTCGAAGCGCGGTTGTCGTGGGGAGTATACGCCACAAGGACCTCGTATTTGCCAGGATTTTCCAATTGGAATCGGTAGCTCAATTCCTGCAATCCCTTGCCTTGATCACCATCATGCCGGTAAGCCAGACCGACGAAAGGCCCAACCGATCTACTGCTAGTTTCAAAACCGATTCTCTTCGCCTTGGAATCGTCCAAAACCAGGCCTTTGAACGACCCAACTGGCCGCCCAACAGGCGTGACCACAACCGGACCTTTCCATGCCAAACGCTGATTGTCTTTTTCGAGGGTTGCTTTTAATTTTTCGTAATCGATGTCTTGCACCGCACAGTCTGCCTCAATGGCATGCATGGCAACGGTTGCACCGGATTGCCCCAATACCATGAAAACCGGTTCCATACGAATCGATCCAAATGCAATATGTGACGCACTCAGGCAAATCGGAACAATCAAATTCCGGCATTGCTGCCGCTTAGGCAGCAATGCTCCTAAGTCAATTGCGTAAGGCGAAAAACCACCGACCTGAACATCACCCTCGTTACGAACAAATCCGTCCTGGTCTACATAACGTTGTACGTTATGGGAATCCATCGTATAGGCAGCTAGACCGATCGGACGCTGTGCTTTTTGATGTCCTTGGCAATGATGTTGAGTCATGACTAATTCGCCGACCATGCGTCGGGCCTCTCTGACGTACAACTGCTGCTGCCAACCATCCGCCCGCTCGAATTCGTCCTTGCACATTCCCCAGCGGGAGACCTCCCTTCGAATCTTTTCAGGAACCCTATGATGGTTGGCTAGAGCCCACATCAATCCTTGTTGGTACTCGCGTTGGCGATTGGTTATCTCAGTTCGCTCAGCGTAGCTCGCTTCGGGATAATCATAATTTTGACCAATAAAATCCGTCGAAAACCCGTAGTTATTATTGGCATCGGTCTTGCGGTTGGGCATCCGTCCAATGCTCAAAGGAACACGCTTTTCCCCTGCCTCAAAATTCCGGAACATCAACTCGTAGTTGCGATCGGAATAGGTTGCCGGTTTGCTGAATGGGATACGATTATCAGGGTGATCAGTCATGCACATGCGGAAACAATATGCCTGAATTCGCCGGTCGCTTTCACCTTCCTGTCCCGGCCCGGACGGATCAATGCCTGGCAGCAAACCGCTGGCGGCATCGCCTTGGACAATATAGGGATCGACTCCAGCTGAAAACTGATGATGCACTGAATGCTCCGTCTGCACACCGTTAAGCGTTTCGCCATAGGCCGAATTGCTTTCCCGGCCTGTTGTGTATTCGACGCCCGCCGCAGCGAGGAAGTCCCCTTCATAAGTCGCATCGATAAACATCTTGCCTTGGATGGTCCGACCATCTTCGAGCACAATCGATTCGATCCGGTTCTCTCGCTTGTTAACACCCGACGCCACGGCCCTTCTGTCAAGCCGCGCTTCGAATAAAACTGTGACCTTATGCTCCTCTAAAAATTCTTGCATTATTTGCAGTGCAGCCGATGGCTCAAAGGTCCACATTGCCTGCTCGTCTTTTCGTGTCTGGCTTTGCCCACCGCTACGATACTCGCTCGCTTTTTGATACCTCCAGTGATCACTTTTTTCATAGTAGCTTTTGACGCGGCAATAAAATTCACGTGAAATCCCTCCGATGGCTGCCTTATTACCAATATCTGTCTGACCCAATCCTCCGGTGGTCAATCCACCAAGACGCCGACTGGGTTCGATGAGGATAACCCGACCGTTCATTCGAGCAACTTGAATCGCGGCCGAAATCCCTGCAGAAGTGGCACCGTAGATAACAACGTCGTACGGGCCTTGGAGTATCGGCGGTTTACCGCTGTCCTGAGCATCGCTGGCAAAAGGAACCGCGATGAACCAAAACAACATCAGGTAGATAAAACGACAATTCATAGGCCACCGAATCAAAAAAATAATCGCAACACTAAAATATCTCCCGTCGATCTAGTCGGCAAGTCTCGCAGCCAACCTGATGGCTTCCAATAGGCTGGAAACACCGGCAACCCCCTCCCAGGCGATATCACAAGCGGTGCCATGGTCCACCGAGGTACGGAGCACTGGAAGTCCTAACGTAATATTGACGGCGTCTTCAAAAGCGAGTGCCTTGAGAGGTATATGTCCCTGATCATGGTACATACAAATATAACCGTCCGTTTTACATCGTCTATCAGCTAGAAAAGCCGTGTCAGGTGGCAAAGGACCATCGATGACGATCTCCCTTTCCCTTGCCCAATCGACCGCCGGTTGAATGAGACGTTCTTCTTCCAGGTTGCCAAAAAGGCCATTCTCGCCCCCATGGGGATTCAAGGAGCAACAACAAAGGCGCACTGCACGTCCCCGAATTTTGCAAAGGGCATCATGGGTCAATTGAATGGTTTTGGTAATCCGGTCGATGGATAATAGATCTGGCACCTCATGATAGCCGACATGAGTGGTTACAAATCCGCATGAGATTGTTTCGCTGGTCAGCATCATGCAATAATCCTGACTATCTACCCGACTGGCTAGAATTTCGGTATGGCCAGGAAAACAGTAGCCCGCTTGATTGATTGCCTCCTTATGAATTGGACAGGTGGCAATCGCATCCACCCTCCCGTCCATCGCCGCCGAAATAGCAGCGTCAAAATACTGAAACGACGCCCGACCCGTCGTCGCGTTGACTACCCGTGGCTGAAAGTCATGCATCTGAATCGCATTAAAATCAACGACGGTGGGTCGATCCGGTTGGGCGACTGAACGATCCACCCATTGGCGGTACCCCAAAACGGTCGCTGGCAACGGCAGTTTCAAGCGAGTCGCGACCGATTTTAAGACTGAAATGTCACCCAGGATGACAGGAGAACAGATCGATTCAATGGACGGTTCAGCAAGTGCCTTTAGTGCCAATTCAGGCCCCACACCGGCGGGATCGCCCATCGTGATCGCAATGATTGGTTTGTTCATCAAATTAAACGCCGAATTGCCACCGTGAGAAACGCTACTTAAAAGAATGTTCGTCACCAGGGAAGGTGCCATTTTTGACATCACTGCAGTATTCACTGGCAGCGTTACGAATCACCGTTGAAAGATCCGCATACTGTTTGACAAATCTGGGCACGTAGTCACAGGGTAACCCCAGTAAGTCATTGACCACCAAGACCTGCCCATCGCAGTGCGGTCCTGCTCCGATTCCAATCGTTGGGATTTTTAGATGATTGGTTACTTTTTGGGCAAAGTCAGCGGGAATGCACTCCAACAACAGCCCAAATGCTCCAGCAGATTCAGCAGCCTTGGCATCTTCCAATAAAAGGTCTTCGTCACGCTGCACTTTATAGCCGCCCATGGTATGGATACTTTGGGGTCGGAGGCCAACGTGAGCCATGACCGGTATTCCGGCCGACACCAAGGCTTGGATGACCTCTGCCTGATCCGCACCGCCCTCCAATTTGACAGCCTGACATCTTGTTTCTTTCAAAACCCGACCAGCCATCTCAATTGTCTTATGGACGCCGAGGTGATTTGTCGGGAACGGTAAATCAACGATAGTAAGTGCTCTGGAGACCGCCCTCCCTACCATCTCCGCATGGTAGATCATCTCATCCAGAGTCACCGGAAGAGTAGTGTCGTGACCTTGCACCACCATCGCCATACTGTCGCCCACAAGAATGGTATCGACACCCGCGTCGTCCAACATCGAGGCCATCGTGTAATCGTATGCCGTCAGCATCGATATTTTATGACCCTCGGCCTTCATTTGAGAAAACTTGGGAACGGTGATTCGATTCGTTTTATTTGACATTCTATGTGGCCCGCTGAGTCCGGGAGGTCGAAAAACCTCAGTCCAGGTTTTGAAACAAAAATGACGCCCGAGCCATTAGTTTAGACTTTGTTTGTAAAACAAAAAGGCTCCACCACCAGTATCCAACCGGGTAACCAACGAAAGATCCCGTTATTTTGGAACTTCAGTGATATTGAACAGCCTCTTTTTTGGAATGGCAGTCGAATTCAAGCTCAGCAATGACGGAAAATCGATGTCGCTAATCACTCAACTCAAATTCGTTCCTGCGGACCGGCACCGCCGTTCTCCTTGGCAATTGGAGCAAGGCTGACCTGACTGATCGCTCAAGCAGAACTGCAGACGATCCACCATGACATCAACCAGCAATTCGTGGGCCCCCAGCGGAGAGGTGACCAGGTAACCAATATCTCCGAATTTTCGGGAAGCGGCCGCTGCAAGACGGGGAAGATCATCCTGCCAATGGCGACCAGGAAGCAGGAAGAAAGGGCAGACGACGATCGATTGGACCTTCTGGTCGATGCATCTCCCGAACGCCTGTTCAATGGACGGATCGGCAAGCTCCATATGTGCGGCTTGGACGACCTTGAATTTTGTTCTTTCCCGGAAAATGGTGACAAAATGATCCAGCAAGTCATTGCTCTCCTGACGTCTGGACCCATGGTCCACAATCACGATCCCTGCTGTCTGAAGTTCCAAAATTGGACTCACTCTTTGGTCCGATCATCAAGGGAAGAACCGGCAGCGTTTCCGGAAACATTCGTTTCTGGCCGTTTACCAGCCGAATCTGGGCGACCGGAAGGACAACAGTTTTCTGGACAAACATCATGACTGGGTCCCATCTCACCCAGCGCCAGTCGAACGGGATCATCATTCAGACGCTCTTCAATCAACTCCCGAATCATGGCGACAAATCGAGGGTGAGTTCCCACCGTTTCCACTCGAATCATGGGTAAATTCAATTTTTCACAGAGTTCCTTGGCTTCTGTATCAAGATCGAAAAGCACTTCCATATGATCGGAAATGAATCCAATGGGAGCGATGACTACACCGCCAAGGGATTCTTTCTGGTCCAACTCCTTTAGCCTGTCGCATATATCGGGCTCCAACCAAGGATGATGTGGAGAGCCACTTCGACTTTGAAAAACAAGCTCCCAGTTGTCGTGGCCGATTTGCAGAGCCACCAATCGACAAGCTTCAAGTAACTGTTCCTGATACCTGCTTCCATTGGCCATCCCCAGCGGAATCGAGTGCGCGGTAAAGAGGATGCGGACTTCAGACCGATCCGGAAATTGGCACAGAGCGGAATCGACTTTCTCAGAAAACGGCTCGACAAACCCTGGGTGATTATAAAACACTCGAATCTTGTCAAAGTGAAGAGAATCAGAATCGGTCGCCGCACAAGCCGCATAAACATTTTCTCTATATTGACGACATCCCGAATAACAGCTGAAAGCAGAGGTCATGAACATCAGTCCTCTACGGCAACCATCGGCCTTCATTTGGGCGACGGTCTCTGGAAGAAGCGGATCCCAGTTACGATTCCCCCAGTAAATGGGTAAGTTCAAATCATGACTGCCAAGCTCAACTTTTAAGGCCTCAATTAATCTTCGGTTCTGCTCGTTGATCGGGCTAACACCACCAAAATGATGGTAATGCTCTGAGACTTCAAGCAGACGCTCCCTGGGAACATTCTTGCCCCGTAACACGTTTTCCAGAAACGGCATCACATCGTCAGGCCCTTCTGGCCCGCCAAAAGAGACAAAAAGTAATGAATCATATTTTTGCATTACGAGTTTTTTCGAGTTTCTATTTAGAGAATTGCGATTGGATTTTGAGAAACTAATTTTTGCGGTTTTAACGGGGAAGCACAACGGTCCAACTTGGGGACGGTGAGAGAAACCGTAAAAACCGATCACAAATCACCAACATTTCATACGAGAGTCAAGAACGGTTACAATGATTGTGGCAAACCGGGTGACCCGTCCATCATCTCCTCGATCCGGCACCGTTCCCATTTGCCCGCGACCATTGGTCGACCCCAAGCTAAAACAACGATCTGATATAGCTTTTTTTCAGACCCATTCGATTTGATCCGCCATGCCTTTTAACCGCCTCCAAATACTTCTGTTTATCGCATGTCTCCATTCTCTGTCATGGAATGATTCGGCCATCAATAGAGTACATGCCCAAGAGGTGACCGTGGTCATTCTGGGCAATGCCCAAGACGCGGGATTTCCCCAAGCAAACTGTCGCAAGGACTGCTGCAAAAGGGCTTGGCAGACCCCATCCGATCGCCGATTTGCAACCTGCATCGCTATTCTCGATGCCAAAGCGGGCAAGCGTTTTTTATTCGAATGCACGCCGCATTTCCCCGATCAATTGCATCTTCTGAATCGGATTTCCACCGAGCAAGGTCTTCCCACCGAGACTCTAGATGGCATTTTTCTGACCCACGCACATATCGGACATTATGCAGGACTGGTTCATCTGGGCCGTGAGGTTATGGGAACCAAATCGGTACCCGTCCATGTCATGCCACGGATGCGAAACTTCTTGATCTCCAACGGTCCCTGGAGCCAACTTGTACAACTCAAAAACATCACGCTGCACAAACTATTGGATCGGACAGAAAAGCAAATGGGAAACATCAGGGTGACGCCAATCCTCGTGCCTCATCGGGACGAGTTTTCGGAAACCGTTGGATTTCGAGTGCAGGGCCCCAACCGCTCATTGCTATTTTTGCCAGACATCGATAAGTGGGAAAAGTGGAACCTCAACATCAATAAAGAAATTGCAAAAGTGGACATCGCGTTGGTCGACGGCACTTTTTTTGGGGAAGGCGAGCTTCCCGGACGTAACATGAAAGAAATCCCCCATCCCTTTATTCAAGAAAGCCTTCAACGGTTTGAAGATTTACCCGGAAGCGAAAAAGAAAAAATCCATTTCATTCACTTTAACCACACCAATCCGGTACTGCAGAATGGCAGTTCCGCCAGAAAAAAGATCTTGGACGCCGGTTTTCGAATAGCTCGACAAGCCCAAACGATTCGTCTGTAGGCGAGGCCTGGTTTGGCGACCAAATCGTTGCTCGATTCTCAGGCGAGTGTAAGCTAAACGGTCGGCGTGAAATTGGTTCTGTTTTTTCAAAAACCTGATCGCGACCTGCTTGAACCTGACCAGGGTGGCAATGCCGATGCAAGTCGCATTGCAGCCCATGTACCGGGGAGGAAAAAATGTCCGACATCATTTTCGAGAGCAGTCTAAAGATCGTGGTGTTCGGTCTTTTTCTCGCCATTCCATTTTTTCTCATGGCTCATCATTTTCGAAATCGCTACCTTTGGATAACCGCATTTTGCATTAGCGGTTTGACCCTTGCGGGTGTGATCGTCGAACGGTTAGTAGAAACCCCGCGCGAGCAGGTCGCTCGCACTCTCAGCGAATTGGCACAGGTGGTCGAAAACAATGACAATGAAAAGCTCGTCCAGTTCATCTCCAATTCAAAGCCAGACACCCAATCGAGGGCCGTTTATGAAATGCAAAACTATGACTTCGCAATCTGTCAAACCATGATGATCCATGACATAAAAATCGATCCTGACAACCCCGATCTGGCTAGTGCCGATTTCATGGTCCGATTTCAACTTGGAATTAATGGAAACGCCGCTGGTGGATTCAGGGACGTTGTTTTAACTTTTAAAAAAGAAGGCAAAGATTGGCGGATTGTTGAATATGCGCATTTTAACCCCGCCAATCGATCTGAACGCAGTGGATGGCTGTTTTAAACCCATTGAGCCAATGGATAATGAGAGTCGTTTCCGGCAGGCGTATTTTTTTGCAAAACAAGGTGGTCTCCTTCAGGATCTCGGCGTAGCCGGCAACACAGGAAATCAGTTTTTCCCCGGTCGCTGCACTGAACGCCCAAGTGCCATCACGATACGCCAAGATCGCGTATCAATTTTCCCCCTGCATTCTCACCACTTTGCACACAGGCTGGAATTCCGACCCCTGTATAGGATTTACCGGCAATCTCTAGATGAGGCAGTTCACTGATCGCCTGACCGATTTCATCAATCCGTTCTTCGTGCCCGACATGATACTGAGGCATCGATTCATTCCAGCGAATCACAGTTTCAAATCTGGGACGCCCTTTGGCCCCCAGCAGATCAAACAGATCCTCCCTTACCCGCCGACCCAGTTCTTGGTCGGTTGCTGCTAGTAAATGTCCCTGACAGGCTCCACCAACAAACGAACGGATGAGAACTTGGTCTGTAGGGGACCTTCCCGGAAATTTAACGCTGGAAAAACTTCCCGCCAGAATCGTCCGATTTTCTGTCAGGGGAACCACAAACCCAAATCCGTCCAATGCATGCTGGATCTGCTGCCGCATCCATCCCTGAACGACAATCGCCGAACTTGCACATTCAATCCCGTTCAACAGTTCACCCAAGCGGCCGTTGACACCCGATAACAAGTGACCTGCGACATGGCCCGGAACCGCGATCAGGACACCATCGAAATGGGTCTCTTGGTTTTTTGTTGTAATTTTCCAGCCGGAATCCAGTGGTTCCAGACGCTGGATCGGGGACTCGAAATGAACCTTGGTGTTAACAATTCGGTCTGCCAGCGTTTGGATGAGGGTTTGCAATCCGTCGGCCGGGGCAACAAATAAATTGTACCTCGCTCCGCTGGTTACTTTGGTTCCCGGTCGGCCGGGAACCGCACCGCATTCCCCCGATTGTCTGGCCTTCGCTTGAAGGGCTCCAATCACGCTACCAAACCTCGCTTCCATTTCCAGGTATTGCGGTAAAGTCGCCTGGAGGCTCAGCTTTTTTGGATCGGCGGTGTAAATGCCTCCCACCAGTGGCTGAAAAATCTTTTCATATGCCTCCAATCCAAATCGACGTACCGCGAAGCTACGGAGTGACTCGTCCCCAAGATTTTCCCTCGGTGGAACATCGACTTCCTCCAGGAAACGTTTTTTTCCAGCCACCGACAGTAAGGGAGTCGATCGAATCGATTCGAGATTCGATGGGCTCATAAGATTAAGCCCCTCGGGAATGGGTACCAGACGATTCGCTTGTGCAATGAACGCCCTTTGGTATTCCTGCCGAGTACCAATCAAGGCAGTGCCCAAACCGAGCCGGTGGCAAAGGTCTTTTGCAGCCGGTTCCTTGGTGGTGAACATATCTGCCGATCGCTCTACGAGGCATCCAGCGACTTGATCGGTCTGCAGCACACCTCCAACACGAGAAGTCGCCTCAAAAAGTTCGACCTCCACCGATGGAGCCAATTCGAGCAAACGATGTGCTGCGGCAAGCCCCGTAATTCCACCCCCAACAATCGCAACTCTCATGGCAGATTGACTTACTTCCTCAAGGACTAGACATTCTCAGGCGTAAACCCGAGAACTATATCAAAATTCGCTTTCAATTCGCCGATTTTTGAATTCTCCATTTTCTTGAAATCGACCATCAGCGAGTTAGCGGCTTTTTTATCCTTAACGGATTTTAATACGCCATCTTTTGCATTACGCGAATCACCCTTGATGTAACATTGCGTACTAAATCTTTTTTTGCCATTAATTTTAACAGCAAAATGGATATGCGGTGTTCTCCCTGGGTAAGGGACCGGCTTGATCGTTCGGAAGTAATATTCTCCCTTTGTCGCCGTTGTAAATCGACCAAAGCCCTGAAAGTTTTTATCACTACCACCCTTTTTGGCATCCTCTGTATGCAAGTACCGACCGTTGGCATCGACCTGCCAGATTTCGACCTGTGCATTGCGTACCGGGTTACCCGTCGGATCGAGAATCCTGCCTGTCAAATGCGTGACGTCGCCAACCGCAGAACTGATCGAATCATTCACTATCAGTAAATCGTTATCGGTGTCCAATGGAAGGCGATCCGGATAAAACGGCCCCTCGCCCTGTTTCGGTGTCTTGGTCAATTCCTCCGCAAATCCCCAGTCTGGCAACAGGACGGTTGTCGATAATGCGGCGCAAGTGGTCATAAATTGACGACGTTTTTCCATGATGAATCACTAGTTAATTTGGGGCGTTAAAAAGAACAACAACACTTTGATAACCAGGCCCATTATAAGGGTTAATAGCATCGTCGAAACTGCAATAATGGACGGCATTCCCATTTAACGATTTTTTAGGGTATGCCCGCAATTACCATTGGCTGATTTTCTCATTCAAGCCTGCTAAACTGACCCTATGAATATGATTCGAAAATGCGTAGCCGGTTTAACCGTTTTTTTGTGCCTTGCCTCTTTGCCAAGGGTACCACTTCTGAATGCGTTTCAGGACGCGCCGATTTCACCGGAGAAGGACCGGGAGAACCCCGATATTTCCCCACCTCAAACATTGTTGGTGGTACAGGGAGCAAGCGGAAAAGATGAATACGAATTGGTCTTTACACAAGCCAGCAAGGCAATTCAATCCGCGGCCAAAGAGGCTAAGGCTCGATTTTTCTGGATCGGCCGACCCCAAAACGCCGCGGTTGCCCCCACATCGAATACACTGAAAACGGCCAACGATTCCCTAGGAAACGCCAATTCAGAGTCCTCCGAAGAGAACGATCGATCGCTGTTGAAAAAATTGATAAAAGACGAATCAGTTTATCAGTCACAGCTTTGGATCATCTTCATTGGACACGGCACATTTGATCAAACCACTGCAAAATTTAATTTACGCGGCCCCGATGTTTCCGCCGGCGAATTAGGAAAATGGCTCGACGAGTGCAAACGCCCCATCGCGGTGATCAACTGCGCCTCCGCCAGCGCACCGTTCATCAACCGCCTGGCAGGAAAAAACCGGGTTATTGTTACCGCAACCAAAAGTGGTTACGAATTAAATTACACACGATTTGCAGAGTACTTTGCACCCGCTTTCTCTAACCAGAAAGCGGATCTCGACAAGGATGAGCAAGTATCACTTCTGGAGTCTTTTCTATTCGCTTCTCGGCAGACATTAGAGTTTTATCAGTCGGAATCTCGCTTGGCGACGGAACATGCGTTGATCGATGATAACGGTGATGGTAAAGGGACACCCTTGGATTTTTTCCGGGGAGTTCGAGTCGTCCGCAAATCAAAAGACGATACCCTTCCCGATGGACCTCTTGCCAATCAGATTTTTCTGATCAAGAGTGCTTTCGAAAAGCAGCTCTCGCCCGATCTTCGACGAAAAAGGAATCGCATTGAAGTCGAATTGGAGTTGCTAAGGAGTCAGAAAAACAATTTGGAGACCGAACTTTACTATGCGGCGATTGAAGAAAAACTGGTCGAACTCGCCAAACTCTATCGTGATATCCAGGAAGGCTCTGAAAAAGGTGACCCTGCCGTCGAAAAAACCGAATCAGCGGCAACGGAGAACTCTGAGAAATAAATCCATCCAAGGATATTGGCGATTTTCCAAAATTGGAATGCTGTCGATTAGAATGGTGATGCTGTCCGAAATAGCATTACAGACCTCCTTTTAAACTGCCAATCGCTCCACTCGACCCGGATCTTAAAGCCTGGAAATGCTGGGGGGGGAACCCAATCGTAAAAAACGTGACGCTTTGAACGAGACTTCAGACGATTTTGAGTATATTCTGGCGTTGAAGTTGCAGGTTCTTAAGAATCACGATCTATCATTGCTGTTAAGTAGGCAATTTCACGAAAGGATTTAGGGTACAAATAATGTCGCGTTTTTTATGTCTAGTTGTTGGCCTCGCTTTGATTGGTTGTTCCCAACAAAAGTATGAAGGAACCAATAATAAGGCCGGTGATGAACTTAATAAGGGCATGGCGTTTTTCGACAAGCAGGATTTTGAAAAGGCGATTCCTCACTTCACTGAAGCCATCAAACTTGATCCAAAATTGGCCATTGCCTTTAGCAATCGCGGAGGAGCCTACTTAAGTATTGGCAAATACGATGCGGTCATTGGTGATTGCACCGAGGCCATCAAGCTTGATCCAAAATTGGCCACGGCCTTTAGCAATCGCGGAGGAGCCAACCTGAATCTTGGCAAATACGATGTGGCCATTGGTGATTGCAGCGAGGCCATCAAGCTTAATCCAAAATTAGCCGTAGCCTACTACATTCGCGGAGTAGCCTACAAGGAAAAAGGCGATCCGGAGAAAGCAAGGGCAGATGTCGAGATGGCAAAAAAACTAGGATTGCAATTACAATAGCATGGTCAAAAATCGCGATTCCAGACGATGTTCGGGATCTAACCGCGTTTTAGTAACGAGATTGTTGAAATTAAGAGTCGTCCTTAGTTGAAGGCCGAGATTTTATCTCGGCTTTTTTTATTTGTGATTGTCGTTCAGGCAGACTTCCAGCCTTAGATGCTAAAAATCTTGATCATTATCTCGTAGAGAGTAGAACCACAATAAAAATAAATTTGGGCAGATGCTTCGCGCCTCCTAATAAAAGAATCCTTCGTCAACTAACTGTTATTTTCAAATTCCCCAAAACTGATTTATCTCAAGACTGCGACGCTGATACTTTCCCGATGGTAAATTTGCCGGTTTACAAAGAAAAATTAGATGGGTTGCCTGCTTATCAATCGTCCGAAGCTAAATACTCTCGTTTGGCAGTGAAGAATTTCGATGCATCTATAGAGAGAGTATTTCCATGATCACTTACACCCACCATGAGATAAAAGAAGATTTCAATTACCTCAAATCTAAACTGTGGAATGATGGAGATTTAGATTGAAGAGGGTTGTAAGCTACTGTTCTCTTGTCTCAACGGACTAGCGACGCAAAGAGATTATTGGAGTTCCATGGCAAGAAATCCACAGAGGGTTCATGAGCAAAAATGCTCATGAACCCAGTTCTTAACTCAATTGGTAATAAAGACGCTGCATCAAAACCCAAACCTTAGCTGGATCCCAGAGCCACCCCAGTAAAACTGATTGTTAGGTGAGTTTCCATAATAGTTCCGCCCGAGGCGGTAAAAGGAATGACCAGATTTGGTAATCCTGTTGCCGTGATATCGATTTTTCAAAGTCCTAGCTCCCAAGTCACGATGGTTCAACGGAACATGGTAATGCGACGAGGAGTAGCGGTTGGAGGGATAATGATATGGTGACAAATAGGGTTGAACTTGGACAATCGAGGATCGGCAACTTTTGCCGAGGTACTGGGCATAGGACTTCGTTGGAACGGATAACAGGAGGACGAAACCACAAGCGACCAAAATTATTCGATTCATTAGAATGCTCCAAAGTGCAGGGGAATGTAAGAACCGGTTGATTCTCGGAGCATCTAATGCGACTTCCATACCGATAAGATCACTTCATGGCCAAAACGGTCAATTTTACGATCTTGATCAGTTCCAGAACCTATGCCGTTGTCATTTTGAACTCGAAACCAATCAAATTGACAACAGCTATTGGGATTTGGCTGAAGAGCAGATTGCCTGGCCGCCAGCATGGCCGCAGGAATAACAACTCACCGCACTGAGCAACGAGTCCTGATCACTGGTAACACGGTTGAACTTGACACACGGCTGAAAATCATTTGCCAATAACTAGTCGCAACTTTCTCTAGCCTGATCGCCAGTTTGGCTACACTAAATCATCGGTTGATACAAATCCAACGAATCTCGGTTGCCAATAATTTTGAACAAATCTCTTACCTGTTCGATTCCAATTCTAGACGCGTCCTGATCCAACTCATCCTGAGAGACGTCTTTACGCCCCAAACTAATCGGTCCCAAACGATAAAAGTCATCAACCGATGTGAGCAGTCGTTGCCGTTGTGTTTCCACGTTAACCGGATCATCGATCCATGCCAGCATTAAAGGAGTGACTCCAGTAGGGGTTTGAACGTCGACTCCAAGTGCATTCGAAAAATCAAAGGCATTGAGATCATTTTCTGACTGGACGTCAATCAGCACGTCTGCAGACAAAATCTGTTTTTTTAGACCAGCCTCTTCTTCGTTAGCGGTGGGTACCAAGCCGTATCCGATTTCAAAAACCAACATGCAGAGTTCATCGGCATCGGTGGCCGTGGCCGCGGTCCCACCCTGGTCGACCAGCTGTACCGAATCAATGCTATCGACACTCAAAAAGCAATCACTGAGCAAATCGGTTGCTGCCAAGGGTTCGAGGTATTGCTTCCACCAATTGGCTTGGGTGTGAATGTTTTGGGTGATCTCATCCGGATCGACATTCCCATCTTGCGCAGCAATCGCCTGACATCCCAATGAAGTCAACGCATGCCTTTGGATTTTGGTTGCACCGGGACCATCTTGAACTTCACTGCACAATCTTCCGGTGCCCAGAAGGGTGACACTGTACCCAAGGAATCGAGCATACAGCGCCGTCTCCAAGGCCAGCGGCGTAAAACCGGCGATCACAAGATGAGCTGGGGTGTCAACAGCCAATGCAAACCTCCTCTTCAACAATGCGTTCAGTGGAACTTGGCCTCAAAGCGGCATACTGTCCCACCAAACTCTTTAAATTTAAAAAAACACATCTAAAAAAAATACTGATTCAATCACTTCAACTGGTTCCGCTGCTGGTAAACAACCGTCTCGTTTGAATTTCCTGACGTCGGCCACTACCGAGAAGGACGAAGGGCCGTGATATCAAACGTTGGCTTCTCACCACAAATAAGTTGGGTTATCAGATGGGCAGTCCCCGTTGACAAATGCAAACCTGAACGAAAATGACCTGTTGCAACGAACAGGCAGTCAATCTCGGAATGACGACCGACAAACGGCATCTGATCAAAACTCATAGGTCTGAGGCCAGTCCATGAATCCACCAAGGTGGATGTATTCAGATCCGCCAGCGTACCCTCTGCAAAAAGAAGCAATCGTTCGATTTCTTCCTGCGAGGGAGACTTGTCAAAACCGGACTCCTCTTCGTTGGAACCCACCAGTACCAAACCATCATTCCGTGGAACAATATAACGATTTCCATTATTCAGGATATGGGTGAACCGCCGTTGGGGCAATCGAAACAACAGCATATGCCCTTTGACCGGAACGACTTGAATCCTTGGTAAAACGGGTTGCAATAAGCGAGATGCCCAAGCACCCGCTGCCACACAGACCCTTTCCGAGGTGAACCGGCCCTGGTCAGAAATTAATGTCACCGCAGAAGAGGAAAAATCGATATCGAGAATTTCACAGTTTTCATGAATCTCGACCTGATGTTGTCGACAAGCTGCTATCAGGGCCTGTAGATGCTTTGGATTTCGGATCTGCGTTTCATCAGGAAAAAGAAACGCTGTCAGCAGAGAGCCAACGGCCATTTCTCCTAGTGCAGGTTCCATCCTTCGAATATCTGCAGGTGTCAACTCTCGAAATGGGATAGACTCGTGATTCCAGTAATCCCGGGACCCCCGCAACGCGGCCGCTTCTCCCAAGGTAGTCGCAAAATGGATGCCTCCGCACTGAGACCATTGGTTGTCGATCCCAGTCAATTCCAACAACTCCACTGCCAATTCCGCATGTAGATCAAAGCTGATATGTTTCAAACGGTCCAAAGCATGGAGAGGATCAATTCGATTTACTGCCGGCAGAATCCCCGCACCCGCCCAAGAGGCCTCTCCTCCAACGCAACCACTATCAAAAAGCGAAACATCAATTCCGCGTTGTGACAATCGCAAAGCAATTGTCAGACCTATCACACCACCACCGATCACTGAAACTCGCATGGCAAATTATCCTTCCCCTTTCAAAGGAGGAGGTTTTGGCCTGCTGGGCAGCTCGTCTGGCAAACATTCGGCATCCAGAATAACGAGGACTTCCTCCAGCAGCGTTAACAGTCGGCAATCCAAGTCGTCACGATTATTTTTCAAGTCAGCAATCAACGTTTGAAGGTCGGCGATTTCATCCACATCATTGAACGGCTCTAAAACAGCAAATCGGTCGCCATTCATTTGGAGTCTGGAAAGGGTCGCTGCAAAGACCGACTCCGAACTCCAAGTCATGTCATCGAATATATTCGGCGTTTTATTCCGGGCGCCAATCAGGTAATAGCCTCCATCAGGACTGGGGCCAATCACAACGTCGTTGTTTTCCAAAGACTCAAAAGCAACCTCGATCAATTGAGGCTGCAAGTTGGGTGTATCCGATCCGATCAAAAGAACTTTATGATCGGACGATGAAGCCCTTGCATCAACCGAACCAGAATGAAAACGTCTATCAAAAAAATCTTGCATTCTTGCTCCCAGGTCACCGCTAACCTGAGGTATCAATTGGTGATCCCTTGCGGATTCAAGGCTGGAAAACTGAACCGCCTTATCGGCAGGACTAAATGCCAGAATTCGCTGACAATCTACCGCCCGGCTCAGCTCCAGGGTTGCTATCAGGAACTGCAAGTAAATCCGGGCAGCTGCTTCCTCTCCAATAGATTTTGCCAAACGGGTTTTTACTTTTCCTTTCGACCAAAACTTGGCAAAAACGCCTAAAGTTCTCAAGATGATCTCCTGATCGAAAAGCTTTTTTGAAGGAAATGGATCAAAACAGTATTTCTCTGCGTAACGATAAAGGAACAAATCGGTTATTGTAAATGGGTCGAGCCCGTCCGTCTGCTTCTCGAACGCTTTTGACACTGTTTAAAAACGACGAACTAGCGAATCCCTACCAGTGAATCGGGTTTTCATCTCAGATTTTTTTTGACAACGACTTTTTTGGACGACAACGAAAAGATCTGACAATGAAAAATCACGCCAACAACTTTTTATTCTCACTGCTGCCACTTGCAATGTGGCCTAACGCGGTGGGCCTCGGGTTACTGTCGTTGGCGGCGCCTCTTTCGGCCCAGCAGGACAACTCTTTTCGTCCCCTGCGATCCTTTGTCACGCCAGGTGAACTTGACCAACTGTTGTCCAATTCCTCCATGATTCGGGACAATATTGTATCTGATCGGGTCACCAAGATGATGGTCGACCAATTCAAGAATCTCAGCCCGGACGCGCAGAAAAACCTTTTGGAATTTGGAAAACAGATCCCCAGAAATCAGTCCAAAAACGAGCTGAGAAACCAAGCTGAACGCTTCAAAAGACTGATTGATTCAGATCCTCAACTCGAAAAATCCTTTGAAGAAATAAAAAACAACCTGCAAAAAGAATCCTATGAGGCTAAGCCTCGAGAGAATTCGGCTGGTATTCCAGGAACGACCCCGCCGAACAAATTGGACGTCAACCCCAAGTCGCTCTCCAATAATCAAATCAACGAGATCCGTGAAAGGATTTCGAAACTGGTAGATGGTGGGAAATCCGACTTGGAAAACTACCGTGACATTATCGATCGGACGAGACCGGGTGGTGCCGGACGTCTGGCCGACAACCAACCTAACGGCCAATCGCCATCGATTCCCCGCGGTAACAGTTTCCCCCAGCCAGACTCTAATCAACGCGGAAACTCGTCAAGTTCACAACCATCTTTACCACCAGGCAGAAATGGCGGCCCCGGAAGACCTCCGGGGGACATTAATCCGGAGACCAATCCAGATGTCAGCCCTAGATCTCGCCCTGAGAAACAGTATCGGAATCCGATATCGAAGTTCAATTCGTTGGATAATCTCAGCTCCCGCCCTCGAGGAGAAGGAACGGAAAGAAACCGTTTTAATGAAAAGAGATCCGGTCCCTCCGGCATCAACCCATCACAAAGTTCAAAACAATTTGAGAACCAGAATCCGTCACAGCTGAATTCCAACAGGAACCGCGACGATGCAAATAAAACACCCCCTGACAACACACAAGACGATCTCCCCCAGGAAAGTGTTGGCCATCGTTTTAATCGTGCACTGATGAATTCGCTGGAAAAATCAATGAAAAAGAAAATCGAGGAAAAGGGAGGTTCGCTGGCTGAATCCGCTTCGTTCAATCATTTGCTGGAGACTTTCGCCAGTCAACTAGACACCAGTTCACTCGCAGACCTCAATCTTGAATCGTTACGACTGAATAGCAAGTCTCTTGAGCGACGTGTGAATTCAAGCTCCACATCCATGTTCGGTCAGAGGCGATCCAAAAGCGGGTCTTGGTTCAATTCCGCGCCTGCGGGCCCCGTTTCACTACCCCAAATGCCTACCGGCTCCACGCTAATGACGTTATTGGTTCTAGGGTGCCTTTTGATTGCCGCGGTGACACTTCTTCGTAAGGGATCGGTCCGCACACTGCTTGGCTTACGTCCGGTAGCGGAAAATCGCCCTCGCGTTCCCCCACGGCTAAATTCTTCGCCTGGTGATTACAGCGGAATCGTCCGAGCAGTCGATCAAATGACGTTGTGGATGTTTGGAAAGAAATCAGATTGGTGGGACAGTCGAAAAATCAAAAATGAACTCTCAGCCGATCGTCCTGATCTCCAAGCCGACATTGAATCGGTAATTAACATCTACGATCAAGCGCGATACAGCGAAGATGGAAATCAAATTGCTTCGGACAACTTGGCAATGGCTCAGCAAACCCTGCATCAACTATCCTCCCCGCCGGATAGACCAAGCTGATTGCCAGCTCTGTGCCACCAACCCCGCCCATCCGTTTATTTAAATCGGTAATCCCATGCACGCTTCAGTCTTCCGCTGCGATTCTTCTGTTAGAAGAAAAATAGCCGGAAGCATCCTTTTGTTCATGTTCGCGTTTAACGCCCCATGTCCAATCGGTCTATCACAAGAAAAAAAAGTCCTTTCTGATGCACAATGGCAAAAAGGCTACCACGGTCTGGCGGCGATTCTCAGGAAAAAAGACGTCGAGATTATCAGTGATTTTTCCACTTGGGAAAATGTAGATCGTTCCAAATCTTTTTTGATCAGTCTTGGTGACCTCAATACCACCAATTCGTTTTTGGCCGAATACCTCAGCCAGGGTGGACGAGCCTTAATCGCATCAGATTCGGGTCAGGCATCTATCACAATCGACAATATCAATTTGCAGTTTCAAGACCAACCCACCGTCCAGGCACGAGGTTATCAAGATGCCTTTGACATCCATATGGACTGCCCAAAAGTATCTGATTTTGTCGCCACCAATCCACTTTTCTCGGGCGTTACGACCGTGGTGACCAATCGCCCGGCGTTGCTGATGGCACGGGCCACGGGTAACGTTTCTGGTTCTTGGAAAGAACTGGCTTTTTTCCCACCCCTTCGACAACGCGGCCGATTTCCCTTCGCGATGGAACACCGAAATCAAGAAGGTGGCCAATTGCTGGTGATCCCGGATCAATCTGTCTTTGCCAACGCCATGTTGGGGGTAGGTGATAACCTGAGGTTTACACTAAACGTAATCGACTGGCTAAAGCTGAATAACAGGACAAAATGCCTGTTGTATATCGGTGGATCAGGATCAGCGCCCAAGAGTCCCAAGGGCGTTGAACTCTACGTCCCACCCCCCAGTCGGGAAGAAACGATGCGGGCTCTTAAAAAGCTATGGGAACAAACCAATAACAGGCAGAAACTTGATTTGGCAAACGAAGTTTTGGAGTTTGCGCAAGAAGAGGAATTAATCGAACAGCTTGTCGATTCCATAAAGCTTGAGGACATTATTCCCAAGAATCGGCTGGCGGCGATTCTTCTGTTTATCGCCACGTGGGGCATGATTATTCCGTTTATGGTTTTCCTGTTGTCCAACAGAAAAAAACCACTGTTCGGTTTGACGTCCGACGGATTAAAGAGCAGCCGAAAGCGGGAGAGCAATCGCCGTAAAGCGATCGAAAGATTAAGAGCGGCCGATTCTTTAATGGTTCATTTTTTTAATAAAACAGGCATGCAGTGCGAGTCCGCAAAGCATATTGATCCAAACCGCCTTACTGTCAGTTACGACAACCGGAAGACTCGACGAATACGCAAAAAACTGCAGCGTCATCTGGATGATCTGTCGAAGCAAGACCATGATTATTGGACCAAGGTCAAGCTGGAGGATATTGGCCGCAGCATTGCCCAATGGCAACAATTATATGAAACTGGAGCCTTGCTCATTACACAATCCCCGGCCGCTGATAGCACCTCAATTGGGTCACAGGTCTCCTTGGAGCCCAGCAGCAAAATCCGGGAGACCAGCAGCAAAATCCGGGAGCCCAGCGGCAGACCCCGCTGATCAACAAAGTCGCAGGCTTGATTGCCGCAAGATTTCGAATCAACAGACCTCTGGAATATTTTCATTAACAAGATTTGATCAGGAAAACACAAGCTTGAACGACCAGACGAACATCAAGAAATTCAGTGCCGAGGAACAACCAGGTTCCCCATCCGACGAGTCGCTCGCAGAAACCGCTGCCAATGCTCAGAACCTTTTAACCGAGACCGTCAAAAGCCTTGGACAAAACCTGGTTGGAATGGAGAATGTCATTCAGCAGACTCTGATTACTCTGGTAGCCGGTGGTCATGCACTTTTAGAAGGCGTGCCAGGAACGGCCAAGACCACTCTCTGCCGATTCCTTGCCACCGTACTGGGGCTCGACTACAAACGAATTCAATTTACACCGGATCTTCTACCAACGGATGTAACCGGGACCAAGATTTTCGACCAATCCCAAGGGAAATTTGAGCTGCAGACGGGCCCCGTTTTCTGTCAATTTCTTTTGGCAGACGAGCTAAACCGTGCTCCAGCGAGAACCCAGTCATCCCTATTGGAAGCGATGCAGGAACGCCAAGTGACCATTGAGGGTGAAACCCTTCCATTGCCATCACCATTTATCGTAATGGCAACGCAAAACCCGGTGGAACAGGAAGGTGTCTACAGGTTGCCCGAAGCACAGCTGGACCGATTCCTGTTCAGAATTCAAGTCGGTTACCCTGATCGAAACGAAGAAATTAATTTACTGGAAGTTCACGAGAATCCACCGGTTCAACTTGGTGAAATATGGAACACAGCGAAGATCACTAAGATACAGAGTGCGGTCAATAAGGTTTATTGCAACAAAGAGCTGAAGGAATACATGATCGATTTGATCCGGGAGAGTCGGAATCACCCTGATGTTTTATTGGGCGCCAGTCCTCGGGCAGCTATTTATCTTCAAAAAGCGGCAAGATCCCGCGCCCTGCTGAACGGGAAGACCTTTTTTACACATGAGGATGTTCAAGCGATGTGTCATGCCGTTTTGGAACATCGAATTATTATGCGGCCAGAAGCCGAATTGTCTGGACGAAATGCTCAACAGGTCATATCAGAATTAATTCAGGCGACACCTGTGCGTACAGCCTGACCAGTCCATTTTATTGGATTCCCTACTCTCCTCACCCCGTAATTGGCAGATGTAACCGATGACCAGCCGCTGTCGATGGATTCTCGCAATTACGATTTGTGGAATGCTGATTGGCGTTCTGAATCGGCTGCCCCAATTCGCAATTTTGAATCTGACATTCATCCTCTGGATTGGGTTGGACTGGTTTGTCTTTAGGTACAAGACGACTGCTGCGGACCAGGTTTTCAAAAAAGCAAAGCGATCCATAAAAGGAAATTCCGGAGCAGAAATATCAATCGCCATTCACGAAAGTTGCCCAGTCATTTTAAAGGCAAACTTCCTCTCTCACGCAGCAGGACTAAGATATTTCCTGAGCGACCATATCCCTGCCGGTATTGAAAGTAATGATCAATTTCCAGCCGTCATCGATGTACGTTCGGATCAGACCATGCAATGGAAATACACCCTGACCCCAAGGGTCACCGGAAGAACCACTCTCCCGGGTATCCAGGTAACGATCACCGACAAATTAGGTCTTTTTCGCCAGCAGAAATTTTATCGACTTGCTCAAAACATCACATTGCTACCATTTCTGCTGCAACCGAAAACCACGATGGAGAAAATCAAGGGACACAACATCCAGCTCCGGTCAGGCCATCACCGTTACAAACGTCCGGGCATTTCCTC
Organism: Planctomycetota bacterium; assembly: GCA_014238905.1. GTDB lineage: Bacteria > Planctomycetota > Planctomycetia > Pirellulales > Pirellulaceae > JABAAE01. The sequence continues at coordinate 66,025 of JABAAE010000003.1, forward strand.
CGAGTTACTTGGGATACGCGAATACCAACCGGGTGATCCTCCCAAATCGATTGCCTGGAAAGCAACCGCTCGCACCGGTCAGTTGATGACTTGCGAATACGAAAGCGCAGTTCCAATTCGTGCAACCGTCATTGCGGATGTTTCTCATTACCAATTTTGGGGGCGGCCGGGCCCCTCCGCTTTTGACCAGATCTCATCGGCCGTTGGATCCATTACCCGACTTTGCCTCGAGGACAAGGACCCTGTCGGTGCCGTTTTCATCTCGGGCGAACACAAAACCACTATTCGGCCCGGCTTGGGACAACGCCAATTGGTCCGGGTCCTGCAAACACTTTTGAATGCACACCCCGTCTCGACCACCTCAAACGAATATGAACTTCCTGAATTGGAACAAGTGGTTTGGCGATCACTCTACCGCTTATTCCCGCAGTTAGTCACTGACCAAATCAACCGTCCAATCATACCTACGCTTCTCTATGGCCCTCGCCGTCGGTTTCAATATGCGACCAGGAAACAGGCAGCGCTGGTTTTAAATTGGATTCAGAATGGACCCATTCACCATGGATACAAACTGGTTTATGACGATGTGCTTTTCAGAAACAGTTGCAATCGTTTTTTTACAGATTATCCTACGGCGGCCAATGCACTGCGACTGGTAGAAAACTACGGAAACGGGCGGTCAGAAAAAAACAAAAACGTTCTTGCTTTAGCTCGCAGCCTGATGGAGCAGGTTGCCAGGGCAAAAGACAATGAGCTCTTCCTATTGGTGGGAGATTTCCATGTTAACGCCGACAGCTACGGCCAGCTCGTCAACAGCATCCGGTTTGCCCGCGCCAATTATCACCGGGTAATGATCATCAACGTCCCACCTAAAGAAATGGCAAACTTCATAGAGGACCCAGTGGCCCGACAGGCATTTCAATATCTGGAGGACCAAAACATGAAAGACGAAACAAACCACTACAAGGCGATTTTGGAACTTGGGGCCACAATCGCATTGTTGGATGACGTCAAGTTATTAGACCGGGTTACTGCCGAACTTCACCTTCTCAAAACCGGCGGCAGCCGGGGTGCGGCAAATCCTGTATTTACCGGATCTTGAAATGGCTGCAGTGTCAAAACCCAACGATGAGATGATTCGATCAACTGATCCTGCAATGCGCAATTCAGAAAATGATTCCGTTCGATTAGTCACGTTGATTGGTTTTCTAATCTGTGCTGGGGTGCAGGTCAATTCCATCGGCACAGTTAACAACATTGTCCTGCTGACCATGATTGTGTTACTGGCCTGGTTCGCCGCCTACCGACACATGATTCCGTTTTATCTTTTCTTCATCCTCGACCTTGCAATCCGCGGTCAAAGCGCGATGTTTCAGCTCCGCTATTCCAATGTACGATGGGATGATAATTTTATCATGGGATTGCTGGAAGGTACTTCTCTGGTGGGTTTCGTCGCCTTCGGTCTGATTTATTTTGAACTCGATCCAAAACGTGTAAATGGAGACGATCAAACCAGTTCCCCAAAAAGTCGTTGGCAGGTTTTCGATCCCTTTGGTGGATTTCTATTGCGAATCCCTATCGCCCTGATGCTGTCATTGATTCTTTATTTCTATGCGCAACAAATCAATTCGCAAATTGATAGTCGGATCTTGAAAACTCAATTCGTACAAGGTTATTTCCTATGTTGGATTCTCTTTCTTGCATTTCTACTCGCTAAGACACTCATTGAGTTTCGTTCGTGGAGAAATATGTCGGGTGAGGAAGCCAGATTTTTCCTGTATCGGCAATCAGGAGACGAGCTTCGAGACGAATTAGTCCTCCAAAACAAACCGGCCTGGTCACGTGATGACCACGCCAGTTCGGTTGGCGGAATGTTTTTCTTTCAAACGATTTTTGCCGCAGTGATGACATGTGCAATGATCGCTCTGGCTCGCAGTAGCCGGTGGGGTGGACTGCAATACATGTGGCCAGCGGTGTCATCTGTTTTTGTTTTTTTGACATCGGCGTACAACGCGCGAACCACGGCCAAAACCAGCGTCAGTTCTGAAAACCATGTCATTTGCTTCGTCGCACTGGTGGTCGTATCCTGCGTCGGCCTCTATCTTAGAATCCCACCATGGCCCTGGGGTGTAATATTCCTTTCCTGGTGCGGCAGCCAAGCGTTGATCGTCATGCGACTGGGTTACCTCTGGATGCTTGATGAACACTTTTCCAGAAAGAACAACTGGGAAAGGGCGATGCCTTTCTCATGGTGGCGCACCGGTTTGAATCTGATCGAATGCATGTTTGGGCTATTTGTTTTCGTGATTGTCACACAACAGATCATTAATTACTTTTGGAATAGTTGATTATGAATATCGTTAACGACATCTTGGGATGGGGACTGATGCTGCTGGGCCTTTTCCTAATATTCACAATGTTCAACTGCGCTGGTAATAGCCAAATCCTGTTAGCGATTGCTCTCTCAATTCCATCCACCGTAGTATTCCGTGCTGGCGTTGGATTCCTTCGAATGAATTCCGCCCACCGCCTGGCCAAACAAAAAACCAATGACCATCCGTCCTCCCGTTGAATTTGTCGTGGATTTATATAACGCGTTTTACTCATATTCAGGAATTGTTATGGAATAGGGAATTCAAGCTGTCATTGGCAAACGCACCAATTAGGTTAGTGTTAATAGGCAACTCCAACGTCATTTTCGGAGGCACTACCGATTACATGGATTCAGCACATTGAAAGGTTTTCCAGAACTGATGATCAATCGAATTACTTTTTTTCTTCTTAGTTTCTCGTTTGCATTTGCACTGGCCCCCAATGGTACACGGGCTGCCCAAGTGAAATTCGAACTGGATTTTGACCAGGCCGCTAACCATTACGTCACAATCCAAGCCACCTTTCAAACTGAAGGCAAGAATGAAATCGAAGTGTTCATGCCGGTCTGGACGCCCGGTTCCTACCTTGTCCGGGAATATTCCAGAAACATCGAGACGATTGTTGCCAAAGACCAATCCGGCCATTCCCGGATCCTCCGTAAAACAAAGAAAAATCGTTGGACAGTCGATTGCCAAGACAGTACCAGCGTAACGGTTTCCTACAAGCTATATTGCCGGGAAATGTCGGTTAGAACCAATTGGATCGAAGAGGATTTCGGCATCCTCAACGGAGCCCCAACGTTTTTGACCGAGATCAATTCGATGGATGTTCCACATATCGTCAAAGTGAATTTGCCAAAAAAATGGAAGTCCGTCGCAACGGCATTGCCTCAACACAATGGTCAGCCCTACAGCTTTGTGGCCAAAGACTTCGATCAGCTGGTCGATTCTCCCATGCTCTTGGGGACCTTGGATTCTGCTGCTTTTGAATTAGGCGGAGCGCAACATGATCTGGTCAACCTCGGCGGCGATGGCTTGTGGGACGTAAAAAAGGCCGCCGAAGACGTTAAAAAGATTGTCGCTGAGCATCAGAAGATTTGGCAAACGGTCCCCTACCGCCGCTACAGATTTTTGAACGCCATCGTGGAAACCGGGGGAGGTCTTGAACATGACAATAGCACCCTGATGATGACCAGTCGTTGGAGTTTCGGTACACGCTCACGCTACCAGAGCTGGCTTGGCCTCGTCAGTCACGAATTCTTTCATACTTGGAACATCAGACGCTTGCGCCCGATCGAACTGGTGAACTACGATTTCGAAAATGAAAGCTACTTCCGAACATTATGGATTGCTGAGGGTGTCACAAGCTATTACGACGACCTGTTGGTCAAACGAGCAGGGCTTTCTTCAGAAAAAGAATACCTCTCCAATCTTTCCAAGCTCATCCGGTCCCTTCAAACAACGGCCGGTAGATTGAACCAGTCTTTGTCCGATTCCTCATTTGATACTTGGATCAAGTTTTACAGACCGGATGAAAACTCAAAGAATTCCCAAATCAGCTATTACACCAAAGGCGCCGTAGCCGCCTTTCTGCTCGACGCTGAAATAAGAAATTCGACAAACAGCGCTCGTTCGCTGGATGACGTCATGCGACAGCTCTACCAACAGTACGCCGGTCCAAAAGGGTACTCCAGTAGCCAATTTCGAAAGATTGCCTCAGAAGTGGCGGGGAAAGACCTGAAAAACTGGTTTGCCACTGTAATTGATTCCACCAAGGAACTGGACTTTTCCACGTCTCTTGCAACCTATGGCTTGGAATTCAAGCCGGCCCCGCCTTCAAAAAAACCGACTCCACCCTGGACAGGTCTTGGCCTCTCCGCCGAAAGTGGTGTCATCACGGTCACCAGTGTGATCCGCAATTCACCGGGATATAAGTCAGGTATACAAGTCGACGACGAAGTCATTTCGATCGATGGCTACCGAATCAAGTCTTCTGATCTTGGTAGCCGCATCGGCAAGTACAAGGCAGGTGACGAAAAAGAGGTTCTTCTGGTACGGCGTGGCAAGATCATTTCCAAAATGATCAAATTCGGGAAAAAGCCTTCGTTGACTTGGACAATCGCCAAAATTGCCAAACCGACTCCAGCCCAAACCAGGAATCTCAATAGCTGGTTGGCCAACCCGAAAAAAAAATAAAAAGCTTGCCGGTCCAGGCTATTCCGTCATCTTGCTCGCCACCACTGGGACTCTTCAAGCCCCAGTTTTGTAATATGGCCTTCCACCTGTGTCCTGAACCGTCGCGCATCCAGCGGGTAACCGGCCGTCGGCTGCAAGCCTTTAACTCTGGCCACCCAAAAGGAATTGAAAGCCTTCATACTGACCTCGCGCAGGTACTTGGAAATCATGGACGCGTAAGCGACCGGTAGTTGGGATTCTCCCTTGGCGAGAAACCGAAATACAAATTGTCGACCATGATGATCAAAACGGTACTGGCTGTATGGACCAGATTCCTCCACGACCTCTACCCAGCAATCTGGGAAAAACGACTGAAGAATACCAGCGTAGCGGTTGCGACCACCATGTTTGTCACATATCACGAAGACGTCGCTGACTCGTTCAGCCAACGTTGAATTTTCCAAGAACAACTTGCTGAGATTGACTGCCAATTGCAACGTTTTTGCAGAAAGCAAACTGGCTTTATTGCCGTGTTGCTCACATCCCTTGTTGAATTCAGCAGGCTCAATAACATCCGAAATTTGACGAAAATGCGGAAGTTGTTTGGTCGCACCGTACTCGGCAATCGGCTCCTCTAGCCACTTTTTCACCTGCAACGTTTTCCGGCCCAAATCTTCTACATTCGCTTCAACTGGCAGCCCCGGATTAAACTTTTTGTACCACGGAAGAACAAAATCGGATCGCGGTTGTACCAAAAGGTAGTCCAACAGTTCGCTCCAACTGGAATCTATAAGTTGGACAGGGACACCGGCGGCATGGCATTGATATCCGGGAAGACAAAGTGCGAGGACCGAATGCTCCAAACTTCCCAACCCGCCGGAAGGCCTAAACATTGTTTTGGAATCGCCAACCTGAATTCGATCCTCTTTTTCCCCCGCTCGACAAAAGACTGAGGAAAAATGTGAATAGAGATTTTCATGGTCAACATGATCCTCGAGCATCCACCCCGTAGCGGTAATCGTCAGCGGCCCCAAGTTGGGTCCATAGCCCGCTTCATCGGTTCCAATGACAAGTTTCATCTGTTTTCACTTTGAAAAGAGCTCGACGAACATCGTTTTCAGGATTGGGTTTCCCAGGACTCGTTGGCCGCAGAAGGCCCAGGAACCAAGAGGTCAAAAAACGAAGGTCTAGAAAACAAATCACCGTCCACGATCGTAAACCCAATCACACTATTAAAAATCAGAATTGCACCAAAAAATTTCAAGCCAAACAGAATTAATTCGTCAGCTTCAACTAGTGATAAGATTCAATTCTCTCTTTCAATTCGTTCATGAAATCGGCTGCCCCCATTCCATTAAGCAGACGATGATCGAAAGACAGAGTCAGCTCCGCCGACTTTTGAAACTTAAACGTGTCGCCATTGGGAATCGGCTGATCAAAAATCTCGCCCAGCGCCAAGGTCGCCATTGCGGGAGATACAATCGCCGGGATTCCCCATCGCATTCCAGCCGATCCGATATTGGATACGCTGATTGAAACCGAACTGTTTGCCTGATCTTTTCCTTGGCGAGCGATTTCAATGCGATCTTTCAACGTCGCAAAAAACTCACTCCGAGTTAATTTGTCAGCCTTTTCCAATACCGCCGTTACCAACTGATCCTCTGGAAGTCCCACCGCCACTCCGAGGTTGACGTGATGATAGGTTCGCAGGTATCTACCTTCGCTAAACAGCGAACTCCGAAACCGCTGATGATGCTTCGCCGTTTCAGCCACGCACCACAACATCATTCCAAAACCGCTGGGCACCTTTATTTCCGAATTCTTTTTGAGCTCTTGGCGAGCTGCATGGATCGCTTCCCAACTCACCGTCTGCATGACGGTAACCGGAACACACTCCGATGTGCCACGCTTCAACCGAAAATTAAGTCCAATCTGGTTTTTTGGTAGCTCACTCTCTGAATAGTCGTCGGTTTCCTGAAGGGAGTAGGCAGTCGATGAGTCGACCGGGCTCGATTGAAGATATCGGTCCACATCATCTGGCATCATCTTTTTTCCGACAACCGGAATTTCCCCAACCTGATCGATCAGATTTTTTTCCTTGAGATACTTGCGGGTTCGCGGCGGTATTGTCACATCATCGCGTGTGGTGGCCTTGTCATCTGATTTTTCAATCTGGGATCCTGATGATGCCATATCTGCACCACCGTTTTCCGACTTGACCTCACCCGGCGGTCCGTGTCCGGCTGCCATTTCCTTGACGCCCGCAGCGACCTCCATCTTTCCTACTTCGTTGCCAATAGGAAGCACGGTACCCGTTTCAGCAGTCCATTCCACCAACACACCGTCATACGGGGATTCCACATCGGTTGTCGCCTTATCCGTCTCCATGACATAAATCGGCTCATCCCGTTTCACTGCGTCCCCGGGGTTTTTTAAAAATTCCACCAAAAGAGCCTCCTGCAGGCCTTCTCCCATTTGAGGAATGCGAACTGAGACCACGGGCATGGATGTTTCCTTTTTTGGAAAGGTCAATGAAACAAAGCAGGTCATCTGAGAATTCAAAAAGACCTTTGCGGGTGAATGGTCCGCTAATCTTCCATCACCAAACGTATTGCTGCCAAGATTTCTTCTTCCTTTGGCAGAGCCGCGTATTCGCAAATTGGATTGTAGCCGATATAGACATCTGGCTTGGACACCAACTGCGGTGAAGAGAAAAGATTACTGAAGCTATCTGGGTTACCTGCAATTTCGCTAATGATCATCTGTCCAACGCTGCAAGACTCACCATCCTCCTGAACCACCACCAATCTTCCTGTTTTTTCAACGGATTCCATCACCGTCTTTTTGTCCCACGGGACAATACTCCGCAAATCAATGAGTTCGACGTCGACCTGATCACCGAGGGATTTGACCACTGAATTAGCCAGTTCCATACAGTTACCCCAAGCCACCAATGTCACGTCGTCCCCATGTCGCCTGATCCGCGCCGAACTAAAAGGCACCGGCTCGACGTTGTCACCAACTCGGATCTGCTGACGAAAAAGATGCTTGGGGATTAGATAAAGAACTGGATCCTCGGTGTGCATTGCTGTCCACATCAAACCCGCTGCATCCTCGGGTGTACTCGGGACAACCACTCGGATTCCAGGGACGTGAGCGAAAACGGATTCGTTGGCTTGACTATGCCATAACGATCCACCAGGCAAATAAGCCCCATACGGTGCATATAAAACAACTGGGCAATTCCAATCCCCATTCGTTCGCCATCGTAATGAGCCGAGGTTCTGTGATATCTGATTCCAAGCCGGTCCGCTGAAGTCGATAAATTGAATCTCGAAAATTGGTTTCATACCGTAGGATGCCAACCCTATGGCAACGCCAGCAATGGTTGCCTCGGCTAGTGGTGAATTGAAAACCCTATCCGGAAAACGGGTGGAGAGCTCCGCTGTCAAGCGAAAAACGCCGCCCTTGGGATCCTCGATATCCTCCCCGAAGAAAACAAAATCCTGATCCGACTCCAATCCAGTTTGGAAGACGCTGTTGACTGCATCCACCATTCGCCACGTCCGTGCCGCCTCAATGGGTGGCGCCTGTGGTACAGGTGGATTGCCATACAACTGGTCCATCACCATGCCAGCTTCAGGATCTTTTTCAGCCTCTGCTTCTATGTATTCGCGGTCAACCTGATCATCGATTTCCTGACGAATTTGCTCCCAATGATCCTGAGTCAATTCTCCGGCATCGATCAACTGATCGGCAATAACCGAAATGGGATCCCGGTCCATCATCTCGGAAATTTCTTCGGCGGGACGGTAGACACGATGGTCATCGCTACTTGTGTGGCTGCAAAGTCGGTCCAGTTCGCACACCATGACCGTGGGTCCACCACCTTCCCGAGCCCTTTCAAAAGCTATCGAAGTTGCATCGCAAAGAAGATCCGGATTACGGGCGTCAAGATGCGTAACAATATCTTCGTTAAAAACTCCAAGCTTGAATGGATTAAATTGATCCGTGTTGGTGGAAATTCCGTAACGATTGTCCTCAACCAGCAAAACGATCGGCAAGGCTCGCTCAACCGCAAATGAAACCGCCTCATAAAACTCACCCTGACGGGTGGCAGCGTCACCGATGGTTGCCACAACAACCCCGGGTTCGTTTTTCATTTGCATGCCCCAGGCGACGCCACATGCTGGAAGCAGATTGGCCCCTGTTGGTGTCGGGACGCTCCAAACGTTTCTCTTGCGGCATGAATAATGACCGGGCATTTGCCGGCCGCCACTGCTACTGCTCTGCTTGGCAAAATAAGCCTGAGCCAGTTCGAAATTGCTGACGCCCTTACTCAGAACCATCGCCCGATCACGATAGTAAGGAAAAAGATAGTCTGATTCCTTCATCATCGACGAGACAACGCTCAAGGTTTCATGTCCCATACCAGAAACCTGAAACCAACCCTTTCCCTGACGAAGCAAAACTCCTTCACGGCGGTCTCCCTCGCGACTCAGATACATCAGCTTGAGCAGATCAAGCTTGTTGTAGGTACGTGGAATGCTGTCCGAGCTCATTTTACGATTGTTGCTGGGTTTGAATTTCTGAATTGTGCCAGAATTTGGCGTCGAATTCGAGAGCAGTAGAAAACTGTAGAGAGCCCCCCAACCCTTTGGGTAATGCAAAGTCCATCAACGACCCGAATGGGTACAATTTGATGATGTAATTATTTTGCTTTACAGTGACTTTGGCAAGTAGAGAGCCAAAAGTACTGGCTTTTTGGACAATCCGTTGCTGGAAACGTTGGAGTTTTCATCCTTGGCATCCGTCGTTTAGTAAAACTCGCATTAATTATTTGGTCAGAACGATAAATCCAGTCGATGTGGGTTGACCTTCGGTTTCAGACAATTGCGTTCTCCGTCGTCCAGTCAAGATGACTCTGGCAGGTAATGTCAATGATTACTCATGGTGAAACCGACCAACGGAAACTATTTGTTCTTGATACCAATGTTTGCCTGCACGACGCCGGTTGTATTCGCAAATTCGAGGAAAATGATCTGGCTTTGCCCATTACCGTTCTTGAAGAGCTCGACAACATAAAAAAAAGGCGATGGTGGCATCCACTTTTAAGCACGCCAATTTCTAAGGTGACTGGATGAGTTGACCGGAGATCTCTTGATCGGGCGTGGCGCAAAACTGGGGGACCATCCAGGAAGTATTCGTGTCGTTTTGGGTCATGACATTGATCCCAGGCTTCGCTCTATTTTTTTAAACGCCTCACCCGACCATCGAATCGTAGACACCGCTTTACGCCTCCAACATCGGGAAAGCAGTTTTCACGTCGTACTGGTGTCCAAGGACACCAATCTGCGAATGAAGGCCAAAGCTCGAGGAGTTCCAGTCCAGGACTACAGTTCCGACAAGGTGGAGAGCAAGCAGATTTACAAGGGAAAAAGGACTGCCGAAGCGGATCCCGTGAAAATCGACGATTTCTATTGCCGTGGATCTTCAATTTCCGGAGAGGCTCTCGGCATGGATTTAAAACCCAACGCCAACGAAAACTTTGTTCTGCGACAAGGATCAAAATCGAGACTCGCCACTTACCGAAAATCAACCAACACCTACCAACGGGTCAAGAGAACCGAATGCTACGGAATCAATCCCGCCAACAGTGAACAGAGTTTTGCCCTACAATCGTTGACCGATCCTACGATCAAACTGATCACGCTCACCGACAGGGCCGGAACCGGAAAAACGATTCTGTTCTTGGCTGCCGCTTTGCACTGCCGAGGCAGTAAGATCCACATAAGGTCTTCACATTGCAAGCCGGAGATCAGGCAGGTGCCCGATCTTGGTCCTGCTCGTAGGATTTTACTTTGGTGTGTAACGTTCGGGCAGTGATCCCAAGATGTTTAGCCGTCTGGGTTTTGTTACCACCAAAACGATTGAGATTGGCAATAATCATCTGGCGTTCAACATCTTCCATTGGCAAATCCAACAACCAGTCCGGAATTGTCTCCATCATGACAGGTGCAAAATGAAAATCACTGGAAGTGACGTTTTTGGATTTGGCTAACACACAGGCGCGATGAATCGCATTCCTGAGCTGTCTGACATTACCAGGCCATGACTGCGAGGTCAGTAGTTTCAACGCATCACTGGAAATCCCTGAAACACCATTTCTGGATTCGCTCTGATACATCTTGATAAACCTTTTGCACAGCGAAGGGATGTCGTCCAGGCGATGACGTAAGGGTGGTATTTGCACCTGCAGAATATTCAAGCGATGAAATAGATCATTTCGAAACGTGCCCTTGGCAACCGCTTTTTGCAGATCCTGATTGGACGTCGCAATGACACGAACATCTACCTGCTGATCTTCGTTGCAGCCTACTTTTTGAAACACACTCTCCTCGAGAACCCGCAAGAGCTTAGCCTGTAACTGCAACGGTATTTCACTCACTTCATCCAACAACAGCGTGCCGCCATCGGCCCACGCAAACCGACCGATTCGGGGCGAGTCTGCCCCGGTAAACGCTCCCTTAACGTGACCGAAAAATTCACTTTCAAGAAGGTTTTCTGACAGGGCCGCACAATTGACCTGAACAAATCTCTTCCCAAATCGATTGCTATTGGTATGAATTAATTTGGCAAACAATTCCTTTCCGGTTCCACTCTCGCCAGTAATCAGGACCGAGGCCGAACTGCCGGCGAACTGAATACTTGTTTCAATTAACTGCCGGATATGTTCCGATTCAAAAACAATTTCTGGAACCAAATCCACTACTGGATCTTGAGATTTTTCGGATAGGCTCTCCGCCAAGCGAGGATAGATATCCCCGCTGTTTTGTTCCGGTAAATCCTGCCCCAGTCCAACGTTGACCGGAAACGGTTCACTATTCGCGCCAAGTGCCATTTAAGGCTCCCCCTTTTTACCGCTAAATGCGTTTAGCAGTCCTCAAAATGAATCTTATGTTCTCGGAATTCTTAAGACCTTGAGTAGGCCTTATGCATTCTTGCTGCCACTACATGCTGACTGATGTTGGGCAACATATTGTCTCTGGAATCCCGAATTCGGTTTTCCAGCCGTTTCGAACTGTCGAACAAAGCCTGTACCAGAACCGTCAACTCGCCTTTTAGTCGCACCAACTCCGCGTTATTTCGCGAGCTTTTGTCTGGTGAGTGGTCCCGAAATTCTTTAATGCTCTCATCCAAATTTCGAACTTCGGTCATTTTTTCATTGATCAGTTCCAATTCATCCTGTCCTCCGTTACCATTCTCAAGCTCTCTCAGGGCCGCTTCAGACAGCGGAATAATCTGTTCGTAAAGTGCCTTTTGATTCACCATGGCCGCGATCAATTTGGTTTCTATCTCACTCGTCTGAGTCATCATCGTCTCCCAGCAGTTGAAGTTGTTCGTCCATTTTGGAAAGTGACTCACTCAGCAGTTTTTGTTCGGCTACCCGATCCAACCACCAGATTGAAGTCACGCTGGAAATATCTTTTATTTTTCCATTTGCAGCATGCCTTAAATGGACCTCGGCTTCCTGAAAGGTCTTCTTCGCCCGATGACAACGCGCAAGCTGATAGTTAATCCAGTTTCGCTGCCCATCATCGATCGTTTGATCAGCGAGAAGTTCAGTCAAAATTCTGATTGCGGTGTCATAACTCTGAATCGCCACCAAACTGTTGGCCAAACCCATCTTGTCTGCAGGATCTTTTTTGGCGAGGAAAATTGAATTTTCAACCGCGTCCTTTTTGTTCAGATCCTGAGCGGAGGGCAATGACGGCTCTGGAGGATCGACATTCGGTTTGCTAGAGCCATTTTTTTCAACGCCTACCGTCTTTTTCTCGGACCCAATGTTCGGCTCAGATTTGGTTGGATTCTGGTCTGAGGCCTGTTTGACATTCTTTTTTTCTGCTGCAGCCTGACGTGCAATTTTGGCATCCTTAAGACCTTTGATCTGGAGAAGTAAAAGGTCAATCTCAGAACGAAGTTTTGCCAGTCGCTCTCCTCGCTGGCCCTGAACCGTCTTCAACGCATTATCCAAATCATTTACGGTGTCAATTTGCATTCGTATTTGATTGGTCGTCTGATCGGAAAACTGTTTCCTATCGGCCTTTTTGGCCTGTTTGGCGATCGCCTCCATCGCAATATTAACTTCTTGCCTGGCCTTGATGGCATCCGATACAAATGCCTCACCAGTGGTGGATCCACCGACTAAATCCGGTTGCTGTGCCTGGAGTTCACTACCGCCAACTCCAAATGACCAGTGGCAGCCAAGCAACACAACAGAGAGGACCAACTTGAAGATCCAACTTGAACCGTCAAACCTCGTTAAGCCCAAACCGGCAGCAGGACGAGGTCCCAATGGTCGGCTATTATCATTTCCGAGACTACTTGATTTCATGGTCACTCCCAAGCTATTTCTTTTTCTCATAGATGCCCGCAAAAAAAGTCGCTGCGGCATGATGGTCGCCAGTTCGTTCGAAGGCCCTGCCCATCAATACCAGCGCTTGACGTTCAAAATCCGGAGGGATATTCAACTCTAAGACCCGCTCGCACAGGCGTTTACAGTTTTCGAAGTTGCCATTGTCGAACTCCAAACTAGCATTTCGAATCAACTGGACGGGTGTTTCATTTTCATTTCGATCTGCTAACAAAATGTCTTCAAATAACTGCATCGATTGAGAATAGGGACCAGCCTCAAGCAACGACCGACCGATCTGGCGGCGAAATTCCATTCTTAGTTTCGAATTCATCATGGTGGAAAAAGTGGAGACCATGCTCTCAATGGATTCCTGCTGAAAACCAAATTCTCGTTGGGCTTTTGCCACTAACAAGGACAAATGAGGAAGCTGCAAGTTGGGTAACTCAACCATGTTCAGCGAACGCAACAACCCTTCGGGCTCTTGATGAAAATGAACCGGTTGCGCAAAGTACCTCGCGTAGGCCGAAAGGAACGAGGCAAGTGTGGTCATTTCTTCACCCCTTATGAGTAATTTATGATCCATCAAGACCTGGTTCCCCGCAAAATATTTCTCATCCATCAAGTAAAGCGAACTCAAAAGCAGAATTGCTTCCTCCTTGAACTCCCTTGACATCGCTGCGGAAATAGCGCGAGAAGCATGTTTTATAGCAGACTCATAATCTGTTTTTAAAAGCCGTTGCCGGGCAATGATGATTAAACTGGTCGCAACCAAATCCCCACCAAATGAATCGTCAACTGCAAAATAGAGAGCCCGTTCGGCTTGGTCAACGTCCCCCAAATGCAAGAATGCTTTCCCCATGTTGAAGGACGCTCGCCGGCGAAGAAACGAAGTCAGAATCCGGTTTTTCAACGCCTCCCTGTAATTGGCGATGGCCGTCGCCCAGTCCCGGTTTTGAAAAGATAGATTTCCATGCACAAATTGTGTCGCACAAAGAAAATGGTTATCGGGAAAGTCGAAGATGCTGTAACGAAGCATATGAATAGCGCGATCATTTCTGAACTCCCGTAAGACCTCGGGTTCCAGATCCGTTTCCGAATAAACACTGATAACGTTATCTTCTTCTTTCCAATAGAGGTTTAACGGGTCAAATAACCCATGCAGCAACGTAGCGAGTTGAATCTGATCGACCAAAACCGACTGAGCCCGAAATTCCACCGCAGCTCCGGCAGTTGCAGAAAAGTTAATTTCGAGTCCAAGCTTTTCTTCGAGCGCCAGGAGTAACTCGACAAGGCCAACCGGCTTGGCATGGACCTTAATAATCTGATCGATTAATTTCAGACCCTCCCGAACAGGCTCAATGATCAGCTTGCCAGGTCTACCGGTTTCGGGAACGGAGTCTGACAATGAAGCGATGTTCTTCTCTGAATCCGGCGAGTCTTTTTGGCTGGGTATCTCCACCCCGAAAGGATCTCTTTCTCCTTCTCTCTGAATCAAGTCAGCCAAAAAAAACTGCGGGTCAAAAGGAAGGAGCATGTGCACCGGTGTATCAACATCAGTTGAAATTCGGAAGTTTCCTCCGATCACATCATCAGCACATGCAATAGCCAGCAGGTGGGACGTTGCCCCAACCAGTTCCATTTCAGGTGCCGAATTCTGGTCAACTTTTGAGGAATCGTCGGCTACGATCGGTTGGTCCAAAAAGATTCGCCAAAGCGATTTCCGTCCCTCTTCCTGTTTCCCGGTTTTTTGAAAGAGGCGAGCCAGACCCAAGCTGGAAACCTGTCGAAAATAAGGCTTTCTGGTTGTTTCGTTCAGTGCAGAATAAATCGCCTTGGCATCCTGAAATCGGGCCGTCGCCTCCAAGGCCAACCCAATCCGATACTTGGTTGCGTCGCTATACTTTCCATTGGGAGCAGAACCCTTGTAGTTGAGGATGGCCCGATCGAACTCCCCAATTTGAAACTGTCGATCACCGATGCTCACGGTGCGTTCAACCATGGCGTCGTAACCTGAATCAGAATTCATCAGTTCATCAAAGCTAAACCAGCTCTCTTTATCACCCAACTGGTTTTCCCCACCTCGGTCCGGGGACGAGAATATCCAGCTGCAGATCACACCAATTGCAACCGCATTGAGGTAAACGCTGCCAAGCAGCCAGAATTTTTTATTCTGATACATCATGGAATCTCACTCAAACTACCCATATTCACTCGGTTATTCAAACCTCCAATACAACCCCTATTAACAGTGCAATGATCAAAGTTGGCCTAACCTGAATTTTTTTATCGGTTGGACGGAAGATTTTTCTTAACAGCAATCATTTTTAAGCAAGTGATCTTTCTCTTTCTCGATGACAGCTTTAGTCGCTTGGTTTTTGGATCAAGGAGTTTGTAACGACCATGATTATTTTAAATTCAGCTATCACTGCAGCGGGCAACCAAAGCGGCAACGTTGAGTCCAATGGTCGATCCGCGGTACGCACTGATAGTGCAAGCCATGCTCGCAAGCACCTGGGTCCAAACGGGCAAATTCCCGAGACCGATGTGACGATCCTGACCGAATCGTTCAAGAATCTTCCCAAGATCCGCTACGAAGTAGTGGAGGATGCGAAAGAAAAATTGAACGCCGGTTTTTACGGTGATCGTTTCCTGGCTATTCATTTGGCCGAGTCGATCTTGGACATTTCATAGTTTTCGTTTTGAAATCAAGCACCTGGCGATCACCCCTTTACTGGATTTCGCCGTGAATGGACTCGAAGGCTTGACCGCTTTTTTTGGGGAGAAAAATTAGATGAGTTTGAAGCTTGCGAACAATGTTAGCGCATTAACGGCCCAACACAATTTGGGCAAATCTTCTTCGGCCATGAACAAGTCGCTTGAGCGATTGTCCTCGGGCCTAAAAATCAACCGTGGTGCCGATGGCCCTGCTGCTTTGGTTATTTCCGAGAAACAACGAGCTCAAATTGCTGGATTGCAAACGGCCATCGATAACACCGAAAAAGGTGTTTCAGTGGTTCAAACTGCTGAGGGTGCCTTGAATGAAATCAACAGCCTGTTGGTCAAAATTCGTGGACTGGCACTTGATTCTGCCAACACCGGCGTCAACGATGTAGACGCTTTGGCTGCCAATCAAGCCGAAATCGATAACGCCTTGGACACCATTGATCGAATTGCCAACAACACGCAATTCGGCACCAAAAAGTTGCTGGACGGTTCAGCTGGCTTGACCGGTGTCACCACCGATGCCAGTGTCACTTATCTGTCAGCATCGTCAGAAAATTCTGCTGCTGGCAGTTATTTGGTCAATGTATCTTCCGCTGCTGAGCGTGCAGAGGTAATTGCTACCACTGCACAGGGAGCAACAACTTTGGCTCAGGACGAGATTTTGACGGTCAATGGCGTCAACATCACGTTGAGCTCTGGTCTGGACCGAGCTGGCGTACAATCTCGAATCAACGAATTCTCCGGTCAAACCGGCGTTGTTGCCGAAGATGATGACACCACGGCAACCGCGACTCGTCTTCGAACTGAAGATTTCGGTTCAGATGCGGCCATCTCAGTCGTATCGAATCAATCGGGTGCTAACAGTGCTGGCTTTACAACAGCAATCGAAACTGACACCGGTGCGGACATCGCCGGAACTATTGGCGGAAATGCTGCTAGTGGATCTGGAAACGTTTTGACCGGAACCGCCGGTGGAACCAATGGTGTTCAGGTTCAATTTGCTGAAGCTGCAGACGCTCAGGTTTCTGCTTCAGGTGCACTCGGATCTGTGACGATAACAGATAATGCCCTGACTTTTCAAATTGGAGCAAACCAGAACCAGACCGTTGACATTGCCATTGACCGGGTGAATCCAACTTCACTTGGACTCGGGGTAAGCAACAACCAGTTTACCAACCTGAATGACATCAATGTCACCTCAGCAAGCAAATCTCAGGATACCTTGGGAGTTGTTGACGCAGCCATTGACGAAATCACCAATCTTCGCGGTGAATTGGGTGCTTTCCAGCAGAACACGCTGGAATCCACCGCCAATAACCTGCGAGCAACATTGGAAAACACTGTCAACGCTGAGTCCATTATTCGTGATACCGATTTCGCAGAAGAGATTTCGAACTTCACGAAGTACCAGACTCTGGTTCAGGCTGGCACCAATGTCCTTGGAAATGCAAACCAGTCTTCTCAGTTGGTTTTGTCTTTGCTTGGCTAAAGTTGGTATTCCAACGAGATCAATATTTATTGAATCGAAAGGGTAACTGCCAACCGGCAGTTACCCTTTTTTAGTGAAGTCTCAATTCGCGAAAGGTATCGTGATGCTGACAATTGACGGACTTGTTTCTGGAATCGACACCCAGGCCATCATCGATGGACTGCTGGAGGTTTCCCAGTCCCAAATCGACCGATTGAAACTGAACAAGAGCGAAATCGTCGCCAAACAGACGGCGTTTAACGGAATCGAGGCTCAATTACTTTCCCTGCGTGGAAAGGCATCGTCTCTCGGGAGAAGTCAGAATAATGTCCTGGAAGGCAAGATCGCCCTCTCCGGCGACGAAAACAGTGTTCAGATTTCGGCCAATTCGAACGCAATCAACGGAGTCTACTCGGTTACGGTGGACTCCCTGGCAGCCACACACCAAATCGCGTCCAACACCTACGCTACCGCTGATGCTCAAATCACCGAGGGTACATTAACCATCCAGGTGGGTAACGAATCCGCCACGACCATCACGATCGACAGCACCAATAACTCCGTGCAGGGCCTAGTTGACGAAATCAATTCCAATTCGGATGACGCTTTTGCATCTTTGGTGACCGATGCCAACGGGACTAGAATTCTGCTTACCGGTCGCAACTCCGGGGCCTCTGAAATAATTCAAATCACCAACAATCTCGGCCCTGACGATGGTGCAGCAATTCAACCCGATTTTTCAGGCACCGCTGTTCAGGATCCTGCGGATGCCATCATACGGATCGGCTCCGGGGCTGGCGCGATCTCGGTAAACTCAAAAACCAATCAATTTGAGAATGTGATCGAGGGACTGACATTTAACGTGAGCATCGCCGATGCCAGCAAACCAATAAACATTACGGTCAAAAACGACACAGAAGCGTCCATCGCGTCGATCCAGGGATTCGTCGATGCGTTCAACTCATTGATGACCTACATCGATTCTCAGTCCGAATACAACAGCGAAACCGATCAGGCCGGTACGCTACTTGGAAACCGATCGGCCATCGGGATTCAGAACGATATCCGCAATAAATTGATCTATTCCGTTCCCGGAGTTGACGCTGACCTGAATCAGCTTTCGGCAATTGGATTGAAATTCAACGATGCCGGACAGCTTTTTGTCAATTCGGCTCAGCTCACCAAAGTCCTTAATGGCGAAGAGGCTGGAGTCGACATAGCTGATGTCAAACGACTTTTTGCATTGGACGGTTTAAGCACCAATACCGGCATTGACTTCATCCTCGGAAGCACCAAAACCGAGGCGTCAGGACAACCTTATCAGGTCGATATTACTCAAGCTGCCGAACGGGCCACCCTCACGGGGACAGCTCTCGCGAGTTCGGTTGTCATTGATTCGTCCAACAACACTTTCTCTGTTTCTGTGGACGGACTGGAGTCAGGTACGTTGACGCTCGCTGATGGCACGTATACCCATGACGAACTCTCACAACATCTGGAATCGGTCATCAATGGGTCGAACGACCTCAAGGGAGCTACCGTTAATGCGAGTATCGTCGACGGGAAGGTGAAACTGCAATCGGAGTCATTCGGTTCGCAATCAGAATTATCGGCTTTCGGCGGCACCTCTTTGGCCGATCTCGGATTTACGACGTCAGATTTTGATGAGGGACAGGATGTCGTGGGCCGATTTTTAGTCGATGGTGAAATCGAGGAAGCAATCGGTTCGGGACGTGTTTTGAATGGCTCACCTGATAATGCCAATACGGCGGATATCCAACTAAGAGTCACACTCAGCAGTAGCCAAATTTCCAGTGGCAATGAGGCCGACCTGACGGTCACTCGAGGCTTTGCATCTCAACTGGACCAAATCATTGGCAAAATGCTTGACCCGATCACCGGACGCATGAAAACCGTCAACGAGAGTTTTGAGGGTCAAATCGAATCTGTAGAATTCAGCATCGAGAAAACAGAAGCTCTGATCGAGACCAAAACACAACAACTGGTTTCCGAGTTTATCGCGATGGAAACGGCCCTGAGTAACCTCCAAAGCCAAAGCAACTTTTTGGCCGCGCAACTGGGACAAGGACTCAACGCAGGTTAATCCATGGGTGTGTCCGCCAACCGTTTCCGGTTGTTTTTGGAATAATCGAGAATCCGGCCCGAACTCCAAACCCAGTCCAAACCCAGTCCAAATCCCAGGCATAGATTCCACTCCTACCCCAACGTCAACAGATGGTCCCTGACGGACCAATCCATTCTCCCGCCGACCGATTCACCGGAGATGCCGAAATAAGACTGCGGGAAAACCAGAATTCGCCTCAAGGATGGCTTACTCTTTTTTACCCGTTGACAACGTCTTCAAGTACTCCCAGATCGCGTCAAACTGACGAACAGCATCACCTTCCAAAACCTCGACGATCTTGGTTTTTTTACCATCGGCCGCATACCGAGGCATCTTCGTTTGAGCATCGATGCGAAGGGGATCCAGCATCCAACGATCATAGAATGAACGGCGCAGACGACCGTTGATCAAAGAAAAGTTGACCCCTAGTACGATTTGTGTCTTCTCGTCGCCACTGGGAGGATTATTCCCGACTCCATGGCATTGAAGACAATCGAGGCCATTGTTCGGTTTAGTTAGATCCTGGCCAAGAATGGCCTGCGTTAAATTTGGTTCCGCGATTGGAGCGTTCCAACGATGATCAAAACCTGCAAGATTCACCAAGCCGCTGGAAAGTCCTTTTGAATGCCCCGAAAAATGGGGCATTCTAGTTTTCAGCCAAGGGCGTGGGGATTCTGAGTTTTGACCCGACAGCAGATCTTCCATCCATTTCCCATAGAGTTTATGGCCTATCTGATTCAGCACAGGAAGCCGTTCAGGATTCAATCCCGTGACACCCTCTTCATAGAGAATCTCCGGCAATTTAGCCGAACCCATGCTATCAGTATGGCAGGTATTGCATCGCAAAGATTCTTTGATTTGACTGGCTTGACGCCAAAGAGGCGTTGAACCCAACGCATCGGTCATCGACGACTTGGTAAAAGCAGAACCGCTTTTAAACTCATCCAAAAAATACCCTAGCAACGCTTTTTCCCGATCGGTCATTTTCAAACGGGGGATTCCTTCACGAAAAGGCATAGCAACTTGGGGTTGGAGACATCCTTCTTGGGCATTGGTGATCACCAACAATTTCGTCGGCTTTGACGATACCGAAACCTGATGACAGTTCACACAACCCAGGGATTCAAACCGCTCTTTTCCGCGGGTCACATCGACGGCGAGTTTTTCAATATTGGCGACAGAAAACTCTTGCTTGGAAAATTTTTCGATCAGACCTGCCAGGGCGTGAGCCTCAGCTTTTGTGAGCTTAAAATTGCCCATCCGCCTCTGTGGGTGATGAGCCTGTGGATTCCTGAGATAATCTCGCAATGACCGTTTAGAGAATTTAGCTGCGGTAAACTTCAATGACAAACGGTCAAACTGATCGGCACCGGGTTCAAAAGAGAGATGATGACAGCCGATACATCCCAATTGCTCAAATAACCGTTCGCCCAATTGCAACTGTTCGTCGCTTACCGTCCAATCCCGGTCTTCCCCAGTTGTCGCAACCAATGTCTCCAGGTAGGTCGCTATATCATCGGCAATTTTTTGATGTTCTTTTGACTCGGAATCAAGCAGCACCGGCATTCTGCCACCATGTTTTTCAAAATCAGGTTCGAGTATTTTTCGGCGTAAAAAATCTCGTGACCGGCGGCTGCCAATTCCTATCAAATCGGGGAACCGATGGCCCAACCGGTAGTCAACTTGATTTTTCACCGCAACAAGTTGTCCGACCTCATGACACCGAATGCACTGGTTGTCCAAAAAGAGCTGTCCCGCTTCGAGGAATCTCGCAGAAAACTCCGGGGTTGCCGGTGCCTGTCGCCAGCCCGGTTCATGAAACGTCGCCTGCCCTGGAATCGGTTCCCGTTTAAAAGATCCTCCCGACCAGCTCCATTGGCACTGGAGGTCACCATTGTTAGCAAGCAGGTCAACTTCGACCCTGCAAAAACCTGTCATTCCTGACAAATCGATCTCTGCCTCCCCACCAGGTTTCAA
This sequence comes from Planctomycetota bacterium, assembly GCA_014238905.1. Classification (GTDB taxonomy): domain Bacteria; phylum Planctomycetota; class Planctomycetia; order Pirellulales; family Pirellulaceae; genus JABAAE01. The sequence continues at coordinate 87,282 of JABAAE010000003.1, forward strand.
AATCCCATGCCGCATTACCCCGGTCTGAACCGACTCTAAGAGGGGCGTCACACGGTATTTCCCGGAAGTCGTGGCTCCCGATGTGACGTGCAATCGCGTCTGCATTTCTGACAATTTCAGAATCGCCACCATGGATAGACCATTTGTAGAATCAACACCGTTTGCAATTCTCAACATGTCAAATTCTGCATTTCGAGCAACAAATACATCCAACGAGTCCTTGATCCAATCGTGTGACTTGACATGAACACCCGGTTGGAGCCTTTTCTCCAATTCGGTGAGATCAGCTGAAAAAGGTAGGCCCGGCTTCAGCGTGAGTTCACCAATGCTTTTGATCGTGGCATAAATCGTTGACTCATACGAAATGCCATTGCGGGAATCCAGTTTCATCGATACGCCGACCTGATCCGCAACGCCAATTCCGGGTATTTCTATGAATAGGTCATGACCTTCGTTGAAGACTCGCGCTGAATTCACTCGCCACGTGTCCCGTCCCTGTTGATTAGGACTGGAAATTTTAAATTCGGGCGATCCGTAGTTTTTTGAATATCGGTAGTTCCACGCCTGAACAGAGATGGAATCTGGGCGAATCGATTTTGGATCAATTTCTTCCGAAAATCCGAGCTGAATTCCGTTTGCAACAACCTTGTACCTGATGGGCAGAAACGTACTCTGGTCAAGGTGCTTATTTTCAAGCAGGTCGTTGGCTGGGAGTTTGGCATCCTGCTCTCGATCGGACTTGGAAACAAACCGCACCCGTTGCAAACAACCATCCCGAACAGCCGTCGTTGTCCATCCTTTTAGGCCACTGAGATACAGCTGACCATCAATGGGACTAAATCTTCCGCGGCAAACGCCACTTTCAAAAAGAAATGGCAATGGGATCACAGCACCCTGCGTCTGGACTCTTTGGGGTCCGGAATCATCGTTGACGTCCCGAAGCACCAAGTGCATCGTACATTTACCGTAAGACAAATGAAAAAGTTGGTTTTTCAAAATTCCCCAGCGATCCGAATCGGACCAAAACTGTCCGCCAGAAGAATTGTCGAGTAATCGAGGGAGATAGACCAGCGGCTTTTCGTAACCTAACGGTGATTGCAATGTTTTTTCTTTTGGCCCCCGATAACCATAATGGCGACCCTCGATGACCTCGCAAACCATCGATGCAGGCGTCCACTCCCCTTCCTGCGGCGCGGCAGTCACCAGACCGTCTTTGCGGACGCCCATTCCGTTAGGATTACGAAAACCAGTCGCCACCACTGAACTGGATTTGCCATCTGGAGCCACGCGAATCACACCGTCGTTGGCATGGATGTAATAGAAATTTCCGTGACGATCGGCCTCCAGACAGCAGACGTAATCATGCACGCCCGTGGAGGTGGTCACATCCGAATGAAAGCACTCGTAAAAATCGGCTTCATCATTACCATTGCGGTCGTGCAGGCGGACAATTTGGTCGCGGCACAACACATGCACCTTGTCGTCAACAATCTTGATCCCAAGCGGTTGATAAAGGCCTGTCGCATATCGTTTCCAACGGACGTTTTTGAGCTCCTTATCGACATTTTTTGCGAGCCAAATCTCTCCATGAACTGTAGCGACGGCCATGGTTCCATCTTGGAACCAATCATGTCCGGAAACAAAAAACAGCGAGTTATAAGGATTTTGAAAAGGCAGCCTGATGGTATCCACCGCGTAACCCATTGCGGCCTGCTCTGCGACCACCCCAACCGTTTCGACCTGCTCGGGCCACTGTTCCGGTCCCGCTTCGGTCCATTTCTCCAGATTAGGGACCTTGGCGGACGCAACCAACTCCTGAAACGATCCGATCTTGTCTTTTGTCCCTCGCCAAATCAAGACCTTAAACCGATCTGGCTTTTCGTTCTTTTCCAGAACCAGCCAAAGCTGCTGGTCCTGCATTCGTATTTTCGCTTTCGACGAACCCCCAATTACCGCGGCGGCCACCAAGCCATTGTCGATCGCAACAGCCTGAATCGGAATGCCATTTATTTTTTGTTCATTAACTGCTCGGCCACCACCAATAGAAGAAATAGGTATCATCAACTGCGAGGAATTCGGACCGATCTGAAAATCACGGCATATCGCCGCGGTAGCATCCGATTTCTCAAGCCACGGTGACTCGAGCAGGTCGGTTTGCCCAATTCGAAATGCCAGAACCTGTCGGTCAGCATGGGAATACAGTCCACGAAAATGCAGCTCCGAACTGTTCCAACCCAGCCCCGACTGGTTATGAAAAAGCATCGAGCCGACTGGTCTCAAGTGCCGAATCAGTCCAAAACGAGCTTGGTGAAACTCCAGGAAACCACCGGACCAAGCCGCCATCAAATTGAGTCTCGACAGATCGTAACAGACCGATGCCTCTTCGTTTTCACCCACTTTGATAACCAGACCCTTTTCTGCATACCCGCCCGGTAATGGAATGGTCGATGCCAAGAATCGACCATGCTTGGTAAATGCCCAGCGGTTGTCCTCAGACAGTTTTTCGGTCCATCGGAATCCGATCGCATCTTCTCCCCAATGCCCCGTTATTTTCTTGGGGGTCTTCGTATCAGTCTTGATGCTGGGCTTTGCTACAACGGGTTGCCATTTCGTTTGAGCTGGGTTCTTGAGCCGGGAGCCATCCGGGAACACCTCTTGATCTATTTCGTCAAAACTCCAGAGCCCCACTGTTGCGTCATCGGCTGTCAGTGGTTTTTCGGGAACCCTCGTTAAATCACGAATCACCCGTGAGATTCTCAAGTCATCAATTAACCCGTCACAACCAATTGTTTTTTCAACCAGCCCCCCCACAGCAAAACCCTGCTCAGTATCAGCATGTTTACGAAAATTGATCGGTTGAGATTTAACCAAATCGCCATCGACGTAAAGTTTGACAAACTGTTTTTCAATCGACATTCCCACAAAATGCCACTTGCCATCACAAACATCGCAGTCGGATTTAATCTCTCCAAAAATACCCGGCAGATAAACCGAGATCACGCCAGACTGTGCATAGGTGTATAGTTCCCAATGCTTCATCGAAGACTTCGTTTCGCTGGCAGCAATGATATTGAATTGTTTTTTTGAATGGATCTTGATCCAGCATTCCAATGTCAAAGCGGGATCCTGGTAGACGGGCTTGGACTCGATAAAGACGCTCGTCGTTTTTGCGTTGAGGGCGTTGCCGAACCGCCCTTTCACAAAGGGTAAATCGTTGGCTGGTGGAGTTGCAGCGGCGGCCGCAGCCGGTTCCTTGGGTTTCCACTGGCTTCCTGACCGCCACAAGTAAGGAGTTTGACGCGCAACGGGTGGATCAAACGATAAATTATCCAGCCCTGATGACCAAGCTGCTGCTCGCCGAATCAAGTCACCAGCCATCAGGACAGAAACATCGGCATGCCCCAGCACGGTCTGAAAAACCCGGGATTTTCCGTAAGAATAGGCCCACGCCATCGGCTCTTTTTTCCCGGTATCGCGTGATTTGGCGGTCAGCAAAGGAATGATGGGCAGAGGCCCCTGTTGGCGGTAATACAATTCATCCTGGGTATTAAAGTCCGCCAGCCCTTGGGTCACTGGATGCCTAATCTCGGTTTTGGAAACCCGGAAATTCCCAAACGCATCATGGCCGCTCAAGCCTACACCATGATCCCAAACCCGCCGTACAATCTTGGTACGAAATTCCGGCCAATCGCTTCCCTTGTTTGGAAGGGTGTCGGTCCATGAACCGTTAGCAAAATGGATAATATTTAATCCACCACCGTTTTCAAGATATTGCAGCAGCCCTTGTTTTGCCTTCTCGGAGACTCCGGGGCGATCCCAACTGCTGTAATTCAATACCAGCAGATCGTAGTCCCCCATTTTCGGACTTGCTAGAAACTCCGGATCTTCCTGAACATCCACCAGAACTCTTGGGTCATTTTCGATCACCTGAATTAGTGCAGCAGTCGTTTTCGACCAATCATGGGCTGGATGATTATAGCCGGTCAGGACAAGAGCCTTAACCGGTTCTTCCAATTTGGACTGGACCCCTTCGGCAGGTACTAAAATGCCCGATGTCCAGACGATCGCATTAAGAACCATCTTTCTAAAGTTGGGGTCCCACCAATTCGCAAAGTAATGTCCGCCAGTAAAACCAAAACCCCGTCCTCCGTCCTTTCTTTCAACCGACCATCCAACGGCATAATCTTTTGTTTCTCCTGGCGGTCGACTCAAAACGATTTTGCTGAGGCGAGAATCGTTCTCGCGAAATCGAATGCGGTAGTAAAACTCCTCCAACAAACGAAAAGGACGCACACCATTAACAATGGGATGGTCCGGCTCACCTATCTTGATGGGTTCGGTATAGTGTTTTATCGCCGAATACCAACCGTTGCTCGCGTCCCCCTTCTGGTAGTCAAAATAACCACCAACCCATTGGGTTATTTTTTCGTGGTAGCGACTGGGGTGAAACGTAGTCCAATGCAGATGAACTAGTCCACAACCCCGCTTCATCTGAATTTCGAGCTGTCTTAGCCGATCCCCAACATAAAGCGGATGATCGGATTCCCTGCGGTCCCCCCCATCGCTGATCATGACAATTGTATTGGCTTCTGTCAGCAACCGGAGGTCATCCGGCCATCCGTTGAAAACCACGCTAACATTCAATTGATCTACATTATCCGACCGATCGAGAAGGTGCTTAAGTAATATTGCACTCTTCTCATATTCATGGGCATTCTTTCCGTGACCGGTAATCGGACCGGCAATGATGAGAATATTCTTTTTTAGTGATTGCCCGACTGATTTCAATTCATCACTCAGGACATCCTTTCCTGAAACACCAAGGATAAAAACAATCGTCAACATGGCTAAAATGCCATGTGCTGGCCGCGTTTCTGTTTTTGTACAAATCATCAATGGAATGCCGAAAGATACAGTTTTGAAATCAACTCAGGCTTGATTTTAACCGAAATCGATCGGGTGGTGAAATTCAAAACCGGCAGCTTCTTTTCGGTCGTTAAATTTCCAAAAAAAAAACGAATGTTGTCATGACAACATTCGCCTAAAACAATTCATTTCCGATGAACAAATCCAACCTCTTGATCATCCCGATGTCAAAAACTACTCCAGCACAAAATCCTCTTCTGCGGCTTTACTGCCATAAATGGGCAGATGCCGATAATAAACCTCCAAAACCATGCAAGCCAACGAGGTGTTATACAGCCGCCCTCCGCGGCGGGACCATCCATGTTCGAAGTACCAACTCCCCTTGGTATTACCATTTTTGGCCTGTTGATCCACCAAATAATCTCTCATGCCCTTGTTCCATTTCTTCCATTGATCACCGCCATAATGCCGCATCACCTGCGTTGCGTAATAGTTGTAATACATGTTATTTTTGGAGGGCCCAATGGTAGAAAGATTTTCCACCCCCCGTTCCATCGCCGGATTCTCTTTATCCCAACCCTGGTACATCCTGCAAAGCAATCCAATTGAGGTTGTCGACGTTCCCGCGCCCGGTTCGACGTAACCATACTTGGCACCGCTTTCGGCCTGCACAGCATCGAGAAACTGGACGGCCTTGCCTATGGTTCGGGGTGGAATAGAAAGAAAACCCATTTGGCCGCTTTTCAAGGCCATAAATTGCCAACCAACAACGGACGTGTCGCCTCCCGAACGAGGACGGTATCGCCATCCACCGGTTGTTTCATCTTGGGCGTAAACAATGTAGTTAATAGCCGCCTGGGCCGGGTACAGGAGATCACGGTCCTTGGTCATCGCATAAGCTTCGCAAATTGCGATTGATGCAATTCCATGCGAATACATATTCCCCTCGGGTTCAAAAAAACTGCCCCCGACCTGTCCGCCTGGCAAGGCTTCCCTTTTCTGATTATTCACCAAAAATGTCAAACCATTACGAATCGCTTCCTTGAAACGGGATTCACCTTCGAGGTGGGTTTGTCCAGCACCCAGCAATGGCAAAATCGCCATGGCAGTCGCTGCATTACGCGCTTGACGGGCTTCCCCGGCTCCGGGGGTATTGCGAAAATTCCCAGGGCCCACGGAGTGATCAAAGCTCCATCCGCCATCGGGTAACTGGTGCCTGACAATCCAGGTCAATGCATCTAGAACTGCTTTTTCGCTTGCCTCATTGCCTCCTGCATTTTTCAACATCTTCTTTTTCGACGCAGTGCTTCGATCCAACGTCTTGGAGTTAGACGTGAATCCCATATCTGATGTTGGCGTCACCTGAGTTAATTTGAAGGGGTCTTCCAGCTCCGTCTCATTTTTCTCAAACTCATCGAAAACTTCGATTTCCATCTCTTCTTCGAACGACGAGTCATCGGTCACGACAAACTCATCCTCTGTCATTTCAGCATCTTCGAACTGCTGAAGATCGGTCGGAGTAAACTCCTTGATCTCCACCTCATCGACTTCGACAGGTTCTTCTGTTTCGGTCAGTAGTTCCACGAGGGACTTTTGAGAACCCGGAAGTGGCCAAAACGCCAGCAATGCAACTAAAAGCAGGTGCAAAATCGCGCTGACAAGCCAGCTCGGGACAGCATGAAAGAGAATAAAACGGCGTCCAAAGGCAGGTTCTTGCGATTCCGCCGTTTCGTCGGAGTGTTCTTGACTGACATCCGCACTACTCATCGTGATTTGCTCCAGACCGCATCAAAATGATCAAAAATTCTCGGGAATCCAAGATGACCGCGAAAAGAGGGGTTCTGAGAGAGTATAGCGGTTTATTGACGGAAAATCTAACTTTGGGGGACTGGAAATACCCGAATTCGAGTTTTTCCGCCGGTGAAACCGGTTAAATAAAAACGGATTATCGCATAGAATGCGTCGACACCGAAAATAATAGCAGGCGAACGGCAAGGAGGGTCAAGAGGCACCTCAACGGATCAGTGCCTGGGAGAGTGGTCCAATGGGCCACCTCGAATGAATACGATTTAGGAGACATAAAGAATGGCAAAAGGTGGACGACGAGGAAAAAAAGCAGAAACGGTTTTTCTGGTTTGCGAAGAAACAGGCGACTACAATTACAGCTTGCGACGAAAACCAGGTGGTGAAAAGTTAACCTTAAAGAAGTACTGCCCGAGGCTAAGGCGGCACACGTTACACATCGAAAAGAAAAAATAAGACTCGAAAAGAAAAAATAAGACTCGAAAAATACGGACTTACTTACTAATAGAGTCCGTTTTTTTATGCGCACGACAGTTTAATTCGTCCGCAAAAAGGCAGAAGCCAAATTTGGGAGAAAGTTTCTTCGGAGCGCTGTTTCGAAATTTCCTTTTCGGTTGGCCGCATTTTCATTGACCCGCTTTCGAGAAATTGACCTGTTTTCGAGAAATTGATCAGGAGCGAAGATGGAGCGAATCTGGGAACTGGTTCCGCACGACACCGAACTAATTGAGCGGCTAGAGCTCTCCGCGAAGGTATCACCTGTGGTCGCTCAACTGTTGGCGGCACGGGGTATTATCCAACCTGATGTGATTCAACAATTTCTGGCGGCGCCGATGGGTGACCTGCACGATCCGGACCGGCTTCCCAATGTGGGCACGGGTGCCAAGACGCTTTATGAAGCCATCACCTCAGGAAAAAAAATTGTCATTTTCGGAGACTATGACTGCGATGGCATGACAGGAACAGCCATCCTCGTCAACGGTCTGCGACTTTTGAAAGCGGACGTTACCTACTACGTGCCCAATCGACTTCAGGATGGCTATGGCTTGAATCGGGAAGCCATCGAGTCGCTTGCCAAACGGGGTTGCCAACTGATCGTCACCGTGGACTGTGGAGTTGCCAGCGTCGATGAGGTTGACTTCGCCAACGAACTTGGACTGGACGTCATCATTACCGACCACCACGAGTTTAAAGATCAACTTCCTGCGGCCAACGCGATCGTTCATCCCCGCTTGGGTGACTATCCATTTCACGGCCTCTGCGGTGCAGGAGTAGCATTCAAATTGATATGGTCGGTCTTTCGGCTCGCCAGCGGCTCCGAAAAAGTGAAACCTGCATTGAGGAATTATCTCGTATCAGCGCTGGGGCTGGCGGCTATCGGGACCGTCGCTGACATGGTGCCCCTGCTTGATGAGAACCGGATCATTGTCAAGCATGGCCTTACCAGTTTACATCGGAGCCAGCATGTCGGTATTCGTGCACTCTTGAATGTCTGCAAGCTATCGGAGAAACCGAATCTTGGGGCTGATGATATTGGCTTTAGCTTAGGTCCCCGCCTCAATGCGGCAGGACGGCTCGGGCAAGCTCAACTGGGAGTCGAACTCCTGACAACCGATTCTTCGGAGCGGGCCGAAGCGTTGGCAGAATACATTAACAACCTCAACGCTTCGCGTGACAGCCTGGAACGGAGTGTTAATCTTGCCGCCGTCAAACAGATCAAAGAAAAATTCAATGCGGACAGAGACGCAGGCTTTGTACTTGATGGCACGGGATGGCACGCGGGCGTTATTGGTATCGTTGCTGGCAGGATTGCTGAAAAACACCACAAGCCAACTGTCATTATTTCGTGGGATAAGCTTGGGCATCGCGCGGGACTGGGATCCGCCCGATCTGCCGGGGGACTACAATTACATAAGGCATTCGAAGCATGCTCGCAACACCTTCTTTCCCACGGTGGCCATGCAGCAGCAGCCGGTTTAAAGATAGACCGTAATCAGATCGATTTGTTTCGAGAAGAATTCCTCGAGTACTGTTCCTCTGAAATGACTGCCAAGGATGTACTTCCAAAAATCCGTATCGATGCTGAAGTTCTATTGCCACAATTGACGTTACAAACAATGGATCAAATACTCAAAATTGCACCGTTTGGTCAGTCTAATCCCCGACCACGATTTTGCGCTATGGAAGTTGAACTCAGCGGCCCGCCCAAAAAAATGGGAGGTGGTGACCGACACTTGTCTTTAGCGGTCAAACAAAATGGAAAAACGTTACGGGCGGTTGCTTTTGGAAAAGGTGAATGGTGCGATGATTTGTCTGCGGAATCCAAACCAATCGATATCGTGTTCCAGCCCGTTATCAATGATTTTCGCGGCATCAAAAAAGTCGAATTACATCTCTTGGATTGGCGAACCTCAGAAACATCCGAGGCGAATTGATATCTAAATACCCATTGGAAACGAATGAGTCATCGATGACTCAAAACACCTCGCATAATCATCATTGAAGGAGGAGCCTTGAAATGGCATGCCTGGTACCTGCCAACGTTTTTTTGGGATTACTTTTATTGCCTGGGACCAACATTCTGTCGCAGCAAGATCAAGCCAAGCTGGCCGCGACTAACCCTCTCAGATTGGTGCACCAGCGAGCTCATTCCCACAATGACTATTATCAGAAACGGCCTTTTCTGGATGCCGTTAAAAGAGGTTTTGGTAGCGTTGAGGCGGATGTATTTCTACACCGCGGTCGATTAAAGGTCGCACACACATTCTTTGAAATCAAAACCGACGTCACTCTCGAAAATCTCTATCTCAAACCGCTGAGCGATCGGATTCGCAAGAACGGAGGATTTGTTCATCGAAAAGGGATACCGTTTCGCCTGCTGATTGATTTTAAAACCAGTGGTACCGAGACCCTTGCGGCGCTAGAGGCAACCCTTGAAAAATACCGGGAAATTCTGACACGCTTAGAAAACGGAAAAGTCATTGAAGCGGCGGTGGTGATCTACATTTCTGGCAATCGTCCGGTGGAGGAGATAAGATCAGCGACCGATCGACTCGTTTTTCTTGACGGACGGTTAAGTGAAAACAAACGCATTTCAAAAACGGTCTCTCCACTAGTCAGCGAATCATGGAATTCCCATTTTAAATATCGGGGATTTGGCGAGATGCCCATTTTAGAACAGAAAAAACTTGAACAAATCCTGAAGGATGTTCACTCTCAGGGAAAGATCATTCGTTTCTGGGCGTTGCCTGATCGACCAACAGTCTGGAAACTGGCTTTTGAATCCGGCATCGATTTGATTAATACCGACAAGCTGGATGAATTAAGTTCGTTTTTGTCCAACCGGGAACAAAAGCAGCTTGGCGAAAAAAACTGATAAATCTTCGTTCAGGACAGCAATCCCCGGCCGAAGCAATGCTATTGAATGGGGCAATTCAATCGAGCCAGTGAAACAGATCACTGCCAACCGAAATCCCAGATGGCAGGCAAAGACAGGCGGTGCCTTCGACGTTATTTCTGAACGAGAACTGTCGAAAGCTGTTGAATCCTTCGATCCCGCCAAATATTGATTTTAATCTCTCGGCCCACGCTGGAAATACTGACCTTATTCACCAGATCAGAATCGTCCTCGATTTCCTTGCCATCAAAGGAGAGGATGACATCGCCAGGCTGTAATCCAGCAGCGTACGCCGGAGTGCCCACGTTGACCAGATTAACCTTTGCTCCCCTGAGTCGGGTCATACCAAGCTTTTTAGCTTTCTCTACGTTGAACTTGGATTCCAATTGAACCCCCAAAAACGCCCGATTCACTTTTCCATGGTCGATCAATTGGTGCGAAATTTTCAACGCCATTCGAATCGGGATGGAAAATCCAACCCCGTCATTGCCACCAGAATTACTTGCAATCGCGGTATTGATTCCAATCACTTCACCATCAAGATTGACCAATGGCCCACCACTGTTGCCTGGGTTGATAGCGGCATCCGTCTGGAAAAAATCTTGGTATTTGACTCCCTCTTCACCGAGCTCGAGATTTCTCCGTCCTTTGGCACTCACAATCCCGTAGGAAACTGAGTGCTTCAGTCCAAACGGGCTACCAAATGCAAATACAAAATCACCACTTTCCACCGCCCGACTGTCGCCAAATTGACAATTAATAAATTGGTGACCAGCTAATTCCATGACAGCGATATCCGAGTCCCTGTCGGACCAGACTCTGATTGGATTGTGAAAAGATCCATCGTCAAACATGATCTTGATTTGATAATTCTCGGAATCCTTGATGACGTGCCGATTCGTCAGGATGAAATGTCTCGACTTGTACTCAAAAACAACACCCGCGCCGGTCTCCTCGACCTTTTTGCTTCCGTTAGCAGAGGGCGTGGTTTTCTGCGCCTCAATATGGGCAATTGACGGTTGCACCAGCTTAATTAGAGTCTTCAATACTCTGGACTGATTCTTCAGCAAAGCCGTTTCTTTTTTTAAGGATTCCCACAGCTCAGCACGCTTCTTGGCGTCGCCTGATAAACTCGGTTTAAGAGTCGTAATTTGCCCGACGGTGGGGGAACCTGAACTGGATTTAGCTGGGGAAAGTCTTCCACTTCGATTTTTCTGCCGATCCTGAGCGAATGCCGGCGACGCGAAAACGATTGCCAAAATGACAACCAGGAACTGGATAGTCACGGTACGAATTGGCTTGAAAATCAGGCGATGAAAATCTTGATTTGAATTCATTGGTTCTTCTGTCTACGCGGCGATCAAGGACGAGTCTTCAGATAAGGGGAATCACTAAGAATGCAACGATCATTCAAGTTCGTTGAAAACTCCCAACGGTAGATCCCTCGTAACTCAAATCGAGTGTACCATTCTCGGACTCAATTTGACATTTTATGCACAGATAAGCATAAGGCAACGCTTGTAAACGAGCCAATGGAATCGCTTTGTTGCAACCTTCACACAGGCCGTAGTCGCCCTTTTTTATTTTTTCCATGGCGGCTTCGATGTTTTTCAGCTCCCTTGATTCCACCTCGGCAAGCTGCGAACTAATTTCATCGGAACTGGTATCCAGAGCGAGGTCGACAATGTCACCGGACGCCTGCAACTCCCTTAACTGACTTAAATCCCCCGCTAAGGCGCTCTTCAGGGCATCTCTTCTTTTGAAGAGAATATTTCCCAGTTCCTTTATAGATTCTTTTCGTGTCATTTTTCTCTGCTCGGCTGCGCCACTGATGAAATGTTCGGTGGACGATATCAATAATTCGGCGGGGCGCTGTCATCCGATGCTCGGTCAGCAAAACGTGAACCATGGGTTCACAAGTTTTAATGAAGACCCGAGCCTCGAAAACGTCCTCAAATAATTAACGAAAATATAGGGTCTTGAATCATGTTTACCGCGGGAAGGCCGGGAATTCTTCGGGATTCCATACGGCTGGACCCTACCTAACCGGAATTACCGGACCTGATCGGATTGATCATTAGTTTTGAATCGCTTCGACCGGTATGAAGCATCACCGGACGTTGATGAAACATCTCGGAGATTGCTGCGATTATTTGACTAGTTCGTAATACCAAGCTAAATGATGGAGTAAAAACTCCCTTTCCTTGCACCTGTGACGAAAGAAAAACTGGGATGCCTGACACAACTCAACAACAAAGCCAAAACGATGCGGACAATCTCGTTTTGCAAATTTCCGGTGCCGATCGCAACGGTCAACAACTGGTTTTGAAGAATCGAAAATCGATTCTCGGTTCTCATGAAAGCTGTACCGTCAAGCTGAACAGCCCGACAGTACAACCAGTTCACTGCATGATCATCAACGGAAAAAAGGGAACCATCGTAAGGAATTTCCATGCGGATACTCGCATAAACGGCCACGCGTTTCAGGATCAGTGGCTCGAAGCCGGCGATGCCATTTCGGTCGGTAGCGTCGACCTGACTCGGCAGCACCAATTCGGCGCCCATGCAGTTGCCAACGAAATAAATTCCCCATCTCAGGCAACTGCCAATGCAGAGGAATTGCTTGACCTTGTCGAAAGATTCAGTTCCATGGAGGCGATTGTAGAAGATCTTCGGAAATCCAATCGAAGATCTTATCGTCGCACAAAAGAAATATTGAAGGATATTCGCTCCCAGGTCGGCGATAGCGAAGAGAAAATCTCCAGCAAACTGGATGTCGTCGCCAAAGCAGAACATTCGATTGTTTCCCTGCTGCAGGAATGGCAACAGCCTCGCTACGATTCGGCTACCGAAGACAATATCCAAGAGGTTTCGGATTCGTCTACCAGAAGTAATTTCGATGTGCCGACAGAAGATGCTTCTAGAGAATTTGATAAGACAAGCGAATTGCCGGATCATTCTCCCGCACCCAGCAACGATTTGATGGAAGAAATCAACACTTTACATGCTCAAGTCGAATTGCCCGATCCCCAACCGGAAACCGACTCGATCAACGCCATGGAGTCATTCGAATCGTTGCCCGAGGAATCGAAAAACCATTTCATGTCGATCCAGGATCAGATCGAAGCAGAATTGAAATCAAATGAACCAGAGGACAATATCCACAGCGACGTCTCGGAATTGATTCGCTTATCAGACACCGACAATGAAAATCCTGCAGACTCCACAGAATCGTCGCTGGCCGATGATATCCTTGCCAATAGCGCAATCAGTGACCTGGTGTACGAATTCACCAACGAGTTTCCAGTGGATTCCAATGAATCATCCAAATCACTTGACTTCGAATTCGACTTTGAAATGGCCGAATCCAGCCTGAGCGGAGCGTTCACGAATCTGCAGAGTCAGGAAACATCAGATAGCCAACAAAACGAATCCGAACAGGATACCGAAGGGCACACCCCAGAAACCGAAGGGCACACCCCAGAAACCGAAGGGCACACCCCAGAAACCGACCCTACCCCTTGGAGTGATCCAGCGGTTACCGAAGCATTGCCAGGCAATACAGAGGATCAACAAAGTGAAGTCTCCGGGAACGAATCCTCTTCGCTTTCGGCAACAGCCGACAATGCGTCGGAAGAAGATCCTGGGAAAACTCTTGGGCTGAGCACTCCAATGCTCTTCAAAAAACTCGCGGAAGACGATCCCAATCTTGCCAACGACCCAACCTCGGAGATGGATGCAGAAGATAGGGAAATCCACGATTACATGCAGCAATTGCTGGGAAAAACGGGGGACGAGGCCGGTGATTCATCCAACGACGCTGAAAAAAGGGCGTCTGAGGAAGAAAAAAATGAAAAACTTGAGCCAGAGACGTTTATTCCGAGATCCGCCGTACCAGAGCGAGCAGCCAATTTGCAGGCCATGAGAAAATTGGCCAATGAATCAGCCCGATCCGCAATCGAGTCCAGTTCTCGAAGGCGGCATTTCGAACGCCAAGCGACTCTATCACTGGTGGCGACAGGCCTGTTTTTCTTTCTGGGTGCTTCCTCAGCAATGTTCATCGAATCCATCTTCAGTATGCCGTTTTTTACATCGGTCTTTGCGTTCACGATGACTGGCATTTGTGCCCTGCATTACATCGGATTAAAAAATCGATCGGGCAGCTCTTATTCTTCCCACGAAGAGAGTTTTGAAATCTCTTCCAATGTAGAGGACAATACTTCGCAATCCAGCTAATCATTTCCCACGATGTTGATGCCTGGATGACCGGCATAGGCTGAGTGAAAAAAATCGTTCTCGTCACTAGGCTACGATTCTAGGCTACGATTCTGGGCTACGATGCTGCTTCACAGTTGATGAGTGATTCTTGAAATGAGGTGTCGATCACCGAGATCACTTTCCCACACAGAACTTTCCGAAAACAACGTCGAGAATATCATCGGTGTAGATGGTACCGGTGATTTTTCCTATCTCATCCAATGCAATCCGCACCTCGACTGCCACCAACTCGTCACCACCGACATCGTCGACCAAGTCCACCGCACGTCTCAACGCTGTAATCGCGTTACGAACCAGTGAGCTACAGCGTATAGCGGTCCCAGCCACCGATTCTTGGCTGGCGGATGTCCCCAGTCGGTGTGCAATCGCATTCCCAAGCGAATCAAGTCCAAACCGTTCCGCAGCGCTAGTGGAAATATATTCGGCATCCAGCAAATCACCTGCCGATGTGTTTCGTACGGCTTGGTCACACTTGGTCAAACAGATCAACCGATTCTCTGCGTCCAATTGAAGTTGCTGCTTTTCCCACAAACTAAAGGGGCGGCTCGCATCGAGGCAATAAAGCTGCAAACTCGAGCGATTTTTCAACTGTTCACTTTTACTTTGCCCATCGGCAAGGGATCGGCCTTGATTGCCGACCACTACACCTTGGTCTTTTTGTTTTGGACAATCAACGCCAGCGGTATCCACAAGCGTACACTCAAACCCTCCAACCCTGATATTGGCAGTCAAATAGTCCCGGGTTGTACCGGCAATGCTCGACACAATGGACTCCGTATTGGCGGAATGGGGTGTTCCATCAAACTCCTCAATCAGTGCATTAAAGAGGCTACTTTTACCAACGTTAGGTTCGCCATAAAGTACGACAGACAAGTTATTCTGAACATCTCCCCTTAAACCGATTTGCTGTTGCAGGTATTCGATCTGTTGTATGGATTCTTCCAGCATTTGGCGCATCTGACTGGCTGAAATAAATTCAATGTCTTCTTCGACGAAATCCAAACCTGCTTCCAAATGAGCGACTGATTCCATCAGCTGATCGCGAATTCCCAACAAGGGCTTTTCCAGACCACCGGACAACTGTTCCAATGCCGTTTTGAGCTGGGTTTGGTCTTCCGCATCAATCACACCCAAAACGGCTTCGGCAGCGGTCAAATCCAATCTGCCAGACAAAAATGCCCTCAATGTAAATTCACCCGGTTCTGCCAGACGCGCTCCTTCTTGACACAATTGGTCGAGAATAATTTCCAAAATGGGAAGGGAGCCAATCGTGTGAATTTCCGCAGACACCTGGTTGGTGTAACTGCTGGCATCCGGCCACAACAACACCTTACAAGGCAAGTGTGTTTCTAATTGCTCGCAGGCTAGCTCACCCCTGAGAACCTGAGTGCCCGACGGGACGGTGATGGCCGAATCGGCCTGCGATTTGAAAACTCTATCGAGAATTCGAGCCGATTCCGGGCCTGACATTCTAACGATACCTTGAGCGTACCCCGGTTCTCGCGCCGTCGCCAAAGCAACGATCGTATCTCCCAGATGAAAGAGCTTGGCCATAAAGACGACCTACTTGCGGCGATTCTTTTGACTTTTTTTCTTGGCACGCTCAGAATATTTGCGTGTGGAATTTCCTGCAGCGCTAGTGGTAGCGTTGGTGTATGTCCCTGCCGCCACACCGTCCGTTTTTTCTTTCGCCTGCAAAGCCTTAAGATCATCAAGTCGTTTTTGGAGATGTTCTGGCAGTTGCGGGGGAGGAATCAATTTCTTTTCCATTACCGCCCACAGCGTCGACGTAATGAAGTAGATACAAAGCCCTGCTGGAACCTTGAAAAAAATGACGCCAATGAAGACCATCATGAATGTCATCATTTTTTGCATGAACGCCTGTTGCTCATCCGCAGGCGGCGGAGTAAACAGCTTTTGTTGGATTAGCATCAATATCACCGAAATAATCGGCAACAGATTAAAATACGGACCCAGCCACCCCGTTTCGTCAGTGAGAAAACTCAAGAATTGGGGAAGGTCCTCCTGCCATCGCCAAAGCTGATCCGGCCCAGCGAGATTGGAGCACCATTCTACGCCTGGAATCAACGGTTCATCTCGCAGGGACATGTCGACACTCAGTCCCCGGTACAACCCAATGAAAACCGGCAATTGAATCAACATCACCAGACAACCACTAAAAGGGTTGTAATTGTATTTTTTGAAAAGCTCTTGCTGGGCTCGACTCTTTCCCTGAAAGTCATCTTTATACCTCTCGGTGATCGCCTTGATCTCCGGCGACAACACCTGCATCATCTGTGTATTAACAACCATTTTCCTGCTGAATCTCATCATGGCCAGGCGGACCATGACGGTCAACAAAACGATCGCGATCCCGTAATTTCCGATCAGGGCATGAAAAAGATGTAACAGGGTCACCAAGGGCCAGGAAAACATTCCAAACCATCCATAGGTGACCACATCGCCAATTTCATACTTCTTTAAAAGAGTCGGCTCTTTCGGGCCGGCAAAAATCATGTACGAATGTTGAACGATCTCCCCAGGTGCCAACAAGTACTCGTCTTCGGTGGAAGTAGCATTGGGATTTTCAAATTGAAAGTAAGCCTTGAAGTTTGCCGGGACGATTTTCCTATACCAGCCGGCCTCTTTTTTCCGTCGGGCGTCGATGGCTCGCTCGCCTTCGGCCTTGAGGGGGATCCACTGAGGCAATGCTTGGGCGCTGTACGCATTCCGTGGGGTTTTAATCTCACCGTCGGTTGGGATCAATGCAGAGACAAAGTAATGGGAATCCACTCCAAGATAATTCAAACCGTGCGACCCCGCCGTGGAAACACTGGGGTCAACAATCATGATTTTTTTTTGCTTATTGGCAGCAATTGCATTGGAGTAAATTTTGGGCCCGCCAACAAACAGGAACGAATTCCCCTCGGTGGAGGCAACGATATCACGGGCACCTGCCTGTGAAAACATCGCCTTCCAATCTCCGTGGATCTTGATCGCAAACCACCAATCTTCGGTTGGGAGACCATTCGGGCCATCAATCCGATAAGCAAGCGACCGTTTTTCCTCCGACAAATTCCTGACTTCAATATTCAGGTCGAGATGGTAGGCCATCGATTCAACATCGTCTATCTCTTCCTTGGCGACCGGAATTAGAGCAAAGGTTTTGATGACCTGAAAATCAAACCCAGCATTTTTGATTTCCTGTTCGTCCTTGTAGGGATAGTAAAACTTGATCGACGATTCCAACAAGTCAGTTTCCCAAGGTTGGTTCGCCATATCACCCAATTCTTCCCATTTGGTCCCAATTGGGTTGAACAACGAAACTCCGTAGGAAAGGCGTTTACGAATCTGATTAAATGGGAACGCAAACTCTTTAGGTACTTCATCGGGGCGAATCACCTCCAATGGCTGCCGCATTAAAGATACGGTGACGCTTCCAGCTTCGGTGCCCCTCAAATAGTCGATGGAAATCTCTTCCCCCGATGTTGTTGACCTAAGCAAAGTATCGAAATCCAAGTGGTTAGCAACCGTTTCACCATTCAACGCCGTAATGACATCGCCTACTTTCAAACCCGCCAGATCAGCAGGAGTTTGCCTTCCGATTGTCTGAATCCGTGGACCCTCCGTTTCATCAATCAGGTCAAGGTGGCCCAGGTAACCATGAAGAACTTCAAGATCACGGTAACGAAGCATGTCTGATCCGGAATGACGCTGGACAAGTTCCAATCGACGCAGGCTGGCTGCTGTGTTGTCAAAGGTTGCAAGAAATCGATAGGGACTATCGGTTGCCAAGGAACCTAGACTGAAAAAACGCTGTTCAATCATCCGCTTGGCCGTCACCGGTTTAGCAGCAACCGGCTTTTCCGATCCGGCCTCTCCATTATCGCCGGAATCATTCGTCGAATCGGTTTGTGCTGCTTCGTTTTCACTATCCAGCGCTGCAGCGGGATCGGTAACCGCTTCAGAATTTTTTTTCGATTGGGGGTTCTCCGCAGGCACATCAGCATCCTGATCGCCACCTTTTTCTAATTCCGAATCAGAATTCTCCTGAGCTCCACTTTTGTCCGCCTTTCCTTTAGCTTCAGCCTGATCAGGCTTGGGTGCGGTCATCATCATGTAAATGACGAAGATCCATCCAACTGCAACAATGATGAGCAAGCGGCGGCGGTCCACGAAATTGATATCCTTTAAGTGCTAGTGGAAAAATGAAGAAACGGATTAACTTGCTTCTTTACATTTTCAAAAAATCGGGAGAACTAGTTCTCAGAACAAGTCGGTGCAATATCTTATTCTCGATTGATGCGTGGATATTGCAATGCCATACAGCCTTTTTGATCTTTTCACTCAGAGATGGAACTGGGGCTGTCATTTCACATCAGGCAAATTACCTATGGTCACCTCGGTAAAACACAATGACAGGAGCAACCGGGCCCGTCACTGCCCCTTGACTAGTCGGTCACCCAAAAAGTCATCCAGCTCGGGAATCTCCCGGATTTTTTCGGCGGTTTCGTTCATGGCATACTCTACTCGGCGAAACTCAATGGTCTCTTCATCCCAAATCACATAGCAACATCGCGGATCCTGATCACGAGGCTGGCCTACACTTCCAACGTTAATGATCAGACTCTGCCCTCC
This sequence comes from Planctomycetota bacterium, assembly GCA_014238905.1. GTDB lineage: Bacteria > Planctomycetota > Planctomycetia > Pirellulales > Pirellulaceae > JABAAE01. The sequence goes on from JABAAE010000003.1 coordinate 106,264, forward strand.
GACTACGAATTTTCCTTCAATATCACTGGGGCAAACAAAGTGATGATTTTTCGTAAAGATGCCTGGTACGTGAGTGTGGCCTTGAAAGCACTGCGATTGAACTAGGCTGAAAAGTGCGTCCATTTTCTTGGGGTTAAAAACATCTTCGGGAAACACATATTCCGAAAGAGGCGCCCGCGCAGAACCATGAACGAAAAGCACTTTATCCTCACGGATGACACGTGGCAATTCTGCCAGAAATCGCCAGCGATCGGGATTAGCCGCATCAGATTGGTCTTCCAATTGCGAACGAGTCCAAAAAATGGCTCTTTCCGCTGTCCCGCTGAAGCCTTCAGGATCATACAGTGCTCCCTGGTCATGATTGCCCAGAATGCACAAATCCAAATCCCGAACAATATCGATACATTCTCTGGGATTGGGACCATAGCCAACGATATCGCCCAAGCAAACGACGCGGTCGACTGCCTGCGATGCGATATCATCAAGCACCGAATGCAGAGCTTCCAGGTTAGCGTGAATATCACTGATTAAGGCGGTTCTCATGGCAGCAGTCCTCCGAATTTCCAGAGGCGACCAATTGACAAAGATGGACCGGCGATCATGTGAACTTTCACCATAACAGGAGCTTTTCCACCGCAGCCGTCAACGTCCCGAGGCGAGGCGATCCCCCAACATGTTATCAAGCTCAGGTATCGCGTAAATTTTGTGCTGTGTTGAGACGACATCGTACTGGACCCTGCGGAAATTGACTATTCCTGTTTCCTCATCAAGAATCGCGTAACAAGATCTTGGATTCCCATCCCTAGGCTGTCCTACACTCCCTACATTGATCATGGCCTTGTCGTCAGTCAAGTGATATTCGTAATCACAATCCTCTGGCGAGATGAAGTCCCCCGAGGGAGAAAAAATACCGGGCATATGAGTGTGCCCTTGAAAACAATACTGGTCAATTTTGCCAAATAAGACCCCCATTTTTCTGGAGTCGTAAATGTCCTCGGGAAAAACATATTCGTTGGTGGCCTCCCGTGGGGAACCATGGACAAACAGAAATTTTCCTTCATCGTGGCGTCTGGGGAGTTCACTGAGAAATGTCCATCGGTCGTCGATTTTGCCCGGGTTATCGCCGCTGTTTTCCAACTGCTCACGAGTCCAGTAAATTGCGTCCAGTGCTACCGGATTGAATCCATCAGGATCAAACAGAGCCGCTTGGTCGTGATTTCCCAGAATGGTGACGTCACATTTGGAAATCACTGTATCAAGACAGCGGATAGGGTCCGGACCGTATCCGACAATGTCACCCAGACAGAATAGTCGATCTACATTCTGGGAATTAACGTCGGCGAGCACCGCCGTTAATGCTTCGTAATTTCCATGAATGTCGCTTATTAAAGCACGCTTCACGATGTTCCTCGAAGTGGGTTTGGTCGCTCCCGCAACACACAACCTTTTAAATTAATACCGATACAATCTGAATATTCTAGTTTTTTGCATGAATCTCTGCAATTGTACGATGGGTCGAATCCACCAAAATAACGAAGGAGCATCACAGCTTCGGCGACCGGAGACAATCATCGCCAAGTTTCTGCCTGCCTTCAACCCGGGCAATGGCCAACCTAATATCTCACCGGGAAAAACCCCTTTTTAAAGGCATTGTGAGATCCATCGGTACCTGATTCACCCGGGCCACGTGGACATCTCATCTCCGCTTGGCCTAACAAGCACCTAATTCAAACGCAGCAAGCCGAATATCCAAAGACACCGCCTTTAAAGGCCTACCGGCTTTGCTAGGATAGATTCCTGACCAGCCAATTGCCGATTCCAAAGTGGGAGGAAACTCAATGAGCCGATTCCGACTTTGATTTTCCACCCAATTCTGACTAGACCGGCCGATTCTGTCTCGGTCGCTTTTTGCGTTATTCTCCCCTGGGTAACTTACCGTGTTATTGCTTGCTGCTGATTCCTCAAACCAAACCGGCTCTATCGCTGTGGGAAACTCCCAGGAGGTCTCCACTTATTCGCTTTCCACCAATGACAAGACAGCACGAGCTCTACTTCCCCTAATCAATCAAAAGCTGACAGCAACGGGCCAGACCGTCAAGGAGATCGAGCTTTTCGCCGTAGCCAAAGGCCCCGGATCATTCACCGGCATTCGGATCGCAATGGCCACGATGAAATCTCTAGCCTACGCAACCGGAGGAAAAATCATCGGCGTGAACAGCTTGGCAGCAATTGCCAGAACCGTCTGGGAGGAGTCCCTTAGAGACCAGGCTTTGGCCCAAAATCCCACATCCACCACTGCCCAGTTGCTGGACAGAAAAAAGCTATGCGTCGTCATCAATGCTTATCGCAAACAATTTTTTTACGCCATGTTTGAACTAGGTGATTTGCAAAGCAAAACGACGGGGCAATCGGTTTTTTTTCGACAACTTCGGGAAGCGGACTCGCGGACCACTTTAATCGAACAATCCGATCTTGTGGAAAGGGTGATCAGTGAAGATTCATTGGTTTGCGGCCCAGGACTCCTCGGATTGACCGGACCGGTCAGGGATAAAATACAAGACCGTATTATTGAAAGTAACGCCGCCTGCCGATCTGCCTTAGGAGCGGCTTTAATTGCCCAAGAACGTTGGTCCGACAACGATTGGGATACCGCGATGACATTGCTTCCAAGTTACTTCCGCGGGAGCGCTGCCGAGGAAAAATCCGCTGCAGCCAGTCATCAAAACACAGATCAAAAATCCTAAACCGGAAACCATAAGCCAATCCTTGATCCGTTTCCCAAATCTCTCTATTCCATCGGCCCACCCCCGAACCGGGGTTTCAACGGCGTTACATTTGCCCGGTTTGGTACTGGCGATCCCCGGTTTGGTACTGGCGATCCCCGATTTGGTACTGGCGTTGTTCCAAAAAGAACTCTGTAAAATCATTATTTCAATTTTACATTTTTCAGGTCCTCGATAGCCTTGGGCAAATTCAAATCAACGATTCCCAAAGAGCCCCGACCATTGGCGTCGATCCGTTGCATTGCATTCATGATCGACTCTTCGACATCGCTTTCCCAAAATTTTTCTTTTTCTTTCTGAGTGGCGGGAACGTCTAGAGGACGAATAAGCCGCATTCCTACGCCCGTTGCAGGTTCGGTTGTAAACCACCATGGGCTTAATGGAATGTTGGGATCGTAGTCCTTCCAGTCCTCCTCGATGGTCGTCATCAACGAAGCGCTGCGACAGTCCGCAGCATCCAACTCAAATGACCCCCCACGAACAATCTGGTCGTCAAGATTTTTTGGCCAGCGGATATCCTTATCGGCAATAATCATCTTGTTCGCCCATTGTTTGTAGCCGTCATCCGAATCTGTATCGATCACCCATTCCGCCGCACTACCGTGCATGTCAAACAAACCCCATGGGTTCGGTTTTTTTTGCCCAACATCATGCCGCTCATCACCGGAGTTTTCACCAAACCAAGCATGATCTTTCAGTTTTGAAGCATCGTTCCCAAACGAGTAAGCCGTCGTGGTGCCAGCTCGGCAAGCGTATTCCCATTCTGCACCTGTGGGCAAACGAAAATAAATACCCGAACTCAAGCTCAACCATTTTGTGTATTGGCGAGCGGCATACTGCGTCATGGTAACTGCCGGCTGATCCGGACCATCCCCTTTTTCAAATGTATGATCCGGTTCATAGAGCCCCGAGGGAGCAGTAATGGCATCCGCCTCGTTGTCTTTTGTCACCAGTCGAATCTTGGCGGCTTCGAATTTTTTGAATTTGTCATCTAATCCCATGTACAGCATATATTCCTTCCAGGTCACTTCATGCTTACCCATCCAGAATGGCCTAACTTTGACTTTGACTTGGGGGCCCTCTGCAGCCTGACGGCCCGGTTCATCCTCTGAACTACCCATCAAAAACTCACCTCCCGGGATGGGAATCATTTCAAATTCCACATCACTCCCTGGAATCGTAAATTGAAACGGCACCATATATCCTTGATCGGTTTTCACAAAACGACCCGAATCCGGTTTCTCCTGAACCAATCCGGCTATCAGGTCATCTTCGGCGACAAGACGGATTGATGAAAAACAAATGGCAACAAGTGTACTGAGGCAAATCAAGCGAATCATGGGGTTCCAATTAATAAGTAGAATTTCAGCTCATACAGATTATTCTCCCCAGCCCTCCTCTTGTAAACCAACACAATCCGGGAAATCCCTGAATTATGATGCAGCCGCATCTCAAAAAAGCGGCCGAATTCCCTAACGGAGACCAGTGGGACAATACCTAATATCGATACAATCCTTCCTGCTGTTTCTCTGCCTCAACAAACTAAGGGTCTGCTAAAGAATTTAGCGGCAATTCAGCCTGCTAAAGGCATGCGGAATCTATGTTTGTAAAGGAATTCCGTTTTAAGCAGACCAAAATGTCCAAGATTCGAAGTTCGTTTATTCTCATTCTCTTCGCACAGGCATCCTGCCTGATGATCGGTCTGTGGATTCATCAGAGATTGACAATCGCTATCAGTAACGAAGCCAACTCCGTAGCCACTACTTCCAAGCTGGCAAACGTCCCCAATTTAGAAGACACAAAAGAAAATCCCTCAGCGGCCCAAGTCGAGGATCGTCGTCAACAGGGATTCTCTTTATTTCCCAGTTGTGTCACTTTCGTCTGGGTGCTGATCCTCCAGGGTGTTGCCACCCATTTCCTGCTTCACAAATTTGAATCTGCGCACGAGAATGAAACGCAGAAACACTACCATAATTCACTGTCAAAAACCCGGGAGTTGCTCCAAACGCGTGACGCGGTCATTTTCGGCTTAGCACAACTTGCCGAGTCCCGAGATAGCGATACCGGCCAACACCTTGAGAGGATCGCGCTTTATTCCAACCGACTTGCCAACGGAGTCCGTAACGATCCCCGGTTCAGCAAGAAAGCCTCACCGTCCTTCGTTCGGCTGATCGGAATCAGTTCGGCGCTGCACGACATTGGCAAAGTCGCCATTGCCGATTCTATTCTTCTCAAACCGGGACCGCTAACAGAATCAGAAACTCTTTCGATGCAATGCCACGCTGAAAAGGGAGCGGAGTGTATCGAAAAGATAGAAAAGCGATTAGGGAAATGTAATTTTCTTGAGATGGCCAAAGAAATCGCGCAATCACATCATGAACATTGGGATGGACAAGGTTACCCCAATCAGATTTATGGTGAAGAAATCCCCTTGGCGGCAAGAATCGTCGCTATCGCCGATGTGTACGACGCTTTACGATCCCGACGCGCTTACAAAAGTGCGATGGGCCACGATGAATCGGTTGAGATCATCAGCAGGCAATCCGGAAAACAATTTGATCCGGCGATCGTTGAAATTTTTCTGAAAATGAAAAACCAGTTTTATGAAATATCAGAGAGCTTCGGCTCGTCACCGGAATTCCAAATGCATGATTTCAAGATGCAATCCATAATCGCATGAACAATTCGCCACCACCAATCCAACCGGGCGATGAATCGACGTCGATTCCAACCCCACACACGGCAACGCCTAGTCATTGGCGAAGCAAGATTTCTGGAATTTGGATTCTGGAAATCACACTGATAGCTGTCACATTTGGCCTGACGGTCTTACTTTGGGATTCCAAGGGCTATCAGCTCTTGATTCTTTATCTTTTCTTTCTACCAGTTGTTCTGGCATCGTTTTTCCTTGGTCGTTACCAGGGAGGAATCCTCGCTTTCCTGTGTGTTATCAATGCCGGATTGGTCATCACGATGGACTTTAACCAGTTTTGGTCGGGCGATTCGCCCATGGTCGTGATGATTGCGGTAACTGTTTGGGGTGCCACTCTCGGATTGACGGCGATCATCATTGGCTCCCTTCGAGACAATCTCCGTACCAAAATGGTCGAGACCCACGAAGCTCATATCGGTGTCATCGAGGTCCTTTCCCGTTACCTTCAGTCAGCCAATCCCAATTGGCCATCGCGAAGCAAGCGAGTCTCCGATTTATGCGAAGAAATCGCCGAACGATTGAAACTCTCAAAATCCGAAATCGGCAATATCAGGATCGCGTGTCTCCTGGTCGACGTGGAAAACATTGAAATCACCTCCCGTGTCATTCGTAAAGCGATAGGGGAAATGGAGTCGGCGGGAAAAGAACAACAGCAGACCTTTTACGGAAGTGATCTTGTTCATTCAATTGGTGAAGTCGTTTCTGGCATCATGCCTTTGCTCTTGGAACAGGGCAACGTCGATACCGAACAAGCCACGTCCGAATCCCAGATTGGTGCAGAAATCGTTCGTGCGGCAAGGGGATTCGATCTGCTGATGACCAAACCCTGGAGCGAATATTCAGATCGACCATTTGACGCACTGGCGGAAATGCAGGAAGACATCGAGGCGCATTATCACCCGCACGTCATTCAAGCTATGGAATCGGTAGTCGTTGCACGGCAAACGAGAATTGGTGACGAGTTACTCTATTAGATGGCTGAGACCGGTTCCAGCTTAAGGCTGATACTCATATGAGCCCGCTTGCTCGCCGGCTAAACCTCGACTGCATGCTGCCAGCCTGGGAATACCGACTGGCTCAGCGAAACAGCAATACCCTTTCTCCCATTCTCCTGAAACTTGGTTGAGGCATTAACTCTCCACCTTGGGCAAAGGCCGTTTGGACGATCCATGCCGATCCCTTCACCAACCCGTAATCGCTGAATTCACGCAGGGGGATGGCAGCTTCCACCGTCCAGAATTTTCCATCGCGATGACTGGCGATGAACCACTTCGGGTCAAACGACTCATCGCGGGTCTGTGGATCGCGCCACACTGCATCGTTGCAGTGACCGCGTTGGTCAACCGTCAATTCAAAACAACTGCTGTAATCATGATCCACATCAACCCGAACCGATACCCGATCGAACCCGGCAAGATTGTCATCTCGCTTGCGTACTGCGCCCCTAGACACTTCAGGGCTGACTGCCGAAAACTTTTTCTTGATTGCCAGGTATAGATATTCCTGATCATAAGCGAATTGGATCAACTGCCCTTTTTTCCAGCCAGATTCGTTAAGCACCCCGTCCAGAATGATCCGACTCCCAGTAACATTTTGGCAGACAGCCAGAGTATCCTTGGAAAATTCTGCCGGATCACGAAGGTCTTTTTCCCGGATCAACCTCTGGGTCCACAAATCTGGTTTGGAAAGGCCCCGTCGAGAAGACGCATTATCGATCAACCGTTCCAATGATGCTGAATTGCCAACCGCAGACTTGGCTTTGGCCAGGCAAAACTTCCAATCGCCTCGATTAGCCAGATCAGGAAATTCGTTTTGAAAGACCTCTACAAGGGATATTACGTTTCTCGCAGAAGAAGATTCAACCTCTCTGGCCATCGCATTTGCCCGCTCAATGCCATTGACATCATTTCCCCTTACGGTGTCCGAGAAAACCGATCCAAATCGGGGGTCAGCCAAACGACTTCCACCGGGACCGCGATCAGGAATTTCCTCCCTGAAACCAAGCAGCTCCGCCGAGGACATTTTCTGGTTTCTTAATCCTTCGTTGGAGGAGGCTTGCTGAACATCGGGTCTACCAAACCCCGATTTCGACGCCGGAAGTAACTCTTTGCGAATCTTCTGCTTCAAGACAAATACGGACTCGCGACTGGCATTGCGGAAGATCAGTCTTTGCAACGCAGATTCACCCATTTCACTTTGCGGGATCTTTTCCAGAATTTGACGTTCAGCAAGATCCGCCAGGATTGCCTTTTTGCCGAGCGAATACGAATTGGAAAGGTCACGCATAAAAAACGAAAAAGATAATTCATCCATGCCCGCGGTGGACGCCGTCACTGTCTCCAACCAATTTTTCTCATCCACCGAGCTACGAATTTCGAACTGCGACAGTCGTGCAAGTCGTTCTGAACGCTTTGAAAAAGAATGGAAAACCTGCATGTTTTTCATTTCCAGTTCACCGGTAGACCGTTGACTGAATGCATCCGTTTTTTGCGTTAATCCACTTGTCAGCCCGTGTTGAGAAAGTGCAGTGGGAGAACTGGAATGTATCAATTCCCAACTGAAGGCACTGGGATGGTGTGCGAGCTCACCCGGTTTGCCCGCTCCCGTTAGCAATCCTCCAAATCGAGATTGTTCGGCAACGGTTCTCCCCAGCGCCGCCGAAAACTGATCGGTAGGCACTCGGTGATCCAATTGATCAGATTCAGACACCGTGACCAGTTTTTCAACCTGCCACGGAATTAATCCCCAATCAAAATGTTCGGTATAAGATTCGGTCGAGCCCGCAGCAATCAATGAACGCCTGACAAGATCTGTCCAACCCGATTCTAGTTCCGGCACCAAAAGCATCGACGGCTTCCATTGCCTGATGGACCTGACCAGCTGCTCTTCCACTTTTTTAAGGTCCGACATCGCCGACACATTATAGGTGGAATTTCCAAGACGATTCAGCCCCTGCCTATTTCTTTCAAACGCGGAGATCACAGGGTGATTGGCATCCATCGGGTTGGCCGAAGTTTTAACGAAGAGTTCGACACCCGAAAGATTCCCAAAAGAACCGGACAACAAAGCGATGGCGGATTTTTGCACCTGATCAACGGATTCCACCAAATTGAGATTGGCCAGCCTATGCCCGGCATTCCGCTGAACCGTCCAAGTACGCCCACCATCTTTGGTAGACATGATTTTTCCCAAGTCGCCGACAGCCCATCCCCTATCGGAATTCAAAAAGAACAGAGAATTGAGCGGAGTTGTCTCTCCGGTGCGGCAGGACTCCCAGTGAATACCACCATCCTCACTTCGTAGCAGTATACTTCCAGGCGCTCCAGCTACCCAACAGTCATCTCCCTTGCGAAATGCCGAATTCCAGTCAATCGATCGATAGAGATCAGGCAAATCAGATCGTTGCCAACCCCCCGCCGAACCTCGCACCAGTACCAAACCCTTTTCACCGGCAATCAACCCTTTACCGTCAGGTGTTAATTTCAATGCGTTGGCAATTTCGCCAATAGAAAACTCTTCTCTTCCCTTGGTTTGCCCCGTCGCATCCTTCAGGTTGACTTCGATCAAGTTACCCCCGTTGGTTATGGAACTGATTTTTCCATGTCCGGAGGAATCCGCTAGGCGTACACCTTGCTTGGGTAACCGTGATTCCCTGTACCAGGTCTTTCCCCCATCACTGGTTACCAACATCCCCCACGGGTAAAGCGAATTGGAATCGCATAGTAACCAGCCCGAATTGAAGTCAAAAAAACGAATCGATCGTATGAACGGCATCCCAATGTTCGAAACATTTTTCCAACTTTGTCCACCGTCATCGGTTTGCAGCATGACCCCGACACTCCGCCCGGCCTGACCTCGATAATACCCCCCCACGATCCACCCATGGTTCTCGTCGAGAAAATAGACATCAGACCAGACAATATCTCTAGGAGTTGTAATCGAAATCCAATTCCGACCTCCGTCTTCTGTCTTAAGAATAGTTCCGCGATCACCAACAGCCCAGCCAAGATCATGGTCAACAAAATGGATATCACGAAGACTGCTATCCTCAGACCAACCCTCCGGCAATCTTAGCTGACCGTAAAGACTACCTACCAGAAATCCAGTGATCCAAATCATCAAACACGGTACAAGGAAAACAGACGCACCGTTGAAGAGATTACCATTCCAACGAAAAATGGACTGCTCGTTTCCCACTTGATTCGACATGGCTTCCACTTGGTGATCTGTTTGGTAATCGGGCGTGCGCAGCCGTACGTCCGGTGGGTGACCCTTCTTCGATCGGCCGAAACCAACGACAACTTAACCAACGACAAGTGAACCCCCGAACAGGTTAAATCACTGCTGCTGGCAGATATCGAAAACGCCGCTTGCGCAAGGCTATCAATTTGCCCCCATTTACGTAAGCCAAATTGTAATGACGGCCTCACAGTGGACTTCCTCGCCCCCGCCTCCAACACCGGGATCAACCCTTCAACCGGTGAAATCTGAAAAATTCATCCGCACGCTATCAGGCAGTGCTGCATTCATTTGACGGCAGACGGCCCCGCAACCGGGTCATTCAATTCGCTATCAAGCTAGCTCTACCAGGTTGCCCTGACACAGTTACCCAAAACACCAGCGGTCTAAAATCGGGCCCATCCGAACTCGGTTTTCACCGGTTTTTTGAGACTGGATTCTAAAAATCGCAATTGGTGAATCGGTATTGCTGGTGGATTCCAATACTGTTAATCTCGCGCGGAAAATCAACAGACATCAACTCTTCCAAGAAGAGTTTTTTAACCATATCGGTCAAATTTGATCTATGAAAATGACGAAGACTCCATTCGGAAATCCGACTGTTTTGCTGACCATCTTGGTGATTTATATCGTGTCAGCTTTTAACACCGTTCAATCTCAGGAAGCTCAATGGATTTGGCATCCTAACTGGAAATTGAATCAAATCCCAAAAGTCACCACTTACTACCGGAAGACATTTCGGGTCGATGAACCCGAACAAGCCGAAATCCTCATCGCTGCAGACGACAAATATGAGCTATTCGTTAACAGTAAAAAAGTAGGCTCTGGAACAGGTACCGAATCCCTCGATCGTTACAACGTCTCTCAAATGGTAAAAAAGGGGAAAAACCTAATCGCCGTTCGGGCACAAAACTTGGAGGGTACATCGGCAGCAATGGTAGCCCGCGTCCAAGTCAAAGACCGTAAGGGCTGGCGATCGTTTTCTACCGATGGAACCTGGAAAACCAGTAACTCACCGCTGCCCATCTGGAAAATGCAGTTTTACAACGATGCCAGTTGGAGGGATTCTCAGGTTTTCGGCAAGCTGGGTTCGACAAAGCCGTGGGATCGGCCAGCCGAAGTCGTCAATCAGGATCCTCAGAAAATCGAGAAAGAGCCGAACATCCAACAAGCGGAAGAGGAAGAGTCCGAATTTGTGGTAGAGGAAGTCATCGAAGATGAGCAAATAGGATCCATCATCGCATTCGAATTCAATGAATTCGGAAAAATCATCGCCGCCTTGGAAACAGGTGGTTTAGTGATCCTCGATCCAAATTCAAAATCACAGCCCAGGCGTCCACGGTATCTGACCAAGGAAATCTCAGCCGTGCAGGGGATTCTTCCTCTCAACGGAGACATTTATGTTACCGGAATATATGCCAACAATCTCGGACTCTACAAACTGGTCGATAACGATGCTGACGAAAGCATTGACGAGATCATAGAAATCCTGGCTTTCAAAGGCTATCCCGGTGAACATGGATCACATGGATTGGCCTTGGGTACCGATGGAAACATCTATGTTTCTGTCGGCAATCATGTCTCCTATGCGGGAGAGGTGGCCTCCAACAGTCCCTACCGTAATTATTACGAAGGCACCATCGTCAAACGATACGAAGATCCCGGTGGCCATGCAAAAGGCATTCGCGCTCCTGGAGGAACCATCCTGAGAACGGATCTCGACGGCACGAATGTCGAAATCTTCGCCGGTGGAATCCGCAACGCCTATGATTTGGCATTCACTCGATCCGGTGAATTGTTCACCTATGACAGCGACATGGAGACCGACAAAGGGATGTCCTGGTACCGCCCGACACAGTTTCTTCACGTAACCGCAGGTGGTGAGTATGGCTGGAGAAGTGGTTGGGGAAAATGGCCCAGTTACTACATGGATGGATTGCCGGCGGTCACCGATACCGGCAGAGGTTCACCCACAGGTGTCACCATTTACGACCATAACATGTATCCAGTCCGGTACCACGGGACATTTTTCGTCGCCGATTGGTCAGGCGGCAAAATCTACAATATCAAGCTGACCAATAACGGCGCTTCCTTCAAGGCTGAAAAAGAGCTTTTCGTTGAAGGGAGCCCCCTCAACGTAACCGATCTTTCGGTGGGGCCCGATGGTGCACTTTACTTTTCGACCGGTGGACGCATGACCAGCGGCGGAATTTTTAAAGTTCGCTGGAAAGGGGAAGTGCCTGAAAAATTCCGTTTACTTTCGGACAATCTGAGCAAGATTATTCGGCAGCCACAGCCCCAAAGCGCCTTTAGTCGCCAAAAACTGGCCGAGCTACGTAGCGAGTTGGGGACGGATTGGGACACGACGGTTTTAGGTGTCGCTTTGAGCCCAAAGAATCCTGCTAATTATCGACTTCACGCAATCGATTTAATGATGTTATATGGTCCGGTGCCAAGCTCGGCATTGCTGGTAAAACTAAGCAAAGACACCAACGTATTGGTACGAGCCAAGGTAGCCCGGGCGATGGCGTACGACCCCACGCCCATCATTTCCCATCGATTAGTTGAAATGTTGGGCGACGAGAGCCCACAAGTTCGCCGAATCGTCTGCGAAGGTATCGCCTACAGGAAGATTCCGGTGCGTTACGAAGACATACAACCTCTTCTGAAAGCCGCTGACCGTTTCGAATCGCTTGCTGCCCGTAAGGTCCTCGAGAAGATGGCGGTCGCTGATTACCGCGAGGAAGTACTCAACACCAAAGATCAATTAGAATTCATCAGGGGCTCTCTCGCTCTGATTGCCGCCAACCCTGATCCGAAAAACTCCTATGCTATCCTGGCGCGAGTCAGCGAACTGCTCGAGGATTTCATCTCCGACAGGAACTTTCTGGAAATGTTACGGCTAGTTCAGGTCGCTATTGAGCTCGGTGAAATTGAACACACAAAAATCCCGGCGTTCACCGAAAGCCTCACCAACGAATTTCCTTCAGGAAACGCGCTGATGAATCGGGAGTTGACCAAGATTCTTGCCAATCTTCAAGCGGACGGGATTGTCCAGCGAGGATTGGAATATCTCAAGACGTCCACGATTTCCAATGCCGAAAAAGTCGAAATTGCCATGCATCTGCAATTGATCGAAGAGGGCTGGACTTCCAGTCAGAAATATCAGTTGATCGACTTCCTGGAGACCCAGATTCGGACAAAAATTGAAGGAAACTTCTCTGCGTTTATACGGATCGTGGTTCGTGAATTTGCCAAACGATTAACGCCGGAAGAGTCCATCGTTGCGATAAAACGTGGCAAATCCTGGCCAAATGCCGCAATGAGTGCCTTTTACAAACTGCCCAAGACATTCGACGCCGAAATGCTCGCCACCGTCAAAGATCTTGATCAGAGTATTCGCGAAGAGACCGAAGAGACTTACGACTATATCCGCAAAGGAATCATCGCAGTTCTGGCCCAATCGGGCGGAAAATCAGGAAACGATTATTTGAAAGAAATCTGGCGTCGTGATCCGGAACGCCGAAAATTCGTAGCGATCGCGCTCACACTGAATCCAAATACGGAAAACTGGCCCTACTTGGTTGCCAGCATCAAAGAAACCGATGAAGAAGCTGCCGAAGTCATGAATGCGTTAGCCAAGGTTCCCCAGAAACCCTCCGAGGGAAAGTACTACCGCATGGTGATCGTAAAGGCTCTCAAAGCCAACAACATGGGAAAACTCGCGGCAATGAACCTCCTGGAATACTGGACAGGCGTCCCAACTCAAAACAAATTTGACCCCGATACAGGCATTCAGGGCTGGCAGACATGGTTTACCACGAATTATCCCGATGAGGCACCGGCCGAGTTGAATGCAGAACCTCAAACACAAAAGTGGACAGTTGATTTGGTTCTGGAAGTACTTGCCTCCGCAAAAACTGGTGAAAGATCCAAAGAAAATGGGCGTTCCGTATTTAAACAGGCACAATGCTCCAATTGCCATCGCTTTCAAAACTTTGGTGATTCTCTAGGCCCCGACCTCACCACCGTGTCTCGCCGCTTTACCACGCGAGAAATTATCGAATCAATCATCCATCCCAACGATGTCATCTCTGATCAATATCGATCCGAAATCATTGAAACAACGGGAGGACGCCAGTTAACCGGAATCATCTCGCCTGGCCCAGACAATTCGATCATGATACTGGACAACTTTGGCAAAAAAACCCTTGTCGGTCTGGATGCAATCGAAGAAAGAAGCCGTAGCCGAACGAGTATTATGCCGTCCAATCTGCTCGAAAAATTGACACAACAGGAAGTCATAGACCTGTTCGCGTATTTGGGATTGCAGGACAAGGATCGTATTGCAGAGAAACGACGATTTCGAACAAGGTAACTTAGCCAAACGAATCGCCGGCTCAACGTTACCTCACTTTCTCAAATCGTCCATCAAAAAAATCTGCCTGATTCCAGCTCCATAGGGCAACGCGCCAATTTCAAAATTTTGTTCATCCTATTGACGGTTGAAACCAGCATGGCCGAACTTGCTTTGGATGCTGATGGGGCACTCGAAATGGTCACGGATTTTCCTTACCAAATTCGCAGATGTGAAACTTGTTGACTTCTAGATCTTTCCAGGATGAAGTCAATTTCCCCGGCCAAGCTACCTCGAGCCCAACGGTTTTGTTCTTCCACTCGCCCAGCCCGATATGAAGCCTGAGATCGTTTTGATTCCCTTCGCCGGTACCACTTGTCACGTGGCGGGTGAACGTCTGATCGCCATCAGTAATTCTGACGATGGCGCCGATCCCGGTTCGATTCACACGTTTGCCGTCACCGATCACCTTCAGCCCGATCCAGTTGCCGGTCGTCTTTCGTTCGTTGAGAAATAATTTCCCCGCCGTGCAAAGGTCTAGATCTCCATCATTGTCCACGTCAGCCCAAGCAGCCTGATACGTGGGTGGCAGCCCGCCAAGGTTCTGACTATCGGTTATGTTTTTGAATTTCCAATCACCTAAATTCCGGTAGATAACAGGGTAATTTCGAATACTGCCACTCCCTACGGCGTAGACCGTCGTAAAAAACAGGTCCAGCAAACCATCATTATCAAAGTCTCCAAACGTTGGTGAAGCGAACGACTCCTGCCAGTCTAGCCCCGAGTCTTTTGAACGATCTTCAAACTGGAAGGCGGTTCCTGGACCCTGGTTTTTGAGAAATTGGGGATGGTCCTGACCGGGCCGGGGATGACTAAAATTACCTACGAACAGATCGATATGCCCGTCATTATCGAGATCATCAAAACAGGATCCAATGGTATGTCCGGCAACCGGGTACTTAATCCCACCGGTGTAAGAGATTTCCCCTTTTAAAATACCAGCAGCATTCTTTTGAACCGCGACATTGGTCAGGCCATTGGAGGAGTCTTTTGTGTACAAAAAATTAGGCTGCAAACGATAATTGGAAACAAAGATATCGCAAAAACCATCCTCGTTAAAATCCGCAGCAGCGACACCTCGAGCGGAAAAGTTTTCTTCCGAACGCCAAAGCTCTTCGAACTTCCCGCCACCTCGATTCAAATAGACGACGTCGGGATGAACTTTTTGCTGCCAGATTTCATAACCACCCACGAATAAATCCAGCAAGGCATCATTATTGTAGTCAAACCAAACGGCACCCCTTGAATTGATGGTGGGCAAAGTTGGGAAATCAATTTTTTTAAATTGACTGTTGCCCTGATTTTGATAAAGGCTGCCTGATCCGGTAAACAAAAAAAGGTCGACATTTCCATCATTGTCATAATCACCCCAAATTCCTTCACCGCCAGTCAGTCCCGAATCGGCCACTTTTGAAAACTTTTTTCCACCTTCATTCCGCCACAATTCCCCCGAGTAAACATCGACCCATCCGTCATTGTCGAAGTCAGCGAAGGCTGCCTTTCCGCCCCCGGAAAAACTCCATGCTTCGGAGGCATCCCGAAATTGCCCCCTGGCGATCCCGAAAAAAACAAGATCCAAGCAAACAATCAATAGAGTCGTAAAACGATGGGACCCAATCATGAACTCTCTCACCTGAGGGTAGGACGGAAGGTGCAAGCCAGTACCAATGCGGACGAGCATTCTTGCAGTATACCGCGTTCGTTCAGCACATCACATTACTGAACCGAAGCGGCAAGTCATCCTGACAACAAACCAGCTGAACTGACGGTCTTTCATCGTAGCAGACGGGCGAAACCGAACGAACGATCGCACCTCTTCTTGGCAAAAGAACGATTCTTGTTTTCTCTTTTGGAAAACCGAAAATATTTTTTCGTTAGTTCAAGAGAATCCAAACGACAGGCATCCAGAGAAAAACGAACTCCACTCCACTAGCCGCCGATTTGAAACATCGATTTTTCGGGCCTTTGGAAATGATCGGTATCGATACCATGAGCAATTTTTTTGTGGGTAACACAATCCCGCATGAGTTCCTCGATATCTTTGTCGCTCCCCGTACCTCGGAGAATACGGCGAACATCCCATTCGGTAGTCGAAAAGAGGCAATTTCGAATCTGCCCCTCAGAAGTAATCCGAAGGCGATTGCAATTACTACAAAACGGTTGTGTGACAGGATTGATAAACCCAATTCTTGCACCACTTACCTCAAACTCGTAATCTACCGAAGGTTGTGAGGGGTCTATCCCAACCACTTGATTCAACTCACCAAATTCCGATTCAAGGACTTGCTTGATCGACTCACCTGAAAGCACTTTCTGGTTTTCCCAGGATTCATCTGCGTCAAGCGGCATGAATTCGATAAATCGCAACTCCAGATCTTTTGCCTGGGCATACTTCGCCAACGGTACGATTTCGGATTCCGTAATGCCAGCGATTGATACGGCGTTGAGTCGAATATTTTTAAATCCGACATCAATCGCTTTTTCAATTCCATCAAGAACTTTTTGCAAACCGGTTCGTCGGGAGATCCTTTGGAATGTCTTTTCACTTAACCCATCAAGACTGATATTCAACCGCTTCATTCCAGCATCCCGCAGCGGCTCGGCATATTCTGACAACAAGAGTCCGTTGGTCGTTAATGCTAAATCCTCTATCCCATCAATCTCCGACAGTTGACCGACCAGATCAGGCAAGCCTGCGCGGACAAGAGGTTCACCACCTGTCAATCGAATTTTTTTAATACCCAAAGAAGCCGCCACCCGTGTAAAGCGGGTAATCTCCTCGAATGTCAGCAACTCCGTCTTGGGCAGAAATTGCACTCCCGTTTCCGGCATGCAATAGAAGCAACGAATATTACATCGATCGGTAACGCTGATGCGTAAACTGTCATGACAACGTCCGAAGGAATCAATTAAGGGGCGGTGGGGTTTCAATTACTTATCTTCAAACAAAGCCAGGAGATTTTCTGTACTGCAACATCAACACATTTTTGCAAACCGCTATTATCATATCGTGTCACCGGTTTTTTTGTACTACTCATGCGGATGGATCCAATCGCTCGATCCATCGGACCAGTCTTCTTTTTTCCAAATCGGCACCTCTTCTTTTAGCGTATCGATCAGCCATTTCCCAGCCAGAAACGCTTCTTCTCGATGCTCGGCAGCTACGGCAATCGCTACGCTGGTTTGACCGGGATCCACCTGGCCTATCCTGTGCACCATCGAGACAGAAAGAACATCCCACTGCTTCATCACGGTGGACCGTAATTTATCCATCTGCGCTAACGCCATTTCTCGATAACATTCATAACTGAGAAAAACAGTCTGTTTTCCGTCCGTAAACTCTCGCGTGTTTCCGCAAAACAGGACGACTGCACCCGCCTGGGAACTTGTGGCGTACTGCAACACTGCCTCGGTATCGATTCGTTCATCTGTAATTTCAATCATTGGCTATTCAACCTCCCAATGCATCTAGATCATAGAGCCGCAAAAAAATTTGCCTTACACCCCGGGATGGACCCTCCATTAACCGCCACTCACAGGAGGGACAATTGCCAGCTCTCGTGGTTCGGTGGAAAACTCAAAATGATCTCCAACGTATTCCTGGTCTACCGCAAAGTGTGATCGGGCGATCAGGCTTGCCAATGTCGGTTCCTGAGCGGCAAGATCGTCCTTGATTTGGCAGACCGTTTTTCCCACTATATTTAATTCAATAGAGGGACCAAGTGATTCCTTCAACGCTGCAAACAATAGTACTTTCATGGGTCAAATATCTGTCTAAAATTTTCGATTCGAATCAACATCCAACACTCTCCAGGCTGGCTTGGACGCCGAAAAAAAGCCACTGTCTTTAATTTCAACGGTCTAGGTTCTCCATTCAGTCCTGCGAATGCCGACTAACGGGAAATAAACCGGTCGCTGTTGGCCAAGTGCATTCTTCGAGCCAAATCAGGCAGGAATCCATAAGCATGGGCTAGGACCTTCAACGGATGCATCGTCGGCTTGGTAGCCCCCTGTTCCATTTGCATTTTACATGCAGAACACTCGGTCGCACCTATCGTAATATCTGAATGACGCAAAGTCGAAATCAAATCCCAACCGGCCCGAAGACTCTTCCGGTAATTTTCCTTAAGCAATCCATATGTACCAGCCATCCCCGAACAACCTTTTTCGATCGCAACCACTTTAAGCCCCGGAATCAACTTCAATAATTCCAAACCAGGTGGATTACTCGACAGGGCCTTTTGATGGCAAGGCCAATGATAACCGACCGTGCCTTCAATGTTTTGAAAATCCGTATTCAGTTTCTTTTTCTGATGAAGATCCCACAAAAAGTGGCATGCCTCCGATGTATTTTCCGCCACCAAGCGTGTGTCTTCGTCATCCCCTAACAAATTTCGATATTCATGTGAAAGGCAAAGGGCAGCTGCCGGTTCCGAAGTGACGACGTGGTAACCGGAGCGTATCGCATCGGCAAATAAATCGACGTTTTTCCTTGCCACTTTCATGGCTTTTTCCACGACACCATTCGATATCAAAGACAATCCGGAGAACTCCTGGCCCGAGGGAATAATGACCTCGATATTGTTTTTCTCCAGTATTTGCAGAAAGGACTGACTCAATTCAGCGTCAATCCAATTGGGTACTGCATCAACAAAATAGGCGACTTTGACTCCGCTACCAGTTTTTGCTTTGGCCGAATGCTTTCGCCGCGTTACCCGCTTAAGAAAGCTTTGGCGTTCAAACTTGGGTAACTTGCGACCTTGCGCCACGCCAATTGTTTTCTCAAGCAGCCAACGAAAAAAACGACTGCCATTGAGGAAATTGGTGGCCTGACTAAAACCGGATCCTAGTTTGCAAAGCAAATCCAGCCTCGATAAAAGTTTTTGTGAAACCGTCAGACCATTCTGAAGCACGTACTGGGACTTGGCCTCCAGCATCATCTTCGGAATATCAACTTCGGCAGGGCATTCTAGGCGACATTGATGACAGTTGACGCAGAGATCAGAAATCTGTTTAAACTCATCGCTGGCGACCGACTGAGAACTGATTTGACCGGTTAGAATCCCCCTAACCAAATTTGCCTTGGCCCGCGGAGAAGCTTCTTCACTGGGCAGCATCCGGAAGATAGGGCACATTCGTTCATGAGGCTGGGCAGTGCGGCATCGACCGCACCCGTTACAGGCGTGTACCGACCGCGACAGTTCTTCAACCGACCAGCTCAAATTCGGCTCTAGAATCGGCAAAGTATTGGTGCTCAACGCAGTGGGCAAAAGATCAGGATCCGCCATCTGCTTTCGCAGGAAATCACTGGGATCATGGGATATTTTCCCAACCTTCTTGCCCGGATTGAGAAGAAACTGAGGATCGAAAATTTTCTTCACTTGACGGAAGATCGAGTAAACCTCACCAAACTGTCTTTTTAAATAGTAGGAACGACTGAGACCGTCTCCATGCTCACCGCTGATGGTACCACCAAATTCCATGACCAAATCGAACAGTTCACGTGAGATGGACTTGATGTTCTGCCTCATGAGATGACCGTCCGAAAAGTCCAGAAACGGTCGCAAGTGTGTCTGGCCGTGACCGGCGTGAGCAAACATCGATGAGGTAATTCGGTGGCTGCGAAAAATTTTCTGCGAGGCAACGATAAACGCATGCAGTTTTTCCGGTGGAACCGCAATGTCCTCCACAAACGGGACGGAAACCTCCATACCGGAAAGCCCCGATAACCGTGATATGACGCGGCGCACAATTCGCCAATATCGATTGCGTTGGAGAGGATCAATACTGGCTACCGAATGAAACGCCAATCCCTTTTGCCGTTGGACACGGCGCACCAGTTGATTCAGTTTACTGGACACCTCTGCTTCAAGATCTCCGTCAAATTCCACCAGAATCATGACCTCCGCCAAACTGGGAATAATCCCAGCCAACTCACTCTCGGTTTCACGGGTGATGCTGAGCAAGCGACGATCTACCATATCACAAGCTGACGGGTTTTGTTCCCGAATCAATGAGATCGCTTCGACGGCACGATCAAGCCGCTCAAAGAAAAAAAGTACCACGCCTCGGCAGGGTGGCCGCGGATCGGTGGCCAAGGTAGCAGCGGTAATAATTCCCAACGTTCCCTCTGATCCGCAGAAGAGTTTATTCAAATCGACTCTGTCAGGATCAGCAAATGTATCGGAGAGATTGTAACCCGATCGACTGTTCATTTTAGCAACCGGCTGCGCGTCAATCAGGTCGCGATGGGTCGTCGCCAGCTGGCCCAGTTCCGAAACTATTTCGCTCTTACGAAATCGATTGTATTCAACCGAATGAAAATTAGCTTCACTTGTTTCGATGACCTGTCCATCGGCCAAAACGACTTGTAATCCCAACACCTTGTGGCGAGCGCTGCCATATTTCAAAAAATGGCTGCCTGAGGAATCGATCGCAATCAGGCCCCCAATCGTCATTACATTTCGGGTCGATGGATCAGGACCGACCAATCGGCCACGTTTTTCTAATTGGCGATTCAACGTACCCAAAACCAAACCGGGTTGTACCGAAACCGATTCCTGTTCAATCTTGAGAATCTTTCGCATCGATTGAGAAAAATCGAGGATGATCCCATCGGTCAACGATTCTCCGGCGAGGCCGGTTCCAGCGCCTCGGGGAGCAATGGAAAAATCGTTCTCCTTCGCATAGTTAATGCAATTCACGACATCCTTGACAGAAACCGGCCGCACAATCGCCGCCGGCGATTTTTGGTACAAGCTGGCATCGGTGGAGTACAAATGTGAAAAGATCTCACTGGTGAAAACTTGCCCGGATACAACTCCTCGTAAGTCATCGGCAAGAATTTGGCGCTGATTCTGAGTTAACTCAGGCATATCAATGACAAAGGCAGGAATACTGAAATTGGCGACAAGTCATCACGTACTTATTGGTAACAGTCCTAAAGAATGGTGTGGGTGATCCTCAACGCTGGCTGCTTACTTCGGCTCGCTGCTACCAATATGATCCTTTATCTTGATCAGGGGAATGGCTTTCCGGGTGGTTGCTTGATCGACAGTAGACATTAAACTCAGAAAAAACAGCCAAAAGGCGATAAACGAGATGATCCTATCCGGTACTGAAATTAAAAAGAACGTTGGTGGCAATATCATTATTGACCCTTTCGTCGAATCGAGATTGAATCCAAATAGCTACAATCTCACTCTTCATGAAGACCTGATGGTGTACACGGACGAAATCCTCGACATGAAAAAGCCAAATGAAATACGACGGATGAAGATTCCGCCAGAAGGATTTGTGCTTCAACCGCATCGCCTTTACCTTGCCAGAACCGCCGAAAAGACAGAAACCCATCATCTTGTTCCCATGATCGAGGGTCGGTCCTCCATTGGCAGGCTAGGGCTCTTTGTCCATGTCACCGCTGGCTTTGGCGACGTTGGTTTTCGCGGATTCTGGACGCTCGAGATGTTTGCTATTCAACCCATTCGAATTTACTCGGGTGTCGAAATTTGCCAGATTTTTTACCACGAGATTTCAGGCGAGGACATCGTCGAATATCAAGATGGAAAATATCAAAACAACAACGATATCCAGCCAAGCTTTCTGTTCAAGGAATTAAGCAAATGAGCAGCTTAGGCTAGTCTCTGAACGTTGGCTGATCTCCCCGGGACCTAAGATCAGCGAATATCCTGGGCCGATGATTGCCAGAGGCCTCTAACGGTGCTTCTTTTCAGCCCCTGGACCCCACCATAGACGGGATTTAAAAATAACAAACCCGGGTTCCGCAAACGAATCTTTAGCATTTCAACTGGAAAAAATGGGCAAACGCGTTGGATTGTAGCGGTTGTATCAATTTGACGTTGGCGATTGTGCGAATCATAGAGATAAACGGCAAATCAATATTTGATTTTTAAGGTTTTGAATCAAGATCAATTCTTGATGCCCTTTCCGTCTTTGATAGAGTCTTTGAAAAGGCATTTTAGAACTTTTAAAGGATTTTCACCTCACGATGGCCACGCAACCAGATTACAAAGCAATCGAAGTTGACCAACTTCTTTTGAACGCCCAATTACGGACAGAACTCGAACCTTTCTTCGATGAATCGGTCAGTCTTTTGGACACGAGCCGACTGACGACGCAAACTGAAAATGAGTTTTTGGAATCAATGCTGGCTTGGGAGAAGGCGCCAGTGCTTCCGATCGGCAAATGGTTCGAACCGGAGCTGACGTTGCCACCGCCGGAAATCATGACCAACGATGAAATCAGCGAGTTACTGGTGGAAACCATTGACCAGCTTTACCAGCAACGCATTGTCCTGGAATTTACGAATCACCTGTCGGATCGAGATCTTTATTGCCTGATTATCCGGGACATCCTTCCCTCAGCGGAGAAGAAGATCGATCTACCCCGAAATTACTTGCACTGGCATTGCATTGATTCGACCGATGATGAAAGCACTTGGCTTCGTTTCTATGCAGATAAACGGGATCGCCAGCTCTGGGAGGAAACCACCGGGGAAATCGCCCCTCCAAGAGAGGATGCCCCATTTCAACGAGTCATGCCCCGGCGGCCTCATTGATGGATTGGTAGCTAGAACACAGTGTTTCCTGGGCGGCTAGAATACAGTGATGTCTCGGCTGTTAGCACCCGGTCATGATTTTGGAATCGACTTATTGGCAGTCAATCAATTTGGAGTCAATCGATTTGGAGTCAATCGATTTGGAGTCGATTCCGCCGCAGGGATCGTTACTTTTGAGCAGCCACAAATCTCGGTTCCTCATCACCATCCGCTTCGTCAGTGACCTCAGTCAGCAGGATTCGATGGAAGACACTGGTTAACGCTGATTCCAGCTAAAGAATCTCTTCATCAGCTGTCGGCTGAGCGGTCAGCACTTTTGTTCCGTCATTGGTGAGGGCGATCGTGTGTTCGAAATGAGCGCTAAGTCCTTGATCCCTTGTTACCACTGTCCAGTGGTCATCTAAGCATTTGACATGTTTGCTGCCAGTATTGACCATGGGCTCAATCGCCAGCACCATCCCTGGCCGCAAATCAAAATCACCATGCTGGTTCGTTTTTTCCGGATCATAATAATTGGGAACCTGAGGCTTTTCGTGCATCTCACGGCCAATCGCGTGGCCCACGAAATCTTCCACAACTGAAAATCCACAATCGTTGACATACGCCTGCATCTCTTTGGCTACCTCGCTCCATTTGCGTTTTACCGGCATCAATTCAATCGCCAATTCAAGAACCGATCGAGTCACATCCAACAATTGATTCGCTTGCGGTGAAATCTCCCCAACCGCATGGGTGACCGCGGCATCACCACACCACCCACCGATTTGGCATCCCGTATCGACGCTGACAATGTCACCAGCAACAAGCTCACGATTACCGGGAATTCCGTGAACGACCTCTTCATTCACCGAGATGCAAGTGACGGCGGGAAAAGGAACCGTCCCGGGATAATTCAGAAAAAGGGGAACCGCGTCATACTGCTTGAAGTGGTTCGCAACCGCCTGATCCAACTCCCCGGTCGTCACTCCAGGCCGAATCATCTCCCTGACAATTTGATGAGCCTTCCACACCAGCAGACCTGGTCGACGCATCAGGTTGATCTCACGCAGGGATCTCAAATTGCGAATCATGAGTTTTTCCCATTGGTCAATTTGGCTATCGCACCCTTAATACGGTGGAAAACATCCTCCGCTGATCCCGATCCGTCGATCAGAGCGAGTCGACCGCCAGACTGATAATACTGGGAAAGCGGTAAAGTCATCTCCTCGAAAATCTTGATACGTTTGGTCACGAATTCGGGACCATCTTCTGGACGGGGATCCTCCGTTTCTAAAAAACGATTCTGCAATCGGTCCATGATCAAATCGAGTGGAACGCAAAGCTCAATGACCAAATCAATCTTCTTTTGGACATCACTCAGAAACCCGTCAAATTTCTCAGCCTGGTTCAAGGTCCGAGGAAAACCATCCAATATCGCACCGTTTTGGCAATCTGACTTTTTGAGTTCATCAATTACCAACTCAACAACGTGCTCATCTTCAATCAACTGGCCAGTGTCCAGCTTCTCCTTGATCAGTTCACCAAACGAGGAACCGGATGCCTTGGCTGCCCGCAACAATTCCCCTGTAGAGAGAGAAGGCACGCCAAGAAATTTGCGAAGCAATTCGGACTGTGTTCCCTTGCCGGCACCAGGAGGTCCCAATAACACAACGAGCATGTGTCCACCTCACACTGATCGATAATACTTCCTGATTCAGTCCCTGACCAATCTGCACCACGGAGCCTGAATCCCTGGTCAAAGAACAGGTCTTACTCCAACAATCCTCGGTAATTACGCATGACTAAATGACTGTCAATCTTTTGAACAAGATCAAACGCGACACTCACCGCAATCAAAAGCCCGGTTCCGCCATAGAAATTCGCAACCAGTGGATTCACATTCAAAAACGCTGAAATAATGGTTGGCACAATAGCGACAATGGAAAGAAAGCCAGCACCAACGTAAGTAATACGGACCATGACCTTTTCAAGATAATCAGCAGTCGTTTTCCCCGGACGATAACCAGGAATAAAGGTACCGCTCTCCTTCAAATTTTCCGACATTTCCTTGGGATTGAAGGTAATCGCCGTCCAAAAATAGCAGAAGAAATAAATCATTGCCACGTACACAATGTTGTAGACCAACGACTGGCCTGAACCAAACATATCCGACAAGGTTTCAAAAAAAGGATGCTTGAATGACTGGCCTAGAAATTTGAATCCGAATTGTGGAATCAACAAAAGACTACTGGCAAAAATAATCGGCATCACGCCGGCTTGATTGATTTTCAACGGAAGGTACTGCCGCGTCCCACCAAATACCCGACGTCCCCGGACATGTTTGGCACTCTGAGTCGGAATTCTCCGCTGGCCCAACGTGATAAAGACCACCCCGAGAACAACAGCCACAAACAGACCCGCCAAGGCAATGAACACTTCAATGCCGGTCGACGTGAATCCGGTCAAGCGGAATTCTGCGTTTTGAAATAACAACGACAAAGCGCCCGGCATTTGGGCCACGATTCCCGCCATAATCAAAAGGCTAATTCCATTACCAATTCCGTACTCGTCAATCTGTTCACCCAACCACATCAGAAAAACAGTCCCACATGTCATGATCAGTACGCAGGTTATCTGCCACGACAAATACATGGTCGTTGGATCGCCGGGAATTGACCTGAAATCATTATCGACCAAACCAAATTGCATGACATACCACCAGACATACGCGGTACTTTGCACTAGACATAACACCACAGTGGCATAACGGGTGTATTCGTTGATTTTTTTCCGCCCGGCCTCACCTTCTTTTCGAAGTTCCTCCAACGGCTTCCAAACCGTGCCGAGCAACTGAAAAATAATGGATGCCGAGATGTACGGCATGATTCCCAGTCCAAAAATCGTTGCTTGCTGCAACTGACTGGCACTCAAGACCGCCACTTTACTCAAGATATCACCAAAAGATCCCTCGCCCGACACCTGGGCAATCTGCTCTTGGTCAATGACTGGAAGCGGAACCCAATAACCGATTCGGTAAACACCAAGCAGGATCAACGTCAGAAAAATCTTCTGACGTAATTCTGGGATCGTAAAGACAACACGAAGTTTTTCAAGCATTTGAAATGTTCATCGGATTCAGACCGGATTCGAATACCCGGATATTCTAACGAAACTCCTATTTCTGCGTAATTCCAATCGATCTCAATTTGGCTTGGATTGTTTCATCTTGTTTTTGACAACCGGCCTCTTGCCGGGCAGTTCAATAATCGTTCCACCCGCTTTCTCGATCTTTTCGCGGGCAGTTCCACTAAAACGATGCGCAGAAACAGTGAGGGCCTTAGAAATCTCCCCATCACCCAGAATTTTCAATACATCGTAGTTTTGCTTCGCTAAATTGTTCTCTTTCAGCGATTCAGGCGTTACCGCGTCGCCGACCTCGAACGCTTCCTCAAGCTGGCCCACATTAACAGAAGCGACCTTAAGCGCAAACCGGTTGTTAAAACCGCGTTTCGGAATGCGTCTTACCAATGGCATACGGCCACCTTCAAACACAACCGATTGAGAAGACCCCGCCCTAGAACGCTGTCCATTATGTCCACGAGCGGAGGTCTTACCGGTTCCAGAACCTGGTCCCCGCCCGATGCGCTTGCGCCGTTTATACTTTACTATTCCTTGATGAACGTCATCGATGTTCATGACAGTGACACTCCACGTAGGGTTTCAATATCTTCAATTGTGCGAAGTTGTTTAAGAGCTTCAATCGTAGCCTTCACCAACGTGACCGGATTGTTCGAACCAAAACTCTTCGTCAAAATATTCGTTATTCCAGCAGCCTCACAAACCGCTCGAACGGCTGCGCCCGCGATGACACCGGTACCTGGCCCAGCTGGCAGCAGAACAATCTTGGCCGCACCAAAACGTCCTTTCACCTGATGAGGGATCGAACCGTCAACCAGCGGTATTCGAACCATGGTTTTTGAACCTTGCTTATTGGCCTTTTCGACACTCGGAGGGACTTCGTTGGCCTTGCCATAGCCCCAGCCAACCTGCCCATTGCCGTCGCCAACAACAACCATTGCCGAAAAGCTGAACCTTCGACCGCCCTTGACAACCGCTGCACAACGTTTGATTTTTACAGTTTTTTCAACTAGTCCTGATTCATTCTTCGCCACGTTTTTTTCTCTCCAACGATCTAAAACTCAAGGCCACCTTCGCGAGCGGCATCAGCAAAACCCGCGATCCGACCGTGATACTTGTAAGGACCGCGATCAAACTTCACTTTTTTGATTCCTGCAGATGATGCCCGCTCAGCAATGGCTTTGCCAACCGCCTTGGCGGCATCACAGTTCCCGCCGTACTCAACCTGAATCGCCTTTTCCCTTGTGCTCGCGGAGGCGAGTGTCTTACCCGCTCCATCATCAATGATCTGGCAATAAATATTTTTGTTGCTACGAAAAATGGAAAGACGCGGTCTCTCGGCATCGTAGGACATTTTCGAACGGACATGATTGGTCCGTCGCCATCGCTGCTTATTCTTTGTTTTTATTGGTTTAACCATTTTCTTTCCTTTTGAAACCGGCAGCCATGCAACCAGCACTCCAAACGTACATGACTAGGACGAGGCTTTTCCTGGTTTCAGTTTCACATGCTCACCATCGTATCGTACTCCCTTGCCTTTGTAAGGCTCTGGTTTCCGAACCGCTCTCACCTCGGCTGCAAATTGGCCCACCCGCTGCTTATCACAACCTTGGACCACAATATGAGTCTGATCAGGGCAGGTCACCTTGAGATCGTCCGGGATCTCCTTCTTGATTTCATTGGCAAAACCGACTCGCAAGGCCAACTGCTTACCCTGGATCGAGCAAACATAACCCACACCAACGACTTCCAACTTCTTCTCGTAACCATCCCTCACGCCGAGGACCATGTTATTCACCAGCGCCCGAGTCAAACCGTGCAAAGCTCGGCTGACACGATCATCATTTTTCCGCTTGACGAGAATAATCTTGCCGCTTTCTTCAAGTTCCAGCGTCACTTCAGGCCGCACCTTGATCGGTGGCAACTTTCCCTTTGGCCCTTCGGCCGCGAAAAGCTGGCCATCCAAGGAGATTTTTACACCTTCCGGGACGGTTACTGGTTTGTTTCCAACTCGAGACATTTGTTTTCTCAGTTCCTAGCCAGCGGTTGACCTGCGATGTTAAAACAGTCGCGTCTATTGCTGGATTCAGTTTTCAGAATAATTACCAAATTTCGGCGAGCACCTCGCCACCGATGCCTTTTTGGCGAGCTTCCCGATCACTTACCACACCCTGACTGGTGCTAATAATCTGAATGCCCAAACCATTTAAAACGGGCCGCAAATCTTTCGATTTGGAATAGACTCGCCGACCAGGTTTGCTCACACGTTTAATGTGCCTAATTACTTTTTCACCGGTGTTGCCATACTTCAGTTCTAACCGAATCTGAGAGACCGGTGCCGCTTCATCGGCAACGACTTCCCAGTCCCAAATGAATCCTTCCCTCTTGAGAACTTCTGCAACGCCGCGTTTTAGCTTCGATACTGACATTTCAACGGTTTGTCGCTCCACCATGATGGCGTTGCGAATCCGAGTCAGCATATCTGCGATGGGATCAGTTAACATTATGCCCGTTCCTCTACCAACTTGCTTTACGTACACCGGGAATCAAACCTTGATCTGCCATCTTTCGAAAGCAGATGCGGCAAATCCCAAACTTGCGGTAAACGCTTTTCGGGCGTCCACACAATTTACATCGCCTCTCTTGGCGAGTCGAAAACTTTGGCTCTCGTAAAGCCTTGGCAATTTTTGATTTTCGTGCCACTGATTACCTTATCAAGTAAGACCGTATTGTTTGGTTACCGTCGTTCAATTCTGTTCATTCGCATCAACCGCCTTAAAAGGCAAGCCAAAACGACTCAACAATTCCAAGCCTGCTTCATTTGACTCCGCACTCGTCACAATGCAAATGTTCATACCCTGCACCCGTGTGAATTTATCCGGATTCAACTCAGGGAACACTGTGTATTCATTCAAACCCAAACTGTAGTTACCCTGCCCATCAAAGGCTGTTCGACTGATACCGCGAAAGTCACGAACTCTCGGCAATGCCAAACTGATCAAACGGTCAAGGAATTCATACATCTTGGCTCGACGCAAAGTCACTTTGCAACCGATCCCCTGCCCTTCCCGCAACCGAAAGTTCGCTACGGACTTTCGAGCTTTGGTAATGACTGGTTTTTGCCCGGCAATCAACGCCATCGAGGCGGCAGCATCTTCAAGGTGTTTTTTCTCACCTACGGCACTGCCAACACCCATATTGATGATGATTTTCTCGATACGCGGAATCTGATGCAGGTTCTTCAACCCCAACAAATCCACCATCGCGGGACAAATCTCGTTATCGAATTTTTCTTTTAGTCTTGGGACCATTTTTATCAGCTCAAATCACTTCGTTAGCCAGGCTAACGATCTTCATGAAATTGTTATCCCGCAGTTCGCGAGCGACGGCACCAAAAATCCGGGTTCCACGGGGATTCCGATCATTATCGATAATCACCGCAGCATTCCCATCAAACTTGATATAGCTGCCATCTTTTCGACGCGTGGGTTGTTTACAGCGAACAATCACCGCCCGCACGATCGACTTCTTCTTGATTTCACTTCCCGGTATAACGCTTTTCACGCTACAAACGATAACGTCACCCAGACCTGCGAACCGGCGCCGGGATCCCCCCAGAACCTTGATGCACATGATCTCACGTGCACCCGTGTTATCCGCTACGTTTAACCTTGTTTCTTGTTGAATCATTGTCTCTTGGCTTTCAATACCGAACCCGACAAGGTGCCGATTCAGCTTACAGTTCTTATCGAGCTATTCCAATCAATCAATCCGCACTCGAATCGGACTATTCAGCCGCTCCGTTTCCTTCGCTGGCATCACTTCCTTCAACGCTTGCCTGATCTGCGTCAGCGGGCGAATCTTCGGCCACTGCAACTTGGTCCGCGGATTTCCTTGCTGCTCGAAGAGCTGCCACGTCCACTTCCCGACTCTTTTCGACAACCTTCACCAAATCCCAACGCTTCGTCTTTGACATTGGCCGAGACTCAATAATTTCAACCGTGTCTCCCGCGCCAGACTGGTTATCTTCATCATGAACGTAACAAACCGTCCGAGCACGAATGTATTTCCCATACTTCGGATGACGTTTTTTACGAGGAATCTCGACAACCCGTGTCTTGGACATCTTGTCGCTTTTAACAACTCCAACGGCAACTCGTTTGGGCATTTTTCTATTCCGAAGTCCTAATTTGTTTCTTCTGTTGTTTTGGCCGCCATCAAGCGTTCATTCTGAACAGTCTTGATACGGGCAATTAATCGGCGATTTCGCTTCAACTCAGTCGGCACATCCAACTTTTCGGTCTGCGACTGAATCGTCAATCGAAACAGCGACTGGCTCGTATCTTTCAACGTAGCCACCAACTGATCATCACTCATTTCACGTAATTCTTTGGCTTCCATAGTCGACCAATCAATCGTTTACCAACTTGACCTATTCCATCGTCCGCTTTTTAACCATTTTCACCCGAAAAGGCATCTTATGAGCCAGCCTGGCAAAACAAATCTTCGCCTGCTGCTCCGTAACATTTCCCAATTCGTATAAAATCGTTCCAGGCTTCACCGTCGCCACCCAAAACTCCGGCTCTCCCTTACCTTTACCCATTCGGGTTTCAAGGGGAGTCGACGTAATGGACCGATGCGGAAAAACTCTAATGAAGAGCCTTCCACCGCCACCACGAACATATTGTTGAGCTGCGATACGCCCAGCTTCGATCGTTTGCGCCTTAAGCCAACCAGGCTCAAGAGACATCAGGCCGTAGTCACCGAAAACAACTTTGTTTCCGCGACTCGCGTTACCTTTTATACGACCTCTTTGGACTTTTCGGTGCTTGACCCTTTTCGGCATCAGCGCCATCTTCTTGGTCTCCGTCGTACATACCTTTGTTGATCCATACCTGAATGCCGATATGACCTTGTGGGGTCATGGCTTCGACAAACCCATAATCGATTTTCGCCCGCAATGTACTTAGCGGGATAGAACCGGCAATCTGCTTCTCTCGACGAGCCATTTCGGCTCCACCGAGACGACCAGCTAATTGTATCTTAATCCCTTTGGCCCCAGCATCCATTGATTCCTCAATAGCTCGCTTCATGGTCCGTCGGAATGCAGCCCGTTTCTGCAATTGTTCGGCCACTTTTTCTGCCACCAACTGGGCATAAAGTTCCGGACGGGATAGTTCCTCAATCTTCAAATTAACTCGGCGTCCAATCAAATTCTGCAGCTCATCCTGCAACAACTCGACCTCCTGCCCTTTTTTTCCGATAATCAATCCTGGTCGGGCAACAAAGAGCACAACCTTCACCTCATCGCGGGTCCTCTCGACTTCAATTCGATCGATACCCGCGGCTCTATATTCCCGCGACTTCTTCGGGTGATTTTTGACAAAATCCCGAATCTTCTTGTCTTCGACCAGCAGCGTTGAAAACTCTTCCTTGGAGGCATACCAGCGGCTTTTCCAGCCCACCATTACCCCGGTTCGAAAACCTACTGGATTTACTTTTTGTCCCATCTTGTTTTCCTGCCTTGTTTCCTACGCTTCATCCAACGTCACATGGATATGTGCCGTTCTTTTCTTAATCATGAATGCCATTCCGCGAGCACGAGGACGAATCCGCTTAAACATCGGCCCACCGTCCACACGCACTTCGCTGATATATAAATCCTCAGCCGAAACAGTCCGGCCAGGATTCTGCTCCGGATCCTGAGCATTACCCAGAGCACTCTGAATCACTTTCTCAAGCATCCTCGCGCCTCGCTGCGGTTGAAACTTCAGAATATCCAAAGCCTCATCTGCCAACTTGCCACGGACCATATCGGCGAGTGGACGAACCTTTCTCGCGCTAATCCGAGCATGTCTGTGCAATGCGTTAAAAGCCATATGATCAACTCCGCTTACTTTTTCTGTCTACCGCCATGACCTTTGAACGTTCTGGTGGGAGCAAACTCACCAAGCTTATGCCCCACCATGTCCTCGGTCACCATCAATTTCACATGCATCCGTCCGTTATGAACCATAAACGTATGCCCCACAAACTCCGGAACTATCGTGCATGCCCGCGACCAGGTTTTTAACGGTTCTTTACTACCGGCCTCGTCCATCTTCTGGATTTTGTAAAAAACCTTTGGGTCCACATACGGACCTTTTTTCGCTGAACGACTCACTAATCAATCCTATTTTTTCAATGCCAAAACACCGTACCGCCGCGAACGACGACGACGAACAATTGCCGCGTTTGACGGCTTCCGCTTTTGCCGAGTAGGACCACCTTTTGCCGGAACACCAGAAGGACTCACTGGGTGTCGACCACCCTTGGTTCGCCCTTCACCACCACCATGCGGGTGATCGATGGGATTCATCGCAGTTCCCCGAACATGAGGTCGCCGACCAAGCCATCGCTTACGCCCCGCTTTACCGAGACGCACACTACTGTGCTCGGAGTTACCCACCTTACCAATCGTTGCTCGGCAAGCCGCGGGAATACGTCGAATCTCTCCACTTGGCAAAGATATCTGTGCCCAATTACCTTCACGAGCCATTAACGTCGCACCAGTCCCAGCACTTCGACACAACGCAGCCCCTTGGCCCGCCCGCATCTCAATTGCGTGAACTTCAGTCGACAAAGGAATACTCTTAAGCGGCATACAGCAACCCAACTTTGGAGGTGCTTCGTTACCACTGACCACTTCGTCGCCCGCCTGCAAACCATCCGGAGCGAGAATATACCGTTTCTCACCGTCAGCATAGTAAAGCAACGCGATACGAGCACTTCGATTTGGATCATACTGCACGGAATTCACCTTCGCAGGCACACCGTCTTTGTCTCGTTTAAAATCGATCAACCGATACATCCGCTTGTGACCACCGCCACGGTGGCGAACGGTAATTTTCCCTTGATTGTTTCGACCACCCGTTTTACGAATAGGACGAAGCAAACTCCTCTCGGGCGAGGCCCCTGGAGTCAACTCGGCAAAGTCACTCACACTGGCGTTTCGCCGCCCAGCGGATGTCGGTTTATATTTTCGAATACCCATTTAGCCCAACCTTTAGAAGAAGTCTATGCGATGCTCACCATCGAGCGTGACAATTGCCTTCTTCCAGCTTTTTGTCTTTCCTTGTCGATATCGATGTCGACGCGGTTTCCCTTTTCGGTTCTGAGTAGCCACCCGAACCACCTTTACCTCAAACAACTCTTCAACGGCACGTCGCACGTCGCACTTTGTTGCCAAAGGATTGATCTCAAACGCGTACTGAT
Source organism: Planctomycetota bacterium (assembly GCA_014238905.1). Taxonomy (GTDB): domain Bacteria; phylum Planctomycetota; class Planctomycetia; order Pirellulales; family Pirellulaceae; genus JABAAE01. Next base: position 139,365 of record JABAAE010000003.1, read on the forward strand.
TCAACTCATTGGATTGCTGCATCCCTTTTTCGGTCACTAAAGGCCGAAAAAGAATCTGATGCGAGTCCAGTTCCATCTTAGTCTTGGACCCACTAGGGGGAGCTATATTCGCCATCGTTACGCCTCAACCTCTGTTTCAGTCTTCACACCGGACTTGATCGCATCCAAAGCTTCCCGCGTCACCAACATCACCTTGGGACGCAGCACGCTAAGAGCATTCAAATCAGCAACCGGTGAAACCGACACCCCCGGAATATTCCGAGCACTCTTATAAACACCGGCATCGTAAGATGCCGTGGTAACCAACGTCGAGCTACCACTAATCTTCAAAGCCGCCAAAACGCCGGCCATTTGACTTGTCTTCGGCTCGTCGAAAGAAAGCCCCTCAATCACAAGCACCTGCTCATCCTGAATCTTTCCAGCAATGGCCATCCTCGTCGCAGCACGCACGGCCTTGCGGTTCAACCGATAACTGTAATCTCGAGGACGCTTGGCAAAAATATGACCACCACCCCGTCGCAAGCCACTCCTTCGTGAACCCGCTCTCGCGTTACCAGTCCCCTTTTGGCGGTACATCTTCTTCGTTGAACCGGCCACCTCTGCTCGACTCTTTGACTTATGCGAACCCTGACGGGCCGACGCCTGATACATCACAACCACATCATGCAGCAACTGCTTGTTAATGCTGGGAGCAATTTCCGCGGGGTCGATTTCGTACTTTCCGACTTCGGAACCCGACGTATCATAAACAGGAAGCGTTACCATTTTGATCAAACCTTATTCGTTTCCTTGACGACGACAAACGAACCATTGGGCCCTGGGATTGCACCCTTGACGACCAGCACATTGTTTTCCGTATCGACCTGAACGACTTTAACGTTCCTGGTCGTCACCTTCTCAGCCCCATACTGGCCGGCCATTTTCTTCCCTTTGAACAGCCTGCTCGGCGAGGCACTCATTCCAGTACCCCCAGCATGACGATGGCACTTCTTTACGCCATGGGTCGCTCTTTGCCCAGAAAAATTGTGTCGCTTCATGACACCAGCAAATCCGCGGCCTTTACTGTCACCGGTCACATCGACCGCAACCACACCATCTAGACAGTCAACCGCCAGCGTTCCACCGACTTCAGTGCCCTCAGCAGCACCACGAATTTCGCGTATAAACCTCTTCGGCTCGCACTCAGCCTTCTTCAGCAGGTCCCCATCTCGTGCACCCGCTCGCTTGCTTCCAATCGAAGCAACGTGGCCCCGCTCACTCTTGGAGGCCAACCTCCGGGGCTTATCCAGATACCCCAGTTGAACAGCTTCGTAACCATCTTTATCCAACGTTTTGACCTGCAAAACATCACAAGGGCCAGCTTCGATGATCGTGACCGGAGTCAAATCACCGTTTTCGCTATACAACTGAGTCATACCGACCTTGCGGCCAAGTATTCCCTTCGCCATGACAATTCGCCCTGTAAAAATGGTAACGCCCTACGGGAGACAACTCAAAAGAGAAACTTACCCGCAAAACTTCCGTTCATAAAAACAATACTATCCAAAACAAACACCAAGTTTGCCCGACTAACCTCTAGTCGTCGCTTTGATCTTGATATCAACACCTGCGGGAAGACTCAATTTATTGAGTGCTTCAATAGTTTTTGCCGTCGCCTGAACAATGTCGATCACTCGCTTGTGTGTTCGAATCTCGAATTGCTGACGTGACTTCTTGTTAACAAAAGGACTTGAAATCACGGTATAACGTTCGATGCGAGTGGGAAGCGGGATTGGCCCATGGACTTCCGAGTGAGTTCTTTTGGCGGTATCAACGATTTCGAGAGCACTCTGATCTAAAATACCATGATCGTAGGCTTCCATTCGAATTCGAATTACTTCCTTTTGTTGACCTGCCACAGCTCATTTTCCGTCTAGATGTTCATTTATCAAATAGCAAATCCCCAGCGATAAAGCACTGGGGAGGTAGTGAATTTAAGAGCTGACACCCGCTTCGTCAACACCCAAAACCGTTAGGAAAGAAAAGTTATCGGCTTTTTTCCCGGATGAAACTAAGGTTGTTCCAGATCGTTCTCAAGATTGGCATAAAAAGTCTTACAGGAATCCCCAGCGGCAGAAGAAGCCTTTGCTTCAGGCCACTTTTTCCTGAAATTCCCCGGGGAGCCGTGCCCTAGCCGTCGCCTCGGTTTTCGCAAACGTCTCGGCAGGTTTTTGGCACTCGATAAATAGGGAATCCGGTTTCCGAGGAACTCCCTCCAGTGCATCGAGCTGGTAGCCTGAGAACCCGGGAATTCGACTCTCATCCGCATCACAGATGCGAAAATCAGAAAATCCTAGGGAAAAAACCAATTCCCTGAGGCTGACACGATCATACATCCATCGATGAATCTCACCACTGCGGCGAAACTCGGCTTCGTCAAGAGTTTCAGAATGATGCCCCCAAAGCCAACCCGCTAGTTTTTTCTTGATTTTGCCGAGAATTTTCGAGAAAACAGGTGCCCGCCGGCCTTCGGAAGCTTGGGCAGACTGTGCATTTTCAATTTCCGAGCCGAGACGAGACCGGAGAAATTCCTTATTAATAGCGTCCGGATCCGAAATGGCCCTTCCCATAGCACCTCCGGACGAAGTTCTCACCATTTGGTCGATTAACTCAAGCTTCATCCAGGAATAGTCAGCCATGTTGATCGGTTCCGGGGTCTCCCAAGCGGCCTGTAACTTGCCCAAATATAACTTGGCAATTTGTTCCAAATCTGGCACTGCGATGCGAAGATAGCCAGCCGGCTTCAATACTCGAAAGCACTCTCCCAGCATTTTTCGACCGCATTGCGGAGAAAGGTGCTCCAGAACATGGGAGTGATAAACCGCATCTGCAGAATTATTCTCCAATGGAACACCGTTGATCAAATCAGCCGCCTTAACTTCATCTGAAAAAGGGACCAGGTCCAAATTGACCCAATCCGAATGAAAATGACGGCCGCATCCAAGGTTGACCAGTTTTTGGCCCGCTGACATCCTTCTGATTCTCCATTGATGGCACACATCAGTTAAGTGAGTATTCAAGGGCCAAGCCAGCGGCCGACAACTTGAGACACTCCCGTTTGTTCACCGAATCCTGTTCGTAAATCGGCATCCTTCCCGACCAACCATTTTCACCGCAAAAACAACTGACTCATGCTGATCGTTGACGTCCTGACGCTGGCTTCCAGTCCGGTTTAACAGCTATTCGACCTGTGTAGTCAATTCGCTGTAAAAAAAGGGGAATCCCATGTGATTCAAAGTATTCGTCGACCGCTTTCCGACAACCCTTCCAATGACCGTAGTCATCCACGATCAGAATCCCACCAGGCTCCAGACGAGGATACAACTGCTCGAGACAGACCCTGGTCGATTCATACCAATCGGTATCAAGACGTAAAAGTGCGATTGATTCGGGAATATTCGAAGGGAGAGTGTCTTCGACTTTGCCTTTTATGAATTGAAGCCTTTCGGCTGGATACCCTGTATTGATCATGTTTTGTTGGACTTCAGAAAGAGCCGAACGGCACCAGATGGACTCAGGGTCGTCGCGATCCTGCTGATCAAGCTGTCCGGCTGCAGAGTGGTCAAGAAAATCACGATCAACGTCTTTGGCAGCCGACATGCCGTCAAATGTATCGTAAAGCCGGAGTGTTCGATGAACATCGCCTTCCTGCAACAAGGTCAACGCAGTGGCCATCATGCTGCCGCCTCGCCACACACCACACTCAATAATATCACCCTCAATTCCATGGCGAACCAAATGCTGAATCGACTGCCTCAACGACTCAATACGCTCCGGTGAGGTCATGGTGTAGGGCTCTACCGTCTCTATCAACTTCACCGAATTGGCATCGAAATCCGGAAAAGCGGCTCGCAATTCAGCCTGCCGTGAAATCGCCTCGGTCCTGCTCTTCTTTTGAAAAATCTTACGTAATATCCCCGGCATCCGGATTCCCTTTCGCATTCCCGTAGAGGTTCGCATTGGCTATGACACTCGCACTTGCTACCACTCTCGAATTCCCAATCGCGTTCATCATCGCCCCAATAGAAGCCCGGAACGCCGCAAGCAACGGGTGATCACATGATCGTTTTAACGAAAATCGGGATTTGTATTAAGACGAATCGTAGAGTTTTCCCGGAGCGTCAGCAGCGGTGCCAGATCCGCTATCAACCACGAATCTATTCTTCCAAACGTGGTATTTTCGCGATCAGAAGTGATTGCCGATCAACTTGCATGCCTGCCAGAAGAGTATCGAATTGTTGGATCTGGACTTGGTCGCCTTGTCGGTGAAAGTCTTGAACCAAACAAGCTATCAGCCAAACTTCCAGATCCCCGGGGTCCATCCAGAGAAGTTGGCATTTCCTGCATTCGGCGAACATGAATCTTCCCCTTCCAAAAGAGGCAGCAGCATCCATAACGATTCGACATTCTGGACAACGAGGCCTTTCGACCGCCGGAAGAAGTTGACGCTGCTCCCAATCTTGGATCAGTTCGACAATCGTTTTGCGTGACGTGACAGCCAGACGGGAAAGGCGGTCCCTACCCACCAATATTCCGCAGCATTCAGAGCAACAATGAACGTTGACCGACTGGCAACTAACTTTTTGCAAACGCAAAGCACACCTGGGACATTTCATCATTCACACTCAAGTAAAAACTCAGCACGATTAAGCCAACAGGTCAACTCATGACCTCTTCAACAACGGGACGACCGAAGCGGATATCAAGGCTCTCAGATCCTTCCAAATCACCGATACGACATCACTCCGATGGATGACCTAGACATAGAGACTTGATCCGGTTTTCGAGAACCTCTTTTTCATGACCTGACATACTTTCATGGATTTTTTTAAATTGAATTGCTTCTTTCCCTTTTGCACTGTTGCTCCAGGCCAAAAGATGAATTTCCAACTCACCAGGATCACACCACATAAGCTCGCACTTTTTGCAACTGTCCTGAGGTATGCCATTACCACCCTCAATGCCTCGACGATCCATCATGTTGCGACATCTTGGACAACGGACCTCCGGGGTAACATCAATTTCTGTATGCTCTCGCCAATCCTCCATCAATTGTTCTGGCGATCGCAGTCCACGCGCTCGAATCCTCTTCAAGCGAGTCACACGGATCAAAAAACACTGACATTGTTCACAAGCGTCAACGCGTTCACCATCTCGCAGATCTCGTTTCAGTTGCATTTTGCATCGCGCACACTTCATTGCCAGACTCCTGAGAGGATCAGCGGTACAATACGCAGGATCGCCGTAACTTCGTTGGCTACCGAGACCACCAAGCTAACACGCCTCTCAGACTTTACCAACCAATTGCAGCACACCAAGCCCGCTTTCAAAGCAGACCGAATAGGTCGATCAGGTCGGCGCCGGCAGATCCCGATTTTTAAAGACCTTGCCCGCGGCCAAAAATCCCATGATGCCAAAAGCGAGGAGAATCGAGCAATAACCTGAAGTGCCGAGGACGACCATTCCATCCATATTAACCCAAAACTGCCAAACGCTTTCTGGTTGAACGTCGGCAATGCGAACTGCCACCTCTGGCTCATAGGCCGAATAGATCGAGAGATAAAGAACCCAGCTAAAATCAGTCGATGCCATGCCCAAGAGCTTGGTCAACACCTGGCAGATATGGAACGCGGTGATGATTCCAATCGTACGCCAGCGATAACGATCCCAAGAACTCATGAAAGCCGTCAATCCACTCAGCATGATCCCAAAAGCCAAATAATTACAGGCCGCAGGGACAAACAGCATTAGATTCGCCTTTTCCCGCATCGGCGTATGCCGCTCTTCGGCAGTCATAAAGGGAAGGGGGAGTTCCTCCTGGAAAAATGGCAATTGCACGGTGGGATAAATTTTTTCATGCACCACGGTCAATTCGATACCCAGCCAAACTCCGACAAAAGTCCCCAAGGTAATCAGAACCACTCCCGCCACAGTTACGAACGTATGGGAGTGAAGAAACTGCATCCGGCTGATGGGTTGGGCAATCAACATTTCCATCGTCCCGCGACCGAGTTCTCCACTAACACAATCGGACCCGCGAGCAATGCACCAAACCGCCAGGCAAAGAATAATAATAGGCTCCTGATAGGTCAAAGCGATGCGTCCCGGATAGGTGATAATCCAGGAAAACGGAACGGCGGAGAGCTTTTCGAGGTCTCCGGGCAGCCATTCTATTATCTGTCGAAAATTGCTTGTTTCAATTTGGCTGACGATCCAAATCCTGACCGCACAAATAACGATAACGGCCATAAAACAGCCCAACATCAGCCATTTTGACTCATCCAAATTTTTTCGAATCAGTGCCCCGTTCATTCGATGTCCTCCTTGGAATCAACCCCATCGTTCAGCTCGGCGGACGACCCGCGAGCTTTTGCTGGAAAGGGAGTTGATAAGGGATTCTTCGGGGCTTGCGGATCAACCTCTGTCATTTCCGGACAGTGACCAGACACCTCTGCGATGCCACTAGAATCGATTTTGGGTAAATCAACATGGGGTGCCTCGATCGGCCTATGACATTGGTCATAAACACTCCGTAACCCGATCGGCTCTACTCGCACCGACGAAACCTGCAAGCCAACCATCCAATTCAAAATAAATGCCAAGTCTCCACTGACATCGAGCTGCACCTGCGATCCGTTTCGATGTAATGTCACGTTGGAAGCGAATTCCTTGGGGACCTGAATCTTCCCCAAGGGTGCTTGAAAATGAACCCGGTGCTTACTCTTTAACTCTGCCATGTTCAAATCCCGAACGATGACGCCACGCCGCATGACGACGACTCGATCGCATACTTCCTCGATTTCCGAAAGAACGTGGGACGAAAAGATCACTGTCCGACCCTGCTTTCTGATTTCATCAACGATCCGAATCACCTCACCACGGACTGTCGGGTCAAGATTCGCGGTTGGTTCGTCCAAAATCGTTACCTTCGCCCTCGTGCTCAGACAAACACAAAGGGCCAATTTCTGCCGCATCCCGGTCGACATGAATGCGACTCGCCGCCCCAGATCCAGGTCAAAACGTTCTGCAAGCTGCAATGCATCAGAGAGATGGCAGTCTGATCTCAATCGAGAAAAAAAACGGAGAACCTTTCGCCCTTTCATCGAGCCAAAAAGCTGCGCGTCTCCTGGCAGGTAGGTTAGAGACTGATGAGCTTTGACAGTCTCTTTATGGCAATCATATCCGTTTACCCTTGCCGCTCCCGAACTGGGGAATAGGAACCCCAAGAGGCATCTCAATAGGGTTGTTTTTCCCGCCCCGTTAGGACCCAACAATCCAAACACGATCCCCTCTTTGATGGAAAGAGAACAATCATCCAATGCGGTGAAACCACCGAACATTTTTTTCAGATTTTGCGTTTGAACCAGCACGAGTCGCTGTCAGCCTCATCGGTGGGTTATTGAATTATTCGAGACGATCGCAGCGTCCGTTGGCAGCAGCGATTTCTCCTGCCGCGGCTTGAACCGGAAACGGCCGGGATAATTCACAAACTGCCGCGATTTCGGTCAACTGCCGAGTTACTTCAATTGCTTTCATCAGAAATCCACACCACTTACCGGTTTGCCAATAAAAGGTTGCAACAAACTTCAAGAATCCGGGTAATCGATTCTGAAAGATCAGGTACCAAAAATTCGATCGCCAGCATCACCTAGACCAGGAACAATATAGTGACGATCGTTGAGCTTGTCATCGATGGTACAAACGAAGATGTCCATTGTTGGGTGCTTCGTCTGCAATTTAGCGATTCCTTCTGGAGACGACACCAAGCTCAATAACCTGATATCGTGGACACCCCATTGGGTCAGCGTTTCAAAGGCCAAAGAGGCAGAACCACCGGTCGCTAACATGGGGTCCAGGATCAAGGCAGCGTCACAGGCATCTGAAGTCGATAATTTGTTGTAGTATTCAACCGGTAAAGCGGTTTCTTCATCACGATAGAATCCCAGGTGACGGACCTCGGCATCCGGAATAAGATTCTGAACCGATTCCAGCATCCCCAGACCGGCACGCAATATGGGGACCAGGCCTATCCGCTGTTTCAACCTCCAACCCAACGTGTCGCAAAGCGGCGTCTGCACTGATTGCTCTTCTAAAAGCAGGTTTTTGGTCGCCTCGCATGCCAACAGCGTCGATAGTGTCCCTACCAAACGCCGAAAATCTGCAGCTGGCGTATCGATACTCCTTAATTGAGTTAGATGATGCTTGACCAAGGGAGGGTCGACCACAGTGACGGACAAATCTCTCTCCAACAGAATGCCAGGAAAATACCAATAGAAGGAGACCAGTTTACCAGACGGCTCCAAGGAAAAGTCGAACCATTGGTGAGCCGATTGGAAAAACTTTTCCGTCTGGGCAACAACTCTTCGAAATAACCAACCGGTCATACAATCGCAAGGAGGTCATTCAGCATCTATCGAATTCAAGCCGCCCGCCGGACCTGGTTATCGTTTTCATTGCTGTCGCTTGGAGTCGCAGTTGAATCAAGTAACGACGACGGCAGGGAACCGGCTGGCAATTTCCCTTCCAAACCCGACAAATCGGCTTGATCCTGATTCACCGTTTCACGAACCGTATAGACGTCCCGATTGGGACTGTTGAAATAAATCCGGGCGTTGACTTCACCGAGTAACCCCAATCCAAAAAACTGAATCGAAGTTAACATGGAAATAACGCTCAACATGAATAAGGGGTTTCCCGTCATGTCGGTTTGATAAAGCATCTTCATCATCAGAACGCTCGCCAAAGCTATGCCACTAATCGCCATTGTCAGCAACCCGAGACGGCCAAAAAATTTCATCGGGCTGGCGAAGTAGCTGAGGATATATTTGACGGTCATCAGATCCAGAACGACTCGGGTGGTCCGACCGAGTCCATATTTAGTCTCTCCGAAACGACGACAGCGATGATTGGTTTCCACCTCAACACATCTCGCACCAAGCCGATCGGCAAGGATTGGAATAAACCGATGCATTTCACCGTATAATTCAATTTCACGTGCAATCTCGGCACGCATTACTTTTAGCGTGCACCCCAAATCGTGGATTGGAAAACCGGTTGTTCGACTGATTAACCAATTCGCTACCCGCGACGGCAAGATGCGCGTCAAAAACTTGTCCTGCCGCTCTTTTCGCCACCCGTGCACCAGATCAAACCCCTCGTCAAGCTTGTCGATCATTCGCGGAATATCGGCAGGATCGTTTTGCAGATCTCCGTCCATGGTCACGATCACATTACCCTTTGCAAAATCGATACCGGCTTTCATTGCTGCCGTTTGACCAAAATTACGTCTCAGAAATACCGGTTTCACGCAACTATCTTTGGCAGCCAGAGATTTAATTTTTCGATCTGTCCCATCCCGTGAACCGTCGTCTACGAACACCAGTTCGAAACTACGGTGATCGTTTTCGAAAACGGTGAGGATCTCGTTGTATAGCAACTCAACGTTGTCGATCTCGTTGAAAATGGGAATAACAATTGAAACATCCATGTTTCGGTATACCTGCAGGACTGCGAAACCGTCACCAACCCCACAATTACGGGGCTTCAATGGCACCAAATCTCAAGTTTTGAAGAAAAAAACGTCGGTCCCATGAAAATCTGGCTGGCTAACCTCATCGTTTTGGCCAACGAATCTTTTCAGAAGACACGACTTGATCATTCCCTTGGGAATTGCCGTCAGATCTTAGACTGCTATCTTTTTTGCCACAATCGCAGTCTGTACCCAAAATTCCAGTAGGTTGCCAGCATTTCGGACCGCGCCCCATGACAGACAGCAAGCCATTGCCAGCAATCTTTCGATGCGCCGGTTCATCTTGTCCCGATTCAGTGTGATTGGTAAAAGCATTCGCGATTTTTTGCGAATGCAAACCAAACGCCAAGGACATTCAAGATTGATCCAAAATGCCCTGTCCACTAGTGATTTTTGAATTTAAAACACGTAACTAGGATGAGATTCAGTATGCCGACGATCGCCTGGGAAACCAGACAGACCAATTCCATCGCAATGGCGATGGTCTTGATCCTGCTAGGGAGCGGAGAGAGCGTCTCGCAGGAGCCAACCGGATCAGCACCAAGTCTCCCGTTACAACAAGCGCTCAACTTACAACCTGCCATCAACGAAGCGTCGGACCCCTCAGTCCTTCTGGAAGATCCAACGGACCGTGATCCGGAGCTTGAAAATTTTCCGGAAGCTATCAATGACCCCATGTGGAACTGGCTGGTTGGATCGGCGTGGGATAGCAGCCTTGAACTTGGCATCAATGGAGGCAGTGGAAATTCCGAATCATTCAACATTTCGGGTGGATTCGACATGAAAAACGAAACCGAGTCGACGGTCAAGAAAATCGGTTTCAAGTATATAAACAACAAGAGCAACAGCCTGCGGGTCGCCCATAATGCGAGGCTAAACTTGGATTGGGAACGCAAATTCGCGACGTCAACTGTCAGCGGAATTCGTCCCTCAAAGTGGTCATGGTTTGTTAAGAACACCTACCAATTCGACGAATTTCGACCCTTTGATTTGAGAATCGCGGTCAACAGCGGTGTGGGTTACAAGTTTCTTGATTCAGAAATACAATCTCTGAAAGGACGTTTCGGTGCAGGAACGTCCAAGGAATTTGGAGGGACCAATGGTCAATGGATTCCAGAAGCCTTGTTTGGATTAGACTACCGTCGGCAACTCTCGAAAAAACAACACCTGGAATCCACAGTCGATTATTTTCCAAGCTGGGAAGACTACGCAGACTTTCGAGTCGTCACCGACTTATCGTGGATTCTCCTTCTTGACGCAGAAACCGACCTTAGCCTGAAACTGAATATCAATGACCAATACGACAGCACGCCAACCGGCGGCAAACCGAATGATCTATTCTATTCACTTCTGTTACTCTGGAAGTTCTGATGGCCCGTTGGTTGAGACAACATACAATAACCGTGGACGCCAACGACTGGTCTGTGGCTCCGTACTCCTTCCCAATGCAGAGTTAACCGTTTGAGCACGCCGAAAAGCAGCCTAGTCTCCAGCTCCAGCCGCGCTATCGGTCTCAAGCAGCGTTCGGACCTAATCTATACCCGGCACCGTTACCAGGGTCGTGAGTATAACGTCGTAAAAGACCCTCTCAACCTAAAGTACTTTCGCTTTGAGGATGAGGAATTCGAACTCTTTAAAATGCTCGACGGGACCCAAAGCGCCGATGAGATCAAGAGAACCTTCGAAAGCCGTTTCGCGCCGCAAAAGATTTCACTGCCAGAGTTGCAACAGTTTATTGGAATGCTATTCAGTAATTCCCTTTTAATCAGCAATGCCCCTGGTCAGGGAGTGCAACTCAACAAAAGAGGGTTTGAAAACAAAAAAAAGAAACGTATGGCCACCTTTAGCAATGTGTTAGCCATTCGTTTCAAAGGGTTTGACCCAGACCCGATATTGAACTGGTTAGATCGACGCGTCGGCTGGTTTTTTTCCCTCACAGCGTTCTTTATTTGTATCGGAATTTGCGTTGCGGCTGCCACCCTGGTGATCGTGCAATTCGACGTCTTCACTTCAAAGCTCCCAAGTTTTCAGCAGTTTTTTGCCGGTGAAAATTGGATATGGCTGTTTATTATTCTTGGCAGCACCAAAGTTCTGCACGAATTTGGACACGGACTGTCGTGTAAACGGTTCGGCGGTGAGTGCCATGAGATGGGTGTCATGTTCCTGGTTTTCACACCCTGTCTTTACTGCAATGTCAGTGATTCCTGGATGCTGGCCAGCAAATGGAAACGGGCAGCCATCGGGGCTGCTGGGATGTATATCGAAGTAGTATTGGCCTCGGTTTGTACATTTCTCTGGTGGTTTTCCGAGCCAGGCATGTTGAACTACGTTTGCCTGAACATCATGTTTGTCAGTTCCGTCAGTACAATTCTCTTTAATGCCAATCCGCTACTGCGATATGATGGCTACTATATCCTCTCTGATTTGCTTGAAATTCCTAACCTGAGGCAAAAGGCACAGTCGATTCTACGGAGAAAAATGGGGAAATGGTGCTTGGGTCTTCCCGAGAATCCCGACCCTTTTTTGCCCCAACGAAACCAATGGCTGTTTGCACTTTATACGGTGGCTGCCGCCGCCTATCGATGGTTCATTGCTCTTGCGATTTTCTGGTTTCTGTATAATCTGCTGGAACCTTATGGACTCAAAATATTCGGACAGCTGGTTGCCGGTATGGCATTTTGGGGACTGATCGGGCAACCGGTCGTCCAATTGATCAAGTTCTTTTATGTCCCTGGCAGATTAGACAAAGTGAAAAAATCAAGAGCATTTGTCACCGCAATGGTTTTCAGCGGCATCATGGCCGGCATCATGCTGCTGCCATTTCCTTACCAGATATCCTGCCCTTTTTATATCGAATCGGACGCGGCCCAAAATGTCGATGTCGACTATCCCGGTACCATTCGGGAGGTGTTTGTTCAGCCCAATTCAACGGTAGCTGCCGGCGAGCCTTTAATCGACCTGACCAATGAAGATCTCGAGCTGCAGATCGCAAAGCTGACAACGCGGCTGATGGTCTTGGAAAACCAGCTCAGTGAAACCAGCCGCCGTGAAACCGAAGACATCGATGCCGGTTTTCAGATCAGCACGATCAGACAATCCATCGATAACCTCCGGATTCAAATCAATCAGCTAGGACAACTGAAACAAAAGTTGTTGATCAGGGCTCCAGTGGCCGGAAGGATCATTCCACCAAAGTTCGTTCAAAAGCAAGAGACACCTGAAAAGCTGGGGGGTTGGTATGGATACCCCATCGAGCCATCCAACGAAGGTGGTTTTCTGCCGATCAAAACTCCCGTCTGCCAAATCGTTATCGACGAATCAAAAAAACGAGCGGTCTTACTGGTTGATCAAGAGGATATGGAATTTATTTCCGTTGGACAGAACGTGGAGCTGGGACTCAAGGGGATACCGGAAATTGCGATCCAGTCGCGATTGGCGGAAATCTCTCCAATCGAATTAAAAAAAGCCCCCGCCAATGTCTCCAACCAAACCGGCGGCCCGCTTATTACAAAAAAGAACGAACGTGGCGAGGACGTTCCCCAAAGCGCGACATTTCCAATCCGGGCTCCGTTTGTTTCGGCTGATCAGAGGATTCAGATTGGTATGACCGGATACGCCAAAATCAATGCCGGCTCTAGGACCATCGGTCAACGAGCCTGGCGATTCATCTGCCGGACTTTCAACTTTTCACTTTAGCAGCAGCCAGTGGAAAGAGGATTCAATTGGTGATTCATTCAAGACTAACGATTGGCGACAATGATCGCATGGTTCTTAGCTGAGATCTGGTTAAACATGTCCGGATTCATTTCTTCTCAACAAAGATTCTCATACGGGTTTGAACCTCAGCTTTCCAAACCTGCAGACTGTTCGGCCTCCATTTGAGCGTCGGCAAGGATCTGCTCTTTGGTGCGTCGACGACGCCGCTTTGTCTTGGCGTTGGTCCAGTCTTTCGTTACCGCCTCGAAAACGTCGGGTGTTTCATAACGGGCAACACCGCGACCATCGGGCATTGGGCCAATCAGGCCTCTGAATACCGGCCACCCTCGCAGTCCTAGGTCGGTACTGCAATCATCAATACCAATTTGCTCATGGTTTTCCAGAACGGCGTCCAGATTTTCATACTCTCGGGTTCGCATGGAACCATCAACTTCACGAGTCACGACTCGAACCGTTCGCTTTGACACAATAAACCCCTTCGGAAGGCCCTTTTGATTTGAAGAAAGCCTGATTTCCAATGACTTCCAGACACTAACTCCTTCCCTGAAGCTAAAAGGGGTTATCGCCGTTTGAAGTTGAAGTCGACAGTCAATTATAAGTCCAGTGAATTTTCGGTATACCAGTCACAATCGTAAGCGAATTCACTAAGGCCAGGTTGAAAAATCCGGGAATCAAAGCCGCCAAAGTCTCAATCGATGTTCTCGCCGACCTCCCCGATTGAACTTATCGGCATAACCCGAAGTGACAAATCCTCGCTGGAACCAATGATCAAATCCATTCACTATTACGCAACGACAGCGTTGAAACCAACCAATACGTTCCACATGCGACTATTCGGCATGCCACCGTTCCACAATTAATGCGCCGGTGATATATCATGAATCAATCAGATCCTTTCGTTCCTCCTTATTGGCCACCGTTACAGGTGACTTTGATCAACATGTACCCAACTAAACCATACTCACCCCGGACCAGCCACCTATTTGAATGTGTTCGCCGGTTTGCTTTGTATCTGGGCGTCATTTCATGGTTCATGCTGCCAATTTCGATACCCCGGTCAAGCGTTGCCGATCAACCCAATATCGTCGTGATCATGTCAGACGATATGGGATTCAGCGACATCGGGTGCTATGGGAGCGAAATCCAGACTCCTCATTTGGACCGATTAGCCCGAAACGGCCTGAGATACAGCCAGTTTTACAACACCTCACGATGTTGCCCTACCCGCGCCGCCTTATTGACAGGACTTTATTCCCATCAGGCTGGAATTGGGTTGATGACCGGTGATCGTGGCTTCGATGCCTACCGGGGTGACCTGAATCAGAACTGCCAAACGTTCGCCGAGGTTCTCAGGACCGCCGGATATAAAAATTACATGTCAGGGAAATGGCATGTCACCAAATTCACTGGTCCGAATGCCTCCAACCATAATTGGCCGTTGCAGCGGGGGTTCGACCGATTCTACGGAACCATCACCGGTGCGGGCAGTTTTTGGGACCCAGCGACACTTTGTCGGGGAAATCGTTTTATCACACCAGAAAATGATCCGGGCTACTCATCAAAAGACTTTTATTACACCGACGCGATCAGTGATAACGCGGTCACTTTCATTCGTGACCATTACAACCCCAAGGAGCAAGATGACAGCAGCTCCCGAAATTCCGCTGATCGATCACCCTTGATGATGTACGTCTCCTACACCAGTGCTCATTGGCCCATGCATGCCTTTAAAAGCGACATCACCAAGTATCAGGGGACTTACGATCTTGGCTTCACACCGATTCGCGAAGCACGGTATCGAAAGGCCATCGAAGAAGGCTTGATCAGTCAAAAATGGGCCAAGTCACCCGGCGCGGTCGACTGGACAACAACCCCGAACAAATCATGGGATATCCGCAACATGGAAGTGTATGCCGCGATGGTTGACAGAATGGATCAGGGCATTGGGAAAATCATCGATGAACTCGAAGCACAATCAGCCCTCGACAATACCATCGTGATTTATCTCCAAGACAACGGTGGCTGCGCCGAGGGCTACGGAAGATCACCCAATGCAGACCGGATTCAGGGCAAGTCTTTTCCCTCTTTGGGACGCAACGGGTTACAAACCAAAATTTGGCCACCTATGCAAACACGCGATGGCAGGCCGTTGAAAACGGGCCCTCCTATCCTGGCAGGCGCAGAAGACACTTTCGTGGCCTATGGACCCGGCTGGGCAAACGTCTCCAACACACCTTTTCGAGGCTACAAGCATGATGGACTCGAAGGGGGCATCAGCTCACCGCTGATCATTCATTGGCCCGCCGGTCTATCTAAGACGGTAAGAAATGGCATCTGCCACAACCCGTGCCATCTTATTGACCTGATGCCCACGTTCGTTGCTGCAGCAAATGCAAAATACCCGACAGTCGTTAATGGAAAACCGATTCAGCCGATGGAAGGCATCAGCTTGCTACCATCATTCCAGGGAACGACTCTCCAGCGCGAGATGCCGCTGGGATTCGAGCATCATGGAAATCTCGCCTTACGGGATGGTCGGTGGAAAATTGTGTCGAGTTACCGACGTGACCAACCCACCCGCTGGGAATTATACGACATGGAAGTAGATCGGACTGAACTGAACGATCTGTCGGAGAGGATGCCCGACAAGCTGCAAGCCATGGTCCGGCAATGGCAGTCATGGGCAGATCGGGTGGGCGTCAAAAAGTGGCCGTTTTCCAACAAAAAGAAATAAACGGGACAAGGGCCAAGAAGTATTTATGATTTAAGGTCCATCGTCTGTCCATCGATTCCACCGACCGCGTCAAACGATCGAATCGATTCGGCTACGGTTTTCACATCGTGCACACGGATCACCTGGATACCCGAACGAGCCAGTTGAATCGCCACTCCTGCCGTAGCGACGGCCCTGTCGCGATCACGATCTCCCAGTATTTTCGCCAAGAAACCCTTTCTGGAATGACCAACGAGAATAGGTCGATCCAAATTGTGAAAACGGCCCACCTTCGAAATCAACTCAATGTTGTGCTGATGCGTCTTTCCAAAACCAATGCCGGGATCCAGACAGATTTTTGACACCGGCACGCCCAATGCCGTCAACGAATCACGACGATTCAATAAATAATCATAAATATCCTCGACCACATTCTCATATTGAGGCCGATCCTGCATCGTTTGGGGCGTCCCCTGCATGTGCATTGCGCAAACTCCGGCTCCTGCCTCAACGGCAACACCGGCCATCAAGGGGTCCGCCTCAAGACCTGTGACATCGTTAATTATTTCCGCCCCCGCAGCGATGCACTCGATGGCAACTTTCGATTTACTGGTATCGATGGAGATTGGAACAGAAGTCATTTCAGATAGCGTTTGCACCACATCAACGGTTCGGTCCAGCTCATTTTTCTCAGTGACGGGGTCTGAATACGGTCGCGTACTTTCCCCTCCGATATCGATAATGGATGCCCCATCATCGATTAGCTGTAAAGCATGATCCACCGCTGACTGACAACAGGAAAATTTCCCACCGTCGGAAAAACTGTCCGGCGTCACATTTACGATTCCCATCAACGCCGGTAAGCGACCAAATTCAAGAGTTGTTGTTTTTAGTTGCCAACTACAGCACTTTCGAGCAAAGCAATTTTCAAGCGATGACACAGCAATTTCCGTCAAAACGTTTTAAAAAAACCTGAAATTGAAAAATTCGTTACGGCAACGTTTCAAAGACCAGACGGTGGTCTGGCAAAATGATTCACCAAAATCATTGCCAACAAAACGAGCCAACCTATCCATGGTGTCACCGATCGCCATGAATCCTCTGCGGTCGATCTTGGTGGAGCAAAACCAAAATAGATATCGAATGGTCTCCAAAACAAAACAAGGCTGACCGGAAACATCATGACAAAACAGTAGACGACAATTTGCCAAACCGGAATGAGCGGAGTTTGCATCATCCAATAAATGGATAATCCTGCCATCAGGACGCAAACGTAGCCGGACAACTGCTTGGATTTTGACATAATTCAATCGATTATTTTTAGTAATTGGCGATGTGCCCGCTCAAGATCCCGATCCCGCAACGCATCCAAAGCCTGTTCTACGAGGCTAAACTGGCGACTTGTAAACAGGATCGCCGTCTCATTTTCAGGTACCAATGGCACAGCAATCTTTCTAATTGCACCCATTAACACCTCAATTCCTTCTCCATGCAAAGCATCGGTAAACACCGCCTGGGGGCTAATGGAATGAAGCTCGTTGCGGGCTGATCGGTCCATCGTATCTATTTTGTTAATGACGATCAGATCAGGTCGGTGAGAAGAATCTAATTCTCCGGTTTCAGGAACCACTGGCAACAGGTGACTGAGGTCAGAACCATTGAATTGCTTGGCATCTATCACCCAAACCCAAATATCCCCTCGACTAATCATGGCTTCTGCCTGATCGATGCCCTTGGATTCGATTTCATCGGATGTTGCCTGAATACCGGCAGTATCAGTCAGTTGGAATTGCCATTGATCCCAAGTGGTGACTGCCATGACAACATCGCGGGTGGTCCCGGCTCGATCCTCAACAATGCTACGCTCAAACCCTAGAATGGAATTGCAGAGACTGCTTTTGCCCACGTTAGGCTGTCCCGAGAAAACCACTTGAAAGGGCCGACAAAAGCCCTTCCCCACTTGGTAGCTTTTCTGCAACTGCTGAAGTCCATCGATGGCCTGCTCTGGGCTGTCTTTGAGGCTCTTGCCAAGCTGCAGGATACGGTCTCGGAAACAGCCGGACCAAAATCGAAGAAATTGATTGGCAGTTTTTCTGGTCCGGGATTCTGCCAAGGCCTCTAAAATCTCCCGATCAAGTTCCGATTCGGCAAAGAAACCTCGCCGCTGCTGGGCGGACTCTATTGGCTTAAATCCAGCCAACTGTAGGGTTTCCAGAACGGACTCAACAGCGGCGACACCACCATGACAGTGAACCTGAAGACAACCCTCACCAAACGGTGTCACGACAAGATCCTCCGCAGATCCGTCGGCATTTTCCCATCTTCCAAAAACGACTTTATTGCTGCAGAAAGCGGCAAGAGACTTTCCGTATTTAGGGAAGAAAAACGCATCAAAATCAGTTATTGCATCACAACCGGTGACATGAATCGTGGCAATAGCACTCCGGCCTGGAGGCGTTATACAATGAGCAGATCGACCGCTCCTTGAATCGAACAAGGGAAACTCGCGAATCAAAGGTCACTCTCGTGAAAGTGCTTTTAGAAACGCGACAAGATGTTTCTTGTCATCCTCAGACAGGTTGAGAACCTTCATTTTGCCATCCAATCGTTCATCTTGGGGATGGCCCCCTTTGGAATAAAACTCAACCACTTCCTCGAGGGTTTTAGCAGATCCGTCATGGAAATAAGGGGCTGTTGAAAAAACCCCTCTCAGCGTGGGAGTCTTGAACTTGAATCGATCACCGGGTTGGCCGGAATGCTCTTCCAAGCCAGCATCCCTAGACTCACCACCATAGCCGACACCAGTATTATGAAATCCTTCATCGCTGTAGTTGGCTCCAGAATGACATTGCCAACACCCACCTCGGCTTTCATAAATCCAAAGACCTTGCCGCTCTTGGTCGGTTAACGCCGAGTAGTTCGCGCTTTGAAATTGATCCACCGGAGAGTTGCCCAACAACAGAGTGCGTTGAAATGCAGCTAGTGCCTTCGCTAAATTCATTGCGTTGACAGGATCCTTGTCATCCTGAAAAGCGGCTCGAAAAAGATTTGGATAATTCTCTTTTTTTTGCAATCGCTCGACCGCAGCCTCCACACTGCTTCCCAATTCAATTTCACTTTCGATCGGTTTAAGAGCCTGGTTTTCGAGGCTTTCCGAACGACCATCCCAAAAGAAACTCTCTCCATACACCCGATTCAGCAGGGTTGGAGAGTTGCGACTGCCAACTTTCCCATTAATTCCAACAGCGAGTTTGTTATTGTCAGCAAAACCAAATTCGGGTTGATGGCAACTCGCGCAGGAGACGGTATTGTTTTCAGACAACACCGGGTCAAAAAACAGCTTTCGACCCAAGTTGACCTTTGCCAAGGTCAGCGGATTTTCTTTTGGTGCCTGAGGAATCGAATCCAGCCCATCGGGAACCTGACCCAGTTTCAAATCTGCCGGCAGGGTATCCTTGGGAAGGACCGGCAATTTCACCTTTTCGGCATCTTGACCTGGTTGCCGCTCTTCTTCCACTTGGACAGGAGCGGATCCATTCATCCAAGCCGAGACAGGTTCTGTCGTGTTGGAGGTAAAAGCACCCCCGATCATTCCCAATAAACAAATAATACCAAACCGAATCATCAAATTATCCATACTTGCCAAGTGAATGAATGCTGTGTCAGTATATCAAATTTCTCATTGACCTGCTGAGGACTTGATATGGATTTGAAGCTCAAAGACAAAGTCGCGATCGTGACCGGCGGAGCCAAGGGAATTGGACGGGCAGTCGTCGAAGGCCTGCTGTCGGAGAATTGCCGTGTGGTCTTCGCAGATCTTGATGAAGCCGCCAGCCAGGAACTGCAGGAAAAATACAGCCATAGGCCTAACGATCTACTATTTCTCCATGGAGATCTGTCCGAGGAGGCTGTTTGTGAATCTGTCGTAAAAGAAGCGGTCAAGGAAATGGGGAAGATCAACATCCTTGTCAACAACGCCGGTGTCAATGACAGCACGGGGTTTAAGTGCAGCCAACACAAATTCCTGGACTCTCTTAAGAAGAACCTGTTACACGTTTTCTCAATGACCAAGCTCGCATCCGATCAGTTGATTGAGAACCGTGGGTCGATCGTCAATATCAGCTCCAAGGTCTCGGTCACCGGACAGGGTGGCACCTCCGGTTACGCTGCGGCTAAGGGAGCGGTTAACGCATTAACCCGGGAATGGGCCGTCGAACTTGCTGCAGCGAGCGTCACCGTCAACACCGTCGTACCTGCCGAATGCTGGACGCCACTTTACGAAAAATGGATCAATACTCAGGACGATCCTTCAGCTGTCAGGAAGGGCATTGCCGACCTGGTGCCACTAGGACGGCGGTTTACAACAGCTGAAGAGATTGCCGACGCAGTAGTCTTTCTGGCATCGCCCAGGTCCTCACATACGACCGGCCAGATAATCTTCGTGGATGGCGGATACACTCACCTTGATCGAAAGTTATCGGCATCAAAATCATTTCATTGGTCAGAATAAGGACAGCAAAACCCTATTTGATAATGACAACGGGTTAATTTCTGCGTTTCAATACCGGCACAGGTTCACCATTGCCTTCGCCCACAGCAACCTGAAGCCACTATTTTACCCAGAACTTGGTTCCACTAGGTCAGCACCCCCCGCAGCCGTTCCAGCTGAAATTGGTGATACCGCGAGGTCGAAAGAGTCGGCAGCTCCAACCTTGCGGGGAACTTGTTCAGCAAGTCCTTCCAAACTGGCTAACAATTACCGGAAAGAGGAAATTTTGACTAATCGTTAAAACCGGAATAAGCCGATACTCTTCAAGTAGATATTTGGCTGGCGGACCAACTCTGGGGACACGCCGGCGGGGGGGATTCTGGAGAGGCAATGAGCTTATACCAACGCGATATTGATGGAAAAATCGTAGAAAAGCCGGTAACGATTGATTTCCTGAGACAATTTACCAAAGTAGAATTCAAAAAACTCTTCCCCATTGTAGAGGCCTCCTTTGAGGACAATCGACGATGGATGGTCGATTTCCAGCATGACGAGATCTTCGTGCCTAACGATCTTTCTGACGTCATCTCTGCCTACGAGCATTTTTACGGGCAATTTGGGAATTCGTAAGCCGAAGTCCTCGACGATTTGACGAATTTCGGTATACTGGAAAGCTTTCAAATACCTGTCATACGCCTGTTGGTAAACCCATGTACGCAATCGTCAAAGATAGTGGCAAACAATTTAAGGTCGAAGAAGGACAAGAGCTGGAAATCGATTTTCGTGGTCTTGAACCGGGAGCGAAAATTGAATTTGACCACGTATTGGCAGTTTCCAATGACGAGGGACTCAACATTGGTAGTCCTCAAGTAGATGGAGCTTCAGTCACGGCGGAAGTCGTAGACAACCCCAAGGGCAAAAAATTGACCGTAGTCAAGTTCCGTCGACGAAAAAACAGCAAACGCAAGACCGGCCATCGGCAACAATTCACGACGGTCAAAATCGAAAAAATCAACGCGTGATTTTCTATTACGCTGATTTTCTATTACGCTGATTTTCTATCACGCTGATCGTTTTAGGCAGTATCGTATCCCGTGGGGTTCTTTACCCCAACTGACAGGTCACCCCTGTTGAAAGCGGGAATTCGCATCTGGCGATCAATGTTGCCGGAAATCCCAACCCGAACCGAGACCGTTGGGATTTTCAACGGGACATCAAGAAAATGAATACACCCGGTTGAACCGAGTGTTTTTGAAGTAAGAAAATCAGAGAAGACCGTGGTCGTTAAGCTAATTCAGCGACCAACCCGTAAGAGGTAAAATCTTCGGTCAACACCATCTGCCGCGCCGTGGTGGTTGCTGCGTCAAATATTGACTTCATGTCAATATCTACCGAAGAGCCATCGCTATAATTGAGACGCATCGTCTCGACCCTCGATAGACCCGAGCCCATGTTCTCGATCGTAATCAAACCCTGAGAAAGGGTATCGTTGATCGTCATATCGATTTCGAGGCTCGGATTTCCATCGATATTCAATTTTCTAAATTTGAAATCCTCGGTGAGGTCGTCCAATGCCCAATGGCTATTAATTTCCAACACATCATCACCACCTCCTAGGTTCTCACGAATCGCCGTATTTTGATCGGATAGCTTCCAAAGATACCGATCATTGCCTTCTCCACCGACAAGAGTATCGCTACCTCCACCGCCCTCCAATACATCATCCCCATCATTTCCAATCAGAAGATTGTTGGTGAAATTGCCACGAATTACCTCATCACTTACACCGCCAATCACATTTTCAATGATCGTATAACGACCGATGGAAACGTTATTCTGAGCAGGGAAGAAATCGACGAAATCAAGAGTGATCTCTCCGATGGAACTATAGGAACCTGGCGTCAGATCAATTACCGAAGACACCAGCATGTTGCTCACGTCTATCGTATCCACACCACCACCATCGCCTGTTATCGCCGTTTGGAAACTCCTGTCGTGTATTTCATCACCTGCAAGATTACTTACTTTGGCGCTCCAATCGTTGATGTTTTGAGGATCTCCAGTGTTCCCGTAAACATCATCACCAGACAAAGCATTTTGAGCTGGTCCATATAGTTCACGAAGAGCGTTGGCGTCGTAAATTCCAAACCGGGACGGTTCCACAGGTACCACGATGCCTGTCGGATTTCCATCGATGTCCAAAGTTTGGTTGTCAGGATTGTAGTTATCTGACATGACCGTTTGACGTTGATCATCAGAACTGGTTGGCAATGGCCATTTGAAGAGCAATGGATTAAAGACCTGTGTTGTCGATGCTGAATCTCGAAGCCCAAGTGCATTCCCCAATAATCTCAGGAATGTAGAGTGTGCCAAAGATCCAGGTTGCAGCGATTCAAGCTTATGAATATCTGTCAGAAAAATATCACCGCCCCAGGGTACTTCGGCGGGATCATCAGGATTGACACCAATATCCAATATGCCATGACCAATCCGCATGGTTCCACCCTGATTGCCTGTTACCGGATCAAAGAAATTATCAGAGATCTCTACGAAATTGACATCGTAAATGGATTCAAGCCGCGTCATTATGTTCCGCGTTTCAATTCTCTCTTGATTGGAAAACCTTGTTGTGAATAGATCCAATCCCGGCGATCTGATCTCACGAAAGCTGTATGAAATTTCCAAAGGAACGTTGGGAGAATTACTCAACCACATTCGCCAACTGTTTCGCTGATTAAGGACCGTATCCTCAATATTGGCCATCGCGTCCAACATTCTTGGCTCGGTAGCAATCTGCAATTCACGAACCACACTCCATTTAACACCGTTGTAGGTTTGGACATAAATGTCGTCCAAACGCCGGGTGTTAAAATCACCGGTTCTCATCTGAACCCGTGCCATGGTGTTGGCGTCAAAGACATGAATCTGTTTAGGAGCTAAAAAGTTGCCGTCGAGAATAAAACGAGCACTAAATGGATTCGCTGAATCATCATAAATTCGGTAAAGAACGTTTCGGGGGCCGTCATCCGACTGATCAATAATGGAAACCAAATCCACCGTTTGATCACCATCAAAAACAAGTGGAGGCTTGGGTTCAACGACTGGACGCGTGGAAACCGCCACAAAAGACTTTTGGGCGGAACTATAAGATCGGCCATCGAACGCCTTCACCAGAAGGCCATCAATACGGTTTACGCTTCCTGTCGTAAAGGTCGTATCAGCTAAATCCTCGGCGTTAACGGTCAACCATGTCCCTGCAGGTTGGACAATACCTTTGACGGTGAGGAATCCACTGTTGGATTGCAGGGAAACGTCCCTAAATTCAAGAGATTTGATGGAATTTCCATCAGCGTCGGTGACGCCAAACAGTTCAGTAACAGGGAAACTCTCACTAGCCCCTTTCGCAATGTAATACGGTTCAACGACAGGTCGATTCACGTTGGGAGAGGTTGTGAAATTACAGCGAGCTGGTCTGCTCCATTTTTCTCCATCAAATACACGACCGAGGAGATTCTCCCGTGTTCGTTGAGTCCCCGAAAAATACTCCAATTTATCAAACTGGTCCGCCCGAACATAAAACCAGGTATTGGACGCTTGGCGTATCCCGTCGAGTCGAAAATTACCGCTGTTGGTTTTGGCATTCAAGTCTTTGAATTTCATCCGAACATTCGGATACCCATCGGGGTCGTAGCCGTTATAAAAAGTAGAGACCTTGATGAATTCATTAGCGACCGAAAACATGTTTTGAGTTTCCATGATCGGTCTTGTAGTATTTTCACGCACCGTAAAAACACTTGCGATAGCGGTGTTGCTGTTGAAAATACCGTCGCTAGCGCGAACCCTTAGCGTCTCGTCCCCCACAACAGTACCGGCGTGATAACGGACGTTAGCCAATTCTTCGGCATCAAATGTGTGGAATTCACCTGCCGCCAGAACACTGCCGTTCAAGGTCAGAAAACTGGATTCCACCGTGCCATCATCATCCTTGACGCTGTACTCCACAATTTCATCGCCATCAGGGTCGAAAACACTGAAAAAACTTGAAATTGGCAGAGAGTCGCCAACCTTGATGATGTTGTCTATGCCTGTGACTTCTGGAGCGTTCAGATTTGCCATTTTTCTAAGTAGTCCAACAATCTATGTGGCCAAAAATAGTCCGTAATTACTCATTAGAATAACTACGTTGAGGGAAAATTCAAATCTATATTCCCTAGGATTCCACGAACATTTGCCCGTTTTATCGTCAAAACCGGCGTTTTTAATAAACCAAACCGGACAACGTTGGACGACTCCTGCGAACCGTTCGTTCCAATAAAATCAGAGATCTTTTCACCCAATGGAGATTTGGTCTGGGTTCCTGACAACCCATCAGGTAGCCCTGAGGCGGTTTTATTGGAAGAAGGCATTAGACAATTGCAGAGGCAACTGCGAGTTTTTTCATTTCCATGACAAACGATTTAAGCCCCACAAACGCTCGAAAATGCGAGTGTCACCCACTTTGGCTGCTCAGTACCACCACGTTTTACCGAGCGAAATGCAAAATAGTCGCCAACGGAAACGAACAATCGACCACCCAACCGCAAACGACAATGGGCGAAAAGAGGCCGCAAAACCGAAACCACTCTGATCATTGCACCGAGTCATCCTCAGACAAAGGCCGCTGACTCAACCCCGCCCAAAATAGTCAAAAGCGAGGCTCACCGATGGTGTTTTAAAATGGGTTTTTAAAAAGCCCCCCGCCAAGATAGATAACGACTGGTTAGGGGCAGCAAACACAATGGGCCACTCAATGATCACCAACGCTGGGTTCAGTCCACGGGTTGTCCCATCTCCCTCATCAAATATTTCATGTCATTCCAAACCAATCGTTTCGCATCCGGATTTCGCAGCAAATAGGCGGGGTGATAAGTCACCATTACTTTTGATTTTTGGTAGCGATGTATTTTTTCTCGCAAACGTCCAACGCTGAGCTCCGTTCCAAGCAATGTTTTGGCAGCCACCCCGCCCAGGCAACAAATAAAATCGGGCTGGATGATTTCGATCTGCTTTTCCCAAAAAGGACGACAATTCTGACATTCTGCCTCTGTTGGATTTCGATTGTTTGTCGGACGGCACTTGATGGTGTTGAGAATATAAACTTCTGACCTTTGAATATGGCAAGCGGTCAAAATCCGGTTCAGCAGCTGTCCGGCCTCGCCAACAAACGGCTCTCCAAGGCGGTCCTCGTCGGCACCAGGGGCCTCGCCAAAAAAGCAGAGTCGAGCATTGACGTCACCCACTCCAAAGACCGTTTGAGTCCGACTATTTGCCAAGTCCGTACATTGTTGGCAGGCGCGAACCTGGTCATCCAACACCTGTAGTCTCGACGCCTTCGGAAGCAGGACCGATTCCTGAGAGTCAGAATCATCAGATGCACCCGAACGAACTGTGGGTTGGGATAAGCCTTGACCGGTAGCCGAATTTCCTAAATCTTTGCAACTCGACCGAATCGCTTCGGCGACCTGGCGATCGCACTTGGGAAGATCGGTTAACCCGAATGAAGCCAATGACCGCAAATACTGTTGAAACACTTTTCGCTGCATCCATCTATTCCCTACCCAGAAAAAAAAAATTCCATCGCCTTCGGCTTACACCCGCGTCAATTTGCTGACCCGTCCACTTTGGACCCATTCAGCGACAAAGATGTCTCCTTTGGAGTCAAAACAGGCATCATGCGGATGGACGAATTTTCCGGAACGCCACTTCTTGGCGTCGTTGCGGATGCCACCTTCGGAGGTGATACGTTTTACATCATCACCCAACTGGGCAACCACTCTGTTCTCACCATCAAGGATGGTTAAACGGGCGTGTAATTCGGGAATTAACATCAGGTCTTCAAAGGTGTCAACGTTGGCCGGCAGACCAAACCCGGTCTTCGTTCTCAAATAGCCTCCATTCATATCGAGAAACTGCAAATTGTGATGAGCCCGGTCACAGATCACAATCTCGGGTTGATCTTTCTTGCGATTATCAATCCAGATTCCATGAGGCGTATTGAATTTCCCTTCACCTTTCCCAGGGCCACCAAAATGCCGAATCCAATTCGCATCCTTGTCAAAATGATGAATAAAGAAACTCCCGTAACCATCCGCTAGAAGAAATTCTCCATTTTCTAGAAAAGCAAAGTTGGTTGGAAGAAATCGATTCCGACCCCAGATTTTTTGGGGATTGGTATCCTCACCCTCAGCATAAAGACCTGAATCCATGGGTGCATTTTTCTTCCATACTCGCTCCCCCTCAAGTGACAACTTTTCGAAAGACTTTACCTGTTGGTAACCACAAACATAGAGGTATTCCTCATTCCCTTCTTGACGAACCTCGATTCCATGGCCACCCCCCTGAAAACGGGCACCAAACGCTTTTTTAAACTTGCCCTTGGAATCAAAAACAAAGATAGAAGGGTGATCTTTTTGATTGACACGCCCCTCGTGGATGACATAAAGGTTGTTCTCCCGATCGACCGCAACGTTATGAGTGGTTTGCCATGAGTAACGCTGAGGCAATTCGACAATATCATGGTCCACTCGATATTGAAAATCGCCTTGTCCCAAGATGATTTCCCTATCGGTCTTACTTGCTGTGTGCACATTGGCTACCGCAATCGATGAAACGGAGCCGCAAATTGCTGCTGCAGCGGTTTGAGAAATAAATTTTCTTCGGTTCGCAAAAACGTTGGCACTGTCCATGGTTCAATTCTCGCCAAATAGAAACAGAAGAGTAAATGGGTTACACAATTCTCTAATTATACCGGCCATTGGTTCCACTTGCACGAGACTACCGAAAACGAATCGTTTCAAAGCCACACCCGACCCATTGAATCTCGAACACTCACCATCGCGTATCCGTTCAACATCCAAAATCGACCAATCCCAAGTTGGATTCCCTGGATTCCAGGGCACTTTTAGATTCCGCAGAAGAGCAAAAACGCTCAAGTCCGGCTAAATGGAAATTTCAAATTTTCCGACTTACTGGGCCCCATTTTTTTCAAGACAGGTTTGATAGCCTACTGATGCCAGAAAACTTCTTTGGCAATCTGGCGGCGGTGACTGCGACAAGATCAGGTTTACCGGTCAGCTGGAGACTGATTCCTTTCAGGAACATCCCCCGAGGCACAAAGGCATCGACTTCTTCTGGATCACTACCCTATTTTCTCGTGGACGGCCCCATTTTCTCATAGGATGATGGGGCAAACCGATCAAGCCAGAATTGCTTGAAAAAGAATATTGAGAAAGCGAATCTCAAGTTAAGGAAAAAGGCGCGATGACCGATCAGTTGGACCCCCAACTTTTCGGCCATCGCAGCCGCTCTTCATCCTTAGGCTGCAGCAGCCAAATCTGACAGCTGAGCACAAATTTTTTGTCAGGCTAAGTTTCAAGTTCGCCCAAAGGATCCGGACCCTTCGCACACAATGTGAAAAGCCCGGAATCCCTTTAGGAGTTCTAAATGTGTGATCGATCAATTTGCATGGACATTGATCGCAAACCCGTCATTCCGCACAGCCAACGCATACCGAGTCAGATGCTCCATGTTCTCCGAATAGAAACTCACGCTTCCATCACAAAGGACAGCTTGAGCACCCACCGGGTGATTCGAGCTCCACTCATGGCAACGACGATCGTCATACTGATCCCAAGCGGGGTTCAAGTCGTTCATCGGGTTACGAAGAACGTTGGTTGCGCCCAATGGACAGGCCCAGCCTGAATCATCCGTCATGTTTTTGTCCAAACGAGTGGTACTTTGCTGGTAACCTTTCCAGTGCATGTCCTCAAAAGCAAGGATCGTGTTGGAGGTTCCGTCCAGTACCGCACCCATTTTGACAGATCCCCAGTACTTGAAGATTCCGTTGCAACGTGGGTAGTCGCCGTACCATTCACCATTGACCCAAGGAGTACCGGTACCTAGACCGCCCCCCCTTACAAACACATCGGGAAATTCAGCAGGTCCGGGAAAATCTGGAACCGCACCGCAGTCTTTCCAGCCACCCCAAAAGTGACCCATGTTGCCGACATAGTCGGTAATCGCACATTGATCTGCACCGTCCCAACGATAGCCATTGACCTGATTTCGCTCGGCGATTCCCTCGTGACCCGAAGAAGGGCAAATCAGATTGGGAAGGACTTCGCTACGAAGCATTCGATTGGTCGTTCCATCACCATTGATATCTTCATCGTTAAAGGCACCGAGGTACGTGTTGAATTCAAAGCGGTCATAAAGATTGTTTTGCTCCATATAAGGAAGAGCATTCACAATCCATGAGAACTGGTTCCAACGCCGTCCACCATCGGGATAGCCTGGAATACGACGTGGGTGGTTCGGGTCACCAGGAACCTGGTTATCACCACAGTTGGCATTCCATGGAAATTTTTTCTGCGTGTCATGGTAGTTCTGACATGCCAGTCCAATCTGCTTCAAATTATTGGCACACTGAGTACGTCGAGCCGCCTCCCGGGCAGCTTGGACAGCAGGCAATAGTAAAGCAATTAATATTCCGATGATGGCGATCACCACCAGCAATTCAACAAGTGTGAACGCACATCTGTCTCGGGATTTCCTCATCTATGTCTCCAATGCGAATAATATGATGACCAAATCGGTGGGGTCATCCGATTCGATATAGAGATAAATAATGAAGAGCGTAATGCGTGCGCCAAATTAAAATGACGACTGAAATTCAGCCGCATCAGGTAGGTGCCTGGGGAGGGTAGTTATGAATTTAATTTCTTCACAACTCTGTATGTAACCATGCTCTAAAACATGGGTTCCGAAAAAAAACAAAATCCAAAAAGAAAAACTGAAGGATCTCTATTGAGGAAATTCCCCATCCAAAATCCATCCATCAACCCCTCCCGAAAGGGGACTTAAGAGCTACCCAAAAGACCTGCTGAAATGGCGACTGGTCGACCGATCTGTTGCTGAAGACAGATTTCATGGTCATCCCTGCGAGCAGACGCCAACCGATAAAAGCCCTTCGATGAAACAGCAGGCGAATCGAAGATCAGAGAACGAGGCTTTATGGTCATTGGCCATCACCTCAAAACGGGATTTCATAACCAAGAGAATCCATTGCTGTCCCGCAGATTCTATTAAACTGAATTCTCTGGTCCTTCGTCCAATACTTCCAACGATCCCGTCTTTTTCCGAGGTCCAACGAGTTTTCGTCACTTTCACCTTGAGTTTGCGTTCCATGCCGCCGGGTACGCAGGATAAAGTCGCCACACCTCGGTTGGTAATCTAAACCCGCTTTCCCAAAAACCCCGCCCAGTCGTTGCTCGATCAGGTCGCGGTCAAACAGTTCTTCATGCCGTAATACGACGCCTCGGTCAGATTGGTGGGCATAATCGGCCATTTCGACACATCGACTCCAGACCAGGCAGTTTTCTTCAAAAGAAAACCTCCCAAACGTCTGATGCTCGACACGGGAAGCAACCACTTCAATCCCGTTTCTGACCACCACCAACCAGACCACTTGGGGAAATAACTTTTCAAAAAACTCGGCAATCGTTGGATTCATTGATGAAAACGTAGAAAGTGCCAAAGGTTCATCAATCCCGTTCATTTCCTCGGGGAATCGAAGTCTTAAAATAAGATCCCTGAATTCCATTTCGTACCGCGGCAACGGCAAGATCAGTTGATTCCGACGGGATGGCATTTGGCAATTCCGCAGGCCGGCGCTCAACAAATCATGGATAATGTTGCTTTCTACACCGTTGGAATAGACCTTGGAATGCTTTTGTATTCCCTTTGTGACAATCGTGGTTCCCGAGCGTCCGGTGCCGCTTATCAAAATAAAAGGTAGCTCACCGAAGCGGTGCCCCGATTGGTGAAAACGTTTCCCATTCAGGGCCGGCGGCGTGATCAACGCATTCATTTCAACAACTCCAACTCCGGGTAATCCCAGTGCAGCCAAGCGAGTAATTGAAGAGCGTATAGCAGGGCTAACTGACGGCGTCAACTGAATTTCAGCGGCACCAACAGGGTGTAATTAGATGTGGTCTCAAAGACGAGTTCTTCGAACCGAGGGTTTTAACCCTACTACAGGAAATCGGTTTCGATAAAAAACAAAGTCTAAGAGAAAAACGTTCAGACCAACGCTTAAGAGCGTTTTGATATCAAGCTCGCACATCAACCCCTCCCGGCAGGGGGATGAATCGTTATTCGATAGCCCGATCCGATAGCCCGATCCGATTGTCGATTCAGAAACCCACGTGTTCCAGCTCAACCAAATTTCTTGATAACAACGCAGGCATTGTGGCCGCCGAACCCAAAGCTGTTGCTCAAAGCATATTCCAGCTGTCGTTCTTTAGGCTGATTGGCAGTGTAATCAAGATCACAGGCTGGATCAGGTGTATCCAAATTAGCCGTTGGTGGCACCACACCGTTTTGAATTGCCAAAGCAGAGGCAATTAACTCGATGCCGCCACTTGCACCCAAAGAATGCCCGATCATGCTCTTAGTACTGCTAACAGACACATCATAGGCGCCACGTCCGAATACGTTTTTGATAGCCTGCGTTTCGGCTTTATCGCCCAATGGAGTGCTGGTTCCATGGGCGTTAATATACTGGATATCATCGGAACCAATTCCAGCATCATCGATCGCCATCTGCATGGCCCGGGCGGCCCCAATTCCCTGTTCGTCGGGCTGTGTAATGTGGCCTGCATCGGCAGTGCACCCAAAACCAACAACTTCACAATAAATCTTCGCGCCCCGACTCTTAGCGTGCTCAAGTTCTTCCAAAACGAAAACACCTGCTCCCTCACCCAGCACGAAGCCATCACGATCCAAGTCGAACGGACGGCTCGCAGACGTTGGTGCATCATTACGCCCCGAAAGAGCTTTCATATTTCCAAAAGCTGCTAAGCCCATACGGCATAGGGCCGCTTCTGCACCACCGGAGACGATAATGTCAGCTTCGTCTGCCTGAAGAATTCGCAGCGCTTCACCGATCGCATTGTTCGCCGACGCACAGGCGGTTGAAACTGAAAAATTGGGCCCCTTCATTCCATAACGAATGGAGAGATTTCCACCGGCAGCATTGAGCATTAGCATCGGAATCGTAAAGGGCGAGACTCGACTCGGCCCCTTGTAGAACAATTTATGAAGCTGCTCCTCGATCGTTGTTAATCCGCCAATTCCCGATCCTAAGACACAACCAGCACGTTCGGAATCAACCTTGTTAAAATCAAGGCCTGAATCTTCAATCGCCTCAATGCCACCGAACATCGCGAACTGGGCAAATCGGTCGAGGCGTTTGGCCTCCCGATGATCCAAACGACCATTTGGATCCCAACCCTTAATCTGACCCCCGAATTTGATCTTAAATTCAGAAGTATCAATTAAGTCAATGTCGGATATGCCAGACTCAGCCTTCAGGGATCGCTCCCAGAAATCTTCGACGTCATTGGATAACGGCGTAACAAGTCCAAGACCCGTAACGACTACTCGTCGCATGGAATGCATTCTCTAAGAGATAAAAAACTAGTCCGACTGGGAAGCGCTTTCGATGTGAGCAATCGCTTCACCGACAGTCTGAATCTTTTCAGCAGCATCGTCAGGGATGGTGATGTCAAATTCTTCTTCCAATTCCATGACCAACTCCACTTGATCCAGAGAATCAGCTCCCAAATCATTTACAAACGACGTCTTGAGGCTAATTTTTTCCTTGTCTGCTCCAAGCTGCTCTGCAACTATCTCAACGACTCTGTCTTCAACTGACGACACGGGTATCGCCCTCCCTATTCAAAATCCAAGTTGGAAAATCACCGTTTGTGATGGTGAGGTCATGAACCTGTCCAAAAAGCTCAAAACGGAGATTCTAGACAACGTATTAAACCGTAAAGCGTAACAGCTTAGAGTATTTCGTTAAACGGGGGCAAGCCCCAATCAGCCTTGCGTCAACCAGAATTAGCTAAGGGTAAATCGAGCGAATCCCTTCACCTTGCCTAACACTTGCGATTACCTCGCATTTCAAACGAAACTGCCTGCCAAAGCCGTTAACATTACGTTAGATTTTGGAAATAATCGCCAGCCTCCTTATTCATGGCGACTGACCAGCAGAAATCGGTTTAAGCGGTCATCCCACCATCAACCACAATCAACTGACCGGTGATGTAGGAGGCCGCTGGACTTGCCAGAAAAAGGGCCGTTGCCGCGATATCTTCCGGTTTTCCGACCCGTTTAGCAGGAATTCGCTTCACCACTTCTCCCATAACCACCTCGCCCAGGGCTGCCGTCATATCGCTTTCAATGAAGCCCGGAGCAATGGCGTTGACGGTGATCTTTTTGCCGGCCACCTCGCGACTGAGGCTTTTGGTCATACCAATCATGCCAGCTTTGGATGCTGAATAATTCGTTTGGCCCGGATTACCCAAAATGCCCGAAACACTTGAGATATTGATAATTCGACCGTACCTTGCCCGCCTCATTCTTTGAATCGCGGCTCGGGTAAACAAAAACGTGCCGGTCAAATTGGTGGAAATCACATCGTTCCAGTCTTCATCGGTCATGCCAGCCATTAGCTTGTCTCGGGTAATGCCGGCGTTGTTGACCAGAATATCGAGTTTTCCCCAATCAGCGTAGATCTTTTCGATCAGCTGGTTGACGCTTTCAGCATCCGAGACATTGCAACTGAAAGCCTCCGCCTCTCCACCACCCTCTTTGATCTGCTGCACGGTCTCGGCCAGCTTTTCGGCATTGCGAGCCACACACGCGGTCTTGGCTCCCGAAGCCGCTAATGCCATCGCAATAGACTTTCCCAGTCCTTGAGATGCTCCAGTGACCAGAGCCGTCTGTCCCGACAAATCGACTTGCATTGATTCAATCATTTGGTTGTCTCCTAGATTCGTTTAGTTGATTGGGTTACAGATCTTTTTCAGCCACAGGGCCCTTGCTGTTCTGGTTTAGCGAGCGTGTTGGTTTTTATTCCCATCAGTGCTGATCACCCTATTATTCGATCACTCTATTATTCGATCACTCTGTTATTCGATCACGCCGTGACAGGCAACCTTGCGATTGATACGTTTCATCAACCCCCGGAGCACCCGACCGGGGCCAACCTCGTAAAACTGATCGTGCTGACGTTCCAGTAAAAAACGCATCGACGCCTCCCACAACACGGGAGAGCAAACCTGCTGCAACAGGAGATCCCTGATTTCCTCGGGGTCATCGTGGGGGGAAGCATCGACATTGGAAACGAAAAGAATTTCAGGTTTAGACAGGGGAACTTCCGCAAGAGCAGCCTCAAGTTGCTCCACAGCCGGTTGCATCAACGCAGTATGAAAAGCTCCAGCAACTGCCAATGGAATCGTCTTCATAGCGCCTGCCGCATTCGCAGCCTCCGCGGCCGCCAAGCACATGTCATCATGTCCAGATACAACGATGTTGCCCGGACAGAGCAGGTTGGCAATCTGCAAAACTCGGTTCTCTGATCGGCTTTCATCGCATATCGCTTGCACGGCTGGCTGATCCATTCCGAGAATGCTTACCATCCCACTTCCTTCAAGATCCGCGGCCGCCTGCATCGCTTCCCCTCGCTTCTGCACCAACCTCAATCCGTCCTCAAATTTTACCGCTCCCGAAAAAACCAGCGCCGTATATTCACCAAGACTCAAACCAGCTGCGGCCTCACAAGCCAGAACCACGTCTGGGGTTTGCGATCGCATTTCTTCAAGAGCGACCAGGCTGGTGACAAATAGTGCCGGCTGGCTGAAAGACGTGGCATCCAGTTTTTCCGATGGACCATGAAAACACAAATCGGCCAAGTCATAACCAAGAACGGCGTTGGCCCGTTCAAACATCGATCGAGCCGCAGGTGAGGACTCGTAAAGGGCCTTGCCCATGCCCACCGTTTGGGCGCCTTGACCGGGAAAAAGAAACGCTATCTTGCTCAATGATCTACCTTCAACAGATTGTCGTCGCCAAATTGGAAAAATAGCGCAATCAAGATCGCGATTCGCTAGTACCTCTGCACCATCCGCGTAGCAACCAAGCCCATCAGGCCCAGAAAAAAATCAGCAACTCATTGCTCGTCATTCAATTGATACGTTCCATGCCCGAACGCTCTTAACGGGCATCTTGTCCCCAAACTTTGGAATGATTGACGCATCGCTCTGCAATGGAAATTGCGTTGAGATTACCGCGTTGAGATTACCGCGTTGAGGTTCCGATTACTGCCTTGATGTTCAGGTTACTGCGTTGAGTCTGACGCCAAGACTGTACGTCCCATGTAGTAACCGCACGTTGGGCACACCACATGGGTGGGCAATGACGTACTGCACTTTGGACAAACGGTGAGTTGTTTGGGCCGCTTGGAATCGTGGGAACGTCGTTTTCCCGTACGGGAGTTAGAATGTTTTCTTTTGGGAACTGCCATTGTTCTTTAATCGAGTAAAAGCCTGTTTTCTGGCGAATTCACCATGGTACGAAAAGGCATCTGCACCTGTCAACGACCAAAATAGGGCGATCGGTCAGACTTTTGATCGTATTCCAAGCATCTTCCCCCATCATTTTGCGACTTAATCGAGGCTGCGATGGAAAACCAACCCAGCCTGTTAACACTTGGCAGCAATCCATCCAAGCCGATATTGTCCCTGCACGTGACGTCCACCGAAACAATGGAAATTGCCAGACTAAATGGTAGCTTCACTTAAAAACCCGCACCAGCATTTGATTTGGTAAGCGGTTGTCCTCTCATTTTCTCCTGGTTGACCGGGAGAAGGCCACTATTGCATGGATTCTGGCTTGAACATCGCCATTCCAAGGGCCGGAACCGAGATTTCGATCGAATGGTCTCGGCCTTGGGCAACAATCTGCTCACTTTTGGCTAGGGGATGGACTGCCGGACGACTGCCACCGTAACACGTTGAATCGCTGTTGAATATTTCTTTATAAACACCGACTTTCGGAACACCGAGACGGTAGTTTGTGCGAGCAATCGACGTAAAGTTGCAAATCACCACCACCAAATCATCCGGATTTAGGCTCCTCCGAACAAAGGCGATTTGACTCTCTTTTCCATTCTGGCAGTCGATCCATTCAAAACCATTGGCGTCAAAATCCAAATGGTGCAGGGCGGGTTCATCGCAATAGAGGCGGTTCAAATCACCAACCAAACGCTGAACACCTCGATGTGGTTCTTGATCCAACAGTTCCCATTGGGGCTGGCAGTCATGATCAAATTCTTTCCATTGCGCTATTTCGTTTCCCATAAAGAGCAGTTTCTTGCCGGGATGGGTCCACATCAAGCTGTACAAGAGCCTGAGGTTGGCAAACTTTTCCGCTGACTCTCCCGGCATCTGACCCAGTAAGGATTTTTTTCCATGAACGACTTCATCATGGGAAAGTGGCAACATGAAGTTCTCTGAAAATGCGTAGACCAAGCTAAAGGTCAACTCCTCGTGGTGAAATTCGCGATAAACCGGGTCCTTGGCCATATACCTCAGCGTGTCGTTCATCCAGCCCATATTCCATTTGATACTGAAACCCAAACCGCCATCAAACGTTGGTCTGGAGACCCCGGCAAATGAAGTCGATTCCTCGGCAATCGTCATGACGCCCGGATATTCCGCATGACAAACCTCATTGAATCGTTTTAGTAAGGAAATGGCATCAAGATTTTCTCGTCCGCCATTCTCGTTGGGAATCCACTCACCCTCATGACGGCTGTAATCGAGGTAGAGCATCGAAGCCACCGCATCAACCCGGAGACCGTCAATGTGAAATTTATCCATCCAGAAGAGGGCATTACTGAGCAGGAAGTTCCTTACTTCGTTGCGGCCATAGTTAAAGATCAGAGTGCCCCAGTCCGGATGCTCTCCTTTTCGAGGATCCTGATGCTCGTAAAGTGCGGTTCCGTCAAAACGACCCAACCCCGATTCATCTTTTGGAAAATGAGCGGGCACCCAATCCAGTATGACGCCGATGCCGTGCTGATGAAAATAATCCACAAAATACATGAAATCTTCGGGGCTTCCGTAACGACTGGTCGCAGCGAAATAACCGACCGTTTGATAGCCCCAACTTCCGGTAAAGGGATGTTCGGTAACCGGCATCAATTCAACATGGGTAAAATGCTGCTGAAGGCAATACTCAACCAGTTCATGAGCCAATTCGCGATAGTTTTTCCAACCGTTGTTTTGATCATTCGACTGGCGTCGCCAACTGCCTAGATGGACTTCGTAAATCGATACCGGACGATTCTGAGGTGTTTGTTTTTTTCGAGCATCCATCCAGACCGCATCATTCCATTGAAATCGATCCAAATCGGTTACGACCGATGCAGTCTTGGGAGGGATCTCAGCACTAAATCCGTAGGGATCCGATTTATCAACAACCCGCCCGCTGTTTTCCCGAATACGAAATTTATAAATCTCGCCTAGGCTGAGCCCTGGAACAAACAGCTCCCAGATGCCACTTGGAATCAATTTGGTCATCGGATGCTGCCGGCCATCCCAACCATTAAATCCTCCCACCAGACTGATGCTTTTGGCATTGGGTGCCCATACCGCAAAATTCACGCCTTGCACCCCATTTGCACAACGGATCTGCGCTCCAAGCTTTTCATAAATCCGTAAATTCGACCCTTCTCCAAAAAGATGAAGGTCAAGATTGGTGAAATAGGATTCGAAAGAATAGGGATCATGCATCGTGGTGGTCTGACCTGCTCGATCAGCAACTATGAATTGATAGTCATCTTCTTTTTGCGACTCGCTCAGGACAAGTGTACCCTCGAAAAGCCCCGCTGGGTGAATCTGCTGCATCGCCCGAGGGAATTGATACGCCGGGTGCCTCAGCCAAACTTGCTCGCTAGCCGGAAGAAACATACGGACCGAGACCGCTTTTTTACCATTCTTTCTACAGACCTGCGGGCCCAGGAGAGATCTCGGATTATCCAATTCCGCGTTTAACAGATTTTTGACATTGTTGAGCAGCAATTCCGACTTCACTGGGCAATCTTCCTGAATGAACAATCTCCGCCAAAACCCATTGGCGAATGCGATGGGCAGGGCATTCTGTCAATTGCAGTCGGCATGACAGGCCTCCAGACTTGACTCGCGAATGTAAAATTCATGGCCGTTTCCTATGCGATTCTGAGCTTCAACTGCCCAGACCAACCTTCAACTGGAGCGGACTGCACGGCAGCGACAAGCTGACCATGGCCAAATTGCATCGATTCCCCAATCCACAATTTATTAATCCGGAGCTAGTGTGCCTCCACTCCAACGACAGGCGATGCGTTTCCTCGATTCTTTAGAACGCTTCGCTAAGAAGTGCGTCACCGCCAAGACTGGCTTGCGCGAGCGGGATGAATGACATCCAGTGGTCATCCAGAGCGACACCACTAGCCAACGGCCTCCATCGCGTAGGAGGGTCGATTTGACGATTGAAAAGAACCGCTTTCTCCCATCTCTCCAGACAATCGAATTTTACGGCGACCGGCACGCTGATGGGTTGCCAGTCTTCTCTGATGACTTTCTGTCCCATAAAAGCGGCAGTCAACGTCGTGGAACATGAGCGCTTGGTCCACCCTCAGCCAGAGGTCCTGGTTCTTGATGGGGACATCTTCTCCAAATCTCTCCCACATCCAGCTGTTCTTCTTCCAGACTTGAAGTGCGTTTTCGAATGCCCGGGTAATATACCGACTTGGTGTATACATCAAGACTGAGGACGGCTGCTCCAATGACTCCAATCCCCTCACCACAGAAAGGAGATTTAAACGATCGACATGCCAGCCGTCCTCCTGATCAAATGCCTCGAAAGGAATCCCACCATCCTTCGCTTTCAAGACAAATCGCCAGATCCCATTTTGAAAACCAAAATCGTCAAAAAAGACCTTCGCGTAACTGAATAAGTGAAAATCAGGTTTCATCATCAAACACCTTTTCGATCTTGGCACCCGCTAAACAACCTAGCGTGCGAACTCGAAAGCGAAACGATGACCTTCCATTGTCGTAAAATCGCAACGTCAATGTCGCGAATATCCAATTGATCAAGAGCCGAGTCGCCGACGTACCATCCGACCACACGGAGACTCGTTTGCCCTGTAAGAACCCCTATCGGTTAAAGCTTTCCTGATCCTAAAACCTTGCCTGCCTTTATCACGATTTTTCATCGATAGCGGTCCGGTTCTTTCGAATAGACCAATTCAAAGGTCTAACCTGATTGACGGACGTGCAAAATGGTCTTCCGGAAAACCCAGCCCGCCAGCAGAAAGATCACTCGCAAAGCGTGTCAGGTGGCAAAGCGTGTCAGGTGGCAAAGCGTGTCAGGTGCCGATGGGAACTGATTCATTTTTCGCCGCTACATTAGCGCCGCGACATTGGCGATGATTCGAGCAGCTGCGCCGGTTTCCTCCGTGGAAACACCAAGATGTGTAACGGCGCGGACATGCTGCGGACTAAATGCCAACATTCTGACCCCCTTGGATTCCAGCGCTTCAACAAAATCGGCTGCGGTGATGTTCGCTAGATCAACACGAAAGATGACAATATTGGTTTCGACATGCTCTGGATCCAGTACCAAGCCCTCTACCTGGGCAATCGAATCAGCCAAGATCTTTGCATTCTGATGATCAGCCTCCAGTCGGTCGACGTTGTTCTCCAGCCCAAACAGAGCCGCTGAAGCAATCACACCTGCCTGCCGCATGGCTCCTCCAAACAGCTTTCGATAACGCCGTGCCAATGCAATGGCTTCCTGGGACCCCGCCAAGGCCGAACCAATGGGTGCCCCCAATCCCTTGCTGAAACAAACACTGACGGTATCGAATGGACCGGCCCATTGATCCGCCGCAATGCCCGTCGCCACTACCGCGTTATATAGGCGAGCGCCATCCAGATGAGTCGCCAGTCCGTTGGTTTTTGCCCACTCAGTCATCTCCTTAATCGCCTCCAGGGCCAGAATGCTGCCCCCTCCTCGATTATGAGTGTTTTCCAAACAAAGCAATCTTGTTCGGGCCATATGCTCATTATCGGCACGTATTTTCCCCTGCAGGTCAGACAACGATAACTGGAAGTTCTTTCCTTGAATGGGGCGAGCCACCAAACCCGATAATTGGGCGAAACCAGCCTGCTCATAGTTGTAGATATGACACCCATCCTCACAGAGGATCTCGTCCCCGGGCTGACAATGAATCCGAATTCCAATCTGGTTGGTCATGGTACCCGAGGGCATAAAAATCGCGGCTTCCTTGCCCAAATTTTCGGCCACCCGATCCTGCAGTTTCTGGACGGTCGGGTCGATGTCGATCACATCGTCGCCCAGTTCGGCAGTCTGCATCGCCTCCAGCATGCCTTGGTTCGGAAGGGTGACAGTATCGCTTCGCAAGTCAATAGTTTTCATTATTCGATCTTTTATTTTCAAATCAGCGCCGATTTACGAGCCGTATCTGGAAAATTGAACATCTAGCCAACCGCCCAGGTCTAAACCGTTCAAAACTCGCTTGGGCTTGATGTCCACTTCGCCATCCCAGCGTCCGCCCCAACGATATAGCAATGAATCGACCAGCCCAGCCGAATCGGCTTAGCGGAAAAACGTTTTAACAGATTTTCCGTTCGCCACTTGAAAAAGTGGATTATGAGCGTAATAATCTGGGGTTTAACACTGGAAATCTGGACATTTTTGCGATTCGATGGTCCGCGGTGCCGATCATTATTGGATTCCTCCATCATTTCCGTCAAATATGTTACGTTTCTGGAATTAAATCTGCGGGTGTAGCTCAGTGGTAGAGCATCACGTTGCCAACGTGATTGTCGAGGGTTCGATCCCCTTCACCCGCTCTATTTTCAAATGGTTTTTTAGAGATCTAGATTGACGAAACAGGACACTGAATCGGTGTCCTGTTGCTTTTTGAAGCCTGTTTTGCCGCATCATTCTGCGGAAAGTCGCTCGTCTCAAGAGAGAGTCTCAGGAAAACTGGTGACAGAATACGTCGCTGTGCTGAAAACACGGCATGGTGCTGAAAATACAACAAAACATAGTGGTGCGAAAAACCAGATTCATTCACCGTTTGAGTTTGATGTTAAATAACTCAAACGCAGGAAAGCAAAAATGAGCGAAAATCCAGAAGACAACGAAGCTCTTGAGGTTGATGCCGAGACGGCGACTGACGACCCTCAAACCGACGTCGCTGTGAGCGCGGAGGAAGATCTTATCGAGGGTGAAGAGACTAAAACGCCCCTTCAGCTCGATGTTCAGGTCGAAACCAAGAGTGCCTGCGAACGACACGTGTTGGTGAAAATTGCCAGGGAGGATATCGAGCGTTATTTCTCCAAGCAATTTGATGAGTTGGCCCCAAAAGCGGAGGTTCCTGGTTTTCGCCCCGGCAAGGCTCCTCGAAAACTGGTCGAAAACCGATTCAGACATCAGGTGTCAGATCAGGTCAAGGGTGAACTTCTGCTGGATTGCATGACGCAGGTCAACGAAGATCAGGATTTTTCGGCCATCAGTGAACCCGATTTTGATTTCGGGGCAGTCGAGATTCCAGACGAGGGTGATATGACCTTCGAATTTGATATCGAGGTGCGACCGGAATTTGATGTACCCAATTGGAAAGGTCTGAAGATTGATCGTCCAACACGGGAATTCCAAGACAAGGACATCAACGAGCAATTGAAGAAAATCCTTTCCAAGTACGCCGACATGGTACCGTTTGACGGCGCTGCCGAAGCGGACGATTACCTTGTGGTCAATCTGCAATCCTCAAACGATGGCAACCCAATCGCCAGCGCAGAGGAATTGGTTATCCAAGTCAAGCCTGCCCTCAGCTTCCCCGATGCCGTTGTGGATGGCTTTGACGAACAGGTGATTGGCTCTAAATCCGGAGCCAAGAAAAGCGTGGTCGCCAAGGTCAGCTCGGATGCCGAAAACGAAGAGCTCCGGGGAGCAGAAATCCAACTCGACATGGAAGTGTTGGATGTGAAGAGAATGGAGATCCCGGATCTTGATACAGAAATGCTATCAACTCTAGGCGGTTTCGAAACTGAAAAGGATGTGCGTGAGGCAATCAAAGGCGAGCTAACACGCCAATTGCATTATCACCAAAACAAGAGCATACGCGAGCAGATCACCGGCAGTTTGACAGAATCGGCTGACTGGGACCTTCCACCCGACCTCTTACGGCGTCAGGCCAACCGAGAAGTCGAACGAGCGATTCTCGAGCTTCGCTCAAGCGGCTTCGGTGAAGCCGAAATCCGGGCATACGAGAATGACCTTCGCCAAAATAGCCAACGCTCAACGGAAAATGCGTTAAAGGAGCATTTCATTCTGGAGAGCATCGCTGAGCAGGAAAACATAGAAGAGTCAGAAGAAGACTTCAATGAAGAAATCTCCATGATCGCAATGCAACAAAACGAGTCACCTCGTCGAGTTCGCGCTCGTTTGGAGAAAAAAGGACAAATGGACTCGTTGCGAAATCAGATTATTGAACGAAAGGTCCTGGATCTCATCCGGGAGCATGCTCAATTTAACGATATCCCTTTTGAATTGGATGATAACGGTCCATCAGCGGTTGATTTCTTTGTGGCAGGTGGTGATTCCCAAGAAATCCCCGAAGCCAAGTACGATGTAGGAACAGATCAGCTAGCAGGGTCACCTAAGAAATAGTGAATCGACTGGCGAGGACTGAAGCAGCGAAACGACGCTTTGAGGCGTCGTTTTTTTTTGCAGAGACCGGAACCGAAAGGCCCATTGACGGGCGTCTTACTGCGGGGCCAACGGGTGATGACCACGGCGGGGTGAAACTGGCTATTTCAGGAACCATGAAGATCAGCAAGAAGCTGCACCGATTCTCCCCCGGTCGACATTGGTATCAGTAATCAGAAGAAAAGCCACCTTGTGATTTTACGGGAAAAATTGTACGGTTCAATGGAGATGTCGGTCGCTCCATCACGGTGTGACGCCAAGTCCTCGCCCGGAAGGTATGGAGGATCACCAGATTTGGCCGGAAAGAAAATCCTGCCCGATTTAGGGTGGCAACATGTCAAACGGTGGTACAAATCTGTGCGTTGGAATTCGGACGCCTTCGGGATACCCAACCCGAGATAAAAACCAGCAGCGGCGACTCGACATCAAGTATCCCGATGCCTACGATACCGCATTAGATTGTTCAATGAATAGAAAGAAGACTCTTGTTTGAAAACCACCCTTTAAATGAAATTTCGAATTCGTATTCGTACCAGCAGATGCAACGTCAAAGACAAATGACGCTCGGTGATCTGTTACTGGAAAATCGAATCGTTTTCCTGCAGGGCGAAATTCACACCGGAAATGCGAACGAACTTGTGATGAAACTGCTTTACCTGCAAAGCGAAAATCGCAAAAAAGATATTCATTTTTATATGAACTCACCAGGTGGAGACGTCATTGCGACATTGGCAGTCTACGACGTCATGCAAATACTGACCTGCCCGGTTGCTACTTATTGCGTCGGACAAGCCGCCAGCGGCGCAGCCGTCCTCTTAGCGGGTGGCGCCAAAGGCAAACGATATGCTCTACCCAATTCCCGCGTGATGATTCACCAACCACACGGTGGCGTTGGTGGTCAGGTCAGCGACATAGAAATCCAGGCCGCAGAAATCCTCAGAAACCGAAGTCGGTTAAACGAAATCCTTGCGCATCATACCGGTAAGAGTGCTGAACAAATCGAGAAAGACATGGATCGTGACTTCTTCATGACGGCCGATGCCGCCAAGGAATATGGAATCGTCGACGACATAACGAAAAAACCTGATACCGAAGAAGACGACGATTAATCAAATTCGGCTGACTGCCTCTGACCGTCAATACCGAGTTTCCCGTCTTTCCACTCAACTTGAATCAACGCTCAACGAAAGTCATTCAAATGCCATACGTTCCCTACGTTGTTGACAACTCCGGCCGTGAAGAACGCGTTTACGATATTTACA
This sequence comes from Planctomycetota bacterium, assembly GCA_014238905.1. Taxonomy (GTDB): domain Bacteria; phylum Planctomycetota; class Planctomycetia; order Pirellulales; family Pirellulaceae; genus JABAAE01. Next base: position 182,789 of record JABAAE010000003.1, read on the forward strand.
GCCGACTTTTAAAAGATCGAATTATCTTTTTGGGAAGTCAGGTGAACTCCGAGATTGCCAATTCTTTAGTGGCGCAAATGCTTTTTTTGCAATCGGAAGACCCAAAAGCTGATATTCACCTGTACATTAATTCACCCGGAGGCAGTGTCGTCGCCGGAATGGCCATCTACGACACGATGCAGTTTGTGACCTGCGATATAGCGACTTATTGCATCGGCCATGCGGCTTCGATGGGAGCGTTGTTATTGACCGCCGGAGCAGCCGGAAAACGGCACTCATTGCCCAATTCCAATATCATGATCCACCAACCCTTGGCTGGAATGCAGGGAACGGCGGAGGAAATTGAAATTCATGTCAAAGAACTCCAGAAAACCAAGCATCGCCTGAACGAAATCCTGATTAAGCACACCGGGCAGTCTCTGGCCGATATTGAAAGAGATACTGATCGTGATAACTTCATGACGGCGGACGAAGCGAAGGAATACAAATTGATTGATAAGGTCGTCGCGGAAATGAACGAGTCAGGTGCCCCTGAGTCCAGTTAATCAGCCGATAGGGGCGGTCAGAATGGGTCCGGCTAAGTCCCTTTCATTCTATTTTTAGTGACTCCATGAGTGGTATGGCATTACCTTGGGATCTATTCCGACGTGTCGGGCTAGACGGAATGGTAATGGTCAGAATTCATCGGTTTCTGAATCCATTTAATCGGATTCAGGGCGGCCAACCGCAGTGCAGCATGGCCGTGACCACTGATCTTGCTAGCTAGAAGGGCTTCGTTGTTTGGCTAACAGTGGAAGAAATTGCCTGAAACGGCAGATTCAAATTGACCGCGACTACTGATTTAAGCTATTTTCCGCCATCGAAATAGTTCATCCGCGTCATCGTTGCGTGAATGGACTGGGTCGATACAGAAAAACGGGCTGGCGATGTGAGGGTGAAACCCTCGATTCGTGAGTCACCAAATCTTGTTTTGAGGGGGAATTTGTAAGGTGCCAATAGCATGTGTGATTGTCAAATGAATCCATGGCGTTTCCCGGTATTATCGCCCCAGCGAATTCAGCTGGTGTGGATGGGATTGTTGGCCAGCGTAGCCTTTTGCTCGTTGGCTGGTTGCCGGATGGGATTCAATCATCCCCAGATACAAAACGCGCTTGAAATGTCGCGGGTCGAGCGGGACGCCGCCGAGGATCAGTATTACCAACTGAAAAAAGAGTATGACGAAGCCGTTCTTCAGATCGACGACCTTAAAAACGAACTCCAACAAAGACAAGCCCCGTCCACCGATGAAGCATCCCAACTAGCCCCGCTGAATGATGTCTCATCCAACACTTACCCACAGATAAAACCATCCGAAAAATACCCGGTCGAACAGGTTAGCAGCACGATCGGTTTTGACCGCGACTCCAACGCTTCAGAAATAAGTGAACTGACGATTGCCCTCAATCAAACACGAGGATTTGATAGTCATGGAAAATCAGGCGACGATGGAATCATTGTTGCTTTAAAACCTCTAGATAAGAATGGGCGTTTTATCAACACGCCCGGGACCACCACCATTAGCTTGATCGATCCAGCGCTAACGGGGATCCGCCAACGGGTCGGTTTGTGGCGTTTTTCTGCCGAAGAGGTAAGAGAACGAATTGACCCAGAGAGTGAAACATTCGTTTTTCGACTCCCATGGCAAAGAACGAATCCCAAGAATTCCAGATTGAAATTGTTTGCTCGTATTCAGACCGAAAACGCAAGATTGGAATCTGAAAGTGATGTCAACCTGGTTCTGGATGGGGAGCCTCGCTCACGTTGGACAAACATTTCCGCGACCCCAGATTCCAAAAGCCCAGATTCCAAAAGCCAAGCGAGCGGATCCCTGAACTCGGATCAGGGCAGATCGGTCGCTATGATTCCAAGCGACACTTCGTTGCCGGTTAAATCCGGAGGGGCAACTAACCCATCCACCCGTTCACCAGAATCGTCAGCGGTTCAAGGCGTTCAAATCGCTCGCCCCCAGTGGTCTCCATACCGGTAATTTATAACAGTTTTTTGCAGATCCGCTGTTTGAATCAGCCTGATCGAAATCGCTAAGCACCACCAATGGTAGTTACCAACCCATTACCATGTTGGATTCAACGACCTTGCGTGCGCGATCCAAATCGACTCCTGTCTCTCCCATGTAAAGCCGGATCGCATGAACCTTATCGCCTGATGCTTTTGCCAGACAATCCCTGGCTACCGAACAAAGGTCGACTGCGTCCTGAATACCCAGCACACTCTTGGAGATGACCCAACTATCGCGTGGCCGTTGGATGATCCGCTTGATCGTTTCGGCTGGGTACGATTGCGCAGCAACTTGAATGGCGGAATCTTCTTCGTTCGCCCAAGTGATAATAATATGACCGTCGGTCTCTATTTCATATAATGGCATTTTCTATAAACCTTTTAAAGCTGCAAACGAAGTCTACCTCTTCATTTTGATTACAAAAGGCATTTCATTCAATGGCGTGCAGGCAAGATCGTCCTTTTCAATATTCCATCCGCCGAGGTGAAACCACCCGCACTGGCATTAATCAACGATTTTTTCGAAACGATATTACCGTGGATTACCTTGGAATTGGTATCGCTCCCGCCCCAGCGGTGGACTGCACCAACGATCAGCATGGAGATCATGCCCGAGGGTGTATCTCATTGAACAGGTCTATCAGGTCATCGCCGGACCAAAATTCAAAATCGAGCCATTGGAAATGATCCGCATTTTCCCGTCATCTTTAAGCTGAATTTCACCGTTTGGTCCAAGACCGGCATACCGACCTTGGACCTTGCTATCGCCAACCTGAACGACTAGCCACCGTCCAACCAAAAAATCCAGCTGTTCAAAACGCGTATGGAATTCCTGCAGAGACGCATTGTTTTCGAATTGCAATCCAGCCATCCAACTCTGGCAAACTCGTATTAATACTTCCGTTTTGTCAAATTGGTGGCCTAATTGTTCAGACAAAGACGTCCGGTCAATATGACCTAATTCACCCGAGAATGAATTATTGACGTTGATTCCACATCCTAGAATGGTGAATGATTCCTTTTGCATCACCTGTTCCACCAAGAGTCCGGAGATTTTTTTTTCGGCGGCCATCACATCGTTAGGCCATTTCACTTGACAATAGTCCTTACTTCCCAGTCGATTAAATTCTTCGGCCAGCCAGAGCCCACTTTTCAGGGCAAAGGGAATTTTACCAGCCGGTAAGGTCGAGGTTTCCCAGATGATCGAAAATGTCAGTGAATCTTCGGAGGAATACCATGACTTTCCGCGGCGCCCTCTTCCCTTTGTTTGTTTAATTGCCAAGATAAGGGCTGGAAAGTGAATATTCTCGGCGGCTTCCATCTGGGCTTTTTTGACCAGAGACTTGGCGTAATCGTTTGTCGAATCCAGTTCTTCAAATTGGTAGACTTGTCTAATAAAAGGCAATTGCCGGCGTATTTCAGTTTCGTCCATCGAATTTCCACGCGAGTCGGTAAACCGGGCGGTGAAAGAGGTGGGAAGGCCATCATCAACTGAAGGTGTTGGACAGAATCACACATTCCAGCCCGGACTCCGAATCGTTTATTTCGAAGCTAATTGGTTGGTTTTAAGATTATTCCGTTATCGGTGATTGTTAAATGTTTGTCGACCGAGTCGAAATAGAAGTTGTCGCCGGCAAGGGTGGAGACGGCTGCATGAGCTTTCGCAGAGAAAGATATGTACCCAAAGGTGGTCCTGACGGGGGCGACGGTGGCCACGGCGGCAGTGTCATCATCGAAGCGTCCACGGGCGTTAACAGCTTGGTTGCGCTCAAACACAAAAAACTCTGGAAAGCCGAACGGGGTAAACATGGTAGCGGGTCCAATCGCCGCGGTCGAAATGGTGGGGATATTGTGATTCGCGTCCCGCCAGGCACCCTCCTGATCGATAAAAAGGAAGGGTTTGTGATCAAGGATTTGGCAGAGGACGGCGCATCGATCGTAGCAGCCAAAGGTGGCGCAGGGGGTAGGGGAAACACCCACTTTAAGTCATCCACCAATCAGGCTCCCCGGGAACGGAGTTCGGGAAACCCTGGTGACGCACGGCGGTTAATTCTGGAACTGAAAGTGATCGCGGATGTCGGCTTGATCGGCAAGCCCAATGCTGGGAAAAGCACGCTATTGAGTCGAATCTCAGATGCCAAACCTGAAATCGCCGATTATCCATTTACCACCAAATACCCCAACCTCGGAATTGTGGAGATCGATTTTGACCATTCGTTTGTGATGGCAGACATTCCTGGGCTGATCGAGGGGGCAAGTGACGGCATTGGTCTGGGCCACGAGTTTTTAAAACACGTCGAAAGAGCCGGAATCCTCGTACATCTTGTCGAACCGACGCCCGTTGACGAAAGCGATGCGATAGAGAACTATCGTTTGATCAGAAAAGAATTGGCTCAATACAAGAAGGAATTGGCCGAACGACCAGAGATTATTGTGATAACCAAATCAGAAATACCGGAAGCGGCTGCAATCCGGAGCACCTTGAGTACCGAGCTTGACCGGGAGGTCCTCATGGTTTCGGCAGCGACCGGCGACGGACTAAAATCGATGATTAGCAAAATAGCAGAACAACTTCGGAAGTAACATGGTTTTGAAATTCTCGCCAATTTCTTGGTTCATGGGATTCCAGCTTGTCCCGTTTCGAATCCTGCGAGATTCACTTATTTTTCGTTTGGATTCCTTTATTACGGAGTCCCTCCCATGAACTTACTCGTTCTTGATATCGGTAATAGCCATGTCAAGTTATGTTCGGGGCGAATGGACCAGCCTTTTCCTGTAAATGCATGTGAGTCGGTTCCTGTTTCCCAATGCAAAGCACGCATAACGGCATTGGGTTCGGTTGATAGATGTGTCATTTCCAGCGTCAACCCAGCACTATTGACTGGAATTCATGACCTCCTCGAAAATCGCCTCACCAGCGGAACACCCTACCTGTTGGATGCTGCGGGTTCCCCGTTGCAACTTCTGGTAAAGTCACCTGCAACCCTGGGCTCCGATCGCATCGCCGCAGCCTACGCCGCCCATTGCCGTTCCAACCTGGGGGCGATCGTGGTCGATGCCGGCACAGCGGTGACTATTGATCGGGTGAATCGCCACGCTCAATTCGAGGGAGGAGTTATCTTTCCAGGCATCGAAATGAACCTCAAGGCGTTACACGATCAAACGGGCCAACTCCCATTAGTGAAGTGGGACCGACGGTTAAATCGCACCTATGGTGACGACACCCAGAGCGCGATCTTGGCCGGTGTCTATTGGAGCCAAATCGGCGGCGTCGAGCGTGTCATAAACAACTATCTAGCCGGGATGGGTAACGCTCCAATCCTCGTTACCGGTGGTAACGGCAGGATGATCATTGAACATCTACCCGACAACGCAGAATTTGTTCCCGAACTCGTCTGCGAAGGATTATGGAACATGGGTCGCGACAGGAATGACCTCATGTAGCGACTGACAACGACACCAGCCCTACTGTTGCGTTGAGCGTACTATTTGAGAAGCACCTGGATATCAACGACGGCATTGGGACGCAAAAGCCAATTCGTACCACGTTGCCGATTCTCGACCTCGACAACGAAAAAGTACTTATCCGAAACCGAATTTTCAAGATTGACGCGAACCACTTTCCCATTGAATCGCTCGGTTGTTTTCAGAGGTGTTTGCAGGGTAACAACCACATCCTTACCATCCAAATCTCCGGGGAAAAGCTCCTTAGCGTCGGCCCGCCCGCTAATTTGCAATTTCTGCATCTGGATAACTCGCATCACTTTGTCACCGCGATTCACCCACTCACCAACCTGAACGTAAACCTCTGCAACTTGACCATCAATCAGTGAATTCACTTCATGTCGAGAGATCAGTTCATCGGCAGCCTGAATGTTCACCTCTTCCAAGGAAAGTTTTTCTTGGGAAACCTGTTTTTGAGTTCTCGCTTCGTCCAGTTGCAATTGAGATTGAATGGCTTCCAATTCGGACGTCTTGAAATCTACGTAGGGAATATTGCCTTTCCGATAAAGCTCTTCTTTTCGCTTCAAAACGTCCTTTGACATCGCCAACCCCTCTTGGGCGAACTTCAGTCGGTTGTCGTTCTCGGCATCCACCTTGGCCACATTTCGATTTTTTTCCGCCACCTTCTTTTGAAGACGCGCCGTATCATCGCGCAACCGGGCGACGGCCGAATCAGCCTGAATAAAAGCATTTTCGGCCACTAGAATTTTTGCTATTTGCCCTGCCTCAAGTGAAGGCACATCAATCTCCCGTATTAACTGAACCCGGCAACGACGATTGATTAAAGTCGAGCGGTCCGCCGAAAGCTCAACATCAGAAGAATAGCTACCCGACAATCGCCCGGCTCCCGGTTCCTGGATCTGCGGTACTCCAGACAATCCCCGGGGCGACCTTAGGGCCACCCTCGCAGGCAGGAGGAGCGGTTGGGTTATCTTTTGGACAGCCAATTCGCGATCCCCATCGGGAACTACAAATAGCGACCTGTCGACCGATTGCCCTTCGGCAGACGAATAAATGAATACTGCGCAGGCAACTACCAATAAACTGTTGACCAATAATTTCACTCGATTGAATTCCATCGATTCTTCCTGAAGCACCTGGAAAAACTGAACATTACCAAGAACCAAACTGCTGCGAGTCCGACCAATTCTATAATATTAACCTTTAAAACCAGAAGAACACGTTTCGCTGCAAAGTTTCGTAGACCTCACGAAACAGAACGTATCCCAAGGATCGTTTTCCACAATAGATCCGCGCAGTGACCTGAGTGCCATAGAGCAACAAATCCGCTGGGATATCGTTTTTGTCAAATTTGATCCGAAGTAATATCACGTTGCCATTCTCACCGCGAACGTCTGCTTTCTGATCATAGGAAATCAGGCTTCCTGAGAATTTTTCATTCGGCAGGGAGGCCAAAACAAATGTCACTTTCAGATCTTCCTCGAAAACGGTGGTGGCCTTCGAAAGGTGACCGAATTTTTTTTCCAGCATTTCCAATTCGATGACCCATTCCCCGGATTCATCGACAACGGTCATCAGATTTTCACCCCGAGAAATCTGCCGTCCATCAAGTTTGTCCTTCAATTGCCAGTCCACAATTCGGCCCGCACCGGGACTCACCACGGCAAGCTTATCAAATTTCTGCCGTATCAATTCACGTTCACGGTTCAAACCCTGAACTCGAACATAATTGGTCGTAATCTCCTGCTCCAACCGCAGACTCTCAACAATACTCAACTCCGGTGTTCTAAGCTTATCTTCTGCGGAACCAATCATCCGGCGGGCCTCGGCAAGTTCTCCATCAAGGTCAATCAACTCGCCCCGGAGCTCGTCGCTGTTCAACTGAATCAACGTCTGTCCGGGGGTGACAAATAGCTGATTCTCAGCATCAGGTTCGATCAAACGTATCACTTCGCCGTCGTGTGGAGCAAAGATTTCGTATCTCGTCATCGGGGTCAATTTCCCGTCTGCTGACAATTCAAAATCCCATGGCAAAAAAGTCAAAATCCCCATTAGTACCAAGAGCACCGAAAGGACAATCGACCATCGCGGAACTGCTTCTCGGGAAAAAATGCGAGTCCGTGAGATAGTCTGCCATAACGGCATAAGAAAAACGCCGTGGTGCTTCTGCGCGTTGGTCAACGCATCGCTGGCATGCGCCGAGACAACCTCAACCCTTTTCCGGAATGAATTCTCAATGCGTGAGTCACCCAAGCGTTCAAAAATCAAAGCCCCCAGGATTTCTTTTTTTGCCTTCTTCGCATTGGGCTCAGGATCCTCGACCAAGTCGTCCTGATGTGTCTCCCATAGCGGAATAACACAAACTACTTTTGAATGGGACCGATCCACGTACTCCTGTAAGCGTCGTTCAATTTGCGGGGGCAGGTCTTCCGTATCCCCGTTGTACCAAAGGGGCTTTTCGCCCTTCACAACGCTCGTCGCCAAACCTCCCAATTTTTTGACTTCGTCGGCTCGACGGTCTATCGAATCCAAGCCACTGACGACTTCAATTCTAAATTTGTTGCCTTCTTTTTTTGCAAAACTGACCCGGTCACAATTGACCAGCCTTCGCCCCTCGTTGGCAATCGTGAAGGCAGTCTGCCGGGGGTCCAGACCATGATGGGAAGCTCGAATGAACTGTTCCAGCTTTTCCCACAACTCCTGCTGCTGTTGATAAGTTCGTATTTTTTTGTTTTTTAAAAAGTCACTTGCAATCTCGCACATTTGAACGAGGAATCGCAGGTAACCACGTTGTGTTGTGGGTCCGCTTCCGGATCTTTGAAAGACCTCTACCAGTCCCACTACTTTTTGATCAACCAATAACCTCTCGATCACCAGCAACGACGAAGTGGGGTTGGAAGCGTCCTCAGATTCACCGGTTCCCGAATTAGGCTGAACCAAGGCCGGTTCATTCGCCTCAATGAGACGTCGCAACAGCAGATCGTGAGCAATCTGGGCATTTTCATTACCGGCCAGCTCAGTGGTTGCGATATTAATCTGGAATTGAAGCTCTAACCGTCCGGATTCATTGACTTTCCAAACGGCCCCTCCGCTGGACGCCAAGGCACTCGTCACCCTCGATAGAAAGCCATCGTAAAAGTCGTCAATCGTACAATCTGACTGCGCCAACTGCTGAATTTCATTGACCAGCGTACGAATTTGCAGTTTCGTTTGCTGTATCAGCTGCTCATCTGCCGCGGGGCTCACCGGCGTATTTGCCGTTTTTTCAGGCATTCCACCAGCCGATGGCATGGTGGGTTGCCCCACAAATTCCCGCTCCACTCGAGGTTCGTGGGGTGTTGGCCCTTGATTTTCGGGAGTTTCGTGATTGGAACTCATAAGCCCAAGAAAATCCTACAAAAAAATGACTCGTTTTAGTTCAGGATCAACGTCGCTGGGATTCTGATTGGAGCACTCAAAGACGCTACCGGATGGAAAACCTGCCGGTCCTACTGTTTTTGACGAATGTAAGCATAAGGGGTTTATCGTCATTCTTACAAATCCGTTAACCTGAAACGCTAAATTTTTGCCCTCAAACCCGTCAAAAACTGGATTTTCTACCAATCGTCAGTTAGATTTGTAGGGTTACCTCTTTTCTCTTTTGGCAATCACCTAATCGGAATCATCTGTGAAGCGTGAACGATCAACGAGCATTCGCTCCATTTTGAATTTACAAGGCGTTGGATTTCAACGGCTTTTGAAAGTTGAATCGCATCAAAAGATTTCGCGAAAATCCCAATTGGGCCGGGGTTTTGAAACACTTGAAGATCGTATTGTCCTTTCTGCCTATCCCCTTCTGGATTCAGATCTTTTCATTCCATCGGGAGCCTCGGACACCACCGAAGTGCAGGCACAAGCGATAAATGATCAGTCTGCCACCGACGGTAATACCTACCGGACTGCCAGCAATATTGGTGTGCTAGCTGGATCCACCAACATACATGACTATGTCGGTCGAGGCGACAGGAAAGACATCTATCAGTTTCAGATCAACAGTCAAACCAACGTCGTGATCAAGCTGCAAAACCTTGAGGCCGATGCGGAATTGCGACTGCTCGATGGTAATCGCGATTTGATCAAGTGGTCTCTACGAAGCGATACCAACAGCGAAATTATTAACACCACTCTTGAATCGGGTAGATATTTTGTTCGCGTTGACGCTCTGGATGGTTTAAATTCCAGCGAATACGACCTGAATTTCGTTGCAACAGATCCCCGGGCCGACGGCGGAGGAAACTCACTCGGTGAAGCGACGGATTTGGGAATACTGGATCAAGAGAATGAAATCCGGATTTCAGGTTGGGTCGGCAACAGCGACAGGTGGGACTATTACCAATTTCAGGCGGATCAATTCCTGAGTATCAGGGCCGTTTTGAGTCAATTGTCAGCTAATGCCGATCTGTATTTTTATAATTCAAAACACAGCCTCCTCGACAGCTCTACAAATCGCGGCAAAACGATCGACAGAGTGAATGGTGACATTTCACCGGGGATTTATATCTTCGGTGTAAAAGCCCGTCACGGTGACCTGACGTACGATCTTTCGGTCGCCGCAGAACCGGACGATTCCGATGGGCGACTGGAAAATGTTGATTTTTACGGGACAACGGCGCGGGATTCAGCCCTAAATGCGATTTACGCACCCGAAGCATGGAATGCGGGTTACTCTGGCAAAGGGGTAGTCATCGCCGTTATTGATTCGGGCGTTGATAATACTCACAGTGATTTGAAAAACCAAATCTGGACCAACAGTGGTGAAATCGCTGGTGATGGCATCGACAATGACAACAACGGATTTATTGATGACGTGCGCGGCTGGGATTTTTCCGAAGACGACAACAGTCCAAGCGATCTGAATGGACACGGAACCCACGTAGCGGGAATCATTGCCAGCGCTCAAAACAAGTTTGGGGCCACCGGGATCGCATACGATGCCCAAATCATGTCGATTCGAGTTTTAGACCAAAATGGCGATGGCAGTTTTGGTCAGTTGGCTCGTGGTATTTATTATGCGGTTGATAACGGTGCCGATGTCATCAACCTCAGTATTGGCGGTGAGTATAGCTATGCTGTCAGAGCAGCTATCGCGTATGCGAATTCCAATGGGGTTTTTGTTGCGGTGGCTTCGGGTAACGGTGGACTCGAAATGCCCGCCTACCCTGCCCGACACAGCGCATCACTTTCCAACGTCATTTCTGTTGGAGCACATAACGCTCAGGATACCCACGCTTGGTTCAGCAATTACGTTGGTCAAAGTGGAGTACAACAGGTGGATGCTCCTGGTGTTAACATTTACAGCACGCTACCAGATAGCCGATATGGTCGTTACAGCGGAACCAGCTCGGCCGCTCCGTTTGTGACGGGCTTGGCGGCACTGGTGCTTTCGGTTGACCCCGATTTTTCGCCAAGCCTTGTTCGCCACTTTATTGCCGAGGGTGCCATCCGCAATATATCCGGTTCGGATTCAATTGGTGGCATAGATGCGGCTCGCACACTTTACCTTGCAAGAAACTACGGCGGGAATTCCGGCGGAAGCGAATTCGAACCGGGCAATGATGGAACCGGAACTGGCACCGATGCTGGTGGTCCCGGTATTCAAAAGCAGAACGTTATCGATTGGCATCGAATCGCCCAAATGGAGACCCCGGTTGAGCTTTCAGTGATGTCCGATGCATCAGCACTCCGAGTGAGCACGGACCTACTGATACCGCAATCTTTGGCATCTCTGGACCTTTCCAGCACGGTCCTGCCTAACACGGTCCTGCCTAACACGACCCCATCCAACACGATCGAAATTGCCTTTGCCAATTACTCCAATTCAGAGCCTTTCGTATTAACCAGTCTTTCTGAGCAAAGGGAAAACGGAGTCGCTGATTCGTTGGTAGCAGAAGAGGCTTCGGATCGTCATGACGACTCGTTGAAATGGCTAAACTCGCATTCGCTAAAGACTCTGGGTTAGACAAAAGAGACTCTGGATTAGATAGGCGATTCTGGACTGGACACAACGGTGAACCGACTGGCTGGAAAATCCTGAAGGTTGTTGCTGTTTTGATCGTTCACTCAGCGGTATAACCGAAGGGATTGCTTTCAATCAGCCACTTTACCACTGCCCTAAACGCCACTCCCCAAAACACCATTGATCTCCTATGTGCTCAATAAGCAAATACTTGAGTACCCTCCTGATACCTTGGCCATCGGCTCAAGAAATTCCTAGAGGAATTTACTTTTCTTTTCTCGTCTTGTGCTGTCATGCTGGACTGAACGCCGCCAATGCGAATCAGGATCAACCCGCAGCAGGAAAAACAACCGCTTCCAAACCCGCCAACAGCGTCCCAAGCCAATTCAACAAACCGATTCAAGAGAAAACTGATTCGGACAAGATGGCTTTCTTTGAATCCAAAATCCGGCCAATCCTCATCAAACACTGCTACGAATGCCACTCCGCTTCTGCTGAGGAAATCGCCGGCAATCTGGTACTCGATTCAAAAGCCGGATGGACATTGGGTGGTGATTCAGGACCGGCCATCGTTCCCGGAAAAAGCTCAGACAGCCTGTTACTCTCGGCCATCGAATACAATGATCTTGAGATGCCACCCTCGGGTAAGTTACCGCAGGAAGTGAGAGACAATATCAAGCGTTGGATCCACGACGGAGCGATCGACCCGAGAACCGGTGGGACAACAGTGACAAAGCCCCGAATCGATCTGGAACACGCCCGGAAATCATGGCGTTTCCAACCGCTTGGAGATCCGAGTCCGCCCAATAAAGGACTTGATTTCGTCGAACAATTCCCCTCGAGCATCGATCGGTTCATCGGGGCTCGACTGGTCCAAAAGAATATCCAGCCCTCTAACCAGGCGGCTCCAACGGAACTCCTGGAAAGAGTTTACTTTGACCTTATTGGCCTGCCACCCGCTCCTCAAACGATCAACGAATTCCAAACGGGTAAGATCTCCTACGAACAACTCGTTGATCAGCTATTAGAGTCCCGTCATTTTGGTGAACGATTTGGACGTCATTGGTTGGATGTCGCCCGGTATGCCGACAGTAGTGGCGGGGGACGCATCCTCCTTTTCCCGGACGCCTGGCGATATCGTGATTATGTTGTCAATTCGTTTCATAGCGACTTACCCTTCGACCAATTCCTGAAGGAGCAAATCGCCGGTGATCTTTTTCTGCCATCTGATTCAGAGGAGATCCTTCGAAAACAGGCACGGGTCACAGCAACCGGATTCCTGATGCTGGGGCCTCACAATTATGAACTTCAGGATAAGGAACTTTTGCGGATGGAGGTTGTCGATGAACAAATCAACGCCGTGAGCCGCGTTTTTCTTGGGCTGACCGTTAGTTGCGCAAGGTGCCATGACCACAAGTTCGATCCAATTCCTACCGAAGACTACTATGCCTTGGCCGGAATTTTCAGAAGCACAAAATCACTGCTGCCCGGTAATGTTTCCAAGTTTACAACGACACCACTCCCACTGGAGCCGGGCAAACAAAAAGTGCTTGACCGTTATCTGGCCGATACCGCCGCAACAAAAGAAACCATCGCCCGGCTGAAACAAAAGTTGTCGTTAAACAAAAATCGAAAACAGAGCTTTGTTGCCAGTGACCTGGATTCGTTTCCAGGGGCAATCGCTGATGACCAAACAGCCAGGCGGGTCGGCCAATGGAGTTACAGCACTTCCATCAAACCATTTATAGGTAAGGGTTACCATTTCAGCAAAAATGAGGGCGACCATGTCGTTTATCGCCTGGTTGCCCAAACTTCGGGCTCATTTGTCGTCAGAGCCTCCCAGGTCCCCAACCCTAATCGCTCGACGGCGGCGCTTTACCGGGTGACGACCAACGGAAAAACAAGTAGCCACTTGGTGAATCAGCAATTGCCACCACCATTAGAAGGGCATTTCCATATCCTGACAAAACTAAAATTGAACAAAGGGGATGTGGTCACTGTTCGCCTGGAGAGCGGTCCCAACGGCGTCACGATAGCGGACTCGATCCACCTGGTCTCAAACTTGAAGACACTTCCAAAAAAGCCGGGCGATCTCAATCAAAAAGAAAATCTTCAACCAACCCAACAAGCCATACAGCGGCGGCAATGGGCCGCAGAATTAACGAAGGCCAACACAAGATTGGCTGAATTGGAAAAACACAAACCGGCCAGTCCGGCCAATGTGATGACGGTTCGGGAAGAAGACAAACCGGGGGACTTTCACGTCTGCATTCGAGGAGATGTGCATTCACCCGGCCAAGCTGTAAAACGAGGAGCGTTGAGGGTCATCGAAAACCTGATTCAACTCGAGGAACCCGTGGGATCGGGCCGATATCAACTCGCCGACTGGATGGCCAGTGAAAGAAATCCTTTAACGGCCCGTGTTTATGTTAACCGAGTCTGGGGTTGGGTCTTTGGCAGAGGTATCGTATCGACAACCAACAACTTTGGAGAAATGGGCGATTCACCCTCTCATCCGGAATTATTGGATTTCCTTGCCACCAACTTTATTCGCAACGGTTGGTCAACAAAGAAACTCATCCGGAAAATTGTACTTTCCAAAGCCTATCAACGATCTTCTACTGCTCATAAGACATCCGTGGAAAAGGATCCTGCCAATCGGCTGCTTGGTCATTTCCCGCTCAAGCGGCTCGATGCGGAGGCGATCCGCGACCGCATTCTTTCCTTCAGTGGAAAACTCGATGACACATTCGGGGGTCCCGCCATCAAACCCAATACCAAGTCTGAATTTGGCTATGTTTATCACTCCAACCGGCGCAGTATTTACCTACCGGTATTTCGAAATACATTAAATAACCTGTTCGAGGTTTTCGACTTTCCCAACCCCAATCTGGTTGCCGGCCAACGCAGCACAAGCACACTCCCGACGCAGGCCCTTTACATGCTCAACAGTGAATTTGTCCGCCGCCAGTCCAAGGCAGCAGCTGAACGCGTCATAGCCCATTCTCCGGCGAATCTTGAACAACAACTTGAATTTGTTTACCAAATCGGTTTGTCCAGAGGCCCTAACAATAATGAGATTGAAGTCGCCAGAAAGTTCTTTCAAGGCAACTCTGACAATCGGGAATTACCCAATCCGGCACGTCAGCTTCGGCAATGGCAGATTTTCTGCCAAATCATGATTTCTTCCATCGACTTTCAATACTTGAAATAAGCGACCAACATCGGGGCGTGATTCCGATTGAAGCGGTAATCAACTGGCATTCCATTTCCTGAATCAACGGTGAATTTCGGTTACACTGGATTCCTTTAGAAATGGCCGCAACGGTTCCCACCTTTCCGAACAGGTGCTCGTTGTCAAATCACGGCACCCGAATTTCCTCATAGATTTCTAACTGTAAAAGGTAATTTTCGATGATTCGCATCATGCTTTTGTTTGTTTTGATTTTGACTACAACCTCCCATGTCGATGCTCAGGAAAGAAAGGTCCCCTCTGCTGATAGCGAACAGGGCAAATTTCTGGATGTTGTTATTAATGGAAAAACTATCGCCCGCTACATGTATGAACACGATACCTCCAGCAAAGAAAAGCGACATGAAACCTACAAACCCTATGTTCACGTTATGGGCCCGGACGGGAAAACGCCGATTACCAAGGGACCCGGCGGTCAATTCACTCACCACCGGGGAATATTTTTGGGGTGGAACAAGATAAGGTTCCAGAAAAAAAGCTATGACCTCTGGCATATGAAAACCAGCGAGATCATCCACAAGGGTTTCCAGAAGACATCCCAGGGAAAAGATGCAACGGTCATCGTAGCCAATCTTCATTGGATGGATTCCAACAACAAGATCATTCTAGATGAGCTGCGGACCATGACCTTTTACCATAACGAAAAAGACGCCCATATGCTGGCCGATTTTGAATGTCAATTGACCGCAGTAACCGATGATGTGTCACTTGACGGTGATCCGGAGCACGCAGGCTTTCAATTTCGACCGAGTGACGAAGTTTCCAAAAACAAATCGGCTAAATATCTTTTTCATGCGGAGGGTATCAATCCGAAAAAAGACCGTGATCTTCCATGGGTCGCATTAAATTATCGCCTCGGCGATCAGCTCATCTCCGTCCAACACATGAATCACTCCGACAATCCCAAGGGATCGATCTATTCTGCTTATCGCGACTATGGTCGTTTTGGTTCGTTTCCCAAGGTCACTTTGAAAAAAGGGGAATCACTCAAATTGAATTACCGGATCCGGGTCACTCTTGGTGATTTCCCAGAGAGGGAAAAAATGGCCCTCGAATATGCAGATTACACGAAATAAGAAATCCGGTGCCATTTCTCAGTGGGGTTGAACGTCTACAATTGAGCCCGTTCATTATGACAACGGTGGCGTTCGGTGAACCCGGTGAGAAGCGGACGGTGGTTAACTCAAGAGGTTCCATATTCCAGCGGTTTCGATTGTTTCAATCGTGGCCGCTGGTCGTCTTTCCAGAAAGACCCGCGTGACATGGTAGAAAACCGGCGCCGCAAAACAAATGGAATCGATCCGGTCGAGTACTCCAGCGTGACCGGTCACCAAGGTACCGTAGTCCTTGACACCCCGATCCCGCTTGATGGCAGACATCGTAATGCTACCGGCGAATCCCATCACCGAAATTACCAGTGCCATGCATCCAGATCCAAACCACTGAAAAGGTGTCACGCGACCTGCGAAAACGATTGGAATCAACATACCGATTAATGAGGTACAGACCGCGGCTCCAAAAAAACCTTCCCAGGTTCGCGTTGAATTGATGGTTGGGGCAATCACTTTACGTCCAACCATTTTGTCCCATATGAACTGCATCACGTCGTTGACCTGAACCAGAACAATAAAATAAAACAACAAACCGACGTTACGGTCCTGCCACGGTTCCAGCGAATTAGTTGACGGATTCCAGTGGTTCAATTTCATGTAAAGTAACGCGGGTGCATAGCTGAGTGCATAAACACACACCAGCAAACCAAATTGAATCTTGGCAATCCTCTCCAGAAATCGCTTATCGTCGCCAGACAATGCCGTCCGAAATGGAATAAACAGGCTGGCGTAAACCGGGATCATGATGCTGTATAGGTGATAAGCATCAAATTTCGAGTTGAAAACTTCGACTTCACGCCCAAGCCCCACCAGAAAATATTGCGCAGGAGTGAATAGAAAAAACGCCCAAAACAACGTACGATGATCCGCTCGTCTGGTCGGCGTCATCGTGACATATTCACGAAGTGCCCAAAAAGAAAGCAGGAAAAAAATGACGACGGTGGTCGTTTCGTTAAACAGAAGCGCCGCCGACAAAATCGTGGTCATCGCTAGCCAAGAGGTAATCCGTTTGTTGAAGTTGCGAACAACTGCCGAGTCAATAAAATGATCCGGTCGCCCCTTAAGGATTCGCCCAATTCCAAACAAAATCAAAAGCGTCGCGATGACAGATATAAAGAAGGCTTTAGTCGCAAAATCGATGGGAATCTGCTGAGCAGTCTCTGCGAAAAACATCCCGGCCCTTTCCATTCCGCACAACATCAATTAATCTTCTGACTTCAGATTCAATACTGCATTCCTGGCTCGTTCCAGGAAATCAACTTTGGACTCACCGGCCTCTAGCCACATCGGTGCTCCGATAGAAATACAGCTTAGCAGGGGAACGGGCAGAATTTCGCCTCTCGGCAAAACCCGGTTCATATTGTCCATGTAAACCGGAACTAGTTCCAGTTCAGGTCTCTTCTTACTCATATAGTAAAGCCCACTCTTGAATTCTCCAAGCTCGCCCGAAGCACTGCGGCCTCCCTCTGGAAATACAATCAACGAATCTGTTTGACCAATCTCATTCATCATCAGTTGTATTGGACTCCTGCGGGCCGTTATTTCATGCCGGTCAATCAGCAATAGCTTGAGTGCTTTGGTGATATGCCGGCGGACGACCCCCTTATCCCAGTAATCCTTGGCCGCCACAGGCCGAGTCAGAACACGTACCTCTTTCGGCAGCGACGACCAGAGAACAATCGCGTCCAAATGACTGGTATGGTTGGCGAAATAGATGCGTTGGCAAATATCAGGTTGGCAATTGATCCACCTGATCTTTGCTCCACACAGCAACTTAGCGCAAAACGAAAGTGTGGCAGCAGTAAGATTCATAGAAACAGGACACCTCTCCTATATCTTAAGTCGCCAAGCCTGTTTCAGACAGTCCACGATCGAGTCTCAGCTTGAATTCTTAAGGATGTGCCGGATTCCATCAATATATATTGCCTTTTGTGGATTTCCGGCCGCCCCAGTTCAAAAGATCAGCGATTCTCAACCAGATTGCAATTCGCGATTTCTTTTGCACCAACGTAACAAATTCATTTGCCACCGTCGCCCTAGGTCCCAATAAATGGTCGTTTAACCACAGTTTTAAAGAGCAAACAACGTGCACCTGCCTTCATGAGCCTCTTGTCGTTGGAATCTTGAAATTGCCTGCGGTTGAGGATTAACGGGTCAGCGACCCATTAAACGAAGTTGTTGCTGCCTGCCTCGGAAACAGTTTCGTCATCCGCTGATTAACGCTGAAGCCCTAGGTGAAAAAGTTCCGGTTGGACTTGGCGGCACCAAAGGCGATCCTCCCTCAGCCAACTAATGGTCCGAGCATTTTGACGGTCAGGACCACAGCTGAAGAACTGGTGGATGCCAAATCACACCACAGAAATTGGTGGCGGAAAAAAATCCTGGCTTGTGCTACGACTACACCGTACAGAATGGCTTGGAATTTTCACCCCACAGTGCGTCGTTGATTCCAAAAGAAGGAGCTCAAAGAAACGGCCTTTTCACTTGTGGCGGACCCCTTTTCCTGAGTTTGCTCTTCGCAACGCTTCAGGGACCCGGTCGGTCAGCCATTTTCGACGCATCATTCAATCGTCGTTGGATAGACGATCAAAGCTCAAGAACCCAATAAGGGTTCCAACAAACTGAATTCAGCGACTCAAGTATCTACAGAAATAGGCCTGAGACTTTTCGGCAAGACAAACGTCATCCATTCGACCAAATCCAAACAATCCCCTTGTTCTCCAGCGAATAACGCCATAGGGAGTTGCACATCCTCTAACGACGGCAGGCAAGACCGCCAGGCCCAAACGCACCGATGGACCTGCTAACGTCCCTTACTGAATAAAACCGAGCTCTGGACCGCACAACTCTTAGGTCCATGTTGACGCGAGCAAAAATCCTTCCCACACTACAAGATTGACAACTTGCCAAGGAGATCAGGCGGATGAAATTGAAGGCAATCGATCACGTGACACTGATCGTTTCCGACCTCCAAAAATCGCGCGATTTTTATCGCGACAAACTCGGACTCGATGAAGTTTCTCGTCCCGATTTCGATTTTCCTGGATTATGGTTTCAAGCTGGAAATACACAAGTCCATTTGACACTGACCAGTCAGGAATCGGGGGCAGCAGGACTAGGCCATCGTGGCAACTCTATTCCATCGCGCGGCCATCATTTTGCATTTCGCGTAGACGATTGTTTTGCAGAAGCCAAACAGCTTCAATCGCAGGGCATCGAAATCGCCCAAGGACCGAAACAACGCCCTGACGGGGCTGTTCAAGTCTATTTCAACGATCCAGATGGGCATCTCATCGAACTGGTTTCCGATTGAAGTCAGCAACCACCCACCTCGGTAAACCTCAAGCGCACTTAGCCGTGGATTGTCCCAGATCTCCAACACATGATCAGTACCACATGATCAGCAGAAAGCGAGTGGACATCAACGCTACTGGGAAACTCGATTTTCGGTTTTTGCAAAATGAGGACTTCCCACCGATTTTGTGCCGCTAATCACTGACCCCTTGGCAATCACGACCACCCCACCGTCACTGATTGTAAACCCCCTTTGGCGATCAAGCTCCAAGTCAAACCCGATTTGGCAGCCGGCAGGAATTGAAACTCCTTTATCGACGATGGCCCGGCGAATCCTGGCATGGCGACCTACTGTAACGTGACTGAAGAGAATGGAGTCTTCTACATGGGCATAACTGTTGACGCGGGTATGCGCGGCGATAATGCTCCGTTCCACCTGGCCACCGGAAATAACACTGCCTGAGCACACAATACTGTCTTGGGCATGGCCGACCCGATCGGTAGCACCACGACTTCCAAAGACAAATTTTGCAGCAGGGACGTTGGGCTGGAAGGTACGGACTGGCCAATGTTCACTATACAGATTCAACATCGGATCAACCGCTACCAGATCCATGTTGGCTTCATAATAGGCATCCAATGTGCCAACATCTCTCCAATAGGCAGACTGTTTTTGGTTTTCATCCTGGAATGGAAAAGCAAAAACATTTTGTTTACTAATGTTATTGGGGATAATATCGCGTCCAAAGTCATGGCGACTCTGGAGATCAGTTGCATCGCGGCACAGCTCTTCGAAAAGGAATCGAGCCGAAAAAATGTAAATCCCCATGCTCGCAAGACAATGGTCTGGCTCATTGGGCAGCGTCTTGGGAGAAGGAGATTTTTCTTCGAAGCCAACCACACGCTGAGAAGAATCTACCTGCATGACTCCAAACTCCTTGGCAGCCTTTTTATCGACCTTAAGCGCGCCAATGGTGAGATCCGCGTTGACCTCCTGATGAAATTTCAACATGCGTTGGTAATTCATCTTATAGATGTGGTCACCGGCAAGAATCACGACGTATTCCGGGCGCTCTTTCTCAATCGCGTAGATGTTTTGATAGACCGCATCAGCAGTTCCCTGATACCAATTTTCATCAATCCTTTGCTGGGGAGGAACGACATCGATAAACTCACCGAGCTCACGGCAAAAATACGGCCGCCAAGCTAAATTGATATGACGATCCAGACTCATCGCCTTGTATTGCGTTAGAATCAACATCTGACGAATACCGCTGTTAAGGCAATTCGAAAGTGAAAAATCAACAATGCGGTAATTACCACCAAATGGAACGGCCGGTTTTGCTCGATCCCTGGTCAACGGTTCCAACCGGGAACCCTTACCACCCGCCAGAACAACTGCTAAAACATCCTTCATCATTTATCCCTCTGTCGCCTATTCGGCCGCAATTCCGTGGGTGGACAACCGGAAGCCTGAATCACCAACCTTAAAAATCCGGCCCGGGAGTGGGGATTATGACCAAAATCGAGTAATTTGACCATGTTAATCACAATCCGAATCTAGCCGTGAAACGATGGGAAAGCGGTTGCCAGCCGCCTAGGAAAACAGCTTTCTAAACAATAATCGGCAATGCTGGCAGTCGTTCTCAATTCAGAGAGAACAGTGATAGCTTTCCGCCATGGAAGGATTCAATCTTTGAGGACAAAAGGAGCCTGTTTTGAAAATTGGATATCTTGATTGCCAAAGTGGAATCAGCGGAGATATGTTCCTGGCAGCGTGTGTCGATGCCGGCGCGAACTTTGAAACTATTCAGGCTGGCATCGATTCATTGAATACCGGCAACTGCAAACTGCAACAACAGGAGGTCAAAAAATTTGGCTTTCGGGCATTAAAAGTCGACGTGTTACACGACCCCGAGCATGCCCATCGACATCTTCATCACATCAATCAAATGATCGATGACAGCTCAATCAACGAACGCACGAAAAAACTCGCCAAGGAAATCTTTCTTAACCTTGCCAAAGCAGAAGCGAAAGTTCATGGCTCGACCTTGGAAAAAGTCCATTTTCACGAAGTCGGTGCCATCGACTCAATCGCTGATATTGTTGGGGGAGCGATCGCCTGGGATCTACTTGGGCTGGACCGATTAATCTGCTCCCCAATCGCAACCGGAAAAGGGAAAATCAAAATCGCCCACGGTTATGTAAGCGTTCCTGCGCCTGCTACCGTTGAGATCCTCAAAAGTATCCCCCTCGAAAAATCGGAAATTGAAGCGGAGTTGACCACACCCACCGGGGCCGCAATTGTCTCAACATTAGCCAATGATTTCGGTGGGCTGCCAGCAATGTCGATCCAAACAATCGGAGTGGGGGCTGGTACCCGCGAATTACTCGAACAAGCTAACGTTCTGCGTTTGACCATCGGAACCTCAACGGAGAGTGATGCAGATGAAATTCGACCTGAGACCATCCAACGTCTGGAAACCAATTTGGATGACGTGTCTGGAGAGGTGGTGGGTTATTGCACGGAATTATTGATGGCTGCCGGAGCAGTCGATGTCTACACCACGCCGATACAGGTCAAGAAAAACAGGCCCGGAATTATCTTTAGCGTCCTGTGCCACACCGAAAATTTGGCAGAGATTCGAGAGATCTTGTTTCGCGAGACAGGCACGTTGGGAATCCGACACGAAACGATTCACCGTTTCGTGCTTCAACGTGAATTACACAAGGTGACCACACCGTGGGGCAGGATCGATGGCAAACTGATAACGCAACCAGACGGCAGCAAAACCTTTACTCCGGAATTTGAAAGCTGTAAAAAAGCAGCCATCGAAAACCAAGTGACCCTGCAGGACGTCTTTTCAGCAGCAACCGCGGCGTTTCATTCGAGTTAGAATTCCGATCGCCGTTTCGATCATCGATCACCGAACCTAGCCGCTGGTTGGGTATCAAACATTGGCAGCCAGAATCCGCCCTCTGCATTCACCGAGACTGACTTGATGATGATCACTGTTTTCTGCAAAACCGCGGAGAATCACTTCATCTCCATTCTCCAGGAAATCCCTTTTTTCCCCAGTGGGAAGTTCGAGACTCAACCTGTTCGTACTTGATACGGTCTCGCCGAAATCCCCCAGCCAGTTTCTTTCCAGCAAACATCCTCTGGATATTTTCTCCCTTCCGCTCACAGTCCCACTTCCAATGAGATCACCTGGACGGATGTTGCATCCGTTGGAGGCCTGATGGGTAATCATCTGGGCGATTGTCCAATACATATCTCGAAATCTCCCGCTGCTGATCCTGTAAGGCTCCAGGCCAACGCTACGCATTTTTTCAGAAAGCAAAAACACGTCCAACTGAAGGTCCAACCCCCCAGCCGTTCGATTGAGGTCAGAGTCCAAATAAGGCAATAACGGTGGGTCGTCTACCGGCCGCTCATTGGCAGGAACACGAAAAGGCTCAAGGGCTTCAGCCGTTACCACAAACGGTGAAACAGAAGAAGCAAATGACTTGGAAAGAAACGGGCCTAGCGGTTGATATTCCCATCGCTGGAGATCTCTGGCCGACCAGTCATTCAGCAGGCAAAATCCAAAAACCGAGTCCTCCACATTATCGATCTTAATCGGATCTCCCAGCAAATTTCCGCCGGCGAGATACACCCCCAATTCCATCTCATAATCCAACTTGCTGGATTCCTCAAATCGCGGATTTTCCTCTCCCACACCCGGTGCTATTTGCCCAACCGGCCTTCGGATATTGGTTCCCGAGACGGTGATGCTGGAGCTTCGGCCATGATAGCCAACCGGGAGATGCTTATAATTGGAAAGCAATGGCTCTTCTGGACGCAACATGGCCCCCACGTTGGTAGCGTGATAACGCGAAGCATAAAAATCTGAAAAGTCGCCAATTCGAGCGGGGAGGTGGAAATAGACATTTTGGATTTCATGAACCCCTTGTTCCACCAAGCCAGAATGGTCACGCAACATTCCCGGCTGGTCTGCCAAGAGCCCTTTCAAGGCCTCGCGCAAGGCCAATCGATTTGCTTTGGTCAAGGCCATCACGTCATTAAGAACAGGCTGCATCAACGCCTGTTTGGATGGCAACAAATTCTCATCGGCGAGCAGATAGAGGTCGACAATTCGGTCACCGACCACTACTCCCAATCGCGGTGACCGATCCTGCTGGGAAAACGAGCAATAGGGTAAATTATCGAGTGAAAAACCGAGTCCGGCATCATTGGCCGATTCAATCCAGGAAGTAATCATCATGCCCAAATCAATTGGAATTCAAATGCAATCTCGCCAAGTACCTTAGACCATTCCTCCACTCCCTACAATTACGAATCAACCTTTTTGTGAAATGGATAACCTGCAAATTTCCTCACAGTGTCCGCAACGGACAAAGGCCTTCGGAAAAAACCAATCTCAAGAAACGAAAATCTCGTTTGCGACAACGAGTCAACAAACGAGATTCCGGAATTGCTTTCAATAGACCGCGGTGACCCCGCGGTCAGCCATCTTGTTAATCTGTTGAACCGACCAATCTTAACTTGGCTTTGGTGCGAACACGTGTGCCAGAGGATAATCCCTCGTCAGCCAAGCCAAGCT
Source organism: Planctomycetota bacterium (assembly GCA_014238905.1). Classification (GTDB taxonomy): domain Bacteria; phylum Planctomycetota; class Planctomycetia; order Pirellulales; family Pirellulaceae; genus JABAAE01. Next base: position 206,570 of record JABAAE010000003.1, read on the forward strand.
GGCTCCAACGAATGTTCTTTTTTTCGGGGGCCTCGGCCTCGAGATAACTTGCCTGAAGGATCTCAGAACCGCGAACAGCTTTAGTGATATTTCGATCATCCGCTTTGAAACCTGGCTCTTTGGGTGTGGAGGGCGGATCGACTCGTGGCTGAATTTCTTCGATTTCTTTTAACGGGACGAGTTCACCATCACCAAGAGGCCCTTCCAGGATCATCTCACCTTCTATCATTTCATCACCCATCAAAGTGCCATCCATTGGGACTTCTTCGCCGTAGACCGAACTGGAACCGTCCGAGATGCTGACGGTACCGGGTCGAGTAAAACCGTAATTCATGGGCAGGCTCGCGCTTCGTTTTCGCGCCAACTCTTCGGCGTCATAATAAGCCTTCTCGGGCCATTGTCCTTCGCCGAATTGCACGTTGTAATACTCAAGCGTTGTCCCGCGCAAACGGTGAATCAATGCCACGAACTGGTTGTAATTGGCGATACTGTCATGAAAAGCCACTCTGGCCTGGGCTTCGTTTCGCTGAGCCTCTAACACATTTGTGATATCAATTCCCTGATCCCGCAAGTCAGCGTAGGTACGAACTTCTTCCTGGGAAGCCAGCCAGCGATTGGCGTTAACCCGGGCCTGCTTGTAGTGAAACACCAACGCTTTCAAGGCATTCTGAAGCTCACGGGCAACATCCAGTTCCATATCCTCCAAACGCGCCCTTTCTCGAGCTAATTTCAATTGTGCATTTCGGACGTTCATCATCTCGCGGCGTTGGCCCACCGTGTAACCGCCGGTCAAGCCCATTCTCAGTTCTTGAGAATCGCCACCGAATAAATTTTCCACTGCTCCGGAATTCGTTGCAGGAAAATCAAGTCCATCACCGCCAATGAGTTCGTCACCCAGGCCAAGGAACCGATACAGAAAGACGAAGTTCAATTGTCCAAGAAGGCCATTCTTTGAGTAGTTGAGGGCCAATTCTTTCTTCTTAATTTCCCATTGTTTAATACGAAGATTTGGCCGTCGAATGAGAGCTTCGTTCAGTGATTCGTACCAGTCAAAAGCGATTTCAGATGTAATCGGCACGTCCACCGGTCGGATGAACTTACCATCGCTGGAGGAAATCCCAAGGAGGAACCGAAGATCTGTTTCTCGTCTCTGCATTTCAGCGTAGGCAGAATTCAAATTGCCAACAAAGTTGAAATACTGCTCCGCCGCCCGCGAGACCGTCGCCTTTGTCGATCGCTGTGAACCACCAATTTCGAAGTTATCTTTTTCTATGTTGTAGACCTTGATTGCGTTGTCTACCGATTCCTTTGCGACTTCAAACTGCCGATATGAGTTGTAAAGACCCCAATAGGCTATCTCGATCTGCGTCAACATATTTTGCAGAAAAAATTCGGTATTAGCCACAGTCTGATCGCCACCAATACGTGCGACCAAAATGGGTGTACGATTCACTGCTGTTCCTCGGCCCCGCAACAAGGGCTGATTAAATTCCAACTCCAGTGCAGCAGTCCAATCGCTCTCTAGTGCCTGGTTTCCGGTGTTTGGGGGAGGATCGCTCGAGAGGAAATTATTGTTACTACTGAAGTCCGCACGACTCCGGAGGGTAAAGAGAGTTCCCGTGGCAGCTTTTTTGCTTATGGCATGTTGAAAGCCGACGTTGCTCGCTTCGTTGTCTCGTTGCTCCCCAAAAACAACAAAGTTCCTGGGTCGATCGGTCGTGTTCCAAAAAAGGCTGCTCGTTACGTGAGCATCAAACTCCGCCAATGCTGCTTCGACTCCCTGGTTGGTATCCAGAGTTGAATTGGTCGACAGCAGTTCGGCTGATGTGATTTGCCCCGGAACCGGTAATTGACTCGGTTCAGATTCACGGATTCCCACTTCATAAATCGTGGGAGCATCTGGATTATCGATCACTCCGGGAGTCGTTCCCTGAATGGTAAAGCCGACCTGAGTTGGCCGACCGGTCGCACGAATGGTCTTGGTATTCTTCAACGCGATGTTGACAGCATCCTCCAACGTCAAATCCATGAAGTCGGTGATCTCTTGATCATTCAATGTTAGCGGGGGGGCCGCTTGGGTCACTTCCGGTAGTATGCCCACCGCTGCGTCCGGATAACGCACATCGACCTGCTGATCAACGTAATACTGGAGGTCTGCATTTTCATGCACATAGAAGGGGCGGCCAGGTTGGCATCCCGAAAATATCATCATTATTACCGCGGCCATGGCCACGGATTTATTAAGGGGGGAACTCATGGAGTCGTCCTTGTGCAATTCCTTGTTTAGCAAAACCAAATCTGGCTTGCTTGGTTCCATCGGATGATGGAATCCCCCCCGCCATCGGTGTTTTCGTTCATATGTCCGGCGAAAACGATGACTAAGATTTTTATCGACGGATCAATCGTTAAACTTTGCGCAAACTCTAAAATCCATCAAATTATTTTTGGTAGCTAGCACCCTGCTGCTGAAAAATTCACCAACCGCTAGATGTTCTACTGCCAGGCCCCGATCGCATTGAGATCATTTCACTCTCGTCGAACCGCAAATCTCCAGAGGAAGAGCTTTCCTTGGTCAGACTGGATATTTTTTTTTCATTGAAGAAATTTTTTAAGTCGTTCCACTGACTCTTCGATGTTGGCCCGACTATTAAAAGCACTGAGCCGAAAATACCCCTCCCCTGCAGCACCAAATCCACTGCCGGGAGTGCCAACCAAATGAGTCTTTTCCAACAACAGATCAAAGAATTCCCAACTGGAAGCTCCACCGGGCGTCTTTAACCAGACGTAGGGTGCATTGACGCCACCAAAAACACGTATTCCTAATGACTCCAGCCCCTGTTTCAACAACTGGGCATTTTTTAGATAAAAGGCTACCAACTCGGCGATTTCAGCCTTACCCTGCTGTCCGTACGCTGCCGCCGCTCCCGCCTGAACCGGATAGGAAACTCCGTTGAATTTAGTGGCTTGGCGTCGATTCCACAAAGCGTGAATCGAAACCTCTTTCCCAGCGTCATCGATTCCCATCAATTGCTTTGGCACAACAGTAAACCCGCATCGTGTGCCAGTGAAACCGGCATTCTTGCTAAAGCTCCGAAACTCAATGGCACAGGAATGAGCCCCTTCGATTTCATAGATGGAATGGGGAATCCCCTCCTCGGTAATAAACGCTTCGTAGGCTGCATCGTAGAGGATAATCGCACCATGACTCCTGGCGTACTCCACCCATTGCTGGAGAACTTCTTTACCGACCACAGTGCCCGTTGGATTATTGGGATAACAAAGATAAATCAAATCCACTTCTTGATCTGGAATTTCCGGGACAAAGTTGTTTTCCTCGGTAACCGGCAAATAAAGGAGTCCATCGTATTTACCTTGGGCGTTCGCATCCCCGGTGTTTCCCGCCATCACATTGGTGTCGACGTAAACCGGATAGACCGGGTCAGTAATGGCTATCCTGTTTCCGATGCCAAAAATATCAAGAATATTTCCTGAATCACATTTGGAACCATCGGAGACAAACACTTCATCGGCGGCTATCCCCATTCCAGCATAGCTTCCCTCCACAATCGCTGTCCTCAAGAATTCATAACCCTGTTCAGGTCCGTATCCTCGAAAGGTATCCCGAGACCCCATCTCGTCGACCGCAACGTGCATCGCTTGGACGATCGCGGCCGGCAGCGGTTCTGTAACATCACCAATCCCCATCTTGATCACTTCAGCATCCGCATGCGCATCAGCGAATGCATTTACCCGGCGAGCAATTTCCGGGAAGAGATAACCGGCTTTCAATTTTTGGAAATGATGATTAATTTGAGCCATTTTTTATTGCCTGACTGAGGAAAAAACAAGCGTTTTGTTCTACCGCTAAAGGGTTGGTCCTTCAACCGTCCCAAGCAATCCAACCGCCCCGTTACGGACGTTTTTTGGCCGGTGTGCATTCGCTGGGAATCACAAGAAAGCGACGCAATTGATTGGATTGGCAGTTGCTATAATGGTAAAAAAAGGAAATGGTGGTTTTTTACCGGTCATTCCATATCGCGCAGATGTGCCTTCAATGCCGTAAGTTATGCGGTTTGCGAAAACATGAATGTCGGCGAGGTAGATTTCCGATTCCAACTGTCAGGTAAGATCCGCTCTACTTTTTGCAATAACACGATTTTGAAGGTTTCAGCTTTGAGGCTTACCTCGCCGTTTCGTCATCAGGAGAATTCCATGTCCTCGCGTCGCTTACTTGTTCCGATCGTTTCGATGATGTTCTTGTCTATTTTCGCCGAAATCAGCAGCGGGCAAATACTGTTGCGCCGCCGCCGGGAACGCCTGAAGTCTGAGATGAAAAACGAACTGCAGCAGCAGCTCGACGCAAACCTTGAATCCAAGGTCAGCACTGCGAGTTCAGAACTCTCCAAGAAAGCGTCCGATCAAATCAAAGCAGAGGCCGCCGCTTTGAGGATGTCTTTAAAAACCGAGCTCATCGCCATGAGAGCTGAGGCAAACAGGATTATTTCCGAAGAAAAAACCAAGATTGCCCGCAATGCCGCCAACGAGATTGCCAAAATCAAACGCGCAGCCGACAGTAAGATCGCAACTGTAAAAAAAGAGCTGTTGGTTTCGAACACGCAGTCCATCAATAGTTCCATCACAACAGCAGAACAAAAGCTGAAAAATGCCATGGATGAGTTCTCTCGAGTACTCGCCTCAAAAAACGGCGACGCGTTTGTCAAGTTTGAAAAGAATACTGCGTCGCGGTTCGATACACTCAAATCCGAGGTCAATTCGTTAATTGATAACCAGATTGCTTCCGAAGTCGCGAAGGTCATCCGGAAACGGATTGCAAAATCCAACGCAGCGATGGAGAAGAGAATTGCAACCTTGATTGATGCCGCAATGGCCAAAAACCAGAACAGCACTCCTGAGCCTGATAGTCCCAAAGAGGAAAAGGGCGAGAAAAAAGCGATCCTGAATCGGACGCCGAGGTTAACCGAAGATGTTTAATGAAACAAAGAGGCGTTCAGGCACCACTCGCCTCAATAATTGCTAGGTGTTGTTTTACCCCGCATAATTCGATTGACGACCGAAATCTGGGGAACTTTTACTGCAAGCGGCTGCAGATCAAACGGTGTCTTGGGCAACTCTGGCAATGACCGTGGCTGCAGCAAGCCTGCCAACCCTGGTATATCGGCGTCGTAGGCTTTATACATCTCTATGACCTTCAAAACCGCGGGGTTTATTTCCTGTCTGCCGTCAACCCGAGGGGTCCCAACCCAGTCAAAAGAGCCGACACAAACATAACTTTCATGGCGGTCATGAAACTCATACGCTTCCACGTCACGTTTTCGAAGCGCCGCGGTAAGTTGACTCGCTTTTTCAGCCGCTTCGGCCAACTTGCTGTCCAACCCACCGCCAAACATTCTCTTTAGATTGAATTCCTTTTTCTTGTCTTCAATTTCCTTCAGGTTGAAACTGACGTCACCCCTGAACGTGGCAACCCGAACCGAGTACAGTTTTCGATTTTCGAGGAGGCTGTACCTTGCGGTCTTATTCAAATTAATGATGAAGTGATCGGTACCCTCTTCGTTAAAAAACTCATCCGGCAATGTGGGATTAGGAAAAAGAAACGCCGCTCGAAATGGACCCAGATTTTTTTTCCTGGAGTCATTCATATTGACCAATTGACGCATTGCTCCGATAAACTGACTGGTCGCCCGCAGATCTTTAAGGTTGTAGGACTTGGGTTGAAGCGACTTGACTCGTTCCAAGGTTTTGGGCACCCCTGGGTCTTCTACCGAATGGAAATCGCCTATCACGACACACACTTCCTCAAATTTTCCACCGTTGAGGTGCTTCATCTTTTTTCGATCAAGTTGTCCTGTCTCTTCATCCTTCTTTTCATTCCAAAGCAGACCTTCCACCGGTTGACTGAGATCGACCGTCCGACGATGAACATAACTCTTCAGGCGAAAGTCCCTCCGCAATTCGATGGCGAGTTGTTTAGCACGGCTATAGGCTTTTTCGCCGGCAAAGGAAGTCGCCAGAATAAGCCAGGGCCCATCGTCCGGCGTCAGTTGATAGGACTTCGCCGGATCAGCTTCAATTTTCTTTTGAAAAGGCTGGAAGGAAAGCTGACCAATGGCCGAATTCTGGCATGACAAAAACAGGATTGCAACACAACAAATTCGAGACATTAGTAAACCCTTGAAAATAGACCACTACGCAATTGAGATGGGGAGAATAGAAAACTGACCGCCCGACCGCCAGATAGAATAGGCAAAATCTGACAATTACTTTCCAGCGAGCCAATCACCTACTCTGCTAGCGAGTTGAGGAGGAATCTCACAGCTATTTTTCTGACATCAGGAAAACTGATTTTTGGACCGAGGGGCCATTCATTACCCAACGAATCGATGGAATTCCAAGAATCTAAGACCTAGCTTTCCGGCACCTTTACCATGAAAAACCATGAAAAATGACTAATTGACTGCCAAGATTGGTTGACTCCACAAGCTAGAATGGTCAATACTTGCAACTTGAGCCCTATCGACGTGGAGTATGTCGTTTTTGGCTAGCCACACAATTCACTTACTGGTTTAGAGGATCTTCACAATCGAACGTATTCAGTCACGAATTAATGACCAGATTCGGGTAACACCGATTCGGGTGATTTCAGCCACAGGGGAACAATTAGGAGTCATTGCAACGAAGGATGCTTTGAGTCAGGCCAAAGATGAAGGCCTTGATTTGGTGGAAGTGGCTCCCAACGAACGCCCACCGGTTTGCCGTATTATGGACTTTGGAAAGTACAAATACGAAAAAGGCAAGAAAACCAATAAGAACAAATCTCATCAAACCAAGACTAAAGAGATTCGCGTTCGACCCAAAACGGGACAACACGACATTGATTTTAAAATCAAACAGGCAATGGGTTTTCTTGGGCACAAGGACAAGGTTCAGGTCACCGTCATGTTTCGGGGTCGAGAAATGGCTCATATCGAAGAAGGACGAAAAGTCATGGACACGATCATTGAAAGGCTGACCGGGGAAGAAGGAAAACTCGAGACCGCTCCCCAACAAAACGCCAAGAGAATGATTTGCACGATTGCTCCCAGGTAATCCCGGTGCTCCCAGGTAATCCCAGGGAATCCCAGGTAATCCCAGGGAATCCCAGGGAATCCCGGTGCTCCCAGGTAGTCCTAGCCCAAAATCAGTTTTGAAGGCCTAAATCCTATCGGCCTTTGTGCAGTTGTTGGCCATCAATAACAGGTCCAGCAAACCACACTCGGTGCATATTCGCCCCGATGAAATGTCTCCATCGGCCAGCATTGGGCGAAGCGTTTCTTAAGCGATGATGCACATTTGATAGCTCACCAATTGATAGCTCACCAATTGATAGCTCACCAGAACCATAAATAAATTTGCTCTGGTGAGTCGGTGTGGTCGACTTGATTCGCGAATTCTTCAAAAGCGAGTCAAATCAGTCATCGCTCCATCGAGACCCAACAAGGAAAATGGGCAGAGTGCCAATAAGCAGAGACCAAATTTTGGTGAATATTCATAAAAACCCCAAAAACATTCAATCTCTAATTACCAAAAGCCGACATTGACCCACCTTTTTTAATGTTCTAGACTCCGCCCCGAATTTGCACATGTAACGGTTGTCGATCGTTTTAGAACGGGACCATCGATTCTGCCTGATGAAGTGCAAAGGCATCAATCTAGACGAAACCGAACACGTATCAAAAGCAGGATATGGTTCAGTTTTGAGTTGAAGAAAAACGGAGCGAATCATGAAGAAAAAAAACACGCGAGATTTCCTTGTCACAATCATCAAGAAGTTGGCATGTGTGGTGATCGTGTTCGCTCTAGTGCCAACTGAGAAATTGCTGTCTCAGGACAACCAAAATGTCTCCCGCGACAAGCAAACGGTTTCCCCTAACACGACCGCTCCCAAGACCATCGATGTGGTGGCCGTTGTTAACGGAAAAAAATTGACCAGGCAAAAACTCGCCAAGGATTGCCTTGTTCGTTTTGGTGAAGAGGTCCTCGAAAACATGGTTTACAAACAATTGATCCTGATGGCCTGTCAGGAAAAAAATATTGTCATCACCCAGGGCGATGTTGACGCGGAAGTCACGAGGCTTTCCCAGCGTTTTCGAATTTCCCGTGAAGCCTACCTTCAAACCATTACGCAACGCCTGAAAACCGACATCGGCAAATACTATCGCGATGTCGTCTGGCCTAGTCTCGCATTACGAAGATTGGCCAAAGACCGAATCGAGCTTTCTCCGGAGGAAATCAAGCGGCGGATGGACGCCAAGTTTGGGCCTCGGGTACAAGTACGCATGATCGTGCTTGACAACCGGGAAAAAGCGAGTCGTATTCTCGCCGAGGTGAAGCAAAACCCTGACCACTTTGGGCGGATAGCAAAAAACAATTCGGTTGACCCTTCAACAGCATCCATGCGAGGGATGATGCGGCCGATCAGCCTGAACGTCTTCGAACCAGAGGTCGAAGAAGCGGTTTTTCAACTCAAGCCCAACGAAGTCTCAAACATCGTTGCCATCAACAAGCAGTACCTGATATTCAAATGTGAACGGCATTTTGCTGCGGCACAACTAACCGATCAGCAGGCAGATTACTACCAGAAACAAACCGAAAACGAACTTTCCGAGGAGAAACTCACCAAGGCAGCCGAGGAAATCGTCAAGGATTTGCAGCAGAAATACAAGGTGGTCAACGTATTTAACAGCCCGGATCTTCGCAGTCAAATGCCTGGAGTTGCGGCGACCATTGGCGAGCAGAAAATTCAAATCCGTGATCTTTCCGAAGAGTGTATTTCCAGGCATGGAATTTCTGTTTTGGAGGGGGAAATCAACCGGGAATTGTTAGATGAAGCTTTGGCACAATCCGGAAAAGTTGTGGATCAAGAGGCCATCGATACCGAAGTCGATCGGTCAGCGGACTCTTACGGGTTCCTGACGCAAGAAGGCAAAGTGGACCGCGAAAAATGGTTGGAATTTGTGACCAAAGAAGACAATGTGACTGTTGAGCTGTATGTTCGCGACGCAGTTTGGCCCACCGCCGCTCTTAAAAAGCTGGTTGACGGTAAAGTCGGGGTTTCCGAGGCTGACCTGCAAAAAGGATTCGATGCCAATTATGGTGAACGAGTCGAAGTCCTCGCCATTGTCTGCAACTCTGATCGACAGGCTCAAAACGTCTGGAAATTGGCATCCCAAAACACCAGTAACGAATTTTTTGGTGAGCTGGCGGCAAAATATTCCGTGGAGCCTGGCTCCAGGGAAAATTATGGTCAGGTACCCCCGATCGCCCGTCATAGTGGTCGCCCTCAACTGGAAGACGTTGCCTACAAATTACAAAAAGGGGAATTGTCGGGCTTAATTAATTTGGGAAAACAATGGATTATCTTGAAATGCCTCGGCAGGACCGAACCGGTGGTTGTCGACCTTGAAACGGTCAAAGAGGAGTTGTTCAAAGATATTTTGGAAAAGAAAACCCGGGTAGCGATGAACCAGTGCTTCGAATCGTTACATGCATCCGCACAAATTGACAATTTCCTGACCGGTACAACGCAGTCAGGAGCAGTGGCCAGCACCGCCAGTCGTGGCAATGCAATCCCGCGAGGACGTCTTCCATTCCAGCAACGTAAACCCAGTCCCTAAACGCCGTTTCCCAAAAAATATTTCCTGTGAGAATGAGATCGGAATTTCGGGGATAGATTGGCGGAGGCGGGAGGCAAACGGGAAAACAGAATCAATTTTTAGAACTCTTTCCATTTCCGAAACCGTCTAATCCACACCAGCAAATATCCTATGGCTCGGCGGATTTTTCTGACTTGCTTCGTGCTCCTGTTGCTGTCCGCAGTTCTGGGCTCATTAATCTACAGGTCCATCGTCATCGGACCAGCGTTCTACCGGGAAATGATGCTGGAAGCCGATGAAAAATTAAAGTCCGCTGGAGACTCCCTCGAGGAGAAATCACTTGGACTTCATAATGTTGCCGTGAGGGAAGATAAATGGTCAGTTGAATTCACGCAGTCGGAAATCAACGGCTGGCTGGGTTCCCATCTTCCACAACAATATCCTCGCCAAACACCCAAAAACGCATCCGGAATTCGAATCCGGTTGCAAAATGAAGGAAAATGTCAGGTTGTTTTTCGGCTCCAACAAGGATGGATCCATGGTGTAATCTCTATCCACCTGGAGGTCTTTATGATTTCCAATAGCGAGCAACTTGGTATCCGAATTGAACAAGCCAAAATGGGCTGGCTCCCCATTCCGATAAATCGACTCATCGATCAATTCAATGATCTGGCCCAAAAGGCAGATATCAACCTGGTTTGGACTCAGCAAAACGACGCACCCACCGCATTATTGACACCAAAATTTGATTTGAAGGAAAACATCGGAAGAAGAGTCACCCTGCAGCGTTTATTGATCAACAAAGAAAAACTAGTTCTTTCAGGAACGGCTTCTGCATCGGCTGTTGAATAATTGCCTTAGAAACAGACGCCAGCAACAGTGTCTGATGGTGTCGCCCTCTGGGGAGATCCGGACAGGAAAACAAGACGGCCGCAGCTGGCGTGCTTTTCTCCCTTTCCCCAGGTTGGTTCATCAAAAGACAAACCTTAGTGGATTCCCCCTACCGTGATATCGTCCCCGATGAGCTGATCAAATCGGGTTTGCCCATGGTCGTCGACGGAGTTAGGTCCTACGCTGTAGATCCGGGGATTTTGTTCCAACTGGTAACGAAAAATCTGGTCGGAAAAAGGATCGTCGAGTTTCGATTCTTTAACGGAGGGGATCTGCTGCAGATCAGCGGGATAATGCCCGTGGGTCGCTTTGAATATTTCCAAAGCGAAATGACCGCGTAAGAGCTTTTCCTGCGTAAGGTCATACTGGTAACTGTTGATGATGTTGGGCAGCATGAAAGCAAAATCACCGATCACCTGTGCACTGGCCAACTTCGCCTTACTTGTTCTGCCCCCCAGTATTGCCATCGCAATACGGTATGGTTTTCTTTTGTTTTTCAACTTTGCAACGACGTCCCTCAGCAGCGATTGAATGCCCGCATTCTGTTTCCTGAAATCTTTTTCCTCTATGAGGATCTCCAGTTGGTCAAAAAAGACATTCACCTCGAAAAGAACCAGATTCCAATCAACCATTGAAATCGCCATGTCTTCGACCCATTCGGGCCCGTAGCGATTTACAATCAGAGGATGCAACTCAACGTTCTCGGCACCTACCACCGCTATTCGACAGATTTGATCCAATAATATTAGTCTTTCGTAAACGCATATTCGCTGGACAAGATCTTGACGTCCGGGGAGAGCCACCAGTTTATTAAAGTAATCACTGAGTTCTTCGATCGTTGCCAAACCCGACTCAGCCATTGCCAATTCGCCTTTGCGAGCGGTCATCCCGACACCACTACTGATCAGCTCCTCAATAAGCCACGGGCCCTGTCCCACCAGGTGACTCAGCCTACGAATTGACAACAGGTCCCTCTGGCAGCCGGCGATGTCCTGGCGGTGGAGTCGGTTCATACTTCGCAACGCAAGACCCAAACTAAAGTTTCGGATCTCCTGGCTGAGGGGAAAAACATTCCCTCTCAAACCGGTTTGCTCCGTCGCCATCACCGGGAAGTAAAATCGTTCTAACTCTGAAGCCTTCACAATTCTGTCAAGTGTCGAATTCTGATTCTGAATCCATGTCGACAGTTCGGGAAATTCCGCTTCCGACCAAGGATTCGAATAACAGTGAAACAGCCGTTCCTGCAACGCGCTAACCTTGACTTCACGATTAAATCCTTGGACATCCTGCCGCTTTCGAAATTCAGTAATCATTAATTGCATCACAGTATCGGAGTTCTCGAAGGGCTGTGCCGATGGAAGATCCTCCGGTCGGATGGCCAAAAGATTCCACCAAGAATCCGGGTAACGGGCAGCATCAAAATCAGGAGTCAAGTGCAGCAATTTTTCAACCGCGTTGTTGTCACCCGTTACGCCGGCGGACAACTTTTCATTGAGATAACTGGCGTAATCGACAAGACCCGATTTTGGATCGACCGACTCCACATAGGTAGTTTGCGGTCCTATTCGAAGACCACGGCTGGCCCCCCCTCGCAGATTCAGGCCAAGCCAGATCATGATCGCGCCGGTAAAAACGACCGAACCCGTGATAATCGCAGTTTTGAAGCAACCTTTTTTCATCATCTGCTGTTCTGCCAGATCCAATGATCAGAAAAATCGAATTAATCCGTTCCGGACTATCTTATGGCAAATCGTCCTTTTGTTTGACCTTTGCGGTGGACTAACTTAACATAAGTTAGACGGTCTTTTCTTTGTGGCGTTCGCCACTGCACCTATTCAGCGTCGTCCTGGGAAGGCACGAAGCCTTTTCCTTTCGGCCTGAAAGAGTAAACGGAATGTCGGATTCGATTTCCAATTTGCCGCCATCAGACAGCGCACATTCGTTTAGTGACGCGGCGCTCGCCCCATCTTCAGATTCCAGGGGTTCCTCGATCAATCCGGATCGGGTGACAAAAAATAGCGAAGATGCGATTTCGTCAAATGATGTGACCATCATCTCCAAACCAGTCGGTTTCGAAGATCAGACCGAGACAATTTCTGCGTTGGAGGGTCGCAGAATTGCCAATTTCGAAATCAAGCAATTCCTTGGTGGCGGTGGTATGGGACTGGTTTTCCGTGCATTCGACGCAATCCTGGCCAGATCCGTAGCGATCAAGCTTCTCCCTCATGAAGGAACTTCACCAGAACTCGTTCAGAGATTTCAAATCGAAGCCCGAAGCGCTGCCAAACTGGATCATCCAAACATTTCCCGCGTTTTTCAGGTCGGTTCGGACGATGCATGCGATTACATTGTCTTCGAATATGTCGAAGGTGATAATCTCGCTCAACTGGTGCGACGAATTGGACCACTACCGTTGGAGCTTGGACTGCGATACACATTCCAACTCGCCTTGGCATTGCAACATGCCTATCAGCGTGGAGTCGTCCACAGAGATGTCAAACCTGCCAACGTGGTCGTAACTGACGGCGGCAAACTTAAACTGATCGATCTCGGCTTGGCCCGCTCGCCAAAATCCCATGACAGCGACCTGAGCCTGACTGCCTCCGGCGTTACATTGGGAACTTACGATTACATTTCGCCCGAACAGGCCCGCGACTCGCGAATGGCTGATGTGCGGTCAGATTTGTATTCTCTGGGTTGTACCGTTTTCTTTATGTTCACCGGGCAGCCGCCGTACCCCCGCGGCACGCCTATAGAAAAAATCATACAGCACAGCAGTGAAAAGCGGCCAAACCCCGCCGATTACAGAACTGACCTTCCTGCAGGTTTAAATGCTATTACCAACAAGTTGCTCGCGATCGATCCCGATGATCGATTCCAACGCCCCGCTGAGTTGATCGCCGAGATTCAGGACTTTGCCTCCAGAAACAACATTCCGCTGTTAGGTTACGACGACAATGTGATCGTCAAAAAGATCATACAAAAACCGACGTGGACCATGCAGCTGATCCCTGTATTGATTCCGATAGCGTTACTTCTTTCATTCGTCTTATATCTAGATTGGGCAGATAAAAAGGCGATCCTGGACAGCCAGGAAAATGCAAGGAACACGCAACGATCCGAGTCGACAGCCAATTCCCAACGTTCGCCGGTAGGACAATTCGACCCGGGTGTATTGAACGCCGCCGAATCCAACCGCAACAGCAACCGGTCGGGCTCCGAAGCAGAAACGGCATCGAACAGGGTAGATCGACGTACCAATCGATCTAACAAGAAAGCTGAAACATCCGCCGGTGGCCTCGAAAAACCAAGTTCGTCCGCGGGTATTCCCGGTAGTGAACCACAGCTTGCCCCGTTGGACTTCGTCGCCGTCGGGAATCCAGAGGTCGATTATCCAACGCTGCCGGAGAACGCCCTCATCGTCAACAACCTTGCAGAGGCTCTCGATAGGGTCAGCAAGGACAGTCGGGTAACGGAGATCAGGATCTTTTCTGCAACACTCCTGGTGCAACGCACGCAGGTCATAAAAATCAAATCCAATCTAACGTTATCGGCGGCCCCTGGTATCGATCCGATTATTATCTTTCGACCGGAATCGGAACAGGATACAACATTTCTAAAAGTGCGTGGCGGCAGCCTTGCTGTCAGGGATTTGCATTTCCGAATCGAACCCGGTCGTCCGGCAGAGACTGAGTTCACCCCCACATCTGCTGAAGAATTCGACATGGGAAAGAGTCGATTCGGGGCACTCTTTGAGCTGGATTCTGTCAACAGCAGCACTTTTTCAGAATGCTCGTTGACCTATGCTGCCGCCGTTGAAGGAGAGGAATCGGACCTTCCCAAGCCCAGCATTTTCAGAGTAACACAAACCAAATCCAATTCAGGTGACTTCGACATGCCGGCCAATGGTTCCATTGCCGCCAAGCCCGTCATCACTATCCGGAATAGCTGCGTGCGAGGCGAAGCGGCGCTGATTGATATGCCAACAAGTTTCCCCTTCACCTTGGCATTCAGCAACAGTCTGTTTGTATCCAACCGAACGATGCTGGAGTTCGGACCGGCAGATCCCCAGCGTGAACCAAGTGGCAGTGAAATCGAAATTTATCTCTCCAACATGACCGTAATATCGCGACTGGGAATCGCCCGATTGGATAGCGGCGTCGATGCTAGTTTTTTTCCTGTTCGAATCGATGCGAACCAGTCTATATTCAATTATGCCAATACCGTCAGTCTTCTATCGCATACCAATATGGCTGACGATTTTGTTCTGGAAAAATCGTTGATGTTTAAGACGATCGACAGTTTCTTTCCGCCGAACAATAAGCTCCTGACTATTGAATATAGAAATCCCGATCTGAACACTGAAACCAGGGATTTCAATGATATGGGCGACTGGCTGAATGTCACCGGCGTGGCCGGTAGTACTGCCGAAGTCACATGGCAGAATTTTGATGGCCTCTCCATCCCCGCACATGAGCACACGGTGTTTGATTACGAACTCAGCGGTGGCTTTGAAAAAAATCCCGCCATCCGAAAAAAAGCCGGCATCGATGTATTGGCATTTTCTCCCATCCCACCAGCCATTATCGAATAACACCTACCCTTGGCGGTGCGGTTCCAAGCTTTGCTGGGCAGATTGACTGGCCTGCTCGATGGATTCTGTCAGTTCGAGATGAACACCGCTTTTAAATTGGTGAAAAGGAGCAGGTTTGGATTGCCTGCCTAAAACCGGCCAACCCTATAAAAGCAGGCTCATTCCGAGCGTGCTGAGACCCTCTTGAATCATGTGAGATTTAAGGTGTAAAGCGTATTTAGACGTTGTTGTCAATCCGGATTTTGTGTAGGCTCATCAGATTATCTTTTTTCGCAGCGGCAACGCTTTTTAACCACTGTCCTGAAATCGTATTTCGGGCCACCCAAATCTCATGTGCCCACCGTCGGGTGCATCAAGGAATCTCAATGGTAAATCGCAACCTAATTAGCAGTTTGGAAGACGACGACATCGCTTCCGAACTATCGACACTTTTCGCCGGGTCTGATGAAGACTTTGAACGGGCTTTTGTCGAGAACGAAGTTTTTGAACAAAACAGTGAAATTGATCTTAACAAGATCGTCAAAGGCAAAATCCTTCGGGTTGATGACGACAAAGTCCTCATCGATGTTGGTTTTAAGAGCGAAGGTAGCATCAATCGCGGCGAATGGAACGAGTTAACTGACCCTCTTCCCGAGGTTGGACAAGAAGTCTATGTCTACGTGGAAGACCTCGAAGACGAATTTGGAGAAACGGATGACCCCTTCGGGTTGATCTCCATTAGTAAGACCAAAGCCGATCACATCATGCATTGGCAAAAAGTGATCGACAAAGTCCAAGAAGGCGATGTCGTACTCGGTCAGGTTACCAAAAAGATCAAAGGTGGATTGCTGGTTGAAATTGGTGTTCCAGTATTCCTGCCAGCCAGTCAGGTCGACATTCGCCGACCTGGTGATATCGGCGATTACATTGGGCGTTTTGTCCAATGCGAAGTATTAAAAATCGATCAGGAACGACGAAATATTGTCGTCAGTCGCCGAGCCCTGATTGAAAGTGAAAGAAAGTACATTCGTGAAATCCTGCTTCGGGAACTCACCGAAGGGGACATCCGCAAGGGAATCGTCAAGAACATTGCCGACTTCGGTGCCTTTGTCGATCTAGGTGGAATTGATGGACTCCTTCATATCACCGACATGTCTCACGCCAGGATCAACCATCCCTCCCAGATGGTATCAATGGATCAGGAAATTGATGTCATGATTCTCAACATCGATCGGGAAAAAGAAAAGATCGCGTTGGGCCTCAAACAAATGCAGGCCAATCCGTGGGATGAAGTTGAAGAAAAGTATCCCATTGGAGGTGTCTTCAATGGTGAAGTCGTCAACGTGATGAGCTACGGTGCCTTTGTCAAACTTGAAGACGGAATCGAAGGCCTTGTTCACATTTCTGAGATGTCATGGGTGAAACGAATCAATCACCCCAATGAAGTAGTTCAGATTGGTGATGAAATTGAAGTGGCTGTTTTGGGTATCGATCGCAAGGGCGAACAAATGTCCTTGGGAATGAAGCAGACCCAGAACAACCCTTGGGACAACATTCTGGAAAGATATCCAATTGACGGCTCTGTCAAAGGAAAAGTTCGCAACCTGACCAACTACGGCGCGTTTGTCGAATTGGAAGAGGGCATCGATGGACTGCTACACGTCTCGGACATGTCTTGGACCAGGAAAATCAGTCATCCCAACGAAATGTTGGAAAAAGGTGAAGATGTCGAGTGCAAAATCTTGGCCGTCGATCCGGACCGGCGACGTATCGCCCTGGGAATGAAGCAGTTGGACAATGATCCTTGGGCAACTGACATCCCGGCGAAGTATCAACCAGGTCAACTAATCAATGGGAAAGTGACCAAAATCACCAACTTTGGAGTTTTTGTCGGTTTAGAAGATGGACTGGAGGGTCTCCTCCATATCTCTGAATTAGCAGAAGACAAAATCGAAGATGCCCAAAAAGTGGTCAATGTTGGGGATGAATTGGAAGTCAAGGTTTTGCGAGTTGACACGGAAGAACGAAAGATTGGTCTTTCGAGAAAGCGTGTCGATTGGACTCCGGAAGAGGAAGCCAAAGAAGCTCAAAAAGAAGCTGCGATCCAGAAGGAAGAATCTGAACTCAAAGGTGGCCTGGGCGATTCCGGACCTCTCATCAAGTCTCCTTCCGGGGATTCCGAGTAACCCGGAATTCCGGAACACCGCTTTCAAATTCGAACAAGACTCAAGCCCTTTCGGTATCCCCGAAAGGGCTTTTTTTTGGATATAGCTGTTAGATCCGGAACAACTTGTCCAATTGACTATTTTTCAAAAAGGCCTGTCAATTGTTGAATGTCGTCCGATAACTCTTTAGCAGGACGATTTTCAATCAGCATGGACGCGATATTCTTCATTGAACGTTTGGTGTTTTTGGCGTTTCTCCAACCTTGTATAAGGGCGGCGGATTCGGTCAACTCCCATTTCGTTCACGAAAAAAAGTGAATTCAGTTCCATGGTTGAACAAGTTCAAGATAACGGTGTCGACAAAAATGAGACCGTTAATCAGGTTAATGAGATCGATGTTTCCAGTAGCCTTCAATCGCCTCTGGAAACGTACCTCCGCGAAATCAATGAGACCAAGCTGTTAACCGCTGCGGAGGAAAAACAGCTGGCAACCGCCATCGCGTTGGGAGATGTGCGGGCTCGTGACCGAATGGTCCGCGCCAACCTCCGACTGGTCGTCAACATCGCTCGTGGCTATACGGGCAAGGGATTGGGGCTTCAGGACCTAATCGAAGAAGGCAACCTGGGACTTCTCCGCGCCGTTGAAGGATTTGATCCTGCCGTAGGCACTCGGTTCAGCACCTATGCCAGTTATTGGATTAAGCAATCCATCAAGAGAGCGCTGATCAATTCGGCCAAGACGATTCGAATTCCAGCCTATATGGTCGAACTGCTGTCGAAATGGCGAAGAGCGAATAATCGCCTGAGTGAAGAATTGGGGCGAACTCCGACGCCGGAAGAAATCACACGCCTGCTTGGCCTTCCCAAAAAGAAACTGCCGATCATCAAGAAGGCAATTCGGATCTACAACTCTACGCCGCAGACAGATCAGGCTGATTCGGGTTGGTCACTCGGCGAGATGATCATGGATGAAAGGATGAAAAACCCGGAAGACGAATTAGTCGAATCGGACGTCCTGGCCCGTGTCATGGAGATGTTGGACGAAATGGATATTCGGGAAGCAACTGTTCTGAGAATGAGGTTTGGACTCAACGATCAGGATTCCCATACCCTGAAAGAAATCGGCGAAAAACTTGGGTTAACCCGGGAACGGGTCCGCCAGATTGAGACCGAGGCGCTCAAAAAACTGAACGACGGTTTGAAAGACGCTAAAGAGAGAACGATCTTCGTGAAGTCGTTCCGAGCAAGCTGATCGACTCGATCCCAAGTCATGCCACCGGGAGTGGCATCAAAAGATCAAGCACTTTAGTTCGGCATCGGCGAAGATCCGTTGACGCTTAATGAAACCGCGAGTCCAGCTCATCACTGACCGAGAAATCAACAGCCGATTCCGGCCAAGTTAAACAGTAATCCGTCGCGTGCCTTTTCCACCGGCGGCCCGAAATTCAGGAGGTTGAATTCTCCTTCATCCGGGCAAACCAACTTTCTCTGGCAACCCCCATGTTGCCCCACATTCGTTCGTCCAATAGTAGCGGTTGTGCGGAGGTTTCCAATCAATCCGGCGATCCTCTCTCTCGAATCTCATTCTCACTGACTCAGTCGGAGGATCCCTTACTCCGAAACCTGGGCTCTAGAATAAGGTAGACTGACATTCCCGTTGAGTGGCATAGCCACTCTGTACCGGGATTAATCATGAGCTTCTGTTTACTATCCGGTCGATCTTTTTGAATCCATGTCCAATATCGGCGTAAAACGGTTCGTAGAATTGCTGCAGAAAAGCCGTCTGCTGCCGGACGTCCTCTTACGCAATGCGCTGACACAACTGAAGGATGAGAACGACGGTCAACCACTAGCCGACACTAGCTTCGTGACCCAACGTCTGATTGAAATGGAGTTGATCACCAAATGGCAATCCGACAAGCTTCTAAGTCAGAAATATAAAGGCTTCTTTCTAGGGAAATATAAAATCCTAGAGCATATTGGCACCGGTGGCATGAGTAGTGTTTACCTTGTCGAACACATGCAAATGCGACAGCGGCGAGCCATCAAAGTCCTGCCACGAAAACGGGTTGCCGACAAAACCTACCTTGAACGATTTTATATTGAGGCCCGCGCTTCTGCTTCGTTGGACCATCCGAATATCGTTCATGCATTTGACGTCGATCATGACGAGGACAGCCAAACACACTACTTGATTATGGAGTATGTGGACGGACGGGACGTTGGCAAGATTGTCGAGCAGGATGGCCAGGTACCCATAAGGGATGCTGCGCGGTACATCGCCCAAGCGGCCGAAGCCTTACAGTTCGCGCACGACGAGGGGGTCATTCACCGGGATGTCAAACCTGGAAACCTTCTTGTCGACAAAAACAATGTTGTCAAAATTTTAGATATGGGTTTGGCCTTGTTTAAAGAGGACGAGTATTCCCTCACTCTTGAATTTAACGAAAAGATCCTCGGAACCGCCGACTACCTGGCCCCCGAACAAGCCATTAACAGCCATACGGTAGACCATCGGGCTGACGTCTATGGATTGGGTTGCACATTTTTTTTCATGTTGGCTGGTGAACCCCCCTTTAACATTGGCTCATTGGCCCAACGCATCGCCATGCATCAATCCAAACATCCCCAGCCGATATCGAAATACCGGGATGACTGCCCGCCTGAGTTGCAGCAGATCCTGGAAAAGATGATGAAAAAAGACCCGGAGCATCGATTTCAAACCTGTGGCGACGTCAACCGCATTCTAATGGCATGGTTAGCCGGACAAAAAATCCAAATCGGATCATCGGCCCAGGTCATTTCAGGTGGCTCTGGAGCCGGAAATTCTGATGTGCTGGAATCGGGGATCCACTCCGGTACAGCCAATGCGGAAAATGGCGGAGAATCCTCGTCAGGTTCGATTGATGACACGATTCGCCAATCAGCATCGAGCAGTTCATCCTATTCCAAAAACGTACTGAATTCTGTTTCGTTTTCGGATATAGTCGCCGGATCAGAAATACAATCCGATACCCCTACCATCGAGCCGAACACGGACTCCCGGAAAGTCTCGAAGCCTGATAGCAACGTTAAAACGACTATTGGTGTTTCTCCTGTTTTCCTAGTATCGATCGTTCTTCTGTCGGTTTTTGCTTCTTCAGCGTTTACCATTCTTATTCTGGACTGGTTACGCATGCTGGGTGGCTAACCGCCTTCACAGGCTGGGCTCCCCGTTATTGTCACGCATGTTGTCATCCGAAGGTGCCTTCCCCAGCCTCCTCTGCTGGTCGTTTCCACTTCAAACCTAGGTTGTTCAAGAAGGGCTATACGTTGTTCCGTAAAGGCTAATCGGGGGGGCCTGAGAGGATCCTTGGGGGCGGAGATTTTTGTGCAGGTCATGCCACCGAAACAGAACCCGATTATCTTTCAAAACAGGTCATAATGAGAATACCCGCCCACCAACGATTTTCGAGGCGACCGATTGGGAGCAAGAACGCCCCCAAGCTCCCTAAAAATCGGCAAACCTTGAAGAAACGGCTAAAACGTCCCCCTCAGCCGTCTGTTGGATGAGTACTATTTGCAGGTAAAATCGCTTGCCTTACGGATGACTTTCGGCCAGACCGTTTGATCTTTGGTTTCCCTGATTCGAGTCGCGACCTATACTTAAAGCAGGGTCATCCTGAGGATTCTGACTTTAAAGCAGTCCGATCACATTAATTTCGTCCACTTATCCTTTCCCGGGAGCTGTGAGTGCAGTCTTTGAAACCAATTGCCTGTCTTATTCTGGGGACCAGCTTATCGATTTTTTCTTTCGATAGTGTTTCCGCTCAAACGGCACAACAACGGGCAGCCATCGAAAAAGTAAATGCCATGATGCTCCAAGCGGGGCAGCAATACTCCTCAAAAAAGTATTCCGATTGTGCCGCGACCGTGAAGCGAATCCAGGTCGACATCGAAACACTCACCATCTCCCGAGATGCAAGAGTGATTCGAGCACTTCGACCGACCTACACTCGACTACAAAAGGCTCACTCCCTGCTGGAACTGGAGGGGTACTCCCTCCCAGCACTCAAGCCTCTCAACCCTCCCAAAGGAAAACCTGGCATGCCGCCTACCGGTGTTAGCTTTTCCAAAACAATCGCGCCAATTCTGGTCAACAACTGTGGTCGATGTCATGTCAATCAGGCTCGAGGCCGGTTTTCGATGGCTACCTATCCGGCTCTGATGAGCGGTCCCAACAATAATCGTGTCATTTTTCCGGGTGATGCCAGCGGCAGCCGACTGATAGAAGTCCTTGAGGATGGAGAAATGCCGCCAAATGGAAAAATAAAAGATGATGATTTAGCGGCGCTCAAGAAATGGATTGCCGAAGGCGCTAAATCGGACGCCGAAGACGCAACTGCAAATTTAAACGAGATTGCCAGGGCAGCTGACCCGGACGGGACACCGGCACCCGAAGCCAAAGTGGTTAAATCCACCGGCAAGGAAACGATCAGCTTTGCTTTCGACATCGCTCCTATCTTTGTCACCAATTGCAATGGCTGCCATTACGACATCCAGAACAACGCCCGCGGCGGCCTCAATGTTTCGACTTTTCGGCAGTTAATCCGTGGTGGTGATACCGGGCAGGCAATCGTCCAGGGCAAACCAGCCGAAAGCCTTTTGCTCAAACGGCTGAAAGGTGAAGGTGGAACTCGAATGCCAGCCGGTCGACCTCCGTTGAAGGATGATGAATTAGCCAAAATCGAAAAGTGGATTCTTGAAGGAGCAACCTTTGACGCCACCGATGATCGGGAAGACATCAAACCGATCTATCAACTTGCCAAAGCAACCCGGTCTACCCATGAGGAGCTAATGAGTGAACGACTCGTTTCTTCGAAGAGAAACTGGACGTTATTCATGCCGGGTACCCCGCCGAACAAGGTGGAAACCGACAGCTTTGTGATTTACGGCGACATGTCCGAATCGGTACTTCAATCCTATGCGAAACTCGCTGAAAAAATCTCTCCCAAAATCAAGAGGAC
Source organism: Planctomycetota bacterium (assembly GCA_014238905.1). Lineage (GTDB taxonomy): Bacteria > Planctomycetota > Planctomycetia > Pirellulales > Pirellulaceae > JABAAE01. The sequence continues at coordinate 228,858 of JABAAE010000003.1, forward strand.
ATTTTTAGGCCAAAACGGACCTCTTGTAAAAGGACGAGTCACGCTGTTTCTGTTTAAGCAACGCTATGACTACAGTGAATTCGGTAAAATGGTGGAGAAACGGGATATTCCAAAAGGATGGAAAGGGCATTTCCGCTATGACGTGATCAACGCTTACGGTGCCATAATTCTCCCTAGAAATGATGATGATTACTCCGAGGAAGCGTTGTTTGCGCAGCAAATATCTGGTGTTTTGGTTGCAAGCCTTGGAAAAAACACGCCCTCATGGTTTTCCGAAGGTGCCGCTCGTGTCGTCGCAAAAAAGCTGGATCCAAAAGACCCGCGTATCGACCAATGGAAAGAGAAACTGGGTATGATTGCCGCCAAAATTCAAACTGGCGATGAGTTCGTTCGAGGTCAGCTTCCACCTGAGGACACCGCTTTGGCGGGCTACGCCTTTGTCCAGTTTCTGATGAACAATCGGTCTGCTTTTACAAATCTCATTAAAGCGTTGCGGGATGGAAACGATTTTGAAAAAGCTTTTTCGGTTATTTACCGAGGTACTCCATCGGAAGTTGCCAAAAAGTGGATGGGCAAGGGACGCGGTAACTGATAGAAGTTCGGCTGAAAATGGAGAAGGGACCTGCTCACTTCAAAGCCAGAAAAAACTGAATGGAATTGATTTTTTTGGGTAGGCAGAATTATCGGCCGTCTCTCATTTCCAACGGTAGTCGCGGACTACTGATTTAAACCACTTTCCAAGTTTCAATTGTTTGATCGTCTGAATGATATTCGACTGCCATTTGGATCTCGCCATGAATGCGGTTCATTGGAACCGCGATCTGACAAAACCACTAGACCAGATTCGATTACGCGAATCAGGAATGGTCGACAAACTCGACCGTGGCAACGGTGTCGTCTGTTTTGAAGAAATGAGCAAAGGGAATATCAGGTTTTGCATTGCAACGCAAATTGCGCACAGCGTTTCGCAAAACAGCCCATTGCCCGGCTGGAACAGTCCGGAAATTGCCTGGGCTCAAACACAGGCCCAACTCGCCTGGTATCGGGCGATGGAAAACAGGGGATCGCTAAAACAGATCACCCAAGCGGCCGATCTTGAATTTCTGCTGAACCACGATCAGGCAAGCTGCCCAATTGGATTCGTCCTCAGCTTGGAGGGAGCGGATTCCCTTTTGGATTTGAGTTTTCTGGGGCAAGCTTACCAGGATGGGCTGCGAATTGTGGGCCCAGCCCATTACGGTCCAGGACGATATGCCGCAGGCACCGGCGAGACTGCCGGTTTCACTGAAATCGGTTTTGACCTTTTGAAGGAAATGACTGCACTGAAGATGATTCTCGATGTCACGCACCTTACGGATAAGGGGTTCGACCAAGCTCTTGAACAATTTGGTGGACCGCTGATTGCCAGTCATCATAATTGCCGAAAATTAGTCGATCATCAACGTCAATTGACCGACCAGCAAATCCGGCAACTATTGGATCGAGGTGCTATTATTGGCGTTGCCTTAGATGCCTGGATGCTGATCCCAAACTGGAAGAGAGGAGAAACGACACCCGACGAAACGGGGGTTTCCCTCCACAATGTCGCCGATCAGATTGAACACGTTTGCCAGATCGCCGGCAACGCGAATCATTCGGTCATCGGTTCGGATCTCGACGGAGGATTTGGACATGAGCAAACCCCCAAAGAAGTCACTACCATTTGCAAATTAAATCTCTTGGACGCCATTCTTGAAAAACGGGGATTTCCAGAAATCGATCGCAAAAAAATTATGCATGCCAATGCCATTGAGTTTTTCCGCCGGCATTTACCCCATCAGTCGTCGGTCAAGACAGGTCCGGGATCCACTGATTCAAGCAACTGAATCCCGCCTCCTCTAACGGCCAATGCGAATCCCGTTCATTGTTGGTCCGCTCTACTTTAACCAAGATCAAATCGCAAGCTGTAGGCACGGCCAGGACATTGGTCTAGAACAAAACATGCTAACATGGACCACTGGCCCCTTTTCCTGAGAACCCCAGCGTCATGAAAAACACCGATCCGTTTGAAAAACCTAGAGAAAACTTTGATGAGTTGATTGAACAGATCAGTTCGCCCGACTCTCCTGTTGGTATCGATGCCAAATACACACACGCCATCATCATCGATTATCTAAGGCAAATTTCTCACCGACTCGACTCGATTGAGTCAATCATGAAATCGAGACCCTAAATTCTGTATTTCAGAGTTGGCCCGAGCTGACAAATTTCCGTTGATGATTCCGCTAATGGTTGACCTGAATGCCGGCTAATGGCGAGCCAGTCCGATCATCCTCAATTTGATTGCGAATCACCCGTTGGAGTCGTTTTCACCGCAACCGCAGTAAATTTGGAGCATCGGGTGAAATGGGAAGCAGCCTATTTCATTTCGATTCAAACCGGTGGAGCCACAGACCGAAATGACGAAATCGACTCCTTTCCCCAATTTATTGTAGCTATTTTGGATCTACCCACCTCGCGAGTCACGGGATAAACTGTTTGTTAGGCGAGTGTCCATTCAATTAGTTGTGATTTTCAAGAAGGCGAGTGATGTCCACAGATAACGATTCTCTGTCCGATTCGGACGCACCGATTGAATCGGATCCCGGTACCCCAGCGGATCCTTTTTTTGTAACCAGAATGCTAGTCTGGGGGACGATTTTATTTATTGGCGTGGCTGGTTTAGTCTGGGAATACGGGATTGTGCTGCCTGGTTTCAATAACGCACAAGATAAGCTGACCGAATTATCCGATGACAATATCACCCGCAAGGCTTCAGACGCAGTGACAATGGTTGATGTCAAAAACGTCAAAGCCATCAGTAACATGAAGCCCGAGACAACGATTGTAAAACCCGCAAAAAAGAAAAGCGAAGATGACATGTCGATGCGGGCTAGAAATTTCTTTCGAAATGACAAATACACTTGGCATCATGCGCTTCCCTGGAAAGCTCCAGAAACGATTACCGTCGTCTACAAGCGGCTAATGAAAAACGAGTCTGAGCTCGATTACAAAGAAGAATATTTTACATCTTTAGAAGACGTTTCAGCTGGTGCAAATGGTGAAAATTTGATCAAGGCTTCAGAATGGAAATTCAGCGCCGTCTATTTCGGTGAAGATCCTCCTCCGGGTGGTCTTCGCTCGGTCAGCAAGGATGCGGTCAATCCAGGTGATACACCTTCAGCCGCAGGCGCTGGCGGTGGTCGCGGTGGATCTGGCGGGGGATCTGGCGGGGGAGCGAGTGGTGGCCGCGGTGGTGCTGGCGGTGGCCGCGGTGGTGCTGGCGGTGGCCGCGGTGGTGCTGGTGCAGCGACTGGTGGTGGCCGTGGTGGACCGGGTGGTGGTGCTGGCGGCCGGCAGAGAATGGATCCAGATCAACTCTTTGAAGACAACGACAAAAACAAAGATGGCAAACTTTCCGAGGAGGAGCTGCCCGAACGAATGCGTCAATTCGCTTCCAATATGGATGCCGATGGAGATGGTGCTATCACCAAAGAAGAATTGACAACGGCAATGGAGAATTTTCGCAACTCAGGTGGCGGGGGAGGACGGTCCAAGTCCGGTGGTCAATCTCGGCCAAAAGCAGAGGATCAAGACAGCCCAAAAAAGGAAGCCAAAGCAGAAGCGACCAAAGCAGAAGCGACCAAAGAGAAAGCGGTTGAAACTGACAAGAAATAAATCGTCAGCTCGACTGAATTACCTTCATCATGGAAAGGGTAGCCACTGGGCTACCCTTTTTTGCAATACGACCAACCCAATTTCGGTATTGGACCATTCGCCTCAATCCGAAATGTGCGTTTCATCGCATTATTGGACCAATATCCAGTTCCACCGACCTCAGCATCGCCCAAAACATACGGCAAAATCAATGATTAATGGTATCCCCAAGGGCTACCAGACCGTTTTCTGGTAAAATCCGGATAGCGATAAGGGATGGCAATCCTATGAATTTCGCCATCCTGACAGTGACGCCAAGAGACCAAACCCTTTTTGTTGGCGACAGCCGTACGTGCGATCTGGCAGCATCAATTCGCGTTGATGATCGAGAGACATGGAAACAAATTTACAGCGCAAGATGGGCGGTTGGACGGTCGAACTGATCGCTCCCGGTCTGATCATGCTCATGACAGGCAGCCTCGCTTTTTTTCTAGTCGAGTTATTCTACTACGGTGCCACTGAGTCTCGAGTGAAATGGGTCTTGGGCCTCTTTGTTTTTGCTTCGGTTCTCGTTAGTCGAATTTCAATCTCCGACGGCTACGAGAAAGCGATCCTTTACGGCACATTGCTGGGAGGCGCGAGCCTGTTTGTCCTATCGGTCCTTACCGAGGTCCCGCTCATTTTGAGCATCTTCTTTATTGGAATCATCTGGTGGTTTAATAGTAAGCTGACCTGGGATTGCACAGTCATTGATCATTCAAAAGACTCAACAGATCAGGGTTTGTTGCAAAGGCTCGGCGTCGCTTCAGATCAATTGTCCGAGGAAGAGCCGATAGATGACATGGAGCCTGATGAACTTGGTACCTCGGATCCAGAGGACAAGGAGAATTTGGAAAAAGACCAAGCTTGGACTCAACGTTTTTTTTCCAGGAAAAGACGCCCAAACACACCCGGCGTCTGGGTCCTTTATTTATCCCTGGCCGCGTTTCCTATTTTTGGAATTGGGCAGGGATTCATCAGCGATTTATCACGTCGGGAAAATGCCTTTATTGACTTTTGTCTCTACATGGTGGGTGGCTTGGGTTTATTGGTGACAACCGCCTTAATGGGTCTTCAGCGTTATCTAGCCAGAAGAAATGCGACCATGCCCAACGGAGTCGCCGTCTCGTGGATTGGATTGGGCATCGCCATGATCGCGGGAATCCTCATCACCGGCTGGCTTTTACCTCGTCCTTACGCCGAATACTCCATCGCTGAAAACCCGTTCAAATGGACCCGCCAAAGCAGCTGGCAAAGCAGCCGAAATCCGATCGGCAGCGACGGGAAGAAAAGCGAAAATTCGGGTGGTCAAGATCAGCGTCAGCCCAACCAACAGGAATCTAACAAACAAACTGGATCAAGCCAGGGAGGGAACCAAGGCAAGCAAGGCTCTCAATCTCAATCCAAACAGCAATCTAGCTCCAAGTCGAAATCATCTGGCAAACGGGAGGCTAAAACGAAATCCAGCGGGAAAATCGCTGCGAAAAAAAACAATGAATCGGGTAAATCACCGGCAAACAAAAAAACAACTTCGGGCAATGACCAAACCAATCCAAAAGGAAAACAACAATCAAGAAATCAGTCTGAAAATAAAACTGAAAAATCAGACGAAAAGGCCTCTGAAGCGAAAAGTCGCTCGCCGGAATCCAAGAAGTCTGGCAATAAAAACCAACAGCCATCCACAGGAAAACAGAAGAGAAACAAATCCTCCAAAAATGGCAGTCAAACATCCGATAAAAGCGAAACAAATTCGAAGTCGGATGACCCGGACAAGGCTAAAAAGGAGCAACGAAATTCGGGTTCGGGACCGGAAAATAATAACAGTCCACAGCGCAATGGGGCCCAAAAAAGCGGATCAGCGGATCCCAAAAGAAATTCTTTCAGGATGCCAACGATTGGCAATATCACCTGGTTTTTTCAGATTTTTTTCTGGTTAGCTATCATATTGGCAGCCAGTTATTTTGCTTGGAGAAATCGCCAAAAACTGTTGGCGAGCTGGAGGCAACTCATCGAAGACATCCGGAACTTCTGGGAAAAACTCTTTCGAAAGCAAAAGCCGGCGAATACGCGAGCCGAACAACGGCGCTCGACCGAATCCAAGTCAAGCAAACCAGCGAGGCCTTTCTCTACGTTTAACGATCCATTCCAAAACAATTCTTTTCGTGAAATGAGTCAGGTTGAATTGATCCGTTACAGCTTTGAGGCGCTTGAAGCTTGGGGAAGAGATCACAGTATTACAAGAGAAGACAATCAGACGCCCCATGAATACGTAATGGAACTGGTCAAGCAGGAACAATCGGTGGCAAAGTCGGCAAAGCCATTGGCTGATTATTATTGTGCTGCGGCGTTTTCGAGGGATGCCAACATCGACCAGTCCGTTCCCAGTGACCTGAAAAAACTTTGGGAAAAATTGAGTCAGTCCCAGAAAGCAACACCTCATCCCGCCAGTTAATGGTTGATTACCACCAGAGGCCCCCGGCTCTCCAGCGAGCCTAATTTGTAGATGAATACTTGCGGACTCGCCCATTGCCTTGCGGACCCGCGCGTTGTACTGAACAATGTTAACAGCCGTGACGGCATTTCCCTTCAGGGTCAAGGTTATCGTGGGGCGATATGAAAATTTCATTAATTCGGATTTTATTTTGCTTATTCAGTTCGGTTCTCATCGGCTGCGGTGGCGGGCCGGTTCCTAATTCCTTGCCCGACAAAATTAAAGCAGCCAAGATTGAACCGACGCAACAAAATGTCAGAGATGTCAAAATGGAAGTTGCCCCAGATTAAAACTGATTGAAAAATCTGGGACCTGAAGAAAAACCTATCGAATTTAAGGATCAGCAACTCGTTTATTCGGTTGTTTTTGGAGGGGCGCAAAATAATGCCAACCAAAAGCATTCGCTTTTCGTAGAGTTACTTGGAACTCGATGAACTGCACAGAACTCGATGAACTTGATGAACTGCACAATGTGAAGTGAATGATATGGAAGACGACGGAAAAGAATCGCCATTCAAGGTTGAAAGACCAGCCAACGATCCCTTGGGGTATCTGATTATCCCCATTTTTGCCCTGCTCTTGGTGGCGGCCATCATCTTATGGTTTAATCAGGATCCGGAAGTCGAAAAGCAGAAACTGTTCCCAGTTTCTGGGAGAGTGACTTTGAATGGAGAACCACTCAGTGGATCTTTCCAAATCAACTTTTATCCCATCGAAGCCGACAATATGGTTGCCAGTGCTTTTCTGGAAGATGACGGCACGTATTCGTTGAGTTCAGGCCAAAACGGTTTGGTGGGTGCAGAACCTGGCAATTACCTGGTGTCTTTGAAAATGCTCGAGGGGCCAGAAGAAACCTGGCGAATCAGCAACAACGACCCCTCCAAAATCAAAATCAATCCAGTAGACGGTGGAACGATTGTTCCAGATGACCCGGATCCACCGTTTGATAAAATTTACACCGACATCAAAGATTCCCCTCAACGGGCGATCGTCTCTGAGACGACAAATGTGATCGATTTCGATTTGGATTAAACGAAACCGAAACGAGGGCAGTCACCGGTGGCCTGCAGTAAACTGGACCGCCGCTTCTTTTGGTGCTGATTCGATTTGGCCCTGACGACCAATCACCCATCTGTATGACGGTGCATCGATTATCCGCTACGACGATTTCTAAGCGTTGGTATTTACTGCTCATCGAGATGTTAATCGTCGCTGAACGACAGAAAGACCACCCCGTCCCAGCAGAGTCTCTTTTTTTGGATCCAGCCTCGGTTTGTTGCCGATGTTCGATTTTGTTCACAATATCGGGTCATTTGCCGCGAACTACTGTACAATACCAATGTGATATCATCTTGATATCTAGTGGATTTAAAGCTCTCACCCCACAACAGAAAGATGACGCCATGACAACTAACGAAAAATCCGTAAAAATCCCCAGTGGGTGGATGCTGCTTCCATTTGTCATCATTGGGTTTCTGACCGCTGCCAGCTTGATCGGGTTTTTTATCTACGGCTGTGTTAACGAACAACCCAGACCCTGGCAATTGATATCCGGCATCCTCACCCTGGCGACATCCTTGCTGCTAAGCAACGGCTTCTTTACCTTTCAGCCCAATGAGGCCACCGTATTGACCTTGTTCGGCAAGTACATCGGCTCTGCCCGCAACCACGGGTTTCAATGGACTAACCCCTTTCAAACCCGAAAGAAAATTAGCCTCCGGTCAAGAAATTTCAACAGCCCCACCATGAAGGTAAACGACAAGCGAGGTAATCCAATAGAGATCGGTGCCGTCATCGTCTGGAAGGTTCAGGACACTGCCCACGCTGTATTTGAAGTTGACAACTATAAGTCCTTTGTGGAAGTCCAAACTGAATCGGCCGTCCGGCAGCTCGCAAGTCACTACGCCTATGATGATGGTGAAGAGGGAGAAACAACGTTGCGTAGCGGACGAGACGAAATCTCCAAGGCATTGGCAACTCGGCTCCAGGAAAGACTGAAAAATGCCGGCGTCTTCGTCGAAGAGGCAAGATTGTCTCATTTGGCGTACTCTCCGGAAATTGCTCAAGCGATGTTAAGACGCCAACAGGCCGAAGCAATTATTTCTGCCAGAAAAAAAATCGTTGAAGGTGCCGTGTCCATGGTTGAAATGGCTCTTAAGGATCTGACGGACAAGAAAGTCGTCGAACTGGATAACGAAAGGAAAGCTACGATGATCAGCAACCTTTTGGTCGTTCTTTGTAGTGAGTCCGAAGCCAAGCCCGTTCTAAATACCGGAACGCTATATAACTAGTCCAAGAAATAGTCCGTCAAGAAGGCGGCGGACACCGTTACTGATATCACATTGCCAACTGAAAACAGCTTGAAAATGCCCTTCGTGCGGAAGCACGAGGGCATTCAAGTTTCAGTGATCCCAGTTTTTTAAGATTCGATTTGAAAAGAGCCAATCATCGTGGGTAAGGAAAGAAAAAACTATCCGCTACGTTTATCAAAACAGTTGTTCGAAGACATTCGCAGGATGGCCGAGCAGGAAATGCGAAGTGTCAATGGCCAGATTGAGTTTCTCTTGGCTGACGCGGTCAAAAAGCAAAACATCGATCAGAATGATGCCGACAAAACCACATCAACAGATCAAGGTTGAAATCTCCTTTCTTTCCCCATCGTCGTTGCAGGCAACGATGCTCACTTTATCCGGGACATCCACCAACAGTGAAATCGGTTACAGTGAAATCGGTTACAGTGAAATCGGTTACAGTGAAATCGGTTACAGTGAAATCGGTTACAGTGAAATCGGTTACAGTGAAATCGGTTACAGAGCCTTACCTCTGTCCTCAATGACGCCATTCACAATGTGCGCAGGCAATCGACCACTCAACCGATCGGCCACCTGAGTAGCAGCTCGACTTCTCAATTCAATCAACGATTCCTGTGAAACAAACGCGGCATGCGGAGTGACAATCACGCGAGAATCATTGTAGGGGGCTTGAGACAGATCAGGCGGCTCTGGGTCCTGTACGTCCAATGCTGCACCAGCGATGCCATCTTGAGCCAGGCATTGCGTTAAAGCCCCATGATCAATCAAACCGCCCCGCGCGGTGTTGATCAAAAATGCCGTATTCTTCATCTGGGCGAATTCACTCTTGCCCACCAAGCACTGTGTCGTTTCATCAAGTGGAGTATGCAGCGAGACATAATCGCTTCGACTCAACAATTCTTCAAAAGTGACCAACTCAACACCTTCGATCACTTTTTGAGAGCGATTGTAGGCGATCACTTTCATCCCAATCCCCTGCGCCAGACGTGCGAACTGTTGACCAATGTTCCCCAAGCCGACAATGCCGAGAGTTTGACCACAGATCCTTTTCAATGTGGTACCCGACTGAAGATCATATCCACCCGCCGTTGTTTGAAGGTGATAGTAGGCAATTTTCCTGGCCATTCCCATCAAAAGAGCAAGTGCATGTTCGGCAACCTCCACCACACAATAATCCGGCACGTTGGTTACTGGAATCTTGCAATCAGTGCAAAATTCGACATCGATATTGTCCAGACCAATCCCCATTCTGGAGACAATTTGGCAATCTTTCGCAGCGGCAATCACTGCCGCCGTGGTACGTGCCCAATTCGTCATAATTGCATCACAACCTGAAGCTGCTTCGATCAAATCGCTCTCGCTCTTCCCGCGCGGATTGACGATTTCTGCATCTGCGGTTTCCAAAATCGCCGTTTCGATGCCGAGGTTCTCCCAAGCAAAATCGGTGACCAGAACTCTATATTTTGCCATTACGTTCCATTCTTTTGTTTAGTGATCAATTTCGCTCGGCGATGTTTCTCAATACCGTCACGGCGGGGATCAGCCTATTGCGGAGGTAGAACGCCCGTTTCAACACCACCCCGGTTGGCAACTGGGTAAAGCGGCGATTCGCCAACCCCTCACCATCCCACCAGAGTCTACCGTAAAAGACCAAACACCGGTCGGAAAAAATCAGGACCCGGAAATAGGTTGAGGCGTCGATGACGGGGCTGCCCAACAGGTTCATCATACCGGATCAACCTCTCGATGATCTCTAAATGGGCGGGCAGAAACATCCAACAACGCTACTTGATTTGATGTTGCAACGTCCACCTGGTTCCGGTAACCCACGAAATGGTCAGCCGTCCACTCCACTCACCGAACAACTGGACAATCAATCGATTAGCGTCAAATTCCAACAACTGAAATTCACCGCAACTTACCTGCTGCACAAATCCACGATTTTCGCTGATATCCCCCTCGTAACTGAGATAATCTAGCCGATGATCACCGAGCTTCTCACAAGCCGCTGAAAATCCTAAACAGGGTTCGGTTTCGCAGGCCCACGTCAACAGATGCTGCCCATCCTCAAACATCCAGTCCCAATGTGATTTCCCACAGACGACTGGTTGCCCAGCAATAAGATGTTGCCCAGCGGGCCTTTGAAAAGGCTCGGGTACCTGATGTAAGAGGATCACAAATCGCTGAAGAGACACTGAATGCAATTTTCAAATCAAAGGCATCGCAAATGATGGTGGGGGCCGATTTCGTTAATTGAACCAGCTTTGAGAAACGATCCTATCCCGACTCACCATCGTTATTTGGTTACGCTTATCTTAACGGAATCCTCGATCAGTTTCGAACGGTCACTCTTGGCACCGACGACGATCGTGTACTCCTTGTCCGCCTTGGTCGGTTTTAGCGAGAGCCGAAAAGAACGCGACTGGGATCCTCGCAGCGACTTAATCGTCTCGAATACATAAGTCGTTTCCTGCGGCCCCACCTGCTTCGTCAGGTTGGGTGTCCCGTCCACAAATTCAAGATCGTTTGGAACCCTAACGGTCAGCATCACATTGGGCTCAAAATCGCGAGGTGGTCGGTCATTTAATAATTCCAGTGTAAGCTGAGCGGTATCACTGAGATTGACAGGATTTGTTAAAAACAGACCTCGTACCTGAAGTGTATTGGAAAGAGCAGGGTTGTTGACCGGATTTGGTGCATTGATCGGTGGGGGCAATGGTCGAATGACGGTCTTGGTTTGATCACGTCCTTTGGCACCTTCCTTGGAAGAGAATGTCACAATATTCAAAGCATTATTGGATTCCCTGAAGAACTTGTAATCGACGGCCAAGGGAATCACTTCCCCTGGTGAAAGCTCTTTAAACTGCCAGAATAATTCGTCATTTTCACGCTGTTTATATCCAGCCGAAGCATAATCAGGCACAAATGATGGATCAAATCGAATTGCCACCTCTACATTGGTCAGCGGTACATTCCCTGTATTCTTCAAGTCGATCGTATATCGTTTGGTTTCACCGACTGCCCCACTTTCTGGGCCATTGACCGCAATCTCGGCGGCTGGCTTTGGCACATTGGTTACCTGAACACATTGTTGGATTCGTGCCTTGCTTCCATCGCTTGATGTGACATCGAGCGTAAAGCATTGTCTACCCGGTTGAGTCACGACAAAACTGATTTCCTTCTCGGTGGCAAATCCAAATTCGAGTTGCTCCTTGAGCGATTGTTCAACAGGGCTGGGATGACCTGGCAAATTGAGCCCTGCATCATAGTTGGCAATCAACCTGATACCGGAAATAGGTTGTTCACATTGATTCTCAATGCTGATGACGTAGGTGATTTGGTCACCAACCTTCGCTTCGGTCGGACCCTTGATTTTCAGTCCAATACAGGGCACCGCCACATTGGTTTCCATGCATCCTTGAACTGGGGCAAGCCGATCTTCCTTGCTCTCAACAGTAAAGCAGGTTGTTGTTTTTCCTGCCCGAAATGCTTTTAATTTCAAATCAATTGAGTAGGGCGTTTGTCTTGCCGCCACATCTCCCATTCGCCATTCAATTCGGTTTCCAACGACTTTTCCCTGCGGCTTGGAGGAAAGAATTTCCAGTTTTGGATCAATTTCAGTTAATCGAACAATGACGTTGCGAGCCACTGCATCACCCGGATTACTGACATTAATCCGATAGGTAAACTCGGCGTCTCGTCCAACGTTATTCGGACCAGCGACCTCAATAGCCAAACCGGGCGCTGTCCAGCGAACATTGGTAACGGTATCGAGGACCGTTAGTTGCCGCTGACCGCCAAAACTACTACCTGGTCGGACAATCTGGATCCGAACTCGCGCACTAGCTGGCCCATTTTGTAACTGTTGAATTCCGATACTGGCTTCGCCGATACTGTTGGTAGTGATTTCCGCTTTTTGGCTACCGGTCGGCAACAGGCCTGCATTGGTCCCCCCCACAATTTCATAGATGACCTTCCAATTAGGAATGGGTTCGTTGTTCCCTCTAGTCAATCGAACAGGCAAATTATGCAACTGACCGTTGGTCAGGGTGGCATCATCTGGCGTTGTCCAGCGAGCATCAAGCCAGTGAATTTTCGCCGTCGTCCGTCTTCTATCCCATCCGGTGGCATTGGGAGCGACGCACGTCAGGTGGGAGGTTCCCTCTGTCGGCGAAGTCAGGCTGACCCAAGTTTGTCCTTTGGCAACATAAATATCATCCCCTGGTGAAGGCGTCCCCCGCGTTAACCTACCACCAGAGGCAGAGGTTGAACTTTTTGCGAATCCGGTAGAGACCTTTTTTGCCTCCCGGCCAAATACACCGTTGATCAATTGGTTGGGACTTGGGGCAACAGTCACCAGATTGCCAACACTCTCCTGGGAAAGCATCCACTCCACTGGTTGCCGAAGCACGTATCGGCCGTCATTACCGCAAAGGCCAGCCATCACAATCACCTCGCTTCCCACTGGAGCGACCACTTCATCAGGCGTCAGAATGATCCTGCCCGATTTTGCAGGGATCGTCACTTCGGGAGCGGCAGGCAGGACTCGAACGGCGAGGGGGGGTGGTGCCTGCTGAACGGGTAAAGCAGGACTTGCGGTAATGGGTTGCAGCGTGTTGGGAGGTGTTGCCTGAGGCAATTGCCAAGGTGCCGGAACAGGACTGGGTAACGGGCCGACCGGAGCCTGAAAGACTGAGGACGTTCCAACAGGGACAGGCCCCTGAGTGAATAACCGGTTACCGGTCGGGTCAATTCGCGGGATTGAGAAAGGAGCGCAACCACTGAAACCGCCCACGATCATGCAGAGCATCGCGAAAAGCGCCAGTTGTTTGAACAATCGGTTCATTACGTTGCTGAATTAGAGGTTCTCAACATTCGTCAAAGTGAGTCCACGGATTTCAATGACGATTCGTGAGAAAATCTACCACCCTCTTGGCAACATGTAGGTTTTTTTCACCAAGGGCTGTTGAGAAAAAGCAACAAAAGGATAACGGTTATATCGATGATTAGCGACAAAGGGAAAATCTGTGTGGTTTGGACGTTGATAGAATCCCGACAATCCAACCAATTAAAAAACAGTCGCCAAAAACTGCAGTCGAAGAGTCTGAATCGACTTTTGGCCCAAACCAGACCATTGCTCTCGATCGAACGACTACTTTCGTGAAGATTGTGCCTCGGCAGCAGGTTTTTCCGAAGTCGTTGACTCTTGTGGCTGCCTTGCGATGTCAACGGGCACAGCGGCTGCATCCTTGGCCGAATTGGAGTTCGATGGAACATACGCTCCAATGAAGGCTGGCCAATAACTATTTAACAGCTGATGAGCCTGCAACAACTCACCTTCGGAAATTTTGTGAGCTGCCAAAGTGACTATTTTGGTAAGTGCCTGCTGATCCGAAGCATCAAACCACCGATCGAATACCCTGAAATTATCAACCAACACAGCACCTTTGCCCAAGATATCCACCCCGACACGTATATCGGAGAGATCTGTCGGCACATCGTTGAAGTGAACCGCAAAAACCTTCCATTCACTTTCAATTCTGACCGGTAGCGGCAGATCTTCTTCAGCGGAAAACGATCCAAAGCGGTAATACTCTTTTCCGCCACGATTTCCATCGAGTGACAGTCGAACTTGCGGACAAGTTTGACCATCCACTAACTTCATCGAAACCAGGAGCGAAAGTCGGCCTGTTCGGGGAATAGCCAGTTGCGCCCCGCGGATCCAACCCCATTTTTCGTCCGCGGTGTTAGTCAATTCCAAAGCCCGTGACCCGTTGGGAGTATTCACCTCAATGGCCGCGACTTGAAAGTCCTCATCCTCCAGGAAACTCCACCCTTGGGGCCTAGAACGCTGATCTACAATCTCGAATCCTGTGTTGGACGAATTTGAGATCGAAGTCGGCTCCGGTAGAAATCGAATTTTTGCCAATAAAAGATCCTTTTGCCGTATCAACTCTTCTTTGACTTCGGCGGGCTGGGAAATCTGCACCCCACCGATGTCCATCTCCTTTTGATCCGAAACTGCCGCCACCAGATCAAATGGCTCAAGCTCTAGAATCAAGCGGGCTCCCTTTTCATTTTTTTCAAGCGTATTGAAAAAATCGCCCGTCACCGATCTCAGATTGACCACCGGCGTTGTAAATGAAATCGCTACCCGGCTGGACCAGGGAGACTGATTCACAACATACAAGTAGCTCTTTTCACCAACAGACTTCATTCTGACCACCACCGGAGACTCCAGGTTATTCCTGGTGACCGTTTCAAAAGCAATATTGGGGAGCTTGGTATAGGTCGACCAAATTCGCTTTGGATCCGATGATAAAGCCCTAGTGCTGAGAAAGCTGGAATCAACCATCAGTAACGCATCCTGCCTGGCAATTTGGCGGACCAACTCTCGTCGAAAAGCGTCGTTGGAATTGGCGACATCAGCATAATAGGTCAACTCACGAGGCACCGACGGTTCAGGAAAACCCGCTGCTAGATCTGAGATACGCTCGGCTCTGGGTAGAATCACTCGTTGCACATTAAAATAATGGGGACGGTCCAATTTATCATCTCCGCTCTTGCTTTCGTTCGACGCTTTGACCAGTGACATCGATTCACCTATGGCGAATTGACTTCTTTTGTCTGCGTGGTTGGTTGCTGCGGATTCCAAAACCGAGAGCATTAACCCGACATTGGCTTTGTTAAGAGACGTTACATCAATTCCCTTTGGGAGGTTCATGTCTATCGGTTTTTCCCGACCTCTTAACGTTGGGAATAGCCGCGGCAAATCAGCCATTGACTGGCTGCCAAAACCAGATGAACCAAAAACCATCTTTCTTGACACTAAGGTATCCGAGGTATCAAGGATCAAACGTTTTTTAGTTGCTGCACCAATATCCTGATTCAGTTGATCAAAAAATTTCGAATACTGATCGGCCCGCCAACTCAGGAATTCCTCCCGTTTTTCTGCGTAAACCCGGTGACGTATACTTGGGAAATCGCCGTTGGAAACCAATTGGATGGTTTGATCCTGCAAAAATCGATCGACAATGAAATCGTTATAGCCAGTCTTGGCGTCCACAAACGTCAGTTGATTATTGCCACCTACCTGCAGTGAAATACCGCCAAAAGACGGGTGATGGGAATAACGATTGGTGATTTCGACAATTAGACGGCGAACGATTGCCTGCACTTTGGGATGCAGCACGTTGTAGGCTGTTGACATTTTCCCGTCGACCGTTTGCAGCCTCATATCCTGGAATTGGGCTGTCGTCATTTCGTGACGAAGTGCTTCCAACTCGGCAATGTTTTCGGGAATTTGCAACCGAGGGATCAACGTTAAACTGTTGGCATTGAATTGCCGGAACAACAATTCAAGAACATCTTTTCGAATGGGATCTTTAGCGGATGCCGAAAACACTCCCGTATCCAGCCCGGGAGTAGCCTGCAAAACAGCACTCGGATAAATCGAACTGCCATTTTCATTCACATCCAATACCACCCCTTGGTACCCGCTACTATTGAGAAGCCGAATTAATCGCTCCCCTCCCACCATGAAAGTCTGCCAATCATGTAATTCGATTTGATTTTCCGCTGCCATCGGTGCCGCCAACATCCGGCTGTAA
Source organism: Planctomycetota bacterium (assembly GCA_014238905.1). GTDB lineage: Bacteria > Planctomycetota > Planctomycetia > Pirellulales > Pirellulaceae > JABAAE01. Next base: position 244,985 of record JABAAE010000003.1, read on the forward strand.
TGTTCTACAGATATATTTGCCATTAATCTGCGATGTTGGTTCGTTGAAAACACGAACGCTTCCTGCTCGTTATTGACCTTAAAAACGCGAATTTTTTTAATTCGAACATTCTCATCAGCGGACGCGTTACGCACCAGCAATAGCGGACTCTTGGAATGACTCCAGGTCAGAAACCGGTTCGTCCGATAGTTTCTTTCGGGTTTTTTGGAATCGGCCGAAACGTCCCTGAACGAGTCGACGACAACCGGGGCATAGGAGCGTTGGCCGGTTCGATCCAATAGAACAAAATCGCAGAGTCCATCCGAATCGAGCTGACAATCAATTTCAAAAAGTAACAGATCCTGCGATGAATGGAGCTGAAGTGGAAAAATTTTCCAGCTTTCTGCTTCGACTTCAAAATAATCGCCGCCCGGTTTCGTTGGAATGGGAAGGTGTTTTTTTATCATCTCCCGGGTACTGTCGCTTAGTCGGTCAAGTTGACGAAACCGCAATAGACGTGGTAACCACTCTGTTCGACCAGGAGAGTCCTCGAAAACCAATTCCAGATTGGAAGGGTGATCAATTCGTGTCTTGATAACCGATCGATGAGGAACAACGAATTGAATGGAGCGGGAAACTAGTCTTTGAGCTGGTGAAAACGGAATTTTAAACGGTTCAATTATACTGGCTTCCCAGTGGTAAACTCCCGGCGTCGCTGGCACTTCGATTTCAAAATCAAAACGGTCGCCAGGCCCTTCAACATCCCGCACCTCAGTCCAAATCGGTTTGCTGCCACCGACTTGACTTCGCAAGGCGACTTGCAGCTTCTTTCTCGATGAAAAATCCAAACGACTATTCTGAGATATCCCAAGGGGCAATGTTAACTTTTCATTGGGACTGAAAACCATAGAATCGCGGTTCGAGAGGAATTTAATCTCATCACCCGCCGCCCGAAAAACGACAATTCTGTGGGAGGCAAATCCAGATTCCTTCGAATAGGAATCGGAGAGTACCTCGTCAAGTTGAAACTCCCCTTCCAGACTGGTCTCTGTTGAGTCATTCTCCGCATCAACGGCAACCGACTCCTTGCCGTTTAAATGAACCGGCGTTAACTCGAACTGGATGTTGCTCTCCAGATCACCCACCACTTCGATTTCGAAACCACCAAACCGGGTTGCCTGTTTTAAATCAACAATAATGGAGTTTTGGTACTGGTAAATTCTTCCTGACTGATCAGCCTCAAGTCCAAGAATCCGAAGGTTGCCAATTTGAACGTTCGGAGGAAAATCAAATCGCCCCTTCCAGGCTGTAATTTGTTCACCGCCCCAATTGATGCGCAGCCTCGTTCCGTTGAGACTTTCATCTCCCAAGGCACTATTGAGCAGCCAAAGCAAATTCGTGATGACCAGAAGCACACCGAGCATGGGTCGGCGTAACGCCGAACAACAAAATTCAGGGCATGCCGGACTTCCTTGTCCGTACATTTTTTCTTTACCAGGGTAATCTGAAAACGGCCATTTCCACCATCCGAAAAGAAATTGTCGACCGCTCAGTATTCTATTTAAAATTCAATTTCCACTGCTAGAGCAAGTTGAACTGTCTCCGCTCGAAATCCAAAGGGCTACCAAAGAAATCCCACTTTTAAAACGCCGGCGCCCCTGAATTCTGGTCACAGGGATGCCAGCAATGACAGCACTTGGCAACGTCTTCCCGTTAGGGAGAATCGAATGCAAACCTCAACCGGCCGGAAAAAGCTCAATCCACAGGCAGCTACTCGGTTCCTAAATGCAATGCCTTGGGAAGTGGCTGCCTGGACAGCGTTCCATGTTGCTGCAACGAAACAAGGTGACCTGATAAAACGCCAACCATCGCGTCAACCACGTCTGGGCAGGAATCACCGACTTCATTGACTTCGAGTCGATCATCCGGTTTCACGAACAGGTTCCCAGGCTGTTGAGTATCAAGCTGAAATGGCGATCCCATGGCGTGGGAATAACTCCAGGCCGAAGTTTGAATGCGGATGGCCTGATTCCCCAAGCTGACCGCACACAAATCCAGATTTGCGATTCGAGCGTCCTCGTCACCTAACGGTTCATCGCAGCCATCAAACCAGTTTTTAATGATTCCATACAAATCGCCGGTTTGCTGTAATTTTGGTAATCGCTTTCCAGCAGCGTCTTCACCGGCATGACTACAAAAAAGCGGTACGTGCAATTGTTCCGCATGCAACCCGACCGGTGTCATTTCTTTTCCTGAAACCATTTTGACCGATTTTACCTCTCCGCCTTGTCCCTGGCCTACAATCCGATGTTCACCAAGTGGAAATCCCCGTAGACCTGCAAAAATCGTCATTGACGGGGACGCCGGAGTAGATAACGCGGCCTTCAATTCACCAAATGCTTGATCAAACTGACATACTTGCGCTGCGTATCCATGCAACAGCTTCAATCTCTCGTCGGGATCATAATCGGCTTCCAATTGCAGCGATGGCGTCTGTAAAAAGGAAAAAGGTGGCGGATCTTCCTCCCCCTTAAACCACTGCTGCATCTCAATAGGTGCATCCCACCTACCAAACATACCCTTGGTATGAACCCAAAAAAGCAATGGCTGTTCTGCATTTTGGTTTTGCCAAGCCTCCGCAGCGACCGCGAATAACCTGTGATAGTCTGAATCAGACTGTGATGCGATATCGGAGTCTTGATCTTCGGTCTGCAAAGAGATTACTTCGTCAAACGAATCCTCCACCAGAGCACCAATCACAGGGTCGTCGGTAATCAGCACCGATTTAATTTCGGCATTGAAAAACCCAACCGACTTCGGCACACACCCCAATTCAATAGCCGCCGCATGAACACCGGACACCGAGGACAGAAAAAGGGCCGCGGGATCCAAGGATTCGGCGATGAAAAAATCGAAGACATCGGCATGAGCAGCCAGACGGTCGAGATGGGGTGTCGGCACCCATGAATTCCCATACGCACCTAGAAATCTCGCATTGATTCCATCGACGGTTACTACCAGAGCGGATTTCATTCAGTGCCCGTGGGCTTTCGAGTTCGGTCTACTTTGGTCCGTTCGTTATCGATCATATCAACTGCCCACTGCACCCCAAAAGGTTCAACGTAGGCTTCCCGCTTCATCGTGAGATCAAAGAAGACATCTTCCTCGCCGGGAACGACCAACTTGAATTTATGGATGACGTAATCCACAAACTTCTTGTAACGAAAAGAAGTCACGTGCTCAACAAATTCAATCTTGGAATCTACCCCGTGGTCCACAATTTTGGTGAGAATCGGTCGCCTGAACAAATCCGTTTTTTGATTAAACGGCGTTCCGGAAAGGTCCTGCATTACGCTCGTCACTGCAGCGTCAGCCTGCGGACGGGTCTGAACTTTTTTTTCCGAATAGAATTCATCCAAATCCGTTCCCGGAACCACTCTGTCAAAGAAACCAAAAGTCAATTGATGTGCCCCATTAAGATCTCCCTCACGGATCATTTCCAACCACCGTAGAGCATGATTCAGGCTGGCCTGCCTGATCGTCTGTTCCCTGGATAGCTTGCCACTAATTTGCCACGCTCCAAAGAACACAGCCAATCCCATTCCTGCTATCACAAGGATTCTACCCTCGAGAATGCCATCAGATTTTTTGATGCGTACGATCGCGGAAATGCCCAACACAAAAGCGAAAAATGAACTGAAAAGGAAAATAGGAAAAAAGACTGCAGCAGCAGAAAAAATCCCAAAGATCAAGCAACTAATCGCAACAGGGTCTAGCGAGGCGTACTGGTCCATCCCCATCTCATACTTGTTGCCCATCCCTTCGGCTGAGTTTTTTTCATTTTGCGGCATGGTTTGATTCCGTATTGTTTTTTAATGTCTTTCTGACTTCCCGAAAGAAGCAACCTGCCCACAAACTCTATTTCGCCGGCCAATCATTTCCATCGGCAATTCATTCAAACGAACCCATCTCTTTTTCTTTTAAACTTAACCGGCGATCGTGCCATCTCAAAATGAACTCACTGTTTGAATCGAAAACCCTGACATCCAAATCGCCATCATCAGGATGCATGGTCACGTGGGGATACTCGTAGGGAGATGTTTCGTCAAGAAATCCCAGGTTTTGATACTCAGAAAAGGGACCCCTCGAGCGACTCTGAACAAATGCCAACCACATCCGATCCGGCCCGATCCCGCTTGAACTGTCTGGATCGGGATGGAAGCCGCTTGTTTCGACCGGTGCCATGTGAAAGGTAAACGCCGAAAAGCAGACAAAAACCCATGCAATCCACACCGAGAGCAGACTTCGACCTACCAACTCAACCACGCTATTGAATTTTACGCGGTAGGACGACATTAGTTCGGTCACGAGCCTCAGAATTCCGAAGGAAAGGAAAAACACCGCCCAGACAGAGATAAAGTCGAGTGCAAAGAAATCAGCACCCGTCGTTTCGACCAGAAAATCAGCCAGCGGTTCGAATAATGAACTTGCGACCAAACCGGCAAAAATCACACAAAATAATGTGATCAGGCAATTCCAAAAACCGCCAAACCAGCACCCTGTTCCCACAGCCAGGAATAGAAATATAAGCGTGAGTACTATCATCAAATGATCTATTAATAAAGGGTGGTAAAAAGACTTCAGGCGAAACAATTATTTCTGTAGAACACGTTGCAATTCCTGGACGCTGGTAGTCCCTTTGGCAACCAGCACGACACCTTCCTCCCGGAGGGATAAATACCCCTCCGATTTTGCAAGATTGGTTAACGATGCAAGATCAGTCGTCTTGGACAACGCCTTTCGAAACGATTCAGAGACATTGAGCAATTCGAATAGTCCTGTGCGTTCCATAAATCCCAACCCGGAACATTTAGGGCAAATTTGAATTTCAATAGGCTTACCATTTTGATCCACCGCTTGTTCAGGTGGAGGAGGTTGGGTGTGATTATAAAGCGATTGCACCCGTCCAGGAGGCAGTCCCATTTGTTGCAACAGTTGGGGAGGTGGTGAAAAAGGCTGACGACATTTCTCGCACAATCTTCGAATTGTCCGCTGGTAAGTAACACACAGCAAAGCCTGTGCAAACTTCGACAATGTAGGCTTTAATGCCATCACCCGCAGGATTGCCTCAACTGAATTTTTGGCGGGAATCCTAGCCAACACCAACTTTTCATGTTCGTTCGCTAGATCGCAATAATAATCAAACGTCTCACCATCTGGGATCTCGGGGAAAACCAAGACGTCAGGTTCTTTGAGAAGAAGTTCAACAACGGCTGATCGGGAAGTTTGTCCGGCGGATTCATCGAAGGTAATCGGGTTAACGTTGATGACTTCATCTTCGACCCTGTTGACTTCTTCAATGGAGTAATAGTCCCTCATGAACCGATCAAAAGCGTCCAGCACGCCCCGATAAAATGTCGTCAGTCCGTCTCCTGGCAACGTGCTAACCAAAATCAATCCAGAATCACGACCAAGATGTTCTTTCAGCTCGTCAATCATTTTTTGACGCATACCCAGATCTGCCAAAGTATCCGTCGAAGGCCGTTTTCGATTGACATGAATCACGACGCGTTCCCCCGTAGGCACACCCTGACTCACCAAATTAAACTTCGTTTTCGCGTTCAGAAATTCGGCCGCAAATTCACCTTCTTGACGAGCTCGGCGTTCCAGATAATTCAAATTGGAAATTTTCTTCAGCGACGCCAACATGTAGTCACCGCTGCCACGATCCTGCTGGGGCAATTCATGCCACAGCCCATCGATTTGCAGACGCAGCTTGACCATTTGCGGTGAGTAATCCAAAACGATCAGATCAGCACGTTTAGTAATCGAGTCTGCTATCAACAAAGCCATAGAGGGATAACCGGGCGAAGGCAGCACGGCATCAAGATTTGCCTGCTTTTCGTCTTCGTTCTCACCATCGGCCAAAAACGTGATTGGTGGAAGTTCAATTTCAGGGGGTTGATTCGACATCTAACGAACTGATTAAACTTTCTGAAAAAAACTTGTTTATAAAAATTCAATTGGAAATATGAATAGTCAATTAATGTCCCAAGTCGTCGCCGAGCAAAACAAACATTATTTCTTTAACACCCTTTGAATTTCCTGGATGGAGGTCACCCCAACCGGCACCAACTTGACACATTCGGATGCCAAGTCGACATGGCCTGTATTCTTTGCGGCAGCCGTCAAATCCTTGACAGTAGGCGTGTTCACAATGGCCTGACGAATCTTGTCATTAATATTCAGTAGTTCAAATACGGCGATCCGCCCGTAATAACCGATTCCACCGCAGGTACGACACGGTGGTGGTGGTTCAATAGGTCGCCCTTTATCGTCTACCAACTGCTCCGGTGTAGGTTGTTGATACTGTTGAAAGAAAACCATCTTGGGATCAGGCTGCAAACCCAATTGCTGGACCAGTTTGGGTGGGGGCTGCACCGGTTGCTTGCACTTGTCACAAAGCCTTCTGAAAAGTCGATGATAAAGGACGCAGGAAATGCTTTTGGCGAACTTGCTGCGATCCGGATTGATCATCAACATTCTCACCAGTGCCTCAACCGCCGACTTGGCCCCCATTTGAGAAATCACAAAGACTTCTTCTTGTTCGATCTGATCACATAAATAATTAATACTTTGACTGTCATTGGCTTCGGGCAATACGAAAGCCTCGGGAAGTTTTGCCGCTAGATTTTTGAGTTCTGGTAGCGGCGATGCGCCGGCAGCCTTATCAAATTCACGAAATTCAACATTTTCAATAACCTTGTCTTGGTAACCACGATCACAGACCCCAACAAAATCGCGGGTAACCCGATCAGCTGCATCCAGCGTTCCCAGCCAACTAGCGCTCATGCCATCACCCGGCATCGCCGACACAACAACGTACCCGGGACTGTTAAGGAACTGGCGAAACGTGGTCAACATTTCCGGAAGCATTCCTAATTCCAAGACACTCATCACTTCGCGTTTTTTCAGCTCATTGACTTTCATAATGACTCGTTCGCCAGTTTGCGTACCGGAGGAAGAGATCATTAATTGAATTTTCTTACCATCAATTTCGAATTTAAAATCGCCCTTTTGCGATGTCTGGCGATCCTGCGGATTCATATTGGCCAGCTGTTTCAATCCGTAAAGGATCGAATCACCGGATTGCCGATCCCTTGGTGGCATCTTGATCCAAACACCGTCAACCTCGTAACGCACGGCGACCGCCTGCTGCGTGTAGTCCAACTGCACTCGTTCGGAACGCTTGGAGGCAATGTCATTGAGAACCTCCTTTATCTGAATAAAAAATGGATTTTGACGGGCAGCAATCAGGTTCGCCTGGCTTCTTTGAGAATTCTCACCCCCGGGCGAAAACTCCATGGAAATGCCCTTATCCTGCTCAAGCACGACGGGAACAGCGTTTGTTGTTCCACGGTGAATCGGAAGAAGAGCCTTTTCATGTTTGGCGACCTTCCCATTTCGCTGCCCGACATAAAGGAAATAGGGCAACACTCCACTGATTAAAAACAGCGGAAAGCCAATCCAGAACAGGGGTATGCAGAGAAGAAGAACAAACCCGCCAAGAAAAGAAAATGCAATGATTGGATTCCAAGTGCCAATTTCCAGTTTTGTTTGCGGGCCTGTCCGATGCAAATCAACGTTTACCCAATCAGCTGCTTTCACCCAAAAGAGGAAAACTGGCAAACACATCAACAGCTTCCACCAAGCGATATAAAAGCCTGGCCCCCTCGCAATACTGGTTCCGTAGCCCTCCCCATCCACCTGTCCTACCAGCGAATCAGAACAGGCTAAAGACAACAATGCCAAAAGCAGGCAAAAAGTACTAATTAAGTAACGAGGCATTAAAGAATTCCAGGCTGCGAGACATTGATACCTTTGAGAGCCATTTTCAGGGCGTCTTTATTTGGGGCGACCTGGAAGGCGGTCGGACGATCAATCAACTTGTCGTCGACCAATTGGTTAAGACTCATCGTAAAATCTTGCATTCCCTCCTCAGCTCCAATCCGAATCGCGTCAGGTAATTTTTCGTCCTTCCCTTCAAGAATCAGCTTCCTGATGGTTGGATTAAAGGTCATGATTTCGCAGGTCGGTACCCGTCCAACGTCTTCCTTGATCGAGGGCAATAGTTTTTGAGCGATAATCCCCTTCATATTAAATGCGATAGCGCTTCGAATTGCGTTATGCATCTCTTCGGGAAACAGGTCTAGAATACGGCCGATTGTCGTCGGAGCGCTGGAGGCGTGAATGGTACCAAAAACCAAGTGACCAGTTTCTGCCGCGTGAATTGCAGTCATGAAAGTCTCTTCGTCACGAAGTTCTCCAACAAGGATGATGTCTGGATCCTCACGAACGGCATGCTTCATCCCGATACTAAAATCCACCACATCCATGCCCACTTCGCGTTGGTTGATCAGGCACTTTTCCTCCGTGAAGACAAATTCAATCGGATCCTCAAGCGTTAATATGTGTTTGCTATAAATCCTGTTGATGTAATTCAACATCGACGCGATCGTTGTACTCTTGCCCGAACCGGTGACTCCCGCCAATAGCACCATGCCCTGATCAAAATGACAAAGTGTTTCCATTTTGGGGGGAAGGTAAAGGCCTTCAAAATCCGGAATGAAGTTATTGACGCGACGCGCAACCAGTCCAATTCGACCGAGTTGCTGCAGCATGTTCACTCGGAACCGCCAATCCACACCATCAACATCCACGATGTAGGCAAAATCGCATCCCCCTTCTTCGTCAAAGATCCCTCTGGATCTTTCGTTCATCATCGGAAACAGCAAATTGACCATTTCCTCGGCGTCGATTGGCCCACGGTTCATCGGCTTCAACGTCCCATGTACTCGGATGATGGGAGGATTTCCAACCTTCATATGGAGGTCACTTCCCTCCAGCTTAACCAAAGCACGAAAATACTTGTCGACTTCCCGCGATTCCCGCTTCTTTAAGAAGCGTGCCTTCATGGCCTCTGCATCAACTGACGCACCGTCTTTCTTGGACGATTTTGATTTGGATGAATGGGACATAGTCTGGTTTGGCTCCTTTGAATCAACACTCTACCGGAATCAAGCAAACACCAGGTTTAATTAAAAACGAATTTGTTCGCCCGGCAATCCGGAGGCACGTTCCTATTGTATTGTCATTTTCGATTTGCTTCTAACGCTGGATTCTATAACCGAACCGGAATCCCCTTATCGGCCATTAACTGCTTGGTTTCCTGAATTGTATACTCCCCAAAATGGAAAATACTCGCCGCCAGAACAGCATTGGCATTTCCGAACTGAATCGCATCGGCCAGGTGCTCAGGTTTCCCTGCTCCGCCACTGGCGACGACTGGAATCCCAACGGCAGACGACACAGCGGAGGTAATTTCCAGATCGTAACCATCGCGGGTCCCGTCACAATCCATACTTGTGAGAACGATTTCTCCAGCACCCAACGATTCTACCTCTCTGGCCCACTGGACAGCATCTAGTCCAGTAGGAACCCTACCTCCATTTATATGAACTTCAAAAAAATCTTGCCCATCTTTTAGCGAACGTTTTGGATCGATGTTGACCACAATACATTGGCTTCCGAACCGGCGGGCGGCCTGGCGGACAAATTCGGGAGCCTTGCAGGCAGCTGAGTTGATTGAGACCTTATCACAACCGGCAGCGAGCAGGGATCGAACGTCTTCAAGGCAACGAATCCCTCCCCCAACGGTTAAAGGCATGAACACTTTCTCGGCCGTCTTTTTGACTACCTCAAGCATAATTGACCGATTTTCATGACTCGCGGTTATATCCAAAAAAACCAACTCGTCAGCTCCCTGTACCTCGTATCCAGCGGCAACTTCAACAGGATCCCCCGCATCCCGTAAATCGACAAAATTGGTACCCTTGACTACTCGACCACATTCGACATCAAGGCATGGAATAACACGAGCTGCAAGCATATCGATCGTCTGTACTGAAGTGAAAGCGGTGGCAGTCTGTTGCCGAATGTGAATTCTTAAGAGACGCCGGTGATCGCGTGTTTTTTGTACTGAAAAGTCGAGCCACCAGATCCCGTCTCCCAAAGACTCGACAACGGCCCGGCCAGCTTATTGAGATTGGTTACCAATCGCCCCTCTACCAATCTGAGCAACTTGATTCTGCAAAGTCTGACGAGTCGGCCAAAGAATAGGTCAGCACATCAAATCCAACATAATTTGATTAGATGATGTTCTGGTCGTTTCGTCAATTCGTGAAGAAAACCGGAGAAAAACTGATACACAGTGAAAGTCAGAGAATTAATTGGATAAATTAACGCTTCGGCACCTTTTGTCTTCCGCTGGCTGCTCTCAAACCGACTCCGACACAGCAAATGTGATCTCCAATCGGCAGGGACTATTCTACTCTCTCGGGATGGACATAAAAAACCGAATAATGCTCTGAAACTGGCACAAAGTGAGGACAGACTGCCCCGATGGGAAAAATGTCCAAATCAGTCATTTTGACGATCAACGCCTTCGATTTTGGGGGGGCGAACCAAAGTCTGGGCCGACCGAACATCATGATTAACTGCAAAGGCCTTTGACTACGTGTCCCAATCCGTTGGTGATGGTTTGTTCCCTACCACCAAACTGGTAGGTCAACGCTTCATGGTCAATTCCCATCAGATGTAAAACTGTAGCGTGCATATCATGCATCGACACCGGATTCTCGATAGCCCGGTATCCCCATTGGTCGGTAGCCCCGTAACTGATGCCACCCTTCGAACCGCCTCCTGCCATCCACATTGTAAATCCGAGGGGGTTGTGATCCCGCCCGTCCTTGTCCTGAGAGATCGGCAACCGACCAAACTCACCTCCCCAAACGACAAGGGTTGAATCAAGTAAATTACGTTGTTTCAGATCAGCCAGGAGGCCGGCGATCGGCAGATCGGTTTCTGCAGCTCTTTTCCGGTGGCCGCTTTTTAGCCCGGAATGATCATCCCAGTTATTCTCAAATCCGCCGTGATAAACCTGAATAAATCGCACGCCTTTTTCAACCATCCTTCTGGCAAGCAACATCTGTTTTCCGAAAGGACGAGTCTTCCGTTGGTTCAGTCCATAAAGTTTTTCGGTGGCCTTGGTCTCATTATCAATGTTGGTTAGTTCCGGTACCGACATCTGCATCTTGTAGGCTGTCTCAAAGCTCTTGATACGAGCATCCAATACGTCGTTGGAGAGGTTTCTTTCTGCATGCATGGAATTCAATTTTTTCAGAAAATCCAGCTGCTTTTTTTGTTGGATGGGTTCTTGCCGTCCACTCGGATGAACATAAAGCACAGGATCACCTTTGGTTTGCAAGGTAACACCCTGATTTGCCGCCGGCAAGAAACCTGAGCTCCATAGATTCTTTCCGCCTTCGGGTGCCCTTCGATGGTCCAGCATGACAACAAATCCAGGCAGCGAATCGTTTTCGGTTCCAAGACCATAATTTGCAAACGACCCCAGACACGGCGAACCCACCTGTGCATTGCCGGAATTCATCATGTAACAAGCTGGACCGTGATTCAATTCAGTAGAGACACATGATTTGATAAAAGCAATATCATCAACATGCTTGGCAACGTTGGGAAATATTTCGGAGACAGACGCGCCACATTGGCCATATTTCTTAAATTGGTACGGAGACTTCATCACCGGACCAGGATGAGGGAATAGCGTATCGATTTTTTCCGAAAAGAATTGCCCGTCATAATTTTGCAATTCGGGTTTATGATCAAATGTATCGATGCCCGACGGCCCGCCATTCATAAACAACCAAATCACATTTTTTGCTTTTTGGACCCGTTGCAAGCCATCTTGGAAAGAGGCATCCCTGGCAGATGCATCCCTTAACATCCCGCATAATGCAAGCATCCCGGCTCCACTTCCCGTCCGGGCCAAGAATTCACGTCGATTCGGAATATCACGGGGATAGAAATTCATGGGAAAAGATAGGTCCAGATATCAGTTCAGGTAGGCAAATTCATTGGCCATGAACAATACGTGGCAAAATCCCCTTAATTTATCGAAATCAATCTCTCCGGAATCCGACGCTGCCAAATAATCGAGACTAGCCGAAACTTCGGTTTCCGTCGGATAACGTGAAAAAGCAAGCAAAAAGGCAGAATCCACCACCTCCCGTTGACTCTTCCAGCCCTGCCGTGTCAGCCGGGAAGCCATCCCATCGGCTAATTCCTGGACCAAAGGTGAGTTCATCAACGTTAAGGACTGTGTGGGCGTTGTGGTATTGGTTCGGGAGTCGCATGAAAAAGTGCCGTCGGGAGCATCGAACATACCAACAAACGGCACCGAAAACGTCCGCTTTTTGACTAGATACACCGTGCGACGATGATGGCTTTCCTTGTCGGTGTTATCGACCGGCCAAGTGTATTCTGCCGAATCCTGAGTTCGCAAAATAGACTGCTTGGGAATCGGATGAAAAACCGAAGGACCATATAGTTTTTCGTTGAGCAGCCCACTTGCTGCCAACATGCCATCACGTAACATTTCAGCCGTCAACCGTTGGTTAGGAAACCTCGTGATCAATTCATTTTCCGGATCATTTCGTATTGAAAATTCTGATCCCTGCGTACTCTGTTGATAGGTGGCACTGGTCAAAATCAGACGGTGAATATGCTTGAGGCTCCAATCATGCTCCACCAGTTCAGCCGCCAACCAATCCAACAACTCAGGGTGACTGGCCTCATCTCCGGCTGCTCCAAAATTACTCGGAGTCGTTACTAATCCCCTTCCAAAATGATGCTGCCAAAGTCGATTGACGATGACTCTTGCCACCACGGGACCGGCTCCCCTTTCGATATCGGTCATCCATCTGGCGAGAGCGACCCGCGGAGATTCACTGCCCGACTCATTCCAATTCCGCCAGGATTCTTCTTGCCACGGATCACCACGGTTCTCTAAACCGACAGTCACTGCACTAATAAATCCCGGGCCAACCAGCTTGCCATTTTCATTATCCTTACGGGTTTTCAGAATCGGCATCTTCGAGATTTCATTCCCGGACAGCGTCAATCCTACGGGTGGTAACGGCAACAATAATGGTTCCAACTTGTCCCGTTGGGAAACCAATTCGTTGTAACGTGCTCGATCCTTTTCCAAGGGCTCCTCGTCTCCGCCGACGTCGCCGGCGTCAACCATCAGGCATCGCATGCAATTGGACAAAAGCAGGGCTTGTTCCTTGTTGTCAGGATCGACTTCCTGGCGGAGCAGATTTTTTTGTTCTTCTGTATAGTCGAGCTCATTGATTCGCTCGTCCTTGATGGCAGCTATCAGGATGTTATCAATCTCATCTTTGATCTTTTTCAACGGACCACCGACGGTCAAGAATTCCTGTCCCCGATCTCGCGTCAAATACCTTTCTTCCCGTTTTGTATCCTTAAAAATTGCGACCAGACGGTAATATTCACGCTGCGACATGGCATCATAAAAATGGTCATGACAGCGAGCACATCCAACCGTCAAACCAAGCATTGACTTTCCCCAAGTTGAAACCTGATCATCCAGTTCATCATATCGCTCGGACTTCTGGGGGAAGAAGGTGTTCAAGGGCGCATTGGTGAAAAAACCGGTTGCCGCTACCGCGAGGGGGTTGTTGGGTTCCATTAAATCGCCGGCCACCTGCCACTGTAGAAACCGGTCAAACTGCAAGTCTTCGTTCATAGCCCAGATCACAAAATCCCTGAATGGAAAGGCGTAGGGCCTGAACTCGTCTTCCTCGTAACCGTTGCTGTCAGCATAGCGTGCCAAATCAAGCCAAACCGAAGCCCAACGCTCACCAAAGCGTGACGATTTCAACAAACCGTCAACCGTGGATTCATAGAGGGATTCATCGTTATCAGAAAGGAATTTTTTGATTTCTTCAGGCGATGGAGGCAATCCCGTCAAACCGTACCAAATCCTTCTCCCCAGTTCTCTTTTTTTTGCGGGAGGGGATGGTGAATGACCATCGGCGACCATCCTCTGGAGTATGAACGAGTCGATAGGATTTCGAACCCAATCTGAGTTAGCAACCGCCGGGACCTGCATTTCCTTGAACCGTCCAAGCAAAGAGAATGGCTTGGAATCTAGATTAGCAAAAGGCGTTTTCGTAAACGCTACCTGTAGGGAGACTGGAACCGCGTTTTCCTCAATCAAACGCTGGTACCTTAAAGACTCAGTCGTCAGAATCTCCCGCCATCTTTCCACATCGAATGGAGGGAATTCGTAAGTTTGGGCATCCTCTTGGTCTTCTACGCTCTCTTTCTTGATAGCTAAGCGTTGGATTTGCTGCTCGATTTCCAAGTGACGACATCGGGCATTAAACCGGACCATTTCGATGTAAAACCAGCCGAAGATCAGTCCGGCAATCATGACCGGTGTGATTATCATCAGAGCTTTACCAGAAGTCAGCATTCTGAGTATCGTTCGGGATGAATGCGTCATGGCTTCTACTTATTCAAATTTCGTAAGAGCTAAACTACTCCACAAAGGAGGTTTGGCTTTCGGAAATTACGAGCAAAGTTTCCGAATAGATATCAAAGACGTCACGGTCGAAAATCTTGGCAAAGATAACGGGTTCGTTTTTCTTCACGCAGACCACGGTAATCGCATTTGGCGAATCATTGGTTTGGGTAAATCCATCGCCTTCACTCCAAAAACCGACTTGAGTTTCTATCTCGAAATCCGACTGGCTGCCTCCATATCCTGCTCCGTTTTGTAACAGGAACTCCGAAACTCGATCTTCAATGGTCTGCCTGTCGGAATTATCAATACTGATATCATCGTCGTCCCACGAATAGTTGTTGGCCGCTGCAATACCGTCAAGGATTTCACGCAGTTGGCTGCCACCAGCCATCGCCCCGGAGTCAGTTGCATTTTGAAGCTGGCTCTTCACGATATACAGGCGGCACAAGTCGACGGTGAAAACCATTAGTGAAAGCAACACCGTCATGATGAAAACCATCAGGATCGCGACGGCGCCACGCCGCCATTCGTTCTTTTTTCGATTTTCAAAATACATCTGTTAACTATCTTCTTCCAAAATTCTGGCTCCAATCACGGTGTGGTAAAAACCGGTTGATTCGCCTCTCTCTTACTTTTTCTTACCTTTACCTTTGCCTTTGCCTTTACCTTTACCTTTACCTTTGCCTTTACCTTTACCTTTACCTTTGCCTTTGCCTTTGCCTTTACCTTTGCCTTTGCCTTTACCTTTACCCTTGCCTTTGCCCTTGTCCTCACCCTTTTGGCTAGGCGGAACGGTCACAACACCCTCTGCAGGCATGACACAGGTGCCGCTCATAGTTCGGCCTGCCAAAAAATTAAAGGACATCCAGGAAACATCCTCAAAATCGACCGATACCGTAACGGTCACGGGATCAAACCGGTTCAGGCTTGTTGGGTTGGATGGGTCAATAACAACCGTGTAGGAATCAAGATTTGCCGAAGCCATCGCTAAATCAACGATGTCGCGAGCATCTTGGGCTGTTCCCTCCTCCATTGCCGCAACTCGGCAACCCGCCCGCGCCGCTTCTTCGAGGATGTTCTGAACCATCATTCCTCGACCAATTTCGACACCACCACCTACTAGCAATAACAGTACAGGCATGATGATGGCCAGCTCGACCACCGAGGCACCCCTGCGCGCGGTTTTAGAAATCTTCATATAAACATCCAGATGCGGTGATTCACAGGACCCCGAAGTCGGAGACCATCAAGGTCCCGAAAACCTAGCTCTGGTTCTGGTAGAAAATGTATCCTAAATATCCAAATCACAACGGATTTTAGGATTAGGTACCGGAAGTTCCGATTAAATCGATTCTAGGAGTTATGCGAATTTCAACGTCAATCTGCAGAAGCCACGTGGGTGCATCCAAGGTTGGTCAATAGCACCGTTTGAACATTGATCACTGGCAATCTTTGTTAGAAGCATAGCTCGTTAGAAGCATAGCTCGTTAGAAGCATAGCTCGTTAGAAGCATAGCTCGTTAGAAGCATAGCTCGTTAGAAGCATAGCTTGTTAGAAGATTAGGCTTGTTAGAAACGCAGTTGATTAACGACACCGTTTACCGCAGGCACGTTGCCTATTGACGACTCCCGCTTTCGATGAGCAATCTTGCCACTTCTCAAACCGCCGCCATTCTAATTCGGTGACGGTTCCAATCCAAATTTTTTACCTTTGTCAACCGCCGGAATACCCTTTGCCATCCACACAGGCTGCGGATCGCCTTTTAGATAATGATCAAAAAACTGTTGCATCCTTTTAGCAAAGTCAAGCCGGTTGGCATCTTTCATAACCCAATGTGGCTCGTCATTGTAATTCAACATCCATGCGGGCTTTTCCAATCGCCGTAACGCCACGAACAACTCGATCCCTTGATACCATGGGACGGCCGTGTCCTTGTCATTGTGCAAAATCAACAAAGGTGTATTGATCCTGTCTGCAAAAAACAGAGGGGAGTTATCGATATACTTTTGGCGATCCTCCCAAAGCGTACCGCCAATTCGGCTTTGGGTTTTTTCATATTGAAACATGCGACTCATACCCGAACCCCATCGAATACCGCCGTAAGCACTGGTCATATTACTAACCGGTGCCCCCGACTCGGCGCAAGCGAAACGGTCAGTCTGTGTCACCAAATAGGCTGTCTGGTAACCACCCCAACTGTGCCCCTGCATTCCAATTCGTTTTTCGTCGACGAATCCCTGTTTCACCAAATGATCAACACCCGGCAAGATTGAATTAGCCGCACTGGGTCCAGGTTCACCTGTTTTGTAGGGAATATCGGGGATAAAAACCACGTAGCCTCGACTCACATAAAAACTGAAATTTATCGTTGATCGGCCGGCCGCAGGCGGATAATACGAATGCAAACGATCCGAGTATCGTTCATAGAAATACACGATCATGGGATACTTTTTGGTCGCATCGAAATTCTCTGGTTTATAAAGAATACCCTGTAACACCTGCCCGTCAGATGCCTTCCATGTTGTTAGTTCCGCGGTCCCCCATAAATACTCATGTTGCTGTGGGTTTGCCCTGCTGATGCGATTGATTTCATTAAATGTCAGGTTACTTGACCAAATATCAGGGCTGGTTTCAAAAGTCGATCGCGTAAAGAACACGACGTCGGAATTTCGAGCCTTCTTCAGACCCGATAATCTCTCATCAAGCATTACAAGCCGCCGGAATGCTGGCGACGATCCCATTTGCAAATGATAAAAGCCACTGGCCTTTGTGCGATCATCCAGTGCAGAAACCATCAGCTTTGCGTCCGAAGGAATGCTTCTCTGCTCCAAGTCCAAGCGAAGCCTGCGAAAACGAATCTTCTGTGCCCTCCCCTCCCCTTTGGTCAGACAAACAGCTTTTGTTTTTCCCGTCGGATCCACACTCCAAATATCCCAACGATCATATAGCAACAATGATTGATCCCCCTCTAGCCAGCCAGCGATACCGTAGGGAGGAGGCGACGAGGGCGTATCATGCAGCTCGTTGAATAGTGGATACTTGATTCTCAATCCCAGGTTAATCGGCGAGGTTTTCTGATTATTGCGTTGCTTTGTCGTTGATTTGGCAAACCATGTTTTTTGTTCTCCATCCCACCAGGTAACGAATTTTCCCGTGGGTGAAAGACCAGGAGTCCCTCGCGACTTCTCAAGCAGCGTCCGTACCCCCCCGGTCTTCAGGTCAATCAAAAACGAATCTGAGAATCCTGGCAGATCCCACGACCGCATTTTGTTGTATTTTTCAGGTGAAATACCCACCGCCATGTCAGCCGGTGACCTGGGGTCAACCGTCACCGAGGGAATTTGACGGGTCGCCAATTGAATGAATTTTTTCTTTGTTAAATCGAATATTGCCGTATAGCTCCGATTTCGCTCCTGAGCGACGCGCAACAATTGTTGCGGCTGAAGAAAAGGATCCTGCCAATGCCAGAGATCGAGCTTGGCTTTCGATTCTTCAGCCGGATCCTCCTGCACTTTTTTATCGCGATCCTCTGGAATTGGCGACGTGCCCAATATAAGCCGCCGACCGTCCTCCGTAAATTTTGGCGTAAAAGACGAAGCCACCCACCAATCCTCGGGCATGCCGATTGTTTGGGAATCAATAATCATCTCTGATTTTTTCGAAAAGCTGCCGGCCAGGTACATAGACCAACTCGGTTTGTGGTGTTCAAAGTCATCCCGATCACTCAGAAAAGCGATCGTCATGGCGTCCTCCGAAAAAACAGGCAATCCGTAATTCCCACGCCCGGAAATTGGCCGAAACAACTTTTGACTGGCAAACTGAAAAACGGCCACACCGTCGTCATCTGGCGAAACGCCGGACGTTGTCATCACTAACGCTTCGCACTTTTTGCTGAACCTGAATTGAACCACGTTCGGAAATCGAAATTCTGCACCATTCTCAAGATTACGAATCACCATCGTACTCCCCTTTTTCTTGGTCTTCGATTTCGAACCCCCGTCTTTCCCTTGCTTGGCGGGTTCGGACTGACTATTCACCGCCTGCCTTACCTTCGGTGGTGTTGTATTTTTTGTTTTTTTTTCGCCTGCCTTAATTTTTCTTTTGGGCGACGGTTGACCAACCTGTTTTCTTTTCTTTGAACTCTTTTGTTTATTGGAGGACGTAGATGAAGACGCTTTGGGCAGAGGCGAATTTGGCACTTTCACAGCAGATTGTTTCTTTAATCCGCTTGGGGTCACCCTTAGCAACTCGGTGGATTTGAATTCTGTTTTCACCAAGGTTGACTGCGTGGGCTCGTCGATTTTAAATGCAACCCACCCCGAAGATTTTTCAGGCAGACTAAACGACGCAACGCCATCGAGTGTGGTTTTGGCCCCGGTTGAAAGTTCGACTATTTCAAGTTTTGCCTGTGGGAATTCGGTTGTTTTTTTATTTTGGGATTTCAGTTTCTTAATCACCTTGGGATCGGGAGCAATGATGTACACCACATGTTTACTGTCAAAGGTAAATCGAGCGTTCGCGCCGCCTTGGATCGAGTACTCTTTGGAAGATTGTGTGTGACGCAGTTTAAGCATCGATTCGTTCTTGCCCCAGCGAACCGAATAAGCAATCCAGTGTCCATCGTTAGAAATGACAGAACCGGCGAGAGTTCGCCATTTGTCGTAATCCCCATGATCCAAGGCCCGTTTATCCTCACCATCATGTGCTGGGGAAATGCCTGACGAAAGCAGCAATGGAAAGAGGGCCAGGCACACAATAAATCCGATTTTGCACCGACGGGATAATGGGGAAATGATCATGGCAAGGGACTTTGATTTAACAGATCGAAATTCGAGGCAGGTTCAACTTATTCCTAGGCTAATTACTCGAAAAAAATTAGCTAGTCCCACCAGCGATGGAGTCTCTAAGATGAATAACCTCGGAACCATCAATCAGCCAAAATCACCCGCCTACGATGAAAAGCGATGGCAACTATCCCGCTCCGACTGCCGTCACATTGAAAATTTCGATGCCTCACAGGAAATCTTTTGCCTGAACCATCGTGCTGGAGTAGGGTGTGCGGAGGCCTGCCTAATCTCACCGGTCAACCGTTTTTTTCCAGACCCCCCTTTTGAATTCAACTATCACAGGGAGAGGATGACTTACTTTTCAGTGTTTAGTTGGTAAATTTAGCAGATGGCAAAAAATGAACCGACGCCGATGATGCGGCAATATCACGAAGCAAAGAAAAATTGTGGCGATGCCCTGCTCCTGTTTCGCATGGGAGATTTCTACGAGCTGTTTTTCGAAGATGCAAAAAAGGCTGCCTCGCTTCTGGGCTTAACGTTGACAAGTCGAGATAAAAGTGAAAACCCGATCCCAATGGCTGGTTTCCCTCACCATCAACTGGACAGCTATCTAGCCAAGGTCATTAAATCAGGTTTGAGAGCAGCGGTTTGCGAACAGGTAGAAGACCCTAAAACCGCACAAGGAATCGTAAAACGGGAGGTCACCCGTGTCGTGACCCCCGGAACCGTGACCGATGACGAATTACTTGATCCGTCAGAATGCAATTACCTGGCGGCGGCCATCGCCAACGCATCCCAAACTCAATTTGGGATCGCTTGGGTGGAACTCTCGACTGGAAAATTCTTCGCCGGTCAATTCGAAAACCTTGATGATGAACTCACCAGGATCCAGCCATCGGAATGCCTCGTTTCCGAAGAGGGCTCTCCGTTGCTTTTCAAATATCCCGGCATGATGACCACCAGTCGCCCAGGATGGTCATTCGGTCTCAATGAATGCGAAAAAAACCTCTGCATCCATTTTTCGATGAAGTCCCTTGACGGGCTCGGGTTCGCTCGTCATGAAGACGATTTGAGCATCCGAGCGGCAGGCGCAATTTTTTGCTACCTGATGGAAACTCAGAAAAGCTCACTAAAACACATTGATCGACTTGAAAAGTACCAGTTGGGCAGTTCGCTGGAAATTGATCAGGCGACCCGACGCAGCCTTGAAATCACGAGGACCATCCGAAATGGTTCCCGGGAAGGATCTCTCTTGGCCGCGCTGCAACGAACATCGTCACCAATGGGTGCCCGTCTATTTGCAGAATGGCTCAACAACCCGTTGACCGACCGCCAAGCGATTTCTCATCGATTGGATGCGGTCGAGGAATTTCACAGTGAGACAGCACTACGGAACCAATGCCGGCAATTCCTGCAAGGGGTTTATGATCTACAACGTCTGGTTACCCGTGTTATCACCGGAAGGACTTCCCCCAGAGACTTGACATTCATTGGCAAAACGCTCAGCAGCCTTCCTGGAATCAGGGAGAAACTAGCGGGTAGACAAAGCCCTTTATTAGCGCAACTGGAATCTCAAATAGAACTTTGCCCTGAGGTCCAGCAAAAGATCGAGGCGGCATTGGTGGATGACTGTCCTCTCACGCCGCGGGAAGGTGGCTTTATCAAGGATGGTTATGACCGATCGCTGGATCAGTTAAGGGAATTGGCCCAGGGTGGAAAGAAGTGGATTGCAAATTACCAGCAGCAAATTGCAGAACAAACCGGCATCTCGATGAAAGTTGGTTTTAACAAGGTTTTTGGCTATTACCTTGAGGTTACCAACACTCACCGTGACAAAGTTCCGGATTTTTTCATTCGCAAGCAGACTCTGAAAAACGCAGAGCGATACATCACTCCAGAATTAAAAGAATACGAGGAAAAAGTCCTCAGCGCGGATGAGCAAGCGATCGATTTGGAATATAAGTTATTCCTGGAATTAAGGGACTTCGTCGAAAGAGCAGCCGAAGAACTCCAATCCACAGCAACCGCGCTGGCTCAAGTGGACGTACTTTTATCCTTGGCAGCAATTGCGGCCGAGCGAAATTATTGTCGTCCTCTGGTCATTGAAGATGCGGAGTTGAAGATCATCGACGGACGCCATCCTGTTCTTGATGTCATTGAAAACGAGGGGACGTTTATCCCCAACGATTCCATCGCGGGTCCGGAAGATGGCATGGTTCTATTGATCACCGGGCCCAACATGGCCGGAAAGAGCACCTACATTCGGCAAACTGCATTGATTTGCCTGCTCGCTCAAATGGGAAGTTTCGTCCCGGCAAAGGCTGCAACGATTGGGATAGCAGACAGGATCTTTGCGCGAGTTGGAGCCAGCGATGAATTGGCTCGAGGCCAAAGTACATTTATGGTGGAGATGATCGAAACCGCTCGAATTCTCAACACTGCGACCAGCCGCAGCTTGGTGATACTCGACGAAATCGGCCGCGGGACCAGCACCTATGATGGCCTTTCTCTGGCCTGGGCAATCGTGGAGCATTTGCATGATCGCATTGGCTGCCGAACTTTCTTTGCAACCCATTACCATGAGCTGACTCAACTTCAGCAGGAATTGACCGGAGTTCGAAATCTAAACGTCTCGGTCAAAGAGTGGGATGACAACGTCGTTTTCCTTCACAAAATCGTCCCGGGATCTGCCGATAAGAGCTATGGCATCCACGTCGCCAGGTTGGCCGGCGTTCCAGTTTCGGTCAACGAAAGAGCCAAACAGATCCTCTCGCATCTGGAAAACGACCATCTTGAGAAAGACCTCTCGACGACTACATCCGGCTCAAAGGATGGGGATTTACAATTGACATTGTTCGGTTTTGAGCCTCACCCACTGTTGGACGAGATTCGTCAGACGAATCTGAATGGCCTGACTCCACTAGAGACTATGAAGTTATTGGAGACATGGCAGGAGAACCTTGGCAAACCATCTCGTTCTGATTCATCCGCCGTTTCCAGCAGAAGTGGTGGTGCTCCTGCCGATCGTTGCAATTGAGTTAAGCGATAGACTCTACCTCCGCATGGCCTGAATTTGACCGCTCAGGTTATTCTGGAAGTTGACCGTTTACAGACGATTAAATACAATCAGCCTTTACTCGAATTCATGGTGAATGTAGCTCAGTTGGTTAGAGCATCGGATTGTGGTTCCGAGGGTCGGGGGTTCAAATCCCCTCATTCACCCCTCTTTTTCGATTGTCAATCGTCAAGTCCTGCGTATTTTCCACGCCCTTAACGGCTTGACCGTTGAGAGCCGGTCCGCTGGTGAAATCGTGCCTACTCCGTTGGATGTATTCGATTCGCCTGCTCAGGCAGAATGATTTTTGGTGAATTCTCAGACATTCATCAGGCTGATTCATACCAGCTAAATCCAAAAATGGAGTTATCGAAGATGGGCGTTCAGCCTTCTTTTTCTCGCAATGCCCAATAAAGTAGTGCTCCAAACAGGGCGCCAAACAGGTCGGCGAACCAGTCATACCAACTCGCCGTCCGGGATGGAATGAACAGTTGCAACCCCTCGTCAATGCCTCCATAAAAGCAACAAATTGCGAAACCGATCGAAACGGCCCACAGAGTGCTACGCCGATTATTCCATTGGTCGTTCCCTGATTCCAAGTCAGGTCTGGCTCCAGACCGTCTGCCCAGGAAAACAGCTAAAAGAAAACAAAGGCCCGCGTAAAGAACAAAATGTGCAATTTTGTCGCCATAAGGGACCGAAACACCATCCTGTTGCAACGGAACATGGGTTAACAGGAATCCAATGGCCCAATAACTGACGAGCAGTATCAATCTCCAGCGGTAAGATAATTTCAAGGTCAACAAAATCCAACCAAACCAAAACCGGGATGAGCCATTTGCCGAGATTAGCATCTCACCACGTTCATCAGAAGACCGTTTGGCCGCCATCAAGATCCACAAGATTCCTTAGTGGAATGAAAACTTCAAAAACATCGCCAAATTGGCACTTTGGGCCAGCTGGTTCTGCATGGTGACTGTTCGCCCTTTTTTCCAACCTATCAATTGCTCTGGGAAATCGTGGAACGTGATCGCGTTGTTAATCACACAAGAAAGCGTTGAGCCGAGTAATTTTGGCTTCAACGTGCCCCAAATGGACCGGTTTTTCTTCGCCAAGGGAACCAAGCGGGGCCCCAACTTGGACACAATCGGTACGCAAATACCGACCAACCCATCAAATACCCCGTTTTTTACCACTTTTCAGATGCTGGGAATTGGCTATTATGGTGGGTCTGGATTCCTCGGTAGTCACCCGGCGAAGCCAAAAATGGGTCGACAACAAGACCACGGCCTTCGCTGGAAGAAAAAAGCTAGAAATCAGCCTCTTTGACCAGCCACTGCTTTTGTTGTTACTGTCAAATCATTGTAACTTTTCGATTATTGTAATTTCTAGAAACATCCAAGCATGACGATTGATAAGAGCTTAAAAATCAAGGCGGGTTCGGTTAGCAACCGAAATGTATTGACTCGAGCAGAACGAATGCAAAAGTTGGTGGACGAAGGGAAGTGGACCGATGAATCTAAAGTAATCGGAATGCCCAAGGTCCGCGTTGAAAAGATCGCCATGAAAAAGAAGAAGAAAGTCAAAACCGACGAAGAAACCAGCTAAGCAACATTCTTTGCCAACTTTATCAGCCAACTTTATCAGCCAACTTTATCAGCCAACGAGCTGAGCCAACGAGCTGAGCCAACGAGCTTCAGAACTCGTTCGGTCCAGAGACTGGTCTATCATTCTGAGTTTCGCAGGATGAGTTGACCTTTGGATTTTAGCGGACCACCGCTTTCCGAGGAGAGAAGAGAATCGTTCTTGGTGAAAATTTGCATGAAGTCTTCCATGAAGAATGACAAAAAGCCTTGGCGTCGGTCAAGGCTTTTTTGGTTTCCATCTCATTGACCAATAAAATCTTGCTACCCAACCACCTCAACAGACCTACCGCCCAGACGGGGATCAAAAAATGAAAGCTGCCTTCATCAAGGAAACCGGCCCTCCGTCGGTCATCGAATTCTCGGATCTGCCAACACCAAGCTGTTCCGAAAATCAAATTCTGATCGATGTGTCCGCAGTTTCCGTCAATCCAGTGGACACCTACATTCGTAATGGTGCCAATTATTGGGAATTACCAATTCCCTTTATTATCGGTTCCGACTTCGCGGGCACCATCAGATCTGTAGGTAGCGGAGTTGTTGATTTGAAAGCAGGCCAACGGGTTTGGGGCACCAACCAGGGTCTAATGGGAAGACAAGGGACGTTTGCTGAAACGATTGCGGTCGATCAAGAGTGGGTCTATGCAACACCGGACGATGTTGCGGACGAAGACGTCGCAGCCTGCGCATTGGTAGGAGTGACCGCCCATCTTGGCCTGTTTCGAGACGCAAAGCTTGCCGATGGCGAGACGATTTTTGTCAATGGTGGTACAGGCGGGGTGGGTTCGATGGTTGTGCAAATGGCAAAGGCAAGTGGTGCCAAGGTCATTGCCACCGCGGGATCCGATGAGAAGTGTGAATTGTTGAAATCCAAATGGGGTGTAGACCTGGCAATCAACTACAAAACTGGAGCAATCACCGAAGAGGTTCTCGAGCATTCACCCGACGGTGTTGACGTCTATTGGGAAACCGTCCGAGAACCTGATTTTGATAATGTGGTGTCGATACTCGCTGAACGGGGGCGACTGGTATTGATGGCCGGTCGGGATGCTCGCCCGGAGTTTCCGGTGGGCCCATTTTATGTCAAGGGCTGCTCATTGCATGGATTCGTCATGTTTAAAGCGACCCCAAAAGAGTTACAGGTGGCAGCGCATCAAATAAACCGCTGGCTGTCTGAAAAACGAATTCAAGCGGCTATCTCCGCCACCTACCCGTTGTCCGACGCGTCGAAAGCTCATCAGCTTCAGGAAGCCAATACTCTGGAGAAAGCAGGAACATTAGCCGGCAAGATCGTCCTCAAAGTTTGAAATACGACATCGGAAGATCGGCCTGCGCCAAATCATCTGGCATTTCGATCCAGTCGATACACCTAATCAACAAGGCAGTTAATCAACAAGGCAGCTGGTTTAGAAAAACAGGAGCCCAGATCACTTGGCGTCTTGAGACTTCTTTTTTGCTGGAACGGTTTCTGGCTGCCACGACTTCAAACGCCGTTTGGTTTGCTCCAACAGGTATTCAAGAGCCGCGTCATTGGTACCGGTCAACTCAAGATCAACTTGCATTTCCAGTGATTCAACAAATTCTCCGCGTTCAAATCGTTCAAGAGCTTTCTCATAAATCCGTAATCGTTCCAGCTCGCGAACGTCCATTCTGGGATCCAGTGGCTGGAAAAGATCATACTCCCCTTCAAATCCCTTGAGTCGTGACTTCCAGACTCGACGCGTCACAAAGCGATTCTCGACAAGCTTCCTTGTAGAATCTGAAATCAACAAAGGAACACCAAAGTGTTTGGTTTCCCCCTCGATACGGCTGGCGATATTGACATGTCGGCCCCGTGGTCCATATTTCATACGGGTTCGACTTCCAGCATTTCCCACCAACGCTATCCCGGTGTTGATCCCGATACCGATCTGCATATTCCTACCTAGAACATTGCGCCAATTGTTGTTCAATTCTGGCAGCGAATCCATGATTTCCAGACCGGCTTGAACCGCCAATACCGCATGGTCTTCCTGAGGAATGGGAGCATTCCAAAATGCTGCCAAACCGTCGCCATAATAATCGATGATAACTCCGTCGTTGGAGATGATCCGGTTTGTCATGTGGTCCATCACATCTCCCAGAATATTATAAACGTCCCGGGCAACCAGATTATCAGTCAGAACCGATGATGCCCGCATGTCACAGAACATCACCGTCACCTCCCGTTCGTGTCCATCGAGAATACTTGGATCACGTTGTAATACCTCCACCAATTTAGGTGAAAAAACCTGTTCGAACTGGACGCGAGTTCGGGCAGCGTCGGCTTCGCGGGCCAGTCTTACCATGCCTGCGGTCACGCATTCGGCAACAACCTGAATAAACTGTGCCTCCAGCGGCCGAATCCCTTGGCGGAAGTTATTTCGGTGACGGCAGCGGGAACCGTAGACAACGCCGATGACGATTTGCTGACTGTCAAAAATGGGAGCCGCCACGGTAGCTTGCCTGAGTTTGCAACTCGGATCTTCAAAGGTGTTGACGTCATGGAAAACGGTTTGACCTTTTTCAAAACACTCTTCCACGATGTCCCGCTCAAACCCAATCCCCAATTCCGGATTGGAGATAAAACTCTCTGTAATTTCAAGTTTTCCGCCATTGCGGGATATGATCATCCCATTGTCGAGGCCACCGGGATCAAAAATAGCATGAGCGGCATCACGAAAAAACTCCTGTGAACCTCCAACGCTGCGTTGTAACGTTCCGATCGACTGCAGCCAGTGTATCAACGTCATCGCTGCCGGTGATTTCCCTAAAACCCTTGCCAATTCTTCGCTGGAGACTGCGCCATTAAAGGAAGGCAACGTCGTCAATGTCTCCACGTTTTTTTTGGTTTTGGAAGGTTCAATCGCAAAACAGGTTTCACCAATCCAGAAGAACGATGGAGCATTCAGCGAACAGTTTCCCCCACCGTGGATACGCCGACCGGAATCCAGCACTAGCGAGCGGCCATGATTTTCGATTGTGACCGAATCGCCATCATTTTCGGAATTCGAATGGACCACAAACTGCAAGCCTGAAAGTCGTTCGTCATTGATTTCGAGGTCGACCAACCGGCGATCACTGCCCACGGCAAGCCCATCAGCAGAAAGCTGCTGTTGGCGGTGCTGGCGCGAGTTGTAGGCGACAATCTCCATGAGGAATTCCGGGCAAAGGACGAGGATTTAACCTCGAATTGGTTTGAAAAACTGAGAAACAGGGATAACGCAAAGATCCATGTAGCATAGGACACAGGTTCCAATACGGCGTTTATCGTGTTTTTTTGAGGAAATTTGCTAAGCCCCCTAATCGTTACATCCGATTTAATGATTACGACTGATTCCATTTCCTTTCTTTATCAAGAATCCCAAAATGGCTAACTTGGCTATTTTATCGACTGAGCACTATTTCCTGATTGCGGGAATTGCGCTGATTGCGATCGTCTTGTTGCAAATGTCATTTTGGGTTGGCGGTTCGATTGGCAGTCATTTCGCTCAAAAAAAACAGATGAACCTCAACCTGCTGATTTTGGAGCAGAAACTCGCCGCGGCGAAACTGGAACGCAATATTGTCGAAGGCGAATTGGGCTGGAGCGGGTACAGGACTTTTCGAGTCGTTAAATTAGTACGCGAAATCAAAGACATAGTGTCGATCTACCTGACTCCTCAGGACCAACGGCCTCTTCCCTTTTTTAAGCCAGGACAATACCTGACTTTTTCCTTGGATCTTCCGGGAGAGAAAAAACCTCTGATTCGCTGCTATTCGATTTCAAACGCTCCTAATGATGAATTCTTCCGCTGTACGATCAAGAATCTCTGTGTGGAAGCAAATGGTCAAAAAACACATACGGCAAAAGCCAGCCAATATTTGACCACCCAGCTGGAAGAGGGACAAATCCTCCGAGCTCGGGCCCCTGCCGGCAAGTTTCATATCGATCTCAATGAAGAACAACCGGTTGTTTTGCTTGCCGGGGGAATCGGAATCACGCCCATTTTCAGCATGCTGGCAAGCATTGCCAAATTCCAGCCTCACCGGAGGGTGATTCTTTTCTATGGTGGCCGCAGTACCAGAGATTACGGACTGAAAAATGATCTTCAGAACCTTGTAAGAAAACACCGCAATATCTACTTGCTAAATTGCTTTTCCGATCCTTTGGAATCCGATCAGCAAGGTGTCCATTACGATGTGAAGGGCCACGTCACCATCGACTTGATCAAGTCGATGCTGCCTTCCAATAATTTCCAGTATTACCTCTGCGGACCCGGACAATTCATGTCGGCACTGGTCACTGGCCTTGCCGAGTGGGGCGTGCCCAAAGAGCAAATCCACTTTGAAGCCTTCGGTCCTTCTTCGGTAAAAAGTGTGAGAGCAGACATCAGCTCGCCAGAGAAATCGAGGCAAGCCTGCCGCATTCGATTTACCCGAACGGGTGAAACGGTGGAATGGAATGAAAGCAACGGGTCCTTGTTGGATGCAGCAGAACAATATGGAGTTGCTGTTAATTCGGGCTGCCGAGCTGGCAATTGCGGTAGCTGCGAAGTCGGATTGCTAAAAGGTCGAGTCCGATATTCAAAAGACCCCAGTGTTTTTCCGGAGTCCGGAAAAACACTCTCCTGTGTTGCCTGTCCAGACGGAGACGTCGAAGTTGATGCATAAAGACAAACCCACGTTGGGTTGGACGACGACCTGTAAGGTATCGGGAGCCCTGATTTGTTTTTTCTGGATGGCGATCTTGGAATGCACCTCCACTCGCGGACAATCACCCCAATGCGATCCCAAAAAGGTAGTGACATCCGCAGGGTGTATCCAATGCCATACCCAAGCAGATGCCGTTTGGAAAAGGACTCCCCATTTCATTTCCTTTAATACCCTACATCGCCAACCCGAAGCTAAGGTCATCGCCAAGAAGATGGGAATCATCTCGATCAAACGCAGCGATGTCTGCGTTGGTTGCCATTACACTCAAATCGAAAAAACAGGCTCCAAACCCAAAGCAATTTCCGGAGTCTCGTGTGAATCCTGCCACGGTGCAGGCAGAGACTGGGTGAACATTCACCATGATTATGGGGGACCCTCGGTTACCAAGTCGCTGGAAACACCAACCCATGCCGAATTGAGATTGGAAAAATCAAGTCAAAATGGAATGCGCAATCCAAAAAATCTTTTCTTGATGGCTAAAAGCTGTCTCACCTGCCATACGGTTCCCAATGAAAAACTGGTGAACATCGGTGGGCACAGTGCTGGCAGCCTGGATTTCGATTTTGTCACCTGGTCTCAGGGGACGATACGTCATAATTTCCTCCGCAGCAACGGTCAACGGAATGCTACCACCGACGACCAACGGTTGAGGATCATGTGGGTCGCGGGATTACTGGCTGATCTGGAACTAAGCACCCGGGCCACCGCCGCAGCAACACAGAAACAAAATTATGGGATCACGGTCGCCAAACGGGCGGCAAGAGTTTCACTGAAACTGTATGAAGTTCAGCAAAAAATTGAGAATCCCCATTTGGAAAAAGCTCTGATTGCATTTTCGGATGCTGAGTTGAAGATCAACAACAAAGAGCAACTGGAAAAGATTGCGGATCAAATCGAGGACGCCGGCATGAAGTTCGCCGCAAACGCAGGGGCAGGCGACCTGATCGCGATTGCCGATCAGCTGCCAGCTGAATCCTCGTATAAATAACCTGTTCCAGAAGAAAAAAAAGCATGGAAGCCACCACCTCAAAACGACCTAACCGATGGGACGAGCCGTTTGGCGATACCATGACGTCCGAGGTGGTCGATGGTGTCCTGCAAAAAGCTCCATTCTGCGATATGAATCGGGACTCTTTTCCGGCTCAACTCCAGCTGCAGGATATTATCCTAAACGATACTCGAGTATGCAATTTTCAGGAGGGCGATATTGTCATCCGAGAAGGCGATTACGGAAACAGTGCTTTCCTGGTCCTCGATGGTCGTGTCGATGTATCACTGACCAGCCTGCCAGAATCAATGCTGGGTCGAGCAACACCAGCAAAACGTGGTTGGCTGAAGACAATCGCCCAACATTTGAAAAATTCCCGTACAAATGAATTTCGTAAATCGGCCAATGTGCTGGGAGGTTCCTTTGGCGCTCGAAAATCAAAAGATGGAACGAGAATTTTTCTTCAGAACGTCTCCCAGGTGCTGGATTCAGAAAATGTCGTTTCGATCACCAATGGCCAATTATTTGGAGAATTAGCGGCATTTTCTCGGTCACCTCGTACAGCGACCGTCATCGCGCGAGGCGATGTCCAACTGTTGGAAATCAGGTGGCAAGGGCTAAGGGATATTATTCGATTTGACCCGGTCCTCAGGAATTACCTCGATCACCTTTATCGGGAAAACAGCCTATTGGTCCACCTGAGGGAAACCCCTTTTCTAGGTGAACTTGAAAATGAAGAATTGCAGCAGATTGCCGATGCGGCGGTCTTTTCCAGCTACGGAGAATTCGATTGGCAGAATCATTTCCGCAAAATAAACCAAACGAATCTCAGTGAACGCATCACGTTGGAACCACTGATTCGTAGAGAGGGTGACTATGTGAATGACCTGGTGCTGATCCGAAATGGTTTTGCACGTCTAAGTCGCGAAGTGGGGCATGGGCACCAAACGTTGGCCTACCTGGGAAAGGGAGAAATTTACGGGTTAAAAGAGATCACCGACGGCTATCGCTCTGATAAAAAAATTCCGTTTGATTTTTCACTGCGAGCGGTGGGGCACACCGAAACGATTACGATTCCGAGTGAAGTGGTTGAAAAAATCATTATTCCCAACCTTTCTGAACAAAGTGTTGAACGATTGCTTAATCAACAATGGCTTTCCAACCTCGCTGTGAATCCCCCACCAAGTGATAACGGTAGTGAAATTGAAACGGGACTCATTGAGTTTTTGGGTGAATTCAGATTCATCAATGGGACACAGACCATGTTGATCGATTTGGATCGATGCACACGCTGCGACGATTGTGTCCGCGCCTGTGCTGCGGCCCACGACAACAATCCGCGGTTTACGAGGGAGGGACCCAAGTTTGGGAATCAAATGGTAGCATCGGCATGCATGCACTGTAGCGATCCTGTGTGCATGATTGGGTGCCCAACAGGGGCAATTGGCCGCGATATGACTACCGGCAACATTCTTATCAATGATCAAACTTGCATTGGTTGCTCAACATGTGCTAACAGTTGTCCCTATGACAATATCAAGATGGTTGAAATCTCTGACCGACGTGGTAACCCACTGGTAGATGAGGATTCCAAGCTACCCATCCTGAAAGCCACCAAATGCGATTTGTGTAGCGACCAGCACGGAGGTCCGGCCTGTGTTCAAGGCTGCCCCCATGATGCAATGATTCGGCTGAACACCAATGATGCGACCACGCTTAACCAGTGGGTCCATCGATAAACGCGATGAACCAATCATGAATTTGATCAAATTTGCTTACCGCAGAATAAGGCAACTGATCGCACTGGCGCTGCTCATTGCGACTGTCAGCCTGATTGTTCACCAACTCGATACTTCATTGCAACGAACTTCGTTCATCACAGGCTGGGGCCTGATGAGCGTTGTCGGGCTATTGACCTGTTACAACCTTCGAAAACGATTGAGTTTTCTCTCTTTTTTGGGTTCGAGCCGAAGCTGGCTGCAAATCCACGTCTATTTTGGTTTCTTGGCAGTTGTGGTCTTCCTATTTCATATTGGATTTCGAATTCCAAATGGCAAATTTGAGTTGATCCTGACAGGCCTGTTTATGTTTGTTTCGTTAAGCGGTTTTTATGGGCTGTACATCACTCGAATTATTCCAAAGAAATTGACCGCGGTAAAAGATGAAGCCGTGTATGAACAGATCCCTTCGCTCCGCCGCACGGTTCGTACGCAAGCCGAACAGATCGTACACAGTTGCACTTCCTTTGCACCGGCTTTGGCTGATTTCTACATGGAAAAACTGGCTTATTTTTTCGAGAGTCCACGAAGCCTGATCTATTACGCCATCCCCAACGGCAGACAAAAACGGGCGTTGTTACTGGAATTATCCAACATGGATCGTTACCTTCCGGAAAATGGCAGGGATTCGAGTAAGCAACTCATGGAATTAATCCATAGAAAAGATGATCTCGATTACCATCATGCGATGCAGGGCAGGCTGAAAATCTGGCTGTTCTTTCATATTGCAGCAACGTACAGCATGATCCTATTTGCCGTTTTCCATACGGTTCTGGTTCATGCGTTTCATGGGGGAATTTGATGCGTCCCGATGAAGCAAAATCTCGATACAATCGGCCCAACGCAGATTGGGTTTGCACCCATGTCGATGGCTGTGGCTGCCCAAGTGGTCCAAGCCATACCGGACGATGTCCCGGACAATCCGCTTGTTCACCAGTAAAAGTCGAGATGCGTTGGCAATGCAATCGGCCGACAAACCGCGATGGCCGCTGCGAAATCGGACCTGGGCCCGATGGACAATGCTGTCAGAAAAACTACGGTTGCGTTCCCAAGCGGAGCCTGCGGAAAAATAGAAAAATATTCGTCACCAGCTGTGTCGCGATATTTGCGGGAATTCTATTGATTGGGATATGGCAACCCAACCGTATAGAATTTCTGGCACCTGGCGGATTAAGCTCCAATCATGCGCAGATTTGGAGCTCGGGAAATTCCGAAAATCGTTGTGTTGCCTGCCATGCAGCCGGAGCCAGCGACCCGATATCCTGGGTCAAACAGGCTGTTTTTGGTAATCCACATCCGGGGGAACCCCAGTATGAAAAATGTCTCAAATGCCATCAATCGACCCTCGGCTCGGAAAATACATTAATCGCTCATAACCTCAATGCAGAAACCCTGGCCGAACTGTCAAACCAACAAGTCGGATCCAGTGGCTCTTCCAGCATCTTTGCTTCTCCAGTCAATCATTCGGGAGAAATCGCCTGTGCGACCTGCCACCAGGAGCACCATGGAGCCAATCATGATTTGGCCGCCATGACCGACAACCAATGTCAGTCCTGCCATCAGAGTCAATTCAGTAGCTTCGAATCGGGACATCCCGAGTTTACTTCGCCCATCGGAACCGATGATCCAGAGATTCAATTTGACCACCATACACATCAAGCAAAGTACTTTTCCGAATCTCAAGCCGAATTTAATTGCCAGACCTGCCACGACAGCGACCAGCAGGGCAACGTGATGCAAAGTAAACCCTTTGAGACATCCTGTGCTGGTTGTCATCAGAAAAAAATTGATGCAAGTCTGACACAAGGCTTGCCCGTTTTCTCACTCCCGCTACTTGATCTGGATGTGCTGAAAAAAAACAATCTTGACGTAGGTGAGTGGCCAGAACTGGCATCGGGAAGCTTCGATGGTGGGCTGCCACCTTTGATGAAGGTTCTCCTTGCCAGCGATCCAAGGGCAGTCGACGCAATGAAATACCTTGGCAAAGACTTTGATCTTTTTGATTTGGATCTGGAAAGCGTCTCCCAATTGAAAGCCGTTCAGGGAATCGCAATTGCTATCAAAGAACTCATGTACGATCTCAGTCTGCAAGGACAGGCCGGCTTGGTCAAGCGACTGCAGCGGATCGGCGGGCAGGAAATCCCAGTCCAACAACTCCGGGCAATGCTAGGCAATCTATCCGCCGAAACTTTTACCGAAGCTCAAAAGGTATGGTTTCCAAATCTGGATAAAGAGATTTCCCAGCTTCGGCAAACCGAAAACGAGATTCCCTTCAATTCGGTTCTTTCCGAGACTCCCGGAGTCCTTCCTGAATTTCCATCCACGCGGCCCCTGCCCCACAATAACGCGAAAGATAATAAAAACCGAATCCAGCTCATCACATTCTTGCAACAAGAAGACTCTTCTTTGCTGGCGGAAAATCCTCTTAAAAAACTGATCGGTTCCACACGTCGAAATCCGTCAGCTGAAAGAACACCGTCAAGGAAAACCGACCTGCCAATAAAGGGTGTCACACCGTCTCAAACGGACATCAATCCTGCGTCGATTAAACCGTTAAAAAGCAAAAGCAGCCTAGTTGAAAATCGACCTCTGCCACCGATTCTGCCGCTTAACCGGTCGACAAACGTCCCCCCTGCGTCATTAAATCCCAAAAAGACGCTGGCAAACAGGAAACAGGATCCGATTCCCAAAAGCCAATTGCCTCCAATCATCCCCGCCGACACCCGAACAACACCTCTAGAGGATCAACAGGTCACCGACCTGCCTGCTGTGCCCCCAATGGACCATTCCCTCTCCAGGCTAGAACGCAGTCCACTCCGCCCGGAGAACGGGCCTGAAATTGAACGAATCGCCAATCCCTACGTCTCACCTCGCCAGACGTCAAAAAGTACTGAAGCACCCGGCACCAACGATCAAAACACGACCCGGGATTTACCTACCGTCGATCCCAGTCAAGAGGTCCAAGAAACCGGCCAAGAGGTCCAGGAAACCGAAGTGGGTGAGTTGGCCGAAAACCCTATCAGCAAAAAGATGCTGCAAAAAGAAAAGGCACCCAAAACCAGGATCGATCCTTCCAGTCCATTACGGGGGCACAATCCAGACGATCCGGTTGAGCATCCCCAAGCCGAGCAAATCGGCAAGCCAAAAGCGAAACCTGACGGCACTACACCAAGTAAATCCACCGCAAAAAATGGTGGTCCGAAATCCGTCGATGTCATTCCTACCCAGCCAACCCCTACGCCTGCAACAAAAAATCAGGAAAAAACACCATCGCAAATCAATGAAAGCCGCGACGAATCGGCTTCACAACCGAAACGGCAATCTCCCGGTGGGAACAACAACGAAGATCAAAGTCAACGCCCTTCAGGCACCGACCAAGTGGTGCGATTATCGGCCATGGAACGGGTTCCTCTGGGCGGATGGTACCGCGACGATACCGTCTTCACGATCGCCTACAAACAAACCGGTCATGCTGACCCTTTGACGGTCAATTGGTACAACTTTGTAGCCTCGATTCCAATGGCAGCTGAAAAACCGATGCTGGCGAATTTTATTACCAACTTGAAAAAGACCACATCCCCTGGACTTTGTGCTTCGTGTCATTCCCACAACCTGACAGGTCACCAGTCTTTACAGATCAATTGGAAAACGACCTATCGTGATCCGTCACGCCGTGAATTCACCCGTTTTTCCCATCGCCCGCATCTGGTTCAAGCTGGAACCGATCAATGCTCCCATTGCCATCAACTAACCGCAGAATCACCAACTATTCAAAAAGCAGATGATTTTCTGACACAAAAATGTCAATCCGGTTTCAAACCCATGGCAAAATCCAATTGTACACAATGCCACAACAACCAAAGTCGCATTCAGAACTGTACCCAATGCCATAATTACCATGTTGGCGGTAAAATCGAGTTTCATTGATTCGGTGGATTGGACATCACAGAACTTCCGCGCGCAAGCTGTCAAGTGATAAAGACCATTCGATTCAATCCGTTAAGATCCTTGTTTTCTCTTTTGGGCCTCCGGTTTGATCATCACTCCGCCAGATAGATCGCGCCCCATCACTTCGTTTTTCCTGAGACACCGTGCCATCGGTTTCATGGTTGCGGTGACGGTCCTGGTGGTCACGGTTTTTTCCGCACCAAACCGGATCTCTGATCAGTCCATCGAAGGGCTGTTTGCGATGAGCGATGAATTATTCTCATCGTATCAAACGCTGAAACGTACGTTTGGTGGCAACGAGGTCATTCTTGCCGTCTACCAAGACGATGAGCTGTTTTCTGAGTCAGGTGAAACCCGACAACGATTGATTACCGAAGGTCTCAACCGGGTGGACGGGATTGACGGAAAATCGATCGGCATCACGTCGATCAATGATCTAATCAAGGCGGGTAATATCGATCGATTTCGATCAATGATCGCTTTGGCTGGCTTGGACGTTAGCACAAAATTAATGCTCTCAGAAACCAAAGATCTCTTTTCGGGGCTAACCCATTCAAAGGATGAAAGAACCGCTGCAATCATTATTCTGCTCAAGCCGAAGCAGGAGACGGCCCTACCCCGAGGCGAAATTGTCACCAAACTGAGGCGATCTCTTGAAACATCTCGGCAAGCACTCGACTTTCAAAACGAGATACGACTGGTAGGCGAACCTGTGATGGTCACCGATGGCTTTCGAATGGTTCAAGCTGATGGTAAACGGTTGGGCTGGGTTGCCACGGTAACCTTAATGGCAGTCATTTTGATTGCATTTCGAAGCATTCGATGGGCTCTTATTCCAGCCCTTATCGTGCAGTTTTCTCTTTGGGTCAATGAATCCCTGATCGCTACAATCGGAATTCAGGTCACGATCGTCGGTTCCATGTCGTCGGCAATTATCACCATCATCGCTGTATCAACGACCATTCACCTGATCATCAGGATTCGCCAAAACCTGGCCAAAGGACTGGAATCGTCCTCAGCGGTCACATTGGCGATTGGTGACTTGGCACTCCCGGTTACGTTCGCTTGCCTGACCGATGCCGTCGGATTTGCTGCCTTGTGGTTCGCAGAACTGGAACCGGTGCGTGATTTCGCGACCGTGATGGTCTTCGGTTCCCTGTTGGTGCTGGTTGCATTTTGGTTATTGGTTCCGGCATTATCCCTGACGCGAATCTTCGAGTCCGTACCTTACTGGGATCTAAAGCGGCCAAATCCAGAATCATCCTCCACTTTTATTGACAGCCTGCTGCTTCCCCTACGCATCGGAAAACGATTCCTGAGGACTCTGGTAGGGGTGATGATCGCCATCATGGTCTTTGCTTTATTGGGCATTCGAATGAATACCATTGAGTCAGATTTCACTCGCAATTTTCGCAAAGAAAGCGACATCGCCAAGAGCTACCGATTTGTTGAAAAAAAGCTGGGTGGAGCAGGGGTTTGGGATGTCCTGCTACCGGCACCCGAAACATTGACCATCGAATACCTTCAATACGTTTCGAATCTGCAGGATAGACTGCGAAAGGAAGTCCTGATCGAGTCGAAAAATGGCGATGCCCCTGAAAAAGGGCTTACCAAGGTCCTCAGCCTGGTGGATGCCGTGCAGGCATTTTCAAATACCACCCTATCCAAGCTTGGTAATGCCTATCTGAAATTTGGCATGGTCGCATTCGACTCAGCAATGCCTCAGTTCCTCAACACACTTTACGGGACCGATCCGCAGCATCCATCTCGACATTATTTTCGAATCATGTTGAGATCTCACGAGCAGGTGACGTCTGACCAAAAACAATCTGTGATCGAACAGGTTAACCGAATTTGCCATCAGGAATTTGGCAATTTCGCGAACCGAAAAAATCTCGAAAGAACCGGTGCCGAAGTTCAAACAACTGGCTTCTATGTCCTGTTGACGTTTATGATCGACAGCGTCATTCGAGACCAATGGCTTACCCTGTGCATCGCTGCGGCAGGAATTGTCTCGATGTTAACCCTGCTATTTGGAAACCTCCGTTTGGCCATCATTGGATTGGTTCCTAATCTGTTGCCTATTCTGGTGGTGCTAGGGACATTCGGCTGGATCCAATTACCCATGAATCTAGGGATTGCCTTGATCGCTGCGGTAGCCATTGGGCTGTCGATCGACAATTCCATCCATTACATCGTCGCGTTTCAGAGACAACGAACCCATTCCGATGCAACCGAATCGATTCGCTTCGTTCAGAAGCAGGTCGGTCCAGCCTTGGTTTATGCAACGATGGCATTAATCCTCGGATTTTTTTCACTTTGTTTCAGCGACTTCCTGCCAACAATCTACTTTGGTGCCACCGCCATGATTGCAATGCTCGGCGGTCTGATCGGCAATCTTGTTCTCCTACCACTGTTGATCCTGCATACAGACCCGGAAAATCCGCAGCGCCAAGTTGTTGACAGCAATGACAAAGACCCCGAAGCTGGTGTTTAGATTTTAGGTTGAACGCTTACCACGTCTGGTTATTAATCGATGCGAATAAGGTTCGAAAAATGTTTATTTGTGTTGGCTGGCGTCATCGGCTTTGTCCTGGCAGTTGACCTGCTACTAGCTGGTATTAAGCCGTCCCCAATTAAATCGTCCGACGATTTGCAAAAAATCCGGCAAACGCTCTCTAAGCTGAAACCTATTCACAAAAAACTGGGCAAACCTGAACCCGGAGAATGGTTAGCCCAACACCCCGAACAAGGGCAGACGTTTTTACAATACAATCGCTCCCGCCCCGTCCGTTTTACCGCTAAACGTGACAAACTGTACATTCAACCGCTCGGTAATTTTTCGAAGCAACAAAAGGAATTGGTAAAATCCAGCGGCGAGTATCTTGCCTGTTATTTCGATTGCCCAGTGAAAATCCTCGAGGCAATCTCGTTAAAAGAAATCCCTGACTCCGCGCAGCGAATCCATCCCCGGTGGGGCGATCACCAGGTCCTAACTTCCTACGTCTTGGAACAGTTACTTGCCCCAAACCTCCCCCCCGATGCCGCCGCCATGCTGGCGTTTTCCTCTTTGGATCTGTGGCCGGGTGACAATTGGAACTTTGTTTTTGGACAGGCCTCTCTGAGAAATCGGGTTGGTGTTTGGTCTTTTTACCGACATGGAAAAACAGACGGCACCCAGGACGAATATCGGACCTGCTTAAAACGCACCATTAAAGTCGCCAGCCACGAAACCGGTCACATGCTATCGATGAATCATTGCACCGCCTGGAAATGCAACATGCAAGGCAGTAACTCTCTGCCTGAATCTGACCGACATCCACTCCATCTCTGTCCGGAGTGCCACGCAAAAATAATGCTCGCAACTGGATGTGACCCGAGGGCTCGATTCCGGAAACTGGCGGACTATTTCAAGAAAAACCAAATGAAACCTGAACAAGAGTTTTGCCAACAATCCCTTGAGAGAATCAAGTGAACTCGATCCGCGGGCAAACCCGGGCATCTGCAGACATTAATCCGTCTCATCGCGAAGACCGAGGTACCCCAGCGATTCCCGGATTTCGATGATCCGTTGGCTGTTATTGATCACACGCAACAACCGAGGTTCATCTCGCGTTTTCTGCAAAGCTGGCTGCACGCGTAATGTCTTGATATTGGGACTGCCATCGTCCGAACCCCAACGCCAGGAATAGGAATCGGGTCTGGAATATTCGCTGGTGCCCGCGGTCCTTGCTGAACCGATGAAGCGAAATAGGTCAGCGGTCATCGTTACCGAATCCTGAACGAGATCTTCATAGCGAATCAGCTTAACCGAGTCCGGATTTTTCTTTGACAATGCCAGTAATTGACTGGTGACATTGACCCAGTAAACCTCCGCCAACCAGCGGGTCACCAGCGGTGAAAAAGGGGCTGCCAGAGAACGAAAGGTCATTTTTCGCAGAGAAAATACAGTGTCATAAACATCCCGCACCAAGGCGATCGTTTTGACCCCATGACCGTGGGGAAGCTTGGGGTACCTCTTGGATTCCTGGTACCACGCCGGCTTCTTGAGAAGCTTGATCGGTGCGTCACTTTCGCCATGCCGACTGAGAACATGATTGACCGTCTTAGGATTTTGAAAATTAGTTTCCGGTAGATTTAGGACATCTTCGGCCTCGGCCAATAAAGCCTTTAGCAAGGTCGACCCACTACGCATCGTAGATGCAATCACGACAATGGAAGGAGAGCGATTCATGAAGCGTTGCCAGCAGTGGTTTGAGCAAGGATGTCAGTTTCAACAGGAATTACCATTGTTGAGTTATTAATCAACTTCGTCTAGAAGTGACTCCCGACCAACGCTCAGCAGCAGCTTGGCTGGGCAGGATCTGACGACTGAAAAAAATGAAATAATGTTCGCTAATCCTGCAGGGTCCTTGCTGGGACCTTAAGCCGATCCTATTCGCCTTAGCTATCCTCCTGCCATCTCTGCTCCAGAACTTGCCGGATTGATCGATAGCCGCCCCACGATTCTCACAATATTTCCCCGCCTCACAATACACCACGGATCTGAAGACTCACCTCGTTGCAATTCCACCGGCCATGACATCCTCCTCCAATACCCATGCAGAAAGATTCATTACAACGTCAAAACGGTTCATCTTGGCAATGATCGACGACCGGGGTGGCCCACCGATGTTGTGTTTCGACTAAGTTTCAAGTCAATATCTCGGAAATCACCCTCGGACTGGTGACGCCGGTTAATTTTTCATTGAGCCCGTTTCGCGGGTAAAAAAGGTGGTCATGATGGATTCCCATGCGGTTTAGGATTGTCGCATGCCAGTCTTCGACACTAACGCGGTTTTCGACAGCGGCAAATCCGAGCTCATCGGTTTTCCCCAACAGTTTCCCCTTTTGAATACCGGCGCCTGCAAACCACGAAACCATGGCGTTTTTATTATGATCGCGTCCCGATTTGGCGGGATCCTTGTCCTCGGATAGCTGGGCAATCGGCAGCCGCCCGATTTCGCCGCCCCACACCACCAGCGTCTGATCCCAAAGACCACGCTGTTTTAAATCCGCCAACAAGCCCGCGATCGGTTGATCGGTTCGCTCGCAGGCCTCTTTGAGCGACTTCCCAATGTTGGCATGGTTATCCCAAATCTGGGAATCAATAAACAGCTGCACAAAACGGACGCCCCGTTCGATCAAGCGTCGCGCTATCAAACACCGGCGGCCGTAGGATTCAGAGACCGAACGATCCATGCCATACATCTTTTTTGTTGCCGATGTCTCTTTGGAAAGATCAAGGGCATCGGTCGCAGCGATTTGCATCTTGGCGGCCAGTTGATAACTCTTGAGTCTGGCAGCCAATTTGGGTTGAAAGGGCCTTTTGCCAGCGTGACGCTTGTCGAAGGACTCCAGAAACGAGCGTTCAATCTGTGTAATCGAATCGGGTTCTTCAAATCCTTTCTTCAAATTCAACACCGGTGTACCGGTACCGCGAAATCGAACACCCTGAAAGTTGGGCGGCAAAAACCCAGCTTGCCAATTATCAACTCCGTTGACTGGCAGACCTCTGGGATCATCCATCACCACGTAGGCCGGAAGATTCTCGTTTTCACTTCCCAATGCGTAAGTGATCCATGAGCCAAGGACGGGCTTGCCTTCAAATTCGACCCCTGACTGGATCTTGTAAATCGCCGGCTCGTGGGTCAGGTTGGTAGTGTGCATGGAACGAATTAACGATACGTCATCCACCATTTTTGAAAAATAGGGCATTACCTCCGAAACCCACATTCCACTTTCGCCATGCCGCTTAAATCGAAATGGGCTTTTCATTAGCGCACCGGCTGCCGCCGGAAACTCAACTTCATTGGCAATTTTGCTAAAATGTTCTTTACCATGATGTTTTGTAAGTGCCTCCTTGGGGTCAAAGAGGTCCATCTGACTCGGTCCGCCATTCATAAATAAATGAATGACGGACTTCGCTTCCGGCGGATGAGAAGGCAAACCACTGTTCGCGATATTGGTGGCCGTCTCTTGAAATCCTTGCAACTCCCCCTGAAAGAGATGGCACAGCGCTGCGGTTTTTAATCCACTGGCAACAGTGCTCAGAAAACCGCGGCGATGATCTTTCGTAGCCTCTTGAGTTAACATCAATCAAAATCATCCGGTGCAACAGGAAAAGAAACGTCTTAATCGATATATAAAAAACCAGCCGAATTAATCAATGAGTGGCAAATATTTGTCAGGGCTCGGATTCGAACAACGTCGTCGTCGGATTCAAGTCCTAAATGCTGTCTCCATTGAGCCCTTAAGATAGAGTCAACTTTCTTCAATTCTACCAGCTCGTTCTGCTCTAACCCCCGGGCAAGCACTCTATAAAAAAGCAGTTCCATCTGCTGATCGAAACTACCGGGATGACTTGCAACCTCATTGGCCAATGATTGACACCAAGATTGCACCAACTGATTATTGGTCAGATGCAATGCTTGCTGCGGCACAATCGAATTTTTACGAACCACGCAATTCGGCCCCATTTGCGGGTAATCAAAACTATCCAGCAAGGTTGGAATTTTGGTTCGACGATGGATGACATAAACACTTCGGCACCAACCACCACCGAGCAACTCGCTGGCAAGGATGAGGCCGTTTTCTTTTTCGACGACCTGTATCGGTGGTCCTCCCCTCGCATTCGATAATTGCCCGGTGACCGCCAGAATGGAATCCCGTACCGTCTCAGCACGCATACGCTTAAGAGGCATCCGGGAATACAGACGATTGTCCGGATCCGCTTTCTTACTCTCCTGGCTCACCTCGGACACTTGTTGATAGGCGTGAGATAGCACCATGGTTCGCAAGATCTGTTTTAAGCTCCAATGACCCTCCACAAATTCCACCGACAGCCAATCCAGCAAATCTGGATGGGTAGGCGGTGCACCTGTTTTTCCAAAATTGTCCAACGTCGCCACGATTCCATGACCAAATAGCCGATCCCAAATACGGTTGACGAATACTCGTGACGTTAGCGGGTGATCCGGGTTGGTCAACCATTTTGCAAACGCCAATCGACGACCCGTTTTGGGACTCCGATGGGACAGAGAATGCCATGGCAACTCGCCAGGTGCCTTCAAAGGGTCCTGTAATATCTCCGGCACCCCGGGTTGAACCAATGGACCGGGCGTCAGATGATTTCCCCGTCTCAATAAGAAAGTTGGTGACGGCCGCCCACGTGACCAAAGTGCGCGAATGGAGATTTCTTTTTCCGTAGCTCCCGCACGAATCGTCCCTGGAAGAGAAGGTGACAGTTGGTCAACCGGAATGGTGAGATTGCGATTTTCAGGTTTTAGCCAGTCATGTTCATCAAATCCATCTTTCAGAACAGCCGCCATACGAAAGTAATCAAGTTGGGATAACGGATCAAATTTGTGCGTATGACAACGTGCACAATGAACGGTAAGACCCAACATCGAAGAGCCCAAAACCTGGATTTCATCAGCGATGACATCAAGCCTGTCTGGTACAAAATTAGTGATGTTTTGAAACGTCCGATCGGGAGTGGTTCGCAAAAAACCGGTGGCAACCAATGCCCCATAAACCTCTTCGTCCATCGCAATACCAGGCTTTTGATAATCATGGAGCTCATCGCCAGCAAGTTGCTCGACGAAAAACTGACTGATGGGCTTGTCCTCTGAAAAAGCCTGGATGACGTAATCCCGGTACCGCCACATGTTCGGCCGGACTCGATCCTCATTTTGTCCACCTTCGGAATCGGCATATCCCACTGCATCTAACCAAAGCGTCGCCCAGTTTTCGCCGACTGCGGGCGAAAGAAGCATCCGATCCACCAAGTGTTCCAGTGCATCACTTCGGGTATCGGCCATAAATGAGGCTACCTCGTCCGGGTCCGGCGGCAACCCTCGCAAATCGAAAGAGAGTCGGCGGATCAGTTTCTGGCGTGACAGCCGATGAGAAAAATCCAGTCCGGAACGCTCGAGCCGCGCCAGCAGAAAACCGTCGATCGGATTTTCCGCCTGCGACATTTTACCAACCACTGGCAACCGAGGGCGTTGGGGAGGCTGAAACGCCCAGAACTCGCGATCTATCGATGAAAATCGACGTTTCAATTGGCGGACCGGTGCTGCAGGGAATCCATCATCGACCCATTGCCGTAGCAGTTCCAATTCCGCGTCGGTCATCGACTTGACACTATCAGGGACAATTCGTTTTTTCGGCGGCATTTCACCATGATCAATCCGCTGAATCATGAGACTCTCCGCTGCTTTTCCAGCGATCGCAGCGGGTCCGGATTGACCACCTTTTAAGACTCCCTCCAACGTTCGCAGATCCAAATTACCCTCCTGTTGCGTTGCCCCATGGCACTTTCCACAGCGAAGGTGGAGTAATGGAATAATTCTCTCTGCGGTGACCGACGCGGAGCCTGCATCACCTCGAAAAGCGGCACCAGTCTCCAGCCACGTCTGAATCCCGTTCAATTCAGACGCGTTCAGGGGTGGCGAATCTTCTGGAGGCATTTCTTTGGCCTGTATTTTTTTCCAAAGCAAACCCCGCAGGCTGCTTTTTTGGTGAGCCAATTCATCTTGGCTCTCTTGCTGTTGCCCCTTTGGCAAGACCATCCCACTGTCGCCTCCAGCCAAGATCGCCCGCCGGTTGGACAAGTCCAAACCACCGTCCAAATCCGTTGCATTATGGCAGCCGATACATTTTCTTTTAAAAATTGGCTGCACCCGGTCCTCAAAGTAAATCGAATCCTTTGCGGATTTTTGCTCCTGGACGGCAGGCAGAGACTGCCCGGTCAGGGAATGCAACAAAACGGTGAAAAAAAGAACGGCGAGTTTTCTCATTAAATCACCTTAACAGACACCTTTTTGAAATCCAAATCGGCGAACCCTGATTCCCCAAATGGTATAAAATGAACGGATGCCGCAAGAAATGACCATCTGGACAATCCAACTAGCCGTCCTTTGCCAGTTCAGCGTTTTGATCGGCACGCAGTTTCAGCATCAGACACAGTTGTCAAAAGGAGGATTGAACTGGGAGTGGTTAGCTAAGGCTCGCTGGATGAAATGGATCTGGTTGTGTGGAGGGGGCTTGGCATTGTGTCACATGGTTTGTGCGTTTCACTTTGTCCATCACTGGAGTCATGGGCTTGCCGTTCAGGCCACCGCCGACCAAACCGAACAGCTATTGGGAATTCGCCTAGGTGGAGGCGTCTATTTCAACTATTTGTTTGTGATCACTTGGCTACTGGATAGTGCTTGGTGGTCAGTTTTTCCGCTGTCTTACGCACAACGCCCCACTTGGATTCAATACACTATCGGTGGATACCTGTTATTTATCACACTCAACGGCACTATTGTCTTCGCCGCTGGGCTTAGTCGATGGGGAACTCTTTTATTATTGTTGATCTGGATTGGACTGGCCATCAACAATCGATCATTGAAGGAAAAAGAGAGACCGCTCCTGCGAACCACCTGAAGTTGATTTGGCAG
The DNA here is from genome assembly GCA_014238905.1 of Planctomycetota bacterium. Classification (GTDB taxonomy): domain Bacteria; phylum Planctomycetota; class Planctomycetia; order Pirellulales; family Pirellulaceae; genus JABAAE01. The sequence continues at coordinate 289,837 of JABAAE010000003.1, forward strand.
CCGACGGCTATTGTTTGATGCCCGGGTGATGATACCGACTGAATCCGGCAGATTCCAATTCAATTCAATGCCCTAGAATTCCATACCCTACAAATCCATGCCATGTTAGATTTCCTTTGCCGCTTTACATCGATCCCCGCAGGAGACGAAAAGATCACAGATTGGACGACCACCATCTCCAACTGGTATTGTCGTGCTGCAGTTGTTACGATCGAAGCAGATTAAAAATCTGTTGACCTTGATTGCAAAAAACACGGCATGGATTTGAATTGCATTCATTTTCAATCCCACCATCTAATTTCATCCTAGAGAAAGCGGGTTCCACCATGTTTCACAAAACACTTTTTTCCAGCATCTGTGTTTTTCTTTTGGTGGGATTTTGCCACTCCTCGGCTGACGGCCAAATCGGCGTCAACGCCAAACCTGCCGAGGGAGCTGAAGTCCTGTTTGATGGAACCCGCAAGATGCTTGACCAGAAGTGGACCTATTGGAAAGGCCCCCGTTTCAGTTCGTCCCTGCCGGTCAAATGGAAAATCGTCCAGGATCCGGTGGACCGGGGTACGGTCATGATGACCTACGACCCCGTCGCGGCGGGTGGAAAATACGGGACAGCGGATCTGGTCACCAAAATGAAATACGAGGATTTTCGCCTGCACGTCGAATTCCTGATTGTGAAAAAGGGAGGCAACAGTGGTGTTTATCTTCAAAACCGATACGAAATCCAGGTCCTCGACGGAGATAAAACCAAGCATGGCATGGGAGCGGTTATCAACGAAACGCCCTCTCCGTATTTCGCCTATAACGGTGTTGGTAAATGGAATGCGTACGATATCAACTTTAGGGCTGCCCGGTTTAATGGAGACCAGCGTAGCGAAAAAGCCATCGTGACCATGTTTTTCAACGGAAAAAAGGTCCACACGAACCAATCCATCAACCAGGTCTGGGGCGGACCTAATTCAGGCATTGACGGTGGTAATAACGGTGGCAAGGGCATTACCAACCGACCCGGCGGACTAAAATTGCAATGCGAAGGACACGAGGTTCTCTATCGCAACATCTGGATCAAGAAAATGAAAATCGATAAGCCGGATACTGATTTCTCCAAATAATGGAAAAGCACGAGGAGACGCTGCCCCAGAATCATTTTCGTTGCGATCGATGATTAGAATCCGATCGTTGGGCCGACCGCCCCAACACGTCTTCGGTGCCCGAATTTTGTCACCCGAATTTTGCCACCGCCACCTTGCAGTTAATTCGTTTCCGCGGACTCGCTTAATATTCACGGGCAACCGGGCTTTCGCTAACAGCGTGTTGAAATGACCGATTGTGTTCGCCCGAAACCCTGTCTCGTCAAAAGCGATCCAGTTGTTGCTTAAGTCAAATGGTGACTAGGTTTTGTTTTTCAATTGCAGTTCTTCTCTGCGGTTAAATATCCAGGCGAGCCCTGCAACACAGGATGCAAATGGTAGCATTGGCCAGTATTTTCCAAATGATAACCCACTAAACTTAAACGGACCGCCCGAGAGACTTGCGACAACATCCTTGTTCTGAAACACCCCCTTCATCTCGATTCGATGAACCAATTGTTTACCTGTTATCAAACCCGAAGATTTTTCGACCTTGCAAAATCGATTGGCCCGGTTCTTCGAACGAACAAATCCGGTATTAGAATCCGTTAAATGACGGTTCCTGTATTGGCCAACTCGTTCGTCAAACTCCTTGGACTGCAGGTAGAGTGTATGGTCAAACTTTTCTCGTTTGTGTACTTGTCCATCGTGAATATGAACGGTTGGAAAAAAAATCTCATCCTTGTGCCTGGTTTTAAATTCCATTGCCATCGGGTGCGTCGTACCACTGAGTTTCTTCAGTTGAAAAACAGCAAAACCAAAATCTGAATAACCAGAAATCTTATTCCATGACTCTTTTGGAATCACAAACTGACTATCCAATCGGGAAAAGTCATTGATGGTCGGAACAAATGAAGCGATGAAGTCACCGATGTCGTGAACCACCAATTTTTGATCCACAAAGCGTGATTCCCGCGCGGCGAACCGATTTACGCCCGGGGGTTCTTTATAAGGAAATCCGTTGTTAAGGTCTTTGAAAAAATCTTTGTATTTCTTTAGCGAAATAAAACGCACCCCATCTTCAGCAGACGGATTTTCGACAGGCAAAGGCAAAATCATTGCGTTTTGCTGTTTGGACGAAAACTTCATCTGGTAGGCCAGAAATTGAGTTCCTGTCTCCGTTAAACGAGCAAACAGATTAGTGTCGGTAACCGACAGAACGGGTTGAGCAAAACAACACATCGCGCGTCTCCCATGAAATTAGATTTTTGCTGGATAAGCAGGGCACTGAATCATTAACGTGCCGCAAACAATTCCGTTACAAAAAAAATGGGCAATCGCCAAAATTGATAATGACAGGAGGAGACCTGTGAGTCGGCGGCGACACCGTTGTCTCCGGTACCCTTGATCTAAAACGGCAGCGGTAAACCCCTTCCTGAAACCGTGATCAAGTCAACCTATTTGGTGATCAAGTCAACCGAATTGAATGATCATGACAGCAACTACACACCTACTGAAAACAAATTGTGTTGTTCGAATCTGGATCGACCCCGTTGAATTCCCCAACCTTTTACGCAGCATTCGACGAGCATCTCGGATACATCTGCACATTTCTCTCAGCTCATCGACGCAGAGAGCGTCTTTCGTTCAAATAGTTTTGCAGGCTGAAAAGGTCTTTAAACCCCTGATTCAATATTTCGGGGGACCGCCGGTAGTCGACATTGATGCACTTCGCCTTCTAGAATAGGGCATTCTGTGAGTTGCCATATGAGGAAAACGTTGGGTAAAAAGAAGTCTCCCAAAAAGGCCAGCGATACAACCCAAAACCTTGGTTTTGAAGGCAAGATGTTCAACGCAGCGGACAAACCCCTCCCCAAGCGACTCTCTTGTGAATTGCGTGTACTGGATGCGGGAAAAATGGTAGCGGAGGCGACGTGATGGTCGAGGCTGTTTCTGCTCCACTACTCCTGAGACCCAGTCCAACTCTGCCGCTGGATGTCCTCGTCAAAATCCCTAGTTCAAACGACAATCTTTTCGAGCGGCTGATTCGGAACCCCCAGGCACCGGATCGACCGATGCGGGAAACGCAATGCTCCGAAATGCTGCGAGCCGTTCTTGTATCTTGCCCAACGTTAAAGTTGACCCTGATGAAATGGTTGGCACAGTTGCTTGGTGTACCAACGGCAGTCATTGACGAGTTGGAATGGACGTTGGAAACCGAGCAATCCATCGGTTCCAAACGGGATGACCTGAGAATCGAGGGTTGGAAAATCACCGACGAGCAGCGGCAGCGTTTTGTCTTGTGGTCCGTTGAAGTCAAAGTCGCTGCTTCTTTTCACGAGAGCAGCCAACAGGATTGGGATGATGACGAAGCACCGGTAATTGAAGACGATCCAAATATGGTCAATCAGGTGGTTAATTACGATCAATGGTTGAGCAAAGAAGCTGCCGAATTTCGGGCCGGGTTCGTGCTGGCCATAAACGACCTGACGAAGTCTTTACCGGCGACACTTTCGGAGACCTGGCGTTGTTTGACCTGGACACAGCTTGCCGAACAAACCGAGTCAATGTTAACAGCCGAGTTGTTGCCAGCTACGGAACAACCCTTTGCCCAACATATGCTGGGTTTTATCAGGCACAGATTATGGGACACCACTGACATGGATGATTCACGATTGGAATTGGATGATGTTGCATTGCTTCGCGCACTGGCGGCAATCGGACAATCTTGTTCGCAAAAAATACGAGGTCTGGTCAATCAGTTTGAACAAATCCTCAAGGAAACCGGTGCCAATTTTGTAGACATTAGAATGTCCACTCCGCGTTTTTTTCATCGCGCTGACGGGATAGAGTATGGCGTCAGTGCAAGATGTACTAACAATGAATCCGGTGAGATTTCTCTTTCCGCCAAAGTCGTCGTCGACCAGGTCAAAGTCACAATTGGCACTTACCCCAAGGGTTGCGTGGCGAATCAAAAGACACGTGAAATTTTGAATCGTTTCAAAGATCAATTGACACATCGCCATGCAGATTGGGTGTTTTTCGGTGTCGATGAATCTGATTACCGCGTTGCCGAAATATCCAAACCCCTTATCTCCGTCCTCGCGGAGGACGATTGGGAGTCCCCACTGATGCAATTCGTGCAGGATGCCGTCAATGACGTGAAAGAACTGGGCCTACTAGCAACGCTGCTGAATATTAAATCGACAGTCGCTGGCGATACCAACGAGCCAACGTAACGAGCCTACCGACGGTCCAGCAGACGAGTGTGCTCTCCGTTGAAAAATTGACGCCGATATTGGATAGGTGCGTTTTGTCCACCATTGGCGACATTTTGCGGTATTCTAAGAAATGGAAAAACAAGTTTTCCAAGCCGCACCGATTGAGATTAATCGGGTGATAAAATGCGTTTCAGCTCGATATGCGTTGGCGAAACTAAAGTCGGGGCGACATGATTTGAACATGCGGCCTCTTGCTCCCAAAGCAAGCGCTCTACCAGGCTGAGCTACGCCCCGAACAATTCAATAATCTACAAACCAATCTGCAATCGTGCAACGTGTCTAAGGCCCTTTTCCAACAAACGGATCCCACTTTTCCTAATCGGAGTGATCTTTTTCAAGCTCCCTGACCCTCTAAACCGCTTGACCAATGCAGCGAACCAAAGAGAACAATTCAGCCGTGCAATCCTCATCGTGTCAAACAAATCAATGCCGCTTGGTGGACCCGCCACCGTTGACGACGACGCGTTCCCTATTTAAGCGACCTTTTTGCCATCCGTTGGAGAATGAGTTTCGTTCATAAATTCACGTAAGCGTTGAAACTCTTCCGGGCTGGAGTAATGAATAATCATCTTGCCCCGGCCTCGGTTGGAATTTTTGATTTCCACCCGAGTTCCCAGGGCCGTCCGCAGTTCGTTTTCAAGTGAAGCGATTTGGCTGCTAGGTGCCTTCTTTTTCGAACCTTTTTTCGTTTTGACACCATCTTCCTCAGCGATCCTCTCTCTCACGATCTGCTCAATCGCCCGTACGCTTAAACCATCCCGCTGGACACGGTTACAAAATTCGATTTGGAGATGCTCATCTCCCAAGGGAAGTAGAGCACGAGCATGGCCATTGGAAATCAACCCAATTTGGAGAGCTTTTTGAACAGCCGTGGGCAACTCCAGCAATCGCAACAAATTGGCGACCGTTGATCGATCGATCTTCAACCGATTGGCAAGTTCGTCCTGTGGACAACGATGTTCATCGATATAACGTCGAAACGAAAACGCCTTTTCGATGGGATTGAGGTCTTTTCTTTGCAGGTTTTCGACAATTGCTAGCTCTGCTACCAAACGATCATCCGCCTCGCGAACCTGAGCCTGAATCTGAGACCATCCCGCATGAATGGCGGCGCGCAATCGTCTTTCGCCGGAAATCAACTGGTAACGGTCTCCGGTTTTTCGGACCAAGATCGGCTGTAACTGATCATGGGACTTAAGACTTTCCGCCAGTGACTCGATCTCCGCCTTGTTAAATTCTCGCCGGGGTTGAAAAGGGTTGTCGTCGACATCGTAGACATTTAACTGCACGCTTTCAGCGGCGGTTCCCAATGGCTCCGACGTAGAATCCGGTCGGCTTGTCTCGGGTATCGTTTGTGTTTTACCAACCTCTTCCACCCCAACAGCCGATTGGGGAACCACCAACACAGGTTCGCTGGAAGCCGTGCCGCTGGATTTTGCAGTGGTATCGCTGGATTTTGCAGTAGCATCGTTGGCTTTTGCGTCATCCGCTTTAGATGCCGGTGACTCGAAACGCAAAATCCTGGGACCAGAATCCTGCTCGAATTCTTTGGCCGACTCCTTGGCCGACTCTTGTGCCGAATTCTCCCGCATAGATTGAACGAGGGTTTTCATTGGACCCGGTGATTTGGGCGATGGGCCCGCACCGTCGGTGGCGGAGTGCTTGGTCGTCTGACCTCCTGCTGATGGTTTGGCCGCCCCAAAATCAGGATGCCGGACATCCGAAACATCATCATGTGAGGGGGCATCTTGCGGGCCGCCTACGCCCAACAATGCTTCTAAACCACGTCCTAGTCGTTTCTTTTTAGACATTTTCCATGATCTCCGTGCTCAATTCAATGTAACCTCGAGCACCTCTGGATCGAGGCGCATACTCAAAAATAGAAACCCCGTGACTGGCTGCCTCGGCAACCTGAACATCACGAGGAATCACAGCATCAAAAACGATATCACCAAAAAATTCGCGAACTTCTTCATCAACCTCATGAGTCAATTCATATTGATGGTCATACATCGTTAAAAGAATCCCACTGAATTCCAACTTGGTTGGCAGCTGGTTCTGCATGACATCCCGAATCACCTCTATCATTTGCGTGAGACCCTCCATTGCAAAATACTCACATTGGATCGGCATCAAGACTTCGTTACTTGCTGCCAAGGCGGTGCGTGTCAATTCGCCCAATGAGGGAGGGCAATCCAGCACCACGTAATCGTAGAGACCACTGGCATTGTTGAGGTGTTGCCTTAGCGTCTCTTGATGGGACCCAAATCCGGACGCCAGCTTTCCAACATCTTCAAAATGCCGGCTACCGGGCAACAGTTGAAGGTTCTTATCATAAGTTGCTAGCACAGAGTTTCGGATCGGATCGCTCACTACCAGTGGATGCCGGTCTGCCGGCTGATGCCCCAATCCCGAAGTTGCGTTGCATTGGGGATCCAAATCGATCAAAAGAGTCTGCTGCCCACCGAGGGCGATTCCAGCGCTTAGATTGATAGCCGTAGTCGTTTTGCCTACGCCTCCCTTCTGATTCGCTATGCAGATAATTCTCGCCAATTTGACACACCCATTCCAAAGACGGTTGCAATGGCGGGTTTTACCAAGTTGGTTAAAATCGGGATACATCGATTTTTGTTCCACGTGAAACAGAAGATTCGATCGACTACCTTTTCTGAGATCTGTCTCGTCGCCCATCTTCTGTTTCACGTGGAACTCCTGATAAATACCCTGCCCAGCTAGGAACCTTCTGGAATCCAATGTTATTGACAAGGAAAGCCTGTGAAATCACCCAATGTCACTCGAACGAGATTGAAATCGGCTTCCTGGATGCCGTTAATATCCAGCCTCTATAATCCTCACACCCGCAGCAATCCCTCACGCCCAAGTCGGAGAGATTGCCAAGCCAATGACAAAACAGGGATCCAGCTTCATTGGGTCGGTTGGTCACCCATTCAACCTGTCGTGGGATGAATGATCCAAGGACGAGCCAACCAGCGGCCAGTCCCGCGACTGGCTCAATCTCTTTATCTACAGATTTTTTGCCACCGGAAAATCATCTGAATGCCAGAGCGAATGACTTTCGAACATGAACCACCAGTGTTACAAAAGAGAAGAAGTGGAGTTAGGCAGCTGTCCTGACGCATTATTTCCATCACTTTCTGTAATCGCAGGAGTCTCTATGTTCGGTGCAAATCGCGTTGCCGTCCTGGTTCTGATCCTCTTGGCTGCTCCAATGGGAATCGGCCAAGGCTATTGCGTGGAGGATTTTTCCGGACCACAAGTCGGGGAGAAATTACCGGAATTCAGTTTCGACGTCTTCCAGGGACCCAACGAGGGGGAAAGGTTTACCGTGGCTGAGGATCGTTCTCCGATTGTCGTTCTGTTCGTTCATGAATTCAATCGTATTTCTTTTGGCGTCATGCGAACCGTCGCTGGGTATTGCCTGAAAAGATCCGGAGACGGTCTTAACATTCAGGTCGTCTTCTTGACAAATGATCCAACAGAAATGGAAGCCAGATTAGCTCGGGCAAGGAACGCACTACCACGTAACGTCAATCTCGGCATTTACCGGGGAGGATTGGAGGGACCGGGCGCCTACGGGTTAAATCGTAAGATGCAGATCACCCTCATCGTCGCTAATCAGAAAAAGGTCACCGGGAATTTTGCCTTGATCCAGCCGAGCGTGGCGGTGGACGTTCCAAAGATCGGGGCCGCCATCGCGAAAACATTGGGCGACAAAAAAATGCCCAGCCTCAAAGATCTTGGGATTCAGGCACGCAATAACCGAGCAATGGCAGCCGATCCGCCAAAGTACAGGCAACTCATGTCGCCGGTGATTCAAAAATCCAGTAACAATGAGCAAATCGATGTGGCTGCGGCGAAACTCGAATCAGAAATGCAAAAAGACCCGGCGTTACGAAAAAAAGTATTCGAGGTGACCAATCTTATTATCGACTCAGACAAACTCGAAAATTACGGCACCGCGCGGACCCATTATCATTTCAAAAAATGGGCAAAAGAGCTCGCCCCGGACCAAAACCGAACCCCGAAAAGAATACCTGATTCGGATGACGCTCCCAGAAAACGGGGTCAGTAATCTTCCTGGGTTGGTGAACAAAAGTTCCAGCAAGATCAATAGAGATTGCTTGACTGACACCCCCCAGAATAGTCGCCGTCTTCATCGATTCCCCACTGACCTAGCCTGCCAGCCCAGCAATCTTCACCCGCTGGAAACCGTCGAATCGATTCCTTTTGACAAACGGAGGTGGGTCAACAAGAGTGATCATGGGAAAAATGCTAGCATCGATTTGTCAGGGAATCCGAACTGATAATCGTTCCACTATCAGACGATGTCAACGCGTTAAAGAACACCTCGCTTAAATATCAACGCGTTAAATATCTGCCTCAACAGATGGCTGATTAGTCTTGGCCGAATTTGGACTTCCTGAACCGGTGAGCATTGCTTTCTCAAAACGATCCGGGTCGTCTTCTAATCCAGTGAAAAAGTAGCCAGGTGTTTTTCCCTCAGATCAAGGTCCGCTGCTGGCTGTTCGGATTTCATCAATACAAAATTCTCCAGCACCAGAACATCCATGTCAGTGGCCATAAAACACCGATAGGCATCCGCCGGAGTGGCAACAATTGGCTCCCCACGCACGTTAAAACTGGTGTTGATCAGCATCGGAGTCCCTGTCTGACGGTAGAACGCCTCCAGCAGCGTGTGGAATCTGCCGTGTCGCTCTTGATCTATGGTCTGAATCCTGGCGGAATAATCGACGTGCGTTACGGCCGGAACCACCGACCGCACCTGGTTCAATCGACTCTCACCGGACTTTTCCATATCAGAAGGGGTCGGCTGCACACGCATTTCTTCGAGGATATCGGCGACCAACAGCATATAAGGGCTATCTTCGTCCGGACGCGTTTCAAAATACCGATGTACATGATCGCGTAATATAGAGGGTGCAAAAGGACGAAAAGACTCTCTGAATTTTATTTTTTGGTTCATCACGCTCTGCATCGATTTGCTTCTGGCGTCACCAAGAATGCTTCGCCCTCCTAAAGCCCTGGGGCCAAATTCCATTCGTCCCTGGAACCATCCCACCACATTCTCTTTGGCAATCAAGCCGGCCACCTGATTACACAGATCCTTTTCTGATGGAATTTCCCGGTAAACGGCGTTCTGATTGATTAATAAAGTGTTGATGTCATCCCTGGAATATTCGGGTCCCAAAAAAGACCCTTGCTGGGAATCAGGTGACACAGGACAACGATCGTTTTCAAGCAGTTGATGCCAAATAAAAAGTGCCACACCCAAAGCGCCGCCGGCATCACCTGATGCTGGCTGAATCCAGATATTGTCATAATTCGCTTCCCGCAGAAGCCGTCCATTAGCAACACAGTTCAAGGCGACGCCTCCGGCCATCACCAGATTTTTTTGACCCGATGTCCGTTGCAGATGATTCGCCATCCGAAGAGCAACCTCCTCGGTAACCTTTTGAATGGAGGCTGCCAGATCCATGTAAACTTCTGGAAGCTCCGACTCTGAACTGCGTGGTGGGATACCAAACAACCGCTCAAAGTTCCGCGACGGCATCCGGCTTCCATGGCAATAATCAAAGTATTTCAGATTGATCCGAAAAGATCCGTCCTCCTTTAAATCGATCAAATTGTCGACAATGGCATCAAAAAACCGAGGCTGGCCATAGGGAGCCAAACCCATCAACTTGTATTCTCCGGAATTCACTTTGAATCCACAGAAACTGGTAAACGCCGAATACAACAGCCCCAACGAGTGAGGAAAACGTAATTCATGATTCAATTGGATTCGGTTGCCTTGGCCAACCCCAGTGGTAGCGGTTGACCACTCGCCAACGCCATCGAGTGTTAAAATGGCTGCTTCGTCAAAAGGGGATGGAAAAAAAGCACTCGCAGCATGGGATTCATGGTGATGGGTGAAGACGACCCGTCTTTTGTATTGGCCCTTGAGTTTTTTTCGAATCAGACGTGGCAACTGCAACTTCTGTTTAAGCCACACCGGAATCGCTTTACAAAACGACGGGAATCCTCTCGGGGTAACGGCAAGGAATGTCTCCAGGAGCCGCTCGAAGGTAATTAGGGGCTTGTCATAAAATCCGACGTAGTCGATCTGGTCGTATGAGCAACCCGCAGTTTCGAGGCAATATTCAACTGCCTTTTCCGGGAACGCCGGATCGTGTTTTATCCTCGTAAACCGCTCCTCCTGCGCAGCGGCGACGATACGACCGTCAACAACCAGAGCAGCCGCAGAATCGTGATAAAACGCCGATAATCCGAGAATCGTTGTCACTGGGAACGTTTATTTATTTCAACTTCTTTACTAAATGCAACATTCATCCTAACTCCTTCTGTTTCGTCCATTTCCATTCCGGTCTTGTTCAAATAGGCAGCAACGGAAAGTTGATGGGGTTAAGCGGACAACAACGGTTACGCAGTCCACAAAAAAAACATCGTCCTTTACGACTGCGTTCGACGATCTGGTTAGGGAGGAAAGGATTTCTCATTTGATGCTGACGGATCAGAGATTTTTTTTCAACCACGGAAGTAAGTGCTTTAAAGAAATGAAGTCATTTACGGCAAAACCAACGATCCTGGTGGTCGATCCCGATCCTTTGACGCTAACCGCTATCGCGGCCGCGCTGCATCTTTCGGGATACGAGAGCCATTGTGCCCGCGACAGCGAAGCTGCGTTAAAGGCATCGACCGACGAACCATTGGATTTAATCATCTGCGACACCAACCTGGAGGGTGAAAGTGGATTGGACGTTTGCCGTGAAATACGATTATTGCCCGGCAGGGAGGATGTGCCGGTCATGTTTCTTTCTTCAAGCCAAGCTCCCGACATTGTTCATCGTGCTCACGAAGCGGGTGGTGCCTACTATTTACGGAAGCCCTTCGATCCCAACGTTCTTTTGGAACTTGTGGAAAAAGCATTATGGATGCCCCATTTGGTTGAATCGAATATCAAACAGCATGTGGAGTCCAAACCAAAATATAAACTGACGCACACTGTTTGATTGATTTTTTCACAGTCACTTTTGTTTTTCCTTACTTGGAGTTTTCCCCAATGTTGCAACGTACCTTAATTGGGCTTATCGCGGTTGCATTTTTTGCAACTCACGCCAGCGCTCAATGTGGGTGTGGGGACGCCGTTTCCACCTCTCCAGGCGCAGCTGCCGGAGGTGATGGTTCTTCCTACATCACTCGCAAAGTATGGGTCCCTGAGTGGACCACTGAAACACGTACCCGTAACGTTACGCGGTACAAAAAAGAAGCACGTACTCGAACGTACAACGTTACCAAACGAGTACCGGTAACAACTCAGAAAGAAGTCAGTTACACCGTTCGTGTACCTTATACCGAAACAGTCCAAAAAACCTACACTGTGCGGGTTCCTTACATGGAAACCGTGCAGAAGAAGTATACAGTACGGGTACCTTACACTGAAAAGGTCCAAAAATCCTACCAGGTTCGCGTACCTTACACGGAAAAGGTTGAAAAGACTTACACCGTTTTGGTCCCTCATAAAGAGCAGCGAACTGGAACGCGAACCGTTCGAGTTCCCTACCAGGAAACCGTTATGCGAACTGTTCGTCGAATCGGTGGACATTGGGAAACCCGCGAAATGCAGGTCCCAACGCTCCGCGGAATGATGGGCGGTCTTGGAAGTGGTTGGATGGGTGGACGTTGCGGATGTGCCAGCGCCTGCGATGGTGCTGCTGCTGAGCCATCTTGTGGTTGCGATGCTGCCGCTGGATCATGTGGATGCGGCAATGCATGCGGATGTGGTCCTTGCAGCCGAACCATTTGTCGAAAAGTCTGGGTTCCTGAAATCAAGTGCTGCGAAAAACCTGTCTGCGTTACCAGGTTCAAGTGCGAAGAACGGCCCTACACTTACTGTGTAACGGTCTGCAAAAAAGAGACTCGCACCAAAACCTGCTGCGTTCGCAAGTTCCGCTGTGAGACCCGGACCCGCAATGTTTGCGTTCGAAAGTATCGTTGCGAAGAACGAACCAGAAACTGCTGCGTTCGTAAGTATCGCTGTGAAACTCGAACCAAAGACTGCTGTGTTCGCAAGTTCCGCTGTGAAACTCGAACCAAAACGGTTTGCTGCAGATCATGGAAGTGTGTTACAGAGCAAAAAACTTGTAACTACACCGTCTGTGTACCTTACTGCGAAGCTCAAACCTACTGCGTTAAGGTTCGCAAAAGAGTTTGCAAGGAAATCCAAGTCCCTTGCTGCTCATGCGATCCGTGTGGAGATGCCTGCTGCTGGGGATTGGGTAGCCGAATGCGTGGAATGTTCCACGGCATGATGAGCCGCCTTTCCTGCGGTTGTGGCGCTGCCTGTGGCGGTTGTGGCTCAAGCTGCGACGCTGGCTGTGCAGCTGCTGCAGAGCCGAGCTGCGGAGCTGAAGGCTAATCACCTTTAAAACCAGATCACGAAAAGGTGCTGGCCTCGCGGTCAGCACCTTTTTTATTTCTTGCCTCTCAATAAACTTCCAATCTCCCAGATCAACGTGTTCTGAGAGCCGGTAACGTGGGCCATGAAAAGATTTTCGGCCGGGAACCAGAAACAACTGGGGAATCATTTTCCAAAAAAACCATTCATCTGCCGAAACGAAATCTTGTTCTTGATGGACAATCTATGAACTGGCACATGCCGGTGGACCAATAAAACAGGGCAATCGACGAAATCTTGGCCCCCTCCTCCTAAACCAGTCAAGTAATCGGTATTTCCCCTGCAATAAACAGGGATGCCCGTCTTATGATTGATCGTTGCCAGGCTCGTTTTGATACCTATTCATTGATCCATCGATGATCACCAGACAAGCACCTACAGATCACCAGACATTTGACATAGAATCATTGGGCCAATGCAGGTCCTGTTATTCGCTGAGTAGCAACCATTGATCCATTTTTTCTTGTCTGGCAGATTTTGCGTCGATTAAAAAGACAAATAATTAGACAAACTGAATCCAGGTGATATCACATGATGAAATCCAAATACATGTTTTGCAGAACGCTGCTGCCTGCAGCAATCTTTGTCTTAGTGCTCGCCAGAGTTGGTCTGCTCCCTGCCGAGGAGCCAATGCGAGTGATGAGCTTCAACATCCGTTATGGGACCGCCAACGATGGCGACAACCACTGGAGGCTGAGAAAAGAATTGGTTGTTAAAACGATCAAGGATTACGCCCCAGACCTGCTTGGTACTCAGGAAACCATTAAATTCCAGGCCGATTTTCTTGCCGCCAATCTAAAGGGATACTCGGCTATCGGTTGGTCTCGCGAAAAAGATCCTGATAAAGGAGAACAATGCACTATTTTTTTTAAAACCGATCGGTACCAAAAAGTAAAAACAGGTCAGTTCTGGCTAAGTGAATCACCTGATGTCGTTGCAAGTAAAAGCTGGGATTCATCGCTTCCCCGTATCGCCACATGGGTGCGATTACGTGACACCCAGAATTCCGGCAAAGAATTTCTGTTCGTCAATACACATTTCGACCACCGCGGTTCAAAAGCTCGTCACGAATCTGCAAAATTGATCGTCAGAAAACTGGCAAAATTTGATGTTGAAAATGTCGTCGTGACGGGAGATTTCAATTGCGGCGAATCATCCGCTCCCTACCAAGCTATCGTGGGGGCAAGCGGTTTCTCACTGCAAGATTCATTTCGAGTCAAACATCCTCAACAAGTCAAATCCAAGGAGGGCACGTTCAACGGATTCCGAGGAACAGACAGCGGCGCGAGAATTGACTGGGTTCTTCATTCAGGGGGATTCCGCACACAATCGGCCGAAATCAATAAAACAAACCTGAACGGCCGATATCCCTCGGATCACTTTCCGGTGACTGCATCGCTGCGATTCAAGTAACTCGTTGCGATTCAAGTAAACGGAGCTTTTAAAATTTATAGGTTATCGCAAACCACTCTATTTTTAACAAATGAAAAACCGATAATGGAGTCGTCGGTTGTCCAGCGTGAGAGACCGAACTTATCGCATTAGAGAACTCAAATGCCCCCGTAGCTCAGGTGGATAGAGCACAGCTTTCCTAAAGCTGGTGTCACAGGTTCGAGTCCTGTCGGGGGTGCTAAACGCTACAAAACCCCTGTGTTTTTGGACTTTTCTTCTAAAATGTACCAAATCAAGCAGTTTTAGTCTCAAATCCAACCATCAAATATCTATCTTCTTCAGCGGCGGGCCTTCAGACGAAATTGGCACTCGCTCAAAATCCTCTTGAGCAAAATAGTAGAGCCAAACCAGTCCAATTCGATTCAAAATGCAAAAAGAGATTCTTTCACACGATGGGGAGAACTTTTACTTATAAGAAAAGGAGGAACTCCTTTTGGAGGGACTTAGTGAATTTGTTCGCTCAGGACTTGCGAAAATCGGTATCGTCTCGATTACTCTTTCCCAAATTGTATTGTTCACAGAGGCATTGCAGGTTGTCGATGTCGTTACTACCACCCTTGGATCTCGGCTTAATGTGATCCACATGGAGAACAGCGTCATTCGCAGAGACGCCACAGAGTTGACATTTTCCATTTGCTGCCTTCAATATTTGGTATCGGGAACTGTTCGAAACAGGGTCGCTTTCAATGAGCCGGTGATCCCATATTGAAAGTCCTCGCTCTTCAATGAAAGCTTGCATCCTCTCCTCACATATTCTGCGGATCGTTGCTTTCTCCTCTAAGGTAAGTTTAGGCAAATCCAGAGATACCATCTCGCCATCCCGATTTAGCACACCGTGCTTGCCAAGCACACGTAAAGGCATGTCCTTAAGAATCTTTTCGTAGTATCGAATCTGGCTTTCATCTTGAATCAAAAGGGCTTGAGCCAACGACCTAACAGTCGCCACACCATCTGCATCTACGAGTAAGCGAATAAGCAGCGGTTGATAAATGTGGCTCAGTCGCATCTCGTTAGAGACAAACGTCTTTAGCTGTTCAAAATTCATTTTCTAACCTCCAGACCGTCATCTTTTCGGAGATGAATAGCCAAACCAGTCCGACTCGATTCATAATGATCCACTGAACTTATTTTCTTATTTGGGAAATTCTCATCATTTTCATTGTTGGAATGTCCAGATAAGGCGGCGGCGACTGTCCCTATTAAGATAGTAGATAAAAGATTATTTAGTGCCGCCCGAATCACGAGATTTGATTTGGATCAAAGGAAAGCCCGGCAAGAGAATGACACTTTGGACATCTAACAGATTCAAGATCAGCTATTTTAGGAACCCGAAGGCGTTGCATACAAAGCCAGCAATAACATTCAAAATCGGTACCATCTTTAGGCGTAAATGTTGCACTGTCCTCCCGCCTAAAACACAGCTCAAGGATGGCGGCTTTTAACATCAGCGAAGAAGCTCAACTCAAAAAAATGATCAATTTCAAAATCCAACTAAATGAGCCCAACCCTTCGACGGGTACGGTAAATAGTGAATTCGAAAGTGGGAAGAAGGGAAGTTGGACTTTCGAAAAGAACGGCACGATCAATGCCATAGCAATGGAAAGGCTCTGGAAATTTGATTGGAGCGGAAATCTTGTGGTTGTTATTCAAAGAGATTACCTATCCGATCCAAGTTGGAATAAATCGCAAACTCTAAAATCTCATGGTTGGTTTTACAGATTCAAGCGAACACAATAAAAGTCATATTTAATGCTTATCGTTTAGACATGCGGTTGGCACTCCTATAAAGTTAGCCCGGCCAACCCCGGGAATCATAGCTAAGTTGGCAGTAAGAGCCTTCCCGTGCTTCCTGAGCCTCACCTCTTTACCGTGGGTTTGGTCTCTGCTATTCATCCGATCGGTGTTCATTGTTTCCGTTTGCCAGGAGACAAATTAACACGTTCCGCAGCGAGTTTGCCAAGCTTCATCGCGATAGACTCTAAATCTCTGGGCCATTGATCAAATTGAAGACGGGGGGCGTTTTTGATTTCCGGTTCAGTGACTCCATCCACCAACGTCGCACTCGGATGAGCAAAGATAAAAGGAATTTGATTCTGACCGAACGTTGCCGCAAGGCTTGCCGCGTAGACTTCAAGCGAAGGTGAATACCTCGAGACATCGTCGCTGATATTTTGTTCTCCCGGAATCCAGGCCACTCCCCGTACGGCATACGGCGTCAGTGGGCTGATGCAAAAATTATAGGTGTGCGTGGGCGTTTCGGTACGGCTAACCCACTGGTTGTAGTAGGGCTCTGGAAAGGGTGGCACAGCATCTGCAAGGTGCCGCGGAATATCCACTCCGCTTGTTAACAGTGATACCAAACGCTCATTGTGTTGTTTCACCGTTGCGATGTAATCCACCACAGCCCGTTTACTGACATCCGTATTGGGATAGCCTAGATTCAAGTCGTCGCGTTCGCGTTCAAATCCAGCCGCGGTCTGGATTGCCTGCTGAGAAACCCAAGTGATCGGCGGGTTCTCAGCGCCCAAAGTCACGATGCCAACTGGTATACCCGATTGCTGTACCTGCGACCCGAAATGATAGGCAGCCACCGATGGAAAGTCACCTTCGTCGTCAAAATCAACTGCCTGCCATGAAGCCACGTACTTGCCTCCGCCAATTTCCATCCGGAGTTTGCGCGGAGTGCGAAAACGTCGCGCCTTGGTTTTGATGCGGAACTCTCGCACCAATGGTAGCGACTTGAGTTCAACCTGTTTTCCTTGCGTAGCGCGAATCAACTGCCCGTCCAATTGGCGAGTTCCACTTAGGATCCAAACATCACCCACAAGAACGTTTCGAATTGTTCGTGATTCATTGGCACTGCTGCGGATGACAAGGTCACCGCTTGTAGACGAGAATGGCAGGGGATCAAGATTGACCCGCCATTGTTCAAATTCGTCAACGGTCGCCGTCTTCGACTGTACTCCGAATGAAACCGTTATTTCGCTACCGGGAATACCATGACCCCACACCGGTACTGGAAGATCTCGCTGCAGAATACATCCATCACGAAACAAAGTAGACGGCAACAAGTAACTTTTTCTGCCGTACCGGCGCTGTAAATCAGCCTGGGTAGCGGCCACGATCTTGGGATCGTCCTCGTTGAACATCTGCCGACCATTAAAGAATGCAAATGGAATCGCTGGCAATCCTGCCTGATTATAGAGATTCGCACCGATCGGACTGTTGTTGTAAGCGTACTGAACGCCAATCGGTTTGGGTACAGCGGCAGATCGAACAACCACCTGTTGACCTTCAATCACGGCCTCCGCAGCGTGCCATATTTTATCTTTTCCGGCCAACCGAAAATGTTGAAGAGGTTCGCCCGGTGTTTCTCTGGCTGGTTCTACAAAAGCAGAGGGGCTTTGTTTGGCGTTAGCCTCCAGTCCTTTGCTGCCGACCATCAACCCCGCTCCTTTGCCACGCTGCTCAAATTCAATAGTAACGGTGTCACCTTGAATCGCATGAGACTTGTGAACAGGTCCGACATAGGCAATATCGCGGCCGTACTGATGGACCAACGCCCACCGAGCCAGGCGTTTCCCAGGGTCCAGCTTGTTGTAAGGATGAATCCCCGTTGGCCGAGCAGGATTCAAATCATGCTGAGCCACCATGCCCACATGCTTTGCATTTAGAAAAAACAGCGTCTGGGCTTCGCGCAGATCGGCAAAGCCAACCTGGTTGGGATCGGGTTCGCCGTAACACTGAAGCTGTGTAAAATAGAACGGCAATTCAGGCCGTCCCCAGCTCTTTCGCCATCCGTCAACTAGTGCTTTCATCTTCGCCGCATAGATTTTTCCATCACTGGAATTGCTCTCGCCCTGGCACCAGATCGCACCACGTATCGCATAGGGCACCAACGGAGCAATCTTACGGTTGTACATACGAGTTGCCCCTTTCCAGTCGTCAGCGATCCCGGGCAATTTCGGCCGTGGCAAAGCAACACCGCCCCGATTAAGCAATTCTTCACTTTTCTTTTGCCATGTTCTCAGATCGTCGAAATAGGTCGAAAAAGCTTGTTTTGCGTCGTCTGTGACAGGATGACTCTGGCGAACCCGCCGCGCGATGTCCTGTAGTTCAGGATGACCAGCAAACCCTTCATAAGCGGTCCACGTTTCAATCGGAGTTGCACCATGAGAACTCCGAATAATGCCAATCGGCATTTCCAGGTTCTCATGCAGGTCCCAGGCAAAAGCCAGTGACAAAGCGGAAAACGAGGCAGCTTGCCGGGACCGCTTCCAACCGTCCTGAGACGTCGTCCGTGGTTGCGGATAAAGCGATGAACCCGAGTCAACGCTGAATTCACGAATCGGAACCTCGTTTTTCGATCGTGCGAGCTCATTTGCCATATCACGGCACATCGATTTGCCCGCAAGCCAGTCCATATTGGACTGTCCCGAAGAAAACCAAACCTCGCCCACGACCACTCCGTTGATTTGGATTTCTTTACCGCCGCAACTGACCTTTAACAGGCGTTCTGTACCAGAGGCAACCAGAGGGTCCAGACTCGCCATCCATTTGCCATGTCTGCCGGACCTGGTCACTTTTGTTTGACCAGCAAATTCGATCGTGACCGCCGTCTCTGGTTTGCACCAACCCCAAACCGGTACCGGCATTTGTCGCTGAAGAACAGCACCATTCACAAACGGTGTCCCCAGTTGGAATTCCGGCCATCCCAATGCTTTGGCAATCATGAAGTCCGTCAGTCGACTGGACTCGAACCAACCTCGCCACATGTTATGGCCTTGCCCTTTGATCAGTTCAATCTCCACTGGACCACCAAAGGACTTGTATCGCTCGGCAAGCAATCCCGAGTTTTTTTCGTGCGGAACAACACGATCGGAATCTCCTTGGAGATGGAAGATGGGCACCTGAGCGGCCGCCAATTTCTCCAATCGGTCAACCGGATTATGCTGGACGAGATCTTCCTTAAGTTCTTCGGCGGTCATGCCGTATGCCGGGGCTGCCTTTGCGATCCCCGGATAGCTGGCGATGTTGCAAACCGGATAAATACCGGCGACGCCACCAACCGATTGAGGATGCTCAACCGCCCAATTATAAAGCATCAAACCACCTCGACTACGAGCGAGCAAGACCGGCTTTTTGGTGAATCCTCGGTTCTTGGTCAGTTCCTCATAAAGCGCCTGATAAACAGCACGTCCTTTTGGGCTACCGTAGCTTTCCGAAACGTCGATACCGGCCAGCGCTATTCCCGCAGCGTGGAGCCGATCGATCATCCACTGCTCATCGCGATTGGGATGTCGACGGCCAAGCGTAGGAGCATACCAAACCCACGGCAGCGGCCCATCGATCCGAGTCGAAACAGGTGGCTTGAGAACAAACGCTTGATGCTCCGCAACGATAAATTCCTCTCGATCATTAGCCCAGGCACCGCTCGAATTGCAGCAAACACCCAATAGCAAAAACATCAAAGTGAGCGAGTGAGAGCGATCACCGCAGGCCCCATTATGGGAAAGGATGACTTTGGGTTTCATCAGGTTATTCCTTGATCTGTTTTGTTTTATCGGCCGCATATCACAGGGGACTTCGTCGTTGCGCCGGCGGGCTAATGCGGCGGCGACCATCTGAAAATGATTGACGTTTCCACAAAGACAATCGTAATCGTGGGGCAACCATACGAATAGTCTTGGTTGTATCTTTACCCGCAAACATCAGGCCATCGTTCCAAAAACGATGATCAAAGGAAGCACCTCTTGCTTATTTATTCGTTTTTTAAAATCCATTTTAATCCTGTGATGCATCACACCCATTGCGTCAGCATCCGCTAAAGCCTGGCAAAAAGATTTAGACATCAACCCAGAAATCCCGCCCAACGGAATTTAGAAACCGGCATCGCCAGCTGGTTTAAGCCCAGACAGGGATCTGTCGCCTTAGTTGATTCAGGCGGGGATCGTAAAAAGGAGGCCGTTGGGGTGTGTCACCGGTATCCCTGCCACCTACCCCAAAAAACCACCTTCAAAGCTGCAATACGGTATAATGGTCAAAACAACGTTTGGCATAATCGCCCAATGCTGGAATCTATTCCAGAAACTCCCTCCCCGTGAAATCCGTCTTCTCTTGACTTCCGCGTTCAAATTGAAAAGTATTAGCAAGTGTCGGTAAACGAAAAGATCAAGGACGGTTGATACAAATGAAATACCATCAGGTCTTTCTTTTTTTTCTCGCTGCTTTTATTGCCTTGGGCACCCACGGCGCAGTGTCGGATGATCTTGATCGCGTACCCAGCCTTCTCATCGAAAAGAGCTGTGTCGATTGCCACAGCGGCGACGATGCTGAAGGCAACATGGATCTGGCCGCGTTGCTGAAGTCGACCGCAGAAGTCGGCCCAACTGACCCCTTTCCAGAACTGGTGGCAGCAAGTTGGCTAGCGGTAGAAAAAGCCATACTGCAAAAAAGGATGCCGCCGGCCGACGAGGATGAACTCACCGCCAATGAACGTGAATCCCTGACGGACTGGTTTCATTCACGCATTGTTCTAAAAGATGGCAAGCCCCACATTGGATCAACACCCTTGCGACGACTGACGCACTACGAATTTCTCAATTCCCTGGAAGACCTGTTGGGAGTTAAAGTAAGGGCAGAATATAACATCATCAGCAGCGTTAACATCGAAAAGGGATTTGTTGAAAAGGTGCTTCCGATCGAGGTGCCAGGTGAAAGCGGTTTTGTCAACGATGCCCAGGCCCTTGCTTCGCAACCTGTACCTTTGCTTGAATACATGAAGTGCATTGATTTCGCTTTGTCAAAGGTCAACACCAACAATCAGCCGCTGAAAAAAATCCTTGGCGTTGGCAAAGTGCCGACCGAATTATCCGAAACTCAAACCCGAAATCTTGCTACCGAATTTCTCCACCGTGCGCTTCGCGGCCGGAGTACCGATCGACACGTAGACCATGCGATTCAATCGTATCGAGATGCGGCAATCCAAGGTGAAACCCTGGTGGCCGTCAAAACGATGTTACGCACCATTCTTCTACTGCCAGAGTTCTATTACAGGTTGGAAACCAACCAAGGCAAAGCATCGCCGTATCGAGTCAGCGATTTCGAACTGGCGACTCGCCTTTCCTATTTCCTGACCTGCTCAACACCGGACAACGAACTGTTGGCCGCCGCCGGAGATGGCACGCTCGGTGATCCTAATATTCTGGGGCAGCAAATTAGCCGGTTATTAAATCATCCACGGAGAATCTCACTTTCCGAACGCTTTGCGGGCCAATGGATCGGTTTCGACGAACTGATGAGCGAAGCGGAGGTTGGTGAACTCGGCATCCCTACCTTGGCAAGGGCTCAATACGACGAGCTGCTCTACTTTTTTGACGAGTTGTTCCGATCCGATCTCAGCCTGCAGAATATCATCCAGTCGGATTGGGCATATGTCAGCAAATATACTATCAACATGTACGGGAAAGACCAATTCAAACCCAAGAAACCATTTGATTCGCCTTATGCGGATGTTCTCGGATTCCGCCAACTTACCGGAAGCCAGCGTCGAGGAATCGAAAACATATATGATCCGCCAAGACTTCATACCGTCAAAGGCGATCGCTACGGCGGCATTATCACTTCCGCCGCCGTTCTGCGAAGCACTTCCGCTCCAAAGAGAACCAGCCCGGTACGGCGAGGTGTCTGGATGTTAGACAAGATAATGGGGCAAAAACTGGAAGCGCCAGAAAACGTGCCGCCGGTCGAAAACGCGATTCGATCTCTCCCCATCAGCAACCCCAGCAAGCTGGAGATCATCAAGGCCCACACGGAAATGGAAAGTTGCAGGCGATGCCATAAAGACATTGACCCGCTAGGTTTTGGTCTGGAGAATTTCGATCCCTCCGGTCGCTGGCGAACACAATATAATAATAAACGGGATATCATTAGCGAAGGAGTGCTACCTGGAGGCGAACCGTTCTCCACGCCCCAACAACTGAAAGAACAGCTGCTTCAGGTCTACCGGAAACAAATCACACGAAACATGATCCAACGAATGTTGTCCTATGCCATAGGACGATCGTTACAACCTTACGATCGGATCACCGTTGACAAGATCTATCAGCGTATTGTCAAGAACGACTATCGCAGTTCGGTCTTGATCCGCGAAATAATTAATTCACCGCAATTTCTTTGCAGGCAGGACGAGAAATAATGTGTCAGCAGGCTTATCTCATTTCCAGGCGTCACCTCCTGCGGGGCGCAGGCGGCACAGCGATTGGATTACCATTGCTGGAAATCATGGCACCAGCGATTGCTTCGGCGGCCAATCGGGCTAAGACCGCCGCAGCCAAGCGACTTTGCGTGCTTTATAAAGGCTGCGGCGTTTATCCTCATGCCTGGGACATTAACGGTGGTACGGAAACGGAATTTGAGCTATCCAGCCTTTTACAACCTTTGTCCAACGTTCAAGATGAAATCCTTGTATTACGCAACCTTGATCATGTTTTCGGCAAAAACAATGGGGGCCACCTGGTTGCGCCATCCTTAAGCATGACCGGGTCGCTTCCGGACAAGAGACGTCAGAGCTTTCATAGTGTTGATCAGATCGTCGCTGACAAGATCGGAAGCCAAACGCCAGTGAAGTCACTTCAATTAACAGCCGATTCGCTGTGGAAGCAACACCCCTGGATTAACTATCTTTCTCATGATGCCAAGGGCAATCCGATTCCACCTGACCGCGATCCCGGTTTGGTTTTCGATAAACTGTTTCGAGGAATGAATAACCCCCGGTACCGAACACAGACCCGGAGCGTTTTGGATACCGTCAAGGAAAGTTCACAGGGTGTGTTAAAAAAAGCGAGTCGATCCGATCGTGATGTACTGGGTAGGTATTTTGAGTCCATTCGCGACATCGAAAAGCAACTTAATTCCTTCGACGGCACGCCGAATCCTGTGCGCGGAAAAAGGCTTTCAGCCACTGACGACTTTTCCATTGACGCGAATCTTGGCGGCAAAATAAAAGCGATGTTGGACCTGATCGCCTTGAGCTTTTGGACCGACACAACCCGAGTAGCCACCCTGATGATGGCCAACACCAACAGTCGCTGCACCTACGGTTTCCTGGGTCTGAATGAGGAAATGCACTACATGTCACACTACGTGCGTAATCGAGGCATTCTGCCTGGCTTCAACAAAGTCAACCAATGGCACACGGCGCAATTCGCCTACTTGGTTGAAAAACTGAAAGGGTACCAGGAAGGCGATGGTAATATCCTCGACAATTCCATCGTGTTGTATATGTCTGGAATCAAACATGGCGATTATCACACCCTGACGGACATCCCTGTCATTCTGGCTGGCAAGGGTGGCGGTCAGATTGCGACCGGTCGACATGTGCGTTACCCCGAACCCACTCCGTTCCCAAATCTCCTTTTGACGCTCGCCAAGATGATGGGAGTCGAACGGGAAAAAATTGGTGAAAGCACTGGCACTCTGGACGGTATCTCACAATCAGCCGGTTATCCCCTGTCGGTCGTGGATGATGGATCTTGGAAAATCTCCCGTACCGATGACCAATTCGTGTTCGCCAAAGGGTTGTTAACGGTCAGTGACGACATCAACGATACCAATGCCTACTACCTGAGGTTGTCTGACAAATCGAGCCTTGAGATTCGAATCCCCTTTATAGTCGCACACCGACTTGTCTTTGATGCCAAAGTGGGCAGAGTCATTTCGATCAAGGGAAAATGGGGGTTAAAAAATGGCAAGAAGGTCATCTCCGGTATCGAATACCAATAAGTGCTGAGCGATAGTCGATTCATTTGCGTGGTGAAAGACACACACCGATTTTTTTATGGGACCCTCTCCCCCTTCTGGTCCGTTCACCTGTTTGTCATCACCACCTACGTGATGGTCGTAGAGGGACTAGCGATCGGCCAGTTGATTTTCGTACCAGACGACGTTTTTACTTTGATGTCCGGCAATCAAAAGATCGAGGTCATGATCCCCGTCCATATCGACCGCCCTAATATCATAGGATCCCTGATTTTCCCCAATCCAATGCCGGTCAAAACTCCCCTTGCCATCATTTTCATACCAAGCTGCTTTGCCATCTGCCTGCCTACCGCAAGTCGCAAAGTCCTGATCACCATCCTGATCAAGATCTAAAACGACCAAACAGTGTGGTCCTTTAATCGTGCGATCAATCTCAATCAACCGAAATTCCGGTCCTTTAAACCAGAGCACGCCACTACCGTGTCCGCGAGAGGCAACAAAGTCCATTTGACCATCGCTATTGAGGTCCACTGGCAGAATGTTAGAGGCACCAGGCTGTTTGTTGTGCAAAACATGTTTGATCCAATTTCCGGTGGAATCAGTAGGTTGCTCCCACCAGGCAAACCACTCACCACCAGGAAAACCATCGCCCCCTTTTGCTGCGCAACAGATGTCACCTCGACCATCCTGGTTCATATCTGCAAACCCTGTGTAATGCGAACCCCCGGGAGCATTCTGATCTGCGAAGAGGTGGCGAGTCCAGTGTTTTGCTGCTTTGGGATTTGCTGGAACTTCCAACCAAACCAAAGAATTCGGAAAAGCGGTCACATTGGCTTGACGGCCCGAATTCGCGATCAGGTCCAGCTTTCCATCACGGTTTACATCAGCTGTAATCAGACAATGGGTCCCCAGGATTTCATCATCCACCACGCGGTACTTCCAGGCCTCTCCAGAAAACGGCCGCGGCGGGCATTCCAGCCAGAAAACAGTATTGCTTGACCCTACAAAATCGAGGTCACCATCGCCATCGACATCCATCAAACAGCTATGAATGCAATCCAACCGAGGCTTCATTCTTGAATCTTTGGCGTCAAACCGGTGTATCGAATGACTCGACCAATCCGGACCCCTCAGGAGAAGAACATGGCCCCCGTGGGAGGTCAAAACATCAACATTGCCATCACGATCAAAATCTTCTGCAACCGCTGAATTGATCGCATGACTGCCTGCGGGAACAATCTCGTGTTTTTTCCACTGCCCCAAAGATTGATGGGAGATTAAAAGAACAACCGCAGCACCCGTCATCCAATTAAAAACATGAAGTTTCATTCTGGCTTTCCTATAGGAGGGGAATCGACGACCAATCCCGGGGGCTAATGTTTGATATTCCAGTCTTTCCACGGTTCAAATCCTTTTCGATTGGCTCCATAAGCAGGAACACTGTCTCTTGGTTGCAACGATCGATGGTCGACTAATTTCCGACTGAGCTTGCGAACGACTTCAGGATATTTTTCAGCAAGGTTATTTTTTTCGAACGGGTCATGGGCGATGGCAAACAGAAAAACGTCATGTTCTTGGCCCACTTCGTTCTTTTGAACATTGGGTCCCATGACCACCAGTTTCCACGACTCGTTGGTGACCGAAATGGTCTCTTTGTGTTCTCCAGCCTGACCATGATAGGAATACCAATCGCGTGCCGGCAACGCCTCACGTCGACCGGTTAGCACATCGTTGAGATCAACACCATCCAAGGCTCGCTCAGGGAGTTGTCCGATCTCGGGATCCAAACCAACGCTTGAGACGATCGTTGGAAATACATCAATGTAACCCATGGTAACGTCAAGCTTTCTGCTACTTGGCCACTTGGTAGGCCAACGAACCCCCGCGACAACTCGCGTTCCACCCTCAAAAGTTGACAGTTTATTACCTCGTAAGGGCCCATTATTTCCTTTGAATTGCCCAACGCCACCGTTGTCACTGAGAAACCAGATCTGGGTATTGTCGGCCTCACCACTATTTTCAACAGCGCTGAGGATCTTACCGATGCCTTGATCAAGCGACCAGATCATCGCTTTGAGGTGATCGATAGGTCTAGGTTTCTTTTCCCCAGCGTAGCGTTGCACTACTTCCCTTTTGCCTTGAAATGGGGAATGAGGAGCGTTGAATGGCACATAACAGAAAAACGGTGCCTGCTCTCTGGCAGATTCCTCAATGAACCGTGTAGCAGCGGCAGCAATCAAATCCGTTGCATAGCCCGTTTTGGCCGAGGGCTGGAATCCCTCATGCCAATCGCGTTGTCCATCTCGAGTCAAATCAAAATAATCAATCGCGCCATTGTAATGTCCCTGGAAATGCGTGAATCCCCTGGAAAGAGGATGCCACTTCACCTGATGGTGTCCGAGGTGCCATTTGCCGAAGATGCCCCGCCGCCGGTAACCCGCGGTTGCCAGTACTTCAGGCAGCGTCCGTTCCTGGATCGGCAGCCCAAAGTTACGGTAAGGCGGAATCACTGCTCGTGCTAAACCAAATCGAATCGGGTAACGGCCGGTCAACAGACCGGCCCGGGTCGGCGTACACATCGGCGCTACATAAAAACGATCCAACTCAATCCCACTGGCAACAAAACGATCGAGGTTAGGCGTTTCGGCAAAATCTGAATGAAAACCGGCAGCTCCCCAGCCCAAATCGTCGGCCAGAATTAACACGATATTGGGCTTCGACGGATTGCCAACCGAACGAGCCTCATCAGAATAGCCATCGTTGATTGGAAGCAAGCAGCAGCACAACACTAACAGCGAGCAATCGCTCGGACGCCCATTTCGACTCGTTAAATCCAATCTCATCTGGCCTGCCCATGCAAATGTTTTCCACGTCGGGCCGCCTGCAAAGCAGCCGGCGTATCAACAGCGGCCCCGGGGTCCTTTTGCTGCTTCATCCATTGGTCCAAGGCATTATTGAGCATTGCCTTGGTGGCGGAATATTGTGGCTGATTCCCTAGGTCCTCTAATTCATAGGGATCCTGTTGAGTGTGGTACAGTTGATCAGCAGGACGACGCAAATACCTTTTGACCAGCTCATACACTTTTTTCTGTCGAATGGGATCTGCACCAACCCACGTTGCCCAATACGGATTATTGAGTCGCCCACCACCCATCAGGTGCTTTTCGATATAAATTTCGTCAGGCATTAGATTCCGGATATATCGGAACCTGCCGTCGGTGACCGATCGTATGGGATAACTCGGCCCCTCAGGTAGATTGTTATGCATGCCGAAGGCAAACGGTCGGTGTTGATTTGCCTTGCCATATAAAACCGAGGCAAAGCTGCTGCCGTCAAAAGCGGACTGGGGCTTCCCTCCCGCCAGATCCATCAGAGTTGGAGCCACGTCAGTGTACTGAACGATGGCATCAGTTCGCTTACCGGCGGCGATCTTTCCGGGCCACTGGATGATCATGCCAGTGTGCAAACCGGTATTCCAATTTGTCCATTTACAACCTGGAAATTGTGATCCCTGCTCAGAGGTAAAAATAACCACCGTATCGTCTTGGGCACCAGACTGGGCAAGAGCTTCTAGAATCTGACCGACTTGCCCGTCCATGTAGGTGATTTCGGCAAGATAATCTGAAAAGTGTTTTCTAGTCAGCTGAGTGTCCGCGATGTTGGGTGGTAGTTTTAGTTTGTCAGGCGGGTATTGGGTCTTATCTCCCATCACCCAAGGAACATGAGGTTCGACCAGAGCCACTACCAAACAGAATGGACTCCCGTGCTTTGCGACATCCATGTAGTCCCGAATGCCAGCCAGTTCATGTTCTCTCGTTGGATCATTAACGCAATTTCCATCGAATCCGGCAACTGAATCAAAAGGAAACGCGTGCGGCGGCTTAACGTGAACTTTGCCAGCTATCCCAACCCGGTAGCCAAGAGGCTTCAGATAATGCGGCAGGCTTTTGGTTTCTGGACGACTGGCAGAATGATTCCAAGCACAGCCATTGGTAAGCGGATACTGTCCCGTATACAGTTCGGCACGGCACGGCTGACACATCGCGGAAGTCAGATACGCGTGGTCGAAAACAAGACCATCCCGAGCCATTCGATCAATGTTGGGGGTGATTGCATTACGGCCGCCGTAAATGGGAAGCTCGTTAAAAGTACAATCATCCGCCATGATGCAGAGAATATTCGGCGTGGTTTGCCCAACAGCGCTGTCGGAAAAAAATTGGCACAGGGCAAAAGAAATGAATATCACAACTCGTGCGAAAACCATGATCAACTCCAGGGCAGATCGACCGAAAATTAACGGTGGACGGCCCCCACCCAAAACGCTCCGCCGAAAATCAAAACTGACTTCGCAGACAATGACAAGCCAGATGGTGGGCAATCTTTAACGGTACCCCATTGCGTGCAGAGAATCCACTGGGCTGCGATCGATTCCGGTCGATGTTTGAAACGCAAAAAGCCCCTCCATTTTGAAGGGGCTTTGGTATTTCTGGATTCTTTTCAGTGAGATGACACCGTTAGAATATTCCGCCGCCACCGCCGCCGCCGCCGCCGAAGCCGCCACCACCGCCGCCGAAGCCGCCACCGCCGCCGCCATTGCCGCCACCGCCGCCACCAGCAGCTCCACCTGCACCCCCAATAAAGGTGAAAGTCGAGACAGCTCCAATCGTGGAAAACTGTGGGATGGGTGAGATACGTACATAGCGTCTGTCAGCTGAAACAACTGCGGTTACCGAGGCACCCGCCGTAGCAGGAAGCGTAGTAATCTGAGGTCGGTAGCCCGCTTCTCTGCGGAAGCTGCGTTCTGGAACCAACCCCGTGGTGTTGGCCTTTTGTTGCGAGCGACTGTATTCCCGTTCAGCTGCGGAGTTTTCATACTTGGCAACCTGCGAAGCAAGGATCGATCGATTGATCGCGAATTGCTCTTCCGCGGCTACCGCTACCTGATGATCGGCAAGGAGCTCCATCCGACGACCTGATTCAAGGTTAAACAAAACCATCGCTTGACCATTCTGATCCAGATCAATTTGCTTTTTTTGGTAAGTTTGCTCTTTCTGCATGATTTGACGGGCAATCTCAACGGTCACTTTGCCAGAAGCAATGTCACCGTAAACTTTGTTGACCACCAAACGGTAATCGCCCTTAAACCCTTTAGGCAGAACGTAATACTCGGAAAAACCTGCTAGTGAAGAGTTTTTGGAAGAAGCAAATTCATCCCCTACATAGACCCCACCGGATACGGTTCGAGGATTCTGCAGCGAACAAATTGTTCCCGATGGTTCTTCAACCAGGATGTCAATGTCGGCGGAACCGGTCCAAGTGACTTTAATCACGCAATCCCGTACCATCGCGTCAGCAAGGCTCTTTTGATACTGGGCAAGCTCGGCTTTTCGATTTTCCCTCACCATTCGAACCATTTGGGCCCGGGCCGTTACCAACGCCTGATCACGAATTTTGCGATGTTTGGCGGGCCATTCCTGACCGAGAATTCCACATGTCGCCCATTTAATCCCCTGGAAATCATCCAATTTTTTGGCGGTGTTGAGTGCCAAAACATAGGGCTCCGGTCGCGTTGGATTTGCATTGGCAACATCCTTGAAAACTCTCAAGGCGTTTCGATCCAATCCCATCCGCGTCATATGAATCGCGGCAACCATCAGTTCGTCCGCACCTGCACCAAAATCTGCCGATGAGAGCAAAGCTCTTTCGATTTCGCTCTTGGGAGAACCGTTGGCATCCATGGCGACTGCCAATCCTTGATACATCCAAGGCCGACTCTGACTATTCCGAAGGGCACCAGTCAAAAAAGCAACCAATTCTTCGAACTTTTTGTACTTCGCTAGTCGCTCGGCTGTGGCGACAACACGAGCAGGATCAGCATGATTTTGTTGAAAATAATGATCCCATGCATCATAAACGGATTCGCCTGATTTAGGTTGAACCTTAAGAACCTGAGTCGTTTCGTAACGAGCCTGAATCTTGGAAACTGGACCTGACTTTTTTGATGCAGGCTTGGCCTTGTCCTGAATGCAGAACAATCCACCACCGCCGCCACCGCGACCGCCACCACCAAAGCCGCCGCCTCCGCGACCGCCGCCACCAAAGCCGCCTTGACCGCCGCCACCAAAGCCGCCTTGGCCACCGCCACCAAAGCCGCCACCACCGCCGAAGCCACCGCCGCCACTAATGATCGGGACAACGAGGTCGCCGACATTATAGACCTTGGTAGTGAGATATTTCTCAGGATTGTTGGTAATGGCGTCTCGTGTGGTAATCAGGAGTTCTTCTTCAACAATCACATAGGTGAAATCGAATTCCCTGAAAATGGATCGAAGAGCTGCTCTCAATGAGCGATTGTTTGCTCGGCCGTTGATAGGGAGCTCTTCATCAAACCCGGCATCTTCAATTGCCGTCTTGTCCAACGCGATTGGAATGTTGTGTTCTGATGAAATTTGATCCATCGCCTCCCGCAGCGGCGTGTCAACAAAATCAAAGGTTGCCGTTTCCTTCAGAGCCTTTTGGATCTGCGCTTCTGGACCATCTGGCTTTAACAAGTCGACAGCTTTATATTTTTCCCGCTCACGGGTGATCTTTTCCCAAAATTCCTTATCGGGATACAGGATCGCATCTCGATCATCGAACGGAATCGAAGATTCCTCTACGGACAAAATCCCGGCAATAAACTTTCTATGTCGAAGTTCACGATTACGTCGCTGTAGATCGGCGTTGTGGGTAAATTCAGCGTAAAACTCCGATACCTCCTGCAACTGCGAACCACGTGCCACCTTTTCAACTTCGGGAGCAATATCGGTCAGGGCAATGATGTATTTCTCTTCATCAATCAGGGATTTAAACTGGGCCATCAACTGAGCAAGCCGCTGTTCATCTCGAACCGAATCTTCCATCAAGGCTGCCTTCTCACGCGCGGTCGCCAGATTAGCCTGGTTTTGTGCTTCGCGTTCAGCAATGTCAATCGACTTCGCTCGAGCCTGTTTGATCGCTGAATTCAATCTTTCGGAAAGCTGGACTTTGTCTTCGTCTCCCAAATCAGAAGAATTCTCGACGGTTTCCAATGACAATTTCAGACGTTGAATCGCATCCTGTGGAGATGAATTGAGAATATCAGCAGCGATTCGCATGTCGTTTCTAATTTCTGATCGAATGCGGCTGGCGATTTGCTCCTGCGTGATCTCGATTTGCTGAATAACACCTCCGCGATTTTCAAGCTCCTGATCTTGCAAAGCGATGTAAGTTGGTTTCACCCCAGGCTTGGCACCGGTAGACGATTTCTTAAGAATCAAAGCACCGCTGTTTTCAGGGTCACTTTTTAAAGCGGCTGCGGCCATCATCGATGCCTGACCAGTTGCACCGCGTGCATTGGCTTGTAGAGCAAGTTTGGTCATCTTGGTCGATGAGGCGAGAATCACTCGGCCAGCCTCACGGAGTCCAGTCGACCCCAAAGTTGGCAGCGTCACACCCTTATCTGCTCTGGCCTGCTCCACCAACTTTGGCAGAAACGAAAAATCGGCATTAGAGGCCTCAGATTTAACGGGCCAACTCATTTGAAGGGTTTCGCCATCAACCATCACCTCGCAGGAAACCTTAAATTCACCAGCATTGGAAAGGTTGCCGACCAGAATGACGTCCCGATCGGAACGCAGTGGTGGAATACTCGAGGGATAACTTTCGACCATTTCCTTTGGAAAGGAAACTTTCCCAGGCCAATAAACCGTTCCCCGTGCTGTGCTCACTAAAAAGTCAGCTGCTCGGTCAGAAATACCTACCTCATCGGTGTCGATGATGATGTTACCGCCGGTTTGGTTAGCAATCGCTGCCAAGAGTGCGATATCCATATCCGGGCCAATCGCATAGCTGGAAAACGAAATCTTCTTTTTGGTAAGGCCCTGTATCGCGGTCGTGAATTCTTCGGTATCGATCACACTGGCTTTGCTCATGCCATCGCCAATATAAATCACGTGACGTGGAAGAGAATTAGCGGCGTCAAAAGCTGCTAGAGCATTTTTTAATGCGGCCATCATATCGGTCGAACCTAATGGAACCCGCTTGGCCAACTTTGTCATGGCCGATTTGGTCTCGGCAGAACCGGGAGCCACAAACGACGAATTTAAATCCACCGCATTCACATCGACGGCAACCAGCTTCACCCGATCGTTAGCGTTTAGTTGCGAAACAAGTCGCTTTAGTGCCGACACCGCATCTTTGCGAAAAAGCCCGGCTTGACTCGCCGAGGTATCGAACATGATCAATAACTCGTTGGCAGCCGAAGGCGTACTTTTGTGTCTTGGCCGCAAGCTCAAGGCAAAAGTTGTTTTGCCACCGTTTTTATAGGTAGCCAGTCGGGCTGCCTCGGTGCCCGGTTCGGGATCTGCCGCCGTCGAGAGGGATACGGACATTGCCGTAGCCATTGCGGCGAACAGACAGACGGTGACCTGAGTCATCCATTTACATTGGGACATAGTCTAAAACTCCAATTATGAGCAGAAATCACCCCTGTGTTCCAAATAGGAGTGTCTGCCTTGCCCTTTTATAGAATATCGTCAAATTGCATGTATTAACAGTGATTTATTCTATTACGTCGGCAAAGTGACTGCCATTAAAAAAACAGAAAAACTGGGTCGATCAGGTAAAACAGGTGGTTTGGGACGTTTTTGTCAGTCAGTACGGGCTGCGTGGGCCTAGTCGACCCGTCCTAGCTCTAATTACGAAAAAGTGGGAATAAAACTGCCATTTTACCAATATTTGGGTAATTTGCGAAAATCGTCTTCCCAATCTATCTGGCACCAGAAAGTGGAGTCCTGGAAGCAGACTCCACCCGTTTTTGACCGGAAATCACAATAATGTCGGCAGATTGAATCAAAGAATCGCCTGCCAGCCTGAGCACCGAGGCCATCCCATTCAATATTTTCACCTGATTGCGAATTCGTTTCAGTTCACGAGTTTGTAGGATTTGCTTCTCAGCCAAGGCCACCTCGCGCTGAAATCCGTCGATCAAACCCCAGACGGGCGACCCACAAAAGTGGCACTCAAGTTCGACTAATCTCTCCGATAGCCAATGATTTGGGGCGGTTATCAACTCATGGTTGACCACGATGGTCTTCCAATTGGTCAACAGAGCTTTCAGCTCGCTCAGACGAAGCTTCCATTGAACCGTCACCACCGGCTCGCTGCCTTCTTCGGGCGAGGGATTTTGATAGGGGACAAATTGATATTCAGGCTGAATATCCAACTGATCATCAAGCACTTCTTCAATATTTGATGATTTACGAAAAACTTTCTTCATCATTGCCCGGGCCTGTTCCCTGGAAAGCTGTTGTCCCGCTGCCTCAGCGACTTTCAGTTTGACAGACGCCTCCGCGGTTACCCCCTTGGAGCCTTCCGCTGTTTCCTTGGACGCCGTCGCCGACGGAGGAACCGGCTGGATGCTTGGCTTTTCTTTGACTTTCGCGGCCGCCATTTCACTGGCAGTTTGAAAACACTCAAAAGAAAGGGGAGAAAGATCAATTGCCGTTGGCGGATCCGAAATTGTATTCCTGGGGTTTTGACTTGAGGAAAATCCGCATTGAGTTAGATAAGGGTGGCAAACCTGCAGGTAATCACTGCATTGATTACTCGGGAGATGGTCGCCCTGATCATCGGTTAAATCATCGGTTAAATCATCGTTGTTAGCGAGCTGAAAGGGCAATGTTGGACTCATTTTTCGAATCTCGAAATCTGCGATTTCCTGTGACCAGAGATTCCCATGAAAGCTGAAGAGGAAAAAAAGGACAAAGGAAGTCAAAAATCGAAAAGAACTCATATTGTTAATTACTCCGATTTAGAGATCGCGGGGCCAAACGCGAACTGGGGTTGGATTTCCAAGGATAGACGCGACGAGAATTTTTCGCGAGGATCATGAAGCCTGCGATGAAAGTACGGTAACGCCATGGAAAACTTTATCGGTGACGTAGGCTGCGCTTTTTTGAAAAACAATCAGTTTTATAAAAAGTTTTCTTTTTGTAAGGCCAATTGATCCAACCAGTGAATTACGGAAAAGTTGATCGCTTGTTTTAGTTTTTCCGGTTGTGCTTCTCTCTTTTCGTTCCAAAATTCAATTCCGTTAACCGGAATGTCTGCTATGGTTTGAAGAATTGGGAACCAGAGGTGTTTATCAGCCAACAAGCCCCCACTCAGAGCTTACCCTTTAGCAGACAAAAACAGGGAAATCGCCTGAATCGGTCGTCCGGTCGTTGTTTTGAGCGATGATCGCTATACCACCAATTCAGGAACTGGTCTAAATTTGAAAAGTCTGCGGCTCCTCCTGATACAGGAAAATCCGATTGATCGTTAATGAGATGCACCCTTGGATCACGTTGGTCATCACCGTCACCCTATTCCTGACGTTGATGTTCGGTAAGAAAGTCCCGCTCGACTTTCTCTTTCTTGGCGGATTGATGCTGGTCACGTTTTTGGGAATCATCACCCCTGAACAGGCTTTTTCTGGCTTTTCCAACCCGGCCGTCCTGACAATCGGAGCGTTGTTGGCGTTAGCAAGCGGTCTGCGGAAATGTGGAGTAATCGATTGGTTGGGAGAAAAGATACTCGGGTCGGCCAAGTCAGAAAAATCGGCCATGGCCCGACTGGCTCTGGCAATACTGACTGCCTCAGCATTTCTACTCAATACCGCATTGGTCGCCATGAGCGTTCCGATGGTTCTTGATTGGTGCCGCAAAAGAAATATCTCGCCATCAAAACTTCTGATCCCTGTCAGCTATCTGGCCATTCTGGGCGGTGTCTGCACACTGATTGGAACCAGCACCACGCTCGTCGTACAGGCTCAACTTACACAGCAATACACCTTGAAAAAAGAACGATTAGTCAAACTGGAAACCGACATCCGAGAAGCCTCTGTTCGTGACACGTTGGCCACCGCCAACAACAGCGACTCAAACGCAAAAGAACAAAATCTACAGGACGAGATTTCGCAGTTAAGGAAATCTCTGGAAGATCTTAAACCGATGGGTTTTCTTGAAATCGGCTCGGTTGGATTTCCTTGTGCCATTGTGGGTTCAATTTTCCTCCTCGTGATCGGTGTCAAGTCGCTTCCCGATCGACGAGAGTTGATCCAACAGCTCGGCGACCAACGTCGCGAATATCTTGTGGAAATGATGGTTCAATCCAATTGTCGACTGGTCGGCAAAACGGTAGAGGCCGCCGGGCTGCGCAATCTGCCTGGTTTATTTCTAATTGAAATTGACCGAGGTGAAGATATTATTACCCCGGTCTCTCCCGCCGAAACCATCGCTGCTGCCGATCGTTTGATTTTCACAGGGGTCGTGGAAACCATTATCGATCTCGAACAAATCCCGGGTTTGGTGCCGGCTGCCGATCGGGCTTACGAGCTACAGCCCAATAAACGACAACAGCGACACTTAACCGAAGCCGTTCTTTCCCGCTCTTCGCCTCTCATTGGGCAGACGATTCGAGAAGCCAACTTCCGCAAGCTGTACAGTGCGGCCGTCGTTGCGGTCCATCGAAATGGAGCCCGGCTTCCTAGTAAGATCGGGAGCATTCGTTTGCAACCCGGAGATACGCTGCTACTGCAAACTCGCAACCGGTTTGTCGAAATGTTCCGCAATAGCCGAGATTTCTTTCTAATCAGTAACGTTGAGGGATCCGAACCTCGCCAACACCACAAGGCCTTGTGGGCTGGCCTTATCGTAGTCGGAATGGTCCTTTGGATGGCGTTGGGCAGCCTGCTGGGTGCAGGCGACTCATGGGCCAATCCACCGGTCGCAGCTTTTGTAGCAGTCATGTTCATGGCTGCGTCACGTTGCATACGTTTTTCCGAAGCCCGCAATTCTGTCGACATTCAGCTCCTGCTCACGATTGCCTGTGCATTGGGAATGGGAGAAGCGATGCAAGAAAGTGGAGCTGCCGAACTGTTGGCGACCACCATCACCGAATGGATCTCCAGCCCCATCCTGCTGTTGATTACTGTCTACGTACTGACGATGATCATGACAGAAATGGTTTCTAACAATGCTATCGCGGCCATCATGATTCCAATCGCAATCTCAATTGCGATTTCCAGTGGATCCAACCCTCGACCATTTATCCTGGCCATTGCCCTGGCTGCTTCACTTGCGTTTGTCACTCCTATTGGATACCAAACGAATCTGATGGTGATGGGACCGGGTGGTTATCGGCCTGTGGACTTCGTCAAAACCGGGTTACCACTGAGCCTGGTTGTAGCAACCACCGCTTTGTTGCTTCTGTCCCGCCAGCTGTAGGGGTTGAAAAATCGAATTGCAGACCCCGCCTCCCTGAGGTTCACCGGGGACTGCTGAAGCACCATGTCGCCCCGGTTTCTTGGTTCATCGGCACGCACGATCAATTGAAATCCGGGACTGTCTATCCGGACCCAGGAAAGCGGTATCTTGCGACCATTTTGGCGAGGGATTTTCGGAACAATCGCATCCAGAGCAGTGAACCTGCCAATCGGTCACCTGTACCATCCACCCCCTCTGCCGCCGAGAACAAAACCAACCCGCCCAACTGCTGTTGTCACCTCTAACAACAGTTCATTGACCAGAGATTCCGGCAGTTTCAAGTTCCTGTCAAAAACAATTTCTCAGCAGGAATTTTCTGAGGAGGGATTAACGCAGATCCAGGTCTACGAAGAGGTCAACAGGAGCGTGGTCAACATTTCTACTCGACCTTACACACGCGATCCGTTTTTCATGATCGCCAAAACTCAAGAAGGTGCAGGCAGCGGCTCCATCCTGGACAAGGAAGGGCATATTTTGACTAATTATCATGTCATCGAAGGAGCGAAATACATCAACGTGACTCTGTTTGACGAATCACCCGACGTTGCCGAGGTCGTTGGAGCGGATCCCGAAAATGAAACCGCCGTGCTCCGGATCGATGCCCCAGAGGAAGAATGGTGCACACCACCCAACAAAAGAATGAGTTGCGGATCAATAAATTGAAGCCCAATGGACCGGCCGCCAAAGCGGGGCTTCACGGAATCCGCTTGACCCGGAAACAGGTTCGACAAGGCCGTTATATCCTTGAATACCAAACATCAGACTACGAACACGCCGACGAAATCGTTTCGATTGACGGCAAAAAAATCAATAGCGACAGTCTATTCTGAAAAACTATCAGCCCGGCCAGTCGGTCGAAATTGAATTCATCAGAGAAGGGGAATTAAAGAAAGTCACCGTCACGCTCGGAGAGCAAAGGTAACCGGCGGTGGCTACCACCTGACTTGCCGGTCTTCAGGTTTGCAAGCCGATTCATCAGCTGCGTATTGGCTTACAACGATCCATTGATGAGCCAGAATCAAGAGCGTCTGAACCAAAGCCGGGCCGGCAACGAGCAGGTCTTCCATTGTCGATCCGACCAGTAAAACCAATCAATCAGTTTCCGGCAGACCAAGTCGCTTGAATGGGAAGAACTCCGCGGATAATCAGGTTATCCCCTGGGCCAATTCCTGGCTGGACTTCTCCAAGCTTGTTGGTGTAGATGTGATCACCCGAAGGGAGGCAAGCGGTGTTATAGATGTAATCAACCGACAGATCACCCAAGAGAACATTTTGCCCTTTGCCTGCATGGTTTCGGCTTTGAAAACCAGGATTATCAAAACAGGCTGCGTCAGCACTCAGGACGGCATCGGCACCGGAGGGAACCTGAATGGCGTTATAACTGCCTCCATTTACCGTCGGGACCAGAAAACCATAAGATCCGCAAGCAGCTTCAGTCTGCCGAATCGACGATGCCGAAGGGTACTTTCTGCGGCGATTCAAATTGGTGTAGGCTAGCGACGGGGTGTTTTGCTGACTTTCAAATGGTGTCCGGTTGTACTGAATTGGCCCACCCTCAGCTTCAGGAGTTACCAGAGAATAAGAAGACGGGCTGCCATCCAGACGATCGGCCCACGCCAGTCGACACAGTTCTGCTGTTTCCTCTTTACCCGGGTCATTCGGGCATATGAATTCCCCGATGTCATCAGCCAATTCAGCCTCCAAAATCATCTGCACAAATTGACCAGCCTGCCAGTTTTCATCTGGCATGGACAGGTTAACCTGCCCCTCGAAACTATCAGCGATACTGCCCAGGTTGTAACCAATTTTTCGCAAGTTGTTCTGGCACTGCATGAGATTCGATTGAAACCGACTATTGGCGATCGATGGTAGAAGAACGACCGCCCCAACAAAGCAGACTGCCGCCCCAACAATCATGTCCATCAGAGACCAACTGCGTCCAGAAAAAGCCCGATCCATTCCACTCGTTTCCAATCCAGCAGAATGCCTTGCAGCTAGTCGACCTCGGTCAAATTCATTGTCCGCCACGTTGGATACCAACGGTGAAGAATGAGATGATTTCGAATTGGATGGCGGCTTACCCGGCTGAAGGTCAGCCGTTCCACGCACGGAAGTCTCCACGATGTCGATCGTGTTGAAGGTTTTTTTTGCCAGATCTTCTGGTGGATCAATTTCCACAAACCTATCTGGCAAATCCGACAATTTTGTTTCAACCTGATTGAGCCTCGCTCGAAGGTGGTCGCTTTCGAGCAGCGCGTTCTTTATGCGCAGTTCCTGATCCGCTTCTAGCGCACCAAGGAAGTAGCCGATCAGATCTTCTTCGGAAATTTCTTTCACGATTAGGTAAGCTCAACCTGCGATTCGTTCCAAACATCAGTCAGCTTGGCGATGGCTGCATGCAGTCGGCTCTTGACGGTCCCAACGGGAATATCGAGTACCTCAGCGGCCTCTCGATACTTCATTCCCTGGTAATAAACCAGTTGAACAACGGCCGTCATGGATTCAGGAAGACTGTTCAGTGTATCTCGGACACTATCACACCTTTCCCGACGTTCAGCATGCTCCAGTGGATTCGCTTCGCCACTTTCCAGCAAATTTACCAATTGACAAATTTCATCATCTGAGGATCGGCCCGCCGTGTCGAGGCTGACGATGTTGTGCCTCTTTTGCCGTCGTTTTGAATCAATGGCCTGATTGGTTGCGATCGTGTAAAGCCAAGGTCGAAAACGACGCCCCTCTTCGAATTGATCGCACTTCAAGTGGATCTGGAGGAAAGCAGCCTGAAAGACATCCTCGGCCATTTCGGCATTTCCAAGGTATCGGCACAGATAACTGAACAATTCGCGCTCATACCGTTTCAGCAGCTGGGTAAATAGCTCCCGGTTTCCGGATTGGCGATAATCTAGCAAAAGTTGTTCGTCAGTCACCAATGATTCCTCCGTCGGAAGATCACAATCAATCGATGTGAGATTTGCTGTTAAATTTGCATCCATAGCTGTACGCACCCGATAGAAATATGTTCATTAAAACAGCCGCCCACCTCAGCCATGACAGCAATGGGAAGGCATAACTCAACTGGTCCCTATCCGGTCGTCCGCCATTCATTTTAACGAGCGACCTCAGTTAAAGCGAGTTTTGTGGCGAAATTCCTCAACGATTTTGTATTCACCAACCCGTAAAGCCCTTATTTTCGCCAAATTGACCGGGAAATCAGATCCGCCAGACGGAGGCGATTCCCAGTCGTGAATTGACAGTGCCCAAAAGGCGTTTTACACTCGCGACTCACAGTTAATGCAAACATTGTGCCGAAACCCAAAAATGAAGAATCACCGCTACGAATTTGCCACGACCGGCGACATCAACGCTTTTTTTGGATTGATGTTGGACAATCTGGCGGGCCTGATTCTTACGGTGAGTCTTCTGTCCACAATTTTCAATTTCCCTGCAGAATTTGCATTTCAGTACATGATTCCCGGTACAGCGATCGGGGTCATGGTGGGCGATCTCCTGTTTTTTTTGCTAGCGTTCCACCATTCCAAATCGACAGGCAACACCAAGGTGACGGCGATGCCACTGGGACTGGATACCCCCAGCACCATTGGGATGTGTCTTTTCGTTCTCGGCCCAGCGTTTTCCAGTGCCCGGAAAGAACGTCTTTTGGCTGAAAATGGAATCGTCGAAATGGGTTCATCCACCATCGAAGACCTCATCCAGCAGATATCTCCTGAGAGGCTTCTGGAGATCGATTTCATGGCTGCTGATTTCGCCTGGAAAATTGGAATTTTTGCAATTTTCATATCTGGATTAATCAAGTTTGCCTTCGCTTTCGGCGCAGGGTGGTTACGCCAATGGGTTCCTCGAGCCGGCTTGTTGGGTTCATTGGCGGCGATTGCCGTGGTGCTGATTGCGTTCAACCCACTTGTCGAAATCTGCCGAATTCCCATCGTCGGCATTGTCTCTTTGGCCATGATTCTGGTCACGTTAATTGGACGTGTCAAACTGCCTGGCAAAATCCCGCCAGCGTTGGCTGCCGTTTTGGTATCGTGCGCCTTGTATTATCTTGTCATGGAAGTCGACACTAGGCTGCACACCCAATTTATTCCCAAGGAAGAAAACCTCTTCGACGCGAAAGACGCTCTTCTACCGAGTGGTTGGATGACGGTTTTTAGTTTTGCCTGGTTCACCCCTGAGACATTTGAGGCAACGCTGGGGTACCTGCCACTGATCATCCCGTTTGCCATTGGCACCGTGATCGGCGGAATTGACTGTGCGGAGAGCGCGGCCAGCGTGGGAGATGATTTCCACACTGGGACGGTCATCGGCGTAGAGGCCTTGGCGACACTTGCGGCAAGTCTCTGCGGGGGCGTGGTCCAGACAACACCCTATATCGGACACCCCGCTTATAAGGCGATGGGCGGGCGGGCGATGTATACGCTGATGACAGCCATGTTTATTGGCGCTGCAGGCCTAACAGGGTTCTTCGTTTACTTTTATATTTTCGTCCCTAAAGTCGCAATCTATTCGATTCTGATTTTTATTGGTTTGGAGATTTCGGCCCAAAGCTTTCACGTCACACCACGCCGCCATTATTCGGCGTTGGCTTTGGCATGCCTGCCTGCTTTGGCAAAATTGGTCATGATTTATCAGCCGCAGGGAGAATCCATAAACACAATTCAACAATTGGCTGGTGGTTTCATTATCACCAGTTTGATTTGGGCTTCTGCATTGGCATTTATTATTGATCGCAGGTTCTTGATGGCGGCCGGTTTTTTCCTGATTGCCTCGGTCTTCGCCCTGTTTGGCGTCATACACTCTCCATTTCCCGACGATCAAATGTTTTTTATCAGCGATCTGGATGACCAAAATCAACAAGCTGTTCTCAGCTTTGTCTTCGGTTACCTGATCGTTGCGATTATTCTGCCGATCATGCATTTCACCATGAAAAATCAGCTGCAGCCCATCAACAGTGATGAGGAATTTGAAAACCTGCCATAGTCGGTTTTTTGACGTCAGTCGGTGTCAATCTGAATGACGTTGTTACATTTTTGTTACTTTTGTTTTCTGGAAACAGTCTGCCCTAACGCTCTTCTACAGAGAGGAAATTATCGATGGCATTGGAACGAGTACTGGAACCCGAAGTCATGGATACCCAGGAAGAAGCAGTCGACTACAACGCGATGGACCACTCAACGGTCAACGAGGTCTTTGTTAACGATCTGCTGGCCATCACGGGCGAGCCAGCGCCTGAAATCCTGCGTGACATCCTGGACCTTGGTACAGGCACAGCGCTAATACCAGTGGAGCTATGCAACAAGGTGCAGGAGTGCCGAGTGATGGCGGTCGATATGGCGGCCCATATGCTCGACCTTGCCAAGT
Organism: Planctomycetota bacterium; assembly: GCA_014238905.1. GTDB lineage: Bacteria > Planctomycetota > Planctomycetia > Pirellulales > Pirellulaceae > JABAAE01. The sequence goes on from JABAAE010000003.1 coordinate 331,595, forward strand.
ACAATCTGGAAATTAACAGCCTGACCGACCGGATCGAATTAGCACAGGTGGATGCCAAACAAATGGCGTTTCCAGATGGCCAATTTGACCTGATCATCAGCAACAGCATTATTCACCACATCCCGGATCCTAATCCCTGTTTGTCAGAAGCCGTTCGGGTCACCCGAACCGGAGGATTGTTGTTTTTCCGAGACTTGATGCGGCCGGAATCCAGTGAAGAGGTCAGTCGCTTGGTTCAACAGTATGCGGGAAACGAGAACGCCCACCAAAAACAGATGTTTGATGACTCGCTGCGGGCAGCTTTAAGCCTCGAAGAGATTCGAGAAATGATCGCTACGCTTGGTTTTAAAAAAGAAAGCGTTACCGCAACCAGCGACAGACACTGGACATGGACGGCTCACAAAGCCTGATGAATCCAATACATGGCAGCAGCTCCGTCAGGTTCCCACCAGTGGTGGAGTATTTCCTGTGAGCATCAAAGAATCAAACATCGAGGCTTTACAAAAAAACGCCGGAATGATTTCCGACGTTTTTGAATTGGATCACTGGTCAGGCCTGGACTAACCCACCGACTCCCAGCTTTTGGTTTGAGCACTTTTTAGCACTGCATCACACACCTTCTGAGTTTCCAAAGCATCCCGAAACGTGGGGGCACAGGGCTCACCCGTTTCAAGACTCTTCAGAAAATCGGCTACCTGGTGAATAAAGGTATGCTCATAACCGATCTGCAATCCTGGCACCCACCAGTTCCCCATGTAGGGATGATCGCCATCGGTGACATGGATACTCCGCCAGCCACGCTGTGGCCCATCATCTCCATGATCAAAGAAATCAAGCCGATGCAAATCATGAAGATCCCACTTCAACGATGCGTTCTCACCGTTAACTTCAAACGTATAAAGCGCCTTGTGACCACGGGCATATCGTGTCGATTCAAAAAGGCCCAGTGAGCCATTGGCAAAGCGACAAAGAAAAGCACAAGCATCATCAATTCCAACAGGCGTCACTTCGCCGGTTTCCTGATGCATCCGTTCCTTGATGAAGGTCTCTGTCATGGCAGTGACTTCCGTGACCGCCCCATTCAACCAGACCGCAGTATCGATACAGTGGGCAAGCAAATCCCCTGTCACCCCGGATCCGGCGGCCTTAACGTCCAGACGCCACAACGCGTTACCGCCCTGTGGCAAATCGTCGGAAATGGTCCAGTCCTGTAGGAAATTCGCCCGGTAATGAAAGACCCGGCCCAATTTACCATCATCAATAATATTCTTCGCATGAGTCACCGCGGGAACGCGGCGGTAGTTGTACCAAACGGTATTGACGACGCCAGCTTTCTCAACCGCCGCACACATTTCTTCGCCCTGCTCTGTGTTCATGGAAAGCGGTTTTTCGCAAAGAATCATCTTTCCCGCTTCTGCCGCCGCGATTGCGATTTCCGCATGCAGATTATTTGGAACGCAAATATCAATGGCATCGATGTCATCGCGTGCAATGAGTTGACGCCAATCATTTTCAGTCGATTCGTATCCCCACTGATTCGCAAACTTCTGGAGTTCTTCCTGATTCCGAGCGCATGCCGCTTTCAAGACCGGTCGATATTCGAGATCAAAAAAATGATTGGCCTGGCAATAACCGTTGGAATGGGTTCGACCCATGAAGCCATAGCCGATCATGCCAATCCGAAGTTCTTTACTCATATTTCTGGTCTCCGTTTATAAATTTGATTTTCGCAGTCACCACATGATGACACAACGCGAGCCCCGCCTAAATGACTGCCAGACAACCGGTCGAGGCCTATTGCCTGAGTCAAGGCGACTCCTTGTGGAACAAGGGACATCAGCGATCAGGCATGGGCGTTTTGAACTTTGATCATCGCGTCGAGGATCGTATTCCAAGTTTCCGGGTTCTCAAGGGTTGCATTAGCAAACATGCAACCATCCCAACAAATGTGGCGTATTCCACGATCCTGATATCCCTCCAGCCAGTACCCCGAACAACGAGTGATATCAAGCTTTCCATTGGGATCGTCCGCTGGGCAATGTTTTCCGGTCTTGTCATGGTCTCCCGCTCCCTTCACCTGCCCATCGTTCTGGGCTACGTGAAAATCAAGCGTCCAAGGCCTCAGTTTGTCTGTCATCTCGCGATACTTTTCATAAAACTCGTCTTCGCCATGGCCCTCTTGAAGCAAGGCATATTCGGGTGCGTTATAACCGAGCAGGTAGAGATAGGTATGCGCAAGATCAGCCTGAAATCCAAGCGTTTCCGGCATACCAACTTCTTCCAAAAGATCGAGCATGTCTTTCCACGAATGCATTCCGGCCCAACAGATTTCACCTTCGGCAACCAACCTTTCGCCATGATCGGCAGCAATTTTTGCCGCGGATTTGAATGTGTTTGCAATTCGGTTGGTTCCTGCGGCTGCATCTTCCCTCCATTTTTCGACACCGAATTCAGCAGAATCGATGCGAATACTTCCGTAATCACGCACCCCATGCTCATTGAAAACACGGGCTATACGGCATGCCTTTTCCACGGCCAAAAGAAATTTGTCCGTTTGCTCCTTGTCACCCATCGCCGAATCACCGACCGTTCCTGGCCAAACCGGTGCAACCAATGAACCGACTTTCAAGTTGCGTGCGGCGATCGAATCGGCGATCGCCTTGAGATCATCATCGCTGGCATCTGGATCGGTGTGCGGCAGGAATAGAAAATAATCAACACCATCGAATTTTTTTCCACCCACCTCGGCGGCAGCGGTTAAATCAAGCATTCGCTCCAGGCTGATTGGAGGCTCCTGACCTTCGTCATTGCCTTTTCCTACCAGTCCGGGCCACATCGCGTTATGTAATTGAAAGCTCATTTGATTTTCCTGTTCTGTTCAGGGTTAACTTTGATTTCGGGTTTGAGGCAATCGCTCGTCATCAATATGAAAACGCCGCCCAAGCCGTCTCCAAACGATTACCGATTATTCAAAAGACTACTGCCGGTATGCTCCAACAGCGGGAACGGATTCAAATGTATCCGGCCCAAAATAGCGAAGGCCCACCAGTGGTTCGCTTCCGGTGTTTTCAATCTCAACACCGGCGATTGCTGAATCATGAGTCATAAAGACCTCGTCGTCGGTCTCTTCACCAAAGCAATAGCAGTGTTTTGGATTCAGCTGAATCCGTTTTCCCGGATGAAGAAAAAACTTGGGAACCCAGGTTGGCGTCAAGCGGAGCAATCCTCCTCCGGCGTTCAATGCACTATCCAATACAGCCTTGAGATCACCGTCTTCGACGATTTCCGCCATTCTTTTCTCCAAACTCTTGTCGGTTTAAAATCTGATATCTGGACAGCCGTCAACTGTCACCGAAACCGTAGTTTTATTCGTAAAAGGATACTCGTACAAGTAAACTGACCGGGTCTTCCACGCAAATTTCAAGAATCAAAACAGGATCCCTAATGCCCATTCAAACCTGGACCGTCACCGATATTGAAAATCAGATTCATCACACGCAGTGGTCGGAAGAACTGGCTCCCGGAGTGACGGCCCGATTGCAAACTCTCCAAGGTGGTAAAAAACAGGGCGTCGAATCGCTGCGTATTGAATCTGAACCATTTACTTTTGAGGTACTTCCCACTCGTGGAATGAATATTTGGAAAGTTTGGACGGGTAAATTTGAGTTCGGCTGGAAGTCACCCGTCAAAGGACCTGTTCACCCCAATTGGGTTGAGACCATGGAACCTGGTGGTTTAGGTTGGCTGGATGGATTCGATGAACTTTTGGTGCGATGTGGGCTGGAAAGCAACGGGGCGCCTGAATTCGACCAGCAGGGACGTTTGCAGTACCCGCTCCATGGCCGAATTGCAAATCTACCCGCGCAGAAGTTGACAGTGTCGATCAACGACCATCAGGTCAAGATCACCGGCGTGGTAGAAGAGTCACGTTTTCATTTCATGAAAATGCAAATGACATCAACGGTGACATGGGAAATCGGGACAACAAAACTGGCTATCAGCGACGAGATCCAAAACCTGTCGGCCAGCGATGGAGAATGCCAAATGCTCTATCACATCAATTTTGGTATTCCGCTATTGGATGTGGGCACCCAATTGATCGCACCGGTAAAAACAGTTGTCCCACGGAATGAGCATGCTGCTTCTGCCATTGCGGATTGGCAGAGCTACCAGGGACCTACCACTGGATTCGAGGAACAGGTCTATTTTCTGGAGCTCAACGGAGACCAAAACGGTGACACCCAAACGGTTCTCAAAGATGCCCATGGTACCCGGGGTGTGGCCATCGACCACAACATCAGGGATCTTCCCTGCTATACCGTTTGGAAAAACACGACCGCCATTGAAGACGGATATGTCACCGGACTGGAACCGGGCACCAACTTCCCCAACCCCCGGTCGTTCGAGGGGGAGCAGGGCCGTGTCCTCAAAATCCCGGGACTCGGTAGCCGAACCATGAAGGTTGGACTTGATTTTTTGAGTGAACCCCAAGCGGTGCAAAATGCGATTGCCCAGACTCAAAAACTCATGCCAGATACGACCCAAACCTTTGACAGACCTCAGCAGGGTTGGTGTCACGGTGTTGAGAATTAGGCAGACATTACCTAAGCAGATCGCATTCGGTCGCCGAGCGATCTTGTCCAACGGTCAGCGGCGGCGAGCAACAACCGTTCATTTGCACACAACAACAGGTGGGAACCGCCGCGATGGCACCCAATATCGGGGCCAATAGATAGATCCAAAGATGGTGAACATTGCCACTGAGTAATGCGGGTCCGATGGATCGGGCCGGATTCATCGAGGCCCCACAAATAGGTCCGGCAAACAAGGCGGCCAGTGCGACAACACCCCCGACGGCGATGCCCGCCAAGATCCCGGTTTCTTTACTCCCGGTAGCAACGTTAAGGATCACAAACATCAAGATGTATGTCAAAATCAACTCCATCAGGAATGCCTGCCAAACAGCGCCGATGGGTTGGGTACTGCCGAGATGGACCAAATCGCTGCCCGCGGGTGCCTCGACCAACTGGGGCCAAAAAAGAACCTTAATCAGTCCGCTGGCCAATAACGCACCAAGTAATTGTGCAACAACGTAGGGAAACACCTCCCGCCGAGAGATGCGCCCTGCTACCGAAAACGCAAGGGTTACCGCCGGGTTGATATGGGCACCGGAAACATTACCGATCGAATAAATCATCGCCATCACCGCCAAACCAAAGGTCAGCGACACTCCCACATGCGTCACTTCACCGCCAGAGATCTCATCAGAAAGGATGGCGCCTGTACCAACAAAAACAAGCGTAAACGTCCCTATCAATTCCGCAAAATATCTTCTCATGGATCTGAACAAGCTCGAAATGGAGGAAAAAGTTAACACCAGCACCGATTGTAAATCCTCGGTATCCGTTGCAACAGGTATTCGCTCGATGGTAAAACAATTTATCTTGTTCAAGAGAAATCGATGCTGGACATCAAGTCTGATTTCAGCAGATCTGTTTTGGCTTGACCTGTCATCATTTTTAAATGTTGCTTTATTCTATTGAGATTAACCCAATATGATCTTTGGCCTACGCAATAAAATGGATCCCAAAATGAAAATGGATCCCAAAATGAAAATGGATCCCAAAATGAAAATGGATGCTTTGATCATTCAGACATTCTTGGTTGTTGTTTTTTCTGTGACAACTTCCTCCACCTTTTCCCAAGAGCAGGACCCAGGTCATCAATTCCTCCGTTTTCGTGGCAGTTACGGAAACGGTGTCGTCGCCGACGACACAAGACTACCAGAGACTTGGGATACGCAGACCAATGTAAAATGGAAAATGGAGGTTCCCGGATGGGGATGGTCCAGCCCGATCGTCGTCGGGCAAAAGGTTTTTGTAACCTCGGTGATCAACCAACAGAATTCTGAATTACCAAAAGCGGGCTTATATCTCGGGCGAGGGCGAAAAGACCCTCCCCAGGGTGTTCACCGATGGATGGTCTATTGTTTCAATTTTTCCAATGGGAAAAAAATCTGGGAAAAAGAAGTCCACAATGGTCAACCCAAGTTTCCGAGGCATCCAAAAAGCACGTACGCCTCTGAAACGCCAACCTCTGATGGTGAACGGTTGTATGTTCTTTTTGGTGACCTTGGCCTGTACTGCTTGGATTTGGATGGTAAAGAAGTCTGGCAAAAAAAGATCACTCCCCGGGAAACCATGTGGGGATATGGTGCAGCCGCCTCACCGATCGTCCATGAGAATCAGGTCATCATGGTTTACGACAATCAGGAGGCTTCCTATATCGCATCCTATGATGCGAAGACCGGTGACCAAAACTGGAAAACCGAACGCGATGAAACCAGCACATGGGCAACACCGTTTCTTTGGAAAAACCCGCTACGTAGCGAGATTGTGGTCTGCGGAAAAAAAAAGAACCGCTCCTACGATCTTATGGGAAATCTGCTTTGGGAGTTTGATGGCCGCATGTCGAGCTTGGTGATTCCGTCTCCATTGGCAGCCAACGGATTACTCTACATCACATCGGGATATTTCCAAGATAGGCGAAAACCAGTCTATGCAATCCGGCCTGGAGGCAAAGGAGATCTCACCCTTCAGGAGGACGAGAAATCCAATGATTATATCCAGTGGTACCTACCCATGGCCGGTCCCTATAACACTTCTCCCATTGTTTACAAAAACTATTACTACACGTTGCTGGATAGAGGTTTCCTGACACTTCATGATGCCAGGACCGGTGAAGAGATCTACGGTCGTCAAAGGTTTCGAAGATCAATGACATTCACATCCTCCCCCTGGGCCTACAATGATCGGGTGTTTTTCCTCGACGAAAAAGGGCGAACCGTCGTCATTAAGGCCGGGGAAAAATACGAGGAGGTTGGTGTCAATGACCTTTCCGAACTTTGCTGTGCGACACCGTCGATTGCCGATGGAAATCTTTTGATCCGAACCGCCACCCAGATTTATTGCATTACTAAAATGAAATAGCGAGCTGATATCAGAAGTTGTTTTCTGAATCCATTTTTGGTGACAATTCTTATACCCTCAGGGAATTCGCAGATGTCTTTTTACAGACGAGATTTTTTGAAGTCCAGCGCTGCGGCCACGACTTGTGCGGCCACAGGCATTCACGTGCCTACCCTTGTTGACGCGGAGGTCCTCGGAAGAGGCAAAAGAATTTCGGCCAACCAGCGAGTGACGGTTGCAATGATTGGCTGTGGAAAAATGGCAAACGATTTCCATATCCCCCAACTACTTAATCAGCCTGATTCCCAATTGGTCGCGGTTTGCGAGGTCGATCCAACACGTCGACGGCAGGCAGCAGAACGAGTCAACAAACACTATTCCTCGCGGAAAAATGAAGCACAGACTTGTACCCAATACACCGATTTTCGGGAAGTCATTTCACGTCAGGACATTGATGCAGTCTGCATTGCCACGCCTGACCATTGGCATGCCACTGCGTTGATAGAAGCGTGCAAATCCGGCAAAGATGTTTATTGTGAAAAGCCACTGACCTTGACCATCGCGGAAGCTCAAAGATGTGTACAAGCCGCCCGTAAATACAAGCGGATTGTCCAGACCGGCAGCCAACAACGATCCAATGTTTTTGGCCGATTCCGTGAAGCCGTGGAAATCATCCGCAGTGGGCGGCTTGGCAAAATATCCAAGGTCACCGTGGGAGTTGGTGATCCACCGATTGCCTGCGACCTTCCCTCGGAAAAAATGGAACCAGGCCTGAATTGGGACCTTTGGCTTGGCCAGGCACCCATGCGACCCTACAACTCCATCCTTTCCCCGCGAGGGAACCATCGTCATTTTCCACAGTGGCGAAAATACTACGAGTATTCAGGCGGAGGGCATGTCGACATGGGCGCCCACCACTATGACATTGCCCAGTGGGCACTTGATATGGATGAATCGGGACCAATCAAGGTCATCCCGCCGGAAGACCCCCAATCCAAACGTGGCGTCAAGTTTCTTTACGCAAATGGAATCGAAATGGTCCACGGTGGCCCAAGTGGTTGTGAATTTCACGGAGAAAACGGGACCCTTCGAATCGATCGCGGAGTGCTCACTGGAAATCCCGTCAGCTTGGTAAACACACCACTTGGGAAAAGTGATCTTCGTTTACCCAAATCGCCTGGCCACCACCGGAATTGGCTGGATTGCATTGCCTCGCGTCAACGACCAGTAGCCGATGTCGAAAAGGGCGCACGTACGGTGACGATCGTCCATTTGGGTAATCTCGCCTACCGTGAAAAAATCGCGTTGGATTGGAATCCCCGAAAATGGGAATTCTCAGACAAATCGAATAACCGTTTTTTGGATCGGCAACGTCGGGATCCCTGGCAATTACCGACCGTCTAGAATGCGGGCCAAAGCCGATGAGACAACCTCGGCGGTGAGCCTTCATTGAACCGTCGGCTGGGCTTTCAAAAATCGCCTCTCAGACTTATCCGGTAATGGTGGCTCTGGGATACTCTTCCAACAGGTCGTTTTGCCGCACCACGCCAGTGAAAAAAATCTAAATTTTCAAATCGCCCTTTGACATTACAACGATTTCATCACCTGGCTCGAAGATATGATCATCCGGATTCACCATCATCTCGTCGTCTGCGTGCTGCACCGCCACCAAGGTGGCATTGTGATCCTTTTTTAACAGCATCATGCAGGACAGATAGTCCTTGCCTGACCAAGAATCAGGAATCGTGATTCGGTGAAATACCTGGCCACGTTGGTGAGTCAACAGCTCCTCAAGGACCCCCATTAAACCATGGTTCATGGAGGCTTGGGCGAGCATATAGCCAGCGTATTCATCACTCACAACGTAATCATTCACGCGCCCTCGATCGAGATGGCCACCATAGGATCGATTCATTAATTCCGCACAAGTGTAGACGTCCGGATTTAGGCTTTCACAAGTCAAAGCCGCCAAAATCGTACGAGCATCTGCGTCCTGCTCACTACGCCCCCCGCTTAGATCGGACAGGATAATACAGGTTTTTGCGCGACCGATATGAGCCTTTTCCAGGGCCGTCACTCTTGTGAAGTCGTCTCGAACGAAAATGAACTCTCTGGTGATCTGGTTGGCAACGCCTATTTTTTCCAAGTCGACATTGGCGATCACTACAATCGGGGTTTTCTTTGAGCGATTCGAAGCACGGTGTTCCTTGATGATAATTTCGGTTTTCGAATTCCATCCGCAAATAATGAGATGGTTTTCCACATTTTCAAGTTCATAGCTGTTTTTTTCCACGTGAAAAGTCTCCACCATGTATGCCGAAACGGTACCTGTAAACATTGCGAAAATTGTCAGCCCCATAAACATGACAAATGCAGCGACAATCCGCCCTGAACGGGTCGTTGGCGTCATGGGTGTGGGCTCTCCTGCGAAAAGGGAGTAAACGCTGAACCAAAGAGCATTTTCAAAAGTAAATTGCTTATCCGCAGGTACCGCCGAATCTAAAGTTGCTTTCTCGAAAGATACCATGAGGACGGTGCTGAAAATAACCGTCACCACCAGCAGACCACACATCACAAGGTATTCTGTTGTTCCCCGTCTAAAAATCGAGGGGAAATGGTTGGCAATTCGAGTGGCGACACCGAAAAAGCGAAGGATACGAAATAGACGCAACAACCGCATCGCGCGGAATCCGCGAAATGCCCGAAACTGTGGAATGACTGCCAGGATGTCCAGCCAGAATTCCACAAAGAACTGTCTTTTGGATGCCGCTGCAACAAACCTGAGAATCAGTTCCACCAGGAACAGGACCGTAATCGCATCATTTAAAAACACGACCCCTCTAAAATAACTGTCGCTCGAAGCGACACTTTCTCCGCCTGCCGAGTTCACCGCGACCACTTCATAAAGAGTCAATCCAACGGAAAAAACAACCAGCAATCCGATCATGACCTCGACCCAGACGTTTTGAAAAAATCGTCGCAGGCGTCTTTTCCAGACAGGATCGTGCCCAGTCGTAGACGGCGGATCAGAGGGTTTGGACTTGGTTTTATTCAAAATCGATTAGTGTTGGAGTTGCGGATTGCGCTCAGTCGGATTCGACAAGGTCTTTGAGATAGAAATGGTGTTTCCCCAGGTTCCCACCATAATTACCGGCGGTGATCGTGATGATATCTTCGCCTGCGGCAGCCTGCATGGCGGCCTTGATTGCAACGGAGATACTTTGATGATCGGTACCATCAATCACGATTTCGTAGGCGCAGTTGACGCCCTCGCTTAGCTTTGATTTCACTCGACCTCGAAGCGTTGGACAATACGCGTCGGCCGTGGAAGCCGACAACGCTTTATATTTTGAGCCAACTTTACTACCACTCCTGACAACCCCTCCTGGAAACGGCGAAATCACGTTGGGAAGCTCTGCAATGACATCCGCCGCCCTGCGGGCTGCGGACAGGGTGGAGTCCTGATCTTTACCTTGAATAATCAGATTACCGCCACCAATTCCGTCCCCCCAACCGAGAGTATCTGCTACCAGAAACTCTCCATCCATAACCGGGATACGCCAGTAACGATCTTGATCAGCCAGCTTGCTTTTCTGGTACCCATCGCCAAAAAACCGCAGGTGTTTTCCCAAGGAAATCCTGCGTTCTTTTGAATCCTTTGCCGGAAAATGGCCCGGTCCCCAACCATCAAAGACGGCACACGTGGGACACGTCATCAGGCATTGTCCAACGCGATTGGTAAGCGACTGCGAAAGAGCTTCGACGCTGAATCCGAAAACAAGCACCGATGCACCAGGGCGATGGTCAGGCGTTTTCGAGATCGGCAACACGTGCTCGACGGCAATCTCAGCGTCGCAGCCAATCACCGATGCACCGTATCCGGTGAATTCCTGTAGCGCTGACGAAAGCCAATAATCGTCCACCGCGGTCACTATCAACCGGACGTATTTCATGTCAAAGGCTTCGGCGAAGGAATCCTCAATGTTCGTTGTACCAATTTGCAAGACTTACTCCCGATTGTTTCCCAGAAAGATGGTACTGTTTCCCTGAAAATAGATGGTACCCAAAATCGAATGGTTTGAATGCACGGCGAATCAAACAAACGGCTGTCCAGCGATGCTTATTCCACCAAACTACTAAACGAAATCCGTTGTTTCAAAGATAGCAGGTTACCAAAGCAACCGGCGTTGCCATAGCGCCATTTCGGCCAATCGTCGGATTCGAGACAGACCAAAATACCCTGCCATTTGGGCAACAAAAAAGTAACATCGTTATTTCCATCGACCGAACGGCAGCTTATTCTGCTGTAAGAATCGGATGGACAGAATTCTGAACACCACCGGTTACCCAGACTTTGCCATTTTCGTCGACGTAGACATCCACTTCACTGCGGATGCCGAATTCTGGAAGATAGATTCCTGGTTCAATGGAAAAACAGGTCTGCCGCATCACGGTTCGATCTTCCTGAGTTTCCAGATTGTCCATGTGGGCACCATTGCCATGAGTTTCCTGACCGATGTTATGCCCCGTCCGGTGAACAAAATAATCGCCATAGCCTGCTGCCTGAATGACGTCTCGCGTCGCTTGATCGACTTGCCACCCGTAGAGGCATTTGCCGTTTTCAAACGAATCTTTGACAATGGCAATCCCGGCGTCGCGGGCATCAGCAACCACCCGGAAGACCTTCTCATAAGACTCCGGTACTGAATCGCCCACGAAACCCACCTTGGTCAAATCACTATAAACTCCATCGGCAACATCCATTTTCGCCCACAAGTCGATCAAGACAAAGTCATTTTCACGAATCGGCCGGTCCTTGCCTGGGAACGGTTCGTAATGCGGGTCGCCGGAGTTTTCGTTGACACCCACAATCGGAGGGTGGTAAGTCGTCATTCCATTGGCATGGAAATGGTCCATGATCATCGATTGAACTTCTGACTCGGTGACCGATCCTCCGCCAGCAGTCCGTTTAGCGATCATCTCCCACGCCAATTCGAACGCCATGCGGGTGTGGACATCTGCCTGAAGATGTAGTTGCCATTGGCTGGGTGACCACCGTGCCTCGAAATATTGAATCAGGTCACCTGAAGAAACAATCTCCTTGCCAAATGACTTTACCAACTCAATAGTTCCACCATCCACTCGGGAGACATAAGGATTCCCGTTCCGGGGGGAATATTCCATTGCTATTTTGCTGGCGGAGCGACAGAGATCCTCCAAACCGGACTCCAATTCCTGCCATTTGAGATAAACAACTTTTTCACCAGGCAGGTGGTCGAGCGATGCCAATTCAATTCGATGAACCAATTTTTTCGGATCACCTACGGCAGGAATAAAATAAGCGAATCGTCGAGACGCAACCGAATCCGGGCGGATATCAAGGACGCGGTGCGCCAAAACGTTCAAGCCACGAAAATCATAAAGCAACCAGCCGTCGAGCTGAAATTCCCGCAACGCCAATTGAATCTGGTTCAAATCAAACATGACAAAATTCTATTTCAAAATTTCAAAATCTGATCATTTTCGACCGGAAAATGACTGGCAAACCACAGGTGGAAACAACCGTTTTGAAAGGACATTGGGCGAGTGAATAACTCAACTTCAAGATCAATCCAACTTTGCCATCATCTTAACCGGTTAAGTGATTCGATACTTCGGGCGGCAAGGTTGCTGACTACCCGGTGGATCCGCCTGTACCGAACTCACGATGAACTACCACAAATAAAAAAAATAAAAATTTTATTCGTCATCCAACAAAGTCGGCGGTCTGCGGCAGGTCGTACCCATTTTTTTTGAGTGGGCTGCTACGCAAAAATTAATTGTGCCCACCCACCGCGGATTTCTTCAATTAACCAACAATTCCGATTAGAATCAACCTCATAGTGCCATTCACTATAACACCGATGCTCCATCAACGGCGACACAAACCAACGTCGACACAGAAGAACAACATCACAGAATAAACTTTCAACGGGGGACACACTCCATGGCTAAAAACACCCACCTGCTCTCACATCAAGTCGCAATGAGCTTTCTGTTGATCGGTGTTCCATTTATTGTGTCTGGACAAGAGCTACCCGAACAACAATTAAACCCAATTAAACAGGAAGCCCCTGGAAATCCCAAGCCAACAAAACCCGGTGCATCTGGCAATCAGTCCGAGGAAGGCCCCTTGGTGCAAATACCTAAAAAGGAATGGCCGCCAAACTATATCCGTTTACATCTTCAGGATGGCGACATCGTCAGTGGCATTTTGGAAACCGATTCGATCAGCATTACAACTGACTTTGGCACACTTTCGGTCCCGGTAGAAAAAATTCTTCGTTTTGAACCCGGTTTGATCAGCAAACCGCAGCTATTGGTTTCTCTTGACGAATTGGTGCAACAACTCGGATCAGACAAATATCAAGAGCGGGAAATAGCACACAAAAAACTGTTGGCTTTGGGAATTAAAATCCGCAACGAACTAGAAAATTACAAGGAGGAAAAAAATGCCGAAAGGAAACGGCACCTTGGCGAAATCAAAAAGGAAATTGAAAAACTGATCAGTGAAATCCCAGAAGACGAAGCCGACAAACCGGAGAACCAGCCCTGGGAAAAAAATGACAAGCTGGTTATGGCTCATTTCACCGCTGTGGGAAAGATACAACAGGAAACCTATCGTCTCAGTGGAAAATACGGCCAACTCACGGTCAAACTCGCTGATATCAATAAAGGTAGCCGTCCCACTGCTGGGCGAGAGGCCATCGATAAAAGTCTCACTCTCGATCAAAGCAATTTCGTTCAACTGAAGTATAAACCGATCGGAATCAAACTAGAGAAAGGTGACACCGTCTCCGTGACGGCAACGGGTTCTCTGGTGCTGACTCCTTGGGGAGGCAACGTTTCCTGCAGTCCCAATGGAACTCCCCAATATGGAGTCATGCCCAACACCCCAGGCATCCCTTTTGGATGTCTTGTCGCCAAGATTGGGAATAACGGGAAATACTTCAAGGTTGGTGAAAAGAACAAGTTTGTTGCCACCGCTGCAGGGTCATTACAATTCGCGATCACGATGCGAAGCAGTTATGTAGGTAAGAATTACCAATTTCCGGGAGAATACAAACTGAGAGTCAAAGTTCAACCGACCGAGGAATAACCAATCCGATGGGTCTGGCAGCGAACTCAACTGAAGGAAAGCTGGCCCATTCTATCGCCTGCAAAACCACGGTACTGGCGATCATACCGGCACATCAACGACTGCCATCAAAAACGCACCTGAAAGATAACCAACGGCCAGTCGTTTCTACCCCGGCGTGGCATGCTGGGAAAATACAAGTAATAAAAACCCAAAAAAAAACACCGGGGAATCCGGTGTATTGCACTCACGCTCTTCAAATTCAACTTCTTCAAATTCAACTTCTTCAAAGAGGCATTTCTTCAAAGAAGCTCTGCTGCTTTATCAACTGGCGTACTTTGGGTTAGGCCCGGAAACAACTCCCAGCGAGGCACCGCTCTTTTTTGCGTACCTTTCTTTCGACCCATCTTTCAGGTATCGGTAGCCCACCCGCGTCGGCTCACTGGTTTGCGGGCAAACCACCATCAGGTTTGATGCACACATTGGCATTTCCTTGTGCAAACGCCCACCTTGCGGATTTTTTTGGCTTCTTCGCACATGCTTATAGACACGATTGAGCCCCTCGACCAGCACTTTTCCAGCCTGATGATCCACACTGAGGACTTTGCCTTTCTCATTCTTATCACCGCCGGAGATGACTTTGACGATATCGTCGACCTTGATTTTCATTCTTTTCTTCCTTTTTTTGAATCCCGGATTATCGAGCCGAAGACGCACCTTGTCAACTCAAAATTCGCCGTTTTGAAACCTGTTTTCGACGTAAACCTGACCGATTCTTTTGATCAATTCGGCAACCATGGTCAGAATAGGCAGAAAGATAGACTTTGTAGGGTGTGCCTCTTGACAGAAAATGAGTCGTTACAGAAACTATTCAGTTCGTCTTTGGCGATGTTGATCCTGTAGCTCAGTTGGTAGAGCACTTGACTTTTAATCAAGTGGTCCTGGGTTCGAGTCCCAGCGGGATCACTCCTTTCTCCCAGCCCTCTTGCGAAACTAGCGGTTTTGCGTGGGAAACGAGCTTTTCTAAGTTTGGATCTTTCTTATTGGGGGCGTTTCACACGCCCTTCCCGCGAATCATTTGGTACCCATTTGGTACCTTGCCCATCCAGAGGCATGGAATTTTCCTCCGTCACGGTCTTGTACCAAACCTCGTAAGTCTCTGGGTCGTGGCCGATAAAGGCATGAATTGCTGCTGTAGCGACGGCGCAATCGTTTGGGGAAGACGTTTAGTTGCCAATAAATTGCCAAGACTGACGAATGAACAAGAGTAAATACCCGACGACATTAAACAGTAACTCTTAATCATGAACTTCTGGAAACTTCTGTTGTGGATACACTTGTGGGATTCATTTGATGATTGTGATCCCGACCATGATGACATGAGCAATGAGAGCGATTGCTAAGCCGGCTCTCCAGAACGAGCTCCTCCTTCTTCATATAAGAAAAAACTCCCCGCATAGTTGACCGAGCCCCTTTAAATGAGTCCATGGCGTGATAGATATAATCACGATATTGGCCGCAATTAATTAGGAGTTTTTTGGATGTCGCGAGGCAAGAAGTACAAAGCAGAGGAAATAATTCCGAAGCTTCCAGAGGCAGAGCTATTGATGTCGCGAGGAATGTCACAGGATCTTGCTGCCAAGCAGATAGGTGTTTCGACACCGACGCTTATCCGTTGGCGTAAGGAATACGGTGGTCTTCGGATGGACCAGGCGAAGCGTTTGAAGGATTTGGAGAAGGAGAACTCGCGTTTAAAGCGACTTCTGGCAGACGCTGAATTGGATAAAGCGATCTTGAAGGAAGCTGCATCGGGAAACTTCTGAGCCCGACGAAGCGGCGTAATGCGGTTGAGTACGTACGGGATTCTCTCGGACGAAATCGTGTGTCTGAACGTCGGGCTTGCAAGATCCTGGATCAGCCTCGCAGCACTCAGCGACGGGTGCTGCATTCAGCCAGCGACGAACCACGATTGATTCGTCGAATGGTCGAACTGGCCAGCGGTTACGGACGTTATGGATATCGAAAGATAACCGCCTTACTGCGAGCCGAAGGCTGGCGAATCAATCACAAACGAGTCGAACGACTCTGGCGACGGGAAGGTCTTAAAGTCCCGCAGAAACAGCCAAAACGCAAGCGACTATGGCTTGCCGATGGTTCGTGCGTGCGACTTCGAGCAGGACACAAAGATCATGTTTGGAGTTACGAATTCGTTGCCGACCGAACCAGTGATGGGCGTGCATTTCGGATGCTAACTCTGATCGACGAGCATACTCGAGAGTGTCTCGCGATCGACGTTGGGCGAAAGCTCAAAAGCGAAGACGTATTGGAACGTTTAAGCGATCTGTTTGTCCGACGAGGTGTTCCCGCTTACATTCGCAGCGACAACGGTCCCGAGTTTGCAGCCAAGAAAGTTCGACAGTGGCTGGCAAAGGTTGGCGTGAAAACGCTTTTTATTTACCCCGGAAGTCCTTGGGAAAATGGCTACTGCGAGAGCTTCAACGGCAGGCTTCGGGATGAACTGTTGGCTCGTGAACAGTTCACGGCATTGCTTGAAGCCAAGGTCCTTATTGAACGTTGGCGAAGGCACCACAACACGGTCAGACCGCATCGTTCGCTGAGCTACCGACCCCCTGCCCCCGAATCGCACCAGCCACTTCACTTCGTTCCGGCTACGCCTCCACTACGCGAAGTGGCTGATAAAAAGACGGTCCAAACTTAAATTAAAGCCTGGTATCGTCCGTGATGGCTGGACAACCACGCAAACTTTGATTGGCGTCCCAACGTTCTCGTCGGAATCGAGAACGCCCGTGTTAACTTAGGGCTTGCTCAAGCAGATCTGAGATGAGTCTTCGCGTTGATTTGGTGATCATTTGGTCACTGTTTATCAATGCCGGCAAGATTTCCAGTAAAACAGCAAACAGAAATACACTAACGCTGAAACTGGCGAGATATCAGGCGAATTCAGCCGGAACAAATCGAAAGCAGAACTCTAAGGTTCAGCCCGGCAATTGTTACAACATAGACAGTTATCGAAACGCTATTTTGCGAGGAGCAAAATCAGCAACAAAGGAAAAACAGTGAATCACAGTCGTCAATCTGAGATGCAAACCCGAAATGGACTAACTCCATCGGGAGGAGGTTCCAGTTGATTGTGCCATCCCAATTCGTGAAGGACTCTCCAAAACAGATTATGGCCGGTACGATCCCATTTCACCTCGGTACCACAGAACAGGTAATCCAACAGAACCTCCCCCCACGCGAAATAAAAAATACCCGGGCAGATTGCTCCCGAAAATGTTGACTTCGATTTATGAAACGGCTTTGATAGAGAGTTCTGAATCCTATCAATCGTTGAATCGTCCTGATTTTCTCAATTCGCTGGAAACGTAATGCCATTTAGAACCCGCCCCATTCAGATGGAGGTCCTAGAAGACCGCATGCTGTTAAATGCGTCTCCTGAAATCGTTGCCGATATTAACCCGGGAGCTTCCAATTCCGGAGCGACGGGATTAACGGACGTCGGCGGAACACTCTTTTTTACCGCCAATGACAATTTTAACAGTTATGAACTTTGGAAAAGTGACGGCACGGAGAACGGGACCGAGATAGTCAAGGATATTAACCCCGGAGGTGGCGATTCCTTTCCGACATTTCTGACGAATGTCAACGGAACTCTTTTTTTCCGCGCCGAAAACGGAATCCACGGACGTGAACTTTGGAAGAGCGACGGCACCCTGGCTGGTACCGCGATGGTCAAGGATATCAACGTTGGACCAACCTATTCGAGTCCACACTCACTAACGGAGGTGAACGGGACTCTTTTCTTCCGCGCCGACAACGGAATCGCAGGCCGTGAACTCTGGAAAAGCGACGGGACAGAGGCCGGTACCGTGTTGGTCAAGGATATTCGTCCCGGCGCGGGCCATTCGGATCCCTCCAATTTCACCGAGGCCAATGGAATTCTCTTCTTTGATGCCTTTGACGACACCAACGGTAGAGAGCTATGGATGACCGATGGGACGGAGGCAGGCACGGTGATGGTGAAGAATATCACCCCCGGAACGGATGGCTCCAATCCAACGGACTTAACGGATGTGAATGGGACACTCTTCTTTGCCGCCGAAGACGGATCCAACGGAACGGAGCTTTGGCAGAGTGATGGCACAGAGGCAGGCACGGTGATGGTCAAGGATATCAATCCGGGAGTAGGCGATTCTTCTCCGGAATCACTAGCCAACGCCAACGGGATGCTCTACTTTACCGCCGATAACGGGACCGAGGGATATGAACTCTGGAAAAGCGACGGTACAGAAACCGGCACCGTCCTGGTCAAGGATATCCGCACGGGTATGGAGAGTTCTGATCCCATCGATTTAACCGAGTTGAACGGAACGGTATTCTTTGCGGCCGATGATGGTACCAACGGAACAGAACTCTGGAAAAGTGACGGCACAGAGGCAGGTACGGTAATGGTCAAGGATATCCGTCCTGGCATCGAAAATTCTGATTGTGTTAATTTTACTGCGGTGAACGGGACGCTCTTTTTTAGTGCTGACGACGGAACGAACGGGTCGGAACTCTGGAGGAGCGACGGAACCGAGGCCGGCACCGTCATGGTCGCCGATATCAAACCGGAATCCATGCAAGGGTCCAACCCGTTCGAAATCACGGACGTAAACGGGACGCTCTTTTTTAATGCCAATGACGGGATCCACGGATTTGAAGTCTGGAAGCTCGGTCCGGTTGTGTTTGGCACCTCCGACGACGATACCATTTCGGTACAAGTTAATCCGGGAGCAATAGCAGACCGTTACGAGGTGACCATCAATGGCACGACCTATTTCTACACCGATGGGGAACCACACATCGTGGGAGGGGGTGGCACCGATAGCATCATTGTTCAGGGAACCGCAGCTGACCAGACGTTGGTGGCCTCTCCCGATTCGTTCGAGTTGACCGATGCCGAATTCAGTTTGACCGCCGAGGGGATCGAACACCTGACCGTTCGGGGAAATGGTGGTAACGACGTAGCCACCTTGACCGACAGTGCTGGCAATGAAAGGGTCGTTGCCAAGGTCAACAATACGTTTGTAAGAGATTTAGCAGGAACATTTACCCACAGGGCGATCGGCTTTGCAGAGGTGACCCTGATTTCGTCAGGGGCCCAGGCGGGCAATTTTGACATGGCGAATCTTTTTGATTCGGTCGCTGACGACGTCTTCATCGGCGATGCCAACAGTGCTTCGATTGCCTCACCCGGTTACCGGGTGAACACCGTCGGTTATGACCGCAACATCGCCCGCTCGAACCAGAGTGGTCAAGACGTGGCCATTTTAAACGGCACCGCCCAAGGAGATGAAAACTTTACCGCCCGGGTGACGGGCAATCCTGCCAACAATTTTGGGATGCTTCGCAGTGGTCCGGGCGCCCCTTTGCCCTTTCTCAACCGGGCCATCGGATTTACCAGCGTGACCGCTAACAGCAACGGTGGCAACGACCGAAGCTACCTGTTTGACGGCAGCGGCAATGACATCCTGTTCGCTTCGGCCACCTCCGCCAGACTAACAGGTACTCGCTTTGAATTTACCGCCAACGACTTTCAGCGGGTCAACAGCAACGCCAATGCGGGGGGCAACGATCAGGCCATTCTCGTCGACGGTGCCAATGATGACCGTTTGGTCGGAACCGGAAACCGGGCCACGCTGTTTGGGGACTCCAACAGCTTTATCCAGGCCACCGCCGGATTTGAACGGGTCACCGGCGACGCCAGCGAAGGGGGAACCGACCGACTCTCATTGGCCAACGACATCACCTTTGCGTTCCTTGAACTAGGATCTTGGGAACTATAGTAGAAAAAAAGACCACCATGACCCAAACAGGACACCCTCGTTGCTGAATTTCCTGGCCGGAAAAGGCGGGCGGTGATGGCTGAAAATATCGCCGTTGCGACGGTTGAATTGAATAAAAAATGATCTAGCCCGCGTTCCCGACAGACGCCCGACCCCGCTCCTCATCCGAAACTCGTGTTGCCGAGCCCATTTCCGATTTTGCCCTGCCTCGCTGATTTCGATAGAATATCCTTCTGAAGAGGCTAGGCTACCAAGACGTGAGTGATCTCCAACGCTTTCCATCGCACGTTTGCCAGCGTCAACGACATTTGATCAGCAATCTGTAGAAAACAACGATGCAAAAATCCGTGATGCAAAAATCCGTGATGCAAAAACCCGTGATGCAAAAATCCGTGATGCGACGCACCTTTCTGCGGGGCGCCGGCGTCGCTATCGCGCTGCCGATTTTCGAATCCATGCTCCCACGAGGTTATGCCGCCACGGCATCCGGCAAACCGGTCAAACGAATGATTTGCCTTTCCAATAACTACGGCGTCTATCAGAAAGCGTTCTTCCCTGAAAAGGAAGGACGGAACTATGACCTCCCGCCAACGCTGCAGCCTTTAAAACGGCACCGTAGGGATTTCACCATCTTTTCCAACCTCGACCATGGACTGACCGGGGGACACGCTTGCGTACCAACTCTCTTGAATGGAATCCGGCCGGACATGGCCAGCGGGTTTCCTGAAGGAAACATCAGCGTCGACCAGAAGGCTGCCCAATTTGTCGGCGCCGCCACCCGCTATGCCTCGCTAACCCTCAAGGTCAAAGAATCCAACCAGACCAGTTTCACACGCACCGGCGTCCAAGTCCCCGCGATCGATGTGACCGGGATGTATCGCAAACTGTTCGCCGAAGATTCCGCTGAATCTAAGGAACAAGAAAATCTGCGGCTGAAGCGACACAGCAGCATCCTCGACACCGTTCTGGATCGAGCTGAAGAGGTCCACCGCAAACTGGGAAAGCAGGATCAACAAAAGCTCGCCGAATATCTTCATTCGGTACGAAGCCTGGAAAAAAAGATCGAGCAGCAACGTCCCTGGCTTGACCAGTCCAAACCGCTGACCGAAATGGACGAACCCCGTCCGGCGAGACAGACCGCCGCTGAGATGAAAATCATGATGGAACTAATGGCCCTGGCGATCGAAACCGACTCGACCCGGATCATGACCCTGGCCAGCGGTTTCGCCAACGGCGACTTCGGCCTGCAGGGCGGTTATCACGGTTTTTCACATCACGGCGAGGTTCCCGAGAAGACCGCAGCGCTCAAGCTCATCGAGGGGAACCAGATCACCCAAATGGCGTATCTGATGGATCTTTTAAAGGCCAAACAAGACCCTCTCAACGGCGGCACGCTACTGGATCACACGATGATCCTTTTCGGCTGCGGCATGGCAACAGGAACGCATTCGTGTAAAAACATGCCGCTTGTTCTCGCTGGTGGTAGTTTCAAGCTGGGCGAGCATCGGGTGATGCCCGCCGCGGCGGGGCAGCGGGTCAAGGCGTGCAACCTGCTACTGTCGATGCTGCAGAACTTCGGCCTGGAAATCGACCGCTTCGGAACCAGCACCGGCACACTTACCGGACTTGGGTGGAGTTAAGGAATGCTGAAATTAACGATTTTCGCCGGAGTTTTTCTCATCGCCACGGTTCCAGCAGACTTTGTCCTGGGACAGTCGCCCCTGGAGAACGCGCGTCTGTTTCTGAAGGAACACTGTTACGCTTGCCACGGACCTGAGAAACAAAAGGGGGACTACCGCTTTGATACCCTAGTCACCAATTTAACCGAGCTGAAAACCCTCGAGGTCTGGCAGGCGATTCTGGACCAACTGAATCTGGGCGAGATGCCGCCGAAGACCCATCCGCAGCCACGCTTGGAGGAGACGACAAAATTCCTCAAGACTTTGACGGGTGTTCTCCAGAAGGCCTATCAAAAGCGAAAGAGCACAGGCGGCGAGGGGGTCATCCGGCGACTCAACAAGTTCGAAATTCGCAATACCCTGCGTGACCTGTTCTACATCAACCATCCCGATTTTGAACCCGGCGTCGTTTCGGGACTTTACGACTTCAACGGCAACGGGATCACCGCGCAAAAGACAATCGAGCCGACTCGCAGCTTTCAGGACGACGAGGAGGTGGAGGGTTTCGACAACATCGGGCAGAAACTGGTGATGTCAGACTTCCTGCTGAAGATGCTGATCGGCGCCGCCGAAGAAACCATCGAAATGGCCACCCACAACGACCCCCCCCAACCGTTTGAGGCCCAAACGTTCACCGCGCCCATCTGCACCAAAGCGCTCCACGGCGACAGTCTCGGCAAGTACCAGCGAGCCAACGGTGATCGCTACGACGAAGTGTTTCAGCGCTGGGATCGCTACAACCGGATTGGGCCGGACAAATACCACGGCGGGATGCGGCGACCAGCCCATTACCGAATCACCGTCGAGGTCTCTGCCCACAATCCGCAAAACGGGGCCTGGGGCGATTGGACTGTCCGCGAAGGGAACCTGATCCACCAAGGGCGCACCGGTCAAGACGAACCTTTCGAAATCGGACTCTACCTGCAGCGATTCGAACATCAACGCGGACCGCGACACCATCGCATCACCCGCTGGAGCCTGCCCGGTGACGGCCAAAAGAGGACCTTTTCTTTCGAAACCTGGATCGACGAGCCATGGAGCGCCTGGATTGGCTGGGAAAATGGCCCTTGGTTTCAGCACAACGCATGGCACATTCTTCTGGAACAATGGTATCCCGAGGAGTACGCCAAGATCGATCGAAAACAGAAGGGTTATAAAAAGCAGGTCGCCGAGGCTTTGTTCAAAAAAGGCTATCGCGGCCCGACCCTACGCCTGCACAGCTTCCGGATCGAACCGGTACCGAGCCCGTGGCCGCCGCAAAGTCACACCGCGCTCTATGGAAGCGGTCCGGTCGAGAAAGCCAGTCCTGAAAAACTCTTTCATGCTTTTGCCGAGCGAGCCTACCGGCGTCCGGTGGAACCACAGGAACTCCAGAGGTATGTCGATCTGGTGGCAAAGCTCGAATCTGAGGGAAACTCGCGTCAAATGGCGATGCAAGCCGCCTATACCGCAATGCTCTGCTCACCCGATTTGATTTACCTGCGTCAGAATCCCGGTCGCCTGGACAACTTCGCGCTCGCCTCGCGGCTGAGTTATTTCCTCTGGTCTTCGATGCCCGACGAACCGCTGATGAACCTCGCCCGTGCCGGCAAATTGTCCAATAGCGACGAATTACACCGGCAGGTCGAACGGATGTTAACCGACCCCAAAGCTGCCGCTTTGACTCGGCACTTTCCTGAGCGATGGCTAAAGCTCTATGAACTGGGCCGCATGGAACCGGACAGGAAAGGGCCATACGGCCAATACTTCAGGGTGAAGGACGATCTTGTCCCCCAAGTCGACGCGTTTTTCGGCGACGTCCTGAAACGAAACGGTCCCATCAGGGACTTTATCGATTCCGACTACACGTTCATGAACAACCGGCTCGGTGAGCTGATCTATCAACAGAATGTGGTCGGCGAAAATCTCCGCAAGGTCAAGCTAAAGGATCAGCGTCGCGGCGGACTGCTGACGATGCCTGCGGTGATGACCGTCACCGCCAACGGCGTCGATACCTCGCCCATTGTTCGGGGCGTCTACGTACTGGAGAACATTTTGGGCACGCCGCCCCCCCCACCACCGCCGGACGTGGAGCCGTTTTCGCCCGATCTACGTGGGCTAAAGACCCTCAAGGAACAACTGGCCAGCCATCGCAACCAACAGGCCTGCCACAGTTGCCATCAGAAAATCGATCCGATGGGGTTCGCGCTGGAGAGTTTTGACCCAATCGGGCGGTGGCGAGACCATTACCCAAAGGTCGACAAGAAAGCCAGACAGGCAACGCCGATCGATCCCACCGCCTCCCTGATGGACGGACGCGAAATTAAAGACCTGCTTGAGTTCAAGGCCCTGCTCCTCGAACGTGAACCACTGGTCGTGCGCTGCCTCACCGAGAAGATGTTAACCTATGCCTCCGGCCGCTTGCTGGAAGCCAGCGATCGGGGCGAAGTCAACCGAATCGTCGCAGAATTGAAACAAAACGGAAATCGTCTGCGGGAACTGGTCCATCTGGTCGTCGAGAGCGATGTCTTCCTCAACAGATAGAACAGCATTCACTTTCCGGCGGCAATCGGTCCACGCTGGCTGGCGAAATCCGTTCCCCCAAAACCCTGCGGCCGAATGACTTTGACAATGACCAAACACCTTTCAAACAAGAACTCGACTCTGTTTGGTCATCCCCAACACAAAACCGGCGACCTTCTCACCATGCCTCGAATTCTATTGATCGTCATCCTCGCCGCCTCCTGCCCTGCTCAGATGCTCTCGGCACAGCAACACGCCTGGCCCCTCGATTCGGTCAACACCTCCAAAATCAGCATCGAGGGTGATATTTTCCTGGCTGACGGAGTGATCGGTAATAGTTTCGGTTTGGATGGAGCCTCTCTGCTCAAACCAAAAGGTTCCGACGATTTCAGTGGCGGGCAAGCTGGTTTCACGCTGACAGCCTGGGTGAATCCATACCTGCTCGATGGTCAACAGCAGATGATTGCTGCGAAAAACTGCTACTCCTTGGGCCAGCGTCAGTGGGGAGTGATGATTGATAAAGACAATCGGTTTCGCCTTTATCTCTGGCAAGGCAAGTGGGTGACCGCTGCCGCGCAGACAGCCCCGCAAACGGGCAAATGGCATCTGGTTGGAGTAGTGGTTCGACCGACAAGTGGTGAACTGTGGGTCAACGGAAAACTCGTTGATCAGGTAAAATTAACCAAGCCGATCTCCCAGACGAAAGCGCCGGTGACCTTTGGCGGTGTCGATGATAATGGTCGCATCTGGCAAAATTTTTCGGGAGCCCTTGACGAAATACGTCTCTTTGACACAGCACTGGCTGCCGAGCACATGGCTGCTTACAAGCCGGTCTCCGCGACGCACAAGATACCCACTCGGTTTCGACCGTTCTCTTTGTGGTCCGGCCCGCCCATCCCGGAACGTGTCGACAAGATTCCGTTTGCCAAGGGCATCCAGCACCGAACGATTCACCGACCCGACAAAGACGACCACAAGTTTCTTCACGGCGCTGCGATCATGGAACATCACGGCGTGATGTATGCCAACTGGGCAAACAGCCCGGTTAACGAAAACGGACCTCATGAAACCCTCCAGGGCAAACGATCGACCGATGGCGGCGTGACCTGGTCGGACCTGGAAGTGATCGGCCCGGGTTTCCAAGGTAATCAACGGCACAGCCATGGCATACTTTTGGTTCACAAAGGCGAGCTGTGGACCATCTGCGCGCGATTCGGCGGCCCGTCAGCAGGGACGAGGGCCGGTCGGCGTTTTCCTGGCCGGTTGCAAGCGGAAGCGTTCGTACTGGACGAAAAATCCAACCGCTGGAAATCGCGGGGGATCGTGATGAATAACTGTTGGCCTTACGACCAACCGGTCCGAATGGACAATGGCAACTTTATCACCGGCGGGCAAGACAAAGATGGACTACCGGTTGTCGCTATCAGCCACGGTGACGACTTCACGCGGTGGGACTCGGTTCTGATTCCGTACGATCGCCGACTTCAACCCAGCTATGCCGAGACAACCGTCTGGTCCGAAGCCGGCTTGGTGACCGCCGTCATCCGGGGCGGTTCAGGAGTCGCCTGGGTTTCCACCAGCGACGACTTTGGCCGCACTTGGACAACAGCCGGTCCGAGCAATTTCCCCATGCCACGTGCCAAGGCATACTTTGGCAAACTAAGCACCGGACAATTGTATCTTCTCTCCAACCTCAATAATCGTGATACGCTGGTGATTTCGGTGGGCCGCTCTGGTGAAAGCACGCTATCCTCCATGTGGCGGATTCGGCACGGCAAATCCCAACCACCGCGTTTTCCAGGAAACGCCAAGAGCAAGCAGTGGTCGTACCCGTATGGTTTCGAACACGACGGAAAACTTTACGTCGTTTATTCGATCGGAAAAGAGGAATGTGGCCTTTCGGTGATCCCGCTAGACTCCTTGGCGACCCCGAATCAGGTGGAGCCTGCCAAGCCGGAGAAAATACCCAACCATCCCTAGTCACAGCCACCGGTTTCCATCAACAGCATCGCAAAGAGTCACGCCCGATTCCGGTCAAAAAATAAAACCAACACACCTGCCAAGTTGCCATCACCAGCAAGCCAGCCGGTCTCCCTGGCTAACCATTTAGCATCCGATTCATCTCATCGGGAATTCCGCGCGGTGGGATTTTGATGAGAAAAACAGCTGCCACGTCACCTGAAAACAGACAATCTTCCTTTACCGCCAACAGCAACAGCGTCGGACACAGCAATCCAAACCAAACTCCGCTAGAATGATCTATCAGGCAACAAGAGATGGGGCGGGCGAAAAAACCAGCCAAGGCAACCGAATTCACCGGTTAAGCTGTTTCCGGCCGTAAGGACGCAGTGAGCCAAGCCCCGTGCAAACAGGAATGTGATCATCAATACCAGTCATCGACGTCAAGCATTAAAGACCACCGCGTTCACCGCCGCGGCAACGTTGGCCGCCCCGGCGTTTGTTCGTGGCCAAAACTTGAACAACAAAATTCGGGTCGCGGTCGTCGGCATGGGGGGCCGAGCCAAGTCTCACGCCCAGAGTCTCGTTGAGCTTGAAAAAGAACCGGATGTCGGCGTGGAATTCGCAGGCGTTTGCGACTGCGACCAGGCAAAACTCAAGTCCGCCGAAAAGGTTTGGAGCGAAAGGAGCGGCCACCCGATCAAGGCCTACGACGATATGCGGCGAGTGCTGGACGATCGGTCCATCGATGCGGTGACATTTGCAACGCCAAATCACTGGCATGCGCTCAACGTGATTTGGGGCTGCCAGGCCAATAAAGACGTGTACGTCGAAAAGCCCGGCTCTCACAATATTTTCGAAGGCCGAAAAATGGTCGAGGCAGCCCGAAAACATGACCGGATGGTTCAGCATGGAACGCAGTGCCGATCGTCACCGAACATTATCGAAGGAATCCAAAAACTGCACCAAGGGGTCATTGGCGAAGTCTATTTCGCTCGGGGCATCGCCTACAAAATTCGTGGCAACCTTGGCAAACACGCGCCACGTCCCATTCCAGCTGGCCTCGATTGGAACGCCTGGTGCGGACCGGCTCCCGTCCATCCGTTCAGCAATTTTCAGCATCGCCGCTGGCACTGGATTTGGGACTACGGCAACGGAGAGATCGGCAATCAAGGCGTCCATCAAATGGACATTTTGCGTTGGGGGCTGAAGCTCGACACTCACCCGATACAAGCTTCGGCAGTCGGAACCAACTATATGCAAGAAAAGGTCCACAAGAGCAGTGCCGAAACGCCGGGCGTTCTTTCGACCTCGCTGAAATGGAAGAGCGGACAGATGATTGAGTTTGAGGTCCGTGACTGGTACACCAACGCCGAGGCAGGATTCCGGGACAAGTATCCCTTTGTGCAAAAAGATTTCCCCGTGGGGGCGATTTTCCTGGGAACCGAAGGGACGATGATCATACCGGACTATTCGAGTTACTACACATTCCTGGGCAGAAAACGCGAAGAGGGCCCAAGTGCCTTTGAAGAAGGGAGCCCTATCTCCAACCTGCCTCATTTTCGAAATTGGGTGTTGGCGATGCGATCCCGCAAACGGGATGATTTGACGGCGGAAATTGAGCAGGGCCACCTGTCATCGTCACTATGCCATCTGGCAAACATCGCCTACCGGCTTGATCAAACCGTGAATTTTGATCCGCAGGCGGAGAAATTCATTGGTAACACCGATGCAGACCGGTTGTTGTCGCGTCCGGAACGAAATGGCTTTGCGATCCCCAGAACGATCTAAACCACCTTGCAAGGAATCGGCCGAAATAACGTTTTAGAATCACCCAGCGTTTTAGAATCACCCAGCGTTTTAGAATCACCCAGCGGTGAAGCAAGAGCCTCAGAAATAATCCCGCAAATCGCGGCCCATTTCACCCTACACCTTTCACCCTACACCTTTCACCCTACACCTTTCACCCTACACCTTTCACCTTTCACCCATCAGCCCATCAACTGCGCCGGTTCACCTTGTGACCACACGACCGGCTACACTCGTCAGCGACAACGATCACCCTCACAAAGGAATTCCATTGATGTCTTCTTCCCAACCGGCCGACCGATTACCTGAAGACTGGCTCAACGGACTCAGCGAAGGCGACCAGGAGGTGGCTACGGATATTTTCCAGCGGCACCTGGACGTTTTAAAACGCTTGGTTCAAAAACGCCTCCCCCCAGGCGTCCGTCGTTTGACCGACGAGGATGATATTGCCAATAGTGTTTTCAAAAGTTTTTTCAAGGGCGTCAAAACCGAACGGTTTCCCAGGCTGGAAACCGATGATGACTTGTGGCAGATCCTCGGGATGCTGGTCAAAAACAAGGTCGCCGGCCAAATCCGGTACCTATCACGAAAGAAACGGGGAGGTGGCCAAGTCCGTGGAGAGTCTGTTTTCACTAGCGACGGCACCGACTCGCAAGTTGGCGGATTAAATAATTTCCCCTCCGATCAACCATCGGCAGACCAGGAAATTCAAACCCAGGAAGAATTCCATTCGATGCTGGCGCAACTGCAAGACGACCAACTCAGTGAAATCGCGGTGATGAAACTGAATGCACTGACCAACCGAGAAATCGCAGCCAAGCTCGATATCTCGGAACGTTCGGTGGAACGGAAACTGCAGCGCATCCGGAATCGATGGGAACCAGAGACCAACGGTGAACAAGGCGGGTGAAGCATTCTGAGCGGGTGCCGACGTTTTCCATTGGCCCGGCAACCCCACACCACCCCCCCCCTTTAGTCCGTTTGTTTTCACCCCTTATCGCCGGTGTCCAGGTTCCAAAACAACAATTCGCCTGCACCGGTTTGAGCCAAGAACGATTGATCATCCCATCCAAATGCAAACCAGACAAATTGGCTTGAGCTCTGGAAACTCAGCACTTCTCTGCCGCTTTCCACGTCCCGGATCTTGATCACGTTTTTGTTTTCTTCCAACAATGCAACGCGACGTCCATCCTGGTTAACGGCCACTTGAGAAGAGAAGGCATTAATCTTACCGATCTGTTTTCCCGTTTCGGCTTCCAAGACATTTGTATTGGTGCTATGGCAGCGGACCAACACTTTGCCGTCGCCACTGAAAGCGAAATTGTTTAAGTCGCCTCTACTCCCTGGTGATTGCCAAATCTGCCTGCCGTTGGATGCATCCCAAAATCGGAATTTTCCAGAAGAAGAAGTCGACGCGACGTGATTGGCATCCACCTGAAAAGCAAGACGCGGAACCGAGTTTTGATCAGCGTCCCAGGATCGCACAACGCTTCCATCTCCAGCATCCAGAATCACGATCTGCTTGCCATTGTCGACGAGGACGTTTTGATCGTCGGCACCGATCGAAACGGTGGCAGCAAACGGGTTTCTTTTAACACCCTTCCAGGTCCAGGCCTCCTTTCCCGAATTTGTTTCGAACCTCTTTAGTGTCCCGTCCCTTTGAGAAACCACAGCAAATCTCCCGCTATTGGCAACGGCGAGCGAACTGATCTGTCCGGGGGTGACCAGATCACGAAAACCATCAACCTGTTGCTCCGTCTCAACATCCACAACGTTGATCCTTCCCTGCCACTGCAAAATCAAGTGCTTTCGATTAATGGAGAGGGCCGCTCTTCTCCCACTAAACGGAAACCGATTCACCGACGGAAAACTTTTCACCAGCAGATCAAAGACTCTCATATCACCCGAATTTTCAACCGAGATCAACCGCTTTCCATCCGGACTAAAGTCGAGACAACTAATTTCTTCAACTCCCTCTTGGATCAATTGCGGTTCGCTTGGTCGATCGACATGCCACCAACAAATCTGTCCCGCCGGATTTCCCACCGCGATATATTTCCCGGTTGAGTCGATGTTGCTGGCACTGATTCGGGCATAAAACTCGGGCGGCCAGGTAAAATCCGATCTAACGCCATTGCGATTAATTTGCTCTATTTCTTTACCAAAAGTATTGAGCTGTAAAATATACCGGGCTGACGGAGCGACTCTCGCCAAAAATCCGGCGTTACTTTGCAGGTATCTTAGACTCGCCGTGGGGTATTGAATTGGGCACCAGGATTCTGTTTGAACGTCCCAAACTTTCAGATTCAAATTTTCAGCTCTATCATCTTTTTTTACAGCAGCAATAGAGTTTCTCATGGCGATCCCGGTCCAATCTGCCGGCAGGATGCCCTCACTGGACCTTAGCTTTTCTCCGGTCAAGGAATCCCAAAAGATAAGAGTAAAATTAGTGGATGCGGTGACGATCTCCTTCTGATCGCCGCTGTAAGCGGCGGCATACAACTTGTGACCGGCCTCCATTTCAGTCAAAGTCTGACCTGAGACCGCATCCAAAATAAAAGCACGCGCACCTTGGGTGAGAAGCAATTTCCTACCATCGGGACTGAATTGCACGGTATCACCCCAACCCACCCGCGTCGGCGTATTAACACGCTGAACCTCGGTTTCACTAGCAAGGTCCCAGACACGGATACTGTCATCGCCTACGAGGGAAACCGCCTGTTGCCCACTCGGACTGAACTTCACCTGAACTGCCGCTCGAGCCTCATCTAAACGTACAAATATTCGCGATGGCTTCTGTTGTAAGTCGTGTTTCATCAACTGCTGTGTCAACCGACTTGTCTGGTGATTCCAGTAGGCATATTCAAAACCGGTCAGGTCCGGTCGCTGGCGGTACTTTTCCAAAAGTGAAAAAATCCGTTTGAGGCCCTTTCCATTTTCCCAGTCATTCTGAATCACCAGCATGTCGGCCAAGTAATTGCCCTTTTCAGCGATCAACAGGTTTTTCTTGGCTGTGGCTTCGTGATCACGGGCTGCTTTTTCGGCATCACGGGCTACTTTTTCGGCATCGCGGGCTACTTTTTCGGCATCGCGGGCATCGCGGGCTTCTTCCTGGGCCAACGATTCCATTCTTTCGCTATATTGCTGTGCCTCCTTGGCCTTTTTCTGCTGCTGCCGAGTCTTCACCAGACTGTTGGTCGTCGTCCACCATCCTCCGCACAGGATGATCAACAACAAGCCGCAAACCGCAAAAACAGCTCGATGCTTCCAAAACGTTTTCCCCAACTGATAACCGAGGGTAGGCGGACGCGCGGTCACCAAATCACCGCTGAGATAGTTTCGAATATCAGTCAAAAGCGGTCCGACACCGTCATAACGTTGAGATCGATTCTTTCGCAGAGATTTTCCGCAGATCCAGTCAAGCTCCTGACGCAGCATTCCGGAAAGCCGCTGCGGTGTCGACTGGCGATTAACCGCCACCTGCGTCGCTTTTTCTCCCTGCTCAATGAGTCGAACACTCGGCCTTTGAAATTGACCTTCGACCACCTCCATAATGAGTGGAACGAGCCCCTCGTTGATGACACGTTCGCGGGTTAAAGGAGTCGTGCCAGTCAACAATTCATAAAGAATGACGCCCAAGGAATAAACATCGGTACGTGTATCCAAGCCCAACTCATTCATCTCCGCCTGTTCTGGACTCATATATTCGATCGTACCAAGCGCATTTCCCGGCAACGTCACCAATGTATTTTCTGCCAAACGATGCTGTGGATCGACGGCCCGCGCCAGGCCAAAATCAATCACTTTGACAACCACATTTGCCCCCTCCTCACAGACCAAAATATTGGAGGGCTTTAGATCTCGATGCAAAACACCCTTGCGATGAGCATGCTCGATCGCGGCACAAAGTTGTCCAAACAAACCAAGTCGGTCGTTGATGGACAACTGCCGGTAATCGCAATACTTGGTCAGCGTCAAGCCCTCTACGTATTCCATCGCCATAAAGGGACACCCATTTTCCGTTTTCCCAAAATCAAGGACTCGGGCGATATTCGGATGGTTCATCATGGAGAGCGCCTGAGATTCGATCTCAAATCTCGCTAGAAGTTCCGGTGTGTCCATCTCTGCCCTCATCAATTTCACCGCAACTCGCCGGCGAACCGGTTCCAACTGCTCGGCCAGATAAACCACCCCCATCCCCCCGGAACCTATCTGTTTGAGCATTCGATAGGGACCGACTTGTTCTAAGGGTGCCATCGTCGCACCCCGCGTGACCGTGTCTCCCTTACACAGATCAAATTCAACTTGAGTGGCGCTATCGGACTCCCCATCTGCAATCAGGATTCCACCGATCGTCCCTTCGGTTCCCGGGAATCGTTGCAGGTAAAAATCAATTGAAAAGTCTTTTCCTCCTTTCGACCGATAGTCAACATCCAGACGCACCAAATCCGCGAGAAGACGGTTGGTCGAGTCACCGGGCAGAGCCTCCCAGAAGTCAAGAATTTCTGGTTCCGACGTTGATTTCCACGCGGTCTCAAACCGGTCACAGATGCTGTCAATTTGATCATCGAGAATAAATCTTGATTCCATTTCGTTCCTAATAATGAGTGATTCTTCCGCTGAAAGGACCACCAATTCGATACCATTCCGGGAGGATCGAATTTACCATGAATGTTTTCAATCCGTTTTCTCACTGCCTCTAGCGACAGTCCCACCGAGATTCATTACCTCAAGAGAGATTCATTACCTCAAAAGAGATTGAATTTTAACCCAGATAAGGCCCCAACCCAAATCACCAGGAGACGATGCACCAACAAATCGTAGGTTAAAAACCAGATCGGGATTTCGTTCAAAAACATTTCGAAAGCCATTGGCAGATCGAAAAAACCCAACGATCCCGGTTCGCTGGGTTCAATGCCAGTCCTCCCTGGACTAAAAATCATAAAAATCATAGAGCGTGATCATATTATTTTGATTACCGTTCTCCCTCCACTCCTCGATTGGGTCCCCAAAAATATCAGGCCGTTTGTTGTAGGATGGCAAAACCTGTCCGTTGGCAGTGATCGCACGCAGGGAACACATTTTGCGGATGCTTTCAGAATGTTCCGGGATGACCCACAAGTGCTTGGGCACCTCAACCGTCCCTGCATCCCAATAATAGAACGCATCGGATCCGGGAAAGGGAGTAAAACCGGTCCGGATCCCAAAACCCGATGAACGAGTCGAAGCAATCGTCTCCCACAAATTCGTCTGCACGTTGAGAGCCTGGACGTATATGTCGGCGTTGGGCTGCGGAAAATAGCCATGAACTCGCGTGGAGCCGTTACTAAAGTCGCCTCCATTGATCGGGTCCAAAACACAGCCAATATTGGTGACCGCTAACAAAGCACAGGTGGAAACCGTTAAAATGCGAATCATGTTTTGACTTTCAAAAAAAGGATGGTGAGTTTCCAGTTCACCGCCAACGGGTCTTCAGACCCGACACCTTTTTGATTTTTTTCAATCAGAATCTGGCTGGCACCTTTTCGACCGGGGCGTCTGCAGACGTCGATTTTTGACCAGCATTCCAACAGGCAGATCGTTGTACGATCCCTTGCCAACACCTCGATTGAGGACAATTCAACAAAAATCAGGTTTCGCTACAAATCTCAAGATTTCACACCACCGGCCGGTATGAATGCCACCTTCCCACGGTCGTTGTTCTTCCCCCGGTCAATTTCCCCTGCAATGAAAAAAGACCCGCAACCCGGAAGGTCCCGGTCGCGGGTCTTTTTTTTCAGAGGGTTTTCCAAACCGGGCAGAGTCAATGGTTTTTAATCCCTATCGTTTTTAATCCCTATGGTTTTTAATCCCTATGGTTTTTAATCCCTATGGTTTTTAATCCCTTTGATAAAGAGCCATCACGCCAAATCCGTCGCCAAAATTATACGCGCCATGGTCCGAGAACTCCTGCACGGGGTCGGCATGCAGATTCGGTGTGCTGGAGTAGCTGGCCAGTGGTTGTCCACCGTCCATGATCACTCGAGCATAGGCCACCTTTACGCCAATCTGTTGATGCCAATACCGCTGGGGAATCCTAACCAGTCCGGCGTCCCAAAAATAGAAATTGCCATCCCATTGTCCCGCGAAAGCGTCGATGACCTCCTGACCGAGAGACCTGTTTCGAAGAGGGAAACGCATCGAAAAGACCGTGTCGATGGTCACCCAATCCCTGATGTTTGCGTCGTAAACCTGGACGTGAATCGGCATATCGGGTTTCGGGGCAAAGCCCTGAAAAAGTGTCCTGTCATTGAAGACCTCTTGCCGGTGCAACGGCCGAATGGTGCACCCCGTACTCGATACCACCAGCAGGCCGACCATACTAGTTAACAATAAAACACGTGACATACTATTTCTCCCTTGCGGTTAAGCCATGAATTGATTCATTGATCCTTCACCGCCAAGCGGGCAGAAAACCCGACAACTTTTTGATATTTCCCCCGAAAACCAACCCGTCGATTCCACACCGGTCAAACAGCTCTGGTCAGCGGCAGCAAAAGGTATCGCCCCAAACCCCGCGGAGGCCTCCCTCCCCAAGCGTAAATGCCCTGAGGTCAATCACCGGGCCAGAAACCTTCTCGCGGTCGTTTCCTTCGTCGGGCCATCTCCGCCACGACCAACCCGTTTCCTCGGCTGTTTGCCACCATCGGCCGTCGATCATCTTTCCCACCGAAACCGTGCGGTTCAGCACACCAGGTCCACCCGACTGCGCGATTTGGCACAAAAAACACCCGCCAAAACTCCGCTCAAACTCCATTTTATGGGGGATTTCCCGTTTTCCAGCTGATTGGCACGCCAATCGCTACTAATGAAATCACAAAACTACAAATAGTAAATTTAAAACCAGGCGAAACCATGAAAAATATCTTTATCGCAGCATTTGTTTTGATGACAGCCAATGTTGGTTACGGCCAGAACACCCAATACGTTTCGGTCCGCAGTAAAAGCGTTGAACTGGTTCGTCAATACAAACAGGTGGTTGTTTTTCGAGAGGACTTTGTCTACTCACCCACTAACAAACTCTGGCTAGGAAAAAACGGAGAACGCTACACGCCTTCGGAATTACTGAAGAATAAAAAAATTGAACTTCAAAACGTGCACACCACGAAACTCAAAGGACCATTTATTCATGTGTGGGACCAGGGAGTCATCCGCATCATTTTCACCGGCGGATGCAGCATGGGTCACCGGGCTGTCAAAACGGATCCTCTTGACCGATCCATCAAGTTGGATCCACCACGCACCTTCTTAGCCTCCAAAACAAAATAAATCAGCTCATCATGGCCGCCCTATGTTATTTTGACATCTTCGGTTCATCAGTCACATTTTCAGGAAATCGCCCACGAATGGTTAAATGGGAACGACCCAATAAAACAGAATGCAACCAACAGGTGGTATCGGGTCGCGTGATTCAGAAACCGGTCAAAAAAAGGTCCGCGGAAGAAACTCAGGAGAGACGACACAGCAGAAAAGCCCGGAACCAAAGGGTATCCTCCACTAAGCCAAATGGTCGACCGACTCAACCATCACCTCTGGAAGATCAACGAAGCTTCTCTTTTTCCACTTCCGACAACTTTCGCCATTCCCAGGGTTCCACATAACGGGAATCAGCAAACAGCCCCCGCTTTGCCTGGCGTGCCGATTTGTAATTAGTTGTATAGACCGCATCCGGCGACTGCGAGTCAGCAGGCCAAGCCAACCCCGCCACCACCAGCTGCAAATTTACGTCAGTCGGCTTCCCATCGATACCAACGTATAAAAAAGCGCGCACTCGGCCCTCCTTGTCTGGTCGGGTCATATCGTAGCGGACCTTTTTACCGGATATCAACTCACTTAACATTTTCTGGGCGGCCGAACCAAACGGCTGCCCTGGTTCCGGAGCGTCAATGGAGGCCAACCGAACTCGGATGGTCTTGTTTGAATCGATGAGTAGATCCACGGTGTCACCATCAATAACAGCCACGCACTCGGCCGTGGGGTATTGATTCTTCCAAGGGCCATTTGACCAATCATCCGGCGGAATGTTTTTTTCTTGTTGCGTTGATAATTCACCTTGAGGTTCAACACCTGGACCACACCCTAGAAACATCAGCGACAAGAGAGCCGAAATCAAGACAAAGAGATCATTCATTTTTTACTGGACTCCTAGCCTCGCATGGCAATTCCAAAACAGAACGACCCTTTGTCTTGATTGATCACCATTATTGAAACGATCTATTAGTTAAAATCGACGAGTTGGGCGATTCACTGCAGAAGGTTCCTAGTTGCCAAACTGCACCCGACTCACTGTTGTTTTTCCCTGACTCACTTTGACAACGAAAAGGTCACCGTATTGGTTTTCGGCAATTTTGTCCTTCAGATTCCCCCCCAGCCCTCGCACAATCGGAACGACTGTATTGGAATGACCGACGATCAGAACGACGCCTTTGCTCGCATGTTTCTTCTTGATTTCTTCAAACCACTCCTTGGTTAGCTTTCGGTAAATCAGGATTTCTTT
Organism: Planctomycetota bacterium; assembly: GCA_014238905.1. Classification (GTDB taxonomy): domain Bacteria; phylum Planctomycetota; class Planctomycetia; order Pirellulales; family Pirellulaceae; genus JABAAE01. The sequence goes on from JABAAE010000003.1 coordinate 368,014, forward strand.
CTTGAATTCATTAGCGGTCGGCTTGGCTGTCAGTTTGGTTCGCGTCAAGTCGGTCGAATAAACAGCGTCGACTTTCATTTTCATCGCCAGGCGTCTTAAAGCCTCTGCGCGATCGAATCCCCGTTTGGTAAGAGCATCTTTTTTTCCATCTCGATCCGCGTGACGGACCACCCAGAAATAGCTCGCGTTGACATCTTCCTGCTCGGTTATCCCGGCAACCGTCTCTTGAGCCGCCAGAATAGGTCCGGGCAAAAACAAAGACCCAGGCAAACACAGGAAACAAACCAGAGAAAAGACCATAGAAAAGACCAGAGAAAAGCAAGAGAATCGAGACATATCGTCGTCCTTAGAAAGACAGAATTCAAACAACCTATCATCGTGGGACCATTTCGCCAAATACTCAAGGGCGACTTAGAGGATACCTGCGACTGGATCCGCTCCCCTTCTCAGCCGGATCGGACCACTCCGCATCGCTCTGCGATACGACCACATCCTCATCTGTTCAAACAAACTGAAATCCGACCCACGACCTCCTGCAACAAAAAACCGCTGACTTCCCGCAGTGCATCTCGATACCAGCGGTGTCGATTTGATGGTTTTCGGTCCAACAACGTATTCAAACGACCATAGGCCCCGCGTTTAACCCAAGTCCATGTCAGACTCGATGCTAATGGAATCCCAGCAGAGAGGCTTCCTCCGGTTGAAAACTAAAAGCCTCCTCCAAATTCATACTCAACCGATGCAGGCATAACCAATACATGGCAATGTGATGCAAGATTTTTGATCCGACCACCTACCCGTTTGAGTTGTAGTGTCTGTTTCATGCCGGCGGTGATGAGTTTGGTCTCCAATCGATCCCCGCCGGATCCACGCCAGGCGATCAGAACGACTTTTTGTTTCTTAAAATCCACACCATCGAGCTCCTTGGCCGATTCTTTACCGAGACGTTTCTGGATTGCTTGCTTGGATTCCAGAGCCTCTTCGACCATCTTGCCGGGAGCACCAATTTCGCCAAATTGATAATGGCCGATTACACCGGAATTGGAGATTGCCCGGATACCAACCACCCAATCGTGGATGGCCTTGGCAGGTGTTGATCCAATCCTCAGCTTAATACGATGACTTTCAGAGGGCTTTCCTTGGACCCCGGGCCGATCGGTGATCAAGAGGCTCGGAAGGTCAGCGATTCGAGGGTCAGCTAATGACGAACGGTCTGCCTGCTGGGCAGTCTGGAAGAGCTTTTCCAGTTCTGAAAATGCCTTCATGTCCAGTTTGCCATAAAATCTCCGGCCCGAACGAAACAAATTCACTCTCCATTGATTGTTGGCGAAGACTTCCATCGAATAATCATTCTCGTCATTGACGTCTTGAACCCTCCGAAATCCCCCGGAACGACTAATCAAAAACGTAGGCTTTTCCTGCGCTAACGCTTGCTTGCCATCGATCAACAATAAAAAGCTTGTGAAAAACAAAGACTGGCGAATCAATCCGGGCAGCATGTGATCATCCTAAAAAAAGGCACTCTGTGGCGTCATAATAACCTGACGCAGGAATCCATGATTTAACCCTTTCATTGTACTAATTCTGCAAGGATTGAAAAGTTTGAGACCCGGATCTGCGATTACCATTCTAAAAGCACTCTTGATTACGGACCGATGATGATCAAGACGGGCAAGGTCGATTCCCGAGCCACTTTGAACAACAAGAGGTGCGATCGCGACGATTCCGCTTTCCAAATCAGAGCGTTCTTGTTGACGACCATCGGTTGAATCGAGGAGGATGGAGATACCGATCCTTGTTCCATTGATCCCCAGAAGAATTTCAATTTCTATCTGGCCCCAACCGGCAGAGAGTCGCCCGGCTATTCAACACGAATCAAAATTTCGTTGCGCCGAAACAGCCCTGGTATCCATGGAGGGTCGTATCCAGCCAATTCCACCTCTCCCACGGCCTTGTAGTTGTGATCGGTTAACCACTGCCGCAAAAAGACTTCTTTGTCGGCCAACTTCTGATCGGCAATGTTTCCTGCGAATCTGATGACTCCAAAACGTCCTGCAGGCCGTTTCCGCACCCTCACTTGATCATTGGTTGGACCCGGCACCTTTTGCTCGGCAATCTTGCGAGGAATCACAAATCCCATTTGACCCTTGGATTGTCGATCATCCGGGCCGCGATCGTGGCGAGTCTCCATGAAGACCGGAGTCGTCATCGCGACCTTTTTATTTTGATCATTTTTCCCGCTAATGTATTGAAATAACCTTCCAAAACTACCGTCGTTTCCGCCCGACCCCGGTTGCATGCTTGTCGCGACCAACAACAGCTCAGGATAGTCGCGGATTTGGATCCCTCCGTCGGATTCCACCACCAAGTAATCTGCCGATTCATAGGCACTTCGAAAAGTGAATTTCCAAACAAAGTACCCGCCAGCGATGACCAGGGCCGACACGGCAATCCAATTCATCACTAATTTAAACGACATGATCTACCTTGGCCTTCGATTTGCATTCAAGTGGCAATTAGAAAATTCACTGTTTCTGTCAACGCGGGGGTTCCGATTCCCCTGACCTTGCTGGATCACGATAGATTTCGTTCAGAATTCCCCACAGTTTCAAAAAGGTAGGAAATTCAGGCGAGATCCATTCTTCGATCTTCGGGCAAATCATCCTAAACCGAGAAATGCATCTCAAAACGAGACGATTGGTCTACCCTCCTTGGACGCCATACAGTCACCAATATTCATTATTTCGAACGAATTTGCACAATCGCTTTTACAAAAATTACTGGCACAGCAATTGCAGTGAGTGGTTGGTTCCTACTCTTCCTTCTTTATCTTCCATTACTGGAGCCCTACCATGTCGCACCCCTCTCAACCCATGCACCGGTCCCTTCGATTTGAAAACCTCGAATCCAAAGAGGTCCTCTCGGGAAATGTACTAGTCTCCCTCTCTGGATCAAGCGTTTTTATCGAAGGCGATGTTGATGACAACCAAATTGAAATTTCGGAAGTAGGTACCAACATGATTCAGGTCGCCGGACTTGGGACCACAACGATCAACGGTTTAACAACACCAGTGGTTATCTCTCCGCCAGTCGCAGGTGCGATCGATCATATACTGGCAAAAATGCGGGACGGTGATGATCTGGTCCGGGTCGTCGACCTCGATTTGACATACACACCCAGCGGCATCTTGGAGATCTACACCGAAACGGGAAACGACCGGGTGGCTCTTAACAGTGTCAAAACGAGCCAATCGATCAAAATTGACACCGGTGAACACAACGACAAGGTACGGTCAATTCACACAAAAACAAAACACCATGAAGTTCACACTGGGAACGGTCATGACTCCGCAGCTTCACTCAATTTTGTAACCTCGGTCATGACGTCGACCTCTCTAGAAGGAGATGACCGGGTCTACATGCGGAGCGGCGTCGTATGGAATAGTCTCGAAGCTCAAACTGGTCCCCAAAACGACAAGGTCGTTATCCGGGACGTTTCCGTTACTGGAGATTCCCTCATTGATACTGACACGTTTGACAACGCAAATGGAATCGACTACGTCCGTGTTTCTGGATTTACAAGCACTGGAGACCTGGACATTCGTTCAGGATTAAACGATGACAGCGTGCGTGTTGTTGCATCACAGATTGGCCAGCATCTGATCATCGATACCAGCCAATCCAACAACGCTTCCGGTGATGATCAGGTCTTCATCCGCCAAAGCACCGTGGGTGGCTACGTATCCGTCCAAACCGGTGGTGGCGAGGATTTGTTGAGAATCCAAGGGCTCTTTATCACCCTTGACTTGAAGGCTGTCACCGGCGCTGGTGACGATACGGTGGGAATTAGCAACGTGGTCGCCCGCAACGTCGGACTGATTACCGCCGAAGGCAAGGATAAAGCAAAATTCTACTCCGTCCACACCAATATTTTTCTCCAGGTTTATATGGGCGCCGATGATGACCAGTTTGGCATCCTCTATTCTTCATCCGGCGTTGACCCCGAATTCGACGGCGGGAGTGCTGACGACATTTTCTACTTGAACACCAATTACTTCCCCAATCCTTCGGACTCCTACTCCGTCAATTTCGAAGCGTTTCTGTAAACCGTTGACCGATCGACACAGCGATCCGATGCCCGTGCGGAATCAACACATTCACCAAGTGTATCCGCACGGGTCACCTTTTTTTGGGTTGCACCAATCTGCTGGAATGGCAGAATCGATAACGAGATTGATTCGGTCGGGCACAACTGAGCGTCACTGCTCGTTTGAAAATCCACTCTGTTTTCCTACTCTGTCTTCCCGGCCAGTGGCCATGGCGGACAAGCCCGTGGCGGCCCTGCTTAACGATCTCGATGCCCGAGGCATGCTGAAAGAAACACTGGTCCCAGGGGGAGGAGAATTTGGACGGACTCCCATTGCTCAAGGAAAAAATGCCCGTGATCATCACCCTCAGGGTTTCACCATGTAGCTTGCTGGTGGTGGCATCCAAAGCGGAATGGCCTACGGGCAGACCGATGACTATGGTTATTATGCGACCGAGCAAAGAGTACACATGCACGACCTACACGCCACCATCGCTCACCAACTCGGGCTCCAGCATGAAAAATGGACCTACCGCTATGCCGGACGAGATTTTCAATTAACGGATGTCTATAGTTCAGTGGTGACCGACACCCTCAGTTGGAAACGCAAGCTGACCGGGCAATTGGCTACTCTCTTCGGCGTGGTAACTGGCGGCGTGGTAACTAGCGGCGTGGTAACTAGCGGCGTGGTAACTAGCGGCGTGGTGACTAGCGGTGTGGTGACTAGCGGTGTGGTGACTAGCGGTGTGGTGACTAGCGGCGTGGTGACTAGCGGCGTGGTGACTAGCGGCGTGGTGACCTAACGCCGAATTCGGAGACTCGACGATTCCACCAATCTCCCAACTTCATCGGCTGAGACCAGGCAAAAATCACCCGCAATAGAATGTTGAAGAGCCCCTGCCGCTGTGGCAAAATCAATCGTTTTCTGGGCCTCCCAGTCACAAAGATATCCACAAAGAATTCCAGCGGCAAAGGCATCACCAGACCCAATTCGATCCACGATTTCGAAGCGGTGGGAGCGGCTAAGCGAAAAAACGCCATCCCGATACAAGACACCCGAAAGTGAATTCACCGAAGCCGACTCTATCTCTCTATCCGTGTAGCCAATCTGCTGAACTTGATAATCCTCAGCCAATTTAGCAATAACTTGACGCGGATCTTCAGAATCGACACCAAAAAACATCCGGCCATCTTCGGGCGTTGCGAATAGAATATCAGCCTGTTCACCCAACCGCCTGAAAGCCTTCCCTGCCTCTTCGATACCCCACAAGGCACTTCGGTAACTACAATCGAAGCTGACCGGGCATCCCAGCGATTTCGCCGCCTCAATGGCATCTTCCAAGATACGGTTGACTTTAGCACCTAGCGCTGGAGCGGTTCCTGAAATGTGAAGAACGCCCGCATCGGTCAGGATCTGATCCCACCTGAATCCCTCTGGATCGGCGTTTCGAAAGCTGGTGTGCGACCGGTCATAAAGCACATTCGAGGGTCGCAACGAAACCCCATTCTCTACGAAAAGAATCCCCAGACGTTCACCCTGCCTGACCACAGACGAGGTGTCGACGCCAAAACGATTGAGCGTTTCCAGACAAGCGTCACCGATCGCGTGATCGGGCACCTGCGAAACGATGGCACATTCGGTTACCCCAAATCTCCGCGCCGCCACACAAACGTTGGCCTCGCCTCCGGTAAACCGTGCGTGATAGCTTTCTGCTTGAGAAATCCTCTCATGGCCGGGCGTGTCCAAACGCAGGAGCAACTCGCCAAACCCAACCAATTTCTTCGACATCGATCACCATTTCCATCGATCCCGGTTACTGCTCACAGGGATCGAAGCTACTCTTAGAAAAACCGATCAGGATTCGGAAGTACAACGGGGTCGAATATCGTTGCAAAAGCGACTTCCTGAAATAACCCTGAACAAAACCTGATTTTAAACCAACATGCCTCATCGCCGCCCAATTCAATTCTTCCGAATGAGTTCGGGGATTGGTTTTCCGCCATCGACAATCGGAGTGGGCCGTCCATTAAAATCCTCAATCGTAATTTTCGAGGAATCGATACCAAGGTGCTGATAAATTGTCGCCAGAAAATCCCCTGAGCCACAAATCCGTTCGATGGAATCCTCCCCTTTTTTATCAGTCGCCCCGATAAACCGGCCACTTTCAATTCCACCTCCGGCCCAGATATTTGAAAAGGCTCGAGCCCAATGATCACGCCCCGGCTGTTTGGTACCGGCGGCTGCACTGGCGTTTCCAGCCCCGGTGCTGGGTTGGTAATTTATCTTCGGTGTGCGACCAAATTCCCCCGTGACCACAACCAAAACTCGGTCGCTTAATCCACGCTCGTGGATATCTTCGATCAAGGCAGAAACAGCCTGATCGTAGGCCTGAGAACGAAACCGCAGGGCATCAAAAACGTGATGATTGACAGCGTGATCATCCCAATTGTTAACTCGGCCACACAACGGCCCACGTAAACTGGTAGTCAACACCTCGACACCAGCTTCCACCAATCGCCTGGCCATCAAAAGTTGCTGTCCCCAGGTATTGCGGCCGTAACGGTCCCGAACTTTATCGTCTTCTCTCTCCAAATCGAACGCCTCTCTGGCCTTTGGGTTGGTCAGCAACGTCATCGCTTGAGTCTCAAATTCGTCCAGCGCTCCCAATTCGCCCGACAGATCAAACGCACGCTCCAGGTTATCCAGATTTTCTCGGAGAGAGGAGCGCCGACCTAGACGACCCAACTCTTTGGAATCAGAAAGGCCAATATTGGGCACCACAAATTTCGGCTTGTTAGGATCGCCTACCACTGAAAACGGTGAATAGGCGTCCCCGAGGTAGGCTGGGCCATTGTAAGTGGTGGGCGCATTGACCCCGACGTAGGCTGGGAGAGGATTTTCCCTGGGACCATCTCCTGAACGAAGATAATGGGCCACCGACATCCAATCCGGAAGCCGAGGCTTGGGCTTGTCCCGCGTATCGGTATCGCCGGACAGCATGCGCATGGTGCCGGCTGGATGGCCCGGGCTTCCATGCCGCATCGAACGCAACACCGTCAATTTATCGGCGATCCGAGCCTGCATCGGTAACAGTTCGGTAAAGTGCATTCCGGTGACACTGGTCTTGATCGTTTCAAATGGTCCCCGGTACTCGCTGGTCGCGTTCGGTTTGGGATCGTAAGTGTCGATATGAGAACAGCCACCCGGTTGCCAAACCATAATGACAGCCGTTTTTTCTCTTCTTGAAGCCTCGGGATTGGCCGCCCGCAGACGCAGAATCCCGGGCAGACTGAGGGTTGCGAATCCCGACAAACCCATTTTCAAGAATCCACGCCGAGCTGACGGCCCGGGACAAGGATTTCCTGACGCATTGAATGGATGGCTCATCTCTCTATCGCCTTTTTTGAGTAGGGACACCGGTGATCATTTACCATTTGCTCTCACCCGAATCCTGACAGGTTGCGAAACCACAATATCAACAATATCCTTGGGCGCGGCTCTGCTCTGGGCCACTTTTACTTTTTGTTTCAAGACCACGATCCGGGCAGAAACCTTTTTCAACGTCTCGGCAATCCGCGCTGACGGATCTTCCGTCTGCCGATCATCGCTGCCACCTGCATTATCTTTGTCGGCCAGATTTTTCTGTTCCATCTTCAGCCGAATTTCCTCGGCAGTCTCCACTCTCAATTGCTCTTGAAGGTTCTCGAAAACCGGCAACTGGTCGCGGTACTTGGCCACAGCACTGCCATAAAACGCGACGGTATAATCGCCTGGCTTCACTTTGAGTTTCTTTAGATCCAAAACCACCTCGGTCATTTCAGCAGCAAAAGACGCCTCGAAAGCAGGGTTCTTTTCGAAACCGTTACCAAACGTCCGCAGGCTCATGCTGGCTCCCGAAAAATCACAACGTCTGGAATGAACCAGAGGCAGCGTCAATTTCGAACCCTCTGCTGCCTCAAAGACTACATCCTGACGGTTGGGGGACAAAGTCAACGGAGCAAATTCGGCGTCACTAACCGAAACCGGAACATCAGCCAAAAGTCTGGGGTTGGGGATTTCACTCCAGGCATTGGCAACCGGCCATTTCATCGAGGCCCAAAAACAACGCCGCGTCACCGTCGAACCATCAATCACCGCCTCACCGGTAAACCGGGCACCGGTCAGACCAGCTGGGGCTTTATGATGAGCTGACACCAGCATGATTCCACGTGATTTTCCGGCTGGAATCCTGACCGCCATCGCTGTCACGCCTGCCGGCAAATTTTCCATTTTTAAATCGATGGCTCCGTCAAAACCATCTCGGCGCACGGCAACGACTTCTAACGCCATCGTTGCACCGGCTCGTAAAGAAATCGGCTTGGAGAGCGCGTTGCGGTCTCCATTGCGGAGATTCATATGCAGCGCCCACGCAACCAGCGAGAAATCAGGCTGAGCTTTCCGGATCACCAGCCGATAGATATTTTGCGGGGCTCTTCGGGTCCCTCCAAACAAGTCGGAAATCTTAAGCTGGTGCTTGCCATCCCGCTTTATTTCCAGTCTCCCCAGGATGTCCGAAGATCCAGCGTTGTAAGGTGGGCCGTCATACGAATAACCATTGCTGGAAACCTTTACCGGACTGGCAATGTCATTGAATTCTGCAACGTCCTCTAGGCTTTGCTGATCATTTTCCTCGTGAATCGATTGCACAACAATCGATGGATCTGTTGGCAAACCCAAACGCTCCGAAGCCACCTCCACCCACCAAACCTCGCCTTTTTTGGCATTGAACTGAAAAAGATCGACGTCGGCCGCCGGAAAAAAACTTCCTGAAATGTCACATGGCAATTCTATGACTTGGGCGGTTCGATCGTTTGGCTCAATCTCTGGACGATTTAACCTCGAATCCAAGCCTGGTGGCGGCCATGAAAACGAGTTAACCGGCCGTGTGGAAGCCATCCGAGTCACCGCCGCACCGGGTTGCGATTCGAGAATCGCCAATCGATAAAAATAAGCGTTGCCGCCATTGAATGTTAAATCATGAACCTTGACCACATATTCGCCTTGCTGCGGGACCTTAAAGTCAAGCAATCCTCCTCGCCTCTCAACCAATAAATCCGCACCGTTGGCGTCGGCAATAATCACGACCGGTTTAAGCTTCGAATCAATCCCGCGCGCTCCGCAGTCCACGATAATCCGCTGACCCTGGGCCGCTATAAATGAATAATGATCTACCGACTGCTTGGCCAGCCAAGCGTTACAGATCGAGTTGACAGGTAACCTCATCGCTGTTTCCAAAGTCTGATTCGGTTTGTCTCGCTGCAACTCAGCAACGTCGCCGACACTAAAGGCCCGCGAAGTGGAAATACCAAGACGCGTCGTCACGCGGGCTTCATGAACGCCGGTAGGACAGTCTTTGCCGATAGTCACCTGAAACCGATCGCCCGTGGGTTGCCCTTTGGCATCCAGAATCGCTTTCGCACTGATTTGTGGGTGTGAAAAAGTCAGATCAGTAACCTCTTGGATATTCTGACCGGTTATCTTGATCGATACGGTGGTCCCCTTTTCTCCCCCCATCGGCATCGTCGTCAACAGCCTAGGCGAAGGCAAACAGACAGCTTGTCCCCACAGTGCCGCTGCGGGCAGACCATTGAACGTCAGGCCAATCAACAGAAGCCAACCCGGCAACCTCGTTGTCGCTTGAAAAGACTTGGCAGGGAATCGATTGATAGCGTTCATGTTCATCATCCCCTTCAGGGGGTTCCTATCTCCGCTGATTTGACAGCAATGAGTGTTTTCCCAAAAAATTAAAATATCTTGAACGATGGCTTAGATGGCACCCTGAAAACAGGCCTGTATTCGGTCAACGCAAAACGATGGTGTGCAGAAGCAATTTAGTGGTTAAAAAGAAATTCCTTGGTATTCATTAAAGCCCATATGAGATCTTCGTAATTCTCCTGCGTCTGTTTTTTTGAGTTCGCCGGTTTGCCTGCTGCGTCGAGAACCGGCGTCTGCAAGTAGTCGATCGCCACCGTCATTTCGACTTGAGTCGGACTTCTTGAAAACGCCAACCTGTAAAGCTGCTCCACCTTTTCGGTATCGGGTATTTTAGACGCTTGAATTCGAGCGGCCCTGGAACTGGCTCCCGAAAGCTTACGTTTGATCTCCGCCGAATTGATCAAGTGTAAACTCTGCGACAGACTGGAGGATTTAACACGTTCACATTCACAGACGCTTTGACTCTCTGGGCGGCCAAAAACCTTGAGAAATCCTGACGAGCGGTTGTAGCTATTGTCTGGTAAAGCAATGGCCCGCGTACCGGGAGGTAAATTCGCAAATCGGGTGGGGGATCCCGTCAAATCGTCAATCGCATCCAGCAACACCTCGGCCTGTAGTCGCCGGGGGTAAAACCGAGAATAGTTCTGTCGATCCTTTAAATTCTCCCGGTTGGGCCGAGAATCAAGTTGATAGGTTTTCGACTGGGTAATGACTCGTACCAATTCTTTTAAATCGAATCCACTCTTCACGAAATGCTGTTCCAGCGCCGCCAGCAGTTCTGGATTAGTCGGTGGATTGGTATCCCGAATATCGTCTTCGGGTTCGATCAGTCCCCGCTTGAAAAAGTGTTTCCAATACCGGTTCACCAGTGCTTTGGCAAAAAAGGGATTACTTTCTGACGACATCCAGTCGGCCAACTGCAGTCGCGGGTCTTCATCAGCGGCAATCTCTCCGACTGATTCGCCCAAAACAGCCGGCTTGAGGACATCACCCGATTTCACATTTACCGCCGTCGCGATACCCCGTTTATGAAAAATCATATCCTCACCACGTGTGCCGGTTGGCTTTCGCCCGATCTGGCTGAAAAAAGCGGCGAAGCTGTAGTAATCGTCCTGGCTCCACTTTTCAAACGGATGGTGATGACATTGGGCGCACTGCATCCGAACGCCGAGAAAAAGCTGGGCAATATCCTCGAGCTGTTCCTTGGGATCTTTGACACGCTTGTACCAGGCGACCGGCGGATTCCCAACAACGGTCCCGGTGGCCGCCAACAACTCTCGTACGATCTGGTCATACGGCACGTTCGCCAACAGGCTGTCCCGCATCCAAGCATGAAAAGCAAAGTTAGCCGTAATGTCACTGGCTTCATCACGTCGATTCTTCAGCAGAGGAGTCCATTTACTGGCGAAAAAATCGGCATAGCCTGGGTTTTTCAATAGCCTCTGAACCAGCTCATCGCGTTTATTGCTTTGCTCCGCGGCCAAAAACTCCTGTGTCTCTTTTTCAGTGGGAAGCCGGCCAACAATATCAAGTGTCACGCGTCGCAAAAAGGTTGAATCATCGCAGACCGCCGAAGGGGGAATTCCGATCTGGCGAAGATTCTCAAACACATGTTGATCAACAAAGTTGTGGGGACTTGGCATTTTTCCCAAAGCTGCCCCCAAAGGAATAGCCGCAGTAAAGACAGCGACCTGCCCCTGGTACCGGACCATCACGGCGACCTTGCCCGGAATGTCGGACACCTGCACCAACCCTCGCGCGGTCACCGTGGCCATGGACTCTGCATTGGATTCAAAAAGTGCCAAGCGGGTTACATCTCGTCGACTCCCATCTGAATAATGAGCCCAAGCCGATAGCTGTTGACGCCCATCGATGGCAATTACGCCCTTGGTGGGGGTGACCTGTAGCGACTCTAACCGGGGTTCATCTTGGGACTGAAAGTTGGCGCCCTCCCGAATCCAGCGTTCCAAAACTTGATAGCCTTCGGATCCCTCTGCCAACTGGACACCGCCTCCATGCGGAATCATTCCGGAAGCCTTGGCTAATACGAGACTACGTTTGGGAAGGGCTGGAAAGACTCTCCGTCCCCGGCCTTCTTTGACCAAACTCTCAAAATCATCTTGAGGTTCAAATCCGAGCAACGACAACTGAAACCCGTTTTGTCCACCACCCGCCTTGGCATGACACACACCTGAATTACATCCCGATTTGGTCAGAACAGGAATGACGTCATTCACAAACGAAACTCGGACCGGGTCTCCTGCAGACAACCCACTTGGCAGAAACAAGAGAAGCCAACCGAATCGGCAGAACGACCACACGACCAGATGAGGTGCAAAGGGGTCGGTGCTGGCTGTTGTGATGCCCATGATTCTCAAACTCGAGGCAAAGATGTAACCACGACTCCGGCAAGGTTGAGGAAAATTAACTGCCGCGTACATCCAATCAGGAAGGAAACTTCATTGTAAATCAGTTGGACCAGCTGAGTCAATCTAAATCGGGCCAAGGAGCAGGCAGAACAGCAGCCAACCACGGCTACCAACCACCGAATTACGCTAACCTGACCTGTTTGCCAGCCCCAGTTGACTTCGAGGCCGCTCCCATGCCCCCAATAACACCCACAAAACGAAAACAGTTTTAACGCGATCGTCCCTTGGAAATACGCTCAAACGTACCGGTGACTTGAACATCAATCATCCCCTTGTTGTCACCCAAGTCCGAATCGTACATTTGCAAGTAAAGATCACCACTGGTTTTGGGAACAAAATCCTTCTTCAAACCGACCACGAACGGCTTCCCTTTTTCACCATCACCGGTATCGATATAACCGACAAGGCAGCCGAGGTTGAAGTCTTTCAGGTTGGCCGGGATTGCCATTCCTTCGGGTGACAACTCTCTTTGCAATGTAAACGTCCATGATCCCTTGGATTGAATCTGTATCGGCTTGCCGGCACGAACGCGAACCCCGGTCGACTGCCAAGGCTTGCTGGAATCGATCTTGATCACCTGCCGATCGGCGGTCATTTCCTTTTCCCTCAATTCCGCCAGTTTCGATCGTGCGGTGGAGTGATCCGGAAGCAACCTCAGAACCTGACCGTAAATGGCCATCGCACTGTCATAATCCCGGTCTCGAACGTATTCATTGGCAATTTTCATGGCCTCGTCCGAAAACTCTTTGTGAATTCTTAAAAGCTTGGGGTCGTCGGGTAAGTCACCGTTCTGTTGGACCTCTCCGGATTTCTGATTACCTCGACGACGGTTGGGTTGGCCGAATGCATCGGTGGTAACGCAACAACAAATCACCACAGCCAACGCAAAGTTGAACCACTCTATTTTTATTTTCATTTCCATGCACTTTGGACCTATTAATTAAGATGAACCACCGACCGGCGGCATGCTCTTATTCTATTGTTTCATCGACGAATCGCCAAATAGAATTCCACCGGCGTTCCACCAATTTCGCTGGGAATTTAGTCGCCATTTAGGCCAAATCGCCAGAAGAACTCTCTTCAGGGAACCGAAACCGGCCATCGACCGGATGAAATCCTACGCCACGACATTTGGGTTGTCAGTTTGAATTGGTCGATACTGCAACCACCAATAAAACAGATCGACTGCGACAAAATCGCTACCGTTGACGATCTGCAAATGGATTGCGAATCGGCACGAAGTCGTCGGCGGTCAGTCGATGTCTTGAGTTTTCGCCGGTAAACGACATCGACGCACGGCGGCGTTTTAGCTTCAAGTTAAAAAGATTGATCTGATCTTCCTGGAGTTCGAAAAACATTCGGTTGGAATAGGTATAAGACACCGGTTCGTTTTCGACATCGATTTCAAAATAAAGCCACGCTTGCTTGACCTCCACCTCTTTACCAACCCAGGTCAATTTACATTTCTTTTTGTCAGCAGCAACAACGTCTATATTCTTTTGTAAATATTGAAAAACCATCTCATCAATCTCTTTGGTTTTATCCAAATCAATCTGTTTTCGAGAACTTTGACTTAAGGCTTTTTCCAAATCTTCAGGCCAAACCCGAAGGGCAAATTCCAGTTTTCCAGTTTCCTGATTGTATTCAATTTCAGCAACACTGATGTGAAAAGGATGGCATTTCAATCTCGGCACCATCGGATTTCCAGCGGCAACCATGTCGGTCATCACGCCGGTCCACACCAAAGCCAATCCCAGTGTTATTAAGAAACTTTTCATACCTGACTCGCCAAGGCAACCAGCGGCTGATTCTATACCTCCAACCATGGACGACACCAGCACATCCCCAACAATAAAGTAAAGCGGCGATAAAGCAAACCCGCATTAAAGCAAACCCGCATTAAAGCAAACCCGCATTAAAGCAAACCCGCAATCACAACGGCCTACCCACCACCTGAACCGATCAATCAGGGCGACATCTCGAGCAGGCAATAAAGTGCTGACTTGGTTCGCACAAAAAGCCCATCACCCGATACCGCTGCGGACGCCATACAACCATCGGCCAACTGGTTAACGGCCAATCGCTTGAAATCGCTGCTGGCGCTGACCACCGTCGTATTGCCCTTTTGATCAAAAAAATAAACCTGCCCTTTGCCCTTTTCAGAAACCTCGCTCTTTCTAGAAACATAAAGCGGCGACGCAGTAAACTCACCTCCGATGCGTTCGGTCCAATGATGTTCTCCAGTTGCCGCATCAATACACGCGACAACGCCCCCTTTGTCGGCAGCAGAGAATATCAATCCATCCACCACGATTTGACTCGGCTTGGAGCCAATCGCCTTCTTGGTACTCCACAGCACATTGGTTTGGGTAACGTCTCCGGTTCCACCCGCCTTGACCGCGAGCAGTTGTGCCTTGGAAAAACCCGTATTGATAAAGAACACTCCATTTTCGTATTGCGGCCGGGCCGTTGCGGAAAACTCTCCATAAGTCACGCGCCAAACTTCTTCGCCGTTAGACGGGTTTAATGCTAATGTCGCTTTGGAGGTCGGACTGATCAATTGATCCTTGCCATCAATCCGGAAAATGGAAGGCGTGCAATACGCTTTTTTGATGTCGCCATTGTTGGTGCCATAGACAACGTCACGGTCTTTTTTCCAGACAGTCTGGCCGGTGTTTTTGTTGAATGCGACGATATACTGCACGTCAGCTCCATCGTAATGCACAATTAGCAAATCACCGTAGAGGATTGGCGAAGAGCCGGGTCCCCGGAAATGGTCGCACTCCAAATCGCGTCTCTTCCATAGCACCTTCCCCGACCGGGAATCCATCGCCGCTGTCCCGTAACTACCAAAATGAAGATAAACCCGCCCCGCTTCGAGAACCGGAGTGGGTGATGCATAACTATTGAAGGCATGTTTGAATCGTGGCTCGTTCTCGTCGAAGACCTTGATATCGTGCAGCATTTTCCCATTACGCCGATCCACACACAAAGCGTAAAACTCGGTACCATCCTCTTTAGCGGTGGTTAACCAAACCTGGTCCTCCCAAATGACCGGTGACGACCAACCTTGACCGTGAATGGGCGTTTTCCAGGCAACGTTTTCTTTCTCACTCCACTGGAAGGGAAGCTTTGCCGAGGCTGCCTGTCCATTCCCATTGGGGCCCAAAAACTGCGGCCAGTTCCCTTGCTGACCCGCCAGAGGGAGCGTCTGCCAGCCAAGCCAAAACGCCGAAAACACGATCAAAAACAACCAAGTTCTAATCATTTCTATTCCTGAAAAACAACCAGTTAAAACCTATCGATCCAGCACTAAAGACCTGAAGAACCATCATCAACAAGCGATGAAATCACGCCGGATGGGATGTCTCTTTATGATTGATGTCTTGTCCTGGAGCCTTGCATTCTAAACCAAGTCCAAGCTCGATACCAACGCAACAAAACTCCATAGATTGAGAACTAGGTGGACGATGACACAAGCAACCACACTGTGAGTCTGCCGATAAAGATAGCCCAAGCCAATCGCAAAGACAAAGAGCGTATACGGACCGGCGCCTTGTCCCCAATGCATACCTGCGAAGACCAACGCGCTGAGAAACATCGGCCAAACGGGAGCCGCTTTTTCGCCACGAGATTCCGAACCGGCAGGCTGGCCATCGATCGATAGTCGGCGGCCACCATCTGAACGGCTTGACGATAAAGCATGGCGATCGCCGTATATCAACTGCAACTTTTTCCCCAAGTCAATCGAGCGGACGCGTTCTAACCAGCCCTGTAAAAAAACCCGGAAATGAATCTCTTCCAGGCAGGGAGCCACCAAGATCGTCGACACCGCTGTCCAACCGGCGGCATACTGAACCAGTATCAACACCTGATGCGAGTACTCTACCTCAAGCAGCCAATGAATGATCATATTGAGAAATAACAGAGGAGGAATCAACAGAACGCTCGCCACCAGTCCGATGCAAACCTGCCGCCGCAATCCTCGCCATGTCATTCCCAGATCAACCCATGTTGCGTTTTGCCAAAACCGAATCCAATACAGGACCAAAACCAATTGCAACAGGGAACAAACGATGTTGGCTCCCATTAGCAGATCGCCGTTCTGATAGGCCAGCTCTGCTGTAATGCCGGAGACAGGCACCTCCAACCGCTGGGCAATCATGACCATGCCGACCACTTGCCCCACCATCTTGGCCGCCATCATCGACGCAAACAGAAGCACCACATCGATTAACCCCCACGGCACATCGCTGCGATCTTCCAGCACCAGCGGATTGCGACCGGTTATCAACAGCCAAAGGTACGAACCCCAAGCCATCGCCAATGCTGCCGGGAAAAGGATCCAACACCATACGTCTGTCAAATCAAATTGGCTCAGCAAACCAAACACAAAGACGACTTACCCGTTGAATGAAACCAAATGCAAAGGAAAACCATGAAATCCATCAACCAGTTTCGGGCTGTTTCCCGGGGTTGAGTATTTTTCCGGCGGCTACAACGTACTCCATTCCCGAGTAAATTGTAAAAATAAACGTTAGCCAGACATTAATCATCAAGAACCAGGTCAGCCAGTCCATTGGCAGGCCTCCATCCCCGCTACTTTCAGAGGGCAGACGATGAAGGTAAAGCAATCCGCCGCCGGCGGTGAGACACTGAAAAACCATCTTTAGTTTCCCTGTAAACCGGGCTGAAAAATCTCCGCCCATACTCTCTATGGCGCTTCGCAAAGCCGTCACCAGCAATTCTCGGCCGATCACCACCACCGCCAGGATTCCCGATACCGAGAAATACCAGGGCACGGCATCCATTTTCGTCGCCAGCAGGACAAAGGTTCCACAGATGATGATTTTATCGCAGAACGGATCCAGGATCCGTCCGAGCTTGGTGATCTGGTTAAATTTCCTAGCCCACCAACCATCAATCCAATCAGTACTGGCTGCCAAGATAAACAACACCAAGGCGCCAAAATAAGACTCCGCCACAATCAACCCGAAAACCACAAAGGACATCAGCAGCCGCGTCGCCGAAAGAGCATTGGGCACGTTCCAGTTGCTGCGGCCATCATCCAAATCAACATCAATCGGTGATTCTGGCTTGGTCGCTGGTTGCTGTATTGAATCCTGACTGTCCGATTGTGTAGGCACCGTGACTCATCTCCGCGGAATGGAATACGAATTCTTTAGTTGACCGATTGGCACATGTCTGGCTGGCGATTTTCACCCCGGAAACAGCCCAGATTAAACAGCCCAGATTAAACAGCCCAAGGACAACAAGTCAAGGAAACGCCAACCAGCAGCACTCTGATCAATGTAATTTTCAACACCGAGAAATCATCGGCGTAGACAAACACGCCAAGTTTGCCAAAGCCAACCTGCTTGATCGCCAAGACCGGGCAAATCAGTAAGCCCCACTGGTGGCAACCGCCACCAGGTCGTAGTCCTGTGTGGCAACGACCTCACATTCTACGATCGATCCCGTCTTGACCGACCCGGTCGGATCGGTGACGAAGATCAGCCCATCCACATCAGGAGCGTCCCCCGTTGTCCGCCCCAACCAAACATTCTCTTCATTTTCAATCGGTTGATCGATCATTACCGACTGCTGAGTATTCAGCAACGATTCTACACGATCAAACACCACATTCTGCTGAACCGCCATCAGCCGATCTCGGCGTTGTTGTTTGACATCCTCCGGCACATGACCAGGCAGCTTTGCTGCCGGCGTGTCCGGTTCGTGGGAATACGTAAAAACTCCCACATGCCCAAAACGTGTTTTTTGAATGAAATCAGCCAATTCATCGACATGTTGTTCGGTTTCGCCTGGAAAACCGCTGATGAACGTCGTTCTCATCACAAGATTCGGAATCCGGTCGTACAGCAGGGAGATTAATTTTTCGGTGTTTTCACGATTCACCCTGCGCGACATTCGGCGTAGCATGTCGTCGTTGATGTGCTGTAGCGGCATATCAATGTAGGGAAGAATTTTCTCGGAACCGGCGATGACATCGCACAGACCTTCGTCGATATACATAGGATAAAAATACATCAATCGTATCCAGTCCAACCCCTCGACCTGGTTCAACTGCTGCAGCAACTCGGTCAGACGCGGTTTCCCATAAAGGTCCAGTCCGTAGTAGGTCGTATCCTGAGCGACGATAATCAGCTCCCGGACCCCATTGGCGGCCAAGCTCTCGGCCTCCTTGACAATTTGCTCCATCGGCTTGGAGGCGTGCTTTCCCCTCATCTTGGGAATCGCGCAAAACGTGCATAGCCGGTCGCAACCTTCTGAAATCTTCAGGTAGGCAAAATGTCCGGGTGTAATTTGCAACCGGTCCTCATCCGGCAGCGCCCGGATCGGAGCGGGCTGAAACACAAGCCTCTGCTCTTGAAGATCCCCTACTAAACGATCGGCAATGCGGGTAATCTCTTCACGCCCAAACACGCCAATCAGAGAATCGATCTCAGGTCGTTCAACCAGCATTTCCTCTTTTTGCCGTTCAGCCAGGCAACCGGAAACGATCACGCCTCGGGTTTCTCCCTTTTTTTTCAACTCGATCATCTCATCAATCGCCTTGAAGGATTCCTGGCGAGCCGCCTCAATAAAGCCGCAGGTATTCACCACGACGAAATCGGACCCGACCGGGTCGGCGACCAATTGGTATCCATCTAGCTTCAAAAGGCCAAGCATTCTCTCACTGTCGACTGTGTTTTTAGGGCATCCAAGGCTGATAAACGCATAGGACCCCTTGAAATCTGGACTGGAGATTTGTTCTTTGTAATTGACTGACAAGTCGCTATTTTCCAAACGAATTTAGTGTTTTTTTGCAGAATGCCCGCACTGTAAAGTTGCCATGCCATCGGCAATCGAATAGGTTACGGGGTCTCGAATTAATCTAACAGAACCATCCGATTTTCGATAGGAACCAAATTTCATGGGATGTAGTGAACGCCAAAAAGAAATCAAACGTCGCCGGCATCGTCGCAAGAAGCTAAAAAAACTGGTTGCACATATCCCCAAGGCCTCCGCAGCGGAAAAACCGATCATTGCGGGAAAATTGCGAGCTTTGACCCCGGGCGCCGAAAAGGTCATCGGCGATCACAAACTGGAAGACGAGTCCTGATGCTTTTCGGGTGATTCCGGTAAGCATCAGTTTTTCAGGTCAAGTTTCTAAATGTGCCTATCATTGGTCACGCTAAAGCCCATCGGTACGATTTGCCTCGTCTCTTTTGGGCATCCTGCACTGCTGAAGTGGGGAACAGCGATCTAGTTTTCACCTGGCCCCGTTTGCATCTCGCGTGAGCATTGCAACTCTCTGGGTCAACTCTCTGGGTCAACGCTCTGGGTCAACGCTCTGGGTCAACGCTCTGGGTCAACGCTCTGGGTCAACTCTCTGGGTCAACTCTCTGGGTCAACTCTCTGGGTCGCTCACGGCCATTGGCCAATCCCTTTGGCAGACGAACTAGCCGTCTTGGCCTACCAAACCACGACCACCCCCAACGCCTTAGTCCCTCGGCTACAGATCTTCGGCTACAGATCTTCGCCAACCCCCCCTCTAAAGATGGCGCCAGAACGCCATTTCGATACCGGACATTCCCTGAATGATTCAAAACGCCAACTGCTTATGTCACCGGCTTATGTGACCGGCTGATAATCCTTCATCGCCTCATCCATTAGGGCTAGCAACGCAGATGCCCGATTCTGATCTGAAGGATGAGTCGAAAAGAACTCGGGGGTCTCCGATTTACCGCTGGCACCCGCAAATCGATTCCAAAACCGGGGAGCTTCCCGAGGATCATACCCAGCCTTGGCCATCAGCCTTAAACCAATGTGGTCCGCTTCGGATTCCTGCTTTCGATTATAGGGAAGCAAAACAAGATATTCGGAGCCCAAACCATAAGCCTGCATTAACAACTCGTGCTGTTCCGGCAAACGATCCTTTGTAAAATTCCCGCCCCAGGATTTCACCTGTTGAGAAAATGCATTGTGTGTCATCCGCTCGCCACCATGTCGAGCCAGAGCATGCGCCACTTCATGCGACATGACCACTGCCAACCCGGTTTCCGATTCACAAACGGGAATAATCCCTTCATAAACGGCAACCTTCCCGCCTGGCAAACAGAACGCATTCTGTTTTTCCGAAGCCAAGGTCTTGAATTCCCAATTAAAATCGTCTCGACCAGCGACACCAGCAATCCTTTTCCCTACCCGGCTGACCATTTCTCGAATCTCTTTATTCTGAGACTCCGCCTCGGCCGAGAGCGTCTCTTGAAATGCCTGGACACCCAACGTCAATTCCTGATTCTCCGGCATCATGATCAACTGTTTGCGCCCGGTAACAGGGGCTGAGTGACAACCGCAACTGGCAATACCCAAAGAACCAGCAGCGAACACTTTTAAGGCTTGTCGACGATCCATCTTTATTTCTAACTCCTAATCATATTGTGAATCAGTGCGAACGTTAGCAAACCTCCACCACCAAGTCACCATAGATTTGTACTGAAATAGACCGCCGGGACCCAAGTCGATCACCACTTTGGTCTTGGAGCACCAGGTTTCCGATTCGCCGCGGTCGCCCTCGATACCGCAACGGTCAATGGAATAGGGGACCGGAGAATGACTTTTCTACGTTGCATTGCACTCAACGTTAGTCAAGGACACTGCGTGTCTAGCCAGACGACCGTGTCTAGCCAGACGATTCAACAACAGACGAATCAAAACCGGCACACTTACACCGATCCAGATCGCGATCGATACCGCCTTTCAAGCTCGCAGAGAACTCATGACCTGACCAGTTTCCGCTCCCAAGCGAACGTCGGTTCCTTCGGTATGAAACGGCTTCTTTAAAACTGCCAACACCAACGTGCACTGAAATCGCGGCGACCAGCCGCTCGACGTCACCCTCCCAACCTCTTTATCTTGCCCTTTTTCCGAGCACAGAATGGGCGTCTGAGGGGCGACAATGGAATCTCCGGCTACCCTGATTTTTGCAAAACTACGATTGGTATGGCCCAACGCGTCGAGCCGGGCGACGGTTTCCTGTCCGAGGTAGCACCCCTTCTTAAAACTGATAGCAGTCTTGTCCCGATTGAATTCCTGAGCGAGATTTTCTTCCAGAACGTCCTCGCCTCCATAGGGAAAGCCGTTTTCAATCCGGATCGAATTCCATACCTCACGGCTACAAACCTGCTTGCCATCAGTCAGCGGACCACCTGCATAGTTGCCAATTGCAGGAGGAAAAAAGAGGCAAGAGCCTGCTGTGATATCGACTGAAAAATAGTGTTGGTCCTGTTGCGACTCTTCCCACGACTGCACCACCATTTCGGTCGCTTCCACGGTCGCTAGCTGCACGTCTTCAACAATCACGAATTTTTCCAAATGGTGACGTATGGCATGCGTCTGATTTTGCCTTAGCACCATACATAGTCGTGTGGGCTGACACAAAACCAGCACAAATCCAATTGTTTTGCCTTTGGGATTGAGAACGAATGCTTCTACCAAATCGCCAGCTTCCATCGATTTGATATCAGCGGTGCAGAAATTGTGGAGAAAACTGGCACGGTCTTTTCCGGAGATTTCGATCACGTCAAAGCCATGATCGAGGCAGAACCCCTGCCCTGCCTGAAAAGACTCATATTCGTCGATTTGAGTTTGAGTAAACATAATTCGCTAGCTAAAGGATGATCTGGTGACGGATTTCGAATTCTGCAATTATTCCATGTTGAACCGTTTTGGTAAATTGACCCGTTAGCCTGTCCGATAGCTCATGCCCCGCCTCAAACGAGACTTGACCGCATTTCGAATCGTTTTTTTGCAATCTCTTTTTTTGATTATGTTGGTAACGTTCCTGTCCGGATGCGGAGCAGGACTGTTATCCGAGGGTGGCGGATTCCCTTTTTTCCAAGGAACCGCAAACCGATCCGTCTCGGGTGTTCTCACCCCCAATCCGGCAAGCGTGACCATCACCGATCAGGAGTTTGTCTGGAATCAGATCATTGACGAGTTAGACGACTATTTTAAAATCCAACAAGAAGAACGAATACGCCTGGAGGACGGAATTGTCACCGAAGGTCTCATTCAAACCTATCCAACTCCTGGCTCCACTCTACTGGAACCTTGGCGACACGATTCAACACCAGGATTCGAAAAGTGGTACGCCACTTTTCAAACCATCCGTCGTTGGGCAAAAGTGAAAGTCATTCCAGCCGGCACCACGTTCCTGATCGACGTACAGGTTTACAAGGAAATGGAAGATCTGCAACGACCAGAAAATGCCGCTGTGGGGTCAATTCGAACCAACATCACGCCCAACGTGGACCGAGACGGTGCCCTTTACAGCCTCTCGGGAACCCAAAAATGGTATTCTGTTGGGCGCGACACTTCTCTGGAACAGAGAATTCTCTCCCGTATTCTGGCTCGCCTTCAGAAGTGAAAAGCTCGTCTCTGAAAGTAAAAAGAAAGAATAATCATCGACCGCTGGTCGACATCGTTCACTCTGGCTGACCGATCTTTCTCATGTACTCGGCGATGCGAGATTGCAGCTCCAACAAGTCCTGCCACTTCTCAAAATCCAAATCGATACTCTCGCCTTTGCGATCGGATTGCACCGAATTAATTAGCTCCCGAATCCGAATATGGATGTACTCCATTAACTCAGATAACTGCGCGGCTTGACCGGGGCTTAGATGGCTTGGCAAATCGGGTGGATCAAGATCATAAATGCGGGCCTGCAGGTGGGAATCGTGCTTGGCCTTGGCTGCCAAGCCTTCTACTTTTTTAGAAAATCCCTGGCTCTCACTGGAGTCTTTCCCGGGCTTCAATCCATCGGCACGGTCTGAGATAGCATCTCGTGATCCAAGTAACAGAACGCTTCTTCCTAACGAAATCATATCTCCTACACGAAGAATCCGGAGCTGGATGTCTTCACCATTGACCTTGGTTCCGTTGGTGCTCTCAAGGTCCGTTAGAACCAGATTTTCTTTGTCTTCCTGAATCTTGATATGAAACCGACTGACACGCTCATCATTGAGCTGAATCGTGTTGCCTTCTTCACGGCCAATCGTCACCGGTGTTGGAACGTCATCAAAAATGCGTCCGCGGTCTGAGCCGTCAAGGATTCGAAGTGTAATGGGATTCATGAACAAAAGAGTTATTCAAACCGCCTGAATTCTGGTAAAAAAATATTCTCGTAACCGTTTGCAGGATCGAATTAGCAGTCGCCTCTGTCAATCCTATTGTAACCGTATGTTCGGGGAGTTTGAAAGCAATCAGCCCTAAAACCAAACTTTTTTCCGATAATGCAGGTAATTACAAAACTCTCAATTAAGGAATAGATACCGCTTGAGCCCAGCCTTTCCTAGAGAATCCGTTTACATTATCATGTCGATTCACGCATCCGTAGCTCAACTGGATAGAGCATCGGTCTTCGGAACCGAGGGTTGGGGGTTCGAATCCCTCCGGATGTACTCTTTATAAACCGTGCCAAACACAGGACATTGTGTACTTGCCCGCACTTGGGCGACGTGGCCGGAAAGGTTGCTGAAAGTGGTAGTCCTACCACTTTTGGCTCCAGCCCCTTTCTGGAGATCCATGTCATGCCCCATAAGTCAGTACCTTCTTATCGGCTTCACAAGCCGTCAGGCCAAGCCCGTACGATCGTCGACGGTCGGCACGTTTACCTTGGCAAATACAACTCGCCTGACAGTCGTCAGCGTTACGCCCGCCTTTTGGCTGAGCTGGCTCAACCAGGTCGGGATGCCGGACCAGTCACAAATGACACACCAAAGTCGCTGCTGTTGGTGTCCGAAGTTTTGGTCAAATATCTGGAATACGCCGAAGCGTACTACAGTGACGACGGCAAGCCAGGCAAAGAATTCAAAGGAATGGTAGACGCGGTCGTACCAGTCAATGAACTCTACGGCAACCTCATCGCCAACAATTTCGGTCCACTCAAGTTGAAGACGATCCGCCAGCACATGATTGATCGCGACCTCTGCCGGACGGAGGTCAACAAACGGGTTGGTCGAATCAAACGTGTCTTCAAATGGGCGGTCAGCGAAGAGCTGATCGTCCCATCAGTCTACGAAGGTCTCCGCAGCGTTACCGGACTTCGATACGGACGGACTGAAGCTAGAGAGTCAAAGCCTGTCAAACCGATTGATGAGCGATTTGTACTAGTGACGTTGCCTTTTGTTCTACCCCCAGCAGCGGCGATGGCCCGTCTTCAACTGCTCACCGGGATGCGGCCCGGTGAAGTCACGGCAATGCAGCCAGAACTCATCGATCAGAGTGGTGAGGTTTGGATCTATGAGCCGGACAAACACAAAAACCGCTGGCGTGGACATCGAAGACGAGTACCGCTTGGGCCGAATGCCCAAGAGATCTTGCTACCATTTATGGATCGCCCTGATTCCAAACACCTATTTTCACCAGCCGAAGCCGAAGCTTGGCGACATAAGCAAAGGGCCATTCATCGGAAACGTACGACCAAGATCTACCCTTGCGAATTGAAAGCGAGGGAGAAACGGCGTAAAAAAGCCCCGCCCCCCAATCACCTCGCGATGGAGATAACTGGGAGACGGGGCCGTGAGCGGATTTCTGGGGCTTAGCAAATGCTAAGCGTCCGCTGCATACGATTATGACACCGATTAGGCGGTTTTTTAGGTCGTTTTGATCCCTGTTACGCCGCCTCGATATTTACCTGTAGACAATTCCTCCCCGCTTGATTGACGTGCGGGGGGGGGGGATAATTGCGAGGTCAGCCAGCTTCACATATGGGGAATACAAGATGGAATTTCTTAATCACGGGATTACCGGTCTTGCATTGGGACTTGCAATCGCGACTTTCAGACTCTCCCTACGAAACAGTAAAAAAATTGCCGCTTTGCAAGAAACGCAGGATGGTGGGAACGCATCATCCCTCGCCGACGAAGACTAATGTCCCTCTTCGACGACCTCATCACCTACGAACTCTGCTTCCCAGGAGCCGTCACAGGTTCCACGGAAGTGGAGTGTCCGCACTGCGGTGAGCTCTTGACCGTCCCTGTGGACGACCCGATGGGCCAAGACACATTCCAGTGCTGCGAGTGTGGCGGCGAGTTTGATGTGGATTGGGGTGAAGGGGTGGTAAGGTCTGAGCCGTGAGCAGAGGTGCTAACGCAATCACTGGATGATTATCCATCCTCATAGTTTGCAACGAGCAAAGTAGCCACTACCACTTTGAAACTCGAAAAGTGGTAGTCATGCAAGCGACCTACTTATGCACGGCCGAAGGTCATTTGATCGACTACCACCTCTACCACTTAAGGCCGCAGTTACCACTTGAAACTGCGTAAAAATGCGATAGTCTGCGTTGGTCTGCAAAAGCAGTTACTGAACCGTTTCACACGGCTGTAGACGACCTTTCTGCCACATTCGCCTTTGGTTTTCGAGCCGTCTTCGGAACCGAGGGTTGGGGGTAAGACCATCCATGTCATGCCCCGCAAGTCCGTCCCTTCTTATCGGCTTCACAAGCCGTCAGGCCACGCCCGTCACCAATATCCTAGCCGTCAATGTGAACGTTGAAGGATTTTTCAAAACGTTGCAGAACGGGATGGCAATGAGACTCTTTGGTGGAGGTCATTTCTTTTTGGACGATTCGGAAATCAAACCAAAGACAAAAGATATCAACAAGATGAATCCTATGCAAAGCTGTCCCAGGTCTCCATCCATCGCCGATTTAATAATCAAACCGATTAAACCTCCAATCAATAAAAAGACAAAGATCGCGATCGCAAAACATCCGATTTTGACCGGAATTTTTGGCAGCGAGGCCCGGTCGTCGTTTGTGCTCTCAAAGGCGTGATGTTCATCCCATATCTCTTTCATGTCATCCACTTAACGGGTAGGCCCGGTACTGATCGATATTGCATCGTATGCTATCTTTTCCGACTCGCAAGTATTGCCCATACAAATCTGAAAGTTCATCGGACAGAAGAACCTCATTCAATTTCCATACGGCCTCTTCTTAGCGTTACCAATCCAGTACACCTTCGATGGCATCGTCCTCGCCCAACAATTACGTGAGGTGTGCAATGTGGCAATCACAGTCGCAAGGATCGATCCTCACAATCTCTGCCTTCCGCCGCTGAAAACATTAATACGGAGTGTTTTAATGTTTCTATCAAAGGCAAATGGTCCATCCTGATGGTGAGCCCTCTTTTTTATTTTGAATCCCGAATAATGATTCTCAGGCTAAGAACCTCAATGCACCGTTTTGAACTGCCATTTCGAATTGACACCAGTCGGGAATTTCGGTTATTCATTCGATCATGAATTCTCTCAAACCCGTAAAAGTCGTCCTGGTCAACGACACCAGTCTCTTCAACCCACATTTCGGTTGCCAACTCGTCGGCCAAACTATGCGTGAACAATTGTGCCGCGTCAACGCAGAGTTGATTGCCGCCTTTCCCATCGATTTCAAACCGAAATTTGCGCAAAAGTTTTTTCGACAAGCCGACTTGGTATTGATTAACGGAGAGGGATCCATCCACCATGGAAA
This sequence comes from Planctomycetota bacterium, assembly GCA_014238905.1. GTDB lineage: Bacteria > Planctomycetota > Planctomycetia > Pirellulales > Pirellulaceae > JABAAE01. Next base: position 394,824 of record JABAAE010000003.1, read on the forward strand.
AAACCTGCACCTACTGCACCTTGCCGACGAATATCCGACGGCGCTAATCAACTGCATTTTTCAGGACAACGGTACTCAGTCGTCGCTAAAAAATTTGCTCTATATCTCCACCCGCGAATCTCTAAGTGCTGAAGAGATCAGGAAAAGTGGCCCGGATTGTGATGTCGTTCCCGATCTGCTTTTTGCATCCAGTATGTTACGGGCAACGCCGCGGACTGTGTCCAAGATAGAACTCGGTATCACCGACAATGTGGTCAATCCTCTGTCCGGATTTTCACCCAAATCGCTATTGGTCAATGACGTTCTTTCCAACCTTGCCCGCTGCCAACGAATCTGTGCCGGCCGTTTTCATGCAGCAGTCGCTGCCTGCGTGATGGGGATCCCGTTTTCAACCTGGGACTCCAATACTTGGAAAACACGGGGCATGATGGGGGATATCGGCATCGAGCATTTGCATTTCGAAACACAAAGCCAGGCCTTGGCTGGCGTTCCCGATGAATTCGACCCCCGCATCACCGACTACGCCCTCCGGGCTCGCCAACGCATTGAACAACTTTTTGAGGGTTTAGTGAAACTGGCCCACGGCAAAAAATCGACTTAGGCCAAAGACCTAACGGCAGGCACCGAAAAGATCAGGCACCGAAAAGATCAGGCACCGAAAAGATCAGGCACCGAAAAGATCAGGCACCGCAGACGAAAATTAAACCGAGTGGTCCTGATGACACGGGCCACCATTGAATCGATTCTTCCATATCGATAACGGTAACAACCGCATGGCTCTTTAGCTGCCTGATTTGGCTAAAAAAAATCGGTCGTTGACGTCTATTTCATTCGTTCACGAACTTTGCCAATTCCCGAGTAAATATTTTCGCTTCATCAGGCATTAAATGAGAGCCGTCTGGTGGAGACAGATCTTTGGTTTTCTCATGATCGAGATAGTGAAAACCGCGGCATCCCGACTGTTCGATAATCTCATCCCAGTACTTCTCCCGAGGAAACCGCTGGTTCTCCCATTCTTTAAAAAAACGGCTAACCGGGAAGTTGACAAAAATGACTTCGCCACCTCGCGCCTCAATTTGCTTGACGTTTTTGATGATCTGCGCGATGGCGATGTCGAGGTCGCGAGGTTCAAAACGTGCCATATATTCCAGGGCTGTTTGATGCATGGTGTCCCATTGGTGCAGATAGTAGGGATCCGAGAGGTCATCGATGAAAATGTCCTGGTTCTCTTCGGTGTGATGCACTGTGTAAGGAATATGAAACCAGGCGATTTCGTTGGGACGTGTAGAAAATCTCAGGTTTTCCCGCAGGATTTCAACCGGTGAAAAAATGGCTGGATTCAGGACCGCAAACCGCGCCTGCAGCATGGGCCCTGTCCAGTCCTTGGAGCGGAGTGTGAAGGAATAACGGTTTCGATCCAGATCCTGAATCGCTTTGGATATGCGAAACGAAAAAGGTATTTTTTCGTTCGCAAAGGCAAAACCGCCTGAGAGGCTACAGAGGACTTTGCCATTGATCGACGTATTTTCTGCGCAGTCATTCAACATCGGCAGAGAAGACGCTCCCCACAGACCCAGGTTGTAGGGGCGTTCGCCGGTAATGTCTTCCCATTGATCCTGATCGATTCCAAACGTGATTCGCGAAGCACCGAGACAAACCGTGGTGTCGGACGCTTGTGAATCCAGACTAAGGCGATGGTTTTGCCAGAAGACCATGTTCCGGTCTCTCGATGCCAAAACGCCATTGCGCCGCGCGGACACCTCCAAAACAGCCAGCAATCCCAGCACCGCAATCATGCATCCGGACACGATGCCGGCCAGCGGTCGATCGGGAATCTCGCGAACAATATAATCTTCAGAATTGGAAGTAGATAAAGGCACTTTCGCTTTCTCCTGTCAACACAACACTCACCAGCACGGCGAAGAAAATGAACACCAGCAACCAGGTGGGTGTTTTTTGGACAACTTCTTCAAGCTTTCGATCCCGCATGAACCAATGCCCCACGAGCATGGCTGAAATGACCGTTACGATCATCAGGATTTCGATGGTCTTGATGACGGCGATCGGTTCTTCGGTAGCACCGACCAGACTTCTGAAAACGATCAAACAGGAATCCCAGTTGGGAGCAGCAAAAAATATCCAGGTGATACAAATCGCAATGTAGGTCACCAATGTGCCGGCGAGCCTCGTGAAAAACCGGATTTCCCTGGCGTCTCTCGTTCGTCTGCCGAAAAGCATCCTCTCCAGCAACAGATAGAGCCCGTGGATCCCTCCCCAGGCGACGAATTTCCAACTGGCTCCGTGCCAGAGTCCGCCAAGTAACATGGTGATCATCAAGTTGATTTTTGTCCGGACCTCTCCCTTTCGGTTTCCTCCCAGTGGGATGTACAGATAGTCCCTTAACCATTCAGACAGGGAGATGTGCCAACGCCGCCAGAAATCCGAAAAACCGACCGCCGCGTAAGGCGACTTAAAGTTGTTTGGTATGGAAAATCCAAGGCACATCGCTGTACCGATGGCGCAAAGTGAATACCCGGCAAAATCAAAAAATATCTGGCCAGAAAAAGCGAATGTCGCCAGCCAGGCATCGGAAATGTACATCTCTTTCTGAAACCCAAAAGCATGCCCTGCGACCGGCCCCAGAATGCTGTCCGCCAACACCGTTTTTTGGAACAGTCCCCAGGTAAACAGCATCACCCCCCAGGCAAACTGCTTTCGGTTGGCCCTTTGTGGAGATTGGAATTGAGGAAGCAGTTGATTGGGACGCACGATCGGCCCGGCCACCAGTTGGGGGAAAAAGGCGACGTAAAGAGCAAAGTCAAGGAAGGACGACGCAGGTTTGATCCGTTTGAGAAAAACATCAATCGTGTAACTCAGCGTCTGGAATGTATAGAAAGAAATACCGACGGGCAAAATGATGTCGAAAACCGGTGCTTCCCAGTTGACTCCAATCATGCCTACCAATGACGCCAAAGATTGGGTGAGCATGTTGCCATATTTGAACCAGGCCAGCATCCCAAGATTGACCAGCAGGCTCAGGCACAGGAAACCAATTCTGGCAGACCGGTTTTTTTGTCGCTGCATGAGTTTGACCGCGAACCAGTCGACGGTGGTTGAAATCCAAAGAAGGATCACAAAGGGCGGCATCCACGCCGCGTAGAAAAAATAACTTGCAAGAAGCAAATGAATTTTCTTCAGTCTCCAGCTGAGCGGAGAGTAGTGCACCGCAAGCACCAAGAGAAAGAACAGGATGAAAATAATGGAGTTGAATAACATGTCAACAGAATTCTGCGGAATGTCCCGGGAAGCCAAGCGTATTATTCTGCTTTCTTCACTTGCGTTTTGCAAGTGATCTGCGACTTACACAGGGTGTTTGTGGTAAAAAAAAGAACATCTTTCCGGTTGATCTGCGTGAAAACCATCTCTGGGGAACCGTTATTTCGTCACCCAATACCAATGTGCTGAAGCGGTTTGTTGACTGGCCGAAATTAGAACCTGGGATTCCTCATCGACTGAGGTGACGATTGTCACCGGATCAGATCACGTATTTTGACGAGCCATCCGAATGAGCTGTCAGGTTGTTCTCCGGTTACTTGCAATCAAATCCGGATCATCCTCTTCTGCAGCTCGGCACACGCTTTTTGTGCAGCCTTAAATCCGCGGATTCCACCACTGGCAAACCGGCTCCAACACCTCATTGGGGTCATTTAGCCTTGAGATCTTTCAGCCTCAAGGCAAAGAAACCAGCGACCATGGTCGCCAGCGATACACTCATAAAAGGAATCGCATAGCCTCCGATGGTGTCTGCCATCCATCCGGCAATGCCGGGCGCTGGCGCATTGGCGAAACCCGCCAAAAGGTAAATCAGCCCAATAGTTCGCGAAAACCTTTCCGCCCCCACATAATTCGAAACAACAAGCGAAAGTGACATGTAGCTTCCGCCGAAACCAATAGCCAGCAGGATAATGGCGATCCATGCCACGATGGAGTACGAGGCAAAAAGGAACAGAAACAGGCCAGATGCTTCAATCAGTAACGCCACGCCCAAGACCAGATTGGGCTTCATGAAATCACCGAGCCCACCGCAAAGCCGCCCCGCAACCGACAACATCGTCATCGACCCGAACAAGACGCTGATCGCGCCCAGTCCGAAACCCAGATCTTCGAGGTGCAGTCGCCCGTGAGCAACCACGAGGCTCCAGGGGAGCTGAAATCCAAGAGCACAGAGGACGAAAACCGCAAACACGGCCTTTCCAATTTTGGGTGCCGGCGTCACCGCCGGTTTTCCCATCCCTTTTCTGGGTTGGTCTTCCGGCGGAATACCATCCTTGTATTGCCCGATTTCACGTGGGGTGTTACGGATAAACATACGAGCCACACCGGCGAGTATCAGAGCCAACGCCGCATAGGTGAGAAAGCCAGTCCGCCAAGACCAGTGATTGATCATGATCGTGTTGTACCACGTCACCAGGCAACCGACGACGCCTCCAGCGGTCAGAACAAAGGCCACCACCCGTCCTCGGTAACGATCGAACCAGTGCGTTGCCATGGTCTGACAGGGAACAATGGTACCGAAACCGATAGCGGTTCCGACACAGATCCCGTAATAGATGCTGCATTCGATCAGACTGTTCGCCGTTGCCAGCATGCCAAATCCAAACGCCGCCAGTAGATTACCCACAATACAAACCGTTCGCGCTCCCCACTTTGCTTCGACCAGCCCCGACAACGCGGTCGAAGAAGTCAGGCAAAGGGACATCAGCCCGAAAACAAAGCCGATATTGGCTCGCGAAAAATCGAGATCGTCAATCAGCTCACTGCTGAAAAACGACCAGCTATAAAAACCAGGCGAAGACCCAGCTCCATAGAGGAGCCAGATGAAGGGAACCATTGTCCAACCATAGAAATCGCCGGTTTTTGCGTTCGGTGGCTCTGCAGCCGGAGCACTCATAAAACACGTTTTTTAGAAGAGAACTAAAAAAAATGGTGTAGCAGTCCACGGACTGGAAAATCTGGAACCCGGAACATCGCTCCCAACCATCGAAAAACGAACCGAAAAACAAACCGGAAAAGATGGCTAACACCCGGCAGGCTTGTCCTGCCGAGTATAGTCATCGAATACCGCCCACCTGCCCAGGGGTTCACTGAGTCATTTTTTTCAAAGTGACCGGTGTAGCGTCTTCGGACGCCTGCCCGCGGTGAACTCGGCTGAATATAGAATGCACCATCGTATTGGCGTCCTTGAATTCAAGGGTACAGGTCTCGGCGAAATCACCGTCCGGCCCACTCCCTTTCCGATTCATGATATGGGTTTTTCCACGCATCTTGATGGTCCCTGAAACGTTGACGCCGCTGGAGTTGATGTAATGGAATATATACGAATTCTGCGTGGGACTCCACGCAACATACCCATTCACTGTGGCAACGACTTCACCATCCTCTTGGCGAGAAGCAATCCAACTGAAAGTGATGGTTGTTCCAAGTCGATTTTTTTTACAGTCGAATTCGACTTCCACGATTCCGTTGTCACCATCGGTGTACCCCTTGAGTGGCTTGGGGGTGAACTCCCCCCGCCAGTTTCCGACCCATTTTTCCAAGTCGCCTAGCCGGTTTTCGTTGAGATTGGTGATGGACTTGACGCGGCGAAAGGCTGGCAGCATTCCCGCGGATGCTTTCAGGTCATGTATTTCATACCAATAATTTTCGTCGACATCGAAGATATAGAAGACCGCCTTATTGCTGAAGACGTTGTATTTACCCGCCAAACGTCGGACCTCAAATTCTGAGGACCACGTCCGCAGTTCGTTGTTTTCCTGGTCGTAATCGGTGACTTTTTCTGTATTTCCATCGATCACTTTTTCCCGTTTCGTCCAGCGACCCTGATTATCCTGATAATCTCGGACCCATGTGCCCTGCATGGTTTGCAGGAGTTTTGCTGCGTCTTCCTCAGAAGGTTGTTCGACTTTGGGGTCCGCCGAGATTCGATGATACCGATCGTGGAGCTTGCCTGCTTTTGTGTCTCCAATCCAGAAATCATCACTGACCAGGTCGAAACGCTTGCCCTCTTCTAAGAAGACCCACGCGCCAGTGCCCCGAGTTGACTTCCCGTCGCCAAGCGATCCTTTCAATGTCCATTTCCATCGATTGGGGGATTCTTTGCTGACAACCGAACTCCAGGTCGTTCCACCGTTGGAAACACCGTTGCCTTCTATTTGTTTTGTGCGGGCATTGAAAACAAACAACTCGGTAAATACTCCAGCGCCTGCCGAGTCAGTAGAAATAAATGCTTCACCATTGGCGACCGGCCGGGTGACCCGCACCCCGGAAATACGCTCCCCCTTTTTTTTCTGATGACCAGGCCAGTCGTGAATCAGCAGGATATCGCCGCGAAAACGACCCATCATGGCCCGAGAAAATTCCTCGAATTCGGCTTTTGTAGAACTGTTATCCTGAGCCTGCGAAACGGTAGTCCATGCCGATAAAAGCACAATCGCGAGCTGGGCAATTCGAGAAATCTTAGCAAAACGAAGTTCAGTTTGTACCATTTTCAGTGCCTTATGATGTAGTGATATATCCCGGATTTTAGCGACCAATAATTTGGTTTTTCAAATTTGCAGACTGCTTTCCACCCGTGGCGGCAAGTCTTAAATGAAAAATCACCCTCGGTAAAATCAGGGAACCAATCGTTATTGTAAAAGTGATGAATTCAGATCTTTATTCAGTTGATTGCATTTTGCAAGTGTTTTTCCGGCGATTCGTTGGAACTTTACGCTAGATCTGTTATAAGTTCAGGTGTTCATCCGGTTTGGACATTTTCGCGAACCTGATGCGTTCCCCCGAAAACCTAATCCCCATGACGACTAACTCCCAAGCAAACTCGCCATGGCGCTCACCATGCCCCGTCAACATTTCGCTCGAATTGGTTGGCGACAAATGGGCCCTGCTCGTTTTGCGCGACATTTTGTTCAAGGGTTTCAAATCCTTTAAAGAGTTCAGTCAGAGCAAAGAGCGTATCGCAACCAACATTTTGGCATCGCGATTGAAGTTTCTTACAGAAGTGGGCCTCCTTGAATCTGAAGTTTCAGAGAAAGATGCTCGGGTCATTTTTTATAAGCCAACATCGAAAGGTTTGGACCTGATTCCAGTGATCGTCTCGCTCGTATTATGGGTCGACAAATACGAGAAACACTCGGTGCCGAAAGCGGAGATTGAGTGGATGAAAAAAAACACTAAAAAGTTCATCGCCGAAATTCGGGCGAAATTTGAATAGCTGACCACCTCGGACTGGCAAACATTCCTGCAGTTCCAGATGCAAATTCGTCTCCGAATGTGGTCTTTTGTCAATGACAAAACGCCCCGTTCTATTGGGCTCTGGAACCAGAAGGCGATTCCAGGACCGTCATTGTAGAGGAAGGAATAATTTTCTTCCGCCCGTCGGTGGTCACCGGACCTGTAAAACCAAACGCCTGAATAGTCACTTGCATTCCGCAAGTGAGTTGATTAAAAAGTGTGTGAAGGTGAAAAGCATGGAATGTCGAGCCACCGTTTTGTGACACCAGCGGCGTACCTTATTCCCAGCTAAGCTCGTCGTACCGACACGAAATGGTTTTTCATCCACCTCCCGATAGTCAATTGTCGTACCACTGAGGAACTCAATGAAAAAATCATTTCCTAATACTCGCCTGTTTTTTTTCTACGGGAGGCTTTGCCTCGTTTTATGGATTTCCGGCTGCTTTTTGAATTCCGAAGGGAACAGCCAGGACGCTCGGAAAGATTCGCTTGAAGGCGAATGGATTCGTTACTCAGGGCCTAGCTTTGAAATCAAGACCGTCAAACCAGATCGGGAAATCCAGTCTCGGTATGACGAATATGGAAAGCTGCTACAGACTTGGTCATGGGATATGAAGGTGACCAACAACGAGGGTATCGGCCGTTGGGTTAAATCGAATTTCAAAAAGATCTTTCCTAAGCCGAATTCAAAACACAGAAACTGGGCCGGACAGGTTGACGAACTGGCGATTTGGAACCGTGCCTTAAGCGATGAAGAGGTGGCGTTACTTTGGAACAAGGGCAAACCGCCCAAATCAGATAAGATCCTGAATAGCGACGTTGCTAAAAATCTTCTTGGTTACTGGGATTTCGATGGCAACCTTGAAGACGCCAGTGGTCATAGTCGTCATGGGAAATCCGCTACCAAAGCCCGTTTTGCGAAAAGCAGATCGGGAACGACATCACTGATGCTAAATGGAAAAAATGACTACGTCGTTTTGGGAGGTAAAGCCTCCGATTACGAGCCCAAAAATGGTGTGACGACAGTATCGATCTGGTTTCAGGCCGACCGCCTCGATACCACATGGCAGACGTTGATCGCCAAAGGTCAAATGAACAATTGGCGAGTTCATCGTCACTGGCAACATAGTCACCTTAGTTCCGCTGGAATTACCGTCCTTCAAAACCCGACCAATATCAATGACGGCAAGTTCCACCACTTGGTAGCGGTCATGATCAGTGGGAAGGGAAGTTACCTGTATATCGACAACCAGAAAAATTCGGCTTTGAGCAACAAACAATTGGCAGCCAATCATTTCCTGCCGGTCGTCGGTGCTGACTTGACAATCGATTCCATGACGTTCGACGGAGCCTACGTTCTACTGAATGATAGGCTAACCCCGATTCGCAACAACAACTCAAACAAAGAGTTGTCATCCTATCGCAAGGTCACCCACCCTCAGGAATCACTGTTAATTGCAGCCCGAGAGGGTAATTTTGAAGCCGTCAAAAAAGCACTCGTTGATGGTGCCGTAGTTGACGGGCTTTCAGAGAATTCCTACACCGCTTTGGCTTATGCCGCCGCAGCCGGGCATGCCGACATCACGCAGTTTTTGCATCGCCAGGGTGCCAAAATCAATCTGGCAACAAGATTCAAAAAGACGCCATTGGCATTGGTTGCCGGAACAAAGCACGTGGAAATCGCCAAATGGTTGATTGAAAACGGTGCGAACGTCAAGACCCGGGTTCAACATGGCGCTTCGTGCCTGCACGAAGCGATCCACTGGGAACAACCCCAGATGCTGGAGTTGCTGATTCAAGAGGGATGTGACGTCAACGCAAAAGCGAATAACGGGGCAAGCCCTTTGCTCTGGGCAGCCGCTCACCTCGACGAATCCAAACCGGAGAGAACCCCCGTCCTGATTCGCTGTGCCAAAATCCTGCTGGGACAGGGTGCTGAGCGCACAACCAAAAATCAAAACGGGCAAACCGCAGCAGAAATCGCTGAATCGAAAGGATTTGATAAGTTTGCCGAAATGATCCGTTAGTCAAGAGATTACCAGAGGGCGCTGGCTTTCTACGGCCTCGCGTCCCTGACAACATCGTGCCGGGCACTTCCCCGCTTCATTAATCATTACATCTTGTTAGAAATCCCATGCACCAGACAAAAATTTATTTGGCCTACGGCTCAATCAGTTTCTTTTTCATGTTCGTTACCGGCCTTCATGGCCAATCGGAAACCACCAAAAGTGATCCACTCAAATTTCATCTGGTTCGCTTTATTGAGGTCGAATCCGAAAACGTCGAAGAGTTCAAAATAGCGGCTCAAGAAAAAACAAAGACGTTCAACTCCGGCAACCAAACCAGTCGCTGGTGGACCTACCGAATTTCTGACGGAAAACGTTCCGGCCAGTTTGCCAGAGGGTTCGGAGACGTTACCGCAAAACAACTCGATCACCCCAAATTCCCTGTCCAGGGTCTGGTTCCTGAGACGGACGACGAAGCGAAATACTGGATAGAAAAAGTTGCTCCGCTTCAAAAATCCTCTGGAAATCGAGAGGTTTGGCAAGAGATCCAGGGCACCCGGTATCGGGGACTGCCGGCCGGTCACCACCCCAAGTTCGTCCTGCACAGACGCTGGAAAATGCTTCCGGGAATGTACCAAAAACTGGAAAACCAATACTCCATGTTTTCCAACGCAATTCGAAAAAGCGGAATCAAGGCCAACTGGACTGTTACCCGTTTACACATGGGCGGTGATTTTATGACCTATCAGGAATCTCTGTCGTTCGACAGGCTAAGCGATACCTTGTTGGGTGGGGATGTGTGGCAAGCAGCTTTCGAGGATGCCAACGGCGAGGGATCCTGGAAAAAACACCTGGAAGAGCATGCGAAAATCATGCAGCCCAATGCCGAAGTAATCGCCGAATTATGGACACTTCAGCCTAATTTGGGAAATTCATCCTTTGGCCAATAACTGCCGGCACCTTGAATGGCCGATTTCTGGTCCCGGACAATCAAGTCAGTGATGATTGATTCGAACTGCCCGGATGCAAACCAAGCCAAATCCGCCATTGGAGACACACTATTGATAAACAGTTTTTCGAATCCAGAGGAAGTCCTCTGCGTTTCTCGAAGACGTGCTTCACGAGGTGTTTTTTGATGAAGACAATTGAAAACTCACTTGATCGTATTTTTTACAAGGAATCCAAAATGAGAATTACCCCTTTTCTGCTGCTGTGTTTCACCCTGCAGTGGGTCGCCGGTGGTCACCAACAAGCCATGGCCCAGGAGAAAAAGCCCGAATCCTGGCAGGAGTTTATTGCATTCCACCAAACCATCGGTAGCTTCGGAACGTTTACCCACGAAAGTGAGACCAAGGATTTATGGGAAGGAATCGATGCCGGACAAAAGTATACCGGTACCGACACGCTCCAACTCGCTGCAGACGGAAAGTCAATTCACTCGTCCCACCGGATGGAAACAGAAAATGGTGATGTCATCTCTTTGGGAGTCGGCATGTCTTACTGGGATGCAAGGACGAAAACCATCAAATCCAGCAATTCAGGTTTTGACCAGGGCAAGTTGTATACCGGGTCCTCAGAACTGCAAAGTATCGATCTGGACAAAAAAACCATCAAGTGGCTCTATACCGAAACCAGTCAAGGGAAAACGACCAGATACAAATCAGAGTTCACTCAGGTTTCTCCAAACCGAACAAAACGTGTGGTGCAAAAAGAAAGCGGTGGTGAAGCTTGGGTAGAAGAAACCAATCGCGTAGGATGTTGCAACCCAACCGCTCCACGCTACAGAATTTTTCCAAGATTACTGGGGCGTTAGATTTAAATGGCTATCGATGCGGGTCCATCCTGTTTCAGGACTCGCATCGCCTTATCCAGTCCACGGCCGCTTTGCAGTTGGTGACCGCTTCCAACTGGTAACGATGACACCGGCGAAGCGGGGACCGTCGCTGGCTAGCGACATCACGTTTACAATTATCTAAACTGGGTCACCGAAAACTGGGTCACCGAAAACTGGGTCACCGAAAACTGTGGGAAATTGAAGACTGTAGAAAACAAAACGATCGGTTCGAAGGTCACTGATGCTTTTCTTTTTTTCTGGTCCAGCGATAAACCTGGATTCCTAAGATCAGGACTAAACAGGGAATCCAGACAAACCAGGTCGCCAAAAGGACAATCCAGATGAAATAGAGGGCGGCCAACAGCATTTCAAACAAATTCATTTTAATCGCTTCTCATTCTCTATCGGCAATACGAGTTTCACCGAAGGATCTCGTAGGTCAGATGGGTGACGCCCCCCGAAGGCGGTCTGGCGAGCCAAATAGCGGACGCTGTTCGATTTGCTCTCTGGTACTGGGCCGCTGGGTGAATTAAAACCGATTCCGAAGTCAAGTGGAAGGTCTCGCACTCTGTTCGAAACGTCACGGTTTCTTCTACCAACTCCTGGGCTAGCCTCGTCGCCGCGTTGGATTGTCTTTTTGATGCCCACTTTTTTTGTTGCCCACTTTTTTTGTTGCCAAGGGTTGACCTTGAGCACATTGCTAATATGTCGCACAATCTATAAAAAACCGCAGCGCTGAATAGATTATCAAGAGATTATTTTCGCCGTTTTTCGGCAACTTTCCTAACAGGACAACCTCATCCACCTCACTTCAAAAGTCATACAAACCCAAGCCTGTTTTCAGCTGCGGTCGCTTGGATCACCGAGACTCCCTTTCCCTGAGATGCTCCACCTCGAATAGGTCGATCTATGAATCTTACTCCTTTGCTATCGCTGGTCATTTCATCGTTAGTCATGGTGAACTGCCCCGACCCCGGTCTGGCCAAGCCGAAGTTACAAGAAGATCAGAAACAAACCCGCATCGCTGCCGAACAACAAAAGGATTACCCGGAATTAAAAAACAACACCATTGCTTACTTCAATCCAATCGACAAAAGCATTTATTTACTTACCGATTTTTCTCAAAAGAAAAAGCTGGTGACGGTAGAGGATGGAACAGCCACTTGGCCGATCTTTTCACCCGATGGCAAGAAGATCGCTTTTACGGGTAGTGTAAAAGGAGTGGTGGCAACTTACGTGATGGATTCCCAAACCGGAAAAAACATAAAACAGGTCACCACCCCTGAAGGGGATTTGCCGGAGGGAGTATTGGACTGGCACTCTGATGGTCGGTTAGTTTGCGTGACAAAAAATCGCGAAGGAAATGCGGAAATCTACCTGGTGAAAGACCGTCGCAACATGACCAACCTAACCCAGCACAAACATTGGGACTTCTTTCCCTTGAGCCACCCCAATGGATTAATATCATTCTGGACGTCTCGCGATGATCCCAGGGCCGAGACAAGGGAATACGATTACCAATCGGTGTATACGGTCAAACCGGATGGAACCCAGTTAAGGAAAAGATTTCAAATCAAACAAATGACTAATAAAAGTGTCGGCAGCGGAATTTTCCCCGCTATTTCGCCCAAAGGGAACACTTATGTGTTCATGATGAATCTGGATTTATTCAAAATCAAAATGGATGGTACGGGCCTCACCAATTTGACGAACACCAAAGAGACACCAGACATGTTCCCGTTCTTTTCGGGCGCAAAAAACGATCGTGTCTACTTCGTCTCCCAAAAGAAGGGCTCGACCTTCAATATTTTTTCGGTAGACCTGAACAGTAACCAGAGAAAACAGCATACCTTTTTTAAGAATGAAATCCTTCTTTACCCGAAGTTCAGCCCCACCCAAAAATCCTGCCCGCCTAACGGGCTCTCAAAGTAGGCTGAAGTAAAAAGAGGAGGGAACCCACTTTCTTAGATTGTATGCTGCCCTCCCCCGACTGAATCCTGTTAAAATCATTTTGATTCGGCAACCGGACACCCCGTTATCTGCTCGCACTTTATCTACTCGCACCAGGCCACGACGGCCCATTTCCCGATCGGCAACCCGTCCATGCGTATCGATATCCATCAACTGCCAGACGAAGCTAAAACTAAATTCAGAAAGGCGATCGTCGAGGATCGAAAACTGGACGCCGTTAAGATCCTTCGCGATGCAACGCAAGCCAAACTGAAGGAGTGCAAGGTGATCGTGGAGCAGGCGATCAAGGATCATCAAATTGGCTCATCAGGGGAACCTGGCGTAGTGAATGCCGATGAAACCGTTGATGCCATGAAAACCGTCAAGGACCACATTTTTTCGCATGAAAAAATACAGGCGGTCAAAGTCTATACAGCTTCGACAGGGGCGACTTTGGCAGAGGGCAAGATTTTTGTTGAAAATTTGATCCGACAATTAGAGACCGAATGCCCGGAACGATTCAAAGAATCTGCCCCCAATCAGTCTGGCTGTCTCTTGCTGACATTGGTTTTCGCGGCGATCGTTTGCCTATTGTTGGTTCAGTTTTTCGTTAAGTAATGAATTAAAATTCACCGCTTCGGAATCCTCGTCGCCAGTCGAACCGATCCCGACACCGGGCGACGTGCAGATCCAATCCAGGCCGTCCCATTGGTTTATCGCCTCCCTTTTCGGTTCCAAACGCCCTGCCGCCTCTCTCTTTTTCTCGGTAGCTGATCCCCTATCCTCATGCGTTTGGCGATGTCCTCGCGGTGACTTGAATCGCTTGGCCCAGAACTGGCCGACGGGATCCCGTTGACTGTGTTCGTCGAAATATCCGATCGAGGTTGCCTGAAAAAGGCCGACTGTCGATTTTGGCCAAAAGACCAATGGGCAGGATTGTGGGAAATCCTGTATCATTTCAAGCAAACCGGCTTTATTGAAATCAAGGGCATGAAATACATTTCACGATGGCGATACTGGAATCGATCCCGCAGGTTCGCCAAGAAAAGGGAAACTCAGGAATGCCTATTTGTTTCCAATTTTTTGAAAGAGGGTGACACCGCTGTTGACATTGGTGCCAACAAGGGCGCCTTCACTTATCTTTTCAGTCACCTGGTAGGTCGAAGTGGCGCCGTTTATGCATTCGAGCCTCAACCTGAGATGATCACCGAATTAACCAAGATGGCAGCAGCCGTTCGATTTAAGAACATCTCCGTCCACCCGATTGCACTTTCAGATTCACCCGGCGAAGCCTTGCTGCACGTCCCCAGTGACCACACCTGTGGATCACTCGAAACACAACACGCCGGTCAAAAACTGACAGTCCGACTGGAACGACTTGACGAATACCTGGATTCATTTCAACCTGGTGGTCCGATCGATTTTATTAAATGTGACGTAGAGGGCCATGAATTGCCGGTGTTCCAAGGAGCCATTCAAACGCTACAGCAGCACCGACCCCTACTCCTTTTTGAGTCATTTTCTTCCAATAAAAATCAACGTTTTGCTAATCCGGTCTTTGATTTGCTGCTGGAACAGGGATACGAAGGGTTTGCATTCTGTGGACAAGAATTAAAAAAGCTGGATTCACTGGGCGTCCAAGACGACTGTTACAACTTTGTATTCCTGCACCGTCAACGCCACAGCCTCCTGTCCCTTTCGCCACCCTACGGCGTCCAACCACCTCGGCGGTTATCCTGACTGGTTTTCCAGTCTAAAATCAAGCACTCAACTCCCATCCTATTTGAGCGGACATGCAACCCCCTCCATCCAACAACCGTATCTTTAATTTTTCACCTGGCCCAGCGACCCTCCCCGAATCTGTCCTGCAAAAAGCGGCTTCGGAACTGGTAGCTCTTCCCGGTGTTGGAAGCTCCATACTGGAAGTCAGCCACCGAGGTCCGGTTTTTACAAAATACATGAACGTGGCCCGTGATGGATTACGGACGCTGTTGGCAGTTCCAGAGGATTATGAAATCCTTTTCCTCCAGGGCGGGTCGCGACTGCAATTTGCGATGATTCCCATGAACTTCCAACGCCCTCAGGAGAAACCTGCAGCTTACGCCATCACTGGGTCCTGGGGAAAGAAGGCCTTTAGCGAAGCTCAAGTTACGGGAAACGCAACTGCCGTCTGGGACGGTGGTGCCGACCACTATAGGTCGCTCCCGGAACAGCCCTTTAACCTGGATCCCAATCAGTATTCCTACTGTTACTATGTTTCCAACGAGACGATCCAAGGGGTTCAGTTCGCCGATGAACCCGACAGCGGCAAGATCCCTTTGGTCTGTGATGCTTCGTCGGATTTCCTCCATAAGCCGTTGGACATATCCAAGTATGCCTTACTGTACGCCTGCGCCCAAAAGAACGCCGGTGCAGCGGGTGTCACCATTGTCATCGTCCGAAAAGACTTCGTCGAATCCGCCCGCCCCGAACTACCCGGTTATCTTTCGTTCGGTTCTCATGTTGAAAACCAGTCCCTCTACAACACTCCGCCCACTTTCGCGATTTACATTCTGGCACTCATCGTCCAATGGCTCATCGAGGACGTCGGCGGGTTGAAAAAAATGCATAGTCAAAATCTCGCCAAAGCCCAACGGCTCTACGAGGTGATCGACCAATACCAAGGACTCTATACGGGTCATGCAGAGCCACACTGCCGATCGTTAATGAATGTTGTTTTCCGTTTGAAGAACGAGAGCCTTCTTGATCTTTTCCTCAAGGAGGCCGAGCAAAACGGTCTTGCTTCACTCGCTGGTCATCGCAGCGTTGGTGGTATCCGAGCTTCGATTTACAACGCGATGCCAGTCGCTGGTGTTCATCACTTGGCCGAGTACATGGCCGATTTTGCCGCGAAACACGCCTAGTTAAAACTCCCGCTTCGGTCGACCCCGGCGGTCGTTCCCACCCTGCCTTTTAGCAAGTCAATTCGCCAGGTGTTTTTGAGGAATAAACCATAAGAAACCGGCAGACCTGCCTCGCCTCAATCCACTCATCAGGCCAACTAATATCTGGGCCAAGAGGTCGCCCGGGAAGCTGTGCGGTTGGAATAAACGGGAGAACTGGCAGGGCTCACTCGATTGTTCAACCGAAGTTGAGCAACGCGGTTTGAAAGCCCCGGTTGCATCGGGTTAATCTGCAACGATCTCTGGTAATCCAGTAATGCTTGCTGCGTCTCACCGGACTGCTCTCTCAATGCGCCGATGGCGCGCAGAGCCCGGTCGTTATCAAAATCGATGGCCAAAGCATCACTTAGCAACTGGGTAGCGGTGGAGTTGTTTCCAAACTCAGAATAAAGCCGGGCTAATTCAATCCTGGGCTCCGCAGAATCCGGCCGTATCTGCATCCATCCCTGCACTAAAGCAAACGCCTCCTGACCTCGTTTATTTTCCGCCATCAGGACCGATAGACCACGGTAGGAGGGTTGATGGACCGGATTTAATCGAAGTGCCTGACGGTAAGCGACTTCGGCTTGCTGGATCAGGTTTTTGTTATTCCCATCGTTACCCATCTGATGCAATGTTCTGGCAATGTTGTAATGGGAATCGGGATTAGCCGGATCGTTTTGCAAAGCTAAATAAAAACTCTGTAATGCGTCGCGATGCTGGCCCAGTTCAAACCTTCGTTTACCATCAAGATTTTGGCGATTAGTGGCAAGATTACATCCCGCCGAAAGGAGCAACACCCACAACAACAGAATACGTACCGGAAAGAGTCTAAAAATCATTTTCACCAGCGCTTTGTTTGGCAAACGGAACCGCTTCAACCCCACCGGGAATCAAAAGAACGGCTGAAGGCCCGAAAACGTCTCGGTACCAACAAGGAAATGATTTACTTTTTTTATGACTTTTTCACAAGTCCAACAAAAAATCCGAATCAGGATTGGCTCCTGATTCGGACGATTGGTCATACGTTATTACTTTAAAGCCAACGCAACCTTGCAGTCATTGGCGTGACAGCACTCACTCGTCGTCGAAGTCGTCTCCGAACTCTTCTTCTCCTTCGTCTTCAAATGAATCTTCATATTCACCGTAGGTTTCGAGGTCGCTTGCATCGATGTCTTTGGCAATTTCTTCATTGGTTCGAACGGGAGCTTGTTCCTGTTCCTCAAAATTGGCTGGCTCCACCGTCACATCAGCTTCCGGCATTTCGACCCGGACATAACCCATATCGCGCACGACTTCCAGTATTTCACTGCATGTGGGGAACATTCGGCCGCTGCGCCGCTTGTATTCGTCCATGGCCTGCATGAATTCGATTTCGTCATTCGAATAGTCACGCTCACATGTGGTTGGATCAATCAGCCGACGCCGTTGCACTTTTCGACGGTCATTGACGACCGGTTGGGCATCCTGCCGACGGTCAAGTCCCGTCTGTCTCAAACCCGTCTCGTTCAATTCTTCTAAATTCGCATTTTCTTCCGTTGTTACTTCCACTTGAATCCCCCAAAAATGGTCGTGCTAAGATGGAGAGGCTGCGGCAACCTTTCCGATTGACGGAATCATACACACTGATTAGCAACAATCTAGGTAAACGGGGAAAAGAATGCCGAATCTGACGGCATAGGTAGAAAAGATTGCTGATTGTAACAGTCGTCCGATTATCAGGGAAAACCTACCTTATCATTAGGTAGCTCGAACCCATAAAAGGGCACTTTGCTTCAGGATAGGAACCCAATAATCGTCATCCTGAATCGTTTCCCATACCGAACTGAGCGATCTGCCGACCCTCGTCATTTCATCCAAGTTGGTACGACTGGAATCATCGATCACCTTCTGTAGGTGATCCAGATTGATAACCGGTTTCAAACCAGTATCCTGCCAAAACTCAAGCCGCCTGACCTTTTTAACCTGTTCGGCCGGAAGTTTCATCACCGGCTCGTTGACTTGCCGAGGAGAAACCGCCAATGCCGCATCCATCCTGACCAGATTTTTATTCTCGTCCTCCGAGAAAAAGATTTCACCAACGGGTGTCAGGCAGATCAGTAACACCGCCGCAGCCACCGAAAGCCCCAACGCGACGAAACTGAAGGAAGCCGCCGTTTTAGAATCGTTCGATACGACGGTCGGCGCCGATTCAATTTCACCAAAACAGGCCGAGTAAAAATACAGATCTTCACAACAGGAGGGACACACCTCGGCGTGACCCTGTAAACGGCCACTCTCCCTGGGGTCCACTCGTTGGTCAATGAGCGTATTTAATTCTTCCGAGAATACCTGACAATCCATTCAGCATTCCTCCAATACGTTGCGGCGTCTCAATTGCTCCACAACCTGTCGCCGCGCTCTGTGAACCCATGTTTTGATTGTCCCGACGGGAGCCTTCATCCTCGTGGCAATTTCAAGATAAGAACATTGTGATTTGTGGAAGAGCTCAAATGCCTGTCGATGCTCACCATTGAGTCTCACAACGGCGTTCTGAATTTCCTCCGATAATCCCGTGGCATGATTTTTATTGCAGGCGACATCCATTTCTTCTGAGAGCTGAATTTCTTTTCGCCGATTCCTTTTCTGCAACCGGGTTCGACAACGATTCCCTGCAATCGTAAACAGCCAAGGCTCAAATTTTCTTTCAGGATCCCAGCGGTGCAAATTATTCATGACCCGGATGAATGTTTCCTGAGTCGCATCCTCAGCGTCTTCACGTTGTCCGAGCATTCGAAAACAAAGACCAAAAACTCGATCTCTAAACTGAGTAATGAGTGTCGCAGACGCATCGGGAACGCCCTGAAGACAGTTAACAACCAATTGAGTGGTATCGCTGGACATCGAGATGAAGTCTAACCTTGGGGGCGAGTGACCAAAGTATTTCGAGGATCAACAGTTTAACTTGTAAAGAAAATCCGAAAAACAGCAAATTTCAGAAATCTTATCTTCGGTTGAAAAATTTCCGCAGCATGTCTGTCGCCGCATTTTTTGAGTCGGTCGAGTCACTTCGTGGTCGATTTGGCAACTTCCCGGGCTTTTTAGATTTCTTTTCCCTACCCATGTCCACGTCGGTGCCACTGTCCTCTTGTGTCTCGCCGGTTTCTGCATCGGCCATCTCGGCTGACATATCTGCATCGACGATGCCGTCCAAAACGACGTTATCAGTTTCATCGATTCGAAACTGACGGGTTTCCAAGGACGTTAAACGGGTTGATTTTTCCGACTTTTCGGCTTCAAAGAGCCAATCGGTGATACTGTCTTCATCCAGATTTGCACCACCCTCAGCGGTTCGTTGAGCGGCGTCCTTAATACTGGTCACACGAGGTTTTTTGCGACCTGGTGAACCATGATCTATCAAAACCTCGAATTGAAGCCGACCAACACGAAGTCGATCACCAACCTGCATTTTGACTTTGCCGCTAATTCGCTCACCGTTGAGGTGAGTCCCGTTACGACTTTCAAGATCCTTGATGAAGGCTTGGCCGTCCTCCAGGATGACCGCACAATGATGACGACTGATCAAATCACTTTTGGGACGGAGGTTGACCCCATCGCCTCGACCGATCAGGAATTCAGGAACCTTGATTTCAAGTTCCTTACCGTCATTTTTTCCACCAATAACCCGCAGTTTTACTTGCATGTGCTGTCCTCAGCAAATCATTCTCAGACGAGAGGTTGATTAGGAATGATTAAACTAGATTGCGCGGAGCGTCTCTACCAAGGCAAATATACCAAGCCCAGTCAAATAAGTCAAAAGATGATCACCGACGTTGATTCCACTTAACGGTTCCAAACTTGCCCTTTTGGAGCCTTTGAGCATCAAATTCCTCACAATCGGTCAATTCTGCCTCCTGAAAATGGATCCCCAATCGGCTCGATATCGCCTCTTTCCACCCCTTCAATACCTCCATTCGCTCCAATCGGATGCCGGAAATGACCTCTGTACCGATGATTTGCGGTGCAGCGGCAGAGGACCCGAGAACCAAACTGCCATGCTGAGAGATTGCCTGATTTTTTTTTCTTTGCGCACTGCCACAAATTTTATGTCCACCCAAAAGCACGTCATTGACGGCACGGCGTTGAAAGCAAAGGAATTCCGACTCCAACCCCGGCTGATGTGTTGGGTTGATTTCGGCCTGAATACCAAATCCCGACAAAGCATCCAGAAGGCTCAGATGGACCTCCTGATAAAGCGAGGAAGACCGATCGGTACCAGAACCAGAAGTCGTGGCAGGCACGCTGAGAGAATAGGTCAACTCGTCGTCGTGCAAAATGGCGCCTCCGCCAGAGTTGCGGCGGACAACCGAACAAGACTGGCTCTCAGCATGCTGGACGCGAGACCTATAATTCTGAAAATAGCCCAAAGACAGGGTCGGCTGTTGCCACTGATAAAACCTCAGCGTCAATACGTTCAGCTCGAAAGCCCGCATCATGATCGCTTCATCAACAGCCATGTTCCGGGATCCCTCCTGAGGTCTGTCAATAATCAGTCGACCATCCATTCTCAAGTTCGATTTACTCCCCATATTGCGTTCACCTCGATGGTCTCACCCGTAGTCCAACCGGAATCAAGACTAGAAGGAGTCCGTAAAACCTCCTCCATTATCGATCCCAAGCAACAACAGCATCGATTTCTCATTCAACCATCACCGGCGGCCCCTACCTGGCCTTCGGGCTGGCAGAAGGGTATTGCTTCTCCAAACTCTCCATCGACAACGATCACACTCGCGAAACCAAACCGTCGGATATCCAGGGTCCCATTCCCAACGACCTTGCTTCAACCATCTTCCCCGCACTGTTTTTGGTAGGTCGTGTAATCCGCTAATTTGGAAAGCGAGGAGTCATCGGTCACCTTGGCTTTCAGAATCCAACCCGCACCATAGGGGTCTTCATTAAGGATTTCCAATGAATCTGGTAGATCGGTGTTGACCTGAATGACTTCACCATCGATCGGGCTATAAAGCGAACTGACGGCTTTGACGGACTCGACTTCGCCAAACTCGCTGCCACTTTCGATCATTGAACCGATCTCCGGCAACTCCATAAAAACCAGATCCGTCAATTGTTCGACGGCAAAGGCAGAAATACCGACGGTGGCTATCTTGTCGCCATTCACTTCTTCAATGAACGCCCATTCATGCGATTCAGCATACAGAAATTCTTCAGGTTTCATTTTTTTTACTTTCGTTTGTAAAAAGGAAGATCAACCAGTTTGGCTGGAATTTTCTTTCCACGAATATCAACTACAAGTTCATTATTTCCGGCGACTATTTCTCGGGGAAGATAGGCCATCGCAATCGGTTGTTGCAAAGTCGGTGAAAACGTACCGCTGGTCACACAACCCACCAGCTTCTCTCCAAGAAAAACCTCCGCGTCTTGCCGCGCTGCCCGACGCCCCTCTAAAACCAATCCGACTCGGACGGGCAAAGACTCGTCCGACATCGCCGTTAAAACGGCTTCTTTCCCAACAAAATCACGATCCTTCAAACTCATGGCAAAACGCATCGATGTTTGCCAAGGATTGATTTCTTCGGTCAACTCGTGGCCGTAGAGTGGCATGCCCGATTCAAGCCTCAAAGTATCTCTCGCTCCCAGTCCAGCCGCAGACACCGCTTCATTTAACAGCAATTCTTCCCAAACCCGGGCTGCAAACTCATTGGTGACCACCAATTCGCAACCATCCTCTCCGGTGTAACCGGTCCGGCTCACCGTCAGCGGAATATCATGAAACCGGGCATGACGACCGGAAAAATATTTCATCGAACTCAAATCGAAACCCAAGGGACCATTGACAATCTCCAACGCCCTTGGCCCCTGCACCGCGATCATCGCCGTGCCCTCGGTCTGATCTGTGATTGCTACATCCAAACCGGCAACCTGACTGTGAAACCAGGTCCAGAGTTTCTCGCGGTTACTGGCATTGACGACCATCGAAAACTGGTCGTTTCCCTCGACCGTGCCTAGTCGGTAGACCAAAACGTCGTCGAGAATACCGCCATCTTCCCGGCAAACCAGCGAATAGCGAATCCCACCTTGGGGCATCCCGGTAATCTTCCGCGTCATCATGCGATCGAGAAATTCCTCGACCTGACCACCGGAAAAGAAAAATCGACCCATGTGGGATACGTCAAAAAGGGTAGCCGACTGGCGGGTGGCGTGATGCTCTTCGATAATGGAAGCATACTGGATTGGCATCTGCCAGCCTGCGAAATCGACCATTCGTCCAGCATGATCAACATGCCACTGATACAACGCCGTTTTGGAATCTTGTGGCTGAATTGTCATTTTCACATTCCTTAAACATCGCAGAAAAGCAACCGTGGCCTTGAATGCCGTTTGGACATTCGATCTCTCATCATCCAGCCGACGTCAGCCAAAATTCGAAGCCAACGCCTGAACCTTTGGCCAATTTCTTTCCCCCAGCTCTAAACTCTCATTCCGTATTGTATTGATTCGTAAACTCAGGAACAGGACACGGCCCGCAGAACCTAGGTAAACACCGTAGCCCATGTCGTCAACGCACAGGATCCAGGATACTGTCCCCTCAAACTCCCCTCCGCCTCAACCGACCAACTACATCGATTTGCCCGCAAAAACAATTCATAGCCCCGGACACCGTGAATTGGGACCACCAGCGATTTTGTTGATCGAATCTTATGGCCAGCTATCAAACGGGAGAGAAAATCCCAAGATACCGATACCCTGTCAGGGGCATCCCTAAGAATCGCTGGAATTCAAATTGAATGACGACCCGAAACTTCTTAGGAATCTCAGGGCGATAAGATCTCCAACGTTCCCTCAGCAGAGCAAATATCGGAAACACCGAATATCACGACGACTGCCCTCAGCATTGCGATTAGACCGAGCCAACGCAATCGTGCGCCCAATCATTTCCAGCCCACCAGGACGTTTCGTAACAATCCAAATCGCGGCAGACTGGCAAAAAAACCAAAGATTGTCAAAAAGGACTCTCGAATCCTTTACCGATACTCGATTCGACGATTGATCGCATCAGTCCCTGTACTCAACCTCGAAGTTCGCGGTGTTCTTTTTTGCTTCCACCGTAAACGTCAAAGGCGTCGTTTTTCGATCGGCAAACTTGACACTCACATCACCCCCGTGACTATGCTGGTGCTCCGGTACTTTGTCGTAAAAAATGAATTGCTTAACGACGACAGTGAATTGCCCTTCGCATGCTCCGTCATCACTATCGATGGTAGTGAGGCTGAAGGTCCCGTCAGAATTGATACTTGCGGTTGCGGTCAGATTGCCGTTTTCTGGAATAAACTCAACAACTCCAGTTCGGACTGGCTCACCATCCGAAAAAGCAACCGTTCCGCTTACCTGGAAACGGGGTGGGTGTTTGTCTTTTTTGCAACCTACAAACAACGCCGAGAAAAGAGCAGCAACAATAAAAGCTGCTTTAATTGAATCCGTCATAGCCTATTATCTCACTGTCTGAACGATTGCAGAGTCGCCCCAATGTAATTGTGTCAATCGTATTGAAAATCGCCTGCACGCTCCCATCCGCCATGGCAAAATTGCAAATCTGTGGATGGTAACTACCAAACTGAAAAACCAACGGCGTATCCTGAAACTTGTTGCGAACGATAGGAACACCTGGTCCTCCGACGCGGGCAATCGCGGAAAACTCCAGCCCCGAATAAATGGGGCCATCTATCGGCGACACTTTGAATTTGTTTGGAGGAATGTGCGCTTCGCCGACGAGAAAGGTGTTGCTGGTACCGTCGGTCAGGCTTGCGAATTTGATTTTATCAATCCATCCAGTCGGTGCACCGTTTTTACAAATTGGGCGGACGCTTATCAAAGATCCTGTTCCATTTCCGGCATAGTAGAAGTCGGAACTCTCACCGATGGCCCCAGCAGAAACGTCTCCGTGGTTAGCTGCATAATCCCCAAGAGCTCCGCCTGGAATACGAGCGGTCGTACCGCCACACCCACAAGGGGCCCGTTGTTCTACTACGGTTTCTTCGGATACCGCAGTTTCATGATTTCGGCGACTAGGACAGACGAACATCGGTAATGATTGTTTGATCGAATCCATCGGAGCTGACTCAAAACTCTGAAAAATGTCGAAATCATCGTATAGGTTTGACTGTTCTAAATAAGGCATTATGTGAACAAACCAAGACGGTTGATCCTTGGCGCAACTGTGTTCGACGGGTTCCCCAGGTCGTGTAGCGAAGCGGGCAGGAGGAAGAAACTTCCTGACATCGTGATAAATGACCACCGACAGGGCCATTTGTTTCAAATTGTTCTGACAATTGATTCGATTGGCAGATTCTCTTGCCGACTGGACGGCAGGCAGTAATAAAGCAATTAAAACACCAATGATGGCGATAACCACCAAGAGCTCAACTAAAGTAAATGCTTGTCTTGACTTCATTTCCAACTCTAAGATAGAGTAATGGCGAAGCCGAGGATTTTGCTATGATGATAGGAAATTATTATTTTCTTTCCAATCGCGGCACGAAATTTTGCTGAAAAAGTTGAAAATATTTAAGATGTTGAGCCAATTATTAAGTTGATAAAGATTTGAACTTTTCGCCCTTGTCTTGCGTCTAGCCTAATAAGAAAAGTCAAATTTGCATCAGCCGAAAGTGAATCAGTTTCCTGCTTTTTAAAAAAATGACGATCAAGCGAGCATTTTCTTCTGTTCTCCTTTTTGCATTTGCTGTCTTTTCAGCGGGTGGTTCGGGATTACATTATGCGCCGTTTTTTGGTCACCATCATTTTCATGAAACTGAAAGTCAGGAGGAAATTGTTCCGAGTTGTTGTGGACATGTTCACCACTCCGAACCAGACGACAGCGCTTCTAGATTAGCGTCAAATCACGATCAATCAGATAACTGTGATGGACACTGCTTAATCTGCGAATTTTTCTCTAGTATTACATTGGAATGCATTACGGAGAGTTCTTTCCGTTTGGACGTCACAGCGGTCCAAGCAATTACCGGTCAAGCAAAGTCGGTTGACATTGACTTGATACCGGTCTTCTATCAGCGTGGCCCGCCTCTAGCATAGCCGATTCCCTGTTTTTCCAACGAATTGAATGGATACGAATGCGATCCGTCATTCCGTTGTTTGAAGCTGTAAGCGAGAAAACCTGAGTCTCGCGGTAGATCAAATGCTTTAGACCATGACAATCAATTCGCGCGAACGAATGCGCGCTGAAAGAAGATATCAAATGACCAGAAAGAACAAAAGGCTCGCTTTCACCCTCGTAGAGTTATTGGTCGTAATCGCGATCATTGGGATCTTGATCGCGTTACTGCTCCCTGCCGTGCAAGCCGCTCGTGAAGCAGCAAGAAGAACTCAATGCCATAATAATTTGAAACAAATCGGACTCGCGATTCATAATTACAACGATACGTTGAAAACACTTCCACCGGGTTGGCTTGCAGACGAACCGCTAGGGGAACCCGGCTGGGGATTACTGGCGTACAGCCTCCCTTTTATGGAGTATGGCAATATCCACGACCAAATCGAATTCAGTTTTGGCATTGGTGAAGAAATTAACGAGGACGTCAGGATGACTCAATTTCCAATTTTTAAATGCCCCTCCGACTTGCCGGACGACATTTTCGAATTGGGACATCTTCCAGGCTACGACGATGATCATGATCACAACTCTGGCTTTGGATTATTGGACAATCATGATCATGATCATGATGATGAGCCCGTCTTGGTTTCCAAATGCAATTATTCAGGCGTTTTTGGTGATACCGAAATCGATGAAACGCCAGCGAGTGGTCGCGGATTGTTTTACTTTCGCAGCCGCCACCGCCTCGCAGACATCCATGATGGATTGAGCAATACTTTTTTAATGGGAGAAAGAAATATAGCATTGGGGCCTGTGACCTGGGTCGGGGTGCATCACGACGCCGACGCACCATTCGCGAGGCATATCGGATCTTGCGACCATGTACCCAACTCGCCGGTAGGACATTTTGAAGATTTCCGAAGCTACCACCCTCTCGGAGCAAACTTTTTAATGGGTGACGGTAGCGTGCACTTGATTCCGGAATACATTGACGCTGCGGTATACCAAGGTTTTTCGACCAGAAACAACGGAGAAACGGTAAATCTGCCCCAATAAGAATTTGGCAGTTGCCTTTTTTGCCTAGCGAAAAATCATGCGAGCGGACCAATGAATTCAAAATTAATATCAGTTTGGATACTAACAACATACTTGGCAGTTCTGCTGAGTTGGGGCGATGCATTGCATCGTTTGCCATGCTTTGGACATCATCACTCAACGATTGAAAAAGCCAGTGTTGCCGATACCGATAATCTCTGTTGCGGTCATCATCACCTGAGGTGCCATCAGAGCGAGAATCCAAAACCGCCAGCCGAATTTTGCGAATCCGCATCATCAGAAGATGGACCTTGCCTAATTTGCGAGTTCTTCGCGAAATACCATGCCAGCGTTGGTACATTCGAGCTGGCGAAAACTGCCGATCCCCATCGTGCGCAAGTCTACCCCGATCACCGGGCTGCCAATTCAGCGATCATTCCGCCTGCCGCACGTGGGCCGCCGCTTTCTTAATGTCTCAATCTCTTCGAAGAGTTTGATACCTAAACACAAACTTCCATTAGTCCTTGATGCTCAGAGTTTCAATAAACCGTTGAAGCGAAGAGGTATCAGGCGTCGTTGAAGTTCTCTTAAGGTGGATTCCAAGTTATTGGCTTAGGCATCTCACATCATGATTAAGGTGCGCTAGTTTCGTCAACGAAACAGCGACAAACCATATTCAATAGATCACTCATCGGGTTACCACAAAGTGACTGGTAAACGATTCCGGAGCGATCAACCAGATAGATGGATAGGGACAAAATGAAAACACTTGCAGAGATCTCTTTTGGAGCGAAATCTTTTCTGAATTCCCTTCTGAATCACAACATCTTGCCCATCGCCGATCCTCTTCTGAGCTGGCTTAAACAGCCGGTAGGCTGGGTTGTTTGTGCGACGATTTCATCATTGATGATTGGTTTGTGCATTGGGCCACAAGGATTCGTTCTCATGTGGTCATTTATCTCTCTTCTGGTCATCGGCTTTATTTGGCCGTGGGTTAGCATCCAGGCAATTAGCTCTGAATTGGTCTTCAAGGAGCGTAGAACGTCAGAGGGAAAGGAAACCCTCGCCATTCTCAAAATCAAGAATCGTTTTCCGGTGTTTATCCATGGGCTAACCGTGGAAGGCAGCTTTTTACAGGAAATCATCGATGAAGAGGATCTCGTGGTCGCCGGGTTGGAAAGGGTACCCGGATGGAGCGTTTCGGAATTCAAGTGGAAATTGACGCCAAATAAACGGGGGCAATTGCCTGCTACGCCACCAAAATTGGTGACTGGATTCCCCTTTGGAATTATCAGGTGTTCAAAAGACTTGATCGTTCAAAACAAGGTAATCGTTTGGCCTGCCAGTCATTCGCTTCAAGGAAAACCTAAGTCATCCGCCTACAAGCTAGGGGCAAACGAAATCGCGGATTTGAAACCCGGAAAAAATGGAGAGACAAATGGCGTTCGAGAGTTTCGACAAGGTGATTCATTCAGAGACGTGCATTGGGCCAAAACCGCTCAAAACAGTCGATTGGTGGTCAAAGAGTTTCAATCAACTTCCCATAATTCAGTTCATATCATCCTGGATTTGTCATATTCGAGTCACTCCGGTTCTGGTGGCCAAAGTAGTTTTGAGTGGGCAATTCGAACCACTGCGTCAATCTGCCAACAACTAGACAGCCATCGTTTTCTAATTCACTTAGAGTGTGTTGGATTGCCAAAATCTGCCTCTCGTTTTGCATCCAATGCAAAAGAGATATCAGATTTACTCGATTTCCTTGCCTTGCTGCCGGAATTCGGATTTTACCAATCCAAAGAAAAAATCATCTTTTCTCGATCTCAAAAACAATCCTATTCACGCGCGGGTTTTACGTTTTTGGTATGCACCGATCGGTCATTTCTTCAACAGGGAATTTCACCAGAAGTCAAAAAAATTGAAATTGGATGTGATCTTTTTGACGCAGAGGCCAGCCCACCGGTTGGCCCTCGGAAAATCGACACCAAAGACAATCCCCAATCACTTTTCTTGAATTCGCCAACAACGGCAGCCTCAGACCTTTACAAGGGGTGGAAATCCCAATTCAGCTATGAGACCTAAACCACCAATCCTTTTGAGCCGAATCCTTGGCAATCTCCCCCGCAGCACTCAGATTGCGATAGGCATTCTGGCATTTGCGGTGGTGCAATTGTTTCGCCCTCCTAACACACCGATGTTTTTATTGTCGTTGGAGTGCCTGTTCTACTTGGGAGCGCCGATTTTAATACTGGCGGCATTTCGCTCATCGCAAGGAACCTCGCATGAAATAAAACGTGGAAACCGCACCTTACGATTTCAGTTAATGGGAATCGCGTTCACTTGCAGTCCGTTGGTTGTACAAATTGGACTCAGGGCAATGAATTTTGGCGATGCCTACGAAGTTGTCGCAATTATGGCTGTACTAAATCTCGCTTGGTATTGCACCATTTTATCTAAAGTTGCCAATTGCCAGAATGTCGCCTTCTTTCTAAATAGTTCTGTAGTGCTCTTTGTCTGCTTCGCAACACAAGATTCGATCGTCTATTCCGCTGCATTTGCCTATTCGTTGACAGCCCTGTGGTGGATGCTTGAAAACTACTGGAACCGCCTGCTACCTACGAAACTCGGTGCTGAAACAACAGCTCTTCCCATTCGTGGTCTTGCATTTGTATGTTCGATTTTTATTTTGCTTTCGGTTGGCATTGTTGCCATCGCAGCCGGCCCGATTAGCAACGTTATAGCACTGCCAAGTTTGATGCCGTCATCCGGTGGCGAGCAAGGATTTGATGACATGTACGCCCGCTCGGGAGTAGGCGATGGTGAAATGTTAACAACCGGCGACAATGCAAAATCAGTCGGTGCGGTCGATACGGATCAATTCATCGAAGGTCAACAACCTTCCATCTACGACGTTGTATCTGAAAAATTCGACGGCCCGACAAAGATTCGCAAGAAGATGACTTCTGCACAGTCCCTATCTGAGATTGCAAAACACATTCACGAAGTCAAACAGGCCGAACAGTCAGGTCGAACTTTTCGGACCGTGAGAAACTCCCAAAAGACAATTACCAGAAAACTCGAAGACCGCATCTCCGACGCGCTTTTTTACGTTACGGGAAAAGTGCCAGTTCGATTCCGTGTAGATTGTTTCCATGAATTCGACGGATGGGATTGGACGAAATCCCAAAGCCAAATCAGTACCCACCACCGGCCCAAGATAAATATGGAGGTCCATAATGGCAATTCCTGGTTTGTGCTTGACTTTCTACTCCCCAAATTTCTAAAGGGCGACTTACATCATCAAATCCAAATCCTTCGGCTGGATTCTGCTGCTTTACCATCGACACCGTTTATCAAGGCCTGGCACATTGCCAAAGTAAACCAAAAAAATCTCTTTAAATGGGATCCTTCCAATTTAATTAGTATCCGAAGCGATACGATTGCTTCTCAAACGGTGATCGACGTCATCAGTCACCGGGCCAACCTGTTCGATTTGCGAGCGATCCACCCGAGTTGCTTTCGCAAACATGAAGATCCCATTCTGACGCAACTACCGATCAACGCCAATTCAACAAAAATCAGGAACCTAGCCGATTCCTTGACACAAGATGTAGAGCCGGGATGGCAGCAGGTCGAAGCCATTACCCGATACTTGAAAACTCATTTTGAACTTATTGAAGACGCGGCCCCGGATGATGAGTGTGACGATACTGTCGGCTGGTTTCTGAAAAATGGAGGCGGCCCTTCCTATCTGTTCGCAACGACCGCTGTTGAACTGCTAAGGTCGGCCGGCTATCAAACGAGACTGGCAACAGGTTTTGTGGTTAAAAAAAAGGACTACGTGCGAAAGCTTGGTCGGTCGATCGTCACACATGAAAACTATCACGTTTGGCCAGAAATCTGTTTTGATGGTTGCCATTGGATTCCGGTGGAACCAACTCCTGGCTTCGAGGAGCCTATTGGTTATCTGACTTTTTGGCAACGTGCCTTGATCCTGTACAAAACTCTCGTTGGGTGGGTGATTTCTCACCCCTTCCAGTCTGCCTGCGTACTCGTTTCGACATCGCTACTGTGCTACCTCCGCCGTTATTGGATAGCTTTTTTCATGTGGTGCCTATGGAAAGCATTTGCGTGGGGGTTACCAAGTACAAGACTACGTATGACTCGCCAGTTGATTGATGCAAGGCTTTGGTTGTTCGGCGTTCCCAGACCAACCTACATCGCAATCCGCGACTGGTTTGGGAAAATCGACAAAAACCTCGGGGACGAATTTTTTGACTGTTGGAATCGAATGCAGTTTTGTGAGTCAATCCGTGAAATCATCCCGCGTAAGCAGGTTGAAATAGCATGCCGCAACATCGTCTCGCAATTAAGCCTCGCAAAAATAAGAAAGTATGGGCAACAAAAAAATGATTGATACGTCTTCGACAGCAGACATTTCGACTGTTGGGCCAAAATTGAGTTCATTGCGGAAGCAGTTGAATGAAGTTCTGATCGGCAAAAGCGATGTCGTGGAAATGATCATCACCTGCCTGATCGCCAACGGGCACCTGCTTTTCGACGATTTACCGGGCCTCGGTAAAACCACTGTCGCCAAAGCATTAGCCCAATCGATGGGAGGCAGGTTCTCCAGAGTGCAATGTACTCCGGATTTGCTGCCGACGGATATTACTGGATTCAACATACTTGATCAGGAAACCCAAACTTTCGAATTCCAGAAAGGCCCCGTCTTTTCTGATTTTTTACTGGCTGACGAGATCAATCGTGCTACGCCCAGAACCCAAAGTGCCTTATTTGAGGCAATGGCAGAACGGCAGGTTACCGTCGACAACCGGACGATTCCGTTACCTGATTCTTTTATGGTAATCGCGACGCAAAACCCGGTTGAAAGCCACGGCGCGTATCCACTGCCGGAGGCTCAATTGGACCGGTTTGCGATGAAGTTAAACATTGGGTACCCGCAAAGGTCGGACGAGATCATGATGCTCGGCAATTCAGTTGGCAATCAGACGGACACCTCGCCGGTTTACCCAGTTCTCGATTTAAAAGACCTTAAATCCATTCAAGCGGCCGTCGCAAACGTCGAAGTTTGTGAAGCGGTTAGGGGATATCTGGTTGATCTTGGTGCGGCAACTCGTCAACATCCCGAAGTCGAACTAGGACTAAGCCCTCGGGGATTGTTGCTCTGGCTTCGCGTCGCCCAAGCGTGGGCTTCGTTGGACAATCGAAGCTACGTCATTCCAGAGGATGTTCAGGCTATGTTTTTTCCTGTTTTGCGGGTGCGAGTAGCAGGTCAACAACCCGCAACAGATGCCATTCTCCAAGAAATAATTGAATCCGTACCAGTCCCAAATGAAAGGATGCAAAAGTGAAGATTCGAATGAGTTCCCCCTCGCGAAGTTACCGAATGGTACCTTCGTGCCTGTTCGTCGTCGTGCTCGAATTGTGTTTCGCCGGCTGCTCTCACGACACGGCCATCAACTTTTCTGAAAGACACGTACAAACATTAAGGAAGATGAAATTTCATC
Source organism: Planctomycetota bacterium (assembly GCA_014238905.1). Taxonomy (GTDB): domain Bacteria; phylum Planctomycetota; class Planctomycetia; order Pirellulales; family Pirellulaceae; genus JABAAE01. The sequence continues at coordinate 426,491 of JABAAE010000003.1, forward strand.
GTCCGGAAAACGCCAAGTTGGCCACAATGCGGATGCGACAAATCCATAATGTGCTCAATTCTGAAACTGAAACCCCTGATCCGATTCAGTTTTCCATTGTGGAAGTCATACATGGGGAGGGAGGGGATTCTCATTCGCATTTCTACCTAGAATCGAAATGGAATCCAGAATTTGATGATGATCATGGGGGCATGAAAACGACAGTGAAAACACATCAACATCGTGTAGACATTTTCACCGAGTTGCTCGACATCGTCGCCTGGATGCCAAACATAGCGGCGGCTTCCAACCTGACGGAGGAAGAGTGGAACGCCGTCATATCTGCTTGTAATTCCATCGAGAAAATAATCGGACAAAAACTAAACAAAGACATTTCCACAACTGAGAAACGAGCCGCCTTTAAGCTGTTCGCAAGCCAGATAGAACATCTTCTCTGTCAGCTGGAATCGATGTTCCCCCTAGCCAATGTAGATAAGTAGGAATCCCGATGCTTGAGCATTATTACTCGTGCGTTTTCCTTAGAGGATCGCAAGTTGTTATTAACGCGGCGATTTGGATTGCCATCGGTTGTTTTGTCGCTAATGTATTTAGACAAATGCTGGGACCATCTAAAACGCGATTGCTTTTCGGCGAGGGAACTCGATTCGGACTCTTCATCGGTTGGTTGGTTGGCATGCTTTTGCCTGTCTGCTCTCTTGGAGTCATACCGGTTGTTCGTGAGATGCATCGAGTTGGTATTAAGGGTGGCACGATCATCGCCTTTGGATTAACGGCTCCTTTGTTTAATCCCATTTCCGTTTTGTACGGCCTCACACTATCCGATCCGATTGCGATCATCGTTTTTACGTTTTCTGCGTTAGTCATTGTTTCATTGCTTGGATTTTTATGGGACCTGCTCTTCCCAATAAAAGAAAAATACATCGAAGATCCAGAACTGCCTACTGCCGGCATTCAACGGTCGGTGGCTTTGCTGGATAAGACAAGTCGAGAACTGATCGGACCTTCCATGGGCTACATTTTGATTGGCATCTGTGGTTCGGTACTGCTGATGACGTTGGTTCCAAAGGGAGCTCTTCAAGCTGAGGCGGAGCCTGACAAAATGTTCGCGCCAGTATTGATGGGTTTCGTAATGACGCCGGTTTACGCGACTCCGCTCCAGGCAATGGGGCAAATCGGAAGCATGTTTCAACACGGAAACTCAATCGGCGCCGCGTTTTCGCTTTTGATCCTCGGTGCTGGCGTTAACATCGGAATTCTGATCTGGTTTGCCTCGGCGTTTGGTATCAAACGCGTTCTCGTCTTTTTCACGCTCCTGATGTCACTCACCATAGGACTGGCCTATGCAATGAACAAACCGCTTTCTCCAAGAGGCGTACAGCCTTCGGGCCATACCCACGCTTTTGATATCTACACTCACCCCTATCATCCGGCCCAAAAAGATCAATTTTCAACGGCAAGAGCAGATGTAAAGGAGTTTCGTCAAAAAAACGATTTTGGCGTAAGCTACCTGATCCTCACCATGATGGGGATTGCCATCCTGTTTACATTGATTGGCTACCTGGTGGACCTTGAATCATGGTATACAGCGAAGAAGGAATCCAGGAATAGATTGGATATTTCTTTACCCGGGTGGTTCCTCGGAGGCCTGGCGATCGTGGCATTGATTATCAGCAGCCTGATTGGAACCTATCTTTATTATCCTCCCGCGAATCACCTCTTGTCTGAGTTGCGAGAAATCAATGCGAACTGCGTGATTGCCGCAAAATCCAAAGATTGGGAAGGTGTCAGAAAATGGGTGCCCTATTGTGAAGACCTTTCTCGTCGGCTGGAAGTTGGAGTCTTTCTTAGAGAAGGTAGCGTTTCTGATTATCGATCAACGATTGCGGAACTTTATCGAGACAACCTGGACACCCTGCGAGATGCTGTGGAAGTTCAAAATTACCATCGCAGCGACGAATTTTCTCAAAACGTCGCCAATGCCTATATGCGGCTCAGCAAAGCGTACAGAGAGGATTGACCAAAGACCTGAAATTCTTTTCCAGTACCGCTGAGAAAAGTTCACTCGATAAGACAGAACCATTCTCTCCGCTGTTTCAACTAGGTTTTGTTCTCATCGCATCAACAGCTTGGCGTGACGGTTTATTGGGTGCGTCTAAAGAGTTGATGTGCCTTGGGACGCCTCTCTTAAATTTTTTGATTTTTTGAAACCGGGGAACCATGCTAACCGTTGCAAAAGCAGGAAGAACGGGTATCATCTTCAATTCAACGACAACTATTCCATTTTTTCATTTCTCAACTCAAATTTGATTTGAAACGTTAAAAACAATAGGACGGATGGCTGAGTCTGGTTGAAGGCACCGGTTTTGAAAACCGGCGTACGGGAAACCGTACCGGGGGTTCGAATCCCTCTCCGTCCGCTATTTGATCACTGCGGTAAGACTTGATCACTGCGGTAAGACTTGATCACTGCGGTAAGACTTGATCACTGCGGTAAGACTTGATCACTGCGGTAAGACTTGATCACTGCGGTAAGATGCGTTTAGCAATAGTCTGACTGATTGCTTCCCCTAATAATGGTTCGCACTGACATCCTTGGGGTCGTTCCCAGAGGCCTTCCAACGACGATTTGCACCGAGATGACGCTTTCGCTGCGATTTGCTTTGAAATCCAACAAACCACCTCAAAAAGTTGGGGACAAGCGGCTTTATCAAACTCTTGGGGATTGACGAATCCTTTTCTGCCGACGGCAAGCGGAATCGATTTGAAGTTGAAGCCCGGGAAAATTCAACTTCTCAAAAAACAGACGTATTGCGGTGGACCCTCTGCTGACCCGCCACGATGTACTGCGCAAAGCGGCGGAATCTGAAACGGGAATGAGTCAATTCTGCAGTTAAATCGATTGACAATTACCATCGCCCACCAGTAGCCTTGCTAATTCGCTCATCCGAATGCAGTTCAATTGAGGCTAACTCTCTTCCCGAGCGAAAATTGTCCAACGCAAGAAATTGGTCGAGAGCTGAAAGTGTTCCTAATTGGTAACCATTGGACCCGAAGGGCCAAGCCAAGACCGGCTCTGCCGCACCAGCACTAAGCCTCAAATTCGAAAACTAGTTTTATTGACAACTTTTTCTAACGCTGATTTGAGCTGAAACAGTCCAAATCACAGGCCTTTCCCATGAATAAAATTGCAATTTTTGTTGATGTTCAGAATATCTACTACACCACTCGGCAGGCGTTTGGCCGGCAGTTTAATTATCGACGTTTCTGGGAAAAAGTGACCGACGGCAAGAACGTCGTTGCAGCCTTTGCGTATGCGATCGAACGCAACGACGCCAAACAAAAAGGCTTTCAGCAGATCCTGCGAGACATCGGATTCGAGGTTAAGCTAAAAAACTTCATCCAACGTGGAGACGGTTCCGCCAAAGGTGATTGGGATGTGGGAATTACTTTGGATATGGTAGAGCAGGCCGAGCGAGTAGACCAAATCGTGTTGGCTTCTGGCGACGGTGATTTCGATCTGGCATTGGACCGAATCCGTGTTCGCTATCAGGTCCCCACGGCGGTTTACGGTGTGCAAGAGTTAACGGCGGGCTCCCTTGTCCGGGCCGCGACTTGTTTCACCCCGATAGAAGGAGACTTGCTACTCTAACCCACCTTTGCCGAAAATCGATCGACACCAGCGTCACGTTGGGCATCAACAATCGGCAGTCAATAAGCCGCAATCAATAAGCCCGGGCGGACTGGAGTCCTCCTCTACTGCCAAAAATCGACGGTGTGCAGCTCCCGTTGCCTACCCAGATGGTTTTGACGGTTTGTCGTCACCGTTTAGCCATTGGCAAAAGGGATCTTGGTTGGTCGGACGACGACCCCCTGGGGACCTTACGCCTGTTTTTTACCGAATGATTTCCGGAGGGTTGCCAAGCTTTCAGGGACTGCAATCGCTGCCTCTTCTTTGCCTTCAAATTCAAGCGAAATGTATCCGCGATAATTGGCCGCCTGGCACAAACGGGCGATTCGGTCATAGTCGAGATCGATTGTGTAATAGACCCCGCCGCCGTAATAGGTTTTCGCCTGAACGAATACGGCATGGGGAGCCAACATCTCCAACTGCTGATAATGTCTTTCAAAAAAGTTGCCGGTGTCCATGGTTACCTGCAGCCATGGAGAATCGATCGCTTTGACAATCCTGAGAACCCCTTCGGCAGTGCGTCCCAGACCCCAATGGTTCTCCAACCCCAAGACCACTCCACATCGTTCGGCCGTTTTCAAGCACTCTTCCAGAGAATCAATCACCCACCGGAACCCCTGTTCGTCGGTACAATTGGGCAGACGTGGCTCAATACCCTTGTTTTTCATCAACTCCTCAAAACTTCTGGAGGTACCCCAGCGGCCAGTGTTCACCCGAATCGTCGGAATACCAAGGTCGTAAGCCATTTCAATTTGGCTAATGGTCTTGGCAATGTTTTTTTGACGATACTCCTTGTCGGGCCGCAAAAATCCCTGATGGGTGGACATACCACATAGATCCAACCCATTCACAAACGCCTGACGTTTTAGTTTCTGCAAAGCACCCTTGGAGGTATCTTCCATTTGCACCTGTAACAACTCCACTCCATCGAATCCCATTCGAGCGGCCGTATCGATGCACTCGGGCATCGTTAATTTGGAGCCATCCCTGAATGTAAAAAAGGAATAAGTTGAGACGGCGATTCGATTAGGCACAAACGGTTGGTGATCGACCGGATTCCTGCCAGCCCCGGAGGGGATCTCTCCTCTTTTTAAGGAACGCCCAGGTAGCAGTAAACGGTTCGAACTGGCTCCGGTCGACGAGGACGTCGCCACTGAAAGAGAAGCGCCCGCAACGGCGGTTTGGGCAAGGAATTTTCTTCGATTCATAATCGCTGGCTCGCTGGCTGGGGCTCAATGTCATTTTTCCGCAGTTCGTGATTCTACCAGCACCGGGCATTCCAACCAAATCAACCCTCGTAAAAAAACAAAAACCAATACTCCCTACATCATTCCAGGTTTTCCCTTCACCGTCGCGGTATGCAAAAGGTAGGAAAGCCGAAAAAGAACAATCCATTTCCAGAGGAACCAATCGCAGGGTCCTTGGTTAAAAAATCCCCCTTGCCGCAAGTGCATCAAGGGCCATCTGGAAAATGCTATCTTCCATGTTAGATCACTTTAACATTGACTGCATTCAGTCCTTTTTTACCTTCTTTCATTTCGTAGCTTACCTCGTCCCCGGCTTGGATCTCATCGTTGAGTCCATTTGCATCTATCAAGACTCCTCTCCCCCCATCTTCTGGAGTAATGACTCCAAAGCCCATTTCTTCGTTGAAAAAAATTACTGTTCCGTATTGAATTTTAGCGTCGGAGGTTGGCTTGGCTAACGCTTTTAATTCGTTCGCATCCTGCTTTCTCCATGTTGCGGCCTCACTGAAAAGATCAATCATTCCCAACGTGACTTGAGTCACCGGACCGCCTATGCAACCCGCTACCTTCTTGAAAAGATCTTCTATTTCAAACGTACAACCACCGGTTGGGCCATCTCGAGTGGTGCGGACGTCCGAAGCGTGTGATATATCTATTTTTTCTTGCGCAATGATTGACGAAGGCAAGACTGAACAGCTTAAGCCGAGTGCCAAAGAAAAGAGTAAAAAACGCGACATGATGAAACTCCAATTAAATTGAAAGAGGGATACCCGGGCACTAGGTAAAGCAAAACTCGTACCAACCAGCAAAACATCGGTTTGGTCAATGATTCCGATACGAATCCAAAAAGACCCGAATCAATTTGAGACAAAAGTGTATTTTTGAGACGGGGCCACCAGTTCTAAAAGAAGGAACCGGAAAAGAGCTTAATCAATATTTATTAGCCTAATACGGTCATTTCTTATCAAAATAGCTCAGTAGGATGCAAAGACAGCTTCCAATTCCTATGATGGACCGTAGCAGGCGACCCCGCCTTGCCCATTCATTCCATTGACGACGAGATCCTACTATGCAACTTGAGATTTTTCGGCACTCTCGATTCGTTCTGTTTTTTCTTAACCGCAATGCCTTCGTCATTCTGCTGATGGTGATGGCATGGGGCCACCCTGGGTTATGTCAGGCCCTCCAAACCCCAGCGGATTCCCGTCCCAACGTCATCGTGATCATGGCTGATGACTTGGGCATAGGTGACGTGTCACCAACCAACCCAGAATGCAAAATCAAAACACCCAACCTGAAAAAGATGGCCCAGCAGGGAATGACTTTTTTGGACGCCCACACTCCGAGCTCGGTTTGCACACCGACTCGGTATGGACTACTGACGGGTCGCTACAATTGGAGATCTCGTTTAGCAAAAGGCGTTCTCTCCGGACGAAGCGAGCATCTCATTCCAGCCGACCGACCAACGCTGGGTCACTTGATGCAGAAAGCGGATTACCATACGGCGATGATTGGCAAATGGCATCTCGGTTGGGATTGGCATCAAACCAAGGGTAAGATTGATTTCACCCAACCAGTCGCCAACGGTCCCGACACCAACGGATTTGACCAATACTACGCTCATTGTGGATCCCTCGACATGCCTCCCTATGTCTGGGTTGATACGGGGAACGTCACAGCGGTTCCGGATCGGGAAGAAGGGGTCACCAAGGCTCAAGACCGATATGGCTGGTACCGCAAAGGACCGATCGGCGCCGACTTTCATATTGATCAAGTCCTCCCTCATTTATTTGAGAAGTCGATTGAATATGTCAATCAACGAACCGAGGCGGCCCAATCCGGCAATCCTTTCTTTCTCTACTTGGCACTGCCGGCTCCCCATACCCCGATTGTTCCAGTCCCACCCTTTAAAGATGCCAGCGGCATGAACCCCTATGCCGACTTTGTCATGCAGGTCGATCATCACGTTGGCGAATTGCTAAGCACCCTCACCAAAAACAAACTCGATAAAAACACATTGGTGATTTTCACCAGCGACAACGGTTGTTCCCCTGAGGGAAACTTCGATCTCCTGAAGACCTTCGGCCACGATCCAAGCGCAGGCTATCGAGGCCATAAAGCCGACATCTATGAGGGAGGCCACCGAGTCCCCTTCATTGCCCGTTGGCCCACCAAAATCAAGGGAAATTCAACGAACCGAGCACTGGCCTGCCTGACAGACATCTACCCCACCCTGGAGGCCATCTCAGGGCAAACCCCCAACCCAAAAGGTGGGGAAGATGGATTCAGCCTCGCTCCTGTTTTTGGGGGTAAATCATCCTCCAGTCGCGATTCACTGATCAGCCATTCCATCGGAGGATCGTTCGCCATTCGAAAAGGAAAGTGGAAGCTTTGCCTCTCTGCTGGCAGTGGTGGATGGAGTGGTCCGCGTGAAAACGTGGCCAAGAAAAATGGCCTGCCGCCGCTTCAGTTGTTTGATTTGGAGAACGATCCCGGTGAAAGGAAAAACCTTCTCAATGAGAATCTTGGACTGGTTAACGAGCTATTAGAACTGTTGGCCACGCACGTTGAAAATGGACGTTCTACACCCGGGAAAAAGCTGCCCAATGATCGCAAAGTCTCCTTTCTACCGGCTGGTGTCAAAATCCCGTACGCCCAGTAAAAAATCGGGCCGGGGAACCCTGAAACCGAGCTAACCAGGCTGCCTCAAACCGAACCCTAAGCTGTCACAACTGACCGGCACAACTGACCGGTATCGCTAATTGGCATCGATGATCGACGCTAATCGCCGGCAGCTCCGGTACATCTGGCATTTCGCCTGCATGGGTCAGTTTGATGCGGCCTGCGTTCCGGATCGTCACCCTTTGGCTTGATGATTTTCGTTTTTCCTCCCGATACGGCGATTCCGAGAAAAAAATCTATTTGACTGCGATGGAAAACGCCCTCTCAATCTGGACTGATCTTTTCAAGACTACCTGATGAAAAACTGCTTGAGGCAATGAATTCTCGCCCCACAACGGTTAAAATAAAAGTCTCCCAGTCATCCCATGATTCCTCAAATCGGTTCCAGAACGTTGAATCCATCCTCGCACTCGTCATTCCCAACCCATTGGTTGTCCAGCTTGTTATTCTGCCTGTCGGTTGTGGCTAATCTGAACGTTGCAGCGGGTGCGGACCAGTTGCTCGCTGGAACCGCCAAAAGAGATATCACTGACTACCAGGCGGGACCGGTGAATGATCCGTTGTTTGTAAAAGCCCTGGTGATGACCTCCTCCAGCACCACCGCAGTCATCGTTACCGTGGATGCGGTCGCGATCGGCGAGATTGGTCGAATCGATCACACCTTCCTGCCGTCCGTTCGTCAACAAATTGAAAAGGATCTAAAAATTCCGGGGATCAACATCGTGGTCAATGCCAGCCATTGTCACGGAATTGTTTTACCGGACATCACTCAAAAAACTGTCCAAGCCATTAAGGAAGCTTGGAATCGGCGTGAACCCGTTCGGGTTGGCTGTGGTGTGGGGTTTGAAAACCGAATCATGGAAAATCGGCGCCTTCGTCTAAAAAATGGGGACGAAATTGACGTCAGGCATGCTTATTCGCTTCCACCGGATGTCGAGGTTGCTGGGGTTGGCCCGATCGACCCACAGATTGGAATCTTACGATTGGACAGGCTCAATGGAGATCCCCTGGCGTTGGTTTATCAATTTGCCTGCCACCCGATCCAAGGTATTCCGGGAGGAGGCAATACTGCCGACCTGGTGGGCTTTGCCTCCAAGGTCATCGAAGAAAACTTGGGGCTTGCTAATCCTCCTGACACACTCGGCAATCCCTCCAACGAGAACCGAACAAGCCAACCCAAAAAACCTGGAATCCTTGCGTTCTTCCTGCAGGGCTGCGGGGGAGACATCAACCCGATCGACTACAAGGATGTTCACCACCCAAGAAATGCCGAGATCCTTGGAAACCGCCTCGGTTTGAGCACTTTAAAAGCAGCCCGCCAAATCCAATGCACCGAGTCAAAAGATCTGATCATCCTTAGTGAAAAGATCAACCTTCCTCGCGGAGACCGAGATGAACGAATTCGATCCTTGAAAGCGGAGCGGCAGCGACAGGTAGCATCCCTTCGGGGAACCAGTCTGAATCTGAAAAACTTCATGGTGCTGAGCAGCAAGTACAAACTCTCTCCCGAATATCCCTCAGCCAATGCCCATCGATATTTACAGGAAGAGGCCATGGGAACCCATCACCTGCAAAGTCTCGATAGCGAGAATCGTAAAAACATCGCCGCCTATCTACGTAACGTCCGAACGATGGAGAACATTACCCGGTTAAATACAAACCTGAATTTGCTTGAGAAGCACCAAGGGAGCCTGATTGCTTCTGGAAAACGGGTCATTGAAGTCGAGCTATCGGCGATCCGAATCGGGGAATTTCGACTGGTGACATTTCCTGGCGAACTGACTGTACAACTTGGCTTGAACTTCAAAAAGAATTCAAAATCTCCCAACGCATTTCTCTCCGGCTACACCAATGGCTATATCTATTACGCTCCAACCGCTGCTCAACTTCGTAATCCGGGAAACGCACAAGAAGACTGTGATTCTGTTTTATCCCCCCAATGGGAGTCGATTTTCGAGAAAAAGTCGATCGAACTCCTTCAGCGTCTGAACTAGCCATCCCCCAACTCCGAATTGTTGCCTGATGATCAATCGCCATTCCAATCGAAGAAAGTTTTTCGGTAACGTAGGAGCCGTGGGGTCGAGTCTCACTCTCGCCAACGTCGCCAGCGGATCGCTAACTACCTTTTCCGGACCGCCCGGATCCAAGCCAAAAAGAAAAATCAAAATTGGTCAGATCGGTGTTGGGCATGCTCATGCCAATAAGCTTTCGGTCTATCGGCAACTGCCGGATTACGAGATCGTCGGAATCGTAGAAGCCGATCCAAAGCTTCAAAGTCGGGCCAAGAACCAGAAACCGTTCCAGGATCTGACCTGGATGACGCAAGAACAACTCCTGAATGTCCCAGGGCTCGATGCGGTATTGGTGGAAACACGGGTGCGTGATTCGTTACTTGCCGCCAAAGCGTGCATTGCCGCCGGGAAGCACATCCATTTGGATAAGCCGGCCGGTTCGTCATTTCAAGAGCTAAAGGCCATCATGACGTCGGCGGAACGCCAGCAACTACTGGTGCAAATGGGTTACATGTACCGATACAACCCAGCGATTCTGCTGTTAGGTGACTTCCTGCGTCGCGGCTGGTTAGGAGAAGTGTTCGAAGTCCATACCGTCATGAGTAAGACCATCAACGCTTCTGAAAGAAAAGCCTTGGCTACCTATCCCGGCGGAATGATGTTTGAACTCGGTTGCCATATCCTCGATTTGGTGATCAAAATTTTGGGGCAACCCGATCAGGTAACCGGTTTCAATCGACATTCATCACCACAGCAAGATCAGCTCATTGACAATATGTTAACTGTTTTGGAATATCCCAAGGCGACCGCGACCGTCAAAGCAAGTGCGCAGGAGGTCGAGGGATTCGCTCGCAGGCATCTTGTCGTTTGTGGTAACGAAGGCACTTTTCATATCCAACCGCTCGATCGGCCTACAGCGAAAATTGCTTTAGCCAAAAATCGTGGAATCTACAAAGCGGGGGTCCAGCAGGTCGATTTTTCAGGCTATGCCCGTTACGTGGAAGATGCTCGAGACATGGCCCGAATCATCCGCCATGAAAAAAAATCCGATTTTAACTATGCACATGATCTCACCGTCCAAAAGTCGCTGCTAACGGCCTGTGGATTACCGTTGGAGTGATTTTGTTTGGTCGAGCCAGACATCATCCTGACCGGTGAAAAGCTATTGGGCAGCGGTTACTTTTATCATCTCAAGGCTGCTGTAATGGACCGATGTCCACTTACCCTGGCGACTCGAAAGTCTCACTCTTTGGCAAATCGTCTAGCGAATCCAGCCCGAACAATTCCAGGAAACGCTCCGTTGTTCGATAAAGCGTATTTGTTTTTTCGTTTGTGTCTTTCACGCGTTCCATCTGGATCAGTCGACGACGAATTAACTGCCTGAGCATCGAACCGCACGGCTTTAATTTTTTCGATTCAACGACCGCCTTGGAAACCGGTTGCAGGTAAGCAACCAGACTCAAAACATCAAGAACCCCTTGCGAGAGTTGGGCTGGTTTTTCCGCCCGGTAAAACTTCTGTCGAGTGGGCTCGAATTCCGGCCTCAAATCCATCCGGTAGCCTCCCTTTTCCTCGACAATTTGGTAGGGGGCCTGCTGTTGGCTATAGGCAGCATTAAGTTCGGTAACCAGACGATCAACGTCCTCTTCGGATACCCCTCTCATTAAAGCCGCCATTTCTTTGGCCAAAAACGACCGGTTGTCCGAATTCCCAACAAACAGCATCGATTCCAGGATACTGGCAGGATTCACATCAAACAAATCTTCTTCGTCTTCCCAGTCTTCCAACGTCGGCAAGCTCGCCGATTCCGAGCCGGTTCCCCGGTCCGATCGAACTGTAATCAACGATGCTTCAGAGGCATCTCCCGCTTCTCTTCGGTTCTCGGCGTTGGCGAGGTCCAAAACTGGATCCAATGCGTCGTCCCCTTGCTGAGAATCGGCCAATGCCTCCATTTCGAAATTTTCATCGAAAAACCCCGCGTCGTCGGGGCTCTCCGTATTTTGAGGGGGATCGTCTGCCATGGCGTCCTTTATAAACCAGCCACCGTTCTTAAAAAAGACGAATCATTACCGAGATTGCCACTTGGATTCGAATTTCTTTAAATCCTATTTGGAAAATCAAGCGAATGAATTAACAGAAGCCATGAATTGTTAACTTTGCCGAAAAAGATGAAGATGATGATGATGCAACGAAAAGACGGAATCGTTCCGGAATCCGACCAGACACAGGAATTGCTCAACGGGGCCGCTGACGGAAACCCGGAGGCCATCAACCAGCTCATGGATCGGCATCGAACCGCGCTGTCCCGGATGGTCCGAATGCGTATGGATCAAAAGTTGATGCGGAGAGTCGACGTCAGTGACGTGGTTCAAGATGTTCTCGTTGAGGCCAATCGACGGCTTTCCAGCTATCTCAAGAAACCCAAAATGGCGTTTCATCTGTGGCTACGTCACATTGCCCGGGATCGGATTATCGATGCCCACCGGAGACACCGCGTTTCAGCGAAACGAAGTCTCGACAGGGAGCAGCCCATGACCGGCCGGTCGGGAGACAAAAGCTCGATTCTTCTGGCCAACCAACTGAAGGATTCCCAGTTAACCCCCGAAGCAGCCGCGACTCAGAAAGAGATTGCCGAGCAAGTTGAATTGGGAATTTCCAAGTTGGACGATCGCGATGCCGAAATCATCATCTTACGGCTCTATGAACAGCTTTCAAACCAAGAGGTCGCCAGTGCCCTTTCCTTGTCCGAACCCGCTGCCAGCATGAGATACTTGCGGGCTATTCGCCGACTCAAGGAGATTCTCGTCGAAGCACCGGGAGAATCCAACGGGCTGGATTAATGAATGCACTGCGAGACGGGGCGAACGAAAAAGAAGATGACCTGCTGGCGGCAATCCTCTGCGAAATGACCGATCGGCAAAATCGGGGAGACCGGGTAGACGTCCATGAGTACTGTCGCCAAAATCCGTCATTGAGCGATGAAATAAGGCAACTTTTTGCCGCCGTGGTGGTGACCGAGAATGCCGGCAAGCAGGTCCCTTTGTCCAGAGATCTGGTTGAGTCCAACGAGCCTTTTGACGCGGGCATGGAGTGTCCCTGTCCCTTCGGCGAGTTTGAGCTGCTGGGGGAACTAGGCCGGGGCGGCATGGGTGTTGTCTTCAAGGCTCGACACCTCCGTTTGGGTCGTCTGATTGCTGTAAAAATGATCCTGCAGGGAGAAATGGCATCGGTAGAGGATCGCCAGCGGTTTATGGCCGAGGCCAAGGCGGCAGCTAAATTACAGCATGATTCCATCGTTTCGGTCTATGAAGTCGGACAGCATCAGGGCAGGCTCTATTTTTGCATGGAGCTGATCACTGGCATGACGCTTCTGGAAGAATTGGCTGACCGGCCCTGCTCTCCCCATCGGGCCGCCACGATTCTGCGGCAGTTGGCCGACGCGATGTCCTACGCCCATTCGCAGGGTATACTCCACCGGGATTTGAAACCCTCCAACATCCTGATCACCGAACAAGGTGATGCAAAAATTTCCGATTTTGGATTAGCCAAACAGGTCACCGATCCGTCGCTGAAGTTAGCAGAGATGACTCTCACGGGTGCGATCATTGGCACCCCATCGTATATGTCCCCTGAGCAGGCAGCCGGTGCCAGAGGAGAAGTCGGCCCTTCCAGCGACATTTACGGACTGGGCTCAATCCTTTACCACATGCTGACCGGTCGCGCCCCCTTTCAAGCCGATTCACCCGTGGACACGCTGCTGATGGTGATGGATCAAGATCCTGTTCCGCCAAGATCCCTCAACCGCAGCGCCAATCGCGACCTCGAGTCAATTGCCATGCGATGCCTTCAAAAGCCAACACAACTGAGATACGCCACCGCGGCCAGTTTAAGTAGCGATTTGACAGCCTTTCTGGACGACGAACCGATCTCCGCTCGATCCGGTCGAATCTCCCAGTTGTGGTCCCGGATGTTTCGAGAAACCCATAATGTCAACATTCTGGAAAACTGGGGACTGCTGTGGATGTGGCACAGCTTGGTTCTTCTGATTGCCAGTATCGCGACCAATGTCTTGAGCCTGATGGAATTCGATGGCATTTACCAGTATCCCATCCTGTGGATCGTCGGCCTCGGAGCGTGGGCGGCTGTTTTCTGGTATTTACGACGGCGAATGGGGCCGGTCACCTTCGTCGAGCGTCAAATAGCTCACATCTGGGCAGCGAGCATGATTTGCGTCGCGGGACTTTTCCCGATCGAAGTTCTTCTCGGTTTAGCCCCCCTGTCACTGTCTCCCTGCCTTGGTCTGATCGCTGGTATGACCTTTGTCGTGAAGGGAGGCATATTATCGGGCAGTTTCTATGTCCAGGCTTTCGCGATGTTTGTCACGGCCTTGCTTATGGCCGCTTTCCACGACTACGCCCATTTTATTTTTGGGGTAGTGGCCAGCCTCTGTTTTTTCATCCCGGGTCTAAAGTACTACCGCCGACGCCAATCCCGCCAATAGGTATAAACCTTGCAAACCACCAATTGGTTTGCAAGACCCGTCTGTTCAGTAATACTGAATCTTCCCAAATGGCTTTGCCCGTGGTCCGTTGGAACGCAGAGCAAATGTCCAGGAAAACGAGACAGGTGCTGGAAAATGATTTCGGGCCGCTGTTAATGACTTCCTCGGTCGCAAACCAGTGCACCCTGGAATATCCTCAGAAACGAGCTGAATATTTGATGATGGTACGTCGACTTTTAACCTGCCTGCTCAGCCTGTCATCGGTGGCCTTCCCTTGCGCTGCTTTCGGCCAAAACGTCACCATTGTTGGTGTTCGAAATTTAACCGGTACGGTCGAATCGATCTCCGGAAATACGCTCCGAATGGTCAACGCCGACGGTGCCCAGGAGGTTCTCTTTGCCAAACCGGACAAACCGAGTATCGCCTTGAAAAAGGGTGGAATCAATCTCCGCTTTACCACTCGGATCATGGTCAGTGGAAAGGTTTCGGCGACCACTCTGCAACCGGGCCAGACGATTCGATTTACCGCGAACATTTCCAAGCCTGGTAGAATTCAGGGCACAGCCGATAAACTTCAATTACTGGGCGACCCGGATGCTATTCTGGAGGTGCATCCGTCTCGAACCGCGACCAACTCGACTGACTTTGTTGCCTGCGATGTCACAGCAAAAGTATCATTACTGAGAGGTTCAAATTTAAATCTCGCCGTCAAACGACAACCATTCGCACCAACAGGCAAGCTACGATTACGCCTTGAAAAAAACTGTTTGTTGTCCGTTACCGAAAAATCACTCGACCGGGTCGCCAAAGGAGATCAGGTCGTCGCCATCCGGATTGCTGACCTAAATACAGGAGATTCTGTAGCGGAATCGATCGACATAAAATTATTGGCCAAGAATTCAGTCACAACGACATCCTCGCCAAGCCGATCCAAAACGACCGCGAAAGCCGATCGTTTTGATCCCAGTCACTACCTGAAATACTCGGACCAACCTGGTAAACCGCGGGATCTCAGATCCGAAAACTTCCTCCTTCATACGGATTTATCGGACCGCTCCGCCAAAATCTTGTTGGACAAACTGGAATACATGGGCGGGATGATCGCAAGGTATTACGGACGCAGGCAGCAAGGTCTGGTCGAGTGTTACGTTGTCAAACGTCTCGACCTTTGGAAGGACATTTCGCTGGAACCCGCCGGGGTTGCCAAAATTCGAGAACGAGCCGGTGTCACAATCTCCCGATCGCTGGGAAAAAAAAGAAAGTCAATCGTCTATGCCTGCGATGACCATGGGGTGGTTCAGCACGAAGCCGTGCACGCATTTTGCTCACAGACTTTCGGAGGTACCGGACCAACTTGGTATTCAGAGGGGATGGCAGAAATGGGTCAGTATTGGAAAAAAGACAACCTCGCTGTGGAGATCCAACCGGCCGTCATTGGTTATCTCACCAGCTCCCAACCCAAATCGATGTTGAATATTGTGGCAGCGGGTCAAATCACCGGCGATTCGTGGCAAGCCTATGCATGGCGATGGGCGCTCTGCCATCTCTTGGCTAACAATCCCAATTATGCTGCCCGATTTAAAGCGCTGGGACTTAACATGATGTCCGGCGGTAGCGCGACCTTTAAAACGGTCTACGGTGACGTCGCTCCTCAAATCTCGTTTGAATATGACCAGTTTGTGAAACATTTTGGCAATGGCTACCGGGTCGATTTATGTGTTTGGGATTGGAATACCCAAGCCAAGCCTCTCTCTGGACCTCGTAAAAACCGTTGTACCGTAGATGCGCAAAAAGGCTGGCAAGCTACCGGTCTACGAGTCAAAGCTGGCCAGTCGTATTCCTACCAATCCGCCGGGCAATGGACCACCTCCAAATCGGCCGGGGCGTGTAACGCCGGAGGCAACCCATCAGGCGAAGGCAAGTTAATTGGAGTCGTTTTCAATAATTTCCGATTGTCAGACGTGATCCAGTTGGGCGACCGAGGAAAATGGCAAGCCGAAGTCGACGGGCATCTGTTCGTTCGTTGCCAAGATGAATTTGTCCGCCTAGCTGACAATAGTGGAAAGATCGCCTTGGAGTTTACTCGATCATCCGATTAACGGGGACAGTAGGAGCCTCTTTTAACTGGACTGACCAGATCCATCAGGTCTGGTGACAGGTTGATATCCAAGCCAAACTCGGCGTTCGAAAAACCACCGCGACCGGGGTGGTTCAGCATTCAAATCCATCTTGCCGGCAGTGGAACACTTAGCGAAATCCTGGCCTTTGGAACAAAATAAAATCCTCCCAGATCGCCTGTCTGCGGAGAGCATTGATTTCCGAATGGAGTCTGCCGGGATCCGCGGGAGTGATTTCCCCAGGGAGCGGCTAGATTAATACGACAATGGGCAACCTATCCTGGATCGCTGGGGTCAGCGTGCGATCATTGCCAAACAATCACCGCTCAGCAAAAGGGCAAGTCGAATCGGCCTCCAAGGCATTGACCACGACCGTTCCATTTTCAGTGATCGCCGTCACACGAACCCCGTCAAATTCATCATTAACACGAACAGTCCGATCGCCGATCACCGCCACTCGTTCTTTTCCGTTGATATAGATCATCTTCACGCCCGATTTTTGCATTCTCTCGATCGCCATTCGGACTTGCTGTTTTTTCCGGTCCTTTTCCTTCTGCAATTTGGCTTCTTTCTCAGCCTGAGCTTTTTGGCGATCTTCTTCAAGTTGAGCCAACCGAATCCGTTCAATTTCCTCTGGAACTCCAAACGGACTCACGCTTTCCATTTCTGAAACCGTGATTTGGGCCCAGGGGATGCTACCACCAACGGAATCGACATTCGCCAAATCCCCGTCCTCTTTGCCACTCTCTTTGCCGGCGACCTTGTGACTGCGAAATTTGACGCCACGTCCCTTTTTTAAATTTTCATTTTTTATTTTGGTAGACTTTTTTGCTGCCGATTTCGCGGGACTGGCCAAAGCACGTTTTGTGGATTTCACCTCTCTCGAAAGATCGCTGGCAAGCGTCTCGTTGCTGGCGCGATTATCACCAGAAAAGTTGACAGCCAATACCACGACCAGCGTTACAGCAAGGGTAACAATTAATGCCAATTTGAATGGCGTAACACCAATCCGCGAAAAAAAGTCTGGGTTGTTCATGGGATCACCCTAGGGAATTAACAGTTCTGATGCCTGATTTTTGTCGTCTTGCAATTCAATGTCCGCAAGGTCGACTTCGAAATCCGCTTCGACCTCACATTGATCACTACCTTCCATTCCGGTCAACCGGAAGTTCATCACCCTGACATTACGGGGCAACTTATCCACCCTTAGAATTACCTGGCATAATTCTTCAAAACCGGACTTGTAAGAAAATCGAAATAATAATTTCTCGTCGCCAGGGCGCTGAATCGTCCTGAATTGCCCATTGCCAACATTCACTTTACCGAGGAGATACTTGATTCGGTTGGCCATGTCTTCTTCAGATCGAACCAACAGTGGGACACCAGGATCGAGTCCATCGAGGTCGATCTTTTTACTGAGTTCACTCAGGGCGATTTCATACCGTTTCATAATCGAATCTCGTTCGGCAAGAACGTTTCTCAGCTCTTCAGATTTCAGAACTCGTTCCCGAATTCGGTTCTCAATGGGGAAGTAATAGTATTGAATCGTCAGCCAGGAAATACTGGCCAAACAAACCAAGCCTAAAACCTGACAGCCTTTCATGACGACTCGTGCATTGGAGAAATCGATCATCGGATCCTATTTTGCTCCTTCAATTTCGAATTCAAAGACATCCACCCCGCCGATCTTGCGACGTGAATGGCTGTTAAGCTTGATTTTTGAGAAAAGCCGACTCGCCTGAAGATTCCAGAGGAATGCCTCAACGTTTTGCCGAGAAATAGCTATCCCGGTGATGAAAACCACCGCGGTTTGACGCGATTCGTCGTGGGCATAGGTCATCCTGGAAACACTCAGCTTGTCAGAATCCCGCGCATTGGCCGATGCGATGGCGCCCACAAGCCTTAACATCGAGGGACGAATTGAGCCATCCGATTGGAATCCCCCCTTCATCCTCGCCAGCTCATTTTCAACCGCAGAGGTTTTTAACGTCATGAATTCAACGGGTTCGATTTGATGTTGTAAGAGAACCAGCTGATTCTCGATATTTTCCAGTCTCTTTTGTTGAATCTTCAATACCGTTACCCATCCCAGGAAAAAGAGGGTTGCCAGAAGCACCCATTTCCCCCTGAAACGTCGAATGGCATTTTTACGGTTAAATTTTTTCGGTAATAAATTCAGATGTCTTTTGTTCACCGATCCCCCGCTTCCAGCTCTTTCAGGGAGAGCAAAGACATGGCAATCGCATTTGCAAACGTTGGAGACGCTGATTCGAGTCCGGCCAGGTTGGTCATTTGCGGATTCCACGGTTCAACCGGGATTCCAAATTTTTCACTAAAGAGCGATGAGATATTCCTGATCAATGCCCCGCCACCGAGGAGCACCATTTGGGTTGGTAAAAGTGTTTGTTGCTGGAGCTCAAGGAAGCCGAGTGTTCTCTGGACTTCCAACGCCACCTCATCAATTCGGTCGATGATCAGGTCAGCAACAGTATTCTGTATTTCTCGAAATCCACCTCCAAGGTCCCGGCATTCATCGCAAATCTCGTCTTGAGCTGCGTTGCTGGGACTGACTGCCCCTGACTCCATTGCGATCCTCCCCATCGGAAGTTCAACCTGATGACTACCTTTTTCATGTTGGTGCCGCGTCTTTAATTCTGCGGCATCCCGAGCTGAAAGGTCGACATCACAGGCAATGTGATTTGGCAAACCATATTTCCCCAGGACTTGTCCGGCCTCGGGGAGATCCAACCCAAACCCCTCTACTAATTCCTGCAAGACGTTGACAAGACCTGATTTGCGAAGCATTCGCACGAATCGTGGTTTACCATTTTGCACCACCGTCAGGGTGGCGCGACTGTATCCCCAATCCAGAAGAGCCACCGGTTCCGGGGAATCGGAAAATCCACTGTAAGCTCGTGTCATTGCAAACGGAACTCCGTCCACAATCTCACAATCCATACCAATCCTTGATACATCGGCAGCTAATTGACCAATCCAGTTTCCAGGTGTTGATAAAACGTGTATTCCAGTTGTTTGATCCAGGCCCTGCAGATCATCCTGCCAAAAATCCAACTGGCGAGAACTATTCCTGAAACGATCAACTCCGGAAAGTTCATCGGTAACAAATTGTTCGGTTGATTTCAAATCCTTCGGCATCGCCAGTCGGCGGACATCACAGGCGGCCATTGAGATCGTTGCTGCCGCCTTGTAGCCGAAAAAACTGGAACACAAGGTCGTCGCCACCGTTAATTCTTCTTCAGAGGAAAAGGGGATTTGAAGCTGTGAAAGATCATCCGGCCATGGGGTTTGGCGGGGTATAGAAATAGCCTGTCGCAGCTGAATCTCGCCCTCCACCTCAGCTACCTGCGCAAGCTTGACAGAATGGCTGCCGACATCGACTCCAATCCATCCAGTTCTAGATTTTGATTTCAAAATCTTCATTGCTTTCCGTTGATCAACCTTCCGTCGAATTTTTAATTATTTAGCCAGCGTGACCATATCAAACATGGGCAAGGCAACCGCCATCACAATAGTCGCTACGACAACCCCCATCACGATCGTAATAACGGGTTCCAGGTAAGCCGTCAGGTTCCGCAATTTTTCTTCACCCTGTTCAGCGTAATGCGATCCTACTAACTGAGTGACATCGGCAATGGAACCTGTTTTTTCAGCCGTCATGATCATTTCGGCAGCAGACCGTGGCACAAAATCAGCTTGGGTCAAGAAGTTCCCCAATCCATTGCCAATCAGGACGCTTTCCTCCAGGTCCTCAAATAGTTTTCGGTAGCGGCGATTGCTAACCGATTGTCGGACAAGGCCGAGGCTCTCCAATAGCGGAACACCACTTTCTATCAGCAAGCCCAACAGACGACTGGTTTGACCAATCAATAATGATCTCGATACATCTTTCAGGAGAAACGAATCCAGAACAAATTGGTCCCATGCACGTTTTCCAAACTCCGAAACCATCAGTTTCATCGCAGCAAATAGGACTAATCCAAAGAGCGGCAACCAAAGCCAAAACCGATTTGTCAGCTCCGATGAAAATCCGAGCAAAACTCTGGTCACCAGAGGAAGCTCAACGTCATAGGTATCGAATATCTTTGCAAACTGCGGTAGAACACCGAACATCAAGGCCAATACAACGATGCCTGAGATTGACGTCAAGGCAATCGGATAAGCCATCATGGTTTTGACTTTTTGCTTCAGTTTCAGAGTATTTCCTCGCAGGTTGGCCAACTGTTGCAGCACCGGCCACATTTTCCCGGATGCCTCGCCAGCAGAGACGCTGGCCACATAAGATCGACCAAAAATGAACTCAAACCGACTGAGCCCTTCTGAAAACGAACGGCCACTCATTACATCATCATGAATGGCTAGCAAGACCTCTTTCACCTGATCCTGCTCAACCTGGCGTGCCAGTGATTCCAACGCCGATGTCAAATCCACGCCCGACCGTAGCATGATTGCCAACTGGGTGGTGAGCTGAACAATTTCCGCTTGGGAAATCTTGGGCAATCGCTGTGATCCGAACAGGGTAATCCGAGAACCCGGAATAACATCAGACCGCAACGAACCGGACGTCTGAAAATCTTCCCTGCCGCTCTTGGTCGGCTTGGATTCGGCAAAAAGTGTGACTGCCATTGTGAATTACCTCAATCCAGGAAAACGGTTCGGGCAATTTCATCCAGGCTGGTAACCTCCTGCTCAGCCAACTTGATTCCTGCATCCAACAGATTATTTCCGCCGGTCTTTTTGAACCACTTGCGGATCGTTTCGGTGTTGATATCCGATACCATCATCTCCCGCAATTGTTCATCAACAGTCATCACTTCATAAATACCCGCTCGTCCCTTGAAGCCGGTGTCAAAACAATTCCTGCATCCTTCGCCTTTCGAAAAGCTGCGCCGCATTTCGCCAGCGTAATTCAAGGCAGCGAGATACTCCGCTGGCGGATAATAAATGGTTCGACAGTCAAGACAGATCTTTCTCACCAACCGCTGAGCGATCACACCAATCAGGGATGCTGCCGCCTTGTAGGGCTCAACCCCCATATCCATTAATCGGGTTATCGCGCCGGCGGCATCGTTTGTGTGCAGGGTGCTGAGCACAAGATGACCCGTTAACGCCGCCTGAACGGCCATTGCGGCGGTTTCCGCGTCTCGAATTTCACCCACCATGATGACGTCCGGATCCTGTCGAAGAATCGACCGCAACGCTGCCGCGAAGCTCAACGAGCGAGTTTTATCGGCTTGGACCTGGTTGATCTGTTCCAACTGGTACTCGACGGGATCTTCGACAGTAATGATATTGCTGTGTACAGATTTAATAAGTTCCAACGCAGAGTAAAGCGTCGTGGTCTTACCGCTTCCTGTCGGGCCGGTTACCAACAGCAAACCATAAGGTTTTTTCAGCAGGCTCCTGACCTTTGGCAATTCCCCTGGGTCCATTCCAAGATCATCAAGATTAAATGAAAGACGTGATCGATCCAGAATTCGAATCACTGCTTTTTCACCAATGATGGTTGGCAGGGTCGAAATTCTTAAATCAACCTCTTTTCCTTCTACAGATACCTGGCACCGTCCATCTTGAGGCGCCCGCTGCTCTGCAATATCCAGTTTCCCCATGACTTTGATCCGGGAAATAATCGCACCATGCATCTGCGATTTAGGTCTCAGGGATTCCACTAACTGGCCGTCTACCCTGTAGCGAACCGAGGTATTGTTTCGTCCCGGTTCAATGTGAATGTCACTTGCTCCCTGGCGAAGTGACTGCACGATGACGAAGTTCACCAGGTTGACCGTGGGACTCCCATCAGACAACTGTTCCAGTGAAGGGACGCAGAGCCCCTCGTTACCCGATGAGATTTCGACCGCCGAATCTTCCATGTCGGCAGTCACTTCATCAACGGAAAAATCTTTTTCATAGCACCGGCCCGCAATCCGGCTAATCGTGGCACCAAAAGCAAAAACGGGGATGACATTCAAGCCGGTCATCCGTTCAATGTCGTCAATCTGCTGAAGGTTGGCAGGTTCTGCCATTGCGACAGTAAGATTATTTCGGACGCAAAACATTCCCAACACTTTTTCCCGTACAGCGAATTCATGCGGTATCAACTGAACAGCCTTGGGATCGACTACGCCTTCTCGAATCCGCACCGCCTTCGCCCCCAGCCGTTTTCCAATAAACGGGAGCAACTGTTCTTCGGAGATGACACCGAGTTCCAACAAGGTCTCACCCAGCTTCTGACCTTTTTGCGATTGTAATTGCAATGCCGCTTCCAGATCTGATTCGGTAATCAGGTTGGCGTCCAGCAACTGTTGGCCGAAAGGAAGAAAAGAAAGGGCCTCTTGCCGCTGCTTTTCAGCCTCATCCACTTTATCTGGCGTGAGAACTGACTTCTCATCAGCCTTGACAGGACTTCGCTCTTCGATATCAACCCATGTCTCATTCACTTGACAAAGCTCCCGACCGCATCAATCAATCGGTCAAATACCTCGAAGCGTTCCTCGACGTTGGTCACCCGCAAGATGTCACTGCACAAAGGATTCGCTGCAGCTAGTTTCAGGCAACCACCCCGGCGATAGAACTTGTCCTGCAAATCCATCAGCATTTCCAAACCTTCGCTATCGATCAGTGATATCCCCGACATATCCAGAACGGACATCGGCTGACCAATCGTCAGCAAGTCTTCGAAGGACTCCATGAATTCCAGCAGGAAATCTTCTTTGAGTGGCGAGTCTCCCGAAATAATGCTAACCGCACCTTGGGTCGTTGTCTCAAACATGATGCCGATCCCTTGAAATATTAAGTGTCAGCGCAAATGTGCTTCCCTCACCAAGGTTGCTTTCGACCGACAACTTCGCGTCATGAAGCTTGGCGACTTCCCTCACGAATGCCAGTCCTAAACCGGTTCCGTTTTGATCTCTAACCTCGTCATTGTCACTACGGTAAAACTTGTCAAATATTTTCGTCTGATCTTCTTCGGATATCCCAATTCCGTCATCAGTCACGGTGATAATCAACTGATTATTGTTAACAATCGCCTTGAACTGGATATGGCCATTATCAGGGGTATATTTGGCCGCGTTACCAAGAAGGTTGATCAAACAGGTGGAAAACTTTTCTTTGTCCAGAGGAAGTTCCGGCAGGCGGTCACCAAGCATCACCTCCAACTGGATCCCCTTTTGTTTCATCTGCGGTTGCACTTTGGCAACTACGTCTTCCAGCAATCGGAGAATCTCGACTTTCTGCATTTTGATATGCAACGAACCAGCCTCGATGCTGCTCACGTCAAGCAATTCATCAATAAACCTAGAAAGGCGTGTCGCCTCGGAGTTGATGATATTGCAAAACTCTTTTTGCTGTTCAACGTCGATGACCTCATCCAATGACAAGGTCTCCGCGTAAGCTCTAATGTTGGCCAGAGGAGTACGCAATTCATGCGTTGCCGAATTCAAGAAATCATCTTTGGCCTTGTCAGCAAGTTTCTGCTGGGTCACATCTCGGATAGACCAAGCCTGACCCGCCTTGACATCATCGGACGTCGTCAGGATCGGATGGCGTGCAACCCGCAGAACCCTTTCTCCCAAAGACGTTTGCCGTTCTATTTCCTTGACAACCGAGCGCGACCGAAAACCGGGAGCAAACAGTTCCTGACACTGCTCCACGCCGCCCAGTCCCTGCAAGCAACTCTCTAATGTCGACCCGAGGACATCTAACTTTTCATCTCCGCCCAACAGGGCGGTCATGGCGTTGTTGATAAATGTAATCTGCCCATCCACGTCCGTTTCCGCAATACCGTCAGGTAGACTATCGACCGTCGTTTCAACACGATCCCGGCGTCTCATGGCAACAACCCTGGCTAAACGACTTTCAAGTTCTATCTTTCCTTCGGCCGGATTAATTTTTTCCTGAAGACGGTTCCAACCAACCGACATTGCATCCCGGAAAGGTATTTTTGTAAATTCTGCCATCGGCAATGATGGGGTCCTGGCAAACTCCGCCAGTTGAGAATAAGCGTTCCCCATCGGTTGCACCTTCCGGTAAACCACAACACCCCCCAAGAGCAACAGCCCGATAGGCAGGGGAAGTACAAATGCCAATAGACCGGACATGTTTTCCAGGCTGACCCAAGGTTGTCGACCCGTCAGAATCACGACAAACACTTCGGCCAAGTCGTGTCCCAGACGACCAGACAGTTCTACATAATTTGAATTCTCTGACCGAAATTCCACGACGTCGACATTTTCAAGTCGTCGATGGTGACCCTCGACGAAAACTCGACTTCGACCGATTTCCTCTGGTTGATTGTGGGCAAGACATGTCCCATCAGGACCGTATACGGCGCAGGATTCTCCTCTGAACTCCCGCGAAAACTGCTGACATAGCTCCAACAGCCGGTCTGAATTTTTCGCTTGTGCCGCCAGGGATGCAAGCGAATGTTGTTTTCGAAACTGGTTAAGACTGATCAGGTCAAACTGCCTGCGATCAGAAAACTCGTTCAACAGGACAATCCCGATGACAAGTGCCACCATTGCCAACAGGGAATACAGAATGTAATTGGCGCAGACGAGCCGGGGCAATTCATGCGAAAGTTTTTTTCTAATCATAGATCAAACCCACCCCGTTCGAATTTCATGGCCACCAGCGATCCTTAGCGTAATCGCATCTAGGTAGCCGATGCCAAAACACCGTTGACAAAGTCAATGATTGAAGAAGGACTGAACGGTTTCTCAATCACGGTCTCAATCTGGTATTTTCTGGCCAGTTCCTCGGAATCCAACTCGAAAGCTTTCGCTGTCAGTAAAATAAAGGGAACATTGGCATTGCGGCTGGAACCCCGAATAAACTGGCAGAGTTCAAGCCCTGACATGCGTGGCATTTGTTCGTCCGAAACGATCAGATCAAAGTCCTCACGACTGGCCATATCAGCCGCGACTTCGCCATTCTTTGCAATCTGAACTTCATACCCGGCACGCTCCAAATTGAAACGGAGAATCGCTGCCAAAGCAGCGTTATCATCGGCTATCAACAACTTGGATTTTCCACTCATTAACTTCTACTCCAGTAATTAGAGCGAGTCGAAAACGTCATGTTTCCGACTCGCAGTTGTTCAGCAAAACACTGTCCGAAGACCTCTAGAATTGGTCGTATTGCACAGTTGCATCTGATTTGGAAGCACCGTTGAAATTAATAATAAATTCACCGGTCGTCTTGTTGTAATGCCATCCCATTGCCGGGGTTGCCTCGCCTGTTATCGAGCCAGCAGCATCAGTGTATTTAACGCCATCAGCAGTCACCGCATTACCTACATCACATTTTGGAAAAGATCCCCGGACATAGTCGATCAGATCACCTGGCAAATCATCGGTACTGCCTGGCAGCGCGCCGGTTTCGGCGTTGTAAAGTTCAATCGCATTACGAATGGTGGTCAACGATGTTCGCAGACCATTGTCGGTTGCCATTCCAGATGTCGAAAATAGTTTTGGCACGGCGATGGCTGCCAAAATTCCCAGAATGAGAATAACAACCACCAACTCGACAAGAGTAAAACCTTTTTTCTTCAGCATTTTCGTCTCCAATAAATGTGCTTTGCTTACTCACCAACTACTGCAGGAATCATGCCGATGCTGCGTCTCTGTAGATGGCATTTCGAATGGAGCTTAGGTCAAGGTTGTCGCGTCAACGGGTAAATGGGAATATTTTTACGAAATTTTACCGCTGCGGGATTTTCTGCTTCTTTGATTATTTCTGTCAACTCGCCGAGGGTGACCTACATTTGACCTCCCGTTTGAATTCGCTTCTCGCTCGAATTTCTGGAGAAATGGCGGCATTGAATCCAAACAGCAGGCAGCTGGATCTCCGAGTTTTCTTGGGACCGGCCATTGGCATATGGGAAGGCAACACCGTTGGCAGGGTCTGATCATCCTGACCAGTCGCTACAAGTCCCATAACCCTCATCAGGAATCAACGATGAATCAACTCACGACACAGGAAAACCATTTGGATGTCGCCGCAAGCGGTGGTCTCCGATTTTGGGAACTGGTCGAAAAAACGTTGAGTAGTCGGTGTGAACTTTGGGACGTTGATTCCAAACAGCGGGTCTCGCAACCGGACGCTGATCCGGATGCTGTTAAAGACGTGGTTCCTGCCACGATGATCATCAATCTTCTGGGAAAGAACATCCCGACTGAAGTGATGAGCACTTATTCCATGGGAGCGAACCAATGGCTCCTGGTGATTCCATTTCATGACAACCTCTACCACCCCTACCTCGTCGTCACCCAGGTAGAAAACGACCAACTGTCCAATGCCTGCCGAATCGCGGAACTCTGCATCGATCAACTTGAGCTCCAAAAAGAAGTCAACGACTTAAGAATGGAATGCAATCAATTCCTACGGCAATCCACTTCTGACATGGAGGAATTGACTTTTTTCCGCCAGCTGTGCACCTTTCTCGAACTACAAAATCAGGATCAAGACCTGAAATGCTTTCTGGAAAAAATTGCTTTGCAAATCAAGGCTGAGTGGATTGTCTTTCTTCCCAACGAGCAAATCGGCAAAAGCTCAGGGTTTGAAACCCCACTGAATTATCAGTCCTATGAAAACCCGCTACAAAGCAGCGGCTTCGATCTGGAAAAAACGCTTTCATTGGAGTCCGACTGCGAAATCGCCAAACAGTTAGTCACCAGCTACCCTGAAAAATTCCGACAGATTGTTGACAACTCCATACATCAAAACCATGCATTCCCGGGAATCCAGGAATTGTTGATCTGCCCGGTAATCAAAGCTGATCGTTCCCTGGGTTGGTTATTTGGAATCAACCGAATCCAGTATCCTCCCAACACGATTTCCTCCGAAATCGGCGTTGGAAAAATTGAATTTGGAACAGTCGAATCCGGGTTGTTAATGTCTGCTTCGGCCATGCTGGCAACACACATCTCCAATCTTGAACTCCTTTCAGCCAATCGTGAGCTTGTACTTGACGTGGTGCGATGCCTGGTTTCGGCCATTGATTCCAAAGACGCTTATACCCGTGGCCACAGCGAACGGGTCGCCCAATACGGCCGCAAGCTAGGTGAAAAACTCGGAATGGATCCCAACAGCCTCGAACGTCTTTACTTAAGTGGACTACTTCATGACATCGGAAAAATCGGCATATCAGATTCAGTCCTTGCCAAAACTGGAAAACTGACCAAGGAAGAATTTGCAGAAATCATGAGGCATCCCGAAGAGGGTTGGAAAATCCTACAAGGTTTAAGGCAACTTGAAAATGTACTCGACGGCGTCCTCTTCCACCACGAGCGAGTTGATGGAGACGGCTATCCTGATGGACTTCTCGGCAGCAGCATCCCGCTGGATGGCAGGATACTGGCGGTGGCCGATTCATTCGATGCAATGACTAGCGACCGGCCCTATCGAAACGGGATGCAGGTTGAAAAAGCGTATCAAATCCTGAAAGAGGGATCCGGGACTCAATGGGATTCCAAAATCATTGACGCGTTTCTGGAAATCTCAAATGACATTGAACAGATAAAATCCAAATACAACCACCTCCCTTGCCCCCAACGCAAAAACAACACGACGCAGAGGGAACTCCAATGATCAACAGGGGAAATGCAAAAGCAAGCGTCTGGAAACGATCCGCGACTACTTCGGCGAAGAAAACCGCAGGATTTACATTAATTGAAATCATGATCACCGTATTGATCATCGGGATCTTGGCAAGTATCGCTTTGCCAAAATATCGGTCTTGGCTCCAGACTCATCGCCTGTCTCTGGCCGCGAGGGTACTCCAAGCAGATTTACGCCGAGTGTCGGCGATTGCACGAACAACCGGCAATTCGGCATCCATCAGATTTTTCGAGACCTCTAATAGTTATTCTTTTGAACAACAAGCCTTCGCGGATGACGCCAACGAGGTTGTCAACGTCCATCTTGGCAGTTCACCCTATTGGACAGATATTCAGTCCACTCCCACCATCATTACCTTTAACCATTTTGGAATGGCGACCTCCACCGAATCTTGGGTACTGAGTTCAATTGACGGCGATCCTGTCACACTGACGATTCGGGCTTCAACTAACGAGGTAACGATCCAATGATCCCCAACCTCGTTCAACACGGCAAGCTATCGACTCAAACGAAATCTCGGGTGGGGCGTTACGGTTACTCTTTACTTGAACTGCTGGTGGTGGTGTCCGTTTTCGGAATCTTGGCGGTCTCGCTGGGATCCGTCATGCTGGTGTCCACCAAGACACTCTCCATTACGACCAGCTCAGCGGCTCAGGTGTCGGACTCTGCCAAAATCAGTTCGTTGATTTCCAGCGAAATCTCATTGGCAATTCAGTTTTTCGAACAATCTGATGAGGCCATCGAATTTTCTGTTACTGATCGTGATGGCGATCAAGAGCCGGAAATCATTCGGTACGAATACACCGGCCCTCCGCAAGGCACATTATCCCAATCCATCTGGTTTAGCGAGACCAAGACGACAGTCACCTCAATGATCGCACGGGATCTGGCTCATTTTCAATTCATCCCTCGACAGTCCTCCACCCCCGCCATATCAGTCGGCAAATACATCTCAGGGATTGATCAGTTACTTTTTCACAGGGAAACCGAATGCGAAGAACTATCTTCCAAAACAGGTCTCTTGATCACCCGAAATCAGACCAGTCAAACCACCGAAGAAACAACCATAACGTCCTTCATGCAGTCATTCGGCATGACCGTCAATAGGATATCCCAGTCCAGCAGCCACAGCGAATTCCAGACAGCTATCGCTACTGCTGATCTTGTTTATATACCCTCGAACCTCACTTCCTTTTTGTTAGAGGGAAAGCTAGACAACATCACGATTGGAATAGTCAATGCCAACATCAACATGGCTGAGCAGCTTGGAATTGGCAATTCTGACAGTTCTCTAGCGACATCCTCCACGCTGGAAATTTCCGCCGATTCAAACCAACTGGCGGACGGTCATACGATTGGAATTTTGCCGCTATTCAGCGAACCGAAGCTACTGAGCACCTTGTCTTCCGATCCACTCCACCTCTCTCCCGATTTCAAGACTGTTGGAGGATTCAATGGATCGACCGCCCTTGGTTACCTTGATGCTCACCAGCGGAAGTACAACAGTGCTGATAATTCCGAAACCGTACTTGGCAACACTGCATTAACCATCGATGGTGAAGTTCCGGTGGTTGGAGAAAACCACCACGCGACCAAAACAACCCTCGCGACGGAAGCAGATTTCAGGTATCTCACGGTCTACCTGGCGGGAGACGACACACTGAATAGCTCCGTAAGATTTGGAATTTATCAGGACGACAATGGCGTCCCGGCGGAACTGCTGGCCGAGACTGAAGTGGGCCAACTTACCGGAAGTCATTCGCGTTGGTATAGCCTTTCTTTCCCAGAAACCCTATCGCTGGAGGAAGGCAACTACTGGATTGCTGCGTCGACAAGCGGTCCCATTTCGTTCTATTACCAGGCCGGTGGCAGTCGTCGCCAGGCCGTCTCCCAGTCCCCCCCTTCAGTTGGCTTGATGGATCCTTGGCCGGAGGACTCCATTGTTGGCTCAGATTCTAGCCTGCTTATGCATGCCAGTCTGACAGAACTGAAATACACACAAGGCAAAAGGATTCAAGTTCCGTTTAATGATCAAACCCTGTCCGTCAATGATCCGACTACAAAAGGCCTGAACCTATTACGAACCGCGTTTCGATGGGCAACAACACCATCGACGGCTCCCTTTGAGGCAACTGAGTCTGTAAGCAACAGCCAATCTGTTGGACAGTTTTTTTGTCCGGAACTCCCGTCGGATCAAGAGGGTTGGTACCCCACTCGTATCGCATTGAAAGTCAGGCCCCTGCACTCGGCATCCAACGCAAGGTTCCGTCTAAGTCTCTACCAGGCCAGTGAAGCTGGATTACCCCTGCAATTACTGGAACGGACACCATGGATCAATCTGGATGTTCTTTTTGGAGACACGTTTCGATGGCACACGATGCGGGTTAAAAATCGCGTCAAACAACCCAGCGGAAGCGGCATTTGCATAACCTTGGAGGCAGATTCAGATGAAAACGCCATGCAAGTCATCTGTGAGCAGATGATCGGTTCTCCGCAATCCCATTTTATGAGGAAACAAACAGCAGAAAACTGGTCTCCATCTGGCGAAGACGAACAGATGAGCATTTACGTCTTTGGGAGAACCTATCAAACCAGGTAATGTGAACCCATGATCCCAAAACGAAAAAAAAAGGGCGGCTCACTCGTCGAAGTCATGATTGCCACGATCATTACGGGTGTTGCCCTGATACCAGTTCTCCGCATGCTGGCTTTCACCGCTACATCCTATAACACTCGTGCTCAAAGAGACATTGCTGAAATGTTGGCAACTGAGCTTCTGGTTGAGATCTCCTCCAAAGAGTTCGAAGATCCATCAGGTGAAAACCTGGTCTTTGGCCCGGACCTAGGCGAAACTGGCCGATTCGATTTTGATGATATCGATGACTATCACCTGCTTAACGAGTCTCCACCATTGCATCTCGATGGAACTCTGATCAATGGTCGCAACAACTACCGAAGAACCGTCTCGATCGCTTTTGTGGACCCTAACCATCCCACGTCGTATGCACCCTTGGAATCCCAATCACTCTCCACCGAATTACTAAAGCACGTTACGGTCAACATATTCTGGAAAAATGAATTAGTATGCTCGAGGCAAACCATTTCCTCAGGCTGTCGGGATCCAAAACACTCGCTTGAGATCCAGGGCACCTCAACGCCGGAGGTTTCCCTGAAAATCCGTTATGGCAATCAGGTCCACACGTCCAATACCAGCGCGACGATTCTCAATCAAACGCCAAGAGAGATTGGGCCATGACTACCACCAACCACATCCGCTTACATCGATCCCGGGGATCTGTATCTGTGGTGGTCATTTCGGTCCTGACGGTGGCCGCCCTGGTCGCGGCAGCTTGTCTGACCATTGGCAATTCACATCGGCGAGTATGCGAATTGGAATCCGACTTTTCGCAAGCTCAGGTTTATGCGGTTGCTGCCATCGAGGCCGCTGCCGCACAGTTGCGTTCCGATGAAAACTGGCGGACAAACTTCGTTAATTACCAGAACCGGGAATCCGTTTTTTCGAAAACTTTCGGCGACGATCAGTTGTCCTGGTTTCTCAAAGACGACGTCGACGACACCATCTTCAATAATCGAACGGACCCATTCCGGATCCATGGACGTGGTGTATTGGGGACCTGCCGACGAGAGTTAAGTGTACTTGCATTTCCAATTGGTCAACCGATTGAAGCTCTTCGTTCAACCCTCCATGCCACCGGGACTATACAACTATCTGACTCGGTCATTTCTGGTCATGGACCGATTTCCTCCAGCCTGCAAATTCACGGAAACAACCATATTGTCCATGGTTCCATCGAAGCGCCCGTCTGGACCAATACCATCATCACCGCCGGAAAAGCGACCTCGACATCGGGAAAGTATTTTCCTGGAAAATCAGTATTTGACGCGTACCGAACACTGGCAACCGAGGTCGATACCAGTAGCATGCCCTCGACATGGCAAATTAGCGACCAGGTGATCAACCGGGATACTCCCCCGACACCGACCACGGCAAAAAATGCCAATGGTGTTTATTTCGTCAATGTCCCGTCAATGACAAAACTCTGGATCAACAACTGTAAAATTACCGGAACATTAATCGTCAACTTAGGCGAGCCGAGCTCTGATTTCCAGATTGGAGAAGGCGTCGTCTGGAATCCACAAAGTGACCATCTACCATCGCTAATCGTGTATGCGGCAGCAGGAAATAATCAGGTAGATTTGCAATGTTCTGGCCGGATGACCGCCACTGACCAGAACACCGAGGCAGGTCTGAACGGCTTATTCCACATCATTCGAGCCCAAGCCAGCGGCCCGAGCTCACCCTTTGCTATTTTCACTCGTTTAAGTGGTAACAACCCAATACGGGGTACCATCCTGGTGGACGGAGGCATCAACATAAGTTCCAGCTGCAGATTGCTGGCAGACCCGAAATTGCTCGCCAGACCACCACTGGGATATTGCCAAGAACCAGACTCCAACGGTCTGCTTGAAAATGGTGATTTTGATTCTCAAATCAGTCCGTGGTATTCACTCGGTTCCACCGATAGCCGGGGAGGAACACAAATTCACCGGGATACCGATGCCCAGGCAGGCTCCCACAGTCTACTCGTCTCAAACCGTCCCGGAGCCTCATTTGGGGCCGCGCAGGATGTGACAAAATACCTAGCAAGAGAAAATCTTTATACCGGCGTGGTCTATGCAAAAATGGTCGAGGCTTCCGATAATATTCAAATCACGCTCGAACTGGAGAGCGATTCCGGAATCGACTCTCATATCGTTGGCTCTCAACAAGTCGATTCACAGTGGACACCCATCACGTGTTCCATCTCTGCGACTTGGGAGGGAAACCTGAAAGCCGCGAGGATCGTTATTTCGTCGGTGGCCACCAGCGGAGACTTTCTTATCGACACAGCGGAATTGATGCCCCCAGTACCCAGTCCTCGTGCCAACATCGCAGTCTTTCCAACCACATTTCGTTTGGAACCAGGCAATTAGCCCGCTTGCTTGGGTTCCTGCCGGGGGGGATAGATTCCCCGATCCAGAGACTTTGGCAAAAGTGAAAAAGTCCAGTCCAATCACTGCGGTGCATTCTCGAACAGACCCCCAAGGGTGATCAGACCAACTTCGGGAGGACAATTCAGCCGGATCGGTTCCTCACCAGATATTCCTCGACTCACGATCATGACCTGACCATCCCGCTCGAAAATACCGGAGGCATATTTCACTCCATGTCGACTCGGTGAAATGATGGGCCCAACCACTGGTAACCGAATTTGTCCTCCGTGCGTATGACCGGCCAATGTTAATTGAAACCCCAATCGTCTGGCCCACGACCACTGGTCGGGCGAGTGCGTCAGCAACACACATAGATCATCATCATTTGCATTGTCTGGAAGCGACCTGACTTGGTCTATCGCTTTTCCAAACCAGGGAAGTTCGTTTCCAGCCAAGTGAATACGACTTTCGCCAATAGGAATGGTGCGCCATCGATCCGCAACGCATTGAAATCCAATAGCCCCCAAAGCCTCCCGTAAGCGATCGGTATCCTTTATTTTTCGATCATGATTCCCCAAAACATAATAGATTCCCCGCGGCGCCCTCAGGCGAGCAAGAACGGATTGAATCCATTCCCAGCACTCCTCAGCATCAATAATATCGCCGGTCAATACGACAATGTCTGCCGAGAGGCGATTGACCTGATCGATGACTTTCTGAAAATAATCTCGGCAAACACGTCCGTTAAAGTGAGTGTCACTCAGATGGGCAATCGAAATCCCTTGCAAATCGTGATGTAAGCCAGGAAGATTCAACTCTCTTTTTTCGATTCGACAACGATAAATCTGGTTGCCCGGAATCCGTTTAAACAGTGACGGGGCTGAATCGTTTTTAACGCGACTGACCGAACCAAAATCAAAATCTTCACTGGAAGAGCTAAGCAATGCACGAGGGTTTTGGTGATCGATCCTTTTTCGAAAAAGCCAGACCGCCACCGTGACGACTGCAAAGACCAGACAGATGGGAATATAAATCAATAACCCAATAGGCAATTGCCCAAACGACTCCGGCCAAAACGCTGTCCGCCAGTCATTCTTTCCCGAAAACACAACTAACAGCAACGGAAGATTCATCAGCGCAAGGCCCACCAGCAGGTAGGAGACCTTTCTGAGCAAGACCGGCGTGTTGGTAGCATGAAGGCGATTAAAGAGAGCAATCCACAACGCCATGTGTCCCAGCAGGGCCAAGGGATAGACCGCAATCCAGATTCCTGTATTCATCGCTTAATTTGCGGCTATCGCCCTTGGATGAGGAGAGATGCTTCGGACTCCTGATAAAAAGATAGGCGATCGCCTCTTTTGATCGCCCTTGGCAATCATGAACGATCGTTCACCGCTATGCAAATGAATCCGCCCGTATCCTGAATTCTACCGTAGAGATCAACTGATCCACTCGGAACGGCTTATAGAGAAACGCTTCCGGCGGTAATCCCGCCTGGCGGGCCTTCACAATCTGATGCCCTGGGTCATATCCAAAACCGGTCATCAGGATCAATGGAGGTTCTTCCAAAAAATCTTTCATTTTCAGCAACAGATCGTATCCACCCAAATCTGGCAAGCGAACATCCGAAATAATGGCATCATATTTCTCGTTGCAATTCTGAAGAATCAACAGCGCCTGGCTTCCTTGATAAGCGGTCTCGACAATACAACCTTGTCTTTCAAGGATCCGATGCGCGTCACTGCGAACCGATTCGTCTGCATCGATCACCAGAACGTGACGACCAGCCAATAAGTCATTGGCACCGACACGACAGGCTCCTGGAACATCATTGGTTGGAGCCATCTCCTGTTCAACATTCTTGATCAAGCGTTTGATTTTCAACGCGTTATTAATCACTTCTCGGAGTTGTTCCTTCACCGCCGTATCATGACCAATAAAGTTGTCCATGACATTGACCGTTTGATTCAGAATTTCATCGATCGGCTTGCCGACAGCAGTATTGATCGCCTGCGTGTTTCGGTAGGCCGTATTGGCATTCTGAGCAGCCAAAAGGTCGAGCGTGTTGAGGGCCATGGCAATATCTCGGGCAAAAATCTCGAGAAATTGCAAATCTCCTTCGGTGAATGCATTCGTCTTTTCACTCTCGACATTAAAAGACCCAATGACCTCATCATGCAGAATCAGGGGAACGGTCAGGCTACTCAGCGCTCCTTCAAGCCCCTCAATGTAGAGTGGGTCTTGGGCGGTGTCTTCACAAAGGTAACTCTTACCGGTTGCCGCCACGAACCCGGTAACACCATTTCCGTTAGCCCGCGCAAACAGCTCCATCTTCGAAGCTTCACTATTGATTCCCTCGGACAACAGTCTTTCCAGACGACCGGTCTGGTTATTGATCAATCTGACTTCAATCACCTTGAAGTTCAGCAGGTCACTGGTGTAGTGAATAATATTGGACTTCAGTAGGTCGACCCTCTCATCGACCCCCATTTCAAAAACTTCTTCCGGCTTGAGGTCCGCCAATTCCAGACCCGCTCGGTGGATCGCCTCCAGTTTTTGAGCTTGTGTCCGTTCTTCGGTCACGTCTCTCAAAGTCACAATCAGGTAGTCCGCATCTGAATCGGCTTCACTGACCGGAGCAGAATGCAGTTGGTAATACTTGTTTTCCCCGGTTTTCAAATAGGTACGACTCGAAACACCGTCGGAAAAAACTGACTTGAAGGGATAGAAATCAGGCCCAATAATCTCAAGTTGTTCAAACAGTTCGTTGAATGTCAGACCCACGGGGTTCTCTGAACCGCACCAGCCCTGAAAGCACTGATTAAACCAACGAACTTTCCTGCTACGATCCAAAAGCACCACACCATCGGGCATACTTTGTAGGATCTGCTGATTTCGAAAGAGATTGACGAATTGGTCTGTGGAAACACAATCCCCGTCAGAATCGACCAAAATGGCATCAAAATCGTTTGCATTGATCAATTCAATCGCCAATGAGGAAGAATGGCAATCAAAAAACTCAGTGGAGGGCTGGGAAAGATCGTCAGAAGCAGTCGGTGAGCCACCGCTGGTGTGAAAGCGCAGGATTTTTTTGATCCTGGTCAAAACAAACTCCATCGTGGGAAGGTCATTCAATTATAGAATGGAGTTGGCCGGCGACAAATGTCGAAGGTCATCGTTTGTTTTCGGCCCACAATGACCGAGCGGTTGATCAAATCCATCTAACCGACCCGAAAAGGGGCCAATTCACAAGAAAAACGCAACTCTTCCTAGACTAATTTGAACTAGGTCGGTTTGAATAGATGGAATCTCTGCAAAGATTTGCCAAAACCTGAACTTCAACTTTCGCCTTGTGGATTGAATCCAAAGCAACCTTCGGTTCAAATCCACTACCGATCTTTAAAGGCGTTGATTCCGCAACAATACCTGCACCTCGGCTTATTTACCTCTATGGCCAAAAGAAAAAAAAATCAAAAAATCCGGACAAATTTCAAACACGGATACGAAAGTCGGACGCGTAAAAACGATTTAACACGACAGTTCGACGAAACTCGATTTTCGGAAGACGATGTCCAATTCAAAGAACGCGTCAGCGGAAAGGGCGATCTGGCGAAAAAACGCACCATCCGTGGCCAAGAGGTGCAGACCGAGACCGGAACCGACTTTTTACTGGAAATAGATGAGGAAAACTGCCTCCCAGGTCAGGTTCTCAGTGTCCATGGATTAAATAGTTTTGTCGAGGATAAACAGGGCTATATCTACCAGTGTGCCACGCGAAAGCTATTAAAGACCTTAAGTACCGATCAACGCCATATCGTGGTCGCCGGTGACCAGGTCCAATTTCGTCCGGTTCAAACCCGAGGTGCCAAGGAAAACGACTCGCAAACCAGCAGCTCACCACCAACCCATTTCCGCGAGGGGCTTATTGTCCGGGTAGAACCTCGGTTTGGGACCATTAGCCGTACCAGTCGTAACCGACAACATGTCATTGCCACCAATATTGATCAGATCATCATCGTCAGCAGTGCCGCGATGCCAGACCTGAAACCCCATCTGATCGACCGCCTTTTATTGACCGCAGAAAAATCGAGGATTCGGCCGATCATCTGCATCAACAAAGTGGATCTAGTCGATCCTGCTCTGCTTCAAGCGGTGGTGGGTCTTTATGCCCAACTCGGATACGACGTTTGGCTGATATCCGTGGTCACAGGGCTCAACCTCAATCGCTTGAGAACCTTGATGACCAACAAACGGACCGTCGTCGTCGGCCAAAGCGGTGTAGGAAAATCGTCATTACTGAATGCGATTCAGCCCGAACTGGGCCTCCGCGTCGGTCACGTTAGTAGTGAAAATCAGAAAGGTCGACACACGACCACCTCGGCACAGTTACTGAAACTTGATTTTGGTGGCTATATCGTCGACACCCCAGGAATTCGCCAATTTGAACTGTGGGACGTCATCGCTGAAGAAGTAGCCGGTTTTTTTCCAGAACTCAGACCATTTTCACAAAAATGCCGGTTTCCAAATTGTACTCATACTCATGAAATTGAATGCCGCGTCAAAGACGCCGTTGCCGACGGAGATCTTGACCTTCGTCGATATGAAAGCTTTCGGCAGATTTGTGATGATGCTGCCACTGGCTCTTGAGGAACATCCCGAAGTCATAAAAGAACTCACCGCTATCCTCAGCAGGTCAGGCAACACCGGATAGCCTTCCATCGCCCGTTCGATCATTTGTTCAAGCGCATCTGCATAGAGCTTGAGGTATGAAGGCGAAAGATCGAGTTCTGTCTGACGGGAAAAACCATGCTTATCAATCGGGTCGCCGATGAACTGGTCCGCAATATGCTCGTGCCTTTTTTTATAGATTCTGAAGACTATGTGCGATCTGATTATTAGTCAGTTGCGTCAAGGCGTCCCGCACGCTCTGCGCATCTTCATTGGGCTGTTTGGCATCCTTGGCGGCATGTCACCCCGCTGGATGTTAGGTATAGGCTCTTGCCACACTTCGTGGTTCTCGTCAGTCACACGCAAAGCGAGCTGGTCCAGCCGAACATCGCCCTTATCCTTTTCTGCGTTGTGGCACTGCACGCAATAATTGTCAAGAAACGAAAACATTCATGACACTTTCGTGTTTTAGCATGTCTGCTTTCCTCATTTCCTTTCCAATTCAGATTTGTTTTTACCTGGCTTGAGACTCGCAAGATAAGAGATAAGATCGCGGAGTTCTTTGCGGGTCAAGGAGTTGGTGAATCCGGACGGCATGGCGGTGCCCTTGGTGATGCGTTCTTCGATTGTTTCGCTAGGAATTTCGCGGATTTTGCCGGTAGCGAGATCGCGCAGGCCGACGATGCCATTTTTTTCTGAAGTCAAATAGCCGGAAAATGTTAGACCATCGTCGGTGAGGATCGTCGTCATCTCGTAGCCTTCTTTGATCTGACGCTTCGGCCAGATGACCGATTCGATGATCAGCTCCAGTTGTAAACCTGCGGCGACTGCTGTCAGGTCGGGCCCCTTGGGAAAAGCCCCTTCAGGCGGTGCGACTTGCTGAACCCGGTGGCACGCGGTGCAATTCGCCAGTGATGACAGAATGACTTTCTTGCCCGCGGCTGAGTCGCCGGACTGGCGTACTTCCTCGGCCAGCGATCGTACCAGCGATACGTCGTAGGGAACTGCCTGGCCAGGTCTGATTCCCATGCGTGCCTTCAACGCGTTGACAAGCTCCGCATTGTCTTGACCGGCGGCGCTGAGCCAGCGGCTGATGAGTTTCGCGTCGTCGACTGAAACATCCGCTTGCTTTAACACGCGAGCCATAGCCTGGGCCCCTCCGCGGCGGTTCATGATCGTACTTAATACAGGACCGAACGATTCGGCATCGTCAAGTTCGGTTAGTAACTTCAGCCCGGCGAGCGCGGCTGTGTTGATGTCCTGTTGGCCAACGGCTTCAAGAGCGGCAAGCACCACCGGCTGAGTCTGTTTCTTTGCGATGAAAGGCTGGAGCTCTTTGACTGCCAAATCCGGCGAGAGTTCACCAAACGAACGGATCGTGGCGGCTAGAATCAGATCGTCGTCTACTTTAAGCATAGGCACCAGCAAGGGGATAAGTTGACGCTGATTCCATAGGCCGGCAAGCCGTGCTGCTGCTGCACGAACGGTGGCACTTTCGTGGGTGAGCAGAATTGCCAAATTGTCATGGACGCTGCCCGACGGTATGAGCCGCCGTCCCTGGGCAATCGCTGGAAGCAATTCAAGTAGCTTCGGATCTCGCATAGCATGACTGAAGACGTTTTGTACATCGTTAGCGTTACCAACCCGAGCAAGTAGTGCGAGTAGCTGGCGGCGACCAGTTGCCGTGATGGCATCTGACAAGATCAAACTTCGGACTTGACCGGCGACATCCTTGCCGCCATACGCTCGCAGGACGTAGATCAGACCGGACGGGTCGTCAAAATCGAGTTGCCCTTGACTCAGAGCGGGTTGCCAATACGGAGCCAAAGCGTGGACCGTTTGCGTGAGTGCGTGGGTTGTAAAGCGGTCCATCGGCTGGTCCGTCGCTTTTGCAGCAATCGCCATTGACTGAGCCGAATGAATGTCGCTGCAGGCGACAATTGCCTCCAGTCGGACTCGCGGATTTTCATCAACAACACTTTGATTGAGCAAGTCAAGCGGTGACTCAAGGCGGTCATGCCAGCGTCCGGCAACACGTGTTGCATATGCTCGCGCTCGATAGTCTTTGGCCTTGAGTAGGCGTTCCAATAATGGCTGGTTAATAACTTCGTGTGATTCAAAGACACCGATCGCTTCGTAGAGATGATGCTCAATGTTGGTGCCATTTTTATCGAGTGCATCGACCCACTTGGTGATGACCGGGATGATTTCATGCTTGGGCAAATTCGCCAGTCGACGTTTCGCTTGATAGCGATTATAGCGCCAGTCCGATTTCAGTTGTTCGCATAGCTCGGCGGTTGTCATCTTCGACAGATCGGGAGCCTTCGCCAGAGGACGCTTGTTAGCCGTGATCCGCCAGATGCGACCGTGAGTCTTGTCGCGATCCGGGTGTCGGAACGAAGCTTGATAGTGGCCGATGATCGGATTGAACCAATCCGCGATGTAGATGGCTCCGTCGGGTCCGATGCGTATATCGACCGGGCGAAACGCGCTGTGAGAAGAGACCATCAGGTTGGGCTTTGGCGTCAAGCGATGGCCGGCGCCAACCGGCTCCCAGCCGAATCGATTCACATCGCGGGCAAAGTAGCCGGCGATCAACATCTCGCCTTGAATGTCGTCGGGAAGATGCGGCGACTCGGCGAACTCGATGATCATCGACTTGATCCGCGTCTGCCCGATCGTCATTTCGCGGCCCCAAAAGCTGGCGATTCGCTCCGTACTCACCATGCCGGGGAGCAACTCGAATACACCTTGACCGTTGCCCTTAACAAACGGCTCGCCCCAGTTCCCAAAGGCAATTCCCCACGGATTTCCGTCTCCGCCGGACCGGCGGAAACCGTCGAGCTGCAGCCGCCGAGGACGCAATCGCCAGGAACCGTGCTCGTCCAACCGGCGAATGCCCCACGGTGTTTCGACTCGCGAGAAGGCATGCAATCCTTGACAGAAAAGCAGTTCACCACCAGGGCTCCAAGTGAAGGAATTGATATTCTGATGCGTGTCACCCGTGCCGAAACCAGTGAGCAGCACGCGGCGCTGGTCGGCTTTGTCATCGCCATCAGTGTCTTCAAGATGGATTAGATCGTTGCCCTGGCCGATATAAGCTCCACCATTTCCCAGAGCAAACCCCGTCGGCATGTTCAAGCCGTCGGCAAAGACGATTGTCTCGTCGGCACGACCATCGCCGTTGGTATCTGTAAGGATTAACAGCTTGTCATCAGGTTTGTCGACCGGATTGAGCTGCGGGTAAACCGCCGTCACCAAAACCCAAAGCCGTCCCGCTGGATCCCAGGACATGCAGACCGGATTGGCGACACCGTCCGTTTCGTCAGCGAACAAGTTTGCTTCATAACCATCTGCCAAAGCGAACGACTTTAGTTCGGCCTCGACCGAGTTGTCTGCTTCAGGCTTTGAGACGGACAGTGGGTTTTGGGCAACGGCGATTGAGGCGACGGAAACGGCGCTGAAGGCCGCCAGTGCGATTCGCATGGAGTGCGTGAACCAGTTTACGTGTTCCGTCCGGCTTCGATGGCAAATTGTCATTTGAGTTATCTTCATTGAGTTGATTAGTTGTACTGAGTTTCCTGTGTCCTGCTTGGATTCGAGACTGCCGGGCATCGCGACAAGAGCGTTGAGTTTAGAGTTTGGGCGTGTTCAGAATCGCTCTAATCACCCTTGCTCCTTCGACACCCGTGAGTTTGACGTCGAGTCCATTGATGCTGTAGGAAAGCTGGTCATGGTTCACTCCAAGTTGATGCAGAATGGTTGCATGCAGGTCATGGATCGTGACTTTGTTTACCGTTGCTTTCAGCCCGAGTTCATCGGTTTCGCCATAACTGACGCCACCCCGGACACCGCCGCCAGCAAACCAGGTTGTGAACGCATTGGGGTTGTGGTCGCGTCCAGGTTTAGACTCGATCTGAGCAATGGGCAATCGGCCGAACTCGCCGCCGCACACGACGAGCGTCTCGGCGAGCATTCCGCGCTGCTTGAGATCGGCCAACAACGCGGCAATAGGCTGGTCAACCTCGTCCGCAAAGCCACGATGATTTCCTTCGATATCCATGTGTCCATCCCAGCTCTTCTGATTCTCCGTGCCGCCACTGTAAAGCTGGACGAAGCGAACACCGCTTTCCACCAAACGTCTGGCGGTGAGGCACTGCCGCCCGAAATGAGCACAACGCTTATCGTCGAGACCGTACATGCTGTGCGTCGACGGCGACTCGCGTTTTAGATCGAAGACTTCAGGAGCCGCTGTCTGCATTCGATATGCGAGTTGAAAGCTTCGGATGCGTGCTTCGAGCGCGGCGTTGGTGTCGCGGGTCTTTTGATGCTCCCGGTTAAGCGTATTGATGAAGTCGAGTTGCCGGCGCTGTTGCCGACCAGAGATGTTTTTGCTGCGAGTCAGATCGTTGATAGGCTGACCACTATTATTGAGCGCTGTTCCCTGAAACGAGCCGGGGAGAAATCCGGCGCCCCAGTTTTGAGCCTGCCCTTTTGGAAGACCTCTACCCTGGGGGTCAGTCATCACGACAAAAGACGGCAGATTCTTGTTCTCGCTGCCCAGTCCGTAGGTGACCCACGATCCGACACACGGATACCCCATACGGCTGACTCCGGTATTCAACGTAAACAGAGCAGGCGAATGATTGTTGGACTTGCCGTGGCAGGAATGCACGAA
>JABAAE010000040.1 GCA_014238905.1 Planctomycetota bacterium
TTGATCCCTGGCGATATCGGCGTCAACCATCTTCAGGTTGTGTTGATCAGCGCCGCGAACCTTGATCTCAGTCGATTGGGCCGGCTTCGCTTTTGGTTTGCGTTTTTGGATTGGCTTGGATTGACCGACAGGTTTTTTGCCCCAGGCACGGGCCAGTGCCTGGCCTGTTTTTGAACCCTTGGTCTTGCTGATTTTTTCCGGGGGTCCGGCGGCCACCACCTTTCCGCCACCTGCGCCTCCCTCGGGGCCCAAGTCGATCACCCAGTCCGCCGTTTTGATCACCTCCAGATTGTGTTCGACGACCAGCACCGTATTGCCGGCGCTGACAAATCCCTGCAGTACATTTAACAAGAGTTGGATATCTGCAAAATGGAGACCGGTCGTCGGTTCGTCCAACAGGTACAACGTTTTACCCGTGCTGCGTTTAACCAATTCCCTGGCAAGTTTGATTCGTTGCGCTTCACCGCCGGAAAGGGTGGGAGAGGGTTGGCCAATTTTCAGGTAGTCAAGTCCCACATCTCGCAAGGTCTGGAGTTTGCTATGGATCTTGGGAATGTTCTCAAAGAAGTCGAGCGCCTCGGCAATGTCCATGTTCAGCACATCGGAAATCGATTTGCCGCGGTATTTGACCTGAAGCGTCTCGCGATTAAATCGTTGGCCTTGACACACCGGACAGGTGACCCAAACATCCGCCAGGAAATCCATTTCCAGCTTGTTGCTGCCGTTACCTTCGCAAGCATCACACCGTCCAC
>JABAAE010000041.1 GCA_014238905.1 Planctomycetota bacterium
GAACTGTTGGTGCAATGCTTTCTTCCCATGTCGTTAAAACAAGGGGTAAAAATAATCTAATTGATGATGCAATTCATGTTGACTTTAAAGGTTCAGCGGGACAATCGTTTGGTGCATTCCTAGCAAAAGGGATAACCCTCTCAGTTGAGGGAGATGCAAATGATTATGTTGGCAAGGGTCTCTCCGGTGGTCGTATTATTATCTATCCACCTAAAAATTCAACATTCGTTACACAGGATGAAATTATTGCTGGTAATGTTTGCGGCTATGGTGCTACGGCTGGTGAAATGTATCTATCTGGATGTGTCGCAGAGCGATTCTGTGTTAGAAATTCTGGACTCATTGCCGTCGTTGAAGGTGTTGGAGATCATGGCTGTGAATACATGACAGGAGGTCGAG
Organism: Planctomycetota bacterium; assembly: GCA_014238905.1. GTDB lineage: Bacteria > Planctomycetota > Planctomycetia > Pirellulales > Pirellulaceae > JABAAE01. The sequence continues at coordinate 400 of JABAAE010000041.1, forward strand.
CAGTCATTCTTGGTGAGGTTGGACGTAACTTTGGTGCAGGTATGAGTGGTGGTATAGCTTACGTTTACAATCCTAACCTTACACTTCAAAATCAAGCTAACACATCCATGATTGATTTAGATCCGATGGATGCCGAATCACAAAAAGAGTTGTTGGATTTGTTAACTAAGCATGCCGAATTTACGGGCTCTCCAATCGCAAAACAAATTTTAGGCAACTGGAATGCAGAATTGGCCCACTTCGTCAAAGTGATGCCAAAGGCTTTAAAAGAAGTTTTGGCAGCACAAAATAAACAACTACTGCAAGCAAGCTAAATAGGTATTGAGTCTATAATATCTGCACTTTGACCCA
>JABAAE010000042.1:0-300 GCA_014238905.1 Planctomycetota bacterium
GAAATCTCAGAAATCGCCAAGTTTGTATCGGGAACGAAATCCAATACCAGTTGAGACACAACTTGATCGAATGTTTCATCTGGCATCGGAAGCGCATTCAGGTCAGCAGCTTCGAAGGAAACCCGAGGACTCGAAGTCTCTCGAGCTGCGTATTCAACATACGCCTCTGAGATGTCGATACCGACGATGTTTGCAGCCTTGGTCCTGCGCAAGATTTCCGATGTCAGTGCGCCTGTTCCGCATCCGGCATCGAGAATATTCTTGCTGTCTTCAAACTTGATTTGATCAAGAAACTTTGGG
>JABAAE010000042.1:310-749 GCA_014238905.1 Planctomycetota bacterium
TTTGAAGCTCGTAACCATTTCCGCTAGCTGCCACAAAATCTGATGATTTAGGTTCCAACGATCAAGCTCCAAAAGAATTCTGCGCGCGGCAGGCAAGCTCTTCGGCCTGCCCACTTCTGCTAATCCAAGTGTGTGCGCGTCTGGCCTTCCAGTCAAATGCCAATGTCGGCTTGGTCCGGTGGTTTCAACTGATCGACGCAACACTTTAATCTTTTAGGAAAGATGGAGTGTAAATTATGAAGTACCGCCAACGAACGTTTTATACAGACAAGCAGAAGTCCGAGATGTGGGATCGCTGGGAGCGTGGCGAATCGTTAAGTTCGATCGGACGTCACTTCAATCGTGCATCATCTTCGATCTATCCGCTTCTTGCACGTACAGGTGGGATCCGTCCACCTGTACGCGTTAGGTCGCATCTGGCGCTTACGCTTTGTGAACG
>JABAAE010000043.1 GCA_014238905.1 Planctomycetota bacterium
TATCCATAATGGTAGCCACACGATCTGAACTAAATAGACGCATCAAATCATCTTCAAGTGATAAATAAAAACGGGATGAGCCCGGGTCACCTTGTCGACCGCTTCGTCCCCGTAACTGCAAATCAATTCGACGCGATTCATGGCGTTCTGTTCCAATAATATGGAGCCCACCTAATTCCTTAATTCCATCACCCAGTTTAATATCGGTTCCCCGGCCAGCCATATTGGTTGCAATTGTAACAGCGCCTCGTTGACCGGCACGAGCCACAATTTCGGCCTCATTTTGATGCTGTTTTGCGTTCAAAACATTATGGGGTATATTATTCCGTTTTAGCATACGTGCTAATAATTCAGAAATTTCTACAGAAATTGTTCCAACTAAAACAGGTTGACCGCGATGATGACATTCAGAGATCTCGTCAATAGCCGCATTATATTTTTCCCGTTTTGTTTTATAAACCAGATCTTCCCGATCATCCCGGATAATATCTCGATGAGTTGGCACCACAGTCACATCTAATCCATAGATGGATCCCAATTCTTCTGCTTCAGTTTCTGCAGTTCCTGTCATACCTGCCAATTTATCATAGAGCCTGAAATAATTTTGGATGGTAATGGTGGCCAATGTTTGGGTTTCTCTTTCAATTCGGACATTTTCTTTTGCTTCCAGAGCCTGGTGAAGTCCATCGGAATAACGACGACCCGGAAGAACCCTGCCCGTGAATTCATCCACAATCATTAC
>JABAAE010000044.1 GCA_014238905.1 Planctomycetota bacterium
GGTATCCTCGGCGAGTTTGACCTGGACGTCGCGCATAGCCTTCCAGTTCGGGTCTCTCATATGGGAGTCATTGATGCGACCGATCACAAAGGTAACGTCCTTTCGATTCAGGTCTTTTTTTATTCGCCCCAACAACCTCAGAAAGCTCTTTTCGTAGGCAGGCCCCAAACCTCGCATCCCATCCGACTCGCCCTGCATCCAGACGAAAGTAACGGTATCAAACGATTTGCCGGCGAAGGCTTCACGGGCTTTCTCGATCAAGGGCCCGTATTCCTGACCATGCTGCAGCTTGGTCCGTTCCGAAGGGACTCCTTTGCCGGGGAACCGGTAATTGTCGGGAAACTTATAGTCTTTGTCCCAGAAGCGGATTCCACGACCAGACTTACAATGATGCACAACCGCGACGTTGTCTTTACCGAAGGCGCCTTCGACCGTTTTGGAAAAGCCTGCCTTGAGACCCCCGGTCATATTCGACTGACCGGAGAGTATAAACAGGTGCTTTTCACTCTTCTTGGCGTTTGCCGACAGTCCGAGAGCCAAGACAAACAACGCAACAAAGTACAGCAAGCGTCCGAGTGTGTTGGATTGTATGTGGTAATTGGTCATCTGATGTACTCGCGCTTTAGCGTTGATAGACCGGGATATACCGGTTCGGGGTCCCAAGGATGATGATCGCCATAGGCGTCTTGTGCGGGT
>JABAAE010000045.1 GCA_014238905.1 Planctomycetota bacterium
TTAGCTGGTGTTAATAATCGGGTACGTTGTGCAGTAGTTGGGCAATCAAGCCGTTAAAAAACCGGCCCCACGCACGCCAGTCAACCCGGCATTCTTGCCCCAAGGAATTGTCGGTCAAACCACTGCCTACCATGCCGGGATCGCCGGCCCGTTCTCACGCGCACTGGACCTGGTGATTACTGATTCTCTTCAGGATGACAAGTCGATCAGATTGATGCCTTTTAAGCCATGATAACCTAACCCGGTATCATCACCAACAATGAACCTGATGGTATGTTTACCGGCGTCGACGCTGAAAGCCGGGGTGGTCTGTTGCGTCCAGGTTCGCTTGCCTCCCCGCAGCCCCAAAATGAACGCTCATCTTGAACGAATTTTTGGATCACTAAAATCCGAGTGTTTCGGTCGACTGATTTTATTCGGGGAAACCGCGATGCGAAATGCAGTCAATCAATATCTTTCTCACTATCACGCGGAGCGACCACACCAAGGACCGGACGACAAATTGATGGTGCCGCTCGAACAACCACCGAAGGCTGGAGACAAGATTGAAACGACCGAACGACTCGGTGGTCTGCTTCGATCGTATCGACTCGCGGCCTGAATCGAAAGATACCTGACTTTTCATACAATGACTCAAAATCGGAATGGTGATTGCTGCGTCTGACCCTTGACAGATCCTGTTTTTCGGTCTCTG
>JABAAE010000046.1 GCA_014238905.1 Planctomycetota bacterium
AAAAAGCCGGCCAGCTGGACAACACCATCGTGGTGGTCACCAGTGACCACGGCATGCCATTCCCGCGCGCCAAAGCCAGTCTCTATGATGCAGGCACACATGTGCCGCTAGCCATTCGTTGGCCCAAGGGCATCAAGGATCCAGGTCGTGGGGTGGATTTCTGCGTGAATCTCAGCAGCCTTGCCCCGACCTTTCTGGCGGCGGCCGGCTTGAAGGCGCCTGAGATGATGACCGCCGGCAGCCTGATGGGCGTGTTTGCCAACAAGGGGAATCCGGAACGAAGGAGTTTTAAGGACATATCTTCCGCATTCATCGCCATGGAACGCCACGACGGCTGCCGCGAGGGGGGCAAGGGCTATCCCTGTCGCGCCGTGCGCACCCGGGAATATCTGTACATCAGGAATTACGAACCCGATCGCTGGCCGGCCGGCAACCCCGACCGCAAGTTCTGCGCGCGCGACATCCCTTTCGGCGAGGTCGACTCATCGCCGACCAAGAAGCTGCTCATGGACAACAAGGACAGGGCCGGCTTCAAGCGCTTTTATGACCTGGCCTTTGCAAAGCGCCCAGCCGAAGAACTTTACCACGTGGGCAAGGATCCCGGCCAGTTAGAGAACCTCGCCGGGAATCCTGAGCATGCCGAGGTCCAGAAGAAATTTAGGGCCAGACTACAGGAACATCTGG
>JABAAE010000047.1 GCA_014238905.1 Planctomycetota bacterium
ACCTCGCAACAGCAGGATGGCGAAACGCCAATACGTTATTAAACAAGAACCAAGACAACCGAAGCTGTAAAGAACCGGGCAATCCAGAATTGTCCGGTTTACTTTTTGTTTTTGTCTAATCCCAGCCTTGTTTGATCCTGCCCCCACTGCCCTCCTATTGCGATACCTTGTTAAAATGGAAATTCAGCGCTCAGTAATCCGTTGACTCAATTTTCATGTGATGACTTTAAGACCTGATGTTAAAAGACTTAATCCTAGGCACTGCCGGCCATATTGATCATGGAAAGACATCCTTAATCGGAGTCTTGACCGGCACCAACACGGATCGGCTGCCAGAAGAAAAAAAACGCGGGATCACGATTGAATTGGGCTACGCTCATTTGGATCTTCCCCCATTCCGTTTGGGAATTGTCGACGTTCCTGGCCATGAAAAATTTGTCCGCCAAATGCTGGCCGGCGCCACCGGTATGGATCTCGCCCTGTTGGTGATTGCGGCAGACGACTCCGTCAAGCAGCAGACTCGCGAACATCTGGATATTTTGCGAATGCTGGACCTGCCTGCAGGCGTGATTGCCTTAACCAAGTGCGACCTGGTTGAACCGGACTGGCTGGACCTGGTAGAAGAGGAAATCAAGGGACTGGTAGAAGACACGTTCCTGGCTAACGCACCGATCA
>JABAAE010000048.1 GCA_014238905.1 Planctomycetota bacterium
TACAAGTTACAAGTTTAAGCCTACCTAAAGGCTAAGAATGACATTGGGGCTTTATATCTCATGTAAATCATGGAATTTGTAAACATATCTATGTTAACATGTGTAAGAGATTAAATCAAAATCAATAGGGGCAGTCAACGGCAAACATTTTTTCCCAAAATTTTGACCGAAGGTACAAAAAGACCGCTTTTCGCGCCTCATCGCCTGAACACTTGCAAAGGTGTAACATATAAGTGTGATATATCATTCTTTTTGATATAATGTCAGCTTCTTTTTAAAATACGTTTTTTTGGAGAGAAAAAAATTACGGTGAGATTGTATGAACACCCGTTTTGCACATTTAAAAAAGACAAAAAATACGAAAACACCTACTATTCATTGACCTATATCGAACGCACCTTAAAAGGTGAATATATAGAACACCCCATATTTTCCTTGGACAAGGTCAGATTTCAGTATAAGACTTTTATTTTCATGATTTCATTCAACGTATCCAATTTTGGCGACATAACTAAAATATTTGCTATATTCTGAAATTTGACCCCTACTATTAGTACGAAACTAAAGTGCTTGCTGTTGACTGCTACCAATATGTGATTTATATACATGTCCTACACAAATAAATGATAGCGTTATCAGAATATATGCACAAGTTAACGGTTGCTTCT
>JABAAE010000049.1 GCA_014238905.1 Planctomycetota bacterium
CATTACCAATTCTCTTATCCCCCTATTGCACTTACTATTCTCGGCGGGAACAATTTAAATATCTATTTCCTATAATATAGTAAAAGAATGATATCAAAGTTGAGCATAAACTCAAATTTATCAAATTGACAAATTTTTATTTTAATTTAACTCAATAGCACATAATACCGGACGATCTGAGAATGTAAACAAAAGATTTGAACATAGCAGAAAGTTATTTTCTTGTCAATTTATCGCTTCTGGTAGACATTTGTGCTATTAGATATGCAAGTTTCGTATAATACAGTAGTTCTAATACAAATAATATATCTATAAACCCCCATTGTTTTAATTTTCTTCTTCCACTTGCGACAAAGAGTTTCGGAATCTTGACCCTAATCGAGCATGATATACACTTGCTCGTTGGGTCAAGTTATCTCGACTAACCCTAGCCCAGTAGCTCCTTGGCCTTGTCTGTCAAGAACCAATTAAATGCTTGTGTTTTAATTATGAATAAGTATGCTATATTTTAGCGCATTCGAAAGCGATTTTTATTTAAAAAAAAAAAGATATCATTTTTTCGAAATCGCGCCCGAGGGCGTTTCCTGGGTATTATTTCTATTCAGAGTCAGAGACTTGTGGTCATTTGTCAGCAAATTTGG
>JABAAE010000004.1:0-41738 GCA_014238905.1 Planctomycetota bacterium
TGGGTGGTTCGGGTTACCCGGAGCCTGGTTGTTGCCACAGTTGGCATTCCACGGAAATTTCTTCTGCGTGTCATGATAGTTCTGACACGCCAAGCCAATCTGCTTCAGATTATTAGCACATTGGGTTCGACGGGCTGCTTCACGGGCTGCCTGAACAGCCGGAAGGAGCAGTGCGATCAATATTCCTATGATCGCGATAACGACGAGAAGTTCTACAAGTGTAAAACCCTTCGCCCTATTGCTGCGTGCAGTCATAGAGAGACTCCTAAAGGAAAAATAAAAAATAAGAGAACTAAGGAATAGCTAAAAAAACATAACTCTTTGGAACATAATATTCCAAAAGACCATTATCAATTTTCGTGGTTTTCAAAGACCCAGCAGACAAGAATAGTGAAGGTTCACCACCTTTGAGACGAGCGTTGCTACTGCGGAATCAAATTAGAAAAGAACAATAACTACCAATTAAAAACTCGAAAAATCTCAATCGGTCAGATAAAGCCATAGTGCAGCATCGGTTAAAAACAGAACAACCACAAGGAAATTCCGCTGTTTTTTGGTTCAAGATGAAAAAAAACAGGGCATTTCCCATGTTTTGAATTAGCTTCCGGCCCACCTCATCGGTAAACGGCAGCTCCCAATACCACTTAATGAACCGACCTAACAAGACCATCCAAACTATTAAACGGGCAGACTTTTCATCGAACGACTTCTCAGCTCTGATTAAATTGTCGCCTGCTTTGATTGACTTGAAGACTGCTTCGAGGATTGGCTACCACAGCGTCGCGAACAATACGTCAAAAGAGAGGGGTCAGGAGAAACCGCCTTTTTCTTTAACACAAACAAAACGACATTCAGATCTCTCTCCCGATCCAAACCTACCGAACACTAAGGAAGCGGAGGTTCCGAAATAGCCTGATGGCCTACAACCGCCAATTCGTTCTGGGGATGCGATTGGACGGCCACGATGATGGAGACCTGTTGCGAAACTGAGCGGTCGCCATCACTTGCCGCTGAACGCGGATTAACCACTCGTCTGGAAAGGGTCGTTTCAGTTCACGCGATACTAATCCTGGACCGTCATCCATAGCATCGGTTGCCCATCTCAAAATCGTTAAAGGGTTGAGCTCGTCATTTATTAGTCAGACTTTGATGATTGCTTTGGCCTGTCTACGACGGTCCACTTCAAAATACGATTTCAATGGACAGGCCTCACCTCGGTACATTCACCACTCAAGTCGTTATTGACTCCCTGATTTTGATCTGCCGCGAGCAACAAACTGCGTTCCTTGGTTAGCTGGACCAACGCTTGGATGGGTCAAGATGAATCCTTGCAGATTACAGTAACTCAGATTGTCTATTCTTCGTCCGACAATCGCATCTTAACGCTTGCCAAGTGAGCCGTCAGTCCTTCCTTGATCGCTAGTTGTTCCACATCCGGGGCATCCTTTTCCAAACTGGCCTGATCATATTCAATCACGCTCATGCTCCGCAAGAAATCTGCTGCGTTGAGACCATGAGCCCATTGCGATGTAGCCCCGGTTGGTAACACGTGAGATGGCCCCGCAACGTAATCTCCCAACGCGACTGGCGTTTGATGACCGAGAAAAGTAGCTCCGGCGTTTCTAATTCCACTCATGAAAGACCTGGAATCGTCTGTCTGGATATGCAAGTGCTCCGGCGCGATTTGATTTGTCAGCTCCATGGCGTGCACCCGATCCCTTGCGCAAATCAGTAAACCGAACTCATTAAGGCAATCTACCGTGAGCTCGGCCCGTGATAACTCACCGACCTGCAGCTGAATTTCTTTTTCAATCGCATCCACTACATCGATATCCCATGCCACCAGAATCGCGGCTCCGGGTGAATGCTCCGCTTGGGCCAAAAGATCGGCCGCAGCATACCGGGGATTCGTTGTTTGGTCTGCAATAACGACCACCTCACTAGGGCCAGCAATTGAGTCAATGTCAACTTGACCGTAAACAAGTTTCTTTGCCAGAGCGACGAACAGATTCCCTGGCCCTACAATTTTTTGGACCTTTGCGATCCCTTCGCACCCGTACGCCATCGCAGCCACAGCTTGGGCACCACCCACACGGTAAACCTCCTTGATGCCCAATTCATGACACGTTGCCAAAACATCCTGGTTGTAGGCCCCAAAGGGTGTCGGAGGAGCGACGACGACGAGTTCCTCAACGCCTGCCGCCTGGGCAGGAACGGCAGTCATTAACAACGTAGACGGATAGGCGGCAGCTCCGCCTGGCACACAAATCCCAATTCTTCGTAACGGCAGGAATCTTTGCTCCAAGACGATGTTGGGGTCTCGGCGTACCGAGATGTCCTGCGGCAGCAACTTTTCCTGGAACGAAAGGATGTTTTTTCGGACGCGACGTACCGTGTTCAAAAACTCGGTATCCGCGTTTTGATGCGCTGTCCGAAGCTCCAAATCCGAAACCGCTAAATTGTCTTGTGTTACCTCTGCCTGGTCAAAAACCCGCGTGTAATACAGGACCTTCTCCAAACCGAATTTGGCAACGTGTTGACAGATTCGTTCGACACTTTGTTGTGGCGTTAAAGGCTCACCAAAAACGGATTCCGTTAGACGCCGACCCGCTGGTGAAACAATATCTCCTTGTGGAGAAAGGCGTTCCTGTAAAACCGCCAGCTCCGAAATGACATCTTCATTCTCGGCATTTACTTTTCGAATACTGATTTTCATTTAGCTGGTGAATTCCTTTCATAGATATTGACCAGAAACGCAACCGCCTCACCGCGGCCGATGTTTTCAATTTTATGGGAAACATCCGCCGGATAATGGGCCGAATCACCACGGCTCAATTCGGTCGTTTCGTTGTTTGCGGTCACCTTCAAATTCCCTTTTTGCACCGTCAAAAATTCGCGGGCGCCCTGGAAATGGGGCGAACTTTCCAAAATCCCATTGGCCTTGATCACCAGTTCGTAGAACTCGGTTTCTTTTTCCAGATGCAACGGCGAGAGCGTTCTGATCCTGCAGTCGGAATCATCCCGAAAAAGGTAATTGTGATCAGCGGCACGGATCACATCGATGCGTGTCGTTGATGGCGACGAATCAACCAGATCCGCCAAGCTTAAACCGAAAGCCTGGGCAATCCTAAACGCAACACCCAGTGTCGGATTCGCCAATCCTCTTTCAATCTGGCTCAACATCGAGCGACTGACCCCGCACAGACTCGCTAATTGCTCCAAAGTCCAATTATGCTTTTTGCGCAGAGATTTGACGCGATCGCAAACCTGCTGGTTCAAAGGGTCCGTTTCGTCGCAAGCCCCACTCATGCTATACCTGGCCAAATCGGGTGTCTCCCGGCGGGAGCTCCGGGCGAAAAATCGTTATTAGTTCTAATGGGTTTCAGGCAGGAACCCTAGCGGCCCTGCGGGTCGGGTGACCGTAAAACACCACCATTACACAAAACGGATTTGATTCTTGTAAACTGAACCAGACCGTGTATCATAGTGGAGCTCATTCCATCATAGCAGAAAACACTCTAATCAGAAGTAATGCAATGGATTTACCGGCTTCTAGCATGCTGGCGATCAAAAAAACCGAAGCGGCGCCTGGTCTGACCTGGCAACCAGATACAGAAATCCCAACCTATGGACCGCGGGACGTTCTGGTGCGGGTGACGCACGCTGGAATCTGCGGCACCGATCGGCATATCTACGAATGGGACGCCTGGAGTGCCAGTCGGGTCAAGATAGGTATTACAACAGGCCATGAATTCGTTGGTATCGTCGAGGCAGTCGGTGATGCGGTGACGCGTACACGATTGGGTGACCGGGTCAGTGCCGAGGGGCACATTGGTTGTGGACATTGCCAACCCTGCCGCACAGGCAACGGACATATTTGTGAGTCAGTCGATATTCTAGGCATAGATTGCAACGGTTGCTTCGCTCAGTGGGTCAGCGTCCCGGAAGAAAACATTTGGCCGGTTCATCCTGATATACCAGATCGGCTGGCCGCGGTCTTTGATCCCTTGGGAAACGCCGTTCATACGGTCATGGCTGCCGGTGTCAGCGGAAAAAGCGTATTAATTACAGGAGTTGGCATCATTGGCCTGATGGCCGTCACCGTTGCAAAAGCGGCCGGTGCCGCGAGGATTCTAGTAACCGATGTTGACCCGAAGCGGCTGGAACTTGCCAGAGAACTGGGCGCCAATGAAGCATTCGACGCAACGTCAAACTGGGTGCCCGAGGCTCGTAAAGCGACCCATCAGCGAGGTCCAGACGTGCTGCTGGAAATGAGCGGTCACCCAGCAGCAATCAAATCCGGTTTCCGCAGCCTTCGCAATGGTGGCACGGCAGCTTTACTGGGCCTGCCTGCCAACGATGTTTCGTTTAACCTAGCAGAGGAAATCATTTTCAAGGGTGCGAAAGTCCTGGGCATCAACGGTCGCTTGATGTTTGAAACCTGGTATCAGATGGAGAATTTCCTTCTTTCGGGAAGACTGGATCTCGACCCAGTCGTCACACACGAAATCGAAATGGAAGACTTTGAAAAAGGATTTCAATTAATGCAATCCGGTGAAGGGATCAAGATCGTCATGCGAATGCCGAATCCAAATGAATAAGCGGCGAGTTGACCATCTCCGATTGATGCCATCGACGATCGAAACGACCAAAACAATCTCACCATTACTCAATGATTCAAATACTCAATGATTCAAATACTCAATGATTCAAATACTCAATGATTCAAATACTCAATGATTCAAATACTCAATGATTCAAACTAGGTGTGATACTCGGCATTAATCTTGACGTATTCATACGTCAAATCACTCGTCCAAAAAGTCGCTGCATGAATGGGTGCTCCGATTTGTAGTTGAATCTCCGTCTGTTCATTTTCCGAGATGGAAAGACTGACTTTCTCGGCATCAAAGGTCGCCGGCGTTCCCAGGGAATACAGCAGAAAACCGTTTAGTTTTAACGTGGTGGTTTCAGGTGAAAAATCGACTCCACTATAGCCAGCCGCGCTCACGATTCGTCCCCAGTTGGGATCAGCACCAAACACGGCCGTTTTCACCAAAGGACTGTCAGCAATTGTCTTGGCGACCGTGGCCAACTCCTCCTCGGACTGTGGTCCGGAGACGGTGATAGAAATCAGGTGGGTCGCACCTTCGCCATCTTTGGGAATCATTTTGGCTAACTCCTCACTCGCCGACCACAGGTTTTCAAAAAAGGTCGCCACCGCTTGGTCACCCAATACCACTTCTTCGACTTTCCTGGAAAGCAAAACCACTTGATCGCTGGTACTGGTGTGCCCATCAACACTGATCCGGTTGAAGGTGTGATCAATAATCCTCTTAAACCACTGAAGGTTTTCGGTCGACCGGTTCAACGGGAAGTCCGTCATGAAGACAGAGAGCATCGTTGCCATCTTCGGACCAATCATCCCTGCCCCTTTGGCTATCCCGAGGATCGAAAACTCCTGTCCATCACACTCGAATCGCCTCGAGGCGACTTTAGAAAACCGGTCGGACGTCATAAACCCCCTGGAAGTCAAAGATAGGTTTTCCGGGGTTGCCTGAGGATGATCGGTGATGGAATCAATCCCAGAAATCATTTTGTCCATCGGTAAAACCTCTCCGATGATTCCGGTAGACATTACCAGGACCTGCTCTGGAGTACATCCCAACCTCGTCGCGGTTTCGACTGCCATGGCAAGGGTATCTCTCTCTCCTTGCGGCCCGGTACAGGCATTGGCATTTCCGGAATTGACAATGATGGCTCTTGTCGAACCGACATTCTTTTCGTTCCAATCCACCGAAGAAGCGCGGATGATATTCTGTGTGAATGCCCCGAACGATGTGCAAAGCTGGTCAGCCACAATCAAGGCAAGATCGGGTTCGCCGCTTTGCTTGATCCCACAGGAAATACCGTTGAAAGCATAGCCATGAGGAATGTCGTAAGATGTTGGGATTTCCATGATCGATATCGTTTTCTCAGCAGATTATCCATAACGTCGTTCGAAAAAACGTTAACAAAACTCGGCCGATTGGTCTACCACCAATTCCCGTGGCATCCCGCCAAGCTCCATCGCAATCGACTTCGATACCAACTACAGCAAAGCGGTTCGTTCGTCAAATCCATTCATCAGGTTAAAGTTCTGAACTGCCGCGCCTGATGCCCCTTTAATTAAATTATCCAGACAGCTGATGATAATCGCATGTCGCGACTCTTTACCGACCGAGGGCACCCTGACCGTCAGGTCACAGAAATTGGTCCCGCTGACGTGGCGAGTCGCTGGCAAGTCAGCGGTCACTCGAACGAAAGGAGCTGACCGGTACTGTTTCTTAAGGCAATCCAAGAGATCCTGCTGCTGGACATCCTGATTAAGCCGAGTGTAAATCGTGGAAAGAATCCCTCGTTCCATTGGCACCAAATGCGGCGTGAACAAGCAACTAACTGGACTTCCGGAACAACGCTGAATCACATCCTCCATTTCAGGCTGATGACGATGACTTCCCACTTTATAGGCAGCAGTTGACTCATTGCACTCTGGATAGTGAAACGGTAGCGAGGGTTTTCGGCCGGCACCACTGACACCCGTTTTGGCGTCAACAATAATCGCATCGGTATTAATCAATCCAGCCTTAATCAACGGTGCAATACCGAGGATCGCAGAGGTTGGAAAACAGCCCGGATTAGCAACCAGATCAGCGGCCTCGATTTCCGAACGAAAGAACTCCGGCAGCCCATAAGGCACCTTTCCAACCATATCCATATGGGGATGATCCGTTTCGTACCACGTTTGGTACTCATCCAGCGACGACAATCGATAGTCCGCACTGAAATCGACCACCCGGACCCCTTTCGCATGCAGCCTTTTTACTGATTCGGCAGAGGCTCCATGGGGCAGACAACAAAACGCAAAATCAACCCGGTCCGCCACTTTCTGCGGATCAAATTCCTCCAGAACCAAATTCGTACAATCTCGCAACTGGGCATGGGTTTTATCCAGACCAACCCCCAAATTTTCGCGAGATGTGACGCATTCAATCACTACTTCGGGATGCCGCAGTAGTATTTTGATCAATTCCAATGCGGTGTAGCCGGTCGCCCCGATAATTCCAACCCGGATCATTCGATTTCCATTTTGCGTCAGTACTTGGCCTAAACAGGCGGACTATTCACCATACATTTTTCCCTAGCCAAACCCAACCCACTCAGCCTTTGCCCTGCTTGGGAACGCTGGCAGAGGCCGCCTGCGGCTTTGAAAATGGCTTTCCGTCGGGAGTTGCCAGATCTACCTCGATTTCACCTGCTTGGTAGTAAACGCGAACGCCTATCTTCGCAGTCCGCATCTTCTTAAGAAACTCATTGGCATTGAGAAGATGTTTCTTGATCGGCCTCTCTGCTCGCACCTGAGTCTCCATCTTCTTTTTATTGAAGTTTCGTGTAAAAGCTGACTTTTCCTGCGGTGACTGGAGTTTATTGTAAGCGGCATCATACTGCTGGAGCCTCTGTTCCACGACTTCAATCTCGCCAATGGTTTGTTCAATTTGCTTTGCAAACGTCTTATAACCAGGCAGCTTCACCAACTGCTTGTCCGCGGTGACAAAATTGGATTGCCAATCCACCTGCAATTTTGAGCCGCGAATCTTACTGGAAAGAGTTACATTCACCACATCAATACTGTCTTTTTTGAAAAAGAGCTGAATCGCACCAGGGCGACCGGTTAAAAAATCCTGATTTTTAATATACGTGAAAACCGGGAATTCCTTAGGAACTCCAACCAAGACAATCTTGATATTGTCCGGGTTGGGTGGGTTTTCCAACTTGGATTCGGAGCTGGTCGTAAAGCTCTTCTCAAACAGAATGGGAGTTGAAATTACAGGTGCTCGCAGTGCAACGTCATGAGCAAAATCAGCTGCCTTTATTCGGACGCCGCAATTCACCAAAGAAGCTGCGTTGGACACCGAACCTGCCGCAGCATCCCATTGAAAACCGAGACTGCCATCGGAATACTGAAATTTCCCAACGGGTTTAGCATTCGCTTCCGATAACCCTGCGCTAACATTCCATGTCGCATCCTGACTACGGGACGACTTAAGAAAAAACTCGACTTTTGATTTCGACGCATGATCGCCACCATGCAGTGACACAATTAACCGCAAACCAGACGGTACCTCAATCGGGAACAGTTGCATCGTTGGAAGCGATTCTCCTTTTTTAGGCGTCTTTAAAACCACAAATTTTGGTAATTTGAGGAATGGATTTTTAAAACTCGATTTTTTCGCACCGCTAGATTTCCCTTTGCCTTTTTTGGAACTTCCAATGACAAGCAGTGGTTCATCATCCTCCATTTCAGCCTCGTCGGCTTTTTCATCATCGCTCTTTGCCGGATCACTCTTTGCCGGATCACTCTTTGCCGGATCACTCTTTGCCGGATCGGACGGCGTCTTCTTGTTCTGTGCAGGCGTTTTGCCTTTGGTTTCCTTGGCCGGCGATGGCGCAACCTTCGCTGATTTCCCCGTTGATTTCCCCGTTGACTTCCCCGTTGATTTCCCCGTTGATTTCCCCGTTGATTTAGGTTGATCGCCGGGCTTGGTCAATCCACCTATACCAGACAATCCTGCCCCGCTGGGCTCCTTTTTACCGGCCTTTTCCTCGGGACGGTCGTCTGGTTTGGTTTCAGACTTGCCGTTGGGGTTCACGGCTGTATTATTTCGACGATTGATTTCACCCAGGTTGGCGAACAGTCCACTCGACTTCAGACTGTTCTTCGCCCCTTTTTTGGACGCTTCCTGCCCTTTCTTTTCGGATTCTACCCCAGCATCACCAGCCTGTTTTTGGGCAGCACCGCTAACACCACGGGTTTTTCTAACCGGCTGACTGTCATTATTTTCAGCCAACTTATTGTCTTTGGCATTATCTTCGGTGCCACCCATCAGCGAATAACCGATGACTACCGCAAGAAGAATCACGGCCACTCCCGAGATAGAGGCGATCAGCCATTTTCGGCCTGATGTCGCGACAGCATCGTCTTCAGATTGGCTTTGGGTATCGCTGTCTCCTCTGGTGCCGGGCATTTTATTGATCGCCGAATCGGTTTGGGTATCAACCGAAATTGCTGGCATCGAAGCCCCGGTTGCGGAGGCGGTTAACACCTGTGAACTCTGTATTTTGGAAACGACTTCGACTTTATCGAAATCACCGAAAACATCATTGCTGAGGCTCAGCGAATCCAATCCTTCGGCGGTAACAGCTTTTCCAATCGGCTCAAGATCAAAGCCTCCTAACGAATCGCCTTCAGAAGACGGTTCGACCGTGGGAATCGGCGGGATACTTTCGGCCGCCACGAGAGATTGAAGATCAGACAGAGACGGATCATCGGTCGAATCTGCTATCCGCCTGCAATCCACCGCAAATTCGCTACCGGTCAGCATTGGTTTATCAAAATCACCACTCAACATTCCGCCGCCTAATTCCGCCAAAGCGACAACATCGGAACGAATCTGGCGGTGCCCAGTCGAGTGAAAACCTATTTCAAAGGGCAAATGCATCACAATCGACTTTTGACCGCGGCCCCGTGACTGGTGCAATCGCACCGAATTTGCATTGATCGAACCGTGCTCCAGCCCAGCCAACTGCAGCTCACCCACCGTTGCGGTTAGCTTTTTGACTAATCGCCGTGTGACTTTTTCGGTTTGTGGTTTTCCAGCGCAACTTGTCGCAATATCCTGACCAGACAGAAGTTCTGTGACAATCAGTGTTCGTCCATTCACCTCGCTGACCGATTCAATCTTTGCGATCCGACCGTGGTCGAGTTCACGAAATGCCTCTACTTTCTTCAGCAGGGAATCAAGCTTCGATTTGTCGGCACAGATTTGTTTGGAATAAATTCGGAGAACCTTTTTCGACTCCTCTTCACGCACCACGTAGACCTCACCATACTCGTCTTTTCCCATGAAATCGAAGAGTTGGTAACCTGCAATCTTGAAGTTCGGCTTGTCAGATAAAAGTCGTTGGGCCTGCCACCGCGAGAAAATCTTTTTGGCAACCATTTTGTCCAAATCAGATTCCGATAAGGAGTCTTTTTTGACAGCTTCACGCAGCACCATGAGCTGCGATGCCGAGACCAAACCGTTTGATTCAACCAGTTCAAAGAAATTTCTCGATTCCAAAGCCATGAATTGCCGCCAGTGAAAAGATTGAGCTATTTGGACGCGGATTTGCCGCGACAGGAATGGGAGAGGTATCCAACGGGCCGAAAAGGATACCTGATCATAAACAATTATTCACCTTTTTTCACGTTTGTGCCGGAATCATCGCCCAAGATTTGGTTCTTGGGACAATAATTTGCACCGACACAATCGAAAATACTGGCAAAATGTGTAGTTTAAATCGCCGAGATTGAAAAAGGGACCCCTTACCCACCCTAATCGGGCAAGACGAACCTGTTCGGTAACGCCTACGCTGCCCACGGCAAACGAAGTATTCAACATGGCGGTTTACAGTCAGGTCGGCAGTCCAGAGTTGAGAACGATCTTGAAGTCTGAATTCCAAAGTGTGCTAAACCGCAACGACGCGATGAAAATGCAGCTTGACTTCTCGGGTGACTACGCGTCGCACTCCCTCCACCAAGCAGGCAGGTTCGTTTTGGGATTGCCCAATCTGTATAACCTCCTTCAAGGACGTTCCTGGTGCGACGCTGAAGGTTGACTGATGGATAATCTGGTTGCCAGCGTCCAATTCGGGAATAATGAAATGACAAGTGCAACCGAAGGTCAACATGTGTGTTGCGTAGGCGTCATGGTAGGGCCTTAATCCTGGAAATGACGGCAATAAGCCATGATGCAAATTGAGGATTCGACCACCGGCATATTTCCAACAACTCTCCGCTGGTAACACCCGCATATAACGCGCCAATATGACATAATCCACCAGGTATTGATCAAGGAGCTGAACCATCTTCGCGTCATCAGCCTTGCCATCGGTGTTTCCGATTTGATGCCAATCAATCTTATATTTCTCTGCGATAAATTGACAATCTTCACGATTGCCAATCATCACTGCGACGTTCGCATTTAGATGTCCGGTTTTAATGGACTGAAGAATCGCTTCGGCAGGCTCCGGCCGATGGGTAACACAAATGGCTATGTTGGGACGCCCAGCCCGTTCCTCGGGTGACCAAACCCTAATCGACAGCCCTTTTTGCAAAGCAATCCGATCCATCTCTGTTCGAAGTGATTCAAGGGTATCCACCTCCCAATTCATCCGCAACATCATCGCAAAGACTGCTTGTTGCTGATGGTCAAACATCTGGATCTCGGAAATATTTGCACCAGCACCGGTCACGTGATGCACAATCGGATCTGCCAAACCCTTGTGATCTGGACCCACCGCGGTCACAACAACTTGCACTCAAGACTCCTTTCTTCGCAGGCTAAAACAAATGAGAACAGGAGTCCCCAAAGAAGCCGATGTTCTATTGTCGATCCTGATAGGCTCGGACAGCCAATTCGTCACAGCGTTCATTCTCAGGATGTCCGCTATGGCCGGCAACACGCGTGTATTTGATAGAATGCTTCGCAATCAACGTGTCCAGCTCCTGCCATAACGCTACATTTTTTACAGGTTTTAACGATCTACCTTCCCGTCTTTGCCAATTGTTCTTTTTCCATTTTGGCATCCATTCGGTAATCCCTTTGCCGACATAAACACTATCGGTAAAAACCTCTACTCGACAGTGCCGCTTAAGAACCAACAGCCCCTGAATCACAGCTTGCAACTCCATTTGGTTATTGGTGGTATTTTCCTGATACCCCGCACGTTCGATTTCTTTGCCGGATGTCAAATGCCGCATCACAAACGCCCACCCTCCCGGCCCCGGATTGCCGCTACAGGCGCCGTCAGTAAAAAGGTGAACTTCAGGATCAAATGTCATCGATTTTCTTCCCGACGTAATCTCACTGCCAACAAACAAATTTCAAACGAAAATGACGCTGAGTACACAACGGCACCCCGGTGGAACTCACGTCACCTTGAAACAAGCACCAATATCACAACAGCGGCCAACGGCACGGTGCTCATTATCGCATACAAGGCTCAATGCCCTGTGTTCCTGAAAAACGATTCATCAACAACCAGCAACGAAACGACACTCTCAAAAGCGACCATACCGATCTTCTTTCTGACTGGGGAATTACGTTTTACCCAATATCCAGTAATCGACAACCTCACATTGTCCGAAGGCTTCTTCTCCATTGCCTCCTGTTCAGCGAACAACCACAACTGGGCACACATCACCCGGTCAGCAAAATAGGCGCGCAGGATCTACTGCGGAACCGGTTAAAACTGGTCAAACTCTACAAAAAAAACCGCAGCAAACATGCTGCGGTTTTTTCTAATATTTCACCGGATGAATGATTCGGCGATCATCTGAAAAGGACTCCGCTCACTAGAAGCCGAGCACTAGAAGCCGAGCACTAGAAGCCGAGCACTGGAAGCCGATCGAAACGAAGTCCACGGACATCCTGGACGCCAACCATTCTGATCACAGGTTTCAGCTGTTATCATCGCTCTTCTTTTTTTTGCCTTTGCCCTTTTTCCCCTGACCTTTATTACCTTTCCCTTTTTTGGGCAATCCAGCTTTTTGCTCATCGCTGAGAAGAGCCATCAAGGCCGTGCGGGCTTCTTTCTGAATCGCCTGAGATTTCTTTTGGATCTCTTTGAGCTTGGCAACGATTTCCTTATCGATTCCGGCAGATGCGTTGGCAGCATCCACGATTTCCTTTCCTTTTTTACCAGCCGCTTTTGCTTCTTTCATCGCTTGTTGACGAGACTTACGTTGTTCTGGTGACAGAATAGCCTGTGTATCTTTGCGGAGCTGAAGAATCTGCCCACTAAATTTCTTGGCAACTTCAACCATTTTCTTTTTTTGTTCTTCACTCATCTCAACGCTTTTGAACGCGCCCATCAATTGACTCTGGATCTGCCCACTACCATTTTGACGCTTTTTCTTTTTCTCGTCCTGAGCCGATGTTGACGTCGTTAGAACAACCGCTGCCAGTCCAAGAATGGCGGAGATTCGAAAACAATTCATTTAATTATCCCTGTAAAAAATGTGAACTTAGGACGCTTGAATTTCCTCTGCGGAATTCAATTCGAAGTTTAGCTTTGACTCTAATGATATTCCGAGCAGGGATTAAACTCAATTTTGGAATTGAAAAATTTGCCCAAGTATATTTCTGGGAAACGCCGGAATCTCGTTTTTTTTCTTGTGTAAAATCCAGAATATTGGTTTGAGCCGTTCCTACCGAACTTCCACTGCGCGAGTTTATCAAGTGTTCCACAGATGGTATTATTGAGATTCATCTCCTCGGACTGCGAAGCGTCGGCACAGTTCGTTTAAGGATCAAAGTCAGTACCCTTTTTTGTGGCTTCATTCATGCGATTTCCTTTCAAAGCACTACTACAGCTGTTCGTAATTCTAATGGCAGGTCTTTTGAACGATGGCCTTCAGGGTTACCTGCACTCCGCAGACAAACGCCCCAACATTCTATTTATCATGTCAGACGACCACGGCTATCAGGCTATCAGCGCCTATGGCAGCAAGGTCAACAAGACACCCAACATCGATCGAATAGCCAAAGGTGGAGTTAGATTCGACCGTTGTTTTGTTACCAATTCAATCTGCGGACCGTGCCGCGCTGTAGTGCTTACCGGTAAGTATGGCCACTTAAACGGTTTTGTACGAAACGGCAATCGGTTTAATGGAGAACAGCAGCATGTCGGCAAGTTGCTACAAAAATCAGGTTATCAAACAGCCGTTGTCGGCAAGTGGCATCTTGGAACCACCCCAACGGGATTCGATTATTACCATGTGCTGAAAGGGCAGGGGCCCTATTACAATCCTCCGATGTTGACATCTGACGGCGAAGTGAAACATACCGGATACACAACCGAGATCATTACGGATGTTGCTTTGAACTGGCTCAAAGAGAAACGAGATCCGGAGAAGCCTTTCCTGATGTTGTACCAACACAAAGCCCCACACCGAAACTGGCAACCCGGTCCCAAGCAACTGACTCATTACGATGACGTCACGATTCCGGAGCCCGCAACACTTTATGACGATTACTCAGGAAGAGGGCCCGCTTCTAAAAGCCAAACGATGACCGTTGCCAACCACCTCAGTGAACACGATCTCAAGCTGACAAACCAACGTTCTAAATTGACACCCGAACAACTGGAAGCATGGAACAAGGCGTACTCGACCAAAAACAAAGCGTTTCGTGAAGCAAAACTGGAAGGCAAAGACCTCATTCAGTGGAAGTATCAGCGATATGCAAAAGACTATTTAAGATGCATCGATTCAGTCGACGAAAATGTTGGCCGCGTGCTCGATTATCTGGAGGAGAGTGGGCTCGATGAAAACACGGTGGTCATCTATACCTCGGATCAAGGTTGGTACCTGGGCGAACATGGGTGGTACGACAAACGTTGGATGTACGAACAGTCGTTTCGCACTCCCTGTCTGATCAAGTGGCCCGGGGTCACTCAACCAGGCACCTCCACGGAGACGATGGCCATGAATTTGGATTTCGCACAGACATTTCTAGACATTGCTGGAGCGCCGATCCCACCGGACATGCAGGGAGCCAGCCTGGTACCGGTTCTCAACGGCAAGCAGCCTGACAATTGGCGAAAGAGCGTTTATTACCATTACTATGAATTCCCCGGCGCCCACTCTGTTCGAAAACACCTTGGTGTTCGGACCGACCGATACAAGCTGATCCATTTCTATGAACCGGACATGAATTACTGGGAGTTGTTTGATCTGCAAAACGATCCCAATGAACTCCGTAGTGTCTATTCAGCGCCAGGTTACGAAAAAATTGTTGAACAGATGAAAGCTGAATTACTGAAACTACAGGAACAGTACAAAGACGACGGGAACGTTGTTAACTTCAACATGAATCGGGCACGGAAAGTCAAACTCCAACTGGTAAAAAATCTTGAAAAACAACTCGAAGCAACCACGGGATTACCATTAAAGTCATTCCCGAGCAACGAGAATCTCGACCCCAGCTATAAGCCGTTGACGATGGGCGGGTGGGTCAAGACTGACGACAGCCATGGCGTCCTGATTTCTCAAGGAGGTGGCTCGTTAGGATATTCGCTTTTACTGGAAAACGGTGTGCCAACATTCCTGACTCGAAACAATGGTCAACTTGCAAAGGTCGTCGGAAAGAAAATTGACGCGTCAAACTGGACTCATCTCGCCGTCATCTTAGATGCCGATGGCATCGCCCAAATCTATGTTAATGGGGAGACCAGCGGCCAAGCAAAAAAAGTCGGATTGATTTCCGGCAGACCTGCCGATGGATTGACCTTCGGCGGCGACGGTAGCAACCTGGTCGGTAACTACCCGGCCAAAAATGGTGTAATTGGAAGCCTGAAGGACATCCGATTGTATTGGGGAGTCCTCCGCCCGAAGGCCCTCAAACAATGGGTAGCTCAATGAATACTGTTTCAATGTGGTCGTTGCTGCTAATGCCGGGTTTCCTTTTCACCAGTACAGTTCAGCCTGTAGCTGGCCAAGCAGAAAGGCTAAATGCAACGGTAAAGAAGGACTCTCCAGCAGACCAAGCTGATGAAAAAAAATCGAACGTGATCCGGATTTTTAATGGGAAAGATCTGAAGGGGCTCAGAATTCTCAAAGAGGGCTATTTTGATGAACATGGAAAAATCGAGGTCGACAAGGGAATCCTGATCGTTGGTAAAGGGATGCCCGGTAGCGGAGTTGCGGTTAATCCAAACGTCCTTAAAAAATCACCCCGAATCAACTATGAAATCCGGCTGCAAGCCAAACGAATCGAGGGAGGTGATTTTTTTTGTGGCTTGACATTTCCAATCGAAAAGTCGTATTGCACTTTGATATTGGGGGGCTGGGGAGGTGGAGCCATAGGATTATCCAATGTCGATACACTTTCAGCGATCGAAAATGAAACCACCAATTTTCATGAATTTGAAGATAACCAATGGTACGACATCCGTTTGGTGGTCACTGACAAAAGAATAGAGGCTTTTCTAAGACCGGCAGGCTCAAAAAAGGAGAAAAAACTCTTTTCTGTTGCCACCAAAGAACACAAATACAACATCTGGTGGGAGCAAGAGCCAGCAAGACCCCTGGGGATCACCACCTGGAGTACGACAGCCGCCTTCCGAAAAATCGAGTGGATTGAACGACCAGCCGTTCCGAAAAAATAGCCCCTTGGATCCTCTCAACCGGGAGCCAACCTAAAACGATTCTGCCGTACGGTTGTCTAGCCTGACAGATCGATAGACGTGCAGATATTCAGACTGACAGATATTCAGACTGGCAGATATTCAGACTGGCAGAGGAAACTTGCTGACGAGACTCGCCGGACCGTTCGGCACCTGCTTTCGCTTCAACGCATCCCCACCACCAACCTTCGTATCTCAATCACCATTTCTTTCCGGAAAGAAATCCCAACGGCCTGCATCCCAACAGGAATTTAATTCCCACCCTACTTTCCGTTTATTCTTGGGCACCATCGCTGGGGTCATCATCCTCTGCAGGAGCGTCCTGTTCGGCAACAAATGTCGAGCCTATCACGCTGGCCATAGGCACCAGAACCATTTCGATAGTTAACAGCAGAGGCGGCACCTGATTTTCAACCGTGCCGAGTAACTGTTGAAATTTCCAGAGGGCAAGGAACAGCGCCAACAACATCACGTGATTGTTTCGAGCAAACCCAGCTATTCGAGTACAGACAAATCCCCCCAGGAAAGAAAACGCCAGATCGCAGATCAAAATAACGCCAAGAAATCCAATGGGAAAAACTAATCGATCTGCTTCATCCGGATCTTCGCTCGGTTTCTTTAGATCATTGCTGTCAGACATGGGTACATCACCAACTTGTCCGCTTTGCTCTCTTTGAGGCCCCTTCGTTTTTGTTGCAGCATCCAGTTCAAGTTGCTCCGCCTTCACTTCTGAACGCCGCTTTGAGTGTGTCGCAAATTCCTCGTAAAAATCTACAAAAAGAACTTGGCAAAGAGCTAATGAGACAATCGCTCCACCCGGGATAGCGATGAGATTGCCTGCCAGAAGAGCCATAAAACTTCGATGTAGGTTGGGCGGCGATGCGGGCAAGAGAACACTCCAATGGATGTAAACTGTAGCTCAAACGGGATTGCTTGCTGAGTATATGCTGCGGCCCCCATCGACGGGTAGAGTGACACCTGTGATAAAGTCGTTTTCAATCAGACAAACGCAAGCATCCGCCACGTTCTGTGGCGTACCTTCTCGCTTAAGCAACGTGGCATCAATAATTTCTCGGCGTTTCACCTCATCCATCGATTCTGGAATCATGACCGGACCAGGCAATACCGCATTGACGCGAATCCTCGAATTCCGAGTTGCCAATTCGACCGCCAGCATTCGGGTCATCGTGGGAATCGATCCCTTGGAAAGAAAATAGGCGGCGTAATCGCAGTAGGGACGCACCGTTGCCCAATCGCCGATATTGATTATCACGCCACCTTTCTCCTGATTGACCATTTGTGCACCAGCCTGCTGCGCGACGATAAACGAAGAAACGGTGTTCACCTTGAAATAGCGATCCAAATCGTCAGCGGTGACCTTTTCCATCTCAATGGGATTCCAGATGGCAGCCGAATTGACAACAACATCCAACCTGCCAAAGTCGGAACAAACCTGATTGACGAGATCACGAGCTTGATCCTCATGGAAAAGATCAGCACGATAGGATCGCGAATCGATCCGTTGGGATAAATCCTCGGAAAACCGGTTGCCCGCCTCAAATGACGAATGCGAATGGATTGCCAGACGATATCCCCGTTTGGAAAGCGTTTCAGCAATTGCTTGCCCAACACGCGGCGCCCCGGCCCCGGTCACGAGGGCAACCGGATTGGGATGATCAAATAATTGTTGGCAGACCTTAGTCATTTTCCAAACTCCGTTCACCGATTCCACTGATGGCCGGAGGCCGACCCCGAATTCAACACCTCAGAGATCTTCACAATAGCTCATCCGCCTCGCCTAAGGAAGCGAACCGGGGTGCAGAAGATGCGACAAGGGAGCTCGTTGGTTTGATCAGGCTGAGGCGACATGGCTGGAAATCTTTATGGGCAATGTGTTGGGACCAGAACATTCATCAATCGCCCCAGAGCACAAAGCAGCAACCAATTCGGCATGGTTATGCTGGCGGTCACCAAGCCAAGCCCGAACCGCTCCCACCAATAGCCTCGCTGGCGGCGGAACTCCTACGCCATACCGTCACCGTGTTGTCAGCCCTGGGGAAAAGAAGGGCCATTTAGAAACAGGATAGCCACAGAGGAAACTTGAGAATCAAAAAATCAGAACCGGGTTAGCATCGACTATCGCCGAAAAATAGGCTCTGCATTGATGGAGCGAATATTCAAGGAATCCCGTACGGTGGCTTCGAAAGCCAATTTCACCTGCGCAGATGTTTTCAAAGTCTCTTTGAACCGGCCAACGTACCTTTTCAGACTATCGGCGGTACTAAATCCCTGCACTTTGCGATTCCAATGGAATTCCCGTGAAACCACCCGTCCTAACTTGATGTCAAATCGCAATGTTCCTTCGGTGACCTGGTGCATGATTTGGACTTCGACCTCCGGATCATGAATCGGCGTCAATAGTTGCGTTTTGATACCGATACTGGCAATGTCATGTTCGACGCTCTGCAGTTGAAAAACTCGCCGGATCTTAATTTGTTTGATCTTGCCATTGGGCAACGCCACTTTTAACACGTTGGGCTGGTACCATTTAGCATTAAGAGAAATGGCCTCGGCCGGAAATTCAACGATAATCCCTCCCACACCCAAATCGACATCTGAATAATTGGCCTTTTTGAAAAGCAGATGGCCTCGGGAATCAAATTTAAAATTAACCAGTTCAATCCCAACAGTGTCCGCCACATTTTCGAATTTGAGATGAGGCTTGGAGTCAATCCGGCTGTTATACGAAATAGCTGGCGCGTCGTTGATCTGCTGCCATAAGTCCATATCCACGATCGTCTGAACCACCGTAAAATGCCCCTGCCCATCGACTTCAGCCACCCGCCACTTCTTGGTGGAAAGCGTTCGCGAACGCGTCACCTCTTTTTTCTTTCGCAGGCTGACTTCACCACTATCCACCTGTTCAGTCTGCCAGTAGATCACCTCCCCTGGCTTGAATTTATATTTCAGCTGGTACTGGGTCGCGGTTAACTTTTGGGCTACTTTTTGGAGTCTCTCCGATTTTGACAAGACATCTTTCTCGTCAGTCTCGTCTTGGGCCTTGACAACCGAACAGTGAAACAGCGTAAAGATCAATACAGTAGTTACCAGCGTTAACTTTCCAGCCAGGAGGTAACTGGGTGGTTTGATTGATGAACAAAACATTTTCGCGTCCCTACGCCTTGGTTATGGATCTTGTGCCATGACTGGAATTCGCCAAATGGAAACAAGTCCTTTCTCGATTAACTGTTCTTGGTGATTTCACCACCCCAACCCAGCTTGTTCCGTAATGTCCTGTAGTAAGACTGACCGCTGACCTCAATCGTCTTGAATAATGACTCGGCCTTCTCAACACAAACTCGGTGTCTTGCTGTGAGCTGACAAAGTGATTGACCATCAAGGACAACGGACGTTGAAGCATTCGGGTTTTGTACCAGCACCTCCAATGTGCGATCCGCGGTATCCACCACTGGCCGAACTGTCAGAGTGTGTGGACTAATCGGGGATATAACAAAGGCCTGAAGATTCTTCCGGAGTATCGGACCACCCGCCGATAGGTTGTGGGCAGTCGATCCAACCGGGGTGCTGATGATCAAACCGTCGCAACTATAAGTCGTTGCCAATTCTGAGTCAACGTAAAGATCGATGTAATGAATGGAGAATGGAGGTCCGCCCAAAATGGCAACATCGTTCAAACCAAGCTCATCAGCAACGAGGCGATCACCATCAAAAACACGACACCGAATCATCAGGTGCTCAACGACCCGAAAATTACTGCTAGCAATCGCTGATAACGCCAGCTCAAAGTTTTCGGGAAGGATGTCAGCCAGGAATCCTATTTTTCCGAAATTCACACCCAGAACCGGGATCTGCCGATCCCCCATCTGTTTCGCGCTCCGCAGTATCGATCCGTCTCCGCCAATGACGATAGCCACATCCGCAGCAGTATCGATCTCTTTTTGATAACAAAGATCCTCAAAGACAATGGTTCCATAGCGTGCAATCAACGGCTTTAACCGCTCGCCTTCGGTAATAAGCTGTTGCCGCCGATCACCGGATCCAAGCAACATAAATTTGAGGTCGCCTTTTTCTGGCAAGGTAAACTCCATTTGTTTTATTAGAGAGATTGGAAGATCATGATGCCGAAAAATTCGCCCTCCCTGCCTCTGGTCCTGGCTTGCTTGACAAGGAAATAGGTATCAAAAAAAGACATGAAGAGGACCAAATTATCGCTGGGTCTCCTTCCATCCCCAACCCAACGGATTATCAAGCTCCATCTTCGCGATTTCAGCCCAGGGTGTATTTGGATGGTCTTCCACCACTCGGGTCAAATAGATTTGTGCTTTCTCAGCCATTTTCCGGTTGGAACTTCCAGTCTGGACTTCAGCGGCAGGCTCGAGCATCCAACGAGTACTGGCTGGATCCTGAAACGACTTGCCTCCTTTCAATTCTGCCAACATCGAATTCAGGCCCACGACCCGGACATAATTGGCTAATACCCGACCATAAGCAAGGTCAAACGACGCCTGCCAGCGTTTGGATTCCATCTGTTCACGGTCTCCCTCGCCAGCTCTCAAGAGGTTGTACAACTTTTCCAAGCCTGGCCGAATCACTGCCGGCATTCGTTGAGCACTATTCACCTCGCGAACCAATTGAGCTTCATTGCCCATTGCAAATTCGTAGGAACGGGTGCGAAAAACATCGGCGTAGGGCAGTTGGGCTGCCAGATGAAGGGCATTTTTAGCCTTATTGGTACTCAACTCGTCAAGATACCGGGCCCGATTTTGGTAATTCGGTTTGTAGGCAGACATCGCCGAGTCATCAAATTGCCGGGAAATCGAATACGGCCAATTGCTTTGCATTGCATTAAATATTCGACCCGACCGGGAGGGGCGATCAGCCAGAAAACGGCCACCACTGGACCGACAGATTCTCTCCAAGTGCCAAGGTCCAAAACCCGAATCAAAACGGTTAAAAACGGTTGAACCGTCCCACATTCCCAATTGAATCCTTTCTGGAAACAGCGTTTCTGGACCGTAATCCAAATTCCCAGTTGTTATTTTGGAAGCTTCAATCGAGCGACCGAAAGGGGCAGGGCTACCAATCACAAAACAGGAAACTCCGTATTTTTTCAAAAGCGCAACGGTCTGATCAGACATCGAATCGCCCCCGTCTCCAACCGTTTCGGCATCTTCTCCCGCCTCATCGGTGACCAATACCATGATCACATTCTTCCGATCCTTCCTGCGGATGGGGCCATATTTCTCTAGACATTGATTAAGAGCAGCAAACGTCTGCTCGCCGTCTTCTTTCTCAGCTGAGAGATTGTTGAATGCTTCCCGAATTTTCGCAGAATCGCGTAACGGCGACTCCAACGGGAACTTGACCGGTCCGGTAGAAAAAGTCGCGATAACCGACTCAAACATTTTGTCATTCTCAACCAATTCAAAATCGTTCACTTCGGCGATCAGTTTTTGCATCAGTTTTTCCGCACTGCTGGAACGGTCAATCAGCCAGACCACCAGCGTCGCACCATTGGACTGAGACTCCAACGCGAATTCCCAGAATGCTCGTCCAAGCTGCACCTCTTTCCTGCTCCCAGAAGAAAACCCTCGGGAAGTGGAAAAGGAATTTTTCTTATCCGACGAAGAGAATGCTTTGGAAACGATCTTGGTTGATTTTTTGGGAGTGAGTTTTCGTTGAGTGATCTTCGACTTGGGTGACTTCGACTTAGGTGACTTCGTCTCGGCGGACGGAGTCGTTTCTTCTTGGTTCTTCTTGGAAGTCTCCGACTTTCCTGTACAGCCTGCTAGCAAAGCGACTATTAACGCGGACAAACCGAGCAGAACACGCAAACCGTGAAAATCAAAATAACGAATCATGATGTTGATGAAAAAAACTAAGGAACATTGAAAACAACCAACGCTGGTTGTCAAAGCAGGAATGGGCGCCATCCGCTTCCACCAATATCGGTGGCAGTCAATCGAGCAACGCCAAGCCTTTTTTCTTTACCATTGATCTCACCTCTTTTTTACCAGAAACAACCAACGGCACGGAATAGTAACGCTTCGCAGGTCTAAATCGGAAGCTTTACCAGTTGCACCCCGTCCGCATTCCCATAGCAACAGTTAGTAGTCGATCGAAAAACCCAACACAAACCAATCGTGGAAGGCAGAGAGATGCGTACGGGATAGAGAACTCCTGTTGAAGTTCTCTTTTGACGTCATTGCCAAGTGTTCCGATTGCGCCGGATTCCAACCAAATCATTTTACCAAAACTTAACAAGTTACGCACATTGCCCATCGTGAATGCTTGCATCATTGTCGATAAATTTTGTGTCAGCTTCTTACATGACCCAATCCAAAAACTTGGCTTCTATCTGCTACCTGCCTTTAACACTCGTCCACCGTGACTGGAATTCATCGGCAACTGATCAGATCGCTAACCAACCTGGAGGTTGATTCCAATATGCAGAATTACTGCAAACCAATCAGAGAGTTAAACGAACTACGCTGTTTCGTTTTTAAACACCTATGTGAGGAAAATGATTTTGAACTGGATGCTTACCAAACCACCGAACAAATTCTTCATCGAAAAGGTAAGCCCTGTGGAATGCTGTTTTGCCTTCATGGACCACGAAGCGTCAAATTAACAGCAGTTTGGGAACTGGATAAAAACAGCGTTTTGTTTTATCAGGCAACCGGCGAAAGATCGAACCGCGTTCACGTTCGAACAGCAGTAGGGCTGATCGACTGAACCCTATCATCATCAGACAAACAAATAATAAACGGAGGATTGTATAAATGCTGGTCTTGTCACGAAAGAAAACCCAACGTCTCAAACTTGGAAACGATATCATTGTCACCGTGATTGATGTTTCCGGAGAAAAAGTAAGACTGGGAATTGATGCTCCTCGAGAAGTCACCATCCTCAGGGAAGAACTGGAACAAAGAGAAGAAGCCAAGGCAAAGGAAAAGGGAAGCGAATCGACTCTGCTCTTGAAAAGAAAAGCCTCGTAGGAATACCGGCCAAACCACAACACAAAAAAAAGGCGGTCGTCGACCGCCTTTTTTTATTTTTCATTCTGATCGCTGGATTCGGTTATTAGCTGAACGACCGCTTGGCACAACAGCAACCGACCTTTTAATCAGCCAACCTGTTGATCGTCAACCATATACTGTTTTTTAGATCATCTCCGCTTTTGGCCTTCAGCGTGTAAGAGATTTGCATCTGCATGACCGGCTGAATATCTTCGATCTCAATAAACACCGTTCGCCCATCATCCGAAAGGGTCGTTTCCAGAACTTCGACCTCATCCTGGCCTTTGCGTTTAGGATCTCTGACACTGTAATGGGCGCTGCCATAGTTCTTCGTCCAACGATAATTCCACTGTTCAATACTGTAGTTGTCGTAGTCTTCAGCAGACTCTTTTTCCAGTGGATCACTAAACGTCAAGGCGATGCCTTCGGCGCTGGTTTTCATGGAAACCGGCAGGTTTACCGGTTTTCCCGTGTACCTGACACGATAGAACCCTCCCGGTTGAGTCTGATTGCTACTCCATCCGAACAATCCACAGGTATAAAGCTGCCCATCCTGTGGATGAAATCTTCCCCGCATTACACCGGTGGGGAACTGAACCGGAAATCGTACCACCCCGCCCTGCAAGAGTCCGTCCACGTCTTCATGAAGCACATGCCAAAGCTTCCCAGTCCCGTAGGACGTACTCAACAGTTTCCCATTAAACGGCCCCCATTTTTGACTATTGCACCAGAATTGTGCAGCCGGAGAGCGGTCGACGTTTTTTGGCAACCAGACTAACGGCGGGTCGTAATCTGTTGGGCGATCGCCCTCGTGAAACGAATACATATTTCCATAAAATCCACCCTCGGTGACAATGTTAATTCGATTAGCTGGCGTCCAATGGCCCTCCTGGTCACTGGTTGCCATTTCCCCTTGGGGTCCAATACCAACACCATTGGCAGCTCGAAAACCGTTACAAACGATCTTCGATGTCAGGCCATCTTTGGAGACTCGAATCAAAGTTCCATGATGCGGAACGACCGAATCCAAGGCATGCCGGGCACTTTTGGCATAGTAAAAATTGCCTTGCTGATCGACCTGCAGATCCATTGCGAATTCATGGAAATGCTCGGTAACTTGATGGTCATTGTTATGTGTTCGATAAAAATCCGTTTCACCGTCCGCGTTTAAATCAATCAGCTCGGTGATCTGATCTCTGCACCCAACAAATATCCGATCATCGACAATTTTCAGACCCAATGGCTGAAACATCCCCGTTGCAATACGACGCCAAGTGAGCTTCTCGTAGTTTCCTTTGATCCCCGACACCGTCCAGACATCCCCGCTCCAGGTACACAGGGCGGCCTTCGTGGGATCAGAGAAGAAATCAAAACCACCAATCCTCATCCAGGACTTCCACGGATTATCGTGCGGAAGCGTCAACTCGTCGGTCACGTAGGCTGACGAATCACTGGCAACTTTGCCCGTAGTTTGAATTGTCTGTGGATAATTGCTTGGGCCACCGAGTGTCATTGCAGTCAAACTGGCCAATTCCGAGTTCGCTAATGACTGTTTCTCAAAAGCGGCTTTGGCATCCCGATCACCTTGGCAAAATTGGATTTTCATCCCGCTTGCCTTTGCTGGAACCTTGACCCGTAAATTGCCATCTTTAATGAACACATTGCTCTTGAGTACGCCGGTGATGGCTACCACCGTCATCTGAGGCTGGACATCAACACCGCCAGCCAACGCAGCCAATTCGGCATCTTTCAATTTTCGCGAAAACAGTCGCAAATCATCAAGACTTCCCTGTAAGGGTGCCGCAAAATTTGTCGCCGTATAACCCAGGCGAAAAACATGGGTTTTATCATCATCCGAAGGCAGCTCTTTTGCTGCCTCTTTTTTCCCGTCTACGTATAACGATGTTAAGCCGGTTTTGGATTCATAAGTGACTCCGACGGCATGCCATTTTCCATCGGCAACTCTCTTTTTGGATTCGATGGCTCCAACCCAGCCGACATCGAAAACAAGTTTTCCTCCTCGCACAAAAAGACTTTTCCCCTTGGCTTCCCATTTTCCCTCACGGGGCCCTTTTGCCACGATCGTCCCGCCCCGAGTCGTTTTTACCCATCCGGTGACCGAAAAATCGCGATCAGCAAGATCAACAGGACCAACAATCTCGACGTTGGAATTACCATCAAATGAGAGCCCCTTATCCAAAGGTCCTGGCGTCAATTTGACTCCCTGGTTTTTCGCCACCATTCCTGGACGTCCATTCTTGACCTGTTTGCCATCTGCTGAAAAATACCAGTTACCAATCAGTCCCTTATCAATTTCAACCTTAGGGGGTGCCGACCTATTTTCGTTCATCGGTATTTCTCCGAACGTCACAAAGACGACACCGTCCTTCTCCGTGATTTGGTTCTTTTTCTCGGCGCTCCACATGATCTGGGTGTAAAGTTCTGCCGGGTTTTCCTTTAGGTTTACGGTTCTCGTCAGGAATCCGTTTTCCATCGAAGAGGATTCAAGAATTTGGGATCCACCAACGTTCAACTTGAAAACGATCCTGTCGCCGTGGCGGTAAAGGCCTTGAAAACGACCGATCTTTTTGTCCAACGGACCAAAGGGCAACTCGCGAGGATCCTCAAAAATCCCGTTGGTACTCCAACCGGGACTCACAGGATTGACAAAAACCGGCTCGCCTAAAATCGATGGATGAGTACCGTGGGAACCGTCATAAATGACATTCCGCCAATCCAGATCACATTGGGTCCATCCGGCAGACCATCGCAGCAGATCCTCGTCAAAGAGCATCGAAGCGGATGGATCCAATTCGACCTTGACTCCTTTGTAAGAAATGTTGCGGCCAGGCGCAGCGGCCACTTGAAATGAATGGGTCATATTAGGACCGTAATCCATATCCACCCATTTTTTTCCAGTCTGCGGCAAAGCAACCTCGCTGGCAGTTAGCAGCAGCAACAACGAGAGGTATCCTGTAAAACCAGACCACTTTGCTAGCAGTTTTCGAGATTTTGTCATCCGTTTTATTCATTTCCGTCAGAGAAGAAACCTTTGGTTCTATTATGGAGCGACTCAAGACAAGATTCAATGGACTCTAACGCAGGTTTGGAGATCGATTCATCCCGACGCTAGACAATAGGTTCCACGTTCATTCAGAAGGAATCCTTCAATTTGACTTGCACTTTAAGGCCGAACTCTGTAGATAATTCCCGGTAAACCTCGCATGAATGTGCCTCCAATCCCTTTTGCGTTTGATCAATCTTGTATCAGCCATTTGCACTCTTGACGATTTGTCTGCTGTTGATGGGCTGTGAAACCTGGAGCCAGAAATTCCGGGGACAGAACAGCGAAACGCAACCCTCCATTTTGTCCCCCAATCAAATGTCGCCGGACAGCGTGGTCATCGAGATCAGCATCATCAGTATTCCCAATACCAAGTTGGATTTACTGGAGGCGTTTTGGGAATCGCTGGATTATACAAAAGTCGATCTTGACCAGCGTAAGTCCTGGGATCGCAATGGAATGCGGGCGGCAACCTCGGGTAGCCAGCTACCAATTGAATTCCAGCAATTGCTGGAAGTTGAAAATCGGAAGACCGACAACGACGGCTTGGAGCTTACCGAGGAATCGAAACTGGCTCCGCGTCGAAGAATCCAATCGCGAGCCGGAAAGCCATTTCGAATCGCCACCCAGTCCACGCGACCGGAACTCACCTGGATCGTCGAAAAATCAGATGGATACCGAATCGGTGGCTCTAAACTATCCGCTCAGTCCGAACTGGTTGCCCGGTCGATCCCGCAGGGTTCAGGTGGAGTCCGCCTTTTAATTGAACCGGAGATTGTTTACGGCGAACCTCGGCAGGTGGTCACGTCCGCCAGCCAGTCGTTACGGTATGAGATGAAAAGAGACTCGATTCCGTTTCCGGATATCAAGCTTGACGTCGATCTGGCATTGGGCGAATCGCTGATCCTGACCGCAATACCGTCGGCTGATTCTGAAAAGACTTTTGGACTTGGGCGTACTTTTTTTTCAACGCCAGACGGTTTTCAGAAGTTCATTGTCGTGAGAATCGCACAGACTCAGCGGGATGATTTATTCAATTCTGATGAGATCAATGCACAGCTGGAATCCATTACGGAGTAGTTTCACCCACTAATGGATGCTTGGGGAAGACTTCTTGGCGGCAGCAGCAGCTACCTTGTAACCGACCGGCTGAATCCGGAATAATAAGCGTTCACACTTTCATTTGTTTAATTGTGTCGGCGTTGTGCCTGACAAGGAGAAAAAAATGGCTTTGGTCCCCTTACGTGTTGTTCTCGAGCACGCAGCGGAAAACAACTACGGCGTTGCCGCATTCAATGTCAATAATATGGAACAGATTCAATCCATTATGGAAGCAGCCGATGATACGGATTCTCCGGTCATCATACAGGCTTCAAGAGGCGCGCGCAGCTATTCCCAGGACGCCTACCTGCGACACTTGATGTTGGCAGCGGTAGAGCTTTATCCTCATATCCCCATCGTGATGCATCAGGATCACGGCAACAGTGTTGAGACCTGCCTGTCCGCTATCGAAAATGGCTTTACATCAGTGATGATGGATGGGTCGCTGGAAGAAGATGGAAAAACTCCTGCCAGTTATGAGTATAACGTCAAGGTCACCGCAGAAGTCTGTCACTTGGCCCACGCCAAAAACGTCTCGGTCGAGGGAGAATTAGGTTGTCTTGGATCACTTGAATCCGGGGAAGGTGAACAAGAGGACGGACACGGCGCGGTGGGGCAACTTTCAAAGGAACAGTTGTTGACCGATCCCGAAGAAGCAGAACGCTTTGTCGCCGAAACGGGTGTTGACGCTTTAGCTGTTGCCATTGGAACCAGTCACGGCGCCTACAAGTTTACCAGGAAACCCGATGGCGAAGTTTTGGCCATGAACCGAATTGAAGAAATCCATCGGCGTTTACCAAATTGTCACCTCGTAATGCATGGAAGCTCCTCGGTGCCGCAAGAGCTTCAGGATATCATCAACGAATTCGGGGGAGCCATCAAACAAACGTGGGGTGTTCCCGTTGAAGAAATACAGCGGGGAATTCAGCATGGTGTCCGCAAGATCAACGTTGACACTGATAATCGGCTGGCCATCACCGGTGCCATTCGCAAAGTCATGATGTCGAGTCCGGAAAAGTTTGATCCCCGCGACTACCTGAAGCCTGCACGAGCGGCCATGAAACAGGTATGCATTGATCGCATGACCGCCTTTGGTCAGGCCGGAAATGCCAGCAAGATGCGGGAGTCAGCAACCGTTTAGATCTGACAGATCATGATGGTGATGGACGACCTTCGCAAAGAATGAAAACCAGGTCAGACAGCGGATCTCTTCAGTCAAATTGACTTTGAAGTTAAATCTTGGTGACTGACCTTTTTTCAACTGACCGCTATCGACGCCGATGGGATTATTTCTATCGGCGTTTTTAACCGGTCCCCGATCCGGATTTTGACGGATTCGTAATTCCGATTCCAGGAGGTCGTTTTGATTGGTGAAAAACCATGGGAGCTGCAAACATATCAACAGCGGGAGGAATTGCTGTTGGCACCCTATGCAACCAAAAGCGTCAACTCTCGTGGTCGACGATTTGCCGAATTAGAATCGCCCTACCGAAGCCCCTATCAGCGTGACCGAGACCGCATCCTTCACAGCAGTGCCTACCGCCGCCTAAGTGGGAAAATGCAGGTTTTTACGGGCGAAATGGGTGATTACCATCGAACCCGACTGACGCACACGCAAGAGGTGGCGAGCGTGGCCAGGACGATCGCACGAGCCGTCAGATTGAATGAGGATCTCGTCGAAGCCCTCGCGCTTTGCCACGACATCGGACACCCACCCTACGGACATGCTGGTGAAGATGCCCTTTCAGAATGCATGAGCGAACTGGGTGGATTTTCCCATAACCAATTTGGCCTGACAATCGTCGAAGAAATCGAGATACGGTATCCGGGGTTTGCCGGTCTCAATCTATCTCGGGAGATCCTTGACGGACAAGCGACTCGAATTGACAAATCAACACTTCCAAGGCCTTGCTTGGAGGTTCAATTAGTCGACGCGGTCGACAGTATGACTTACGATGCTCATGACACCGACGATGCGTTGAAGTTAGGACTGGTACGCATTGACGAGTTGTCCGGCCTCCCGCTGATTCGCGAAAGCCTGGAATTTGTAGATCAGAAGCACCCTCAACTGGAAGCTGGAATGCAACGCAAAGCACTGGTTCACCGACTTCTGGATTTACAGGTAACCGATTTACTGGAAGCCCTCGGACGATCACTTCCGCAATTCAAATTCCGCTCCGCTGCGGAGGTTTGCCAGTCAGAATTCCTGATTGAGCCGAGTCACGACCTTGCTGGCAAGAAAAAAGAGCTGGAAACATTTCTCTACGAAAAGGTGTATCGACACCCCAAACTGTTGAAAATGCGAACCCAAGCGCAGTCAAGAATTCGCAATCTTTACCATTGCTATCAACAGAACCCACGACTATTTCCAGAAAAATACATCGCCAGAGCCAATAAAATCGGAATCGGGCGAATGGCAGGCGAATATATAGCAGGGATGACAGATCGATTTTTCGAACAGACGTACCACCAAATCACCGGAAACCAGAAATGAGTGGCTGCCTGTAGGCTAGGAATTTCCAGTTGAGACAGGATAATAAAAGAGTACTTGTCAAAGTTCTTATAACAGGATCATGGCAAGCTGAATTTTTGTGCCAAAACACTTGCGTTAAAACAATCGAAACCATCTTCAAAAAGAGCCGCCTTTTTTTCGATTTCCAAAACCCGACCGTGAAGAAATAAAAAATGGCATTATGGATTCTACGAGGACTTTTCCTCCTGATCGCGGCTGGCGTTGGCACGTCGCTCGCATTTCAAGAAGACGCCACGTATTTCTGGGCAATCCCGGCGACGATGCTGTTGACCATGCTGGTCATCCTGATGGATGTCTTGATTCCCAGAAAACGCGTCGAAGTCATTTCCAGTGTCTATTTCGGTGTCTTTGTCGGGCTCATGATGACAATGATGCTGCAGTTGATAATGGCGCCGACATTTAACCTGCTTGAGGAAAAAGGGCCGATTCCAATCTATTTCCAATTGGTTTTTACGCCACTTTTTTGTTACGTCTGTGTCAGCGTCCTGATGCAAACTCAGGAAGATTTTCGATTTATCATTCCGTATATCGAATTTTCCAAGGAAGTCAAAGGCGTCCGCCCCTACCTGCTCGACACCTCGGTGGTGATTGACGGACGAATCGCCGATTTGATTGAGACGGGTATCGTTGAAAACCAGTTGATCATACCAAGGTTCATTCTGTCGGAACTACAGGCGATTGCCGACAGCAGTGATAAATTACGACGATCACGAGGTCGCCGCGGACTTGATATTCTGAATCGACTTCGGAACGACGAAAACGTGGATTTTAAAATCTACGAAAGGGAGATCCCAGACCTGGACGGTCATCCGGTCGATATGAAACTCGTCCTGTTGGCAGATCATCTCCAGGCAAAAGTGGTGACCGGTGACTACAATCTCAACAAAGTCGCCCGGCTTCATAATGTAATGGTCATCAATCTCAACGACATCGCCAATTCACTTAAACCGATCTTTCTGCCTGGCGAGACGGTACAAGTCACGGTGATCAAAATGGGCGAAGAATCCAACCAGGGCATTGGTTATCTCGACGACGGAACCATGATTGTCATCGAAAATGGCCGAGATCATGTCGGCAAAAACGTAGAGATCAGTGTCACCAGTGTTTTGCAAAAAAGTGCTGGGCGAATGATCTTTGGAAAGTTTACCAACGTCATCTGGTAATCGTCATCTGTGAGATGAATCTTTTCTGCCGAGGGGGGGGACTGGGCGGCCAATCCGAGTGAATGATGCGATACCCGTCTCAATCCACAATCCGTCCCAATCCACAACCTGCCTCAATCCAAACTATCCAGCACCAACTGCCGTTCCATTTCCAATGGAAATTTATCATAGGTCGTAATTGATTTTGCCTTTGTTTTCAGCGAAACCGATCGAGTCACTATTTTCTTTGAAGGCTTGGTGGTATTGATTTTTTCATTGGCAGTGCGCCGCTGCAACTGCGTTACATTCTTCAACTCGGTCTGAATCGAGGCTAATTGCCTGGAAGCCCCATCACTCAACTGGGCATACCGGGCCTGCAATCCATCACGCTGGGAAACGATCCCATTGAGCTCTCCGCGAATGACCGCTGCATCTGATCGCCGATCGAAGATCAAAAAGTCGAGATTCTGAATCCTTCGAATGTAATAGCCACGTTGAAATACTTCCTCTTCCTGAATCCACAGATTTCGCCAATAGGCGACATCGTTAGCCAACAGGAAAAGCTCATTCTGTACTCCTGCCAAATCAGACTCCAACGCCGCCTGACGAGAACTCCATTGACGATCACTCTCCCGAATTTCAAGTAGTTCCCGGTTGACGTTTTCCCTGATCTCAATCGCCTGGGAATTCAGCCGCTTCTGACTTTCATCCAATTGTGCCTCTGTCCGAATTAACTGTGCGAACTTGATTTGACGTTGTTTGATGTCGGCGTCCAACGCCGTTTTTTCTGCTTTCCCCTTGGCATTGATCAAATCTCGATACTCATCCCTGACCGCCGAGTAGTCCAGATCGAAAGCCTCTTTCAGATCAGCATCGATTCCCATCAATACTTTTCTTCTGGAAGTTTCTCGTGTAACCGAATTCACTCGACTGGAAGCTGGACCGTCCAAAAAACCAAATACTCTTCCTGCAAACCGATACGACTCCAATCTTGAAAAATCGTCCAAGGACCCGTCCGCTTTGACCTTTTCAATAAAACGTGTCAACGTTACAACGGCTGCATCAAATTTTTCACGCCGCAAAAGCAACCAAGTTTTTAATCGCAGTTGCAAAGAATTTGCCGGGTCCAGGTCTTCGAGGCGATCAATCACGCTAATGGCTTTATCAACGTCATGCTGCCGGCTTTTCACCAACGCGTAGGCGTACAAGACTTTCTTGCTGGGTGAAGCTTGTGAATCAAAAAAAAGAGTGGACTCCCGTTTTTTAATGGGCGACCAATAATCGGTCAGTAATTTAATCACAACGTCATCGTTGCCGTTCGCTCTCGATGCGAAACTCATCATCAACAAAAAAGACATCAGCAGGCTAAGCCCAACTGCATGCTTCCATAGTGAATTTCCACGCATGTCATCACCCTTCCCGTTAGGTCTGCGTGATCCAACGCAAACTGAAAACCAGAGAGTCCTCCACTCCATTTTGATGAGCAAGAGTGACCGTCTCGATTTTCGCCTACCCCTTTTACTCTGTAAGTTTACGGAGCCTGCTACCGGCGAACAAGTCGCCAATGGATTAGCGAACGAATGGCGTCTTGGCCAACTCGACACTTTTGAAACGTCAAACCTCAAGCTGCCTTGAGTGCCACCCGACCTGATTCCAGATGAATCGTATGGTCTGACTCGTTAGCGATCTCTGGATCATGGGTCACCATGACAATCGTCAAACTCTCGTCGTCATTGAGATTTTTCAGCAAAGTCATTATTTCCTCGCCATTTTCCCGATCCAAATTACCAGTGGGTTCATCGGCAAGGAGTAGTTTTGGTGAAGCAATCAGCGATCTGGCAATTGCCACCCGCTGCATTTCACCGCCAGATAGCTCACGGGGTTTATGAGTGAACCGGTGCGAAAGACCTACCAAGTCTAAAAGATGCTTGGCACGTTCAACATAGGCTTTTTTATTAAATGCGTAACGGAAAAAATTTTCGGCAATCATCTTGGGGACCAAGACGTTTTCCAACGTCGTCAATTCAGGTAACAGGTGATAAAACTGGAATATGATCCCGATCGATTCGTTGCGGAATCGATCGCGTTCACGTCGTCCCAGGTTATCGATTCGATTATCCAAAAAATGGATTTCGCCTGAATCAGGGGCGTCGAGAGTCGCCAACAAATGCAGCAGAGTACTCTTTCCTGAACCGCTCTGGCCGACGATTGAAGTCAGCTTTCCTTGGGGCACTTCAAGGTCTACACCCTTGAGAACAGGAATAGCAAGGTTGGCCTTGGAATAGCTCTTGAAAATCCGATCGGCGCGCAAAATCGGTTTGTCCGGCAACCCTGAGCTTGTTTTGGGGCGGACAATCTTCACGATCGGCTTATCGAAAAAGGCGGTTGTTCTGGGCATGAAACAGGGTATATCGGGACTCTGGAAAAGAAATGGGCATGGTTCGCAAAACGGATTATTTACTCGTAACGCAGTGCCTCCACCGGATGAAGACGAGATGCCCGGAATGAGGGCAACACACTTGCCATTACCGCAATCAAGGTCGCTCCAACGGCCACAATCAAAACGGTGAAGGGATTGATAATCGTTGGTATTTCGGTGAAGTAGTAAACCGTTGGATCAAAAACTTCACGACCGGTCATCCACTCAATCGCCCTGGCGACTTTGTTGATATTAATCACAAACAACAAACCCAGCGCCGTCCCCACACCCGAACCGACGACTCCCAGTGAGAATCCGTAGCTCAGAAAAATGCTCAACACTCCCTCGTTGGGCGCCCCTAGTGACTTGAGAATGCCAATATCTTTTGTTTTCTCAACGACAATCATGAAGAAAATAGCAAGGATTCCAAACCCTGCCACTGCAATGATCAAAAACAGCAGAATGTTCAGCAGCGTAATTTCCAATTCGACCGCGGCCAGCATGGGCCGCTGAACATCTTCCCAAGTCTGGATTTGAAACCCGTGAATCATGGGTGGAAAAGCCGTTGCCAATTCGCTTCGCAACTGATCCAAATTGGATCCATCCCGAAATTTAAGTTGAATTCCTGTAACGGCGGCCCGGCCATCAGGATCAATCATGCCCCTGATGCGTTGCAAATCGCTGAGGGGTAAAAATGCGAAAGAAGCGTCGTACTGGTGCATCTTGGACTCATAAAAATCCACGACCGTGCAGACGGCACTTGCCGGACGAATGCTGCCGCCCGGTCCGTCTGCCGCTGGCAACGTAATCTGCACATCATCGCCAGGTCGACAAAGAAATATATCGCTAACTTCGTCAGTGATGGCATCCCGAGCCTTTTGATGACCAATCGCCATGCCAAGAATAATCCCGACATGATGTTCGGTTGCGGGGTCAAAGCCTTGACCGGTTGGAGCCCGCACGCTGGAGTATGGATCTACAGCTGAGGGTTTGTTGTTGGTCTCGCCCGATTCAATAATCACCAGTGACCGATCTTCGGTTTGCAAGTCCGGAAGTTGGCCCGGAATCGGGGCGAACACTTCATCACCAACCTGTTCCTGAACACTGGGGATTTTAGATTGCCGGACCTGCGGTTCTTCAATCCCAAATTGAAGCTTGTTGAATTCCTCCTGTAGTTTCAGTTCCGCTTCGACTTGTTGTCGGCGATGCGGCCAACCTGCTATATCGAGTCGTTGATCGTAGCCATTTTCATGCAACTGAAAACTAGGATGCTCCCGGTTATCAGCATTGAGAAGATACTTTTTGAAATCGCTAACCGAGGAATAGGTTTGGTCATCGATTCCCACCAACATCACCTGCTGGTTGATCATCTGGCCACGAAATTGAAAATTCAGCAGGGCAGGGCAGCGAACGATCGCCGTAGCGGCCTCCAATTGATCACCACAAAGATCTTTAATTTTTGCAATGTAACCATCCGCATTCACAATTCCACGAACAGTGGGACTCTTGATCTCGACGTCCGAAAGCACACCATGCAAACGATCTTTCATTTCATGGGTGAAACCCGACATAACAGCATTGACGACAATCAGTGTTGCCACGCCTAGGGTAACACTGATGATCGATGCCAACGCGATATAACGTGTCTTGAGATATCGCCAAGCCAGCAAAACTTTGTACATTGCCAATCCTTTGGCTACTTTTATTCTGAACCCGATTTTTCAGGATTTTACATTCAAAAAAGACTGCTGGTCACTTGCCCCTCAACAAAAGGGTGGTGTAATCATCAGCCTGTGTTTGACTAAAATCCAAAGGCGTTAAGTGTCCGGGAAATTCTTCACCGTGAAGTCCGCCTTAAAACCAACTAAGGTTATAGAATTTCGAGGAATAAAACTCCATACTGATCCATCACCTGTTCTTTTCTGGCAGCGATTTGGTCTCATCCACCGATCTAGCGGAGGATCATTCCCCAGTTGCCCTACTATGACACCATCTCAACTACGACACCTCCTCAACTATGACACCCTAACTATGACACCCTCTCAACTCTTTGCCGCCGAACGAAAGAAATCACCCCTGCTGAAGGGCTCGTTGTTGTGCGTTGTCGCGTTATTGGTCGGCTATTTCTTGATCGGGTGGGGCGGGGCCAAAAACGATCAGCAGTGGAAAGACGTCCAAACCGGGACGGATCCGACGGCCGAGGTAAAATCGACTGATTCTGCCACGACGGCCGAGGCAACGCCTCAGGATGCATCAGAACAAGCTAGCAAATCACCCACTTCCCAGTCCGGGGAAACGACGTTTAACATCGAAGTTGTTTTTTCTGGAAAAATAGAAAAAACAGGGCAAATCGTGGCAGGGATCTTTGACAATGCCTCCAATTTCAAGAGGCGCTCTGGCCCCATTCAGAGCGCTTTTTTAAAGCTCTCCGCTTCCGATGAGTTCGTCTGGGAATTTGTGGATCTTCCGCCGGGCATCTACGCAATTTCCGCCTATCATGATGCCAACGAGAACTCGACACTCGATAAGGGAGCTTTTGGTGTCCCGCAGGAACTATATGGTTTTTCCAACAACACACGAGGGAAATTCGGACCGCCCAATTTTTCCCAGTGTACTTTTGATTTAAACAGTTCGACCAGCTTGCAAATCGAGCTCCGTTAATCCGGCAACTTCTTCACTCAAGTTACAGCGGCGAATTCCAGGTCACTCGACAACGCCGCACTCTCACCAAACCCTAAAATTTGCCCGCGAGCTGGAATATCCCCAACGGGGCAGACTGAAGTGATGATAGAGTTTTCTTTGTTGGGACTGTTATCGAGAGGTTTTTTATCCAGTTATCAAGCCTGGATGACCGAAAATCAGTAGTCACGATTTCCAAAGGCAAGTTACAATACGTTTTAAAAAAAGTCGTGATCGTACCGAATCTCCTCGTGTACCAGACCTCCCCAGGCTCCAAAGCTTGGGCATCAAAGCTGCTTATCCAAAAATCGAGAAGAATAAATAAACGAAAAGCCTCAACGAAAATGGAACAAATGAGAAAACTAACACTCGCAGCGGTTATGGTTTCCTGCCTATTTTGGAACGGTTGCAACGGCTCCAAGCCGGGCGGCGGCTGATGAGGCGGCACCAAATCGTCTTCGGTCGGAGACAAACCAGCGAAAGTTTCCACAACTAGCGAACCAGCGACAACCAAGGTTCCAGAGTCAGATTGAACTGGAACAGGACGTTCTCAAGAATCGTTTGGGTTCTGATTGATGATCAGTCAGCGATTCTCAGGTCGCAACCTCGGTGGAATTGGCGATCACCCGGAATCGTTTTCGATCTCCAGAAACCAAAAGGACGTCATCCTCTGAAAACGAGACGACTTCATCCAATGATCTTCGGTGAGAGTCAAAGACTGGGAAATTTAGGCCCTTTTTCTGAAAAAAACGGGGATCAAAGACCCCGTGATATTTTTTCCCTCTTTCAACCCAGGTGATGATAGACATTTTGCTGCTCCTGAATAAATTCGTTGGACTAATAATTTCAGGAACGACCGCACCCTCGGTAGCCAGCGGATGATCGGTGTCCCAAGAGCAGGATCGACTCATTTGCTGACAAGTTAGGTCCCAGCCTGTCAAAAAATGAGAAGGGGCCTTTTTTACCTGAAAAACGTCTGCTGACAACCATCGAGTTACAAACTTCCATCGGCCACCCTTCAGCTTGATTCCATCCCTGTGTTTATTGCCGTTTTCCCCTGTTTTCCCTTCGATTCCGTCCCTTTTTCCACCGGGGCTCCCTTTTTTCCAGAAGTCTCCGGAAATTCAGTTTCCGATCTCCATACCGAAGGTGAGCCGACCCCGTCACCAGAACTCGCAATAACGGTCCGTTGTGACCGATGAGCATGACCTTGCTCCGCCACGGTCACGCGATTCACCGAGAGATTTTCCCTGTTTTGAATCGGTATCGCGAGACCTTGATGACGTCTCGTTCATCTCATCAATCCGAGATTTAGCAGACCTATATTCTTGCCACGATCATTCTCAATGCTCCCTTCAAAACAGGCATGGAATGCTCTGTGAGAAGAAAATCTGAAGGATTTCCGCTCCCACAACCATGATTTAGTTTTTTTTTAAGAAAACCCACCAACTGACGTTGACAAATAATCGCAGTGTTAGTAGTTAACCCCCTCGAAAATTTAAATTGAAGCTAATTCCTATCGATAGGGGTCATTTAACGGTTCCGGTCTGCACAAGGGCGAAACTCTCTTCGACCACTCCGTGTTGGCAATCCAACAGGTGGAAGAGAATCGAGGCAGTTCAAGGGACATTAAATCTATCGAGGTTAAAAAAGTATCTCTAAGGAAGGAGAATGATTTGAAAGCCTCCGTGCGTTCGAAAACCACTCGGTGGGCCATGTTGTCCATGGTCACAGGTATTTTAGCCGTTGGTGAATGTGGACAGCTCATTGCGTCTCCATTGTTCCCGGCATTTCCAACTCAGGCGAGCACAGGGGGTGATTTTGTCCCTCCTACTGGTCCGCCAAGTGCGAATCCCAATTCGTTTAACCCCAATTCAGGTTTTACGCCTCCAGCTACGCAGGCCGATGATGCACCTTCCGCAACAACCGCGGCAAAGGAAGCGACTGCCCCCACAGCGGATACACGTAAAGCCTACCTGCGCGACTCCCGTCGAGCACTGGCCAATGGTGATTTGCAGAAGGCTGAATTGATCCTGGCGGAACTCAAGGCGATGGGTGGAAACTATCGGACCAACGAGGACTCTCCAGCAAGCGTTGAGTCGCTGATCAGTCAGGTCAAGCAAACTGCAGCCCGAAAGTCAGCTCTCCCCAAGGAAGCTTACGACCGTTCAGCAGCACAATTGCTCATCGTTCAGGCGGACAGTCTCCTCTACTATGGAGATGCGGAATTGGCGACCAAGCTGGCAAACGAAGCCAAGAGTCTTAATGTAGAGCTCTTGCCAACGCAAGTCACTCCA
Source organism: Planctomycetota bacterium (assembly GCA_014238905.1). Classification (GTDB taxonomy): domain Bacteria; phylum Planctomycetota; class Planctomycetia; order Pirellulales; family Pirellulaceae; genus JABAAE01. Next base: position 38,545 of record JABAAE010000004.1, read on the forward strand.
GATCAAATCCTGGCCAAAGCCGAAAAGATGCGTGGGCAAACTCCACCGTCCGTCAATGAGAAAAACCGAAAGACGGTTTTGAATCTTACCGCTCAGGCACAGCTGGCCCTTGATCAGGGAAACAACAATCTTGCCAAGCAACTCATCCAGCAGGCGAAACAGTTAAATGTTCCTGAGTCCTCTTTCCAACCAGGCGATCTTCGACCATGGGAAGTGGAATCTCAATTTGGAAATGCCACCAACAACATCGCTCAGGTTGCTGCCAACGGCATAGGGCCGGCCAAAGCAACGCAAGCGATCGCTCAAACAGGCAACACTTCCGAAGGGCGAGCGATTTTCTTGAACGCGATGACGGCTTTCAAAAACAATGACAAAGTTGCTGCGTTGACAGGATTCAAGAAAGCCTGGAATTACCAGGACGAATTGACTCAGCAAGAGCAGAACCAATTAAAATCAGCCATCGACAATCTTTCGGGAACCGGATTACCGGAAATCGAAGATCCTCAAACCCGGCTGTCTCTTGATGCAATCGAGCAGGAACAGCAAATCATCTACCAAAGGATGTCCAACGAGGTTTTCCGAGAGCAGCAGGTCGCTGATCGATTAAATTCACAAAAGAATGCTCGAGCTGCCTTGACTCATCTTGAGTCATTGAGATCGCGTGTCAATGGTTCACAATTGACCGAACAGCTAAAACGAAAATTATTGACCATTGTTGATCGAAAAATTACCGAGCAACAGGGATTTATCGAGAAGAACCTCGCTGAAATCCAAAACGAGGAGACTAACGACCAACGTCTCGCGGAAGTCAACTCTCGCCGTCAAAAGCAGGTGGACACTGGTAACACTGTTCAACAACTAGTTGAAGAGTTTAACACGTTGATGGAGCAGCAACGATTTTCAGAAGCGGAAATGGTTGCTCGACAGGCCAACGACCTCGCGCCCGAACTCGATGTGGTTCAGGCATTGGTATGGAAGTCGAAATTTGCCACCCGCATGAAAAAGATGTTGGACATTAACGCCGCCAAAGAACAGGGTTTCAACGGTGCAATGCTTGATGTTCTGGCATCCAGTGCCAATACCATCGACGATGACACAAAGCCCCTCCGCTTTATGGAAGCCGAAAGCTGGAAAGACCTTTCCCGCCTTCGACTACAGGAAATGCAAAAATCGGCCAACGAGTCGATTCAGGACATCGTCATTCGTAACAAGTTGCGGGAAAGAAAGATTGATGCCAGATTCGAAGACAAACCTCTCTGGGAAGTACTCGAATTGATGGGTGAGCAAGCCGGCGTCAACTTTAATTACGACAACCAGGCGATGGCGGAATCGGGAGTTACCAAGGAGCGTGTGGTCACATTGCAGCTGCGAGAACCGATTTCTATGGAAGCTGCCTTGAACAACATGCTTCGTGACTTAAACCTGACGTTTATCGTGAAGGACGAGGTGGTATTAATCACCAGTCCCCTTCGCAAATCACAGGATGTTTACGAACAAGTTTACTACGTTGCGGATTTGGTAGTTCCCATCCCGAATTTCGTATCCGCTCCGGCCATGAGCCAGATGCCAGGTGTTTATAACGCCAATGGCTACGGCTATGCCAATAGCGGTTCGCAAAAGGTCCTCAACGCCAATTCCATGGCTTCGATCAATGCTTCGTCGGCGAGCAGCATTAATCCGGTTGTCGCTGCTCAGCAGTTGCCAGGCGGTGGTGGCGCTGCCGTACCGGGTACAGGTCAACAACCCGGTTTTGGCGGTAACAGTATGGCCCCCGGTGCCGGAGGAGGCGCGGCGATCGCCGACTTTGATCCGCTCATCGAGCTGATTCAAAACACGATTGATCCGCAAAGCTGGCTGGATACCAATGGTGGTCCTGGAACGATTAATGAATTCCGTGCCAATCTGAGTTTGGTAATCAGCCAAACCCTTGAGAATCACGAACGCATTCAGGATCTACTGGAATCCCTGCGTCGTCTGCAGGATCTTCAAATCACTATCGAAGTTCGCTTTATCACTCTTAAGGATGACTTTTTTGAGCGTATCGGACTGGACTTTGATTTTGATGTAGAAGACTCTTCTGGCCTTCCCCAACCCCTGACCGCGATCCCGGATACTATTTCCGGAACACGGATCTTTGGCCGGGACGCGACGGGTAATCCAACCACCGATCTGGACCTGAGTTTTACTCAAGACAGTTTCACATCGGCGGTTCCCCAGTTTGGAGGATTTGATATCAACACGGCCGCAAACTTCGGATTTGCGATCCTGTCCGACATCGAAGTTTTCTTCCTGATTCAGGCATCCAAGGGTGACAACCGGAGCAACGTGACTTCCGCTCCAAAAGTTACCTTGTTCAATGGTCAAACGGCCAGTGTGAACAATACGTCGCTGAATCCCTTTGTAACGAGTGTCGAACCGGTCGTCGGCGACTTCGCTGCCGCCCAACGGCCGATCATTACTCTGCTGACCGAAGGAACGTCATTGACTGTCAATGCCGTGGCCTCGGATGACAGAAGGTTCGTCCGGATGACATTGACACCGTTCTTTTCAAAGATCGGCGAAGTCAACACATTCACGTTTGAAGGATCGACCACATCCGCTGGTGGAACCAACGTTGTCGATCCCACCAATCCTAACAACATTCTTCAGAATGATGCCGGGATTACGACAACCGGTACCACCGTCCAATTGCCAGTCTTTTCGTTTGTCTCGGTCAATACGACCGTCAGCGTGCCGGACGGCGGAACGGTTCTGCTGGGTGGTATCAAGAGTCTTTCTGAGGGACGTACCGAAAGAGGCGTTCCATTCCTGAGCAACGTGCCGTACGTCAGCCGACTGTTCAAGAATGTAGGCATAGGCCGAACCTCTGAGAGTCTGATGATGATGGTCACACCACGGATCATCATTCAGGACGAAGAAGAAATTCGCCAGGTCGGGCAACCTGGCGGTAACTAAGATTGGGACTGATTTGGCTAAGGGGACCGACGAGTAACCTGGCTGATCAAACCCTTCATTCTCCGGAAAAACCGCTGATTCCAGTTTGGGTCAGCGGTTTTCTTTTTCTTGTCACCTATTGAGTACCGGTTTCTTAACGGATGTCAGGCTGTCAAGCCAATCATCCATTAGAGAAAATCCACAGCAGAGTCACTTGGTAAACAACGTCACTTGGCAAACAACGTCACTTGGCAAACAAC
>JABAAE010000004.1:41838-410009 GCA_014238905.1 Planctomycetota bacterium
GTCACTTGGTAAACAACGTCACTTGGTAAACAACGTCACTTGGTAAACAACGTCACTTGGTAAACAACGTCATTTTGCAAACAACGTCACTTGGCAATCGAATAGACGTCCGGTTGCTGGTCTGCCAACTGAGCCATCCGTCGTCGATTCGCATCGACTGCGTGATCGGCTATTTCTTCACTTAATAACTCGTAGTGCACGTTGCGCTGACGAGGCTCAAATCCCAGTTCCAAAATGGAATCGCGAATCTGATCGAGTGTCAGGTAATGCACTGTGCCCGCTTCAGCGACTACATTTTCTTCCAGCATCAGGCTACCCATGTCATTGGCGCCTGAAATCAGCGAAAGCTGGCCGATTTTGAGTCCTTGAGTCACCCAACTGGATTGAATGTTGGCGACGTTATCAAGATAGAGCCTTGAGATCGCAAGCGTTCTCAAGTATTCATGGGAACCTGTCGGTGCAATATGGGACATCTGTGTGTTGTCCGGCTGAAAAGTCCAACAAATAAATGCGTTAAAAACCTCATTTTCAGATTGTAATTGTCGTATGCGTTGGAGATGCTCTACCCGTTCGGCCATCGTCTCTACATGACCAAACATCATGGTCGCCGAACCCTTTCCACCCAGTTCTCCCCAAACCCGCATGACGTTAAGCCAATCGTCCGAAAGCACCTTTCCTCTAGTAATTTTTTTCCGAACACGATCGACCAGAATTTCTGCTCCACCACCGGGAAGGCTTCCCAAGCCAGCCGCCTTCAATCTTTCCAGAACCGTTCTCAAAGGAAGCTTGTTGACCTTCGTAAAATGGTGAATTTCCGGCGGACTGAAACCATGAACATTAACGCCGGGAAAGTTTGACTTGATGTCGCCAAGTAATTCTTCATACCATTCCAACTTGTAGCTGGGATGTAATCCCCCCTGCATCAGAATCTGATCTCCACCGAGGTCAACGGTCTCTTTGACTTTCTCCAGTAGCTCCTCTCGTGGCAGAACATACCCTTGGTCACTCTTGGGCCCCCGATAGAAAGCGCAAAAATCGCATACCGCTGTACAAATATTGGTGTAATTGATGTTTCGATCAATATTGTAAGTGCGAAAATTCTCTGGATGTTTTTTGACGGTGACCCCATTCGCAGCCGCCATCAGCGCCGAGAGATTCTGAAACTCAAATAATTCGATACATTCATCCGGACTCAAACGGTGGCCATCCACGACCGACTCAAGAAGTTTGACACTCATAGAAATTCAGCTTTTTGGTTTCGGTAATGAGATTCAATTCGAGGAGTTGTGACTGGAATAAATCCAGCGCTTTTCGTTCGTCCGCACCAAGATAAAAGTGCAGGTTGTCCCGGAGGTAACCTGAGCAATCCTCTACGGTCAAACCAAAATGAGCAGCTTCGCGCTCAGCGATTTCGTCTATATGCTCCACTCCATAGTCGCGGGCGTCGGTCAGCGCTTGAATCAACTCTGGCGTTGGGTGTGCATCACGGGTCACCCACATTGCAAAAACAAACGGTAACTCCGTCCATTGACACCACTGATCACCCAGATCCCATTGATAACCGAATTCGTCAGTAGCAACATGCATTGCCCGATCACCAATGACAAGCACTGCATCGCACTTGGATGTCGATGGATCCTGGTAAATTGGAAGCGAGGAGACAATCGGTTGAATTCCAAATCGTTTCCATAGCAGAACCTGGATCAATCCAACACTGGTCCGGGACCCTTCGTCCAACGCAACCGACCGGATTTCGCCAAAAGGACGACGACTAATCAACTTGACGCTCCAAACCGGTCCCCGACATCCGATACAGGCATCTGAAACAATGGTCGCATCTGGCGAACGAAAGGCCTCCACCGACGGAATCAATGCGACATCCAAATCGCCATCGGCCAATTGTTTCGCCAATCGGCTTGGTAACTCCAACGATAGTTCAATCTGATCACAACGCTGACTAAGCGATTCAATCAACGGCTTCGTGTTGAGGTACGAAACGGCGCCTATCCGAATTTTCTCCGATTGATTCATACGTAGTTATTTTGAAAACTTGCTTACAATCTCTCGACTTGGTCATCGAATCGGCGGCCACGTCCAACTGTCTAATGACAATTATAGTCACTGGTGAAAATAGCGATACCACCGCATTTCTAACTGCTGAAATGCGACAAAGAATAACTGGCAGCCTGTGAAAACCGAACAATAAACCGGGGCAATTTATGCTCGAACAACATTCACTAATACGGGCGATGCATTTAAGCATATTTTGGTCAGCTGCGGGTTCCCTCGTTTGTTCAATAGTGACCAGTCCAAACTTGGGTCCCAGAAAAGGCCCTACCCTCTTCTTCGGACAGGAACTTTCAGCGAACCCGGACTTGGACCAGACCATCAAAACTCTCATCCAGGCAGCATCATTGTCGCTGAATCCGATTCAGCGAGAGTTCATCGGTCATTTTTTGACAAGCCAGCTCCACGCTCGCCTGCCAGTCACCATTGGCTTGGAACTGAGGGTTCTCATAGGCAAAGATAATCCCTCGTGACGAATTTACGATGGCCCCCAGACCACGGCTGTCAAAACCGGGCATAACATCCTGTGCACCCCCTCCCTGCGCGCCAAATCCGGGAATCAAAAAAATAGTTCGAGGCATTTTCTTGCGTAATTCCCCAAGCTCCTCGGGGTACGTTGCGCCGACGACCGCTCCAACCGAACCGTAAGCATGACTCCCCAGTGTATTGCCAGAGAGCGTCTCGACTTCGGCCGCAACAAGCTCATGGAGCGTTGCTGATCCGGTCTTGTCTGTGGTGAGCCGTTTGTCCTGAAAATGACCACTGCCAGGATTGCTGGTCTTCACCAGCACAAACATCCCCTTGTTGTTCGCCTGACAAGCCTTCACGAAGGGCTCTAAAGTGTCCACGCCCATATAGGGATTTACCGTCAAAGCATCAGCTTGAATTCCATGAGAGCCGGCATCCCCAATGTAAGCCTGAGCATAAGCCTCCGCAGTTGATCCGATATCTCCACGTTTGGCATCGAGCAGAACCAACACTTTTTTGGTTTTGGCATAATTCACCACATTGGCTAATGCCCGACTCCCCGGAAACCCCAACGCTTCAAAAAAGGCCGACTGTGGTTTCACCACCGGAACTCGATTGGCAACTACGTCAAGAATTTCTTTGCAAAAAGTCTCAAAACCGGCAGCGATCGACTCGGCACAGCTTGGATCGATCGAAGCCCGAAGGGCTTCAGGCAGGTTTTTCAGTCTGGGATCCAAACCAACACAAACGGGGTTTTGAGTCGCCTGAATGCGGTGGATTAATTGATCTGCAAAATTCATCTCCGCAGGATAACAAATTGCTTACTCGATTCGGAGGTGGGTATCGCTTTATATTGCTCGATTTTTCCCGCTGTAGACATTACCTTAGAGAATGGCTACCAGATCAATCGATGTGCCATTGCATTAGCTCACCGGAGAAGTGGAAAGCTAGGGGATTCGATGGACATCCTGCCCTGACCTACGAGGATGGGTCAGAGTCCACGATCCACCACTCCCGATGGCGATACTGGATTGATCAGAAGCCCCTGGATTCTGTCGATGAATCGGGTGCCGGCAAACACGGTTTGCCCGGTTTGTTTTTTTGCGGTCGAAAAATTGCTAAAACGGTCCTTTCCCGGTGAACCCTATCGAATCCAAAAACCAATGTACACCGGCAGTTTCAAGCGTGATCCCGGATCGGATTCGGGTGATGCCTGTCTATTTCAAATACCATTATCATTAGGCGACTCCAACCATGTTTAACCGACGCCGTTTTCTTCGTTCCACCTCGTCCGCCGCCATTGTGGGAGGTGTTTCAATGGCCGTCGCCCAGCCCAATAAAAGGGAGCTTGACTTGAATTCCGACCAACGATTTCCAAAATTTATTTCCACGTGGAATTTCGGTAAAGCAGTCAATGATGCTGCTTTGAAAGCTCACAATCAAACCGGTCAACTGCTGGATGCAATTGAACAAGGCATATGGGTTGCCGAAGCCGACGCAAGTAACGGCTCCGTCGGGTTAGGGGGCATACCCAATGCCGATGGAGTGGTGCAGTTGGATGCCTGCATCATCAATGGCCCTGACCACAACGCCGGTGCCGTAGGCGGTCTGGAGGACATATTGCATCCGATTTCAGTCGCTAGATCCGTCATGGAGAAAACCAAGCATGTCATGCTTGTTGGAGAGGGTGCAAGGGAATATGCACTAAAAAACGGCTTTCAGAAAACGCGGCTATTAACGGACAGCCAAAAGAAAGCGTTTCTCCAACGAATGCAGAAAACAGATCCCATTAACGAGAAGAAAAAACCTGAAAAGGAATGCCTCGATGGTGATCGGATCAATGAAAACCACCATGACACTATTGCGTTGGTCGGCGTTGACGACAAAGGAAACATTGTCGGCGGTTGTAGCACCAGCGGTTGGGGTTACAAGATTCCAGGAAGGGTGGGAGATTCACCGATCATTGGCGCCGGAATTTATGTCGACAATGAAATTGGGGGAGCCGGAGCGACCGGTATCGGCGAAAACGTGATGCGTTATTGTGCAAGCTTCATGATTGTCGAAGAAATGCGGCACGGCGCGTCACCGCAGGAATCCATCGAAAATGTCATTCAACGAATTTCTCAAAAAGACCCCCGGAGTGCCAAGGACCTGGCAATCAATTTCGTTGCCATCAATTGCAATGGTGAAACTGGAGCTGCGGGTACCAGCAAGGGCTTTCAATACGCGGTCACCGACCCTCAGAGCAGTCAGGTCCATAACGCAAAAGCACTGACTGATGCGGACATCAAAGAAGGTGGTAACCGTGTCGACTAGCACTCTGCACCCGGACAGAACCAATGCCAAACCATCCGCTACCATCCCCACCACCATCCCCCGTAATCGCCGATGCCGGAACTCAAAATGACACCAATAACCTCAAAACAAAGCTGCTCATTTTTTGGCCTTTTTCTGCTCCTGACAATCGCTTCTGCCGCCCGGTCCCAAGAGGAGGGTAATCCAACCGCTGACCAACGAAAAATCGCTGCGTTAATGAGATTGACGAAGATCAATGTCAACGAAAAGCCAACGCTGAAAAAAGTAGTCGTCAGATATTTAAAAACGGTTGAAGATGAAGCGGATTACCTTTCCTACGCCAAACGATTCAAGGTCGTTGAAAGCAATCAACGACTCTGGAAAATCGTCTTTCAGTCCAAGTCCAATGACAACAAAGTCACGGCCATAGGTCTATTGCTGGATCAAAGCTCACCTGAAGAGATGGTCGAACGGATTCGCAATTCTGATCGCCCCGAAGAAATATTGAATCCAATTGCCCTGGCAGGATCGAACCGGTCGATGGAAATCCTGAAGAGAATACTTCTGATTCGCAGCTTGTCCTCTACCGCGAAGAACATAGCCGTAAAAGGACTAGGCAAACAAAAAACGGGGCAACTGTTTTTACTAAATCTTGTCAAGCAAAAAAAACTGCCCACCGAATGTGAGTTCACCGCGGCCAATCTTTTATTACCCTCAGAATTTCCGGAGATCCGGGCAACGGCCTCCCCACTGATGCAACTTCCTGCGACAGCGGGGAGCACCCCACTACCGCCACTATCCGAATTGGTGAAACGATCCGGTAATCCCGCCAACGGTGCAACGATATTTTTGAAATCCGGCACCTGTGCCAATTGCCATCAAGTCAACCGCACAGGAAAAGAAGTCGGACCAGACCTTTCCGAAATTGGCAGCAAACTCTCACGACAGGCCATGTATGAATCGATTCTCAATCCGAACGCTGCCATCAGCCATAATTTTGAAAACTACCTGGTGCAAACGATAGATGGTTTGAGCTTTGCCGGCATTCTGATTAACGAAACCGATCAGGTGGTGACTTTGCGAACCGCTGATGCCGTGACGAAGGAGATTCCAAAAGACGAACTGGACGGGATGCGAAAATCACCTAACTCGCTGATGCCAAGTGATCTGCAAAAGAATTTCTCGGAAACCGATCTGGTCGACCTGGTGGAATACCTGATGACGCTTAAAAAAATGTAGCCCCCCGGCAAATCACTGGTGAAAATCACTGGTGAAAACCACTGGCGCATTCCATTGGCGGAATCCTGACCGGTTTCAGGCGAAATGGATCCCCCTTCATCGATAAGGCGAATGCAATCCTTGCCGCCTTCCAACAAACGCAAACCCTAGTAGTAGCCCCGCCAAAATCTGGGAATAAAAAGAACCAGCACGACAAACAATTCCAATCTTCCCAACATCATCAACCAGATGAACATGAATTTAGAACTGTTGGTGAAATGTCCATAGTTTTCACTCGCGCCCACGGTCCCGAGACCAGGGCCAATGTTATTCAACGTTGCCACAACAGCGCTTGCTCCGTCGAGAAGTTTATTTTCTGAATCGGCTCCCCAAGTATCTGCCGGTTCCAAAGCGACAACATAGAGCCACCCCATGCAAAAAATAACGATGATCAGGGCAAAGTAAACGAGAATTTTTTGAATCAACTCTGGATCGCCTACTTTCCTGTCACCCAGTTGAAGTTTCCGAACGACACGGGGGCGAAAGGACTTTTCAATTTCGATGCGGAGAATCTTGACAAAAAGAACATGCCGAATCACTTTCATGCCCCCACCGGTACTGCCTGCGCATCCACCGACAAACATCAGCAACAGTAAAGACGCTCTGGCAAAACTGTTCCATTGGTCAAAGTCATTCGTTCCAAAACCCGTTGTGGTAATGATAGAAACCACCTGAAACAAGGTATCTCGAAAGGCGGTGGAAGTCGATCCAAATCCAACGTCGCCCAACCACATGCCAAAAAACATTAAGACCGCCGTCAGCCCACCGATCAGAAAAATATAGGTCCGCCATTCGAAATCGCCTAGCATCGCATTGGGTCGTCCACGTACGAACAAAAACAGAAGGGTAAAATTGGTGCCGGCCAGGATCATAAATAGAATAATCGTGTAGTGAACGAAACTGCTTTGGAAATGTCCAATGCTATCGTCGTAATTGCTAAACCCTCCGGTTGCCAGAGTGGCAAAAGAATGGCTGATCGCATCGAATGCGTTCATTTCTCCGGACATCATCAGAATGACCGCCAACACCGCATTCAGGGCGAGGTACACCCCAGCAAACATGATTGCCATATGGCGCATTCGTGTCATTGGATTGCTGTCGATGGGGCCAGGTACCTCGTTCCGCATCAAGGCCTTTCCCGCCGATCCCTCTTCCAAAACCACCACAAACAGCACGATGATTCCCAGACCGCCCAAAAACTGGGTAACGCTCCTCCAGAAAAGAATGCAGTGGGGTACCAACCCCGGATCCTCCAGATGCGAAATGACCGTTGCCCCGGTCGTCGAGAATCCAGACTGGGCCTCGAAGAGACTGTCAACGACCCCCATCCGCACCCACTTCAGCCGAAATCGTCCGTTGCTACCGAAAGGCGATTGCTCTGCTGTGGGTTTTAATAGTACCGAGGCAATTGCCTTATTCTGAAACAGTTCATCAATGGTCTGTTGAACCTTCGTTTGGCTAAATTGACTCAAATCGACCAAGTCTTTTATTTCTAGCCCCTCCGCCCGACGCGGGAATTTTTCCGAAGGCGGATCGGCAAGAAAACCGATCAACAAACGTTGTGAACTGGTAAGTTCGACAGGGTACCATTCGTCAAAATAATTCCAATTGAATTTGGAAACGAAGACAACATTGTTCTGCTCAAAAACCCTCACCGAGCAACTCCGATAGGTTTTTGAGAGAAGAAAGGGAAGGGATCCCAATATCGTCGCCAACACCCAACTCAGACCCACAATCGCCATTGCTTCGCGCAGAAAAATCTGCCCCTTGGCTTTGCGCCCGCAGCAGTAAAGAATCGTGCCAGCGGCAATTGAGATTATGAAACTGAGTAACAGGGCAGCGAAACCACGTCCCTCAAATTTAAGTTCATTTTGGGGAACGATCGAATCGGTATGATGGCCGACAAAGGGAAATGCCCAGGGAAGGCAAAACAACATGGTTACCCCGATCAGGAGGCAAATCATGCCCAGCAGTTTTACGACCAGCCGAAAGTTCATTCTCTATCCACCAGGGTCAGCGGCAAAAAAACAATATCCAGTTCAGGTCACGTTGGAGTGAACACAAGTTCTCTCAGCGTTGCTGACTATTAAAATGGATCAATTCCAAAAAAGGCAACTGAGACCAGCTTCAAATGAAATCGCCAGTCGCAACTCGTACTTGTCTCTTCGACTGCGAATGCGGGACGCTACACCTTAATTGATACCCTACCACGGTCAAAACGAAAAAGCAGGCGCTTTCTCAGTTAGTCAAACCAACTCTGCAGGTTGTATCAACCTCAACCACTGGAATCCCTCGTGTAGGGACCAACAATTGATTCAATTCAAATTGCAGCCGGGATAGAAAACACCCGACTTTTGGTACAAGCGGTTTCCAACGATGACCCCTAAAATCGAATTAGTCTGTGCCCTCATCATGATTACTTTGATCCTATCAAGCTATGCAGATGCCGATGATATTAGACAACTATCGGGGTCTTAAGCCAATTCAAAGGATTATCGAACGCCGGTTGCCGAAAAATCTGAGACAGAGTTTTTAGTGGTTTTCAAAGGTCCAAGGTCATGAAAAGCCTGACTGTGATTTTGCCCATTTTCAACGGTTCAGAGTTCCTTACGGAAACAGTCGCCGCTTTATTAGAATGGTTGCCCGAAGTCACCTCCAGATTTCAAGTGGTGATCGTTGATGACGGTTCCACCGATGAATCTGGAGATATCACCCAAGACTTGACGCAAAAATACCCTCAGATCCAGGCGATCTATCACGACCGTCAACTGGGAAAATCAGTCTGTTTCGAGTCGGCATTGCAAAACGCCAATTGCGAGCTCCTGTTCGTTCAGGGCTCTGACGAGATCGATTACCCGGCCATCGGGGAATTTCTTAAGACCGGTGGAGTACCCCTGATTCAACCCGAAGCATTCCTTCCCAATACCAAAGATCAATTAATCGAGCGTCTTGTTAACTGGGGAATTGCACTTCGAGAGTATCGATCGCAACTCAATCCGTTTGACGTTCCAACGAGTGTCAAATCTGAAAAAGACGAATCTGGAACGGGATCGAATATTCGCAGATTGCCTTCAACCCAAGGTGATTCATTCTTGCATTGCCCGGACACCACACCAAGTCCAAAATACTCGTCGGTCGCTGAAAAAAGACTAGTCCGGCTAAGCCAAAGTGATTTGGCCAGAGCCAATGCGAATCACTAGAAAATCATTCGTTGGATGAGCTATCGACGGGGCTGCTTCGGGGATGATCCACATTCCTTTCTGGCCGGGGAATAAAGATCGGACGACTATCACCATTCACACGCCATCCAAAACTTTTTTCGTAGCCACCTCAACCGCCAATCACAGGGCTCCTCCTATCGCGGCCTCTTCTCCGGAAGTACCATGAGGCTTGAGTTATTTCCCATTAAAAATTGGGTAGATCTGCGTATTTTCTCCCTGAATTTCTCCAAGACAGGGTGAACCGCTTGATAAAAAGATTTGGTGGAATGCAAATGGTCCCGAGTAATAACCCGAGTAATTCTATGAAATCCGGCATCGTCGACTCTTCGCTCGAACCTGAACCCCAAAAGCAAAAAGACCAGGAAGTCCCCAATCTGGTGCTGGTGGCAACATTGTTATCCGGAGCGATGATGGTCCTGGCCGTCATCTTCAGCCTGTTTGGGTTTTGCGCCCCCCAACAATCTCTTTTGTCGTTTGATTTTAATGAAGTGGTCCTTCCCGCTATCGTCTGGGGCGTTGGATCATCGATTCCCCTGATATTGATTTTGTTGGCCATCCTTAAATTTGATTTTGGGCCGTTTCAGACAATGAAACGGACGATTGATAATCTGCTGATCCCGATATTCAAGGAATGTACGATCGTCCAAATCGCCATCATTTCGATCCTAGCCGGCATCAGCGAAGAGATGTTTTTCCGGTGGTGTCTTCAGGGTGGGCTATCCATTGGATGGACTGAGATCCTCGGCACAGGTGTATGGCCTGGAATTATTATCGCCGGCGTCATTTTTGGCGGGTGCCACTATATCACTTTGACTTATGCCCTGTTTGCCACATTGATGGGAATTTACCTCGGCTGCGTCATGGAGCTTTCGGGAACTTATCTGGCGCCTGCGATGACTCATTTTATTTATGATTTCGTGGCGCTATGCCTGATTGTCCGTCTGGCAGCTAACCGCCAACAACCTTGAATTCCGATGATCAACGCCACAGAATTCTCAAGCTGATTCTTTGGCAGCGGTTGGCGAGAGGAACCTCGCCTCTGGCAATTGCCAGTCAAACCACTGGTCCTTGAAGCAGATAGAAATGGGGGCCAAAAGAGTAATTTGGAGGCAAAACCTCGCCGCTTGAATTGGATCACCCTCTCAATCCAATGAATGGCCTGCGAGGCATTTTTTCCCTAATTTGGATGAAATGTGGCCAAAATTGCGGAAGATGGCAGGAACGAAGGGCCATCTGACCCGGTCAGGAACCGATCTTTTTCCCGGTTTTTAGGATTTTGACCTTTGCAAAGTATCCCGCACCGGCATAACATGTCCTTTACATAAGCGGAACTAATTTTAATTCTCCTCTTCATTAGCCAGTCCGCTTCTGGAACAGACTTATCTCATCCCCATTATTCAGATCCTTCAATTCCCAATTTTAGGTTCCAACAACTGGATGGTTTGGACACCCGTCTGGTTGCTCATCTCTTCAACTGTCCGGACCTTCGGTCCAAAAACTACCAACAGGTGTTACAACCTGGGAGGTGCAGTTATGGCTACGGCAAAACTTCGAGTTCTCACTGACGATTCGACGAATGGACCGGAGACTTCGGTCCCCAAAACCACCAATCGAATTCGACAAGTCCGAGAACAACAAGGCGTTTCTCTTCGAACGGCAGCTCGCCGAATGAAAACCGACATTCGCTCGGTTCGTGCACAGGAAAACGAGTATTCCGACCTTCGTCTCAGTCAGCTGGAATGTTGGCAGGAAATACTCGAGGTTCCGCTAATGGACTTACTTGAGGAACCGGGAGGGCGTTTGTCCCGACCGATCCTGGAACGAGCCAAGTTGCTACGGATCATGAAAACCGCGGTGTCAATCAGCGAGAATTCGGCAGAAGAACCTATTCAGCGATTTGCTCAAATGCTTAGAGAGCAATTGGTCGATCTCATGCCTGAATTAGAGGAAGTGCCCGGATGGCACTCGATCGGTCAGCGTCGTGGATTAGACGAAATGGGAAGGATTGCGGAACATCCAATCATGGATTCGCATCTGACATCCCATAACTACGCTGAATAGACAGAAACAACCGCATGGTCAAGAGGCATAAACCGTTCGTCTTACGGGACGAACGGTTTTTTATTTTGGAATCTACAAATCGCAGCCCCAGATCATTGCTTCGTTCGCCCACCGCCCCAACTCAAACTAACACCTACCGGATGTGCCCCTGTCCCACGCAGACGTATTTATACGTTGTCAACTCTTCCAACCCGCAAGGGCCACGAGCGTGAAACTTGTCAGTGCTAATTCCGATTTCGGCACCCAAACCAAATTCTCCACCGTCATTAAACCGTGTACTGCAATTGACCATGACTGCGGCACTGTCTACTTGTTTGGTAAACGACTGTATCGCTTGGACGCTATCGGAGACAATGGCATCGGTGTGGCCAGAACCAAATTCATTAATATGACCGATCGCATTCTGTAGATCAGGCACAACGGCTACTGAAATAACAGCATCGAGAAACTCCGTTTCCCAATCGGTTTCCTCGGCTGGAACAGCCCAATCGATCATTTTACAGACCTCTTTGTCACCACGAATTTCCCCACCGAGTTCCTTAAATCGAAGGGCTAGTTTGGGCAGCATCGACTTGGCCACGCTTTGATGGACCAGCAATGACTCCGCAGCATTACAAACACCCAACCGATGAAACTTGGAATTTTCAATGATGGCTAAAGCCATTTCCTGATTGGCATGCTGATCAACGTAAACATGACAATTACCGGAAAAATGCTTAATCACCGGCATCGTCGCATTTTCAGCCACACGTTGAATTAAACCCGCTCCTCCTCGGGGAATCGCCAGATCAACCAAGTCCCCAAATGAAAGGAAATGGTCGACCGCCATGCGGTCGATTGTCGTCACCCGCTGAACGGCTTTCTCTGGTATTCCAAAGTCTTTGCCTACCTCGCCAAGTATTTTGACGATCGCTGAACTGGTTTGGGCAGCCTCTTTACCACCACGCAAGATCACTGCATTGCCGCTTTTCACACAGATCGCTGCCGCATCGGCAGTGACATTGGGCCTTGATTCATAGACAAAAAAAACGACTCCCAACGGAACCCGAACTTTGTTGATCAACAACCCATTGGGGCGAACCGTCGACCCGAAAACCTGGCCGATTGGGGAGGGCAGGGCGGCTACATTTCTCAATCCCGCTGCTATCGATTCAATTCGAGCCTGATCCAACCTTAGCCGGTCGACCTGAGCATCAGTCAGACCAAACTCCTGTTGACCAGCGGTATCCAATGAATTGGCAACCAGGATCTCGTCAGATCGATCAATCAACTGTTCAGCGGCAGCCGACAACCAAAGATCCACCTGCTCGCCGCTGACCTCAACCAGCTCCCGAGAGGCCAACTTGGCATCGACGGCCATTTCCCGACACTGACGCAACAACAATTCAGCATTCGACATCAAATTTCCTAAAAAATGCAGGCTTGGTCTTTTCGAGATGGATTTAGCTGGTTGCCTAGGCAAAAATGTACTTGCAATCCGTTGCCGGGCTTCCGTTTTCATTTATCATTTCTACTGGACAGCACCAGATCATAAACGAAGTCTGGCCATCCGGCGATCAGCCAATTTCCATAGACTGAACAGATTCAATCATTTCAAAAAAAACATTCTTTCGTAAGGTCTTCATGAAAATTCAAAGTCAGTTCTGTTTGGTGACTACCATTCTCATTTTTGTTGCCGCGGACCTTCCCAGCAGTGCCGACGAGCTACGTTTTTTTGTGGGAACCTATACCGGCGGTGACAGCAAGGGAATTTACTCGGCCACACTCAACACCGAGACAGGCAAAGTGTCCTCGCCCAAACTGGTGGCTGAAACCAAGAATCCATCGTTTCTTGCCGTTCATCCATCCAATCGATTTCTCTATGCAGTTGGTGAAATTTCCGAATTTCCAGGAGCAAAAAGTGGAGCCGTGGCAGCATTCGCTGTTGACCCCCATTCCGGCCAGTTAAAGCTTCTCAACAAACAGGTATCAAAGGGCGGAAAACCCTGCCACCTGGTTGTAGACCAAAAAGGAAAATTTGTTCTTTTCGCCAATTACGGGGGCGGAAACGTGGGGGCAATTTCTATTCTAAATGACGGAAAGCTCGGATTGGCGACCGGGTTTGCACAACATCAGGGAGCCAGCGTCACCGATCGCCAAAAAGGACCGCACGCCCACTCCATCAACCTCGACAGCAATAATCAATTCGCAGTAGCTGCCGACCTGGGATTGGACAAACTGATCTCCTATCGACTAACCAAATCGGGAGAACTCAAACCAGCCGCTGAGCATCGTGAAACCGCCGGGTCTGGCCCAAGACATTTCACCTTTCACCCCAACGGTCAATTCGGCTACCTTCTGAATGAACTAAATGCCACCGTCAGCGCTCTGGAATACGATGCCAAATCGGGCAAATTCAACTCACTGCAGACACTCTCGACACTACCAGGCGACTTCTCCGGACGAAGAAGCTGTGCCGAGGTGAGAATTCATTCTTCCGGAAAATTTCTTTACTGTAGTAATCGAGGTCACGATTCCATCGCGGCCTACCAGATTGATGAGAACGGAAAACTCACGCTGCTTGAAATCGTAAAAACCGGTGGCAAGGAACCTAGAAATTTCAATATCGACCCCACCGGCAAATACCTCCTCGCAGAAAATCAGAAATCTGACACGTTGGTCGTTTTTGAAATTGATCAAGCAACCGGGCGGCTCAACCCAACCGGTCAGGTTATTCAAGTCCCGGCACCCGTTTGCATTCGTTTTCTTAACTGATCCCAGTCGTTCACCAATTGGAGAGTTCAGGGCCGGTTGTTGTGTCTTGTCACCGCTGCCATAGAATCTCGACCATCAGGAGCGCCGTCGTTTCAGGCTACAGATCGATCTTTGTTGAGGGCTTCGCTTTTGACACCGTTATCGCTTCCAAAACGGTCTAGACTGCCAGCTCACGGTGTATTTTCTCGGCTCTGAAATTCCAGTGCCGTCGCCAACGCCTTATCCCAGCCGTCGACATATTCAATCGGGTCTTTTCTTCCGATTTCGTGAAACGCAAGGATGCGTTCCACATCTGCACCGGTTCTTCCGTGTGCCTTTCCCTCACTATCGGGGTCATAACTGGTGTTGGTGTTTCGGAAGACAGTCTCGAAATCCAGTCCCAATTGAATGATCGCCTGTTCGGCACATCGTAGTATCGTTACCTTGTCGCCATCGATGTACGGTAGGTAGAGCTTCACCTGATCGGCATCCCAATTGCCCATCGCGAATGCATCATGAATCGAATTGTAAAATTCAGGACGACAGTCTGGATAAATAGCATGATCGCCACTATGTACTCCCAAACCAAGATACACCTCACGTTGCAACCTGCCTGCCAGTGATAGGGCATAGCCATAGGCGATCGAGCTGAAAATAGCATTCCGATTGGGAACAACCGTCTCCTTCATATTTTCCTGCTCGTAAAAACCCTCGGGAACCTCCCAGTCCGGATTGATCAAGGCAGAATGAAACAGGTTGCCAATGGTGGAGATGTCCACCTTGTGGTGTTCCACTTCAAGTCCTTTGTTCCGCAGGTAAGCCAGGTTATCCTCAAGACGATCCAACTCGAGAAGGTGCTTTTGTCCATAGTTAAAACTGATTCCAAAAACCTGGCAGCCTGATGACAACAATTCCAACATTAAACTCGTCGAATCCATTCCGCCGCTGAGACTGACCACGCACGTAGAATTCTCTGGTAAATTACCGGTTTCAAATTTTCTATTGATCATTGTTTTCACTACTAGTGATTGGCTATGAGAGTTATTGTCGTCGGAGCGGGAAGTTTTGGAAGCTGGTGTGCATGGAATCTACTGAATTCTGGTGTAGACGTTACTTTGATTGACGCTTGGGGCCCTGGGAATTCCCGTGCGAGCTCAGGAGGTGAGACACGTGTTATCCGCACCGTTTACGGTGCAGATGATTTTTATATCGAGATGTCAAAACGGTCGATGGATCTTTGGAGTGCCTTCCAGTCCAACTTGAACGAGCCACTGATGGAATTCACCGGGAGCCTGTGGCTGTGTGGCGATGATGATTCCTACGTCGAGTCATCACGAAAAAAGATCGAGAGCCTGGGTATGAGATTGGAAAACTTTTCTGTGAAAGAAGCCACAAAATTGTGGCCGGGGATCGACTTTACCGACATCGCCAAAGTGATCTTCGAACCGTGTGCCGGGTTTTTGCGAGCTCGACGGTCTTGTGACGCTGTCAAAAGAGATTTCGAAAAACGAGGAGGGCAATACCTTCAGGCAACGGTCGGTTCTATCGATGAGACCAAGCGTACCAACTCCGTCCGTTTATCAACGGGGACGACGATCACCGCCGACCAGATTGTCTTTGCTTGCGGTCCATGGCTAAAACAACTCTTCCCCGAAACCATCGGTCGCTACCTGAATATTTCCCGCCAGGAGGTTTACTACTTCGGCACACCCGAAAATGACAATCACTTTACACAGGAAAGATTGCCCGTTTGGCTTGAATTGGGTACCCCAATTTTTTACGGCATCCCGGAGGTGGATTACCGGGGTTTTAAAATAGCGATAGACCAGCGTGGTGAAGAGTTCAATCCATCAGTCGATGATCGAACACCGACCGAACATTTGGTCGAGTTGACACGGAGTTACCTGCAAAAACGATTTCCAGCACTCGCTCAGGCACCTTTACTGGAATCGCGAGTATGCCAATACACCAACACGCCAAGTGGTCATTTCCTGATGGATCGACATCCCGAAACCGGAAACTGGATCTTGGGAGGCGGATGCGGCCACGGTTTCAAAATGGGTCCTGCGATGGGAGAAATACTGGCTGAGGCAATTCTTCGAGACAAACCGGTCCCGAACCCATTTCGCTTTGAGCACTTGACGTCCCAAGTGAACAAGACAACTCAGTTCGATCACGCCTGACGAATTCATCTGCTCAGCGACAGGAAACATTCTCACACACCAGTTCTCCGGCAGGGTTATCCCTCGATGCCAAATTGAACAACCCAGCTATCAATAAAAAAAGCCGGCCCAAGCCGGCTCGATACTAGTGGAAATCTGAGGGTGACTATAAGCCCATCACTTTAAAGCCATCTCGATAATCACCTTTAATCAGTTTGTTGGCTGCGTCATTGTTGGTCACCTTCAACGACTTGGCATCCCATGCAAGCTTCTCATCCGGGAAGCGGTTTGCCACCACCCCCAGCAAGAGAGCTTCAGTCAACGGTCCTCCAAATGCAAAGGGAGCGCTCGCTGTTGCGTTACCCATCGCTGCATCCACCCACTGGTGATAATGGTTGTTACCATTGATGTCCGGTCGTTTGTAATCCGCAAACTTTTTTTGCGGAAAAAGCTGGGGTTCGCCAATGTGAGGTAATAACATCTGGCCTTCTTCGCCAATAAACAGGGCGGCCTGACCGGGTAATTTCATCCCCTTTTCCAGACCGACATCTTCGGATTTGGGAGGTGCAAATCCCCCGTCATACCATTTCCACTGCATGGTTTTGGTTGTGTACTTGGTCTGTGGGAACTCATATTCCACGACGTTGCGGGAGGGATGCCCAACTCCCGTCGGTTGACGACAAGTTGTTCTGGCCCAGTTCGGTGCAGTCAAATCCAGCGCACCGTAGGGAGTGTCAAAAATATGGACGCCCATATCGCCGAGCGTTCCTGTTCCAAAATCTACCAGCTTGCGCCACTGTCCAGGATGGTAGACCCCCGGAACGAAAGGTCGTTCCTTGGCGGTTCCCAACCAGAGGTTCCATTGAAGATTGGCTGGAACCTTGGCTACCGCTGGCAGGGATTGACCATCATACCCCCAATTTTTTCCCGACCAGGCATGAACCTGACTGACCTTGCCTATCACGCCGTCCTGAATCATCGCTACAGCACGACGATAGACGACATGAGAATGAATCTGAATTCCCATTTGCGTCACCAACTTGTTTTTTTCGGCCACTTCACGCAATCGTCTCGCTTCGAAAACTTCATGGGTCAACGGCTTCTGGCAGTAAACGGGTTTGCCGGCGTTCAGCGCCGTCATCGCCGCCGGGGCATGAGTATGATCCGGCGTGGAAACAACAACACCATCTACCGAGTCACCCATCGCCGCCATCATCTCACGGTAGTCCGCAAATCCCTTGGCATTGGGATGTTTTTTCAGGGCAGCCTGCAAACGTGATGAATCCACGTCACAAAGTGCGGCAACTTCAACAGATGGATGTGACGCTATCGAACTCAGGTCAGCGCCACCCATTCCCCCCACGCCGACATGCGCGGATCGAAACTTGGCGTTGGGGCTCGTCGTTGCAGAGGAACTTGAAACCGGAAAAACAGAAAAGGCTGCTGACGCAACACCCGCTTTCAATATCTGACGCCGCTGGATCATATTTGTTTTTTGCACAGAATTCTCATTTCTTATTCAGGAGGGTAGTCGAAAACACTTTTCTTGAATGGATTCCAACCGAGCCATTTTCAGTCAGGCAGCCAAGCGATCTTCACCGTCACGGGCTCTTCTCGGTCATAGGCTCTTCACGGTCACGGTACAACCTTCGCCTAGACTGGCAGTATAACTTAAATAGGCTGCCCGAAACACAAACGCCAGCCGATTTCTTCGGGGCTATTTCACGATGCTATTTCCCGTGACCCTGAATACCCACAGCTGTTATTTCCCTGTTATTTCCCCGTTATTTCCCTGTTATTTCCCTGTTATTTATTCACAGCTATTTATTCACAGGGCAAAAACGGTCACCCTGGCACAGCAAAAACGGTCACCTCGGCATAACTCTCTGGCCCCGCTGGAGTCCGGTCTGCTGCACGGCGTTCCAGACGGCAGGTTCTAGGCTCCCGGTCTCTGCATTCTGACCCGTTGAGTCACTCCTTACCAGGGTCCGTTGATCGGCCCATCTTTCTAAGAATAGCCAATATTTTTTCACCACGGTCCCACACGTTGTTGATGGCAAACAATTCATATCTTTGATGAACGTCCATTTTGGTGGTCATAATCAACAAATCCGCTAATTGCCCGGTCGATGTCGATACCGGCAATTCATCCAAAACCGCAGACTCGAGAATGCAATGCCGTAGCCTCATTTGCAATTCCGGATTCTCCGCAGGATCTTCGTCCGGAAGATCTTCGATTCGGCAGACCGGATAGATCCGTTCACCCCCGATTGGTTCTACCCACACCCTCGAGATACCCAGCACAACCACCAAGTATCTGCCATCGGGCAATTTTTCATATTTCTCGAGGCGGCCTAAACCGGCAACCGGCTGAACTGATGCGACCCCCGCCAGTGACTGTTTGTCTTCACCCAAAACAGTACCGAGAACCAACTCACCTGAACCGTCCAGCAGATCACGCGTCATTTGGCGGTACCGCTGTTCAAACACATGTAGAGGCAGAACTTGTCCGGGGAACAACATCAGGTCGGGAAGAGGAAACAACGGGACGATTCTCGATTCCATAGTAGACCCGTCTGAACTCTCCATGACTTTTTTAAAGACCTAGTCTTTTGATTGAAACCTGATGTTGTTTGAACCTGATTTTATTGAACCCGAGATTCATGACGGGGGGAAGGGCTGTGAGGCCCGTCATGGTAAACGCAAAGCGTGAGCATTTTTAACCGATCCATGGACGAGGCTTCGGGCGGAGGAAATCGCCATGAGGGAACCTGATATTGAATTGACCTCAGACACCCATGAGACAGGGGCTTAGCAGAGCCCCACTCAGGTTCAAACCTCCAAGCCCAGCAGGTTTCCACCATTCCGGTTCGTTTCTGGCTCAGGTGGAATCCCCGATTTCATACCATGGTCGACTTAGGATGCTGAGGTGGATTACATTACCAAAAACCCCTGTCTTTTACCCAATCGGATCCATTTATCGAATTTACTACGATTCATGGAATCCGAATCCACTGCAAAATGCGACCGGAATAGTAGGGATCAATTTGATTTAGACCGTTGTTTCCGCCATTTATTGACGGTATTTTAATAGCCGTTGACGACAATCACCATTGCGTCACCTGACGACCATTGCGGATTCCCTTGTCCATGTATTAAGACCTTGAATTGCGACCATGAGCACAACTGAACTTGATCTTCAAAACGAAATTAGCAAAGCCAAAGAGCGACTTGATCAACATACCGTCGAAACGGTTCAATGGCACTTTCACGAATCGACTGGGTGTCCGTTCTGGCTCGAAAAAAAATCGGAGTTGAAATTCGACCCTTTGACAGACGTGAAGTCCTATGACGACCTGAAAAAGTTCCCCCACTTTGAAGATGAGTGGCTACGAGGTGGACCCATCGAACGCTGGATACCCAAGGGTCATCAAGGCAAACCGGCCTATGTCTTTGAAACCGGAGGCACCACCGGAATTCCGAAATCTCGGATGGTCATTAACGATTTCCGTACGGATTACGAGCTGTTCAGCGAGACATTGCCGGACGAGTACTTTCCCAAAGGCTCCAACTGGTTGATGCTTGGACCATCCGGCCCCCGACGATTGAGACTGGCAGTGGAACACCTTTGTCAGTTTCGGGGCGGAATTTGCTTCTGCATCGATCTTGATCCGCGATGGGTAGTCAAGTTGATCAAAAAAGGCTGGATGGAACACCTCGAGGAATATAAAAAGCACTGTATCGATCAGGCGATTACCGTTCTCACCGCCAACCACGATGTCAAATGCCTCTTTGCGACTCCCAAGCTGCTTGATTCACTTTGTCTTGAACTGGAGGAGCGAGGGACCAGTCTGGCTGAGACCGGCATCACAGGCATCTTTTCGGGTGGTACCGAATTCACTCCGCAGTGGACACGTTATTGTGTGGAAGAGCTTTTCGGTGGTCCGCCCGCGGAAAGCGGTATCTACATGACGCCGACATATGGAAATACATTAATGGGGCTCGCCTGCAGCAAGCCAGTCACTGCCCAAGAGAATTACAAGATCAGTTACTATGCCCCACAACCAAGGGCAACGACCGAGGTCGTCTCTTTCGAAGATTACAACGAATTGGTCGGTATTGGGGAAACCGGTCGAGTCAAGCTGACAACTTTAACTGACGAATTCTTCGTGCCCGGATTTATGGAACGTGATGAAGGCGAGCGAGAGGCACCATTCGACAAGTATCCCTGGGATGGAGTCAGCGGAGTACGACCGTTTCATGAAC
Source organism: Planctomycetota bacterium (assembly GCA_014238905.1). Taxonomy (GTDB): domain Bacteria; phylum Planctomycetota; class Planctomycetia; order Pirellulales; family Pirellulaceae; genus JABAAE01. The sequence goes on from JABAAE010000004.1 coordinate 62,390, forward strand.
TAGCGTCGGCAACCACGGTTGGTGTTTACTAGAATGAAGCCGACTGCAGCTCCCGTGGATTAGGCAGCAGTCTCAAAAAAACAGACGTACCCTACCTGGATTCGTTATCCGTTCCCAATCCTGCGTTTTCTAAGAGTTGGAGATTATTGTGTTAAATGTGCCTGTGTTGCGTTGGGGAAAGCCTTACGAATCACTTGAAGTCGAAGAAGTCCTGCATTTCGCCACCGGCGAACCAGTTTGCAAGATCAGTAAGGCCAACGGTGGCATCATCCAGCGAGATCTTCGGAAAGCGCATACCGCCAGGGAAAAACTACGTGAAATCCCGCCTGAGGAATTACTCAAAATGGTGGCTCAAGCGGCCGACTACTATGAAAATGATACGCTCGATATTGGCGACGGCCAACAATCCCCTGACGTTTTCGTCCACCAGCAATCAGCAACCACTGGTCTTCCGGAACTCATGTGCCGCAAGAATATGGCGAAAAACTCATTCGTCCTACGGAACATGGACCGGATTCTGGATTGTCTCACCCGAGGATTAGATCTCAATATTTTGAGCCGAGGATTCGGTAGTGAGAGTCGGAATGTTGTCGTCAGCTACCAAGCCCAAACCTCTATTTTGGGGGCGGTACTTCCATCCAATTCGCCCGGTGTGCACACCTTATGGTTGCCAGCAATTCCATTGCAAATGGGCTTGGTCTTGAAACCAGGTTCACAGGAGATCTGGACACCGTACCGCATGGCGGCGGCCTTCATCAAAGCCGGCATCCCTGCCGAGGCGATCAGTCTTTATCCTGGGGGTCATGATTGCGGTTCTGCAATCATGTCTTCAGCGGGTCGAAGCATGATTTTTGGAAGCATGAAAACAATCGATCAGTTTAAAGGCAATCCGAACGTTCAGGTCCATGGGCCAGGGTTTTCAAAGATAGTCCTTGGAGATGACGTGGTTGATGATTGGGAGCAATACCTGGACGTCATGGTTGAGAGTATTTTCGTTAATGGTGGACGAGGTTGTATTAACTGCTCAGGGATATGGGCATCTCGGCACACCAAGGAAATTGCAGAAGCATTGGCCGAACGCCTCGGTCCGGTCGAAGTCAAATCTCCGGATGATCCCGGGGCAGAACTAGCTGCTTTTTCCATCAAGCAACAGGGAATCGGAACCTGGAAGATGCTTGAACAGGATCTGAAAGCACCTGGGGTTACCGATATGACGTCAAAATATGGCGAGCGACTGGTTGAAAAAGAGCATTGTGCCTATCTCCGACCGGTAATTGCACACTGCGAGTCCCCCGAGTGCGAAATCGCATCCAAGGAATTCATGTTCCCCTTTGCATCGGTGGTGCAATGTCCGCAGGACCAGCTCATCAAGAAGATGGGATACACGCTGGTTTGTACGGCTTTAACGAAAAATCAGGACTTGATTCGCAAGCTGTCCGATGCCACACACATCGACCGATTCAACATTGGACCGATACCCACCAGCAAGCTGGATTGGCTACAGCCCCATGAAGGGAACATCATCGACTTCCTGTTCCGCTCCAGGGCGTATCAGGTGTCTGAAGAAGTAGCGATGGTCTGAACGGAACAGTGATGCAAAAACGATGGTTGGATGATGAGTGGATTTCACTGGTAATATTGAGTCAAGATGCAGGTTGAAGCCACAGACAAAATAAAGGCCTTTGATTATGATCCGCGTACACGCATCGTGTTCGGTAGCGGATCGTTACGACGTCTGGGCGAAATTTCAGCAGCGTTTGGCCAGAGGGTTTTGGTGGTCAGTGATCCAGGAGTCGTCCAAGTCGGCCACACGCAGCAAGGCGTCCAATCCCTCGAGGCCGCCGGACTGGATGTGATCCTTTACGATGGTGCCCGGGAAAATCCAACAACTGCCAATGTCGAGTCAGGAGTCGCCCTTGCTCGGGATTTTTCGCCAGATCTGCTCGTTGGATTAGGCGGGGGCAGTTCGATGGACTGCGCCAAGGGAATCAATTTCCTCTATAGCTGCGGGGGAGAAATGCAGGACTATTGGGGCGTTGGTAAAGCATCCTCGGAAATGTTGCCAATGATTGCGGTACCGACCACTGCAGGTACCGGAAGTGAAATGCAATCCTTCGCACTGATTTCCGATTCAGACACGCATGTGAAAATGGCCTGCGGTGACAAACGTGCAGCATGCCGAGTTGCCATACTGGATCCTGACCTAACTCTGACCCAACCCACGCAGGTGACCGCGCTCACTGGTATTGACGCTATTTCTCATGCGTTGGAAACATTTGTCACAACCAAGCGAAATACGATCTCAAATTTCTTCAGCAAAGAATCATGGCGACTTCTGGCAACCCATTTCCGGACGGTGATGAAAAATCCTGATGATGTCGAGGCCCGAGGGGCCATGCAGTTAGGAGCGGCGTTTGCAGGTTTGGCCATTGAAAATTCCATGCTGGGAGCCAGCCACGCATTAGCCAATCCCCTAACGGCCGAATATGGTGTCGCTCATGGACAGGCGGTTGGAATGATGCTTCCCCACGTCATCCGTTTCAATGCCGTTACGATGGAAAGTTTTTATCAGGAGCTTCATTCATCCCTCGATTCGAGTGCTTTTGGCAAGCACCGGGATTCGAAAGAATCCGAGCAACTAGCTGAATTGGTGGAGGACCTGTTGACTACTGCCGGGCTGGAAACACGCCTGTCGTCTTTGGGGGTTGATCAGACTCATCTCGACCGTCTCGCAGAAGATGCCTCAACGCAGTGGACAGGCCGCTTTAACCCAAGGGAGGTGAACCCCACAAGCCTCCGGTTGTTATATGAAAAGGCGTATTGATGGCAGGACGTCCTGACGGAACAAATCCATTCCCAGTACTGGAATCGGACAGGCAAACCAGCAATGCCGTCAAGCAGACTCCTACGCATGACACCCACCCGACAGGCTGCATTCGTCCGGTGTTTCTTCGAAAAAATATTTTTCGCTTTTTTCAGGGATGCTTCCAAAACCAATGTAATCAACAGTTTTATCGACGGCTTAGCGACCTGGATGGCGATTTAACAAACTCTCTTCCAATGGAAACCCGGGGGGTAGATCGTATTATTGTTCTAGGTAGGGGATTTTGATCAGCGACATGAGTACAAAAGTCCTTATAACGGGCATAAGGTCAAACACGTCGCCTTTTTACGTTGGCATCGAAATCGTGTTAAATCAATACCACTCCCACCGACTACACGGCATCTAAATGGAAATACCTGTCATGATCTTTCAGAAATTTCGCGTTTTGGCCTTCACCCGCTTGCTGGCGACCGGGTTAGCTTTTTCGTTGATCCACATTAACCCGCTAGGAGCCGTCCAAGCAGAGTCTCCATCATCGGAAAAAACAAAACCCGTCCTTGAAGAAAAGTCGCCTTCAACGACTGAAAAGAGTGTCCCTGACGACTGGTCTTTTTTTCGTGGTGACTCCCTTAGCACCGGTAGATCCAAAACCAATTTACCCAAAGATCTTTCGCTTGTTTGGACGTTCAAAGTTCCCAAGGGTGCTTTCGAGTCAACCGCAGCGATCGTCGGTGATCGGGTTTACATCAGCGACCTCGATGGAAAAGTCTACGCGTTGAATCTCGAGACTGGCAAAAAGATATGGGAATTTAAAACAGAAAGCGGTTTTACTTCGTCTCCAGCTGTCCGTGACGGCCTGATTTTCATCGGTGATTACGACGGAACATTTTATTGTCTGGACAAAAAAGGGCAGCTGAAATGGAAACATGTCACAGAAGCGGAAATCAACTCCAGCGCGAATTTTTTTAAAGACAACGTTTTATTTGGTTCTCAGGACGCGACTTTATATTGCCTGAATATGCAAACCGGAAAATTGCAATGGAGCTTTCAAATTGAAGATCAAATTCGCTGCTCTCCAACCGTCGTGGAAAACCGCTGCTTTGTTGCCGGCTGCGACGCTCGACTGCATATTATCGACCTTGATTTAGGCAAGGGACTGACGGCCGTGGACATCGATGGGCCGACGATGGTCACTCCTGCGGTTGTGGGCGAATCAACCTATTTTGGAACTGAACAAGGAACTGCATTTTCTGTTAATTGGAAAACAGCAAAGAAGAACTGGGATGTTCGGATCGATGAACGGGGTGATTCCATTCGGAGCTCTCCTGCAATCGCAGAAATCAATGGTAAACAAGCCATGATCTTTGGCTCCAGGAGCAAGCGGATTTTTGCAGTCGAGCTGGAATCCGGTCACCGAATCTGGGATTTTAAAACCAAAGCAATGGTAGATTCCTCCCCGGCAGTCGCCAGCGGTCGAGTTTTTTTTGGCACTGATCGGGGACAATTGATCGCGCTCAATACCAAGGACGGAAAGCTGGCGTGGGAAACCGATCTAGGTGGCACTATTTCTGCCTCACCAGCGATTGCTCGGCAAAAACTGGTAATTGCCAATGATCGCGGATCCGTTTTTTGCTTTGGGAAAAAGAAATGAAACAGAGTACAATGCACGTCTTGCAAAGCCGCCGTTTTCAGGCCTGCGGGAGTATTGCTTTGAGCTTGGTATACTGCCGACCGTCCAGTTTTCACAAACCAGAGATGGCCACGGTTTTTGACCACACCCTTTGGAGTATGTTGGCTTCCCCCTGATGAATGGGGTTCGTTCAAAAAAACTTCAGAAAGAACAAATTAAACAGATGTCGACCGATACCGACAAAACAGAAGTTGGGAGCTATTTCATTTCCAATTATCCTCCTTTTTCACAATGGAAAAAGGAAAACATTGCGGAAGTGGAAACCGTTCTGACTCAACCTCCGCACGAAGAGGTGCCCCTTGGTCTTTACTTGCATATTCCTTTTTGCAGGAAACGGTGCAAATTCTGTTATTTCAAGGTCTTTACCGACAACAACGCCAAAGATATCGAAAACTACGTCGCAGCATTATGTCGCGAAATTGAGATGGTCAGCAAGTTGCCGGTAATGGGCGACCGACCCTTTCGATTTGTCTACTTTGGAGGTGGAACGCCGTCTTACCTGAGTTCCCGACAACTGACATCGCTGGTGGATCGACTTCGTGCCAACATTAACTGGGATCAGGCGGAGGAGGTCACTTTCGAATGCGAACCTGGAACGCTGAAAGAACCCAAGGTCCATACGCTGCGGCAACTTGGCGTCACACGTCTGAGTCTGGGTGTAGAAAATTTCACCGACGAAATTCTAAATGAAAACGGTAGAGCTCATTTGTCCGATGAAATTTATCGGGCCTGGGAGTGGATCAAAGCAGCAGATTTCCCGAATGTCAACATCGACCTGATTTCCGGGATGGTTGGTGAGACCTGGGAAAATTGGAAATACAATATCAGCAAAACCCTCGAACTCTCTCCCGAGAGCATAACGATTTACCAAATGGAATTGCCCTACAACACCGTTTACTCAAAGGATATCCTGGGCAATAAAATTGGAATTCCGGTCGCGGACTGGTCCTTAAAACGCGACTGGGTAAACTATGCGTTCGATGAGTTCCTGGCAAATGGTTACCACGTCAGTAGTGCCTACACCGTCGTCAAAGATCCCGAAAAAGTCAATTTCAGCTATCGCGATAATCTCTGGCAGGGCAGTGATCTGCTGGCAACTGGGATCGCAAGTTTTGGTCATGTGTCAGGAGTGCATTATCAAAACAAGGCAGAACTGGCCGAATACATAAGTGATCTCACGGAAAAAAGCCAATTGCCACTGGGAAGAGCTTATACGCCCACTGCCGAACAATCGCTGATTCGTGAAATGATCCTGCAATTGAAAAAAGGGTTTCTTGAGGTCAGTTATTTCAAAACGAAATTCAATGTCGATATCATTGAGCACTTCGCAGAGCAATGGACCACACACAAGTCCAAGGGATTCCTTGATTTCAATCAAGATCGGGTTGAGCTTTCACGGAAGGGGCTTTTACACGCGGATGCTTTGCTTCCACCATTTTTTGAAGATAAGTTTCGCGACGTGCGATATACCTAGAACCGACACTTGTTTTTTTTGGGGGGGGGTGATGTTCAAGGGCAAAAACCGACATCGCCCAGATGTTGCCGACGTGTATCTATTGCGGTCAACCACCGCACAGGAATCCAAAAAAACCCACCTCAAGGCCTACGACGGCAGGATCTCGATTTAATGAACGCTGATGTCTTTATGATGGGTGAATTTGAGGCGGTCATACCCTCTGATCGGCTTTACGCCAAAAATCACATGTGGGCTCAGCAGACAGATAAAGGGTTCCGATTTGGTTTCTCTGCGTACGCGGTCAGATTATTGCAGGACGTTTATTTCCTGGATTGGGAAATCGATGCGCCCTGTGAAATCAGCCCGAAACAGGAAATGGGTTCGATTGAAAGTAAAAAAGCCGAAAGCGTCATCTATTCACCCTGCCAAGGTCACTTGGAACAATTCAATCCAAGCCTCTTAAATGATCCATCAGCCATCAATGTCGACAAATATGGCGAGGGCTGGCTATTTGAATTGGTCATTTCAAATCCTGATTTTTTGGACGCTGCACAGTATATTGAACATCTAGGGAATGTCTGGCAGGATGCTCAACGAACGATAAAAGGTCAAATGAACCAATAATGGCAAATCGAATATCAGTTGTGGTTTCTCAAGGGCAAAGTGAGAATCCGGCAAAACGAAACCTGGAAGAATCGCTCATCACCAACCTTATGATGGAACCAGGGATTGATGTCACGGTGGTTCCGCACCTTTACGATCTCAAACCAGATGGGACCGGGATGCTGGCGTTGAAAGGCCTCTCGGGAAACATCGTCGTACTCAGTTGGCTTTTTGAACGGGCAGCTCATTGGACCTTGGATCGCAACGGAATCCATGGCCAGGTGGGTCAAGTCGAATTAAAGAACGAGGCAGAGGATCAATCCGATCCTGAAGAGGATCCTGAGGCCGATTCGAAAACGGAAACAAAAGAACGTTTAGTTGACTCTCGAGTCAAACCAAATCGTCATATCTACTGCCTCGACCTCAGGGTCAGTAATAAAGCAGACGACTTTATTTCCGAAGTCCGCAGAATTCAAAAAGAACGATCAGTCAAGATTGTTCCGTTAGGGATTGGGAGCGCAGCGCCCAATCAGGATACGGCTTCGTCGCCAACCGATGAACAGCTGCAGCGGTACGAGAATCCTACCAACGACACCGCCTTACCACTCAATGGGAATGGTCTACAAGACAACCCCATATCCGCCACCAACCAAGACCAACCGGCAATGGTTTACCGCGTTGAAGAGCAGGGGGGACGACGTTGGTATCCGGTCATTGATTACAGCCGCTGTACCAATTGCATGGAGTGCATTGATTTTTGTCTTTTTGGTGTATACGGGGTGGACAAAGTCGACTCGATTCTGGTGGAACAGCCGGACAACTGCCGCAAAGGCTGCCCTGCCTGCTCCCGGGTTTGTCCTGAAAACGCGATCATTTTCCCGCAGCACAAGACACCCGCCATCGCCGGTTCACCCGAGGTCGGTGCCAGCCTTAAAATTGACTTGTCGAAACTTTTTGGCGCACCTGATGATGGAAAATCAGCAGAAGAGATTGCGGCTCTGGAAAGAGATGAGCAATTAATGGCCGTCGGCAGGGAAGCGGTTGGGATGAAAGCAGAACCGACGAAGCGACGTTCAAACGCCAAGCCTCAAGAACGAGATGAACTGGATTCGTTGGTCGACGAACTGGATGACCTCGACCTCTGATAATGGCTTTCAAACTGAATTGACAAGGCGAATTGAATTAATGGAAAAATCAGACGATGGCTTTGATCCGGGAAAATCAACGTCGGCCGACAAACCGCTGGGTGATGCGAATCCTTATCGCCGCTTTCTTCCCAAAGAATCATCTCCATTGGCCAATCAGGAGCAAGAGAGCGATCCGAATGAAGAGACATTAGATCCTGCGGACATTGCCTCACCTGATGAGCCTGAACAAGTCCCACCGACTTTCTCCGCGGCCTGCACGACGCTTATCTTCATCTGCTGGCTGGTAATTTCGGCGGTTATCGCAATTATCCTTTACCTCCAAGAGAACCAGGAGGTTATCAACCAATCCCCTCCTTCACCGCGAGCCGAACTTGCCATTCCAATTTCCCAAGGGAAAATTTTATTAGGCTTAAAGGAAGTATCAAATGGCCTGCCTGACGATCGCGGCGGTAATCAGCAGGACATTCAGATTCCAAGGTTGGGAAACTCTGTTCGTTCCTATCAGGCCCACGCCGTCATGATGGCCGAATTCGTTTCTCCCCAGGAAGGGATGAGGACGTTGGCCGAACTGGAAAAAGAGGCCGAGGATGAGGACTTTCATTTTGACCAAAAACAGAGCCAGGTCACCGAAACCCTGAAGAAGTTATTCCAGGGTTCTTCCCCAACAGATCTTGAACGTGACCACCTAAACAATCTCGAATCCGAACTTCCCTGGTTTGGCCGATTGGCGATGCATCTTGAACCGGACGGGCAACCGATACCTCGCCGACCGCAACCAATGCGCGATGCCATGGTCAAAGAAGCGACTCCCAAATTTATTGCGGCGGGGTTCTTGATGTTGGCGGCCATGGCCGCCTTGGGTTTAGGAACCATTGGGGCAGTCGTCTTTTTTGGCTTTTTCATCAGTGGAAGAATCATCCTCCGGCTACCCACCTTTACCCAACAAACCACTATCTATTTGGAAACCTTTTCCATTTGGTTGGTAGCGTTTCTTTCATCCCAGGTTCTGCTCGGATGGCTACTACAGGGCTCCAGTCCATTATCAGGCTTGATTATGGCCTTTTTCTTTTCGCTCGTTCTGGCCATGATTTGGCCCGTTTTCAGAGGTGTCAAAATCAGGGAGGTTCTCACAGACATCGGGTATCGCGGCAATCCTATCAACGAGGCATTCATGGGGTTGTGGTGCTACATTTGCTCTCTGCCGATTGTGTTGGCCGGGGCAATCGTTTCACTCGCTTTGGCGGGGGCAGCGGCGACCCCCGATTCAACGGGACTGGATCGCCCTACAGCAGCAGGGCACCCGATCATGGAATTCGTCATGGACGGCGATCGAACGGCAATCGTCATGGTGTTTATCCTGACCTGCGTTTGCGCTCCGATTGTAGAGGAAACACTGTTTCGAGGTTTCTTGTATCGAAGTCTGCGAGACAGTACTTTTACCAAAGGCCGAAGCACCAGTGTTTTATTCTCTGCCGCGATGAACAGCTTGGTTTTCGCTGCGATTCACCCGCAGGGCATTTTCTTTATTCCCGTGCTCGGTTCGTTGGCATTTTGCTTTTCATTAGCAAGGGAATGGCGGGGATCTCTTTGGGGACCGATTACCATGCATGCTTTGCATAATGGAATGATTACAAGCATGGCTGTTTTCTTTTTTTCCTGAGCATGACGATTCGGCCTTGAATCATTTGCATCTCTAGTGGCCATATCAGGGATTCCATGAAGCAGCACCGGTCTTTGCTGCTGCTTGATCTGACAACAATCCCCGAACTGTGAATCCATAGCAAACCGAATGGACTTGCCGTATCGAAACGAAAGAATTAACGTAACCAGCAGCTTTTCCAGAGCTCTCGCAGCTGACACTATAGAATACATTACGGCGTACACTGGGTCTGACATCCGTCCTACTTCCACTACAGAAACATAATCGACCGTCTTCTCTCCGTTCGAAACCTCTTTCATTCCAAGATGTGAACTCACGTTCGATGCCATGCAAATCACTTCCGAAGTTCTAAAACTATTGAGGAAGCTCAACGGCGGCAAAGCGAGTCCCAATAACAAGCTCATCGTCGACTATGTCGGCCAATCAGCCAGCGATCAAATCAAGCAATTACTACTCCAAGATCGGCCTTGCATGGTCAGCCGGTTCGGAAGTAACGAACTGGACGCGACGCTTCGAACTTACGAGCGTCAGCAGTGCCAGGGATTTTTCAACAGGGCAATTCGATACGTCAAGGGTGAGAGTGCTGATTTCTGGTGGGACCGTAGCATCCGTAAGAGGATGTCCAACGTGGCCGGATTTTTTCCCGCAACTGATCGATTCCTCACTCGATTCGGTGAACGGATCCTGGAGGACATCGATCAGATTGATGTTTTGGGATCGTGGCGCGAGGACGAATTCCGACTCAGATCTTACTTTCCTAACGCCCAACGAATTCACTTGATCGACCTCGAACCATTTCGCCACAATTCTCCTTGGTCAGCGGCTCTGGCTGGGAAAAAAGTCTTGGTGATCCATCCATTCGTCGAGTCGATTCAAAAACAATACCAAAAAAGGAACGACCTGTTTGCCAACCCAGAAGTTTTACCTGAATTTGATTTAAAGGTGATCAAGGCGGTCCAATCCAACGGAAAAAACCGTGTCGATTTTTCAAGTTGGTTTGCGGCGTTGGACCACATGTGTGATCAGATAAATAAACATGATTTCGATACGGCTGTCATAGGTGCAGGAGCTTACGGACTACCTCTTGCGGCATTTGTAAAACGCTTGGGAAAACAGTCCATTCATCTTGGTGGAGCGACCCAACTGTTATTCGGAATCAAGGGTCACCGCTGGGATGCATCGTATCAGGAATTCTACAATGGTCATTGGGTCCGACCGCTTTCCTCAGAAAAACCAGCGCGTGCAGATCTAGTCGAACAAGGATGCTATTGGTAGCCGCGACTTCCACCCTTACGTCAACTCAGATCCGTACGCGGAAGGAACAGGATCGGAAAGGCATTTCTCCTATCACGCAGGGATGCACAGGCAATATCCGAGTTGGCAACCCGTACTCCTTGCCAGATCAAGTTCTGATGACCTGCCCCCGTCAATTTTTGACCGCCAAGTATTGGTTTTCACCGCAGGCATAGGTTGAGCATTGGCCTGCATACTCCCAGCATTCTCGGCAATGAGGTGTTTTACATCGACGGCAAATTGCTCGATCGGCCTGGATTGCTTCGCCACAGATTTGGCAGGTGATATCGTCAATGGGTGAGTCCAGTGCCCGTTCAACAAAGTCTATTCCCACGCTTCGTGTCAGGCGGATATGATCAAAAAGATCAAGCCCATCCCGGACAAATTCATCCAAAGCAACCTGCGTTTTAATAAATCCTGGCTTCTTAATAACAACCAATGCAGGGTTGGCCATGATATAAACGTCATCTGTTCTAAAGAGCGAATAAAGAGAAGAGATCCTCTGGCGAATCTCTGGCGAAAGAAATCGCTGCACGGCCTTCGGTTTGTTACACCGCACCAGAAATTGTTTGTCAAACAAATCATCATGCGTAGCAACCGGATTCATTCCGGGAGAGATCCAGAGGGCGGTCGATCGCCAACGCGGCATGACTTCCAATTGAAAATCCAATTGAGGCCAGCCTATAGCCAACTTGGTGAATTCACCCCCACCGCTAACATTCGTCCTGATTGTGCCAAGTACGCACCGTGCCTCACCGTAGGTAAAATTGACCGTCGGACGGGTCCACCAACCTGCTGGCATGCAATAACCGCCATACTTTTTCGCAATAAAACTGTAGGCTCGATTCCAGGAATCGTTTAGAAATCGTGGACGCAGCGAGGGCTTTGTCCAAACGACATAGACCGCCAACACGATGGCCGCCAACACTAATAATCCCGTGGAGTCCAATTTATCCTCTGCCGATGATTTGTACTTATTCTATGAACATTATCTCGTCATCACGATCGTCATCGCGGACACCTGGCGGGTTATTTTTCGCAGCCAGATCCTTTTCCGACACCTCATCGTCCCCAATAAATAAAACCTCTCTCTTGGTCGATGCAGGGTTGGCAGCTGAATCCCTGGTTTTCCGTTGGTATTTCACAATATTGGATTGTGTGATGGCGATTTTGTCGCGTAACGAACGACTGTCCAGTGGTAACGTCTCACTACATTGATGCCCAAACCAATCTTTAACGGTCGACGGTGACGCCTTGTCAAGGTCAAGGTAAGCTAACCGGATCGTATCCCAAATCCGCTCACAGATGATCACCATGGACATTTTCGGATCCCAGGTCATCCCGAGACTTTTCAAGTCCACGAAATCATCGCTGGAGATATTGGGATGAAAAACAGGAGTGCACCATTTGAGGTCCGGTTCTCGGTCCGGATAGAGGTAAGCCATCTCAACCCGGACTTGGTGCATAGTCGCATCCTCAACGAGGATTTGACCCGCCGTCGCTGATGAATCACCGGCCAATTTCAGGCCCCTGCCATGAAACTCCAGAACAAATTCATTCGGCGGCTCTCCATGACATTGACAACTAAAAATCGTGCTTTGCTTCTCCAGCAATTTCAATGCATTGGCTTCCTGCCATAGTCGATCACTTCGGCTTTGCCCAGTCATGTTACCGTCCATTTCAATATTCTACCTGAGGGAAAACCATGGTGTCTGCTGAATACCCATGGTGTCTGCTGAAAAATCCTGGTGCGTATTTCAGGGTTTTCCGCAGCCAGCTTTGCGTTCAGCTTTTCTTACACGCTGTCATTGATCGGCCAAAAACTTCTCGTCATCGCTTGCGGCAACTGGATTTTCAGATCGATCTGTCAATTCGTCGTCAGGATCTTCAGTGGCCCCTTTCATCCTGGCCAAAAAGAATCCCCCCAGACCACCCCCGACAATAGCAATGATTCCCAAAAATGAAAAAAGAGCAATCAGTTTCCAGTCGTCCCAGAAATTCCCCGCTTCCTTGGAGTCGGATTTAGCAGCTAACCTCAGGCTCTTCAACTCACTACGGGCCAGCTTCAAATCACCTAAAGCTTGATCATATTTTCGATTGATGCTGTTTCTGGATTTGATCGCTTCCTCGGTTTTGGATTGCAAAACTCGAACTTGATCCGAAAGATAAAGACGATTGGCGGTAGAATCCTCCACTTGAATTTTCAGGTCTTCCACCTTTTGCATCAGCTTACCGATGTCTGCGTTTTCGGATCCCGTTAGTTCCAACGCACTTTCCAGGATAGCAATTTTCTGGAGCTGACTTTTTTCGGCGGCCAGCTCCTCGACTCGATCGGTCAACTGTGCCACGCCGCTCTTTTCCGAATCATCCAGCAGGATTTTCCATGTCAAGAGAACCAGGAAGAGGAACTGGATGGAAAGAATCGCTAAAACTCCGACAGACAAACCGGAGGTCCGTGAGTCACTGAAATTGATAACCGGTGGTACCTGGGGCCCCACTGAACCCGCAATCCCGGTTTGACGATAATTTGCAGACATATCCAACTTGCCTTTCAACTGAAGTGCGAAATGTTCTAACTCCGAACTGCGAAACCGGGAACCCATGAGAAAATATCCCCCGGTACGGCGAATTCTCTCACCTGGTTCTTTTGTCCAATGAAACCAACCGCGGTCGCCACCACAGGGGTCGATCACCAAGGCCAAATCTAGGGGTCGGTTAAAAAAATGATCACAAATGAACATGTCCATACCCGATAGAAACACACCCCAATCAGGATGCGTGTGGTACCAACCGATCATTTGAAGATCATCTGAAAACCCTTCCCTCTGCCGTGTAATCTGTTGCCATGTTTCATGGGTAAACTTGAAACTTCCTTTGGTAGCTTCATAGTGTTCTGCCCGCAGGCTATCTGTAACGATGACAAATGGATTGCCAGCATCATCCTCGTATTGGCCTCCCAACATCACGCCACCAAGCTCCACGCTCGTATCAACCAGGGCATGGTTTTCCATATCGAGCATGACATCCAAATCGACAAAAACCGGGAGATCTTGTTCATTCGGTGAATGAACAGGGACAACAGCAAAATGGGCGTCACGGTCGGGGCGCAGTCGCACCTCTCGATCCGATTCTTCCACTTCACCAAATTGCATGTCCTTGTCCACTACCTTAAGTCCTTGTCCAGTGAATTAACTACTTGGTTTGTAGGGATGATTCCAAACCCGGTCAGCATCGAGCTCAAGGCAAACCTCAAGCTCCTCAGTGCAAAATCGCACAATGTCATAGCGAGCAATACCACAGTCGCCGATCATTCGCTGCAAAAGCGGGGAATCCGATTCTATATGATGAGTCATTTTTGGCGTTCGCTGATGGTTGCATTCAGGACACACCAGCAAACCGGCATCCACCGTTTGCGTTGGCTGATGAATGGGTTCAGCCACTTCACATTTTGGACAGAAAAATTCGGTAACCAGATCCCGGTCCAGCTTCAAGACAACCTCGTGCCCGGACAGTTCTTTTTGGGCGACAGAAAACAGCCGAGATAATTCGTCTTCGACTGATAGTCCGCTACCGCGGGGCTGGGGATAGACGTCGTGACTCAAACAATCAGATCGGTGCTGATATTTGGTTTTGTAAAAACGATTGGCAACGCCATTGAAAACCATGGCCCCGCCACTTTCCACTTCCATGCCGTGTATCAGCTTCAGGGCTTCCTGGGTCTGAAGGCCAGCGATGATGGACGAAATGGTAGGTGCGGTCGGCACTTTTCCTTCTAGGATATCCTCCCTTTTGAGAAGTGGGCAACTGTACCGAAGATTGATCAGGCGATAATCATTCTCGGTCATGGCGCACTCATAACAGGAACCGTCGGGCGGAACAAAAACCTTGGCGACTCCATTAATTTCCTGAATACCTCCATCAACCCAGGGTGTACCGACCTTCCAACACATGCGGTTAACCCAAAGCCGTGCCTCCCTGTTATCAAGACAACCAATCACAACGTCAACATCACGCACCAATCCCAATCCGATATCAGTCATTACATTTCCGTGGACCGGGTGGACCCGCGAATCTTGATTCATGTCATAAAGCGCTCTGGCAGCCGCATCGACTTTGGATTTTCCATTATCAGACTCTCGAAACAGCACCGATCGGGTCAGATTGGAATCCTCAACGCAATCAAGGTCGATCGCATAAATATCGCCGATACCCATCAGCACCAGATTTTTAGTTACCTCGTTACCCAACGCGCCCAGACCGACTACCAGCACCTTGGCGTTACGTATCTTTTCCTGATCCCACCAGGCAATCAGCCGCATGCGTGAATAGCGATCGCCATCATCAATTATCAGTGGATCGTTTGAATTCATTATTAAATGCTAAATATCAATCTAGTTCGTTAGACGACCTTTGGACCTACTGCTAAACAGCCATCTTAACAGTGCACCGTTCACCGCTGTAAACCGCAACCTACCAATGGAATCCGATCTCATCTTAATCCTGAGCCGGGATACAAACGAAACCGCAATTCTCCAAACCTAGATTTTGCCACTGGTAAAACCCAAGTTCCTGCCGTGCAGGGTCCACGACCATCGCAATTTGCCAATCACAGCTAAAAAAATTCTCGTGAATAAAATGATCATATGCAGAAAAAAAAACGCCCATTCGAGGGTGCGTATGATGCCAACCCACGATTCGATCTTCAGGAAATCTGGTATGGACCTCATGGTTAGCCTTGGCCCATGTATCGTGGGTGAAAGTCAATGATGCCGAATGGGATTTGGCGTCGACCGCGGGTAAAAAATGATCAACCTGCACATACCTCAACTCTTCATTACCGGTAGTGTCCAAATAGTAATTGCCAATCAGGAATCCCCCAATTTCACGCTGAAGATCTTCATCTGAATAATCAAGAATATTCTCCAGCACCTGGTCCTGAATAAAAATCACGACCGCTTCTTTCTTGACCTGACCGAGTCTTCTGATTTCGGGGTTCGTCAGGTTTAGAACCGGTGATGGCTTGACAATCGGTTCTATCATGTCCTTTTTCCTGTTGGCAATGACAGCTCACGCTGTGGCACGCATGACCGCTTTCTCTGATTGAAATAGGGATGCCGTTCAGTCGATGAAGAGTATGTCGGAGTCTTCGTTGATGGACTCGGATCGAACATCGGTTCCAGAATCTATGAAAACCACGTCAGATAGAACCGTGTTGGCCGGCAAAACCAATTCTGCTGCAACAGGCCCCGATGAGATCGGGCTTTGTAGTGAAGGCTTCGAGTCGGTTCTGCTGATCGTTGGCGATTTCACCGCTACCGGTGAAGTCAAAACTTCAGGTGTCGACATCCGATTTCGAAGGGGTCTTCCATCCACTGGCAAGCGAAAATTATTTTGATTTTTTGCCCAAATAGCTGCCTCCCGGTTGTATGGACTTTCAATATCAAAATTCCGGTAACGAATCATGTCCCAGAGCATGATGCAAAGCTCATTGAGTCTCAAGCTGGGCACCCAATGGGTACCGTACCCCCCGAGGCAAACGACGCCACCGGCGGAAATGTTGGGGTGAAAGATGGGTGTCTGCCAGGCAAGTTCCGGGATCATCCGTGGATAGGCAGAAGTCAAGGTAACATTCACCTCATGAGTCTCGCTGACAAAGATCTCCCCATCAGAACTTTTGGCAAGCCCTTTTCCATGGAAACAGAAGGTGTAGCGTTCGGGATCCAATCCGCGCTTCTCGGACTTGAAATCAAAGATCGAACTTTCGTTTGCCAATTCATCAATTGCACGGAAATCGGAATGGAGCCGCCGTTCACGCGGAGAGCGCCTGCGTTTTGTAGTCATGAAACCTCCCCTTGTCGGATTAACGGAATCGACTTGACGAATCAACTGAAGCGGATGGCTGTAGGTTTTTGGATCCTGCTACAATTTCAGGATAAACAATCAGATGATCGCCAGCGGAAACACCGGACTCGATCAGGGTTTGGTCTTCCCTCAGTCGTCGGCCACCCTCCTTGTGATCGAGACTGTAGCTCATTGGCTGGCCATCCGGTCCCATCACCGGCAGACTCATCTTTGTAATAATGTTTGGAAGAATCCGTTTGACGATGACCGAATCGGCGATAACGGCTTCTACCGATTTGGCGCCCGTTTGATCCAAAAAAGTAACTTGAGTACCTTTTCTCTCATTCGCTTGCGACATTAAACGCAACTCCCTGCTGTTAAACGATCGAAAATGCGGACGGCATAGCCCGCCACCACAAGAGGAACAGATACCATTGGCGAACCACCGTTCCATCCCCCAACAACATTCTTAGAGCCCAATTGCTCAGCAATTATTGCAAAACTCCCCTTAATGTGTCCCTGTTTGAGTGATTTTATCAGTAATTCGTTAATCGACACAAAGTATTGGCGGTTTTTCGGCCATTTTCCAAAGAGGCTCTAAAAATCCAGAGCTGCCACCTCGACAGCCACCCACCAGATCCGCGGGAAATCGTCCCCTATCACCCCGATTTGAGTTGTCCATCGCTTTCCCTCATCCCATGAAACTGTCCGTTACGTCGCCATGACGCTGTCTTTTGCGTTGTCAGCCGGAAAGTTGTCAGTGGAAAGAAGTTACCGGATAAAGGCGTCCTGACAGGGTTGCTCGATAAGCAGGAATCTGTCGATCTGCCTCGACTTCCACCAAGAAAAAGCAGCGGTATCCGCCGGACGAATGGCAAGCAGACAAGTTGCAAAAAAACACCATGTCGGCTTTCGGCTAATGCGTATGCCGTTGGCAACACTTGTATCGAATATCCAGATTGCCAACAGAATCTTTCGTGAAGAAATACATACATTGTGATCAAGATCATAAAACACATCACAAATCTAAACCTAATTTTTGGTGTCAACAGACAAGTTAATGACCCTTAACTCGCCAAACAGAAGAAGAGACCCAATGGGCTTTCTCAACCAATTTTTTCAAGATGTCTTTCACCAGAACAGCGTCACGCCGAAGAAAAACAGCTCCTTCGAGAAAATCAGCGAAGAAGAACTCAAAGTTCATCTAAACATCGCAAAATACGATGATTTTGAATTGACTGACGCCATTCGTCCTTCCTACGACGTCCGCATCAAGCCACAGCAGGCGTATCGACATGACTGCTTCCTGGACGAAGAAAACCAGTCCAATGTTCCAGTCATTATGGCTTCGGCCACCCGAGACGAATTATTCGACCTGTTCATCGAGTTGGTTCGACCATTAGGTGAAACAGTTGATGTCGTTTTGGAAACCAGCCATCAAGGTAATGGATGTCACCAGGACCTCTATCGGGAGTCGATTGACATGCCAGTCCTAAAGAGCATTCTTTATGACTTCGAAGACTTATTAGTCAATGATGGATGCACCGGAATCGCTGTGCTGAATCCCAATATGCCGCAGGAAGTCCAATTTGATGAGCACAAACTGCTAATGGTGTACGGCAGCCCCTTGGAAACATACGAACATATCCTAGAAACGAACCATGTTGTTTTTAATCCGAATGTTCAATTTCTCACCGAAGCTGAGCACGTCCATTCGACAACCCAAGAATTTGCCAGCCAATTCGAACAACTTAAAACCGCTTTAGGGATGGATGGCGATTCTTATGGCAGTAACGAATTCAAAGAAGACCAGTATGGGTCTGAAGATGATGGAATATCGTTTTGTTGATCGTTTCCGCCAAGACTGGAAAGACTCTCAAATCAAACACCATGAAGCTCGCACAGCAAAACACGGCATCACCGCCAATTGTCCAGCTACCGCTTCTGCGACTGTTTTCCAGCCACGCTCGGCGGCAAACAGTCTCCTGACAAACAGTTAGTGACGGCAATCGAGTTCTAATGATTGCTGATTTCATCTGGATCGGCCTACTTCTTCGGTTCAAGACTGGTGTTCTGGTTCGGATTCTCCCATAATAAACTCTGCTTCAGAGTCATTCTTTGTGCGCAATCCCTCCCCTGCTCTGCGGTTTCTTGTGGCCGTTTCACCGTTGACATTCCATTTCCCACACAAAAGTCGACTTGCATTTTTGTTTTTTTCGATACTAAACTGCAACCACATCACCTATTCCTGATGCCCCAAAGCTAGACACCACCAACGCCTCCCCGCTGACCGTTCGCCGAAAGAAAACGATGCAACTATCAAGAAGAAAATTCCTGAAGGTGAAAGGCGCGATCCTTGGTCTGCCCTTTCTTCATTCAATTTCAAACGGAATCGATCATGTTGGTGGAAATGCGAAACCCAGTAAGAAGCTGGTCATCATGTACGTACCCAACGGCGTCGTGCGCCGCTGTTTTTTCCCGGGAGAGGAAAACCTAGATCTTCCCAATTTTATAGGAGGATTTGACGCAGACAAAACAAAGGTCGAAAAGAGGATCCCCAACAAACCAGGCATCTATCCGCTGGCTTTGACTTCCACCCTGCAACCGTTGTCGGACCACACCGACGACATCTCTTTTATTACCGGATTGGAGCGAAGCTATAAAAATGGTCAGGATGTCCATGCTCAGGGAGCATCGTGCTACATGACCAGCGTCTCCCCAGAGCAAGCCACTGAAAAAAACATGCGACATCCCAATGGTCGGAGTCTGGATCAGGTGATCGGCGATGCGGTCGGTCATACTAGCATCTTCAATACTCTGGAAATCAGTTGCAATGGCTTCCGGGCGCCCAAGGAGGCGATCGAATTCGATAACATCTCCTGGTATGGCCCAGGTAAGATTGCTCCCTCGATTCGCGATCCTCAAAAACTTTACAACCGACTGTTCTTGCGTGACAGTTACCGCCAGCACATTGCCAACGTCACCGACTTGGTCTTGGCAGATACCAAATCACTGGCGAAAAAACTGGCCCCTGACGATCGCCAAACGTTGGGCGGATTCATAGAGATGATTCGCAATATCGAAATCCGTATCGAGAAGATGGAAAAACTGATCTCTGACACCGATGTCGATATCCCCAAGAACGAGGTGTTGCCCCGTGGTGAATACATTCGGCTACAGACGGATTTGATGCTACTGGCCTTCCAGATGGGCATCACCAATATCAGTACTTTCATGATTGGTCCCGAACGGTGGGATGCCACGCTGATGTATGAAGGGGTGTTCGATAAGCCCGTGCAACATCACAGCATGACCCATAACCAGAAAGGTAACGGCTACAAGGAAGTGCAAAAAATCGACATCTTCCACATGCAGCAGTATGCCTACCTGCTTAAGCGGATGAAGGAAATCAAGGAGATTGATGGCAGTTCAATGCTCGACAATTCAGTGATCACCTACGGTGCTGGACTCGGCGATGGAGCAACGCACCAGTACTATGACTTGCCCATGGTCGTGGCCGGCAAGGGACAGGGACAGCTCAAACAGGGTCGCTTTATCAAGCTCAAGAGTGGTACGCTCAACTCCAATCTCTGGCTGACAGTGGCCCAATTGATGGGTCTGGAGATCGACTCCTACGCTGATAGTACTGGTGTCATCAGCGATTTGTGGACCTAAAATTCCAGCTTGAAAGGTTGCCAGTCCGGCCAGCACGATGCCCATGCCTACGAGAACTTTCTATCACTTGTTTTTCATGATGCTGATTCTTATCAGCACCTTTACTGAATTGGTAACTGCTGATGATGATCTGGATCTGTTGTCGGTGATTCGCCAGAAATGCCTCCAGTGTCACGGGGGAGCGGAGGTCAATGGGGAGGTCAATTTCCAGCCGCTTAAGCGTGAGCGACAATTCCTGAATCAGCCACAGTTGCTCGACCAGATGATCAGTGCGATCGAGAACAACAACATGCCTCCCGAAGGGGAGCCACCGCTGGATGAGAAGACGCATGGTGAGTTGGTGGTGACTTTGAAAGCTATGCTCAGGCAGGCGACGGCTGGAAAAAATATCGAGCGGTTGAAAATCCGGAGGTTGAACCGGTTTCAATACAATAACTCGGTAAGGGACCTGTTCCAGCTGAACCGGGATGTATTTGCCCTCCCGGAAAAACTGATGACCCGCCACGACAATTACCTGCAGCGTGGTACCGATAAGGTGCCGGACGTTGTTCAGGTTGCTTCCCATTCACTGAACCCACAGCCTGGTTTGCGAGAGGTGAGCGCTTTTCCAAAAGATCTCCGCGCTAATCACGGGTTTGATAATCAGGCGGATCAGTTAACGCTTTCACCACTACTGCTGGACGCGTTCCTCCGCTTGAGCGTGTCGATCGTGGAAAGCCCCGACTTTAACCAACAGAACGTCGGCATCTGGAACGACTACTTTCAGGCTCCCCCGAAAGGGACCGAGTTGCAGCCCGAGGTCAGAAAGCGACTGGCTCGGTTTCTCAGAATGGCTTTTCGGGGGCCAGTCCACCAGGAAACCCTTGAACGTTACGTGCAGTATGCGGTGGCTACCATAAAGCAAGGGTTGCCCTTTACCGAGAGCATGAAAAAAGTGACGTCTGCCGTGCTTTCTTCACCACATTTTCTTTATCGCTCGGTTGCTGCCGATGCTACCGAACGAGAGTTCGAACTGGCCTCGAACCTGTCGTATTTTCTCTGGGGCAGTTGTCCCGACAACGAATTGCTGGATTTGGCTGAAAAGGGAGAGCTTGCCAATCAGGAGGGATTGTCCAAAACGGTCGATCGCATGCTGGCCGACCCTAAAGTGGAGCGATTCTTAGACACTTTTCCGTCGCAATGGATGCAGTTGGAAAACCTGTTGGCCGTTACCCCTGATCCCCAGATCAACCAGTACTTTAGTCTCGACAAACGGAATCCTGCCAGTCTGCAAATGGTTCTTGAGCCACTATTGCTGTTCGATACGGTCTTTGTCGAAGACCGACCGATCGTGGAACTGATCGCGCCGAAATTCAGCTACCAGAGCCGCTTCTTGCAGGACTGGTACCAGACGCCTCTCCAGGCACCACCGGTGGATGAAGCCAGGATTGCCAAAGACAACAAGCAGAAAAACAAAAAGATCCAGGCCCTGCAGGCCTCGCTTGCCACGGTTCGTCAGGAAATGGATTCCCTGGCCAAAGCAATGGCCGATCCGATCACGGAGAAGCGGATCACGGTCGACCTGTCCGCAGGACAGGCAATTTGGGAAGTGAATCAGGGGAAACTGGTTTCCGAGGAACTGGTTTTTTCCACCTGGCATCGGATTGGACCCTTTGCCGGTGGTGATTTCAACAATGCCCACGATAAGGCATTTATCGATGAGACAGCGGTCGATCTGAAAAAAGAATATGGAAAGATGAAGTGGGTCGAGGCTAAGGAATATGTCGACGGCAAGGTACACACGCTTCTGCATGCCCTCTGCGCCACCTATATTTATCGCACGATCGATTCCAAGCTCGCTCGACCATTGGAACTATCACTGGGAAGCGATGACAGTTTTAAACTCTGGCACAATGGTAAGCTGGTTGCTAATCAGAAAGTGACGCGTGGTGTTGCGCCGGATCAGGATAAAGTACGACTCGACCTGCTGGCCGGCAAGAACACCATCCTGATGAAGATTGCCAACGGTGGTGGTGGGTATGGATTCTATTTCAAGGCGAGGACCCTACCACTGCCGGCACCAGTCGTAGCGGCGCTGCAGGTCGAAAGTGACCAACGCAACGACGAGCAGCAGCAAACCCTGACCAGATACTACCTGTCGATTGCCCCGGAGTTGGCGAAGGTTCGGCAGGAAATTTCCAAGAGCCAAATCGGCGTCAACAAAAGAGTGCGTGAATTGGAGGAGGAGCTGAAACGGGCTCCAAAGCCACGGGGATTGAACGAACATCGCGCCGATGCACAGCGCCGCTTTGAAGATGAACTAAAAAACAAGATGCGCTCGCGGTCTTTCCAACGCGTGGCGACTGACGACCCACGTTATGGGGGCGTGATCACCAATGCGGCCATGTTAAGCATGACGTCGGGTCCCAAGCGAACCCATCCAGTCGCCCGTGGCGTTTGGATTATCGAAGTCATTTTTAATGACCCGCCGGCGCCACCTCCGAATGATGTGCCTCCTCTGGATGAGGAAGCCGGTGACAAGAACCAGACGATCCGGGAAAAATTTGCTGCCCACCGTGAAAACAAGACCTGTGCCCGTTGCCATACGAAACTCGATCCGCTCGGTTTTGCCCTCGAGAACTTTGACATTACTGGTCGCTGGCGGGATCAGTACGCTAATGGCAGGAAAGTTGATGCGAGTGGCACGCTAATGAGGAAATACGACTTTAACGAAGTGGTTCAGTTCAAGAAATCCCTGGTCCAAGAAAATCGCCGATTTGCCAAGGCTTTTACGGCTCACTTAATGCGGTATGCGCTTGCCAGGGAATTGGTTCCGGCGGATACGATTACGATGGAGGCAATCGTGGAGAAATCCCAACAGGATGGGTTTAAGCTGAAGTCGTTGATCGGCAGAGTCATCAAGAGCGAGCTATTCCTGAAATTTTAATACCCAACTTCGTCCGCCAACGTTCCACTTGGGCGGTAAGAAGATCGGCAAAAAACAAACCAGTCATCCAATCCGATAACTGTATCCGCTGATAGCAGCCATCTTGAGAAACGGACTGAGAACCAAATGATCAAATCAGAAATACGGCCCATGAGATGGTTGATGAGCTTTTTGGCAAGTGGAGTCGCCACGATCTTTCCAATCCATCAAAATTCAGGCAACGACGCCAGTCCCCGGCCCAACATTATCGTTATCCTGGCCGACGATCTGGGAACTGGGGACACCAGCGTCTATGGTGGCTGGGTAAAGACCCCTCATTTAGAACAACTCGCCGCTGAAGGGCTCCTGTTCAAGGACTTCCATGCCAACAGTTCCGTTTGCAGCCC
The DNA here is from genome assembly GCA_014238905.1 of Planctomycetota bacterium. Taxonomy (GTDB): domain Bacteria; phylum Planctomycetota; class Planctomycetia; order Pirellulales; family Pirellulaceae; genus JABAAE01. The sequence continues at coordinate 85,892 of JABAAE010000004.1, forward strand.
AACCCGCGCCGCATTCCTGACGGGTCGATACCAGCAAAGGGTCGGAATCGTCGATGTCGTTGCCAGACATCTGGACACCCCAGGCCTCGATCCGAATGAATCGACCATTCCGTCGCTGTTGAAAAAAGCTGGATACCAAACTGCATTATTTGGAAAATGGCATCTGGGCACGGAACCGAAGTTTAATCCTATTCATCACGGCTTTGACCAATTCCGTGGTTATTTGGACGGGTACGTGGACTACCACCTCCATCAGCGAACTTGGATGAACGGATTGGCTAACGAAGACCAAAAGGGTTACACCACCCATTTGATTACTCGAAATGCAATCGAATTCATCAACCAAGCGCGGAACGAGCCTTTTTTTATGATGGTCTCGCACGAGGCCGTCCACCTTCCCTTCCAGACACCCGATGACACCGCTGAAAACCGAAAACCGATTCCCAAGTCAGAGCGATGGAGCCGGACCCGGATCCGGCCTAAATACAAGGTCATGCTTGAGGAAATGGATAAGGGAATCGGTGAGATTATCAACGCGTTGAAACAAAAAAAAATCGCGAACAACACGTTGGTTTTCTTTTTCTCCGATAATGGAGCCATTGGTGCCGGATCTAATAGCCCGTTTCGCGGCGGCAAGTTCAGCCATTTCGAGGGTGGGCACCGAGTACCAGCGATTGCCTGGTGGCCTGGGAAGATCAAACCAGGACAGCAAACCGATCAACTGATCATGGCCATGGACCTATTGCCTACCTTCGCCGAGCTGGCCAATGTGGATCTCTCTCCGCAGCGTCGGCCAGATGGTGTCTCGATCGGCAAAGTCCTTTTTGAAAACAAAAGCTTACCAGAACGGCCGGTTTTTTTTGGTTATGAACCCAAGCTGGGAACGGCAATGCGGGACGGCGACTGGAAAATGATTATCAAGTCAGAGGACGTTCAGCTTTTTGACTTGAGCAAAGATATTGGGGAAAAAATCAACCTGGCCAATCAATTTCCGAAGATTGTGCGCCAAATGCGGGCCAAGATCGACAACTGGAAGAAAACAGTCGCTCCCCGTTAACGCTGTCGACCGCTGGGTCAAAACTAACCCACAAAGTTGGTTTTCATTGACCCCAAAAAATGTCTAGGACACTTACTGGCCCGGCTCGTTGTGGGGCGGTAAAGATAACGATGGTTGCCTCGGCTGTGCCACAATCAGCTCACGGGATTGAACCGGGCTCCCTTCCGTTTCCAACTGCACCTTGTATTGACCCGCCTTCAAGAAACTGAGGTATTGAACAAAGTAAGGGGCATCGCTTTCGGTTTTTTTGACCACCAAATCCCATCTTATCTGGTTTAAGCCTTGCCTGGCCGGAACTTCCAAAACCTTCACGGGCGTTTCCGACTGATCAGCCAGTTTGAACACCGAAAGACGAACCTGCCCCGATTTTTTTACCCAAAATGTAATTGGCGTTTTCACTACGCCGCTGAAATTCAACCCAGGACGGATGTCTCCGGTAAAAGGAAGTCTGGCCGTGGGAATGGGGAAAAGATAATCGATGTTTTGGGAGGGGATTCGCTCGGTGATCAACTGGTGAACTGGTGACAAATTCATTTTGTAAATGCCACGTCCATGGGTTGCCACAATCAGGTCTTTTTCCGTTTCCTGAAATGCCAGATCCGCGACGCTGCAAGCGGGCAGATTACGTCCCAGCAACGACCATTTCCTCCCCCCATCCATTGAAAGATACACTCCCCGAAACAAACCGGCGTAAAGAAGGTCGGGATGAACGGGGTCCTCAATAATGACGTTGGCGGGTTCAGACGGCAAATTGGAGGCGATCGACTCCCAGGTTTTCCCTCGATCCAATGTTCGAAAAAGATAGGTTTGCAAGTCATCCTGATTTAGTCCCGACATCGCCAGAAAAGCATGTGAATCCGAATGCCGAGAAGGAACGAGACTTCGAATGTAACCCCCAGGAAGCCCGCTGGACCGATCTTCCCATCCCTTGCCACTGTCTTCGGAAACCCAAAGATGCCCGCCGTCGGTACCGACATAAACCAATCCCGAGAACCTTGTTGACTCGGCAATAGCGCTGATCGCATGGGCCTGCTTACCGCTTTCTGAAACCGTTAGATCAGGGCTGACGAGAGCCCATTGGTCACCCCGGTTGGTACTTCGAAATAGATAATTTGCGCCAATAAAAAGTTGATTGGAATCGTGAGGTGAGATGATCATCGGTGCTACGAAATTGAATCGCAATTCCCCCGGGTGGCCATCTGGCAAGCGGGGACGGATCCCTCTGGACCGATTAGTGACCATGTTTTTTCGACGAAACGCTCCTTCCTGAGCACTGTAATAAACGGTATTGGAATCGACCGGATCAACCACCGTTACACAACCATCCCCTCCATTCCAAGGGTCGATCCAAAGGTACTTCCATTGATCTTTGCCACCTGGAATCCATTCGTCAGAGGGCCCAAAAACGGTAGCGTTGTCCTGTGCACCGGCAAAAATCCGATAGGGCGTCACCTGATCAACCTCGACATCATAAAACTCTCCGGTCGGAATATTGTTGAAGTGCAACCAGGATTTCCCCTTGTCAAAACTCTGATAAAGGCCACCGTCGTTACCGAGGACCAGGTGCTCGGGGTGATCGGGATGAATCCACATTTCGCAATGATCCAGATGCAAACCACTAGCGACGCTGGGCGTTAGGTGGGTTACTTTTCCTCCAAGATAATCGAATGTCTTCCCACCATCTTTGCTGTGAGCAACCCGGACACCAAGTGCGAAAATCTCCTGATCATCCTGTGGGTTGACGTAAAGGTCGGCAAAATACCAACCGATTCTGGAAAAGAATTTCAATGCTGTTTTGTGGGTGCGTTGCCAGGTTTTGCCTCCATCAATACTCTTGTAAACCTGCGCCGCGCCAGCAGCAATGTCCTCTCGATTGTCAATCAATGCGTAGACCTTTTGAGCATTGGATTGCGAAACCGCCAGCCCAATTCTGCCAACGTGTTCATCTGCCGGTAATCCTTGCTCACAACGAATCCAGGTTTTCCCCTCATCTTCGCTTTTATGGATTGAGCTTTTGGCCCCCGACACGCCCGGAAAATCCTCCCACATCGACGCGTAAACCACGTTTGGATCCGCCGCCCAGACGACGTCGTTGGCTCCAGTTTTACTATCGATTTTGAGAACCTGTTTCCAGGACTTGCCACCGTCCTGAGTCCGATAAATCCCTCGATGGGAATTCCTTGACCAAAAATGACCCAACACCGCCACCAACGCGATATCAGGATTGAGAGGGTGGACTGCGATCTCTCCAATATGCCAGGAATCCGAAAGTCCCAAATGCCGCCAATTTTCACCACCATCATCAGACCGATAAACACCCGTGCCAGGAATTGTAAAATTCCTGGCTTTCTTCAGACTTTCGCCCGTGCCAACATAGAGGACATTGGGATTCGATGGCGCTAATGCAATGTCTCCTATTCCATAGGAGGGTTGGTTTTCAAAAATAGGCCGCCAACTCAACCCATGATTAATCGTTTTCCACAAGTTGCCCGATCCGAATGCAACGTACATCGTGCCTGGGCGAGTGGGGTCCACCTGCACAGACTCCACCCTGGCTGAGTTGACCACCGGCCCCAAACTGATCCATTGCAAATCAAATGGACTAGATGCCCTGATTCTCTTATAGGACTCGTAGGAATCGACCAATGGCGAGCTTGGTTGCTGGCTGGCACCGACCGAAACAAAAAGGAATGGCAAAGCGAATATCAATCCATGAAAACTCCAAGGCTGAAACACTAAACTCAAACCTGCAAAGCTGAAATCTCTGGACATTTTCATTGGACTGAAAAACTAAAAACCAAGAATTGGAGATAACGGGAAAATCGTATTTTGACTAGCTGGCCTGATGGGGTGGGCTAGAGGTCTGCTGAGCATTTGCCAAATCGCTGAGAATCATTTTAGGCCAATCACCAACTCAACGCACCGAAAGCGTAAACAACTACATCAGGGAGGTTGAAAAGAGTCCAGAAAAAATTGGCCTTCGCTCGCAAGGCTCTATTGCAGCCCCGCTGGATTCAGTTGTCAACGCCTTCTTTTGACGATGCAAACTCCTCCTATGCCGGTTTGGCGGGTCGAAAACAAAACAGGCTTTCAGGGGCAAACTGGCACTACAAGTCCCAAACTTCACCAACCACCCACGCAGATCATCCGCTTGATCAATCGAATGCCACAAGCCCGCACCGGTTCATTGAACGCACCGAAAAGGACAGGTCGCAGCCTCTAAACTGCCACCCTACAGTCCGTGTAATGGAGGATCATCAATGCACCAGTCGCACCGCTAATATCAGCGAATTCCATCACGCCGGCAGAAGCTTTCTTCGACCAACTCTGCTGTCACCCCCGCCTCTTGCTGAACCGCATCCATTTCGTCGGCAAGCAGTCCTTTCCTCGCTGGTCCTTTTGAGCTTTTGCGAACGACAAAATCATAGGTCACCTCGCTGGTACGGCCATCCTCAAAAAAATTCGTAAAATAGATCACGCCAACACCGTCAGGTTGAATCGTATAGGTCCCCACCGACGTCAAAAACAGAAACCTGCGACCACCCATCCCATCACTGGAATTGATCTTTACATAACGTGTTGCGTTTCCGCGGCCATCAAACTTGGCGACTCCGACAGATCTGGATTGAAAACCACCTGCCCTCCCGCCAGAGGCATAAGATCCATTCAGTGATCTTTCGTTGAAACCATCAACGCGGCGATCCTTGTCGACAGCCTCGACATCATGATCATGAAACAGGGCCGAACCGATCGCTGTTGCCGAAATCAAAATCAAACAAATGAATATGGAATGACGCATATTGAATAAGACCTTTCAGAATGTTAGTGGAGCAATGGAATCGACAAGTGAATACACTGCGGAATTATCGTCCCGCATTATCGTTGCGAACGGTGGACAAATCTGATGATTCGAAAGCTCAAAATGGAACGCCGCTGACACACCAATCGAAACCGCCGTCTTCAAACTTCGCTTTTCCTTCAAGAATGATCAGTATGATCACGTTGGTCCATGACCAATTCGTGTATTGATGAAAAACAATGAAAATGCTGGCTTGCGAAATATCCACGTCGATCAACGACAGCCCCAATCGTCTTGCCATTGATCACTAACGCCTCGACCGGCCTCAAGCCATTGGAATAGAGCCATTCCCATCCTCAAAGCGGAGATTTCATTGCCGGGTCAAACTCAAAAAGGAGCACTATTTCACCCATCAACAGACGGTCCATGAGTCGTGGTCCCGAAAAATCATCTTAAATTTTAAAAAAAATCAAAATATTTTCCCCCGCCCTCAGACTCTCATTCCACTGGAATCAGTACCCAAAAACAGCCCTTGATTTCGGCCTCGAGAAGGAGCCTGAATCGGTTATTCATTCACGAACTGTAGTCAAAAAAACCCGACGATTAACAGGTTTTTTCCCTTAGATTTCGTGAGCGTCTCTAAATGAGACAAGCCGCCCTCTGACGAGAGTTACTCGGCCGGATCTTCCCGCCGAGAAAATTCCAAAAAAGGCTTTACCACCAGCTTCAGGATATCTCTTTTTGAGACAAACGGGTCTCCGCGTTGGAGGTGTTGCAAATAGCTACACATTCAATTTTCTGGAATTCGTCCTCTCAATAGGTTTCCGTTTTCGGCCGCCGCTGGGCGGGTAGAGAAACTTGTTCAAGGCTCCCCTCTATAGGCGGGAAGAACGGAAATACCATCTCGATTTGGTGACTGGAATTCACTGGCCTAAAAAATTGTTTTTGTTACTGTGGAACTTCTTGTCACTTCGGTTTATTTCAAAAACAAGGATTTTGGGTATGTCAAAACGCCGGCCTTCGCTTTTCCAAATTATTGAAAAGAGACAAAAAGATGAGACCAACCAGCAGGGGTCTCTACAAAAAAAACGTGGTTTGAACATCGAACCGCTAGAAGATCGTTGCATGCTCGCAGCAGACATTATGGGTCAGGGTGCATTCGATGACCTCGAAATCGATGCCAGTCAGTTTCACCCATCCCGAATCATCGTCCAATTTGCGGAAAACCGAGAGGTTCCTGCCAATTTCTCAGTTGCTGGAAATGACTTTTCGGTTGGTTCTCGAATGGGTGGGAATTCATCACTTCGACAGGTCAACGTGCCCAATGGGATGGATGTGACCGCAGCCATTACTCAACTCAACAGTCGTAATGACGTTGTTTTCGCTGAACTGGATTATCGCGTCAGTCTCACCGCCACACCGAATGATCCCTCCTACTCGAGTTTGTGGGGCCTCAATAATACAGGTCAGACTGGTGGAACATTCGATGCCGACATCGACGCATTAGAGGCTTGGGAAATTACAACCGGAAGCGCTTCGACCATCGTTGCGGTGATCGACACCGGAGTCGACTATAACCATGTGGACCTTGCGGACAACATGTGGGTCAACACTGGAGAAATCGCCGGAAATGGTTTCGATGATGACGGCAATGGTTTTGTAGACGATATCTACGGTTATGATTTTGCCGACAATGACGGCAACCCAATACCAGATAGTTTCACCAATGAAAAACACGGAACCCACGTAGCGGGCACCATTGGTGCCGTTGGCAACAATGGTACCGGGGTTGTGGGTGTCAACTGGGACGTTCAAATCATGTCGCTGCGTTTTCTGGACGAGAGTGGCAGTGGCTATACATCCGACGCCGTCGACGCAGTCTATTATGCGGTCGACAATGGTGCCACCATTTCCAATAACAGCTGGGGAGGCGGTGGCTTCTCTCAAGCCATGTATGACGCTATCGCCTATGGTCAATCACAAGGCCACATCTTTATCGCAGCAGCCGGCAACAGCGGGACCAACAATGATTCCGGGCCACATTATCCGTCAAACTACGACTTAGCTAATGTCGTATCGGTGGCTTCGACAGATCACAACGACCAATTATCATCGTTTTCAAATTATGGTGCCAATACGGTCGACTTGGCAGCTCCCGGCTCTAGTATTTACAGCACCTTTCCCGGAAACGCCTACGGGACTTACAGCGGTACCTCAATGGCAACCCCACATGTTGCCGGTGCGGTTGCATTGGTCGTCAGTGAGTACCCAGATTTGAATTACCAGGAAGTATTGGATCGAGTCTACGATTCGGTGGATACACTAGGTGCCCTTTCCGGCAAGATGGTGACCGGCGGACGACTTAATGCTGCCGCAGCTTTGGCGAACAGCTTTGGCGTATCGGTTTCACCGACTTCTGGTCTACAGACCAGCGAGGCCGGTGGCACAGCATCCTTTGAGGTTGTCTTGACATCTGCCCCGACAGAAAATGTCGTGATTCCAATGTCAAGTTCTGACGAAAGCGAAGGTACGGTCGCCGATAGCTCAATTACTTTCACCCCCTCCAACTGGGATGTTCCTCAGACCATCGTCATCAGTGGCGAGGATGACCAAGACATCGATGGCAACGTTGATTATGAAATCAGCTTGGCAAACACTCTTAGTAACGACGCCAATTACAACAATTTGAATGTTGCCGATGTCTCGGTGACCAATGTTGACAACGAGGTTAGCCCAGTCGATTTCCACTTCTCGGTGACGACCAACGGCACATCGATCGGAGGACTGGTTGTCGATAATGAGGATATCATCGCAAAAATGTCCAACGGAACCTACGAATTTGCGTTTGATGGTTCCGACATGGGACTGGCCGGGCTAACCATCGACGCCTTCATGGTAACCGGACCAGATACTATCCTGATGTCGTTCAGCGGATCAGCTGGAATCAACGGGCTCGGAACAGTTGACGATTCGGACATCATCCAATTTACCGGGACGTTTGGCTCGGACACCAGTGGAACTCTCTCCTGGTTTTTTGACGGAAGTGATGTCGGCTTAACCAGAAACGGTGAAGATGTTGATGCATTGACAATTCTACAGGATGGATCGCTTCTGGTTTCTACCTCGGGCGGTTACAGCGTCACCGGCGCGTCCGGCGCCGATGAAGACCTTATTCGGTTTACAGGATCGTTTGGATCAACAACAACTGGTACCTGGGAAATTTACTTCGACGGAAGTGATGTTGGCCTGAACACCAGCAGCAGCGAAGATGTTGATGCAGTTGCGGTCGACAATAACGGTAACATCCTGTTGTCCACACGCGGCAATTTCTCGGTCTCCGGGGTTTCCGGTGCCGATGAAGATGTCTTCGTTTTCGTCCCTTCAACGCTGGGTAGCAACACATCGGGGAGCTTCCAATCACAGCTCTTCTTTGACGGCAGTTCAGCAGGATTGGGTGGTACTGACATTTTTGGTTTTGACGTACCGACAGAATCCAATGAGAGTCCAACCGCAGTGGGTGACAGCTATGCCGCATTTGATGAAGACACAACTCTTAATGTTGACGGCAGTGCCCAGTATCCCAGTGTCCTGGCCAATGATAGCGACCCTGAGGGTGATTCACTAACGGCAGTATTGGTCGACGGGGCGGCTCATGGAACTCTCGACCTGAATGCCGATGGAACATTCTCGTACGTGCCGGATGAAAACTACAACGGCTCCGATTCCTTTAGCTATAAAGCGAGCGATGGAACTTCGTTTAGTAATGTCGTGACGGTCAGTCTTTCCATTACACCGGTGAATGACGCACCGGTCGCCGTAGACGATGGTCCTTACTCGGTAGATGCTGGTGAGACCCTCACCGTCAACGCCGCCAACGGCGTTTTGACCAATGATGGAGATGTCGACGGCGATGTCATCAATGCAGTACTGGTTAGTAACGCAAGCAATGGAACACTCAACTTAAATAGTGATGGTTCATTTGTTTATTCGCCAAACGCCGGATTCGATGGCACCGATTCATTCATCTACGCAGCAAACGACGGTGCCTTGGATTCCAATCAAATCACCGTCAATATTGAAGTGCTTCCGCAAAATGATCCCCCAGTTGCTGTGGGCGATACCTATGCTGCGTTTGACGAAGACACCACGCTCAACGTAGACGGTAGTTCACTCCCAGGTGTCCTCGCTAATGACAACGATCCTGAGGGAGAATCCCTGTCGGCAGTTTTAGTGGACGACGTTTCCAATGGAACGCTCAGCCTCAACGACGATGGCACATTCACCTACACTCCGGATGAAAATTACAACGGCTCGGATTCATTCACGTATAAGGCGAGCGACGGAGTTAACTTTAGTAATATTGTCTCGGTCAACCTAACCATCACGCCGGTCAACGATGCTCCGGAAGCACTGGCAGATAACCCGTATTCGGTAGATGCCAATCAAACCTTGACGGTCAACGCCGCCAACGGCGTTCTGACCAACGATAGTGATGTCGATGGAGATAATATCACAGCGGTTCTGGTCAGCGGTACTACCAATGGATCACTTACCCTTAACAACGACGGCTCTTTTGTTTATTCGCCAGATGTTGATTTTTCAGGCAGTGATTCGTTTACCTACGCCGCCAATGATACATTGCTTAATTCCAATCAAATCACCGTCACGATCGAAGTCGTTGGTGATTCCGGAACCAAGTTCTTTGTCGTAGATAGTCGATCAGATTCCACTTACGAGTATGCTGCCGATGGATCTTTCGTCGAGAATTACAATCTTGCGAGCGGTTCCGCCAAGGGAGTTACCACCACAGCTGACGGATCAACTGTTTGGGTGATCGACAATAATGATTACATCTATGTCTACGACGACAGCGGCAACCTCTTGGGCGATTGGTATGCAGTAGGACTGGATCGGCCTGAAGGCATCGCGTTGGATGGAGATGACCTTTTGATTGTTGATCGAGGCATGGACGCAGTCCTCCGGTTTACCGGTGCAGCGGCATGGCGAAGTGGTAGCACCGCATACGACTCCGGATTCTACCTGGCTGCTTCCAACTCACGGCCCTACGGAATCACCACTGATGGATCTTCATTCTGGGTGGTAGACGATCAGAGAAGTTTCGATTCGGTTTACAAGTATTCACTGCTCGACGGCAATTACTATTGGGATGGCAACTGGACGATTGACTCTGGGAACTCTCGCCCCAGGGGAATCACCATTGATCCCAACGATGTCAACCATCTATGGATTGTTGATTCGCGGGCCGATGACATTTTCGAATATCAGAATTCCGTCAATCGGGTCGCAGGTAGCTTCACAGCTGACCAACGCTACGAACTTGCTGGTGGGAATGGTACCTCGCAAGGAATTGCCGATCCTAATTCATTACTTGGCGGGTCATCACTGGACATCATGGTTGGGATTAACACCCATGCCGGCAGCTCCCAAACAGCCGGTGCTCCAATGAATACGTTGATTGCGAGCCGCTCCTTCGACACACTTTCGATGAATCCCGCGATTCAGGATGTCTCCCGTATCGCTATAGAGCCAATTTCCAAGAGGATCTCCGCTCTCAGACCATCCGGTTCCGGTTCGGAATCCAGCCTGTTGGAAGCCACTGATCAGGAATTCGACTATGGCTTACCGTCTTGGATAGGCAATGATGACCTAACCCACCGCGTGAGAGCTGAAGATCACGAGGAAACCCTATTGGACAATGTCTACGGAAACCTAGACGCTCTTGCCCAAGCGACTGGCAAACTTGGACCAGAGTGGTTCGAATCTCAAAATTGACCGGACTGGGTAATCAGAATTCATTATTCACGGCAAGCATTCCGTTCGGAGTGTTTGCCGTTTTTCTTTGCCCTTTTCCCCTGCCCTTTTCCTCTGCGGCTCCCCGATCGGCTAAAACCGCTGCTCGGCCCAAAAACAATGGCCCATAAACTCACCAGTAAAGTCCTCACGCCCCAACCGAGAGATCCCAAGATTTATCCTGAACCTGCCCCCAGCAAGCCGCTAGTGGTCCTGCTGGGATGAGATGGCGTGCCCTGACCAAAGAAGAAGGCCTCGCCGGATTTTCTCCCAGCCGCCAAAAAGAAGATGGTCGCGTTACCGATTCTCAGCCACGACCGACAGAACAAGCCACCTTAACCATGGATCAGCTTGATTGAATCCCAGAATGGTAAAAACAAACCGCTTGACTCAGGGAAGCGAGTCAAGCGGTTGATCGAAACAGCGGAGAGAACGGGATTCGAACCCGTGGAACGATTTGACTCGTTCACCGATTTAGCAAACCGGCGCATTCGACCACTCTGCCATCTCTCCAAATGAAAACCGCACCGCGATTGACATTCTTTATTAAAACTGGTCACCCGGCTAACAACTCCATGCTATGGTTGTCGCCAACTGGCCCATTTGGCAGCAAAAAAAGTGGGCGTAACAGGGCTCGAACCTGTGACCTCCGCGATGTCAACGCGACGCTCTAGCCAACTGAGCTATACGCCCGCACTTTTTTGTAGTCACGGATTATATTTCCTTTTGGAAACAATGCAAAGGCTGGCAATCCATTTTCCCAAAGTTTGAAAGCCCTCGCCAAAAACCGTGTCTGCCCTAAAAAAAAGGGAACTATGGGTTTCTGTTGTTCTCGATCTGAGTTTTCGAAACAGTTCAAACTTTGTAAATCACCGAATCATTGTAGACAAAATATCACAAAAACCTCGGAAACGAGTCGTTTGTCTCGATTGAGGTGGCTCTTAATGCCAGCCAGACCTAAAATACAGCCGGGTTGAGCGAAATCACTTATTACCCTTTTGGCCCGTTTGATTGCCCTATCAAACCGAACCCTGGTTGATCCATGTCTTACCGTTCCGTCAAAAGACTGCTTGGCGAGCAAAGTCTTGAACGAAAAGCCCACCTGATTTTTGGATCGTTTCTGATCATCCTGATCTTTGGAACATTCTGGTGGGTCAACAGTATTTCTGAGCGGATCATCCGGGAAAACATGGAACAACGAGCCGACGAACTCGTTTCGGTGGTCTTGCTGCGTCTGCATTACAACAAGTTCGGCACCTATTATTTCAACGAACATAAACATGCCGAAAAATTGGCCAACGAAATCCTTCCCTCGCAGACAAAATATGGCGTGCTGATCACCGATGAGTCGAAAATCCAACCCGACAATCAGACTTTTCAGAATATCAAACCGGTCTTGGCTGATCCTGGCGAAAAACTTCTCATGGCGGAAATCGAGAAGAAATTGGTAGGTAAACGGGGACCAGCCACAGAGGCCGAATTGTTGAAAAAAGTCGATGATATTGTTACCAACCAGACAGACTCCTCACCTATTTACTATGAAGGCGTCAATGCAAACCGCACCTTTCATAGCGTTTATCAGTACTATGTCCCGCTGAAATTTACAGCCACTTGCCTGGAATGCCATAGCCAAGTCGCCCCCCAAACGGCCGATGGGAATGGAACAGTTCAACTTTTCGGCGAGGATCCTCCACTGCACATTTTGCGAATTGAATTACCCTCACTGGGACTTCGCAAGGCAATCAACCGGTCTCGGGCTTCGATTATTGCGATCGCTATTGCATCAGCGTTTATTTCCATGTTTGCGATGTATGTCGTCGTCCGTTACGTCGTAGTGAAACCGCTTAATCATCTTCGTTCGGTGAGCGACGAAATCAGTAAAGGAAACACCTATTTGCGCGCCGATCTGCAAACCGGTGACGAATTTCAATCATTAGCTTCGTCGTTCAACAAAATGCTGCGGCACTTGGTGGACACCCAATCCAAACTCCGGGATGTCAATCTTGACCTGGACGCCAAGGTAGATGAACTTGCCCAATTGAACCTACAGCTCTACGGATCCAATAAATTAAAGAGTGAATTTCTTGCCAATATGAGCCACGAGCTACGCACCCCGCTCAATAGCATCATTGGATTCTCGGAGGTTCTACAGAATTTCGACACCCTCAATGAAAAGCAGCGGAAATTCGCCAGGAACATTCAGGAATCCGGGCGGGTTCTGCTGGAAATGATCAACGAAATCCTGGATCTCGCCAAAATCGAAGCGGGAAAAATGCAATTAAAACCAACTGAATTTGATTTGCGATCAGTCATCGATGCGCATTGCAGAATCGTGCGTTCATTGGTAGACGAAAAAAATATCGAATTGGAGTCCAATTGCCAGGATGATATACCACTGGTTTTTCAGGATCAGGCCAAGTTTCAGCAAATATTGACCAACCTGATTTCCAATGCAATTAAATTCACTCCCGAGGGTGGGCAGATTACGGTCCACACCCAGCGCAATCTGTCCAATTTTTCGGTAACAGTTGAAGATACCGGGGTTGGGATTGCTGAAGATGATATGGAGATCATTTTTGAAAAATTCAGGCAAGGAAAAAGCGCAACCGGGGAATCGGTTTTGACACGAGAATACGCGGGAACAGGCTTGGGACTCTCCATTGTCAAAGAACTCTGCATTCTCCTCGGCGGATCGGTTTCCGTTGATAGCGAACTCGGAAAAGGAAGCCGTTTCATCGTCAATCTACCTCTGAATTGTCCGATCGAAGCCCAACGGGATAGTGATATGGCGGCGAAATTTAACCAGATCACCCGCGACCAGTCGAAAACACCACTCATCCCGGAAAAGAAGGCCGCTAAATCAGAAAGAAATGGCTCATCGGATGAGAAGAAGGCCGATGGTGACGTTCAACAACCAGTCAACTGAAGTTGTCATTTCGAGGCATTGTCCTAGCGACGACCTAATCGATAGAGCCTCTGGGCAGACAACAATCGGGAGGCTTTTCGGCCAAGGTTGATGTCCAGCAAGTCCTTATTGATCAGGAGAATCCAGCTTCCAGCCTGGTTCGGTCATCGATTCCTGTGGTTCGACAAGTTTGCCGTAAAGGTCGGGGCGTCGAGCCCTGAGATACCGTCGACCGGATGCCTGAGCAACCTTTGAGGCGCTCAAAGTGGTCACCACAACATCATCCTCCAATTGATGACTCTCGGCCTGAATTTCGCCGAACGGATCTACCACCATGGCCAGTCCCGGCTTTACAGAATCATGGTCCCAGCCAATGGGATTACTAAAGACACAGTAAACTCCGTTTTCCCAAGCCCTCGCCGGCAACCATTTCAACAGCCACTGCCTCCCTTTGGGACCACGGAATTCCTGCCGTAGACGCACCGGATCCAGTCGCCGGTTATCCCAAATCCGACGGTCAATCTTTCCTCGGCCGGGCATGACTGACGGTAATCCACCTGTCACATGGGGCATCATGATGACTTCGGCGCCAAGCATGGTCGTCACTCGGACATTTTCCGGGAGATTGTTGTCATAACAGATCAAAAAGCCGATTTTGCATCCCGCCAGCTCAATCACCTCGAAACAGCTGCCTGGTGAAAGATGGGGATTGATAAACGGGTGTAATTTTCGAAATCGAGTCAAAAACCCTTCAGGTCCTACAGTAACATAGCAATTGTAAACAGCACCCGTTGCATCCTTCTCGAACAGCCCAGCCATCACAATAACGCCGAACTCCTTCGCTATTTTCATCAACCCTCTCACTGCTGCTCCATCAGGAACGGGCTCGGCGATTGCCTGCAAACGGGTAAGACTCAGGGACTGAACCCAAGAATAACCGTGCAGACAGCATTCATGAAAACTGACGATTTGAGCGCCACGTTCAACCGCTTGCGCGGTCAATTCCTTGATCCGCTGGAGGTTGAATTCGGGCTGGTTGTCACGAGGTTCAAACTGTGCAGTGGCGACTTTGATATCCAGCATGACGCATCGGGTTCCAGGATGAATGAAACGAAAACAGACAGCTAATCGATCAGTGACAGCCATCTATAAAACGACTAACGAACCACCTCAGTTACGCGATGGCAACAATTCAGTTTTAGGCGCCTGGGGCCAAGGCGTTTTACCGGGTGGCCAAAACTTGGGCTGTTTTTCACGCGCCTGATCGACCATGTCTTTTAACCACTGAGGCGTTTCTTTGTTTTCGTCCTGACCGTAGACATAGGGCAGGGCAGGGGTCATCAACAGTGGTTTCTCACCAAGCGGTGGTCGCTGTGCTGCGTACTCCTCCAGTCGGCCTGCCAGTTTGCTGACCAAATCGGGATGTTGACCGGCAATGTTGTTTTTCTCAGAGGGATCTTTGAGGATGTTGTACAGCTCACCGCCCATCAATTTGTAGGCTCCCGAACGAATCGTTGGATAACGAACGCTGCCGGCTACTTCAAACACAATTTCTGTTCTCGGACTTTCGGTCTTTCCAAAAAGCGGGCCAGACATGTCCATACTATCGAGCCGTCGAGATTGCTTAAGCGAGCCGCCGGCGAGGTTGACGAACGTGGAAAAAAAATCAACGACATGCATCATGCTATCGTTTTTCGATCCCGCTTCGATCTTTCCAGGCCACCGCATCAAACAGGGCACCCTGACGCCGCCCTCGTAAGTTGTATTCTTGGTGCCTCGAAATGGCCGATTACTTTCTTCGGTCAGGCCACCATTGTCATTGGTGCAGATCAGCAGAGTATTCTCGCCAAATCCATTACTCCGGATAGCTTCCATGATCCGGCCAACTGCCTCATCATAGCACTTCAGGGCGGCATCACGCGGAGTCAATCGATCGGTGTGCCGTGGCACGACGTCAATCGGCCCATGAACGGCATTAAAGGGAACATAAATGAAAAACGGTGTGTCGTTACTCTGTTGAGCGATCACACGCTCGAACTCGGCTGCAATCAGATCGGTCGCGTATCCACTTTCGCGGATGGGCTTTTCATTCCGGTGCCAATCATAGACATGAAACGGCGCTGGAGCATTGTGAGGGATCATAAACGAGTTGTAATCAATACCCCAAGCATAATGACCATATTGATGCATGAAGCCTTGTTGCATCGGCAAATGTTCCTTTAACCATTCCCCGCAATGCCATTTCCCGATAATGGCAGTCCGGTAACCACCTTCCTTTAATGCTTCAGCCACCGTACGTTCTTCGCCATCTAATGCATGAATACGACGGGTAATCTCTCCCTTTTGATTCTTGGCAAGAGTGAGACCCAGTTTTTTCAAATAGCTAGGTTTTCCAAAATCTTCCGAACGCCAGTCACTCCAGGTACGAAACGCATAGCGACCTGTCAGCAATGCAGCTCGCGTCGGTGCACAAACCGAATGGGAATAAAACTGAGACAGCATCACGCTCTGGGAAGCCAGTCGATCCATATTGGGCGTTAGTTCTTTATTGCCACCGTTGAAGCCGGGCTGCCCATATCCCATATCGTCAGACATCACCAGAACAATGTTGGGGCGTGAATTCCGATGGATGGTATTGGCACCGCCGGTGTGGCTTCTACTACCGATTTCTTCGCCACTCGCTGCTCCGGCCCAGAACACCGTTAGACAGATCGCAGTCATCGCTATTTTTTTACTCATCACGTGATCTATCACCGC
This sequence comes from Planctomycetota bacterium, assembly GCA_014238905.1. Taxonomy (GTDB): domain Bacteria; phylum Planctomycetota; class Planctomycetia; order Pirellulales; family Pirellulaceae; genus JABAAE01. The sequence continues at coordinate 102,221 of JABAAE010000004.1, forward strand.
CCAATTGGAATAAGACAGAATTGAAAAACACCGCAATAATCAGGCTAGATCGATCAATTCAATCGTCTTGCCTGTACAGCAATAGGTTGCCGGAGTAGGGAAGATGCTATCGATGGCGGGAATTTCACCGGTGACAAACTGAAACAGCTCAACATCATAAACCATCCTTCAGAGAACCATAAAGAACTATCTTACCGGACCGGTTCATCGAAAACATTGTCAGTTCATCGAAAACATTGTCAGTTCATCGAAAACATTGTCAGTTCATCGAAAACATTGTCAGTTCATCGAAAACACTGTCAGTTCATCGAAAACACTGTCAGCTGGAAAATTTTAGGTTTCGGTTTCCTGCCTCAAGAGAGGAAACAGAATGATATCACGAATACTCTGAGAATTGGTCAAGAGCATGACAAGTCGATCAATTCCGAGCCCCATTCCACCTGCCGGTGGCATCCCGTTCTTTAAGGCACGCACGAAATCATGATCCATTTTGGCCATCGAATCCTCTTCAGCGAGACCTTGCAACTGCGTCTGAAACAGCTTTTCCTGAAGATCCGGATCATTGAGCTCGGTGTAAGCATTTGCCAATTCCATTCCATTGATGAAAAGTTCGAACCGTTCTGCGATCGCCGGGTTGTCCAATTTCCTCTTGGTTAAAGGACAAATGCTGGCAGGATAGTCGGTCACGAATATCGGACCAATCAACGCGTCTTCCACTTTTTCTTCAAAGATTTCGTTCTTGATCACATCGGAATGTTTATCCTTAGTCTCCAAGTGCAGCTCTTTTCCCAATTGAAGAATCTGATCAGGATCAGAGGGATCAATCCCCGTATTTTCAGCGAACAACTCATCGTAAGACCGCCGTTCAAACGGCGGCGTAAAATCGATGGAGCCCTCTCCCCAAGGTAGAACAAAATCAGCACCGGTGGACTTGATCGCGTTAAGGATGATTTGTTCGGTGAGGTCCATCATGGAATGGTAGTCACCAAACGCCTGATAAACCTCTAACATGGTAAATTCTGGGTTGTGCTTTAAACTGATTCCCTCATTGCGGTACACGCGCCCCACTTCAAAAACCCGTTCCATACCACCCACCAACAGCCGCTTCAAATACAGCTCCAATGAGATACGCATGTAAAGCTCTAATTCAAGCGTGTTGTGATGCGTCGTGAAAGGACGAGCTGCTGCTCCTCCGGCTACCGATTGAAGTGTGGGGCCTTCTATTTCTACGAATCCGTGACCAGTCAAAGTTTGTCGAATCGATTGAACAATCTTTGACCGCTTCAGAAATCGCTCGGTCACTCCTTCATTATAAGCCAAATCGATATAACGCTGACGCTGACGCAATTCGGGATCTGTCATCCCCATATGCTTGGCTGGGGGAGGCTGCAATGTCTTGGTTAAAAAATGAACCTTGCTTGCGAAAATACTGAGTTCGCCCGTCTTGGTAACTCGAAGTTCCCCATCAACGCCAATGATATCTCCCAAGTCCAGACATTCAATCGCCTCCCAATTCTCTTCACCAACCTGTTTGCGACCAACGAACAGCTGAATCTTCCCGGTCCAATCCTGGATATCAATGAACCTTAACTTACCCGTATCCCGCGAAAGCATGATCCTCCCAGCAGCGCGAACGGTCGGCCCCTGCATCTTTCCCTTACCCTGGTCTGCGATCCATTCTCTGAATTGGTCCTTCAATTCCGGTGTCGATAGGTCGGGGAGACCTAGAACCTGTCCACTCTCCAAACAATAGCCAATTTCATTGCTTCGTGATCGAATGTCAGCGATCAAAGAGCGATCGTCGAAACGATGTCCCCAGGGGTCAATACCGAGCTCCTCCAAGCGTTGCATCTTTTTCCGCCGGGATCGCAGTAATTCGTTTTCTTCTTCAGGATGTTGCGTAGGGCTGATATCAGTCATGTTTTTTGGTGGTTTTGTATTGGGAATATCAAATTGTTACATCATTTTTTTTTGCTGCAACAGGACGAATTGGGATTGTATCAGGGCCTGGGAGGCCACGCTGTTGTCTGATACTCGATTAGCCATCAACCTAAAAACTCGTAGAAAGCCCTAAAAAAGTCGACGATTTTCACACTCGGCAGCAGACCGTCCGTTGCGCAAGCCAAAACCGATCCGCCGGTTGCCGGCAAAGGAAGGTTGACTGGGTTGCTCCACCATCGACAGTTAACAAGCCAACGGGTTTTCCGGTTAGAAAAGGTCTGAGAAGAGGTTGCCAAACCGAGGTTTTTCCGTACCATTTTTTAAGTGGCATCTTCCCATATTTCACCTTCGGTGACCCATATAAATCGATCGGATTTCGACTGGAGCTGCCGCTCGTTATTCCCTACTGCATTTCCTACCATCAAAAAACATTTTTCGTAATCCTCTGATCCCCACCAGCAGAAAACCATGAAACAACGATTGTCATACCTCGTTCTGATTATTTTCATTGCCCTGACGCCCCTTTCGGTTCAAGCATTTCAAGAACCTCCAGCGGACGTCACTTTTGAAAAAGTCTTGCTGGGAAGTAAAGGTAGCGGGTTATTGCTGGGTATTTCAGGTTCAGGTCCCATTTCGGAAGAAGAAATCCGTGGTTGGCTGAGTCAATTTCGAAATCACACGAAGCTGACGGTGGAGCTACCATTGGGACTCAAGAAAGCAGCGGCTAACATCCAGGGTCTCCAAGCCAATCCAATGACGCGTGCGAAAATCGAACTTGGTAGGCAGCTCTATTTCGACACACGACTTTCTTCAGACAACACAATTAGTTGCAGCAGTTGTCACTCCGTTGATCAGGGATTTTCCGCTACAACCCAATTCGGTGGTGGAGTGAATGGGCAAACTGGAAATCGCAACTCGCCAATCAGCTACAACCGCATTGTTTCAGGTCCTCAGTTCTGGGATGGACGAGCAGGTTCACTCGAAGATCAGGCGATCGGACCGATTGCCAACCCAATCGAAATGGGAAACACCCACCAAAACGTCGTCAAGATGTTAAAGTCCAACAAAGTCTACAAAATGCAATTCGAGACCATCTTTCACGATGCCGTTTCGATTGAAAATGTTGGCAAGGCGATCGCGGCATTTGAACGGGGAATTGTCACCGGCCCTTCGCCTTTTGATTATTATGATGTCGTCGCCAAGTTTGAAAAACAGTTTGCTGATGAATTGGAATTCCTTGCCGAAGATGATGCGGATACTTTCGCCAAGTATCAGGCAATGAAGAGGAAATCAAATGCCAATCCGATGAGCGAAAGCGCCCAAAGAGGCTATCAACTTTTTTTCAGTAAGGAAGTCAACTGCGCACAGTGCCATAGCGGAGCCAATCTTTCGGATGAAAAGTATCACAATCTGGGTGTCGGAATGGCGAGTGAAAAGCCCGACTTGGGTCGATTTGCAGTGACCGGCAATGAAGCGGATAAGGGTGCGTTCAAAACACCGACCATCCGCAACGTCGTGTTTTCTCCGCCCTACATGCATGATGGAAGCCAAAAAACTCTCAAGGAAGTGGTTCAATGGTACAACCGGGGAGGACACGCCAATCCGCATCTCAGCGAGAACGTCAAAAAGTTGAACCTCACCGAGCAGCAAGTCGATGACCTGGTGGAATTCATGAAAGCGTGCACGGGTACTTTTCCGGAAATTGAAACTGGCCGATTACCAGAATGACAATTTTCACCTTCGACGGCCAAGGATCGCTTTGACCTTCCAAAAAGAGCCTTCAAACTGGATGGAGTATCCCCCTTGGAGGCCTCCCGGCAAATGAACAACAGACGCAATAAGTGAATTCTGGGATGATTTCGCTTCCCGGTAGAGTGCCGATGTTCATTCGGGAAAACCAGATCGAATGAATCATGCTGGTCTTTGGCCATTTGCACGTCAACTTGAGTCAAGTCCGCCGAGCACCGCTGGACTCTCAGACTGCTCGTCGGCTAATGAGGATGATGACCCTGCGAAAAGACAGCCATCCGGAAAATCGACTGATTAGGGCGAGTTCGAGCCTAGCTGCTGATACAAACGAGGACCGGTCACCTAGATCCTGTTAGTGCCAGCCAACTTCTGAATCCGCTCCCTCAAAAATGACTCCTCCCACCGCCTGTTTTTTTTGATACCATGCGAGCTCAGAATGAACAGGTTTCCTGAGTGTATTTCGGAGCGAGTCCCAGTGAATTGGTTGCTATCGGTATTGTATGGACTATGGGTGATATGGACCGGTTTGTCGCGTAGCATCGAAGCGGGTGCCTATAAACCCAACTCTTTATGGTTCTGCCTAACGATGGGAATCGTCGGAATCGCCGCGGGATTTTTTTTCCGACTCCAACGACATCGTTTGGCGATGGCACTGGGCCTTTCTTCGTCGGGAATCGTGCTACTTTACTATTTTTTTTCTTTTGTAAACCAGCCAGAAAACGACGCCACGATCAGGGTCGGATTGATGATTGTTGCTTCGATCGGTTATATCGCCATGATTCTGATGCCCAGAGCAGCCCAAACCAAATAGCTGCCGGCTTTCCATCCCAATCCCCAATTTCCTGCAAACCAATTTCCTGCAAACCAATTTCCTGCAAACCAATTTCCTGCAAACCAATTTCCTGCAAACCAATTTCCTGCAAACCAATTTCCTGCAAACCATAGAGCTTGCTTAAGTCTTCATGTCTCAAATCGTCAATATTTCGGGATACAAATTCGTGACGATATCCGATCCCGCGCCTTTCCAGGCGGCGCTGCGTGACGCCTGCCTGCAGCAGGGTCTCAAGGGAACCATTCTGCTTAGCCACGAAGGCATCAACTGTTTTGTTGCCGGCACCCGAACTGGAATTGACTCGTTCCTGGACGTCATCCGATCGATGTCACCCTTTTCTGATTTCGCCGCCAAAGAGAGCTTTAGCTCCTACCAACCGTTTAGTCGAATGCTTGTCAAAATCAAGAAAGAAATCATCACCTTTGAGAAGCGCATACGATCCCGCTTAGGAGATTCTCGACAAAAGCTAAGTCCAACTGATCTCAAACAATGGCTTGATCAAGAAAAAGACCTGGTGCTGCTGGATACCCGCAACGACTACGAAGTTGAGTTAGGGACATTTAACCAAGCCAAATCAGTTTCCATTGATAATTTTCGCGAATTCCCGGAAGCCATTGAAAACCTGCCGAAGGACTATAAAAAGAAAACCATTGTCATGTTTTGTACCGGCGGGATCCGCTGTGAAAAAGCGGGGCCCTTCATGGAAGAAGCGGGGTTTGAAAATGTCTTCCAGCTGGACGGTGGCATTCTCAAATATTTTGAGACCTGCGGGGATGCTCATTGGCAAGGTGAGTGTTTTGTTTTTGACAAACGTGTTGCTTTGGATCCCCAACTGTCCGAAACCGGCACCACCATGTGCTTCAACTGCCAGGCATTGGTCACCGAACAAGACCAACGAAATAAGCGTTATCAATTCGGCGTTTCCTGCCCAATTTGTTTTGAGGAATCCAATGAGCAAGAGAGCATCGTTGAGCAACCCGAACAGCGAAATCTCCTAATTGCAGAAAACGCCACTCCTTTGCCGGGTAGTTTGCCCTATGAGAACTTCCGACCGATGAACGTGTCGAAAGAGATGGACGGCCTATCTCTTCTCGAATTCCTTCTCGCACTTCGAACTCACATCCTCGGCGATCAATGGCTTCAATTCATTGAAGCAGGTGTAATATTGCATAAGGGCAAACCTGTGGGACTCGACAGGAGAGTTGCTCACGGCCAAAAGTATTACCATCTAATGCCACAAACGACCGAACCCGATGTAAATGCAGAGATTCGCGTTTTGCACGAAGACCAACACATTGTCGTTGTTGAAAAACCTGCTCCTCTGCCAATGCATCCATGTGGACGATTCAACAAAAATTCTCTGCAGACTATTTTACAAAACGTCTATCAACCCAATCGCTTGCGTTTGGTGCATCGCCTCGATGCTAACACGACTGGAATCGTGGTCTACGCGCGTTCCAAAGAGGTCGCCACAAGCCTGCAGGAACAATTTGCCAATGGCAAAGTCATCAAGGAATATTTGGCAGGTGTCTGGGGTCATCCCCCGCAGATGCAATTCCAGTCCGATAAGAAAATTGCCAAACAACCGGGTCAAGGCGGTATTCGATTTCTCGACTCAAGCGGTCAAACTTCCCAAACGCAATTCGAGGTTCTTGATCAAACCGAAAATGAAATTGGTGGTACCAGCCTTCTGAAGGCAATGCCGATCACCGGTCGCACCAATCAAATTCGATTACACCTGTGGGATTTAGGATTCCCTATCATCAACGACTCGACTTATCTGCCCAACTTAAAGACCGGAATCAGCAATCAGACGCAGTCCATCGATGAGCCCCTTTTACAATTACATGCCTATTGCATTGGATTCCGGCATCCGGGTTCCGGAGATTGGATTCAATTCTCGGCACAACCACCAGCTTGGGTCCGTTCGTTCCCCTCAGAAAAACCTAATAGCAGGAAATGGCACCCCGGATTTTGTGTTTTTTGAAGAGGATTCTGGCAGAAAGGAAACTAATAGATTGCCGAAACCCATTACGAAGGTGAAAATGAATACGCCAGCGTTGCGGACCCAATAACCTGTTTTATTGGGTCCAGCAACTTCAAAATGTGAATGGTGATCTTAACAAGATGTCAATCGGACCGGTCGAAAAAGCAAAAACAACCCAAGAAATCTATGAACTGGCAGATCGATCACAACAGGTCATTGAGTCCGCTCGTTTAATGGAGTATGCGCTACGGGAGTATTCTGGTGACTACCGTTCTGGCCTGACTCAGCTGTACAACACTTGCCGAAAAATTTTTCCCGAGGGTCAACGGGCAAAAATAAAAATCGCTTTCGAAGCCAGATCCCAGTTACGAAACGTCGAAAAAAACGGCGAGGCCACGTTTGAAGCCAAGACAAAAGCCACCGAAACATTTCTTCAAGCTGCCAATTTTCTATTTGCATCGTTCCCTAAAATCTATCCTGATAAGTTTACCGGTCCCAGTTCCGCCGTTGACCAGGCAACCTCTTTTTTTGACGAGGGTTCTCAAGCGGAAACATCAGCCACCGGAAGCAACATTTCGGCTCTCTCAACCGACAATACTGACGTCGACAAGACCAACACGCCGTTTGTTCCACCTACTTATTCATTGCAGGGATCAGGCCTCCTAGACAGGAAACTCTCCATTTTTCAAATGGAAAAAATCTGTCACCGCATGGGTCGTTCGCTGAAGGCAGGCATCTCTATCAGCGTTGCCCTGGAAAACGAAGAGAAACTACTGAGTGGTTCACAGCGGGAGGCCTTTTCAGCCATCCTCGTAGATGTGAGTAACGGCGGTACCGCAGCTGACGCGGTATCCAGGCACCACTGTTTTCCATCCATGTTTTCGGAAATGGTTCGCGTTGGAGAGGAGACCGGTCGTCTTGACCAGGCTTTTCTTCGATTGGCGGATCATTATCGAAATCTGATCCAGATGCGGCGCACGTTTATCCAGGGAATCTCTTGGCCGGTCCTGCAATTCATTTTTGCGATTGGTGTCATCTCTTTATTCTTCCTGATCATTGCCTGGTTAGAGTCCATTATGACCGAATTCCAAGCACCTGATATCTTTATGCTTGGTTTTTCTCCAATGGGCAATTTGGGGCTCCTTTGGATTTTAATATTGCTGGGACTAGGCGGACTGTTCATTGCCATAAAAGGAACTGTGGCAGGCTGGTTTGGCGAATTCCCAATTCAATTAGCGTTGCGGATTCCATTGATTGGCAACACGATCAAAACTCTATCGCTTTCCAGATTTGCCTGGTCGTTTGGAATGGCAATTGAAGCGGGCATGGATGCCAAAAGGGCAATTCAACTTGGTGTCCGTAGTACCCAGATGCATTACTATATGGCACACGAGGATGCGATTGGAGAGACAATAAGTGAAGGCAAGGAATTTGCCGTCGCACTCGGCCGCACAGATGCATTCCCCGCTGACCTTTTGCAAGCAGTCGAGGTAGGCGAATTGACCGGTGAACTAACCGAAAGCCTGGAACGACTTTCCAATGATTACTGCGAACAGGCTGAAATTTCCTTACGTAGAATCAGCCAAATTTCAGGTTTCGTGATAACTATCTTCGTCGCTGTCATCATCGCCGTCGCCGTGTTCCTGATGTACGCCAACTATCTAGGCACACTCAATGAAGCATTGAAGAACCCGATGGGAACGCTTGAACAAATCGAAAACGGTGAGAAAAGCAGTAATCCTACGGTTGCCGCTAAAAATAAAATGGTAAAAGACTTCATGGAAAACAACGACGATTTCAAGCAATTCAAATCACTGTACGAACATCTTCCCAATATCAACAAGATGAGTCCCAACGAATTTCTGGACGGATTCTGATTTTCATCTGATGGCCAACGACTTTATTTACAGTCGTTCCAAAAGCTGCCCAATCAAAAGTTCGCTCTCCAGTGAGATCCAATCCGGTTCGTCCTTGGAGAGTTTGGCCAATCGCCCTCGCAATGGTTCGGGGTCAAAAAACATTTTGATCAGTTCCAATGGAAATTCGAGCTGGGACTTACGATCCGAATCGCTTATTAAGCTCGTGTCCAAGCTCATCGACGCCAGGAATTGCACGAGTTCTTCGTCGTCTCGACAAGACTCCTCGACCCAAATTCGAACTTTGGATTTCCGGCCATAACGATACCATTTTTTTAATATCCTCAAGCAAAAAGGATGTTTCTGAAGATCCCCCGTGAGACTGATTTCCAGTATTCTACGATCCAACAGCTTGACCACTTCCAACAACTTCGCTGACCGAACCTTGGCATCGGTGGACTCATCAGGTTCCGCCAATAGATCGATACGGTGTTCCAAAACTTCCATCAGTTCCAACGCCGTAAAAATCGAGGCCTCAGAATCGACGGATTGCTTCAATACCTGAAAACGGAGTGCAGCCGTTTCGATTTTTTGCAGACAATCGACTAGCAGGGAAACGACACGATGCACTGGTTCAATCAACCGTTGTCCCGATGGTCCGGGGTCCACCAGTTTGACTTGATCGCCCCTCTTTATGAGAGCATCGAACATCCGTTCAGCCTGTTCTGGACTGGCCTTCTCGGCGACAAATTCGGCGGCCTGCTGCAGAAGTTCCATTAACCACGTTTCGGCCTCTTGTTCTCCAACCGGTCCAAATTGCTGAAGAGCAACTGCAAATGAAGTGGCATCATTCAACAATTCGATCAGGTTTTGCCATTGGTACTCTGATGCCTCTCCCGCCGAAAGACCTAAACGGAAATAGGTATCGAAATGTCGGGGAGAACAAATTCTTTGCTGTTCATCCCAGCCCGATAAAAAGGATTCGCCACGCATGGGCCCATTAAGAGCCCAAGAAACCTTGGGAAAGATCACACGGAGAATAGACTCCACGAAAGGTCGATCTTTTTGCGGAATAGTCGTCAGCCATTTTTCATGAAAAGTGCTTAGGTCGACCCAGCCTCGTCCCCGTTCATCGCAATGCCCGACAAACGCATCCTGAAAAGAACGCATCGCCTGGATGGACTGGGAAGAAAACGCCATTAAGCAGGACAGCCCCAACAGGTCAGGCAAAAACACCTGGCCCTTGACGGTCGGATAGATGAAACGAACCACGTTTAAGAAACGTGTGCACGCACGGGGCGTGGTTAGAAAATTCTTGATTCCACCTTCAAAAAGCACCCTAAAGATCGTTCGTGAATGTTCGTCCAATCGCTCTTGCTCGGGGTCGATGGCCGCTAGTTGACCAATCACCATTCGCTCCAACGTCATGCGGGTGGGCACCGGCACATCAATCTGTAGCTGAATGACCTTTTCAAGATAAGTGCGACCGTCCACACCAAGCTTACTTCCCATTGCCTCGACAACCACTTCGTAGTCCATCGAAAGCACATAAGTTGTATGAGGAAGATCCGCTATTGCGCGAACAATCAACAGCAATTGGGACATTTCATCTGGTGTCAAACGATCAATATCGTCCATAAATATGAGAATGCGTCGATCCGTTTTTAAAAAAATATCGACTACTTTTTCCCGGACGATTTGGATATCCCTCGGCTGTGCGACGTTTTGGGATTGGGAAGGGTTGTGCTGAACAGATCCTCCCTCCCCGGGACTCGCCAAGGCATCTGCCAAATCCTGAAGGGCTTCTGCTGCCCCTCCCAGAACATCCTTTACTTCGGGACGACTAACCGCGGCCCCCAATTGCTGGATAAACGCTGGGATCAATTGCTTTGTGCCAGTGAACCACCATGGGTTAAACCTAACCAATAGTGGGGCCTTTTCGGTTTCGGTCTCTTTCAGCTCTCCGGCGATCAGGTTTAATAGACTACTCTTGCCGCTGCCCCACGGACCTGCCAGAGCAAGTACAACCGAGTTTTCACCTTTTGCCGCACGAATCGCTTCCGCAAATGACCGTACAAACGCCATCCTGTCCAACCGGTCAAAACCTGGGCTGGTAATCGGTGCGTCCGGTATTAAGTTCATTGAGTTGACCATATTCAAAGACTAATCTTCCGGAAGAAAACTTGGTAGTAGCGGATCCCAAGGGAACGGGTTCAGCGATAAAGATGAACCAAACGTCGTCTTTGCAAAACGAAACATCATGACAGACAGCCATGGTGCTGTTGCTTTGGCCGGCTTCCCACCAGCGAAATGCGGGCAAGTCCCGGTTGCAAACGATCCAACGTTTGGAAAACGGACGGCACGAAATTATCTTCTTGATCTGCCCAGATGGCGTTTGATGAAATCTGCCTGGGAACGGATTTTATTTTTTTGGAATGGTGATTTGGACTCCAGCTCCTTACCGCTATTTGTTGCACGCGACTGGCGAGCTGATCTTAGCAACGCCTGATCAAGCTCTTTCATATTATAAATTTGAACCCTGGCTGCTGCGGTCGATGCTGACTGCGAATACCCGGATGACCTGTTGCCGAAAAGCCTTCCCGCATACGGCAGGTTATTCAATAGCGGCACCCCACGGGAAACCGACCCCCAAGCGGACTGCTTGACTGATCCAAGCATCGCCTGTCCATGATCTGGAACATTCAACGTCGAATTCAATCTGAAAAAAGAAAAAGAGGGCAGCTGAAGTGATTGCCGCGGTTGCTGTTGTGCCACGCTGGATTGAGACGGCACGAATACCCCGCAGATCGCCATGGCTACCGTTATGGCAAATCTCCTTGTGATCTTTTCCATGGAGTCTACTTTCAAAAAACAATAAAACTGGAATCCAGCTGAATCGCCACATCAGTGTCTTTTTCCCCAACCACCGCAGAAGCGATGGACAGGGAAATTAATTTTCAGGGAGTAAAAATCCCAACATCATTCTGTCTCGCCATTCTAAACGAATTCAAAAGGCCTGCTAACTGCCCCATTTGCCGCTGTCTAGAATAACTGGGGGCCAGGTTGAAATCCCAACAGGCGTACCTTTTTCTCCTCCTCCATAGCCTGCTCTTCGTATCCAAGACTCCAAAGCACCCGGGAATAATGATTCCGCTCGACCGCTTCGTTCCTTTGGACACTCCTCTTTCTTTCGGCAGTATCAGATGGCATTGCAATGAACTGGCTGTTTTCCGGAAACCGGTCCTCAAACAGTTTCAATACCTCTTGCAGCTCAAGCGTCACCTCTATATCCCGTTTCGCCTGTTGGTAGTCCAAATTCGCTGTTTGCTCTCGGTTCCAAAACTCTCCTCCATTGGTCTGGTTGTCGATCATGTTGGCGACCGCAGCATCGCCAAGTGCCATATGGACTACCGCACGGGTATCGAAATAGTGATGGAGTTCAAAGGCCAGAGAGTAATAAACCGCATCATTTAGTTCAAAGTTGACCTCTTCGTTATTAATTTTCTCCGAGGACAACTCCGCAAGCTGCCGACGAACCTCGTTGACTTGAATATCGTTATCCGACTGTTCTGCCAACAGTTGAATTCGATTCAAAATCAACCATTGTTTTTTCAAGCTCAACACTTTTTCCAGCGCTACCAGCCTCTTGGACAAAATTGTCTTTTTTTGAACTTCTTCACCGGGCAATTCCGCAAGCTGAGATTTCAATTCCAACATCGATTGAAACTTCGCGTCATAACCGGTGATTTCTTTACGAATATTTTGGAGCACCGCTTGATAGGCCGCCAAGGCCTTTTCATATTGTGAAGTCCTCTCGTAAAGATAGGGAATACAAAGCGAGGCATTCCAATCCTCTTGTTCAAAATGCGAAATCACCGCATCCATCATTTTTTTGGCGATCATCAAGTCAACTCCGCCAATGGCGCTGACGTAGGCCAAACCATTCAAGTATTGCCGGTGACTCGCCTTGCCCAACTGACCTGCCAACTCGTCCGCCGACAGACTCCTGAAATCGGCAGGCAGGCCGGTCATCGGTAACAACTTCAACATCGTTTGCACCGCGGAGCGGTTTTGTTTGAGTGAGAGTAGCAGCTTTGCCTTGAAATTTAAAAAATAGTATTTCTGTTCTGGCGAAGCATATTCGTTTGCTTTGTTAATGTGGGAAAGCGCTTCTTCAAAATGCTCTTCATGAGCGGAAATCTCCGCCAGCCGATACCAAGTGACTGCCTGCTTCGGTTTTCGGGCAGCAATCCCTTCATAAATTTGCCGAGCCTCGGCAAATTGTTCCGTCTTTTGAAGCTCCAGGGCTGCCGCATATCGCCAGCGATCCGGGGAAAACATTCCCTCCAGAAACGGCCAAGTGGTGGCTAGAATGAAAAAAAGAATCATTCCTCGATCCGACGCCGAGAGCTTTTTCGATTTTTCTGGCAATGTTGTTCCCGTAAAGTCCTTCAACCCGTTTATCTCAAGGGCATTTCAGCCCCGCCATTCACCTGAAGAAACAATATCAGGAATTAATTCGTTCTAACAATGTTGTTTTTATTTTATCTATGCGTTGTTCACTTCTTATTTTTTTGCCATCTACATTTGTCACATAAAACACATCCACGACCTGATCCAAATACGTCCCCACCTTGGCGGCAGCAATCTGCAGCTTCAAATCATGTAAACACTGGGTAATAGTATAAAGCAAACCGGTCTTGTCGTGGGTAAATACGTCAATAATCGTTGCCCTGTCAGCAGTATTGTTATCGATCAAAACTCGCGTCGGAAAGGTCGCCACTTCGGTCGATGGCCCCTCTCTCTTCCCCCAGACCTTCTGAAATTGAGGCTCGGAATAATCCCCGCTGAGCGTATTTGAGATTCGTTCTTTCACCTGTTCAATACGTTGCTGAATAATTGTATCGGTAACCTCCGGGTCAGAGACCTTGAATCGGTAAAGAATCGTCCCTTGAGTTGGCCGGCAAATATCGACTCCAAGAATTTCAAGCCGCGCACTCGTCAATGCTCCCGTAATCTTATGGAAAACCGCCGCGTATGGACGATCCTTTTTTCCCACCAGATATTCAAACGAGGATTGACTCGCAAATTTCCTGGCATGAACTGTAATCTGATCGTCGGACAAGAGACTTAATTGCTTAACAATCTCCAAGACCTCGTCCTGCGACCAGGTTTCAAAAAAATCTGCTGGAAGGTGACGGCTGATGGCTAGCTGTGTTTCATCGTCAAGTTGTTCAATTTTTTCCACAACCAGAGTTTTCACCTCTGCATTTTCAAATTCCTGGCTGTCTTTTTCAGACTCTGCTGAAAGCTGGCAGAGTGACCTGTAGTACAATTCCGCCACCAGGCTAAATTTCCATTCGGTTAACGTATCCGGACCAACCGCTTCAAGATCGGCGCACGTCAATACAAACATCATCTTTAACATGTCGGTGGATCCCAAGTCCGCCGCAAACGATGCAACCATGGCTTGATCGTTTGTATCCCTGCGAAAGGCTAAATGAGCCATCATCAAATGATTTTTGATCAGAAAAACCAGGTCGCTGGTTTCCTGGTCACTCAGGTTAAGCTGTTCTCCAGATTCTTTTGCGATTCTCGCGCCAACCAGACTATGATCTTCATCAAACCCCTTTCCGGAGTCGTGAAGCAAGAGAGCCAAATGCAGTACCTTTTTATCTTTGATACTGGTGTAGCATCTGCCGAGTATGTCATCGCGCTGCAGGTATCCGGTCGCTGCTTCCACAGCCCGAATAGAATGTTCATCAACGGTATACTTATGATATTCATTGAATTGAACAAGACACCGTATGTGGGCAAATGCAGGAATTATTTTTTCGAGAACCCGCATTTCATGCAGGCGACGTAATAGATCACCAAGCCGGTTGGTATCAGACATAAAGGTGCAAAACCGCCAAGCCGATGTCGATGACAACTGGAGTTTGTCAACACTTAACATGGAAGACCGAATGCTCTGCCACGTGGGATGATCAATTTTTTTATTGTGGAGATTTGCCAGCGACAACAGGTGCAAGACACCCTCCAAGTTGCCGTTGACGTATTTCAGTCCCTTTTTGGTGGTTGAAATACGATAGGGTCCGACCAAAAAATAGCCTTCTTCCTGATGAGCAAACAGAGGGGTGAACAGATCGCTGAAATAAAACCGAAGTTTCGCCGAAGCCATCGTATGATCTGCTGCATAAACCACTTGGCTTGTATGATCGAAATAATCACGCATTAATCTTTCGACCGGAAGAACTCCATGGTCCGCTGAATAGCCCCAAAGCGAAGCAATCCGAACCTGCTCATTCATGCCCAGTACATCACGTGCCTTGCCCGCTTCAAAATGCATTTCGTTCCGAAGTCTCAAGAGAAACTTGTAAGCTTCGGTAACAACCTGGTGATCCGATTCCGCGATTCCGCTTACCTTTGACAGCTCATCAAGATCAGATTTGCCAAACTTGGTGAATCCAAGCCAGCGAATGAGATGAATATCCCTTAAACCTCCTCGCGTCTTTTTGATATTGGGACGCAACAAGAATGCTGTGTCGCCGTTCGCTTGGCGTTCCTCTATCCGAGCATTTTCAAGAGCTCGAATCAGGGCATGGGGGCGGCGTTGCGAATGCCTCGCAAGCCTGGAAAGAAACTTACTGTAAATACCAACACTACCTGCCAGATAACGCGACTCCAACAATGATGTATATATTTTGACATCCTTAAGGGCCAAGGAAACAGCATCGGACGGCGTTCGCGTACTGAAGCCAAGATCAAAACCTACATCGACGATATTTTGTGATAATCTTCTGGCAAAAACTTCCACTTTGGCAAGAGCATCGGGGCGATAAAGCAGCATCAAGTCGATGTCTGAATAGGGTGCTAAATCGCGTCGACCATAACCGCCATGGGGAACAATCGCTATCTTGCGCTCGATATCTTTGCGGTTGCCATCGGTCGAAAAGTCCAAGGCTTCATGGACAAGGTCCAGCATCAACGTATCGGCCAGATCCGCCAACCCGGAAGTCACTTGTTTGCCAGATAGTCCAGCGTCATGCTGGTGGCGTAAATCCTGCCTTCCGGCCGCCAGCTTTTCACGTACTTTCTCAACAATAGGCAGCATCACGCCAACTTTACAAGTCTGGACAACGGGACCTTAGGACGTGAACGTCCTTGAAAAGATCACCGCCGGGGCGAATCAATCGCCAATCGATGGAATTCACCTGCTTGGATTCCTCGACGACCGGACCATCATTGATCACCGACGGTCCACTTCAAAGGGCCTCTCCCCCAACTTCTCCGGTTCGAATCCGGATCACTTCTTCCAAATTCGATACAAAAATTTTGCCGTCCCCAATTTGTCCGGTCTGGGCGGTCTTCAACATGGTATCAACTACTTTTTCATAGTTTTCAGCGGAGCAAACGACCTCGATCTTGACCTTCGGTACGAAATCAACCGCGTATTCGGTACCTCGATACATCTCCGTATGGCCCTTTTGCCGGCCAAACCCACGCACTTCAGTGATGGTCATACCATCGATTCCACATTCAGAAAGTGCGTTTTTGACGTCTTCCAATTTGAAATGACGGATGATGGCTTCAACTTTTCTCATCTGGAAAACTCCCAACAAAATGAACTACTATGGAATCCAAGACAAATTCTAATGCTTTCGACCCGTTTTTACAAAGTGGCGGCAAAAAGCAACGCAAAAACTAATAATCCACGGTTCATTGGTAAGGGAAAAAGGATCGCCGTGGCCATTTTATCACTTGGGTTGTCCCGTCCCTTTGCGGACTAATCTTCGATGAGCATCCCGGTCTTGGCAGCAAATGACGCCCGATTTATTGGTGGATTTTCTCACTTAGGCGCTCAACAGGTCATCTGACAGAAACTGCTTGCCGACAATGGAACGGCCAATCAAGCAATCATTGCTGACTCTGACGAGGTTATCCTGCCTTGGAATTTCGAGCCGCGATCTGGGATGGCACATTGTAAACCGAGGGCTCATCGATCCCATCGCCATCAAAATCACCAACAACCGGTTTATCGCCGGCAGTACCCAACTCAAAAACCTTGTCGGTGACCTCCAATTCGCCGTTACCATTGGAGTCAATCATCCAGGTTCCTCCCCGGAACACGCCTAATTGCTCAATCCCATCGCCGTTAAAATCACCGACAACTGGCAAATCACCCTGACGGCCAAATTGTCGCACACTATCCCTTGCCGTTAACCGTCCATCGCCGTCGGTGTCCAATTTCCAGTCGCCGTTATTGAAAACCCCGATGTTGCGAACACCATCTCCATTCCAATCTCCGGTAACCGGTAAGTCCTGTTGAGAACCAAATCGAAACACGTGATCAATCAGGTCTGCCCGCGTCTTACCATTGGCATGTATCTTGAGCTTTCTATGACCAACCGCTGCATTTTCTTTGCTGGGCGGAATATTTTTCGAATCTCTGGCAAGATCATTTTCTAAATCGGGCAGGCCGGGATCGGTGTCGATGGCCCGCAGATCATTAGGCCATTGCAGACCGTAAATGCCAATGTCATCCTTGCCATCTCCATCCCAATCCCCCACGACGGGGAAATCCGTCTCGCTGCCCAGTTCAGCCCACAGGTCTTCCCGATCCCATTTGGTGTTACCGTTAATGTCAACGAACCAAAATCCGTTGCTAAACATCATCAACTCGTCGGTCCCATCTCCATTGAAATCACCGGCCAATGGAATCCCATCTGCCATCCCGTAGATCACCTCCCGAGTCTGAGGAGCCTGATCAATTTCAGCAATTGTCTGTTTGCTAATACTCCAAATTCCGACCGTCATTCGAACCGCACTCCATTCCGACTCCGAAAGATAGGATGCGGTATTCCACTGCGTTTCCAGTTCCTGATCCCCACGCGGAGAACCACCGTTGATCACGCTCAAATGCCAGCTATACGCCGAAGCAGCTGGAGGTGCTGACAAGCCACCAATCGCAATGGCGGGCGTACCGCCACTAAATCCTCGGACCATCGTTGGAGCAACGAATTTAGGACCTACCTGGGAAATCGGGGGATTGAACGGAGGAACCGTGGGAGGGATGGAAGTCGGCACTTCTGTGGTCTCGGTGGCGATCTCACTGAAGTTGTTCAGCTGTGCGTTGTCTCCCCAATTGACGGCAATTCTAAGGATCGCGTCATTTGCGGGATCAACGCCGACCGACAGAGTACTGAGCACAAATGGATCGATGCTATCGGTTGGATTGATGGGGATTCCACTATTGGTTCCAGCGGTATCAATATGGTCGACAAATCCAGCCGGCTGAATTTCAAAGACGCCGTAGTTACCCTGCGGGAGACCCGTAAATTGATAAAACCCGTCGTTGCCGGTTGTCGTCCGAATGGGACCAGAACTATAGGTGCCGGACAATGCCTGATCGCCGGTGATAGGATCTCCGGTAATGCCATTACGCAATTCCAGAACAACTCCAGCCAAAAGCTGATCGTCGGGGGTTAATTGTCCGTCACGCAGCAGGGTAGCCTCAGCTCTTGTCAGCGTGGCATCTTGGGGTAGTGAAATCACACTGCCGTCCTGGAAAACAAATCCAGAAATAGTGGCCGCAGGTGCTTCGCAGAAGTTGTAATCCACCAAGTGGTCTTCTGCCATAATGACAATCGATGAAAGGAGGTTCTCGGTTGCCAAACCCCCTCCTGCTGTACCACCGTTGAGATAACTGCCTATTGTCTCCCCGGCTGAAAAATAGCTACTGGGCTGAATTTGTCGAATCGAATATACGCCCGGTAACAAACCGTCAAATCGATAACCACCCGATGGATCGGTGACCTGCACGTCCAACACCGTACCTGTTTCATTGAGCAACTGCACGATAACAGCGGGCAAAGGCAGCTCGCCTTCGGCTGGATCCAAGCGACAATTATCGTTCAGATCAGTATGCACCGTTCCCTCGATGATCGCCTCGCGGATTTCGCCGAAATCATAATCCACGCCGACGTCTCCGGGATTCATCACGATCTGGCTAAATTCATCATTACCCTGGACGCCGTTGGTCAGACCGTTCACCGAGCCCAGCGTATCGATCCCGTCCAAATAGTCCAATGGCTGGTTCTCCCGCACCGAATAGCGACTCGCAGGCAAGCCATCAAACCGGTAGTCTCCATTGGCATCGGTCAGGTGGGTTGTAAGAACCTGCCCATTCTCATTGAGGAGCTCAATGGTGACTCCTGAGATCCCCAATTCACCGGGTTCCTGAATTCCATTGTTATTTCGGTCATGGTAAACCGTGCCCGCTATAGATGCGTGTCGGGGAGTAAGATCAAATTCCATGATGGCACCCGCAGTCCGGTTTTCACCGAAATTGCTACCGTTTTTCGACGGCAACGCAGAGAGTTCACCATTGCCTCCCCCGACGTTTGATCCAAAAGCATAGTCGTATTCAAAACGACCAATCGTGGTCGAAGGATCCGGCGTTAAATGATAGGCCGTGTCATCGATGGTAAATTCCATGGCTGACCCGGCAAACTCAATGCCGGAGGTAACCTGATCATCGGTTTTAAATGAAAAAAACTGGTCTACATCGATGGTAAATGCAAGCACGTCCTGAGACTGCAAATCGATCAGATCAAGCACCAATCGCGTCCCCCCATCCACAACAGTAGCACTGACTTCACCCGCAGTAATTCCGACACTGTCGGCTGACCATTGAAAACCACTCGCTCCACCCACTCCGAGATGGTTACCGGCCACACCGTCGGGGATCACATCAAAATAAACATCGGTATCGCCTGTGCCTGGAGTCCCGTTCTGGTTCCCGTCAATAACGATGCGGGTCACATTCGAAGTAGAGGAACCACCCTCGAAAGATACATAAAACTGGTCCGGTTCAGCGTCTGTACCTCCATCACCCTCGATATAGACAGCTCCAATCACCAGTGGATTCGCCGTTAACATTCGCCGCTCCTCCATGGTTTCAATCAAGAGTGAACGATGATGATGGGAAACGGCCTCGCCAGGAGCTTCCTGAGCCATTTTTTTTTCGCAATTCGATTGCGGATTTCCGAGTAAACGTTTGATAAAACTCATGTTTGATCCTCCTTGATTTGAGATTGATCATCCAATAATCAAAACTCTTTTGGCGTTGCGGGAACGCCGAGCTCTGCCGAAGCAGAAAAAAGGGTTAATTACTTTTCTGTATTCAAATTTTCCGTCAACGACTCGGGCAAAGGGCGAAGTATTAAATCGCCCGATACGGGAGCGACCGGAAACGAACTTGATACTGCTTCCGGGTTTCCATTTCGGCCGTCACTGTCTGGATTGTTAATGCTGAGCCAATCGGATGGTTCAGACTTGCCCTTCGGATCCGGCACTTGATTGGATGGCAACTTTGAGAAACGGGATGCCGCTTGTTCGGCATCCGGCTGATCTTCTACTGACAGAAACCGGTTCCGGTAGCGGGCTACTCGCGGAAACGTTGTCGATGCCACTTCGTTATTTCGTTCACCCTTTTGAGAATCAGTAAGCTGACGATTTGACTGATTTTCAGACCGCCGAGCATGAACCCAGGAGCCTTCGACTTGCCAGACCTTGATTTGCGTATCAAAACTCCCCGAAATCAGCTCTCCGTTGTCGACACAAAGACAACAGACGGTTCCCCGGTGCCCTTCCAGAAAACCGGTTTCCGAGCGATCTGCCAAATCAATAATTCGAATCAGATTGTCACTGGCACCCACCGCAAACTTGCCGGCGGCAATTTCCACCACTGAATAAAATTTTGCCGGTGCCGAGACCAGCGTTTCAATTTTTTTTGTGACCAGATCAATACATCGAACAGTTCGGTCTTCGGAGCAACTGACTATTTTTTGACCATCACTTTGAAAAACGACATCACGAACCCAGCGATGGTGTGCGGGGAAATCGTCCAGTTGTTTTCCGGTGTCAGTGCTAAAGAGTCGAATGGTTCCATTGCGGCTTCCGACGGCAACTGAGTTGCCATC
The DNA here is from genome assembly GCA_014238905.1 of Planctomycetota bacterium. Classification (GTDB taxonomy): domain Bacteria; phylum Planctomycetota; class Planctomycetia; order Pirellulales; family Pirellulaceae; genus JABAAE01. The sequence goes on from JABAAE010000004.1 coordinate 122,570, forward strand.
TGGAGAAAATGAAACGGTCCGGTTGTCGTTATCCGGGCACTCCAACGTGTGGACCCGTTTTCTTTCTTTAAAATGATAAAGATGCAGTTTGGAACTGAATCCCACGGTCGCCAACCACTTTCCGCTACGGTCGATGTCAAGGTCCGTAATTGCCCGGTCTTCAGTAGCAAACCGATCAAAACGATGATGATTCTCAGCGTTCCAGATCATGATTTTTCGATCTGCACCAGCCGTTAGCAGCGTCTGAGCGTCTGGATGAAACTTGGCGGTTTTGATCCAATCTGAATGCGTCTCCAAAATGGTGATCAACTTTCCCGTCTTGCGGTCTTGGATACGTACTACGTGGTCGTCTCCAACAATCGCAAGTTGAGAGGTGCCAGGGCGTACAGAAAGAGCTGTAGGAACGCCAGCATGAGTATTGTTGCGTTGAGCGGAAATCTGCAGAGCATGGGCTGACCATTTTAAATCCGCCGGATTTTCCGCCTTCACGACTACCGCCATGAGTAACAACGCTAGCGTGAAACGAGCTGTCATATCAATTTTCATAAATCTTCTTTGGTCTTGTTATTTTGAAATGATCTGCCGGCGGCAAATAATTGCGACAAGACGCTGTAGGGCCAAATTGCGAATCCTATCTTTTCGTCTATCGGCAGAGTCGAATCTCGATCTTGGCCTAGCGTCTAAGAATCAGGAGAATTTGACACAGTGCTAACGATTGATCGGAATTGAAGATCTATTCCCCTGATTCCTGCAAGAAAAAATCGAATTTTCCAAAGTGACCGAGGAGTGGAAAAATCGAAACCGGTCAAAACCGCAGAATCTTAAGAGTTTGCCAACGATGGGCGCAGCAGGAAGCGTTCGCCCCACCCACTAATGGAATCAACCGGTTACCGGTTTACTTTTCGATACAAAAACGCATCCGAGGTCAGCAACGACGTGATCAATGCATTCATGCTGCCACCATTTTCTTTGTAGGTGTGATACGCTTGCTGAAGCACAGGAGCCTCATTGAGGGTTTCGTTTCGTCCTATCTAAAATCTGAAAGCATGGCGAACAAAGACCTGCTGCACCCGCTCACTGCCGACAAGTTTGTTAATCATCTCCATTGCGTTTTTCACAGGCCCATCTAATTCGACCTCGCCGCTGTCCATAATTTCGCCGCTGGCATCGACTGGGTGGTTCAGTTCTTCGGACCGGTAAATCTCTCGTCCTAGGTTGGCGCAAACTTTTTCAAATGATCGGCGAATCCCTAGCTGACCGGCAAGCTGTTCAATACGATTAAAAACCTTGGATCGGGTTTCATGGCGACGTTTGACATCACCTGTCGCAATAAGGTACTTCCAAGTGCCATGCCCCGAAGCATGTTTCTTCGATCAATCATCGAGCTTTACGCCCATCGAAATTCTCCTGATTTGGTCGCCTTCCCAATCGCGGAAACCACCCTCTCTGAAAAAATGGGATATTCATCAACCCTGTTAGTAAAATACGGCTCGATTCCAGCGTAAAAACACGGTGAAATTCCTCCCGGTGAGGTCTTTTCCCATTTCCTTGTGAAATTGCGGTGAGAAGTTGGGGCCCCCCCTGATCACCTGCATCAAATCTCACATGGGTTCATTTTTTGGGCCGAAAGCAAGCAGAACCGCCTCCGACAGTTTGGAGATTGGATATCGCTGACTTCGCTGAAGATCCGTTTCCCATTTGCAGACCGGTCTTTTAGGTCGACATGCAAGGGTCAGTCGCGACATTTGAATGCCGGATCACTGTCCAATGGCCATCGCGGGCGAATAATCGCAACTGAAAGCCATACTGGTACCCGGATTGATGTGAGTGCCCACCGTCCAAATTCAATTCAGACCCTATTAAAAGGACGTACTGGACAACCAGTCTGGATCTTGACCTCCCATTTTCAAAACCAAAAAAAGAAAAGCTGGCGAAAATCTCTCACAAAAAGCTGGTTGCAGATCAAGGGGATGTCGATATAATTTCGGTTTCCCTATTTTATGTAGGAAATGAAGAATCAATGGCGCTGTAGCTCAATTGGTTAGAGTACTGGACTGTCGATCCAGTGGTTGCGGGTTCGAGTCCCGTCAGCGTCGCTATCATCAAACCCAATAAAAATAAGGTTCAAACCGTTTTTGGTCTGAACCTTGTTTTGTTTCTTGTGGAATCTGTACATGATCTGTACATGATTTTTTTCAACTGCTCCAAACTTGGGCCGCAATCCCAGTCTTCCGATCACATTCAATTTCTTAAAGTCACTTTTCCGCTTTCTGACCAATCCGAGTCGATATCCGCTTCTAATAAACCTTCCATTGATAGGTTTTGAAATGAAGAGTCGCCAAACTGCGTCCCTTCCTACAACGCTGGAAAAAGCTCGGGCTCCATTCACACAGCAACGATTGTCAGGGTTTGCGAAGTCCAAACAGCGGACGGGACCTGATTTGGTAACGACTGGTGAATTAGGGCAGTGAAAAGAATTGAAATCGAGAGGGGAATCAATTGCCAAAAGGCCACATTCTCTCAGATAGAAAAATCAAAATCAGGTTTCTTGCGATTTTTGCGACGGGCTACCCAAAAAGATTTTGACTTCTCGTTGAGAACTGCCTTCCCATATCAGCACAAAAATTCAAATCCCCAATACAAGACGGAACAGATGAAGGGACGATCTTAAAACCATTCCTTCGTGTTATCAACATACGTTTCTTTAAATTCCCTATTGGACATTCCAAAATAAATGACCCCCTCAATAAAGCCGACTACCCCCATAGGTCCAAGCGAAAGCCAATAAAATTCGGTGTAAAGCCAAATGGGAGAGTCCAGGAAGTGAAAAGACATAGTTTCCAAAACGCTCCAAATAATCGAAAACAGAATAGTCGTCCCAAGCATGACCGCGCCAACGCTACGGTACCCCAATAAGAATTTATGGACTCCGAAAGCACCCACACAAAAAGCAAATATGTAAACCCATTCTTGCTTGGTCGCTAACTGCTTGAAATGCGATTCATCGGTGCTCGCGTTAGATGTTGGGTGTTGAATCGGTGGTGATGGGTGATACTGCCGAACGCCACACTTTGGACAAATTTCAGCGCGAATGTCGATGGCACCCGAGCAAGCAAAGCAGTTTTTTCCTTGAGCGGGTTAGCTTTTTCCATACGAAACCTTCGGTTTGTTTTAGGTTGAGAAATGCAAAGGCGCAGTTCGCGACCGACAGACACTAACATGCAGACCAGTACCGATGCTACCAAAATCGATACAGTGATATGGAACCTAATCTCAAGGCACCCTATCAGATCTTCTCAAGTCGGTATTCGTCCCACGACCGAGTTATTGGTTTATTTCTGAAATTACCAACAAGCCAATGGTGGCGAAACAACATCGTAAAGTCAATTCAAACACATTGCGAACCCACTAAATTGGCACACCATTGGGAATCATGCCATCGTGATAGAATAAATATCAAACCAACTAAAGAGAGTCTGAAAACGCCAGCAATGGCTCACTTTCAATGGAAATTCGCCGACCGATTCGAATTTGAAGCTCCAGCGGTCTCGCTAGATCCACTTCTAAAACAACTCCTCAGCCACCAAATGCAGTTGCCACTGGAAGACCAAGTACCCAGTTGAACGACCAACTCCTCCAGCTAAACCAGGTCATTGGTCTCAAGGTATCTGAGCAATCTCTGCCTTACGCCAACCGATTTCACGCCAACCGATTTCGCAGCTCATTCAAAATCCCGTCGATGCTGGCCTTGGCATCACCAAAAAGCATCAGTGAGTTATCCTTATAGAAAAGCGGATTATCAATCCCTGAATAACCGGTTGCCATGCTCCGTTTTAGAATCACGACTTCGGAAGATTCCCAGGCATGCAGGACCGGCATCTGGTAAATCGGACTGGACGGATCATCCAAAGCGCCAGGGTTCACAATATCGTTGGCTCCAATCACCAAAACGACATTCGTGTCAGGAAAATCTTCATTGATTTCGTCCATCTCCAGAACGATATCGTAAGGGACACGCGATTCAGCTAGCAGGACATTCATGTGGCCCGGCAAACGACCCGCCACCGGGTGAATCGCGAATCGAACTTTCGTTCCGTTGGCTATCAGGATCTCCGTGATTTCGCGGACAGGGTGCTGCGCCTGAGCGACTGCCATCCCATAACCGGGAACAATAATCACTTCCGAGGCATTCAATAGACTTTCAGCAGTTTCCAGTGTTGAAGTTTCCTGATAGGTAAGATCCTCACCGGATGCGCTGGCCATGGTTCCCGATTCGACACCAAATCCTCCCAAGATCACACTGACAAAAGATCGATTCATCGCGCGGCACATGATGTAACTCAGGATCGCACCACTGCTGCCAACCAACGCTCCAGTCACGATCAAGAGATCATTATTCAACATAAAACCAGTTGCCGCGGCAGCCCATCCCGAGTAACTATTGAGCATCGAAACGACCACCGGCATGTCGGCACCGCCAATTGCCATCACCAAGTGTGCGCCGATCACAAACGCGATGAGCGTGCAGGCCAGCAAAGGGTAAATGGTCCAATCATTTAAGCCGCCTCTGACAAAAACAATACCCAACCCGAGGCAGATCAACAGCGCCACTACATTCATGACATGCCGCCCTGGCAGCATCAGCGGCTTGCTGCCAATCACTCCCTGTAACTTGCCCCAGGCAATAATGGAACCAGTGAAAGTTAGCGCACCAATAAACACGCCGAGGTAAACTTCGACCTGATGGATCGTCGCTTCGACACTCATTTCGCTAAAATGATGCGAGAGATCCAGGTGACTGTTAAAGCCAACCAAAACGGCTGCCAGCCCCACAAAACTGTGCAGAATGGCGACCAATTGTGGCATATCCGTCATCTCTACCCGGGTAGCAAGAAAGACCCCAACCCCGGTGCCGACAATCAAGGATGCCGGCAAGAGAATCCAGCCAACCGTATAGAGAATGCTACCCGAATCAATGTGCGCTGCACTGGCGGCAGGGGAATCGTCGAGCCCCATTTTCAAAAGTGCCGCAACCACAGCCAGCGACATCCCAATGATGCCAAACAGGTTTCCGCGACGCGCGGTTTCGTGCTGGCTCAGCCCACTAAGGCTAAAGATGAAACAAATCGCAGCAATGACAAACGCCATATCCGGAAGTCGACCAATTTCTATCACTGCATTTATCTCCCGCGCCTCTAATTCTGTTTCCTGAACATATCCAGCATTCGATTGGTCACCCAAAATCCACCCACGATATTGATCGTGGCGATCAAAACTCCAATCGATGCCAAAATCATGATGAGCAAACTCGAATTGAAAATCTGTGCGATCGCCCCGATCACAATAATGCCGCTAATCGCGTTGGTCACGCTCATCAAAGGTGTGTGCAAAGCCGGGTTAACATTCCAGATCACCTGCCAGCCAATAAAACAGGACAGGATGAACACAGTGAGATGAGAAACAAAGGGCCCCGGCACAACCAAGCCTAATAGCAGCAACCCAATTCCAGCCAGCACAGCAACCGCCAAGGTCACCAACGACTTGGTCCGCGAACTCATCTGGGGTGGAGCTTCGACCGAAACGGGTGGGGAATCGATCGGTTTTTCCTGAGTGGACGGGGGCGAACTTTTTTGGGGTGGTGGCCACGTCACGTCGCCGCAATGGGTCACAAGGCACCCGGTGACGACTTCATCCTCCAAATCGAATTCCAGTTGACCCTGTTTTGCTGGAGTCATATCCGATATCAAATTGACGAGGTTATTGGAGTACAAGGCTGATGACTGGGTCGGCAGCCGACTTGGAAAATCCGTATAACCGATGATCGTTACATGATTCCTGACCACTTTTTCATTGGGCTGGGTCAATTCACAGTTTCCGCCCTGCTCTGCGGCCAAATCCACAATCACACTACCCGGCTTCATTGACTTCACCATTTGGTCGGTGATCAACTTGGGCGCCGGTTTGCCAGGTATCAAGGCCGTGGTCACAATGATGTCGACTTCTTTGGCTTGCTGGGAGAACAAAGCCATCTCTGCTTCAATAAACTCCTTGCTCATGACTTTTGCGTAACCACCGGCGCCATCACCATCTTCCTCAAAATCAAGTTCAAGAAAATCGGCGCCCATACTCTTGACTTGATCTTTGACTGCTGGCCTTGTGTCAAAAGCCCGCACGATGGCACCCAATCCCCGAGCGGCACCAATAGCTGCCAGCCCTGCGACCCCAGCACCAATCACCATCACTTTCGCGGGGGGAACTTTTCCGGCCGCCGTGATCTGGCCTGTAAAAAAACTGCCAAACGAATTCGCAGCCTCGATAATTGCTCGATAACCGGCGATATTCGCCATCGAGCTCAAGGCGTCCAATTTCTGTGCTCGGGATATACGGGGAACGGAATCCATGGCCAGCGTCGAAACCCCCGCGGCAGCCAGAGAAGCCAGGAGATCCTTGTTTTGCGATGGCCAAATGAAAGAAAACAAAGCGGGCTGATTCGGATTGGCGTTGAGCTTTTCAAGCTCTACCGCATCAGGACTGCGGACCTTTAAAACAATATTGCTTTCATTCCAGACCTGATTTCGGTCCACAACCGTTGCACCCGCTTGGGCGTAGGCGTGATCAGGGTAGCTTGCCAATTGCCCACCTCCCTGTTCCACGCTGACGGCGTATCCCAGCTTGATAAGTTTCTTGACAGACTCAGGCGTCGCGGCGACACGCGCTTCACCGGGGAAAGATTCGCAGGGGATTCCAATGATCATTCGAGTTGATGCCGATTCATGTTGGGACAAAGCAACACATTCTCGTTAGTTAGTCAAATTTTAAAACATAGCTGATTGTCAAGAATTATCTACCCGGTTAGCCTAATGAAAACAGTCTTGGCAGGCAGACCGGTTTCTGGGCACGCTGCCACATTGAGCACCGATCAAGGGCACCCAAAGCCTCTCTAGGTGCGTGATCGATTGGCGAACATCCCTCACATCCTCAACCGCAGACCAAACCGGGTTTAACCCACTCAAACAACCCCATCGTCTCGAGGCTTCAACGCTGCTCCGATGGCTAAAAAAGGAGGTCGGTCGTATGGTGCCCACCATGCTGGAAGCCGCCATTCTCGAATCGATCACGCAGCATAATCCTTTGTTAAGATCCTATCGGTTGGAAATTGTCGCCCGTGACTGGACCGGGGTCGGCTGTTACACGTATTTTCGAGGGGGGGGAAGCACACAAGATCAGAGTTGGGACCGTCCAGCTTTAAGTGGTCCACAAATCCAAAGTGATGCGATGCAATGGGGTGGTGGAAGCTTGCTCTGGCTGGTTGAGGGTCGACCGGCGTGCCTGGAAATCTATGCCTATGGAAATCATTTTCCCAAATCGCTGGAATCGTTCACCCTGTTTAATGCGAAAGCAATGTAAAGTCCAACCGGCTGAAAAAAGATGACAGGCCATTAACAGATTGAAGATTTTTCACGGGCTGCCTTTCTGAGCGGTGGATTCTGAGCGGTGGATTCTGAGCGGTGGCATTCAAACCATGTGAGTTGAGAAATCCTAGACGTGTCCTGTTTCTCCGCTCGTCCTTGCAATCCACCAACCCTTTTCGCCAGACCGGCGTGGCAACACCGCCCCCCTACGGCGCTACGCAAAATCTATCGCTTGGATTTGGCGGAAAGCGGATCCAGATATTTTTTGATGGTGCTGGCAACCTGATCAGCCAATTGATTCGATCCTTCTTTACTGTAATGGACATTGGCAGGAAGATTCTTCACATTCCGGTTAGCGAAATCCCAAAGTGGGTTGGTTTGAATCTTGCCAACCTCTAACATAACCTTGGCTGCAATCTTGTTGTATTTTTTGCTATCTCCAACGACTCGGCCTTTGGCTCCTTCTGGCACAGGTGTCGTCTCGCACCAAATCACGGTGGCGTTTGTTTTTTTTAAGCGTCGAGCGATCTTCCTGAGATTGGTTGCGTAAAGATCGGGGGGGACTTGCTGGTGAGATGAAGACGCTTCAGGATCGGCCAGATTTTCTCCGTTGGGACCCAGGTATTTCAAATCGTGGAGCCCGTGGTTGAAGTGAATCACGCTCCAATTGCGGTCCCCAATCCATTGATCTAACGCTGTTAACCCCTTGGTCGTTGGACCGCAGTTGGTCGGAGCACGAAAGACATTCGCAATACCGTCCAACTTGTTGCGAACAGGCAACGTATAACCGATGGAAATAGAATCTCCAATCAGAAGTACGTGGGGCAATGCAGGATCGATTTTAGCCGGTGGTTGGAAACGGGGATTGGGTTTCCTCTGCGCGTTTGCAGGCAAACCAATCGAAACAAAAACTGCGAAAAACAAGAGAAATCGAACCATGGTGGTAGCCTGCCTGAAGAGTCCATTATTTCTGTGAAAAACCGCTAATAACCGATATCCAAGATAACGGCTAAGACTTGACTTTAAAGTGGGACATCCCGTTTTGCAAAACTGATTTCCAATCCGCCCCGGCCGTCTTGAGTTGTATTTAGGCGGTCCCGGCAATAAATATCAGGAAACGGACCGGCAGAATTCATCTCAACACGGTGGCAATTTCACAAGAAAATTCAAAACTGAATGCAAGCAGACAAACACCCGCCATGACCGGACTTTAATACGGACTCCTCCAGGTCCAACTCTTCCTCGGTTTTTTAATTATGATAAATTCACATGAAATCTTGATGATCTCCGTTTGAAAACTCAACCTTACATTGACACGCCCTCAGCCTCCCCTTCATCCGCTTCGATTCAGAGTTGCCCCACATGAAATTTAATTTGCTCGTTTCCTTCCTGTTATTCACAATTATCATCCCCTCGACGGTCAGGGCCCGACAAACCGAAAACAAAAAATCCATCAAGGCAATGCTCGTCACCGGCGGATGCTGTCATGACTATGAAAAACAAAAAAAGATCATCACCGAGGGAATACAGGCCCGGTGTAAAATCAAAATCGACTGGACGATTGTTCACCAAGGAGGAACAACCACCAACACGAAAATCCCTCTTTATGAGAACAAGGATTGGGCTAAAGGATATGACATTGTCATTCATAATGAATGCTTTGGGGGAATCGGCGACAAAGAGTGGATTGAGCGTGTTCTGAAACCGCATCGCGAGGGCGTCAACGCCATCGTCATTCACTGTGCCATGCATACGTTTCGCAATTCCAAGGACAATGACTACCGGGATTTTCTCGGCGTCACCTCTCGCAGTCACGGCCCTCATCATTCTTTTCAGGTGGAGAACCTGGAGTCCAATGACCCCATCATGAAAGGCTTCGGCAAGACTTGGGACACTCCCACCGGAGAGCTTTACTATGTCGACAACATTGGTAGCAAGGCGACACCCTTGGCGCGGGCCTTCAGTTCTGGCGGGCGAAAAAAACAGGAGGTGTGCATTTGGAAAAACGAATACGGTAAATGTCGGGTATTCGGAACCACCATCGGACACCACAACGAAACAATGTCGACACCGAGATATCTTAATTTCTTGACACGGGGGTTCCTGTGGGCAGTCAACAAATTGGATGAGAAAAACCTGAAGGCTCCACCAGTGAAAAAAGTCCGGGTCAATTTGGCGCTCAACAAGCCGGCTATCTGTTCAGCCAATCAAAATGGCCATTTGCCTCGAGCGGCTACCGACGGCTCGCTCGCAACCCGTTACTGTGCTGACAGCAACGAGGCCGGGGACTGGTTTCAAGTTGATCTTCAATCAGCACAGCAATTGACGGGTGTCGAGGTCCACTGGGAGCAATCAAGGCTGTATCGTTTCAAGCTGGAAGGATCGGCTGACGGAAAATCCTGGAAAATGCTTCATGACGGCACCAAGAACAATTCTCGTGAACAAACCCAAACCTACAACTTTCAGGCTGACAATATTCGTTATCTGAAAATGACATCCACCGAAACCGAGAGCGGTGCATGGTATAGCTTTTGGGAATTCCGTGTACTCGGAACCAAAGTAATCGAAGTCGACGAAAGCACGCTCAACAACCGACCATTGACTGACCCCAATCAGCTGTTGTCCCAAGTCAAAGTACCGGAGGGCTTCGACGCAAAGATTTTTGCGGCCCCCCCGCAAGTCAACTACCCGGTCTGCCTGACCTCGACGCAGGAAGGTGTGGTCTATGTGGGCATCGACAAAAACGGATCATTGGATCGCAAAACCGGGCGTGGAAGTGTTGTTCGATGCATCGACACCGACGGTGATCTGGTTGCCGATGAATTTTCAAAATTCTGTGAGGTCGATAGCCCCCGGGGACTTATCTGGGACCGTGATCGATTGTACGTATTACATCCACCGGACCTTTCGGTGTTTTTTGACGACGATCAGGATGGGAAAGCGGATCGTCAAGAGACTCTCGTAAAAGGAGTTGGATTTGATCTGAATTTTCGTGGAGCCGATCACACCACCAATGGTATTCGCATGGGGATTGATGGCTGGATTTATATTGCTGTTGGCGACTACGGTTTCATTAAGGCGACCGGAGCGGATGGAACCACTCTCCCGTTTAAAGGAGGCGGAGTCGTTCGTGTAAAACCGGATGGCTCTAACCTAGAAATCTACGCCCGCGGTTTACGGAATATCTGCGATATCGCCATTGATCCCTATATGAATCTTTTTACACGCGACAACACCAATGATGGTGGAGGATGGGATATTCGGCTTTCACATATCATGCAGACAGCCAACTACGGATATCCTTCACTCTACAAAAATTTCAATGACGAGATTATGCCCCCCTTGGCCGATTACGGTGGTGGTAGCGGAACAGGGGCGTTGTACGCCTCCGAGGGAAAACTACCAGCCAAGTATCGGAACGCTCTGTTTAGCTGTGACTGGGGACTGAGCAAGGTCTTTTTTCATCCACTGAAAACCGACGGGGCAACCTACACCGCCCAGCAGGAAACCTTTCTGTCCATCCCACGACCAACCGATATGGATATCGATTCGGGGGGTAATATTTATGTTGCCAGTTGGCGTGGCGGTCAGTTCAAATACGCTGGCGAGAACATTGGCTATGTACTAGTCCTCCAGCCCAAGGGAGAATCTGCAAAAAATGGTCGACCGGATTTGAAGAAAATGTCCTACGACCAACTTGCCGACCTTCTCACCAGCAATAGCGACTCCCTTCGTCTGGCCGCCGTTCGTGAGTTTGTCGGACGGGGAAAACAACCCGGTTATCGCGGACCATTGCTAAAAGCACTTGGCCAGCAACAAACGGCTCAAACGCGTATTGCCGCCCTTTCCGCCTGGAAGGAAATCGAGGGCCTGCAGCTCGACTCCAATCGAGCCTCGATGTCCGCGCTGCTGAATTCCCTCCTGAAGGGTGATCCCAGAGTTCAGGCATTCACCGTTCGAAGCCTTGGTGAACAATGGAATGCTAAAGGACAAATTGCTGCGGGCGACGTTGCTCAATTACTAAAAACCGGTTCGAAATTATCGCAACGAGAAGCGTTGATCGCACTGGGTAGGATTGGAGATCCGAGCCAAGCGGCTGCCATTCTGCAGTATGCCAGCCAAATCACGATCGACCGCTCTAGTGACAACAATGTTAAAACACCTGTGAACACTTCCAACAAGACCCTACGACATCTCGCCATCCATGCATTGGCAGCGATCGGGAATACAAAAGCCATCATCGCCGCGGCTGCCGGCCCGTCCTCAATTTCCGATGTCGCATTGGAGACCATCAAGTTAATGCATCACCCGGAATCGGTTGATGCGTTAATCGGTTTCCTTCAATCTAACCCTTCCAACATCAAGGCTTGGGAATCCCTTATCCGGCTCTACCATGCCGAAGGACCATATAAAGGAAAATGGTGGGGAACCCGCCCCGACACCAAAGGCCCTTATTACGACCGAATGAAATGGTCTGAATCAGATCGTATTGAACAGTTTCTTAAAACAGAGCTGGTTTCCATGAATGAAAAAACTCGAGCCAGCGTGGTCCAGCAGCTCACCCGTCACCAAATCAAACTGGCGGGCATGGACGCCTTAGTCAAAAAAATGGCGGCAAAAAATGGGGGAACAAAGAATTCCGCAACCGTCAAAATCCCCGATTTTGACAAAAACAACCCCCAGCAATTGGGGAACATACCCTATCAAACCGCCCTTCAGAAAACGACCCAAATCAAGGGAGATCTGGCCGATGGTGCCAAAATTTTCCAACAGCAGAGTTGCGGTGCCTGTCATACGGTTAAAAAAGGTGCCGAAGCAGTCGGGCCGCAGTTGCTTGATATTGGCAAACGGTACAAACGTCACGAGTTGGTTGAATCAATCCTTCAACCCAACGCGAAAATCGCTCAGGGATTTGCAACTCAAATGATATCGACCGTGGATGGCCTTCTTTTGACAGGATTTGTCACCCGAGAAGCTGGCAATGAAGTTGAAATTCGAACTGCCCAGGGAAAATCAATTGTCATTCAGAAAGCGGACATCGAGGCTCGAAAGGAATCCAAACAATCGGTCATGCCGGCAGGTCTAGTCAATAATCTGACCGCCAAACAACTCGCTTCGCTACTAGCTTATCTCGAATCGCTCCAGACCAACCCCAGCGGTAACTGATCGGGAATTCCAATCATGGCCGCCGCCGTCCTTCGACGCTCCGCCAACGGGCAAACCGCTCTCCTTCGTCCAGTACAAACCGGACGAAGGAGGCGATGATTTTTCCTCCGCGGCTACGAATCGAAAACAGGCGCAATCTTTGTTTCGGCGCACGTGTACCGCCGGTAAGTCGATTGAAAACGCCCGTTATTGCTCCTTGTTTTCGGCTGGCTCAGACAGATTCTCGCCGCCCGCAGCCTGATTCTTGAGCTTCATTTCTGGTCGCACCGGCACACGGTTCAGGTTGTCGATCCGGCGGAAATCCACCGCTGCATAAAGCTTGGGCAAACAGTTGCCTCGTTTTTTGATTTGGTACTGAATCTGTTTGGTATGTCGGTTCCAAAGCATCTCTTCAACAGTACCGGTAAATGCCTGATTCTTCCCAAATCGCGAACAGACTTCCACCAAATCGCCGAGGCGGTAACCCTCAGAAGGGACACCAAGCCACATCGATGGTAGCACTCGTACCTGGTGGTGACCGTAGGAAACCAGATTGAAATCATCATCGTGGTCTTCCCTGATAAAGATACGGTTGCCGGGAATCAACTCCTTGGCAAGGTCAACATCGTCGGGGTGGATCCAACTGTCATCGTCCTCGGGCCACCACAGGAATACTCCGCATTCCGGTTCACGTTTTAGTGGGTATTTTTCAGGCATGACTGTATTGTCGCAAATCTACCGGTCAAGTAAAAGAAAATCCTGCTGGGAACTCGATTTTGTTGTTGAGAGACTGTCTTTTCGAGTCACTTGGGGTAAAACTACCCAGCTGGATCCTCTGTTTTCAGGTTCATGTTGTCTAAGTCCATCATGGAATGGTCACCAGCGGGAAATTTGGCAACCGAATTTACTCTCATTCGGGTCAGGATTTGAATAATGAATCAGACGTTGACCGGGAGACTGGCGCCTTCTCCTACCGGCGCTCAACATATCGGTAATGCCCGAACATTCCTGATTGCCTGGCTTTCCATTCGTAGCCGCGGAGGAAAACTCATCCTGCGAATCGAAGACATTGATTCCCCGAGAGTGAAACAATGGGCAATCGATCAAGCCATCGAGGACCTCACCTGGCTCGGACTGGACTGGGACGAAGGACCCGATCGACCCGGTCATCACAGTCCCTACCTACAGACCGAGCGAACGTCAGGCTACCGGTCCATGATCGAAGAACTCAAATCCCAAGAAATGGTTTATCCATGTACCTGTTCGAGATCTGACGTGCTGGCGGCCGCCAGCGCTCCTCATGAATTACATTCCAAGGGAAAATCATCTTTGGCCGACGCTCCAATCTATCCGAAGCGATGTGCTTACCGGTCTGCCGGAAGGATAGACCAAATCGCAACCCCTTTTTCATGGAGGTATCGTACCAGCACCCATTCTATTCAATTTCATGATCAGGTTTTTGGTTTACAAAAGACAATTCCAGCTGTCACTCTGGGAGATTTTGTCGTTGGAAAATCGGACGGATCCACCTCCTACCAGCTGGCAGTCGTTCATGACGACCATGACATGGAAGTCACCGAAGTGCTGCGTGGGGATGACCTGATTCCAAGCACGTTCCGCCAGCTTGACATCTACCAGTTTTTGGGCTGGAAACCGCCCCAATTTGTCCACGTACCCTTGGTGGTTGGTGAGGATGGCCGCCGTCTCGCCAAACGCCATGGAGATACACGATTGAGTTTTTTGAGAGAAAATCAGGTCTCACCATTGAAGCTAATCGGTTGGCTAGCTGCCTCCTGCGGCTGGCTGGACCGGCCAATGGAAATCGCCGCCGCGGATTTGTTACCGCTGTTTAATCTCGACGTAATTCCCCGAAAACCGGCTGTTTTTGATGCCCAAGCCCTTGATTTTCTTCAGGGCCCCTAACGAACTTCGGTTTGAATTCAGGTAAACTTTGTCGGCAATCTGGATACAATAAATTTGTCGCGGTCAACTTGCCGATATTCTTTCACGGCCCTTTTTTTTCAGGTTTAGCGGATAACCGCGATGCTCTTTCCAAAATCGAATGCTGCCAGACTGGGATTGGTGTGTAAGAACTTTTCCACCTGCGTCTGTTGATCGAATTGCCATCGTCGGCTTTGAAATGCCTCATTGGGGTATGCCGCCGGATTTCCCCAGCTACGGGGATTTTTTCTTCAGCCGATGACCATTCAAGCCGGTACGTTCCAAAATTGCAGTCAAATCTTTTTCAGAGTAAACAATGGCCACCGACTTCCGACTGAAAGAACAGCTACCTGACTTAACTGAACAAATCGTGGAAACGTATACAAAATGCTCCACGACTCAGTATTTGGGGCATACTCCCCTCCCCCGTTTTGGCGAGGTCATTTCCATCATGGAAGACCTGACCGATATCATCTTTCCCGGCTACCGACGGCGTGAGGGACTGCATATCGGCAATGTGACCTATCATGTGGGACAGTTGATCGACGGACTGCATGACAAACTCACTCGGCAAATCGCCCGTGCCCTGATGCACCAACAGAATATTCGAACCGAGAACAAATGTGCCGAAATGGTGGCCGATTTCGAAGCTCAAGGTCAAGCAATTGCTATCAAGTTCCTGGACAAGATCCCGGAATTGCGGCGACTACTCTCGACCGATGTCAACGCGGCTTTTGTCGGTGATCCCGCTTGCAAAAGCCACGAGGAAGTCATTTTTTGCTATCCAGGCGTTCACGCGATTACTGCTCACCGAATTGCCCATGAACTCTATCGTCTGGAAGTGCCAATCATTCCTCGGATGATCTCCGAACATTCCCATGGGGAAACCGGGATCGACATTCACCCTGGCGCTTCGATCGGAGAACACTTTTTTATCGATCATGGAACTGGTGTTGTGATAGGGGAAACCTGTGAGATCGGCGCCCATTGCAAAATCTACCAAGGAGTCACGCTGGGCGCGATTAGTTTTCCGATGGACGCCGACGGAAGACTGATTCGTGGTGCCAAACGCCATCCAACGGTGGAAGATCACGTCGTGATTTATGCCAATGCAACTGTACTGGGTGGCAAAACCCTGATTGGGAAAAACTCAATCGTTGGTTCCAGCGTTTGGCTGACAAAAAGCGTTGAACCCTTTACCACGGTGTTAAATGAAACACCCAAACTGCGTCTCAAGAACGAGGCTCCCGACTTAAACCCCGAACACAACTATCAAATTTGACAGCTTTCCGGTGAGACCAAGGTCAACCGATTTCCTTTTGTCCGGCAATCTGTTACCTCAACCTGAAGAAAAATCCTCACCGTGAGAAGGAGACGCCAAAACCTGCTCCAAACCGGGAGCGGGTCCAAATTGACGAGGTTAACTGGATATCCCGGAAATGCACGCTTTACCAATAAAACCAAGCCTAGCGACTGGAAACGGAGCAATCTGTCATCCGCAGTGGAATTCGCCTGAATCGATCAACATGAGCGCCCAAATGAGGCGATGATAATTGGGTACGTTTACGGATTCCTTCTTATCGATCATCGTTCTGCCGATGCCTGATTCAAATCGTCACCCCATCAAAAATCAAGATGAGAGAAATCAAGTTGATTTCAAAAAAAAGGTAGGTTTGCTCATCCTGCCAATCGTCTTTTTTGTCAGTGTGGCGGGCTTTTACATAACAAACTGGAGTTCTGGCTGGCAAGCTTTCCAGACCCTGCAGATCTCCGCTGACCGACCGCAGGGAGAGCCTGCATCCACGGCTAGTCAGCTCCACATCAGCATTGGTGAAATCGAGTCTGAAGCTCGCCATCTGGTAGCCGATTCTACGGTCATGGCAACAGTCCTCAGTTCCCTCAATGCGCCAGAGGATCATCCCTCACCCGAAGAATGGCCGTCTGAAGAAGACATTGCCAAGGCAACGAAATCTGTCACTGTCGAATTCTCCGATGCGTTCCAACATTCAAGCAGTTATCAGGTCAAATTATCGGCTGAGTCGGTGTCTGATTTTCGAGCCATCAAAATGGTCAGACGCCTGACGCTCAAATTGCAAAACCACCTGAACCGCTACCTGAGTCAATCCAAACAAAACATCATCAGCCAATTGGCTGCAAAGCTCGATGTTGCCCATAAAAATCTACAACAATCCAAGACCCAATTGGACACAATCACCAGAAACCAGGGTCCCTTGTTCGATGAATTGCAATCGACGCACCCTGACGGTATCCGCGATGGACTGCAGCAGGGGTTCCAATTGGCCGGCGTTATTAGCGACATCCAGTCTACCCATCGTGACCAACAGTCGTTAATCAAGCTGGGCGGCCTCCTATCCACAGCGGAAGCTGATCCTGAACAGCTTCTCTTGTTATCCAACCAACAACTGATTGATCAGCCAATGCTTCAACAACTGCACAATCAATTCATCGAAGAAAAAGCGATGTCAGGTGTCGGTTTGGATCTTTTTTCTCCAGATGATCCTGAATACAAATTGGGTATGCAGAGCGATCAGACGACCCCTCACCAAATCGTTCAAAAAATTGCGAGCCTGGCCCTGACAGTCACTACGAAAATTTCCGCGAATCGAGATCGATTGGACGGTTTAGAAGAGCAAAAAACAGAGCTGGAATTCCGCATCGAAAAAATATTTGGCAGCCCAAATGGCTTATTAGAACTAACGCGACAATGGGAACAGCACCAGGCGGACTACGAACAAGCCAGGCTAATTTTTTCAGATTCCAGTCACATTTTTTCATCGAATCAGACCGGCACGCCAGTGACCATACAGGGCGCTCCGGTAGTCCACCGGCTTACCAACAGACCCTATTCCATCCGACTGGTCATGACCGCCGCCGGACTTGCAGGTTTGATAAGCGGCCTAGGGCTGATATTTTTCTCCTCATCCCCGGGAGGTTCTCCATCCCAACGTCCAGTCCTCTCAAATTCTCCAAGCCAAAGTCAGAGGGATCCGGCCTGGCGGAGAGAGATCTTTGATTCGCAGCAAGCCGCCAGAAAAACTGATTCAGCTAAACCGAACGAAGCTTTACCTCAACCGAAACACAATAGCGGCACCCCTGCTAACGCAAACCCACCCTCTCAACCGGTCCCAACCTCCCAGCAAAATAATTCGAATTCCAAAATTCCTACCGTGCCGGAGGACCAGCCCTTGATCTTCGAGGAAATACCGAGCACCGGAGAGGTGGAGCAGTCTAACTTGGATCCGCCAACGGCTGACATGCCTTTCTCGAAGCCTGCCAAACCCCGTTCCGACAAGAACCGTTCCGACAAGAACCGTTCCGACAAGAACCGTTCTGGCGACGAAAAACCAGACTCACCAACTCAATCCAATGTCCCTCTAACGGCTAAGCAGAGTGAGTCTCTATCAGCCAAAAGAAGCAAAAGTCAGGCCTCAAAAACCAGTGATCACGATTCTATCGCTGACCCCATTAGAGCCGAGGTCGCCGCGGAAGTGACAAAACCAGTCGGGAAGATTGATGATCGACTGCAGGAAGAACACAGAAAGAGAATCGCAGCGTTGTTTGATTCCCAAGATCGACCACTTAACACTCCCTATTGATGATTACGCTCAATTTATGGAAAGGTATGCCTCTTCAAGCAGGTCGGCCTCTTGGTGGTAGTGATTGAATATGACCTTCAGAAAATTGGTGCTCTGTGTTTTTTGGGTCACATCCAAATCCCATTGAAATACCGACTGCTGCAAGGACTGGGACTGGTATAAAGTTTCATCGTTGAGTGCGATCAAGGCAGGTATGAATTGCAATTTCAAACTCAATCGAATCGACGATACTTCTGCCAGACCTGTTGGCCAATGAAAGACTCTTTGAAGAACCAAAAATGTCCCGGCAATCGGTTTTGGTGAGCGACAAGGGAATGGCATTTTGCCAGATTCATCGTTTTGAATCGCATCCTTCAAGGTTTCATCTGAAACCGACACCACTGGATCCACCAAAGAAAAAATTTTCACCCGGTAGAATTGCCAGGGACCACGCAATCTAATTCTATGAATGTCTTAACTCCCCATTTGGTGAGGTAAATCCTCCAGGCAGAAACAAGGGCTTGCATGCACTGCCAGGTTTCATCACCAGAAATGACCAGTCCCACTTTTTTAAGTGAAATGTCGAAAAATGAACAGACGAATTGGAATCAGTCGCCCCGAGGTCATGCTAATCACACTGGTGATCTTCTTGACGATTGGCATCTTGCTTCCCTGGATTCATAAGATGCGGGGCAAGAGTAGACGATCATTCTGCGAATCACGTCAAATGATCATTGGAAAGGGAATCTTCCTGAAGAGCGTCGATTCGCCATTCGTACCCGGCTATCGAGAATTGCTAAGTTTCGGAGAGGGCCGCAACGTCGATACAAACTGGGTATTTGCGGTCTTACCCTACATCCATCCATCAGGGACTGAACTTGCAGAGGAATTAAGACAGAAAACCGTCGGTGATCTTCTTACCAGCCAGAACTTGGAGGAGTTTGCGAATGGTCCTTTCGCGCAAGAAGCGACGAGATTGGGTGCGGAGCCTGAACTGGCGGTCCCAACCCCGACATTTCAACTTCCAGAGTTAATCTGCCCCGACAGTGGCAAGCAACCCAACGACACAACGGCACAGCCACTTTCATTCGTTGCAAATTGCGGCATGCCGGATTTCAATTCTGAAGGTGATCTTCCAGATCAAAAAAATCCGGAGGTCCCATTTGGACCACCAGATCATCTCGCCAATGGCGTATTTTTTGATCAAACCAAGCCAGATCAAAAAATGAATCTTGACTTCCTTTACGAAAATGATGGTATCGAAAACACACTGCTGCTAAGCGAAAACCTGAATGCCGGTTTCTGCTTTGATACCCACGAATCGAGTATTGGATTCGTCTGGATCGACAGTTTCAAAAATGGAATTGCGGCCAGAGACGACCAAGCTTTACTAGGCATCAATCAACGCTCTGGAAATCCACCGTCACTTCGGACGGCTCGACCTTCCAGCAACCATCCAGGAGGAATCAACGTCACATTCTGCGACGGTTCGACCAAATTTCTCAATGAGAACATAGACTACATTGCGTTTTGCCACTTCATGACTTCCGCGAATCAGGGTGTAAAACGCCCGGGATCCAATGATCCCGTACCGCCTCCCTACCGTCTGCCTTCATCACCAGATATCCGCTGAACCATCCTGATTCAGGAGAGGATCTCTTTCACAACATCACCATGAACATTGGTAAGCCTGCGGTGAATTCCATTGTGATAAAAAGTCAGTTTTTCGTGATCGACACCAAAAAGATGAAGCACCGTGGCATGGAAATCATGCCACGGTATTGGCCGCTCAGTTGCTTTCCAGCCGACATCATCGGTTTGCCCAAATGAAAATCCTGGCTTAAGACCGGCGCCAGCCATCCAGCAACTGAATCCATAGCGATTATGGTCTCTTCCTGGTCCAATTTTGTCGTTCGCCGATTGAGCAAAGGGAGTCCTGCCAAATTCGGTGGTAAACAACACCAGAGTATCTTTCAACATTCCCCGCTGCTTGAGATCCTTCAACAATGCAGCGACTGGCTTGTCAATTTTTCCGGCTTCTATCGTATGATTATCTTTTACGCTTTCGTGAGCATCCCAACTGGCTCTTGGATTGCCTGCGATGGGACCACCCGAAAAGAGCTGCACAAATCGAACGCCTCGCTCCAGAAGACGTCGCCCCAACAGGCAGCGACGCCCCATATCAGCTGTCCTGTCGTCACTGACTCCATATTCATCCTGAGTCTTTTGACTCTCTCGATTGATGTCGGCTACATCAGGTATCGAGAGCTGCATTTTTGCCGCCAATTCGTAACTCTTTAAACGAGCGGCAAGTACGGCGTCATCACCGGTCTGCTGGAGGTGTTGCCGATTGATCTTGTTAATGAAATCACGGGTCGCCTGGTCGGTACCTGGATTTAACTTTTGAGACGGAAACAGGTCCCGCACCGGTTGCGAACCACCTCTCAATACTACACCTTGATTGTCAGCGGGTAAAAAAGCACTACTCCACGTCGAAGCGCCCGTATTGGGGGCGCCACGGGAATCATTGAGAACCACATACGCTGGCAAAGTTTCTGTTTCTGCTCCCAGACCATAGGAAATCCAGCTTCCCATCGATGGATACCCGTTGAATTCGAATCCACTGTTGGCCATAAACAAGCCAGGAGTATGATTGGCGGATTGCGAAACCATGGACCTCAGTAGAGTTAGTTCGTCGCCCATCTCGGCGATATGGGGAAACATATCGGAAATCATCAACCCGCTCTCTCCACGCGGTTTAAATTTCCAATCTTCTTTCCTCAGCAACCCAACCTGACCAAAGAAGATATCCGGCTTTTTATCTGTCTTTAGCGATTTCCCATGAAATCGAGTCAATTCCGGTTTGTAATCGAAGGAGTCAACATGGCTTAGGCCACCGATGAGACAGATATGAATCGCCCGTTTTGCTTTTGCAGCAAAATTTGGAAAATCGCCGCCTTGCGTTTCACCAGATAACCCTCCAACGCCGTTTGGCAAGGCATCACGACCCAACAGGGTTGCCAGAGCCGTGGCACCCAGGCCATTGACACCCCAATTAAAAAATTCCCGTCTGTTGGCCAGGCTGTTAAATTCTGTCTTCATCTCGGTTTAGCGTCTTTCTTTCAGTGTCGGCGAGGGGCCAGCCATTACCATCGATCAAGTTTTCTAATGGTTCTTTTGGATCCTATCAGGATTATTCGATAGCGACGAATTCACTGACGTTAAATAACGCTCGGCATAACGCGTTCATCCCATGTTTTTCAACAAACTCTACCGCCATTTTTTCCTCGGCCGCTCTGGGGACCCTGCCCAGTGCCAACCTCCAGGCAAGGACAACCTGTCCGGCAGAATCCTTACCCGCTTCAGTCTGCACCCGTTCGGCAAAATAGTCGGACATTTTCAGTACAAATGAGTTGTTCAATAGTGACAACGCTTGTAGAGGCGTCGTCGTAACGGCCCGGCGAGGCGCCGTTGCTGCAGAGTCCGGGCAATCAAATGTATCCAGCAGCGCACTCCGCCCGCCGCGGGGATTGAATCTGTAAACGGTGCGTCGGAAATATTGGGGACCATCAACATCGATTGGACTGTAATAGGTAGTCCCGTTGTTCCCAATGATCGAGACATCTTCAAAACTGGGCCCACCCATTTGGCGATTCAACTTTCCAGCTACGGCCAACATCGAATCACGGATCGACTCTGCTTCCAATCTTCGCGGATTCATTCGCCAAAACAATCGGTTGCCAACATCCACCTGCCGCGGATCGATTGACATCTTTGCGAGATGATTCTCATCTGGATAGCCAGATTGTCGGTAAGTGGCAGAACTGACGATCAAGCGATGCAACCCCTTCAGGTGCAGTCCATTCTTTTTGAAGTTTCCGGCGAGCCAGTCCAACAAGTCTGGGTGAGTCGGCCGACCACCGTTGAAACCCAAATCGTTGGGCGTATCAACAATTCCGATTCCAAAGTGATAATGCCAAACCCTGTTGACCAGTACCCGAGAGAAAAGCGGGTTATCAGCATGGGTGATCCAGGTTGCCAGTTTTCCTCGGCGCAACGTATCTGGGGCATTGGGCGGGAGATTGAAATCCCCACTCACTCCGTTGACCGCTGCCACCGCTCCGGGTGAAACCAATTCTCCTACGTTCTCTGGGTCTCCTCGCAAAAGGACATGGGTTGTCGCACCGCCTCCGGCTCGCAGAGTATATATTTTTTGATTCGCACGTGCGACGAGACCGGAACGTTCAGCATTTAATCGTGTCGATTGTCTCTTCAATTTTTCCCGAGTTACTCTGGCATCAGGAGACAGCCATTTAACAATCTGTTCTTCGGGAACGTACTTGGAAGGATCACCCGCTATCGCAGCAATTTCGCTTGGGGAGAGCGCGCGATCATAAAAAGCAGCCGAATAAATTTTCCCTTTGAGACTCCGACCGGCACCACCTGGTTTGTGCCTGAGGCCAAAAATAAATTCGCTATTTCCCGGCTGAAACGTCTGCAGGCCGGACTTTCCAATGGCCGTGCCATATTGCTTTCCATTCCTGTAACCGATAATCGTTCCGTCAGCCTGATAGACGATCGAAACAAGCACCGGCTTTTGAACCGCTTGGGATTCTGAAACGGCTTGAAATGAATCCGTTCTGGCAAACCCATTGCTACCGGCCATCCAGTGGCCGGCTTCTCTTTCTCCATAAACGATTGAATCAAAGACCGTACCACCAAGGGTTTCGATTGAAATAACTCCGCCGCCTCTTTGCTCAAGATTGTCCAACTGGACAAGAACTTCCAGGGTCTTTTCCTTGACCATCAACTTGACAGGCATCGTTTCAACAAAAGAATTGCCATCGAGAACAAGTGCTCCCCCTTCAATGCGAGCGTTGCCAACCGCCCTGCCTTTCAAACCACTCACCGAATCATGAAGGTCCGAATCGAAATCCCACTTTGCAGAGGGTTTCGGCGGGACCGGTGTCTCAACCGTTCCTTTTTTTCTGGCAGCCATGATCTCCTGACGGACCTGATCTTCAAGCGTCTTCAGCTGTTCCTGGATCTTTGCCAACTCCTTTTCGATACTCTGGACCGCCTTGGTGTCGACTGCCGAAACCTCTGTTTTTTCACCATAACCCAATCCCGAAATCGCAGACGCCATCCGATAAAACTCTTTCTGAGTAATCGGATCAAATTTGTGATCATGGCAACGAGCACAATTCACTGTTAATCCAACAAACGTTTGCCCAACGGTTGCCAGCACCTCTTCAATCTGATCTTGTCGAGCCAACAGCTTCATCCGCTTACTGCCACCGACCACCGTATTGTGCACGCCAGCAACCCAAAATCCGGTAGCGGCGGCTCCCTCAATCCCGCCTTTCACCTGGTCCCCGATTAACTGCAAACGGACAAATTCGTCGTAGGGCATGCCATCATTCAGTGCTTTGATCACCCAGTCTCGGTAAGGCCAGGAGTTTTTACGTGGATTATTCCTTTCAAACCCGTCGCTTTCACCAAATCTAACAACATCCAGCCAGTGCCTTCCCCATCGTTCGCCGTAGTGATCCGATTGCAGCAAACCGGAAACGATTTCCTGGTACGCCACCTCGCTCGGATTTTTTTCAAATCGCTCGACAACCGAAGGTGCCGGCGGCAGACCAATCAGGTCAAAATAAACCCGTCGAACCAATGACCTTGGAGAGGATGGTGGCGACGGTTGCAACTTGTTCTCTATCAGCTTTCTCGCTACGAACTGGTCAATTTCGTTTACGGCCCAAGTCGCCGCCTTCCAATCGACCGAGGACTTATCGCTCAAAGCCGGCGGCTTGACTTCTCCGATCGGTTGTAGCGACCACCAATCTCGACCAGCTCTGGAATCAGTAGAATATGCAAAGCGGTCGATAGACGGCCCTACCCATTCCCCCCCGCCTTGGATCCATTTCCTGAGGATCGATTTTTCTGCAGCATTCAACGGGTGCTCAGGTGGCATTTCGTCACTTTCCACACGGGACCAAAGAAGACTCCCGTCGAGTTGATCGCCAATCAGTGTTTCCCCGGATTCGCCGCCCTGCGAAAGAGATTCTGCCGAAGTCAAATCCAATTTACCCTTGGGATTTTCACCGGCGTGGCATTCCAAACATCTCGATGCAAGCAACGGCGCAACCTGGCTTCGGAATTCGACCTGTGCTTCTGTGATCGATGGATCGAGAAATGGGGCCAAAACAAATGCACCAAAGACCATCGAAACCGCCGATCGAATTTTGAAAAACGTCGGAAGCGGAACAAGAGGGACAACAAACCTTTGCATTCAATCAAACCCAGACAGTCAAAATGAAAAAACACGCTCGCATAACGTCACTCGCCAACTTGTGGTGAGCCCCAATTAATCAAATATGTCGACACCAGTATGGCGAGTCAAGTAAATCAACCTCAATGTTCAATAGCGTGACCGGTCCTGGCGGCGTGAAAGTTCCGTACCATGCCATCTATTGATTTCGGTATGACCAAATAAAACGGTAGTGATTGATGAACATCCTGATTTTAATATTTGATCAAAATCCTTTCACGGAACCAGTTCTGACAAATTTCTTTTTCATGGATCGGTCATAGATTTGACATTTCCATGCTGCAATGCACAGCCCATCGTCAAATTGAAGGCGTTAGGGAATGAGCAAATACCGCCTTTCCCCGGTCGCAAATCACAAAATTATTCGTTAGTTTTACGGTTTCCGAAATCGCGTCACCTGTGACTGAATGAGCAAGCATGCCTGAAACAACGCCTAAGATCTATTACACACTGACGGACGAAGCACCGGCCCTGGCTACCCACTCTCTGTTACCTATCATTCGATCTTTTACACGGACCTGCGGTGTGCAAATCGAGTTGGCTGACATCTCCTTGGCAGCGAGAATTATCGCCAATTTTCCCGAAAAACTCTCCGCTGATCAACTTCGAGCCGACACGCTGTTGGAATTGGGGAGGCTCGCAAAGACTCCAGAGGCGAACATCATCAAGTTGCCCAACATCAGCGCTTCCATTCCCCAGTTGGTCGCAGCAATCCATGAATTGCAAAAACACGGGTACCAGATTCCGGACTTCCCGGAGGAGCCCGAAACTCAAGAAGAAATCGATATTCGAGGCCGGTATGCAAAGGTACTCGGAAGCGCCGTCAATCCGGTATTGCGAGAAGGCAACTCCGACCGCAGGGTCGCGGCACCGGTTAAAAATTTCGCGCGTCAAAATCCGCACTCCATGGGTGATTGGGCCAGCGACTCTCAGACACATGTAGCGTCGATGAATGACGGTGATTTCTATTCCAGTGAACAGTCACACATCATGGAAAGTGCGGGTGACGTACGAATTGAATTGGTGCCCACCGATGGCCCGATCGTTGTGCTCCGCGAAAGAGTACCCTTACAGGAAGCAGAGGTGATCGACGCGGCAAGCCTGAACTGCAAAGCACTAAGACAGTTTTTTGCAACGCAGGTGGAAGAGGCAAAAACAGAAAACGTTTTGTTTTCACTTCATCTGAAAGCGACCATGATGAAGGTTTCCGATCCGATTTTGTTCGGCCATGCCGTCAGTGTTTTCTACGGAGATGTTTTGGAAAAACACTCTGCTGAGCTGGATGAGATCGGCTTCCATCCCAATAACGGAATCGGTGATCTTTATGCAAAAATGACTTCATTGCCAGCTGCCAAACAAGATCAAATTCGGTCGGACATCGAAGAAAATTATACACGTTGCCCCAGTCTGGCTATGGTCGATTCAGACAATGGAATCACCAATTTACATGTGCCTAGTGATGTCATTATCGACGCATCGATGCCCGCAGCGATTCGTGCATCCGGAAAAATGTGGGGACCGGACGGAACACTCCACGACACCAAGGCAGTCATCCCAGATCGTTGCTATGCCGGAGTTTATCAGGCTGTCATTGACTTCTGTAAAGTGAATGGTGCATTTGACGTGAAAACCATGGGTAACGTTGCCAATGTAGGCCTGATGGCGCAAAAGGCCGAAGAATATGGATCCCATGACAAGACATTTGAAATCCCAGTCGATGGAATCGTCCAGGTGATGGATGAGAACAACGTGGTGCTATTACAACACTCCGTGGAGCAGGGCGATATTTGGCGGATGTGCCAGACAAAAGACGAACCGATCCGAGATTGGGTCCGTCTTGCAGTTGCAAGAGCAAGGGCTACCGGATCGATGGCCATTTTCTGGCTCGATGAAAATCGGCCTCACGACTCCAACCTGATTCAGAAGTTGAACACTTATTTACTCGATCACAACACCCGCGACCTGGAAATCAAAATCCTGGCGCCGATCGAGGCAGCCCAACTCTCTTGCCAAAGGTGCCATGAAGGAAAAGACACGATTTCAGTGACCGGAAACGTATTGCGAGATTATTTGACGGATTTATTCCCAATTCTGGAACTTGGCACCAGTGCAAAGATGTTATCCATCGTTCCCCTGTTGGCAGGTGGTGGACTATACGAAACAGGTGCCGGGGGCTCCGCTCCTAAACATGTGCACCAATTTATCGAAGAAGGGCATTTACGTTGGGATTCGCTAGGCGAGTTTCTTGCTTTGGCCGTTTCACTGGAAGATCTAGCTCACCAAACTGGACTCCAGAAAATCACGGTCATTGCCCAAGCGTTAGACGTCGCCAACGAAAAGTACCTTCTTGAAAACAAATCACCATCAAGAAAAGTCAACCAGATCGATAACAGAGGAAGCCATTTCTATCTGGCACTCTACTGGTCGCAGGCACTGGCCAACCAATCGGAAGATCCAGAACTTAAATCCCACTTTGAACAATTAGCCACAAGCCTATTGGAAAACGAAAGTCAAATCATCATGGAACTCAATTCAGCGCAGGGTTCCTCTGTTGACCTTGGTGGCTATTATCAGCCCGATCCAATGTTATCCGAAAAAGCCATGCGACCAAGCTCCACTTTCAATCAATTGATCGATCAGCAATCGGAATAGGCCCAGGCAGGCCAAAAAAACAAAGTTCAATCGATGCGGTGAAGCAGCAGCAAACCCATCAGCCGGAACAGGCCCATCCACGATCCACGAGGAATTCCTGACCTGTGATTGCCGAGCTCATGTCTGAAGCAAGGAAAAGTGCAACCTTGGCAATTTCACCAGGAAGAATCAGCTCCGCAATACACTGCTCTCGCCTGAGCATCTGTTTGACCTCGGGCGTCACAAATTCCTCCAATTGGCGATCGGTCATAACCCAACCCGGCGAAAGGGTGTTGACACGAATATTCCGAGGACCAAGCTCCCTTGCCAGAGACTGGGTCAATCCAATCGTAGCAGCTTTGGTCGAAACGTAGGCCTCCATTTTTGCCGGCGATTTGTGAACCGTAATGGATGAAAAATTGATCATCGCTCCTCCCCTTGCCGGAAACCGGGGAGATGCCTGTTGAGCTGCGATAAAATAAGCTCGGATATTCCTGGCGAACAAATCATCCCATTGTTCTACCGTCATGGATTCAAATTCGATTCGAGGATCTGAAGCGGCATTGTTGATCAAGACATCAATTCGCCCATCGATTTCGGCCGATTGGTCAATCCACTGCCGTACCTGGTCCTCGACTCTTAGATCAAGCAGGGTAAACTTTGCACACTTGGTTGCTTCCTCCAAAGCGTTCCCTTGAGAAGAATTTATGTCACAGAAACTCACCATCGCTCCAGTTGCATCAAAAGCCTCCACCATCGATTTACCGATCCCGTTGGCACCACCGGTAATCAACACCCGTTTCCCAGATAAATCTTTCAATTGAACCACACCTGACAAAAAAACTGTTACAATTCTGAAATCCTGCAACCCGTCCGATTTCTCCAGAGATTCCAAAGAGCCACCCTCAGCTCAAACCGTAGTTTAACTGAGGAGCGAATCGGCAACCATTAGCAGGATGATCGAAAATGATTGCCTTGCGGCTTACTAATCCGAAACGTGCGCAAGAAAAGGAATCAACTCGTCCCGGCCGAAAACGCTTCGCCGTAGACATCCATCCCTTTCCCGCCGGTGATTTTTTTATGAAAGGTTTGAAGAATGAATATATTTGTGGGCAATCTTGCATATGAAGTGTCAGACGATGACCTTCGCGAAGCATTTGAATCTTATGGGGTTGTTTCCTCTGCCAGCGTCTTGCAAGACCGTGAAACCGGTCGATCACGAGGATTTGGTTTCGTTGAAATGGCCAACGACGAAGAGGCACGGAATGCCATGGAAAAATTAAACCTTCAAAAAATTCATGGTCGGGCAATCCAAGTCAACGAAGCCAGACCGCGTGAGGAACGTCCCCGTCGGGGTGGCGGGTCGGGCAGGAGAAGATAGGAAGTGGCAGTTGCGGCCAACCGTATTAACAATCCTTCTCGACACTAACAATGTTTCTCGACATGCGCGACCCAACGCTTTCCAAGGCACGACCCCTGTCATGAGCTCATTTTTTTTTCGGGTGATCCAAGATCACCCGGTCCGCTGGAGCCCTGTCCACGCGTGATGTTGATCGCTTCGCACCGTTTACCCTCTCATCATTTCCCAAACCGCTTCCACTTTAAATTATTGATCTGAAAACGAATATGAACTCTCTCTCGACTCCACAGGACGCTCTGAAGGAACTTATTGAAAACCTAGCCATTAAGAGAGGAGAGGTCATTCTCGCGTCAGGCCAAAAGGCCAATTACTACATTGACTGCCGGAAAGTAACACTCCACAGTCAGGGTGCAGCCTTGATTGGACATGCAATCCATGATCGCCTGAAAGATGACATGCCGGATGCGGTCGGAGGAATGGCTATCGGCGCTGACCCCATCATTGGTGCAGTCATCACGATCGCCGGTTTAAATCAAAACGAACTGCGAGGTTTTATTGTTCGTAAAGATGAAAAGAAACACGGGACATCCCAAATGGTGGAAGGCCCGATTCAGCCTGGTCAATCGGCGGTTATTCTTGAAGATGTTGTCACCACTGGAGGGAGCTCCATCAAAGCCATCGAACGAGCGGAAGCGGCAGGACTAAAAATCACGGGATTGATTTGCATCGTCGATCGTTTGGCAGGTGGTCGGAAAAAGTTCGAATCTCGCGGTTTGAACTTTACCTCTCTTTACACGATTGAGGATTTCGGGCTCCAACCATAGGTCCCGGCGAATTCCAATTCATCACCCGTTTAAAATCGCAGAGAGGGAAGGTGCCGCTCGTACGCACTTTGTCTCCAAAGATATGGCCTGTCTCCAAAGATATGGCCTGTCTCCAAAGATATGGCCTGTCTCCAACCGGGAGCAAATGCTGCCGACCAACGGACAGCCATTCCTCTAGCTTGGAGGGTGGAATAAGAATCTCGAAGAATAAGGCCTTTGGATAGCCTGATCTGCGATCACCTGAAAAGCGAAATTGGATGTTCTAATGAAAACATCTTCCGCCGACTCATTTTGTCAGTGATGAAAGGCCTAATCGTTGCCGATTTCACGCGTGCTGGACGAGTCCAATTTACTCGCCTGTTCGTTCTCGCGCTTGATCGCCTCGTAAACCTCCTGCCGGTGTACCGGGATAGACTGGGGAGCATCGATCCCCAAACGAACCTTATCACCTCGGATATCAACGATCGTGACGACGACATTGTCGCCGATCATAATACTTTCATCACGATGTCTGGAAAGGACCAGCATCTTTTCCCTCCCTGTCGATGCGCCGCAATTGGGCATCATCAAGTCAAAAAAGTTGTGTTGCGGCGGACGAATATGAATTAGGTGACATTTACATCCCACGCCAATTCAAGGCACTTCGACACACGATGTCGAGACAAAACAGTTATCGGCGGGATGTTGGGAAAGACCCTGAAAAAATTGTGGTGATAGCAATGTAACGGCAAATCGGTTTGTAGAGCACTCAAAACCGTCTGGTTAAACGACTTACGCGCTTTGACGTAGATTTGACGACAGATTCGCAAACGGATATTGCAATGGTTGGTCATCGGACGTCATGATTTGAGCTCCGATTTTTTGGTCCAGATTGATAATGACTGGTGCCCGCAGATTCATGGTCAAACGGTTGTCATTGCGACTGACGACGCAAAGTACAAATGCCTGGTCGACATCGGTTAGGTGAATGGGTGACAATTCCGACACGGTCAACCGGACTTGATAATTCGGAATAAAACGCCGTGGAGAAACCACGGCCAATGCCAAGCTGCAATCCTGAAGACTTTGGATCCAAGCAACTGCTGGATTTTCTGCATCAGCCAGAATGACCCAGTCTTTGGAATCACAAAATCCAATCAACCCAGCCTCAAACTGAAGAATATCTTCTTTTTCAATTTCAACAGCACCGAATCGGGTTGTATCAATATTCACGACAAACCTTTTATCTCGTTCTGGAACCGACCACTGCACGGAAGTAAATCGGGACGTTTGAGGGCAAATCAGGATCCACAGCCCACACAGCAACTTTCTCGTTACCTCTTTGATATCGACCGTTACGACTCTCAGATTCATAAAAATCCGAACTTCTTGTCGAATTCAAGGCAGCTCAAATGCACAGTCCACAAGCAACGGGGAGAATCTGAAATCGCAGCCGGCGGGTTTGCTAGCAAGTGGATCCATCGAATCCACAACACCCGGCTGGATGCAATTGCCAGGTCACCGACCCTCGCGTCAATCACCAAATTTAACAAAGAGGAATCCACGATCTTCAAATCGTATCTACAGAATTGGACGGCATTGTCCGCCATCGCCAGTGCCTTCCTTACCCAAAGGTGGCAGATTTACGATGGTTTGTATCGATCACAACGGATGTCGCGACTATTGTTGCGAATATTACCAGTTAAAAATCTTTACCCAACCCATTTATTTTGACTCACTCTACATCTGTCTTAGGTTTTGTCTGTTCGAGTATCGCACTTTGCGGATGCAACAGCATCCCGAACCACTCGCTTGGATAAAAAGTTCGTTTTATTGGGTTTGCTAACGCAAGTTAGCTGAGTTCTAAATTATTTGTGGAGTCCGAGATGAAGAAATTCGCTCAAAAGGTCAAAACCTTCCTGAAAAGTGAAGATGGACCTACCGCGGTTGAGTACGCAGTTATGCTTGCTCTGATTGTTATTGTTTGTTTGACTGCAATTCAGGCCATTGGTGCAAATGCATCCAATGCATTCAATGATATTGCAGCTGACCTGGAAAGTGCTCGAGGCGGTGGCGTCAACTAAGACGTATTGCTTTAAGCCTTTTTTGGCACAAAAACCCGCAGCGATTCGCTCGTAGCGGGTTTTCCTCACGCGCTTTTGGCAACCATACAAAGGAGATACACATGATTCCATTTGTTCCCGATGACTCGTTGGCAAATGCGTTTGAGATTATTTGCTGTTTTTTCACAGTGGTTGTCGCATTTACGAGCTATTTTTTGACAGTCCGAATCTAAGTCGTTTCTGCCATCCAAATCTGGACCCAGATTATTGTTTTGGCAACCGTCGCACGACCGATTCATCAACCCGAATCTAATTTTTGAACAAAATTGCGTGGGAGATTTATTGCGATGGAATTCTTTTTTGCACAAGTCATGGAAAATTGGCACATTTGGTTTGTCACTCTGGCTTTAGTCGTTGCCGCTATCATTGATGGCATACAGCTCAAAGTACCAAATTGGCTGACATTCCCTTTTATCTTGTCTGGCTGGGCCTATAGCATGTTTGCCTTTGGTTTGGCGGGAGACGGATGGTTAACCGGATTGGGCGTCAGCCTTCTGGGAACATTTGTCGGCCTTGCATTGCTAATGCCAGCCTACGCAATTGGAGGCATGGGTGCCGGAGACGTGAAACTGCTTGCAGGCGTAGGTGCTTGGGTCCATGTACAGTCGACATTCTATGGATTCTGTCTCTCAGCAATCGTCGGTGCGATTCTGGCGGTTGCCATGGTGTTAATCAGTCGAAGCTGGACTAAACACAAATCTCAGTTCTTTTCGATTCTCAATGAAATCATGGTCATTCGAAACCCCGAGACACTTGCCAGCATCGCTGCGGAGCGAAAAAGCCGCATGATGTTGCTGCCTTACGGAATACCGATCGCAATCGGCTGCATTATGTATTTCGCTTGGGCCGGACTGTTGGTGGATACGACCACCACCGCAATGTAAGGGTATTAGGATTAGTAAATCTAATTCGCATGGGAAACTAATTACGCAATCGTCTAAAGCATTCATTCTGCTTTAGAAGCACGGTCGAAACAACGAAATGAGTCACCGTCTGACATTCTCGTTAAAAGAGAAGTCAATAATTATGGATCACGCGGTTGTCCCGGCCTGTTAATCCCGCTGGGGTAGCTGATTCTGGATCGAGGAAAACAAATGAAAACTAAGTCAATCATGTTGATCGCGGT
This sequence comes from Planctomycetota bacterium, assembly GCA_014238905.1. Taxonomy (GTDB): domain Bacteria; phylum Planctomycetota; class Planctomycetia; order Pirellulales; family Pirellulaceae; genus JABAAE01. The sequence goes on from JABAAE010000004.1 coordinate 155,038, forward strand.
ATCGCTTGGCTTCGGTTTGGTCGCGGCGATTGGCATGAGCCAGGTGCTTGGTCAAAAAAACGGTGACGCTAAAAAAGTCGAAATGACTCAGGTTTTCGTCGCTTTGGTTCCTTTGGAAATCGGTGACGGATTAAACGAAGATAATCTGAAAGTCTCACGCAGGCCGGTCACAGAAGTCCCTGAAAATTCGATTTCTTCATTTGAAGAATTAAAAAACATGGTGGTGATTCAGAAGATCCCCAAGGATCTGGTGATTGTCAGTGATTTCATTGTTGACAGAAACGAGGCCAGATTACGGAAACAACCTCCGAGTGGCTTTAATGCCTATTGTTTAAAAACATCACTGGAGGACTCAACCCACAACAGTATCCAGCCTGGAGATCGGATCAATATCGTCGGCGTCTTCAAAGTCAAAGACGAAAGTGGCGACGATTTGAAGTTAGTCACCACCTTCTTGAAAAATATCGAAGTTTGGCAAACCAATGATCGGGATAGTCGATTAGTCACAGACGAAGAAACCGACTCCATCTCGACAATTACCGTTCTTTTAACAGACCGGCAAACGGAAACGATGACCTTGGCTGAGGATGTTTCAGAGAAAATCCGTCTTGTCATGGCAAACCGTGATGACGTCGAGGATCTGACTGCAGAGGTCGATCTTCCAACTCTTCTGCGTCCGAAAAAGCCGGAGCCTGACGACCCAAAGACCCAACCAGTCTCGTCAGATAACGAAAACAGTGATGATAATCAGGAAACAGCAACCGACAGTCAAACCGAAAAGCCTAAGGAAAAAATTCAGTATGCACATCGCATGAAGGTCTTTCGCGGAGGCGAGGTTCTCGAGTTCGGATTCGAGGACAAAAACACAATTCCGAAAGTGATTCGAAAATTCTCCTCAGCCTCTACCACCAAGGCTATCGAGGAAACACAAAATTCAGATGAGGATGACTTTGCCGATTTACCGGAAAGTAACGATGAGGTGACCTCTGGTGATAATACCTTCAAATAAAAATTGATTTGCAATTTTGGATCGAACCATTTAATGATTCGGTTGCAACGAATGCGATAGTTAGATTGACGGTGCGACAATACCGACAAAAGTACGTTTTAATTGATTTCAGGGAAGGAATCACATGAGAACTTGTCATCTGTTAATGGCAGCTTTCTCATTTGCCGCGGTTCAATTTATCATTGTTCCATCTGCACTTGGGCAACAGACGAATTCGAAATCGTCCCCGTTTCTTTCTGGGCAAGTCCAATCGGATCCAATTGCCTTGGGAGCAGCGCCGGTAGATCAGAACGCGAGTGAATTCGGTCAGAATCAGCGAATCCGTTTGGTCGTCGGCACCAGCCGTGTCATCAAATTCGATTTCGATGTTCCGGACGTCATCGTGGGTAGCCCAGACGTCCTCAACGTTCAACCTATTTCGGCCAATCAGATCATGGTGACTGGTCGACGTCCGGGAGTCTCAGGTTTGAGTGTTTCTGATGCTCTAGGGAAACAACACACGATTGACATGCTGGTGATCGGTGACGCCAGACAGTTACAGATCACTCTTGCAGAGCTTTTTCCTCGCACAACCATCCGGGCGTTTCCGTTAAATACAAATGTTGTGTTGACCGGTCATGTCCAAAAAACCAGCCAAATCAAACAGGCCGAAGACGTCGCCAAGGATTTCTTTCCTAACGGCGTTCGAAACATGCTAACCATAGGCGGCCCTTCTAAAATTGCATTGGAATGCAAAGTTGTAGAAGTCTCCCGGACAAAGCTACGCGACATAGGGATTGACTGGTCGTTGGCAACGAGTGGGTTTGCAATCCAAAACTCAGCAAGTGCTTTACTTGACGGTGGCACCGGGGCAGGGAATTTCTTTTTCAGAATTATCGACGGTACCGATCAATTCCCTTTATTCCTGAACCTTCTGCGTCAGAACAATCTCGCCAAAATCCTGACTCAACCGACCATCGTCACTATTCCAGGACGCCCGGCATCACTGCTAAACGGTGGCTTAATCCCGATTCCGATCAACACCGGACTGGGGGTTCAATCTGTTGAATTCAAAGAATTCGGCACAAAACTCGATGTGCTGCCCATTATGGAAGGCGACGGGCAAATTCGTGTGGAAGTCAGAGCAGAGGTGACTGATGTTGCTTTTGACCTTGCAGTCGGTGGTACACCGGGATTCCGTTCGCGAAATGTGGATACTGCCGTCCAACTTCGCGAGGGTCAAACCCTCGCATTGGCAGGGTTAATTCAAAATAGAACGGATTCAACATCAACAGGAATCCCCGGATTAAAAGACATGCCATGGATTGGCTCGCTTTTTAGACGGGTGCAAGACACCTTTAATGAGGTAGAGTTAATTATATTAGTGACGCCGAGATTCATTTCCGAGGTCGATCCAGCTTCCATTGGGCCACTTCCGGGTCGAGAAACTGTTGCGCCATGTGATTACGATTTCTTTCTGAGAGGTTATCAGGAGGTACCCCGGACAGGGAACAGTTTCGAGTTGGGTCCGATGCAAAAAGGCGGGTTTCCTGCCATTCCAACCTATACCGAACCACAACCGCAAGGCGCCGCTTTTGATCAAGGTGAAACTTCCAACCTGAAGACTGGCAGTTCGACGCCGGCAGTGCCGTCACTTCAGAATTCGCCAAATGATAACAACATCAATACAAACCAGAACGAGAGTGGTCTTTTAAAACCATTTCCCTCGAGTGAAGCTGAATTAAATGGTCAAAGCAAAAGCAACAATGATCCATCAGCACCAAAAGTGGCCATCGTTCCAATGCGATCGCCATACAGCAACCCCTTACCCAACAGCCAATTCTTAAAGTAATCATCATTCCACTCAAACATCACCACCAAAGGTCATGACAACGTAGCTGATGAGACTATAACGACAATGAGTAACGTATTTCGAGTAGTTCTAGTCGATCCCGACGACTCGGCCCGAGACATTATCAAGTCAGTTCTGCTGAATATTGAGTCTCTCTGGCTAGAGGCCGACTGCTCGCGATATGAATTTTTTGGAGATATCGTCGCTCAAACGACGCCCGATATTGCCCTCATCAATATCGATTCCGATCCCGAGAAAGGGATTCAGGTTCTGACTCAAATCCGGCAAGACTTTCCTTCCGTTGTGGTGATGGTAGTTAGCGAGTCGGCAGATGGCCAGCTGATTCTTTCGGCAATGCGATCTGGGGCCCAAGAATTCCTGTCGCTCCCACTTTCGGCTAGCGAACTCACCGAAGCCATCAACCGAATCAAGAGTACCGGCGGAGCCGGCTCACCAGATGGCACACTGACTAACCGGGTGATTGCGGTCGGTGGTGTATCAGGCGGAGTTGGCTCAACGAGTATTGCAGTCAATATGGCAGCGGCTCTGGCTGGAGATCCTGAACGCAGTGTTGTTTTGGTAGATTTGGATGTTGCATTGGGAGACGCTGACATTTTCCTGGATTCGATTCCCGAATACTCCCTGGCTGACGTTACACAAAACATTGACCGTCTGGACCTTGCCTTATTAAAAAAATCCCTCACCAAACATGAGTCAGGGGTCTATCTCTTGCCTCGTCCCGTTCAATTGCAGGACAACGATCTGATTCGAGCCGATGATCTAAGCCGTGTGATTGGTCTTCTCAAGTCGTCTTTCACACACTTGGTATTCGACATGTCGAAGGCCTACAACGAGCTTGATCGGGTCGCTTTGGGTGCAGCGACGGACGTCCTCTTGGTAACTCAACTTGATTTGCCGTGTCTTCGAAACGTCGTTCGGCTGATGATGTCTTTCGAAGAGTATGAAAACCTGAAGGAAAAAACCAAGATCATCGTCAATCGTGCTGGACTTGATAGTGGCCAGATCAGCATGAATAAAGCACAGGAAACGATCGGCGGAGAATTCTACTGGCAGATCCCAAATGATTTTGGGCTGATGGTGGACGTGCGGAATAATGGAGTTCCGTTGGTGATTCAAGCTCCCAAGGCCTCTATCACTCGATCGATTATCGAACTCTGTGAAAAACTCAATGGAAATATCCACGGAGACGATGATGGCAAAAGAACTGACAAGTCCAAACCACAGAAAAAAGGACTCTTTGGATTCCTTAAGAAATAGCAAGGGCCAACCTCAGGCCTGATTAAAAGCCGCCCTACCCTCAGGCCCGCTACCTCACTCTAGCTGCTCGTCAAATCCTACTGCTCGTCAAGCCCTACTGATTCCCGCCACAACATGGGTTCAGCCGGCGCTCATGCTCCCGGAGCGACTACATGCTCCACCACGTCCTGCTCCACCACGTTAGAAACCGCCTGCACGGGAGTTATCAGGTACCCTAGCCAACACGGACAGCCTGGATTGGTAGCTTCCAAATAGCGCATGAAAAAAGGCTGAGGGAAGATCCGCAGCCCGTGTCCGATTTCAAAAAGCAGGAAAATTCCTACTTCTTTTTCTTAGCTGCCTTCTTCTTGGCTGGTGCCTTCTTAGCTGCCTTCTTAGCTACCTTCTTTTTAGCAGGTGCCTTTTTGGCTGCTTTCTTCTTGGCTGGTGCCTTTTTGGCTGCTTTCTTCTTGGCTGGTGCCTTTTTGGCTGCCTTCTTCTTGGCTGGTGCCTTTTTGGCTGCCTTCTTCTTGGCTGGTGCCTTCTTAGCTACCTTCTTTTTAGCAGGTGCCTTTTTGGCTGCCTTCTTCTTAGCAGGTGCCTTTTTAGCTGCCTTCTTCTTAGCAGGTTTTTTCTTGGCCACGATTACGTCCTCCGTAAAAAATCCATTTAGCAAAGATGTCAGGGAATACGACTTCCAAAATCAACTTTACCGAAAACGATGAACAGTCACTTTCTCAAAAAAGAGCAGGTTTCGCCCACTGCATTAAGGCCAAACAAAGTGACTTGGAAACTTCCATGGCTCAATTTGTACGAAACCTGTTCTTTTTTTCAACATCTTTTCCACAAAACTTTAATAAAAATCTGGGCCATTGGTCGCAAAAATCTCTCGCGTCTGCATAGACGTCGAGCGAAAGACAATAGCCGTTGTTTCGATTGCCAGCCCATCTATAACAAATCACTGCATTGAAGATTCAAAGAAGACGGCGGGTTGTCAATCATTCGAAAACATTGTTTTCACTTGTCCCGCAACACCACATACAGCGAAAAAATCATCGGTTTGAGGGAGATTTCCAAGGGTGAATCTTGGTCAAAGCGTTGGCAGCGTGTTAAAACCACCGCTTCAAACAACCGATCTCGTCATGGAAAACCTGTTTTTTGTTGGTTTTTTTTAATTTGGCACGCCAACACTCGTCACGTCGATCGAAATCTCGAACTCTCTGCATGATCGATTGCTGTGATCGTTTTCAAGGTGGCAGAAGGGACCATTTCGCCATGGCAATGACTCCAAAACAAAGAAATACACGTCCTGCAAAATGTTTTAACAAATCGTTGCAGTTGAAGTTCTCAAAATACAAATATCCGCGACGAGGTTTTTTTCTTTGCCAAGGCACTTTGCAAAGCTCGAATGCCAGGGTGATTTGGCCCTACAAAAAAAAAATGTTTTTTTTGATTTTTTTTTTGATTCCGAGCCTATTTCAGGACTTGGCTTCGCATATCACGCGCTTCGGCCGACGGCTTGAAAGGAGACTTTTAACCGAATGAAGCAGCTTCTCTGGACCACTGGATACACCAACTCATACGCAATCCAATCGAGTTCAAATTCATTACAATTCCAAAGTCATCAAAACTACCGTGGGTGAACGGCGATGACAGACGCAAGAATTCCAGCCCTACCAGGGTCTCCCCGAACCAAACCCTTTTCCATCCATTTTCTGAATGGTCTGCCAACTCTGGAATGCAAAAATGCCAAAAAGAATGGCCATGAAAGCGGCCTGCAAAATCATTAACGCCGCAAATCCGATCGCGGCGCCTACCACCACACTCAACCAAAGCGAGTTCCTTAACCCCTCACGAGGATCAGCTTGAACCATAGCTTCTCTTGCGATTTGTCCTCCATCGAGAGGATAAACAGGCAGTAAATTCATCAGGCCCCAATAAATATTGACGAAAAGAGCATAATTAATCATGGAATGAATCAAATCCCTGTTGGTTGGAAATTCCGTCGTATTCAGAAATTCTCTAACGAACGGTGTCCCCTTCGACAATTCAATGCTCCAGCTAGGTAAGTAATAGGCATTCAGGCTGAATTGGACCCAACCGCCTAAAGCCACCAAGAAAAAGGCAACCAAACCAGCCAAGGCAAACCCCGCAATGGGACCGGCGGCGCTGATAATCATTTGTTGCGTCGAGTTTTTTCGGCCGGATGTGGAGGCTAAATTCCACACATTCTGGTAATCGGACGTAGCAAATCCACCCATCATGGTTAGCACAATACGCGGCGAAATACCAAAACGACGCATGGTCAACGCATGCCCAAGTTCATGCACCAACACCCCGGTAAAAATCACCAACCCCGTCACTAAAAAGAACACCGGGTGGCCCAGTTGAGCTCCAAATATCACCGGCAAAACCCAGAAGAATCCGCTGACTCGCACCGGTATCTTGAAGATTTCGAAATTGAGATCCAATGGAGTTGGGTTGGGCTCACCTAAAATCATTAATCCACCGCAGGAATGAAACCAATTTAAAATCTAATGATCACGTTTTGCCGACTGCCGAAAATCGACCGACAGTACAGAACCACAGTACAGAACCACAGTACAATGACAATCAAAGCAAAAGGAAAACCCAGACAACCCTAGCAGCATAAGTGATCCTCCGCCAATTTTCTATTCAGATCCCCCGCCGATTTATTACATCAGCGTGCGCTTTGTGCGATGTGCTTTGACCATGCCGACAATATGTTCCTCCCCGGAAATACCTCGACATCATTCGCATACTCAAACTCAAGCCACGCTGATCCGTGATGGCTGGCGATCGTCGGTGGAACCGTGCTCGCTTGAGGGGCTTAGAAAACGGTCGCATATCACGCCAGCGGCATGCTCCGAGGCACCGGGATGGCCAAACTTTCGTTTTAAATCCTGCAACATGCCTACTTTTTGTTGAAAGGCATTCCTGTTTTCAAGCAACTTGATTAACTGCGAGCTCATCTCGACCGACTTGTCAGAGGTGGTCAAATACTCCGGAAACGGAACCGGCTCCGCCTTACTAGAATCTGGATCATAGACCGACATTCCGTTGCGACTAATGGTCTGCGACCAAAGAAGGTTGACCAGCGTGATGTACTTCACTCGCAAAAACAACTTTTGCAATAGAAAAAGATGACGGGGTAATTTGTAGTGGATAATGGTGGGTTTCTCCCGATACATCAGTTCCAGTGAAACCGAACCAGAACATGCCAGACAACATTTTGCCAAATGAATCAATTCAGGCGTCCGATTACCATCCATCATCGCAATCTTTGCTAGACCCGTTTCCTCAGCAACGGATTCTGCCAGTTGCTGCTGTTCCCTATTCAAACAAGAAACCACAAAACGTGTTTCAGGCCGCGATTCCTTGACTCGTTTGGCAGTACGCAATAACGCAGGCAAATTGCTGCGAATCTCTTGGGTACGTGAACCAGGGAGAATGGTTACTAAATCGGCATCGGTATCCTCTCCTGCGAGGTGCTCCTGTCTGAATCGATTCACAAACTCAACATCAATTTCCTGACGCTGCATTTCATCAAAGAATGGGTGCCCTACGTACTCCGCCTGACAATGGCGATCTTCCAGCCATTTCTTTTCGAATGGCAACTTGCAGAGTCCCAGGGTCACGAACTTTCGCATTTTTCGAACTCGCCATGGAGCCCAGGCCCACATTTGCGGTATTCCATAAAACACCACCGGTATCCCGAATCGATGTGCCCTTTTGGCCACCAGCCAGTTGAAACCCGAATAATCAATGAGAACAACGACATCGACTTCTCCCTTGGCAAAGACTTGATCTGCTTCTCTCAGTAATTGCCGAAACTTGGCGATTTTTGAAATAACACCGCTTAAGAACATGACCGCATGCTGGGTAAGATCCTCCAAAAGCTCACAGCCCACCCCTGCCATTTTTGGACCACCAAAGCCAAAGCACTTCAATTGCAAACCTGCCCTGGATGCTTTTCGATCCAAATCAAGGATCAAATTGCTGGCGTGCAGGTCACCACTGGGCTCGCCGACCGAGAAAAAAATCCGTTTTGTTGTCATCTGCTTTCCTGCATTTGCAACCAATCCTAACCACCGATTTTTCAATGCTTCGTAGGCTGAAGTCATCGGTGCGAAATCATCGGAATCGACCAAATCGACATCCGCTTTACGATTATCATGAAATCAGCGAAATTCGCGAAGCTCAATCAAAGGGAAATTGACGGCAAATAGACAGTATTTCGTTCTTAACCAGATGGGGCAGAGCAAATTTCGCTGATTCGTCCTCTTACAAGTCTTTCTACATCCTTAATTTGACGCCTTGTTCAAATCGAAGCAGCCAAGAAAGAGCTTGTTTTCAGGAGATCCTTTGACAGGAAATTCTGTTATTTGAAATTCAGCAATCGGCAAACCGTGCCGATCCATGAACACGGCAAGTTCGTTCAGTATGTCATCTTGGATCCGATCGTTTCCCCGGATGATCAACCAGACAACGTCGGCTGCCTCAATTCTCCCTACATCTTCTTCCCAAAAACGGGCTCGGAACAAGGTCGGTCGGGGGTGGCATTGTTCTATTTCCACGTTGTAGATCCCACGAATCGGGAACAGACAGTACTCGACCAATCGATCATTGAAACCATGGTTTTGAATGGAATCAGCTTCCACCTTGGTCGATAATTCCTGACGAGCCGGATCTTGCAGGAATTGATCCTCGATAAGATTCGACATCAAGAACACAACGGATCGCCCCCCTCTGGCTTTGGCTTGTTGGTTAATCATCGCGACCACGTCCTTCCAGCGCGATTCCAGCGGCATAGCTCCCGCTGTCTCATCCCATAAGACCGTTCCTGGATCTTCAGATATCTGTTTCACATCATTTGCTGTTTCTCTTACTGCCAACGCTGGCATCGCGAAATGCCAGAAAAGATGATTCTGCCAGCTAGACACACCTAACACAATCAAAACAGCTAACCCGAGTAGACTCCTTCGCAACGCCGCACCCCAAGCAAATTGATTTCCCGCCAACGAGGCTAACTGAATTCCAAGGAATAGAAAAACGGCGATCCATCCGCTCATGAAATAGCGGGAAAGGTAAAGTGGCGCAATGTCCGTTTTGAGCGCCAACCAGGACAACAGCATTGGCCCGAAATACGCTGCCAAGAGAACCACCGACGTCAAATCGGAATTAAAAAGAGGGACCGTTCCGGTCGCTGCCCCTGCTGGATCTGGCTTTTCTACTTCATCATCCTTGGGATAAAGATGATTGTATTTATTTCGTTGGCTCATCAAGCGGCGACAAACAACCAGAAACCAAATCAAAAAGGGCATCAAAAAATACCCGGTTAATTGAAGCTGTATAGAAGGATCGTATTGATCGTCATTAATAAATAACGCCCAATTCTCCTTTCGACCGGCAACAAAAATAACCTGCCCAAGAATGGGCAAGCAACCAACAAAAATCCCCGCAAAGTCCATCACCAGGCCAACATAATGCTTGGAAATTCGCTCGCCTCGAAAAAGAGGCACCGCAAAGGCCACCAGAAAAAGAGAAACGGTCAATAGTGCTGAGGTAAAATGTAAATAGAATCCAATAATGCTACAAACCACAAATCCACAACGAACCTTCCACTGCTGACGGCCTTGGTCACCAGGTGAATTCCCAATGGGATTCGGTCCGCCCTTCTTTTCCCCAATGACAACTTTGCCGATGGCGCCGTAACGGTTGGTAAAAAACCAAATTTGCAGTAGCGCACAAACCTGCAAAAGAGCATAAGGCCGTGCTTCTTGTGAATATTCGATAAAGTACGGGTCCATAGCGACCAGCATTGCCGTAAAGAACCCTATTGATCGAGACTGGGTCCGGGACCATACAAAAGAGTAAGTCAGTAATACGACCAGAGTCCCTGCCAGCACAGAGAGCAAACGTATGCCCAGTTCGGTATGACCGAAAACCCGGACCACAGCCCAATTCAACCAAAAATAGATGGGCGACTGATTTCCGTCGGCAGCTCTTTCCCAAACATGGCTGAACGATCCGTTGATCGACCAACTGGTATGCAGCTCATCAAGCCAAAGTGACCGCTCAATATCAACCAAACGGACCCCGACCGTTAACAGGGCCAAAACGCTAATCAAGGAAAACGAAAACCAGGTCAAGCGACGATACGAATTTTCGTTGGTAATCGGCAATGCCAGGCCTATTCGACGGTTAGCGTTTTCGTTTTTCCGGTCGCCGAGTCTATTGTCGTTAACTGCAGTTCGACCCTGCCACGACTCTTTTGAACAACATCAAAGAACTGCTCAGGAGAAGAAACTCGTATTTGTTGAACATGGCTGATAAATTGACTCGGCTTGAGCCCTGCCTTGTCCGCCGGAGAGCCGTCACGCACTTCCACGACCGCAACACATCCGGCAGCATCGATCAACTGATGATGACTGGCCAGATCATTAACGGCCGTTGCAAAATCGACTTCCAATCCACGCCAAGCTGAAAAGTCATTAATGCCAATAGTAGGCTGACGACCCTTTATTTTCTTTTTCCCAAGTTCAGCCTTCAACTCTAATCGCCTCGGTGGTGAATTGGGGAATGGCAACCGCATAATCGTAATTTCTATTTCATCGGCTGCGAATCTTCCCGAAAGCTCTCGCAACAAACCGCTGGAAGACTGGACTTCCTTGTTATCAATGTGGGTGATCACATCGCCAAATTGTAACCCACAAAGATCTGCCGGCGTATTCTCAACCACCTGGGTAACAACCACTCCTTTTTTGAACTGCTGTCGTTGTGCCAGAGTTAATTCGCGAGTCGCTATTCCTAAAAACCCAAACTCGGCGGAGCGACCCTTTTTTAATCTCTCAACGGTTCGCAAGAACGTTTGATCAACAGGAATAGCATACCCTGCCGCCGCATCAAACCGGTCGGCAGCTGTCAAGGCCGACGTCAGGGCAACCATCTCGCCTTTCAAATTGATCAATGGCCCTCCACTGGTCCCTCGGTTCAGCTTGGCATCGGTTTGCAAAAGCGTGCCGTATTGGGAAAACCGACCCGAACTCTGACCCGTCAATTCGGAGCTTGTTGAAACCGATCTTTGTCGTAGGAAATTCGAGACGATACCTATGCTGGCGCTACAGTTCCCGTCTTTGGCAATGCCAAAAGGATTACCCAGCGAAACAACCAGTTGACCTCGCTTGGGCTGGTAATGAGGTGCCAGTCGAATGGGTTTCAACTTGGCATCGACTTTGATAATCGCAAGATCAGTCCATGGATCGGCGGCGATGACCGCAGAAGCTTTTTCAATCGCTCGGACCTTAAACGGCGTTCCACTAATCCAGACGTAATAGTCGTTTTGAGCGGGATCTCCCAATACATGGTAACAGGTCAAAATCAACCCGTTTTCGCCGATCACGACACCAGTCCCAAATTCTTTAGGTACAAAATCCGGTGAAGTCGGATCCTCCGGATTCCGTTTTCCGACTCTGGCGATTGCCACTACAGAAAGGTCTGTTTTCTCAATAATTTCCGCTAGACGGTCTTGTAACAAGAGAAGGGGATCGTCGGATGATTCACTCTTCTCTTTGGATCGCAGAGCCTGCTTTCGTTCGGATCCATCTCGATCCTGAGACAAGACAGGTTTTCCACAAAAGTGAATCCCAATCAACGTCAACAAGATCAGACAAGATTTCAATGAAAAGAAATCACCCAGAAAGGACGTTTTCTTCGATGTCGAAAAAAAGCAAAAAACACTTCGCTTATTCATCTCACTTGCAATGAAATTCGATGGAAATCAAACAGTGTCCGCTATTCTACCACTTCCTCTGGCGTCGGGACGGGAACGACCTCCCCACTTTCGGTCAACATCCCCTGCGCTATCAGGATTTTCTTCTTGATTTCAGCCGCGACTTCAGGATTTTCAATCAGGAATGTCCTTGCCTTCTCTTTGCCCTGGCCAATATGAACATCGCCATACTTAAACCAGGAACCACTCTTGGCCACTATCTTATGCTCAACACCAAGATCCAGAATATCACCTTCGTAGCTGATGCCGTTGGTGTGCAGCATATCGAATTCCGCGATTCTGAACGGGGGAGCGACTTTGTTTTTCACAATCTTGGCTTTCACACGTTGGCCAATCACTTCTTCACCGTCCTTTAACTGGCCAATGCGGCGAACGTCAATTCGGCAAGAACTATAAAACTTAAGTGCCCGGCCACCAGGTGTGGTTTCAGGGCTGCCAAACATCACGCCAATTTTTTCACGAATCTGGTTGATAAAAACAGTGCAGGTTTTACTTCGACTAATCGCACCGGTCAGTTTACGCATGGATTGACTCATCAACCGAGCTTGTAAACCAACGTGAGAATCACCAATCTCACCCTCCAATTCCTTCTTTGGCACCAATGCCGCAACAGAATCCACGACAACAACATCTACCGAATTGGATTTAATCAACATTTCGGTAATTTGCATGGCCTCTTCCCCACTGCTGGGTTGACTCACCAACAACGTATCTAACTGCACGCCAAGCTTTTTTGCCCAAACCGGGTCGAAGGCATGTTCTGCATCTATGAACGCAGCGATCCCACCTCCTTTTTGGGCCTCCGCAATCAGGTGCAAGGCGATCGTTGTCTTTCCACTGGACTCAGGACCAAAGACTTCGATGATGCGACCTCGTGGGACACCCCGTCCACCCAAAGCCATATCTAGAGAGAGACAACCAGAGGAGATCCCTTCAATCGTTGCCTTACTGTCCAAACCCAAAGGCATGATCGACCCATCACCAAACTGCTTTTCAATTTGTTGAACGGCCGTTTTGAGATTCTCATTACCCTTCAACATGCGATCGATACTGGTTAGACCTGCGGACTTGGCCGATTTCCCTGATTTCTGGGATGGTTTACCGTTGTTTTTTTTCTTTGCCATAGAATTTGCTGGAGAGTTTTTATTTTTAGTTTTGGATTTATCTAAACTGGACGCAACCATCGCCTTTTCAGGAATTGCACTTTTAATTCTGGGCGCTGGAGACGAATTTGCAGCGGTTGATTTTATTTTGGATGAGTTTGTTACGGGAGACTTTGTTGACGTGACCATCAGAACTCCATTCCGTTTCCGGATAAAAAAGGACCAAATCCGTTGCGGCCTTCATTTTCCGCAACTTACCATAAATCCGGGAAAATCTGGAATCAACCCGGCAAAACACTGAATACTTCAGTTGTTCATTGGAATTATCGAGACGAGCCAGACACGTTAGGTCCGTTACATCACCAGGTTGAAAAATTTCTTAAAAATCTCCGGGTAAATCTGCTGCCCTCCTTTAAATTGAGAATTCAGGCTGGCCACGCCATGTGGAACGGTTTTTTTCGGAATGCCAGAGATTTCGGATTCCAAAATTGATTTACTTGAAAAGGTGTCAAAACCAACGCTTTTAACGGTTTTTTTTCTCAATTTCTGTTTTCTCGCCCTTCCCCACGAATTGGACGATGATTATTCTTGTACAAAAAGAATGCAATTGGGAATTCATCGCCCATTTGATTAGAACCCGCCCAACCCTAGTCGATTCCAAAGTCAGCATGGATTTGGAATCATCTGAACGGAGAATTCAATGAAAAACATGGTCGCTTTTCTGGCCGTTTTCGCCATCATGTCGGCAATTTCCCAACCCGCTCAGGCTCATTCTGCTTTTAAAAAAGCGTTTGAAGCCAAATATAAAGTCAAAGCTTCGTGCACTGCCTGCCACGACAAAAAAACGAAGGAAATCCGAAACGATTTTGGCAAGCTCTACGACAAGATTCTCAAAGATAAAGAGATTACAAAAAAGTGGAAAGCAGCCAAGGAAGACGGCTCTGTAGCCCGCAAGGCCTATGAAAGTGGCGAAATGACCACTGAATTCAAAAAGGCTATGGAAACGGTCGGCAAAATGAAAAAAGGTGACAAGACTTACGCTGATTTGATTAAGTCATTGGAAATAGAGGGATTGAAGGCAAAGTCATAAATTCCTTAATGAACCCCAAACGGACTCCAGAAAAGCCACGTTGATCTCAACGTGGCTTTTCTGCTTTTCTGCTTTTCTTCCGAGAAACAACCGTCAACTGCGTCTGACTTGGAAGTTTGATTCCAACGATAGACCCAGTCGATCGGTTAACCAAACATCTGTCATTCGGTTTTTAACACTCGCAGCAAAGAGGAGTCACTAAACCGTCAACGCCATCTAACATTCCATTGGAGCTCAGCGGTGGATGACAGACGGGGAGCTGATCGGTGTCCCCGGCCAACGGCTACTTCGAAAGCTCTTGGCGAGCCTTGGGGATAGCATTGCCATTGCAAGCGAGCGATGTTGGTTATTGTCCTAGAGGAGGTTTCAATTCCTGTCGATTGAAAACCTCCGGTAATTCTTGAGGCTGCATTTTGAAAAAATTGGCCTACCGTTGCAGTCCTTCGAAGCAACATTCACGCTGAAGAAAAACCCCATCCGCCATTAACATCCAGCACCTGCCCATTGATAAATTCAGACTCATCCGACGCGAGGTAACATATAGCACTCGCGATATCAGCAGGCTTGCCCCACCTTTTCAACAACGATTCTTGCTTGGCCCGAATGTCCCAATAGTCTGATGTCGATTCGCCCCATGCAGTCTGAATCCAACCCGGCGCAACACAATTGACCCGAACATGCGGAGCGTAGCTTTTTGCAAGGCTCTTGGTAAATCCGATGATCGCTCCCTTGGTCGCCGCAAACATCTCTCCGCTGTCACCCCCCTGACCAACTTGAGCTTGGTCCCAACCTATGTTGATAATAGAAGGCAGGCCCGTGTCGCGATCGATATTTTGTTGTGATTGCAAAAACATCCGTTTTCCAAGTTGCCGTGATAAAAAGACGCAGCTCTTCACATCTATCTGCCACAGCAATTCCAATTTTTCGAAAAAACTCCAGCTTTTCCGGTTCGTCGTCAAGACATCCGCGCCGGCGTTGTTGATCAAAACATCAATGCACCCCTTCCAATCCCAGGCTTGCTCTGAAAACGAAGTCAACGTCTGAATTCCCTTTGGCTCCTCAAGACCGAAATCAGCTTGTAAAACAAGGCACTTCCTTCCTCGCTCAATCACCTCTTGCTCCGTTTCGCGTGCTCCCTGTTCATTAGTGCAGTAATGCAGGATGACATCAGCACTATTTTCCGCAGCTCGAATCGCCGTTTCACGGCCAATACCGCTGGAAGCACCTGTTACCAGCACAGTTTTATTGGTTAAGTCAGGCATGATTGGCCACGAGACAGGAATACTGACAAGAGGAAGAGAAATGGTTTTTTATCGGGACACAACTTGGCTTTCCACCTATTCTATTCCTTGACTTCCCAACGGTGGTACCTCGACCCCAATGATTTTCCGCAAAGATTTACCGGTCATGAATCGTGGAATAATCAGAAAATTCAATCCGGTGGTTCCGCGACTGGCATCGACATTGATACCGGTCCGGATGATCGCCGACTCACCGATTCTGGAAATGGCAAACCGCTGGCCCAAGTTTCCAGAATCTCCGAAGTCAACACTGGTTCCCAATGTCAAAATCCACTTTTCTGCGAGGCGAGTATTTATCTGACTATTCAAAACGTTAGCGCTAATGGGTCCTTCAAGACTCCGAAAACCGAAATAGAGATTCCCAACTTCGGGACGAGTCATGCGAGCACCCAAACTGATTGTGCGTAATCCTTGACTAAAAAAATCTGCATATGCGTCCGAAAGAACAGTTAGGCGGTCGCCGACATGCCATCGAAAATCATAATTAAACACACCCAGTAACTCACCGAAATTATCCCTGTTGCTTTTAGGAAACAGCGTGCCGTGCATGTCCAAGGTAATCCAGTCAACGATCCTCTGATTCCCGGCTGGTCCACGCTTGGTTTGCCATCGCTGATTGACACCGATTCGGGCGGCCATCAGGTCATCCACGATTTCGGGCGAAGCCGCGGTCACATCAGACTGCATCCCAGATCGAAAAGCAAAATTTCGTTCGTCGAATCGGGTTGGTACGTTGCCTCCGGGCACCCCGCCAAACGAATCAAAAAAGAACCTCCGACGAAAGTGCTCTTGAGCATCATCATCCAGTTGATGATACAGGGGAAGCTGATCCATATTCTCGCTCGCTTCGGCAACATACAAATCCGATTCCCATTCTACCTTGTGCGCCAAACCGTTGAGATTGAACAGAACATTTCTGACGTTGGGGTGAATTCGATGCATCGGTAGACTGAGCCTAACTCCCGCCTGACCGTAGGTTCGCGTCAATGAGCTACCATCGATCTGTTCTCCATAAAAAATCGACTCGCCCATTGCGTACGGTGTTGCCTTCACGACGCCGGTTTGGATGGGAATGGAAATTTCATGACGAGTTCCCGCAATAATTCCCTCCCGATTAAACTCCCATGCCAACGGATCAAATTTCGCCGCATCAACCGGATCAAGTGGAGGATCGGCTACTTCGAGGTTGTAATACCCAACATGAGAATGCGTTGACCATGTCAGTCGATCATTGAACAGCGACTTGCCCAGAAGGAAATAATCAAACGAAGGTAACCGTTCAGATTGGGTAAAGAAATCGTTGACACGAACATTAGCCGTCACATTGAAAGACTGCTCACCAAACAATTTCTTGACCTGGATTCCAGTCGTCTCATCTTTTTCCTGGTCCCATTCCCGCTCTCGGTACTGCTCCAGAAAATTTCGGTCGGAAATCCATCCCACTTCCGCCGACACCTCAAATCCACTGGTATAGCGGTTCCGATGTTGCCAAAAAATACGACCTCTAAAATCCTTTTCTGGCGTTAACTGCCGGCGATCCCGTCCAAGATTGTCAAAGCCGTCATCAAAAATCCCCCAAGCCTCCAACCGACCCTTGTTTTGATACCGAAATCCGTAGGGATCGGGGATGTCATAATCGGCTTCAGTTCCAAAGCCAATGCCTCGTTCACTCATATAATCCAGATTAAGATCCCAACTGCTGTTTTGCGGAGGCTTGCGCCATCCAAACAACTGAAAGGCATTGTATTTCGTATAGGACTGAAAACCAAAAACACCATCGTTTTTGAGAGCGAGACCTGAAATGAAATACGAACCCTGGTCATTGTTGGCATTCAAACTGGGCCAGAAGAAAATCGGCACACCCAACATGTAAACAAAGTTATTCCGACTCGAACCTTCATAATTCCAAACGGTCTCCGGTTGTCCGGTTTGCGGATCGTAGATGAGCCTGCCAAATTCATCGTATCGGTAGTTCAAACTGCGAGTCAGATCAACAACTTCGGATTGAAGCCAGTATCTTGGAACGCCAATTCGGCTAGATGTGACCGCGCTGCCGTAGGCTCGAACATTGTTTTCGTCAATTTGCTGTAGCACGTCCGCCTTCAGACGTAACATGCCATCGTAACCTTGAACGGGTGAATATAATTCTGCCTGGAGTATGGTCCCCCGTTTTTGCCGCACGTCATAGTACATTCGTTCAGCGTAAACAACGCGATCATCGGTCGAAAAGACAACGTTACCTTCCAGATAAACTTCCCACCGTTTTGCCGAATCATCTACACTATTTCCTGCAAGTTGCCGCAAGGGATTGGTCCATGCGACCACGGTATCTGCCTCGATTGTCAAGCGATCCCGATTTTCACCAGAACTGTTACTGATTCCCTGCTGCATTTGGCTAATCGGTTGACCTTCCACCGAAACCCGGACTCCACCGGTGTATAAAAAGATGTTCTCGCTGCCATCGGGACTGGGAAAAGTTCGAATATTGAGCGGATTTTTTGATCGAGGTTTGAATTCAATTTGGGTCGGCGGTAGTGCAGGTGAATCGGGCTGCGTTTGTTCAAACTGTGGCTGCTGAATCAGTGGTTGCAACGGCTGTTGAAATTGAACGGACTCGACTTGGTCGGTGACTTCGTTTTTCCGGGCCTTTTTCCCGCGCGCAAAAATCGGTGGTGGTGCTGCGGGTGAAGGGCCAAGAATAGGGATCTTGAATTGAACGCCAAAGTCCGAGTAGAAACGCCCAAGCCATTGTGAGAGGATTAGTTCATCTTTGGTTTTGCCTGAAACCTGATGTGGACGGCCGTTCCGTCGTGTCGAGACTGTGACTTTTTCGCCTTCGGCATACACTATCAGCTTGGCTGGAATCTGTTTTTCGGGAACCGCCGGTTCGCTCCAGATGATCGCCTCGTCTGCTTCAACTGTGGTATTACCCTGGTTGAATACAACCTGACCAGTCAAATGCCAGACGTCATAGTCACCCTGCCGCCACCGGGCAGCATCCTCGGCAGAAACCGCAATCGGAAACGATTTAGGCTCAGTAATCGAATTAACCTGTTGGGCAACTGACGGATTGCCGATGCAAGAAACCAGCAGAATTGCCAACCCAATTCGCCGTTTAAGTCGACGCGCAATTTCAGCGCGGACCATGGGATGGCTATACTGGTTCAGTGTGAATCGTGTACTGTTGTTCATTCCAGAGGCGTCAAAACCTCAGAGCAATTCCATGTGGCTCTGCCTAATCGAAGCGGCGGAGTATAGAAACCAACGATCATTCGGGCAAGTGATGCTTGCGACTAACTCAGACAACCTGTGCAAATTGTTTGCCGGATAGAGTCTGTGCTAGCGTTTTGAGTAGTTTTTCTGGAAAGCCATGTGCGGAATTACCGGGGCAGTTTGGAGCCATCCTGATAAACGCATCACACCAGATGTGCTATCAAAGATGGCATTGGAAATCCGTCATCGCGGTCCCGATGACGAAAGATTTTTCCATGCCCCTCTTCCCGATCCCAATCAGTCCTCTTCCAAGGCGGGGGAACCAGTTGGCGTAGCGCTCGGCTTTCGAAGGTTGTCCATTATCGATTTGGACGGTAGCCCCCAACCTATCGCCAACGAAGATCAAACCATCCAACTCGTTTTTAATGGAGAGATCTACAATTATCGCGAACTACGCGATCAACTCCGTCTCGCGGGTCATCATTTCCAATCCGATGGCGATGCAGAATCCATTGTGCATTTGTACGAACAATACGGAACGGATTGTTTTTCATTGCTCAATGGTCAATTTGCCTTGGCGATTTGGGACAGCCGACGCAATCGTTTGATCCTCGCCAGAGACCGACTGGGACAAAAACCGCTGGTCTATCGAAATGAAGGAGATCGCCTGCTCTTCGCCAGCGAGTTGAAGAGCCTGCTAGCAGTTCCGGGAATTCCCCGGGAAATCGATCCGATTGCAGTCGATGAATACCTGACTTATCAGTATGTGCCACATCCTCACTGTATTCTGAAGGGCTTCGAGAAATTGTGCCCCGGGCATTTCGCCGTCTATGAAAATCGCAAGCTAACAACACGGCAATACTGGAATCCCGACAATACTGAAGATCACTCCATTTCAATCGATGACGCGGCAGGGCAATTGCGAGAGCTTTTTCGATCGTCAATTCAGCTTCGCATGCAAAGCGATGTGCCGTTGGGTGCGTTCCTTTCAGGGGGAATTGACTCGTCATTGGTGGTCGCAAGCATGGTTGAGCAATCAGAGCGGCCCATTAAAACCTTTAGTATCGGATTCCCGATCGCCGAATTTGATGAGTCCATTTATGCCAGCCAGGTCGCCGCTCATCTTGGTACCGAACACCGTAGTTTCAACGTGACCCCAGATGCAAGGTCCATCCTCGATGAACTCGTCTATCTTTACGATGAACCTTTTGGTGATAGCTCCGCCATACCTACATGGTATGTCGCCAAGCACACCAGAGAACACGTAACGGTGGCTCTTTCTGGTGATGGAGGTGACGAGTTGTTCGCCGGTTACAACCGCTATAAAGCGGTTCGGTTGGCAGAACGGTTCGACCGATTGGGCCCACTAAAACAGTTCTTGGCTGCCAATATCTGGCAGAAAATACCTTCCAGCTCAAAACAAAAGAGCCGCATTCGGCAGTTAAAACGATTCAGCCAGGCACTCGGTCTACCGGTTTTAAGACGGTACCTCGACTGGATTGGGATTTTTAATGCTGACCGGCGGGCCGAGCTTTACCAAGAGAGTTTTTCCAGGAAGTTATCGGGACACGATTCGATATGGTTCCTTGATCAAAAGTTTCAATCGCTCAAACATCGCGATACCGTTTCGGCCATTTCGCTCACCGACTTACAGACCTATCTCCCCTGTGACTTAAATACCAAAGTTGACATTGCATCGATGGGTCACAGCCTTGAATGCCGGCAGCCCTTTCTGGACTACAGGATCGCTGAATTTGCAATGAGATTACCGGTCTCCATGAAGCTACGTTCAGGCCAAGGGAAATTCCTGTTAAAAAAAGCTTTCGGCGACCGGCTACCCGCTAATATCTGGCGTCGAAAAAAAATGGGTTTCGGTGTGCCCATCGGGCATTGGTTTCGTACCGACCTGAAAGAACTCCTTTACGACACCGTCCTGAAGGAGGATGCTCGATGTCACCAAATCTTTTCCAGAACGGCCATCCAAAAACTGAATCAGCAACACCAGAAAAACGAGTTTGATCACAGTTATCGTCTCTGGTCGATCCTGATGCTCGAATTGTGGTTTCAGAAATGGCTGCCATCTTAAATTGACGATGTCGAAATTGACCCAATACTGTTGAAATGACATCTTCTAGACTCAGACCACCACCTCCCTGGACGATCGAATGGCCGATTCCCACTCAAAGCAGATCTCGCGCCGGTGGACTACAACAACTTTAATTCGTCTTGCGAAAACCCCGCGGAGTGAATTTGAATTTCATTCCCGCGTTCCGGTGAAATCACTAGAGCGGCATATTGAGGATATTTCTCACAAAACGCTATCGCCGCTTCGCCGCCCATGATATAGAACGCCGTCGCTAAAGCATCCGCTTCCGCAGCCGTGGGCGCCACTGCCGTCGCCGAAAAGACCCCTTCGGCGGGCTGACCGCTTCTGGGATCGATGATGTGGCCGTATCGCTTTCCTTTGTGATAAAACGATTGTCTTCCCGTTCCGCTTGTTCCAATCGCACGGTCTTTCAAGAATAATTCGGCAACTCGATGCTCGTTGCGAAGCGGATGTCTTAGTCCAACTTTCCAACAACTCGTTTCGGTTGGCAAGGCAGAATCCGAGTAACGCTGTCCATGGGCCAGCACGCTGCTCTGGCCCCCATGGATCAGAAAGTTATCGATGCCACTGGCACGCATACTCTCGCCTACGCAATCCAGTGCAAATCCTTTTCCAATTCCTCCCAAGTTGATTTCCAAGCCCGGGTCATTAAATAAAACCGACTGGTCTACATCATTAAAGGTAATTTGATCAGTCCCCACAGATTTCAATATCTCTGATAATTCGTCGTCCGCGGGCACTCGGCCCCGTTTACGAAAAAACCCCCATGTTTTTGTCAGGATACCGGCTGTCATGTCGAATGCCCCACCGGTATTTTCGTACAGCTCTCTACCCATCTTAAGCAAACTGTATAGGCGAGATTCTACTCGGGTGACCTCCTTGGCAGCCATTTCATTAAGGTAGGTCATCGGGCTGGACCGGTAGACGGTCATCTGGTCTTCCAGCTGTTCAAGCAAATCGAGCGATTCAATCGCAACTTCGGCAGTGGCATCTCCGTTGGAGGGGCTGAAATAAATCTGGAAAGTACATGCCATTGCCTGCCGGGATACAAAAAGCAGGCAATCATCGGCGATGTCGTCGATATCGGTCTGCGTCATTTCGGAACGTGACTCGGTGGCCTCGTCCCGAAACGCGCGAATCGCTTTGACAGGATTCAAGAAATCTCTGCGGCGTGGGGAAGGTTCGCTCATGCCTACACTATTCTGATTTTATTTTCCGGCAACGCCACTGCATCCTATTCTGCTTTCCAATCCCAACCTAGGTACCCGTCAGCAACCTCTTCGTTAATCGGAAGGATTCTGGTGGTTATCCCGAATTTCGTCACGCCACAACTTAAACGTAATCAACAGGTTAAAGACCACACCAACCGACAAGGAAGGAATAATAGTGGCGAGAATACTTTTGGTTCCAATCACAAGATGACTCAATGCGAGCACCAATCCTGAACTTCCTATTGTAATAACCGTCGGCAGAAATAGTCGGGCGGGATGTCCGGGAATCCGGAAGTAAAGACAACCAACCACATGGACCATGATTAAGGTAATGGTAAAACTACCAATTCCCTGGGTGAGACCCGACAGCAATGGCGAAGCATTGCCAGTGGCCGCAGAAGTGTAATTCACATAAAAAGCCCATCCACCCCAAAACAAAAATGCTACGGTTGCTGAAAACAACGTGAATCGCGAAATGAACACTGACTGCAAAAGATCTTTCCCAAATAAACGGGGGCTAGTCGAATTGTTATATTAAATTGGTCCTTGATCATGCCATAGACAATTCACCGGATGGCATTCTCTGGCAACTCCAAAATGACACCCTCCCTGCCACAGCCCCTCTCAAGAAGATCTAGAACTGGATCCCTCTGTTGCCATTTAGAACGCCTTATTCTCCTCGAAGTCGGTTGGTCCGCTACACCAATGTGAAAGATCGATGACCTTTCCATGCCGACGTTGTGGTTGTCACACTGATACAACCCCGAATCTACTGCTTTTGTTGCGGTTTTTGGAAAAATCTGCTGTACTGAGGCCGTAATGTAAGTAGGAGATGACTTGATGGGGATCCGAGATCCTTGCCATAATTGATCCTTATAACCCGAAGGGGTTCAAGCAATTCGCGAAAGAGGCTCAATATTGACCCGACAAACCTTTTTGCAATCCCATTTTATCAGGTAGGATGTCATGGAACAGGGAAGTGGGGACAATACTCACGATCCGTTCCCCGCGTCATGTCTTAAAAAAATAGAACATTTCTTTTTTCCGGAATCTTTGATTTGAAATGAAGAAGTTTTTGATTCCATTCTGCACTGTGTTTATTGCCGCGCAAATTTCCATAGCAGCAATACCTGTTTTCCAGGAAAAAGAGTCGCCAAATCGCAAAAGAGTCAAGCGACCCGCTTTTGACAAGTCCGATTCAGTGTATTTCAAAAATCTTTTTTCCGAAGGCTTGATCGGCGATCGACCTGCCAGGGGCACCGGGCGGAAGATTGCGAAGTCAACCAACGTCCAAAATCCCAACACTGAAAACGCCAGCACGGGGAATTCAGCGGTGGCATCTGGTTGGGAAAAACTGGTTTCCGCGGAAGATCTTCAAAGCGAGTTGAAAAATTTAAGTATTTCGCTGAGTCAGGTCGTTTCTTCGCCGGGAAAATTTAAAAGTGGTGGTAATCGAGAAGTTCGGCAAATCGCATCGATGATCGCCGTCATGTTTGGGGTCATCGCCGAATATAAAGGAGAAGTGAAATGGAAGGGATTTGCCAAAGAAGCCCGGGACGCATTTGCCCAATGCGCTCAAAGCTCTTCCACGACCTCCACCCAAGCTTTTCAGCAAGCCAAAAATCGAAAAGAAGACCTCCAACAGATTCTTGGAGGTGGACCGTTTGAAGCCCCGATCAAAGCAAACCCCGATTTCGAATGGTCGTCGGTTGCCGATGTGTCAGAACTCATGAAACGACTGAAAACTTCGTATCGTGAAAAAATCAAACCTTGGGTCTCTTCAGAGGCAGACTATCGTAAAAACAACAGTGATTTAATGCGAGAAGCTGCCATCGTCGCCGTCATTGCCGAGGTGTTGAAAAAAGAGTCGATGGAAAACGCAGACAACGATGATTATGTTGAATTTTCAAACTCTTTGCGGGACGGCGCCCTGATGATCCTGAATTCAAAAACGACGATGGACCAGTCCATGGCCACCAAGGGAGCGGGAATGATGGACCAAAGCTGTCAGGCTTGCCACGGTGAATATAACTAGGCTTGTCAGCGGATCTGAATGCCGGCAGAAAGATGAATGGTCTGCCATTAGGACAAGTCCCAAACCCAAGGCAGCCCAAACCCAAGGCAGCCAAGAACCGCAGCATTAGCCGCCAAATATCGTACAGCTCGTTGATTTGAGGACCTGTCCTCGGTGGCACCCATTCCGCTGGCTTCAGGGTTTTTGCGCGAAAATGGCATCATTTTCAGCCGGCATCGACCTCGTGGAAAAAGTGGATTTGTTACTTTTTTAACTCTCATTTCACGCGTTCAGCCAGCGAATCAGGGCAACCGCCAAGAACAACATCGTTGGGCGACAATCCACCAATCGGTCGGGAATAAAAGATCCCCGAAGCTCAAAAAAAAAATTCCGCTATGACACCCCATAAACGGGGAATTGGTTGTGACGGCAATTCGTCTCTTGATATAATTCGGACTTGAATTTTTCCTACTGAACCCTTTCCCCACTGAACCTTTAGTGAATTGGAATTTTCCGATCCGGAGACTGACACCTTATGAAAACACTTTCGTTGATCATTGCACTCATGTTAATTCCATCGTTTTCATCAGGACGGGAAAGCGAGTCACCCGCCAAGCCAGCCGTGAAGACGGTCCGGACCTTTAAAAACCTTCGTATTAACCGTCCCATTATTATCACAAATGCCAATGACGGTTCAAACCGGTTATTCATTGCATCACAGTATGGAAAAGTCTATGTCATGCCGAACGATCCCTCGGTAGAGACACCTGACGTTTTCATGGACATCCAAAAGCAAGTGACCTATAAGGACCGTGAAAATGAAGAGGGATTTCTTGGTTTGGCATTCCATCCGAAATACAAATCCAATGGCCATCTTTTCGTGTACTACACATCCGAGAAAGCTCCACGGCTGTCGGTCATTTCACGATTTACTGTTTCCAAATCCGATCCCAACCATGTCGACAACTCGACCGAAGTGGAAATCATGAGAATCAAACAGCCATTCTGGAATCATAATGGTGGCACGATCTGTTTCGGTCCGGACGGTTACCTCTATGTTGGCCTAGGTGATGGTGGAGCTGCAAACGATCCACAAGGGAACGGGCAAAACCGAAAGACGCTTCTCGGTTCGATCCTGAGGATTGATATCGATAGTAAGAGTGGCGACAAGAATTATTCAATTCCCAAAGACAATCCCTATTACCTTAGCAAGGACTGGCGAAACGAGATTTATGCCTATGGCTTGCGAAATGTCTGGCGGATGAGCTTCGATCGAAAAAACGGCACCGGTTGGATTGCGGATGTCGGGCAAAATCTATGGGAGGAAATCAACATCCTCGAAAAAAATGGAAACTACGGTTGGAATATTCGCGAGTCCATGCACCCATTTGAAAAAGCCCCCAGAAAAGAAAAGCAGGGGGAAAAGTTCGTTGACCCGATCTTTGAGTACAACCATGAAACGGGAAAGTCCATCACCGGAGGTGTTGTCTACCGTGGCAAAAAGCATCCAGAGCTTGATGGAGCCTACCTCTATGCAGACTATGTCACCGGCCATCTCTGGGCATTAAAGTACAACTTTGACACCAAGAAAGCCAATAACATGGAAATTCTCGGCGAGCACATTAATCCGGAAAAACAGTTTTTTGCACCGGTGATTACGTTTGGCGAAGATGAAGCCGGGGAAGTCTATTTTTCCAGCGTTAACGGACGAATCTATACGCTTGGAAATTGATCACCGAAATTGATCACCGAAATTGATCTTCAGACAGGTTCTCCCTGACAAATCACCGAAGTTCAATCGAAAAACGCGTGAGTTTTTTACTCACGCGTTTTTTTAACTGATTCAGCCGCATTCGACCAACACCGATTTTCTCGCTATTTCAGTATCATGTCGTTGACGGTCATACCGGATGGAATCATGGGTAGGACGTGTTCCTGAAAAGGCACCTCCACATCCAAAAGAAAAGGGCCGTCGTAATCGATCATTTCCAACATCGCCTCTTTCAAATCGGATTTTCGTGACACCGTTGCAGCACCGCAACCGTATCCCTTGGCAATGGAAACAAAATCCGGGTAACGTTTTGAAGCATAGGCATGGGCTGTCGTGTCCCCTTTTCCCCTGGCTTCAGGATCATCGATCGGCCCTAGGTACGTATGAGCCCGGTTGCTATCCATGAATCGGTCTTCCCATTGAACAACCATCCCCAAATGCTGATTGTTAAGCAGCAGCACCTTGACCGGCAGTTTTTCACAGAAACAGGTGGCCAGTTCCTGAATGTTCATCTGGAAGCTGCCATCGCCATCGATATCAATGACCAAACTGTTGGGATTGGCTGCCTGAGCCCCCATAGCGGCTGGCAATCCGAATCCCATGGTGCCAAGACCAGAACTGGAAAGCCAAGTACGTGGCCGATTAAATTTGTAGAACTGGGCAGCCCACATTTGATGCTGGCCGACACCCACGGTAATAATGGTCTCTCGTTCAGCTGTGATTTCAGAAAGCACGTCAATGGCGTTCTGCTGCAGAATTCCATCAAATTGCGAATCGTATGAAAATGGATGCTCTGATTTCCTTGATTGACAGGTTGTTACCCAATCGTTTATGTCGTTGGGCGGTGTGACTACTTTGTTTAATTCACGCAACGCGTAACCGACATCGCTGACGACGGGAATGTGAGCTGTTTTGTTTTTGTTTAATTCTGACGGATCAATATCGATGTGGACAATCTTGGCGTCCCGGGCAAATTCTTCAAGTTTTCCGGTGACCCTGTCATCAAACCTGACACCAAAAGCCAGCAACAGATCACAATCCCGAACCGCATAGTTCGCGTACGCGCTGCCATGCATTCCCAACATGTCCATACAAAGCGGATCGTCGGCCGGAAAAGCTCCCAGTCCCATTACCGTCATCGTCGTGGGAATTCCGGTCAACTGAACAAATCTCCGCAATTCATCAGAGGCTTCTGCGGAAATAACGCCTCCACCTGCATAAACGATGGGCCGTTTTGCGATTTTAATGGCGGCCGCAATCTGCTTGATTTGCTCCGGTTGGGCAAATCTTTCTTTGATAAAATATCCCGGCAAGTTCATCGTGGGATCCCAATCCACCGTCAAATCATCCATTTGGATATCTTTAGGCATGTCTACTAAGACAGGTCCCGGTCGTCCGGTTGTTGCGATGTGAAATGCTTCCTTGATGATCCTTGGTACATCCTTGATGTCAGTAACAAGATAATGATGCTTGGTGATTCCTCTACATACCTCAACAATTGGGGTCTCCTGAAAAGCATCACTGCCAATGACTTTCGTCGGGACTTGACCGGTAATTGCGATCAGCGGAATGGAATCCAGCTTTGCATCGGCAATGGCCGTGACCAGGTTCGTCGCTCCCGGTCCACTCGTCGCCATAACCACGCCAGGTTTCCCGGTTGTTCTGGCATATCCCTGTGCAGCAAAACAACCACCCTGTTCATGGCGGGGAAGGATCGTCCGGATCTTTGCCTCGTACCGGGTTAGAGCCTGATGCAATGGCATGCTACAGCCGCCCGGATAGGCAAAAATAATGTCGACGCCATGATCAACCAGTGACTTGACCAATATATCTGCACCGCTCAACCAGGCGTTGCTGTCATCTGCGTCCGCTTTTGCCATCAATAATCTCCTCTAACAGGCTTTAATCCAATCCAACCCACAAAAACAACCGTTACACCGACCCGAAAATCACCTAACCATCTCGGCACAGATCGGCATTTGTCAATGTTTTCCTTGAAAAGTCGACTATCAAGGCCTAATCGGCAATCAGGAACCACTTGACATGACATCCGATGATAACTTTTGGCTCAACTACCGTTCGCAAGGGGGACCAAACGGCCGCCAATGTACTAAAACAGGTCGAAATTATAGCAGATTGGACGGTAAAAAAACGGAGGCACCAAAAGACGAATCGCCCCGATTAACCCTTATATGCCTGTTTAGTGGTTCAATCTTCCATTACCCATCATTCGGAAAAAAACATTATTCGCTCAAGTCACTAACTCCTTCGGGAACATCGCTCGATAAAAGATATAGAGGCGTCAATTCTGGTAGGTCGCGAGCACCGAGGTCGTACCAATGGGTGCATTTCCCGAGGCTAGTTTTAGAAAGTTGACGAGCCAAACAGTTCATTAGCCAGGAGCGGTGTCAGCGATGGTTGACTCGATCATGGCCAGCGTGATGTGACGGATCGACAAAAAGAGTCGAACCTATCCATGAAATCCAAAAAAACACATGAAACTAGGACGGAATCAGCCCCAATGCATATGAATAAAGGCAACCTGTTGATCTGGGGAGTGATGGCACTATTTTTCGGGCTCCAGTTTCATTATTTTGACAGCTTTGTGCTCACCGAAAAAGCCTCCAGTTTTTACTACAATCGTTTTGAGAAAAAATCGAAAGTAGAAAAACCTAGCAACCCGTTCCTGCGAGACACACCTCAAGTGTCGCAGCGAAAAACGATCAAGCCTCCACCTTGGTTGGGAAGATGCTTAATGTCCGTTGGTGGTGTTCTCGTTTTTCAAAGCCTAGTTGTAAGGCGGATCGAATAATTCTCCGCCGTGGACAATTCAGCTAAAATCGAATAATAATTGGCTTTTAGCTGGATAAATTTCATGAAAAATGAAAAAACAAACGCTCGGTTCTGTTCGGCCGCGTGATTTGCGATCAGAATGCAGTCAAACCTCTTTTCGAAGATACATAACCTATGAATTCATTCGCACAGATAAAAACTGAAGCCATTGGCGATATGATTGCCGTCACCATTAATGCCAATCGGGTAATGGATCCTGTGTTGATTGGTGACCTTGGCCAAGAGCTCCAAACTCTATTCGATAGCCAACCCGGCAAGATTTTTTTGCTGGATCTTCAAAATGTCGAATTTCTTTCCAGTGCCGTTTTGAACCGATTGATTGTCCTCGACAAGAGTGTCAAATCTGCTGGCGGTACGATGGCTTTCTATAAACCGTCAACGGCCGTATCGGAAGTTTTTTCGATCACCAAGCTTGACCTGCTTTTCCAAATTTACGAAGATCGCGCTGCAGCGATCGCTGCGTTAGGTTGATGAATTAAAAAAAGTCCTCTTTCTGCCACAAAAACTTGGCTGTACTTAGCAGAAACGTGGTCAAAACGGCATCTTCTGGGTTTGATCTTGGTTCATCGCCCCATTTTTTGATGTAAGATTGAGTTAGGTAAACTACTCGACGTCCTCTGTCCCAAAAAACACGGAACTGGAATGGAAAATTTCACTTGGTCCTATCAAGCGAAAATAGAAAGCCTGCCAGAGAAGGGTTGCGAGGTGGTGGGCATTCTGCGTGACCAATTGGAATCGATGCAATGGTCGGCAGAAGACCTCTTCAAAGTTCATCTTTCGCTTGAAGAAGCCGTCATGAATGCCATTAAGCACGGCAACGATCGGGATCCATCGAAAAACGTGACCGTGGAATGCCAAATCGGAGAAGATTCGTTTCGAGTCTTGATTGAAGACGAAGGAATCGGGTTTGCTCGAGAGACAATTCCAGATCCCACCGCCTCTGAAAATCTGCAACAGGAATCCGGTCGTGGTCTAACAATCATGGAAAATTTCATGACGCAGGTGACTTATCATGGTCGTGGAAACGTGATCGAGATGATCAAGGTTCGCTCTAAGGCCGATTCCGAAAACACCGCTTGAAACAGAAAACTCCCCAGTTTTCTGTTACGAGACGTTTATGGCACGCGATCCGATCGAGAATTCTGGACCGAGTAAATTCCAACGACTCCAGATATCCTGCTTAGCCAAATCAAGTGAGGTTGTTGATCACATCCCTGACAATGGCTTGTAGATCATGTTTCGGCGAAAAGTTAATGGCGTTTCGAATTTTGGATAAGTCAGGAACCCGTCGACGAATATCCTCAAAGTCTTCGTCATAAGCTTCACTGTAGGATTGATACTCAATGTTGGAATCCGAACCGGCAATTTCAATCACCTTTTCGGCAAGCTGTTTGATCGAAACGGGATAGTCACTTCCAATATTAAAGATCTGACCAATCGCCTGATCGGTCTCCATCAGTCGAATCACTCCATCGGTCACATCGTCCACATGGGCAAAACAACGGGTCTGCTGTCCGTCATCGTGAACAATTAAATTCCGATTCCCTTTGGCAGCCGCTGCGAATCGCGGTAGTACCATTCCATAGGCTCCCGTCTGGCGAGGCCCAACCACATTAAAAAACCGTCCTATCACACAGGGCAACTTGGATTGCCGCCAGTACCCCAGCGTCAGAAATTCATCGATTGCCTTGGAGGCCCCGTAGGACCACCTCGCACGAGTGGTTGGACCGAAGACCAGGTCGTCCTCTTCGCACCAGATCTTCTTTGGATTCTTGCCATAGACCTCACTGGTGCTGGCAAGAAAAAGACGAATCGGACGGCCCGAAAGATGTTTCTCATTGACCGCTGAGAGCAGGAACTGAGTCGGTTCGATATTACGTTCGATGGTTTCGATGGGTTTTTTGGCAATCAATGCCACGCCCACTGCAGCCGCAAGATGATAGACCTCATCGGCCCACTCCACCTTCTCCCGGATCAAATCCTTATCAGCGATAGTGCCGCTGATCCACTCCAAGCAGGGGTGGTCCATGATCGATTTAAGATTGCTCGACTGACCGGTCGACTGATCGTCGACAACGACCAGTCGATGCCCCATTTCGATCAACTTTTCCGAAAGATGGGAACCGATAAAACCGGCACCACCGGTAACAAGGATTTGCTTGGAATGATTCATGGACCGTCCACAGGATTAAATTTTGGGCTCTCATAACGGTGGGAGTCGGTTTTCCAGATCGAAAGCACCCTTGTTTTCTACGAAAACCATCTACAGACGGTTTGCCTGACAATTTGTTTTTCGGCGAACGCGTGAGGCGGCTGAACTTTTCCTTTATCACTTCTCAAAATCAAAACACCCCGAATTATTAACGGTTGCTGATAAAGGCTCTAAATTTTGATCCCATCTCAAAAACAATTGGGGCCCTCGTCGACAATCAGGCGAACTTTCACAAGCCCACATCCACAAATGTCCACCCTGTCAAAATTGTCGAACATGAGAATCCGGATGATTCGACCCGTATACGCTGGCTAATTGACTCTCTTTTTTGTACCGCCAAGCCCCAAAATACTTTTTAATTGATGGCGGCGGCGATAAACTAATGTTTCGAATGCCATTCGGCGGTATGGCATAGAATAGATTCATTGCAATGCAATGGAACAATTTCGATATCCTGTTCTTGGGATGCGAAGTCTATTGATCGCCACAGGCAGGGGATTGGCGGATTTTCGGAACTTCCGCCTATCGAAGTCAAATCGAGGACGAGGCAAAACAAATCATGAAAAACGCACCATTGACTGCGTTAGCGGCAGCTCGTTATTGGCTGATTGCATTGCTCATTCTATTTACGAGTCAGATTCAGTCAGAAGAAATCAACAGCGTACGGTTTGACATCGGCAAATCCGTCTTACCCAGAATCGTTACCGACTCTGGGCATGATCCATCCGGATGGTACTTGCTTCCCCACAATCCGCGGGCCTTTTCCTCCTTGGGCGAATTTTCTTTTTTTGAAAAAAAGAAAACGACTTCCCGATTAGTATCCGACGATGCTGCGGACCGATTATTTGGGCAGGCGGGTGAAGCGCAGAACAACGGTGATTTTCAATTTGCCGTGATACTTTGGGAACGCTTTCTGGACAAATATGCGGCCGACCCCCAAGCGGTCAAGGCAAGACATTATCTGGGGGTCTGCCAAATGACTTTAAAAAATAACGCCGCTGCAATTGCAGCCTTTTCCGCCGTCATAGGTGATCAAAAAGCAGACCAGATGCCTCAATTGGAAGAGAGCTATTACTATTTGGGTTGGTGCCAATTTTCATTGGGTCAAACGGACCAATCCGACAGTCAATCGCTGGCACAAGCCATCGCGACATTCGACAAGCACCTTGCCAAATTCAAAAAGGGAACTTTCAGGGACCAAGCCTGGTTCCTGAAGGCAGAAGCACTTTATTTTCTGAACAGAAAAAAAGAGTCGATTGAAGCATACAAAAAACTGATCAATGACTTTCCAAAATCAACATCAAGACCCAACGCTGTCTATGCTCTGGGAGTAGCGCTTTTTGAAATCAAGCAATTCACTGAAGCTGAGAAAACTTTCGACATTTTCGTTGCCGAATTTGACGATAGCGAACTGGTTAACGAAGTCCAGCTATTCAAGAGTGAATCTGTTATGCAGCGGGCATTGGAAGCAAACAACAGCGAAGATACTGAAATACGCACCACCGCCAAACCACTTTTTGCAAGTGCGCGGGACGGCCTCAAATTGCTTGCAGCGATGGAAACCTTTCCCAAACGTGATGAAGCACTTTTCAATCAAGCAATCTGCGAATCGCAACTCGGCAATCGAGAATCTGCTGCGAATCTCTATGTGCAGTTGACGGAGCAAATTCCGGAATCGCCATTTGCTGAAAGCTCTGCCCTTTCTGCCGGCAAGCTTTTTTTTCGCATCAAGGATTATCCACAAGCGGAAAAATGGCTCGCCAAAGCAACTTCAACCAATGGCAACAATTTCGCCCAAGCCAGCCATTGGCTATGCCGATGTTTATTGCGACAAAAAAAATCTGCTGCCGCTGCCAAACTCGCAACCCAAGCACTCACCAAGGTAAAAGATACGGATTTTTTGGTGCAGCTGAAAATGGATCAAGCGGATGCAATCTTTGAATTACCGGATCGCAAGCCCGACACCATCGAGCTTTATCAAGCACTTGCCAAAGACCATCCAAACCATAAACTGGCTCCTCAGGCTCTCTATAACGCAGCCTTCGCTGCAATGGAACTTAAACAATTTGAGGTCGCCCAATCCGCAGCGGAATCATTTCTGGAACAGTACTCCAAAGACACCTTTGTTCCGGATGTGAAGTACGTTCAGGCGGAGTGTTTATTGTTGACAAAAAAATACACCCAAGCCGAACAACTCTATCTCAACCTCATCGAAAGTCATCCAGAGGCATCCGATCTCAACGCATGGCGAGTCCGTTGCGGATTAACAAAATATCTTCAGGACAAGTACGCCGACACCATCACTTTTCTAGTCGAAATCGTCAAAGAGCTGAAAGAACCACAGTTCAAGTCAGAAGCTCAATTTCTCTTGGGGGCTTGCGAATTCTACCAGGAAAAATTCTCGCGATCGATTATTCACCTGAAACAAGCGGTCGAATTCGGCGACCAGTTAAAGCAAATTGACGAAGCATTAATCCTTCTTGGGCAGGCATATGCTTCGGAAACAAAATTCAAGCAAGCGGTGAAAATCCTGAGCCGAATTCTATCGGACCATCAAACATCCAGATTTGTTACGCAGGCGAATTATCTTTCAGGCCAGTATTTATCAAATGATAAATCTTATGACCAAGCCATCAAGCAATACTCGGCCGTCCTGACCGCAACGCCAAACAAGTACGTCCCGTTTGCTCTCTATGGTCGAGGATGGGCATTTCTCAACAAAAAGACAAACCAGGAAGCCCTTGATGACTTTTCAACGATAATCGAGAACCACTCGAAACATAAGCTTAGTGCGGATGCTTATTACAGCCGCGGTGTGACAAATCGACGATTGGGCTTAAACAGCGAAGCTGTCGCTGATCTGGACACCTGCTTAAAAGAGAATTCAAATTTCACCAACAGGATGTCGGCGCTTTATGAAAAGGGGATGGCACTTTCTTCACTCAAAGAGTACCAAAAAGCGGCCCAAACCTTTGAGCGTTTGGCAACCGATTTTGGCGAGGATAAAGACGCCGACGAATACACTTATCAATTGGCATGGTCCCACAAACTAAATAAACAGCCAAAAAAAGCTGCCGTCCAGTTCCGGAAACTGACAACCGCCTTCCCCAAGAGTCCACTAGCCGCTGAATCCCATTACCACGTCGCCGAAGACCTTTATCAGGCCGGAAAGTTTGACGAAGCAGCGAAAGAATACGTGCTGGCTGTCCAAAAGAGCAAGACCCCGGAGATAGGCGAAAAATCGTGGTACAAACTTGGATGGTCCTATTATCAACAGAAAAAATACCCTGAAGCACAAGAGAAATTCATTCAACAGCTGGCCGAATTTCAGGGCGGCGAATACGTCGAAAGTGCCCAATTCATGGTAGCCGAGTGCTACTACCAGCAAAACAATTTCAAACTCGCTTATGCGGAATTCAGTAAAATCAAGGAGGCGGTGGTAGCATCTTCCAAAACTAACGCAGCTGAAAAGGCCTTAACCTGTTTTCATGGCGCAGAGTCGGCCAACAGGATTCGGGAATTTGAAGCTGCATTGAAATTTGGAGAAACACTACAGAACGACCTGAAGGAAAAGATGTATGCGGCAGACACTTGGCTTGAAATGGGTAATGCTCATCGAGGCCTCAAAAAGTTTACCGCGGCGATTTCCGCATTTGAAAATGCCACTGAAAAGGATCCCAACGGCGCAACAGGTGCTCGAGCCGGATTCCTGATGGGTGAGGTGCTTTTCCAGGAGAAAAAATTCAAGGAGGCAATCAACCAGTACAAGTTGATCATCTACGGATTCGGAGGCAAACGAGCACCTGAACAAATCAAAAAATGGCAGTGCAGTTCTGGATACGAAACAGCTCGATGTCATCATGTCCAAATCAAAACTGAAACCGATCAGAAAAAACGCAAACTGTTAATTGATGAAGCGATCAAGTTTTACAACTATGTCATTGAAAATCACTCCAGCGACCGACTGGCCGCTGAGTCGAAGAAACAAATAGCGGTATTGAAAAAGTTATGATCTGTCAAAAATCCATGATCACTCGTCGGACAGAGTGTTTGGCCTAAAACGTGTTGGCAACAAATTGACTGCCAGCTAATCAGGTAGGACAGTTCGGATTTGTTCCGGAAAGGGCGAACTTGATTTCAAAAACGGATTCACGACATCGCGTGGCCCAACGCACAAAACGAAGGAATTGGATGAAGATTAAAACAACCAGAACTCCTCAGTTTAGGTTTGTCCTGTTGGTAATGGCTTTGGCCTTTTTTGGCAACGCATTCCATCACACCGGTTGGGCTCAGGTAAACATCGATGCCCCCCCCACGCTTGAAAGAATGCCTCCCGCTGCCGAGGAGTCCTCCACCGATGCCGCCGATGGAATCAGCATGCTTTCCCTTTTGTTCAAAGGGGGATGGTTCATGCTGCCGCTTGTCGGATTATCGGTCTTGATACTTGTCATTACCGTCGAAAGGTTTATCACGTTGCGAGCTGAGAAAACACTCCCATCCGAATTAATCCAGTCATTGGGAAGCCTCTCTGCGCAAAAAAACGGTTTTGATCCTCGCAATGCCTATCGAATCTGCCAGGGCCACCCTTCTATTGCGGCACGAATTGTGCAAGCCATGCTACTAAAAGTGGGTCGACCGATTTCGGAAATTGAATCAACGGTCAATGACGCTGCACAACGGGAGGCTGATCGCCTTCAGGGACCGATCCGGTGGCTGGAGCTATCTGCTGCCATTGCTCCCTTGATTGGCCTACTGGGAACCGTCTGGGGCGTCACACAGGCATTTTATGAAATGACCCAACTGACAGTTGGCCAAAACAAGGCGGCTGCCCTTGCGTCAGGAATTTATACCGCTTTGATTACGACAATCTGTGGTTTGATGATCGCGATCCCTGCTTTGGTCATGTTCAAACTACTCGAGGCAAGAATATCGTCGCTATTCCATCGTATTGATGAATTGATGATGAACCTGATTCCTCAGGTCGAACGGTTCGAAGGCCAGATCCGCTTTTCGGATCCTGGCCAAGGGGGTGGCGGTCCGGAATCAACAACACCGACTGCCTCCCCGCCGCCGTTTGAAAAGCAAGGTTGAGAATAATATTTCGACGGCAAATTCGTACCCCGTCTGTGAAAAAAATGGATCCAAGAATTTTCGGAACTTGAAATGGCCGTTCAAATTAGACGATCAGATGCCGGAACCGTTATCAGCATGACACCGCTGATCGACGTTGTGTTCCTCTTGTTGATCTTTTTCCTGGTGACCTCCCGATTTGCGGATGAGGAGCAGATGACGCAAATGTCACCTGTTGAACGAGAACTGGATATTTCCCTGCCAGATTCCAGCGAAGCTGTACCGCTAACCAATGAACAAAACACTCTGTTTTTAACTGTCACATCCGAGGGACGGTTTTTTCTGCAGGGTGAGTCGATGACGGCCGATCAACTGGAATCCAAACTGGAACAGGCGCGCACCGACAACCCACTTCAGACTTCGGTAGTCATGAGGGGCGATCAAGATGTGCCATACCGTTATCCGGTGACCGTCATGGACATCTGTAAACGCCTTAGTATTCCACTCACCACAGCGACCGATGCCAAGTGAAGTCCCATGGGATTTCGAGACCATGAAATAGTTTTTAAGAAGAATCCATGGCCAAAATCCGCCGAATCATCCACGCCGTAGAGAAACCCGGGTCTTCCGGGTTTGATGCGCAGTATTGGCCGATTCTGATTGCCATAGCGATTCTCTTTGGTTTCCTGATGGGATCGGTCCTTACTTTGCTTAATGGGATTTGGCTTTGGTTCAGCTTGCTGGCAATTCCAGTCCTCATTGTCTCAACCACCATCGCATTACGGTTCGTCGATGACCGTCGATTAAAACGATCAACACAGCTGTCGGTGATTATCAGCCTGATCGTTCACCTAGCGATGCTCCTGAGCGCTCATCACTGGCAAATGTTTGGAAACGAAAATTCAACCGATGATCAAACGTCCGAACAAGCCAAAATACAAAAAAAACAGTCCGCCATTCCGATCGTTTTTGAAACCCAGCAATGGCAACAGTCACAGGAAAAGATTACGCCCCAACCCAACGAAAAAAAAATAGAAAAAGAAAAGTCCGAACGAAAACCGGAATTGGAGAAAAAGGAGACACCGACCCCGGTGGATAAGTCTCAACGAAAAGTCACTCAAAATCTAAACCAACGAAAACAGGTTTCCAAGACAACGCCAAAACAGAGCACGACTCTATCAAAGCTGAGTCGCTCCAATCTCACTTCCCAACCGAAATCCGGAAGCAGGGTAAGTCTTGCCAAAAAAAATTCTCCGCAACCCGATCCGGACAAATCAAAAACACAACCGACCCCGCTAAGATCCAGAACCTCCACCAAGCCAGCTCAGCCGAATACTCTAGTACGGGAAGTCAAACCCACCAGCCAACCGATCAAATCACCTAAATCGCCTAATTCCAGCGTTCAACCCGTTACCCGGCGCCAAAACCTGAATGCACAACCCAAAGTCCAAGTCGCAGCAACCGGAGCACGTTCCAGTCGCAGCTCCACGAAAGTCCTACCCAATCCCAATACGACGGCCCGCACGTCAGAGCCAAAGACATCGCCATCGAATACCGAAAACAAAAACGCTAATCAGACGGCTGCCAAGCCGGTCTTAAAGCCCACAGAGACCTCCATTACCAAATCATCTCCCAACCGCCTTGCCGAACAACCCAATCAAGAGGCACCTCAGCAGAGCATCGCCCAACGGCAGCCTGTTACCGATCCATTGGCCTCACGACGGCCCATCAATCAACGCAATCCAAAAGTTGCCCAGGCTCCATCTTTACGTGTACGAGAATCAACAAACCTGCAAACTCCAAGTAACATCGTCAGTGAAGCTCCTCGTCAAGTCGTGCAGGCTCCCCGAAAATCCTCACCCCTTAATCCCCGCGCTACCAACACGACTATTACACGTCAAACCAATACCTCATCATCCCCTACGCAAGTCCAAATCAACGCACCTTCCCAGCAGACCAGCCAGTTGACTCAGTCAGCGACCCGAGCCAGCCGCCGACCGAATGAAAGTTTGCCGAGCGTAACCCCTAATGCAACGGTGGATCCCAACCCGCGTCGCTCCAATACAACGGCTGCCCAAGTTGCATCAAATTCCAATGTGGAATCACCCGCTGACACAAGCAGCCAGACGCAGGTGGCCAAAAGTGAAGGACAACCCCGAAAAACGACTCTAAGAAAATCGACCAAGGGAACCGCCGGAGTAGGTCAATCCCAAAACGTCTTGTCGGATTCGCCCACTTCTGCCAAACCGTCAATGATCGCTTCTGACTCGGCTGTGCGGCGGCAGACTTCCAGAAAAACACCAGCCGATGCCGCATTCAACCCCAGCCAGGCTTCTCAGGTCCGTCGGTCACTCGCCGATCGAACTTCTCCCAGCGCCGAAATGAAGGTGGACACTTCAACCAACGCCAAATTTGCGGCGTCCGATAACCCGGCAAAACTGAACGCACAATCCAGCGCATCGCAGATCACGTCAGCATCCAATGCAAACGAAGCACGAGTCAATGCTTCCCAGGGCTCCTCCAACCTCGATACGGGTGCCACAAAGTTGGTGTCTGAAAATTCAACCGGGCGGGCGTCCGGTGGCGGACAACCGGATGTCGACCAGGAAATCCGAACCGCTTCCTCGGCGCGTGCCAGGAACGGTCAGATCAATAACGGTTCCCTGGCAGCAAATCTCAAAGCAGAAGTGCCGGTTGCACCGGCAGAAAGCGGCGGCGGACGGCCGTCTGAAACGACACCCGATCCCAATTCGACGTCGTTAGCCAAAACGGTTGCCGGAGACGGCAGTCAACCGGTAGCCGGGCCAACCTCTGCCAAGACAGCCGGGCCAACCGAAGAGGCAAGCTCCGCACCCAATGTTGCGTCAAATCTAATGGCACGGGCAGCACTTAATGAAACTGCAGAAGGAGATGTTTTACCGGGGGGCGGCGACCCCGACCCAGCGAATCAGGTCCGAAGAACGCGTTCCCAAGTTGCTGGGGCAACTGCCAACACCAAAGTGACCTTTTCCGGCAAGAACTTTTCATCGGTTGAGGAGGGTAAAGACGGCACTCAAAAGGATTCCGTGGCACGGCTGGTCGGTAGCAATGATGCCTCCATCGACGGCCGATCCTCTTCAGAGCGTGGGACCACCGGCAAGTCCTTTTCCGGAAGCCCCGGTGGGGAAGGAAACCAAAAATCAACACCTTCTGCACCCGGTTCCGGATTGGCAAGACAACAGAAATCCCAGGGACAAGGGATGGGTGACGCTGGAGAATCGGTTGCGATGGCTGGTGTGAAACGAACAACTCGGGCATCCGTCACGGGATCCGCGGGGCCACAAGGAATTGCTAAAGTAGTCATGCCAGCGGGAAACGGCGACAGTGAAATCGGCCCAGAGCCAGCTTCCGGCGATACAAATTTAGCCGGCATGGTCGGTGAGGGAGTGGCGGGATTGGAACGCCGCGAAGCAACCGGGGGCCAGACCGTTGAACTTGATGTAGATTCCGGCCCCGGTGGTTTGGGAAAAGAAATCGCAGCTGAAACGGGGATCAACTCACGTCGCGCGCGGAATGATTCAACCTCAATCCAACTGGAAATCAACACTCGCTTT
Organism: Planctomycetota bacterium; assembly: GCA_014238905.1. Taxonomy (GTDB): domain Bacteria; phylum Planctomycetota; class Planctomycetia; order Pirellulales; family Pirellulaceae; genus JABAAE01. Next base: position 194,486 of record JABAAE010000004.1, read on the forward strand.
CAAAGGAAAGATGCTGCCGGAGATCCCAAGATCAATACCAACGCTGTTTTTTCCCAGGGTGCTTTTAAGAAACGCAATGATGGAACACCGAGTGGCGGCGGGCCATCCACCGAGCCATCCATCGAGCTAGGATTAGCCTGGTTGGCGAAGCAGCAACGGGCTCCCGGCAATTGGAGCTTGGCAAGTAACGGAGTCTCAAGAGAAGAAAACGATCGAGTCATCTACGATACGCCCACTGCGGCGACTGGACTGGCGTTGCTCGCATTTCAGGGCGCTGGCTATAACCACAAGGAGTATCGTTATGTTGAGACGGTCAATCGGGGAGTCCAATGGCTGGTCAACAATCAGAAAGAAAATGGTGACCTGTTTGTTGAAACCAACGAAAACAGCAATGCGGTTTGCCGGCTTTACAGCCACGGCATTGCTGCCATCGCACTCTGCGAAGCCTACGGAATGACCAACGATCCTGACATCAAAAAATCCGCTCAAAAATCCCTTGATTTCATTGTCGCCAGCCAAGACAAAATCTCCGGTGGATGGAGGTACATACCTGGAACTGACTCGGACACATCGGTGACCGGTTGGATGGTCATGGCGATGAAGAGTGGAAGACTGGCTGGATTGGACGTCGCCCCAGAATCATTCAAACTGGTCAATCGCTGGTTAGAATTTGCTGCCGATCGGAAGGTTGGTCATCGATTCAGATACAATCCAAACGCGACCAATACCACTGATTACCCCGACCGCGAGGTCAAAGGAAAGACGCCAACCGCTTGTATGAGTGCAGTCGGCCTGTTGCTGAGGCTTTATTCCGGTTGGAATCGGGAAGACCCACGGATGGTCCAGGGAGCCGCTGAGCTCTTGAACCGAATGCCCGGTGAAAACTCGATGGAGGAACGCAATACCTACTACTGGTATTACGCTACGCAGGTGCTGCGGCATGTTGGTGGAGAACCTTGGCAAAAGTGGTACGACCAAACACTTTACCCGCTGCTAATCGGAACACAGACGAAAAAGGGCCCCATGGCTGGCAGCTGGGATCCAATGTTACCGGTTCCAGATCGTTGGGGTTATTTTTCGGGACGCTTATATCTGACAACCATGAATCTTCTGACTTTGGAAGTCAAATGGCGTCTACTTCCTCTCTACGACGAAACGGTCAAATAAGACCAAAACAGGACTTTGCGGAGGTTGGCCTATCCGCTGCACGCATCAGGAAGAAAAAGACAGAATCAAGAGGGCCACCAACCCAAACGGGATACACCACCACGCAAAAAGATGGAATTTTCCTTTTTGAATAAAAGCAACCAGCCAGACCAGAGAAACATATCCAACGCCAAAAGAAATCGTGGCCCCAAGAATCAGCATTGGAGCTCCCACCGAGCCGGCACCGTCCTGTCCCCATAGATCCTTGATTTCAAGCAATGTAGCTCCGAGGATGACCGGGATGGCTAACAGGAATGAAAACGTAGCAGCCGATTCACGACTCAAACCGATCCAATGGCCTGCAAAGATGGTTGAGCCACTTCGTGATATGCCGGGAAGAATTGCAAAAGCCTGAAAAAGTCCGACAAAAAGTGCTGTACCATAGCTGGCATGGCGATAGTCCGAACCGACACGACTTGGAATGAAACGGGTTGCCATCAGTATCCCACCGGTGACCAGCAGCATACTGGCAGCCACCCACGGATTCTCCAGCAGACTTTCGAAATTGCGTTTTAGCAGAATCCCAACCACACCAGCCGGAAGGGTTCCCACTACCAGCAAGGGAATGACTCTTCGGTCCTCTTTGACCAAGCTGAGGATTCGAGAGAAATAGAAAACCAGGATGGAGAGCAGGGTGCCAGCGTGCAACATGATCGTCAACGTACCGGTGGCCTCATGAATGCCTAACCAATGGGCGGCCAAGACCAAATGTCCCGAAGAACTGATCGGCAGAAACTCGGCAATTCCCTGAATCACCGCCAAAAACAGAAGGTCCCAAAAGCTCATTTCCACGTTAATCTATCGGTTTGCAATCGAATTCGAACACAAGCTAACGCCGCCCGCAGGGAAGCAGACTGCCGCCGATCGACAAAGCTAAGCCAAATCGAAATATCATTCCACGAAAAAACACTGACCTGAAAACGGCTGTCAAACAGACTGAGGTCAGACTTCTGATCGCCCTGCATCTCGTCAACCAAATTCACAATCGATATAGTATGATTGGAACCCGTCATTTGAAATCTACTCTCCCGACCCCTGAAGGCGACTGATTTAATGCAATTCGAGGCAAAATTCGGCAAAAAACGGCATTTGCGTTCCAACAGGGCAGGGGAGTCATCGGGCGGCCACCTTTGTGTCAGTCATTTCCCTTTGGTATACCAATCGTTTTAATAAAGGCGCGTTAATGATTACTTCGTCACCGCAGACGATGTTTGAGAAAATATGGAACCAGCACGTCGTCCATCAAGAATCGGGCAAGCAGGCGATGATTTACATCGATCTCCATCTGATACACGAAGTAACCAGTCCTCAGGCGTTTGAAGGCCTGCGACTCAAGGGGCGAAAACTCCGACGTCCTTCGCTGACAATCGCCACGCCAGATCACAACGTTCCGACGACCAATCGAGATCTTCCGATTTCCGATCCCATCGCCAAACAACAGGTCGACACGCTGCGTAAAAACTGCCTGGAATTCGATGTCCGACTATTTGACTTGGATAGTATCCATCAGGGCATCGTGCATGTGATTGGGCCAGAGATGGGTTATACACAACCGGGGATGACCATCGTCTGTGGAGACAGCCATACCGCCACTCACGGTGCCTTTGGATCCTTAGCTTTCGGAATCGGTACCAGCGAAGTCGAACATGTCATGGCGACACAAACGTTGTTGCAATCCAAACCCCAAACTTTTGAACTGAGGGTCGACGGTGAAATGGGGCCCGGTGTAACCGCCAAAGATTTAATACTCTACATCATCGGCCAGATTTCGACGTCCGGCGGGAATGGCCACGTTTTCGAATTCACCGGTTCGGTCATTCGAAGCCTCTCGATGGAGGAAAGAATGACGGTCTGTAATATGTCAATTGAAGCTGGTGCACGAGCAGGCATGATCGCGCCCGATCAAGTGACATTTGACTACCTCAATGGCAAAGATCAGGCCCCTGTCGATTTCGATGCTGCAGTAGAAAAATGGAAAATGCTACCAAGCGACACCGGGGCTACTTATGATAAAGTCAAACTTTTCTCCGGGAACGAGATCACGCCTCAGGTCACCTGGGGAACCAACCCTGGGCAGGTGCTTGGTGTGGATCAATGCGTGCCTTCGCCTGAAGATTTCGAATCCGACGTGGCGCAAAAAACGACGGCCGCGGCATTGGAATACATGGGCTTAAAAGCTGGAGAAAAAATCTCGGATGTGACGCTTGATCGTGTTTTTATTGGATCCTGCACCAACGCGAGAATAGAAGATTTGAGGTTGGCAGCGTCCGTTGTCAAGGGACACAAAGTAGCCGATACCATCGACGCCATGGTGGTTCCTGGAAGTGGTGTCGTTAAACGACAGGCGGAGGCAGAAGGGCTCCATCAAATTTTCCAAGAAGCGGGCTTTCAATGGCGGGAGGCCGGGTGCAGCATGTGCTTGGCGATGAACCCCGACAAGCTAAACCCCGGTGAGCGTTGCGCCTCAACTAGCAATCGGAATTTTGAGGGCCGTCAAGGCAAGGGTGGACGCACACATCTCGTGTCACCAGCGATGGCGGCAGCCGCTGCCGTCGCGGGAAAGTTTACCGATGTACGTGATTGGACGTTTCATGAATAAAAATGGAACAGCCTTTTCACCAGGTTATTTTCGTTTCTCCCGTTTTGCAATTTCTGCAGAACCCAACCATCTGGGATCAATGATGTGTCAGATTTCTAGAGTGCTACTACTTGGTTACTTGGTCTTTTGGCACATTTCGGCAACCTCGATTTTTGGCCAGGACTCCAGCAATGTAGACGAGTCAGGCTTTCGCTCGATCTTTGATGGAAAAACACTAGATGGCTGGAGAAGTGTACCGAAAAAAAACCAAACGGATTGGTCTATCCGCGAAGGAAAAATCATTGGTAAAGGGAGCCAAAACAAGCTCGTCTACCTGGTCTGGAAAGAGGAGGTAGCTGACTTTGAGCTAAAAATGCAATACCGGCTCATCACCAAAGGTAATAGCGGAGTTGAGATTCGAAGTCAGATAGACCGATCCGGCAAACGGCCTTTTGTAGGCTACCACGCCGATTTCGGGCATATTGGAATCGGGGACAATGTTCTGGGTGCCTGGGATTTCCACTTTGTAAAGCGAAAGGAGTACCTGTGCAAACGGGGTACCAATCTTGTCATCGACGCGATGGGAAAAGAATCAAGAACAAGAATTGATGATTCATTAACAACCAACGACATCCATTCCCGAAATTGGAACCGGTTACATATCATTGCCGACGGCAATAGATGCTGGTTTTCAATCAACGGCAAAGCAGCATCTGAGTTCACCGATCAGACTTCCGAGCGACTCAAGAAAGGATGGATCGGGCTGCAGATCCACGATGCGGGAATGATCGTGGAATTCAAGGATATCCGGTTGAAGAAAAGAGATTAATCCGATTCCGAATCAACCCACCTCTCCCTGTTAGTTTCCGTTTTCCTGCAGGGTCTGCTTGATCAGCACCAAGAGGGCATTGGGATCATAGGGCTTTCGTACATAGTAAGAACAACCAGCGGCCCTGGCCTGACGTAGGACGTCACGCTGTTCCACCCCACTGACGAAGATGACCGGGATATCGTAGGCGAGAGGATCATCTGAAATCTTCCCGCAAATCTCAAAACCGGTCGTGTCGGGTAACTCAATGTCCAGTAATACCAGATTGGGGATTTCTTTTTTCAACAGTTCCATGCCATCAGCACCGTTGAACGCCCAAACCACATCAAATCCCTGTTGGCCGAGATGATACTTGAGGACGTTGACATGGTCCTGATCATCATCGATCACCAGAACCTTAGGATTCTGATGCTCCAATTCCGCCTCTAGTTGAGGTTCAAGCAGGGTTTCCATAAATTCCTCCTTGGGAGTGACTGGCGTTGGATGCTCTCAATTTCAAATTTCGTCGGGACGACTGGAAAAAATACCCGCTGTCCCGATGATGTCAAAAGGCTACATGTTTAAAAATGGATGCAAACCAACAAATAAATCGGATCATTCCGATTACCGGGAAGAATTCATTTGCAAAGTTAATCGCAAGCCTATGTGGGGCCCAATGACATCCTTCGCGAGCAATTTTCGCCTCCAACAGGGGAAAACTGGCATCCATGACGATCTAATAATCGAAAGATTTTCGGTTTAGCGCAAAAAAAAGCTCTCGGCCTTTGCTGGATTCCCAGGGGGGCGAAGGAATTCCGCATTGGTCTCGAGAGCGATTGGATTCAGGCGATCAAGACTCCGTTCATGATCGCTGACCATTGCAAATGAAAACCGTTACAAAATGAGTGCGATAGCCTCCGTGCTTTCTTTCTCATTTCGCGATCCGCAGAACAAAATAATTGCTCCTGTGCAGATACGACTTTCCACCTGCTGTCAACTACCGCTTTAACAAACTCGAATTGGGTCGTAAGTTGAAACGTTGTGTGAGTTGACGAGGCGGAAGGTTATGAAAATGAATTCGCAGGGTCAATACAAATCAGAGAAACTTTGAAAGAATAATTAAAGTTTTCCAAAATTAACTGTTTTGCTAGCGAGTTGACTTCCACGAAACAAACCCATCAACCGAAAAAAATGAGGTATCGAAAATGTCACTCCAGGATAAAGTTGTCGTCGTAACAGGCGGTGGTACCGGTATTGGACTGGGTATCGCCGGGGCCCTTTGGAAAAGTGGTTGCCGCGTGATTATTACCGGAAGACGCAAAGACAAATTGATCGAAGCCAAACAAGTTCTGCTAACTGAAAAACCTGTGGATCAGGCGGCGGAAGGCCATTTCATGACCGAATGCTGTGACGTTGCCAACCGTGGTCAGGTCGAGGAAGTGTTTGGTAAAATTCGCGGTTCTCATGGACAAGTCGACATTCTTGTCAATTGTGCGGGAACCAATATTGTCAATCGAACTATGGCAGAGATGACTCCTGAACAATGGGATGAAGTGCTATCAATCAATGCCACGGGCGCCTATAACTGCATGCACCAGGTGCTACCATCGATGCGGAAAAATAAATCTGGTCTGATCATCAATGTTTCGTCCATAGCAGGGAAACGCGCCTTGGCACTTGGTGGAATTGCTTACGCAGCGTCCAAGTTCGCGATGACGGCATTGGGAACCGCAGTTGGAAACGAAGTTGCTGCTGATGGTGTGAAAATCACCAACGTTTACCCCGGTGAAGTAAATACTCCCATCCTCGAGAAACGCCCTGTAGAGGTCAGTGATCAACAAAAATCCGTGATGGTTCAACCTGAAGACATTGGCAAGCTGGTCGTAGCGGTCGCGGAGCTACCTCCCCGAGCTCATGTTCCTGAACTGATCATCAAACCCACCGTGCAGGAATACGTCTAATCGTAAGCGACACGAGGTCTGGCTCGCTGCCCCGTGCGATTCAAGCCACAATGATGTTAGTCAAATCTTGAAAGTAGTCGGGATAGGTTTTCGCCGTACATTCAGGGTTTTTTATCGCAATCCCAGGCTGTTTTAATCCGATCAGGGCCAGACTCATCGCCATTCGATGGTCTTGATAAGTCTCTAATTCTGCACCGTTCAAAGGACCAGGAATGATCCTTAATCCGTCGTCAAGCTCCTCGACTTTCGCACCCACTTTCCTTAGTTCGGTAGCCAGATCACCTATGCGATCAGTTTCTTTATGGCGATTATGAGCAACGCCCCGAATGGTCGTTGGCCCGTCGGCAAAAAGAGCGACGGCTGCCAATGTTTGAACGGTATCACTCATTGCATTCATGTTAATGTCGATTCCGGTCAAGGATTGCCCAAGCATGGTGATCGAATCCGGTTCCTCGATCATGGCGCATCCCATTTTGACGAGACATTCACAAAATCCGACGTCCCCCTGTAGCGATTTTCTGGTCAATCCCGTCACTTTGACCTTTCCACCGGTGATCGCTGCGGCGGCCCAAAAATAGGATGCTGCCGAAGCATCCGGTTCAATATTGTAATCACACGCCTGATAAAGATCCGGTTTGATTTCAAGGTAATTGGCACTTAGATTCGATTTTACCTGAACACCAAAACTCGACATGACCTTTAGCGTCATATCAATATAAGGTCGTGAAACGAGATCTCCATCCAGTTCCAGGCGAATCCGTTTGTCAGCAAGAGGTGACATCATCAGTAAACCACTGAGGTACTGACTGCTAATGGATCCCTTGACCTGTGCCATCGGATTTTCAATTCCCTCAGTAGTGACTCGAACCGGTGGACAGCGATCGTCATTCTCACTGATCGCATTGACACCCAAGTCAGCAAGCGCATCCAGCAAATCACCAATGGGTCGTTCCCGCATCCTGGGAATTCCATCGAGCCGATAAGACCCCTTACCAGCAGCCAACAACGCCGTCAGAAAACGGATCGTTGTTCCACTGTTGGCTACAAACAGGTCCGCTTCACGCTCTGGAATCATTCCGGATGTTCCGGCAATCACTAACGATTTCTGTTCCCAATCCGCATCAATATTCACTCCCAACTTTTCAAGACAATCGACCATGACACGGGTATCTTCGCTGTCGAGACACCCATTCAATACAGATCGACCGTTTGCCATTGCCGCACAAATCAGAGCTCGATTGGTCAGACTTTTAGATCCCGGAAGACAAACCGATGCCTGCACCGGGCGGGAAGTCGGAATTTCTATGATATCAGCCATTTCCCCATCTTCTCATTTCACCGAAAAACAAAGTTCAAGCACATTCTAGCGACCGGTCGCCAACCAGTATTTAAGCTATTGATATCATCGAAACCGAAGCGTTCAATGACTCGTCGGTTTTCAATCCCCATCGATTTCACATTTCAGATCAATCTATCCTACATCCATGCCGAATTTCCGCCATTCACGGCCACCGTTTGACCGGTGACGAAATCGGCTTCCGGACAGGCAAAGTAACAACAAGCGTGGGCGATATCTTCGGTTTTCCCCCATCTTTTCATGGGGATCGTCGCGAAATACCCATCCTTCATTTCCTGAGGATCTTTTTCATGCCGCTCCACTGGCACCCACCCCGGTGCCACCATGTTCACCGTCACGCCAAAGGGAGCCAGTTCTTGGGACATGCTACGCGACCACCCAACTTGGGCGCCCTTGGCTGCGACATAGGCACTAAATGGCGCAGCGGCCTTATGAAAAACTTCGCTGGTAATGTTAATAATCCTTCCCCATTGATTGCTTTTCATATGGGGTAATACTCGCCGTGTGAGGAGAAACGGGCTTTTTACAAAGAAATCCAGCATCGATTGATAGAATTCCCAGTCATATTCCTCTATCGTCTTGAGAGGTTGGTCACAGGTTGCATTGAGTACAATGATATCGACATTCCCCAACTCTTTTTCCGTTTGAGCCACCAACTGATCGACCCCCTCCTCGCTGGTCACATCCGACTGAATCAGCACCGACTCGACATTCGCCGTGCGGTATTCTGCCAAAGCCGCCTCGCCACGATCTCGATTATTGCAAAAGTTAATTGGAACCTTGGCTCCTAACTTTCCCAATGCCAAGCCAATTGCCTTTCCTATCCCTGTACTGTTTCCAGTGACCAGTGCCACTTTGCCGTCTAATTGAAAACTCATTTCATTCTTTCTTTGATCTGACTAGTTATTTTTATTCTATTGGATCGCCGCTTTGGAAGGATCAGACTACCGGTGACTGGTGCCACTCGCTCAAAACCAGAAACGATGGAGATCGAAAGTGGGGACTGCTCAACTCCTTGTTTTTCTACCTCTTCGGTTGATTGGCTAAAAAGTGCTCGTGGCAAACGCACCGATGGAATACCCGATGATACAGGTTAATGGCTGTTTTCGGGCCACGCTGCCGCCATTTTTCGATGGAACAGGACTTCATCAAGTAATGATACCCCATCGAAACAAATTCTTTTCAGGATCCTTGGTCGCTCAGAGTCTAGAAAAAAATCGATCCATCACTTACCTATCGATCCATCACCCGGAAAAATACCGTCAATCTGGTACTCCCCTGCTTCAACAGATATTCCAAATTACAAATCCTGCTTGTCGGTACAGCGGAAAAAAAAGGTTCCGGCTGCCCACCCGTTATCGCGAATTGCGTTTCATTCCCGAGTCCCCATTCCCAAAACACTCTCGATAGGTTGATCCAAAGCGTTCTCGGGAAACTCACATTGGAATTTGGACTCTGGACGTTGGACATCGGTGATGAAGTTGAAGACAATAGATTGAAGAAGCAACCGCATTGCTGATTTATCGCCGAAAACAAGCCGCGGGTTGACGAATTCTGTCTCGAAGTTTTCAATGCCAACATCAAATCGAACCGGATTCCCAATCAAGGTCCACCACGCTCTCCGAACGGCAACTGGCAAGCGATTTCGAGGCGGAATCGAGTTTACCGATCCAAATACAGGTGGATGGAAGGCATATGACAGATTTTGAAAATCGAATCATCCATTTTCCAGCACGATCGCGATACTTGCAGATCGATCAGCATCAGTTGCACCCGCCGGTTGTCGGCGAAAACCAACCATCATCTTGGCACATGCTCTACCTTGGTGGCGATGTCCAGCCTGTGCTAAATCTGAACCGCGGGAACCTGACCTCACTCTCCAATCTGTCTTTGATCTCCCTGTTTTTGACGTTGCTGTTGCTCACTGGATGTGGATCTTCAAAGCCGATAGATCCAGGCGACTCATATCGTCCAGCAGAAACCCAACCGAAGGCAGCGATGGCCCCTAATGAGACAACCAAAAACACTAATTCCAATTCATTACAAAAGACGACGACCGCGACCATTCCATTTCGAATCTTCAAAAACCAAAAGGTTTTTGAAACTGAAAACAAAATAACGTCGGCAGAATTCAGATCCCTTCTGGATCATCCCCAACTGGAAACCCTAATTCTCGATGGGGGAGGCATTGCTCCAGCAGATCTTGATCATATCCATCGACTTCAAAATTTGACGCATTTACGAATTCGCAATTGCAAAGTCGGCGATCAACAAATTCTTGAAATTACAAAGCTCTCCAAACTACGCATTCTGAATCTACCGCAAGCCGTTTTTTCCGATAAAGCGCTATTGATTTTGATTGAGAAGCTTCGAGTACTTGAATTGCTCCGTTTTTCCAGTCCACTTGTGACGGATGTCGGAATTTCAGGTCTTCAAAATTCCGCGAGTTTGCGCGCGCTCCATCTGATTGGTGTTCATGTGACCGACAAATCAGTAAATGCAATCAGCCGCATCAAACCGCTGGAGACCTTTTATATTGATGGCGGCCAAATCACCGATCAGGGCTTTACTCAGCTCATCAAAATGCGGCCTGACCTTCATCTTCACGTTGACCAAGTCCACCTCGATTTTGACCCCAACCGACATCCCCACTTCGATTCCAAAAGCCAAAAATAATGGTCGCCGTTACTGGGTTTTGGATTTTGATCCAGCCACTTGTTTTTGAATGGGAAGCACGTCCAAGGCATACATTCCTCGGCCGTGTGTCGCAATGACAAGGATTTGGTCACGAGGGTGAATGATCAGGTCATGAACAAAGGTAGACGGAAGATTCTGGCCTATCGTCTGCCAACTTTTACCTCCATCAACGGTAACGTAAACGCCAATATCGGTTCCTACGTAGAGAACATCTGGAGACTTCGGATCCTCTCTGACGACATTGATGGGGCCACACGGAATATTGGCTACCAGACTCTTCCATGTTTTTCCGAAATCAGTTGACTTCCACAGGTAGGGAGCAAAGTCGTCATTACGTTTACCATTTTGAGAAAGGTAAACCGTGCTTTCATCATATTGTGAGGCAACCATGCGAGAGATCCAACGATCGGCAGCCAGACCAGCGGTGATATCAACCCAAGTCTTCCCGCTGTCTGGTGTCATGTGTGCTCGCCCATCATCGGTTCCGCAATAAATAAGCCCGAATCGAGTTGGGGACTCGGAGACAGTGGAAAGAGTCTGGTAAGAAATGTCACCTATTTTTCCCAGTTCGTTATGAGACAGATCGGGACTAATTTTTTCGAAATTTTCCCCTTGATTCATCGAACGGTAGAGGAAATTCATCCCGTGATAAAGGATCCGCGGATTGTGGGGTGAGATGATAAACGGTGCAATCCATTGACCACGCAAAGGTGCCTCATCGGTTGCTGGTTTGGGGACCAATGACTTTCGATCCCTGGTCGCGAGGTTGGTTCTGGAAATCCGGCCATAAAACCCGGCCGAATAAACCGTATCCGGATCCCCCGGATCAACTGCATGAGAGGACCCCTCGCCACCCGGGGCTGACTCCCAATCCACACTTGGTATCTTGTCTCGCCCGCGGCTCAATTCAACCACGCCACGGCGGCTGCCATGATCCTGGATCGAACCATAAACATGAAAAGGAGAGGCCATATCATACCCAACGTTGAAAAACTGGACCGCCGGGATCAGATCTGTAAACCGTCGCCATGCCTTCCCGCCGTCATACGAAATCACAATTCCACCATCGTTACCATTGACCAGGTATTGGGAATTATCCGGATCGATCCACAATGCATGGTGATCGCCGTGCATGCCCCGCAGAGGACGGAATTTCTTGCCACTGTCATTTGAAACATGCAGACTGATTCCCATGATATAAATGGTGTCTGGATCGTTTGGATCAACCCTGATTTGCCCGAATACCCAACCATATGTTGACGAAATTCGCTGCATGTACGCATCGTCTGCACTGACCTTAAACCAGTTTTCCCCATCATCGTTGGAACGATAGACATCAGCGCCCTTGATCGTTTTTGTTTTTGGCCGACCGTAAGCATCGGTCTCGCCTTCACCCGGTTGTTTGGCAGCCAAATCGTAATTGTCAATAAAGGCATAAAGAACGTTTGGCTCCGAACGGCACAAATCGATTCCTATTCGTCCTCTATGTTCTGCGGCGGGCAAGCCCTTGTTAATCGCCTTCCAGGATTTTCCTGCATCTGTTGATTTGTAAATTCCACTACCGCTGTAAGCTTTTTCGTTACGAGGATCGTTCCACTTTTTTCGAATCCGTTGCCACGTCGAAGCATAGAGAGTGTCCGGATTCCGCGAGTGCATTACCAAATCAATGGCACCCGTTTGATCATCAATTTCAAGAATTTTCGCCCAACTCTTTCCACCATCGACCGTTTGGTAAATGCCACGTTCCTCGTTATTGGTCCACTCATGTCCTGAAGCAGCGACAAAGACAATATCAGGGTTGGTGGGATGGATCAGAATCCGGGCGATAGTATGGGTCTCGGCCAATCCCATATGCGTCCATGTCTTCCCGGCATCAGTCGACTTGTAGACTCCTGCCCCGGCCATGGAACTACGAAAGATATTCGCTTCCCCGGTCCCAACCCAGACAATATCAGGGTTGGAGGGTGCCAATGTCACGTCACCGATCGACGTCGTGGCAGCCTGATCAAATACTGGCGCCCAAGTAGTTCCCTCATTCACCGTTTTCCAAACCCCACCCGACGCGGTCGCCGCATAGATTGCATACGTCTTGCCTCGAGGAGTTTCCACCGCCACATCGGTTACACGACCGCTAATATTCTTCGGACCCAAAAACTGCCATTTGAGATTTTTGAAAGAGGACAACTCTTGCATCTTGGCATGCCGTTGATAACCCTCCAGTCTTTGCTGAGCATCCATCTCCTGCGCCATGACTGAACGATCGAGTGTCAGCGTCAAACCCAACACAAACAGATACCGAAAGACCAACATCAACTTGGCCACCTCAGCCCACAATCCAGTTTTCATAGTCAATCTCTAAAAAAGATGCCGATTTAACAATTCAATAACTTAAATTTTACCCGACCGGAGGCGACCATGTTGGGTCGCCGACTGTGGTTCGGTTCCAATAAGAAAATGTGGACGATTTCCTCACCCTTTTATAGGCGGTTTCGACAACATTCGGTTCTGGCGAACTGGTCAACCGACTTCCACTCGTTTGGACAATTCCCGTAGGCTCCGGCTAACATTTTACCAGCAAATGGCTCATGATCGGCACGCTGACTTGAGCCCACAACCGCTGCACCCTCCAGGGCCACATCCTCCAGCGGCGGCTTCGGTTCCGCAATCTGGTCCGCATCCCTGGTTTAACGTCTCGGCAAATTCTGAAAACTTGACCGTCGCATCATAGGTGCGAGTTAATTCGTCAGTCATTGCTTCGACTTCCGAAGTGATCTCCCCCAGAAAATAGAAATAAAGATGCATTCCATCGAAGGTTTGCTCTGCATCAATCAGTGCGACCGAAAGTCCACGCTCCACAATAGCATCCTGACAATGCCGTATCGCCTTCTGCTTGTTTTGGTCAAGGCGTTGAGCAAGCAATTGGTCCCGAGGCGTCATTTTTCGCAGCAACTCCCCGTCAGCCAACTCCCCGTCAGCCAACTCCCCGGAGGCAACCTTCCCGGAAACCAAGTCATACCGTGTGGATTCGGGGTCACCCGAAACCGGATGCTTGCTTTCAATCGTTTGCAGGAATTCCCCTTTTTCCAAACCACGAGCCGTTCGGCAAATGACCTCGGTGCCATAAGCCAAGTTGAATTTTAAGCGAGAGCCAAATTTGCCTATTTGGCCAAATTGTCCGATACGAATCAGGTATTGCATTCCAGTCGGCCTTCTCAACGGCACCCAGGTCACCACGGATCTTCCAGCCACCAAAGGTGAACACCTAGTGTGTTTAATCAAACTTTGGCCGGAATGATCTCCAATTATCATCTGCGGGCGGGAAAAACCTGCCTGTTGGAGAAAATCAGATGATTTTCGCCCAAGCAGAATCCCAATTGCATCGACGAATTTGGTGCGTCCATGTTATCATCTTTCCAAAGGAGCATGACCTCCCCTGTTTTGGAACCAGGAAAAAAACGAGTAACAATGGCCACCGCTGATATTCCCCAACCTTCTACAACCCCTCCAGTGGATACCAATAAACTCTGGAGTGCTGCTTCCCTTTCCGAAATAGCCGATCAGGTGATTGCAGGCGAAAAGATCTCGCCGGAAATCGCCGAACAACTCCTTAGTACTCCTGACGAATCCCTTCTGGATTTACTCGCCGCAGCGTTTCGAATCAGGCAAAAACATTTCGGGAAGTCAGTGCAATTGTACTTCCTGATGAATGCCAAAAGTGGGCTTTGCCCAGAAGACTGCAGCTACTGCTCACAGTCAAAGGTCTCGGACGCTCCGGTTGAAAAATACAACATCCTGAATCGCGAAGCATTACTGGATGGAGCGAGAGTCGCAGCTGAAAGAAAATCCAAAACCTACTGCATGGTCATTTCGGCACGTGGCCCCAATGAACGGGAAATGAGGACGGTTGAGGAAATCATTCCGGAAATCAAAGAAAAATACGACTTGAAGGTTTGCGCTTGTTTGGGATTACTCGACCAAAGTCAGGCCGACCGTCTAAAAAAATGTGGCGTCGATCGTGTCAATCACAACCTGAATACGGGAGGCGATTTTTATGGGTCGATTTGCTCCACGCATACGTACCAGGATCGCAAAGACACTCTGAAGGCTGTGCGAGATGCCGGAATGGAAATATGTTCCGGGGGGATTGTCGGGATGGGAGAAAAAAAATCCGACATTGTCTCAATGGCATTTGAATTGCAGGAATTGAAAGCCGAGTCCATCCCGGTCAATTTTCTCAATGCCATTGAGGGCACACCGCTTCAGGGAATCAACTACCTGACACCAAATTACTGTCTGAAAGTTCTTTGCATGTTTCGATTCGTCAACCCGACCAGCGAAATTCGAATTTCTGGCGGACGTGAAATCCATCTCAAAAGCCTCCAGCCCTTGGGGCTTTACGCCGCCAACTCCATGTTTGTTGGAGACTACCTGACAACCAAGGGGCAACCCCCGGAATCCGATTATCGAATGATTGAAGACCTCGGTTTTGAAATCACCCGGGAAGAGGAGATCTCTCAGTGACGCGGGCAGAATTTCGTTGCAACAAGCTTCTAATCCAACTCCACAGTCTTCAACTCCACAGTCTTCAACTCCACAGTCTTCAACCCTATCCCAAGTACGGCAACCACCACGCAACCCTTTTCGGTAATCGATCTAGCTCGCTCATTTGTTGAAAATATCTATCCTCTCTCGCATCGATTCTGATGATGGCTGGCCCAAACCTGTGGCTGCCTCGATGATTCGATAGACTGGCTGTTGACCCTACCCAAGACCGCTTCGGCCTGGTGGAAAAATCTCGAAAGGAATGATCTATGCCGAATCGAAAAAATTATCTCGCCGTGGATTTAGGTGCTTCCAGTGGACGCCTCGTGGCTGGCCGCTTCGATGGCAATAAAATCTCTCTGCATGATGTCCACCGCTTTGAAAACGGCGGTGTTCGATTCAACAATCGTCTGCAATGGAATCTTCCCGGTTTATGGCAGCATATCAAGGATGGAATGCGAAAGGCCCGCATTGAGTATGGCGACATGATTGAGAGTATCGGTGTGGACACTTGGGGCGTCGATTTCGGCCTATTGGGAAAACATGATGAGCTACTCACGAATCCCTACCATTACCGGGATTCCCAAACCGCGGGTATCCTCCCATCTGTATTCGAAGTTGTTGACAGGAAAGAAATTTTCAAGACGACGGGTCTGCAATTCATGGAGTTGAATACACTTTATCAGCTGATTGCCATGCAGCGGGCTGGTTCTCCAATTCTTGAGATGGCCGAGTCCCTTTTGTTAATTCCGGATTTATTTCATTGGTTAATGACCGGTGAAAAAACCAACGAGAGGACCAACGCTTCCACAACGCAGTTTTTTGACCCAACCAAAAATGACTGGGCCCACAACCTGCTGGAAAAATTTGAAATCCCTTCACATTTCCTGAACAACATCACTCCGCCAGGCACCAATCTTGGTAGGCTTTTGCCGGGACTGCAGGATGAAACCGGATTGACCGGGATTGAGGTCATTCTTCCCGGAACGCATGATACCGCCAGCGCTGTGATGGCAGTCCCAACTTCATCGACAGGTAAAACTGACTGGTGTTATATCAGCAGCGGGACCTGGTCTTTGATGGGAGTGGAGACCGCCAATCCGCTAATCAACGATCGGGTCGAACAGTTAAACTTTACCAACGAAGCTGGTGTGGGAGGAACGACCAGACTGCTAAAGAACATCGCCGGACTCTGGTTAATTCAGGAATGTCGACGAATCTGGCAGGAAGCTGGACGGCAACTCGAGTGGTTCCATCTCGTGGATGCAGCGAACAAGAACCCTGCGTTGGCAGCCTTTATCGACCCCGATCACACTCGATTCGTGGCCCCTAAAAGCATGCCAGAAGAAATCCAGAAATTTTGCAGGGAAACCGGCCAAACCGTTCCCGAAACAGATGGTGCCATTATTCGTTGCGCGCTGGAAAGCCTCGCCATGAGGTATCGTATGGTTCTGGAATGGCTTGAAGAACTCGTGGGTAATCCAATTGCTACGATCCATATCGTAGGTGGCGGCACTCAAAACAATTTGCTTTGTCAAATGACGGCCGATGCTTGTAACAGACGTGTCGTGACCGGTCCCGTCGAGGCAACCGCGATTGGAAACCTGGCCCAACAATTGATCGCCATGGGCGATATTCAGTCAATCTCTGAGGCTAGACAGGTCATCTCTGAAAGCTTTGAAGTCAACACCTACCATCCACAGAATGCCGGGCAATGGAATGACGCATATTCCAGGTTTCAGGCCATTCTCCATTGATCCAGTCTGTCTGTTGGGGTCGAATTCCTAATTATGAAAATTACCATCTCATCCAACGGGGACGCCAGGATTGGCGATCTTGGTAAGTCAAAAAAATTGGGAAACCTGTTGGTGGCAGTGCCCGATAAGATCCAATCCGGATCTGGGCTTCATCTTGAGCTGGAGTTACCGAATTTTCACTGCAATATTGGTGGCGAAAACCCCACACAGGGTCAATTGGCATGCTTGATGTGCCCCAGGTCACGATCCGACTTTGTTGCCGAGATGGACCGCATTGATCAAATATGCGATTTGCTCGCCAATTATGTCGGGCAAATCGACCAGCTGCATATCGCGGGACTCGCCGAACCTTTCTGGAAAGATCGGATTGGAGAAGTTATCGGCAGGTTACACATTGAAAATCACCCGGCCATCAAAGTAGGCACCACGACCAATGCCCTGCTACTGGACTCCGCAGCCTGTGATCGTTGGTTCTCCAGCGTCCAAAGATCCGAAGTACGGTTTTCCATCGATGCGGGTACTCCCGATACCTACCTGAAAATACGGCGAATACCGGAGTTTGAATTGGCTGTTGGAAACATGAATCGGTTTTGTCGAAAACGCGATTCCGATCGGCATACAGCCATTTTATCCAACAATATCAACTTGTTAAATTTGAGTGAATTGCACCAAATGGTCGAAATGGCAAAAAACAATTTCTGCCATTATCTTTCCCTGGTTCCGACGTCACCTACTGATCCTTCGCTTCTCAATATCTGCCTAAACCGCGATAACCAGCAACAGTTCATGGAGGCGGCCCAGTCGACCCGTGAATTCGCGGGACAAATCGGGGTCGAGGTCGTCTTTGGTGCCACCTGGCCTCGATAATTTCCGATGAATGGTCCCCAAAGCCGTCGTCAAGCTTCGCTGAGGATTGGAAAACTAACGGCAATTGTTGACGAATAGATTGAAAACTGATGTAATTCTGAATCACTTTTCATGAACCGAACAATGGCATGCAAAAAAATTACACTGTTAAAGAAGTTTTTTTCTCAATCCAAGGGGAGGGTGCTCACCGCGGAAGACACGCCGTCTTCTGCCGTTTCTCGGGGTGCAACCTTTGGTCAGGTCTGGAAAAAGACAGAGCAAGTGCGATTTGCGATTTTTGTGACACCGATTTTGTAGGTATAAATTCCGACGGCGGAAAATTCAATTCCGCGGGATCAGTCGCCGATGCGGTCCTTGAAAAATGGCCGCCTGAACAGCCCAACCAACTAGTGATTTGTACCGGTGGCGAACCCTTGCTCCAACTCGACACGAATCTCTTGGAGGAATTTCACGCCAGAGGATTTGAAGTGGCCCTGGAAACCAATGGTACATTGCCGGCGCCTCCGGGCATCGACTGGATTTGTGTCAGCCCCAAGATGGGTACGGAATTAGTGCTCAAACGAGGCAATGAACTGAAGCTGGTTTACCCACAGTTGAATTGCGAACCGGGAGAATTTCTGCAATACGAATTTGATCATTTCTTTCTGCAACCGATGGACGGTCCCAGGCAAATCCAAAACACCGCCTTGGCCGTCGAGTACTGCGAACAGCACCAGCCCTGGGAAATCAGTATTCAAACTCAAAAACTGATCAACGTCCGTTAGACATTAGCTTCCCCGAGGCTCTCTCTTTTGGGCCAGACCTTTTCAAGATTTCAGCGATCAGTACCGGGCAGAAGTCGAGTGAAGCGACCCTCTGCAAGAGATCAAACCGACGGACGTCCCCAATGATCACGGTAGTCTCGGGACAGTAGCCTTGCTGCTTCCTGATGGTTGGTGATGGCCTCGGAAGCGGGATCAAACTCCAAAGTTGCGCCCACGCGGGTACTGATGTTTGCCAAATGACAAAGAGTTGAACTCCAGTGCCCTTCTTCAATTGGAGCCGCCAGCGTTTCCTCACCTCGCAGTGCGCGAACAAAATTCACCGTATGTTCGGAGGGATGGAGATCGGGCAATTTGAAATCGTCACGTTCACGATTTTGCTCATCAAAGACCTTCAAAATCCCACGCTTGCTCATCAACATCCAACCGCCCTCTCCATAGAATGCGTTCCCATTGTCCGTTCCCATCAGTCCATATTTCGACCATAACCGCATTTCAAAACTAAGCTGTTGCTTTTGCTGCGGAAAGCTGAAATTTGCAAACTGTGTATCGGGAAACTGTTGATCATCATTAAACGACAGCTTTCCTCCGAGCGCCGCTGCGGTCGAAGGATGCGACTGCACCCCCAACCCCCATCTCGCGATATCAAGTTCATGAACACCGTCGTTCCCTGCGTCACCGGTACCGAAGTTGTACCACCAATGCCAGTTGTAATGATGCCGATTGGACTGATACGGGATCATTTCGGCTGGCCCTACCCAAGTATCGTAATCCAATCCATTGGGCGGCTTGGAGGGTCTGACTTTGCCGATTTCGCCTCGCCTTTGGACATTCCAGGCTTTCGCTACCCGAACCTCTCCAATCACATTTTCGCGGAGAGCCTGAATCCCATTGGCTAACAGTTTCAGACTACGGCTATGCGTTCCATGCTGTACCACCGCGTTCTTTTTTTTTGCCAAGTCAACCAGTTTTCTTCCCTCGGCAACATTGTGAGAACATGGTTTTTCGACATAGACATGTTTTCCAGCATCCAATGCCAAAAGAGCTGCTGGGACATGCCAGTGATCCGGTGTTGCAATGAAAACCGCGTCCACCGATGGATCGTCGAGAGCCTTTCGAAAATCGCCGATTGGTTTAGCTCCCGCCCCGAGCGTTTTAACACTTTTGTTGCACCGCATTGAATCAGGGTCACAGACGTAAGCAACTTCAACTTCTTTTTGCTGATGAAATCGGCGTGCTAACGAATTCCCCTGGCCCCCCGCTCCGATTTGAGCCAGGCGGATTTTCTCAGGACGTGAAACCGCGGGGCGAGAACAAGCGACTGCCTTAGCTCCCTGAAGAGCTGAAACTCCGCTTGTCCCCAAAAGCAAACTGATCTTTCCCGTCGACGTGAGAAAAGTTCGGCGTTTCATCTTTCTGATCCTCATTTTTGAATTCTGAATTTCAATCGGTTAGCCAATTTGATTTTAGGGTTACCGCGTGGAGTCCCCGCTCTATTTTATACCATGATTGATCACTACGTTATGGCATTTCGGACCTCTACGACTGGCTATCCAATTGATCTCAGCGGGAGCGGATTCCACCTATAGATTCGTGGCGAGTCAAGGTAAATCAGTTTAGAATGAGCGACAACACTTCCGTTTCTGTCAGAAGATCAACCCATGAATTCCATCGATTTATCCCGATACGAGCCAGACCCCGTTTTCGTCAATAGTCGACGGGAAACCGTCGTCATTTGCATTTTATTTATTCTCTTTATGGGTTGGTCAGTCGGAGTTTCATATTTCCTGGGAGAACAATCCAGGTATTTCAAACCGGAAGATCCTGCCAATATTGATCTCGTTTGGGGGATGCCCAGTTGGGTCTGTTACGGTGTAATGTTCCCCTGGATCGCGGTCAACGCCATTGCGATCTGGTTCTGTTTTTTCTTCATGAAAGATGATGATCTGGCAGACGGCCCACATCCCGATTTAGCGATGGTAGATCCTGTCGAGGTCGAAGCTGATTCCCCAGAAAATGCTAACCCCCAACAAAATGAGGGGGGGGCAAACTAAATGCAACATGTCAGCCCACTTTCCGCCGGCCCCCATTTTATTTTTGCTGCTGCATCGGATTTTTCCGCCATCGTCGCTTTTTCGATTTACATTCTCCTTGTTTTTTTTCTGGCGATTTTATCCAACCGATATCGCCAGTCAAACAACAAGTCATTTCTTGCCGAATATTTTTTGGGAAGCCGAACCCTGGGAGTCTGGGCATTTGCGTTGACCTTTGCGGCCACCAGCGCCTCAGGGGGAAGCTTTATGGGGTTTCCTTCGCTTGTCTACACACATGGTTGGGTTCTGGCGATGTGGATTGCCGGTTACATGCTGGTCCCGATCGTGGCGATTGGTTTGCTGGGCAAACGAATCAATCAGTTTTCAAGAAAAACCGATGCCATCACCATTCCCGATATGCTCCGCGGCCGATTCCAAGATCCGATGATAGGCGTGGTCGCGACCTACTTCATTGTTTTTTTTATGGTCTTTAATCTGGTGGCTCAATTCAAAGCGGGCAGCAAGATTCTACAAACTCTAATGAGCGGTATCCCGTTTTTTGACTCAACAGTACTCATGATTTCCCAAGTGACCAATAGTTTGGGCTTGGGCCTCGACCCTGCGTATGTTCTTTGCCTGTTGGTATTCGGATTGGTGGTAGTTGCCTACACCACCTACGGCGGTTTCCGGGCTGTCGTCTGGACGGATGTTCTACAAGGTTTTTTCATGGTCGCCGGGGTATTGTTCATGCTACCGGTCACTATTTGGGCAGTCGGCGGCATGGGCGAAGCAACTCGACTGATGGCCACCATGCAACCGCCAATCGAATTATCACTCGAAGTTACCCAGGCAGATTCCAAAATTCCGAAAAACAGCTGGCTACACGAACGGGTCCTGCACTCCGGTTTACCGGAGGATGATTTCAATCATTTTCCGCTTCAAAAACGTCTCTTCCGTGTCAAACAATCGGGTGATTTTGATCCCTCTGAAAGACCTTATACCATTTCTGTCATCGAAATCGTCGATCAGAATTCCGAGTTCATCGACTCACTTCCCATCTTCCGCAAGGCAAACGGATCCCTCGGTTTAGTTCAACCGGTCGAACTTCAAACGGAACCCCAAGTTGGAAAATACGTATCGTTGCCCGGCTTCAAAAAGCCCCAGTCCAACCAGGCATATCTCCCCATCGCATTGGCGGTTTCATTCTTTTTCTTTTGGACATTCAGTAGCGCAGGTCAACCCAGCAACATGGTAAGACTGATGGCGTTTCGAGATTCGAAAACCCTCAAACGGGCGATTTTTACGGTCTGCGTTTATTATTCACTCATTTATTTTCCTATTGTCATGATCTTTTGTTGTGCCAGAGTTCTGATGCCGGGCTGGGAAACAGATTCTGACCGCATCATGCCTGAAATGGCAAAATTCCTGACGATGATGATCGAAATGCCTTGGCTGGCTGGCATTCTGGTTGCCGCTCCATTTGCCGCGGTAATGTCGACGATGGATAGCTTTTTGTTGATGATTTCGTCTTCGATCGTTCGTGACATCTACCAAAAAAAATACCCCGATGCGTCAGCACAACGTATTAAAAGTGTTACCTATTGGACAACGATCATCGTGGGAATTTTTGCGATGCTGGCCGCCATGAATCCGCCTCGTTACCTACAGGACTTGATCATTTTTACCGGGGGAGGTTTATCCACAACATTCCTCGCTCCAATGGCTTTAAGCCTCTATTGGAAACGAATGAATGCGAGCGGGGCCATCTCGGGAATGGTCGCCGGTTTTCTCTATCATGGTCTAGCCTATTTGGTCGGCACCCAGCTTACAGGTCAATTCAGTGCCTATTACCTGGCTGGTTTTGATCCGTTCGTGCCTGGGTCCATCATCTCGCTAATGACTTGCATTGTTGTTGCCCGCTTGACCCAACCGCCCTCCGATGCAATCGTCATTAAATTCTTCTACCGGAAGAAAAAGTCGAACTAGAATCCGTACCTCGGACGAATCCTGAAAACGGTTGGCTACTTGAGTGATTCATCGCATTCCCTAATTGCCATGATCGACAACGCGGTTCCAGCATGAGTCAGATAATGTTGATTGTCCCGACTTAAAGAACGTGTGTACCAGCGGCCGCTCTCCCGCTGATGGGAATAAAGCCATTTCAATCCTTTTTGAATCGATGGGGACTGGGCATCCATACCAGACTTTCTGAGTGCAAAAATTGCAAACCCGGTCCCATAGCCATCGCTCACGAGAAAATCCGGTTCTTTTCCGTCGGCTCGGCTCCACTGCCCCAACGACGGTGTATTCCAACCGCCATCGGGCCGTTGTAGGGAAAGAAGATCCTCAACAATTTCCTGGGCTGCAGCCTCCTCCAGCCATCCTGGAAAAAAAGACTCGGCCCACAAAAGGATACATCGGTGATGTAATCGCTCTAATTTCTGATTCTTCAGATAGTTCTTCAGTTTTGCCAATCCGGCCTTGGCCTCCGGCGTGCTGCGGTACTTATCCGATGCCGCGCTAATACCAACGGCTGCCATCACAGCTCCGTACTGATCGTCCGATTCCATCGGCGGCCAATTGCATTTCAACCAATCGAATCCACCATCTTCTCGCTGTACAGTCCAAACCCGATTCATCGCCAACCCCGCCTGGTCCGAGACGTCTACAACACCATTTTTTTCCAATAACGCCAAGGTCGCCGCTGCCATGACAACTTCGGCATCCCACCGAGGCCCCTTATCAGGCCACCGCTTTTCAACCAATTCCACCAGTGAGTCTTTGACAGCGGAAAAATACTTTGGTTTATTTTTTAATTGCCCCACTGCCATGAGATGCGCGTAATTTGTATGACAAGTGAAACATTTGTGTTTATTGGTCCAGGCCATCGAGGTGCGATCCAGAAAAGTGATCGCTTTTTCCAAAGAGTACTCCTTGGAAATCGGTTCGGTGCCATCCACTTTCATGATCTTTAATTCTGGTTTTTCTTCTGGCTCATCTGCCTGAACCACAAGTGAACCAAGCAAAAGACAGATGGTAAGCGACAGTCTAAAAGATCTAGTTTTTTGGATCATGATTTTCCTTTTTCGGATAGGCCATCAATCAGAGAATTATTTCTTGTACAACATCGGAGACTGCAGTCGATCACCGTTGGCTTGAAACCCGTTTCCATCGACATCCACAAAAATGGGATTGGAAACCGCACATGGCGGCCGATTCCCTTGCTTTGGGCCGTAAATGGCCCCCAACTGCAAGCCTTCGCCAATCGTCGCGACGATGATATGCGTATCCCGTGCCAATTCGATCTGGAGCTCCTCTTGAAATTTCACGCTTCCATTACTAAATCGTTTCGGGTGACTACGTCGGGAAAAATTTAGATTGCTGTCGGGGCGACCGTTTAGAAAAACCTGAACCCGGTTAACATCCAGCCAATTGGCACACTGGATTTTGACCGACAGTTTGACCTTCCCTCCGGGTGCACCAACATCGTCTCCTGGTCCCACGGTGTCTGCCGTTGAAGGGAGTGCCGTTGCCACGGGCTGCAAGACGACTTCGAGAAAGGGCCCCGTTGTCATTATGATTTTTCCCTTCTTTGAATTTTCTACCATTTCCATGACATCAATCTTCGAGGGGTCATCATGTGAGGACTTGACATAATTACGGATCCAGCCGCTGCCATGAAAATTGTAGTGTGCGTCAGTATTGACGACTCCCACAATCCGATGTCCCTGATTCAGCAGTTGCATCCAGTTGAAAATTACATTTCCCCGATTTCCTCGGGTTGGCAATTCATCAGGCACCTGAAAAATTTTCTCGGGAGGATGAACTTCCATGACATCCACAAATTCAAACATCTTTTTGAAACCCTGATCCACTTTTGCGTCTAGATCCGCATCGCCCATCATTTGGACCAAATTTGGATGGTTAATTTGAACCACTTTTTCACTCTTATTGTCCCAATACGCGAGCCGCTCGATTTGCGCCACCGGATCAGGATCCACCCGGGGACCTCCGCCATCCTGTGTTCGTGGCTTGTGGATCAGTGGAAAGGCATTTTGGTGGTTAATGGGGAGTGGTTTCCCCGTCAATTCCATACCCGTGCAGGTCGCCATCCAACGGTTCGCAGCCAAACTTCGCAAATGGGGCAAGTAGGAATCGATACGTTGATGTTCGGTGCACGGAGCAAATTCAACATGTTCGGCCAGCAGGTTAAGGACCCGCCCTCTTTGATCGCTGGTGTTATCGCCAGAGGGTGTCGAGTGACTATGGTATTCCGCGCTCACCCAACCAGGCGACCGGACACTCCGCTTGAGTCTGGTTTGCAGGAAAGTCACCCGGTTGTAATGACAGTCAACTTCCAGAAACTCGGCATCATACTCATTCCCCCGGGTAACCCGAACGGAATACTCTCCTGGCGGGATCACCAGCTTGAATTCCCCATCGTGAGAATAGTAAAGATTCTTGACCGGATTGGCAGCGGAGTCAGGACCGAAATCGGGGTCCGGGGTTCCGTTTCTACCTACAAAAGCAACTTTACAAGGAATCGCCTGACCATGAGAATCGGTGATTTTAGCCTTCACCAGCGGCGGAGACATTTCATATTTCAGCCGCAAAAGGACTTCACGCTGATTCAGAACGCCAAATCTGCGGGTCTTCGGAGGATGCCCCATCGCGGAAATCTCCGCAACATAGGTCCCGTTGGGCAATAAAAACTCAGCAGCACCATCTACATTCGTGCGAACCTTTCCAAGGGCAGTTGCCATACCGGGTGACTGCGGATGGATGGTCTTAACCTCCACCAATGCATTACCAACCCGACCCAGTGCGTCTTCGATTAACACTTTCACGGGCGAGACATTTTTACCAGCAAGAATTCCCATCTGTCCTTTGACAGCGACCAGAGAACTATCGGGTATCAAGAACCGGGACGATTTCGCATCGGCACCCAAAAAATCGATGACTTTATTCCCCTTCTTGGAAATCGTCGTTTTCCCGCCGGGAAAAAACACTCCGTAACTCTGGCGGAACCAGTCGTCGGTTGCAGTGAAGAGTTCGCCATCTTGAAAGGTCGAAAACGAAAAGGTCCGATCTGCCCGGATCCCATCCGAAAATTCCCTACCTGTAATCTCTTCATTACCCCTGAACAGCATATGCCTGACCCCCAACGCACTTTCACCGTCGGCCAAGCGGTACTCGATTATCGCCCGCTCACCGGTGGGACCGGTTGAAGATTCAATTGCCACCCTGATTGAGGTGCCGGTACCGTCAATCAATTCACTTTTTGTACCGTCAATAGAAATTTTAACTTTTTTGTCACTATGAAAACGAAACTTGCCCGCCAGAGGTAAATAGCAGGTCAGCTGATCATTCGGTTCTTTCACGGTGGTCAAATCCAGCACAAAGCCACCGACATTGACCGTGGTTAAATTGGCATTTCGCATCGGGTTGGGATGCGCAATCACCGCCACAATTTTGTCATTCCGCAATACGTAATCCCCGTAAATTGCATCAACCTCTTTGCCCGTTGGCACATATCGATCCCAGTTTTCTGGCGTCAGTCGGACAAAATCGGTCGCCGGGAGTGGTACAAATTGGAAGAAAAAAACAACGACAACATACAAGCTTGAAATTCGCATCCATTTCATGTGGATTCTCCGGGTTCGACAACAAACTTCGATTCCTCAAACCCGAAACGGCTTTTAAATCGAATGGATCAGATCGCATGCGCAATTAAATAGCTCGACGTCAAAGTGGCCACACGGTTAGCTGATAATTTTTACTATCAACCAAGTCCAGCTGCTAATCAATCACACTGGGAAAAAACTTTTGTGGCAGACTCTCCCAGTTTGGTGATCAAATCCTGGGGATGCAAAACAAAACTGAACTCACGCGACTTGAGCAAACGGAACGCGTCCCGCTGCCGCTGCAGCATTTCCCGTTTGCCGATGAGATCATCACGCAACCAGGTCAAACCCTCTGATAGACGGGAATTCAGCGACTGAATTTCTTGATGCCAGGTCTTTCGGCCCCCTTCTTGGGGAACACTGGATAACAGGCCAGCTTTCTTTTGAGCCCATTGCAGCCAGTCGGATGGATATTGCGAAGCGACGCCACTCTTGGCCGCATTGGCTTCCAATTCACGGTAGCAAAGTTCGGGTTTGACTTGAGTTTTCCTGATTTGTTCATTGATTGTTTTTATTTCATCATCCGCCGGAAGCGGCAGGCAAAAAGGCAATTGATTGGTAGAGGTCGCCGTAATGAAGTTCGGCGGTGTCACACCGAAATACCTGGTGATGATGTCGTCAGTCAGAGCGTCATACTTCGCTCCGCCGATACCATGTACAAAGACGTCGGCGATAAAAAGGCGGACGAAAAGGGTTGTGGTCAATGCACGGGGACGAATCGAAACGCTTGAGAGGTGCTCCGGTTTTTGGGCGGTTGCGTTGATAGAGGCTCCACACTCCAGCAACTGTTCTGACAATCGCTCCTTCTCCAGTTTTATGTGAATGCCATCCAGATCGGTGAGGTGAACACGGTTTCCTGATGCTTTCGCATAGAGCGGTCTTCGCTCCTGTATTTCTGAAGACCAAATCCAAAACGGCGTTTCCACCCAATCGTCCAATTTCGCTAAATCTGGAACCGGGTGGGTTTTGCTCCGGAGACGATTGACCGACCGGAAACGATGCAGGCATTCATTGTGTATCGCCTGAAAATCCAGTGGCGACTTGAGGATCATCTCCAAAAAATCAAAAAACGGCTTTTCCTGACAGATTTTACTGACTGGCACCTCCAAGTTGTTCAATCCGTTTCGCTGCTCCACTCGTTGGCGTGCTCTCGCGATTGCCAGTCCTCGAGGTTGGTCTGGCTGGATCAGATCATCCAACTCATTCCAATAGGTATTCAGGATGGATTCGTTCCCCAACAAGCTACCCGAGGCTTTTTTAACGCGGTGGGGAAATCCTTTCACATAATCGATGTTCCTCCAAGGAACATTTTCAAATGGAAGCGATTGCTGGAATTCATCAATCGCAATGGGCTGCAATACGGGCTGTTTTACACTACCGGTCGGCACCATGATGGAAGATGACTTGCACTGATCACTATCGATGATCAGATTCACCGGTATACCGTTCCCCCATTTGGCCAGGGACGACAGGAAATAATTTTTAAACCAGACCCCCGGGTGAAACAGTTCTGGCTGGTGCCCTGCAAGAAAAAGTCGCATGTTGTCCGGATCAAAATCCTGTTGCGACAACGGGTATTTGGGTGACGTGCTATCGCCGGCAGAATAATCAACAGCCGCTGAAATCAGTTGCCGCCTGGCCTCACGGCGAATCTTCGAAAACTGCGATGCAAAGAGCGACTGGTTTTCCCGGATAGTAGATGCCAAATCACCATTGGGATCCACGAGGACCTCTCCGTCGGCCACTGGAGCCCGTAGTCGTCGGCGGTCTTGTTTAGGGATGGAATGGGGCAAATCTGAAACAGGGTTGGACTTGAGACAGAAAATTCTATTGGAACAAACAGGGTGATACGTCGATAGACGACAAATCGACGCCACCTTGAGGAAGTGACGTCAAACTCCGGTTAATCACATCCAAATAGTACTTTAACCGTTTGTCACCATCGTCAAGATTGCCACCAAACGACCGCTTTTCGTCGAGATAAATAAGCGGAATCGGAACCTCGGTGACATCCAACCCGAAACAGGCCGCCTGGACCCAGAGTTCCAACGGCATCGCATACCCGGGCTCGGTCAATTTCATTTTCGCTAACGAATCCACCCGGTATGCTTTGAAACCACAAAAGGTATCTGTCAAATCAAATCCAAGTCTCTCGTTGAGCAACCCCGTGATCTTTCTATTAATTTTTAGTCGCTGCTCCG
Organism: Planctomycetota bacterium; assembly: GCA_014238905.1. Taxonomy (GTDB): domain Bacteria; phylum Planctomycetota; class Planctomycetia; order Pirellulales; family Pirellulaceae; genus JABAAE01. Next base: position 222,938 of record JABAAE010000004.1, read on the forward strand.
GGGGAAGGTTATCTCCTTCAAACTTTTTCAGATATCGGCTGCCGGAAACGATGTCGACACCAGAGGCGGAGCATGCTTCCACAAATTCAGGTATTCGTTGCGGTTCGTGTTGGCCGTCACAATCGATGGTCACAATAAAGTCATATTTCTCGGTGACAGCATATTCAAACGCCGTGATCAAGGCAGCTCCATAACCACGGTTACTCGAATGAGACTGCAAGAGTATATCGTCCCGTTGAGAGAGCATCCTCGAAGTGCCATCGGTAGAACCATCGTCAACAACCAGAACTTCCTTGCTGAATTTCAGAACTTGGTCAAGGACCAAGTCGACAGATTTGACCTCGTTAAATACCGGCAAAGCCGTAAGTGTTCGACGCATTGTAAATTTGAAAAATTGAATCCAATAAAAATTTCGAAAGCGGCAAAGACAGGGTTTCTGAATGCAGCGAAGCCTCCACTCATTCTAAGTAGACGATTCACATCGTCAACGCAAAAAGTCGAATTGCCGCTTCAAGGGCATCCAATCGTCATCCCTTCACGATGCGACCAAAATGAACCAACCTGCCGTCAACCGAATTACTCTTTCAACTGTAACTCCGGCAGTTGCCAAGTAACATCAATAGGATTTTCCAAATACAGCTCGTTTGGTACTCGGTTTGCCGGTAAATATGCAGGTACCCTGCTCTTCCGGTTCATCAAACGGAATACAACGGATGGTGACTCGTAACTCGTCCAGTATTTTATCGAGGCTAGGATCCTCCGCCCAATGGCACATCGCAAATCCACCATGGATCTCAGGCTTTTGAGTGTTCTCAGCAGTAAAGTAGTCGCGAAACTCCGCCAGCGAATCAATCCGGACCGTGTTGTCCTCTCTCAACTTTAGGGCTTTTGCATACAACCCGGACTGAATCTGTTTGAGAAGAGATTCAATATTGGTAATAAGCTCCTGCCGCCCCATCGACTGGCTTTCCCCCGTATCCCGACGATTCATAAATACGTTATCTCCGGCCATGTCCCGGGGACCAACTTCGAGACGAAGTGGCACCCCACGTTTCACATGATGCCATTTTTTCTCTCCGCCCCGCATGTCGCGATCATCTAGCAAAACACGAACAGGCTCTCCCATGAACGAACTTTCCGACAAATCCCTTTCGATGCCTCGACAATATTGCAGAATCGCTTCACGGTCTGAATCACCCTTGATAATCGGCATGATCACAACTTGGCGTGGCGCCAAGCGTGGTGGTAAAACGAGTCCATCATCATCGCTATGGGTCATGATGAGAGCACCGACCATTCTTGTTGAAAGCCCCCACGACGTCGTCCATGCGTGAACTTCCTTTCCCTCCGAGTCCTGAAATTTGATGTCTTGAGCTTTCGCAAAATTCTGCCCCAGAAAATGAGACGTTCCCGACTGAAGAGCTTTTCGGTCCTGCATCATCGCCTCAATCGTCAGAGTAGATTCAGCTCCAGGAAACCGCTCACCCGCCGTCTTCTCTCCCTTGATGACCGGCATCGCCATCCAGTTTTCGGCGAAATCGGCATAGACATCCAGCATCAGTCGCGTTTCCTCAAGTGCCTCTTCCTTCGTCGCATGCGCGGTATGTCCCTCCTGCCAAAGGAATTCGGATGTGCGGAGAAACATCCTTGTCCGCATTTCCCAGCGGACGACGTTAGCCCATTGGTTGATTTTTAGAGGCAGATCCCGCCAGGATTGGACCCATCTGGCAAAACTGCTGCCAATAATGGTTTCACTGGTTGGACGAACGATTAACGGCTCTTCCAGTTTTCCAGCCGGCACCAAGCCTCCATTGGGCCCTGGCTCCAGTCGGTGATGCGTCACCACCGCGCATTCCTTTGCAAATCCATCAACGTGTTCAGCTTCTTTTTCTAGAAAGCGAAGTGGAATTAAAAGTGGAAAGTACGCATTCTCATGCCCGGTTTTTTTGAACATCCGGTCAAGTGCGGCCTGCATGTTCTCCCATATCGCATATCCCCACGGTTTGATCACCATACACCCGCGAACATCGGACACTTCCGCCATATCGGCGGCTCGTATCACCTGTTGGTACCACTGCGGATAATCTTCGATTCGAGTGGGTTGTATCGCCGTTTTCTTGGCCATAAAAAATCCAATCAGGTCATAAATCAATGAGGGAAATACGGATTTCTTCTGAAACCGAAAATCTCATTTCGGAATCTACTCTGGGTCTTCTTGACGAAACCATGCCGAGCAACGCGGCATTTTATGGCAAGAACACGAAGTTGAGCAATAAGTAAGGTGCGAAACTTTTGCAAATCAGCGGACGGCTGTCTTGGCCAGGATAAGACAAGTCGGTTCATCCATCGGAGGCTGGATTGGCCGTTTCGTTCGATTTTGCGTCATTCCAATTTTGTGTGTCGTAATCTCTACGAAGAACCAAATCGTTGTTCCAACCAGGGGTCACCGAGATTGTGGTAGCCACCTCGCTCCCAGTAGCCCGGCTGATCGGACTGCGACAATTCGATTCCTGTGATCCATTTGGCACTTTTCCAAGCATAAAGCTTTGGCACCATGCCGCGTACTGGACCGCCGTGGTCGGCATCGATCGGTTCACCATCGTGCCTATCGGCCAACAGGGCATCTTCCGACAGAAACTCGTCCAACGGAAGATTGGTTGACCAGCCATTATCATAAGCATGCAAAATCACGTAACGGGCCTTCGGCAAAATCCCAACCTGCTCAAGCAAGTACCTCGTCGCGACCCCCTCCCAGATATTCCCCAGCCTCGACCATTTGGTCACGCAATGAAAATCGGAAAAAACTCTCACCCTTGGCAATTTATTGAATTCTTCAAGATTAAACGTCCTTTCGTTTTCAACGAGACCGAAAACCCTCAACTGCCATTTTTGGGCATCAAACCGGGGAGTACCAAAAGCATCCAAAACGGGCCATTTTCGAGTCCGCGACTGCCCAGGCGGTATCCGCATTGCCCGCCGTGTATCGGAGCTGATGATCAAGTTCGAGTCGTCAAAATCCGCTGGTGATTGCGGCTCGCCATCTTGGTACTTGGGGTCATCCATTCAATCTTCTCCTCCATCCGCCCCGGTTTCGGGCAATCCATCAGCAATCGAAATACTTGGAACAACCATACCCTCAGCTTTTTTTGTTCCGACGAACAGATAATAGGGCATTCTCAGCAATGGCATGTATGGGATTTTACACTTTCGTTCTTCGTACCTGTTGGGCTCAAAATAGTGGTGCAAAAATGGGACATGATCGGGAGATGGAAAGACATTATCGCCGGCAAACCAAACGGGCCAAAATGAGCGTGTAAACCACGAATGTCGAGCCCGACCGTCTGCGGGATATTTTCGTGACACAAAAAAATCGACAACCGCGATTTTGCCACCTGGTTTTAGAATGCGAACAGCATTTTCCATCGCCGCAAACCAATCCGGGATCATCGTGAGGGAATAGGAAAAAGTGACAATGTCAGCAAACCCTTCCTCGGGTTTAAATTTTGTGGCATCCGCTTCAATCGGCTTAACGTTGCTCCAGCCTTTTTCATCAAACCGTTTTTGGGCTACTTCCAGCAGCGAAGAAGCCAAATCCACGACGTAGATTTTTTTGAAGTCCTTAACCCGGTCATCCAACAATGCTACATTCGATCCCGTTCCGCCTCCCATATCGACCCAGACACCGCCATCGTCGGCAGGGTGCACTGACTCGAGGAGATCTTCGCGACCTTTCAGCAGGCGTTTACGAAAATCATCGTAAGCATCAGCCTGGCCACCGTAGAAATTCTCCATCCGCTCCGCATGGCTTTTGCCCCGCACCGGCTTCAAAGCCAAGTGATAAAGGACTTTCATATCAGAAAATAAGCCCATGGATTTCTCTTCACCCTTTTAAGGATCCTGTTTGCCTTTGAAGCCGTCATCCCAGCGGAAACTGATGGAGTTACATTGCCGGCTGTTCATCAAGCATGCAAATCGGCAATATAAAAACTTGCATAGGTATGCACCCGGTCTTTTTGATGCAACTCGGCTGCGAGGTCCTTTCGGTAGCTCAACGAATCATTAATCGGTTGAAGGGTACCATTTTTTGTTACTTTTACATCATTGATAAAATTGGTTTCCATACCACCACTGCGCCAAATCACGCGAGATTTTGGAGTGGATTTGTCAAAAATCGCCTGCCACTCAAATTCTAATTCATTAAAAAACTTGTCACTGAGCCAATCCATATGATCCAAAAGGACAAAACGCGAAATTTGCCCATCGTGTTTCTCCAAGAATCCTTTTACAGAATCTGTATGACAGGACACCCGATCCGCCAAACCGTTTTTTAGATTTTCAAAGTTCTCCGGCTTGAGATACTCAGGACAACAATCCGCGGTGTATTTCCCGGTCAGATAAACTCGCCAGAAATAATTGTCATGGATGGGGATTTTTGCGAATACGTTATCGATGCAATCTTCAACGAATTTTACGATGCCACCCTCGTACTGGGTGTCAATCTGCTTTCGCTGGGCCTTGGGAACACCAAGCATCGACATCGTCGTGTCTCGACCCATTGCAAATTTGATGGTGCCTTTCCAGAACTTGTTTTTCAAGTCGACGGTCCAAATCCGCTCTTGTTCCTCAACGGATTTGGCTTCCAGCAACTGGTTCACCTTGTCCCTGATCTTGGCAATTCTATCAATATAAAAATTGATACCTCTGGCAAAGGCGCCGCTGGTTCCCCGGAAATAAAAAGAGCAGCGACTGTCAAAGAAACGGATTTTTTTATCCCAGAATCGCTGGGACCAGTCGCAAATCGAGTCGCGAAGTTTCTCCTCATAGATTTTTCTGGCACCAACAATTCTGCCTTCACCAAACATCTTGAAGAAATCTTCAAACTCCAAATGCTTAATGGCGGCAAGCTTCAATTCCAGAAGAGCATTTTGCCGCGGGTTCATATCGACGGCATAAACATGGTTGGGACTATTCAGGGCATAGTCCAGTGCGTTACACCCGGCAGAGGTGATCACCAAAACATTCTCGTCGGGGCCAATTTCAAGCGCTACCCTGTCCAGGCGAGGATCCTCCCAGCAGGTGTTGTACACCAAATTGTTTTGATGAACAGTTTTGAAAACGCGTTGACTAATCCAATCAAAAACCATGGAGCTGTAATAAACTGAACTTAAAAAAATTGGTTAGGGAAAAACAGCAAAAATTACTGGCTGAACGACCTTTTCAATCGCAAAAATCCAAGCCCTCAATCAAATTCGAAGATGAATTGATTGCAGTCAGAAGAACTCTTTGAAAGAAAGACCTCATTCCAGAATGCCTCCACTCACTATGGGCCGACCATCGCTTCCACTGCAGGACTGAATCAACACTGCGAGACTGAATCAACACTGCGAGACTGAATTACCACTGTGAATTAAAATCGGATCCTTTAATTTCCACCGATATTTTACAACGATCGCCGCTGTTTCGAAAGGACTCAAACCCCTCTCCTGAGTCCAGAAGTCCAACAGAAGCATTATCACACGCTGCGACCGTCAAACCCTGAAATGTAGGCCATATTCAGTAATTCCTGCATGAACAGCCTCTTTTGCTCAACTGAAAAAACAGGCATGGAGTTGGCTGGGACTGGCTGCCAACAAAAGGCTCCAAGGCCGCCCACATAGTTGAATGACCCTGATACTATCATCAATCCGGAGGCCCCAAGGCAATCCAATATCTCGTAGATTTTCTGGCTTGGACAAGCCTCTCACACCGCCAGACAACCGGCCGGCTTCCATCCTGGCCGGCTAACCGCCATGCCAAACGGGCTTTCTTTCGGCCTCCAGCGGAGATAACGCAAATAGCCTCCCGGCAAGGCCCCGCTCTGAACGCCAGAGGGAGGATTTACCGGTCACCCGACTTTCCCAATCACCTCAAAACAAGGCAGGCCGTCCATTAACGGGCAAAGGATTGGTAAAAATAGAAAGACTGTCCACGGTTGATGGGATACACCGATGGTGAGAAAAAGCCGTTGTAATAAGCCGAATAGGTAGGCACATGGCCATTGGGAATGACGTTAGGCCGCGCCGAGTCCACCCCAAACCACTTTTTCGCTTCGATCCGCATTCGTCGTGCCCTAGCTCGCTCCTTGGCAATTTCAAACCGGTAATCGCTAACCTGCGTCGAAAAGTTGTTTTCGCTCCGGTATTTTGTCTTGTCCTCACGCAAAACAACCACTCCATCCCCAATTTGATTTTTCACCGATGGGCTCGGTAATTTGGATGCCGAACCACCACGAGGCTCAGAAAAGGGAGTAGGATTCGGAGCTGCCGGTACCGATTTGGGGAGCCCGATAATGGTAATAGGCGGTTTGTCAGCCGCTGGCTCAATGACAGGTGCCGGAAGAACCTCCTCATTTCCTTGATTGTCCTCCAGTCTGGTCGGCTTGATTTCGGAACTCTTGATCGGTTCACCGGTGACCTGGGGCTTGATCAACGGATCCTGCCCAAAAGAAAAACCCACCAGAGCAACTGACACCATCCAACAAAATAGGTTCCGAATCATATTCCCGCCTCGGTAAAACAAGTCCCGTCTGATTCATCAAAAAGAATCAAGAGAGGTTAAATTGACGTTTGCCCTGATTGCTCCTGCTCAGTCGCGGCGCCTACTCTCATCCCTGCTAAAGGCAAGCGACATCGTACAAGACCTTCATGCAGTTTATCGGTGAAAGGCAAATCAAAGATGAACAGGCCTGTCTCAACCGGAAAATTCAAAACCTCTTTGATAAACTTTTCCGATTGGCGAAGGAGTATCACGACCATTTACCTTCGCTGACGGTCACTTGGCTGATTTGTCCTTTTCCCTGTCCCGGCAAGCAGAGCGGATTCTACGGTCAGCCTAAAGCCCAAAACCATTGCCATCTCCAAGACCCCACCTCGGTGGCCGCTCCCCATGAAGCTCAGGAAATCTGGAGCAAACAAATGGAAATCGCCGCGAGAATGACTCCCATTGTGCTGGCAAAATTCAATTTTTCATGTAGTAGGAAGACAGCGGCCAATGCCGTAAAAACCAACCCGCCGGCGCTGGTAATTGGAAAAACGACCACACTTTTGTAATAGTCGAGGCTGAGGAGGATAAAGTGGCTTTGCAGGATATTGGTTGCACCCAGCACACTCCCGATCACAACCTCCCAGCAAGATAATTTCTGCCTGCGCACAACCAGAATCACAATCGACGGAATACTGGCGACCACAAATGCGAAAAAAAGAAAGGAAGGGTAGTCGACGGCCCCATCACTTAACATCTTGCACGTTTGCTGGGCCACTCTGGTGACACCGCAAATCAGAAAAAAACATCCCAAGACCATGATTTTCAGGAGGGGCCCGACCCTCGGCAAGTCAGGTGAGGCGACTTGGGCCACCCGCTCCTGTTGTTGTGCCGACATGCCGACCATGAATAACGATGCCATGGCAACACCAATCCCGATTAACTGAAACACCCCAGCTTGCTCACCCCAATAGAGGATTCCAACTGCTATCGGGATCACCAAAGCGAGTCGTGAAACCGCTGCGGTATTGGATGCTCCCACCCACCGAACCGCATAGATCAGGAAGAAGAATGCCACAAAATAGCATCCTCCCATCGTCGCTCCCGTCCAGTTCGCATGAATGCTCGCAGCGGAGGGTTCCGAATACCAGTAACCGGGCAAAGCACAAAAAGCAGCAGCGACGTAATTAATACATCCCACCGTCACCACATCCCAACCGTCCCGCCTTTGCACCCATTTGACGCAAAGGATGAAAAACGAGCTGAAGAGTATGTTCCAAATCAGGAATTGAAATTGCATGAATTACCGATCATCGGAGAACGAACTCGCATAGGAGCAAGGGAGTTATTATTTGAAATTCCAGAGCAGCAGCAACCCGCAGCAAAGGCGGGATGACAGAATGACGAATTTCAGGATGATTCCATGGAGCCCGTTTTGGTGGTCTCTCAGAGGGAGACTGTCTTGAAAAATCACTGGAAGATGGGTTATGAATTTGGCATCTGCTATTGGAGTTTCCTGCCGTTACGGTCTATTTTCCGAATCGCCACAATCGACACTTCATCAAGGCCAACCAACTACCAATCAGCCGATCAGCCGATCAGGTAAAGAAAAAAACAATTTCTGATAGGGACAAGGAAGATTTATCAATGGTCGTCAAAAAACGGAAACAAAAGGCTGCCTATTGCCGCTGTCTGGCAACAGCCCAGATTCCGGTTCCTCTGGGACCCGAGATTCAAATCAAGTCTCGGGTAATTGGTTTTCCAAAGCTTACATTCTTTTTACAACCTTCTGACATGCCAGTGACGTGAAACAGGGTGTTGGTGCGTTAAATTACTGAAGGAGCTTAGGTGGCTCTTTCAGTAACAACAACCTAACGATGGAGAATCCGATGTTTAAAAGAATCACTTACTGCACAATGTTTCTGTCATTGATTGTCAGCTGCACCTCTGCATCAGGTGCTGAACAGATCAAACTCAATGTTGGCACCCCATATAACTACGTCCACACAACCGATGGAAAGCAAAACGTCTGGATCCGAGTCGGTTTAACTGGATCCAAAATGGAAAGTGAGAAGAAGCGTCCTCCGGTCAACGTGGCTATTGTTCTCGACCGTTCGGGATCGATGAAAGGCGAAAAGATCCAGAAAGCAAAAGAAGCAGCGATTCAAGCCGTTGATCGCTTGGATCCTCAAGACATCGTCAGCATCGTCACTTACGACACCAACGTGTCGGTACTGGTCCCCTCAACCAAGGCAACCGACAAGAATGCCATTAAGAAAAAAATTGCTGGAATCAAGGCAAGTGGCAACACCGCTTTATTCGCAGGGGTCAGCAAAGGGGCAGCCGAAGTACGCAAGTTCCTTGATGAAGAACGGGTCAATCGAATCATCCTTCTGTCGGACGGCCTTGCCAATCTCGGGCCCAGTTCTCCCGGAGAACTCGGTGCTCTTGGAGCCAACCTGATGAAGGATCGAATCTCGGTTTCTACACTGGGACTGGGGCTTGGTTATAACGAAGATTTGATGATGAAGCTTGCCGCCAAAAGTGGTGGAAATCATGTCTTTATCGAAAACGCTGATGAATTGGCAGACATTTTTAACAAAGAATTTGACGACGTCATGTCTGTTGTTGCACAGAACCTGAAAATCAAGCTGAAGATTCCAGAGGGGATTCGTCCCATTCGAGTTTTGGGCAATGATGCTGACATTAATGGTCAAATCATCGAAACCCGTTTAGCTCAGGTCTACAGCGAACAGGTCCGCTACGTACTGGTTGAATTGGAAATCCCAGCTGGCCAAAAAGATCAGCGACTTCCTCTTGGCACTACGTCTGTCTCCTATCGCGACATGAAGACAGGGGACATCAAACAGCAAGCCAAAACGGACCTGTCAGTGAAGTTTGTCTCCGGTGAAACGGCTGATGACTTAATCAAGTTCAGCCTCAAAGAGCACATTTTAGAAGATATTGTGGCCATGGTTGCCAACGAGCGTAATAAGTTGGCAACGACCTACCTTGATGACGGAAAAATCGGCCTGTGTATCCAAACTCTGGACGAAAACAAACTCTGGTTAGAGAACAACTCTCTAAAACTTAAGAGCAAAAAGTTGGAAACCTACTACAAGTACAATGATGCTCAGTTGGACCAATTAAAAAACAACAAGAAGAACCTTGCCCGCAAAGCAATGCGTGCTGTTCAGTCACAAATTGACACCCAACAACGTTATCAGCAAAGTGGAAACGACAAGTAGGGATTAGGCCATTGGATCAGGTAAAGGGGCAGAGAAACCTGCCCCGGCCTGGCACAATAGTCGTTGGACAAATTCATCGAACCTCATAGAGGTTAATCATTCAACGCTTTTTCGTGTTGGAGGACCTTCGATTTCCAATGCAGGCTATTCCAATTGGATTGGAATCACTCATCCAACTATCGTCAGCCAGAATAAAATGTTTGTTATGATGAAGCCGTGAAATCAAAAATAATCGGATTACTGCTGCTGGTCGTCGTTTTACCCATCGCTCTACTGTCTTGGGTCGGCTATCAACTTGCGCAACAAATCGCCACCCAGCAACAGGAACAGATCCAAAATCTCCTCAAGGATCAATTAGCCGAAGTTGATTTTCGGCTGAAAAAATACTTCAAGGCCCAGGAAACCGTATTGCAGCAGAATGCTGGCCAGGCATTTGAAACTTTGACCGCCTTGCGGGACGTCGTCAATTCGACCGGCATCATTGAGAATATCTTCATTATCAATGCCGATGACACGTTGGCCTTTCCCAATCCCATTTCTCCATTGAACCAACGAGAACGCGAGTTCTATTCCAGGATCAAAGTCATTATCGACGGTGGAGATATTCAAAACCTGATTCGGCAGACCGGTGGTGGGGCCACCAACCCAAGCACCCAAAACACGACCAACCTCTTCGCAAAGCCACTGATACCCAACATCAATTTAAAATCCGAAGGCCGCGGTTTGGACAACAACCAGAGTCGTCTTCAAAAACTGCAGTCGCTGATTCCATACAGTAACAATATCGATCCAAGCGAAAACCAGAATGCCCGTCAATCACAAAGTGCAAAAGTGGCTGCTCCCCAATATGATTTTTCCTCCGGTTGGTTTACCTGGTACTGGGGACGTGGGCTCAACCTGATCTATTGGCAGCGACTCACCACAGGAAACATTATTTGTGTTGCCCTGGATCGCTCTCGGTGGATATCTGACCTTATCGGCGAACTACCGGATTCCATTGGTTATGACTTGGCCACCGCAGAGGAGGCCGAACAAAGATTATCCTCAAGAAGCAGGTCGGCACGGATCATCAACGCAAATGGAGAAACCGTCTATCAATGGGGAAGTGACCTGGATGAGGAATCGCTGGTCCTGGCTGTAGAAATTCCTACCAGCATACCGATCAACGCATGGAAGCTTCAGCTCTGGGTCCCCCCGACCGAACTGCAAAAACCGGGGATCGCCGGGATCAACGTTTGGCTGGGGATACTGGCATCGGCGATTGCTCTGGTATCGATCGCATGGATCTTCGTACGAGAATATACCAAGGAACTCAAAGAAGCTTCGAGGCGAGTCAGTTTTGTCAACCAAGTTTCCCATGAACTACGGACACCGTTGACCAACATCCGCATGTACGCCGAATTACTTTCTCAAGAAATAGGTGAGGTTCCGGGCTTAGAATCCTCTAAAGCACGTCAACGCTTGGGTGTTGTAGAGAGTGAAAGCGAACGACTAAGCCGCTTGATTGCCAATGTCCTGACGTTTGCAAGCAGCCAAAAAAAAACGCTGAAGGTCAGGCCCCTGCCGGGCGTGGTCGACGACTGCATCCAATCGGTCACAGCCCGATTTGCACCCAATCTTGAAAAACTCGATTTAAAACTGGAAATGGAACTCCAAGCTCCTCAGAGAGTCCTTTTCGACAGCGATGCGATCGAACAGGTCCTGGAGAACCTGATTGGCAATATCGAAAAATATGCAGCCGAAGGTCAACTGGTTCACATCAGTTCCATCCAACAAGAGGGGCTTACCGTCATCCGAATTCGCGATGGTGGACGAGGCATCAAATCCGCTCATTCAGAAAAAATATTCGAACCATTTTGGCGTGAATCCAATGAAGTTCAAAAGGCTTCTGGTACCGGCATCGGCCTTTCCATATCCAGGGAACTATGTCGCCTTCACGGTGGAGACCTAACACTTGATTACACGACGTCCAAAACAGACCGCCGCCAAGGTGCTTGTTTCAGGATTACCTTGAAAACAGAAGGATCAAACTGATATGAAAGTTCTGGTTGCCGAAGATGATGCCTTGACCCGGGACGGATTAGCCGAAGTTCTTTCCGGAGAAGGATACCAGGTCACCCTGGCCGAAGATGGCACCCAAGCCATCGAGTTGTTCCGCAAGGTTCAGCCTGATTTTGTCTGCTTGGATATCATGATGCCCGGTTCCAGCGGCTTCGAAGTCTGCAAAGCCATCAGATCTGATGATGAAAATATCCCCATCATCTTTATTAGTGCAAAATCGGAAGAGATTGACCGACTTGTCGGATTCGAACTTGGAGCTGACGACTTTATCACCAAGCCCTTCAGCCTGCGAGAGGTCGTCGCTCGCGTCCGCGCCGTCACCCGACGATGTTTTGCCCGGCAGGAAAAGAAAAACGACACTTTTACCATGAATCAACTGGAGGTTTGCCGAAGCGAACTCAGAGCCCGCCGCAACAGCCAAGTCATTGAACTCAGTTTACGCGACGTCAACCTATTGCAACTACTTTGGGAGAATAGCGGCAAAGCCCTGGAACGTCGCACCATTTATATGGAAGCCTATGGCGAGAACTTTTTCCCGGCCAGTCGAACTCTCGACCAACATGTTTCACAATTGCGAAAGCGAATTGAACTAGACCCTCAAAATCCGTTGATCGTCTGCACTGTTCACGGCATTGGTTATCGCTTTGATCCGGTGATAGATTCTTCAGCAAGTCAGCAGGACGACATAGAACAAGATTGACATGTCTTTAATGATTCATCTCCGCCAACCGCCATTGCCACTAACCGCCAATCAATTCTTATTTTTCCCTGGATTATTTTACGAGCTACCAGAGGCTCGGTTGATCAAACCATGAATGCCAATCCTGATGAAATCTGTGCGAAGCCCAAGAAAATCGCCGTGCAGCCGATGCCTTCGACAATGCCCATTCACACCGCGGCCGTATATGAATGTGAATCAGCCCAGCATGCCGGAGATCTTTTATCCGGCGAAACCGATGGATTCGTCTATCAACGAGACGGTCACCCCAATGCGGTCGTTCTGGCCGAGCAATGTCGCCAGCTACACGGCGGCGAAGAGGCGGGCGTCGACTTTGCAGTGGTCACTTCGACGGGTATGTCGGCAATGTCGCTGGCAATCGTTTCTCATTTAAAAAAGGGAGACCACCTACTGCTCGGCAACCAGCTCTATGGACGTACAACACGGCTTATCGCCAAGGAACTGACTCGTTGGGGCCTGGAATTCGACGAGGTGGACATGTGCAACGTGGATCAGGTCAAAGCTGCTGTCCGACCGCAGACGAGGATGTTGGTCGTTGAGACTATGGCGAACCCACTACTGCATGTCGCTGATTTGCCCAGCCTTTCGTCGATCAGTCAAAAACAAAATGCCATCCTTTTGGTCGACAACACCTTTGCCACCCCATTGCTGACTCGTCCGTTTGCATTTGGAGCAGACCTCGTCATCGAAAGCATGAGTAAAATCCTCAATGGGCATGGCGATGTAATGATGGGGATGCTTTGCGGAAAAAAAGACTCAGCCGAACGGGTAAAGGACGCGATTTCGACTTGGGGCATGACCGCCAGCCCTTTTGATTGCTGGCTTGTTTCTCGAGGATTGGCAACCGCCCATCTTCGTATTGATCGGGCCTGCGAAAACGCAATGCGGTTAGCACAGTTTTTGGAAACGAAAAAACGAATCCAACGGGTCTTTTATCCTGGGCTGAAATCCCATCCGACGGCGGCAATGGCAACCAAACTGGTAGGCCCGACGAAATTTGGTAATGTTCTGAGCTGTGAATTTACCGGCGGCCTTCGCGATGTGGAGGCTTTTATCAGTCTTTCTAAAAAAATAGCATTTTGCCCTTCTTTAGGGGAAATCGCCACGACCATCAGTTATCCAAGAACGACCAGCCATCGTGGTTTATCGGCTCAAACAGCAGACAAACTCGGTATCACAGACGGGGTGATACGAATTTCCTGTGGTATTGAATCTGCCCAATTCCTGGAAAACGAGTTCGGTTTGGTTCTCAACGCTATGGACGAAATCAGCCCGTAGTGACTAACATGGTGCTTGAGCATTTTTTTTGGTTGCAAGGATTTTCATGGGAAAAGATGAATCTTTTGAGGTAGAAGGTACCGTCGTTCAAGCACTAGCGAACACGCGGTTTCGAGTCGAGCTGGAAACAGGTAACGAAGTGCTGGCCCATGTCGCCGGCCGAATGAGAAAAAACTTCATTCGAATTGTCCCCGGTGACAAAGTCCGAGTGGAACTTTCACCCTACGACCTGACCAAAGGTCGTATTACCTACCGAGAGCGTTAATATCGCCGTCGGATCGAATGTTGATGGGCGAAAGGCCTACATTTAAACTTGGAGCATTTCCGGACTCCCTGTCGAGACGGTTTGGGGGTTTGTTGGCCTACATCATGACTCGGCATTTTTCCTAATCACCTGTTCATTCCAACGGCTCGACAAATTCTCATTCGAGCGTCGATTTCGCTGCCTGGCTTCACGCGAATTCCAGCCCTGCCCAAATGAACGGCTAGACATGTTAGCGGTTCATTTCTCCTGCTTGGGTTGATGTTCAGTAAAACACGCCGATTTCGATAGCAACTCCCAGGCCGACTGCACGTGATCATCAGAGGAGAATTAGTGTTTCACCACGTTGACCAATGCGGCAGAGAGTGGGCTTAATAAACGATCTGCCGATTGACCAAGAACTCATGCTGCAGAAGGACATTGGTCGATGCCGATGATCAATGGTCAAAACGCAGAGTAAAACACAAAGTCACTCACTGGCAATCAAAATGGACGCCTCATCGCTAATCCTTCAGGATCTGGGATCAAAAGAAACTTGAGAAAACAGTTTCATCGGTAGCGTGATCTTCGTAAAGTGTATTTTTCCACCCGGCCGTGTTGCTCCTGAGATGTTCTGGCAAAAGACCAACAAATCAATCACGATTCAAACGCCAGCAAAGTTGAATCTTTTCCTGGAGATCCTGGGAAAACGACCTGATGGTTTTCACGAATTGGAAACCGTCATGACTGCCGTTGAGCTCTTTGACCAAATCACTATCGAATTGGACAACACCCTCAAACCGGAATCTCCAACGGGCAACAGCATCGATTTGATGTGCCGTTGGAATCACGACGGTCAGACGACACCTGAATCACCATCCGGCCCCGAAAGCGCAATCCCAATTTTTGGTGATTTGCCGACCGGACCCAGTAATCTGATCTATCGCGCTGCCGACCGTTTTCTAAATTTCGTCAAGATACAACAGCCGTTAAAGATCCGAGTTGAAAAAAAAATCCCGTCGGCCGCTGGTCTGGGAGGGGCTTCGGCAAACGCCGCAGGAACGCTGATCGCCTTGGACCAATTGTTGGGAACCCATTTAGGAATTGAGCAGTTGGCAAAAATCGGTGAGGGAATTGGCAGTGATGTTCCTTTTTTCATCTACCTAACTGAAAAGGGATTTAGTTCCGGAATGGCGTTTTGCAGAGGAAAAGGAGAGAAAATATCGGCCCTCCATTTTCCCGATTCCGTTGACTTTGTCGTTGTTCGTCCACCCATTGGTTTGTCCACAGCCAGTATCTTTTCAAAGGTCAAACCTGAATTCTCGGTACGTCAGTTCCAAATTTCTAAATTGGCCAATGATCAATATGACTGGAATTCGATGCTCTTTAATCGTCTGCAGGAAACAGCTGAAGGGGTCTCCTCTGAAATTCGCACCGTCTGTGATTCTTTGATTCAGGCGGGTTGCCATGGTGTGCAAATGACCGGCAGCGGGAGCTGCTGCTTTGGGATTTGCGAAAATAGGGCACATGCGTTGGCTGCAGCCAGTCAGCTAACAGCCCAGGACCTTGGATTCGTATTTACTTGTCGGAATTTACAGCAATTTTCTGTACGCTTGTGATTGAAATCGATAAGCTAGAGAGGTCCCCTGCTCCAGTCGACGGATGGATGGAACATGAAGGTTACGGAAGTCAGAATCAAGTTAACTGGCGAGACCGAGAATCGATTGCTGGCTTTTTGCAGTGTCACCTTGGATGACTCTTTTGTCGTCCGGGATCTGAAGGTGATCGAAGGTGGCTCAGGCATGTTTGTTGCGATGCCAAGTCGAAAATTGACGGGTCATTGTCCGGGATGCCGGGGCAAAAATCATCTGCGTTCCAACTTTTGCAATCAATGTGGGCAAAAGCTGTGTCTGGACTCAGCCCATCCTAAACTGGACACCGACAATCGTCTCTACGCTGACATTGCCCATCCGATCAATTCCCAATGCCGTGAAATGATCCAAAAAAGTGTAATCGAGGAATTTCACCAGGAATTGACCCGTTCCAAACAACCTGGCTATCAGCCTCGTCATGACATGGAGCTGGAGGGCGTCGATTATTCCGATCCAACGGCTCCAACCCATTCGAAATCGACCGGAACATCCGTCACACCGTCGGATGAAGCTCAATCGGGCACCAGACAACTAGATCCGGTCGATCCCTCGACAGCAGAGGGTTGCAATGAGCCGTCCGATCATGCTCATCCAGCCAATGTCCGGCAGGACGCCAATCACCAGATGAAGGCTCCCTCGGGTCGGCTCTCGCCGGTAGAAACCGAAAAACCCTCACATCGGGAGTCCAAAGGCAACCAATTCGGGGCCGGCATCCTCGATTAGGCTCGTTTGGAAAGGCCTCGCAACATTCCTTGGCTTAATGTTTAAGGATCGGCATACTGTTTCGGGGAACGGAAATCCGTTTCCGGTGACCCAAACGCCTTCAGGGATCAGACAGCCTGTTGGATCCGGCGAACCATCCGCAACGGTTACCGTTATCAGATGACAACGGTAGTAGGGCTAAATTGACGAATATTCGTAGAAATCGTCGAAAAAAGCGGATTCGGCCGAATTCCTTAGCCACCTAAAAAAAACGCAACTATACTAAAATCCAATAGACTCCGGATTGGAAAAAGGGACTTCAATGTCTTATTTACGTTTGACTACCGCTCTCGCGGTGCTTTTCATTTTCGCCGAATTTTCGTCGGCGCAGCCCATTCAGGCGCAAAGGAAGCTTGGGGAGGGTGTATTGAAAGTTATCCCACCTCAAATATTGCCAGACGAAACCCGATCTTATCTACCTAAAATCAAGGGTTTCTCCCCCGAGAACTATGCACCGCTAACGTCCACCAAAACATCGACCGTTGCCTCGCAATCGACGAACATTACTCTGCGCCGCCAAATCGGGTGCTTGGAATTCGCCTTTACGTCGCTACAAGTCAAAGAAATAGAAGTTCCGCAACCGACCGGCAAAATGCAACGGAAAACGGTTTGGTATTTACCATATCGGGTTCGTAACCTTGGACAACACTATCAACCTCAAGATCTCAATGACACGACACGTCAAAAATTCAAACAGACGACCGTTACCATTCCCGGCGTAGAAATTGAAGACTCCACCGGGTTACTCGGCGAAATTGACGACGAAGATATCCTCAAGGAAATTGCCGAAACGGTCCGTGAAGAGACAGTTGTCGATGTCGAAAAAATGACCGAGGACGTCAACAACCCCTACACCGACCTCAAATCCAGCGGCCTGAAGAAAACCGATGCAACCGACAAGTTTTCTTTCATTGATCGCTTTTTCGCTCGATTTATCCTCGAGGGACGTGTTCAAACCGACTTGAGTGTCGGAAAAAAACCAGGCGATGGCCCGTTAACCAAATTCACCAAGAAGGCCTATCTTGATCAAATCAGTCCCTCGCTAATCCCCAAAATCAGAGAAATTGAAGACCCCAATACGGTCTTCTACGATACATTTTCGATCGGCCGAATCGCTATACCCGCGGATTCGGATCCCAATTCACCCGGTGTTTGGGGTGTGGCCGTTTGGCAAGACCTCGACCCTCGGCTCGACTATGTCACCATCTACGTGACAGGTCTTTCCAATGCTTTCAAAGTTTTTGAGATGCCCGACGGTAGCGATTTATACAAGCACAAAACGCTGCAACTCAATTTCTGGCGTCCTGGCGACATCCATGACGAAGAAGAGGATCAAATCCGATACGGCATTCCATTAACGAGGGATCCGCGTCAGCAAAAAGAAATCTGTCAATTCTACGACCTGCCAGGCCCGGTTATTTCTGTCGAAGAATTTAAGGAGGACACCGATCAAAAACGAGAGCTCTTCGTAGTCGAAGGAAAGATCGACAGTAATTTTAATCTGGACCTTCAAAAAGCTCTTGATTCCGGAAGCCTTCCCGCAGCTATCCATCAGCAATTCGGTCTCCACGGTTACGATGTCCCTACTGGAACACCGGTTACCAAGGTGGTCGATGCCGACAATCTGGACCAACCCGGGGCAAAAAGTGGAATTCGCTGGGAGGCCAAAGTCGATGTAGACGGGAAAACACGTCATTTCAGGTTTACTTTTCGGCCGCGAACCTGGCAAAAGATCGGGGATCGCGTGGAAATCATAAAACGGGTTGAACACGTTTGGATTTACCGTTAAATTTACGGATTCCCATTATTTTGCAGTTAGACAGGTTTTGAAATGGCTCATAAGAAAGGTCAGGGTTCCAGTCGGAACGGACGTGACTCAAATGCCCAGCGGCGTGGTGTAAAGAAGTTCGGTGGAGAAACCGTTTTCGCAGGAAACATCATTGTCCGACAGGTCGGTAATAAATTCAGAGGTGGTAAGAATGTTGGGCAAGGGAAGGACTATACCCTGTTTGCGCTGACCGACGGCAATGTCATGTTTGATCAAGAGGGAAGACGTGTGAATGTCGTTCCCGCTGAATCTAACTAGATTGGTTTCTTCACTCGTTTTTTCGACGACAATATTTTAAAAAAGTCTGCGGGCGTCTCGCCCGTTTTTTCATGCGCCTGGGGGAAGCCGATCTCTGACGGGTCCCAGAACTTACCTTTCACCAAATTCGGATTTCAACATGACTTCTATACAGCGACTTCTGGGTTATTGGGTCATCGCAATCGTATTGTCCACCACTGGATTAGCTTTCACGCAGGACAAAAACCTGGAGTTCTCCAAGCTCAAAAATCACCTGACGTTTCTGGCCAGCTTCGACGAGAGCTTTGATGCCGACTTTGCCAAGGGAAACAAAAAGGTCATGACGGCCAGCGAAGTTTCCAGAAAGACCATCACCGATGGGCTGGCGATTGATGGAATTGGACTGAGTCCCGACGGCAAATGGGGACAAGCAATTGATTTCAAAATCAAAACCAAGAAAATAGCCTGCTACGGCGTCAAAGATAATTTCCCCTATTCCGCAAAATCGTTTGACGCGACCGTTTCTTTTTGGATGCGAACCGATCTTGCCAATCTTCCGAAGGGATTTATTGATCCCTTGCAAATCACCGACAAGAAATGGGATGACTCATCGATATTCGTTGATTTCAATGATAAGCCAGTTCGGGATTTTCGCTTGGGAGTCTTTTCGGATTTGAAATTTTGGAACCCCGAAAATGCCAAGCTGGATGATTTACCTCAGCAACAACGGCCAATGATTGATGCTGGCCACGTCAAATTCTCGAAGGCAAAATGGATCCATATCGTCATCACGTTGAATGGCATCAATCATGGTCAAGAAACGCTATGCAAACTGTTCATGGACGGAAAACAGGTCGGGAAATTAAATCGCCGACAACAATTCACTTGGGATCTTGAGAAAGCCTTCATCATGATTGGCATTTACTATGTTGGGCAAATTGATGACTTCGCTATCTTTAAAAAAGCTCTAACACCCAAGCAGGTACAAAGCATCTACCTGTCTCCTAATTCCCTTTCCAGTCTCCTCAAATAGTTCAACTGGTAGTTAATTATTCTGCCGCAACCAGAGTCGAAGCTCGTTCATTCCCTGCTTTGCCGCCCGGGGAAGTAACAGCGATGGATGGCCTCCAAATGTCCTCTTAACCCAAATCGTTTCCGCTGGAGTTGCGATCGCAATTCCCAACGGTTCTTTTTCATTGGCGGGAAAACCGCCGATGGCGATCGCAAAATCGGTACCCATTGTCTTTTTTGTCTTTTCTGCCAGGTCCACCACACCGAGTTCAGCTGAAGCGTCGTTTTCGGTGAGCGTGTTGATTGTCTCCCTGTTTCTGGCGATCCATCCGCCTGCAAAAACTTGCCCTTTTGGATCAATCCTGGAAAACAAATGAGAAAGCAAGCCGCCCGTTCCAATCTCCGCCAATGCCAAAGTCTTTTCGCGAGCAAGTAATTCCCGATAAATCACGTCTTGCAGTTCGTCATCATTTTCTCCAAAGACAATCTCTCCTAGCGACTCCCGTATGATCGTCTCCGTTTCAGAGATCTTTTGCCAACACTCTGATTCGGTTTTACCCTCGGCGGTGATTCGCAAAGTGATGGTTGCAAAACTGGCGGTAATCCCAACCTGAGGGTCTCGACCCCGCTTGATCAAATCAGGCAAACGGGATTCAAGGTCGCTTTCCCCGATTCCGAAGCAGCGAATCGGCTTGTGAACGATAAACTTGCGAGCCTTCCCGAGAATCTTTTCCAGCCGAGGTTTACCGAATTCCAAAAACATTTCCTTTAATTCCGCGGGAACACCCGGAAAAGCCATCAAGTAGGCAATACGATCCCCCTGACCGATTTCAATGTCAATTCCGGGGGCGGAACCATTAGCATTGGCTATCGGGTGACTCCCCTCTGGAAAATCCGCCTGTATTTCGTTGGTGGGAGGCATTTGGCGATTCCTGCGGGCAAAGAGATCCCGAATATGAGCCAAAGATGCTTCATCGCGATACAAACCAACCCCAAGGGTGTTGGCAATGGCATGCCGTGTCAGATCGTCTGCAGTCGGCCCCAACCCCCCGGTGCTGACGCACACATCCGCCCGTTGAAGGGCTATTTGAAAGACATCTTGGTTGGCTTGGAGTGAATCGGTGACCGTTGTATGAAAAGCAACATTGATTCCCAAGTCACCCAATTGTTGGCTAATCCATTGACTATTGGTGTCCAATCGCTGCCCGGAGGTTATTTCGTCGCCAATAGAGATGACTTCTGCAATCATAAATTGTCCAATGATCTTTCGGTTGCCCGATGGAAAGGTTGATTTCGTGAGAGTAATCTAAAGATAGCAGTCAGTGAGTCATTTGCCATTGGCCGTACCATACCCTCGCCTCCTATTCTTTTTTTTGACTCGTATCATGACAAGACTGAGCTTTCTCTGCGTTCTGGTTGCCATTTTTTCCAACCTCGGTTTGGAGCACGTTTCTTCGCAAGATCTTTTTCCGGACAAGAATCTTGAAGCGGTCGTTCGCCGGGAGGTTTTTGAAAAACGAAACAGCAAGGATCCGCTGGTCGCCAAGGATGTGGAGAATATTTCTCAAATCAAGGGAATTGGTAAATCCATCAAGAGCCTGAAAGGACTGGAAGCCTGCATCAGCCTTCGATCCATTTGGCTTGATCAAAACGAAATTGTGGACGTTAGCCCCCTCCAAAAACTTGACCTGCTTCAGCAGGTGATGCTAAAAGAAAACAAGATCGTGGATGTGACCCCTCTGAAGGATTTGAAAAAGTTGCAACATCTCGATCTTTCCAACAACCAGATCGAGTCGATTGCGGCGCTTTCTGAATTCAGCAACATGCGTTCATTTTATGTGGCTCATAACAAGATCAAAGATCTTGGCGTCGTTACCAACTACACCAAGGCTTGGTCAATTTATGCTCAGGGCAATCCAATTAATGACTTGAAGCCTGTCAGCGGCCTGCGTTTTCTAGACCATCTTGATGTTTCGAAAACGCTGGTAATGGATCTTTCGGCTTTGAGTCCGTTAACCAACTTGAAAAGAGTGATGCTGGAAGATTCCAAGGTCACCGATCTGACAACGCTCGTGGAGATGGCAAAAAAAGACGCTGCCGGTGAAATGAGATTTTCGCCTTTTTGGAACATCCACCTGAAAGGCTGCAAGCTGTCTGAAAAAGCCAAGACAGCTCAAATTCAGGAGCTGAAAAAACTGGGCAGCCGCATTCACACCGAATGAAAATCAATTGTGGATTCGACACCGTAGCGGTGACGCCTCGTTTCCGGTTGTTGGTCAATCCACCAATATGAACCAGATTGGACAACAGCACATGATTGATCGCAGGAATTTCATTGGCTCCAGCAGTCTTTGCACCGCTGGGGTGCTCATTAACAGCGGGTTCGCAGGCATCGACGATCAACTTACGTCCAAGCCGGTTGCCAACAATTTGTCCTCCCCATTTAAGCTGAGCCTGGCGGCCTACAGTTACCGTCAGTTATTAAGCGGTTCTCAGCCAAAAATGGATTTGGAGGAGTTCATTGACGACTGTGCTAAGTTCGGCCTTCAGGGAACCGAATTGACTTCTTATTACTTTCCTCAGAATCCCACCCCCGCATTTCTTTACAACCTGAAGGCGCACGCCTTTCGAAATGGGCTCGATGTTTCCGGCACGGCGATTCGAAACGACTTTGGACAAGTTGACCCAGAAAAACTAGCTGTTGAAATCTCCCACGTGAAGCGTTGGGTCGATTACGCTGAAATGATGGGGACCAGCGTGATCCGGATTTTTGCCGGGCATCACCAAAAGAATAACGACGTGAATTCGTCGTACCAGCAAATGATCGCGTCCATGGAAGAATGTTGTGATTATGCGGGACAACACGGCGTGTTTTTGGCATTGGAAAATCATGGTGGACCAACAGCAACAGCAGACGGACTACTGCAATTTGTCAAAGACATCAGGAGCCCCTGGTTTGGCCTGAATTTAGATACGGGAAATTTCCATAGCAAAGACATTTATGGTGATATCGAAAGAGTCGCTCCCCACGCCTTGAATGTTCAGGTCAAGGTCGCGGTCTCTGGGCCGGACAAACAAAAAAAGGAGGCTGATTTTGACCGATTAAAAAAAATCCTCACCCGCTGCAAATATCGTGGATACGTAGTCCTGGAATTTGAAGAGAAGGGTGACCCCCGCTTGGAATGCCCGAAATACTTGGACCAATTACGGGGCGCGTTTCAGGGCTAACCACCTGCCAAGTCCATACCGGGACTGAAGACAGGTAATCGCTTGAATTCATGGACCGCTGAATGCCCCCAAGGCAAGTCCATCGCAAAAACCGATAAGAAGGTTGTCTCAATCTGGATCGTCTTATTCTCGCCGCACCTTATTCTCGCCGCCCATCGGTAATCAGAAGTCGTCATCATCTGCCCGGAGTTGATGGAAGTCGGCACCGGTCTATTGCTCACAGGAAACCTGGTCGTACGGGTGGGCGTTGCCGACCGAAGTATTGGGAAAAGCTGCGTTTTTTTACCACTTCACCCACGCAACAACGCCGTTATTAAAGGGCGGTCCACAAGCCCGGTCAGCGCCAAAACCTCTCAGCTCGATTCGCTTTCACCAGTGACCGATTCGGGGGCGTCTTGTTCGGTTGATTTTTTCTTGGTCGTTTTCTTTTTAGTCGTTTTCTTTTTAGTGGCTTTCTTTTTGGTGGCTTTCTTTTTAGCGGTCTTCTTTTTGGCCGACTTTTTCTTCTTGCGGGGTCCTTTGGCAGCTTTCTCTGCCAGCATATCAAGAGCCCTTTCAAACGTTATTTCTTCGATGGTAATTGTCTTGGGGACGGTGACATTGGTAGCGCCATCAGTGATATATGGGCCAAAACGTCCATCCAGAATGCGAACCTCTTTTTCGGTAATCGGCGATACCTCAAACTTCTTGAGCGGCTCCTTGGGAGTTGAATTTCTTCCCCGAGTCTTAGGTTGCTTTAAATACTCGATCGCCTGCTCCAGAGTCACATCAAGCGGCGAAACTTCTTCGGGAAGGCTGCGTGTTTCGGAACCACATTTAACGTAAGGGCCATACCGGCCATTAAAGGCTTCCACCGGTTCCTTCATTTCAAGATGCTCGCCCAGATTCCGGGGAAGAGACAATAGCTTAATCGCCGTTTCCAGGGTCACGTCGGCCGGCTCCATCCCCTTTAATAACGAAGCCATTCTACTGGGTTTGATTTTTTTACCTTTATCGTCTTCTTCTACCTCGCCGAGTTGAACGTATGGTCCAAATCGACCGGACTTCAAAAAGATCGGTTTGGCCGTTTCCGGATCCAATCCCAACGGTTCTTCACCGACTTCGGCATCATCGAGCATTTTCAATGCGATTTCGAGATTCAACTCATCCGGTGGAAGTTCGGGCGGAATACTCGCTTTTCGCTCACCCTGCTCAATGTAAGGGCCATAACGCCCCACTCGAACGGCCACCTCTTCGGCTAGATCTCCTGATTCGGAGCTTACGACTTCGGATCGGCCCAAGGGAAAAGTGCAAATGGCCCGCGCGTCCACCTCACCAATTTTCTCCTCCAGCTTTCGTTTGAGCCCTTTGTGTTGCGAACCGAAATAAAATTCTCTGAGGTAAGCGACGTAGTCAGCCTCGCGACGGCTGATTGCGTCCATCGAATCTTCCATTTGAGCGGTAAACTCGTAGTCAACGAGTTCGTTAAAGTGCTCCTCCATCATTCTGACCATCGCGAATGCTGACCAGGCGGGCACCAACGCGTTCCCCTTCTTAAAGACATAGTCCCGCATTTGAATCGTTTCAATGATCGAGGCGTAAGTACTAGGTCGACCGATGCCCCGCGCCTCCAATTCTCTAGTTAACGCCGCCTCAGAAAATCGAGATGGTGGTTGGGTCGTATGCGATTTTCCATCCAGGCCATCGCACCGGATCGATTCCCCTTGGGAAACCGATGGCAGAATCTTTTCCTGGTCTGCCAATTCGGCGTTGGGATCATCGGAACCCTCCACATAGGCTCTCAAGAACCCGGGGAAATCAATCGTTTTTCCCGAAACTTGGAATACCGCTCCATCACCCTCCAATGAAATCACAATATTCCGCCCTTCGGCGTTCACCATCTGACAGGCAATCGTCCGCTTCCAAATCAACTCAAACACCCGAAACTCATCGGACGTTAATTTCGATTTCAAATCCTGCGGCAAAGGGAACGAATCATTTTGAATGGCCGGACGAATCGCTTCGTGAGCTTCTTGGGCATTTTTGACTTTCGACGCATAGGTCCTTGGTCCATCGGGCAGAAATTTCTCTCCGTATTCGGTGTTCACCAAACTACGGGTCGCATTAATAGCATCGTTGGAAAGGGTTGTTGAATCCGTTCTCATGTACGAGATGAATCCATTTTGATACAGGCTTTGGGCGGCACTCATTGTCCTGCGGGCTGTAAAACCGAGTTTGCGGTTGGCTTCCTGTTGGAGAGTGCTGGTGGTAAAGGGCGGATAGGGTTTTCTGGAGTAGGGTTTCACCTCCAATTTGGCAACTTTGAAAGTCGCCGATTGCAGACGGGACGACAGTTTTTCCGCATCCGTTTCGTTCAGTAATAACAGGTTTGGATTTTTCAACTGCCCATTACGGGAATCGAAATCCTTTCCGCTGGGAATCTTCTTACCGTCAACGGAAACCAGCGTTGCCGAAAAATTCTCGTTCTTCAAATTCGAAAAACGCCCAATCAGATCCCAGTAAGTTGCAGTGACAAAAGCAATCCGTTCCCATTCACGCTGAACGATCAAACGGACTGCTACCGACTGAACCCGTCCGGCACTTTTCCCCAGACTTTTTTTCCAAAGAAACGCGGACATTTCAAAACCGTAAAGCCGGTCAAGAATTCGTCTGGTTTCCTGAGCCTTGACCAATCCGTCATCAATGTTCCGGGTATTTTCAAGAGCTTTCTGGATGGCGGATTTGGTAATCTCATTAAAAACCAATCGCTTGACCGGGACCTTCGGTTTGAGAACCTCTTGCAAATGCCAACTGATCGCTTCTCCTTCACGGTCTTCATCGGTCGCCAGAAAAAGCTCACTGGATTCTTTCACCAACTTCTTCAATTTGGCCACATGCGATTTTTTATCCGGTGGAACGACATAAACCGGATCAAAATCATGATTTACATTGACACCCAAGTTCGCCCATTCCTCTTGCTTGAGGTTTTCAGGCATCTCTTTTCGACCGCTGGGTAGATCACGAATATGACCGATACTGGCTTCGACAACGTAACCTGGCCCAAGGTATTTCTCGATCGTTCGTGCTTTGGCGGGTGATTCAACGATCACCAATGATTTTTCGCCGCCGGATTTTTCTTTTTTTGCCATTATTTCTGGGTCACTAATAATTCATTTCCAATCGCAAATCGACATGCGGTTTCAAATCCTATTGGATTCCGACGGTCGCCTACCCCGGGCAATCAATGCCGTCTCCCAATTACGAAAGGGGGTAAAGCCGCGTCAAAATCAACAGGAATCACCAAGTCTGGGAGATGGGATGCGCTAGTGCATGGTCCACCTGCCCCGACATAATGTTCGTGAGACCTCGATTTGTAATCAGTATCAGCAGTCGCCCATCAAAAAAATAAATGACCTTCAGTCAAAAGGTCATGATCGTTTTTTTCCGAATGAAAGTTCTTGAAAAATAAATCAAACGTGCTTGACAAGCGTTTAGTACTGAATTGTTTCCTGTAAACGTTATAGGGGAACAGAGAACAGCTTTGTCAAGCCGTGCAGCCAAAATAAAGGCGATCTGATGATCCGCCAATTCATCTTTCAAACTCCCATTTGCCTTTAAAAGACGGTCAACTCCTACTTCTTGGATCTGCCACAAACCGGTTCCCCAGCGGCTCAAAACAGTCCTTGGTAATGGAATTCCGGTGCCGATTCACCATCTCACACAGTGAAAATACGGATTTTAGGGAATACAGATTTTGAATTCCAGAAAAAATCAACCGAGTGGGAAGAACTTCTGATTCCGGCAAACTACCGCGTAGGACTTCCTGAAAACGGTTGATGGTGCGCCTTTATCAAGCAGAATCCTCGATTTGGAGCCAATGTGGAATTGAAAATAATCCGAAATTCCTCGAAAATCGCTTCTGGGATTGTGAAATCGCATACTCAATCTAAAATCTGCGATTCTCCAAATCGACCGATGTCGAGGTCGAAGCTGCCATGTCCGTCCAGGGCATGTTGGCATTCGCAATCAAATCGTTACGAGGCTTTCGACAGCGGCAACATTGATCACAGCTTGGACTGCCACCGATATTGGTGACAATTCGTGATTGCCTTGATTCAATAGAGACATGAATTCAATAAAGACATTCTTTAACAACAACAAAAGAGATTGAAATGGCTGCTGGCCCACTCCATTGGTTTCGAAAGAACCAGAAAATAATGCTCGTCGTCTTCGGCGTGCTGTTGATATTCGTATTTACCGTCGGCGGAATCCTTGATGGACTCTTTAATAATCAAGGACAACAGG
Source organism: Planctomycetota bacterium (assembly GCA_014238905.1). Taxonomy (GTDB): domain Bacteria; phylum Planctomycetota; class Planctomycetia; order Pirellulales; family Pirellulaceae; genus JABAAE01. The sequence continues at coordinate 250,026 of JABAAE010000004.1, forward strand.
TGGAATCCGTGAGAGAGGTCGCCACCACCAGTTTCGCTAGTTTCACCAACCGCGATATGGATACATTCGCCGAAGCCAACCGATATGCGGCTGATTTTACTTTTGCGCTCTACCAACAAGCTGGTTTTTCGGCTGATGGCCAAACCAGTAAAGCCAAAGCCGTTTACATTCAACCAATCAACACCAACGCCAATACCGAAATCCGGGACAGGGAAATTCTCTATCGGCTTTCTCTGGCCGAATATGCCAAAGAAAAAGGGATGTACGTAGGAGAAGATATTCTGAATGAGTATTTTAGCAAGCTATGTAATAACGAACTGGGCAATCAGAGCAAAACGGTCGAGTCATTCAGCCGTGAATTAGAGCAACGATACTCGTTAGATTCCATCAAGAACCACCTCAAGACAGAACTTCTGGCGCTTTATGGATCGAGATTGATTAATGCCGGATTTGCATCGGACCGAGCAACCCCAACGGAAATATTTGAGGGATTAAAAAGGCTGCAGGAAAAAGTCCAGGTGGAGTATCTGGAAATTCCCGTGAGCGACTTCAAGAGTGAAGCAAGTGATGACCAGCTTTCGGATGATGAACGAAAAAAACTCTACCAAGAAGGGTTTGACCGCGAACCCAATTTTGCTGTTGGCCCCGGATTCAAAACACCAAGACGTGCAACGATCGGCTATTTTGCAGCCAAGCGACAGGATTTCCTTGATCGTGAAAAAAAGAAAATAACCGACGAGGCTATTCAAGCCAAATATGAAGAATGGGTCAACGACGAGAAAAGCGAAGTCATTGAATCTCCGGAGCCAAGCCAACCGGCCGATGGAGGATCGTTCCAACCCAAACCGGAAGACTCCGAAGACAACGGATTGGAAGAAGATGGTCAATTAGAGACTCAACAACCGGGCTTAAATTCTCCAGAGAATGCTTCGGAACCAACATTACCTCTAGACCCTGCAACTCCTGAAAAAGCAACTCCTGAAAAAGCAACTCCTGAAAAAGAAAACGCCAATCCACCCGCTGCCAAAACTGAATCGAATTCCGGCAGTGATCCCTGTTCGGTAGATTCTCTACAGGACCAACCAAAGGCAGCCGACGATCAGGCTGTGAAAAAGAAACCGGTAGAACCTAAACCAGCAGAAAAAGCGGCTGTCGTTCCGCAAAAAGAAACACCACAAGAAAATGGGACAACCAAAAAGGGTGATGACACACTACCTCAATTGGGTACTGATGCACTTCCATCACTGAAGCCCCAGGACCCGGCAAACGACCCGGCACCGTCAGACGCACCCAATCCCCAACCTCCGATTACTTTGCAAGACGAAGCCAGCAAACCACAAGACAAGCCAAAGATTAAACCGCTGGACGATGAATTGCGCGACGTCATTCGTACCGAATTGGCGCAAGAGATGACCGACGAAGCTTTAAAAAATGCAATTGACGACGTCGAAGCAAAGCTGGCCGATTACCTCAACGATTACGACTATTACAAATCCAATCCGGAGGATTCTGACGAGCCTAAAAAACCAAATTTCGAAAAAATCGCCCTCTCCTATGGACTTGGATTCAAGGAATTCGTTGAAGTTGATTTCAAGACTCTGGAAGATTCGGACTTTGGACGAACTCCTATGCAGCCACAACAACCTGGCAATCCAGAAACACCTCCGATTACGGCCTTGGCGGTTTTCTTCCGTGATTTTGATTCCGGTTCCAATCAGGCCCTTCATCGCACCAGTGTCAGCAGCGACGGCATCCAGTACATCTACTGGGTGATCGATCGGAAACAGGCGACAAAGGTTGATTTAGAAAAAGCAGGACCAGCCATCGATGAGTATTACGCGCAAGTCCAAGCCCTCAAACTGGCCGAGGATTATGCCGGATCGGTAGCCGCCGAAGTGGTGGAGGGCAAACAACTTCTTTCCGCTGCCTATCCTGAAAAAACTATGAAAAGTGCTGAATTCGGATGGATGGAAACGGAGAGTTTTCTGGAAGACCTGGTGCGGCAAAATCCACAGTTTGAACAGCAGTTTGCAAGCCAATTGGCACCTCGAATGGGGTCTATTAAGCCAGAAGGAGAGGACACAACAGCTTTAGAAGGTGTCACTCATCAGTTCATGGACACCATTTTCAAGCTCAATGAGAATGAAGCCGGCGTTGCTGTCAATTTTGACAAAGACAAGGTGTACGTTGTCCAAGTTGTGAAGAAAACGATACAGGGTGAATCCCAAAAATCAAAAATCTTTGACAATTTCAAATTCAAGCAGGCTAATCAGGTCAGCCAATTAAACGCCCGGAAAGCCCTCGTAGACGCAAGACAGGGTTCGTTTCTGACCGACAAATACTCGGTCCGATGGTTCGGCGAACCCGAAAACAGGTGATCTTGATCTGTAGCTTGTTAAATCGCTTGATCAATCTCACCGGAGAACTGTCAGATCCTTTAGGCCAACTTGCCCGATTCACTCCATTCCTGCAAACGCTTCCAGCAGGTCAATAGCATCCTTGGATAATGAAAGGGGCCTTTCCAGAGGTTTCCCTTTAACGGCACACTTAACGTCCCGTCCCGGTGCAAATAGCCAAACCACTCTCCAAATTCAGGATCTGCGAAATGATCAAATGACCAATCGTGTATCCGCTGATGCCATCTCTTGTATTTTTCCTCGCCGGTTAGCAAATAGGCGTAAAGGCTACAGATAATTGCTTCATTGTGGGGCCACCAGAATTTCATGTCATGCCAATACTCCTGAACTGGTAATCCCTTAACATCCACAAAGTAAAGAATACCGCCGTACTCCTCATCCCAACCACGCAATAACATCCAGTCAAGAATCTGGCAGCCCAGATCGATCAATGAAGAGTCTTTTCGAACTCTTGCCTCCTCGAGAATAAACCAGCCAGCCTCTATGGCATGACCTGGGTTCAAAGTCCTCCCATCAAAATGATCGAGAATTTCGCCGGTTTCAGAAACCGTCTCCATCACACATTGCAGATCCGGTTTCACAAAGAAGGTCTTTATTTCCAAGATGGCCTGATCAATGATCTCCGCAGCCGTTTCCAAACCAATCGATTCACGAAGTTGTTGAGCTGTTCCAATACGGATCATGGCTGGCCCAATGGAACGGGTTGTCCGCTGGGATGTCCACTTGGGAGGAAACCTCAAAGAATCTTGACCACAGGATAAAAATTCCTCAAAACAGGAAACGGCCAAATCCCGGTAGGCTTGCTGGTCGGTTGCTTTAGCGAGTTCTCCGAACGCAATCGCCGCAAAACTCTCTGAGAAAGCATACCGCCTCTTGCGAATCGGATGACCTTGGCGGTCCAAGTGAAACCACATGCGACCATCCGAGGCATCAAACCCGTGTTCTCTAAGGAAGTCTCCACCAGCCACTGCAATATCCAACCACTCACTACGAGCCTGTTCATTTGCCAAGAGTGGATCATTGCACATCTTTGCCAGCAGCCAAGTGAATCGACCCTGCTGCCAAACTCCTTTGTCAGTATCCAACACCGAACCGTCCCGATTCAGTGAGGTCATGAATCCACCGTATTGTCTATCGACGGCATTCTCCAACCAGAATGGAAGACAATCATTAACCAGCTGATCCCGGTAGAATGTTGAGAGATGGTCCAAATGGAAACTCACAGGAATAAAAAAACGATCAGAAAAATGACTGCTCTGGTAATCTACTATGAATCGAGCTACCGCTCGACAGCACAATCAACGCGGTTTGCAGTTGAACTATTATTTTTCAGTGATCAAAACAGCAACACCCACAACGCCAGCCGGATTTTTACACCGATTTTTACCCGGGGAATTAGATGGACCGCGCGGTGACAACAGGAGGTGATAGGAGGCCAAAGTAACCCTCTCCGATCGACCTTCATAGAATCCAGATCATTTTGAAACGGGTGTAACCAACCAATGATCGAAAAAATCCGCAGTCATTCGCCGCGGTCAATCAGTCTCTAATTTGATCCGTGACCGTCTGAGAGCTATTGGGCAGCGACGGCTTCTGCTAGACCATAAAATTCAGAGAGCGATACATTCCGAAAATCACTAATGTATCCAGTCGCATTTTCGATTCGCTCTCGATCTTTACTGGAAAGTTGCCAGACAACATAGTGCTTGGTTTTTGCTTCCACGGCGGTGCCAAAGGCACTATTTTTTGGCCGATATACTCGGTCGACTTCTTTGGGAATCAATCCATGTCTGGAAATGGCCTTATTCAATTCCAACCGGGCAAATGGCGGCATTTGACGGGGATCGGTAGCACTTAACTTGGAATACCAATCCGCAAATTCCACGTACGCAGTCATCGAATCATCGCTTTTAGACTGAGTTCCCTTGATCCTGTAGGTCATTTGGTCACTGGATAAAATTAATTCCTTGGTCGAGTCATCAAAGCTCTCAGTAAACTTTGGATTAAACAGGAACGGTTCTTTATCAGAAAGATTCTCGCGAGTCTTCAATAATTCGACGTATCCATCCACTGTTTCATGATCAAGAGTGACCTTTGTTTTCTCCGATACGTTAAGCAAAACAAATCGTCCCAGCTTGCGTTGGTACACGGTGATTTTCTCAGGGCCGGTTCGAGAAAAGTCATAAACCGCCGTGGGCGTAAACAACGTAATGTTTTCAAACACCGGTTGACGCGATTTCCCGGTGTATACCTCTGTTTCAATTCGCATATCCTGCCCGTTGGCACTCGTCTGGAACGGCTTGGTAAATAAAACCGAGCTCACTAGACCTGCCGCGAACGACGTCCCCAGAAATGTTCGGCGATTCATATTTTTCCTTTAAAAATTCTTCGTCGGATGGCTTGCCTGAAGACCGATCCCTATCGGAACTGGCAAAGCTGCCACTGAAGCAACAGCGAGGTATAGGAACTTGCGGACCTTCTGTCGAGGCTGATTTTTATATCAAATTGTAAATTGCACGGGTCTTTTTGAAGACCATTGCTAGTTTATCCGAATGGGGAAGACCCTTTACCAGACATCGACAGCCCTGATTCACAATCACCGATGGAATCCGTCCAACGAATGCCGTTGGTCGATGCCTGATTTCAACACCCGTAAATCACACCAACCCTGAATTTCAGGCTCCGAAAAACTAGAGAACAAAAACCAGGGAACGAATCAAACCACAAGATCAATTCGATAACGGGGCCAAGCTGGTATCAACGGTTCATAATGACCGTTATCCCGTCCAATGACGCAGGCGGTTCTGATCCCCGGGGCAAAGACGTCAGCAGGACTCCCAAGACGAAATCCCTTCTCTGGGACGGTGGACCAGCGGTTCCCGATGAAATCTGCCTAAAAGCTGGATCCTCGCAAAAGGATCAATCTGGGTAACCCGAAAGAGCAAATCAACTGGACCAGCAGAATGTCAGAGGAATTCCGACACTGATAGCACTGGAGAATCGGGGCGATCTGCCCAAAACAGAGAATCTCAGCGACTGGCCTTAGACCTGTTCACGGTATGTGAAGAAACTGACCACTGCCAGTCCGCCCCCACCTAACGAGAATACAGCATCCAGCATCCAGCTATATCCCTTCAACGGGGAAATAGTGCTCATACCTGCAAACGACAGGACTAGATCTGAAAGAAACAGCAACAAAACCAGGACGCCACAAACCATCCCAATGATGCACAATACCTTTTGCATTAGGTGAATCCTCTACGATGCGTACCGTGGGCAATAACACCACGGATAATTGATTAGTATAATTCAGGCTTTATCGGTGTCACGTCCGCATTTGGACAGACTTCGTATTGACTCAAAAATGACCAAATCTCGTCATCTTAAACTGATCGTAACGATTCTACTTTTCATTATACCCACGTATTTCATCCTAGAGATGATGTCAATTCCAACAAGTAGCCCTTTTTATACAGATGTCTATCGTAACTCCCCCCATGCATTCTGACAGCAATTCAGCCCCGGATTGGCATAAATACCGACTTGACTACTTCCCGGTGGTCAAAAAATGGGCTTATTTTGATCACGCTGCCCTGTCACCGCTGCCCGTCCCGGCCCGAGATGCGATTGCGGATTGGCTGGCAGGTATTTCCTTGGATGGAGATACCGATTGGCTGACTTGGAACTCACGGGTTGAAAAAATCCGGGCAAGAGTAGCGAGTTTGTTCAACGCCGAGGAAATCGAGGTCGCATTTGTCCCCAACACCGCTGTCGGCATCTCTACGGTCGCAGAGGGACTCTCATGGGAAACCGGAGACAATGTCGTGATTCCTCAGGGCGAATTCCCCTCCAATCTCTATCCTTGGATGAATCTCCAAAACAAGGGCGTCGAATTACGGATTGTAAAAACCGGTCCATTTGGTGAAATCGATCTAAATCGTGTCTCTGAAGCTTGTGACGCCCGTACCCGAGTTGTCGCGATGAGCTGGGTAGGGTACTCGAGTGGATTTCGTATCGATCCGGCCGCCTTTGCCGCCGTTGCTCACGACCATAACGCTTTTTTTGTTCTGGATGCCATACAGGGCCTCGGCGTTTTCCCTCTGGATGTCCAATCGATGGAAATTGACTTCCTTGCCGCCAGCGGCCACAAGTGGTTGATGGGGCCCGAGGGAGCCGGATTGATGTATTGCAATAAACGCCTGTTGGAGCAGCTTGTGATCCGGGGAATAGGATGGAATAGCGTTCAGAACCCCTATCTCTTCCACAAGGTGGACCTGCGGCTGAAGGAAAGTGCGGCCCGCTATGAAGGTGGCACTCGAAATATGGCTGGTATTCATGCGCTCGGAGCCAGTCTGGATCTCTTGGCAGAAATCGGATTAACACCTACCGCCTCACCATTGGCTGAAAGGGTATTGGGTTTGACCGACAAGTTCTGTAGCGAATTAGAAAAAATCGGCTTCCAATGCCAAAGTGTACGGCATTCCGAAAATTCTTCAGGAATTGTCAGCTTTCAAGCTGAAGAAAGAGATGCCGCCGAGACCAGAAACCTTCTTTTGCAAAACGGAGTGGTTTCCAGCGTGCGACATGGACTGCTCAGATTCAGTCCGCATGCTTACAATAATGAGGAAGATATTGAAAAAGCCGTTCACCTGCTTCAAAACAGTAATTGATCCAAATCGGGAATCACGTCATGGCAGCCAAAGTCGCCGTTTACACGGGCTCTTTTGACCCGGTCACTTTAGGTCACCTCAATGTGATTGTCAGAGCCGCCAAAATCATCGACAAACTGATTATCGGTATCGGAATCAACCTGGAAAAACGATCGCTATTCACCCCCGAGGAACGCACCGATCTGTTAAAAACCGTTACCAGCCATCTCAACAATGTCGAAGTCCGATCCTTTACCGGCTTGGCGGTTGATTTCGTAAAAAAATGTGAAGCCCGGGTCATGATAAGAGGTGTAAGGCCGCTCACCGATATTGCGGGAGAATTTACGATGTTGATGGCCAATCGTCAGCTCGATCCTACAATTGAAACCCTCTTCCTGATGGCCGACGAAAACTATGCCCATGTTTCCAGCACGCTGATCAAACAGATCACCCCCATTGCTGACGATGACAAACTCGCCAAGTTCGTACCGGCGGCGGTCATTCCGGCACTCCGGAAAAAAATTTCATAATCCTGAGAATACCCTGGCAGAATTCTGTCCTACCGAGAATCGAGTGGCCACTCAGCCCTCCAACCAACTCAGCGGATACTTGGGATCATCCAATTGCATCGCATCTTGAGTCAAGAATAGCTTTCGTTCGGTATCAAACATCACAGCCATTTCATCAGTCCTTGTCGCATCCATGCTGGCTTGAATTGTGCCAGGATGGGGACCGTGTGGAATGCCGCCGGGATGCAGCGTCATGGAACATTGTTCCACGCCGCGACGGGATCCAAACTGACCCTCCACATAAAACAAGACTTCGTCAGCTTCGACGTTGCTATGAGCGTACGGCACTTTGATGGCGTCCGGGTGATGGTCAAGATACCGGGGAGCAAAAGTGCAAATGACAAACCCTCGGCACTCAAAGGTCTGCTGGAATGGCGGAGGCAAATGAATCGTCCCGGTCAGCGGTTCAAAGTCCCATGCATTGAAAGTGTAGGGGTAAACAAATCCATCCCATCCAATGACATCGAAGGGGTGATGGGGCATGGTAACTCGGGTCAGCCTGTCGTGGTCCTTAATCAGGACCGTTGTCTGGACTTCCTTGTTGATGGTCGCCAAATCAACCGGACCATGGAAATCACGTTCATAATAAGGGCATCCCAAGAGCATTTGCCCATCTTCATTTTGATATCGGCTCGGGATCCGCACGGGGCTCATACACTCAAGAACGAGGTGATCTTCCCGACCAATTTCGTCTGGAAGGAAACGGTAAGTTGTCGTCCTGGGTAAAACAACGTAATCACCACGGCGGTAGGGCAGGATTCCCTGCGATGTTTCAATCACCCCGCTCCCCTGCTGAATAAAAATGACTTCGTCAGCTGCACCGTTTCGGTACAGTTCATTCTGGGAACTCTCTGGTCTGACTCGCCAGCAAATCAGGTCGTCGTTGAACATCATCGGAACCCGTCCCAATATCGGATCACCGCTCCTTGGGAGATTCTGAGACTGAATGTGGTGTTGCCGTAGAGGTAGTTTTTCAGCCGCCTGAATGTCAAGATTTCTAACGAATTCTACTCTTGAATTGCGGGTCGGCGGTCGGAGATGGTAGAGAATACTGTAGGCTCGGTTGAAACCAGCCGTTGTCACAACATGTTCGTAAGCCATACCTTCGCCAAGAAAACTCTTCGATGCATCTACCGAAAGTTTGGTATGTCTTTTGGTTGGCGTTTGGCCCATTTGACGATAATTCGGCATGGCGACAGTATGAAATCCCTGTGTTTGAAAAAATGCCCGTTGTAGGCCCAACGTTGCATCTGCCGTTTCACGTGGTCATCGGAAACGCAAGCGGCAGAATAAATTCCCCTCGAGGACTAAATCGTCTTTTTCATCAACAATCAGCGGTGCTCCAGTTGCACCCGTTTAAATTGATCCTCGCTTTTCCTGTTCCCTTTCGATGGCCTCAAACAACGCCTGGAAATTGCCCTCACCAAAACCAACCGAGTTACCGTGACGCTGAATGATCTCGTAAAAAAGTGTTGGGCGATCAAAAATTGGCTTGGTAAAAAGCTGTAATAGATAGCCGTCATCCCGGTCCCGATCGACCAATACAGCTGCCCGTTTTACATCTTCGAGGTTTTCCTTGATTTCACCTACCCGCGATGGCAACGCATCGTAATAGGTATCAGGCACTGAAAGAAACTCTGCCCCCTGTTCCCGCATGGCAACCACCGTATCAACGATATTGGAAGTCAAAAGCGCTATGTGTTGCACGCCGGCACCCTTGAACTCGTTAAGGAATTCCTGAATCTGGGAATTGTCGCTGGAAGGTTCATTGATCGGCAACCGAATATAGCCTTCTACATCGCCGACCACTTTGCTCATCAAAGCGCTGCGGCCGGTCTGGATATCAAAATGCGCCGTCTCATCGAATCCGAATACGCTCTCGTAGAATCCTACCCACTCATCCATGCATTCTACATTGGCAACAATATGATCGATCATCATCAAATGGATCTCTCCAGACTCGACACCCCCAGCCTCATTGCGAAACCCGGGCATAAAATCTCGACCCGAACGTTTTACAAAACTGTGCACCGTATCGCCGTAAGTCTGAATACTGCCGGAAATGAAACCCTCTTGCTCAACTTTATCTTCGGCGACCTTCGCTCCTCGATGGGTAGCGGTGGCCATAGCATGGTGGACATCATCGACGCGAAACGCGATGTCCTTGACGCCACAACCATGTGTATCCACAAAGTGCCGAATAGAATGAGCGACATCGCCATCCCCTTCTGCCTCAACAAAAATAAAATTGACGCGACCCTGTCCGCAAACAACGGCTTTTTGCCCAACAAGTCCCGTTTCCGCGTTTCCCACTGCACGTCGAAAGAGTCCCAGTTGGCGTTCATGAAAATCTGCCCATTTTTCGACATCGTCCACGTAGAACTTGAGATGATCGATCACCCGGATGCCAAGAGGGTTCACCACAGCAGTAGCAGGTTCTGGGGATAATGACGACATGGCCTTTACTCCGGTTATTTTTTTCTATTTCAAACGGTTTTCCATGGCCTAATTCTTTTTAGAGGCCAAACGATCAATCAACCAGCTTTGGGCGGAAATAACAAGGGCCTAAAAGATCAAAAAACAGCCTAAAGCAATAATAAACTCCTTTACGTGTTTTTTGCGGCGAGCCGCATGCTATTGTTTCATCATGATTCTCTGGATAAGATTTGAGCAAACCCGGTCTTCCTTCGGATTTCTCGCATGGATAACTCCCATGATGTCGGCCTGACAACGACCCAATCTACCTACATCGAAAAGGCTCAGTCAAAGGGACAACTGTATATCCAACAGCCCTATGAACTATACAGTGAGGGAAATCAACGGACCTGGCAAAGGCTTTATGCCAACCTGCTCCCAAAGTGGAAAAAATATGCCAACGCCAAATTTTTGACTGGTGTTGAAAACCTGATGCTCAAGCCCGATTCGATTCCTAAACTCAGTGAGATTAATCAGTTCCTCTCCCCCCTGAGTGGCTTCGAGGCCAAAGCCGTTTCTGGATATGTCCCGGCATACCTTTTTTTTGAATGCCTCCGTAATCGAAGTTTCCCAACCACCATCACGATCCGGGGCGGAGAGAGTCTGGACTATCTCCCTGAACCAGACATTTTCCACGACATCGCCGGGCACGTCCCCATGCATACTGATCGCAAATTCTCCGATGTGCTGGTCCGATTTGGAGAAGTGGCCCAATTGGCCGCTCTTCGAGCTCGAGCCATGACACAGAGCGAGTCCGAGGGTATTGCGATGGTTGAAAACAACATCAAGGCCATGGCCAGATTTTTCTGGTTCACTATTGAATTCGGCCTGATGAAGCAGGGGAACGACTTGAAGGTCTACGGCAGCGGTCTGCTGAGCTCCTCAGGGGAGATCAAAAACGCCATCGAATCTCCTCATGTCCAACGTCACGATCTCCAATTGGAATGGGTCGTCAACCAGCATTTTGAAATCGATCGCTACCAGCCACTATTGTTTGTCGTGGATTCGTTTGACCATCTCTTTCAATTGGTGGACGATCTCCAAAAGCACTTGCAGGACGGAAAGTTGGACAATGTTGCGCCCGGAGAACCATTGGTCAACGAAAAAGACCTGGGATCTTTTTTGAACGCGGAAATTGACCCTTGAAAACAATGATGGACAACAGCGTTTTCATTGTCACCGGCGGAACATCTGGAATCGGCTTGGCTTGTGTCAAAACAATCATCCAAAGAGGCGGACAAGTCATCACTTGCGCAAGAAAACCCTTTGACTTTGGCGATCTATTTGACATCAACGATCTCTCGCGACTCCATTTCCAACAAATGGATATTTCACAAAAAGGAATCGGCCAACGATTGATTGACACTGCCATTGATCGGTTTGGTCAAATCAATGTCTTGATCAATAATGCGGCGCAAGCTCCGATGAAATCACTTGGTGAGCTGACCGATCAAGATTTTTCCACGACGGTCAACACTAACATGCGGTCTATTTTTGAATTGACAAGAGCCGTTTTTCCTCATTTTATCTCAAATGGCGATGGAGTGATTGTGAATCTTTCTTCCATGGCCGCCGTCGATCCGTTTGCCGGATTCAGTCTATACGGTGCATCCAAAGCCTGGATTGAGACGTTTACCCAGGCAACCGCCAGCGAGGGTCGGCAATACAACATTGCGTGTTATTCCATACGGGCAGGAACAGTGGAAACACCACTTCTTCGAAAGGTGCTGCCAGATTATCCCCGCGACCAGACATTACACCCCGAAGACGTTGCCAAGTTGATCTGCCAACTTGCTCAGTCCGGTGATCGATCACAATCTGGAACAGCGATCGAAATCCATTCCCCGTCAGGCAACAAATCAGACCCCGCGTTTCCATCAGACTGAAAACTTCCTACCTCCGAGTGGTGCCCCCCCTCTATTCCGTTGGTTTAAAAAGAGACCTGAAGAATTGCCGGTTACCTCGAATGGCCCACCCGAGACGTTTTTGATTGACCAAAGGCACAACGTCTATTAGATTAGTCATCCTGATTCCGCCCCCGTCGTCGTTAGTATCGGACTGACTCTTGGCAACCCACAAACAAACTAATCAACCCACTCCTCTTTGCCAATGGATCGTTCTGGTTAGCTCTTTTTTGGTTTTGACGTCCCTGATCGACCAACGTGCTACGTTTGCGGTTCAGGAAAAAGACGGACCTAAAATCACCTCGATCAAGAATGATATGGGGTTTCGAGAACATCGCGCGGGATTTTGGTCCTACATCAATCCGGAGGTTACCAATCCAACCAACGACGATCGCGAGGTTGAGATCGTTGCCTTTTTTTCCAGCGTCCAAAATCGTCAATTCGCTAAACGGTTACTCATTCCTGCCAAGTCAAAGGTGACAACATCGCTTCCTATGTTTATCCCGCCGGATGCCTACCGCGGCGCTGATATTCAATTGGGGCTTTACGATGTGGCCGATGCCAATCCCACTCTGCTGCTGCACAATGGCAAACGTTCATTTGACACCAGCATTACGATTCGGGGCAGTTCTTCAGATAATATCGACAGTTATCACGCAACCAGTCTGATCGGAGACGTCAATCAGCCGAGTGATTCCGAAGAAGAAATTTCAGCCGAAGACGAGGCCGAAGAACTGGCGACAGCGTCGAGAATCCACTTCAATCAGAACGGTCGAATAGGGAAATCCAGCGCCCAGTTCTTGCCCGGAAGCAAACGAGCCTTTGAATCGACCGATCAGCTCGTCATTTCTAATGACCACCTGCTGGGCGATTCTGCGGGGTTAGCCGCGGTACAACGTTGGTTGGCCGGTGGCGGGGACATTTGGATCATGCTTGATCTGGTCAATTCAAAAACTGTGGAGCGAATCCTGGGAGACACGATCCCCTACGTTGAAGTCGATCAAACCAGCCTCACTTCGGTCCGCATCGATGATTTCGACGCGCAGCAGGCGTCCAAAGCAAAAACAAACACTTTTGAGCAGCCAGTGACACTGAAGAGAGTCGTCGTGCTGGATGCCAAGATCATCCACACCGTTAATCAATGGCCTGCGTCGTTCTGGCAACGCGTCAATCGGGGACGGGTGTTTTACACTACTTTAGGTGCGCGTGCCTGGATGAGGGAAAGAACGTCAGGTGATCCGCGGTTGAAAGTCCGCTTGGGAATCACTCGCTATATTGTCACCGATCCCATGGAAGACTTCGGATACCAAATGTACTCCGAGCCAAACCAACAGCCGGAAATTTTTTCCAGCACGGTTGAACGTGGTCTGCTTAATCGGATCGGTTACAAAGTTCTCAGCCGAACGACCGTCATTACCGTCCTGGGCATTTACACCTTCTTACTGTTTAGCACTGGCATACTGCTATTGAAAAAAAGAAAGCTGGAATGGTTGTTTTACATCGGTCCGGTCATGGCCATTTCCGCCGCCCTGATCTTTCTGATTTTCGGAATGCGAAATAAAGCGTCGGCTCCGCCAACGGTGGCCTCGCTACAAATCGTTGAAACCGCTGCGGGTACCGAAAACCTTTACGTCGCAGGACTGGGAATCATCTACTCTCCAGAAAAACTGGATTACTCGATTGGCGCTGACCAGGATGGTGAGTTTCGTGGCCGAACCGATGACCAAACTGATGAAAGGATCAAGACGGTTTGGAATGATGAAACCCATTGGGAATTCGACAAGGGATCTATCGAACCTGGTTTGACAACGTTCCAATTGACCGGCCATGTCGAGGCAGATAGGCCAATGCGGGCAATCGCTGAATTCACCGAACAGGGCCTTTCCGGTGCTCTGGTGATTGACGACAAACTTGGAGAAATACGTGATGTGGTGATCGCTTCTCCAACCGGCCGATTCCTTTCGGCAGAGGTCTCCGGCAAGGCTATTTCGATCGGCCAAGATGACACGCTTCACAATGATTCGTTTGTCAATTCCAATTTACTCTCGGATCAACAGCGTTGGCATCAAGCTGTTTATCAAACAAAATTTCCGGCGGACAGATCCGGCAACTTGGATGATGATTTAACCCTCTATGCATGGGTAAATCCATTGGATCTGGATTTGCACTTTCCTGAAGAATTCAGGAAAGCTGGAGGAGCCTTGTTAAAAATGCCACTGCAACTGAGCACATCACCAGCCGGAACAAAGGTGACTATTCCACCGGCGCTGATCAACATGCAAAACGTCTTAAACCAAAACAATTTCATCTCACCTAATTACCAGAATCGTACAAGACGTTGGTTGGGGTCCATTTCCCCACAGTCCACAACCCGCCTGCGATTCCAGTTACCGCCAGAAGTATTACCGCTAAAGATCACAACCGCGGTGTTGACGATTCATTCCATCACGGCGCCTCACCGGACCGTCACTTTTGAAATCAGGGCAGGTGCCGAATTTAAATCGGTTTTAAACCTTGATGAGCCGACCGGAAAAATCAGATTCGAATTACCCACGATGGAAACGAATCTTTTGGACGAAAAAGGTGGTTTGATTATTGAAGTTGGCATGCTGGTAAAACCAGACTACCTGGAAAAACAGAAAAAAGCGGATCGCGACGAACGTGAAGAACTGGTCCGTGAAACCCTCGAGGACATTCGGCTCGAAGTGTCCGGAGTCGTCCAAGAACGAACTCCCTGACGAGTTCCTTTTGCTTTGATCCTATCCTCATTTTTTTCCAAGTGAAAACTCATGTCGCAAGTTGTTGTTGAAACATTTTCTTTAACCAAGCGTTACGGTGATTTTACGGCGCTCGATGATCTGTCCATTTCAATTAACAAGGGACAGATCCTTGGCTTCATTGGGCCAAACGGAGCCGGTAAAACCACGACAATCAAAATACTGGTTGGACTTGCGAAACCGACTGCTGGCTCAGCCATGATCGATGGCATTGATTGCTTCAAGAAATCCCGAGAAGTAAAACGCCTTGTAGGTTACATGCCTGACACATTCGGCTCCTACGACAACATGAGGGTGAGGGAATACCTCGACTTTTTTGGCGCCGCTTTTGGTATTCCCTGGAGAAAACGTGGCAAACGAATTAGTGAAGTGCTGGATGTCACTAATGCATCCTATATGAAAGATCTGTTCGTGGAGAGCTTAAGCCACGGAATGAAGCAGAGAATTGGCATTGCCAGAACTCTGTTACACGATCCGCAGGTTTTGATTCTTGATGAACCGGCAAACGGGCTCGACCCACAAGCTCGTATTGAAATGCGAGAACTGCTGCTCAACCTCGCTGATATGGGTAAGACGTTGATTGTCACTAGCCATATCCTTCCCGAGCTTTCGCGGATCTGTGACCAGGTAGCCATCATTACCAAGGGAAAACTCCGAGCGTATGGTTCTCTCGAGGAGATCATGCGGGATGTCAGCCAGAAACGGACAATCGAGATCCAAATGACCTGTCTGGAAGATGGCAAAAAAGCGGAAGCCGAGCTGTCAAATCACCACGAGCTGGTATCGGAAATTTCGTTGTCAGAAGCCGAATCCATCGTTCGCTTCAAGACGGATGTTAGCGACAAAAAGCTGGCAGTCATTCTCGCGCATCTTATCGACATTCGACTGGGTGTGGTGCAATTCAAGGAACTCCAAACCGATCTGGAAGATGCATTCCTGTCGGTAACACGGGAAGCTGTTCCGGCAACAAAAAGCGAACCGGCAGGAACAGCAGAATGAATGCAATCATCCAGCGCGAACTGATCGACGTTTTTCGAACGCGAAAATCATTTGCCATGCAAATGCTGTTGGCTGTCCTTTTTGCCGGTATGGTCATCTTACGTTGGCCTAGCGAAGCCCAAGTCGACCTTTCCGGCCTCAATGCCCAACAGGTATTTAGAGTGTTTGGTTATGGCATGCTCGCTGTTTTAATACTAATGTCGCCGGCATTTCCGGCAACATCGGTGGTCCGCGAAAAAAACAAGGGAACACTTGCGTTGCTCTTCAACTCCCCAATTCCGCCTTGGAGGATTTACCTGGGAAAGTTGATCGGAGTCAGTGGATTCTTGCTCTTGCTATTAATCATGAGTCTGCCTGCGGCAACGGCCTGCTTGATGATGGGCGGTATCTCACTTTGGAATGAGATGGTTCCCCTCTATGGTGTGCTCGGTTTACTAACTATTCAGTATGCGATTCTCGGCTTATGGGTAAGCAGTCAATCGACTTCCGCCGATGGTGCGCTTCGCACCACTTATTTACTAATTCTTGGTTTGGCTATCCTGAGCCTGTTGCCCTATCTTCTTTTTCAGGGCAAGGACTCTTTGGTGACAGACTTGAGTTGGTGGCTCCGTAGTTTTTCTCCCATTCCTGCCGTGATGGAAATTCTCGGACATGGATTTGTGGGCAGTCAGGGCATCGATATTGAACCGGGTGCTCCCGGACGATTTTTTATCGCTTCCGGCGTACTAACGCTGGGACTGGCAATTCATTCCCTGACTCGATTCAATCACAAGCTGTTTGACAAAGCTCGAGACAGTGGAGCCGTTGTCAACGAAATGGGTGTTGGTACTCAAATTGTCCGGCGATTGTACTTTTTGGTGGATCCCCAACGTCGTTCCACGGGCATTCTACCATTTGTGAATCCGGTACTGATCAAGGAATTCCGTTGCCGAAAATTTGGGCGATCACACTGGCTGTTAAGATTTATCTGTCTCTGCGCAATCACTTCGCTGATTCTCGCTTATATTGCGACCGCTGGAACTCTTGATTGGGGCACTAACGTCATTGGCGGTATTATGATTCTGCTCCAGGCAGGTCTGATCGTTTTGTTTACTCCCAGTTTGGCCGCTGGACTTATCTGCGGGGAAATTGAAAGCCAGGGCTGGCAGTTACTACAAATGACTCCTCTCTCAGCCCGGAAAATTGTGGTCGGGAAACTGCTGAGCGTTATCTGGACCATGATGCTTGTACTTTGTGCAACCTTACCGGGTTACCTTGTTATGGGATGGATCCTTCCTGAGAAAAGACCGCAAATCTATCAGGTGTTAATCTGCCTGATTTGGGCAGCACTTTTTTCGGTGTTGGTAAGCGCAGCCATCAGCAGCCTGTACAAAAAAACCGCGGCTGCCACCGCCACTGCCTACGCCGTCCTTTCATCGGTTTGTATCGGCACGTTATTCTTTTGGCTGTTCCGCGGTGCACCGTTTGGGGAGCAATTCGTTGAAGCCGTGTTATGCATCAACCCAATCGCCGCGGCGATGCAGGTGATCGGAACCCCTGGGTTTGTGAACTATGACCTATTGTCGACCAATGGTTGGATCATGGGGATCGGCTGTAGTCTTTCATTGGCCATCCTGGTTGTGCAAACTTACCGGCTCACTCGACCCAATTAACCTGACCAACGGTTTTCCCAAGGAAAAGCAGGCTGATGACCAGTATTTCTCGATTTTCAACAATGCAAACCACGCTGCAATCTGTATGGTTTGCGATGATGATCATGGCGACCATGACATTCAGGTCGGACGTGCATTTATCCGGGCAGGATCCCTATCAACTTCCACATATCATGTGGCAAGATCCCCACTTTGAGGAGGTTCAACCCGAGGTTGTCTTCGGAAATGATCTGCTTCCCTTATGGATGAAAGCTCTGAATTCCGAGTCGACCGAACTTCAGCGAAAGGCTGCCGAGACCATTCCGGTGGCGATCCACCGCGGGATGTCGGGTTTGGATAAGGTCACCAAGCCCCTACTAGAAAAACTAAACAGTCCCAATCTTGCACCCGTTGTTCAACTTGCCATCGTCAAAGCGGTGGTTGCCATTGGTGATCGAAAAAGTGCTGAACGTCTCGCAAAACTCCATGCGTCGACATCCGATTCTCGGGTGCAAAAAGTGATTGAAAATGCCTTGATCGATTGGAAGAACCCGGCGTTGAAGTCAATTTGGCGAAAGAGAATTTTGGATGCTACGACTGGCAACACCAACGGCATTCTCTCTGACGTTCTGGCGATTCGTGGCGTCACCTCCATTCACGATGATCAATCGATAGCCTCTTTGGGTATTTTACTCGCTGATCGAGAACAAAATTTCCGTGTACGTTACGAAGCAGCTAAATCCATCGGCCAGCTTGCCTCGAGCGGATTTATCGAATTTTCCCGTTCCCGGCTCTCCAGCGATCAACTGACCGAGAGGATTCTCGGAGTAACGGTGATGGATAATCATCCCTCAGCCAGTTCACATCCCATTCTACTTTCCTATGCAATCGATCCCGAACCGGCGGTTGCAGTAATCGCTTGGGAATCCATCCTCGGGTCCAATGCACCACGTGAATTGGATCAATCAACTGAATTTGCAATGACCAACCCTGACAACAAAATTCGTGTTCTTGGCCTCAATCTGATCAGGTTATGGAAGAATCGGGCAGCAGTGCAAAGGGCAGGGCAACTCCTGAGTGATCCGCACCCGGCAGTCCGTAATCTAGCTCGTCAGATCTGCCTTGAATTTGCCTCCGCAGACGACCCAGCCAACCCGGGAAAACCTCCAGCGTTAATGTCTGATGTGTTGGCGGCAGGAATGAAGTCACTGCAAACGAATTGGCAGGGTATCCAGCAGGGATTGTTGTTGCTTTCAGAACTTGATCACAAACCTGCAGCAGAACGTTGCCTTGAATTACTTGATCATCCCAGACCGGAGGTCCACATTACGGCCGGTTGGACATTGGACCGTCTATCGGTTAACTCAACTTTTCCAACGATTCTTCAACGCCTTGAAAAACAGGTAAGCGATATCAAATCAGGGGGAGCCGCTAAATATCCAGAATCACAATATGAATCTATCGCCCACCTTATTGAATTGCTGGGAAGAAACAAATATGCCGATTTGCAAACCGTCGTCATCGAAAAGCTAATAGCCAAGGACATGAGTATCCTGTCTTACCCCATTCGACCCGCCGCTATTTGGTCGATCGGACAGATTTTTAAGGGGAAAAAAATACCGGAAGGACTTTCGGACCGCATGCTCGAAAGGCTAATGGATGACGACAACATGAACCCCGAACATGAAAACGTCAAATCAATGGTGGCGATTGCCTTTGCACTGACCGGCGATCAATCAAAAGTTGATTCGATTCGAACCTATGCGGAATCGTCAAAACAAAATTCTCGTCTTGGATTTTCCTGCTACTGGTCCATTAATCAATTGACCGGCGAGCCTATTCCAATCCCCAAGAAATTTGAGCGAAAGGACACTAACTGGTTTCTAGTTCCGATTCAATGAAAGATGCGCTTGATCGAAGAAGAGCTGGATCTTGCCAATGTCCTTTCGATTTTCATTCCCAATTACCGATTCGACACCACCGGCCACGTCCACACCAGCTGGTTGAACAATTGAAATGGCCTCTGCTACATTTTCAGGCGTCAAGCCACCGGCCAAAACGATCGGCTTGATATCCGGAAGCCCGATCGTCGCCAACCAATTCCAGTCGATGACAGATCCAGTTCCACCATATTGACCATCTTGATTGGCATCTAAAAGGAACCCCGCGAGCTGATTATCACGGTCGTATTCTGACCATTTTTCGATCTGCCGGATCGCGGCATCTTCAGATTGCGGCGAAATCCGGATCGCCCTGATTACTGGCAAATCAGAAAGCACAGGACACCCGGCCAATTCGTGCAATAACGCCGGGGGCTCATCCCCATGAAGCTGTAACATTTGGATCGAACAACGTTGCACCAATTCTGACATCTCCGCGAGTGAGTGATTCACAAAAAGCCCAACGACCAACACACTGTCACCGACAGCATCAGCAATCGACTTTCCGACTAGTGGATCAACCCGTCTCCTACTTCCAGCAAAGAAGTTAAGTCCGATCGCATCGATGCCGATGTCGCGACAGGCCACCGCAATTTTCGGATTCTGGATTCCACAGATTTTGGTTTGAAACACAGGAATCAGACTTGTCCTAACAACATTTTAAATCGAATGAGATTGTATCACTACCATTTTCTTGCCGCGTTGCAGCAGCCCACCCGCTATTTTATCGACAACTTCTCTTAAAAGTAGCCTGTCGGTAGGAAGTCTAACTCTACGGCAGAAAAAATTTCCGATACACACCCGCTATCACCTGAATCCATCCCGACTAAAATCAGGCTCTCATGACGACTACCCTCCCTTGCCAGCCCGACAACGACCTTTCCAATCGCCTTCCGCTGTTGATTACGGGACTGGCTGGCGTTGCTGGTAACAATGCCTTTCATTTTTTTCGAAAAAAATACCCCGGGCAGGTTTTTGGCCAAAGAAGACGAGATCTGTGGTCAATGTCCGGTGAGGGCATTCTCTCCTGCGATTTGGAAGACACCGAATCACTGAACGCTATTTTCCAGAAATATCAGTTTAAAAGCGTTCTCAATACGGGTGGAAGCTGCGCGTTAAAACACTGTGAACTTGATTTCGGTATGGCCTATCGTGTCAATGTTGAAGGCATCGGCAACCTGTTACAGCTGATTCGTGGCAGCTCAACGCGACTGATCCATCTTTCGGTTGACCTGGTCTTTTCCGGGACCTCCGGAGGAGGTCACGTGGAAACCGATCTTCCTGACCCGGTGACGGTTTATGGCAAAACGATGGTCATGGCCGAAGAACGCGTCCAGTCAGAGTGTCCTGAAGCGGCTATTTTGAGAATCAGCTTGCCGATGGGGATCAGCTACAACGGTCATGCAGGAGCCATTGACTGGATCCAGAATCGATTCAAATTCAATCGACCCGCCACGCTCTATTACGACGAGGTTCGAACGCCCACTTACACCGATTGCATGAATACCCTGTTCGAACGATTCCTTGGGAACGACTTGAGTGGACTCTATCATGCCGGAGGAAAAATTCGCCTGAGCCTTTATGAAATCGCCCAGATTGTAAATCGCGTCGGCGGTTATGATCCGAAATGGCTCGATGGCTGTTATCGACTGGAGGCTGGCCCCATGCCCCCTCGTGCCGGAAACGTCAGCATGATCTCGGAAAAGATTATTGATGGGCTGGGATATGATCCGTTTGCACCCTGGCCTTTTCATGCGGAGTTTGTACCGACCCATCGTCAATGGCACAAGGAAAGATCGAGTTTTCAAGGATCCCCAGAGTTGCTCGCCGAAACACTCTATCGTAACCCGGCGTTAGCCTAATCGATGAAACGGCTTGCGATTGCAAAAAACGGCAAAGATACGTAACGGGCCATGGCGTTAGGGTAGATCGGATTCAGGTTCAATTCATCGATCACCCAACTGGCGTTCTCTGGTGTGGGGTACGTGGCAGCACGCCTGCAATTCATCAGAATCTGCTTTCATTTCAGAATCTGTCCATGGGACGCGTCACCCGGCTGGTCAAGAATTTGGATGCTGACGACCGTTTTTTGCGACGGGATTCGCCACTTCCAGACCAGTTTTTTTTCCCGATTCACTTCAATAACATGATGACTTCCCTGGTAGAAACAGATGACTGTATTGCCGTTGGGCAGCCGGTTCAGACCGGTCATAAATCCCATTTTGATTTCCGGTAGGTCATCTGGCTTGAGTTGCCAGACGATCCGATCTTGCTGGTCGATTTCGACCGCCTGAACACCTGCTCCTGTTGAGAAAAGCGTATTTCCGTTTGGCAACCGGACCACCGCATGCGGCTTAGCCATCGACACGCCTTCGAGGTTTTTGATTGACCGTACCAATTTCCCGTTCGGAGCAACTTCGCGAATTTCGTTATCACAGGAAATCATGCAAAGGTAATTGCCGTTGGACAGTTTTCGGCACATACGGTACCGCATGTGCACGTCGTTTTTTCGGGAAGGAACCGGGATTGTTTTCAGTATCTTGCCCGCTCTGGAAACTTCTATCAGTTGCGAGGGACCATTTTGGGCGATCAACACATTTCCGTTTGCCAACGGCTGGCAGGTGTGAATTTCGTCGTTTGGAAAATCCGATAGCCAATCAAAAACGAGTTTGCCCGATTTGTCATAAATTTTGACTCCCTTCCGCCAGGCAAAGACGATCTCTCCGTTGGGAAGCGCCCATACGTCGTTGGGGTTCTGCGTTTGGAAACGGCGTGTGATTTTTCCCTTGCTGTTGATGATGCAGACTTCACCTTTGGCAAAATCTGCACAGACAAGGTTGTAGCGAGGGGCGTCGGTTAATTCTTCGTTGCCGCTCAATTGATACCCGCAGGACAAGACACAACCGATCACCAAAACTAGACAGACGGACTTTCTTAGCAACATTGGTGGAATCCAATCGGAAGGAATAAGAAAAAAGCAAGCAACGATTTTACTACGACTCGCCCGTTCTGGCGAATCGACCGCTTGAAGGAAACCTCAACCGACACTTAGAATCGAGGTGAACAATAACTTGCCCTGTAAGCCATCAGTCCATCGATAAGCCGATTTAGCAGGGCAACCCAAACTGCCGGATAAAAGGAAATAGCTTGAAAATCACGGGCATAAAGGCGTATCAGGTTGACCTGCCGCTGAAAGAAGGCAAGTACAGTTGGTCAGAGGGTAAGAGCGTCGATGTTTTTGACTCAACGGTCATCGAGGTCCAAACCGACGCAGGAGTCACCGGTTACGGAGAGGTGTGTCCTTTGGGCCCGGTATATTTACCGGCCTACGCGGCAGGAGTCCGCGCGGGTTTACAGGAAATTGGCCCTCAGTTGATCGGCCATGATCCGACCGAATTAGAAAAATTGACGCGGACGATGGACTACCTTTTGAAGGGGCATCCGTACGTCAAATCTGGAATCGATATCGCCTGTTGGGATATTCTGGGGAAAATGGCCGGCCTGCCAGTTTGCAACTTACTGGGCGGAAGATACGGTGATGACGTCGTTCTCTACCGAGCAATTTCGCAGCGTCCGGTACAGGAGATGGCAGAAAATGTGGCAGCCTATCGAGCAGAAGGCTACCGTCGATTTCAGTTAAAAGTCGGTGGCAACGCCGATGATGATATCGCGCGGATCCATGCGGTTTCGGAAGTCTTGCAACCAGGTGATAAACTGGTGGCCGACGCCAACACCGGCTGGTTAGTCCATGAGGCCGCCAGGGTAGTTAACGCGGTACGGGATGTGGACGTTTATATAGAACAGCCGTGCGCTTCCTACGAACAATGCCGGGCCATAAGACAAAGAACGTCACTCCCTTTCGTATTAGACGAAAACATCGACTCAATCGAGATGATACTTCGAGCCGCGGCAGATCGTGCAATGGACGTCGTCAATATCAAAATAAGCAAGTTTGGTGGTCTGACCAAGGCAAAACAGGCAAGAGATCTGTGCGCCTCGCTGGGGATTGCGATGACCATTGAAGATAGTTGGGGCGGAGATATTACCACCGCTGCCATTGCTCACCTTGCACAGAGCACACCGACAGATTTGCTTTTCACTTCGACGGACTTCAATAGTTATGGAACCGTCTGTATAGCGGACGGGGCACCCCAGCGGGTCGACGGTCGCATGGCAGCCTCGCTCGAACCCGGGTTGGGTATTTCGCCTCGAATGGAAATTCTCGGCGACCCGGTTGTCCAAATCCAGTAACGCCCACGCCTAGAAGTCATGCCATCCAGACCAATCTCGATAGCAGACACACCGCGATTGCCTTGTGCCTGTTATCGTTACTCACTGCTGCCGGAATTCGGCCGGACCGGGGTCTCTTCATTCTCTAACTACGCGTTTTCCGGCCTGAAAAGGCTCGCTCGAGGGGTAACGGTCCGATGGGGAAGAGCTGAGCATTCAACGAAACAACACAACTGTCATCGGAGGCTTTGTGCCGCAGCCTAACGGTTCCTACTTTCTTCAAAATGTGGATTTGACAAATCAGACTACTGAAAAATCATGGTTTATGTGATAGTTTTTAGGAGTGGCTCATGAGTCACAGCGGGTCGGGACAAGTTTTTCTCAGTTCATCGGTTCGGCGACGAAATGCCGGACCAGTGGAGCAGCACCAACCCTAAATCCTGAAGATTCAACTCCAGAACAGATTTAAAAAGTTTAATAGTGAGCAAAACGCAGCCTATGTCTCTCCAAAAATCCAGCGGAAATCTGTCCTGCGATGTCTTCATCAACTCAAGCCTGCTGTTGATCGGTTTACTTTGTCTCATTGGATGTAACCAGCAAAAGCTTGCCGAAAAAAAAGCTGATACCCCGTCCAAAAATGTTCCTGTTGCGACGTCTGATCAGGTAAGCCCTCAGGCGGTAGAAACCGATATCCAGCCCAAGCCCATCGAGAGTCAGGTCGACATCGGGCAGCAAGCACAAAAAAGGTTGGAAGAGATCAACGTTCGCTTCGATTCAGAGGTCGAGGAACTAGAATCCGCCATTGCTCAAATCTCCTCGGAATCGAAAAAGGCGGAACTTTTCAATAAACAAAATCCTGAACCCCAATACACAAAAGACCTCTTCGAACTCGCGTCAAAATTCCCTGAAACCGATGCTGCTTTTGAAGCGACCATGAGCATTATTTTACAGCGCAAATCAGCCGTAGAATTTCCGGACGCAATGGACTTGGCCGTCAAGCACTATGGGGACCGTGTACAGTGGCAGAAAATCTGCGAGGGCTACCTTGAGGAAGTTCCCAGCCCACAATTGGAAGGTTGGATGCGTGCGATGATTGCCAACTCTTCTTCGGATGCGACCAGGACCCAGGTCATACAAATCCTTTACGAGTATTTCGATCAGTTCCCAACCTTTGCGACAACGATTGCTTACAACCCGCAGATTGAAAAACGGCTGCCCAAAGAGCAGGTCCAATACATCTACTCAAGAAAAAAAGAGGTGCGAGATGATCTCCTGGTCATGATGAAAGACCTAAGAGACCAATACGGCGTATTAAAGGACCGAAAAGGACGTTCTTTCAAAGACGTTGTGGATGGCCCGATTTTTGAACTGGAGCACCTGAATGAAGGCCAAGTCGCTCCTGACATCATTGGGGAGGATTTCGACGGTATTGAGTTCCGGCTCAGCGACTATCGAGGCAAGGTGATTTTATTGGATTTCTGGGGACAGTGGTGCCCGCCCTGTCGGGATATGTACCCTCACGAACGTGAACTGGTGGAAAAGATGGTAGGAAAACCTTTTGTTTTGATCGGCGTCAATTCCGATCGAAGATTGGAATTTGCAAGAAAAGCGGCTGAAGATGAAAATTTGATATGGCGAAATTTCTGGATTGGCCCCAAGGGAAGGGCAGGGCCAATCGCCAAACAATGGAATGTGTCCGCTTGGCCCACCGTTTACCTGATCGATGCTAAGGGAGTCATTCGATACAAAGAAGTTCTCGGTCACGACATCGACAGCGGTTTGCAGGTCTTGATGGAGGAAATGGGATATCCCAATAAAGTCGCTGATGAAAACCGGGCTGACATAGTCCCCTTTGCCAACCTTGCTGGAATCAGAACTGGAAAGTAAATCTCTGTCGCCCAAAGCATTAGACGACGCCACCGCCCTCCGACTCGGGTGAGTTCAATCCTGGTGCCAAAGTCAAAACATCGATTCATGCTGGTCAATGGATTCACTTACCGCCAAAATGCCACCGACGGCCAAGAACTTCGTTCTTTTTTTACATTCGGGTTTTGTGAATCTATCACGATGGATTAAAGTCAGAACATTCGCCGTTGAGTGATGCAATTCGCTCCCGAGAATCTGGATGTTTCCTAAACCAACCACTGATTTTTCTCTCTCGCTCCCTTGTTTCAACTCCGCCCCTTTCTCAATACCGATATTCCTGAAATCTCGGAAATTTGGCGCAGCCACCAGCCTCTGCGAGGCTTGGTCCAGACAATGTCGCCGGCATTGTTTGAACAACATGTGTTGAGCAAACCCTATTTCGACCGAATGGGGCTCATTCTCGCACTGGAAGGGGAAATTCCATTAGGGTTCGTGCATGTCGGCTTTGGTGCCAATTCAAATCTATCGGATGTTTCTCTCGATTCAGGAGTATTGAGCCGATTAATGGTCAGAACCAATCACTTTGAGGATGAAAAGGCCCGCGAGGAAGTCGCTAATGCGTTGCTATTGTCGGCCGAGGATTATGCAAAATCCAAAGGGGCTCGCCGCATGTTTGGCGGAGGCACCTTTCCAAAGAATCCCTTTTACCTCGGATTTTATGGAGGAAGCCGGCTCCCAGGCATTCTTTGCGAAGACGAGTTTACCCTACAGATTCTAAAAAATGCGGATTACCAGGAATCAGGTCAATTCCGGATATGGCAATCCAGCCTTGGCGGATTTCGAACGATCATCAACCGACGACAGATGCAACTGCGACGTCAATATAATATCCATGCCACATTCGACCCAGCGCCACGTTCATGGTGGGAGGCCTGCACACTAGGAAACGCCGAACGCGTAAGATTTGAACTGGTTGATCGATCCCAAGACAATTTATGTGGGACGGTCACATTTTGGAACATGCAGCCCATGGCATCCCATTGGGGGGTGCAAGCTTCCGGTATGTTTGATCTTCAAATTGACTCGAGCCTTCGGCGTGCCGGTCTGGCTACTTTTTTGGTCGGTGAGTCAATTCGCCAGCTGAAAGATCATGGTTCGACCGTCGTTGAGATCCAAACCGAATCCCACGATGATGCCAGCGCCGGATTGCTACAAAAACTTGGAATTTCACAAATTGACAGTGGAATCCAGCTAGAAAAAGAACTTTAGAGCGGCCCAATGGAAACGGTTGTTTCATTCGGTTAAGCCTAATTCAATTCACCCCGGCCGAAGCGGCAGCGTGGTCAAGAAATAATGTCGTGGCGGAATGATTCTGAAGAATCGAAGCAGGAACCCTGTTCGTCACAGAACCATTGACCGTCTTGGCAACAGCCTCCGCTTTCCGTTGGTCTGGGACGGTACAAACAATCTCCTTTGACTTCAAAATCCTGGAAACGGACATGCTAATCGCCGTTTTGGGAACGGCATCCAGGCTCTCAAACCAGCCTTCACCCAACTGCTGTTGCCGGCAAGCCTCATCAAGATTGACCACCAGATAGGCCTGCTGTGTCTCGAAATCAGCGGGTGGGTCGTTAAATGCAAGATGACCATTTTCTCCGATGCCGATAAAGGCAACATCCACCTGGGAATCTCCAATCAAAAGATTTAAACGTTCACATTCCGATCGTTCCTCTTTTTCTGCATCGATAAAATGAAAGCTTGCGGGCGGACAAGGTAGCTGGTCAACAAAGCGTTCCTTTAGGTACTTACGAAAACTCGCAGGATGAGTCATTGATAAACCAACATATTCATCCAGATGGAAACATTCCACCTGCGACCAATCAATATCAGGTTGGTCGACTAGGGCAGACAGCATCTCAAACTGTGAAGCACCGGTTGCCAAAATAATTCTGGCCTGACGCTGTTCGGCTAATGCTGATCGAATGGCCTTGGCTCCCCGCTCAGCGGCGGCTTCGCCCATTTTCAGTTTCGATTCAAATATCTCAATGTTCATCAGATCAATTACCTGAATTTTCTTGTGAATAGGAACACGTGATATCACTGGATATCCCGCCCCGCGGGCTGAAAGAAGCCACCAATGTTACTTGCCGTGGTTTAACTGCCGCTACGAAATCATCCAGAATGCGATTGGTCACGTTTTCATAAAAGATCCCTTGATCCCTGAATCGTTGCAGGTAGATTTTAAGGCTCTTCAGTTCCACACACTTCCTGTCGGGAACATAACTGAATGTCAATGTTCCAAAGTCAGGTTGTCCCGTCTTGGGGCAAACCGATGTGAACTCGGGACAATTAATCTCAATCAGGTACTCACGATCGGGAAAATCGTTCTCGAACGTCTCAAGGATATCACTAGATTTTTCTGACATTTTCGCTCCTGGGGTTGGTCCCTATTTTCTCATGATTGATTAAATTCAGAAAGGGGTTACGGTAATAGTTGGAAACCGAATCTCTCCCCCGACCATAACACAACGTTGGAAATCGTTCCCGTCATCGATCTGAAGACCTGCGACCTGAATTCCCGGCCCGAAATCTCAGGAGAGGGACCCCACTCACCTGCAGGCATGCCAGCCCATTTTGGCGACTCGAGAACACCTAACGCTGTCTCGGCCGACGTTCCGTTATGCGGACCTCAAGTCGTTCATGCCATCGCTGGAAAAAGGGAAGATTACCGACCGATAAAGCACTCCCGATTTGATACCCGGTCCACTCGCGTTCTTTGTTCTGATTTGATTCAGGAATTTCATCCCAAATATTTTTATCTGGCTGACCTTGATGCCATCACGGGATCTGGAAACGCCCTGAATCAAATTCATTCGTTATTGGATTTGCCGACCCATTTCCTGATTGATTATGGAATTCGTGACATCCATGGCTGGCGACAACTTTACAGTCGATTAAAAAATCACGATCGCTGGTCAGCAATTCTGGCCAGCGAAACAATTGAATCACTGGACCTGATCGACGAAATATCCAATGACATCCCGCCCGATCAACTTTTTTTCAGCATCGATTTTAACAAGGGTCGTTTAACAACCTCACCCGCTCTGGGCGAGATAGACTTTTTCAGTTTGATCAAGGAATTGAAGAGCCGCGGTGTCAGGCAGTTGATTTTGCTCGAAGTCTCCAGTGTTGGAACCGCAACAAGTCCAGTCGAACAGATCATCGCTAGTTATGACCAAATCAATTCAATCTTTCAGAGTGCCTCACCTCGGGACCCGTTGTTCAAGGTATTCGCTGGGGGAGGTCTGAATTGCTGGCAAGATCTGCAAAGGTGCAGAAATTCAGGAATGGATGGTGTTTTGTTGGCCACAGCGTTGCATAATGGAAAGATCAGACGGGAGCATCTAGAGGGTCTATAAATCAATGGGCAAGTCGGCCGACCAAAATTCGAAATCCAATAGCCAACCCAATCCACTGCATCAGCGACGTGCGATCCTACAAGGTGGTGCCCTGCTGTTGACGCCGAATTTCTGGTTACCGATGGACTCCAAATCGTCAGCTAACTGCACCACCATTGGCGAAATGGATTCTGAAGATTTCAAGGCTTCCATCCAAATCGGCATGGTCACCGACCTGCACTATGCAGATAAACCCTCAGCTGGCAGCCGACACTATCGTGAGACGTTGGGAAAGCTGTCCGCAGCCAGCCGCGAGTTTTCCCATAAATCACTTGACCTGATCGTCGAACTGGGGGACTTCATTGATGCCGCCGATTCGGTCGCTGAAGAATTGAAATACCTTAAGCGAATCAATCGTGATTTTTCTTCGATCTCCACCAAGAGACATTACGTATTGGGAAATCATTGCGTTCATACTCTGAAAAAACAGGAATTCCTGGACACCGTTGAACAGAAAAAATCTTTTTACTCCTTCGATGAAGGTGGTATCCACTTTGTCGTTCTTGACAGTTGCTTCCGAAGTGACGGCAAACCATATGAAAGAAAAAACTTCATGTGGACCGACCCCAACATTCCAGAATTCGAGATGGAATGGCTGCAAGAAGATCTGGTACAAAACACGCTTCCAGTCGTTGTTTTTGCCCACCAACGACTCGACAGAAAAACCAACTACAGTGTTAAGAACAGTGAGCAGATTCGGGCAGTATTAGAAAAATCCAACCGAGTCGTCGCGGTATTCCAGGGACACAGCCACCAAAACGATTACCAGTTGATCAACAAGATTCACTATTGCACACTGGTGGCCATGGTCGAAGGACCCCAGCAGACCAACAATGCTTTTTCAAAACTAAAAGTTGCCGAAAACGGGTCGATTCTTGTGGAGGGTTTTTTCCAGCAGAAAAACCACAATTGGCGTCAAAACTAAATCTAGACCAGATTCAAATCGGGTCCGTTAAGGATCTTAAAGAAATGCCAAAACCGCAACAAATCACTAAAGGATTCACCATCTCCAGAAAGGGCGAAGCAACTGTCGAGCCCGAATTAGCAGATATCCTGTTCGACATTGCTTTGGAACTTGAACCGGTGACCGGCCTACCGGTGGATGTGGAACATGTGCTCGCCGCATTAGTCCTTGCTTCACGGGCAGGCGTTGTTGCAACCGACCACCAGCTAGAAACCGGTGACAAAAAGCTGATAACGACATTGGTGCCCTTTATAAAAGCCATCTTTTCCAACCATGGGGGAAAGGTCGGAAAAGAAGATTGATCCATTCGCCAGATCTCTCTATCGGGATGGTCCAAGTTTCAGCAGCAATGCATTCTCGGCCATTGCTTCGATAACAAACTGGATATGCTCATTAAGATCGATGCCCAAATCATCTGCTCCCCTGATGATGTCATCTCGATTGACAGTCGCAGCGAACCCCTTGGATTTCATTTTTTTACGGACGCTCTTGGCTTTCATTCCCTGTATGCCTTCCGGTCGTACATAGGCGACCGCGGTAATAAAGCCAGCCAACTCGTCGCATGCATAAAGAACTTTGTCGACCAGGTGAATTCTGGGAAAATCGGTCAGGTAATCCGCGTGGGATTTGATGGCATAGATCACATCCTCTGGGTATCCCTTTTCTGTCAGGATCTCGGCGCCCTTTAGTGGATGATCTGGGGGATCCGGCCATCGCTCATAATCGAAATCATGCAAAAGCCCGATGACTCCCCATTTCACGACGTCTTCATCCATCTTTCTGGCATAAGCAATCATAGCCGTCTCGACGGAAAGCATATGCCGACGCAGACTATCGCTTTCAGTGAATTGGCAGACTAAATCCCAGGCCTGATCCCGATCCAAATCCATAATAGACTCCTGCCATCCCTTCTATCACTCTCTTGCGTTCCCTTAGAAACACCTTTCAAAACGCCCAAGCCATCGTGTTTTAGCCATCGTGTTTTAGCCATCGTGTTTCAGACATCGTGTTTCAGACATCGTGTTTCAGACATCGTGTTTCCACAATCGTCAACGCACCGCCGCGGCGCCGGAACCGTCATAGGGACTAAATGATATTAAAAATCAAAATCATCGCCTGATTTTTTCTTTTCCCCTGATTTGTCTTGGTCTTCTTGAAGCTCCCGCCATGGCTTTTTCATTTTGTAGCTACTCAGCTCTTTTTTCAAATCCTCAACCTGATCATCACGTGAAGGATTCTTGGTAGCCATTTCGACAGCCTTGCTCGACCATTTGACGGCTTTTTCAAAATCGCCGGACTCCGCGTACCCCGACGCAAGCGTACTCAGAATATAGGCCTCTTTATATTCTGTTAGCTCGCAGGCTTTCAAAGCGAGTTCAACTGCCCGTTTACCATCCCGCAACTTTTCATTAGGTGACGTTGCAAAGATCCACGCGAGATTGTTCCACACATGCTCTTTTTGTCGACTGGAGAGTTCCAAATCCATAGCAGTCTCGTAATCTGCTACCGACTCTTCATGTTTCCCCATGCCTAGGACCGTATCGGCGCGGGCAACCATTGCACCGACATTCCCTGGATCGGCATCTAATACTTCTTCATAAGTGTTTAATGCCTTGTTGAATTTTTCGGCACTCCGGTAATAAAGAGCCAATTGCAGCTTATAGATGTTTCGAGCCTGCGGGTTGACTGCCCGCACCACGTTCTCCAGATTTTTGATCGCCAGATCATAGTCTTCTTCCTGAGCAGCAATTTGCGCCTGCAGCAAAGTGCCTTGCAAATTGTATTTGTTTATTTTGAAGATGCTCTCCATGTCTTTCTTGGCTTCGTCGATCTTGTCATCACCGAGAAAGGCGTAGCCCCGCATCAATAAAGCCAGAATACTACGTTCATCTTTTTTGATCACCGTTGTTAGATCAGCAATTTGGTTCTTAGTTTCCTTCAAGGCACCATAGATTCGTGCACGCCCAATATAAAATTCGACGTTGTCTTCATCCGATTTAATGAGATCGGTCATCACCGCCAAGGCATCGCGGGTTTTTGCTTCTTTGTTCTGGTTCAATAGACAATCGACTAACGCCTGTTTGTAATCGGTGTTTTCAGCATCCAGTTTTGTAAGAGCACGGAAATCTAATTCCGCCTTTTCAAAATTCTTTTTTTCAAAGTAGTAACCAGCACGCAGTTTCAAGTTGTCAACATTTTTGGGATCACTCTTGATTGCATCTGAAAAGGCTTTCTCTCGGGCCATCTCGTCTTCAGAAAGAATCCCCTTCAAGATCAGAGCCTTGGTTGCATCAGCCTCATCCAAAGAGCCAATCTTGACAGCCTGATCGATTGCCTCCTTGGCTTTGTTTCGATCCCCACCAGGCATGAATTGGAGTTGGGCAAGCCGATAAAATGCATCGCCATTTTTTTCATCCAAAGCGGCAAGTTTCTCCAGGTTGACCACTGCCTGTCGCCGTTTGAATCGCCACGTTCCCTGTCCCGCCTTTGCCAGCGCAACCACTTCGTCGGACAACTGAACGCACATTCCCTGTAGGGTATTTTTCAGCATTTCCTCCGCAAGTTTTTTGGTTTCGTCATCCAACCCTTTCTCAATAGCCGATTCACATAGACCAATGACTTTTTCAAAGTCAATGATTGACTTTGCTTTCACTTTGATGGCAATAGCCTTGTTGTAATCCTCCTGCCCTTCTCCTTCGGCAAGACAAGGGTTTGAAGTCAAACTGAATACAATCGCGACAATTGAAAGGAACTGAATTCCTGGTCTCATTTTTTGCTCCACTTAACTATTGGTTTCTGGCTGTTTCGACGAGTCGAAAGGCAGGGTCACTTCAGGCGAACTAGCTCACTGTTATCACCAAAGCGGATCAGACAGGTTTAAGATCACCCTGTGGGTTTAACGCCTATTATGGTGGAAAATGACGAGTTTAACTATCCCGAACCGGGCTAGAAATCACGATGAATCAGCCGATCCCTGGAATACCCGAGACAGGGCAACCACACCGATTTTCTTTCGGCAATCGGTGGACAAACTCATCAAAACCGAATTCACGACGAGGGCTCTCAGTTCATTTTAAATACCAGGGAAAGCTGTCCCAGGCAGTTTCTCCCCGCTGCTGATTTTGGGGCGTCTCTGTAGAAATCCAACAAAAACCCCGAGAAACTGCAATCATTGATTTGCCATTTTGGACCGATCCAGCGTCAACTCCCGTTGGTCCAAACTGGTCCTGCCCCAAAATATACCGTGGACTCCGCTCAGTATGAGAAAGTCTAACGGCCTACCTGATGCCGGCCAAAACAACTCCCTCAAACAACTCTGAGTATGGACCGCTTGAACGTGGACCCCTGTTTTTTGTAATTGACGCCAATTAAACGGCCCATTTCCAGCCAAACCACCTAATTTGGGGTAAGCTGTGTGCTCGTTTCGAGAATTCAATTTTTTTTTGAGAACCCATGATCATTGCCGGGATCGTTGTTGTTGTTGTTATCGCGGGTATTTTGGTTCTCGTGATGAAAAGTAAAGGAAAGACATCATCGCCCAGTAAGCGGGGTGGTCAAGGTCAGAATGAAAATGCTTACACCAAAAAACTGGCTTACCTTTTAAAAATCGTGGTAGAGCACGATGCCGAGCCGAAGGGTAAATCCTCAAAAAAAGAGATTGTCCGCTTAGGCGAAGAGGTTCATCAAACCGGTGGATTCCGATCCATGGTAAGAATCCATCACGCAGTTACCGAACAGACATCACCTAAATTTGCCCGCCGACTTTCCACAATCTGGAAAGGTGTCGGCGATTGGCGAGGATCCTAAAAAGGCCATTACTCAAGTGAGCATGGCGAAAATGGGAGATGGCTCGTCCGGCAACAGCACGACCGCAGGCGAAATTATCGAAGAATGTGGGGAAATGGAAACGTTTCCAAAACCTGCAATTCTTCAATTGCTTGGCTTAGCCACTGATGGGTGGTTTTCATAACCATGGTAGATTGCAATCAAGTCGTAAGAGGCGGAATCATTAAAAGACGCACGTTCTTCAAAGGAGCTGGGGTAACCTTGCTCCTCCCCTGTATGGAGAGTCTGGGGCAAGTTAGCGAGGCAGATTCGCCGCGCCGCCTGCTCACGATCGTGAATCACCTCAGCTTTTATCAGCCCGATTTGATCCCGCAGGCGGACGGCACATTCGGGAAAACGCCGCCCTTGCTGGACGAGTTGTCCGATCACTTTAATTACCTGAAGATTTTCAGCGGGCTGGACAACCCAGCCGTACAGAACGGTTTCGGACACTCGCCTTGCGTGGGCATTCTCTCCGGTTACTTCAACAAGCTGCACCGCAAGAACCGTCTATCCATTGATCAGGCGGTAGCCGATCTGATTGGGGACAGCACGCGTTTCAAGTCGCTGGTGTTTCAGGCAGGGGAAAATCTTAACTTTTCTCAGATCTCTTGGGATAAGCACGGATTGCCGGTTAAACAGATTGACTCGCCCAGCAAGATTTTCAACTTGCTCTTTCAGGTCAACGAGAGCGAGAAGACGCAACAGCAGGTACTCGCCGAAGACCGCAGCATTCTCGATGCGGTCCTCGCTCAGGCCAAGTCCATGGAGAAGCGTCTCAACGCCACCGACCGGGCGAAAATGGAGGAGTATCTTACCTCCGTTCGCGAAGTGGAGCAGACCGTGAAACGTCGCGCCTACTGGGCCGACCGCGTCAAGCCGCAAGTGAATTACGAACTCGAGGACTTCGACCGCAAATCGGTGGACGACTACGTCGGAACCTTGCTCGATCTTGCCGTGCTGGCCCTGGAAACCGATTCGACGCGAGCGGTCACAGTACAGATTCCGTTCTGGGAAGGCTTCAAAGAGCGGGACCTCAGCGGTAACTACCACGACCTTTCCCACCACGGTCAGAAGCCGGAGAAGATCGAGAAACTGCTCAGGCTGGAGCACCGAATTCTGAAGCGGATCAATACTACGCTCAACAGCATGAAGCAGCGCACTGTTGGAAACAGCTCACTGTTCGATCAAACGACCACGCTTCTGACCGCCTCCATGGGCAGCGCCAACTCTCACAATTTCGACGACCTGCCAGCCCTGGTGTTTGACAGCCGTATGAAGACCGCCGGCCATTGGCAAAAGAAGGACGTGCCGATGAGCAACCTGTACCTCGGACTGCTCCAACTATTCGGAGCCGAACTGGACCGTTTCGGGGAAAGCACCGGAGCCTTCGAGGTGTTGTCATGATGCGGCTGCTCTGGATGATACTGCTGGTTGGCTTTCTCCTGCCGGCGACTCTCCACGCGCAGCCCAGCTTGGAACAATTCTTCACCCAAAACTGCGTCAAGTGCCACGGTCCTGAAAAGCAAAAGGGCGAGGTGCGGCTTGACAAACCAGTAGCCGCCTTATTCGCCGATGAGGAGTTGTTGGAGACCATCGCTACGGTGCTCGAGGCTGGCGAAATGCCTCCGGAAGATGCGCCGCAACCTAAAGCCAAAGCAGTCGCTGAGGTCGTGCGGATGCTCCAGAAACACATCCTCACCCAGCGGCCGGTCAATCCCCTCAAGCGGCTCACTCGCGCGGAGTACACCAACACGATGCATGATCTCTTCGGCATGGATTTTGATTTCGCCGGTTTACTACCGCTCGATCACGTGGAGCAAGGCTTCGACAAGTTTGGTGAGGCACATCTGATGTCGCCACATCAGGTAATGGCTTACCTCAAGACCGCACGCTTCATCGCCGAACGGGTGTTGCCGGATGCCAAACCCAAAACGAGGACTTGGGAATTCGATGTGCGACATTTTCACGGCAGCAAAAACTTTGCGACCGGCGGAGGTGGGGATTACCGCGATGGGGACGACTATGTCCTCACGGGCTTTCGTCCGTACCGCAGCAATCTGCATTTCTCCATCGATCCGGAGAGCCATGATCAATTTGTCGTTCCTGCCTTCGGGCTGTACCGGCTCGAAGTGAAGGCACGATCGGAGAAATCCAAAGAAGGCGAGGTCATCGGGATCAACCTCGGGGACGGACGTCATCCGACGAGCTTTCGGAATATCCGTCGGATCCCCATGCCGCATGGCTCGAAAGGTTTTACGACCAAGCTCACGCTCAAGGCAGGCGACCAGCTGGCCTTCACCTTCGATAGCGCCCGCGTACCGGGTCGGAGTCTTGTAAAAAAAGAACACAAGGGCCCCGCTATGCGGTTCTCCCGTTTGAAGGTCACCGGCCCGTTGACGGAGCAATGGCCGACGGCCGCGATGGAGGCCATCCTCCCCAAGCCGAACATGAAGCCGCTGGAGCTGGTCGATCACATTGCATTGTTGCTCACACAGCGACCACTTGAGGCAGAGGCTCGCCAAGTTTTTGTGGAGATCGCGCGGCACCAAAAAGAGTCCGGCGGCTCGATGGCCGCCACCGCCCGCAGCGTGCTGATCGCGCTATTGACTTCCCCACATTTCATTTACAAGGCCGAATCGCCTGAGTTAGCTGATGTGGAACGGTCCCACCGTCTATCGTATTTCCTCTGGAATTCAGCCCCGGACATCGAACTTCTGAACGCGGCCAAGTCCGGCGCCTTGAGCAAGGATCCATCGGCCCAAGTGGAGCGGATGCTCAAAGACGCCAAGTCCAACCGATTCATCGACGACTTTACCCGTCAGTGGTTGCAGCGCGACAAGGTGGACGACTTTGGGCCGGACGTCCGCGTGTTCAAGAACGTGCGCCGCATGACCGTCGAATCCATGGGGCGCGAAGGCCGCGAACTCTTTCGCCACATGCTCGAGAACGGCCTGAGCATGGAAAACTTCATCGACTCGGATTTCGTCATGGTTAATGACCGTTTGGCTCGATTCTACGAATTGCCCGCCGTCGAGGGTGACACCTTCCTGCCGGTGAAGATTCCCGACAAAAGCGAACGGGGCGGGCTCGTGGCCCAGGCCGGTTTCCTCAAGCTCACCTCCACCGACTTCGCCACTTCACCGATCCACAGGGGCTCGTGGATTCTCAAGAATCTCTACAACGAACGCATCGAACCGCCCGCCGACGTGTTGATCAACGAACCGGACATCCGGGGCACCACCACCATCCGCGAAGCCATACTCAAGCATCAACAGCTTGAAAGCTGCTCCCGCTGTCATTCGAAGATCGATCCCATGGGTTTTGCCCTGGAATACTACGACCCGGTTGGGCGCAAGCGGAGCGAGTATCGGCACGTGGAAGAACTCCCTGTCGAGCGGGAAGGAACGACGTTCACGAAGAAACTCAAATTCACCAAGGTCCCGATTGATGCCGCCATGAAACTTCCCAACGGCCGTGAGGTTCGTGACCTGCCCACGCTCAAGGCCGCTCTGATGGCTGACAAGGAACGCATCCTCAAGGGCATCATCGGGAAACTCATCAGCTATGCCCATGGCCGCGAAGTCACCAGGGCCGACCGTCCGCATGTCGACGCAATCTTCGAATCGATTGCGCAACAGGATTTCTCTCTTCGCGCCGCCATCCACGCCATCGTGGCCCACCCTGCATTCGGTCGGAAATAAAGACGCCTGCCGGACAAGCACCGGGCTTTGCCAGCAGACCCTTCAACGACTAGCCGGAAAGATCCTAGCTGATAATTTGGCTGGCTACTTTTCCGGCAACATCGGTAAGCCTGAAATCGCGACCTGCATACCGGTAAGTCAATCTTTCATGGTCCAAACCCATCAGGTGAAGTATCGTGGCGTGCCAATCATGGATGTGGCACTTATCCTCAACAGCCTGATAACCATGCTCGTCAGTCGCCCCATGACTATATCCTCCCTTAACGCCTCCACCGGCCATCCAAGTCGTGTACCCCTTGTTATTGTGATCCCGCCCGTTACCTCCTTGGGCGAATGGGGTTCTTCCAAACTCTCCACCCCAAATCACCAAGGTATCTTTCAACATGTCTCGTCGTTTCAGATCCGTTAGAAGGCCTGCAATGGGTTTATCAATTTCATTGCAGCGTTGAGGCAAGGCAGTCGATAGATTGGCATGGTGATCCCAATTTCGATGAGACACCTCCACAAATCGAACACCGCTTTCGACAAACCGACGAGCCAGCAGACATTGACGAGCGAAACTGTCGTTACCTCCTTCCCCAATTCCGTAGGTCGAGAGCGTCTCTCGGGATTCCTTGGAAATATCCATCAGGTTGGGAAGTTCGTCCTGCATGCGAAACGCTAATTCATAGGACTCTATTACACCCTCAACGCCTGGATTATTTTTCTCTCGTTTCAGTTTTTCATTATTCAGGGACTGAATCAAATCAAGCTGCCGTCTTTGCTGTGTTTTGGAAAGTTTGGGGTTCTTGATATCAGGCACTTGGGCAGGTGATTCTCCCTGACGACGACGCTGTGTAGAGCCCCTCCGCTGTTGACTGCTACCAATGACAGTTCCCTGGTAGACCGCAGGCAAAAAAGCGCTCCCATGATTCTGAGCTGCACCAGCTGGCGGATTAAGCGAAATAAACCCGGGCATGCTGCTATTTTCAGACCCTAGACCGTAGAGTGTCCAAGCCCCGAGAGAGGGCCTTACAAACTGGGCATTTCCGGTATGCATTTGGGTCAACGCCCGGGGATGAACAGGCTGATCACAGTTCATCGAACGAATCAGACATAAATCGTCGGCATGCTTGGAAACC
Source organism: Planctomycetota bacterium (assembly GCA_014238905.1). Lineage (GTDB taxonomy): Bacteria > Planctomycetota > Planctomycetia > Pirellulales > Pirellulaceae > JABAAE01. Next base: position 288,555 of record JABAAE010000004.1, read on the forward strand.
TCGGAAAAAAGATCCGAAATCCAAAGTCCACTTTTTCCTCTTTGCCGGAATTGCCATTGAGGTTTCAGGTAACTCCCGCGGAACGGCGAGGGTTTCCCATCATCCTTAATCAGACGCGGCTTGTAATCAAAAGTATCGACATGGGAAGGGCCTCCCTGCATGCAGAGAAAAATGACTCTTTTTGCCTTGGCTGCGTAATGAGGCTTCCGAACTGCCAGAGGATTGCGTGAATCCTCTTGAGCAATTGCAACAGGTTCTGATGAACTCAAGCCAGCAAAGGCCAAGTAACCAAATCCTGCCGAAGCAGTCCGCAACATGTCACGGCGAGAAAAAGCCGATGAAATATCATTTAAGCTGTTCATAACCGGTCTCACTGAATCGATAAATTAAAGGGAAATTCGAGGAAGAAAAATAAGGGTGGTCAATTGACGTAACGAAACTCTGCAGAAGCAAACAACGCCTGGCAAAACGCGCTTAACGCTTCAACCTGCTTTGATCGCGAGTACCGACTGGTCGCTTGGAATCCTCTAACAAATCTCTTTCCGCTGGCGAGCTCCGCTGCGGTCGCCTCTCTGCCAAACACCATCTTGAATGCCAATTGCATCTGATCCTCTGTTGAAGAGGACTCCGCAATGAGTCGCCGCGCCAAATCCTCACTCTGCTGAATCACAAATCGATTGTTCAATAAGTAAAGCGCCTGGGACGGAGTGTTGGATGAATCGCGTTTCCCCATCACCATCGAGGGTTCTGCAAAATCAAAGACTGCCAACACCCTCGGGAGATTATCTCTCATCACCGGCAAATATACCGAACGATAGGTTTGTGATTCATCCCAACTGATGGCATCCGGTCGTAAACCCTGACGTTGACCGGATATTTCGGAGGCCTGAGACCCACGAGGACGATCAAGAGAAAGATTCCCTGCAACCGAAAGCATAGAATCTCGCACGGCCTCTGCCTCCAGTCGCTGCTGATTCGCACGCCAGAAAAAGCGGTTGTCCGGATCAATCTCAAACTTCGGTTCATCAAAACTGGATTGCATACGATAGGCTCTGGATGTGACAATTTCAGTCACCATGGTTTTGACGGACCAATCAGATTCCATGAATCGGACCGCGAGATAATCGAGTAATTCCGGATGCGTTGGAAACTGACCGGTCGCTCCAAAATTCTCCGGAGTCGACACGATTCCTTCACCGAACAAATGCAGCCAGATTCTATTCACCATGACTCGGGCGGTAAGTGGATTGGATTCATCAGCCATCCAATTCGCCAATTCGAGCCGACCACTGCTATCCTTACTAATACGCACCTTGGAGTCCTCTAGTACCTGTATGAGGCCCCGTGAAACTTCCTGAGCGGGTTGGTTCAACTCTCCCCGGACGAGCAAGCGTGCATTGACTGGACTATCGTTCGGCTGGACTCCCATACAATAAGTCGCAGGACGTCCATTGGCATCAACGGATTTAATCTTGCGATCTAATTGAGCAGCCTGGGCGCTAAGTTGACCGATTTTCGCAAAACTGATCCTGGGGTCGTTACCCTCAACTTTTTCACCATCGATGTAAAGTTGGCCTCGTGCAGCGAGTCGCCGATTACGTAATAACGTTTCATATCCCGTCCGGGCGGTTTGCAACTCGCTCTTCAGCTTGGCAATCTCCGTGACCGTCAGCGAGCGAGTGCCCGGGTCCGGGTCATCAACTGGAAGCTCGATCAACGCCGAGGGACGCCGATTACGAGAAAGCGAAGCCGTACCGAAATAGGTATTGGTACTAAGAAAAATCCCGGCCATCGCGTAATAATCTGACTGTGGAATCGGGTCAAATTTGTGGTCATGGCATCTCGCACAGGCTACTGACATCCCCAAAATAACCCGAGTTGACGTGTCAATCTGCTCATCAACCACGTCCGCTAAAAACTGACGTGGATTTTGCTCGATCAGGGTTTTTGGGCCAATGGCCAGAAACCCCGTTGCAACCAGATTCTCCGCCCACTTGTCGTCCGATTTGACGGTTAACAAATCACCGGCAATTTGTTCACGTATAAAGTCATCATAGGGCTTGTCCTGATTGAATGAATCGATGACGTAATCTCGGTATCGCCACGCATGAGGAAATATTGCGTTGAGCTCTTTTCCTGTCGATTCAGCATACCTGGCAACATCCAGCCAATGTCTTCCCCAACGTTCGCCAAATTTTTCACTGGCGAGCAATCGCTGCGTGACATATTCGATCGCTTTTTCCGGACCTTGATTCCATTCATTCCTGAACCAGTCCAATTGCTCAGGTGTTGGGGGCAAACCGATCAAGTCAAAACAGAGCCTGCGAAGGAATGTCTCGGCATCAGCATCGCCTGAAGGAGTCAAGCCATTCTCAATCAACTTCGCATATATAAATCGATCAATGGTGCTCGCCGACCAACTGTCGTTGCCCGTGTCAGGAGGGTTTGAGCTCTTGGGAGACTGGAAAGACCAAAAAGACTCCTTTGCAGCGGCAATATCCGCTGAGGTGATTTCCGTCTTGATCGAACCAATTTTGGCTACCCTAGGATCTGGCGCTCCCATCTCAATCCAGGTTCGGATATCCGCAATTTCATTTTTCGCCAGAGGCTTACCGGGAGGCATTTCCCATTCGTCGAAATTGATGGCGCTCCAAATCGTGCCTTCATCGAGAGCACCTGGAACCACTCCTTCGCCAGAATCGCCTCCGGCGCGTATCGCTTCCCGGGTGTCCAGCATCAACCCACCTCGGGCCTTGCCTGTTTGTTGCGAATGACAGCCGTAGCAGTTTTTCACCAAGACAGGCCGTATCTTCACCTCGAAGAATTCCTCCTGTTCGGCAGACAACTTCTCATTTTCAGAAGGTGCCTGCAGAGCGAATCCATGCGAGGCAGGCGTCAAAACCAACAGGCCCAGCATAACTGCAAGGGCGGAGCGATTGATGGGGATATCATACATGTGACTCACTCTCCTGACGAAAACCGGGCGATTCTTTTTCTAAGAATCCGCTAACCGGGACCTCTTTAAGTTGCTTTCCATTTTGTGCGGCCAACATCAGTCTTCCATGCCGGGACGTTTCGGTTTAATGGGATCGGTATTACCACGATCAAAACGGTCACTAGATCCTTTCCCGTCCTGTTCGCCACGCTTTCGCATTCCCTGACGCATTCGATTTTGCAATTCTTCTAGCCGCTTGATGACAGCAGCCTGTTCATCTTGGTCAAGATTCCCATCTTTGTTTTTGTCCATTTCCTTAAATAATCTTGCGAGATCCAATCTCGCTGTCCCGCCACGGGGCGAATCCGACGGGGCACCAAATCCTTTTGAATTGGGACGAGACTGCCCAGTCCGGTTGGCCATGACCTTGGCAATCTCATCACCATCGACAAACCCATCGCCATTCTGATCTAGCTGTGCGAATCGATCTTTCATCCGCTCGGGCGCCTCGGCCTGACTGATTTTTCCGTCTTTGTCCTTGTCGAGAGCCTTGAGCATGCCGCCTGGATTACGGCCCGATTGACCCCGGCGAGCGCCGGGCTGATCTGATTTTCGATCAGTTTGTGCTGACACGAGGACCGGAATAGCAAAAACCGCTAATAAACCCAGTGCTGGGGCGTACGTTTTGATGGTAAATTTCATGTGAAACCCTTACTTTATTAACTCGAATGTTGATTGGCTAAGTAGTTAAACGTCTTGAACTGGGCCCGGAGACCGCAAATTTGCCATTATTTTAGAGAATCTTACCTAAGATTGGCCCCGTTTTCCGGTTCGCATTGGAAAACATCGCTTTAGCAGTCAGTACAAATATACGGTCCAGTCAGCCAAACCAGCCTTCCATGGACCTCGTTCGACGCCTTCACCGCTTTCATTTGTCTGCAAAGGCGATCAAAATAGTGCCTTAGACAAAAGCAATAAAAACATTTGGCACCCCTATTCTCCTCTAACCATTTCAAGGAACGGCATGTCCGCTGAAGAAAAAGTTTCAGAGCTCGAACTCCCCCCAGCACCCAAACCGGCGGGAGTCTACAAACCTTGCCTGATTATTGACAATTTGTGCTATTTTTCAGGACACGGTCCCCTTCAAAAAGATGGAACATTGATCACCGGACGAGTCGGAGACGATGTTGACCAACAGTATGGTTATGATGCAGCACGGCAGACCGGTCTCGCCATTCTGGCCACTTTAAAAGATCATCTTGGTGACCTGGGAAAAATCAAACGTGTTGTCAAACTTTTGGGAATGGTCAACAGCGTAGCGGATTTTGAAAATCATCCCGCCGTCATTAACGGTTGCAGCGAGCTATTTCGGGATATCTTTGGTGAAGACTGTGGGGTCGGTACCCGCAGCGCAGTCGGAATGGGATCGCTTCCCGGAAATATCACGGTCGAAATCGAGGGCGTTGTTGAGCTCGACAGTTAAAAGTTGCAACGACCTCCCCGGCAGAACGACGCAGGCTCCGGCATATCCATTGAATGTGAACTTTCAAAACAGCCAATTGAAGCGGTTGGCGAAGAAGAAAATCGACCCCTGTCGATTTAGAAATGAACCGGTTCGTTCCAGAATTTGATCTTCAGGAATTGGCATGACGGTTAAGAGATAATTTTGCTTGGATCTCTTTTTTTAGATTCGCGACGACTGACTTTTTGTCGGTGTTGGCAAGGATATCCCGGACAACCTGTTTTGGACCTTCGGGTCCCCACGACGCGCCATGTTCAAAGTAGAACTTGGAAGCATGGCCTACGATATAGGAACTGTAGCCAGCTGCCGCACCTTGCACAGGAATCGTCAATGGCGTTGCGGCAGATAGAGTGAACAATTTGACAACCGGTCCGACTAATTCACCCAGGCCGACCCATCCAGCCGACTTCAATATTGCTTTGGCAAGTTCTTTGGCTTTGGCAAGCGACATATCCAGACCATAAACTTTCGCCAACATCATCACCATGGTCGCGTCCACGGCAACACCACCCAAAATGTCCACAAATGGGACGGGGTTAGCGGCGACGGCGACCGCTTTTACCGTCGCGTACGCCATGATCAACTGTGTGGCACGCCGGTCCCGCAATTCCACCCTTAACGCTGCGACACGATCCGATTTGTCCGCTGCATAAAGAGCCGCATTGAGAGCAATCAGGTCCAATCCTTCCCTCTCGAGAATGTCAATTATCTTCAATTTCAATTCTTCAATAATAGGATCCGGTTTCCGCCATTCACTTCGTGTCGAACCGTCTGACGACTCGATGATGCACTCGACCTCCCTTGGGTCGGCGGATGCCTTGACGATCTGATCCCTGGGCAAAAATTCACCGACTCTCTCATCCACGAGGACTTCAATCAAACGCTTCTGTTGGTCCGGACTGTAGAGGTCAATCTTGTTGAGGACCAGGATGATGGGTTTTTGAAGAGCAGCCAGATTTAGCAGCGACGAATACTCCGTTTCATTTAAATCGGAATCTGTTACGAACAGGATCAAGTCCGATTTCCGAGCGGCTTCGATGGCCATATCGCCACGCTCAGCCCCACCGACTTCGTTAATGCCCGGTGTATCAATCAGAACAATTTCCGAATCGTCCAACCCTGATATACGATGTCCAATCCCCTCCCAATTGGTTCCCCAGATCTCTTTGGTCCAACCGCCTTGAACGTCTACCGCCGCCACCGCATCACCAATTAGCGCATTGATCATTGCTGACTTACCGGTACTGATCTCGCCAAAGATAACAATATCGATCCGCCCTTTTGAAAGTTTTTGGTACATCTGAGCCAGATGTTTGACATCGTCCTTCAGAGACACCTTCTCCTTGTCGCTACAGCCACGCAGCTTTGCAAGGGTGGATTCAACACTCGCCATCGCCGCATTGTACTGCTGCAAGTCCGCTTCTGATTCGGATTGGCCCGAGATATCACTTTCCTTTATAGAATTCGAATTCGACGCACCATTGGAACCGGTGGAATGGGAGCTTTCATAATCCTTGGAATCTGTCACGGCTTTTTCAATTTGGAGTCTGATTCAGTCAACTTCCTTGAGGCACGTCCTGGCGTCCTTAACGATCCTTCGAATTTCATTGACACTTGTCACGGAATTCCATTTGTTCCTCGCCAACGCTGCCAAACCGCCCTCTGGCTGCTGCATTTCGTTTTTGAAATAGTCGATGAAAACCAGTCCAATCCAACGAGCAGTTATTGCTTGTGCGATTCCCTGAATGGCACCGCCCGTTACGGTTCCGATTCCTGGGACCGACTTCAACAACGAGCCGACAAATGCTGCCAGCAGCGGACCGGTAGTGTTGGTGCTAATTGTCGTCACCAACGTTTTGCCCATTTGACCAATCAGGTTGGTGACTGTCTCGAGGTCGATACTTTGCTGATAGACCTTGGCAAGATCCATCACCATTTTGGTATTGATGGCACATCCCGCGGCAAGATCAATCAACGGAAAAGGGCTCGCAGCAGCCACTCCGCCGGCGGTCCACATAAACTTGTCGACAATGCGCATGGCAGTCTGATCCAGTGCCTTTTCAACGCGTTGCTTAGCCTGTTCGACGATCCCACGAGACTGCAGCAACAGATTTGCCAAAAGCAGATCGCTTCCATCGCGCTTAACCACATGTAACATCCGTCTGGCCAATTCGTCGATATCCGGTTTGACTTTTATGGTCTCCTCTTTTACCGTTCCACCGGCTTCCATCCGCCGACGAATGCGATCAACCGGTTTGGCCTGAACTGTCACCACGTCATCACCAGTAATGAATTCCTGCGTCTGTTGTTTGATCTGTTCGACCAATCGTTTTTTGTCTTCGGGCTTGAACCAGTCCGATTTATTGACACAGATGATGGCACGCTTTTCCATATCGGAGAATTTTTCCAACAACTGGAATTCGTGCTCACGGATCGGTCCATCGACTACCACCAGAACAATGTCAGCATCCCGCGCTGATTCGGCGGACAACGCTATGTTTTCCTCACCATCAATTTCACCCAGGCCAGGCGTATCGACCAAGATGACCTGATCCTGGCCCGGCCACGGAATTTCATTGCGACTGACCGTTGTACCTCCCTTGGGGTCGGTTCTGAAAACTTCCCGACCAGCCAAAAGATTCAAAACGGATGACTTGCCGGATGAGATCGAACCAAACGCAACGATTTCGAGAGTCTGCTCCCGTTTTTTTTCTTCAAGGTCCCGGACCAGCGGCTCAATGGTTTCGTTAAGCTCCCGGGCAGCTTCCGTTTCTTCACCCATCTTGCGAATGGAATCGATATTCTCGTTCAGTTCGATCTGCTTTTGCTGGCTTGATAACTCGCTGGGATTCTTGTTGCGATCTTCACGTTGTTTTTTCTTTGCAGCGGTGTTTTTCCACAATCGATACCCAACCGTCGCGAGCGCCCACAGAATAAGGCCCCCACCCAAAATCGCCGTCCCCACAAAAATACGAGTTGCGACCGGTCCTGTCTCAACCGCCATCTTATATTGGTAGAGAATTTTTGGAGGCAACCAAAGCAATACCCCGCCCGCGGCAGCGGCCACGATTAAATACAAGATTCCGGAAAAAGGATGAGTGCTTTTCATTCAGTCCGTAGAATGGAACCATTGGGGTGGATTGGGATGATCCGGACAGCCTTGACCAAATCGTCAACTTGGGTATGAATTCGCGGTCTCGGATGACCTGCTGAGGTAAGAGACAAAACCTCAACTCACCATCTTAACACACAGCTATTTTTTCACTTTAGCCGTTCCTGGAAAAACAGGCATCCCGAATTCTCCCCAAACGTCTGCGATGTTGCATTTGGTTGAGGGATACCGGCGATTCCGGTTATAACGGCGGAAAGAACCCGGAAAAATGCAGCATAGCTTAAGAGATTTCGATATCCTGCCAACAACCAGTCCCCCTATGGGATAAGAAAAAATGGTATTTCGCTGTTCAGGACCCTATTAGCTCCTAGCGGAATAATTCCGTGGCCAAATATAATGAAGGGAACTAGGGGCTACCACGAACAGTCTGTTTTCTGGTTGCCCTTAATATTCATAATCTCGTCCACCTCCATTTAAAGATAAACAAGTTGTTCGTCGGACCTGTATTCACCCGTGAAGCCGTCATTACCCCTCGTCGACCGAGGCTTTACGTCTTTCGAACCCTTTATGCATTACTGCTGTTCATCTTGATGTGCACTGCATGGTTCGTGGTCAATGGCACTCAACTGATTAACAACGTGGGTGACTTGGCCAGGTTTGGAACCATCCTGTTCCAAATCCTCTGCCCCCTGCAATTGGCCTTGATCGTATTTTTGTCCGCAGTTCAATCGGCCAGCGCAGTTTCTCAGGAAAAAGACAAGAATACGCTGATCCTGCTTTTGTTAACACGAATCACCAACAGCGAACTGGTGCTGGGAAAGTTATTTTCCAGTCTGTTGAGTATTGGTGTCATGCTGGCTACGGCCGTACCGATTTTTATGTTGATTGTGCTTTTTGGAGGAACGTCTTTTCAACAGGTACTGTGGGTGATGATCGTTACCTCCTTGAGTGCGGTTGCCTCTGGTAGCCTGGGGGCGATGCTCGGTTTCTGGCGGGAAAAGACTTTTCAAACGCTTTCCATTACCGCGTTGGTGATCGTTTTCTGGGTTGGTGTTTTTGAGGCCGTCGCGTCCATGGAATTCACTCTTTTGGGATTGTCTTCTGCTCAGATCGCCCAGACTTTCAGCCCGATACGGGCGATCTTTGCGGCAGCTGATCCAGCGATCAACCTAACTTGGTTCAGCAGTGTTCTGCCGTTCTGTTTCTCAACGGCCGCCATCGCTGTGCTGCTTAATTTCATCGCTATCATGCGAGTTCGTATATGGAATCCAAGTCGTGATGTACGACCGGGACAGCAGGAAGACCAGGAAAAAGACTCTATTTGGGGCGTTAATCCTGACCTGGAAAATACTGGCTCCAGCAAAGAAAACATCGCAGAAACCGCGCGCTCCGGGCATGTCGATGCAAGGGTAAAACGTGCTTCCCAAAAAAGCCGTGTCGTTTGGGACAATCCTGTTCTCTGGCGCGAAATATGCACTTGGGCTTATGGGCGAAAAGTGCTCGTCGTTCAAGGTTCCTACTGGATTATTTTTATCGCTGTGGCCGCTGCCATTTATGGCATCTTCAATTCCGGAGTTTCTCAGGTTTCTGCATTGGGAGAGTTAATCCCGGTTTTCGCCCAACCCTTGGCCCCTTTTTTCCTGGTCAGTTTGGTGATCATCAATGCGTTAGCCGTCAGTTCAGTGACCAATGAAAGGGATGGAAGATCCCTTGATTTATTGCTGGTGACGGATCTTTCACCCCGCGAGTTTCTGTTTGGAAAAATCGGTGGTGTTTTTTATGTTGCCAAAGAAATGGTAATCCTGCCTCTGGTACTATGCGGCGCACTTTGGATTTTTGGTGCCATTTCGTTGGAAAACCTCATTTTCCTTTCAACCGGACTCCTTGTTCTGGATGTATTTGTAACCATGCTCGGGATCCACTGCGGCATGCTCTATTACAACTCAAGACAAGCTATTGCAGTCAGCCTGGGAACTGTCTTTTTCCTGTTTCTGGGAATCATGACATGCATGTTGATCATGATCTCATTCAGTACCACCTCGTTTGAGAGTATGCTGGCCCCGTTTCTGGCATTTATTGTCTTCGGTGGAATCGGGTTGTTTATTGGCCTGGGTTCGAGAAATCCCTCGTCGGCCATCGCCTTGGCAAGTGGTGCGTTGCCAATCTCGATGTTCTATGCGATCACCAGTTTTTTGATCGGCCAGGTAACGCCGGTTTATATCATCCTCGTGATGGTTTACGGCTTTACCACATCAGCGATGATGATCCCGGCAATCAGCGAATTCAACATTTCCATGGGTCGCCAAAAGTCATTCGACGATGAGTAGCATTGCAGAAGCGGTCCCGTTTCTCTTGGCGATGGGAGCATTAATTGTCGTTTCCGGCTTTTTCTCAGCCTCCGAGGCGGCATTCTTTTCATTGCGTGCCAAGGAAAAAAAACGACTGGCCAACGGCTCGGCCAGACAACGACTGGTGATCTCGCTACTGGAATCCCCAGATCGCCTGCTTTCGGCTGTTCTCTTTTGGAACCTCGTCATCAACATGGCTTATTTTGGAATTTCTTCCATCGTGGCCATCAAGCTAGGAGGAAACCAAACTACCGCCGCACTTTTTGCCATTGGCTCATTGATGGCGATTATTTTCTTCAGCGAATTAACGCCCAAAACTTTTGCCGTTCTGCGGCCAGAGCTATTTTCAGGATGCTTCTCGGTACCTCTTTATTACCTGATTCGCATGGTCGACCCAATCATGCCAATATTGAACAACATGAATCTGTTTTCACAAAGGTTGCTCTGTCCCAACTTGACAGCTGAAAAGTACCTGGAGGTCTCCGATCTTGAAAACGCGATCGAGTTATCCAATCAGGATCAACACATCATTGATTTGGAAAGAGCCATTCTCCGTAATATTGTCCAACTCTCGGACATCCGAGCCGATGAGTGGATGCGACCTAGAAGCCAGTTCCGGTCGTTTTCACCACCGGTGAACATCAACGATTTCCAGGGCAACTTACCACCCAGCGGATATCTGTTGGTGACTGAGAAGGACTCTGAAGAAGTGGAAAAAGCGATTCGATTGAGAGATTCCTACGAGTTGCCAAAGGAAAATCTTGACAAGCTTGCCAAATCAGTCGGCTATGCACCCTGGTCGACGACAGTTGCTCAAGCGTATGAAATAATGCGAGAACAAGACACTGAAGTGGTCGCAATCGTGAACGAATTCGGGGAAACCATTGGTATCCTGACGTACGAGGATGTCGTCGACACCGTTCTCAACTACGCACCCAGCAGAGCAAAGCGCTTACTCGACCAAAATCCTGTTCATACCATTGATCCTGGCAAAAAATGGCTGATTTCTGGCATGACAAGTCTTCGAAGATTGCAGGAATTCGTCGCCGGTCAACTACCGGATTCAAAGAGCGTGACTGTTAGTGGAATCATCCAGGAAGCGAACCAACGAATTGCAAGGGTCGGTGACAGTTGCACTTGGGGCCCCCTGCAATTCCGCGTGCTGGAAATGCCTCAACGAGGTCACATGCTGATTGAGATGACTTACAGTCGTCTGGAGGAGAGGCCATGATCCTGGTCACATTCCTGATTTTGATCTTCGGAATCCTGCTTAGCGCTTTTTTCAGCGGCAATGAAATGGGATTCTATCGCGTAACGCGACTCAAGCTGGTGATGGACGGATTACGTGGAGATAAAGTCGCCAAGAGACTGTTATGGCTAATCAATAATCCCACGCTATTTGTCGCCACGACACTGGCGGGGAACAACATCGCCAACTACTTGACCAGCTTGGCCATCGTCATCGGCTGCCAGATCGCATTCACTGACTCGACACTTTTCGTTGAAATCGCCGCTCCGATCCTACTTTCGCCCATTCTGTTTATTTACGGGGAATCACTTCCTAAAAACCTCTTCATGAACGCTCCCCACTTTTTCCTGCGAAAATCGGGCCTTCTGTTTACCTTCTTCTTTTCGGTGTTACTCCCGATCTCCGCGTTACTCTGGTTGGTAGGAAAAACCCTGGAAAAAATAGTTGGACAGTCTCCCGTCAAAGTGCGTTTGGCATTAGCGAAAAAAGAGCTGGATGAAATTCTACAGGAAGGTCAGGATGCCGGCATTCTTCAATCCGGGCAAAGAGCTCTCGCCCATGGCATGTTTTCAGTCGTTAACAAACCGGTCAGGGACTTCCTCAAACCACTATCTCGTTACCAAATTAGAAACACCGACATCAGTGTTTCCAACCTGAAGGATTTCGCCAGAAAGCAAAAAGTTGGTTTTGTGGCGATGAAAATCGCGTCCGGCGAAACTCAATATGTCAAAGTCATCGAATTGCTCGTCACCGATTCTAACCCCACGTACAATACGCAAAAGCTCATTGACATGGATCAAAACGAACTGATGGGAAACGCACTCCTACGAATGCAGACGACGAAACAGCCGATTGCCCGCATCGTGGATTCTTCAAAAAAACCAATTGGTTTTGTCACCATTGGTGATCTTTCGGCTGAGATGTTTGCCAAGTAGATTTTGCCAACACGACTTGAATTCATATTCAGTCTGCCAACCGGTGTTTCCCCCTTGCGATCAGCATCCAATTTCCAATAAAAACAATCCAGAAATGAACATGTCGATCAGGCACTCGGTCATTCCTCAGCAAGCTGCTCGAGGACGGCAATCGCCTTGACAAAAGTTGCCTGAGCAGCCGGCCGTTCCTTGACATCAACCGTCCGCTGCCGATTTAGCCAAACCAACTTTGTCATTTCGGCGCACCATTTTGCGCTTTTCCGGGAAGCCCGAATGGGTTGACCTGCGACCAGCACATTGACCGGGTTGGTATGCAATTGCGGAAATTGCCGAAGAGCAATCCAACTGCTGCGGTCCACCGGGATTCGTAATCGAAGATGATGAGTTTCTCCATCTGCCGGTATTTTTCGACTGGCAACCACTTGCCCATTAACCACAATTTCTACCAGACTTTCACGGCCGGAAACCCAGTTGTCCTCTCGGGGGTGATGGAGCTCAACGGTATCGCCAATTTTGGCACGATCGATCGGTTTTCGCTGTGTTCCCTGCGCTACCGACGCGGGCATCCTGGGAGCAAAAACCACCTGGGCGACAACATCCACAACCCCCCGATCGGGTAAGTGAACGTCTCCGTACCCGGGCGATACCTGATTGACCCGAAAATCAATTGCGTGTGCAAATCCATCGGATACATAGGACTTCCCCTGCGCCAGACGACGGCACCATTTGGAAAAGTCAATTGGATTACTTTCCAGTGGACGGGGCAAATCCATCTGTACATAAACCCTCCCCTTTCCGACGCGACGACTGCTCATGCAGGGGAAATCGGTCTCGCCGGACACCTTGATCGGGAAACCACAGTTCAGCAAATGGTACCAGGTATTCCATTCCTGAATCCGTGAGGTATCCATGCAGCTGATAAAATCACAAACGCCTTCCACAGCACTCACACAAATCTCCATCGCACCCACACCATTCATCTCTGGGATCGCAAGATTCGGCAGCTCACGCGCACTCTGTCGGTGAGCCAGCATCAACTCCCGACGGGTGATTTGGCCGTCGGCATCACTATCCACCTTGCCAAAATCATAGGGTAACAATGTGTCGGAAACCTCAGCTGGTGAAAGCTGACCATCTAAATTTTCATCTTCCCGACTGAGTATTCTGCTCGTCGCATTCGCCGGGTCAATCGACAATCCACTAGCCGAATGGGCGTAACCGGTATATCCACCCTGTGCCTTTGCCCAACGCATAACCGGTGTGGTCCATGTCGGCCAACCCGCCGTCTTGGTTCCATTGGATTGTGGATAAGCCTGGTCTTTAAGATTCAACAAGCATACATGCCCCATCGCCTGAGATCCGAATCCACTGATTTCCAGGTCATATTTCAGGAGAGACTCCGTATCCGAAAACTGCATTGCCGCAGGTTTAAAATATCGTCGCTGGAAGTCAAAACAGGGCCCCCACGTCAATACGCAGCCAACATTCAATCCCTCGCCGGAAACCTGTCGATACATGTCCGCTGGTGAAATCCCCTGCGTCGGGGATGTGTAATGGGAACAACCCGCCGCATGAATGTGATGATCGCCGCTCAAAAATCCGAATTCCATCGGGCGAACCCACCGTTTGAGTTCCAGGCTCAAGATGTTGTCCTTAGCGGAATGAACCACCATTTTCTTTTCAAACATCCGATATTCCGGGCCACGACAATATCGCACGGTGTACTCTCCAGAGCTCAAATAAATCGACTCGCCATCCCGCCGATAGATATGAGGTTGAAAAAACAGATCCGGAGCAAGCCGCTTGGGTGGTAGTGGGTGGATTCTTCCTTCAAAATCCCGTATCTCAACGCGGGCAATCGGGTGTAAAGCGAATTGAGTTGGATCCACCACCTGAATCATGACCTTCGCCGCTGGGCTAACTTGGAATTGAAACGGCTCCCCAGGACCGGGAACTTTTGCAAACGCTTGATTCGGAATCTCAAAATTCAAATGCGTCTCAACAACACCTTGACGTTGGCAATAAATCAGCAAAACGGCATATTCCACAGTCAAGCCGCTCATTAGATCAAGCATTGGAGGTTGCCGATAAAAAGAAACGTCCAAGAATCGATTTGGCAAATCCCCTTCATTTGGGTCGTTGCCCAAATCCGTTTGCTGCTGCCGCCGGAGACTAAAAAGACTTGCCCCACCATAAACGGCGCCATGATTTGGTGAAGAGACGGTTATTTTTTTGCGAAGACCTGCCCGATTAACAATTTTGATCAGTAAAGCAGTGTGTTGATTCTGTCGTAGCGTGGCTTTGCCGAGTCCTTTTCTTGCCGCAATTGAACCATCGTCGGCGATTGTCACCTCAGCCATGATGAGGCTATCGATCAATTTCTGAATTTCCACCGCGTCATGATTGAGAACTGCTACATCAAGCTCAGAAGACAGGCGGCGAGGAAGTGGCTGGCCAATATTTTTCAACGCTCTCTGCAGACGGCGGACTTGTGCCGCCAGCGGTTGACCCTCTACATCTTCTGTTGTCGAGTAACTGCTCTGCCAGCGATACGACATTGCAGATAAAATGGAACTCGTCGCACAAGAAAAAGCTGAGGCGACAACCAACGAAAGAACGGTTGCTAATCGGCCAGGAATATTCATGGGAAAGACCAGTTTAAGTTTGATAATTTTTTTGCTAACAATCACCCAAGGCGAATTTTATTCGGTTCGATTGGTCAAGAACGCTCGTTTATATCAAATTCAAGATGCGCAACGTCCTCATCTCATACAACATCGCAGCAATTGCATAACCTGTAACAACCAGAACACGACCTAGCTCATCGACCCTAAATAAAGAAGAATCGCGATCGTCTTACCATCACAGATTTTACCATTCCTGATCCATTGGATCGCTTCTTCGAACTCAACAATGAGCGGTTCGATTTCCTCATCATCCATCAATTCCTGAGAACCGGCGGTCAGTTCAGAGGCAACAAAAACAGACATTGTTTCGTCCATGATCCCCGGCGAGACAAAAAACTCCAACAATGGTTCGAGCCGTTTGCAATGATAGCCGGTCTCCTCAGCCAATTCTCGTTTGGCAGTTTCCAACGCCGATTCGCCAGGCTCTCTGGTCCCCGCCGGAAGCTCTATTAGTTCTCTGCCAACAGCATCCCGGTAGTTTCGGATCATACAGATCCGTTTCGAATCGACCCAAGGAACAATCGTCACCGCCCCTGGATGCCGTATCACGCATCTGGAACGACTCTTGAATACACGTTCAACGACAGAAAACCGTGGCGTTTGCAAAATCTTCTTTTCCAAGACAGCTATTCCCATTGATGGAGTTGAAACGGGACCGAATAAAGTAAATAGGGTCAATTGTGCATATCAATTCGGCTTGCCTATTAATTTTTCTGATTTGATTGATTTGATTGATTGCAATTTACAGGCCAATCATTAGGCTAAAAAAGGAGAGTTGATTGACCTCAAGCGTACGGTAAAGTCCGCGTCGACGCGAACTTTGTTGTATCCTTAATATTAATGCGGTTATGGGTCGCTCTTTTGATGAATGTGAGATGACGAAATGACGTCAGATCAATTATCACTGGATCAATTATCACTGGATCAATTATCACTGGATCAATTATCACTGGGTACCTCTTTTTCCAGGAGTCACCCGGCGGTCAACGGAAGCATGATAATTTAGTTCCCTATTTTCATTTTTTTGCCGACAGACAATTGAAATGGCTGGAGACCATCATTCCACGTGGAGCATAGGCCTGGGACGATGGTATGGTGTGCACGTCCGAATGCACATGTTCTTCTTTGTGTTTGCATTGGTAGCGTTTTATTTTGGCTGGCAAGCTGCCACCACCATTCCCGGCACAGACTATTACCTGACCTCATTCGCAGCCATCGGAATATTGCTGGGATCGATCCTAATACATGAAATTGCGCATGGTTTCACGGCGTCCGGCTATGGAGGGCGTGTTAATTCGATTGAAGTTTTCCCTTGGGGCGGACAAAGCGATATCCAATTGCCCGCCGACAAGTACCAAAGGTTTCTTGTTCATGTCAGTGGACCGGCCGCCAATCTGCTAATTTGCCTCGCCTGTTCATGGATTTTGATCTTTGAACCCTCGTTTGCGAGTTCCGGCAGTTGGTCCGACCTATTCTATCCATTGCTACCGGTGGTGCTTTCGGAAAATCAATTTGCGACTACTGTGGGCCTGATTTTCTGGATCAACTGGCTTGTTTTTCTTATCAACATGTTACCGGTTTCACCGTTTGATGGCGGTCGCATCGTCCGCTCAATGATCCCGCTCTTGTGGCCCAATACCACAACCGATCAGGTTTACCTTGGCTCTATGATTGTCTCGATGATGACTTCAATCGGGCTTTGCATCCTTGCCTGGCTGGCACGCGAGACCGCTACCGATACTGTGATTCCAATGTGGCTGGTTCTACTGTTGCTTGCTACGGTGGTTTTTTTTGGTGCGCGACGTCAAACGCAATTGGATCTGCGTGACCTCCAGGAAGTACTTGATGATGATTCAAAAGTTTTTGAAGGACGAATTTTGAATGCGATCGAGAATCGTGCTTACGATGAATTCGATGATGACAGCGAAGAAGAACACAAGATTTCGGATTGGCTACATCAACATCAATTCGAAGCCGAAGATGAACATGGCCAAGAAGCCAGCACAGATGAAGAACGTGTGGACGAAATACTAGGAAGGATTAATGAAGTCGGATTTAAAGGACTATCAGAATATGAACGATTTGTCTTGATGCGGGCAAGTGCCAAGTATCGGCAACGAAACGGCTAATTGCCCAAGCTTATGGCAAGGCTCAAGTCCATTCACAATCCTGTTCGCTGCCGGTCCATGACGATCGAGCCTAATCTCTTTTTCCGCCGGACAGTAAACCGTTTCCACCGCCAAAGGTGAGGAACGAGTAAATCGTTTCAGATGCAAGTTGATGTCCGTCTTCGTTCCAGTGTCCGGCACCCATCTCCGTATTGCTGAATCCATGCAAATAGAGCGACGGAGAGGCCGAATCTACAGCCTTGGAAAAAGTCTCTGCCAATGAAAGGCAGACGATGTTGTTAGATTCGCAAAAATTCAGCAGTCGACGATCGGGATAAAACAAATCGTCAATCGTATTTTGTTCCAGGAATTCACTTTTTCTTTTCCGGTCCGGATGCACCTGAATCGGATTACTCAACGTGACAATCAACAGGCCGCTATTCATTCGACGGCACTCCTCCTGAAACAGCATAAGCAGACCCTCTGTTACCCTCCAAGCTTCTTCCCACTCGGTACCAGGACCTGGCGATCGGTAGACATTGGGGTCCAAACCGATGTCACTTCGATCACCGGAGATTCGCCTGTTTTTCCAAGCCGAATAGAATTTATTGGCTAACTGCAAACTGCGGGAAGAATTAATAAGGCCAGCCTTGAACCGGGTGAACGCTGAACGATTGGAAACAAACTCTGGATCCTGCCGAAAACGACGGTCCAGCACCAGTTCGCCATCTTGGTATTGATAGTATGGCTTAATCTGACCTTGATTGATTTTCGAGGAATTGTCACCGATATCATTGCCGGTGAAGATGGCCAAGATGGTTAAATCCGGCTTGAAACCGGCGGCATATTTTTTAAGCGTTTCCAACTCCTGGGCAGTTCCATAACCTGAGGTTCCAAAATTCAGCACTTCCACCAATCGATTATCCTGATCCTGCAACCGAGTGCCCAACAAATGCCAAAACGTTTTCGTCACATCAACCTGCAGGCCTTCGCAAAATGAATCCCCAATCACAGCAATGCGGAAAACACCTGCTGGCTTGTTCAACGTGTGTTCAAAGTCTCGAAACCCAATCGAATTGGTTTTTACGATCGACTGCCCTTCTTCGATATATCGGACATTGAGGCCCGGCTTCAACCTGGTACCGCAGACGTCATCAGCCTGGTAAAGCAGTGGAAATGAAATCCTAAATCCAATCAGTATCGCTTCGGTCATGACCAAGGAAATTAGGCAACCCATCGCAATCAATGCTAGCTTCATCCAGAGCGAGTTCCCGCGTGCCACCAATTTCCGAAAATCAGTTTTTTTCGATGCCACCTGGTTTGGTTCTGAAGATTTATGTTTTTCCATGGTTCCAGCCCCTCTTCCTGTCACATCGCCATGCTGTTATTTGATTGCAGTTACATCATTTTTGTCTGTTTGATACAACCCCCGCATCGACTGGAGATCTCTTCCAACACGAAACTGGGACGGTAAATGTTGAACGCAAAACCTCTAAAACGATCGCTTTTGAAAGTCTTCCTGTGCGTTTACTGCCTTTTATTGTTGAATTTCGGTTGTAGCCGAAAGAGCCAACCGCAGACGGCTGCCGAAGGCGAAAAAAAATCACCACAAATCCTCAATGAACAACTGGAATCCGATCATCCTTCAGGCAACCTAGCCCAAAATCTATATGCTCTGATGCAAAAGGCGGAACTTGAGAATTCAAATGGAACCTATGATACGGCCCTTTTGACCTGGCGAGAAATCCACCGGCGTGTCACTCATGAATTCGGCAAGGACGCTTGGCAAACGATCTCTGCCGAATTGGCGATGACGGCTGCTCGCCAAAGAACAACGTTTTCTGAAAAAGATCGAGAGTTGTCGTCGGAATTAACGGGTTTAAAGTTAACGGCAATCCGCCTATTGGAAAATCAAAAGTATCAGCAAGCCTGTGAAGTGATTGAAAAAGCAGCAAGTCTATCGTTGCTTCTTTGGGGCGAAGAGTCGTTTGTCACCGCCAACATTAATTACATCAGGGCCCAATGCTACTTTGGAATCAATGACAACGACCGTGGTCTCAAATTGTTGAATGATGTGCTGGACCTCAGAATCTCTTTGACCGGGCAAAACCATCCCGACATCGAATCCACACTTGAATTAATTAGCCAAGCCCAAACGACTTTGAACAATCAAACCGCAGCCGAACAAACGCTTCAAAAATTAATCCCGATATCAGGCAAACTCTGGGGAACGGACAGCGAGGTCTACGCAAAACGACTGAACGATCTTGGTGTCTCTCAGAACAGAAATGGTAAACCCCTCTTGGCATTGAAGCGTTTTGAAGCGGTTATCCAGATTCGCAAGAAGGTCCATGGGGACCGCTCAATCCAGGAAGCCCATGCGAGGCTTAACAAAGGCCTTGCCCATGCAAAAGCCCAGCAATATTCTGAATCGATGGCGGAGATGGTCATTACCTATGACCTTTTTCATAAACACGATCTCTCAAGAAAAGATCCGATCTGGGTACTATTACTCGATCAACTTGGAACCATCGCTTTGATGGAGAAAAAAAATCTTGAAGCACAAAAGTACTTTTCTGAGCTAGCTGATCACTGGCGAGAAACGCAGGGAGAATCCCATCTGGAATATGGCAAATCTTTGTACAAACTAGGTGTGTGTATTGGTAACCAGGGAAAGTATGAAGAAGCTCATTTGATTATTAAACGGGCGATCAACATTATGGAATCCCGACTCGGCCCCAACCACAAGATCTTACATCAACCCCTGACCACCTATGCTCGATTATTGGAAAAGCTCGGTGGCAAAGAGGAGGCGGGCCGTATCAAGGATCGAGCGGTCCGACTTACCGGATTTCAGGATCTTCCGGAATAAAACCTGACCTCAACCAATTAGAGACTCAAAAAGTATTCAAAAAAAAGGTAGATGATTTCGTTGGAATCCGGGTTTGGTGAGTGGTCAGGGCGATTGGTCATCGCCACACGATTCTGCACCCCCAAGAGTTGATTCACCTCCATCGTCGCCCGCAGCGCATGCCAGCGTTCAATCGGATCTTCTGACCCCCCCGACACCAGGAACGGTCGCGGCGCCATCAGCACATGCAATTCATGCAGATCGTGCCCTCCAGTTCGGAGACGTGGGTACAGCCCCACCGCGGGGTTTTCCGCAGTTGGCAGTCCTCGCTTCCGCCAAGGACGTTGATGATGCCCGAGATACCAGGGCTCCCAGTAGTTGATACTTGGGCGATTATCCTCAAATACAATTCCGGGATCGGACCAGGCGGCGCATGCAAATTTATCAAATTGACAGGCCGCAAACATGGACCATTTCCCACCAAAAGAATGACCAACAATTCCAATTCGATTTCGATCGACTTGAGGGTGATTGGCCAAGACATACCAAGCGTTACTTGCCGCATGAGCCAACATCGACAACGGCTGTACAGTCACCTGGTCTATCGTTGGATGATAGATCGCATAGGTCTGGTTGGCAGTCGCCTGCGTCGTACCCAGCGAAAGCGTAACAAATCCGCGGCGTGTCAATTGCAGTGCAAAATCGAGGTTGGGCTTTCCCAATCCAATCGCCGTTTCGGGTTCGTAGAATACCGTGACGACTGCCGGGTGGGGTCCTGACCCATCCGGAATCAAAAGGTAGCCCGTTGTTGCTTCTTTGGGACTCCACTGAAAGCGAACTTTCTGCTGGACGAAGTTTTCCCGAACTGTAGATTCCAACACCTGCAACTGTTGCTTTTTATTTGAAGGAGGCCATTGGCCTAACCATTCCTGCCACCTGGACTGAATTTCTTTTCGCCGCGTAACCCATTGATTCTTTGAAGACACCTTGGCCTTCTCTTGGGAATTGAGCACAGATGGGTAGCCCTCCGTTTTCTCAATCAATCGGGGCGGTGGAGAAAAATAGGGTCCGATTTTATTCCAGATCGCTTTTTTTGATTCAGCTCTCTTCCGCTTGAAAGGGACGGTCTTGGCCCGCCCTCCAAGATCTGGCTGCCGCCACTTGATTCTGGCGACATGGATACGGTTGTCACTGCCATACTTCTCAACCCCTAGAGGCTGCATCCATTCTGTTGCCGTCACCCAGGTTTGCTCATCAGAGATTTTGGTGATACCAAAATTTCCAAGCCGCGCACCTTTTTCCTCGATCAAAACCTGTTCGGTCTCCCGTACCACCTTCAAGCGAACGGGGTCCACTTCCGCAATGAATAAGGGAGCTCGATGCCGGAAGACATGGTCATTTTTGGCACCTCGTCGTGTGTAGACCAGGAAAAGTTTTTCAGAATGGGTAACCCAATGCTGTTGTGTATTGTAGTTGCCAAGGTCTTTTCCATCATCAAAACGCCATCGAACAGGTTCGTTGAAATGCAAACCGTCTTCGCTGGTGGAAACGTAACCATGACGATCGTTCCTTAACGTAAGGTAGAACCGGTTTTGAAATCTTGTCAGTGAAGGTTCAAACAAACCGCGATCTACTCCCAATGACAACTCGTTGCCATGTTTCAGATAATACAGTTTTTTTCCATCAAAACGGCAACGGCATACTGCTACCGAGTACTGTTTTTCCTGAGGTTCCTTGAAATAGAAAGGGATCAGGATATCTCCACCAACAAGATCCACTCTCTGAGCACTACCAGCGCCCGCGTTCTTGAATCTCTCTTCCTTGGGTAGTTCAAGCGATTGCCAATCTGACCATCGTGTTTGTTTCGAATCGTAGCATGCGTAGGCAATACTTCGGGGACGGATCGGCAGAACGCCGTTACCGCGATACCAGACAGTCTGCCCCACCCCCAACAATCGTTGGCTGGCAGAGTGCCACTGTGGTGTAAAGTCACACACCAACAATTCGTCCCCAGTTTGAACAAGGTCGGAAGCGATGCCGGCACCTTGATTCCCGGCAGAGAATTGATCGCCAAGCCTCTTTCTGGCAAAGCGGTCCAGAGGTTCCATGGGGCTCCAAGACCTCCCAGAATCAACCGAAGTCGTCTGGTGAAGAGAATAAAAAACGTCCGATCCACTCAATAGTAATTTCTGTGATGTCATTACCACTTGAGCAGTTCGACCGTTCTCTAGCCTGGCTTCAGGTGGAATCACACCCGCCCTGGCATGGACCCAGCAGGTACGACCATCAAATCCCTGGTGGGCAACGGATCTTTCAATTTCAAAAAACCGGCTCAGCTCCTGGGAATCTATCTTCGATTCAAAACCAGGCTGTAAACCAATAAAGATCCCCATGACCCATTGGGTAATCCAAAAAATTCGAGATGAAATATCGTTGTCTATCAAACTCATTGGCAAGATCCGCTACAGGATGTCGGAAAAAAACGATCACGATCAAAAAAAGTGGAAAGACTGTCCAAGGTTTGATATTGTTACAGGCAAGGATTCTTTCAAGCTTATCGCCTGTTCGCCTTGTTATAGCCATTAGAATAGAGCTTCCCCATAAGAACCTCAAATCACTCCCCACTGCACCGGAACTCTGTCCCTCTTGATTGATCATGACCAGCATCGCTACACATCGGTATAAATCAACGCGATTCCGCTTTTGGTCGGTGTGGATGTTGTTGACGATCGCGGGCATGGAAGTCGGGATTCCGCTGCTCGCTGACGATTCAACGACTCATTCGCCAGAAGACATTGCATTTTTTGAAAAAAACATCCGCCCCCTCCTCGTCAAGCATTGTTATCAATGCCATGCCGACCAGCAAGCAAAGGGTGGATTGCGACTTGATTCCCGCATGGCTGTTCGAAAAGGAGGTGATACCAGGCCTGCTATCGTCATCGGCAACCCGGCCAAGAGCCTTCTCGTGGAAGCCGTTGATTACCAGAATCCCGATTTACAAATGCCACCGAAAAAACGGATCAGCAATTCTGAAATCCAATTGCTTAAAGACTGGATTCAAATGGGGGCACCGGATCCGAGAGCGTCTGAAACAGCGACGAATCTGCCGACCGGGATGAGTATTCACGAAGGTCGAAAATTTTGGTCAATGCAACCCGTTGGTAAGCCACCGATTCCAGAGGTGGCTTCCACTGGAATCAATCATCAGTGGACGCGAAACCCAGTCGACTCTTTTCTGTTGGCGGAAATGAAGAAAAGAGGTCTCTCACCTGCCCAACCCGCAGATCGCCAAACCTGGATTCGGCGGGTGACATTTGACTTGTTAGGACTACCTCCCACGGCTGAAGAAGTTCGCCGATTCCTTGACGATCGCTCCCCCTCCGCATTTGAAAACGTCGTTGACCGGCTGCTTGCCTCTCCGCAATACGGCGTTCGCTGGGGACGCCACTGGCTGGATGTGGTCCGGTATGCCGATTCCAACGGTCTTGATGAAAACCTGGCATTTGGTAACGCGTGGCGATATCGGGATTATGTCATCCAGTCACTCAATGACGACAAGCCGGTCAACCAGTGGGTTACAGAACAATTGGCCGGAGACCTTCTGCCCAACGCCAATCAAGAAACACGCACCGCAACCGGATTTCTGGCCCTGGGTGCCAAAGTCCTGGCTGAACCTGACCGTGAGAAACTGACGATGGATACAATCGATGAGCAGCTAGACACCATCGGCAAGACCTTTTTGGGACTGACACTGGGTTGCGCACGATGTCACGACCACAAATTCGACCCGATCAAGCAAACAGACTACTACTCACTGGCCGCCATTTTCAAAAACACCAAGACTTTTGCGGACTCCAATACCGGGGCCATCAAACATTGGTACGAGCACTCATTTGCCACGGAGGCAGAACAGGAAACAGTAAAGCAAAGTGAATCGGTCATCGCGAAGCTCAAACAAAAGGCCACCGATTTCAAGAATGCAGAATACAGCCGTTTAAGGCAGCAAGCACGGACCAAAGTCGTTGACTATCTTGTAGCAGCAAGTGGGATTGAAATCAGCGATTCGTTAACAGAAGTCGCAGCCCAAGCGGAAAAATTCGATTTACATCCCAGAATATTACATCATTGCCGCTTGCATCTACACTATCAAAGGGAAAATCCTCTCTTTGAAAAGTGGCATACCTCGATTGATTCTCCTGATCAAATTCGGCAGTTTTACGACAATCTTTTTGCACGGGTAAACGCCGCTTGGGAATCGACCCGAAAAGCAAGCCCCAAGGCCAATGCTCTTGAGGACTCCGTTCTCGAATTGGCCCGGCAGGCGTTGTTTGATCCTGTTGGATTTTTGGCAGTTCCGCCTAAAGTCGAATTTGCATTCGATGCACAAAACCTGACAAAGTACAGCGAACTCCTAGAAAAATCTCGCATCACCGAAAGCGCTGCGCCCGATGCTGCGGCAGCCATGGGTGTTACCGACGGCATAATTAAGGAATCTCTGCCAATTCATATTCGCGGCAACCATCGAAGTCTCGGCGACGCTGTTCAGCGTGAATTCCCGGAAGTCCTTCGGATTTCGACAATCCGCCCGGTTTTTCCGGAACATCAAAGCGGTCGGCTGGAATTAGCCCGTTGGATCGTCGATTCCCGAAATCCACTAACGGCTCGAGTTTTTGTCAACCGAATCTGGCGATGGCATTTTGGAAACGGGCTGGTCCCTTCTACGGAAAACTTCGGTGTACTGGGTGAGCGGCCTTCCCATCCCCAACTGCTCAACTGGCTGGCTAGACGATTGATGCAGTCGGGTTGGTCGATCAAAGACCTCCATCGATTGATCCTGACCTCTTCCGCTTATCGCATGAGCAGTACACCGTTGGAAACCAACAACCTCCTTAACCCTGCCAATCGATGGCTGACCCATTTCCCCATGCGTCGTCTGGAGGCCGAAGAAATTCGCGACTCTGTATTGGCCGTTTCCAATCGCCTCAATCGGTCGCTCGGTGGAAAAACGGTTCCCCTCAGAAACAGACAATTTGTTTTTGACCATACTTCCATCGATCACACCCGGTACCAAAGTGTGCGGCGAGCCGTTTATTTGCCAGTCATCCGAAATAACCTCTACACCCTGTTCGAGCAATTTGATTTCCCGGATCCAACCCTGCCTACCGGGAATCGAAGCGAAACCACGGTCGCACCTCAGGCGCTTTTAATGCTCAATTCGGATTGGGTCATGAATTCTGCAGACGATCTGGCAGCCCAGATCGTTCAATTCGGTGGCGATAACCGCCAGCGATGCCAGAAAATTTACCAGAGGATCTTGGGACGAGATCCTACTCCCGACGAAATCAAACGAATTCTAGAATTCATAGCTCAACGACCGTCCAGCGAATCTGCTGTTGCCAAACAGGATTCCGGAATGAAAAGTCGGCCCAGTGCCTGGTCTCTGGTGTGCCAAAGCCTTTTTTGTTGTAACGAAAACCTCTATTTAAAGTAGGAATCACCCGTGAAACCCGATTTAGAATCCAGGCGTTGGCTTCTGAAATCCTCTGCTTTGGGATTTGGGAACCTGGCCCTTTCCGCCATGTTGTCTTCCGAGTCAGAGGCAAGTCCGTCCGATTCTCCATTGGCTGCAAAAAAACCCCATTTTGCTCCCCGCGCCAAACGCATTGTCTTTTTATTCATGAAAGGAGGTCCGTCTCATGTGGATACTTTTGATCCCAAACCACTGCTGGATCGGGACCATGGGAAACCGCTGCCGTTCGCTTTGCCCCGGGTCACCTTTGCCAAGCAGGGAAACCTCCTGAAGTCCCCTTGGAAATTTCAAAAACATGGTCAGAGCGGGCTACCGGTAAGCGAGTTATTTCCAAACGTTGCCAAGCATGTAGATGATATGTGCATGTTGCGTTCGGTCCATGGCACCAATCCGGCCCATGGTGGTGCCTTGATCAAACTGCATACGGGTACCGATCAGTTTGTGCGACCCAGCATGGGAGCCTGGGTTACCTACGGACTCGGTACCGAAAATGAAAACCTGCCGGCGTTTGTGACCGTTTGCCCAACACTGGCCCATGGAGGAATGAATAACTGGGGAGGTGCGTTTCTACCATCTTATTGCCAGGGAACTCCAATCGGTAACGCCAGCATTTCCTCTTCTCAAGCAAAAGTCAAACATATACGCAACCAACGAATTGACAAAAACACTCAGCGCAAACAATTGGATCTGATTCAGGCAATGAATCGTGATCACATGGAAAAATCCGAGCACAACAAAAACCTCGAAGGTCGACTGGAATCCTTTGAGTTGGCCTATCGAATGCAAACCGCCATGCCAGAAATACAGGAGATAAACGGTGAGTCCAAACAGACGATTCGACAATATGGAATTGATGATCCCATGACCCAGAACTTTGGTCGCCAATGCCTGTTGGCCCGTAGATTCCTTGAACGCGGAGTTCGATTCGTACAGGTCACCCATAGTGACAGCGAAGTTCAATGGGACCAACACGGTCATCTATTTCAGGGCCACACCAAAAATGCTGCCGAAGTCGACAAACCGATTGCAGGATTCTTAGCCGATCTCAAGGCACGAGGACTGCTTGATGACACACTCGTTTTATGGGGTGGCGAATTCGGTCGCACTCCAACAGCACAGGGCAGTGACGGTCGTGATCACAATCCACATGGTTTCACGATGTGGATGGCAGGCGGCGGTGTAAAAGGAGGATACACTTATGGTGCGACCGACGACTACGGTTATTATGCAGCGGAAAACAAGATGCATGTCCATGACCTACATGCCACTCTTTTACATTTACTGGGACTGGATCATCAAAGGCTCACTTTTCGTTACGCAGGCCGGGAATTTCGCCTCACCGATGTGGCGGGTGAGGTCGCTACACCAATTCTGGCCTGAAAAGGTAATACGAAAAAAGGTCGGCTGAGACGTTCTCGCTAGTAGAGGTGTCTCAGGCGGCAATAGCGACTCGAACGAATCAAGCATCATTACCTCGATTCCGCGTGCGATAGCGTCAGACCTTTGCTAAGATGAAACCGTCTAATTCAAACAAAATCAGCAATTTCGTGAAGATGAATCCAAGTCTACTTCAATCGACCCGTCGACACTTTTTCCAACAGTGTTCCATGGGAGTGGGCAGCATGGCCATGGCTTCTCTGCTGGCCGATG
Source organism: Planctomycetota bacterium (assembly GCA_014238905.1). Lineage (GTDB taxonomy): Bacteria > Planctomycetota > Planctomycetia > Pirellulales > Pirellulaceae > JABAAE01. Next base: position 315,482 of record JABAAE010000004.1, read on the forward strand.
AGTCCCAGGCAAATCAAGGAAGTCAAATCGACCGGGCCAATCCGCTTCTGCCCAAGGAACCACATTTCAAGCCCAAGGCCAAAAACGTCATTTTTCTTCACATGGCTGGTTCCCCTCCTCACCTTGACCTGCTTGACTACAAACCCGAACTGGTTAAACGCAGCGACGAACCGTGCCCGGATGAATTCTACGCTGGCAAACAATTCGCCTTTACCAATGGACGACCCAAATTACTGGGGACTCCGCACCAATTCAAGCAGTTTGGAGAATCGGGAACATGGTTCTCCGATGCCATTCCCAACCTTGCGTCGATGGCAGATGACCTATGCGTTATCAAGTCGATGAATACCGACCAATTCAACCATGCTCCCGCCCAACTGATGCTTTATACAGGTTCGCCACGTATGGGGCGGCCCTCCATCGGCTCTTGGGTAACCTACGGATTGGGTACCGAAAATCAGGACTTACCTGGATTCGTGGTTTTACTTTCGGGTGGGCTTAATCCAAGTGCCGGTAACACAGCTTGGGGAAGTGGTTTTCTGCCGTCAGTTTTTCAGGGAGTCCAATGTCGCAGCAAGGGCGACCCGGTCTTATTTGCCTCCAATCCTCAGGGGATGGATCGTGAATTACGCAGGATAAGCCTTGATGCAATCAACGGCCTGAACGGAATCCAGGCAAAGGAGCTTGGAGATGCGGAGACCTTAACCCGTATCGCCCAGTACGAGTTGGCATTTCGGATGCAGGTGTCGGTTCCCGAAGTCATGGACATTTCCCGGGAAACGGAAAAAACAATCACCACCTACGGAGCGAAACCGGGAGATGCCAGCTTTGCAAACAATTGCCTTCTGGCCCGCCGCCTGGTGGAAAACGGAGTACGTTATGTCCAGCTCTTCGACTGGGGATGGGATTTTCATGGCACCAATCCCAATGAAAGTATTGCGGACGGCCTTACGCGACGCTGCAAACCTATGGATCAGGCAGTCGCCGCTCTTTTGAAAGACCTGAAAGAAAGGGGACTGTTGGAAGAAACCTTGGTGGTTTGGAGCGGTGAATTTGGCAGGACGCCCTTCCGGGAAGGTCGTACCGCCAAAGGAAAAGTATTGGGACGAGATCATTTTCCAGATGCCTACTCCATGTTCATGGCAGGAGGCGGTATCAAGCCAGGCATATCCTATGGGGCCACCGACCCGCTCGGCTTTTCTGTGACTGAAAACAAAGTACACACGCACGATTTGCAGGCGACGCTGATGCATCTACTGGGCTTCGACCACGAAAAACTGACCCACTTTTATCAAGGCCGTAATTTTCGTTTGACCGACGTCCATGGAAAAGTCATTCACGATATCCTGGCGTAATGTTCTGTAGGTTCCAGGCGATCATCGAACGCTTCTGCAGCCTCAGATGCAACACGACGGGATGCCTGATTCAGCACGAATTTGTACCAGGTCTCCCGAATCAATCATTCAAAACTATCGAATCATTTGTTCCTACGAGGACTCATCTTGTACCGCCCATTTCCTGTTTCGACTTTCCTTCTGATTCTCGCCTCTCATGTAATCCAACCGGCAGGCCCAGGAAAAGCAAACGAATTAACCGTTGACAGAATTTACGCCTCTGGACAACTTCAGGCCAAATCGTTTTCGGCAAATTGGGCACCGGGGACAGACCAATTCTGGACCTTCGAAAAGAGTGATCAGGGAGGCGGACAGGACCTGATATTCGTCGATCCTGCCACACGAAAAAAAAACGTCTTTATTGCTGCCAAGGATCTGATTCCACCCGGCGGAAACAAGCCCCTAACCGTTGCCGAGTTTCAATCGAGCAAAGATCAAAACAAAGTTTTGATCTTCACCAACACTCGACGAGTTTGGCGATACCATACCCGTGGAGATTACTGGGTTTACGATCGTCAATCCAAAAAACTACAGCAGCTCGGCAAACAGTTTGATTCCGCGACGCTAATGTTCGCTAAGCTCTTTCCTGACGGTCGCAGAGCTGCGTACGTCCAAGACCGGAATATCTACGTGGAGCAACTAGAGACAGGGAAAGTTCAAAAAATGACTTCCGCGGACACATCCGAAATCATCAACGGGACCTCGGACTGGGTTTACGAAGAAGAATTGGATGTTCGGGATGGATTTCGTGTTTCACCCTCTGGAGAACAGATTGCCTACTGGCGATTCGACACGTCGGGATTGCAGGAATTCACGATGATCAACAATACAGATTCTCTGTATCCGACTTTAACCAAATTCAAATACCCCAAGGCCGGCACCATTAATTCATCCGTCAAAGGAGGAATTGTTGATGTTGCTTCCGGCTCCACCACGTGGTTCGATCTCCCCGGTGATCCCAGGAATCATTACTTGGCCCGCATGGAGTGGATTGATTCCAAACGACTGTTGGTTCAACAACTTAATCGTCAACAAAACGAAAACAGAGTCTTTATCGTCGATGCCAGCAGCGGCAAGGCAACCCGGATTTTTACCGATCGTGATCAAGCGTGGGTGGATGTGAACGATGACCTGTTTTGGGTTGATGACCGGCAAAAATGTACATGGGTGAGCGAACGGGGCGATTGGAAACAGATTTATCTTTTAGACTTGGCAACGGGCCAACAAAGCAAAATCACCGAGGGCAACTACGATGTGTTTGAAATTGTCCGGTTCGACGCGAAGCGAAAAAAATTCTATTTCATTGCCTCTCCAAACCAACCAACGCAACGCTATCTTTACTCCATCGAACTGAGTGGTAAAAACCTGACGAGAATTTCTCCTGCCAACCAGAAAGGGACTCATCAATACAAAATCTCCCCCCAGGCCAACCTGGCTCTGCACACTTTTTCGTCCTTCGGCGTTCCGCCCACTGTAGAACTGGTATCGCTACCAGATCACAAGGTATTGAAAACCTACACATCCAACAAAGACTTAAAGCAAAAACTGGGCAGGCTCCCTAGCACCGAGGCGGAATTCATCCACGTTCATGCGGAGGATGGAACAGGGATCGATGGATGGCAAATGCGACCACCCGGTTTTGATCCCAACAAAAAGTATCCCTTGATGCTCTACGTTTACGGTGAACCATGGGGCACGACCGTCACAGACGCCTGGGGTGGTAATCGGTATCTTTGGCACAAAATGCTGGCAGAAAAAGGGTACGTGGTCATGAGCTTCGATAATCGTGGAACAAAAGTCCCACGAGGACGAAATTGGCGGAAATCTATCTACCGCCAGATTGGTGTTTTGGCGGCCAATGATCAGGCTCAGGCTCTTGTAGCCGCTCAAAAACGATTCCCGTTTATCGACCAGAAACGCGTTGGCATCTGGGGGTGGAGCGGGGGTGGTTCGATGAGTCTCAATGCCATCTTCAAGTTTCCGGAATTGTACCAAACCGCCATTTCGATCGCGCCGGTTCCAGACCAGCGGTATTACGACACGATTTACCAGGAACGTTATATGGACACACCACAAAACAATCCTGAAGGGTATCACAACGGCTCACCGATTCACTTCGCCAAACAATTGACGGGTAACCTGCTGGTCATCCATGGAACAGGCGATGACAACTGCCACTATCAAACGATGGAAAAGCTAATCAATGAACTAATCCATCATGATCGGCAGTTTACGATGTTCGCCTATCCGAATCGTTCCCACAGTATCCGCGAAGGATCCAACACTACCATTCACCTGCGCAGGTTGATGCTGAAATTTCTGTTAACGAATCTGCCGGTCAACATTCCAGGCCAATAGAAATCCAGAGGAGAATCTCGCTAGGGTGGCCATTTTTTCACCCTGAAAATCTCACTTGATTCTACTTTTAAATACCTTGCATTGTCACAATCCCAGCTATCCGGAAAAAAAAATGAATCGCCGTTGTAAAATCAAAACCGGTACTTTGCTTGCTGTTCTGATGACAAACTCAGCGTTTGCATTGGCCCCTAACGACCTCTCTTCGGCCGATGAAAAAGTTAAACCGACAATCGAAAAGAATGTGGCATGGTTTGACGTGAAAGACTGGGGTGTTGAAGGACGGGGTTGGGAAGAGACCAAAAACTACTTCGATCGACTACCCGCTCGAGCGGAAAAGACCGTCAGGGGCGCCGTCTGGGGTTTAAGCCGCCACTCCGCAGGGATGGCTGTGCGATTCGCCACCAATTCGGAAACGATTCGTGTTCGCTATCGGCTATCGAGTCCAAATCTAGCCATGGTACACATGCCAGCGACCGGTGTTAGTGGTGTTGATCTCTACGGCGAAGACCTCAACGGGAAATTGCGATGGGTGAATGTTGCCCGTCCCAGCTCCCAGGATGTTGATGCGGTTTTGGCGAATAGAATTGACGCTCTACCAGGGGGAAAGGTGCGACAATATGTGCTTTATTTGCCCCTCTATAACGGGGTCGAAAAGCTTCATATCGGGGTCTCGACTAACGCGGATTTTAAGCCTCAGTTACCGCGAGCGAAAGCTCCTATCCTGTTTTACGGCACATCAATCATGCACGGTGCGTGCGCGTCGAGGCCGGGGATGAGTATTTCGGCCATCGTGGGAAGAGCTTTGAATCAACCGACGATCAATCTTGGTTTCTCGGGAAATGGAAAAATGGAAAAAGAGGTTGGCGATTTAATTTGTGAACTCAGCCCGGCCGCAATCGCCATTGATTGCCTGCCCAATATGAATGCCAATTTAGTAAAAGAGCGGACCGAAGCGTTAGTCTACCAATTACGAAAAACCTTCCCGGAAACTCCCCTGCTACTGGTAGAGGATCGATCTTTCACCAATTCAGTTTTCTTTAAACAGCGTCGTGATCATCACACCAGCAGCCGAAAAGAACTTCTGTCTGCCTACAATCGATTGATTGCCGCAGATGTCAAAAATGTTCATTATCTTTCCGGAGAAAACCTGCTAGGCAAAGACGGTGAGGCCGCTACCGATGGCTCCCATCCCAATGATCTGGGAATGATGCGATATGCCGACCAATACATTGAAGCATTAGGCAAGATCCTGCCGTCTCGATAACCGCTCGCACGGCAATCCGTTGGATCCAGTGATTTCCTCCTTTGATTGGGTAAACCGAATTATTGGCTCGCTGGCCAGGTCGCACAAACAAACCACATGCCAGCTCCTACGGATCTGGCTCTGAAGGTTCTCTGGGGAAAGATGCGATACAATCTTGGCTTCGGCAGGAAGCGTGGGGAAAATACATTAGGGATTATTCTGGGGATGAACGATACTCGTGCGAGCACAGATGACGGTCCCCCAATCTGGCAGATGTTTGCCAGATTCAACCAAAACCTATTTGCAACCCAGACTGTGGAACCACGGCGAATCACTGCCCGACCGATTTCTGATCATACGGTGGAAAAGGTTGGTGACAGGTTTCGTCGGTGACAATGGCCAGTAGAGTATCGAATGCAATCCCATGAAGGCCAACAGCACATCACTAATAGACCTGAAATCTAAACTCGTTCTCTAAAGAACCGCAGAATTTGGTCTTCGTGGAGTCACTACTCACCCTAGTAGAATGCTACGGTACAACAAAACATCAGAGGTTCGGACGCCGGAAAATCCGGAGGAATTTGAATTTTTCTTGCTCCCATATTCCATCATTGCTGTGTCCCCATAAACACGTGCGTCATTCTCCATCTTCAACGTTGCTTTTGTTGCCTTTTTGAAAAGCGAAAATGTGCTTTTGACCACGCAAATACAGGACACCATTTGAAATCGCCGGTGTCGTCAGGCAGTTTTCATCGCAAAAACAATGGGATGTCAGTTCATATTCTGGCCCCGCCTTCACGACGGCTGTTTCGCCTTCTTCACTGGTAAAATAAAGGAATCCATCCGCAGCAACGGGTGATCCGACAAAACTGCGTCCCCCTTTCATCTTCAATCTCTTCTTGTAAACCTGTTCGCCGGTTGTGGCTTGGTAACAGGTCAAAATACCGGAATTCGAGCAGACATAGAGATAATCACCATAAACAATCGGTGTCGGCATATAGGGACCTCCGCGGGTGGTACTCCACGCCAAATATTCGGAGGTATTCATATCGCTTTCCAAGGTCAGATCACCTTTGGCGTCAAGTCGGATCGCGTAAATAGGCTGCACCGGACGATACCCACTAGAGACGTAGATCAGGTTGTGAGCCACAAAAGGCGTTGGAACAGCAATTTCACTGTTGTTGCTGATACTCCAAATTTCTTTCCCAGTCTCAAAATCATATCCTCGGGCAGCTTGGGTTGCATTGGTAACGATCAGGGTACCTGTCGGCGAATCGATCACCGTTGGCGTACTCCAACTTGGAATTTCATTCCTTTCGGTTCTCCAGAGTTCTTTCCCTGTTCCCAGCTCGAGCGATGTGATAAACGACTGATCCTGAATGTCACACTGCAGAATCAAGCAGTCTTGATGGATAATAGGCGAGGCTCCAAACTGCCACTGATAATCACGATCGTAAAACCAGCCACTATCCAATCGTCCCAAATCTTTTTTCCACACAAGTTCACCCTGCATCGTGTAGCAGTAGATCCCCTCTGACCCAAACCAGGCGACCACGTATTCACCGTTGGTCGCAACTGTTGAATTGGCATGGGTAGACTTGAGATGCCGTTTGACCTGCGGCACTTTTAGACAAGCTGTTTGTTGCCAAAGGATACTGCCGGTTTCGGCGTCAAGACAGTACGTAACAAACCGATGTTCGGAATCGTCGTCGACCGAGGCAACGTCGCCGTAGAGTCCGGTTCGTATTTCCAGATCGTTCTCGCTAACGGCAGAGGTTACGAAAAGTCTGCCGTTCCAAATCACCGGGCAGCCATGCCCTAGCCCAGGTATGGGAATCTTCCACAGGAGATTGCTTTTTTTCGAAACATTCCATTGGATCGGAGGACCCTGCCCATCAGCGATCCCCCGTGCACCGTTGCCACGAAACTGCCCCCAATTTGAAGAAGAAACGGCCAGATCCGATCTTTTCGAATCCGATGAACTGGAGGGGAAACGGACTGGCTTTGCTGGCTTATCAGCCGGTTTTGGCTGAATCGACTTTGCAATTTCATCCGGTGTGAGGCGTTTAAAGAACTCTTTTTTTTCGGTACCGACCCACTCAAACCCCGTGATCATCTCTTCATTTTTTTGGATATGCAACTCGGCATCTTGCAATGAAAAAACACGTTCAGCCAGTGGAGTCAGATCGGTCGACTGCCTGGTGTCCGATTGATACATCAACACACCCTGATGAAAGATCAACTCCACTGATTTCCCCAATGGGTTCCGGTAGCTACCGGTATACGTTTTAAGTGTTTCCGGCGAGATTCGGAACTTGGGTTGTCGAGTTTTTTGGTAGTCTTCTAACAACTTCAGGATCTCGTTTAATTCATTTTTCTTCGCAAACTCCACTGAGTTTCTGACCACCAGACCGGAGACCTTTCCCGTCGCCAAGACTTCGCTAAGAAATGCCTGATCGTTGCGGACTATCCCTTTTCGGAAAGCTCCGTCAACTTCACTTGCACCCGCTCCAACGAGTGCTTTCATGATCTCGTAATGATCACCACTGCTGGCCCACGCCATGGGAGTTGCCTGATAGAAAGAGTCTTTGACGTCAACGTTTGCATTGTGGGACAATAAAAATCTCACGACTTCCAAATGACCACGGTCAGCGGCAAATGACAAAGCAGTCGCCCCGTACACAGTCTTGGCATCCACAGAAACACCATTCCCAACCGCCGACTTGACACCCTTTAAATCACCTCGGCGAGCCGCCGCCCAAAGCAAATCATCGGCAACAGTGGTTTTGACGGATCCCTCTGATCGCGACTGCACAGTTTGATCCGTCCGGCGTGACTCCTCTTGCCCGGGCGAACGTTCACTTTGTATCAAACAACCCAAAATCATGACAACACCCACCATGCAGCACCTCGGTCCCTCGCTGGCATTATCGATAGCCCGAAAAAAATTCATCGGTAGAGAAAACTGCTTCGTCCATTCTTGATTCAACATTATTTAGTCCAATTTCTGTTTCTCAAAATCAGTCGGATTGACCCATCCCGCTTTTACTTTTTCACCCCGTTGTAGCCGATTGTAAAAATCTCTTTGAGCTGCATTCACATAGGGGATATTTTCAAAGTAATTTACGTCGCCAAGGATCCGTCGATCTTTTTGCCCCAGGAGTTCACTTGACATTTGGTTGTAAAGAGCATCCATGTCACTACGATAGGTTGCGTTGACGGCCAGGTTTCTTGTGCAAAACGGATCCGCCGCTAAATCATAAAATTCTTCTTCTGGACGCTTTCCAAAACAAAGATCCCAGAAGGTGTCCTGTCCGGATTCACGACGTCGGTTCAGGATGTTGGTTTTCGTTGGTCCTCCATCACAATTCAGATAGCCCGCTTCCGGATTTCCTGCCGGCCAGCGATCAATCGTGTAATTTTTAATATAGAGTTTGTTGTTTTTGACGATTCCCCTTATCGGATACCCAGCATCATCAGGCCGGCCGATATCATGCCTTTCCTTCCCAATCAGGACATGATCCCGCTCTATATTGACTTGGCCCGACTTTTCTGAGCGGAAGATATCTGACAGGCTTTTGCCAGGGGAATCCTGCATTCCTGATGCCCTCCAGGAAATCCCGGCCACCTCAATCAAGGTCGGCGCGATATCAACAAAACTAACGTAGTCTTCGATCCGCCGGCCCCCTTTCCTGATTCCATGGGGCCAACTTATCGCCAGTGGGACATGGTTGGAATAATCATAAGCCTGTCCTTTGCAACGCGGAAAAGGCATCCCATGGTCCGAGGTCACCACGACAATGGTGTTTTCCATCTGACCGGCTTTCTTGATGGCATCCAGAATGATCCCCAAATGCCGGTCGAAATGCTCCACTTCGTAGGCATAGTCAAGCATGTCTGTTCGGGTGATTTCGTTGTCCGGCCAAAAGCTGGGTACCACGTCGATATCACTGAGTTTCTTTCCGGCATTATTGATACCGACTTGCCATTGATATCCGCGATGGGGCTCGGTCGTGCCATACCAAAAACACCAAGGTTGAGTCGCCTGATTCCCTGCCAGGAAAGATTTGAAATTACCGCTGTAATCATTATTTGATATTCCTTTTGCCGGCGGCTTGTGTTTTATTTTCGCAAACGGTTGGCCCGCAATCTGCCTTGGTTTTCCCTTTGCATCTCGGGCATTGCCCGGACCCCATCCTTTTCCAGTCATTCCCACCCGATAGCCATTCTCTGCAAGAGCCTCCGGAAAAGATTTGAAGTAGTGGGGAAATTCACAAACATGATTGCAGGCTTCATCCAACTGCCAGGAGTTCCTTCCCGTCAGGATACATGCTCTCGACGGAGCACATTTGGCATTAGGCGTATAGGCGTGGGTAAACAGGAGACCACGGCGGGCGATCTCGTCAAAGTTTGGCGTATCTGTCCAGCGACACCCATAAGCGGAGGCATGGCCAAAAGACCAGTCATCGGCGATGGCAAATAGAATATTGGGCCGTTTTCCATCTAAACACAGCGCACGGTCAGACGAAAACACTCCAAATCCAATCATGAAAACAAAAGTACTGAGAAGACAACTCAGCCTCTTCAGGCCTTTGGTAATTTGCATAGTTCCATCCTGGGGCTGGTGAACACGACTGATTATAGATTCCCTGGGAACGGGAAAAAACACTTTTTCAATTTTTTGATCCGGGAACTCAACCGGAGAACCCAATGGAAAGAGGTGTAACCAGAGCGTTCTGGCTGCTCAGGTTGTATCAACGAAAACTGGCTCACGCAAATCTGCTGCTTGTTCCAACGTTAATTCGCATTTCAATCAACGTGGAATTTCATTTTTGGTTAAGTATGCGTAGAATTACGGTCAGGGAGGTAATTCCCGAAGCGACGTGCATTCAAAAAAATACATTTTCAATGTAAATGGTAGTGAAGATGAAAATAACCTGTGTGATGGCTTCAGTTGTAATGGCGGGATTTCTCTGCGTGTTGTGTTCGTGTGGAAACAGCATCATAGTTGCTAACCCAGCAGCTAAAGCGACTGATTCAGCTAAAGTTATCGACTCACCCAAAGACGAAAATAAAGAGAAGAAAACAGGAGAGGTAAAAATGGAGACCGCAACATTTGGAGCGGGATGTTTCTGGTGCGTCGAAGCAGTTTTCAGCGAATTGAAAGGCGTGAAATCAGCAGAATCCGGTTATTGCAACGGCCTCTTTCCCGACCCTTCCTATGAGCAGGTTTGCACTGGCACCACCGGTCACGCGGAAGTCATCCGCGTTGAGTTTGATCCACAGGTGATTTCCTTTGAGACTCTTTTAGAGGTGTTTTGGAAAACGCACGACCCTACGACTCTCAACCGGCAAGGCGCCGACAGCGGTACGCAGTACCGCTCGGCGGTTTTCTATCACAACGATGCTCAGAAGATCGCTGCCGAAAAATGGAAAAAGAAACTGGATGCTGCAAAGATTTGGAGTAATCCCATTGTGACTGAAATCACCAAGGCAGAAACGTTTTACAAGGCAGAAGGCTACCATCAGGATTATTTTAAATTGAACGGACGGGCTCCATACTGCCAGGCCGTCATTGTCCCGAAGCTTGACAAATTGCGAACGGTATTCAAGGACAAACTCAAGTAGTCACAAGCATTCACTCTTGACTGGTCTTGGATGCAGGTTCGGCAAATTTGAGAATCAAGGGCCAACCCTTGATGGTTCTTGGGCTGAGATTGCCTAATTCAATGCTGACCCAATTGTCTCAGCGGTTTATTCAGCCGAATCTCCGGCAGATGACATTCGTGATGTCAACTTATGAGGCCTACCAGACATTTCAGCGTCGTCGACCCGACATTTTCACGAATGAATTCGTGAAAACAGCCTGAAGAGGAATCAGGCTGGTTGCCCAAGTAATTACGGAACGTGACAATATGGGCTGCCGTCGCAATCCTGGGATTCCGGCTTAACGAAAAAAGAGCACTTCATTTGGCTGATCTTCTTTTCAAAATGGTAATTTTTCAATTCCAATTCTATTTTCCACAAGGACTCTACATGCACTGCCATCATGGTTTTCGAATTGCTGTTGTTCTATTAACAGTCTTCTTGGCGATGAAGACAGCAACCGCCGTTCAGGCTCCATCTCTTGACCGCAAACGGGAAGCTACCATCAAGCGAATTGGGGACGAAGTAAAATTCCTCGCTTCCGATGGGCTTGAGGGACGTGGTGTCAGCACCAAGGGAATCGAAACGTCCGCAAATCTAATACGGGACGAGTTCAAAAAATACGGTTTGAAGAGTGGTGTCAAAGATGGAACCTACTTTCAGCCATTCGAAATCACACTTCGGGATCTGATTGGTGACAAGAACGCAACGTTAACCATTAGCGGTGTGAGCGAAAAAAAGATCGAGCTGGAAAATGGAAAAGATTTTCAACCACAAAACGTGGGTGGTGACGGTGATGTCAATGCAGAGTTGGTATTCGTTGGATACGGCATCGACGCCGAAGACCTCGGCTATCAGGAATACGAGGGTTTGGATGTCAAGGGAAAAGTAGTCCTGATTCTGCGTCGCGAACCACAACAGAACGACTCAAAAAGCGAATTTGATGGAACCAACCCCTCCAACCACGCGCTCATCCAAACGAAAATCAAAGTTGCCAAGGAAAAGGGGGCTGTTGGTATCCTTTTCTGCAACGATTCTGGAACATCCAATAACGGAACCAATGATCGACTTGCCTTTCCGCACCAATTCCGTCGAGGTGCCAATGTATTACCTTTTGCCTTCGTCAAGAGATCTTTTGTGGACTCAATCCTTCAAGCGTCACCATTGAAATCGGGCGATAAAAAGGTGGCCTCTTTGGCCGAATTTGAGACACTTGTGGATAAAACACTCGAACCGGTTTCGCAACCACTGAACGGCATCAAGGTCGCTTACAAGGCAAAATTCGAAATCCCTACGGTAACCACTTCCAATGTGGTAGGCGTCATCGAAGGAGAGGGTCCTCATGCGGATGAGACGATCGTCATTGGGGGGCATTACGACCACTTGGGTTACGGATTTTATGGCTCTCTCGCCCCCGCAAATCGAAAAGGTGAGATTCATAATGGTGCCGATGATAACGCAACGGGGACCATCGCGGTTGTCGAACTGGCTCGTCGATTCGCTACGGCAAAGATGAAGCCCAAACGCCGTTTGGTGTTCATCGCCTTCAGTGGGGAAGAAAGAGGTTTGTTGGGAAGCTACTATTATTGCAGAACGCAACCGTTGTTTCCTTTGGAAAACACAATTGCCATGGTCAATTATGACATGATCGGCCAAATGCAAAACAACAATCTAACCATTTTTGGCGGTACTTCCGCCGAAGGGTTGTCGGATATTTTGCGTAAAGTTGCCGAGGGCACGGATTTAAAGTTGAATCTCGTACCCGGCGGATTTGCGGGCAGCGACCACCTCCCCTTCAATGCCAAAAAAATCCCTAACATGTTCCTTCACACCGGTACCGGCAGCGGACTTTACCACACACCAGATGACGATTTTGAAACCATCAATGTTGAGGGAATGGCTGATGTGATTGATTACAGTGAAAAAATGATCGGTCAACTTGCCAATCTTGAAAACCGTCTCCCCTACCAATCGGCCTCCAGGAGTCGGCGAAGAATCGGGTATCTAGGAGTTCGTTCTGATCAGGATTCCGAAGTCAAAGGTGCGTTTGTTGCGGAAGTCGTTGCAGACTCGCCCGCAGCAAAAGCGGGACTGAAGATCGGTGACATCATTCGGAAAGTCGACGATAACGAAGTGACCAGTGCTTCCAATTTGCCAGTGGCTCTGAGAGGAACCAAACCCGGACAAAAGGTCAAAGTGGTCGTGATTCGCGACGAAAAAGAGACCACGATTGAAGTTGAACTTGGCACACCGGCGCGCTAACCTCAATTGGAACAGGGCAATAAATGGTCATACTGACCCATTAATTTCCCCAATGTTTTTCTTCAATAACCGCCGATTCACAGGCATGAGTCGGCGGTTATTTTATTCTCTCAAAGTAACAAGCAGTTCGGCCTCAATGGCATTCTGAGAGAGTCGCTGCTGATATTCAGCAAAGTATCTTGCATAGTCGGCATGCATCTCCCTTGCCACATCATCACCTTTACCGATCCTAATCAGCACGCCCGCAATCTCATCAAGCCAATCTTCGGCATACACCGCAACGTATTGAACCGTACCCTTGGCATCGGATGCAAAAAGAAATGTTGACTGGCTTGGTTGAAAAAAACGCAACACGTCGCTGGCTTGGTCGGAAAAAAGTCCCATGCGGCTGAATGGAAGCTGGACCGAATTCAGCGCAATATTTTGTGGGACGATCCACGCCAGATTGGTATGGACATTGTTTTTCGCCAAGGACTCAATCGCGGCGGTCTCCTGAGATGACAGAATCATCGGGTCACCAAACAGGAAGATATTGGTTGCCCCCAAGGTTGTTTGGCGATCAAACACCTGTCCAGATCGATCAACCAGATTCCATTCACCGATCGCTTTTCCAATCGCCGGAGATGGAAACGCTTCTGGAAGTCGGACAAAATGGTTCACCGCTTTTTCACCGACTGCCAGCTTGCAGCCAGCCGATTTGGCTGCGGCCACTTTCCCATCGAACGAAGCATCTTCAAAAAGCATTGAAAACGAAATGCCCTTTACTGATGGAGAAGAGGAGATCTTTTCGTCAAGGAGTTTTGACGGTAAACGAAATCCCAACAAGAGCTTTCGTTCAGGATCGATGCGACATGAAATATTCCCCCAACTGGAACGGAAAACGGCATCAACATAGGTCTGCTCGTTCACTTTGACAGCTTTTGATTCAACGAGGTTTTTTTCCTGTAACCAGTGTTGATCCTTCTCAAAGAACAACTGGTGAGCGATCCCGAGTACAGTGACCACGGATTTTGATTGGTCCTTTCCCCATGGAATGTCGTCGCTCCCGGAAAGGTAATGCAAAGCAATCTTGTCCTGCCGCAACCTGTCAACAAAATCGACGATTGACTGGCTGCTGCATTGGACCTGTCCCCCAAAATTTTGCGTCTGCAAATCAACTATTCTTCCAACACTGATCTCACCCAAACTATGGGCTCGCATCTTAAACCAGTGAAGCAATCCACCGCCCCACCGATCCAAGTGGGTTTGGAAGGGGTGTGACTCCTCAATGGGTTGTCCATTGAGCGTGTATTGCAGCACAACACGACCCGAATCTGTATAGCTTTGGCAGTCTCGGTATGCATTTTTAATTCCTTCGATATCTAGCTTCCATGACACACCTTCCTCTTCCCCCTTCCCATTTTTTGATTCGGGGGGACTGACCTTGCTTTTGGAGCAACCGATTAAAAATAGCAGCAGGCAACAGCTACCCCATGCGACGCCGCGCCATCGTGAACGAGTCCCTCTTAATTGCAATTGGTAATCGCTTGTCATCTTGGTTGAGAACATTAAGGAAGTTATCGGTGGAATCATCTATCCGTCCTGCCGAGGGAAAACGACCGAGCTGATTATCGAGATTTTTGGAATTCGGCTCAATCCTGAAACGGGCTCCAGAAACCAGAGATATCAAAATGCATGCACTCCTATCATACGTGGTTTTGGTACTGAACCCTTATCGGTATGATGAACTTATGTCATCCTTAAAACTGAATGAAATTATCAAACTGATTCCAACTTCAAAACTGATTTCCCGGGTGAATCCTGACGGAAATCCAGTCTTTGACGTACCCTGCGGTAACTCGGATGATGGTGAAACGGAGGAATTAGCAAGACTGAAGACACGCAACGTCCTGAATTCGCCACTCGATTATCCCGCTTTAAATCAGGCGGTTTTGCCCGAGGACACGGTTTGCATTGCTTTGGAACCAGGAACACCAGGAGGGGCTGGGATTGTCGCTGCCGTTATCGAAGACCTCCTGTCGATAGGTGTCCAACCAGCCAATGTGACGGTGTTGTTGGCCGAATTCACCCCTGATTCAGAATGTAAATTTCTGAGGGAATACCTGGATCAACTGGGACAAGCCAACGTTTTATTGGAAACACACAATTCAACCGAACGCAGCGCTGTAGGCTATTTATCAGCAAGTCGAGATGGTGAACCCATCGTCTTCAGCGCCCAACTGGCTCATTCCGATTTCATCATTCCAATTGGGATAGCGAAGAGTGGGGGATGGAAAAGCCAAGTGGACTTTCTTTATCCCTATTTTTCCGATCGACAATCCCAAATTCGTTTTTTTAAATTGAATGAGCGAAACAGGATTGCTTTCGCATTGGAAGCGAACCGATGGCTTGGATCTTCTTTTTCCATATTGACCGTTTCTCCGGATAGTAAACGGGCCAGCGAGATTTTAGCCGGCAAGCATGAGTCAGTGATGATTGCCGCTAAAAAGTCTCTTGACCAATGCCATAACGCTCAACAATGGAACTGTGAAAGTAATCCACCGATCGCTGACCTTGTCATTGCCGAAGTGGGACAACACCTGTTCTGTTCGATCACTGAAGTGAAAACGTTAATCGATGCAATAACCGACTATTGCAGCGCCGGGGGATCCTGCGTCGTGCTTTGGAATGCCGAAAACAAAATCGACCGATTGATCGATTTTGATTCGGGCCAGGAATCAGCCAACGCCGTCGAGATTCCGTCCGGCGCCATATTTGTCTGCACCGACCAAAGTGTCATCCGACAACTCGGCTACAGTTCCATTAAAGAAATAGAAAACATCCAGAGGTTGATTGATCAACACAGCCAGTGCCTGATCCTTGATAACTTCCAGAATCATTGTAGCGTGACCGTTTCCGAATAACCTGTTTCCAATTTTATTTTGTCCCGCCATGAACGAAAGACTTCACAGAATTGAAGCCATGTTGGCCGCCTCGCCCGAAGATCAGTTCCTTCGATACAGTTTGGCGATGGAATTAAGAAAACAGGGCGAAAGCAACCGATGCACAGCCCTTTTCAACGGTCTACTCGCGGACGACCCACCCCATATTCCGGCATTTTTAATGTTCGCGCAGTACTATTCTGAAAACGAAAAATTTGACTCGGCTCGGGAAATCCTGCGCAACGGAATTAAAGAAGCCAGCAACCAAGGGGATAGTCACGCCGCGGGAGAAATGGGCGAACTACTTGAAGCACTTGGATCAGAAACAGAAGGTTGATCTACCAAGTTCAGCTAAAATGGTCGTGAGGGATCACATCGACTTCATCATCGGAGCGGGCAAAGTACGAGTGTACTCTTCCAACGTTCCGTTTCGGGAGTGCTGAAGCCAGGGATCCAAGTCATCAAATATCTTGCCTGGTCCTTCTTTACCATAGACTCGGCCAATTAAAAGATCGGTCAAGTTGGATTTGTAATGCGGATACTGCTTCATGAATTCTCCAAAGCTAAACTCGTCGGTGTAAAATGCCTCAACGAGCTTCCGAAACAAACTAACTCCGCTCTCATAATCTTCGGTCCAGCTGCCCAGCTGCTTTTCCGACAAATCACCCTTCTGAAATCCCTCGTTGATCGCATCGGCAGCCAATTCCCCTGACTTCAATGCCAGAAAAACACCTGAAGAATAGACAGGATCAATGAAACTGTAGGCATCGCCGGTCAAAACCCAACCGTCACCCGCGTGCCTGCGAGTGGTGTAAGAAAACTCTTTGGCTACATGAACAGTGTCTCCTTGGAGACGTGCTTTTTTCATCCTCCGCTTAACGCCTTCGCAGTTTTCGATCTCTTCGAAAAAAGTCTCTTTGGGTGTTCCCCTTCCCTTGAGCAGATAATCGTTCTTGGAGACCAAGCCAACGCTGACCGCCCCATTTGACAACGGGATGTACCAATACCAGGCTTTCTTGTCCCGGGTATGCAATATACAAGTGACTTCAGGCTTGTCGCCACCCATGTCATTACGCTCGGCGTTCTCAAAATATCCCCAAATGGCAGCGTGCTTCAACGTAGGGCTCATTTCCTTAATTTGTAATTTACTGGCGATCAGCGACTGCTGGCCAGTAGCGTCGACGACGACTTTCGCTCGAATCTTTCGCTGTTGGCCAGCCGCGTCCAAAACTTCCACCTCGTGGGGGCCCTCTTCATTGAACTTGATCGAGGTCACTCGTGTCTGGTCGACGCAATCAGCTCCCTTGCGACGTGCGTTTTCAAACAGAATCATGTCGAACTCAGCTCGCTCAACATGCCATGTCAAACTGCTTTCTCGACTATCATGATCCTGAAAATAAAAAGGCTGCGATTCTTTTCCCTTGTCGGTAACAAACTGCACTCCATTTTTCTGAGTGAACTTCCCTTTGGATCGCACTTCCTCAAGGACACCCAAGCGGTCCAGCGTCCAGTAAACTTCCGGCATGAGAGATTCGCCAACATGAAATCGCGGCATTTTCTCCCTCTCTACCAGAAGAGTTCGGTGACCTGCCTGAGCGATCAACGCCGCAGCCGTACCGCCCGCGGGGCCGGCGCCCATGACGATGCAGTCATAATCCACTTGAGAACCGATCATCGCTCCACCCTTCGATTGCATCTTTTCGCTAATCATCCGAATTCATCCTGAAATGTTATCTGCCAATCCCAGTTATAAGTTTGGCGGTTCAGATTTCAATACTCTGCCCAGTTCAAACCTCAAACTGTCCTCAATAGACTCATGTCTGAACCTGAATCCATGCTCTTGTAGCTTCTTGGGGACTACTCGGGCACTGGCCAAAAGCAAGTGGTCTGCCATTTCTCCAAGGGCCAATCTTGCGGCAAAAGCCGGAAGCGGAAAAAAAGCTGGTCTTTTCAACACACGCCCCAAAGAGGCCGCAAATTCCCTGACGTTAACCGGACTGGGAGCGACCACGTTAACCGGCCCTGAAATACCATCTTCCATCATGGCATAGTGGATTGCCCGTACCGCATCCAGCAGAGAGATGGAGCTCCAATACTGTTTTCCAGATCCTATTCGACCGCCAATCCCTAATGTAAATGGTAGTAACATCTTTGAAAGTGCGCCACCTTTTTGACTGAGGATCACTCCAAAACGCAAATTCACAACTCGGACGCCCACCTCTTCCATTTTTCTGGCAGCTGCTTCCCATTGCTGACTGACGTCTGCGAGGAATCCAGTGCCAGCGGATGATTCTTCATCCAACATTTCATCTTTTCGGTCCCCGTAGAATCCGGTAGCCGACGCGCAGAGAAATCCCTCCCTCACCATTTTCCGATCCGCCAGAAATTCACATAGTTTTTCGGTGGTCAGAGTTCGGCTCTCACGAATCTTGTGCTTGACCGAGGCACTCCATCGTTTCTCGGCGATACCATACCCGGCCAAATGCAGAAAAATGTCGACTGAATCCAAATCATCGGCGAATTTGACGTCACCTGTTTTCGGGTTCCAACAACCCGACTTTGGACTGGTATCCGATGTGCGAGAAAGCGAGATAACCCGATGGCCACCGGTTTCCAAAAATGCCACGATAGACCGCCCCACCAAACCAGAACTGCCCGTCACGGCAATAGTTTTTCGGGAGATGCGTTGGTAAGCGAAATGATCGATCAGATCTGATCGGGTAATGAAATGCCGATAATCGAACATTTTCCCCAGTTTCCGCCTCACCCAGCCACCTAATAACTGATTACCGAGCCATCCCCCCCGCAATCGATAGTTGATCTCGTCCTGCAAAATCGTTCGATTACCAGAGTCGTTCTCCGAAATTCCTTCGGAAAATCGATGCATGTGCTCCCAAAAACGAAAAGGCCCGGAAAGGGCTTTATCGAAAAACTGTTCATTTTCTACAAATCGGGAATGCTCGGCTTTCCAACGCAAACGCACCCATCCGACGTACGTCACCAAATTGACAATTCCGCCATCAATGCCGCCAGAGCGGG
The DNA here is from genome assembly GCA_014238905.1 of Planctomycetota bacterium. Taxonomy (GTDB): domain Bacteria; phylum Planctomycetota; class Planctomycetia; order Pirellulales; family Pirellulaceae; genus JABAAE01. The sequence continues at coordinate 334,345 of JABAAE010000004.1, forward strand.
ACTCCACACTCACGTTTTCCCATGGAGGTTTAAGACGCTCGAACGCCTGTTCACGTTGATGCCAGGAAAAGGCAGCCTCTCGGGAAACTGGGAGCGAAATTTCTCGAAAAAAGTTGGATATTGTCACGAAATTGGGTGAATCCGAAGATTGAAAAAACACGTACTCTAACCATGTAGTACGGTGAAAAACTTCAATTGGATGAGCGAAATTCGTTGTTTTCACCATCTCCGATTAAATCACCACCGGTTTATTCAACCTGATTTTTTTATTGAGGACGACCATGAAGACCTTTTTTGCCTTTTCCTTTGTTTTTTCGGTCTGGATATTTTCCTCGATGCCCGGGCGAGCAGAGGAACCCGGCCAAGACTGGAATCAATGGCGTGGTCCTAATCGAGACAGCAAAGTTGACTCGAAATGGCCGACTTCTCTTTCGCAGAGCAATCTTAAGAAAGTGTGGTCGAAGCCCTTTGGACCAAGCTATTCTGGACCGATTGTTCTCAAAAATACAGTTTTCACCACCGAAACAAAGGACAAACGCTCTGAAGTTGTGACGGCGCTGGACGCAGTCACCGGTGAAAAGAAGTGGTCTGCGGAGTGGCAGGGCGCGATGACGGTTCCTTTTTTCGCTTCGAAAAACGGCAGCTGGATCCGATCAACACCTGCCACCGACGGCGAAAGACTTTATGTTGCCGGAATTAAAGGATTGATGGTTTGCCTCGATATTAAAACGGGTAAGGAGCTTTGGAAACTCAACTTTTCCAATCGCTATAAAACCCAGCCCGAATCATTCGGCCATGTTTGTTCCCCTCTAATCATTGCCGAGGAAATGGACAATGCCATCTATATTCAGTGCGCCGCAGGATTCCTAAAATTAAACCGATTAACCGGAGAAGAAATCTGGCGATCTTTAAACGATGGTGGAGGAATGATGACAGGCGGGGCTTTTTCCTCTCCGGTCGTCGCGACTCTCGATGGTCAGAAACAGATTGTTGTTCAAACAAGAACGTTATTGGCTGGGGTAGATATAAAGACAGGCAAAGTCTTCTGGAAACAAAACGTACCCGCTTTCCGAGGGATGAACATCCTCACCCCTTCCGTTCTAGGAAATCAGGTTTTCACCAGCAGTTATAACAATAAGTCGTATGGATATACTATTGCCCGGAAAGGGGATGGTTTTCAATCCACCGAAAAATGGTCGTCACCCATGAGAGCCTACATGTCTTCACCGGTCGTCGTGAATGATCACGCTTACCTTCACCTTCAAAATCGGCAAATCGCCTGCTTCGATCTGGAAACTGGCGAAAATAAGTGGGTCTCGCAAAGCCGAAAACGTTTTGGAGATTACTGGAGCATGATTTCCAATGGCAAGCAGATTCTGGCACTTGATTCCGGTGGAGTCCTCTATCTGATGAATGCAAATCCAGACCAATTTGAGTTGGTCGGCAAAGTCAAATTAGGAACCGACGATTCATGGGCCCACTTAGCAGTGGTAGGCAATAAAGTGTTTGTTAGAGGAATAAAATCCTTGGCAGTCTACCAGTGGGAGTAGGGAAAAAGGGCAATCTGAACCAGCCTCCGATCCAATCCGTTTTTTGGAGTCTCTGAACAGTCGCTGCGACAGGAGCCGCCTCATCAGGCCAGTAATTTGGCACACTCTACAGCAAAGTAGGTCAAAATACCGTCCGCTCCTGCTCGTTTGAATCCCAACAGACTTTCGAGAATAATTTTCTCCCTTTGTAACCAACCGTTCTGAATTGCGGCCAGGAGCATCGCGTACTCACCACTCACTTGGTACGCAAATGTCGGAACACCAAACTCAGCTTTCACCCGGTTTACAATATCCAAGTAAGGCATACCCGGCTTAACCATCACCATGTCAGCCCCCTCGTCAATGTCCATCGCAACTTCGCGAAGAGCTTCGTCGGAATTAGCGGGATCCATCTGATAGGTCTTCTTGTCTGCCGATCCGAGATTACCTGCTGAACCAACAGCATCCCGAAACGGACCATAAAACGCAGATGCGTATTTTGCAGCATAGGACATGACCAATGTTCGGTCGAACCCGGATCGGTCAAGTGCCTTTCGAATTTCACCTATTCGACCATCCATCATATCCGACGGCGCAATGACATCGCAGCCCGCCTCTGCCTGCACGACTGCTTGCCTGCAAAGGACTTCTATCGTTTGATCATTGACAACGTAATCGTTGACTACCAAACCATCCTGTCCATGGCTTGAATAGGGATCAAGCGCCACATCACAGATGACGCCAATCTCCGATGCAGCATTTTTTATTTGTCGAACAGCACGACAAACAAGATTGTCAGGATTGATTGCTTCTCGGGCGTCCTCGGTCTTTTTCGATGGTTCAGTAACCGGAAAGACCGCAACTGCTGGAATACCCAAATCTTGAGCCTCGCAAACGGCTGCAGGCAGCAAATCAATCGTGAATCGATGAACTCCAGGCATGGAAGAAATCGGTTCACGCTGATTTTCACCCTCGATCACAAAAATCGGCCAGATCAGATCGGCAGCGGTCAGGTTGTTTTCGCTAACCAATTGGCGGGACCATTCAAATTGCCGGTTTCGGCGTAAACGGGTCATTGGGTATGATGGCATGCAGGAGCCTCGTGTTTGGGCAAAAATCGATTCAATCCGTATTGGACCTAAAGTGGGCATTTTCCGGTAAACTGACCGCATTCGGTCTTCCACCTGAAAACTGAGCGGCATCTGCCGATCCAACCATCCATGACTGGTCAAAAAATCCAATCTTAATGAACATCCAATCTTAATATAGATAGTCAGTCGGCCCCACGCGGATTTCACTTTCCAATTCGAGTTATTTCCGAGACAATTCACTCATTCGAAAATTTGATATACCTAATCGATGCTTGGATCGAGAAACATCTTCGGCAAGTCCACCTCTTTAGATTGCCCCCCATCCCAGAATAAATCTCTGGTGATTGGGCGATTTTGAGAGGCAAATGGGGATCGGATTGGACGAATTCACCAGTTTGTAACAAAAATAACAAAAATCATGAAATTTGTTGAGCGAAAAACAATTGAACAGGTCGAGGAAAGTACTGACTTGGCGCCGAAATTCGACGAGAATGGTCTGATACCTGTCGTGACGACGGATCACCAATCTGGTGAACTATTGATGCAAGGCTATATGAATCGGCAGGCATTTGAAAAAACAATCGAATTAAGGGAAGCCGTTTATTTTAGTCGCAGCCGAAATGTTCTCTGGCACAAAGGAGCGACCAGTGGGTTGGTTCAGAAAGTCGTGGAAATGAGAATCGACGACGATCAGGATTGCGTCTGGTTACGCGTTGACGTTGTCGGAGGAGCAAGTTGCCATGTTGGGTATCGATCCTGTTTTTACAGGAAAATCGACTGGAGTCATTCTGAGGAAAATCCAAAACTGGAATTTACCGAAACGGAAAAGGTCTTTGAACCAAAAGAGATTTACGGAGATGCCCCCAACCCAACCAAATTGTAGTTCTGAGCCATAGATGCAGTTTTCCAACCGCTTCCTGCACCAAGTGTTTTCCGGTTCAGGCGTTTCCACCAACAACTTCGAATCAACATAGTAATATCAAAAATCGGTGAAAGAATGGCGTTTTTGCGGCTGAATAATGGCAGTGACAAGGGCATGGAATTCGAGATCGTCTCGGATACCACGTTACTAGGTCGGCACCCTTCGTGCGAAGTAATCGTACAGGACAATGCTGTCAGTCGTCGGCATGCGTCAATCGACAACAAATCAGGTGTTTATATCATTCGCGATCTTGAAAGCCGCAATGGCACTCAGGTCAACAATCTTGACGTCATGGAATCCCAGGAATTGTGCCACGGAGATATCGTTCAAGTCTGTGATACCATTTTCACCTTTAACCTCTACCAAGAGGCAGCGGAGGGCAAACAGTCCGCGCCAACCCAACACGAATCCCACATTGTTGCAGAGTTTTTCGATGAAGCATCCCAAGCATCAAGCATTCGCCAAAAAGTGGGAGTGGATTCCAACTACAACAAATCGGATGTTTCATTCAGCCAATCCAAGCTGAAAATCCTGATCGAAATTATTCGGGCACTCAGCCAGACATTGTCTCTCGATGATGTTATTCCCAAAGTCCTCAATTGCCTCTTCAAGATTTTCCCCAACGCCGATCGGGCGGTCGTTGTGCTTTGTGACGCCGAGGGCAAACTGGGTCGACACTGGGCAAAAGACCGCAAGAATCGGCAATCGACACTGCGGGTCAGCCGAACCATCATCCAGGAAGCCATCAAATCAAAAGAGGCTTTTCTTTCGGAAGATGCATTTTCAGACCAGCGAATTGATTTATCGCAAAGCATTGCCGGTTTTCAAATTCGCAGCGTCATGTGTGCTCCCATGTTGGACGCCGATGGCAATGCCATTGGTTGCGTGCAAATCGATACCCTTGATCCCCGCAATCGATTCCATGAAGAGGAACTCGATTTGTTGGCAACGGTTGCGATGCAAGCCGGAATTTCTGTTGAAAATGCTCGCATGCATGAACAGGCCATGGTTCAACAGGCAATTGACCGGGACATTGAACTTGCTCGTGTGGTTCAGTTAGGCTTGCTGCCCAAGGGCCCCCCAAAAATCGAGGGACTAAAATTCTTCAATTTTTATGAAGCGGCCAACAAGGTCGGTGGAGACCTGTTTGACTATATCGAATTGGAAGATGGTCGAGTGGCTGTAGTCATCGCCGATGTCGCCGGGCATGGAATCGCCTCGGCACTGCTGATGGTAAAGTTTTCGGCTGAGGTACGCTTAGCCCTGCAGAAATCAGCGGCGAAATCCGTTGCGAGAATCAACAATGCAGTGATTCAGCTCGGTTTACAACGATTTATCACCATGTTGTTGCTGATCATCGACCCCAAAACGGACAGGATGTCCATCGTCAATGCAGGCCATTGTCTTCCGGTGATCAGGGATGACTCGGGTGTAAAACAAATCTGCGAAGAAATCGCTGGATTACCGGTCGGTATCGCTCCCGACTTTGAATACGAAGAAATGGAATTGACACTCAAGCCCGGAACAACGCTGCTGCTTTACACTGACGGAATCAATGAGGCCATCAATTCCGACGGTGAACAGTTTGGCCATGATCGGGCTATCGATATCGTCGCCAAGGTGGACAACCACGCGGACGATATTGGCCAAGCGGTCATTAAAGCCGTGAAAGATTTTGAAGTCGAGTCGCTCGAAAACGACGATGTCTGCGTGGTTTGCATTGAACGCAATTGAGGCCGCCCTCTCAAAAAGCCCAAATTTCACTGGCGACGGAGATAGGATTCTCGTGCCAAGCCAGCGGCACCAATGTAGCCGGCATCGCCCCCGAGGAGGGCAAATTCAATTGACACATTTTTGGAAATAATCGGTAGTGTGATTTTCCTTGTCGACTCGCGAATTCGCTCGAGAAAATTGTTTCCCAACTCGTTCGCCGGGCCACCAAAATTCATGGCACCACCCAATATCAATGCCGATGGATCGATGATGTGCATGAAATTTGCAATTCCCAGCGCCAGGTAGTCGGCCGTTTCCATAACCAATCCAAAAGCCAGTTGATCCCCGGCCTCCGCCGCACTCGCTATATCTAGAGCGGTAATTTTGTTTTTCTCCTGGAGCCTATCGCCAAGCTGACTTTTCACACCAGCTTTTAGAGATTCTTCACAACGTTTAACCAACGCGGTGGCACTTGCATAAGCTTCAAGATGTCCACGGAGACCGCAACTGCACAACCGAGCATCAGGCGCCGTATCGACCACGATATGGCCGCATTCGGAGCCATGGCTGTTTTCGCCATCCACCGATTGACCGTCGATGATAATACCACCACCGACACCGGTCCCCAGCGTTAACATGACAATACTCTGATGGGACGTTCCACTACCAATCCAAAACTCACCAAAAGCGGCAGCACCCGCGTCATTTGCAAAAACCACTGGCTTGCCGGTCGCTTTTGCCAGGGAATCCCGAATCGGATAATTACGCCAACCCGGGAGATTGGGCGGATTCACAATGTAGCCTGTCGGGATGTCCATCGTTCCGGGGGTGCCCAGACCGATGGCAACGATATCGCCCGATGCCAAATTGGCCTCTTGGACCAAAGAGTCAAGGGTGTTTTTCATTCGCTCAATGGCATAAGGCACCCCTTTTTCATCCTCGGTGGGGAAACTGGCATAACCAACCCTCAAACCCTGATCATCTACAATTCCAATCTTGATGCTGGTTCCGCCTACATCCACCCCTGCGAAAAAGGGTGGGCTGGCATCTTCTCGAGTTACTGTTTCCAAGGCTGAATCCCATATTTTTTGGTAATAAACTGAATAATCCTGCTCAAGGATTGCATCGACTTCAAAAGAGCGGCTGATCGTTGCCGATCCCAGGCAGGTGGCCTCGCTTGGCCTCAACTCTTGACCACCCTATTTTTGGCGATCTGACGCATTTAGGGAACCGCATTTGGACATGACGTTCTCCCTGATCAAGATTGGCATCACCTTCGGTAATTACCGTAGTTTCCCCATTTAGAAAATCAGCGGAAAAGACTATGATAGGAGGATTGACGAACTCGCCACATTTCTCTTCCCGAACTTTTCCGTTCGGCGCAAAAAGGTTGTGAAAATGCCTACGATATTTCCCGAACAAACGACAACTCCACCTGAAAAGGAATCCAATTCTGACGGACAGGATATTGTCGAGCCCTACGTGGGAGAGAAGACCTCACACGCGCCGACATTGTCTGAGGACGACCAAGAAGAAGATAATGCTGACAGCGGTGACGCAAATGAAGAAGAGGTCGTTGATGATGACGCAGCTTCACCAGAGGAAAACACCGACGAGTATGCCGAGTTTGACGAAGAAGACTTCGATGACGATTTCGATGACGATTTTGAAGAAGAAGTCGAAGGCGAGTATGAGATTGAAGACGACGAGTTCGCGGACAATGTTGTTGACATGCCAAAAATCGAAAAGGATGACGATGATGAGACTTCCGATAAAGATGCCTGACAAATACCCCGGGTGTATTCAGGCAGGTCGGCGCCATTCATCTGATACAAACGGTCGATAAAATTCTGCCGATGACTTTTGAACGAGCGATTGTTTAACACAATGGCTCGTTTTTGTTTTTTCCAAATACCAATCAGTACCAACTTGGGCCAAGATGTTTCAGGAAGTTGCAGGACAGGCTAGTTTTCCCGACCAGGAAGAGAAGATACTTCGTTTCTGGAAAGAGAATCGCATATATGAAAAATCACTGGAGCAGCGGGCGGATTCTCCCAAGTTTGTTTTCTATGAAGGTCCGCCAACTGCGAATGGCATGCCCCATCCGGGCCACTGCCTAACTCGGGCTATCAAGGACGTCTTTCCCCGCTACAAAACGATGCGGGGTTATCTTTGCCAACGAAAAGCAGGATGGGACACACACGGATTACCGGTTGAGGTCGAGGTCTGCAAAGAGCTTGGCATTCACTCCAAAGAACAAATCGAATCATACGGTGTGGAACCCTTCATCCAGAAATGCCAGCAATCGGTTTGGCGATACATGAAGGAATGGGAACGGCTAACCGAACGCCTCGGTTTTTGGGTCAACCTCGATGAAGCCTACGTCACTTACCACCAATCGTACGTGGAGAGTGTTTGGTGGTCCCTGAAGAACTTTTTTGATCGGGGCTTGCTTTACCAGGGACATAAAATTGTCTGGTGGTGGGCGCAGGGTGGCACCGCTTTATCCAGTGGAGAAGTTGGCCAAGGCTACCGGGAAGTTGCCGACCCCAGTGTTTTCGTCAAGTTCCCTCTCGTTGAAGATCCCTCGACATCGTTGCTGGTCTGGACGACAACCCCCTGGACGTTGCCCAGCAATCAATGGGCCGCGGTACATCCTGAACTTGAATATAGTACCGTCCGACTTCCCGACAGCGACGAACATCTCATTCTCGCGTCGGACCTTGTCGAGTCGATTTCGGCAAAATCAAAAACAGATTTCACCGTTGTGGCGACCTGTACCGGGACGCAACTGATCGGAAAACGTTATATCCCACCATTTGATTATTTCTATAAAGAACTTGGAAACCAGACTGGGAATTTGAAAGACGGTGGCACCGATGCGTTAGGTTGGCGTGTCCTTTCGGCTGATTTTGTTACCGTCAGCAGCGGGACAGGGCTCGTCCATCAGGCCCCAGCTTTTGGCGAGGTTGATTATGAAGTCCTGATTCAGGATCAGTCTCGTTTTGAAGAGGGACAAGGACCGCAAATGATTTGTGCAGTGGGACCGGACGGAAAATTCACCGACCAAATTCAGGACTATGCAGGGCAATGGGTAAAAGACGCCGACAAGCAGATTCAGAGAGATCTCAAGGCAAAGGGGCTTCTATTCCACCAGGAACAATATCTGCACGATTATCCTTTTTGCTGGCGATCGGATCAGGATCCCCTTATCCAATACCCGCGTAAGAGCTGGTTTGTTCGCACCACCCAGTTTCGTGAAAAACTTCTCGAGAACAACAAAAAAATCAACTGGCTCCCCGACCATATCCAAACCGGGCGTTTTGGGAATTTTCTGGAATCCAATGTCGACTGGGCTTTATCGCGTGAAAGGTATTGGGGAACACCATTGCCAATTTGGGTCTGCGAAGAGTCCGGCCGCCAGGAGGCCGTCAGCAGTTATGCCGAACTCCTCACCAAACCAGGAATCCAAGGTCAGGAGTTTTGGGAAAAAACCAAGGCCGAAAACCCGGATCTACCCGACGATCTGAAGGTACACAAACCCTATATTGACGCGGTAACGTATGCGTCCCCTTTTTGTGAAGGGGCGAGAATGAAACGGGTACCTGAAGTCATTGACTGCTGGTATGACTCCGGTGCAATGCCTTTTGCGCAATGGGGATATCCCCATCAAAATGCCGATTTATTCGCAGAACAATTCCCAGCAGACTTCATCAGTGAGGCGATTGATCAAACCCGTGGTTGGTTTTACAGCCTTCTGGCGATCAGCACGCTGTTGTTCAGCGAAGAGAATCCGTCAGGCGGCGATGAGGGCGACTCATCTCAATCCTATCCGCATCCCTACAGGACCTGTATTGTGCTTGGCCTGATGCTTAGCGAGTGGTGGGAGCAAAAAGCAAAGCACCTTGCCGAAGGTGAACGCCCCGAACTATTTATGATCGAAGAAGAAGCACAAAAATCTCTGGGGCAGGGCAACTACGACCATCATGTCGGCAAGATGTCAAAACAAAAACGCAATTACAGCGAACCCTCCTCGATATTTGACACCTACGGAGCCGATGTTCTTCGTTGGTATTTCTTTGCCAACCAACCCCCTTGGACATCTATTCGGTATAGCGAGCAGCAGATCAGAGACAGCATTCCTGAATTCCTGCTTCGTCTTTGGCATGTTTACGGCTTCTTCGTGAACTATGCCCGTCTGGACGGATTTGATCCAGGCGAGTTCCTAGCCAACAAAAAAGAAGGCCTGTCGGCACCTTCAAATCTTGACCCCGAGGATTTCGAAAATGCGAAGGGATTCCGTCCGGTCTCCCAACGAAGCCAACTGGACCGCTGGGTCGTGAGTGAATTAAATCGTTGTGTTGACACCGTTGTCCAATCCATGGATCAGTATGACAATTACGTGGCCTGCCAAACTCTCAATGAGTTTGTTGATGGATTGAGCAACTGGTTTGTGCGTCGCTCCCGTGATCGATTCTGGTCCAAGGACAAAACCGCTCAGGACAAACATGACGCCTACTGGACGCTTTACGAGTGTCTCCTGACGACTGCCAAAATGATTGCTCCCTTTACTCCGTTTATGGCCGACGAAATCTGGCACAATCTGTCAGAAGGATTTCAAGGCGTTGCGGTGCCAAGTGTTCACCTTTGCGATTACCCCACGGTGAACGATGAAAAAGTGGATTCTGAACTTTCCGATCGCATGTCCGTGCTGCGTGAGATTGCTTCACTGGGCAGATCTGCTCGAATGGAGTCCAAACTCAAGGTCCGTCAACCACTGGCCGGCGTTGAAGTGATTCTCAGCGATTCGTGCCACCAACAGTGGCTGGAACAAAACTCTGAAATTCTTAAAGAGGAACTCAACGTCAAAGAGATTGAGTTTAAAAACAATGCTGACGAGTACATTACTTACCAGATCCAACCCAATTTCAAACGCCTAGGTCAGAGGATCAGGCACTTGATGCCAAAAGTAAAAATCAAACTGGCCGATGCCGACGGAGGCGAACTCCTCAAGCAACTGGAGTCAGCAGGTAAGGTGACCCTTGACGTCGATGGTGAATCGGTCGAACTCGACAACGAAGACATTCAAGTACGCCTCCAGGCCAAAGAAGGCTGGTCGGCGGCACAAGGTCGATTCTGTGTTGTCGTTCTATCTACAGAATTATCCGATGAATTAATTCGAGAAGGATATGCTCGGGATATCATTCGTTTCGTTCAGGATCTCCGTAAAGAAACCCAACTGGAATTCAATGACCAGATTGACCTGTTCCTTGTGGTGGACGAGGGACCGATACGACAGGCAATACGGGAGAATATGGCTTATATCAAATCCGAAGTCCAAGCCCAAACTTTGGCTTTTGATGCAACGGAGGACTCGGCTCGAACCCTGCGGCAAGTTGGAGAGTTTGAAGTCGAAATCGGGTTGAGCAAGGCCTAGTATCACCGAAGAACTCCAGGTGCCGACGAGTGGCAGCCAACGCTACTCCGGCCAAGTAGGCTCTGACAACCGTTCATCTGATTTGTCCTGAATGCCGGCTCTTGATGCCCCTAAAGCTAACGATCACCTGCGCTGGCTGCGGGTAGCCAATGATGGAAAAACAAGACCTTTCCCTCTTGTGACTGATTCAATTCGTCGGATTCGCGCTTCCTTCCTCCACAATAATCCGATTAGATTGCTTGCTCTGTTTCACCAGAGGAGAATTGATGCATGCCAATTTTTTTGGATGTACATTCAGTTTTTTTTAAAAAACTGAAGAAAAAATCTGAAAATAGACTCCCCTGTGGGCTTTCTAAACGGGTACTTATTTGTTGGAGGGAATTCATTATGACTACACAAACAACTTTATTGGCGACCTGGAAGTCCATCACCTTGATCGCGTTTCTGGGGCTGTTTTTTTCAACAATACAAGCTGAGGAATACTATCTCATCCCGGTCGAAAAGCTCGTCCCCGACTATCAACCAAGCTCCAATGCAAAACCGCCGTTAGACCTATTTCCGTACGCCAATACGGAAATAGGGACAAAGGCCTGGGTCTGCCCTACTAGCAAGTCAGCATCGATTGAAGGTCAATTCAGTTGGCAATTAGCAATCAGTTCACCAAGGCCATTGGAACAGGTTACCGGCACAATCTACCTACCAGATCCAACCAGAGCTCGCCTTTCGAAGAAGTCGATCAACCTCCCAACGCAGGCCTACGCGGTTAACCAAACCCAGTTTTACCGGGCGCTCGAAGTCTACTATGCCCGCCTTCAGTCCATCAATGTAAATGGGCAGTTTTGGTTTCGAGATCGATTGTCACATGCTTTACGCATCCAGGGGAAATCCCTTCAGCCAACCTCACTCCAGGCTCCAAATCGCCAAAACCGGTCAGATCGCATGCTGGATATCTTTTCCGGCTCACAGGCTCTAGAAGAAAACCTTCAGTTGAACCGGGACCTCATTGCACCGCAAAAATACGGGGTAGCGAACGTTGATGTATCCGGAATTGAAGGAATCACGATTAAAGAATTCAATTTCAAGGAGTTGCTTCAGGGGTCCGCCCCAAAACTCGATTCATTGGGCAACATTATCCCTTATGACCAACATGTTGTCTTTCTGCACTCGGTGAACAGCGTTACCGAGGTGTTAAAGGAAACCGAAGATTTATTTGCTCCAGTTTTCAACGCTCTTGCATTCAACACCGTCGATAACGCAGTGATTCCGCATTATCTACGTCAAATGAATCTCGATTTTGAAGGGATCTCCAAACAGAAAATTGCTGGTGAGATTCGCGAAATCGCCATCACCGGTTCAGACCCCTACTCTCATCTGGGAACCGACATGGGGATCATCCTTGAGTTGGCCAATGAATCCAACGCCAAGCTACTGGCCGATCTCGTATTGTTTGATTCATTCAAAGACAAAGTCAAACCCATTGATGGGATACCTCAATCAGGTTGGTATGCCACGATGGATCGGAGAATTTCAATCTACCTGTTTTACGACAACAACCGCGTCTGGATTTCCAATTCTCCCCATCAAATTCGGTACTTGAAAAAGTGCCATGATGGTGGCGTCCCTCCATTAACCGGCCTTGATGAATTTCAGTTTTTCCGCCAGCGTTATCAACTCGATGGTGAAGAAACAGCGTTCGCCTTCATGTCCGATGCAGCCATTCGTCGTTGGTGTGGACCACAATGGCGAATCACCCAATCCCGACGGCGGCGAGTCGCAACTTATCTCAACCTCTTGCAGGCAAAGCACCTCGGGGAATGCCTCGCCATGGATGAGAATGCATCCCTGGCTTTGGATGCCTCGCCAGCCATGTCAAAAAAGTTGGGCAAGCTTTCCCTAACCCGCAATGGAGTGCATTCAGAATATTATGGGACAACAGCCTTCATGACGCCAATTTCCGAACTCAACATCCAAAAAGTCACCGCTGATGAAAATCGGGCCTATGTTCGATGGCGAAATGGCTACCAACGAAACTGGAGCGGTGCCTTCGATCCAATCGGAGTCCAATTGAAAATTAGAAATAAAGAAATCTCTGCCGACATAACCATTATCCCGTTGATTCTATCTTCGGCTTACAGGGTGTTTCACAATGAGATTGCCTTCGCAGAAAATTCTGGTGACCGACATTCAAACTCACTGTTTCACCTTATTTTCAACCTCCGCTCGGATTTCATTTTGGGTCCAATTTTTAAGAATATGGTCCATGCCGAAATTTACCTCGACAACGATCCAAAATTATGGAAAGACTTTTCAAACGCAGCAGATGCCTTGCGGTATTTCGAGAAAGAAATTGGGAGAATACCACTTGCTTTGGCATTTTCGTTTCAAGACGCCAAAAGCATGGCCAATTTTCGGAGCTCGACCTTATCTTTTTTTTCGGATCCCGAATCTAAACCGCAAGATCTATTGTGGCAGGGTATTCAATATTCAAAACACGGAATAAAAGAAGCTGTATCTCGAGCCGAAGATGCGCATTTTTACACCCTCGAGGTGGAATCCAAAATCCTGTTTTCGGTCAGCGAAAAAATCATAAAGGAGGCAATCGATCGTTTACAAAAACGCAAGACCGACCCCGATTTCCAGACCGTACGCCCCTGGGACGGACGACACCTGGCGATTCAGACCAATGCAAACGCTTTTAGAGCATTTGAGGCGATTGCGATTCGACATCTACAAACGGAAATGCGTGACGCAACGTGGCGTAATTTCCCCATTCTACTGGAGTGGAAAAGATTTTTCCCAGACGAAGATCCTCTGGAATTCCATCGTCGATTTTGGAAACAAACATTTCTTTGCGCTGGTGGGGGAGAAATATTCTGGGACGAATCAAACAACACCCCCGCTTCAACGGTTTTTGGCAGTCCAGCACAACCACGCCCTCTCACTTCGACGCATTCTCCATTGGAAAACATCCAACAGTTCGATGCAGGTTTCACGTTTGAGAATGACGGATTGCGAGGAACAATAAAACTGAAGCGAAAAAAATGATGGCAAAAAAAGCCGGTGCAAAACGCACCGGCTTCTGTCTTTAAGACCCACTCCCGACGCTATCTGCCAAGTTCATTTACAATACGCTCAGCACCATAAATGTATTTCATTGCATCACGGATGAAATTGGAATGTACGCTTACCGACCGAGCCTGTTTCTCGGAATAAAAATAATCGCCAGTCAATGATTGAATATTCCCGTCAAAAATTAACCCAACGACTTCCAACTCCTTGTTGATAACCGGGCTACCCGAGTTACCTCCGATGATGTCAGTGGTGTTAACAAAATTGGCAGGAGTCTTTAGATCAAGAGCCTCTTTGGCAGCATGATAGGTTGCTGGCAATTTGTAGTCGCCCTTGGCCCCATGCGATTTCTCATGCTCAAACGCGCCGGCGAGATCGGTCATTGCTGGAATGTTCTTACCATTTTCCATGTATCCCTTCACCGGACCAAAAGCCAAACGCAGCGTGAACGTGGCATCTGGGTAGGTGGACGTACCTTGTGTGGCAAAGATCGCCTTGGCAATCTTCGCGTAAGCCTGCTGTTCCATTTCAGAAAGTTCGTCCGCCGCAGCCATCTCTTTGCGAACCTCTTCGTCCACCAGAACCGCCAGATGAATCATGGGGTCATTGGTCATCGATATTCCGGATTTACCCTGTTTTACAAGCTCTTTCCTGAAGTCCACGTCCATGAGCTTTGTTCCGCTGACCATCGCCGCCGCCCGATCATTGGGACTGAGTCGTTTCAAGATTTTTCGGCAAAGCGGGTCACCCGCCCCTCTCATTTCACACATCCGACCGATCAAATCTCCAAGGATGGCCTGTTCGAGGTCAGGATAAATTGGTGCTGGGGAGAACAATTGTTGCTCCAATGAAGCCCTAGCCGAATCACGATAAGCGGGTAACCGTTCGGCATTAGGTTTTTCATTCTCGGCTGCCAATTGGACGATTTGTTGCGCGATCGTGAACAACTTGGTTCTTAACGAAATCCCTCGTTTCATGGATTGAATTCGTTTTTTCTGAACACTGCTGATCGTTTCCCAGGCGTCTGCCAAATTCGCTAGATCGGGGTCCGCTTTGACCTTGGCTATCATTTCTTTTTCAGATTTTAACTTGGCCCACATATTCGACGGATCCTGCAAGCCCTGAATTTTTCCCAGATACGCTTTGCGGGCGTTTTGAATGCCAAACAAATTGTCTTGGGCACGTCTTTTGGCTTCGTCACTTTCCAAACCAAACTGCTGCAACAAAACCTCCCTACGGCGAATAAAGTCGAGGACAAAAGGAAGCCGATGATCCCGCTGATAACGAAGTGCTGCATGGGTCAAAATCCGACTGGTGCGGCCAGGATTACCGGCTACGAATGTCAACTCTTCTTCATCCGCACCATTTTTGGACCATTTAAAAAAGTGGGGAGTCTTGGCCGGCTGTCCGTCCTCATAAACTCGGAACATGGTGACATCCAGACAAAACCTTGGGTACTCAAAGTTATCGGCGTCACCACCGAAAAATGCCGCGGCAGCCTCCGGGGCCCAGACCAATCGGACATCGGTGTAAACCTTGTATTGGTAAAGATGGTACTTACCACCGCCGTAGAGCGTAACAACATCCGATCGAAGGCCAGATTTTTCTCCAGCTTCTTTTTCAATCGTCGCAATGACTGCCCGTCGTGCTGCGGCAGCATCACTTGAAGACATCCCTGCCTTGACGGCATCGTTGACCCGCTTGGTGACATCTTCAATGTTGACCAATTGGTTCAATTCAAGGTCCGGTGCTTTTAGCTCGGCCTCGAGGTTCTTTGCAAGGAATCCATCTGCTGCGTAATTATTTTCCTTGGTAGACAACTTGTATAAAGTGTCCGAGGCGACATGGTGATTGGTCATCACCAGGCCATTGCTTGAAACAAACGAAGCTGATCCACCAACATTGAATCTTACACAGGACTTCATCACATGCTCGGACCACTTCTCTGTCGGAACAAATCCATACTTCTTTTTCAGAGCGTCCTTGGGCAGGTTGTTAAACAACCACATCCCTTCGTCAGCACATAAATCACTTACCCTGCCCAGGCATCCCGTCAGCAGAAAGACCGCCAAGATGATAATTCGACGAGTCAATGTGGTTTTCATAAAATTTCCTTTGGCTTGGAACAGGCACTGTCTTCTTGCGGAGCAAAGTTGGCCCGAAAACAGGGACTGATAAATCGGTTAAATTCAACGGATTGCATGGAGAAAGTCTCCGTGGACCTATTGATGTTCCAACGATTACCCACGTTCGTCAAGCATGCGAATTGACAATCCAGGCAACGGTCTCCGGAGGGACATATCTCCCGGAAGTTTGTTGAGGTATCCTCATGGGTTGGAAAACCCCATATTCATGCCCGATTCGGTGACCTCTGCCGTGTCATTTCGGCAAACTCTTGTCTGAGTTTTTCTCATTGGATAGAGATGTTCGATTCTGAAAAAAAATTATTTTTACTGGATGGCATGGCGCTAACCTACCGTGCTCATTTTGCGTTGATTCGCAGCCCTCAATACAACACCGATGGACTTTGTACATCCGCCGTTATGGGAATGGCCAACACCCTTCTCGATTTAATCAATCGGCACCAGCCGACGCACCTCGCCTGCGTTTTTGACACCTCCGAACCCACCAGCCGTCACAAGGAGTTTCCTGCCTACAAGGCTCAACGGGATGCACTTCCCGAAGACATTGCACTACAACTGCCGTTTATTGAGAGGCTATTGGCCGGTTTCAGAATTCCAGTCATCAAGTTGCCAGGGTACGAAGCGGATGACATCATCGGCACACTTTCTGTGGAAGCTGAGAAAAACGGATTTCAGACTTGGATGGTAACCCCAGACAAGGATTACGACCAACTGGTCACCGAGAATGTGTTCGTCCTGCGTCCCGGTCGCAAAGGCAGTGAACAAGTGGAAATTGGCGTTGCTGAGGTACTTGAAAAATGGCAAATCAAGCGCATCGAGCAGGTCATCGATATCCTCGGATTGATGGGAGATGCGAGCGATAACATCCCAGGAATTCCCGGCATTGGTCCCAAAACAGCTCAAAAGTTGATCGCAACGTATGACAGTGTTGAACAGTTGCTGGACAACGCGGACCAACTGAAAGGTAAGCAAAAAGAGCGAGTTCAGCAGAACAATGACCAGGCTCTCCTCTCCAAACGGCTGGTGACCATTCAGCTTGACGTTCCTCACGACGTGCGACTAGACGAATTAAAATGCCAACCCCGTGACGATGACAAGCTCAAGCAGCTATTCATGGAAATGGAATTTGAATCTTTGGGAAAGCGTCTATTTGGAAAATCATATTCTTCGGCATCCTCACGACAGGCAAAAATCCGTGAGAAACGAGAAAAGGAAATCCAAGGCGAATTGTTTGGCGAAGTTCAGGTCACGGAAAAATCACTGAAAAACGTCCCACATCGATACACCATTATCAAAACCGAATCCGAGCGTCAGGAACTCCTTGATACCCTGCTGCAGCAGAAATCAGTTTGCTTTGATACGGAAACCACTGGACTGGATCCTCGAGAAGCAACCCCTCTTGGAATCGCATTTTCTTACCAACCCCACGTCGCATCTTACGTGGTCTGTCCTGAAAATCAGGAACAGGCCGCTGCCGTACTCGACCAATTCCGTCCTCTTTTTGAATCAAAAACAATTGAGAAAATCGGGCACAATCTTAAGTACGATGTATCGGTTTTGAAGTGGCGGGGAATCCAGGTCTGCGGCCCCTTATTTGATACGATGCTTGCGCATTCCATGAAGGAACCGGAAATGCGTCACGGTCTCGATTACCTTGCAAAACTGTATCTGGGCTATAGCCCTATCTCGATTACCGATCTGATTGGAAAAAAAGACGATCAACAAATTTCCCTTTTGGAAGTTCCATTGGAAAAAGTCGTGGAGTATGCCTGTGAAGATGCTGACGTCACATTTCAAGTCGCGGAAATTGTTCGGGCCGACATTGAAAAGCAGGGTGTCAGTGAAGTCTGCAATCAGGTCGAATGCCCTCTGGTTCCGGTCTTGGTCGACATGGAATACGAGGGAATTCGCCTGGATGTCAAATCCCTGGAAAAATATTCCATCCAGCTAGAGGATGAAATTGACTCGCTGAGAAAATCAATTTTCGAGGCTGCCGGGCATGAATTCAATATCGAATCCCCCAAACAGCTGGGAGTCGTTCTTTTTGACGAACTCCAGCTTGAAGTAAATCCGAAGAAAACCGCTACCGGCCAATACTCGACGCGAGAATCCGAACTCGTCCGACTCTCTGGAAAACACAAGGTCATCAGTGATGTCCTCGAATTTCGAAACGCCGTCAAGCTAAAGTCAGTCTACGTCGATCAACTACCCGGGCATGTTCACCCAAGAACGGGCCGTTTACATACCCATTATCTTCAGACCTGGACCGCGACTGGTCGCATGCAATCTAATTCGCCCAACCTGCAAACGATTCCGATTCGGAAACAGCGGGGCAAGGAGATTCGGGCGGCATTTGTAGCGCGTGACGATGACCACCTTTTGCTTGCAGCGGATTACTCCCAGATTGAATTGAGGGTGATGGCAGAACTAAGCGGTGATGCCGGTATGTTGGATGCGTTTCAAAATGAAATTGATATCCATCGAGTGACCGCATCCAAGGTCTACAAGGTCGCACTGGAGGAAGTCACCAGGGAAATGCGTGACAAGGCCAAGACCGTCAACTTCGGAATCATCTATGGCATTTCGGCATTTGGACTACAGCAACGATTGAACATACCGCGTCAGGAGGCAAATGACCTGATTGAAAACTATTTTGAAAAATACCCCGGGGTAAGAAAATACATCGACGAGACGATTAGTTTTGCAAAAGAAAATGGATTTGTTCAAACGCAAACCGGTCGCCGCAGGTATCTGCGAGATATCAATTCGCGAAGTCGATCTCTCGCCAACGCTGCCGAGCGATTAGCCATGAACAGTCCCATTCAGGGAACGGCTGCCGACATGTTGAAACTGGCAATGATCAAGGTCCATCAGGTGCTGGATAAACATCAGCTGCAAACAAAAATGCTGCTCACCGTTCACGATGAGTTGGTCTTTGACATGCCAAAAAACGAAGAAGAGAAGGTCAAGCCCCTCATTTCCCAAGCGATGCAAAATGCATTACCCATGTCTGTTCCAATCGTGGTGGAAATGGGAGTGGGCGAGAATTGGCTGAAGGCACATTAATTCCCCAATCGAGAATTCCCCAATCGAGAATTCCCCAATCGAGAATTCCCCAATCGAGAATCGCCGAGAGAGGGTCCAGCCGAATTCAAACGATGCACTTACCGAGCGGCTCTCTCCGGTCGATAGCTGGCAAGCGCAAGTCCTGCCTTCGGCCGCAGTGGTCTTTTGGAGGGGCACCAAAAAGAGACCGAAATCGTCTCGCTCTAATGACCTCTGGCCCGACTGACCAGCCGAAGGAGACCGCAGGTAAAGCTGAGCGAATCTCACTGATCTGGTACAGCCAAGCCCCGTCAGCCCCTGGTCCTCGCCGTACATGATGCCCTTAAGACTAGGCGTTGGTTGACGAAACGGAACTTTTAATTAATCACTGAATCAGGACTACAGCAAGATGTCGACTTAAAACGGAGCTGCCCTGGTTTTCCCCTACAACTAGGCCCGCTGGCGGGCAACTTCAAAAGCCAGAACAGCGGCTGTCGCGGAAATATTCAAGCTATCCATTCCTTTTTTCATGGGAATGATCACCGACCGGCAGGTCTTCCAGGTGTCCTGAACACCTGCTGCCTCGCTTCCAAGAACGATGGCGATGGGATCCTGATAATTGCAATCTGTATATAACTGATCGCCATCCACCCTTGTCACGACGGTTGAGACACCAATCCGTTCACAAAAATCCATTGCCTGCGTGACATTGCAGGACGCAAACGGTAATTCGAAAACCGTCCCGAGACTAGCGCGAACTGAATTGGGATTAAAGGGTTCACAAAGCGAGTTGGTCAACAGAATTGCATCCACTCCGGCAGCTGTTGCGGAGCGAAAAACCGCTCCCACGTTTCCCGGTTTCTCGATCCCATCGAGAACCATGAGAAACGGATTGGAGGGCAACTGTAAATCCGATAGGTCCCGCCTCCTCTCAGCGGCAACCGCAACCACTCCCTCATTTCGATTTCCAAATGATATTTTCGAGAAAATCGCCGATGGCAACAAGAACGTTGCTGTATCCACTCTGGCAGCTATATCCAGAAGTGCATCCCGGTTTCCGGTCGTTATCCCCGTCTGGCAAAGATAAAGTTCGGTAATCTCAAATCCGTTCTCCACCGCTCGACGGACCTCCCGTACACCATCAATCAAGACTCTTTGTTCCCGCTTTCGG
This sequence comes from Planctomycetota bacterium, assembly GCA_014238905.1. GTDB lineage: Bacteria > Planctomycetota > Planctomycetia > Pirellulales > Pirellulaceae > JABAAE01. The sequence goes on from JABAAE010000004.1 coordinate 354,466, forward strand.
TTGCGTTCGTTGCGGAGCTTGGCTACTGATTTGACTCTCGGATTTTGTGAACTGTTTATTTCTAGAATCTTAAAGCCTTAGAAAAATGGGGCCAGACTGGCCATGGTCACGTGGTTGAAACCGAATCTACATCTATGATTTGATTGTCCCATTTTATTATCCTGTAGCAGCAAAAGCCAAGTGGCGTGGTGCTGCTAACGGGCAATCTCTTGCAGGTATCTAAAATATTGTTGAAAGTCCATTTCCGCTGTCGCCTGCTTCAGTTGCGCGATCAAGACTTGATCATCGGAAAGTCGTTTTTTTAATTTGACGAATAATTCACGTTGTCGGGGACTGAGAAAATCCAAAGCGTTCTCACGGCTCCCTAAGGCACTGTTGATTCTAACTTCCTGCGCAGAAATCAAGGGCAACAGACTGAACGGAGATGCCTTCAGATAATACTTCTGATCTTTCTCTTCAGCCAAACGACCCAACGGGAATTTGGTCACAGCAACCACCTTGTTTTTTTCTTTTTTCCCATCCACCAGCTTCATCGCAATATTTTTCTGGGCGGCGGTTCGTGTATAGATCGTCGCAGCACAGCGTGATCGAATGGCATCGGTCACCAGCTCCCGGTACGTCATTGCCGAAGGATCGAAAACCACGTTTACGATTTCCGTCTCGTTATACCATCCGGTTTGAGTACTAATGACGCCGGGCAATTTGCCGAATTGGACTTCCCCTTCCCAGTAGCAATGCATGGCAAAACTGGCCGATTCAGTTTGAAGGGCATACTCCGTTTGGACCAATTTAAGGTAGGTCGGAGGCTCGCGATCGGCCGCCCGGATACCTTTGATCAGATGCGATGCCACCTCTCCGAATTTCCAAACCTCATCCTTGCGAGCGAGGAGATCCACCAAGTCCGCATCAAAAAAACGAATGACGGGGTTGTTCCAGGCGGGCTCATCAAATCGATTCAACAATTCTCGATCATTTTTTCGATTGTTGTACACCAGCATGGGAACGAAACGCGACTCTATGGCTTCCACCAGCAAAGGATGGGACATCGGACCGATGCCAAAATCAACACAGGTCGATCATCCAGGAACTTCCTGAAACAGAATGAGAATGGGTTTGTTCTCTTTTTTGGCCTTCGCCTGCACCTCGGGCAAATGACGATTCCAGCGAACAGCTCCCAATTCCTTGGGGACCACGTCCTGAAAAGCAACTAAGCTACCGGCGAGATACGCCTGGATCATTAAAGCCAACCAAAAAGTCTCCGATTTTTGAAGGCGGTTCAATGGATTCCTCTCCAGCCACATGGGGTCGATGATGATGCATCCTTTAATTCATCGATTATCCTACTACCTGAACTCGACAAGGTCCAATCTGATCGATTATTGCAGCCCGTCTAATACCAGTTGTCCTATCGTCAATTCCAGGAAGTACACCGGCCAAAAGAAACAGGCTTGATGGCCAAATTGATGGAGTGGGGGTTCGATGGGAAAACAGGCTCTAGCGGACGCCTGCCCGAAAACGCCTTTGGCTAGAAAACTTCCGAATGTCATCGGCAGTATCGAATTCCCCATCAGGACCGGCGGAGCTAATCGAGAAGCCGGATTCTCGCGGTTCGTATCTCAATTCAGCCTGCCATGCATCCAAAAACCGAATAACAACCCGATTGGCGGCAATCCCATCGAGAAGGTCTTTCGACTCTTGTTGAGATTGGTTCAAAACCTTTTCTGCCTGAGAGATCTGACTCTGTGTAAACATCACGTCAGCGGCGTACGTCGATTCCCCACCACGATTTTCCATGCTATCGATAAAGGGTTGACTCCAGCCCATCAGGACGAAAACGGGCACCCAACCCAATATTAATCCGCAGGCCGCTAATCCTCTCGGACTGAACAACAAGCCGGCAGTTCCCGCGAGGATGGCCACCGTCGAAAACGCCATGGCCAGAAATGGTAGACCGCCAACGACCATCTCATTAGGACGTTGGATCATTCCGCTAAAATAAAGAAATTGCAGCAAGGGAGAAACGAGCATCGCCGAAGACAGCAAACCCACTACTCCAAAAATCATTGCTATCGATCCCAGGCGATTCGTATTATCGCCTGGGCCGTTTGGAACGGGCTCATCGAAACCAATATAAATGGGCTCAGATTGACCTAATGCATGAGAATCATGGTTCATCTTGGCTACCAATCAATGCTGACTAACCTTTGCCGCCTCCCCATCCAATGAAACAGTTCACTGCGAGGGAGCGGACCGACTGACAACTCATCATTCGGTTCAAGCCACAAAATATTTGGGAGAAAACACCAATAAATAGCTAATTCCGAAGAATTGATCACTCTTCATGCATTGACTGACTTCAAGATCATCCAGCCTTATCTCAAATCAAGCCCCATCAGATTTTTGCTCGTTTTTATCAAATGCCCCGGTTTCAAGCTTTTGCCAATATTCATCCAGTCCACGACGCACCTTGCCACTCAGCAATAGCAAGCCAAGGATATTTGGAAAGGCCATGCCTAAAATCATCAAATCGGAAAAACCTAAAACATTTCCGAGATTGAGGACCGAGCCGAGGAAAACAAAGATCAAAAAGACAATCTTGTAGGGAATCGACGCCGATGGTCCAAACAACCAAATCGCACATCGCTCGCCATAATAGCTCCAGCTAATCATCGTGGAAAAAGCGAACAGCACTACCGCCACGGATAGAACATAGGGAAACCAACTGATTCCCTGCTTAAATGCTTCCGACGTCATTTCAACGCCGTTCACACCGGGAATCTCATAAGCCTTGGTGATCACCACGACCAAACCAGTCATCGTACAAACCACAATCGTGTCGATGAACGGCTCCAAGAGTGCCACGATGCCCTCCCGCACTGGTTCGTCGGTCGCTGCCGCAGAGTGAGCGATCGAAGCTGAACCCGTTCCCGCCTCATTGGAAAATGCCGCTCTTTGAAAACCGACCACCAAAGTTCCAATCAGACCGCCCATACCAGCCTTCAGTGAAAATGCACCACCAAGCATGGTTCCAAACGCCGCCGGAATTTCTGTGTAATTGACAATAATAACAAACGTCGCTGCCGCAACGTAAATCAAACACATGAACGGAACAATCACGCCAGCAGCCGTCCCGATACGTTTGATCCCACCCAAGATCACCAATCCGACAACAAATGCCAGAATCAAACCATAGAGCCAGTCTTTACCCTCAAACCAGGGAACAGCTCCTTTGACCGCAGCGTAAGATTGATTGGCCTGAAACATGTTGCCGCCGCCAAAACTGCCACCGATACAAAGAATCACAAACATGACGGCCAGTAATTTCCCCAGCATGCCAAGTTTCATTTCTGAAAGGCCTGCCGAAAGATATCTCATCGGACCACCTAATACTTGTCCCCGTTCATCCACATTCCGATACATTTGGCCCAGCGTACATTCGGTGAACTTCGACGACATACCCAAGAATCCAGCGATAATCATCCAGACCAAAGCACCCGGTCCACCCAGTGAAACCGCAATAGCCACACCCGCGATATTCCCTAGGCCAACGGTCGCTGACAGGGCAGAGGACAAGGCCTGAAAGTGACTAATCTCCCCTGGATCACTGGGGTCATCGTAGTCACCTTTGGTGACTTTGATCGCATGACGAAATCCTCGGATATTGATAAATGACATTCGCAGTGTGAAGAAAATCGCTCCCAAAACCAACCACAACACAATGAAGGGGACGGAAATGGCAGTGAAACCCACGTCCACCATTTTTCCATCAGCGTCTTCTTTTTTGCTGACCTTATATTCACCGTCAGCATTGGATAGCGAATTGGCGGCGACCAGACTGTTGAGTGTCCCCTCCAAGTCTGCACTTTTTTCGTATAAGTCGATCTCAGCAGCGACCTTGTCCTTGTCGTAGCCACGCAGGTACCGGTTCAACTCCTTATCCGAGATACCGGCCAATGACCGGGCGATTTCATCTTTTGAGAGACCAGTAAATCTGGACAGCGACCCGACCGGCTCGGTGATCGCCTCGACAACGTCCACCATTTGAGACTTGGTGATCTTTTGGTCTTCAGATTGTCGAACTTGAAAATCGAGGTCAAAGAATGGTTTTTTTATCGCGATGATGATCTTCTGCAATTCCTCCGAGGGAGTCTTGGAGCTGACCAATGCCGAGATGGTATTTTTTAAAGAGGATTTGAGCTGATTGCGTAATTCGATCAGATCGGAAGCCGTCGCCGATGAATCCCCAGCGGTTTTTTCCTGCTGATTCTCCGAATTCTCTTCGTTTGGATTAGCTGGAGTGGCCGGGTCCAAACCCAATTTCTGGCGGACCTTCTTGAGCTCTTTTTGGCTATCTGTTATCGCCGTTTTCAAATTGGAAACTACGCCAAATACATCGGCCTCGGCATTGTCCCAATAATACAAATCATAGAAAAACACCCCTTCTACCGGTTTAACAACAACGTCACCGAAATGGCGGTCAAAGGGGTCAAAAACCGAACCGGGTTGATCGTCAAAATTGCGATACCAACGGGTGTTGTCGAACCACTCATCCTGAACGTCCCCGGTTGCCACCCCCACACTCTGGGGAGAACTTTCCGGGGCATCGGCAGTTTTCTGCGACGTGGATGAGGCCTTTTCCGTCAAATCCTGTTTGGAATCGGACTTGGCAGCACCTGATTTTTCGGTGCTGTCCTGTGCAGCAAGGATTTGTGAAAAAGCCAAAAAGCCAAACAAAAGGATGGCTGTGAATCGAAGTGGATGCTTGAGCAGAGGTGATGACATGGGGAGGCTCCGGGTCGCCTTTGGGTGATTAATGGACCTTGAAAATCTCTTTTTTCACGACCCACGTTAAGCGATAAACTGTGTAAAGTCAACGATTTACGATCAAACTCACCCATCAAAATGGATTGGAGCCACCCCTTGGCTCAGCGATTAAATCGGCCAACATCTGCTCACGATAGCGACTTGGCGAAAAGGTAAAACAGCGAGTAAAAAAGGGTTGTATGGACCATCTTGACGACCACTCGACCTCTTTTTCAAACATTCGGTTGTGTAAAATGTGAAAACAGGTATTATGTGGACCGAATTCGTTTTTTTCCTCCCAAACCTCTCCATGAATTCCGTTAGCACCAGCGATCAGTCGATTATTGGAATCCTTCAGAAAAGGGGGAATTTGACCGTTTCGGAACTAGCATCTCAGATGCAAGTCACCGAAACCGCGGTGAGGCAACGCCTTTCCCGACTTTTAGCGGAAGGATGGATTGACCGTGAAGAACATCGTAAGACTCGTGGGCGGCCGGTTCACAAGTATTCGGTGACTCAGGCTGGAAAACGAAGCTCGGCACGAAATTTTTCAGATCTTGCTAAAGCGGTTTGGGACGAAGTCTGCTTGATCGAAGACGAATCTGTTCGTGCCAAAGTCATTCAAGGGATTGCGAAAAGACTGGCAGCTAAATACCAGCTTGAGATGGACCGAAGTCAGTCGACAACAGAAAACCCAGATTTAGCGAACCGAGTTCAGGCAATCGCAGACTTTTTCGAAAACCGAGGAATTCCTGCTGCCGTTGATTCCAACCAGGTTTTGCCGGTTCTTCAGTTATACGGTTGTCCTTATCCTGATTTGTCGGAGGCGGACGACTTGATCTGCACAATGGAAAAAACCCTTTTCTCCGCTTTGACTGGATGTTCGGTCGAGACTCACCGATGCGATCCGGATAACGGCGAAGGATGTTGTTCGTTCCAGTTGGAAGCCATCCCAATGAAATCTTGAATACGCATGAAATCTTGGTTTTGGCGGAATGACAAATAAACGGGGCTTGTCCCCATCATGACAAATCAACGTACTACATAGTCGGAATCTGACGTCATCGTTCAGCTTCCATTAACCTCAAGAGCCTTCAGAACGAATCTAACCTAAGAATGAACGACGTTTTAAAAATCACTGATCTGCATGTGTCTGTTGAAGGCAAGCCGATTCTCAAGGGAGTTAACCTAACCATTCAAAAGGGTGAGACCCATGCGTTGATGGGCCCCAACGGGAGCGGCAAGAGTACCCTCGGCTTGGTTATCATGGGACATCCTAAATACGAAGTCACGTCGGGTTCAATTGAACTCAACCAAATCGACATTCTTGAAATGGAAGCCGATGAGCGGGCGCGAGCGGGGATTTTCCTTGCTTTCCAACGGCCTATTGCCATTCCAGGAGTCAAGATGGCGGACTTCCTTCGCCATGCGACTTCCAATGTCCGTAACCCTAACCGCAAGGAAGGCGAAGACTTGATCGCCATGAAGGACTTCCGTAAGGAACTCAAGTCCAAAATGGGCCAACTGAAGATGAACACCGAATTTGCTCGGCGATACGTCAACGACGGTTTTTCTGGAGGCGAGCAGAAACGGGCAGAGATCCTTCAACTGGCCATGCTGGGACCAAAATTCGCCATTTTGGATGAAACCGACAGTGGCCTAGATGCCGATGCGGTCAAACTTGCCAGCCAGAGTATTGCGGAAATTGGTCGCGAGAAAATGGGGCTGTTGATCATCACTCACCATGACAAATTACTTGAGTCCAATCCCCCTGAATTTGCCCACGTGATGCTCGGAGGGCAAATCGTGGAAACCGGTGGGGCGGAATTGGCAGAGGAACTTTATTCCAACGGGTACGACCGAATTCGCACCAAATATCCCGATGCTTCAGCGGATAATACCGCAATGGAAGAATCAGAGACCGTCGGTGCCTAAGAAAACACCGGCAAACAGCGGCAACCATCCCTGAAAAACTGACTCATGTTTTGACATGGGAAGATTGGTCAGGGGCATTTAAACGAACATTACTACTACACCATCAAAAGATAACTGAGAAATGGCAACCGACACCAACGCCGAATTGGGCGAAATTCAAAAGTACGATTTCCGAACCGAATCGGAAGCGGTCTTCAAAGCCCGTAAAGGGATCGATGCTGAAATCGTCAACCAAATTTCGGATATGAAAAATGAGCCAGATTGGATGCGGGATTTCAGGCTCCATGCCCTGAGTGTTTTCGAATCAAAACCGATGCCCGAGTGGGGCGGCGATATCAATCTCGACTTTCAGGACATATTTTATTACCTCAAACCAACCAACGAACAGGGAAAGTCTTGGGATGATGTTCCAGAGGAGATTAAGGACACATTCGAAAAACTGGGAATCCCTCAAGCCGAACGAGAGTACTTGGCAGGTGTTAAGGCTCAATTCGAAAGCGAAGTGATTTATGGTTCCCTGAAGGAAGACTTAACACAACAGGGAGTAATTTTCACCGATACCGATACGGCGCTTCGTGAGCATCCGGAGTTGCTTCGGGAGTATTTTGGGAAGATCATCCCAACCGAAGACAACAAATTTGCTGCTTTAAATTCGGCGGTCTGGTCCGGTGGTTCCTTTATCTACGTCCCACCAGGCGTCAAAATTGAATTCCCTCTTCAAGCGTACTTTCGGATCAATGCCGAAAACATGGGCCAATTCGAGCGTACACTGATCATCGTAGACGAAGGGGCTCAAGTCCATTACGTCGAAGGTTGCACCGCTCCGATGTACACCACCGAAAGCCTGCACTCAGCCGTCGTCGAAGTCGTCGTCAAGAAAAACGCTCGTTGCCGTTATACAACGATACAGAACTGGGCGAACAACATTTATAATCTCGTCACAAAGCGGGCTTATGCTTATCAAGATGCCGTCATGGAGTGGGTCGATGGCAATCTTGGCAGTCAGCTCACCATGAAATACCCGGCGGTTTACATGATGGAACCGGGAGCCCGGGGAGAGATCCTCTCGATCGCGTTTTCAGGAAAAGGACAGCATCAGGACGCCGGGGCCAAGTTGGTGCACTGCGCCAACGACACCACCGGTCAGATCATTTCAAAATCCATCTCTAAAAACGGAGGTCGCAGCAGCTACCGCGGCTTGGCAAGGGTTGAAAAAGGCGCTACGAATTCAAAATGCAGCGTTGTTTGCGATGCGTTGATACTGGACGATCAGAGCCGTAGTGATACTTACCCCTATATCGAAGTCGCCGAACAGGATGTTTCGATTGGACACGAAGCCAGCGTCTCCCGTATCGGCGAAGAACAGCTGTTTTATCTAAAGAGTCGAGGTCTATCAGAGGCCGAGGCAAGCACGATGATTGTCAATGGTTTTATCGAACCGCTAGTCAAAGAACTACCGATGGAATATGCCGTCGAATTAAACCGTTTGATTCAGCTTCAAATGGAGGGTTCGGTCGGGTAACCCTGTCGAGTCTTGCTCTCACCGTGTGATCGAAATCGGATCCACGCAGTAGGCGGCGCAAACGAATTGCGAGACGTTTGCCAGAGAATACCCCTCAATTTGATTTCCCCCATATCGCAAAAAACTTTCATCACTTCGTGATTTTTCCATAACCCAATCCAAGTCAATGACCACAACTGCAGTAACCTCTTTTAACGATCAGGGATTCGAAAGTTTTCTGGAATCCCGTAACGAACCCGAATGGCTCGTCGAAACGCGTCGGACCGCCTGGAAGCAATTCAATCAGTTGCCATGGCCTTCACAACGAGATGAAGAATGGATGCGGACTGATATCCGTATGTTTCAACTTGATAAGTTTGCGATTCCCACAGGCAATCCGGGTAATTTTGAGATTGGCCCAGGGCAACTTTCTCATGGCGTCGATGTCGGTGGATCTTCGGTTGCCCTAAACGGCACTCCCATCCATTCCCAACTGGATGACGCCTTGGCGTCCAAAGGTGTTATCTTTGGAAGCCTTGCTGAACTCGCCAAACAACATCCGCAAATTGTGCGGAAGTTCTTGCTGCAAAAGGCGCTTTCCAGCGATATTGATCGATTTGCCGCTTTACACGCAGCTCTCTGGTCATCGGGGACCCTATTATATGTGCCCAGAAATGTAGTCGTCGATAAACCACTTCATTCCTACAATATCCTTGGCGACGGCGGCGTAGACTTTGGACATCACTTGGTAATCCTCGAAGAAGGTGCCGAAGCAACATTGCTTTCAGAGTCCTCCAGTCAATCCGAGTCCGCTACAGGTCTACATTGTGGAGGAATTGAATTAATCGTAGGTGACCGCGCTAATCTTCGTTTCGTCAACCTTCAAGATTGGAGCCAGAAAGTCTGGCATTTCGCGCATCAAAAGGCCCTGGTCGGCCGGGATGCCAATCTTCAATGGACAATCGGAGCACTGGGCTCCCGATTGGCAAAAGTCAATCAGCACGTGGCTCTGGTTGGGGAACGTGCTAACTGCCAGGTCAATGGCGTCATGTTCACCGAAGGAAAACAGCATCTTTCCTACCACACACTGCAACATCACATCAGTCCAGACTGCACCAGTGATTTTCTTTACAAAAGTGCGTTACAGGATCAGTCTCGGACGGTCTGGCGTGGAATGATTAAAGTGGATCAACCGGCTCAAAAGACCGATGGCTACCAACGAAATGACAATCTTCTCCTGTCGCGAACTGCGAGGGCAGATTCCATTCCCGGGTTGGAGATCGAAGCCGATGATGTTCGTTGCACCCATGGTTCGACCAGCGGCCGGGTGGACGAAGAGCTCATTTTCTACGCTCAATGCCGAGGCTATACTCGCAGGGAAGCGGTACGAATGATTGTTGCCGGATTCTTCCAGCAGGTATTCGACCGGATCACGATTGAACGCGTTCGAGCCGCTTTGGGTGCATCCATTGCACGACGGGTCAGAGAATACGAATAAACGTTTCCAACCGAACGAAATTTCTGGTGCACGGTAATTTCTGGTGCACGGTAATTTCTGGTGCACGGTAATTTCTGGTGCACGGTCAATATCGGGCATCTTACAGTCGCTGACTACGGTTTGGCGATCACTTTTAATAATACCGGATTCGATGATTCACCGTCGACGTTGTTAGCACGGAGGTGAAACTCCCGCACTTGGGGTTTCACCCATTTCGCCGCCGTGATGAAAAACTCGCGGTTATCACCCTGTCCCTTAATGATTCGCAATCCGTTCAGTCCAATATTGTCGATAAACACGCCGTGAGGGAGATTACGACCAGAATCTTCTTTGCCCAAATCAACATCTCCACCGTGTCGATTGCGTTTGATCACGATACGGGCTGAAACGGTCTCTCCCGGATGAATCAACAGCTCAAGCGGTGCGGATTGATCTTTAAAAAGGGCCGCGATTGTCTCTGGGGTCAACTTTTCATTCGCTGAGGTAACCCGTAACTGAATCTTCGGCTGGTCCACGATTTCCAATTGTTCAACTTTTCCAAGGTCTTTCTTGACTATCTTGCCACCGATTGTTGCCGATGCTGTCATCTTCATTTTGGCCAGGTCTTGGGGATTGGGTGTCACGCCATCAGAGGTGGCGCAGACGGTCCCGTACGTTCGAAAGTGCCCGGCTTCGATGATGAGCTTTGCAGGCATCCGAATACCTTGGGGGACGTTTTCGATTTTCAGTTCAATCGGTCCCTGAAACCCGTCCGTTCGTGTTGTCGAAACCGCAAACTCAGTTCCACTGCCTTTTTTCACCTTCATTTTTTTGCCGGTCCACGAAACCGCGAAATCAGGCTGGGGGGACCGGATGGTGAGTTGATATTTATATCCCTCGCCCTGAAAGCCACGTGCATCGCGAACCCGTACAACATAGTCCCCCGATTTTGGAGCTTTAAAAAACAACTTGGAATCTCGACCAAGTTTCCTTTGGGCATCGTCATCATTTTCATAATTCAGCGTAAACTCAGGAAGGCCGTTGTGAACGACCTTGGCATCAGGCGGGAAAGACCGAACAATGTAACACGGTTCCTGGAGAGCATGGGTGACGGCTGTGGTGTCAAAATAATTTCGCCGATTACCAAAACCGGGGTAAACTTTGAACCCGGAATCCGGCCCACGGGGATAGAGAAATAGCTTAACCACTTCACCGTTGCAAAAAAGATACTCGTTTAATTCCATTTCCTCCCAGTTGTGCAAACGAAAATCATCCGATGTGCTGGCGTCCTTGCCTCGAAAAGTAAAATAGGAGTCGCGAATCGCCTGCAGCTTGACTCGCGGAACGGGACTGCCATCGAGATGCAGAACATCCACTACTGTATCTGCCAAAGAACTGGATTGGGCAGCTTTGGTTTCCAAGATCAATGTCTGCCCCGCCTTCGCCGAAAAACGATACAGGTCCTGGTCCATCGATCCCGCTGAAGCCAACAAGACGCCAGCAACCGTGACGGGCGCACGAATAGGCTGGGCCTGAAACACCTGGCTGTTGGGTTCCAACTCGGCAATGTTTTCCAAAGCGGTTTCAACTAATTGCAAAGCAGCTGAAACATCTGGCTGGGCTGAATCTGTGGCAGCGATCATACGATTGTTCTCCGCGGCTGCCAATTCATGGCCCAGATCAAGAAATCCCAGCGACCCGTCAAGTCGCCCCATGGCCAAAATATTATCTGGGGAGACCGCCAGACCGAATACGACATCCGATTGTCGTGGCAATGTTGCAATCAGCTCGACGGTGGTAGCATCCCAGATTTTGACGGTGCGATCTTCTGCAGAAGAAATCAGCAAATTGCCCACGCTGGAAAAAACCAAACCAACAAGCGAATCCTCGTGAGCAAAGCGGGATATCAAGAGAGGATTGGTTTCTGGATTCTCTTGCGATCGAAATCTCCATACTCGGATACGATGGTCTCGGCCAGCTCCAAAAACCATTTCCTGCGTAGGATGAAATCCCGTCACAAACTGTTCTTTTAACGGCTGCCCCAGCGTGTCCAACCTCTCGCCTGTCTTCACATTCCATAGCTTGATGGTCTGGTCTCCACTGGCCGACGCCAACACATCACCTGAGTTTGAAAACTCCAGATCATACACAGCTCCGTTATGGCCAACGAGCTCCATCTTCTTTTTTTTCAGCTTCCGATCCCAGACAATAATTCGCCGGTCATATCCCGCGGTGGCAATCGTCTCGCCATCGGGCGAATAGGTTGCACTGAATAACACATCCCGGTGACCTTTGAATTCATTTATTTTCCTCTTGCCACTAAGCTCCCATTCGATTGCCACACCATTGATCCCTGCCAATCCTGATGCAGCCAACAGGTAATTGGAGTCAGGTGAAAACTCGACCGAATTCACTTTGCCGGGATGCTGCTTCAGGAAAAATTGTCTTTTCCGGGTCTTTCCGTCAAGAACCTCAACCGACTGATACCGGGCAACCGCTAGCCATTTTCCATTAGGTGACCAGGCCAAAGCCGTTACCGGATCCATCTGAACCTGAGAGCGAATATCCGGGACGATCAGCTTTTCCGACCGCAAGGAAATACCACCTGGGACTTTCGCACCATCGTTGACCCAGGCAATGAATCGTTCCAATTCATCCTGTCCGGGTGCTGCCATGTCATCGGGGGGCATTTTGGGTTCCATTTGCCCAGTCATCATGCGGATCATGCGGCTTGACTTGGCATCACCAGGAAACAACGCCGGTCCTGAAGATCCACCTTTTGCAATTCCCGAAGCAGACTCCAATGACAAAAGGCCTTCATTGTCATCTTCGTTGTGGCAGGCAACGCAATATTTCTTAAACAAGGGTGCCGCAGATTTGGAGAAACTGACGGTGTCATCGGAGGCATTAAGATGACTGCAAAAAGCGATAGCAAAAGACAGGATGACTATTTTCATTTTTCCATTTGGCAACCGGGGAATTGGAACCCCTATTGTTTTTGAAATCGATTCGGAAAACCAGTCGTAATCCGAGATTCAATGGATACTCCTAAAGACGTTGCCGATATCGATAGTGGGTGGTTTTATCTATAGGATCTCAGCAGGGAAGCTGAAAAAATGTACACAAAGCTGTTTTTGGCGTTTTCTTTCGCCGCGATTCCTACATTGTTCTCTGGCTGCATGGTTACCAATAAAACCAACGGCTTTCAATTCAACCCACCTGCCAAAAGCACCGCGGGTATTTCCCCACTACAGGCCGCAGGGAAATCAAAAGGCCTAGGAAGTTTATGGCCAAAGTCATTTTCCCAGTCTGCCACCAGACCGAATCCGATTGATCAAAGCAAAAATGATGCCACTAGCCTAAACTCCAAGGTAAATGTCAACGCGGAGTTGTTTGTGGTAGCCGGTGAAATGGCTATCGAAAGCCAAGCTTATGATACGGCAGAAAACTACTTTCTAAGGGCACTTGCGATTGAAAGTGAAAATGTTCGTGCCCATCTTGGACTTGCCAAAATCCACGAGCTAAAAGGGGAAAACAAAAAAGCGGCAGAGATCTATACCACCCTTCAGAAAAGCAATCCTAACCATCCTCAATTGCTGAATTGGCTGGGGAAAAGTCGACTTGACCAACCGGTAAAAGGGCCTGCCATTACCCAAGAATCATTGATAGCAGCTATCGCGGCTATCCAGCAGAACGAAAACAAGGCCCTTGCAGCAACAAGTTCATCCGCAGAAGCGATTGAACCCTCACAGATCATGGTGGGAAACGGATTAGCTCTGAATTCCGCGATCGAAATCAAAACTCGAGATTTCAAAAATCGACTTGATAACCCTTACCTCAGGTCCAATGGAACTAAAATGGCCAGCAACGGAGTTCAAAATGCCAATTATGTTGCACCGACCGATGTCATTGACTATCAACCCGGTCATCAGGAAAACCTGTACGGCTATGTCGATGCGTTTTCTACAGACCTGTCCAGTGACAACACTCGCGTGACATTGGCTTCAGCGGGAAGCGAAGCAGACCAACCAGAGATTGAGACAGCCCAACCAAAGATCGAGGAAAAGGTGGCCCCAAAACAGGAAACTGTCCAACTCCAGCCACAGGGCATCGTTAAGGATTCCCGCAAGAGCATTGTTCCAGAATCGCTGACACCGGCAGTGATTCAAATGGCCCGTCCCTTCGGACAAGACAAACAAGAACGGCATTTCATGACGTTGTCTGACGAAGCTTCCAGTCGACGAGTCGAAAAATAGACAGCCCGGCTCCTGAAAACAACTCGCCATTCCTTTTGGGATCCCCGGGCCCAAGCATCCTGGTTCGATCTGAGAGGACAGCGCAGATCATCCATCCGACAAAAATTTCCGGATGATGCTCAAGACGCTGATCAATTGCCTGTTTTCTCTCCCTTTTTTTACCGACTAGAAAATTTGCTTGGGGTCCGAGGGCAATCGTTCTATTGCAAGTAGCCAATCGGTGGTAGCGTAATCGCCTTCAACAAAGCCACCAGAGTGGTTGTTTCGGATATGCTTCATGGATTCCCGCCCGAGAACTGAACGCAAAAAGGCGGCTACTAAGGACGACCAACAAACCGATGAGGTGGACCTAAACCGCCGTCCGGCAGACAGTCCAGGATCATTTTAGCGGAGATAGTCAAGGATGCTTTGGCTTAAGATTGCCGAGGATACTGCATAAGAATACTCCAACAGGTTTTGTTCCTGCTGTAGCTGCAGCACCACATCGGTCAAATCAGCACCCTCAATGTCATCAACGACCTGACTGATTTCAAGATGATAAGCCCGGTTTCTGGATTTCAGTGCTTCGATCGATTCCAGTGCCACCGACTGTTCGCCAACAACTGACAAAATGCGATCAGCATGACGTTCCAAATCTTCATCCCTGCGAATAATTGCAGCATCCCATTCCTTGCCAGGGAGATCGCGAGAATTAAGGATATCGTTTTTCAAATCATATAAAGTGGAAAACAAATCACTGGCTCCGGTATATTCTATCGGCTCTACACCGGCGCGATTTATCCCCGTTGAATTGATGTTCGTAACTGACTGATTTTCGGAATGGATTAAGATTTGATTGCTGCTAAAGTTAATCGGTACCGACGTCAGGCCATCGTCGCTTGATAATTCACCGTTGGAAGTAATGTCAATCGATCCGCTGAATCCCGCGACAATCGATTGGGTGTCAATAAAGACTTCCCGTCCCTGAGCGTCTTCGACCCGCAGATTATCATCCGCAGAGGTCCAGGGAATCTCCAGACCGTTATTGAGCTGAACTACGCCAAAGGCTCCGGTTCCACTTTGGTCTGTGAGAGTCAATTGATGGGTTCCAGACTGACCAATAATGGTGTCCAACGCAATCGAATCCAACCCCGTCGTTACGCCCGAGGCGCCTGCATAAGATGTCGACGTGTGACTCACCTGGATGGCACCGGTACCCAATCCACTATCCTTGCCGCTGCCGGCAGTCATTCCCGTATCACCCAGAAAAACCGTCTCACCTCTGCTGCCGGTTCCAAATATCCCATCGCCATTTTGAAGAAGGTCAATCTTAATATTGGCGCTAACACTGATTTCCATCGATTGGCTGCTCCCCTGGTAAACATAAGGGGGATTCGTACCGGATGGGTTTTCGACATAGGGAGGAAATTTATCATTCTGCCCCGCATATTGGTAACGACCATCCACAGTTGAATTTGCCAGATTCACCAAACGATTCATCAAGTCATCCACTTCACCGGCCAGTATCGGCAGTTCCGATTCATCGGCCTGCCTGGCATCCAGTGCCACTCTTTGGACCGCACGCACAATCTGGTGCGCCTCCGTAAGATTGGAAACGCTGAGATTCAAAGTTGGCTCGATGTCCTGCATCAACTCCAAGTCAGCATCCAGCCCAGAAGTCGTCCGTTTCAATGAAAACAGCTTTTCGCTAGCGAGTGGATCATCGGATATCCGCTCGTGCTTCAGTCCCGTGCTGGCTTGGTGTTGAAGAAAAGCCATGTTGGATCTACGGACTTCGCTGTAGTAACGAACCTGGGAGGAAACGAGGTTTATCGTGTTTCGAATACTCATTCTTTTTTATCCCTCTTTAAAGGGGCCCATACGTCGTTATCGGCCAATACTGAACAATTCGCTCAGCACCTCATCGATTGTGGAAATCACTCGGACCGATGCCTCGAATGCTTTTTGATACTGCAATAGAAAGACCATTTCCTCATTGGGATCAACTCCGGAGATCGAATCGATCTCTTTTGCCAGTTGGTTCCCTATCAACTCGTAATTGGTCTGTTCTATTGTCAACTGGTTAATTTCCTGGGCGATATCAATGTTGATGCGCTCCACGAATTCCTCCAGGGTATAGTCACCGTCTCCTGCGAGTTTCTGGCCCTGAAGATCAGAAAAACGAGCAATATTGGAACCGTCACCAGAATTTCCATTGAGACCCAAAGCAAATTGCAAAGGGTCATCCAGAATCCGTTGGTTGATGGAAACAGAGCTGGGTTTACTTCCCTCAAATAATGAGTTCAAACCCAAAGCGACCAACACACCCGTTTCATCTGGGTTGCCGACCGCGTCCAGTGCAAATGACTCACCATCAAGGACGGTACCTGAAGCAAGCTGAATAGTGATGCCGTTACCCAATTGAACGTCGGACCCAGGCTCATAAGCTGACCCAATATCAAAATCCCCCACAACTTCACCCGACTGATCGGTCACACGTAAACTCAGCCCGTCCGTTACGCCAACCGTACCTGTACCGACAACATTAAAGGTAAACCGGTCGTTATCGCTGCCGGTATAAATACCGGTGGAAGTTGGTACCGTGGTCCCGGTAAAAGAACCCATATCCGGTGTCGTCGCCGTACGCCCGGCAAAATCAAATTCAAATCCAGTATCAGAAAACAACGTTACCTGACCACTTGGACTGGACGAGGTAGCATGAAGATTGGCAATCGAGTTAATGGCTGTTAAGAAGTCGTCAACGCTTTGTGACGCCGGATCGAAGGAGATTTCTTCGAGAACCCGATCTCCGGTAGATTGGTTGGTTACCGAAACAAAAAGAGAACCAGCCTGCAGCTGATCAAAATCAGTGCCCTCATTCAATGGCTGTGAGGTGTTGGCAATACCCCGGCTACCATTGAGGTGCGTGAAGGAACCGGTCAACGGCAGTCCAGTAGAATGAACCCTGTCGAATTGAAAAACCAAATCACTGGTGATCGATTGCAGTCCATTCTGAACGTTTCGCAGGTCATGGTCCATCAATTTTTGATAGCCGGCGATACGCCCGCCAGTAAATTGGATGTCAACGTTGGAAACAGTGGACACAAATTGCATGTTTCCGTTTGCATCAGTCGTCTTTTCGATCTCGAACCGATCAGAATCCAGAAAAAACCTGCCACCAGATAATTGAAACGAATAACCTCCGTCGCTCGATTTAGAAGCGGTTATGTCAATAAGCTCGGACATTTCGGAGACTTTCTGATGGAATTTGTCCATCAGGTTATTCGGTTGCTGCCCCTGACCATGGGCGATGCGAATCCTACGATTGAGCTCAAACAGCTCTTTCATTCCCGAATTGACCGACTCTACATCAGCTTCGATTTGTTTCTCGACTTCGTGACGTATTCCCGATAAGCGAGATGAAATCACGTTGATCTCATTGGTCAGAGTTGCCAACCGGTCAATCGTGATACCCCGCTTGCTGGCATCATCAGGTTCGGTTGTCAGACTTCGCAGGTCGGAAAAAAAATCGTTTAGCTTGCGATGAATCGATCCGTCACCTGGCCCCAGAATCGTCTCGACCTGTTTTAAAATAGCCAGCTGTTCACCCACCGAAGCATTCGATGATTTGTTTTCAATGAAAGACTGTTCCACTATTCCGTTGAACGCCCGAAAGACCGAGTCGGTCTCGGCCCCGGTTCCCATTGAAAGACCCTGAGCGGAGACTTCGCCCTTCGCAACGATTCGGGTTGATTGCCGATGGTATCCCGGCGTACCCGCGTTGGCAATGTTGTTGGCGATCGTATTGATCGCGTCCTGATTTGCGCGAAGTGCGGAAATTCCGGTAGATAATGCGAGCATGTGGACAACCGTTGTCTTGAATTACGGAGTGGACGATACGCGGATCGGAACCTTGACCTTTGGATTCTGCAACTGCCCACTCGATGAGTAGGTTTGACTTTGCTGGTCCTGTCCGTTGACTGCGAGAATCAATCTTCTGAAAATATCGATATTGTTTTGCAACAACATCGCGTTGGTTTGACTAAGCGCCTGAATTTCCCCGACCTGACCCTCAATTTTTTCTCGTATCTCGCCAATTTCCTGGGCGATTGGCCCTTTTAAATTATCCTCCAGGGATTTTATGGAACTGGCTTCAACCTGGCGGCCAATGGCGCTCGCAATCGACTGCCGCAATTCCATTCGACTGTCACCAATCGATTCTGCTTCAGACTGGATTGCCTGTTGTTGACGATTCAATTCATTGATCTGTGAATCATCGTGATTTCCGAGGCTCTCCCGTATCGTATTACATACGTCAATGAACTTCTGAAGGATTTCGGACTCCTTCTGAAGATGGCTGATAGATTGTTTGCCAAGACTCTCAAGTGCCTGTTGATTCAACATTATATTTGCCCTGCCTTTAGGTACGATTTGACAGCCTGTCCAACCCCAAGTGGGCTGGATTTAGCCAGATGTTTTCCCATGTAAAGATCAAAGATCGCTCCCAGCGAGTCGGAAGATTCGTCACCAAACAAACCCTCTTCCAGAGTGTCTCTCATTTGTTTCATCAGCATCGAAACAAAAAGCTCTTCAAACTGCTGGCCGGCTTCTTCGACCTGACTTGTTCGCTGGCTGGATTCCACCCCTAATTCTCTGGATAAACCTGCAACCGCTTCACTTGCTTTGCCAGCACCGATATCAGCGGAGTCCAATTGGGTCATCGATGGTACGGTTGGAATACCCGAAAGGAATGCCAACCCGCCATTGGAACCCTGTATTGACGGGATCTCCATTTCTTACCCTTTTTAATTAATTCGTAAAATGTCTGGTCATCCTTCCTGAAACATCATCGGTTCAGAAAGGGCTAGGTTGTTACTTGAAAATAAGTTCCGCCTGAAGGCTTCCTGATTGCTTAACCGCTTCCAGAATCGAAAGCATCTCACGGGCCGAGAGCCCCAGGGAATTCAGCCCATCTACCAACTCTCTTAGCGACTTGGACTGGTTTAATAAACGCAGTGTGTTTTGATCCTCACTGACCGTAATATCCGTTCGCGGCACGACGGTCGTTTCTCCTCCCGCTAACGGTTGCGGCTGGGAAACCTGCGGAGACTCGGTCGTCGAAATCGTCAGGTTCCCGACGGTGACGGCGACGGGCTTTAACATCGCATTTTCGGTGATGACAATCGTGCCATTGTGCTCGTTGACGATCACTTTCGCTGTCGTGTCCGGTACCACTCGAATATCCTGAATGACCGCCAAAAACTTTTCCATTTCCGTTTGCGTGCGGCCCATGGGAACTGCTACCCGAACGGTTCTTTGATTAACGACTTCTGCAATCCGTTGGGAGAATTGGGAATTAATCGCCTCGACCAATCGCACAATTGTGCGGCGATCTTCATTCATCAGGTGGAAATTGACATATCCCTCGGCACCGAGATTCTCCTGTAACAATGTTCGCTCGATAACTCCACCGCGTGAAATCGAACCGTTGGTGACATTATTCTGTTGAATCCTGGCTGCCTGACCCTCCGCTGAAAAACCTCCAATAAAAACTTTGCCGCTGGCCATCGCATAGATCTCACCATCCAATCCCCGCAACGGGGTTTGAATCAACCGTCCACCTCGAAGACTGGTTGAGCTATCGATAATGGACACATCTACATTGACCTCCTGTCCTGGGTAGGCAAATGCGGGCAATTCTGCTGTCACTTCCACAACCGCCAAGTTCTTTGTTCTCAGCAATGTCTGATAGTTTTCGAGCGTGGCACGCGGCAGTCCATTGGTTTTATTTTGGAGAAGCCGCAACAAAAATTGTTTGGTAATATCATCATCGGATCCAGTTTGGCCGAGCCCAATCACCAAGCCATAACTCGAAAGACGATGAGTCCGCAATCCGCCAATTTTTGTTATGTCCTTAACTCGCACCGAGAGTGGCACCGTTTCCACTGTCAAGTTCGACGCTCCGGGTGTCTGCATCAGCGGAACGACTCTCCCATCCAACGGTTGCGACACCGCGGGTTGCTGAGCCTCCATCAATCCACCTGCAAGCACTTGGATCAAAACGATTGGCAATCCTAAAAACCTGCCTTTGAATGTCAAAAAAAATTTTTGGATCACTTTTCTGTCTCTTACTGACGGCTTGAAGGATGCAGGGGCCAACGTTGAATTCCCGGGCGAGGTCGTTTATCTAAAACGGCCAGACCTTACTGATTTGTCGTTTAAGCCATCCCTCTCTGGTATAATTTTGTTCCGGTCCTTTGCCTTCGTAGTTCAAACGCATGTTATGGATATGGCGAGAGGCTATGGTGTTATCCAATTCAACGTCTGTTCTTCGAACCTCGCCAGTTAAGATGAGTCCTCGAAAGTCTCCTTGAACTTTGACCTCACGCCGCCCCTGAATAAGTAGGTTATTGCCCCGCACACCGATGACCGTCACATTGAATTGGTCTTTTAATCGGCGGGTCTCCCTCAATTGGGAGTCACCTTTCAAGCTCCGATCAGATGACGAGTTGTAGTTTGCATCCACACTGGGAGATCCCGTCGCACCAAAATCAGCACTGGCTGTCGATTCTGTCGTTTTCTTCATGGACCTCTGATCCTGATTGTCAATCGTGGTACCGAGGTCAATCTCGACGGTCAACAAATCACCGACCTGCATTGCTCGGGGATCAGCGTAAGGATTGAGGTCCCGGGAATTGACCCGGTTGAACATGGTCGAACCACGCGGCGAAAACTGAAATGGATGGTAGGGCCGTGTCACTTGTCCAATAGCCGTGGATCCGGACAGCAGCATCACCAATGCCGCAATCGAAAGCACGAGTTTGGTATTTTTGGTCTTGATCTTCATGGGTCGTTAAATTTGATTGACTAATGGGTTAAGTGACTACCTAGCGGATTAGCAGTCGGACGGGTGAAACCACCTTGGCGATCAGGACCTTGTTGTTGATAGAGCTTTCCACTTTTATAAAATCTCCAATTCGGCCTGATTGACGGGCAATGCACTCGCTCATAGAAAGGTTGAGGCCGTTACGTTGAAGATCCACGGTGACCAAATCGCCGGCCTTGACCATCACCTGCCTGGATTGGAGATCACTCCCAACGTCAGTGGTTTTGATTCGATCCCCTTGCCGAATAGACCTGGCAGAAAATCGCCCCCGACCCGATTCACCAACCGCCTGTTCGATGGTCGACGATGTAAACAGCTCTTCACTGAGTCGTGTGTTTCCAGTGGACAATTCTTCGCCGCGACTCAATGCTCTGGTTGCAAACAAGACTTCTTTCTGGACGATGATGGAGACCATTATCTTGCCCCGCCGCAATTTACCTCCGTCCAGTTCAATGAACTCGATCGTTCGATTTCCGATCCAAGCACCACCATCGGAGATGATTTTTATTGACCGTAGCGCGGGACGACCTCCACTACCTTCGACGAATTCACCAAAACCCTGGTCTCCTGCAACCTGCAAAAGAGTCGATGGCATCTTTTCTGAAAAAACCGGACTTGATTGCGGGGTCACGATGACATCTTGGAGTGCTACATCGAATTGATCGGCAGCTTTGACCTGAATTTCCCTCGCAATTGCGATACCCAGCGCATCAGAATCTTTGGGAAATCCTTCTCTTTTTCGATCGACTCGCTTCTCAGTCACCGATTCCGGTTGGGCTTCCGAAGCCAATCTGACGGTCTGGCTCCCAACAAACGAAATACCTCGCATTGGCATTCCCGCCAAGGCAATCCTGGTTTGAATTTGTACCCTTGTAATAACCTGGTCGTCGACCGAGCTATCCAGTTGATCCAAGTCAATATCTTCGAGTTGCTGCTTTAGGCCGGCGTCTCGCGTGTACACTTTTGCCAAATCGCCGAGATGGATGAGACCGCCATGTCGTACCGTCGTGCGAGCTTGGTAAGTCAGCCTTGGGTAGACCGAAATGGTGGCAGCAACAACGGGCTTGGGTTCAGCAGCATAATACGCCTTGGTAACTTGTGCCGTCGCATCTTGTCCGACGGAGAACAAGATAGTCCCGGCGGCAAACAGGATAGTCATTCTGCTTTGGCTCATCACTATCATTACCTCACGATCTGAGCGGTGTTGGACAGCATCTCATCACCTGCCCGAATGGCGCGAGAATTAATTTCATAGGCACGTTGCGCCGAAATCAGGGAAACAAGCTCCCGCACAACCTCGACGTTGGAAATCTCAAGAAAGCTCTGCCTCAACACACCGAAGCCCTCGTTGCCGGGAATATCGGACTGAACGGGACCCGAAGCCGGGGTTTCGATTAAGAGGTTTCCACCAATATTCTCCAATCCCGCCGGGTTACGGAAACGGTGAAGCTGAATTTGACCAATCTGCTGCGCAGCCCCATCATCCTGTACGGCAACCGTACCGTCCTGTCCAATGGTCAGAGTCTGAAGTGCTGTTTGATCAGGTATCGTAATTGCGTCCGCCAATAACAGTCCATCGCCATTGACCAATTGCCCTTGGCCGTCCATTCGAAACGCCCCGTCCCGTGTATAGGCAAACGACCCGTCCGGTAATGTGACCTGAAAAAACCCTTCTCCTTCGATGGCAACATCTGTAGGGTTTTGGGTCTCCTGTGAATTTCCGGGAGAAAATATCTTGGTTGTTCCGACCACCCTAACGCCACTTCCGATCTGCATTCCCACTGGGGCGGTAGTGTCCTGAGTGACTTGCCCACCCGCTTGACGTCCATTGGCGTAAAGCAAATCAGCAAAATCGACATGATGTCGTTTGAAACCGTTGGTGTTCACATTGGCAAGGTTGTTTGCCGTGACATCAATGAGCACTTCCTGAGCACGCATACCAGTAGCACTGGAAAAAAAAGCTCTTAACATCGAAAGTCATCCTCTATTTTATTAACGTGTTTCAAAAGCAGCGTGGGATAGGCTACGCCGATTGGAGATTGGTATGTTGGCCTATGGTTTCGGAAATCGTGGTTAATGTTTTTTGCGCCGCTTCAAAATGACGCATCCCAGTAATCATTCGAATCAGCTCGTTGACTGCTTGGGTATTGGACGATTCCAGAAAACCCGACTGCAGCGAAACCTCCCCTTCTACCACTGCTTCCGGGTCGACCCCCGGCGGCGCAGCGAAGAGGGTGGTGCCTGCTGGAATCAACTGAGAAACATCGCCAAACTTGACGATTCGAAGCTTGCCAATTTCCTCGCCCTCGGAAAAAAGTGTTCCATCTGTTCCAATGTTGACATGACTGGCATTCTCAACCGAGATCGGCCCGCCTTCGCCCTCGACGATTTGGCCGGATGGCAACGACAGCTCCGAGTTTTCATTCAATTTGAAATTACCATTGCGGGTATAAAGTGGCCCAGCCTCACCTTCGACAACAAAAAATCCCTCGCCATCAATTGCGGCATTCATGTTGTCCCCGGTCTCCTCAATCCGCCCCTGGGAAAAATCCGTGCTGTATTCTGCCAGGTAGGCACCATTCACATTGAACGAATAGTCAACACCATTGGTCGCTGCAGCATTATTCTGCAATGTCTCTGGTTGTTGTTCCTGGAGATAATCCTGTAACGCCTGACTGTCGGCAAAGGTCATAACGGTCTGTGAAGTACGTTTAAAGCCCGGCACATTGACGTGAGCCAGATTGTGCGCAATCAGATCTTGCTGATGCAGGGTCAAATTCAGTGCAGTCGCACTGCTGTACAATCCGTTTAACATGAATTCAAACGTAATTAGGTCGTTGTGTGTCTATGACGTCGCCTAGGTAGGAAAGCAACTACTATGCCAATTGCGCCAGTCAGTGAAACTTTCGCGATTTCAACGATTTTGCCAGAAGCGTTGGCAACAAGAACGGGTAAAAACTTCCTAACTCCATCGAAAATAATTCCGACTCCAAATGCACTGCTTTAAGATGGTGGTTGCCGATCCAGTCGAGTATTGACTCTTGCCAGCCTTCCAATGCCAGCAAGCAATCAGCTCCATCTCCGAAACGGCTCAGACGAAAATCCGACCCGCTTCACTTCCGCATTAAAGGAACACCAAGCCCCCTTTGTCGCGTTAAAACGGTCAGAATCAACGCTAGCAAATGACGATTTCAGCTTGACTTGCTACTTTCGATCCTGAAAACAACGAAATAATTCCAGTACCCTGCGATACCTCGCCGATAGAAGTTACGTAATCGTTTAACTTCAACATTTGCAAACGCCAGTTAACCTACCCATTTGGGTGGAAGATGCTGGCATTAGATGACGATGGCCGAAGAAGAAAAAACCGAAGAAAAAACCGAAGGAAAAAAAGGAAGCGGTGTTGTCGCACTAGTTCTAAACGTTCTAGTAGCTGGCGCGGCTGTGGCCGCCGGTTTCTACACCCCCTACTTAATTGCCGGTGGAAGTAATGCCGGTAATTCCAACGACAATTCCCAATCCACTCAGCAGCCTGCCAAAGACCTTCAACTGGAATATGTCGAATTTGGTGAAGTAACGTCGAATATCGATGAACCCAACTTAACAAGATACCTGCGTGTCAAAATCTCTTTGGAAGTCGCCAAGGACGATTTCCTCGCGATTCAGAAATTAGTCGAAGCCAAAAACATGATTCTGAAGGACTGGCTGAACAGTTTTCTTGCCAGTCAGAACATGGCCTCGATTCGGGGAATGGCTGGCCAAAATCGACTTCGACGCGAAATTAAGGATCACTTTAATTCAACCCTGTTCTTGGACGGCGTTGAACGAATTCGCGGCATTTTGTTTCTGGAGTTCAATGTCCAATGAGCGACTCCGATTTGAAAAAATTCGATTTTCAAAAACCCAGTGGGCTTTCCAAAGACCTCATTGAGCAACTGCGGACGTGGATGAACAGTTTTAGCAACCTGTTCCGCGAAAAGTGGTCGGGCATCATCGCTTCTGACATAGAAATCCAGTACCAGTCCGATACAGCGTACTCGTTCGCAGTATTAAAAAATCGCATGCCAAAACCATCTGTTGGTTATCTCATCAAGTTCATGGATGGTGGGGTGGATTCGATGATTGTTCTCGGGAGAAGTACAGCGGTTTCCATTGTGATGGAAATGACCGGCGATCCATTCTCCGAACCCGAGGAGCGAAATCTCTCTACAGTTGAGAATGCTCTTTTTGAAATATTCACCAGAGAATTAGTCGCGGCAATCAGCGAATCCTGGATTGACCAAAACACATTGAAAATAGATTGCACGGGGCAGGAAAGCCGACCGCATCGCAGCCGAATTTTCAACCCCAAGACGATCATGTTGAATCTCAAATTCCAACTCACCCAGGGCGACAAGGTTTTTGACATGTTTTGGATCGTTCCACAGACCCCATTCGAACAACTGTTGAGCGATTCCATACAACCAGCACCCAACGTCGAAAATCAGTTTCGGGGAATGCTCGAAGAACGAACCAAAAACGTCAAAGTCAATCTTTCAGTCCTTTTGGGTTCCGCAGAATTGAGCTTTTCCGAAATGACAGAACTTTCGGCGGGCGACGTTATTGTGCTGAACCGAAAAATCACCGACCCGCTTCCCGTACATGTGGAAGAAAAAGAGAAATTCAGCGCCTGGCCCGGTCGACAGGGAAACACACAGGCAGTCAAGATTTGCAAGGCCGTCTAAACCTGACGGGAGTTTACGATGAGTGAAGAAACAACTTTGAACGATTCCGAGGAAACCACGGACGGTCGACCCTCCTCCGACACCGGAAAATCCTCCGCTGCTGCCGGAAATCAGGACAAACCCGTTCAAGCCCATGCACCTCAATTCGCCAATTTGGTAGGCACTAACGGAGATTCGTCTTCTGGATCAATTTCCCGTTTTCTTGACGTATCGGTACAAGTCTCCGCGGAACTGGGAAACATCAAGATGCCAATCGGAGAAATACTTCAGCTTGATGAGGGCTCCGTGATAGAACTCAACCGCTCGCTTTCGGAACCGGTTGACCTTGTCGCTCAAGGAATACGAATTGCCCGGGGAGAGGTCGTTGTCATCGACGATTGCTTTGCGATTCGCATCAAGGAAATTGAGCATGGAACCAACGACTGACATCTGACCAATACCATTGAGATCATCCGCCCCCTATTTACCTCCATCATGTGCAAGTCGCCAGCAAACTCCCTATTTTGGTCCTACACCGGAAACCATTCCGGCAAGCCTGCTTTTTTCAAGAGCAACCAATGGATCATGATCTGGAGCCAGTTGGCGATTTATTTTGCCTTGCTTCAGGTGCACAGCGTGCAACGATTGGATGCTCAAGAAGAAGGGCGACAGTTCCTGAACCGTCCCTCGATGTTTCAGGAGCTTTCCAATCTTCGGGCAGAAACCAAAAGCGTTCAAGAGATGGGCGGGATCGATTTGGAAAAGCTGATTGAAAAACAGCTCTCCGAGGCCAAAGGGATTGTCGCCGCCAGTTCTCGTGAAATCGAGGCCATTCGCTATTTCCAGGTTGAATCCAGCGAGACGGAATTTGGCTCTCCCACCACCATTGATTCGGGATCCAATTCACCGCCCACCAGCACGCCGCAAGCCAAATCTTCGCAACGCGATCAACTGACAGCCTCCGATTTGCAATTAAAGGCTATTCAGTTGCAACTCAACGCCAGTGCTCAGGCTGCCACTCCCACCAATCAACCGAGCAATCTATCCAACGGATTCAGAACAGTTCAGGCGACCGTGATCAGCGGTTCACCTAAACGATTGCCAAGCTCAATTCCTGCTTCAGCTCCTGCCGGCATCCCAGATCATCAGCGGCCTCGACTAGCTTCAGCCGCGGATGTTGCTTCATCAATTCCTGTCCGTCCGGCGAACTTTTCGGGGAACCAATTGGCGACCTTTCACACTGACAACCCAGTCGGCACCGACAATAGCGTTACATTCGATGAAATAACTGAGTCGCCCGAGGTCGCTGCGATTTCCGAAGTGGATTGGTCGGTCCGTTCCATTGCGAATCCAACACCTATTACTGCGACCGGCATAAAAACAAATCCGGAATCGCCTTCGGTAAACCTACCCATGGAATTGGCGTCGCCGCCTGATCAATTGGGTGAGGTAATTTCGCCAGCTGATGCGGACTCCCTTGCTGCCACGCCGTCAGCGACAACCACAATAGTCCCCCCTGCTCGTTCAGAGCAGAACCAAAATGTTACCGAAACACGCTCGCTGGATTCCACCCCGGTGGTCCAACAGGAAAAGAACAGCCTGGACATCAACGATCGGGTTCAGCAAGTCGTTTATTCAACTCTCTTGGTGATAATGGCAAGCGTCTCGATAATATTTCTATTGTATAAATTGGGCGTAAAGGGGCCTAAGGCGGCAGGCATCGACCCCTTGGTTAAGGTGATTAATAAAACCAAGATCAATGCGAACTGCCAGCTCCAGTTGGTCGAGGTCGAAGATCATAAAGTTTTGGTAGGTTTGGATAAAAGCGGGATTAAGTCCATTGTCTGTCTACCCCGAGTCTTCGGTGGCGACTTTGGTGAGGCCGAATCCAGTGAAGACAAAGACCTCACTCCAGCCCTCAATGTCGAAGAGCCGAATCGATCAGGATGGTCCAATTCAGTTCAATCGGCCCCCGCAAACCGAATGGATGAACAATCAATTGCGGCTCTCAGAGAATCGCTGCTAAAAGCAATCGATCAGGAAAACGAGCCACGATTCGGCGATCCGAATTTCGTCAAAAAAGCCGCATGAGTCCACGGAAGGAACAGGCATGCAAGAACTCCAAACATTAAACCTCGACACTCTGGGAAGTGCCGCCGGGGATAGTGTACCGAGTACGCTGGTCAATATAGCCGAGCAGGCGTCACAAAGCGGTAGTTTTGAGAGCATGGCCCCGCCATTACAAATCGCGCTTTTCCTTGGTGCGATGGTCATGCTGTCTGGCGCTTTGGTCAGTATTACGGCATTTACGAGAATCGTAATTGTGCTTTCTTTTGTCCGCAAAGCCCTGTCGACACAGGAAATCCCTCCAACTCAGGTCATCATTGGCCTGTCATTGTTTTTAACCCTGTTTGTGATGGCACCCACGTTTCACGCCATGCATGAAAAAGCCATCTCTAAATACATGAACCAGCAAATGTCAGCCGGGGAAACATTTGAAGTCTGTAAAGAAGAAATGCTGGATTTCATGAGATCCCATCTAAGAAGCAATTCCGGAATCTCCGCGTTAAATCTCTTCTTGGAAGTCTCCAAGACCGGAGAGATTGACCAATATGAAGATGCTCCTGTCCATGTCGTCATTCCAGCGTTCATTATCCATGAGCTCAAACTGGCTTTCATTATGGGGTTTTGCATTTACATCCCGTTCCTGTTGATTGATTTGGTGGTCTCTACCGTCCTGATGTCACTGGGAATGATGATGATGCCGCCAGTAGTGATTTCCACACCATGCAAGTTGATGCTTTTTGTGCTGGTCGATGGCTGGACGCTGATTATCAAGACAATAACCGCAAGTTTCGGAGCATAGCAAAACAGCAAGCAAGACATGACAGAAGTACCCAAAAGCGATTCGAATACTTTTTTTGCCATGCGAAGCGAGCTGGCAATCGCTGTCGGTGCGCTAGCTGTTTTCATCGTTTTACTAATACCCATGCCAACATTCATGTTGGACATGTTTCTGGCGGTTAACCTGGCGCTTTCGGTCATGTTGCTGCTGGTCACTCTCAACGCAAAAGAAGCTTTGGAAGTCTCTGTCTTCCCCTCCCTCTTGCTGCTTTTAACCCTTTACCGGCTCGCGTTAAACGTCGCCACAACCCGGTTAATACTGTCTGACGGTGACGCCGGAAAAATAGTCGATACCTTTGGCGGGATGATCGTCGGAAACTCGATGGTCGTCGGCATCGTGATATTCCTAATCCTAGTCATCATCCAATTCATAGTCATTACCAAGGGTGCCACCCGCATCTCCGAGGTGAATGCTCGATTTGTTTTGGACGCAATGCCAGGTAAACAGATGGCTATCGACGCTGAATTGACGTCGCAGGCAATTAACAAAGATGAAGCTCAAGCACGTAGATTACATCTCACTCGGGAAGCCGAGTTCTACGGTGCCATGGATGGTGCCAGTAAGTACGTCCGGGGTGATGCCATCGCAGGACTCATCATTACCGCCATCAACCTGATCGGGGGTATTGTGATCGGCATGATGGACAGCATGACCATCAATGAAGCCGCTTCCACTTATAGCCGACTGACGGTCGGTGATGGTTTAGTTTCGCAAATCCCTGCCCTGATTATTGCCACCACCTCCGGTATTCTGGTAACCAAAGCTTCTTCCGACCAAAGCCTTGGCCAGGAGGTCGGGGCTCAAATGCTTTCCAATCGAAAACCGATGCTCATCGCCGGCGGCGTGTTGGTACTGATCGCATTCATACCAGGCCTTCCCAAGATTCCATTTTTGGCCTTGGCTGGGGTCTGTTTTTTCGTTGCACGAAAAATGCCTTCCGCCCCAATCACGCCAACCAAGGAATCTGAAACCGGACCAACAGCCGAACAGCCAATTCAAACCAAAGAAGAACAAACCTTAAACGAATTTGTTAACAGTGATAAAATCCTGGTGCAGGTCGGTTTGGGTCTGGCAGGCATGATTGAAAATGGCAAGTCAATTGGTCTGGCAGAGCGGGCCGCGAATCTACGAAAAGACCTGGCCAATACAGATGGCTTTTGGGTACCCGCGGTAAGAATTCGAAGTAATCCCGAGCTTCATCAGAATCACTACGTTGTGTTCATCAACAACAGAAAAGTGGGTAATGGCGAATTGCGACCTGGAGATTACATGGCAATCAATCCGGGTACTGCCACACTCGAGATTGACGGCGAAACGACCGTCGAACCCGCTTTCGGATTGGAAGCCAAGTGGATTCCTGCCAATCTGAAGCAGCGTGCCGATTTGGGTGGATACACTGTCGTCGATATGCCAACGGTTTTGATCACACATCTAAGCGAATTATTCCGACGCTACGCACACGAATTGCTGGGCCTGGAAGATCTGCAAAAGATGCTCCAGCAAGTCGAATCGACCGCTCCTACGGTCGTTAGCGAACTGAAGCCCGAGGTTATTCGGATGGGTACTCTAAGGCGAGTACTGGCCAACTTGCTTTCAGAAAAAGTATCGATTTCCGCTTTGGAAAACATCCTGGAATCTGTGGCCCATCATGGTCAACAAATCAAAGATCCTCAGTTACTTTGCGACTATGTGCGGCAGGATATTGGACATACGATCTGCGAGAGATTCCAGACCCAATCCGGTGAAATGCAGGTCATCATGCTTGATCCTAAACTGGAATCCCAGTTCAGAGAGATGCTTCATGACGGCAACCTGGGATTACCACCCAAGCCGTTGGAAAACCTGATTGGCCAACTCCGGGAGTCATGGGAAAAATTTGCGGTTCAAGAACAGAACGTTGCCGTGTTGACGGACTTCCAGTTGCGGCGACCTATACGCAATGCAATATTCCGAGCCTTGCCAGACGTGTCCGTGATTTCCTTTACCGAGATCCCCAAGGATCTCCATATTTCAGCTATCGCCTACGTTCGCAACGAACAAGTGTTCGAAGCCAACCCATTAACTCCGGGCATGCGTTCGGATAACCAGGCAGGCGGACTGAACCAGAAAAAAACACCCGTTTTTGACCGATCGACTGCAGGAAACAGGCAATCCGCTGGCGCCAGTTTCGGCACCACTAATCCATTACAAGCAGCATCATGATTTGGAATGAATAAATGAGTACATCAAAAAATCCTGACGTTGCTACCCCTTTTCCGGTTTGCCGAATGGCATTCCTGATATCGGCCTGCGTCATCACTTTGGTTGGCACCGTCAGCGGACTGGATCCCTATGTGATATTTACACGGGTCCTCATCGGAGGATGCGGCGTTACGCTCATCATGTTTTTTGTTCATCTATGGTTTTCGACTTTTTTTTTCTGAGGCTTCTCGTGAACCTCCCATGAGACTGGTTCACTGACAATTACCTACGACAACGAATCAATACGGACATTGAGTAACTAAAACTGATCGAATCGATTGTGAAAATGACATGGTTGTTAAATCAAAACATTTCGCTGCAAGACGCTACAAAGCAAATCAGGCCGAACAGGATCGGGAACAGCTGATTCTTGACAATATGCAGTTTGCGCAAAAGATCCTCAGTTCCATGACACCACATCTTCCAGTGGGCGTCGAAAAGGAAAATCTCTATTCGGCAGCATTGCTGGGTTTAACCGAAGCGGCACACAAATTTGATGAAACAAGGGGTGCTACGTTCCCAACATTTGCATACCCGCGAATTCGCGGAGCCATCGTTGACGAATTGAGAAAAAACTCCCAGCTTCCCCAAAAGGTTCTTAGAAATATTCGGTTGATCAGGGAAGCTATCGAGCAGATAGCACCTCCTGCCACTCCAATTTCAATTGCCGAGGCAACTGGTTTAACGGAGGACCAGGTTGAAGAATCGCTTTGCGCTATGAAGGTGAACTCACCCGAAAACTGGGATGAAATAGGTGGCCTCAGTTATGGGACAAGTGAGAACCCTGCCGTGCATGCTGAGAACAAAGAAATCCTTGCTGAAATGGCCGATTGCATTGAATTGTTGCCGGATCGAGAAAAGACAATCCTGATCATGTATCACCTTGAGTCAATGTTACTCAAGGAAATCGGTGCGGTATTTCATATTTCAGAATCCCGCGCATCCCGGATACTCACCAGAGCGGAACTCAGGCTGCGGCAATTGCTGGAATTGAAAATGGGTGGCGAATAACTCAACATCAAGTGGCTTCCACCTGTTCGCAGGTAGCCAATAAAGACAAAGCTGTTAACTGAAAAATAAAGGAAGTTAGACATGGCAACATCCAAATCCCTGATTTCAAAAGAGCAGTGCTCCGAGGCGTCGGGCACATCGGTGACGATTGGACCTACTGCCCGACTTACTCAACATTCTGAAAACGACTCGCTTGCAATCAACGTTGTCAAAGATGGCAACGACATACGATTTATCGAAGTTCAATGTGAATGCGGAAAAATTAACAGGATCGTTTGTGAATACGAATAAAAAAGTGGTAGACGCGCCGACTTTAACCACCAAAACAGGATTAATCATGTTGATACATTACAAGCTGCCTCGCCATTGGATCTACAGCCTGACAGCTGCCCTGATGATGACAGCAATCGACTTTCCGTCGGCGGCGGCAGCGCCAATCGTGCAATCAAAAAATTCCTATCTGTCATCGCGTCGATTCCCGGTTACCAATCAATCTAGCCAGCTCAAACTGAAGCGGGTGATGTTGCGGGACCCTCTGGTTCAACCGGCAACCTATCCTCAAAAAAACGACACGCCTCGGTCCGTCATTCGAGAGGTGGCGGAGAACCCGGAGAGCATCCGTTTTCAAAGAATGGCAACCGACAGCCAACAAGTGCCAAGAAGGTTAACCGAATTGAAATCAAAACCGCTCTCCGTGAGATCAGTGGCCGCAACCGACAGAAAAACGGCCGGCTTCGTTCGACCAGCCTCCTATTCCCCGAAGATCAAAACAGAGCGGCAGCGACGGGATCCTACAGAAGATAATCCAGAGAGCATCCTCTTTCAAAGATTGCCAACCAGGCAGCCAGCGGCTGCAGCGGCCAGTGCGGTGAATTCCCAATCTTATTCAGAGGTCATTCCGATCCAACCTGGCAGGCCAGAGCAACCATTCGCCCAACCCGCTTCTTTTCGGTCAAATGCAACGGGTTCCGGAAGCATCCACCGGGTGGACGAAGAGCCCCCCCAGGAAATTGAATTTGAAAGAATGGAGACGATTTTGCAATCATCGTCCGGCAGGCAACCTACCAGGCGAGAGCCGGCCGCTATCCCGGTCGTGACCACCCAAACGGGTTCACAGGTGGATTGCATCGTTTTTCCAAATTCCGGCTACGGAGGAGGCATGCCTGTGATGCCCCTGAATCCCATCGCCTGCTGGGGTCGCCCCGCCCCACCGCGTGAAGAATCATACCTGGACTACTATCGGAAACTCGAACTCTCAAAACAAGAACGATTTTCGACCGCTGAAGGACCAAAACTGGAAGGCAAGTATGTTCATCGGGAAGAGCCAATGATGGCATCGGAGATTGTACTATTGCAAACCGAGCAAATCAGTACACTCAAGCAGGCCATGCGGGATCTTCAGCAGGAAAATGACCGGCTTCAGACCGAATTGGAAATGACCACCACCACATTAAACAAGGCTAACTTCGTGTTGAGGGAAACCCATTCTCAGTTACTTTCTGCCAATCAATCCAACGAAGACCTTAGAAGTCAATTCTCTGAGCTTGCGACGACATTTGATGCCAGCGAATCGGAGGTTCAAGGAATGCTTTCCCAGCTCCGTGCATTTATCGCCGCGGAACTGGAGAACTCCGGCGCATCAAACGACATGCCCGGTGGTACGCGAAACGGGTCCGGTCGAAATGTTGAATTGCTGCCTGAACCAAAATAGAGACCCTGTCAACTTTTCGATCGCAAAATCCAACCTTTATAATTTTCGGAATCCACACGGATCACAAGGATGTGGCAATCCATGAACGTTAAAATCGTTTCTATTTTATTGTTGGCAATGCTCTCGCTGACGGGATGCAGCCGGTTTAAAAAAACTATTGATCCGTCACCTAGTGTCGGGAGCTATCACCATCCGGCCTCGAAGTCGATTCAACGGGTGGCGGTGCTACCAATGGAGTCACACCGGGAAGATCGCAAAGCAGCGGAGTTATTACAGCAGTCCATCATCAAATCTCTTCGAGCCAGGGGAGCGTTTGAAATCATTGAAGTGCCGGCGACTCAAATGGGATTTTTTCAAAGTGGCGTTGTCAGAAACGGGCGTTACGACGAACGGCAGCTTGTTGCCCTCCATAAACAACTTAACGTGGACGCGGTCATGTTCAGCAGTCTGAACCACGCTCGCCTTTTCACGCCTCAATCATGGAGTGCTATTTGCCACATTGTGGATGTTCGGGAATCGACCATTATCGCGACAGCCGAAGGCGTATGGGACATGAGCAATTCACCTGACGTTATTCGATTCCAAAAATTCGTCGAGACGCACAATTTGGATCTTGAGAACCCTGAATTAGCTAGTGAACTTCCTCGAGCAGTGGCTGAGTTCGCCGCCTTGGAAATTTCTTTGGAACTCTATTAACGCGTTCTGAATCGGCCCCGGCATCCGGTTTCGGTCCACCTGACTCTGGAAGACAAAGAGGGCAAAAGGTATGATGGAAAGCAATCGGTACCAAAGCGACGGTGCTTAAAGTGCAAATGCGGACGATTGTTGGGTTGGCTTCTTTTTCATGCTGCATCTAATTCGATGTCCATTCACCAGGGAATCATTGCGAGAGTGTCCAGCGGACATCCTTGAAATCATTCAGAGTGAGTTGAACGGTGGACAACTGTTCGACCAAATCGGCAATCAGGTGGAGACCCCATTTGAAAGGGCATTGGTGAACGAATCTCTTACCTATCTCGCGATAATTGAGAGCGGCATTCCCAATCTTGTACCCGATCAGATGATCCCGATTGACCACCTTGAATTACCCAATCCGAACACAGCAAGAAAACGGGACTGAAACAGGCATGACAGAAAAAACGATTTTCAAAAAAATCATCGACCGGCAAATCCCTGCCGAGATTATTTTTGAGGACCAACATTGCCTGGCATTCCACGATGTATCTCCGCAGGCGCCAGTACATGTTTTGGTGATTCCAAAAAAAGAAATCCGGTCCTTGGCGGAACTGCAAGGGAGTGACTCTGAATTGGCAGGCCGATTATTGATTACCATCTCCAAAGTGGCGGAGCAACTCGGGCTGAACGACTACCGGGTGATATCAAATTGTGGTGAATCAGCCGGTCAATCGGTTTTTCATTTGCACTTCCACATTCTGGGAGGTCGCGATCTCTCCTGGCCTCCGGGGTAAACTGATCCGTGTCGTCATGGCGAGATCCCGAACATCACCCAGCCCTGCAAGTAGTTAGACCCGTTCTTTAGAAGTTTGGAAAAATAAATCAATGCATCAGATTGTTCTCCGAGAACCAGGCCAGTTTTTTTCACATCAAACCCCAGATCCTGTTCCATCCCCCGAGCAAGCCCTCGTGCGAATCAAGAGCATTGGAGTTTGCGGCACCGATTTACATGCATTCGCTGGTAGGCAGCCATTTTTTGACTACCCAAGGGTTTTGGGGCATGAACTGGGCGTAGAGATTATATCGACTCCTGACCATTCGAATTTGGCTCCTGGCGACCTTTGTGCAGTCGAACCCTACCTCTCTTGCGGAACTTGTCATTCGTGTCAATTGAATCGTTCGAATTGCTGCGAAGAGCTCAAAGTCATTGGAGTCCATGTGGATGGCGGAATGCAGGACTTCATGACGGTCGACCCGAAATTGCTGTTCCGATCCCAAACGCTGTCAACCGAACAACTTGCCTTGGTGGAAACACTCGGGATCGGTGCCAACGCTGTCAAACGAGCGGACATTCAAAAAGGGCAATCGGTGCTGATTGTAGGCGCCGGCCCGATTGGACTGGCCGTCCTACAGTTTGCCCTGGCAAGAGAGGCCGAGGTTTCCATTGTTGACCTGTCGAAATCAAGACTTGAGTTTGCGGAATCTCTTGGCGCTCGCCCATTGCAACAGGTAGGCACAGAGATGTTCGAAGTTGTCTTTGACGCTACGGGCAGTAAAGAGGCGATGGAACAAAGTTTCGAATACGTGCACTTCGCTGGAAAGCTCGTACTGGTCGGCCTGATCCAGGGAAACATTTCATTTTTTGACCCTACCTTTCACCGACGGGAAATGACACTTCTTTCCAGTCGCAATAGTTTTGGTATGTTCCCGGAGATTATCTCGCTTATCGAATCTGGGGCCATTGATACTCGTCCCTGGATCAACCACCGTCTTCCTTTTGCCGACGTCGTCAACCATTTTGACGAACTACGGGGTACCCCCAACTTGATCAAAGCCGTCATTAATATGGGGTAATCACTGCATCTTGGCCGAACTACCAAGGAAAATCCGTCTGGGCTGAGTTGGTGATTACCGCAGTCAAGCCAGCAACGATCCATTCACTAATGGGCCTGTAATCGCCATTAAACTGACTCCAGATCGCATAACCTCGATAAATCCCGCAATCGCATTCCGTCTCCCTGTCCTTTTGACCGAGAAGCGGATTGGTTTTTTCCAGTAAATTTTCATGTCAGCATTTTGCATGTCAGTTGGCCTCTGTTTATAGTGTCCCCCAAACGAAGACACCAAAGATCCTAAAACAATAGGGGTAAATAGATGGTTGAATCAGAGTCCTCCGGGAATGCCGACGCGCGAATTGATGCATTGGAAAAAGATTATGCAGCGTTCAAATCTGCTGCTGCAATGTCGATAAATATCCGCCGACTAATTATGGTTGCGGCAATTGTTTTGGTATCCGTCATTTGCTGGCAGTTTTACAGCTTTGCCAAAGAACTCACCAGTGACGAATATCAGAAAAAATTGATGGATGTTGCCACGGAACGGCTCAAAGAAAACGAGGAAAATTACCTCAAACAGGTAAAGACGTTGGTTAATGAATCAGCCCCAGTCCTTAAAGACGCTTTTTACAACCAGACCAAGACCGACATGCCAAAGTATACCGCTGCCTTTGCTGCAGAACGGGATGCCTTTGCAAAGTCGATCGAAGGCAAAATGCGTGAACAGATCAATGTTCATTACCGCAGTCTGTTGGAAAAATATCAGGATCGGCTCGTCAAAGAGTTTCCGGAACTCGATTCACCTGAGTTAAAGCAAAAAGCGATGGACGCTGTTGGCAGTGCTTTCGAGCAACTGGTTGAGACCTATTATGTTGATGCTCTGGCCGAGGGGATTGAAGAAATTTACTCTCATTGGGATGACTTTCCAACCGCTGACGATTCCGAAGAATGGGCATCTCCACCAGAAGACGTATTGATCGGATTATTGATGGAGCTGGTGTCCAAAAAGATGGCAAATTAAATCGACTGGACGGTGCCGATCGGCGACCTCTCCAGAACTCGTTTGAAGCGTAAAAAACCAAACAGTCACCAAAGAATCAATTGGAATAAAAATGAGTACAACCGACCAAAGAATCGAGAAGATGTCTTCGGAGTTTCGAAGCTGTTCCTCCTCCACGAAAACTCTTGCCTTTGTCAGCTTGGCCATCGCCATCACGATTTTTGGCATCATTATTGCGTACTTTCAATTTGGCTTGAATGAGTTTAGGCAAGTCACAGAACCAAAGCAATTAGTCGCGGCCGCCGAGACGTTGCTGAATGACCAGATTACCGAAACACGAAAAATGCTACAGGATCTGGTCAACGATAACGCGGAAAACTGGGCCGAAGCGCTCAGTGATGAAGCGGTCGATACCGTCCCGAAAATGCGATTGCATCTCGAAGATTTTGTCACAGCACAAATCGGCGAACAGGTCAAACGGTCAATTGATATTACGGACCCGGAATTTGAAAAACTGCTCAGTGAGAATAACGAACCGCTGAAAAATGCATTTAAAGAACTCGCCACCAACAAGGATGCCACCAAAGAACTAGTGGCGGTCATTACTGCTGAAATTGACGCGCGCTTGAAAGCGGATGTTCAGGCTGATGCCGACAACGTACTCAACATGATGCGTTTGCTGAAAAACAAAGTAAAGAAACTAAAATCTCCGGGAAACCTGACAGACGAGGAAAAGCTTGAACGGTCGATCCTGACCACGGCTCGACTTATTCAAGAAAAACAGATTGACTAGGCCAACCGCAACTGAAGAACCCTACCCGGTGCTCCTCTACTGAGATAAGCCGGGTTAGATCTTTATTATGAATGAACAGGGCGTCCTTGAGACGCCCTGTTTTCATTAGTTCACTTGCCCCCAAGTGGACAAAAATAACGGATGGATGATTTCCGGCGGGCGTTGTTCTACGTCACTGCTCTTAGATCACTGCTATAGGGTCGCCGTTGATCATTCGGTCACTGGGCCGCCCCCTCACTAGCCGTATCAATTGCCAGTACCGCTACGCTGCACCGAGAAAGCAGCCGATACTCAACGAACGGCCCAATAAAACCGGCTGGAGCTTCCGGCAACAAGGACATTACGCTGCAGGTTTAATTCAAAACCAGTGCATTCAGAATGTCTTTGGGCTGTTGGCTTTTTCGCACTGCAATTAATTCATCGACATTCCGAAATGCCTTGGTAACGCAGCGACGGATTGGAACATGCACATTGAGAAAATGAGAGATCGAAGTATGCTTTCGGAGAATCGCCATGGTTGATTCAAAACTCCCCTTTAGCACCTGATCTACGGTGCACGAGAGCGAACCGACCGGTTTACGAAAAACGGTAAACAGACTTGAACCCCGACCAGCATAATAGCTTTGAACCGGCTCCAAACCGGAACGAATCCCGACAGCCTGCAATGTCTGCAAATTAAAATTGTACAAGTGTCCCAAATGCCATTTTTGGTTTGGAGCAGTTTCGGTGTAGTCCACGTTGGGCACCTCGACCACGAAAACCCCCCCAGGCTTCAGAAAGCTCGACAAGGTCTTTAACGATCGAACCGGATTCTCGAGATGTTCCATGACATGGAACATAGTAATGCAATCGAATGAATCCTGGTGGAAATTCACTTCTTCAAAAAAGTTGCAGTCGACATCAATCCCGTAGGCTTCCATCGAGAAATTGGCGTAACCCTTATTAGGCTCGATTCCTGACGCTGTTAAGCCGTTCAATCCGCATGTATAAACGAATTCACCGCCACCTGATCCAACATCCAGGATCGAAGATTTAGGTGTCACAAAATCCTGAATGGCATCGAGCCGTTCCTTTGCGAGACGACCCGCTCGCAGCACATGTTTGGCCTTGGGCGTGGTCACTCCTTTGTAGTTTTTTCGGTATTCCTCCGAATAAAAATCCCTGATTTGTTCGGGCGTAATTCGAGGGTCTGTAAAAACCAGCCCGCTGTCCTTGCAAATGACCGTCCGCAATGGTTCACCATGGCGATCCTTATTGCAGACCACGATTCCATCATGGCTGCCTGTCAGGCAACAGGCCAACTCCGTTTTTACTTCCTGGTTCATTTCCATTTCAATTAGTCAGCCAACATCTTTGTCGTAGGTGGAATTCACATTGATTCAATCGATCTTTCCAATTCTTTCCCGCCATTGCTGGAAAAGCCTTTCCCCAATTGCTGGAAGAGGATCGCCTTCAATAAGGACTGGCCTTTGTTGAACACGACTTGCGACTCGCTTTCAACGGTTCCCAGTCAGGCCGATTTGGAGATTCGATTTTGAACGAGTTTACTGAAGATCAAAAAAAGAAACGAGGCGAATCTGACAATCTGAACAGTAATCGCACGAGTATTCACAAGCAGCGTCTGCCTACACTCACTGTTCTTCGCGTGATCTCAGCAACCATTCTCCGGTCTTGGATGCGTTCGCACCCACAGCTAGCAGTCACGATTCGTCGTTTGGTAGACCAACACCGTCCCAACCAAAACAATCAAGCCTACGAGGCGGTGTACTCATTGATGGCCGATACGATTTCCTTGAGAATCCAATGCCGCTTTTGATCATCATGTTCAAGCAACGTCGCCCGAAAACCTGGATAGTCACATTGAAACCCCGTCAGTGGCACAACCACAATTCCAGTGGCACCCATAAGGTAATAAACGAAGCGTTTATCCGGTTCCACATTTTCCACCTTGGATTCAATCAATTTCCGGACCGCCGGATCGGCAATTTCAAGTGTTTGTCGGCTTCCTAGAATTTCAGGTTGAAACATCACCGTATAATAAAATGCCCCGCCAGGCTTATTCACCAAAACGGACTCGACGTTGGCAAACGCCGACTCAATCTCATCGGCTCGCTGTCCAAACATCTTCTGGCGAGTCTTCAAGTGATCCGGATAACGATGGTCACCCATCACCCGGGGAATCGACAACTGCGGCAATGTTGTCGAAGAGACCTCCAGACGCTTGGCCGCCAGCAGGCTCTCCACGTACGCTGCAAAATTGGAATCGCGTTCTTTATTTAGAATTTCCAGCCAGCCGCATCTCGAACCCGGCCATGGATATTCTTTGGAAATCCCTTTCATCGCCAAAGCAGGAGTCTCACCAATCCACTCGCTCAAATGCAATGGCTCAGTGCCGTTGTAAACGATGTTGGAGTAGATTTCGTCCGCGATGATGAAAAGGTCGAATTCCCGAGCAATTTCAGCAAATTCAGCTAGAATTTCGGGAGGATAAACTGCTCCTGTCGGGTTATCCGGCGACAGCAACAAAATCCCTGCCACGGAATCGTTGTAGGCCGCTTTCTGCCGAATCTCATCCATGTCTGGCATCCAACCGTTACGAGGGTCCAGTCGGTAGGTGAAATGGTCGTAACCTGAGTGAGCCGCCTCCGCCGAAGAATGCGTACTGTAAGCTGGTGAAGGTCCAAGGATGCGTGCTTCCCGTCTCAAAAAACCATAGACCTTGGCAACCGCATCGCCCAACCCGTTATAAAAATTGATTTCGTCCGGCGTGACCTGAACCCCGCCCCGGGCGTTGACCTGTGCTGCCAGAAACTCCCTTGTCTGATTAACACCGGCGGTATTGCAATAGGCCCAAGATCGAGGATCCACGACAAGCTCGGAAACGATTTCCCGAATCCACTTTGGTGGTGACTCCCCTTTCTGAATCGGATCGCCAATATTCTCCCAAGTGATTTCGACACCTAGATCATGCAGCTGATTGGCGACCGCCACAATTTCGCGAATTTCATATTTTAGGTTGGCCGCTCCTTCGTGCAGCAAATTACGTCTCATAATAGCTTTTTCGCCCTGTTAACTTCCGATTCATTAATCCACCGTCCACTGAAGGCAAATCCGTCCCACCGCATTATTGCCACTGCAACGTGCCGAACCCGTACCGACCAAAGACGTCACTTCCCAATCATTCCATTCCATCGCGGATTGTCCGAAAGAACCAACTTTTCAAAACCTGAACGGAGATCCCTTTGCGAATCCGTCAACTTTCAAATCCACTCCCCTCCCCAAATCCAATTTCAATATCTTATCAATTGAGACGCTTGCCCGATAAGGGAGGGTAGACAATCGCCCTCAAAAAACGTGAGTTGTATGACAATGGATCACTTCCGGAACGGACCTCGTCCTTGCAGCAGCCAAGAGCACACTGATTGGAGAAATATTGCGCCGACACCATTCAGTTTTAAGCGAGGGTTGCCTAGGCTTTTTCTTGCTGCAATTGCTCAACGGCATCTTGGACCAACTGAGCCAATTCCTCGTCACCAAGTCCTTTGAATTCCTCGTACTCGATCGGGTTTCCAACGATCAGACGAACGGCTGTCGATCTGGGCACCCACTGCAACTTCGGCCAGGCTTCAAATGCCCCGTTGATCGCGACTGGAACAATCGGCACTTTTGAGCGTCGGGCAATTGCGCAGAACCCCTGTTTGAAAGGTTGTAACTTTCCGTCAGGCGTTCGGGTGCCTTCGGGGAAAATGATCACTGGATCGCCCCGTTTCAATCTTTGCAACGTTAATTTGATTCCACCCAATCCTCGCTCTCGATCGATTGGAAAAGCACCCAGAATCCGTAACAAGGCACCGAAATACCTGACACGAAACAGTGACTCTCTGGCAACAAAACTAAAGTACCTGCTCCCGCAGGAATTCGCGATCAGAATGGGATCGAGATGGCTCTGGTGATTGGAACAAATCAAGGCAGCTCCGGACCTTGGGTAGCGATTAGATCCCCAGACCCGAAACCGAAAATAGAACAGAAATAATACCCGGAATAAATTATTCAGCAGGATATAGATCAGCCTGTCTACAAATGACCGACGACTCTTTTTTGCCATGGCAATTCATTGAAAGAAATGTCAACGGTTTGAAACGAGAATAATAATCTGCAACGCGATCTCATTGATGCACAATTTGTCCAAAAGACCACAAAGGTAGCTTTTTCACCGCGAACCCCGGACAATCATCACTAATTCATGCACGACTTGTTCAAAAGACATTCCATCGGTGACCACTTCGACTGCATCATCCGCTTTGACAAGCCTTCCTACGGGTCGATTGTAATCATGCAGATCTCTTTCATTCTGTTCTTCCTCGATTTCTACAAGACTTAAATCGACCCCTTTTTCAGCCAACTCCACTTGCCGCCGCTTTGCTCTTTCGTTTGCGCTGGCGGTCAAAAAGACCTTTCGTTCCGCTTTTGGAAAAACGACGGTTCCTTGATCCCGACCTTCACAAACATAATTTCCAAAACTGGCGATGGACCGTTGCCGCTCTACCATCAATTCACGAATTCTCACATGATCGGCAACATGCCATATTTGCTTTGAGATTTCTGGATGACGAATTTCGTTGGAGACGTTTTCATCGCCAAGCCAGATGGAATCACCTTCCACGTGGAATTCGGTATTGCGACAATTTTCAACCAGTGCTTCCTCATTCTCCCATCGGATTTCAGCCCGGATCGCCGACAGAACCAATACGCGATACATCGCTCCTGTATCCAGATACCGAAACCCTAAAGTTTGAGCTAATTTTTTGGCCACGGTGCTTTTCCCAGCACCAGATGGCCCATCTATGGTTACGATCAAAAGAGAACCTCACATTCGATGAACTGGTTGGGCGAAAACTTTAGTACAGCAGATCCATTTTCAACTTCTATATCGGATTCCTTTTCATGGTCGGCGCGGATCCTCGAGGCCTCCCGGATATCACGAAACGCACTGAGCTTACACTTTGTTTCACGGCCCATCGTTTCCAGAATCCTCACACGAAATCCGATTGAATTTCCATTTTCGAACACGGGCTCCCAACTGGTGGCCCAAATGTTCTTGGAATCAAAATGAAACAGCCAACAATAATCACGGCGAATATCTCCGCGTGTGGTAACCCGCAGTGGCGACGTTCCCAGTTCCAACGCGTGCAGCAACGGATTAGGCAGATCGACGCCTACCCCAAATCGAAACTGACGTCGTGATTCACCCTTAACAATGTAAATCGAGTCAACGTACCGATCGCCCCGTCGCACGTGCCATGGAACACCCCCGGTCAATATCGACGTACGGGATTTCGCATTTTCCAAGTCGATATAATGAGGCGATTCCAAACGGTTACTGCTGGATGCCTGCCGGGTTTGATTGCGGGTCGTCCAAATAGTCGAACTCTCGTCGTTGTATGCAAACCTTGAACCAAAATAACAATTCCAAGGATCGCTTTTAGGAGATTCTGCTTCGAAAAATTCGACCGCCACCTCGACGACACGACTCCCTTTAAAAAGGCTGAATGCCTGACGAAATCCAGCTACTGATTGACCATCCCAAATCAACTTTCCTTCGGTCACAATTTCACCAAAAGTTGTTGAATTGGCAGTTGTACGAATCGAATCGAGCTTCATTTCCGAATACGCGAATCGTTGTTGTTCGTGTTTGCTTTTGCCGCGATAAGCAAGAACCTGTGAAAGACGATTTCCCCGTGTCTTGTAGTCATGGAGCGCCCGTATTCCGCCGGTTGCCTGGTCAATAATGACCTCAATAAATTCGTTGCGAATCGTCAATTCGTCGACCAGCAAAGAAGAGTTAGACTTGCTCACGCCACCTGACCGCTGCCCCCTATCTCCAGGGATTGCCTCTCCCGAATTGGCACTGCCCAACACCGCGTAGCCAACCGAAGGGACATCGCAAACCACGTGTTTGTTTAAGGATTCACCTCTCTCCAATTGCGACGTTCCATAAATCGGTTTATCAATCACTGTCGCGATATCCGATTCCAGAAAGGTTCCCTGACGATAGACTTGACTGTTCGGATTGATGACGATGGTCTTTTCGATTCCCTCGTGGGAAGCATCGTCACTCTGGCTGTGCCCGTTCACCAGTGCAGCAACCAGCGCCGTCGACTTCTCAGTGACCAACGCATCCAGCCTGTCGTCCATGGCGGCAAAGCTATTTTCCTCATTGCTTTCAAAAGCAGCAATGATCTCTCCCCGTGTCATCTGGATTTCCCCAGTCCGCTCGGCAGCCCCCGAAAAAACAGTTGTCAGGAAATCCAACGTCTTGGCAGTGTCCAGCTTTGTCACTCGCCGCCAATAATCCATCGACCTGGAAACGGGATCGGGTTGGTTCCTTATCACCGCCTGCTTCAAAAACGGTGAATGATATTGATCTGCGGTGAATCGATCGTGTTGATAAGGCTCCTCCATTTCGTTAAGAAATTCGGTAGTCGAAACGAATTTACCGAGAACCGCACCGAATTGGCTGATACGCTTCAAATCGTCATACCAGACGCAATTTTGGCCTGGCCAATGAACAAAACAGATCGCAGCGGCATGATCCATGTCAAATGACTCGCCAATTTTGACACCCAGATTCAGGAAACTCCCTGAACTGTTGGCATCCACCGGCAGCTTTCCAAAAACCTCAATCTTGGCCTCACCATCGCCCTCCCAGAACGATTTGACCTGCATCCCTTCTGGAAAACGCCCATCATCCAAGGTGAAGTGAAACCCGCCTTTAAATCCAAAGTGCTCGAGAACCTGAGGTAAAAAGGGCGACAGGCCGTAACGACGGCGTCCAAAAAAATCAACTTTTCCGAAGTGAGAACCTAGGTACTTGATTTTC
Source organism: Planctomycetota bacterium (assembly GCA_014238905.1). Taxonomy (GTDB): domain Bacteria; phylum Planctomycetota; class Planctomycetia; order Pirellulales; family Pirellulaceae; genus JABAAE01. The sequence continues at coordinate 399,057 of JABAAE010000004.1, forward strand.
CCTCGGGCAAATTCATCGAAAACAGACTCTGCAGAAAGCAGAGGAAAACGGGCCTCCGTTTCTGTCCCACCCACGACCGTCAGGAGATTTTTCTCCCCTGCCAAACTCAGACCATCCTTAATGTCCTGATTCTCAACCGCTTTTTCCAGCAATCCCGCGGTCATGAGCAAATTGGTATGCGTCGTGGAATATTTGAGCTGGTCTACCAGTCGTTTTCCCAACGTCGTCTCGGCGGTCAGCGTCAGATCCAACAGCAACGCGTTGACAGGATAGTAGTTGTCCCGTTCTTCCATCAGCAGGTCAAAGGCTGATTGGAGCTTGCTCTTGGCGACATCATTCTCGGCGGAAACGGCGGCCGAGGCCCCTTCCACGACCAAATTGGTAAAATACACATCGTCGAGATTGCTTGAATACCGTAATTGTCGGGTCAGCAGTTGAATTTGCAGATAGCAATAGCCCAATGCAAGAAAATCAGCGACCAATTCTTCATCAACCTGAAACGTTGGTAAATCAGCCAAAACCAATTTCAGAATTTCATCTCGACATTGATGTCGTCTAATGAGCTTTCCAGCCTGTTCGGTTACCCGCTGGGCAAAACCGGTTTGTAAGTCATTGTCACTTGAAATCGGTGAAAGAAATAAGTGCCCGGCGCAATCCTCGGGGACGTCAAACGTCCGAATCCAAGTCGGCAACTTCTGGGCGTCTGCGATTAACTTAGGATGCCACAATGCCGTCCAATTGGCCAACAGACTGTCTGCTTCATCACCCTCATGATGAACCGGAAAGTCCTCAAGGCTGTGACAGGTGAGAAGAATCGCCAAATTGTCGTATTTCATCGAAATTTCCGCGTTACCTCCGCTGTTGCCTACCGATTGGATCAGAAAAACACCGTAAATAGAGTGCTCACAAGGCCGGTAACACCCCAAGCGTCCAAATTTACGCTGTAGAAAAGCAAAAGCGAGCTATGGTTCGAAACTACCGCACATCCGCGGCCTTTCGGAAGGGGAAGCACCGGTCAAGGCTTATTTTGGCGAGTTACAAGCTACTTTTCGTGCCGAAAAAGCCGATTTTAACACGCGTATTAATTAGCGACAACGGATTCATTCCGTTCTCATTCCCTCTAGCCAAAATAATTGACAGGAAATTACATCGTCTTGTAGAGTAAACTATCGGGAAAGGTTTACCTATTCGACACAAAGCGACTTTCTCGTCGCACTCAACAGAGTTCACAAACATCGATTTTCGTAAAACACGATCGTTTCGTTGGCCAACAACCGCCAATCCGATCGAGATTATATTGAAAAACGTCATTATTTGAGGTATTTGATGGCCAAAGTCCAAGCGATCTGGGGAATTGATATCGGTCAATGCTCATTAAAGGCGCTGCGTTGCGTCGAGGGCGAGAACGGTGAGGTCGTTGCCGACGCGTTTGATTTCGTAGAATATCCGAAAATCCTGAGCCAACCCGACGTCGAACCGGAGGAACTCGTCAAGGAGGCTCTCGAGCAGTTTCTATCCAGAAATGATGTCAAAGGCGATAAGGTCGCCATTTCGGTTACCGGGCAAGCGGGACTTTCAAGATTCTTCAAGCCACCACCGGTTGACTCCAAGACACTTCCAGAAATTGTCCGATACGAAGCCAAGCAACAGATTCCGTTTCCGTTGGAAGATGTGATTTGGGACTTTCAACGAATCGGTGGAACTGAAGTCGATGGTTTAATCGTCGATGCTGAAGTCGGGCTTTTCGCCATGAAACGAGAAGCGGTCTATCGTGCACTGCAGCCCTTTAAAGAGGCCGGTGTCGAAGTCGACCACATTCAATTGGCACCTTTGGCCGGCTTCAATTTCTTGATCAATGACATCATGCCGGAGGTTTCCGAAGAGGATGAAATTGACCCTGAAAATCCGCCGGAATCACTCGTTTTGCTTGCAATTGGAACGGAAACGACCGATTTGGTGATCACCAATGGTATTCATCTGTGGATGAGAAATATTCCTATCGGCGGAAACCACTTCACCAAGCAGCTTTCTAGAGAGCTGAAACTAACGTTTACCAAGGCAGAACATCTCAAACGAAACACCCGGCAGGCAGAAGACCCCAAAACGTTATTTCAAGCAATGCGTCCGGTCTTCAACGACTTGGTCACCGAGATCCAACGGTCCATATCGTACTTTCAGGGCATCAATCGCAATGCCCGCATTGGACGGATGATGATGGTTGGCAATGCTGGCAAATTACCCGGTTTGCGTCAGTACCTCATCAAAAACCTCGAAACGGAAATCGTCAAGTTTGAGAAATTTCCAACGTTGGAAGGCGAAGTCGTTGTCAGCCAGAAAACATTCAAAGAAAACATCTTGACGTTTAGCGTCGCCTACGGTCTTTGCCTTCAGGGCCTCAACCAAGCCAGGATTCGAACCAACCTGTTGCCTCAGGAATTCCTGACCGAGCGACTCATACGAGCCAAAAAACCATGGGCCTTAGCTTCAATCGGCGCCCTTTTGGTCGGCTTAACCTGTTCATTGCTTTTCTCAGCCAATTCATGGTGGAAAGTCAATGAAGACCGCGTTGTCGATGGAAAATCTTGGAAAGATGGTATTAGCGCCGTCAACAACGTCTCCAACATCAGCCAGAAATACATCGATCGTGATGCTGCATTGACGAAACGACACCGCCAGTTCAAGGCCGTCAATCGTGAATTGGTGCAGTCCAAAGATGAATTCAAGCTCGCACCAGAAATTTATTCGGCCATTTTTCAGGCATTTCCGGAAGGTCCCAATGCGAAACGGGGCGAACCATTTGACCCCTTAAAAACCGACCATAGTGACCGGGAAGTCATCATCATTGAGGACTGGGAATGGAAGCAAGTCGAAAAGCTGGAAGACTGGTTTAAGACCAATCAGGACGACTTCGAGGAGTCCATTTCTGAATTGAACCCCTTTGAAGAGCCACAGGACGATCCTGCCGCGGATCCAAGTGATACCGGCCCAGGAAAAACCGCTAACAATAATGCCAAAGATCAGAAGTCACAGCCTGATACAGGGCCTAAAGGACCGGGAAGGGTTCTAGTCCTGAATTGTTATCACGACCATAACGATTTTGGAAAATATCCCGATGCCAGTGATCGAGAGAAATCTTATGTCCGCAAAACATTGATCCGAAATCTATTGTTTGGAACCGTCCAATTTCAGGGGGAATCAACCAGTTTCCCCGCTCTTGGATTGAATTATCCAACGATTGTCACTCTGCCTGGGAACATCGATCAGGCGACAGAAGTGGAAATCCGCAATCCTTACTACACCAAGTTTTTGGAAGAGGATTCATTTCCTGATAAAGACGAGAGTGAATGGACCGCTGAGGAAAAACGGAAATACTCTCCGGAATGGACGGTAAGACGGTATAACTTCAGCCTGCAAATTGTCTGGCAGCCGATACCCGAAACAGCCCGTGAAGAAGCCCGCAAGGTCCTCGCAGAGGCAAAAAAAGCAGAAGAAGAGAAATTACAACAACAATCTGGTGGTGGAATCAAACCAGTAGATGGTAAAACCTCAAATCCCGGAAAAAAGGGAAAGCAAACCGGAAACAACAAGCAGGGAGCAACAAAAACCAATCCAAAACAGGACGAATCGCCTCAGAAAGGCGTTCCTGCTTCTGGAACCCAACCGAACAAGAAAAAGGGCGTGGATCCGGCAAAGTCAGCCCCCAACGCTCCTGAAAAAGACGCCAATAAACAACCGCCCAAAAAACAACCGCCTGCTGCTCTGCCTGGTGGCGGTCAGTAGTGCACAGCGAAACACAAACGGCGACTCGATCCTTTGGGTCTGAAACCATTTCAATCGTGAAATTCAATTCAATGCAACAAGTTATCGCGTAAGCTCAGGTCGATTCATGGAAAAAATAAAACCGATTCTCGATATCATCAAGGCCCAAAAATTTTGGATTTTTTGTGTTTTGACACTCCTTGCCTGTGCAGTGGTTTATCAAATGATATCGGGGAAACTCGCAGACGACGAAAAAAAGCAGACGGCGGAGATAAACAAAGCGGTCAAACAATCGCAATCACTGCAGAATGCTGGTGTCAGCATCAAGCCGCAGTCCGAGAATGAGGAAAGTCCGGTTGGAGAAAAAGCTCATCCAAACCAGAAAACAGCCGAGGAAATGGAAAAGGTTGTCAAAACTGCTGCTCAAGCAACCAAGGATGCCTGGGAAAAGAAGTTCCAACCTCAGGGCCCCCTGCAAGTCTTCGACTCTGCTTTGATCGATGAACCCAACGTCGATTTTGTAAGTTTCCTGCCGGCCGAAGCGGTCCCATTCGAAGCGGACAAAGAGGGTCAGGTCGGTGAAAAAGGGAAGTTCCTCCCCGAAACAGTTCGAATTAACTATCGAGATAAGATCCGCAATGCTCTTCCTACCATTGCAGAATCGATTGGATCGGTGTGGAAACCTGCATTTGAAAGCAATGCGACCATGCCAAAGGAGATCGTGATTTGGCAAAAAGACAACCAGGAGTTGTGGCATAACCGATTTACTAATTTTAAATCCGCTTGGAATGAAGATCTCAATGGGAGTAACGTGCCTTACACCCTGCAGGTGCTTTACACGACCGAGGACCTCTGGATTCTTCGATCGGTCTTAAAAGATGTCATTGCCAAAACAGTCTTTGCCAAGGGCGACGTCTATGCCAATGACTTGGCAACCATCAAGCAAATCGATCATATTCTCATTGGAAAACTTGCTGAACAGCCAGAGGCTGGAGCGACAGGAGCCAGCATGGGAGGAGGAGCGATGAGCTCAGGTTCAGGCATGGGTGGCATGGGGATGAGTAACCGCCCATCCAGTGGCGGAGCAGCGAGCAAAAAGAAGGTCGACGATTCTGTCGACCCGGCCAATGGTCGCTATGTTGATAACGAAGGGAACACGGTCGATTCCAAGACCTACCGATCTCTTTACGGAAAGGCAACCTCCAGCGATGGCAAAAAGTTACATCTAAAGATTGCCAAACGGGTCCAAATTCGAATTGGCCTGCAAATGGATACCCGGGAAATACCTCGCCTTTTGGCGAATTGTGCTAATTCACCTTTTCCTATCGAAATACGATCCTTAAGAGTCAACCTACACAAAGCCTCCAAGGCGTCCGGTAGTGGCGCTGCAACAGGGGGCAGTGCCGGAATGATGTCCGGTTACGGCTCCGGCGGTGGTGCTGGTTCGAGCGCCGAAAGTCGTGCTGGAAACATGGCCGCTGGCGGTGGAAGTGGTGGCGGAGCGGGAGCGGGGATGGCTCCTGGCGGCGGTGCGGGAGATGCAGCGTCTGGTTTGACGGGCAACAACAAGCAAGCGATGGCTGAAGATGACGAAGGGTATGTAAAACCTGTCGAAATCTTTGGTTATCTTTATATTTACAACAAGGTTGACGAAGATTTGTTTTCAATTTTGAATGAAGAATCGACAACACCTTAATCAAATGAAACGGGTCCCTCCAGACAGGGGCAAAACAAAAATTATCGATCTGCTTTTGATCTCGGCAAAACGGCCACTGGCCATCGAATCGTGATCAAGGCAGTCAAATGCATATAGCAGGAATTTCGGGAGAGACGAAATGGCAAAAAAAGCGAAGCTTGACTTAAGCGTGTCGGGCCTGAAAAAGATGATTTTGCAGCACTGTGAAAAGTTGGTATTTGCAGCGTGTGCAGCGATCCTCCTGTTGTTGGTTTACGGTGGTAGCACCAAAGAGGTCTTTGACGACCAAAAATCCAACCCCCAAAAACTAATTTCTGATGCGGATAAAGCAAAAAAGCGGATCGAAAACACTCAATGGGAAAATCCCAATAGCGAAGTCACTTTCGCAAAATACCGTATTCCCAACACCAATGTTCCCAAGCGTGTTGATGCGATCCTTAAAGAAACGATCGACCATGAATCCTTTCCTGTCCCAGCGTTTGGCGAAATTCAGGTTTCGGCAAAACCAAAACGAGGAATGCCATTACTTTTGGCAGCCCAGGATGTCCGAGCCCAATTTGGTTTCCAGTTAATTGGCTTGAGCGGCAACGAAAAGGGAGGCAGTACCCTGATTAACAAGGCTATTTTCGCTCCAGCCAGAGCTGCCACCAAGAAAAAACCTAAAAAGAAGAAAAAGCCAAAAAACCCCGGTTCAAGTGGTGGATCAGCAGGAATGCAGGGTCCCGGCTCAACCGGCGGGGATAGTGAAGACAGTAGCGGCGGCGGCGCGGGCGGATCGGCTCCCAGTTCCGGTGGTGGCTCCGGCAAAATGTCATCTGGAAAAAGCGGGCCTTCCGGACCTGTTCTAGAGGTTCCTGAAGTCATGCTCGCTGAAATGGAAGGCGTGCCGCTAAATGGGCTTCTAGAAAACGGCAAGCCTTTGTGGCGGCAAGTGGTCTGCGTCACGGCAGTTGTCCCTTTCAAGGAACAGTTAGCAAACTACGAAAAAGCACTGAAGGGCAGCCGTCGCCATGATCCCTCGATCGACACTCCACGTTATATCGGCTTGGTGATTAAGCGTCGGGTCAACGATGGCGAATGGAAAGATGTCACCCAAGAAATCCAGAGTTTCAGTAGAAAGGTGACCTCGGTTGCCTATCCGAATCTCATTGCTGCCAACGAATACGATCCATTCCTGAACTCCCAAGTGCCAAATTTCATGTTGTCGAATTTCGATGATTTCGTGGTTCATCCGAAATCGACCAAACGAGATTTTTTGGCGGTTCTGGATGACAGCGCCGAAGAGTCGGTGCCGGAAGAAAACGAGGACCCAGGCAGTTTTGAAGACGAATCGTCGGAGGAAGAAAGCGAATCAGATCAATTCAATGATGAGTATGTGGAAAGCGTTGATTATCCCACATTGGAAACTGCACCGGAATTCAAACAAATTCGATTTTTTGACCTGTTGGCTTCCAAAGAAATTAAAGCGGGAGCAAAAATCGAGTACACCGTCAGTGCCATTTTGTCCAACCCTAACTTGCCGCTAGATTTCGTGGCAGGAGGGGCCTTCACGTCATCTCAAGGCTCAGGACGGTCTTCAGGTCGCAGTGGCCGCGGAGCCTCTTCAGGTGGTGGCGGTGGTGATCGAAGTGGACTAGCGAGCTCCGGCGGAGGCTCCGGTATGGCACCTAGTTCCGGTGGTGGCTCCGGTATGGCGCCTAGTTCCGGTGGTGGCTCCGGTATGGCGCCAAGTTCAGGTGGTGGAATGAGTTCAGGTCGTGGAATGAGCTCCGGTGGTGGAATGAGCTCCGGTGGTGGAATGAGCTCCGGGCAGTCTGCCGCTGCACAACTTGCGGCGATGCTGGGGATCGAGATGCTTGGCAATCCCAACATTACTGACAGTGACCTCGATGGCAGTGTCCGAAAAGACATTCTTAAGATCAAGGAATTAGGCCCCGCTGATCTGGAAGAAAAAGGCGTTGCCAAAAAATATGGAATGCTCACCCCAGAAAGTCCGATTTCCAACGCTGTTGTCTATAGTGAGCCTTCAAAGCAGTATGCACCTGGTCCGGTCGAGCCGCTTCGGGTGCTTGTTGCCAACAACGTTTCGTTCGTGGATACCGAACCGGAAGGAAAAATCGTCGTTTTTCAACAGGACAAGAATTATCAACTTCCATTCCCGGGAGAATCCACGGTCTACCCAGGCTCTCCGCTGGTTTTTGATTCCAACGCCGAAGTCCTTAATCCCATTGACCTTTCGGTACGCTGGGTAGGAAAGCCAGCCTTCGACGATGAAAATGAGGAAATTGAGGACAAGCGACAGGCATTTCAATTCGACACCAAAGCAATCGTTCTCGATATTTCGGCCTCTACCAAGCTAAAGAATCAATCAGGGTCCAAAAATGAACTCCTTTCACCGTCTGAAATTCTCGTTTTCGATGGCGAGGGTCGATTTTCGTTGCTGAACGAACTCGATGGCATGATGAATTACAGACATTCTCGGTTTATCGGTGGAGAACAAGCCGAAAGTGGGGGTAGCTCCAGCAGCGGTTCGAGTTCAGGGCGAAGCGGAGACGCTCCCAGCAGTGGCGGCGGGAGTTTTCCTGACTTTGGGGGATAGAGCTCCGCGACAGGACGCAATAATGACGCCAGACCTCACAGGATGGCGTCATTGGCAACGATCAAAAAGCCGGTTTCTTAATGAAATTCGGCTTTTTTCTTGCTGATGGGTGCCAGGCCCAAGTGCAGGCAACACCCTGGAAGACTCGTTAAATCAGCTCTAAGCCCTGCCAGGCTCCTTGGCTATCGGAGGGACTGCAAAAGCTGCCGAAAGCCGCCAAAACAGGGTTTCAATGCCATTTTATTGGAGTCCAACCACAAATATCCCGATAACCCTAACTTGCCAAATCTTGGGGATGCAGAAATCGTTAGTTAACCAACGATTCAATCGCGTTTTCTCATCCAGCCAGAAGATGGGGCAAACGGTATACAAGTTCCGTAAGAGTTGGGTTATTTTGCAGCAATCGACCATTGACGATTCAAAGGCTGTCCGTAAAATACGAAGCTCTGATCCTACCAAGGGCGTATAGCTCAGTTGGTTAGAGCGCATCGCTGATAACGATGAGGTCCCAAGTTCGAATCTTGGTACGCCCACTTTTCAGTAATCGTGCACCGATTTGATGGGTGTCGATTGCTGTAAAGGGCCCGTAGCTCAATTGGGAGAGCGCCGCCCTTGCAAGGCGGAGGTTGTCGGTTCGATCCCGATCGGGTCCACTGGAGGAACTCCACTATTTGTTGTTCTAAATGGGGTTGAAACCGGTTTTACCGGTTGATATTTCTGGGAAAAATTTTATAAATAGGAGTAGTTCGCAAGAGCCATCTGAACGGATTTCGGGGCTGGAAATTTAAATTTTTATTTTTCAGTTTTGGCCATTGACCATGGGATGATTGGTCTGTAATTTAGGACCTTTCTGCAACGCGTTGTACGACAGCCTGACAAGAGGCATCTCACCACGCGAGCAGGGAGGCAGAATTTACCGAAGATCCGAAGTTTCCACTTTCTGACTGTTGACTCAATCCGAGAATTGTCTCGAATGGGCCCGGCAAGTTGAAACTTCGTCTCTTTGGCGGTGTGTCCGGTTGCGGGCATGAAATGATCTTTGACAATTTAGATTCGTGGATAATTAAATTATCTAAGTTTAATTATTTATAGATAATTAGATGGCATCTAATAAATTGAGTTGATTTTATTGAAATTGGAAAACCATTTTTGGTTTTCCGGGTCAAATATAAACCAACTCCCATAACTAGCGCCGAAAACAAATTCATTGTTTATCAACGTTTTTGTTTTTGGAGTCTGAAAAAATTCGAGCATCGTTACTATGTGGTCTTGAACATTAAAGAATGCTTGAGGAAATCGTTTCTGAACACTGGTTTTCAGTGGTAGGAAAAGACAAATCGAGTGTTCGATATTTGTGGTCAAGCTACTAAGGGCATGCGGGGGATGTCTTGGTGTTGAAAGATTGGGCGTGGAAGTCTGCGATAAGCTTGGGGTAGCCGACAAACGGGCGTTGATCCCAAGATTCCCTAACCAACCTGGTGAACTGAAACATCTAAGTAACCAGAGGAATAGAAAGAAAAATCGATTCCGTAAGTAGCGGCGAGCGAAAGCGGAACAGCCCAAACCTCAAGGGTTTCCCTTGGGGGGTTGTAGGAGCTTCATACGCTTCTTCGAAAAGGAAGTAGAACGGTCCCTGGAATGGCCGACCATAGAGGGTGACAGTCCCGTAAACGAAACCTGATTAGAAGAAGTAGAAGATTTCCTGAGTAGGTCGAGTCACGTGAAACCTCGACTGAATCCGCGGGGACCATCCCGCAAGGCTAAATACTATTCAACGACCGATAGCTTACTAAGTAGCGTGAGTGAAAGATGAAAAGAACCCCTGCTAGGGGAGTTAACGAACCTGAAACCGTGTGCCTACAAGCGGTCGGAGCACTATAGCAAGCTTGCTTGCCATGTGTGACGGCGTGCCTTTTGCATAATGATCCGGCGAGTTACGTTTTGTGGCAGGTTAAGGCCTTACGGGCTGGAGCCAGAGGGAAACCGAGTGTTAATAGCGCGATTTTGTCATAGGGCGTAGACGCGAAACTGGAGTGATCTACCCATGAGCAGGTTGAAGCGCGGGTTATACTGCGTGGAGGACCGAACCCACTTGGGTTGAAAACCGAGGGGATGACTTGTGGGGAGGAGTGAAAGTCTAATCAAACCCAGAGATAGCTCGTTCTCTCCGAAATAGCTTTTGGGCTAGCCTCGTGCCACTATTTGTCGGGGGTAGAGATACTGATTTGGATGGGGGCCTTCCGGGGTACCCCACTAAGCCAAACTCCGAATACCGACAAAACTATCACGGGAGTCAGTCCGCGAGGGATAAGCTTCGCGGTCGAGAGGGAAACAACCCAGACCATCGGCTAAGGTCCCGAAGTTATATTTAGTCACTAAGGAAGTTGAAGTGCTGAGACAGCCAGGATGTTGGCTTAGAAGCAGCCACCATTTAAAAAGTGCGTAACAGCTTACTGGTCGAGCATTTCTGCGCCGATAATGAACGGGAGTAAATATAACACCGAAGCCGTGGACTCAGATTTATCTGAGTGGTAGGAGAGCGCTGTACAGCAGATACAAGCCATACCGTAAGGAGTGGTCACGGGCTGTACAGGTGATTATGCCGGAATGAGTAACGATAAAACAGGTGAGAATCCTGTTCGCCGAAAACCTAAGGTTTCCTGGGGAAGGTAAATCCGCCCAGGGTTAGCCGGTCCCTTAGTCGAGGCTGAAGAGCGTAGACGATGGATAGCAGGTCAATATTCCTGCGCCGGTGTGTGGACTGATGGAGGGACGGCGTCCGAAATGTTAGCGAACGGATAGAAATGTTCGTTGCCGAAAGCCAAGTTGCGGTGGGTTAAAAGACACCGATAATACAAGGCCTAGGCTAAGCCTTTTTTGGCGATGTAGCTGGCAGGAC
>JABAAE010000050.1:0-410 GCA_014238905.1 Planctomycetota bacterium
TAACTGACTACAACTCCCGGAGCTTGAAAACCATCTCCGGCCACACTTTTAATTCCTTTTGCAACCAGCATCGCCCTTACTTTGTCACCAAGTTCCTGCTGTTCTGCACGGACTTTTTCAAATCCGTATTCTTCAGTTTCTTTCATGATGTATCGGAAACGTCTTAGCGAATCGGTTGGCATGGTGGCATGATAGGCGTGTCCGCCGTTTTCGTAGGCTTCCATGATGTCCCACCACTTGCGTAAATCACAGGAGAAACTGCTGCTTTCTGTTTTTTCCAGACGTTCCAGTCCCGCTGCACTGAGCATCACAAGCGCACAACACGGAGAAGCACTCCAGCCTTTTTGCGGAGCACTGATAAGGACGTCTACTCCGGAAACTTCCATATCGACCCAAATTGTTCCGGAAGC
>JABAAE010000050.1:420-638 GCA_014238905.1 Planctomycetota bacterium
AATGCAGTCCAAAACAAACAAACCGCCTACTGCATGAACAGCATCGGCCAACTTTCGCAGATAATCATCCGGAAGCAGCATTCCCGATGATGTTTCAACGTGCGGTGCAAAAACCACATCCGGTTTTTTGGATTTTATTGCCGCCACAACCTCTTCTATCGGAGCTGGCGCAAAAGGAGCCTGAGGACCGTCGTGGGTGCGTTGTGCCTTGAAAACAC
>JABAAE010000051.1:0-304 GCA_014238905.1 Planctomycetota bacterium
GCCAATCGCGACCTATTCTGAGCAACACTTTTTCCAGATAGCAAGGACACCATACTAATTCGATGCTTGAAGTCCAACTCGCTGGATTTGACCGTCGCTGCCTCCAATGGCAAGAGTTCCGTCATGCGGATGGTGGGCGACTGCATAGGCCCAGCCTTTGATCACTGGAATCGTCCGAAGCACCTTTACATTTTCGGTATCGACCACGCGTGCTCGGCCGTCAACACAACTGGCAACCATCAATGATTCACTGATCCAGGCGATATCAAGCGGTTCAGACTCGAGCCGGACATAACGCATCATT
>JABAAE010000051.1:314-635 GCA_014238905.1 Planctomycetota bacterium
GTGGGTTGCCAAAAACGGATGGTGCGATCTCCGGCAGCCGTCGCGACCATGGGCTTACCGGAGGAGGCAGGGCAGACCGCCATTGAATTAACGGGCTTTGAGTGTTGGTTCAAACTGTGGATCAACTCTCCCGATTCGCCATGCCAAACACGAACCGATTGATCGTGGCCGGCAGTCACCATTTCGCCACTGGTGAGAATGCATGCTGAGCTGACTCCGCGCGAGTGTCCGCGATAAGTTTTTGCGGCTTTTTTCGTTTCCAAATTCCATTGGGTCAACAAACGATCGAGACTCGCGGAAACCAAGTTGTCATTGCCTCGC
>JABAAE010000052.1 GCA_014238905.1 Planctomycetota bacterium
ACTATCGGTCACTGAAGAGTATTTAGGCTTAGAGGGTGGTCCCCCTATATTCGAGCAGGATTTCTCGTGTCCCGCTTTACTCAAGAATTTTGTTAAACATTACTCATACGGGACTATCACCCTCTATGGTTAGCATTTCCAAACTATTCAAATTTTTTTAACAAAATTACTGGCCTAGTCCGCGTTCGCTCGCCACTACTAACGGAATCTCAATTGATTTCTTTTCCTCTGGTTACTTAGATGTTTCAGTTCTCCAGGTTGTCTCTTTAAACCTATGTATTCAGTTTAAAGTACCACATAAAGTGGTGGGTTTCCCCATTCGGAAATTTTCGGATCAAAACTTACATACAGCTCCCCGAAACTTATCGCAGTATATCACGTCCTTCATCGGCTTTCAGTGCCAAGGCATCCGCCACACGCCCTTAAACGCTTGATTTATGCACAGAAAAAAATTCTTTAAGAAAAATTATCTGTGTTGTGATCAAATTTTTATTTTGAACATTAGCTAATAACATTACTAATGTTCGGATATAGATATTGATATTAATTATTATTTTTATTTACAATTTTTATAACTAAATGTTTCCTGGTGGAGGATAGCGGGATCGAACCGCTGACCTCCTGAATGC
>JABAAE010000053.1 GCA_014238905.1 Planctomycetota bacterium
TCGCCGGCATATAGCCTGAGGAATACCGAATCAGCCGATTCCTTGAGCGTTCCTTTGTAGTGAAGCGTTCCCTGCCCCTTGTCGTCGCGAGCGAAAAACTGGTGGTCCATCGGTTTCTCCTCGGCGGACGGAATACGTCTCACCCAAGCATCCTGCTTTGGTTCGACCACTGCGATCCGGACGGAGCGCGATACGACGGCCCCACCATTGTCGAGGGCGAGCTCGACAGTCAGGGCTCCGCTGTTCTGGGCCCGCTTCAACATCAACTTTCCCTCGTTCGTTTCGCTGATTGTGGCCATGCCCGAAACCTTCCATGAGTAGTTCAGGTCGCCGGCCTCTTTGGATGTCATTTCCGCCAGGTTGCTGATCGAGGGCGAGATCTCCAGCTCATCCCTGCCATTCCAGTTATTGGGGACGTTGAGCGTGTAAACAGGATCCGGGACACTCTCCTTGATAGCAATTGGGATGGTCCGGGTTTTCACACCGGATGCGAATACCGCTTTGAACTGTAACGCGACCGTTTGGTCTTCGGCCACCCGCCCCGCGTCAAAGATATAGTTGAAGCGGTCGACGGCGAGGATCTCCTCCTTGTCGCCACCCTGCAAAACCCAGTAGACTTTTCT
>JABAAE010000054.1:0-365 GCA_014238905.1 Planctomycetota bacterium
TTAATCCTCAGCTACCAGAAGTCAGCAATGAGTCGTGGGTTAAGACACCGATCGACCGTTTCGTACACAGAAAGCTGGCGGCGGTCGATATCAGTCCCTCTGAACAAGCTGATCGCGCATCGTTAATTCGACGGCTGAAGTTTGATCTGCTTGGACTTCCGCCGACGCTTGAAGAAACTCAAGCTTTCGTCAATGACAAGTCTCCGGATGCATGGAAAGAGCTTGTCGATCGATACCTCGCCTCTCCTCATTACGGCGAACGCTGGGGGCGTCACTGGCTGGATGTTGCTCGGTATGCCGACACAAAGGGATATGTATTTCGCGAAGAACGAAAATACCCATTTGCCTACACGTATCGTGACTGG
>JABAAE010000054.1:375-618 GCA_014238905.1 Planctomycetota bacterium
GCGAAGCCTGAACGAGGACCTTCCGTACGATCAGTTCCTCATTCGACAGATTGCCGCCGACTGGCTGGTCAAAGAAGGATTGCCGGATAGCGAACTCGCGGCAATGGGATTCCTGACACTGGGGCGACGATTCCTCAACAACATCCACGACATCATCGACGACCGAATGGATGTAATTACACGAGGCACACAGGCTCTGACTGTAACCTGCGCACGCTGCCACGATCATAAGTACGACCCCAT
>JABAAE010000055.1 GCA_014238905.1 Planctomycetota bacterium
CAAAAGCAAACATGTCATTATTGTAAGACTATTAAATCTTTTATATAAATCATAAACTTGGTGAGGATTCAAAAACTAACATTATTTCTTCTCAATGGCGACATTATCATCTTTTAAGGTCAAAATATAGGACACAAACTCAAAATAAGTTATAATAGGTATATAGATATATTACCCAATTGTTCTAGTTACATCTTATATGATGATTTCAATGGTTGCATATATCATCAATGGGCTAGAACAATGTAGATTTATAAATATATTCCCCAAAATATGCATTTCAGACATGTTTTTCCTACCCCACCCCCCATAATTTTGAAAAAAATGAAAAATCTAAAAATCACAATAAAAGTAATTTTTGTTGGTTAATGCATCATAATCATAACTGTATTAATATATATCATAGAAACGCAATATTGCCCATAAATTAAACCATTAATTCACAAAGAAATAATAATTTGTGAAAAAAATCACGAACTTATCCAAAAATGAATAAATGCATATGTATTTTTGCAAAGGATTGAATATTTCAATGTACTATAGTAACTATTTGCAAAATTAAAAGTTGTTTTGCTTGGTTAATTTGGTTTGGAAACTAGATGTCCATGTG
>JABAAE010000056.1 GCA_014238905.1 Planctomycetota bacterium
AGCACGTGATGGATGTCTCAATTTACGTAACGCTTTTGCTTCAATTTGTCGAATTCTTTCTCGTGTGACGTCAAATTGTCGACCAACCTCTTCTAAGGTGTGATCTGTACTCATATCGATTCCGAAACGCATCTTCAAAACCTTAGCTTCTCTTGGAGATAAATTAGCCAAAAGGTCACCAGTCGTTTCTTTTAGACTCTCACGAGTGGTAACTTCAACTGGAGAAGATAGTTTTTCATCTTCGATAAAATCACCAATCGTAGAATCTTCATCGTCACCAACTGGATTCTCCATAGATAAAGGTTCTTTAGCAATTTTAAGAATTTTATTAATTTTATATTCTGGCAATTCCATCTCCACTGAAAGCTCTTCTGGCGTGGCTTCTCGTCCAAATCTTTGTAAAAGTTGTCGTCGCACTCGATTTAGTTTGTTAATTGTTTCAATCATATGAACAGGGATACGAATTGTACGAGCTTGGTCAGCAATTGAACGGGTAATTGCTTGACGAATCCACCAAGTGGCATAGGTTGAAAATTTGTAACCACGTCGGTACTCAAACTTATCAACTGCTTTCATTAAGCCAACATTGCCTTCTTGA
>JABAAE010000057.1 GCA_014238905.1 Planctomycetota bacterium
AATTGGGGCACTCTCCCGAACTGGGGCACTTTTTCGGGCTACTGGTTGTGCCCCAGTTCTCGAGGTTCCACTGTATTGAGAACTAAATATATGATGTACAGGGTGCTATTAATACCAGACAAATACCCACTCAATACTAAACGAAGTGAAACAACAATCAATTGAGCACTTTTGTAGTTGCTCTATTGTTACAAAATGGATTTGTGTGTTTGTTTGTTTGTCCGGTTTGTAGGGAATAGAAAAATTATTGATAAATGTTGTATTTACGGTATTTATCAAGAAAGTAAACAATTTTATCTAATCTTGACTAAAGTATATAGAATATGTTGAATCCAAATTTGTGCAAATAAACAGTGAATAACTCGCGTAGCGCGAGCAAGCGTAGCGCGCTCGTTGTTTATCAAACATAACTTCGCCATTATGGGACAAACACTAGAAATAGTGAAGTAAATAAAATAAAATACCTGATCTTCTGGAATTAATTTTAATACAATATGTTCATCATTAGCGGGCCTCTTTTTTCTGTTATCCTCATGCTTTGTTCTGCTAGCGGAGTCATCTAATCCACTAGCAATCAAATTTCTTTTGAGAGGT
>JABAAE010000058.1 GCA_014238905.1 Planctomycetota bacterium
TCGGCTGTGGACAATAAATATGTTGTTTTAAATATAATATTTTCAAAATGGTCTATTTGCAGGTAGGATTTGATGTCTTGTACATGTAGCAATGATCACAAAATATAATACATTGAATTATTTTTTCCATTTCCATTCTTGCACATTCCTTCTAGAAAGGTTACTCAGAATTTCTTAGAGTTGGTTAAACGTCTGCCCCGCACACACAGCGCGAGTTTACGACTGACAGTCAACTTCAGACATTGGTCAAATTGAGGTCTTTAATGACAGATCAATATTCAAATTGGGGTTGGGACCGGTGCAAAAAGCGATAGGACACATACTTTTTTTCCCTAAAATAATCATTGAACTTGAACTTTTTTCAACCTCAGCAAATGATAGGATAGTATTTTTGTTTGTTTTCTCTCAAGATATAGGACATAGACTTGACACCGGTAGTTATTCAATTAATATTTTCGGGTAAATGACCTTTATTAAAGCATTAGATAAAAATGACAAAATAGTCAAATTTCATTTAGTTATTGTTAAAACAATGTTCTTTATTTTGTCAGATAGCCCAGGCAGTAGGGATCCATAATACAATAGGTATAGATC
>JABAAE010000059.1 GCA_014238905.1 Planctomycetota bacterium
GCAGCTCGAACTTCGTCGTTTTCCTTGCTATCCACAAATGGTTCCAGCAGTGGAATAAGTTGCCGCTGTTTCCACAGGCCGGCAAGACGCGCTGCTGATGCGCGGATGCCTGTGTTCTCGCTCGTGAGTAGAGTGGCCAACTCTGCATGGATCACGCCAGCCGGAATCAAGCGTCGGCCCGATGCGATATCGGGAAGTGACTGGAGCAGTTCTGGATCGTTTTGAGCGTGACTGAAGACTGTATGCAGGTCATTGGCCGTGCCAACTCTCGCGAGCAGTCGCAAGAGTTCGCGGCGGCCAGCTGCGGAGATCTCTTCGGATTTGATGAGACCACGAACCTGACTGGTAACGTCCTTGCCGCCATACGCTCGTAGGACGTAGATCAGACCGGCCGGGTTCTCGAAGTTGAGTTTCCCCTGAGTCAGTGCGGGGCGCCACCTGGAAGCCAGCGCGTGAACGGTCTGTGTAAGTGCGAAGTTAGCGAACCGGTCGATGGGACGGTCCACGGCTTTTGCGGCAACCGCCATTGACTCCGCCGAGTGAATATCACTGCAGGCCACAATGGCTTCGAGTCGAACGCGGGCGTTC
>JABAAE010000005.1 GCA_014238905.1 Planctomycetota bacterium
CATTCACTTCGGTTAAATAGTCGGGACCACTGCCAAGGGCACCGGGGTTAATATCCTTGACCAACACCGTGCCACCGCTCGTCCCGTCACTCTTCCAAAGCTCCGTACCGTTGTTCACGTCAAAGGCAGTGAAGTACATCGTTTCATCTATGACCAGGAACTCAGCTGGATCCGAGGACGGATTGCCGGTAAACGACGTTATGCTGGCGATGATTTCCGGGGAGGCATTTAGCAGCGTCCGGTCTTCCAAAACCTCCATGCGGATTTTGCGGGTCTTGCGTGGCATTAACGAACTTTCTTTAAAACGAACATTCTCGCAGGCAAAGTGTGCAGTACGTGAAAAATCGCGGGCCCCAAAAACGAAGATCGGCTGGCATGCGAATCGGCGAATCACCCACCTGTGGTGTTCACGATAATAAAGTTGTATCAAACCTCAACTTTTGATTCGCTATTATACAAAGAATCAACTTTGAATGTTCCTTGGAAAAACAACTGTCCACAATGCTTGGTTTTCATCACTCAAATCGATCGCTTGCAGACAAACAAGCGGAAAGCCTGAGTCAGGTTGAGACGCTTTCGATCTCCAAAGCCTGCCAAAAGCAGATCGACGACTACAAAAAGCAATGAGATTGCCCTGAACTCTCAACCCGCTTCAATTCCTATCGAGAGAGATGATCGCTGATGTGCCACTATTGTGCAACGTTCATCTCAAACAGCCAGATTCCCGAGAGGTTTGAAGGGTTTCCGAGTCCCGCTGCCGCTACTAGCTTCTTGACTGTTTTCCAGTGAAGACGCTTTTTTATTGGGTTTTTCGGGGCGCTTTTGTCAACCCGTGTACCCCCGCCGGCACTGACTGCGCCGCCTGAGGCAATCACCTAATTGACCCTGTCCGCCAATGGGTATTGCCGCCCAAGACAAATACCACGCCGACTGAGGAGAACGCCGGTTCCCTCGGTCTATTTGGCACTTTTTCCGCTGAGGAGCCTACCAGTAGGCAGAGTCCTGATAGGTCCGTCCGGTCTTCGAGTCGTGATAGTAATCGTGGCCTCCTCCGTTACTCGCCGAGTAAGAATACAAAACGGTATCCTCGGTCACGACCCATCCCAGCGGGCCGACTTCCTTGCCGATAAGTTTGGGGTTCGCACGGGTTCGATGACCGAAGGAGTCGAGCTTCTTGCCATTGCTGGCGAAGCGTTTGTTAAGGAAATCGTTGAGGTCTCGCTCGGAGATAGTGTAGGTGGCGTAATGATCGAGCAAGGCTCGCCGCAGGGTGATGTCGGTAGCGGCGGGCGGAATCAGATGACGGCCCCTCTCCGGCCACCAGATGCTATTTCGGTTTGCATGGTGCGTGTCGGTACCGTAGATCCGAAATAAGATCAGGGTGAACACGATCACCATTGCCAAAATGAGGACGCTTCCATAGCGGAAACGCATGAGCGGTGGTGAATTTGTTCGCTTCATTACTCTCCCACAAATTCACCTTGCTAAATTGCGAGCTGCAGCGCAGAGGCTTGCGATGATTGCCGAACGTTTGCAATCACCAGACAGGACGATTGATTGGCCTGAAAACGGCCGGCATCCTACCATCGGGGCGAGCGGAGAGGAAAGGGTGCGTCGCATTGCCCCGGCGAAGACGCACTATCATGGCTAAACGGTTTCGGTCTAAGGGTTCCTTTTCCACCGATTCTTCGACTCGGTTGTTGCACGGGGATTCCGTTTTTATTCACCAGCACGCAGGATTTTTTCCATTTTCCTTCCCTTGGCCAGTTCGTCCACCAATTTGTCGAGATACCTCGTTTGTTGAATCAGGGGATTTTCAATTTCTTCGACTCGGTATCCACAAATCACGCCCTTGATTAAATGAGCGTTGGGATTGAGTTTGGCTTTGTTGAAAAAACCTTCAAAAGTCACTTCTTTTTTGATGATTGATTCCAGCTTTTTTCCGTCGTAGCCAGTCAGCCACTTGATGACTTCGTGCAATTCTTTTTTGGTTCTCCCTGTCTTTTCAACTTTAGCAACGTAGTGAGGGTAGATCGACGCGAAGGTCATTTTGGCAATCCGTTCGGCTGTGCCGGGAGGTGGCTTTTTCATGTCAACTCAGTGTTCCGTCAGGGATTGAAAAAGTTGGTGATCGGTGCAATATCTGCTGGATGACGTCCGCCATTGCCGGTTCGTGCCGGGTGATGGTCGACTGAAGACACCCGGGCTTGGACCGCCGGTGCATTGCGGCGTTCCATCGCGATTTTCCGAGTTTAGTGTTGATCAGTCCCGGGAACAATAGGCAGACTCCGCTCCAACTAGCGTGTGGATTTGTAGCGCTTTTGGTCAAATGATTTGATGCGGTTAAGGTCTGGTAACGGAAGACGTTTTGAGCGACGAACGAGATGATTGAAACCAATCTGATCGCCGTGATTTGGAGGCAACCGTCGGCCATGGTACGGTGAGGCATCTGAAACAAATGCCTTCAAATGGCAAAAAACGGTCGACGACCTTTATGTTGTCCACATCAGGAGACGTCGTTGGCGGTCGGTTAAAATTGAATTAAAAAGGTAAACCAATGGTGAATGATCGCTTTGTCGGTATTTTAGATAAATCTCTCAATCGCCGTGTTTTCATTCAGGCTTCGGCTGCCGGGTCGCTGTCGCTGGCACTTTCTCGGAACACGACAGGGGCGATAAGGAATTTGGACAAACCGGTTCGCATTGGCGTGATTGCGGATCTGCATCACGACGTGATGCACGACGGGGTCGAACGGGTGGAAGCATTCGTCAAGAAAATGAAGAACGTGGAACCGGACGCACTCCTGCAGTTAGGAGATTTTGCCTATCCCAATGCCAAGAACCGGGATGTCATCGAACTCTTCAACCGGGCAAATCAGCAAACGCTACACGTCATCGGAAACCACGATACCGATAGTGGCCATACAAAACAGCAATGCCTCGATTTATGGGGCATGCCGAAACGTTATTACACGCAGAACATTGAGGGCCTTCAATTGGTGGTGCTCGACGGTAACGACAAAGGGTCACCAACTCATAAAGGGGGCTATCCGTCTTTTATTGGTAAAGAACAGGTGGCGTGGTTAAAGGAGCAATTGGCAACCCTGTCCGGCCCCATGATGGTCGTTTGCCACCAGCCCCTAGCAGGAGTCGCTGCGGTGGATAACGCGGATGAAATTCAGACGCTGCTCGCGGCGTCGGCTGACAAGGTCGTTTTGGTGATTAACGGGCATTCCCACATTGACGATGTACTGCAGGTGAAAAACGTGACCTACATGCATGTGAACTCGGCCTCTTACAAGTGGGTCGGCGGAGCCTATCAGCACGAGAGCTATTCCCAACAGATTCATAAAGAATATCCCTGGATTTCATACACCTGCCCTTACCGCGACTCGTTGTTTGCCACACTCACATTCGATCCGCAGAGCTTATCCATCCGCGTAGAGGGCCGCGATAGCGAGTGGGTAGGGAAAACACCTAAACAGCTAGGGGTCAAGCTCGATCCTAAACTAACGCACGGCGAGGAAGTTTCTCCGGTGATTCGCGATCGCAGTTTAAGCCGCAGCACTAAATAATCCAGGTCGCCAACCGGTTCTTTTTCTCTGTGGGGTATTCGCTCGGTTTTTCTGTCGGCTTGAAGGAGCGGTTGAAAACCTTGTGCCAGACCTCTGCTGTTGTTTTTAGTGCCACGCACTCGTGATTCATCCGATGCTGTCAGCGGTTCTTGCTGTGGCAATATTCATACCGTGCCGAGCGTTTGTGTTTCTGAATGCGGTTCAAACGGGAATCCAAAGGGATCAAGAAATAGTTCGGCGGACAGGCTTTTCGCCAAAGCGGTCTTCGAAGGTTTGTGAGGAGAGTTTTATACCGAGAATAGTCATCCCGGGAGTGTCTATTGATTTGGTCCGTGGCGAGAATGATCGTGAGGTATTTCTACTGCGCCCACTTCAATAGATGTTTCTATTTAGAAATCGTTACGGCTGACAGTTTCCCTGCTGTGGATCGTGTTAATCGCTTTGGAAATTTCGATGTTTATGTTATCTGCGACCGTTATGACGGCTCCATTTCCAGAAAAATGGAGACCTCCCCATGCTGACTCAAATAGACCGAGTCGTTATGTTTGTGGGCGTGGTGCCTAAGGGTGTCCTGTCCCCTGGCAACAATCCCCCACAGGAGAAATTTAGCGCCACGCTAGACACCCGGCCAGGTGAAATAAACATCGGAGTCGACAATCATATCCTCACGGGTTTTAACGCCGGACGTTTTTTTTTGGTAAACAACGGTGTTGGCAAGACGGTCTCTTAAGTCGGCGATTCTCGTTTTGCTATTTAAATAGAAAGCGTCAATTCCTTTTGTCACGTCCGTGCAAGTGACCTGTTCGACCGGTCACGTAAACTCGTTCTGTTTTGGGTCTTGGAACAAAAATCGAAGAGTAAAATATGAGGGGTTTTGACGCTGCGAGAAACACCGGGAAGAGGTTTTGTTTTCAACGAGTAAACCATCCACGGGAGGTTCGTCTGGCAGCAGCAAATCTTTTCCTCCCGATGAAAAATCGCTTGGGCAGGCCGTTGAACCGAGGGAAGTCTTTACCGATTCCAGATGAACGGGTTGGTGGAAAACAATATTGAAATTAATCTTGTTATGCGATGTGCCTGCTCCATCAATGGCAGCCAAAAAGAGGGCCGTCCCCAAACCGGATCATCTATTTCGTCGATGCTAATCCAGGCTGGCTCCAATTGGTTGTGGAGTCGGTGATAAAGGGGCGTCGCCAAGCCGATCTGATGAAGGTTGTTTTGGAAACTCGCTCGGGGTGCACTTTCTCTGACAGTTGGCACATCCGGAAGAAGGATGGCAGCGAGGATGTCAGTGACGACGAGCAACCCGATTAGAATAAACCCAAAATTTCCGCGGCGCTGACTCTGAAGGATAGCCGCACCGGGAGACTAAGAAGGTTTTCTTTAACCGTCAATAAATTTGTTCGTTGATCGTTTAAGGTAGCGTTGTCAACGATTTCCTTTTTTATCTGGCAGGACCGGTCGGTCTGCGTTGGTCGCTCGGGTCATCAACGAGTCGAATTGGTTTACTTCGTCTTGACGGTGATGGGTTTGTTTTTGACCCCAGCATAAAAAACGATGATTTGAGCTGGCTGATCAGTTTCGTTTTTTCCGTAATGGGCTTTTTCGACCAGTTCGACAATGGGATCTCCCGCCTTGAGATGGAGCGTTTTGCCAGATTCGGTGACGACTGTTAAGTTTCCCTGCAATAAAACGCCAGCATTGATATACGGGTGTTGATGCATATCCAGGCGAGTTTTTGGCGGTACATCAATTTTTAAAATCGTGATTTCAGGTTGGCCTTTTGGGTAAGGGGGAAGGAGATTTCCATCCCAACTACGTGTGGTTTTAACAAGTTGGTGAACCTTCACCGAATCCGGTGCATGGTCGTCATGTGTGACGATTCCTAAACTAAGAATAGTGAAAATAAGGTACTTCATCATCGACGAATTCTCGGTGGTAGAGTGGATAGGATTGAAATTTCTCTAATGTACTCTGGGTATGCGGCCAGAAATTGATGCGGCCAGAATTTGATGCGGCCAGAAATGACCACAGGAGTTAAAAAAGAGGCGTGGTGATCGACGGGGACAGGTGAGATGAGCAACTCCACCATTGTTGATGAAAGAGATCTCACTTGCCTAGTTGGGGGAGGTGGGTAGACACGGATTTTGAGAGAAACCGGGTTCCCGGCGCTGTCGTCCAAGGTCTTTTTTTAAGCAGGCGGTTTGGCCTAATAACCGATTTCAAAATGTCTTTGTGCAGTGGTGTGTAGTGGTGGGCAATCCCATGATGTTCTGACTGAGCAGTGACGGACTCTGGACGACTTTAGGATGCCCAACGGTGGCCCTCTGCCGGGTGGGGGACGGTTGACAACCATGCCGAGATTGAGGGAAACCAAGCTTTGTTGGTGTCCATTATCGGTTGTTTTCTTTCCATTGGTGGCCAAACCAGCGATTATTGTTTGTTTTCGGTGATCCCCCCAATTAGGATGGCATTTAACGTCCGGGATTCGTTCTCATCGACTTGCGGTGGAGGCCGAATGCCCAAAAGAAAGGATTCTTATGTAAAAGACGTAGCCAAAAAGAATGTTTTTTTAAGTCAAATTGAGATGAACGATACAAAACTCGTCCGAGTTCGGTTTTGCGACTCCTGTGGCCGTCAATCGAAATTTAAGATCAAAAAGGGCGCGAAACCCTGGATTAGTTGGTTGACGCTGGGGATCTGTCCGCCCCGGATTTATAAATGCGGTCTTTGTGGAGCCAAATACGTTTATCCCTACAAATCGACCGAGGTGGCCGAAGACGCCGTGGGAAAAAGACCACACCGGGGCTGAAAGGTCCCGGGGAAACCGAAGAGACCTTTCTAATTGCTTTTTTGAATGAACCGCCGCTTGTCCCCCATCGGATTCTGGTTCATGATCTTTTAAATCTTGGGATCGAGTGGTTGATCGTGTCCCAGAGATTGCCCGCTGAATTCACCTGATGAAATCTTGATCGCAGGTGGCAGGGTGAGATGCCGGATTCAAAACTCAATAGAAGCGATTGATCTTCCGGTTTTGATGTCGAGATTCAAGCTGGGTTTCCTGCTATTTACGGAGTCTGTTTAAGGAGTAGATGATTGATCAATTTTGATTATCTCCAACATGCAATTTTTGGTCTGGCGAATGCCCATCGGGCTGGCACGATGGCGGGACACCTCGGTGCTGCGGTTGCGGCAGGTTATTTTTTTGGTGAAGACCATTCGGATTTGGAAGATGCCGTTTTCAGAGGTGTTGAGGGGGAACTAGACCGAGTGCTCGCCGGTGAAGAAGCCATTTGGTTTAACGTAAAAAAAACCGGCATCAAACCCACTGATCTCTTCAAGGCGATTCCCAATGGCGAAGTGGTTGAGAATGCTAACCAGGCGATTGTTGAGGCGTTGGGAAAAAGTGTTGGGGGACTCAGGCAATCAGGCCACAACGTGATTTTCGCGTCGCTGGCAATCAGGGCGCTAAGAGATCATCAGGAGTTCGCCACGCCCATGGTCGTCGAAGGGATTTGCAAGCTGATCAAGGGCTTTCATGGGGTGTCGGCGGGGCGCGGCTATTACGGTAAGAAGGCCGGCTGGCGTCGTGGGCAAGACGTAAAGTTAGATTCCGCCCAGGATTTTCCAGCCTATCGTGGAATCGGTGAGATGGTTCAAATTACCCTGCAAGAGGTCATTGATTCTGCGTCGGTTCGAAGACAGGGTTTTGGAGGATTGTGGCATTTGATAAATCATGCAGCAGGGATCGTCGATCTGGAGCGGTCCGGCTTCGGCGTCCTGGCAAGCAAGGCGTTGTCTGCGCATCATCTACATGTTCGCTTGTGGCGGTCTTTACCGGATGTGGAAAAAGAACTTGGTAAAAATGAAAAAGCTCGATGCAGTCCGTTAGAGGCGGAATATTGGAAGGGAATGCTTAAACGAGACCAGGCTCGTTTGACGCACCGCATCAAAACGATGTACGGGTTCCAAGTCATCAAGGAGGTTAACGATCGTGATCAGCTCGAAAAAGAGGCCGATGCGGCGTTTCTCTATCTGATGTCATGATGAAAGACCAACAGCGATTGGCAGGATGAAACCGGTGGTTTTCGTTTTTACCATTTGCGGTTGGGTTTGAGCTGATTTGCTGGTCGGAGCTGTAACGGGTAGGTCGGGCGTTACGGCCAGTTGGCGTCGCTTCCCGGGGAGCCGCCTAGGCCACGGCTGTCTCGCCCGCTGGAAAGCAGGCTGCTG
The DNA here is from genome assembly GCA_014238905.1 of Planctomycetota bacterium. Classification (GTDB taxonomy): domain Bacteria; phylum Planctomycetota; class Planctomycetia; order Pirellulales; family Pirellulaceae; genus JABAAE01. The sequence continues at coordinate 7,808 of JABAAE010000005.1, forward strand.
AACAGCTCAATCCAGTTGACTGAACTTGGACGCCGAGCATCGATGCACTAACCGGAAGGTCAAAAATAGGGGATACTTGAAAGGGTCTGCTTTCATTCAATTTTGGAAAAAAGCCCGGCCCAATCTGGCATTTAATTTTTTGGATTCAATTTGACCATGCACCAAAATGTAACGTCACTGATGGCGATGAGCTGTTCGTTTTTAATTGGGAGCATGATGACGCAATCGGCCTCAGCCGATTGGCCGCAATTTCGGGGGCCCAACAGCAGCGGCATCTACCAGGGGAAGCCGATACCGACGGAGTTTGGGCCTGGGATTAATGAAGCTTGGAATCTCTCCCTGCCCCCGGGGCATTCTTCACCCTGCGTTGCGGGGGATTCGATTTACCTGACTGGCTTGGAGGCCGCTCAAAAAAAGCTGGTCCTGTTCTGTATCAACAAAGAGAGCGGGGCGATCAGATGGAAAAGATCCATTGTTGTGAAGGAACTCGAAAGGGGACATCCCTCTTTTAATCCGGCCAGCAGCACTCCCGCTTCCGACGGCAAACGGGTCGTGGCGTATTTTGGTTCATTTGGTTTGATTTGTTTTAATCGCGAAGGTGATGAGCAATGGCGGATCCCAATGCCCATCACCAAATCCTATGCCGGTAACGCAACATCTCCGGCTATTTTTGGCGATCAGGTTGTCCTTTACCGCGGAAATCATGTCGACCATTTTGTTTTGGCGGTGAACAAGGAAACAGGAAAACAACAATGGAAGGTTCATCAAGAGGAGCCTTTTTCTTCGGAATTGGCCTGCACCTCCTGTCCCATTGTTGTGGGTGGCAATTTGATTTTGCATACCGCTCGGTCAGTTCAGGCGCTGGATGTTGCCAGCGGAAAACAGGTTTGGGTCGCTAAGTGTGCGACGACGGCCACCAGTACGCCGGTGATCGGAGAAGGGATGGTGATCGTAGCTGCCTGGAATAAGTTAGGAGAGCCAGCTTTGCGGCCTCGGTTCCCAAGCTACGATGAATTATTGACCGGGCATGATGCAAATCAGGATGATCTGATCAGCCAGCGGGAATTTCCTCGGCTGATGATCTTTCACCGTCCAGAAGGGGCGGAGGCTCCTCAGAACGGAGCCTCGGTGCGGTTTTCCAGTGTTGATCGAGATCGAAGTGGGAAAATAACAAGGCAGGAGTGGATTGAGCAGCTAAAAGGTCTGGCTAAATTTCGGTCCAGTTACCAAACACACGGTATGCTGGCGCTGCCGATCGAAAATGAAGGGCTAGTCGATCCATCTGACATCCGGACTCTTGAGGATCAGGGAATTCCGGAGGTACCTTCCCCTCTTTTTCATCAAGGACTGGTTTATTTTGTAAAAAATGGCGGAGCGTTGACCTGCCTGGAGCTGCGGACTGGAAAACGGGTTTATCGGTTGCGAACATCGGGACGTGGGACGCATTATGCCTCCCCGATCATTGCGAATGATCGATTAATCACTGCGGCAGGGGATGGAAAAATAACGGTGTTGAAATTGGGTGTCGGACCGAGGGAAATGTACACCTCGCAAATGAAAGATTCAGTGTACGCGACTCCAGCCATATCCGACGGTATTTTATACGTTCGGACCCATCACAAACTTTTTGCATTTGGCGAAAAAAAATAAATGGAGTCCAGAAGGTCAAAAAAGGGCTCACGCCTTTTGACCGGCGGGATGTTACCAACTCAAACCCTCTTCTGATTTTTGATGACTGACGGAAACCCTATGTACAAGTTTGCTGTATTGATCTCCTTTGTCCTAATGCTGGCAGCTTGTCGTTCGAAAAACCAAACACCGGACGAACCCCAAAATATTTCCGGTCCCGTTCGGATTGCGGCGATTTGTTACCCGCTGCAATATTTTGCAGATCGCATTGGCGGAAATCTCGTGGAAGCTACGCTGATGGTGGACAGTTTGAATCAATCTGCCAGACCGACGTCGGAGGATGTTCAGAAATGGTCGCAAGCCGATCTTATCCTGCTGAACGGTGGAGAGAGCCCGGGGTGGCTGCAGACGGTCTCCTTTCCTGATAGGAAAACGGTCGACGTTACCTCGACGATCCGTAGTGATTTAATATCGGTGGCCGAAGGATTCACTCATCGGCATGGCCCGCAGGGTCCCAAATTACAGGAGATGACGGTATTGGAAACCTGGCTTGATTTTCAGTTGTGTGTGGAGCAGGCGTTGGTGATTCGCGATGCACTCATCAAAATCAGACCCGGTCAATCCGATCAATTCATCAAAAACCACGCTACGTTTGAAAAGGAACTTATCGACCTTGATCAAAAGATGCGAAAAGCGTGTGGATTTTTGCAGGGAAAAACCGTGGTTGCCGATGGCCCTCAATACAGCTACCTCGCTTATCGTTACGGGTTCAAGATTGCGATCGTAAAGGCCCCGGTTAGGTTTGATTTGTCAGGTGGAGATTTTTCTGGGGAAGATTTAGAGCGGTGGTGGCAGGAGCAGAATAAAGACACTGCGTTTGCCCTGTTTTTTACTGGACTTGAGGCGAAGGACAGCTTCGCCAGGCTAGGCAAAAATCTGGGTTTGGCAATTTATCGAATCAGAACGGGCGGGTCTTCCATCGAGGAATCGTCGACCACTGCCGATGATCCAGACTGGCTGGCGTGGATGGAGGACAATATTCAGGCACTCAGGGCGGGCCATTAGGCCCATCGACGCATAGACAGACCAGCGGTTGCGGAAATAACCCCTGTAAAAAACGAGGCGAAAAGGCTAAAACGATAGAAATTAGAAGTCTAGGAAAAATGTCACCTTACTGGCATACCAGCCACAAAGCAGGTTTGGATTCCTCGATTTTCTTAGGCAATAACTCATTTTCAAGACTTTTGTTAAGCATGCGTCGACGATTCCTTTCATCGAAAATTCACCGAGCTAAAGTGACGCAGGCGGACCTTGATTATGAAGGGAGCATCACGGTGGACCCCGTCCTTCTGGAAGCGGCGGGCATCCATCAATATGAACAGGTCGATGTTCTAGATATTTCCAACGGTTCCCGTTTAACAACTTATGCGATTCATGGCATTTCCGGATCCGGCGAAATCTGTATCAACGGAGCAGCTGCCAAACTGGTTGAACCAGGGGATTTGGTCATATTGGTTTCCTACGTCGATCTTACCAACGAAGAAATCAAGAATCATGTACCTAGGGTGGTTCTGGTCGATTCGGAGAATGCGATCTGTGAAGTCGTTCATCAGAGTCTTTCGGTCAATCAGGCTTGAGTGGGATGGACGGTGTTGACGGATTCATACGCGTCATACGTCTGAGAGTTTGCTGAACGTGGGTGACTCGGCTCCGCACGGCTATGTTTCAACAGGTCGCTAGAAAGAAACGGAAGAAAAAATGAAGGATTTTTCAACTCGCCGAAACAAGATCCGTCGTTGGCTGAAAAAAAAGGAAGTCGACTGCTTTCTGGTTTCCAAGGGAGTCAACGTGACCTATCTAACTGGATTTACCGGGGATTCTTCCTACCTGGTGATTACCGCAGATAAGGATTTGCTGGTTAGCGATTCACGATATACCACGCAGATCGAACAAGAGTGTCAAGGAATTCAGAAAGAGATTCGAACGAGCAAAACCACCACTCTGAAACTTCTTTGCTCGACCCTTAGAAAACTCAAAGTTCAATCGGTTGGGTTGGAATCTCACGATATTTCCAAACTGTTTTATGACCAGTTATCGAAAGAAATGGCGGGCCTCGAATTGGTCGACTCGCACCACGTTGTGGAAGATTTCCGGGCCATTAAAGACCAGGACGAAATAGCGGAAATCCGAAAATCGATCGATCTGGCTGAACGATCATTCAGGGTGATTCGCGAATCATTGCGAGGAGATCAGACTGAGTCGGAGATTGGAAACAACCTGGAGCATCAGATTCGGTTACTGGGGGGCGACGGTTGCGCTTTCGAACCAATTGTTGGCGTCGGAGAACGAGCAGCGTTGCCTCATGCGGTGAAAACTGGCAAGCGGATCGAAGAGAGTTCTTTGGTCTTGATTGACTGGGGTGCAAAAGCTGGATTGTACTTGAGCGACCTCACACGGGTCCTGATCACGGGAAAACCGACTGCAAAAATGGAAAAAATCTACGGGATTGTCTTGGAGGCTCAGCGGAGAGCGATCGCTGAAATTGGTCCAGGGGTTTCGGTCAAAAAAGTGGATGACGCTGCCCGAAATTGGATTTCTGAGGCAGGTTTCGGTTCAAAATTTGGCCACGGCTTGGGTCACGGTTTGGGATTGGAAATTCACGAATCGCCCTTTTTCTCGTCCATTTCTTCGGCGATTCTGAAACCGGGAATGGTCGTGACTGTTGAACCAGGTATTTACCTGCCAAATTGGGGCGGAGTACGGATCGAAGATGACGTTCTGGTCACCAGAGAGGGTGCGGAGGTGTTGACGTCAATTCCCAAATCTTTCGACCAAGCCCGAGTTTTATTGCCTTGAGGCGGTTTAGCGTTTCCTTGGGCAACGTTAATTTGCGGGGTTTCCATTAATTTCGAAAATAATTATCCTGTATGTTATGAAAAGTTAGTCAAAGAGGCGTATTTCATTGAAATGATGCCGATCACAGGTATTGGAGAGGCCAGTCAAGGCCCATTCGGTCCTGATGATAGGGCCGCTGTTAATCACTTGAGAGTTCAACCTAACTCGTCACCACGACGTTCAAAATATGGCAAAAGCAAATTCATCAACTGGTAAAGTATTCGATGTGGATACGATCAAACAATTCGTGGAATTAATGCATGAACACGAGTTGACCGAAATTGATTTACAGGAAGCAGATCAAAAAATCCGCCTCTGTAAAAGAGAGAACGTGGTAGCAACCAGCGCTCCTGCGGCTGTTCCCGTGGCTGCAGCGGCCGCAGCCCCGGCAGTGGCTGCGGCAGAAACGGAGAGTGCGAATATAACTACCATCAACAGTCCGATGGTCGGAACGTTTTATTCCAAAAGTAAACCGGAGGCACCGGACTATGTCAAAGTGGGTGATTCCGTTTCTTCGGAAACTGTGGTGTGCGTCCTCGAGGCAATGAAAACTTTTAATGAATTGCCGGCTGGAGTCTCCGGCAAAATCGTGGAAGTTTTGGTCAAAAACGAAGAAGCCGTTGATGTCAATAAACCACTTTTCAAAGTGGATACCAGTCAGTAGTGATTGGAATTCAAATCGCCTTGGATCCAAGTGCTAGTTATCGGGTACCTATTTCATCGCAAGTTGTTTTTGCGGTGATTTCAGCCATCAGGTAGATCTCATGTACAGTCGAGTATTAATTGCCAATCGCGGCGAAATTGCATTACGTATTATTCGTGCCTGCAAGGAAATGGGCATCGAATCGGTGGCTGTGTTCAGTGAGGCCGATCGAGGTAGCGCCTATCTTGAATTAGCGGACCAGTCGTATTGCATTGGTCCGGCGAAAAGTGCCGATAGCTACCTTAAAATTGATCAAATCATCAGCGCTGCCGAAATTAGTGGTGCGGACGCTATTCATCCTGGCTACGGGTTCCTTGCCGAAAACTCGAAATTCAACGAGATTTGTCGGGATTGCCAAATCGATTTCATTGGTCCTAGTCCTGCGGCGATGGATCAGTTGGGTGATAAAAATCAGGCGCGAAATTTGGCAAAAAGAGCCAGCGTGCCTGTCGTTCCCGGCAGTGCTGGACTGATCGAGGACGATTCCGAAGCGTTACGAGATGCCAAGGCAATTGGCTACCCGGTGTTAATCAAGGCCACCGCCGGTGGTGGCGGCAAAGGTATGCGGGTTGCCGAGAGTGAAAAAGACCTGCTCAATGCGTTACAGCAGGCTCGTACGGAAGCTGGAGCTGCGTTTGGAAATCCGGCGGTTTATCTTGAGAAATATATTGGCAGTCCTCGTCATGTAGAGGTCCAGGTTTTGGCGGACCATGCGGGAAACGTGGTTCATCTTTGGGAAAGAGATTGCTCCACCCAACGCCGCCACCAGAAGTTAATAGAAGAAAGTCCTTCGCCAACGATCACACCAGATGTGCGTCGATCGATATGCGAAGCCGCGGTTCGGCTGATCAAGAACGCGGAGTATTACAACGCCGGAACAGTCGAATTTATTGTCGATCCAGACAATAACTTCTATTTTATTGAGGTCAATGCACGAATTCAGGTAGAACATCCAGTAACCGAAATGGTGACTGGTATTGATTTGATTAAATCTCAAATTCAGATCGCGGCGGGTGAAGATCTTCAGTTCCAACAGGCTGACATACCCTTAAGCGGCGCTTCGATTGAATGCCGGATTAATGCAGAAGATGCGCGTAATAATTTCCGGCCCTGTCCCGGAACCATCGAGCAAATGTATGTTCCTGGTGGGATGGGCGTGCGATTTGATTCACATGTGCACCCCGGTTATACGGTTCCACCTTTTTATGACTCGATGATTGGCAAACTATTGGTTTTCCAGCCTACCCGAGATCAGGCTATTGAAAAGATGTTAAGGGCGCTTTCAGAATTGCGAATTAAGGGGATTGAAACGACGGCAGGTTTTCTGGCGACGGTCGTTCAATTAGATGAGTTCCGACAAGGAAAAATTGACACCAAATTCGTAGAACGAACAATGGATCAGTGGTATTAACGGTTTGCCGGTCGAATGGAGTTTTGTCTGGCAACGCTGAACTATTGGTGACCGGGGGTTTTCCGGTTTTGGACCGGGCTCAGTTTCTTTCTTTCATTAAAGCGTCCTTTCTGCGATTCCTAAATGCATATTTTAATCACCAACGATGATGGTGTGATGGCTCCCGGGATTATGGCTTTGGCCAATGCATTTTCGATTCTTGGAAAAGTGACGGTCGTGGCTCCCGAATCAGAAATGAGCGGAGTTAGTCACGCCCTGACGTTTCTGAAACCGCTTTTTGCCCGTCAGCTTGAATCAGATTCGGAATCTATTTGCCGATACGCCGTCAATGGAACGCCGGCCGATTGCGCGAAATTGGGGATTTTGGAGCTATGCGCCGATGAACCCGATTTGGTGGTCAGCGGAATCAATGGCGGACTGAATGCCGGCATTAACTCGCTGTATTCGGGTACCTTGGGGGGGGCGAGAGAAGCTTCGTTTTTTGAGATCCCCAGTTTTGCCGTCTCCATCGAGGTGTTGCAGAAGGGGAAACCGGATCTTTCTCACCTTGAATGGGCCAGTCGATATAGCAGTGAGATCATTCTGAAACTTCTGGAGTTAGAGGCTCCAAAAACCACTCTGCACAACATTAACTTTCCGATCGCTTCTCTTCAAAAACCAGCCTATCGCGTCGTTCCCATGGAAACCCAGAGATTCAATTATGAATTTCAAAAGGGTTTGGACCCGACCGGCCGGCAGTACTACTGGACCAAGCATTCACCTTCGGACAATCAGCGTCAGCAGGACACCGATATTTCTGTTTTAAATGAGGGTTTTGTATCCATCACACCGATGGGGTACGACCTCACCGATGAGAGACATTTGGCCAATATCAAAGCGGTTTTATGAAGCTCGAGACTTCAGATCATGGGAAAGCTGTTAATTTGGGCGATGTTGTTATGAAAATAGAAGGGTTTGAAATGCCACAAACCGGCCCCACGGATTTTTATTTTTGGATGAGATCGCAAAAAAACGGCCATGGCGGACTAGATTCCAGTAAAATTCGGTGGTAAATTTTCGAGAAGATCAAGTTCAATCAATTCTTACTGAAGTGCCCTCATGTTTTCGCTTCCTAAGTGAATCCACGGCAACTCATCCGACGAGTTGATTTCATGGATCATTTTTTTTTACTTTCTTAAGGGCATTTTGCTATGGCGCAAGGAACAATCAAAAAACTTGTTTCTGACAAAGGTTTCGGATTCATCAAAACAGACAATGGTGAGATTTTTTTTCATGTCTCGGCAGTTCAAGGAGCCGCTTTCGAGGATTTGACCGAGGGAGCTCATGTAGAGTTTGAGGAATCAGAAGGTCCCAAAGGGCCGCGAGCTGAATCAGTAACGTTGATTGGCTAAGCGTTTGCCGATTTGCTTTTTTTGCAATTGGTAAAAGCACTCATTGAAGATGAAATAGCAGTAAATTTTAGCTCCTGGCAAGGATTTACGATAAACATCAGGGCGATTGAATCGCCCTGTTTTTGTTTCTTGTCTCATTAACCGCCCTTACTGTGATGGCCGTTTTCCTATTTTGATACCCTGCGGACATTGAGTTTGCCTTGTCCTCAGCTTACTGGTTCAATGAAGGAGATAGAGGCCGGTTTGATTTCCTTTTTCTTCTAATGAAAGTCAATCTTTTGAAAGTCCCGATTTACTTCGTTGTCACCTGGTTCGTTTTGCTGGCTTCTCTTGGCTGTGTTCCGGCGCCAACGGAACCCAAAGTTGAAAAAGGGAAGGAGGAGGACGGACCACCTAGTCGGTCCGCGCAGGTCGGAGTGGGCAAAAAGGGAGAGGGGTATGGAGAGATGGTCCCCTATTTAAAACCGGCTGCGACGTATTGGAAAATCAAAGAGAAAATTGTTTTTGAAATTGCCATTCCCAAAACGATGCAACTCTATGAAGCGCTCCATGGCAGAAAACCAAAGAGTCATGAAGAATTCATGGAAGAAATTGTCAAAAAAAACAAGATTAAATTGCCCGAATTGAAGGATGGACTTGAATATCAGTATGATCCGCAGTTGGGGGAATTAATGGTGACCGGTAATGAAAAAATAAAACAATAACGGTTCATTGATGGATTAAGGTTTTAGTGCGTGGGTCCAGTCCTATCACTTTTGTTTTTCAAAACTGTCAATAGATGTAATGAAGACCATGGATTTGATGGCAAGCTTGACGATATTCCGAACCGGTACCACTCGATTTTGGTTGGCGGTGATGGTCGCGGCGTTGTGCCTGATTGAGAAACGGGGAGAAAGCCAACTAACCAATTCGGAAGAATATGTTGTTTTGACCGATGCCCATCGAGATTCGCTAGAGACACTGGCTTTACGCTGCGAGGAATTGCAGAGGTCTGCCTTGGCGGAGTTCACTCGAAAATGGATTGCCGGTACCGATCCCTCGCGGACCTATTTCTGGTGGAACCCCGCCCTGGGTGGCCCGCTGTTGCCAAAGATTTCGGATCAGACCGACGAGTATTGGCTAAGCCGGTTTAGGGATGCCAAGAAGAAATTTGCAAAAGACCTCTTCTCGTTAGCGGAAAAAATGATCGCCGATGGTGAGCCTGGTTTAGCCTACAGGACCGTGCACCAGGCCCTTTTTAATGATCCTCAGCAACACAATGCGGCCAGGGTCTTGGGACAGGATTCACAAAAATCAAAAATCCGTTTTTATGATTATCGGAAACGTGAAAAAGACCTGCCCGACGGTGCGGTTAAACGTTATGAAACCGACTATTTTTCGATTTACACTACGATCGATGAAAAAATGGCGATTTCTGCGGCGAAAAAATTGGAACGCTGGCAGGCAGTGTGGCGGCAGTGTTTTTTTGATTACTGGGCGCCCAAGGGATGGTTGGAACGACGCTTTAAGACGGATGCCAAGCCGATTCGTCGATCGAAAAAATTTAGAGTCGTTTTGTATCGAGACCGAAACGAATACATCCGGAAACTGGCCAAAGAGAATCCCGGTGTCGAAGTTTCGGTCGGGTTTTATTCCCCTCAGGCCAAAACATCCTATTTTTATGTTGGCGACAAATCGTTGGAATCCACCTGGGTCCACGAATTGACACACCAGCTAATGTACGAATCCATCCCGGTTTCATCATCACCCCGTTTGGACTCGTCGATATGGGCGATCGAAGGAATCGCCATTTACATGGAGTCGCTCATGGAATTTGAAACCTTTGCCAGTCTAGGGGGGCAGGACGCTGAGCGGCTGAGCTATTGCCGTTATCACTTTTACCGTGAGGGGTTTTGGCTGCCATTGAAAGACCTCAGTACCCTTTCCAAGGCTGAGTTGGTGCGTCATCCCGAGGTGGCCGCCCTTTACTCGTTCTCAGGTTCTGTTTTTCATTACCTGATGCCACGAAGGGACGTTCAGCAGGATTTATTTAAATTTTTGAAATTGGCTCATCAGGGAAAGAATACTCAGCTGGTTTTTGGCGATCTTTTTCAAAAAGTTGATTTCGAAACCGATTTTAAGCGGTTTTTGAAAGTGGATCGAAAGAAGATGGAAGCCTCCTTGGTGAAACCTTCTGCCTACAAATTTCTCTATCTGGGGAATTCGGATGTCGACGATGGGACGGTGAACCTGCTAAAAGGGGCGGTTCATCTTCAATCCCTTTGCCTGGGCCAAACGAGGGTCACCGATGAGTGCCTTTTGGCAATTGAGGGGTTTCCGGCATTGAAGTTTCTGGATTTGGAGCGGACCAGGGTCACCGACCGGGCGGCATTGTCGATTTCAAAGCTTCAGAAAATGGAAGAGCTTGATTTAACAACGACCTTGTTTTCAGATGCCGGGATCAGTCGATTGAGACCCCTGGAGGCGCTGGAAACACTTTGGTTGGGTGGCACTCGGGTGTCAGATGACTCGATCCCCGGGCTGTTGGCATTGCCTTCTTTGTCCCAACTGGATATCAGAAAATCGGAAGTTTCGGCAAAAGGAAAAACTCAACTTAGCGTTAAGCTGACTTTGGTCGAATGATAGATTTTCCTCGGTTTAAGGGTTGGGGTGACGCTTTTATTCGGTTGGCCGTGCCGGTTGAACAGATATTTAAAATGGCCTTCGCGTGAGAGGTGAGTCCCCTTTTGGTAGACCAGTAAGAACCGATTCTGTAGACGGCCCGAGGAGCGAGGGTGGTGGTTTTTATGGAAAGTGGGCAAAACCTGGACCCAAATAGGCATTTGGGGGTTCAAATGGTAGGACGAATCCATGCAAAAGGGTCGCCTCAGAGGTTTCTTATCAATCCCGTGTTCGATGGTGCAACCGGCGCAGTAACGGCCGCTGTCAGATGGCGTTAGCTCTGATTCAGGCGACTTCGGGTCACGGTGATGATTCTGCCGACTGAGGCGGTCTTTAGTCAGAATGATTGGCATCGCGGCGGAAAACGGCCACGACATCCTCAACTGGAACGACAAAAAGTGCGTTATCGCATTCAAAATCGACCGGAATGGCACTTTTTGGATGGAACAAGACCTTGTCGTACTGCCTTAACGGCACATCATCATCGTTTTCCACGGCGGCCGAAATTGTCACGATTCTACCCGTAATAGTCGGGATTTCCGCCGCATCGGGGAGGGCGATCCCCCCCTTGGTTTCTCTTTTTGGGTCGTCTTTTCGTACCAGGACCCGTAGGCCAATTGGTTCAACGTACTCAAAATCAGCTTTCTTCTTACCCATAGAGCTTCAATAACCGAAAAAAAATCTCTGTTGAAGTTGCACTTGAAATCCTAACGAATTATGCCAAAATTGTCTGTTTGAGATTTTGCCGGGCGCCCCGGTGATTCGTCAAGAGACACAGTTCAATACTTGAGATAAATCGTGGCAGATATTTTAACCGTTACCAAAAGAGAAGCTACCGGATCAAAAGAAATGCGGAGGCTTCGCCAAGACAAAAAAACTCCAGGTATCTATTATGAACCAGGAAAAGAAAGCATTGCCTTGTCGGTTTCGACCAAGGAAATCGAGGCAATCGTGAGTCGAGGCTCGCGGGATGTTGAATTGCAAGGCGACTTAACGTCCAATGCCACGATTAAAGCACTGCAGTGGGATGCTTTTGGTTCCACGGTATTGCATGTCGATTTGACTCCAGTAAAGAGCGAATAGTAGAAGCGTATTTTTTGAGTACCTGTTATTGAGATGGGTAACGACATGAAAATGATTGTGGGTCTCGGTAACCCAGGTCAACAGTATGTCGGAACTCGCCACAATATCGGTTTCGAGGTCTTAGGCCGGTTGTCGCAAAAAGTTTGTGCTCCTCCACCGAAAGCAAAGTTTCAGGGTGAATTCACTGAAATTCAGCTTCGGACCGAAAAAATAATTTTGTTGTGTCCGTTGACTTTTATGAATTTAAGCGGGCAGTGCGTTAGCCAGGCTGCGAATTTTTATCGAATCGATCCGGTCGATATCTTGGTGGTCTGCGATGATTTTAATTTGAGTTTGGATAGACTTCGTTTTCGAGCATCTGGATCTTCCGGAGGCCAAAACGGTCTGAATGATATTATTAACCGCTTAGGTACACAGGATTTTCCCCGGCTGCGAATCGGGATTGGTCCAGTGCCTGAGAGGTGGAATCCAGCCGATTTTGTACTGGGTAAATTCCACCGAGAAGATTTAGATCGCGTCGATTCCACCGTGGATCGGTGCGTCAAAGCGATTGAAGAATTTGTCGAGTTTGGAATTGGGCATTGTATGAACCAGTACAATCGCGGGTCCGAATCTCGAAATAAAAAAAATGTCAGCAATTCAACGGAATCGCCTAAATCAAAGGGTGATTCTGGGGATTGACCATTCGGACCTTTCGATCGTGAACGGTGCCGAAAATCGAAGCGGACATGGAATTGCGGCTAATGCGTTGGTTAAACGCTTAGATGGATGTTTAAGATAACCTTTTTTATATGAAAAATTAACGAACGACCGATATAAAATCGAATCGCTGGAACGATTACTCGTTTGTTGAAAAGTGGAGATGATTAGCGTTGGCAACAAAAAACTATGAATGCATGTTTGTTTTGGACTCGAATCGATACGCTCGAGACCAGACGGGTGTTGCAAAAAAATTGGACGAAGCGATCGAAGAACTGGGCGGGACGGTTTTGGCTAGTCGTCTTTGGAATGAACAAAAGCTTGCTTTTCCGATCAACGGTCATCGCAAGGGAAGTTATTGGTTGATGTATTTTTCGATGGAAAGTACATCCCTAACCGATCTTAATCGACAGTATCAATTAAATGATAATGTGATGCGGCACCTGATTATTAGTGTTGACGAGAGGCTGATTGAGACATTGGTCGCGATTGCCAAGGGAGAAGCAGCTCCGATTAAACATGAAATTGAATCGGCTAATTCAGCTGTTTCCAGTCAGAGATATTAGTAAACGTTTTTCGAACCGCCTCTTCAGGAGATGTGATCCATGGCAAGTTTTAACCGGGTGATCCTGGTTGGGAACCTAACCAGAGATGTTGAGCTTCGATATACACAGGGTGGTACTGCCGTGACCGAGGCAGGAATTGCTGTTAATGATCGAGTGAAGCGAAATAACGAGTGGGTAGATGAAACTACCTTTGTGGATGTAACGCTGTGGGGTCGAACGGCAGAAGTTGCTAGTGAATACTTGAGTAAAGGGTCGTCGATATTAATCGAGGGCCGCCTCAAACTTGATTCCTGGGAGCAAGAAGGGCAAAAACGGTCGAAGCTCAGGGTTGTGGCGGATCGGATGCAAATGTTAGGTGGTAAATCCGGCGGCGGTAAATCAGGTAATTTTGATTCCAATCCCGGGTATTCAAACCAGTCAACACCCTCACCAGAACAACATTCTTCTGGCCAACAGGAGGAAACGGACATCCCGTTTTGATGTCTGGAAGGAAATGGACCGGAACAAACTGCATTCGGTTACGATGATTCAAGCTTTTATTCGCCATGGGCGAAAATAACGATAACGACAAACGAAAACGACAACGGATAACGAAATGGTTCAGCAAAAAACAAAATCGCGTCGAAAAAACGGTGCAGGTTTTAAGCGTCTTCCCAAAGGCGCTAATGGTGGTATTGAATTGCTCTTGATTCAATCGGTTGACAAGCTTGGGAAACAGGGCGATGTCGTTGAGGTAAGAGCTGGTTTCGCCAATAATTATCTGCTTCCGCAAGGATTAGCAACCATCGCGACGGATCACCATAAGCGGATGGTCGATAAACATCGTGAAAAATTGCAGCAATTGGAAAAAGACCGTGTGCAGCGGCTTCGCAATCAAGCTGAGCAGATTTCTAAACTATCGGTCACCATTGAAGCCAATGCCAATGACGAAGGTCACCTGTATGGAAGCGTTGGAGCCGCGGAAATTGTTGCTGGCTTGAAGCAAAACGATATTAATCTCGTGCCCGACCAAATCAGGCTAGAGGGTGTGTTAAAGGAATTGGGTCTCTACACCGTCAAAGTCAAGCTTCACCATGACGTGGAATCCGAACTCAAAGTATGGGTGGTGCCATCGGTCGTTGAAGAGTAATCCTTTGACGGGGCTGGATTCCTTGAGAAAAGGAAAAAGTCAGCAGTCGCGATGAGTCACTTTCGAACGAACAAGCAACGACGAGGAGCACCTTGTCGTTGTTTTTTCATGCTCGGAACGGGTTTCGTTTGGATCATAGGGACCGGTTCAACCTTCTCCTCATCGGGTATAGACTGGTGATAATGTTTTACGGTGGCGTTTCACCTTAAGTGAGTGGGCTATTCAAGGGATGGATGGATGGCGGTTGAGACAAAAAAAACAAAAAAACGAGTAGAAAAGAAATCTGCGGATGTTTTTGACCGTCGCCCACCGGTGAATACCGAAGCGGAGCGAGCGGTCATTGGCAGTATTCTGATGATGCCGGATTGTTGTGATGACGTCATCCTGGTCTGCCGTTCCGAAGATTTTTTCGACGATGCCAATCGTAAGGTTTTCGAACACCTGAGCGAAATGCATTCGTCCGGGCAAAAAATCGACCCGATGCTGCTGCGGGAACGACTAAGGTCCAGTGGAGACTTTGATCTGATCGGGGGAGCATCCTACCTGATCGAATTGATGAACACTGTGTCGACGCCGGCGCACGCTACGCATTATGCCAAAATCGTCAGAGAGAAAGCGACATTTCGTTCTTTGATTACGGTCAGTTCCGAAATCATGCAGAGTGCCTATGATGATGGCGCTGATCCCAAGGAATCATTGAGCCAGGCGGAACAAAAGATATTTTCCATCCTGGATGAGCGATCTTCATCCGCGATCCGACCTGCTAAAGAAATCCTGCATGAGGCGATTGACCGCATTGAAGCCAGGCTCAAAGGGGAGCATACCTCGGGTGTGGTGGGAACGGGATTTTCCGACTTTGACCAGTTGACCGGGGGGCTTCACGCCAGCGAACTGATCATCCTTGCTGCTCGTCCAAGTATGGGGAAAACAGCCTTGGCGATGAATGTTGCGGAATACGTAGCGATGCGGGAACAGGCGCCGGTTCTTTTTGTGAGTCTGGAAATGTCATCCATCGAGCTGATTGAGCGGATGCTTTGTTCGACAGCCAAAGTGGACGGGCATCGTTTGCGGAACGGAACGATCCAGAATGAAGACCGAAAAAAGCTGGTCAAGACGGCCGGAGAACTCAGCGAGTGCCCTCTTTTTGTGGATGATTCGCCTAGTCGGACGGTTTCCGAAATAGCGGCGGCTGCGAGAAGAATTCAGCGACGACAAAAGAGCCTTGGACTGATTGTCGTGGATTATTTGCAACTGATTGAGCCTGATAATTCCAAGGATCCTCGTCAGGAACAAGTCGCCAAAATTGCCCGTCGTCTAAAAGGACTGGCGAGAGAACTCAAAGTCCCACTGCTTTGTTTAGCGCAGTTAAATCGGCAGGCCGAGACGTCTGGTGATCATCGGCCTCGTTTAAGCCACCTTCGAGAATCGGGGGCCATCGAGCAGGATGCTGATGTGGTGATGTTTGTCCACCGTGAGGAGTATTATGCACGGGGTGAAGATCAGGAAGCCGTTGCGGGGCAGGCTCAAATATTTATCGAAAAACAGCGAAATGGTCCGACCGGCGATATCGATCTATTGTGGAAAAAACAATACACCCGGTTTGAAGACCGGGCTCCAGACCGATTCGATGAGTTTGACGATTACAATGCTGGGGCATCCACCGGTGTTGGTCACGCCGATCCGTTTTGAACTAGCCGGTGAATCCGGCACCCGGAAGTTTGGATAATTGACCAGGTTTGGAAAACTGACCCGGTTCTTGCAGCAGGCATCGATTCGACTGTTCGAGAAGATATCTTGGTGAGTTCTCTTCTCGAGTGGTGAAACGGATCCACGTCCTGGTGGGCTCGCTATTGTTAGGGATTCTTCTTTTTGGGTTTTGTGTCGTCCGTGCCTGAATTGTCTTTCTTCTCGGCAGCCTCTTTTTTTGCTCTATTGCGAGGGAGGTCAAATCCCTTCTTCAGGATCGCAGCGGGGTCGATTCCTAATTCAATCTGACGTTTTAAATTGAAGATTCTCTCGTCCTTGAACGATCCAACCATGGAATATTTTTTATATATTTCGAACGCCTGCGGATTTTTCTCCCTTAACTCATCCTCTGAGGAGGCCTTCGCGACTTCCTGAACCTCGATTGAGATGACGACTTTTGATTCGCCGGTGGCCTTTGGAAATGATGTCACATGCATATGCAATTCAGGGTGTTTTTCCTTAAGCTGTTCCATCTCGTTGGGGCCATAGACCGTAGAGAAATGGACTTCTAGACTGTCGTCGGCTCCCTTTTTGATGACGTAGCTATTTCCGTTTTCCCTGACCTTGGTGACTTTGATGCCATTTTGATTCGAAACCGAAATGGTCCGACTGGACCCCTTGGTGTTACCGATGCCGAATTGGAGGTTGATTTGGGCGGATCCTACCGCGGAAAAGCAGAGCAGCAACAGTCCAGTAGTCCATGGGGTGTTTTTCATTTGATTGCTCAAAAAAATGTGTGAAAGAGTCGGCATTGAAGCCGCCGGGAAAAATCAGGATAAACCAGCCAAAGGTGCCGTATAGTTTAACCGCAATGAAGTGTTTTGTGTTGTTTTTGTAGCCTTGGAATTCGCCAACCAAACTGGTCGGTGCTCGATGGTGGACTTGGCAGTTACGGCGTACCCCAAGGTGGTGATGACAATTTTTAAATCGATAAAATCGGGGGTAATGTTGAGCGGAATCAAGGATCCTGACTACTGAAAAGGGGCGGACAATGTTAACTTGGTGGGTGTCGTTCTTCCATTAATTCTGCCTAAATCATGACTAAAAAGTTGTATATCGAAACCGTTGGCTGCCAGATGAATATGCTGGACAGTGAAATGGTGGTCGCCTCTCTCCGTAAAAAGGGTTATGAACTGACCGATGCCGTTTCCGAAGCGGATACGATTCTCTTTAATACTTGCAGTGTTCGGGAGCATGCCGAACATAAAACCTACAGTGCTTTGGGACGTCTTCGAGAACACAAAAAAGCACATCCAGGGAAAGTTATTGGGGTTCTAGGCTGTATGGCCCAGAAAGATCAGAAGCTGATATTTGAGAAGGCACCCTATGTCGATATCGTCGTGGGGCCTGGTCAATTGCAGCAGGTTCCTGATTTGATTGAAAAGGTAGAATCGGAACGTGGGCAACACACCGCTCTCAGTTTGGGACGCAAGAGTGGTTCGGTTGATCAAATCAAACGAAGCCACGAAACATTTGATCCGCTGCGTGATCCGACAATGCGACCTACTCCGTTTCAGGCTTATTTGCGGATACAGATCGGGTGCGACAAGTTCTGTACGTACTGCATTGTTCCGATGACCCGCGGCCCGGAACAGGGGCGCTCTCCTGAAGAAATTATTGATGAAGCGAATGTTCTGGCGGCTCAAGGGTGCAAGGAGATTACCCTGGTAGGTCAAACCGTCAATAGTTATCAATACAAAGGTGAATCCGGCACCGTTCGTTTGTCAGGGCTGTTGCAACAGCTTCACGAAATTGAGGGAATAGAACGACTGAAATTTGTTACCAATTATCCCAAGGATATGACGTTAGATCTGTTGGAGACCATTCGCGATTATCCAAAGATTTCAAAATATATTCATGTTCCCCTGCAAAGTGGTTCCGATGAAGTTTTGCGGCGAATGAAGCGGGGTTACACCGTTGATGATTACCGGCGGATGATGGACCGAATTCGGGAGACCATTCCCGGGTCGTCGGTTTCGAGTGACTTCATTGTCGGATTTTGCGGCGAAACTGAGGAAGAATTTGGGGAGACGATTTCATTGCTGCGTGAATGCCGATTTAAAAACTCTTTCATTTTCAAATATAGTGAACGCCCTGGTACCAAAGGGGCGGAACATTTGGAGGATGATGTTCCGGACGAGGTCAAGAAGCGACGTAACAACGAACTGCTGTCCATTCAAAACCAGATCAGTGAAGAGGACAATCAAGTCTTTCTTGGGCAAAATGTCGAGGTCTTGGTGGAGGGTCCGAGTAAATGGGCCAAGCAGAATTCGGACCAGGATTCTCAAGTCCTACAATTAACAGGTCGAACCAACTGCGACCGGATTGTTGTTTTTGACGGTAATCGCCGTTTGGCTGGTCAAATCCTGCCTGTGGGGATTTATGAAGTGACACCCTTTACTCTTTTGGGTACGGTGGTCACCGAACATCGGGTTCCGGCGCTGACGAATCTTGGCGTTTAGCTCTTTAGGTTCGCCCGAGAGGGAGGTGTTCAAGCGGTTGAGAAACTGGACCTCCGCTACCGTTGATACTTTTTGATATATTCTTTCACTCGGTGTTTACGAGCGGTGTTCTCCGAAGTCATGTAACGGATTTTCCCAAAGACGGGACGTTCAGGACCCCAGGCGCGATCGTATCGACCTAGAGTCCAGAAAATCCCGCTATAGGAATTGGGGTTGCGGCCATCTAAGGCGTATTTGTTATTGAGCTCTATCATGATGGCCAACGCAGTTCGGGGTGAACTGGACCAGTGCAGGATTTTCTTCCCCCATAACATTCTGAGATAATTATGAATCATACCGTCACGCTTTAGTTGGTTTTGAGCCGCATTCCACAATGGATCATGAGTTAACG
The DNA here is from genome assembly GCA_014238905.1 of Planctomycetota bacterium. GTDB lineage: Bacteria > Planctomycetota > Planctomycetia > Pirellulales > Pirellulaceae > JABAAE01. The sequence goes on from JABAAE010000005.1 coordinate 26,574, forward strand.
AATTTTCGAATTCCTCCAAGCTATAGCTAAACTCGCGAGGATCCGACTGGTGTTGGTTGAGGGTCGTTTGCGCCCACGCGGGAAGCGATTCAAAACGATCAAAACGTGGTTTCTGCCACGCCATGTTAAAACCAATCTCCCTCCAGGTCGTGAGTTGATCCAAGAACGGCTCCAATTGTGCCGAAACCCCCCACCAGCCTTCCGCCTTCTTGGTCGGCTGAGGGGCGATTTTTCCGGGATGCCATCCATCGGCGGTCATGATCTCATGAAACAACTGGTGCGATGATAGGTGTCCGAAATGCAAATAGGGAGAGAGCCCACTGGTACCGTTTTTCTGAGGTGAGTTGCGATCCTCGGGATAGTGTTGGAGCTTATGTTCAGCAAACTCCTGAAGGATTGTCTTGGCACGCCGGGAGCCTCCGGCGTTAGAAATAGCCGGAACTTGCTGGTTAACCGGTAATGACGAAATCAATCCTGATATGTCGGAAAAGTCTGCGGGACACCATCGTTTTTTTTCGTGCTCTAAATCCAGCGGTGACCTGGGAAATTGGAAATCCTCAAAAGGCGTTGGAGAGGGAAATTCGATCAGATGATGGGTTAGCGTTTTCTGCAGGAATGTCCTGAAAAAATGAGCTCGGGAATGAACTTTGTCTGCTGCTCGCATGGGAAGAAGGCCATTTGAATCGATCATCTCCACTTTGACCGGGCTTTTCCTGGCTAGAAGACGGTTCCAGGCTGGTAGAAAAAAACACGGAAAATCGTCAACGATGGTGAGGCAACTCCTCGCAACGAGTTGATCCGTCAAGCCCGCAGCAGCTCCAGCCTGGTGTTCAACGTAAGGGAAATAGCTGATTCCGTTTTTTTGAAACACCAGCTGATTGTCAGCCATGCCACGGAGGATGAAATCATGAAAACGGGCCGAATGCCATCGGTAATCCGACTTCAGCATTTCCAAAACCAAGAGAGGTTTTTGAAGTTGTTGGCAAAGTTGGAGGGCTCTGTCCAGAGAGAAATTCCACTCGCTGCGGCGGAAAGCCGTCATGCAATAGAGTACGAAATCACCCTGGGGATTCGGTTCTCGATCGTTCAAACCGGTAATTCGGATGGGGGGGACCATAATTGCATCGCGGCGGAAGATCGAGGAAGTCTTGCTATTATTCGTTTGGGAGGTGGTCTGGTTTTAAAAACCATGATTAGTTTTGTAAATTTTCTCCTTCCAAGGCAGTTCAAAGGCCTCTCTTGATGTTGAGATCAAGCGGCATCGATGGCTAAGGTGCAGATTTGATGCGTTAATCGTGCTGAAAGGGGAAAAGGGGGTTAAAATTAAATTAGCTAGTGAGATTGAGGGTTTAACGGAGTTTATTTTTCCGCTGTTCAAATTTGGGCAGATTGACAATTTTGATTGGCACTGATACCCTGACATTCGCAAGGCTAATCCTGTAAAAGCGGCGGATTTGAATTTCTAATTCTCCGCCTAGTTTTCTCCCCCGTGATGTTAGATGCACCTAAAGTCGATCCAAGTCTTTTGCGATGTCATTGCGCACCGTAGCTTCTCCAAAGCGGCGGAGGATCACGGTATTTCCCAATCAGCGGTGAGTCAGACGATACACCAGCTTGAGGAACATCTGGGTGTGAGATTGATTGATCGCTCCAAGCGGCCGTTCGTTCTGACGGTCGAAGGGGATAGCTACCATCAGGGATGTCGCCGCATATTGACCGAAATGGGCACGTTAGAGGATGCGGTCCGGGGATTGCACCAGCAGGTGATCGGACGGGTGAATGTGGCATCGATTTATTCCATCGGATTGCATCACTTGGCGCTACAGGTGAAAAATTTTCTGTCGGAGTATCCGCAGGCCAACGTGAAACTGGAGTATCAGCATCCTACCCGGGTCTATGAGCTTGTTGAGAATGGTCAAGTCGATATCGGTTTTGTTTCTTACCCAAAATCGACGAGATCGATTAATGCCACCCTGTGGCAGGAGGAACCGATGGTGCTAGTCTGCTCACCCCAGCATCAGCTGGCAGAAGAGAAAGAGGTCGATTTTAGTCGGCTGGATGGGTCGGATTTTATAGCATTTGATTCCGCTTTGCGGGTTCGCAGCGAGGTCGACCGATTTCTTGCCAAGGTGTCAGTGGAGACGCGAAACGTCATGGAGCTTGATAACATCGAAACCATTAAAAGAGCAGTTGAAATCAACGCGGGCTTGAGTTTTCTCCCGGCTCAGACCGTCGAGCGTGAGGTACAGCTGGGTACGTTGTCCACAGTTGCCCTACGGGAGGTTGCCCCAAAGCGGCCGATCGGCATCATTCAGCGACGGGGGAATCCGGTGGGACTGACGACCAGGCGGTTCTTGGAAACTTTGGGCTTGGTCAAAGAGCAACAGATAAGTGATGCCGTCGAAGAAATCAAAAAGAATGCGGCGGGTTAGTGGTTATGAATACGAACAATAAAAACATGGATAAATCGAATTACGGCTATCCCGAGTCCCGGGGCCTTTATGATCCTTTGCTGGAACACGACAGTTGCGGTGTTGGATTTATTGCGAACATCAAGGGAATTCCATCGCATCAAATTGTTTCCGATGTCACCTCAATGCTGACGCGAATGGAGCATCGGGGTGCCTGTGGAAGTGAACCCAACAGCGGAGATGGCGCGGGAGTGCTGACTTCGATGCCGCATCCGCTTTTTCAAGGTGTCGCTGCCGATCTTGGTTTTCAATTGCCGCCGCAAGGAGAGTATGCCGCCGGGAATCTTTTTTTGCCAACCCTTGAGTCAGAGGCAACGCATTGCCGGAGGGTCGTCCAAGAGGTCGTGGCAGAGCATGGGCAAAAAGTGCTGGGATGGCGGAAATTGCCGACAGACCCGGTTGCCGCGGACATTGGGGCCACGGCGTTGTCTGCGATGCCCTGCTTTGAACAATTATTTGTGGGCAAAGCGGACGGGCTCACAGGGGAACAGTTTGACCGTCAGTTGTTTCTGATTCGTAAACAGATCAGTCATACCCTGCGGACCGGGCCTTTGAAGCAGGCGTTACAGTTTTACATCTGTTCGTTGTCGACCGGTGTCATTGTTTACAAAGGAATGTTATCGACCCACCAGTTGGTGCCGTTTTTCCCGGATCTTTCCAATCCCGATTACAGCAGCCATTTGGCGATGGTTCATAGCCGATTTTCCACGAATACTTTTCCCAGTTGGGACAGGGCTCAACCGCTGCGCTATATGGCTCATAATGGCGAAATCAATACTTTGAAAGGAAACGCTAACTGGACGTCGGCGCGGCAGGGGTTGATGAAGTCGGATTTGTACGGCGAAACGCTTCGCAAAACCTATCCCATCGTGGAGGCGAACTGTTCGGACTCTGGCAATTTTGACAACGTGCTGGAAATGCTGATTCACACCGGCCGGACGCTTCCGGAGGCGGTGATGATGATGATTCCAGAAGCTTGGCAGAACCAGAAAAACATCGACCCGAGAAAGCGGGCGTTTTATGAATATCACTCCATGTTGCAGGAGCCCTGGGATGGGCCGGCATCAGTCTCGTTCACCGATGGAAAATACATCGGAGCCGTCCTTGACCGAAATGGTCTGCGTCCAAGCCGTTATTACGTGACCAAGGATGACCGGGTGATCATGGCCAGCGAAGTCGGTGTGCTGGATGTTGAACCGGAAAACGTGCTTTACAAAGGTCGACTGCAACCGGGCAAGATGTTTCTTGTCGATTTTGAAGAGGGCCGGATTATTGCCGACCAGGAGCTCAAGGAGAAGGTTTCTTCAGCCCGAACCTACGAACAATGGTTGACGAACCAACGTCTGACGATGGACGAGTTGCCTGCGCAATCGGTTGCCCCGTCATTTATAGGCGAGGATTTGGTTGCCCGGATGAAGGCATTTGGTTTTACCACCGAAACCATGCAGTTTATGCTCATTCCACTCATTAAATCACGAAAGGACCCGATCGGGTCGATGGGCAACGACGCGGCGTTAGCCTGTTTGAGTGACCATCCACGTCTGATTTACGACTATTTCAAACAGCTCTTTGCACAGGTGACCAACCCGGCGATTGATTCGATACGGGAAGAAATCATTATGTCGCTTGAATGTTATATCGGCCCCGAGGGGAATCTCCTGGAGACCACCGAGGCTCAGGCTAAACGATTGCTGATTGAACAACCCATTTTAACCAGCGAGGCCTTCGCAAAACTAAGAAATCTGGATTCTCGCGGTTGGAAATCAAAAGTCATCGACATCACTTTTGATGCCTCTGAGGGAGAGCAGGGAATGATGGCGACGTTGCAACGGATCTGTCAGGAATCGACTGCAGCGGTGAGCGAGGGATACGCGTTAATTGTGCTTTCCGATCGAGCGACAAGTCGCGATCGTATCCCGGTGAGCACACTGATGGCCGTGGGAGCCGTTCATCAGAATCTGGTACGAGAAGAGAATCGCACCAGGGTGGGGATTGTGGTTGAGACCGGTGAGGCTCGTGAGGTTCATCACCACTGTTGCCTGATCGGGTATGGTGCCGATGCAATTTATCCTTATTTGGCATTTGATTCTCTCTTTCAGGCCAACCGGGATGGGATGATAGATTACGGTTGGGACGATGAAAAAATAATCGATTCCTACCTGACGGGCGTCTGCAAAGGGATGTTGAAAGTGCTCGCCAAAATGGGTATTTCCACTTTGCAAAGTTATAAAGGGGCGCAAATTTTTGAAGCCATTGGATTAAATTCCGGCCCCATTAATCTTTGTTTTACGGGCACTCCCAGTCGAATCAAGGGCATTGGTTTTGACGTGTTGGCCGAGGAAACGGTTCGACGACATGGGCTTGGTTTTCCGGACCGGGTGAACGAAACGAATTCGGCCCTTCCCAATCAGGGTGAGTTTCATTGGCGTCAGGGAGGTGAAAGCCATGCTTGGTCACCTTACACGATCGCAGAAATTCAAGTGGCAGCCAGGAATGACGATTCGATAGCCTACGATCGTTTCTCCAAATTGGTAAACGAAGAAAGTGTTCGGATGTGCACTTTGCGTGGTCTGTTGAAATTCAAGACAACCCCGGGTATTCCCCTCGAAGAAGTGGAGCCTGCGTCTGAAATTGTTAAGCGGATGTGCACCGGAGCGATGAGTTACGGTTCGATTTCGGCGGAAGCCCACGAAACCCTGGCCATCGCCATGAATCGGATCGGTGGCAAAAGTAATACCGGGGAAGGGGGAGAGGATTATCGGCGGTTTGAACCAATGCCTAACGGTGATTCCAAACGCTCGGCGATCAAACAAATCGCCTCTGGACGATTCGGGGTGACAAGTAATTATCTGACCAATGCGGATGAATTGCAGATCAAGATTGCCCAAGGTGCCAAGCCGGGCGAAGGGGGAGAATTGCCTGGTCACAAGGTGGATAAGGTGATCGCAGCAACACGGCATTCGACACCTGGCGTCGGCTTGATCAGCCCACCGCCACACCATGACATCTATTCCATTGAGGACTTGGCTCAACTGATTTTTGATCTAAAAAATGCTAATCCTTCGGCTCGAGTCAGCGTCAAACTCGTTTCCGAGGTTGGGGTGGGAACCATCGCTTCCGGCGTGGCTAAAGGATTTGCCGATCATATTCTTATCTCGGGTTCGGACGGGGGAACAGGAGCATCGCCGCTGACCAGTATCAAGCACGCAGGATTACCGTGGGAACTGGGCATTGCCGAAACCCATCAGACTTTGGTCATGAATGATCTGCGAAGCCGGGTCCGATTGCAAACCGACGGGCAATTAAAAACCGGGCGGGATATCGCAATTGCCGCATTGTTGGGAGCCGAGGAATTCGGTTTTTCGACCGCACCGCTGATCGCAATGGGCTGTATCATGATGAGAAAGTGTCATTTGAATACCTGTCCGGTGGGAATTGCGACGCAAGATCCTGAATTGCGAAAGTTGTTTGCCGGCAAGCCGGAACATGTCATTAACTATCTTGTCATGGTCGCTGAGGAAGCTCGCTTAATTATGGCAAGCCTCGGGTTTCGGACCATTACTGAAATGGTCGGCCGCGTGGATGTTTTAGAAACCTCTGATGCCTTGGACCACTGGAAAGCTCAAGGAGTCGACCTGACAGCATTATTGACTCCGGCAGCAAAACCTCATGAGGACGTCGACGTCTATTGCACTCGTAATCAGGAGGATGTTCTGGTCGATGTTCTGGACAGGAAGTTGATCGAGTATTGCCGGGAAGCTTTGGAAACCCAGACTCCGGTTAAACTTGACCTTTTAATTGGCAATACGGATCGCAGCACCTGTACGATGCTCAGTCATGAGATTTCCAAACGGTATGGTGGCGATGGGCTGCCTGAGGGCACCATCCATATCAAATTTACCGGATCCGCAGGACAGAGTCTTGGCGCATGGATGGCGGCTGGACTGACGGTGGAGGTGGAGGGAGATGCCAACGACTACGTGGGGAAAGGTCTTTCGGGAGGCAGGATTATCGTCGCTCCCCATCGGCGTTCTGACTTTGACGCCTCGCAAAGCATCGTCATAGGCAACGTCGCACTCTACGGAGCCGTCAAGGGAGAGACCTTTTTTAGAGGAAGGGCCGCGGAGAGGTTTTGCGTCCGGAATTCAGGGGCTAACGCCGTTGTTGAAGGCGTTGGTGATCATGGCTGTGAATACATGACAGGAGGCCGCGTGGTGGTTCTGGGGCCGACGGGTCGAAACTTTGCGGCCGGGATGTCTGGCGGGATCGCGTATGTCTATGACCCGTCTGAGGAGTTTCCAGACAAAGTTAATGATGAAACAGTTGATCTTGAATCCCTTGAAGACGCTGATGAAGAAGAGTTGGTGCGTGAATTGATTGAAAAGCATGTGGCCTACACTGATTCTGAGCAGGGAAAAAATATTCTCAACCAATGGGAGTCGGCCAAGAAGTTGTTCGTCAAAGTGATGCCAACCGATTATAAGAGGGCGTTGCTTGAAATGGAAAAAGAAGAAACAACGGCGATTTAAACAGCCGTTAATTGCCTGATCGAATGAGGCCCGGAAATTCATTCCGGTGACGGCAATGCAGGCCATTGGCGTTTTGGTCCGCCGAGTTGGCCCAAAGCGTTTAGGGGACAGGACGAATGGCGATTCGCCGGATCCGGTGGTTCAGTGTATCGCCAACAAAAATATGCCCTTGGAAGATTCCGATTCCATGAGGTCGATCGAGTTGAGCATCAACGGCCTTGCCTCCGTCGCCGCCACCGCCTCGTTTGCCGTTGCCGGCCACTGTCGATATTTTGCCGGTTCTCAGGTTTATTTCTCGAATTGCCTGATTCTCGGTATCCACGACGAAACAGAAATCACCGCTGATTGCGATTCCTTTGGGGCCGTTGAAAGTGGCCTGCTTGGCTTGGTCACCATCGCCGGAATACCCTTTTCGTCCGGTTCCTGCGACAGACTCCCATTTCGGGTCATCGAGATTGATCCGCCAAATTGAATTCCCTTCCCGAAGGGCGACCCAGAGAAACGTTTTGCCTTGGGAGGGGGAGACGAAGAGGGCCCGTGGACCGAAGACCGGGGAATTTCGGACCTGACTGTTTTCAACCGGGAGTTTTTTGTGGCCCGTTCCCGCGTACGTTTCGATAATACCCGTGGACAGATTTACCCTGCGGATGCGATGGTTGCCGATATCGGCAATGAACAGAGATTCCTGAAAAAGGGCAATGCTGTGAGGTCGATTAAGCTGGGCTTTGTTGGCCAGGTGACCGTCGCCATCAAACCCGGGCGTTCCGGTACCCGCAACGATTGAGATCAATCCTGTGAGCCGATCGATTTTTCGCACGATATGGTTTTGCATCTCAACAAAAAAAATGTCACCGGTGGGTGCGATGCGGACTTCATACGGTTCGTTGAGGCGGGTTTCTTGGGGATCTTTCGAATTGGTGGAAAACCCTTTGATACCCGTGCCGACAATGGTCTTAATGTTTCCTGTTTTCAAGTTAGCTCGCAGGATTCGGTGATTACGGACCTCGCAAATGTATAACCTGCCCTCCGAGTCAAATTCGACTCCAAACGGATCGCCAAGATTAACGTCTTCGATATTCCCCGTGAAATGGTTCAACGTGGGTTGCCCGGTGCCGGCGACCGTTTGAATCGTTTGGGATGGAAGCAATCCGGGTAGGAGGGCCACGAGCAAGCTGCTGGCGAAAACAATTGATCGGCAAACCAGAGAGATAATCAACGGATGGTCTTTCCGCAGGGGGTGAAAAAAAAGCGAATGGTTTCGTGGACAAGTTAACGTTTATTCAAGGCGTCTGTCCGGGCGGCTTGGAACTCATCCCCTTTTTTCCACTGGGGCAAATCATTGGAATTGGCGATTTGGAGTCCTGAATAAAACAGGAGCTGGGTGTCCGCAATACCACCTCGCAGATCCCATTGTTCACTGTACTCATCACTAGGCTGGTGGTAGTGGTTTTGAGTCCATTTCTCCATTTGTTGTTTTCCCCAGTCGTCAGGTTTACCGATGACCCGGATTCCCGCATGCAGGTAAATTCCGGGTACACCAATCTTTGCCAGAGAAAACTGGTCGGAACGGTAATAGAAACCTTTGTCAGGAAACTGATCCGGCGTCACGATTCGATTTTGGTATTGGGCGGTCCGACCGACGATTTGGTCGAGCGAGCTTTTGCCGTAACCGATAAAATTCACATCGTGGGTTGGGCCAAAGAAATTGATCCCATCCATGTTGATGACCGCCGCCATGTTTCCAGGAGCAATGGTTGGGTTTTGCGCAAAGAATTTTGAACCCAGCAAACCCTGCTCCTCCGCACCAACGGAGGCAAACAGTATGGACCGTTTATTGGGTTTCCGCAGGGCGGCATGAGCTCGGGCAATGGCCAGAAACGCTGCAACTCCCGAAGCGTTATCGACCGCTCCGTTATAGATGTTGTCACCGTCCTGGTTGCGGGTTTCGGCAACGCCAATATGGTCATGATGGGCCATGTAAATCAAATACTCTTTTGACAGCTTGGGATCCGAACCCGGCAATTTTGCTAAAACGTTGGAGGTTTGTTTTTTTCGAATTTCGCAGGTCAAGTCTATGGTGACTCGAGAACCCAAGGGGATCGGCTGGAAGTCCCGTTTTTCTGCCCTTTCCCGAAGTTCATCCAGGCCGAATCCGGTGAGGTCGACCAATCGCTTGGCGGCGGTTTCAGTGAGCCAGCCCCGCATCTCCATTTTTGGATCGGAGTTGTCCGCCAGTTCAAATTCTTCGCCTGACCAGGAGGTTTGGACCACCTGGAAAGGATAGCCGGCGGATTGATCGGTGTGGATGATAATCGCGCCGACGGCACCCTTTCGGGCCGCCATCAGATATTTGTAATCCCACCGACCGTAATACATTCGGCGGTGGCCGCCGAACAAATCTGGATCACTCGATGGATCGTTATTCATCATCAACAACACCTTGCCGGTGAGATCGACATCCTTGTAATCATCCCATTGGAATTCGGGAGCCTGAATTCCATAGCCGACAAAAACAATTTCGGCGTTTTTAATACCGGCGGAAGGCTCGGGCTTTCCCGAGGTCACAACGTAATCGGTCAGGTTTTCAAGCTTTAAATTCGTGTTTTTAAACTCAAAGGTAATGGTTTCAGGTGGGTTGGTTTTGACTCCGACCAGGGGGACATTCTGGAACCAACTGCCACCTGGACCCGCCGGCTTCATTCCGAGTCCTTGCAGTTGCGTTTGGATATATTTTTGAGCCAGCTGATCCCCCTGCGAACCGGGTGCCCGTCCCTCTAAGAGGTCGTCGGCAAGGTACTTGATGTGGCTCCTGAGCTGAGCATCGGTAATGGCTGACCGAGCAGCGGACTGTTGCTTGCTGGTGGGTTGGAAATCAAGTTTGGTTTGGGCCAACAGGCCGTCGACATGATTCACAACCATCATTGCCAAGCCGGCAGCCAGGAAAAGAGCTTGTGGATAGATGTTTTTTGACATTTTGAGCTTCTTAAGTTCGGGAATCGGTATATCTGTATCCTATCCGAAAAATCAGCGGATTAAATATGGCGATGGGCGAGACATCGCTTGGGAGTTATCCATCGGTCAAAATGGTTTAAAACCCGTTGCTTTACCAGCAATGTAATCGATTACCACAGGAGCGAGGCTGCCGGGAACAGGGGTCGGCTGTGATCAGGAGTCGACATTTTCGTTTTGAATGCCAGTGCCGCTTGTCGGCAGGCGACAATTATAGAAAATCAACAGATACTCTGGTGAGTCGCGCACCAGTTTTTATTTGTGCTTCATCCTTGATTGTGGATCCATGGGAAAAAAATATATCTACGAAATTGCCAACCTGACTAAAAAGCATGGGACACGAGAGGTACTCAAAGAAATTTGGCTCTCCTTTTATCCAGGGTCAAAGATCGGCGTTTTGGGGCGTAATGGATCCGGTAAAAGTACGCTTCTGCAAATCATGGCCGGTTTGGATAAAGATTTTGACGGAGCGGCTCAGTTGTGTGATGGTTTTACATGCGGATTCCTGCCGCAGGAGCCCCAACTTAATCCGGAAAAAGACGTCTGGGGAAATGTTGAAGAAGCGGTGTCCGAACGGAAAGGTATGTTGGATCGTTTCAATGAACTCTCGTTGAAATGCGGTGAAGACCTGGGCGAAGACGCCATGCAGAAAATCTATAACGAAATGGGGCGTCTGCAGGATCAAATCGAGGTCACCAACACTTGGGAGCTGGATCGTGAAATCGAAATTGCCATGAACGTCATGAATTTGCCTGAGAAAGACGCCTCCGTTGCTCAGTTGTCAGGAGGAGAAAAACGTCGTGTTGCGCTTTGTAAATTACTTTTGACGAAACCGGATCTGCTGCTGCTTGATGAGCCAACTAATCACCTTGACGCTGACTCGGTCAGTTGGTTGGAGCGGACACTCGGTGAATACCATGGCACCATCGTCGCGGTGACTCACGATCGGTATTTTCTCGATAATGTCGCTGGTTGGATCTTAGAACTGGACCGTGGAGAAGGATTTCCTTTTGAGGGGAATTACTCAGCATGGTTGGAGCAAAAGCAGAAAAGAATGGCCCATGACGAACGGACTCAAAAAGCCAAGGAACGGGCTTTGGCCCGTGAGTTGGAATGGATCAAAATGTCTCCCAAAGCTCGGCAATCCAAAGGAAAGGCTCGGATCACCGCTTACGAATCGTTAGCCGCCCAGTCCAACAAGGAGAAGTTGGACGAGTTTGAGATGCAAATCCCTGCCGGAAAACATTTGGGAGAATTAGTCATTCGGGCGGAGGGTTTAAATAAACAATATGGTGAGAATATTTTGATGGAAAACCTCAGCTTTGATTTGCCCGCTGGCGGAATCATCGGGGTCGTTGGTCCTAACGGAGCGGGCAAGACCACGCTTTTCCGAATGCTGACGGGGCAGGAGGAACCGTCCAGCGGTGCGTTGACAATTGGTTCGACGGTCGAAATGGGATACGTCGATCAATCGCGAGACTCCCTTGATCCCGAATCGACGATCTACGAGGAAATATCGGGAGGATACGACTCTTTTGAAATGGGAGGTCGTAATGTGAATGCCCGGGCCTACGTCGCCAGGTTTAATTTCCGGGGTACCGATCAAGAAAAAAAGGTGGGGGTTTTGAGCGGTGGAGAGCGTAATCGTGTGCAATTGGCAAAGCTCCTCCGCCGGGGTTCCAATGTGCTATTGCTAGACGAACCTACCAACGATCTGGACGTGGACACATTGAGGGCGTTAGAAGAGGCGATTTCCAATTACGCCGGATGCGTTGTCGTCACCAGTCACGATCGTTGGTTTCTGGACCGTTTGGCAACCCACATTTTGGCTTTTGAGGGAGATGGATATCTCCATTGGTGTGAAGGAAATTTCCAAACCTATGAGAATCAACGACGCGAGCGTTTGGGAATCAACCAGGACGAACCCAAACGATTTCGCTACAAAAAGATGATGGCCTAGAATTAATCTAAAGGAAAAGAAATTTGATCGTTAATCAATTAAAGGTAGACGGGTTTGGTAGTGTCACAGGTTTGATCGTCCATTAAAAAAGTCAGTATTCCAATGAAAACAGTTGTCCGCTGGTGCGTTCTTATCTTGCTTTTGGTGGGTTGGCGATTCGGTGAGGCCCAGGAAGCCATCTCTGGTGGACGACGGCCACGTAGTGAAAAAACGGTTCTGGTTCATTATATGCCTTGGTATTCCAGTCAACCGTTTAGCGGTTCCTGGGGTTGGCATTGGACGATGAACGCCTTCGACCCAGAAAAAAAAATACCAAGTGGAAAACGGGAAATTGCGTCGCACGACTACCCGTTGATCGGACCCTACGATTCTAACGACCCGGCCGTGTTGGAATGCCATGTTCTGTTAATGAAGATCGCGGGCATTGATGGCGTTGTTTTGGACTGGTATGGCAGAGAAGCTTTCCGTGATTATGCCGAAATACACCGGAACTGTGTGCACCTGATTAAAATCCTGAAGAAGGCGAAGATGCAGTTCTGTATCTGCTACGAAGATCAAACAATCGGTCATCGGTTGTCGGCAAAGCATATCGAAGAAACGCAGACGCTGGTTCAAGGGAAAAAGATTCTTCGCTGGCTGGACCAAAACTGGTTTTCCGACCCCGCATATGTTCGCTGGGGAGACCGGCCCATTTTACTGATCTTTGGTCCTCAATTTTTCAAAAAACAAGACTGGAAAGCAATGGTCGATGGTCTGCCAAGCCGGCCTATGCTTTTTGGTTTGCCTCATCTGGTGGCAGGGACGGGGATGGATGGTTCTTTTGGCTGGCCACCGGTTTCAGGTGGCAAAGAGATCACGGTCAAAGTGTGGCAAGACTATTTAAAAAGACTGGAGACCAAGTCGGTGACGCTACCGACCATTGCTTCGGTATTCCCTGGATTTAAGGATATTTATCAACAGGCTAAAGTAAGTCCCAGTCACGGTTGGATTGACCAACGGGATGGCAAAACCCTCAAGGAAACTTGGTCGTTCGCCATGAGAGGTCGGTCGCCTATTGTTCAGATTGCGACGTGGAATGATTTTGGCGAAGGGACAGTGGTCGAACCGACGGACCAGAACGGTTACCGTTTTTTAGAAATGATTCAAAATGACCTGCGGCAAGACGGCAATGCAAAAATGAAGGCGCAGCTGCGGATCCCGATTCGGCTTTATCTGTTGAAAAAGAAGGTCGCGCAAAACGGAGCCGCTGCGAAAAAAATAAAGCAGATTACAGATCTGCTTTTTCGTGGGGACTTTTTAGAGGCCCAGGCGATGTTGGCGAAGTTGGAAGGGGATCTGCCTTTCTAAACGGATTCCCGGCAGGGATCCAGTCCTTCATGGGAACGCGCATGGAGGAACGCGCATGGAGGAACGCGCATGGAGGAACGCGTCTGACAGAAAGCATTCTTTTGGCGAGCAGTTTACTGGCTGAACGGTGACTGGCTGAACGGTGACTGGCTGAACGGTGACTGGCTGAAGTGGTACGAGGTAGGAGGGCCCTGATAAGTCCGGATTTTTACCCGGGGGCACGGAAACGTTTTACCGTGCAAAAGCGCCAGAGGAACTTGCCGGATGAGGATTTTTCTCGACGAATTATTTTGTGCCCAGTTTTTGGTTCAGCTCTTTGGTTAATCGATCCACCAGATCTTTATTTTGTTGGGCAATATTCTGTGTCTCCTTTAGGACGGACTGGTGATCGTAAAGTTCGACGAATCCATTCTTGTGAAGGATCAGGCGATGGGTGTTGGTCCGAATCGTCTTGTGATTGCCGTTATAGGAAATTGCCGAATGACCAGGCTGGTCGGGTTTCTCAATCCATTTGGTGAGCGAGACGCCATCGACATAAGTCGGCATGGGTATTCCCGTCAGGTCACAAAGCGTGGGGAATAGATCCAGAGATTCGACAATGGCATTGGTCGATTGGCCCGCGTGCGGCATTCCGGGGTAATGAAGGATAAGAGGAGATCGAAGGGACTCCTCGAAGAGAGTATGTTTTCCCCAAACGGCATGCTCTCCCAGATGCCAGCCATGATCCCCCCAAAGAACCACGATGGTGTTTTCAGACAAACCGTTTTGGGTCAGTTTTTGGACTAATCGGCCCACTTGAACGTCGGCGTAAGAAACGCACGCAGCGTAATGCTTACGAACTTGGTCGGCAAAGGCAGCATCGGTATTTGGATTTTTCTTCCATCGGTTGTACTTCATGAATTCGCCTGACCCATGCCAGGTGGATTTGGCGATTGGTTTTTTGGGGTGGGGTATCGGCGGAAGTTTGACCTCGTCGTAAAGTTGGGCGTATTTCAAGGGTGCGCCGAAGGGGAGGTGGGGCCGGAGGATTCCGACGGCCAGGAAGAAAGGTTTTTCTGAACCGAGTCGGTCCATTTGAGCTAACGCTTCGTTGACGGAAATGCCGTCAGGGTAACTGGTGTCGGGTCCCTCCAAAGCTTGGAATACGTCCATTTTATTGGCGTTGATTCGAATTTCGCCATTGGCCAGGCCATGCATCCAACCTCGCGGGTGCTGCCATCTTCCGGCGGGTAAAAGATGTCGATCCCAAGAGTTGGGCATTTCGAGTTGGTTGGGGTCGTCCCAGTTCTTTCCGCCGCGTCCACCCGGGTGATGGGAGACCTTGCCTACCGATACCGTCTGATACCCGTGATTTCGAAACCAGGCTGGCAGACTTGGGTTAATCGACGATGGTGAGGATTTTAACCGGTTAGCCCGTTGGAACAGGGCACCATTATTGGTTCCTCCGTAAACACCCGTCAAAAGTGTGTACCTGGAGGCGCCGCAGGTGGGTGCCTGGACATAGTGTCGTTGAAAGAGTCGGCCTTGAGCGGCGAGTTGATCAATGTTGGGCGAATGAATGTAGGATGCGCCGTAGCAATTCAATTCGGGTCTTAGGTCATCGATGCAAATTAAGAGAACATTTTGTTTTTGAGAATTGAAGGGGTGGTGGGTAGCGGCAGATCCGACCTCCCAAAACAATAAGACCAACATTAGTTTGAACAGGCACAAGCGAATCATCATGGTCTTCAATTCCAGAAACGTTCCAATGGCAAGAAAGCCAAATTTTAACCCATCCTGTGGAGGTTTTCATGTCGGCGGCGATTCAAAGTGATCGCTTTTCACCAGCAGGCCACTGCGGGCATGGGTTTTGAATCGCGAAAAAATGGTTCTTGAACCGCGAAATAGAGCGACGTTTTCACCTGCTAATCGGTTAGATGGAGCCAGTAGCAGCGGTTCGGGTTGCCTGAAAATCCCGGGTATTTATCGACCTGGACTCCTTCAGTGGTTATTCCTGGGGCCGAACAAAAAGGTTGGCAAATTCCGTCGGGCCGTTGGCCTTGATTTGGATCTTGCCGGATTGGGATGCGTTTAACGGAATATCTTTCACCACGGTCTGACCGTTTAAAATCAAGCTTTTCGTTCGGTTACCTACAACCTGCTCCAGCCGATTCCAGCCTTTGCCTTTGGCCAGATGGTTTCGGTATTTAGATACATCCCACGCTTGACCGGCAAAATTGAAATCAGGTAAATTTTCTGTCGTCTTAAAGTCGACAATGACATTGGGCCGCGTATAAACTTTTTCGCTTTGAATAATGCCGCCATCAGAACCGGACTGATTTAGTCGCCAGTCGTTGGCCTTCCATGTTCCCTTGGTAATGGTCCAGTTGCTTAAATTGATTCCGTCGTAAATCGATCGATAGCCTCGATCGGAAATCGCCACGTCTCGTGCGTGGAGAGGTGTTGCCGGCAATTCTTTAATTCGCATATTACGGTAATGGACGATTCCCCCTTCCGATTCAATGCAGATATAGCCTTTCCGAGGACTGCAGGCCTTCCCTTGTGTCACCAGTTTCCCGTTGACTGCCAGGGAAACTTCCCCGTCTCGGCATTCAATCCGGTAATGATTCCATTGGGGACTGGGCAGGCTTCGATTTTCGGTTGGAAACGCTCGGCTTCCACCCCGACCATTGACGGGGGTCATCTTCGCGCCGTGGATCGGAAAAATGTCGCCATGCGTAGTGTGCCCTCGTGAATTGCCATAGTCATTTTCCAAGACTTGAACCTCGATCGATCGATGGAAGGGAACGCCCTTGGCTGTGATGTCGTCCGCCCAAACAAAAATTCCGGCATTCCCCTTGGGCTTCATATGTCGCCATTCAACCTCCAAAATAAAGTTTTGATACATCTTGGTCGTTCGCAATTCGCCAATCGGTTTACCAGAACAGACCAGCAAATTATCCCGGACAGACCAAGTTGAGGTAGCGGTGTTGACCGGTTGCCACCCCGCCAGATCTTTGCCGTTGAAGAGAGGAATAAAGTCGTCCTCGGCATTCGCAAAATGAGCCACCAATAAAAAACTTCCCAAAATAGAAAGGGAAGTCATCCAAAACATCTTGTGAAAAGTGTAAAGCATTGCTTTCCTCTGCTGGAGTTTCAGGCTTGGAGTTTCAGGCTTGGAGTTTCAGGCTTGGAGTTTCAGACTTGGCGGGTCGGTGGGGTCCGTTGATCGGCGTGGCCGATCGAACGATCTACCTTTTTCCGGGAGTAAGATTAATCTTGGGAATTTCGGCGTCGGGCGGGATTTTTTTTCCTTCCCATGTTGCGTTCAATCCGTCAAACGTCAGGATACGAGATCGACTTCCTTTGGCCGGTTTTTTGTTGGTTTTAGGCAACCATTGCTTCATGGAATCCATCCTCTGGCGATACTTGGCGTTTCCCGCCAAATTGTTCCATTCGTTGGGATCGCTCTTCATGTCGTAGAGTTCTTCTGACTGGTCAGCATAGGAGATGTACCGCCAGCGTTGTGTGCGAATGGCATGATTGTCGTGGTTGTGGGTGGTGATCGCCGGTCTTCGCGGCTCGCGATTACCAGTCAATTGAGGTTTTAATGAGAGTCCCTCCAGCGAAAGCTCGCCCGGTGTGCCACCAGTCAGATCCACCAACGTGGGGTAGATGTCCAGCAGTTCGGCAGGTTGATCACAGACGGCATTGGCGACAACGCCTGGTCCTGCAAAGATCAGCGGCACTCGTGTTGAGCGTTCCCATAAGGTGTTTTTACCGGTGATTCGTTTTTCTCCAAGATGCCAACCATGATCGGACCAAAGGACGATCATGGTATTGTCTTGTAATCCACTTTTTTCCAGAGCCACCAGAACACGACCCACTTGGTCGTCGACAAAACTGGTACACGCCAAGTAACTTCTGACAAGATTTTTCCATTGTTTTTTCTCTTGAAGGAAATCAAGCCGCGGTTCAGGTAGCTTCCAATGTAGGTACCACGAAAAACGGGGCGTGTCGTCTCGGTCTCCCTTGAGGTAGGGGGGCATTATCAAGGAATCTTCGGGATATAAGTCAAACCATTTTTGAGTTGCGTAGCAGGGGACATGGGGCAGGAAAAATCCAACGGAAAGAAACAGTGGCTCTTTGTGTTTAGCTTTTAACTGCTCGACCGCCCATTGAGCGACCTTCCAGTCGCCCTTGTCCTGGTCGCGGTGGGGAAAGACGCCCCAATCGACCAAAGGGTGATTGGTATCTTGAATCAGTGGTTGTTGGGGACGGATTCCAACGCCGGGAGGAACACCGATGACATCAAATTCGTTGTCGGTTTTCCGGCGGCCCGATCCGCCATGGTAGATTTTTCCGGTCGTGAGTGTCCGGTAGCCACGACTTTTGAGGTACTGGGGTAGACTGACACGCTCCTTGAATTCCTCCACGTTGCGAAACCAAGGGGCTAGTCCGTAAATACCAGTCGTCGAGGGCCGCAGACCAGTCATCAGACTTGTGCGAGAAGAATTGCACAGGGGCGATTGGCAATGGGCGTTGGTGAACAGGGTACCACGGGATGCCAACCGATCGATATGCGGAGTCTTGACCTGCGGATGTCCACCGAGGCAACCAATCCAATCATTTTGATCGTCGATCGCAATAAAAAGAATGTTTGGCTTTTCCGGGTCAGTTGCAAAAAGATTCGCGTCCAAACCGGCAAAGACTAAGCAAAAGCAAAAAAAGGACTTCATTAAAACCCCGAATTCCAAAAGATGGAAAGTCTGCGTTAATTCCATCCTATCACAGCGACTGTGAACGCCCAAATCTTAGCCAGTCGCTCTTTCTCCCGTTTGACCGCCTCGACGTAAAGAAATTGACCACCATTGCTTCAAGTGAGCGGACAGAATGTGAAACCGTCGATTGACTGCGGCACAGAGCGATCCCGCCAATGTAGTGGTTGTGGGAACCGATGTCGTGTTGACCGCCAAGGAGGGATCAGATGACCATCCGTCGATCGATGGCTTCCCCCGAGATAGGGATGACATTCATATCACCTGTCAAATCGGTCCGCAGGATGTCCTTGGCTTGGTGTTGATCTTTGGAGACCGAGTACTGGATAATATAGGCTCCTACTTGGATGCCCTGTCCCTCGTAAACCGGTGGCCAGAAATCTTCGCCCCGCCGGGCTAATGTGCTAGCCAATAGTCGGGTGCCTCGACCTGAAAAACCGCCCATGGTCATTTCCAATCGTCCATGGGATTCACGGTGAATATAGAAAACAAAGGCGGCATCTTGGCCCGGCCCTTCCCACGAAACATGGACCCATTTTCCTTTGGCATCTTCGTAGTAAATCCCAGGTTTTTCAGCTTTTTCTGTCTGGCTTAATTGGGTTCCGCCCACACAGGAGGGGGGTTGTGGATCCTGGTCACGGTAACGAATGAAAAATGGTACTTTTCGATCAATTGCCTTGTTCACTGTGTCTTGAGTCTGATAGGGTTCACAACCGAATGCCGACGCAAGGATTAATTCGACCACCGGGTTGCTTTTGGTCGAGCCGATGCAAACGAGGGCTTTATCGCTGCTGGACTCCGAGAATTCCTCGTAGACGGAGTTGGCGCGTTCGAGAACCTCTTCTTGGGCGGCCTGACCGGGGCTCCAGACCAGCGATTGTTTCACGTGTTCCGGGCGAGGGACCAGGGTGGAATTGGTGTCCCCCATCTGGCCTGATTCCCGGTAATGGGCCGTTCCCCCAAGTGTGGTTACCCCATTGAGGATTTCACCCAAAAGAACGGAATCGGAGGCAACTACATAGCAAACGTCCGGGTTGTCTTGATCTAATTCCCGGCGAACGCCCAGGCTGAGTTGGAGGCGGTTTCGCCGTGCCAGCAATTCCCAGAAATTTTCGGGCTCGATCGAAAAAAGTGCTCCCGGGAGTTTGTCGGCCGAGCAGTGTCCATGTTCGATCAAGAAGTCGCAAAGGCGCGAGAGGGCTTTGAGAGGGATGTATTTGACTTCATTTTTAAGCAGTGCGGCTACTTGGTGTCGATCTAGCCCTGTATACTCGACAATGGATTTGATTGTACCCGGACGCTTTCTAGGGTCGGGAACATGTCCGAGAAGCTCAGCCAAGCGGAATGAATATCTCATCGTCGGGGTTTCCTTGGTGTACCTGTCTTTTATAGAAAATTTTTCCGCTAAAACCAAAATAACGCATCCAACGGAAAAATCAAACCCTTTGGGGTAGTTAGGCTGCTTTTTAGTCGATTAGTAGCTTAGCCCGTTCGGACATTAGACGAGGACTGAAAAATATGGACAGAAAAGCCAAGAAACGGATCGAAGTTCTGCGCAAAAAACTGATTAGCCTCCAACAAAAACTGCTGGGCGCAAAGGAACAGGAGGACGAACCGGGTGAAGTGGAGGCCGTCGAAAAAGAAATTCTTGACGCCAAGGCTGAAATTGAAAAATTGAAAAAGTCGTAACGAATTGGCGACCCGAATTGATCCATTGGTGGTTAATTATTCAGTCTTGAGCTGTTTCAAGACATCTACGCGCGTCACCAAGTTTTCTTGGTGACGTTTTTTAAAGCGGACGGCGGGATTATAGTCGTACCGCCACAACCCTGGGTATCGACAGGCCTCTGGCAAAGGTGAGCTAGGTGGATTGGCCGGTGTCTTTCCTTAATCGCCTGAGGGGTGGGTCTCCATTTCCTTCAGTTTTTCCCACACCACTCCGTATTCTATTTTCAGTCGTTGATAGATTTCATCCGGGTTGACGCCCTCCTCAATGGTCTCCAGTTCCTGCGAGACCGCCAGCGCCCCACGACAGGAAAACAAACGAAACGATGCCTTCAATCGATGGACGGCAGCCCTTATCGCGACATAGTCACGGTTTTTGACCGCCGATTCCAGTTGAGTCATCATCACGGGCATTTCAACGAAAAAGAGGGAAACCAATTGTTGTAGTAATTCTCGATCTCCGCCTGCTTGGGCTAACGCTTCGTTGAGGTCGACAATACCATCTTGTGATGGTGAAATTGGATGGGCCGATGGGGTTGATATTGGGGCGTTGGTTTCCAGTACCGTTGAGTCTCCGCTTCTAATAAAATTTTTGATCTGCAGCATCAGCTCGCGGGGACGAAGAGGTTTGGTGATGTAGCCATCCATGCCGGCCTCATCGCACAGCAACCGATCACGTTCACCTGCATGGGCGGTCAGGGCGACGATCGTGCTTCGATGATTTCCGCCTCTTTCAGCCCGTCTGATTTGCTGGGTAGCCTCAAACCCGTCCATTTGGGGCATTTGAATGTCCATCAGGATCAGATCGAATGAGTCGGATTTAGCAAGTTCCACCGCTTGGGAACCGTTTTTGACAATGTAGATGTCATGGCCTCTTTGGGAAAGAATCGCCATCGCCAGACGGCGGTTGATGGCATTATCCTCGGCCAACAAAATCTTCAACGACGGAAGCGTCGGTTCGGCCTCCTCAAAAACCTCTTGATTGGGGCGATGTCCGGAAAGAATCTGTTGAACGGCCTCCAGTAACTCGGTTTCTTTGACCGGTTTGATCAGGGTGACTACCGGGCTAGTTGGCTCGGGAACGACGCGAACTTTGTTTTGAGGTTCATTGAAAACATTCGATAGAAGAATGGTTTTCATCTCTGGACTGGCGTTGACCAAGGCTCGTAAAGAGTCGATTTGACTCGGTTTTGCAGTTTTTTCGTCCAAAATCATGATGCTGAATTCATCCGGATTCTGGCTCAAAGTGTTCGAGGCGTCTTCGGTTGATACAAATGTAGTGACTCGCAAATCCCAACGAACCAAAGTTTTCTTGAGCACTTCAAGGCTCCGTAGGTGTTCGTCAATGACCAAGATCTTTGATTTGGAATACTTGGACGGAATGGAGGCGTTTGTAAAATCATCATTGGGAAGTTGCTTCCAAACCGAAGTGAAATGAAAAGTACTTCCTTTGCCGACTTCGCTCTCGACCCAAATTTTGCCTTCCAAAAGATCTACCAAATTGACACAAATCGCCAGTCCCAATCCTATTCCTCCATATTCTCGTGTGGAGGTATTGTCAGCTTGCTCAAACTCGTTGAAGATTTTTCTTTGAAGTTTGGGGTCGATGCCTAACCCTGTATCCACGACGGAAATATGTAGACGAACGAAGTCATTTTCCAAGGGGGTGCAATGGACTGTTATCACCACCTCCCCATTATCAGTGAATTTGATAGCGTTGCTGGCCAAGTTGGTGAGAACCTGTCGTAAACAGATGTGATCACCGAAGAGTCGGTCGGGTACATTTCCCTCGACGTCGCACACCATTTTTAAGTCTTTTTGATAGGCCCGAAGAGATAATGGACGAAGGGTGTCTGCTATTTTGCCCCTTAAAGAAAAATCGGTCGGTTCTAGCTTTAGTTTACCGGCCTGAACTTTTGAAAAATCAAGCAGGTCGTTGATGATTTCCAGTAATGATTCGCCAGACTCTTTTACCATCCGCAAATACTCCTGTTGATCTCTCGATATTTTGGTTTGCAGAACCAATTCAGTCATGCCAATGATTCCGTTCAAAGGCGTTCTGATTTCGTGGCTCATATTGGCAAGAAAGAGAGATTTGGATCGTAGTAGTTCATCTGCCGCTTCCTTGGCGGTTTTCAAAGCCAGTTCGGCTTCTTTTTGTTTTGAAATGTCAACGACGCTGCATATGAATTCGTTTTTTTCCTCGCCAAGGCGTACCGCACCGACTAAAACCGCCACGCGAGATCCGTCTTTGTGAAAGAATTCTTTTTCAAGTGGACGACAAAATCCCTGTTTTCGAATTTCCAATTCAATTGTTTGATCAACCTCATTGAATTCACCCGGTGTGATTTGATCCCACCGCATTTCAGAAACATCAGGACCGATAGTGGAATAGCCAAGCATTTCCAGGAATTCTCCGTTGGCCTCCTGGATTCGACCATCAAAATCAGCGGTGAAAATTCCCATGATGTTTGAATCGACCAAACTGCGGAAATTTGCGTCGGCTTCTTTTTGGAGTTTTTCCGCGCGAATACGGTCGGTGACATCCCAAAACATGCCTTGGACACCAATGACCTGTTTTCGATTGTTCCGAATGGGCGCTTTAAAAACCTGGACGTAGGATTTTTCGCCCGCTGGATTGATGTGCTCTTCGACGAGTTCGATGGTTTTGCCGGTTTTCATCACCTTTTGATCATCGGCAGCATATTTTTCGGCCAAAACCTTGGGGAAGAGATCGAAATCTGTTTTCCCAATGCATTGTTGCTTTGTTTTTTGCAGTGTCTTAAAGAACCTCTGGTTTCCGAAGGTGAACCTGGCGTGACGGTCCTTTTGAAGGACATTGATGGGCAGGCTTTCGATCAAGGATTGATAGCTGGCGATGGTTTCCCTAAATTCCCTTTCTTTCTCGTTCCTGTCAGCGGTGTGTTGATCAAGTTCTGAAGCGACTTGAGTTAACTGGCTCTGAATCTCAGTGGTTTCTTTTTGCGACAAATCAAATCGCTCTTCCAATGAGACATTCAATTTCTTTAATCGCAAAGAGACCCCTTGGCGGTGCCAACTGACGTAACCGATGCAGATCAAGGCAAAGACAGAAAGACAAACGTCTATCAAGGCCTGTTCGTATGGCTGGTTTTCTCGGATGCAAAAGTACGCTGCAAAAATTGTCATTAGCAGACTAAGTATGGAAACGATGATGACATCGATTCTTTTGGGAGACCAAAAGGCGAACAAGATGGCAGCGAAGTAGGGTACGGCCGCGTCATAAACGTTGTATTGAACGTCAAAAAAAAGAAATCCCGCGAGAAAACCCAAGCTGCAAAGATAGGATAGAATCCGGTTCATAAGTTAGGCGATTTCCTGGTCGTTGTTCCGGTAGCGTTGTCGACCCATCTTACTGATGTTCAGAAAATGTCGCACGCCTATGGAGAAAATGATGGGCCGAGTTTCATTCTAATCTGCAGAACGGTCCCCCTGTATCAACAATGAAACTTTTTAATGGCCACGATGAGGATGGGCCACGTGTGAAATTTTCCAGCGTCAAATGGCAACGCTGGGGTGTTGCCAGGGAAATACATGGTTCCGGAATTTCAACAATAAATAGACTTAGCCGCCGAATAAATTGATGGAGGGTTTTTAATGAAAGGAAAAGGGACATCTCTTAAATGGATGGAAATTCTAATGCGTTAGGCCAGCTTTTAGAGCTCTTTGGTCCGTTGGTGTTATGCATGGTTTGGTTGCAATCCGTTGAGGCCGGACTACAGGGTCTGATTACTCGTCATTTCGGGTGGCGAGGCAACCTTTGGACCGGTTGGCTAGGTGCGCCCATTCACGAATATAGTCACGCGTTGATGGCCAAACTATTTGGTTTGCATGTGGTTGAAATTGCTCCTTTTCTGCCTGATAAAAAATCAGGGCGTTTGGGATATGTGGTGTTGCTTTACGATCGTGGCAATCTTTGGCAAAAGATCGGTCATTTCTTCGTCTGCTTTGCACCTTTGATCGGCGGGGCGTTTGCCTTGTGGTTGGTGAGTTTGATTTTTTATCCAGGGTCTGCCCAGCTTGTCGGCCAACCCGATGGTGAGGGTTTGGGTCTCTTGTCTTTTTGGAGAGCTGTCGGGCGTTTGAGCGATATCGTTAATATGGAGCATCTGGGGGAAATCAAATTTTGGCTGTTTAGCTATCTGGTTTTATCCATAGGAAGTCACCTGGCTCCGAGCTCTTCGGACTATCGGTCCTGCCGAAAATCATTGGGTGTGGTTCTGCTGGCCATTTTGGCAGGAGTGACCGCTTTTGTAATGATGGGCGGCCTCCCTCCGACGGTATTTGCTTTGGTTTATTCGTTGTTGTTGGTTGTCCAAACCAATTTAATACTCGCGTGCCTGCTTTGCGGAGTTGCGCTGATGATGATCTACGTGATCATCCAACTCAAAATTTGGCTTTCTTAGGACCAAGGCCGGTGTGCTGAATTTGGGTGTGCTGAATTTGGGCGTGCTGAATTTGGGCGTGCTGAATTTGGGCGTGCTGAATTTGGGCGCGCTGAATTTGGGCGCGCTGATCTTGAATGTTCAGCAACAACCCCGCTAATAAGATCGCTGGTGGACAAGGCCGAGGTGGCGGTCGCTGACCCTCCCGTGGCGGCTCAGATGATAGCCAGAACCAAATCAATCGAGGGGCCACGTCCCTATTTTACAGAGGGCAGATTTTCAGCGAGATTTTGGTGATAGTCTGCCTGTGGAGGATCGGTTTTTTCGTAAGCCTTAGCAAGCCATGCGTGAGTCAACTGTGAACCAGGATCGAGCACAAGGATGGATTTGGCAATTTGAATTCCTTCGTCGATTCGATTTGTTCGAGTGCAAGCGTCGAGAAATCGTTTGAGTGTTTGCGGCCGGGACCGATTGACCGAAATGAGACTGCGATAAATGGTATAGGCCTCCTCGGTTTTTCCTTCTTCCTGCAACGCCAACGCGAGTTGCGATAACAGAAATTCGTCATTAGGTCTTAATTTAAGTTGCGCTTTCCATAATTGAATGGCTTGGTCGACATTGCCCTTCGCGTAATAAAGTTGGGCCAATGCTTCGTTCAAGGCTAGATCGTCTTTGGCCTGTGGATAGAAATCGGCAAGACCCGATAAAGCTTTTTCGGTCAGCTTGGGATCTTTTGTCATGAAGGCTTGTTCCGCCTGGAAAATGGTTCTGGCGCGTGACAGAACATGGTTTGGTACCTTGCGGTCAACCCAGATTTGCAATTCTTTTCTAGCCTTGCTCGGTGGGTTGGCTGTTTTCCCGGGAATGTGAACGCGATGATTGGTTTGTGCGGTGTGAGGTACGTCACCCGCATTCAGTTTCGGCATATGGCACCCAATGCAGGAATCGTCGGGAGATTTGGAAAGACGTTCTGCGGTGGGCATGGCACACGGGGGTGTGTTAGATAAATCCCCACCAGGACGGGCGAGTGGCCCGGCGGGTTGATCGCTGGCGTGACAGGCGATGCACTGCTTTCGAAAGAATGGAACCCGATTAGATTCCTGGGGAGAGGAATGTGGATCATGACAGCTAATACAACCCATCTTCCCATCGCTTTCAATATAACAACGGCTCTGTTGCATCTGTTCGACTTGACTGACGGCTTCGACCTGATTGTCATTGGTATCGCCCGTTTTCAGAAAAGGAATCCAGACATCTGAAATGGTCATTCCGGGTCGAAAATCATATTCTGAGCGTCCGTATCGGGTAATCCTGTTTAAACCTTGGAGATGGCACTGATAGCAAACCGCATCCCGCAATTCGGGCGAAAGTTTTTCAGGGTTGACGATAGGATCAACGGTGTCCCTAGCGGCAATATTTTCCTCGTGAAAATGGATATGTTTTTTGCCCGGTCCGTGGCAGCGTTCACACCCGATCGCCAATTCATGAAATGGTTTTTTTTCATCAAATCGATTTCTCTCCTGCGGAATTGGATTCATCCTGCCGGCGTGACAGGCCAGGCAGCCATCGGATGCCACCCGTTCAAATCTTGGATTCCGGCCCGGAGTGTAGCCGGGTGACAGATCCCATTGACCCTTTTTTCCATACCAAGTTATGGGTGATTGGAAGAGCCGACCCTCCCTGAAAATAAAATAACTACATCCCCGCGTCCCTGAACCGCAGGTGAAGGAAATCTCTTCCTGGTGGTTGGTTAAAACCTCTCCCGAAACTGCCAGTTTTTGTTCCTGATGGATGACTCGTTCCCCCTCCATCTTGACGGAATATTGGATCTGATCGGTGGTCGGGATATTCGCCGGGGATTGAAAATCTTCGATCCCAGTTTGGCCTGGCAGGGACATCGATGTTGCCATGGGATGAGTTTGGTACTCCTGCAGGATGTCTGCGTGGCATTGCTGACAGGCTTGACTGCCTACATAGTCGTCGGCAACGGGCTTGGGTGGGACAAACCGGGTACGCAAAAGGGGAAGTGAATTGCGCGAAAGTGCAGACTTCTTTTTGTCGCCCTTGCCACAACTGATAAAGCTAATGGTGACTAGCGAAAAGAGGATCAAGCCAAGTGTGAAAAAAGATTTCATAAAACGAGTCTGCTGCAGATATTAAATCCGACGACCGAATCAGATCATTCCGCCTGTTCCTACGATGGAAAAGACCGGCTATTGACTAATTACGTCAATATTACGTGCCTAATGGACCTTAATGTTCGAGAAAGCGACCGAATGATTGAATTTTTGCGATTTGGACCGCCGGAATCCTGCTGGAATGATATGACGATTCAGTGGGCCGGACGAACTTTTCAGTGTGGCCCGGCAAGCTGCCCGGGATCTGCGATGCTCGCTCAAAAAAGTGCAAAATCAAGCGGATTGGTCGCCTAGAGAATAAATTTGCTCAGATCTTCATCAGCGACGGTCTTCTCAAGACGCTCGCTGACGTATTCCGCGGAAATTTCTACGTGGCCCATCTTCATTTCGGCGGCCTCAAAAGAAAGTTCTTCGAGGACCTTTTCCAAAATGGTATAGAGCCGCCGTGCGCCTATGTTTTGCGTGGTCTGGTTTACCTTAAATGCAAACGAGGCCAATTGTTCGATGGCATCGTCCTTGAATTGTATGGTGATTCCTTCGGTCTTCATCAAGGCAGCATACTGTTTGGTTAGTGAGTTTTTTGGCTCCTGAAGAATTTTAACGAAATCTTCCTGGGTCAGGTCGTCCAATTCGACTCGTATTGGGAATCGTCCCTGAAGTTCGGGCATCAGGTCACTGGGCTGATTTCGGTGAAAAGCGCCAGCGGCCACGAACAGAACGAAATCGGTGCGAATGTACCCGTACTTGGTTTGTACCGTGGTCCCCTCGACTATCGGCAGCAAATCCCGTTGGACACCCTGTCTGGAGACATCACCACCCCCTTTGGATTCCCCGGAAATGACTTTGTCGATCTCATCGAGGAAAACAATTCCGAGGTTTTCAGCCAAGTCGATTGCCTTGGCATTTATTTTTTCATTGTCCAGTAAAGCTTCGCATTCTTGGTCAAAAATTACCTGCCGAGCCTCCGCGACCGTTAATTCGCGATTGGAAGACGATTTGGGCATGATTTTTTCGAACATGCTCTGAAAATCGACATCCATATTTTCCAAACCGGCACCCGAAAACACCATCGGATTACCGCGTGACTCAACCGTTAATTCGACTTTCTTTTGGTCCAGTTCGCCAGCGATGAGCATCGCGGTAAATTTAGCTCGGGTCCGTTCGTAGCGTTGTTGCTCGCTTTCGGCGGGTTCATTCCCGGAAGATAAATCTTCACTGGGAGGGCCAAAGTCGGTGGTGATCGGGCGGGGAATGATCATGTCCAGCAGACGATCATTGGTTCGGTCTTTTGCCTCGTCCTCGACGTTTTTTCGTTCGGTATCTCGCACGATTCCAATTGCGTTTTCAACCAGTTCGCGGACCATGCTTTCGACATCTCGGCCGTAGTAACCTACTTCGGTGTACTTGGTGGCCTCTACCTTTATAAACGGTGCCCCGGTTAATTTGGCGAGGCGGCGGGCGATCTCGGTTTTGCCAACACCTGTTGGTCCAATCATGAGGATGTTTTTTGGGGAAATTTCCTGCTTCATTTCATCAGGAAGTTGCTGCCGACGCCAGCGATTTCGGATGGCGATGGCCACGGCCCGTTTGGCCTCACCTTGACCAACGATATAACGGTCGAGCTTTTCGACAACTTGACGCGGAGAATCTACATTAGAAGCGGCCGTGTTGGCTTTGCTGCTGGAAATTAAGCTCGACATTTCAGTTCCTCGACCACAATGTTACCACTCGAATAGATGTCGATTCCGGACGCTATTTGTAACGCTTCCTCGGCAATCTGGGCTGCTGTTAAATCAGAATACTTCACCAAACCGCGAGCGGCGGCGATCGCGTAGTTCCCGCCGGATCCAATGCCAAGAATTCCGTCGGTGGGATTGATCACGTCACCGGTACCGCTGATTAACAATGAATGCTTTTCGTCGACTGCTGCCAATAGGGCTTCGAGCCTACGGAGCGCTCGGTCCATTCTCCACTCCTTGGCAAGTTCGGTCGCCGCCCGTGGCATGTTGGCTGGATAGTCACGCAGTTTTTCTTCAAATCTCTCTAGCAGGGCAAAAGCATCCGCCGTCGATCCCGCAAATCCACAGATGACTGAGCCGTTCATCAGCTTCCGGATTTTGCAAGCGTCGGCCTTCATGATGGCCGATCCAAGGGTGACTTGTCCGTCGCCGGCCATCGCGACCGAACCGTTGTGTCGGACGGTCAGGATCGTTGTTGCGTGCAATTTCATCCTGTTTTCCCTAGAAGGCTGCCGATATGTCAGACCAGATTCAAAAGAAACTGAGGGTGCAAAGCATGTGCCAACCGACTGCGAAAATAAGAAGTCTATCGAATTACAGGGAAACTCACTTCGTCAGAGATCCTTTGGTAAGGAGCTCGACGGGATCCAAAAGGCCGAATTCACGGGAAAGCTCTAACCCATTAACATGAGAGGTATCCTTATATTCCGGAATAGATCGTTGAATAGTCATAAAAATCCGAATTTGCTGTCTCGGGAAGAGTCGTTTGTTCTTGTCGTTGATGTTCAGGAAAAATTGTTGCCGGTGGTGCCTGCGGGACAATCATTGGTTGTCGAAATCAATAAAATCCTCGCTGGTGCCAGACTTTTCAACGTCCCGGTTTTCATCAGCGAGCAATACCCCCAAGGACTAGGCGATACCATTTCAGAAATTTCAACCGGTGATCCGTTCGTTTTTGAAAAGACCAGCTTTAGCTGTGGGGGATCCGGCAGCGATTTTACGAATGCGTTGTCCAGCTTGCAAAAAGAAAATCGGATGCAATGCGTGCTAGTGGGTATTGAGTCTCATATTTGCGTTCTTCAAACCGCGTTGGACCTAATGAATCGTGGATTTGATGTTTACCCGGTAGTCGATGCGATCGGCTCGCGTCACATATTGGATCACCAAGTGGCGGTTCAGCGCATGACACAGACTGGGGCACAACCAGTTTCGACCGAATCGGTCCTATTCGAGTGGTGTGGGGATTCGACCGACCCAAGATTTAAATCGGTGAGTCAGTTGGTCCGATAGCTTCTGGAGAGGTGGCTTTGAATCAGCCCTTTTTCCGACCCAAGTGTTAGCTGTTTTGCTGTAACTGTTCGGCAATCAGGAATGAGATTTCCATCGCTTGTTCATAATTGAGCCTCGGATCCACCTGGGACTTATAGGCCTTCTTTAAATCTTCTTCTTTGAGTCCTCGTGCGCCACCCACACATTCGGTGACGTTGTCACCGGTCAATTCGAGGTGGGCGGCTGCGAGGACAGAACCCTCGCTGCGATGGATTTCAAAAGCGGACAGGAGTTCGTTTTCGATCTGCCGGACATGCCTTGTTTTGATTCCGTTTTCGGCCGAAAAAGTATTGCCATGCATCGGGTCGCTACACCAAACCACGTTGGATCCGTTTTGTTGCATGGCTTGGATTAGCTGGGGAAGACAATCGGCAATTTTTTCGGAGCCGAACCGGTGGATCAACATCAGTCTCCCCGGTTCGTTTTTTGGATTGAGGCAATCCACGACGCTTTTTAACTCATCTGCGGTCATGGAAGGTCCCACCTTCAATCCGATTGGGTTCTGTATTCCACGAAAGTACTCGATATGGGCTCCGTCCAAATCTCGGGTTCTATCTCCAATCCAAGGAAAATGAGTGCTTAGGTTATACCAACCATCGCGTCTGGGAACGGGACGAGTTTGCGATTGTTCATAGGTTAGATGGAGTCCCTCGTGCGAAGTGAAAATGTCTACTCGTTCCAATTGACTGATTGATGCATCGGCAACTGTTTCCATAAATCGCAGAGCGTCTCCAATGGATTGGACGAGGTCTCGATAACGAGACGCCTCTTTTGACGTGCTAGCGTAGCCAAGATCCCAATTTTCAGGGTGGTGGAGATCGGCGAATCCACCAGCACAAAGGGCCCGGATGAAATTCAAAGTCAGGGCCGAGCGTTCATAACCGCGTAGCAATAATTCTGGATTAGGTCTTCGCTCAGATTCGGTGAAACCGCTGCGGTTGATAATGTCCCCACGGTAGACCGGCAAAGTAACGCCATCACGGGTTTCGGTCTCTTTTGATCTGGGTTTTGCATACTGCCCAGCGATTCGACCGAGCCTCACGACAGGCTTCATCGAGCGGTACATGAGGACCAGGCTCATTTGCATAAGGACTTTCAGATTCCGGACAACGGACTCTGTAGAACATTCGTCAAGATCTTCGCTGCAATCTCCACCTTGTAAGACAAAACATTTGCCCTCGCCGGCCGCAGCCAGACTGCGTTTGAGATTTTCAATTTCCCAGCTGGTGACCAACGGAGGTAGTTTAGCCAACCGGGTCAGAACGTCATTGAGTTCCGCTGGACTGTCATAAACGGGTTGCTGCTTGGCAATTTTTTCCCGCCACGTCTCGGGAGACCAGGTGGATTGAGAATGTGTTGAATCCGACTCTGTTTTGGGTGCTGACATCGTTGGCTATTGAAAACCGTCCCGTGTAGGAGATGAAGAAAGAAAATAGAGAAAGCGAAATTGTAACCGGTTTTGCTATAAAAAGTACATCGCAAGAGTGGTTGGGGAGCGACTCCCTCTGAGGTTAACGCCGGTAGTCTTTTCCAACGAGGCTGTTTTTACAGGAATCTCGCCAATTCGCAAGCTTCATTTGCATCTGTTTTACGATCTCTGGGTGCTGGGAAGAGACGTCTTGGGATTCCGAAGGATCCCTTGATATTCGATAAAGTTCTGGATTGCTGAGAGCCGTTTTAGCGTTTTGAACTTTGCCGATGAGTTTAAAATCATCGGCGATCATCGTGGCTTGATTGGCTGATTGAAAAAAAATTGGATTGTTCCGAACTAAAAGTTTTGGATTTTTGATCAATGGCAAAAGGCTGATACCATCCAACGGCCTTTCATCTGGTAACGACCCTCCTGTGATGTCAAGGAGCGTAGGGAGATAATCAGAGGTGACGGCCGGGAAATCGGTGATGACCGCGGTTGGGATTTGATCAGGCCATTCGATAATTCCCGGGACTCGTATTCCTCCCTCGTAAAAGCTGCGTTTGCGCCCACGCAAAGGAGCGGCTGAACCGGGAGCGGATTGGTTTCCCTCAGGTCCATTGTCAGAACAGAAGAACAGGATGGTGTTTTTCGCCAAACCTGTTTGACGCAGGTGTTTTCTTAACCGACCCACCTGACGGTCTAATGCTCGTATGCAACCAAAGTAGCTTTGGCTATACGGATCGAGATTCTTAAAAGCAGCCCGGTCGCTGTCACTGGCGACGACCGGCAGATGGGGAGCATGGAACCAGATCACACTTAGAAACGGAGATTTGTTGTTCTTTTCAATAAAATTCAGTGCCTCGTTCATAATGATTTCCGAATCATCTCCTCTTAATTCGGATTCCACTACTTTTCCCTTGCTCCAGTAACGAGTCCCGTAGGGGCCAACAACCGCGTCAGGTTCAATTGGCAACCAATACGTCCGTCTGGCATTGCCCGGTTTTAAGAGTGGATCAAAGGTTGGGACTTTGGCCTCGGTAGCGTAATGAAAGTGAAAACCGTGCTGGCTGGGTGGTGAATAATGTTTGGCGTTTTTACTCCCTCCGCGATTGGAATCTTTGATCGTCTTGGTCATCGTTCCCAAGTGCCATTTTCCGAAATGACCGGTTTGATAGCCTAATGCCTTAACGTGTTCAGCGATTGTGTATTCCTGTTGTTTAAGATGGCCCACGTTGGCATTAAAAATGCCATAGCGGAAAGGGTGCCGGCCGGTCAGGCAACTGCCACGGGTAGGACTGCAAACCGGAGCAGCAGCGTAGAACCTGTTAAAGCGAAGACCGGCCGCTGCCATGGCGTCCAAATTAGGCGTCTGGGCAATCGGACTTCCGTTGTAACCAGTATCTCGCCAACCCAGGTCATCTGCCATAATGAGAATAATGTTGGGGCGTTGAGATGGAGATTCCGCCAAAAGTTGCCCTGCCTCACTAATGAGTTGCAGCGTGATGAAGCCGACAACCATAACGAAAAATTTATTTGGGTTCATGCGAGGTTTTCCCAGGCACCGTCAATGCGGCGTTGATGAGGTCGAAAGTTTTTCTTGTAATTCATATGCGGTGAAGAGGACACATAGAAACCAAGGTAAAGAAATTTCAAGTCGTTTTGCTGACAATACTCGATCTGCTTCAAGATTGAATAGGTTCCGGGACTGAGATGATTGTAATCCGGGTCGTAATAAGTGTAGACCGCTGACATTGCGTTCACGCCCCGATCACAGATAGCCACTCCGATCAGTTTCTGGTCAACATAATAATTAATTTCAAATGAGGTGACACAGCTGTCGACTAAAAACAGTTTATATTCTTCGGCGTCAACTTCCGTCCCCTGGTGATTCAGCCCACGTAAATTCCTGTGTTGATTAAAAAGGTGCACCCGTTGATCATCCACTATGGCCGGACCGGTATGGATTGTTAAGGATGAGTTTCCTCGTTTTAATGCTCGTTTTTGTGACCGATTTGGAGAGAAATCCTCAACAGCGATTCTTAGAGGGACGCAAGCCCGGCACCCCTCGCATTGAGTCTGGTAAACCAGTTTTCCGGAACGCCGAAAACCCGCAGCCAAAAGGTCATCGGTCAGTTGACCCCTAAGTGACTGGAGCGGAAATCGCAGCGGCATGCTTGCCATTCGGTTAGGCAAATAGGGGCAGGTCTCCGGTTGGTCGTAAACGACCAATGTCGTCTTCAAAATGCGATCTAACATAAGTTCATTATATCGTCACTCAATCTCTGCATTTAAATTTAACAAAGTTCTTTTTCCGACTGGGGTGGTCCGGCGATGGGCAAAAAACATTTTGGCCCTGAAGCGGGGCGGTCATTGGGCTACACGATGAATCGGGTGGAAGGGGGCTTTCTACGGAATTCATCGGCAAAGTCATCATGTTCCAGAAATTTGATATAGGGGACGGCTACGGTCTGCCGGTTAGGTTGGGCCGGGCCTTGCGCGCGGGGGTGGGCGAGGCTAAAATCTGGGTGTCGCTGAGAGCCGCCTTCGAAAATGGTCCAATCTTCGGCAAACTTTGATTTTGGCGGGGTGATCAGGCGATTCTAATACCGATCCTAACGCTCGTCTTGTGCCGTGAAATTTATTGTTTCCCCTTCAAAATTGATGGTTTGCCGTTTCCAACCGGCGGCTTGGGGTTTGGTCTGGAAGGATATTCCGGGCGGCCTAGTCGATTTTTTTTCCATCACTGCCACCGCCGAAGAGGTTTCTGTCGTTTGTGCTGAAGAGAAAATTGATGAGGAAATCCTTCAAACTGCCGAGGAAATTGAAAGAGATTGGCGGATGTTAAAAATCGCCGGGCCGCTGGATTTTGATTTAATTGGCGTATTGGCAAAGTGTACGACGGTCCTTGCAGAGGCCCAAGTTCCGGTGTTTTGCCTATCGACATTTCTAACCGATTATATTCTAGTAAAAGAACCCGTTCTGTCGGCCGCGATCGGGGCGTTACGTTTGGCTGGTCACCTGGTAGAAGACCCATTGTCTTCGGTAAAAGAAGAGTAATAAACGATGCCCAAATTAACCATTATTTTTGGCTTGGTTCTGATTGGAATTGGACTGGTTGCTTATTTCGGATCGGATCTCTCCTCCGGTTCTGCCGCTGCCGAATCGGGTTCAAAAAAGGCAACAGCGATAACCGGCTTGGCGATTCCTGGCGGCGTCGGACTACTGTTTTTGATTAGCGGCTTGGTCGCCCTCAAAGACTCTGCACGTAAACACGCCATGCATATTGCTGCCACGATCGGATTGCTGGGGGCCTTGGCGACCGTTGGAAAAGGGAGCGCTGATGTTTATCGGTTGATCAGTGGGGGTGACGTCAATGGTCGGGCGATGACATTTGTCTGGCTAATGGCTGTGGTTTGTATTGTCTATGTCGTTCTTTGTATCAAGTCATTCAAAGCGGCGCGTCGAAATCGAGTTGCTGCAGAATCAGCGACATCGTGAATGCCAGTCTTGTTAGACAGTCTTGTTAGACAGTCTTGTTAGACAGTCTTGTTAGACAGGGCGACGATCTGACCGCTCTCCGTGTTTTTTGTTGGAACATTTAGCGGTCCAGCCTACGAAGTAGATCTTCAAAATCATCCTTCAATGTGGATTCTTCCCAGCCACGCGGTGATTCACGGAGAAATTTGAGGATTTGCCGGGATCGCTGTCGGTTTCCGGTTTGAAAGTAAATCTCGGCAATCGAATATTTGGCGGAGAACCATTCGTTGGAGCCTGCTGGAGCGGTAGCGAGTAGCTTTCTGTAGAGATCAAGTGCCTTGGTTTGGTCATCTTTCTGTTTGGATTGGGCGAGAAGCTGGGCCAATTCGGCATGAATTTCCCTTGATTTTGGTTTTTTTTGGGCTGCACGCTCCAACAATTGGCGGGCCGTGTTGTTGTCGCGGCTGATGATAAAGGCCTTGGCAAAAAGCAATCCGAATTGGTCTTCCCAGTGTTTGGCAAAGGGGAGTTGGGTCAAGACCACCGCGAGCCTGGTGCGGCGGATCGAATCTGCAATGTTCAAATCGGCTTGCAGGTCCAGCAAAAGTTGTTTTTGCTGAGCCGACGGGAGCTTCCCAGCCAGATCCATCAATGTTGGTTGTGGGATCAATGAGTCGGGGCCACGGGCAGCATTGCAAGCCAAGCGTAAAAACCAACGGTTCAAGGTGGCGGAATCTGGGTCCACACTTGCAAAAAAACTCTCTGCGGAGGACAGCCAACTCGGTTCCAGGCAGATTGTAAAAGCTGCCCAGGCATGAGGGAACTGGTTTTTGTTTTCAACGTTCCTAAAAATAATGCTGTTTTTCACCCGCTCGATAAAAGGTGTCAGAGCTTTGCGCTGGCTGAGGCCGATGGATTCTAAACTCTTCGCCAGTTTGATATCAATTTCCATTGAAAGGCGATCACTGCTGGGCAGATTGAGCGATTTTTCGGCTGCCAACAAAAATGTTTCACTGGCCTGAATCCACTCTTTTCTTGCGACAAATAGATTCCCAAGATAATGACCGACCCGTTGGCTGGAAGGTTCGTCTGGCCAGGTTTCCAGATGGTAATTCAACGCGGACTGGTATTGCTTGGCGGTAAGTTGATTCGATCGAACAAGATCGGCAGCGCTTAAAATGCCCACGTGGTGAATGACAGCCGAGCGTTTTAGGTCTCGATATTCATGAGACAGATCGACACTTTTATCATACACGGCGCGATGACGGCCCAGTTTTCGGTCGATCAAAATCGCCTGAAAAGCTAATTCAAGCCCCATTTTTAAATTAGCGTTTGATCGTGCGAGGCGAGATGCCTTTTCAAAATCCACAATTGCCTCCTGAAACCGACGTTTTCGGTAATGCTCTTGGGCGACTCGGATGGTGGCTTCAAACGATCGTGTGGTGCCTTTAGCAGCGGTATTGAGAAATAATAAATTTGCTCTGCGGCCCCAGTAGGCTCCGTGCTGGGTTTCGATTTGCTGAACTTTTTTCAAAATCTCAGCTTTCCCCGACGCCGAATCCTCCTCGCCAG
Organism: Planctomycetota bacterium; assembly: GCA_014238905.1. Lineage (GTDB taxonomy): Bacteria > Planctomycetota > Planctomycetia > Pirellulales > Pirellulaceae > JABAAE01. The sequence goes on from JABAAE010000005.1 coordinate 62,465, forward strand.
AGATGCTCGGTACGCTAACGAGATACTCCAGCACTGCCAAATCGTAATCCGCAGAAACCGTTTCACCAGCGCGACGGCCGGATGCGACCAAGGAAGCCGCTGTTTTCCAGTTTTGGCGGGCCACGGCTCGCCGGAGGTCTTCTGTTTTCAGTTGAAGTCCGACCAGCGGCGGGGGAACGGATTGCAAGAACAGTGTCGATAAGCGATCAGCACTTTCGAATTGACTGATTTCCCGCAAACATTGCAAAAGGTCGAGCCGGGCAAGCCAATAGGTTGGCCCTCGATCCTCCAAAAGCGGAATCAAGTTTTGCAGATCGGTGGCTGCTGAACTGATGATTGCTAGTTGATTGTCAGCCGAGTTTTCCCGAGACGGTACGTTTTGATCGAATTGGTTGTATAAAAGGCCCCGGTTGATCTTGGACCGAATTTTTTGGTGGCGAATGTTGTTTTGCAGGGATATTAAGGCAGCCTGATTGAGAAGGGGAGGGTCCGTTTTCCGGGGGCGAGAGGGGATCATTTCACCAATCGATGTATCCAGCCGGGTGAAATCTCGGTCACCTTGACGTAAAGCGGAAAATGCTGCGTTTCGTCGCTGGGGGGTGTCGGCTCCCGCTTCGATCTCCCGACGCAACAAGATTCCCAATTCGAGGATGGCCACCGCCGATTGTACGTCCAATAGCACGATGTCGCTTCGATCCGGATGGTCTCGTAAAAGACGATCGGTGTTGGCGGCTATCTCGTTGAATAGGGAAAGACGAGGCTCCAGTTTTGCTTCAAAGCAGTGTGCCGTTCTGAGTTTGATTAATTCAATTTGAAATGGTAGCCAACTGTCACTGGCGATGGGGAGTTGGGCGATTTGTTGTTTAGCATGGTCGATAGCCAGTGAATACAATCTGCGTTGACGTAAGCCCTGGAGAAGTTTGATTTCGTCCTCCATGGGGGTTTGCGCGGGCAGTAATGTGACGAATGATCCCAAACAGAAGACAACCCAAAGGAGCGCAAAAACCGGCCGGGCTTTTGTCCGATCAGGGGAGTACTCCAAATGGTTGGCTAATGGCCTTGTCTTGTGAAAATGGTTCATGGGGAAACCCGGCTGGTTGCAAACTGGATGCGGGAAAAGCCGGACAGGCGAGAAATGTCGAACACATCAATCACGTGACCCAAGGGAACCTTCGTTTCCGGATGAATGATGAGCGAAACGTCGCGGTTGACCGTGGCCAAGCGTGCCAGCCTGTCTTGGAGTTCCTCCCAAGACTCCATCGGGAGATCATTGATCGTCCACGATAACCCGGGTTGAGAAAATATTCTTACCACGATTTGTTCAAATTCAATCTCCGGAGGGGGAGATTCTTCAGATAAGGAACCTTGTCCAAGCTGGGAGGTCAAATCGACGGGGAGATCCCTCTCGGCAATGTGGAAACTCGCAGTCCAAACAAAAAACACCAATAGTAGGAAGACAATATCGACCATGGGTGTCATTTTGATTTCCATCTCTCTTTCACGATACGGTGAGTACTTTCTCATGGAGACTCGTCCTGTGAAGAGGGGCTGCGGCGTCGCTCGAAGACAGCGAAAGAAACATCCCAGATTCCGATTTGGGAACAAGCGGCCAAAATGGGATCAACTGCCCCAAAGGGGAGATCCCGCCCAGCCCGAATGTGAACAGTTACTTTGTCCGGACCAGCTTGAATGTGACTTTGAAGAGTTTCCGCCAGGTGTTCTTTGGAGATCTTCTTTCCGCCCATCAATAGAGTGTCGGCGTTCAAGAAGTTTAAAGTGATCCGTGAATTGGAAGTATTCAGGGCCGCGGTGGAGGAGTCCGCTCGGGGTAATTCCAGAGGTAGCTGGCTGTCTTGATCCGAAAGATGACTCGCCACCAGAAAAAAAATAATCAGGAGGAATACCACGTCAATCATCGGGGTCATATTGAATCCGTTACGACCTCGGTGAACGAGCGATGGGATCTTCATGAGCCAACTGAATTAAGGGAAACAACGCCACCAGACAACAACGTCCCAAACGGGTGCTCTTAGTATCCGGCATCATTTGATGATGAGCAAGTCTTCTGTCGAGATGCCGCAACGTCTGCGGATGAAACCGGAATGCTCCAGGATTAAACTGGATAGGAGGCAAGTAGTGCTCGGACGCCTATGCCATAAAAGGTGTATTCAACATCATGTGCTGGATCCAGCGAAACCGCCTGGAAACCGCCGGCTTCGGTAAGCTCTAGAGAATGGACAAAATGATGGATCATTTTCAAGTCCAACTCCTCTTCGGCCCGTAAATCTGCCATGGTTAGCAGTCCAGTAAAGGTGCTTAATAAATCGGCCAGAGGAATGCGGGTGTTGGCCCGTAGGCCTCCCTCATCGGTTTGCATTTCCGCGATTAAATCGACGGTGCCTTGGATTGAGTCTTCGTCGAGGGCATTTAGAATTCGAAGGGTTCCGATGGCTGCCGCGGTGGGGTTGGTTCCTGGGCGTTTGCTCGCTTTGATTTCTCGAAACCCACCCTCCTGGTGATCTTTCCGAGACATCAGAAAGTCTACAATTTTTTCCGGCGATTCAATCGGCGATTCCAGTAATTCAAGGCACAATACAACCAAAAATGTGTGATAGGTGCTGCTGGCAAACCCTTCGACTGATTTGGCGAATCCGCCATCCTCTCGACGTAGGGTCTTTAGAAAATCGCCAACCTGTTCCGCCCAGTGACTGGTGCTTCCCGAAAAGACATCGATACCCGAGGATGCTTCGATAAGTTTGGCGCCGTAGATTAAAGAAAGAAGATCGATAACGGAGGTTCGGCCGGTCAGTTGAGATTGGAGAAATCCTGCCGCTCGTTGGGCCGGGTCGCCATATAACTCGCCCATAACGGCCAATGCCCTTAGACCGAATCCGGTATAATAAAGATCGCTGCCTCCTTCTCGTCCAGCGAAACCACCGTCGGGTTGCATTTGGTTGAGCAGATACTGAGTTTGTCTGACACGAAATTCGCCGGGGAGTTTTTCGATCCCCGCTGAGAGGCGAATCGTTAAGTCCTGTAAATAGCTACTACGCACCGTCGTCCTGGGAAAAAGGTAGGAGTCTCTGCCGGATGGCATCGGGGATGGGGATCGAACTCAAGTCGTCGTTTCTGATGATGCAACAGGCGGCGCTGATTTGCCCTTTGGCAATATTTTGGCCATTGGAAGAGAATTGAAAGCCATACCGGACGCTTTTGCGTCCCAATTTCTCAATCGTTAGGGATACTGTAAATTCCTGTTCAAACCGAAGTGGAGCGACGTAGTCACATTGGACCGAAACCCTGGGCCAGGAAATCTCCATTTGGTCGATCCGAAATTTCATCACGCTCATGTCGAGGGATCTTAGGAACGCGTGTTCTGCCTGCTCCATATAGGTGATGAAGGCGGAGAAATGCATGATGCCGGCCGCATCGGTATCCCGAAATTGTACGCGGTTGGATACTAGGAATGTCTGAGGCATCGATCTAGCAGTACGAAAATGATTTTGAAAACGTAACGGCGCAAAAAAAACCTGTTACCAAAAGTGTAACAGGTTGAATGTGTAACAGGTTGAATGTGGATCAGGTTAATCGAGCAGACGATTAATAATCAGTCACCCACGTAGGGAAGCAATGCCATGAAACGGGCTCGCTTGATGGCTTCCTTGACAGCATTCTGGCTGGCAGCCGAGCAACCGGTTTTGCGGCGTCCCACGATGCGACCGTGTCGGTTGGTCAATTTCTTTAACAACTCGACATCTTTGTAATCCACGTACATCGGACGGGGGCGTTCGCCGTCTACCCACAATGGGTCTTTACGTGCGGTTTTGGATTTGCGTTGTTTGGCTCGTTTGTTAACTTTACGCGCGGTTTTGAAAGCCAATGTTCCAATTCCTCAAAAAAGGTGTCTCGGGTTGTTATTCATCCCAGCAAGGGAATCCCTGATTATTCAAAAACTCTCTGTTTTTACAAGGCAGAAACGGCTTTGAGGGCCGGATTATCAACAGTTTTTAACTTTGTTTTGTATAAAACAACCGTCAACATCATCAACCTTTATTTTTTGACTCCGGAAAAAACCGATGAAGATGTCCTTCATTCATTGGGGGCGTGGCAAACGAAACCGTCATCATGGCGATCGTGGAAGCCAAAATCATCCAGAACACGGGCATCGTCTGGTATTCACCGATATCAACGGTATAGGTACGGAAATTGTCCGATTGGTAGGCCTGGGTGAAAAAATAGACCCAAGTTACAGCGGCCGCGATGACACAACTGTAGGCCCCTTGGACCGTCAAACGCTTCCAATACAAACAAGCGACCACCAATGGAAATAGGGCCGAAAAGCCGCTAAAGCACCAGACTCCCAGTGCAAAGACGCTGGTCAGATTTCCGAGGCTGAGTAAATAGGTGACGATCACAATGGCGATAATAAACAGCCGAGCCACGAGAATCTGCTGTCTGTCTGTATACCGTTTTGGATAATAGTGATTCACAATGTCCGTCGTAAACATGGTGCCGATACACAGAAACTGGCTGTCCAAAGAAGACATGATGGCTGCCAAAATTCCGGCTGCCAAAAACCCTCCCAGCACCGCACCTGTCTTGGTCTTGACCAGGAAGATGAGGATCGCGTTAGGTGTGCCGCTGAATGTCGTCGTCGTTCCCCAGATGCCAATCAATACGCAGGGGACCCAGACAATCATGATGAATATAGGGTGGCAAATGACCGGTGTCTTAAACGATTTGGCATCCCGGGCGGTCAGCCAATGTTGAAAAAGATGTGGAAACATTCCCACTGACAGGGGGACAAACATATAGGTCACAAAGACCAGAAAAGACATCTCTTTTCGTGTGGTGTATTCCTTCAATTCTTTTGGGGGCGCCGCTCTTCGGGCTGAGAGGCCAGCCGCCACGGCGGTTTTTTCATTTTTAGAGAGGTTGGAAATCTTTTCCCATTGTTCGATTTGCGACTGGACCTTATTTTCGGGAGTGACCTTTGCCGTCGCGGCTTTCAAGTTTTCGACGAGTCCCTTGCCCTCCTGACCGCCGAGGGCGTAACCGAGGTAACAAAAGGTGACCAACCCCAGAACCATGAAGACAATCGTTTGAAAAGCGTTTGCCCATGCCGTTCCCCGCATTCCCCCGAAAAAGACGTAAATCAATACAACTCCACAAATCAACAATGACCCCATCCATTTGGGTAACGCATTTTGAGGCGTGGGTGGTTTCGGTTTTTTTCCTCCATGTAATTCCACAAATTGGGCAGAAGCTGCTTTGAGTTTTGCATCAATTTCTGCAGAGTCATCCTTTTCCATCGAGGACAAGATGTCCTTGTAAATCGACACCATTTTCGGAGCATTCTCCGACAATCCTTGGATGGCTGGGGGAGGGCCTCCTTTCTTTTTTCCAAATGCGCCATCGGTCATCTGATTCATAACCGTTCCGCCGGCCATAACTCCAATCAGGAGATAGGGAATGATCAGGCCGACGAGAATGGGAAAAAGGATCAATCCGATTGCATTATTGTTTAAACGATCTCTGAAATATTGGATCTGCGTCGTGTAGCCATATTTTTGTCCTAATGTCCAGAGTTTAACACCGATGAGAAAGAAGCAGAGCGAATGAATGATTCCGCTGGAAGAGGCCAGTTTGCCATAAACGCCGATCCCATCTTTCCAAGACTCACCTGATGAACCGACCAGAGCAAAAGCCGTCATGGTGGTCCCAAAAATGGACATCAACAACAAGAAAGGGCCGATGGAACTGCTCGCCAGCATGTAGTCCTTTTTGGTTCCCCTAAACAGGCGACTGGCAAAAAATCCTAGCAAAAGTAGGAGGGACAGGTAGACCAGGATGATGATTAAACGCGTTAGACCAGCGTTTCCTTCTCCGATAGCTGCAAAAACAATCATTTGTCGTCCTCCCCGGTGGCAGGTTGTTGTTGTTCAGCCGTTAGGTCATCCAATCCCTCTGGCCACGCGTAGATGGTAGCCAAGTACCACGTCACCCCTGCGGCAATCGAGATCAGTGCATGATAAAAGAGGCCGATCGGTATGAAATCCAACACTATTCTTTTGTCGGTCCAAAACCAAAAATCCTGATGCAGGATAATCAGCAGGATGACTAATCCCCATACCACGTTTTTCATGCGAATCCCTTGAGTGAATCGATCTGTGAACGTATCGATTTGAGTTGGAGTGATTGGACTCAGTGGTCCATCGTAGGAAGGTTGTGTTGTCAGCCAGTTTACCCCAACGGAAAACGGTACGCTAGCGTCCGAAAACGAGGGTGTTCAGTTGACGAACCATGTTGATTTCTCGGACGTAAACCAATAGAAACAGAGGCACGAGGGGAAACCGGTCGATCGGCCAGTTCCAAAAAATATCGGGTGATCCGCGGGAAGGCGAAAAACCTGGAACACGACGTTGTTTTACAAGGAAATTAGACGGTATTGGCTGGCTGGTGATGTTTATCGTTGGTCAGAGTCGAAGATTTATTAATAACTTGGTAAAGGGAGAATTGAAGATGAAGAAATTGATGTTGATGATGGTCTTGATGAGTGGTGTCAGCCTAATCGCTGGATGTGGTGGCGAAGCGGAAAAGAAGAAAGCCGGAAAAAAATCAGCTCAAAATGAACATTCCTCCAGTGACCATATCGGGGGAGCCAATCCTCATAAAATCGAATTAAAAGATGCCCCGTTTAACGCAATGTGGGAGCACGCGGGTGATTTGGTAACCATTACGATCACCGACAATGAGTATAAAAACGAGACACCCATTGCAGCAGAAGTGGTAACGGTGACCGATGCAGGTAAGAAAAACACTTTCGATTTAAAACCAATCAAAAAAGACGAGAACGGTCACGCTTCCAAATTTGAACTAGAGAGTGAAAAACTGGAAATGACGATGGACAATAAACCAACCTTGTCCGTCAAGGTCGGTGAAAAAACGCATGAAACGGTTGTTTTACATATTCACTAGAAATGACAGGGTTAACCGGTCATCATAAAAAAAGGAGGCGACGGTGGACATTCAAGAGCCTGAACAGCTAATTCAGAAAAAGTGTTTACCCTGCGAGGGTGGGGTGGAACCATGTTCCATCGACCATTCAAAGAGTCAACTAGCCAGATTGACCGGATGGGAGTTGACCCACGAGGGGCAGCGAATTCGCAAAGAATGGGTCGTTAAAAACTTTATGGGTGGGATGGAGTTCTTCAATGCGGTGGCAACAATCGCCGAAGAAGACGGCCATCATCCAGATCTACATATTGAAGGTTATCGAAATGTGTCCGTCGAGCTATGGACCCACGCAATTGGTGGTTTAAGTGAAAACGACTTCATTTTGGCGGCCAAAATCGATCAACTTCCTCTCGATTTAAACGATTAACCGATCGGCAGGGGAAACCCGCTTCACCCACCAATATTTAACCCACTGAAATGGCATCTGCAGATCGACACGATCTGGAGGTTTTGCTTGGCAGTTGCCCGTGCGCCAAAACGACTCTATGCCAAAACGACTCTATGCCAGGACTAGCAATACAGGTTTCTGTTTTAGGACCGAGCCAAGTTAAAAACCGCTACTTTCCACTTCGTCGTCGCTAATGATGGCATCATCGGCTGCCAATGCTAACTGGATGGCTTCTTTCACCGATCGGTCGATCCAAACTGCTGTGTCATCGTCGCCGACTTTTCCGAGGCTGATGTACGAGGAATAGATTTGAGCAGCCGCTCCAATGACGATGGATTCACTATGTTGTAATTTAAGGTGTTGAGGCATGGAAATGTTTCTTTAATAAAGAAGAGTGATAAGCCTTGAATTCCCTTTTCTCGAGGGGACGACCCGTTTATTTTACACATTAACTGCGAAGTTGATTAGTCGGTGGCGTCATTTCGAGACACCAGCGACAAGCTCTGGGCGAACGGTGCAAAACAGAAACGGGGATGGCCAGTGGAACCGGAGTCGAGACGTTTTGCCAATGGGTTCGGCCCGCTGCCCCGCCAGAGATGATCTACTTGACGCTGATGCCCTTTAACTCGTAAACGGCCCAGGGTTTGCCGTCAGGCCCCTTAAATTCTCGCACCTTGAATTCACCTTCCACGGCGATCGGGCGAACCGTAAAGTTGGTCGATTTGCCCTTCTGCATCCTCACAATCATACAGTCATAAAGCATCGCACCTGGGCCAAAACAACACTCCATGTTATCGCGGACGAGAATGAACTGTTTGAGATCGTTTTGTTTGAAACTAGGGCGGATGTACCCTCGAATGACGATTCGCTTACCTTCGTATTTGGTAATGTCACTTTGAATCATCGACTTTTCAAACTTCTCTCCTTTTTTGATCTTAAACTTAAAATCGTCAAACGAGAGATTCGTTGCCTCTTGGGCAATCGCTGGCCGAAAGTTCAAACATAGCACCACTAGGGCTGCCACAACTGATAACCGAATCATGCCATTCCGTTGGTTGGTTTTCATTGGACCGTATCTGCTTCAAGTTCGTAGATATAACCTGTTTTCGTTTCATCTTGGCCAAGGTGGTCTAATACGCGGAACGTCCCGGTCAACTTCCTAACTCGTTGGCTGTAGTCGATTTTTTGGCCGTTTTTGAATGAAACCTTCACCGAATGAGTGGGTTGCGGGTCGCCACCAAAACAGCACAGACCGAAATCTCCAACCATCAGGAATTTAGAGAGGTTCTTTTTGCTTTTACCTGGGAAAGTGTACCCTTTCATAAATACCTTTTTGCCATTGAGTTCCATGGCCCGTTCGGTAGGAACGTATTTTTGGTGTTTGGGAGATTTGATTTCATAAAAAGTGAGACGTTGATGATCCTCGGGAACCTCGGTTAGGTAATGATAGGTATGAAAAGAAGTAAAGGTACAAAAGCTCAGTAGACTGAAAAGAATGCCAAACTTAGCCAGTTTTACACCGGTCAGTTCTTCTGGATATTTCCGGATGCCGACGATGGCCAGCGCACCCAGCCCCATTCCAATCACCGAAAAAACGACCGCTGATGTAAAGAGGAAGCCAAAAAGAGAAAACAACCCGCAGAGTACCGAAAAAATTGCCGGGCGACTTAGACTTCGGTAGGAATCAGCCACATCATCGAATTCGACATTTGTAGACATTGGTGAAGTTTCTTCAATTCAGACAAAAAACGGAAGCTTAAAGTTCGATTTGGATAATGAATCGTTGGTCCCAAAAGCAACTCAACCTTTATTTTACTCTCAGCCTCTCTGGGTGGAAATATTTCCTGCCATTTTAAACCGATCCCCTGCGTGCATGATTAGTACAACCGGACTTTTCCGGTTTGTTTTTAACTGGACCCTTTACTGGAAGCGATCGCCGATTTCGGGATGTCAGGCGAAATGTTGAAAATGTTTCAGCTGATACTACCGGCACCAAGAGGAAACTAGATGTCAATCGCGACTCAAAATATGACCATCGCCATTGAACGGTTTAGGAGCTGAACGGTTTAGGAGCTGAACGGTTTAGGAGCTGAACGGTTTAGGAGCTGAACGGTTTAGGAGCTGAACGGTTTCGCAAGTTAACGATTTTGCCTGGCGACGGGCTGGGCACCGATTCTTCTGCACCGATTCTTCTGCACCGATTCTTCTGCACCGATTCCTCTGCACCCATTCGTTTCCACAACGCGATGCCTCAAAACATTAAACGCTGTATTCTTCCGCTAATAATACCCCATAACACCACGAACAGCATACTGAAGGCAAGCATCGGAATTCCCATCAGTCCAAGCCAAAACAGACCATTGCTGTTTTGGTCTTGATCACCGATTGGGCCATCTGAACGGTTCATTTGGTCGACCGAGGGAAGGGATGGTTTCCTGGCGCTTAGCGATGATTTGGGTTCAAGAGTTCGCATCGGATCGGGTTGATCCAGCGTGGTCGGTGCTGCTTGGGTCGGAGCGACTTCCCCACTGTTTCCTCCGTTTTCGTCGCCGTCCTCCGAAGTGGGCCGGTCGGTGATCAAAAGCTCACCGGTGGGTGCGCTGATGCCATTTTGTGCCAGACGAAGGGGAGATTCGGCAAGTGGCCACAAGACGGCAAATGCCATCCAGAACCCAATCAGAAGTCCGGTCTTGTAAATTGGTTTAAAGTCCATTTTTTTGATCACGAAGCCCTTGATGGGGCGTCCCTCCATGCCGTTTCAAAAGTCGATTCCATCGACCCTGTGAATAATCATTAAAACTCGTTTTTTGCAGGTTCGGCGTTTTGATTTACACTCCAAACCCCTCCAAAAACGTGGGCTTATTTTTTAGGCTGCGAGCCCTCTGCTTCCTTTTTATCAGATTCTTCCGGTTCGTTGTCATCGGTAAGATCATATTCGGGAAAAAAAGCTCTCGCTCGCTTAAAAGTCTTGGGGTCCAGTTTCTCAAGTTCGACCATGTATTTTTTGGCTTTGGGGAGGGGACATGCCCGTAGGTAGTTCACCACCGGCATTCTCACCCAGCTGGTTTCCGGATCCGCATCTTTAAAAAGAGAGACAAGATCTTCCACTACCGACCAATCTTCCCATCGGGCGAGATCCGGAATGACCAAATCCGCCAGGTCGTTTCGATTGAGCATGTGACGCAAAGAGGCGACAATTTGCTCTTTTTTGAGGACATCCGCTTCGCTGCCGTGGAATCGCAAGGCCGCGATGGCGGCAAATGAATCAGAGTAGGAAGATTTTGCATTTTTCAAAAATAAATCATCGATAAGTTTCAAGCCTTTGGCTCCTTTCAGAGTGATGTAGCAGGCAATCATGGAGTCCAAGGCCGTTTTTTTCTGGTCATCACCTGATTTCATTAAATCCTCAAGGAAGGTGGCATCTTTTTCGGTTCCGGCAATTCCCAGCATGGTGAAGTAAAGACCTTTGCGGGAGGCTGGAATGTCCTTGTTCTCAATCCAGATCCGTAATTTTTTGCGGTCAATGAAGGCTTTGAGCCCGATAACGTCGGCAAAAGGAGCAATGGCAAATTCGTCGTAACAATCTCTTGCCAAGACCTCTTCCTTGTCCTCCAAGTAATTCATAAAAAAAGCCAATCGTTTGGTTCCGCTCTTGGGCAGTTCCCCCAGTTTGGAAATATACTCAACCACTCGAGGGGAAGCTTTCATTGTGGACCACGAAAACGACGGAGGTTCAACGCCAGTCACAAAAAACTGGTCTCCTTTGACACCGTCTCCGAAGACAAAAGCCTCGATGCGGTCTCCGACTTTCAGATATTTTTCGCCCTTGATCACTTTGGAGATGACCAACTCAGATTTTTTGACGGCACGGGGCGCTTGTTGAGGGGCGCCAAGTTGTTCCGCTATCTTGCCTCCGGACCCACCTCGATCACCTCGCTTGACCAGTTCTGCAATCAAGACGGCGTCTGTCGATTTCATCTCCTCTGAAAACGTAGGAGCGACTGGCGTGCAAAATGGGCAGACGGTCAGGGAATTCACTATCAGGGAATTCACGGTCAGGGAAGGCACGGTCAACGCCATCGCGCTAGTTGGTACCCCCAAGAGGACCAAGCACAAAACCAATCTGCAATCGATCAATCTGTATCCAAACATTTCTTAACGTCAAAAAAGGCAATGAGTTAGATTGCCTGAATTATCACGTTTTTAAAGCTATTTGCCCACCGCAAAATGGCTACTTCCCTAAATTTTGGCTGACGTCGGTTCGATAGGCAGAAATGGCCGGAATCACGCCGACCAGGATGGTCAGCACCAAAATGAATGGCAAAAGGAAGAATTCAGCTGACAATTTTGAATTGACCCAAGGTAAATACTCCGATATGGGAGGGGCGATGTCGAAAAAGCTGACCGTCACACCGGCATAAGAATCGACGTAAGGTGCCGAAATTCCAATGATTCCATGGCCGAAAACCCATCCCATTCCCAGTCCGAGCATGCCCAACATGGAAGATTCGGTCAAAATAATCATCAGGATATTCCGTCGATTGGCACCTAAAGCTCGCATGACGGCGATTTCGTGCCTTCGATCGCTCATCGAATTATAGATGCTGACGAGGATGCTAATTCCCGAAACCAGGCAAATCATGAAGGTCAGGATCAAAAGAACCGTCTGGATGGGGGTCACGATATAGACGAATAATTTGTTGATCTCAGCGATGGGAAAAATGGCGGAAGCCGCTTTTTGGAGTCTCGGAGGACTATAGTCCGTCCATTGAGTTGATTTTTCCAATCGCCCTTTATTGACCTCTTTTTGAATTGATCCGGCGTATGGGTTGACCCCGCCCAGCGTGGCTGAAGCGACCAGAATGGCCGAGATTCTTCTTTGTTCAAGGGGCAGCGGTACTCGTCTTTGATCAAATTCCTGATCGATGAAGGCTTCCCCTTTTTCCTCGATGATCTGTTCATATTCTTCATCTGTTAACAATGATGTAGCGTGGTCATTCATCAGGAAAAAACCCTCCATGTTGACGTAGACCGCCCGGTCTTCAGGACGTCCGGTTGCCTCAAGGACGCCCACCACGTGAAATTTTTGATTGTGCAGGGCCGCATCTCCTCCTTTGGAGGCCGGCACACCATGTGTAATTTGAATGGACTCACCCACTGTCAAACCGGTTTCCCTTGCCACCCGGGAACCCAGTACACATTCAAAATACGCATTTTCCTCGTTGTATTCGACGAACGCACGACCTTTGGCGAATGAAAAAGTGACCTTTTCTAGGTCCTCGTAAGGTTTAGGTGGATCACGCTCTACGACGTCTGAGGGTTGCGGGTCGTCTTCGGCTTGCAACAAATCGAAGAAATCCTCTTCTGGAAACTCGAGCAACCGGTCGTCAAAAAAACGAGAGGTGGTCGCAACGACTCGGAACTCATCGAAATAATCACCTAGAAGAATGGGAATGACCCAATCAACGTAGCCCAAGTCTTGGAAAATCCCCGGTTCAAACATCCCCGTTCCTACGAGGCCGGCATCATCAAAAGCATCCAGGGACAACTCATTAGCCAAAGCGACGGGCCCCCCGAAGCCGACCAATTGAAGGTTTTCATGGATGGCTTCGAGAACCGATGAGCGTCCGCGATGGGCTCGATAATGAATGGATCGTTTGACCTCTTTTTCGCGAAAAGCCTGATCCTCACATTCCATAAGATACTCATACGGAATCGTTTCCACTGGCTGGCTGAGGTAGTAAACGCTATTTAAAGCCAGTTGGAGATTACCACCCTTAGCGCCAATGATCAGGTCATAGCCAACTTCACCGTTATTGGAAAATGAGCGTTTGACAACACCATGGATGGTCAGAACGCAAACGACCAACATCACCCCCAGCATCATTGAGATGATGGTCAGAAACGAGGCGAAGCCACGATGTTTGATGCTTTTCCAAGCAATCCAGAAAACACTCATATTAAGCCGTTTGCATCACCAGGTTAAGTTCGTTTAGCTTATCGACACGAGAAAATTGTTGGGAGACTTCGTTGGAATGGGTCACCATCACCAGCGAAATGTTTTCTTCTTCGCAGGATTTACAGATCAGATCGACAATTTGTTGTTGATTGGCGGGATCAACGTTTGCGGTGGGCTCATCTGCCAATAACAACTTGGGGCGGTTGGCCAACGCCCTGGCCACGGCGACCCTTTGTTGTTCTCCGACCGAAAGAGATCCAGGTTTGTTCTTCAAGCGATGTCCCAGGCCCACCAACTTCAAAAGTTCTTTGGCACGAGAAGCGTTGTTTTTGCCACCAGAAAAAGTCATCCCGAGCTCGACGTTTTCCAAGGCTGAAAAAGCGGGCAGCAGGTTAAAAGTCTGAAAAACGTAGCCAATGGTGCTGGCACGAATACGGTCCCGTCCACTTTCTGAAAAGCGGAAAAAGTCTTTTCCTGCGACCAAAACGGATCCCGCATCTGGGCGGGTGATACCAGCGATGATGTGCAGGAGTGTCGTCTTTCCACCACCGCTAGGTCCCACCAAAACCGCCTGCTCACCCGAATCGACAGAGTACTCCGGAACATCAAGAATCGAAACGAGTTCGCCATTGGGTTGCCGAAAAGATTTTTTCAGTTCTCGTATTTTGAGCATTAACGGGACCCGTCGGATTTGTCAGCAGAGAATACCACTTCACTTTGGCTTATGTTATCTACGTTGTTGGTGAGGGACAAGTTCTGTTTTGGCCGGCGCGGGCAGGGCTGCATGGGGTTCTTTCCAAATTGCCAACATGTTCAACAATGACTGACCCGGTAGCCCTTCGCGGCTAGTAGGTTGAGGAGTTTTTGGGATTGGTCGCCCTGGATTTCAAAAACATCATTTTCAGAACGGCCCCCGGCACCACAATGGTCTTTTAGGGAAGCCAGAAATGTTTTTTTGGATTCCAAATCCCCAAACTGCAGGCCCTTGATCACGGTGACCGTCTTCCCTTTTCTTCTCTTTTCTACGCGAATCTGAAGTTTTTGATTTTCAGGTGGGGGGACGGTCGTTGTCGCGGGCGATGGGGGGTCGCATCGACATTGGTCAGTTTCCTTACCGCAATGGTCACAAGTGGGTAGGCGATCCCACGGGGTACCTTGGAACAATCTCATCATCATCATTCTTTGTTATGGCTGTGGGCCACTAGGGACATGAACTAGGTTGGCAACGTATTTCATTAATGTAAAGCAGAATCTGCCGGCGGTTGTCAGTTGTTGCCGGCGGTTGTCAGTTGTTGCCGGCGGTTGTCAGTTGTTGCCAGTGCGGTAAATTTTAGGAATTCAATTTCAAAAAGTGATCAAATGAAAAATGTAGTTTATTATCTTGATCGGCCCGGTGGTTCTTTTACCCGGACCGAAGAAGACATCGGTGATCCTGGTCCTGGCGAAATTCGCCTACGGACGTCGAAAACTTCGGTGTGTCAGTCCGATGTTGTTATCTATAATGTCGGGCTGCCTCGGATCCGCAGCTGGCCAGCCATTATTTTGCACGAAGCGAGTTGTTTCGTCGATGCTGTTGGCGAAGGGGTGACTCGTTTTGAGGTGGGGGACCTGGTGGGATTAGGTTGCGACATCCCGTGCGGCGAGCGTCAATGTATTTATTGTGGACCCACTGGCACCGGTGATTGGACCAGTTGTCCGCAAACGCAGGCGACCGGACATGAGTTCCCGGGTTTTGCTCGATCCTATGCGATTCTCCCCGATTGGTTTGTTGAATACGGGCCGATTGTTAAATTTGACAGGGGATTTGATCCCAACCGCGCCTGCCAATTGGAACCGTTGGCTTGTGGGTTGGAGGGAATGACCCGGGTGAACCATTGTATCGAAAACCGGATCGTGGTGCTTTTGGCCGCCGGATCGCAAAGCACCTATGCCTTGCAGTGTGCACAAGCGATGAAAGCCAGGAAAATAATTGTCGTCAATCGTGGTCGGGAGCGATTGGAACGGGTTCTTAGTGATTTTGGCGGTCCAAACGTGGTTGGCGTTCGCTGGGATGATCAAGTGGTCGAGAATGTTCTGGCTGAATGCCGACCTTTTAACGAGCCTCATTTTGTCATGGTCAACGCGCCGGTAGCCGCCGCCTATGACTTGGCTCCCAAGCTCATGGGGTACGGGACGGTGCTCGATGGTCATGCGGGAGTCAAGGGTGCAGAAGGTAAGCCTCGCTTAGTCCACGAGATTGACCTCAATAATGACATTCATTATCGTCTGCAATGCTATCAGGCAACCCATGGCTCAAGCATGCATGGGATCGAACTGGCGCATCAGATGTTAGCGTCTGATCAATTGCCTCAAATTGACTTGATGACCAATGCGACCGAACGATTTCATCATTCGGAGATCCTCTCCGCCATTCGACGAGCGGCAGACAAAGATAGCCTCAAGGTGATTATTGATTGGGATGAATAAAGTAGCTGGCTCCTGACGAGTTGTCAGGTTTCTTAACCGCCTATCGGATTACTGTAGATTCGGTTTGTTTAGGAATCATCCCGGCCACGTCGTGGTCGACCTCGCCGTTTTTGTGGTTTAGCCACCCGTTCCATGTTTGCTTCGACAACAGGCCGGATCGCTTCTTCCCAGGTCGGGAATTTTGGTTCCGGACGATTTTCATCCCTGCGACGGACTTTGTCGTCGGACCCGTCCGATTCACGCTTGGTGCGTCGACGACTGTTTTTGGATTGATTTAAGTCAGCATCGTTTGTGGAGTCATCTTGATGATCTCTTTCACTTCTTCTGGTCTCAGCAAAATTGTCTCGAGATGAACTACTGCGGCGATTTGAATTGCTGTCACCGGCATCGGACTGATTTCGAGATCGTCGGCTCCCCCTCGTTGGTGATCGGTCCTGCTCTGGGCTCCTCTCTGAGGAAACGCTGCGGGCAGAGTCACGACCCCGTCCAGAGTCACGGTCACGTCCAGAGTCACGATCCCGTCCAGAGTCACGATCCCGTCCAGAGTCACGATCCCGTCCAGAGACACGACCCTGTCCAGAGTCACGACCCCGTCCAGAGTCACGATCGCGTTCGGAACTCCGGGAAGAGGAAGATCTTCGAGGACGCGGTCGTTCCGATCGTGAAACGGATTGGGGCCGGTCCGAATCGGCTTGGTCGCCGGATTCTTCCTGTTGGGAATTCTCCTCACCATCGAAGTCGTCGGCCTCAGCCGAGGCCGTTTCCTGGATTTCGGTCTCGGCAGTGACCTCCTCCTCTTTCTCACGTTCTAGTTCTTCTTTTAATTCTTCGATGACAGCTCGCCGCCGTCTTCTTGCTTTGCGTCGCCGTCGTGGCCGATCATCGTCCTCTTCGGTAAGGTCCTGAAGATCGAATTCTACCGTTTCTATTCCGTCCTCGCCGACGGTCGTGGTTGTTTCGGCTGGCTGAGGCGGTTCCGCAGGGGCAGCGGTACTTTGTTGGTCTGCCTTCGCGTCGGCAGTTTCTTCCGGCTTGTCATTGGCCTCAAAAAAATCCGTGATTGATCCCACTTCGCCGGAGGTCTCTTCGGGTTCGCTGGGGGTGCCGTTGTTCGAAAGATCAGGCGTCGCGGAGTCGTCCTCTACTAAATCAAGAGATTCTTCGATGGCGTCTTCCCGGGAACCGGAGTCTGACTCATCGGTTTCAAAACCGAACTGTCGGGCCAAATTATCCCAATTGTCTTCGAATTCTTTAGGCATTATCTAGATTTCATATTAAAAACGGTTGGCGAACTCGCCATGTGAGAGGAATCAATATACGGTTTTTTCTCCTGAGGCAAAAGGAGAATTGCGGTTTGAGGAGGCACAGCAAGCCGATTATTTTGACTTCTGCATGATGAGAGCATCGAAATCAGTCAATTTGTTGAAAATGCCGGAGGGCGTTTTGGGCCGCTTTTTGTTCGGCTTCCTTTTTGTTTCGCCCCCAAGCGCTTTGGTGAACATGGTCGTCAACGACAGCTGCCACTTGAAAAGACTTGCTGTGATCCGGTCCTGATTCAGTCAAAACGATGTAATTCGGCGGCATTCCAAATTCTTTTTGAGTAAATTGCTGGAGGAGGCTCTTGAAGTTCTCCTTGGTTCCGGAATGAAAGGCCAGCTGGATTTCCGGCTCGATATAACGAAGAACGAACGTCTGGGTGGCATCATACCCGCCATCAAGGAAAACAGCTGCGATCAAGGATTCAAAAACATTTGCCAGTAATGAATCCGGAAGGTCTTTTTTGACGCTGAACGCTTTACCAAGTACCAGGAGGTTGGTGAGACCAATCTTTTGACTGATCCTGGTACAGGTGCTTCGACTGACGACGACCGATTTCAACTTTGTTAAATCGCCCTCCTGATAATCCGGGAAATCCCGATAAAGTTTATCACAGACGATAAAACCGAGGATGGAGTCACCGAGAAACTCTAACCTTTCATTGGAGTCAGCCCGAGAATCTGCACCTGAGGAATGGGTAAGCGCGGATTGCAGTAACGATCGATTGTTAAACCGATAACCAATTTTTTCTTCGCATTGATTGAGCTTTTCTTCAATGCTTGGAGGATGATCGTCAGTTGGTGTCATCTGTTTCGACCATGAAAAAAACGGAAAACAGTTGGGCCAATAAGGAAAAACAAGGGTGGAAAACCAATTCGGACCATCACAGGTTCTTGGTGAAAAAATCGGTCATCAATTGCCGCAGATGTCGCATTGGATTAGGTGTTCTTATTCCGTGACGGTTTTTGGGATAGATCATCAGATCAAATTCTTTGCCGGCCTCCTGCAAGGCGTGAATCAATTGATAAGTGTTGCTGATATGAACGTTGTCATCCTGGGTGCCATGTATCAAAAGTAATCGGCCGTGAAGATTGCCGGCAGCGTTGATGACGGATGAATCCTGATATCCCTTTTTATTTTCGGCCGGCAGACCCATGTACCGTTCTGTATAAATGGAATCATAGTTCCTCCAATCTGTCACCGGTGCTCCGGAAATCCCTGCCTTAAACGACTTGCTGTGGGTCATTGCGTAACCGGTCATATAGCCACCGTAGCTCCATCCCCAAATTCCGATACGATCGGCATCGACGCCCTCCTGTTTTTTCAGCCAGGTGAGACTGTCTTCAATATCAGCGAGTTCTCTGCGTCCCAAATCCTGATAGATCGGATAGGTCTTATCAAGTCCGCGGTAAGTGGCACTTCGATTGTCACACATCCAAATGATGAATCCTCGCTGGGCCATCATTTGGTGCCACAGATAGGACTGTCCGCCCCAACGCTTTCTTACCCGCGGTGCCTGAGGTCCTGCATAGACGTGCATGATGACCGGATACTTCTTGGAGTCATCAAAATCCGGGGGGTAGATAATCATGGCGTCCATCTGATCGCCGTCACGTGTTGGAACCCTGTGATACTGTGGCGCGACAATATCAAAGTAATCGAGATGATCGACCAGGTTCGGGCGAATGAAACGCATGAACGTTCCATCGGATCGCATTAACGCCGTTTGAGACGGGGTCCCGGTTTGACTGCGAGTATCAAAAAAATACCGGAGGTCGGGACTGAATTCTATAGAATGATTGAATTGGGGCCGGGTTATCATTACGGGGTCTCCGGTATCTCCCAAACGATACAACTGGATTTTGGTGGCATCGGTGGCCATGGCGGCGGTGAAATAAACTGCGTCCTCGCTCAATCCCTCAAAAGAGCGTACTTCGAGGGCGTCATCCTTGCGCTGAGTTTTTCCCTTTCCGTTTTCGACCAATGCTCCGTCATTTCGGTAAGTGGCAATGTGTCGCTTTCCCCCACGATGAGTAAACCAGATAAATTCTTTTGAATTGACATTTTGCCAAACTGGATTCCCGGGTGATCTCAGCCAACCCTGAGGAGACGTTTCTTCAACAACCACCTGAGAACTTGGATCCCCAGGCGCCCACTTCACCAATTTAATAACATTCTGAATCCGGTTTTGTATTTGGAAAAAGACCTCGTTGGAAGGGCTCCAACAGACCTGCGATATTAACGGGGTTTCAAACCCAAGCGGCTCCAGATTCAACTTTTTCCCGTCAATGCAAATGCCAACCACAGGATTAGGATCGCCAGCTTTGGGGTAAGGATAAACCTCATGCGTTTGTCTGACCGGGATATGGTCTGTCACGCGGTATCGATTGACAGAGGATTGATCGAGTGTCAGGTAGGCTATGTTTTTTGAGTTTGGAGACCACCAAAACCCTTTGAAATTGCCACGGCCAAATAATTCTTCCTGATAGACCCAGTCCAGTTTTCCATTCAAGCGATTTTCATTGCCATCGGTGGTGACTCGTAGAACCTTACCGGTTTCCAAATCTATCCGGTAAAGATCGTTATTCTTGATAAAGGCTAATTGTTTCTGGTCAGGGCTGGGGGTAACCCATTCTTCGGGAATTGGATCTGATGTCAGTTGTCGTGCCAGATCGTCTGTCCGATGAACCCAATAAAGATCGTTTTGACTGTTGAAAACCACTGCATCGATCAGATTAATTCGTTTGCCTTGCAAAATAAGTTTTACTTTGTTGGAACGAAGACCGCTTTTCAAAAGCCGGCTGCTGGCAAATTGGGGAGACAGTTCAAAAGCATTCAATTTCCCGGTTTCGGCATCGACGGCGACCTCTCGCCCGTTCCAACTGGTCTTGTATTGGTGTTGATCGATCCATTTTAATTCGGTGGGCGGCTGGCCGCCAAAAGGGATTTTCTGCCGGTCACCGGATCCGTTTGCGCCATATATTTTCGCCAACGTCAATTTTGCCTTGGCGATTGCTTGAGAGACCTCCACCAGCGGAAGGCGGGTGGCCGTCGAAAGCAAAGTGACTGGGTGGTTGAGACCAACATCGATGGATCCATCAAAAAAATTCCATGTAGAAAACCCGTCATCGGACTGTGGTTCGAGCAGATAACCGGCCAGTCGACCAAGGGGTTGGTCGGTAGGTACGAAATAGTCACCTTGGTTCAGGTTTGCCTCTTTGGTTTCCCATTTCCCATCGAGCGTCACCATTTGATGGCCCTGAAAACTCGTGGGAGATCGATCATACTTGGTAATAGAAAAGTGATCGACCTTCGTTTGGTGGGTGGCTGTTAAAGAAAACACCTTGATGCCGTGCATCAAAAGCCGGTCAACGACACGCCCCTCCTGATCGGAAAGAACGTAACCAAAGGGAAACGTTTTCGACTGCGTGGCAGCGTAGTCACCAAAAAACAAGACGTCATGGTCTTTGGGTGTGTCACTGCTTCCATCGTATCCCTTGAGCTTGAATTTTTCTTTAAAAGGACGGACTTCGGCGCCTAGGGACAATTGAGCCTTGGTAGAGTTATGTCGGCTTTGTTGTTGGATCCCATCTAAAAGTTGGATCACTTTGATACGATGGTCATCGACGTAGTCAAGGCACTGCGTCACGAAAGCGGCGGTGGCTTGGATCCGTTCCTTGTAGGAAATATAGGAGTAGGCCTCGGAGAGAATCGAAAGGCGTCCACGAAGCCCAACGTATTCGGTGCTGTATCTGGGCTGGTGCCCGTAGGTTTTCCACGCCAATTGATCTCGACTGAAATTCCCATAATAAAACGTTGAAATCCCCTTTTTCTCCAAATCACGGGTAATCGCTGGCATCATGTCGTTGCGTAAGAACTTCTTAAGTGCTGCGGGCGCTGTTGGATTATGGGGAACATCGTAGGTGAGTTGATACCTGTGCCGAGATCCATTGGTGGTATGGCAATCAATAAACAAATGAGGGTTCAGTTTGTCAATTAAACCGACTAGCGATCGGCCTTCGGGAGAATCGATTTTGACGAAATCACGATTGAGATCGAGTTGTTGTGAATTTTCCCGAAGCCCCATTCCTGCTGCGGGTCCCATTTGGCCGCGGCGGTGGATTTCGTTGCGACCAATCCTGTCATTCCCGTCGGCGTTGTAGTTGGGAAGAAAAACAACGACCATATTATCGAGCCAACGATGATCTGAATGTTGGGCCAATTCACGCATCAAGATCAGAAGTCCTTCTTTGCCGGCACATTCACCCGAATGAATATTTCCCAACAACAACACCCTCAGTCGTGGATCATCGTGGTTACCCAATTGGTAGGGGGCCTTGGCCACGATAGTGGCCAACATCGAACGGCCATTAACGGTCAACCCGATTTCTTGATTGGTGACTTGGGGCGATAATTCTGCCAACGTTTCCTGGAATTCGATCACTTCCGCATGGGTAGATGTTGCGGTGAAATCACTTTTTTCGGCAATGGTTTGGATTTCATTCCAATCCTGAGCGGATCCAACAGAGAATCCTCCAAAAAGAACTTGGCTGACGAAAAAGATAGCCATCGGGGAGCGTGTTTTCATTTGAAATCAGTGTGAAATCTAAATACGGATCGGTTTGGAGCTGGGGCAGGGGTGGATTGGAAAACAATTCGTTTTCCAATGGCCTATTAGAACCTATTTTACACTAAAACAGAAAAGCTCAGGGGTTGGTCGGCCTGCAAGAGGATCAACCCCGTTTCGGCACACCGCAGGAATCCCCATGGATCATCAAGGATGTGATAGGACAACCGCGGTGGAGCCTGGGACGGCTGGTTTTATTTGTCCACCACACCCGAATAGGATTAGCCCCGTTCTAGCTGCCGGGGTCTCGACCGTCCAGCGTTGTTATAATGTCCAGAGAAGCCGAGGGATTGTGTGCACAGCAGAACCTGCTGGGTTAACGATCATAAAGGCGAAAAGCCTCCAGCACCTTTTTTCGATGTTTATTGCCGAAAACTAAAACCAGTAATTGAGTCATGATCTCCCGATCGTCGCTGGTTAGAAAAGACTCCCCCCCACCCGCCTTGGCTATCTCGTTAAACTCCGAAAGGGGACTGGGTCGGCGGCAGGTCACCGTACTGATAATTCCCTGTTGCTGCTGGGAAAAATTTGAGGCGATGTCCAGGCATTCGCTCTGGTCGCCGGCGTGGGGGGGTTGGTCGCCGAAAACGAGAATGACTTTTCTGGCGCGGCGGCGAAATGTGTTCTCGTCGGTAGCCCATTTTAAACCATCGAGGACTGCTTCCGGTGCATCGCCACCCCCGCCGGCATTGATGGTGCTTAAAAAACTGATGATTTCGTTCAGATTGTTAGTTAGTGGAGTTCCCTTGACCACGTACTCCTCCAGTTGACCTCGATCCCGGTAGGTACAGATGCTGATACGTGTTTTGGGGATTAACTTGAGAAGGGTGCTACCGATTCGCCGGATCTTGTTTTTGACCACACTGATTTCGCCCCCCATGCTACCGGTGCTGTCAAAGGTAATGACGATATCAAGTCCGTCGCGTTTGAGACGTTTGATTAACCCATTGAAGTCTTCTCCACCGCCGGAGGTGCTGGAAGATCGGAGTGATTTTTCGTTAAAGCTGCCAGAAGAAGAGGGCGATAGACTGGTGGCGTCAATTTGAACTAAGGTGTCGTTCAGACTTTCTTCGACCGGTGTGTCAGTCAGGGGATCAACTTCGGTTTCCATTTCCTCGGCAGTTGTCTCTTGTTCAAGGTCCAAATCTTCATTTTGATTTTCATTTAACTTTTCACCCACCAGCTCGCCGATCATGACATCGTATGATTCGCCGACGCCACGACTCCCTTTAGTCCAGGGGATAATGGCAATCAAAATAAGGAAAATCAAATGCAGGGCGATCGAACCCAAACCGGAAATCGAATTTTCCATCCAGGAGACCGGTTTTTCTTTTTCGTCGGTTTGCTCCTCGGCGTTTCCCCGTGGGAATTCAAGGACTTCCGAGCAGTTAGGGCAGCGTCCTTTTCCCCCTAATTGTTCACTGGTGATCGTGAAATCGGTTCCGCAGTGAATACACGAGAGTTTCATGAAAATATCTCCAACGGAATTCCCTTCGAACAATCACCATAGATTTTAGAGTAAGGGAAATAGCGAGTTTTCTGATCTATGATGCCATTGTCGCTCTCAGGAGGCAAAATTGTCAATAAAACATCCCCCTCTGCTATTGGCTAACCGATGTTTCCCTGAAAAAAGAGCCTGCCGCCGGTAATTCCATTAGAATACGGGCATGTCAGGATTAATTCAGCGGGCATCTCGGTTTGCCCTTACAGCGCACCAAAGTATTGATCAACGGAGGAAATATTCCAACGAACCCTATATCGTGCATCCTCGTGCGGTGGCTCGGCTCGTTTCAACGGTGACCGATGACCAAGCGATGATTTCGGCGGCTTGGCTTCACGACGTGGTAGAGGACACCCCGGTCACTATAGGTGAGATTGAAAGTGAATTTGGGGCAGATGTAGCCGCTCTGGTGGATGATTTGACCGATGTTTCATGCCGCTCAGACGGAAACCGCTCCAGTCGGTTAGCCAAGGATCGGCAACACACTTCCGCTGCTTCACCCCGTGCCAAGACGGTAAAACTCGCCGATGTGATTGACAATTTAGGTGGTGTAGTGGAGGCGGACCTTGATTTCGCCAGAAAGTTCGTTCGGGAGCGCGAGGCGTTAATCGGCGTGCTGGGTGAAGGGGATCCGACACTTCTCGCCATGGCGATTGAAACGATTGAGGAATGCCACAGAAAAATTGCCAACAGGAATTCTGTATCCTGACCCTGATAGGGATGGGGGGCATGTGATGGGTGGTCGGTGGAACCGTCTCGGAGAAAACGTTGCAGTTGACCGCATGTTCTTTTCTGGCTGATCGGTCACAAAGCGGTTTAAATTTTCGCTCCAAATGGGAAACCCTAAGAGAACATTGCTATCGAGTTGATCCCCACCCGTATCCCGTCATTAAGCCGCGGTTGGGTCAAACTGAAAATCCATGGACGGTCAATGGAATCAGGGGAACGAATCAGTTAACGTAGTTCAAGTTGTTTCTTACCGGTTTTCTAGACGATCTCATATGAATGATTCAACCTCTGATCCATTGGAGGCATTAGAGAACTCGCAGGACGCCGCTTCAGTCCCCGAGAGTAAGCAGGAAACGGGCATTCGAGAGGCGCCAACAACGGTTCTGGGAATCCTGCGGCAACTCGGTCCGGGCTTGATAGTGGCAGGTTCCATCGTCGGAAGTGGGGAGTTAATTGCCACAACTGTCACCGGTGCAAAAGCCGGCTTCTGGTTGTTGTGGTTGATTATCATAGGCTGCGTGATCAAAGTTTTTGTACAGGTCGAGATGGGTAGGTACTCTATCGTGACCGGGAAAACAGCGATGGATGGTTTTGACGACGTCCCAGGTCCTCGCATTAAGAGCCGAGGGAACTGGCTGATCTGGTATTGGTTTGTCATGTTCATCGCCAGTATCGGTCAACTTGGAGGTATTGTCGGAGGGGTTGGTCAGGCTCTTTCGATCAGTTATCCCTTGACTGAGTATGGCAAAAAATTCAACGCTGTGGCCGAATTTGGAACTGCGGTCATTGTGTCCAAAAAAAACGTCGACCAACGACGCAGTGGAGAGAGTCCTTCTGAATCCAGCAAAGAAGCGATCAAGGCGTTTTCTCAGGTTCACTTTTTGAACTATCTCGATGCGTTGGAAAATCTGGCGACGTTTGCCGCGAAAACACAGGAGATGGAGGCAGCCTTGGTTGCCTACAATCGTTCAGAGGTAAAGGATCTATTGGAGAGCCAACCGGAACAGGGACTGGAACTCTACCAGAAACTGCAGCTCCATCAGCGAGAAAACCTCCATAGAGCCCGATTGAATGATCCGTCTTTTCGAGGTGCGGAACGGGTGGAGCTCCAAAGGCTGGCATCCATCGATGCGGCCGCATTGGCGGAATTAGAACATTTACCCGAAATCGCCAAATTGGGCTTAGATCACAAGGATCCCATCGACGACGAGATTTGGGCGGCGCTGGTGACTCTGGTCACGGTTGTCATTTTGATTGTCGGCCGATTTACACTAATTCAAAATTTCTCAACCGCACTGGTCGCCACGTTTACGCTGGTAACGGTCATCAATATCATCCTCCTGCAATCCAATCCTAGTTGGGGTTTTAGTATTGCTGATGTCAGGGACGGACTCAGTTTTCGACTACCGCCCGGTTCCCAAGAGGGGATTTCGATCGCGTTGATGGCATTTGGAATCATCGGTGTTGGGGCCTCTGAATTGGTAATGTATCCCTATTGGTGTCAGGAAAAAGGTTATGGTCGTCATGTCGGGCCGGATGACGGCACACCGGAGTGGACCGCCCGGGCAAATGGGTGGATGAGGGTGATGCGTTGGGACGCATGGTGTTCGATGTTTATCTACACGTTTGCGACGGTTGCCTTTTATTTATTAGGCGCGTCGATTCTTTGGCGATCTGGTCTAACACCCGAAGGAAATGACACGATTCGAACCCTGTCGGTAATGTATGAACCCGTTTTTGGATCGATCGCGCAGATGGTCTTTTTGTTTGGTGCTATCGCGGTACTCTACTCAACGTTTTTTGTTTCCAATGCGGCTTCCGCGAGAACCTTTAGTGATGCGCTAAGGGTCATGGGTTTTGCGACCAAGACCGCGTATCCCAAGTTGGTTGTTTTCTTTAGCGGATTTTTCCCAACCTGCTGCATTTTGATTTACATCCTCTATCCCAAACCGGTCCAGTTGGTATTGGTGAGCGGGATGATGCAGGCCTTGATGCTGCCGATGTTGGCTGGTGCGGCCATTTACTATCGGTATTACCGGGTCGCTCCCAAATTACAGCCCGGAAGAGTGTGGGATATTTTCCTTTGGATATCAGGCGCTGGAATGTTGCTCACTGGTTGTTGGTTGGCGTGGACCAAAATCTCCAGTTTTTTGCCGGGTTAACTCATCCCTCGACGACGGATTGGAGTTTTAGGACCTGCTTCAATTCGCCTCTTCAGCGATGGGGGAGGTCTTTTCCTGACCGTTTTGAGAATCGGAGGAAACAGAATCTTCTGCGGTGTCAACGATCAGTTTGGATGCCCATTGCTCCTTCTTTTGATGGACCGATGGTCCCAAGACTTTTTCAATCCCTTCGGCCTCCAACTCCTCATGCTCAATTAATGATTTTGTCAGGGCGTCGAGTTTGTCCCGGTTTTCGGTCAGCATCGAAATCGCTCTTTCCATTGCGTCGCGTATGATTTCCGAGACTTCTTCGTCGATGATTTCCATCGTGTGTTCGCTGAAGTTTCGTTGTTGGTGCATTTCTCGCCCCAAAAATGGATCATCATCACCTGTTTTGAAACTGACCGGTCCAATCTTTTGACTCATGCCCCAATCGGTAACCATACGCCTGGCAATATGTGTTGCTCGTTCAATATCGTTTTGAGCTCCTACCAATCGCTCGTCGTAAACCACTTTTTCGGCCGCCCGTCCACCCATGTAAACGACAAGGCGATCACGCAATTCATCTTCGGTATAGCTAACGCGATCCTCCTCGGGAACACTCATGGTTAGCCCTAACGCCTGGCCACGGGGAATGACGGAAACTTTTTGGACTGGATCCGCTCCTTCTAAAAACCAACCTGTGATGGTATGGCCTGCCTCGTGATAGGCTGTTTTTTCTTTTTCTTCGTCCGAAAGAATTTCCTCTCTCTTGGAACCCATGCGGATTTTATCCATCGCATAGCCGAAATCTTCCCGTTCAACTCGGTTTTTGTTCTGCCTGGCAGCCCACAAGGCTGCTTCGTTGACAACGTTTCGAATATCCGCACCGGTCATTCCGATGCAACCCACGGCCAGTTGCATCAAGTCGACGTCTTCAGCCAAAGGGACCTCTCGTACATGGACTTTGAAAATTTCCAAACGTCCATTTTTGGTCGGCCGATTGACTGCAATGTGGCGGTCAAAACGACCTGGCCGGAGAAGTGCAGGATCCAAAACATCGGCTCGGTTTGTGGCGGCGACGACGATCACCGAATCATTTTGCGCGAATCCATCCATCTCGCCCAAAATTTGATTTAGAGTCTGCTCGCGTTCGTCGTGACCACCACCCAATCCCGCACCACGCTGTCTACCGACTGCGTCAATTTCGTCGATGAAAATAATTGCGGGCGATGTTTCCTTTGCCTGTTTGAAAAGGTCTCGGACGCGACTTGCACCGACTCCCACAAACATCTGAATGAATTCACTACCGTTTACAGAATAAAAAGGGACGTCGGCCTCGCCCGCGACCGCTCTGGCGAGGAGAGTTTTACCGGTTCCGGGGGAACCGTTGAGGAGGACTCCTTTGGGGACTCGTCCTCCCAGCTTTTGAAATTTTGCCGGGTCCTTCAGGTAGTCAACGATTTCCTGCAGATCCGCCTTGACGCCCTCCAGGCCAGCGACGTCGTCAAAAGAAATCGATTCGGAATCATCATTGACCCGTTGGGCTGGACTGCGACTAAAACTCGAGAGGAAACCTCCGCCGCCGAGCATCTGATCTTGGGCACGCCTTGAGGCGTACCAGAAATACATCAATAGTGCGACCGGAATCAACAACGCAATGATCATCAGATAATTCATTGCATTATTGGGAGTCGAATCCGTTTTGACATCGACTCCTAGTTTGATCAATTCTTCCTTGTAGTTCGCTCGGTTGTCACTCGCTCCGGACTTTTCCAGACCGACAAAAAACTCCAGCTTGTATCGGGTCGGGTTACCCTCGGTCTTTTCAGAGGAGGATTTGGTAACCGGTTGCAGGGGGCGGACTCGAAATTTACCTTCTGCTCCATATTCACGAAAAGTGATTTCAGCGATGTTACAGGCAATTTCCTCTCCATTTTCCTGAATCGGGGTTCCGTCATATTCTTCGCCGCGAATCTGCTTTGAAAAAAACGATTCAGAAATGGTGACAGGCTGGTAACCATTGAAATAATAAAAAATTAGCAAACTGCCAAAAATGAAGAAAAGAAGCATGTACAGATTGCCGGAACTTCTTGGAGAACCATCTTCGCTAGATCCTTCTGAACCCGATTTGGGGCCCACTTGTTCCTTCTTCTTTGATTCCATGGATTCTAAGGCTCCGTTGCGTGATTATGCCTAGGGAATGATTGTTGGCTTCCAGTCGCCTAAACTAACCGTAAAAGATTAGATAACGTTAGGACCAATGCATTCATTTCATAGTGAAATATCGAATTTTTTCTGCCGTGCGAGCAATCTTTCGGTTTCAATATCCGCTAATTCTTAAAAACCGGTTAAATCATTGGTGTTTTGATGAATTATTTCAATTAGGACACTCTCTTGCGTCGCTTTGCCAATTCTTCTCAGGAGTGCGATAAAGGATCCCGTGCGGTGGTCCGCTGTCGGTCGAGGTGGAACTCGTTAATCGAGCACCTTAGCTCGTTGGCAGGATCCTCTCCCAACGCCGTGACCTTGAATTCTATAATAGTTTTTGGATTAGGATAATGGAGTCCCGGTGCTGGAGGGCGGTTTTACCGAATTGAGTCGATGCTTTCTTGGTATTTCTCGAAAAAACCAGCTGCCGAGGCTTGGAAAATTTTGGGGAAATGCTCAACCGATAACGGTCGTAAATCATCAGGGCATCCGCAGGTGCGTTTTACCAAACCTAATATCGAGGGGAGTTTACTGGGAGGGGAATTCTGAATTGCCTCAATCAGATGGTTGAAAAACTGGTGATCGTCAAAGTTTCGTATGGTGAGAATCTCCGGAATCTCAAAGCCAAGTTGCACTAATTCCAGCGTCCATTCCCAATCTTTTTTTCCCTTTTGGGCCGAATTGGACTGTTTGGCTCCGGAAAGACCACTGGTTGGCTTAACCTCCATTTTAACTAATTGATTTTGCAATGACCTAGTCTCCATTTCCAGTGGATCTGCGGCATCGATTCGGATGTGATTCTCATTTTCGAGTGGGCTGCTCTCTGGGATTTCTAATTCTGAACCGCCGAGCCTGTTTTTCAAATCCTTGGGCGCAGAATCCGCCGCTGAAGGCAAATGGAATAATATTTTGTTGGCCAGTTCTGACTTGAGCGGGAAGTTTTCTGGTAAATCGAGATTGCCTTTCATCAGTGAGATCCCTGAATCGGTGATATTAATCAGGGGCCGAAATCTCTTTTTTTCACTCTGTTCTGCGTAATGAACCGCCAAAATGGATTCCATCAGCGCTTCAATTTCGCTTTGATTTAGAAAACTTAGCAGGCCAAAGGTTGATAGTTTTTCCAATCCGACTTTTCGGACTTTGGCTGATTTGGAACCCCATAACATCTGGCACACCAGCGATTTTCCAAATCTTCCCCGACTTCTTGCTATCCCACTGAGGGCCATTCGAACACACTGACAGACTGCCTGATGGCAATGCGAGGGAAGGGCAAGCGACGGCACCAAGGAGGCAGTAGGCCGGCAGTTATCACAACAATGGCAGGGCTTGGAGTTGGAGTCACCAAAATATTCGAGGATTTCGCATTGCCGACAGCGGCGCGACATTGCAAAATCAACGATCGTTTGTAATTTGCTGAACTCCATCGCTTTTCGTTCGTTCATCCCAGCAAAATCGATTGGCCAGTCTGAAAAATTCTTGCTCCGGTCCACAACGTGAACCGCTCTCCCGCGAAAGGGAGGAATGTAATCAAAAAACGGTTTTTCATTCAGTTGGCGTATGGCCCTTTGAATACTCTCTAGTTCGAGTTCGGCGTTAACAAGTTGACGAGGATGAAAAAAGAGTCTTTCATTTCGCTGATCTCCGATTAACTTTTCTATCTCCACCAAGACCCGTCGTTGTGTCTTTGCCTCCTTGGGTAACATGTCGACCAACGAGGGTAAATTGCCGGTTAACTTGACCGATGCCAAGTTGTCCTGTGTATCCAACCTTTCAATGGCACCTGCTTTTTCGAGCAATTGCTCACAGACTCCAACTCCATCGGCCGCCAACGAGAGGTTCAGTTCGTTTTTCAAATCGCCAAGGGTCAGCTCAACAGGATCTTCGCTTTGCGACCGGAGGTATTGATAGACTTGCTCGACTGATTTTGGCGAAGGGTAAGCGTTTTCAATAAAAAACTCCTGAATAAAACGATCGCCTTGCGAAAATAAAAGCAAGCAGTTTGATGGATTACCATCCCGGCCGGCTCGACCCGCTTCCTGGTAATACGCTTCTAACGTACCGGGAAGATTGTAGTGAACCACAAATCGAATATCGGACTTGTCAATTCCCATACCAAAAGCATTCGTCGCGATAATGACATCGACGTCACCATCCATGAATCGCTCCTGCACTGATTTGCGGTCCTCGGGAAGCATTCCACCGTGATAAAAACCAAATTTGCGTGATCCCCGATTCAGGAGTTCTACGATTTCTTCACACTTTTTCCGGGTCGAAGCATAAATAATTCCTGCACCGGGATTGGCATGAAGAAAGGTCGTTAACCTTTGATTTTTATCTTGAATGTTGACCGGTGCGGCCACCTCGAGAAAAAGGTTTTCTCTGGCGAATCCGTTTACGAAAACCTGACATTCGTCCAATTCAAGTTGTTTTAGAATGTCTTTCCGAACGTCATCGGTTGCGGTGGCTGTCAGGGCGATCGTCTGAGGCTTGCCAATTTTCCGCCGCAGGTTCCCCAGGCGGGCGTAATCAGGTCTAAAATCATGCCCCCATTGGCTGATGCAATGAGCCTCGTCAATGGCCAATAATTGAATCTCGATATCGCTGATGGTTTGGAGGAATCTTGGGCTTCGCAAACGCTCCGGCGCGACATATAAAAGATCCAATTCTCCATTGGCGGTTTGCCTTAAGATTTCTCCCTGCTGATCGATCGTCTGACTGCTATTGATACAAGCGGCCTGAATTCCGAGTTCCTGGAGCCCGTCGACTTGGTCTTTCATCAGAGCGATAAGGGGTGAAACGACCATCACCAATCCCGGTCGGACGACTGCTGGGTATTGATAACAGAGACTTTTCCCTCCCCCAGTGGGCATGACGCAAAGGCAATCGTCACCCTCCATGACGCTTTGTATGACGTCGACCTGCCCGGGCCTGAATTGTTCTAAACCAAATCGAGATAACTGGTTGTCCTCGGATGATTTCCAAATGGTTGGCATGGGTAGCAAGACAAAGTGAGAAAAGGTTGGATGGATAGTCTCTTGGGGTGATATTGGTTAACGTCCAACAATTTACCCAGAAGGAAACTGATCGATGGGAACGCAAATTTCCTTCGGCTGTTATTGCAAATCGCAAATAAACGAAATCGCTTTGGCGAATCTCTTTCCTGGGTTCTAATTCCAAACCCGTCGTTGACGGCTACTGGGTATATCCATTTTTTTGCGGTACTTCGTGACCGTGCGCCGGGCAACTTTGAGCCCCTTGGCATTCAACCTTTTGACAATTTCGTCGTCGCTATAAGGCTTGGATTTGTCTTCGTTATCAATTAATTCCTGCAGAAGGATTCGAATCCTATCCCAAGCTACATCCTCGCCGCTGGCCGACGTCGTACCGCCGACAAAAAATTTCTTTAAAGGGAAGATGCCTCGAGGTGTTTCGACCCACTTGTCATCCACCGCACGACTGACGGTCGTCACGTGGACACCAACCTTTTCGGCAATCTGTTGCATTTTCAGGGGGTGAATGGATTCTGGTCCCTGGTCAAGAAAATCTTTTTGGTGGTCAACAATCGCTTGGGCAACTTTCGTGAGTGTTGATCTACGCTGTTCGATGGAATCAATGAGCCACTGTGCCGAATTCAACTTGCGTTTGATAAATTCTTTCTCGTCATCAGTTGCAGTCCCCGAAGCAAGTCTTTCTCGATAATGCCGGCTGATATAAAGTCCCCGACTGGGACCCTCTTCGATTTTTATTTTGTATTCACCATTCTCGTTTTTCAAAACTTCCAATTCGGGAGTAACCGTGGGCGCTGAGCGGGTAGCAAAGGCGGCTGCAGGTTTGGGATTGAGTTCCTTGATATCCTCCAAGATCAACTGGATATCATCGATCGAAAGGCCGGTTTTTTTTTCAATCAGTGGCAAACGATTGTCACGAAGATCCGAAAGGTGGTCGCTGACCAGAATTCTCATTTCTTCGGCAAAAGGAAGGTCATCGGTAATTTGAAGAAGAAGGCATTCTCGAAGGTCCCGAGCAGCAACTCCGATTGGATCCAGATGTTGAATAATGCCTAGTGCTTTAGTGGCAATTTCCAGGTCTTCTTCGGTTGAATTGGCGGGCAAAAGGTCAATGAGAGTTGTTCTCAGGTAACCCCCGTCATCAGCGTTGAGGGACGAAATAATTCGTTCGGCCGCCAATTCGGTTTCTTCATCAATGTCCATTTCCGACAATTGCAGCAACAGGTGTTCGTGGAAGGAATGACTGTTGTCGACGATGTTGGCGATTTGGTCGTGGTGCCGATCCGATGCATCCTGAATTCGATTGGAAGAAGGACGGGTATA
The DNA here is from genome assembly GCA_014238905.1 of Planctomycetota bacterium. Classification (GTDB taxonomy): domain Bacteria; phylum Planctomycetota; class Planctomycetia; order Pirellulales; family Pirellulaceae; genus JABAAE01. The sequence continues at coordinate 95,152 of JABAAE010000005.1, forward strand.
ATCCTCAAATGAATCGACTAAAACCTCTCTTCCAATCGACTCCATTCGTTCGAAGTCGTCTTTATTATTGGTGTCGTTGTCAACGACCAGTTCCCGTTCGTCTAAGGTTGGTTCATTGGAATTTTCCCTGTCGAAATTTTCCTCTGGGTTAGTGGGATCGTTTTCATTTTGCTCAAGGACGGGATTTTCAACCAGTTCCTGGTCAATCCTTTCCTGCAACGCCAACAAGGGCAGTTGCAGTATCTCCATCGATTGGATCATGCGTGGTGACAAGATCTGCGACTGCTTTTGCTGCAGACTTTGGCCAAAATGCATTCTCATAGAATTTGCCAAAAAATTGATGTGAATAAAAACAAATTCAGAATCCTTGCCCCAACAACCCTGACCTGAAAATCGATGATGTTTAACAAATCAAAACTCCTGACGATCGGTAATGGCATCGGCGAGGATTTCCTTGTTGGTAAACTCCAGTATACTCCCTGCAGTGATTCCTCTGGCTAATCGGGTGATTTTAATATTCAAATCGTTGACGATGTTGGAGATGTGGAGTGCGGTTCCATCACCTTCTACCGTGGGATTGGTGGCCATGATGATTTCATTGATCGTCCCCTGCTGAACTCGATCGTACAGTTGTTTTATGGTGAGATTTTCCGGGCCAATACCTTCCAGTGGAGCGATTCGGCCGAGAAGGACATGATATTGGCCCGAATACGTCCCAGACTGTTCCAGGGCTAGTAAATCTCGTGGTTGCTCGACGACGCAGAGTGTCGTGGAATCCCTTTTTGGATCTTCGCAGATGGAACACGTTTCTGTTTCGGACAGGTTAAAACAGTGCTTGCAATAACAGACGTTTTCCCGTACTGCACGAATGGAATCAGCCAGTTCCAACGCTTCTTTTTTATTTACCCTTAACACGTGGTAAGTCAGTCTTTCGGCTGATTTCCGTCCAATACCTGGCAATTTTGAAAACTGCTCGATCAGGTTGACTACAGAAGTTGCGAGTTGTGCCATTCAGATCCCCGTGGGTCGGCCAGCAGTGGTGAATGTAAATCTCGATCCGATTGAACAGGATTGGGTCATCAAGTCTTGGTAGGTCCGCCTGAAAACTGCGATAAGGCGTCTTCGAGGCCAGGTATATCCATTCCATCGGTCATCGTTTTCATTGCATCCATGTGGAGTTGCTTTGATTTAGCAGTGGCCTGGTTAAAAGCAGAGGGGAGCAGATCCAACAGCATTTCCTTGTCCGCCAGCACGGTATCGTCAACTCTGACCGACAGGACGTCACCAACTCCATTCACCTCAACCTCAACCATTCCTCCGCCGCTAGACCCGACAGCCCGTTTGGTTTTCAGTTCTTCGGTGATGGAGTTCATTTTTGAACCCATCTCACGAGCTTGGCCTACCATAGACATCAAATTTGAAATTTGTTTAAACATAGCGCTATCCTATTCCTAAGCAGTTGGCTTGATCACGCATGATGGACGTTACGGCGAAAAAGCCATCTCAAGTTTTGCGAACGTCCAGAATCTCGCCGTCAAACGAATCGATCGCTTTTCGGACCAGCGGGTGATTTTCGAGGTCTCTCATTTGTTGCCGTTTGGTAGTAGGTTTTGCTTGAACCTTAGCTGCCGGTTTGGCTCCAGTGACAAAGTCGATTCGAAAACGTCTCGTGGTCGTTTCCTCAAAAGCTCTCTCGAGGGTGGATTTGACCGCAGGATTCTCGCATTTCTCTTTATAGAAGGAATCCAAGGTAACGGCTAGACAGTTTGGCGCGGAAATTGCTAAGGATAGGTAATTGCCGGCGTAATCTGCGGCAATATCCTCCAGTTGTTCTAGGGTTTTCAGCCAATAACCCTCGATATTTGCGGGATTGATTTCGACCGCGGACTCCACCGATGGGGGGATTTCAGTCCGCCTCACCTCTTTTTTTTTTGTTTCGGCCTTGGGTTGGGGGTTCTTTGGAGTGGGCTGAATCTCTTTGGTCTGGGCGTTTGGAGCGATTTTGGCCGGTGGGGCTGGCGGTTGATTGTCCGTAGCGGCCGCGTTAACCGTTAGTGGAAGGCCTTCTCGGGCTGCCTCAATTAATGCCGAGATCGAGTCCAGATGTTCTAACTGACAACAACGGATGATCGCCATCTCCAAGAGGACTCTTGAGTGTGAACTGGTTCGCAGGCGAGTCAAACTTTCGTCGAAAATTTGTAAACAAGCTAGGGTCGTTTCCAGGCCAAGACGTTGGCCTTGGGCGGCGATTTCGTCGTAGTCAGTCGGTTGAGCCAATAAGAAATGCTCTTTTCCACAACCGGTCAATGAAATCAGCATGTCTCTTAGGTATCCGACCAATTGCTCACCCATTTGGCCGCACTCGACACCTTCGGAAATGGCGATTGAGAAAGATTCCAGAGCTGCTTTGGCGTTCCGATCGACTATTGCCCCAACGACAGATTTGATACGGCCGATGTCAGCAGTCCCCAGCATTTGGTTGACATCTTGCATCGTGATCGATTGATGACAAAATGAAAGCAGCTGCTCCAATAGTGATTGGCTGTCCCGCATGGATCCATTGGCTCGACGAGCCAAAAGAGAAATGGCATCGGGCTCGGCTGTAAAACCTTCCTTCTCGCAAATCTCCATCAAACGTTTGAAGATGGAATCCGCTTCAACAGGCGCAAAGTCAAACCGTTGGCATCTGGAAAGAACCGTGATGGGGATTTTTTCGGGATCGGTAGTGCAAAAAATAAATTTGACGTGGGAAGGGGGCTCCTCCAGGGTTTTTAGCAGGGCGTTGAATGCCTGCGTCGTTAACATATGGACTTCATCGATGATGTAAATCTTGAATTTCGATCGGCTGGGACGAACATTAACGTTGGACCGTAGTTCCCTGATTTCATCGATCCCGCGGTTGCTGGCGCCGTCAATTTCCAGTACATCGACATCCTGTCCGTCGTTGACCGCAAGGCAAGCTTCGCAGTTGCCACAGGGGGTTTCGGTCGGGCCAGTTTCACAATTCAGGCACTTTGCGAAGATTCGAGCTGAAGAGGTTTTGCCTACCCCTCGAGCCCCAGTAAAAAGATAGGCATGACCAACGCGGTTGGTATTGATTGCATTCGAAAGAGCTGTCGCAACCTGACTTTGACCCACTAAGGTATCAAAAGATTGGGGACGATAACGCCGAGCTACAACCTGATAAGTGGATCCCAGAGGGGCGTCTCCTGGAGACTTCATGGTTAGCTGGACACCCAATTTGAGAGAGCGTACGGATTTGAAGACCTGCTTTCGTTTCGGCTGTGTTTGAGAGGACTCCGCACAAGCGTACCCCGCTTAGGGCTGCTCCGGTTAAGGCCTGACCCGGTTCACGGCTCCACCTCACGGAGCCCACTGAAACACAGACAAATCGAATGATTCTTTCCCAGGTGCTTTTTTGAAAAAGGCGACTCCTGAGTGAACGCCTTTATTGTGACGCCGACAAAGGATTCTGGCAAGCGGCGATTTAAACCCCCGGCCAATAAATTCTTCAAAACAACGGCTGCTATTGCAGTTTTACCTCTTTGGCGGTTCCGTCTGCGGCGATCGAGAAAATCTTTTTGGCTTTTGCGTCAGTCACCCAAATTTGGTCTCCTTTGACAGCGATTCCACCAGGATAGGAAAGCCCCTGCGTACACCATGCCAAGGGATTTTTGTCGGGCCCGATTTTCCAAACGCACTTTTTATAACTGTCAGAAATAAACATGTCTTCACCCAAAACCGCAATTCCATTTGGAAAATCGAAAGGGCGTTTTGCCAGGATAACCTCTCGGGATCCATCCATTTTGAATTTAATCAGCGCTTCGTCCAAACCAGTAACCGCTAGCAAATCCCCCGCTTTATCGAAGGCCAAACCTCGTATTCCGGCTTGTAAGGCAAAACTCTCAGGAATGGTCTGCCCTTTTTTTACTCGATGGATTTGGCCAGGCGCTTCAAGATCGGCAATAAAAAGATCGCCAGCTTTGTTAAAAGCCATGGCATAGGGAATTCCGATCCCGATCGAATTGGTCAGCAATTTCTCGGGAGTTTCTCCCATCCGATAGATTTGCCTCGTCGAACTATCGCCGACAAAAATATCTCCGTTGGGGGCCACCGCTACGCATCTTGCCGCGTTCAATGGAGTTCGGAATTTTTTGGAACCCTGGTAGACGACCGATTGATTCGCTCCACCGTCCACACGAAAAAGACCGGGTAAGTTGCGATCAACGATCAGGACGTCATCACCGTGAACGGCCAGATCAATTGGATACTTAAGTTGGCCGAGCAACGGACTGGGCAGGACCAATAATACAAAGACGGCGGAAAAGGATTTTATCTTGAGCAAAATGGGCTTCAGGGTTCAATGAGTAATAATAGGGGAACCAATATCTTAATCAAAGTTTGAATTCAGTGCAGGTCCATCCCGTCTCTTCAGCAATCAATATTTGCCTGAATTCGCTTGATCACGACCTTTCAAAAGCGAGCAGGCCTCTAACGATCATTACGTTTCTCAAGGCCAATCTGACCGACTTCCGTTCAAGGTTTTGTGAGAAAATGGGTAATTTACCCTGTCGATCACTTGGCACCAACCAACAACGCTTCCTCCAAGCTGAAATTTGCAGAACCGGCGTCATCCTGAGAGGGTGGTCTTGGAGGTTCTGCCGGCAAAGCTGAAACAGATTTCCAAAACCTTCCGCGGGAAATTTTTCACCGTTCCGTTTGGTCTGTCATCAAGGTGGCGGTCGACTCAAGTCGCGACAACCGGTGACGCCAATCCTCGAGAGGTCGTTTTTCAAGCGATACCGGGGTGGTCGCTCTCGGTTAGCGGGCAGCCAATTTAGCCGCCGATCCGATGGAGGCATTCGAGCTACGATTTTGGTGCGGCTGTAAATGGGTACATATTGGGGATCTGCGGACTGAGTAATCCGACGTGATCAAAAGGCTGAAGTAATTCTCGCCCATAATCATTTAGCTCGGCGACCGCTTTCTCAGAAACGTCGCCTGCCCGAGCCAATCCCGCCAAGAGTTGATCCACCCGTTTTTCGTAGGAATTCAAAGCTTGTTCGAAACTGCCACCCTCCTGAACGAGAAAACCAAGTTGACAATCGTCACCTCCAAAATCATTCCGTTCGAAAATGGTAGCGGCCGCGAAGTACCAAAACGTCGCGTTACGAAATAACGTAAAATTCCCCAAACATTGATAGCAAAGTGCTACCAACCGATCAATTAGCAGGATTTCCTGCTGAATTTGCTGGCCCAGCTTTTGGACCTGATCATCGAGTGTATCTCCCGGTTGGTGATTTCGGAAAATAGCCGCGAGCCTGGTGATACCGCTTAGGGAGTGAGCAATTCCCTTGGAGTGCAGAGGATCGACAAAACCTACGGTGTTGGGCAACGCGGACCAGCCACGCCCGCTGCCGGTAGAGGAGAGGTATTGCAGGCGAGGACGATAGAATGCCTTGTTGGCGGGAGTCACCGCCGTCGCGGATTGAAATTGTTTTTTTAAAGAGGGGTAGTTTTCAATCCGTTGAAAAAAGCTGTCCAGCAACTCCGAACTGCAAGCGTTCGATTTAATTGCCTGATTATTCTGCGGAGCATCAGCGTTACCTGAAAAGGGGATTGAAAAACCGCAGCTTTGTAATCCGTTGGAAAATCGCAATTGCCACATCCAGCTCTCTTGGAGGAGGTGATGGACCGCCGCATCATCACACAAAAAAGGATGTTCGTTGGACCGCGAAAATTTAGGTTGGCTCCACCGTTCCACGCCCTCAAAATGCGCATAAAGACCGCTGGTGCATGTTTTCATGGGGGAGTTGTCACGCTGAATTCCAAGCAATTCCAAAATGGCGCCCTGACCTCCGCTGGCATCAATCAGATAACGAGCTTGCAGATGGATGTCATCGTGGTTCTGCAACAGGGAGACTTTCCAGCCGTCGAGGTTCTTGTCCAGGCAATGGATTTTCGTTTGGTCATAAAACTGGATTCCATATTTTTCGAAAAGCTCGACCAGAAAATGGTCAACATCGCTTCTTAGCCAGTGAGAATCGGCAAATTCATCGGAACTGCTGGCAGCAACGAGCATTTCGTTTTGGTGATGGTCCCCGGGAGAAAAATCGCAATCGGGATGATGCTGAAAGTAGCTAAAACCTCTTTTCTTTCCTACCAGAACCGAAGGGTATGCTGTTTTGGTGGTGGCATAACCTGCCAAAGGCTGAACCTCAGGAAGATCATATTGTTCGGCTAGTTTTTTCAATAACGTATCGGCGATGGGGGTGGATGATTCTCCTATGGCAAACCGGGGGTGGGTACAGTGATCCACCACAACCACCTGGTATCCTAATCGGGACAGAACCAAGGCCATTAGGCTGCCAGAATATCCGGAACCAACGATCAAAATATCACAGGTTTTCATAAGGGCACCTACTGGTTAAGGCTCGAACATTTTGGACAGTCTACTTCCGGCAAAACCACCTGCCGCAAGTTCATCTCATTCAAACGAGCCGATCTCTGTTCAAAACAATGCGAACATTTCGAGAATCGTTCAGCGTCCCAGATGTCAACAAAAAGTCGCTGGCCAGATCGACACAAGGCTAACCCATGCTGGCTGACCGACTCTAACGAACTCAGAGCGGGCTCGGAAAACTGCCCCTCCGGAAGTGAATCCATTATTCCGTTTCCCTTTCGGGTCGGGATGACGGCACAGCACTCAACTCCGTTCTTAAAAGCAAAATCAATCGATTTGAGGGCCCATTCCACACCTTCCTCTTCTGACAGAAAGGGTGGTTTGAGGAGTATAAAGGCCCGGACTTTTATTTCATGTGACAACAGGAACTGCGTCGCCGATTGAAAATCGGCCGTGGTCATCTTTTTATTCAGGCGGGGAAGGACAACCGGATGAACGGTTTCCAGTCCCATCGCTATCTCTAAGCCGTTTTCGAGTCGATCCGCCATTTGAACGACCCGGTGATCGCATAACTTGGGGTGATTCTCGACAATGGTGTTGCCAAAGCCATACCGGTTAATCCTGGCGGCAACCGCAGCTACCGAAGAGGCTGGGATTGATTTTGGATCGAAAAAATTACCGCTGTTGTATATCTTGATTTGCCGATCGCTGTTCAGGCCCGCCACGATGCCAAGTTGGTCAAAGGCGGTGGTGAACTGTTGCTCCAGATCGGCATCGGTGACCGTGAAATCGGTGGTGTTCTTCCAGAGGTCGCACATCAAACATCGAAACGCGCACTCCCGATTAGTCAGAAAGATGGTCACACATTCTTCCACTTTCCCGTTCGATAGCCGCTCTTTCTCGGTCAGGAAAGCGTAGGGAATTGCCGGATGGACGACATTTTTTTTTCCACGAGCGGAAACAATCTCGTCCGACGAATTGGGTTGCTGACTCATCGTTATGCAAAATGGCGGGCGAAATGCTCCCGGTAAGGCAGGTCGTTGTCGGGGAACAGTTTATCAAACGCGGTACTGGAAACAACACCTTTTTGAAATCGGTTCTTTTCATATAGGGGCATTGTCAGATTGGTAACCGTTTCTATGCCACAACGAGTGACATCACCCTTGAGAGAATATAGTTTTTCATGATCCCATTGGGTCAATTCGATAAAAGGGATCCCTTCAGCTACCGAGATGACGTTGGGCGTCGCAAAAGGAGAGAATCCGCTAAATCCGAAATGTTCCGCTGTTGCATAAGTTCGTACATGACCCCGGCTCTGCCCGCCTGAATAAGTCAGGGAATGTTTGATTTTGTCGACGCCCCACCCCTCGTGGTAAAAGAACGGATTGTTCAACACGCTGCGAATCGTCAATTCACTATTTTCTTCGATGGGGTAATCACGTAAGTTTTCATCTCCACCGTCGCCGTCCAGAAGATATTTCCAGTCCGGATAGCGTTTGCGAATTCCCTCACAAACAGCCATCGCCATGGTCGCAGATTGAACGTCGAGCGGTTTGTAATCCTCAATAGCCGACACCGCCGACCTGTAGTCCAGTCTGGAACTGTCCACTTCGATGGTTTCCAATAGCATGTCCAAATCCAGTGATTTCAGGAAATCGGATGCTTGCTGAATGTCGGTTCCTTGGCCATCGACCGTTAACGTAAAGGCTTTTAATCGGGAGGGGGATTGTCCTTTCCTTAACAACACATCGTAAGTGAGCAGTAGAATGGCTCCACTATCGATACCGCCGGAAAACAACACGCCAATGGGCTCCCTGACATCAATGGAATCCACCCATTTTTCAATTTCGTGGGCAACGGCCGTCATATAAGCCGCACCAATTTTTTTTGTATCCGCGGGGAGTTCGTCCCGTCTGGATTCGAGGTAACGAGTATAAACGGGATTAGGGTCGGGACACCCGATCAGGGCTAGTTCGGTAATGTAGTGAGCGGGAACCATGCGGGTATAGGATGGATGGAACTGGTCACCCAGGCCCTCACTTTCGAGGTGGTCGCGAATCTGGTCGATGCGCTCGGCAATAATTAAAACCGGGCCTGCTGCCTGTTTTGCAAGAAAGTACCGCATCGGGCGGCCAATCGATCTTGCCAGTCGAACGACCGTTCCCCGCTTGTGAACCAAAGCAAACTGACCATCGATCTGACGGACCTGTTGGGGATCGCCCGAACCGACTCGCTCCATGGCTTCTGCGGTGGTCATATTGAAGATGAAATTGGATTCTGGTTTCATCAGATTGACCATTCGCTCCACCAGAACTTGCTTTTGCATTGTATTTACCTGAATGTATGAATTTTGATTGGGCTTTTCACGACCGTGCACCTATACGAGTGCCGAAAACCGTTGGTTCGTGAGCGTTGGTAGGCCAAGAGGTGAAACACCTCTTTTTCCTCTATTGTGATTCCACCCGTAAAATGTGTAAAAAGATGGCATTCGCCTGGGGACTGAAAGTATATAATTAGGCTTTGCCCATAACGAGCGAACTGCATTAGGCATAGTGTTTTTCCAATCCGTCCGAACTGCGTTTATTTATTATGACGCCTGTTTTTCAAATTGAAAATCCCAACAAAGTTTTTGCCATCAATTCGGAAGGTGGCGTTTCAACGCGGTTCGCAATTGGGATGGTGGTTTCAGTTTTTTTTCTGGTGTCCCTTGATGCAGTCAGTGCCCAGGAGGGATTTATCGATGGGCACGTCCAGTCGGTTAAGAAATACTCTTTTGTGGTCCAGGGTGCCGAAGGTAGTCAGGAGTTTCGAATTGATCGGTCAACGCAGATCATCGTGAGACTGATCAAACCCAAATTGGATTGGGGTAAGAGGACCGCCGTTATCAGGGTGCCGGCGTCCTCGCAAGATGGTCGTTTGGAAAATGATGTCGCGCGGGTTTTCAAACTTCCACGACAACTGTTTTTCCGAAATCGATTCGATTCCGACGAGGATCGTATCAATAAGACAAGTCAAGACCCGATTCAATTAGACCGGATAATCTTGTCAGGCAAATCGGTGGAATCAAGCTCTGGAAATAACCCATTGTACGAACTTCGGGGTGAATTACTGCCCACGGCGAAATCCTCGGTTTTTCAGATCGATTTTGGCGGAGTCAAACGCCGGGTGGACCTTTCCGACAGGGTTTTAAGGATCGATGGTTTTAACGTTCTCGATCTGATTCCAGGAGAGGTGGTCGTCTACGTGAATTTTCGTACGGAAAATTCACGACGAATTGCTGAACATGTCGAATTCGTTCCGGTGGTTGATTACGTCAAACAGGAAACTGAAAAACTGCCCCGATGTTTAGTGATTGGAGACTCGATTTCCATCCGATATTTAAAAGCGCTCAAAGACGAACTCCAGGGGAAGATGAATGTTCATCATCCGGCGAGTAATTGCCGTTCCTCCCGGGAATACACCAGGTTCCATCGATGGCTTGGGCTATACAAGGATGATAGCCGGAAATGGGACGTGATCGCATTTAATTTTGGGCATGGCGATGCATCTCTGTCCCAAATGGACTATCAGTTGAATTTGGAAAAATGCATTAAAGAATTAAAAAAGACTCGGGCAAAGCTGATTTGGGTGCACTCCACCCCCGTCCCGTTTGGGTTTAATGATCCGAAATTGAAAGACAAGGAGTTCATTCCAGCTAATTTACGCAACGACTTTGAATATGAAGAAACCAATCCGGTCGGCTTGGTGCCAGGCCGGATGAGGTTACAGAACCAATGGGCCGAAGAGGTGATGGATCGACATCCCGAAATTCAGATTTGCGACCTTTGGGGAGCCATCAAGTTCTCGTCCAAGGAAGTCTACAAAGATTGGTGGTTTGGCAAGGATCTAAATTTTCGCTACCCTCAAACCAAGCCAGTCGCCCAAGCCTTGGCGAACAAGCTCGGTTCGTTGCTGGAATGAGTGTCGCTCTGCCGGGTTGAAGTAGGACGAGCCTCTGTTTTAGATCAAGGCCATCGTTTTTGAAGAAGCCAAAAGTCCGGGAATTTAGTCCGGTTGATATTCGCGTCATCGGGCTCCAAACCGGGTTCATTTTTTTTAGATGTTTCTATGAGTCAGTATTTTTCTCAGTCTGATGTTCGGATCAGACGCCAGAGCGGTTCGATAATGCGGGCCACCGTTGTGTTAACTCTCCAGCTAATGATGGTTGGCACTTTCATCAATCGGAGTTCCGGGCAAGATGAAATCAGCCCAGCCGAAATACGTCCCAATGCTGGGCAAGAACTGTCTGGGCAAGAACTGTCTGGGCAAGAACTATTCGCGGTTCGAATATTTCCTCTTTTTAAAACCAAATGTTTTCCCTGCCATGGGGACACTGCAGATGACATCAAGGGTGAGCTGGACATGCGGACTCGGCACAGCATGCTCAAGGGCGGGGAATCGGGCAAACCTTTGGTGGTTCCTGGTCATCCTCGCCAAGGACAGCTGTTGAACGCCGTCGAGTGGGTAGATTTGGAAATGCCGCCCAAGGAAAATGACCGACTTAACAAACGGCAGGTCGCAGAGATCAGACGTTGGATTGAACAGGGAGCGGCTTGGCCACAGCCGAAGCAGAGATCTGAAATTCTCGCAGATTATCGCCAACGGAGTGCTGACAAGGGAATTCGTATCGCAACCAGTGGGGGGACGGATCAACTTTGGACCGATCGGACCTACAACCCCCAAGAGGTTTGGGCATTTCGCCCGATAGAAAAAGTCGATTTGAAAGAAAACTCGATGGATCCAATCGACGAGTTAATTAATCGACGACATTCGCAGCAAGGTTTGACTGCTGTCGGTCGGGCTCATCCTGCGACCCTCATCCGGAGAGCGACTTTTGATTTAACGGGTTTGGGGCCAACACCCCAGGAAACAGCGGTTTTCAACCATTCATGGGAGGAAAATCCCGATCAGGCTTACGAGGATCTCATTGAACGGCTGTTGGAGAGTCCACGTTATGGTGAACGGTCCGCACAGCATTGGCTGGATGTGGTGCGTTATGCCGACACCGCTGGTTTCTCCAACGATTACGAAAGATCCAACGCTTGGCGATACCGAGATTACGTGGTCCGCGCCTTCAATAATGACAAACCGTTTAACCGTTTTCTCATCGAACAAATCGCAGGTGACGAATTGCCGCAGGCGACGATCGAGTCAAAAATTGCGGTCAGTTTTTTACGAATGGGGCCCTGGGGAACCGCCATGATTCCCCAAGAGGAAATCCGGCAAATCCTCCGGGACGATATCGTCCATAGTGTGGGGCAAACCTTTTTGGCAATGCCCATGCGTTGTAGTAAATGCCACGACCACAAATTTGATCCGGTTCCCACCCGTGACTACTACCGGATGATGTCAATTTTTGCGGGTACACAACCGGCCGAGATTCCAGTGCCTTTTCTAGATGTGGAAAATAAAAATGGATTCTCTGAAAACAAGATACTCGTCGAACGACTCCTGGGTTTTGCCAAAACCAAACGCGACGAACTTTACGAAAAACGGGAATCAGCTGCCAGGCGATGGTACGAGGACCGGCAGCTGGACTATGTTCCTTTTAATAGACGGCGAAAGCTGTCAGAAGGCCAAAAGCCGGCAAGATTTGTCGGACTCAGCCCAGAAGAACAGGGCCAATTGAAGGTTCGTGAACAGGACGTTTGGATTTGGGAACGCCGTCTTGAACGTTTCCAACCGCTGGTTCAAGGCGTTTATAACGGACCAGATTTAAGGCTCAATGCGAGAAAGCTCCGCAAACCGGAGAAGCTAAATCGAAACTGGTTACCCACAAGTTTTATTCTCGATGGCGGGGTGTTAGCTGCCCCAGGGTCGCCCGTTTTCCCAGGTGTCCTCAGCGGAACCGGCATTCCGGCTTGGAAGGAGATTAACAATCTCGAGGCCCCTTCCGGGTCGCAGCAGCCAGATCGCTACCGGATTCCCAATCAACTGAATGGGCGTCGACTGGCTTTGGCCAGATGGATGGTCCATCAAGATCATCCCCTGACCTCCCGGGTGATTGTGAATCGAATTTGGCAGCAACATTTTGGCGCGGGGATTGTCTCGACCCCCAATAATTTCGGGGTGAAAGGTGAGAAACCATCCCATCCGGAACTGTTGGATTGGTTGGCGATCGATTTCATGAAAAACGGTTGGAAGATTAAGCGATTGCATCGGCAAATCATGCGTTCCCAGGCCTACCAACGATCGGCGATCATGGATGTTCAATCGGAAGCCCAGCGTCAAGAGATTGAAAGGGTCGATCCTGAGAATCGTCTGCTCACCAGATTCAACAGCCGCCGCCTGACCGCTGAAGAAATCCGGGATAACATGCTCTTGGTGACTGGTGAGCTTGAATTTGAGATGGGAGGGGTGCCGGTTTTTCCAGAAATTAACATGGAGGTCGCCTTGCAACCTCGAATGATTCAATTCTCGATTGCTCCAGCATACCAACCTTCAAGACTTCCTAAAGATCGTCATCGCAGAACCCTTTACGCGTACCGGGTACGGGGGATGCCGAATCCGTTTTTGGAAGTTCTCAACCGTCCTAATCCGAATGAATCCTGCGGCATGAGAGAGGCGGCCACCGTTTCTCCTCAAGCGCTGACGATGATGAACAGTCATTCCATGATGGACCGGTCGATTGCGCTGGCGTTAAGGTTGAACCGAGAACGGAAGACCCTGTCGCAACAGGTCGAGCGAGGGTTTGAATTGGCCTTTTCGCGTGTCCCCACGCAAAGCCAACTTGAAAAAATGAAGCGATATGTATTGAAGATGGATCGCTACCATCAGGATCATCAACCAGAAAAAGAACTTTATCCGACGTCCATCACCCGGTCACTTGTCGAGGAGTTGACGGGACAACCCTTTGAATACGAGGAAATACTTCCCGTGTTTGAGGATTATCAAGCGGATAAAAAACCCTCCGAAGTCTCTTCTCGGATTCGAGCATTAGCCGATTTTTGTCTGCTGTTATTTAACAGTAATGAGTTTTCCTACGTTTATTAGATGTGCTTTATTTAAGACTCCAATTTCAAACCATTGGATTGACCCAGTATGAGTTCTGAATCGGTAAACAAACCGTATAACATTGAACCAACCCAAACGGGGCGCCGCGATTTTCTTTTCGGCCTGGGTTCTTCTTTAGGCGCTGTGGCCCTGACGGATTTATTTTCGCGGGATTTACCCGCGGCCGAAAGAAGCAGATTGGCCATGAAAACGCCCAAGGCTAAATCGGTGATCATGCTTTTTATGGAGGGAGGGCCCAGTCAGGTTGACACATTCGATCCTAAGCCTGAGCTGAATCGTCAGCATTTGAATGGATCCAACCGAACGGATGGATTAGCAACCGGAAAACGATTTTTTGTCGGTAGTCCATTCAAGAGTCGCCGCGTCGGCGATTCAGGGATTGAAATGAGCGATCCCTGGCAATATCTGGCAGCTCCAGAGATCGCTGATGAACTCTGTGTTTATCGCGGTTGCCAAGCTGAATCCCTCAACCACCCTGAAGCTCTTTTTCACATGAACACCGGGAGCAGACTGGGAGCGGACCCGGCGTTGGGTGCTTGGATGAACTATGGACTGGGAACGCTCAATGAAAATCTGCCTGGTTACATTGTGATGACCGAACTCGCCATGCCGCAGGGTGGGGCTGGCAATTGGTCGAGTGGGTTCCTGCCACCTCAATTTCAAGGCACCCGTCTAAGAAGTAAAGGCACACCCATCCTTGATCTGATGCCTCCCTCCTATCGAACGCGGCAGCATCAAAGACTCGCCTTGGATCAACTTGAGTTTCTCAATCAGGAACACGCAAAGATGCATCCCGAACATGCCGATCTAGCGGCCCGAATGGAGTCGTTCGAATTGGCTTTTAGAATGCAGTCGGCCATACCGGAGGTGGTGGATTTATCTCAGGAGTCGGCTGGGACTGCGGAAATGTACGGATTGAATCGACCAGAAACGAAAGCTTTTGGCAGGCAATGCTTGATGGCGCGAAGAATGGTGGAACAGGGGGTTCGCTTTGTGCAGGTTTTTTCTGGCGGTTGGGATAGCCACGATTTTTTGGAACGGGGCCATCGGGCACGCATTAACAGCGTCGATCAGCCTATCGCTGCGTTGATTTCCGACTTGAAAAGGAGAGGGTTGCTGGAAGACACATTGGTGATTTGGTGCGGGGAATTCGGACGGACCCCGGATAATAACTACCGAGGAGGGGAAACAACGATTGGTCGGGGTCACAATGTCGATGCCATGTCGATGCTCCTTGTTGGTGGTGGCGTAAAAAAAGGAGCGGTTGTCGGGGCGACCGATGAGGTGGGGGGGCGAGCTGTTGAGTGCGTTCACCCGATTCGTGATTTACATGTCACCATCCTCAAATTGCTCGGTTTGGATGATAACAAACTGACTTACTACCATGCTGGTCGGTTTAAGCAGTTGTCCCAGTTCGGAGGGACAGTCATAAAAGAGTTGCTGGCGTAAAGTCCAACGCGTCGACACCTTCGATATCATGACAACGATGTATTGTGCGGCAAGTTGCATCCGCCCGCCCTTGGACGTGTCTTCATCGCTGATGTCGTCATGGGGGATCGTTGCCGGCCGAGTTGTCGCAGACAAATCATGCAGCAGGGCCGGCGGTAAACTTCCATGTCGGCAACCCAATGTCGGCGACCGCTGGAGGTTAGGGATCGGGTTGATTTTTTCCGCTGAAAATCAGACTTCCAAAAATAGCCTGGCGGGTTCTTCGAGAACCTCTTTGATTGTTTTCAAAAACAGTACGGCTTCCCGTCCGTCGACTATTCGATGGTCGTAAGTCAAAGCGACATACATCATGGGTTTGATTACGACCTGTCCATTTTCAGCAATTGGCCGCTCCTGAATCGAGTGCAAACCCAAGATGCCGCTTTGAGGCGGGTTAACGATGGGTGTGGAGAGCAGAGAACCGTAGACGCCCCCGTTACTGATGGTAAACGTTCCGCCTTCGAGTTCAGCCGGGGTCAATTTGTTACCTTGAGCTTTTTGACCCAAAACTCCAATTTCCGTTTCAATTTGGGCAAATGAAAGTCCTTCGCAATTTCGAAGGACCGGAACAACGAGTCCCTTTCCGCCACCGATCGCGATCCCGATATCCTTGTATTGGCGATACACAATGTCATTTCCGCGGATTTCGGCGTTGATGGCCGGAAAGCGGGATAAAGCCTCTACGACGGCTTTTGCAAAAAACGACATAAAGCCGAGCTTTACTCCATGCTTTTCCAGGAATGCCTCCTTATACTTTTTCCGCAGCGACATGACAGGCTCCATGTTGATTTCATTGAACGTGGTCAATAAAGCTGCTGTCTGCTGAGCCTCTACCAGACGACCGGCGATGGTACGGCGGATCATCGACATCGGTTTGACCTCCTCAGACCGATCACCTGGAATTGGTCGATTGGTGGTCGCTACCTTGGGCGTTTCGTTTTGAACGGTGGGGGATTTAGATCGGGATTTCGGGGGAACGGTCTGATTTCCTTTTTCGATTCCGTTCTCTTTGATATAGGCGAGGACGTCTTCTTTTAACAACCTTCCACTGGGGCCAGTCGCTGTGACCTGTTCGGCAGAGAGTTCATATTCGGCCAGGACTCGTTCGGCGGCTGGCATCACCAGGATGCTGCCATTGGCTTGAACTGTCTCGGCGGGATTCACCGCAGAACCGGTTTTAGCAAGGTCAGGCTGTTCGGATTTTTCCAGCTTGGCGATTACGTCACCGACCTTGGCGAATTGGCCATCCTGAGCCGAAATGGATTGAACAATTCCCCCTTCTGGCGCGGGAATGACCTGGGAAGCCTTTTCAGTCTCCACTTCGACCAGGTCTTCGTCGCGAGCAACATAATCACCCTCGGCCTTGAGCCACTGGAGGATCTGAACTTCCTGGATGGATTCGCCGAGTTCTGGAACCTTGATTTCGATCATTCTATGTCGCGTATTGGAAAAGGTTAGGGGAGAATGTTAACTAAAAAGGGGCCTTGTTTAGTCCCGTCTCTGTCGGGTTTATCATGTTAAAAGCGGTTTTTCAATCACCGACAGTGCACGATTGATCAGTTCTTCCTGTTCGAGCTTGTGGGCCTTCTTGGATCCGGTCGAGGGGCTTGCTGATTCGGGCCGGGAAATCACGTCTATTGGGAATTTTCCAAAAAGGTTATCGCCGAATTGGAACCGAATAAACGGCCATGCCCCCATATTCTTCGGTTCTTCCTGGACCCAATAAACAGGGGTGCCTTCAGAAATATCCGAAAGTGCGGCTTTTAATTCGGTTGTCGGCTGCGGATAAAGCTGCTCAAGCCGAATGATCCTTAGATTTTGTGGAGTTCCGGTTTCCTGGATCGACTTCAACATATCCACACAGATCTTTCCGGTTCCAATGACAACCTTCTCTGGTGGATTTTCGCCAAGGTCATCCACAAGGATCCTTTGAAAGGTCCCCATGGTAAATTCCTCAATTTCCGAAGCGACCAGCGGTTCACGCAACAAGCTTTTTGGCGTGAACACGACCAACGGTTTTCTCCAGTTTCGCTTTACCTGACGGCGGAGAAGGTGAAAATGCTGTGCGGCGGTGGTGGGGATGCAAATTTGCATATTGTGCTCGGCGCTAAGCAATAGAAACCGTTCAATTCGGGCGCTGCTATGCTCCGGACCGGCTCCTTCGAATCCGTGGGGTAGGAGCATGACAAGTCCGCTTAAACGATCCCATTTGTCTTCTGCGCTGGCAATAAACTGATCGACAATCACCTGACCGGCATTCCAGAAGTCGCCGAACTGCGCTTCCCAGAGAACGAGTTTGTCCGGACTATCCAGGCTGTACCCATAGTCGAAGCCCAAAACGCCCGTTTCACTCAAGGGGCTATTGATCATTTCGACCTTGGCCTGATCCTCCGAGAGAAACTGCAGCGAACAAAATCGTCCGCCGGTTTCGGCATCGGCCAACACAGCATGACGTTGGCTGAACGTGCCCCGTCCACAATCCTGACCAGAAAATCGTACGGCATGCCCTTCGACGGCTAAGCTACCTAGAGCGGCCAGTTCGGCGGTCGCCCAATCGACCGGTCGCTCCCCTTTGGACATCTCGCGACGATGTTGCATCAGGCGGGTCAGTTTTGAATTTAGCTTGAATTCGGCGGGAGTGGATGCTATCCCGTTGATGATTTCCGCTATCCGGCTTCCCTCAACGCCCGTATCAAGGTCGTCGTCAAAGCGTTCAGGACCTCCGTAAAAGCCTTCCCAGACTCCACCCATGGTTTGTTTGTCGCTGGTGTACTGGGATTTTTTTGCATTGTCAAACTCTTTGTCGAGTTGCTGCTTTCGTCGTTCAGCAATACTGTCAGCTTCCTCGAGGGTAATTCCGTCCATTTTGAGCAAGCGTTTAATGTAGCCATCCCGAACGGTGGGTCGAGATTCTATTTGTCGATACATCACAGGCTGGGTAAACCGTGGTTCATCGCTCTCGTTATGTCCCAGCCTACGATAGCAATACATATCAACGACGACGTCACGATGGAATTCTCGCCTAAATTCCATTGCTAACTCAACAACTTGAGCAACGGCTTCTGGGTCTTCACCATTGACATGAAAAATCGGAATTTGCAACATCTTCGCAACGTCACTGGCGTACGTTGAGGAACGCCCTTCATCGGCTGGGGTGGTAAAACCGATCTGGTTGTTAACGATGACATGGAGCGTGCCACCGGTAGTGTATCCCGGCAGTTCACTCATGTTGAGGGTTTCCTGGACAACCCCTTCGCCGGCAAAAGCTGCGTCTCCATGGATCAGGCAGGTCATCGTTTCAGAACGCTCCTGATCACCGTGACGATCCTGCTTTGCTCGACACCGTCCTAAGGCGACCGGGTTTACAAACTCTAGATGACTGGGGTTAAAACAGAGGGAAAGGTGGACGTTCTGATTGGTGGATGTCGTCCAATCACTACTGTGGCCCAAGTGATAGAGCACATCGCCTGCGCCTCGATGCGCCTCCGGATCCGGATCGTCGAATGTCCAAAAAATGTTTTCGGCTCGTTTGCCCATGATATTAGCTAATACATTAAGCCGGCCGCGGTGAGCCATCCCGATCACCATGTTTTTGATGCCATGGTCTCCTGCCTTTTCGAGGGTCAAGTCGAGCAATGGGATCAGGCTCTCGGCACCTTCGAGGGAAAACGTTTTCGCGCCCACGAACTTTCGCCGCACGAACTCTTCATAAATCACCGCGTCGGTCAGACGGGTAAGAATTCGGATCTGGCGTTCGCGTGAAAGCTCGAAGCGGTTCTCGGTTCCCTCCATTCGCTGTTGCAACCAATCGCGGACGTGGTGATCGTCAATGTGCATAAATTGCACGCCTATATATCGACAATAGGTCGACCGCATTTGCTGCAGAATATCTTCCAGGGTACGAGAATTGGTTCCATTGATCGTCCGTGTCGAAAAACTCTTTTCCATGTCTTGCGGAAGGAGTCCATAAAACTCCGGTGTCAATTCGGGCGTATCGACGTCCTTTAGTCGAAGAGGATCGATCCGGGCTGCCAGATGGCCTCGAACGCGGAAACCACGTACCAGTTGATCGACTCGGTCCTGTAGTTGGGCAAATCCAAGCGAATTAGAAGACTTGGCGGCAGGTCCCGGAGCACTGGTCTGTTTTCCATTTTGGGAGGAGGGCGCCTTTTGAAGGAGCTCTGAAAAATAGTTTTGCCAATCCACTGACACACTGGCAGGATCGTCAAGAAACTGATTTAGAAGTTCCTCAACATAGTCGCTACTGAAAACGTTCATTCAATCTTGGTCGCTAAAAGGGTCCCTCGAACCGGAAATGATCCGACCGAGCGAAAATAGGTGTCAGGCAGGCTTCGCCCACCCGATTCAGGCAAGTCTATGGCAAACAAAAAGGTGGACCGGCGCTGAATCCGAAGGAATTCCGTTGGCAACACCTGACCAAGATTGAATATAACCCTCTTAACGATTATTTCGAATCCGTTTGCCGTTTCTTTTTCAAAAAATACCACCGCCCGATTGGATGACTCATGGCGATTTCCAAAGAGACCGGTCTTGGCAGGGTCCCTGTGGCCGTCGTTGAGGAATTCCCTAGCGAAATCGCCGAAACCGATGGAACACTGGTATCCTGCGGCCTTGCCCGCCATTTCGCAGCGTTTTCCCTTCACACCAGTGAGGCCATCCATTAGTAAGGTAATCCATTAGTAAGGTAATCCATCCACGATCATCATCTGTTGGATCGTCCAGGGGAATGGTTAAGCCGCCGGGTCACCGAAAAACCCCTGAAACACGAAGGAATTTAGTCTGGATGCCCCTCGTTCCCGATTTAGGTGATCGATCGCTGTTTGGCGAGGCAATTGAACTTGCTCATCTTTGCCGGAGCCCGAGAAAACTCCTTCAGTCGTTACATACCTATTAGCATAGCGAACAAATCCAGATTTTATGTCCAGTAGATGCTGACCGGCTGCATTCTGCGCTTAAAGGTTTGACTGCACTCTCTCTGCCCTCCTGAAACCCCTGACCTAGTTTCTGAAAATGTCGGCTTTTCGAACTTTGTTAACCCGCAGCTATGCCATGGCAACGACCCCGGTCCGCTGGATATGGGCAACATCGGCTAAAGCATCTAATCGCTACCCAATCGTTGTGCTGAATTATCATCGGGTAAGTGATACCTCGCCTGGCGAAAAAACGATTGCCACCGCTGATTTTTCCAGGCAACTAGAGTGGCTAAGTAAGAATTTCGACATGGTTTCCCTCCAAGAGGTTCAAAAACGGATAAATGGCGGAATCGACCGACCCACCGCCGCGATCACGTTTGATGGTGGGTACGCAGATAATTCACTAATGGCTTTGCCCTTGTTGGTCAAGCAACAGATTCCTGCCACCTATTTCGTTAACAGCGAGTCGGTTTTGAGAGATAAGGAACTACCGTCGGATTCGTCTGATCATCAATCCCTGCAGGGGAACGGAATTGAATCGTTGCAATTGCTGGAACAATCGGGAATTGAAATTGGTTCGCAAGGAAAGTCACTTACGGATTTGGGGAAGGTGAACGCCCCGGAAACGCTGTTCGAGGAAGTTGTTGATGCCCGGGATGAATTAGAGACCTACCTGGAAAAACCTATTCGATATTTTTCGTTTCCTTTGGGTACGCATGAATCCCTTAATGACGAAGTTTTTAGACTGGCGAAAAGGTTTGGCTTCGACGGCGTCTGTTCCGCCTATGGCGGATACAACGAGATTGGTGGAGACAGTTTTCACCTGCATCGAATACCTGCGGATCCCTGTTTTGATCGGTTTCGCTGCGGGACTTCGCTGGATCCCAGGATGTCGTTCCGAAGACGATACCCAACCCCTGACCTGATGCGAATTACCAACGAACGGGAACGTCGCAAGGAGGTTCGCAGCGAGATTAGGTCGTCCGAAATCGGCTGATCTAAACAATTCTTCCAATGGCCGCCCAAAATGACGGACATCCTCCATGACCGTCGGTCAACAGCAGATGAATCTCTGGTGTGACTCTTTCTGCCAACCTGTGCAAATCCAGCTTGATTTCCATTCCCGGCTTCAAAAACATTTGCCGGCAAATCTCTGATGATTGATTCTGAAAATTGACGTTTTCATCTTTGAAGCGGTCTGCATCTCTTCTGCGCTGATGTTGAATCGCTTAGACTAAGCCTCTCGGCAAAATTCAGTGCAGAACCAAACGGTCGATGTTGTATCAGGAGATCTTTCGTTGTTCGTAAAGTGGTCCTTTTTAGAGCAATTCGGCCTGGAAAAATAAATTAATGGTAAACAACGTTGGTTTAAAGAAAATCGAATTTGATGGCTACACCATTGAGGGCTATTCGCGCGCCGCAGTACAGACCTGCTGGCGAATACCAGAGCTTAAATTGGGATTTGATTTAGGCGCCCAGCCTTGGGAATTCATGGGGACGCCGGTTTGGTTTGTCTCGCACATGCATCTGGACCACTGCGCAGCGTTGCCGGTGTATGTCGCCCGGAGGCGGATGATGAAGATGGATCCTCCAGTAATTTATTTGCCAAAAAAATCTGTCGATCCATTTTACGCAATCCTGAAACTGTTTAGTTCGTTGGATCGAGGTCGCTTGCCAGTCGAGTTAATCGGCATCGAACCGGGAGAGGAAATAGAACTATCAAGGGAATTAGTCGTCACCACGGCAAAGGCGTTTCATACCGTTCCAGCGATGAGTTTTCTGGTTTGGGATCGTCGAAAGAAGTTACGGCCGGAATTTGCGGACTTGCCAGGTGATCAGTTACGCAATTTAAAGATGCAGGGCACTGAGATTTCCAGGGAAGTCCGAATGCCACTAGTGGGGTACCTGGGTGACAGCTCACCTCGCGGTTTGGATGAAAACCCCGACATGTACTTGGCACGAATCTTGATCACCGAAATGACTTTTCTTTCTCCCGATCATCGAAAAGAAATCATTCATAAAAACGGACATATGCATCTCGATGATTATGTTGAGCGTGCGGATCGTTTTCAAAACGAGATCATTGTCGCCGGTCATCTCAGCACTCGTTACAACAGGAAACAGGCAATCCGATTTGTAGAACGGGCTTTTCCAGACTGGATGAACAATCGTCTGAACCTGTTTGTTTAAAGCTTTCGAATCCGTCTCGGTTGGTTCTTTCATTCAATGCAATGAGGGCTATGAGGCGAATAATGGCTGCTGGAGTTACCAGTAAACATCTCGCGATCGTCAGAATGAAAAAAACTCGCCGGGAACGGTAACAATAGCCGGAATCAAATTCATTGGAAATTCATGTTGGTCGAGGATATTCAATAGAACTTTTATTTATCCTTGCGATAATAGACTTCGCCTCTCACTTTGGGTTGGGATGTTCCACAAGTTGACGGGGTGTTTTTGGGAGAACCGATGAATCGATTTCTGCTTTTTACAATCGGCGTTTTATGCGTTGCGATTGGCGGTATTGTTTTCACCACCTTGTTAAGGGACGACGCCAAAGATGCAAAACCGAAGAGCTTTCAAGTCGCCGAAGAAGATGTGAATCAACCCGCCCCGAAATCGAAGCCAAGTCAAACTCCCTTGAAAAAGAAACAAGAGGTCGTGGCAGGTCCAGCGGCACCGCCCGAATTTGATTTAAACGGCTATCGTGTTTTTCCCAATGGCAAGATTCTTTTTTGGTGGGATATCATTCCGGAAGCGGTGAAAAACGTCAGTTTTTCTACTGGACCTGAAAGCAATATTCATCCAGATGACTATGCGGGAACTGATTCATGCATCAAGTGTCATCAGCAAAATTATGATGACTGGTCAAAACACCCTCACCGTTGGATGAATGCGGCAGCAAAAACAGAAACCGTAAAAGGCGATTTTTCGGGAGAAGGCGGTATCCAGTATCTGGGAGGCGAGGCTCGGTTTGGGCGAGTAGAAGGGAAGTACCAAATGACCCTTCAAAGAGATGGTGTAACGTTGGTGTACGAAATATTCCAAACATTAGGTTCCCGTTTTTTTCAGTACTATATTGGCCGCATGACAGAGGGACCGTTTACGGCGAACCATCCTTACCGGACCACCAACCATGTTTTGCCCTTCGGATACTGGCTAGATAAAAAAGAATGGATTCCGGTTGTCCATGTCGGTCCGGAATTACCGGATGGACAGCGAACCGATCCGTTTGCGATGCCCGAGGTGCCAGAAACCGGCAAAAGCTTTTTGCCCTACGCTAAATATTGCAATATGTGTCATTCCACATTTGCATTGGGCGACAATCTCTTTCGAAAACCGTTTACCCTCGAGAAGCATTCTCCGGGTATCATGCATGTCGATATGGCCGGCTACTTAAAAGAAACCCATCAGGAACTTTGGCCGGAAAACATGACGCGGGCTAACGCTTCAAAGGCCCAGGTCGTCTCCATCCCACCAGTGATGACCAAGTATGATGCTGCGGATCATGCGGTGACCTTTGGAATTTCCTGTGAAGCGTGCCACCTGGGGTGTCAATCACACATTGAGGATCCGAAGGTGTTGCCCAGTTTTGCGCCCAGGAGTAGCCACCTCCGATTGGAAAACGGAAAGCAGGCAATTGAAACCGGGCGGACCCACGCCAATCTAAACTGGGCTTGTGGTCGTTGTCATACCGGGAGTCGCCCCCAATTTGCCGGTGGTATGTCGACTTGGAATTCCACCGAATACACCGACGCCATGAAAGGGTCTTGCTATACCAAACTGACCTGCATCGAATGCCATGCTCCTCATGAGGCAACCGGAAAAAAATGGCCCAAGACGCCAGTTGAGGACGATGCCACTTGCATTCGCTGCCACCAAGAATACAGGAATCCGGAGTCGGTCGTGGAGCACACCCATCATCCGCTTGGCACCGAAGGATCTCGTTGCATGAATTGCCACATGCCCAAGATCAATGAAGGCCTACAGGACGTCGTCAGGACGCATACCATTTTTTCTCCAACCGCAAATGCCATGATTGAGAGCAATCATCCCAACGCCTGTAATATTTGCCATACCGATCAAACGATTGACTGGACGGTGGATAAACTTAAAAAATGGTACGGAAAAGACTACGATCGAGCGAAGATGGCTGGTAACTATTCATCAACCACCCAAAAAGTCGGATTGGGTTGGTTGAAGAGCGATAATGAGGCGGTTCGACTGGTAGCGATCGAAGCGATGCGACGAAATGACGATGATTGGGCCGCCGACCAATTAATTGAAGCACTGGATGATGCCTACTTGCTAAATCGCCAGTTTGCGGCGGAGGCGGTTGAAAAAGTCCTCGGCATCGATCTGGAAAACGCTGGCTACAAGTTTTACATGACACCATCCCAACGGAAAGTTGCGATCGATAAAATACGTCAGTTGCCACGATTGAAATAAGACGAGTCCCTGATCGGTCGGGCTGAGCGAGTGTTACTTTTCGCCGGCTACGGTGCATTCGCCGGCTATGAATGATTTAACGGCCATCAACGATCCGCCATCGTCTTATTTGACTCCCATTTCCTCGAGCAAATTATCGGCTTTGAACACTTTGCCGGTAATCCAGAGTGCATATCGAATGTCCACTCCAATAGAGCGACTATACGATTGATTCCAGGCAAAGTCATTAATCGTTGCTTCGAAAGCCCGATCGAAATTAACTCCTACCAATTGCCCCTCGCTATTGAGGATAGGCGAACCTGAATTCCCGCCTGTGGTATCGGTATCGTAAAGGATGCAAACCGGAATATCATTCAGCTTGGAATTCTTAAAGGAACCAAAGTCTCTGGCCCTTCTGAGGTCGATGATTTTTTGAGGGGTGATAAAGGGTTCGACACCGGTGGTTTTGTCCAGAACGCCCTTGAGCGTGGTGATCGGAGATTTATAGACGGCGTCCTCTGGAGAATAACCCCTGATACGACCGTACGTCATCCGCAGAGTCGCATTGGCATCCGGCACAAAATCTGTTTTGAGAAACAATTTTTTTGAGTCGATAAACTTGCTGTAAAGCTTTCCAAGCTCACCGTTGCGTTGTTTGTTTTTTTCTCGAAGTTCTAAAAACGCCGGGTAAAGATCGGCAACCAGCTTGATAAATGGATCCTTGGTTTCCATCAGTTCTGACGGTGTCATGGTGAGTGCAGAAGCGACAAATGTTTTGTCGTTGATTAAGGAATCGGCGTACATTTGATCGATCACGTCAGTTAAATCTTCGGGTTTAAATAGCGATTCCAAACCGGGGATCGCCTGGGCTTGTTCGATTGTTTTCAAACGGGCCACCATGCCTGCGAGCATTTTCTTGTCCGTGGGACTATGCAGGTCGTTGATATCGAGCATCAACCTGTTTTTTGTCAGATCGAAATTTTTATCCATAAACGCGGATTCGCGGTCCAGATCGGGTTTTGTTCTTTCATTGGCCGCGTCGAATATCCTAAAAGCAACATAAAGTCCTCGACAAGCTTGGATTAAATTTGAAAAATTCAGTTCAAACTTCGAGCGTTCGGTCATCTCCTGATAGACTGCGGCGATCTCAGCGAGTGTTAAGCTATGCACCTCTCGAAGTTCCGGGTCTTCATCGACAAATTGCTGAAGCTCCGATTCCATTTGCGCTCTGGTTGCAGTAATATTCGCCCGTCGCAGTCCTTTAAGCTGACCCCGGGATCGTTTTTCGACATTAGCGAGCCGTTTGATACGAGATGAATGCTTTAGTGCGACATCACGATCCGCCTTTCCGTCAGCCAACATCGTGTCAATCTGCCAATTGTAAAGATCGACTATATACGGCAGACGGACCTGTTCTTCATATTTAAGAAAGGTGGCGGTCTTATGGCGGGCCGTTCTTCCCGGGTATCCCAGAAGGAAAACAAAATCTCCTTCGTCCACGCCCTTGGCCGCGACCTGGATGTATTTTCGAGGTTGGTACGGAATGTTGTCTTTAGAATAAGCGGCGGTGGATCCATCTGGAGCGACATACGCCCGCATGTACGAGAAATCGCCTGTGTGACGGGGCCACTCCCAGTTGTCGACGTCTCCGCCAAAAACGCCGACCGATGCCGGTGGGGCAAAAACCAGTCTCACATCCTTAATGTAGGTGTACATAAAAAGGACGTAGGTTTTTCCGGTGAACATTTCGGCAACTTCGGCTCTCAGACCGGCATTGGCAGATTCCGCCTCTTTTTCAATTTCTTTTCGTTTCTTGGAAATAGCTTTGGAGCGGTCTGAGTCAAGCATTTCCTCAGTCACTACCGAAAGAACCTCTTTTGAGACATCCCGCAGCGATTCGGTCACGCGAACGGTATACCCCGTCGCTGGGATTTCACCGGAGAAAGTCTTGGCGTGGAAACCATCGGTCAGATAATCGTTTTCTTTCGTGCTGGCACTCTGAATCGCACGATAAGCGCAATGATGATTAGTGAAAATCAGTCCTTTTGGGGAAATGAATGAACCAGTACAGCCGTTAACTTTACAGACCCCATCCACAAGACAGATTTTGTCAGGATTAAAAATATCATCGGGATCTATCGCCAACCCCTTGGACTTGAGGTTCAAGGACTTAATACCGCTGATTGGATGCATGCCCTCATCTGCAGCAATTGGAATAATCAACGTGATCCAGGCCGCCGCTGCCAAGAAAATATTACTCAAAACCCATCGATTCATAATCAAGTCCCTGGTTAATTTAATGCTCTGCTATTATCACCGGGAACCGCAGAAAAAAAAACAGCAGTAACCGGATCTCCATCGATTTTTTCGGCGACCGGTTTTCGCGGTTTGGCCCTGAGACTGCCGCCCATCCATTGCGTGATCCTGTTAGAATCAGGTGGCTGGCCAACTAGGCCCGGCTGAGGACCAGGTCATCAAGGGTGACTACTGGACAGGTGTGCCGGGTGACATTTGGTTGGTGACGTAAAGTCTGGTTTTGAATTGAGATTTCCCAAGGAACCTTTTGACAGATGAACCATCAACGAAATTTCTTCAGGGGAGACCGTTTTCAAGTCAAAGGTGGCCGCTGGCGATCGGATCATCAGGGTTTTACTCGCAGTATCGGGTGGAGTGGTGGGAGAGCACCGCTACAGCTGGTCATGGGATGCTGTCTACTTGTTTATTCCGTGTTGGCTGTTCGCTTGCCGCTCGCTTCCGCCGATGATCAACCGGTTCAGCGAAAAGACCGTCCCAATGTGATCGTTGTTTTGACAGATGATCAAGGCTGGGGTGACCTTAGTATCAACGGGAATACAAATCTTTCCACCCCGAATATCGATCGACTTTCCAGCCAAGGCGTCAGTTTTGAACGTTTTTTTGTCTGTCCAGTCTGCTCACCCACTCGAGCTGAGTTCCTGACAGGCCGCTACCACGTCCGCAGCGGAGTTTACAGCACCTCCGCAGGAGGAGAACGGATGAACCTGGACGAGGTCACGATTGCGGACATGTTTCAATCAGCAGGTTACCGGACCGGTGCTTTTGGAAAATGGCATAACGGCATGCAGTATCCCTATCATCCAAACGGCCGCGGTTTCGACGAGTACTACGGTTTTTGTTCGGGACATTGGGGTAATTATTTTTCACCGGTTCTGGAGCGAAATGGCAAAATCGTCAAGGGAAACGGATTTGTTGTTGATGACTTCACCAATCAACTTCTCGAATTTGTGGAGGAGAATAAGGATCGGCCGTTTTTTGCTTATTTACCATTAAATACCCCTCATTCTCCCATGCAGGTCCCTGACCAATGGTGGAATCGTTTTCGCAGTAAAGAGCTTCAGATGAGACACCGTGATCCCAAAAAGGAAAATATTCCCCATACGCGAGCAGCTCTGGCAATGTGCGAAAACATTGACTGGAATGTTGGCCGGATCATGGCAAAATTAAATCAAATGGATTTGGCGAAAGAGACCATATTCGTCTATTTCTGCGATAATGGTCCCAACGGATCTAGGTGGAACGGCGGCATGAAAGGTCGAAAAGGCTCCACAGATGAAGGGGGAGTTCGATCGCCCCTTTTTATACGGTGGCCCGGCAAAATCAGATCCGGCAGCACCTTTTTAACGGTGAGTTCGGTCGTCGATCTGTTGCCTACCCTTGCTGGACTTTGTGATGTTCGGTTAACCAATCAACAGCCGCTGGATGGGCTTAATTTGGCAGATCAACTCCAAGGCAAATCAGCCGTCGCTCCTTCCAAGCGGGTGATCTTCAATCATTGGAAGGGACGCCTGAGTGTTCGCACACAACGATATCGCCTGGATCAAAAAGGCGCACTGTATGACATGGTTGTCGATCCGCGCCAGCGGGTGGATGTATCGGGAGATCATCCGGAAATTGCAAAACAACTGAGAGAAGCCGCAAAAGAATTCCAAAATAACGTTGCTCGGGGCTATGACCAGGATAGCAGACCGTTTGTTGTCGGGCATCGCGACTCATTGTTAACTCAAGTGCCGGCCAGAGACGGGAAAGCCAAGGGGAATATCCGGCGATCCAATCGTTTTCCCAACTGTAGCTTTTTCACCAATTGGAAGAGTGTGGACGATCAAATTTCATGGGATGTGTCCATCGGTAAGACGGGGCAATACGAAGTAGTTTTGTATTACACTTGTGCTCCGGAAGATGTTGGAACGGTGGTGAATTTGTCTTTTGGCGACAAATCAATTTCGAAAAAGATTTCCACCGCCTATCATCCACCTGAGCTGGGAGCTGCCGATGACCGCGTGAAACGGATGGAGTCCTATGTGAAAAATTTCAAACCGATCTCCATGGGAATTATTGATTTGAAAAAGGGACCGGGCCAGCTGGTTTTGCGGGCAAGTGAAATCCCAGGAAAACAATCGATTGATTTTCGCATGATGATGTTTGAGCGGAGATAGCTGCCACGGCCTCCAGCGAGGAGGTTTCGGGTTCCCCGGCAGCTAACGTGGCCCATCATTCCTCTGGAATGATGGCGTCCGGAATGATGGCGTCCGGAATGATGGCGTCCGGAATGATGGCGTCCGGCAAAAGGCTTCATCAATTGGATTCGTTTTCGGCTGGGTGTTGATTTTGCAGCGTTCGCAGGACTTGGGCGGTCTTCGAGTCCGAACACAAGGCAACCTGTTCAGGGCTTCCGGTAACCAAAACCCGGCCACCTTTTTCAGCCGGCCCTGGACCAAGGTCAATCAAATAGTCAGCCGCACTCATCATCATCTTGTTATGTTCGACCACAATAATGGAATGGCCTTCGGCAATTAATGCTTCAAAGCAGTCAAGAAGTTTAACAACATCGGAGTAATGCAAACCGGCGGTCGGTTCATCTAGGATAAACAGGGTTCGAGGCTTTTTGCCGGACGAAAGAAAACCCGCCAGACGCAAGCGTTGGGATTCGCCCGAAGAAAGGCTCCCGGCGGACTGGCCCAGTCGTAGATAATCCAGCCCAACATCCATCAACGGCTTTAGTTTGGTTTGGATTTTCGTTTTGCCTCTAAAAAAGGAAAACGCTTCACGAACCGTCATTTCGAGTACTTCGGCAATGTGGCGATCCCGATATTTGACGGTGAGAATTTCTCTCTTATAGCGAGTCCCTTTACAGAACCTGCATTTCACCTGAAGATTCGACAGGAACAACATGTCAATGTGTTTTGTTCCCTCTCCTTTACATGAGTTGCAGCGTCCGCCCTCGGCGTTAAAGCTGAAATGACCAGATTTCAGGTTGCGGGTGCGGGCTTCGATCGTCTCTGAATAAACTTGACGGATGGCATCGAAAACCTTGGAATAGGTTGCCGTAATGGATCTTGAGGTCGTCCCCAGAGGGGAATGATCGACCAACAGGACGTCCTCAATGGCTCCTGTGCCATGAACCGCTTCATGTGATAAAGGCATCGCAGCGGGTTTGTTTTTCTGTAAGCAAATGGCGGGAAACAAGGTGTCGACCACCAGCGTGGATTTGCCACTGCCACTTACGCCAGTCACCACACACAGTAAACTCAAGGGAAATTCGACCGAGAGGTTCTTTAGGTTATGCCCGGTGGCATTGACCAGCTTCACCGAACCTCGCTGGGGTTTTCTTCGAGTTTGCGTGAGAAAAAAACTTCTTCGACCGGCGATATAGTCGCCCGTCAGGCTTCCCTTGGTCTGTGCGATCCCCTCCGGGTCGCCGGCGTAGACCAGTTTGCCACCATAAATCCCAGCGCCAGGTCCAAATTCGAAAAGGCAATGAGACTGCAGCAGCAGATCCAAATCGTGATCTACCGCAATGACGGTGTTTCCCCGGTGTGAAAGACCTTTGATGGCTGCGATCAATCGCGGCATGTCAATCGGATGCAAACCAGCACTAGGCTCGTCAAGAACGTAAAGCATGTTAACGAGCTGGGACCCAAGAGCATTAGTCATTGCGACCCGCTGCCTTTCCCCGGTGCTAAGTGAATTCAGTTCCCGATTCATCGAAAGATAGCCCACGCCAACTCGGGAAAGATAGCCAAGACGGGAATCAATTTCATTCAGGATGTACTGTATCGATTTTTGTTGGTGCAAGGTTTCCGACTTGCCAAACCAGCTCGCCAACTCCTCAATGGATTGGTCACAGAGTTCTGCCAGAGAGAGTCCGCCGAGGCGAATTGACATCGCGTTGGCGTTTAGTCTGGTACCGTCGCATTCGGCACATCGGTTGAAGCCGCGGAAACGATCAAGAAAAGCCTGTGTCGATTTCCTGGTATCGCTATGATTCATGTTCTGAAGAAACTCAAGGCAATAATCAGCAATCATGTCCTGGGTTTGTGGCTTAAGATCGCCAAAAGGCAACTGGCTTGAATCCCCCAGTTTTTCCACCAAAAGATGCTTCGCGGGAAGAGCTGCGGGGTCTTTCACAGGGGGATGCTCGAGACATAGTGCTGCACCACGTTGAATCGACAAATGCGGATGAGGAATCATCCGTCTGGTAATAAATCTCATCGTCTTCCCCAACCCTTCACAGTGCAGGCAGGCTCCCGAGGGGGATTGGAAGCTAAGTTCATTGGGCGAAAGTCGATGGAAGTTCTGATCGCATTGCGGACAGCAATTTTCCCTTGAAAAATTTAGCCTTTGGTACGATTGTCCATCGACAACCTGAGGCCGGCCTGACTTCAGATCGGACCTCGCGTCCACCAGCAAAAAGCACTTTCCAAGACCACCGTTAAACGCCGTTTCGATCGATTCACGAATCCGACCCTGCTGCTGTTGATTGGACACCAGGCGATCGACAATGATCAGGAGGTTGGGGTAGTGAACATCCCGGTTCAGGTCCTGTAGTCGGATTAACCGATTTCCCACTAAAGCTCGTTGGAATCCATTGGCAATCAGTTGATCGAGACTGTGACTCTCAGCCCCTCCCGGAGACCATTGGAACCCCATTAGCAACCTGGTTTGGTCAGCAAGTGAACCGACTTCCTGAGCCACTGTATCGATTGAGTGAGATCCAACCGCAATATTACACTGGGGACAATAGATCTCGCCAAAACGGGAAAATGCCAGCTGTAGGTAAGAGAGGATTTCGGTGGCCGAGCCAACGGTTGACCTCAAATTTAAGGATTCTGTTGACCTTGCTATGGCGATTGCTGGAGGAACGCCGTCGATTTGATCCGCCTCCGGTTTTTCCGGTTGATCAATTAAGTTTCGGCTGGCAGTCGAAAAGGTCTCCAGGTAACGTCTTTGGCCCTCATAAAAGAGTGTGTTGACGGCTAGACTCGATTTTCCACTACCGCTGGGGCCGCAAAATCCGATCAATGAATTCTTGGGAATATCCAAGTCGATTGAATTCAGGTTGTGGACCCGGATACCACGGAGTCGAATCGGTTCTGTCATTAGAATCAGCTTCTCCCGATGTTTCTCAATTGCAGACCAGATCCTAACTTTAGGTAAATTCTCTTCTTAAACAAACCTGAACATCCTGGAATTCGGCGACAGATTGGTTTTTTCAGTTTTTGTAAAATAAAAACTGGGGCAAACCGAAAAGGGTAGGGAAGGGCGGCAGCAGTTGGTCACCACCGAAGTCCCAGCGAGAAACGGAAGGTTTAATCGTCCTGAACGGGACTGTCACGAACATTAATCCGGTAATCTTATTTGTTTTTGGACTATTGGTGCTACCAGCGGTCGATAAGAAATTCAAGACTGGGGCAGGCATCCATCTATTTATGCACTATCTTAAGGGCTCCATTAACGTTGGAAGACGACGATTTTGGAAGACGCCATTTCTCATCATACATCGATCACCGAAAACGGTAGTAATAAGTGGCTGACCAATTTGACCCGTATCGTGAATGGTTGGATATCGCGTTGGCGGAACAACCCGCTGATTATTACCGTCTGTTAGGCGTCAAGGCATTCGAAACGGACTGTGAGTTGATTCGGGATCGAGCTGATGACCGAATGGAGAATGTTCGCAGATATCAGAATGGAAAATACGCGAAGCAATCTCAACGCATTCTTAACGAGTTATCTAGCGCGCGAAGCTGTCTTTTGGACGAAAAACTGCGGCGGTTGTACGACGACAAACTGACCAAGTTGCTGAGCATCAAGAAGTTGCCTGAATTAAGTGCGCCAGGCGAACTGCTGCCGGAAGTTAAGATCCCCGAAAACGTTGATCCATTTTCAGGAACAGCCAACGTTGATCAGGATCAAGATTTGCTGGAGCCCATTTCCCCTCGTTCGATTATGCCTTACGTCGTGTCAGCGATCGGAATTTGCCTATTGATCACTGGGATCATTGTTCTGATCATGTTTCAACGCCCCAGTTGAATGCCCTTCCGTTTTGACCTGACCTTGATTAGCAACGACCTACGCATTCAAGGCCTACCAATTCCTGGAGGCGGCCAGCTTTTTAGAACCAGCCGCTGGTGAGGTTGGCGGTTAGGAAGAGGAGCCGTCATAATCATACATTCGATGCGTTTTTTCTCGATCTGCACCGGAGCGTTCAATCGTCCCACGCGACAATTTATTGGACTCCAGTACCCAGGACAATTCGGCCTCTTGAATGCCCCATTCCAGAATGTCCGGCACCAGTTGATAAAGTAGTGCCAAGCCGATTCCCCATTTTTGATATTCCGGCACCACATTAGTGGAGATCATCCGAATTTTTTTGATTTGTCGCTTGTTGAAAAGAAGCTTCAGAAAACCGAACGGGAATAAACTCCCATTGATCTTTTTAATCCTCGGGTTGTAATCCAGTAAGGCGAATTGAACACCAATCGCTTTACCGTCGACCTCGGCAATCGAGGTCAGTTCAGTGGCCAGTAAGAATTTGAGGGATTGGGCGGTGTGATTGACCTCAGCTTGAGACATAGGAACAAAACCCCACTGCCCGGGTAAAGACCGATTATAGATGTCCATGAAAATCCCAAGATCTCGCTCGAAATTTTTCTTGTCAATCGGTCGCATTTTCACATTGAACCGGGAAATCGTTTCTTCGCCAATGAAGGCGAGTTTTTTGTCTAATTTAGCCAGCATGCTAACGTGGCAGTAAAACGAATATAGGTCCTGAGATTTTAAAAAACCATTTTCTAGGATGAGTCTTTCATAGTAGGGATGGTTGTAGGTCATCATGAAGGTTGGGGCGATATCGAACGAGTCGACCAACAGCCCACATTCATAATTCATCGAGGGATTAGAGGGTCCGCGAATTTGGAAAATGTCACGCTCTGCGTGCCATTGTTTCCCTGCGTCAAAAAGCTTTCGTGCCACCTCGGAGTTGTCAATCGACTCAAAAAAACCAAAGAAGCCACGTTTCTCTTTGTAATAAGTGTTATGGCCATGGTCGACAATGGCGTGCAGTCGTCCTACAGGCTTGCCATCTTGGGTGGCGAGAAATGCCTGAGCTTCGGCGTTTTCATAAAAAGGATGGTCGGCAAACCCGACTAGTTCTTTTTGATTTTTTTTTAAAGGCGGGATCCAATACTCATTGGATTTATAGATTTTCCAAGGCAGTTTTAAAAAGTCCCGCTTTTCCCGCGGCGTTTGAACCGGAATGACTTGAATTGACATTTGAAGAAACCGATATTAGGAGACAATGGCGTCGACAACATAGATTTTCGTCATTAAGGTACCGATTTCGCAAGTTTTCTTAGTTAAAATAGGGATTCGCTAGGATTTGGTGCAAATTGCGGTCTTTTGTTCCGCCAGCGTCGAGAAGACTGAAGTTAATTAATAGTCAAATTTTTGAAATTCAATGAAAAAGGTAATGGTGACCGGGGCAACCGGTTTTTTGGGAAATAATATTGCCAGGCAACTTCTCGGTGATGGTATCGAGGTGTTGGTGGCCACACGGGCCTCGGCCAGCTTGAAACCGTTCAACGGTCTGAATGTCTCAATTATCGAACTGGATTTCGATGATAAACAAGCGATTCGAGAATCGCTACGAGGTGTCGATACAGTGATTCACGCCGCGGCGATGATTTGGTTTGGATTTTCCAAGTTGGAGCAGACCCGCCATGCGAATGTGGTGATTACCCAAAATATTGCCATGGCCTGTCAGGAGCTGGGTATTCGTCTGGTTCATGTTTCCACGGTGGATGCTTTGCCGGCAAGTCGAGACAAGACCCCGGTAAATGAACAATCCGAGGGAATCCCCAAACCTCCGTGTAATTACGTCGTCACCAAAACCGAAGCTGACCGGTTACTGAAAGAAATGTTTGCCGACGGCCTGGATGGCCTCATTGTCCATCCCGCTTTTATGCTTGGCCCATGGGACTGGAAACCATCCTCCAGTCGATTAATTATCGAGGTGGAACGGCTGGGAAGGTGGTGCGTTTATCCTAGCGGTGGAATCAACGTTTGCGATGTTCGTGATGTTGCCAGGGGGACGATCTTGGCGGCGGAACGGGGAGAAACGGGGAAGCAGTACATCCTTGGCGGCACTAATATCCACTACCGTGAGCTCTGTCATCGAATTGCGGATTTATGCGGTGTTGTACGTCCGTTTTTCCGCAGCGGTCCCTTTGTGATGTTGGTTGGCTGGTTGGTAGAGCGGATTAACGGCTGGCGGAATATCGAGTCGATTATTAATTCCGGTTCGCTCTCCATGGCCCGGATGTATCATTTCTACAGTAGCGAATACGCTGCCAAGGAGATTGGTTATACAAATCGTCCGTTGGATGAAACCTTAAAAGACGGTATTTCGTGGTTGCGTAGTCAGGGAGCTTTTAAGAATCAGGTTGAAGAATCAGCCGAGCATGGCTGTTAAAAGTATCTGAATTGGGATTTTGTCGCGTTAGATTTTTTTCGGATTAATCGACTCCTTAACTGTTTGCGGTTAGAACTTAGTGATGGATCTCCCCGTAAAAGAAATCTTGCCGATGAGCTTTGTGATAGACCCTAATTAATGAAGTCCCTGTATTACACCCGGAAACTGATTCAGTTTGACTCTGTGAGTTCAAACAGCAATCGCGAAATCAGTGGCTTTCTGGAAGGGAAACTTCGAAAACATGGTTTTTCTACCGAACGAGTCGCTTACCTGGACACCCAGAAAGTTCGAAAATACAACATCATAGGCAAAAAGGGGAGTGGAAAAGGAGGTCTAGCCTATAGCTGCCATTCGGATGTGGTGCCGGCAGAGACTTGGCATTCCAGTTCCAAGGGGCCTTTTGAGCCAGCGATAGCCAGAGATCGGCTTTACGGTCGCGGTAGTTGTGACATGAAAGGATCGATTGGCTGCATGCTGGAAGCATCCCAGTTGATCCGGTGGGATGAAATGAAACATCCGCTGTATTTCATTTGCACCGCTGATGAGGAGGTCGGTTTTAACGGTGCACGGCAAGTCGTGAAAAACAGTAAGTATTACCGCGAGATGGTCGAAAACCAGACACCGACCATCATTGGCGAGCCGACTCTGTTGCAAGTTGTATTTGCCCACAAGGGGTCCTACCTCTTGCAAGCAACTTCGCGTGGTACCGCGGCCCATTCCAGTACCCGAGATGGAAAAAATGCGAACCTTGCCATGATTCCGTTTCTCAACGAGGCCAGAAAAATCCATGTAGAACTGGAAGAAGATTCCAGGTGGCAAAATTCAATTTTCGATCCGCCGACGATGAGTTGGAATATCGGCATCAATGATCATACTGCTGCGGTCAATATGACACCTGCCCAGAGTCAGTGTACTATCTATTTTCGTCCGATGCCGGACGTTGACTACCAGCCCATTCTTGCCAGAATTAAAAAGGCGGCCGATGAAAATGGCTTGCAGTTAAAGAATGATCACTATGGTGATCCATTTCAGACAGATCCGGACTGCGAATTTGTCCAGACGGCGATCGACTTGAGTCGATGCCGAAAGCCTCGAACGGTCTCTTATGGTACAGATGGTGGCGTGTTCACAGAACTAGAAAACAAGATTGTTTTTGGCCCGGGTAACATCGCCCAGGCCCACACCGAAAATGAATGGATCGGGCTGGAACAGCTTTCCTTGGGGACGCAAATGTTTTCTAAATTTATTCGACGTTTTTGCTGTGAGGAATAGCGGAGTTGAAAACGGAAATTGAAATCCGCCAAGCGATTTCGGATGATGCCGAGTGCATTTATCAGTTGACGGAGCCATTTGTCACCTCCGGTGAGTTGTTGCGCCGTAGTCGTGATGAAATTAAATCTCTGATACCGCATGGTTTTACAGCGATTCAAAAGCATTTGCCTGAGGACCTCGCCGAACAATCTGTCGCCACCTCTCCATCAGGCGCTCCCCAAGGGGGTTTGGTGATTAAGGTGGTTGGGTTCGCGGCGGTCGAAATTTATTCCAAAAAACTTGCAGAGATCCTTTGCCTGGCGGTGTGCCCGACTTGTCAAAATCAGGGTGTCGGTAAAAAGCTGGTCGAACAGTGTGTCCAGTTTGCAAAGGAAAACGATGTCCAGGAGTTAATGGCAATTTCGTCTTCGGATCATTTTCTCAAGCATTGTGGCTTCGATTATTCGCTACCCAATCAAAAGCGTGCGTTGTTTGTCCATCCCAATCCATAGTTTGGCATCTCTAAACCATTGGTAGGCTGCTTTATGTCCAAATCGGACGACAAACAACTCGATATCCGCGGGATTCGAACCAATAACCTGCGGGGAATTAACGTTGAAATTCAACATGGTGATTTTGTCGTCATCACCGGTCCCAGTGGTTCAGGGAAGAGTTCCTTGGCTTTTGACACGATTTTTGCAGAAGGTCGTCGGCAGTTTCTAAATTCACTTTCCTTGAAGGCTCGCCAATCTTTACAATTTCTTCCCCGGCCTGAACTCGATCATATTTCCGGAATTCAACCGGTCGTTTGTATCGACCAACAACGAAGTCGTCCGAGTTCGCGAAAAACCGTTGGGACTGTCTCGGAAATCTATGACTACCTTCGTCTGTTAATGGCGAGAACAGGGACCGTGGTCTGCTCAGGATGCCATCAAGAAATCACACGGTTTAGTCAGGAGGAAATCGAGGCCAAGGTCATCGAATTTACAGAACGCACCAAAGTGGTGGTCTTGGCGCCATTTCCATCTAACCAAAGCGGTGTAAAAAAAACTCTCGCTGAAATTCGAAAAGCCGGTTTTGTAAGGACCAGGATTGACGGTGAGATTCTCGATATTGATTCGGTTCCGGAGGGTGCGTGGCAAGCCGATGCGGTGATTGAGGCTGTGGTTGATAGGTTGATTGTCAGACCGGGGATTGAAGATCGACTTTCTGAATCGATAAGCCATGCATTAAGACTTGGTGATGGAAAAATTTCCTTATTGGTTCTCGAACCTGGGCAGTCCACCTGGGAATCGGCGTCCTACAACACGTCATACCGTTGCTCAGGTTGCGGGGTCTGCTACGAAGATATCGATGTCCGCACTCTTAATTTCAATAGTCCCTATGGAGCCTGTGGAGCCTGTAAAGGGGATGGCTGT
This sequence comes from Planctomycetota bacterium, assembly GCA_014238905.1. Classification (GTDB taxonomy): domain Bacteria; phylum Planctomycetota; class Planctomycetia; order Pirellulales; family Pirellulaceae; genus JABAAE01. The sequence continues at coordinate 132,913 of JABAAE010000005.1, forward strand.
TATGAACAATTTTCCCGAGAGCGATTCTGGGGTAAAGAAAAAGTCGCCCTCGGTGGACTTGCCATTTGGCGGATTCTCGACGATTCGTCGGTTCGGCAGTGTCTCGAGGAGATGCGGCCGATCATGTCGTCATTAGGGCTGACGTGGGAGACCGTCATCCAGCCAGACGAAATCGAAACCATCGATCGTCTCTGCACAGGGAATTCTCAACAAAACGGACTATTAACAGTATTAGAAAAACGATTTGTTACCTGTACAGACCAAAACAAGCTGGAAGAATTGCGATCCCTGCGCGACCAAGTGAGTTGCCTGACCTGCCGAGGATCAAGATTGTGCGAAGCGGCAAATCATATTTTTATCAATGGCAAAAACTTCCATCAGATTGTGGAGATGGACTTGGTCGAATCCAGGTATTTTGTTTCCCAGTTGAAGTACACCGACCAAGAACACCAATCCATCGCCGCGCCTATTATTGAGGAGGTCTGCCGGCGGCTCGATTTTTTGATCGATGTAGGCACAGGTTATCTGAGTCTTGCACGGCGGGCCGATACTCTGAGCGGCGGAGAATTTCAAAGAGTAAGATTAGCCACGGGAATTGGAAACCGTTTGGCGGGAGCTTGTTACATCCTCGATGAACCCACAATCGGGCTACATCCGCAGGACAATGTTCGTTTGATCGATTCGATCATGAAGCTTAAAGAACAAGGAAATACAGTCATCGCCGTTGAACACGATGCTGCGGTAATGAAGGCTGCCGATGTATTGATTGATATCGGTCCCGGAGCGGGGGCGGCAGGTGGACGGATTGTTTCCCAAGCCACATTTAGCGAACTGATCGTGGATGAGCGTTCGTCAACGGGAAGGTACCTGGCCCGGAATCCTCCCGTTTTCAGGAGTGACAGTCGCCCTCTTTCCAGCGTTGGCGAGTGGATTGAGATCCAAGGCGCCGTCCTCAATAACTTAAAAGGCGAAAAGGTTCGGTTTCCTACCGAACGGTTTATTTGCGTTACCGGTGTCAGCGGATCAGGCAAAAGCTCGTTAATCCAAGGCACACTGGTTCCAGCCATACGAAGCCACCTTGGTTTTTCCACCACCCACGGAGCGCTGGACAGTCTCTCGGGAATCTCGGGGATACAACGAGTGGTGGGAATTGACCAACAGCCCATCGGACGCTCCACACGCAGTAATGCCGCAACGTTTTCTGGGATGTTTGATGAAATCAGAAAAATCTATGCTGAGGTCCGCCTTGCGAAACAACGAGGCTTTTCCGCTTCGAGATTCAGTTTTAATAACAAACAAGGATCGTGCCCCGTTTGTCGTGGACATGGAGAGAGGCGGATCGAACTGAATTTCATGCCAGATCTATTTGTGACCTGTGAGGACTGCCATGGCAAGCGCTACAACTTGGCGACCCTTGAAGTCGCTTTTAAGGGGTTAAACATTATCGAAGCCCTTGGTTTGTCCGTGCAATCCGCGATGGAGGTTTTCTCAAACATTCCCAAAATCATGAAATACCTTAGAGCGATGAACCGGGCCGGTCTGGGATACCTGAAGATTGGCCAACCGGCAACTTCGCTATCCGGTGGGGAGGCACAACGTTTGAAAATCGCCTCTGAATTGGCAAATTCAACGGACGCCAATACGCTTTATGTTCTGGATGAACCGACAACCGGATTGCATTTTACAGATATTGAAAAGCTGTTTCACGTGTTAAACGATCTGGTGGAACAGGGTAATACGGTTTTGGTGATTGAACACAACCTCGATTTGATTCGCAACGCCGATTACGTGGTGGACATGGGGCCCGGTGGTGGTTCAAAAGGGGGAAGAATTGTCACCACGGGAACACCCAGCGATGTGGCGTCCAATCCTGAGAGCGCTACCGGTCGTCATCTAAAAATGGAAACCGATTCAAGATGATCAATCCCTTCAGCACGAGATTTGTTAAGCCAGGGGCCTTGCATTTCCATTTCCAGCCTGGCGATTCGCTATCTTCTGTGCTGGAAATTCTTCGCCAAACAAACTGGGTTGGAGAAATTGTCGGGCCGCATGGTAGCGGTAAATCAACCTTGGTTTCGGAGATTTCATCCTGCTTTCCTCAGGAAAAGCAAATGGCCCAATTTTTAGTTCGCACTGGAGACCGTCAGTGGAAGTGTTTTTCTCAGATTAGGAAATGGATAGGAGAACAATCTTCTGGATCCCTACTGATCGTTGACGGTATGGAACAATTGAACTGTTTTTTTCGCTGGATGATCATTCGTGGTTGCCGCCAAAAAAGATTGGGTTTATTGGCTACCGCACACCGTTCGATTGGATTGCCGACGATCATCACCACGACGACCTCGGTCGACGTTTTTCGGAGGTTGGTGAGTCAACTGATTAGCGAATCTTCGATTTGTTTTTCGGCCGATACCATCGTTGAGGTTTTCCTACGGCACCAACCCAATGTCCGCGAAGCTCTCTTTGAGATGTACGATTTGGCAGAGACAAAATTACGAAATGCTTGAGAAAAGACGTTGAAAGATCGAATTCAGTAGTCGGTTCTTTCGATAATCCAGCATCCAATTGCCATCACTAAACAAATAAAGCCCAAGGCATTCCAAACTTGGGGCCACGGTCGCAAATTGTAGGTTTCCAAGGGAAACGGTGAAAGCTGATCGAAATTTAGAATTTTCAAGACACTGGTAGCGAACGTATCCGCGGTATCACTGCCGGTGATCAGGTATTCCACGGTGTAATTCAACTCGCCCCATTTCGGAAAGACGAAATAAAGAGGATAGATGATTCTTTTGTAAATACGTTGGAACGATGTCAAATTTCCTCGGTAGTTCTTTTTGATCGAATTGTCCACCAACGAAACTTGGATAATCCGTAGCCAACGATCTCCGATAAATAGTTCACTCTTGTCATTAAAAGCAATTGCCTTAGCCTCTCGGGAAACCTGCGAACAAACAAATTCTCCAGTTTCCACGGCGTAAATCCAAACGGTTTCATTCGGACGCAGTGCGGCAATCCATTTGCCATCCGGCGAAGAAACCAGCGAGGAGGGTACAAAGGGTTGCACGTCTTCATAAGACGCCTTTTGAGAAAAGTCTTGGGCGTCAAATGTGAGGACTCCTAAGGTCTCATGAAACAAGATAAGGCGATTTCCGTTGAAAGCGAGTTTCATGCTTCCCCGTTTGATGTAATCTGCTTTCACCTCGTTTTTCAAGACATACTTTCCTTCTTCATTGGGTGCAAAAAGCGAAAACTTTCCTCGCCGCAGAACCGCGAACGCGTCGTTAAAAGGATTGAACGCTATGGCGGTATCGACTCCTGCGGTGCGGATCGATTTATCGGGTCCAAGTTTCTTAATTGAAATTCCGTCTTGTTTTTCGCTTTCCAACTTGTCTTGATTGTTTTTTTCCAGGAGATGCAGCCTGCCGCCAGCCAATAAAACGAGTCTCCCGTCTTTCCTGCGATAGACAGCCCCAACGCTGGACAGTCCGATGTCCAGCTTTTGGAAACCTTCTCGAGGCGTATCCAGATTCAGAGCCAGTAACTCCGCACTGCCTGCGATAGGCGGTCCGAACGGACGCCTGATCAAACGTTGTTCAATGCCTAAAACCAAGTTTGTGGACGGAGAAAAGAAGGGCCCTTTTGAAAGCCCTAGTGGCGCGTTAATCCCAATCGAAATATCATCCCATTGGCCGGTTTTGCTATTCCATTGATTCGCTTTTTGGTTGTTTTCGGGGACGTGGGAAACAAAGATTTCTTCGTTGTGAACGTCGATCGCATTAAAAGCCACATTGTTAAAAGAGGCCTCGCAAAAAATATTGACGAAGAAGCCAACGAACGTCAGCAACCAAAGTGCTGCCCCCGCAACGACCGAAACAATGGGACTGCGCCAAACCAGTCCCGCCACGGCGGACGCCGAATAGTAGACAGCAAAGATCCCGATAAAAGACGGGATGTATAGCAATAGCCGAATATTCCAGTAACCCATGCGGGTTCCGAGGAATAACCAGACTCCGGTGAAGAAAAACGACATTGTTAACGTAACAAAGGCACAACCTCCCAGGTACTGAGCAATAAAAAGCTTCCAGCGGGAGATCGGTTTACTCATCAAAAGGTTGAGTGAACCTGGATCAAAAGTTTGCGGAATGATATTGGCTGTAATGATCAACGCCATCAAGATACCTAATGTGTTAAATACGAAATTCAATCCGTATTTAATGTAGACGCGAATCGAGTAGAGCAGCCGTTCTCTTTCGATTTCGAATTTACCCGGAATTTTCATCCCAAGATAGTTGAATTCAATCGAAGTGCGGGGTCCCGGCATCACCGCCGACTCAAAGACCTGTTCCAGGATCAACCGATTTAATCTCTTGCTCTGTTCTTTTGACCTGGAGGTGGCGTCTGATAAAGCTTGCGCCTCCGAAGAAAATAATCCCCCTGGAAATGGGTTCAGAGAGCCGAGATCCTGATTGGCGATTAACCCATTGAGAATAGCAGTTGCAAGATTACGGCGAGACCTTCCAGATTCGTTTTTATTAACACCAGTTTGTGCCTCTTCTGGCGAGTTGTTGGCTGGCGTTTCCTCACCAATGATTCCGCTGGACACCAGTTGATTCAGCTTTTTTCTCTGATCATCGGGTATCAATTTCGATATCTCTGCCAGCAATGACGATCTGCTATCGTCAACCAGTTCTTGTTTTGATGTGATGCCTGCCAAGTTCTCAAGAACAAGATCCTGGTCCAAAATTGCCCTTTTGGAAAACTCTGTCGTCAACGGTAATTCATAACTTAATGGAAAGACTAATAGCAGCAGCAGGGAAAGAATGATCAGCACCATCCACAGAACTCGTGATACAAATGCTTCCCTGAAAGAATCCTTGATAATCGTCAGGTAGGGTCTCATTCGGTTTCCCCTTTGTCGATCTGAGCACCCGATGGGGCAGATGAAAGAATGGTCAGGAACGCTTCCTCCAGGGTGACATTCCGCTTTGATACTTCCAAAATATCGACACCCGACGCCCTGAAACGGTCAATCGTCGAATTGACAAAGCCCGTGTCGGTATTGGTGCAATAAAACTCAACACAATCATCGGTCCCGAAATTGATCGAATCGTCCGGCCCTGGTTCGGCGATAGCGTGAAACTTTTCCATCGAACATCTCACGACGAAAGTGATCCCACTTCCGATGCGAACCCCTGTTTTATTTTGAATAAACTCACCTATCTGGCGAACAGGACCGCAATACTTTAATTCTCCATGGTCCAGAATTGCCACGCTATCACAAACCAGTTCAACCTCTTGAAGGATATGACTGTTGATAAAGATTGTCTTTCCATCGTCCCGCAGCTTGGACATGATATCACGAAGTTCGGCACGAGCTTGCGGATCGAGTCCGTCTGTTGGTTCGTCTAGAAAAATCATCTCCGGGTCGTGCAACAGGGCCTGTGCTAGTCCCAATCGCTGCAGCATGCCCTTGGAAAACTTTTTTATCCCAGCATTCGCCCATTCCGAAAGGCCGACTTTGTCCAGAATATCCTTCCGCTTCGCACGGACCTGTTGGGGCGACAAACCATTGAGTCCACCATAAAACTCCAGTGCCGTATTGGCAGTATGGTGCTGACGCATTCGCAGGTTTTCCGGAAGGTAACCGACCCTCTTTCTGGCAGATGGGCTACCTGCCCGACATCCCATCATCTCGGCGTCACCAGATGATTTTTCAACAATCCCCAGCATGATTTTCACAAATGTTGTTTTTCCCGCACCATTTGGTCCTAGCAAACCAAAGATTTCTCCTTGGGGAATGGTTAGATCAATCCCTTTTAGCGCGTGGAATTTCTTCCGCCGAAATAACCCTTCGGAATAGACTTTTTCCAGTTTGTTAACACTGATGGCATTATTTTGGCTGATCATGGCATTCCGCTAAAGACGATTTTCTTACCCCTCTTGGTAGAGGATACAGGTCGCTGCAGGGTCGTTTTCCTCGCCAAAATGCCGCATCAGGTCGGAATATCCGCATTGCAATGATTGCACCGGCCTACCTTCTGAAAATGTCTTAAAACGGTTTCCACATTCCTAAATGTTGACCTATTTTTCCATTGCGTTTTTAGCTCTTGATATTGGATCGGGAACTGAGTATCGCTTCATGGTGATTGGGAAAACGACGAAATGTCAGCTGGAAATAATCTATTAAAGAGCACCGCGCCGAAGTCAAAATCTGACGAGTTTGAGACTCTGAAGAGAACTCTCCATACGAAGTTAATCGACAAGCTCGATCTTACCAAGGTAGGTGACCTTGAGGGCGATCGATTCCGTAAGGAAATTCGGGTGGTTGTCGAACACCTTTGTGATGTGGAAAACACTTTTCTGAATCGAATTGAGCGTGATCGCCTGGTCGATGAAGTCATGGACGAGGTTCTAGGGCTAGGACCTCTGGAATTGATCTTAAAAGATCCCTCTGTCAGCGACATACTCATTAACGGTCCGAAAAAAATATATTGTGAGCGAGGCGGCGTTATGGAGAAATCCAAAGTCGAGTTTCGCGACAACCAACACCTTTTGCAGATAGTAGACAGAATCGTCTCCAAGGTAGGTAGACGAGTGGACGAAACCTGCCCAATGGTTGATGCCCGGATGGCAGATGGCTCACGTTTTAATGCGATCATTCCACCGTTGGCGCTGGATGGTGCTGCGGTTTCCATTCGCCGTTTTGGAACCAACCCCCTCAAACTTGAAGATCTGCTGAAATACAAGGCATTTACTCCAGAAATGGTGATGTTGCTTGAAGGAGCGATGAAGGCTCGGCTTAATGTCATCATCTCCGGAGGAACCGGTTCCGGTAAAACGACGCTGCTCAATACCATGTCCAGTTTTATTTCAAACAAAGACAGGATCGTCACTATTGAAGACGCTGCCGAACTCCAGTTGCAACAAGATCATGTGGTACGACTGGAAACACGGTCGTCAAACATCGAAGGAAAGGGTGCGATCACTGCGACCGACCTGGTCAAGAACGCCCTTCGTATGCGTCCCGAAAGAATCATTATTGGTGAGTGTCGTGGCCCGGAAACACTGGACATGTTGCAGGCAATGAACACCGGACACGATGGTTCCTTGACAACGACGCACGCAAACACACCCCGGGATGCCTTAGCCCGTCTGGAAACCATGGTCATGATGTCCGGTTTTGATTTACCAATCCGTGCGATGAGACAACAGATATCCAGCGCTGTCAATTTGATTGTCCAGGTGAGTCGCCTTCAAGGAGGCCCGCGAAAAGTGACCTATGTCACAGAGATTACGGGCATGGAGCAGGAGACAGTGGTTATGCAGGACATATTCCGATATGAACAAACGGGAATTGGCGAAGACGGCAAGGCAAAAGGGAGATTTATCTCTACCGGCGTCCGGCCGAAATTCATGGAACACCTCGAGGCTGCCGGAGTTCGTTTGCCAGCCTCGACCTTTCGTGAAAGAGTCATGATGGAGTGTTGAAAATCGGCAAACCATTTTAAACAAAAGTGACCGAACCAGATTTCGCACAATTGAAATAGGATCCAGGATTCCGGAAACCCCTGCAGCTAGAATACCATGACGAGTACATTCATTATTATCGCGGCATTTGTTTGTGTGGCATCCCTCGTGGGTGCGGTAGCAATCTCTTTTCGTGGTGATGAAGACACCAAGGTTGAAAATCGCCTAAAAAACTTCACTTCAAAAAACAAGCCGGATAACATTCTCAAACTTGGCGATGACGGGATTTTATCCAAACCGCTTAATAACCTGCCCGGGAAATTCGAAGAATTTGCGGAGAAGTTCTTAAATCTCCAGATGTATCTTGATCAGGCCGGACTGGCGATCGCCCCCCAAAAAATCATTTTCATGATGCTTGGACTCGGTTTCACGACCGGTGTTATTTCCGCCATCATTTCGCCAACCAAGATCATCGTCCCCTTGGTAGCATTGATATTTGCCATGGTTCCACCAGCTTATGTATTTTGGAGACGAAAAGTTCGTTTGAAGAAATTTTCGGAGCAACTTCCTGAAACGCTGGAATTAATTGCTCGAGCATTAAAAGCAGGGCACAGTTTGCCGGCCGGTATTCAACTGGTTGCTGAGCAAATGCCCGCTCCCGTTGGACCAGAATTTGCGAGATGTTACGAAGAGCAGAACCTTGGCATTGCGCTAGACGACGCTCTGGAAGAAATGACAAAGCGGGTACCTAACGTTGACTTGCGATTTTTCGCGACGGCCATTGTTTTGCAGCGGACCACTGGTGGTGACCTTTCGGAAATCCTAAATAAAATCGGCCGTTTGATTCGTGAACGTTTTCAGATTTTTGGCCAAATTGCAGCGCTTACCGGTGAAGGACGGTTGTCTGGAATTGTTCTTCTCGCACTACCGCCGGTTTTGTTTGGAACCATGCTGCGGCTGAACTATGACTACATCATGCTGTTGTTTGAGGATCCTTTGGGCCAAAAAATGTTGGTCGGGGCAATCATCATGCAATTAATTGGGGCCTTTGTGATCAAAAAAATTATCGACATCAAGGTCTAACCGTATTTAACCTGGCCCCGTGTCAGTTCAAAAACAGACTTCCTTAAAGAAAAACGAAGAACGATGTTTGCAGAATTTGATTATTCGACCTACCTGCCCTACGCAATCTTCGGTGCCGTCGCAGTAGGCGCATGGGTTGTCTTTGATCTGTTTACCAATCGTTCGACCAGCAGCGAACGACGGTTGGAAAAGCTAAGCAAAAGAAAGTCCACAGTCGATCTTCTCGATGAACAACCCTCGGTGTCACTTGCGGGATTTCTCGAAAAGGCGAGTCCGTCGTTTTCCAAAGCGATGCAGCCGCAAAACGAAAAAGACGTGGACAAATTGAAGCACAAATTGTCTTGTGCAGGTTATCGCCGGGACAAAGCGGTTCCCATGTTTTTGACAGTAAAGATGATGTCTTCCATTTTTGGCCTTTTTATTGGTGGGGGGATGCTGCTGGTAAAAGGCGATTACCAACTAATGCCCGTCGTCCAATGCATTGGCGTTGGCGCTGCTTTTATGTTGATTCCAGAATTCGCATTGGGCATGCTCGCAGCCGCTCGTCGACAAAAAATCTTTTTGGCATTGCCTGATGCGCTGGACCTGTTGGTGGTGTGCGTGGAGGCCGGTTTGGGTTTGGACCAAGCGTTAAGAAAAGTTGCCGAAGAAATGGTTAAATCACACAAAACGATCGCCACTGAATTTGACATCTGCAACAAGCAACTCCAGATGGGGCGGGAGCGTGAAGAAGTTCTGACCGAATTAGGGGCTCGAAACGGCGTTGATGACCTGAAAGCGTTAGCCTCCATCATTATTCAGGCGGATCGCTTTGGATCGAGCATCGCCCAGGCGTTGAGAGTTCAGAGCGATGCAATGAGAACAAAACGTCGCCAAATCGCTGAGGAAAAGGCCTCTAAAACAGCCGTAAAACTGATTTTCCCTCTGGTTCTCTTTATTTTCCCGGGAATTTTCGTCGTTTTGGTAGGGCCGGCCGCCATCACCATGATCAATGAAATGTTACCAGCCTTTCAGCGTTAAAAGTTAACTAACTGGAGGAATCTCACCCTTGCGTGTGAGGTTTAGCATGGTGTCTCAGGCTGCCGATAGAAACAGCTATCGGAGTGCCACTGCGTCAAACGGCCCAAAAAGTGCCGTCTGCTAGGCAGGTTGAGGAAAAAGCGGTTCCAGCCGTGCATCATCCAGGGAAACGGAGTTTTGAGATGTTTAAACAACGACTTGCCAACTTGCTGCTGCTGACGCTGCTAATCACGTTTCCAAATGTCGGTTATTCCCAGAACCCATTTCAGGGCTTCTCTAAGTGGTACGGGAAAGTTAAATCACAATTTCTGTTGGACTCTGAAAGAAATCACGCCTATCCGCAACCTTTCCTGAAACAGGACCAGATTGCTTATCGGGGTGTTTTTGCCCCAATGCTGGCCAAGGGATCTGCGGTCACCCGGATTCTGGACGCGGTCCATTTTGACGAAAAATCTCACCATCTCAACGGTGTCGGTATTGCGAAGCTTCGTAACATCTTAAGCCAACAGAAAAATTTGGATATTCTAGTGGCCAGCTCAATGAATCCGGAAGTTGACAAAGCCCGAGAAGGCAAGATACGTGAGCTGTTGTCGCAATACAGTTTTCCCGGAACAAGGCCAAGAGTGGCTGGCGTATTTTACCAAGCTCACCACGGCACCGGCAGCGAGCACGCAATACGAAGAGAGACGTTTTTGTCAAACCAGCCAGCGCCTAATCTGAACACGGTCTCCGGTGAGATAGCCGGTTCTGCTGAGTAATTGATGCTAATCCCAGGGTCGGCGGTTTCTGCGACTGGGATGTCGGGGTAAAAACACCACGGTAGTCGCCAGGGTGGACAGTAAAGTTTCGACCGCGAAAATGGTTGGCAACAGATCGAAAACCGTTTGCCTTGATCACGGTTAAGGATTCGATCGCAACATGGGTTCGAGTTCGTCAACGAAGTCACGGACATCTTTAAATTCGCGATAGACGCTGGCGAATCTTACGTAGGCGACCTGGTCGACTTTAATGAGTTCGTTCATGACGATGTCGCCCAGTTCCCGGCTGTCGATCTCCATATCGTAGTTGGAATAGATCCGCTGCTCGATTCGAGAAACCATGTTTTCAATTTCGACCGCGGCGACGGGGCGTTTCCAGCAGGCTTTCTGTAGGCCATCTCTGATTTTTGAGGCGTCAAAGTTATCTCGGACGTCGTCTTTTTTGACGACCTTCAAATTGACCTCATGTAGACGCTCGTAAGTCGTATAGCGTCTGTTGCAGGATAGACATTCTCGCCGCCTGCGAATGGCGAAGCCGTCATCGCTTCCGCGAGAATCAATGACTTTGTCGTTGTCTTTTCTGCAATAGGGGCATTTCATAGGTGCAATATAGTCGATGGGATCCCCGTTCGTCTACAAATGTGTGATGTTTAACCCATATCGTGCCTTTTACGGTCGACAGCGCAATTCCCTTACGAACTGGCAAGTGTCCCAAATGGTTTAAATTTCAGTTGGCAATCGAACTCACCCGAATGAAAACCTCTGGTAAACTAACGTCCTTCACTAGATCGTTTTCGCCAAAAGACTGACCGTCCAACGCCTTGACCAGCAAATGAGAGAGTCCATGAACAACGTATTAACCCGATTCGCGGTAGTTGTATTTAGCTTTGTGTGTAGCGGTTTCGGTTTCAGTACAACCTTTGCGGAGGCGCCCCGACCCAATATTCTATTAATTGTCGTGGACGATCTTGGCTGGGGGGACTTGGGCTGCTACGGCGCTGCAGATATCCGATCGCCAAAGATCGATGCTCTGATTGCCGGCGGGATGAAATACACCAATGCTTATGCAAATTGTCCGGTCTGCTCGCCGACTCGGGCCTCTCTTTTAACCGGTCGTTATCCAGAACTGGTTGGGGTGCCGGGCGTGATTCGCACCCACCGGCCAAACAACTGGGGCCACCTCTCCAAAGAAGCTTTGTTATTACCGAGCGTCCTCAAGACGGGGAAATACAAAACGGCCATTATTGGAAAATGGCACTTGGGGCTTGAAGCACCAAATCGTCCCAATGATCGCGGTTTTGATTTTTTCCAGGGTTTTCTGGGCGACATGATGGACGACTATTACCACCATCGCCGACATCAAATCAATTACATGCGTAAAAACGAAGTCGAGATCAATCCTCAAGGACACGCGACCGATCTTTTTTCGCAATGGGCTTCTCAATTTTTGCGCGACGAATCTAAAAGCGAATCCCCTTTTTTCCTCTACCTGGCATACAACGCGCCGCATACTCCGATCCAACCTCCCAAGGATTGGATTGCCAAAGTCCAACAACGGGAAAATGGAATCGGCGAGAAACGAGCGAAATTGGTGGCGTTGATTGAACATATGGATCAAGGAATCGGGGAGGTATTAAAGACCCTAGAAGAGACCGGCCAAGCCAATAACACATTGGTCGTCTTCGTTTCAGACAATGGCGGACAATTGAACGTCGCCGCCAACAATGGGCAACTCCGAGATGGAAAGCAGAGTATGTATGAAGGTGGAATCCGCGTCCCGATGGGAATTAGATGGCCAGGTCAGATCAAACCGGGCACGATCTCAGCCGCCGAGGCAGCATCCATCGACGTCTTTCCAACCCTCTGCGATGCTGCGGCAATCGAAATCTCCAGCGCCGTCGATGGCGTCAGCTTATTGCCATTGTTTTCCGGAAAATGGACTCAGATTCCTCAGCGCGACTTGTTTTTTCATCGGCGCGAGGGCGGAGACCGTTACGGCGGGATGATCACTAACGCGATAATTCGTGATCAATGGAAATTGGTTCGAAATACGCCTTTTTCCCCATTGGAACTTTACAATCTGAAGAACGACCCGAGAGAAGAACATGATTTATCAAAACAGAACCGAGCTAAATTCAGGGAACTGTCAGTTGCGTTAAGGGCCCATATTCAACGAGGTGGAAGCATTCCCTGGCAAAAACCTGACTAATTAGCCGTTGTTCTCGGCAGCTGGATGCAGACTTTGGCGATCTATTTTAAAGACACAACAAATCTATTTATCCACAGACGCAATAATGGCTTGGATGTCGGTTTGGATTTGGCTGGAGAGTTCTTTTGTTGAGGCAAAACGGATGAGCTTTCTGATTTGTTGATGAAACTCGACCTCTATTTCCTGGTTGTAAAGATCCCGATCTTCTCCAATTAGATGAACTTCGAGCTTGCTGTTGGAGTCGCCGAAGGTCAGGTTCGGACCTACATGAATCGCCGCCAGTACCTTATCCCCTAAATGTCTGGCGTAGCCTCCGTAAACACCCTCTCCCGGTACAAGGGTTTGAACATCGTGCAAATTGGCAGTAGGAAAGCCAAGGCCTGCCCCTCTTTTGGAGCCTGGACGAACCACTCCACCAACACAATAAAAACTGTCCAGGAGTCGGTTTGCCTCACTGATTTCCCCCTCGGAAATCAATTGCCGGATCAAACTGCTAGAAACCGTTTGGTTTTCGGACTTTTCAATTTGAACGATTTCTAATTGAATCCTCGCCTGTTGGCAAAGCGATACCAAATCAGAAATCGAACCTTTTCGGTCCTTGCCAAAATGAAAATTCGGACCCTCAACGATTGCGGATGCTTTTAGTTGTCCGCAGATTATTTCGTCGAAGAACCTTCCATAAGACATCGACAACAAGGAAGGAGTCGTGGGGCAAGCGACCAAAATATCTACGCCACATTCGCTGAGCAATGCAGACTTTTTCGCCACCGTCACCAGCTGCGCCGGACAGGCGGTCGGGTTGAGCAGTTGTAGGGGATGAGGATCAAAGCTGAACACAATCGACGGAACCTGAAGTCGTTTAGCTACTTTGACCAATTGATTCAGCAGAAGACGATGTCCACGGTGAACACCATCAAAATTGCCGATGGTAATCGCCGAATTTTGAAGCGAGTTCAAATCTGAAAGGTCGCAAATGGTTTTCACAGGAAAGCGTCTTCGAAGGTTCGACGTTGACAAAAAATAACAAGCCTACGATTATGCCGCTTTCTTGCTCTGGGTTTCAAGGTTGAACAAGCCAAAAATCTCGCTCTGGTTGAGAGAAATTGGCGAATGCCCCGTCCCACCGAGGACGGTTTGGAAGAGTTCTCGCTTTTCCTTAAGGATATGGTGGATCCTTTCCTCGACCGTCCCCGAGCAAATGAACCGGTTCACCGTCACGCTCCCTTTGGAGCCAAGTCGATGGGCCCTGTTGATGGCTTGGTCTTCGACGGCCGGATTCCACCATCGGTCATAAAGAAACACGTAACGACAAAATTGCAGGTTAAGCCCAACGCTCCCTGTGCCATAGCTCATCAGGATAACCGGCCGGTCGTCAGCCTGTTCAAATTCCTTAAGCAAACGGTCTCGTTTGGATGAGGGAACCCTGCCGTGATACTCCAATGGACGAAACTCGGGAATCTTTTCGGAAATAGCCTCAATCGATTTTACCCATTGACTGAAAATAATGGCCTTCTGTCCACTGGCTGCGACTTCTTCAAGGTCTGCCGTCAGGCGTTCCAATTTGGTGCTTTTACCGGTGAGAGGGTCAGCATTGCAGATTTGTTTCAACCTCAAAATCAATTCAAAAACGTGGTGTACTGTCAACTCCGAACCAATCTGATTGAGTTTGATCACTCCCTCGTTTTCTGCCCTTTGGTAAGCCTCCCATTGTTGGTCGTTGAGATCAAGGTAGACGTCGTTGATGAATTTCGGTGGCATGTCATCGAGAACCTCGTCTTTTGTCCTTCTGATAATAAAGGGCGCTACTTCGGTGGTTATTTTCCTCGGTTGCATCCCTGGGCTGATTAAGCCCGGAGAAAGAAAGTCAAAAATCCCCGCCAGATCATCAATCGAATTTTCGATCGGCGTTCCAGTCAGTGCCCAGTTCCGTGTCCTGGGGATCTGCTTGATCACCTCACTTGTTGATGAATTGGGATTCTTTATACGTTGAGCTTCATCGAGCAAAACAAGGTCAAAATGAAGATCTTCCTCGTGAATGATCTTGTGATCTCGCAACAGTAATTCATAGTTGGCGATCTTGACCGGAATCGAGCGATTAGACCACTGGATCCTTCGCTTGGATTGATCTCCCATGATGATCTCTACTGGAATCTCTGGCGCCCAGATTCCAAACTCCCGCACCCAGTTGGTAACCAGCGGTTTAGGGCAAATCAGAACTATATTACTGATCTCCCTTGCATGCAGAAGCAACCTGATCGCCGAAATAGCCTGCATGGTTTTCCCCAGCCCCATCTCGTCTGCAAGGATGGCTACGTGGCGCGGGTAAAGGTAGGCTATCCCGTCGAATTGATAGGGAAAGGGTTGGAATTTGAAGCGGATATTTTTGCCTGAAAGCACGGACTCCAAGGGTGGCTGAAGAAGATAGAACAATCGGTCCTGTACTCGGATCACATCCTCAGGGGGAGAAATCCGGGTTCTTTTCTTCGGCCGTAGGGAGGAGTCCTTTTGTGTCTGAGCAGGGGAACGACTGGGATCTGGCGAGTCGTCATTGTCGGCTAGTGTCCCGACATTCTCTTCCCACTGCGGACTCGGGGCAAAAAAGAAGCTCTGGACGTTCAAAGGTTTAGACCGATCCTGCCACGAACAGCATCGCATCTCCAAGTCTGTGGAAACAGACTCGACGTCGGGTTGGAAGCCATCAAATCGGGTAAGAGATTCCGAAAATTCGATCAGCAAAGGACCGGCCCCCTGAAAAGGCACGTCTTTTGCGGTTTGTCTTGGCTGATTATGCGGCATGGTTGGAGACTTTTCCGGTTTCATCCAACGCCAACTTCAATCGCTCAAAGGGTTCATGTATATCAACATGACAGGAGATTTGCTGAAGCCCGGCGTTCACCAATTCCTTTTTACCTTCATGTTTGGGGTCCATGGCAAACCCAAACGATCCTTTGTTGCCAAATAATGGTGATGCCTTCTCGAATTGACTTTGATTTCCTGGAACCTCTTCCCCATTGAGGCAATCAGCGCCCAAACGCTCTTTCTCTTCTCCCATCGCCTCACTGGTCACTTGAATACAGGCGACAGGCTGCTCCAACTCCGCCTGCACCGCCAGCATTGCCATCGAGTTCACAAACACCACGTCTGGGCGATGCTTGGCTTTCTTGAAAAGTGCCCTCGGGATATCCTCGGTCATCAGACTACCGCTTAAGGATGCCCCATAGAGAACCCTTTGAGACCGACTGGGCAGAAAAGGCACGGTGCAATGAAACTCCAAGGGCCGAGCGTTGGAATTGACAATTAAAAGTCCTCCCACATAGGAGGTCGAATTGATTTCACTAGTCGCAAGGTAACCAATTGCGTCAAGCTGTCTGGGTGGTGTCATGAAGCGATAGCAGAGTGCAGTAATGGCTGTTGATTCGCCGTTTGGGCTAAGTGTTGCATCGGAAGAACAGCAAACGACTCTTTAGGCTTCAGTCAGATTCCTTTTTATTTTTGAATTTGCGAGAATAATGGGTAATTTGTTGAGAGCGTTGTGGTCCCCGCTGCGGAAGGTGTATCCCCTGTTCAAACAACCGTCGGTGGCCGGCTAATGAAGCCTGAATAGCTCACAGGGAAAAATTCCGGTATTGTCCAATTTCCCATGGCCCATCAACATCAATAGCTAAATCAATGTCACAATAGTGATCGCAAGGCAAAGCGAATCGATGGCACGGGTATCGGCTTTGGTTTCACTGTCAATTAGAAGAGGATTCGAAAGGAATATGCCAGACCTGATAGCACAGGGCACCGACCCGGCCAATCGCTGGCGGCGCACATTGGAGGCGAAAAAGGATTACGAGCTCGGCAGGTCCTCCCTGTTTGCGGTGAGCTGGGATCCGCAGATTTCCCGTTATCATGCAACGGTCCGGCTTGATGGAAACCGACTGTCGGTGAAAAAAAACACGGACGCAGGGAATCCCGTTTTTTATAATGGGCAATCCAAAGATTCCTTTACCATCAAAGCCGGCGAACACTTCGTCATAGGTTCGACCACTTTTGTTCTGTCCATGGAACAGATCAACGTGACTCAGGACGCACCCAGTCCAATGGCGGAGGAGGTCTATCGACCACAGTACCTTAGAAAATTACGATACCGGGATCCCGATAAAAGAATCAAAGTTCTTGGTCAATTGCCAGACATCATCAGGACCGCTAATTCTGATGATGAAATGTTTGTTCAATTGGTCAATGTCTTGCTTTCGGGAATTGAGCGGGCGGCGGCCATTGCAATCGTATCGGTAGGATCACCCAGCAGCGAAGCCGAACAATCCATTAAAGATCCATCGTCTTCCAGCCAACCTGTGGAGGTCTTCCATTGGGATCGCCGTAGAATGGTTTCCAGTGATTTCCAGCCGAGCGAGAGCTTAATCCGACAAGCCGTCAGCACCGAGCAAAGTATTTTACATATCTGGCGTGCAGAGGAGGGGTCGCGGCCTGCTTATACCTTTAGCGAAGAAGGAGATTGGGCGTTTTCTACTCCCATTCTCAGCAAGGCCTGCGGTGGTTGGGCAATATACGCGGCAGGCGACTTTTCATCCGATTCGGCAGGAACCCCATCCGGCGAAGATGTCCAAGCCAACGATTTCCGAGACGACATTAAATTCGCGGAACTGGTGGCCACCACCGTCGCCAATCTCAAAGAGATGACGTTACTTGAAAAAAACCAGGCTAGTTTGGGGCAGTTTTTTTCTCCTGTGGTGATGGCGGCGCTTTCCGGACAAGACCCGGAACAGGTTCTCTCCCCGAGAGAGTCAAACGTGTCAATTCTTTTTTGCGATTTGAGAGGGTTTTCCAAAACCTCCGAAGAGCATAGTGATGATCTACTCGGTTTGTTGAACCGAGTGAGCCAGGCGTTGGGCGTTACCACACACCATATTTTCCAGCAGGAAGGGGTCATAGGAGATTTTCACGGGGATGCATCCATGGGCTTTTGGGGATGGCCTATTCAACAAAGCGACAGTTTGTTGAGGTCATGCCTGGCGGCGTTAGGGATTCGCCGGGAGCTATCGCTTTCTTCTCAGGTTCCTGATCATCCTTTAAGAAACTTTAGTATGGGGATCGGGATAGCAACCGGCCGAGCTGTCGCTGGTAAAATCGGCACCGTGGATCAGGTCAAGGTGACCGCGTTTGGACCGGTTGTCAATCTGGCAGCGAGACTCGAAACGATGACCAAGCAGTTGCGGGCCAAGATTTTATTGGATGAAACCACGGCTATCTTCATTCGTGAAGAAGTCGATCCATCGATCGCAAGAATTCGAAAGGTGGCCAGAGTTCAACCATTCGGCCTTCAAACACCGTTGGTCGTTAGTGAACTGTTGCCACCCTTGGACGAGTATCCCCAATTGAACGACGACCACATCGCTGCTTATGAAGAAGCACTCGACTTCTTGCTGGCGGGAGATTGGGAACAGTCATTCAAGCTACTTCATCAAGTGCCGGCGGACGATGAGGTCAAGGACTTTCTAACCGTCTTGATTGCCCAGCACAATCGAAAATGTCCCGCTGATTGGGAGGGAGTCATTCCCTTATTGAGCAAGTAGGAATCAAGGCTGACGATCTCTTCTGGACGACCAAGCCAACGGCGAAGTTCGGCTGCTTTCGGACGAGAGGATCACGAAGTCATCAGGGTCATAACATAAACGCCAAAAGCGAACGAAGCAGAAAAAAGAATGTATTTGATCATGGCAGGAGGGGCGACCTGGAAATCGAAAACCAGCTCACGCGTGGGAGTCATTAAATAGGGTGCTTTAGATTGAATAGAAATCTGCCTTATAGTTGGCAGCATGTCGGAAAAAAAAATGCCGACTCGCTTTTTTTTTATAAACCCTCAAGGTTTTTCGCTGCTTGTGTGGCTCATTGCTGGATGGCCTCGTTTAAACTGGGGGATTCTTCTCCTAAAGGCGTTCAGTGGGCTGCCAATCTATTACTTTTCCTGGTGGAGCGGGGGTGTTGACCCGAAAACCGCCACGCAGACCGGTAATTGCCGTTGCGTTCTGTTGAATAATTTGGGAAACCCCATTCTTGAATGGCGATTGCTGGCGAAGGTGCGATAGCAACTGCAAAATTGTTTTTGTTTTGATTTTCTCGGATCCAGATTCCAACTGACGGCTTGGTATGTCCGATAACAAAACCAACGGAGAAAGGATGCTCTCATGGATGATTCACAGCTGAAGGCACTCGCCGAATACGTTTTACTTTGGATTGGTTTTGGGACGGTCGTCGGGTTGACCGCCAAAGTGTTAATGCCGGGTCGGGATCCCGGAGGTTCGATAGCCACCGTCCTGATGGGGATTGGGGGCAGTATCATCGGGTGTGGAGTCTATAAACTAATTAACCCTGAATTGGCGGTATCACCGCTGAGCCTGTTTGGCTTCTGCATTGGGACCTTTGGTGCTTTTGTAGTCTTGGTGTTTTACAAAATCCTGGGAGGGTATTGGTTTCGAGAGGGTGAGCATGTCTCTCGGGGACACCTTTACCGTCGTCGTCGCCGGCGACGGTATTCGACAGATTTCGACTATTAAACCAGTTTCATTGCGGAGTTTTTGTTGGTCATCAACAGGGTATTCCCGACAAAGCCAAACCATGTCTAGTTTTCCAGAATCCAATGGCAAGAACGAACCGTTGGAACATGTTCGGCACAAACCGGTCCATACGCTGCCCTCTGACTGCGAACTGGTGATCGTCTCTCCTCAACTTCGCAGCAACATTAATCTATCACGCATCGCTCGTTCGGCCGGGTGTTCGGGCGTTCGCAAAATGTACATCGGAGGCAACGGGCGAATCGACCCCAAGATCGCACGTGATTCAGCCAAGACGATCCAATTTGTACATCGCCGTTCTTTACCACCGGTGCTCAAGGAACTCCGCAAGCTGGGGTTTTGTTTGGTTGGTTTGGAGCAGACCAGCCACTCGACCGTTATTTACGACCATGTCTTTCAGCCCCGAACGGCGTTGATCATTGGCCATGAACGCCACGGAATTACCGACGAAGTTCTGAAGCTGTTGGATGTTTCCATAGAAATTCCGGTCTTCGGTCTCCCCTACAGTTTTAATGTGGCGACCGCCACGTCGATGGCTCTCTACGAATTTGGCAGGCAGTATTTCCAGCCGAACTAGTCGCTCGGAAATAAAAAATGCCAATCTTCTGTCAATTTAGTTGTCTCCCAATCAGTGGCTGAAGGTGAGTTAAACCTGCGGTCAGCGGCGTTGGCATGGTTTCTGCTGTCTATAGATCCGTTTTCCCCAACGGTTTGTTCTTGCCGGTTTATCGGGTGTGATGAACCGGAAAGGCATAGGATCACTCTCAGGTTGGGATTTCTGTCTCGTATTGGGACAGATCGAGACCATTCTGAAGTGATCGGTCGCGGTCCGAGAAGGGAAAAATAGGCAGAGCAAGGTGGAAGACCGACACCCCCTCCGGTAGTGCTTGGCAGCTGGGCAAGGCTACCAGGTCAACCTGAAATTAAAACGACCGGTTCTTTAGTTGGAGACGACTCGGATGCAGGGAACACAAATTGGTCCGTTCTTGGTGGGTTCAAAACTGGGACGCAAAAAACGAAATTCCGTCTATCGAGCGTGGCAGGTGGAACAAGATCGAGCGGTTGCACTCAAGTTCATTAAAGTTCCCCCGGTGGTTTCCCTTCCTCGTGCGATGGGTCGTTTGCGACGTGAATCATCCATTCTTAGGCAGTTAAACCATCCTAATCTTGTCCGCTTTCACGGAACGGGCATGGAAAATGGAAAGTTCTTTTTCGCCATGGACCTCATCGAAGGCGAATCGCTGGCAGCGATTCTCTCACGGCGGAACAAGTTGGCCTGGGAGCTGGCTTGGGATTACGCGCGTCAAATCGCCTGCTGCCTTGAATATCTGCATTCCCGGGAAATGATGCATTTAAAATTGATGCCCGATAAAATCCTGATCACAAAAGAGGGGCAGGTCAAAATTACCGATCATCGTCTCAATAGAAAGAAAAGGAAACGATGGGATTCCCCTCGAAAAAAGACGATGGAGCGGGCCGGTTATCTGTCGCCCGAGCAGTTTGAGGGAGGAAGCGGCGGTTACCGCAGTGATTTTTACACACTTGGTGTTTTGCTTTTTGAAATGTTAACCGGTCGGCTGCCTTATACCGGTAATAGTTTTGCGGTATTGGGAAATCATAAATTGACGCGAAAAGCTCCCATCGTTTCGGAGTTTTCGTTGGAGTGCCCGGTCTGGCTGGAAAAACTAGTGGAGTCGTTATTAAATCGCGATCCCGAAAAACGGCCGTTTAGCGCCAGGGCCATCGTTGTGGCTCTGGATGAAGTCAAACGTGCAGACAGTCAAGGAACCGGTGTTGCCCAAAAACTGGTAAGCGGCTTTAGCCCCTTGACCGCTGGTCAAGATAAAACAGCAGCCCGACAGGTGTTACGGATTCCAAACGCCAAACAACCAGAACAACGCTTTAGTCAAAGCACCGGATTTATTGCAACTGCTCTCTGTGCGGTCGTCTTCCTGATGTTTTCCCTACTAATGTTTGCAATGGCTCCCAAGTCCTCACAACAATTAATGATTGATGCGGAGGGTATGATGGCCAAAGGCGAAACCTATTCCGCACAAAAAGCGTTGCTAGAAGTTCTTGATCGAGGCGCTGGCGATTTCCAGGAGGATGCCGAATTTCTTTTAGTCAAAATTCGAATGAAGAAACTGATGTCATGGGCAAAGGATCGTCCGTTGCTGGCCAACCAAACGGCAAAAGGTTCAACAAAAGACTTCTTGAAAGCCTTCGATTATGAAGAGCTGCAAAGATACGATGACGCTTTGACCTGCTACAACAAGATTCTCCGGCAGGTGTCGGCCGAACCTCTGGAGGGACGGCATCTGTACCTGGCTGCCCTGCAACGAAAAAAAGCATTGTTGGAGTTGCTATCAAATCAAGCTGGGCAATCGGAATCCCTACCTGGGGTCCCTTCCCCTATTCGTTTTCAGCCCGAATTACCATCTAGCGGTGAAAAATCGCTCTTCCCACCAATTGAAGAAAACAGTATGAGAAAAGCGAGCGAAACTGCGACTGGGTGAAATTGGTAAAAACGGGGCTGATGGTTAAAAGTCCAACAAAAGTCATCTGTTGTAAAAATACCCGTTGGAGCCAAGAAACCTAGCTAAAACGTCGATTTACTGACTAGCCTTGATTTGATGAAACGGTTTTTAATCTTGACTAGCGGGATGTTGATTCCATTAATTGGTCAAAAGCACTGCATTTATAAAAAGGTGTTGCCATGACGCCAAAACGCGAAGTCATTGACAAGTATTTTGCAGGTATTGCAGAGAATACATTTCATACGCAGTTGGGCGTTGTCGATCCACCATTGATCAATTACGTCACCAACTTGTTGGTTCGATTTGTCAGGCTCGACAATTTTTACCGAGTCCGTAGTCTTTCCGGAAAGCCGATCATGGATGTCGAGGAATTGGTTTTTGAAGCGACCCGACGATTGGGAGACGCTAAACGGGAGATCCTGCGACATGTCGGCGATTTCACCCTTTTTTGGCTTGGTGTTTTCCCCGAATCATTTCAAAAAGATGGCCACCGCACAAAAAAATACGCAGATTTTTGCGAACACGGCATTAGGTCTTATGAAATAGCCAGTCAAATTGAAACGTCAGACGAGGATGCGCCCCAAAGCGAGGTACTGGAGGCGTTGAGCGAACGCTTTGAGTTATGCGCATACGGCATTCAAGAGGTCCGTCGCGAGTGGGGAAAAAACGAAGCGGCAGTAGGCAATTCGATTATTCTCGAATGAGAAGCATTTTCTTTTCAACCTGAAGCGGCTTTATCCCCCAAGCGAAAAAACGTGGGCTAGTCCGAAGGTGGAGGGTCGAATTTAGGGGCCGTCGGTTCATCGTAATCGTCGTATTCATAGGACGAAGAGGAACTAGAATCCGCATCAGAGGCAGATGATTCGCCCACATCCAATGATTTTTGAACGTCCGAAACCGAACGTTTAAATTTCGCATATCCCTTGCCAACGGATCTCGCCACTTCGGGGAGTTGCTTTCCAAAAAGCAAAACCGCGATGATTGTGATCGCAAACAGTTCGGTATATCCGACACCCGGCAACATTTCGATTACTCCAATTAGGGCTAAAAGAATCAACCCGTCATAATGGTGGAGTTTGACCCACATGCATGGGTGAAACTCGTTGTTTTATTAATGTCTTTGTTCGTTGTTGGATCCGGCCAAAATCCTTTGGAACACCATTCAGGAGGCAATTGCCCATCCTATGAACGACCAACTTCTAATATTGCAACTATTTTGGATGGCTGGCGCTCTGTGATCTTATGGTTCTGATTGCTTCTTCAACACTTCGCCAATTCAACCAATCAAGTTTGGTCCGACAGGTTTGCTCTGCATCGCTGGTTCGGCCTTCTAACCATTCCAGCGAAAAATCCAGAAGATCCGCAAAGAAATTAATCTTCGGATTTGTCGAGAGCATCCATTTCGGCCTCTCCTTCGTTGATCCCCTCTTTCAATCCTTTTTGAAGGGCTTGTTTACTTTTGCCAATATTGAACATCAATTTCGGCAATTGTGCGGAACCAAAAAGCAAGAGAATGATTCCCAAGATGATCCAGACTTCGAATCCCCCTGGAATAATGAAAGCAAAAAAAGACATTTAAAATATGCTCCAGAACAAAATTGAGGTAGGCAATTCAAACAGACCGGTTCAATCCAGACAAATTCGAACGATTTAGAGACTGTCAGGTCGTGGAGCAACTTATCCAACACCGTCACCGCGTCACTTCTTACATTTTATTAGTGCCAACGCGGTTGTCAAACCCGACAATGCCCTGATTTGGTTTTTCATGTGCCATCGCAGGGGACATTTATCGTCCGAACGTCCGAAATCCATTGATTATGAGGATTAAACAAGAGATTCGCAAACCAGGTCGCCCACCTCGGTAGTCGAATAACCCATTTTACCAGCGCTTTGACTCTTCATTTTGGTACCGGTCACCAGCTTCACCGCATCAAGAACCTTTTTGCCGCTTGTGGGGTGGCCGGATTGATCAAGGAGCATCGCCATAGCGCTGATGGCTGCAATGGGGTTGATGACGTTTTGACCGGTGTACTTGGGAGCGCTCCCTCCCATTGGCTCAAACATGCTACAGCCTCCCGGATCCGGGTTGATGTTACCGCCAGCTGCGACTCCCATCCCTCCTTGAATCATGGCGCCCAGGTCGGTGATGATGTCGCCAAACATATTCGTTGTGACGATCACGTCATAATACTCTGGATTTTTCACCATCCACATGCAACAAGCATCGACATGGTTATAGTCGGCCTCGACGTCATCGTATTCTTCAGCGATTTCCTGAAATGTACGCCATACCAGATCGTGTCCGTAGGTAAGGACGTTCGTTTTGGCGACCAGTGTGAGCCGTTTGCCCTTGGGGTTGTTCCGTTGTCGGGTGAATTCGAAGGCCCAACGGAAACATCGCTCGCATCCTTTTCGCGTGTAGATAGCGGTTTGAGTAGCCACTTCGTCGGCTGTCCCTTTTTTTAGGAATCCACCAATCCCTGCATAAAGATCTTCTGTGTTTTCACGAACGACGACAAAATCAATGTCCTCTGGCTTCTTGTCCTTCAACGGTGTTTCTACCCCGGGGTAAAGCTGCACTGGCCGAAGGTTGATGTACTGATCGAGGCTGAAACGCAAATCGAGAAGGAGCTTTCTTTCGAGGATGCCGGGTGTGACGTCAGGATGTCCAATGGCACCTAGATAAATGCAATCGTGGGACTTTAGTTCATCAATCGCTCCCTCCGGTAAAATGACACCGGTTTTCAGGTACCGCTCACCGCCAAAGTCAAAAGGCGTGATTTGATAGTCAAACCCGTCTTTTTTTGAGACCACTTGAAGGACCTTTAAGGCCTCCGCGGTGACTTCTGGTCCCGTGCCATCTCCACCGATTACCGCAATTTTCATTTTCTATTCTTTCCCAAACAAAATTTGTCCGCTAAAAGTTTTTAAAACATTTTCCGAAAACTCGAAAGGGGATATCAAGTTCGCGTCGTGAGCTCAAATCGTTTTTGTCCGTTTTTTAACCTTGCGATGTTAAATATTCATCCATGCAGGTACAGTAAAAACATCCGTTATTTCAGTGACCGGATCGCTTTTTTCCTTCAACTGAATTTCGGTCAATTGCATGGCGTCTTGCAAAAGTTCCACCGCCCCGCGTATCAATTCTTCATCTTCAGCAAAATATTCAGTTAACTGTTGCTGCGGTTCAGGATGAATGCTGGAGAGGATCAACACATACCAGTTGCCCAAACCATAATCGCATCGATTTAACGCGACACGGATCCTGTCGCAGACAGGCTCTGAAAACTCCCTCGCCAAATGTCCAAACCGGTTTGCTACCTGAGCCGCGTTAGATGCGGCAGTATGGTCGGTCTTTTGAAGAAGTAGATAGAAATCATTTTCGATTTCTGGGAAGGAAACATGTTTTGATAAAATATTCACCGCCACCGCGCTCGTCCATTCGTCTCGAGAACGAACGATTTTCTGAAGCTGCTGAACGTCGTCAGCTTCAAAAGTCTCAACATGGGATAAAAGGTGGAGAGCCAATTGGCGGACATGGATATCAGAATGTTTTAACAGCTGAAATAAAATACTCTTTATTTGCCGAACATCGTTGACGGGGTCCGACCTGGTCTCAATTTGCCCAAGAGTCCAAAGAACCATCGTGTTGGATCCCATTTGCAGGCGAGACTCGATGGTAGAAAGAGAGCAGGTTCCGTTTTGGGAAAGGTTGTTTTCCTCTAAGAGAGAGTCTTTTGTTTTTTTGAGAAAAGCCTGGCTCCTGCGAAACGAAAGGGCTGCGTCCGGACGGAGATAACTCTCGATATCGATTTGGCGTTCTTCCCTGCACTGGCTGACCAGAGCCAATAGGTATCCCAAACCAAACGAATTAATAGAACCCAATTTTCGAATCGAGAAATAACTGGAAAGTCCTAATGTCGTCGTGCAGCATGAAACGGTTTCATTGACAGTGAAAAGTCCAGCTCCAAAAAACGCCGTGGCCACCTCTGCCGAATAGCTCAAACGGGGACTGGTGCTCTCAATAAATCCGGCATCCACTATTTTCTGCCGCATCAAAATCCTGACCAGCTCACCTAAAAAAGAATCCAGGTTCAGGTTGGGGCCGACTAAGAGCTCGGTGGCAAAATTCGCGGCTTCGGTTTTTTTATTAGGATCCTCTGCGGCCGCTGAGGTCGACTGGATCGCCATACCTGAATCCGAATCGACAGGTTCGGTAGTCAAAACGACTCGAATTCCACTCGGTTTGATTTCCAACCTCTCGCAGAAAAAAGAGACCGCAGCCTGCAAGGATTCTGGAGAACCGTCGAGTTGGATGCCCAATTCATCGGGGCGGATCGTCCCTTCAAGGAAAAGGGAGTCACTTCCAAAAAAATCGATCAGGCCTAATAGCTCTCTTTCGATTTCGACTTTTTCTACCGTGTTGACCAGCAGCTTGGGTGATTTAAATAATCCGAACACGATGATTGACAACAGGTGGGTTTCAGTTGGTCGTAAGGGTGATCAGTTTAGTTTGCTTAGCAGATCTTGAAAAGTTGCCATGGCCCAGCTATCTGGTCGGATTTTCGAACCAGATGACTCCTAGGTTGTCTCGTTCTTCACAGGTGAGCACGTCCAGGTCTCCATCAAGATCCAAATCCACCAATTCCATCCGGTCAAACTTTTTTCCCCGTGACCCACTAATCGGATAAAAAAGCTTTGGATTTTTTCCGTCAAGCCAACTAACGGCAGGCAGGCCATGGTTCTTTTTGTCCACACCGGTATTGGTGGAATGGACCCAGTCAACCGTTCCATCGAGGTCAATGTCCCCGAACGACACCGCTTTTCCGTGGCGAATTTCAAATGGATTTTTAATTTGCCGGCGTGACCAATTACCCGCCAGATTTGTTTTGGCAGGGACCGTCAATGAAAATTCGACGATCACACCATCTCTGGTTGCCGCGGCCAGGAATTTGGAGTCGCCCGTGGTTCGCCAATCTAAAAACATCCACTCCATGCTGGGACCGGGGAAACTCACTTTCCGCCACGCGATTTCTGGCTTAACCGATTTTTTAAGGTAAAAGATTCCCCGACTTTTTCCTTTTCGATCGGTCACCAGAAGATCTTCCATCCTGTCACCATCAACGTCCACGCTCCGCAATGACATGATCCAGCCGGCATCTACTAGTTTGTGGTACTTCCACTGATCTAATTGGCGAGGATTTGCTGGCGATTGAAGCCAACCGATTTCAGCGTTTGGCCCCTTGGATCCGATGAACAGATCGATTCCATGCTGGTGGTCAATGTTAGCGGGTTCGGCGAACATCCATTGTTTGGTTGCGACCGCAGGTACAGCCTGTGTCTGCCATTTAGGCGAGATCGAATCGCCTTGATTGGTGGGTGGTGACCAATGGAAATAGACGGCCCTGTTTTTTCCTTCGCAACAACTGACGACATCGAGGCGTCCATCCCGATCTAGATCCACCAGAACGGCATCTTCGGGCGACTTGACCTTGCCCACAGTCGTCTGCCGCCATGCTTTTTTGACGGCTAAGGGACCCGGGTTCAGATAGATGCGAACCAAACCCCCTTCCTCCCATCCAGATACGACATCAGGAAAACCATCGTGATTAACATCGCCCAGTCGTACGCCGTCGGCGCCTTGGGAAGTCTGATCGATGGTATGCATTTCCCAAGGCGTATGATCCTGACGAGCTGTCGAAAGTCGTTGCCAAGCTATTAATACCAGACAAAAACCGAGGACGCGGAAAAACGAAGGTGAGAAGGGAGGCATAAAAAAACAAGACCTTAACATGATTAACGAACAGTGTTTTTTTCCCGGCGACATTAAACAATCTGGCATGCCGAAATTCGAATCGGCTGATTGTTCAAAGTAATCAATAAAGGCGATGGTTCCGCAGGCCCTAGGTCACGACGAGGAAAAATATTCGTCTCGCGTCATCATGTAATGGTCGATGGGTTTGCCTTCGTAATACTCTCGAGTCAGGCCCAAATGCCGCATCCCCAAACGCACCGCGACTTTTTTTGATTTCTCATTCCCTGGGTCAACAACAGCGTGGATTTGGTCCAACTTGAATTGATTAAATCCAATTTCGATCAGCTTTTGGCCCCACTCTGTCGCATAACCTTTTCCCCACTGACGTTTGCCCAAGTGCCAGCCGACCTCGATATCGGTAGTAAATTCACCGTTGGGGTTGGGCATCGGCTTGATCATCGCCGTGCCAACCAGGCTACCGGTGGTTTTCAGATGAACCGCAAAACTACCCATTCCTTGGGGCAGTGACCGGTACTTTTTTATAATCTCATTAATTTTGACCACCATTTCCTCGACGTTGGGAATGGTTTGGCCACCTATAAACCGGGTAACGTCCGGGTCTCCATAGATCTCTAAAGCGTCAGCAGCCAGTTCAGTGGCCCAAGTACGCCCAATCAACCGTGTTGTTTCGAATATAGGAAGATGATCGTTCATTCAAATACTCAATCCTGCCAGGTAACCTGTGCTAAAAGCCGACTGAAAATTGAATCCCCCGATTGGGCCATCGAGATCAAGAATTTCACCGGCAAAATAAAGACCGCTACAAATCTTGCTCTCCATCGACTGAGAGTTTACTTCTTTCAAGTTGACACCACCAGCAGTTACCTCGGCTTTTTTATAACCGCGGACCCCTTCGATAGCGACCGGACAACCTTTTAACAAACCGAGTAACTTCTGTAGCGACAGACGCTTTATTTCCGCAAGACGCTGGTCTTGTGCGATCCCGGCCCTCTGGACCAAAAGATGCAGGAGGCGGCTGGGGACCTTTCCCGCTAAAGCGCTCTGAGCCACTTTAGCCTGATTTTCCATTAGCAAAAGCCAGTTTCGTAAACTATCGAGGTTCTCGTCCGGAAGAAAATCGACGACTAGCGTCAGATTTCCCTGGGGACGATAAGCAAATTCCCGACTGACATTCATCGCTGCAGGACCTGAGCAACCAAAATGGGTAAACAAAAGGGAAGATCTGGAAGATGTAATCGCTAGTTTCGAAAAGTTTTTGGCAGAGATCCTCGGCAAGTCTGACTTTTCGAAAACACCGACAAGACATGGATCGATGCTGAGGCCGCTCAGATCTTTCACCCATTGCTCCGGCGATACCAGTGGCGTCAGGGCGGGTGCGGTCGGAACCAGCGTATGCCCCAAATCGATTGCCCATTGATAACCATCTCCAGTTGTCCCACATCCTGGATATGATTTTCCGCCGCTTGCTAATATTAATTTTTTGGCTGACCATTGTTTTTCCGGCGTCGACACTCGGAAATTTCCCTCAACGCATTCGACATTGGTGACGCCTGCTTTATTACGAATTAAAACATCGGGGCTGCGTTTTAGCCGATCCAGAATGGCGTTCCTCACATCGACCGCCCTGTCCGAAACGGGAAAAATTTTTCCCGTGAGTTCGATTTTGGTATCAACGCCTTCGGATTCGACCCACTGTACTACGTCGCTCGGTGTTAACCTCGCAAGCGCTGATCGCAAAAATTTGCCGTTGGACCGGAAGCCTTCGGCAATACCTGCGGAATCAGTGTTTTGGGTGATATTGCAACGAGTCCCGCCGGACATCAGAATCTTCACACCAATTTTGGCATTTTTTTCAAGCAACAGGACCTTCTTACCCCGTTCTGCCGCAACAGTAGCGGCAAAAAGGCCCGCTGCTCCGGCGCCAATAATAATCACATCAAATACCAAGGATTGAACCCTCGCTCAAATGTCATAGGCTAGTCTCATCGACCCACAGATGAACACGCTCCAAATTTTGGAGGAAACTGGACGTTTTGAAATAGTCAAGAGGATCACCCAGCGTCAAGCAGAGCAAACGCGGGAACTTTCAACTACCTTGTAATATGCATAAGAATAACCAACGGTACCCCTGAATTGATATATTCGGACAAAACCAAATGAATTTCATGAGGCGGCAAACTGACGACGATGATCGGATTAAACGGCCTTTCCAAATTAAAGACCAACATGTGTAAGTTAACAGAAAAGAACCCTGTCTGGATATTCATTTACTGCTTGGCGGTTCTGGGGTGCAACAAGGACTCCTCACAGGACTCCTTGGAAACCGGCGGGGACAATCTTCCGACCGCCCAGGTCAATGCTAATTCATCAGCGGGAGTGATTGAACCAACGCAGAGCTCTCACCCACAGGGCGCAGAAGTTCAAGACCAAGCGGCAGCCGCTGCCGACCAAATAGCGGACATCCAGGGCGATGCCCAAGCGGAAATAAAACGGTTGTTTGGTGATTGGTCGACGCCAGATTTTGCTTTTTTTGTTAGTGGTCGCCAATTTGGATATCTGGAACCTTGCGGTTGCACCGGTTTAACCAATCAGAAGGGGGGGCTTCTACGGCGACACACCCTGACGAAAACACTTGAATCGCTGGGTTGGAAGCTCGTCAAAGTAGATGCCGGCAATCAGGTTCGACGCTTCGGACTCCAACCCGAAATTAAATTTGAAACCACGGCAAAAACATTAACCGAAATCTTCAACTACGATGCCATCGGTTTCGGGCCGGACGACCTTAGGCTACCCGCGATCAACCTCGTCTCCACACTTCAGAACCTCGATGTTGTCGAAGAAGATTTAACCGCTCATCCATTTGTCAGCTGCAACGTGACCATTTTCGCAGATTTTGCAGATGATTCTTTTGAAGACGATAAATTGATTTCGACCTATAAAAGCGTTTCAACTGGTGGCAACAAGGTTTGCATCACGGCCATTTTGGGCAAGGAGCACTTTAACGCCATCGGCAGCGACGACCTTTCCATCAGGTCACCCGAGGAAGGTATTGAAGCGGTTTGGCCAAAGATGGAAAAGGAGGCCGCCGAAGTCAACGTTCTTGTCGCCCACACGTCGATGGATGACACCAAACGAATTGCTGAAAAATATCCATTTTTTGATCTGGTTATCACCGCTGGCGGCGCTGGTGAACCCACCCTGAAGCCGGAAATAATCCAGACCGGAGATCACACGACACGAATCGTGCAGGTGGGAACCAAGGGAATGTACGCCGGGGTGATGGCCTACTATTCAGAGAAAAAGGAATTTCGATATCAACGTCTAGGAGTCACCTCTGCCTATCAGGATTCCGAACAGATTAAAACCATCTTCAAGGATTATCAAAAACGGGTAGAGCGTCAGATTTACGCTAATTTAGAACGTTCAGTCGTCCCTCATCCTTCTGGGGCGACCTATGTTGGATCGGCCGCCTGTGCTAATTGCCATGCGGACGCTCACGACGTTTGGCAGGAGGGTTTCGCCAAACTGGGGGACAAAGTTGGTCCGCATACCAAGGCGACATCTTCATTGATTCTTCCCAATGAACGAAATTGGGTAACTCGGAAATTCGATCCGGAATGCTTGGCCTGCCACGTGACGGGTTGGAACCCGGTCGAATACTATCCCTATAAAACAGGTTATCTTTCTGAAAACGATCGAGATCTTTTCGGCAATGGTTGTGAGAATTGCCACGGACCTGGCTCGCTTCACATGGCTGCCGAAGAAAATGACGAGGAGACTGCCAAGTATCGGAAACAGGTGCGGGTTCAATTAGCAGATTTTGAAGAAAGATGCATGGAATGTCACGATCTGGACAATAGTCCAGACTTTCACGTCGAAGGCGCTTTTGAGAAATACTGGAAAAGAATCGATCACTCGGGACTGAAAGAGTGAAGCCGACATCCATTGAAAACGAGTTGGAGCACCTCTAACGCCCACCACAAAATAATGGGTCTGGTTCGTTAAGGAATGGTTGCCGACAACTTTCTAACGTGATCGATGATTTTCTGAATTCCCGCCCGATCGTATCCAGCTTTCGCGGCGACATAACGCACAGACTGCATCTCGTGTGCGGTGACAGAACCATCTGCGAGGATTAATGTGATTAACTGGAGTAGATGTTCCTCGGTCGTTTGATTTTCGACACCAGCACTTCGATGACTGGTTGCCTTTGCGATAAGGTCATCACATTTTTCCCTGGACCATTTGTGCTTTTTACCCCATTGGTAAAGAAATTTGGTTTCCGAAGTCGCGAGGTCCGCATCAGACCTGGCAATCTGAACTAATTCGATAAATTGTTTCTCTTTCATCTCCAGATCAGACAATGTCGTTGCAAATTGTTTGTCCACTTTCGATTTAATAACGACCTGTTGGGCAACCTGCTGGTTGCGGACTTTGTAGATCAACCCTACGACAAGAAACAAAAAGGTAATCAAGATCAGGGGATGAGCGATAAGGTAAGCCGATGCGATCGTTAACAACGCTACCGGTATCCCCATGACGATCCCCATCAAGATGGCCCCTTTCTCAGCCAAATCTCCAACAAACGGCACGTTAAAAAACAAACGGGCAAATACTGAAAAAAAACAAGCAAAACCGCAGCAGACGATCGCCGTGCCAATCCCGCGAACCATCCATTTTAGCCGATTAAGATGTCGCTTCATTGATTTTAGAGCTATCGTTCGATCACCCGCCACGAGATGGTGCAGGATACCCGAATCTTTAATCATCCGATTGATCCAACCGGTCCTCATGTCTTTCGTTTCAGCGATTCCTTTGCCTGAGTCGTATTTGCCAAAATAAGTGGCCACCTCGGGGACCGTTATTCCACGATACGAAACCCGCTCGTCGCCAATTTCTTCTCCCAAGGACTGTGAGTCGTAAAGGAAATCTCTCCTTTTTGACAGACCCATTTTCGATCCCTTTGAACCGATCGAAAAATTCCCGAGAGGAATCCGGATTGGTGATTCTACGAATTCGATTTGTTTGGAAACGATGCTCAAGTCATCGATTCTGTATTCGGATGGCTTGAGGGTTTGGTTTTTGAGTACTTGGCGGATTCCGGCGTTACGCGAATTGGAATCAATAGAACTGTGCCAACCTCGACTGTAGGTGACAGCACCGTCCTCGTCCTCGTTTTCGACCCAGGAATAGATTTCCGCTGATCGCCAAACAATCAGGTACCCCACAAATTGCTGGATGTAATCCCCTTCTATGGTCAGTTCCTGATCGGGGTTTCCGGTATAGGAAAAAAGTGTACCCGGCGCGGCACTTCCGATTGCCTCAATTGGGGTTGTTGTTTTCGCACTACGATAATAATTGTAACGGGTTTCGTTTTTCCATAAGGCTGCCATCGACAGCGCTACCAAGCCCACCCCAAAAACGATCCCACGAAATTTATTTTTTCGAGCCCGGCTCATAAGGTCCACTTGAAAACATCAATAAAAATTGGGCTGAACACGATCTTTGTTCTAAACACCGCAGCCGCTCCCATCAACAAGATCGCAATGCGTTGTCTTCCTGCAGCCCGGCAACAGACAAACCCCCATTCGCAGACAACCATAGCCGGTAATTCAAATTGACAGAAAAAAGATCACGCTAAAATACCCTGAAAAGAGAGATCATCAAGCTGATCTGCTTCCTGTCGTTCATCAATACCTGTTAACTCCGGATTTGTTGAAATCTATCGCACCCTGTCAACGACTCGCCCTCTCTCGTATTGAGTTTGCCAAGTCCGACTCGATCAAAAAAAACATCAATCAGGGTGGCCAAATTATTGCTCTGGGAGGAAAACGGTTGATTTTCATCAAATCTGCGATCGATCCAATTCTGCTCGATAACTCCTAACCCTCCTCTTTGTTTCTTAAAGAGCGTACGGATTCCCCAATGGCTTTGACAGCGAAATCGATCTGACAGTCGGTAGTAAAACGTCCTAGCCCGATGCGGAAACATTCCCGAGACGCCGACTCGCTCAGACCAATCGCCCGCAGTACATGACTGGGCTCCGGTTGCGCCGACGAACAAGCGCTGCCAGTAGAAACACAGATCGATGGCGTTTTGAGCGTGAGTGTCTCTGCATCGACTCCCTCAATTCGGATATTCAGATTACCGGGCAAACGTTCCTCGATCTCAGGACCGTTTAAGTGGAGACCGGGGATCATCTGTCGCAAACCCTCGAGAAATCGTCTGGTCTGTTTGACTATTTTTGGAATTTCAGAATCCATCAACCCTTTGGCAAGTTCAGCCGCCTTTGCAAATCCTATGATGCCCGGAACGTTTAATGTGCCACTGCGACGTCCAGCCTGATGACCGCCGCCCTCTATCATGGATTTCAGACGAGTACCCCGGCGGACGTAAAGTGCTCCAATGCCCATGGGACCGTTTGCCTTGTGGGCGGAAAACCCCATCAAGTCAACTGTCGACGCTTGCACGTCAATCTCGACTTTCCCCAACGCCTGAGCGGCATCACAATAGAATAGAACACCGTTTTGTTTCAAGATTGCGGAAACGGCCTGAATATCCAATAGGCTCCCAATCTCATTATTGGCAAGCATCAAACAGGCAAGATCACACGGAGAGCTCGAAACCAAGTTCAATTCCTCCAAGTCGAGACTTCCGGACAGGTTAGCAGGTTTCAAATACCCGGATTGGAATCCTTCTTTGCTCAACCTGAGGATCGGATCGAGCACCGCTCGATGTTCGAGGGGCGAGCTTAGAATACGGGAAGCTTTGGCTGCGCGGTGGGTGCAAATCCCTCGTATAGCCAGGTTGCACGACTCGGTCGCTCCGCTGGTAAACACGATTTCATCAGGTTCGGCGTGAATCGCAGCGGCGATCACTTCGGTGGCCTCGGTCACCGCCCGCTTGGCCCGTCGACCGAGGTCGTGGGTAGAACTGGCTGGATTGCCATAGTGAGAGGTAAAATAGGGCAACATCGCTTCAACAACCTTTGGATCCATTGCGGTTGTTGAGTTGTTGTCCAGATAAATTGGTAATTCGAACGGTTCGGGTTCCGCCATGATGTTAGTCCCCTCCTGCCGCATCACCTGCTGACGTTTTGCCATGTTTGGATTTTTTGTTGGAAACCATCTCACAAAATCCCCAACGAGAACTGCGGTAAACTTTCTAAAAAAGAGCGTTTAACGAAATCTGAGACCAAGTCTCGAAGCGCTCGATGTCGGCCATTAGCTCGCTGACAGGTCGAAAACGTGCTTCGCATATGTCCGCTTCACGAGCGGTGACATGGGGAGATTCCACATCAAATATATGAACCACTCCCAAATGGACTCGTCCGACTTCGGATTCATCATCATTGATCAAACCGACGCAACGATCCTGGTAAACCGCCTCTATATTGACCTCTTCGACTAACTCACGTTTCATACCCTCCAAATACGGACTCATCGCTTCACTGGCATCATGATCATCAACCGACGAAATATGCCCCCCGATTCCGATGCTCCATTTGCTATGCAAACGGGATTCCCCCTGACCTTTCCCTCGGCAATACGAAAAGACCTCGATTTCCCCCTCTGCATTTTCGAACCGAAAGATGACGTAGGGTATGAGTTGCTTATATGATGGATCTTCTTCCATTTCGGGACGAGGTCGGTATTCGATATATTCCGGATTCATCAATTGCTGGACATATTTTTCGGGCGTGTCGCAAAAACCCTGAAAGTAACCGAGTTCACGAAAACGAGATGTGGGAACGACCAAGATTTGTTCAATTTCGGTTATCGACATATGCAGACTCCATTGCTCTGAAATAGTGTGGGTTGGATGCGGCTAGACGCCCATCGTTGCCGGTCCGTTTGAGGAGTCCTAAAGGAAAATTCCCCATTTGACGACCCATTGGCATCGAATTATATCATCCACGACCAACGAAACGAATCAGGGTATAATTCAACGAATATTTCCAGAATATAACGGTTTGACTCGAAAATTCAGTGTGGGCAAAGATAGTGAATAAAAACATAAAGGGATTCCCCGGTTTTCTGTTGCTGTGGATCAGCGTTGCCACCAGCATTGGCAACGGACAGGATTTAATCCAAACGGGTCAACGAATTTTATTCTTAGGGGATTCCAATACCTATGCTGGCCATTTCATTTCCGACCTCGATGCGTATTTCCACCAACAAGATCAACTGGAACTTGAATTACTCAATTTGGGACTGCCAAGTGAAACCTGTTGTGGACTCTCCGAGCCGGATCATCCATTTCCTCGACCGACGGTACAGGAAAGATCCGACCGAGTGCTCGATAAAACTAAACCCAACGTTGTGATTTGTTGCTATGGCATGAACGACGGCATTTACCATCCGTTTAGCGAAAACCGTTTTAAAGCCTACCAATCGGGAATGAGGGAGTTGATTAAAAAGATCAAGAAAATAAATGCCAAAGTGATTCTTTTGACTCCTCCCCCGTTTGATCCGCTTCCGCTTCGTCAAAAAAACAAACTGGTCCCCAAAACCTCTAAACAATTTGCCTGGTTTCTAATCTATGAAGATTATGACTCGGTGATGAAATCCTATTCTGATTGGATCATTTCTCTAAAGCAGGAGGTGGATTTGGTCATTGATATCCGGACGCCGGTCTCAGAATTTCTTAACGAAAAAAGAAAGTCGAATCCTGCTTTTACCATGTCGCCCGACGGTGTCCATTTCAATCAACAATGTCATCGTTTAATAGCTAGATCGATCGCCAAGCAACTTATGCCTGACGGTCCTGAAATTAGTTTTAATACGAAAATTACATCGATTACGGCAAAGAAAATGAATCTGTTACGAGATGCCTGGTTATCCGAAACCGGGCACAAACGGCCAGGCGTCAAAGCCGGATTGCCGCTAGCGACCGCAAAAAAACAAGCAGCACAATACGTCGCCGAAATTCAAAATCTCAAATAAATTCCCTCTTGCCGGCAACGGCGTCCCGATGAAAACTTCCCGCCGTTTGGATGGCCAGGCTATTATTAAAAACAGTCCTCGTCGGGGAGGTGAAAGCACGGGCTCCTGACACTAGACACCTGACACTAGACACCTGACATTGGGACCGTGGTGAAGGCCTGGAGATCAAATCAATACAATGCCAGAGTCATCAATTCGAAATGGAATCACTTCATCCGAACATTGGCTTCCTCGATGTTTGGCAATATAGAGACTGCGGCCCATCCTTCCTTCCTCGCGGGTTTTCCCCATTAGAATAATCGTGTTGGCATTGGACAAAATGTCACCCTCGTCTATTTGTCGTGCAATTAAATCGTCCAGCATCATTTCCCTGGAGGTCCACAACACTTGGCAGGCCACATTCTGCGGTTGATAGAGATGGGCAATCACGTCAGACCGAACTTTGCTAAACTCCTGTCTGAAGAGGTCCCTGGCGAGCCATTCAGGATGCTTTTTTAAAACCTGTTGATAGACGTATTCCAATAAGTTGAGCTGGATAGATTCGGCGGACGTCCCAACCGGCTCGATCCCGTCGATAACGATTCGGCGGCATCCCCTGATCAAGTTGGAATAGAAAAAACCAATGGACGTTTGCAACTTTTGATTTAACTGCGATTGCCAATCACGCCACTGATCGAAGTCGAGATCGCGTTTGGTGACCCGTTGGCCTCGGTCCTCGAAAACGTGAAGGTAATTTCCCGGTTCGAGCTGATTGTTAAAAATCTCTGCCGCCGAAAAAACTTTGTCACGCCGCGTTTCCGCTAGATCCTGATGGTACATGCGGCGAGCGTATCCCGCGTGGTTTTGGCCATCACCACGAGCTGACATGTCAAAAATAATACCAGGTAATGGATCCGGTTGCTGCGAGAAATGGACACCGAGTTGGGTTTTCCCGATTCCGGTTGAACCCAATACGACGGTCATGGTTCCCGGCAGCAAACCCCCTCCCAAGTGCTTATCAAGCCGCGGTACTCCGGTAGAAACTCGATGATGATCGGGGGATGGCAGAGCGGCGTCATTCACGGGTTGACTCCCAGGCAGATATTAATAAATTAGCCGCCGTGGTGATCTCTTTTTCCTGAGTCATTCGCCCGCAGCTTATCCTGAGGGTACCCGAACCCTGCACCGCCGTTAGACCGATCCCTTTTAACGTGTCCGAAAGTTCAACGGTATGGGAATGGCAGGCGGCCCCGGTGGACACACAGAGCTCCGGCAATCGTTTCAGCAGGTTCCCCGCGTTCACATCGGGAAAAATGATACTGGTGGTGTTCGGTAAGCGGGGAGCATTTCCACCATTGATCATCAGCCCTTGTATTTCCCTCATTAAGATCGACTCCAATTGATCACGGAAGGATCGTAGTTTCCTTTCGGAGTCGGCGAGGTGTTCTGAACACTTTTTGGCCGCCACTCCTAACCCCACAATATAGGGGACGTTTTCGGTTCCGGGTCGAATTCCTCGTTCATGATTGGCGCCGTGCACAGGGGGCGTAATTTCCGTTCCGTGGCGAATATACAAAACACCGATTCCTTTAGGACCATATATTTTGTGACCCGCTAAAGTCAGCAGATCAACACCCAATTCGTCAACCTTAACCCGAACCTTTCCCACACTCTGCGCCGCATCGGTATGGAAAACTACTTCCTGGTCACGGCATAGCTCGCTAATTTCGCGGATCGGTTGAACTGTACCAATCTCGTTATTGGCGTGCATGATTGAGACAAGCCGCGTCTCCTCCTTCAATTCTTTTTTTATTGAATCCGCATCAATCATCCCGTTGGTATCGCAGCCAACCCGAGAAACCGTGCCACCATTTTCACTATGAAACCGAGCGGGTTCTGAAACCGCGGGGTGTTCAAAGCAGGACGTGACGAGATGGCCCTGCTGTTTTTCCGCTTGGAGCAAGGTCCCCTTTATGGCAATGTTGTTGGATTCGGTTCCGCCACCGGTAAAGTAAATTTCATCTGATTGGGATCCCAACAGCGCTGCAATTCGGTTCCTGGCATCTTCGATCGCCTCACGGCAGACGCTACCAAGGGAATAGGAACTCGAAGGATTTCCAAAATGTTCCGTAAAGAAAGGACGCATCGCATCAAAGACCTCCGGATCGACGGGAGTCGTCGCATTGTAGTCAAGATAGATTTGCTGCACGGTTCTACGATCCTTATGAATTGGCCAACGTAGCGATCAGGTTAATCGTTGATTGCCAGCCCGGCAAGTAAGAGGATATTGCGTGGCAAAGCGGACTGGATTCTATCCAGAACTCGCGACCTACAGGAATGTTGTTAGAATAGCGAATTGACACTTCTTTCACCTACCGCCGTAGCGAGATCACCTCTCATGAACTCAAATTTTTGGTTTACTGGAATCGCACTTGGACTGCTATGGTTTGCCCATTGCTCACCAAATCTAAATGCAATGGAACGCCCCAATGTCGTTATCGTCATTACCGATGATCAGGGCTACGGCGATCTCGGCTGTCATGGAAATCCTGTTATCAAGACACCCAATATCGATCATCTGGTATCTCAATCGGTTTCCCTAAGCAACTATCATGTCGCCCCGACCTGTTCCCCGTCACGCAGTTCACTTTTAACCGGTCACTGGACGAATCGAACCGGTGTCTGGCACACGATTAATGGAAGGTCCATGTTGCGCGCTAACGAGATTACATTAGGCGAGCTTTTCCGCAAAGCCGGTTATGAAACCGGGATGTTTGGCAAATGGCATTTAGGAGACAACTATCCCTATCGCCCGGAAGATCGGGGATTTTCTGAAGTTTACCGTCATGGTGGTGGTGGTGTTGGGCAGACTCCCGACGTTTGGGATAATTCCTATTTTGATGGCGCCTATTTTCACAACCAAAAAATTGAAAAGGCAAAGGGTTTTTGTACTGACGTCTTCTTTTCAAAAGCGAATTCTTTTATCACCCAATGTGTTGAAGAACAAAAACCGTTTCTCGCGTACATCTCGACCAATGCACCTCACGGACCGCTCCATTGCCCACAGAAATACTTGGATCTTTATCCAAACCAGTCCTCAGCAATCGCTGCTTTTTTTGGCATGATCAGCAATATCGATGACAACGTGGGCGACACCAGGAAACTGCTCAAAGAACTCGGAGTCTACGAGAACACCATCTTTATTTTCACCACCGATAATGGGACTGCTGGTGGAGATCGGGTTTTTAATGCGGGCATGCGAGGAAAAAAAGGGAGCGAATATGACGGTGGCCACAGGGTTCCGTTTGTCTGCCATTGGCCTGCCAGCGGATGGAACAAGAAACGCGATGTTCAGATACTTTCGCACGCCGTGGACGTCGTCCCGACTTTGTTGGATGTCTGCGAAATAAAAAAGCCGAAAGATCTAGTTTTTGACGGCAAATCGATTCGATCAGTATTCAAATCTTTTCCAAAGGCTCATTGGCCAGATCGCTTTCTGGTGACCGATTCACAACGTGTTCGGGACCCGATTAAATGGAGGAAATCTGCGGTGATGTCCCAAAACTGGCGTTTGGTTAATGGAGTGGAACTTTACGAGATTCGAAAAGATCCGGGCCAGAAAACAAACGTGGCCAAGTCAAACCCCGCCCAAGTCAAAAAAATGCGAGATTTCTATGAAGCCTGGTGGGCTGAACTGCAACCAACATTTGCAGAAACGACAGAGATCTACTTGGGGCATTCCAAAGCAATTACAACCAGCCTCACAGCTCACGACTGGATCCAAAATCAAAATCCCCCGTGGAATCAGGGCCAGATCCGGCGGGGCGGAGCTTATTCCGGTGGACGAAACAGAAAAACAGCCAAGCAACCTGGGAGCTCCGCGGCACCCTTAAAACATACCGGCCATTGGGCTGTGAAAGTCATTAAAAGTGGGCTTTACGAGGTTCGGGTTCTGCGTTGGCCAGCTGAATCTAAAACACCCATCCAAAGTCCATTAATGCCTGGGAAGAATGTTCCTGGGGCTTCCAATGCATTTCGTGCCAATGAAGGAACAGCTATCCC
The DNA here is from genome assembly GCA_014238905.1 of Planctomycetota bacterium. Classification (GTDB taxonomy): domain Bacteria; phylum Planctomycetota; class Planctomycetia; order Pirellulales; family Pirellulaceae; genus JABAAE01. Next base: position 173,327 of record JABAAE010000005.1, read on the forward strand.
TTGCACCCACGCCGTTTTACGAATCGATGGAAATGATTTGAAAACCATTCCCGTCCAACCCGAAGACGCGATGGTTTCATTTCGCGTCTCTCTTGAGAAGGGCTCCCACCAACTGGCACCTTTCTTTAAGACCAGTCGAGGCGAAGTCGGATGTTTTTATGCCGTCGTGACGAAACTGGATTAAGGATCATCTCATCAGGTTGTCTTCACATCAAAAAGAGAGCCGATTGATGATCGTCTGCCAATCATTGGAACGATCTCCGTCGGCGGTTTTTTTAAGCGATCACCCTGTTAGAGGAAAAAAACCCGAGATGATGTCCGATACGTGGACTTCGGTCAGCGGAGGCAAAGAACTGAAAGATGCAGTCAATGACAGGGCAGGGCGATGCCCAAGGGATGGTTGACGGATGGCTTTAGTCACCCCAGTCCGCCTCACCCCAGTCCGCCTTACCCAACACTCGCGGCCATCGATTGGAAACGCCTCCCACAAGGATGAAACGTGGAAAAGGCAGAGGCCTGATTTCCATTTTTGAAACCAGGCCTCCTGTAAACATGCTGTCCTTCGCCAAACAAGGCCGCTGGGATTAAACGTCTTTCAAAGAAGGCACTTGAAAACCCATGTTGTTTGGATCTTTCAACAACCGGTTCGCTTCTTCTGCATGGTCCCCGATGTGACGTTCTGTTTCCGGATCAAACGTTAACCATGGACCCACGATATACTCTTCACCGTCTTGAGGAATCCCGACACCATCCTGCATGATGGAGTGCAGTTTCATGAAATGTTCCGCAGCGTCCTTGTTATCGCCGAAGGATCCAGCCTTGGAGTTGAATGGAACTTTTTGTCCGAGGCGGTAGGAGTTGTTAATTAAATGCCCCATGACACAACCGTAATGTGCATCCATGGCATTTCCGTTGGCCATGTTGGGATCTCCTGCCCTGACGGCTGCGATAAAACTTCCCCAATTTCCACCAGGAGTCACTTTCCCTGGAGCTAATTTGAGAACCTCTGGCTTCTGCCCCGGTCGTTCGATTTTATAACGTCCTTCACCGGTGATCTTACTGCCATCTTCCAGATAATATTCGTTGAATACCTGATGCGAATAGCCTTTGTAATTCACGTTACGAACATTGAAGAAAACATATTGGTCATTGGGATATTCGGCAATTCCAAACATGGTATTCGGGGTTTCCCCCTGATCATTCCACTGAAAGCGACCACCAAGTGCCATGACTCGCACCGGATGGGTCTGTTCTTTGTCGATCGCCCAGCGGGCAACATCAAGTTGGTGAGTTCCCTGATTATTTAAATCACCATTGCCGGTTTTCCAAAACCAATGCCAATCATAGTGAACATAATTGGCATGATACTGATCAATGACCGCCGGTCCCTTCCAGAGATCCCAATCAAGATTGGCGGGCGGCGCCTGTGGTTTTTCCATTCCGATCCCTCCGCGAGGCTTACAGCAATAACCGTAGGCGATTTTCAACTTGGGCAGGCTGCCATCGGCGAGAGCCTCGTGCAATCCGGCAATTCCGGCATTGCTTCGCCGCTGGGTGCCATGCTGAACCACGATGCCATACTTCTTTTGGGCCTCCACCGCGATCCGGCCTTCTTGAACATCATGACTCATCGGTTTTTCAACGTAGACATGTTTCCCGGCCTGAGCCGCCCAAATGGTCATTAATGAATGCCAATGGTTGGGTGCGGCAATTGACAAAGCATCCAATGACTTGTCCTCCAGTGCCTTGCGAACATCTGAAAAACCCTTGGCTCCGTCAACGCTCTTTAGTCGCTTGGCCAAAACATTTTTATCTGGATCAATCAAGGCCGCAATTTCAACGTTTGCCTGTCCCTTCCATCCACCAATATGGGCACCGCCACGACCGTTCAAGCCGGCAACACCAATCCTCACCCGATCGTTGGCGCCGAGTATGTTCCCAGAGGCTTTCGTGCCGGAAATCAAAAACGAACTTCCAGCTACCAATGCGCTGGATTTTTTCAGAAAGTCACGACGTGAATTATCCGCGGCGGGACTGTTGGGTTTTTCAATCATGATCATCCTTAATAGAGGTGGGGCAATTTAGCTAAATGGGTTTGTGTTTTCACAATCACTATCTTAAATGATTAATCGTCCCAGGATCAACTTGATTGCCACTATTTTGTCCTGCGAAAGTCGATTTCACCCGCTGTCAAAGGCTTGGTTGAACCTAATCAAGTCCACGCACTCTGAACACCAAACCCGCAACACACGGGATATCCCGAATCCGTTGGGGCCGCAGTTAATCCAAAAACGGGCGACCTGACTAATCGCCAACTCTTGCCAAGGCCCGCAATCCGGCTTTACCAAAACAGGCGTCACTGGCTCTAAAATCTGAAACGACCTTGAAGACGATTATGACGAAAGGTCCGCCAGCGGTGGGACGCTGGACTGGAATGATTCGCAAAACTGGACGTTCTGGCACTGAAATCAAGTCGGCGTAGGCGTCCGCCGATTTGAAACGTATCCCCAAAAACGGTCCAGTTGAAATGCCTGGCTCCGGGCTACCCATGACACTGCCCCTAAGGGCAGCAGTAGTCAAACCCTGACCAAAACAGAAAGGACTAGATGATGCGTCAAGTCACTCCATCAATTTCCATTGGGTTGAGTCTCCTGTTTTGTTCTTTGGTCGTCGCAGAGGAGACCTCCATTGATGAGGCGCTGCGAATCTCAAACCGTACCGGCAAACCCATTTTCGCGATCGCCTCGAGGAAAACATGCCAACCCTGCCAAGTTCTTAAATCTCGTGTCGCTGGATTGATGAAGGACCCACGAATCGGGGAAAACGTCGTCTATTTACGAATCGACCTCGACCATCCGAGCTGGAAAAAATGGGATCGAAAATTTTCCTACCAAGGCCGCATGCTCCCCATCGTCTATCTGATTAGAGCAGATCAAAAACAGCTCTACGGTAAGAGTAATAATTTGCCCGGTGCTCAGCTGAAAAAGTTTATTAGTCAGGGAATAGCTCACTCGGGCCGGTCTTTCAACGAACGCGAATTGCGTTACCTTGAATCGGCTAACCAAGCGACAGAATCAGCTCTTCAGGAAAACAAAATCCTTCAGGCACTTCATCAATTACGGTCCGCTTCAACCATCTATTCCCAGCAGCCTCAGGTTTCCTACGCCAATTGCGCCCAACAGACGTCGCGGTTAACCGAAATGGTCATCTCTCGAAGCGGTCCTTATTTGAATGCAGAACTTCAAAAAGTAACGGACGGTTTAAAGAAAAACCAACCATATCAATATCAAGCCATTTCCCGATTGGTGCGATTGGAAAACAGTTTTAGCGGCCTCGGCGAGTTGTCGCAAAAACTTGCCAATATGGCCCAAGGATTAGCGGCCAACCCAGAGATGAATAGCCTTCTTTCCAGCGCACGAACCATTGACCGAGCCAACTCCATTTTGAACAGTCCTGTCACACCAGCTCAGAAAAAGTTGGCGATGGCCAGCATTGTTGACCTTCAAAACAGGACTTCGTTTGAATCGGTCAGGACTGCGGCCAAAGAGGTCATCAAAAGAAATCAGGCAACTTTAGCAAGCGTCGCTCCCGCCAATTCCAAGTAAGGGGCAACAATCGAACGCTTTCCCACCGAGAAAGGCCACCGCTGGATCGCTCCGGGGGATTAGTATCGTTTCCTAAGGCAAAACCGGAAAGCGTAAGTGTTCTTTGTGAGAGCCCGGGCGGGTTAACAACGGTCGGTTTTCAAGCGGTCGGTAATTGAGCAAATTCGTGAAGCATGTCGGTGACCTTGACGACCTCGTCCATGGTATTAGAAAACCCGAAGCTAAAACGAATCGTGCCTTCGCCGGGCAATGTTCCAATCGTCTCATGGGCCAGTGGAGCACAATGATAGCCCGCTCGAGTCGATATCCCGTGTTCCTCAGATAGCCACTTGGCGATTTTTTGAGGACTAGTGCCGTCAATCGTAAACGAACAAACCGAGGTCCTCAGTGTTAGATCTTCAGAACCGAAGAGATTGATTCCGGGTAAATCCGACATTTTCTCGCAAAACGCTGTCAGAAGTCTGTTTTCGTGTTTGCGTATTTCGTCGAGGCCGGCTTGTTTGACCCACCTCACACCAGCACATAGCCCCGTAATCGCCAGTAGATTATGTGTGCCCACTTCGAAATTGCTTGGGAATGAACCGGACATATCGTGACGTCCCGAATCTTTTCCGGTTCCCCCCTCCGCCAATGTTTCGAGTTGAATCCCCTCTCTGACAAACAGTCCACCAATACCAGGTGGTCCAAAAAGCCCCTTATGGCCCGCGAACGTCAGGAAATCTGCATTCAGTTCTTCCACATCCACCGGCAAGACACCAGCGGATTGCGCGGCGTCGACCAAGTACCGGACATCATATTGTTGACAAAGCCGACCCAAATCGACTGAGGGAAGGATATCACCGGTCACATTAGCAGCCATCGTACTGGCAAGCATTTTTACTTTACCGGTCTTTAATTCAGATTCCACCCAATCCAAATCAACCGGTCTGTTTTTTTGGTACTGAATGGTCTTGAAATGGACGCCGTGTTCACGCGCTAATTTTCGGATAGGTCTTGAAACGGCGTGATGCTCCAATCCGGACAGCAAGATCACATCACCCGCCTGCCAATTCTGGCCCAAAATTGCCAGATTGAGAGCGTAGGTACAACTGGGCAAAAAGACGAGGCGACTTTCGTTTTGGATGCCGAGGAATTCGGCCACCTCGCTGCGACAGGTTTGCATCGTGGCTGAACTCTGCATCCCTTCAGCCGAATGAGTCCGGTCCGGGCTGTTTAGATTGCGGAAGCATTCATCCACCGTTTCATAAACGATCTCAGGCTTGGGCCATGTTGTCGCAGCGTTATTAAAATACATCAATCAAATCCAAATAAGTAAAAACAGCCGCCTGACGTAGCATTTCGGAGCACCTCCATTCATGTTGGACACCAAAACAATGTCTGTCAACATCCGGGCAATTGTTTGGAAAGATTTTACGGAATCACGACTTAAGTCGTGTATTTAGTAACGATTAAATAAGGCTATAAAATAAGGCGATTTAATCTCTTTAGAACGCGGAGGCCATCAATCCGGACCTTCAGTTGTTGTACAGGTGGTTTACCCCTTTGGACACGCAGTTGGTGGACACCGCCGCCCGAGGCAATGCAGTCTTTCCAACGACCTGATATGGGTTAAAGTTTAATTGGCAGTAACCGACCGGACGTGTGACGTCGCGCTTTCGACCTAACCCGTCAGGTTGATACCTCCGGTTTCTCTTGGAAAAGGATCAGTCCTCTATGCTTCGCGGTTTGGTAAAACTCATTTCCCATATGGATGGACTGCAAAGACCACCGGACATGGCGACTCTACGTCGTTTGCTCTCCGAAGCCGATGTAACGCCCGCTGATATGAAGGTCGCCTGCAAATTCAACGACGTTAGTTACGCCCGAACTGAATTGGCCAAGTCAACATGGTATCAGTTGCTGGTGATCTGCTGGCGAGGCGGACAATCCTCGCCCATACACGACCATTTCGGTTCGCTTTGTGGGGTGCGCGTTGTCGACGGAATCGCCACCGAGACTCTTTTTAAAGAAACCCGACCTGGCTTCGTCAAACCCTTGGCGACCCATCAATACGAAAAGCATTCGGTTTGCGTTACCAGTGATCGAGATATACATGTGGTCACCAACGATCAACCAAAGCAGGACTTGATCACGCTGCACCTCTACACTCCACCTCTGAAGATGAACTTTTACGAAGTGGACGGTCGATTCGATGCGTCCTGAGCGCCTCCTAACAAAACCATCGTCTAGCGGTTTGGCAACGTCAGGATTCCAGGCGAATTGAAAACGCTAGTTTCGTTCCGGTGAAGAGGAAGCAGGGTTTGTCATATCAAACCCATTGATTAATTCCATGATCCATACATCGATGTCATGCAGCATTTGGGTATTGATCTGCTCACCGCCCGGGTATTGCCTGGCCGTTACAGAAAAACCCGCTACATGCAACATTCGTAATCCATCACAGAACTGTTCCTCAGAGAAAGCCGTGTCCTGCCGGGATTGCGCTAAAAAGACTGGAAGCTGTCGTGTCCTGCGGACGTCACCCATGCAAAGGGGAGAGGTTGGCAGACTACCACATAGAGAGATCGCTCCTGCAAACGACTCTGGATGCTTCATCGCTAGTTCCATCGCTCGGTAACCGCCAGACCCACACCCCGCGATAAACACTCGTTCCGGATCGATGTGATAACGCCGTTGCACCCGTTCGATCTCATGGAAAATAAGATTTTGATTCCCTTTGTCGCCCATGGCTAAACCAATTTGGTTGTTTTCCTTTTGCGATTCGGGGGCCAAGTCTGGTGAAATTGCCACGTAATTTCGCAAGCTCACCTGAGGCATGACGGTCGTCAATTGTCGATTGATCGATTTAGACCCAGGAAGCCAAACCACCAACGGATAGGCATATCCTTTTTCGTAATGCAAAGGCACAAAAACAGACGAAGTCCATTTTGCGTAAGAGGAATGCTCTGGAAAATTTTCAAAATGGATTTCCGGCAGAGCAACTGAAATCGATTTATCGGATTGGAAAGGGCGGCTCATTGATTCGATATCCGTTCGAACGGTTTTTACCGACGTTTTTTAAAACAGTCCGTATTGATTGTCAACTGCAACGGGACGGTCCGGCTGCTAGCTGATTAACACCGTAATCAGTTCTAAGCGTTAGGGGAAGAAAATTTTGAAACGAATCCATGTCAGAAATGATCATGTCAATTTGGGTAATATCAGGAAGCGGGCATGAGGACGGAACTTCGCCGTTTCGATGTGCCCAGGCCTATCCAAAACCGCCGGTTTACCGTTGATGACCAGCCCCGTTTTCCAATTCAGTCTCTATCGGCGAGTCCCACCGATTAGCCCACCGACGATTAGTCCGGTGACAGTCCGATTTCCAAGGCCCCGTTAATGGGCCTTGGCCGTCGATTTCAAGGAGAATCCCAGGCGAGAAGGCCCATCTCATCGCCGCAATCTCACCCGAAGATTGTAATCCAAAAACAAGAAGACCCAAGCGATGCTCATTCGCCAAGCAATTGATTCATCGAAACGATGAGTTCTTTGACAGCGTCGACGCTATGTTGGAAGTCCGATTTCTCCTGCTCGGTAAGCTCCAACTCAACGATTTTTTCGACCCCGCCGGAGCCAAGAATAACTGGCACGCCAACGTAATAACCCCCAACCTGGTATTCGTTCTCGCAATAAGCGGCACAGGGAATCAGACGTTTTTTGTCTTTGACGATGGCCTCCACCATTTGGGCCGTTGCCGCAGCTGGGGCATAATAGGCGCTGCCGGTCTTGAGCAAGCCGACAATTTCGGCACCACCCTTGCGAGCTCGGTCCACGATACTATCCAACTTGTCTTGATCCAAAAGTTGCGTGACAGGAATTCCCCCGACCGATGTGCAACTTGGCATTGGCACCATGGTGTCACCGTGACCGCCCATCAAAAGAGCAGAAATATCCTCAACGCTCACCCCCAGTTCCATCGCTAGAAAAGTGCGATAGCGAGCGGTGTCCAGAACACCAGCCTGACCGATCACTCTTGCTGATGGAAAACCGCTGACCACCAGCGCCCGTTGAACCATCGCGTCCAGCGGATTACTAACGACAATGATGATGGCGTCTGGGCTGGAAGATTTCACCTCGGCGGCCACAGACGACATGATTTTGGCATTGGTACTCAGTAAGTCGTCCCGACTCATGCCAGGTTTACGGGCGATCCCGGCCGTGATGACCACGACATCACTCCCAGCGGTGTCGGAATAGTCAGTCGTTCCTGTAATCGTGGAATCAAATCCCATGATCGGAGCGGATTGCATCAGGTCCAGTGCTTTGCCCTTGGGCATATCCTCGGTTGCCGGGATATCCAGCAACACGATGTCTCCCAGTTCCATCGATGCACACCAATGCGCGGTGGTTGCTCCTACGTTTCCTGCACCAATAACTGAAATTTTCGCGCGTCGCATTCGATCTCCAAGGAAATGATTCGTTTGAGGTTTTTGACAAGGAATCGAATATTACCGACCGGTGGATCCCGTCAAGTAGCCCTCGGCGAAACTAGCCTCCAATTTAGACCGTTATCCAAAAAAATTATCGGAATTCGGCCGATCGGAGGCGAAGCACCTCGCGTTCGATTCCTTGCAATACTTCAAGATCACTGGGAAGGGGCGAATCAAATGCCGGCCTTAGGGGGATCGGAACGTCATCCATACGGTAAACGGTCCCCGGAACATTAATCCCGTAAGTCGCGACAGAAAATGACACCGCTGCGGCTCGCGAAGTAGGGGTTTCCTTCGGATCCAAAGCGACAAACGGTATCGATGCGAGATGATCCCGGGCCGGTTGGCTAAAATTCCCCATAGGATCGCTGGCAATGATCATCGCCGCATCCGCTTCTCCTCGTGCCAATACGTCCGAAGCCGTATACTCGCCCGGATTGAACCGCGGGTATCCCCGCCCCAAATTCACCCCGAAAGGATAACCGGTGCGCCAGGCCACCACGCTATCGGCTCCGGTAACGTTTCCATGGCCCCGGTTTGGTTTGCATGAAAATCGAGTGTGTCGATTCATATCCCGGGTCAACAACAAGATCCCTTCGCTATTGGCGTGTTTCCCTCGGGTCATTGTCAGCCCCATACCAAAGAAGATGACACCATATCTGGCACTTTTCATTTTCTCCATCAAATCCTCCCAAAGGGAAAGAGGATTCCCTGTTTCGAGGGCGACTTTTTCAGGATCAAGCTCCACATCATTGGCTAATGCTCGGAGGGTCCAAAGGGCTTCAAAATCTTTGCGTGGTTTGATTTGAACGAACAGGTCAGCCGCCTTGGCACTCTTCGTTTTGCGGACGTCCACGATGACGCAGGTACGATCCTTTCGACCATTGGGAACATACATTCCTTTCGGCATCAAACTGTATTTTGTGAAATGCCGTGGGTGGCTTTCTGCAGGATTAGACCCCCAAAAGATGACCATATCAGCCCGGTTTTTCACTTCACCCAAGGAGCAAGTCGATTCTCCTGCTCCCTGAAATGCCATTCCCGAAGGTCCGTGACAAACGCTGGTGGTCGTATCGAGATTAGCACCAATCCAGTCAGCAATCCCAACAGCTACTTTTTGGGATTCCACCGTGGTGTCACTGAGCCCATAAATCAGCGGATAACGGGCTTGGTAGAGGATCTTGGCAGCCTCTTTGATTCCGTCTTCCAACGGCGCCGGTTTCCCATGTAAATAACAGGGCGCGCGATCTTCTATTTCGTGATTGAGAAACCAGGACTTCCCTAGGACACAAGCTTTTTTTGCTTTAGTGATCCTGCTGCCTTCTACAGTCAATTGGATATCGTCGCAGACGCAACCACAAAAGGTGCACGTTGCATCCTCGACGATTTTGAGTGGCTCTTTGGTTGGTTCTGTTGTTTTCATATTTTCTGCCTTTTCCCTGGTTTTCGAGCAGAATTCTCAATCTGAGAGCCTGTTAATCCTAACATCGATTCCCTTACTGGTGGGCATGCCCGTACCATGGGTATCACCCCCCATCAGCCGGCTAGACCGATCACCGTAGGCCATAAACAACAGCCCCTCCGGAAGCTCCCCTTTTTTGGCAGTCCTGGCCAGAATCTCGACTTCTCCGAAATCCGATTGCAACTGGATGGTTTCCCCCTCAGAAATACCCAATCGAGTCATGTCGTCTGGGTTCATTTGAACGAAAGAGATAGCTTCCTGATAAGTCTCGCCAAACTTTCCTTCGTTAATGCCACAGCCCTGTTGACTACTGCGGCCCGGAATCAAAATAAAATCTTCAGCCACTTGAATTTGCCTATCGACTCCGGGAGTTTCTAATGAAATAACGAGAGGTATTTCATTGATTATAGTCGACCATCGACAGCCATCCGGTTAAGGCCGATTTCTTCAAGGCCGGAATTATTGGAGCCATCCTGCCAGAGAGGTCATTTATTTAGGCATCCCATGGCGAGGTCCAATTGCCCCAGGCGGCTAAATAAGTGGAATAAATAGGCCTTTTTACACTGTTTTCCTCGAGCCATTCTTTGGTTTGCTGGACCAGTTCCTGCTCCCGAGCCAGTTCGATTTCCCCAATCAGCACCATCGTCCTCAAAAAGACAAAATACGTATCCAACACATCGCAACGACAGTAGTCATCGATTTCCCGCAATTTCCCGGCATCAAACATATCCTGAACCATCGAGCCCTCGACATCCAGTTTCCCCGGCTTTCCGATCAGATTAGCGGCAAGGTTTAAGCCACCGTTCAAACGACTTGCCCCAAAATTGGTAAGAACCTCTTGGAGGTCGAAATGCCCCTCAAAATTATAACGATGACGAGGCTGTTCATAACTTTTGTCACGCCAGCGAAACCACTTCGCGAGGCTAATCCCGTAACGAAACGCGGCCAATTCAAGCAACGGGATATCAAACGTTCGTCCATTAAAAGAGACCAGCGTTGGACGCTTATATTTCTCCCAGCCCAGCCAGAAATGTTGGGTCACCACATGGGGCCGAAAACCAGGTTCATCCAACGACACCAGATCCAACAAAGAAAAATCTGCCGCGACCTTGCCAACGACGATCGAAATCGGTATTTGAAAAGTGTAAGGTATGAAATCAGATTCATACTTTTGCATTAAGAAACTTCGATATTTTTGAATGGCTTGCTGTGCAGACAACTGATCGCCAGGGTATTTGGTCTTTGCAAGCAGATCACCATCGGTCACGCTTTCAATATCAAATACCAGGTAGCGGACGTTTGTGTTGGACATAAGCTCGTTGTGACAAATTGTGGGTTTTTCGCCTAGCGACAATGATAACGCCAACCCGCGATTTTGGATTTTGAAACAGTCTAAGACGTTTTTCAGACAAATACGACCACAGGAAACAAAAATGGAAGATTTGAATCGTGGCAGGTTGCTCGAACGATTTCTACGATATGTCAAAGTGGACACTACCGCGTCCGCTAACTCCACGACGTATCCCAGCACGCCCGGGCAGCGAAATCTAGGAAAGATAGTACTGGAAGAATTGTTGACGATGGGAGCTTCCAACGCAGAACTAGACGAACATGGAATTTTGACAGCAACGCTCCCATCCAACGTCGGGGCAGATGCCCCTGTGGTCGCTTTTAATTCCCATTTTGACACATCGCCGGAAACCACCGGAAAAGACGTTCGGCCCCAAGTGATCGAAAACTATGGTGGTGGAGACATCCCTCTGTCGGGAGACCCGTCGAAATGCATCAAGGTAAGCGAGTGTCCTGAGTTAGACGGAGTCGTCGGGGACACGTTGATTACCACCGACGGAACGACGCTTTTGGGTGGCGATGACAAGGCCGGCATCGCGATCATTATGGAGACCGCCAACTTTCTTTTAGAGAATCCCAGTTATCCACACGGGGAAATCAAACTGCTCTTCACCTGTGACGAGGAAATCGGCCACGGCATCGATCATGTCGATGTAGCAGAAATTAACGCCAGCGCCTGCTACACCCTCGATGGAGGCGGAAAAGGGATCGTGGATGTTGAAACATTTTCAGCCGATGCCGCTGTCGTTACCGTGGACGGAGTCAATATACATCCCTCCATTGGAAAGGACAGAATGGTGAACGCCTTGCGCGCCGCCTGCGAACTGGTCTCCCGATTGCCGATGAGTCAATCACCGGAACGAACCGACGGCAGAGAAGGGTTTCTGCATCCTTATGTAATTGGCGGCGGCGTCGATAAAGTCACCATCGACATTCTACTGCGAAGCTTTGACACCCATGAATTGACCCTGTTCGCCGAACAGCTAAATACCGTCGCCCTGGACGTCCAAGCCAACCATCCGGGTTCAAAAATTTCCGTTGATATCCTACGTCAATACAGAAACCTGGCGGATGGACTTCGTCAAGATCCACGTGTCGTTGAATTTGCTATCCAAGCTCATAAAAACCTCAATCTTGACGTCGAAACTGCGATTATTCGCGGGGGAACCGATGGTTCCGGGCTGACAGAAAAAGGCCTGCCGACTCCCAATCTCTCGTCCGGCCAGCATAACATTCACTCGCCGTTGGAGTGGGCGAGCTTAAATGAGATGCTCCAGGCATGCCGTGTCGTCATAGAATTGGTAGCGATCTGGGCCAAAGAGACAGAAAAAAACAGTTAGCCCAACAGCCGCCGGAGTGACCTTGCTGTCGTTTTATAAAAACCACCGCCTAACTCGCTTTCACATAGGCATAGCCAGCATCGATACCAAGTGGGAATCCTAGTTGCCAGTAAGCAATTAAAAAGATGGTCCAGGTCACCAAAAAGGTCAACGAAAAAGGGAGCATCATGGCGGCAACCGTACCAATTCCGGTGCTCTTTACATAGCGTTGGCAGAAAACCACTACCAAAGGAAAATATGGCATCATGGGCGTAATGATGTTGGTCGTCGAATCACCAATTCGATAGGCCGCCTGAGTCAGTTCTGGCGAGATTCCAACGGCCATCAACATCGGAACGAAAATCGGTGCTAACATCGCCCACTTTGCAGAAGCGGATCCGACGAGCAGGTTTACCGACGCCGACAATAGAATAATCAGGAAAATGGTAAACTGCGGACTCAAGCCTGCCGACTTGATGGCATTGGCTCCTTTGATGGCTAACAGCGTACCGATGTTGGACACCGAAAACGCCTGGATAAACAGAGCCGCAAAGAAAACAAGCACAAGATAGTATCCCATCGTTTCCATCGTTTTTGACATGCCGTGTACGACATCGCGATGATTTTCAAAATTTCCTGAAATGTAACCATGCACCAGGCCAGGGATCAAGAAAAAGAAAAAGATAATCGGCACGATGGCGTGCATCATGGGAGCACCCGGAATCGATTTGGCTGCCAACGGCACATAAACCGTCGCGCCGTTTCTTTGCAACTCAATCACCACCGCTTTGTCGGCTGCCAGCGACAATAGAACGTCTCGCGCCTGATCGGCTTTAGATACCGGTTTTCCGTTAATTTTTGTAAGCACATCGCCGGTTTCAATTGTGGCTGTTTTCCCAGGTCCGGTAACCGATTGGACCATCGGCAAATCGCCTTCTTCGAAGACGATTCCATGATTAACCTGTTTATTGCGATATGAATCAAGTTTTCCGAATGAATCACGTAGTGCCGATTTTTCTGGAAACGCCCACACCACCAGCAATACTGCACCCATCAAGATGGAAAGGAGGCCATATTTCATACCGCGACGGTCGGCGGACGTCAGTTCCTCAATCTTGGGAACATCCTTTGGGTCCCCATCCACGGGCGTATTTTTTAGACGCGGTTCAATGACCCAATCCGTTAAGAACCATCCAATCAAGACAATCAAAATCGACGATGTCGCGGTGAAAAAGATGTTGCATAACGGATTAACGGTATGGGAAGGATCAATCAAGTCGACCCCGGTTTGGGTCAGGTTCGATAAGAGGGGATCAATTCCGGTTGGCACAAAACAGGCGCTAAAACCGCCAGATACGCCCGCGAATGCGGCGGCAATACCCGCCAATGGATGACGTCCGGCGGCATAAAACATCGCTCCACCGATGGGAATGACTAAAACGTAACCCGCATCGGCAGCAGTATGACTGATAATAGCCACCAGAATCAGCATCGGTGTTAATAGCGAACGGGGAGTGACGTTTAACATCGATTTCAGGATGGCGTTGATAAAACCTGATTTTTCAGCAACACCCACACCTAATAAGGCAACTAACACCACCCCTAGTGGATGAAACCCTACAAACACTTCCACCATGGTGGATAAAAAGATGGCCAGCCGTTCGAGGCTCAGCAGATTGACAATTTGGATGGGATCGCTGCGATTGGGAAGTGTCTCGGTAAATTCAACCCCAGACAGCAGCAGTGAAAACACCCAGACCGTTAACATCCCACCCAAGAAGAGGAGTGCCGGATCCGGGAGTTTGTTTCCCAACCACTCCACACCATCCAAAAACCGAACGATCGCGGTTTTCTTCACCGAAGAGTTAGTCTTGGGGGAGGGGTCATCTGAAGGGGTGCTTTCTTGAGACATAAGGGAATCGATGCCAAGCGGGTTGTTAAACGGTTAATTATGGTTCAGCTGCAGATTGACTGTAAACCCAACGAACGCTCCATAATGAACGAATTCAGTGTTCGGTACCCCAACTGCACTTTGGGGCTAGTTCAGACCATTGTTCTGGCCACATAGGCGCTCATCCCTTTGCCTGACCAACTCACAAGACTTAACCAATTGACAACCAAAACATTCGTAAAACTGCGACACACCCTGCATTTCGTTCAACCAATGACTCTGGTTAGAGACGCCGAGACTGCCATCAGATTGGCTGCAATGAGATCCCAATTTCCGGCAACTTTCCAATTCCAGTCGACCCCTTGGGGTCCGTAGAAGGCACCAGGACCCGTCGTAGAAACCGATACAAGACGAAATCCAACCTTGAAAATGTCCGGCTTGGGATAGGCGTTAACGAGAATTAACCAATTTTTTTACTAATTTATTGCAAATTGTTGGGTGTCAAGGCGCTTCGAGTGACCCTGTTAACTGCTATCATAAGCTTCGCAGCGGTACAGAGCCGGATAAAGCGTGTCGGGCTAACGCTGTAGAACACTTTTTAGGAATTTCAAAAATGGCTGAAGGTACTATCAAACGGCTCACGGACAAGGGTTTCGGATTTATTGACGTTGGATCAGATAAGGATCTTTTTTTTCATTCGTCCAACCTTGAGGACTGCAACTTCGATGAACTTCAGGAAGGTCAACGGATCACCTTTACTGAAGGCATGGGGAAAAAAGGGCCTTGCGCCGAAAACGTCCGCTTGGCGTGATGTTTCGTTGTTGTCGATTTTTGGAGAAGTGCATCACCACCTCGGTGGTGAGGAACGTGACTGACGCAAAGCGTCTTAATCGTCATTGACCAAATTTCCGCACTATCTGTTCAATCCAATCATGAAACCGACTGATGTTGGTTTTATTGAATGGTGAAACCAAAATTCGAATTTAAAACAAAAAGCACCTGCATTATTGCAGGTGCTTTTTCTGTTTCCGGTAGGAGAGATTCGGGATCACTCTGCGCTTGGCGTTTTGATAAGCGCCATAAATGGACTGATCAACCGTTCCCATAACCGAGCTGGAATCCAAACACCGATCCAAGGTTTTCATCTTGGCGGCTACGACAGACAAGATCTTTTGGAAGTCAACCACGCCGAAGGTGGGAAATGGTTCGGGCCTCAGGAATCATCATGATTCCAAGATTTCATGAATCACCGAACCATGGACGTCGGTTAGCCGACGTTCAATTCCGTTGTGATAGAAAGAAAGTCTCTGGTGGTCTAAACCCAGTAGGTGCAAAATTGTCGCGTGGAAATCATACACTGTCGCCGGATCGACAACCGATCGGAACGAAAAGTCGTCGCTGGCTCCATAGGTGTATGGCGTTTTTACCCCCGCGCCGGCCAACCAAGCTGTAAACCCAGCTGGATTGTGATCTCTTCCACTGGCGCCTTTTTGAAATGTCGGCATGCGGCCAAATTCGGTGCACCAGACAACCAATGTATCTTCCAGCATCCCGCGTTGTTTCAGGTCTTGAAGCAACGCGGCGACCGGTTGATCAAGAACGTCGCCATGTTTGGCATATTGTGTTTGAAGAACTTTGTGACCGTCCCAATTGGAAACACCTTCACCACCGGTTTGATAAGCGCCATTGAAAAGCTGTACAAATCGCACCCCCTTTTCCAGTAATCGCCGTGCGAGGATGCAGTTCTTGGCAAACGCTGCTTTTAACGGATTGTTGGAATCTGCGCCATACATTTTCATCACGTGTGGTGATTCTGTATCAATGGAAGCAACCTGCGGCACACTGGACTGCATTTTCGCCGCCAATTCATAGCTTGAGATACGAGCTGCTAATTCGCTATCTCCGGGAAAACGACTCAGGTGCGACTGATTGAGTTCTTGCAAAAAATCCCTGGTTCGGCGATCGACTTGGGGGGAGATTCCTTGTGGGCGAGCCAAATTTCGTATCGGACTCGAAGAATTAAAGTCGGTTCCCTGAAAAGCTGCCGGCAAAAATCCATTTCCCCAATTATTCACGCTGGACTGTGGGGTTCCCCGGGGATCGGGAATCGCTACATAGGCCGGCAATTCTGAATTCAGACTTCCCAAGGCGTAGGTCACCCAAGCGCCCATACTTGGGAAACCGTCCAGATTAAATCCAGTGGACATAAAATTTTCACCCGGCCCATGGGTGTTGGTCTTTCCTTTTAAGGAGTGAAGGTAGCAGATGTCATCAGAACATTGCCCGATGTTCTTAACGAGATCCGAGACCATTTTGGAAGATTCACCGTAGGGCCGAAATTCCCAAGGGCTTTTCGTCAATTTCCCCTGTTCACCCTGAAAAGTGATCAATTTACCTCCCGGCAAATCTTGACCGTCTCTTTTAATTAACTCGGGTTTGTAATCAAAGGTGTCGATCTGGCTACAAGCGCCCGAGCAAAAAATCACCACTACATTTTTTGCCTTTGCTTTAAAATGCGACGGACGAGCCAAATAGGGATTCCCTGATGGAATCATCGGACGGATCGGTTTTTTTTCATCGGTTGGAGAAGCCGGACAACCGATGGTTTGGTCGTCCATCAGCAGTGAGGTTAAAGCAATGGTGCCTAGCCCTGTCGAAAAATCATTCAAAAAATTCCGGCGATCCAGTAAATTTGTTCCCAATGTCATCGGTCTTGGCAAAATATCAGCAGAGGACAGGATCGGCTTGCCATTTAAGCAGCCACAATATCAAACGATCGTCTCTATAATTAAACACATTAACCACTAACTGGCAACTTTCACTGGCAACTTTCACTGGCAAGCTCCATCCACCAAATGCCAATCCAACCAATCCGGCAGGCACCATAGAACATCTCGATACCGCCCTCTGCAACCCGCAACTGAAAGAATTCTCCCTCACCCCTCCATCATTAGCACTTCTATTGGCCACCCAAAAACAACGGATCGATTGTCCCGCTCCCTAACTCCATCGTAATGGGGATCTAGTCGCAGACTGGCTCCCGGCCCAATTCAGCCGTTTTCCGAGCAGCGGTGACGTCCGCTAAAATTCGGGTAATGAGCGTGTCGCTTCCATTCTCGGCTACGATGCCGCTGAGACAATTCGTCGCTTCGTCGAAAACTCCGCCCGCTTTTTCCAGGTCTCCTAACTCGCTGATTTTTGCCCCCAGCAGCGAAAGGTATTGCGAGAAATTGATTTTATAAACGTAATGATCGGGAAAGTTTTCAATTAACCTCCGGTAAATATCGATCGCGTCTTCCAAGCGTTTAACGGCAAGAGGTTGGTTGTCGAAGCGACTGATAGCGGATCTCGCCAGGGCGTTAGCGTAAAGGGCTTGGTATTCACTCACACCGGGCCACTTCTGAGCTAAATCTCTCGCCAATTTGATCGCTGTATTGGCCCCCAAAGGCCGGTTATTGTTCCGCTGCAAATTACAATGTAAATCGGCTAACTCAAACTGGTAGGCTGGATTGTTAGGGTACTCGGCCATCAGCCGCTCCAAGATTTTTTTCGCTTCATCAAAAGCCTCTACAATCGCGCGTTGGTCTTTTGCATATCGGTTGATACGAACTCGCTCCTGAAACGCACGAGAAAGTTCCAAAAGAACTTGGCTATTGTTCTCGTCTTGCTCGGATAGCTTCAGAAGGAGTTTAATCGACTCAACATTGGCCTTTTTGACGTCAGATTTTTTTTCCGCAAACAAACTACTTAAATTGATCCAGGTCCTTTGCCGCCGGCTGACCGATCCACTTTTTCTATTTGGTGATTTCGGCCGAGAATCCATGACCGGTTTTTCTTTTTTGGGCGAAGACTTTTCAAATTTACGCGCTGCTCCGGTGGTGAAGGTGCGGCGATTAAGCACGTACCCGACGCGGGTGTACATTGCTGTAAAAATATTGAGGGACCTCGCCAGTTCGAGTTGAATCTCCGGTGTCGTTTCGCTCGCCAGATTGAATATGTTTCTGCATCCAGCAAGATGGCGTTCAGCGGTTTCAAAGTCTCCACGACGATTGGAACAATAAGCCATTTGGTTGGTGATCCGCATTTGAACCAGTCTTTTCTTTACGTCTGGAAAATTCTGCTCCTGTATTTTTGAAAAACTCTCCAAGGCGGTGGCATAAACCGCTTCTGCTTCCGTGAGGCGACCGAGCCCTTGCAGGATATCGCCAACACGTTTTTGAGCTTGGGCGGACTGAAAAAGAAGATTGGCCCGGTTTTTTTCCGCAAATCGTGCGAAAAACTCCAGCAAGGTTTCCAGCACCTCGATATCAGACTGTGTGAGGGACGTCTCAAACGACCTGACCTCATCATTTTCAACAGCGACTTCAATACCCTGCGGAATACCGCGCCGGGATATATTGCTCATGATTTCTTCAAACGCAGCAATCGCCGTCGAAAAGTTGTCCTCAGCAAGTTCACGCTGTTTTTCCACTTCCTGAAGAGCTATTTCAGTGTTGTGATTATTTTCTTCGGCCCGCAGGAATTCGACTTCTTTTTCTTTCAAAGCTTGTCGAGTCTGGTGATTACCAACAAGGGCCACAGTCGCAATTGCAATCAACAGTATCGCCGAGAGCCCGGATAACGAAGAGACCAGTGGATTCCTGGCGGACCATCTCCAGAACTGTTCAAAAGCCCCAATTCTTCGGGCCGCAATGGGACGCCCTTCGACAAAAAGTTTCAAGTCATCCCTGAAGTTCGCCGCCGTCCGGTAACGGTCGTTAGGTTGAATCGAACACGCCTTGAGGACAATGGTTTCAAGATCTTTGGGGATTTCCGGGTCGTGGATGCGAGGACTTGGAGGGGGTTGTTCGGTCTTCAGTTTCAAAAGGGGACCCGAACGGGTTTCCGAATAAGCGGGTTGCAGTGCTAACAATTCAAACAGAGTCAGGCCAAGGCTGCAGATATCGGACTTGCGATCACTGATCCCGCTAAACTGCTCCGGAGCCATATAACGCAGTGTCCCGACCATGTCCCCCGATTTGGTAAGCACATCGTTTTCATCCAGCTTCGCCAATCCAAAATCGGTAATCCAGACCGTACCGTTTAGGTCCATGAGAAGATTGGCTGGTTTCACATCGCGATGAAGAACGCCTTTTTCGTGAGCATAATGCAAAGCATCAGCAACATCTGCGATACATTCGCAAACACGCATGCGATAGGAGTTTTTCTGTTTCTGAAAAAAGGCAGGCGACTTTCCCGATTTGGTCTCTTGCGTTTTACTATCTTCAACCTGTCTTGGTTGGAGAACGCCGGGCGGTTTTCTTTGCCGAAGACCAGATCCCACGTCGGTCTCCCGCGGAGATTCCCCAGCGTTCAATTCCCTCGGGTGAACCCCTGACTTTTCTATTTCGTTGATAGTGGACTGGGTTTCCAGTCTGAAAGATCTGGATTCCCGTATGTTATGCACCGCTTCATGCAGCGGTATCCCGTCAATCAATTGCATCGCGTAGTAGTGAGTATTATTGTCTTCGCCAGAACCAAACACCGGCACGATATTGGTATGGTGAAGACGGGCTGCTGTGGCGGCTTCTCTTTTAAATCTCTCCAATTGTTTGGGCGAATTGGAAATCGCAGGACTGATGACCTTTAGAGCGACTTGTCTCTGGAGTGAAATTTGCAGGGCTTGGTAAACGATACCCATGCCACCGCGACCCAATGTCCGCACGATCCTGAAATCACCAATTTGTTCCTGGGGAGGCAAATCAAAATGAGAGGTCCCGCCCGAATTTGAAACACTGGACATTCTCTCTTGACTGGCGATTTCCATCTTTCTGATGGTCGGGAAGACCGCCCTAATCGCAGTTTCAAGCTCCGGATGATCTTGGACATACTCGTCCAGCGACGGATCTTCACCGTCTCGAATTCTGTTGGCATAAGAGTCGGCAAGAACGTCGACCGGATCGCGATCCTCGCAATACTCAGCAGGACGCAGCTGTGATCTCAGAGACGAATCAGGCACATTGCTGGTCAAATTTCACCTCCCAAGTGTGAACAACTCCTCAGTTCAGTACTTATTTTTCAAGTTGTGTCATCAATTCACCCAGCCTTGTGAGCGCACGCACGTATCGGTTGGATGAGGCGGCAGGCTTGATATTCAAAATCTGGGCCACTTCGTTATTGGTCAGTTGTTCAAAATGTCGCATGGCCAAAATCTCTCGGTCCGTTTCCCCCATGGACTCGAGAGATTCGTTTAACTGCTCCAGTTCCTGATTTTTGATGGCCGCCTGACTGGGAGAGGTTAATTGCCCAATCAGCTCCCTGGCAATTAACTTGCTGGTGCCACTAAAAGTGACCGGCAGTTGGAGACGTTCTTCTCTTTCAACCGTTCTCTTTTTACGAAAATGTCGCCGTTGAAATTCTATTAAGACTTGGAGTGTATGCTGTCGCAACCAGATAAACAACGAAACGCCTGGTGCCTCAACAAACTCAGTAAAACGATCTTTTACGATTAAAAAGGCTTCCTGAAGAACGTCGTCTGCATCCGCCCGTGAACGGATCCTTGAATCCATCCGAAATTCAACCACTCGTTTCAGCTGAGGCCGAAATTTAAGAAACAGTTTGACAATGGCTTGATCACCACTCTTACTGGCAATCGCTTCCCGTAAGAGCAAAATATCGTTGTCGACGTTACGATTAACAGAAGGCGGATTGGCCTGGTTGATTTCAGAACTCATCACCTCATTAAACCAATATTATCGCCGCTTGGGAAATCGGCTTGTTAAATCTACCGACTCGATCGCTGCCAGAAAGGATAAAAGGCGATTTTAACGGGACGAACGCCCTTTCATTCATCGCGAAAACGTATTGAGTTCGCCAGAGTCATTGGTGATTGATCTCCGCCAATGCATTCACCAACTGTTGTAAGTCCGCGGGTATTTCGGCGACAAATTCCAGCCGTTTTCCAGATACCGGGTGATTGATGCAAAGCCGGTGAGCATGCAGTGCCTGACGATTTAAAATCACCTGTTCCGGGTCGGTGGTCAGACGCGGGTGGTCTGGTTGGGGTGTTACCCCTGCGGTCTTCAACGACCGCCCTCCGATCAGGTTTTTCCTGGTAATCTGCTTGGTACCACTGTAGAGCTTGTCAGCAACGACGGGGCAACCAATGTGGCTGAAATGGACTCTAATCTGGTGAGTTCGTCCGGTTTTCGGCCGGACCCGAACGGTGGCGTACCTTCCATATCTCCCCGTTATTTCATAAAACGTCTGGGCCTCTTTGGCCCGAAGATGACCTTGGCGAACGGCCATCTTCTCCCGCTGCGAAGGATGGGGCCCAATCGGTTGATCAATCCAGTCTCTTTCCCGATCGGGCGGCGGGGAGATGACAGCGAAATATTCTTTTTCAACCGATCGTTCTTCAAATTGTGAAGCCAATTTTACGTGAGCCGAGTCATCTCTGGCGATCACAATAACGCCACTGGTGTCTCGGTCGAGGCGATGAACAATCCCGGGACGCTGCGGCCCGCCGACTGTACTCAAATTCTGAAAATGAAATGAAATCGCCGCCGTCAACGTGCCAGACCAATGCCCCTTGGAGGGGTGAACCACCATCCCCGGGCTTTTATCAACGACCACGATGGATTCATCCTCATAGAGGATCTTAATCGGGATATCTTCCGGTTCAGGTTGTGGATCGGGATTGAGAACAATCCGGCTAACGACCCGCTGATTGGTGATCAAACGGTAAGCCGGCTTAGCCCGTTTGCCATCAACCAGAACTTGACCTTCAGTAATTGCCACCCTTAATTTAACCCGACTGTACTGTGTCAGCTGCTCAGCGAGAAATCGATCCAGACGGATACCGTCGTATTCTTCTGCGACAGTAAAAGAAACCGGATCCGCTGGCACGGGACATCCAAAACAAATAAATAGCAGGACGGTTGAATTATCAGCATAGATGTATTGACTTGCGTCTAGAGACCCGCGAGCGTCCTGCAATATCTCGGGGTCATCCGCTCGATTCAACTTGCTGATGAAATGTTGAACCTGCCAAGCTTATTTTTTGGTCTTTTCAGGTGGAGAGGGAGGCTCCGGTCGCGGCTTCTTCGGCGTTTGCGCCCCGTCTTTTCCTTCAGGCCCATCACTTTTATCACCTTTGTCGAGGCTATCGCCGTCGACTTTGCCTTCTTTGCCGCCAGTTGTTTCTTTCACGCTTTTAGTTGCCGCCGGTGGTTGTTCTTTCGGGTCGACAACCGATTGGGGGGGCACAGGAGGTGGAGTAGGAAAAGAGCTCCCACCACCGGAGAAATCTGGAATCCCCGGTACGGGTTCTTCACCAGGATAGGTAAAATCGGGCCGAGCTGGCAGGCCGGAGTTGGTCATCGGCGCTGTTTCACCCGGGGCAGTGGGCACACTAAATACGTTGTCGTCTTTGGCTTGAAAAACCGCATAGAATTCCCGGTTAGCGGGGTCCAGAACTCGTTCCAGACCAAAATTGGCCAATTCCGCAAAAGGTGAATCGGGGTTTTCCTTGATGATCTCTTCGTATTTTTCAGCCGCTTCGGCAAATTCTCCCAACGATTCAAGGCCCTTTGCCCAGCCGTAAAGCACCCGACGCCGAAGCATCGCATCATCACCCGCTTTCTCTCCTGCAGCCTCAAAATTCTGTAGAGAGGATTCTATTTTTTCCAAGGACCCAGTTTTATCAACGAAAATTGCGTCCAATCCCTGCGACAATTGGCTATCCGCTTTGAGCAACATCGCCCACGCAGCCGTGTTATCATCAGGAAAGTCTTCAATCTGCTTGTTCAAAGTCGATACCGAACCAGCCGACGACTGTTCCACAGCATAAAGAATCATGCTAATGGACTTGGCTTCTTTGGCAGAACTCCGAGAAGCAATGAAATAATTAATGCCAAAAACCACGCCCGCCAACCCGACAAATGCCAATAGGATCTTGGGAAGGTGCGGTTTCATTAATTCGAGCCGATCGGTAAGGACACCCGCTAGCTCATTTTCCTTTAGTTCTTTACGATTCTTGGCTGCCATTCATCGACCCGGGTATTTAACGATTCAAAACGAGTTGTCACCTGTTAGCCAGTATATGGCTGCTTCGAGGATGTGGTCAATACGAACAGTAACTCAAACATTTTGAAATTCCGTGCCCGGACTCAATCCACCCCAATCTGAAGCTGTTTCCACCCTGACTGGACCATTATTGGTCTTGGCCGGTGCCGGAACCGGAAAAACCCGCGTGGTGACTTTTCGAATCGCTAATCTCATCAAAAACGGCATTCAACCTGAGCGTATTCTAGGAGTCACGTTCACCAACAAAGCCGCGACGGAAATGAAAGAGAGAATCGGCTCCCTGTTGTCCAAGCAGAAGAAAAAGCTGAGGCCTGAAATTTCGACCTTTCATTCGCTTTGTGTCAAGATTCTCCGCAGGAGAATTACTCTCCTGGGTTACCCGGCACATTACCTCATTTTAGATCGAGGTGAACAGGAAACCATTGCCAAAACCGTCCTGCGTGAGATACGTATTGCCGACGGCCAGGTAAAACCCAGTGAATTACTTTGGCAAATTTCTACCTGGAAATCCAAGTCGATCCGCCCCAAAAAAGCGACTTCCACAGCCGAAACGGACAAAGAGCACCTCTGCGCTATTGCTTATCAACGCTATCAGAAGACTATCAAGATGCGCGGTGCTGTCGACTTCGATGACTTACTGCTTTTGACCGAAGAGCTGTTCCAAAACAACGAAAACGCCAGACAGGAAGAAGCCGACCGATTTGATCATATCCTGATTGACGAATATCAGGACACCAATCAAAGCCAGTACGAAATAGTCAAATCCCTATCCCAGGATCATCGCAACCTTTGCGTGGTCGGTGATGATGATCAGTCAATTTACGCTTGGCGGGGAGCGGAGGTGGAACACATTCTCAGTTTTCAAAAAGATTGGCCGGATGCCAAGGTCGTTCGACTCCAAGAAAATTATCGATCCACAGGCAAAATCCTCCAATTGGCGAACAAGCTGATCCGCTTCAATAAAAACCGTTACGAAAAAAAATTGATCGCTGCACGACCCGATGGATTGGATCCCCCTATTTTACAATTTCCAAACGAAACCAAAGAAGCCGAGGAAGTCGTCTTTTCAATACGACGTCGTTTGCAGGAACCTGGTATCGATCCAAGAGACATCGCTATTCTGTTTCGTACCAATGAGCAACCTCGTCCGTTTGAGGTTGAATTGAGGAAAGCCAAGATCCCCTACATTCTACTGGGTGGTCAATCTTTTTTTGACCGGAAGGAAGTCCGTGACATCATGGCCTACCTAAAGGTCATTGCGGTCCCATCAGATGAGGTGTCGCTTTTAAGAGTGATCAATACACCTACCCGGGGCGTCGGTCCCAAAATCATCGAACGCTTGGTCTCGGACTCTATTGAGAACGAACAAACCATCTGGAAAACTTTGGTCAATGCAGACCAGCTTGAGGGTTTGTCAGCCAAAGCAAAAGAGACATTGTCCCGATTCGTGAAGTTAATGAAACGATTTCAAAAGCGTTTCGAGACCGAAAACTTGGCGAACGTCGCCCGCGATCTAGTGCTCGACATTAATTACAAGGCAGAACTACAAAAACATTATCACAGCGAAGAGGAGAGAGAGTTAAAGATGAACTCCGTCGAGGAGGTGATCAACGCACTTTCGTCCTATATCACACGGAATCCGAAATCCAGTTTAATCGAATTCCTTCAGGACTCCCTCCTCGACGATCGTGATATCGATAATGAGAAAGACGACAAATTGAAGCAGAATTCAATCGCCCTCCTGACGATGCATAGTGCAAAAGGGCTCGAATATCCCGAAGTCTATATGGTGGGCCTGGAGGAAGGCATCTTACCGCACCGCAGAAGCGTTGAAACCGATGGTGAGGCGATCGATGAAGAGCGACGACTTTGCTACGTTGGATTGACCCGGGCACAAGAGCGTTTAAATCTTTCCTTGTGCCTGACAAGGCTCAAATGGGGAAAAGCGAGGGAATCCCACCCGAGCCGGTTTCTATTTGAAATGATAGGCAAAGCTGACAATCCAGCAGACATCAAGAATCAAAAAAAACCGAACAAACGGAATTCCTCCCGCCCAAAAAGGCCAACAGGCAAATAAAACTTAGTAAAAATCATGCCGACCGCCACAACTGCCTGCAGCACCTGATGCGAAAACAGCCCGGCTCAACCCATTTGGAACAACTGAATTCAAACCCAAGGTCCCAAACCACAATTCCCGACATCACCCCCACACCGTATAATTTTTTGAACTAGCGACTTTTCTTTTTTCTTTCTTTTTTTATACAAATGGCTGAAGACTACTACGACACCCTTGGTATCGCTCGATCCGCAAGCGACGACGAAATCCAAAAAGCATATCGCGCTCTTGCTCGGAAATACCATCCGGACATGAATGACAATTCCGAAAAGGCCAAAGAAAAATTTCAACAGGTCCAACAGGCATACGATGTTTTAAACGATAAAGATAAACGTCAGATGTATGATCAGCTCGGGCCCGATTTCCAGCGTTATCAGCAAGGTGGTGGATCTCCTAACCAAAGCCCCTACGGCTTCGACCTTAACGACATCTTCGGTGGTGCGGGCGGGGGCAGAGGTTCCGCAGGCCAGTCGGGTGGCGGCTTCGGAGGTGGATTTGAAGACATTCTCCGCCAATTTGGAGGTCAGGCCGGCGGAAGAGCAGCGCCGCCCTCCAAGGGCCGCGACCTCCAAGCAGAAATCACGATCGCTTTTCAGACATCAATCGTCGGCGGTTCTGCCAACGTAACATTAAGCCGCGAAGGAAAAAGGGAATCCGTTGAAGTTAAGATTCCGGCCGGAATGGAATCTGGCAAAAAGCTTCGTTTAAAAGGGCAGGGGGGACGTTCCCCCAATGGAGGTCCTCGGGGTGACGCCTTTGTCAAAGTCGTCGTTGCTCCACACCCCTGTTATTCACGTAAGAGAAACAACTTGGAGGTCAGGGTCCCCATCTCCATTGCTGAAGCAATTTTGGGCGGGAAAATTGACGTGCCCACTTTGAATGGCGAAATATCGGTCACAGTACCGGCGGGAAGCTCCAGCGGTAGAAAACTCAGATTAAAAGGTTTGGGGGTGCCCATCGCAGCCAATCCTGGAGACCTTTTGGTAGAACTGCAAATCACGATCCCAAATCAAATTGACGAAGCCTTGAAGCAATTAGCATTGGGGTATCATTCGGATGAAAACCTTCGGTCGGAAATTCGCTGGTGATGAATGTTGGTGATCCTAAATATCGTTTTGCAAGAGTTGATTTTTCGGATTTCGAATCTGTTAAAAACGGGTGCGACAGATCCGTCAGACGTCGAATTGAAAGCCTCCTTGTTGGCTTTATCGGGTATTGCCGGGATCCTGCTGTTAGGAATGGGAGGAATAATGATTATCCTTCTTTCGGGCCACTGGGTCAGGCGATGGATTTATCAACCACCTCAAAACCAGGCCTCTTCCGATTGTCCATTAAATTCGCTCGATTGGACCCGGTCCAATCCCCCAACAGATATTGAACAGCCGAAACAGAATAAGATATAACGCAGCAATCAGCCGTTAGTTCCACTAAACGGTTTCAACCCACCCAGATGATCGGAATCTAAGGGACGATTGCTTGGTGAACCAACTCTGGTTGACAAGACTTGAAAGAAACCGATGGATTTCTGTTTTGAAAAAGAAGATCGCCTGCGAACTAACGGTGAATTCCTCCGTGTTTATCAGTCTTCCTACCATGTTGTCGATCGAGTTTTGGTCATCCAAGGTGTTTTAAATAACATCGGACGTCAACGACTCGGCTTAAGTGTTTCCAGAAAGGTCGGCAATGCTGTGGTTCGAAATCGATGGAAAAGACTAATTCGGGAGGCGTTCCGATTGCAAAAAAATTGCTTTCAAACCATCGGAACTTGGGATGTGGTCATTCGCCCAAGAAAGGGATCGGTGCCTGATTTCGAACTAATAACATCGTCGATGGCGGCCTTAATCAAAAAATTGGATTCACTCTCGCAGAACCTAGCGGGTAAATCATGTTGATGCTCCGGTGGCTTTATCAACTACCGCGGCGACTTATTGCGTATTGTGTCAGATTTTACCAAGTGGCCATCAGCCCATTGTTAGGTAAAAACTGTCGTTTTAATCCATCGTGTAGTGCGTATATGATTCAGTCTGTTGAAAAACACGGAGCGATTCGTGGATTTTTCAAAGGGATCGCCCGAATCTGTCGCTGCCACCCATGGAGTGCCGGGGGCGACGATCCGCCCTAAAACGGTGGTGATCCCTTTCACGTCAAACAGGAATTGGTTCGCAAATGGGGCTTCCTATGAACAGACATCCGGCAACTGGTGTTGAAATTGTATTCACCACCACCGATACAATGGAATTAGCAAAAAAGATTGCCGAAAAAGCCGTTTCCATGAAACTGTCCGCCTGTGTTCAAATTTCGGGACCCCTGACAAGTACCTACACCTGGAAAGGAAAGGTCCAATCAGAACAGGAGTATCGAATGGACTTCAAAATCGAATCAGCAAACCGTGCGGACTTATACAAACTCATCAAAGAACTGCACACCTATGATCTCCCCGAGATCATGACCATTCCGGTCGTCGATGGTTCCATCGAGTATTTGGCCTGGGTTAAAAATTGAATTTAAAAGATTCTTCATCCGCCTCAGACTTGGGAATTTGCTGGTTTTCCGCTACCCGAATCTCAACCGCAGTTCCTACCTTCACCGATACATTTCCACCCTAGCGATCATCGATTTGCGTGTTCAACGCTTCAGGAAAACGTCTTTCCCGTTTGTTTATTCGAAGATGAATTGACGAGTTGGTGGCTGGATTTTCTCATTTTTGTGATCACCGCAATCATCGTTTTGCCTTAGGATAAAGGGAACAGGTTTTGCCTAAACCAGGTTTTTCAATGGAGACTTCTATTAACAGCGAAACGTCTAAAGAGCCTTATCAACCGAACGAAAGCGATCTTCAGTTACTCAACGAATTGAAAACTTCAGGCGAAGAAAAACTGGCGGCCTTCTTTCTGGAGCATCGCGACCGTCTTTTCCGCATGGTCTCTTTGAGGATGGACCACCGATTGCGATCAAGAGTAGACGCGTCGGATGTCTTACAAGAGGGCTTTATAGACGCTGCCAAACGAATTCAAGAATATATCAACGCACCGTCTATGCCGCTTTTTGTCTGGCTTCGTTTCTTGATCGGACAACGTCTGGCAGCAGTTCATCGTTGGCATTTTAAGACACAAAAAAGAGACCCTCGCCGAGAATCTCTTACTCCAAGTCAATGCCATCCACCGGCAGATTCAAGAACAATCGCGTGGGATTATTCGGCGAGCCTTACATCGCCGAGCGAGACAATTGCCAAGGCTGAACAGGTCGAAAGAATGACCAAGATTCTCGATTCGATGGAACCTGACGATCGGGAAATTTTGGTGTTACGTCATTTTGAGGATCTTTCCAACAACGAGGCGGCAGCCGAACTCAATTTGCAAAAAGGGACTGCCAGCAAACGGTACATCAGGGCGTTGTCCAAATTGAACAAAGCGATGCAGCAGGAAAATCTTGCGGAGGGCTAAACGCTGATGGAAAACCTATCTGAAAAGGATGAACGCGACCCCATTGAATTGATGGCAGACGAATTCCTTGACCGACGTCGAAATGGAGAAGATGTCACGATTGAGGAATACGAACAAAAGCACCCCGACTCGGCCGAGGAAATCCGGCAGGTACTCAATGCGATGCTTGCCATGGAAGATTTCAAACCCCGGCAGGAAGCCTTATCTCCAAAGACACCGTTCGACGAGATGGCCACCGGCAAAATCCGCCAACTCGGTGAATTTCGAATTCTGCGAAAAATAGCTCATGGTGGCATGGGGGTTGTCTACGAAGCGGAGGAAAAATCTCTTGGACGGCGTGTCGCTATTAAGGTCCTTGCGAATCATCTATTGTCGGAAAAGTCTACCGTGGAGCGTTTTCATCGCGAGGCCAAGGCCATTGCCAACCTCCATCACACCAATATTGTGTCGGTCTTCGGCGCCGGCTTTGAGAAAGACCTCCATTTCTATGTCATGCAATATATCGATGGCATGAGCTTGGAGCAGATGATCAAGTCAGGCGAGGTTCAGCGACAGTTTAAAAACAACTGGAAGTGGATCACCGAGGTGGTCAGACGCGTCGCATTAGCACTACGACAAGCCCATTTGCGGGACATATTACACCGGGACGTCAAACCGGGAAATATCTTAATTGATTCCAATAACAAGCCCTGGGTCACTGATTTCGGTTTGGCGAAATTCGGCGAACAGGATGACTTGACGCGACCTGGTGATGCTGTCGGAACCCTCCGATATATGGCGCCCGAACAATTGGAGGGTCGTGCTGATCCAAGGTCTGATCTGTACGGTTTGGGACTTGTCCTCTATGAGCTTTGCACCGCTCAACAAATTTACGCTAATCAAAAGTCGCACGTCGTTCTTTCTAAAATCGGCGGTCGGGAGCTCCAAGCGGCGGCGTCTGTCAATCCCGCGATTCCCCGCGACTTGGCGATGATTGTAAATAAATCCGTCTCCAAATCAGCCGACGACCGCTATCAGTCTGCCATTGACCTGGTGGATGATTTGGACCGTTGGCAGCGGGATCTACCGGTATCGGCTCGCCCGCTAACCACCGTCGAGACCGTCTGGAGATGGGCCAAAAGAAGTCCTCTTTTGGCCGGTTTATGTGGTACCATTGCCACGCTTTTTTTGGTTTTGACTATCGCCTTGTTCTCTGTCGCATTCGCCAGGATCAATGAAAAATCGGCCTTGCTGGACGCCAAAATTGCCAATCGGGATGCAACGACTCAACGTGCAGCAGCCGAAAACAACGTCGAAATTGCGATGGAGGTACTCGATCAATTAACTAACGACCTGTCGGTATTTAACAGGGTAAATTCAGCCGCAGCGGGTACGCACGCGTTTCTTTTTTCACCTTATGGCGGTTCACCGGTCTCGGCGCTCACCGAAAAACAACTGTTGTTAATTGACAGGTTCTACAAGGCGCTTGGCCGGTCGAGCGGCATTAACAAAACGCTTTTGATGCGCAGGAATTTTGCTCGCATCAGGATGGCCGAAATATCGATCCAACTGGGCCGATTCGAAGAAGGGATCAAAACTCTGCTAGAACTCGATTCGGATCTGCGGGAAGTAGAACTTCCAGAGGTCGCAAGCTTACAACTTTGCACCGGTGATTTACTCGGTTATGCACATATGCAAATCCATCAATACGATAAGGCCAACCTGTTATTCGAAAGGCAGTTGGCGTTAGTGAAATCATTGGGACTACAGGAGTCGGCAAGACATATCGAAGTCGGTAAAGCCCTGCTGGGACAGGGTTTGTCGGCGCACCAATTAGGTAACATTCGCCGATGGCATGGAAGACTCTTGGAAGCGATTGATGAATTTGAGAAAGTCGTGGATATGTCCCATCCCGAAAACACACCACTGGCGACGCTGTTTCTTTCGAGGACTTATCTCAATCTGCCCCCCCGTTTCAACCAACCGTTTTACAACGCGTTTGCCGAGGCAAGAAAAATAAAAGCGATTATCCTTCTTCGCAAATTGCAAGGTAACGCGCAAAAGGAGTATTTCGAGATGTCCGCCCAACAACGTCGGTTATCAAGTCGCAACCGAATGTTTCTTTATGATTATTGTGTGGCATTGTCGATGGCGCCCCCGGAGACCGGGCCGATAGAATTTTCCGATGGGACGGAAATGGGATTGGTCGAGCTGCTGACTCAAGCCATTCAGGAGTGTCAGCAAGTCGTCGAGGATTACCCGGAAATATCTGCCTATCGACTAGCCTTGGCGATTTGCCAACTCCGTTTGGGAGAAGCCCGCTACGAGGAGTTCGAGAAATTCGCGACCCGGTCTAATACGAACATCGATATTTTGGTCCGGAGTTTCCGCAACGATTCGGTTTTCCTAACGGAATCTGGCAATATCAAATTAAAAATTGGTTCTTTTTACCTTAAAAGCCGGGAGTACCAAAAAGCCCGGGACATGTTTCAGCTCAGTATCTCCTCTCTAGAACAGTCACAGAAATCAGCTCCCGACTTCCCCCGAACCGGCGTTCTTCTGTCGAGAGTCCACCAATCGCTTTCACTGGTGTTTGACGAGATGGGTGAACAGACTCTCGCCCAATACCATCTAGAGAAATCCAAAATGCACGAACGATCAAATTTTCAAAATCGCCCGCAGCAGCGGAACAACCAACGCCCCCCCCGTTCGCCGTGACGGCTGCCAGAGCTGGTTTCGATAGGTGGGAAAACTTAAAAAAGTTTTTCCACAGGATTTCCACCATCGGTCAAGGGAACTGGTCGGTCGCCATCGTGCAGAATGTTTTGATGGTCAATCCCCATCGACTTGAAGATGGTCGCATGGAGGTCGGGGATCGATACCGGAGAATGAACTATTTTCTTTGCCAAATCATCGGTCTGGCCAATCGCCTGCCCGGTCTGAAGCCCGCCGCCCAGAAAAAGACAGCTAAAGGCCGTGCTCTGATGCCCACGACCACCACCAGCGTCAAATTCTGGCGGCCTCCCGAATTCTGTCGCAACCACAATCAGCGTGGTGTCCAGGAGTTTTCTTTTTTCCAGGTCGTCCAAAAGGGCAGATAGTGATTGGTCCAATTGTCGTATTAATTGATGTTGGTTTTCCTGACCCTGATTGTGTGTATCCCAGCCCGTTCCATTGATAAAATTCAAATTGAAACCAACTTCCACAAATCGGACACCCGATTGCACCAGGCGTCGCGCTAAAAGGCAGCGTTGACCAAATTCACTTCCATATTGATTTCTCAGGTCATTATTCTCTGTTTTTAAATCAAAATTCTTCATGAACTGAGGGCCCGCCAGCTTCATTCCAGCCACGCTATTCTTGTAATTCTTCTGAAGGATGCGGGCTGGATTGTTTAGAAGTTGTTCAGATGACAAATCCTCAAGCAGGCGATTTCGGCGTAACATTCGGTTTTTATTGACGTCAACGGGTAATCGCAGGCCCGCTGGACCGGCCTTGGTATCTGTTAAATATAGATAGCCGTAGCGGCTTCCTAGAAAACCAGGCCCCCGGGTGGCACTGGGATAACCCATTAGAACGTAGCCCGGAACACCCTCTCCCACCGGGGGGCGTTCGTGAATCACCATCGAACCAAGCGACGGATACACCGTTGTACCAGTGGCTGGGCGGCCTACATGCATTCGGTTAGTGGCCGCCGCATGTTCGTCAATCACGTCATGGTGGACTGATCGAATGATCGCTCCCCGATCCAAGCGATCCGCCACGCCTTTGAGGTGCTCGCAAACCGAGACATCCGTAACGGAAGTCGGGATGCTCGCGTAAGCGGATCCAGGTCGCTTGTTTTTTTGTTTTGGATCCCCCATTCTTTTGGGATCAAAAGTATCCAGATGGCAAGCGCCACCTCCTAGCCAAATAAAAATGCAGGCGTCTGCTTTTCCTTTTGGAGGATGCGATGAGAATTTGACCCCTCCTTGATGATTAGGAATCCCCATCATCGAGTTCGCAACACCAGGTGCTAACCCGGCCCCAATCGTTTGAACAAATGCTCTCCGATTGCATTTTTGCATCATTATTGAACCGTCCTGAATTCTGGTGTGTTGAAAAGAGCCCAAACCACGTCTTCCATACGCTCACGCCAGCGGGGTTGAAGCCTGGCGGTGGGCCTGTCTCCCTGCCGAACCGCGCGTTCTATCTCCATCTTGATTCTCGTCGCCTCTGGGTGCAGGTGATTTGACCACGAAACAGCCGTGCGAAATTGAGACGCATAGTCCCCGGTCTGAGTTGGCCCAGCGATTAAACGCCCCTCAAATCCATTTTCCAGTTCCGCGGTGACGATGGCCAGTTCCGCAGAGGAAGGCAAACGCCCTAGCACCTGGAGATAGGAATCTTGAGTTAATTTTTCAACCGATCGCGACTGAATAGCCAATCGCGTAAAAAACGAATCAGCCGATAACTGTGTCGCGCGATGGGCTGCATCCCCGTTGGCCAAAACCAGCGGCTGGATGAGGGTCGCCGTTTCCTCTCGTTCGGTAATCGGATTGGGACGGGACTCACGCCACCCGAACGCGCTTAGAACATCGACCACCGACTGGGCTCTGGGCAATGCAAGGGCGGGCCGATCTCTTTCATTGGCCAGCCCGATAAGCTCCCAACTACGCGAGGGATTACCTAAATTTAAAAAGGTACTGGCCGTTCGTCGGCCTTCGGGATCAAACGTCAGCTCACCGATCGACATCGGCTTTCCCGAAATTGAAAAAAGAGAATCGACAATCTGCTCAGCTGTCAAGTTACGAATTTTCCGAGCTCCCCAATCCTCAACAAGTTCATCATCTTCAGACGACTGACGCTGGTAAGCATTGGATTTCATGATCAATCGAATTAACTTTTTTGCGTCATACCCGTTTGAAGTAAAGTAATCGGCAAGGTATTCGATCAGGGGAATATTATCGCTGTCCTGGATCACAAATTCATCGCTGGAATCAGCTAAACCTTTTCCCATCAATCGGCTCCATATCCTGTTCACCATCACCATCGAAAACCGGCGGTTTTCTGAATCGATAATCAACTCGGAAAGTTTTCTTCTGGTGTCACCCATCAATCGCTCCGCTCCATCTTTTCCTTGACGGGATTTCGAATTCATGTCACGGTTGAAGGGCCAATTGGGTTGAATCATTTGCCCAGGCTCGAGCGTCACCTTGATGTCGGAAAAATTTTCCGAGTTCGCAACAGAGCTGGTTACCGGTAATTGAATTGGCTTTTTTCTTAACATCGCGGCCAGCTCAAAAACGTCTTGTTGTCGAATAGAGTTCGATGGTGAATCGTGACAACGGGCGCAGGTGAGGTCGATTCCCAAAAACGCCCTCGCGATTACGTTGGCCTTGGCGGCCTCGGGAACATCGTTTTGACTTGCCTGTCCAAACCCAGCGGGACCGCCGTTGAATTGGCTCCCACCCATCGAAATAAGCTCTGAAACGAAACGATCCATCGGTTTATTGTCCAGCAGCGATTCGTAAATCCAAAACCGAAAGGGACCGGTGTTGTTCAGTTTCGGCTTTAACAATCCCGGGTTTTCAGCCAGAACATCCTGCCAATAAGAGACCCAATGGTCGGCGTAACCGGGTTGCCGCAAAAGATAGTCGATCTCTGTGATTCGTTTAACAGGAGACGGATCGTTAATAAATTGACGTATTTTTTCGGCCGAAGGCGGTACTCCCACGGTGTCGAAATAAACCCTTCTCAGGAAAACAACATCAGCGGCGATGTGAGTCGGCGTTTTTCCCTCCGCCTCCAACCGTTCAGCAAGCAGACCATCGATCGATTGAACCCCCATTTTTCGCCTTCTTGCCTCAACCGTTGTTCGAGCCAACTGACGGCGCGTCGTCCAATACGGTTTATCCAACGCGGAAAGTTCCCGCCGTTTTGCTTGGTTGATTTCCGACAATTGATGTTGATACGATTGCACGTGATTCTTCCACTGCGTCTGGGACAACTTCGGAGCAGAGCCATTGGAAAGCAATTCAAAAAATCGTTGTTGAGGACGCTTGATCCCTACAATGCATTCGCCAAGTTCGTTTCTTAACCCTTTTCCCCCCACGAGAGTTTCCAAACGGAAAAGGTGTTTTCCTTTTTTCAACGTCAATGTCAAGGAACACTCCCGATGTCCGACCCGTATTGGGTAGGCTTGAGGGTCTTTAATGGGAGCTAATATCGGAACCTCTTCATGGCCACTGGCGTTACGGGTCATCATCGAGAGTTCTCCCACTACCTTATTATCGACCAACAAGGCGGTTGCATTTTTTGCTCGAAAAAAGACCTCGTATTCTCCCCCCTCCAGGTTAACGAGAATTTGACCTCGGACCATATAAACGGGAGAGCGATCGCTAATCACTCCCGGACGAACATATTTTTCAGGAATACCGTCGAGCCCGAAATGGTTAAAGAAATACCTCTCTTGGGAAGGACCATTAACACGAAATGGAGGCACTCTCTCGGTTACATTTTCAAAAACATCAATCAACAATTTCCCCGTCTCCAGAGACCGGTCAAACTGAATGTCTGTGGAGATCGACGGCGGTTGCTGACTTGCTGTCTTGACGAGTTTAGACAATGAGTTGGAATTTCTTAATATTTCCAGGTCGCTAATCCATCCGCGATAACTTGAATCACGATTTCCGCCCATGGATGAACCGATCCAGATTTCATCGTTGTCGACCACCGGCTCGAGGGTCGTTGGACCACCCATGTCCCAATCCCCCGACGTCGTTTGACCGTCTACCAATGCCACGATTTTCGTGGGATCTCCAAAGCGGTAATGGATCGCAACATGATGCCATGATCCGTCAACCGGAAACCCCGATGAAGAATTCCAGCGGTGATAAACTCCACCTGCTTTGGATCCCGCGGCACCATTGACCACTGATGCCGAACGAAACAAGAAACTGACACGTGCTGTTCCGTTGATGCCTCGCAAACGCAAGGCGTAATTCTGGTTTTCTTTATCAAAAGTGGTGCGGCCTGTTCTTCCTTTTCCCACGATATAGATTTGTTGATCATCCCGCAGACTGCTTGGAGCGACCCAAGCAGAGATCGTAATTGAGTCGCCGTTTCTGAATTGAGTCGATTGGTCGTTTCCGGGGATTTTCAGATAGGATGCACCATCAAGGAACAGGGCACGTCTTGAATGGCGGGTTGAAAAAACCTCAATCTGAGGTTTTCCATGGGACCGAACATCCGTTCCAAACGTGGAGGGATCGGACAATTTCAATTGCAGTACCGTCTCTTGTGCGACAACCGAAGTACAAATCTGCGGTGCAACATTTAAAAAACAAAGGCTCGAAAGAACGATGTAACTAGATTTGGTAAGCAGAGATTCCATCAGTATTTTTTTGACGGGGGGACATGGCGGTTTCCGATTCACCATTGAATTGTAAGGGGAAATTGGTTTGTTTTCCAACAAACGAGAATGCTTTTCTTTACCACCGGAAAAACATCGATCCGGCGGAAAGATTCATTCAATCTCATCAAACATCAAAATCGCCTCTTACCCGGTGTCGAGGGTAAACTATAATGGGAGATGACCGCAGCGAGTTGGTCCCACTCGTCACGTTGGGGAATTCGTTCTGGCAGGTTAGCTTTGGGTCGTCTGCGGCGTACCATCCCTTGCCAGCATTCTATCCTTGGCGACCGATTCACCCATTCTTGTCCAAAACCCGCATCCGAAAAGATCTTTCCAGTTTGAACTAAAAAAATGTCGCAGTCGTTAATCCCTAGAGAAGAACGAAAAAATCGACGAAAACTCGTTGTGTCGGCCATTTCTCAAATGATATTTCTTGTCGTCGTGGTGGGCATTCTTTTTGCCCTGTTTTACTGGCTAAAATCTGCGGAACACACAAGGAAGGAGGCGAGAACTCGTACCGAAGCGAAAGCCGCCTCAATTGCCGAAGAACTTTTGCAGGCCATCGAATCCAGTGACACCTCTCGAATTAGGGATCAATACGATTTATTAAAAGAAATCGATCCGGTCAACCAAAGCCTTCGGCACCTGATCTGGATAGCATCGATGATCACCAAAGATGCCCCCACCTCCGAAAAGATGAAAAACGAATTAGCCCCTGGCGATGGGCAAGAGGGATATGGACCTTCCCATTTCCTTGCCGGACAGCAAATGTTCGCAATCAGTCATCCCACACTCGAGGAGGGCAGACAAATGTTGGTCCACTTTCGGGCCGCCGCACGGTCTGACAAGGTTTCCCCTGCTGTTCACCGATACGTGGGCGACGTCTTATTCGCAATGAAACAGCACGGAAAAGCGGTCCAGGCGTATCGGAAAATGAAACCACTGACGGCCGATTTACAGTTTCGCATCGCTACCGCGATCCGTCACACCGACCAAGGATCAAAGTTCCTTGACGAAATGCGATACGCCTCTGATCTCTATGAAAAACAAATTAACGCCAACCCGTCTGACGACGCGGTTTACGTGAATTGGACCCGATCTCTTTTTCATTGTGGCTTAGTCGACAAAGCAGAAACACTGTTGATCGCCAGAATGAAAAAAGACGACAACCCTTTCCTGCGAAATGCTCTGATTCAAGCCTATCTAGCCCATTTAAAATTCGTCGGAGATTTCCAGAGACGAAAAGAAATGTTGCAGCAAATTTGCGAACTTGATCCAGACTTGAAAATCAACCCTCATACCCGCAAGGCTTTTTTCGAACTTGCCAACCATCTCGTCCAAGAAAACCGATTTGAAGAGGCTCGGGCCTACTATCTCATCAGTGCTAAAAAAATTGAATTCCCGATTTCGGTTAAAAACAATCTCGCTTGGGTAGAATTAATGCGTCCCAATGGCAACTTACAGGAAGCACTTAAGTTGGCCGACGAAGCAGTTGCTGGAAGCCAAGCCAAAGTGGCCGGTGAAGTCTTTGGAACAAGGGGTCAGATACACGCCAAGTTGGGCAACTGGGATCTGGCGCTTGTAGATCTGGAAAAAGCGTCGATGGATGCCGTTGAAAAATCTCCATCCCGGCTTGCCCTGGCGGTCGTTTATCGTCGCTTGGGGAAAAATAAAAAAGCGGAACAGATGTTTATTTTAGCTCAATCCAGCTTTCAGTCGCTCGATGAACTCTCCAACACCTATCCCCAGTAACCACTCCAAAGAGTTGTTAGCTTGGGCCTCTTGTGATGGCCTGGTTGTTTGGCAACAGCCGCGCTTTTGCCCTCATCCTGATCTTTGACCAGGATCGGTGTTTGCTCTTAGCGTCCACATCGATCAACCGACCAGATCGCAGAATGCCAGGATTTGATAACATCATCGAAAGCCGTTTACGCATCGTTCCGCGTTTCCGATGGGCGGGCCTTTATCTCTGGGGCTCTTTAAAAAAACAGATTTCAGGGACGAAAACGCCACAGAGGTTTTGTTAAGTCAATGAAAACCTCAGTCCTTAACAGTCCTAAAGCTGAGGGACGAAAGAGGCAAAGCGAAAACAAGTTAAAACAGTTAGCTCTTTCGATCCACAATTATCACGATGTCCAAGTCAGATTCCCTGCCGCCAATTTCATCGGTCGCAATGGGCACCGACATAGTTGGAGAACCGGCATGTTGCCTTTCCTCGATCAGGGAGACCCTTACTACGATTACCGGCTGAGGGAAACCTGGAACCGTCCAACCATCGCCAAGGTCTTTTCGAAAGATGCCGGACGTTTGTCGTCATCTCGATGCAACTCTGGACACAGTTTCACCGTGGCACCTCGCGTTGACGGGCCAGAAAACGGGGTTTTCGGGGCAGAAGACTTCTTTCACCAACCTGATTGATGACAGTTCCAACACGATTATGTTCGCCAGCGGCCGGACCAAGTTTTGGTGAACGAAACCACTGGAGATTTCCTCCGATCCGAGCTTGGTTGTTTCTTTAAAAGGCATCCCTTTTAAAGACGGTTTTTACGTCGCATTATTTGACGGTTCGGTTTATCCCGGCAGGTGTCAACTACCAAACATTGCACCGCCTCATCCTAATCGCAGATAGAGAGGAATCTGGACCGATCTAAAAGATCATTTTGCCAAAATAAAAGAACCGCGAAATCCTGGAAAACAGCTCAACCCATCGTCGTTTTATTGGAACTGAAGAAACGAACAAAACTCTGATTTCAAATTTTCCTTACGCACCTGAGGGAGCGTCTAAAGCCAGCTCTTCTCGAATGATCGAAAGAAGTTCGGCCCCGGTGATCTCAGGATCCCGAGTTAAATCCGCCGAGATTTGAACATCAGCCAGACGCTCGTATCCCAACGAACGATTTTTCAACAGCCGAGGATAGCATCTCCGCAAGGCCTGCGTATCTAATTCATCATCCAAGGGTTTAAACTCGGACTGCCAAACCACAGCTTTTGGATTCTCAAAAAAGTCTTCAACCATTTCATTGATGAATCGTTCACCAACATCGATACCCACTACCAAAAAATGTTCTCGCACCCAATCCAGCAGACCGGAGTCTCCATAGATCAAACTGCCTGTAGCATCCAACACAAAGTTATTGTCAACAGGAATCGCCACCTTGGAGAACTCCCGTTCCAATGAAAGATATCTGTTTTTTCTCTCTTGATAATGCTCTTCAAATGGGTACCCCATCCAATTCGCCGCTTCGCTCATCGTCGCTAAACCCAACGATCGATTAATCGCCTCATCAACCACAAAAACGGAAAACCCTAGTTCTGAATTCCATTTGGACGCGGTCATACTCTTGCCTGAATTGGACATGCCAATCAACGCCACGTGAAGACGGTTCTCTCGATTTCGCTTGTCAAATTCATCTCGGGTCATCTTCATTTTCGTACCATTTGTTCTAGGCTTTCCATTTCTACCAAAACACCCCCTTACAGTGAACTCTTTTCACCGGACGCATCGATACCAGCGACAATTTCATTAACGGTCTTTCTCAGCAATTCATTTCCGCCAAACACCATTCCCATCCCCCGTATTTTTTCAGTATCAATCTGGTTTTTTGGGCGGATGGAATGACCGTTGATTTTGGCATCGCTTCCCGAAATCTCTTTGGCAAGATGAGCCACGTCATATTCTGAAATATATCGATCGTAACACGCGAACACTTCACCCTGGAACTCATCCCGTTCCAAAAGAACTCGCATTGATTTAGCCACGTCGTTGGCATGGACTTCTTTCCCTCCCTTGCCGCAAAACACCTCCTTCCCTTGCATCACGTTTCGTATCAGTTCGAACCACTTGGATTTTGATAGTTGGTGGTGCAGCCCATAAACCCCGGTCGGTCGCACCACGCCGATATTAAATCCTTCGCTACGAGCGTAACTGTGGACAAATTTTTCCACGGCCGCTTTATGAGCACCATAGTGCGAACTTGGAAAAAGAGGATGATTCTCATCCAAACGGCGATCATTGAGAATTTTGTCGTGGACGGCGCAGCTGGACACAAATAGAAACTGTTTAACACCGGATTTCTTAGCAGCTTCGATGAGTTTTAAGGTGCCGACAAGATTTGTTTGGACGAATTCAGCAATTTCTCCTTCTTCACCCTGAAAACGAGATCCCGGACGCCAGAATGCATTGTGAATGACGGCATGACAATGCTGAACTAAATCGCCCGCGGTATCGCACGTTTTTAGATTTCCCTCTATCCATTGACAGTCTGGCCCGCCCGCCGGTAAATCCTGCACTTTCGAGTCAGTTCGTCGCCAACATTTCAATTGGTGCCCGTGGGACAAAAATTGACGGAGGATATAGCGCCCAATAAACCCGCTACCACCAGTAATTGCAATTTTCATTTTTGAAGATCCAGCCCCTACCAATTATCGTAAAAGGAAAATTTTGTTTTAATAAAGCCCGCACACTGTCGCTCCGTCGGCCACCGTGCTGCCGCTAATGGGCACCGAGTTCCTGTTTTCAATGAGATCATGGTGGCTCTTTACGTTCTTTTCTCCGATGAATCTCGAATGAAAGCCTGATCTTGTCAGACATCTTAAAGAAAATCGTCGCCGACGCACAGATTCGCATTTCTCATTACAAACGCGAAACCGATGAGGCCACGCTTCAATCGGCCGCCGAAGCGATGCCCGCACCGGCCAATTTCCTTCAAGCGATCGAGAACAACGATGGGGTTGCCTTAATTGCGGAAATTAAAAGAGCCAGTCCCTCAAAAGGAATGATCCGTGAAAACTTTGATCCAGTTTCAATTGCCCGGGACTACCAAAGCGGTGGCGCCACCTGTCTGAGCGTGTTGACCGAAGAAAAGCATTTCCTTGGCCATCTCGATTACCTGACGGCTGTGAAATCATCAGTCGAAATCCCTCTGCTGCGGAAAGACTTTATCATCGATCCCTACCAGGTGTTTCAGGCCAAAGTCTGCGGCGCTTCGGCGGTGTTGCTGATCGCTGAATGTTTGAATGACGCAACTTTAAACCAATTGCACGACCTTATTGTACAAATCGGATTAACTCCACTGGTTGAATTTCATGACCAAAAGAATCTTCAAAGGTCGGTCGATTGCGGTGCCCAATTGATCGGCATTAACAATCGCGATTTACGAACGTTTGAAACCGATTTAACCCATTGCATCGGTCTGAGCCAAAAGATTCCAAAGGATCGCACCATCGTTGCCGAAAGTGGGATCTACACTTACCAGGAGGTCCGGAAATTGGAGGAAGCAGGGATCAACGCCATGTTGGTAGGAGAATCCTTGATGCGGGAAAGCAATCTAGTCTCCGCAGTCCACCAATTACTGGGAAAAGAAGACTCTGCCACCGAATAGGACCCACTGGACTATTGACCTGGTTTTTTACCAGCAATGAGCACCCCATGCGTTGCCGGAGCTGATTTCAAGTCACGATACATCGCCTCAGTAAAACCGTTCGCATAAAGGACTGCGGAGAGTTCTTCTCTGGTTCGAAGCCGTCCTTGCGGGGTCCGCATTTCCACCGAAAGCGCCTCCGTCGTTTGATCGAGATTCCAATGATCCTCTTCTGGTATCTGATCAATAATGGCGATCTCACCCTCTGGCTGCAAACATCGAAGAGCTGTTTGTATGAGTTGACCGAGTTGATCGTCTCCGAGACAGCGGCATCGATTGGCGATCACCACCAGGTCGACCAAAAACTGCGATCGGTAGGCCTTCGGATCCGCCCCGATAAATTGGCAGCGGTCGGTAATGTCGATACTACCGGCGGTCTCTTTAGCTCTTTGTAGTTGGTCCTGTTGGTCAACAAAAAAAACCCGAGCTTGTTGGTCATGGTATCCGATTGCGGCTCCATAAACTCCTGATCCACATGCCAAATCAACGACTCGAATTCCATCTCCCCCTTGCTTGAGATTCAACACCTCGATCAAATCCATCGCATTGGGCGTGGACATCCATTCCAGCGCAGCCCCCTGGATGGCATATTCGGTCGATTCAAGCGACTGCTGGGGATCGAATGTTTTGCTTCCCGTCCGCACCCAGGATTCCAACTGATTCCAATACCGATCCCCAAGGTCTAAGTAATCCTCAGGCAACATTTTCCCCAACATCGAAAGCGCATAATCATCACCATATTTTTCCACATAGCCTGTTTCGCATAATTGGCCCATTAGCAATTCTAATGGCCGAAAAGAGAGTTTTAATTGTTCTGCCAATTGAGTCCCAGTGAGTTGACCTCGTCTTAAGCAGTCAAAAACGCCGATTTTATTGGCCATCCCAAAACATTGAACGATCGCGTTGGCACGGTTCAGCTGTTGGAAAATATCAATGGTTTGTTTTTGGGGAGAATCGGGCATCTTGAGAAAGCTTACAGAAAAGGAATACGATCGCCGGCTTGCCAAATAGAAGAGAGCATTGACTGCGCACGCTCAACATCTCTATAGAGGAGTAGACCATCGATAGATCGTCAAGCGGACAGGTTGCCCAAGCTGGCTCGACAAGACCTTTAGCTTTCGAAATTCTGCGGATTCGTTCCATTACCCTGAACGCCGCCAAGGCGAGTCGGTCTTTTTGCCCGCACCTGAGACATTTGGACCCCGCACCGGTTAACAGGCAATCTCAAATCGAATTGCCGGATAACCTTACTCGCTTTTTTGGTAGTTTACCCAAGGCATTTGGTCCGACTTGGCAACAATTTTGTAGCGAATAAATTTGGCAATTTCGACGCCCAAATTATTTCCGCTGTTGGGTGATAGTAAACCAGCACCAGCGGATTCGGGATAATCACGTAGAAAAATCGACTGCTTTTTGAAATACTCGGCGACATCAGGAATGTCAGCCACTTTTGGCCGCGTTCTCTCCAGGGATTTGTAGATGGCTAGTCCGTCTCGATAACTCCTGTCATTGCCCTCACCGATGGCGAGCATCATCGGCAGCGGCTTGGCTCCCTTTCCAGTAAAAAGAGGGAGCTTGATGAGCGTTGTGATTCCAAATCCTTTGATGGACTTTCGTGGGGAGATCAGCACCAATCCTTTTACGAATTGTCCCTGCTTTTTCCCTCCAACGGGCTGATAGCTGTAATCCTCCAATGTCCACGCGGTCGCATTAATACCAAGGTAGCCAGTCGCGATTAAACAGAGTTGGTCGATGTTTGCATTTCCCTTGTTGTTGACTTCGTCCCGGAGATAACGAAAACAGGTCGAGATGTCTTCATTAAAAGTCAGGTAGTCCTGTTTGCGAAATTTACTGCGATCGATGGTCACATTGGTGACCGTTTGAGTACTTTCGCCATGCCCTCGCAAATCGGGAACAATCACCGCACATCCATAGGACTTTTGTAAGTATGCCGCAAACGCGGTGTAATCCTTTCGATTTCCATCCAAATCATGGAGGAGGATCACCGGGACCGATTCTTTTCCTTTAGTCCCACCGTAATAGGTGAAAACCAAATTGACATTATCGTTTGTTTTTTTGACCACTCGCTCTGGCTGGGGAGGCGTTTCATCACCATTTTTTTGTGCATGACAAAGCACCGAGGATGTCAGAAAACAAATAATGAATGCGGTCGTCATTTTTACAACACTGGGTCTCATGATCATTCCTTTATGCACCGAGAGTACATATTTCCAAAACATTGCTGTCAGGGCCAAAACAGAAAACGCCGAAATTGAAGTTAAGTTGTTTCCTACTGGTAGTTTAGGTTGATTTGCAGATATTTCAATATTTTGAAACAATTTGAGTACCAATGCCGGCCGGATTCGCTCCAAATTTAGGGGATTAAGCGGATTAATATGGTAAACTAGGGGTTGTGGTGTCAACTCCCAGACTAAGTAGTGATCCGACGCGTCGAATAAACTTGAGCAATTTGCGATTTTCGGCGAGACTAGTTTTAAGGCGACAGGGTGGTCGACATCCGCTGGAAACCAAATAAGGAATTCCGACGTGAATCTAATGCAAACAGTTCGAAGATGGTGGCAAGTCAATTCTGGTCAACAGGAAACGCCATTTGATGGTGAGGCTCCATTTTGGGTTGCCAGTTTGCTGTTCCACCTCGGTCTCATGTGTGCATTGACGTTCCTGGTCTTGCCTCCCAATCAAATCCTACGCGACCTTCAACTGGTGACCGAACCCGAAGAAGAAGTCGATGACGACCTTTCAATTGCTGAAGAATTCCATTTTAGCGATGAACTGAAAGACGAGATTGGCGCTCAAAGTGAGAACGGTCAGGACATGGCTTTGTCTCGCGACATCTCTGTTGCCAATGACTCGGTCATCACGATGCCCTTGGAGTCTTTTGAAAATGAAAACGCTGAATTCATGCAGAACGACGTCTATAACGATCCCAAGTCTTTTGAATTTGAAAATGTTCCCGTCAAGGGATTCGTGGGTGAAACGGCCACCGGTGCCGCCGGGGCTATCGACAGGTTAACGCAGGAGATTCTCCTCCAAGTTCAAGAACGAAAAACTCTTTTGGTGTGGGTCTTCGACCAATCGGCGAGCCTGATAGAACAACGTGAGGCGATTCGAGAGAGAATCGCTCGTGTTTATGAAGAACTTGGTGTCATCGAAGCCTCCGGTGAAGAGGCGTTCAAGAGAGACCAGCCATTACTGACGTCGGTGTATTCTTTTGGAAATCAGGTCGTCCCTATTTTGGATCCCACCGATAGCGTTTCTGAAGTGAACGAAGCGA
The DNA here is from genome assembly GCA_014238905.1 of Planctomycetota bacterium. GTDB lineage: Bacteria > Planctomycetota > Planctomycetia > Pirellulales > Pirellulaceae > JABAAE01. The sequence continues at coordinate 218,138 of JABAAE010000005.1, forward strand.
TCCAGAAGGTTCAAAGGGATGACACTGGAGTTGAACGAGTGTTTACTGCGATCTCTACGGTCGTCAATCGTTTCGCAGGATACCGAAAAATCCGTTCCACCACCAAGCAGCCCGAACGAAATGTGATGGTGGTTTTGATCACCGACGAGGCTGGTGATGACGTCGACAAATTAGACGAAGCGATCAAGATCTGCCGCGCAAAACGGGTGCCAGTTTATGTGATTGGAGTTCCGGCGCCATTCGGCAGAAAAGAAACACCAGTAAAATGGGTCGATCCGGATCCAAAATATGATCAATCGCCGCAATGGACGACTGTCAACCAAGGACCGGAGTCCTTGATGCCAGAAAGAATCAAGCTGCATTTTGCGGGCGAGTCAGAAGATTCCATTCCCGTCGATTCCGGGTTCGGGCCCTACGGTTTGACCAGGGTCTGTTACGAAACAGGCGGAATCTATTTTGCCGTTCATCCCAATCGCGACTTCAATGGCCGTTTGAAACGAAGACAGGTGGACGCCTACTCGGCTCACTTGGCTCATTTCTTTGATCAGAAAGTGATGAGGAAATACAAGCCCGACTATACATCGACGGACGTCTACTGGTCGTTAATCCGTTCCAACGATGCCAGAATGGCATTGGTCGAAGCAGCCCAACGGTCATGGGTCAGCCAAATGAAAGAACCCCAAGTCCGGTTTGAGAAAGAAGATGAAGCTTCTTTCGTCACGGCCATCAATATCGCCCAACGCGCCTCAGCCGTTCTCTCACCACAGGTTTCGCATGTTTATGAAATCCTCAAGAAAGGGGAGGGAGACCGCCCAGAAGAAGTCAGCCCGCGCTGGCAAGCTGGCTTTGATTTGGCGATGGGTCGGGTGCTGGCCGTTAAAGTCCGTACCGACGCTTACAACGTGATGTTGGCCAAAGCCAAATCGGGCCTCAAGCCAAAAAATCCGAAAACCAATGTCTGGAATCTGGAACCATCCGATGAGGTGAATGCTGGCAGTCGAATGACAAAATTTGCAGACAAAGCCCGAGTCTACCTGCAAAGGGTAGTCGATGAGCACGCGGGAACCCCCTGGGCCTTGATGGCTCAACGGGAATTAGACACCCCCATCGGATGGAAATGGGTAGAGGAATTTGATCCTCCTCCTCCGCCGCCGATGAGGCGAGCTGCCGCCAATAATCCTGATCCACCGAGACCCAATATCCCTCGGGCCGCCCAAAACGAAAAGGCAAAGATGCTGGCCAGGCCCAAAGCCAAACGGCCTCCACCGAAACTCTAAAGTGATTCGAAACTCTTTCCTAAATGAAAAATCGTTCAATAAACCGTTCAATCAATCGAACGGTTCTGGATCGCTCGTTCAGAAGAACTCGGCAATCGCCTGCTCAACTTCTCTTATTTGAACTTCTCTTATTTGAACTCGGTAGATGCAATCGTTGACTCGATACATCTGTTGATTCACCCTGTCTGTGATGAGCGGATTTTCTTTTTAGTTGTGCTCTGGTTCGGCCCCTCAGCCAATTGGCCACCCAACTCACTTGAGGGCTGAGGCCCTGAGTTCTCACCAGGCAATTCGTATTAGCCGAGCCGGAAAGATCTTATTGAGCAATTTACCAATCGATCAATTGAGGGCCAAGAAGGTCTCATCTTCGCCCTCAATATGGGGCCGCTGCAAATTCCCGCAGCAGTCTCAATCCGACTCTCTGGCTTTTTTCAGGATGAAATTGAGTCGCCAATAAATTGCCTTGCTGAATGGCAGCGCAAAAGTCGTTTTCATAACATGACGTCAAGGCAATGATGGAGCGATCCGCTGGCCGAACATAAAAGGAATGCACAAAGTAAAAATAGTCGTCGTGACGAATCGTTTCAAAACTGTTGAAATCCTCTTGGCGTTGCACCTGATTCCATCCCATGTGCGGAACTTTGAAATCCGATGACAAATCAAAACGCACGACATCACCATCCAGCAACCCCAGTCCATGATGGTCACCATCCTCATGGCTCACCGAAAACAATAACTGTAGCCCGAGACAAATGCCGAGCAGGGGCTTGTCGGCCGCAGCCCAATCCCGAATTGCGTCCGCCAGTTGTCGGCGGTTTAATTCTTCCATCGCATCGCCAAAACCGCCTACGCCCGGGAGGACCAATTTTTTGTAATCCTTCATTTGATTGGGATCGCTAAAAATTTCTGCTGAATCCCCATTTTTCTCAAAAGCCTTCTGGACACTTCGGAGGTTTCCCATTCCGTAATCGATAATTCCAATTGGCGTGCTCATCAAATCTCAGGAAACCTAAAACAAGTGTCGTCGTTTTTACCGCAGAAGAATCCTATCATCGCTTAAACCTGGCCCGACCACCATCCATTCGGTCGTCCCTGGAAATCCCTCTAACAAACGAACGCGGGGCTCTGGAACATTTGGCACAAGAGAAATCCGCAGGGTGATTCCAGTGGCGTCTTGAAACGGCTTCCGGAAGAGTCGGTTCTCCCTCCGATGATCCGCTAACCAGACGGTTTGTTCTGCTCAACGGGCTTTATCGATAAGCCGTCAGAAGCACGCAATTCAATCAAGTACTGCTGGCCTTGCTCTGCCTTAAAGTAAATAGCTTGACCATGATTGGCTCGAATTCCCAATTCTTTGGACTTGGATTGATCATTGGCTATCGTCCAGAAATCTCGCCAGATCCTCTCTTCAAACTCTGTCATTTTGGACCCTCCCGCGTAGGCGGCAGGTCGCACCCACGGTTTTTCAATTCGGGATCCATCGGCCGGAGCCTCTTTTTCACCATAGATACTTTTAAACATGCAAAGAGTGGTGGATCGGAGGAGATCATTTTCCTCAATATATTTGTCTTCAAACTTGGCAAGCCAAAAATCTACATAAACCTTCTCTCCCTTGGTCTCAAATTCGCGGGGATCGTCAAGTGGATTCCCATCCGCATCGACCTCCTGCAACGAAACCCTGGCGGTAACTTCTTTTGTTTCTGGATCCACCGAGACCTTGAGGACCTTGATACTGGCCAGTCGATGGTCGACCTTTAGCAGTCGCATCGCTGTTTTCAGATGATCGATTTCCTTACCAAGTGTAGTAATTTCTTCGGATTGAAGCCGAATCGTCTCTCCCTGCTTCGAGATTTCCTGTTCCGCAGATTCAAGCTTTGCCTGGCTGATTTTTAAATCGCCTGTTGCCGCGGCTAATTGATCATTCGCTGCGGCAAGAGCTTTCCGATCTTCCAACAATGGGTCAATGAACATCAGGTAAGCAAAGTAACCGCCAGCGACCACAATCGCCAGAAAAACTCCGAGGATCACTGTCTGGGCAAAACTATTAAACGCCTTAAAGCTTTCTGACAAACCGCTCATGGAAAATGCTACCGTAGGCGTAAGAAATACTACACTCTTTCTTTATCGTTTGATCCAAGGCGAAACCACAGGCCCTAAGAAAAATATCGGCATTTTTGTCAATTATTTCAGAATAGTTGATGATAATGATAGACTATCTTCCCGCTGGGAGGGCCAGATCTCTGCTTCAAGAACAGCGATTGGAATTCAAACCCGAGCAACCGTTCAAAAAAAAACTGTTCTTGAAAAATCTGCTGATGCCGATTTCCCTTAATTTGCGACCGTAATGAAATCACCTATTCATGCTATCCCGCAGCTTTATCGCAATGTCAGACGTTGGACCGAAATCCTATCGATCCTCAGTAAATTTGGTTTGGCAGATTGGATTAGTCGATTACGAATTGACTTTGTCAAAGACACCTTGAAATCTTCGGCTGGTGAGTCCCTGGCGAGAATTCCAGCCGCAAAACGCATGCGGATGGCGATGAGCGAACTAGGCCCCACCTTTATCAAATTGGGGCAGCTATTGAGCGCCCGGCCAGATCTGGTTGGGGGTGACTTGTCGGAGGAACTCAGCCACCTTCAGGATCGTGTGGACCCCGAACCGTTTCATGAAATCAAAGCGACACTAGAAGATGAATTGGGACAATCACTAAACGATGTCTTTGCATGGTTTGACGAAAACGCAACCGCCACCGCATCCATCGGCCAGGTCCATCGAGCCCAACTTGAAAACGGTACCGACGTCGCAGTCAAAATCCAACGAACCGGAGTCGCCCAAACCATCAAAGCGGACCTGGAGATCCTGGCTGGCTTGGCGCAATGGGCCGATCGAATCGACGAGCTAAAACCGTTTCGTCCGCGGCAAATTGTCGCCGAACTCACCCGCTCGTTGAAACGTGAGCTTGATTTTGGTCGTGAAGAACGCAACCTGCATCAATTTCACGGTAAATCTGCCAAACTGAAACAGGTCGATATTCCTGCCCCGATGACAGAGTTTTCGACTCCAAAAGTCCTGACAATGGAGTTTTTGCAGGGAAATAAGCTGACGGATGTCGATGGCTGGGCTTCTCAGAATATTGATCCTGACCAGATCGTGCAAACCTTGGTCGATGTGCAGTTGCGGATGATTTTCGACGACGGTTTTTTTCACGCCGATCCTCATCCGGGTAATATTCTGATTCAGCAAAATGGACGGATCGCACTGCTCGATTTTGGACTCGTTGGCAGAATCGGTGAGTCCCCTCGAGAGGATATCGAAGATATGTTGTTTTCGGTATTCAACGATGACGTCGCCATGCTCTCGGCGGCGGTATCGAGGTTATGCGATTTTCCATCCAATCTTGATGATGGGGCGTTGGAACGAGACCTGACTGATTTTGTAGGTCAGTATTCGTCGCGTTCGGTGGGTGAATTTCAAATCGCCGCCGTTTTCAACGCCATGTTTGAGATTGTCCGCCGCCATCAACTCCGCCTCCCTGATGAAGCGATGCTTCTCTTGAGAGTAATGATCACGCTAGAGGGTTCTGCCAGAAAACTGAGTCCGGGCTTCCAGATTATCGAAGCATTGAAACCCATCCATCGAAAATTGATGCTGCGTCGACTCTCACCACACCGGCAACTACGAAAGCTCAAACGCTTGGGCTCACAATTTGAAAAAATGGCTGAGACCATGCCCCGGAAGCTTTCGGGAATCATCGATCAAATCCGCACCGGCAAAATTGACATCAATCTCGATCATCGCCGCTTGGGGTCATCGGTGAACCGCCTGGTGCTGGGGATGCTTACCAGTGCCCTATTTCTAGGTTCAGCCCTGATGCTAGCTCAGGAAGTGCCGCCACTCCTTTTCGCTACCCAAACGTTTTGGGGAATGAAAAACTTATCGCTGCTGGGAACGCTGGGCGTTTTGGCGAGTTTTCTCCTGGGCTGCCGTTTACTTTGGGCAATGTTGAATTCCGGGAGCCTGAATCAGAAGGATTAAGCAAGAAGGTCCGTCGCTAACGGAAGTTCTAGGCGGCGGCTAGATCGGTGAGGACGGCCCCCTCGGTTCGGGTCCAAATTTCAATCAACTCGGAGATTTTCCGCTCGAGATCATCCAGTTCGCTGAGCACCTGATCCTGTCTCAGGTTAATCTCGTCCATATTCATACATGGGTTCCCGGTTCTTAACCATTTCCAAGCGAGCGATTTAATTCACTCACCCACCCCGTTTTTATCGACCGGATCGCCCGGAGAATCGAAAATGCCACCCGGATCCGCAACAGGGAGGCTGGGCAAACTTTGCGGGCAACGATTTCTCCAGAATTTGTGATCCAGTGACCAGAACTGGGTCGACAGATGACAGAAGGCGTTATACGATGACGGATTGTTCAAAACTAAGGTTCTGAGAGGAAAATGGTAAAACTTCAGGTTCGAGAAAAGGAATCCATTCAGGAGGCCGTCCGTAGATTCCGTAAATTGGTAGAGCGTAGTGGAATAAAAAAAGAGATGCGCCGGCGCGAATTCTATGAAAAGCCGAGTGAAATCAAGCGCAGAGCCCGCCTTCGGGCTGAACGAAGGTCAAAACGAACCCGGCTGTCGGCATAATCGCCGCAACCCGAAATAGCGGTCCTTCGTGGTGTAATACGGGATATTTTAGAGGCTCACCCATGCAGCCTCTATTCTTTTTGATCAACGGCTGATTAAAGTAGGACTTTAAGTTTTTCTGTTGCGGAGGTAATTAGACTTCGCTGCATTAAAACCGGTTTACCTATAGCCGTTGCTCCTCTTTGCCCGTTGCTCTCTTCTACTTGATTCATGGCTAGTACACCTGAACCAGCACCGAAGAAACCGAAGCTCCGCATTAAAGACCCTGTGGAAGCGGCAGCAGAGCGCGAGGCAGGCCGAAAACAAAGGTCGGGACGTCAACGCCATCGAGTCGGCAGAAAAAAACACGCTCTGGAATTAGCTGGACAAATCTTGACCGGTGCCTGTGTCATCGGTTCGCCTTGGGCCTTCGGTTCGGTGAGCCTTTTAGCACAACTGTTCCTCGGATTAAGTTTGATCCTCGCTTTGGGAATCTGGTTTGTCCGCTCCTTTACCACCGAAGACGAGTCTCGTATTCATGCGATTGCCTTGCCCGTTATCCTTTTTTTGGCGGTCAGTGTTGCCCAGTTTGTGCCACTTCCATCCCCAATTGCTTCCCGAGTGGCAGGTCAACAGAACCAAATCCGGCAGGACTTGGCGATCTCATTGCAGGCAACCCATCCGCAAGTGGCAACCGCCAATACGGACAATCAACTTGTCACCTTAAACTATTCGGCAACTCGAGAGCAAGTTGCCTATTTCATTCTCATCGCCGCCGCATTTTTTGCCGGAATGCGATTTTTCAACAGTCGAAACGACACGGTGGGCTTGGCCGTCGCACTGATGATCAATGGGATACTGCTTTCTGTTTTCGGGCTTTTTCAAAAAGTAAGCAGCGGCAGTAGCATCTACGGCCTTCCGCTTGAGTTTGGTGGAAACCCGTTTGCGTCGTTCGTCAATCGCAATAACGCCTCGGGCTACTTGTTGATCTGCCTGGCGAGCGGATTAGCTGTCGTCTTTTTCTCATTTGGCAAAATCAAACAAGATAAAATCTCCCTGAAGGCAACCGGCCTTCGCAAAAAGCGATTTGTGCAATTCACCAACGAAGCTCGCTATGTGATGGCCAATTTAACCGTCCCGCGGATTCTGTTGTTAGCAGGAGTGGCATTAATCGTCGTCGGGATCGCGGCATCACTATCCCGCGGAGGGATGATCGCGATGGCGTCGGCAGTCATCGCTTCGATGCTCTTTTTGTGTCGCAGGAAACAGATACGCAGCTGCGTGCTGCTTCTTTTATTTCTGGTGCCAATGAGTTCCATCGCCATAATAATGTCAGGACTCCAAGGCGAAATAGGGAATCGCCTGGACACCCTGCAGTCAGAGGAACTCCTGGAGCATGAACTCCGGCCTCAGCTTTGGGCCGACAGCCTTCAGGCAGTCAATGATTTTCCGATCCTGGGTTCTGGGCTGGGGACGTTTCGATACATTTACCGGGAATACCAAACCTTTGAAGATTCGATTTGGTGCTATCACGCTGAAAACATCTACGTGGAACTTCTGATCACGATCGGGCTCCCAGCTGTTTGCATGCTCCTTGGTTTGGCCGCCTATTTTCTGGTTGTCGCCATTTCTCTGCCCACCAAAAGCGGTAACCCGTTGAACCTGGCCATCGGCGCTTTGGGATTCTTTGTGATCGTCTCCCAGGCGATTGCAAACTTTTTTGATTTTGGCCTTTTCATCCCTTCCAACGGAGTAGCCACTGCGGTGCTGATGGGTGCCCTGGTCGGCTGTGCCCGCGCCAAACTCAAAAGCGAAAAAGACAAAGAACTAAACCATCTCTGGTTGCCTAAACTAATCAATCGGCCTTTGATAGCCCTTTTAATCGCCGGTTCGATGTGGAACTGCTTCTATCTATTTAACGCTCATTTTCCCGAAGCGGCCTGGAAAAAGTCCCGCTCGTTAACCGCCGAATCACTTTCCATTGAGGAGCTGACCGAGAGAATCGAAAGGCTGGAACAGAACTCCCAAAAATTTTCGAGTTTGGAAATCCATGAATTCCTCACGACGTTTTATTGGCTACGATTCCAACATGAATTTGTGGAAGAACAGATTCAAGATCAAGCGGGACTAAGCGAAGAGGACCGGGAGGCTCTGTGGAAAAACTCCACAATTCGCATGTTAAATTTTCAGTTGGCCAAAATGACGCCGATTGAAAGGGAGGCCCAGCTAAAAAGCCTGAAAGAAAAGAAATACTATCTCGACAACATCCCCAAATCGATCGAACATGCCGAGCAGGCCCTCCAAATGTGCCCTTTGTCAGTTCGCTCTATTTTGGCTCTCGCGGAATACAGTTATTTCACCGATTTCAGACCCGAAAACTATGTCCAAGCGTTCTACCAATTCAACGTTCAAAACGTCAATTATTTCCTGCGACTTGGCGACCTGGCGGCTTCGCACGGTTTACAAATGGCTGCTTTTGAAAATTGGCAGCAAGCCATGAAGATGCGGCCTGACACCTATTCCATCGTCATTCCGGCGGCTCTTGCGTTTTTCGATGCAGACAGTGTCTGCCGCAATCTCATCCCAGATGACCCTGCCTTACTGGAACAGGTTGCTGACCAAATGTTCTCTGGTGATGAAAATCTTGAACTACGGCAAATTATCTTCCGCCGCATGGTCAATCTTCTTAAAGATAAACCAATTAACGATGCCAAATCTAATTTTCTTTTAGGCAGGACCCAAGTCGAACTGGGAGATCCTCAAGCAGCGATTCAGTATTACGAAATTGCGACGTCACTCAACCCGCTTGATTTGAATTGGAAAGAGCATTTGGCGAAACTCTATTGGATGGTCGGTCGACGCGACGAAGCGATTCAGACCATCAGGGACTGCTTAGCGACGGAGCCTGGAAACAGTCGATTGATGAGCCTGATGAAGCAATACCAATGAGCGATACCAATAAACGATGCCGACCCCCGGCATAACCTTTCACCGAATCAGCCAAGGCCGATTTCAACAGCCAGAGCTGGTGCGATCACGCCTTGACCACCAAAACCCTGTTTCCGCTGATTTCCAGGACCTTAATCGGTTGATCACTCTCGATGTATGATCCATCTGACACCACATCGACCGTTCGATCGCCGAACCGGGCTTTACCGGAGGGACAGAGGACCGATTCTGCTATTCCCCAATCACCCACTGCAACGACCGGATGTGGTGTCGCCGAGGGTTTTTTATCCTTCCCCTCTCCATCAGGGTCTGGTTTTACCACCGGGCCCAGAATCAAGCGATTCACAAAGGGAACTTTTCCGAGATACTTACTGAGCGCCACCGCACCGACCAGAAACAGACACCCAGCGCCAGCCATGACAGTCAAATTGGTGCTAAATTGTTCCCATTGAGCATCGGTAGCGGGGATCACAAAATCCTGAGTAGCCATCAGAACACTGCCCCCGAGTAAAACCATTCCAGAAAGCCCCGCGACGCCGAACCCAGGTATAACGAATATCTCCATCAGCAAAAAAGAAATGCCTGCTAAAAACAGAATCACTTCCAGAACGGTAGCCGTTCCGCCGAGGAACTGGCTCCAGAAAAAGATTAAGAAACAAAGTCCAGCAATCAGCGCCCCGATGCCAATCCCCGGAGCGGTAAACTCTAAATACAAGGCAATCAATCCGACGACAAATAATAACCCAACAACAAGCGGGCGATTCAGCCAATACACCAAATTATCGGTCGTCGTTTCCCGGTAGATTTTTAATTCGCTTGACAAATCAAACTGAGCGGCCAACTCATCACGATTACCGGCATTTTTCTGCGCCAGCCCCAATTCGATTGCCCGTTTCCCATTGACTTCCAGGAATCGTTTTTCTTTCGATTCTTCAACTAATTCCCATTCTTTCTCGTCTGGCCGTTCTACACCAGCCTGCTGTGCGTTTTGGTCATCGGTCACTTGCCGATGTGGATAACCACTATTGGTCGCTCTCCTGGTTTCAAATTGGTCCTTCTGATTCAGATTCTGATAAACGATTGTATCCATATCGATCATCGCTTCAGCGAGTTCAGGCGATCGCCCCTTCCATTCGGCTAAATCTCTTGCCCGCCTGACCAAATCGGTAATCACCTTTTCAGGAGCATATTGAAAAGCAAAGCTTTCATCCAAAAAGACGATCCCGGCATCACCTATTCTGGCCGTTTGACTGATGACAATTTCATCGCAACCCAACGAGACCAGCGCCGCACCACTGAGCGCTTTTTCTGGGATGAAAGCCACCGTCAAGGCCCAGTCAACATCCCTTAAAGTTTCGGCGATAAGAAGACTCTCTTCCAGAGCTCCTCCAGGACTGTTGACCTGAATGATCAAAAGATCAGCGCCCCACGATTTGGCGGCTGCCAATTTTCGCTTAAAAAACTGGTAACTGCGATCAAAGATCGGGCCGTCGAATTCAATCAATGCGGGTTTTGTGAATGTTATTTTCTCTTGGCTCACCGCCTCGGTGGAAACCGCCATGAGATCAAAACAAAACAGGATCAAAACCGCTCGACAGCTAGCAGACAACATGGAAAATCCCCCTAAACCAACTACTGATCAACGCTTCGCCCCCAATTTTACGCAAAACTCTAAAAGAAAGTCAGATGACATCGATCGGGATTGAAAACTTTCCGTTAATCAGCACAATCTTTGTTCGAAAGGCATCCTCAAACGACCTTAGCTCCTTACGACATGACTCCCATAGAAGGGAGTTGTCTGGCACCTGGTCATTTGAAGAGAGCGTGCTTGCTTGGAAAGTGCTTGGACACTTGAGGAGAAATGGACACTTGAGGAGAAATAGACACCCACACTCGCCAAACACCGATTGAGCCGGCGTGGAACCGGTGTCGCAGCCGCTGGGTTTGGTTCGACAGCGATTAGCTCTTCGAAAGAGAAGCGATTGCCGCGTTTCACACAGGATATTAAAACCGACAAGTTAGTGTCGAATTTTTTGGATTGTCAAAGTTGATTTCCATGGAAGGAAAAAGATGAGCATGTCCATGCTTTGGGTAATGTGTTGCGGACTATTGTCACTCATTCCCCAACACCCTCAGGCTGGTGATCAAAATCTACCGCTGGTCGCCAACACCCTAGACTTTGGTGACCAACCGTTACTGCTTTATTTTTTTGAAGGTGAGGACGGAAACTCATCGCCATCCCAGGACGCCATCAAGCTCGCTGTTGAAAACGGGTTCCGCGTTCGCAGGTTGGGTTACAGAGACTCGCCTGCACTCGCCAGGCATTTCCGCGTCAGTCAATTGCCTGCTTTGCGACTTGTCCGCAACAATAAAATCTATTCTCAACTTGATGGGCCGTTCACTTTTGGGCAAATCAAGGATTTATTCAGTTCATTTCGGCAGAAGCGATTGGGGAGCGCCATCGCCGCGCGATGGAACCATCGACAAGGAACCAACCGACCAGCTGAATTCGCAGACAAAGCCGAATCTCTCCCCACGCCTCCTGTTTACATTCCCACATCCAGCCCGGCTGTTCCGGAAACGGGTGACGATCGATCCGGGCTGTTATCCACCAGTCAGACCTGGCCCAGCGGCGCCATGACCCCGCTTGATCGCCATGGCCGATTTCCTGTTGCTAACACGCCAACACCTGCCGAACAAAGATCTTTTGAAGCCACCGTGAAGTTACGTGTGGTGGACCAAACTGGAACCTCTTATGGCACAGGAACTATTATTCATTCTGTTGGGCGAGACGCGTTGGTATTAACCTGTGGCCATCTCTTTCGTGAGTCCCGCGGTCAGGGGCGTATTGTTGCGGACGTTCAGATCCTTGGAAATACATCTACCGTTTCGGGGCAGTTAGTCTCCTACGATTCCGGCCCTCACGACATTGCACTCTTGACCATTCATACACCCTCTCCAGCCGCACCGGTCCCACTTGCAGGTATTTCCGCTTCGTTTTCAACCAACGAACCTGTCTTTACGATTGGCTGTGATCGTGGCAACGCCCCTACGATCCGAAGAAGCCATTATAAACGGCGTGGCATTTACGACGGTGTTGAAAAACATGATGTTCACGGTAGACCTGTTGACGGACGAAGCGGCGGTGGCCTTTTTAACGCCGCCGGTGAGATCATCGGAGTGTGCAATGCCGCAGCGTGCCAAACTGACGAGGGAATCTACTCCGGACTGGCCACGATTTACCACCAAATCACTATTTCGCATCTCGCCCATTTATTCTCCTCACCACCTTCCGATCCGACCTTGGTCATCCGGGAAACTGGATTAAAAAAGTCAGACTCTCGCTGGTATTCCATCAGTCCCCGGCGGACGCACCCCAGCCCAACGACAACTGAAAATTCGACAACTGAAAATTCGACAACTGAAAATTCGACAACTGAAAATTCGATAACCTCTGAGCAGGGCCCCCTTGCCAGTTCGTCGCAACAGACGCGATCGAAGGCACCTGTTCCCGAAAACGTTTTTATCCAAGCCACGCGAAAAGCTCAGCCCTCACCGGTTATTTTGGGAAGTCAAAATGAACCTCGGGTGAGTTCTAATCCCAGGATCAAAGCCATACCGGACCGCTTATTCATTCATTAAAAGGGTTGCCCACCGGAAAACGAGGGAAATCGCGACGGCCTCCGGATTGAGCTAGTGCCTTGTGCCCAGCCACCTTTTTTGGAACATGACGGCAGATCAATGCTTTGGATACGCCGAACATTCACCACAACCAGCCCGGAAGTCTTTTGAAGTAAACCAACCCGTTTCTGCCAAACCTGCTGGAGAATTTTGTTGATTGACACGCCCATCACGACGAAACAGCAAGATGACTTGGACCCCTTGCTTAAAACAGCCATTCAGGCGGCAGAGATGGGTGGCGAGGTCTGCCGCTCGTATTTCAACAGGGAATTTGCCCTAGATCACAAGGCAGCCTGTAATCTCGTCACCGCAGCGGATATCGAGTCTGAGCAAGTGATTATTGATGCCCTCTTGAAGGCGTTTCCAGACCACGCCATTTTGGCCGAAGAAACTCGCCAAGATAGTCTTCAATCACCCGATCTCTGGATTGTCGATCCCTTGGATGGCACCAATAACTTCGCCCATGGGATTCCGCATTTTTCCGTTTCGATTGCCTATTGGAGACAGGGTCGTCCAGAATGCGGCGTCATTTACAACCCCATCACCGGCGAACTTTACCATGCCAAAAGAGGTCAAGGAGCCTTCCTCGGTGAACGTCAACTCCATGTCAGCCAAGCTGCCCAACTCAACGAAGCCTTGGTCGGGTGCGGATTTTATTACGACCGCGGTAAGATGATGCAAGCCACTCTTCAGGCCATTGAGGCGTGTTTCTTTGAAAACGTCCATGGCATCCGCCGCTTCGGCACCGCGTCGCTGGATTTAATTCAAGTCGCTAGTGGTCGCTATGGAGGTTTTTTTGAATACCAATTAGCGCCTTGGGATTTTGCCGCAGGGCGTCTTTTTGTCGAGGAGGCGGGCGGGAGAATCACAACCTGCGCTGGAAATGAACTCAAACTGGATCAATCGACCGTCCTGGCAACCAATGGCCAGCTCCACAGCCAGCTAGCAGGCATCGTGCAAAAGTTTCACCCCTAAGCCCTCACCGCTGGGACGTCTTTTACTGTCTCACAACCGGTTCCTCTCAAACGGCCTCATTTTTATTCTGTTTCCAACCATCACCGAGGAGCCTGACTTGCCAATCAGGAAGCAATCGATACCGCACAGGCCAGTTCATCGCGGTGTCCACCCTCACCAAAAGCTGGTAATCTGAAACAACTCGGTTTTTCTTGATTTGGTTATCGATTCGTTGTTGTCGCGACAGGGGCCCGAACTGCCAAGCCTCATCTACGGAAAAGAAAAATGATTACTAATTCTTCCATCGTCGATGTTCGAGTCGACTTTCCCAGTGCCACTGTCATCCTTAACCGCCCCGCGGCTAAAAACGCACTTAATAGCGAATCTTTGAAAAAGCTGCGGCTGGCTTTTTCTGATCTCCATCAGGAAAAGAAGGTTAGCGCGGTCATTGTCACCGGAGCAGGCGATTCCTTTTCAGCGGGGGTAGACCTCAAGGAGGTCCAGTCCAATCTGGAGGCGGAAAATTCGCAGGAGAAATGGCAAGACCAATTGATGGCGATGAACGAGCTTCTCGAGGTCCTGCTTCGTTTTCCAAAGCCAATCATCGCCGCGGTCAATGGACCGGCGCTTGGATTTGGATTTGCGTTGGCTCTTTCGGCCGATTTATTAATCGCCGGTCCGACCGCGACCTTCGGATGCCCGGAGATAAAACGAGGCTTGGTCCCCGGTCTGGCAGCTCCTCTTTTGGCGTTCCGTCTGGGATCCTCCTTGGCAGCCAAATACTGCCTTACGGCTGAAACGGTCACCGCCAAGCAAGCCAATCAGGACGGTTTTTGTCACGAAATTGTTTCCAAGACCGATCTGCTTTGGGCCAGAGCCCATGAAATCGCCAAGGGAATGGCAGAAAACTGTCCGCAAGCGGTCCAGATGACCAAAAAGTTATTAAACGAGACGATTGGCGAGGAGTTTTTGACGCACTTGAACTTGGGAACCGCCAATTCCGCCGCCGCTCGGACCACCGAAGCAGCGAAAGAAGGACTGAACGCCTTCCACGAAAAGCGACCTCCAAATTGGCCGTAGAACGCAGGCCAACGTATCCTTATCAAAAGACAAAAACTCGCAACGGGAAAGGGACCCCAAGAGCAATCCAATTTCGTGATGAAAAAAAAACCCATTTCGGGTATATTCCCTATCTTCAATTCAACTCGATGGACCTTGGCCTGAGCGGTTTAAATCATTCGATTCAAGGGTATCCACACTAGCATCTAGTGGTCCGGTACTGCTGGTTCTTTTATATCGACCACACAACTTTCCCTAACGAAATCACTGATCGTCCATGCCGGAAATTCCTACCGAACGAATTCGAAACTTCAGCATCATTGCCCACATCGATCATGGGAAGAGCACACTTGCAGACCGTTTGTTGGAATACACCGGTACCGTTACCCAACGGGAAATGCAGGAGCAGTTGCTGGATGATATGGATCTTGAGCGAGAACGTGGAATTACGATCAAAGCTCGCAGCGTTTCGATGGATTACCATCACGAGGGAGTTGATTACCAACTGAACCTGATCGACACGCCGGGGCACGTCGATTTCCAGTATGAAGTCTCTCGGGCATTGGCGTGCTGCGAGGGGGCATTATTGCTGGTCGATGCATTCCAAGGAGTCGAAGCCCAAACCGTGGCCAATGCTTATTCCGCGATGGAGCACGAATTGGAAATCATCCCGGTCATTAATAAAATTGACCTCAAACATCAACGCGCCGACGAAGTGGCCCTCGAAATGGAACAATCGTTGGGCATTGATCCAACCGACGCAGTCCGTTGCAGTGCCAAAACCGGTATAGGAATCGAGGCTTTGGTCGATAAGATTGTCAAACGAGTCCCCCCACCCGATGGAGACCCGGCGGCAAAGTTGCAAGCGATGGTCTTTGACTCGCATTATGATGAATTCCGAGGAGCCATCACCTATGTTCGTGTTATGAATGGGACAATTAAAAAAGGCCAGAAGATTTCTTTTCTTCGACTCGGCACCACCCACGAAGTCCTCGAACTGGGACGTTTTACTCCTCGTCAAAGCCCCTCCAAAACACTGGTCGCCGGACAGGTCGGTTACCTGATTTGTAACATCAAGTCCTTGGATGACGTTAATATTGGGGATACCGTCAGTATCTCCGGGCCTCACCCCGCTCCACCGTTGCAGGGCTACCAGGAGCCCAAGAGAATGGTCTATTGCGGCCTTTATCCCTCGGACGGGCAGGATTTTTCGGAATTGCGTGAGGCTCTGTCTAAATTGGCGGTTAACGATCCCAGCTTTGATTTCGAGCCGGAGTCCAGCGACGCATTGGGGTTCGGATTCCGTTGTGGATTCCTCGGACTGCTTCACATGGAAATCGTTCAGCAGCGTTTGGAGCAGGAATCCGATATTGACCTGGTTCAAACAGCCCCCAATGTCACCTACGAGATTACCACCAAGTCGGGACAGGAACTGACTATCCGCAGACCGCAGGAGGTTCCCGATAACGGGGATATCGAAGAATTCCGCCAACCCATTGTGAGAGTGAATCTAATCCAACCGGAAGACTATGTAGGGCCGGTAATGAAATTATGCCAAGAGCGTCGAGGGCTCCAAAAAAACACTGAATACCTATCCGCCAAACGAGTCATGTTGACCTATGATCTGCCACTAGCGGAGGTGATTTATGATCTGCACGACAAGATTAAATCAGTCACGCGGGGGTATGGCACAATGGATTACGAATTGGTGGGATATTTTCCAGCGGATCTGGCCCGTGTGGACATGCTCGTCAATGGCAATCGGGTGGATGCTTTATCCATTATTTGCAATCGGGGAGACGCGGACCGCCGAGGCCGTGCGGTTGTTAAAAAGCTGAAAACCGAAATTGATCGACACATGTTTGAAATAGCGGTTCAAGCGGCAATCGGAAGCCGTGTGATAGCAAGGGAAACCGTCAAGGCGATGCGAAAAAACGTGACGGCAAAATGTTATGGCGGTGACATCTCCCGCAAAAAAAAGCTGTGGGCAAAACAAAAAGAGGGCAAAAAAAGAATGAAGTCGATCGGATCGGTGGACATACCACAAAAAGCCTTCATGGCAATTTTAACCACAGGGGACGAGGGTTAACCCTCGCGTTAGAGTATTCAATGTTTTTTTCTTTTGATGGAATCGATGGTTCCGGGAAATCCACTCAAATGGATCTCTTTTGCCAATGGTTGATCGACGACCACCGGCGGGAAGTCATTCGCTGCCGCGAACCGGGTGGAACCCCGTTAGGCGAAAAAGTCCGAGACATCCTTCTTAATCAAAAAAACATTCAACTGGAGATGGAAACAGAAATGTTGCTGTTCATGGCCAGTCGTGCGCAATTAGTCCGTGAGGTGATCCGTCCTGCCTTAAATAAAGGTAAAGTAGTCGTTTGTGATCGGTTCCTTTTGGCCAGTGTGGTTTACCAAGGCCATGCCGGAGGAATTTCTCCCCAAGTAATTCGGGAAGTTGGAAAAATTGCGACCGGTAACACTCACCCCGATATGACGTTTGTATTCCATCTTGATCCCGCGGTTGCCGCCACGCGGGTGGGAGATGCTACCGATCGAATCGAATCTCGTGATGAAGAATTCCTGCAAAAGGTAGACGCAGGATTTCGCCAAGAGGTCCAGCAGGGGGGTGCAGCGATGAAATCGATAGACGGTGCTGACTCAATTGATTCCATCCAGCGTCAGATCCAGTCGACAACCGAAGCCCTTTTTGAGAAAGTCCGGAATCACTAAGGTCAGCCATCAACATAAAAAGTGGGCAAAAACGGTTTGACTTTGACCCTAATTCGGGTCCACACTTACCCCATGTTAAAATGAAGCTTCGCTGTTCAACCGAGTGAAGGGAAATCGACCGGCCTCCGATAAACAAACCATAGGATAAGGGAATCCAACCAGTCTGATGCCCTTGCAGAGATCGCTATGGTCCTTACATCGCAACCCAATTGCCAGTTCGTTATAGTGTCCTCTCCCCATCATGAGGCGTTCCAGGACCTGAGTTCAACTTTGAAATCTCGGTTTTCATTGAATTGCCAAGTTTGCAGAGGTTTGCCAAATAGAAATTTCTCCTAAACTGGATATATGGCTGCTGATACCTACCTGAAACCAGAAGTAATCAACCAGATCAAGCGGCTTGATTTGCGCGCTCAGTTTGTGGTGCGCGGCTTCATGCAAGGTCTTCACAGCAGCCCTTACCAGGGATTTTCGGTCGAATTCAGTGAGCACCGAAAATATACCCCGGGAGATGACCCCGCAGATATCGACTGGCAGGCCTACGCGAAAACAGACAAATACTACGTCAAAAAATTTGAAGCCGAAACCAATATCACCGGCTTTCTCATGATGGATCTCAGTGAATCGATGGGATATTCTTATCGTCAGTCGATGAATAAATTCGACTATTCAATCTGTCTGGCGGCCTCGCTTGCCTACCTGATGATTGGGCAGCAGGACCCTGTGGGGCTGATTACGTTCGACCAAAAAATTCGCGAGAGCTTACCTCCAAAATCGAAACGGTCTCAACTTGGCAATTTGCTTTCACTGTTATCGCAATTGAAACCAACTGGCACCACCGACGTTGCCAATTCGATTCATCAGCTTTCAGTCATGTTGAAACAAAAGAGCCTGATCATGATTTTTTCTGATTTGCTCGTCGAACCTACTCCGGTTTTGGATTCTCTTTTGCATTTGCGACATCATGGAAATGATGTGATCCTTTTTCATGTGCTTGACGAAGCCGAAGTCGTTTTTCCGTTTGACGGAATGTGTCGGTTGGAAAACCCGGAAAACAAGGAATTCCTCCATGTCGATGCTGTTGGTTTTCGAAAAGATTACGTCGCAGAAGTAGAATCTTTCCGCAATACATACCGAGAGTTCTGCTTTAAATCGGGCGTTGATTACGTCCCTCTCGATACCAGCATGCCCTTTGATCAGGCTTTGTTGCAGTATCTTCTCAAGCGTCGTTTACGGGGTTAACGTGGCATTCGCAAATCCTGCTTTATTGATCGCTGGAATGGGAATGCTATTGGTCCCCATCATTGTCCATTTGATCAAGCAACAAAAACCGCGACATCTCATTTTTCCGGCATTACAGTTCGTCCAAGAGCGAATCCAATCTAATCAAAGCCGGCTTCGATTTCGGCATTGGCTTTTACTGCTGATGAGGTGTTTGGGGATATTCTTGATTGCGGCTTCGTTTGCCCAGCCGAGTTCGTCTAGCAGCACTTTTGGGACCTGGTTGATTTTGGGAGCGCTTGGATTGTTAGCGATTTTGCTGCTATTTGTCCTTTTATCAACGCTGGTGCTTTTTCGACCGATCAACATACTTTTTTTTGCGATCGTCTGTACATTATTTGCCTCGGTGGCAATTTCCATTGGGATTATTTTTTTTCGTTCCTTTGACGAAGAGGGCGAGGCGATGATTGGCAGCGATCAAGCGCCCGTCTCCGCCGTTCTTCTGATAGACAACTCCCCTAGAATGCAGTTCGAGATGGCAGGGCAAGGTGAGGGGGATGAAGTCAATCAGTCGCAATCACGCTTGGACGCGTCGCGGACGACAGCAGAATGGTTGGTGCGTCAACTCCCCGATGGTAGCAACGTCTCCATCGTGGATGCTTCGGCGAATGAACCTTTTTTCTGTGTTGACAAAGCGGCGGCCATCAAACGGATTTCCGCGCTGACTATTAAATACTTAACGCTTCCAATACCTGAACGCTTGGAAAACATACTTCGTTTCCTCGAGCAAGATTCCGAACTCGGGAGCCTGGAGCCTGATCAAGGATTGCCTCGTGAAATCTATATTTTCTCAGATTTGTCGGTGGAAAGTTGGCGTTCCAAACGCCGCAAAGAGGTTCAGCTTAAACTAGCTGACCGTGCGGAAACCTCGGTCTATCTGATTGACGTTGGAGTGGCAGAGGCGGCCAATTACCGACTCGACGACTTGGAACTATTGACTGACGCCATCTCCGTAGGTGGATCGGCCGATATTGTGGCCAGGGTGATCCGACAAGGGCCACCAGGTGAACGCCCCGTTGAACTGATTATCGATAAAATTGATCCTCGGCGGCCAAGTCGACGCGACGGCGTTACGCTGGAACCAGAACAACGTCTTCTGCGGTCGGCGGCAGTTACCTTGGAGGAAAATGGATCACAGGAACTCTCTTTTTCAGTTCAAGGATTGCCACGGGGAATTCATCATGGCGTTGTTCGATTGCGAGGTGGTGATGCATTGGAAGTCGACAATCAACGCTATTTCACCCTCGCTGTGCGGGACCCCTGGTCGGTCTTATTAGTCCGCCCGAAAAAGAGGGATGAAATCGACTCCGAGGTAGCCGATCGGATCATTAACGCTGTCTTATCCCCCGAAGATCTCGTGGAGGCAGGTCAGGCAGAATATCAGTGCAAAACCATTGACCAGGAAAAGCTACTGGAAGAGAACCTGTCGAGTTATTCAGCCATCTTTCTTCTAGACCCTCGCCCTCTGGACTCCCGGAGATGGAAGACCTTGGCTAGATTCGCACAAAACGGAGGCGGGGTCGCGGTTTTCCTGGGTGAAAATTCCAAAAACGGATTGTCGGCAGAGGAGTCATTTTTGTCCGAGGCAGCGCTCTCTGTCTTGGGCGGTCGTCTGGGCGAAATTTGGACTCCGCCTGAAACCTGGTTCTCCAATCCCGACTACAACCATCCGATTTTTTCGAGATTTAAGCGATTCGAAACCGAAAACCTGTGGAGAGATTTTCCGGTTTACCAGCACTGGGGTCTCCTGCCCTTGGAGTCTGGTAAATCCGAGATTCAAACCATTCTTGGCTACTCAAATCAACAGGCTGCCATTGTCGATCGTCGACTGGGCTCGGGGACCGTTCTAACGGTCACCACGCCGTTTACCGAACCGGGGACTCTTACGGGCAGAATTCGCTGGAACGACGTCACCACAGGAGAGTGGTGGCCGACCGCACTTTTGATTGATCAAATCGCAGAATATCTCGTCTCCTCTGAAAAAAACCAACTCAATTACAATGTGGGCGACAATGTTAGTCTGGTAGATCGCGATAACCAAGACAACCGAGACGTCCTTCTTTATACACCCAGGAATGAAGAACCCACCGAATTGCGATTTCAGGAGGAGCAATTACGGTATCGGTTTACCGAGACCCCCGGCAACTACCGAATGAAGACGATCGGAAAAGGGGGAGGGAGACGTGGGTTCAGTGTCAATTTAGAGAGTCGTCAAACAGACCTTTCCCGAGTTTCAGAAATGACCTTGGATGAGACCCTGGGAAAGGGGCGATTTAAATTGGCCAAAACCAAAAAAGAAATTGTTCGTGAGCAAGGCTATCGGCGGGAGGGAAAAAAGTTTTTCTCTTTCTTGTTGACGCTTTTCGCGATTGTTGTTTTGTTAGAGTTCTTGATGTCCAACCGCTTCTATCGCAAGGTGTGATAAAACCCTACCGTCTAACGATTGAGCTAACAGATCAACAATGCAAAAGTCAATTCTGACCTTGTCCAAGTTGAAAAAAGCTTCCGACACGGTCATTCTGGAAAATCAACTCGGTTCCGGCGCACCTTTATTGCCGACAAAAGGCTCTTCTCCCAACCACCTCCAGCAGATCCCCAGCTCTTTGCTGGCCTCCTCCACCCAGCGGGTGGCCAAAGACCTGATCGGGCTTTACCTCGTCCGTTACACCACCCCTGGAACGATGATCAGTCGAATTGTGGAAACAGAGGCCTATCTTTGGAAAAACGATACAGCTTGCCACGCCGCCAAGGGGCGAACAACGCGTAATGCAGCGATGTTTTCAGCAGCCGGAACAATCTACGTCTATTCAATCCATCACCATCACTGTTTCAATATTGTGACGGGCAAAGAAGGGCAGGGCAGCGCTGTTTTGATTCGAGCAGCAGAACCGCTTCAAGGAATCGAGTTGATGAAACAAAACCGCCCCAAAATAAAAACAGAAGACCTGCTTCGAGGACCGGGCAAGCTCTGTCAAACGCTGAACATCGACAAAAAAATTAATGGGGCAGCCTTGGGGACGAAATCAGGCATTCAAATAGTCTTCGGGGACGGTCTGCGAAAAAACGAACAGATCAAGACTTCCCAGCGAATTGGGGTCACCTCTGCAGAAGAACTTCTCTTGCGATTTGTAGTTCGAGGATCACCTTATGCCAGTGGGACCAAAAAGATCAATCGGTAAGAAGCAGCCATTAAACCAGATCAACATAACCGCTCCCTTTGCGGCCCTTGCAGTTTTTCCACAACGGAATTTAAACTGCGCCGACTTGCTTGATCTCATGATAACCAATCTCACCACGGGAAAGTTTCCCTAAATCACTCAACCAGCATTCGATTAAGTTCGACAGATTGGCATTGGCGTTCAAGTGCCGATGAACGTCGAGACATCGGTCAATACAGTCCGCAACCATGTCAATATCGGTATCCCAATCCGCCACGACCTTTTCCACCGCCGACATCAATAACCGATCGCCACCCATATCAATCTCCGAACCGACCAATCGAAGTCCAACGGAGCGATAGAACTCGATCGCAAAATCCACCAACTGCCTTGCCCGTTGCCTGCGAACTGGATTTTCTTTACCCGCTTGGTCAACGCAATCCGACAACTTCTTCACGAAGCCGCCTGCGGTGATGTCCCTGGAAGCGAGCTGATTGAAAAAAGACTCTCGAAATTCTACCAAATCCCTGCTTTGGTATTGCTGAAGAATAGTTAACGAACCATTCGACCGCGTCGCAATCTCTTCGATGGGAGCCAACAACGATTCCCCGGGAAACCTTTGCAAAACCAGCTTCACTTGGTCGATCGCCAATGCCTTGAAATGAACCAATTGGGAGCGGGATCGAATCGTTGGTAATTGGCCCTGTTCGATTTTTCCAATAATAATAATGACGGCCCTGGCTGGCGGTTCTTCCAAGGTTTTCAGAAGGCAATTAGCACACTCGTGGTTAAGAGAATCACCGTCATCGATAATCGCAATTTTTCGTTTACCGAGCGAGGGTGAACGAGAAATATCATGCACCATACCTTCTTTATTTCGGCGATCATCTTTCCCGATAAACTGCTCAATTAAAAGACTGTTTCTGTTTTCACGCCTTTTTACATATTTAAAATCTGGATGCTGATTCAGGTCTAAATCGACATCTTTAACACGTTTCGATTCCTCGGAGATTCCCGCATCAAACAACTTGCAGGATTCACATTCAGAGCAGGCTTCCAGCGGATCTTTCAAATCACCCTGACAAAGCAGGCTTTTCGCCAATGCCATGGCAAACGTTTGCTTGCCAACACCCTCTGGGCCTAGAAACAAGAATGTGCTTGGCAAACGATCCCGACGGATCGCAGTCCGGAATCTGTCCTTGATTTCATCATGTCCAATCACCGCTTCCATGGGTTTATTTCCAGATTTTAAAAACCGCCAGAGTATTCAACTGCAATGCGTTCAGCCAACCCGTTGGATGTTAAACAGGCGTCTCTTGGAGAGATCTTAATCTGGCATTGAGCGGGGCAAGTCTTTCAAAACCAGAAACTAACGTTCCCATATTTTCATCAACCGGTTGGACCGTCTATTTACCATCACTCGGTTCCAGCATGCTCTCAACCCGCTCCACATCTGCGGATGTAAAACGTTGAATCGATCCGTCATACAGACTGGCCAGCATGACTTCTCCTTCTTTTAACGCACGAAGTTGTCGCAGAACCTCTGCGGGTGCCACCGAAGTCGGCTGGGTCCAAGGGCTCATACTTTCCTTACGATTCTGAATAAGACAGATGGTACGAGAGGTGCCATCTGTAATATCCCGGAACGCCTGGGGGACGTTACTAGCTCTTACCCAGCTAATCCTTCCTCCGGTGTTCAGCGGTTTGGAAAGGACCATTTCCTGCTGTGCAAGAGGCGCGTTTTTCGGCTGATTAAAACTCTGTTCGAGGTCAAATTGGTTGAATAACACCGCCTCTTCGACGTACGGTAGAATATAAACCATCCAGCTCAAGCCAGACTTGGCGTCCTCGCTTTGGGCATGCTTTTTGAATGGAAATCCCCGGTTAACATCATGATAGTTGTGAAGCCCAATCATGGCTTGTTTAAAAGTGTTCATGTCGGACGTTTGTTTAGCAGTCACCACCGTTTGTTCCATCATTTTCGCCAACTCTTTTTCAAAGCCTGCCGGCTTTTTGAGTTCGACATAAGCTTGCGGCCCCTCAACCCCAGTACGAATGCCTTCAATCAACGTGGTTACAACGCCTGGAAATCCCTCTTGCGAAGCAGCGTCAATCACACCTTTGCCCAGTCCGACCAGAGCGTCTAGTTTCAGCTTGATCGATGCACCTTCTTTTTCATCATGTCCGTTGACATTGATTCGCAGCATAACCTCCGCTGTAGGGTCTGAGCTAATGGCCAAACTGGAGACCTCCTTAATCAAGGAGACATAGGGCTTCGTCATGAAATCGGCAGTTGCATTGGCCATCTCATGAAGCTGATCCAGCATTTCTCGTTCGCAGTCCATGTCGATTGCGATTCGAATCGGCTGTCTGGAAAGTTTTCCGTAGGCGGAAGCGAGTCCTTTCGAAGCAAACTGATTTGAATTGCTTGTCATATAGGCCGTGGACGCAATCACCATCCCATTTGGATAAAATTCCATTAAGGTACCGGGAGGGAAACCTTCGACCGGCGAGGGTTGGACACAGGATTTATTATTGACATCGACCTTAACTCCTCCCTTGGCGATCACACCGTTTTTGACTCTTTCAGTCGTCGCCGGATCCTCAAAGCCAATGTAAACGTAAAAATTCATGGATTCAACAGCCTCAGGTTCCATCCCTTTTGGCGCGGCGATCAGGGCGGAAACCTTGGAGACCTCACTGGCGGAAAACGGCCCTGGTATGTCCTCATCTGAAATCATTGCCGTCAATGGCTTTAAGGAAGAATTTGCCATCAATTCAGCAACGTCAATATTTATCGCAATCGCCGCTTTTAACGCCGCCGGCACGTCCTGGTCTTCCTGGATTTGTGAATGGGCAACACTGGCATAACCCAGACTGAAAACGAGCCCTATACAAATTGAAATCAAATGTTTGTTTTGGTCGGTCATGTTCTGTTTCATCGTATGAGGAGTTTGCATCTTTTATTTTGTATTAAATTAGGGATATCACTAAATGGATCGCACCTTCTCGGCGGTCAAAACCAATTCAAAAAAAAGCAATGTCGGTAGTCCAAACGCCTCCGGTATTCTAGTTGAATCTTCCGTTGCTTTCATCCTCCTACAATATTTTTCTGACGTAATCGATGACTATCTGATCGAAGCGTTTTCCCGTATAAAAGGGCTTCGGTCAACGTCTAAAGCGATACCACTTCTATCCACTGGGGAATTCCGTGCCGGATTCAGTTCAGAACATCCAAACTCACCGATTCTCCAACGGATTAACCCTGATCGTCGAATCCATGCCTTGGTTGGAGTCGGTGGCCTTCGCCGCATCGATTCCCGGCGGGTGCCAGGTTGATCCAACGAACAGACTTGGATTGGGGAATTTTACCTGTGAAATGGTTCAACGCGGTTGCGGTGACCGAACCAGTCGCCAATTCGTTGAGTCGTTGGAGCGACTTGGCACCGATATCTCCGCCTCGGTTTCGATTTCCCACTCGAATTTTGGGGCTTCCATGCCGGCAGCCTCGATTTATAACGTGTTGGATATCTTTAAGGATCTGGTACGCAGTCCCCATATGCCAGAGGATCAATTGGAAGAAGGCAGGTCGGTTTGCCTACAGGAGGTCAGTGCCATTGAAGATGATCTCTCACAGAAAACTTTGATCGAGCTACGGCGGCGAAGTTATCCGCAACCCTACGGTCGATCCGCAACAGGAACGGCAGATTCCATTGCCGCTATTTCTGCAGCAGACATTCGTCAATATTGGGAGTCCTTCTATCAACCTCAAGAGATGATTCTTTCTGTTGCGGGCAAGACCGATTTCAAGCGATTATGCGATCATGTCGAAACCATTTTTTCCGATTGGAAACCTAAATCCATCGAAAAGGTAGAACAGAAGCCTACCGAAACGGGTCATTTCCATATTGATCAACAGTCCAATCAGACCCATATCGGTCTCTCTTATCCCAGTGTTCCGTATTCGCATCCCGACTATTTTCGTGCCCGAGGATCGGTGGGGGTACTAAGCGATGGAATGAGTTCCCGATTATTTACAGAGGTTAGAGAAAAACGGGGTTTGTGTTACACCGTTTACGCCTCCATGCATTCAATGAAGGAACGGGGTAGCATCATCGTCTATGCCGGAACCAGCGCAGATCGAGCGCAGGAAACTCTTGACGTCACGGTTGCTGAAATCCAACGCCTTTCCCGGGGCATCCAACAGAGCGAACTGGACCGATTAAAAGTCTCCATTCGAAGTTCACTTGTCATGCAGCAGGAATCAAGCCGGTCTCGAGCGGCTTCCATGGCGGGAGACTGGTTCCATCTTGGACGCGTCCGAACTCTCGAGGAATTGACCCAAATTATCAATAGCCTGACGGTTCAGGAAATCAATCATTACCTGGCGGAGCATCCTCCCCAAAATTTCAAACTGGTCTCACTGGGGCCAACACCATTGGAGGAACCAAGTGGAGTTTCGACAGCATCGGCTTGAAAACGGACTACAGATCATTTCCGAAATTAACCCTCGCGCTTATTCAACGGCGATAGGATTTTTCGTCAATGCGGGAGCCCGAGACGAGACGCCAGAGATCGGCGGCGTCAGCCATTTTTTGGAACATATGGTTTTCAAGGGGACTCCCAACCGAACGGCAGAAGAAGTAAACCGGGAACTGGACGAGATGGGTTCTCACAGTAACGCCCGCACCGGTGAAGAACGCACAATCTATCACTCAACCGTTCTTCCTGAATTTCAGAATCAAGCGGTGGAACTACTGGGTGATATATTGAGACCAAGCCTACGCAACGACGACTTTGAGATGGAAAAGAAAGTCATTTGCGAGGAAATCATGATGTATGACGACCAGCCACCTTTTGGCGGCAACGAAAAACTCATGGCATCCTATTTCGGCGATCACCCTTTGGGGCAGAGCATTCTCGGCACCGTGGAAACGGTCACTGCCCTGACGCCGGATCAGATGCGCACCTATTTCACCCAACGTTATAGCCCGGACAATATCACACTGGTCGCCACAGGAAACGTCGATTTTGAAGGTTTGATTCAAATTGCCCAGGAAAAATGTGGTCAATGGGCAAAGGTCGATTCCCCACGAGTGATTACCGCCGCCGAACCAAATCTCCAACAACAATGCATCGAAAAAGCAACAGCCTCTCAGCAATACGTGTTACAAGTCGCACCGGGGCCGGCGGCTGAAGACGATGATCGATATCCCGCTCGTATCCTGTCAGCAATATTTGGCGACGACGGAGGAAGCCGGCTTTATTGGGAATTTATTGATTCGGGGAAAGCGGAATACGCGGCAATGGGCGTTTACGAATTTCAATCAGCTGGATTGTTGATGACTTTTCTTTGCGGCAACCCGGAATCCACCGAAGCCAATTTCCAACGGCTCTCAGAATTGCAGAAAAATTTACGGGCCGACGGCGTAACAGAGAGCGAACTTGAGTTGGCCAAGGCCAAAACCGCCTCCCACATTATTCTAAGCAGCGAGCGGCCTGAAAACCGCTTGTTTGCTGTTGGAAGTCACTGGTTGACCCGGCAGAATTACCTGACGGTCGGCGAGGTCGCTAATCGCTACAACTCCTTGACCATCGACGACATCAATACCGTAATCCAAAAATATCCTTTACAACCTGCGAATTCGCTGGCTATTGGACCTTTGAAAACCATGTCGTTTGGCTAAAGCGGCAATAGACCGTTTCCTTGCTGGGGACCTCTTGAATCCGCCGTGGCCTCTTGAATCCGCCGTGGCCTCTTGAATCTGCCGTGGCCTCTTGATGTTTGGGCCGACGCAAACTCAGCTCAGCCACCTCTACTGCAGGGCGGCAGATCGAGCCATTCTCTTACGATCGTTCTCATTTAACATCGATTTTCGGAGCCGGATCTTTTTTGGCGTGACCTCGACCAGTTCGTCCGATTCAATATATTCCAATGCCTCTTCAAGCGTCATTCTTCGTGGCGGTTTTAGTAATATATTTTCATCGCTTCCAGCCGCCCGTACATTGGTCAGCTTTTTCTCCCTCGTAGGATTAACCGGCAAATCATTATCGCGAACGTGTTCTCCCACGATCATTCCCGCATAGACGGCATCACCCGGCCCGATAAACATATCAGCACGTTGTTGTAAATTATCGATGGCATAACCGGTCGCTTTGCCAGCCACGTTGGAGACCATCATCCCATTTTTCCGCTGTGGCACCTCGCCTTCAATCGGTCGATAGGCATCAAATCGATGATTAATAATGGCCGTTCCCTGTGTCGCATTCAACAAACGGGTCCTTAATCCGATCAGGCCACGGGCGGGAATGGTGAAGTCAAGCTGTGTATATTCGCCCCGCGGACTCATCTGTCTTAGATCGCCCCGTCGCTCCCCGACTAATTCCATCACCGGTCCCACCTTTTCCGTGGGAACCTCGATCACCAAGGATTCATAAGGCTCCTCTTTTACGCCGTTTCTTGTTCTGACCACCACTTGAGGTTTCCCTACCGAAAGCTCGAATCCTTCTCGGCGCATCGTTTCAATCAAAACCGTCAGGTGTAGCACACCCCGGCCCGCCACAGGAAAAGCGTCCCCTTTTTCTCCGAAATTAATTCGCAAAGCCACATTAGATTCTAATTCCCGCTGCAAGCGTTCTCGGAGCTGACGACCGGTCAGGTACTTACCCTCTTGCCCGGCAAAAGGTGACGAGTTAATCGTAAACATCATCTCCAAAGTTGGTTCGTCTACCCGAACGCGTGGCAAGGCAACCGGATCTTCAGAAATGCAAATAGTATCCCCAATATCTATCGCATCAAGTCCGACAATGGCCACCACCTCTCCAGCATCAGCAGCTGGAACCTCAACCCGGCCGAGGTTTTCAAAAACAAAAACTTTTCCCACCCGACCATTTAGAATCTTGTCTTCTTTCACAATACGAACCGGTTTACCCGGTTGCACAGTTCCGGATTGAATTCTCCCAATGGCAATTCTTCCTACAAATTCGCTCCAGTCAATCGATGTGATCACCATGCGAAACTCTTCGGTGTCATCAATTTTTGGAGGAGGTACCTTGTCAACAATCAGGTCCAAAAGGGGTTTCATTGAATCCCCGGGAGTCTCCACGTGATGGGTAGCAAAACCTTCCTTGGACGACGCAAAAAGATAGCTGACATTGTCGAAAACCTCATCCCCTCCCAATTCCAATAGCAACTCCAACGCTTCGTCCAAGGCCTCGGCAGGTCGCGCGTCGGGCTTATCAACTTTGTTCACCACGACGATCGGCTTAATACCAACTTCCAGTGCTTTCTGTAAAACAAATCGGGTTTGCGGCATCGGCCCTTCGGCCGCATCCACCAATAGAACCGCCCCGTCTGCCATTCGCAGCACCCGCTCTACCTCTCCACCGAAATCGGCGTGCCCCGGCGTATCGATAATGTTGACCTTAGTGCCATCATGTCGCAACGCGATGTTCTTGGCCAAAATCGTAATTCCCCGTTCCCTTTCAAGGTCATTACTATCTAAGATCTGTTCGCCCTTCAATTGTGACTCCCGGAATTGACCACTCTGTCGTAGAAGACAATCCACCAAGGTTGTCTTCCCATGGTCAACGTGAGCAATAATGACGATGTTTCTTATGTCTTCGCAACGCATTTCGTACCAATGTCCGGAGGGTGTCGGATCCGGGATTCGGTGACTTATCCGGGATTGCAATTCGATGGGATATAATAAAATTGGGACGCTTGAATTCAAGCGTCCCTCATTAAGGCTGTAAACAGAGTCTATTTACCCGTTTTGGGCAAGAGGTATTCGAGTTTGCCTGAGGCAATCGACTGAAGCGTGCTGCTCCATAACCAGCTCCCTGGTCAACAGGCGACCTGAGGTCAAAAAAAAGCCCACCTCATCTGGGAGGCGGACTTTCAGATGAATTCGGTTGGGTCCGCAAGCGCCCATGAACGCCTTTGGAATCAAGCGAGCGGATTTAAGTAAAAAGGCTCGTGATCGGCTTGCCCTTATGTGCCACTCGAAAAGGGCGCCGGGAGGGCGAAAAGACATCTTTTTCTGTTGGTAGACCAAGACCGTAGGCAATCGTCGCGTTAAAATCTGGGACCTCCACAAGATCTTCCTCCACTTCACGGCCTTCCTTGTCCGTTTTGCCGTATTTGACTCCACCGGTAATCCCTCCTCCGATCAACACGCCGGAAAATGCCTTGGGATAGTGATTTCGCCCATTGCTTCGCTCGGTGACAATTTTCGGCGTTCGTCCAAATTCGGTGGCTAGCACGATCATCGTATCCTTTAGCATATCGCGATCGTTCAGGTCCGCTGTCAAAGCTGCCATGGCCTGGTCGAGAATTGCACCTTTCGTCGCTACTCGGCCGAAATTATCGACATGGGTATCCCAGCCTCCGTTGTCAATTTCCACAAAACTGACGCCTGATTCAACCAACCGCCTCGCCAGTAAACAAGCTTGTCCAAAAGGGTTTTGACCGTAGGACTCACGTGTTGCAGCTTTTTCCCGCGTCAAGTCAAAGGCCTTCAGATCTTCACTTTTCATGACTTTGACCGCTTCGTCATACATGCCGGTATAGGCCCGCACCTGTTTGTCGTTATATTTCCCCAGGAATTTTTCATTCATCTCCTGAGCACGTCGCATCCTCCTTGAAAAACGATCGTCGGTGATGCCTGCCGGGAGGCTACTATTTTGCAATCCTTCTTCCGGATTGCCGATCGGCATGGCTGCAAATCGGGCTTCCAGAAAACCGCCACCCAGGCCAGCACTGTTCCCACCGATTTTAACATTACCGGGAAGCATCGTGTCGCCCTTGCCATTGAAATAGGAATTCCAGGCACCCATATCGGGATGCTTGATCGTTCCCCGCATAAAATAACTGGTATGCATGAAATACCGACCCTGCTGATGGGCCCCTTGAGTGGAACTCAGGGAATTAATCACAGCGGCATGATGCATCTGCTTGGCCATCTTTGGAAAATACTCACTGATCTTCACGCCCGGCGCTGAGGTCTTGATGGATTCGACCGGCCCCTGAGTTTCAGCTCCAGGCTTGGTGTCAAAGGTGTCCAAATGGGTCATGCCGCCTGACATGTACAGATAGATGACGCGTTTTGCCTTGCCACCGGTCGAAGCAGGCGCGAATCCCGTATTGGAAATACCAGACGCCAAGGAAGGGCTGATAGCAAGAGTTCCCAGGCCCAAAAAAGACTTCGCCGCGCCGGAAACAAACGCCCGCCGGCTTGATGATTCCAACTGGTTTGTTAAACGAGCCATTGATTTACTCCTGCAAAAATTTTTAATTAAATCGTTCACCTACCCCATTCCAGACGTAGGCCACCTTATAAACCACCACAGACTACTGAACGAAAAGAAATTCGCTATTGTTGACCAACGTCCAAATCAAATCCGCGGCGACCTCTTTGCCATGGACGGATACATCATCCAACCATTGTTTTCTTTCGGTCTCGGTAGGCATTCGGTTAAGGATGCTTAAAAAGATCACATCCACTTTTGCAGGGATGTCTTTGGCCTGCTCTACGTTACTCATCAACTCCGTATAGGGGTTGGAGGCGATTCTTTTCTCAATAAATCCGTTCATTAACGAAAGTACTTGTGTCACCGCGGCTTCGCTATTGGAATTCTCAATTTGCTCACGATCGGATTGCCCGAATTCACGCAACAAGTGCCCGGGCCTTGCAGGAGAACTAATCTCCGAAGCGCGAATCATGTCTCTGGAACGTGAGTTGTATTTCCTGCCCATCGCCTTGGAAATTTCCATTTGTTCCTTTTTGAGTTCTTTTAAACGCGGATAATCCTTTTTCTTTTTCGCAAGCTGTTGTTTTTTCTGTAGTTCCCTCAGGCGATTGTTGAATTCAGCACGAATTGAGTTCTGTTGGTTACTAGCCTTTTTCTTTTGATTAGCTTGTGCCTTGCGAGGATCCTGCTCGGCTAGTTTGACGATTTCATCCGGGGACATGGTTTTGGTCTTTTCGTAAATTTCAAACAAGTCCATTCCATAATATCGGCGAGCCGTATCCGGACCTTGGCGGGTATCCACCTCAGCCACGGTGAGCGTCACTAACGAATCCCACAACTGCTCCGCAGACATACGCCTCAAAAGCGGTCCGCGAAAAGAGAACTCAGTGATTTCTTCTGCATCGGAAACGACGGCCACGCGTTGAAAAGTTTGGCTGTTGTAAATCGCCCGCAGAAACTGCTTAAGATCAAAATCCATTTCAGCCATCTGGTCGGTCAAATACGTCATTAATTCCGCATTGGACGCCGCTGTTTCCTCTGTAATGATATCCACAGGTTCAATAAGCCCCACGCCCATAGCGCGTTTCCACATTCGGTTGGCGATGACGGTTGTAAATCTAGGATTTTCACGATCCGTCATCCAGTCAGCATAGGCCTCTCTCGAATTGACCTGCTTGGCATTACGAATTCCTCCGCGACCGCGCCCCGCATTTCCTTTCCTTCTTCCTTTTGTGTTCAGCTGCGGAATTTCTGGCACTACCAAAGATTTCTTCTCAAACATTGTCTTGGCGGTGACAATTTCTTCTGCCTCCCCGTCAGATTCCTGGTAATCATCCGGCAACTGTGCCAAACCAGTTCCTGTGCCCTTGATTCCGTAGGTGAGTGGCCTCAGCATGTTTTGGAGATTACGCCTGGTCTTTTCGTCCACCGTTCCCTCACGGGTCATTTGGCGGATTTTTCCGTAGGTGCCCAACGGTGTATCCACCCGCATCAAGACCCCTCCGGTGAAGGCAACCATTTCGAAATAATCCCTTTGCGTCCAAACATCAAATGGGTGGTCGTGACACTGTGCACATTCCAGACGGGTTCCGAGGAAGATACGAATCGTATTGGACATGTTGTCCTCGGGCATGCCATAATCCCGCATGTAATAACCGACCGCACCATGTCCACGCTCGGCATAACTTCCAGAGGCGGTCAAGAGTTCTCTGACAAAAACATCATAGGGCTTGTTTTCCCGGATCGACGACTTAACAAAGTCGATATACGGCTCTCCGGGAATTTGCCTCAGCCTGCTTTTTAATCGCAATAGATCTGCAAAATAATTGAATTGATGGCTTGCAAATCCATCTGAATCGAGCAACTGATCGATCAACAATTGTCGTTTCCCAGAGGAACGCTCTTCTAAAAACTCGACAGTTTCCTGGTGCGATGGAATCCGGCCTATAATGTTCAGGTAGGCCCGCCGAACAAACACATCGTCCGAGATGATTGGATTGGGGTCCAGGTTTTTAGCCGCCAAATGCTTCGAAACCAATGCATCAATCTTGCGACTGACTGACAAGGTTTGGGAAATAGGACGTTTTTTTACCGAAGACGAGGGAATGTTCTCGTTGGAAAAAACGATCGTTCCAAATGGCAATATCACCAAGAACAAAACGGGCAATAAAATCCGTCTCATAAAAGCTCCCTGATCGAAAAAAGATACCTGTCTTCTATTAACTCAGATATTCTGAAGATAAATCCACAGAAATTCCATTGACTTCAGGCGATTTCCGACAAAAACAGCGTTAAATCCGTTGAAAAACGTCTTAAGGCGAGTTTTTATGGGCAAATTTAATATAGTTAGCCCAGTCATACGACGTGATGTCGTGCACGCCCTCCCGGCAGTGGTAAGACAGCCTCCCAATGGATGCGGTATTGGTTTTGGGAAATTCCGAAATTTCCAACCCGGTACCTGCCAATAGCCGATAAACCGGGTCGGCATTTTTGATTGACAAAAACTCGCCACGAGGATCGGCCCATAAATCTTTGGAAGCGCTGGCGACATACACCGGTCGAGGAGCGCAAAGGGCTATCAACATGTGCTGATCCATCTCTAGATCCCCTTCCTTGTCGTTATACCTATTAAAATTATCACAGAACCAATGTGGAAAAGAGGTATTAATGCGTTTCACAGTTTCGCCAAATCGCCTTTTCGATAATGCCGCACCGCCGCAACCGGAGTCATTAGAAATGACACCGGCAAATCGCTGATCGGTTGCCCCAGCCCATAAGGCAGTTTTTCCAAGACGGGAATGGCCGATCACATAAACCTGATCCTCTGACAACAATTTATCCGACTCGATATAGTCTAAAATTCGTGACAGAGCCCAACCCCACCCCGCAATGGAGCCCCATTCATCGGGAGCCGGACGAGCCGTCTGCCCCGCACGAATCTGACCGTGTATCCCATTCTTGAATCCATCGTCAAAATCTGGATCGATGTCACCATAATAAACAGTCACCAGCGAACAACCGGCTTCGACAATCTGCTTGACCGGCCAACGCGTCGACCTCGCACCACGGCTTTTCTCTGACGCCTGATGGTTTTCATATCCATATCGCTTGTCGTTTCGAACCCAACTCTTAGTGACCGGGATGTCTGCGTCATTTCGAACCGTGTGATTTCCCATGAAATTTAAACCCAGGAAAACCGGACCCGAACGATCCTGTTTGGCCGCTTGGAATATTAATACATCAATCGAGGGTCCCGTTTTAGTCAAACGCAACGACAACTGACGCTGACAGACCGTTCCGTCCATGATGATCTTCTCGCGTTTCTGCGAAGCGACAGGCAGCGGGATTTCAGTTGGCGATTTTCCGTAAACTTGCGATTCGAAAAAAGCCAATATTTCCTGACGACGTTTTTTCCAGTCGACTGCAGAAGCTACCTTCTGGCCATTATTAAAAACCAACGGATCAGCCATTTCGAATTTGGGAACATTTTCTTCGTCGTACAAATACCCCTTAGGTTGTGCTGTCAATGCAACTCCTCCCACCGAAATCGCCACGATCCATGTAAAAATATAAACCCTCTTTTTGAGATCAATCATGACGATGTTGTTCTAGAGATTGGGATGATTCACGTTTCAGCAATCCGTTTCGCAATTCTTTATTACGTGAGGCGATTTTAACTGATTTTTCAAGTTCAGATCCGTCTCGATAAATAACCAATTTGACAATCGAATCTTCGTCAGCGTTGGCGACCAGATTAAACAAGGTTAATTCGCTTTCGACAATGCGTTGATTCCATTTTCGAATCACATCGCCGGGACGAATCCCCGCCTTCGAAGCTGGAGTTTTCGGAGCAATACTCTTCACAAAGGCACCACTTGTATCCGCCAACCCATTTTTCTTGGCATATTCGTAGCTGACCATCTCCGGATAAACACCCAAGTAACCTCGATTAACGAATCCTTGCAAAATGATCTCATCCGCAATCTTTTTGACAATCTTGGCAGGAACTGCAAAACAGACCCCTTGATAACTCAACCCAATAATCGAAGTGTTGATTCCCATGATTTGACCATTGGCATTCACCAACGGTCCGCCGCTATTGCCCGGATTAATCGCCGCATCGGTTTGGATCAGATCCTTGAAAACATAATCCGCGGGCGACGGAAATAAAGACGATTTGACTCGGCGATGCCGTCCGCTGATGATTCCCGAAGTAATACTTTGATCTAATCCGAAAGGGCTTCCAACCGCCCAGGCCATCGTTCCCACTTTGACCTCGTGGTCCTCAACCCACTCGCCTGGCACGAGAGAGGTCGCTTCAATTTTCAAGACCGCCAGATCGGTGTTGCTGTCGATTCCAATCACTGAGGCGTCATAGACGCTCCGGTCATGGAGTTTAACCCGAATCGTTTCTGCGCCGGAAACGACATGTTGATTGGTCACAATGTAACCATCACTGGAATACACCACACCCGACCCCTGTCCTTTCGTGTCGCGAAGGTAAAGAAGATCTTTCCGCGATAGATCGCGAGTCGTTGTATCGATGTGAACAACGCTTGGCGATATTTTGCTGGCGACAAATTCAAACATCGTTGAAATCCCATCCAGCGGTTTTTCTTTTAGCGCGACTTTCGCTACGTCGTATTCCGCGCGAGCCTGACCGCGAGAATAGGCATAGGAATATTCCTCGACAATCTTAGGCCCGAGGACAGTCAACAATCCCATGGCTAATGAAAATCCGGCCAACCAAATCAGACCGGTATATCGCCCCCCCTCCGGCCGAACCGATGAATCTGGTTCATGTATTTCCATCGACACATCTTCGCCTGGCAACCAATCCTGCCCATTATTATCCATGGACGGATTACCTGGATTTTGATTCTCGGTTCCTTCATCATCGTGCGGTTGCATCACGTCATTCCTGAGACAAGGGATCGAGCCCATTATACGGAACGCTTCGCTGATCGCGATGATTTGAAAACGTTTTTCTGCCAATTACCATTGAAATGCCGCTGGTGATCATGGGTTCAAATCAATAAGGAAACATTACCTTGGCATTGTTGGACACTTCCGCTCCAATAGGTTTACCCAGACGTCCCCCGGTCGAGGGTCAATTTTTTTATCGATCGTGATGTTTCACAAGCCTCGCACTTTTTAAATGGTTTTTCATCATATCCACCCGTATTGATCATGAAAAACGACATAGGCCAACGCAACGCTTTTGGCGATTTAACGGTTTGCATGATGTTTCTGTCCAGCATTTTTTCAATTTCGGTGATTTCCAGCACCTGCCAAGGAAGGCAAACCGCGACGCTCAAGGAACCGCGACCTGCTTTGGTTCCAACCGCTTTCCAAGATGAATTAACACAAACACTCGCCGGTCATTCAAATCTCCAAATTCGACCCGAAGATTATCTGCACCAAGTCGTCCGGGGCATCGAAGACAGTGAGCAATTGCGCCGTCTTATTGTTCAACTGGGAAGTGAAAGCTATCAGCAAAGACGGATTGCCGAAGCGACGCTTTTTTCTTTGCCTGTGCTCCCCGAAGAATACAGAACCAGCGGGGCCGCCAATAACGACATGGAAATCCGTTTCCGCTTGAATTCCATTTTTCGAAATCGAAAAACCCGAAAAACTTTTTTGCTCAGAAAAGCTTTGGACGACATTGCGAAATCGAAATTAAACAGCTGCCTCGAAGACTGTTTCCTGTTGTGGGAAAACACCCAAACCGGCTCAGTAAAATCACAAGCCTATCAAACTATTTTTGAATTGGTGTCGCCGTCCAATGAAGCTCAATTGATGAAAAAAATTGCCTCTGAAAAACCGGCGACCAGGAACCTCGCAGCCAATTTGCTTGTCTCGATCAACGCGGACCACCTCCCAAAAAAATTACAAGGGCTGTTGGTGGATTCCAGTGAAGCCAACCGATTGTCGGTCGCAATTTTGTTGCTGAAAAAAAACCATCGCCCGGCCATCAAAACACTGATATCCCTGATAGGGTCACCGGACCGATCGATCGCTTTTCGTGCCGAAGCGGTTCTTAACGCCGCCACAGGTGTCACGTTTGGAAGATTAGCCGGTCCGCAGAGCCAGCAAACCAAGGAAGTTTTGAAACTGTGGAATGAATGGTCAACGACTCAGATTGACACCGTTCAGCTTCGGCTCCCGTTAAAAAAAACCATGCAGCTGACAAATCGCCTGAATGGAAACACCCTGATCGCCATCAATCAGAGTACGGTTATTGAGTTCGACGCCAATCGTAATGAGATAGTGCGTCTGGACATTCCTGGCGTTCTTGGAGCCGAAAAAACCGACGATGGAAATTATCTCTGTTTTTCATTCAGCAGGCAATGGATAAGGAAAATAACACCCGAAGGCAAAGTCCTTTGGGAATTAAAGGGAGAAAAATACAACAATGCGATGCCCTTGGGACCGGAAACTATTTTGGTGACCATAGGACCACGATCTCTTACCCGGGAAATCAATTCATCTACTGGCAAAACGGTCTGGGAATACAAATCTCCTTGGTGGCCCAATGATGCTTTCCGTTTAAAAAACGGGAATACACTCATTGGCGGGAAGGGCGGCATTGTCGAAGTGTCACCTGAAAAAAAAGTGATTTGGGAATATAAGAATAATGAAGGGGCGACGCTCGTGGTGGCAAAGCCCACCAACCACGGCACCATTCTTGCCGGATGGACCAATGGTTTAGCCAGAGAAATCGACCGAGCCGGTAAGGCAACCTGGGAGTACCGAACTAACAAACTGTTAAGCGATGTATTTCGAGATAGCAACGGTCATACCCTGTTTGCAGAGGATATGGAAATTTTCGAAATCGATCAGGATAAAAAGATCATCTGGAGAACGCCCAAACGAAGTAAGACGGCTTCGGTTAGACGTTAAAAACCTGGCTCAAAATAAATCAAAAACTCTGGTGTTTCCATTCTTTCACGAATTCCAAATCGTGGTCAATCCCGCCCATGTTTTTAACGTTATGAATCCCCTACCAGATTGCGTTGGCAAAGTAATGACGCAGGGTGACGAGGCGACTTTTTTCTGGAAACAAATTCTGGCGAGTTCACGACACCGCTGCTTTCACTACGTCGTCAACGGCAAATCAGATTCTGAAAAACGACTACCAAACTCTTCGATCTGAGAATCACTCAACTCTCCCACACCGACTTGCATTCGCATCCGAATCCGCCTTATGACACCCCGTTCCATTTCATTCAACTGGATCCCAATTGCCAGCGATTTATCTTCCTGATGAAGTTCTACCGCATCCAGATCGACGGGGTGGACCACTAGTAAAGCATGACAATTTAACTGCGGATCATGGTAATGTGAGAATCCCGGCATTGAATTTGATTTATCAGCAAAAGGATGGAGCAGACTTTTCAAATCGATAGAACCGGTAGTCTGCCTGTTCGAACGAAGAGAAAATATAGCGTCCAGTCCACAACCTAAATCACCGAAATTCATCAATCGCCAATAACATTCAAACACATTCTCTGACAATGAAAAGCTTCCAACCAGGTCTTTTCCACGAACGAAGCTTTGGTCCTGATTGACGGTTAATTTTTCCATCAGCACTGGAAAAGCCTGCACCAGTGGTTTTCCCTGGAAAGTGACATTCACCCCTTTTTCCAGTTCCCCAGCCTGAGAACAGAACTGAAACGATTCGATTTCGCCAACGTACTGATTGTTTTTTATCTGCCAGTTCATTCCAACATCCACTAAAAAACCCCGCTGACTGCTTACGCAATTAGCGGGGCCGGAACAGAGAAGAGGCCAAATTGCAAGACGCTAATACAAATAATAGATCCGTCCCGATCGCTGCGTCTCAATTTCGATCATACCAAAGGCAACAACGGTGTCCATAGAAACGCAAAAATAACCTGTTAAAACTTAGGGTAAACTTTCCGCTAAGAAAAATTGAGCTAAACCATTTCATCTTTCATTTTCGCTGGAGATCCATGAACCACTTTTTACAAACGGCCATATCTGCCGCCAAGAACGCAGGCGAAATCCTTGTTGAGTATATGGGCAAAGTGACTGTCAGTGAAAAACACCCTCGTGATTTGGTGACCGAGGCGGATTTGGCAGCGCAGGAGGCGATTGAGAAACACCTCCTCAGGGAATATCCAGACCACCGTTTTATTGGTGAAGAAAGCCTTGGCTCGATAGAACTGACTGACGAATATACGTGGATCGTTGATCCGCTGGATGGAACGACTAATTTTGTTCACCAATTAAGGTCGTTCTCTGTTTCGATAGCACTGCTAAAGAACAGCCAACCTATCGTGGGGGTCGTCTATGATCCCATCTGCAAGGAATGTTTTTATGCCATGCATCAAAACGGGGCATTCCTCAATGACACTAAAATTTCCGTCTCCATGTGCGAACAAATGAGGCTCGCGTTGTTGGTCACCGGTTTTTCGCCATCGATCACCAAGAACTCCATCGAAGCCCACCGATTTTTAGAAGTTCTGGGGAAAGCCCAGTCCATCCGTCGTCTGGGTTCAGCTGCACTCAATCTGTGTTACCTCGCCACGGGCAGGGTGGATGGCTACTGGGCCTCAGGACTGAACGCATGGGATATCGCCGCAGGAATGTTAATCCTCACCGAGGCGGGGGGAAAGGTAAGAGGACTGGACGGCGAATTCGACCTTTTAAAGCCAAAATTTATTGCATCGGCGACCAACAATTTAGGTGACGAGATAGAACGCACCCTCAATAATGCAGAATAGAACGGCTTTGAGGATTAACCGGGCCTTTTGACCAATTGATCTAGGGCCCTCGGAGATGTCTCCGCCTCGCTCACCAACTATCAAGGTAGACTGGAGTTTCAACACACTGTGTTTCAATGATGGCAAAATCATTCACCGCATTCCTTCCGCTGTTGCTGATCCTGGCGACGAACGTTTTTGGCAACTTGGTTGCCCAGGAAGAAGAACCCATTCGGCCAAATGTCGAGGTGTCGCCACTGAAAACCTTCCATCTTCTGGGCAAAGATGGCGAGCCAATTCCGTATTTCAAAATCACCTTTGAAGAATTCGAAAAGATCTTCAAAATCCTGCGCAGCGGCAACGCGAACGACGACATCCAGGAGTTCTCGATTCGAGCGGTGGAAATCATCACCAAAGTACGAGGTCGTTCGGCCAACCTTGAGATCCGATTCAACATCGATTTTAAGGCAGATGGCGAGTACCGAATTCCAATCGGTTTCGACAACGTCCTTTTCCCACCCAACGCCGGTTCCAACGACATCATGCGTAAGGATGGAAAATACTACCTCTTGGTCAAAGGGAAGCAGAATCAAGAAAATCGATTTACTATTTTTGGAAAAAAACGACTGATAGACGAATCCAACGCGACGACGGTTCGACTGAACTTACCAGCCGCTGCATTTGCTAAAATGCAAATCCACACGGTTCAGCCGCGGATGCAATTCCGTATACCAGAAGGCGCTTTTTCTGCACCGGTCAAGCCGTTATTTGAAAATGGATCGTCCATCGAAATCCAGGGCATCAACGATCAGACTTCCATTAGCTGGTCGGAAACCGCCACCAATATGGGCATGAAGTCTCCGGCGATTGCTCAAATCGAGGCGATCGCGACCGTCGGCCCCAACGGCGTTGCCAATAGTTCCACCCTCTCGCTCTCATCCACCAATGAAATCAATGGTTTTCGTTTCGCGCTGCCGGTGAATGCCACCGACATCGAAATCTCGCCCCCGGCCTATCAGATCCAACCGGACAATGGCACATCAAAATACCTGACCTACTTTTTTCTGAAGTTTCCTGCTTCCAGAACGCAGATAGAAAACTTAACCATCAGCTG
Source organism: Planctomycetota bacterium (assembly GCA_014238905.1). Taxonomy (GTDB): domain Bacteria; phylum Planctomycetota; class Planctomycetia; order Pirellulales; family Pirellulaceae; genus JABAAE01. Next base: position 258,944 of record JABAAE010000005.1, read on the forward strand.
GGTAGTTCCCCGACCGAGTCAATCCCAGCGGGGGCTGGAGCAGGAAGTTATCTCCGGACTCGATTTCCCTGACTTTAGGATCGACGCTGGAACGCTATCGATCTCCTCTCCCCAAGGACAATCCTTTGGCATTCGAAATGAATTCAATCTTGAGAATCGAATTGTAAATTCTGTTGACCAAAGCCTCACGTTTGAATTTCGGACGGCACTCTACTCCGCTAATTTAATTCGATTTAACCCGATTCCATCGCTCGATAACTCTATCAATTACCGACTTGAGGTTGGTACTCGATCAGCGACGTTGAACATCGAGGTAACCAAAGAGTTGATTTCGACCCATCCGGCAGCCATCCTTAATCTCCAAGACTGGAGTATCGAGGCAGAGAACCCCGGTGTATCCGGAAAGTACCCCTTCCTCGCGTTAAAGAGCCTCCTGACACAATCAGCTCGCCAAAGCGAAAAAGTTGTCTTGACGCAAAAGATCACCTCCGATTCAAACAACACACTGGAGCTTCCTTATATTGACGGCATTCCACGTTTGTCCAATCGTTTGTCCCTAATAGGCAAGGAGAACACGGAGCTTTTATTTGATTCAAAGCAAAATTCAGATTTCAAACCCAGTTCAGATTTTGAACTCGAAAAAATCGTGGGTGGAAAATCGTTGGACCTGACATCCAACAAGCAGGGCAAACTCCAATTGGCCTTAAATATAAAACGTATACCAACCAAATACTCGGCTACCCAATCGATCCGAATCGAGGAAAACCGGGGTCAGTATTGGATGAAAACCACCCACCGTATTCGATCCGACCGACCACTCGAATCCGTAGTGATCGGTTTCGATCCTCGTTTTTCTCCCACAGTTCAACTGTCAGGAAAAAACTTGCTGTTGGAGGGTTTTCCCGATGGATTAAACACCTATTACGTTTTTAACGTCGAACCCAATTTGGACCTGATATTGGAATCCCAAGTTTCCCTGGAACAGTTTCCCAACCTGCACGAGGTGGAAGCCCGCCTCCCTGTGATCCTGCTTCCCAACCCGGCAAATCAATCCGATGCGGCCACGAACTCAACCAGCATTAACGGCAGGTCATTTAAAAAAGTAAATCATCGTACTCTCCTTGAGATCCGAACATCGCCCGGAAAAAATCTCAGTCCAGACTCTCGATGGAATCAAGACACGACGATCCAAACAGATTTCTACGCTTCCCATTATCAAGCGATCAATGCCGATTCAATACTTTTCTCAGAGACCATTTCGGACGAGGATGACCTGCAAGTTGAAAAGATTTGGTGCCACACTTCGATCACCTCCGAGTTTCGCCAAGACCGGATCGCCATCCGGTTCAAGCCCCGAAATTCGTTGATACAGTGGAATATTCCGGACGGGTCCAAATTACTTTCCTGCCAACTGGACGGCAAACCGATATCTGAATCTTCTTCGGCAGACAATCGATCCCTGACGGTAGGTTTTAATGAATTTTCGAAGAGTCACGTGATCGTTTTTCTCATTCGATACTTTTCCGCTGGCAGTTCTTCAACGATTCAACTCAATCTGCCGAAATCCAAACGAGTCCTGTGGACCAGCCATCTCTACTGGAGTTTTGACTTGCCAGACAACCAATATATCTGGACCAATTCCAACAATCTTTCCGTTGCGTTTACCGTCTCAGGCGGTGGAATTTTTTTAAGACCGGCACCCACAATGAAACCGGTCGATTTGGAACGATGGATTGGGCAAGGGAAGACTTCCGATGCAGAATTAAAAAATGCCGATTATCTTTTTTCTTCGTTCGGTGTTACCGACCTGTCCAGTGTTAATCTGGTTTCGAAACGTCGGCTTGTCATTTTTTTCGGTCTGTTTTTTTTGGCAGCAGGTTACGCCCTAGTGTGGATTCCTGTTCTACGAAATCCTTTTTCGATGGTGACCGCTGCCGGCGTGTTATTAATTCTGGGTGTCTGGTACCCAATCTGGTTCGTCCAACTCTTACAGGTTGAAATCCTCGCTGGTTTTCTGGTCTGCCTGGGATTGGCAATCGCCCGCCTGACCAATTGGTTTGGACCGAAAGAAAATGAAACAAGAATAGAAACGAATGTTCCCTCCATTGCGCTGGCTTCCCCGGATTCCAATGTTGGCCCATCGACTCACACGCATATTGCAACTCGTAACCAGCCAGAGGACTCCAAATGAGCCGAATCCTCCCACTGGTTTTTTTTTGTCTGACGTCAGCGTTCGGCGTTGGACAAGAGACGACTGTTTCACCGGAACGAACTAAATCAAGTTCACTTGATGAACAACCAACAATCAAGCTACGGAAACTATTCGTTCCCGCGGACAAACTCGGGAAATTTATTTCAGGTAAATTTCTCCCCATGGAATCCAGTCGATTTGATCAGTTCCTGCTGTCCCAAACCGCCCAGATTCAAGGTCGAATTCAGGGATTAACATTATCTTTGAAATCCAACGGCGGAAGCCAACTGTCTGGTCCCTGTTTTATAAATTTCCCGCCCACAGTAGGCGACAACTCACAGGTCATCTTTAGATCCAATCTTAATTTCAGTGATGTCCGTCCAGTCCAAGACGGCGTCGACCAAGCCATTCTTGGCAACACTCCCGACGGGGCAGTCGTTTTTGAGTCCATCTTGGGTGGATTATTCCAATGCAACGCTTCACTGGTCTCAAGCGGGCGTGAGAAGATATTTAAATGTCGTTTACCTGAGAGTGAAACCACGCCGGTGGTTTACCTTCAGGTACCGGATTCTCTTTTTCCAAAATGCGATCTGGAAATGCAACCGGTCCATTTTGCTCCACTTTCCACTGCGCGGGGTTCCCAGAAACTATACCGATTGTTGGTGTCTCGTAACGAATTCCTGATCGCTCTAACTCAAAAGTCTGAATCAACCTTTCTGGCGACATCAAGTTCGTTTGTCAATATTGACCCGATCAAGGCAACGATTGTTACCAAGGGAAAACTCTTCTGGATCTATCCAGAAAAAAAGCGGCTGAAGTTTCGTTTGCCCCCGGGTTTTTCTTGCACCAGCTTTACCCTCGGGAACCGCGAAACGTCCGTCATCCAGCAGCGCCCATCAGACCAAGGGTCGGTTGTGGAAATGGACCTCAACTCGTCCAGTTCAGGCGAAGACTTTCAAATCGTGGCACAACGCGATGTTTCGAGTCACGATTCAATTAAGCTGCGACATCCCATTTTTGAGAATTGCACGAACATCAGTGACCATGTCATCTGCGAATGGGAAAAGAATTGGGAAATTTCGTTACTGACCAGTATCGGAATGCATATTTCGGCGGATGAATTGGGCCGATTGAAATTCGTGCCTATTTCTGGAACGTCATTGGCAACACTGGGGGTTCGCCGAAAACAGGAAAGACCGGAAACAGATTTTTTGTCTGTCGACGCGGTTAACAACCTTCTGGTCGTTCAACAACGGATGGGAAACGTGGCTCCGTCAGAAGCTTTTCTTCTGCAACCCGGTTGGAAAATAGAATCGGTCAAAGACCCACAACAACCTGAAAGAGATCTTGGCTGGTCAGTCGTCAGTTCCAACGGTGTTCCCCAATTGGCGATGTCCAGCGCCCCTCAGGACTTGATCATTGAAGCAACGAAAACACTTGAGATCCGCAGGAATTATCTTTTTCCGGAATTCTGCCCCGTCAAAGTGACCAACCCCAATTGCCAAGTCAGCTTTGGCGAAAACTTTGTTGCCAGAGTCAATTCAAATGTTCAAGCACCCTACGGGTTTCAGCTGGCGTCGCCGGCTGATGGCAACCCGGTTGGCAGTACTACCGATTTGTATTCTGAAATAAAGCAACTGCGATTCCGTTTTCCGGCAGAAAGGGAAAAACATGGCACTTCATTTTCCTATCGAACCCATGCACTGCTGAGCAATCAACAGGTCATCTCAAACTGCCGTATCCAATGGGATTCCAGCAAGTTTGAGAGGCTACTGTTAGACCTCCAGGCAGATGACCGTTTGATCAAATGGGAACCGATAGATGGCCAATCCATCGTCCACCATTTGACAACCGTTGAAAAACAGGGGCTCGGCCTTGATTTATCCCGAGAAATTTGGAGTGTCCAGAACGCCGACCGGCGGAAATCCGCCGTTTCGAGTCTCCAATTCCAGCGAATCTCCGAATTCGACGAACAATCAGCCATCGATATCCTTCTGCCTCAACCGGTCCTCAAGGGGACAGCCGACGGTGTAATACGAATCACGGGGATCAACCATCAAAAACAGGCCCTAAACGTAGCCAAAGTTCGCGAAGTTCCGATTGCAAATGACGCCGATCATCAACGGGAATTTGAATCTGGAAATGGATCGTTTATTAAGATCGTTCCCAAGCTTGAACAGGCCAGCGAGGGGTCAAAAAGAACCGTCGTCGATCATTCTTTGCTCATCAATCAAAACGCAATGGCCATTTTAGACGTTAGCGTTTCAATGGATTCCTCTGACGAATCAACGCTTCTACTCTCATCCGAGCAGGAGTTCGACTCGGTTAGTTTCCAATATGGTTCGTTCAGTAACACCGCAAAAAAAGAAAAAGAGGGCTGGCGAGTCACATTGCCGAAAGTACCTGACAACCAAACGATCCTACTTTTCAAGTTGGAATACCAATTTAACGAACGATTTTTGACATCCAGAATTGAGACACCGGTCATCCTGATTAATGGATTAGCGTTGGAAACCAATGTGACCGATTTTACCGTAGACCGATCATTCTTTGTGTTTCCTTTTCAAAACATCTACGCTCAGACCATCGACGAATCGCTTGCGGCTTATGGTTGGCTCCCGACCCAGTTATTTGAAGCCGCAACTCACCGAGATTTCACTCTTTCCAATTCATCCTCCTACACATCATCTGTCGACCTGGAAGCCTCCACGGAACTTTTTCTCATCAAAGTTCACAACCTGCTGTTAATTGCTTTGGTGACATCCGGATTTTTTGCTGGATTTGCAATTCAATGCCGTACAACGAAGAAAGTCTTCTTGACTTTTATTCCATTGTTATCGGTATCACTTTTTCTTTGTTATGGAATTGCCGTCGTCCTATCGTTTGCCTTATTTGGATTAACTATCGGATTGTTCCTGCGAGAGCTACGCCGTTTATGCAAAATCAACATGGTGACTTCGATTGGAATCCTCCTGCTAGTGCTCACCAATCATGGCACCACTGCTCAAGATCAACAGCCCAAGAACACACCGATAGCATCCGCTATCTATCCGGTTGATAGCCAAGGAAAATCCAATGGGCTAGTCTACCTCCCGTTGAACATCTACGACTTGGTTACCAACCGTTCCAACCGTCAACAGGTTCTTTGCAAGTCTTTCCAGGTTTCACTATCCGAGGGGGTTCAGTCGGACCTCACCGCGTGTCAAATCAGGTTCGAACTGCATGTCTCCAACACTCCCAAATTCGATTTTCCAATTTTTGTAAAGGATGCCATTTATCCAGAAAACGCTGTGCTCCTCAATGGCAATTCTATTGACTTCAAAGTCAACGAAAACAGCAATCGCATCGAGTTGGACACCAACCGAAAGGGCGCGTTTCAACTCGAATTCAATTTTTTATTACGTATCGAAGAAAACCCGATTTCCTTCGCCATGCCTTTTTCGGGATGCGGCAGGCTTGAAAACCAAACAGATCGTTCCTTTCAATTTACTCCAGTTTCAGAAGTCGGTACCCAGAAAGGGTTGCCGCCTAATGCAAATCTTGGCCTTGGACCCACCAAAAGTTTCAGCCTTGTTCAATCCACGATCACTAATCCTGAAATCCAAATCTATCACTGGCTTGATTTCCGTTCGTCCGACGCCGTCCACAGGCTGCTGATCACCTCAGATCGCCCCATCAAAACACCAATTTTGGTGGAGATTTCTGACCAATTCAGTCTTTCCGGAGACCAATTTGAGGCATCCGCGGAACGACCCAAAAATCGAATTCGAGGCTCATTGGTCACCAACGGAACATCCCAAGTTGAATTGAAATGCACAATGGCTGACCGCCAGACTGACATCGGCTTTCTTTCCTTTGAACCGTTGACCGTTTTGACCCATCCGGTCCGTCAATATTGGGTGGGCACCTCCTCGTCCGATCAATCGGTCTTTCAGGTCATCTCGCCTTTGAAAACAGAACCCATCCCGCCGGGTGATTTTGAAGAACAATGGAATTCCAAGGCAGAATTCCAGCTCCCAACGCCAGCCGAGTCTTTTTCCATCACCGCTTCGGAAAGATTTGTTTTATTGGGAATCTCATCTTCGGTACCACTAATGGGTAAAACGGTCTCCAACCACTTCTTAAGCAGCGGTCAGCATTTGGTGGAAACGAAACTGGAGATCACAGCCACCAGACGCTTAGACTCTTTAGAATTTAAATTGCCGGACAGTTTTAAGGACGTCACTTTGGCACTCGGCGGTCGATCTTTTCAAGTTCTTCCTCTTGGCGGTGGGGTATTCCTGTCACCTTTACCCGCTTTACCAGCCGGTCAGTACCAGTTTTCTTTAACGGCACGATCGGCAATTCAAGAGGACAACATCAAATTGGATGTTGTCAGGCTATCGTTTTTGGACCCTACTCAAAGCCACTTCATCTGGTCCAATCGAGAGCGAGTTGTCGACGCTGATGTGTTAACCCCTCCTCAAGAGCCCGTTCGCAAACGGGAGTTCTTCCTGAAAGGTGAAGTTTTAGCCGACGTACAGTCCGTTCAGACAAAACCGGCCCAAGAAGTCCGCACCGCATCGATGGCCGAAAAACTCACCTATGAAAATGGGAAGATCATCCATGAAGTCAGTTTTCGTCCCACTGATTTCCAGGAATGGGCGGGTCTGAATATCCCGTTGGAGGCAGACAATATCACCAGCGATCCAGCACATTATTTTTGCATCGAAGAATCTCCGGCTTTTTCAAGGAAACAAGTCTGGACACCCGTGGGAATGTCTAACACGAAATCCATCTCCTTTCGGTTTTCAACCAACATCTCTCCTCTGGGAATTCGCCCTTCGTTTCTGGAGAATATTCCCGATTTGAAACGGACGATTCAATTACCAGAACAGATCGGTAACGACCGGTTAATCTGGAATTTGCCGATCAACAGTCTTTTGATATCCCGCCCACAGAATCGAACCTATCGAATCAATAATGCGACCTCCCTGATTCAGTATTCACTCCAGCCCAAACTGGAGAATGAACCGAAAATCGATTTCTCCGAAGCCCTTTATGATCCGCCTTCGAAAACCCTGACCATGCGAATGTTTGCAGTGCCCAATGGCGTGGCTTCGGTTGTGATCCGGATTCCCGCCGCCATGCGACTGGCCACGGTAACCGTTTGTGGACAGCAACGCCCCTTTGACCGTTTACCTGACAGCCAATGTCGGTTTGAACTGCTCGACCCTCAACTCTGCCAGTACATCGACTTAGTCTGCTTATGTGCGGACGACGAGTTTGAATTACCGGAATTGGAACAGTGGGACAACGGTGACGCTTTTTTCCAAGTCAGATCCGGACGCCAATTTCAGTTGAGCTTCGAGGGAACGTCGGGAAGGCATAATGAGATAGTCGCGCGTAGGAGGGAATTCCTGGAGAACGCGATCAACATCTATGAAATCAATGAAAAAAACGTCCAGTCCAGTCGGTGGAATTTGGTGAATCGAAATTTAGCAGCAATCGCCGGCCTTCAGTCGCAATCGCCAACGCCAGACAACGATTCACTACAGCCCCAGTTCAGCGTTCCGGTGCAAAACATTCCCGAAGAAATCATTGCGGCATCTTTCCCCGTGCAATTACTAACCGACCGAAACATCTCGATTCAAAACATTTCCCCGCGAAATCAGTTCAAAAGTCAGGGAATGGTTCTCGCAGCGATCCTGATGATAACACTGCTTGGCTGGACTGCGTCGGAATACCTGGGGCGGATCTTTCCCTATTTCTATTCCCTGCTATTACTTTCATTAAGTTGGGTAGGTGGCATCAGTTGGATTTCCGTAGCACCGGGTTCCTACCCAGGCTGGTGCATTACGGCTATCTCAGCACTCATGGCGGGCTTGTTCATCCGTCGTTTCATTCTGGACATCAGAGCCAAATATCAAGTTCCGGCCTCCACTAAGGCATCGCTTGGTGCGACGAACCGTTCCGCCTAACCAACCGCTGTGACGATTCGCCAACTTGCTAAGCGACGGGCAAAAGTGACCACCGGAAAACAAGTGCCGCCGCCCGTTCGCCCAGGTGACTTTGAACAAACGCCTGTCAACACGTAAAAAAAATCGCAGTCTTTCTTTTTCACAACCACCAGCAACACCTGGTGAGCGACAGTTGATCTGAAAACCGATCAAGATGCAGGAGCCTCGGTGTCACCTACCCCGGCTCTTTTCTCCTGAAACCGTCCGACCAGAATGGCCACCGCAGCATCACCGGTCACGTTGACAGTCGTCCGGCACATGTCGAGGATCCGGTCAACGGCGAAAATCAAGGCAATCCCCTTTTCCGAGACACCAATGGATCCCAGCACAATGACCAACATCACGATCCCAGCACCCGGAACCGCCGCTGAACCGATCGATGCGAGTGTGGCGGTAAGAACAATCGCTAATTGATCAGACATCGTCAACTCAACTCCCAGTGCCTGAGCAATAAAAACCGCCGCGACCGCTTGGTATAGACTTGTGCCATCCATATTTACCGTCGCGCCAATTGGCAACACAAAGCTCGCCACTTCTTTCTTAACACCCAGATTTTTCTCGACACACTCCATGGTCACCGGCAGAGTGGCTGCGCTGCTGCTGGTTGAAAATGCCAACAATTGGGCAGGCGAAATCCCGTTGAAAAATTGCCGATAGGTTCGACCTCCGAAAATCACAACCAGAGAGGGGTAAAACAAAAACACCATGCTAGCTAAACCAGCCAGAACGCAAACTGAATATTTTAACAATCCAAACAAAACGTCCATCGAGGGTGTTGCAACGACCTGCGCGGCAAGCAATGAAAAGACCCCCAGCGGGGCCAACTTCATAATAATGTCAATCATTTTCAAAATGACTTCATTTAAGCCTCTGAAAAATTCTTTAACAGGCTGGGCGGCCGTCGGATCGATCAGCAATAACCCAACGCCGAAAAAGATCACGAAAAAGATCACCTTTAGCATATTTCCATTGGCTGTTGCGGCTCCGACGATATTATCCGGAACAACGTCGATTAACGCTTGTAGTGGTCCCATGTTCATCTGTTTATCAGCCACGTCGATGCGTCTGACTGCGTCGCCTTCAAAGTCAGAGGTTAAAGCAGCACGGGTTTCTTCTGAAAACCCTATTCCTGGTTGAACGAGATTGACAATCACCAGCCCCAGGGTGACAGATACCACCGTAGTCATCAGGTACAACACCACAGTTCGACCCCCCAGAGAAGAAAGGCTGGAGAGATCTTTTAAATCTGAAATCCCTTTAATCAGCGATGCGACGATTAACGGTATGGCAATCAGTTTGAGGAGATTGATAAAGATCACACCAAACGGTTTTACCCAGTCGATAATCAAACTTGACCAATTCCATTGTTTGGAATCGACTACCAAATCAAGTTTTACATTTTCAATTTCGCCATCCACCGACGTCTTATATTCGATGATCGCCGAATCGCTTCCCACAAAACCTCGTGTGGGGAGGTAGGTCAATTCAGCTTTGGGGCTAAATCCGACCTCCCCTGAAAACGGGTCAAAACCAATGATGGGCGTAGAATCAACAGAAATCTTTCCATGCGCAGGGGGGGATTTTTCGCGAATGGAGACCACGGTCGCCCCGACGACCTTGGAAAGATGGATGAGAAGTTGTCCATTTTTGGAGACTGCCAACTCGCCTTCGGGGGCTTTTTCAGCTGTTGAGTCGAAAAGGACTGCCAACGCACCCAAAAGAACACCGGCGATCATTCCAATTAATATCTGCCAATGCAAAGCAAGTTTATTTTTTTTGGTCATTACTATCCACCTCGTAAATTCCCCGTTGAATGGGTCCGCAAAAAAACGGCAGCCCTTATTCTAGTGCGATTCCAGCCAATGGGTAGCACGAAGCATTATTGCCATCTGCATTGAATTGCCACCAGCATCGGCTCGTATTATGACGTCCGAGCAGCCCAGTGCCCCGGGCATCGGCTTGAAAAAACAAACCCACAGGTCAAGGCTGGCCAAAGGAAACCACCAACCGTGTGGCGCAGGGCTGAGACCTTTAAAGAGCCTCAACACGCAAAATCACCGTTTGAATTTCACCAACCTGAACACCGGATTCATCGTTTGAAAACAGCTCAATACGATAGATACCGGGCTTCAACGAAAAAGCAGGGGCTGCCTGCGACCGCCCTCGCCGCCGGCCACCTGCAGGGGTCCCCATCGGCAATGTGACAAAATTCAATCCTGACCGGTTTTCAATCTCGAATTCATGGCGTTTTCCGCCCTCAATATTTGTAATGGCAATCTGATGCTTCTGGTCGACTTTTTCATTGACCAAATACCAGATTTTCGCGGTGCGAGAAGGGTTTGCACCCGAAAACTTTCGGTCTCCAGAAATGCTCTGCGTCGCCGAACCCCGATAGGTAACCGCTCGCCGAGGTGCAAGCAATTTGACCCCATTTTTTTCAGAATTTTTCATTTCCTGAAGCGGAGAAAGATCGTCCACGATAAAGATCCCTCGTCCATGTGATCCGATTATCAGGTCCCGGTCTCGAGGATGGATCACCATATCGTGAACACTCACTCGGGGCAATTCACCAAACGACTTCCAGACGAGACCCCCATCCAGAGACGCATAAACGCCGAATTCCGTTCCGACAAACAGCAGGTTCGGATTAATCGGGTCCTCCACAATCACATTGACCGATTCCGCCGGTAGATTGCCATTGATCGCATGCCACGTAGCGCCCAAGTCCGATGTTTTGAAGACAAAACTTCGGAAATCATCTTCACGGTACCCGGTGAAACAGGCATAGGCGACTGCAGCATCATGCCCAGACAAAACGACTCGACTGCACCACCAGTCACCAGCTTTGAAAGCGAAATTTTCGCTGAGATCGGTCCAATTATTCCCTCCGTCATTGGTGAGCTGAACTTTCCCATCATCTGTGCCCACCATGAGCAAATCCGATTTTAACCTGGATTCTGAAATCGTTGTAATCGTGCAGTAAGGAACATTTCCTTTAATTCTCTCCTCGTTGACGGTTGTTAAATCGTCGCTGATTTCTTCCCAATCATCGCCCCGGTTCATCGATTTGAAGAGCTTGTTTCCTCCAAAATAGACCACTCTGGAATCATGCGTGGACATCACGATGGGCGAGTTCCAGTTAAACCGATACCTTTCCTCCGACGTACTGGCGCGGGGTCGGATCGATTTTCTTTCTCCGGTCGCTCGATTGCTTCTGAAAATGGCACCGAATTGGGATTCTGCGATGACGATGTTGGCATCCACTGGGTCAACCTGGACGTAAAATCCATCCCCGCCTCCCACTCGATACCAATCGAATTTTGATATTCCGCTACGACTGTTAGTCCTCGATGGCCCAGCCCAACTACCGTTATCCTGCAAACCACCATAAACATGGTATGGCTGCTGCATGTCCACTGAAACTGCATAGAATTGTGCCAATGGCAGATTGAAAACATGATCCCAGGTCTTGCCGTAATCGTAACTTTGATGGAACCCGCCATCATTGCCCAACATCAGGTGAGCTGGGTTGTTAGGATTTATCCAAATGGCATGATGGTCGACATGGACCGACCGTCCTATCTGAGACCAGGTTTTCCCACCATCGGTGGACGTATTCAGGGGAATGCTCAAAACATAGAGGCGATTTTCATCATTGGGGTCGATACGAATCTGCCCATAATAGTAAGCCGGCATCCCACCCAACGCGGTTCGATTGACTTTCTTCCATGTCGAACCAGCGTCATCGGATCGGTATATTTCACCGCCGATCTGACGTTGACCCGGGACGGCATCGACAGGCCTGCGAACCCGGATTTCCCGCGGAGTGCCTTCGCTGGACAATTGAATCAGGATCGAGTCAGAAGGCTTGAGCCCACTGGCAACTGATTTCAATTCCTCTAGCCGGTCAGCCCCAACTCCCGCAAACGATACCACCTGCTGGCCGTTTCTGAGGCCCTGGCGGGCAAGCTGACTGGCGGATTCCACACCCGCAATAAGCAACTTTTCATTTTCCACCTGGAGATAAAACCCAAACGGTGTCTGGACTATTTCGTTTTCACTCTTGGCTTCGCCCGGTTTGACCTTGGGTCGTTTCTCATCGGAAGAAGGTTGACCTGGGCGGGTCGCTTTCACCTGAGCTAAATTTTGGTTGGAAACGGTTGCATACAAAATCTCCGGATTCTGAGGATAAACCGCAATCCCGATTCTGCCGATATTGCCAGCGGGCAAACCGCTGGTCAGCTTTTTCCAGGTATGACCAGCATCGTTGGACTTATAGATAGCCGATCCCGGTCCGGCTCCATCAAAATCCCAGGCTCGCCTCAAGCGTTCGTAGGTGGCAGCATAAATGACATTGGAGTTTGCCGGATCAATGACGACGTCCACCACGCCCACCTGTTCATTGACAAACAAAGCCTTGTTCCATGTTTTCCCACCATCCTTAGTCTTGAACAGTCCTCTTTCCTTATTAGATGAATAGAGGTGACCCAATGCCGCGACATAGACCACCTCTGGATCATTGGGATCGATGACAATTCGTCCAATGTGGTGGGAATCCACCAACCCGGTATTGTTCCATGTTTTGCCCCGATCGGTCGACTTGTAAACTCCGTCGCCCCAAAGCGAACTTCTCTGGTTGTTGGCTTCACCGGTCCCCACCCATATGACATCGAAATCCTTTGGATCAATGGCAATATCACCAATTGAAATCGTATTTTCTCTTTCAAAAATATTATTCCACGTCGTCCCGTTGTTTTCAGTAAGCCAAAGTCCGCCTGAAGCCGAGGCGACCAGAATTCGAAACGGATTCTCAGGATCAGCCTCGATGTCAACAATTCTTCCGCCCGTTGCCGCCGGTCCAATTTCCCGAGCTTTGAATTGACCAAGGATATCATCCGCGGTAACTGAAATACCGTCTAAGACCAAAGACGATAACAAGAGAAAAAAAACGCACACACTGGCATGGGAATTCATCGGCTGACTCAAAAAATAAATGGACCCGCTATTACATTTCACAGCGCCAAGGCAGTCACTACCTGGGTGAAATTACGGTTTATTTTACTTGGCACCAACGGCGTTGGCACTTGGAAAGGTTCAATTCGTTTTAAAAAACGAGCGAACGATGTGAAAACGCCGCTGCATGTCACCGGAAGCCGAACCCCCCGCAATCGAAAACGCTACCAAGTCGCATTTTGTCGCCAAGCGGCCAAAAGATCAGATAAACCGGTCGATAAACCGAGGATCAAGGGGAATATCGCCAATCTCGATGTCCGCAATCAGATCTTTGTGAAGAGTGGATTGGGGATCCATCAATCGGCGCCCAATGCTGGCCCACGCCCGTTGCAATTGGGGGCTAGTGGTTTTTCCTTTTAACCGAATCACGGCTTCAAGATCCAAGGCTTTACCAATCTCTATATATTCCGAACCGGGTTTGTCCAATGACAAAGCAAAAACCAGAGATGCAAGCGAATGGCATAACTGGTCAAAAACTCCGCCCTCGTCCCCCAGGAGAAATGCCTGATCCATGAATTTTCTTTGGTATCGTAAAATAATCCAGAGGATCCGGCGGCCCAATTTCCTGTTACGTCTTAAACCATTTCTGATCAAACGTTTTTTCTCTGGGAAAAGGTTCTCTACACCCGCCATCGAACCGGTCCATGGGTTCATCGACCCCAGCACCGATCGCCCAACAAACCAACCACATTTCAACTTTTCAAAAATCCCCCAACTTCCATTTATTTTTGCCATGCCGATCGGCTCAAGATATTCATTTCGTATTTTCCGGGTCATGGCATTCGGGGCGCCCACATCCGCCAAAACGGGGTTGGGCCCCTCATAAACGGTGGCAATAGTAAATTCGTGCATATTACCACCGACATAATTTTCAATCAGAAATTCAGCGTTGGCCAAGGCTTCTTCACCCTGAGAGCGAATCATGGCCCGCCGCTCGTCGGTATGCACTGAACGGCCACCTTGAATCTGGTAGACGTTGATGGCCGTTTGCAGGAGCGCCTTGGTGGCATACACTTTGGCAATCATCCCTTGGGTCTCATCACGAATCCCGTTGGCTGCAAGACGGAAACATAAATCGCCCAGAACTCGACCAGCCATTCCGTGACAGACTGCCCTCCCGACCCAGGTTTCGATCCTCGGAGCGGTTCCAATCGGCTTGCCGAAAGTTGACCGAAATGAGAGCCATCCGCCTGATCGATACCGCGTGCGACCCTCGATTTCTTCCTTTTGACTGGGGTCAAGGATGACCTGCGCCAGTAGCTTGAAGACCTTCGCAGCACTATTGACGCCAATCCCCCCTCGACCCTTCGCCAGGGAACTAAATGCTTGGGCCAATCCTTTTCCAGCCGGTCCCAATAAGGTCTGGTCCGAAACATCGAACTCGGTGAGACGAAACCGGGCATTCCACAGAAAATCAAAAGCGACCAGGTCATTCCTCTTCATCCGGAAATGCTCCGTGTCCTGCCGGGGAACCTCAAACAGGAACATCCCCGAATCTCTACCGGGTTGAAGATCCTCGCCTTCAATCTTCAGGACCAGAACACACAAACCGCCATAAATCACGTTGGTAATTGGCCATTTGACACCATTGAGAAAGTATCGATCCCCCACTCGTCTGGCGGTCATGGACAACTTACTGGGATCCGCCCCCACCCCGGGTTCTGTTAGCGCAAACGAACCTAACAATTCGCCTGAAGCCATTTTTGGAAGGTAATAGCTTTTTTGCTCCTCGGTTCCAAAATCAAGAATTGGTGTGACCGGTCCGAGAAAGTTATGAACCTCAAACATGACCGCAAGGTCCGGATGGACAAATGTCAGGGCCCGAAGCAGAGGTCCCAAATCACCCAGCTTTGCCCCGCTTCCGCCATACTGAGTCGGAATAGCCAGCCCGAAAAATCCTCGTTCTGCCAATCCCGAAATCGTATCGGCATGAAACAGCATCATGTGATGATCACACAAAGTGCCATTTTTTTTTCGAGCCATCAGGAATTCCAGTGATTGGCTCATCACCTGGGCCACCTCGGCTTGCGGATTAAAGCTGCCGGCGAAAAACTCGGCCGCTTTGCCAGTGCCGTACAGAGACTCCAGCGTGGGAGGATCCCCTGAAAATTGGTTTTCGGCAGCTCGGTCTGCGTCGTCCAGACTCGTCAGAGCGGCGATCTCCTCTTCGCTCTTGCCGGCTTGTTTGAGGATCAACGTCACCGCCTGACCGTTTGAGCCCTCTGTTGAATCGTCTTGGGGAGAATTTAACATCATGGATCGCAAAATAAGGGTGAACCAGTGGCAAATCCAACTCCTCAATTTTCTTGAGAGCGGGACCTGCATTGACAACTATACACCTTTCCAGCCTGCCGACGAATTTTTAACCGTAAATCTAAATCGCTTCCAACTCACCGGCCCTCCATATCAACTAAACATTCCGATTGGAAGCCGACTATTTTATAAATCAAAACGAGCAACCTGTTGGAGTTTAGGGCTGATTTCTCCGGATACTCAACGGCGTTCCAAGCAGCTCGGAGGATTCCCCAACCACAAGGAAATGAAGGAGAGTCAGGCAGCTGCCTGCCGGCTACCCGCCACACCCCGGAGGTCAACATCACCCAGTAGATTTTCCTGCGACGACAGTTCAGCAACCGAGTCAACTTGTTGATATTTTCGCGTTTTTAGAAACGCTCCTTGTCCCTCTAACACTGTTCCCAATTCTGCCGATTGTTCGCTGATGCTGGTTAGCAAATTCAAATCGCTATTGATGGCCAATCGATAATCTTCCAATAGGCCTCGGTCCGCTTTGCGAGGGACCCTGATTTTCGGTCCCATCAACACCCGAATACGGCTACCCGGTTTAGGAACTGCAAAGTGGTCCCAGGTCCTTAAACGGAACGGATTCTGGTAGCCAAATCCAATCGGAACAATGGGAATCTGAAGACGGGACGCCAAGTAAACTGCGCCCATCGCCAAGCAACGGCGAGGACCTTTGGGGCCGTCCGGTGTAACGGCCAAGGAATGTGTCTTTAGTTTTTCGCGGCAGGATCGCAGGGCCGACGAACCGCCACGAGTTGTCGAACCCCGAATCGCATCGAACCCTTGATGTTTGGCAATATTGACCAACCAATCGGCATCCCGATGCATGCTCACGAAAAGCGTTACGTTGGTATTGCCCCATAAAATGGTAGGCAAAACGATATACTCGTGCCAAAACACATAAATATTGGGCGTTCCAAATTCCATCCTCGACGGATCCGCCGTTGGGTCAAAATGCGAAATCTTGATATCCAGAGAATTTCTGAGCCAAGGTAGCAAGAGTGACATCCCAAGCGATCCGGCTTTGCTGATTTGTGGGGATTTTATCTTCATCAATTTGATGAAACTCTTCTACGGATAGAAACAAACGAAACAACGCAAATTAATATGAAAAATAAGCCCCAGCCCAAAAGGGTGGACCTAACACACCATCAATTTTTCCAGATCCCGGAGAAAACCTCTCTGGCAGGACCTGTTTTATAAACATGATTGTCTGATTGACGCCACTCCAATTCCAAATCCCCCCCCAACAAGTGGATTTTAACACTCGCATCGGTACGTTTGGTGAGAACACCGGCGACGCAAACTGCGCCGGCCCCGGTTCCACATGCTAGCGTTTCGCCGCTGCCTCGTTCCCATGTCCGCTGCCTGAGCGTTCGGCGATCGAGCACCTCTACAAACTCGACATTCACTCGATTGGGAAACCACGAGTGGTTCTCCAGCAATGGGCCGTAGTATTGAACCAGAGCATCATCCAGGTGATCAACAAAAATCACGCAGTGTGGATTCCCCATTGAGACGCACGTCGCCTGAAACGTACGATCGTCAATCTGAATTCCATGATCCACCACCTGGCGACCCGTTAATGTCGTCGGAATCTGGGAAGCTTCCAGAATCGGTTCGCCCAAATCCACCCGAACGTGTGACACCAAGTCGCCCTCGACGGTCAAATCTACCGACAAAACGCCATTGTCAGTTTCAATCTCTAACGAGTCTTTCTTGGCAATCCCATGGTCAAAGACGTATTTCGCCACACATCGAATTCCGTTTCCACACATCTCCGCGCGGCTCCCATCGGCATTATACATTTCCATCGCGGCATCGGCGGTGCTCGAGGGTTTGATGAGAATTAAACCGTCACCCCCAATGCCAGTATTTCGATTGGAAACCTCAATCGCCAGTTCGGCTGGGTTTTCTATTTCTTTAGGCTCAAAACAGTTAACGTAAATGTAGTCATTTCCCGCGCCGTGCATTTTCGTAAATTCAAGGTTCATTTGGCTCGCTCTTTAGTTTTTAACCATCCAGTCTACGCCATGACAGTCCCGCCGCAGACATTGATTAATTGTCCGTTAATGGCATTGGCGCCGGGACCCGCCAAAAACCCAACCAGGGGCGCGATTTCATCCGGGGTTAAACGCCGTCCATAGGGTGAGGAAGACTCCTCGACTTCTTCGAATTCTTTTCCGAGACGATCGGCATCGTATTGGATCCGTTTATCGTTCATCAACGTTGCGGTGACACCCGGACAAACAGCATTGGCGGTCACCCCCGTTCCCGCCACCTCTAAAGCTGTCGCTTTCGTTAATCCCGCCACGGCGTGTTTGCTGGCGGTATAGGCCGCGCCATGCAATCCTGGAATTTTCGCATTAATGGACGAAATATTGATCACTCTACCAAATCCTCGCTCCAACATCCCCCTCAACAAAGACTTCGTCAGTCGATAGGGAGCGGTCACATTCAGGGCCATCGTCAGGTCCCAAAAATCATCGTCAAAATCAACCAAGCGTTTGGGATTCTGACTACTTCCTACCCCGGCATTGTTGACTAATACATCGATCTGTTCCTCCCGCAATTCCTCCAACACCGCTTGAATTCCATCACTGTTAGAAAGGTCCCCTGAAAAACATCGACTTTCGTTACCATTGGTTTGAATTTCCTCCAAAAGTAATGTCAATTCGTTCGCTGAACGGGCCATCGTTACCACCCGAAAACCGGCGTTGGACAAGGTCAAGGCAATGGAGCGACCGATTCCACGACCTGCTCCGGTCACCAAAGCCGTTTTTTTGTTTTCCATCCCGCTGACTCCCATTTCTTGTCGAAAAATACCAATATTGGCGTTTAAAGTTCCACAGTTTAGGCAAATCAAATTGGAACGAAAAGCACCAGCAGTTGCGAGACGGGGCCAAATCCCCATTCTTGCACGGGAGATTTCCCACCAATAAAATGATCGCACCGCTGGAATGATCCGGCCGCATGATCGTTGGGTGAAATCCCTCCACAGCCAAGCCAATTTTTTTGCCTAAAATCAGACCGAGGTCATGAGCATGCCAATTTTCGCTACCCAAACCCGCGCTACGCCTTTGCTTTGCGCAGCCGCGATGCTGATTTCCCATTTGCTCTTCAGTGGCCATCTCTCGGGCGTCCAGGGACCGCAAGTTACCGGAACGGACCGTCACATCAACGACGTTAGAACCGAACCGCTAAAGGATCTAAATGGTTACTTTCCAATGGTCGTTCCCAAGTCAAAGGCCCAATGGCTCCTGCGAGCCGATCGGGTTCGACAACAAGTCAAAGTCGCGTTGGGCTTGTGGCCGCCACCAGCCAAAACGCCTTTGAATCCGGTCATCTATGGAAAAATCGACTGCGGTGATTACACCGTCGAGAAGACGTTCTTTGAAAGCATGCCTGGCTTCTATGTAACGGGCAGCTTATATCGGCCAAAAACCGCCTCCGGAAAATTGCCGGGAATCCTCTGCCCACATGGTCACTGGGCCAATGGCCGGTTCTATGATGCTGGCGAGGCGAACGCTAAATCCCAGATCGCACAGGGTGCAGAAAGCGACCTGGAGACTGCTCGAAATCCGATCCAGGCCCGCTGCGTTCATCTTGCCAGAATGGGCTGTGTCGTTTTTCAATACGACATGATCGGCTATGCTGACAGCGTCCAAATCAGCAGCGAAATAGCTCATCGATTTGCAAAACAACGCCCCGCATACAACACTCCGGAAAAATGGGGGCTCTTTAGTCCCCAAGCCGAATTGCATTTACAGTCGGTGATGGGTCTTCAGTCGTGGAATTCCATTCGTTGTCTTGATTTCCTGGAGTCGCTGCCAGATGTCGATGACAATCGATTAGCGGTAACCGGGGCCAGTGGTGGTGGCACGCAGACGTTTCTCCTGGCCGCCATTGACGCCAGAATTCAAGTCTCGTTCCCGGCAGTGATGGTTTCCACAGCGATGCAGGGAGGGTGCACTTGCGAGAACTGCACCCTTCTACGAGTAACAACAGGCAACATAGAATTGGCCGCACTTTTCGCTCCCAAGCCGCAGGGAGTCACCGCAGCCAATGATTGGACCAAGGAGATGAGAACCAAGGGTTTCCCTGAATTAAAGGGCCTCTACCAACTGATGGGTTCTCCTGAAAACATCATGATGGTCGACCGTACCGAATTTGGGCATAACTACAACAAGGTTTCCCGCACGGCGATGTACCGTTGGTTTCAAAAGCATTTAAATTTGACGGGTTCGGTAAAAGAGCGACCTTATCGGCGATTAACCCAACAGGAACTGACGGTCTGGGGATCAGAACATCCCAAACCGAGCGGTAAAAACGATTTCGAGCGGCGACTTCTCAATAATTGGACAGAACAATCCAAGCAGCGGATTCTCAGCTCGCCAGAGCGATCGAAGCTTATCAAACAAGGCTGGGAAGGGATTTTTCAGAGGGAATTGCCTGCCAGCGGAGACGTCGAATTTGAAACCGTCATCAAAAACGAGAAACCGGCGTACTGGGAAATCGCAGGGATCATCGGCAACAAAAAACAGGGTGAAGAATTTCCTGCCACTTTTATCCACCCCAAAAAATGGAACAAAAAAGTCGTTATCGTGACAAGCGATTCCGGAAAAAATTGCCTCTATGACCAACCAAAAGAACTAACCGAGTCCATAGAGCAACTCGTCAACACAGGGCACTCGGTGGTTTCGGCCGACTTATTGTTTCAGGGGGAATTCAACCGGTCGACCAAGCCCGCAGGACCGACCCGAAAAGTCGAAAACCCAAGGGAAGCCGCCGCCTACACTTTTGGCTACAACCACACATTACTTGCACAGCGGACCCACGACTTGGTTAATCTGATTACGCTGGTCGCTCATCATCAAGAACAACCCGAATCGATCATCCTTGTCGGTTTCCACAAGACCGGCGCAATTTCCGCGGCAGCTGGAGTGATCGCCAGCGACTTGGTTGATCACATCATCATTGAAAAGCAGGGGCTCAGCAGCCTGATGGTGGACAAAATCCATGACCCCTACTTTCTGCCCGGGTCACAGAAGTATTTTGGAATCTGGGGCATGCTTTTAGCCGGCAAAAGTCAAGTCTCGGTTTTGGGGGGCACACCGGCCGACATCCCCGAAGATCTTAAAGAGTTACCTTGGACTAACCTTGCCCTGAAACCTTCCGACTTGGTGAAGGTGATCCTCGGTGAAACAAAACACCCTGTCCCTTAAAAAGGGATCCTTAACACGCCGTTGCTGCATCCTTAGCCGGCGTGACCGGACGGCTAACCGACCGTCAGGTAATCTTCAATCCAGTTTTCGGCATCAGCGGTCAAGTCCGACACCGATTGCGTGGCAAAGGAGTTTTTGAGTTCCGATGTCGAACTGGGAAACGAATCCACGAACGAGAACAACTCAAACTGTTTTCGATTCAAGGTCGGATTTGCGGCCGGTTTTTTCACCAGGTGCCGGCTATAGTCGTGGATGGACATTTTCAGTAAACGCCGCACGGTGGTTTTAGTCTCAGCAGAATCTCCTCGGAGGTCACGACTAAATTCCACATTCCGCTGTTCTTCGAAAGAAAACTCAGTCGAAATGAACTCAGGAAAAAAAGCCAGCAGCATATCGCACCATCTCTCGAGCTTCCATCGCAGTTGGTTGAGTTCACGTGCTTGTGCATTTTTTCGTTCAACTCCGATGTTTATTAATTCCAGCGCTCGCATCCTCGCTTCGAGGTGAAATAAGAAGACAGCTCTGGCCACCGGTCCGTTGACGGTTTGCCGAAATTCTCGGTCTTTATAAACGAATAGTGCCGCGGAGATTCTTGCAAAAAATTCCGAGCAGAGAACCTCCTGAACAACACACGAAATGGCATCCCATGGGTCATGGTTAGCCTCTGGCGATTCCAGATCTTCCCGAAAAAGAGACAATGCTTTGTTCCATCGATCCAGTTTTTCCTTGGATGTTTTCCAAAACTCTTCGGAATGGATAATCTCTTTGCCGGTCAATCTCGTCACAAATTCGAGGTTGAAACAAAGGTCAGTAGATAATTCGATAAGATGTCCGGCATGCATGGCTTTGTCCTTGAGTGAGATTGCTACATTGTTTTGCACGCCCCGTGCCAACCCGTGTTTAGGACACAAAAAGACGGGTTTTCTGCAGTTTTGAGACTTTGGCCACAAGATCATCCTGAGAAATGATGCCTCAATGCAACCGTCCATGTTTCAAATAAAGAACATTCCGGATACTCATTGAGCACTGCGGTCGGTAACATGGACTACACCAATTTGGCTGATCGTTCCCACACGGGTGTTGGTGTTGGCAAGAATGATTGGCGACCACGCTCATTGACCTGACTTTGCCTCCACACCATTCTCCAAGGGAAATTCGTGCTGATTGACTTTCAAAATAGAACCCCTTTGTTTTGGCTGGTCTGCGTTGGGATGATCGGTTTTGGCTGGTGCAACACGTTGCCGTTGGTTCATGGCCAAACCACCCCCAATATGATCGTTTTCATTGCTGATGATGTCAGTTGGAACGACTTTGGTTGTTATGGCAACAAAAAAGCGAGAACCCCTCACATCGACCGCTTGGCTGAAACAGGGCTTCGGTTTGACAATGCGTTCCTAACCGCCAGTAGCTGCAGTCCCAGTCGGGCCAGTATCGTCACCGGCCGGTACCCCCACAACAACGGCAAAGCGGCCGAATTGCACCTTCCGATTGATCCGCGTCTTCCCTGGTTTCCCCAACGGCTGAGGGAAAAGGGTTATTACACCGCGTTGGTTGGAAAAAACCACATGAAAAAAGGCCCCTCGGCGGATACAAATACACCGCCCAACAAAGCGTTTGACTTGATCGATAACGGACAACTCAACAACAATCACGGTGGCCACGGAAAATGGGTAGCGACCCTACGTAATCGCCCCAAGAACCAGCCTTTTTTCTTCTGGTTTGCCTCGACGGATGCCCACCGTGGATGGGATGCCGATCGGGAATGGAAACCACAATATGGTCCACCCCACACACCAGAACATGTCGAAGTACCCCCATTTCTAGTTGATGACCAACCCACCCGAAGGGATCTGGCGTCTTATTACAACGAGGTCACTCGGTTCGATTATTACATTGGCCAGGTGGTGAACGCACTGAAGGAAGAAAAACTATACGACAATACGGTCATCCTCGTCTTGGCTGACAACGGGCGTCCCTTTCCAAGGGCCAAAACGCGTCTACACGATTCAGGCATGAAAACCGCTTTGGTCGCCCATTGGCCAAACCGAATGAAAACTCCAGCGGTGACCGACAGCTTGGTGAGTGCGATCGACATCGCCCCCACTTTACTACTTTTAGCTGGCATCCAGCCGGGACCTACCTTCCAGGGAACCGACTTCTCATCCCTCTTCAGTCAACCGAAAACCATGATCCGGCGATTTGCTTTTTCCGAACACAATTGGCACGATTACGAGGCCCACGGTCGGTCCGTCCGTGACCAAAGCGGCTTCGTCTTGATCTCTAATCAGCGGCCTGGAAAACCTTGGCAGGGTCCGGCCGATTCGGTCCGATCCCCCTCTCACCAGTCCCTTCTGACCGCTCGCCAGCGGAAGGTATTGACGGTCCATCAGCGGGATGTTTTTGCTGCTCCGCGGAAAGAATACGAGCTGTTCAACAGTCGCACCGATCCTGATCAAATCCATAACCTGATTGGAAAATCGGAGCACCGGGCAAAAGAAACTGAACTCCGCCTGATTTTAAAGAAATGGTCAGTGCAGACTCGTGATAGCGTCCCCAGTCAGCTGTCCCAGGACTCCTTCGACAGAGTGACAGGCGATCGCATCAAATCAAACGGATATCGAGGCGTGACGCCGGGTGAAGACTTAAAAGCCTCGTTGAGCGACCACCCGGGACCCCGCTAATCTAAGGCAATGGCATTCACGCGGAGGGGGGCGGAGCGGAACTCCTTGGTATTCAATGCTCCAAAGGTTCGGCCAATGGTGATTCACCGGCAGGCTTTTCCCGGCCCATCACGCGCCGACTCGTGCCTGACCTTCACGATATTCGGATAGCCGCTCAATCTTTCAGAAAAAAACCTGTTAATGACAAAAAACAGGCCAACCGGACTGGATCGGCTGTCCGGTTTTGATCATCCATTTCGACTACAGGGTCAACCGTTCATCTTGCCCCAATTCTAAACATCACTGAAATGGAATCGCCCATGAATACTGAAAGCAATACTGAAAGGAACACGGAAGGGAACACGGAAAGAAAAACTGAACGAACGCAACATCCCTTTATTCTCAATCGTTTTCATGTCTTCGGACTGCCTTATTCCCTTCACCAAACCCAAATCCACATTGACCCAACTGAATCGAACTCTCACAAACATCTGACAGGCGGTTTCCCCCTGCCAACGTTACCCCTCTCGGTCGTCTTAAAGAAGATTTCCAAATTCGATCCACGATTTCAATTCGCCGTTACTCGGTGCCATACCAAAAATACTTTCCCGAAACTGCAACAAATTTCTTTTTCGCCGGACGGACCGAAGACAGAATCTAGACCGAAGACAGAATCTAGACTGAACAACGAATCTAAGATGAACAACGAATCTAAGATGAACAACGAATCTAAGATGAACAACGAATCTAGATCGATCCAAAACGCTGAGTCCATCAAAAACGCTGAGTCCATCAAAAACGCCGAGTCCATCAAAAACGCTGAATCCATCAAAAACGCCGAGTCGACCAAAAACGGCGAATTCAGGAACGACTGTTGCCGATTTCAAAACCGATCTCACTCACCCAAAGACACGTCATTGACGTTAACGGTAAACGATCATCCACGGTTCGCCACGGAATTTTGCTACATAGTCAAAAATGCCAAGGGCCTGATCGTATTCACTGGATCCGATTTAGAAAAACCGATTTTTTCGGAGCAGAGTCCAATAATCCATAGCGGATTCTCGATCCAAATCGACCTTTTTCCACGACGTAGTCACCACCCGCCACGACGGCGGTTAATCGCACGCAAGGCTGTGCACCAACCCGTCTGGATGGCCGATAGCCAATATATCCTCGACCTCTAGAGAATGAAAAAAGCGGGGGGGAGGGGGGGGCTTCTTCTCACTTCATCACCCCTCGGTGGGTAGGAGACTATCCAACTAGCTCAAAAAGATCCAACTAGCTCAAAAAGATTCAACTGGCTCAAAAAGATTCAACTGGCTCGTGCACATCCAACGAATCAAACCTGCGCTGCCTCAGTTCGTTGCATCGATCTTGGGGCCTGCGAGCTATTGAGGCGATGAAAACCGGAAACCGCTCGTTCAAATAACTCGATCAGTTAAAAAAATCACGAAGGCCAGCCTGATCATCTTCGTCGCCTCCATCTAACCCGCTAACAGAACGACCCCCAAGATTTTTTTACCGGTCTCAATATGTTGGAACCGCTGTCAACATTTCTCAACCGCTGACAATTCCTTTCAACCGCGGGCAATTTTTTTTAACAGATGATTCAGGATTTCACTGGCGATATCGACGTCACGGACTTGGCCAAGCATTTTCCAACCTGGCACGGCGTTCACCTCAATCAAATGGGTATCGCCGTCTTTTGTCACCAAAAGATCGACACCGACAATTTCATTCTCACTCGCTTTTGCCGCGCGGAACGCCAAGTCCAGTTCATTCGGGGTGGGTTCATACGGGACCCCCGTTCCCCCCTGCGCGGCATTGGTAATCCAAGAGCCCTCGTTTTGCCGGCGAACGGCGTAAAACTGGGAACCGATCAGCAGAATACGAATATCTCGTATCACATCGGCAAGAAATTTTTGGCAATAGATCACACTCCTTGTCTGTTCCAACGTCTTGAAGACTCGGTAGGCCATCTCGATATCTTCGACGAGGATCAACCCTCGTCCCTCCCCACCAAAAACCGGCTTAACCACCACAGGACAATCACAGCCTTTAAACCAGTTCAAGGCAGAATCAGCCTTTTGAAAAACAGCGGTGGGCGGAAAAGGAAGGCCAGCTTTCTCAAAACGGATCAACGTCAACGCCTTATCGATGGCTATTTCCAGTCCAAGTGATGAATTAAAAACCGGGACGCCTTGATTCTCCCAGCAACGCAGTGCATCCATCCTAAAAACAACCTGCTCCAGCGATCCGATCGGCATGGACCTTACCAAAATCGCATCCCAACCGGCTTTAGAATCACCAACCGGCAACGAAGCAAGCTCCTGAGAAAATCGACCAAGAGAGACTTCCAGATCAGGATACGGAATCTGCTGGATTCTGCATTTGTTTTGGGAAGCGATCTCCAAGTCGCGGAGATACCAACTCCCCCCCTGCGCCAGAACTCCAATTGTATTCATAACCGCTTTCGGAAAGACTTCCTGATTCCATCTAAATCAGGCGTGGTGCCAGATAAATCAGCCGTTGTGACAGAGAACCGCCAAGAGAACTCCTACCGTCCATAGGATTCGGTCAGTAGTTTCTCGTGTAGTCCCCCAAAAGAAAAGCTTCGACCGGTGAGAAGATTATGCATCCGGATATGAGCTGGAGCGAACAAGTGTGGATCGATCTTATAAAAGTCGAATTGATTCTTTTTGAACAATTCATAAAACGGGATTCCAAAATCAGGCGAACAACTGCTCGGTGCTTTTTCACCCAAACGCTCAATATCTGAATCCTCTCCCCGTACCCAGAGATCAACGATCCCCCCAAATAAAATAGAATCATTGGTCAGCCCGATCGCCTTCAGGTCGTCAGGGTGGACCGGTGGAATTGGGGCTTGCCCACTGGCTGAAACCACACCATTTAAATCAAATCCTAGCTCATGAAGTTTATGAAGTGATGTCTCCACACAACGGGCAACGACCTGCACGGTTCCAGAAATTGAACTGGTGGGGGCCAAGGCCAAAATCAAATTAGCAGGCTTAATTCCAACCTCGTCGACGATTAGTTCGATTACTTTTTGGGGAGGGATTTGACCGGTTTCTAAACAGAGCACGCCCACCGATTCGGATCGATTTTGATCGGTCACCAACGAATATTGTTCGAGAAGCTTCTCTCTTCCTCTGAGGCAACGAATAGGACCAGATCCCATCGAGAAAAAATCTGCCACCTGAATAGGCCATCCTGCATACTGGGCTCCCATGCAGGCAGCAACAGGATGATCCGTTTGAAAAAAAAGACTTGGTAAGGAGGTGTTACCTATTTGCATCGGCATCAAGTCAATTCTTGCCAGATCACCGCAAGACAATTTTGCTAATTCTATCCCGGCCTGCAGGCCGCCCGCAGCGGTCACCCCAAAATCGATTTGCAAACCGTTCTCCGAAGAAGAGAATTCCACTCCCAGTTCAGTGGAACGGTTCTGGATCGTTTCGGCCAGAAAGCGACTTCGTTGATTTAAATCCAAAGATCTTCCCAATTGGTTTTCCCGTAAAAACAGGTCACAATACAAAAAACACAAATTGCCTTATTGCATCGCTGACCACCAGTGGTCGATTATCGCTTTTCCCACGCTTATGAAAAGGTAATACAAACATCAACATGCAAGAAATCGACCCGTCCATCTATGGCCCTTTTTCGAATATGATACCCTCTTGCCCGGAGATGGACTTGTCATCGGGGAATCCTGATATTTCGCGTTTGAGCGAATTTGGGGAATTAGCCAATCAGCTTGCCGATACTGGCGGATCGGACCGCGAACTGGAGATGTCGCAATGCTGTCTTTCAGCCATTTGGCTATTCAACGATTTCCTCGAACAATCGCACCTCATCAGCCAGACCCTGTACTCGCAAGCGGGCAGTTATTTACATGGGATAATGCATCGTAGAGAGGGAGATTTTGCCAACTCTCGCCATTGGCTGCGAAAAACCGTAGGCGCAGATTGTTTACTAGCTGTTACCAAAGGACTTCCGTTATGTTCAGACCCCGCGTTGATTGCCCGCTGCGGAACGCCATTTGACCCTGCCCAATTAACCACCTTGGTCGAACAGAACCTAGACAACGACTCGCTGAACCTAAAAAAACTGACTTTTACCGAGTTATGGGGCCTGTTTGATTGGTGTTTCCACCAAACGACGTTTACGAATTCCAATTAACAAAACCGCTCTACAGAGGGTCCTTGAGAGTCCGGGCTGCTTCATCTTCCGAAATAGGAGGTTAGGACAATTGGGTTATCTGTGGATTTTATCTGGAAATTACCAGCATTCTCCTTGAACACCCCTACAATCATAACTATTGTATGGGTTTAACGGATGCGCCATTGGTGCGCTTGATAGTCTTGCCAGTTTTTAATGGCTTTTTATACATGGAGATTTTCATGAGATCGGTTCTTACTGGCTTTCTTTTTGCCACCGTAATACCCGCATTGGGAATGTCGCAGGATGCGATTCAGCCTGAGATTTCGATTAAAACCGCTTCTCTAACTCGAGAGGGGCATTTGGTCGGTACGATCTCTACCGCACTATCTTCCTTTGCCGCGATTAGTCCCGCCGAAGGACTGACGGTCACTCTATCTCGCAAAGGGACGGTCATGGGCAAAGCCGAAACCGGTCGCGAGGGCACGTTTGTCATGGAAAACGTAAAGCCGGGACGATACAGCTTGGTTGCCGCCGGAAAAACGGCTTTACTAGCCACCGGAATTGATATCGTCGCCGCTGTCAAAGACGCTCCAGCGAAGGACGTTGATGGCCTGAACATGGTCGCGATGCCGAGTCCCTACGACATGGCGAAGACGATTCTTTCCCGTTTCAGAAAACGTTTAGCTGCTGGCAATCCTGTCAAACAGACTCCGATCCAATTGATTTCTACCCGAGTCACAACCCCTTCCGTGACCGAAGGGACCATTCAAGGACAGGTGGCTGATCTCAACGGAGCCTTAGTCGGAAAAGCGACGGTCGTCTTGGTGCAGGGCGACAAGGTGGTCGTCCAAACGCAAGCTCAGCATGGGGTTTATACATTTGATAACGTGAAACCAGGCATTTATTCCTTGATGGCAGTCTCCGACGGCGGATTTTCGGTATTCGGGTTAGAAGTGCTCAAAGGGTCCATCACTCGAAAGGTCTCGTTTGAGAAGGCATCGCCCACCGACATCACCTTGGTGGATGGAAAGACGATTTTACTCATTACAACTCAGGACGACGAAGAAGATAAAAATACAGAAGATGAAGAAGAAGATGAAATCATCATTCCCTTCTTTCCCGGTTCCGGACCTGGCGGAGGCGGTGGTCTAGGAGGTGGCGGCGGTGGTCTAGGTGGTCTAGGAGCTGTAGCTGGAGTCGCTGGATTGACTGCCGGTGTCGCTGCTCTGAGCGCCTCACCCAAGTAGGCAATCTTCGTCTTGAATTCAATCAAAGGGAGCCGTTTTGGCTCCTTTTTTCTGTTCTTGAAATCCATATTGACTTGTCAGGCAACTATTCGCCAAAATCAGCCTAATTACGGAATTCAAGGATGAATTTTGACCTCAAAACAATCTATTACCGTTGTCGTTCCCTGCTATAACGAGGCAGACGTTCTTCCCTTGCTGTATGAGCGGCTCAGAAACCTCTCGCTCGAGCCGGAGTATCGGATCGACTTCGTCTTGGTTGATGATGGATCAACCGATGACACCTGGTCCCAAATATCGGCAATTTGCAGGGAACGCGAAGGCTGGAAGGGCATTCGTCTTTCTCGTAATTTCGGACATCAAAGAGCCTTGTGGTCCGGTTTTCAGCAGGCCACCGGTGATGCTGTGTTCGTCTTGGACGCTGACTTGCAGGATCCTCCCGAGAAACTGCGTGATTTTGTGGAACAATGGAAAAACGGCCATCAAGTTGTTTACGGGGTCAGAACAAAACGCAAAGAGTCGGTTTGGAAAAAGATCGCTTACAAATCTTTTTATCGCATCTTGGCCAGAGTCGCCGACATCGAAATCCCTCTCGATAGCGGAGACTTCTGTCTAATGGACAGGCAAGTGGTCGACGCGATGCTTCAATCCAACGAAACGACGCCTTTTATTCGGGGAATCAGAGCATGGGTTGGATTTCGCCAGGTCGCGTTGGAATACGAACGAAATCCGAGAGCCGCGGGAAGAGAAAAATACAGCCTTTCCATGCTGGTTGAACTGGCGATTAATGGTGTCTTTGGTTTTTCGCGTAAACCGCTGCGGATGATCACCTGGTCAGGGTTGCTGGTTTTTGGTCTCGGTGGCATGATCGCTTTGGGCTTTTTGTTGTCGATCGTATTGAATGCTTCGGTTCCCGGTGATCTGGGATGGATGGCCGCCGGTATGGCCGGACTGAGCCTGAGTACCGGCCTGATTTTGACGTCGATAGGCATCGTTGGTGAGTACGTGGGAAGGGTCTTTGAGGCCGCATCGGCGAGACCGGTTAGCTTTGTATCAGAAATTTCCGAGAGACCTTCCGATTCCCCCTCTCGCCAAGAAAATCAATTCAACGTGGATTTTTTCAGAAAAAGAGCGGCCTAAGTGAAAGTTGTCATCGTTGGAGCAGGAGCCACTGGATTGGCTTTGTCCTACATACTCGCCAGGTCTGGTGTCGAGGTTGAAATCATCGAAGGTTCCCATCGTGCCGGTGGGTTGCTGAGCACGTTTGATGCCGGTGACGATCACCGTCTTGAGTATTTCTACCACCATTTCTTTACGCATGATGCTGAGATTAACTGGCTATTGGGGGAACTCAATTTAGAGAACGACATCCTGTTCAAATCCTCCACTATGGGGATTTACCGCAACGGCCAGGTCCACAACTTTAATGGCATTCGCGATTTGCTGTCTTTTAAAGCGATGAGCTTTTTATCTCGTTTTCGTTTTGGTATTTCCTCCGCGTTACTCGCTTACCGAAAATACTACACCACTCAGGAGTCCCAGACGGCCCTCGCATGGTTCCTTAAAAACGCAGGAAAGGATGCAACCGATGCCATTTGGCGGCCCATGCTGGAAGTCAAATTCGGGGACCAAGCGGACAGAATCCCCTTAGCCTGGATTGCCGGCCGGCTTCGGCAACGTGTTTTATCTCGCAAAGCGGGTGTCGAAAAACTTGGTTACTTAAGAGGATCTTTACAACGGCTTACCGATACGTTGGTGATGGAATTAGCCGACTTAGGTGTCAAAATCAATCTTGGAAAAAAGGTAGCAGCGGTAGACCCCAACGGCTCGCCTGCCATCGAGCTGGAAGACGGTAGTCGAATCTCCGGAAATCAGCTCGTGTTCACCATTCCTTCGGACAAGCTTGCTTCTCTCATGTCGCCCATCTTGCCTTCCTACGCGACTGACCTTGCAAAAATTGAATATCTAGGCGCCCTATGTACGGTGCTATCCTTTAAAGAGCCCCTTTCAAGTATCTACTGGACGAATGTGGCTGACGGTCAGTTTGATTTTGGAGGAGTCATTGAACAGACCCAATTGGTTCCCGCGTCAGAATATGGTGGACAACACCTGGTCTATCTTTCGAAGTATGCCGCCTTGAATGATTCGATTTGGCAGGACACCGACAAAGTTTTGATCGACCGGCAATTAAGCCAGCTTGAAACAATGTATCAGAGGCCGGTCCGCGAGGACCTCAATCGGTCGTGGGTCTTTCGAACACAAAATGCAGCTCCCCTGACTGACCTCGGATTTCGCGATCGCATCCCACCTTTTGCAATGCCGATTGACAATCTCTGGATGGCCTCGATGTGCCATCTTTATCCGGAAGAAAGAAGCGTTAACAACAGTATCCGGATCGCCGCCGAGATCGCCGACGAAATGGGATTTATGGAGGCAGCGTCCATGGTTCCTCGGGGAATCAGCGAGGCAGGCAAGGCAGGCAAATCCCCGCCCCTGACGATTCGGCGTGCCGCCTGATATCGGCCGACCTATGAGGCTGCACAGTTGGTCACTGAGATGAGTCCGTGCAGCAGATCATCACGAACAGCTCATTAAAAAATTTGTGTTGGACGTTCAATAGGGGTTTCCTGGTCTGTTCGATCAACAGCCGAAAACCAGCCGCTTAACGTAGACTGATGGTGCCACCGTCAATAGCGTGAATACTTCCAGTCACAAAAGAGGCTTCATCACTGCAAAGATAGAGGGCGGCGGAGGCCAACTCAAAAGGCGTACCCATTCGTCCTATCGGCTGGTAATCCGAAAGCCTTTGCATGGTCTGTTCCTGTTCATCAGGAAAATTCTCTTTGACGAACCCGTCTACAAAAGGCGTATGGATTCGACCGGGCAAAATGGCATTGCAGCGAATGTTTTGATCGACGAAATCTTTGGCGATGGAATAAGTCATGGCTGTCACGGCACCTTTGCTGGCTGTATAGGCAAACCGATCCGCCAGCCCAAACCAGGCGACTGTCGAAGAGATATTCAATATCACTCCCCCTCCATCGCTGGCCATTCGCGGCAGGACAGCATGGGAAACGTTGTAGACACCTTTACAGTTGACCGCCATCACACGATCAAAATCTTCTTCGGACGTGGTAGCCGCATCGCCAATATGGGCGATACCGGCATTATTAACGAGAATTTCGACAGGGCCCTGTTCGGCCCAAATACTCTCGATGCAGTCCATCATTCCATGATGATCCGTTACGTCTGCTGCCACATAGATGACTTCAAGCCCCTCCTTCTCTAGTTCGGCTCTGGTCTTTTCACCCATGGCGGTATCACGGTCCAGTATCACAACGGTGGCCCCCTGTTTGGCAAAAAGCTCAACAATCCCTCGACCGATCCCCGATCCTCCGCCAGTCACAATGGCCGTTTTGCCGTCAAGTCGAAACATATGATCACCTTTAGAAAATCGATGCTGGCCGGATTCCTTTTGGGAAAAGGTATCATTGGCCACGTAGACCCACCGCCAATCTCAACGGTAAACTGGAATCTTAAAAATCTGGATTCTTCGTTCAGGCAGCCGTCAACTGACGGTCCGAATCACAGGAACAAAACCACGATTGACCTCTTTGTCATATATTAATGAATTCAACCGGGTAAAACAGGATGGCATCTTCTGAAAAGCGAAAACCGCTCCGCAGCGAACAGTGGTTCAACGATCCTGAAGACCCGGGAATGACCGCCGTTTACGTAGAGAGATTCTTTAATTATGGAATCACCGCGGACGAACTCCAATCCGGACGCCCTGTCATTGGTATAGCTCAAATAGGGAGCGATATTACTCCCTGCAACCGAATCCATCTACAAACGGTGGAACGGGTTCGCGATGGTGTACGCGATGCAGGTGGCATCCCCTTGGTATTCCCAGTTCACCCAATCCAGGAAAGTGTGCGGCGACCAACGGCAGCCCTCGATCGGAATTTGGCCTACATGGGATTAGTCGAAATCATCCATGGCTACCCCTTTGATGGTTTGGTCCTGACAACCGGCTGTGACAAGACGACTCCAGCCTGCCTTATGGCCGCGGCAACCACCAACCTCCCCTCGATTGCTTTGTCAGGTGGCCCGATGCTCGACAGTTACCATGAGGGCAAACTAACAGGTTCCGGAGTCGCGCTCTGGGAGGCTCGCAAATTATTGGCAGCCAAGGAGATTGATTACACTCGTTTCATGGAAATCGTGGCAGCTAGCACCACCAGCCAAGGCCATTGCAACACAATGGGAACCGCCTTGACCATGAATTGCCTGGCGGAGGTTCTCGGCATGTCTCTCCCCGGATGTGGTGCCATACCAGCTGTTTTCAGGGAACGAATGCAGATGGCCTATGCCACCGGACAAAGGATTGTTCCGATGGTCGGTGAAGATTTAACACCCGAAAAAATCCTGACCAGGAAAGCATTTGAAAACGCCATCGTCGCCAATACGGCTTTAGGTGGCTCGACTAATGCTCCCCCGCATTTATGCGCGATTGCCCGGCATTTGGGTATCGAATTGACCGTTTTTGATTGGGAAAAGTTGGGATATGACATTCCACTTTTGGTCAACTGCCAGCCAGCAGGCCATTTCCTCGGAGAAGCCTTTCACCGATCCGGCGGTGTCCCGACGGTCTTAAAAGAACTCGCCGCCGGGGGAAAAATCCATCTGGATTGCCCAACGGTTTCAGGAGATCCGATTGGCCACGCTCTCAACACCGCCGCAGATGGAGACAACCGCGTCATCATGCGGTACGAAACGCCGCTCAAAACCGAAGCCGGTTTTCTTGTCCTCAAAGGGAACCTCTTCGACTCGGCTTTGATCAAAACCAGTGTCATCAACGAACAATTTCGGCAAAAGTATGTCAATGATAAAGGATTCTTCGTAGCCCGGGCGATCGTCTTCGACGGTCCCGAGGATTATCACAACCGGATCAACGATGACGCCCTTGAAATTAATGAAGACTGCTTGCTGGTCATCCGAGGCGCCGGTCCGGTCGGTTATCCAGGCTCCGCCGAAGTCGTCAATATGCAACCACCGGACCACCTCATTCAGAAGGGTATCGATACCTTGCCAACATTAGGAGACGGACGGCAGAGTGGCACTTCAGCTAGTCCCTCAATCTTAAATGCCAGCCCGGAATCAGCGGTAGGAGGCCGGCTCTCTATTTTAGAAACGGGTGATAAAATCAAAATTGACATTCAAAATCGTCAGGTTGATTTAATGATTTCACAATCTGACATCGATCAACGGGTGGCGGACTATATCCCGCCTGTCCTGACTGACCAGACTCCGTGGCAGGAAATCTACAGGGGTTGTGTTGGGCAATTGGAAACAGGGGCTTGCTTGGATTTTGCCACCAAATTTAGAAATGTAGCCGCTGATACCCCGCGACGAAATCATTAAATTTGAAGGTGCGTTTTGACACCGTTGGTTATCTAATTTTGGCACGCGACTTCAGGCGGGCCAAAAGAACCATCTCCTTTTCACCACGGCGGACGTGGATTTTGACCATTTTATCAATCGCTTTGGACGAAATGGCAAGGGATAACTCGGCAAACGAGCTGATATCATCGGTATCAACTCGAAAAATAACATCACCCCTTTCCAGACCAGCCTCCATGGCTGCCGAATCTGGTGAAACCATCGAAACGAAACTACCCTCTGTGTCAGAATTATCTTGGGAATTAGGTCCGTAAACGCCTAAATATCCAGATCCAACGGCCATCAGGATCAGGCCACCATATTGATCCAATTCCCTTTTGAACCGTCGCACCTCATCAAACGAATAAGTGCAACGGCTAAACAATATCGATTGAATGCCTTCTACCTGTTTGAGTTCATCCAAAATCGATTGCGTGATAGAGTGCTCGACGAATTCGACTTCCGCAACATTGGTCATCGACCTGATCCATCGTAAATCCGCCGCTTCTCCAGACCAGTTACTACCGACGGTGATCTTTTGAGCCGGAAAACCACCCGAGTCCGATTTTTGCAGCCGAACACCATCCACACCGCCGACGACTAACCGACGGCCTCCCTTTAACTCAACAAATCTTTGCGGAGGATTCCGATCAGCGACATTCTCAGTTTGACGTTGCTCCAACGGTCTCTTTCGACGGCCACCTTTTTCTTTTTGTTTGATTTCCTCAATTTTCCCGAG
Source organism: Planctomycetota bacterium (assembly GCA_014238905.1). Lineage (GTDB taxonomy): Bacteria > Planctomycetota > Planctomycetia > Pirellulales > Pirellulaceae > JABAAE01. Next base: position 293,943 of record JABAAE010000005.1, read on the forward strand.
GACGGCTTCGAGGTTTAACGAGCTTTTTTTCACCTCATCGATTTCCACCTGAAGATCTTCGGCGATCAAGAATCCCAAACCTGCCAATTCTTCCATTTCATCGACCTGAATCCCTCGGTCGACTAATTGTTTCACCGCCACCGCGTTACGTTGTAGACGCCATTGACCGATCGCCCGCTGCCCCCAACTCGCAAAGCGTTCTCTATGTTCAACAGGTAGACTCATCGAACGACGAAGCACGCGTTCAAGAACTTCAATTTCGCCACCGATGGCAATCGCTTTGATGACCTTGACAATTCGGAAAGATATTTCGGGTGATTCGGTTTTAATCCGATCAAAAAGCGGCTGAATCACCTGCACACCCCGGCCAATCAGGTCATTGGTGGCGTTCTCACGATCTCGATAGGAAGTCGCTCCTAGCCGATTGATTACCAAATTCAATCCATCCAAGTCCTGGTTCAGGGAATTGGGTTGACGAACTGACTCCACCGCAGGAACCGGCACTTGGCCGAGGCCTACGCTGGCGGACAGGGTCAACGCCGCAATGCTCAGTAAACAGGACTTCACAACAGTCTCCAGGTGATGGAAAAGAAGCCGCCAGATGATGATTGAAGAAACCACCTTATTCTAGCGGATTTCCAACTCAAAAAGTGCACCGGAGATTAACAATCGGAGCCAATCTCGTCGAGATCGATTTTATTTGAGGGCATCAGACTGGCAAAACGCGCGGGATTTGTCGGTTCAAATCGTCGAAAGGCCGCCGTCGACCCCCAAGACCTGCCCGGTCATCCACCCACTACGGTCGGTCAGCAGGAAACGGGACAGTTCCGCAACATCACCGGTTTGTCCAATTCTTTTCAATGGATAGCTCTCGTCCATCTGCTGACGGCGTTCGGGACGATCCAAAAATCTCTGCGACAATGTGGTTTCGATTAAGGCTGGAGCCACGCAATTGACCCGTATGCCGGGAGACCACTCCGCCGCCAACGATCGGGTCATCCCTTCGATCGCCGATTTCGAGCTCGCAATCGAGGCGTGCATTCCCATTCCGCGTTGGGCCGCGACCGAGCTAAATAGAACAACTGAACTGGTCGATTGGGAGGATCCGAGCTTGAGGCCTGCCGCGCAGGCTTGAAGGAACTTCACGGCGCCGATCACATTCACTTCAAAATCCCGGCGAAAATCTTCCGGCTTTAAAGAGCGAAAAGATCGTAAATTGATCGAACCGGGACAATACGCTACACCTCGAAGCGAGGCGGGAATCCAAGCGGGAGGAATCGTGGCATTGGGGTCCGAGAAATCGACTTGATGCTGGGTCACATCCGGATGCCAATCCGCAACCGGTTCGCGGGACAAAATCACCAGTCGTCCACCATCCTGCAACAGCCGATCAGCCAAATCTCGTCCAATGCCCTTGGTGCCGCCGGCAATCACATAATTTGCAACTTCCATCGTCGTCTCTCCCCCACGGCTAACGCAACTGGACTCACCCTCCGTTGATAAGTTTCGTTGGTCCGCTGCCCGGGTTTCAAATTTTCCACATTTAGGATGACAAATTTTCTGGCCCGTTTGCAAGAAACTGCCAATGGGCATTGAGGCGTTGGACGAAAACGACTCACCATCTAGTAAAAATTGAAACCGGACTGGTTCGAGATCGAATACTGAAATTAATCTTTTTTATTGAGTATTCATGGCTTCATCAAACATTCTTTTGGAATCCCTCCCGGCACATCTCCACCAGCGAATGGGAGGGGAGCTACCCCATTTAGAAGCGGAATCCGGCGACTTTGTTCTCTACTGGATGCAGACGGCGATGCGGGCCGACGAGAACCCGGCGTTGGATCTGGCGATGTTCCTCGCGGATTTCCTCAAGTTGCCGCTGTTGGTTTTTCAGGGTCTTTCAGGACGGGATCGATATGGTTCGGATCGGCACCACACCTTCGTGCTGGAAGGTGCCCGGGATGTCCAGAACGCGTTTCAAGAGCAAGGGATTTCCTATGCGTTTTATCTAGAACAGGAGAACCGGGCAGAAAAACCAATCCTGCAAGGACTGGCGAGGACCGCCCGAGTCGTGGTGACCGAAGAGATGCCCGTTAATCCGTATCTTCGATCGGCCATTTCCTTGGATCGCAACGTCGCCACCCCACTGATCAAAGTGGACACCGCCTGCATTCTTCCGATGAGAGAGGTTGGCAAGACTTTCGATCGCGCCTTTGAATTCCGGCAAAGACATGGCCAAGATCAGGTTAACAGGGCAGGGCGACCATGGCCGGAGACAAAATCCGAGCCAAGACCTTTTAACTTGGGGCAATTGCATTTTCCTCACAATCTTTTTCTCCAGGATACCATCGAAAACTTGGTCGCAGGATGCGAAATTGATCATTCGGTCGGCCCCATTCCCGACTCTCCTGGAGGTTTCAGAAGTGGCTACCGGAGATGGTTGAGGTTCAAAGATCACCACTTGAATCAGTACGCGTCCAAGCGAGGCAATCCGCTCAGCAAGGGTGTCAGCCGAATGTCTGCCTATCTTCACTACGGCATGGTCTCTCCTTTTCGAATCGCGCGGGAGGCAAGTCAATCCGATTCCTCAGGAGCCAAAAAATTTCTCGACGAATTGCTGGTTTGGCGAGAATTGGCGTACAACTTCTGTTTTCATCAACGGGATCATGCTCGTCTGCAAGGGTTGCCTGAATGGGCAATAAAAACTCTCAAAGAACACTCCCCGGATCACAGGCCGCTGACATTCAACTGGGAGGACCTTGCCAGGGCAAATTCCGGCGATCCGCTTTGGGACATTTGCCAGCGGTCTTTGTTGCGACAGGGAGAGTTGCACAATTCTTTAAGGATGACCTGGGGCAAAAAATTTCTGGAGTGGACAGCGAGCCCCAAATTAGCACTAAAATTGATGATCGATCTGAATAATCGATACGCCTTGGACGGCCGCGACCCCTGCTCTTACGGAGGAATATTATGGTGTTTGGGTCTTTTCGATCGGCCTCATGATCCGGAGATTCCGATCTTCGGCACCTTGCGGCCTCGGTCAACCAAAACCGACCGGAAAACCTTAGACCTCGCTAAACTTTCCGAACGGATTGCCAAGCCTCGCATCCAATCCAAGCCGTCCATAGCGATCGTGGGGGCAGGCCTCTCCGGTTTATTTGCTGCCAGAACTCTATCGGATCATGGACTATCTGTCACCATTTTTGAAAAGAGCCGCGGCACCGGAGGTCGCATGTCCACCCGCCGGGTCGACAACCAACCTCGATTCGATCATGGCGCTCAGTATTTCACGGTCAAAAACCCTCACTTCCGCAGATACGTCCAGTCATGGATCCAACAGGGAATCGTCGCAAGGTGGGGGAGCTCTTGCAGAGAGGATCCACTCGATCGTCAATCCGGAATCGTCACTCTTTCCCAGCAGGGTAAAAGTATCACCCCCTCCAACTCCGTCGTCAGGTACGTCGCGACGCCAGGGATGAATAGCATCTGTAAACATCTCAGCACAAATCTCAATTTAAAAACTCAAACGCAGGTTAGCCAAATCGTCAGGCGGCCAGATGGACTGGAACTCATCGATGCAAACCAGAACTCCCTGGGAGAGTTTGATCGAGTGATCCTCTCCACCCCACCACCCCAAGCTGTGGAGATCCTAAAAAACTTCCCCCTATTTGCGAAACAGATTTCCGATATCCGAATGAACCCCTGCTGGGCGATCATGGCAAGCTTCCCTCAGCCGATCACCACCCACTGGGCTGGAGCGTTCATTCACGATTCGTTTATTACATGGGCATGCCGAAATTCAACCAAGGCTCAGCGACGAACCTCTTTGGAGGACGTGGTGATTCACGCTGATTCTCAATGGACAGAACTCAATTGGGATCGCGACCCCGCCGCAGTGGGTTTGGACATGCTACAGGAGTTTTGGAGGGCTACCGGTTTGCAACAACTGGAACCTCTTCACCTGTCCGCCCATCGTTGGAAATACGCATTCCCTGCCAATCCGGCATCGATACCTTCATTTTTCGACCGCAATTCGGGGATTGTCGCTTGTGGCGACTGGTGCAACGGACCAAGAGTCGAAGGGGCTTTTCTTAGTGGCATGTCAGCCGCTGGCCGAATCTTGGGTGAACTCTCTGCACCGCAACCAAAACAATTCCAACTCTTTGAATGACTGTGCAAAGCGGTTTTCAGTAAGTAAACGGGGGTTTGATCTCGCGATTTCCTTGTGCAGTGGACGGCTAGTTTTCTTCAAAAATCGGCAAATGGAAACACCAAAACCAGACAAATCGTCGGTTCGTTTCCCCGAAAAAGTTGACCGATTGCTATAGCCAAGATAGGATTAAACACTAGATTCTGACCTTTTAGATTCACCATTTCGACTCGACACCAACCCAATTTATGGGCGTAACCTACTTCAAAAGATTCCGCATGGAATACGATTTGGCTGGTGGATTATTTCCAGAACCTCGTGTTCCCAACGACTACGTCGCATCCCGATGGAATCACCGGTTGCTGGAAGAGCACTCCGAAACAAAATTTAATAGTTTCCGATTTGAAATTGACGCCAATGTATTCCCTTGCTTGGGGAACCTTGATGGTTGCCGGCGTCTGATGGGCGACATATCGGGCCGCCCCAGTTTTCTACCCAACTCAACGATCCTGGTGGCGCACCACGACCATCAGACGGGCGAGGTCGACTATTGCGGTACGATCCAAGCCATTCGTGACCCCCAAAACCGGGGCAGCATACAGAACATTGGCGTCACACCTGGCCATCGAGGCTATCGAATTGGCACCTGGCTGATCCACCACGCTTTTCGGGGTTTTATCACCGAGGGAATCCAATTGGCCACCTTGGAAGTGACCGCCCACAACACAAAAGCACTACGCCTTTACGAACGACTCGGTTTTCAAATCACTCGCACCGTCTTCAAGGCCGTCGAAGTCGCCTTTGCCTGATGCTGAAACCTAGAATGGAGAACACAGATTCGTCATCGGTGCCCATCAAAACCTCACGCCGATCGCCTATTTTCCTGACCAGAGTTAGCGAGAAAGACCCACTGGGCGACCTCTTCCAAGTCCGGAGCAGTAGAGCCTCTAAGCAATCGTTGCCCGGGTTTACTATAGGAAAATGGTCCGATATGTTTCCACAAAACTACCGGGCTTTGGAGTGACAACGTTGCGGAATCCACGATTCCACAGGCGACCAATAACTGGGCATCGTGCCCTCGCAATCCAGGCACCTCGCAGACCAGGGTCGCTTGTTGCTGCCACTGAACGATGTTTTTGGGTTTAATCCTCTTGTCCTTTAAGACGTCGGCCACACGTTGCGGATCGGCCAAAATTAAATCCCGAACTGACAACACATTGGCGGCCAACAAACGACCTGCCATTTTGGGCCCGATCGTAGGCGCCTTCTCGACTGGAGAATCCCATCGCAGGTAAAATCTTTGCCCGCTCGTTTCGTCGGTCTCCGGTTGAGCATCCTCGGGTTCTTTTTCAGCCCGGACGTGAACACCGGGTTGTTCTCTCAACGAATCAATGCCGCCCTCATCTGCGGCGTCAAAATCCCCCGCTCCATCCCGGGAATTATCGACGACGTCTCCTTCTGGAAAAGCCAATATCGTTAACTCTTGTTGATCAAGTGGACCCGATTGATCTGGTCGATTGCCCAATTGAATCGCCTCCGACACGTGCTCATCGTTATCGCCTTCAGTGAATGCGTTGGTTCTGTTGACTCCACAACTAGCGGCAGGACTTTTGGCAAACTCTCCAGCAATCCCCAGTCTTCCCCCATCATCCTGAAACCAATTCAAAGCCACACCGTACTGATCCATCGCCGCAAAGTCGAACAACCTGTTGACATCCAAACGGTCAATCGAACGCAGTCCGCTGGGAGTTAAAAAACGATCGGTGGACTTGGGAGCCATCTCTTGGCGTACATTTAGCCTTGAGCCTGGCAACTGCAGGCCGCCAAACTCCTCGGAAAAAGAAGTTTCGAGCTGCTGCTCGCTGTTAACCAGAATCACCTGCTGCTGATCGATCGAAAAACGACTTAAACATCCCATCACCGCTCGCCTATCCAGATCACTGATGCCATCGAACGGATTATTGAGGATCAATGGCAACTTGCAAAACCTCTTTCCATAAAACTGGCAAAACGCCATCGCGACAGCGAGTTTGACCATTTTTTGAATTCTCTGACTTCCTTCGTCAAACCGAATCCAACCATCCTCAGCTGTTTCCAAAAGGACGTCATGGTCATCAATTTTGTACTTTAAGCTTCGGATTTCAGCACAACCAAGTTCTGCTGCAAAACGGCCAGCCTCCTGAAATACCTCCGATGACCAATGAGCTTTTAGCCTCTCTGTTTCTCTTTGCAGCAACGCTTCGTTCTCGATTTTCTTAAGTTGTCGTATTTTGGAATCCAACCGGACCACGCGGTGGTGGTGCTCAGCCACCTGCTCCTCCCAATTAAAAGCGTTATCCAAACGGACAGCCCGATAGTTGGCCTCAGCCTTTACTAAGGCCTGCAGCGTGGCATTCTCTTCAGATCGAAGAGCGGCCAACTCCTCCTTTAAAGCCTCAGAGGAAGTACCATGTTGGAAATTTGAAGATTCGGAATCATTGCCGGCAACCATCCGGTCGCGCGCGGTTTTTGGAAATCGACGACTGTGATCGGCGGAGAATTTTTGTTGATTCAATTCCTGAATATAATGGTCCAGTTCTTTTCTGAAGCGGCGTAGATCGCTGATTTTTTCTTCAACCTCCTCCCGCCGAACGACCGCCTCCAATTTCAAGGCGACCTCTGGCAACCTGCCAGAACAGCGCTTCGTCTGATCAGAAATCTCGTCTAAGCCACCGGCTCTTGAATTCTCAACCCGCCACGATGACGGGAGAGCCCCTCCAGACTGCTCTAAAACCGAACGGCATTCCTGGAAAAGCTCTTCCTTCGCTCGGTAATCGGCGGATTCCTGCCATTCACTAATCTGTTGATCAATATCAGCACCCATCAGACGCCAATGCTCAATACGTTGCTGAATTTCAGCAGATCGCTCCTGATCCTGATTGGGTTGTTTTAGCAGACCGTTTGAGCCGCCAGGCTGACACGCAGCCGTATCGATTTTTTGGATCTGGCACTGAATGCACAATCGTATTTCATCAAGCCGTCGCAACAGCCTGGCCAAACACCCTTTGTGTTGGTCATGGCTCAATTCCAAAGTACTGTTGACCACCGCTTTCCCTTCACGCAGCCCCACCATTTCTGATTTTAACTGGTGACGCTGGGTAACCAATTTCTCAATATCACCTTGAATGGCGGCCAAAGAGGCCTTTTGGTCATCCGACTCGACGAATGAAAAAACGGGCAAGTTTTCAAACGGTTTTTCGTTGAAACCATCGGGCAGCCCCCACCATTGCAAAGGGTCTTGCCCACCGTCTGAAGGGCTAGTGAAATTGACCTGAAAAAACATCCCAAAGGCTGCCCGATCCAACCCGAACAACCTTTTATTGTGCACCTCCGCAGGGCCCGGACATAGATCGGCGGCGAACCTGTCATGAGAAAAACGGCTGGAGACAGAACTTGGACTCATCCCCCACAGGTCGCCATCGATCTCAAGCCGGTAGGGCCAGGCGACTCGTTGGGTGACATCGTCATGGAATCCATCCCTGAAAAGCAAATCACCGAGACGTTCGCAAAAAGCGTCGGTACTCCAGGCTTCATCCAAGACGATCAGTTGCAGGGACACCGATAAATCAACTCGGTTTTGAAGTCCAGAAGCATCCAGAGCCAAGTGATCTTGTTGGATGAAAAGGGTTCGGATGTTCACGTTTTTCTCCTGGAACCTTGTCGGCAGAAGACTCTGGCCACACTCTCGGAAAGGCGAAAATAAGCGCACGCCACCGGTCCTCAAAACCCCTCACCCAGTTTGGACTGTCGCTCTGGCTCTAGTCGCCGATTCCAAAGATGTTTCTATTAAAAATGAATCAAACAGAAAACCCGAATTGGCGGTTTTGCGACCGGACATGCTAGCAGTCTTGTTTCTCCAAAGCAGATCTCGCCCGGATCGCCCCAATTTTGTTCCCAAAATGACTTCAACACTCCCACAGATTTCCTTGGATCGAATTCGTCAGCCCAGATGAAAAACCCATTTTTATGAGGTCGGATCTATTCCCCTGATCAAAGACACCCAAGAGCCAACCAGGCTGAGTGATCTTTGACCACCCAAATTCTGAAAACGAACCCGCCACACAGCACAAAAAAGACCCGATTGATCCTTCACTTCCTACCCGGATCATGGCCTCCAATCGATCTCAAGAGTCAAGTCGGGTCTCCTCCTGACCTGTTTCCCCAAGCACCGTTTCTCGATGAAGGCCAAGCCGTGACTGATAGAGCCTACCCCTCACTGCATCCCCCGCTCCGGGATGTTTTGCGAACCGGTTTCCTGTATTATTGTGTTGAAGACCGACTCTTTGAAAATGGCTGGGTAAATATTTTATGATCAACAAATCAACCGTTTATTTGGCAATTTCGATCTCCTTGATTTCGTTAACGGCCGTTAGCAGGGGCCAAGATTCAGAGCCCCAAAAGTTGGTTTGCTCCACCACTCAAATTGCTGATTTTGCTCGGAATATTGTTGGCCCCCATTGGACCGTGCAGTCCATTCTCGGTCCCGGTCAGGACCCTCACACCCATGAGGTGACCGCTGCCAACGCAAAAATGGTAGCCGAAGCTCACCTTTGCTTGCAAAATGGCTGGAATCTGGAGGGGCACGCCTGGATGGAAAAGCTCTGCAAGGAATCCGGTAAAAAATGCGTCACCTGTGTCCAGGGCGTTCGGCCGAGAAAAATCGACGAAGAAGGCAGGGTGATCGATGACCCTCATGCATGGTTTTCGATTCCGAGGGCTAAGATCTACATCCGCAATATTTATCGGGCGGTCTCTGCAGCGGATCCTGCCAACAAGACAGAGTATCTTCAAAACGCATCACGGTACATTTTGGAACTGGATGAATTGGATGCATGGATCCGCAAGCAACTCTCAGTTTTAAAAGGTCCCCGCGTGCTGGCTACCCACCATGATGCATTTGGATATTTCGCCGAAGAATACAATTTTAAAATTGTTTCTCTTGCCAAATGGTCCACAGAAGAAATAGGTGGTGGAAGCACTCTCGGCCGACGTCGTGAATTGATCGATACGATCCGAAAAAAAGGCGTCAAGGCAATTTTTGCTGAAACATCGATCGATCCCGCCATTATGGAAACCATTGCCCAAGAGACGGGTGCTCGACTTGGCGGAAAACTTTATTCTGATGCAATGGGGGCCAAGGGATCATCTGGAGAAACCTATTTGGAGATGATGAAAGCCAATGTCAAGACGATCGTAAAGGCGCTTCAGTAGTGAAAACCGCCATCAGACCGATTCTGACTTTGGGGCTTTGTTCAGTCTTCATGGGTACCGTGTGGGGATATTCGCTTATTTCCAACTGGCTGGCTCCCGATCCTCCTGACTATTCGTTTGAGAGAGCCGATGGGGCTTACTCTATTAAACTCTTATCGAATTTTGACTTACCTGCGCAATCAGATAACGTCACCATAATCCTCAACGGCGAATCCATTTTTTTGTCCGACTCCGAATTGGTGGCTGGAAAACCAATCGAATTGGATGGCATGGCGATTCGCCTGGGCTCTAATCAGCTTTTCACACAACTAAAAGCGCCACCGAGAAGTACCGAGCAGAGGATGTCCAGCATCGCACAGTTCTTGGACGACGAGGCTGACACATCGCAAGAGCAAAACACTTCCAACGTATTCCAGTGCGTACGAATTCAAATTTTCCGGGACGGGCAACCCGTTACCGGAGCCGATATCACAACCCATGTCGATTCCCGCGCATGGGTGACCTCCGAATTGTCTTTTCCCGCTTTCAAAGGGGACCAAACTGAATTGTCACATTAACAATGTCTCACAGCGATAACGCGATCGACGTAGAACATTTGACCGTCAGCTACGGTCCGGTGCCAGCACTTCTGGATATCTCATTTTCTGTCCAACCCGGCCAGCTGGTTGGAATTATTGGGCCCAATGGATCTGGAAAATCGACATTAATCAAATCGCTGTTGGGTTTTGTGAAGCCGGACTTTGGAGCAATTCGTCTTTTCGGAAAAAATGCGGATCAGGTCAAGGGTTCCATTGCTTATGTTCCCCAACGGGGAGCCGTCGACTGGGACTTCCCGGTCACCGTCCAAGATGTTGCCTTGATGGGTCGATATTCCAAAACCCCTTGGTATCGAGACCTTTCGCCAACCGATAGAGAACTTGCCGATGATGCCCTGGAGATGGTGCGCATGAGCGAATTCAAAAATCGGCAAATCGGGCAACTTTCCGGTGGACAACAACAAAGAGTCTTTATGGCTCGAGCGATTGCTCAGGGAGGCGATCTTCTCCTTTTGGATGAACCATTTTCCGGAGTGGACGCAGCGACCGAAAGGGCAATTTTGGACGTCCTGCGAAAGTCCCGTGAATCAGGCAAGACAACGCTGGTGGTCCATCACGACTTATCAACAGCGGCAGAATATTTTGATCAACTCATCTTGCTGAAACAGCGTCTATTCGGATTTGGGCCGCCAGAGGCCATCCTCCAACCCGAACTTTTGTCCGAGGTGTATGAGGGCACACTCCGCGTATTTGCAAACCTCTCCTCCAAGAAAGAGCCATCCCCAGCCAACAAGGATCGTCTACCCGGGGATTCCAATGGATAAGTTAGAGTTGACTGAGTGGCACGTCGCTAATGCGGGAATGATCAAGGCATTGATAGCCGGATCCTTTATCTCCATCGCCTGTGGCATTATTGGTTGTTTTATTGTTCTTCGCAGAATGTCATTTTTGGCAGATGCAGTAGCACACGCGATGTTGGCTGGCGTAGTCGCTTCTTACTTGATTCTCAGAGCAATTTTCGGTTTTCAGGCCAACTCAATCATTATTCTTTTGGGCGCTCTTTTTGCTGGTTTGATCACCGTCACATTGATCGGATTCGTCACCAAGGTTTCCAGGATCAAGGAAGATGCGGCCATCGGAATTATGTATACCGGAATCTTTGCACTGGGTGGCTTTTTTGCCTCCATCAAATCCTTCTCGGAATATATTGACGTCGACCTAGTCGGTTTTATTGCCGGTTCGGTGGTAGCCACCTCCCTGACTGATCTTTGGATGTTGGCCATTATCTGCTGTTTGATATTTGCAGTTGTCATCATGCTCTATCGCCAATTGCTTTTAACCAGCTTTGACCCGGTCATGGCAGCTTCCATTGGAATCCCCGTTCTGGCCATTGACTATTTGCTAACCGCCTGCACCTCGTTAGTGGTTGTTTGTGGAGTGAATATCGTCGGAGTCATCCTGGTCGTTGCGTTGTTGATCACGCCAGCAGCCACGGCCTATCTTTTATTTGATCGGTTGCATCGCATGATCATCGCGTCGGCCGCTTTTGGCTTGATCGGTTTCTGGTCCGGCTATTTCGTTTCCATGTGGACCGGAAACGCGCCGGGTCCATCGGTCGTAGTGATGAGCACTTTTTACTTTATGATTACCTTATTCTGCGCCCCTCGATACGGGATGATTGCCGACTGGCTGAGAAAACGAAATCAGGTACCGCAGGAATTGATCGAAGACATCATGGGTTTCATTATCAAGCATGGGGATCAAGTCGAGATTCTGGATATTGTGGGGCAGGTGTCGTTACCCGGGTTTTCAGCCCGCTCAGCCTTGCAGAGACTGGAAAAAGACGGTCTGGTAAAAATGACCGGCACAATGGTCGCCTTAACCCCTCAGGGTCAAAGAACGGCAAAAAAACTACAAAGGGCACATCGCCTCTGGGAATCGTATCTTGAATCCACTGGAATGTCGGCCGATCAAGTTCACCAGACCGCTCACGTCTTGGAACATGTCAATGACGAGGAGGCCGTCGATTACCTCGACCACAAACTGGGTCACCCGTTAACCGATCCACATGGTGCGGAAATACCGGAGGACTTCATCCATATCGAAAGTGGAGAAATCCACCTCAGCCTTCTGCGTCAGGGAGACATGGCAATTATTGAAGATCCCGGCCCGGCCGGAACCACCATGGGAATCCAAAAGGGAATGCACGTCGAAGTGGGCCCTCGATCTGATGGCAATCACTGGACTGCCCTGGTTGTCGAAACCGGTAAAAACCTCGTCCTTTCGCATTCCGAGGCAGACAAGATCATCGTGAAAAAACGGTAAATTCGATGATTCGCTCACAACCAACCGAGGCATCATTATACGGTCGGTCACAGGAAAAGTGAGAAACAGTCCGCATCCAAGTTGGAAAAAAATTCCAATTCACCAATCGCTTGCCAGCGTAACGCGGTTTTTAAAATGATTGTTGTAGAGACCTCTAATTCACGGTTCCCGATATTCCATCAATGATGATGAATTACCGACGCCTTGGTTTCCTATCCCTTGTAGCCTGTTGGTTGGCTTTGGGTGTATAGTCCTGAGAATTCACAGGAGGTAGTTAAACCGATATCAACGAGCAAAATCGGGGAGGAAGATTCACCCCAACGAAACGTCTCGCCATCCATCAAACAAGCCTGCCCTTGGTCGCATTGTCACCACTCAAGGTGGTGATCAATGATTTTTCTGTCCCCTCAAACTTTTCCGCTGGCCCGTCTTTTCCGGACCGTTGGCGATTTCATTTGTTAAGCGATCAAAGGAGCGACCTGACGCCACCGAGGATCCACCTCCGGTAAAACAGGGCGGGCGAGGATAAGCCGTGCGGATGAACCCCCTGCTGCGTGGCTGCCGCGAGAGCTGGGAACGTGAATCTTCCTTCCTACCCAACTCAGCAAACCAGCTTCAGAAAAGAGGGCGAAAGTGGCTCAAAACCGCCCCAACATCGGCATGAAAACCAATAGCCTCAGCCAACCAGCCAGTCCATTTGGGATGCTGTTCCGGTTGCCAAAAGACTGGATTACTTCAAGGTAGGGCGATTAATTCCAACCGCTCCCAGTTCTGCCGGAACGTATTTCAATTGAAATTCATGGCGACCAAAACTGACAACATCTTCCGGGCCCAAGACGCCTTTGTCGACCCTTTTACCATTAATCTTGATTCCATTGGAGCTCTCCAGATCCTTCACACACCACCACCCCTCCTCGACGAATAATTGGCAATGATGCGCTGAAACATCCGAATGAGGAATCATAACGTGACAGGACTTGCGGCGGCCGACCAGAATCCGCCGATTTTTCAACTCGGTTTCCCGACCGGATTGCAAAGCAATCAACCGCCCATAAAGCAGAGGCTTCGGTTCGTCTTCGGCAATTTCAGGAACTCGGGTGTCGCTGTCACGACGCTTGCCGAGATATTTTACCATCGTGACTTCATTACCTTTTGCGTTGAATTTGACCTCATCCATAAAATGTCGCATCAGGATCAGGCCCCTCCCACCTTCGTTCAGCGTTTCCTCCGTGGAAACATCGAAACCACCACCGTCATCACGAACGATGAAACTGACTCGATTTGTTTTCACTTGCACTAGCACCTTAATTTTTCGGTTACTAAAAAAGGAATTATTCAACCGTTCTTGAAGAATGGCATTCAGTCCTGCATCAGGCAATTCATCCCCAGCTGGGATCGGGAAGGAATTCCCAACCTCAAGATTCCCGTGGTAAAGCGCATTTAGCAGTGCCTGTTCCAGACAGACGGTGATCCGTAATCGTTCAACGGTTTCACAGTCCGCAATTCCTTTAATGGTCTGTTGGGCAAGATCGACCAGAGGCGGAATCAGAGCGGCATCACTATCCAATTCAAATTTGAATTCTGTTTTCAACGTGTGTTGAGCCAGTTTTTCGTAACTTCGCTCGGATTGCATCAATGCCCATACGTTCCTGATGGTCTCGGTCAGTTTTTTGGAGATACTCGTTTTTGGAACATAACCGGCAGCCCCCTCGTTTAACGCGGCCGAAGCGATGTCCTCGCTTCCATGAGCTGTCACCAAGATGGCCGGAATATCGGGAAAGTCGCCATTGATCGACCGGACCAAACTCAGTCCGTCTTTATCCGGCATTTGTAAATCGGTGACGACGATATCGATCATTCCCTGACGCATCTGGTCCAATGCATCCTGAGCGGTTTCGGCAGTCCAGACATCGAAATCCGCTTCCTTTGACAATAAGCCATCCATCAACTGGCGATCAATCGCCGAATCGTCGACTATCAAAATGGAAACCATTGAGGCACCTCTTCCCTTGTTGAAAATAGGACATCCCTCGTTGAACAGAGGTATTTTATCCGAAAATCCAACGTCAAAATACATTGTCGTCGTGAATTATTCTTCAGTAGATTTTCCCAGAACGGAACCGCCAAGACTTTACTTACTGCTGTTGCGACATAAACTACGTAAAAAGGGGAGTTTACAGAATCTACTGAAGCCCCCCTTATTCTAACCCAATCCACGAAATTCCGAACTGTTTTTGAATAAAACCTATGTTGACCTCAAAAATCCTCTGGAACTCCGTTTTTATCGTACTGGGAGTCGCCCTAGGGCTTTTTATCAATAAGATCTGGGAACCCCAAGAGCGTTTACCAAGCGATTCGCCACCCACCCAAGACGGTATTGAGACGGTCTTATGTGAGGGACGTCTTATGCCATTGGGCGGTATTCGAAAAGTCGCAACGATACCCGGCAGAAGAATTTCGGTTTTAAATGTGGCTGTTGGCTCAGTCGTTGAGGCAGGTCAAACCAAACTTTGCGTGATGGAAGATGAGCAGACACTCTTGTTGCAATGGCAACTGGCAGAATCCCGTCGCGACGATGCCCCGTTAGGCATCCAGCAACGAAAACTTGCGGCTCAGCTCAATCGAGCCGAAGCATCAGCGGCATTGGCACTCGCCCGATTCAATCAAGAAAAATATGCCGATGATTCCCCCGAAGTCAGTAATGCGGACCAGCAAATTGAGGCCTCTCAAAAGAAACTGGAGCGACTCAAGAGTTTGGCCAAAGCTCCTTCAACCTCCGGTTTTATTTCCGTTCAGGATGTGATCGACCAGGAATTACAGCTCCAGCAGGCAAAAAACGAAAAGCGAGGGATGCAAGAGGCGACCAATCTGGCCGTTGAGTCTGCTCAAGAAACTTTCCAACTGACCAAGGAGTTGGTTGAATTAGCAGAAAACACAAGTCGCAACGGAAAAACTCTGGATCTGGTGGCAGCATCCGCTAAAGCCCAATATGAGAATTCCATTTTACTCGCCCCGGTCAGTGGCGAGGTAATACGAGTTCACCTCAAAAATGGAGATTTGGTATCCAACCTTCCTTTGCTGGAAATTGCTAATGTTGAAACCATGACCGTCCAAGCGGAAGTCTTTAATGCCAGCTTGGGCCTTATCCGGGTTGACCAAGCGGTCAAAATCACAAGCCCAGCCTTTCCCGAAGTCATGACTGGCAAAGTCACCGCCAAAAGCAATTATATCGGTGGGGCTTCGTTACAGAATCCCAACCCCTTTGCGATGGTCGATCAGGAAACCGCCATTGTCACCATCGAAATCGACCCCGATTTTTCAGAAACGGCGAGAAAGTACATTAACCTTCAGGTCTCGGTTGAATTTGAGGTCCGTTAGCTAACGTCAAAGTTCACCAGTTGAAAAATGTCTATCAACGACCTTAACTCCGATTCCACCTCCATCCGTTTTCCGTCCGCCAGGCCCTTCCCAAATCCAATTCAATGGCGACCAATCTTGCCTTTGCCAACATCAGAAGCAGCGGAACGAGGTCGGTGGTCTCGGTTTCTGGTATTGGAGTTTCGGTCATTCTTATTTTCATGCAACTTGGTTTTCGAGGAGCAGTCGAAAACACCGCAACCATGATTTTTGAAAAGATGGATTTTGACCTGTTGATTCGGTCAAAAGACTACCTGCATTTCGTCGACAGTCGCCAAATCCCCCGCAACTTGGCAACCAAAACCGGCCAGTTTCCAGAGGTACTATCCAGTGAACCGTTTATGGTATCGATGGGCAATTGGCGTCACCCAAAAGGAAAAAGAATTAGGGGTATCGTCATCATGGGAATTCCCTATGGAACGACTCCATTTACGGATCCCGAAGTAAAGACCAACACCTTAAAGCTGACGTCAGACCGATTTGTTTTGATTGATCGCCGCACCCACCATGAATTCGGCCCGGAGGAATTGTCCAAATTCGGCGATCCGGACATCGGTGTCGTGACCAACGTCAACAACCGTTCGATTGAGATAGTTGGACACTTTGAGATTGGCGCCGGACTGACCGCCAATGGAGCATTGATCACCAGCGAGATCGGATTTTCACGACTGGTTCCCCAAGACACTCGCCAAAAGGCATCGATGATCCTGGTCAAGTTAAAGCCATCAGCTTCTATTGATCAAACCGCAGAAAAAATCCGTGAATTGATTAGCAGCGAAGATCACGCCGAAGTCTTTACCCGGCCGGAGGTGCTCAAGGCAGAACTGACACGCTGGATCGATCAGACCCCATTGGGATTTGTTTTTCAATTGGGAGTGATCGTTTCATTCATTGTTGGATCGGCCATTGTTTTCATGGTTCTCTCCAATGATGTGTCCAATCGATTACCGGAATACGCCACCCTCAAGGCCATGGGATACACCAATAATTTCTTGGCTGGCATCGTTTTCAGCCAAGCGACCTACTTGGCATGTTTGGCATTTGTCCCGGCCTTACTCTTTTCATGGGCTCTTTACCAAATTACCAGTCTTTTGGCAAACGTACCGATCGAAATGACTTCGTCGCGGGTTCTTTTTGTTTTTGGATTGTCTCTTATCATGTGCTGGTTTTCTGGACTCGGTGCATTGAAAAAACTCTGGCAGGCCGAACCGGCATCCCTTTTTTAAAGATTTTTTGAGGACCTTAGTCTAAAACAACCTAATCGCAATGTAGTTCCAACCCAACATGAAAACCCCTATCGCCTGGCGAAACCTGACCCACAACAAACGAAAACTGGCCGTTGCCATTGCCGGTGTCGCGTTTGCTGTTGTTTTGATGTTTCAACAAACGGGTTTTGAAAATGCCTTATTTGATAGCACCGTTGAAGTTGTCAAACAGACTCGCTGTGATTTACTGTTATTGAATCCCGCCCGATTCTCATTGTCCAGCGAGTTACGTTTCAACAGAAACCATCTTCAATTGGCAGCCGGCGTGGAAGGGATCAAATCGGCTCATCCGCTTTTTATCGATAACACCGTCGCCCTCTTCCATGCGAAAGAACCGACCAATCCGCCTAAACCTCGTCCCATCCGGGTTCTTGGCGTAGACCCCAAGAAAGCTCTCTTTCATTCGGTAGAAATCACCGCCCAAATGCCAAAACTGGAAGAACCCGACACCGCGCTGATTGATCGTTTAAGCAAGCCGGAATTTGGATTTTCTTTTCAAGACCGCCAGTTGGTGGGTAACACACAGGGATCGCTATTAGGACATCCGCTCGAAATGGTCGGAACCTTCAAAATGGGAAGAGATTTTGCCCACGAGGGAAACCTGATTGTCAGCCAAAAAAACTTCAGTAAGTATTTCCAATATCGAGGCGCTGACCCTCTGGCGGTAGTCGATCTTGGCTTAATTCAACTGGATGATCCAGGCGAGAGCGACTTAGTCCTGCGCCGCCTTGGCGACCTTATGCCAGAAGGGGTCACCGTCGTTACCAAAGAAGACTTCATTCAAAGAGAGGTTGGATTCTGGTCGGCCA
Organism: Planctomycetota bacterium; assembly: GCA_014238905.1. Taxonomy (GTDB): domain Bacteria; phylum Planctomycetota; class Planctomycetia; order Pirellulales; family Pirellulaceae; genus JABAAE01. The sequence goes on from JABAAE010000005.1 coordinate 311,695, forward strand.
GCACGCCCATCGGCATCATTTTTAAAATCGGTACCGTCATGGGTTTTCTGGTGGGAACCATCATTTGTTATCAGATCCTGGCGACCGATATTTCCGACCATCTCTCCGAATTGGCAACGCTCAAAGCCATGGGCTATGGAACCGCTTATTTTCGGCGTTTAGTGATCACTGAGTCACTGATTCTCTCTGGGCTGGGTTTTGTCCCCGGTTTATTATTGAGTTTGGTTGTTTTTGAAATCAACGCCCAAGCCACAGGGCTTATCATGGCAATGACTGTTCCCCGGGCAATGTTCATTCTTCTGCTCACGATCTTGATGTGCCTGATTTCCGGATGGTTCGCGATGAAAAAACTGATTTCTGCCGATCCTGCCAGTCTTTTTTAGAAAAACATGTTAGCCGATTCCAAAACCATTGATGAATTATTGAAAAACTGGGATCCCGAACCGGATTCGCTGAGAATTCAGGTGACAGATCTTCAGCATTCCTATGGCAGCGGAGATGCAGAAAAACAGGTCTTATTCAACAATCATCTCTCCATTCCAGCTGGCGAGATTGTCATCATGACAGGGCCTTCTGGATCCGGTAAGACAACCCTTCTGACGCTTATCGGTACTCTCCGGAGTGTTCAGCAGGGGAGTCTCAAGATCATGGGACAAGAGCTGAATGGATTGTCGGCGGCAAAAATCGTCAATCTTCGCCAGGAAATTGGTTTTATTTTTCAGGCCCACAATCTATTCGAATCCCTGACCGCCTATCAAAACGTCAGAATGTCGACCGAACTGCTCTCCAAGAACGAAAAAGAATCCGGCCCTGAAATCAAGGCCATCCTCAAACGACTCGGATTGGGCGAGAGAATCCACTACAAACCCAAAAATCTTTCGGGCGGACAAAAACAAAGAGTCGCCATCGCTCGCGGTTTGATCAATCGACCCAAACTGATCCTTGCCGACGAACCCACAGCGGCCCTGGATGCGGAATCAGGAAGGGAAGTCGTGACGATGTTTCAGGAATTAGCATCGCAAACCGGATGCACGATTCTGATTGTGACTCATGACAATCGGATTCTCGACGTGGCAGATCGAATCGTGAACATGGTCGATGGTCGCATCAGTTCCAACGTAATGGTGCAAAGATCCTCAACACTCTGCTCCATTATTCGAGGTTTCCCTGCTTTCTCCGAATTGACGGCCAGCAATTTGACCGCGGTCGCCGACAGCCTGCAACTCCGCAGGTTTACCAAAGGCGAATCTATTATCAAGCAGGGGGAAGTCGGGCGAGAATTCTACGTGATTGCCCAAGGATCGGTCGATATTCTCATCGATGGCAAACCGGTCAACCGGTTAGAGGCGGGAGATTATTTCGGCGAGGTTGCATTAATTAAAGACCAACCCCGAAACGCAACCGTGACCGCCACCGAGTCAACGGCCTGTTTTATGCTTTCCAAGGTTGATTTTCAATCGATCGTGGATGCCAGCCCACCCTTTGAAGATGAGGTGCGGCGAGCTATTTTTGACCGGCAATAGGTTATCTTTCACCCGTTGATTGGCGGCCACCGGAGATTGGCGTTAAGAAAGAAAACCCTTCTGTTTTTTTAAAAAGTGGCTCTTTATTTGTTGCCCCTTGCCAAATCAATTAGACTTGAGGCTCGCATTTCCTTATTTGCAAACGTTGTGTAACTTGACTTTATTTGAACACCACGACCGAAACTGGGCACGAACCTTTGCAGATGCTTTTCGAGGTATTTTTCTGGCCTTTCGATCGGAAAAATGTTTCACCGTCCATTTCATCGCGACGTTGTTGGTTATCGCCTTGAGTTGGTGGCTTGAAGTAACACAAATCGAGGCGTTACTGCTGACATTCTGTGTGCTGGGAGTTTTGGGATTGGAGTTGATCAACACCGCCATTGAAAGAATGGCCGACCAGGTCACCGACCAGGTATCACCTGCCATTCGGGATGCATTGGATATCTCCAGTGGTGCGGTTTTACTCGCAGCGCTGGGAGCGGTGGGGATAGGCGGGTCGATTTTCATCCCCAAAATCCTTCGCTTGATAAATCTATGAACTCCTACATGAATTGCCTCCAATCGCAGGAAGCAGAACATTTTGCTTTTTAGCACGACCTTCTATCATTTGAAAAAACACACGGGCAGGATTTAAAATGACCAAGCGACAAATCACTTTTTTTCTGCCATTGGCATTGGCTTTTGTGGCATTTCCTTCTTTCGCCGCCGTGATGATTTTTGTCGAAGACGATCAATACGAAGAAAAAATGCTGGTACTCCTCCAGGAAGCCGACCAAGCAAGATTCATTTCGCTTGCCCAGCGACTTTCGGCGCGAGGAAAGTCCTTGCCAAAAATTCAGGCTGTCTTGGCGGACCGGTTGACCTCCAAAAACGTTCAATTGCGTGCCTCTTGCGTCGATGCAATCCCTTATCTGGGTCCCGCTGAAAAACAGACGATTAAAAAAATGATCGTCTCAATGGCCTTGGGAGGATTGGTAAAAAGCAGTTCCGAACCCTATACAAAAGTGGTGGCCGACGCTTTGGAAAAAATCGGACCAACAACGTTGCCGGTCGCCATTGAGTACCTGAATACAAAAAATTTCGATCAATATATTGGTGTCACGGATTTAATTTCCCGTCTCGGGGACCACGCTGAGGACGCCATCGAGCCGCTGGTCAAGAATCTAAAGCCAGGGAAATTTCAATGGTCAACGACCTACGCCCTGATGGGAATCGGAGAGGAAGCGACAACAGCGATTGAAGGCCTCCGCAAAATGCTGGAGAGCGATAAGTTCAATACGGTCTGCATCGCGTGTCGAGCCTTGGCAAAAATGGGCTCAGCAGGTTTAGCGGCGAAAGAAAAACTGAAAGAGATTGCTCAAAAAGGAAACGTTTCTGAACGGGGCAGGGCGTTGGAAGCTTTGGGAGGCATCGGTGCGGCCAACGATGACCCAGACGTTCAAAAACTGATGGAGGAGGGATTTGGGGCGTTCCATCAGTCCATCCGCGAACGCGTCACGGTGGGCGTAGAACTGATGGGTAAAAAAGGGAAGTCCTTTATTCCCATCGTTGAAAAAGCGATCCGTGACCCCACTTACAAATCAAAACATTTTGCGGGAATTGCGTTATACAAAATCGGGGGTTCAAAAGACCTTGCCTTAGAAACGCTAATGAAGGCAACCAAGAACCCGGTCTTCGAAGTAGATGCCATCAGATGGATCGGCGAATTCAAAAACGATGGTCAAGCCGCCATTCCACTGCTAACCCAATACCTCGACGGCACCGACGAAGATTTAAAAACGACGGTCATCGAGACTCTTTTCAAGATTGGGATTGATGCCAAGATCAAGAAAAAGCTGGAGTCGATATTGGTGACCGATGGTTACCTTTCGGTCCGCGCTGCCCGGAAAACTCTAGCTGATTTGGAGAAAAACCCAACTCCCAAATGTCAGTAACACCTTGGGTTACTTGCGGTAGAGGGAAAACAGCACCATCATTGTTCCGATGAGAAAAAATCCACCACACACCGCCGAAAAGGTGTAAAAGGTTGCGGAGTATCGACTATTAATGACGTGAACCGGATCCTCCCACTCTGCCAAGGGAGCCTTTTCGACTTCTTCAGCCCAAAACTGCCATAAGGTTTGCAGATCCATATTTTGGACATCTGCTTCCAGTGATACACCAATGTTTTCAATCGATCCCCAGCGTCCAAAGTAATCCGAGTTCTCAGTCGTGCCGTCCTGGAAATACCAAACCTCCTCCTCGGCGTCCCATTTCGTCAGGCGATAGTTTTTATCGCTATCGGGATTCCGTAAGAAACCCCAAACAAGGGTGTCCGCCTGAGGAAATTCATCGGGCAAAGATTGCCATTCCGCTTGAACGACGGGTCGGTCATCCTCCACCTGAAAATGGGCGATTTGAAAGAAAATCGCCGCACCGATCAGCGCTATAAAAGCAATACCAGCTCCCAGAGAAAACCAGACCCCTTTTTCATAGGTCCAGCCCGCCGACGATGAGCGATCCGAAGGACCGGTCGTTTCTGCAGGATCTAATTTCCTGATATCCCGCAGCCCGGGTAACGTACTTGGTTTGCCACATGCATTACAATCGACTGAGGTTCCAGCATCACTGATGGAAACACTCATTTTCTCCCCGCATGCACACGGATAAAGATAAAGGTCACTCATTTATTATTTGAAGCCAATTGAAAAACGGGAGACAATGGGAACAATGCAGTGGGAGCAGTCTCCCACAAACACCATACTACCCAGATTTGGATCGACTAACCCAAATTGGATGTCAGATCGTGCAGGTCGCCCCCATCTTAATGGAAAAAACGGGATTGAAAACGGATTACTAAGCCAATGATACTGATTATCGACAATTACGACTCTTTTACGTACAACCTGGTGCAAAGGTTTGGTGAGATCGATTCGAGTCTAAAAATCGAAGTTCTACGCAACGATGAGGCGATACCACCCGAATGGGAAGCCGATATTTCACACCTTCTGATTTCCCCAGGACCCTGCACTCCTACCGAGGCCGGAAATTCAAAACAAATCATCGCCCGGTTTTTTGGGAAATTACCAATCCTTGGAGTCTGTCTGGGGCACCAATCCATTGGCGAACTAAAGGGTGCAGAAATCGTGCTGGCCAACCAGCTAATGCATGGAAAAACGGACTCGATTCACCATCTCCAAAATGGTCTTTTTCAGGATTTACCGAATCCAATGACAGCGACGCGCTATCACAGTCTGGCGATCAGGGAATCTTCACTTCCACCCGATTTTGAAGTCAATGCCTGGTCCATCAATCCGGATGGCACAAGGGAAATCATGGCCATTGGTCATCAGTCCGCCAAGGTGTTTGGACTCCAATTCCATCCTGAAAGTTTTCTAACCACCGAGGGTCCGACACTGCTGAAAAATTTTCTGGCAGTATAAGGAGTATTCACTGTGATCGAGATCGAACAAGCGTGGAAAAAAATAAGGGAAACGACCCGTCCTACCGGCACCGTTGAAGTTCCGATTGAGCAGTCGGTTGGCCGAGTGCTAGGGGAAGCCATCCGGGCCGACCAAGACTCGCCTCGATTCGATAAATCACTGGTGGACGGTTTTGCTTTGGGATCCCTGCCTACAGATCCCAACTCTTTTGAAGTACTCGAGATCGTCACCGCGGGACAAACACCCACACTGGAACTTTCCAAAGGGAAGGCTTCCCAGGTCATGACTGGCGCTCCAGTCCCCAAAAACACAATGGCCGTGGTCATGATCGAGCAGACCGAGCAAAATCAAGCTGAGAAAGGCAATCACAAAGTCACGGTCCATTCTCCAAACGTGTTACCCCAACAGAACATCCTCAAACAGGGAACAGTCATTGCTGGTGGAAAAGTTCTTTTGGACGCGGGTCATTCTTTACAGCCAAAAGACATGGGCGTCCTCACTGAATTTGGCATTTCCGATTTAACCATGTTCCGACAACCCTCGGTCGGAATCCTGGCGACCGGCAACGAACTTGTTCCCTACGATCAAGAACCAGCTTGCGGTCAGATCCGCAACAGCAACGGACCCTTGCTTACCAGTCTGACCAATCACGCCGGAGGAGTAGCCAACGAACTGGCCATCGGACGGGACGACGAAAAAGAACTTCGCCGATTAATCTCCAGCGGCCTGGAAAATAATATCCTGCTAATCGCCGGGGGAGTTTCGGCTGGCGTGCTGGATCTCATTCCTCAATGCTTACAAGCGTGTGGTGTTGAGCAGGTCTTTCACGGTATCAACTTGAAACCGGGGAAGCCACTTTGGTATGGAACCTCTGCAAAAGGCCAACCCGTCTTTGGACTTCCGGGAAATCCAATTAGCTCTCTGGTTTGTTTCAAACTTTTTGTTGAGCCCACCATTGCTGCGGTTTCAGGATCGATCGCAAACTCTTCTGGCCAATTTCCGGTGAATCCCCGAACCGCGAAATTACATTGCTCCTATTCCCACCGTGGTGGCAGACGGACGTTCTGGCCTTGCCAACTGGTGTGGGAAAATAAAAACCCAGAGCTACTACCGTTGAAGTGGCAAGGTTCCGCCGATCAGGTCACCTTCCTGCAAGCCGACGCTCTGGCAGAGTTCAACGGACCCAAAAGAGTCATTTCCAAAGACGAACCGATCACCTATGTGCCGCTCTAGACCCGATTCGGCATTTTTTAAATGGGTTAAATTCTGACCACCACTCACCGTTAGCAAGAGGTTTTCCGGCAGCTATTTTATTCACCATTGTGGTGATCAGGCCGGCACTTTAGACTTTTACCGTTCCGGGGTGCTGCTAGAAAACACCAGCGTGGTTGGCAGCGTTCAGTCCCTGCGACCATTTGACGATCGCCGATGATTCACCCATCTGGCGAACAGGGAATGTCATGTTCGCCCATCCTTGGGGATCCAAGTATCGATGAATTTATTTTCTACCGCTTACCGATCGTTCTGGCTCACTTTGACAAGTGGCGTCACTTTGATCTTCGCCTTTCCGCCGATCGGCTTGGCCTGGGCGGCTTGGCTAACACCCATCGGGGCGCTGCGGCTCATTGACGGCTCGCCTGAGCATTCAAAAATAAACAAGAGGCAAGTCTGGATGGCAAGCTTTCTCTGCTGGCTTGTTCTTTTTCAATGTGTCCGACTACCCCATTGGGCCGGCTATCTTGGATGGCCCTTACTGTCTGCCTATCTCTCGTTTTACCTGTTTTTTTTCATTCTCGTTTCCCGCCATCTCCTCCACCGGTGGAAAATCCCTCTCATGATGGTGGCTCCGGTCACCTGGATAGGGCTGGAGTATCTCCAGGCACATCTCTTTACGGGAATTTCACTGGCGATGCTATCGCACACCCAGGTAAGTTTTCCGATCATCATCCAGGTTGCCGACATCGCCGGATGTTATACCATTTCCTTTCTGATGGTCGCGACCGCCGCGGGGGCTTACCGCATTTGCACTGGGATCGGAAAAATGCGGTTGGCAGCCGCCGCCCAGGTCCTATTTTGCATTTCACTGTTGCTTGGTTACGGAAACTACAGACTGGATCAAACCGATCGAGAATTGAAGAAACACCCGTTTCAGATTGCACTCATCCAAGGGGCCATCGACACCCGGTTCCCGGCCACACGGGAAGAAGCCCAAGCCTATTACCAAGAAATCTATGAACAATACGCTCAGCTTTCGATCTCCAGCCGGCAATCCAAGGTCGATCTGATCGTTTGGCCAGAGTCCATGTTTCCGGTCTACGATGCCTATTCCAAATCTGACTCGCTTACCGAGGAGCAACAGGAGTCGCTCCAACGGAGTCAGGCCCAGATACGAATGCAGTCCCAATTTCTTTCTGGAAGCAGGGTGCCCACCACCAAGGACGGTTCCAACCCGACCATTCGGAATCCAGTTCCCATGCTGGTTGGGGTCAATTCATTTGACCTCTTAAATGAAAACTCAATTTCTAATTCTGCCGTGTTGGTTAATCAAAACGGTGTGGTCACCGATCGATACAGCAAAATGAAACTCGTCCTCTTTGGCGAATATGTGCCCTTGGGCGATCAATTCCCCTGGCTTTACAGTGCTTTCCCAATGAGCCAAGGTCTCGTCGCGGGAGATGCTCCGACCGCGATCCAAGTTCAGAAATACCGATTCGCTCCCAATATTTGTTTTGAAAGTACCTATCCGCACCTGATCAGGAACCACGTCGATGAACTAGTCAAACAGGATTCAAAACCTGACTGCCTGGTCAATTTGGCTAACGACGGCTGGTTTTGGGGCTCCAACGCTCTGGATTACCATTGGGCCAATTCTAGATTGAGATCGGTTGAAAACCGCACCCCGATGATCATTGCTTCCAATACGGGTTTCTCGGGTTCCATCGATAGCGCCGGCCGCGTGATGGCCAAGGGACCTCGACGCGACAAAACGGTCTTGCACGTCTCCTTAATGACAACCGATCAGGAGGCAATTTATCATTTTTGGGGCGATTGGCCTGTGTTTCTCTGTTTTCTGGTCGTTTTGGGTTGTTTTTTGGATTGGATACAGTCTTTTCTCATCCGAAGAAACTACAATTGAAATGTTCGCGATGCGAAGGGTCATTTGACTGCCGGGGTGGCAGTTCAACGCTCAGGCAACGCGGAAACGCGGTTTTTTACAATTATGAGGGCGACCTGTCGGTTTCAACGATGGATAACCACGAAATAATTGACACCGAAAAGAACCCGTAACTATACTAATATCAATAGTTTCCGCATTTTATCATATGCGGGCTGGCAGCCATTCGGTCCAGCAAGATCAGCTTCTAACCAGAGAGATAGTGATACATGACACTCCTCGGAAAAATCATGACGTTTGTCGTTCTCATCATGAGCATCGCTTTTGGTGTCTTGGGAATGATGGTTTATGCATCGCATCGTAACTGGAAGGATGCCGCCCAAAATCTGAAGGCCGAGTATACCGCCAACAAAGCCGTTCTCGATCAGCAGAAAGTTAGAATTGGCAACCTCAACACAGTCATCAAACAGGAAAAAGTGGCTCGTGCTCAGGTTATTAGCAATCTGTACGCCGAACGTGATGGTTTGGAAACCGACCGCAACAGCTTGACGACCGAAAGAAATAACCTTCGGGGTCAGGCGTCGGATCTTCAAGAACGATTGGCTCAATCCACCAAGCGGGTCGGCGATCTCGATTCTGAAATCAACAAATTACGAGCCGAAAAAATTGCTCTCATCGAATCGATCCAAAATGCCCAAGGCAATGTGGTGAAATTAATTGATGAGATCCATCAAACCGACTACACCAAGGAAACGTTTCGAGAACGGGCAGAACAATTGGCTCGAGATATTGCCGACTACGAACGGGTGATGGTCGCGTTTAATTTGAACAAAAACTCTCTCACCGACTTCATTCCACCGGCAGTCGATGGTCAAGTCACCGGTGTGAGTCGAAAAGCCAAGGGCATGGTCGAAATCAGCCTTGGATCCAACGACGGTCTCAAGGCAGGACATCAATTTGATGTACTGCGAGGAAGCATTTACGTGGGGCGGATGAAATTAACTGACGTTTACCCCAACACCGCCGGAGGGATCATGATTCTTCAAGATTCTCCAGTGCGAGTTAATGACAAAGTCACCACTAGAATGCTACTGAAAGACAAGTACAGCGTTTCAGCTAAGTAAGGAGAAACATAATGGCATCTGATCCAGGATTTGAAGCTGGTGCGCCTTTTGAATCAATGGGAACCCCTCAAACTCCCGCCCCTAGTACACCCAGGGGCGCAGCATCGTCGGGAACAAAGCTCGTTGATATTTATACAGCCATGTTGTTTGTAGCCGCCATCTTCCTTTTAGTAGGTAGTTTGGCAATGGCTTGGGAAAAACAACAATACGGAGAATTGTTCGGTAACTCATGGAGAATCCCGCCGGATTACCAAGTTCAGTTGCATGATAGTGGCAACACGCTGGACACCAATCGATTTTTCCGAGTCTGAACTCCCGATGGCTCGCCAGAGCATCAGGTCTAAATCTATCAAAAGCCGTCCTCATCAGGACGGCTTTTTTTGTAGGCGATCCTTTTGGTCGGCGTTCGGTGGCCAAGAAAGGGTTGGACGCTACGACCACCGCTGGGGACTCCGCAGCCTTCTCGGCCAACCGGAATCCCCATTCCAGACCGTCGGGCGATGGGGACGTGGAGTCTTGAATGGCGGCAAAGTTGGATCACGAAAAAATACAAATCGTCAAAGCCATGAAAACCGACTTGAAAAGAAGATAAAAATGGAGTTTTGCAGGGCATCCCGACCCCCAGTCACATTGAAAAACACCGGGAAAACCGCTAGAATTTTGGAATTCAATCGAAACGATGTCGAAACCCCGCTCCCGCAAAATAAAACCCGGGAATCTCCAAAAGGATTTGATCTTTGGCGCCTGACGGAACACCACAGCCGGATGAAATATTTGTTAATCTGCCAATTGAAGAGGAGCTAAAGGGTAGCTATCTGACGTACGCCATGAGCGTGATCGTCAGTAGGGCTTTGCCGGATGTTCGGGACGGTCTAAAACCATCCCAACGCAGAATCTTGGTCGCGATGAGCGACTTAAACCTCACTCCCGGAGCTGCACGTGTCAAATGTGCCAAGATTTCCGGAGACACAAGTGGAAATTACCATCCACACGGCGAAAGCGTGATTTACCCCACGCTGGTTCGAATGGCGCAAGAATGGAATATGCGTCATATCCTCGTGGATAAGCAGGGTAACTTCGGCTCGATTGCCGGTCTCCCGCCAGCTGCCATGCGATATACCGAGGCCCGTTTGTCCGGCGCAGCGGCCCTGATGCTGGACGATCTGAAACTCGATACAGTCGATTACATCCCTACCTATGATGAACGTCGAACCGAACCAACGGTTCTGCCGAGTAAATTCCCGAACCTTCTTGTAAATGGTTCCAGTGGAATTGCAGTCAGCATGGCGACTTCTATTCCACCGCATAATCTGTCGGAAGTCTGCGATGCCTTAATGATGGTGCTCGAAAATCCGGAATCCTCAATACCCGAGATCATGGAGATTCTTCCGGGTCCTGACTTTCCGACCGGTGGCATCATCTGTGGAAGATCCGCAATTCGTCGGGCCTACATGACCGGACGCAGCACGATTGTGGTCAGGGCACGCTGCGAAATTACGAAAAAGTCCCGAAATCGGCATCAAATTGTCGTTTCAGAAATTCCATTCCAACAGACTCGCGACAATGTCGTCGAAAAAATAGCCAACGTCATAAAACAGGATAAGGTGAAGGGCATTACAGGCATCAGCGACCTGAGTGACCTGAAAGAACCGGTCCGACTGTTGATTGATGTGAAGGCCAACGAAGATCCCGATGTCATTTTAAATCAGCTCTACCAGTTCACACCTCTGCAATCATCGTTCTCGATGAATTTCATGGCCTTGGTGGATGGAAAACCAAGAGAACTGAATATCAAAGAAATGTTGGAGGAGTTCATCCGCCATCGGGTGACAGTCATCCGGCGGCGAACTCAGTTTTTACTTGCCAAAGCCCGGCGTCGAAAACACGTTGTCGAGGGTTTGTTGTTGGCCCTGGCGGACATCGACAAAATCATCAAGGTCATTCGAGCTTCCAAAACTCAGGCTGAGGCCAAAATCGGTTTGATGGGCGTTGGCTGTCCTGCTGCCATGATGAAACGGGCCTTGGGCGATGACGGTTTTGACCTCTTCCGCCAGGAACGTGGCGATGCTGAGGAGTACAACCTGACCCCCATTCAGGCGGACGCCATCCTCCGAATGACCCTGGGTCAATTAGTCAATTTGGAGCAGGAAAAATTAGGAAAAGAGCACAAAGGCTTATTGGAAGAAATTAACGAGTACTTGCGAATTCTCGGGGATGAAGCCAACATCCGAGCAATGATCCGTAGTGATTTGGAAGAAATCCAAAGAAAACACGGTAACCAACGCCGAACCCAAATCAGTCATGAAGAACTCGGTGACATCGATTTGGAAGATCTGATCACCGAAGAAAACATGGTGGTCTCCATCTCGCATCGCGGTTACATCAAGAGAACCGCCGTCAGCACCTATCGGGCTCAGCGGCGTGGCGGAAAAGGATTGAAAGGGGCCAAGGCTGATGAAGAAGATCCTATCGAACACCTTTTTGCGGCAAGCACCCACGACTACCTGCTCTTTTTTACCACCAAGGGCAGGGTCTATTGGCAGAAAGTCTACGGTTTGCCCCAAGGAAGTCGCGACAGCAAGGGCCGCAATATCGTCAACTTGCTGAATCTGGACGAAGGTGAAGAAATTGCCGACTGCCGCGCAGTCAGGGATTTTTCGTTGGAGAACCACTATCTGTTGATGGCGACCAAGAGAGGACTGATCAAGAAGACCAAGCTTTCTGCTTATAGCCGTCCCAAAAAGAACGGCATTATCGCCATCAAACTCAGAGAAGATGATGAATTGGTCGATGTGGTGGTCACCAAGGATGGAGATGACATCGTTCTTTCCACAGCCAACGGTATGGCCATTCGCTTCGACCAGGAAGACGCTCGGTCCATGGGACGAAATTCCAGTGGTGTTAAAGGCATCAACCTTTCTGCTTCCGATGAACTGGTGGGAATGGTAGTTGCCGAACCAGAGCAGGCCTTGCTGACGGTTTGCGAAAATGGTTTTGGGAAACGAACACGTTTCGGCTTCGTAACCGGCAAAGATGACGACCCGGTCGATGAATCAAGTGGCACCGCAAGATACCGCCGCCAGAGAAGAGGGGGCAAAGGCCTTCGCGATATCAAGGCTGGTGGACGAAATGGAAAAGTGGTTGGCATTGTGCGTGTGGACGAAGATGATGAAATCTTGATGATGACATCCAGAGGCAAGCTGCAAAGAGTCGCCGTTCGGGAAATCAGTCTTGTGGGGCGCAACACAAAGGGTGTCCGCATCATGAGGCTCGACAAAAACGATACCTTGTCGGCTGTGGTTCGCGTTCCACCGGACGACGAAGCAGAGGACCTATCGGTCGATCCAGAAGACAACCCATCCTCACCGGACGGCACCACGCCGGCACTCGGTGAGCGATCCGAAAATATCGAAACGGATTCCATTTCCTCGGGGGAGGAAAATCAAGACACGATCGCTCCTGCTAACGAAGACTCTGATAACGAAGACTCTGCCAACGAAGACTCTGATAACAGTGACTCCGAAAGCGGTAACCTCGGAGAAAGCGACGTCTAATACCGACGCCTCTCAGACGAGAATACCTCTTGGAACGCGAAACCCCCTTAGAACGAGAAAAACAGGATGTCCGTTTCCATTTTGGGAATCCAGCCCTCTTTTGGATTTGGTGATCGCCTCGGGCTGGGCACCAAGGGCCACTGCACGGCGTTGCAAAGGTTCGGCCCGGGTATTTCGGGTATTTTTGCCCAGCAGAGCATTCGAGAAATGAACCGCTGCCGCCGCAGTCCAGACGAGGTGTTCAGTGACGCGGAAACGGCTTTGGGCCAGATCTCCTACGATCTACCACATGGTGCCGATGCCGATCATCTGAAATTAACAGCGGACGTTGATTTGGTGTTTGACTCGGGATTTACTTTTTTCACGCTTGACCCTTCCGATCATGTCAATGATCAAGCCGACTGTTATTCGGAGATCGAGCTATCCAACGCCTGGAAGGAACTCCAAGGGAAATGCCATTGGGTCGATGACTACCTTGATCAGAAGGTGACTCTAGATACCGGGGAGATCATTCATTTCACGCAAACCGAATTACATCGCTGCGCTGTCAAATACGGGCCCGCGATGGTGCACTCGCTTGAAATTGCTAAATATCTGGTAACCAAGGCCGAGGCGGCGGGACGGCAAATTGAAATTGAGTTAAGCATCGACGAAACAGCTCAACCCACCACGCCGCTGGAACATTTTGTCTTTGCCGACCAACTTCTTAAAGCGGAAATGCCGTTGGTCAGTGTGGCTCCCCGCTTCGTTGGACATTTCGAAAAGGGGATTGATTTTTATGGAAATCGTTCCGAGTTTTTAAAAACGCTGAAGTCGCATGCCGCCATTTCGCGTCAACTTGGTCCCTATAAACTAAGCCTGCATTCGGGTTCAGACAAACTTTCGATTTACGAGGCATTTGCTCATGAAACAGCCGGACTGTTTCACGTGAAGACCGCCGGCACCAGTTACCTCGAGGCACTGAGAGTCGTTGCCGTCACCGATTCCATCTTTTTTCGGGAAATCATCGAATTTTCACGAGCCTGTTTTGAAAAAGATCGGGCCACCTATGAAATCAGTTCCGGACTTGAGGAGGTATTGCCAGAAGTCGGCTTTCCGGATGACAATCGTGTCACCGAAGCTTATCTAAATGAGAACGCTGGACGACAAATTCTCCACGTCACTTTTGGGTCGGTCCTCAATTCGGGATTGAACGGACGGTTCCAGGAAATCCTTGAGGACCAACAGAACCTCTATACTGAATTTCTAGTGGAGCATTTTCGAAAACATCTGCAGCCATTGACCAAAGGGATGGCGGGGCTATCCTGAATCGCCTCTAACCGAACTTAACTGAGAGTAATATCCATTGGGACTATCTGAGCACGCATTCCAAAAATGCCTATCATCAAAGTGCGGTTCCCAATTTGATTTGAGCCGCGCACTGGTTGACTGTCCTCATTGCGGCAGCCTGGTCGACATTCAATACGACTGGGATCGGCTACCGGTTCCAAACGCTCTGGCAGATTTTTCTCAATTCTGGACCCAACGCAACAACCCCACTCGCAGAAGCGGAGTGTGGAGATTTCACGAATTGATTCCCTTTGCTTCTCAGGATCTACTGGTCACCGTCGGGGAAGGTCAAACACTGCTTCAAAAAGCGGATGAGGTCGCCAAATATGTTGACTTGGATCCGGGCTGCCTTTTCCTGCAATACGAGGGAATGAATCCATCGGGCAGTTTTAAGGACAACGGAATGTGCGCCGCATTTACGCATGCCAGGGCGATTGGCGCCGAGAGGGCTGCCTGTGCCTCGACCGGCAACACCAGCGCCTCATTGTCGATGTATTGCTCGGTGACCCGGCTAATGAAAGCGGTCATCTTCATTGGCTCCGGAAAAATATCTTACGGAAAACTTTCCCAGGCACTTGATTACGGTGCTTTGACCATCCAAATTCTTGGCGATTTTGATGATGCCATGGACCGTGTGAAGCAAGTCTCCCAAAAACTGGGAATCTATCTGGTCAACAGCGTCAACGCTTTCCGTCTGGAGGGCCAAAAATCTATCATTTTCAGGATTCTAGAGTCCATGGATTGGCAGGTTCCGGACTGGATCGTTGTCCCCGGCGGAAACCTTGGTAACAGTAGCGCTTTTGGAAAAGCACTGATTGAGCTAAAGCAATTGGGCCTGATCGACCATTTGCCACGGTTGGCGGTTATCAATTCCAGCGGAGCAAAAACTCTGTTTGAGCTCTACCATGAAAAAGGCCTGCGGTGGAACAAAGGACTTCCGGATAAGGAGATTGAACTCCAATACTTTAACAAGATGGAATCCGATCAATCCAAGGCTTCGACTCTTGCCAGCGCTATTGAAATCAATCGGCCGGTGAATCTTCACAAATGCCTGCGTGCCCTGGATGCCTGCGACGGGGTAGTGAGGCAGGTCTCCGACCAACAGGCACTCGATGCCAAGGCTAAAATCGCGGCGGGAGGAATGGGCTGTGAGCCTGCCAGTGCAACCAGCGTGGCCGGAGCCAAGATCCTGCGTGAAGATGGAATCATCGGCAAATCGGATCGAGTCGTTTGCGTTTTGACCGGCCATCAATTAAAAGATCCAAATATCACGGTCGCTTACCATTCCACCGATCGTCAGGAATTTGAACGTGTCCTGGGAGGTTATGGGGTAAAGAAAGCCTCGTTTCCCAACCATGCCATTGGGGTTCCCAATGATCTCGACGCCATTATTAAAGCGATCAAACTTTATAGCTGAACCGTTGCCAAATCGGGCCAACATCCTCTTCGACCCATTGATTAACAGGAACACACAACATGAAGAACGTAGCCATTAACGGAGCAAACGGACGAATGGGCCGACGGTTAGTCGCTTTGGGGCACGAAGATGCCAGGTTGAACGTCGCCGCAGCGTTGGAAAGTTCGAGTTGTGCATCTTTGGGATCCGATGCCGGTACAGCTGCCGGTTTAGGAGAAATTGGTTTGCCGTTCACCGATCAGTTTTCTAGTCAATACGATGTCGTCATCGATTTTTCGACTCCCGCTGGTTGTGAGGTCGCCTTACAAAAATGCCTGGAACACAAGGTGCCCATCGTGGTCGCCACAACCGGATTGAGTGATGCTCAGTTGGCCCGGGTCGATCAGGCCACCAAGGTCATTCCGGTGGTCTGGGCACCCAACATGAGCCTGGCGGTCAACTTGACCATGAACCTCGTCCAATCAGCGGCTCAATCTCTCAAAAACGTCGCCTCAGGTGTCGATGTTGAGATCCTCGAACGGCATCATCGATACAAAGAAGACTCTCCATCGGGAACCGCCTTGAAATTTGGCGAGATCATCAAAACGGCCATGAACCAGAAGACAGAAGCACATGGTCGTCAGGGAATCGTCGGGCAGCGACCCTCTTCTGAATTGGGTTACCATGCGATTCGCGTTGGTGACAACCCGGGCGAACACACGATCGTTTTTGGAATGATGGGCGAAACGATCGAACTAAGAGTCGCCGCCAGCAACCGGGATTGCTATGCTGCAGGAGCGATTGAAGCTGCCATTTGGTTGTGTGGAAAACCAGCGGGAAAGTACAACATGAATGACGTCCTGGGTCTTTAACGGTGGCCTAAACGCTGTCTCTGGGATGATGGCGGTATCGACTCAACGCTCCAAAACAGGCTTCGCCCAGAAAACCTTCTCTCGCCAAACTCGATCAGCTGCTATTTTCACCCCGGAACGAACGGATCAACCATGGCAAAATGTGATCAAGGATACCTTTGCCAAATCTGTGGAGAAGAAGTCAAAGGGATCACTCAAAGCGATCTTTACCTCCGTTACGTGATTGGGATGGTGGATCCGGAGTTATTGCACTTGCAGCCTGAAAGGCACATCCGATGCAATCCATCGCTGGCGCAATTCATCGACGACCCAGACTTCAAAAGAATCGAGGTATCACAGGAATTCGAAATGAGTTCCTTGGACCCAGATTTTGTGAAGCAGAAAACGGCCCTCATCAGTCGAGGTTACCGGCGACTCAAAGCACTGCGAAAAACTGACTTGCCGATTACGGAGTACCCGTTACCTGAATTCCTGGATCGCCACCGATCCGAAGAGTGAGTCATCTTCGGGGACTTCAGCGGCCCTGTTTTCAGGACGGTCCCGTATTTTCAGGACTGTCCCGTATTTTCAGGACTGTCCCGTATTTTCAGGACTGTCCCGTATTTTCAGGACTGTCCCGTATTTTCAGGACTGTCCCGTATTTTCAGGACTGTCCCGTATTTTCAGGACTGTCCCGTATTTT
>JABAAE010000060.1 GCA_014238905.1 Planctomycetota bacterium
GAAAGCGTAATAGCTCACTGATCAAGTGTACCTGCGCCGAAAATGTATCGGGGCTAAGCATGGCACCGAAGCTGTGAATTGGAAATCATTTCGATGATTTCTTCTGGTAGGGGAGCGTTCCATACTGGGTTGAAGCTCGACCGTAAGGACGGGTGGACTGTATGGAAGTGAGTATGGCGGCATGAGTAACGATAAAACAGGTGAGAAACCTGTTCGCCGAAAATCCAAGGTTTCCTGAGGAAGGGTAATCCTCTCAGGGTAAGTCGGCCCCTAAGACGAGGCTGAAAAGCGTAGTCGATGGACAACGGGTTAATATTCCCGTACCGGCCAAATCGCGTTATTAGCGATGGGGTGACGTAGAAGGGTAGTCTATCCGGGTGTTGGATGTCCCGGTTCAAGCATGTAGGAGGGTGATTTTGGCAAATCCGGATCACCATTAACTCCGAGATGTGATGAGGAGCTTCTCCTTCGGGACAAGCGAACTAGATGATCCCATGCTACCGAGAAAAACCTCTAGTGAGCTGTTTGGCCGACCGTACTCTAAACCAACACAGGTGGATGAGTAGAGAATACTAAGGCGCTTGAGA
>JABAAE010000061.1 GCA_014238905.1 Planctomycetota bacterium
AGGCAAAAACTTGTTGAGAGAAAGTCACTTTTTGAGTGAAAACTATGCCTTTTTGAGCCAAATGCAAACTTTGGTCCGAATGTCATGTTTTTGGGAAAAAATGAAAAAGATGCGCATCGAAAATCCATTGATAAATCCGTGCTTAACAATTCCCTGTCTCTTTTCTAGGTATGTTTCATGACCAAAAACCGTTTTTGCATTTTGCCTATTTTTGTGCAAAAAAGCACTTTCCCGAAAAACAAGCATTTTGCTGCTGTGGTATATGCCCGCAGGGGCCTTTTTTTCCCTCAAAAAGTGACTTTCCCAAATTTCCGAGGTCACTTTTTTGGTGAAAAATATACCTTTTTTGACCAAAAATGAACTTTGGTCCGAATGTCATTATTTTTGGAAAAAAACGAAAAAGATGCGCGGCGAGCCAAAACAAAATTTCCCGTCAAGGATAAATTATAATCTTTTATCTAGGTATGATTCATCATCATTTCCCGTTTTTGCATTTTTTGAGGAAAATCCGCCGACGCCGACGTCTCAACAACTCTGGAATCTGGCCAGGCCCCCATCCCCATCGCGCCCAGGGACCAAATACGCC
>JABAAE010000062.1 GCA_014238905.1 Planctomycetota bacterium
AAAAGAGAATGAAAAAGCATGTATCATGAAAAGAACTTTGTACCTTTCGTAAAGATTCTTATTGAGGTCATGGTTGTGATTTTTGCAAATACGCAATTATCTGCTTTATTTTTGCAAGTTTGAGTGGTCATTTAATTTTTTGAGTAGTCATTTGTATAATTAGATAAGGGGGTCCGGCGAAGCCGGGAAAATTTTTTTTGTACACATTTTATACAGAAAATGAAAACTTAATAACCCCCCCCAGATAAGGGGTTGGTCCGACCCCGGGGGGGGGTTATTACGTGACGGTTGGTACTATTGTGATTTTGACCAAAAGTATACCACAGAAAAAGCGCTTTTTTTGAGATGGAAAAAAATTGAAAATCGGCCGGAGGTGGCCGGAACCGGCCGGAACTGTCCGGGAAGGCTTTCGGAGGCCACCACAGAAACATTTGACACCTTTCCATAAAAAAATCATGCTTCTTTCATCGACTTTGAAAAAAATATCGCCGACCAAAAGGGCGGTGGTTATTTCTGGACAGCACGGTATTGTAAAAAAGTCATTCCCACGCCGGAATTCTATTCCCAAATTTCAAAAA
>JABAAE010000063.1:0-112 GCA_014238905.1 Planctomycetota bacterium
GTTATTACTGGAAAGGACATAATAATCAAAAGCTGAGTTATCAAAGTAGTCCAAGTAAATAGTGGCATTTTAAAATAACTCATTCCTTTGGCTCTCATATTTAAAATAGTTA
>JABAAE010000063.1:122-560 GCA_014238905.1 Planctomycetota bacterium
CTATAGTCATGGTAGCTACAGCAAAAGCAGCATTTGCCCATTTTCCCATACCTACAGAAAACATATGGTGAGCCCAAACAGAAAAGCCCAAAAATCCAATCGCACAAACCGAAATTATCATCAAAGGATAACCAAAAATATTTTTTCTAGATTGAGTAGCTAGAATTTCTGATACTGCACCCATCGGAGGCAGTACCAAAATATAGACTTCAGGGTGTCCAAAAATCCAAAATAAATGTTGCCAAAGCACAACATTGCCCCCTCCTTCAGAGCTATAAAAACTCGTTCCAAAAATTCTATCAAACATCAAAAGAGCAAGTGCAATCGTTATTACTGGAAAGGACATAATAATCAAAAGCTGAGTTATCAAAGTCGTCCAAGTAAATAGTGGCATTTTAAAATAACTCATTCCTTTGGCTCTCATATTTAAAATAGTTA
>JABAAE010000064.1:0-116 GCA_014238905.1 Planctomycetota bacterium
GCGTTACCTCAGAAAATAAATTTTTAGTATTAATTTGGTGATTTTTTAAAGGTAATTGTACTTAAAACGTTACTTGATATCTTCAGTAATTATGTACTGTTGTGCAGTTGTCTTCA
>JABAAE010000064.1:126-550 GCA_014238905.1 Planctomycetota bacterium
ACACTATGGTGGCGCTGCCACGGCGATCCCACGATCGACAGTCCTTAAGTCATGCATCATAGATGTTACGCAGCTCTGTCTACTGTAGTCGTTTTTTTACAAATCGGACTGCTCGTCGTTGGATGTTTTCGAGTTTCAAATAATTCGGGAAATTGAACATGTAATGCCAGACAAAACTTATTGCAAAATCCATGTAGATATTGAATTTAACTTCTAATTGCTTGGACAAAAAATGACTAATGCCTTAAAAATTCATACACAAAAGCGATTTCCTCGCTTTGTCCGAGTATCGCAAGCGATTTCCTCTGGCGTTACCTCAGAAAATAAATTTTTAGTATTAATTTTGTGATTTTTTAAAGGTAATTGTACTTAAAACGTTACTTGATATCTTCAGTAATTATGTACTGTTGTGCAGTTGTCTTCA
>JABAAE010000065.1 GCA_014238905.1 Planctomycetota bacterium
CTGGGACAACTTAGTCCGAAAAGTCAGACTAATGTAATTGAAAAAAGCTAACGCGTCAATTACTTAGTCTGAAATCATATTTGTTTAAAACCTGCGATTTACGTTTAGGCTCGCATTGAAAATTTCATTCTATCTTTATGCATTATGCTCATATAAACATAATGATTATGACATTTTAAATAATATTTTGTATATAATATGTACAAAACCCTTGTCAAATTACAATTATTTACGACTTTTTAATACAAGATCAACGAGATACTTTGGCCCTCTTATATTCATTTCCGTTTGTGATAAGTCCTTAAAATGAAGTAATTGGATTCAATTTTTCAATATGACGTGTTTAATAGATGTAGAACTATGTATTATTTTCAAAACATTTTGGTTTGGGGCTGTGTGTATCTGGAAAAGAAAGTTAAGGCAAGATTCGATGTGCTGTCAGCAGTGACAGCATTGCGTCGCAGGTTTATTACAGCTTTGATTTCAGACTATGTAATTGACGCGTTAGCTTATTTTCAATTACATTAGTCTGACTTTTCGGACTACATAT
>JABAAE010000066.1 GCA_014238905.1 Planctomycetota bacterium
CTAATAAAATATAAACACAACGCTAAACAGCTTTGAAAAAATTAAAAATATGAAAATTTATTGCTAAAAATATTTTTTCCGCAAAAATATTGAAATTTTAGTTTAAAAAATGGGGGTATATTAAAAACGAACCGTGCGATATTCTCAAAAACGGTATATTTGCGTATGCTGGTATTGTCAAAGAAGAAAAAAGAAAAAAATCTGAAAAAGGTGGTCTTAAATTATTTTAAAAAATTATTAAAGACCATAAACACCCCATTTTGAAAAAATTCTACTTTTTAATCATTTGTAAAGTTGAGATCTTATGCAAGACGATTGTCAGAATCATTGATTTTTTTGAAAACTCATTAGTGGTTATATAGCCGCTTGAAAAAGGGGTCTTTTGGCTCCAGCCCGAAAGATAGCATCGCTTATCTGCCCTTGAAAATGACGTCATAAAATCCACCGATTGTATTATGACGTTGCACTCTTTGGGTAAACAACGTAGCATGGCGGGAAATAAAATTATTGATATCGATAAATTGATCAAGAGTTTAATAGCATTTCAAT
>JABAAE010000067.1 GCA_014238905.1 Planctomycetota bacterium
TGTACCTACATATCAAATTTCGTCAAGATACAACCATTTTTGACAAAGTTAGAATTTTGGCGGGAAACGCGTTTTACGTATGACGTCATAGCCGCCATTTTGAAAATCGTAGGACTTCAAATTTAAAACGGGAGGCTCTTCAACCTAAACTGAACCTTATGGTGAAAACCCCATGTCTCTACCACTTGTGGTTCTGGAGGAGTAGTCGTCACAAATTTTCGAAAAAAATCAAAATGGCGGCTGTGGCGGCCATATTGGATTTTCAATCAATGTGAAAACAACATAATATG
Source organism: Planctomycetota bacterium (assembly GCA_014238905.1). Taxonomy (GTDB): domain Bacteria; phylum Planctomycetota; class Planctomycetia; order Pirellulales; family Pirellulaceae; genus JABAAE01. The sequence continues at coordinate 291 of JABAAE010000067.1, forward strand.
AGTAAGTACACCAGTAGGAATATTTGTACAAAATTTCAAGAAGATTGAACCACTTTGAAAAATCGGCAATTATGACGTCATGGCGGCCATCTTGGATTTTTTTCGAAACGAAAGTAGCATAAAATCACTCAGGACATCCATATGTACCTACATATCAAATTTCGTCAAGATCCGACCATTTTTGACAAAGTTAGAATTTTGGCGGGAAACACGTTTTACGTATGACGTCATAGCCGCCATGTTGAAAATCGTAGGACTT
>JABAAE010000068.1 GCA_014238905.1 Planctomycetota bacterium
GAAAGCCGGCATGGACGTTTTGGTCAGCCCAAAGGTCTCGTTGATGGCCAATTCCAACCTGGCGAAGTCACCGCAGAAAATCGTGCCGCGATTTATCAGCGATTGATTGCTGCCAATGAGCTCGGAAAGATGTACGACTTCGATGTCGCTTCGATCATGAAGCAGCTCTACACAGGATTTGACTTGGAAAAAGCTTCAGTTGAAGACGTTGCCAACTACCGAGGAGCATTAAACCCTCGGATTGGGCAAAGCGGCTCTCAGGCTCGGGTGCTGCAAAACGCGCGGATGCAGCGTGACCAACGTGGTGGAGGGAACAATCGTGGGGCTTACGGTTCGACCGAAATCAAGATTGCGGACCCAGCTGATTGGGTCAAGGATCTCGAGAAGCCGATCTACTCCGGGCCACAGCCGGGTGAAAAGGTCCCCTCGTTAACGACCATCCACCTGCGTGGGGACCAGACGGGTCAGGAATTTGATCCCGTCAATTTAGCAGGTGACAAGCTTCATCTCATGTTCTTTGTCAGCCAGTCCCGCACCTTCGGCCGT
>JABAAE010000069.1 GCA_014238905.1 Planctomycetota bacterium
GGTTTAGGATTGCCATCTTGCGGTTTTGGAGTAAGAGTTCCTATTTCAATAAAACCAAATCCGAAACAGCTCAGTTCATCTATTAGTTTTGCATCTTTATCAAATCCTGCAGCCAATCCTACCGGATTTGGAAATTTTATTCCAAAAACCTCTCTTTCTAATCTACTATCTTTTAAGGTAAACATCTTTCTCCAAATCCAAGATTTTAAAGGAAACTTGTACCCTATCTTAAGTAGTAAAAAAGTAAAATGATGTATTTTTTCTGGATTGAAAAGAAAAAGAAAAGATCGGACAAGTTTGTACATCAGAATTGTTTTATGCAAAAATAGAATATTGTACTGATTATTTAAGGTTTTAACTCTTCAAATGAGTTATCATCATAGAAAACTACAATCTTCTTAATATTTTTTAATTTCAGAACTTCTTTTACATTATCAGATTTTCTCATAAAACCATCTCCAACAACTAACCAATTTGCGTTTAGATCCGGAAAAGATCGAACCATTTTATCAATAAAATTAACAGAAGGCTTATTTCTGCCAGA
>JABAAE010000006.1 GCA_014238905.1 Planctomycetota bacterium
CGCCAAATCATCTGCCAATCCGGCAACCGAGCAGGCAAAATTTGCAGGAGCACCCCCAAAACAGACCTTATCTGGGAACCGGTCCCAGAGGATTTCACCAAGCGAAACGATACAGTGCTGTCCGCCCATCCAAACCCACTTTTCTGAACAGTTTACGACTAAGGCTAAATCTGGAAAAATAAACCAACGATCATTTAGCCCAAAGGCAATCATTATAAAACAAAAAGAGGGGACTGTACGATCATAGGCGGCTCGTTATCGTGTTGGTCTTTTTTTTGCCTGATGGTACGCGTTGTTGTTTTTTTACCCGGGATACCCGAAAAAAAAAATAGGTCTATGATCGTTGTTTCGATAGTTCATCGTCCCCAAAACCCGAACCGGTCAGTTTCATTTGACAATTCCAAAACAGATATCAGCGATGAGCGCAGACCTGCAGATGGCTGCAGCCGCCGCGGACGCCGCTGGCAAAATCATCCGCAACGGGTACAGCCAGCTTCACAAGATGGAAGCCAAGGGAGTCGGCGACTTTGTTTCCGATATCGATCGGCAGGCCGATCAGGCAGCGCAACAAATCCTTTCAACTGATCCAAAAAATACTCCCGTGCTCTCAGAAGAAATCTCTCCGATTTTGGGTCCCGGTGAAACGAACTTCTGGATAGTAGATCCCCTCGACGGGACCAGTGCATTTCTCTTTCGTACAGGCAGAACGTATTCATCGGTTTTAGTTGCCAAACGACAAAATAACAAAACCGATCTGGGTGTGATTTTTTTCCCGATGACCGAAGAGTGGTTTTATGCTGAAAGAGGGCAGGGGGCTTTTCGAAATGAAGAGTCGTTGGTGATTCACGAACCAGGGGAGCTAAAGACTGGTTGGGTAGAGTTAAATCAATATGGTGACTCAGCGTTTGAGTCCGATTTTTTTGGCACATTGAGGAATCGACTGAGAACCCAGAATGGTGCCGCACTGGTAACACAGTCAGCCCCTTATTCCGGGGTAGCGATGCGCATCGCTGAGTCTAACAACTCGCTGGTGGCAGCCATCCATGACAACAACCCGGAATCTGTAAAGCAGGCCGCTTGGGATATTGCGGCACCTCAATGCGTTCTCAGTGAAGCTGGCGGATTATTCATTAACCGCGATGGAAACCCGATCGATCCATTCCAACCGGAGCCATTTATTGTCGCTCGGTCGCAAAAGATTGCCGACCAAATCCTCCAGCTCATGCATTAGATTTTCCATTAACGGGCTGGGGTTTGGACGCCACAATTTCCAAATACACCGGATCGGATAAGATCCCATTTCCAGGTACCGATTCGGGCCAGTCCAAGCCAAATCAAAAAAACAACCGTTCCGATCGGATTTTTGAAACAAGTCAACGTTCGATTGGGTTTACTTTCGAACAATCATTACAATTTAGTTTAGAGTTTTTTTGTTTTAAACAAAGCGATCATCGGATGCCCCAAACCATGGTGACAAGACAACAGATTTCTTTTATCGCCGGCGTTTTCTTGCTATGCAGTTGTTCTTGCCAATTGCAATCCCAAGATGATGTACGTCAGGTGCGGGTTGCCCCAAAACCAATAAAACCTTCGTCCGTCAACGTGGGTCAGCGATTTCCATCAATCCAGGCGAAGGCCTTAGACGAGCGTGAATTCAAAATGCAAGATGGGCGCCGTTATAGAGCGACAGTCGTCGCCCTGACCAGTACCAGTTGCCCAATTTGCCGAAAATACACGCCAAGTCTAGCTGCCATCGAAAAAGCCTATTCTGCAAGGAACATTCGGTTTGCATTTCTAAATCCACTTCCATCGGACAAAGCTTCCGACATCCGTTCGGCTATCAGTCAACATGGTCTGATGGGCCCGTATATCCACGATAAAACCGATCAATTCACGAAAGCTTTTCAAGTTCGGACAACCGCCGAGGTCTTCGTTTTTGACAAGGCCCAAACACTTGTTTACCGGGGAGCCGTCGACGACCAATATGGGATCGGCTATTCGTTAGACCAGCCCAAAAAGAACTTTCTTCGAGACGCCTTGGACGCGATTCTCAATGGGCAGGACATCAGTATCGCGGCCACGTCAGCCCCGGGATGCGATTTGTGGCAAGAAGAAAAAAAAGCGGCCCCCTTTTCTGACGAAGTCAACTACCACAGCCGTATTTCAAGGATCATTCAAAACAACTGTCAGGATTGCCATCGGGAAAAAGGCCTGGCACCTTTTGGTCTGGAATCTCACGATGAAATTATTTCACATGCTGGCATGATCAAAACCGTGATTAATAACGGCTCCATGCCCCCATGGTTTGCCAAAGAAGAAACCCAAACCAGATGGTCCAACGATCGTAGGCTTTCGGCCGCGGACAAACGAGACCTTGTGAAATGGTTGGAATCAGATCGGAAGTTGGGGAATCCAAAGGACGGTCCAGTTGCCAAAGAGTACCCAAGTCAATGGAACATCGGGAGTCCGGACGAGACATTTCAGATTCCACGCCCCATTTCGGTCAAGGCGACCGGCACCATGCGTTACCAGCATGCGATTGTCCACCTCCGAAACCCAACGGAAAAATGGATTCAAGCCGTCGAGATTCGACCAACCGACCCAACTGTCGTACACCATGTGCTGGTCTTCTTAAGCAATGAAAATAGTCGCCAGCGAATTGACGAATCAGCCGGATTTCTTGCCGCCTATGTTCCGGGTAACAGTTTTCAAAAATATCCAACAGGATTTGCCAAACGTTTGCCTGCCAATTCCCGACTAGTATTTCAGATTCACTACACTCCAGCAGGAAAGAAAACCAGTGATCAAACCGTCATTGGTTTTAAGTATGCCAAGGCTCCGCCCAAACACCTTATCAAGACCAGGGGCATTGCCAATCCACGAATCCAAATCCCTCCCGGGGCTGGAAATCATGCTGAAACAGCCACCCTGCGAGTCTCCACCGACGCGACAATCTTGGCTTTTATGCCTCACATGCATTTGCGGGGAAAGGCATTTCGATACGACCTGGTTTCAACACACCAAAAACAGACCCTCCTTGAAGTACCCAGTTACGATTTTAACTGGCAGCTTGAGTATCGTTTGATCGAGCCGATTTCTGTATCCAAAGGTGACGTCATCAAGGTTACCGGTTGGTTTGACAACAGCACCCACAACCCCGCCAATCCGGATCCTGATCAAACCGTCCGCTGGGGCCCACAAACCGATGACGAGATGATGTTGGGCTATGTTGAATACTATCTTCCCGGTCAAGATGCCGCGGAGTTCAAAACCAAAAACGGATCTAAAGACAAAAATCCGGGGCTTCAACGGCAGGCCGAGGCAAGACAATCATCAGCCCGCCGGAGATCAAACCTGTCAGAAATGACGAGGTCTGCGTTTCAAAAATTAGACAAAGACCAGGATGGGAAATTAACTCGTCAAGAAGTGGGGCTGTCATCAACGTTTGAATCCCTGGATCGAAATGGAGACAACTTTTTGACGGTCCGGGAATTGTCCGGTTTTCAGCAGTAGGACTGTCCGAAAGGCCATGTAGTTGTCGCCGTTGGAAAATTGACTTCTTGGCCTCGCGCCTGACTAAAAATATCGACCTCTGGAGACAACCGACCAATTTGCATCACCTTCGGGCAACGATGCACCTCATGGATTAGGCTAGGTTTCGCACCTCTAAACGGCATCCATTTCCGGCCAAAATCGTGTTGAGGAGTTCAATCACCTTTAAAATACAGTCGTTTGAAGTAGTATGAATTGATAACAGACTCGCAATTCCTCCCCCGGACATCATCTCCAACATCCTGAATTTCTACTTGGGAAAAATTTTCAAGAACAAGTTTCCCAACACATGCCAACTTCTTTACCAGCGAATACCGTCCAGATTGAATGCGGTGTTTTCCAGCCGATGATGAGCCAAAGGCACTTTTTGGTGCTACAAATCTGCGAACACCTATTCCAGTTTTCCGCCGCGATGTTTCAAATGGCTCGATTTCATTGTCGTTGACGGCAATTGGAAAAAAAGGAAAATTGTTCACTACCGCTAATCAATTGCTCAATTTAAACACCCGTTATCCATGACCATCTCTACATCAAGCGAACCTAATGAGCCTCCCCCCTCAATCAAGTTTCAGGCCATCGTTTCAAGTTGCATCATTTTTGGAACCATCGGAATCGTCGTTTTTCTGAATTCCCTCAAAAAGGGACCTTCCATGATCGGCGAAAACACCAATGGTACCGAGGGCACTTTGGTTGAGATCATCAGGGTGAAACCCTTCGATCAGGATATCAAAATCAATATCAGTGGCTTCGTCATTCCTTTCCGTGAGATAACCATAGCCGCCGAAGTAACCGGTCCAATTTCCGAGAAATCCCAAAACTGTCGAGCAGGGCAGTTCGTCAAGTCCACCGAGAACGAATACCTTCTCAAAATAGATTCTCAACGTTATCAATTGGCAAAGGACAGAGTTCTAGCTGAAATCAACGAAGCCAACGCCCGCCTAAAAAAGGCGGAAGATGAACTAACAGGCGAGTCAAAAATTCTCGAATTGACGATTGATGACCAGCAATCTCAGGAACAAGAATGGAAGCGGCGAAAACTGCTATTTGAAAGCGCTGCGATTTCAGAAACGGAGTGGGTAGTTGCACAGAAAAACTTTAATGCGGCAAAAAAAGCCCTCGCTTCTCAACAGAATCGTATCAACTCGCTCAAGAATGAAATGACGGCATTGAACAGTCTCGTCATTTTGAAACAGAATCAGCTGGAGGTTGCCGAAATAGATCTTGATAATGCCACAGTCAGAGCACCTGGCACCGGCGTGATCGTTTCCACCAAGGTAGAGAAAAACGATTTCGTTCAACCCGGTTCTCCTTTATTCGTTTTTGAGGATACCTCAGAAGCCGAAGTAAGATGTGATTTGCGTGCCGATCAGCTTCAATCGGTTTTGGATACTCAAACCGCTGCCGAGGCGGGTTTACAATTCGAATTGCCAAAATTGCCAGCAACCATTCGTTACCAGCGGAACGATATTGTGTACGAATGGGAAGGCATTCTGGATCGTTACGATGGCCTTGGTCTTGACGAACGAACTCGAACAGCACCCTGTCTCGTTCGGGTCAAAAAGACTCTGTCCAAGTCTGGCAACCTGACTCTGGTTCGGGGAATGTTTGTAACTGTTGAACTGAATCTCGGCAAAAAGAATGGGTTGCTTGACATCCCAGCCAAAGGCCTTCGAGCCGATAAAACGGTTTGGCGGATGCAAGATAACCGCTTACGGATCGTTCCGGTAAAAGTATTCTCTTTCTATTCCATGGGACGCGATGGCCAAAGGGCGGTGATCCACCATCGTCCTGATAATTTCACGGTTGGACACCAATTGATTACTTCACCAATCCCACTTCCTTCTGACAATATGAAACTGCGAATAGCGAATCCCAAAGAACTCGAATCTGAAATACAGGACATTTCCAAAAGCAATTCAGATACGGCTGTGGATGGTTTCCAACCGGCGAAACCAAGTGGTCCCAACGGGAGCAAGTCCTAATGAAAAAGCTGATTCAATGGTCAATCAAAAACTCTCCGGCAATGAATACGCTGATGATTGCTTCGTTAATCGTTGGCCTGGTTTGTTTGTTGGTCATGAGAAGGGAGATTTTTCCCGAATTTGAACTTGAGATTGTCTTGGTCACCGTGCCCTACCCAGGTGCCAGCCCTGAAGAAATTGAAGAGGGTATTTGTCAGAAGATCGAGGAAAAACTATCCAACATCAAAGGACTCAAAAAGATGACGGCTGTTGCCAGGGAAGGATCTGGATTCCTGATCATGGAGCTCAACAGCAGCGTTAAGGATGTTCAAAAAGTTCTCAACGAAGTCAAATCAGAAATAGCGCAGATACCAAGTTTTCCAGTATTGGCAGAAAAACCGGATGTACAGCAAATTACTTTCCGTGTACCAGCGATCAAGATTGCAGTGACTGGGCCTCCGATCGGCGACCGAACCCCCTTGGCAGCAGAAAAAGAACTCCGAGCGGTTACGGAGCAAATCAGAATGGAGCTGCTGCAATTGCCCCCGCCAGAAACCAGTTCGGTAGGTTCAATACTGCGATTCTTTTCATCCTCAGCCGGCAAGCGAACGTCGATTTCAAGCGTCAGCATCACTGCCGCCAGAGATTTCCAAATCGATGTTGAAGTTGATGAAAACAGGTTGAGGGAATTCGGACTGACCTTACAACAGGTCGCTGCGGCAATCGGCAGTGAGGACCTTGAATTGCCAGGCGGAAAAATCATAACGGCCGGACAGGAAATCCTCATTCGAGGAAAAAGCAAAAGCTCAATTGGTAGCGAAATCGAGCAGATCAAACTGATACCTCAACCCGGCGGTGATGCGTTAACGGTTGGGCATGTAGCCAAGGTCATTGATGGTTTCTCGGATAAAGTTTCCATTCACGAAGTGAATGGCGATCCTGCGCTTGTTATCAATGTCGAAAGAACCTCCGACGAAGACTTAATCGTTGTCACAGATACCGTAAAGCAGTATCTCAAAACCAAACGTAATGAAATGCCAGCCGGATACCATCTTCATGCCTTTGGGGATACATCAGTTGACGTCACCGATCGCTTAAATCTATTGACCCGAAACGGTTCTCAGGGACTCATTCTTGTTTTTCTGGTTCTGGCCATTTTCCTGGAACTCAAGCTTGCTTTTTGGGTTGCTCTTGGGATTCCTGTTTCCATTTTGGGATCCGGTTATATTCTTCTGGGAACAGGCCAGACTTTGAATATGCTTAGCATGTTTGCCTTTTTAATGGCTTTGGGAATTGTTGTCGATGACGCAATCGTCATCGGAGAAAACATCTACGAGCATCGCCAGCGGGGATCCAGCTTTTTTAAGGCAGCGGTGGAAGGAACGGTGGAAGTCCTTCCATCGGTTTGTGCCTCTGTCGCAACGACAATCATTGCATTCCTGCCGTTAATGTATGTCTCCGGTGTAATGGGAAAATTCATCTCGGTGATGCCGGTAGCCGTCATTGCGATGCTGATCATTTCATTGGTGGAAAGCACTTTTATACTCCCTTGCCACCTAGCGCATGAGAACAACCTGTTCATGCGAACTCTTGGTTTCTTGCTTTCGCCTTTTCACTTCGTATTGGTTGGTTTTCAATGGGTTAATCGAAAAGCTTCAGCAGGCATGAACGGGTTTATAGAGAACGTTTACATGCCGCTACTTCGTTGGAGCTTAAACCATCGACTGATTATCGTGGTCAGTGCGTTTTGCATGCTGATCTTTGCTGGTGGATTCGTCATGTCGGGCCTAACTCCGTTTGTGGGATTCCCCAGACTGGACAGTCGTTCCATCAGCGGTGTCGTGGTATTTCCTGATGGAAGCCCGACTGGATTCACCGAGAATGCGACAAAGAGGATGCTCAAAGCTATTTCCAAAGTCGAAGAAGACTACCGAAGCGAAAAAAATCTTGACCCAAGTACTCCTCATCCTTTGATTCGAACCCATTACCTCAGCATCGGTCAGGTTTCTTCAGGTGGGGCACTGGGTAGAACAGGGGTCACATCGGGGGGGCATGTTGGTGTTGTAGAAATCGAATTGGTTCCTGTCTCTGAACGGGAATGGACAAGTCAAGAAATCATTGATCGTTGGCGTACGGCAACTGGAGAAATCCCGGGAATCGAAATTTGCAAATTCTCAGCGCAAGAAATGGGACCCGGCGGGAAAGCCATTGAATTTCAATTGCAGGCGCCCAAGTCGAGGATTGACGAATTGGAACGAGCCATCGACGCATGTAAAAACAAATTAACTGAATATGAAGGGGTCATTGATATCGAAGATGACTCTCGACCCGGAAAGTCTGAACTGAAAATCAGGGGAAAGGATTCGAGCAAAGGACTGGGTGTCTCATTGGACACTATTGCACGGGTGGTCCGGTCATCGTATTACGGTCAGGAGGCAAAGCGAATCCAACGTGGACGACACGAAGTCAAGGTCATGGTTCGCTATCCGCAAGAAAAACGACGCTCCATGAAGGACTTTGAAAACATCCTGATCAACGATACTCCCGTTACCGAACTGGCAGAATTTGATTACTCACAGGGCTATTCTGAAATCAATCGGGTTAATCAACAACGATCAGTTACCATTTCAGCAGATGTTGCACAAGGCACTTATTCCGATCAAGTCGTAACGGATTTCAAGTCGACATTTGCCAACAATTTTGAAACACAATATCCAGGTGTAACGATACGCTGGGAGGGACAACAGCAACAAAACACAGAGTCATTTTCCAGTCTTTTTGCCGGTGTTCTAATTGCGATTTTGGCGATGTTCGTGCTTCTTACCATCGAATTCCGTACCTACATGCAACCGTTGATCATTCTATCAATTCTTCCATTTGGATTAATTGGCGCCATTCTGGGTCATTTCTGCATGTACCTTGACTTAACGCTTTTCAGTTTCTTCGGAATGGTCGCTCTTACAGGCGTGATTGTGAATGACTCGATTGTGCTGGTCGACTTTATCAACACTCGTTTTCGGTCTGGTATGCCATTGAAAGAAGCCTTGGTAGAAGCGGGCCGTCGACGATTCAGACCGGTCATCCTGACTTCCATGACGACCATCGCAGGGCTGTTTCCAATCCTGATGGAAAACTCATTCCAAGCACAGGTCTTGATACCGATGGCTACGAGCCTCTGTTTCGGTTTGATGGGAGCAACCGGTTTGATATTGATACTGGTGCCTGTTTTTTACGACATCTATCAGTCCATTGTCGGTAAAACTGGTGGTAGCGCAATCGAAGATGCCCCCGATCCGACACCACAAGTGTGAACGAGAACACTCTTGATGACTACAAACAACGATTGGACGTCTCCCTTTCCATCCCATGCTAAATTCACAGAATAGGCCCAGCCGGATTGGAATTTCAGCAATCGAAACAACCATTTGGATTTTATCGCAATTCCATCGGCCTCCTGTTTGTTAGAAAAGCAGTTCGGTCGACAGCTGCAACCAACCTCATTATCAGTAACGTCTTCATGTCACTATCACGCAAAAAGCTATTAGTCAGTGTCCGAAATCCGAATGAAGCAAAAACAGCGATAACTGCCGGCGTCGACATTCTTGACATCAAGGAACCCGCAAATGGAGCGTTGGGTCGAGCGGACTGGGAAACACTTCGGGCAATTCTGTCAGATGTTCCGGACCACCAGCAGGTCAGTGCTGCAATGGGTGAACTCCACGATTTAACTGACTGGCTTAACGACCACTGGCAGCCGCCAGTCCAACTGGGCCGATTGGACTACACCAAATGTGGATTGGCGGGAATGGCCCGACAGCCATGGCGGGAAAGATCCGCAATCGTTTGGAATAGATTTCGCCAATTTTCCAGACCGGTAGCGGTTGCTTACGCCGATTCTCAAAATGCAGATTCACCACCATCGATTGAAGTACTCAAGCATGCCGTGCATCATCACGTCGACACGTTTTTGATCGACACATTCGAAAAAAAAGGCCGGGACGTTTTCGATTATCTAAAAAGAGACGAATTGCCAACATTGATTAACATCGCTCGAAGGAATCAAATTCAATTCGTGCTGGCCGGCTCAATCAGTTTTAAAAATCTGGATTTGGCGACGAAACTGGATATCGATTTCATTGGAGTCAGAGGGTTGGTTTGCCAGAGATCAAGGCGATCCGAAATCGTGCTTGATCGAGTATTGAAACTTAAAACAGTATTGCAAGAAATGCTGCCGCACCCGGCAAACCCTGAGTCAAAGTGCAGTTTGAATTCCTGAGTGGAATCGTCTTTTAGGAGCAAACCCAGCCGTTGTCAACAACCCATTTTTATGAAAAAAAATAAACTGAAAATTCGACGCCGAGTTTGTTGACAACGATTTTGATATCCGACAGATTGTTATAGATCAACTTGGATTTTCATAATGCCTGTTGTTTGTTTTGACGATCATTGCGACGCTTGAAAATTGGGTGGAAACACGATTTGATAGCTTGATCTGTCCAGCCAATCGGCAATGCCATTCCAAAACAACCAGACTCTAACGCGTCAGAACAAGCGCGTCAGAACAAGCTTCGTATTTAAGGAGAAATGGTGAATAGTTCAATTCTTGAAGCGATCAGGCAGGGACAATGGGACTATGAACCAAATTCAACCGAAGACGAAGAATACTCTTTTACCAGTGCCTTGCCCGGCACGAATGCCAAGCTGCAAATACTCGCAGATCGAATTGCTGAGGGACTCCCTCTGTGGCACCCCAACGACCGAATAACCTATGACGATTCAGAGTCCATCGAGTAATGCGACGTTGAATTCCAAGCTGCGACTGCCGTCACTGGCGTTGCTCATCTCGACAGGAAATCGTCTCTGGCCTGGATCTGCTGCCACTTTTACTGGTCTTTTTTAAGAATTTTTTTCGGAAAAAACGTTTTCTTGCCAGCCGGTGGAATTTGGAAAGACGTGATTCTGCTTGAAGCCAGCGGACTTCAAGTGTGTCTCTCAACTCACCCCGGAAGCCTTCTACACGCTACCAACACGCCAATGCTTGATGCCCATAATCTTATGATGTTAAGAATTCCATGAGCTGATTGGCGGACTGTTGCGTGCGGAAAACGCTGCAATCGGTCTGCGGCGATTACCCAGGTTTTCCGCCGGTGATCATCCCTACTAAGATCCTTTGCTGAATTGCCCGGTAGAACCGCTCGAGCTTCGGCTTCAACTCACCATCGGCTGCATCAACCCAACCCATCATCGTATTATTAAATCGAGCCATTGATGCCCAAGACGGCGACGGGCCGTCTTCTGGTCCCCCAATAAACTCGAGAAGTCTCCAGGAAATAACAGACTTGATCTTTGCATCAACATACTCTCGTTTTTGTGCGGAATCGGAAATGGCGGCATATTCCTCGGCAAGAATTTGAATCCACGCTTCCATTAAATGCATTGAATTTTGTTGAAGCCGATTCGACTTTTCCTGTGACACGACCGAAGCCGTCATTGCGAGATCCATGCCTTTTTCAAGTGCATCAATCACTCGTAACGTCAACTCTTTTCGAGCATCCATGACCAGCAAGGAAAGGTCTTGGGTAGACAGCCAGAATACCGTGGCCTCTCTGACCGCTTGCGAGGTTATTTCTTTGCTGTCGGGGGGAGTGGCTTCAACCCATTTATCGATATCCTTCAGGATCTCATCGGAAATCGTTGTCAAATCCTCTTTCGCTTTCTCGGGGTACAATATCTCTGCATACTCAAATGCAATCACACCAAACTCATCAAGTAATCTGATCTGTTTTCCAAGGAATACTTCGCGGTTTTTCAACTGGGTTATTTTGGAATATTTTGCAATCCGATCCTCAAACCAGACCTGTTTTAGAATTCCAATGTTGCTTAGTAATCGTTCAGACTGATTTTCGTTTAAGGTGATGTCTTCGGAGTTCTTGGAAAAAATCTTGCTCGCCTCAGTGGAAAATCGATCTACCAAAGCCAATTGAACACTCCGATCATGGTCTTCCAAATCTCGCAAGACGATCCAGTACATCAGCTGATTATGAGATGCCTCGTTGGGATGTGGCAGGCTCATGAATCTCAGATAAACCACACCCAGTGAAGTGCCTATCAGCGAGAAGACCAACAACAGAGTTAATAAAACGCCTTTTCTTTTCATTTTTTTTCGACCCAGAAAATGATGCTTTTTTATTGTAGCGCCGATTTCTAAAATCAGAAAGCGCAGATCAGCGGTACTTTACCCACGAGAAATGAAAACCAACACCGTCGAAACCGACTTCTCTAAAGAAATATTGCGTGAAAGACGAGCTATTCCCCATTCGAATTAACCGGCCATAGGGAGGTGCCAAACAAACCCCGTAAACAGTAAAATCTGCTTTTCACTGATTCTAAATTTTTAATTCTTCCTTTTGAGATTCCTCAATGCCCGGCTTTAAAGCGGATTTTGTGCATAACCTGGGAAAACCTGAAGCTGTTGAGCGACTGAGATCGTTCTCTGAGCAGGTGCGCCAACGATACGGTTCCCAAATTAGCGAAATGGAAGAAAATTGGGATGATCAAGGGAACTTGAGTTTTGGATTCAAAGCGATGGGACTAGCCATAAGTGGCAATCTCTTGATTGACGACGCAGCGGCAAAGGTGGAAGGCCAGATTCCATTCGCGGCGATAGCATTCCGCGGACGGATTGAATCCGAAATTACCGCCGCATTAAAATCTGCACTCGCCTAATGGTAGTTCGTTTCATTGTCCGAGTCATTCGAATGCCGGTTTGGCCCGCCGATTGATATGAATACCATGCCTGTTTTGATTATCACTTGTAAGCATCATTTCTTATTGGAGTTCATTTGAATGTCTTTTGGATTTGGCATCATCGGTTGCGGGATGATCTCCCGTTTTCACGCAAAAGCGATCGCAGACCTAGACAATGCAAACTTGATTGGCTGTTGGAATCGAACGCCAGACGCCGCCGCGAGACTAGCGACCGAAACTGAATCAATGGCTTTCTCCAGTCTCGACGAGATGTTGGCTAACCCCGAGATCGACGTGGTAACTATAGGAACCGCAAGTGGGGCGCACCGCGACCCGGCCATTGCCGCCGCGAACGCAGGAAAACACGTTATTATTGAAAAGCCGCTCGAAGTCACGTTGGAGCGATGCGATCAGATTATTGAAGCTTGTGAAAAAAACGGAGTCAAATTAGCGACCATTTTTCCTTCCCGATTTCACCGATCGTCGCAGATCCTGAAAAAGGCGGTGAACGCAGACAAGTTTGGCAACTTGACGATCGGTGATGCTTATGTGAAGTGGTACCGCTCCCAAGAATATTATGACAGTGGAGCATGGCGAGGCACGTGGAAATGGGACGGTGGAGGAGCCTTGATGAACCAGGCGATTCACAGCGTTGATTTGCTCTACTGGCTGATGGGACCTGTCGAGTCCGTTGTGGCTCAAACAGCGACCCTTGCGCATGATCGAATTGAAGTCGAAGACGTCGCCACCGCGGCGCTGAAGTTTAAAAACGGAGCGTTGGGAGTTATAGAAGCAACCACCTCGGCATTTCCAGGTTCTTTAAAGAAAATTGAATTACATGGTTCCAAGGGTAGCGCTACGCTCGAGGAAGAAAACATCACCGTTTGGGAATTTGCTGAACCCAATCAAGAGGACCGCAACTTACTTGAAAGAATGTCCAATCAAACCGAAACCGGAGGTGGAGCGGCGGATCCAGCGGCGATTGGCCATCACGGCCATTGTGAGCTTTTTCGTGATACACTGCAGGCAATTGAAAATGACACTACGCCCTTAATCGACGGGCATGAAGGCCGGCGTAGCGTCGAGATCGTTTTGGCTGTTTATCAGGCGGCAAAATCTGGAACCCGAGTCAATTTGCCTCTTTGATTTATTTGACAATTTGGTTTCTTGCCATTGTTGACCGATAAAATCTGCCGAGTTCACCTTTTCCCAATCGCCAATTCCTGTCAAAATCCGACAGATTGTTTAACAGGCCGCTAGCACTCTTGAAGAACTGCGACATGGATGTCGCCGCATGAAAGCCAAGAAAAAAAAACTCCTCGATTGGTTTGTCTACCTAATTGTTCGCATGATTATTTGTGTTGTTCAAGCACTCCCGATCAAGGTATGTGACCAGATAGCTAAATTCCTCGCTTTTTTGGCAGTCGATCTTATCCGAATCAGGGCCAAGCTTATTGAAAAGAACTTGAGCCACGTCTTTCCAAAATCTACTGTTCAGCAAAGGAAAACGATTTCACGGCGCATGTGGCGTCACCTGGCATTAATGGTTTTTGAAATCGCACATGCTCCCAGGAAAATCCACGAAACGAATTGGCGACGCTATTTCAAAATCCGCAGATCCCGGGAAATTGTCAGGAATTTGCTCTTGGAGCGTCCTAAAGCACTAGTCTCCGGTCATTATGGGAATTTTGAGCTGGGGGGGTTTGTCACAGGGTTATTGGGTTTTCCTGGTTACACGGTCGCAAGGCAATTGGACAACCATTACTTACATCAATTCTTCAAGAGTTTTCGGGAAAAAAACGGTCAATTCATTCTGGATACCGCCGGCAGTTCAAACGCTATACAGGAACAGCTTGAGAACAACCAATGCCTTACTCTGCTGGGCGATCAACACACCGAACTGGGTGCAATCTGGATAGATTTTCTTGGTCGCCCCGCAGCCTGCCATAAGTCATTAGCGTTGTTTACGCTAAGTTGTGATGCTCCCATGGTCGCCGTGGTGACCAAGCGTGCGAAAAAATACGCCAATTCAACCGAAACCGAACCGATGCAATTTGAAATCGACTGCTCTGGCACAGTCGACCCACAAGAGTTACCAGAAGAAATCAATGGTGTTCGCGATCTGACGCTCTGGTACAACGGCAAACTGGAAGAAATCATCCTTGAGCAACCGGATCAATATTGGTGGGTCCATAATCGATGGAAACCCAGACCAAAAAAGACTCGTAAACGCAAATCAATAGATGTGGCTGCCTAAATCAGATTGCGTTAGCGTCAGCAGAAATTCTTGGGGATCGGAATTCAGCAGCATCCATCAAACCTGAAGCACCCCAGTTCGAAAAGGTTCTGGTTCAGCGTACCGGGTCGACAGTTCCAGGCACCGGCGGACTGTTTCTCTGGTTTCACATGGCAAGATAATTCCATCTACCCATCCCCTTGCGGCGGCATAGCGAATATCGGTTGTAATATCGTAGGCATCAGTGACCTGATCTCGCAGCTGTTCCAAATCGTCTGTATTGGGCTCTTTATTACTACGTTTCAATGCCGCAATCTGGATGTCCAATAAAGTAGAAGCGGCTTGCTTGCCACCCATTACAGCGTACTGGGCGTTGGGCCATGCAAAAATAAATCGGGGATCAAATGCCTTTCCACAAAGAGCATAGTTACCCGCTCCAAAACTACCACCAGTAATGACAGTGATTTTAGGAACCCGACTATTGGAAATTACATTTACCAATTTTGCTCCATTACGAATAATTCCAGCCTGCTCACTATCCCGACCAACCATAAATCCCATCACATCCTGGAGAAACAGAATGGGTGTCCAAGTCTGATTGCAGTCCATGATGAATCGGGAAGCCTTATCTGCGCTATCGTGATAGATTACACCACCAAATTGCATACCGTCGTTTGGTGTCATTTCAGAATGGTGTTGGTTTGCAACGATTCCTACGCTGAAACCTCCGATCCGGGCATAGCCACAAACCATGGTTTTGCCGTAATCCGATTTATATTCCTGAAAACTGCTCCCATCGATGACACAATCGATTATTTCTCGAACGTCAAACTGGTGCTGGGGTTCCGGCGAGACCACTTGATAGACGTCCTCGGCATTGCATTTGGGTGGCTTGACTTCATCCCGTCGAAACTCTGCAGCCATCGTTTCTTTCGGCAACGTATCAACCACAGCACGCAGTCGGGAAAGACAGCTCGCGTCATCGGGCTCAAGGAAATCAATCGTGCCGCTAATCGAAGCGTGCATTTGCGCTCCACCGAGTTCTTCATGAGAAACCTCTTGCCCAATGGCGCTCTTGACCAAGGCGGGACCGGCAAGGTAAAGGCCGGAGCCTTCGGTCATCAGAATCTTGTCGCAGAGCACCGGCAGGTAACCACCGCCGGCAACACAATTCCCCATAATGGCGGCAATTTGTGGGATTCCCATAGCGCTGATCACAGAGTTATTACGAAAAATCCGTCCAAAATCATCTTCATCTGGAAAGATCTCGTCCTGCAGCGGTAAAAACACGCCAGCAGAATCGACGAGGTAGACCAGCGGAATCCTGTTGGTCATGGCAATCCGTTGCGCTCGCAAAACCTTTTTACAGGTCATCGGAAAAAAAGCTCCAGCCTTAATCGTGGCATCGTTGGCGATGATCATGACCGACCGATTCTTGATCTTGGCGATTCCACATACCACACCCGCCGAAGGCGCACCTCCCCAATCCTGATACATGTCCCAACCGGACCAGAGCCCGTGCTCTAGAAAGACGTCCCCTTCGTCAACCAACTTTGCGATTCGTTCTCGAGCCGTCAATCGACCCTTGCCATGTTGACGGTCGATTGCTTTTGGACCACCTCCCAACTTGATGGTCGCAACCTGTTCGGCGATCTTTCGGTTTAATTCAGGCCAAGTCATTGAATTCCAGTCTCACATGAAAGAGCAGTCGATGTTGCACAAAACATCATCATTGATATTCGTCTAATAGACAGTTGAAATTTTCGGAATTCCAAATTGGCGGACCGAATTTATGGATTTTGGTAAATGGGTAGATGCCGGTAGTAAACTTCCAAGCTGAAAAGACAAAGACAGGTCACATAAAGCCGTCCCCCGGTACCGCCGTAAGGATCACCTGTCGGATCCCAACTTCCTCGATCCACACCATTTTTAACTTGATTCTTGGGGATCACGTCCTTGAGGACATCGTTCCATTTCTTCCACGATTCATCATCCAGATGCCGCATCACCTGTGTCCCATAGTACCAGTAATAGACATTTTTTTGCGACCAGCGTATCGGGTTCTTTAATAGGTACTCCGATCCGGTCATCAGTCTGGCATCGTTTTTTTTCCAGCCCAGGTATTGTCGGCAAAGCAGCCCCTCAGCGGTCATCGCCAAACTGGGTTCGTGATCTGGCTCGTATCGGAATCGCGAACCGTCTGGCAGCATAACGGTATCCAGAAACCCTCCAGTTCTTTCGAGTATTGAAATATCGAATTCAATACCGGCATACTTGGCACTTTGAAAAAGCATCACAAACCAGCCAGTGACTGACAAATCTGACCTGGGATCGCCAACCTCGTACTTCCATCCACCCTGCAGACCCTGCGCTTTGACTGCAAAACTGACCGCATCTCTGGCAGGTCCGAGAAGAGTCTCATCCTGCGTTAATGCCAGAAGTTCACAAATAGCAATCGAACAGATGGCATGCGAATAAAGGCTGTGGGTCAAACTGGCTCGCCTTTCCACAAAATGCCCATTTCCGGCCTGATTTTCAATCAAAGCCTTGATCCCTCGTTCAACAACTTTTTGATAGGGACCAGCGCGATGAGTTTCCCCATGCCCTAGAAAAGCCAACAAGGCCAAACCCGTAGCCGCCATCATATTTTCTTCAGGAACATTGCTGCGGTAGGGGCCCTTTAAACTCCAAGTACCATCACGTTGTTGATTTTTGGCCAGCCACTTCAAACCCAATTCCACAGCATCCTCGGTCTGTGGAGTTCCTCCGTACCGCAACAGCATCCCTTCGCGACTCTTCTCACCACGACCACTCAATGCAAACTTCGGATCGTTAGACGGATTGACGGGGGTCGGTAATGTCGCCTCAACCGGCATCAATTCAGGCTGAAATTCAAGATTATTCTGAGATTCGCTTAGCTCCATCTGCGCAACACTGACTTCGGGCACAAATTCTTCGGCATCATTGACCACCAACAGTTGATCAAAATCATCATCTAATGAATCAGAATCCTCCAAGAAGAAAGAGAAACGTCCCTCACCCGAAGAAGGAATATTGACAAACGCGATAATTAAAATCAACAAAAGGTGAAAAATCAGGCTGATCAAAGCCGAAGGAATATTCCGCAAACTCGACTCGCCCAAAGACTGCAAGCCGGATTCTTTTTCTCCCGGATTTGCCGTCGCCGAGGGGTCTGCAGATTTAGATACATCCGCCCCTGTTGCCACCGAAACGGGGCCTTCGGCCGAGGTCATGGACTTGCCCGTTCGTAAGGAATCGATCTTTCCTCTCGGATTTTTTCTCATCAAAAACTCGGTTTTAGTCCGCCATTACTTGTGCAAAACCTGAACGACTGTATCTTTCCCCATCAACATCGTTGTCGGCCAAACCCACGGGCATGCTTTTGAAAAATCCCGCCAACCCCTTAACAACGCCTGAAACAACCAATCGGACAGCGAGATACCCATTTCAATTGACGAGCTCGTTTTGAAACAGGAAAACTCGATCCCAAGGTGACTCATTAGCAATTATAGGACAATCTCCCCAATTGAAAGGGAATTGAGTTAAATAACGACTACCCCAGCCAAAAACAACGCTATGTGCTAATCGGTAAAAACGACAAAAATGGATCACCATTTTTTTTTAAAACCCCTAGCCGATCGTTGCCGAAAGACATAACATATTAGAAATGACGCGGGATGGAGCAGCCCGGTAGCTCGCGAGGCTCATAACCTCGAGGTCGTCGGTTCGAATCCGGCTCCCGCCACTTGTTTTTCCAGTCGCGAAACTGGAAGACCGCAGAGTTATAACAGACTCATCAAAAGGCTGGTGTCAAACGACGCCGGCCTTTTTGCGTTTCTACGCCGAGTTTTTCAAGTTGTTTCCGATTGACACGCCTCTCGAACTCTCGCTCTTGTTAAGTCGCGCGATGATTGGACGCCACGAACGTTCGCCGATCTCGGTCCCAAATTTGGCCGAACTCTCATCACTCTCTGACTCTCACACCGTTTGGGTTATCAGGGGTTGGGAACTCTCGACCGGTCGTTTTAGGGAGGGTTGCTTTCGGTAAGCGCTTTGGAAAAACCCTGCGCGTTTTCAGAACGGGTTATGACGAGCAGGCGAGATTCCGGGCGATTCCAGAAAACTTCCGGTTCCACGGCGAACTGGAATTTTGAATTCGAATATAGCAAAATGGACCAGATTCCCCGCCAGTTGTCCGCTTGTCGTCAACGTTTGAGGGGGGTCGATTTGCGGTTCCCTAATATGAGGAAAGGAGGGCGGCATGCGGTGAGACTATTACGGAAAGAGAAGCAGATTGCGTTTTCGATTAACGGCGGTTCACCAAAGGTTGCTTTTGTCGAGAAAGACCCCAGTGAGCCAACAGCTATTCGCATTACTTTTACTGCGCTCGATTCCACGAGGTTGACTAAAAAGTAGGGATGGTAAAGATCGGAAGGTCGGCGGTTTGCAACACAAGTATTTGATTACAACAGCGAAATCCTTGAAATATCACAAGCATTGTTTAGGATCTTTAATCTCAATCGGTGGATGCAGGTCTTTGAACTCGAGCGGGAGGACTGATGAGGGAAAGCGTGACCACAATTGGTGTTAAGCAGGCTCAACGGTTTCTTAACGATACTCGCAGCGTACAGTTGAGCCTATATGATCATCTCGATGACGAGGCAGCGAAGATTCTCGGCCAGAGCACCAGTCCTTGCCTCTGTCTAGACGGAATAAGAGATTTAAGTGAAGAAGCAGCCCGCTACTTAGGTCAGTTCGCAGGCAATGACCTGTCACTTAATCATCTTCCATCACTCACCGAACCGGCAGCCCAAGGCTTGAATAGCTTCTCCGGAGCACTACACCTAAACGCCCTGCGTGATATGCCCCCGACGATCGCTCAGGCGCTGACAAAGCATTGCGGACCACTTTACCTAGACAATCTCAGAACACTGTCAACTGAGGCGGCTAGTATCCTCGTTCAGAAGCCGGAGATACACCTGCGTCTGAGTCAAACGCCATCAGCAAAAACCGTTACTATCCTGAAAGAAAGTGCTCGATTGACCGGCCGGATGTGTAAACCAAGCCAAATAAGAATCGAGGGACTCGTCTATACAAACCGCGAGTGGCCCCCACCAATGCCTCGACGTGATTTCTATATTCAAAATGATGATCCAACCACATGGTGTATGTCCTCGGCGATTTATCAGGCAATGGATGGTCGAGAGACCGTGGAAGATGCTCGCAAGGGATGGTTTTTAAAATGGGAAGTAGAAGAAATTAATATCTTGCGATTTATTCTGGAAGACGGTCTGACGCTATCAGAGCAGTGCGCCACACTCGCGAGCGGCTACTGGCCCCTGTTGCGAATTCCCGACGGTGTCCTGCTGGTTGGTACACCCGCTTGCGGCCGTCCAAAACTGAAGATTTCGCCGAAGAATGAGTTTGAAGTGCAGCTGGCTTGGCATGACCGATTTGTGGTCGTAAGAGTCCCTCCGGGTTGTTACTCGGTTGGTATCCACCAGCATTTCAACAGTTGGTACACCTTTACGCTCCATCGATTTGAATGTGCTTGTTCCTGGGATCCGGAGAAGGTTCGTACCGACCCACAAGCCCATGCAGACTGCCCGGACTATATCCCACTCGCACCGGCTCCCGGTGTTCGCGGCTGGACGCCCCAAGGCGTTAACGGACCGACGTCCGGAAATCATGTCGGCTCCGCAATGGGGATCCGCCATGGCAGCAGTCCCCCAAAACCATCGGCACGTCTTCAACGGGCTAAGATAAGAGACTATCCCTCGGCCCTATACTGTGACGTCGACGAAACGAGGGCAGGATGGACTCAAACCTTGCCGAATGTATGAGCGATGGCGGCAGCGATTGGATTAAGGTCAACATACATCGCGCAGGCGAGGATGGCTGATTCATCGAGAACCATCTGGACCTTGTACCGCCCTTCCCGGAAACGCCCCGTACATTCGTCTTCACGATTGGCCTATTGGGCGATCTTTTGAGCCGTCAACCGCATCCACCAGCTGAGATCCGATAGCCGCAACCTGAGTTCGACGATACGACGAGGCCAATTGACAATCATCTGGACCGGGACCGGTGATGACGCCGCCTGCCGGTTGAAATTCACTGTTATAAAGGTCGACAGAAAGGAAGACGCTTCGGGTATAATGGAACTTATCGTGCCGGTCGTGCGTTTGCAGCCTGATAAGACGGTGGAGCTTCGCGTGGTCGGCTCGGCCAACAAGAGTAAGCGTTATTTCGGCCTGCAACCGCCGCCGAAATAATCCGTTAATATAAAAAAACGGCAAAGCATGAGAAAATCAATTCCGGCAGTAGTGGCACTCCTGACTCTTTGTGGAGTTGTGCACGCGATTTATCCCGAGGTAAAGGGACGTACGACGACCGATATCACATTTATCTCAAACGCAGACAGTACCAAACAACGATACGTCGAGATACTGCCAGACGCATTCAAGAAGAATGTTTCGCATGATGTTCTGATAGCGTTGCATGGTCATGGTTCGGATCGCTGGCAGTTCGCCAAAGACAATCGGGATGAGTGCCGCGCAGCCAGGGATGCAGCAAAGAAGTACCGCATGATCTATATATCGCCAGATTACAGAGCCAGGACGTCATGGATGGGCCCCAAGGCTGAGGCTGATGTTGTCCAAATTATAAAAGAATTAAAGAAGAAGCACCGGGTATCGAGAGTCTTCTTGTGCGGCGCTTCAATGGGAGGCACCTCCAGCCTGGCATTTGCGGTGCTTCATCCGAAGCTTATTGATGGGGTAGCCTCAATGAATGGCACGGCAAACATGCTGGAATTTGATAATTTCCAAAGTGCCATAGGGAAGTCGTATGGAGGAACAAAGAAACAGGTTCCACTGGAATACAAAAATCGAAGTGCTGAGTATTGGCCTGAAAAGCTGACCATGCCTATAGGGCTTGCGGTGTCCGGGAAAGACAAGGACGTGCCGCCCCATAGCGTACTGAGACTGACCAGAGTATTGCAAGCCATGGGACACTGCCCTGTGAAACTGATTCATCGCCCACAGATGGGGCATTCCACAAAGTATGATGATGCCTTGGCGATTTTGGATTTTGTAATCAAAAGCGCGAAAATTAGATGACAGGAGGTACTATGCAAGCATCGACAATATTCTCGGTAATCAGCGTATGGGCATGGTCCACGCCGAGGGTACACGAAATGCTGAAAGTAGGTAGAAAGAAGGACTTTGCGGCCCTGCCTTGATGGAAAGCTTCCGGAGGGCATAAAATCACTACCTCGTGAACTTAGTCTTCCGGATGGTCGCGATGCACCGAAATCAAACGTTGTCGCTCCGGTTATGAGACGCGCGTCATCGCTTTCGCATAGATAATTCCGGGAGGGAGTAATGATTGCGCTTTCGGTGACAATTCGCGCGAGTTGAAGACGATCATGTTCTGACCCGCTGCCCCGCACCTGGACGCATCTTCGCTTTCGTTCTGCAGTTCCCTCGCGGCCCCACGACTTGACCGAAACCTGTGAGACGGTTGGCTTGCCCTAGCGACGGTGTCCCGAATTGACTTCTGCTCCATACGTGTCTAAAAACAGATTGACATTAAAACTAGAAACACAGGTCAACGGCAGGTCGTATGGCATCATTGACGAATCGCGAGACGGGAGTGGAGCTCAACGATGATTTGGCGGCGTTAATTGCGGCCAAGAAAATGGAGGTGATGGAGGCCGTTGGGCGGAAGGAGGAAGGGCTGTGCGCGACGGAGCTGAAATCGTTTGCTGAAAACACCAAGGCCACCCGCGCGGAGTTGCTGGACAATCTACTACATTGTCGGCGGCGAGGTTATGCAAAAGACTGGAAAGAAGGCCGCACAGGGATTCGTTGCGTTGCCGAACCGATCCTCGATGCCTATCAACGGCCGGTCGGAGCACTCACCGGCATGTCACCGTCGATACGGCTGCCACGGAAACGTTTTTTTGAATTCGGACAGTTGTGCACCGAAGCCGCGGCACGCGTCCGCAAGGAGCTTTTATCATGACGCAGCGAAACTTAGCAAACGTCTGGTTTGTGTTATTCAGTCTGGTGATGGTCATCATCGCAAGCTGGAAGCTTACGCCACTTCAGGCCCAATCCATCGACTTCGACAAACAAATCGCTCCGATTCTGGTGTCGCATTGTCTGGAATGCCATCAGGGTAGCGAACCAAAAGGCGGACTGAATCTGACCGAGTTGTCGTTGCTCATGAAGGGTGGCGACGGTGGCGAGGCGGTCGTTGCCGGCAAAGCGGCAGACAGTTTGCTATGGGAGCGAGTCAGTTCCGATGAAATGCCTCCGGAACACCCGCTTGGCAAGCAGGAGAAAGATTCACTTAAACAGTGGATCCAAGAAGGCGTGAACTGGGGACGTACCCCGCTCGACCTGTTCTCCATCACCACCGACCGACGGGCCGGCCGCGATTGGTGGTCTTTGCAGCCGTTGCGGAACGTGACACCTCCAGCGATCGATTCCGGGTGGGGCTACAATTCAATCGACAAATTCGTTTACAAAAACCTCGTGACCAAAAAGCTGCAACCGTCGCCCGAGGCAGACCGACGCGTCTTGATTAGGCGACTGTCCTACGACCTGATCGGTTTGCCACCGACACCGCAGGACGTAGATGCCTTTGTCAACGATGCCTCTGGAAACGCTTATGGGAAACTTGTCGACCAGTTGCTGGATTCCCCGCATTACGGCGAGCGTTGGGGGCGGCATTGGCTGGACGTGGTCCACTTCGGGGAAAGTAACGGATTTGAGTACAATCAGCCGAGAAACAATGCCTGGCCCTATCGCAACTGGGTAATCGACGCCTTCAATAAAGACATGCCCTATGACGAATTTGTGCGGCAACAGGTCGCCGGTGATGTCCTCGCACCGGATTCAGGCGGAACCATCGCCGTCGGTTGCCTGGTCACAGGACCACACAACACGACCAAGCCGTCCAATGACACGATGCGCAAAACCATGCGTCAGGACGAAATGGAAGACATGATTGGAATGGTCAATCAGGCATTCCTCGGAATGACCACCAACTGTGCACGCTGTCACGATCACAAATTCGACCCGATTTCATCTCGTGATTACTACAGCATGGCGTCCGCATTGGCAGGGGTCGAGTTTGGCGAACGAGACGTCCGGTTGGATGAAAAAGCCGTTCAGAAAGCGGCCCAACTGAAGACGAAGATCGCAGGACTCCAGGCAAAATTGAATCTCCTGGAGCAAGGAGCTCGCGAGGCGGCAGTCAAGGGCGATGACAAAGATGCAAGCCCACACGTAGGACCGCAGCCGTTTGCTGCCTGGAACTTCCAAACCGATTCAAGTGACCAGGTCGGCACAATGGATGTCACTCTGGTCGGTGGTGCGAAACGCGAGGCCGAAGGCTTGGTCCTGGACGGCAAAGGGGCCTTTGCCCGGACGAAACGCCTATCGAAACCACTTTCCGAAAAAACGCTGGAGGCCTGGATTCGAGTCGACGATTTGAATCAGGGCGGTGGCGGCGTGATCTCGCTGCAAACTTCCAATGGTCTGATTTTTGATTCCATCGTTTTTGCAGAGCGGGAGCCGAAACGTTGGATGGCCGGGAGTGACGGTTTCAGTCGCTATGAATCCTTTGAGGCGAGCGACGAAACCGACCGCGAAAACCTGATCCATTTGGCGATAACTTATGCGGCCGACGGCACGATCACTGGGTACCGTAATGGCGTCCCTTACGGCAGGTCCTACAAAAAAAATCTGCCAACCTACGCTGCAAAAACCTCGGAAGTTGTATTTGGCCTTCGCCACGGTGTTGAGGCTGGCGGCAACCGGATGTTCCAAGGGACGGTCGCGCAAGCTCGACTCTACGATCGAGCGTTGTCCGCAGCGGAGGTGTCGGATTCGGCTCAATCCAATGGAATTCACATCGTGACCGAAGCCGAGTTGATCGCGCAGCTAAGCCCTCAGCAGCGAGAAGAACGTGTCCAGCTGAATCGCCAGATCAAGCAGACGCAGGCCATACTGAACAGTCTCGAGAATGCCAGGGTGTGGACGGTCCAATCGATTCCAGCGGCCACGGTCAAGGTACTCGGTCGCGGCGATGTTCGCAGGGAGGGTGAAGTCGTGTCGCCTCGGGGGCTCTCCGCGATCCAGACCGTTGAAGCCGACTTTGGCTTGGAGCCAGATGCCGCCGATCGAGATCGACGATTGAAACTCGCCCTTTGGATGACGAATCCAAATAATCCTCTGTTCTCCAGGGTCATCGTCAACCGTGTCTGGCACTACCACTTCGGGGCTGGGATCGTCTCCACGCCCAACGACTTCGGCTTCAATGGGGGCAAGCCTACCCATCCTCTGCTGCTCGACTGGCTGGCGGCTGATTTACAGGCGAATCGATGGAGTCTCAAGCACCTGCATCGTCTAATCGTAACCTCCGCCACATATCGTCAATCATCAAGAATGAATTCCCAGGCGGCTGCCATTGATGCGGACAATCGCTATTTGTGGCGTAAAAGTCCGGCTCGCATGGAGGGCGAAGCGCTGCGAGACTCCATGTTGGCGATAGCAGGCAAGCTGGATAATACGGTGGGCGGTAAGGGCTATCGGGATATGCGCGAATACAAATTCAAGGGAAGTCACTTCTACGATCCCATTCCGCAAAACCAACCCGAGCAGTTTCGCAGAACGATCTATCGATTCAGTCCCAGGGGAGCCAAGCGAACCATGCTCGACACGTTTGATTGCCCCGACCCTTCGGCGATCACACCCAAACGCGCCGAAACCACGACGCCACTGCAGTCGCTGGCGCTGATGAACAACGATTTTGTATTGCAGATGGCGGAAGCTGCCGCGACTCGGCTTCAAAACAATCAGACCGAGACCGAGGAGCAGGTCCGAGAACTAATCCGCCTGGCCTATAGCAGGGAAGCCGAGAGCCAAGACATCGACCGGGCGATTCCCTTCATTCAAGAACACGGACTGGCGGCCTACTGCCGCGTGGTCTTCAACAGTAACGAGCTGCTCTATGTCAGATAAACTCAAGTCAGACACCCCTGTTTCAGGTGACAAAAAGCCAGCCGTTTCACGACGTGAATTGCTCTCGTTCGGAGCCTACGGACTGACGGGAGCGGCGTTGTCGAGTCTCGTTTCGGCGTCAGAGAAGGATCGGCCGAACTCGCCACACTTCGAGCCGAAAGCAAAACGTGTCATCCACATCTGCCTGATGGGGGGGATGAGTCACCTCGACAGCTTCGACTACAAACCTGAACTAGGAAAGTTGCACGGCAAAGAGTTGCAGTATGACGAGCGGCCAGCAACTTTTTTCAACCGAATCGGTCTGATCCGAAAAAACGACTGGGCCTTCAAGCAACATGGTGAGAGCGGCTTGTGGGTATCCGACCTGTTTCCACATTTGGCAACGGTGGCGGACGATCTAACCGTGATCAATTCGATGGTGGCTGACTCCGCCAATCACACGCCAGCGACCTTCCAGCAGAACACCGGCTTTCAGCTCAATGGCTTCCCCGTTATGGGGTCCTGGATTTCCTATGGCCTGGGTGCCGAGACGGAGGATCTACCAGCTTATGTCGTTCTGCCCGACGCACGCGGGTATCCTGCGGGCGGAACGATCAACTGGTCCAATGGATTCTTGCCATCGGTGTACCAGGGCGTCGCGTTCAATAGCCAAGGCACTCCGATCCCAGACTTGTTTCCGCCCAAAGGAATGGCTGCCGGAACCGACTTGTCCAGCCGGAAACTATTGGCCGAGATGAATCAGGACGACCTCACACGGTACGGGACAGAAGATGCGTTGTTGGCGAGGATTCGCAGCCACGAATTGGCCGCACGCATGCAACTCACCGTTCCAGAAGTGACCGGTTTGGGGAGCGAGACTGAAGCGACCAGAGAAATGTATGGTCTGAACAACGAACCGACAGCGGATTTTGGAAAAAACTGCCTGTTGTCTCGACGCCTGCTGGAGAAAGGCGTTCGTTTCGTGCAAATCATTTCCGGGGGTTCGTTTGGGAGTCCACGCATCAACTGGGATGGCCATGAAAACATGGTGAAGAACCACAACCGAGAAGCCATGCGTATCGATCAGCCCGTCGCCGCACTGATCAAAGACCTCAAGCAACGAAGCATGCTTGAGGACACTCTGATTTTGTTCACCACGGAGTTTGGCCGCACTCCTTACACTCAGGCGGGCGATGGCGAGTTGGGTACCGGTCGCGACCACAATATGTACGGCTTCTCGGTATTCATGACCGGAGCCGGCTTGAAGCCCGGCATGACCTTCGGCGAAACCGATGAGCTCGGCTGGAAGTCCGTTCAAGATCAGGTGCATTGGTACGATTTTCACGCGACGGTGCTTCACCTGTTGGGAATGGATCACGAGCGGCTGACCTTCTATCACAACGGAATCGAGCGGCGACTGACGAACGTCCATGGAAACGTGGTAAAGGGAGTGCTTGCCTGATCGCTCCCAAGCCTGGATCGGCAATGCCAGATGTAGCACTTGCGGTTGCCGAAACGCCAGTTGACGATTAGCTAGATGTGTTGCGTCATGTTTCGTCGTAGTGAGTTCTGGTGGCGAAATCGCCCAAAACTCTGCTTCTTGGCCAAGAGACCATCCGCCCGGGTTATCAGATGCTACCGTTGGCAAATGTGCATTAATGCGAAATAGAGCTACCGCACAACGCAACGAATCATTGTTTGAAAAACTGTTTGAAACGCCCTCCACAGATTTGTTGGACAACGAATCCAAAGCTCTATCCGGCGAGAGATCCAGAAAACGATTGATTCCCAACACAGATCAAAATCATTGTCGGTCTGACGGGTTAAAAGTACAATTTGGATAGGCGTACGGCCGACCTGTGAGACTCCCGCAATAGTGCTACAGGATTACGACCGTCAAACTTCAGGAACGGCCTTTTGGTGATCCTTTCATCAATTCCTGTTGTGATAGACAAATAAATCTCAAAAAAATCCCGTCTCAGGATTCGAGTGTCTGGAATGTGCATTGGTTTAGCACAACCAAAAAAGGGCATTCTCCGGCTTGCCTATTTCACGTCGTTCATTTTGGCCAGGCATTCGATCAATCTACCCTATCCCAAAAGAACGGATAGAATACTGTTGCTCGACCGAGAGACAACGCCGATAATCAACTGTCCTTTGGTCTATCGTTTCTGGCAATTGCTAGTTGCCGGTAAACACCAGCGTCAGACTGAATCATGGGTCTTTATCCAAACCTTCCGACTGCATCGCAAGCAATCAAAAAACCAGCCTGAACCATCAATCGGTCTTAGAGCCGTCTCGATTTCTGCCCCCCTAAGAGTCCCATTTTCGAAAAACAAACTGGAAACCAATCGATGGAAATTCATAATTTAGACAACGTTCCAGCCTTTACCACCAAAGATTCATCAGAAATCAGGGAGCTATTGGCTTATCGAAATTCTAAAATAAAAAACCAGAGTCTCGCAGAGGCAAGGCTTCCGGTCGGTGGAAAAACCATTCCTCATTACCACATTCAAGCTGAAGAAATTTACATGATTACCCATGGAAGCGGAATCATGACTATTCAAGGGGAGTCGACATCAATCAAGGTTGGCGATGCAATAGCTATCCCCCCTGGAAAAATCCATCAAATTGAAAATACCGGGGAAGAAATTCTCCGTTTACTTTGTTGCTGCAGTCCAGCCTACGAAGATAGCGATACGGTCTTGATTGACTCGGAGGAAAACTAGAAACGGATCATGGGATCCATCAGTTGAATCGACTAAAAACTAATATCAACGTGCAAAATCGCCGCCCGTTTCAACTCCAAAAAGCTTATAGTTATTTCATAGCAAGAAAGACAAAAAATGCGAAAACCACTTAAGAGAAGAAGCTTCCTGAAGGGTAGTGGAGTTGCCATCGCAATTCCGATGCTCGAAGCGATGAAAGTGGATTCTGCTGCTACCGAATCCAAAGCAAGAAAAATCAAACGATTTGTTTGTCTTTCCAACAACTATGGAATTTATCGTAAATCGTTTTTTCCGAACCAGGACCAAATTGGCGTTCATTACGATTTGCCTGAGACATTGACTCCACTACGAAAGCACCGCAAAGACTTCACGGTTTTTTCCAATCTGGATCATGGAAACACAATCGGACATCAAGGCGTGCCGGTACTGCTCAGTGGAGTCCGCCCCCATCTGGCTACGGATTATCCAGAAGGAAATATCAGTCTTGATCAGAAGATCGCCGAATTCGAAGGAGCCAACACCCGCTTTGCTTCGATGACGGTAAAGGTAAACGAAGCCAACTTTATTAGTTTCACCAGAACCGGAGTTCAGGTGCCGGCGATTGACCTGCGAGGAATGTACCGGTCATTGTTTCTAGCTGAAGCTCCGGACCAAAAGGCTTCCGCCGCAGAAAAGCTGAAAAGGCAAACCAGTATTCTTGACGTTGTCCTGGAGAAAGCAAAAAAAGTCAACGAGGAATTGGGAGTCCGGGATCAGAGAAAGTTTGCAGAATACCTTGAAGCAGTCCGCTCTTTGGAGAAAAAAATCGAGCAACAGCAACCTTGGCTTGATCGACCTAAGCCCCAAACTGACACGCCCGAACCCCAACCCGGCCAAGGAACCGAAAAAGACCTCAAAGCCATGGTGGAATTGATTGCTCTTGCGATACAGACCGATTCAACTCGTGCCATCACCCTGTCGTCAGGTTTTATTAATGGAGACTTTGGGCTCAGCGGAGGCTATCACGGATTCTCCCATCACGGTGAACGACCGGATCATGTGGCGGCCCTTAAG
Source organism: Planctomycetota bacterium (assembly GCA_014238905.1). GTDB lineage: Bacteria > Planctomycetota > Planctomycetia > Pirellulales > Pirellulaceae > JABAAE01. Next base: position 29,315 of record JABAAE010000006.1, read on the forward strand.
AAAATAGAAAACAACAAGATGCGTCAAATGTCTCATCTGATAGATCTACTGAAGAGCCAAGAAGATGTCATCAATGGCGGAACTCTGTTCGACCACACCAGCATTCTTTTTGGCTGTGGGATGGCAACCGGACCACACTCCACCAAGAATCTCCCACTCCTGTTAGCAGGTGGTGGGTTTAAGCACGGAGAACACAAAGTTTATCCAGCGAAGGACTCAAATCGGACTCCGGCTGCCAATTTGTTGCTGTCCATTCTTCAAAATCACGGTGTAGAAATCGATAGATTTGGAACAAGCTCCAGTTCGCTGACAGGTCTTGAAACGTCAGCTTAAGCAGTTTCGCACTTCCCACGATAACATCCATGGCATCCAAACAAACTTACTGCCGATTCGTTCTTATTGTCAGCCTTTTGGGAATTACTCTTGGTAATTGTTACTCGGAGGATTCCCTTCAGAGAGTACAGCTATTCCTGAATAAGTACTGCATAGATTGCCACGGACCTAAAAAGGCAGAAAATGAAAAACGTTTCGATGACCTCGACCCACAGCTATCCACGGCAGGTTCCATCGCAAGATGGCAACACATATTAGACCAGCTGAATTTGAGTGAAATGCCTCCAGATGATTCGCTGCAACCCTCAGAAAAGGAATTGACCGAGGCCATCGAAGTGCTAACCCACCAACTTAAAGAAGGGTATGCAGCTCTTAAAAGCACAGGTGGAAAAACGGTCGCTCGACGCCTTAATCGATTTGAGCTTCGTAACACAGTCAGGGATCTACTTTACATCGATGATCCAGACCTTCGGATGGGTAATCCTTCGAGGCTAGTCGACAATAATGGAAATGGCCGTGTGGAAAACACCAGTCAGGATCCCTTTCGTTCATTTCCAAATGATGAACAGATGGATGGCTTAGACAACATCGGTGACCGACTTGTGATGAGCGATTTCTTTTTAAGGTTGATGCTCGACGCAGCCGAAGAAAGCATCGCGATGGCAACCACCAGTTTCCCCGAACCAAAAGTCGAGACCCGAGTTTTTTCGAAGCATCTCGAAAAAAGACCAAAGGGTGATTTGGCGCTATTTTCCCGTGAACTTTATCCCGATTATGATGCTTTCTTTCAGCGAGGTTCCATTTCACCGGATCCCGTTCGCAGCGGTGTTGGAGTTTCCGCGAATTATCGTATGACGGTTGAGTTGTCAGGCGTGCGACAACGCCATCCCTGGGCAGAGATGCTAAAAGGCGATCAAGACAGGCCCTTTCTGGTCAATTTAGGAATTTACAACTCGAAATCTCGAGATGACCACATAGCACTTCAACAAATTGAAATCCCGGGAGATGGCAGAAAGAAAACCGTCACCTTGGAGACCTGGATCGACCGCCAGTGGTATCCCAAATTGAGTTGGGAAAATGGCCCATCGGACCGGGAAGCTCGCGTCGATTTATTGCTCAAAAAGTTTCTTCCCAATCTTTATCGCAAGCCACCCGATCGTAAGGCCATTCCTGATGGAAAACAATTCAACAAGGTCCGGGAAGCCTGGTCACGTGAAATGGCAACGGCGCTGCTCAAACACTACCAAGGTCCTGAACTACGTGTTCATAAACTGACGTTGGAGCCTTTGCTGGATCAATGGCCCCCGAAAAGTCACATTCAACTTTATGGGGATGAAAATCTATCGGAAAGCCTGATCGAACCCTTGCTAACACAATTTGCAAAGCGTGCGTTTCGGCGACCAGTACAAAGAAAAGAAATCCTTCCCTTTTTGGAATTGGTTCAGTCCCAATTGAAAGACAAGGAACCCTCCCAAAACTCCCTTAGGATACAGGACCTTACATTCAAGGGTTACGTTGGAAAGTGGTCAAGACTTCCCGATTTCTCTGCTCTTCAACCGGTAAAATCTGGCAAGCTTCCATCAGGACGAATGGACATCCAGACACTCGATACCCGAGAGAATTTTGGAATAGTTTTCGAGGGCAATCTCGATATTCAAATGGATGGGTTATATGAATTCCAGCTGGCCTCAGACGATGGTGCCAGAATGCTCGTTAGTGGAAAAAAGGTAATTGAGCACGACGGTTTACATGGTGCTTCGCTTAAAAAAGGCAACCTACGACTCACCAAGGGCAAGCATCCATTGCGGTTCGAATATTTCGCTTTTGGGAATCCAAACAGTTTAAAGGCAGCCTGGAGCGGTCCGGGATTTCGCGAATCTCTACTAACAGTACCCCCAGCGGAATCCAGCCAATTTCCGATTCTGGACCCCCGCAAAAACAAATTGATGAAAGCCTTGCAAATTGGCTATACCGCCATACTATGTTCACCAGATTTCCTCTACCTCAAAGAGGTCGATGATCAGCTCAACCATTTCGAAATTGCGTCGAGACTGAGCTTTTTTTTATGGTCCTCGATGCCCGATGAGCAATTGATCCAACTGGCCCGTGACAAAAAGCTAAGGGACCAAAACATATTGCAGGAACAGGTCGACAGAATGCTTGATGACCCAAAGTCCAAGGCCTTTACTCGACATTTTGTAGAACGGTGGCTTCGACTGGACAAGCTCTCCGAAAGCCCGCCTGAACTAAATGGTCCCTTTCGTATCTATTGGGACCGACGCATGGAACCCCAAATTGTCGCTCAGACCGATGCCTATTTTTCCCACGTGCTCCAGCAAAATGCGCCCGTTGGCGAACTGATCGATTCAGACTACACCTTCCTAAACGAATCGATCGCCACCGTTTTTTATGGACGCAAAGACATACTGGGTGCGTCCATCCGCAAGGTAAAAACCGAAGATCCAAAAAGGGGCGGCCTATTAACTCAACCCAGCGTCATGACGGCAACCGCCAACGGAGTGGACACTTCACCTGTGATTCGCGGAGTATGGATTCTCGATAACATCCTTGGAACACCTCCGTCGCCACCGCCACCAGATGTAGAACCACTTTCTCCTGATCTCCGCAACGCAAAGACAATCCGCGAACAACTGGCGGCTCATCGAAAACAAGAAGCCTGTTTTGGCTGTCACCGAAAAATCGATCCACTCGGTTTTGCGTTCGAAAACTTTGACCCAATCGGACGTTGGCGAGATCGCTATCCAAGAGGTGGAAAAAATATCGACGCATCGGCATCTTTGTCTAATGGAAAATTGATTTCCGGTATCGTTGATTTCAAACAGTATCTCGCAACTCGGGAGAAAGACGTTTTAAAAGGACTGACCATGAAACTACTTTCCTATTCCAGTGGTCGCATGTTGGAAACAATGGATCGAGGCGAAGTAGATCGAATTGTGCTGGAATCCGCAGCGAAAGGAAGCGGCCTGAGGGACTTGATAAAACTGGTTGTCCAAAGCCGAGTTTTCCTTAACAAGTAAAGGAATTCCCACTATCAGGATCCGGGTAGCACCGCAACAAAGATCCCGATGGCAGGAGTTAATTTAACGGATACTTCAAATCCCTCGGCACACCTGCGAAGAGGTCCTTGCACTTGGAAAATTTTGGACAAAAATTCCGGTTCAAACCAAAAGCAGTTACGCTGGTCAACCAAGTCTCGTTTGATCGACATTTTAGGAACAGAAATTCCCTGACACAGTCGGTCGAAAAGGATGGATCGATGAACGGGGTTAATCTGACTGGCAAAATCGTCGATTTTCGTTGAATGCCAAGCTGATTTACGATATAAAAATGCTTCAAAATAGAATACCACAAGTCCTGCCGGCCACCCGTATTGAGAACCTATCTGTGTGCCAATATTTTTTCGGAATGTTGAGTTTCCTTCTTGGCTGTTCGTTTTTTTCATGCGGACTCTTAAGCGGTGAAGATCTTCAGGGAAGAGAAATATCATTTTTTGAAAACAGGATTCGGCCAGTGCTGGTTCGGAATTGTTATCAATGCCATTCAGATGAAGCCAAAAAGCATGGCGGCAAACTGTCTCTCGATACGCGGCAAGGACTCCTTTTGGGCGGTGAGACTGGACCTGCAATAGTGAAAGGCAAACCGCACGACAGCCTGATCATCAAAGCATTGCGTTACGAGGGTCTCCAAATGCCCCCCGACGATCCTCTACCGGAATCTGTCATTGAGGATTTCATGCGATGGATCCAGATGGGCGCTATTGACCCCAGAGGAGAATCCAAAGATGCCGCCACACTTGCCAACGATCCATCAGCGCTGTGGTCCTTTCAAGAAATGAATGTACCGAAATTGTCGTCGGTCGAAAAACGACTTTGGCCCATCGATCCACTGGATACATTTGTATTGGGGAGACTGGAATCCGCCGGTTTAAAACCGAATCCCGATGCTTCACCACGTCAGTTAATCAGAAGGCTTTATCATGACCTACTCGGGCTACCTCCCAACATCGACGAGGTCGAACAGTTTGTTGCAAATTATCAAAAGAAAGGAAGGCCAGCGGTAGAAGATCTGGTGGACCACCTACTTGCCCAAAACCAATTCGGTGTTCGATGGGGACGACACTGGCTCGATGTGGCGAGATTTGGTGAGTCCAATGGTGACGATGGACTTGGTCGGAACGCCGCATTTCCGCACGCCTGGCGGTACCGCGACTACGTGATCGACGCACTCAATCAAGATTTACCGTATGACCGTTTTATCACCGAACAGATTGCTGGCGATCTTTTGCCTGCCAAAACCGCGGGCGACCGAAATCGTCAACTGGTTGCGACGGGATTTCTGGCGATCGGATCCAAACCTGCCGCGGCGATGAATAACGCGTTTGCGATGGACATTATTGACGATCAAATTAACACAGTCTGCACCGCCCTTACGGGCATCAGCGTTGCTTGCGCTCGCTGCCACGACCATAAGCATGATCCCATAACAACGCGGGATTACTATTCATTGGCAGGCATTTTTCTAAGCACCGAAACCTTATATGGCCTGGCTGGCAACGAAAAGCTGACAGCTCCCCCAACACCTTTGCATAAACTTGTATCACAATGGCCTGCAGGGCAATCCAACCCTGGCACCATACCGCAATTTCCCGCCTCCTACTCAAAAGATATTGATCGGCTAAATCCGTTTTTGCACGCCAAGCTCGATTCACCACATCCCAATCTAAAGATACAGCAGAAAGTGAATTTTTCGGAAAGTCGGTTTGCCCATTTCACTGAACCAGCCTCCCTGCAAGGTAATTTTGATAAAGAGACTCGGTCCTATTCGGTTTCTTTTTGGTTCAAAAATCAGACCCCCAACAACCAACGTCCTATCACGGTTTACCTATTTTCCAGAGCGGAATACGGGGACAAAAGTCTTTTGGGCGATCACCTTGGTATCGGAGGAACGCACGACAAGTCGGTCACCGGCAAGTTGTTTGTTTTCAATGGCAATGTTCCAGATTCAAAATCAATCAAAGGCCAGACCGTTATTGAAGAGGGTGTGTGGAATCACGTCGTGTTGATTCGTAACCAGGATCAGATTCAACTTTTTCTCAATGGAAACGAATCGCCGGAAATCGATGAAGATCTTCCCAACACCTTGAAGGAGTCATCCAACTTTTGCTTTGGAAGTCGTTCGGACGGTTTTGCTCCGCTGGCTGGCAACTTGGCGGAAATGGCAGTTTTTGGCCGACCGTTAAATACCGAAAACGCACAATATTTACACACTAAATCGGGTCAACCTCGTGGCAACACCACCCTTGGAGTTGCGATGGGTGTTCGGGAGAAGGCAAAACCGACCGACTGCAAGATTCATATCAACGGAAACAAGGGGAAACTAGGAAAATTGGTACCGCGAGGATTTCCTGTTGCGTATCAAAAGGTCACGCCATTGACCCAGCCCGGAAAAACAGTCACCCAGATCGGAGAGCAAAGCAGTGGCCGGCTCGAGTTAGCCCGCTGGTTAACCCATCCGCAGCACCCGCAAACCGCTCGGGTCATGGTCAACCGGATCTGGCTACAGTTGTTCGGTCAGGGCATTGTGGCGACCCCCAATGATTTTGGCGTTTACGGGGCCAGACCGACACACCCTGAACTGCTGGATCATTTGGCGAAGAGATTCGTCCTTGGTGATTGGTCGATCAAAAAGATAATTCGCTCGATCGTGCTCAGTAGGACTTATCAGCTAAGCAGTCAATTAGATTCCCAATTGGCGACGGTCGACCCAGAAAATCGTTTACTGGCCCGCCACAATAGACGGCGTCTCGATGCTGAATCGCTCCGCGACAGTATCCTGCTGGCTAGCGGCAACCTTGATTTAAGCCCGGGACAAGGATCCGCAGTCGAAACTACAGTCGCGTTAATCAACTGGCCCTTGGGCGCATCGACCAATCTGCATCGAGAAAACTACCATCGAAGCATCTATCTTTGCCAACTCCGCCATGCACCGCCGCCTGAATTATCCGCTTTTGACCTGCCAGATGGCGTCAAAATCGTTGGCCAACGCGAAGTCAGCAATTTACCCACTCAGTCATTGTTTCTGATGAACAACCCGTTGATCGTGAGCCAAGCAGGGGCATTGGCGCGACAGGTCTTGACCACGCCGGGCAAAGACGATGTCGAAAAGGTTCGTAACGTTTTTCGGCGAGTATTACGACGGGATCCTACGTTGGAAGAAATCTCTCATTCCACCCTTTATTTAAAGAACGTGGATCTCCTCTTATCGCCTAGAAATCCAGACGGAAATTCACGGCAAGAAAAAACCTGGTCTAGCCTCTGCCATGCGTTAATGGCTTCCAATGAATTCAGGTATATCGATTGAATCAACAAATGGAAAAAACGATGCAATTTTCACGTCGTCAAATGCTTCAATCCTCGTCATGTGGTTTTGGCTACCTTGCGCTGAATGCAATTTGCAACCCGCAGCTATCCGGGGCACAGGACATAGTACCGCATGCAAAACGTGTTATTTTTCTCTGCATGAGTGGCGGGCCAGCGCAAATGGATACATTTGACTTCAAACCCCAAACGGGAAACAAGAAGCACCCAGGATCGGTTTTCCGATTTGGCAAACAGGGAAACAGTGGTTTATGGATTTCAGAGCTACTTCCCGAAATCGCACGAAATGCTGATCGATTATGCGTACTTAATGGCATGTATGCCGATACCGGAAATCATGCCCAGTCTTTCCTGCAGCTGCATACCGGTGAACGTCTCCGCAAAAGACCTAGCATGGGAGCTTGGATCTCTTACGGTCTAGGAACCGAAAATGACAACTTACCAAGTTTCATTAGTCTTAATGCCGCCAAACCCGCCGTCTACTCCAGTTCGTTTTTACCCACGAAATATCAGGGAATCCCAATAGGGACCAACGGCGAGAACATGTCGTTGGCAACCATTAACGATATCTCCAGCGATCAGTTCAATGACAACATCAAACGCGCCCAGCTTGATTTCACACAGCAGTTAAATCGTAAACACATGCACGACCGTCTTCAGGATCGCCATCTGGAAGGTGTAATTGAGACGATGGAATTAGCTTATCGGATGCAATCCTCAGCGCCAGATCTACTGAGCTTATCCGGTGAATCGCAACGTACTTTGGACCGGTATCGAGTGGGAAAAAAATTATCCGTTGGAACCTGTCGACCAACCGATTTTGGTCGACAATGCCTTTTAGCACGCCGCTTCGCGGAGGCTGGAGTGAGATTCATTGAGGTCAACCATGGCGGTTGGGATCAACACAAGAATCATCGACGTGACTTGCGGGCCAACTGCGACACAGTCGATGCGCCCATTGCAGCCTTGTTGGAAGATCTGGACCTTAGAGGGTTGCTGGACGACACGCTGGTGGTTTGGGGAGGGGAATTTGGTCGCCCAGGTTTGACTCCTGACGACGGTAAAGATGAAACGGGGCACAACGCAAAAGGATTTACGTTTTGGCTGGCCGGAGGAGGCACCCAATCGGGTTATGTACATGGTCGGACGGATGACACTGGTTCTCGAGCAGTAGAAGGCAAAGTCCATTTTCGAGATTTGCATGCCACCATTCTACATTTACTCGGACTCAATCCCAATCAGCTTGCATTCCATCATCAAGGCCGTCAACATCGGCTGACTGGCCCCCATGGTGGCCGAGTCGTGAAGGAACTAATGGGCTAAACGGGTCTAGCCTATTTCGGATTGACGGAGAATCCGACTGCCTTGCATTGGACGACCTAGCTGGCTTGTTCTACATATTTCTTTAGGCAGTCGTTAAAGAGTCGGGCCCATCCATCTTGATAAGACTGGGGATCGGTCTCGTTTATTCTACCGTGTCGAGCATCCGTTAAATGAAAAATCGATCCGTTAGCAGTCTCCTCGATCATAACCTTCAAACTACTCACTGTTGGCCCACCCCAGGCGGGAGCAATAGGCCCCACCAGATAGATCGCAAATTGGTCCGGGAGAAACATCTGCACTGTATACCACAATAACCAGCTACCACCGGGTCACGATTCAAGCAAGCCTCGGCCACCTGGCTTGGTATCCAACTCGATCACCGAATCGTTACCAACAGCATAAAAATCGGTTAGCCACCAGCAATTTATGTCCTCCACCAAGGCTTTCCAAACCTGTTCCCGCTCCGCTTCTATTTTGATTTGCAACTCATATCGGTGACAAACCGCTGGTTCGGTGGATACAGTCATAGCAATTCCTTACGAAGGTGAAATTTCTACTATTGAATCATCAATAAGATGACAATCCAAATCAACAATTTTTTTTTCTCAGTGACTTGTTTTGATTTACCAGGAGAATTCAAAACATGATGTTTAATGCAACATGACCAGACTATAGAATTGGGTCTTTAAGAACGATCGGAATAAAATCCATGTGCCAAGTTGTTATTCGTTTTCCCACAGTGACTGTTGCTTGTCTGGCGATGTTCTGGTCAACCGCCGCAACACAGGAATTAGAACATGGATTCGTAACTACCGGAAAAGTCAAAATACACTATGTCACCGCTGGAACTGGCCCCTTGGTCGTCATGATCCATGGATTTCCGGACTACTGGTATACTTGGCGAAAACAGATTCCAGAACTGGCAAAGCACTTCAAAGTCGTTGCAATCGATCAACGGGGCTATAACCGGAGTGATCAACCTGCCGGAGTCGAAAACTACAAGCTTAGCAAGTTGTCTGACGACGTCCGGCATGTCATCAGACACTTTGGGAAGAAAAAAAGCGTATTGATCGGACATGATTGGGGCGGATACGTCGCGTGGACCACGGCAATGCGGTACCCAGAGTTAGTTGATCGCCTGGTCATTCTCAATGCGCCTCATCCTGCTGGTTTGCAACGCGAACTTCGGGGCAATCCCGACCAGCGAAAAAACAGTCAGTACGCTTTTGACCTTCAAAAACCCGATGCTGCCAAACAATTGACGGCTGACTCGCTGGCGGCTTGGGTGAAAGACAGCGAGGCCCGGAAAAAGTATGTTGCTGCTTTCAAACGATCCTCGTTTGAAAGCATGGTCAATTTTTATAAAGCAAATTATCCTGAAGTCCCGCCGCTCCAAAATTCGTCCGGCACGCCAAATTCGTTTTCGCCCTCTTTTCCAACCATCAAATGTCGCGTGCTATTGATCCATGGCCTAGAGGACAAGGCCCTCTTACCAGAAGCGTTAAACGACAACTGGAAGTGGATGGAAAAAGAGTTAACCCTCATTACCGTTCCCAAAGCCGGGCATTTCGTTCACCAAGATAGTCCAGATCTGATCACCAATCGAATCAGTCAATGGCTCCGGTAATTATCGATCAACCCCTTCAATTGTTATTGTTTTTTGAAACGTCCTCTCCAGCAACGACGCGTTGAAGTTGCAGCGATTTCTCTAGAGTTTCGTCTTTTGCGATGACTCACTTTCGATGGGAAACCATAGATCTCCCGCTGGACGATATTCGATCCGAGTATGAAGTGGAAGCAATCATGCATTCGCGGTACGATAAGGATTCCCAATTAACAAGTCCAGGAAGAAGACATTTGAAAAATTCTTCAGCGAAGATAAATCGGCGCGAGCTATTTTCGATGGGTGGCCTTGCCATTGGTAGCGTTTCCCCGATTGGACTAACGCTTGAGGAGGTCCTCGCCAGCGAAGAGACTGGTCCGTCTAGAACGCCGATTAATGTCATATTCATGTTCCTCCAAGGTGGCGCAAGTCATCTCGACATGTACGACATGAAGGAAACGATGCCGGCGGAAATACGGGGCAAGTACCATCCAGCACCGACATCCGTTTCGGGTCTTCAATTGTGCGAGAAACTACCGAAACTAGCATCCTGTGCCAATCATTTTTCGCTAATCCGCTCCATGCATTCCTATACTTCCAAACATGGAGAGGGGGATGTTCACATCATGTGTGGCAGCGAATTAGACAAAAACTTACAGGCACCTGGCATTGGCGCAGTGCTAAGCCAGCAGCAAAAACAGCAGGCACCGATCCCACCGTTTGTGCATGTTGGAGACATGAAACACCCCGCCTATACAGCGCCAGGATTTGGAGGATATATGGGTCGAACCTACGATCCATACTTGATCAATCAAGATCCAAGTTCGAAAAATTTCAGTGTCAAGGAATTTGAAACGGGCGCGGTGATGGATGTCAGTCGACTTGCTGGTCGAAAACACCTTTTGAAATCTCTCGATCGATATCAGGCCAATCGAGAAAAACAACTAGAGTTCGCTCAGTCCCACAACCGATTTTCGCAACGGGCCTTGGAGCTTTCGACTTCAAGAAAGGCCAAACAAGCGTTTGACCTTTCACAAGAACCCGAAAAAATCCGTAATGCTTATGGAAACAACCGAGTAGGGCAGGGGATGCTCCTGGCTAGGCGGTTGGTCGAAGCGGGTGTCAGATTTGTGACCGTACAAGGATACGTCGATACAGGAATATACGCTTGGGACCATCATTGGGGTATCTATCCACACCTGGAACAACAGTTGCCAATTTATGACAACAGCTATTCAGCCCTGCTAACGGATCTTGCTGATCGAGGAATGCTGGACACAACGCTGGTGATTACAGCAGGTGAGTTTGGAAGAACTCCGAAAATCAATTCCGAAAAACGGGGTCCCGGGCGTGACCACTGGGGACAGTGCTTCAGCCTGACCCTTGGTGGGGGAGGCGTAAAGACCGGTCGTATCATTGGCGCCAGTGATAAAAACGGGGCGGTTCCCACAGATCGCCCGGTTTCGGTCGCTGATTTTGTTGCAACCGTTTATCACGCTCTGGGGATAGATGCCAAGGCAAAGTATCTTGCTCAGGGACGATCCATGACCATGCTTCCCCACGGTAATATCGTACGGGAGCTTTTTTAACGTGGGCACGTCAAAAAAATCACCTACGCAATACAACCTCACGAGGCGTCGCTCCCTCACTCCACGAACAGGCAGTCAATAATTACGGCAAACAACCGTAACGATACGAAAAAATACCGTACATTGTGTTTGACCCACTGGGTTTGTCTGGTAATCTGAACTTTTGCTGGTGAATCATGGACCCTCAAACCTCGCCGTTTTGATCAATAGAGAGTTAGAGTTTCCTCTGCTATGCCCAGCAGAAAATTGAATTCAGCTGTCACAATGCCCCTACTACAAACTGGAGTTTTTCCCAATGCGTTCACCGAGCCCCCTCTTTTTATTGCTAGTGACTATACTTCCGCTGGAATCCTACGGACAAAAAGAAAACCCACTGAAATCAGGGGATTCAAACGGTGGACTTGGAATCTTCCAATCCAAACAGGAGTACTTTGAATTCATGGGTGCGGTTAAACAAAATCCCGAATTAAGACCCATGGTATCCATGATCAACGATGTTGTTTTGGGTAATCCGATTGGTGCTACAGGCAGCAAGTACAAGGGAACCAGCAGCCCGCTTGGATTACTCAATTCACCAGCGGTTCGAAACGAAATCGAAATGGTTGATGACCAGTATAAAGAGCTGCAGCAAATGAGCAGGAGTATCCAGCAGCGAGCAGCAGGAGAGATTCGGAATATTGATTTTTCGAACGTAAAAAACCTTTCGACACGCATCCGCGGAATTCAGAAGTCCATGCAAGACGATCTGGATGATTTATTACTCCCCCACCAAGTCAAGAGACTCAGACAGTTGCAGACACAATCGCTATTGCGAACCAGATCTCTTGCTCAGATGCTGACAAGTGATCCCGTAAAATCAGATTTAAAAATTACCGATGACCAATCGGTAGAACTCATCGAAGCTGAAAAAGAGATCGAATCGGAGCTTCAACAACAAATTAACGAACTCAGAAAGAAGGCCAGGGAAAAGCTACTTGGAAAACTAAAATCCAATCAGAGAGAAAAGATGGAGGAGATATTGGGCGATACATTTAAATTTGACCAAAAGAATACGCCGTCAAAAACGAACAAGAGAAAATAACTACCAAGCACTGTCCCGCTATCCCTGAGGCGAAACCGCTTACACATTGGCAGTTAGAGCGTCAGGAGTGATCGCCAGTTTGCGAATTGACTAGAAGACGGACTCTAAAGCCAATGCCCTAACATCCAATTTTTCGGAAAATGCAATGCGGCGAGTGATCATACCCTTTGCGTTCTATTTTTTTGTTCTGATCATCAATACGCCGACAGCCTTGTCCATCGATAAACCATCGGCGATTCTTTTCAGGAATAAAAACACCACGACAATTGCCGACCGACCAATCACATTTAAGAATGATGTGATGCCTGTTTTCACAAAGTCAGGGTGTAATGCAGGTAGTTGCCACGGTGCGGCAGTCGGTCGAGGAGGCTTTCAACTTTCCCTTTACGGAAGCAATCCAGACGCAGACTACAAGGCAATCGTCCATCAATTGGGGGGTCGCCGTATCAACCTGTCCCAACCAAAAAAAAGTTTGCTGTTTGCCAAACCGACAGAATTCGTCGAGCATGGAGGTGGCACCCGATTTGCGGCCCGGGATGAGTCAGCACATTTGCTCCTGAATTGGATTGAGCAGGGAGCAAAATTTGGATCGGATCACCACTTCGTAAAATTGGTCATTTCACCCAAGAACCACCAGTTCAATGCTTCTGGCGAGTCGGTGAAACTGAAGGCTACCGCCTATTTTTCCAATCAAACATCCAAAGACGTCACCAAATGGACCAGTTTTACCCCAGAGGATGTTTCGGCAATCGACGTTGACGATCAAACAGCCAAGGTAACCGCCCATCGGCGTGGTCGCCACATTGTTGTTGCCCGCTTTCTTTCGGCGGTCGTCCCAGTCGAACTCCTTGTGCCCATGAACGACCAGCGGTTTCCCGTCCAACAGCAACGCCTTACCAATTTCATCGACACCGAGATCCTTAAACGATTAGAAACCTTAAATTTACCGGTGTCTCCTCTGATTGATGACGCCGCATACTTGAGAAGGCTAACGCTTGATCTAACTGGACGACTTCCGTCCCATTCAAGCCTGGACCGGCACCTGGCAGACACCCATCCAGGGAAACGAAAGAGGGTAGTAAAAGACCTCCTCAGTTCCGATGAGTTTACCGAATACTGGACGTTGGTCCTAGCAAAGCTCCTCCGAATCCACGTACCAAACAAAGAAAAAGCAGGAGCACTGGCTTATCACCGTTGGCTTTTCGAACAGGTTCGAAAAGGAACATCTTTTGACAAACTGGTCCGAACCATCCTACTGGCAGAGGGCGACACAACGATCAATGGTCCGGCAAATTTTTATTTAACCACTAACGGTCCCAGACAACAGGGCGAGTTATTCAGTGAAGTTCTCATGGGAAGCCGCCTCCGTTGTGCAAATTGCCACGATCATCCTTTGGATCGATGGACTCAGGACGACTACCATGGACTGGCCGCGATCTTTTCGAAAATCGAAATCGGGCAAATCATCAAAACCAAAACTGACGGCGAGGTCGTTCACCCCCGGACATCCGAACCAGCCCGTCAGAGGATCCCTGGTGTACGGGATCTGCCAATAGATAGCATTACCGGAAGAGCCGATTTGGCAGATTGGCTTACCGATAAAACGAATCCCTATTTTGCCAAGGCGATTGTTAATCGGCTTTGGAGGAAACTACTTGGTCGAGGCCTGGTAGAGCCACCCGACGATTTCCGTTCTACCAACCCCGCCACTCATCCCGAATTACTCAACAGGCTAGCACAGGACTTTATCAATCACGGTTACGACATACGGCACACCATTGAGCTGATCGTCACCAGCACGACCTACGCGCGTACTGCCCATGCAAACCAATACAACAAACACGATGACCGTTTTTACTCCCACGCGATTCGACGACCATTAGAAGCCGAGGTGTTGGCCGACGCGATATCAAGTGTAACCGGCGTTTGGGAACCGTATGGTCAACAACCCGTTGGAACTAGAGCTGTAGCACTCGCCGATTCCAAGACTCCATCGATGACCTTGGATGTACTGGGGCGGTGCGGGCGAGATATTTCCTGTGAATCATTGGTCGACTCAGTAGACAGTCTCGGGCAGACGCTTCATTTTTTTAACGGCAGTATCCTGAACAAAAGAATCCACCTGGTGGACAATCGCTTGGGCAAGATGCTCAAAAAAGGAAATACGCCGATCAAAATAATCGAAGACTTTTACGTCATCGCGCTGAGCCGAAAGCCGACCAATAACGAAAGAGAATACTGGATGCTTCAGTTGAAAGACCTGACTTCAACCAATGAACAAAGACAACTCCTAGAAGATTTCTTATGGGGTTTAGTCAACTCGCAGGAATTTAAAACCAATCATTGAATCGACTGGCTTCACCAAGCTGATTCAAGCCCAAATTCAAACAACCGCTCCCAGAACAAATAGCTTTGCTGCAAGAACACGCCAGATCAGCATACCACTAAAGATCATCAAACCATAAACGACAGCCATGACAGACACCGATCAATGTACAACACTAAGCCGCCGGGACTGGGTTCGTGCAGGATGCCTTTCGGCACTGGGCCTCGGATTGCTCGATCATTTTGACTTGCCAACCGCCGATGCAAATGCAGCCAGCTTTTCGAAGCGGATTAATCCAAAAGCAAAAGCCTGCATTCTGATCTGGCTGGACGGTGGACCAACGCATTTGGAGACATTTGATCCCAAGCCCAATGCTCCCGATGAGGTCCGAGGCCCGATGGGCACCACCTCTACCTCACTTAGCGGGGTTAGAATCAATGAGTGCTTTCAAAACACTTCGAAGTTAATGAACAAATTAGCCATTATCCGCTCCATGACGTCTCCGTTAGGCGAACACAATTTTGGCACCCACTATTTAATGACCGGTTACAAACCGTCTCCTGCACTGAACTATCCTGCCTACGGCGCGACTCTCGCTCATGTTCGGAAACAAGTCGGCGTGCTACCTCCTAATATCGCGATACCCAAGTTCACCCGCAACATTAGCGGCAGTGGTTATTTAGCCAGGTCGACAGGACCATTTTCTCTCGGCGGCGATCCGGCCCGGGGCAATTTCAAAGTGCAAAATCTTGATTTCCACGAAGGTCTGAACCTTGACCGGATCGGTCGGCGAAGGAATTTTTCCGACGCGATTGATCAATTCAGCAGAAAGCTAGATGCGTCCCGATGGTCACCCAATAATCCGAATCTCGAACGAGCCTATAATTTGATAGCCTCTCCGCAAGCCAAAAAGGCATTTGACTTAAGTGACGAGCCGCAGAAAATCCGACAGCGGTACGGCTTTGGAAACACGATTGGGCAGAGCTGCCTTTTGGCTCGCAGACTGGTCCAAAGTGGTGTGCCATTTGTCACCGTTAACAGTACAGGATGGGACACGCATCAAGATTTGAGCCAATTGAAATCGAGGTTTCCAAATGACAAAAACGCGCTGCTTCCGGCCTTGGATCGGGGCTTCTCGGCGTTGATTACAGATTTATCGGAAAATGGGATGCTCGACGAGACATTGGTGGTCGTCATGGGAGAATTTGGTCGAACTCCCAAAATCAATGTGGCTGGTGGCCGCGATCACTGGCCCAATGTATTTAGCGTGCTATTAACCGGTGGAGGAATTCAAGGCGGCCAAATTGTCGGTCGCAGCGACGCCCTGGGCGAGTATCCTCAGGACAATCCCGTCACACCAGCCGATTTGGCCACAACGATTTACTCCTTGCTTGGAGTCGACCCCGCAACCCAGCTCCCCACTGGTGACGGAAGGACGGTTAGAGTGGCATCCGAGGAAGCAAAAATTCTATCGGATTTGGTCTCTTGAAATTTTCGATTTCAGAGTCGCGTATAGAAAAAAATTTTCTACCTTACTGCTGGCTCACCACATCGCAGTACTGCGAGAATGTGATGTCGACAAACCGATAAAAGACTTCCTGCGCGTTTGTGAAGCGATCAAGCGGCTTCAGGAACGCAAAGGGGTATTTCAGATTCCTCAACGGCAACTATTTTGATGCGATTTTCGTTGGCATATCGTATGACTTCCGCCTCATCGATCACGATCGTTTGGCCAGCTTCGACAGCCAGCACAGAGGCGCCGGACTGGCTCATGGTTTGAAGCGTTCCCAAGCCAATCGTCGGCACGTCAAACCGCATATCCTGCTGAGGCTTGGCAACTTTGACGACGGTAAACCCTCCGCTGGCACAAAGCTGGCCCGCCCGCCTGATGCACTCATCAGTCCCCTCAACAGCCTCAATCGCCAAGACTGCCTGAGTCTTAATCGCCACACTTTGGCCCACATCAAGCAAGCCCATCTGCTTGGCAAGTTTCCAGCCGAAGTCGACGTCTCGCTGCTCCGCTTTGGTCAGTGTCCGTTTACTTAGTGGCGTCTTGGAGACCAGTAAATCTGGAGCAAAATCGGTAGCGGGTGCCAATTCAATCCCATGTTTTTTAAATGCCATTGTGTAGGTCCCCAAAAGGGTATCATCTTTTCGGTCTGCTGATTTCAAAATGAACTGCGGAAAAAAATAACGCCAGAATGTCAAATCGGGAAAATGACGTAGCCAGGACCATTTTTCAAATAACAAAGTTTTGAATACTTTGCCCGCCATCGTTGCCTTTTGGACACCGTGTCGCTTAAAGAATCGAACATGTCCTCCCACTTTAGCAACACCAACTGGATGGACTTTATCACAAATTTGGTAAAGAGCCTCGTCAGCATGCCCCTTGATCGCAAGACAATACACTTCGTAGCCGGCCGATTTCAACTTCTCAGCGACAACAATAGGGTAACGCCCCCAGCCAGCAATCAATCCAATTCGATTTGACATACCCATTTAATTGGTGGTTCAGGCCGCATTCATCTCGTTATCGTTGTCGGTACAATCAATCGATGCACGCAATGAATCGAGTTCCTTCTCAAGTCGATTGATACGTTTACGCATTTCAGGAAGACGGTGCTTGGAGGCGATAATTTGCATTTGGAGTTTCGCCGGTGTCGCAGGAATGCCAACGAACACTTGATTTTCTTCGATATCAGCCATGACGCCCGCTTTCGCTCCGAGAATCACCTTATCTCCAATATTAAGATGGTCACCAATTCCGACCTGGCCAGCCATAACCACGTCGTCACCGGTGGTACAACTTCCGGCAATGCCAACCAAGGCACAAATCAAATTCCGCTTCCCAATTCGGCAGTTGTGCCCAATTTGCACCAAGTTGTCAATTTTGGTTCCGGCGCCAATCCTCGTCGCCCCGTAAGTCCCCCTATCAATCGTAGCGCCCGCACCAATGTCTACATCATCACCAAGTTCCACATACCCTAATTGGACAGAAAGTTGGTGTCCCTCACCGGTCGACTTATACCCAAATCCAAAAGCTCCTAAAACACAATTGGCATGTAAAAGACAACGTTTTCCCACAATTGTGTTTTCATACAAAGTAGCGTTTGAGAATATTTCAGTTTCGTCACCGATTTGGCAGCCATCCGATAACTTGACACCACTATGAATCCGGCAATGATCGCCAATCACGACCTGAGCGCCAACAACAGCACCTTGGTCCACCGTAACACCCTTTCCCAATTTTGCTGTTGGATCGACGAATGCAGCTGACGAAACTTCATAGACAGGCGTTTGAATCGGTGTGCGAAAATAACTGACGACAGTTGAAAAACCGGCGGCAGCATCCTCGACCACAACAAATGGCTTTTTGAGTTCTTCCCGAGCAATCTCTAGGTATCGCGAGGAAATCAGAACAGCAGCCGCGGGCGAGTCCATCACCTGCTCAAAGTACTCTGGTTTTTCAGCAAACGTTAAGAAACCAGGCTCTGAATCACGGATAATGTCGGCGTTGCAAACGACTACACTGGGATCACCAATTAGCTCTCCCCCAGTAAGCAACGCAATCTCTTGTAATGTAATAGGCTTCACGTCATCCCTTCCCTGGCCGACGAAAAGTGCGGGAACATCAGTGTTTACCGAACAACACTGTAACCGAGCATCGTACCCTTTGTGAGCTTTTCGCTACAACGCCAGTTTTAAGTCCAAAAAGCCAGTTTGCGGATTTGCAAAAAGTAGATCATTCGATAAACGTCAAGGCGACAAGAAACGCCCGAAAACCTTGTAAAAAGAGCAGAAAGAACAGGCTCTCTGTCCAACGCCCCCTTTGATGGGACTGTCCGCCATCGTTAATCCAACGTTACTCACTACAATTCCTGCGGGAAAAACAAAGCGATGAAAAACAAAGCGAGTTGTGTCTCCCAGAGATTTATCAAAGCCAGAATAAGGTGCCAGCCATTTCAAACCCCGATGTCGGCATGAAAAGTAAAATCTTATCAATCTACCCAAGTTTTTTTTGCCACCATCAGAGTGATTCCTTGACCCGGCCAGAGCGAGTGCTGACGACCGAATCAAGGGCTCTGTTTGGTGTCCAAAAGGGACTAACTTGGATCGTAAGCATGCATTCCATGCTCCGAGACGTCCAACCCCGAAGTTTCCTCTTCTGCTGACACTCTGAGGAAGTTCGTTGCCTTCAGGATCGAAAAAAGTACAAACATGGCGGCAAATGCCCACGCTATGATGATGACACTGCAATAGGCTTGCACGGTAATGAACCCCATTCGGGTCAATCCATCCGGGATCGTCCCAAAAATTCCAGTCGCCATACCGCCCCACAAACCACACAAGCCATGAACTGGCCACGCGCCAACTGGATCGTCGATTTTTAATCTGTCGAGCAGGAGAATACCACCCACTACCAGCACGCCCCCAATTGCACCAATCAGCATCGCTTCGGTATTACTCACCCGATCGCAATTGGCGGTAATACTAACAAGGCCTGCCAAGGCACCGTTGAGCGCCATGGTGACATCAGGTTTTCCAAAAATACCCCACGCGACTGCCATCGCAACGATGGCGCCCGCCGCCGCGGACAAAGAGGTCGTCACCGCTATACTGAGAGTGGCACCTGCGTTCATAGCCCCGGAATAAGTCAGTTGACTGCCTGGATTGAAACCGTACCAACCAACCCAAAGAATAAAAACACCCAACGCGGCAAATGTAATATTGTGTCCGGGAATCGGTGTTGATTTTCCACTTGAGTCAAACCTACCAATTCTGGCTCCTAATACGATGGCTGCTGCCAACCCGGCAAACCCTCCGACAGCATGCACCAGAATGGAACCTGCAAAATCCTGGAAGCCTGCCGCATCCATCCAACCAGCGCCCCATTTCCACATTCCCGATATCGGGTAAACCAATCCAGTCAGAAAAGCACTGAAAATCAAATAGGCTCTAAATTGCATGCGACCGGCGACTGCTCCCGACACAATAGTGGCCGCAGTTGCAGCAAAAGCACACTGAAACAGAAAGTCTGCAAAAGAGCTGTAGTCGCCCAAACTTGCCGTTACAACTGCGTCTTCTCCCTCTCCAATAATGACCAAATCCAAACTCGGTGGCTCGCTTTCGGCCGCCTCGGTTTGAGGCAGCTTCGCATAATCGGCTTTCGCCGCAACGAAGGACGTCACGGCTGATTCAACGTCCGATTTTTCCATGGCCTCCAAGTCATTGGAGACTCCCGAACCACCCCAGCCGAACCAGCCCCCGGCAGATGCACTGCCGGGATACATTAATCCAAATCCAATGGCAAAATAAAGCAAAATCCCGACAGATAACGTCATGAGATTTTTAAAAAGAATATTGATGGTGTTCTTCGATGAATTCAAACCTGCTTCGAGCATCGCAAACCCGGCATGCATGAAGATCACCAACACCGCACAAATAAACATCAAAAGAGTATTGATTGTGTAGGTATTTTCCTCATCGTAGGTCGCAGTGCTCACACCCATCGATTCTGCATATTGAACCACAGCGGATCGCTCATCGGCATTTTGAGCCTCATTGCCCGGTATCGAATCCTGAGCCCCTAAATTCAGCCCAGAAAAGAGGCATGTCATCAGCACCGCCAAAATGGCGTACCAATTGCTTTTGTTGTGGGGGAACAGATTTAGCAAGTTCGTCATGAAGCCACTTTCCAGAATTTAGGAGGAAACCCGAATCCATCGGGTGATGGAAAATCTGGAACTCTCTGGACGCAAACAACATGCCGAAAACAATCTCGATTAGCCCAACAAAAGTTTTCAAGGCCTCAAGGATGATCCCATTGATCACGATGCCGGATAACGGCGAAAATTCATCCTTAAAAAAACGGAGATATTTATTCCGATAAATGGCCTATCTCACAAATGCTAGCATCCTCCCCATTGCTGCTTATTTGTTAAGCAAATCCAACCAATATTCCAAGTACAGCGTCATCAATAAAGGAACTTGTTGATGGTGGAACCAAAAGCACGATAAAGCTACGGCTGCAAGAACGAAAAAAACCGCCCAGGGCGTGGGCGGTTTTACAGTATCAACAGGAAGGTGTTCAGCGGTGATCTGGAGCTTAGTAGGTCCAAATCCAGTCCATACCAAATCCGATTCGCTGATCATCAGCAGGGTCAATCAGAATGCTGTCATGATCACGGTCCCAACGAACTTCTGGGCGAATCATGAAGTTATCGGTCAACTTGATGTTCATTCCGTGGGTCACGTTGTACAGATCTGACGCACCTGTAGCCGCTCCGGCCAAGTGAGTATTCCACCATTCGATACGAGTACCGAGAGAAACACTCTCTGACAGCTCGTAAAACAGGTAGCCATTGACTCCGTAAGACTGATTGACGGCTGGATTGTGAACATTGTCGTGCTGAAGAACAAAGTTCATTCTGTCGGTCAGATTGAGGTCTAGCACGATGCTGTAAGACGATCCATCTTCGACCGAACCAGCTCCCAAACGTCCCAAAGTGGTCGTTCCGGTCAAACTTCCGCAATCACCGAACGAAAATGTTGCACCACCAAGGTAGCTGCTTCCGCCGGGAACACTCTTGCCAAATCCGGCGTCCCAACCTGTCGTCCAGCCGTTGTATAGCGTGACGTCGCCCATGTCCATCGTTGCCAATACACCCGTATGAGTGAATGGCTCGCTGTTGTACATGGTGTAAGCATGTGAATAGAAAAAGTTATTGGGGGCAGTGACGGTTTCATATCCGACAATGGTGTAAAACTTACCCACCTTAACAGAGACATCGCCCATGGCAACTTCTCCATAAAGCTGGGGGATCGCGTGGCCGTAGAAGCCGCCATTGTCCCAAGTGTTGTCCCAAGAGGTTGGAGGCCCGAAAAATGCCTGGGTATCGGGACCATCGGTTCCGTAGACGTAATCCATTCGGAAACCCATTCCGAATACGCCGGCATCAGGATTGGCCGCTTTTTCAGCGTAGACATAGGCCTGATTAAGGTTGAATTCGTTGTCACGGTTATTGAACATACCTGTGTTGTAGGTGTGATATCCACCTTGCAACCACCCACCAAATTTGATTTCGTTGGAGGCAACGCCTGCATCCACGTCGGCGACGGCTTCATCTGCCTCTGCCGCCGGAGCAGGAGCGGCTTCTTGAGCTGCCTCCTGATCTGAAATCAAATACTGAAAATTGGATTGACCCATCACTTGTCCGTTGGACAGGCCAAACAAAACGGCAATCGTCGCGGCGAATGCCCTAAAACCCTTGATCTTCATTAAAAACTCCCTTCATACTGTTGCTGCCGGAATGGCTGGAATACCTAGAACTTCCTGGTTAGATATTCATGGGACTATTTATCGAGATCAGGAGCATAGATTTTTCATAAATTCTTTAAAAACAGATTAGTTCCAACAACCGTTAAAGTTTAACAGCAGCAATTGCTGACTTTTTCTGGTCGGAAATTCCATTCGGATGCTTGAAAAAACAGAAAAATACCCGTAAAACGGGACGTTTGAAACTTGACGTAGGCGGCGTCAATCATTGAAACGCTCTCATACAAGGAAAATTTACCCATGGCCTACAAACTTGAATACATTTGGCTAGACGGTTATCAACCCGAGCCCAGCTTGCGAAGCAAAACTAAAATTGTGTCTTCTGAGCCTGGAAACCCTTCAGATTGCCCGGAGTGGTCATTTGACGGCAGCTCCACCGAGCAAGCCGAAGGAAATTCGTCAGACTGTCTTTTGAAGCCTGTTCGGTTGGTTGCTGATCCTGCCCGAAAAAATGCCTTTTTGGTAATGACAGAAGTCCTCGCGGCTGATGGTTCGGTCCATCCATCGAACACCCGAGGTTTATTCGACGATGATGAGGACTTCTGGTTCGGTTTTGAGCAGGAATACACCATCATGCACAACAGCCTGCCACTTGGATTTCCGACCGGTGGATACCCGGGTCCGCAAGGACCTTACTACTGTTCTGTAGGAACCGAAAACACGGTTGGCCGGGACATCGTGGAAGAGCATCTTGATATCTGCCTGGACGCTGGACTGTCCATTACCGGCATCAATGCAGAGGTAATGAAAGGGCAATGGGAATACCAGTTGTTTGGAAAGGGCGCCAAGACAGCGGCGGATGATCTTTGGATCAGCCGGTATCTTTTGCATCGTACGGCAGAGGAACATGGCGTTTCGATTTCCCTGCACCCCAAACCAATCAAAGGTGATTGGAACGGGAGTGGCTGCCACACCAACTTTTCCAATACTGCGATTCGTGACGAAGGAGGCGAAGATCTGATCAGGAGCATTTGTGAAAAATTTGGGAAAGAGCACCAGTCCCATATTGAGGCTTACGGTTCGGATAATGATCAGCGATTAACCGGCCTTCACGAGACGCAATCGATTGACACCTTTAGTTACGGTGTCAGCGACAGAGGCTCTTCAATTCGGATTCCGATTGCTACCGCCCAAAATGGCTGGAAGGGCTATTTGGAGGATCGTCGACCGGCATCCAATATCGACCCTTACAAGGTGGTAGCTCGAATTTTGGCAACAGTAAATAACTAGTCGAGCGACTAATTCGAAAATTAAGATGGGTCCTCGATTTTCGAGCGACCCATTTTTTTTGATAGGAGAATGACCATGACCCCCAAAGAAGTCCTTGCACTTTGTCGCGAAAAAGATGTCAAAGCGGTCAATATCCGATTTTGTGATTTGTTTGGCAACGCTCGCCACTTGAGCATGCCAATCACCGCCCTTGGCGAGAACACGTTTTCAGAGGGAATCGGTTTCAACGGTTCGGCGATTGCCGGCTGGCAGTCAATCGATCAAAGTGATCTGGTCGTCATTCCGCAGCAGGAAACAGCATTTATTGATCCATTTACCGAGCTGACCACGCTCAACATCATAGGCGAAATTCTCGATCCAATTACGCTGGATTCCTATTCTCGTGATCCTCGTCTTATAGCAAAAAAAACGACTGCATTCTTAAATCATTCCGGTGTAGCTGACAGCGTGGTCGTCGGTCCGGAAGCAGAGTTTTATGTCTTCGATGAAGTTCGATTTGAGCAGGATTCCGCAGCCGCTTTCTACTTTATCGATTGTGCGGATGCCAAACAGCATCGTGGCCGTGATGAACCCTCCAGCTTTGACAGCAACCCTCGTCATCAGCCTGGGTACGCTTCGACGCCACCAGCAGATCACCTGCTGGACCTCCGCAATGAGATGATGCAGACTTTGATTGCCTGTGGACTTTCGGTAGAACGCCATCACCACGAAGCAGGTACTGCCGGCCAATCCGAAATCAATCTTGGGCATGGCGATTTAGTTTCGATGGCCGATAATATTCTGACTTATAAATATGTAGTCAAAAACGTCGCTCGTCAAAATAACAAAACGGCGACTTTCATGCCCAAACCTGTCTATGCCAAACAGGGGTCGGGAATGCATTTGCACTTCTCGCTTTGGAAAGAAGGAAGACCTCTATTTGCGGGCAATGATTATGCTGGACTCAGCGAAACCGCACTCTTTGCAATCGGTGGAATTCTCCGGCACGCAGGAGCTCTTTCCGCTTTTTCCAATCCGACCACGAATAGTTACAAACGGTTGGCCTCTGGATTTTCAGCGCCCATGTTGCTTACCTATTCTCAAAGAAATCGGTCCGCCGCCTGCAGAATACCGGTCGATCATACTGATCCTAACAAGAAACGCATCGAAGTCAGGTTCCCTGATCCAAGCTGCAATCCGTATCTTGCGTTTTCTGCCATGACAATGGCGGCAATTGACGGAATTCAAAACAAGATAGATCCGGGGGAGTCTTTTGACGGCAACACACACGAATTAGAGGAAGGCAATTTAATGCAACGGGAACGATTGCCTGGCAGCCTCGACCAAGCCTTACAGGCCCTTCAAGCTGATTGCCAATTCCTCCTTAAAGGAGATGTCTTTACCGACGACGTTATCAAAACTTGGATATCACACAAACGAAATCTCGAAGTAAACCAGTTGCGAACACGACCTCATCCTTACGAATTCTGTCTCTACTACGATGTATAATCGCACCATCCAACGGCCTAATCGGTTGTCAAATGGCTCGTTTTCGAGAAGAATTCGATCTAATTCCGAGAGCCGCCAAATTTGGTTTAGCAGGCGACGCATTGGGCGATATACTTACGGCTTGTCAATTAATCAAACGTGGTGACTCATGGAAAATCCATTTCGAAACCTTCCGTCTGTCAATGATCTGCTGGAAACGCCAGCCCTGAAAAAAATCGTTGATAAAGTCAGTCACAACGTCGTGGCAAATAATGTTCGATCGTTTTTGGATGACGCGCGTGAAAGACTAAAAGACAAGACAACTGATTTCAACATTCCTTCGCCGTCTGAAATGGCAGACTCTATCGCTGAGTGGATTTCTACCGAAGACCAGCCTTCCCTCCAGCCGGTCATCAACGGAACCGGAGTGATATTGCACACGGGCCTCGGCAGAGCGCCTCTAGCAGACCAGGCAATCGAAGCCATTTCCGAAGTCTCCAGAGGGTATGCCAGCGTCGAAGTGAGCCTGCAGACGGGCAAACGCTCACACCGTGTTGAAGCGGTCGAAAAATTACTCAAGGAACTCACCGGTGCTGAAGCCGCAGCGGTCGTCAACAATAACGCTGCGGCCACTCTGCTGACTCTTTCAGCAATGGCAGACGGAAAAGAGGTTATCGTTTCCCGAGGTGAGCTGATCGAAATCGGTGGCAGTTATCGGTTACCGGATGTCATGACCGCCAGTGGCTCAAGACTCAAAGAGGTGGGAACAACCAACAAAACCAGAATTTCCGACTATGAACAAGCAATTGGCGATGAAACCGCCGCCTTGATGAAAGTGCACACGAGCAATTATTTGGTCTGTGGCTTTACTGAATCAACAGGTATTCAGGAACTGGTTGCTCTCGGAAAAAAACGAAATCTGCCCGTCATCGATGATGTGGGAAGTGGAGCATTGGTCGACTTTTCCAAATATGGTCTTCCCAACGAACCGACAGTCTGTGACAGTCTTGCTGCCGGCGCGGACGTTGTTCTTTTCAGTGGTGACAAGCTGATCGGTGGTCCTCAATGTGGAATCGTCGTTGGAAAGCTGAAACAGATTCAGAAAATCACGAAACATCCGATGATGCGTGCCATGCGAGTCGACAAAATGACCCTAGCCGGTTTAGCGGAGACCTTGCGATTGTATCGAGACCTTGAGCAGGCCGAAACCAAGATCCCACTGCTTTCGATGCTTAGCTCATCACTGGACAACTTGAGGAATCGTGCAAATCGGCTCATCCCCCGATTAGAAGGATTAAGCCACCTCGATTCGGTAAAAATAATCGAAGAAAAATCCATGATGGGAGGTGGCACAATCCCAACCCAAACCGTTCCCACGATTTGCTTACAAATCAAACCCAACAAATTATCTGTCCAACAATTTTCGGATCGTTTGCGTTGTACGAAAAACCCTGTCTTCGGTCGTATTCAGAACGATTTTTTCCTACTTGATTTGCGAACCATTCAGCCCCGTCAGGACCGATTGCTGATTGACAGTCTGGGCCTGAAAAACAGCCAACAGGAATGAGGCAAATTAGATCCCTAAAGTCTTTTCTGAGATCTCGTCAATCTCTTTACTTGTTAACCAGAGAGCTAAATCAATCATCGAGTGCGAAGCACATAGCTGATGTGCTGTCATAACTTC
Source organism: Planctomycetota bacterium (assembly GCA_014238905.1). Taxonomy (GTDB): domain Bacteria; phylum Planctomycetota; class Planctomycetia; order Pirellulales; family Pirellulaceae; genus JABAAE01. The sequence continues at coordinate 55,685 of JABAAE010000006.1, forward strand.
AAACCCGAAACCCAAACCCCTGTTCGATCTTTTCAATCAAAACGGGAAAAATTCTTTCAAAACGCCAGAGGAAATTCGGTCGCATCAGCATTAAACGCTATCGCAAAACGAGTTGATTTTGATCCTAGACTTCACCAATTGGATGTGCCCACTTTGGTGATAGGCGGAGAACTTGATTGCATTACACCGCCAGCAGAAATGCGTCATATGGCGCATCAAATCCCTGATAGCCGATATTGCAATCTGCCGGGCTCCGGACATCTTCCACCCATTGAATTCAGTGAAATCTGCTCTCGTTCTAACCTACGATTCTGTGCTGTTTCACCAATGTAATGCTGGAAAAGATTCAGCCAATTCCAGCGGCAATAAAATAGTCCGGTTCATTTCCTGGTTGCCATTTGATATTACATCCGATACTGGGCGTCTGCTCGACTGGTAACTCCCGCCCCGCCAAAAGGCTATCCATTGCGCCCCTTAGATCACTCCCAGTGATCGGTATTTCCGAATTTGGCCGGCTATCATCAAGCTGGCCTCGATAGACCAAGCGTTGATCCCCATCGAAAAGGAAGAAGTCAGGTGTACATGCCGCCCGGTAGGCCTTGGCGACCTGTTGATCTTCATCAAGTAGATAAGGGAATGTATAGCCTCTCTTTTGGACTTCGATTTTCATCGCTTCAAAAGAATCGTCGGGGTACTTTTTAACATCATTAGAATTGATCCCGATAACGGTAATCCCCTGACGAGCATAGTTTTCACCAAGTGAAGCCAATTCATTGGCGATATGTTTCACAAAGGGACAGTGATTACAGATGAACATCAACAATACCCCTTTGGAATCCTGAAAGTCGCTCAGCGAAACCGTTTTTCCACAAGTACTGGGAAGCGAAAAGGGCAGGGCAGGGGAGCCTAATTCCAACATCGTGCTGGCAGTCTTTACCATTGTATTCCTCATAATCTCAAAACACATTTTTAACCAAGCAACAACATCTTGGACAACGTACCGCATGCTACAGTCTATTAAAAGCGGGCCGGTCGTCGATGTTGGAACATTGGATTCTTCTAATCGTCTGGTTGTATCTTACCCAATGTCGCCCTTGATAAAACCATGAGTCCGACCCGCAATGTAGCCATGCCTACCGCCGGCATTATCAGCGATCAATCGACCAAATCAATCTAGACCAAATAGCCGCAAAGCATTGGATGTTGTCACATCCGCCATTTTCTCGATAGAAACTCCAAATTGTTCCGCAAGGCATGCAGCGGTGTGTCGGATCAAGGCCGGCTCATTTGGTCGGTGACTTCGATGAGGATGAGGCGAAAGATAAGGACAGTCCGTCTCAATCAGCAACCGGTCCATTGGAATGGTTGCTGCTACCCTGCGAAGATCATCAGATTTCTTATAAGTCAGCATTCCGGCAAAACTGATATGGAGCCCAAATTCAATACACTTTTCGGCTAAACACTCATCGCCGGTAAACGAATGCATCACTCCATTTAGCGGCTTGCGATCAATAAACGAGTTGAATACATCAACGATGTCATCCCCACAATTCCTCATGTGAACGACAAACGGCTTACCAACACGCAATGACAGTTCAACATGTTTGCAAAAGAACTCCCTTTGCAATTCAATTGGGGCTCGATCCCAGTAACGATCCATTCCCGTCTCTCCGACCGCAATCACGTCCGGCCGATCAGCTAACTCAATAATACTGTCAAAATCACCACTCCCGGCATCGCTAACGTAATTCGGCTGAATACCAACTGTGGCATAAACCCCGTCAAAATCCTCAGCAATCTGGACAGCGCGGAGGCTATCGGACAACGTCGTCCCGACAACATTGATTCGCGATACGCTCTCCTCACGGGCTCGAGCAATCACATCAACAAGGGAACCGTCAAACTGCTCAGCATTTAAGTGCGCATGAGTATCGAAGAAGTTCATAATTAGTTAGACAAATTTGAAGTGATCTCGGCGTTAAACGATGGCGTGGGCAATGTTCGGTCTTCGTCCGAGGGAATACACTTCGGAATTGGACATGTCTTTCGAAAGTCGCTGATCGAATTCAGTTGGAAAAAGATTTGGTTTTCCCCACTCAATTGTCAGAATGCCCAAACAGAGAGTCAAATGATTGGCCTTTAAGAAAATCCTCTTCCATTAGATGCCAAGAAGAGACTTCTTCGTCACCACATTGCCACGTGAAAAAGGCAAGCTCTTCATTCAGCAGGGTTGGAAAGGCCACTTGGCCTTTTTCCAATGCCTGGGGACGAACTCCCAGATCGCACAATTCCTCCAAAAGGCCCTGAAGACGAACGGCATCATCACCCATCATCTTCTCACTTTGTGCCAATTCATCAGCATAGGCCTCCAGGCGTTTCACTTGCCCAATTCCTAACGCATCCAAACGACTCTTTCGTTCGATTAAGTCGTTAGCAAGTTTCATGATATCGCCAGCGATTGCGCCCACTAACGGAAGCATTCCGTTGGCCTCTTCCTTCGAGAAGTACTTGGTTGCCGGGGCATTCTGAAAATGTGGAACAGGGAGCGTCATAGTAATGCAAAAACAAATTTTAGGCTTGGATCGTACAGAAACTAGATAACGATAGCTCAGCCTACCAACAGATCGAAATCACAACAGGTCCGACGCATCAAAGGTCGGTCAATGCAAGGTAATTCGCTCTGTTTGCTACCCGATTTTCTAACCGAGTTTACTAACCGTTGCTGAAAACAGCCGGTTTAGACTGAACAGACATCTTTGTTCCCGTTAAAGGAATTATTCACCGAATAACAAAAAAGTGAAGTGGCCAATCGAACGTATCAAATTTCATTTCAGTCTTTGACGTGCCCTGACCCTCATCCCCTCCCTGATTCCGGAACGACCGAATCACTGCAAACCCTTTTCATCAAAGGACTTAAGTCTAAATTCGCTTCAGCGTCCCAAAAAAAAACTCTCAGGAGAGGGCGTAGAAGATCATTCTTGGTGTATCAATTTATTGACTCTTTCATCTCTTTTCATAGATTAACAAGGGTGGGATCGGAAAATAAATTCGTCCGTTTTCCGTTTACAAACTGTCATGTATCAAGATGATCGACAGATAATAACAGTCACAGGTTCAAATATTGGACACCCAAACAGAGCCAGATCGACAAACGGCGTTGCGTCATGGTCGGGAGTCCTGAGCGAGTTATTTTCACAATCATTGGAATGGAGCCATGCTCGTATTATCTCGGAAAAAGAACGAAAGTATCGTGATCAACGATGATATTTCGATCGTCGTACTCGAGATCAAGGGTGACAAGGTACGCTTGGGGATCGAAGCACCCAAGGAAATTCCGGTTCATCGACGTGAGATCTATGACACGATTAAAAAACACAATTTACTGTCCAACCCATTCAATTCTCCGACGTCGATTGAAAAATCCCCAGAAAAGTAGAAATCTAGTTTCCTTTTTTAGGTAAAGATCAGGTTAGGCTCTTGACGATCTTTTCTACTCAAGATTGAATGGTAAATTCAATTATCAACGACGGCCCCTTCGTCTAGTGGTCTAGGACTCCGGCCTTTCACGCCGGCAACACGGGTTCGAACCCCGTAGGGGTCACTTCGTCGTTACATAACCTCGTGGAATCCGCTATATTTGCGGGTGAAGCGAGGTTTTTTTAATTCTTTGTTGTTTTTCATTTCACCGGTTTGCCCCGTTGCTCGGTGTTGTGTTGATTGCCTCGCGTCTACGGTTTATCGGACGAACCGATTTCTTAATGAAATCACCTTCTGAGACCGGCTTACTGCGTTTTTGATAAGTTCCTGACTTCCTGGGCGATAAAAAGCATGGGACGCCTTCAGCGTGGACTCAACGTCGATAATTAGCTTGCTCTTTCAACTCTCCCACAAATTTTGGAAAATCTTGGGCCACGACCCAAAAGGTGACGCATTTTGAGAGTCGTTTTGGCTCTTGGCGGTTTGACATCCGATATCAGGAATTGGCGTTCATCCTGAGCATCCAATCTTGACATTCAGACAACCCGGACCTCAAAGCCCTGCCGAGTTCATACACCAACTCTCCAATGGAATTGTCATAAAAAAACCCTGTTGGTCAAAGACAAACAGGGTGGAATAAATCCATTCGATTCAAATCTGGATAGCAGAAACAGACCTAAAAATTGATTTTGTACTTGGCCGTCAACATTTGTCTCACTTCAGATTTTTTCTGAAGCACATCATCCATCAACGCTCTGGCACCAATCTCACCCTGCTGGCGAGCTTGATTATCCAGATCCCGACGTTGGCGACCTCGACCGTCATAGGAATAACTGCTGCCGTAGCGACCGTACCCATAGGAATACCAGTCATTCTCACGATTATAGGAGGATTTTGCCACATTTTTCTGCAAGTCAGTCTGCAACAACATTTTCGTCGTATCGCGGAAAGAAGAAGATGTGTATTGACCAAATTGCAACAAAGCGGGATCCACATTCAATATGCTCAATGCATCAATTTTTCTTGAATAACGCTCAAACCACTTGGTGTAGGGTTTTAAGCTGGTTGCCTTGGGCGTTCTTTCTCGCATTTCCTCAATCAAGCTGTTTAACGCATCGTAATACTGTTTTGAACAAGTTTTCATATCAGAGGCGACGTCACCCCCTTGGGCACTGGTAAAACTCTCGATGACGGGCGATTCGATCAAACTAGCAATTTGACGGAGCCCGGCTGCGGACAACCCGCCCATCAACACGATTTGATTCGGGTTTACCTTTAACTCCCAGTCCTCGAAATCGTCAATCATCAGCCCATGATTCCGCAGCGCTTCAAACATGACCTTTTTGACAAGTGGAGCAACTGCGGTCGGAGCACCATCAAAATCAATTTTGATAGCACCGGTGATCTTGTTATTAATTGTAATGCCCAGCGTCGCTCCATTGATTTTAGTGACGGCTGCCAGCACGGTTGCAACTTCGGCGTCGGAGAGTTTTCCCGCAGCAACCAGTCTTTTTTCAACCCGATCTGGTGAAGCAACATCTGCCAAATCGAAAGCTGCGATGACATCTGCATTCTTGTCAGCAAATCTGACCGCCGCTGCCAGATAGTCGGACAGTCTCGATTTTGATGCCATGCTGTCGCGAAGCCAACGAGCGGTTGCTTGCCGATTCGCTGGAGCCATCGATACGAGAGTTTGTGTATCCGCTTCCACCAAGTATGCATCGTTTGGAAGCAGAATCGCATCTTTACCGGAAATCGATTCTATATTTCCGCCAACTCGTTGCGAGACTTTCGAAATCTCTATTTCGTTTCGAGACTGTTCGTAAACGACCACTCTCCAAGCCGGTTCAAAATATTGAAAATCCGTATGGGAAGCGATCAACAACCTGTCTGCCCAGGGGGGTATAAAACTCGCTCCTGATTGAAAAGCCTTCGTTCGATCGCTGGACCATTTTTCTTTGCTGGCGATATCACTGCCCATGACCTGTTTCACGCGGACCATAACCAACGTGTTTGCCTCATCGGGCACCCATTTCGAGGTCTTTTGGAACTGAGCGGTCACTGTGGGGATAGCAAAAACTGCTAACACGGCGACGAACGACGCCATTCCAAGAAGTCTAGAGATTGTCATTCTGTCCTCAGGTCAACCAATTTTGTTTTCGAAGCCAATTCAGGCCTTTATAAATCACTCGCCCAATTTGGCTTGGACGTGATAATGATCACTCATAGTAATCTGGCCACATGGTGAAGTAAAGTTAGTTTTTCCTTGGAATAGCAGTGTAATTTCGATTTTCGAACTCTGTTCCGGTTAGGTAGATTTTGTCGCGGTCCATCTAAACCGACTGTATGGATTTTTGCGATTTCCCGTCGAGAGAGTTTGGGGTGTTTACACGCCAACAAGCAGGGAAATAGCCATTTTAGAGGATGCGATTAGCTGCATTCTCCAACCAATCGAGAATTGGCCCATCCTAAGGGCGAGTGAACATCGCCGCTGGAAATCAGGTTATTCTTGCCTATCTTTTCGATTCATTCCAACCTATTTATTAATCCCCCACCCCATCTAAACCGACAACCAGCTCGGATGGGGATCCAAAAATTGAACGTCAGGCTACGCGAATGTACTCACCACCGACCGGCGGCAGCGTTTCATTCTTAAACGGTGACAGGAATGGCAGGCCCTACCCTATTGTTATGAAGCCGGGCAGGTCAGCTTCCTAACCAGGAATCGATAGAGGGTCAAAATCTCGCCGAGGAAACGCCTTTTAGAATGGCGTGGGAGTCCCGCCGAAAAATTGCAAATCTCTTATTCTCTTAATCACCGATCATCCTTTTTGACAGTTTTCACAACGTGTTTTGTGCCAACCCATTTTTGGGCCGAGTACTAACAAAAGTATCTTCGCCGACTTGTCGCAGGTCATTTCTACCCCTAGCCTGACTCTGATAGAACCAGGACCTCATATCAGCTTCCACCGGATCAATGATGGGTAACGACATTTTGACACTTAATGGCGAGCCTATAACAACACGTCACATCGTGAACATCGCTCGACATGGCCAAAAAGTGAAGCTTTCGAAGAATTGCATCGAGAACCTGCGGTCGACGCGAAAGCTGCTTGACCAAAAGGTAGCCGGACAGTTGCCGTATTACGGAATCAATACGGGATTCGGAGCACTTGGAAAAATTTCAATTGGCCACGATTCACTCCATTCGCTTCAACAAAACTTGATAAGGTCTCATGCCGCAGGTGTAGGACAAAACCTCTCTCGAGAAGTCGTGCGATCGGTAATGGCCGTTCTTAGTGCATCGCTTTGCAGAGGACATTCGGGCGTCAAAGCAGAAACCATTCTTGTCCTTCTTGAACTTTTGAACCACGACCTTACTCCAAGTATTCCGGAAACAGGATCGGTCGGTGCATCAGGAGACTTGGCAGCTCTTTCTCATATAGCCTTGTCAGTGATCGGCGAGGGAACACTTTCCGATAGAGATGGAAAAATCCTGCCGTCGCACAAAGCAATGCAGCGGGTGGGTATCGTACCGGTGGTTCTGGAAGCTAAAGAAGGTTTAGCCCTGATCAACGGAACCCATCTGATGGCCGGTCGCGGCGCGTTGTTGGTCGAGGACTTTCAAACCGTTTTTACGGCGTCTTTGTTTGCGACAGCAATGTCCATCGATGCCTGCCGAACCACCCCTAACTCGCTTGACCCGCGAATCCACCGCCTAAGGAGAAATAATGGCCAGATCAAGGTGGCCGAGCGGATTTTAACGTACCTGCACGGTAGCCAAATTGCCCGATCTCACCAAGGTGATGACCCACGGGTTCAAGATCCCTATTCATTTCGGTGCTGTCCGGCGGTGTTGGGTGCCGCCTGGGAGGCTTTTGGCTACTTTAGAACGGCAATTACAAACGAATTGGGTGCGGTTACCGACAATCCTCTGCTTTTTGAAGAAAACAGTGATCTGGAAATTTTGTCGGGAGGAAATTTCCACGGAATGCCCATCGCGATCCCTCTTGATGTTCTTGCGATTTCAATCGCACACCTTGCCGGAATAACTGAACGGCGAGTCTTTCATATGCTTTCGGGAATTGACCCGGAAGCCCGATTGCCCACTTTCATGACGCCTCAGGCCGGTTTGCAAAGTGGATTGATGATCGTTCAATATACCGCTGCGGCCTGCTGTAACGAAATCATAGGACTTGCCAATCCCGCCAGCGTTGCCAACCTCTCTACCAGTGCCGGAATGGAGGACTACAATTCATTCGGGCCTCGGAGCGCGGCAAAGGCAACGCGTTGTTTGGACTTGGCAAAATCAGTTGTTTCAATAGAACTTTTATGTGCCTCAAACGGCATCGAACATCATCGCCCTTTACGATCAAGCCAGTCGATTGAAAACGGACTCTCTATCCTGCGGACCAAAGTGACACCCTTGGTAGAAGACCGATCGCCCAGCAATGACATTGCTGAAATTGAAAAGTTAATAAGTGAAGATTCTTTTCAACTCCACCCTTTATCCTAAACCGTTCAATCATGATTCCTGAAAAGACAGATTCTCGTGAGATTCGTGCACCTCGAGGAAGTCGATTGCAGTGCAAGACTTGGCAAGCCGAAGCCGCAATGCGGATGCTGATGAATAACCTTGACCCTGACGTGGCCGAGTATCCAGAAGAGCTTGTAGTTTACGGCGGAAATGGGAAGGCTGTGCGAAATTGGCAAGCGTTTGACGCAATAGTTGATGCTTTGATTCAATTGGAACCCGACCAGACTTTACTCGTTCAGTCGGGCAAGCCGGTAGGAGTCGTTCAAACCCATGCCGATGCACCACGGGTTCTAATAGCTAACTCGAATCTAGTCCCGGCGTGGGCAACACAGGAAAAATTTGACGAATTGGCCGAAAAAGGCCTGATCATGTACGGCCAGATGACGGCCGGTTCCTGGATATACATCGGTACCCAAGGAATTCTACAGGGTACCTTTGAGACATTTGCCGAGTGTGCTCGCCAACATTTTAGTGGCACGCTGGCGGGGCGTTTGTGTGTCACTGCTGGCTGCGGTGGGATGGGTGGAGCTCAACCACTGAGCGTAACCATGAACGGCGGCACCTGTTTGATTGCGGATGTCGACCGATCCCGACTGCAGCGTCGCAAAGAGAATGGTTATCTCGATGAAATCTATGATGACCTTTCCGCTGGCGTCCAGCGATCCATTCACTTAAAAAACGAAAAGTCGGCGACTAGCGTCGGCGTGGTATGTAATGCCATAGAATTGCTGGAATATTTGTTGCAAAACAAAATCACGCCAGACGTTTTGACTGATCAAACTAGCGCACATGATGCTCTCAATGGGTACATTCCGGTCGGAATGGATAACGAAGCAGCCAATCATTTCCGGAAAGACAATCCGAAGGGCTATCAAAAAGAAAGCCTGACATCGATGAAGAGGCACGTCACGGCGATGCTACATTTACAGGATCGCGGATCGATCACGTTTGATTATGGAAATAACATCCGGCAACGCGCTTTGGAACAAGGCCTCCAGGAGGCTTTTGATTTCCCTGGCTTCGTCCCTGCCTATATCCGTCCACAGTTTTGTGTCGGTCGCGGTCCTTTTCGATGGGTCGCCTTATCGGGTGAAGCAAAAGATATCCATGTAACAGAAGACGCCTTATTAAAAGCTTTTCCTAATGATAAATCGTTACACCGCTGGATTAAGTTAGCTCGTGAACGAGTTGAGTTCCAGGGCTTGCCGGCAAGAATTTGCTGGCTTGGGCAAGGAGAACGTAATATCGCGGGAGAAGTCTTTAACGATCTCGTTCGAGACGGGAAGGTATCAGCACCCATTGTGATCGGCAGAGATCATTTAGATTGTGGTTCGGTAGCTTCGCCAAATCGTGAAACGGAGTCCATGAAGGATGGTTCGGATGCTATTAGTGACTGGGCTTTACTCAACGCTATGGTAAATGTTGCCAGCGGCGCGAGCTGGGTCAGTTTTCACCATGGAGGGGGCGTTGGCATTGGCTTTAGCCAACATGCCGGCCAAGTGATCGTTGCCGATGGAACAAAGGAAGCCGCTGACAGGTTGCATCGTGTTTTAACCAACGATCCGGCTATGGGTGTGTTTCGCCATTCCGATGCCGGTTATGAATTAGCACATCAATGTGCCAAGGAACATTCGCTTCACATTCCAAGCAAGGACTAATCGGTAGCATGCGATCGCTTTTATGCTCGGGAAACTGGGGAGACATTCGTGAGAATACCGTAGCCCAATTATTCTGTGATTGGACCGATTTCACTTCCACGTCTACCCCGGTCAACATGTCTACCCCGGCCAAATCGACCGCCACTGGCTTTGTGGGTATTGGCCTAGTGGGCCTTGCCGATGATCTGGGAGTAAAGCTAAATAACGGACGGCCTGGTGCAATGGGCGGACCCGATGCCTTTAGACAAAGCTTGGCACGATACGGGACACGCAATATCCCTCTTTTCTCTGGAGGCCTCCCACGACTGGTCGACTTTGGGAATGTCGTGGCAGCAACAACATCAAGTGATTTACAACAAGATTTAAAACGTACCCATCAACACATTTTTCAAATTGTGCAGTTTATTTTGTCGCACCGTCTTTTTCCAATTGGCATCGGCGGTGGCCACGATTTAACCTTGCCGATGGTCCGTGGCGTAGTCGATTTTTTTGGCCAACCATTCGTCGGGGCATACCTTGACGCTCACTTGGATGTCCGAGCAACCATTGGATCTGGTATGCCGTTTCGAATTTTGCTTGAAGAAAAAATCGTTACCGAACTCTCTTGTGCTGGCTTGGATTGTTTTGCAAATTCAGTAGATCATCAAAAGTGGTTTACTGAAAATGGAGGAAAGCTAAGTCCTGCTGCAGATATCGATTGGCAAGATTTGGATTTTGTCAGCCTCGATTTGGATGTGATCGACTCCGCTCATGCTCCCGGAGTAAGCGCCCCCAACCCCAATGGCATGAATCCCAATCAGATCGCCAAAATCGTTAATCTCTGCGGTAAATCCCAACGGCTTAAGTATTTCGATATTATGGAGTTTTGCCCACCCTTCGATTTGGATAATCGAACCGGTCGTTTGGCCGCGCATCTTTTTTGTCAATTCCTTGCGGGATGGTCTTCTCGGATTTGAACAACAGCTGTTTTTTTATCAGGTGCCCAATAATTGCCATGAAAAAGATCCTGATCAAGAACGCGCGGTGCATTCTGAAGGGCGAAATCAGCGCGCCAATTCGCAAACCGCATCCAGATCGTCTGGAATCCGAATTAAACAACGTCCTGATTTCGGCAACCGGTATAGAAGGGGTCTATTCGACAGCCCATCCGCATCCGATTGATCCCATGCTAGAGGTAGTTGACGCCGAGGGAAAAGTCCTAATGCCATCCTTTGTAGACTGCCATACCCACTCCTGTTGGAGCGGAGACCGAGTTGATGAATGGAACTGCAAACTAGCCGGCAAATCCTATTTGGATATCCTGCGCTCTGGAGGCGGCATCATGTCAACCGTTCGTGCCGTCCGAGACTCAAATCAGGATACGTTAACTGAGGACCTACTTGGGCGTCTTGAGTCAATGCTGGCATTTGGCACAACCACAGTTGAGGTAAAGTCAGGATACGGACTGCGCATCGACGACGAGCTAAAGATGCTAAGGGCAATTCAAGAAGCTGGAAATCTCTGGTGCGGACGAGTGGTACCGACAGCCTGTATTGGACACGCGATTGATCCTGGGGAGAATCAAGAATCATTTGTGACAAGAACCATCGATGAAGTTCTGCCAGCGGTATCAAACGAGTTTCCGGGGATTGCGATTGACGCCTATTGTGAAAATGGCGCATGGAGCCTGAATGAATGCAGGAGATTAACATCGGCGGCAATCAAATTGGGACACCCGATTCGAATCCACGCTGATCAGTTCCATTCCCTTGGAATGACTCCCTATGCGATCCAACAGGGATTCGTCAGCGTCGACCACCTGGAAGCAACCACCGAAGAAGATCTCTCGCTACTAGCAAGATCGGCCACCTTTGGCGTCATGCTTCCGATTTGCGGTCTACATGTCGACATGCGTTTTGCTGATGGCAAGTCTTTTTTGCAACACGGCGGGATGTTAGCTATTGCCACCAATAACAATCCCGGATCCGCACCATGTGTTTCGATGCAAATGGCAATCGCATTGGCCGTACGGTTCAATCATCTCTCTCCAGCTGAAGCTCTTGTTGCCAGCACCATCAATCCGTCGCGTTTGCTGGGACTCAACGACACTGGGAATATTTTTGTTGGTCAAAGAGCTGACCTGATGTTGCTCAAAACAAAAGACGAAAGAAACCTAGCCTATGAAATTGGTGGCAACCTGGTGGACTCGGTGTTTGTTGGAGGTCAAAAAGTGATTTGACAACTTTTACGCCAACAGGCCGCTCAGCCAGCCTAGCTGCAATTGTAATGGGGGTAATTACCCATCGGCTGCGGTCTCTTTAAGCTGCTTTGAGATTTTCGGATCATTACCACCAGTGACCATTCAATTTGAAGGCTCGATCAGGAATGTGCGAAAATATTTTCGACGTTGCTTGGCACAAATCTAGAGATTGCTCTCCCGGTCGTTTTTTCGCCACGGCGGATTGTTCTCATTCGCCAAACCCACCATTTCCTGCCGATTGCAAGGGTTTTGACTTTTGGTCAAAATCGCCATCAAGAATTTGCCTTGAGAGTCCTTACACGCAGTATTTGTTCGGCATTAAAATTAAATTCTCGAAAGAAAAACCCAAGACAATTGGCTTCATGTAAAATCACGCATTGAATATGGCAGTTTTGCAGTGTATTCGGATTTTATGCACTCACCTGTAGATCCTTTGCCATGTACTGGAGTTAAATTCGAATCTCAAAAATTGGTTCTACTGATATTTCATCCTTTTTCATGGGTGTAATATCAGTGGAACCGACAATTCGAAAATGATTGATCTAAACCATTTTCAAGGCAAATGATGCACCGCAATCCTTAGCGTCATCAAAGTCTAACGGATTGTCCACCGAGTTCATCACCGCTGAAATTCGCCTGCAAGGCTGAATTTTGGACTCGGAATCATTTAATCGACTTGCGATGAAACTTTCGACATGAAACGATGATAAAATTCCGCAATCCGTCCTTTGTGACCAAAAAGAAAATAAGGAACATCCCTTGTCATCAAAAAACAATCAATTCCAACAGCTCTCTCAATCCAAGGTTATTGCGATATTGCGTTGTGAAAAAGTCGACAGCCTAGTCGATGTTGCCAAGGCCCTTTTAGAAGGCGGAATCCGAATCATGGAGGTGACGTTTACTGTTCCCAAGGCACTCCAAATAATTGAAGCCGTCGCGGACCAGTTGGGGGATCAAATCCTGCTGGGTGCCGGTACGGTGCTCGATACAGCGACGGCTCGATCAGCGATGCTGGCCGGTGCAGAGTTTTTCGTTTCTCCCGGAACCTCCCTGGAGGTCATTCAGACATGTCGAACCTATGACAAAATGGTCATTCCTGGGGCCATGACACCGACAGAAGTTTTGACCGCTTGGCAAGCTGGGTGCGATGCGGTCAAAATCTTCCCGTCCGACTGTCTAGGCCCAAAACATATCAAGGCACTCAAAGGACCGTTGCCTCAAATCCCCTTGATTCCGACCGGCGGAATCAACGCTGAAAATGCTCGAGAATTCATGGATGCAGGAGCATTGGCAGTCGGTGTTGGTGGATCTCTGGCACCCAAATCAGCGATCGAAAGAGGCGATTTGGACATGATTCGTAACAATGCGGCTGAATTGTGTAAGTCTCTCCAATAGCGGACGCTATCCTCAACCCTTCCAACTTTCCATTTTCCCGGAGATCCAACTCGGTTTTGAACCGGAAGGTCGATGCAATCCAATCTCCGCCATTCAGTCTTTAAAAATAAACCAACGCGCAGAAGGCTGAAGGTGTAATAAAGAGTGAACGAGACAATTCTGTCTGGATTTCGATCTGTTTTTCTGATGACATCTAAAATACTCCCATCAAGAGAGACTAGCGAAATGTCGATCCTGAAACGATTGGCAACTTCGGCACTTGAAATGGGACCGTCGCAAGGGGCCCAACTTTTATAATCGCGATGGGGGAATCACCAGCCACTTTCACATTTCGAAAATCCTTCAGTGACTTTCCGATCCCCGTCCACAAGCCATTCTGCAACAAATCACGCCATTGAAACTGAAATTCCCTTGTCGATTTCTTTTCAATTGAGGCACCGTATATTTCATGCGTCCTCGCAGGAAAACACCTAACCAAATGCGTCACGCCCTTGGTTCGGTCATTTACAATCAATTGCACATCGCCAAATGCTGCTTCAACACTGACTTCACTCTTGTTTTCGATGATAACATTGAACGACTCATTTTTTTGTTTGGTCCATCGACTAGAAATCATCAAACTGGATTTTTTTTCTTCATCGAGGCCCCAATCCAGAGGGTTTTTGACAGGCACCATTTGGGTTGTCATGCTCGGAACCTGGACTTCAAAAAAGGTAGCTCGATCGTTATCAGCTCCCGCAACAAATCTGTATTTGCCGGCCGACTTGATCGACTGACAAATCCCTTTCACGTTAGACCGCATACCAATGGATTCAAAGCCTAACTGATAGCCTGAATTCACAGGCCAAACCTGTTGGTTGGCAACACCGACTCCTGTGCCGTCCACCAGCTTGAAATCCATTGCCATACCGCTACTGGATCTCCAGGAAATACGATCTATCAGCTTAATGTCGCCTGCCTTTCGCAAGCCACCATCCTTCACTTCAATAATCCTTGAACCAACAAAATCAGCCTTGTAATTGTAGGAATTAGGTCGTTCACCTGAAGGAACCGACATCACCACAATGCGGTACTCTCCAGGGGACAACATCGCTGTGTTAAATTCAGCTTTTTCCTTTACACCAATGGCCACGTCTGTCCAAAGTCCGCGGTTCGTATAGGCCATATCCAAATTGAGTGATTGATTGAGGGCAAAGACTCCCGCAAGCAAATACTCACAATCCTTCGGAATTCGGCGAACCACAAAGGAAATTGCCTGCCCCTGACTCCGTACCATCCTGAATTCCGTCTTCGGTTGACTCTTGAGGTCAAGCAAGCGGCTAAATCCACCAATGCTGTAAGAACGCCGCCCGACCTTAAATGACTTGCGAAGGGACAATTGATACCCTGCTTTTTTAAGACCATTCACTTCAATTGTTGAGCCATTTTCCAAGGCCAACCCGAATGACTCACGCAAAACAAATCCCTGCCTCCCTCCGTTAGGAACGACAAACGGACTGGAATGAGCGACCAGTGACAAATTCATATTGATCGATGGATCGTCGCCGGGAATGTCGTATTCGATCACAAGACGGGAAGGTTCAGGGAGCTGTAATTTTCTTGCATCCAAAAAATCTGCCAAGGAAAAAACCTGAGCTGTGCCGCCCGGAGGAATCACGACGATTCTTAGATTCCCTGGGCGAGGATCTATCGAAAACCTACCATCCTTATCCGTTAACACCGGCTTAACCATTTTCGAGAATCCACCAAAACTTCCATAGTGGTTGACTGTCTTACTATTAAATTTCTTCCCATCAAACCCTGAATAGTTAACGTAGAACTGACCTTCGTAACACACGTAAACCTCCGACTTTTCCACCGGTTGGTTGGCGGCATTCAGAACAACTCCATCTAATGTGGGTAACTCGATGTAGTTGCCCGTCATTTCAAACTCGACCTTTGCAGTCGATAGGACAACAGGTCGCTCAGCGACATCAGTGATCTCTAGGGACACTTCAAATTCGTTTTTCCCTACCGATAAAACTTCCAATTTCCCTTTCTTGAGAGCCCCTGATTTCTCAGTCGCGTGCAACTTCAACCACTGTCTGCCATCCAGTTGAATGAGAAAGAAATTGTCGCGTGTCTCGCCATTTCCCAGTGCTGAAACCCGACGAACATCAGGCGTGTTCCAGCGGTACTGATGGTCATTCAGCGTCAAAACTAAATTCGCAGAAGCAAAGCTAAACTCCCTGGGCAATTTACCTCGGTTGCGGATCTGAATTGCAAACAAAGGAGTTTCGGCAGTTCCCCATTTTGTTTTGGCGGTCGAATCAATCCGAATCGACATGCCCTCAATCTCGGGACCCCAATCCGTCTTGATTGCCGGATTTTTCTGCTGCGTCGTTTTTTTTTCATCTTTTGAGGACGGCAACTGCTCACCAGCCTGACGAGCCTCGGCCAAATCGTCAAACGGTGTAGTCAAGCAAACGAATAAACAAAAAAAACGAACGGTGCTTTTCAAATTGAATCGGCCTACAAACGGTTCCATAACTAATCTATCAACGTAAATAGTGCACTTGGAATGCCATGCTCAGGTCTTAACAATCAGTCTAACCCAAGCTGTTACGGGATAATATTAGAAGAGTATGCCAGAAAACGCCATGAGGATGTTGAAACCAAACCAATCGCTTATCGATCTGATTTTTTCCAAACCGAACCGTGATCACATTTCCACATCTCGCGGTTGGCAAATCATGTGGCAGGCCAATATATTGTAGAAATGCAATCGTCGGGTGGACAGCATCGAACCAACGATTCGACGATGGTCTGCAGAATCAGATTCACTTGCGATTACCGTTAACCGACTCGCAACCAAGTTCGGCGGCCCCAAACTCGGCAACCGACTTACTGGCAATCAATGCCTTAAAAAGTCAATCGAGTGACACCAGAAAGGAACAGCAAATGCGTAGTCTTCTAGGTTTTTCGTTATTTTTCATGATAGGAATCAACTTGACCGGTCAGGATACAAATGGTTCGGGATGGAAATATCCGAATTCAAAAACAGTGGATCAGGTAGACAATTATTTTGGCACAGAAATCGCTGATCCTTACCGTTGGCTTGAAAATGATGTTCGTGTAGACAAGGAGGTTGAAAAATGGGTCGCTGATCAAAATGAACTGACATTTGGGTACCTCAAGACGCTCCCTTTTCGTGAAGAGATCGAGGCCAGGATTACAAAGCTCTGGAATTATGAGAAATACGGGCTACCTCGGAAAGCTGGCAACAAATATTACTATTCAAAAAATAACGGACTACAAAACCAGTCCGTTATCTATCAAGTTGATTCACTCGATGGCCAACCTAAGATTCTTGTTGATCCTAACCAATGGTCCGACGACGGAACCGTTGCCCTAGCCGGTATGTCATTCAGCCACGACGGCAATTTGATGGCCTATGGGATTCAGGATGGAGGTTCGGATTGGCGAACATGGAAAGTCATGGACGTACAGTCCGGCAACATTCTTTCGGACGAACTGAATTGGATCAAGTTCAGCGGCATTTCATGGTCTGCCGATAACAAGGGATTCTATTACGGCCGTTATGACGAACCACAAAAAGGGGAAAAATTCCAAAGCCTGAACAAGGATATGAAGGTCTATTATCATCGCGTTGGAACACCTCAGAATGACGACAAGCTGATACACGCAAGTCCTGAAAATCCTGATTGGGGATTCCAGACCAACGCCACCGAAGACGGAAAATACCTTGTCATTACCGTCTGGAAAGGGACCGCAGATAAGTATCGAATCAAGTTCAAAGACCTTTCGGACACAGACAATCCAATGGTTGATCTAATCGATAATTTTGAGAATGAGTACAGCTTTATCGGTAACGAGGGTCCCTGGTTTTATTTCAAATCAGACTGGAAAGCACCCAAAAAATGCGTACTGGCGATCAACGTCAATCATCCCAAATCAGAAAACTGGAAAGTGATCGTTCCACAAGCCAGTGAAACCCTTGACAGCGCTGGAATCGTCGGTGGAAAGCTGGTGGCAGATTATTTAAAAGATGCAAAGACTCAAATTAAGATTTTCGACTTGGAAGGGCGTTTCGTCCGAGAGGTCAAATTTCCCGGAATTGGTACAGCGTCGGGTTTTGGGGGCAAGCAGGATCAAGCGGAGACGTTTTATTCATTTTCCAGCTTTGCAACTCCACCGACCACCTTCCGGTATGATATGGACACAGGAAAAAGCTCGGTTGTCCGCCGCGCGAAAGTCGATTTTGACCCTCAGGACTATGTGGTCAAACAAGTCTTTTTTGAAAGCCAGGATGGAACAAAAATCCCGATGTTTATTGCACACCGGCGTGACCTTAAACTGAATGGCACCAATCCAACGCTATTGTATGGCTACGGCGGTTTCAGTATTTCTCTGACTCCGAGTTTCTCAATCAGCCGATTACAATGGATGGAAATGGGGGGGGTGTTCGCGATGCCCAACCTACGTGGCGGCGGAGAATATGGAGAACCCTGGCACTTGGCTGGCACCAAAACTCAAAAACAGAACGTATTTAACGACTTTATTGCAGCTGCTGAATTCCTAATCGACAACCAGTACACCAGCCGGCAAAACCTGGCGATTCAGGGAGGCAGTAATGGTGGTCTGCTGGTTGGTGCCTGCATGACTCAACGCCCAGACCTATACGCGGCCTGTTTACCTGCAGTCGGCGTGATGGACATGCTTCGATTTCACAAATTCACCGCAGGTCGTTTTTGGGTAGACGATTATGGTTCCAGTGAAAAGAGCCTTGAAGAATTCAAGGCCCTCGCTGCGTATTCACCCTATCACAATATTCACGATGGAGTGGCGTATCCACCGACGCTGGTCACCACCGCTGACACCGACGACCGGGTCGTCCCGGGCCATAGCTTTAAGTTTGCCGCCAGACTGCAGAAATCGCAAAGTGGCAGTAATCCTACCCTGATTCGAATTGAAACCAGGGCAGGACACGGTGCAGGAAAACCGACTTCAAAGATTATCGAGGAGATTGCCGACCAGTGGGCCTTCTTGGTCAAACACCTCAAGGCCAAGCCCCGTTTTGAGGAATAATCAAAATAGGGCAGGGGGGCTGTACCGGTCCCCCTGCATCTCGTTTTGATTCAACAAGGCGATTTGGAATTAATCAACCAGATCGATATTCCCTATGCATCGTGCCACGGCAAATCGTACCCCATTTCTGCCATGGCAGCCCCACACACGTCTGTAAACACAGTTCGTTCCTCCCCAGTCCAGAAACGCCACCGGTTACTTCGCTTGGACAAATCCTCGCTGTCCTGTCGGGATTCGCCTTGGCAGATTGTCGGATGAAAGCGTTTCTTTAATGGAGCAAGACAATCATCATGAAATTCCAAACCTAGAAACATCAACACCAAAGTCAGGGTCGCTACGAGCTGTTGATTATCATTTTCTAACCACTCGTAACGTATCAATGTGGCATGTGGATTGTCTCGGCAATATTGCACCATGAGGAACTGAGCCTGCCAATGGTCGCAAACTTCGCGGAACGACATATGTTGAAAGTTTTTGAATGCCCGAAACGATGAGACGACCTCAATGCCGTTACGCACGATGTGGCAGATCGCGTGCTTGGGAAAAGCCTGCGCCATGCCCATCGCAGAACGGGGATCGATTTTGCTGTAAGTCGCAACGACTTTTGAATTTTTCAGATTCCTTATCGACGTCCTCGGCCACAGCAAATTAAGCAACAACTGCTGGTGGCACTTCCAAAATTCGGATTCCTTGACCGCAAGATTCGAACGCCCAAATTCATTCTCCATAAACAGGTTTGCTCCACGCATCAAATAGTATGCGTAATTGCTTTCCTTATTTCGGCCATTGATTTCAGGATGTGCCGCAATGCAATTTCTAAGAACGGTAGTCCCTGATCTCCCAAGGCCACTGACCATTAAGAAGGGAAAATCAGTGAATGGATGCTGGTCATCAGACAGCTCCCTTTTTCGACCGAACAATTTGGGCCTCCTAAATCGAGGAATAGTCTAATCGTTGCAAATGAATTGGACAGAAACCACCAACGGCAAATCGAAATAAGGGGCAATCGCAACGATTCGACACACATTGCCTGTTTTATTTTTTTCCCCGGATCTTCGCCCAGTCATCCTTTAAAGAAACGGTACGATTAAAAACCAGCTTCTCTCCGCTGCTATCTGGATCGACG
Organism: Planctomycetota bacterium; assembly: GCA_014238905.1. GTDB lineage: Bacteria > Planctomycetota > Planctomycetia > Pirellulales > Pirellulaceae > JABAAE01. The sequence continues at coordinate 75,205 of JABAAE010000006.1, forward strand.
GCAAAATAACCCACACGTTCAAACTGAAAACGATCCGCAATGGCGGCGTTCCTTAGTCCAGATTCAACTTTACACCCGGCTAAAACCGTACATGAATTGGGGTTGATATACTCCAACCAGTCGCGATCCTTTTCCATCGTCCCCGGGTCCTCTACAGTAAGTAAATGTTCGTATAAACGAATTTCTGCATCCACGGCATCTTCAGCACTTACCCAATGTAAAGTTGCTTTGACTTTTCTTCCATCGGGTGATTTCCCGCCAGCTGTAGCAGGATCGTACGTACATCGCAATTCTACAACCTCGCCAGCTTGGTCCTTGACAACATCGTGACACTTTAAAAAATATGCATACCTCAGCCTGACTTCACCGCCCGGTCTGAGGCGGAAAAACTTTTTCGGCGGGTCCTCCATAAAATCATCCCGATCAATGAAAATCTCCCTGCCAAATTTGATTTTCCTCGTCCCAGCTTCCGGGTCTTCTGGATTATTAACCGCATCCCGATACTCGACCTGATCTTCCGGGTAATTTTCTATCACCACCTTTAACGGTTTTAGAACACCGAAAACTCGCGGTGCGATTCGATTCAAATGCTCTCGGACACTCTGCTCAAGGAGATTAATTTCAGTCAGGCTGTTCGTTTTAGTTACTCCAATTTTTTGACAAAAATTCCGAATCGATTCCGGCGTGTAACCTTTACGCCGCAACCCTGACAACGTCGGCATTCGGGGATCATCCCAACCCTTGACAAGCTCGGCTTCTACCAATTGCAAGAGCTTTCGCTTGCTCATGATCGAGTAGCTCAAATTAAGACGCGCAAATTCGATTTGCTGTGGATGGAAAATCTCTAATTGATCAAGACACCAATCGTAAAGTGGACGATGGTTCTCAAATTCCAAGGTGCAAACCGAATGAGTAATTCCTTCGATCGAATCACTTTGTCCATGCGTAAAATCGTAAGTCGGATAGATGCACCATTGATTACCCGTCCTATGGTGTCGTGCGTGGCGAACTCGATATAGCGTGGGATCCCGCATATTCATATTACTGGATGACATGTCAATCTTTGCACGCAATGTTGCTTCGCCGTTTTTATACCCGCCATTTTTCATCTTTTCGAAGAGTTCAAGGTTCTCTTCGACGCTACGATTTCGATAAGGACTGTCCTTTCCAGGTTCATTCCAGCGACCGCGGTACTCACTCACCATTTCCGCAGGCAATTCACATACATAGGCTTTTTCTTTGTTGATCAATTCAACGGCCCAAGCATAAATCTGTTCAAAATAATTAGAGGCAAAAAGAATATCACCTTCCCAATGATAGCCCAGCCACTTCACGTCTCCCTTAATGGAGTCCACGTATTCAGTATCTTCAGCCTCGGGATTGGTATCATCAAAACGGAGATTGCATTGACCATCGAAATCTTCGGCGATTCCGAAATTCAGGCAAATGGACTTGGCATGGCCAATGTGCAAATATCCATTTGGCTCCGGGGGAAACCGGGTGTGAACTCGGCCACGATGTTTACCACTATCATTATCGTCGCTGACAATTTGACGAACAAAATCGACCGTTTTATTATCACTCATGAATCGGGTTGCGGCTGAAATATGATGGAAACCGGGAATCCCGGAGAAGAATTGTAATCCCAATTGGGATTTTGGTCGTTTTCTAGCTGGAACTTTTATCCGCAGCCTTTTGTAACGTCTGATCGATTCGGTGCAAACATCGATCTTTCCCTAAAATGGCAAGGGTTTCAAAGTTACCAAAGCCTGCTGCCTTTCCCGTCACCGCAATGCGGAGAACATTGACAAGCTGTCCCATTTTGATTTGGGTACTGCCAGCAAAACCCCTGATTGCTTTTTCGGTTGACTCCGCATCGTAAACGTCCAGTTCACCCAGAACGTCTCTTAATCGCTTTAACCACTCGACGGCGTTCTCATCTTTCAAAATCCGTTTTTCAAATGCTTTTTGGTCATAAACCAGTTGATCAGTCGGCAGAAAGAAATCCTCAAAATCTAGAATATCTCCTGCGATTTGAATCCTGTCGCCTGCGGCCTCAATGATAGATTGAACGTAGCTATCAACACCATCATCTGCTGTATCAGAAACCAGTTTCGCTTTCTTCAGAAAAGCAAGACATAATTCGCGTTTCGTGTCACTGTCCAGATTATTCATGTAATGTTGCTGAAAAGCATCCAGTTTCACTGGATCAAAACTCGCAGCCGCCTTGACCACTCTTTCCAGAGAAAACTGACTTATCATGGATGACCTGTCGAAATATTCAGTTTTGTCATCCAGCGACCAACCCAACAGCAAAAGATAATTGATAACCGCATCTGCTAAAAAACCGGACTGTTCAAAAAAATCGGTGATAACGGGATTAAACAAATTCGAGTCTGGTGAAACCCCCAGTTTTTCGATGATTGCCAAACCATGATCATTAAGCTTTTTAAAGTCCCGGTTCTTGAGGTACTTATCAAGTTTCCTTTTACTCAATTTGACTTTGCTTCCAGGCTCGGCAACAAAGGGAATGTGAGCGTATTGGGGAGGTGTTTTCCCCAACGCTTCAGCAATAAAAATTTGACGAGGGGTATTTGGCAAATGCTCTTCCGCCCGAATGACATGACTTATTTCAAATTCGTCATCATCAACCACATTTGCCAAGTGATAAATAAATGAGCCATCAGCACGCTGAATGACGTAGTCTTTTTCACCTTCCCAGGCAAAACTGACCGTCCCGCGGACATGGTCATAAAACTCGCACTTGCCCTCACGATGCATCTTAAGTTGCACGACTGCCTTCCGACCTTCGGCTTCAAATTTCCTGCAATCGTCATCGGATTCCGCCATGAATCGACGATCATAAACATAATTTTGTTTTTCGGAGCGGGCCTTTTCACGTTCAGCATCCAATTCTCCCGGCCGAGCATAATCACGGTAGGCGTGTCCTGATGCCAAAAGCTGGTCAACGGCTGCCTGATATTTGTCACTACGTTGAGATTGGTAATAAGGCTCGAATGGCCCACCGACTTCAGGACCTTCATCCCAATCCAACCCAAGCCATTTGAACCCGTTAAGAATTGGCCCTAATGCTTCAGCGACATTTCGGGTTTGGTCGGTGTCATCAATTCTCAAAATGAACTGACCACCGTGCTTCCTGGCGAATAACCAATTGAAAAGGGCGGTTCGTACTCCACCAATATGGAGGTACCCGGTCGGACTCGGGGCAAATCTCGTTCTAACTCTCATTACTTTTTCGATCATCTGGAGGCGGCGTTTTGAGTATTAGAATGGATGACCAACGGTAGGGCAGGGGGGGGCATTCCTGGAGCGACCCAAAAATTGAACAAATTGCTTTTGATCTGAAAAAGTCCGCCACAGATGGAAAATTACACCGCCCGGTTTTCATTTTCCAAATTGATTTTTAAAAACTAGGTTTGCAAATCAACTTCCGCAACGATTACCGTTCTCAGCGACACCCAGATCAGCTAAACTGCCAAGACATTGTCCGTCCAACAAAACAGCGATCCAAAAAGGTCGATCATGTCGAGCGAAACAAGGCGAGAAGGGGAACTGGTGCGTCTAGGACCCTATCCCGAATTTACCTGGCCAGCAATTCTGGTCGGTTGGGCATTGGGCGTCCTCATCGCTGTTTCGATCAGTTACGCAGCGCTCAAATTGGGATTTGCGATTGAAGGTTCAGAACTGGCCGCGATCTTGGGTTGGGGGATCTTACGAGGAGTGATGCGGCGAACAAGCATTCTTGAAAACAACATCAATCAAACAGTCGCGTCGGCGGTAAATGGTGCGTCGTCTGGCATTATGTTTTCAGTGCCAGCCCTTTTTATTCTGAGTCGCAAACCTGAACTCGCTTCGGTCGCCGACTTCAACGTCCCACTGATGTTGTTTGCGTGTATCGCCGGTGCGTTTATTGGATTGGCTTTTGTGATTCCATTACGCAAGCAGATGATTGATTTTCAGAGATTACCCTATCCAGGTGGAATCGCTGTAGCGACCATTTTAAAATCTCCAGGGGCGGGCATCCAGAAATCAATATTGCTCTTTGGAGCGGCCATCTTTTCGGCGGTTACTTATTTGTTGATCACCAATGCCGGCAGTGATGAGCACGTGCAATACCATGTCGGTGAACTCCTTGGTTTACCGCCTCGGTACAACCTCATCTTCTTCGGATCGATGATGACGATTGGTGTCGGATTCCTGTCGGGCAAAGGCGGTTTCTGGTTTGGAGCAGGAGGGTTTATATGCTATTGGCTATTGACACCGATCATCGCCACTGCCGGAACTCTGGACATGCAGTCGTTGGTTGAAATCCCCAGCAAGATGCGATCGTACATTTATAAACCAACAGGCATAGGCATGTTGATTGGTGCTGCTATCGGCGGCATCATCATGGCTCTGCCGCTGATCCGAAGCGCCATCTCCTCGATGAACCGGGCCTCAAAGGACAAGTCGGGCGACGGGGCAGGGCAAGACGAAATGCCTATCTGGTTGCTCGCAACTGCAGTTGGTTTAGGTGCAATTTTGTTGGTTTTCCTCGCCTACTATTCGGTAACCAATATGTCGCTAACGACGGCAATTCTCATGGCAGGCCTAGGAACACTTTGGATCTGGATCGCCGGCGTCATTGTAGCGGAGTGTATTGGGCGAACTAACTGGTCACCTCTTTCAGGAATGACTCTGATTGCAATTACAATCCTGATTGTCATCGCTATCAATACAGGCATGGGCAAAGCTGAAACGATTGTCAGTTCGCTGATCGTAGGGGCAGCAGTCTGTCTAGCCATTTCTCAAGCCAGTGACATGATGTTGGATCTGAAATCCGGTTACCTTGTCGGTGCGGTCCCGCGACGGCAGCAGATTGCACAGTTCATCGGAGCCTGGTTGGGCCCATGCGTTGTCATCGGACTCATGTTTGTTTTGGAAAATGCGGGCAAACCGACTTCGGAAAAAGACACAAATCCTTCAATGGTTGTCGCCCAAAAAGCCAATCATAACGATCAATCAGAAAACACTGCGGAGGAGGGCGGTTTAGCTGGATCCGGCGAGTCTAATACCAACTCGCAAATCAACATTGAGGAAAAAAACTACGGCATCGGAAGTGATCAATTTCCCGCAGCTCAGGCAAGTGCCTTGGCAAGTGTTATTGAGGGAATTGTTGATGGTAATGTGCCGGCATACAGATACACCGCTGCGGCAATTCTAGGGCTTTTGTTGGCGACCAGCGGTCTTGGAGGAATCGGGGTGATGATCGCTCTCGGTTTTTATATGCCATTCGATATCGTTCTGACGTACACGATCGGTTGCACCCTGAGAATTTTTTGCAATCACACCCTTGGTAAAAGATGGTCCGAGGAAGTAGGGATTCCGATTGCTGCCGGATTGATCGTTGGTGAAGCACTCGTGGGTGTCGGTATAGCGATGCAACGAGCCTTCGACATCCAACTCCCTTGGGTGTAATACTTGTTTCAAATTAAAAACATAGTTTTTTCGAAACCAGATACAGATGCAAAACAAGATCTTAGGACAGTCACTTTTGTGGATTGGATTTGTTTCAGGTGCTCTAGCCACGGTTTGGCAGGCGCCCGAAAAAGGTGTTGAATTTGTCAAGGAACTTTCTGACCTGAAAAACCAATCGCAACGAACTCAGGAAGAAAATGACAAACTCAATAAACTTTTATTCGAGATCGGGGATCTATCGCAAATCGAAATCAAGCAGGATGGATGGCATTTAGTAAATTGGACTTGGTATGGGTGCTCAGCGATTGTCGGAATTGTCGGGATTGTTTTCATTCGCATCGGTTCAGCTGAGTCCTCGAAAAAATCAGAAAAGACGGAAGCTGGTTTGGCAGAAATTACCACGAGTCTTCACCAATTGGTCCACAAGGTTGGTCAACTGGCCAAAGAATCAAATTACCTGCCTCCCAGCAAAATCCTTTCCCGGATTGATGAAGACCTAGGAGATGACTTTCGGATATTTGCTGACGGTCGTGATAGTCTGGCTGCTGAATTTGGCTTGGCCGTTTTTGCAGATGTCATGTCAAATTTTTCATCCGGTGAACGGTCCGTTAACCGAGCTTGGTGTGCGGCGGCCGACGGATATGTTGATGAAGCAGAGACTTGCCTTCAGCGTGCAGAGAAAATGTTGCACAGAGCCTACCAAGATCTATCATCCGCTAAATAAAGCCTGCAAGGCTTAGGTCCCTAACACCTTTTCACACTGGACACCCAACGTCCGATAATGTTTCTTATGTTCGGTTTGAGTAAGTAAATTCCTCGGGTTTTATGGCATTCAGTTGCTTTGCATGTCCAACCAACATTCATCGCATCGTCTACCCAATCAAAATATAGAAATGACGACCTTGGGGAAATCTGCAACCTGACAGAAAAAGAAGATGGATTTTAAAACAGGCGAACCAGCCAAAACCATAATGTAATGATGAGCGGCTTGATGTAGCACCCAACCAATTGAAAAACGCAGAAAAAAGCACCCAATGAAATCACCATCGTATCGGGCATCCCAGAAGAGTAACGCCCCCCTTCCCCGTTTGATCACCATTCCGGCTACCACATACCAGGCAAACCCAATATCAGTAAACTCAGCATGTTGCTTGATGTGAATTGATGTGATGAATAAGAAAGCAATCGTGCTTAATAGGGCACTTTCGGATCCTCGATCAAATCCCCAGGTCCGACCGAGGCTCCGTCGTCCGGCCATAAACGATTGTGTACCGCCTGAAATTATCCCGCCATAAAGAATGCAATTAGGAAATAAACGCGGACAACCGAACCGACGAGTGCCGCCTCTCGGTGACCACCAATCATTTGTAGTCGCACCGGTTGCGTTTCTCCCCAATCAACAAGAAAATAAATGGAGCAAATAGACTCAAACGGATCATAATTTCAATGTCAAAAAAAAATAAAATCCTCTTTCTCTGTACCGGTAATTCATGCCGCTCTCAAATGGCCGAAGGATGGGCACGTCACCTCCACAAGGACTTGATCGAGTCCTACTCCGCCGGGATCGAAAAACATGGCCTGAATCCCTATGCGGTACAGGTCATGGCAGAAGCCAACGTCGATATCACTTCACAGACCTCCAATACTGTCAGCGACCTCGGACCACTTCCATTCGATTATGTCGTAACAGTCTGTGGACATGCCAATGAAAACTGTCCGGTATTCTTTTCAGAAACAGAAATCATCCACCGGGGGTTTGACGACCCTCCTCAACTTGCAAAGCAAGTTGAGGAGGAATCGGCTAAACTCGATTGCTACCGGCGGGTTCGAGACGAAATAGAACAATTTGTGCGACGGTTGCCAGAATGGTTGTCAGCTCGGTCATCTCCAAAATGACCAATGGACACAGAAAAACAGCTCTTAAAACCAAAAGCAAATAAATGCAACAAGAAATTAAAATCGGCCAGTTGGACTGCACAGTAATTGGACCTTATTCCCACACCGAGAAACCAGGTCTAGTCGTCCTCTTGTGTCATGGATTTGGTGCGCCAGGCACAGACTTGGTGCCCTTGGCGGAAGAAGTCCGGAAAGCCGCAAATCTCCCCAAGTCCAAAGTGACTTTTATTTTTCCGGCAGCCCCCCTCGCACTTGAGTCTTTTGGGGGATTCGACGGTCGGGCTTGGTGGATGATCAACATGCAAAAGCTGGCCGACATGACCGGAGCCAGAGATTTTTCGGAACTTCGATCGTCGGTCCCGCCAGGAATTATCGAAGCCCGAGAACTCTTGAACGAAACTCTTGATGAAATCTTCCATACAACCTCCCTGAGCTGGGATCGCTTGATTATTGGAGGGTTTTCGCAAGGTGCCATGCTGACGACAGATACGGTCCTTCACTCTGACCACAATCCACTGGCGCTAATTCAAATGTCAGGTACATTAATTTGTGAACACCAATGGCGAAATCAAATTCAGGACCATCACGGCCTTTTGGTGTTGCAGAGTCATGGCACAATTGACCCCGTCCTTCCCTTCGAAGCAGCCGAGTGGCTCCGCGATCTTTTTAAGGAAAATGGTTGTCATGTAGATTTTGAAGAATTTCAGGGCGTTCACACCATACCCATGTCGATATTGGAAAAGCTCTGCACCTTAATCCAAAAGAACTGTTAGATTTATTTATTCGGACTGAACATCGGACCGTGGGAAAACTCTCTGTAGGGACAGTCAAAAATCCTGGCGGTCAATTTGTGGAATGACTCGAACGAAACGCATTCTTGGCAAGATTGCGCAAAGAGATTAAATATCAACGTGTACTACCCATTGCCGATTTCTTGCAGATCCTGCATTTTGAATCGCTGCCAGTATTTTTTCACCGGGATAATCTCGCTGGTTCATGATTCGAATCAATGGAACACGTGCATCCTCAAACGCCTGATCAACAAATGAGTCCCTCTGGCCCTTTTCTTCTTTTGAATGGTCTGGATAAGACATCTCAATGATCACCTTGATGGACAGGTCGTTTGGATCACAAAGTACAAAATCCACATTTTCGCAATTGATTTTTTTTTCCCATTTCAAAACCAGGGGAACACCAGGCCGCACCTTGAGAACATCAGCGATTCGCACCTTCGGGAAAACCACAAATAGATCATCAACAATTACCTTTATTTGATGGTAAAAATCCATCTCCGCAGGCGACATAAGATTGGCTTTGGCTTCATACGGATACCGATCATAAGCATTCAACAACCTGAGCAATAAAAGTGGCACCAAGACAATTGCCAACAACAACAAATAAAGCCAACCATTAGCCATAGCGATTAACATAGCGATTAACATACAAGTTTGCCCAGCAAACATCTCCTGCACCTTTCCGGTCACTTCAGATTTTGGAAAAAATTGAGCTGGATGAATCGTTGACAATTCTGGCCAAAATGACCAGATCACTGTCAGGTATTAAAAAAGCTTTTGAAAAAAATATTGACATTATGGGATTCAAATCAACAATTCAGAGGTAAACCAGTTTTTGAAATCGGCGGAATAATGGCAAAAACACTCGATTTCGACATTCAAGCCGTGTCATCAATCCGAGTGGGCCGGATACCCATTTTGCAGCGTTTTTGATTTAATTAAGCTAAGCCCCAGCCAAACGATGCCGCCGATCCCGATTCCAATAATGGAAGTCCTAAAACGAACTTGAGAAGTGTCAGATCAGGATGCTTTTTTTGTCGCTATTGTCTGAAGTCACCACCACTCCAAATCCAATCTCAAAATGGTTTTTAAAAATCTTTACATCGGCAACGTAAAGATTGGCTCGCCGATCGTTCAGGCTGCCCTTTCAGGCTACAGCGACTGGCCGATGCGAGTCATTGCTCGGCGACACGGTGCGAGTTACGGGATCTGTGAAGTGATGCTGGACAAATTCCTGATTGAATTAAAAGAGCGGAATCGGACCAGTCATTTTTTACATACATCCGACGAGGAACATCCTGTTGGAGGGCAACTGATGGGATCCGAACCCGAGCAGTTTTCGCAGGGTGCAAAAAAACTCGTTGCAGCTGGATTTGATGTGATCGACATCAATTTCGGCTGCCCAGTCAAAAAGGTTCTTGGCCGCTGCCGCGGGGGGTTTCATCTGAGCCAACCCAAAATTGCATTGGAAATTATTTCTAGGACTCGACAAGTTGTTCCCGAAACGGTTCCAGTAACCGTCAAGATGAGACGTGGCATCGACGACTCTCAACAGAGCAGAGATCATTTTTTTGAGATACTCGATGGTGCCTTTCAAATAGGCGTCGCGGCAGTTACTGTCCACGGACGAACCGTAACGCAAAAATACAACGGGCCTAGCCGGTGGGAATTTTTGCGGGAGGTAAAGAAACACGTAGGCGAAAAGACAATTCTCGGAAGTGGTGATCTATTTACGCCTGAATCCTGTCTGGACATGATGCGTGAAACAGGAGTTGATGGAGTTACAGTTGCGCGGGGAGCGATTGGCAATCCATGGATCTTCGAGCAGTCGTTATCTCTGATGCGTGGCGTGCCGAAACCGCCGCCCCCTACCCTGTTCCGGCAAAGGACGGTTATCGAAGAACACTACCGATTGGCAGAGACCCTGTATGGAAGCCGGGTCGGACCGATGATGAGAAAATTCGGAATCAAGTATTCGGCTCTCCATCCCCAACATGTCGACGTAAGACAGGCATTTACACGAGTCAAGGATTTCCAACAGTGGAAATCCGTTCTTGACAACTGGTACGCCAAGGATTTACCGGGAGTTTTTCCGGACGGAAAACTGCACAAAGCGCAAGGTTCATGTGAAGCGGTCTAGCGACATGTTTCCCACGAACTGTTATCCAACGGAACTTTCTCAAATTTTGTTAAACAAAAGGGACGAGAACATCGACTTGGTAAAAAAATCAAGGATGTGACAAACCTGCCATTGGTCAGAAAATCCGATCAGTCAAATCGTTTAGAACCAAGATAAAGTTGAAGGAGTGGTTTACCTGCGTCGTTCCCTTGATTTGAAATTTTTCAGCACATCATATTCAGGGCGTTGTTTATAAAACGGATCGAGGGGAAAACAACCAGAAATCAAACCGTTCCGTGGACCAGTTGTGCAATCGCTAAATGTTCGACATATCTTTTTGCGTTCCAGCGGCATTCCTGAAAGTACGTCTTTCGGCATGGTTGGATAGGAAAGCGCAATCCTGCCTAACCCGATAAAATCCGCCTTCCCATCTGTTAATAATCGCTGACCAACATAAGGTAACCACTCCTGCAAATAGGAATAAGCCGATCCCACAAAAATCAATTCTGGGTTTTTCTTTTTTAGATCAGCAGTAACGTTAATCTGACGAGCCACGCCCATTAATGGGTCTTCGGGTGGTTGATAACCATCCGACGGAGGGAACAATGCAGGACGCTGAATATGTGGATTGTAATACGGGCTACCCGCTGTTGTGCAAACAAACTGGATACCGATTCGCTGCAATAGCTGCATAAAGCGATGTGGTTCGGTAAGATCAATACCATTTCCACTACCATCCCCGCCAAATCCAAATCGGTAGTCAGAATCCTGTTGCGGCAGTCCGACATTGTCAGCGTCACCAACAAACGGAACAAAATCAAACACACTGACCCGCGCACCAATTTTAAGTTTGGTACAAGACTGAATGCCGGAGACAATTTCAACCAGGAATCTGGTTCGATTTTCAAAGCTTCCTCCAAACTCACCTGGACGATCATAACCGGTCAATATCTCGTGCCCTAAATAACCATGGCAATGTTTGATATCCACGAAATCGAAACCGGATACTTCTGCCCAAACTGCTGCCTTGATAAAATCATCAATTAGTTGCTTTAAGTCATCGTCCGACAAAATAGCCTGCGATGAATCGATTCCCAATCGCTCATCCAATAATGGATGGCGATAAACCGTGCGAGGCTCCAACCGGTCGCTCGAATTAGGTTTGGCAAATCGGCCTGAATGAGTCAACTGAAGCCCTACCAACAAATCGTCAGTCGTCCCAAATGAAGAGTTGTGAGCATCGACAAGATCTCCCCGCAAACTCTTCAAATCACCGACAGTTTTTTCATTTATTAATAACTGGTTCGGATTTGCCCGCCCATCATGCCGGATCGCAATGGCTTCTCCCCCCCAGATCATCTTTGCCCCGCTCAATCCAAAATTCTTCCAACGGCGACGGGTCAATTCGGTCGGCTTCCCGTCTTTAGTCCCATCCCATCCTTCCATGGGCAAAATGCAAAAACGGTTCCCGACAATCCCGTCCTGATAGTGCATAGAATTTCCCAGTGGAGAATTCTTACCGGTCATGATCACATCATCAAACGGCAAAGAAATTTTTAATTCGTTTAAACGCGCTGAAAAATCAGCGGCTGTTTTTAATTTAGAAATACGGGGAAACGACATCGCAGATCAACAGCCTTCCCACTGAATCAGTTGACGATGAATGGTCTTCAAGACTTCAATATCCGCCAGCGGTCGATTCGGGGAATCAGGATGTGTTTTACCAGAAGCAATCCATCCACGAATATTCAAGAATAAAGCTGCATCATGCTTATAAGCCGGCACCGGATCTCTAAATGAAAAACAACCCAAGTATTGCAAGAGGTCATTCAATTCATAAAACCGAGCGTCACCACTAGCCCAAAGGGCATCCCTTTTAGAAAAAAAATCAGGAGCAAAAGTACTGAGCCCTAGCAAATAATCGCTGCCATACATGACCATATCAATAGCTAGATCGTTACCGGTAAAGACCTTAAACTCAGGGCGTAACTCGTTGCGCAGAGCTAACCGGTCCCATTCTTTTTTACGGGAAAGCGAAGAATGCTTTGCGCCCGTGCACCTTTTGATCTCGAGTAGTTGGCGATAGACTTCCAGCGAATAAATCGCTCCAAAAGGGGCAAATACATTACTCAACTCGAAACCAATCATCTGGTCACAATTAACTGCCAACTCTCGGTAGCTTTCGACAATTTGATGGTCTGGTTGTCTTGTCAAACCAAACGACTGAAAAATCACGGGGATCCCACCAAACGACTCGATCAATTCCATCCCACGGGAATAGGCATCCAAGTCAAATCCGTCGCCAAGTTGGTCGTTAACAAACGCGCCGGCAACGAACTTTCCATCGCCAACGATTGCCTTGGTCTCCCCCATCACCATTTTCTTGGTGGAATCATCAATCAAATTGCCATAACCGGTGTCCATATTAACCGCTGGTAATAGCCCCGCATCAAACGTGCGGTGGACATGTCTGCGGAACCCGGGCCAGTCGACTTCGCCTGTGGTAGTAAATGGCAATAGAATGGCTGAGACACCTGTAATTTTTCGCCTCGTGACGACAGGCACTGGAGCAATGGAAAAGGCACGCTGCTGTGAATCGGTCATACAAGTCCCTGAACGCAAAATGCTTCTGCTCTCACCAATTATTACCGATCCCTCGCGAATTCGAAAGCCAAGACATGATTCAAAAAGGACACAAAAATCAACTTGAATATTAACAACATTAATATCCTGACAATCAGCCACCCCGATTTTTTTCATAGATATTGAGTCATTCGCCGGGACATCTCCAACCACCGTAGCTGTAGAACAATTGAAGCGGTATTTATTGAACGCCAGTTTTCCAAATCTTGGATTCGAGACCAAGTTTCAGCACCTTGATGCCAATGGACTAAATCTGGGACTCGGTGATTATGTGCACCGTTTGCTACAGTAAGGATTCGACAAATAGATCCTCTTGTCACGAAGCAACTACCTTCGGCAAGCAATCTCAGACGCACGTGGGCAATTGACAATTGCCTGGCATGTTCCTGCGAATCACAATATCCCAAAACACCCTCCATTGGAGCTGGATCGTGACCATTTGTCCCTTGGTAGCCGACATCGTACGATTGTCGATTGCTTTCGACATCTGGACGAAACCTATCAAAGAACGGAACTTTTTCTCAAGGATTCGGAACTGGATTACTTACATTTCAACTACGAAAGAGATCTTGAAGAGGATGCCACGCGAGGCTTCAACAAGTCCATCGATTTTTTAGGATTGGCATCGACCAAACCACCGATCTCCCTGCAGAAGCTAGAAGAACGTGCCGTCTCTGACATTGTCTCGAACTATTCGGCAATACAAAGTCGTTTGAAAAACACACCGTACGAATGGATGTGTGACTCGGATTAACGACGGGTCAACGCCAATCAATAGAGCCATTTATTTTACTATTGGGCCACCCTATTAGCGGTCATCAGGCTGAATATCGATTCGGTTTGCCTGTGAAAATAAAAATGAAATCCCCACGCCCAAAACGATAATCGCTACGGTTCCCAATACAATGATCAGATTGGCGTGCCAAGGAAAGGCGAACCAACTGTCGGCAAAGAATATCGGCGACAGTGTCATCCAGATAATGAACATGACACCAACACACACTCCGGCCAGAGCATGTCGACCCCGAACATCGCGGGCGATCAATCCAAGAATAAAAAGTCCAAGCATTCCTCCACTAAGGATTCCTGCCAACTTCCACCATGCATCCAAAACAGACTGAGTGCCATTGAGAAAAACCCCCACCCCAATTCCAAGTAAACCGATCCCAACGGTGGACAGAATTAAAACTCTCTTATCACGTTGTTCGATTTGATCAGGGCCGAGAATCTCGCCTGATTGGAACTGCGGCCAGACATCAATACAAATCAGTGTGGCACAGGAATTCAATGATGAGTCAACACTGCTCATCGCGGCTGCCAGAATAGCGGCAATTAACAGCCCGACTAATCCGACCGGAAGTTGGGTCGATATATAATGGGCAAATGCCTGATCTCCCTGGAAATCAGCGGGCACCAAATCCGGGCGAGCCTGATAATACGCATACAAACAGGTACCGACAAAAAACAATAGCGCCGAAACAGGTAGGTAGAGCCAGCAAGCCAGCCAAACGCTTTTCTTCGCCGCTTTTTCGTCGACAGCGGTGGCATATCGTTGGACATAAGTCTGATCAATGCCAAAATTCTGCAAATTGATAAACAAACCAAATACCAAAATCACCCAAAATGTTGGCTCGCTCAGGGTGTTCGAAAAACTACCCAAAGAAAACTTGAGATTCTCAGGATCCTGCAAAGCAATTTCAAATATCTGTTTAGGCCCGTTTGGCATTCCAATCGCAATAAAAACAATCGCCACTAAAATACCGATGGTCAATACGATACTCTGAACAACATCAGTCCAGATGACAGCTTCAATTCCGCCAAAAAAAGTATAGAGAATGACCGCAATGCCCAACACTAGGATGATCAATGGAATTCCAATCCCGGTGAGCGGATGGACAGCCATCGCGACCAGTAACAAGACCGCTCCAATTCGAACCGTTTGCGTAAGTAGAAAACAGAGGATGGCATAATTTTTGGCCCATTTTCCGAATCTTATTCCCAAATGGGAATAGGCCGAAACCTGGTTGTTTTTTCGATAAAATGGAACAAACCATTGACACGCGATCCATGCTGCCAAGGGGAGCGATAAGCTGAAGACGAACGGGTTCCAGTTTCTGTCAAATGAAGCGCCTGGATTACCCAAGAAGCTGATACTGCTCAAATAAGTTCCAAAAATGGACAGCCCCACGACCCAACCCGCCAAACGCCCCCCTGCATCCATAAACTTACGCGTGGTTGTGTTGTGCCGGGAAAAGTAACATCCAAAAATAACGATCCCAATGAGGTAGCTGCACAAGACAACTTGATCAATCCAATGCAGATTCATGGCTTCCTCAATAACGCAATCGTTAGGAATTATTTTGACTTCGCCGGATCTTGGTTGGGATTAGGAAAGTAATACATGAAACCATCCTCGGCACCGACCAACAGTTCAGGTCGTCCATCCTCATCCCAGTCGACGACGGTGGGACTGGTCGTATGCCCCGCCAGTCGCTTTCTACTGATCGGCCCTTCATTTTTGAATACCCAGCGGTTTGGTTTGGAAGAAACATTCCTAAAAAAATCAACACACTGACTATTGACCAGAAGATCAAGTTTTCCATCGGCGTCCCAATCAACGATGCAAATTTTCCGACGGCCGCTCCGACCGGCTTCACCGGAATTAAGACGCAGGGGATTACCTTTTTCGTCAAAAAAAACCCTCTGCGGAGGAAGTAGAACTACCCCCCTGCCCTGCCGTTTTCTCTCAAAAAAAGCGAGGAATCCCTCGTGATCCAACATCACCAGATCGGTCATCCGGTCACGATTTAAGTCGATTGCTACTGGTGTAGTTCGCCATTGGGTCACCAACTCATTTCCTGCAGGCTTCCACCAATTCCATTTGGGAAAGGGTGGGATTTTATCCCACTGAACCTCGATCGGTTGCTGCTTTGCCAATACGGGATTTTTTTTGGTACCTTGGTTCCGAAACCAGATCACTTTTCCCCAAATCGAATTGACAATCAAGTCCAACAATCCGTCATGATCCCAATCGGCGACGCTCAGGGTTGTATACCCCCATTTGGCTTCTGCTGGTCCCTGAATTGAACCGTTCCGGCCAGCCATTATCCGGATAGGCTCTCCATCCACTTCAATCAACTTGGGTGCCTCCCAAGAGGGGTTTTTGCCACCCCCTCTATTTTCAATCCAAGCTATGTTGCCAGCCGTGTTACCGCAAACCAGATCCTCATCACCATCAGCATCCCAGTCAATACTTACCGGCGTCACCAACGCTCCGAACTTAAGGTCTCTGGCATACTGTTTGAAATACCGTGGCGGTTTAAACTGAGGCACTCCGTTCTTTACTAAACCGGTGTGTTCGATCAGGGCAACTCGTCCATCTTCGTCCCCGCATATCAGATCAACATCTCCGTCATGGTCCCAGTCAACCGATACCGGGGTAATCATCTGCAAATCCATACGAATCTCGGCTTGGGTGTTGGTTAACCTGCGAGGCAAAGTAAAAACGGCCGAAGTGGATGATCCGATATTTTCAAAATAGCTAAATCCATCCAGAAATTCTCCGCACAACAGATCAAGATCCCCGTCTCCGTCAAAATCATCTAGGCAGGGTGATGGCATTCCGTAAACTTCAACCGGCTTTCCCTCGGCGGTTATCTTGGCAGGCACCCCGTATTTTGGTTCTGTGTCAGAACCCACATTGGGAATCAGATACACCCAGCCACGTAAAGGACCATTGGTCCATTTGCCATTTTTATCGTAAGCATTGTCCCAACCGTAATCGGTCCAGTCCCCAACACCAACAATTAAATCGTGATCACCATCACCATCGTAGTCCGCATACTTCCATTGATTGGCGCGAATTTTCTTTGCAGAGTGAATGTTAGGAGTCGGATAAATTGCTCTGGATTGGGTCAGTCCATTCTTAAGAAAATCAGTCCATTCGAGTCCCGCGGTCAGTAGTCGGGGCTGTCGATTGGCATAGGAGATTTGGGGTGATCGCAGCCCCTTCCCAATCTTCACCGGTGCCTTAAAAATCGGATTAATAGACTGCGGCCCACCGGTATTCTCAAAAAGATAGGTTCCATTGGAGGGAACATCAGGACAGGAAACAAGTAAATCCCAATCTCCGTCGGAATCATAATCAACTGGCATAGGCCACGCCCATAAACCAACACCTAAATCAACAATCAACTCAGGATAATTATAGGCCACCCTGTCTTGGGTACTGCCTGTTATCGGGCCAATGATCCCCGCACAGAGAAGCCCAAGCAACACGAATCTAATGAACCGAGCGGTAACGCCCATAGCATTGCACCTTAAATTTGAACGGTCGAACCAGTGCCCCTTATCTTGGAAGATCCAGCCTTGATTTTATCAAATCAAAACAGAATCTTCTGACTAACATCACTATTTTCTGCTGACGCAATATCGTCCCAAAAAACTAGCAGCACATGTCAAATGTCTAGACAAAAACTGATCCGGTTGACTGTAAAACAACGGCTCATCACCGGCACTCAGTTTCTATTCTAATGAAATCGAAGATGCCATGTTGCCCGGCACTTTAGTGCCTTGGGTCTTCGGTGCCTTGGGTCTTCTAGCGGTCGGTGTTATTGAGGTTAGCAATATTGAGGTTAGCAATATTGGGAAGTGGGAGTTTTCCAGACGAGAAAACGTTCATTCCAACGGCATTCCACCAATCCGCCCTGTAGTGACACCTCGGCCCTCTTGCAGCGTGCCGCTGCCGACGGAGATTACTTCCAGACCTGCCACCAAGCGGCTTCCTTCGAATCGATGTTTTGGTCGACATAATCCTGCTTGGTGAGTTCCCGCATCGGAACCGTTACCGTCAAATCATATTCCTCAGGACGGCTTGCCGGAATTTCACAATCGGTATCGGACTCATAGTCAATCCTGAAAGCAATTCCCCCCAACTGCAAAATATCGCCAGGGAAAATCTCGGCCAGGCCCACTCGTTTCTCTCGAAGATAAGTGCCGTTTGTTGAATCCATGTCCTTGACCATCAGGGATCCTTGGCCATTCAAAAGCAGCCGACAATGACTTCGACTAATCGACTCATGGTCAACAAAAACACCATGCTGGGGGTTCCGGCCAATAACGGCTGGTAACCTTAAGACCCAAGTGTCATGTTCCAAGACCACATTGGGGGTTAAAAGCGTAAGTTTGTAAAACATCGATTACAACCTCATAGCAAAAACAATCCACTTGAACCTAACATTCCGCGATGACCAATCTTAATAAATTTGTCAAATTACATACAGAATTTGGTCGCCGCGACCCATGATTTATCCGATATTCAGGTTCGGCACGTGCTCAAGAGTGATCGAAATCAGGAACCCTACCCGTTTGGGGGAAAAACGAATGATTCCGGAATCAGTTCGTGGATTTCACTTTCTTTGCGAACTTTCAGGGAAACGGCATCCACCAGAATCACCACCGTTTGCAAGCCGAATTCAGCAATAAACTGACGGCAGGCGCCACAAGGTGCAACCGCGTTTTTACTCACCACACAAACCGCCTGAAAGCTTTTCTGTCCAGCAGCCACAGCATTACAAATCGCCACCCGCTCAGCGCACAAAGTCAACCCATAAGACGCGTTCTCCACATTGCATCCAGCAAAAATCGAACCATCCTCCGCCAACACTGACGCGCCGACTAGAAACCCCGAATAAGGAGCATAGGCCCGTTCCCTGGACTGGTTGGCTAAATCGATCATTTTCTGACACATACTCAAGTTTTTCATTCCCTGTCTCCAGCATCTATAACCGTTCGAATCAACTTCGGAATCATCGGGGAATCTGGGCTAATCAAGAATGCATTTTCCAAACGACCACAAACACCTTCCCGATTCGACTTGCCTTTCACCAATTTATTGGCCGTAAACGAAAAGATGGCATCTCCTTGCCGAACCGGGTCGCCGATGCGTTTTAATTGTCGAACCCCCACACGAAAATCGATCGAACCGCTCAAATCCATGCGACCACCTCCTAATTCATTCACCGCAAAACCTATTTGACTAGCATCGATTTGGGACAAAAAGCCATCTCGATCGGTACAAACAGGAATCGTGATCAAGTCCTGATCCATCGGGCCAGACATAAAACTATCGCACGAAAAATCATGAACACCGGTTTGTGATTCCACCATTTCCTTGAATCTTTGATACGCCGTCCCATCGGTCAGGATCCGACGCAGTCTGGAACGTTCAAAATGGTCTTGCGCATCTTGAAAAACAGACCGCAACAATAAAAACGCTAATTCAACCGTCAGCTCAACAACGTCCTCTGGTCCCCTACCCTGCAGAACTTCAATTGCCTCAACTACCTCGTTGGCATTACCTGCAGCGGTACCCAAGGTCTGACTCATGTCGCTGAGGATGGCATGGGTCCGCAATCCCAATTCGCCCCCCACTGCGACCAACGACTCTGCGAGTTGGGTTGCCTCCTCAAGGTTTTTCATAATCGCACCGCTACCAAATTTGACATCCAGAACCAAGGCATCGAGCCCGGCAGCGAGCTTCTTACTGAGGATGCTGGCGGTAACCAGTGGAATAGACTTGACGGTTCCGGTAACATTTCGCAAAGCGTACAACCTGCGGTCCGCTGGTGCGATCTCGCCGGTCGCCCCGGTAATCACGCAACCGATTGAATTAACTTGGCTTTGAATTTCTTCTGCAGAAAGATTCGTTCGGAAACAGGGGATACTCTCTAATTTATCTAGCGTACCTCCGGTCGGTCCGAGTCCTCTACCTGAAATCATCGGAACCCTTACATCACAGGACGCCAATAACGGGGCTAAAGTCAGCGAAATTTTATCTCCAATTCCCCCGGTGGAATGTTTATCAACAACGGGTTTTGATCCCGTCCATTCCAGCTGATGCCCCGAATGAAACATGGCACGGGTAAGCTCAATCGTCTCCGGCAAGCTCATTCCATTGAGTACGATCGCCATTGCCAGAGCCGACATCTGGTAATCCGGAACATCACCGACGGCATAAGCCTCAATACACGTTTTTATTTCGTTTGCAGAAAGTTCTTGGCCGTCTCGCTTTTTTGCAATCAAGTGAACGCAATTAATTTCCATCCTCCTAAATCAGATGTTTTGGGAACGTCCACTCGCCACTTCTGTGGAACGTTGGCATGGCAGCATCATTTTAGCAACTTGGGATCAATCCATGGCATTTTGAATGACGTGGCCCAATTTCACAATGGCGCAAATAATTTCACCCCCGCACAAAGCAAAAAACAGAGGCTTAAAAAACAACCTTACTGGAAATCCGGTTCGCCTGACCAACTGAAACCCGTTTATTAGATAGATGGATTCCAACCAGACCATGACACGTCATGCCAACTGAAAGCGGAGGCATCCTCCCAACCTGTAGAGCAGAGAACGCACAGTATTCACTAGACGTCCTCCAACGGAAATGCAATCACATCAGACAACTGAGGGCTTCCGGTTAAGATGGCAATCATCCGATCAACTCCAAATGCCGTACCACAGCAATTGGGTAGATCATCTATCGACAGATCCTCCAAGAATCGGGATTCAATGGGCAGCTCTTTCTTCCCGGCAACAATACGTCTCCTATTATTTTCCTCAAGCCGACGGCGATGCTCGCGGTAATCGCAAAGCTCGTGATAACCGTTAGCCAATTCGATTCCATCGACGTAAAGCTCAAATCTCTCGGCGACATCAACCGGTTGATTATCACGACCAACCTGCGTTCTTGTCTTTGCCAAAGCCGATTGCGACGCTGGCCAGTCATAAACAATCACCGCCGAACCAGATCCCCAACTCGGTTCGATCACTTCGGCCATCAAGAGTTGCAACCAGGGAACTGGATCGCTAAGTGAAAGATCTTCCGGCACCGTCAACTGAGACGTTTTGCAGAGACGTTGCAATTCTCTGGTTTCAACCAGGTGTGGGTCGACATGAAACCTGCTTTGGAAAGCTTCTCGGTACGACATGCATTGCACCTCTCGGTCAGGAAAAAAAGCCCGGGAGAACTCCGCGAGGAAATTAATTCCCTCCCAATAATCATCACCTACACGGTACCACTCCAAGATCGTGAACTCCGGATTGTGCCATCGACCGCTTTCGCCGGCACGAATTGCAGGCCCCATTTGAAACACGGCCTCGCATCCTCGCAGCAACAACCTCTTCATTTCAAACTCGGGAGAAGTTTGAAGAAACAGACCGCCTTGGATTCCTTCTATCTGGACCTGCACCGGATCAATGAATTCATCAATCATCGTTCCACGTGACAGAATCGGCGTTTGCACTTCGAAAAAATGGCGAGTGTAGAAAAAGCTCCTAATTTGGCGCAGTAGCTCTGATCTTCGTTTAAGGTTTTTGATGTCGGCCATCGTACAATTCTTTAATCATTCTCGAAGTGTCAGCGACGGCAAAAATCCGATCGGTGGCTCAATCCGTGCTTGCAGAGATCCCCGCTGCCACCATTAAAATCTCTGCCAATTTCCGGAACGACACCCACTGCTTTTCATTCTAGGGGAGGTTGGCCAGACCGATTCAATCCAAAGCCTCTCACGTTGGGAGTAGAATATTCAAATTGATTGTAGGTTGCATTCTGAAGTCCGACATCCGCTCCTTGATACGGTGCGGAGCGACTTTCCCGATAGGGATTAGGGAGCGCAGGGGTATTGATCGGTGCTTGCGTCGGGGGAGGTGGTAAATCACCCTCTCCCCGAAGACGTTGAAATTGTCGACCTGGTCCAAGGGAATTATTTAAATTGGCCGCCGCCGGATTTGGAATTTGTTTGGCGATCGATGTTTCATTCATACCAGCAAGTGGCGTCCCTTGTTTGGCAATATCGATCATATTGATATTTCGTGGGCGAGGCATCTGCCAAAGACCGGCGTAGGAGCCATCAATACTATTAGGACGAATACGAGAAAGGTCGATCACAACCTTACCTGGCGTCGCGGTATTCATCCCGACTTCAATTTCGACTTGCTGGGGCACACTAGCATTCCACTGTGAAAAAAATTGGTGACGCCTGGCGCGACTGGATGCAATCTTGATATTGCTCTGGTAAAGCTCTTGTCCGATAACTACGTTCGTTCGCGGATCGACAATAGTCGTCTTTAACATGGTGCCAGATGCCGATTGGTATCGAGATCGAATTTCAAGTGATCCCTCTGGCCGCATAAACGGCCCACTGTGTTCAGCTCTGGGATCAAAATAAGCCAAGCCCATTGAATCAATGATCCAGGCCGGTTCAATAGGCAACATTTTTTTTGCGGAACTGATCGCATATTCGTCATGTCGAGCGTGTAGCACTGCCGGCTGTTGTCCGGGCATCGGGGTCTTGAGCCAAACCCAAAACTCATTGTCGTTGCTACCCAAATCGATGCCGGAATTATTCATATTGAGAAGCCCAGCCTGCAAACGCAGGCGGCTTGGCTGTTCGATCGTCAAATCTCCCGAGAGCGTCGGAGTGCCGGTGGCCCGAACATGGATCTTCGCCTGCAACGATCGTATCGCTTGACTATTGGCGTTAACACGTTGGATGATTTCTTCTTTGGAAGCGGACTGATTAAAAACACCCGGTGGTGCCTCAACATTCGGGGTAGCCCAACGCAACCACTGACATCCTGACGAGCAAACAGCGATCACAGATGCGAAGATGAACAGCACTTGTCGAATCATCAACTCAAGACGATGACCTGACCGCCAACGACGTTTTGCCATCATCCAACAGCATTGCCTAGCGTAATCCTTCACGAAGTCTTCCCCTTAATTGTACTTTCTTGATCGGCATTTCCGGCATCCATTGCTTCCCGGTTGAGACACTCTTCGGCGTCAGCATCCAAATCTTCTGCCAACTCTTCTCCTGTCCCAGTCTCTTCGTTTTTCATGGTGAGGTTTTCAGGCAAACCAGAATCCTGATTCTGTTCCGCATCGTCTTCTAACTCTTCATTGAAGGGTTCATCCGAAAAAAGCAACTGAGTCAACTCAGATTGGATGGAATCCACTTCACCAGGATCCGGTGTTTGAACAGGAACCTCATAATTCGTACCTCTGCGAGGACAGGAAACATACATCACCTCGTCACCACATGCGTCCGACGCCGTATCACGTAATCGAAAAATCCGTTTTTGAATGAGCAGTAATGCTAAAACAAATTGCGCAACCAATTTCCCTTGGACCGATTGAAAGCTTTCAAAATAGTCGATGATCACATGATCGGGCGCCCAAAAAAATCGGTTTGGATCATGATCGGGTACTTTGGATCGCCACCAACTAATGCAATTTTCAGGTGGTCCTTGCCAATGAGAAGATGCAATTTCATAACGCATGATCTCTTCATCCTGTTCAACCAATACCGAAAAGTAGCTTTCCCCGGCGACAAGCTCCCGCTCCGAACGGGTGCAAATCCGAGACCTTCGTTTAAAATCGAAGTCCATAAAGATACCTGAGCCGTATTGCTGGAACTGCCGCGTAATGTTTTTCAAAAAGAAAAAGGTCGCAGATGTTAGGCATTCAGACAGAATCACTCAAGGTCGAAGAGTGCTAGCAATACCAACCATTCCACCATCTCGGCCTACCGAGAAGCAATCCACTCCAACTGACTATGAGCTCCCGGCTGTCCCTTCAAATGGTTCAGCGATATCTTTCATCACGACAACCTGAACCTACTTCAAAGCAAGCGGTCAAGCTCGTCAACCAAATCGGAAAATTGCGTTAGAGCCGCGTTAACCGGCTCTGGCTTCTCCATATCCACCCCGGCGTCGCGGAGAAGCTCCAGCGGCATTTTGGAGCATCCGCCGCTCAGAAATCGCAAATAGTTCTCTAAAGCATTTTCCTGCTTACTCAATACACCACGACTCAGTGCAATCGCAGCGGAAAGCCCGGTGGCGTACTGGTAAACGTAAAATGCCCTGTAAAAGTGTGGAATTCGGAAACATTCCAATGCCAACTGGTCATCAATCTGGAATGCAGGCCCAAAATAGGAAGTTAACAACTCTGAATAAACAGACTTAAATGACTCTACAGTCAAAGGCTCACCCGCCTCGGCCATTTCATGAGTCGTCTTTTCAAATTCAGCAAACATGGCTTGGCGAATGATCGTCGACCGGATGTCATCCAATTGGCTATTAACAAAATAGGCTCTTTCACGATCGTCCCTGGCATTATCCATCAAATGCCTTGCGAGTAATTGTTCATTAAACGTGCTCGCTACTTCGGCGACAAAAATCGAATAATTATAGTATTCATAGGGCTGGTTACTCGACGAATAATGGGTGTGCATGGAATGACCTGCTTCATGGGTCAAAGTGAAAACATCATTCAGAACATCTGGTTTGTAGTTCATCATTATGTAGGGCTTCCCATCAAAAACCCCATAGCTGAAAGCCCCACTCTGCTTATTCTGATTGGGATAGCGATCGCACCATCGCCCGCGTAATCCATCCGAAAGTACCGAACAATAATCATCGCCCAATGGACGTAGCGACGCGATCACGACATCCACAGCCTCATCCCAACTGTGCCTCATTTCAATTTCATTAAGAATGGGAACGTAGGTATCATAATGATGTATGGATTCAATCCCCATTTTCCGTCGACGGAGATCATAATAACGATGGAGACCGGACAGATTTCCGCGGACAGATTCGATTAAGTTATCGTAGACCGAGTGAGGAACATCATCGCTGAACAGAGCCTGCGATAAAGCGCCGTCATAGCCACGAACACGGGCATAATAAACATCTTTTTGGATGGAGCCCTCGAGCAAAGATGCCAAAGTGTTTTGATGGCTATGGAATTGTTCGTAATATTGGTTGAACGCAGTTTTACGAACTTCTCGGTCCGGGGATTTCAGGAGCTGTGCAAAGGTGGAGTGAGTCAATTCGACCTGCTGGTCTTTCTCATTATTGACCACTCCAAATTTCAAATCGGCATCATTCAATTTTCGAAATGCATTGCCTGAAGCTCCGGCCATTTCACCTTGCATAGCGACAATCTCTTCCTCTCGATTGGAAAGAGTGTGCGGCTTGTACCTGGCGATGCGTTCAACCAACAATCGAAATTTTTCCATCGCTGAATCTTCCAGGAATCCGGAAATACACTCTTGGGAAAGGGATAGTATTTCAGGTCGAATATAGCTGGAGGCTTCGCCAGCTTTGGTCGCCAAATTTCGATAGCGAGAAATAAATCCCTGATACAGACTGTTGGTTTGATCCTCGGTGGTTTTCAAGTAGGCATAATTCGCCAGCTTGTCACAATCGCGTTCAAAATCGCTGTCGAATTGCAAGCACTCCGCTAAAACGGCTGCACTCTCGCCAAGCCTTCCCTTAAAGGAATCGTAATAATCTATTTTCGACTCTAACGTTCTTAATCCGGCATCCCACGCGTCATCGGTCTCAAAAAGAAATGTCAGGTCCCAAGTATCGTTCTCGGCAACTTCGGATCGGGATGGAATCTTCAACACATCTGCCATGAATAAACTTTCGGGTAACAATTAATTGTTAGAAATAGATTTGTAAAACAGGACTTGGACAACCTGATAGCAACCGATGCTACGGATTTGAACGGTCAAGCTACCGCGATTCACTGGAAAAGCGATGTGAATACAACCAAAAACCTCTTCAATTCGCTTGGCAATCTACAGCGTGACATCTTCTTAAACGTCGTAAGCCTCTCCAATATATTCGACCACATCGCCAACATTGACCACACCACCCTGGATCACCCTGGCATTGATTCCACCGTGTCCACGCATAGCATTGTAGCCACCCTCCCCAAGATTTTTCTCCATCCTGGAACAGGGAGGGCAGTGCGTTGTCCCTTGAAAAACAGCTTCACCAATCCGGAAATACTGTTGTTTTAAGGCAACGAGGTTCAAACCGCTAACGACAATATTTCGCCTCAAGAGCGCAGGATCAACACAATCCCGGCCAAGTATTGCTGCGACGAATTCAATGTGTTCTTTTTGAATGAATGTTACCATTCTTTTATCGCCCGGCTTACCGTTGAAATGATCCTCCAGCAGCCCAGTCTGATCATCAGCGGTAACAGTCTTACAAACCCTGACGGGAAGCTCCCTTCCAGGGCGTATACACATCCATTCGATTTTCCCCGGTCTCGGAAAACGACTCATCAAAGAACTCATTTCTAGACTGGTGTCCATTCTATTTTCTCAAAATCGATGATTAACTACGCGAGAAGCATTTACTGGTACGGTCTGGTCGAGATTACACCTTCTTCCGGGCTACTAGCGGAAGCATAAAGCTGCTTGGGAATACGACCTGCCAGAAAAGAAAGCCTGCCCGCTTCAAGGCCCGCTTTCATTGCCATCGCCATTTGAACGGGGTGACGCGCATGGGCAATGGCAGTATTTAGCAAAACACCGTCGGCGCCCAGTTCCATGGCCTGGGCGACATCACTGGCAGAGCCAACACCCGCGTCAATAATAACCGGATATTCTGGATCACCTTCTTTCAAGTATTCCAAAATAATTTTGAGATTGTTGGCATTGAGAATTCCCTGGCCCGAACCGATGGGACTGCCGGCAGGCATTACACTCGCCGCACCAGCTTTTTTCAAACGTACCGCGGTAATGGGATCGTCACTGGTATAGCAAAGAACTTGAAACCCCTCATCGACAAGAATTTCAGTCGCCTTGATTGTTTCGATTGGGTCCGGAAGAAGCGTCTTACTGTCACCAAGCACCTCCAACTTGACCCAGTCTGCCCCAGGATTCTCAAGTCCTCTGAGAATTTCACGCCCCATCCTTGCACAACGAACGGCCGTTTCAGCATCGTAGCAGCCCGCCGTATTGGGCAACAAAATGAACCGATTTAGATCCAGGAAATCAAGTATGTTTCGTCCCTCACCGTCGTAAAGGCGCTCTCTCCGTATCGCCACGGTAACGCACTCGGTACCCGAGGCCACCAACGAGGTCTGCATTAATTCAAAAGAATCATACCGACCGGTTCCCAATATCAGCCGATTAGTCAGCCTTTTTGAACCAATCTTCAAAGGACCATCCGGCTCAGTTAGGTCGGTCGCCCCCGATTGATCACAGGAATCCATTTTTTTTGCCGTCACCTCACGACCACCTGCATTTGCTAAACCCATTAGCCGCCACCTGCTAGCGAAACGAGCTCGACAATATCACCATCAACCAATTGCACCTGAAGATATTCCTCCCGGCGAACCAACTCTTGATTCACCTCGACTGCTATTTGTCGAGGATTTAAATCACGATCTGCCACCAAACCAGCGACGGTGCAATTCGACCTCAAATCGATCGACATACCATTAAGTGTTACTTTCATGCTTTCCTGCCTTCCTCCTCCCATTTTATGGAGTTTTCTTCAGGCGGCAAAGTGCCGTGTGGAACTTGGTTAAACGAGGCAAGTGATTCCAATTATCGAGGTGATTTTGATTTAGAACGCAAATAAATCCGATTTTCTTCGAGGAGGAGTGCTTTGCGCGCCTTGATCTTCAAGAAATGGCCCTTATCCAGAATTCAAATGCGTTGTTTTGATTCAAAAAAGATTTTTCTGCACCTACAGGTTGCCTTTGCGATCATTCTTCCCAATGCCGGTTCAGCAGGCTGCGCAATGGATGAACCAAAAGTCCCTCAAATAGTCGCCTCCAGCGAGGCTGAAAACCTCTTTCGTGTAGGATCGGTCCACTATTCTCGAGGAGAATACGAGTTTGCTGTCAAAAGGTTTGAAAAGCTACTGGAAGCCGGCGGCGAGAACAAGACACTTGCGACCGGACGTTTTTATCTTGCTGAATCCCTCGTTGCTTTGGGGAAATACGAGAAGGCCAGTCAACATCTAACAAAATTTATTAAGGAAAATCCCAATCATCAACGTGTGCACCAGGCTCAATATCGATTGGGTGAAATCGCGTTGCATACAGGTGATACCAAGTCGGCGGCACGACATCTACAAATCTTCCTCCAAACTAATCCCGATCATCCATTACTTGAATACACGATACCATACCTCGCGGACGTGGAGTTAAAAGAGGGGAAATTGGACTCCGCCCAAAAACTGTTTCAATTGTCTTTGGCTAAATTCCCGCAGGGTGTTTTGGCCGACGAATCACGGTTTGGTCTGGCTAGGGTACTAGAAAAAACTGAGTCAGAGAACGAAGCGGCTCGTTTTTATCGAATGCTCATTCACCGACCCGATAGTGGCCGCGTCGCAGACAGCCTCCTGCAGTTGGGAAAGATGCATTTTCGCAGGCAGGAATATGATCGAGCGATTGATTATCTCTCCCAATTTCGATCAAAATTCGAAAACAATGATCTCATTCATCCGGTCCTGTTTTGGCTGGGCAGAATCGAATTCGAATCTGGCAATTTTTCCGGCGCGGAGGAGTACTTTCTGGTCGGACTGAAAAAAAAACCCAACCCGAAAACCAAAACGGCGTTGCGGTACGAACTCGCGCGTAGCCTTGCAAAACAAAACCAATTTCCTGCCGCGTTAATGCACCTTGAACAGGTACTCCGGGAAAGTCTGGATTCTGACTGGGGTGATGATGCATCGCTGCTTGAAATCCAGATTTTTCAAAACACGAGTCAGTTTGACGAAACTCTCACCCGTTGTGATGCATTTAAAACTCGATTCCCCGACAGCAAACTTTTACCATCGGTCATGGATGCTGAACTCGCCGCTCGGCTTGCAACGGGACAATTTTCCATCACCCAGAATATCGCTAAGGAATTAATTGAAGAAAACCCCCTCAGTGATTCCTCAAGCAAACCTGAAAAGCAACGATTTGCAGGATGGCAGTACCGTCTAGCCCTTGCTCAAATCCAACAAGAACAGCAAAAAGAGGCTGATGAAACCCTCTCAAAAATAGATACTTCAGTTATTGACCAGACAACGCAGGCCGCCATCTATCTTGCCAAAGCATCAGCACAAATAAAAAACAACCGACTAGATGATGCAACTCAATCACTGATTCGATTCCTGGAACTGGAAAAAGACGAGACCATTATCCAACAGAACATCTCTAACCTGGCTGCCATTTATGCCAAGCGAAACAACTTTCAAAAAGCTGATTTTTGGCTCCGCAAGATACAAAGCCCTAATATTCATATCACTACCGCAATCAAACTCGGCGAGATTGCATTCGCCTCCGAGCAGTTCTCTTTTGCGGCAGACTGGTACACTTTGGCCGCCGAACATGCGGATGACCCCAAGACAAAATCCAAGGCGATGATGAACTACGCTTGGTCACAAAAAGAACTAGGCAACATCTCAGAAGCGATTAAGAGCATTGACCAATTGATTCTTTCACATCCGAATTCTGCTGAAGCGGCAAACGCCATCTATCTTAAAGCCGTATTGCAGGAAAAGCAGAACAAAAAAGAAAATGCTATCCAAGCTTATGAACTAATAGTCGCTAACCATTCTGACAACCAATATTACGAACAAGCCCTCATTGCATTAAGTCAATTATATCGTTCCACAAATTCGGTAAAATTGACTACCCTCCAAGACCACTTCAATCGATTGATCTCGTCCCCAACCAAAAGCAATCAAGACGCACTCTTGTATGAACTTGGCTGGATGTTGCTGGATTCAAGAGAATTGCAATCCGCAGCACGCTGTTTTGACCAAATCTACAGTGATTTCGCCAAAAGCAGATATTGGCCGGATGCGACGTATCAATTGTCAGCCCTCAAGCTCAAACAGAACGAAAAGAACGAAGCCAAGCTTCTATTGCAAGCAATTATCAATGCTAATTCTGAACCTCGAATCGTTGCCAACTCGCTGTTCCAACTTGGAAAGATCTGCTTTGACCAAGGGGAATTTGAAGAAGCCGCGCAGCAAATGCAGCTTTTGACAAAACAATTTCCTGCATCGAATTTGGCGATTTCATCGGAGTACTGGTCGGCCGAAGCATCTTACCGCAGCAATCAACTTCAAAAGGCAAAATCGGGGTTTCAAAACCTTCAAAAATACCAACCAGCGGAGCTTGGCCCAGAAATAGGACCAGCCTCCCTGCAAAGGTGTGCTCAGATTTCAACCGCTCTAAAGCAATGGGAAAACACCATCGAGTATGCGAATCAGTTGAAGCAGCAGTACCCCGAGGAGAATCACCTGTACGTTGCCGAATACCTGATTGGCCGAGGCCATGCCGGAATGGGAAATTTCAGCAAGGCACGGGCAGCTTATAAACGGTCTTTAAAAAACAAGTTATCACGAGGAACCGAAACCGCTGCTCTCGCACAGTGGATGATTGGTGAATCCTATTTCCACCAGGAAGATTTTGAAAAGGCGATTGACGCATACCAGTACACCGAAATTCTCCACGACTTTCCTCTCTGGCAGTCCGCCGCACTCTTGCAAGCTGGCAAATGCTTTGAAAATCTTAACCAAATCGATGAAGCAATGAACTGCTACCAGAGAATCATTAGCCAATACAAAGAACTAAAGTATGCCAAAGAAGCCTCCGAACGCCTCGGGTTGCTTCGTCAACGCGTTTCATCAAACCGGGTCTCGCCGTTACGTGATAACCGGTAGTTCAAAAAACAGGAATATCCAAATGTCTATCCGCCGAATTTTTTATATTCAAATCATCATCCTGTTAATAACCCTCTGCTCACAGTCTTCCTACGGCCAGGACAGCAGCACGCTTGCCGAATCAGCGGGTGCAGATAACAACATTTTTACTTCCAAAAGCCTTTTGGAAATTGCAAGAAACGGCGGCTTGATGATGATTCCTATCGGTGCCG
Source organism: Planctomycetota bacterium (assembly GCA_014238905.1). Taxonomy (GTDB): domain Bacteria; phylum Planctomycetota; class Planctomycetia; order Pirellulales; family Pirellulaceae; genus JABAAE01. The sequence goes on from JABAAE010000006.1 coordinate 105,885, forward strand.
CTTCGGTATTATTACTAGTTTTCGTTCTGGAAAGGACCATCAGCTTACGGAAAGGCCGCATCATTCCGCGACATTTTGTCAAACTCTTCATCACCCAACTCAAACAGGGACAACTGAGTCAGAAGAAAGCGATTCGAATTTGTCGTGACCATTCCAGTGTCATCTCCAAGATCTTTCTCGCAGCCTGTCAGAAATGGGGGAGGCCATCGGTGGAAGTCGAGCAGGCAATTCTGGATGAGGGCGAGCGGGTCTCCTATAAATTGAAAAAACACTTGCGACTAATCAATGGAATCGCGACAGTGACGCCATTACTTGGCCTGCTGGGAACGGTGCTGGGTATGATCATCGCATTTGATGCAATTGGTAATTCTTCAGCTGGCACTGACCCCAAACTGCTGACTGCAAACGGGATTAGTCAGGCTCTGCTGACGACAGCCGCTGGTATGAGCGTTGCGATCCCTGCGTTGATCGCCTACATCTATTTCGTTGGCCGCGTGGACCGGCTGATCGTCGAGATCGATGCACTGGGACAAAATGTCGTCGCCCATGTCGCATCGGATGGAATTATCATCGAGAAGGACGATTACCTCAACGACGAAGACCCTGAATCAAGCCTCCGTATCAAAGATAAAAACGAAAAGGCCGCTTAAAAGAGAAATGGTTTGCTAACCCCCTCAAACCCACTTCTTACATTGCAATGCCGTTCAAGTAGGAGAAAATGACATGCCTTTGAAAACATCAGAAGACGAACAGGCCACTCTGAATTTGACTCCGATGATCGATATTGTTTTTCTGCTGATCATCTTTTTCATGGTAGGAAGTCGATTCACCGATCTGGAAGAATCTGAGAAACAAATGCCCCTTGAAGTTCCCAGCATTAGCCGCGCGGGCACATTGACGAGCGCACCTGCGAAACGGGTTATCAATGTTTATGACGACCGGATCATGCTGGACGACAGGCAAGTCTCTCTTTCCCAATTGGAAAGCAATCTAGTCGTCGCCAGGAAAGAATACGCCAACACGGGGGTCATTGTACGTGGTGAGTCACAAATTGCTTACCAGAGAATTGCGGAGGTCCTTGGACGAATCCACGCGGCCGGCGTCAAAGATATGCGTATCGCCGTCAAAACCGGAAATCAGGTTAGATAATCATGCTCCCTGTCATCTCCTATCCAACCGGACTACTACTTGCCGATTTCAGCGGCCTTTCGTTCCTTGAAATAGCGCTCTGGTCAGGTCTCACCTTGTTCGTGATTTTAGCAACCGTACTGACATGGACAGGCTGGGGACAGGTAAAACCACTGTGGAAATGCGTCGCGCTTTCGGTGTTTGCGCACATTTTGCTGGGGGGCTATGCCTATGGCACCCGCCTTTTCTATTCGTATTCCAACTCAAGCCAAGAGCAGCCGATCAGCTTTTCGATCAGCGAAAAAGAAATCGAGCCGGATCTCTTGCCGGATAATCAGGAGAACACCGCTATTGAACCTTGGAATCGGATCGTCAAAGAAGACGGCAATGTTCCTCAAGAGGTGTTTCAAGAAAAGCTAAACGCCAACATTTCCAGTCTGCCAGAACGCACACCTGTCCCCAGCCCACTTCAAAACGAGATCCCTTTTCCCAACCCAAAACTGCCTGACTTGAAGCCCGTTGAAGTTGCGTCAAAAAAATCTCCAATGCCGTCCATCGAACAATTTTCCAACATCAACCAATCGAAATTTGAACCGGTGAGACCGGACGAAATAGAGATCCCCAAAAAGACAATCAAACGCAACACTAGTTTCCCAAGTCCCAGCTCGACCGAAAATTTAGTAGAAAAAATTAAACCTGATTCATCGACAGCGATCAACTCGATTCGAAAAACATTAGCGTCTAATTCTATAGAACCAGATGTCGATGTCGATCAACTCGTCCAAAATGTAATTCGCCAACCCACCCACCTTTCCGAAGCCAGCCCGGACCTCCAGGACGTCAACTCCATCACGAACGTCAAAAAGGCTAATGAACAGCCCTGGAACTCCGCATCGTTCTCTGAAAAAGATCCCTCAAAAACTACGGCGTCTCAAAAATCGTCTCAACCAAGACGGCTGGGTGACGGTCTTCCCATACCCAAGATCTATCAAAACCGTTTTAGCACCGATCGGAATCAGATCGTTAAACAGCAAGGTGGGTCACTCGAAACTGAAGAGGCTGTTCGAAATGCCCTGCGCTGGCTCGGTAGAGAGCAGGAAGACGACGGCAGCTGGAATCCACGACGCTACAACGCAGGGCAGGAAACCAATGTCTATGGCCACAATCGTGGCGGAGCCGGCTACTACGCTGATAGCGGAATCACCGGTTTGGTCATTCTCGCATTTCTAGGGGCTGGCCATACTCACCTGGAAGGCGAATACCAGCAAACCGTGCAAAAAGGCCTCGAGTATCTGATTCGCACCCAACACGAAGATGGTAATCTTTCAGGAAATGCCGGGCTTTTCGCGCGAAACTACTGCCATGCCATGGCGATGCTCGCCATTACGGAAGCCTATTCCATTACGGGTGATTACCGGATCAAGCCCTTCATGGAGAAGGCTCAGCAATTTATTGTTAGCGGCCAAAACAAGACAACGGGCGGCTGGCGATATCGGCCAGGAGACGATGGGGACATGAGCCAATTCGGCTGGCAGGTCCTTGCGTTAAAGAGTGCGGCACAAGCCGGCGTCGCCATTCCTGGAAAAACAGAAATTCTCATGAAGCGATTTGTTCGAAGCTATATAAAAGGATCCTACGGAGGGCTATCCGCCTACCGACCTGCCGAAAAGCCCTCTCGCACCATGACCGCTGAATCGATTCTCTGCCAACGTCTGTTGAATCTTGAAGTCTCACCTGACGCATCTCGGGAAGCCTTTCAATTTGTGCTTGAAGAAAGACCCGATGAATCAAAAATAGAAAATCTATATTATTGGTATTATGCAACTCTGGCATTGCACCATGAGAAAAATATTTTTGAATTCCAAGAAGCCAATTGGCGAAGTTGGAATGAGTCATTGACACAAAAACTACTTGGTATGCAAGTAAAAACTGGCAAAGCAACTGGCAGTTACCCAGCCAATTCGCTTTGGAGTTCCTATGGCGGTCGTTTTTACTCCACAGCCATGTCAACGCTCTCTTTGGAAGTTTATTACCGTTATCAGCCGCAGAAACTCAGGGCCCCTTCGACTGCCTCTAATAACGTTTTTCGTCGTTAATCAAACGGGTTGACTGGCGTCACAACCCTGACTTGTCGATTAAATCCCAAGGGAATTCAAAAGTCCCTGCGCATTTTGCTTTGTTGTAGCCTATTTTGGTTTAGAATAGTCAAATCAAAAGATAATCAGGAAAGCCTCGGAATTCGGTTCATGCCCATCACTTTTTCGTGCCCCGGTTGTGGGAAACAACTTTCGGTACCTGATTCGATGTCTGGGAAAGCCGCTAAATGCCCTTGCGGAACCCAATTACAGATACCAAGCCCCGTTCAGGATGCTCAGCCGGCAAGAAGCTCCTTGGCCACTGCTCAAGAAGCCACAAGGCAAAATCTAAGCAGCCAAGCGCCAACCACGACACAAAGGCCATCTCGTGCCGCCGCTAACGCCCAAGAAATGAATAATGGGCAACTCAACCCAGACTTTCAGATTCAATGCCTACAGTGTGGTATCCAGTACCCCATGCGACCAGATCTGATTGGCCAAACAGTCGCTTGTCGATGCGGAGCGGCTGTCCGCTTCGAGGACCCACTAGGTGAGGGTGGAGTCATGCTTGCCGACCCATTGGACCCATTTCCCAGCGAATCGGACGGGCAACCTGTCGCTTACCAATCGATGACACCCGCGGGAACAACAAGAACAAATCTAAGGCAGAAGGAGGACGACGTCCTCAAGATGTATATCAAGGAGGATGACCTTGAACAACACATGGCAAAGGGATCCCAAAAGAAAACTGGCGCACGGCCTGCTGAGCAAAAGCTCAGAATCAAGATTTGGTTTGGAGTTGGGTTATTACTAACATTAATCAATGTACTAAGCTGGCTGCCATTCTTGGATCTTTTTGTAAATCTTCTGGGTATCGAAGTTGGCCTAAATCTTTATCTTGTGGTGATAGCCGCGACTGCCAGCTATTCGGCGTTAGTAGTACTCATCGCTTCTAGCATATGGGAAACTTATATCAAAGCGAACGAGAAAGGGTGGATGTGCATCGTACCGATCCTCAACATGCTCATCCTTATTAGGATCATTGGCGCGCCAACTTGGTGGATCTTTTTGCTGATTATTCCGATAGTCAATATTATTGTTGTATTTATGATGTTAATCAAACTTGCTGAGTGCTTTGGTCAGGATACACTTTTCGGTTTCGGCTTAGGTCTTTTGGGTTTTGTTTGTTGGCCGATATTGGGTTGGGGGGATGCCAAATATTTGCCCAAAAAAAAGTTCCCTCAAGTACGGCGGAAATAGTCAAAGTACTACTTTTAATATTTCAATGGCCTTGTGCTTGTTGGTCGTTCGGTATCTGTCATTCTCTCAGGTAAAGCAATTCTATTCTTAGCGTTGTTGAGTAAAGCTTTTTGGGCCAAACCGTGCCCAGAAACGTCCCACGGTTTGGTTTCAAGCTGTTAGAGATTCTCGTCAAACCATCGCAACAAGGCGGTTTCGGCTCTCTGGCCATCCGCTCCCCCAAAACCGTGTGCTGCACCCTTGATCACAATTAGCTTGTGTTGCACACCTGTTTTTTCAAACGCTTTATGAATCTTCTCGCTGTGAACCAAAGGAACCAATTTGTCCTGATCACCGTGAATTAGCAGTGTCGGAGCATCGTCAGCAGTCACCTTAAAAAGCGGCGAAACTTGATCCGCCTTTTCAATTCCAAAGTCCAAAGCAGGGAAATTTCGCACAAAATTCGGATCCTCCATATACTTCTTTAAAAAAGTAGGTGGAAAATAAGCGACCACTGCTTTCACGCGACTACCAGCGGTCAGCACAGACGAAGGTTGCTTGATTCCGTCGGTTCCAGTCGTCCCCAGCATCAGGGATAGATGCCCGCCAGCGCTGCCGCCACATACTCCGATACTATCGGGATCAATCCCAAGTTTTTCCGCATTAAATTTCACATGCTTGACAGCGAGCCGGACATCCTTGACGGCGTCGGGAACCTTGTAGCGTGGACTACTTCCATGCCTAACTAGTATCAGGGTATATCCTTGTTTGACCAATTTTTCAAACAGGTTACGTTTTTCCGGCAATCTGGACCGCACGACCGCCTCTGGCGGTTGCCAGCGCGAAACCCAGCCACCACTGACCATGAATAAGACCGCTTTTCCTTTACCGTCGTCGGTCGGAGTCACAACATCGTAAGTTAATGCAAGGCCATCTTTATGACCGTAGACAACGTCTGGACTGATGGTCCGCCATGGTTGATCCGCCGAGCCATCTCTGACCAACAAGGTCATCACCATCAGCCACACAAATTTCATACATGGAAAAAGGTGTTTGGTTTTTAGCACTTCTAATTTCACGGCAGCCATCCTTTGAATAAGTTGATCCGGTTCTGTTTCATGGCAAATCAGCGATGGCGATCAACTAAAAGAAAACCATCGAATGCCCATCATACCGCAGAAGCCGATACAATCGGACCACGACTCCGAATCGCAGCATCGATACTTTGCAGCTGTTGGGCATCGAGCTTCCACCCCATTCCCCCGGCAGATTCTTTTATCTGAGCGGGTCTCTTTGCACCGCATAATGCACTGGTAATGCCGGGACGATGAATGGTCCAATTGATAACAATCTGAGATACCGTTTTCTCTATATCCAAAGCTATCGCACGCAACTCATCCATAAAATCCTGGTTTTTTTGCCACTCTTCGCCTTGGAACATTGGATATTTTCGACGTCCGTCACGTGGGTCAAACTGGTGGTCTCTTGGCAAATGACCGGCCAGAAGCCCCTTCATCAAAGGCCAATAGCACATCACCGAAATGCCTCTTGTTTGAACCCATGGCAATAGTTCTCCTTCGATTTCCCGTTGCAACATATTGTAATGGGGTTGCACCGCTGAAATGGGGCAAACCGTGGCAAATTCGTTCATTTGAGAAACCGAATAGTTCGAAACACCAATCGTCTTGGCCCGACCGGAATCCAGAATTTCTCGAAACGCCGCGGCGGATTCTACCACCGGTACATCAGGGTCCGGAGCATGGTGATACAAAAGTTCGACAACTCCCGTCTGTAGCCGTTGCAAACTCTCGGAAAATTCCTGTTTGATTTTTTCCGGCCTTCCATTGATTTGGCGAACACCCTGTTCATTCCAGTGAATGCCACATTTTGTGGCGATGGCAATCTGATCGCGATACCTTGAAAGGGCGCGGCAAATCAACTTCTCACTTTGACCGTTTGCCCCGTAGCAATAAGCCGTATCAAAGAAATTAATCCCGCTTTGATAAGCTTCCTGCAAGGTCCTCAGACTGTCCTCGTCATTGACATCGATACTGGTCATGCCCGCGATCGGCCAGCATCCCATCGCGACTGGCGTAATCTCAATAGAAGAATTCCCGATCGTTTGCATCATCTTCGAGTCATCCAAAAATCAAATGTAAATCGTGAATCGATCGAACTCGATTTGTGATTGATTTAGTTTAATGCAATAGCTAAAGATTTGCTTGTATTAAACTTGACCAATCCAATGGAGCATCAGATTCCTTTTAAGAGAGGCCCCTGAAGGGGTTACTGAAATCGATCATTGCGGAAAAAAATGCAATCCAAACGCCATGCCGATTTTCAAGAAACCAGAGAGGCATCATGCTTTTCACGGCAGCTTGCGATAATCGATTGGCAAGCATGATCCGCATCTTCGCCGGTCAGTGTTGTCGATGAGCTGCGAAATTTTACCGAAAGCAAAATTCGTTTTTTATCCGGTCCATCCTTGGCCGTGTTGCGAAATGTCTCAACGTATTCAACGGATTCAAAAATCTCTCCAGCCGCTTCAGAAACCGACTTGGAAAGATCATTCCAACGAAGGGACTCATCCACGACGAAATTGAAATCACGTGTGACTGGAGGCTGCCCACTTATTTTCTCATGCTGAGGCACAAGAATGGCGCCCATCAAAAGTGCTGACACATCTAATTCCGCTACCGAACATGCTTTTCTAAGTTGAAATTTTGCTTGACCATAGCTCGATACTTCGCCTACAAATCCGACCGTTTTGCCATTCAATTGCACAACACTGCCTCTCGAACGGTTCATGATCTTTTCCTCACATAATTTGTAATCGAGCTTTGTTCCGGGATTCATTTCAACGAACAGGGCATCTACCAGTCCCTTCATTGCATAATAATCCCGGCTTCCGACGAAGGAAAGTTTGAGAGGTTCGCTAGGCAAACTATCAACATTAGGCAAGTAAACCTTAGCGATTTCAAATAGCTCCGCTTCCTCACCTCCCCGATGTTCGTTAATACGACGTGACTCCAAAAGGCTGGGCACGAGACTTCGACGAGCGAATTCCACCCGACCAATATCTTTAGAAGCCTTCTCGAGCACCCCTAACATGGGTTGGCTTGATACAAGTGGTGCTTGATCAGTCCAAGGTGAAAATTCAACTGACCATGGCTCTGGCACCAGGCTCGCTGTCATCGATTCATCAAAACCAGCAGCAGTCATCAAAGATCTAATCTTGATCGCGACCCTGTCTTCATTTCTTTTCACCGTGGCAGCCATTGGCACATCAGCGGTCTCTGGAATCTTGTCGAATCCATAAATCCTTCCAACTTCTTCGATCAAATCACATTCCCGCGACAGATCACGTCGCCAAGTTGGAGGAATAACGGTCAACACAGATTCATCTGACTTGATTATCTCACAGCCAAGAGCAGCCAAAATCCCTGGTACAACATCGGCTGGAATTTCGATTCCCAAGATTCTTTTCAGTTGCCGAAATCTCAACGTGACCTCTACAGCGTGGAAACTGGATCTCCCTTCATCAATGATACCTCCTGCCAGTTCACCCCCTGCCAAATCCAAAATCATCTGACAACACCGCTGACTGGCGTAATCGGTTCCAGTGGGATCAATGGGACGTTCAAAGCGATGGGATGCTGGACTGTGAAGATTCAACTGGCGAGCAGTCGACCTGATAGACATGGGAGAAAATTCGGCTGCTTCGATCAATATGTCAACCGTTTGTTCACTGACTTCGGAATCTGCTCCACCCATTACACCACCAACTGCCATTGGGCGCTCGGAATCGGCAATAACACAAACCCCTTCGTCCAACCTGTATCTGTCATGGTTGATCGCCAAGAATTCTTCATCTTTGGTCGCACTACGAACCACAATTTTTCCACCTTTGATTTTTCCATAATCAAAGGCATGCAAAGGTTGGCCAGTCTCCATCATCACGTAATTGGTGATATCCGCCACATTGTTGATGGATTTATAACCTGGAAAGACCGCCTGCAAACGAGTGACTAGCCATCCCGGTGAGGGACCAACCTTGACACCACGTATCAATCTCGCTGTAAAGCGATAACAAAGATCTTCACAGTCCAGTTCCACTTTAAAGGAATCTGCAATTTTCTCCTTCGAGGATGCCAATTCCACGGTGGGAATATTTAACTCGGTCTGATAGAGCACGGCTATTTCCCGAGCAACTCCAAAGTGTCCGAGGCAGTCAGGCCGGTTACTCGTCACTTCCAAGTCAATCGCAAAGTCATCACCAATCTGTTTCGATCCTTCGTGATTGAGACCGGACATGGTCAGTCGCTCAACCAATTCGTCATGGTCCATATTGAGATCGACATAGTCCTTCAACCAATTCCATGAAACAATCATGATCTTTTATCCCGTTGTGTATCGACTTTTTGTGTATCTACTTTTTATGTATCTACTTTTTATGTATCTACTGTGATCGTGTGTTTTTTTTCGTTCGGAAAATTGGATGCCGACAGCCACCCTCGAGAACTCGTCTACCCATTTACCCAAATATTAACAGCGGTGTTTCGAACCAATTGACCAAACGGTAACGCCTAAATCCGCGCGGCCTTGCGATTTAAAACTGGTGCAAAAAACGGGTTTCATTTGTGAACAAATCCCGAATGTCGGTAATCGAATGACGTCTCATGCAAAGCCGCTCAACTCCCAGCCCAAAGGCAAAACCACTTACTGTTTCGGGATCATAACCCACAGATTGCAGGACGTTCGGATCGACCATTCCGGCACCACCAAACTCCACCCATTTACCATTCCAATAGTAGTCTGCTTCGACGCTCGGTTCAGTGAACGGAAAAAATGAGGGTCGAATTCTAATTCGAACGTCCTCACCGAGATAATTGGTGGCAAACAATCTCAATACGGTCTTGAGGTCCGCCATCGTCACATCGACATCAATCATCAATCCCTCCATTTGATGGAACATGGGATAATGAGTTCGATCGGCCGTATCAGGGCGATAAACCCTCCCCAGGGAGATAATTCGAATCGGAGGGGGTGTATTCTCCATTACCCGGATCTGGACGGTGCTCGTTTGGCTTCGCAGCAACAAAGGTTGGCCCGAGTTTTGATTCGCCGTAGCAAGGTAAAAATTATCAAGCGGGTCACGGGCGGGATGCTCCCGCGGAATATTTAAAGCCTCGAAGTTATGCCAATCATCCTCAATTTCCGGACCTTCTTCAATTGAAAATCCAAGCCGGCCCATTATGTCCTTGAGCTCTTCGATCGTTTGCGTGATCGGATGCAGCCTGCCCATCCGAATCGGGGCACCGGGGAGGGTAGGATCGAATGTTTCATCCAAATCATCCTCAACCGCATTCACCAATCGGGATTTGGCTTCCTCAAACGCAGCCTGAATCGCTTTTTTGATTTGATTTAACTTTTGTCCAGCAGCCGGTTTATCTGATTTTTCTACTGAGCCCAACAGCTTTTGAGCCGATTTCAACCTGCCGTTTTTTGCACCGAGAAATTCAACCCGACCATCTTCGAGCTGATCTCCCGATTCCGCTTTGGAAAACGCCTCATTGGCTGCTGTGCAAAGTGATTCAAGTTCGGAAACAAATTCTTGTAGCGCCATTTTGCTTGGTCAATAATCCTGAAAAATACCGTTTGACTCCCCCATTTTAGGGCAGCTTGGCCCGGGAACAAACATGAGTTTTGCGGCCGTCAAACGGCGCGGTTGTAGCCGTTTTTCATCGGACGCTGATCTTCACAATTGCCTACAACCCATTCCATTGACAGGTCACCGGGAACCCGCAATGCAGCAATCAAAACGATCGACATTCATCCTAGCACACCCATAGGAGAACGCCTTGCTAGCACGTGAAAGTACAAAACAGGTCAGATGAGTGCGCGATTTCGATTTAGCCAGCCCAGGTGGATTCAGGCAGCCAGAGCTGATTTGGCCGACTCCACAACCCGATCAAATCCGGCTGGGTCGTGAATCGCCATTTCCGAAAGCGTTTTTCGGTCCAGCTCAATGTTCGCCTTTTTCAAGCCGTGAATAAATACGCTATATCGAATCCCTCGTTCTCGACAAGCGGCATTGATCCTGATGATCCAAAGCTTACGGAATTCCCGTTTTCGCACTTTTCGATCGCGGAATGCATAAGCGCCAGCCCGCACAAGGGTTTCCTTCGCCGAGCGGAGCAAGTTTCTGCGACCACCTCGATAACCTTTGGTCTGTTTAAAGAGACGCTTTTTGGCCTTCGTTCTGGCCGCACCTTTTCGAGTTCTCATATTTCTTTCTTTTTGATCCGCACCCTCAAGGCCCCTACCAACCGTCAATGACGGTTGAAGGCGTTATTACCCGTGTGCTGGTAGGGCGGAGAGACCCGCCATTTCTTTACTAATTACTATGTTTCCCCAGAGCCGCCTGAATACTCTTCTCAACGCAAGTCGCCAAGGTACCGGTTCCACGTAAATCGCGCTTCCGCTTTTGCGACATTCGAGTCTGCAAATGGCTAGTCCCCGCTTTGCGGTGCTTGGCCTTGCCTTTTGCTGTCAAGCGAAATCTCTTTTTGGTGCCCTTATGGGTCTTCATTTTTGGCATAGAGCTGCCTTCCCAGATTGAAATTTCCGTAAAATCAAGTGGTGCATTATATCGATGTCCAAAAATTGTCGAAAGGGCCAAAAGGGGAACTTATCCAAGTTCGGCAGACGAATCCCGTCCCAAAAGCAGAATTCGAGTCCATCCGGCAATTTTTCCTTATTTATTATCCGATTCAAAACTCAGACCAGCTCGATATTCCCTGCACAAATCTGGTCGCTTCTGGTTACTGGTCCGGGATGGGGATCCCAATCCTCCAATACAACAGCGAAACACGCCGCAGAATCCCAAATCGCCCGGCGTCATCCTATGACAGTCTTTACCTGCCGGAGCGACGGGTGTTATGATCCCATCATCAACTGGAAACCGGGTCGAACTCTGGTTCAGTCTCCAGAGGATGTCAGAGACTCGAGACATTGCTTTCGATAGGCTTTTTCCACGAATTCCAAATCGTTTTCGCCTAATTGCCCCCATTCAATTCGACATGCTGAACCAACCCGTTAATCACTACCAATAATTCTAAATCGCAACCTGTTTTCGCAACCGAAAACCGTTACTGGCTGAAATCCAACAGCAACACGTTATGCAATGTGATGATTTTTTTCTAAATCACTTAAATACTGCCATTCAGACGTCGCTCCAACAGCGTGACGAACTGAAGGTTTTCTTGCACATTCCCAAGACAGCAGGTTCATCGGTGCAACGAGACCTGCAATGCGAATTTCCAGACAACCACCACATTCCCACCCCTCAACTGGAAGAAAGATGGGACCAATTCATTGCCTTGGCAAACTATCAGGACATCCACCACGTTCGTGGGCACATAACGCATCAACATCTTCTAAAACTTGATCAGAAACGCATTCCTTTTCAGGTCATCAGCTACCTTCGGCATCCACTGCATCGGTTAAAATCGCATTTCAACTGGGTGCACACCAGTATCGACCCCAAGTTTTTAAAATCGACTCCGTCCAGTAGTTTTCGTGAATTCGCACAAGGACGGATGGAGAATTACTTGACCAATCGCCTTGTTGGTCCTTGCGAATCGGCTGAAGAGGCTTTGCAAAAAATCAAACGGCGGTACTGGTTTGTGGGCTTGGCAGAGTACTACCATCTTTGCCAAGGAGTCTTGATGAAAGCCATGGGACGCAATTACAGAATTCGCCCACCCAAAAACCAGACGACACAGAAAATGCCATCGGTCCAGTTGGAATTGGATAGAGAACTGCTGGAAGAATTACAAGATGGTATGAAAATCGATTTTGCTGTTTTTGAATACTTCCGATCCGCGTGGGAGAAAAAAATCAATGAAGCGTGCGAATTGCTGTTTTGATAGCGTTACGTTTCTGATTCCTTGATCGGTCAATCCCTCATATCGTGCTGACAGCATGCGGTGACGTTGCCATCCGATGACGTTGCCATGCGGTAACGACGCCATGCGGTAACGATGCCATGCGAGGTAGACGACGAGCCCAACCACCAACAAACGCTAGGCAGGCGTTCACTGGTTCATAACATGTAACGTTAGATGACTGGGAAATCGCTTGGAGAAATAAACGCGATGAACGGCTGATTGAAAATCCAATTCGACGGCTTTAAAAATATTAGGGACATACTTTTGTGGATTCCGATCAATCAAGGGAAACCACGTGCTCTGCACATGCACCATGATCCGATGCCCTTTTTTGAAAGTATGAAAAACATCCTGCAATGGTACTTCGAGTTGGGCAACTTGCTTGGCGACAAATGGTTCTGGCTTATCAAAACCATTCCGAAATCGCCCCCTTAAGACTTCACTACGCACCATTTGCTGGTAACCACCAAGATCGATCTGGGCTCGTCGGGGATCTGAGGGAGTCGATTCTGGGTAAACATCGATCAATTTCACGATCCAGTCCGCAGCGGTTCCGGTTGTTGAAACATGTAATGATGCGGTAATAGGCCCCGCCAAGGTAACATCCTGCTCCAACACGTCTGTCGCAAACACAAGAACATCGTCCCGTTGAGATGCAAACCGCTGATCGTCGGTCATATACGGGCGCGGTGTAAAACGAATCTTCAGGTCTTCTCGCTTTCGATAGGGAACCGGATCTGCCGGATCACTGGTGAACTGACGATAGTCGTTCTTTGATGAATCGTGTCCCGAAAACGTTAGTGATTTACCTGAAAAGGACAGGGTCTTGGTCGAACTTGGTTTAGGGGGCCAATTCGCGTACTTGTGCCATTTCTTGCGGCCGGTATCAAAAACCAACGCTTCGAATTTCGGTTTCCCCCCCTGCCCTTTGAGAAAATGGCGAAAAAAAGGTGCCTCGACTTCCTGCTGGTAAAATTCCGAAACATTTTCTCCAAATCCAATATTACCAACCACCTGACTAACCTCCTCCTTCGCCCAGTCTCCGTGGCTCCATGGCCCCATTACCAAACAGTTAAAGGTGTTTGGGTTATTTTTTTCAATCGCCTGATAGATATTCAACGGTCCGTAAAGGTCCTCCGCATCAAACCAACCTCCGACCGTCATAACGTTGGTATGTACATTTTTCAGATGCTGAACAATCCCACGTTTTTTCCAGAACGTATCGTAATTGGGGTGCTCAACAAGTTGGTGCCAAAAAAAATTATCTTTGCCGTAGTATTTTTTTGAATTCGATAACGGGCCCAGATCCATATAAAACTTGTAGGCATCGGTTTCCGTCACTGGAGCCAACTGATACCAGGGAACATCGGTTGGTCCTCGGTGTTGGTATCCAAACACACTGGTCGCCATCCAGTACATTTGAACATACGCTCCTTGATGATGAAAATCATCAAAGAAAAAATCTCCAATCGGTGCTTGGGGAGAAGCAGCCACCAAAGCCGGATGCGATTCAGGTAATGCTGCCGCTGTGTAAAACCCGGGGTAGGAGATCCCCCACATTCCAACTTTCCCGTTGTGGTTTTGTAGATGGTTCAACAACCAGGAAATCGTGTCATAAGTATCTGAGCTTTCATCAACTGCCATGTCTCCTACGACATGAGGTCGCATATTGTCGTAACGTCCCTCGGACATCCAACGCCCGCGAACATCTTGTTTGACAAATATATACCTCTCACTCTCCATGAAGCGAGAAGGACCAATCCGTGTTGGAAACCCCTGTTTGCCATATGGTTTACAGCTGTAAGGGGTGCGATTCAACATAATTGGATAGTCTCGTGTTCGATCTTTGGGGGAAAAAACGACCGTATGCAACGCGACTCCATCCCGGACTTTGATCCTGAATTCCTGCTTGGTGTAGTTCTTTCGAATCAACTCTTCCCGTGATTGCCCCAAGCCAAGATCTGGCCCGACTAAACCAAAAACAAGAAACAAGAATAACGCACTGTTCCCAAAAAAGAAGTTCTGCATAAATCACCTGAGAGGCTGTTTACCAATGAGTCTCCTAATCAAACCGATTTGACCAGCATGCAACATTTCGTGATCGCTGGCAAATAGCAAGGCACCATATCTTGTAGCAAATCCTGCGTGGGGTGGCTCAATCGCCTGATCGAGACTCCTCAATTCAAACCCTGGGAGCTCGACAAGCATCTGTTGATGGACCCGGTTTAGTATTTCTCGAATTTCTCGTGGTGAGGGATAATCTGCTGGATTGGAAGATGGCGTCGTCCCTTTACTAAATTTCTTCCTGAATGCCCCGGACATCAATTGCAAGTCAATCTCGGCTCGTCCACGCTGGCGAAACAGCGTCAGCCCGTACTGCGACATTGCAATGTGCCCGACCTGCCAAGCAATATGCGTCACTCCAGCCAATGGCTGGTCAAACCATTCTTCATCGTCAAGATCGTCAATCAATGACAATGTATAGCGTCTTACAAATTTCAGATGTTGGATCACACATTCAATCGGTGTCGTATTAGAAATAGATTCAACGCTGGCGGAACTAAAAATCGAATCAGTCACTTGTTACCCATCGAATAAAGAAAATCAAAGGTAAAGATCCCGTTGGAATGACCATCACTAAAGGTGATCGAATAAGCATAATTCCCAACGGGTCTCATTTGCCGAATCGTCAAAAGTTGTTTTTGTTCCGAAGAAACTATCGGCAATAAACTATTTTCGGCAGTCTGCGGAGGAAGACTCCTTTGTTCACGACAATTGGCGCACGGGCAGCTGTCACGCAAATCCCGGATAGCGATCTTGTCAGATGTTGAGTCACTCCAGCGAACGACCAAGTAGTCATTTTCGATTTTCAATTCAGCAGGATAGTTGTTCAAAATCAGATCCAACTAGAATTTGGCGTTTGGGAAATTGTACTTCATGAACCAGTGTCAAACAGAGAGATGCATTGCGAGTTCCCTCTAATCGGTGTTGCAATTACGGGAACAATCTAAAAAAGGTATTCAAGAGTCAATTCGTCTGGGCGTTGGAAACTCGATCGTAAACTGGGTCCCTAACCCCGGCTCACTTTGAACACTAATCGTACCGCCATGGGCCTCAATAAAGCGCTTTGCCGTCGGTAAACCCAAACCGCTCCCTCCGTCTTTTCGAGTGTAAAATGCCTTAAACATGTTCATTAACGTGTTGTCATCCATGCCACAACCATTGTCGATCAAATCAAGGGCAACACCATTTCGGGTCAACCTTGTCCTGACCAAAAACTGACCACCATCAGGCATCGCCTCAATGGCATTCTTCACAAGATTTTGCAGAGCGACTTGAACCATTTGCCGATCCAACATGACCGCTGGCAGCTCCGCATCCAGATGCCGCTGAACCTCAATTCCCGAGTCAGCTGTTTCAATTCCGAAAAAACCAAGAACCGATTCGACTTCCAGATTGAGATCCCCAATATGCAAGTCGATTTCTTCGGGACGTGAATAGCGCAAGAAGTCCCTGACCAACTCATTTAATCGACCACACTGCTTACTAAGCTCCTTTAGTTTCTGCAGGGTTCGGCGCTCATCCGGCGTCGATGGATTTTCAAAATCCTCCGTCATCAATTCCACATTAAGGCTGATGACGGACAATGGTGTTTTAATCTCGTGGGCTAGCGATCCAGCCAACTCAGCCAGCTCGTGGTACTGAAGACGTAGCCTGGCAATTTCTTTTTCGTTTTTATCGTCAGCCGTTTTAGACATTGGTAATTCGCACCTGTCAACGAACCGTAAATTCGCGACCAACGCAGGTTGATTCGATTGAACTTTTCGAGCGTATTCCACCGAAACGGAAATCTTCTACTCTCTTTTTATCAGAAAACCCATTTCAAGTGTCTTGAAATTCCACATTTCATCCACGGCACAACGCGAATAATTGACAGAGATTTTTTCCAAGGGTTATCGGCAGTCTCAGAACGTTCCTCTGAAGGCATTAAAAACCCCGGCTCAAAAGAACCGGGGTTTAGATTTCGGGGAACTCAGTCCCAGCAAGCAGTGAAAGAACCTCTCCCACCACCTTCATCCTGAACGATTAATATCGTCCGCGGTCTCCACCACCAGATCGGCCACCACCACTGGAACGACCACCGCCACCAGAACGACCACCGCCACCGGAACGACCACCGCCACCAGAACGACCACCGTCGGAACGACCACCGCCGCCACCGGAACGACCACCGCCGCCACCGGAACGACCACCGCCGCCTCGATAGCCTCGGCCTTGATCACCGCGGTCATCGACATCATCACCTCTGGGCTGATTATCACCATCATACTCGTCGTCTTCGAAGTTCTCGTCATCCTCGAATCCGTCATCGAAATCTTCGGTGTCGTCGTACCCTTCTTCTTCGAATTCATCCTGATTGGAATCTTCGAAGTCATCATCATTTTTAGTTTTACTGGTACTTTCTTCGGCGACGTTGAATTCGTCTTCAAGTCCCAATTCTTCCAAAGCAGCCCGACGACTCAGCTTCACTCGGTCATGATCATCAACATCGATAACCTTGACCTTCATTTCATCACCGACCGAACAAACGTCATCAACATTGCTGATAAATCCGGTTGACAATTCGCTGATATGGCAAAGCCCATCTCGACCAGGCAGAATCTCCACAAAGGCTCCAAAATCACGGACACTGGTGACAGTTCCATCGTAGATCTTGTTGACTTGGACAGTTGCCGTGCAGGCTTCCACCCGCGCTAGTGCTTTTTTGGCACGTTCGCCATCCAATGCAGAAATGGTCACGGTGCCATCATCATCCACTTCGATAACAGCCTCTGTTTCTTCCTGAATGGTCCGGATGTTCTTTCCGCCAGGACCGATCAAAGCACCGATCTTGTCGGATTGGATCTTCGTGCGAACTAAACGTGGGGCACTTTCAGACACTTCTGCGCGAGGCTTGGAAATAGTTTGCATCATCGTCTTGAGAATCACCATACGAGCCTCTTTAGACTGCACCATGGTTTCCCTGATAATTCTTTCGCTGACACCGGTTACTTTCAGATCTAACTGAATACCGGTGATGCCGTTTTGTGTTCCAGCAATCTTGAAGTCCATATCACCGAAGTGATCTTCATCGCCAAGAATGTCGGTCAAAAGCACAAAGTCGTCATCGCTTCTTCGCACCAAACCTACCGATATCCCCGCCACAGGGTTGGTAATTTTGATACCTGCGGCCATCAAACCCAAAGTTGCTCCACACACCGAAGCCATCGATGACGAACCATTGGATTCCAAAATGTCGGAGACGATTCGGATCGTGTAAGGCGAATCTTCCGGGTCAGGCAAGACTGACTTCACACTTCTCTCGGCCAATGCCCCGTGGCCAATTTCGCGACGTCCGGGACCACGAATCGGTCGACATTCACCCACCGAAAATGAAGGGAAATTATAATCCAGCATGAATTTCTTCGAGTATTCCTCGACCAGGCCATCAACCCTTTGCTCATCGCGACCTGTTCCCAAGGTAACGGTGATCAAGGCTTGAGTTTCCCCGCGTTGAAACACAGCTGATCCGTGAACGCAAGGGAGTACATCAACTTCGCATTCGATATCACGAACAGTCGAGCAATCACGCCCATCTGGTCGCGTCCCGGAAAGAATCAGTTCTCGAACAACCTTTTCCTCTAAATCGTGCCACACACTACCAAATCGATTCGAGCAAATGGCTCCCTCAGCATCCGAATCGGGAATGACATCTCCGCGTGCTTTTTCTTTCAGCGCCGAAACAGCTTCCGCACGGGCCTGTTTTCCACTGGTCTGCTTGGCGGCCTTGAAATCCTCAAAATAGGCGTCATTCAATCGGTCAAACAATCCATCGTCTTCGGCAGGAACGTACTCTTCTTTTTTGACGTCGCATGCTTCATAAAGCTCATGCTGCAAAGCACAAATGTCCTTAATGACACCATGGGCAAACAGAATGGCATCCACCATCTCGTCTTCTGGGATTTCCATCGCAAATCCCTCGATCATCGCAACTTCGGTATCACTGCCCGAAACGATCAGATCAAGATCACTCTGCTCCAATTCACTGTGCGTCGGGAAGGGAATAAACTCTCCGTCCACCCGCCCCACTCTGACTGACGCAATCGGGCCTTGAAACGGAAGTGGGGAGATAAACATCGCCGCACCTGCGCCATTCATGGCCAAAACGTCGCCATCGGTCTGCCGGTCACTTGACATGACAAACGCCTGGCACTGAACCTCCTCGATATAGCCTTTGGGGAACAACGGCCGGATCGGACGGTCCATTAAACGAGCCGTCAATGTTTCCTTCATCGTCGGACGCCCCTCCCTCTTCAGGAATCCGCCAGGAAACTTACCCGCCGCACAAGTGCGTTCGCGGTAATCACATGTTAAAGGGAAAAAATCCTGGCCAGGACGAGAGGAACCGGAGGCGACTGCCACAAGTACCACGGTATCGTTGAATCGTGTCAACACGCAGGCAGCAGCCTGTTTTGCCAGCTGCCCGGTTTCAAACGATAAAACCCCATTACCTATTTTCTTTTCAACTTTTACTTTCACTATCGTTACCTCTTCACATAATCAAAATGGCACCACACAACATCGTCAGCACCAACGGTAAAATCATCCCGTTTGAAAAAGAAATACATACTCTAAAGAACAGCGTCCAAGCCACTTCGAGCACGAATTGAAAGAAGCATTTCGTTATTCACTCATGCGAATCCCAGCCATATAAGGCGATTGGGACGAAGTCTCAATTCTAGATCCGTTAACTAAATAACTACCGAATCGACTATTTTCGAATACCAAGTTTTCCAATGATATCGAGGTAGCGTTGAGCGTCGATCTCCCGGAGATAATCAAGTAGGCTACGACGACGGCTGACCATCGCGAGCAAACCCCGTCGAGTCGAATAATCTTTTGAGTGAACACGCATGTGTTCAGTCAAATTATTGATCCGCGTTGTCAAAACTGCTATTTGCACTTCTGGGGAACCGGTGTCTTTCACACACTGCCGGTTTTCCTCAATAATCTGGTTCTTTCGCTCTTTCGTGATCGTCATTAGCTACCGAATTTCCTCTACTACCTTACAGCTTTCCCGTTTCAGAGCCCGTTTTTCCTACATTACTTGGACAAAACAACGACTTAATCAAAGCCGCTTCAATCACCCATTTCAAATCGGAATTCGTTCGAAATATCTGTTCGAACACTAACACAATGCGATAGTCTATCGGATCGACAATTAGTTGCAACCCATAAACCGGCTTGAAAGGGAACCCGTTTTCCAGGTTGAGCCAATCCGCGTCTGAGTCTCCAACCAAATCACTGGGTCATTCGGTGGATAGGGACAGGACGGCCTGGCTGAAATGCCTGGATGCCCGTCAAAGACAATTCAACAAGTCCTCGCCTCGCCAGACGGTCCACCACGTTTTTTACGGTTTTTTCCAAAGTATTGGGATCGGTTGCCACCCGGGCATTCACGATTAAATCTGCTGAATTAGTCCAAATCTCTGATTTGAGAGACAATTCAGGCGCCGCATCACTGGCAACCAGGTTAGCAATCGCCGAATGCGTCGACTCAGTCATATTTTTGGATTGGCCCAATATCTTCAAATGCACCGGCTCCGCCCTGTTTTCCCTGAGTTCTAAGGCGATTTCCTCTATTAATTGCAATACCAAACGGTCCAGTTCGAATTTCCCTCGACCGGTATCCCCGTGATTTCCACCTTCGACAGCGGGCATTTCGGCGGAAATCTGGCAATTGTACCACCCCAGTTCCGACTCGCCACTTGCATAAATGTCATAGTCAACATCCATGAAAGTGCGTTTAGCCAACTCAGGGTTTTCGATTGACGAAACCAGGCGATCAAAATTTTCTCCACTGCGGCCACTAAGCGGTATGATCTTTTTTCCAGGAAAACGGGAGTCGATCGACTCGATTAGATGACCAATACGTTCAGGTGAAAGCTTGTCAATCTTGTTGATCGCGACGATGTTGGCTTCTTCGATTTGCTTTTGAAAGATGTAGGCAGCCTTGGGAGAAAACCCAACTTTCCCATTACCAGAAAGAATTTTTTCACCATGCTCGGGTTTTACAAGCACGGTAAGCGGGCCAACCTGGAATCGATCTCCGTATATTTGCCGCATTGGCTCAATCACCGTTGCCATTAAATCCGTACAACTCCCAACTGGCTCGGCAATCAAAACATCCGGTAACTGCTCCAACGACAATTTTGCTGCCGTTTCCACTAAATCGTCGAATTTGCAGCAAAAGCAGGCACCTGGAACCTCACCGACGCTGAATCCTTCCGATCGAAGGTGCTCGGTGTCGACTAAGCCAAACGCTTGATCGTTGGTCACAATCGCAATTTTTTTACCGGCTCGAGAGTAGTGGTGCGCCAGCCTGGCGATCAACGTCGTCTTCCCTGCCCCCAGGAAACCACCAATCATGACGAAGGAAATCGTTTTAGACATTCAAATAATAACCGTCTGGATGGATCAACAAATCGGGAAATGAGAAAGGGGATATCCAGCTGGTGAACGGGACCTTCCCCTACTTACGCCCCTTTTAAAAACATCGCATTTCTTCCAGCAGATGCCATTTCAGATCGTGGTATCGCCAGTCTAAACCGAAAAACTGCTGGGCGATCAACCAATCAGGCAGAATACGCTTGATTCCCAGCGTTTATTGCTCCCAAGTATTACCACTTGGAGCAAATACCTCATCATACAGCCGTGTTTGCCGCTCGAAACATAGGGAACTTGTATTTTCATCAATTCCCGTGCTGATGCTCGAGTCATCCGTTGCCATAACGAGCCTGTTATGATGAAACCTCACTCAACAAGCGAACCAGACTCCGAAATGAACCACAAAGCAGACTATTCTGAATTCTTTCGCTGGCCCCTGCAAAAACCAGAATATTTGCAGGCCCTGATCAAGGCGTACGAATCAGGCGATTGGGGAAGATATCACGGTCAAAACTGCCAAACCCTCGTAGAAGTCATTAGCAGGTATTTTGAACGATCCTTTGTTCGACTCTGCTCATCGGGAACCATCGCCGTAGAGATCGCCCTTAAAGCCGCGGGGGTTAAAGTCGGAGACGAGGTGATTCTATCAGCCTATGACTTTCCCGGAAATTTTCGCTGTATCGAGTCGATCGGGGCAATTCCGGTTCTGGCCGACATCATGCCCGGCACCTGGTCGATATCCTACGATTCTGTTGTAGAAGCGTATGGCAGCAAAACCAAGGCGATCATCGTCTCGCATCTACACGGCGACATCGCACCGATCGAATTAATATCCGCTTTTGCCAAGAATAAAGAAATCAAAATTATCGAAGATATTTGCCAATGTCCGGGTGCAACTTTCAACTCGATGAAGCTAGGGACGTTTGGCGACATTGCAACGCTTAGTTTTGGGGGAAGCAAGCTGCTCACGGCGGGGCGTGGTGGGGCCATTGTTATGAAATCCGAAGCAGACTTCCAGAGATCGAAGATTTATAGCGACCGGGGAAACGACGCATTCCCACTTTCAGAATTGCAAGCCAGCATCCTGCTCCCACAGTTTGATCAGCTCAATGCTGTCAATGAACTTCGATTCAAAGCAGCCAAGCTTATGATGGAGAGGTTTTCTCACTGTGGTCAGATCAACACATTGAAAATTTCGGCTAAGTCTCAGCCTGCGTTCTTCAAACTTCCGATTTTTCTCTCACCATCCAACGACCAGCACGTCAATGATTTTAATAATTCCAAAGAACAGTTGATTAGAGTATTACAGGCCAAGAAGATCAAAATCGATCATGGGTTCCCAGGCTTTGCGAATCGCTCTTCCAAACGATGTCGAAAAGTATCAGACCTGAGAGAAACCGCCCGATTAGCAAAATCAACGTTGATCCTCCATCATCCCTGCCTTCTATCCAATGCGGTCGAGACGATTGCCGATGAAATCATCGATGCCTCCAAACAGGTTTGACAGGTTCTCCCGGGGCCCCTTGGACGGACACCGTGTACTCAGGCCCTTAAAGGGCAGCAGCGACCAAATCCACGCGGTTGCAGTTAGCGACATTTGACGATTAGAGGGGACAGCCGTATTATGTTCGTGAAGTCTAAAACGCCGATTTTCCAGGCGTTTCTTTGAAGGGAATTAAAGTCGACAGGCGGCGCAAATACCGCTCAGGCTTTGCCAATCGATACAACCCGGCGAATAAATCCGGATTGGCAAAACCTCATCGATTAAAGAATCAGAAAATCACATCGGATTTTTTGACAAAGGACAAAACGCGGCCTATGGTCTTCAGGCGTTCAATAGCGTTCACTGCCATCTGAAGCTTGACGCTCTCCCACCTGTGGTTGCGATTGAAAAAACCAGCCCGAAAACCAAACGATTGTTGATCAAGCAATCCGTCCGAGAACGGTCCGAGTTCTCTTAAACGGTTGCAAACATCATCACCTCCGCTTCGCCAGTGCCCGACAGGGAAGTGTCGTGTCAAAACCAGGAGGTTGCCGAGAAAAGCGAAGCGATTCAAATTGCCCAGAAGTGTTTTCCATGCATCGTGTTTCACTACTATTTTCATCACTGTTCCTGGGATTATTCGTTTTTCAAGGCTCGGCTGTTCACGCGCAATCAGGATCCAGCCTGATCTCCACTCGATTCAATGTGAACAGCAGTCCGATGATCGTTGCGGACATCATCAAGGCTGGCCAGAAACTTGAAAACAACGGCCGCTGGGGAGAGGCACTGACGCTGTATGAACGGGCCCACAAAAAGCATGAGCAATCGTCTGAAATCCAAAAACGACTTGTCAACGCCAAAACACACTACGATGTAATCAGGCGGTATTCCGACAGTCGCTTTATCCAGTCGGTCCGCCAGACTTCGATGCGGACGGCTGAAAACATCTACTCCGAGGTGTTGTTAAAAATTGATTCCTATTTTGTGGCGCAGCCTGAATGGGTCCGACTCGCACGGCAGGGGCTTTCAAATCTGGATGTCGCCTTGCAGACCCCTACTTTTCGTGAAGCCTATCTTCAAGGCCAAAGTGACGCGGAAGTTAATTACGCTTTTCAAAGAATGCACCAGATTGCCAAACAATTCCGCGTGGGTTCCAGAAGAAATACGTTTGATTTTGGCGTCGCGGTCGCTAACGGGCTTGCCAACGACCTCGGAATTGCCCAACAGGTTGTTCTTTTCGAATTCATCAACGGAGCAACGACTGCGCTAGATCCTTATTCGAGTTACCTTACCGGTGATCAATACGCCGATGTCATGTCACAAATAGACGGTAATTTCGTTGGCTTGGGTGTCGAAATCAAGCCCAAAAAACAGACGCTCGAAATCGTTTCCGTCATTCCAAACGGACCAGCCGAATACAGTGGCCTGAAACAGGGTGACTTTGTGATTGAAATCGATAACCAGTCCGTAGAAATCATAGGAGGAGAGTCTGCGGCAGATATGCTCAAAGGGACAGAGGGATCGCTTGTTTCCCTGAAAATCAACCGTAACGGGTCAACGATTAATTTCGCTATGACGCGTCGACGCGTCGATATACCGAGTGTTCAGGAATCGAAAATCATCGACAAAAAAAATGGCATCGGCTATATCAAGCTGGTCAATTTCCAAAAATCAACTGCTACCGCGTTCGAAGCCGCTCTTTGGAAACTGCATCGACTTGGGATGCAAAGTTTAATTGTCGATGTCAGGGAGAATCCAGGTGGTCTTTTGACAGCCTCGGTGGACGTTGCCGATCTGTTTGTAAGCCGAGGCGTTCTGGTTTCTACGAAAGGACGAAACCCCCGCGAAGATTTCGTCCATCAGGCCCGCACCGAAGGAACCTGGACCAATCTACCTTTAACGGTTCTGATTGATCGGGATTCTGCCAGCGCAAGTGAAATTTTTGCGGGAGCCATTAGAGATTTGAATCGGGGTACAATTGTAGGAGAAACCAGTTACGGAAAAGGCTCTGTTCAGGGAATTTTCCCCTTGAACGTTGCCCGGGGTGGCATCCGGCTTACCACCGCGAAATTCTATTCCCCAATTGGGACGGCGATCAGTGATCGCGGTGTTCAACCCGATGTCTTAGTCCAAAAACTGCTAAAACCTGACTTAAATGCTCCCCTCGAAAAAGAGGGAAATCAGATGATTCAGGACAGCATCTTGAAGACTGGCCTCATGGTAGCAATCAAAAAAAATCAATAATGGAAACCAATCAGTCCTTTTTTCACCAAAAGGATTATACGGGCCAAGATACCATCGAGGTCAGTAGAGTGTTTGGTGCGGGGTTCCATCTGACCATCAATGCTTGAACCGTTTCGCTAACAAATTCACCTGGCTTGAATCCAGCTACGTCACCTTAGTGGTTGGTTTTCGGAAACAACCGACATGATCTCCTGTCTTAAGCGGATCATCAATCATCAGATGATGCGGCACTCGCTCGGCACACCTTCACCCGGACAAAATTTCATCTAGAATACAGGGACTGCAGCATTCCTCCCAGAACAGGAAATATGGACCTTTCTGAATTTCAATGGCAATTGGATCGACCGATCCGCATGAAAACCGCAGAATTTGAACGGGAAGGTCGTTTAAAGCACTGCATTTTCGCTTCACAATTCGACCGGCCTCTTCTTCAAAAAACATGCTTCATCGCCGACATGATCCGTGTGCTGTCCCGCACTAGGGAAGGCAGCAACAAGCTGCGTGAGCTATTGTCGCACAAAAGGGCTATGCTGTATTTTGCTCAGCCTTCGACCCGAACGTTTCTGTCCTTTATGGCCGCCTGCCAAATTTTGGGGATAACTTGTAACGAGGTTCGAGATCCGAGCCTTTCATCAGAAGTAAAAAAAGAGTCACCGCTGGATTCGATTCGTATGTTCAGCAGCTATTTTGACTTGATCATCATGCGGAGCAATATCACTCAGTTTGCTGAATGTTGCGCTTACCTGATGAACGATCTGGCTCAAAATTCAATGAGAAGCGTTCCCATCGTCAATGGCGGAGCCGGTTCCAACGAACACCCAACACAGGCACTACTGGACGTCTACACAATCGACAGGACATTTCAGTTCGGTCAGAAAGAGGCTTCTTCGAAGTCCCGAATCATGGATTTGCGCCGAAAATATAGCAATCTCACTCATGGTTTGGACAACAAGATTTATGCGTTTTGTGGAGACCTGGGACGAGGAAGAACCGTTCGTTCTTTGGCAACGGTGTTGAGTCAGTACCAGAATACTACCATGGTTTTTGTCGCACCACCCGACGAGACATTGCAATTGGACTCCGAATTGAGAGACCATTTGATTTCAAAAAACGTCCAGATTTATGAATTGGACTCTCTGGATGCGGCGATTAACGGGGTTCCAATCTTGAAGCAAATCGACTGCCTGTATATGACGCGAATCCAAAAAGAACACGACACACCTGAAATGGCAGCCTCTTACCAATCACTCGATTTGAGCCATTTCAAACTAACAAGGGATCGCGTCGAACAGATGAAGGACTACGCGCCCATTTTACATCCTTTTCCTCGGGATAGCGAAGAAGCAGAGATCCCCACCGAGATCGACAAGGATCCACGAGCAATGTATTTTCGTCAGGCGCGTAATGGCATGTGGGCTCGAGCAGCTCTTCTGCTCCACATCTGCGATGGGGTTGATCAGCTCCATACCCTTTACAAGGAATTCTATGGCGTGACAGCGGAAGAAAGCCTAGTCATCTAAACGGACTCCAAGCAGCTGACTCAAAGTTCTCGTGGTGCGGGAAGCAGGGGGGCTTACCCAGGGAAATCAGATCGCCAGGTTCGCCCTGCGGTCACAACACGCTGAAGCTTAACCGTTGTTCAAGTTCCTCTAAGGGAGTTGCTGAGAGCCCTATTCCCATTGCGACCGGTAGTGGTTTTGCGGGATGGGAGGTTAGTGAGGTTCTTTGGCTCGGTGCATCACTTCGGACAAGTGAATCGCCGATAGAGATGATACGGAAATACGCGTAGTCAATCACGCTGCCGGCAGGGATGTGCCAAAGAAAAACCCAAAGTTCATGATTTAATACATCTCATGTTTTCCCATCGAAATCTCAAACGAGATTTAATTGCGCTTTCAATTGCTGCATTGGCAGCTTTTCTCGGTGTCTCCGTGGCCACCTACCACCCCATGGACAATGGGGCGATGGTAACATCTGACGGTTCCGTACCGGCGATTAAAAATGCTTTTGGAATTTCAGGCGCCATCGTTGGTTCCCTGTTGATTTCCAATTTTGGAGTGATCTCTAACTTTGTTGTAGCATCCATCGTTTGTGTGGCCTTCTGGATGCTTCGAAATGAAGAAATCGATCTACCCGGAATGCGTGGATTAGGGTGGATGCTGACGATAACTGGATCCGCAGCATTTTGTTCCTTGGTGATTCCCAATCTTATCCCCTCTTTCGAAGGCGGAAGCGGTGGACTATTTGGTACATTCGCCAGCAATTTCCTGCTCACCCAATTCTCCCTGACCGGAGGAGTCATTGTCGCATTGTTTGTCACCTCTGCCGGACTCCTCATGTTTTCAGACTACGCAATTCTCAAATTTGCATGCTGGAGTTTCTCGGGTATCTCTACCGCGATATCAGCAATTTCACCGCCACAGAACAAACGCCAGCGCAGACAGAAACTCAGCTTGAAAAAATCGAAATATAATCAGCGGGATAACGAAACGAATTCGGAAGAAGAAAACGAAGACGGAATGGGTCCTAATTTGACAATTCGTTTTCCTGGCCGTGAACAGGAAGCCCAGGAATCAGATCTCGATGATTTCGACGACACCATCGATGAAGTAACTGAAGACTTGGATGAGGCCTCTGAAGCTGAATCGGAGGACGACTACGAACTCGAAGAACCAGTTGAAACCGCACCATTAGTGAAACGGTTAGTTCGAAAAAAAGCCAAATCAAAGTCCGCAACCGAACCAAAAAAATCCACTGATGAGCGAGAAGAGGTTATTGAGCAGTTGAATCAGGCGTCTTTGGTGCAACCTGAAGGCGAATATGAATTACCTCAAATCGACCTACTGATGCCCGGAGACGATGTCTGCTTTGATGATCAAGAGCGCGAGGTAAGGACAAAAGCCAAAGTACTCGAAAACACATTCGAGCAATTTGGTTTCAATGTCAAAGTGGTGGAGATTGAAACAGGGCCCGTGATTGCTCAATATGAAATTGAGCTGGAAGCAGGCCTTCGATTATCAAAGATCATGGGGCTTTCCGATGACCTTGCCATTGCTTTACGGGTTCCCAGTGTCCGAATCGTCGCGCCGATCCCCGGTAAAAATACCGTAGGCATCGAAGTACCTAATGAAAATCGCCAAGTCGTTCGACTTCGCGATGTCATGGAAGAAGGCGCCTCCAAAACACAGAAGATGAAAATCCCATTGTTTCTCGGCAAGGATGTTTCTGGTAATCCGCTGATTGCGGATTTGGCAGCACTACCGCATCTATTGATCGCTGGACGGACCGGTACCGGAAAAAGCGTCTGTCTCAACGCCATCATTTCATCAATTTTAATGACTCGTCGTCCCGACGAAATCCGGATGTTGATGATCGATCCAAAAATGGTCGAATTAAGTGGGTACGGAAAACTTCCCCATCTAATGCATCCTGTTGTGACCGACATGAAAAAAGCCGAAGCTATTTTGGCTTGGGCGGTGGACAAGATGGAAGAACGCTACTCTTTGTTGGCCAAAGCGGGCGTGCGACACATCAGCAGCTACAACCAACTGGGCGAAGAAGAACTCTTGGAACGTCTGGAAGTGGATGATCCTGAAGAACGAGACAACATTCCACTGCATTTGCCGTTTATTGTGATCGTTGCCGATGAAATGGCAGACTTAATGATGACAGCCGGGAAAGATGTGGAACAGCATATCATTCGCTTGGCGCAAAAAAGTCGAGCCGTTGGTATCCACCTGATTCTAGCAACCCAAAAACCGACAGTGGATGTCATCACCGGCTTGATCAAATCCAATTTACCGGCGCGGATTTCCTTCCAGGTAGCCAGTCGGACGGACAGCCGGGTGGTTCTGGATGAAATGGGCGCCGACAAACTGCTGGGCAACGGCGATATGCTTTTCCTGTGGCCAGGAACCAGCAAGTTGCTTCGGGGCCAAGGAACTTATTTAAGCGACGACGAGATCGACTCCGTGACAGACTCCTGTTCTCAGGGAGAGCAGGATTTCGTTAATGAGCTTTTGAATCTAAAGATCAAGGAAGATGATGAAGAGGACGATGACAAACCAACCGCATTAAAGAAGCGGGATGACCTTTACGAAAGCGCTGTCGACGTGGTCGTCCGCGAAGGTCGCGGTAGTGTCTCGCTGTTACAACGCACCCTTGGGATTGGTTATGGACGTGCGGCAAGACTGATCGACTTTATGGCCGAAGACAATATTGTCGGGCCGTACAATGGGTCGCAAGCTCGAGAAATCATGATATCCATAGCCGAATGGGAAGAAATGCAGGGGCTGGATCCCGAGGACACTTCAAGTGAATCCACCGCAGAAGAACCGCCTGAGGATCAGGAGGAGGTGGACGTGGTTGAATCAGAATTCATAGCGGAACAAGAATTTGAATCGGATGCGGAAGATGATGACCTCGACGATGAGGAAGAGCCCGTTGAGGACGACGATCAAGAGTATGAATACGTTTACGAAGACGATGACGAGGAATATGAAGAAAGTGCCTAATTCACCGAATGACGCCAGCTAACGAATTCGCACGACCTGGACAACCTATGAACCCGTTAATGGTTTGTAACTACGTCCCTTCCAATTCCCTCCTTTTCCCTGCATCAGCTTTAACAACGCTGTCCACTGAATCATCAGCAAAAGCAAAACTCCCAATGGGTGGAGCAAAGCACCAATCCAACTCTGAGAAAACCTGATGGTTCCAACAAACCGTGGCAACCACGAGACCAAAGCAGCTGCCAAAAAAATGTAAAAACCGACAGGCGAGAGAAGATGACTGAAACCAATTGCCAAAAACGGCAGTATCTGGCCGATGAAAAGCAGGAGGGAAACAGGAACGATTAGCCGAGGGTGGCCAAGCCCCTCGGAAGCATTTTTTTGAAGCCCACCCCATACCTCCCGGGCATTGCTGTACATTCTCACCGTGGCCAGATCACCGCCGTCAAATATGTCCGTCCGCAAACCCGCTGTCCTGTAGGTCCGAGGGAGCTGTATTCCATCGTGTAGGGACCCCCGAATCTCCTTATGTCCACCAGCGGCAAGATAGGATTCACGATCGGTAAAAAAAAATTGACCACAGCCCGCAGCAAATGCTGGTTCGGAGCGACTTCTCATTTGCCGAATAGACAGAAACCCAAGCAGTACGAAGTGAATCAACGGAATCAGCAATCGTTCCAGCAAGCTACCCGTTTCCTGCTTCGGAAAACAGCTTATTAAATTGGAATTTCCGTCTACAAACTGGGATACCGTCTTGGAAATTGCATGGGGGTGAATCCTGACATCGGCATCGAGAAACAACAAATAGCGGCCAGTTGCCGCCTTTGATAACTGCCAACAAGCAAATTGTTTTCCACACCACCCAACTGGCAGTTCATCTGAGTGAAGTATCTTCACACGCGAGTCAGACCGAGCAAAATCCTTTACCAGTTCAGCCGTCAAATCCTCTGAATGATCATCCAATACGATGATTTCCAAAGCTTGATAATCGGAGGCAAGCAGGTGCGTCAGGGTTTTGGTAATACCCGCTTCCTCATTCCGCGCCGGCACCAAAACCGAAACCAAATCGGGATTCACTGCCGGCGATTGAGGACTCTTCATCGTCTGAAAAACTGAAAGATTTCGGCAGAACACGATGGTGGGTACAATTGCCAGGAAAAATGCAATGAGGGAAATCGTGACCATCAACGCAACTCTCCCTCATCGGATCGAGGATCAAGAGCTGGGGAATCAGAATTTGTTTTTTTCAGGTCATGGAGACTACTCAACTTGGTTCCATGCCCCACCTCAATGCTAGATCCCGAAAACCAGCCACCAAGACGTCGGAAAAAATCATAAACCGGGGAGACTCCCGATTTTCCACTCAGCATGATTTGAAAAAAATCTTCGTTACGGGAAATGACCTGCCTGGCTAATTCGGCCTGATTGGCCCGCAACGCCACCTCCAATTGTTGATTCCAAATTTCTTTGGAAGAACCTGCAATCGCTGTCACAGGAGGTCCAAAACGGCAAAAAATTTCTGGCAATTTTTCTTCCCAGAAACTGACTTCGATTGCCAAGGGCAAGAAAGTGACTTTGCTGTTCCGCACCGCCAAGTGAGAGATACCCGGCTCAAACCGATTCCCATGGTTCCGAGCGTCCGCGAATTTCCCCTCTGGCGTAACCCAAAGACAATTTTTTTCCTTTGACAAAATCTCATCGCTGAGACGAAGAAAGTCCACCGCACCCCGGCGGCTCTCGCGATCGACGGGATAGAATCCTAGTCGTTTGAAAATGCGGTATTTCTCAAGAGCTGCGGCGTCAATAGGTGAAAAATGCTGGAATTTTCCAAAGATTTTATGTCCCAGATGGATGGCAATCAGGGGGTCCCACCAGGAACAGTGATTGGCGAAAACCAAGATGTTCCGAAATGTATTCGCCTCACTCAATTCCTCTGTTCCAACAAAAGATGACCGAGAGAGACAAACCGAATGAAAAGATTTGCGAAACATCCTGCTGATATACCAGCGGAACCACCCAAGCATGGGTGTCGATATCCGGGGAATGTTCGTTGCCACGACTGATGATTTTCCCAATTTTCTTTCCGGAGTGGCTGAAGGTGAAACCGAACCGCGCGACATTGATCATGACAACCTGAATTTCGCCAGCTCCATTCAAGTTAACCGCAACCGGATCAGCTGGTAAACGGGTACCTGCGTGAAACAAATCGAGTTGTTGTAAAGCCGTTTATGCCTGTAAACTCGCCCTTGACCCAGCGGAGACGTCTTCACTCAGAAAAAAACTGGAAAAAACTCCACTTATTTTTGCAAAATAGCTTTTTGAGCGTTTCTAATAAGGGGCCAGAAAAGTTAATGTAAACATCCCGCCAATTTCTTCAACCTAAGGGAGCTTCAATTGAACAGGCTTAAATATCAGCTTTCCATTGCCGTCATGATTACGTTGGGGTCGCTGACCTCATTAATTGGACAGGATGAGAAAGAAAAAGAAGATCCGAAAACGCTTGTAGAATTCAGCAAGACAATTTCGGAATTGCAAGCAACAGCGTTAAAGGAGTATCGCTCAGCAGCTACGCCGGACACCAAAAATGCAGCCTTGGTAAAGTACTACGGCGCTGCGGATGGACTGGTGGACGATATTCTAAAAATCGTTCAAGAGAATCCCCAGGATCGAATGGCTGGTCGACTTCTTCAACAGTTGAACATGTCCAGAAATCCTAGCGTGGTGGCAAAAACCCAATCCACAATGCTGGAGGTCGCCAAAGCCGATTTAAAGGGTGACGCCTCATTCGATATGTTGATGATGCTAATTTCTGGCAACTCCAAGCCCATGGTCAAATCTGAAGCTCAAGATTTACTGCTTGAAAACTTTGGTGATTCAGAAAAGATGGCTGGCTTTGCGATGACGATGACACGGGCTCCAGCTTCGGACTCCAATCAAAGCATGCTTCGTAATCTGATGGAGAAAAGCTCCCATGATTCTGTTCGTGGTGCAGCGACCTATGCTTTGGGAAAAATGCTCGCTTCCTCCGAGAAAACCAAGGAAGAGGGTTTCAAGCTAATCAAGTCCATTCCTGAGAAGTTTCCCAATGTGACTGTCGGACGAAATAATTTGGCCAAGATGGTCGAGGGAGAGATTTTCGAAATGGAAAATCTTCAAATCGGAATGGATGTGCCGGACATCGTTGGTGAAGATGTAGATGGCGTCGAGTTTAAGCTGAGCGACTACAAGGGCAAAGTGGTTGTCATTGACTTCTGGGGTGATTGGTGACCACCATGCCGGGCAATGTACCCACACGAGCGGTCGCTCGTAAAACAACTGGCAGACAAACCATTTGCATTAATTGGAGTCAACAGCGATCGAGATCGCGAAAAACTCAAGACGGTGATGGCTGAAAAAGATATTACCTGGAGAAGTTTTTGGAATGGTCCTTTGGGAACCGGTGGTCCGATCTCAACGAAGTGGAATGTTCGCGGATGGCCAACAATTTATGTTCTGGACGCCAATGGGAAGATTCGATTCAAGGGCGTCCGGGGAGTGGCGATGGACAAAGCCGTCACTCAACTGCTAGGCGAGGCTGGAGTCAAGGTAGAAATCACTCACGAAGAAGAGAAATCAAAAGGCAAGCCTTGATTTTTTCCAAAACCCAGTTTGATACATTAATAGCCGTCCGTTAGGACGGCTATTTTTTTTTCAAATGAAAAATCGTTTCATGACGTTTTTCCCGTCCAAACCAGGACATTCTCTGAAGCGGCTCCACCGGACAATTCCATTTTCACTGTTTGGACCACGGAGTATTCTCCGAACCACAGTGGTGCGACTCCCCGTGCGAGAATGCCTTCCTGTGAAACGATGAACATCGTCGCAACGGCCAAACTCGGCCAACCGGTAAATCCTTCTCCATTCGGAGATGATTGGCGAGAATCTAGATCGATCAATACGGGCTCATTCAAAAGACATTGTTATTCGTTCTTTGTGCTGAATCACCGCTGTGCTGAAAATGTGCCAAGGCCAGCCCGAATTCCTAAACCACCCATCCGGCCAACTCTCTTTTTTTCTAATTCATTTTCTTGGGACGGGGCACTTTGACCGTTTTTTTCCCGGTTGGCTTTCCACGTCGCCCCTTTTTACCCTTGGCCTTATAAGATTGGATTTCAACATCCTCAAGCGGCTCACCAATTTTATCGTGTAGTTGGGAAATTCGATCCCGGAGTGCAGCGGCTCTTTCAAATTCAAGATTTTCTGCCGCCACGAGCATCTCCGACTCAAGTTCCTTGACGTAATCGTCTGTGATAACAGCTGTTGCATTCGCTTTTAGAACCGTTTGGGTTGCTTCACGATGAGAGGCTGCAGCTGATTCAATCCCCCCGGTAATTCGTTTTTTGATCGTTTCAGGGGTGATACCATGCTTTTTATTGTACTTCTCTTGAATCGTACGGCGACGATTCGTTTCTTCAATCGCTGATTTCATTGATGCGGTGACCTTATCGGCATATAAAATCACTTTCGCGTTGACATTTCGAGCGGACCGGCCAATGGTCTGAATCAGTGATGTTTCGCTCCTAAGAAACCCCTCTTTGTCGGCATCGAGAATTGCAACCAGGGACACCTCCGGAAGATCGAGTCCTTCCCGCAACAAATTAACACCAACAAGACATTCATGAACACCTTTCCTGAGATCCTGCAAAAGTTCCACTCGTTCAAATGCATCCAATTCACTGTGTAACCATTGGCAACGAACATCATTTTCGCATAGGTAAGCCGATAGATCCTCAGCAAGGCGTTTGGTCAGAGTTGTGACCAAAACTCGTTCACCGGTACGCTTTCTTTCATTGATCTGTTCAAGCAAATGAGCGACCTGACCGCGGGCAGGCACAACATCGATTTCCGGATCGAGCAAACCGGTAGGACGAATAATCTGTTCAACGATCTCACCTTCGGCTTTCTCGAGCTCATAATCATTCGGTGTCGCCGAAACATAAACCACCTGCTTGGTTTTTTTCTCCCACTCTTCAAACATCAGGGGTCGATTATCCAATGCGGAAGGTAACCGAAAACCGTGCTCAACCAATGTCGTTTTCCGGCTCCGGTCGCCCGAATACATTGCACGGATTTGGGGTGTGGTGACGTGTGACTCATCAATGAATAGTAAAAAATCTTCCGGAAAAAAATCGTAAAGAGTCGAGGGCGTTTCCCCTTCTTTCCTGCCCGATAAATGTCGACTGTAATTTTCGATTCCTGGGCAGTGCCCAACTTCCTGGAGCATTTCGATGTCAAATCTTGTTCGAGCGTTGAGCCTCTGGGCTTCCAACAGCTTGCCCGTTTCACGCATCGTCTCAAGTCGTTCTTTCAACTCCTCCTTGATTAACCCGACAGCACCCCCAATTCGACTCTCTGGAGTCACAAAGTGCTTGGCTGGATAGATGAACAACTGCTCCTGCTGCGAAATAACCTCACCGGAAATTGGGTTAATGAACGCGAGTTGCTCAACTTCATCTCCCCACAATTCGATACGAAAGGCAAATTCTTCGTAGGCAGGCCAAATTTCGATACAGTCACCTCGCACCCGCATCTTTGATCGCTCGAAGCCAATGTCATTTCTCTCATATTGAATATCAATGAGGCGGGACAGCATTTCGTCCCGATCAATGACTTGTCCTTTTTCCAGCGCGACCATCATACTCTTGTAGTCTTCTGGCGACCCAAGCCCGTAAATACTGGAAACGCTGGCGATAATCACGACGTCCTTCCGACTCACCAGCGAGCTGGTTGTGGCCAGCCTCAAACGATCAATTTCTTCGTTAATGGAAGCGTCTTTTTCAATATAGATATCCCTTTGGGGAATATACGCTTCTGGCTGATAATAGTCGTAATAGCTGACGAAATAATGAACCGAGTTATTCGGAAAAAACTCCTTGAACTCCGAATAGAGCTGGGCAGCAAGAGTTTTGTTATGGGAGATCACCAACGTAGGTTTTTGTAACCGCTGAATGACGTTAGCCATCGTAAATGTCTTACCCGATCCCGTCACTCCCATTAGAACCTGGTGATCCCTGGACTGAAAACCATTCACTAAAGCGTCGATCGCCTGGGGCTGATCGCCGGCGGGCTTGAATGGCGATTCAAGACGAAATTCACCACGGAGGTTATTTGATTCTGACGACATGCATTTCACACCGATGCAGGTTGGATGATGCTAGGTCTGCGAAGAAACGGACGCATCGACTTAAGTTTGTTGGGCCCTATGCCACTTACTTTTAACAAATCCTCAATCGATTCATATCGACCATGCTGGCGGCGAAATCCAACGATGCGTTTGGCCAAAGTCTCACCAATCCCGGGCATCAACGCAAGTTCAGTCCAGCCAGCTTTGTTAATATCAATCGTGAATTCAGCCGAACGCAATAATGGCCGATCCATGTTAACTGCCGGCTGTTCCCAATTCAGTATTGTATAACGGCCTATCAGTACCACCAATGCGGCCATCAGCAAACCAGCAATCGCCAGTTGTTCACGGTACCGAAAGTAAATTCTCATCGAATGATTTAACCAAATAGTGTGAATTCAAAGAGCCAGCGTGAATTAATTCTCACTGAATTGAAATTACGCGGCGTTGGGGGACGGGGTTCAAGGCGGTTCACGCAAATCAACAACGCTTTGTTATTATCAATGAATAACCCGGTTTACGGGAGCCCCTTTTGGGACTTCAATATGGCTTGCAAACTACCCTGAAGGCCTATCCTATGACGTACGATCTCGAAACCGCTGAATCAGCAATAACCCTTATTGACCTCGCCCACCGTGAAGATCTCTCCCAGGGTGTTGATCTTTCCTCGGAGATAATGATCGACCCAGAGGCCACGGGATCGGCCCAGATTGTTGCCCGGGAAACTGGAATCGCCTGCGGTCTATGCCTGATAACGCCAATTCTCGATAGATTCAATGCAAATGTCGAAGTCGAATTCCAGCTCAGCGACGGCGACAAAGTGGAAAAGGACCAGACTGTCGTTGAATTCCGTGGAAATGCACAAGACATTCTGAGAGCTGAACGCACGGTCCTGAACTTCATCGGCCGACTCTCAGGCATCGCCACTTTAACTAATAATTTCATGGCGGAGATCCAGGGAACAGGTGCTAAAGTTTTCGACACCCGAAAAACAACACCAGGATGGCGGCGTCTCGAAAAATATGCAGTGCGATGCGGTGGAGGAGAGAACCACCGTATGGGTCTCTACGATGCGATCCTGATAAAGGATAATCATCTTTGCATATCGAAAGAAAAAATTCCGGACTGGTCAGGCATCGTCCAGCTGGCTTTTAAAAATGCAAAAAATCGGTGGCCGGAAATCATCATTCAAATCGAAGTTGATACACTTTCTCAATTGGAAACAATTCTGCCCTTAGAGCCAAACATAGTCCTATTGGACAACATGTCCCTGCATGATCTTAGAACTGCAGTCGACATGAGGGCAAATCTCCCCGTGCTATTGGAGGCGTCCGGAGGTGTCAACCTGAAATCAATTCGGGAAATCGCCGAGACTGGAGTAGAAAGAATTAGCGTTGGCGCCCTGACCCATTCTGCCATCAATTTTGATTGGGGAATGGACTGGCAGTCATTTGATCGTCTGCTAACGAATTAATTTAAACTGTCAGCACGCGAAGACGATTACAAAAAAAAGAGCTGCCCAAAGACAGCTCTTTACTTAATACAATAATTCTAAGAACAGAATCTGTTCGTCGGGCAAACGCCCTTCCTGATCCGACTATCGTTCATTCCTCTCTTCAAACTGACCAAAAATCAAGGACTGAATGTTGGATCCTCCCGCTGGCGCGT
Source organism: Planctomycetota bacterium (assembly GCA_014238905.1). Classification (GTDB taxonomy): domain Bacteria; phylum Planctomycetota; class Planctomycetia; order Pirellulales; family Pirellulaceae; genus JABAAE01. Next base: position 142,835 of record JABAAE010000006.1, read on the forward strand.
TGACGATGTAATCCGCATCGAGAACTTTCTCGATGCGTTTCTTGGCATCAAGAAGATGCCCTTTCGTGTAAGCATCCAGGCGATCTTCTCCCCGAACAATTGCAGTGTCGATTCTCTCTTTCAAGCCCATCAATGTGGTCATCGATAGGTTGGAAATGGGTTTGGAAGCAGCAGCAGAACTTTTCGAAAGCATCAATCCTATCAAACGCTCCAGATGCTCACGCTGAAGATTCCGTCGCAAGCTGGAAATCATCGGTTTCCGATCCGAGTATTCTCCAACCGGGGCGTTGTCCAGCTCAGACCAGATGGATTTGGTTAACTTGTCCATCATTTCTGGAAGTGTCAAAGCGTCCTGATCTGCAGGAATTCGGAATTCGTTGTCGTAAACGTTTCGAAGTGTCGTCGGATTCATTAGCTGTGTCAACGTTGAGGCCTGAATCCCCATGATGCGATCGTGGATAGGCCACGTCGGTGAAGACGACGTTCGCGAACGACCGCTGCTTCGCCAATGGCTGGCCGACATGAATCGCAATAAATCTGGTGTCAATCCGTATCCGGCATCGTTGAACGTCGATTCAATGATAAAATCAAGCGCCGCTCTTTGTTGCTTCACCGGAACCACCTCGATCGGAGCTTTATCTTTGATGTCTCCCTTTTTATGGCGGGAAATGAACGCTCCACCCACCCAGCGAGACATCATGCTGGTTGATCGCGTTTGCATGCTAAGCGTCATTTCGTATCCGGTACGGGCTTTGGACCACGCATCGCCATCCTTAACAAATGACTTCAAGATCCTTTCCCGATGATATTTTGCAAGACGCATCTGGCTCTTGGCAAAATCAAGTGGGTCTTTGGAGAAGTCATAACGCTGGGCAAGGGGATCTGGTCCAGACGTATCCTCATCAGTACCGTAAGTCAGCATCGGATCTTTAACGCGAGCTAAAATCGGCTTCAAATCCGAAGCAAAGGAATAACCATATTCAATTGCCCACATATCATATGGACCAACGCCAATCATTCCATAATCGCCCTGCTTACCATCTTTCTTGGTATTGAAATTGGTCGGCAGGTAATCCATAACACTGCCGGCAAGCGCCTTTTTCCCCTTCAAATTCTCACTATTAATTTCATCCAGAGAATAAATACTGGAAGCTCGGAAATTATGGCGAAGTCCTAAAGTGTGTCCCACTTCGTGACAAACCAAGTCCGCTAACAGGGGTCCAATGAAGGACTCCGGAATGCCATCGAGAATCTGTTCTTTAGGTTTATCATCTTTCTTCTCATCATCTTTCTTCTCATCATCTTTCTTCTCATCATCGAAATACCCGTTGGCAAGCATCATTCTCATGATTCCAACATCAAAAGCACGTCGATCGGCAGCTTGGCAATAACCATTCACTTGACTGGTTCTTCCGTAAAGCCCATCAAAGACATCATCTCCAATGGCCTTTGTCTTAAAGTTGGAGGATGGATGACCAGACCTAGGCAATCGTGCCTGTGCCTGAATCGCGCGAATGATTGTGGGTCGATCCGCAGGATCCGCAAGGCGAACGCGTGGATCCCATTCAGGATGTTCCGCCAGCCAAGCAAATGTTTCCGGGGAGAAACCTTCCGACATCAACCGCGGCATTTCCTCATTAAATTGCCTTTCAAAGACTCGAATCCAACCGTCCGTCAAGACGATATCTGCATCAAGTATTTGGCCCGTTTCAGGATGAACCCGACTCGGCCCAATGGCCGTGCTAACGTTGTTGTTAAGCCATCGAACAAAGTTGTATCGCACATCTTCAGGTGCCAAATCCATGTACGCGCCAGTAGCTGAATCCTGCTGGTGTACGATGATCGCATCCGAAATACCAACCTTTTCGAACGCCTTATTCCAGTACTCGATACCGCGTTGGACCCAACGCCGGTACCGCACGGGAGTAGTGTGCTCTATATAAAAATGAATTGGCTTCTTGGGAGGAGAAATTGACAACTTAGGATCTCTCTTCTCGAGATGCCACCGATTGATGAATCGGACGTTGACATCGTCGGCATCGTATTTCCCGTAGTCGCTATACGATGTAGTGAAATAGCCAATTCGTTGATCCGCTAGTCGAGGTTTGTAGGTCGGATCCTTTGTCAGTTTACTGATGGAATAATGAAGCGTTTTCAGTGTGCCATCAGACATCGGAGCTTCGAAAGCAATTTCAGTATTACCAGGAAATGTCTTCGCCATCGAGATACGAGCCAGGTGAGGCTTGGTAATCCGAATTCCGCCGGACATGAAACCACCACCACCAAAAAACAACGAAGCCTGTTTTACCAATAGTTCATCGAAATCAATTACCGGCCCGCCCCGAGGATTCATCGCCACAATTGGAACATCGGTCAAAACCTTGTCAGTAAATAGACGTTTGATGCTTCGTCTTGCTTCGTCTTCTCCTGTGGTCCGAATCTCCTGATTAGGTGCGATGATGGCCAATCGCTTGCCATAGATGCGGTACTTTACAAAAAAATCATTCTGCTGAAGACCTGCGAACGACTCGCCGCCGGAAACAGTCAAAGCAATAAAATGCCGTTCGGGGCTGTTGGGGATGATGGCAGTTTTTGGTAATTCTGCGTACATCTGCCCGTCTTTATCGCGTCGCCAAAGTCGTAAGAATGGCTTGGTCCCGTCAGAAACTGGAACCTCCTTGTAACCCTCTACGACTTTATCCAAAGGAGGATAGTCAGGTTTGGGCATCGCTTTCGCCGCAGGGGACGTTGCCGGCGATTGAGCTTGCGCCAAATTGAACACTGGAATGGCCAGACCGAAGGCGACCATCACCAGGAAACGATTTTTCATCTGCATTTGCTATTCCTTTGATGACAACAGAAAAATGTTCTAAAAGATATTTTTGAAAGAATGTAAATTATAGGTAACTTCTACCGGTTAGGTTGTTAAAAAAATCCCTCAAAACCCAAGCCCCCTACTTCGGGTAGGCAGTAGGACGCGAAAAAAAGACAATTTCTCCCATAAATGTTGATTTTCGCGAGGTTTTAAACCATCGCCCATTTATTCGACCTAATTCTTCCATTAGATTCGCTGGGTCTGACGCCCGCTTATTCTAGGTTTTTGTGATCTGGTTATGGTTTTTCAAAAAAAACTCCTTCTGAAAACAACCCAAAACGGCGACATGTGCGATATCACTGCCAAGGTCGCCCAGATTGTTACCGAGAGTGGAATCGATACCGGTATTGTGAACGTGTTCAATGTTGGTAGCACAGCAGCCATCGGCGCCATCGAGTTCGAACCGGGACTGGTTCACGATCTTCCCGCAACCATGAATGAGTTGATACCAGCAAAAGAGGATTACGAACATCAGCAACGTTGGAATGATGGAAATGGCCATTCTCATTTGCAATCAACGCTGATGGGACCTGATTTCTCCGCTCCTATAGCCGAGGGAAAACTGGCACTGGGGACCTGGCAGCAGATCTGCCATCTCGAATGCGATGTGAAACCAAGAATTCGGGAAATCATCGTAACAGTTTACGGTCACAAGAGTCAGGAATAAGTGATTGGTGGGAATTCCCAAGTCGCTCTTATTGAAATCCAATCTTCAATTTGTTCGCCGTTTGCTTTGATAGAGAACAGGCTGAATTCAATTCCAATCCTGAGAAAAAGCTTTCATCCAACTCCCTATCCTCAAAGTTTCTCCAAACAGAAAAACAGTTACCGCGGCAAGGCGAACCGTATTTCAATTCCAAAATCAAGAGTCAACAAACTATCAAATCCCGATAGACATTGATGAATGCACTCTTTTGTCTTTAGGGGAATTGATTCGATGCGATATCGTAGTTTGGGACTCTGTCTGATCACCCTTTTATTTGCCACCATTGCATTGCCAGCGTTCGGCCAAAACATTGTTATTCCGGGCACCGGTCAGAAGGTTGATAAAGTCGGCGATACTTTCGAAGACGATACATGGACGTATCAATTCGCAGCCCCCAAAAGCAGCGAAAACATTGACAAAAAGAAACGGGGCCCTTTTGGCCGTTCCTCCAACAACCGTTGGTACGAAGGGGTCAAACGGGGTGACCCAGATATCGTAAAAATCGTGAAGACGCCCGAGGGAGGCTTACCAGACAGTCATAATTCCCTCTTGCTCAAATCTCTGCGAACGGGGATTCCCGGTAGAAACACCTATAAGCTGCAGCAGGATGATTTCATCTGCAATATTCATGACAAAATTGGTCGGACCAGTATCAGCCAAGAGCCTAACTGTGTCGTCAGGGTATTCCTGCCGCCGGTCGATCAATGGGAAGACCGTACCGGTCCTCATTTTGCTTTTCGAATCGCCTTGGAAACGACAGCCAAAAAATCAAAGTCGAAGTTTTTCCAAATTGGAGCGGCAAAAGAAACCGAAATCTACTGGCCAGGGATGTTTATCGAATTTGAAAGCAAGCATGAAGCGAATCGGAAACATGATTACGCCTGGATTCGCCTCAGAAGCGATCAACGTGGCAGTGATTTCAAAGGCCTGCAAATTACCAGTACCGGTTGGTGGACCTTGGGCATGTCCGTTTCCAAGGACGGTCGTGTTCACTACTTCGCCCGACCTGGGGTTGAAAACCTGACGATCAATGACCATATCGCGTCCCAAATGCCGTATGGATATCGAGCGGAGCGATTTCGCACCTTCTTTTTCAACATCTGCAACGATGACGATGGGAAAACGTGGTCTACAGACTGGATCATCGATGATCCAGCCTTTTACACGACAAAATAGTCTTACCACCGTTGCAATCCGCACGCCATCGATGGAATCAAAGCGTTTTTTTCGTGCTTTTCCGAAGTGATTATTCGGCAGTTCTTTGCAGGCTGACCTAAGTTTTTGAGTGAATTGGGCGGTGGTCCACCGCTTCTATTGAAGACACTCTGCTTCCATGCAAGATGCCAAAATGACAATGAACCCGTCCGGCTCTCGGCCGATTAATGTTTTAGAATCCCTAAAATCAACTGATTCAGACGCTGAAATTCAGAACTTGCTTAATCGGATCAATGAATTGGGTGAAGGCCTGACAGCTGAAAAACAGAATCCGGCTGCCGTTCAACCACCAACGTCAACACCGTCCGCCGTTAGCGAACCCACAACCGATCCAATGTCCAAGGGAAACACGGCGTTTTTCCCGAAGGCTCCAAGGACATTTCACGAAGCCGCGGTAAATGATTCTCAAATTGAAGGAATGGTTCTCAAGTTCCTTCTTTCAGCAGGAGACCAAAGCGGTCGAAAAATCTCGGAACAACTAAAGCTGCCTTTCCTCTTGATGGAGCCGTTCCTAGCCCAACTCAAATCTGAGCAACTGATCGGATTTGTTGGCCAGGCAACGATGAACGACTACGTTTGTCGATTAACCGATAGCGGCCGTGAAAGAGCGCGCCGGTACGCGAATACCTGTTCATACTACGGTGCTACACCGGTATCGATTCAGGATTACGTAAAGTCGATCAAGGCTCAATCCATCGAAGGACAATTCCCCACCCGCATCGAACTGCAAAAAGCCTTTTCGGATTTGTTGATCTCGCCCGCAATGCTCGAAAAACTTGGACCTGCAATCAGTTCCGGTAGGGGCATGTTCCTTTACGGCTTTCCGGGAAATGGAAAAACAAGTATCGCCGAACGCGTTACCAGATCCTTCGGAAAATATATATGGATTCCCCGTTCGGTATGTGTCGCCGGGGAAATCATTCGGGTTTTTGATCCCATGAATCACGTAGAAGCACCCCTGGAAAAAAGCGGTTTGATAAACAAACATGATGCCGACGAAAGATGGGTTCGCATCGAACGTCCTACCATTGTTGTTGGTGGTGAACTAAAGATGTCGCATCTGGAAATCTCATTCAACGAAGAGAATGGGATTAGTGAAGCGCCTGTGCAATTGAAAAGCAATTGTGGTGTTTTGGTTATTGATGACTTTGGCCGTCAAGGCGTCAGTGTTGACGAATTGCTGAATCGATGGATTGTCCCACTTGAGAAGAGGTATGATCATTTGAATCTCAGCAGCGGTCAGAAAATCCAAGTCCCATTCGATCAACTGGTTATTTTTTCCACTAATCTTGAGCCAAGCGAACTGGTCGACGATGCCTTCCTGAGAAGAATTCCATACAAGATCGAAGTGCCGAATCCAAGCCGGGAAGATTTTCTGAAACTGTTCAAAATCGTATCTAATGCGATGAAGATTAAGTATGACGCCTCGGCGGTCGAGTACCTGATTTCAAAGCATTATGATTCGCAGGAAAGACCATTTCGAAACTGCCATCCACGCGATCTATTACTGCAAATCCGCAACTATTGTCGTTACAATGAAAAGCCGGTTCAAATGACTCGCGAATGCCTTGATTTTGCTGCCGACAATTACTTTTCGGTTATGTAAAACCAAATCAGTGAATGGCTGTATCTTGAAAAATGGCTGTATCTTGAAAACAAGCCATGAAGAAGAAAAAGCCAGATAGAAATCAAACCGGCTCACAACAACCGGCACGACTTTTTCTAAATAATAGAATCATTGGCGTTTGATAATCTGCTCGCGTGTGCCAGCCTGATAAACAGGAATGAGAGCCCCGCTTTGAAAATTACCCGCCTTCGCGAGTTGCGGATTCCACTGAAATCCAAAGCCGGCAACACGACCGTTTTCACCGTTGGCAATGTAACAAATCAAGGGCACCGTTCGGATCGCTCCGCTAGCACCAGACTTGACATTAAAATTGCCAACAGTCATTACCAAATCCGGGTTGGCACCTTTTTCCAAACCAACGGCTGTTGCCACATTGACACTCCACTCACCTAGAAATCTCTGATTAGTTCCTGGTAACCAAGCGAACAGATTCCCCGATTCAAAATCAAGCGCAAATACAATATCGATGTTTCCATCAATGGATGCGGTAGCCATCGAGATTTTGTTTCCAGAGGCGGCAGTCTCTGCCTTTAGAAGAATCTCTTTCAATGGCGTGCTTGGCCCCTTCAAATCTGTTTCCGCAGTGCTAACCGTTGATGCCAAGTCTTCCTCAGACGACCGGTTACCCACCAGAAACCCGCAAGTGAGAGAGGAGGCCACCAAAAAACAGACGACAACGATTGAAAAGCAAGAGTTTCTCATGGGTGTAAGGACCTTCTTCTTCGTTTGGGACGCCGATTTATATCAAGTGATGGCCATGCACATTCTACGCCCTATTTTCATTCGAGGCAACAGAAACGTTGTCGATGAAAAACAACAAATCTTAAACCGGCCCTACCCTCAAAAGAGAGGATCAACGAACTGATAAGACAGTCCGTTTCCAACTGTTTTTTCTCACATCCCTAACGCAACATGTTAAGATAGGACGTTTTATTTCAAGATTTCCAATTTTCACGTTTCCCGATTCAGATTAGTCAATCCATTTTTCCCAATCGGATTGCGGTCTATCCTTTGCACGAAAACTTGGCCACGTGGCCCACTACTTCCGTTATTAAATCACCACCCATTTGGAGCAAATATGAATTTCAAGTTATCACTTGTTTTTTCTGTGGTTGTCTCTCTGTCTGTCCTCACGTCCGCCTCGGAACCGAAATTGAAAGCCCTCATCGTCGATGGTCAAAACAACCATGGCAACTGGCCGCAGACAACGCAAATGATGAAAAAGTATTTGCAAGAGACTGAATTGTTCAATGTTGACGTCGCCACCACAAAAGGAAGCGGCACCGACGAATCCTTCAAACCCGATTTCAAAAGCTACCAAGTGGTTGTCACCAATTACAACGGTGCGCCCTGGCCTGAACAAACCCAAAAGTCATTTGTCAGTTACCTGAAAAATGGGGGTGGACTTGTTGTCGTCCATGCAGCAAACAACTCGTTTGGTAACTGGAAGGAATACAATGAAATCATTGGACTGGGGGGTTGGGGTGGACGAAATGAAAAAAGTGGCCCCTACGTCTATTACAACGACCAAGGAAAGGTGGTCCGGGACTCAAGCAAAGGGAGGGGTGGACACCATGGTCCCCAACATCCATTTGCGGTGGTCACCCGCGACGCCGAGCACCCCATCACAAAAGGCATGCCGAAATCATGGCTACATGAGAAAGACGAATTATACGATTATCTCAGAGGTCCGGCGAACAACATGAAAATACTTGCCACTGCGTACGCAAGTAAAGAGAAAGGTGGTTCGGGTCGTCACGAGCCAATGCTAATGACGATCACTTACGAAAAAGGTCGGATCTTTCACACGCCGATGGGACATGGCAACTATTCTCAAGAGTGCGTAGGTTTTATTGCCAGCCTGCAAAGAGGTGCCGAATGGGCATCCACCGGAAAAGTCACACAGAAAATCCCGACAGATTTCCCAACGCTGGACAAGGTAAGTAAACGCCTGTTCAAAAAATAACACGTTGGAGCCCGTTCCTAATTGCCTTCGTAATTCAAACCGTATCAACACGCAAACGCAATAGCTGGCGGTCAATTTTTTTGCCATCAGCAATCACGGAAAACTATCTTGACGGCTGAACTCCCGGGATGATTGGGGATCCTGATCATCCCGCTGGAGTTGATGACGAGTTCACCCATCCAAACCAACCGTTAGCGAATTCGCTTGTCGTCCGCTCCGTTGCGGGGCATCAAACGGGACCGATGAACAATTTTCGCAAATCCTATTCCAGCAATTAGCATACCCGTCATGGCAAGCGAAAATGGCAAACGAGGACCATTTCCCCATTGACAACAAATCGTAACAACAAACAACCCCATGCCCATAAGGAGCAAGATGAACCCGGACATTCGTTTTCGATTTGCGACGTTGCGTATCGCTTCATCCGCAATCTGATTCGCCCAAGTGGAATCCACGTTTCCGTCCACTAATTTCCGCACAATCATACCGTGTGAGGCACCATTTTTGGCCATTCCAGCTGCCATTCGATACCATTGCTCATGCGCCACAGATATTCCCTATGGGTTAGATTTTGGCAGCCTTGAGCCGCGAACCCGATAACATCCAACTTGAACGGCCCGGGCTCGGCCATCAACAAAGGATTAAACGCGGCCTTGGTCCAAGGAACCAGCCTCGTGTAGCCTTTTCTCACGTTTCGTCAACGCCGACTCGATCCACTCGATCTGTTCTGCAGACAGCTCCCAATCCGACGCCGCAACGGTTTGTTGAATCTGCGTTGGATTTCGAACACCCACGATTGCCGACGTTAGTTCGTTTTTCCGTAGCGTCCAGGCGATTGAAAGTTGTGCCAGTGGGCGGTCGCTGGCAGTCGCTAAAGGCTTGAGACCATCAACGAATTCAAGGTTGATTTCTAATTGAGGGGATGCAAATTTCGGATCCCGACTTCGATGGTCATTGTTATCCAATGCACGTGCCCGCTCTTGCGTAAATCCGCCCGTCAATAAACCTTTTCCCATCGGGCTATAACAAATCACTCCTATTCCTTCTCGACCACAATAGGGCAGAATTTCTTCCTCAATGCTTCGATTCAACATATTGTAGGGGGGTTGAAGCGACGCAACCCGATGGATCTCGCCAATCCGTTTCATTTGCTCAACGTTAAAATTGGAAACCCCAATCTCCCTGACTTTTCCCGATTTTTTCAGCTCCATCATGGCAGCCCATCCTTCCTCGATATCACTGTCAGGATCTGGCCAATGCATTTGATACAGGTCAATACAATCCACACCGAGACGGATCAGACTCGCTTCGCATTCAGCAATAACGCTTTCTTTGGTAATCCGCCCAAACACTGTTCCATCTTCGCGATTGATCCTGCCGCATTTTGTTGCGACCAGCGGACGACAAGAGGGCTCCATTTTCGCTAGAGCTTTACCGACAAGAACCTCACTGGCACCGGCCCCGTATACCGCCGCGGTATCAATCCAGTTGATACCCAAATCGACACCAGCGATGATTCCTTCGATCGCAGACTCTTGATCCTGATCCCCCCAACCGAAGGCCCAATCCCCACCCCCGATAGCCCATGTCCCAATACCGACAGTCGTCAGATGAAGTTCTGAATTCCCTAGTTGTCTTGTTTTCATTTTTTTTCAGTATGCCCTGTGCGCATGTAAGAATTCTAAACGCTACTTCAATTTCAACCGGACGATTCAGAAACCGATGAAGCGATCGAACGAATATCGTCCAGGAGGCGGTTCACCTCTTCCACTGTATTGTAGTGCACCATTCCGATACGAACCATTCCTTCGGGTTCCAGTCCCAACTGTTCTGAAAACTGCAACGCATAATAGTGTCCATGCCACACGAAATGGCCGCGATCGCAAAGTCTCTTTGCAAAGTCGGCAGTCGAAATCCCTCGACAAATAATAGAGAACGTCGCAACTCGCAAATCCGGGCGACAAGGGTCTGCTATTCCAAAAAGCTGGATCCCGGGGATCGATTTGAATCCACTTAACATGATGTCCGTGAGTTTCTGCTCATAGCGGCCAATCGCCGAAAAGGCTGCAATGAGTGAATCCCGGCGTCCCAAGGTAGGGTCGCCTCTCAGATCACGTCCAATATCCGCAATGTAATCCACCGCCTCAAGACTACCCACGATGCCTTCGTGGCTCTGAGTGCCTGTCATCCACTTTCCCGGCAATCGATTCGTCGCTGGCCGAACTTTGTAGGCCTCGAGACCTTCCAGCAGTTGGCGTTTTCCCCAGAAAATGCCGGTATGTGGGCCAAAAAACTTGTAAGCAGAACAGACAAGAAAATCGCAGCCAAACTCCTTTACGTCAATTAATCGGTGGGGAGCGTAGTGTACCGCGTCAAGAAACACCTTAGCTTGGTAACGCTTTGCCAGCCGGCATATCTCCGTTACTGGATTGATCGTGCCAGCCGCATTGGCCGCGCATCCGACGGCAACCAATCGGGTATTGGTGTTAAGATACGATTCCAGTTGATCGATATCTAGCCGGAAGGTCTCCTGATCGAAATCAACATAGTTCACTTTGATGCCTCGATCTCGCGCAGCTAAAACCCACGGAGTGACATTCGCATCATGGTCCATTCTTGTCAGAATGATTTCATCACCACTTGACCAAGTTTGTGAAATCGCTCTTGAAAAAGCAAACGTTAACGACGTCATGTTCTGGCCGAAATAAATTTCAGCGGGATCATCGGCTCCAACGAATTCCGAAAATCCCACTCTTGCGGCATCAAGCATTTGATCGCTCTCAATCGCAGTGGCAAAAAGTCCGGCATGATTGGCATTACTCGACAAAAGGTAGCTGGAAACCGCATCGGCCACACGCTGGGGCACCTGTGTTCCTGCCGGACCGTCGAAATACGCCACAGGAATTCCATCGATCGTCCGTTGAAAGGCGGGAAATTGCCCCCGCAATAGGTTAATTTCCTGATGCGTTAAATCCATTTTCTCACAATGCCCCCTATCCGAAAAACCGTTTTACAAATCAAGCCGCTACGAACACTCATCGACTGAACATCGACTTTATTTCCTGAAACCGAACTGATCAACGATTGTCGATAAACCGCTTTCCCTTGCCCTCAAAACGAGGCAACGAACCAATCGGGACAGTTGAAACATCTACTTTCAATCCAATTTTGACCTGAAGGCCTTTGCTTATTCGGTCCGGTTGATTTAAACGATCTTCGATTTCGATTGATAGCGCGTCCATAGCACCCATCTTGGCCGCCGTGATTCGATATTCAACAACCTCCGGATAGCTGCGTAATATTTGCTCAATAGAGGACGGAAAAACATTGACTCCCCGTATCACCATCATGTCATCCGTTCTTCCAAGAACACCCCCGTCAAGAAAAACAAATCGACAATTCCCCTCACTATTCCAGGAAGGACGAACCATATCCCCGGTTCTGTATCTGATTACCGGACTTCCCAGGCGGCCCAATGTCGTTAACACCAATTCAGACAGCTCACCCTCTTCGGCAGCACGACCGGTCTCCAGCGACAAGAACTCTGCAACAAATTCGCTTTCGATAATATGCAATCCCTTTTGCATTCGATCAGCAAAACCCCAGGGACCAACTTCGCTGGCGCCACTGTGGTCGAAAAGCTCAGCATTCCAAAGCGATTCAATCTGTTCTCGAATCGCCGGCACTGAACCGCCGGGCTCTCCAGCCACAAAGATCTTATTGACAGGCAAATCCGCCACATTGATCTGGTTTTCCTTTGCCACTTCTGCCATGTGCAAAGCGTAACTGGGAGTCGAGAAAATGGTGGATACACCGGTCGAACGTATCAGGTCCAACCGCGCCAGTGTATTCAACCCCCCGCCCGGAATCACTAAAGCTCTTCGATGGACCAATGCATCAAAAGCGGACCAAAAACCTATAAAGGGCCCAAACGAGAACGCCAGTAAAACGGTGTCTCCGGCCATGATCTCCGCAGCATCGAGAACATATTGCCAAGTCTCCACCCACCATTTCCAATCATCGCAGGTATCCAGAACGACCATTGGACGGCCACGAGTTCCAGAAGTGCGGTGAAACCGCACATATTCCTCGACAGGATAGGTGAGATTCGCGGCATAATCATCCTGAGATCCAGAATCGACCAATTCATCCTTAAATGTAAACGGAAGCTGCGCGAGATCTTCCAGAGAGTCCAATCGAGTTGGTGTTGCCGACAACTTTTCTGAATAGAACCGGTTTCCTGGGAGAATACTCCCCAGCAGTTCATTGATCTTTTGCAATTGAAGGCCTGCCAAGTCTTCGCCATCCAAAGCAAGAATTTTGTCGCGTTCGGCTCGATTCATTGGTCCGGTCCCTCTGGCTTCCTGTTTTGGTTTTGCTGATTCTTAAGTCAATAATCTTATTCCACATCAGCAGACTTGAATTCGTTTCCCTGAAAATCACCACCGGCACGCACGGCCATCCAAATGAAAATTGCCCCAAACAACATCAGGCCAGCCGAAATACTGAATGGGGCGGCAACTCCGATCGTTAAAAGTGGAAGGCCGAATAATGATCCAAATATTCTAGCCAAGGCATTGACGCTTTGGCCCACACCCAAAACAAGTCCTTGTTTCATTGGATCCGCACGTCTTGAAAGAAGAGAATTGAGTGACGGTTGAAGGAAGGAGAATCCAGTCACAATGACAATCATTGCCGTAAAAAACAAATTGAGATCCTGATAATAGGATGCGTAAATCACGATGACAAAACCGACAACCTCAAGGGCAGCGCCCGAAGTTGCAAGGATGCTTTCGGAAATCCGCTTCGATAATGGCCTGACCAGACCGCCCTGAATAAATGCCAGGGTGAAACCAATAAACGCGAACGTAAGACATATTTCTCGAAACGAAAACTCGAATGACTGTTTTATTAGAATAGACAGCGTTGTTTCAAACATCGCAAAAGAAAACACACAAAGGAAGATCGTGATCAAAACCAGCACGACCGCACGGTTCACTGCAACCTGTCGCAGCGAAGCCATATCGAATCGTCTTTGATTCGCGGACTCCGAATCAGTCTTTAAAGATTCCGGTAAAACGAAATAGGCAATAAGCAGTGCCACCAATGAAAGACCTGCTGCGAGAAAACCTGGCATGGACCCGGGATCCCCTTCTCCAGAAGGCAATGCAAAGTATCCGATCACAGGTCCAAACGTGAATCCCATCCCAAACGCCATTCCGATCAAGGCCATTCCACGTGATCGATTTTCTTTACTGGTCGTATCAGCGATGTAGGCCTGAGCGGTCGAAATAGTCGCTCCAAAAATCCCTGCCCCCAACCTGGTAAAAAACAGCATCCAATAACTTTGCCACAAAGTTGCAATGCCAAATAAAGAATAGAATATTACCGAACCCAACAAACCGATCATGAGAACCGGTCGCCGGCCAATTCTATCCGACAGCGATCCCCAGATTGGGGCGAAGAAAAACTGCATGATGGAAAAAATTGCCATCAAGATGCCCAGTTTAAGTCCAACTGCGTCGGTAACGAAAAATTCCGCGTAAGCCGGCAGCAAGGGAAGAACCATGCCAAAACCGAGTAAATCAATAAACACCGTCAGGAAAATGACGAGCAAAGAACCTCGACTTGGCCCATCAGCTTGACTGGCAAGCTTCAAATCGGCAGACTCGGTTGGGTCGGAAGAATTCGACGTTTCAATTGACTTGGGCATACTCATCATCTTTTTTTGGCAATCCTTCAGAGTACCAAATGAAAACCAGAGTCGCGACGAGGGTAAAACAATGATATTTCCATCCGCTTGGCATCGTATCTTTTGAAATCTATAATCCGCCGATTGACATTGTAGAAAGGGTTAGAGTCCAAACATGAAAATTCACGAGTTTCAAGGCAAAGAAATCTTCCGCAAAGAGGGCGTGACCGTTCTTGATGGCAGAGTCGCTAAAACGCCGGAAGAAGCAGCAAAGGCGTTTGATGAGCTGGGGACATCAATTTGCGTTGTCAAATCCCAAATTCATGCTGGGGGTCGAGGAAAAGGCACCTTCCAGGAAAATCCGCAGCAGCGAGGAGTGCAGGTCTGCAAATCTGCAGAGGAAGCGGCAAAGGCAGCCGAGGCAATGCTGAACAATACGCTCGTCACACTGCAAACAGGCCCGATCGGCAAAACAGTCAATCAGGTCTATGTCGAAGCGGGTTGCGACATAAAAAGAGAGCTTTATCTGGGAATCGTATTGGACCGTGCCGAAAAAAAACCGGTTCTAATGGTCTCCTCTGAGGGGGGGGTGGAAATTGAAGAAGTCGCTGCCAAAACCCCGGAAAAGATTTTCAAGGAGCATTTTGATCCGGCAGAGGGCTTACATAGCTTTCAGGTTCGAAAGCTATGTAAGCTCCTGGGAATCGAAGGCAAAACAGTTCGCAGCGCTGACAAATTCATGAAGACACTTTGTCGGGTCTTTTCCACTTATGACTGCTCCATGGCAGAAATCAACCCTCTGGTCATCGCCGAAGACGGCAGCATGATAGCCTTGGATGCCAAGGTCAGTTTTGATGAAAATGCTCTTTTTCGTCATCCCAATGTGGCCCAGTACCGGGATCTTTCCGAGGAAGAGGAATCCGAAGTCAAGGCAGCCGAAGCAGGTCTTAGCTACGTCAAACTCGATGGTGAAATTGGCTGTCTTGTCAACGGAGCTGGCTTGGCAATGAGCACAATGGATATTATTAAACTGCATGGCGGAGAACCTGCAAATTTTCTTGATGTGGGCGGCGGAGCCAATGCAGATCAAGTCACCGAAGCCTTTCGGATCATTCTCGCGGACGCCAACGTAAAAGCGGTTCTGGTCAATATTTTTGGCGGAATCATGCGTTGCACCACGATTGCTGATGCCCTGGTGACTGCCTACAAGAACATCGGCTTCAATGTACCCCTGATCGTGCGACTCGAAGGAACAGAAGTTGAAGAAGGAAAAAAGATACTCGCTGAAAGCGACGTAGACATCCAAACGGCAGAGAACCTCACCGATGCCGCGAAAAAGGTCGTCGCTTCCATTGCTTAAAACAAAATTCGCTTTTGGATTCATTCCGGCGACCCGATCACCAAATTCGGGAACACAATTCAAAACCACTTTTTTTTGAAAAACAAAAATTCGATGAGCATTCTCGTTAACAAGAACACCAGAGTCATCTGCCAGGGCATCACTGGAAGCTCTGGCGGCTTTCATTCTCGAAACTGTCTGGAATATGGAACCAAAATCGTAGGGGGAGTAACCCCCGGAAAAGGTGGGCAAACGGCAGAGGGAGTTCCCGTCTTTGACACTTGCATGGAGGCCGTGCAACAAACGGGCGCCGATGCCACAATGATTTTTGTTCCGCCTCCTTTTGCGGCCGATTCAATCCTTGAGGCAGTTGATGCCGGCATCAAAACGATCTGCGCCATTACCGAAGGTATTCCAGTGATGGATATGGTACCGGTTTACCAACGGGTCATGGCCAGTGACTCAGTTTTAATCGGTCCTAATTGCCCTGGTGTGATTACATCCGACGAATGCAAAATCGGTATTATGCCCGGGTACATTCACAAAAAAGGCAAAGTGGGAGTCATGAGTCGCAGCGGGACCTTAACCTATGAAGCGGTCTGGCAAACGACGACTGCCGGACTGGGGCAAACCACCTGCGTTGGACTGGGTGGAGATCCCATCGTTGGCTCATCCTTTATCGATATCCTGCAGTTGTTCGAGAATGATGACGAAACCGAGGCAATCATCATGATCGGAGAAATCGGTGGAACTGCTGAAGAGGAAGCCGCCGCCTTTGTGAAAGACAACATTTCCAAACCAGTTGCCGCATTCATAGCCGGACAAACGGCGCCTCCGGGAAAACGAATGGGACATGCAGGGGCAATTATCTCAGGTGGAAAAGGAACCGCCGAAGAAAAAGTCAGGGCATTGCGGGACGCCAATATCGAAGTCGCCGATTCCCCTGCAACCATGGGAGAAGCCGTCCTGCGAGCTATTGCCAATCACTAGCGTTGCCCAATGCCAAGGCCAACCCAATCATCGAATAAGAGTCGGTCATTGCATCAGCCCTCCCAACTCCAACCAAAATCCAATGCCAAGGGAGATCTCGAAAAAGAGATTTCTTGGTTGCCCCTCCGACTGCCGGGGATAACAATGTTGCAATACGACGGTTGATCGTGGCTGTGATTCTCTGTCAACTTTCCAAGTCGATGGGCGACTAGCAATGCCAAAGGCCATTCTATGATGACAGTGATTCTATGATGACAGTGATTCTATGATGACAGTGAACTCGATCTGCAGAAGAACCGTTAGAACGGGCATTAGTCTGGCTTGGATAGGAGTGATTTTTTGCGTCATCCTTGCTCCTGCCCCTGCACAGGCTCAAGCATCTAGACCGTTTTCAAATTCCATCGAGATTCGGGATGACAATAAAAGAAAGACTTTTTATTGGAATTCCAAACCCATTTTTTCCTATAACTATGCGGTAATCGATCCGCCGAATAATTTAGAGGAAATCTATCAGCGAAGTGGATATCTTCACCCCATCCATGCCCCGTCTGGGCAAATCGTTACTGACGATTTTTCAGATGACCACGCGCATCAACATGGTGTGTTTTTTGCATTCGTCAAAGCGAAAATCAATGACAAGACGGTTGATTTCTGGAATCAACATCGTCGTACCGGAAGTGTGGAACATTTCAAGTTTGTTAAGCAGACAAATACCGCCCCGTCGAATCTACCTTCTGGTAACCCAAAATTAAAAGCGATGTTGAGACACTTTGCCTGGGAGAAAAAACCGGGCGTAGGACAGTCCGGTGTACCCGGTTCCAAGCGGTATATTTTTGAGGAAACATGGCTAATGTCGGCCAAAGCCAGACCTGGAATGTTCATCATTGACTGGGCCTCTGAGCTAAAAAATGTAACGGAAAATCCGGTCGAGCTCCTGAAAAACCATTATGGACCACTAGGAGTACGTGGCGCCGCTGCTTGGCGAAATCCGCAGAAGTCAGAATTTAATTTTCTGACCGCCTCTGGAAAAAAACGCAACAACGGGAACCTATCCCGTGAACGATGGGCAGCGATGTCTGGTCTTATCGACTCAAAACGCTGTGGAATTGCGGTGATTGGAGGAAAAAACAATTTTCGTTCACCACAACCTGTCCGTATACATCCAACGATGCCCTACTTCAGTTTCGCACCGGTTGCAGAAAAAAGCCTTATTTTGGGACCCGGAGAATCTTTCCATTCCCAATTCCAAATTATCGCTTTCGAGGGCCAAATCCCCGTTGAAATCCTAAACCAGCTGCCACCTCAATAAACGACAGATGCCTTTCGGCTAATCTGCTTCTACACTCGCCAGTCATTTTCCAATCCTGTAAAATATTGATATGGAGAATGTAAACCAATCCGACTTTTCGAATGTCAAAATCCTGGTCGTTGATAATGAACGCCCGTTGGCTCAAGTAATGGTCGAGAGCCTGGAGCGAATCGACTTGGACGTCGATATGGCAACCTCAGGCCCTGCCGGAGCCGAGATGGTTGAACAGAATCGATACGATGTCGTCGTTTCAGATCTGGTAATGAACGATTTGGACGGCATGGGAATTCTGAAAAAGGTCCGGGAATTGACGCCGGAAACCGAAGTCATCCTGGTCACTGGGCATGCCAGTGTCCCAAAAGCAGTGGAAGCAATGCAGGAAGGGGCTTTTAACTTTCTTGAAAAGCCCATTACTCCCAAACGACTGCAGGCAGTTGTTTTAAAAGCCGCTGAGAGTTCCAGGTTACGTCAAAAGAATCTGGAACTATCCCGACGACTAGACGAAAACTTCGGATTCGAAAGCCTCATTTACTCAAGCGAACATATGAAGGGTGTGATCGAACGTCTAAAACGCATCGCACCCACTGATGCCGGCGTTCTGATCACCGGTGAAACCGGTACTGGAAAGGACGTGATTGCTCAGGCGATCCATCACAATAGCCCACGAAAAAACCAACCGTTTGTGGCTATCAACACAGCTGCAGTTTCACAACAACTTGTAGAAAGCGAGTTATTTGGGCACGTGCGTGGGGCGTTTACCGACGCCATTACCGAAAGAATCGGAAAATTTGAATACGCCAATGGTGGTACATTGTTCCTCGACGAGGTAGGTGATATGCCAATGCCTACCCAGATCAAACTTCTACGGGTACTTGAAGAAAGGCAAATCACTCGCGTTGGAGACAACAAATCCCGATCTGTGAACGTCAGGGTCATTGCGGCGACTAACAAGAATCTTGAAGAAGAAATCGAAAAAAGAACATTTCGAAGCGACCTGTATTTCCGGCTGAAAATCGTATCGGTCCATCTCGATCCGCTGTCCCAGAGACGAGATGATATCATTCCTTTAGCTGATTATTTTCGAAAACAGGCTACCGCCAAACACAGCAAAAAAGTCAAGAGCTTTTCCCCTGAATTAACCCGTTGGATGTTTCATTTCGATTGGAAGGGAAATGTGCGTCAACTAAAAAACGTGGTCGAGAGCCTGGTGGTTCTGGATATTGATGGGATTCTGGACATGGATGACCTCTCACCAGACCTCTACGACCAGCAGTTGGATTCCATCCCTGAAAGCCAACCAATGCCCACTGGGTTGAATCCGTTGATTGGAAAAACGTGGAAGGAAATTGAATCCTTCATCATTCAGGAAACCTTGAAACTGGTCAGTAACAACCGGAAAGAAACCGCGAAAATACTCGGAATGAGCGAGCGGAGCCTGTACCGAAAAATAGACACGATGAAGTCGGAAGAGTTGGGTGATCCACCATCAATAGGCGAATCCCAATGAATCACTCTTCCAGCAAAGACAATTTGGACTTCAACCGCCGTTCTATTCTGAAACTGCCAACGGGCGTTGTGAATAAAATTGCCGCTGGCGAAGTCATCGAAAGACCAGCCAGCGTCGTCAAAGAACTCATGGAAAACTCAATCGATTCCGGCGCCAGTCGCATCGATGTCCTGGTAGAAAAGGGAGGAGTGGACCTGATTAGGATTTCGGATAACGGCTGCGGAATTCCCAAGGAGGAGCTTCCATTAGCTATCGAGAGCCATGCGACCAGCAAAATTCGCAATGCAGATGAACTTTTCGACGTCGCATCCCTTGGTTTCCGTGGTGAAGCATTGGCTTCGATTGCGGAGATCAGCCAGTTCCTGATTCGTAGTCAGGCAAAAGAGACTGATTCCGGTTATGAATTGATTGTCAATGGCGGTCACGTCGGCGAAATTGCACCGTGTGGATGCCCTCCGGGAACCGTTATCGAAGTACGCAACCTGTTTTTCAACACTCCGGTTCGAAGAAAATTTCTTAAGACCACTCAAACCGAAATTGGCCATGTTTCCGAGGCATTCACGCGCATCGCGTTAGCCTTTCCGGGCATTCATTTTACGCTAACCCATAATTCTCGTTGCATTCATGATCTGCCTGCAACGATCGCAATTACTGACAGAATCGAAGCTTTTTTTGGGCCAGAAATTCGGGATGCACTCATTCCGATCGAAAGCGAACACGAAAATGTACGAATTTCTGGCTTTGCCGTCGATCCTTCCCAAAGCCGCAGTCATACCCGCATGCAGTATCTGTTTCTAAACGGTCGGCATATTCGGGACAAATCTCTTCAGCATGCTTTGCGAGAATCCTATCGGGGCTTGCTATTGCATGGTCGATATCCAATGGCGTTTCTGAATCTGGAGATACCACCAGACCAAATCGATGTCAATGTTCATCCTGCAAAGTTGGAGGTCAGATTTCAAGACGGTGGCCGGTTGTACAGCCAACTACTGGGCAGTCTTCGAAATCGCTTCTTGGCGACTGATCTCAAATCGCGAATTGATGCGCCGGATCCAATGGTTGGCTCACCGGAGTTCAAGAAGTTTTCTGAATCGGCAAGCTCAAATCTACCACCGGTACCAGGACAAGCTTTTCCCAAGCCGGAACAAACGCAGAATTCGATGAATTTCAAAGTTCCCACCAAAAACGCTTGGGATCACTCCAGTAATCTCAATCCGATCATTCCGGTGCTTGGCCGAACCGCTGAGACTGGCAGCATGGAGCCAACAACAAAAATCACCCAAGATGGCTCTATTGTCTCGAATCAGCAATCGGAATCAGTATTAGCAAATACACTAGGACGGTCGAGCGAAACTGACACAGTGGATTTGCCAAAAGAAAACGCCCCTGCACAGCTCGATCGATACAATCGTTCAGGCGCAATACAAATCCACAACCGTTACCTTGTTGCCGAGAGCGATGACGGTGTCGAGATCATCGATCAGCATGCTCTCCATGAACGAGTTCTCTATGAACAACTTCGCGAAAAAGTACTGGCGGGAAAACTGGAAACGCAACGACTGCTAGTTCCCGAACCGGTACAAATGGCACCCTCCGAAGCTGCTGCGGTTCTCGAAGCAAGAGATGAACTGGAACAAATCGGCATTGAAATTGAGCCATTTGGTGGTGATACCATTCTTATCACGGGGTATCCCGCCATGTTGGCAAAACACAGCCCAGCTGAAATGCTACGAGAATTGGTGGAACAGGTCATGGCTGGCTCAAAACCGGAACGACGTGATACAATCGACTCATTAATGCACATGATTTCCTGTAAAGCTGCCATTAAGGCTGGTGATCGTTTGACACCCGAGGAAATTATGTTTCTGCTGGAAAATCGCGAGTTATGTCAGGATTCGCATCATTGCCCACATGGGCGGCCTACTGCTCTGGAATTTTCACGGGAAGAACTGGATCGGCGATTTAAACGAATTTAGTCCCTTCTGAATCATTGAGATGGAATGCGGCTACATTGACGATCCATACCGATTTGGTGAGAAAACAAGCTTTCAGAGTTCCGGTAAGAAAAACCTTGATGATAGGTTGGAGGTTTTTGGAATTCATCACGCAGTCCAAAGGAAATCACTAAACTCACCGAGATCAGCACCCGAATTTTATTCCAAATGGACGGGTTCAAAGGACTGAAAAGTCAAATTCGCTAAAACCTGAATGACCATTGTAGATAGAATCACTGCTAAATTGAGACGGAAATGATTTGCGTAACGATTGGACGGGGACGGCACAAGATGCTTCTCGCCGAACACGCACATGTTGCGAGGTTGGGAGCGCCTCTAGCGGAACTACGTCTTGATTACATTCTCCGAAGTATCAACTTGAACCGCTTGGTCGAAAAGCGGCCCACGCAGGTTGTGATGACTTGCCGTCGACCACAGGATGGTGGAAAGTGGCGAGGTTCTGAAGCCGATCGGATTATCTTACTCCGCAGTGCGATTGCGACCGGAGTCGACTACATCGACATCGAAGAGGATATTGCCCATCAAATTCCTCGGTATGGAAAAACCAAGCGGATCATCAGCTACCACAACCTGAAGGAAACTCCCTCCGATATTGAGACCATTCACGCCAGGATGCTCAAAACGGACCCGGATATTATCAAGATCGCCACTTTTGCCAATTCACCGGCCGATAACGCTCGCGTACTACGGTTGATTGAAAAAAGCCCCGTACCCACGATTGCTTTTTGCATGGGTGAAATTGGCATGATTTCCAGAATCATTTGCCTGCAAAAAGGATCGCCATTTACCTTCGCTGCGTTAAGTGCTGAAAGAATGATGGCCCCTGGACAATTCACCGCCCAGCAACTCATCAACACCTACCGAGCTCAATCCATTAATCGGGACACTGAGTTTCTGGGTGTCATTGCCGACCCCGTGGGTCATAGCCTGAGTCCGGCGATTCACAATCAGTTGTTACAACTGGATGATGTCAACAAGATTTATTTGCCTATTCGAGTTCCGCGAGAGCATCTTGATGAGTTTATGGATTCCGTTTCCGAACTGGGAATCACTGGATTAAGCGTTACGATTCCCCATAAGGAATCCGTGCTTCGATTCGTCAATGGACTCGACGAAGACGTCGCGGGGATTCGTGCAGCCAATACTTTGGTGGTCAAGGACAACTCTGTATTCGCGTATAACACTGACTGCCGGGCGGCAATGCTGAGCCTTGCGCATACCGAAGGAAAATTTGAAGACAAACAGCCATTTTTTGGCAGGAAGGCTTTAATCCTTGGTAGCGGTGGGGTCGCCAAAGCGATGGCGTTTGGGTTAATACGTGGTGGCGCAGAGTTAATTGTCGCAGGCCGAAATACCCGGGCAGCAGAGCAAATGGCCTTGGATTTAAAATGCAAATCGATAGATTGGGCTGCTCGCCACAGCGTCGACGTAGACTACCTGATTAACTGCACACCAGTGGGTATGCATCCCGATCTCAACAATTCACCATTTGATGTCGACAAACTAAATCCTGAAACACTAATTTTCGACACCGTTTATAATCCTCAACAAACCTTGCTGGTCAAAGGCGGCAAGGAGATTAAATGTCGAGTGATAACCGGTGTCGACATGTTTGTCAGGCAAGCAGCCATGCAATACAAGCTGTTTACTGGAAAAGACCCCAACATTCAGGAAATGCGTCGGATTTTTATTGAGACTATTAATCCTGCAAAATTCAAACATTCAACTGCGCGGCCCGCCGAAAAGTAATCCTGAATCCAAGGCTGAAGTTGTCGAATTCATCTCGGTAAGAATTCAACATGGATCCGTTATTAGTCCTTAGCCAGCTGGATCTTCAAAGGAATATTTCTAATTGTCGATGATCATTTCACTAATTGGATATCGTGGAACGGGTAAATCCACCGTTGGGAAGATCATAGCCGAGCGATTGAGTCTCGAATTCCAGGATGCCGATTCCATCCTTGTTGCCCGGGAAAAAATGACGATTGCGAGTATTTTTGAATCCCGCGGCGAAAACTCGTTTCGAGATCTCGAAAGCAGCATAGCCTCTGAATTGATGACCAGACAAGAGGCTGTCATCGCCTGGGGAGGTGGTATCATTCTTCGTCAAGAAAATCGTTTGAACATCAAGCGATCGAACTTAACGGTTTGGTTATCCGCATCCGCCGAAGTGCTGGCCAAACGGATCCTCGACGACAGGCAATCCTTGGACAATCGCCCTGCCCTATCGACTCTATTACCACTTGAAGAAATTCAAATGCTGCTTCAAAGAAGAGAACCACTATACCGCGATACAGCAGATTGGACGATTTCAACCGACACCGAGACTCCGACTGAGATCGCCGAGTCCATAATAAATCACCTGAAAAACAAGTGACCTTAGCATCCCATCAACGTCCTCTTGTCGTCCAGCCTGATTATTTTCAATTTCGATCCGCTCCATCCGAACTGGTTGCCGGCAACGCGGGCTTGAATCACTTATCGCAGTTCTATTCGGCGGAAAGATTGATCAGTGGCTTCCACTTTGAACCGCGAGGTTCCAAAATCGCAACTAACTTACCGCTGTGATCCAGCGCCATGATTTCGTTGCTTGGTTGAATGTTGTCTGGTTCGACATTCTCCGCATCTGAATTTTCCAATGAAATAAAACCTCCCCTCTGCAGTTCAGTAACTTGATGTCGGTCAACAATCACCTGCGGCAAATGCTCAACGGCTCGGCATGGTGAAATCATACCTGCCCGAATCGTCTCGATCGTTACTTCATCCATATTCATGGCGTCAGCAACTCTAAATTGGCCAATGGCAGTTCTGCACAGCTGTGTCATCACCGCATCGCTTTGGAGCAATCTGGCAAGATCTCGACCAAGCGAACGGATGTAGGTGCCTGAACCGCATTCAATTTCCAGTTCCAAAAAAGGATACTGGTAGCCATGAACATCAATCCGATGAACCTCGACCTCCTTGGCCTTGATATCAAATGAAATTCCCTGGCGGGCCAATTTGTAAGCTCGCTGACCTTTTATGGAGATGGCTGAATAGGCCGGAGGTTTTTGAAGGATTTTTCCGCAGAACCTGGGAATTGCAAGCTCGATGTCCTGCCACCGAGGTTGTATCGGGTTTTCAAGGTGCACAAGATCGGTTTCCAAATCCACCGATGCGCTGGTGACCCCAAGTTGAAACTTCCCCTGATAGGTCTTGGAAGCCTCTTGGATGTACCGGATCAACCGCGTCGCTTTCCCAAGACAAACAATCAACACGCCGGTTGCTCCGGGATCCAAGGTGCCAGCATGCCCGGCTTTCAGCTTGTTACCGGTCGCCTCGCGATAGACATGACAGACTCTGGACACTACATCGCGGGACGTCACGTTGGAAGGTTTGTTGATGTTTAAAATTCCAAGCATGGCGGCATGTCAGGTCGAAATGAATACAGCGTCTTTTTGATCTTCTAGAGAAGGATTGAATTCTAAACCACCGTCAGGCAACAGCAATGACCATCAGAAATTTAACTGAAATTGTGATGAACGATTCCATGACCGCAGCAACCAACCGACATTAATAACTCTGACCGGACGAAAGTGCCGAAGCCAATCGAAGAATTTCGTCACTTCGTCGCCCCTAAACCTCGGTTGACGCCTAACGGTGATGCGCAAAGCTCGGCGACCAACCTGAACGATGACGCACTAAAAACGTCGCTGAAAATTAGAAAGTAGAGTGGGATAATTTTATTCAAAATAACTGGCTGTCAGTGTCTTCAGACGAGTCGATCATTCATCTGGCCTGATCTAAAACCAATTCACTTCGCTGTCCAACTCAAGGCTTTCGATGTAAGCAATTA
Organism: Planctomycetota bacterium; assembly: GCA_014238905.1. Classification (GTDB taxonomy): domain Bacteria; phylum Planctomycetota; class Planctomycetia; order Pirellulales; family Pirellulaceae; genus JABAAE01. Next base: position 167,911 of record JABAAE010000006.1, read on the forward strand.
TCAAGATGGATTCCCTGTCTGATTCCACCGCCCTGAAAAAGACCCGAGAACCTCTCTCTGATAAGTACCACGGGACTTTGTCCCAGCAGTAACGACCGGCCCATTGGCTACCAGGGCATTTCCATCTGCGACACGATGTCGCGGGCGATTTTTCCAATGACCTCTTTCTGCGCCGTCGCAAGAGATTGCCCTCCCTCAGGGGCAAAAGTGGTTAGTTCATTGACGGTAATAGACTGCCGACTCATTAACGGCCTGCCATATCGATCGGTCCAGGAAACTGAAACCACGAGGTTCACCTGAAGATCACGCGCATCATCATTTGTGGACTCGATTAAGACCCGCTTCTGCTCCAACTCGATTTTGCCTTTTAAAAGGCTATCGGCATTTGCCAACTGCACCACTTTAAACGGTGTTCGGGACTCAATTTCTTTAACAACGGCCTCGGTCAATCGTTCGCCAATAAAAATGCGAAAGGAATCCGATTCAAAGACAGGAACGTGTACCGTGCAAACATCAGCTCGAAACATTCCGCGATTGCCAATTTGGTAGGATGCACAACCAATCCACCCAGCAATAACGGGTACCAAGATGACGAACAGGCGAAGCGATGGGATCGAGATGGGTTTCATGATCTGACGTCGGCGAGTTTGATCCAAAGTTCAGAAAACAACAAAACAGGAATTCAACCAAGGGTAACAGGCCCCCGATTCTCTATCGAATTTGGTCCTTGAGCCGCGTCCCAAAGAGAGGTTCAACCGGCTTGGATTCAGGGAACAGTCGGGCAATCCATTCAGCGGGCTCCCCAGAATTTGTCGATTTGTCGGAAATCGCATCCATCCTGTTTTTTGCTGTGTCAGCAATCGGAGTTTGGCCAAATTCCCTCAGGACCTGCTGATATTGCATTTCAGCCGCTTCGTAGGCGCCTCTGGCTTCGTAATAGGACGCTAAAGCCAATTGTCGCTCGGCAACCATTTTACGAACTCTGGCGTTTTCACGGGTCAACAACTCCTTATGTTCATCTGCCTCGTGTGGAAACTGGGTTAATATAGCCTTGATCAGTTTTTGAGCAGTTTCCAAATGGGTTCCGTCATAATGAGGCCCCTGGTAGGCCATCAAACGGGCTTTCATTTCCGAAAGATGTGAATGAAACTGGTGCTGGCTACTTGGAAAGTTGACGCGTAAATCTTCATATGTATCCGCAGCATCCAGGTAGCGTTCCTGTTCAAAATAGGCATTTGCCAACGCGATCGTCGCGTCATCGGCCAGCTTGCCGGTTGGGTCATCTATTCTCATTCGATCAAGAATACGAATTGCATTACCGGCTGCATCCCGCATTGGTCGCGATTCATCTGAGTAATTGGCAATCAGAAAATTCTGAGGATTTGACTTTGATAATTCCAGCCAGAACTTGGCGATTGCAAATCGCCTCACCATGACAACATCCATGTGTCGAGTACCGGGATAGTCCTTCACCAGACGCTCGAATACGTCGTTTGCCTTTTTGTAATGATCTGCGAAGAAGAAAGCTTCGCCTGCCTTAAACACGGCATCCTGTTCGTGCGCTGAGTTGATCCATTGATCCGCTGACCTCAAGTACTGTTTGGCAGCTGACTTGAAAAGCTCGGCGTGGTCGCCAGAGCCTTCGCTGGCTTGTCGAGCCTGGGTCGCTTGTTGGTAGAGTTCTTCCGCTTCATTATATAGAGTCAAGGCCCGCTCTTGATTCTGCTGAACAATTCCATCCTTTTTCGACGCGGTTTGGCGCACCATCGAATCCAGCAGGAATTCAGGCTCATTCTTCTCGATTTCATCCAACACAGAACGCCGCTGGGCCCCAGATGAAATCATTTTGTTCATGACTCCCTGCGTCCCATCACCAACCGAACGAAAGATGCCACAACCAGAGCAGAATACCAAAACCCAACTGGTGCAGATTACAACAAACGTTTTTTTCATGAGGACTTCCTTGTCCACTTTCTTTTTCTTGCAATTTAGGATTTGCCAAGAATGGGAATATAGCCGTGTAATTTTGGCCGCTTTCCCATCAACTCAACAAAATATTGGTTCATGATTGGACGGATCTCTTTTTCCCGATCCCGATAACGATCATCTGTTCGCCAAGCGTCCCCTTCCGGGTCGGCAAAATAACGTAATATCAGCAACACTTCCTCACGAATGCTTACAATCCTCCGTTGGCCGTGCCGGCAAGAATCACAAATGATTCCACCTGCCAACAATCCAAACGCTGTACGTGGTGCAGACGCAACCGTTTTTCCACACCCAGCACATTTATAAAGCGACGGCAAGTGGCCGGTTTCGCGTAAAAGCATCAGTTCATAACGTAATATCAAGGGTTCGTAGTCGACTTTTGGATTCTCATTCAGCCGGAGAAATTCGTGGGTTGTCCCGAATAATTCCGGATGGGGATCAAATTCGTCAGTCAAACTCTGCAAAAGCTCCGCAACGTAATAACTTGCATAAAGCCGGGAGATGTCCACTTCCGACGCCCGAAGCCGATGCTGCAGTTTCGCTTCGGTCAGCAGATCGAGAACATCTCCAGATTTGTGGAGGAACACTATGCGACACGTAGCAAGCAAGTCAAGAGCAGACTCAAAGGGACCCTTTTTTCTACGGGCTCCCTTGGCAAGTGCCGTCACTTTGCCAAAGTCTTTGGTAAAGAAAGTGACGATGCTGCTGGTTTCACTGAAATCAACGCATCGAATCACAATTGCGTCCGTTTTCTCGTCAGACATTAGCTGCAGCGACCTGATGATTCAATTCTAGCCCTCCTACAGAAATCGTGATTAACCGACAGCATACCCGTTCCCGCCTAATTTCCAGCATGCACAGCTAGCGTCCGTATGACGTCGACCCCCACCCTGATTTTCAACCACATTGAATTGATTAATCGAGGTGATGATCCTCTAGCACCTCCAGAAGCAGTTTTTCTATCCGTCGTTTTGAAACCTCCAAAACCTCGATTTTCACGTTACCCTCAATCATCGAATCTCCAAGCTTGGGTATACGACCAAATTTTGTCAGCACCAATCCTGCTAAAGTATCAAAAGCATCGCGTACTGGAAGATCGATTTTAAGGTGCTCGTTGATATCCTGTATATGAGCGTTCCCAACGACTTCTGTTACATTTTCACTAATGGAAACAAATTCAATTTCCCGAACCTCGTCTGTTTCATCTGTGATATCCCCCACGATTTCCTCAAGAACATCCTCGATTGTAACGACGCCAACCACCGATTCGTATTCATCGACAACAATGGACAGATGACTTCTAGAAGCTCGAAAACGCTGCAAGAGTTCATCGCTGCGGATAGAAAGTGGCACAAACTGAGCCGGACGCAAATATCCTCCAATATCCATTTTTTTACGATTTTCATCGAGAACAACTGGAAGTAAATCTTTTACAAAAAGTAAACCAATGATGTTATTTACTTCTTTTTGATAGATAGGAATTCGCGTATTCCCAAACTCAATCGCCTGTCTGATCAACTCCCAGTTTGGTAAATCAATATCCAGAGCATTCATTCTGGACCTTGGCGTCATGATTTCACCAACTTCAACTTCGTCGAGATCCATCACACCCTCAATCATCTCTCGGGCGTCACTTTCAAGCAGACCGTCTCGCTCGCCAGCGGTAACGATGGTTCTAATTTCTTCTTCCAACGCATCTTCGTCATCATCTGCATCAATTTTCCTGCCTGCGATTCGCTGTGCAAAAGCTGTCAGCATCGCGTATCCAATCGAAAATGGCCAAGATAATTGGCGAACAAATCTCCACAGACCCCACGTGTGGTAGAGATAGGGAGCTGATGCGAATCGAACAACAGCCCACGGGATCCAACTATTAACCAACACCAGGAAAAAGGTGAGAGATATCGACCAAAGAATGGACTGGCTAACACCCGGCATTTCAAACCGTTGCACTTCGCCGTCCCCCTGAATGGAACCCGAAATGGAAAAAAAACAAAGGCTGCAAGACAGAATAAAGACTGCGTTGGCAAACCACTGTATAGCCTCCGCACCAAGAGCACACTGATCATTGGAGCCCAAGACATCGTCAAAAACGTCCTGTCGATTTCTTCGTCGGCAATACACCTCTAATTCATGACGGGAAAAATCATGAAGCACTCTTGCAGCGATCGCTGTAGGAACAACGATTACCACCGAACCAAAGACAATCCAGAACAAGACCATGATCATGTGTTACGTTTGACCCCTGTTGGGATTTGTATCCCGGATTGCTCCATAAAGTACTTCTCCCTAAGACGCATTTCGCGACGGGAACCTTCGTCTTTGTCATCCAAACCAGTCAAATGCAGTCCGCCGTGAATGACATATAAAAGCAACTCTTCCTCCCGGGTTAATCCGTGGGAAACAGCTTCTCGTTCTGCGGTTTCGATACTCGCGACTATTTCCCCTGCTAAAAAATCATCCGCATCCGCAAGAGTAAAACTCAGAACATCTGTTGGATAATCATGGTCAAGAAATTGACGATTGAGGCGATGCATCTCCGTATCACCTACAATCGCAATACTGATTTCTCCGCTCCGGTAAGCACTGTCTTCGACCACCGAACTGACCGCATTAACCAACCGGTCTTTCTCAATAGCGAATCGTGACTGACGATTCACAACCTCGATCACAAATCCTGATGTCATTCGCCCTGCTGCTCCGGGTATTTCACGCGACTGTGGTAAACACTGATTAAGGATTTAATCAAACTCTGCTCGATCAAATGCAACTCTCGCAATGTCAACGGCGATTCACTGAACTGATCGTCATTCAATTTCCTCGAAGAAATTTCTTTGACCAGCGTTTCGATACGTGCCGGTGCCGGTTCCGTCAACGAACGGCAGGCGCTTTCCACCGAATCGGCCAGCATCATGACACAAGCCTCTTTAGTTTGCGGCTTGGGTCCAGGATACAGGAAGTTTGCTTCATCCACTTCTTCCTTTTCTCCGTTGGCCTCCGCTTCTTTGCCGGCTTGACTGTAAAAATACTCTACACGCGTGGTTCCATGATGTTGCTTGATCATATCAATCATGGATTTTGGTAGTCGGTGTTTTTTTGCCAATTCTACGCCATCTTTGACATGCGCAATAATGACCAGCGCACTCATCGCCGGAACCAGAGAATCGTGCTTGTTTTCGCCGCTGGTTTGGTTCTCTACAAAATATTCTGGTTTGATCAATTTTCCGATGTCGTGGTAATAGGCGGAGACGCGACATAACAATCCATTAGCTCCGATTTCATCAGCGGCCGTTTCGGCTATCGACGCAACGTTTATACTGTGGTTATAAGTACCCGGCGCCCGCTGGATCATCTTGTGCAACAGTTCATGTGACGGATCACTCCATTCCAATAAACTCAAATCGGTTTGAACATCAAAAAGCAACTCGACAAATGGCAGAAATACGGTGATCAGCAAACCGGAAAGAAATGCACAAAAACCATACCAAGCAGCTATCAACAGTTGGTTGGCAACCACATTTTCCCAGATGATCGCTTGCCCTCCCAAAACCCCAGATCCCATCGCAGTTGCAAAGGTGATCAAGGCCATGAAAATTCCGACGTAAACAAGCCGGGTTCGACTGGAAATATCATTGCAAAGAAAACTTCCAGTGGTTACCGCCGAAACAAACACAACGAAATCGGTCAGTCCCAGTCCAAGCGAATAGGTAACCACCAGTGAAACACAGGCCCCCAGAATGAGCGCAACCTCATGCCGATAGGCAATGGAAATGACCATTGCAAAAACCGCAATGGGGACAATTTCCGCACGCCAACTGTCGTCAATCCACCAAGCCAAAACAATGGTCGTTGCAAACGAAAAGACCACCAGACAGAATTTTCCAAAATCCCTGATAAGATCTCGTTGGCGAAAGTACATGTACGCACCGCACAAAAGAAAGACCGCCAAGTACAATCCAAAATCCGCCAACGAATAAATCAACTTTTCGAAGGTCGTCAGTTGATTACAATATGCTTCGTGTTCGGCCATCAATATTTCGATATCCGAATTAACCAATGGTTTGCCCGCAATGATCCCTTGGCGGCCCTCTGCACGCTCCAAGTCGTAGACCATCCTGTCACCCGGGACATAGGGCCTAAGCACCACAGAGACTTCATCCCGGATCTTGGCACGTTTCTGCTCGGTCCGTTCTTTATCGAAAATTAAGGTCTGGTGATTGGGCAACTGCTCAAATATCCAGCGAGCAATTCGATCAGCCAAGAGATCGACATTTTCAAACGCGTCCTGTTGCTGCAATTGGTCATGGAATGAATCCCGTAAAGGCAAAAACAATTCCAGAATACGCACATCAGAGACCTCGAATACCTGCAAGTTTTCAGGATCGTCATCACCATAGACGAGAATCGTGGTGTTGCTACCCTGAAAGACTTCATGCTGGAGCGACTGCAGGACGCCCCGCCGCCGAAACAGCTTCATTGACTCATTGATGGATTTTTTTATTTTGTCGAGCCGAGGATCCCTTTCCAACTCCGCCCTGAAAGTCGCAAAAACAGGCTCGATTTCCTCTTCCTGCTCACTCTTGGCGAAAAAGCTTGACCATAATTTCGCGTTATAGCCGTCTTCAGAAAGAACTTCATAAAGCTTCTCAATTAAACCGTTGGTCACAATGTCGAGCTTGGCGGGGTCATTACGATAAATGCACCGCATCTTGCTGACTGCGATTCCCTGTTGCTCGGCAGTTGCTGCCTTATCATGAAATTCGAAGGCAACCCGAGCAACAACTTCACGTTGCGGAACGAAACGCGTTCGATAGGGGAATGGCGGCTTCATCGCGCCTGTCCCGAACCAGATCACCAACATCGCAGTCAAGCAGACGAGAATCCTGCTCCATATTTCTCCCCGACGGAAAAATACCACGAATTTGGAAATGCGACTCTTGGGAAGTGCAAATGAGAACCGATTGCTCTTGGGCGAGCTACCGTTTGCGACCATCAGTTTTCTTGCAGAATCCAGTTAACGAAAATTTTAATCCAAAGTCTCGGCGAACGCGTCTTAAACATTACCGCGATGATTCCTTCCGGTCATAGGCATGCACAATATCTTGAACTAATCGATGCCGAACAATATCATTTTTTCCCAAAGTAACGATTTTGATACCTTTAATGTTCTTCAGCCTCTCGGTTGCATCGATAAGCCCGCTTTTCTGATGGGCAGGAAGATCCGTTTGAGTTGTATCTCCGGACACCACTATTTTGGAATTAGTCCCCATCCGGGTCAGAAACATCTTCATTTGCGCGACGCTGGTGTTCTGTGCTTCGTCCAAAATAATGAAAGCATCATTCAAGGTACGTCCCCGCATATATGCCAAAGGAGCGACCTCAATCACGTCCCTATTCATCAGCAGTTGCAGCTGGTCATAATCGATCATCTCCTGAATGGCATCCAGAAGCGGACGTAAATAGGGGTTAATTTTTGCAAACAGGTCACCTGGCAAAAATCCTAGACTCTCGCCAGCCTCGACGGCCGGACGAACCAGGACAATCTTTCTGATTAATTTATTCTTCAACGCCTCAACAGCCATCGCGCTGGCAAGAAAAGTCTTTCCTGTTCCGGCAGGGCCAATTGAAAACACAATGTCAAACTCCCGGATTGCATCTGCGTACTTCTGTTGACCAGCAGTCTTGGGACGAATCTCGCGCCCCGTTTGTACAATATCGATTGGCGACTGGATCCCAATTGGGAACTCCGTATTGCTTGACGCATCATTGGAAGATGTTCCGAATGACGTCACGCTTCCATGTCGTTCCGCTTCCTGCCGTAACAACTCCAGCATCTTAGTGGCATTCAATACCGCTTGTGACTCGCCACTAACCCTGATTTCGCCATCCCGATAGATCACGTCAACGCTAAACCGTTCTCGCAATTCGCGAAGATTCTGATCCTTCAATCCAAAAATTTGAGTTGCCAGATCAGGGGATACACCGGCGATTCGAGAGGTAAACATCTTTGGAATTCTAAAAGACAATGAGCTTCATGTCACTTGGGGAGAAACACCAACCATGATCTTAAGAGGAATACTGTGCAGGTCGGGACAACATCATTGAACCCGCTTCTTTGGCCGGCCGGAATTCTTCTTTTTCTTCTGCTTTGCCGTTTTTTTGGCAGGATAGGGGATTCCGTTAATGTAATTCAGCCTGTCGTCGACATCGGCGCCGGATGCGTCCGGGTTAAAATCACTGCGTTGAACCGGATAACGATTCTGAAAAAAATCTCGAAACCAGACAATGGAATTGAGGGCTTCAGTCGCGATCACCGGGTCATCGGTTGTGTTGACGACATCTACCAATGTCGGCTGAGGATTGACAACACCGGTCTGGCCCAAAAATTCCGCCGTACGAATGCGGACAACATCCTGCGGATCCTTCAATAACGGCAAAAAATCATCGGCAAGCTCTGAAGCCGATTTACCAAATGAAGCGCAAACCATCGCAGCCCAATACCGTCTCATGAAATCCGAATCGGACAGTTCCTCCCTCAACCTCTTTTTAACATTTTCCAACGGCAATAACGCTAGATTGGCAATCTCCAAATACTCTAATATTTCCTTTCGATGTTCCTGGCCAAACCGCTGCGGATTTTTCATTGCCGCACCCACCAATACACTTTCAGGAAAAAGACTAAGGTCTGGCATCGAGCCCATTCGTTCCACCAAACGGCTTCGGAGTTCCTTCAGCACCGTGGAATAACTTGGATCATTTGCGAGGTTATTGATTTGGTGCGGATCCGCTTCGACGTCGAACAGTGCCTCGGCAGGTTTACCGCGAAAAAACTGTTCCTGAGAAGGGCTGAGTTTTCCCTGCTTGAACAGTGACTCCCATTCCCGGTAGGCGAGCATTTTATAGCGATAGATATTTTGCAAACCATCCGGCAGATAGGGTTGAAAGTTTCGAATGTACTGAAACTTTCCGCGGCGAACTGAACGGACCAAGTCATACTTTTCGTCAAACCGGTCGGCGTACCCAAAAGACTCGTTTCTTTTTTCAACAGCATCCTTGGAAACACCTCCGCCCAAGAACGGAATTCCATCCACGTTATCAGGAATCGGAGCTCCCGCGAGATTCAATACTGTCGCTCCAAAATCTACAAATTCAACAAAACCATTAGCCCTGGATCCCCTTTCATAAACCGCCAGATGTCGAAATTGACTGGGGATCCTTACGACCAGAGGAACGTGAAGGCCCGACTCATAGAGATAGCCCTTGCTGCGAGGCAAAACACCGCCATGATCGCCAAAGTAAAAAACAAAGGTATTTTCCAGCAACCCGTCTTTTTTCAAATCTCCAACAATTCCCCCCACCAAGTCATCAATGGCTTTCATTCGGTCATGGTATCGGGCGTGCGTATACCGAAACAAAGGCGTGTCAGGAAAATAGTCCGCCAATTTGACAGTCGCTGGGTCGGCCACTGTCTTCTCTTTTTCATACGTCGCCTTGTTAAAATGGAGACTTCCTTCATGAGACTGAGCCAAAGAGACCATGTGAAAAAAAGGCATGTCTGGCTTCGGACGGTTTCGCCATGACGCCATGCGTGATGACTTATCCCAAACCCCGGTTCCTTCGACCGCGTTGTAGTCTTTTTTCTGTTTGTTGGTCGTGTAATAACCGGCATCGCGAAGATAAGCCGGAAACATTTTTAAACCAACTGGCATGGGAGCCATTTGATAACGCCGATGGAACTGAGTCCCAATTCGGGGCGCATAGCACATCGTTGCAAGCGTCGTTCTCGCAACCGAGCACACCGGAGCGTTGGAAAATGCATGGTTGAAAGTGATTCCGTCTTTTGCCAACTGCTCGATATTAGGAGCCTTTGCGCCTCCATCAAAAAAATGATCCAGGTAATGAATCGAATTATCTTCAGAAACAATCCAAACGATATTGGGACGATCCTCTGTGGCCAGCGCCCAATAGGGGCACAATATCACAACAGCAAAACATGTTGCCATTAACGTGAGGATTAATCGCAATCCTGGTTCTTTTTGGATCGCCACTGGATCAACCAAATTTCCGTTGCACATTATTGAGTTAACCTTGGCCAAAAAATCTAATTTTATTGTCCACCAGATAGCTCAACCATTCCTGTTAGCTGGAAATGGTCGCTCGGCGAAGTAAGTCAATGTTACCGCATGGCATTTCATTTTTCGAGTCGACTCTGCTCAGACCGGTGTGTATAGCATAAGCCTTGACAAAAGATGGCTCGAAGTCACCAACGAATAGATTTCACCAACGGTCGATCAAATTGGAGGACTGGGCGAGTTCCCCTAAAGATGAGCAGGCCTTTGCAAAAAAGCGGCCAACTGATGCTGTAACCCTCGATTAAAGATAATCAATCGATCTGCCATGCGCGGAACTGAACTGATGAAACATCTTCTCAAAAAAAATGCACATCACCGCCGGTCCGATCACCTTTTGGCTCCCCATCCCAACGCGGAATCAGGCTTTCTTGTCGTCATGCCTTCACAGAATCAGGTTTCTGACTTGGTTGTCATCGCCCCCAGTACAACAATGAAAGGCAACAACCGTCGTTTTAATTCAGGATCGATGCAATTTCGTCTTTAGATAGAATTCGCCAAAAAAAACCGATATCATCGATCTGCCCGATAAAGTGATTTGTGTTTTCGGAAAAATTATATCCCACCGAAGTCGGTGTCTCCTCGATCAATTTAAGATCCGGAAAATCCATTGGATTACTCAACACAATCTCGTTATCGATATCAAATCGAAGTTTTCCGTCACCCAAAGCTAAAGCAAACCGGTGCCATTGGTTGTCATCCAGATTCATTCCAGCCTGGTCTCCCACTTGCTGACCACCGATCAAGACCTTAATCCCCCCTCTATCAAGTCGAATCATCAGTTCTTTCTTGAGAACAACCAAGTCTGAGACACGGTTTTTCTGACTCGTTTTGAAGCGACCAACGATGGTGATCGACTTGAGGTGATCAAATGTTTTTTTCCGATCAATGACAAGCCGACTTTTTTCTCTCAATTCAAGGCATCCACCAGTTTGCGTGGAGATCCATTTTGCTCCGGTGATTTGTAAGGGGGCTAAAGCATCAACAAGATCATTATCGCGAGTCCTTTCGTTAAAATCATAGAATCCTATGGTTTCATCAAGAGGACTAGTCGCTCCTCCTCCTCCCGCGAATTTGCCGAGTTTACCCCCAAAAGATGCCGTTTTCTTGGGTGTCGGGGATGGATCGGACAACACGTCAAGGCGTTGCAGTTTCTTTTCCGGTTTCAGCTTCTGAGAATTCACCCGGACGGGACGTTCTTTCGATTCTAGCTTTTGAGCGACATTCAGGGGTTGGCGATTACAACCGGAACCCCTGGAGATTAGCACTCCAACAATTGCGATCAGACAGATCCCACAACTCACCCACAGCAATTTATCAAAGAGCTGCTTGAGCTTGATATCTTGATGCTCTTTCTCCCTCTGTGATTCGATTCTCTCATGTTGATTATTAGCTGAGAAATCTGGTATGGCGGTTTTTTCTTCCGCGGTTGGATTCACTTGCTCTTCGGCAAACCCAGGGATTGAATCATCAACCTTGAATCGAGATTTTGTTTTTGGGATTTCTGGAGGCAGAACTTCACCCGATTCAGGTAGATTCCGACTCTCCCCGTTGTGAACTTCAGGGGGAACCTGCCAAGGCAATATGCCGGTTGAGATCTGGCGATCGTATTCTTCTTTTTCGGAAGACGACAGAAGGCATCGACGAGCCGCAGCAATCTCGTCTTGAATCCGTTGCGCCTGTTCAACCTGAGGACCCACAATCCCCTTGAGCAGGGCCTCCTGGCGATCAGCGGCTTCGAGAATCAATTCCTTTCGGGACTCAAAACTAGCCAACTTCAGGAGCTGGTAATGATTGGGTTTTTCATCACCGATCTCAATACCCAACCATTGGCGATATGGATTAAATGAACCGGTTGTCATCAAAAATTCCTTAATACTTTTCCTGGTATCCAATGACAACTTCTGTCTTGTTGCGATTGGGATCTGGCCAGGCAAATTCATGTGATCTGTTGGTTTCCCTACAGTCACTCCCTATTTCAAAAGAATTCCAATTCTCAATAGAATTCCAGGCGGTTCCACCGCTTTCGTCCGCCTCTACCCTATAAAACAAGGGCTTTTCCACCGTAAAAAAAAGCTGCACCCTCGCTATTGATCCGATTCCCACCGGCACCAAGACTGAGAGGGGATCGATGCTGGCATTTCTACTCTACCTCATACTGCGGTGAGCGGTTTAATAGATCTCTTTGATAAATTAGATTTTTTCGGCGCAGTGAGCTATCCCCAATTGTTCTGAATACAGGTTGATTGGTGTCGCCAAAGTCCCGGTCAGCAGGACCAAACCCTCAATTCACAACTTCATTCCGCACCGAGAATGCCTACCTAGCCAACGATGATATCGTTCTCGAATTTTTCATTCGGAAAGATGACCAAACCAACTGCTTCCTCTGGTCGAATGGAAATAAGGACTAATCAAATGAATCGGGATAGACCACCACCTCAATACGGCGGTTCCCAGCACGACTTTGAGGAGAAACATTGGAGAACCGCGGTCGATTAGCACCTTGTCCAAGAATGAACATCTGTTTTTCAGGTAGTCCCCGAGTCAATCGATAATAATCAAAAACTGCTAGAGCCTGCGTAGCACTCACTTGATGTACCGTGTTAGCCCCAGTCAATGCAGCATCATCAATATGTCCTTCCACTCCAATCATCTGGCGAGGGAAATATCTTTTTATTTCGCCAGCGACCTGATCCAGCATTGCTTTACCGGTGGTCTTCAGACCATAAGTTCCAGGCTCAAAGAGTCGGTCCGTAGGGAGATAAATTCGAATCACATCTCCATCTTCGATAGCCTCTATTCCTGATAAATTCAACTGGTTTAACTTGCCTAACAAACTGTTGTTAGCGCGAATCTCCGCGCCGGTCTGGGTCTTTGCCGATGCCTGAATAGCCGTCAGACGGCTATCAACTTCATTTTTTGCAGCTAACAATTCCTTGAACTTGGTCAGTGTATCCGACATCTGACGCTTCAAGAGTATTTTCTCATCTTCGGAAACAGCAAGCCGCTTTTTCAGTTGGGCCACCTCAGTATGCAATTCCTGATTATTGGTATCAAAACCGGTTAACTTACTATTTAATTGTTCAATCGTGCTGGCCAGCGATTCATTCACCTGCTGAGGTTGGCCCCCGATCGCCAATTGATTTTTTGAAAAAGGATTCTGGTTACCTGCTTGCCCAAATTGACTCTGGGTGCAGCCCGCCAGAACACAGACGGCCGCCGCGAAAAAGATGTTTAGCCAAACTATTCGGTTCATATTAACCGCTTCTTGATTCAATACCGGCTGGAAGATAAAAAGCCCGGAGATGTTAGCAAGGCCAGCCCTAATGGTAAAGTTCAGTTGGCCGGACAAACTCCCTCCACCCAATGTGCTATCGCAAACCTGACAGCACTTCCGCGTTTCAAAAAAGCCCGCCCCAACTGAGACTGCGTAAAAACGTTCGGTTAAAAGCAGGAAATCCCAAATCACACCTAGCCAAAGCGAAGAACGAACATCTTGGTTATCTAGTATTAAATCCAGCGGCGATTCAACCGTGATCCCAAATCTTTTTTTCTCAGCCAATGTTAGAAAACGTGTAGCCCAACACAGGTTTTCGTTTTCCCAAACCTATTTTCTGTTCCATTACACTGAGGACTGAAAAACACTGAGGACTGAAACGGTCGGAAAATTGACGACGAGAATTGTCGGGACAAACGCACGGTTTTTGGTTTCCAATCTCGCCAAGCAATAAAGAAACATGAGAATCGCTATATATAATTTTCACATTTAAACCTAACACTCGATTGACACCGACTCAAACTCCTCGATGGCAACTCACCGCAGACTCTTTCGGTGCAAAACCGTGCCCCGGACAAAACAATTCAAATGAAGCTAAATCAATTTCTGCAAGCGAAGATAATTAACGACTTGATCTGCTAGATTCTCCACTGTTGAGGTTCCGCCGGTCAGTCTCAACTCAGGACTTTCAGGAGCTTCATAGGGATCGTCGACCCCGGTGAAATTTCGAATTTCTCCCGCGCGAGCTTTTTTGTACAACCCTTTGGGATCTCGCTGTTCACAAACCTCGATTGGCGTGTCTACGAAAACTTCTATAAAGTCTCCATGTTTCCCGTGGGATTCAATCAATTCGCGAACACTTTGACGATCACGGCGATATGGACTGACAAACGCTGCGAGAACAACAATTCCGGCGGAACAAAATATCTCGGAAACACTCCCGATTCTGCGAATATTTTCTTCTCGATCCTCGGGCCCAAATCCGAGACCAAAACGATCTGCAAACGACTGTCCGTGTTTGGTGACTAATTTTTCAGGCGAAGCGTTTAAGCCATGGCGAACATTATCACCATCTAGAAGGAAACTTCGTTTTGTAATCTCGCCGCTGGAATTAAGTTCATCAAGCAACTGGTCGACTCGATTGGCAACCGTGCTCTTTCCGCTTCCGCTCAGTCCGGTAAACCAGAGCACACATCCTCTATCTCTCTGGACGGCTTGGTTGTGCCAAACGACCTCTGTTTTTTCAGTCATTGATTCTTTATCCATTCTATTTGAGCCAACTCGCACAAATTGCTGGCAGTAACCGGTTCCGGGCAACTCCAAACCAGGAAAAAAAGCGCCTGCTGGCACCATCGTCCAACTGGGTGCTGCTCACAAAAACCAGCCCCTTTGGCAACCATCAACGCGGCTTGGGTACTGCGAAGCACCAAACTGTTGGCCTCAGCCCTGACGTCTGCATTGGACCATTGTTGTTTTCCGTCAGCTAGATCAAAGAGCTTGTCCCTGGTGGAAGTAAGCTGATGCTGAAGGCTCTCCAGGGGCTCCATAATACCAGCACGATTCAGGGATTCCTGTCGTAAATAGGAAATCGCCGCCGTCGACAAACCCAATGCCAAGACTGACGTTTGGAGCCCGCCGGTACCACCGCCGGATCCCTGAGACATGATTCGTTCTCTGGGGCCATCAAGAATGAACTGCTGGTCGACTAGAACATCTTCAAAATGAATGGGCCCAGTGCACGAGTCCGACAAAGCTACCAGTCGAGGTGTCGCCGGCCGAACGATTCCCGGTAAGTCGGTAGGCAGGCCGAAGAGGATTTCATTCCGATATCGCCCTTCATCATTCGCTGAATCAACGCCAGCTTCGTCGGCCGATATCGAATCGCAACTCGCTCCAACAACAATTTGATCAGCAAAAGAAATACCGGTGACCCAGGGACTAAAGCCGTTTAATACGTAGCCAGTGGGCGATTTACTGGCAAGCAACACCGGTTTCTGCAGGTGGCGATGACTAGTCGTTAAATGCGAAATACCGACGGTGACGAACCATTCACCCGTAACAAGACGTGGCAACAATCGTTCTTTGAGAACATCATTTCCGGATGCCAGTATTCGACTGACTGCCGCCGCTCTCTGAGTGAGAACGAATGCTGTCGACAAACAGGCAGCACTTAATTCGAGGTAGCCACGCAGGATTTCGTTGGTGGACCATTCGAAACCTCCAAATCGTTGCGGAATAAACCAGCGAAAAACATCCGCTTGCCCCAACAAATCCACCCGTTTCCGGGCCGCCTTCACTTCATCCGCAGCATTTGAGATTCCCTTTAGTTGCTGGCACAAATTAGCAAGCACTTCTCGTTGGGATTGATAATCGTAATTCCGCATGCAACGACCAGAATCTTCAATAAACCAAAGGGACCCGGGATAATTGGCGTTGTTTTACCCAACAGGTGGATTTTCTCAAGGAGATTTGTATTTTATGGCGATTATACCTGATGTGGCATGATCCTGCGATTTGGTGAGGCCCAATTATCTTGGCTGCAAGGCAGGCATGTCGTTAAAAACATTCCGTCAGAGCAGGATGAGAAAAAACTCACCACCGCAAGACAGTGACCAGCAAGCAAGACAGGTAAGTCATAGGTAAAGTTCAACAATGGCCACAATTATCAGTGATTCAAGTTTTACCGATGAAAATCACAAACCACAGGAACTCCATGAAAAGTGTGTGTCGCTTGCGTCCAACCTGTGGTGGGCATGGTCACCTGACACAATTGAACTCTTCCGCGATCTCGACCCAGTGCTTTGGCGTCAAACCGGACACAACCCCATCCAGCTACTAAGGGCGTTCAGTCCCTTGGAGCTTGATCAGCGCGCCACTGAGATGGCGTTACATAGTCGCATCAACCACTGCTACAGACTGCTGAAAGAGTATCTTGCTCAAAGACGCGGATGGGGCATCCAAAACGCCGGTGTTCTCGGAGCCAGACCGGTTGCCTATTTTTCAGCGGAATTTGGGATTCATGAGTCTATGCCTATCTACTCCGGTGGTCTGGGGGTCCTTTCAGGCGACCATGTAAAAAGTGCGAGCGACTTGGGCATTCCGATGGTATGTGTAGGGCTATTCTACGGCCAAGGCTACTTCAGACAGTTTCTCGATGACAATGGCTACCAACGGGAAGAATATGTTGATACCAATGTCGATGATATTGCGATGCGGCCAGCTCTTGATCAAAACCAACATCCCGTTCAGGTTAACATTGAAACCCGAGAAGGCACGATTGCTGCCAGAGTTTGGCAACTGGACATTGGCCGAATTCGACTTTTCCTCCTGGATTGCAACGTAGAAGGAAACTCTGAAGACGACCGAAAACTAACCAGCCGTCTTTATGGAGGAGATGAACGCACCCGGATACGACAAGAATTGGTTCTCGGGGTTGGCGGTGTCCGAGCATTAAAAATCCTGAATATCACACCGGGAGTCTTTCATCTCAACGAAGGCCACAGTGCCTTTTGCCCGCTGGAAGCCATTCGGCAGAAGATTACCGAGTATGGTCACTCATTTGAAACGGCTGTACGTGACATCGCACAACAAACGGTTTTCACGACCCACACGCCAGTGCCTGCCGGTCATGATCGTTTTGAATGTAGCCTCGTCGAAGAGCATCTCGGCCCGCTACGCGACGATCTCGGCATTTCGTTTGAGCAGTTAATGGGCCTCGGACGTGTCGAACCACAAAACAAATCAGAAACTTTTTGCATGACGGTGATCGGCCTGAAACTTTCTCGAAAAGCAAACGGTGTCAGTCAATTGCATGGCCATGTATCGAGAAGAATGTGGTCTGGTCTGTGGCCCTGGCGAGTAGAGGAAGAGATTCCAATTGGACATATAACCAACGGTGTCCATATTCCAAGCTGGTTATCTGTGCAAATGAGGCGTTTATTTGATCGATACTTTCCCAAGGATTGGATGGCTCACATGGGCGAGCCTGATGTTTGGCAGGGAATTTACAAGGTCGATCCAGGCGAACTCTGGGAAACGCATAATCTATTAAAAAATCAGTTATTGCATTTCGTAAGACGCCGCATCGCTGCCAACTGTCGAAGACGTGAAGAAGCAGGTCGGGCCATCGAAACGGCTCGTCAAGTCCTCAACCCAGCCGCACTCACGATTGGCTTCGCTCGCCGTTTTGCAACTTACAAGCGAGCTCAACTCCTGTTTCAGGACCTCGATCGGATAGAAAGAATCGTCAATAACCAGGAACGGCCGGTCCAGATCATTTTTGCGGGTAAAGCCCATCCCAAGGATGATCCAGGAAAGCAACTCGTCCAATCAATTGTCAACATGCGGCACGACTCACGCTTCCGAGATTCGGTCGTTTTCATTGAAGACTATGACATCAACGTCTGCCGCCATTTGATTTGGGGGGTCGACGTTTGGCTGAATAACCCCCGAAGGCCGATGGAAGCGTCTGGGACAAGCGGACAAAAAGTTGTTTATAACGGGGGTCTTAATTTTTCAGTTTTGGATGGCTGGTGGGCAGAAGCATTCGACGGCGGCAATGGATTTGCAATTGGTGACGGATCCACTCATACGGATGATTCGATAACCGATGCTCGCGATAGTGAGTCACTATACGATGTTCTTGAAAATCGAATTGTGCCTTCGTTTTACCAGCTCGATGATGATGGACTTCCCTTCGACTGGATTCAAAAAATGATGAATTCAATCAGTACACTTGCCTGGAGATTTAGTTCCCATCGCATGGTTATGGATTACACCCGGAATTGTTATTTACCGGCTGCCGGTGGATTAAGCTGCAAAATGAACACTTGAATGGGTGACACGAATCTGCTCCTGATATTTCCCGGTGTTCACCTGCCTCTTGCAGAACACGGGCACCTAGCCGAAGCTGGTTTGGTCCGCCGTCGATCAACCTAATACCAGCTGTGGACCGGCAACTTCGTTGATTGCCTGACTGGCCTCGCGATCGACAAAATGTTGTAAACCTGCCTCAATTCATCTCCATGTTGCCGAAAATAGACGATTTGGGCGGTCAGTTTTAGTAACCGACACCTCCAATCAGGACCAGCTGGCATCAATTCAGGTCTTCTGGGTGTATTCGCTTGTATTGTGCTCTAAAGCAAATTATCATCAAAAGCTGTGTTTGTTCCGAAAAATCAATTGTTCTTGGGGAAATCAATTTGCCCTCTGGACGTTGATCGGCGTCCGGGTGATCAACACCAAGGACGGAATAAACCAACGGCGATAATTCGATTCTCAATCGCCACACCAAAGTTTTATTTCTTCTCTTTAGATATAGGAGCTGTCTGGATGACCAGGAACGGGATCTTGGCAACTGTTGCATTTGCAATCGCAACCTTGGGCAATTCTTTTGCCACTTTCGCCGACGACGAAATCGTTGTCTCTGAACTTTATGGCCGGGCGGTTCACGCCTATTTCGATGGTTTATTTGAAAAGTCCCATCAGGATCTTTCGGATGCGATTGAATTGGGGACCTCAGATCCGCGGATTTATTATTTTCGCGGTTTGGCAAAGGTAAAACTTGGTCGCATGGAAGAAGCCGTCAAAGACTTTGAAAAAGGTGGCCAAATGGAGGCCTCCGGTCCTGCTCAGTTCTACAACGTAGGACGTTCATTGGAACGAATTCAAGGTGACACTCGATTACAGCTTGAAAAAATTCGCAGGAAATCTCGAATCAGCATGCGATTGCGTCAAAAGAAAATCGAAATGGCGCGTATTGAGGAATTCAAACGCAATGAAAAATTGCGACAAGAAGCTAGTTCCAAAATCGTATTACCCAAACCCTCCGAAAAATCAGCTGGCACTGATGATCCGTTTGGAACAACTGCTGGCGGAGCAGCCAGTCCCCAAAACCCAACTCCCACCCCAACAGCGCCGACTAAGCCTGATCCAGAGGATCCGTTTGGATCTTCTCCCCCGAGTAAACCAACAAATAAACCCGTGGTTGATTCGGCCGATCCATTCGGCAATCCCGTTCCTAAAAAAGAAGAAGCGACCAAGCCAACCACAGGTACGGATCCTTTTAATGCTCCGGTCCCGAAGAAGGATGAGGCCAAGCCAGCAAAAGGTCCTGACCCCTTTGCGGAGCCAGAACCAAAGAAAAATGATTCCTCAGAGAAAACGGGTGAAGACCCTTTTGGAAATTGATCGCTCAGCAAATGTGATCTATAAAAAGAACACCGTCATTTAGCTTTGACGGTGTTGTTTTTTTCAGCCTTGGAAACCTCCAAAATGACACCGCGACTCCAGCTTGGCTTTGGTTTTTGTTTCTGGTTTTTTTTACCACTAACACTAGCGGCACAACCCACGATCTCAGATCTTTCTATTCGGGGCATTCAAATTGGGGCGACCACGCAAATCGTGGTGAAAGGCAAGGCGCTTTCCAAGGGAACAAAGATCCATTTACCATTTGATTTCCAACAGAAATCGCTTGCTGAAGAGGGTGACAAGAGCATCACTTATGATCTCCAGCTCCTCGAAAACATACGTCCCGGTCTCTATCCGCTGAGAGTCTACAACGGGAATGGAGTTTCTGGTTCAATGATGGTTGGAGTGGACCGATTACCTCAATCACCATTCCAAGAAAAAATCAGTATTGCTGGCGCTGCAACAGGCAGCGTCGTTGGAGCTCAAATTGCCAAAACTACTTTCGTCGGGAAAAAAGGCCAAATAGTCGTTGCAGAAGTGGAGGCCAATCGTCTTGGCTCAAAACTGCGACCTGTCATCCACATTTATGACTCACGTGGCAAGCAGGTAACGTTCGGCCCATCTGCCCGTTCCCTATCCGGAGATTCGCGTTGCCTGCTAAAAATACCAGAAGACGGTGAATACACTATCGAAATTCACGATGTTCTATTCCGTGGAGCATCACCAGGTTTCTTTCGATTAAAAGTCGGAGATTTTGATTTTGCCGATGTGAGTTTACCGGTCGGAATCCAAGCCGGAAAGAAATCCGTACTGCGATTAATTAAGTCCGGCATGTCATCTGAGTTATTGATTGAATCTCCACCCACGGCTGCCGGCTGGGTATACCCCAGTCTGGAAACAACACCGAATTTCTCGGGCTGGGTTCCTGAAGTATTGTCACGTACGGGGGTTGAGTTCGTTGAAACCCAACAGTCAGACAAACCTGTCAATGTTGGGCCATCGCCGTTGGGAATAAACGGTCGTCTCGAGAAAAACCGGGAGACCGATCAATACATGGTCGAAGTCATCCCAAAGTCCAAGATCCGTTTTGAACTATTTGGCCGTCGCATTGGCTCCACCATTGACGGTAAGATCACGCTTAAGACCGAACAGGGCCAAGTGTTAAAAACAAATGATGATCGCCCAGGCCAGCAGGACGCTTTGATCGACTTCGATGTTCCAGACAAAATGCAACGCATGATCGTTGAAATCAGTGACGTGACCGCCACTGGCAGCAATTCTCATATTTATCGGCTGGTCGTTAACGATCCCACGGCTCGCTCGATAACCGCTTCGGTTTCCCAAACCACCTTTAACCTTCCCAAAAACGGTAGGGCTCTTATTCCGGTTACCCTTCAACGTAATCATTATACGGGCCCTGTGAATTTGGTTGTGAAAGGCTTACCGGTGACCTACCACGCAGCACCTGCCACTGTAGCGGCGGGTTCAGACGTCGGTTTGTTGACCATTACGACTACCGACGGCGGCCCTGCCGACTTTTCGGTCCTTGCTGAAATCGCCGACGGTTTGCCAGGGGAGCCCAGTCAACGGGTCGATGTTCTTCCGCCAGAAAATTCCATAAACAAGAATCTCCGGGTCAACCGGAAATACCTGACTGCCGGAACGGTCTCGTCGAAGGAACTTGCAATGGTATGGTCAACAGAACCTGACGATCAACCGCTCTATCTCGGCGGCCAGATGCGGAGTGCCATCAGCTTAAAACGATCTGACGATTTGAAAGGTATTGTGCGCATCAGGCTGGTGACCAATCAGAAACCCCCCAAAAAACGCATCAAAAAAAACAACAAGGACACCATCGTCGACGATGTTGAAAGAACACTAAGATCGACCATTGTTGAATTACAGGAGGGCCAGACTAATAGCTTGATCCAAGTGGATGTCCCCAATGATTTGGCCGAGAAATCTTGGGATCTGGCTGTAGTCGCAGAACTGCTGTCGGCTGATAAAAAGAAGGTCCTACTCGCCTCTTCCAGCATGGTGAAGACACTGAATGCATCACGCGGCGCAGAAGTTAATCTAACGTCTCCTGCAAGTTTGGCGATTCCTCAAACTGGTTCGGCAACGTTGGAATTGGCTGGCAACATCGTAAGAAAATCCGCCTCGGGCCCGTTACGAATATCTTTGACCAACCTTCCCCAAGGAATCTCGATCCCACCGGTCGTCATCCAGGATGAAAATGCCGAGTTTTCTGCCAAGTTCAAACTGGAAGTTAATCCAGAGCTATTAAAACTAAAAAAACTTGATCTCGATTTTTCCATTCTTGATAAAAAAGACCTTGCCTGGGTGGTCGCTAAGGCCAAGCCCATCTCGATCAAACTGATGGTGGCCCCCAAAACGGTTGACCCCAAAACGGTTGACCCCAAAAAAAATCCAGACAAGAAATCTGCTGAGGAATCTGCTCCACAAGAGTAAGCAACTACCGTTTTAATTTAGACATTCTTGAAGCCGGCAGTACCTGAACTATTCCAAGCGTATTGTCGAAAGCGGAACGTGAGTTGGGCCTGAATGCTCCAGTGTACTCATATAGACGATCACTCTGTCGATCGCAAAAGGTTCCAACTGGAGACTTCCGTAAGCCTTCTGGAGCGTCTCAACAGACTCAGGTAGAACGTGACCCTGCCTTGACCTGGCTAGTGTCAAATGTGGAACATATTTTTTTTCCTGAAGAAACCCCATCTCTTCCAGAATATCACGATATTTGGCGTTCAAGTCTCTCAGGATTTGGCTACCTGCTACTAACCCAATCCAAAAAGCTCGTGGACGGCTCATGTCGGGAAACGCTCCAAGGCCGCCTAACTGTAACTCAAATGGATCCCGACCCCGTGTTGCCTTAGAAACCCTTCCACAAAGATCGGGGACTTCCCGGTCATCGACATTTCCCACAAAATTGAGAGTGAGGTGTAGTCCCTGCTCCTCCACAAAACTGAGCCCCTTGGCACCAGAACATGCCAAGGCGAGGCGGGAAAGAACTTTGCGTTGCCTTGCGGGGATCTCCACCGCAATAAATGTCCGCATCCCCGACATAGGATCGACCGTTTCGAAAAAGAAAAGAAGTGTCAATTATTGAGTACTCAGGCAACGCTGACGTTTGCCGCCTTGCTGGGCATCCTCAAAATCGAGAACTCTCGGTTTGCTGTTAACTTCCTACCTGGCTTACTTGGGACGATACAGTCCATCGGAGGAAGCTGGAATCTTTGCCCCTGATGGTTCATTACCGGGAGTGTAAAGAGCTTCACCAGATTCAAAACCAGCGGTAGTCGCTGTACCTGTGCTACCAGGAGCGTAGCTGCCCGTTTTCTCAAAAGCATTAGAGGGGAGACTCGGGGGCAAGGTGATGTTGGAGCTGGCCGGTTTTACACCAGCCTGTTCCAGAGACTTATTGGCACCGTTTGCACCAAAACTTGGGTATCGGGTTTTTGGATAACCGCCGAGACCGGGTGATTCAGGTTGCTTGCTGGAGGGGATGACGTTCGGACTAGCATCGCCCAACGTTGACGATGAACGTGTCGGTTGATTGGGAGTCGCAAACGACGGTCCGGGTACAAAACCTCCACTAGAAGAGGGCTGAAAGCCACCGCTCTTAGACTGAAATTGATTAGATGGCGTTGCTGTCGCATTGAATCCAGCATTGGAATTCGAAGGGTTCAATTGGGTTTGTGGGGCAGAACGAGTACCAAAATTTTGGTTCGAAGATGAAAATTGGCCCGCAGGCGTACTTCTCGCAGTACGAGCAGCCGGTTGCCCCGCCGTCCAAGCATTTGGATTGGTCACCCCACCCGAGGATGGCGGCAAACCGTTATACGGTGCACGGCCAATAGAGGGCTGGCCAAGTTTTGAAGAGGCCGAACCTGCGTTCTGAGTATTTGACGAACTGGCAAAAGAGTTGTTCTGAGCAGAATTCGCATTAAATGGGTAAGAGTTCGGTGAGTTGTATCCGTTGTTGGCGACTGCACCGGCAGCGCCCGGGGAATTCACACCGCTCGGAGAAAAAGTCGCAGACGGAGATTTGGGATTCATCGCGAACTGGTCTTTGGGAGGGCTCTTCTTCCAAAATGCTAGCGAGTTTCCCCAGTTCTGCATGGTTGCGCAGCCGGAAAAACAGAAGCACATACAGGCCAACAATCCAATAACACTTTGGTTCCACCAAATTCGCATGATCTCGCCCAATTTAATAACCGTCGTTCAATTCGAACTTAATTCGACAAATGAAAAAGTCCGTACACTCTTTTTTATCGGAATCTGACAAAAAATTAATCAACCAGATTCTACAAATGAATTCAACTTTTGACGGATGTTAGAAAGCCGACCAATCCCAGTCAATATGAATCCTCACCCTTAGCAGCGATCCCATACATGACAGCACCCATTTTTTTGCAGCCGAGACAAGGAGAAGCATCCAGCCCGATTGGTAAAACAATTCATTTAGGTTTCCGATAACTGAGCTGGCAACCGATATTGCAAAAAAAAAACGGTGGGTTCACATCCCACCGTTTCAAAGATCAATTTTTTTCAGTAGCAGTTATTTGGTAGCGGCGTACCTTTCAGATACGGCCGACCAATCAACAATGTTGAAAAAAGCGGAAATGTAGTCCGGACGACGATTCTGGTAATTTAGATAATATGCATGCTCCCAAACATCCAAGCCCAGAACAGGCGTCGAGTTACTCATCAGTGGGCTATCCTGATTGGGCGTACTTGATACCGATAGCTTGCCGTTGTCGGAGCTCAGCCAAGCCCAGCCACTTCCGAATCGAGTTGCCGCGGCATTGGAAAACTCCGTTTTGAATCCCTCAAAACTTCCGCATGATTCGTTTATGGCAGCCGCCAATTCACCAGTCGGTTCTCCACCACCGCTGGCACTTAAGATTGTCCAGAAAAGCGAATGATTAGCATGACCTCCACCGTTATTACGCACAGCACCACGAATCTCCTCGGGCAACGCATCTAAATCGCTGATCAGGTCCTCGATTGTTTTCGATTCGAATTCTGTCCCAGCGACGGCGGCATTCAGTTTAGCGACATAGGCAGCATGGTGTTTGCCATGATGAATCTCCATCGTCTTAGCGTCGATGTGAGGCTCTAAGGCGTCCGTTGGAAACGGCAACTCGGGTACTGTGAAAGCCATGGTTTTCCCTTTCTTTATTGATGAATTCTGTTTTTGATTGTGATTAAGATTTTTTGACTGTGATTAAGATTTTAGTGTCGGCCACTTAGATAGCCGAGTTGAGAATTGCAAAACCGCTAATAAAAACTTCGATCGCACTAATTCGTATCAGCCAGAGATCTTCAATATCTCACGAGTAGGACCTCAACATCAATAGCCGGAGGACGAGAAGTTTCCAACCGAGGAACTTCAAATCCCCTTTCAACCCACCCTGAGGGAAAGATAACGATTTTTCAGCAATATCGCAATCGGGGCCCCGATTGGTGGTGGATCATAGAATATCGGGGAGGGGGACGGCGTGAAAACCGGCTCAAGAACGCTGATCAGCATGGTCGCTGCAGCCTCGAGCGAAAAGAAAATCACTTCAGGCCTGATTAGAAATCAGATCCCACTTGCAGGTCTTGGTCGGTAATCCGAAAATGCCTGCCTACGCTTAATACAATAATTGGGTTTCGCAGCCAAAAGTGAAATCAGGGACTGACGGAAATCCCGACCAACGAGCCTTCTGTTGACAACGTTTTCCTCTTCATTCTCACCCTTGGAGCATTCAGATGAAATTCGGTCAGATCATCGTCAACAACAATCAAAAAACGATCTTGATCGATAGCAACCAGGCCAAGTTTCTCGCGGACCCCTGCCTTATCAATTTGATCATCGATTGGGACAAACCGGATTTTGATGTCGATCAGCATATCGAATTCGTGCAACCGATTGACTCTCTGGAGATGCAATGGTTACCGCCCATTACCAATCCGGGAAAAATATTTTGCATCGGCCGCAACTATGCTGAACATGCCGCTGAAACAGGAGCAAGTGTACCGGAGATTCCAGTTGTCTTTTCAAAATTCCCGACCGCATTAACGGGGCATCAATCCGAAATCATCCTTCCCCCCATTAGTCAACAAGTTGATTTCGAAGCCGAACTTGTGGTGGTGATCGGAAAACAAGGACGGAACATTCCCTTGGAAGAAGCAATGGACCATGTTTTTGGCTATACATGCGGCAATGATATCTCGGCACGAGACTGGCAAAAAGGGAGACCTGGTGGCCAATGGCTTCTTGGAAAAACATTCGATACATTCGCCCCTCTGGGACCGACGATCATCACCAAAGACGAAATTGCTAACGTACACCAACTGGAAATATCACTGGAGTTGAATGGCAACACAATGCAACATTCCAACACCAAAAACTTGATCTTTCCAATTGATTTCCTCATCAGCCATCTGTCTCGATTCTGCACTCTTCAACCGGGTGATCTTCTTTTTACGGGAACTCCGTCGGGAGTGGGAGCCGCACGAAAACCACCGGTCTACCTTCAGCCCGAAGATCAGCTAGTGGTAAAGATTGACGGTTGTAATGATTTGGAAAACAAGGTGGTTTCCAGCTCCTGACGCAACGTTCTGAATGCAGTTTTGCACGCATAATCGACCTGATGGTAACTTCCTGACAACGTCTAAAAATTCGCCGCTAATATGGCGATTAATAATCTGACGGCATTAGGCTCAAAAGCGGCGCGGCATGCTATCTTTTCAGCGGCTGCACTGGAGAATCTGCCCGCAGCAGGACGGATTACGGATTAAGAAGGAAATGGATTTCTGAATGCGAGACTCACGGCGGCGAAGAATGATGTTCCGCGACGAATCTCATGTCGCAGAAGCAGCGTCATCTGTGGCAATACATCCGGCTACCGATTCAGCCCACAATTCGCCAAACGAATACATGTCTGGCGCATTAATTCAGAACCAGCCTCGTCTGGTGGATTACGTCCCCACACGGGTATTTACCCTCATGGGCATCATCCTGATGCTGGCCTCCATCATCGCATTACTCAACTTCGCCCATTTTCAGATGCTGCCGATGGCAATTGCCAACGGTATCCAAGCCAGTTCACTCGACTTGGCCTTCAACCATGGACTGGCGACGTGGGTTTCATCCATTTTATTATTGGCGACAGCATTCTTCTGCTTTCAGGTTTTTCAAATTCGGCGTTACCGGGCAGATGATTTTTCAGGAAGTTACCGAATCTGGATCTGGCTCGCGGCCGGGTTTGTACTTGCCAGTCTGGATTCAGCCACGCAAATCAGCGTTGTCATCGCTGAATTGCTTGCTTCCTATTGGGAAAATGGAGTCCTGTCAGAGTACAGAACGGTTTGGATGCTAATCGTCGGAATACCCGCCTCGATTGCTTGTATTCGACTCATTCTGGAGCTTTGGCGATCTCGAATCGCAATCGGTTCAATTGGTTTCGCGACCTTGTCATTTACGTTGGGAAATATTCTTCGCATGGATTTTTTTCAATCCATCGATAGCACCCCAAGAGTCCTCGAATCCAATTCTTTTTTGGCATCTCATTGTTTCATCTTCTTGGCAATCATTTCCTATTCGCGATTCGTCCTACTCGAATCTCAAGTTGTTTCTGGCGAAATGACAGAGGAACAATCCAAAGCGTCCTCCGCTGCCATTCAGAGCAAAGCCCGCAAAACCATGCCGCCAATGGTGCAACACTCCGATGCCACCGAGTATCATGCCTCCCAACGTGGACTTGAAAACGCTTCGCCAATCACCCTTGCATCATCAATTGAGAATCCCCGTGAAATCCCTTCACTGGCCAACTCACACCAAGACGAATCATCATCTGAATCAAATCAACTGGAGATGATGGGGCAGGTCATCCATAAAATTCCCACGAAGAAAAAAAAGAAGCGAAATGGCCGTCAAAACAATGCGAGCCGCCGGGCTGCCTGATTTCCCTTCAACAACCTTCGCCTTTAGGTTGACGGATTCTCGCTCGCGTTTTCTTCAACAAAAACGCCAATTCGTCGGAATCGATCGTAACGATGATTGATCAATTCCTCCGAGGAAAGACTTTGTAGCTGTTTCAGACTTTTCAAAAGGTACGTCTTCATTTTTCCGGCCATTTGATGATGATCACAATGAGCTCCTCCCAATGGCTCCTCAATGATGTCGTCAATAACCTGAAATTTCTTCAAATACGCTGCCGTAAATTTTAGAGCATCTGCTGCTTTTTCAGCATACTGGCCACTCTTCCAAAGAATCCCCGCGCAACCCTCTGGACTGATCACGCTGTAATAAGAGTGTTCGAGCATCGCGACCTTGTTGCCAACGCCTATTCCCAACGCACCGCCGCTCCCTCCCTCGCCGATCACCACACAAATAATTGGGGTCGTCAGGCGTGACATTTCAAACATGCTTTCAGCAATTACTTGAGCTTGCCCCCGTTCCTCTGCACCAATGCCAGGATAAGCGCCTGGCGTATCGATAAAGCATATCACCGGCAAGCCATATTTTTCAGCCAAACGCATTTTCAACATCGCCTTGCGATAACCTTCAGGATGAGGCATTCCGAAAAAAGATTTCTGACGTTCTTTTAGGTTCCTTCCCTTCTGATGCCCAATCACCATCACCCGATTCCCATCCAACTTGGCAAACCCCGTGCAAATGGCCCTGTCGTCACCATAGAATTTGTCACCATGAAGCTCAACAAACTCTTCAAAGACCAAAGAAAGGTAATCCACTGTATAAGGACGATTGGCGTGTCTTGCGACTTTAACAGTCTGCCAAGGTGTCAAATTGCCATATATCGTCTTGGTTAACTCTGTCAATTCGCGTTTTAGCTTTCGAAGATTTTTGTTCGAATCTGCCGAATCATCGGCATTGGATTCAAATGACAAAATTTGATTCTTCAAGTCAAAAATGGGCTGTTCAAAATCAAGCATCGTGGTGGTTATTTCTGAGTGGAGTTAGTGCTGGCGAAATAAAGTAAATTGAAGAAGACTTCCAACAACGGTCAAATGTCAGCTGATTCTTGTTCAGGTTTAGCAGGGCGTTGTCCCGCTTTGTAGGTTGAAATGGTTTTGAATTCCTGCAGAAAAGCAAGAAAGGACTCCGGGCGTTTTTCCTTTTCCTTGGAGAGCATCCTTTGAATCAAGCTCGAAAGCTCAGCGGAAACCCGACTGTTGTAAACAGCCGCTGAGGGAGCCGCGTTGGTGAGGTGCTTGCGCAACAAGTCATCCGCACTTACCGCTGTAAAAGGGGGCTTGCCGGACAGCAATTCAAAAAGCACACAACCAAAACCATACATATCGCTGCGGGCGTCGAGTTTCTTTCCCCGGATTTGCTCCGGGCTCATGTAAGACCGCGTTCCCTGAATTGCTTTCTTGGACTTAAACAGACCGCCCAATCCTGTTCGTGGCTTTTGCGCAATCGAGAAATCAATCAACTTGACTTCGCCAACGGCGCTAACCAGAAAATTATCTGGTTTCACATCGCAATGGATAAATCCCTTATCGTTGAAATGACCGAGCCCACGGGCACAACCTTCAATAACTTCCGTAGCACGATAGGCGAGAATTTCCGGGCGCTCCCTTAGTTCCTGTTTTAGATTACGAGCGTTAAATAACTCCATCGCCAAAAACGGCAGATGATAGGCTGTGGTAAATTCAAAGATCTTGATGACGTTTTTGTGGTCCAAGCCAATTCCGCATTCAGCCTCATTTCTTAATTGCCTGATTTCCTCTCGGTTCTTTCGATGTTCTTCCAAAAGGACCTTCAACGCCACACGCCTAGGGTCAGGATCATTGACCGCTTCCCAGACCTGGCAGCTATTTCCCGCTCGAATCAGCTTGACCAAACGAAACGGTCCTAAAAAATCTCGTCCGCTCGCCACGTTTTACTCCCCATTGATGATCGGCCTACCTATTAAGGCCCTTCTCCCTATCTTAGTTGAGAAAAAAAATCAGCGACAGACGATTGAGGGCTGATTCTGTCAACAGGGCGAACCTTTACCAAAAATCCAATAGCTTTCTCCGTTACAACACGAAAACTCAACGTCTTGACGATCCGCCAAGCGATTCCAAAGCCTATGGGCGCACTCTAATTTACGGCTCGGATTTCTGACCGTTAATAATCCACATTCATCAAGAACAGCCCCTGGGGAGGAGCTGTCGGCCCCGCTTTGGTTCGATCTTTACTTTGGATTATTTCGGCAATCCAGTCAGGCTGACGTTTCCCCTTTCCAATTTCCACGAGGCTACCGGCAATGATTCGCACCATGTTATACAAAAATCCACTGCCCTCAATATCCAATTCAAGCTTGCGAAATGGGGACGAAACGGCCTCCCTGATTTGGCATTGAAAAACGGTTCTGATCGTACTCTTTGTTGCACCTCCGGAAGCCTGAAAGCAAACAAAATCATGCTCTCCGACCAAGTACTCGCATCCCGACTGCATGGCCGCTACATCCAACGAAAACGGAACATACCAAAGAAAGTCTTGATCGATCGGATCGCTCACCGGCCCGCTCTGAATGCGATACCGATAAGACTTCTTGGTGGCATCACGAATCGCATGAAAGCGAGGCACAGCCTCCTCAACTTTGAGAACCGAAATATCAAACGGGGTATTACCATTCAGCGCACGCAACAATTGGTGGCACTCCATTTCAGAACGGATCGCTGTACTTACCACCTGCCCAAGAGCATGCACCCCTGAATCCGTGCGACCGCTGGCAGTCATCCGAACCGTTTCACCGGTTACGGTTCGAAAAGCTGATTCCAATTCCTGTTGAATGGAATTCTGCCCATTTTGAATCTGCCAACCGCAATAATGGGTTCCCCGGTAAGCCACGGTCATTTTCAAGCACCGCATGTTGCTTTCCGCTGCATCAATAATTCTGCTATCTGAACCGCGTTGGTTGCGGCACCTTTTCGTAGATTGTCGCTGACACACCAGAATGCGATGCCATTTTTGGACGAAATATCCTTGCGGAGGCGTCCCACATAAACATCGTCTTCTTTGTCGCAACTGATCGGCATGGGATAAGATCCCGAAGCCAGATCATCCAACAACGTGATTCCCTTAAACTCCTCAAAAAGGTTCCGTGCTGCCTTGACGGACAACGGATTACGGGTTTCAACCAGCATTGATTCACTGTGACAATTGACGACTGGAACCCTGACGCAGGTAGGACAAATCTGGATCGACTCATCCCCAAATATTTTGCGAGTTTCATGGACCATCTTCATTTCTTCCGACGTATAACCAGCTTCTTTTTCCGAACCAATTTGTGGAATCAGATTAAAAGCGATTGGATGCGTGAAGGTCTGATATTCATATTTGGTTTGGTCCAGAAAAGCACGCGAACCTTCCAGAAGCTCCCTATCCCCGTTCAAACCCGCGCCACTTGGTGCCTGATAGGTGCTAACCACCACCCGCTGTATGCCGACAGCATCATGAATCGGTTTCATGGCAACCGCCATTTGAGTCGTTGAACAATTGGGGCTGGCAATAATACCGCGATGATGGTCGATCGCTTCCGGATTAACCTCCGGCACAATTAGAGGCACATGCTCCATCATTCTATGGGCACCACTTTCGTCAATGACAACGGCACCTTGCTCAACAGCCCAGGGCGTAAACTCAAGGGAAACCTCATCCGGAGTGCTCGCGATTACGATTTCCACATCCTTGAATGCATCAGGACAAAGTTCTGCAACAACGTGCTCTTCCCCTCGGAACAGGATTCGTTTTCCAGCGGAGCGTTTTGAGGCCAGGAATTTGATCGTGCGGCAAGGGAATTGCCGACTTTCCAGCAACTCCAATACGATTGACCCAACAGCACCAGTCGCTCCAACAACGGCAATATTTCCAAACATTTTCTTCATCAACCAACAAACAATACTAAGAAAACAACCCATAGATTGCCATACTTCGGAGAACCAGCCAATGAGGCCCAATACAAATTTTCGACCTCAGCTGGCTCGATTTCGCCATTGGCAAATTCCAGCGGTCAACTGAATCACGAAGGTTCTCTGACATCGGGACCAAGCAATCCGCTAAATGGTAACCTGAAAACCCGAATTCTAACGGTTCGGTACCAGAAAAAAATCAGAAATTTACCGCAACGCACCCTGTTATTCTCCTCAGCAACTTGGGCGAAACGAAGGCAATGTTGGCCGTCAACATAATCAACCCAAATTCCATCATTCCCATTGCCAAGCCAATCCCCAGGTGGACCGCAACTGCTAAGAAGAGCATGATGGGTCGAGACCATTGTGGCCAAATCAAGAAGACATACGACACCTCCCACACCAGAGAAACAAGGGTCATCGCATTGATAAAAAACGGAAACGCAGCCAACCAAGTCAAGTCAATGGTCTGATACTCGGAATTAGCGATTGCGCCCCATATAGCCTCTCCATTCCACCATGTTGATCCTAGTAGCTTGCCCCACCCTGCGAATAGATAGATGACGCATAGGTGAATCTGAATACATCGTATCGCTACCGTCGCCAGAACCGATCCCGGTTCGTTGGTAGACTGTAAGTCATGTGTGCCGGACCGATTTCCCAAAAGCCGTTTTTTTTCTCGACGCACGTGCAAAATGCGGTCCACCGAAAAAGCGGATCCGGATGGGCCGAGGACACAATAAAGTGCCAACATCACGTTGAGTTGATCCAATCCAAACGTGGCACCTATTGCGCGATTCGCATACGAAATCGCAAAAAACAATGTCAAAATGCCAGAATATCGGGTCAAAAACCCAATACAGAAAAACAGCATTGCCACTAAACCGATGTAATGGGCGACTATTGCTGCGGAAAAAGAGGGCATCCAATAAAAGTGTGACCAAACAAAGCTGGATCCAGAGATCAACTGATGGTGTTCAACTGGCAGAATCTGGTCGCTCGAAAAAAAGCTCTCCAGTTCTATTGTCCACACAACATGCGTGTAAAAAATAATGCCACCAGCAAACGCACGAATGATTGCCAAACAGAACGGATCGCTTCGACTAAACCAGAAACCATCCCAGACAACCGCCGCATTCCTCAAGATTTTGCCAAACATTATTGGATCTCCTCGTCATCCGAATAGACCAATTGGCGAGGCTGATAGGTAGATAAATCCGTCAACTTCCCACCATCAAGGACATGATCAAAATCAGAAATGGAATGCTCCTGGATCCATATTCGAACGCTGACACCGTCAAAGCGTTTTAACAAAAAATTGGCAATACCTGACAGCCATGCATCGCGGTGTCGTCTAGCCATAGCCAGTTCTTCGCGATCCCTGATCATGTTATCCCGCATATTCCGGGCAGTAACATGTTTTCCCTCGTTTGTGAGGTCGACGAAAGCCTGATCAATTCGATCTTGCGACAAAATTTCGGACATTGATTCTGGAATGGAACTTAGCAGCCAGTCGGCCTGTCTTCCAAATCCATTTTCCGTCAAGAGATTGGCCGCGTTTTTTATATTATCTATCTCGTTCTGGTCAAATAACGGTCCATCCTGGATGATTCCTAAATTCCAAAAGTGCTCTCCAACCATGAAAAATCGATGATACATCAGACGGGGTTGATGAATTGCAGAATCAGGAAAACGCCCTTTAATGATCGTTCCATCTTCACAAGCGACTTCGAAAATCAACAAATGGCTCGGCCCGGGATCGGGCGCGAAAAAACGATAGCCATGCCTTAAGTACAACAAAGAGGTGTACGGTGACAAATAGCCTTCAACAAGGCGAGCCAAGCGACTGGACGGTTGCGGGATCGCCAGAGGAGCTGAAATGACGGCGGCAAAATGCAAAATAATTAATACTGAAACAATAAATCTTGCACGTGGGGACCAGAAACCTTGCGACCTTGGTTCACCATCGTCCTGCCCCGTTTCGACCCCTTGTCGTTGTATTTGACGGTTCTTTTTTTTTGCCATCTTGTCTTGCTGGAAAATTGCGAACCGGAAGCGTCATGTTGGCTCCGATTTTCCTCGCGGTTGATGTCCGTGAGGAAAAGGACCAGAGCAATGAATCACTGACTTGATTCACTGTGTTGAAGGACTCCAAATCAACATCCAGTTTAATCGACAAACTCTGCCGCACGAATTCCTTCTGGATCTTTCAATTTAATTGATCACACTTGTGTTGAAAACAATGATCCGCCTGAATTCCGCCAACGTCGCTGAAAATTCGACGACCAATTATCGCTTCAACTAAAGCAAAATCATTGCCAATCAATTGATCACCGTCCAACTTGTTCTGTGCCAATCGCTGCCAAATTTCTGAGCAAAGATTCTCAGCGTTTGGTTTGGCGACTGGTTGCTGTTTCATCCAAGTAAAAAAAAACCGCGTTTCAAAAAAACGCGGTGCAGTATCAAAAAATGTAGAGCAAAAATTCAACGGGCGGCGATTTTCCCGGAGACTGAATCAAAATCGAAGTTCAGGTCCATCGTCTCACCGGCTATTACCTTGATTTTCTTGGTTCGTACAACCCGCCTTCCATCGACAACGTTGACGACGGTCACTTGGTAATCCTCCCATGACTCACCTTCTTTGAGGCTCGTCGTGGTAAAAAGACGCATTGCGCCCTTCGTCTTGGTCAAGTTCCCGGCGAGGTTGACTTCAGCATCCTTTGGAACCCGCAAGGATAACTGGGTAACGGGTGGTGGCGACGTCTCGAAAATAAATTCCAAGTGCTTTGAATCACCACCGTTCAAATCAACGATCTTGGTTTGGGTCAACTCCGCTCCATCTTTCTCGTAAACCGCCTTGACCTCGTAGGTCAACGCTTGGCCATTTTCAATCTCCGGAGTCCGGTAACGTCGAACAGAACCTTTTGTTTTGGTCAAATTATCGTTGACATAGATTTTGGTCGACTCGGGAACAGCAACCGTCAGTATTCCCTTGCTAAGAAGGTTCGATGCCTTCTCGGCCTTGGGAGCAGGAATGGTAGGCGTTTTTGGTTCAGCTGCCTTGGGTTCCTCTTGAGATGAGGGTGCAACCGGGGCAACAGGCATATATCCTGAGTTTCCACCGCCGGAAGATCCATGGTAGTAAATCACTCGGCTTCCCGAAGATCCCCCGCGATAATAAATCCGATGTCCCGAAGATCCCCCACTAGAACCATTCGAGTGGTAATATCGCACCATCGAATAGCCAGAGCTACCAGAACTCCCATACCGATGATAGCGACCGCGATGCGCTAGATTGTACAATCCCGTTCGGACGGGCGTTCGAAACGTCACTGATCGACCGCCACTGCTTCCATAACTGATTCCACTGCTACCTCCACTCGAGCCATGCGATCTGCTTCCCCAATGACCAAAGCATTCCGAAGCGGACGTGGTCACAAGGACTGAAAGCAAGACTGCGAAAGCGAGACGTCCTGAAATAATTCGCTTCATTAGTCAAAAAACCCTCAAATAGAAAATGTGAAACTCTGCGGAAAACCCACAGTTTAACATATCTACCTAAAATAACAGCTTTGACTGCTGAATCAAGCTAGCGAATCCAGGCAAATGCCACTATTTATCAAATGTGAGCCGGATATCATCAAAAGAAGCGGAACCGGTCGCTCCAAAAAGCCCGATTCTAATCAGTGCTTCCCGAGCATTCGTAGGAACCCTCGTTTCCTTATAGAAGCGTTGCCAGTCTCTGGTCCCTCGAAACGGCCCCACCTCCATTCGCCCCAGATCTCGACGTAAATCATCATAAAAGGTAACCGTCGCACTGGGTAAATCAAAAGGAAAAAGGCCTGGCTTGACCTCTTGGCATTGAAACGAAAGCGACAATTTTAGTTGCTTGATTTTTCGTCCATCGATGGCAAATCCCTGCATTAAATGGGAAGGACTGCCCTGATCGTCATTTTCGAAGGTGATATGGTAGTCACCGCGAGGTGACTGCTCGTCTTTGACCCACTTCATCTTTCGCTGATAATACCAGCCCGGCATAAAATCGAATGTCAATGGCTTCAGCTCAAAGTCACCGTTGGCAACAGCCGGTTTCAAGGGGTCCGGTCGAACCAGTCGCTTGTCTTCGGCATTCCCCGTCATCGGAACAAAAAGAGTCGGACGAAGAGCCACAGAATCCAGTTTTCCATCACGCTTTCTGAACAGGTAGAGAGTTTGCTGATACCTTTCTCCAACCGGAACCACCATCAACCCACCCTCTGCCAATTGATCCACCAAGGGTTGTGGTACTTTTTCAGGAGAGCAGGTGACAATTATTTTCTGAAATGGCGCGTGCTGCTTCCATCCTTTAAAGCCATCACCAATTTTTGTGTAGATGTTATCGTATTTCAATTTTTTCAGGGTTCGAGCAGCTCGCTCCCCCAGTGATTTGACGATCTCAATAGAATAAACCTCGTCGACCAAGGGACTCAAGACCGCAGCTTGATATCCACTTCCGGTTCCAATTTCAAGAACCTTGTCGGTTGGCCGGGGATCGATTGATTCGGTCATGTAGGCCACTATGAATGGCGAGGAAATCGTTTGACTCGCTCCAATGGGCACTCCAGCATCAAGATAGGCTTTGCTCCTCATCTTGATCGGCATAAATTCATGCCTCTCAGTCTCCAGAATCGATTCAATGACTCGGGGGTTCTTAATCCCGGCGCCCACCACCGCTTTCTCGACCATGCTTGAACGAAGGATTTGGAATTCTTTTTTTGATTGCGCGGACGCTATGGCTCCGATGCAATAAACACTGACAATCAGGCAAATTCTGAAAAGTGGAGAGTTATTCACGAGCTTCTTCTTTCAACAAATCGAGGGAGCGACTGTCCATAATAGTTTATTTCGGGTCCACCTACCAAAAAGCCCCTTCTCACGGGAATCCGGCCGCCATTAATGACAAATGAGAATGAAACATGAAAGCTGATGATTGAACGCCATGCTGCTTACTTTTGCATAACATTTCATCCCGATGGCATTTTCAGGCCAACAATGTATTGACAGAATCCGCTTCTGTTCCACCCTATTACAAAATCATTGCTGTTTTGCCTGAAACGTCTCAGGCTTTTTCACGACGATGGCAACAGGATGGGGCAAGGCGGCGTTTTTGTGCCCTACTTTGTCATTCAAACGAACTTGAATCAAATGAGAGCCGGGAGGCAGGTTAGGGATTTGAATTCGGAAGAACATGTAAAAGTCAGTTCGTGATGTTTGACAATTATCACGGATATCCGCAAAACTGGTGACATGATCGGTCTCGCCATCAGCATTAAGGAATTGAACCTGCGCATCAAATCGGCAAACATGTGTTTGCGGAGCATCACTTTTACCGCTGGAAACCTGAGATACCTCAACGCTTTTTTCTTCGGTGAAATTCTCAATTTCACAATACACCAGAATTTCGTCACCAGGCCGAAACTGCAGGTTTGAGAATTTTTTTACTTTTCCAAATCCCTCTACTTCGGTGCAAATGGCCACATTTTTAATCTTTAGATCGGCCGAATGGGAAACTTCGTTGATCGCTTCTTTTAGCCTTGAAATCAACTGACAACTGTCGATGGGTTGACCATCTCCCGCGGAAAGAACGCCGGTGAATGCCTCAAAATGATGCTTCGGTAAGGACGATTTAAAATCCTGAAATCGGGTGACCCAATCGACGAGAGATCCTTCTTCATCCAGTGATTGCAGAACAACCAGAAAATTCTTCAACCTCTCCGCTTCCGCCAAGCCAATTTGCTGGCTATTCAACTCTTCTTCCAAATGGGAGACGGTGGCCTCGAGGCTGTCACGCCATGTGATTTCCGATTGACGTTGATCTCGGCCGGACAACCCTTGAAAAGCATCAGTGCCAGTTAAGGGGACCAACGGAGTGAAAGACATTATTGGAGGCTGAATCAATGCGGCGCTAGTATCCAAGGATTTGTATTCTTTGGATGTTGGAGAATCAACGATCTGAATCACTTGAGAATTGACTTCAATTCGATCCGCGGAATCGCCACCGAGTTGGACAGGCCCGTTCGTCTGATGAATTGAACTACTTTGGGGGTCCAACCTGTTTAATATTTTCTCCCTGTCATTTTGAACTTCCTGTTCGATTCGCTGCCAGTACGACGCCGCTGGTTTGCTGACATCGTCACCACGAGATTCCAGCCCCGAACCGATTGCAGATTTTGAAGGATCATCCAGCAAATCCGACCGGCGGAGCTGATTGGTGGAGCGGTTTGAATTAGTTTGGTCCCTTGGAGCCGGTTGGTCCGGAGAATTGAGGCGTTTGGGATTTTCCGGAGAAGATTCGGAGGATCTTAGGCCGCTTTCCAGAGATTCACTATCCCGCCCAGTATTTTCGGAGACGTAAGAGGACATGGCTGTATCAATGGCCTGATCCACGTCAAAGATCATATGACAGCCCATTGAAGCGACACAAAAGAAAACGATAGATGTAGACAACCAAATCCGTATCATAGTTGCGCAAACAGGGAGGAATCGTGCAAACGTTGGCGGATGCTAGTCGTTACACGACTTCGACGCAATATTGCACAAATAGAATTGCGATTTTACTCCCTTCCTTTTCCCCGAGTTATCAGTGGAATGCTGTCGTTTTCTTGGCAATACCGGCAACGCTAGCAAAGCGCAGGAAAGAACTATTAGGAAATTTCGACGTGATGATCTACCAAGCCAAAAAGCAATTTTTCAAGAGCAATCCGCGCCCGCGAGCCATGAGAATGACTGGACTTGAGAGCTAGATCACATTCCAACAACATCCGGTAATACTGTAGTCCTTTTCTTCGTCCTATTTTTTTCAATTGTTGAATGGCTTTTTTTTGCTCAGCCGGGTAGCGGTAACCGGCAGATTCCAGGACTTCATTGGTGTTCTGTCGGATTCCTTTTCGACTGTACCGGGTTGCCGCCTCGAATGCCGATGCTACACGACGCAACGACCAACCAATTTGACCCAGCAAGGCATTTGGCGAATCGCCATTTTGCAGCAAGCGATCCAAGAGAGACAAGGCTTCACCTGTTTTCCCCGACAATGCCAAATCAACCAGTTCCCAAACTGTTTTGACCTGCCAACCCCCAACATAGTCATCAATATGTTCGATGGTGACGGCTGTTTTTTCGTCAAGATACAACGAAAGCTTTGCCAGATTTTGATCAATAATTCCCAGATCAGGACCAACCAGATCCATCAAATGCTCAATCACCGCCAGACTCAGTTTTAGGCGATAGTTTTTTTTGCCCCAATGCGTAGCCCATTTTGCCAAACCGCGGTAATCAATTGATTTGCCGTTTCTTGACGTAGGCAATCGACAATCTACCTGCATACCGGATTTATCCAAGGCCTTGTAAATCCTGGTATTGCTTCGCCAGCCGCCCACCTCGATGATCAACACACCTGATCCAACTGCGGCAGGTATCCATCGCTCCAGTTCTTCGCGGTAATTGGAGACAAATTTATCCGCATCAGCCAAGCAAACGACTCGAGGCCCATCGCCGCCGAAAAGCGAAACAGTTGACAAGTCATCACGAACATCCATCCAAGTTGTCCGGTCCGCGTCCATTTTGGAAAAATTGACTTCCGCGGTGGAATCAGAAAGAAAAGCATCCCGGATTTTCCGGAGACAGATTGTTTTCAGAAAATTCTCGTCGCCGAAAAGGACGATGACACCAGACTGGATTTTCGCCGGATCGGTTTCAAAAAATTCGAACGCATGCAAGGTGTTGGACATCGACGAACAACTGCAAAAACCCGGGAATGAAAACGGCACCGGGGACTCATTCTAACGATAACGACGTACTTGGACAGAAGCCGAACAACAAATTTTATTTTTCGCAACCAAATTGAGATGATCACCGATGCACTCAGATGATTATTGAATCGGCCTGACAGAGCGAATCATGCCTCTTGGATTTAAGCCGGACAGGTCGATCGATTGGGATGTCTGGTGAACATTTCGATTTCCAGCAGCATCGACAGCCTCAATCCGAAGGAAAACTCTGCGCGGGATGCGGTCGGTGACTGGCCATTTGAATTGACTCGAATTCGGCAACTTCTCGACGATCACCTGCCAAGGTCCGTCCAAATTAACACTATAAAACAGTGTGATCGGTTTTGCGGCAAAGCGTTTGTCGACAGCCCGCCAATTAACGATAAGCTTACCGGCATCCTTTTTTCTTCCAAATGGAAGTGATGCCAGTTCAACACTTGGCTTGGTTGTATCAACTTCGACCCAAACGTCGGCAGAATCACCCTTGGTAGGCTGGAGCGACTCCAATCCATCATTGGTTTGAATACGCAGGCGAAAACCATAGACTCCGTCGTCGTCGACATCAATCAGAACCGGACTTTGTCGATCCTGATCAATCGATTGCATCTGCCAGCTTCCGCCCCCATTTTCGGTCACCCAAATTTCGAGTTTAGCGATGTCGTCCGCTCGGATGTGGTCCACCTGATAGTCCAACTCAAATTTTCGAGAATTGGAAAGTTTCGCGTACTCACCATCTGGAATTCGATTCAGATTGGCACCCTGATTAAAGTCCTGCCGGGTCTGATTGATCGATTGCTGGGTGGACGCAAACATCGAGGAGCTGTTTTTCTTTGGAGATCTAAAATTAGGATCATTGACTCGGGAGGGAATCGATACCGGTCCGCTCTGTGAACTAACGTCTGCTTGACTCTTTTCCGGCTTGCGATAATCCGCCTCCGAAGGGGTATTGCTGTTAAAATCCTGTGTGAATCCCGATTGACCCAACACATGCCAACCCTGTCGAACCTCGGAACTTGCCAATTCTGGACGGCGATCGAATGCATTTAAGCCGACCGATTCTGCGCCGTCCTCCTTGTCCTGCTGAAGAACCTTGGAATACGGATCGACACCAGGCGGGCGAACTCCAATGGCAACTTCGGAAGAAGTCATTTCTTGTCGCCTGTCGGAACGGCCAGTAACCGATTCGGCTTTATCGAACGTAATCCTTGAATCTTGTCTCCGCAGAGCGGTTCTTGGTAGGTTAATACGCCGGGTGAGAATGGTCACATTCCCAGCCTTATCAGCAATGGAAAATCGAATATTAATCGCTACATTGCTGGTCTGAGCATGAAATGCGATTTCTTCGTCGATCATCGTTCCAGACCCATCAATGAACTTCGGCAATTGTACAGACCTCCAAGCGACGGCAGGTTGTCCCCAGCTTGAAGTTGACTGGTATTGGATTTTTAGGGAGTCCACATCGAGATTTGGGTCGCCGCCACGAAGGGCTACCACCACCCTGCCCACCGAATCGGTTTTCAAACTCACATTTAGCTGTGGTTTTCCTGAGTCAATTGCAATCACAAGCTCTGGTTTCAAGTTTTTTTCGGGGATCGTCGAGCCCAAAGTCTTGACGGCAAACCAGTATTCTCCATCGCGAGATGCCCGAAATGGAAACTCTTTTGCAGTCGGAAGCTGGCGGCTATAGAGAGACCAACTAACCCCCTTATCCTGAGAAATATGAAGCTGCACTTCACGGATGGGGCCCGAATCGGTGCTCACTGAGAAAGGTACACCGAATGCGGTCTGCCGGGTAACAATTGGACTCGGAGATGTCGGTTGAGTCACTCGCTCGGGAGCAACTTGATTCACACTCGATTCTGGGGAATCTTCGGGCGTTGATCGCACCTGCCGCCATAACGGATCAGTGAATTCGGCTTGCGCAACGGCCAATTTCCCTCCAGAAATAGTCAGGCAAAGACCCGTCAGCAGCATGAGGCAGTTGACTGATTTGATATGGTGATCAGTGAAGGCCGAAAACAAGCTCGATGCCAATGACCAGCCATCTCCTTGCGGAAGAGAAACCACAAAAAACAACCTACAACTGCTTTGACTGGACTGCTTGGTAAACATGAAAACCCTTCGATTCATAGACAAAAACCGGCGATTGCAGATTTCGGCTTATTCGAAATCGACTTGTGCTAGCAGGAATATCAAGCGGTTTTCAATCAAGT
This sequence comes from Planctomycetota bacterium, assembly GCA_014238905.1. Classification (GTDB taxonomy): domain Bacteria; phylum Planctomycetota; class Planctomycetia; order Pirellulales; family Pirellulaceae; genus JABAAE01. The sequence continues at coordinate 209,444 of JABAAE010000006.1, forward strand.
TTTGAATTGACTTCATTTTGGGTTGGGTTTGTAACTATTGGAAAAGAGAAATCGTTTCTCACGGTACAGGGCGTTACACGCGAACGGATCGACACGAAATGACCAAGATCGTGATCTGAGCGTGACCGACCAAAACCTGCGTCGGTACGATCCAGCAGCGGAATCACGCTATCCAGCATTCAGTTTCTCAGGCCCCTGGGCACGACAACCCGTTCAATGACCTCAAAGGCTCCTTGCGCAAGGATTGCCATAACAGCCGCTGGCACCGCTCCCTGAAGAATCAGCTGAGTATCCGAAAGTCGAACACCAGAAAAGATGGGTTGACCGTAGCCACCCCCTCCGATCATCGCACCCAGACATGCGAAACCAACGTTAATCACCGCAGCGGTCTTCACTCCACTTAATATCGACGGCATCGCCAAAGGCAATTCGATTCTCCACAGCTTTGCCCAACGACTCAGCCCTAATGCATCCGCTGATTCGCATAGACTTCCCGGGATCATGGTCAATCCCGTATAGGTGCTACGAACAATCGGCAACAGGCTGTAAATAAACAAAGCGATGATGACGGGAACAATACTGGATCCCAATCCTGGCCTGCCAAGAATCCAACGTCCACACCATTCTGTGGGAGCAATCAGCACGACCAGTAGCGCGATTCCCGGCACGGTTTGAAGAACCCCGATGGTCCCCAAAACACATTGCCCCAGTGCTCTTTGCTTGGCCGCGATTATCCCCAATGGGATCGCTACAAAGATACAGGCCACCAGAGACATACGAACAAGATCGAGATGATCAATAGTATTTCTACCAATGTTCCGCCAAATCGAATCACGTTCTATTTCAACTCTAATTCCGAATTCATTTTCCAGGAATTCCTGCGCGACCTTGGTTTCGGAATACTTGTCGATTTCACATCGAGCATTCAAACCAATCATCTGATCATTGGTGATACGATTTTCGAATGATCGAATCAAATCTGCAAACTGTCGATTCTCATTCTCTAATCCCGCCCGATAGAGAAATACAGCGTCGTAACTCGGAAAAAACTCCAGGTCATCTTCCAGTACAAGAATGTTCAAGGACTGGATTTTGGAATCCGTCGAATAAACGTCAATCACATCGGCTGCCCCCGACTCAAGCTGACGATAGGTTAATGCATGGTCATTTCCTTTTGGCTTCTGGATATTGATACCGTACTTCATTGCCAACTGCGTCCAACCATCCTCCCTTTCGAGGAATTCCTGGCTCAAAGAAAATCGAAGGTTCTCCCGTTTTGCCAAGTCTGAAATTTTGGAAATACCAAGTTCCATCGCGCGGGACTTGAGCATGCCTATCGAATAGGTATTTTCGAATCCAATCGGATCGGTCATTTCAAGGTTAAACTTTTTCCTCAATTCCTGACGGATTTCTTCTACGGAAATGACATTGGGATCCTGGAGAATCTCATAACGAATCGTTCCGATGTACTCCGGGTAAACATCAATCGAACGGTTCAGGAGATACTGAAAGATGATTTGGGTTCCCTGGATCTCCGATTGATGCCGGATCTTCAAACCTTCCGACTCGCCTGCCAGCTTCACCAATTCGGCCAGAATCATATTCTCGGTATAGGATTTTGAGCCTATTGAATAATCCGAATCCGTTTCCACCCTTTTGAATTTGAATACCCAACCGCTGGGAAGGAATCCGATGGCGATCATTAGTAAACAAAGCAAGATTCCATTTCTGGCACTCATGAATGAGCCTCCAGTGAATCTAACGGACTTCGTTGAGCATTGATGAAATCCCGTACGAATGGTTCACGGGGATCACTGTTTAGATCTTGTAAACCACCGATCTGTGCCACCTGTCCCTGCTTCAGCAACACGATCGTCGATGCCAGAAATCCCGCTTCGGCAATATCATGCGTCACCACAATGACCGTTTTGTTGAGAGCGGCGAAAATTTTCCGAAGTTCGTTTTGCAAATCCGACCTGATTAACGGATCCAATGCTCCCATCGGTTCGTCTAGCAGAATAACCGAAGGATCCAGGAAAAGTGCTCTCATTAAGGCGACCCGCTGTCTTTGGCCACCGGAAATTTCGTTAGGAAATCTATCAAACGATGATTCGGGCAAATCAGTCAGTTCAGCCAGTTCGGCAAAACGCCGGTCGATTTCTTTCGGGCTCCAGTTCAGATAATTCGCCGTCAATACTACGTTTTGGCGAATCGTCAAATGTGGAAACAGGCCACCATCCTGAATCATGTACCCCATCCGACGTCGGAATTCGAGTTTCGTGGAATTAGACAGGGAGATCTCGTTTAGGCGAACACTTCCAGAATCGCTGGGTATCAACCCCATGATGATTCGTAACAGCGTAGACTTCCCACATCCACTGGGTCCCAATAGGGCCGTGGTACTTCCTTCAACAAACTCCAGGCTTAAAGGGTGGATTGCAACGGTTTCTCCAAACTTCTTAGATACATTTTCCAGGCTGAGCATCAGCACCTCCATTTACGTTCAACAAGAATCATGGAATTCTCACACCTTGTACTTAAAGCCTCTTTACGATTTTTATTTTGGAAATTTAAAAAAACCGGACAGTACCCGTCCTGCGTTGGATTTAATTAGATGTCGGAGATTCGGGAATACATAATGCGTTTTGCTGAATCCGGCGATTGATCATCGTTCCAACTCGACTCCCAACCCATTTGCAATCCGATTCACAAAATTAAAATAGGCTACAATCGAACAGAGGTCGTGAATTGCCAAATCCGTCATACCGGAATTACGCAATTCCACAACATCTGTCTCCAAAATTTCAGAAGGAGTCAGACTCAGTTTGGTGGCGTATTGCATCATTTTCGATTCCAATTTCCCAAATTCATACTCGGCCCCATCCGACATAATAGAGCTGATTTTCAAATCAATTTCCTGGTCACTCAAACCTTGAGCGTTCAACAGCTTTTTCAAGCCGCGACTGTGATGAACAATTCAGTAATGACATTGATTGTCAGCAGAAACCCGTATGGCTACTAATTCACGTTGAATTGGAGTTAAAGCCGAATCCCCGTGCATTAGTTCAAGATAAAGTTCATGGTGCAATTTCATGACCCGCGGATGCACGCGATGTATCTTGAGAATGTTATCATCGTCATTGATGCGTTGGGAAACCGGAATCAGATCTGCTGAAGAATATGAAATAAATGCCATGAGTCATCCATTCGTTAAAATGATAATGAGTGCCATCGTGGGCGGAACTACTGTCTTTATCGAAAACATCGTCGGTTTCGGCTACCATAAGTGGAAAACACCTCGAATGGCTTAACAAATGGCGAATCGCACCATTAAATTACTAGTGCTGTTGATCCTCTCAACAATGATAACTGCTTCATCAGCGGATGATTCAGTTTCGTTCAGCAGAGATATCGCGCCGATTCTGGCAGCGAATTGCTACCAGTGCCATGGTCCAGATGCATCCAAACGGGAAACTGAATTTCGGCTGGATGACGAAAAAATAGCCAACGAGATTTTAGCTTCTGGAAAAAAAGCGATCGTACCCGGAAGTATCAAATCAAGCGAACTCTTCCAAAGAATGTTGGCCGAGGACGAATCACGGATGCCTCCCGCCGATTCAGGCCGTCAGCTTTCTGCAAAAGAAATCCAAATGATTCGGCTCTGGATAGAACAAGGGGCAACATGGGATGCCCATTGGGCGTTTCGCCGATTAAGAAAACCCTCAGTGCCCCATGTCAACAATCCTGGTTGGGCCAACAATGCAATCGATCATTTTGTACTTGCCAAACTCGAAAAAAACAATCTAACGCCAGCCTTATCGGCTGACACCGATGATCTTTGGCGCCGAATCCATATCGATGTCACGGGCTTGCTTCCTGAGGCACCAGTCCCTGGAGAGCCATTCTCTTTAACGTATCCCCAACTGGTTGACCGCTTACTTTCATCGCCTCGATTTGGTGAAAAGTGGGGGCGGCATTGGCTGGATATTGCCAGGTATTCAGACTCCAACGGGGCAGACGAAAACCACTATTATCCGAATGCTTTTCATTACCGGGATTGGGTCATCCAAGCGATTAACACCGATCTTGCATTTGACAGGTTCGTCGCCCAACAGATCGCAGGCGACGCATTGGTTACCAAGAACGACCCAATGCCAATGATCGCCACTGGCTATCTTGCAATTGGACTAAAGATCCTTGCAGAACAGGATGCCGAAAAAAAACGCATGGACATCATCGATGAACAACTCGATACGCTAGGCCAGACTTTTCTTGGCCTGAGCATTGCGTGCGCAAGATGTCATGATCACAAATTCGATCCCATTACCGCAAAAGACTATTACGCGATGGCGGGTATCCTTTACAGTTCAACGTTGGCTGATCAACCTTTAAAAAGTGCCGATTTCCTAGCACGTTCATCGATTGCCCAAACCATCGTTACCAACTTGAATCGGCAAATAACGACAGCAAATTCCAAATTGAACGTCATGCTGAAAACCGGCGATTTGATCAACCGACAGGCAGAAAAATTCGATCGGGGCAACGTCATCGTTGACAATGAAAACTACGGCAAAGAAATCGGAATCATTGGTGACCCAGGCCCGCAGGACAACTACGCCGAATATGACTTTGTGATAGAAAACCCGGGAACTTACATCCTTCAGCTCCGCTATGCAGCGTTGAATTCCAGACCTGGTCGGATTCTACTTGACGGCAAAGTCATTAACGATAAGGCAATCTCCAGAACCACCGGCAGCTGGATGCCCGATTCGCAAACCTGGTTTACCGAATGCCGTTGCGACCTGGCTGAAGGGAAAAATACGATTCGCCTGGAATCCAAGCCTTTGATGTCGCATATCGATCAACTCAGGTTAATCAGGACGACCGAAAAGGACGGCTTGGGCACCACGATCAATTTGATTCAGGAGTTGGAGAAAGAGCTGGAAAAAGCTAAAGCAGCGATGCCCAAACCACCCATGGTCATGGCGATCGCCGATGCAGAAGTGAGCGACTTGGCAATCCACTTACGTGGCAGCCATCTCAATTTAGGGGAAAGTGTTCCACGCGGATTTCTGCAACGACTCACTCAATCCAACTCCACGCTACCAAGCAATTCCAGTGGCCGGCTTGAATTTGCGAGATGGTTGACAGACCCCAATTCAGCTGCTTCTGACTTGGTTGCACGCGTCATCGTCAATCGAATTTGGCATTGGTATTTCGGCAGAGGCCTAGTCGAATCGCCCAATGAATTCGGTCTGCGCGGCAGCCGTCCCAGCCATCCCGCCTTACTGGATTATTTGGCTGGCCGGCTTTTACAATCCGGCTGGTCGATGAAGAGCATTCATCGGGAAATACTGCTTTCGAGTACTTATCGAATGTCAACCACTCATAATGGAATATCTTTAGCGGCGACGACACCCTCCGACGGTTATCTTTCAACACATCCGCGCAAGCGAATTCCCCCTGAAGTCTTCCGGGATTTACTGTTTCAACTACGTGGGGATTTGGACCTGCGGATGGGTGGCGCTCCTCCCAAAGTTGTTTCTCAGAACCCCTCCCCGGAGGACTCGCGAAAAAATCAGGAGATATATGACCGCGCTAGACGAAGATCGATTTACCTGCCAATTGTTCGTAGTAACACCTACGATTTATTTACAAACTTCGATTTTCCGGACGCGTCAGCTTCTGTAGGCAAGCGTTCGGAGACGATTGTCCCTACCCAAGCTCTTTTGATGATGAATGGAATGCTCTTAAAGGAATCCGCAGCACAAATTACCGAGCGGCTCGATCGTTCTGGAGCCCTCAACGTTCAAGCCGTCTTTCAAGAACTTTTTTCCAGGTCGGTATTGCCAGAAGAATCGGCCGTTCTGATGAATTCCCTGGGAAAAAATCCGGACAAAAGCGATTATGAATTGATGGTGCACACCCTTTTGATGTCGAATCAATTCATGTATCAAAAATAAAATGGGCTGCCGATCGGACGCAAGTTTTTTTTAAAACCCTTGAACCTACAACAACAATGCCTAAAGTCTCCACAGCACGTGACGGGCAGCCTATTGGCAGTTCTCGTCGATCGATTCTAAAATCCACTGCCGTCGGGTTTGGGCATCTTGCTATGGTCGACTTGTTAATGCGTGATTCGACGGCAAGCAACCGTTTTTCCCCAGGACCAAAAGTTGGATTGATCGACGACAATTCAACCCTTGTCGAAAAGCCGCCGATGTTCCCGGGCAGAGCCAAACGTGTCATTTTTCTGTTCATGCATGGCGGACCGTCTCATGTCGACACCTTCGATCCCAAGCCGCAGCTTGCAAAGTTTGATGGAAAACCATTACCGTTTGAAGGCGCACGGGTAAAGTTCGCCGCCCGGGGGAATCTAATGAAATCTCCCTGGAAATTTCGAAAAGTGGGGGCCAGCGGGCTACCCATGAGCGAACTTTGGCAACACTTGCCTGAGGTTGCCGATGATCTTTGCATGATTCATTCCCTCTGCGATACCAACGTTGCTCACGGCGGAGCGTGCATGAAGTTACATACCGGGCATGAAAGCCTCGTGCGGCCAAGCATGGGTTCCTGGGTCAGCTACGGCTTGGGCACAGAAAACCAGAATCTCCCCAGCTTTATTACGATCTGCCCAACCTCACTCCATGGCGGTGTGAATAATTTTGGAGCTTCTTTTTTGCCGACCATTCACCAAGGCGTCCCGTTCGGCACTCCGGGCTACCCCAACAAAATGGCAGATCAAGCTCGTTTCGCCTACGTCGACAATGGCGCCAATTCACTCCAGCAACAACAAAAGCAGATTGACCTTCTGAAATCTCTGCACGCAATTGAAAGTGCTGGGAATAACTCAAATAAAGAGATGTTAAGCCGTTTAGACGGTCGACTACGCTCATTCGAACTAGCTTTTAGAATGCAAGCGGCAGCTCCAGAAGCAGTTGATGTCTCCACTGAAACCACCGCTACGCGTCAACTTTATGGCCTTGATTCGCCCGATACAAGGAACTTTGGTCTGCAATGTCTATTGGCTCGTCGATTCGCCGAACGTGGCGTTCGTTTTATTCAAGTCAGCCACGCGAATAGCCTGAGTTTCAATAATGAGCAATGGGATCAACATTCTCATTTGGTAAAGGGCCACTCGATCAATTGCCGTCAGATTGATTTGCCCATCACGGCTTTGATAAAAGACCTTAAACAAAGAGGGCTACTGGAAGACACACTGGTCATCTGGGGCGGTGAGTTTGGTCGAACACCGACATCACAAACCTCAAAACCAGTGGGACGTGACCACCATCCACAAGGATTTACGATGTGGATGGCTGGCGGCGGCGTTAAACCCGGATTTCGTTATGGCGCAACCGATGAATTCGGTTATTATGCAGTCCACAACCGATGCACTATTCATGACTGGCACGCTACGATTTTGCATTTAATGGGGCTTGATCATGAACGGCTAACGATCCCGTATTCAGGCCGTAATTTTCGGTTAACCGATGTTTCTGGCACTGTCGCCAAAGACATTCTGGCATAAACTATCTCCGTTTTTTTCCCGGCCTGATCCCTCTAGAAAACAAGCGTATGAAAGCTGACAGAAGGGGCAATTCGACGTCAAGGAGTCCACATGAAGACGCGTTAAGCCGACAAACCAGAAGACAGTTTTTTGGAAAGTCAGCCACCGGTGTCGGGGTGGCAGCGCTTTCGACGATGCTCAACGAATCCCAGGCAGCGGCCCAGCCCAGAAGATCGATTGGGGGACAGAAAGAATCAAATTCTGGCATAACCGGCCTGCCCCACGCAGCTGGGAAAGCAAAAAATGTCATTTACCTTTTCATGAATGGCGCGCCCACTCATGTAGATCTTTTCGATTACAAACCGGAAATCTACCGACAACATGGCAAACCGGTACCGAATTCGTTCTTCCAGGGCAAACGATTTTCCACCATGACAGGAAATCCATCCGGAAAGGTCATGTTGCAGCCAGTGGAGCCGTTTCAAAGACATGGAGAGTCGGGAGCTTGGGTCAGTAATTTCATGCCCTACACCGCCGGAATCGTCGATGATCTTTGCTTTATCAAAAGCATGTATACCGAACAGGTCAATCACGCCCCTGCGGTCAACTTTTTTTTAACCGGTGCGGAAATGGCAGGGCGGCCAACAGTTGGCGCCTGGCTCACTTACGGTCTTGGCAGCGAAACCAAAAACCTTCCTGGCTACGTGGTGATGACCAGTGTCAGCAAAGGAACGACTTGCGGACAAATTTTTTATGATTTTTATTGGGGAAGCGGATTCCTTCCCTCAAGATATCAAGGTGTCAAATTCCGCGGAGGTGGTGATCCAGTACTCTATCTTTCCAACCCGAAAGGGGTTTCCAGCGTGATGCGCCGCGAGGCGTTAGACGAAATGGCACGTTTGAATCAGCTTCAATATCAAAGGGTACAGGACCCCGAAATCCTGACACGCATCGCTCAATACGAAATGGCCTACAAGATGCAAACCAGCGTTCCCGAATTAACCGATTTCAGTCAGGAACCACAACATGTTCTTGACATGTACGGGCCTTCGGTAAGGGAAAGAGGAACGTTTGCCTATAACTGCCTGATGGCCCGTCGACTCATTGAGCGTGGAACTCGGTTTGTACAGGTAATGCATGCGGGTTGGGACCAGCATAATAGCCTTACCACCGAACTTTACACTCAATGTAAGGACACCGATCAACCGTCAGCAGCCTTGGTGAGAGACCTTAAACAACGGGGTCTTCTTGATGACACCATCGTGATTTGGGGTGGGGAGTTTGGTCGCACCCCCTTTCTACAGGGAGATTTGACGAACCGAAAGAGATGGGGTCGTGACCATCATCCTCATGCGTTTACGATGTGGGTCGCCGGAGGTGGATTCCGACCGGGACACAGCCATGGCAGTTCCGATGAACTGGCAATGAATGCGGCACTCGATAAAGTCCATGTACACGACTTCCAAGCAACCCTTCTCCATCAGATGGGGATCGACCACGAACAACTGACATTCAAACATCAGGGCCGGCGATACCGCCTAACCGATGTACACGGTAAAATAATTAGCGACATCCTTTCCTAGCAGGATACAAGTCCTGACAGGATGCAAACTATCACCAATGAGAATCCTATGATGAAAAATCGTCACGTTACTTTCTGGGCGTTTTTTTTCCCGTCAATCCTGATATTAAGTCAAGCGAACGCTCAACTTAATCTGGCTGAGGCTGAAAAGATCTCCAAAGAATCGGGACGCACGATGTTCGTAGTGGCTGGCAAAAAAACGTGACCTCCTTGCCAGGCGTTGCTAAGTCGGTTGAATTCCGAAAAACAGCTATCGCCGTTGGTGTCACAGTTTGTGCCCCTCAAAGTGGATACATCTAGTCCTGAATGGCAATCCTTGGAACGTAAGTATCGAAGTGGTGGTTCAGCAATCCCGATCATTTACGTGATTAGAGCCGACGGGCAAAAACTCTATGCCAAGAGCGGTTCGTTACCCGGCGAGCAACTTTATCAATTGATGACAGCAGCCATCAAGGAGATGGGACGGACGTTGTCGGCCACCGAAGCCCAATTACTGGCCGGCATTAACTCGGAAATTGAGTCCTCGCTGGCCGACGACAATCTCCAACTGACTGCCACCGGTTTTCGGAAACTCAAAAAACTGGGAGATTTCGGGGCCATTCCCAGTTATGCAAAAGAAGCCGTCCGCAGTAATGCGTTGGCATCTCAATTTTCCGATTCGGTAGATAAAAAAATTGACGAAATAAAGGCTAATCTCGCCAAGGAAAACGACAAGGAAAAGTTTTTTGTTTCCGCGGTAGCTACCAGTCAGCTGAAGACAGCGGTAGGTAATTTCGGGGCATTCAAGATTAAAATCAATGACTTGGACCGCCAACTGAGGGCCAAGTCTCAGCATAAAGACCTGCTTACGACTGCCAAACAAGTGGCTTCGGCGATGGGTAAAATCTCTCACAAGTCATCCTCGGTAAGAATCCGCGCCAATCAATCTCTAAAAAAACTGGCGGACGAGAATCCAAGCCCGATCGTCGTAAAATTTATCGATTCCATTCTTTCGGACGTCGAGGACAAACCGGAGAGACCTTCGAATTTACTTCGCAAATGGACATCCAATGACGGTAAATTTGCTATCGAGGCCAAATTCCTCGGTGTCAGCAACGGTGACATCCGATTGGAAAGGAAAAATGGCGAAGTTATTCTTGTGCCTCTGAGCAGATTAAGTGATGCCGATAAAGAGTTTCTTGATAGTAAACATCAATAAGCAGTGTTCTTCACTCAACGTTGATTTGACCTAACGACGACGATGTAGGTTTTTCCTGAACAAGTCACAACGAATCTGTGGACATTGGAAGCGCCGGACAAGGATATCAATTCATCCTGATTCCACCCTCAGATGGGGCGGAAAACTAAAACCCATCGCACACTTGTGTCGATGGCAACCCAACCTGGTGACAACTCAAACCTGTCTACGAATCCAAGCCTGAGTAATCCCTCTCATCAAGATGTAAAAAGAATTAACGCCCCGGAGTCTGCAATTTCCATCGAAAGACATGGAAAGACATTGAAAATCTCGACGAGATTGCATTCGCGGCGGGCATTCGTTAATCTTCTTCGGTTTACACGGTATGAACTCTAGATTTCAACTGGAAAAATCAGATGGCGGAATTTTCGCATTTCGACGATCAAGGCCGGACTCGAATGGTGGACGTGGACGCCAAGCCTGTCACCGAACGAATCGCGCGGGCCAGCGCCCACACGTCCATGAACCCGGACACTTTGTCGAGAATCAAGGAGCGGGATTTTGCCAAGGGCGACGTGCTCGAAGTTGCTCGCTTGGCAGCGATCATGGGTGCAAAGGAAACCTCTAGACTCATTCCTCTTTGCCATCCAATCCCCCTCTCCAGCGTTGAAATCGATTTTAGTTTTCCCGACAATTCGACCGTTCGGGTGGAGGCAACGGTGAGAGTTTCAGCGAAAACGGGTGTCGAGATGGAAGCCATGACGGCGGTCACAGTGGCAAGTCTGACCATTTACGACATGTGCAAATCAGCAGATCGTCAAATTGTCATTGGTAGTGTTCAGCTGGAAGAAAAAATCGGAGGGAAATCCGGTCATTTTATCCGCAGTACTGCATGAAACAAATTGAAAGGCCTAGCTCGGATCGACACCGGTTCGTCTTCTTAAAAATAAACCATGTTGAAAACGTCCAATCCTACTTCGGTCAATCCATTAAGCACGCTTTATCAACCCATTGAAGCGGATATCCAACGGGTGGAGGAGCGGCTCAAAATGGAATTGGTCAGCCGTTTTGATTTGGTTGAAGAGCTTCTTTTAAAAAGCAACCGATTGTCCGGGAAACGTCTTCGCCCTGCCCTTTTATTGTTGTTCGCCCGGGCGTTGGGAAATGTGACCGAAGAACACATTACATTGGCCACTGCCGTAGAAATGATTCACACCGCAACACTGATTCATGATGATATTCTGGACGGCGCAAATCAGCGTCGCCATACTGCCACCCTGCATGCTGAGTACGGTAACCAAATCGCAATCTTAACCGGCGACTATCTTTTTTCCCACGCATTTTTCCTGACAAGCACCCTCCCAACGACGTATCCAGCTCGCGAAATAGGCATTTCAACCAACAAGATTTGCGAAGGTGAAATTCGGCAAATTGGAACCAAGGGAAAGTTCCACCTTGCTGAAGAAGACTACATCGAAATCATCGATGCGAAAACCGCGGCCTTGTGTCGGTGTGCCACGAAACTCGGCGTTTACCTTGGCGATGCGACCGAACATGAGATTCAACTTGCGGCTCAATACGGAACCGGACTTGGCATTGCCTTTCAAATCATCGACGACTTGTTGGATATCATCGGCACCGAAATAGAGACAGGCAAATCCTTGGGAACCGATTTGGAACAACGAAAGCCGACGTTACCTTTGATTCATCTCTTGTCACAAATCAAACCTGGCGAAAAACCTGAAGTCTGCAGACAATTATCCGCTGGGAAAATAGGCAATACCGAACTGGCGGAAAAAATGGACCGATACGGTTCTATTCAATATTGCAAGCAAACCGCAAAGAAATTCGCCAACGAAGCTGCCAGTTGTATTGCATGGCTACCGGAATCTGCGGCAAAAAAGGTACTAAAGGCACTCCCGGAATTTACGTTGAACCGAGTTTTTTAATTTGAATCATCGACTTTCAGAATCCCTCGCGTCATCACTGAGAACCGTTCCGAGAGGTTTGAGTGATAACCGATTGATAAAAGAAAATCTGGTGTAGAGGCCGGCAGCAGAAACCAAACGTCCTCCCAAAGTACCGAATCCAAAGCGACGGCAGAAAACAGGAAAGTGATTGATTGGTAACCAACAATCAGGCAACCTTTTCGTCCAGGCAAGGATTAGCTGATGCGAGAAGAGGGGTCGCCGAGTCCATGACTTTTTTTCGTGCGAAAATCTGGAAGGCTTTTTGGATTCCTAACAACCTCCTGAGGCCATGATACGATTGATAGAGTGCGGCGTAGCCTCCCAACAGAGGATTGAAATTAAAAAGAGAGCCTAGCATGGGAGTGCGCTCCACGGTCAAGCCGGCCCGCTCGATAAACCGTTTCAGATTTTGATATGTAAAGGTGTAAGTGTGTTCTGGAGCCCAGAACTTGCGATAGGACGCACCCCGTTTACGAACTCTGGGAGATGCCGCATCTGGAGTCTCCATTACCAACATCCCTCCAGGACGGATCACGCGATGCCACTCCGCCAGGGTCGCCTGAACGTCTGCGACATGTTCGATCACGTGCCAATTCACCACCACATCGAATTCATTATCCGGAAAAGGCAATCTCAAACCATCGACCTTTTGAGCGGACAAGTCACGTTGGCAACAGTAGTCGACAGCATCCTGACTAACATCCACTCCGACCGCGTCCCAACCGATCTGTCTGGCAGCCTCCAACGTTGCACCGATACTGCATCCTACATCCAGAACGCGTGGTCGGCTGCTCAAATTTAACCGCGATCGAATACGGTTCAGGCGAATTCGGGCTGTTCGAATTTTCCCTCGGCGATGTACCTCGTAACCCGAGTGATAATCTCCCGCATACGCCTGCTCATCGACGATTTCGCCATATTGATATAATTCGCAGTCTCGGCAGACCCACAACACACTGGAGTTGGGGATTTCGAATTTTTGCAGATTTCCGACTCCACAAAGCTGACAAGGTTCTACACACGTTTCCATTTCGTCCTCCCGTCTCGAATCCCGTTGCAAAACAAATTGTTGGACGAAACGATCGATTTGAGAAGCCCAATCCCGAAAATAGGAATCGGCGACCTCGGCGATGAGATCGGTGCTCCCATTTGGGTAGACAGAGTCCGCGTTAATCAATCCGCAAGAAACGGCAGGTGAAAACTTTAAAAAATCCCGCAAACTGGCGACCTGTTATGAAATCTGGACGGGCATGCGATGCGTTGATCAATTTTTTTCGGGATAAATCAAGCCTTTTTTGTACGGAATCGTTAGTAGGGCGGCACTAAGTCCTTAGACGCTACAAAGCCCTGTATTGGACTTCGTCATTCATGCGATCTGGTTGATTTGTAATTCAAATCCCAAAGGCGAACCCGACCACCGACATCAAGCCAATTGAATCAATGCAATGAAACTGACTCTCAGAACCCTGCTCGCTTTTATGGATGGTACCGTTACCGAAGACGAATCGGCGGCACTGCGGACAAAAATCAAGGCATCTGCGCCAATTAGAGAATTGATCCAGCGAATTCGGAAGGTCGTCAATAATTCGGAATTGCCCGCGCCTCGGAATGATGGATTGGATTCGACAGGGAATCCCAACAACACCAGTGAATATTTGGACAATTTGCTTGACATCGAAATTGTTCCAAATTTTGAAAAGCTGGCCATCGGTTCCGATGTGTTGTTAGCGGAAATCGCAGAAACCCATCAAATACTGGCAGCTTTAAGTGAATTGGACACAGGGATTTCAGGCACGCTCCGCAATCGCCTTTATGAGCAAGTCGAAACTCTCTATGGAAAGGATGAAGAAGACCCTGACGTTTTCCCGGTTATCGAGGACCACTCTTCCATCAACGAGGAATATGTTGACTCGCCGGTCAAAAACAAAGCCCAGCCCGATGGATTTCAACTAACACCACCGCCCAGAAAAGCTGAAATAAAGAGCCGGACAAACAGAGAACAACCAGCCTCGGGATCTTCGTCATCCCTATCCGGCATGAAACCAGGCAAATCCTCTGGTATAGAATTACCCCAATTGAATCACTCCAGTCCGGAGCGACCACCAACACCGGCACCGCCGGTTATCAAGAAAAATGAAGACGGCGAATCACGTCCTATGGCAGAAGAAAATCAATCGCCTGCTGACGAGGGTGACGATTCGAATTCCATACCACTTCCCTTGATCAACGATCAAACTCAATCAAAAAATCAGCCAGCGGCTAAAACCACCGAAAACTCGCCTGCAGCCGCAAACCGGATTGGCGAAACAACCGAAGACAACCACATACGATTGCTGCCAGTCATTATGGCGACCGCCTGTGTAACAGCACTGATTTGCCTAGTATCGGTTTCCTACTATTACAATGGGCAAGGAAACACGGACTCAAAAAAAATCGCCGAAGGAAAACAGCCGGACGCGAATCCCTTGGACAATCTCCTCGACGAAGATCACAAATCTCAACGTGTACTAAAATCTGGTGAATCTATCGATTCCGCTAAAAAAGAGCCCGGAAAATCTCAACTTGATCAGCAAAAAACCCCGATGGAAACTTCTCCCGATACTGCCAACATCGAGGACTTGCCGCCCGTTACCGTAACGCCTTCGTCTCCGGCAGAGGCAACCGGCAAACAAAACCCTTCACCATCGGGCAACATAATTAATCTTGTTGACAATCAATCGGCTGAAAAAAAACGACCCGTAAATTCCGATTCGAAGAGGTCAGACAAAGACCTCGATGCCAAGCAGACCAAACCCACGGAAATCAAGAATTCAGTCGGTCCGGAGTCAGATCCAATCCTGATTGGAAACGGGCCAAAAATAGGCACATTCCAATCCAAGAACCAACCCTGTTTTCGTAAGACCAATCTTCCGAATGCTGATTGGTTATTTCTTTTTGAAAACGAAACGGTGTTTATCAACGATACCATCGCTGCACTCCCTCAATGCCAGCCGGTCATCGACATTCTGGAATCAATACAGATGAAACTCTACGGAATTACATTTGTGACCCTCCATGAAAACCCAGGCAAGACCCTTCCAAAAGTAGAACTGGCCAACGGTTTAGTCGTCTTCAGTAACAAAAAAGGCCCCAACACTACGATCGACATATCTTGTGGTGAAATGACATTCCAAACGACATTCGTTGATGCAAAAAGTAATCTGACATTTCTGAGTTTGAATTCCCCCATCGTTGGCAAGACCGCAGATGGCCCCTTAACGAGTGAAAATGAGACGCAATTACTGGTGCAGATTACGGCTGAAAACGGTCGAGGAATACTCAACTACGATGGAAAGGTGGTGACCCTCGAAGCTGGGCAAATGCTCGTTTTGGGAAACAAAGCCCATTCGGTTACCGAGTTCA
Source organism: Planctomycetota bacterium (assembly GCA_014238905.1). Classification (GTDB taxonomy): domain Bacteria; phylum Planctomycetota; class Planctomycetia; order Pirellulales; family Pirellulaceae; genus JABAAE01. The sequence goes on from JABAAE010000006.1 coordinate 225,085, forward strand.
AACAGCGACCAGTCAAACTATTGAAAAAAAAATCGACACTAACCGAAACCTCCAAAGAACTTCTTTGTCAGATAGCCAACCAAAATCGATTTGCCAAAGACTGTTTCACCAAATTATCTGTTGATTCAAGATCGTATGTAAGAAAATTTATTGTTCAAGCAGCGTGGGTTCTGGGGGACATCAAACCCATGCTCGCCTTCCTTGAAAATCCGCAAAACAGTGCTTTTTGGGGAGAATTGATTTTGTTTTCACGGACGACCTTTTTAAATAACGCAGATTTTCAACAACAACAACGCGAGAGATTCTCAAAATTTGGGAACGATGCAGGCAAGATCCTGAAGATGATTCAAATCAACACCGATGGAGAGTTGTCATCTGGCGGTGATCGTTTTTTATTGGAATCGCTCGGTGATGAGCAGCTTTCTGTACGGGTCGCGGCAATTTGGACTTTATTGGCAATCACGGGTGAAACCAAGTTATTTCGGCCCGATGACGATCCCTTGAAAAGAAAAAAAAGTCTAAAGGATTGGGAAAAAGCATTCGAAAATGACCAGATTCGATTTCGTGTGCCAATTCGACCGGATGTATTCCAATAATCGAAGAATTTTCTTGGGCAAAAATGACTCTATTGGGGAAATCAGCCGGTTTTCACCTCTCTAAAGCAGTCAAAAGTGTTGAATTTTGAGACACCAAAGGAGAATCCTGAAAATTATTGGGTTTGCCCGGCATAGGTGAATTGCCGATTATTTAATAAGATATTAATAAAGCCGACTTGAGCGGTATTCAACCAATGAATCATTTTTGGTTTGCCGAAATAAATAGAGCCTACTTCTCAAAGACTTTTGTTTTCAGTTCAGAAGTACGGGTCGTTGTATTACGAGAACAATCTGATGAAATTTTCCGAGTTTGTAAAACCTGAGGCTATCCGTGCTGAATTAACAGCTACCGATAAAGATGGAGTTATTCGTGAATTGGTAGGCTCTTTGGTCAATTCAGGTCAAATTAATGCCGACCAGTTGGACGGGATTGTAAAGGCCATCATGAAGCGAGAAGAACTTGGCAGTACCGGCATTGGCCGTGGGATTGCCGTACCCCATACCAAGCATCCCAGTGTGGAGGAATTGGTTGGAACAGTGGGTATCAGCGTTGAAGGAGTAGACTTCCAAAGTCTCGATGGGGAAAAAGTACAGTTGTTTTTCCTTCTGATTTCGCCACCAGACCGACCTGGTGACCATCTTCGGGCGTTGGAAAACATATCCCGCCAATTGCGTGATGAAACGTTTTGTCGATTTCTGAAGCAATCCAAGAGTTCTGCCGACATCCACGAGTTGCTGGAAGAAGCAGACAACAACCAAGCGGTTTGATTGATTTAATATGACTCAATCATGTAGTAGGACAGTGACAGTAAACAACCCGCAGGGGATCCACCTGCGGCCAGCGTATTTAATTGCAGAACTTGCCGGAAAGTATGAATCGGTTGTCAACTTGGACAAATCAGGATCATCAGTGGATGGCAAAAGTGTTCTTGAAATTATTGGTCTCGCCGCCGGAAACGGAACAGAACTGAAAATCCACGCTAATGGGCCTGATGCAAACGATGCGGTCGAAGCGATTGTTCAGTTGTTTGAACAGGGTTTTCCGGGAGAAGAAGCTGCGAAAGCAGAAAATGGACGTGTTTGAATCGGTCGAACGGGTCATTTAAAAACAAAATTCGAAATTCGTTTCGAAAGTGAAAAAACAAGTGTATTGGCACGACGAATATCTCGAAATCTCGTTGTCGAAACGTCCGTTTGGGCGTTTTGTAAATGCCAAATTTAAGTTTAAACTGCGATTCATTAAAGTCGAACTACAAACGACTTCTCTGTGTCAAGTCAGTCGATACCAATTCGACAACGCTACAGCCTATCTGCAAAAGCGAGACTTGAAGTCCAGCCCAAACAGGGTGATCACTCACGGTACCCGTGATATCTTGAACAGATCAGATCATCATTATTCAAGCTGGCCGACTCCTACAGAGAATCGTATGGTGTCAACTTGTCTGAATCGCGACAAATGGATTTGCCCGGACCTCGTCCGGCGGAAAGACAAACGCGATGAAAAAGGAAATGCTAATCAATGTTTCGCAGCCGGAAGAATGCCGGATTGCGATACTGGAAGACGACGTACTCGAAGAACTCTATGTTGAACGAGCCAGCCAGGACAACTACGTAGGCAACATCTACAAGGGTAAGGTGGTCAACCTCGAACCCGCCATTCAAGCCGCCTTCGTCGATTTTGGCGTTGGAAAAAACGGCTTTCTTCACATCAGCGATGTTGAGTCGCAGTACTTTCGCCAGGGAGGACATGACCCAGACGCGATTGCCGCCATGGAGCGTGAAGAAGACGAGGCCCGCCGAAAAAACAAGAATGGGCGAGGTGGTGCACGACGATTCCGATCAAATCGCCCCAGGATTAAGCCTCCAATTCAGGACATTTTCAAACGGGGTGACGAAGTCGTCGTCCAAGTGATCAAGGAAGGTATTGGGACAAAAGGCCCGACGTTATCTACCTATATCAGCATTCCCGGGCGCTACCTCGTTTTGATGCCCTCATTGGGTCGCGTCGGCGTTTCAAGGAAAATTGAAGACGAAGATGAAAGACGGGAATTGAAACGGATTATGCTTGATTTAAGCCCTCCCAAAGGGCTTGGATTTATCGTCCGAACGGCTGGTCAGGGTAAAATGCGAAAAGATCTTTCTCGCGACCTTTCGTACCTGTTGCGGCTTTGGAAGGCGATTGCTCGCCGAATCAAAAAGACGCCCGGACCATGCGATCTTTACGAAGAAAGTGATATGATCATCCGTACGATTCGAGATATCGTTTCACCGGATATCGATGCCATTTACGTTGATCAACCTGAAGCCTACGAACGGGCCCATGAATTCCTGAAACTGGTCATGCCCAAATTCGCCAGTAAATTGACTCGTTATCAAGAAACCGAACCACTGTTCCACAAGTACGGTGTGGAAGATGAAATCTTGAAGATCAACAGCCGAGAGGTCCCCCTTAAAAACGGTGGATCGATTGTGATCGATCAAACCGAAGCCCTCGTCGCCATTGACGTTAACAGTGGAAGCTTTCGAATCGAAGAGTCCGCCGAGGATACCGCTTATCAGCTAAATATGAATGCGGCTCGTGAAATATCCCGTCAGCTGCGATTGAGAGATCTAGGCGGTGTGATCGTCAATGATTTTATTGACATGCGACGTGAAAAACATCGCCGCAATCTCGAACGATCATTGCGAGATCTGATGCAACGGGATCGCGCCCGTACGAAAATCCTTCGGACCAGTCCATTTGGACTGATCGAAATGACTCGACAACGAATCCGCCCAAGTCTGAAACGAAGCCTCTACAATGAGTGTCCCTGCTGTAGCGGTCGCAGCGTTGTCAAGACGTCAGAAAGTATGGCAATTGAAGTGATCAGAATCCTGATGCATGCCACAGAAGTGAGTAAATGTGCCCGAATTACAGTTCGAGTCAATGAAGCAGTGGCAGCCTATTTAAACAATAAAAAGCGTCGGGAACTCACCGATATTGAGGACAAGAGCAAGATCGCAATCCAAATCCTCGGTGGCGAAGGACTATTTCCCGAGCACCTGGAAATTGATTCCCGGGACGGCAACGGTAACCAACTGAAGATCAGCTAAGTTATGAAAGTTGTACGCAACCCAACGCGCTCGGTTCGAATTGGTTCCCTGACGATCGGTAACGGTCATCCGATTGCCGTGCAGAGCATGACCGCAACGAAGACCCAAGACATCGATGCGACGGTGGAATTGGTTCGTCTTCTCGAATCCGCTGGTGCTGACGTGGTCCGAATTGCCGTTGACAACCGTAAGGACGCAGCGGCTCTTGCAGAAATACGAAAACAGACCAACGTCAACCTGTCGGTTGACCTGCAGGAAAATTATCGTCTCGCTGAACATGTTGCACCCCATGTCGACAAGATCCGGTACAATCCGGGCCATTTGTATCACCACGAAAGGGAGAAACCCTGGATCGAAAAGGTCCGTTACATTGTTGGGATTGCTGCAGAGCATCAATGTGCCGTTCGTGTCGGTGTCAACTGCGGAAGCGTCGACCCGGCCAAAAAAGAGAAATACCCCGCAGACGATTCGATTTCTCCAATGCTGGAAAGTGCGTTGGAGCATTGCGAATTACTGGATTCGCTTAATTTTGACCAATACTGCGTTTCGTTAAAGGACTCCGATCCGAAACTGGTTGTTGAAGTCAATCAACGGTTCGCCGCCAGACGAAATGACATCCCTTTACATCTCGGCGTTACTGAAGCCGGTATGCCACCCGATGGAGTCATCAAAACCCGGATGGCGTTTGAGCAATTGATCTCCAAAGGCATTGGGGATACCGTGCGAGTTTCGCTGACTGTGGCCAACTCCAGAAAGCATGAAGAAATCGCAGCAGGCAAGTCAATCATTGAGGATGTTCACGCTGGTCGCGTTCGCGGTTTCGTCGATTACGGATTAAAAACACTCAATATTATTTCCTGCCCCAGTTGTTCTCGGGTCGAAAACGAGGCCTTCGTTGAACTGGCTGAGCAAGTCAAGGAAATGACCGCTTACGCCCAAGATCATCAAATCACGATCGCAGTGATGGGATGCCGCGTCAACGGCCCCGGCGAGACCGATGATGCGGACCTTGGACTTTGGTGCGGACCAAACTATGTCAACCTGAAAAAAGGGACACAATCCATAGGCGCGTTTAAGTACGATGAAATCCTTGCTCGGCTGAAATCGGAGCTGGATCAGATCATCGCCCACCGTGTCTCCTGAATTTCCAACGGAAATTTTTCTGCGAAAAACCAACTACTGCCAGCCGTGGTTTTATCGGCAATTGATACAAGCGGTAGCCTTGGAAAAGGCATTGGTCACTTTTTTTGAACAATGCGAACCGGTGCTTCGATTGGTTTCGATGACGATGAATAGAAAACGCAAATCGAGAATTGGATTAAGAGATCTCCTAAAGTGAAACCGCAATCAGATACACCGGATGTTCTGACTCCTGGTGATCCTGAATGAGAATCGGAACGCGAGCCATCGGTTACGGAAATCCCTTTCATCATGCCTGTCGTCGAGGACCTTCGTGACATTAGTCGGCAAACGGGGATTGAATTCGGCTAATTTATTCGATTGCCCCAATCAGATTTACTTTCACGTCGGCCTGGCATTTTGTTAAACTGACGTCTGAGAATCCGTCGGCAGTCGCTTGATCGCTGTTACGGGAATTCGTTTTCCAAAGAGATTTTTCGGAGCTTGTTTCTTTTAAAAAGGTAAATGAAGATGACATCAATGAAAATGGGCTTTCTTGCATGGGTGGTTCTGTTGGGATGCGGGCATGAAACTTCGGCGCAGGAAGAAAAAGGCTCCATCGATCGGGAATTGCTGCAGCTCATCAGGGCACTCCGGGGCGAGGTAAATGCTCTTCGGCAAGAGGTGCGAGACCTAAAGGAGCATTTCGAAAATTCCGAAGTTCGTGGATCAACCGACAGCGTGCCTTCTAGAATAGCGCGACAGGGTGGTCCCGAAAAGCGAGGCACGAATCTCGATCGAGCAACCATTAGTCGTGAGCAACAGGAGCGTATGCGGCGAACGGTGGAACGTAACGGTAGCGATCGGGAAAGAACCAGCGATCGGGAAAGAACCAGCGATCGGGAACGGGAAGATCTCCGACGGGACGAGTCCGATAATCGGGATTCAAATGTGCGACGGGAATCGACAAGAGATCGTAGTGCCACCCCCAGTCGAGGGCGACCGCGAGAGCAATCAGAAGCCGTTCGAAAAGACCGTGAAAAACCACGAGCCATCACTCCAGAGGGCAAGCGGTCGACCCGGGAGAGCGACGCCAAAAAAAGTTCTGAGAATCGCAGAACTGAACGCATTTTTGTTGCTTATGACAAGAACAAAGACAACAAAGTCAGCTTTGACGAATGGCTGAAAATGAAAGAAGGAAAAATGACCGACGAACGCGTTTCACGGGAAAAGAAGTTGTTTAATGACGCCGACAAGGATAAAGATGACTCAATCACATGGAAAGAGTTTCTTGTCATGACAACTAAGAGGACAACCCAACGGGAAGATTAGAACGGGCATGTCAAAGGACGAAGCCGCCAACATCGCACAATCTTAACCAAGCTTCGCCCTGATAATTCAGGGCTTTTTTTTCGCCGCCAAGGTATTTTTCGCCGCCAAAGTATGATGGACGCCGTTTTGGCTCGAACACCCAATATTTCAATTCCAACGAGTTCCGGGATTCAATAGAATCACCGCGATTGAACAACCGGTTCGCTACGTTACAAAGGAAAACAGATTGAACCTACTGACCACGAATCGGCTCAACCGGGAAGCTTTTCACTTCGGGCTAGACAGTCCTCTGCAACCAGTTGGGAAGTCGAATTGGCTTACCTGAATTATCAATACTGGCGATCGTCGAATTTCCAGACGCCAGAATCTCGTTTGATTTTTTCAATTCATATTGATGCTCGATACGGGCCCCTTTCGAGCGGGTGATACTCGTGAAAAGCGTCAAAACATCGTCATAATCGCCCGGCCTTAGATACTTAATTTGTAGATCGGTAACCACCAGTATGACGCCAGAATCTTCCAGGTCTTTATAAGAAATCCCATTGGCCCGGAGCAATTCAACGCGTCCCATTTCAAAATAATTAAGGTAATTGGCATGATGTAAACGCCTTTGTCCATCGGTTTCCTGATAACGAACACGGATCTCGATACTATTTTCAAATATCGATATTGTTTTCGGATTGACGAGTGCCATTTTTTTCCTTAAGTTCCCGAGAATTTCAAATTTGCTGCAGACCACAATCCATATTATCCCGATTCAAAATACGGCAATAGTAGCATGAGCGACCAGAGTAGCAGCGAGGGCATGGGTTCAGGAACCGAATTCGATACCATGCGCGGCAGAGATTACCCTACGATTCGCCAGTTTACCGTATTCATGGAGAATCGCGTCGGCCAACTACTTAATATTATTCGGCGTTTCGAAGGCAGTCGGATCAGGATCGTTGCGGTCAATATCAACGATGCCACGGAATGTTGCATCGTCCGATTTTTACTGAGCGACCCGGAAAGAGGAAGAGAAATTCTGGAGAGAGCTGGCTTGGCAATGGTCGAAAGTGACCTGATTGGAATTCAGTTACCCGAGGAATCACAGCCCTTATTAAGGGTCTGCACAGCCCTGCTACAGGCTGAAGTCAATATTATTCAGGCAATTCCCCTGATGACACATCCCCATGGATCCAATGCCGTGGCCTTGATGGTCGATGATCTCGACATGGCGCACGATACGCTAAACCGCAAGGGTTTTGTCTTTTTGAACGAAGATGATTTGGCGTCCGACGACGAGTGAGAACACCTTGTGAAATGGCATGTTCTTCAACACCCAACCCTTTTCTGAATAGATATGATGTTCCAACATTCTTGACGGAACGGCCAGTTATGCGAAACTGGCGTTAAAGTGTTGAGTTTAAACCTATCTTCTGATCTTTTCATCCAGTAATTTTGCTCATGCCGATTCGAGTCACTTGTCCAGGCTGTCTGAAAAAATTTCAGGTCAGTGAACAATTCGCGGGCAAACAAGGGCCTTGCCCTTCCTGCAAAAAAGAAATCACGATACCAGATCCTAAAAAAGATAAGGTAGTCGTCCATGCGCCGGAAGTTGGCCCAAAAGACTCCATTGGCCAAAGTGTGTTGAAACCGTTGGCACGAACAGAGTCTACATTTTCTACTATTCAGATTCTTCTGATCATTGCTGCTGTAGTGATCTATTTGATTGTGGCATTGGGGATCCGGATAGCAACAGGCGCCAATGTTGAAAATCCATTGGAATACCCAATTGCGATATTGGCTTTTGGTGCAGTCATGTTGGGTCCACCGATGGCGTTAGCCGGTTATTTTTTCTTGAAGAATGAAGAATTGGGAAGCTTTCGAGGAAAAGAACTCTGGATTCGGGTTACAGCTTGCGGCTTATTATTCGCCGTATTGTGGCTGGCACCGTTTTTGACAACGTTTGCTTTTCAAAACAAGTACACAACGGTACCACTTGTGTTGGCGGTATCGATCATGTTTGGAATCGGCGGGGTGGTTGCGGCAGGCAGTTTTGAGCTCGACTACCTGATGGGACTCGTTCTCTTTGGACTTTATTTTGGGACGTGTGTTTTGATGAGAATTATTGTCAATGCTCAGGCGTTACCGTTAGAGCCTTCCTAATAGCGAAGCGGTGGTGCAGCGATGAATTCCATTCAGGACATTCCAGAATTACAAAACCTGCACTCTCTCCAGAATGTCGTTCGAATTCCGCGCGAGATTGACGTTCCTATTACAAAGCGTGTCAAAAAGCTGATGGACACCCCCGAGTTTCGGCGGTTAGCTCGCATCAGTCAGTTGGGTTTAGTTTCCCTAGTTTATCCCGCCGCCAACCACACTCGATTTGAACATTCGCTTGGAGTTTATCGCCTGGCATTGCTTTATTTGCGACAGCTTTCCAGATTTGACAGATTCCACGAACTTGTCACCGCTGAGGATGCAGAGATATTAATCGTGGCAGCTCTGCTCCACGATCTTGGTCATTGGCCATTTTGCCATCCCATTGAAGACATGCACCTGACCAATGTTCCGGAGCACGAGCTCTTCGCCAATAGTTTTTTGCTTGAAGGAGAAGTTGCCAATTGCCTCAGAGACGATTGGGGCATTAATCCTCGAGATGTCGTGACCCTGTTGTCCGGTAAACCCAAGTCGAAATCGAAGATGCTCTTGCAGAGCATTCTATCCGGCCCGTTGGACATTGACAAAATGGATTATTTGCAGCGTGATTCTTTGCATGCTGGAGTCCCTTATGGCCGAAATTTTGATCAGCAAAGGCTAATGGGCTCACTCTGCATGAACGTCGAAGGTAATCGCTTGGCAATCACTGAAAAAGGGAAAACGGCTGCAGAGATGATGGTTTTTGCGCGATACATCATGTTTAGCGAAGTCTACTGGCACCATGCTGTTCGAAGCGCCACAGCAATGCTGCAGCGTGCTTTTTATCACTGCTATCCAAACATGGATTTGAATATTCTGTTTCGAACGGATGAATCCCGCTTTGTTGAATCGATGTTTAAACAAACAAAGGCTGAATCGATTGGCGAGCTTTGGGACGGTTTATTCGGTGATTCTAGACTGCTTTACAAACGGCTCTTTGAAGTCGGCTTCCTCGATACTCCGGAGCTATATGAACGGTTGGCACATAAAGGATATTCATACCTTGCAAAGTGCTCGGAACGATTTGCTTTGGAGCTGAGTCACCTAACAGGCATTCGGGTTGCGCCCTATCAAGTCCTGATTGACGCACCTCCCAGTGGTCACGAAACGCAATTTCTAGTCGACATCATCTCGGCGAAGACCGAAAAGACTGCCCAGCTCCATGAGCGGTCGCCCATTGTAAACTCAATTGCCAGCAAATCGTTTGATGCTCAGGTCAAAAGGGTGCGAGTTTTTGTCCATCCGTCGCTCAGAGATCGGGTTCTTTCCAGCGTCAATGTGAAAAGTCTAATTGAAATCGCAACGACTGTGGCAACTTAGCGGGATCATTGAACTGGCTTGATCACCCGAACGGATTTATTGGCCAATTCACCCGGCCAAGCCATCACCACCCCATTAGATGTAGACTTGCGTTTTGTGACAAATTCAGCGGCGTTTACCCTGTGTTTCCCTCCATTTGGATTGGATCAGTCAGTTTCATTTTTATACTGGTTTTCTTACTATAATTGGATCATCCTACTTTCGGATTTTCTAACACAGATCCTGGTGGCAGGTTGAACGACTCCATCGAGAAATCCACCTGAGTCGTCGTTTCATGATCCGTTCTTGAGACTCTTGGTATCCGGACAAGCCGATCTATTGGAGAAAGATAACGTGGCAAAAAATTTGAAAGCGTTAATGATGAGTAAATCCGAGGCGATTCGAAATTGCAAAAACAAAAATCCATCGATGGGTCCCAAGAGAATTGCGTTAACGCTTAACAACCAGGGTTATCAAGTCACCGCCCAATTTGTCAGCAGGGTTCTTTCTAGCGATCGCCGAAAAATCCGAGGAACCAACGGCAACCATGCAGACCAGAATGTGTCGGTTGTGGACCTTCGGATAGCGAAGAAACTGGTCCAGCGTTTAGGCGGCATTGACAATGCAAGGATGGCAATGGGTGCTTACACCGAACTGTTATCGAAGTGACTGTTCTGGAATCTGATTTGACTTAACCGCAGATTAGGCAACCGGTTGGAGCAAACAGGATAACGACCAATCTGATTCGACATAAGGATAAAATCTGTCCCCTGACGGGGTGAATATCAAGGTCAGTTTCGGCGAGTTGATTCGGCATTGTTGCTGAAATATCTACTGCGACGTTTTTTCATAGACTGCTTGCATCAAGCTCTCGACATCCTTAAATTTCTTTCGGGATGCCATGGCGGAGTCAATTAATTCTTTCGCATCGGCTTCGTTATGGCCCAACGAACAAAGCAACTGCAACACCTCGTCAGCCAAGTTTAAATCCACAGGAGAACTATCGTCGCCTGGAAGAGATTTTATAAACAAAGCAAATTTGGGCATTTTCCTTCGCAACTTGGCAATGATCCGCTCGGCAGTCGCGGGCCCTATTCCAGGTAAAGTAGACAAGCCTTTTGCGTCCTGACGTTCAATCAATGTCGCGACTTCCTGAACGGGTCGGATCATAGCCCGCAGGGCTTTTTTTACTCCCACACCGTCTACCGAACAGAAGTATTCAAAAAACTCTCTTTCAATTTCAGTTTTGAAACCAACCAACCTGGGAATCAACCGACTCCCCTGCGGATTACCCTCTATGTAATGGATCGTATGCAAAGTAGTCAAACTGCCGACGTCCGCCTGTATCTGCCGCCTCGTAAAATCCGGAATAAGCACTTCGTATTCAAACGGTTCAGCTTCGATAAATGCCGCGTCTGTTTTCAGGATTTTTAATAACCCGACTATTTTTGAAATCATAAATTCGCAATATCTTGGGGATGGTCTGTTTGAAGATGATGGCCATGACAAATCGCGATTGCCAAGGCATCCGCGACATCAGGAGGTTCCGGAACCGCATCCAGCTTCAGGTGACGACAGACGGCTGTTTGCATCTGAGATTTTGATGCCCGCCCATTTCCAGTCATGACTCTCTTGACCTTGGTTGCCGCGTAGGTTGTCACTGGAATCCCTGATTTTCGAGCCGCCAGAAGAATCACGCCCCGGGCATGCCCCATGATAATGGCAGTCTTCGGACGTTCGTAATGACTATACAAGTCCTCGACCGCCATAAAAGACGGCTTCAAACTTTCGACGACGTCGACGACTCCCTCATAGAGCTCCTCCAACCTTGACTCCATAGGCTGATTCCGTCCGATGCGTATAACACCTGCCTCGATAATCCGGTTGGAAACGGCAGTCAAGACGCCGTACCCGGTGATATTAAGTCCCGGGTCGATTCCTAAGATTTTCTCCTGACTTTCAATCATGTCTCGGTTTTCGTCAAATCAACGTCTCGTTCTTGAATCCGCACTCGGTAATACATTCTTGGAAGCCGATCTTTTTTGCTTGGTGTTTATCTCGTCAACCTGATCGGACAAGGCTGGATTAATCTCCTCAAATCGTTGATTGGCCTGGGAATCAAGTTGCTTAGCTGAATCACACACCAAGACCAATTCATCTTCCTTGAGGAAATAGTTGGTTCTTTCCAAAACCGTCACTTGTCTTCCCAGGCTGGACTCTATCTTCGGAATTAAAGAAGAGAGTGTAATCACCTGACCATTCTTTTCAGTAAGAAACGGCACGACCCCTGGTCTGACCTTCGCCCGCCACGCTTTCTCCCTTTCGAACAGATCAACTTTCGATAGTGAATCGTTCAGTTCGAAAACGGTGCGATCGCCATAGAATACCCAAGTCGGTTCAAGGCATCCGTAGGCGCCAAGAACCCGTTTGCTACCGGATTTTGTAGCCACTGAAAGCAAGCGATCATATTCTTGCCGCTGGCTCACTTGCTGCAGAATCACTGTGAAGAAGAGCAAAGACAGAACAGCTGCACCAATCAATAGTGAATGGACGGCATGAACCCGGTATTGACGACTTCGCCAGAATCGATACGCAACCATACCTGTCAGGATTGGCACGATTCCAATCACAGCGGCAACTGGCGGAATAACCGACCCGGTAAATCCGACTGTTCCAATTGCAATTCCAATGGTCAATCCTGAAAGGGACAACACCGCAAACGAAAGCTTTGGAAGCCAGTCCGGTATTTCCAATCGGGCCGTACTCCATTGATGCAAATGGTATCCTACAAGCAAGGCAAGAGCCGGATAACAGGGCGTGACGTAACTTGGCAGTTTGGTTTGCACCAGTGTAAAGACACCAACCTGAACACCTACCCAACACATTAGTAACACCAGCGGGGGCGAATCAAATGCCCGATACCTGAAAAGTGATACGACGACCGGTAAAGCAAAAACCGACCATGGAAAAAAGCCGATACACATTATCAACGGATAATAGAATATATTTCCGGAATGGTTTTCAAAGGAAGTGGTCGACCGGCCCAAATGCTCTTTTAGAAAAAAGGTGGAAAGAAAATCTCCGTCGGTTTTCACCCCCACCAGAAAATACCAAGGCCCGGCGACCAACAAGATAGTCGCTACAGCCGTCAGCAATCGCATCGATAGACAGGTCTTCAAAAAGTGGATCGGACCGAAAACTCGACGAATCGAAACCAACGTCAGAACAAATCGATTCCAGATGCCCTGCTCGTTGCGTTGTTCGGGCGAGAGTTGTCCCGGGAGTCGCACAATCAAAAGGTATAGCCCAATGATGGCGGTTGGCATCAGGAAGCCGATCGGGCCCTTTGCTAATACCCCCAGCGCCATTACGCCGTACATTAAAACGATCAGCCAAAATCGAGTTGGGAAAAAGTTCGCTGGAATGTTCCGCAGGGCCTCATTGCCCGTCCCGTTTGCGGGATAGGTTTCCCGAACAAAAAGAGCTAAAGCCAACGTGCTGAAAAAAATCAAAATTGAATCCGGAGTCGCCGCTCGAGCTGCTACGTCAAACATCAGACTGGTAGCCAAAATCATGGCCGCTAGTATGCCAACCTTCCTTGAAAAAAGTCGACAACCAATAAAGTACGTCAGACAAACGGTCCCTACGGCAAGCAGTGCGCACCAAAACCGAGCGGCAAATTCACCGATCCCAAAAACCTGGTAAGCAGAAATAATCAGCCAGTAAAGAAGAACGGGTTTGGCATCTCTTATTTCATCGTTGAAGATCGGCACAATGAAATCATTTCGTTGAAGCATTTCTTTTGCACAACCCGCATTGCGAGGCTCATCACGATCCCATAATTTTGGACCGCCCAAATTGATGAAAAACAGACAAACAGCGGCCGACGCAATAAGGATAATTTCTCGGATTCGGCTCATTTTCGAACAGTAAAATCAACGGGAAGAATCTTGGCAGAGTTTAAATTAAATAGATACAATCGCCTACATCAAATGATGTACTTGGATTATCGTGTTGATCCAACCTGAGCAGGCTCACCGAATTCGGGCAGGGCAAATCACTAAAGGTGTCATTCGATTTGCTCGGGAATGAGCAAAACAGCTGAAAACCAGACCCTTTTGAAGTTATTTCAAACCCACAAGATGGCGGATTTAGCTGGCAATTATTCAAATACGAATCACCAGCTTCAGGTACCGATTCCTGCCGTAATAAAGACTCTCAAGCAGTTGGTCAGAGGGTTGCCAACACCACAATAAAAAACCGAAGCCAGCGGCGAGCATGTGGCTTCGGTTCAATGATCCAATCGTTGGATCTTATTTGGATTGAGTAATTCGCCACTTTGAATGGAATGACTTGGACAAGAAAGACGTTGTACCAAACTCGTTCTCTGCGGCGAATGATTGAATTTAGGTCATGGTGACCGGCGGGCAACCAAAACAAATAATTTTCACCGGGATTGTTCAGTAAATCTAATTTCCAGTTTTGAACTGTTTTTTTCTGGAGAAGGCTATCAGAATTGATCTTACAATTGAATCAACCCGCACAAAAGACTGCCGATCCAACCCGCTTGTTTCTCTTAGGGATGATCCTCTGTCCGACGATTGATTCGCTCATCTACTAAATAGACCTTTGGCTAACTTTCCTGCTGGATTTCCAATAACAATCGAACTGGTCTCAGCGGCGAAAACAATCGATCGATGCACCCTCAGCCAGGAGTCAAAACAAGCTTCATCGACAAAACAAATAATGTAAGTAGTGTGATTCTCCGCAGCATATGCGTTTCAAACCGAGCACCCAGCCAAACTCCAATTGCCGAGCCTATCATCGCTACCGGAAGGACCCCTATTGAGATACGCGTAGCGGTTTGCAGCATTGCGGGGTCGGCAGATAACGATAACATCACCAAATGAGGAAGCGTTCCAGTTAGAAAAAGAAAAAACAACGTCCCTCGTGCACGAAAAGTGTTCCAATCATGGGCCATCGTCCAAAAAGCAAGCGGCGGTCCTGGCGTCCCAATGGCGCCTTGAGCCAAACCTGATACCAACATGGCAAATATCGTCCAACCATTGCTAATCCGAGAACGCGGTTTAAGCCGGATAACGATTTGCAGGATTAATATAATTAGAAGAGTGATTCCAAAAATCCTACGCAATTGATCTCGACCGAGGCTTTCGAAGTGTTGCATCAGAAGAAATCCGGGCGGAATCGCCGAAATCCTTAATAGCGCCGGCATTATCAGTGATCGAATGTCGACCTGCGACCAGGTATCTCGAAGCCCCCACAGGTTTTGAACCGTTGCCGTCACCAAAACAACCAAGATGGACTCTGGCAAGCTTAAACCGGCGTTGAGCAGCAATGGGATTGCCACCAGCGCTACTGCAAATCCAATGGCCGCCTGCACTACGCTGCTGATCAGGATCGCTACACTGATCATTAATATTTGCGAGGTATCAAACTGCATTAATTCTGGAAACTATGACCGTGCTATGACAAAATGGAAACAAACCCAAGTTCAAGATTAACTCAAAACCCTATTATCCTAATCGACACTACCCGAGAGGCCCATGCGAGAAAAAATTGCTTTTGTTAAACCGCTTCTCGTCCTTAGTATTTGCCTACTGGGAGCAATTCTGCTCACGGTGCTCTGGTTTAAAACACCAGTTGATGAAAACCGAGTCGACAGCCAGGTTCTTTTCGATGCATTCCAAGGGGACTTCATTTCTTCCATTACTGAATCTGGTGAAATAGAAAGCTCCAGCAATGACATCATCCGATGCGAGGTCCGATCCCGAGGAACCGCGGGAACCGCCATCCTCAAGATCGTACCCGAGGGAACGCCCGTTTCAAAAGGAGAATTCCTGATCCAATTCGACGATTCAATTCTGAAGGATCGACTGGTCGAACAGCAGATATTAACCGCTCAGAATGACGCCGCCAGAATTCAGGCCGAAAATGATTTGAATGCAGCCAAAAAAATCCAGCAAGAGTATGACAAGGGAACGTTTAATCAGGAACTAGCTGCCTTCGAATCGGAAATCGCTGTGGCAAAGGAAACCAAGGAAAGGGCCAAGGAATATTTAAAATTCAGCAGAAAATTGGCGGCAAAAGGTTTCATTACAAGATCACAACTTCAAGCGGACCAGTTCACTGTTACCAAGGCCGATTTGGTTTTGCAGCTTGCGATGCAAAAAAGAGATGATTTGATCAAATGGACGCAATCTCGGATGCGTGAAGAATATGGTGCTAACGTCCTGAAACTGCAAGCCAGTTTGAAGGCCGCAACTTCAACGTTGCAGTTAAGCCAACAGCGTGAACAAGAACTGGCCGAACAGGTAGTAAAATGCCAGATTCTGGCTCCTAAAGACGGGCTCGTAGTTTACGCCAATGACAACGATCGAGATGATTCGGTTGTCATCGAAGAAGGCACGGTTATCCGTGACGGACAGGAGGTGATCCATTTGCCAGATCCCGAAAAAATGCAAGTCCGAACGAAAGTAAACGATTCCAAAATTAACCTCGTCGAAATTGGAAACCCTGTCGAAATCCGTCTCGATTCGGCGCCCGACGTCATGATTCAAGGTCGCGTTCGGGAAGTTGCGGCTTTTCCCCAACCAAGACGCTGGTATCAAGCTCCGATTGAATACGAGGTGTTCGTCGACATTACCGAGCAAAGTGAACTCGTAAAAAGCGGCCTCCGGGCAAAAGCAAAAATCGTAGTCGATCGGCAACAGAATGTATTACAGATTCCAGCTTCATCGATTGTCAGGCGACAAGGGGCCTATTATGCAATTGTTGTTGAAAACAATCGCTACGTCGCTCGCTTCGTAGACGTTGGAGCGAACAACGACAAATTTGTCATTATCAAGAGCGGACTGACTGCGGGGGAACGGGTGCTAATTAACCCGGAAAAACAACGCGACAAGGTAGACTACCCCAAATCTTGAAAAAATACTGATGATGGATCAACGAGTTCTTCTCTGAATTTGATCCGTTACCACATCACACCCATAGCTCAGCTGATCGATCTCCATGAATTTTTTTTCCGGCATTATCTGGCGTCTCGGAATCAAAAGCCTTGCGTTGCATCCGATGCGTAGCCTTTTGACCATCTTGGGAATATTCATTGGAATCGCAAGCGTCGTCTGGCTGCTTGCAATTGGTGAAGGAATCAGCCTGCAAATCCAAAAACAAATTGAAGCACTTGGCACCAACAACGTCATTGTCCGCAGTGAAAAGCCCATCGAAGAAAATTCGTTAGACACCAGCTCAATGGCTATTTATGGAATTACTCGGGATGATTATGCAGCGTTAATGAAGACGATTCCCACCATTACCGCTGGCCTTCGCATCCGCGACGTGGAACGGGAACTTCATTACAAGGACAAAGATCTAGCAATCCACCTGGTTGGCTGTACATCCGAGTACGCAGAAGTCATGAAATTGAGCATTGCCGAGGGGCGTTTCTTTATCGAGCAGGACATCCGCAGTGCCAATAACTATTGCGTTTTATCCTATGAGCTCTCCAAGTACCTTTTTCCTCTCGAGTCAGCCTTGGGAAAACAGATTAGGGTTCGAGATATTCCCTATGAGGTAATAGGCACACTCCAAAAACGGGAATCCACTTCGGCGATTGGAAGCTCGATGGCGGCTCAGGATTTTTCTGACGACGTTTACATTCCGATAGAGACGTTTTGGCGACGCATTGGGGACTGGACAATGATCCGCTCAGCAGGCGAGCGGCGAAACGAAATCGTGCAAATCAGTCAAATCACTTTTCAAATCGACCAAATTGACAATGTTATCAACACAGCAGATGCCATTAAAGGAATCATGCAGACTCGTCATGCCAAAGATGACTATGTCATCATCACGCCGTTGGAATTGCTTGAGCAAGCAAAAACAACTCGTTTGATGTTCATGATGTTCATGGGGCTTATTGCGGCCATTTCCTTAATGGTCGGTGGCATCGGAATCATGAATATCATGCTTGCAACGGTTACTGAAAGAACACGTGAAATTGGAATTCGACGCGCTTTGGGGGCCAAAAAGCGAGACATCATCGTCCAATTTCTTGTTGAAACGGTTGTGTTGTCAGCAGTTGGCGGGTTAACCGGGATACTCGGTGGTTTACTCTGCCCCACCATCGTCACCATCATTCGCGATTTTGCAATCCAATCGTTTCCCAACCTGATACTCGATCTTCCCCAGACGGTTCGTGAAACTTCGCCCATCATAGTTCCTGCTTCGATTCCCCTGGCCTTTACCATCTCCATCGCGGTTGGCATTTCGTTTGGAATCTACCCCGCCATCCGAGCCGCATCCCTCGATCCTATTGAAGCACTTCGCCATGAGTAGCCAGTTCAGAAGATCAGACTCCTTCGAAGTTGGAGTCATGTTTCCAGCGGTTCGATGATACGTCAGCACCGATGGGGCAACCATTCGGTTCACCCATCCAAGTTCAACTCGTCCCTAAATCAGGGCCGGTAGGTGGCGTCGGTTCATCTGGCGGATTTGTTGTCGCCCCGGAGGATTGTCCTAAGTTATTCCCATTGGGCATAGCCATCATTTCGGCGTTAATCGGCATCTCCGGATTGACAACGCCAATGGTATATTCGACTCGATCCGGCACCGTAATTCCACCCGAGACAATCGCCTGCAATGTCGTCTGAAGATCCCAACTAATCTCGGTAACCTCTTCGGCCGGAACTAACAACATATAACCGGATGTTGGAATAGGTGTAGTGGGTACGTAAATACACAGTATCTCTTTTCCAGTACTGGAATCTAGACAACTTGAGGTGACAAAAGCTGGTACCTTGATTCCCGGGTGGGGAAACTTGACCAACACGACACGTTGAAATTTTTTTGTATCATTTGTCCCCTGACGTAATGAAGCGATGACATTATTGACCGACCGATAGATGACGCCGATCCCAGGAACACTGGACATTGCCCAATCAAAAAAACGATGCCACCGGGATCGAAACACCATTCCCAAGACAAAGAGCAGGGAAATAATTAACGTGATGGCGGTGATCGGAGCCAGAATATTACTGATAAACCAGGGATCAGCAGGCAGATTGCGGATACCGTCTACAGCAGCATCAAGATTGGTATTACCCAAATCCGTCTTGGCCGAAGAGGATTCGCCAGGTTGAGATGCCCACAAGTCAATCAAGAGTTTAGCCGTATAGCCAATGACATCCTTTGCCAAAAACTCGTACAACCACTTGATTATAATAAAGGTAATAATCACCGGGAGCGCAACAATGAAACCTGCCAAAACCCTATTGCGCAATAGAAAAAAGGAGTTCCAAATGGGACCTTTTTTACGCACTCCAGCTTCAGGGGTAAGTGGATCTTCAAGTTGCGAATCCGTTACCGGTTGATCATCTGCCATGGGTTTTTCTTTGGGCCCTTACTTGAATTCAAATTCACCAAAAACTGGGTAATGATCGCTTATATCCCGGTCCACCTTGGGAATTGAATACATATTCTCCCAACGGGAACCGTCCTTGTCGACCTCGCCAACGACGACAAGATCCTTGGCAACAAACCCCCTAACAAACACGAGGTCCCGATGGTTTCTATTGTCTTCCATTAGTGACTGCGAAAAAAGAATCCGGTCAAACTGTTTTCCATTTAAATGGGTAGCCCGATTGGAATCTTGCAAACTGCCATGCAGATCGACTAGATCGTTACTTGCATCCCCATCCCCTAGTCCACGCAAACACCCGATATCCGAATGGTCTTGTTGCTTCCCAAAGCCGTGTTCGGTATTGAGGTCACCCACGACCATAATGTTTCGTCCCCGACGAATATCTTCATCAATCCACTGTCTCACCAATTTAATCTGCTTGATGCGGAGGTCTTCTTTTTCTGGTGAAGCCCTGAGATGCAAGTTGACCAGAACAAGGCTTTCCTTATTTGGCCCAGTCCCCCATTCGAACCGCGTGAACAAGTGCTTACTCAGGTTGTAGAAGCGTTTGCTTTGCCACTGCTCCTGATTTTGTTCTCGTCGACTCATTTCCACCAATCCGTTTTGAAAAAGAACACCAACATCCTGCCCAGTAAAAGAATCAAACCCCTCTACAAACGCAACGCGGTAGGAAAGCCGGTACTTTTCATGAAGAACCTTTTTAAGATCCAATAGTACTTTTCGATTTTCAATCTCCTGAAACGCCATGATGTAGGGTTTTGTCTCTCCAATCACTCTCGCCACTGCATTAAGCTTCCATTGCCAATCATTTTTTGTGGGGGCAGATTTTTCTTTGGAGAGCTTACTGCGATTATCCGTCTTGTCATGATCGTAAAACCACTCCAAATTCCAAGTTCCGATCCTCAACGTTTCAGGTACATCCTGGCCCCAAAGGTGGAGACGGCCGTCGTCGACCCACGACATGGTGAAAACAAGGATACCTACGAACAGGCTTAGACGATGCATTTGAGAAGCAATCTGATATTATGAAAAGCAAACCCTGATTTTAACGAACCATTACCAAAATACGATCCTGAAATCGGCATTCTTAATTAAGATCGGTAGCTAAAACCAACAGCCCAGCATCGTTACCTTGCGTCATACATGCCGGAAGAAAACAGCATCAAAAATTGCCACAGCCCCAGGCAACAACGCGTCAGTCTTAGATTCCTTTATTGAAATCATCAGCCAATGCCCTGCTGAACTACTCAGCTGGAGCCAGCAATGTTGATTTGGTCGGCATCAGTCGCAAATAAAGCTGATTGTCAATCAGGTAAAACCAGCTGGAATATCTTTTGTTGATACGATCAGCAGTTTCCTTTGCGGAGTTCACCCTTTTTTCACGTTCATTCAACTTGATTTGATACTGCCGTTTAGCCTCTCGCTGATCTTCGTCCTGCTCTCCAGGCTCACATTCCTTATCCGCTGGAGGCAACGGAGGCTCGTTGCCTGGTTTTTCGTCAGATGGACCAGGTGCTACCTCGTCAGGTTTCGACGGAAACGGAAACATCAACTCGTCAACACTGGCGGCGACCATTACATACCTTTGATCGATTCTGGAGTCGACTGACTGTCCGGCAGGAATCAGTCCACCGAAGAACAACTCATACCGCACGCCGGCAGCGGTTGTAAATTGAAGCTTGCCACCAGCGGCCACCAATTCTGGAGGTGATGTTTTATCATTGAGAAAAAAACCATAGTTCTTGATCTGATTGACAATTTGGAAGGTATTTGGAACGCCCTTACCATCCTCTAGTGATTTGGTTAAGCCAGGACTTTTCTTGATGACGTCGGTAATTTCAAAGTTTCCTAAAGCCTGCCGCAACTGGTCCAGCTGAGAAACATTGAATACAGGATTCTTTTCTGCAGGTTCTGAATGGTCGACAAAACCGGTCTCCCGCCATTGGTTGTTCGTTAACTCCAAATCAAGCAAGTAGTTTTTGGAAGTCTGTATTGTGGGATTCAGGTTGGCGAAATAATGATCAATCTGCAGCTTCGCTATTTCCCATTGAGTCCCAAAATTAAGTATTTTTGGTTCAATCCAGGAAAAGAAGTCGGTGCTAAGCACACTGGGATCATCAAACTCACAAACGTAGATAAACCTTTGCCCAGGCTTGCGAATGAAACGCTGCGTCGGTTGATCCTTGACCGCTTTTCCAATAATGGCCGAGGCAATCTCTTTTTTCTCGCGATTCATAAGCGTGACCTTAATGCCAACACCCTTCTGCCCCGCCTTTAATCCTTCGGCGGGTTCAACGACACCGTAGGTCTGCTCATCATTAGGATCCTCCGATGCTATACCAATAACAATCAAACCGGTCAGACTCGTTGCCGTGGCGCGGAGCCGATCATCCGAATCTACGGGATAATTGAATTTCGACGGAAACCTCCAACCATAGGTCAGACTATTTTCCAGAATCAACTTCTTGAATGCGCTGCTTGTTTCATCGTATTTCACGATAAAAAGAGAACGAATATCAGCAGTATCAAATTCAAAAAGCGTCTTGTTAACCTGATCTTCCATTCCCGATTTCTCAGTATTGGGATGCACCAAAAAAGCCCCAGCTGAAAGGACAGCCGCCGCCAAGAAGAAGAGTCCGGTTACGATATTTCGCGATTGATTCATTATTGCAGTTACCAGTTACTATTTTCGAATTCGGGCTTTGGACATGCCCTCACGTTCTCTCATGCGACGCCAAGAGAAAACCAACAAACCAAGCAGAGAAGGCACAATGATCGGTATGACAGCTGAATACCAACGAAACACTGATTGAATCCGACGAACCTTTAACTCCTTGCGATTCTCGGCTTCAGCGATCGCCTCCTCCTTTTCACGTGTCAAGATTTCCTGCCGAACTTTCAGCGTTCGATTGGAACTATCAAGTTGGATTTTCAGGCGGGCGGCTGTCGATCTCGACTCCGCATCAGATTTTTCGAGCTGTTCCTGGTACTTTCGCAGGATTGCGTTGTAATTGGCTTCTGCCTTGGCAAACTCTTCATTAAAAAGTTTATTGGCGCGATTGGTTGCATCAAGCACCTCTTTTTTGAAATTATAGGTTTCTTTCTCAATGCGTCTGAGTGTCTTGTGTTTCTGCTGTCGTACCCGGATGTCGATCAGCTCTTTATCACCTGCGAGTGCATCAATCACGTTTAACGCAAAAACATTATTCTGAAATCGAAGCTCAGCATTCTTGTAGTCCGGTTGATCACACATCCGAAAACTAAAATCAGAAATGATGTCGGTATCCGCTACATAGACAACATTAATGTCCGGAAAATCAAGGGTAACCATGGAAACAGGAAACTTTCTGGATTCATCATTTTCGCCAAGCACCTCTACCTGCCCGGATTCCACGCCGGTAACGACACCGGAAAATCCGTTAACCGTCAAACGGTTGCCATTGGATAGCGCCGCTGGCACGTAGTCAGACCCCTTCATTCCCAGCGTTCGCAACGTCTTATACGCGGTAGGAAGTTCACCCTGTATCTGTACCGCTGATGCTTTGGGAGCAGCCTCTTCCTCCCGTCGCCGTAAACCGGCGATCGATTGATTTTCATCGTAAAAGGCAACCACAGGTGTCGTTCCGGATTGCGTCCCGACAGCAAGTAACGGAATAAAATCCAAATCATGCTCCTCCCGCCTACGGATCACCCCGGCGGTATATCCAAATACTTCCTCAAGGCCACGCGTAATGTCCGATTCAGAATTCAATGCAACGTCGGATGCCCCAGGAGCGTTTTTCGAAAAGAAGATAGCCTCCAAAACATCGCTAAACTCATCGAGACTGGGATACGGATTATAATCCTGCCAAACAACGGTAACGGGTTCCTTGCCCTGCCTACGCAAATCGGCCTGTGCGCCAGTCAAATCCATATCCAGTTGAAGCCCCAACAAATTCCATAATTCGTTGATATTGCAGCCGCCGGCATAATTCAAATACGAATTCCGAAACCGCGGTTCGTAAACAGCATAGGGATCCTCAAATACTGCCGTAGGTTGACCCTGCTTGATAGCATCCATCAAAAACAACAACTGCTCAGGATTGAGTGTAGATGGCTGCTCTACCAGGAGCACATCGTATCTAAGACGGTCTTCACCATCCTCTTCAATCCAAACTCGGATCGGTTCGCTGGCATCGACATTTTCAACCTTGTATTGTTTTTCAATTGATTTCACAAATTCGGATTTCGGGATTCGAACCCTTCCCTGATTGGTCGTAATGGCACCTCCTGCCGGCGCTGCGATGGTCCCCAAGACGCCGACAATCTTTCTTTCCGGTTTTGCAACCGTCCGAATTGCGCGAATGAGTTCGTGCTCTACGTTCATTCCATCAAAGAAAAACGGAACCGCCACTCGTTCCAATCCACAGGTCACAGTGGCACCAAGAATCACCTGATCTCGCCGATTGGATCCGCGGGCATTGGATTCAACCTCCTGTGCTCGAATCCCGAAACTCTTACGGGCAATCGACGCTTCCTCACTGACGGGATCCACAGAAAGATTCAAGTTTAAGCGAATCCGTTTGTCGCCAATCGTTGAGAATTCCCTCAACAAAGAAATCACCTCAAACTTCGTTCGGGCATACTTTGGCGGGATATTGTTACCGACGAAAGCATCAATCACGATTGGATTTTGAATTTCCGAGTATTCACCTTCGTTGGAATTAATTTCCTGTAAAATCTCCAGTGTTTTCGGCAGCAGAGAACTAACTTTCCCTTCCGATGCATCATAACGAAGCCCACGATTTAGGCCTGAATTTTGAACGATCAAAGTCATCGCCACAACAATGACGACAATCATGGGCACTCGCACCAGGTAATGCCAAATTGTCGACGAACCATCTTTGCCGCCAATCCAGTGGCGGCGGCCAATCAACACCAAACTCAGGTAGAGCCCGATAACAGCAATTCCAATAAAATAGATCATCGGTGCGATTCCGATGACTCCACGACCGAAAGTTTCAAACCGGGAAAGGTATCCCCATGCCGAAAGCTCGCCCACGAGTTCGTTTCCCGAGACAATAACATCTACGTTGGAAAGGAACGCCAGCGGCGCGTTGAGCACGGCTCCAAAAATGAACCCCACCGTCAGATTGTTGGTCAGAAAAGAGGCAACCATTCCCAACGAAATCATGGCCACACCGACGAACCAGTACCCCAAATAGGTAGCCGATAAAAGCCCAGAATCAAGCTGACCTTCTGTGATGTAAGCCAGAAACGAATAATTGCAGATTTCCGAAAACACTAAAGAAACCGTAAAGACAAAAAGTGCAGCAAGGTATTTACCCAAGACAACATCGTAATCGGTTGCAGGTAGAGTCAAGAGAAGTTCGTCGGTACCCTGACGCTTTTCCTCTGCCCAAATAGCCATGGTGATCGCGGGAATGAAGATCAACATGATATAGGGAAGATAGATATTAAGCTGGTCAAAATTAGCAAGATTGGATGTGAAAAATTCGTGTGGCCAAAACGCCGCCACAGCAGCTAACACGCAAAACAGGCAAAGAAAAACATAACCCGTGGGGTTACTGAAATACCCAACAAAATTACGTTGCATGACAGCAAATGCTGCCGAACGAAACTTGAACTTGGGGAGCAAAAGAAGCACCACGGTTGCCAGCATCAATATCGACAAAAAAATCACGTCGATAGACAACACTAGAAAAATTTCAATTATCTCTCTTAAGCTCATTCCAATTCTCAGTTGATTTCAATTGTCAATAAAAGCAGGAACAGGATGTTTCACGCCAACAAGGGTGACTATTTTTCTTAATACGTCATGCGGGCAAAAGCGTCGTCCAATCCCTTTTTATCAGGGTCCAAGCCGGCCACATTTCCATCGTAAACTTTACGCCCTTCGTTGATTAAAATCACCCGACTGGCCATCGCTTCGACTTCCTGAAGAATGTGAGTCGACAGTAATATCGTCTTATCTTGGCCCAGGTTTCGAATGGTTTGCCGAACCTCACGAATCTGGTTCGGATCCAGTCCACCGGTTGGCTCATCTAGAATCAGCACTTTCGGTTCGTGCAGCAGTGCCTGTGCCATACCAACTCTTTGTCGAAATCCTTTGGATAATTTGCTAATCGGTTTTCGAATGACCGTTTTCAAATCGCACTGCTCGATCACCGCGGCAATCCTCTCACTTTTTCTCTGCTTTGACATCCCCCTTGCATCCGCAAAAAAATTCAATGAGCTAAACGGAGTCATCTCCGGATATAACGGACCGTTTTCAGGCAGATAACCAAGTGTTTTGGAGGCTTCGATACGGTCCTCAGCCATATTGAATCCGGCAATTTTTGCGACACCTTCACTTGGCGCAAGGTAACCGGTTAACATTTTCATCGTCGTGCTCTTACCAGCGCCGTTAGGGCCGAGAAACGCGACAATCTCTCCTTGATGAACTTTAAATGAGACGTCGCGCGTAGCAGCGAAGATCCCATAGAATTTGGACAATCGAGCCGCTTCAATCATCGGGGATGATGACTCGTCCGGTTTCGATGGGACATTTTCTTCAAGAGTGTCAGTTTCCATTTTTTAACGATCGACAGCAGGAAAATTAACGCAGATTAAAAAGATCCGGGGTTAGTCGGGGCAAAACGACGCCTTCAACTCGTTTGAAACAGATCCGGCTTCCGGAGCCTATCAGATTACCAAACAGATTAAATTGGCTCGTAAAAAGTTTGCGCTTTCTGAAAACAAACATGTTTTAACCAGTTCTTGTCGTCCGAATCGGGAAAATCCAATCGCAAATGGACCCCTCTGGACTCACATCTGTCGATTGCGGAAACAATTATTACGAGAGAAACCGTCAGAAGGTTTTGTAACTCCCAGCCCCTTGAATCGTCAAACTGTCGGGACAGAACATATTTCTGCCACATCTTAACCGTAGCCAATGCTTCCTGCAGACCCTGACTTCCTCGTTGTACCCCCACATTTCGCCACATCAAGCTCTTTAAAGAACTCTTAATGTCATCCAAATCGAGCCTGGGATCCTCAGAATGTGAAATGCCTTCATTGGATACCGGAAACGCTCGGAACAGGTCAGATTCCGCAGCAGCCGCATCACCAGCGTGTTTACCGGCTTCGGCACCGTAGACCAAGCCCTCAAGCAAGCTGTTGGATGCCAATCGATTAGCTCCATGTAACCCAGTGCTGGTGACCTCACCGGCTGCCCACAATCTGGGCATGGAGGTCGCACCTCGCGCATCCACGACCAGACCCCCTATCATGTAATGAGCGCCGGGTCGAACCGGTATACGGTCGATCGTAATATCCAGTCCAAATTCCCTACAGGATCTGGCAATACCTGGAAACCGTTGCTTCATGAATTCGCCCGACAAATGGCTGAGATCTAGATAGACACAGGAATGCTGGGTTTTCTCCATCTGCTTAACAATGGACTTAGATACGACATCCCTCGGGGCCAACTCCAATCGCTGGTCATAATCACCCATGAATCTAAAACCGTTTTTATCCACCAGGTATGCACCCTCTCCACGAAGGGCTTCGGTGATCAAGCTCCGACTGCTTCCCGCGATATACAGCACAGTGGGATGAAACTGCATGAATTCCATGTCCCTGACTTTCACCCCGGCCCGAATCGCCATCGCGTGGCCATCACCAGTCGCGACTTTAGGGTTTGTGGAATCACGGTAACACTGCCCTGCCCCACCTGTACAAAGGATCGTTTGCTTGGACCAGACCATCGTCTTGCGCCCCGACTCATTGGCGATGATCGCACCACGGCATTCATCGCTTGTTGAGCCGTCATCCGGATGGGATATCAAATCCAACGTAAAGTGATCCGCCAACAATGTAATATTGTCCCGCTCGCGAATTTTGGCGATGACCGCTCGCATGACTTCTCGACCAGTCGCATCGCCTAAGGCGTGAACAATCCTGTTAAAACTGTGTCCACCCTCTTTCCCCAATGTCAAATCACCATCTTGCAAATCAAATTGGGTACCCAATTTAATCAACTCTCGGATTCGCTGTGGCGCTTGTTTCACCACATTGGAAACGACTTCCTCGTGACAAAGACTTGCACCAGCAATCATGGTGTCCTGCACGTGTGATTCAAAACGATCACCCGGATCAAGCACACCCGCGATACCACCTTGGGCATAATGACTATTTGATTCGGTCACCTCATCCTTGGTAACAATGATGACATGCAAATTGGAATCGGCTTCCAAAGCCGCTCGCATACCGGCCAAGCCCCCGCCAATAATCAAAATGTCAGCAAATCGGTGTGGCAGTAATTTGGGATCAAACGGGGTAAGAAATCGAGATTGATGAGAATTCATAAACTATTCTTTTGGCTAGTTCAAATGCCTCAGACAATGCTTAGGCTGTTGCCGGTCAACCCGTAAACCTTCGAGATGCGACCAATGGACAAATTGACGAATACCTTTAAGCAATACAATTTGATTGTCAGTCGCGTTGAAAGAACCGGTCCAATTCCTAACATCCAGCGATCTCTGACAACAAAAAAATTTCCTAGAAGTTAACCCCAATATTCGCTGGCACACCGACGGGTGAAGCCAAATCCAAGGTGCCCATTATAGGGCTGCTTCACTGAATTGCGAATGCAGATCGCCCCAAATTAATTGCCTGAGCTTCCTTTCAACGAACGCTGACTCTTCTGGATTGAGCGGAATTTTCGAGCGAAGTCAGAAGGAACTTTTCGTACGCCAGCTGTCTGCCGAAAACCTTCCTGGTTGTCATCCTTCAATGATTGATTTCGGGTAGCATTGGAGGGGTCCGTCAATCCTAACGAACGCAGGGCATCGTCGAACCTTTGCTTATCCACTTGTGACCCGGATTCTGCCTTGGATCGCATTTTTTCCCAGCGTTTTGAAAACTCCTTGAGTTCGTCAGGGGTCCATTTCAATTCGTCCAACAGATCCTGTTGCTGGCGATCCTCTTGTTCCTTAAGCCGATCCAGAACCATGTCGGTGGCGTTGCGAGCGTAATCCAAATTCGCTTTTCCTGGCTTCATGTCCTCACCCATTCCGCTATCTTGCCGTGGTTGTTGTTTCGATTGTCGCTGGCGATCTTCTCCAACCCCCGCCTCACCTGTTTTCCCACCTGAGTTGGTTCGATTACCATCCGGACTATCATTTTCTCCCTGTTCACCACCCTTATCACTTTTACGCTGTTTACCATCTGAACGACTCGGATCCGACTTCCCATTCTGAGACTTTTTTTCTGAGGATGGGCGTTGCTGAGATTTCGAATTGGCGGGCTCCCCTTGCTTCGTTCCATCATCCGCTGCGCCAGATTTTTCTGCCTGGGATGGGCTGCTCTTGGCATTACCCTTTTTAGACTTTTCCAAATCAGCGGATTTCTGAGGCTGAGAGGATTTCGTACCAGTCGGATCTAAATCAGATTTCTTTGCCGCATCCGAGGTGTTTGATGGTGAATCTTTGCGATTCGCTCCTGGTTCTGATGGTTTACGTCCAACATCTTGCCCACTTTTCCCATCAGAAGGGTTTTCCGTTTTCTCTTCTCCTGGATCTTGTTGCTGATTCGATGAGTCACCTTTATTCCGATCGAAGTAGTCCTTTAAGCGGTTAAAGGCTTCCTTGGAACTCTCTGCCTTCTCCTGTGAATTGTTTTTCAAATCATCTTTGGGACGACTTTCATCAGAAGGAGATAGATCGCTATCAGAAGCCCCTCCGTCTGAACCGGATTGGTTAGCCGAAGACGAACCGGGGTCACCGGCCTCAGCGTCGGTTGCCGACCCACTGCCACTAGGATCGCCCTGCTTGGAACCACCTTGTTTTGGATCACCTTGTTTTGGATCACCCTGTTTTGGATCGCCCTGCTTAGGATCTTGAGGAGAAAGAGGCTCAGTGACCAATACTCGATAATTCTCGGTTCGCTCCCTTAACGGATCAAAGATCCGATTTCTCCCCATGCATCGATTATCTTCAGCTGAAGCAAACAGCACGACTTCATCTCCAGGCTTGAGACCAAATTGGACAGGAGAAAAATCAAATTGGACGACCTGTTTCCCAACTCGACCGTCGTCAGATTGGGTTCGCAAAAGGTCTTTGTCAAAAAGTCGATTTCCTTTGCAATCGCCCATCAACTGAATTCGAGTCAATCGATAATCTGGATCAACGGCCGTTATTTCGATTTTGCTAGTCTGATCAAGAGGTACCTCGACGGTTTTCTCATTAGGCTGAACGACCTCTATCTCGGGTGAAAGATCCGGCGTCACCTCAATTCTTGAAAGGGTAGGATTCTCACTAGAATCGCCATCCAAGCTGGTGAAAACGAGTTGATAATGGGTCACCTCCGCCTGAGACCGGAAACGATTCCAATTCAACATCAATTCACCCATAGCCAACTTTTCGTCTTCAACATCTAGACGAACCTGACGAACTTTTTTCAATTCACTGACTGCCGGAAATCCTGATTTCTCGTCTCCACTTCGTTGAGGATCTTTGGTCTCACGAAATAACTCAAGCCAGGCAGATTGAATTGGTAAATTGGTTCTTGCCTGAATCTTGACGATCGTTCCCTCGACACCCGAAATCACGTCGGGATTCTCAATTTTCTGATCAGGAATTTCGGTATAGGCTGGTGAAAAATATTCGGCTGATTCCAGGAAGATGGTAGGACAAGTCTTTACTTCGACGCGAAATTCAGGCGATGTAGCATCGCCGGCAACCAGCCAATATCGGAGTGACTCCTGCAATCCTCGACCATCTTCACTGAGCATGGCGCGGAACACATTGAGCTGATCATCAAATTGCATGGGGATAGAATAACCCTTCCTGCGTCCGTCGTCGGTCGTGACAAACAATTGGGCGAATTCATTTTTCCCCAGGCCCTTAATCCTTGCTTCAACTTCCAGAACCTCGCCAAAGTACTTTTGATCGTTGCCCGGCGAAACCTCTGAAATCGTCACCCTCGAGGGCGCTGCGAGCTCTGCAGTCGGCAACATCACCCGGCCAATAGTTTGAAAAGGATCTTTGGGCGAAAGCACCTTGTAGAGGGCAAATAATGCAACCAATCCGGCCAATGCATAACCGGCAAAAATCATCCGGGATCGATCAACAGCAAGATCCAGTGGGATATTGGCTACGTCAGCCGCTGCTGTTTGAGTCAGCTTTTGCTGTACAACCCGATTCGGTCGGTTACCCTTTATCAATCTTGTAGAAAGATAGTTGATCACACTATTTTTCAATTCTGGGCGGGAATCTTCAATTTTCTTGGCCGCATAAAGTGGGTTGATTCGCTTAACAAACAAGGGGAGCAGAAAAAAAACAAAGAACGCAGCGATACCACAAAAAACAAGGGCAAACGCCGTCCATCTCATCCAAAGCTGCAACTCAATGATCCAAGCATCCACCAGACAAAGAGCAAAAAGAAATCCCAAAACCCCAATTGTCAACAGCAGGGTGATTGAAAATAGATCGACCCACTTTACCTGCTGGGCAGTTTTCGAAATTCGTTCGTTTAAGAAATTCTCAAACCGGTTGCCCGGCAGATTTTCCGATTCTGAAGAACTTGCCATTACTCCCTATCCATGTCGAACTTGCGGGCATCTTGAAACTAACGCAAAAGTCGCAAATCCGTTCCAAGATCTATCGATGATTCCACCCACCTGAATTATAGGCTTTGGTTACCAATTGGGTGAACTCAAATTCGCCAAAATCGTCCTAGCCGAACCGCTTTCCCCATCCCAAGATTAACAACAACCTACAGTTTCGGCGTCTATTTGCTATGCATATCCTAATTTCTGTACATATTTCTCGTCAAAATCCATTCCTACGGCTGTTAATTCCAGAATCGATCGATGTAGCACCAACCCGAGATGAGATAGAAGACGGCAGCGTCGTAAAAATTACAATATCCACCGACCGTTCTCTTATTACTTGGAAACAGACAAGTCGCCAACACTTGGGTAAGACACGTAGACCATCAGCAGGATTGATTGACTAAGAGATTTCTCGGGCCGTTGGCACCATAGCTTGAACAAACAGTTCAACCTCTCCTTATTTATCATCGCTGGTGGTTGAATCCTGAGAATCAGTGGATTTGATTGGGCAGTTTGACTGTAGATTCGGTGGCAATTGGACATCAATTCCAGCGTTCCCCTTAATCTTTATACTTTTGAAAAAACCATGATCCCGCATTCGCATCGGTCATCTCCCTTTCGTCAAACGACCACGATCAATCTGCTAAAAATTTGTGCGGAAAGATTAAGATTTTGCACATCCAGTCTTTTCCCAAGAGTCCTTAACCCGGGCGCAATCTGGCAAAAATGACCGGTAACCCAACCACAGCCACTGGTAGCACTTATTCAGAACGACCTCCGCTTTCTAATGGCGACTGGAAGACTCTCGTGAAAAAAACAATTCTTGCCCCCAAACTTCAATAAATCGTCCCGTAATGCTCATTTTCAGAAGTGGTTGTGTCTGATGGGTACCGGATGTGGAAAAATCCGTATTCACGCCGGGCGGGTCTGCGATTCTCGCCAAAGGGGGATGACTATAAAGAAAACGCAGTCGTGACACCGCAGATTTTGCGCCGCGAGTTTCTACACTAGTTTGTTCGGAATCAAACCGCTAAACAGGAGTGAAGCCAAATAAACTGTTATCGGTGAATTGTCTATTTTTCGATCGATCGTTGATCCGGACGAACCGTAGCAGCAATGGTAATGATCAGCACTTATTGCCGGACCTCCAATCAATCAACGCCAAAATCCCGCGTTCCTATTCTTATTTTCTCAGTATCGAAAAAGAATGCATTTCAACTCAAACCACTTTCCCATCAAGTTGGTCGCCTTTGAAAATTATATGCGTGAGGATGATTCTCCATTGTATCCGATGGTCATCCCCGTCCATTTAGAATTGACTGGAAATGGAAAGACGTCGATCCTCGAGTCAGCATTTCGAGATGCGATGCAAAGCCAACCTCTGCTGAACGCTCGAATACAAAAGCAAGGAAGACATTGGTACTGGATTGAAACCCCCCCAACTACCATCCAATGGGTCCAATCGATGCCCGATTCAGTAAACATCAATCTAAAACAGGAAGCTGGGGTCAAAATCTACGCGTTGGAAAAGGACGGCGAGTTTCATGTCAGGCTTTTTTTTCATCATTGCATTGCAGACGGAATCGGCATCGTTGAATTCCTGGAACATTGGCTGAAAATCTATGATCGACAAGCAAAAACCACACCGATGCCAGCACCCCAAACCCAAACCAGTCATCCAGCCTCGATGGTGACTCCGCCGGAACCGCCGTTCGGCTCAGCCGCACTGGTACAGCGAGGAAAATTTGGCATGTCGCTCTGGAAGTATTGCCTTCGGCCAATCCAAGAAATCTGTGGAATGATTGGCGTCCTTGGTTTTTTTTCTCGTCGCCCGGTTGCAGTTGGTCCTCAGGTTTATTCAAAAGACTTCAGTGCAACGATGGACCCTCAAATCTGCTACCAGTCAGATTCCCTTACTGTCGATCAAACCCATGAGGTGATGACAAATTCAAAAAAGAGGGGCTATACCGTCAATGATTATTTTTTGGCAGCTGTGTATTCCGGTTGCCAATCATGGCTCAACGACCATGCCGCTTCCGTTTCAGATCGTTTTCTCAGGATCATGATTCCGATCAATATGCGGAAAGAGGCTCAAAAGCCGTTACCGACAACAAACTGTGTGACCATGGTGCACATGGATCGTCGACCGAAACGTTCCAGGTCCCTTGACGTGACCCGTTGGTATGTCCGATTGGAAATGCGTCTCATCAAAAAACTTCGATCCGGATTGACGTTCATTCATTTGATACGACTCTTGGGTTGGATGCGTAAACTGCCCTTTATGCTACGACGGGACCGTTGTATCGCCACCACGATTGCATCCAATATCGGACCTTTATTCCAAGATTGCTCGCTGCGTAATATCAACGGCGAATTAGCCGCCGGGGATCTTACATTGAAATCCATCGGCATCTTTCCACCAGTCCGCCCATTTACCTGGATTGCATTTTTGATCACGACATACGGAAATGAAATGCAAATCAACACGACTTATTGTGGTAAAGCACTCAGCGAAAAAGATGTTGCATTTGTACTGCAACGCGTTAAAAATCAGTTATCCAAAGAATCAACTTAGAAATATCCGGAATCGCATCCGGTTAAGGATCTGCATCTCGGTAGAGATCCCAACAAATTTCTAGTTCGTTTTCCATGCATACTGGTAGATCCAATAAAACACCGTGACTGCCCCTTTAAGACGATAACAACTGGCATGAAGACAAAACCTATCCTCCCTCCGACTTGGGAGATCCCGCAAATTTTTCGTGACCGCATGGGAGAAGATTATGGTCGTCAGAGGATCATGCACCACGACGGACATCTGCTGATCATTCTCCATCGACCTTCCGGCCCGGAAAAAAACACTCGAGATGGACGACTGTTTTGGCGAAAACCGGATGGACTCTGGACCTCTACCGAAAAAGGCGGCATCCATGCATTGCAACAGCACTTGGACGAATTTGAAGACAGTATTATCGAATGCGAGGAGGCGGAGGAAAAGGCAACCGTCCCTAGCGAGTATTTTGAACTGATTGAGCGATTATCTCCACTAAAACGCACAACGACCAATATGTATCAGGTCCTACAGGACGGCAGAAAAGCCGTTCCGGAGGACAGGACGCTTATCTTGATTCGTGACCGAGCATACCAACTGTCGCGCACGTCCAACTTGGGATACGACGCCGCGAAAAACGGCTTGGATTTTTCGATGGCAAAAAGCGCCGAAAAAAACGCCGAATCAACCCTTCGTATGTCGATCGCCGCTCATCGACTCAACTTGCTGGCAAGCTTCTTCTTTCCACTGGCTACCGTTGCATCAGTGATGGGCATGGGAATCCTGACCATTCCCGAGGAACTATCCCTGATGATTTTTGTGTTGATAATTCTCGCGGGTTTATCGATCGGAGGAATTCTGACCATCTTCATCTCCTCCAAATCAAAGCAACACTAACACCAGATCAATTTACCGTTAAGAAAAGATCCGCCGGCACACTCAAGATCCTCGCAAGATCCTCGAACGCCGCTGTTAACTCAAAATAAAGATCCATGCTCCCAAGGTCGCTCACTGACAATTCGGTGCGGTAATGCGTCTCGATCCAAGATTCTAGTTTTTGACACAACTCGTTTGTAAAACAAAACGACTGGCAAATAGATTGATATTGAATTTCCGAAAGTATCACTCTTAATCTCAGGCAGGCGGGACCTCCACCGTTCATCATGCTTTGCCGAACATCCGGATAAAAAGCTTTCACAATTGGATTGTCACCATCAATTGTTCGATCGATGAGTCTTTTTGCTGCTGCACTTTCGAGACAGTCAGCCGGTGCAATCAGCGCCATTTGGCCATCCGAAAGCGTGACAATTTGGCTATTGAACAGATAACAATCAACAGCCTCCGATAGCGACAATTCCTTTTGGGGAATTTCGATAACAAAGAGTGGTTCATCGTACAGTTGAGAGAATTGTTGCTTAATTGCTGAAATCGTCCTTTGTTGGTCCGCAAATGCTCTTTGGTGACAAAACAAAACGTTTTCGTTCGCAACCGCCACCACATCATTGTGAAAAGCGCCCGCCTCGATCGCTTCAGGATTTTGTCGTATGCACATCGTTGAATCGGCGGCCAACAGGTGTGTCCGCGCGATCGTTTGAGAAGCAACCAAAGATTGCCTGGCAGGAAATCGGCCCGTGATTTGCACCTCGGGGGCAAATGGATCCCTCCCAAAAACGAACAATTCCAATCCACGATGAACATGCCCTGTGGATAGTCGCATATGATTTGCCGCCCCTTCGTCGGCAAAAGCCAACGCGGACGGCAGTGGGTCATGGATGACGCATTCTATGCCGTTAAAAATCGTCTTAAAAATTTGAGCGGTAACGGAGGCCTCCATAAAGCGATGGATCCCGCTATTCAAATTAGCAGGCGTCAGATGCATTTTACCGTCGCCACAATCCACGCCCGGTGAGACCGTCGCGGCATTGGCCGTCCACATCGCCGCAGAACTATAACTGGCGGCCAATAGCGCCGGGGCGTCTTTGGCCGCATTGCGTAAAATCGACTCTGACGAACCGATAAACCCACATTCTCGTAAAAAAGAGATCGATGGGCGAAAATGAGGTGGTAAAATCGCTTGTTTAATCCCCAGAGAATGTAACAACTTCATTTTTTCCAGGCCTTGCAATGCAGCCTGGCGAGGGTTGGAGACTTGGTTTTTGTTGCGAGTGGACGCCAAATTCCCCCTAGAAAGGCCGCCATAATGATGGGTAGGCCCTACCAATCCGTCAAAATTAACTTCATATACATTCATATCTGACAATTTCCAGAATTGTTTTGCTAGGCACATCGAAT
Organism: Planctomycetota bacterium; assembly: GCA_014238905.1. GTDB lineage: Bacteria > Planctomycetota > Planctomycetia > Pirellulales > Pirellulaceae > JABAAE01. The sequence goes on from JABAAE010000006.1 coordinate 260,583, forward strand.
AGTAACAACGGCTGTAACATTATAGAGTCATCAACAAAGCGGGCATTGTTTTGGAAAGCATTTGAAGTGAGAGAAGATTGAAGAACAACAGCCAAAAAAAAACCAAGATCCGAGCCAATGACGCTTCGCCTGCACTAGCGCCGTCGAAAGCCACCTCCGCATCAAAAGCCTCTGCTGAAAATGATACCAACAAGGAAAAGCCAAGAACACGTTTGGGTTTAATCCTTATTGCGGTGGCCGTGCTGATCATTGTGATTGCATTCGCTGGTAAATGGAGCCTGACCGCGTATGCAAAGGCGATTGCCAAAAACCACATTTCTCAATTTCAATACGCCGATGCCCTTTCCTGGATCACATTCGCCGAAAATCTAAACGTTGCCGATTCAGAATTGTATTTTCTCAAGGCACGAATCTACCGAAAAACCGGAAAATTTGAGTTGTTTGACTCTGCAATTGCCAAGTCTCGTGAACTGGGTCTCCCCGAGCAAACCATGATAAACGAAAGGCTATTACTACAGGGACAATCCGGTTACTTATCTGGATTAATGAACAACCTTGAACAAATGGCTGGCGGTGTCAATCAATTTGATCCAACTGAAATCTATGAAGCCGCAGTTAACGGTTATATACGTGTGGGTCGTTTTAGCGAAGCAGCAGACTTTCTGTATCGGTGGGAAAAAGATTTCCCTAACGATCCAAATCAAAAATTCCTGAAAGCAACGCTGCTGATGGAGTTTGGTAACCTCGCATCTGACGACGGTGATCCCATCCAGTTATTACAATCGGTGACCACCCAATACCCATCCCATTATCAGGCGATCATGGCATTGGGGGATGCATTCTTGAGATCAAACCGGGAAACGGAGGCATTGGCGACATTCAAGTTATGTGAAAACGTCGAACCGGTGCAAACCAACGCTCGATTGAAAATCGCTGGTTGCCTAGCGAGGCTCGGTCAGCAGAATGATGCTAAAAAATATTATGAGGCAATTCTTGAAGTCGATCCTCAAAATATCGAGGCCCAAGCAGAGCTTGGCAAAATTCAATTTAATGATCAGCAGTACGAAAAGGCATTAGTAAATCTTGAATCAGCCTATGCCCGACGAGACTGGGATTTTGATTTGGCAAATAGTCTCGCTAGAGTCCTGCAGTTATTTGACCGGGAGAAGGAAGCAGAAGCACTTTTTGAAAAATCACAGGGCATCCGGGACAAGCTTAGCGAGATCCAGGATTTGAAGTTTAAAGTTGACACAGGTTCCAGCACACAGGATCGTGTCCAACTGGCCAAGTTACTTTTGGAATACGGGGATCCCAACGTCGGTAAACACTATTTACAGTCGGCACTCGATCTGGATCCCGAAAACGCCCAAGCCAGACAGATCTGGACCGAATATTTCGGCAAGCCTCTGGTCAAGAATCCTTCTTTTCGATCCCCGCAGGGTTCACCAAGATAGTCCATCAACACCCAGTATGAATTTGCCAACTCCCCCCGCTTCTTTGGACCATCCATGACCGTGATCCAGAAAACACATGCTCATTTCATTTACTTGGCAATGATCGCCTTGCTCCTGTCATGCCAAGCCATGGGGTGCAGGAAAACGAAAAACCGAAATGAAATTCCGGAAAATCTCAATAAGCAGCCAATTGCCTCCTCATTCCAGTTCGAGGATCGAACCAGCAGCAGTGGCGTGAATGCTGTTTATCGAAACGGAGGCGACTCCGGTTTACGAACGATGCTCGAAACACTCGGTGGCGGATTAGGCGTGATTGATTTTGATCGTGACGAAATGCCAGATTTGTTCATCAACGGTGGCGGAATCCTTTCAGAAAAAAAGGAGATCACCGGTCGATCGTCGTTTCTTTATCGAAATTGTTCGAATTGGCGTTTCGAATCCTGCATTGAATTCGCGACTTTGGAGACTGAAGATCTTTATAATCATGGAGCCGAGGTCGGCGACATCGACAATGATGGTTTTCAGGATCTAATCGTAACCGGATACCGTGGAATCATGGTTTTCCGGAATCAGGGAGATGGGAGTTTTCAACGTTGGCATTGTGGTGTGGACACAGATGCCTGGGCGACTTCCGCTGCGTTTTCAGACTTTAATGGGGACGGTTTTCTCGATTTATTTGTCTGTAATTACCTGCAGTGGTCATTTGAAAACCATCGCACCTGTCCAGAAAACGGAAGTCAACGAGATGTCTGCACACCACGCTACTTTGAAGGAGAGAAAGATTCTCTGTTCATGAATCAGGGAGATGGCACTTTTCTGGAGGAAAGCAAATTACGGGGGATCGATAAAAACGGTAAGGGACTAGGAGTCGTAGCCGGTGATATCGATGCCGATGGAGATGTTGACATTTATGTCGCCAACGACGTCACCAACAATCATTTTTATGTCAACGATGGAAAGGGTCATTTTATTGAATCAGGGGCGACCAGCGGAGTTGATACCGGAACCAGAACCATGCCGAATGGGAGTATGGGAACGGATTTAGTCGATTTCGATAATGATGGACTCATCGACATTGGTGTGGCAAATTATGAAGGAGAAGATTTTGCACTTTACCGACAGGTCAGGATCGGTAATTCAGGTCGATATTTTTTCGACCTAGCTTCCAAACGAGCGAAATTAACCGCCGTCGGGCAAAGCTATGTAGGTTGGGGCACTCTCTTTGAAGACTTCGATGGCGATGGTCTACCTGATTTAATTGTTAACAATGGTCATATCAGCTACTACCCGACCAAAACTACAATGGCTCAGCCACCTCTGATTCTGAAAAACAATCAGGGGACTTTTGAGCGAACCAACGAAGACTTATTGGAATATTTTGCAAATCCTCATCATGGTCGTGGATTGGCGACTGCCGATTTCGACCGTGATGGCGACTTGGATCTTGCTTTTGCAAATTGCAATCAAAACATTGGCTTGTTGGAAAACACCGTCGACGACGGTGAAAAAGGCAGAGCAAAACAACGCTTGATCATCGTAGGTACCTCGATCAATCGGGATGGCCTCGGCATGTCAATCAACCTGATTGACCGAGGAAAACCACTCACATCCATTATCCGTGGTGGTGGCAGTTACCTGTCAGCCTCCCAAAAAGAACTATTGGTTGCCAAAACAGCTAAATTCGACCGATTTTCGGGCAAAAAACACCCTGTCGAAGTACAGGAATTTGGCTTTCTGACCAAAATCGTCGAAAATCACTCGACACGGTAAAAAACTCGCTTTTTTGCAAAAAAAGCACTGCCAGCGGAAAACAATTTCTGGTGAAAGTGCAAATCATTGGTTAGACTCGGCAGATTGAAGTATTTTTCATACCCACTTCATCAAATTTTTCGGAACCCCTATTATTCCCTCCATTACCTCTTTGATGGCATTTGCCAGGCAATTTATTTCCATTTCTATTCGGGAGAATGTTTTATGAACCTACGACGCAAGAAGGGTTTCACGCTTGTGGAACTGCTAGTCGTTATTGCGATCATTGGAATTTTGATCGCATTGTTGTTGCCAGCCGTTCAAGCGGCTCGAGAAGCAGCACGTCGAACCCAGTGCCTTAACAATTTGAAGCAAATTGGTCTGGCTTGTCACAACTACAACGATACGCTGAAGAAACTTCCTTGGAATTACGATCCACCGACTGGGCAGATCGCAGCTTACTCTTGGTTGGTTTCCATTCTGCCTTATGTAGAGCAAGGCAACCTGCATGAAAAAGTCAACTTCAACCTGCACTCAACTGGCGTTAACCCCTTTGGCAATCTAAGTGAAGACGAAGCCTTTGCCGCCATCAAAAACGCAAACACAGACACCAGCTTCATCGGTACTGTCATCCGCGAAGAGCAGCTGACCTACCTGAACTGTCCATCGAACTCCGTACAGAATTCTGTATCACCTCGTCTCAGTCAGCACGGTAGTTGGCAGCACACCGCCGATTTAGGCGATCAGTTGTCAACCGATGCTCCTGCTGGTTCCGGAACCGATTACGTTGGAAACATGGGTTTCATTGCTGCGGTTGATCATTACAAGTACTGCGAGTACGTCGATGACTACCTCGGTAGTGTTGATTCAATTTTCAACACAGGAACCCGCCAAACTCCAAATGTCAATCCAAATGATTTCCGAAAAATCAACAACTGCAATGGTATCTTTGGTTTCCAAGGTGCTATGCGATTGGCAGACATCCATGACGGTACCTCCAATACCGTTTTGGCATTTGAAGACATGCACTGGCGTGGTGGATATGATGCCCTCAATGGCTCAGATGACAACGGCAACCAAAACGTTGACGAGCCATTTGATAAGCAATCCAACTTCGATGCTTGCTGGATGAGCCCGCAAGGCGCAACTGGTTCGCTGAGAAACCCAATGAACCTCGACGACTGGGGCAAGTACACCACTTTGACTGGTATTCCAGCCGGCGAATTCGGTTGCACTGGTTGGAGTAGTAATCACCCAGCAGGCGCTCAGGCCGTTCTGTGCGACGGAAGCGTTAGCTTCTACGCCGAAACCATGACCGACTATGTTCGCATGGCATTGGCAACCCGCAACGGTGGCGAAACCGACACCGTAGACAACTAGTCTCTAGTTGTTGTCAAGAAAAGAAAAAAGCCTGCGAGAATTCGCAGGCTTTTTTTGTTTCATCGATTCAACCACTTGCGTTAGTTGGTTTCAGAAACGGTCTGAGCTTGAATGCCACCGAATGCGGCTGGATCAACTACTGGAGCTGGTGGAACAGCTCCGGTCGAAGCAGCTGCTTCTGGTGCGGGAGCATCGCTTCCACAGCTAGGCTTGGGAGCGTCTGTTCCACAGGTAGGTTCAGCAGCTGTGTCGCATCCGCACTTTCTCATTTTAGGACGGCACTTCATGCGATCCAAAAGGCCCAAACGAGGCATTTTGAGTCCACATCCGCAACCAGCCTTGGCCTTGTCGCAACCGCAATTTGGATCCGCAGCTTTTTTGTCGCATCCACAGTTAGGAGCGGCAGCTTTGTCGCAACCCGAATCACAGCATGACTTCATGCAGATCTTAGGCAGGCAAATCTTCGGAAGATTAATCTTCGGAATGATAACGGGAATGCTAAGGCACTTCACGTCAAAATTGAAGAGTTTGGGACGGCAGCAGGAATCGCCACTGTCGCAACCGTTATCAGCTTTGTCAGCTCCGCAATTTGGAGCTGCAGGCTTTGCTGCACACCCTGCATCGCAGGCTCGATTGAAAAATCGACCACGAAGCTTGCCAATTCCTTCACAACCACAGGTTGGTTCAGGAGTAGCACAACAAGAGGTGTCACAACCACATCCACTTCCACCAAGCAAACGGTCCAGTAATCCCTGACCGTAGCTTTGTGAACTGACTACAAGACATAAAGCCATTGCAGCAAAAGTCACTTTGAATTTCATTTGCTAAGTCTCCTTTAGCGAGTCCAGTTTTGTCTTTTCCGTACATTTTCCAAATGCGTTTGTTGCCTGGCAACAAACGCATCAAAATCGCGTGCCGGGCCCGGCTCTCTTCCGTTGTAAAGGAGAACCACTCTTTGGCGGGAATTATCGAATGTGGAATCTGTACTGACAAAACTTTGAAACAAATCTCTGGTGACAAATTGAAAATCCCTAAATCAATTCATCCCAAAACCATTTCCGTATGACACATCAGAACTACCCCAATGGTGCCAGCTTCGATATCGGCGTAAGAGTATTGACTGCTTTAGAACAGAATTTGCTGCTGGTTCCCGAATGCGCCGTTAACCTGTAGCGATTGGGTAGTCTCTATTGCTGGTATCAAATTTGACGTTATGGCTGTATCGATTACGGTAGATTCCAGCCTGATTTTTGGCCAAAACCGAGTGCATTGGCCCAGGAATTTTTCGAGTTTTTTTTTGTATTTTTAGATCAGAGGGGTACTTTTTTCGCCCAATCCACGTCTTTGGACGGTTTAAAACTGTATCTCGATTCGATTTCACGATCCAATCTGTAATACGATTCCTGTCTCGTTTACTGTTAATCAACCTGAATCATCAGGGTTTTACGGTACCATGAGAGCTGAAATCGTGTTGTAGCTCGGCAGCCGCTAATTGTGGAGCAATCTCCCATGGCATGGACTGCCGCGGCATGGACTGATTTACCCCATGAAACCACTTCGTTTGACATACTATTCAGCTAACAACGATGAACCGCTGGAAACTGTCACGACCATTACCTAAGAAGACGAATTTGACGTGCAACTTTCCGATTCAGTAATCAAAAAATCCAAGCATTACGAGTCTATCGATCCAGATGTTCGATTGATGCTGCAAGTGCAGAGTGATGATGCTGGCGCTTTCGAAGAACTGACTCGCCGTTATCAAAATCGCCTTTTGCGTGTTATGGAGCATCTGGTTAGCAATCGGGATATGGCAGAGGATCTCGCCCAGGAAGTCTTCCTGCGGGTCTTCAGGTCGCGGAAATCTTATATTCCAGGAGCCAAGTTCTCGACATGGTTTTTTACCATAGCCAACAACGTTGCCAGCAATGCTCTTCGCAATCGGTCTCGTCGAAAAGAAATTAATTTGGCACCAACACAAAGTGAAGACCATGGTGTTCCATCACTAGAGACGATGGCCAAGGAAGCTAGTGCGTTGATGCCGACCCGCCAACTTGACCAAGTTGAATTGTCCGAAGTCGTTCAATCCGCGATGAAAAACTCGTTGAATGAGCGTCAAAAACTGGCGTTGTTGCTGTCAAAATTTGAACACATGAGCTATCAGGAAATCGCTGAAACGATGGACCTGACCGTTCAGGCTATCAAATCGCTTCTTTCAAGAGCTCGTGGAAATCTCAAGCAAGCACTTGAACCCTATTTTCAAACCGGCCAATTATCCGATTCCTACCGCGAATCATTTGAATCAGATGACCAGCAAAAACCATGAACAAGCAAGAAAAAGACAATCTGAATCACCCGGAACTGGTTGCCTATCTCGATGGCGAGCTGGAACGAAATCAAAGAGCGGAAGTCGAACGAAAACTTGCAGAAAGTCCTGAGTACCGTAATGAGCTGGCCAATCTCCAGAGAACCTGGGATGTATTGGACGCCCTTCCAGCGACTAGAGCCTCTCAGGAGTTCACTCAAAGCACCGTTGAACTGGTTGCATTGAAAACTCGCAATCTTGAAAACCAATCCACTTCCGGGGCAAGGATTCTCAGGATGAGTGTTCTTGTAATACTACTGATCATCCCACCCATTGCGGCATTTTCCTATGGTTACTGGTCAAAGAAGGAAGCATTAACTGCCCCAAATCGGCAGCTGTTAAAAGACCTTCCCATCATTGAAAATCTTTCGCTCTACCGAAGTGTTAGTGCCGAATTGGATGTTGACCAAGGAATTCGGTTTCTGGAATTATTAAATAGTAAACCGAGCGTTTTCTTAAATTTCGAACTTGATTTCAGCGAACCGACCGGCGTGAATTTACCGTCCAAGAGCTTTACGACCAATCCAACCAGTCTTACTCTCGATTCGTTTAGCCAAGAAGAAATGGAAAGGCTACTTTTAAGCCAACGGGAATTCGATCGGTTTGCCGGTTCACAACCAGAAAAAACTGACAATCTGCGAAGATTTCACAAAATTCTGAATGAACATCCCGACAGCAGCCAGCTCAAGAATCTACTGATTTACTGGAACAGCTGGTTAAAAAATAAGGGATATTATCTGGGTCGTGACGAAATTGATCGGATCAAAGATGCAACTGCGGAAGATCGAATTGTTGAAATTCGCAGGCTGGAAAAAGAAGACTTTGTTGAAAAGTGGTCGCGTGCTCGAGGTGGACCACCGGCGCCTCAGGATGTTCCGTTAATCAAGGGATTCGCAAAAGAAAAAATTGAGGAGCTCTCACTGGAAATCATCCGCCAACTGGATTCCTCCAATAACGAGCAAACCAAAAAGCTCAAAGAAGAAGTCGAAAACGCTCCCACCCACCATCATGGCTTTGCCATTTTGATGAGGGCGCGTTTTCGATCCCGATTTCCAGGTGGTGCAACGGTTTGGAGTACATTTGGCTCCAATGAAATCGAAGCATTTATCAGTGCGCTTTCAGCTGAATCAAAAAACAAGATTGCGGGTCTGACAATGGATTTGCAAATGGACGTGGTACAAAGTTGGATTGTCATAGCGATGTTTGAAATTGACGATTCGGATCTTCAGGAATTTCACGATAAGGGACTTACTGGCAATCAAAGAGATTCCCTGAAGGGCTTGAGTTCTTCCGAACAAAAAAAGGCTGTGCAACAGGCATTTCGTATGGCACTTTTTCAGGACATCAGTGAATTCGATGACGTGTCAAAACTTCCTTCTACCGGTCGCGGTCGCCAATAACGCCCCCCCCACATAGAGGGGCAAATCATGAACGCGAAAGCAACAACGCCGAGCGTTCGGAGTGAATGGCCTTCAGAAGCTTAAGGGGTACAGCCATTTCGGACCCGAATTGTAATGTTGCGTCCTAACAACCTACACGCCGTGAGGATAACCTTGCGTTAATGGCCCCTTAAATCAGGTCGCATCAAGTGGTTAGTAAGTCGTTAGTGAAAACCGCCAGATCATTCTTAGAGTACCGGGCCCACGGTCCAAGGCGAAAACTCTTCGTCACCAAATCCGTTTAACTCGCTTTTGGTTTTTTTTCCACCCGCCACGGCAAGGATTTCGTTGAATATCCGCTGGCCAACATCTTCAACAGATTCACCCTCTAGAACAGTCCCGGCATTGATATCCATATCGTCGATCATGCGGTCATACATGGGTGTATTGGAAGCGATCTTGATGGAAGGCACTGGTTTACAGCCAAAGCAACTGCCACGACCGGTGGTAAAGCAGATGACATTAGCTCCACCCGCCACCATCCCCGTTACACTTGGAGGATCAAAACCGGGCGAGTCCATGATCACAAGGCCCTTCTTGTCGACCGTTTCAGCATACTGATAAACATCCTCCAAAGTAGAACCGCCTGCTTTGGCAATCGCTCCCAACGATTTCTCCGTGATGGTAGTCAAACCACCTTCCTTGTTGCCTACAGAAGGATTGTTATCCAGTTCTTCCCCAAACAGTCCGACATACCATTTCCACCAATCAATCAACTTCAATAATTTGTCAGCGACTTCAATCGATCTAGCTCGTCTGGTAAGAAGGTGCTCCGCCCCATAAATTTCTGATGTTTCAGCCAAAATACTGGTACCCCCGTTTCTGATAATCCAATCAGAAGCGATCCCTAATGCCGGATTAGCCGTCACTCCAGAGTTACCATCAGAACCTCCACATTCGGTTCCCAAAATAATTTCGTTTATGTCAGCATCCGATCGTTCAACAGCATTCGCCAGCGGTAGCATGGACTCAATTTTTTCTATTGCAGCATGAACCGTTTTCCTCGTTCCACCCAAATCCTGCATCGAAAAAACCGGCGGACCAGCCGGTGCACCTCCACTCCCGATTTGCACCAGTTTTTGATCCAACATCAGCGTGCCAGGTGTTGCTTGCTCACATCCAAGCCCAATAATAAGGCAAGCTGCCAAATTTGGATGTCTTGCAAATCCGCCCAAAACTCGATTCAACATCTGGTGTTTTTGTCCAAGCTGTTTCATTCCACAGCCCGTTTCGTGGGTCAGAGCAATCACCCCGTCGACGTTGGGAAAATCAATCAGTTTGTCCGGAGTAAAATGCCGGGCAACAAACTTACTGACTGTAGCAGAACAGTTCACCGTAGATATCACCGCGATATAGTTACGTGTCCCGACGCTACCATCAGCTCTTCGGATCCCCTTGAAGACGGTACTCAAGATTGGGGAATCGACCACAGGCTGCTCGATGGCTTTTTCATGATTCAACACAATTTTGCCATTGGCGAGATTGTGTGAATGGACCCATGCGCCGGCGTTGATCAGTTCCGATGCAAAACCAATAACCTGCCCATACTTGCGGACGGGCTCGCCCGCAGCAATAGCTGAGATCGCAACCTTATGCCCCATCTTGATATCGGATGCAACAACGACAGTACCACCACCAAATTCCAGCTCGTGGTTGGCCGAAAGAGGTTTTGAGGCAACACAGATGTTGTCCAGAGAATTCAATTGAATCACGTCATTCATACGGTTTTTAAACAATCAAACTGGGGAATTGAAGGGTGCTCATCATCACACCGGAAAACGACAAATATACCTTTTTCCAAGCTGGAGTTATTTTGCCATCCAACAAGTTTGGATAAAAGGCAGCACGGTCCGAATTCTGCCCAATTGGACAAATTCTCAATGATTGAAGCCGCTTCCCATCGTCTACCCCTGCACGTGCCAAAGTACGACAAGTCCCGTTCCACCGACTATCACAGCCAAATCAGCAACAGAGATTACTCACAGCTTTGATCAATAAAATCCCGCCAGCCCTCCATTTGCTCTTGAGTCAAAGTATTCTCACGATGCAATTGATGTGTCAGGCGCGAGTCAACACCTTTCACTTGAACAGAAACCTTCAATCGACCATTTTCCTCGTAGCGAAAACTGACTTCGATGGGTGTTCGCACCGGCAGATCCCTGGGAATACTCTCGATACTGCATTTGCCCAAGAGAGAGCAGTCGGCTGGATTTGCACTTTCCCCCTCAACAATGCTCACCTTTATCGACCGCTGGTTAGGTTTGGAAGTAAAAAACGTCCTTTTCGCCACCACCGGAAGGGAGGTATTGCGAGGAATGACGATTCCATTTCGGTGTTGCTTATTGTCAGGATCCATGCCAACCACTCCAAGGCTATGTGAATTCACATTTTTGACGTTTAGCGAGCCTTGCCCGGGGACATGCGAAGAGAGGATCATTCCAGCACGTATAGCTGCTCCGTGAGCGACTGCCTCATCAGGAGAAAGAGACCGCGTTGGCTCCTTACCGGATATCGATCTTAATCGTCTGACAACAGAGGGCATTCTGGTCGAACCGCCTACCATCAGCACAACATCCAATTGGTCCATTTCCAGGCCGGCCTCTTGCAGGGTCTGCTCGACGGTGAACATCGTGCGATCCAGCAAATCTCGAGTCCGAGTTTCAAATTCTTCCCGGCTTAATTCAATGTGAAAGGACTTTCCCTTCAGGTCAAACGAAATAGCTGTTCGTGCTTTAATGGACAGTTCCCGCTTTGCCTGTTCACATTTCAACCACAGGTTACCCGAAAACTGTTGATCCTCGAAAGGATCAAAACCAATACGACGGACAAGCTCATCAGCAACCAACGCAACAATTCGTTGATCCCAATCCCATCCGCCCAGTCGCATATCACCATCAGTCGCCAAGGTGCGATACTGACCGCCGTCGATTTCCATCACGGTAACGTCGAAAGTCCCGCCACCCAAATCATAAACGAGAATACGGCGTGGCACGTTCGTTTGGCCGATTTCAAACAGTCGGCCCTGCTGTATCCCAAATGCTAATGCAGCAGCCGTCGGCTCATTAATAATATCCAGAACATCAATGCCTGCCATCCAACCAGCATCCATCGTTGCTTTGCGTCGCACCTCGTCAAAATAGGCGGGTACCGTAATCACCGCTTTTGTCAGGGGCCCTATTTGTCGCTGAGCGTCCCGCCAAAGCTTGCGGAGAATCCAAGCCTGAAGGACCTCTGGTGGATACTGTCGACCGTTGATAACTTTTCGAAAAACGCGTTCACCCAAATCCCGTTTGGGACAATCCGCAACATTCTCGTATTGTGTGCTGATGGCCTTTGCAGCTCCCCGGCCGACAACGACCCTTGGTCCTTCAAAACACATCATACTTGGCGTCAATGGCTCGCCCGCTGAATTCAACAAGGTACGCGGATCATTGTTTTGATCCAAAATAGCCACAGCCGAATAAGTTGTGCCAAGATCTATTCCGACTGCTGACTCCATTGCACACATCATCCCTAAAACACAAACAAACCAGTGACACCCCGTTTCAGCCACATCCATGGAAGGATGACGACAAAAGCCACGCCATCCAACCGAGTTTAATCTAACAAATTAGAAAAAGGTCTGTGTTGATCCGCTGCCATAAACTCACCCTGAAGCAAACATTACGCATTCCAGGCAGAATCTCTCCGAGCATCTTAAATTGACCCGACAAAACAAGGGCTGTGGGTATCTGTTGTGATTTTATTGATAGTAATACCCGGAATGCTCAGCAAGTCGGCAAATCAACCCGGCCTACTGTATTTGATTATTTACCTTTCCCCAAACCCGTTGTTTTGCCCAAAAATCATGTTCGGTTTTCCTACGAATTCAGTGTTGACCAATCGGCACCCATCGGAAATGCTGTTACCGATGTGTGCCGAAAACTGTTTTCGGTCAGGAACGGATATTCACGGATTGTTCCCCCCCTCCAAGGATGTGTGAAACCAGGACTTACCAGTTATGACCATCGATTTACTTCATACCGTTGTCGGCGTCGTATTTCTGACCGTTTGGGCAGTGATCGGCCAAGTATCCGTTTTGAAGCGTTAGTAGCAATTTGGACCGCGAGTAGCAGAATTGGGCTGTCGTCGAATTGCAAGAACGGCTTTATACGAATCCCCCTCCCCACCATCCATCCTCTAGCAATACATCAAGGTTATTGCAGCGGAGTTTAGACGTACTATTGGATCCAATGCGATAGCCCTAGAAAATTGGTCAAGCCACTGCATGCGTTGCAGATAGTAGTTTTCAGACTCTGGCTTACATATGCCATTTCATGTCTGCAGCGAGGTCTTTTGAGTGCTGAACACAACTAGATCAGGAGCAGGACGCAATTAGGCTTTGGTGGCATCAACCCTTTTCATTCTTTGGTGGCTGGTTCTATTGCTGCGTCAGGTGCTCCCATCGCACCAGGGTAGAATTCAATCAGGAACCCTGTTTCAGCCGCGAACGTGATGCTCAAATCGTTTACCACCCCACAAGTTCCCAATCGTATGAGAATTTGTCTGGCGATACGCCCATGTTCGTTAACCGCTGGTGAAAACACGATCAGGTTTGCTCCCATCTGTTCGATTCGCCCTTCATCTTTGGGCATCGAAATCAACAGCGACGTCAAAATAATGCCACTATTTGCCTGTTGAATCATCTCGCAATTTTACTGACGTTTCTATATTTTAGGAAATTTGGTTCCATCTCGACAAAATGATTAAAAAGCAACTCCTAGCTGCGTTAGCCATTTTACTGCTTTACGCCGCGCCGACTCTTATGAAAGCTGTCGCCGCCGAAAGTCCATTACAGCCCAACATCGTACACATCATGGTCGATGACCTCGGCTGGCAGGATGTTGCCTGTTACCGCCGCGATTACCACGAGAACGAGCCCTTTTTTGAAACGCCAAATATCGATCGCCTTGCAGCACACGGCATCAGATTCATGCAAGCTTACTCACCTTCTGTGACATGTGCCCCATCCAGAGCCGCTTTTCTTACAGGACAGTACACACCTCATAACGGCGTTTATCACGTCAACATGGGATGCCAGATCCCACGGCCTCGGCGAGACAACGCACAGTTGTTGGACCCTTACTACGTTGGTCGAATCATGCCGGGGAAACCGGTAGTTGCCATGGCATTGAAAAAGTTAGGTTACACGACCGCCCATGTGGGCAAGTGGCATGTCTCCGGATTATCCGGGTATCCTTCGCCGATTCAGGTTGGATTTGATTTTTCGTTCGATCACAGGAAAAAGTACAACGACCCGGACCTCTTCAACGAGAAAGATCCGAAGCAGGCCAATACCGCGGGGCTTTTTGCGCAGCCAAAGCATCGCCTCAAAGAGGCCTTTAACGATCGCCGATTTCCGCTGCTCGCCGACCAACGTCCGTATGACAGCATGACTGATCTTTCGCAGCGTTGGCTCCGCAAAGTCACACCCGGAAAAAAACCCTTCTTTCTGAACCTGTGCCCAAATCTCGTTCACGGACCAGTGATGACACGAGATCGCAAACGACTGGCACATTATTGCCGAAAGCTGGGAATTCCATTTCCGACCGATCAAGGTTCCCTTTCCGATCCTGACAAACCCGGACAACATAATCCTTACTACGCCAGCATGGTCGATTCGGTTGACTGGATTATCGGTCAAATCATCGGGACTCTGGAGGTGACCGACGATCCCCGAAACCCGGGGCACAAACTGATTGACAACACGTATGTTTTTGTCAGCAGCGATAATGGTGCAGCACAGAAACTTCGCAACTGGAGATCGTTAGACAATAAGTTGAGCTTCGAGAAAGTCAGTGACAACGATCCTCTTCGCGAGGGCAAAGGTCACTCGTACGAAGGAGGTTGCCGAATTCCATTCCTGGTGATGGGCCCGGGCATTCAACCGGGAAGCGTTAACAATCAAACCCCAGTCAACCTGATTGACCTGTTTCCGACTTTTCTTGCGATCGCCGGCCAGACCGATTTCGAAAATATGGATCTTGATGGATGCAACTTGCTGGCTGTTTTTAAGGAAAAAGAAAGAACACCGCGATTTACTGACGGTCAACCTCGCGAAACTATTTATTTCCATTACCCGGTCTTGAACGGAGCTTTCGCAACCATCCGCCGCGGGCCTTGGAAGCTGATGAAAAACACGGGGGCACCCATGAATCCGGCTCCGCAAATCCAGCTGTTTCGGCTCTATGCTGACGACGGATCCGAACTCGATCTCAGCGAAACTAAAAATGTGGCGATAGAACACCCGGAGATTCGAAAGCAAATGCTGTCGGATCTCAATGTCTGGTTAAAGGAACACAGCGCGGGACTCCCATACCGCAACGCTGCCTTTAAACCTGGCAACTTGCCAGAACAGAAACGGGTGCCCTCCATTACTGGCCGCGGAAGTGATGGCGATCAAATCTGGACGACGTATGAAACCGGAGCCGGCAAGTCGAAAATTGCAGAGGCGTTCTTGTTGTACACAACCAATCCCGGAGAAAAGGAGGAATGGTTTCGTGCCGTCGCAATCGTCGCTGACGGACGCGTCACTGCTTCTGCTGCCCCTGGCATGACGCATGCAATTTTTTGCCTGCTGGATGAAAACAACTTTCTTATCCACTCCGAACCAATCCCCAGCATGCAGCAATTCAAAATTAGATTGCCGGTCTCGGAAGTGTTAACGGACGGATTCGCGTACCGTCCCGGACTGGTATCCTTGGTTGGACTAGGAAAGCGTGCCCAGCGACAGGCAGAACGAACCAATCAACAAACGGGAGAATTGGAGAACAGAGTCGTTGGGGCAGAAAAGACGCTAAAGAAACCTATCGACGTCAACAGCTATACCAGAGCGATCGACAATCTTCGCAAATCGATCCTGTCGCTTAATGTCCCTGCCGCCCAACACCCCGCCCTGAACTGGCTCCCCCGAAGCGAAGATTAACGTGTTTCCAACACCAAAACAGTGACTGTCACTCGCCACAAACTCAATAAACACAACAGAAAAAGCGTCGCGTCTTTTTACACTGTTACCATTTCGCTGTCTCTTTCGGCCACCAACGGGTGCCGACGATCGCCTCGAAAAACCGATTACCTCTCTGATCCTTACCGATGATCTCCGCTGATAGGATGTTGAGTTTTACCATGTTGACGATACTTGAGCCTCTTATAACCAGCGACCATGAATGTCCAACTCAAGGATTTCGTTTCTTCGCCTGTTGCATCCAACTCAGAGAACTCTAGCCATCCAACAATACGCGACTCCTACCGCACATCCTCAACGCCTTTACTGTAGGCAACAAAAAAAGCACGCAGATCTCCCTCCGGCCGCGTGAACCGCCGCAGAAAATTCTTCCAAAAAGGGGTGAGAGTAACGGGATTTTGAAGCAATAGATTGCGTTGGAATTTGGCTCGCGGTCCGCACGCGACTCAAGAAACTCCACTTTACGCATGAAACGCTTGGAAAGACTATTTCTACTTGGTAACACCAATGGTCAACAGGAGATTCGCAAAGATCTTCTGTTCGCCGGTTGCAATAACCAAATGACAATCATCTGATTTGCAGCAATCGTAAAAAACGAAGCGGCCAACCTTTTGCAAACCTCGATCAAAATCAACCTTTGCCAGAATACCGCCAAAGTCATCCCATATCTGAGGGTTTGGTACGGCGAATTCCCCCGCACGCGGAGGAGACATGACCATGGCAGATTCAATCGGCACGACACTGCAAATGGCTTTTAAGACATCGCAAGCCCCAACCACGCCAGGAGCCAAATTCAAGAACACCTTGTGAGCATGCCGATTTGTTTTAGTGGCGAATGGGAAATTCCCATCAGCGATGAGGATTTTGGAACTATGACCAATCGATCCCAATACCTGAAGGATTTCTGGATGTAGTAGATCGGATTCTAACATGCTGAAAGACTCCCTGAGGCCACTTTAATCCCTTTTAGTTACACCCAAAAAGAAAAATTTCTTCCCCGAGAATTCGACCAGACATCATCCAAAAGATCAACGGAACTGCCTCAACAGCATCCCTCAAATGCAAAAATGAATGATCGGTCAGAATCAGAGGATCAATGTTCGAGGAGGCGGACTATCTTCCACCACCTCGACCACTAGAGCCACCTCGACCACTAGAGCCACCTCGACTACTACTAGAGCTGCCTCGACCAAACCCGCTGAAAGGGTTGCTTCCTCCTCCACGTCCACTGATAGCCCCACTCCCCATTCTACTTTGAAGAAATGCTGCGGGATTAAACGCTGGAGTAGATGATGCCGATGCACTTCCAGTTCGAGAGGAAGTACTACTAGAAGAGGTGGGAGCAGGAGCTTGCAATCCATCAATAAAGGTTTTTGCAGCATCAGGGGTGATTTTCTTAAGTCCCAGAACAATCACCGTTCCATCATTGATCGCGTCCTCGGTGTCGAGGGCCTCCACAATCATCTGAACCTGCTTGTAAAGGAACTCGGGACCGGTCACCAAAATCGCGTTAATTTGGGAATCAACTCCAACAGTCATCTTGGGCTCAGTCTGCTCGACTCCACTTTTGCCCCCACCTTGGCCGCCTTTGCCCCGTCCCATCAACTGTTGCAACATTTTCATTTGCTCGGCCTGTTGATTGCCACCACTCGACCGGCCTTGCTGCTTCGGAGCCTTAATTCGGTCGGCAAGCTGTGATTTAATAACTTCTGAAAGCGCCGTCGCGTCTCGGTATTTAACAGGGATCGAATACGTTCGTCCGTCCAACGTCGGATCATGATCTGGACTATCAGTATCAAAATAATTGATATACTCCATGATGATGTCCATATCGGTCTGGTTCGCTTGAACGAGAAGAACATTCTTCAAAGCATCGGCATCAATCTTGACATCACCGGTCAATAATTCTGAGGTGATGGCTCCAGTATCAGCGGCAGCACCTCCGCCTCCGAGAAGACCACCCAGCATTTGCCCGGCAGCACCTCCAATTGCATTTTGGGCCAGCCCACCAATCATTCCACCAAGCCCACCTCCAGCAGCACCACCGCCACCAGTATCGCCGCTAATTCCCAAAAACATCCCCAAAAGGTCTTTCATCTCTACAGCCTTACGATGTTTCAACTCAATAATGGTCGGTAAAGAGGGTCGCGTCAAAAACGCTTCCTGATCCTTCAGAAACTCTTTGATCTCAGCCAAGGCCGTGAGATCGTCTGAAATGATAAACAGGCCGGCATTCGTTTCTCGTATCAGAATCGGTGCTCCAGGTACTGATTGAATTTCTCCCTGCTTCATCAAGACACCATCATCTGCGGGGCCTTCGTTTCCCTCCTGCATTCGAGTCATGGTGACGTTCAGAAATGGCAACTCCCGACTTCGATAGCCGGTAATGGGAGTTGATTTTTCATTTTTTTTTGCCTCGGGTAATTCTTGAGGCTCGGCATTTCCCTGTCCATCTCCTGGGCTTTGGGTACCTTCGCTTGGGATATCAAGCTCCGGTTTGGTCTCGGGTTTAAGCATCGGCTCAAGCCCCGTTTCGGGAATGAGAGACTTACGTGGGATCAAATCCAATCCAGACTTCGCCGCATCCGATTTGTAAACCTTAATTTTATTCGGGCGTCCCATCGTCTGATACATGTCCTTGATCAGATCAATAGTCGAAGCAGCCTGATTCCCACGGTAGCTGTACTGAAGGTAGTTTTTTTCGTTTTGACCGGCCAACCCCAATGGCGGATCAATGGATTCCACAAGCTTTTTGATTGCCATCAATTGAGCTGGCTTTGCTTTAGCAATGAGCTGATCAGAATAGAGCGGGTCGGCCAGGAATACCGGATCGTTGGGAGCGGCTTCCACTTCTACTGAAATTCCGTACATCTTGTTCAAGATTTCTATCATCGAATCAGCGTCATAATCGTTCAGGCGAATCACCTCAAAAGACGATGCATCCGACTGCAGCGAGCCGAGTGTTTCCTCAATGATCGTGTGCACCTCAGGAGTTCCATAGGCTACTATTTCACCTGCTTCTTCAGCCAAAGCCAATCTCAGCCCTTCGGTCCCGGCAAGCAAAGTCCTGAGGACCTGCAGAGTCAATTCGCGATCAGCAGCAACGGCATACTTTTTTGTCAAAGGCTGAGCCAATTGGGCGGTAGTTTCATCAACAGCAACCTCTTTATCCAGCAAAGAAACAAGGCTGGTAAAACGCTTGATCGTCTTCGGGGTTCCGCTAAGGATGAACTTGTTTCCAAATGTTTGAACGACGACTTTCAACTTTTCACCATTCTCTTCATCGTCATAGGCATTTTCGTCATCTAACGGAATGATTTCTGTTGCTACACCCAGAATTTCCTCCGGCGTCGAATACTTTAATTCAACGATTTCTACCATTCCTTCTTTGACGCCGGCAATCGTCTTGGCCAACTCTAAGTACTTTTGAAGAAGCCGTAGCCTTCCTCCGGTCTCTCGCACAACCATCAGTTGGCTCGAATTGACTAGCAACTGCCGACCGCCCTGTGCATCACGAACCAATTTCTCGGTTTCCTTTGCAAACTCGCCCGCATCGACCCCGCTCATATCAAATTCAGTTTGAGTCAGCTCATATTCGCCACGACCACCCAAATCCGATGAGGGAATCGTCTCAATCATCGTCGGTGGTATCTCTACATTGAGGTCATGAACGATAATTAAATTTGCATGACGAATCAGAATGTATCCCTGTTCCCGGATAAGAAAGCTATTCAGGACATCCATCGCCTCCAAAAGCGTAAATTCACCATTGCTGTAATAACTGAAGGATCCCTCAGGCGTCACTGCCATATTCAAATCCAGCTTGGCCTCGTCGGCAAACCACTGAATCACCTTGCCCCACTCCGTATTCTTAAAAACAAATTTGAGCTTTCCGGTGTTGAAATCCGGTCGTTCTTCATTTGACGATTCTTCGGATTTTTCCGGTGGATTCGCCGTCAAACTCGCGATTTCGGGCTTGTCTTGGGGGACGCCTGCGTCGGTTTCCTGACCTAAAGATTCGACATGGGTGAAAGCAACCAATGTGCAAATGAAAAAGCTCGGAAGAAAAAACCACGCAGGTTTGATTACTAATTGCATCTTACGTTTACCTTAGACTCGATTTTCGACGACTTTTAGACTATTCCTCAGCTATACCATCCTAGTTTGCCATTTCATGCAAACCAGTAGACAAAATGAATAGGAAAAGACTAATTTGAATTAAACCTTTTGAAACGCGGATCGTTTCGAAAAAAATAAATATTGCCCAAAATCCGGACACCTGTGCTAACCGTACCCCATTCCAGGGAAGTTGTCGCCATTATGAGTTTTGGCCGCCCAGTTTTAATGCTACTTACCCTTGTTTTTTTGGGTATTTCCCCAGTCATAGCGTTCCGATTAGGGGCCCAAGACAGCGTTTTCGTTGATCCGGGGCGATTTGGATTCAAATTACCTCGTGGAGAGGTGAAATGGTCCGACAAAAAAGTAAACGCGTTAGTCAAAACCTCTACCGGTCATACCGTTGCACGCGTCCATGTCAAAGTCGGCGAAAACTTCATCGTAATCCTGCCGGACGGTAGACTGCAGCCAAAAACCGCTGCGGAGATCAAATTCACCGATGCTCCGGTCGTGTGGAACACCGGTGAAGAATTAGCTCAGCTAGTGACGAAAGGCCCATTATCCAAGTTCAAGACGATTCAGCGACGTCATCATGTATTTGTGTACAACACTTCTGAAAAGATGGCAGAGGTCACGATGAACGTCATGGAAAGCATGACCAGGGGCTTGGTCACCTACATGAAGCCGTTCGGAATTCCCGTGGAACTCCCGAAAGTCCCCTTGGTCGTTGTTATGTTTCAGACCGAGGCCCAGTTCCAAGCCTACCGAAAAATGCCACCGGGAGTTGTCGCCTATTACGATGTCATCACCAATCGTGTTTTCCTTTATGAGGAATCCCCCCTTTTAAAGCTGGATCGTGATCTTGCCATCCGAAGTACACTGTCAACAATCGCCCATGAAGGAGCTCATCAGATTCTCGCCAATATCGGCGTACAAAACCGCCTCTCTGGCTGGCCGATGTGGATTTCAGAAGGACTCGCTGAGTACCTCGCACCCACATCCGTTACCCGCACAATGAAATGGAAAGGAGCAGGGCAAATCAATGACTTCAGGATGCTGGAGCTGGAAACATTCCTGCGAACCAAGGAGCTTGATGGAATCGATGGAAGCGTCTTAAAAGACACCGTTGCCGCCGCACGGCTGACGTCACGCGGCTATGCATCTGCCTGGTCGTTGACCAACTACCTTGCCAAGCGGGAAAAGAATGCGTTCCGTGACTACTTGAATAGCGTATCAAAACTTCGTCCGTTTGAAGGGTCGTTTCCGAATTCACCCCGCCAAGCGAAGATTGACAAAAATCTTTCTCAGTTTAAGGAATTCTTTGGTGAAAAATGGGAGGAAATCGAAACGGAAATGATCAAGTATCTAGGCCGCCAAAAGTTTGAATCACCGTTTAACAATTTCGTACATTATGCCGTCCTGGTCGCGATACCCAACGGCTCCAAAGTTGAGAAAAAAAGTGCGGTTTTTCACATGGAGGATCTCGCCCGTCAATGGGCAGCTGAAGTGCTTCGAAAAAATGAATCGACAACTCGGCCAACTATAAAAATCATCAAATGTGTCGATCGACCGCAAGCCATTCTTGAAACAAAGTTCTTCTACGGAAGCCGGAGGTAATGGGCCTCGTCAGGTTACTCACTTCTAGAATGCCTGATGGCGGTTTATTGGCCGACAAGGGCTCGTTGAGTTGAACGACTCTCGCCACGAATTGCAAATTACTGAATCGCAAATCGATTCCATTGGCAGTCTCGGTACCTGATTCTATATCCTTGCCATCAGATCAAAAGAATTCAACTCCAACTAAATGGAAACGATGCGACCGCCACAAACCGATTCAGTCTGTCTTTCCGCAAGTAAAATGGCATCTCGAGCCAATTCACCCCCAAGGATCGCCGAATCAGTATCCTCGACAATACATCGCTGAACTTCCTGGATTTCACCAACAAATCCTGCAACGTCATCTCCAGTTGGCAATTCAGGACGAACAACAGTTCCATCGGATACCAAGACCTTTAAAGGAGCAGCCTCGGGATGGTCCGAGTAGGCCGCAAATTCAAAGTGCACTGTCGCATCCTCCAGGTGAATCTCATAACCATGCATGAATGGACGCCCCTGCTGATTAATGACACCACAAGTTGCCGACACCGTAAAATTGGATTCACCAAAATCAAATATTGAATTACAGAATTCAACAACATCACCTCGCATACGACCAAAAGAGGCAACTCGCTCCGGCATGCCAAACAACATTCTGATCAGGTGAGCGTCATGCACATGCAAATCAATCATCGGTCCACCAACTGTTTTCCGATCATAAAAATCGGGTAACCATGTAGGATCGGATATGATCCTCTTGAAATGACCACCCTTGAGCTTTCCATAAGTCCCCGACTCGATTAGAGCACGAGCATATTGGTATTCAGGAAAATAAGGCAGTACATGTCCTACGAACAGTTTGACGCCATATTCTGAGGCCGTTGACACCAACAAATCACAATCGGTTGCATTGAGCGCCAATGGCTTTTCACAAAAAACATGTTTACCCGCTTTCATGGCAGCTTCGGAAGCACCAACGTGCAAACTGGGAGGCAAGCAGATGTCCACAATATCTACGTCGCTTACAAGTAGTTCATCGAGTGAGTGAAACACTTCACATCCAGTGAGATCAACTTTTTCGCCGGGAGGTCCAAAATTTCCCTGAATGTCTGTCCAGTCTCCTGACCGCTTCTTGGGGTCACTTGAGCAAATAGCTGACACTTCAATACCGGCAATTCGCTGATAGGCCAACCAATGAATCCACCCCATAAACCCGACGCCGACCAATCCAACCTTCATTGATGTCTTTCTGCTCAATTGCTGACTGTGTGCTAACGGTGTTGATCCCAACAACCCATGCCATTCCGAGCCCGATGGTTCGAAAGACATTTCCAACATCATGATCGATCAGTCGCGGCCGTTCCACCGCCCGTCATTGGCGGACGCCCCAATTTAGAAGTATTTGTATGCCCTAGCCATCGGAATCAATCCAATCACGGTTCTCTTCATAGCCAGCTACAATCAGCGCTTCGCCAGCTTCTTCGGCGAACCAATGTCGTACATCCCTTGAAAAATAGGACTTCCAGTCGCCCACCACTCCTTTTCGATAGAAGCTCGCTACATTTTCTTTGCGGAATCCAGGAGTCGTTTTATCGTTCAACGGTGCAGCGAGATCGGGATCCACTTCAAAAAATTCATACATCATCCGACGAAACTTGTCAGTCTCCTGGTGAATTTCTTCGTAAGTCATGGCCAAAACACTATCGCGATGATTTCCAATGTACTCAACGTCGTTTTTTACAAACGTTGCCCACTGTTTCGCCCTCGTCCGCACCCATTCCTCTGAATCGAGGAGCTCCTTTTGCCGGCGTTTGAAATAGGCGGGATGCCGGTGGAACTTCCTACGTTTTTTTTGCATCTCGGGAAACTTACGAAATGCATCGTTTTCCAGACGAAGAAAATGGTACGTCAAACTAACCAGGCAATCGCGACCGTCTCGGGTGACATGAATTTGGCGAGTACCTTCCATGACAAGACTGTCGATCGGACGTGGAGTTCGATCGACGAATACAAAGGCGTTTTTTTTGTTTTGCAGTGAAGCCCCAATCTCGATCAATCGTTTCAGAAAGAGCTCGTATTCCCTGACTACCGATTCTTGAATTGCCTCCTGCGAGAGTATCGAAGACGGACTACAGGTCTTTTCGATCAGCCTGCGAAACTCTCCATCCATCACGTCGAAATGATATTCGCCTGTACAACAGATATGGGGATGCAAATTAAGCAAATTCCCAATCCAATTCGTGCCAGATCGCATGAATCCTCGTAGTTGAAAAAAACGCTTTGGTTGCTCCATTTTTTCTCAATCAGTGAAATCTTGGTTATCAAACGTAACTGGTTTACAGGAACAAGGCATTGGGTCAACGCCCAAGGAACCGATTTCCGGTCCATTTGCAAATGCTTTTTCGAATCATGCCACTGGTGCAGTAAATTTTATAGCTCGACAGATCGCTAACGGCCGACCATTGAAGAGCGACTAACATATCAAGTGTCCTGTTTTGAACTGGATCCCGAAGTCCCTGAACGGGAATCGTTCAGCTTTCCCACAGCAGGATAAGATCCCAGAAAAGTCAATTGCTCGGTTTTTCGCTCTAACATTCGCAACGCGTTTCGAACTCGAACTTCATCACGATGCCCTTGGAATTCTGCAAAAAATGTGTATTCGCTAAAAACTTCTGGCTTCGGAAAAGATTCGATCCAGGTCAAGTTCAACTTAGCTCTTTTAAATACATTCATCACGTCGGCTAACGCACCGGATTGGTGCGGCACTTCGAACATTATCGACGTCTTGTCGCAGGATGTTTTTTTGGGAACTTTGATAAAATCTTTGGCTGGGTCAGCAATCACAGCGAATCGTGTCAGGTTACCGGATTGATCTTCAATACCCTGACGAATCACACGTAAGCCATACCCCACCGCCGCTTCTTGACTGGCAATGGCCGCGACTGAAGTTCCCCGCTTTTTAGCATCCGCTGCCGCTTCTGCGGAACTGTTGACGGCAACCGTCACGACATCCGATGACAAGTTCTCGGCGAGCCAGCCACGACATTGTGAAATCGCTTGCGCCTTACTGCGGATTTCCCGAATTTCCGATAGCTTGCCAAGGCCCACTAAACAGTGGCCAACCGGCAGGTGAATTTCCTGCACAATTCTGACCGCATTGGTGGAGAACATGGTTAAAGTGTCTGCAATTCGGCCATCGGTCGAATTTTCCAATGGGACCACTCCGCATGTCGATTGACCAGACATTACCGATTCAAAAACAGCGGTGATCGAACGAAGGGGTTCCAGTGTTTTAAATGAACCGAATTCACTGGTGGCCGCGAGATAGCTATAACTGAATTTCGGTCCCAAATAGCTGATTTTTTTTGTGGGCAACTGCTTTTGGCATAAGCTCTGAATCTCAAGAAGAAGTCGGGCGCCGTCCTCTTTTTCAAGGCCATTGGAGGAACCAACGACCTTGGGGATCCAATCAAGAGCGTTTTCCTTCGCTTCACCATCCGCTTGAAGCTCCTTTGCCAGCTCAATTCGCTTGCAGACCGCTGCGATGATTTCTTTGTCGATATCCCGGATATCACGCCGAATGGTGGCTTTAGATCGGTGAGTTTGTTTTGCTTTTGCCATATCGGGTGGCTTCAGGCGGCTGTCAAAATGGCACGATTTGGCCAAACCTAAATAAAATCAGGTTGGGTTATATCGTCGGAAAAAGGACGCAAAGTCGCAGTATTGCCGTGTTCTTGCGTAAAAACGGCAGTTGGCACGCTCTTTGCTTACATAATGATTGTTTAAACCTAAATAATAAAAAATACGCAATAGAAAACATAGTACTTGAAAGGAGAGTCCCATGGCTCAGGGAGAAAAAATTATCGGAATCGACCTCGGAACCACCAATTCCGTTGTGGCCGTTATCGAGGGCGGGGAGCCTACAGTCATCCCTAATCCCGAGGGAAATCGCTTGACCCCCAGCGTCGTGGCTTTTACCGAGAAAAACGAGACATTGGTTGGCGACCCGGCCCGCAACCAAAGGGTCACCAACCCAACGCGAACCATTTATTCGGTGAAACGATTCATGGGCCGCAGGCACAATGAAGTGACCTCCGAGGAAAAGATGATCCCGTATTCAGTGACCGGAGGGCCGTCAGAATACGTCAAAATTGATATTAACGGGAAAGAGCATACCCCTCAGGAAATATCGGCAATGACCCTCCGTCGATTAAAGGAATCAGCCGAATCCTACTTGGGTCATAAGGTCAACAAGGCCGTGATTACTGTTCCTGCCTACTTCAATGACGCCCAGCGTCAGGCCACCAAAGACGCAGGTCAAATCGCTGGACTGGAAGTTGCAAGAATCATCAATGAGCCGACTGCGGCCGCTATGGCGTACGGACTGGAAAAAGGGCAGAGCAATCAAAAAATCGTCGTTTTTGATTTTGGTGGCGGAACATTTGATGTTTCCGTATTGGAACTCAATGACGATGACGGCGTAAAGGTATTCGAGGTCATCAGCACCAGTGGGGACACCCACTTGGGAGGTGACGATCTGGACGAAGCACTTATCAATCACGTCGCAGATGAATTCAAAAAGGAAAATGGTGTTGACCTGCGGATGGACACCATGGCGTTGCAACGACTACAGGAAGCCTGCGAAAAAACCAAGAAAGAGCTGAGCACGCTGCCAGAGTCAAGCATTAACCTGCCGTTCATCACCATGGATGCCTCTGGACAACCCAAACACCTTCAAATGTCAATCACTCGCGCAAAGTTCGAAGAGCTGATTGATGGCTTGATCAAACGCTGCCGAATCCCGTTGGAGAAAGCTCTAAAAGATGCAAAATTTCAACCCGGCGAAATTGACGAAATCGTTCTGGTCGGTGGATCGACTCGAGTGCCTAAAGTCCAGGAGTTAGTGAAGGACTTCTTTGGAAAAGAACCTCACCGAGGCGTTAATCCGGATGAGGTGGTAGCCGTCGGAGCCGCCATCCAAGGAAGCGTTCTGTCGGGCGATCGTAAAGATGTACTACTTCTGGACGTTACACCATTGACCCTTGGTATCGAAACCGAAGGTGGCGTGCTGACTGCGTTGATCGAACGAAATACAACTATCCCTGCCGAAAAAAAGCAGGTCTTCAGCACCGCTGCAGACAACCAGACCGCGGTCACCATTCAGGTCTCTCAGGGTGAACGAAAAATGGCGAACGATAATAGAAAACTAGGAGAATTCAACTTGGATGGCATTCCGGCGGCACCACGGGGTGTCCCTCAAATTGAAGTCAAATTTGACATCGATGCCAATGGAATCCTGAATGTGTCGGCAAAAGATCTTGGAACTCAAAAAGAAGCCTCAGTCACCATCAAGGATTCATCAGGGCTTGATGATGGAGAAATCCAGCAAATGCAGTCAGATGCCGAAACACATGCAGAAGACGACAAACGAAAATATGAACTCGCTGTCGCCAGAAACGAGGCCGACCAGATGTGCCATCAAATGGAAAAAATGATGGAAGAACACAAGGATAAGCTTCAGGACTCCGACATCGATCCCCTTAAGTCGGCGATTGAAAAGGTCAAAGACGCCTCGAAAGAGGAAGATGTTGCGGAAATAACCTCTGCAGTTAAAGAGCTCGAAGCCGCATCTCACGCCCTAAGCAAGGTCATGTATGAGAGCACCGGTGCAGAAAATCCAGCCGGTGGGGGTGCCGAAGATTCCGCACCAACCACCGCCGATTCGACCGATGAATCAGCTCAGGACGATGCTGTGGATGCTGAGTTCGAAGTCAAGAACGATTAGTAACGGACAATTCGGCCTTCCAATTGACGGCCGAATTGTTTCCTCTTCTAATCCTGAACTGCTCTACGTTTGACCATCTCTTTCCGCCAGATCATCTTGGCGAAGATTTGTAGATTTCCTCGCCAAGAGGACAAAATAGAAACCGCTGCGCGCTGCCTAGATAACGCCCACAATTTTGAAAACCGGAGTCCGCGGCTGTTTAGTAAACTTGAATCCAGTTGAACTTGAATCCAGTTGAAACGGAGGGCTAACGATGAACTTCCAGTACGAAAAACTGACAAGTAAAGCTCAAGATGCTTTCGGAAAATCAATTCAGAACGCAATGCGATCGCAACACTCTGCGGTAACTGGCACTCACCTTTTGCACGCATTGCTTAATGAAGATGACGGCTTGATCGCACCGATTATCGAAAAAACCGGGGCCGATTTACAACAGCTCCAAGGGATGGTTGATGCAGAAATCAATCGATTACCGACCGTGCAGGGAGGATCCCCCCCTCAGCCAGACCAAGAACTGCAAAACGCCCTAATAGAATCGCAGAAGCTGGCTGCCCAGATGGAAGACGATTTTGTTTCGACGGATCATCTCATTCTTGGTCTGGCAATCCAAAAAGGCCAGCCCAAACGACTCTTGGAACTCGTTGGATTGACCGAAAAAGAGATCGGAAACGCAATCTCCGAAATCCGCGGCTTCCAAAAAGTCACCGACCAGAATCCAGAAGATAAATTCCAGGCTTTGGAGAGGTTCGCGGTGAATCTGGTCGAATTGGCAAAGAAAGGAAAATTGGATCCAGTTATCGGCCGCGATAAAGAAATACGGAGGGTTGTTCAGGTTCTATCTCGGCGAACCAAAAATAACCCGGTTCTTATTGGGCAACCCGGGGTTGGGAAAACGGCGATCGCTGAGGGACTGGCTCTTCGTATTTCTCAGGGGGACGTTCCAACCTCCCTAAAAAATCGCGAAGTACTGGCATTGGATATGGGAGCGTTAATTGCCGGCGCGAAATTCCGGGGCGAATTCGAGGAACGATTAAAAGCCGTTCTCAAAGAAGTTCAAGCCGCTGATGGACGAATCATCCTGTTCATTGATGAACTTCATACCGTCGTTGGAGCAGGAGCTACAGAGGGCGCTAATGATGCAGCCAACCTGCTCAAGCCGGCGTTAGCTCGGGGCGAACTTCATTGCATTGGCGCCACGACACTCGATGAATACCGCAAATACGTTGAAAAAGATGCCGCTCTGGAGCGTAGATTTCAACCGGTTCAGGTTGGTGAACCCACCATCGAAGATACCGTCACCATTCTTCGGGGACTCAAATCGCGTTACGAGCAGCATCACAATATCGCTATCAAAGACAATGCGATTGTTGCCGCCGCCAAACTCTCCGCACGGTACATTACAGACCGGTTTCTTCCGGATAAAGCGATCGACCTACTCGATGAAGCAGCAAGCCAGTTGGCGATGGAGCGGGAAAGTGTTCCAAAAGAAGTTGATGATGCACAGCGCAAGTTGATTCAGCTCGAACTAGCAGCGCGACAACTTTCTCAAGAGACTGATCTGGATACTTTAGCAGAATTGGAAAGCATCCAAACCGAAATGGATTCAACCAAGCGGAAACTTGCCGACCTCAAGGAACAGTGGAATGCAGAACGCCTTGGAGACGGAGATGCGAGGATAACGCGGGAACGGCTGGCCGAAATCGAGCACCAATTCGAAATGCTGGACTCAAAAATTAAGCAGACCAACGCCGAGGGGCGTGCAGTCAGTGAAGCCGAATATCAGGAGTTATTCAAGCTGGACCTCAAAAAGAAAGATCTCTCCAAGTCCCTTCAGCGTTCTGAAAGAAACGCCGAACAGGTTGGAAAAAATGAATCTGATCGACTTCTTAGCAGTGCAGTCACCGACGAGTCGATCGCCGAAGTCGTTGCCCAATGGACTGGAATTCCGGTCGCAAAAATGACCGAAACAGAATCCGCCAAATTACTAGTCCTTGAAGAACGCATTCAACAACGGGTAATCGGTCAGCAAGAAGCGGTCGAGGCTGTTTCCGATGCCGTCCGAAGAAACCACTCCGGTCTCCAGGATCCAAACCAACCCATTGGTTCGTTCCTTTTTTTGGGTCCCACCGGTGTTGGAAAAACTGAATTATGTAAAACCCTTGCGGAAGTTTTATTCGATGACGAGAACGCGATAGTTCGAATTGACATGAGCGAATTCATGGAACGTCATTCGGTCAGTCGGTTGATCGGGGCCCCTCCTGGCTATGTTGGTTTTGAAGAAGGTGGAAAATTAACCGAAGCAGTTCGCCGCCGGGCCTATTCGGTCATTCTTTTGGACGAAATCGAAAAAGCCCATCCCGATGTATTTAACATTCTCCTACAGGTTCTCGATGATGGTCGTCTGACGGACAATCATGGTAACACGGTCGATTTCACAAACACCATCGTGATCATGACGAGCAATATCGGAAGTTCACTGATTCAAAAAATCAGTGAATCCAATGGAGACCGTCAGGAGATGATTGAATCGGTAAATCGTTTGTTAAAGGTGAAAATGGCTCCCGAGTTCCTCAACCGAATTGATGAAAAAATCATTTTCTCCCCGTTATCGATCGAACAGGTCCGGGAAATTGTCGACATACAAATCGACTTGATATCAGAACGGATAGCCCAACGGTTTTTAAACCTGGTTATCGAACAACCTGCACGTGACTGGATTGCTAAACAATCCTATGACCCAGTCTATGGCGCTCGGCCCATCAAGCGGTTCATCCAACAGAATATCGAAAACCTGTTGGCCCGCGAAATACTGAGAAGAGAAATTGTTCCGGAATCAACTCTGAGGATTTCATGGGACGGTGAGTCATTCCGCCTCGATATTGAGGAGTGCCAGAAAGTCTAGGTGCTCTTTTGGGTGAACCTATTGGATGCCACAATGACAAAGATGCATCACAGAGTCCATGGAAATTGCGTGCGACCGCCTGCAGGGACTTTTCGAAGAGTTCTTCAGAAACTCTCGGCTCAAATACCAGCGACCGTCTCTGACAGCACCTGGTTGGTCATTCCAGCTTCATTGGAATTCAATCGCAACGCATAAATACCTGGCTCAACTCGAACGATCATCACGTTCCAAAGCGAGTGCATCTTGCCATTTTTGTTGCGGAAGACATGGAACAACCGGAACCGGTTATTGCAGCTTTGCAGTTTCTGTCCAATGCTGTCCTGATGCAATCCAACAGTTCCCTTTTTTGATTCGTGATAAAGCAGCTCGACCACCTGAGCCTGGGTACGGTTGAAAAAATGCTGTTGTCCCTGCCAAACGACTACCGAAAAATCGGACGAAAAATACACGTCATGATTTGGGTTGATGATTTCGTTGGTTGGATCTTCACCTTGCATCAAATCGAGAAGGTTTTGCAAGGGCATTCGGCTGATGCGGGATAGGTCCCAGCTGTGTCGCACCGAAAAGTGAAGGGAAATCTGATTTAACACGAAAGCCCAAGGATCCGAATCGCGGACAATGCCCAAGTTTGCCGCAAGGCTAAGAATCTGCCTTTTTAACTCGTTGTCAACTGACATAAACACTTCCTGATTGCGGGCGTTGCCTTGTTCATCAAGGTGAAGGCCAATCCATTAACCCATTGATTCGATATCTTGTTTTATCGATTCAAAAATCAAATGCTTGCGGGACCATTGCCAAAATAACCCGATTATTCGACGGCCCAAATGCTAAAATATCTTGAGCCACTGAGCGGTCAGGGAAATCGTCCTGATATTCCGGTTTTAACAATGGCACAAGGAGTAGCAAGAGAGCCTGAAATTAACCGTATTGCAGATTGAACGGTCTAGAAAGGAGCGTCACGTTAGTCCAAGTTTCGCTGCAACTCATTTTCTGCAGTCCACCAATGGAGCTGGTTGCGGCCAAACTTTTTTGAACGATACAAAGCTTTATCCGCTCGACTGATAATAGAATCTACCGAATCGTCGGAATGAACAACCGTCAGGCCCATACTTAAGGTCACCGCCAAACCAGCATTCTCACCATCCAGAGAGAAGGTGATGTTTTCGACTTGCTCACGTGTTCGACCGGCAATGTCTCTGGCACTCTCAAAATCGACTCCATCGAGAAGAATAGAGAATTCATCTCCGCCGTAGCGAGCAACGTGATCTTTAGGACGGACACAATCCACTAGCACATTACCAATGCTTTTCACGACCCCGTCGCCGGCTTGATGGCCGAAGGTATCGTTAATCCGTTTGAAATGATCGACATCGCAAAGCAATAGACCAAACGGAATGTTTTTGGCGTGAAAACGGGTAATAAGGTATTCCAACCGCTCATCGAATGCTTTTCGATTCTCCAAGCCGGAAAGCTCATCGGTACGCGCCTCTCGTCGAGAACGGTCAATCTCCTGAGCCTGTTCCTCTAGCTGATACTGGGTAATCAACAGATCATTTTCCATCTTCCGATTGGCCTCCACGACTGCAGAGATCTGTTCAATCAAGACCTTCTGAGCACAATCCAACTCTCCGCTAAACTGCTTAGAAACCGACTGGCGCACAGAATTTAATTCAACATTGTGGCTACCCACGTCAAAATTGAATTGTTCGGTACTCTCCAGCAATTTGGTCAATGCCGATAGAGTTCGCTTGCGATCTTCCTTAAGCCGAGCAGGTTCTTTCAAGAGCGTATAGGATCTTCCAATCACAAATCCAGCAACGATACCGACCACGACATTCATCAAGGACCAAAAGGCGACCGTCGGAGATAGAATTTCCGAAAAATCCACTGCTGTCCCTGTGGGATGGAGACGGATAAAACAACATAAGCATCAAAGGGATCGGTTACGGCGGATTCCCCGGAGGAACAACAGGAACCGAACCCGTTGGCATTATCGTGCATTAACAGGCCTCCATTACCGTTTTTCCTGTACCAGTTTGTTGCCCATGTCATCCAATCCTCCCGTTTTCCCCAAAGTAAAATGGCCAATTGAGAGCGTGTAGCCTAACCACTATCCCCACAAACCCGGGCCTTGAGGTGTTCCACCTTCTTTGAAGATCTTGGCGACGATTATTCCGGTTATTTGATTTAGGCAACGCGTGTAAAAATAGACTTCAACCCGTCCGGCAGCTTGTCAATAAAGAGGTTGAAAACGGACGATGAATGCAGATTGCATGGCGGATAATCTGGCTACCATCGGATGCAAGTAGCCTTCCGGCATTGGTGCGATCAATCGACGAGCATCACGTCAACTCAATTCTTTCAATCAACATCGCAACCGCATTGCCGCCGCCCAAACAGAGACTAACGACCCCGTATCGCGCCTGGTTCTCCTGAAGAATATGCATTAACGTCACCAAGCATCTAGCACCACTTGCTCCAATTGGATGTCCCAGAGAAATCCCGCCACCATTGACGTTGACGATTTCCGGTTGAATGGGAAGTTGATCAAGACAAGCAACCATTTGAGCAGCAAATGCTTCATTGATTTCGAAAAAATCAATCGATTCCAGGGGAACCCCTGTCTTTTCAGCCAGCTGTTCAATGGCGAGTACAGGTGCGATGAACAGATCCTTGGGTGCAACACCGCTGGTTACCGATCCAATAATTTTGAACACCATTTCCGCTGACGTCTGCCTTGCTTTCAGGTGGTCGACAACCACGACAGCCGCCGCACCATCAGCCAATGTCGATGCATTCCCTGCGGTCACCGTACCCGATTGATCAAAAACAGGCCGCAAGCGAGATAGAGATTCAAAATCTGATTCCTCGCGTACACATTCGTC
Organism: Planctomycetota bacterium; assembly: GCA_014238905.1. Classification (GTDB taxonomy): domain Bacteria; phylum Planctomycetota; class Planctomycetia; order Pirellulales; family Pirellulaceae; genus JABAAE01. Next base: position 293,257 of record JABAAE010000006.1, read on the forward strand.
GATGGCAACAAGCTGATCCCCTTTTCGACTTTTGCAAGTCACCGTCACCAATTCCTTCTTAAACAGATCTTGGCGGATGGCCTCCGAAGCAAACGCCTGGCTCCGGGCAGCAAATTCATCCTGTTGCGATCTGGAAACTTCATATTCCCGGGCGACATACTCTGCGTGACTACCCATATGGCAGCCCTCAAAGGCGCACGTCAGGCCGTCAAAAATCAGCGCATCCAGCAACGCAACATCACCAAGTTTGGCTCCCGCTCTAACCGATTTAGCCAAATGTGGTGCACCTGACATGCTTTCCATTCCGCCGGCCACAATCATCGACGCATCACCTGCCCGAATTGCCTGATCCGCCATCATGACCGTCTTCAAACCTGAACCACAAACCTTGTTGATGGTGACGCAAGGCGTCTCCACAGCCAATCCCGCCTTCAAGGCTGCTTGCCTGGCCGGGGCCTGACCTACTCCAGCTTGCAGAACATTTCCCATCGATACTTCACAGACTTCACTTCCTAGACCCGTTTTTCCAACGCAATCCTCAATGACAATTGCGCCCAATTCCGGTGCAGAAAGCCCCGAGAGCCCCCCCAGAAAGGCACCAATTGGTGTTCGCGAACCGGAAACAATGTATGAATGAGTACTTCTAACTTCGGTCATGGTATTTCGAATGAGAAAAAGTAAGTAGGGAATCAAACTGCATGCCACACAGCATTCCAAAAAGCATCTTTGGCATGAAAATTCCGTTGCCAAAAGCAAAACCAGTAGATGATGGAAACCAATGTTTTACTGTGTCTAGTTTCCCGATAATCTCGATGACGTCAATTCTCCAATTCACCTATTCCAAATAATGCTCTTTGGCGTCAGGTATTTCCTATTCGGAATCGTGGTCAATTCCGGATTCAGTTCCGAAGAATAGGCTCTTTTATTGAAAACTGTCCTCAAAGCTAGCATCTTGGAAAACCGATAGCAAAAAAGGCCATTCAATCTGCAACCAATGAAGAAACAGACGACCACACTGTGAAGAACTCCTTGCTTCCCCAAATATTGACACTCATCGCCGCCTTCTCATCGGTCGGTTCCGTAATATCGCTCTCAGGGCAAGAGAGTGAAAAATCGCTTTCGTTGGAAAAGAGCAAAAACGTCGAGTCTTCCGAGAACCGCTCGGGCTCCGAGGCCGAAGCCGTCAAAACTGGTGAAAAAATCCAGCCGGGTGACCAACCGCCAAATCAGGCAGGCGACAGTAACCTTCAGCCTTCCCGGACCAAAGTAAGTCAAGCAACTTTACAGCTGAAATCGCAATTGGAATCCAACCTGAAATACTACTTTGCTCAAAAGGAAAATTCGGAATATCGAAGTCCTTGGGGCGTAATGCATGCCATGGTCGCCTTCGGACCCTACGCTGAAATGTATGGAAAAGGACGCATCGTGAAAGATGTCGACTGGCTTTGTAACAATGAGAAATGTCGCGGGATGCAACTGCTGACGACCAGACGCGGCGAGTTGGAAACCAATAATGGCCCCGGAAGACAGGGCCATGATGGTCAATTCCTCGCGATTCTAGCCCAATCCCAAGTCCCGAAAACACGAAAACTGACCGTCGGGCGCCGATCTTTCTCAATCGAAGACCTGATCAATTATGAAATGCAAACATGCAAGCCCAACACTGAATTGACGTTTAAGCTAATCGGACTGTCACATTACCTCGATTCAGACCGGGAATGGAAATCATCTGACGGACAACGGTGGTCACTAGAGCGCATCCTGAGTGAGGAGTTAAAACAACCGATTAATGGAGCTGCCTGCGGTGGCACCCACCGGCTTATGGGGTTCAGTTATGCCCTCTTGATGCGAAAACTTCAAGAAAAAACGCTGGATGGACACTGGAAAAAGGCAGATGACTTTCTGGCTGATTTCAGGAACCATGCTTTTAAACTGCAAAATCGCGATGGTAGTTTCAGCACCGAATGGTTTAAGCGGCGCAGCTTTGAAAAAGACCCGCAACGACGTGTTCAGACAACTGGGCACATTCTGGAATGGCTTCTCTTTTCGGCCACCCAAGAGCAGTTACAGGATCGGCGTTTAATCAATTCGGTAAAGTATCTCTCAAACATCATGTGGTCCCAACGCAAGGCGAAATGGGAAATTGGACCCAAAGGCCACGCCCTCAGAGCCCTCCGGTTATTCTATGAACGCGTTCTCGCCGACGCACCACAACTGGCAGAACTGATGTCCTGGGACGACTCATCTGCGAGCATCAGGTGATCGAAAGCTGGTAATTTCAATTGAAATCAGGGCGGTTACCATTGTGAAATGGTGTGTCAGGAAGTAGATTGCGGAAAAGTCATTTCTCCTGCATATTCTCAAAACCAACTAATCGCCCCTTGGTTGAATGAAAGCTGACAAGTTCACGACCAGATTCGCAAATTTTCTGGACACTGCGAGCCGACTAGCGAAAGCTGAAGCCGCCGATGCTATTGTCTTGATGATTGAATCGGTGATGGACTGGTCAAAACTCAAAAAAAAAATCGGCAAGCTCCAGTTAATCATCCTTGCTGAAAAAAAAGAGGCCGTCCGTGGCATCGAGGAACATGACCTCGCCCATATTGTCCTCGATATGGAAGCCGCTCCCGTTTTTGAAAAGCTGAGCCATGGATTGCTCGAAGCGATCGCCGACGAACTGCTTCCTCCGGGTGCAAATGTCATTGCCGTTTATAGTGGATTTGAACCTTCCCACATCGATTCCATTAGCTTTATCGAACTCACTGATCATCTAGGACGATTGACTGCCCGTGACTTGCGCAACCTAGAAACCAAGGTACCGCTGGAAACGCTAAAGACAGTCGTGGATTTGGCACTGGAAGTGGGTCGCGAAGGTCGTGAAGGCAAGCCTGTCGGCACGATGTTTGTGGTGGGTGATCATCGCAAAGTCCTCGAAGAAAGCCATGCGGCAGGGTACGATCTTGTCAAAGGTTACGCTCGAAAAGAACGAAGCCTGATGAAGGCACGTAACCGGGAAGCAGTCAAAGAAATTGCGCAACTGGATGGAGCCTTTATTATTTCCGCAGATGGCACCGTGGAAGCAACTTGCAGGATCATTGACACGGCGCCCGTTCAAATCACCATGACAACCGGTCTTGGATCCCGCCATTGGGCAGGTGCTGCGATCAGCAAGAACACCAAGGCCATCGCTGTCGTTGTCAGTGAATCCGATGGAACGGTCAGGATCTTTCAGAACGGCGGCGTTGTTTTGAGGATTGTGCCCTTCAGACGGGCGATGAAATTCAAAGAGTTCGATTTCGAACCACCTTCTAAAACGGAATAGTGTCCGCAACCTGCCTGATGAATCGGTCAAAGTCCATTTTTCATACGAAAGGTGGACTTTTCCAAAACTGGACCATTTTGCTTGGCAGCGAAAGATCAGGTGCCGATGAAAACCTCACCCTGCCTCGAATCAATAGGTAAACATCGCTGCGTGATAGCACTCAAAAAGGTGATAATGATTCGATTTTGAGTCACTCGACTCGACAATAGAGCGTCTAGAGAACCGTCCATTGGATTGGCATTGACGGTATTTTTTCTTTTCTTAAAACTAATAAAAACAGTATCTAGGGAAGGATAAATGTTGAAAATTTTCATTGGCTGGGACTCCCGATTTCCCGAGCCCGCAGATGTTCTTTCGCACTCGCTGGTCAAGAACTCGTCCATACCAGTTGAAATCAAATACTTGAAACTCGATTCGTTGGGTCTAAATCGGGTACATGATCCTCTGGCGTCAACAGAGTTCACCTATTCGAGGTTCCTGGTTCCTCATCTTTGCGACTACAGGGGTAAAGCAATTTTCATGGACAATGACATGCTCTGCTTCGGAGATGTCAAAGAACTCGATGATCTGCCAATGGACGACCTTGCTCTGCGAGTCGTCAAACACGATTACAAACCGACCAACTCCACCAAAATGTACGGAGCGAAACAGACTAACTACCCTAGAAAAAACTGGTCAAGCATGATGATGATGAATTGTGCCAAACTAGGGATTTGGTCAAAAGAGATCGTTGAAACACAGTCAGGTGCATATCTCCATCGCTTCCAGGACATTCCGGATGCAGAAATTGGCGAAATCCCCAAGACCTGGAATACATTGGACTGCATGGATGATTCCACCAATCTTATCCATTACACCAATGGTGGTCCCTGGTTCAAGGAATACGAGAACCATCAACATGCCGACGTATGGTATGCAGCTCGAGATCAAATGCTCCGTCAGGCGGAGTCGCGTGCTGCGTAGTCTCTTTCGTGTGGATTTTCCACCAGTCAATTATTGCCATAATCGAGAAATGGGATGCTCCGTGTAATCACCACTTTTAACGACAAACTGTACCGTGCTTCGGCAAAGTCAATGTTGGACTCCGTTTCGGAGATGATCCCCGAAGCAGAAGTCTTGGTCTACCATGAATTGCAGAAGGAAACCTGCGAGCATACGTCCATCCGAGTCGATCGACTTCCTGAATTTACGGCTGTTTGGAATCAATTCCGAAGTCATATCTCCGAGGACTTTGGTGGCACCGCCACAGGTCTGAGCGGCTGGAATCGTCGCTGGTTCGGTTGGTACCGAAAAATTTGCGCCCAATACGATGCTCTTGTCCGTCGACCGGTAAAAGGACTAACACTCTGGTTCGACACGGACATCCGAATCACCAAAGAAATCACGGAGGACTTCATTCGAAGCAACCTCAAAAAACCTGTCGGGCTATTCAGAGGAAGTCGTGATAACGTTGAAGCCGGATATCTGATCTTCGATGAAGAAAGACCAGAGACGAAAAAATTCATCGAGCGTTGCATGGAGGTTTATACCTCCGGAGAGTTTTTGAATCTGGAAAAATGGTCTGACAGCGACGTACTGGCATACGTGATGGATGAAGATCCGTCAATGATTCAGGACTTTGCGGACAATCAGGCAGCTATTCGATATCAGAATAGCAATGGCCACGAAACCGAGGGGCAAATTATTCCCCAGTCTATTTGGAGGGAATACGTCGAGCATGACAAGGGACTGCATTGGCGTACCGGTGTCTCCGCGGTTCCGTTTCAAAAAGCTCCTGAGCCAACTCCCGCAAAAGATGAGAAAAATCACTTTTGGTCCAAACTAAAACGCAAAGTGAAATCCTTAATCCGAGAAACTTCCCCGAAGAAGGAATTAGAAACCGACAAGATCGTACCTCCAGATCCGGATTTGGTTCAACTTTGTATCAACGGAACCGTCAAACCGGTCATCAAGCATCAACCCGTCGTCGGTTTCTTTATTCCAGAAGACAATCGGTTGCAACAACAGACATTGAATTCATTCCAAAAAGGCGTGGAGTCCTACGGCGATCGGTCATTTTGTGTTCCCCTCAAGAACGGGTGGGTCGATTGCGATATCGCCGTGACATTCGGCATTTATAAATCTCAATGGGAGCGTGGACGCCAAGTAGGCAACCTGATGGCTGCCATGGAAGAGAATTCCATACCCCACATTGTATTGGAGAGAGGGTTTGTCCAAAGGGACAAATATTTTATGGCTGGACTGGGTGGGCTCAACAACCGCGCAAACTTCTTCAATCAGGAGGCAGATTCCAAACGACTTGCCAACCTTCATCTTGACCTGAAACCTTGGAAACAAACAGGGAAGCGAGTGATTGTGTGTGGACAAGTTCCCTGGGATTCATCGGTACAACACATTTCTTTTTCAACCTTCATCGATGGAACCATTCGGCAACTCAGTGAATACACAGACCATGAAATTGTCTTCCGCCCGCATCCCCAGCACCCCCAGTCGATCGATGTCAGCCATCTGCCATGCGTGGTGTCGGATAAAAGTCTTCTTGCCGAAGATCTCGAAGACGCATTTGCAGTCATCACATTCAACTCAAATTCAGCCGTGGACGCCGCAATCGCCGGAATTCCCGTGTTTGCTTTTGACGAAGGCTCTATGGCCTGGCCAATCGCCAATTCTGATTTACGAAAAATCAACCAACCAGAAATGCCAGACCGAACAGCTTGGCTCCAACAGATAGCATACGCCCAGTGGAATTTTGAAGAAATGTCAGCCGGTATTCCCTGGCGGCATTTGAGAATGCACCTGACAAGTTCCCACCCTCCCCAAGCTCAAGAAAACCTACGATTGGGAGTCGCATAATCATCATGATACAAAACACCAATAATTCCCAGCGTTTGCTGGGGTCGGGTAAACTCTGGCGGCTCAAGAAACGAATCAAACAGCTCTTTCATCTAAGGGCACCCACAGAGATCATTCGTGGCGAAAATATTTACGTTGGCTGCGGCGACAAAACCCGGGATGACTTTCTAGGATGCGACATCCGGCCACTGCCTAATGTGAAAATCGTCTGCCCTGCCTGGGATGTTTCCAATCACTGTCAGGATTTGAATCGAATTTACAGTCGCCATATGGTGGAACATCTCACTTTTGCTGAAGCAAAAAAAACATTTTCAGATTGGTTTGCCGCTTTAGCGCTTGGTGGGGAAATCGAAATCGAAGTTCCCAACATGCGTTTCCATATCGACCAATGGTTAAAAGCCGACTGGACAGAGGAAGCTCTTAACGATCGGAAGTCGGATGCGAGATGGGGATTTGCCGGTTTCTACGGCTGGCAACGCGAATGTGACCCAGACGACCATTCGTATAATCAATCCTACTGGGATGTTCACAAATCAGGCTATGATGAAAAACTTCTGCGATTCATGCTGGAGGCGGCTGGTTTTGTCGATGTGGAAATTAGAATTGAAAACGACTGGAACCTGATCGGAACGGGGTCAAAAATTATTCGGCGAGGTGAACGCCAAGTTGCTCATTCGGTGGAGCAGGTTCGAGCTGACCACCGCGGACGATATAGTTTCGTTGCCCAAAAGCTAACATCAAATGATTCGGTACTCGACATTGCCTGCGGTATTGGTTACGGATGCAAGATGATGGCGGAAAAAACAAACGGCAAAATTGTGGGTGTTGATATCAACCCGGCCGCTATTGATTTTGCAACTCAGCACTTTCAGGATTCTGCGATCCAATACAAGCTTGGCAATGCCAATGAATCCAGCTGGGTCACTGCCGAAAAATACGACGTGGCAACTTCTTTTGAAACGATCGAGCATCTTGAAGACCCAACCCCATTCCTTACGAATGTTGCCAAATCAATTCGTCCTGGAGGGCGGCTTTATTGCTCAACGCCAAACGAAGAAACAATGCCTTTCAGCTCCAAATTCAAATTTCATTTTCGTCATTACACACCAGAACAGTTTTCAAATCTTCTTTGCCAGGCGGGCTTTCAAGTCATCGGTAAATTCAGTCAGTTTGACAAGCAGTCTGCCGATGTCCAAACCGGTTGGGATGGTAAATACCTGATTGCTGAATGCGAAAAGGTATGAAGGCTTCGCTGACGTTGCAACCATTCCGCACTGGATTGCTGTCCTCGGTTCATAGAGATTCCATGGTAAATACGCAACGATGACTCTCTCCAGCTACCGTTTTCAATATCGGCAAACCGAAATCGAGGCAATCTGTGCCGACCGAGAATTATCCACTCCCGAAATCCACTTCGCCAATGACTTTTATGGGCAGGCGTCTATTCTCAAGCGATTCGCGGGAATTCCTGAAAAACGCCCTTTAAAAGCCGTGCTGGAACACGCACCATTGTTTTCACGCTATATGTGGGATCAGGATCGGGACGCCGATCTTGCACTGAATTTCAGTGTGAGTGAGCAAAGAGGTCGCATGATATCCGATATTTCCGGTAAACGTTCCATTCCGATCGGATTTGGATACTACTACGCGATGGAACTTTATCGACAATTGCACGCCGAAGAGTCCACCGGTCACCGAAACGGCTCTGTTGTTTTTCCTTTCAAATCGACTCATGCGATCAAAACTAATTTCGACCATCAGGATTATGCCCAGCGGTTGTTGGCACTGCCGGCAAAATTCCAACCTGTAGTGTGCTGTATTTTCTGGAAAGATTTCCTTCACGGTTCTCATATACCGTATCAAGATGCGGGCATCCCGGTCATCTCGGCCGGTCATATGTTCGACAGTAATTTCCTTTTGGCATTTGTTGATATTTGCAAACAGTTCAAATACGCAATCTCAAACGAACTGGGATCCTACGTGTTTCTGAGCGTTGCCACCGGCTGCCCTTTTTTCTATTTGGACTCCTCCGAAATCACCCGGGACATACCGGTGGAACTGAGTTCAAATTATTGTAGGAATGATACGGATTTTGAATCGGTCAACGAGAATTCCAAGGCATTGTTTGCCAAGCCAACGGATGTCATCCGTCCCGAGCAACAACAATTCGTTGACCAAATTCTCGGAAAAGACTTTGTCCAACCTCGCGACGAACTGTTGCGACTGGTGCGGTTTGCAGAACGGTACGATCGATTTGTGCCCCTTCCCAATCGAGGTATCCGATCCAGAATTCTGCCACTGCCAGCTTATGCTAGAAGAAAAACGAAAAAGCTAAAAACAAAATTCGTTCGGTATTTGAATGGTCGCACGGCATCCCTTCAGCGAAAACGGAAATCGTTGGCGAAATGGTTCGGTTTCCGGGACGCTGCCTAAATGCCCGTCCGGCAAAGGTGCCCGGTCGCTTTTCCAGCCTAGACGTTTGCATCCCGATAGATCGTCAAATCTTTCACCCGATTAAGAGATTTGGCATCATGCGGACATCCAAGACTAGCGCAATATCCAACAACAAAACAAATACTAATTCCCGCCGCGGTGTACAAGTATCCATTGACGGAAGTAAACTTCCACATAATAAACATGGAAATGGCACCGACAATACCGCCGATCAATGCCCCTGACCCGTTAGCTCGTTTTGTCATGACCCCCAAGACAAACAAACCACCCAACACCCCCATAAACAATCCAATCACTTTTATAAATTCATCAAACAGCGACTTGATATCCGGATTAACAAACAACAAAGCCAAAACCGTCCCGGCAAGCCCGATCAGCAATGTCAAAACCTTGGCTGCTACCAAATACCCGCGGTCAGACTGAAACATAGAGAACGGCCTTAAAAAGTCTGTGACAACCGTTGTTGCGGTGGAGTTCATACTAGTCGAAACCGTTGATTGGGCGGCTGCAAAAATCCCGGCAACCAACAACCCGGCCAAACCGACAGGCATCTCGCGAGCGATGAACATCGGAAAAATCTGATCGGTAGTGATCGACGGGTCAAGTCGCTCTGGATGATTCTGATAAAAAACAAAAAGCGCGGTTCCAATTCCGAAAAAAAGCAGGGTTGCCGGAATAACAAGAATCGCATTGGTCCAAATGGATCTCGCAGCCAACTTTTGGTCGCTGGTTGTCATGTATCGCTGGACCACCGCCTGATCCGCAGTGTAGGACGATACGTTCTGGGCAAGACCGCCGGCGATAATAACCCACAATGCGATTTGGGAATCTGTCGCATCCCAATGAAAGTTGGCCCAGCGGAATTTCTCGGAGTCAGCGGCCGAAGAAAGAAAGCCCTGCCATCCCGAATCAACACCCGAAATCAGCAGGAAGACAGCTACAATCGCGCCTCCCAATAACACAACTGTTTGAATAGTATCCGTCCAAATGACCGCTTCAATTCCCCCCAGCGTACAGTAAAGCATGCTGAGAGCCCCCATTAACAAAACCGATTGAACTGGCGTCAACGGCGTCGCGACAGCCAAAGCCAGACCAGTCAAAGACATCACAACGGCCATACGAAAAACGTGGAAAAGGGCAAATGATCCGCTGCCGAACAGGCGTACCCATCGATTAAATCGATATTCGAGATACTCATAAGCGCTGGTGGCGTCGAGGCGTCTGAAAAAGGGGAGAGCAACGTAAACCGCAAGAATCGCGACCAGAGGAATCATCAAATTGCCAACCGAGTAAACCCAATCCTGAGCATAGGATTTCGCAGGCACACCGGTATACGTCAACGAACTCAGCATCGTCGCAAAAATACTGCAACCGGCCGCCCACCAGGGAATACTCTTTCCACCACGAAAATATTGGTCCGTATTATTATTACGACGGGAAAACCAAAATCCCACCCCAACGATACCAGCGAGATAAACCACCAAAACCAAATAGTTGATGAATCCGAATTCGTTTTCCTTCATTCTTGGCACTTGCTTGATTTGCCAGACTGCCGGTGAACGAACTCTGGGCCGAACTTCACCACTTGGAACGATGATCGAATCGCCCCATTTCACTGCCCTGGTAGTCACCTGATTGGCCGGAGTTTTACCACCGGACGTCCAGGTATCGGTAATCGTGTGATAAAGCAGCGCCTCTTTAGGAAACCCGGGATGATTATCTTTCAACAGATTTGTTCTTTTAAAGTTAGCCCCATCTGCTCCGCCCATTACAAGAACGTGGCTTTGCCCCAAGTCGACTCCGGTCCCGGCCATAACGCAACGAGGAAGACTCGCACGCTGTCGCCATGACCGTTTGATTAAATCGAATTCCCAAACATCCTTAAGGAATTCCACATCGGTTTCTCCCTGACGTCTGCCGCTCATTAGGTACAAACAGTCGTTGAACCCGTTGTGTTGGGTCACCAAAATCGGAAATGCCCTGTCCTTACCAGGAAACGGTTGATCAATTTTTTGCCAAGTCAAACTCTTAACGTTTGCCAACTGTTCGCCGGGTTGCTTCGGCAGGTCGAGATACCAAATCTGATCGGTTGCCGAGTCCAAATCGGAAGATGACTGCCCTCCAAACAAATAGACTCGGTTACCAGAAATGGCCGCAGCTCCATAGACACACGGTGTTGGCAAGTCGGCAAGATCAACCCGATCAATGGACTTGGCAGCAGGATTCCACCGAAGTAGGTAAACCGATTTAAAAACATTCTCAGCGTCATTTCCTCCCATGCAGAGAACGCCCAATGGCGTAGAAATCGCTGCTCCATAAGCAGTTGGAAGGGGCAGACTGCCAGCTTCTATCCAGTTTGCATCGGCATCGGATTGGGATAGAACATAAATCCGGTCGTGCCATTTTTTTTCCGATTCCCAATACGGCTTGGGGAAGTTGGCGCCCCCAGCCACAATCAGAGCGTCGTTATGAACACCGACAAAAGGCCCTGCGACCCCCAGTGAATCTGGCAGATCCGGTAATTTTTCCCATTGAAATCGATCTTCTACACCGTCTACTGTTCCCGGTAAAATCCAAAACAAAAACCCGATCACCCAACCCAATGGACTGGCCCTAAAACCGCCGCGCCAATGACTCACGTAAAAACACCTCTTCAGCAGTCGGTTTGGGGCCAAGAGGCAGGCAACGCCCATCAAAAATGAACTTGGAGCTGATAACATGAAATCCATCCAACGCAATCGATTAGTTCCTGAAGGCTGACCATGAGTGTGGCCTTTATCGTCCGTGATATGCATCCAGTATTCAAGCAGTTGGGTCACCGCAAGCGAGTCGAAACCATCGGAAACCAGACGAGAATTAGGTGGTTTGATGAGCCTCCCTTTTGATTAAGCCCTTGGTGGGTCACCACTTTTCCCAGTCAATCAGCACTTTCTAATCAAGCAACATGACAAACGACATACAGGACGCGAACCATACCACTATCGACGCCATATTTAAAAGTCTTGATTCGGCAATTTGGATCGTCTCAGCCAAATCTGGCCCTGCTCGGGGAGGGCTGACCGCAACTTGGGTACATCAGGGGTCCATAGATCGAGAACACCCTGTTGCCCATATCGGCATCGCCCCCAACCATTTTACCAGTCAACTCATCAAATCTTCGAAGAGGTTTGGGCTCCATTTACTGCGGCCTGACCAAAAAGATATCGCATTGCGATTTGGTGCCCACTCCGGTCGTGATTTGGACAAATTTGAAGATCTCAAATTAAGTGAAAATAATCGAGAAATACCAATCCTGGAAAGTTGTTATGCCAGTTTTCAGTGTATTGTTTTTCAAGAATTTTTTGCTGGCGATCGAATCTTCTTCCTCGCCGATATTGTCGATGCTCAACAGTCAACGACCGGAGCTTTCATGCGGGAGTCTGATTTTTTTTCCCAATGCACCGAGCCAGAGAAAAACGGACTGCGGGCAGCAATGGATGCTGACATTCAAATACATCGGCCGATGCTGGAGACCTGGCGGAATTCCGGTTCGTCAAACGGTTAAAGAGCCAGCAGCCAGATTTCCCGGCGTAGAGCACCCAAACCGAAATCCGGTAGACAGGAACAGAGGCTCGATAACCAGTCAGATTACCAGCACACGCTCAATTTTGAACCAACGCCACAAATAGCCAGCAGCCCCTTTTCTCCAAACTGCTTGCCAGATGTTTATCAACGGATTTCTGGCTTTTCTTTTACGGGCTTTTCTTTTACGGGCTTGGAGATCTTGCGGATACGAATATTGCGATAAGCAGTGCGGGTTTCGAAAGCCGATAATCCCAATGGAGTTGACAGTTCTACTTCCGGACGAATTCCAATTTTTCGGCCCTTGATATCCTGTTGGATTATTTTTTTTCCGTTGATCCAACAGGTAATTTGTTCTGCTCGGACCTGAGTCCGGATTTTGTACCATTTCCCCTCATCAAATTTCATAAATTTCGTCGTCTCATTTTCCGAGGCATCCTTGTCGTCAATATTGGAAAGCCCTACCACCGCTCCAGCCCATCCCGCCACAATCAGACTGATATAAGACTCTTTGACCGGCATCGTCAGCCCGACGAAAAAATCTAACCCCTCGATTGGCATAGCCTCCAATTCAATCTCATAATCAATCCGAGGTGGCTTGCCGGTATAGGTGATTCCCGTAATCGGACTACCATAATCCATTACGATTCGGCCCTCGGCAACATTGACTTCCCCTTCGCCGCCAAATTTTGTTACCTTCCATCCCTTCAGGGTTTTTCCGTCAAAAAGCATATCCCATCCCTCAATAGCTTTAGGCGGGGATACTAATTCCTCTTCTTTTTTTTCTTGGGAAATGAGAGGTTCAGCACTTGGCTTGGCATCCTGCGTAGATGCATCCTGCGTAGATGCATCCTCTGCAACCGCGACAAAGGAAACCAAAAACACTAAAACAGAGAGGATGGAGTTTGATTGAATCATCTTTGAGCTTCCGGATTTTTGACTTGATTTTAACCGCTAAATGATTGAGATTCATGCCGAAAAAACGAGGTCCAGTTTTTTTTCTGAAAGTAATAGGCAGCATCACGTTAATCGCGTTGCCATTTATTATTCATTTTTTAATTTCTTGGCTGATGACACCGAGTACCGTCGTCCGCTTGGCTGGTGGACCCGACGGAGGTCGTTATCAGGAATTGATGGGGTCATTGGCAAACACCCTGAGGGACTCAACCCAATTTAGGAAAGTAACGGTCACCTCCAGTCTGGGAACCTACGAAAACCTGCGTCTTCTGAATAATCGCGAGGTCGATTTCGCCTTAATTCAATCCGGTTCAGATGCGGAATCCGATCTGTCTAACCACCATCATTTGGTAGCATTCGTGTCAAATGTCTACCCTGAAATGGCGCATTTCATCGTGAATCCTTCCCTGACTGACGAACAAATTCGCAATCGGTCTTTTGGCCGGTTTGCAATCGGAAAAAAAGACATGGGAGACTCCAGGTTGGGCAACGCATTTGTTGAACATCTCGATTTAAGAGCGACTGCCACCGAGATTGTTGAACTGGACTATTCAGAAATCAAGCAGGGATTCAATCGATCGGAACTGGGCGCGGCCATCATCAGCGTCGGACTTGGATCGACTTTTGTCGATCAACTCGTTACCCAGGGCAAATGCCGGTTAGTTTCTTTCCCTTTGAGAGATGCTTTTCTGCAAAAGCACATTGCTTATTCCAGCGGTTCAATTCCCAAAGGTTGCTATATCAATTTTAACGGTGCCGAAGAAAATGAAAACGTAGAATCCGTCATGGTGAATGCACAACTGATTACCCGGCTCGATATTCCTGCCACCACAGTTAACGCTGTCTTGAAGACGGTGCATCATGCCGGGTTTTTAAAACAAAACCAACTCCTTGAACTTTATCAAAACGGAAAATCGTACGCCCTCAAGAAGCCAGATTTTTCAATTCATCCGGCTGCCGACCGATTTTATAATCCCAGCATCCGACCATTTATCAATCCCGAACTTGTGGACGCCACTGAGGGAATCCGTTCATTTGTATTTTCGGGACTGATTGGTTTATTTGTCGTCGCCCGCTGGCTAAAAATCCGCTCAGCGCGCAAGCACGCCCATCAACTCGATGAATACATTGTCCGACTTTTGGAAATTGAGACCGAACAAATGCAACTCGATCGAAATTACACCAATTCGGATCTTCAATTTCTCGAGGATCGACTGGACGAAATTACAAAATTACGCAGCAATGCCCTACGCGAATTCACCGCACACGAACTGAAAGACGACCCGGCGATTGAGTGTTTTATTTCAATGAGCCACGCCCTTAGCGAAAAAATCAATTCCAAGCTCACACGGGACGCGATCCGCAAACCCAACCAGACAAACGAGAACGAATCAAATGATGTCTAAAAGGCCCCCGAGAGAACGGTACTGGGATCGTTAAACGCTCGCCGGCATCGTGTACAACCCTCTAAGGCACATCTACCACCGCTGAATCTCGCGAGGTCGCTCCGGCGAGGTCAACAATGCTATCCAAATCGCTGAATCACTTTATTGGTAAGAGTCGGTGCCAACCGATCCATCAGCACCAGACCCTTGGCACCTAGGGTCAGTATAATTTCATGCTTGCCGGTGGTCATGGCTTGCAATGTCTTTCTGGCGACGGCCTCGGCAGTCATGGCGTTTTCAGATTTCCATTCTCGATGGCTGTTGTTTTCCACAGCATTATCAAACAAATCGCTCTTGGTCGTCGACGGACTGACCAGCAGAAGGCTCACATCATTACCGAGTTCGGCCCGCAGCGCATCTGAAAAACCATGCAATGCAAATTTTGAGGCGCAGTATTCGCTTTTCTCTGGCACTGCTCGATGCCCAAGAACGCTACTAATGTTAACCAATAACGGCTTGGTCCCTTTCCGCAAAATTGGCAATGCGATTCGAATCAATTCAACCGGGGAAAAAAAATTGACTTCCATCACTCTCCTCAGAACATCAGGTGATGAATCTTCAAACCTCCCCAATCCGCTTACCCCGGCATTGTTGATCAGCCCATCCAATCCATCGAAATGTTCAACCGATTTCTCCATCAAAACAGACCGGTGCGCCGCGTCGGTAATATCTCCGGCAACCATGTGTATCTGATCCTCGGATATTGCAAACTGCAGTAATCGCTCCAGATTTTGGAGACGACGAGCCGTCACAATCAAACGACAATTACGTTGAAGCAATTGACGCGCAATTTCAAATCCAATCCCACTCGAGGCTCCAGTGACAAGGAATCTCAAGTCCTTAAGTCGCCGTTTTGGCATCAGGCCACATCTTCCACAATAGACTCATTGGCATCGGGCCCCTGGTCGTCGGGTGCCTTGGGTTTTCCATCACCAGCTCCAGGATTTTCCAACGCCTCCACTGATCGATCGATGACAGTCACTGCAGGATCATTCAGGCGGCCAAGAAAACGTGATGGCATTCGGCAATGGATTCGAACTTTGTCATCTGAGAATGTTGTAGAGAGAACATCGCCATGAGCCGAACAGTAGGCAATCAAACGTCCATTATCGATGTTTGTTTCGATATCGACTTCGCGAAACGTTCGACTTAATGCTTCGCTGACAGCAAAAGAAAAATGTTCAAGCCCCGAACTACTGACTGCGCTGACCGGAATTGCATTCGGATATCGATTCATCACACTTTGTACATAAACGTCCGAATCAGCCACATCGATTTTATTGACAACCAGCAGCGTATCTTTCTCTTCAATCCCCAACTCCTTGAGAACATCGTAAACCGCCGAAATCTGATCGCGAACCGCAGGGTTACTGCCATCACATACGTGAATCAACAAGTCCGCCTGATTTGCCTCTTCAAGCGTTGCTTTAAAACTCGCAATTAAGCGATGTGGTAAGTTCCGAATAAAACCAACGGTATCGCTTAACAAGACCGGTCCCCAACTGGGAAGCTGCCACCGTCTGGTCCGGGTGTCCAGTGTTGCGAAAAGCTTGTCTTCAGCCAGAACCGATGCTTCGGTAAGACGATTCATCAAAGTGCTCTTGCCGGCGTTGGTGTAGCCCACCAACGAAACGGTCATTTTATCTCTTCTGGAAGAAACTTGACGTTCTTTACGCCGTTCAAATTCATGTAACTCAGATTTAAGATCATGAATTCTCTTCTCGACCAGACGACGATCGGTTTCAAGTTGTTTCTCTCCGGGGCCCCTCATGCCGACGCCCATTTTCATGCGTGACAGGTGAGTCCACATTCTTTTCAAGCGGGGAAGAGCATATTCCAATTGGGCCAACTCCACCGCTAAACGGGATTCGTAAGTTTGGGCGTGCGTTGAAAAAATATCGAGGATTAATTCGGTGCGATCGAGGACCTTCACTCCCAGTGATTTTTCCAGATTTCTAGTCTGGCTGGGCGCCAAATCATTATCAAAAATAACCAGGTCCGCTTTGAAATGGTCCACAAGCGTGACCAATTCTTCGACTTTCCCAGAACCCAAGTATGAATTCGGACTCGGTGTCTCTCGTCTTTGGGTCATGCCGCCTACCACAATTGCGCCAGCGGTCTTAGCCAAACCTGTAAGTTCTTCCAACGGATCACAGTCAGAACTCCGCCCCGGAAGCAACACACAAACAAGAATAGCGCGTTCCCCCGCAGCTTTCTCGCCTCGTTCTCGATCGTGCAAAAAACTCTCCATAAGTTGATGGTGATATTCTCCTCACCAGTATAACCCAATATGAAATAAAGCGAAAAAGGGGCGTGCCATTTATCGAATCGAAAAGAGAATCCCTTACTACGATCAATCCACTTGGTATAACATTGCGATTGGACCGTCGCCGGACGTACAAAACCTCTGGGCGATTCTCCAATCTACAACTTTTTGTTTGACACCCTTTGAGTATCACCATGCAAAACGAGAATTACGACGTCGACTCGCTTGCCGCTTATTTGCATATTGAAAAACAAAAGGTTGAAAAACTGGCTAGTCGTGGCAAAATTCCCGGGAAACGGATCGATGGAGATTGGCAATTCTCCCCAGCAGAAATCCATCACTGGTTGGAAAAGCAGCTTGGCGTCCTGGATTCCGAAGAATTGGCCCAAATGGAAGGAGCCATGGCGCGCCAATCATCCGCTTTACCCGAAGACTCGCGAATATCGAACCTGCTTTCTCCCGAGACAATCGCTATCCCGTTTCCTGCAAAAACAAAGGCTTCGGTCATACAATCGATTACCAATCTGGCAGCATCCACGGGTCTTCTTTGGGACGTTGAAAAAATGGTCTCCGCATTAAGAGCCCGTGAAGAAATGCAAAGCACCGCCCTCGAGTGTGGTGTTGCGCTTCTTCACCCCAGAAGACCGTTAGCATCGATTCTTGCGCAACCACTGCTAGCTCTGGGAGTTACGCCCCGTGGCGTTCCTTTTGGTGGCCATTCCATGACAGATATCTTTTGGCTGATATGCTCTACAGACGAAACAACTCATCTTAAAACATTAGCTCGCATCAGCAGAGTGTTGGCGGTCGAAGGATTTTTGGAAGAAATAAGAGACGCTACAAACGCCCAGGAAGTTTACGACATTGTTTGCCGAATAGAAGGGGGATTGATCTAACCGCATGATCGCTCAGACCATACCTTGGTTTTCATCGCAGACGATGCAATCCCAGAGCTTGACGATGCCGATTAAAAAATTCAAACGCGGCCGGGCTTTGCCGAATAAACTTCAGCAGCTGTGAATTGGAACAGCCTAACTTCGCGGTCACTCCGGACATATCAAATCCAGTCTGAAACAATCGATCCATGACTTCGGCCAAAACGATTGGAAAATCCGAGTGCCTGACATTCACGGAGATCTTACCATTTTTTATTCGGGAAGCCGTCATTCGACCGACTGATTCATCACGGGGTGTTCGGAAGTTAATTGCCAGCTTATGTCGCAACCTTTGTAGTGCAACCCGTTTATTATCCGCCTGGCTACGTCTTTCGGTCGCTTCTCCGGAAAGACCAGAATCCTTGTGGCTGATCACAACAGCGGTTTCGACCTTATTTCGGTGTTGCCCTCCAGGCCCGCTACCGCGGGTGCGAATAACTTCACAACAATCGAGCAAGGCGACGTCGGTTAGCTCGCAAGGGTGCACCATGAAACAACTACCCGTTCACTCTTAAGATTAAGGACGATTCTCTGGGATGGCACGGATCGCCTTGCCACGAGACCACTTGATCACACTGGCCAACCGGTCTTTTCCACGCTGAAAATAAGCAAAGTCCAGTGTCTGGACTTTGCTTTCGAATTGCGAAATAACATCGATTTCCCAACCGGGCGTAGTACGAATCAGCTTGTTTTGCTGCAGCGACTTTGTGATCCACCGGGCAATTAATTGGTGGGTACCGATCGATGGGTGAACATGGTCAACCAAAAATTCATCCCCGACCAGAGAGTGGGCACTCATTTTTTCCAGCTCAGTTTGTAAATCGATAAAAACAATTTTTGATTTGCCAACCAATCGTTGTTGGGCACGCCGTGTCGCCAATTCCAGCGTCTCACGTAGAGCCTTCGTCATTCTAAGTGGGCACAAGTCATTTTCAATCGCTAGATTCATCTGTATTTTTGCCTCCGGAAAACGGCCTTCCCGGAATAGAGAATCACCGTAGCTAAAGCAAAAATCAGCGTTATGGCTATTACCGTTGGCATCACTCTCGAGATTTTCTAACGGCACACCAACGAATGAAGAAACGGATTGAGAATCCCAATCATTCGACGGCTTAAACGGAAAACAATCCTTTTGATTAACCGGTGGTGCCAAGACCAATAGAGGGACATCGCAGTCCGCTGCGGCGGAGATCATTTGCTGGATGTTAAATCGAAAATGAGCCACCACCTCATTACGTTGAATCGAATCTGTTGAAAAACGGTTCAAACCGTTCTCAAAATCAAGCCTTGTCACCACCGAATCAGCAAGCTGGTCCAGCGGTTCTTTTTGACGATGTTGACGGAATTCCAGCAACTGCGTTCGGAGATACTGGTAGGTCCGGGAGTTCATGAAAAAGCGATGTAGACCAACCACAAAATCCGGCAGACGTTTCTCGGTGGCGTATGTCCGATCTTCCAGAAACTCATTGTGCCCAACACATAAAACCAATAGATCAGGTTGGTAGGCAAGTACCTCATTGAAAATGGGCTTGAGCCGATAGGATGCATAGGAAACCCCGCCACAATTGACGACTTCGACCGTACGATTGGGGAGATTAGCGTTTAAGCAAATTTCCAGCCATTGTGGAAACGCCGTTTCGGTTTCCCATGGTCGACCCTGAACGGTGGATCCACCTAGAACAAAAACTCGAAATCCATCCGACGGCTTCGTGGAGGCAAATGACGCTGGCCGAAAAAACTGTTGACGTCCTTTCCTGATTTGGAAAACGGAGTTCTGTTCATGTTTGACAAATAGCGTCTGATCGCCGCTCAATCCTATAAACGGATCATCCATCTCATCAACCGACGCCCAACCACTGAAAATCAGGACCAATTCAACCACGACCACTGGCAGTGAAGCGATTGCCAATGTGATGATCAGAAAGAGCATTTTCATTCTCTTTTTTAGCAATTGGTGTAAGGCAATCATTGTTTCTTATCCGACTTATCGTTCCTTGAAATGATGGAAGCCTGTGTTTTTTTGCAGGCCCCCCATCACCTAAGAGTCTCTTCATTGGAGGCATTCTGGTTCAGCATTCATTTAGGTCCCAGAAACGGCACCCCAACCCAAGTGCTCATCAATTCTGAACGCTCTGCAGAAACAGTCCAAGATCTCAATGCCATTCCTCCACAGAGACCAACAACATTCCGATCACATTTGCTTATCGTAAATGAAATTCCTTATCCGGAACATCTCAAGCATCTCCATACTGGTCGTTTTGATTCCCGCAAATGGTTCAAACGAAAGTGAGGCCGTCGCACAACATAACGCTTAAACCCAACCGCTGCATGAAATAGGCATCTCAAACCCATGATCATTGATAGCAAAAATCAACGAGGGCGTTCCGGATGCGTAATCGCATGGAACAAGCACTAAGAAGGTGACTTCCCCGGTTTGGTTTACCCCAGTTTCGATACCGAAGCCCAACTGAAGGATTTGCCATTAATGGGAGACCAAGATTTTGTGTTTTTCATTTCACCGGTATATAGATGGCTAGGAGGACCACTCTCTACCCGGAAAACTTGCCAGAATGGCAACGAACGAATGGCCATCAGCTGGGAAATCCAATTCCTGCAACTGGAAAATCTTCCCCACCTCCAAACGAACCAGTTGCTGGTTCCAAACTTGAGACAACACCATCTCAAACCACATTCGCAAGCAAAGAACAAATTAACAAAGACCAAGGTCCATCTGGTTGGCGAGCTCCAATATCTTACCGGTAGTTGTCGATTCATCGATATTGTTCAGATCGACATTCATCGTCGTTTGTCTTGGATTATTAATGTGGCTGTGAGTGTAGGTTGAATCGTAATATTCCAATAACACCTCAGCACACGATTCCAACGATCCCTGATCCAAAGCCCTGACCGCCATTTTCACATTTTGGCCGCCTAGGCGTTTACCAATCCGGTCGATTGCTTTTTTCATTTCATCGATCGGCAAATCGCCATATTCAACCGCCAATTTTCGAGCCCGTTGAGACTTATCGATATCCAGAAAAATTGCCGGTGAAGAATGTAAACGCTGGAAAAATGATGCCGGTATCATGCAATGTCCAATAGAGCGGCTCTCATCTTCGATCCAGATCCTCCTGGATGGGTCAAAGTTAAACAGCTCTTCAAAAATCAGGTTTTCAAACTGGGCTGTTCTTGGCTGTACACCCTGCCCTATTCCACCGAAGGCAGAGCCGCGATGGCATGCTAACCCCTCCAGATCAATAACCTGTTCACCCAAATCGGCCAACCGCTTTAGCTGAACCGTTTTCCCCGCTCCAGTTAATCCGGTCAAAACCGTCAATTTCCAAGGTTTCTCGAAAAAAGACTGCGCGTATTGGCGATAGGATTTGTACCCATCGGACAATCTGATTGCCTTGATCCCAAGCTGTTCGAGCAACCATGAAAACGAGCTACTCCTCATTCCACCCCTGGCACAATAAATCAGCGCTTCCAAACTGGGAGCGTCATTTTTCGATAATTCAGCAATCACGGTTTTGGCCATTTCCCCCATCTTGGGCCCAACCGCCTCCAGGCCCCTAATGACGGCCTGTTGGCGGCCCTGTTTACTGTACACCGTCCCAATCGCTTCCCGTTGCAGATCATCCAATACGGGAATATTGATGGCCGATTGGATATGCCCTGCTTGAAACTCCGAAGGTGCGCGGACATCAATGACCGGTCGAGACGACCTCAATGCAATAAACTCTTGAATCGCAACATCAGACTTAATTGATTTCACCTTTTTCACAACAGTAACCAAGAAGGCTGTTTCTCGGCAAATAATCGGTCGCGGTATACTGAATTCCCGTCCACCACAGCAACACCGTATTTGAATTCCAAACCAAGAGTTTACAATCTGAACCGAAAGTCTTACAGAGTAAACCAATAAAGAATGACAATGGCTCGAAATATTGAGATCAAAGTTCGTATCAATGACCAACAAAAATCATTCGTTACCACAATCGCCAGTCGTCTGGGGGAAGGTCCCCAGCGATTACATCAAGTTGATACTTTTTTCAACACCTCTGAGGGACGGTTAAAACTAAGGGAAATCACAGGAGGGACATCAGAACTCATATCCTATTCCCGCGAGGACGTCGCAGAACCTCGCATTTGCAATTACCTTCGATTCGAAGTGGAACAGCCAATCGAACTAAAAAAAATGCTCGAGAAATCGGTGGGTATCCGGTGTGTTGTGGAAAAAGATCGCGACGTTTATTTGATCGATCAGGCAAGAATCCACGTTGACCAAGTTCAGCACCTAGGACAGTTTCTTGAGATAGAAGTTGTCTTACGTTCCGACCAACAGGAAGAAGCTGGTGCAGAGATCATGGAAAGTCTGCTTGAACAATTTCAATTGGATTCAACGGGCTTTGTCGATAAAGCCTATGCCGACCTTATTGCTCAACAGTTGGATACCGATCATAGATCTCTTTGAATCGAACACCAATCAGGCTATAGAAACCTCTGATCTCGCGGCAACGACCATCCTCTGAAGACAATTTTTTTTTCGGAAAATATCTAATCTGCAGGACAAAAGACGACGGGATTTCATGATTTGACGGCAAACGCATTATCGGCGGCTACCTAGGACATAGGTAACGATACCTGCGAAATTTCTGCCTTTAACAAGTCTTCAACCCAAGCGGATGAATAACCTGACAAATTGAGAAAAGCAACCTGTACTGCAATATTCGTGGATCAGTCTCAGCAGATTCAGTAATTGAAAATTCTCTTGATCACAAAGATCAGAGGAAACAGCCATCCATGAAAAAAAATCATTGCTGAAGAGACGACCCATGGTATCGTCGCCATGCTGCCAGGTAACGCGTAAATCCGCGACGAACCGACGGTGATCCCTTTCTCCAAATGCTCGCCACGGTATCCTCCAACAGATTACCGGATCGCTCTTGCAACAATCCAGCAGCCTGGGCGGCAATAGCCTCGTCAAAATCAGTCAACTGTCCTACCAACGTCTTCAAATCGCCTTTACTTTGAGCAACCAGATTCGATGCATAATCAAAAGCAGAGTCAAACCTGCCATTTCCGTCCGCATCAAGAAAGCAGGCACCAGTAACACCAAATATCCTTGACTCCCAAACTGGGCTTACAGGCTGATAAGGCTGGGCCAGCGGCCAACTGGGATGAAAAACACCTGGCCCTGTAACCAACACTGTCAAAAAAGTATCGTGTTTGCGTTGATCGAGTCTCCATTCAACTTCGTGCAGAAAAGAATCTGCCGTCGAATCCGTTTCCTCCTTGACCAATTTCTCTCGAATTAACACTCCATTTTCAAATAGCTGAATTTTGTTCCCTTTCACCCAATGAGGACCGGACATTTGACAGAGCACCCGTATCTTTTTTCCCGCTTGCGTAGCGACCGGCACCAGGTCCCCCGATGAGTAACGACCGTTGACTGAAATTTGAGCCATCAATCCCAAGCTGACGCTCACCTGGCCATTCACCAAATTGTTCATTGCCGCATCAACGTCGATTTTGCCGGGATCCCTGTCTTCACACCGGATGTAAGTTCGGCCTTGGCCAACAATAAACTTGTTTACATCATGAGAATCGCTGGACCCAATCGGAATCACGTGGTGTCCGCGGTTCACGATAGCCATCCAATCATGTAGCAGTTGAAATGGATCAGACTGCTGAGCAGCTGAATTAATCACCTCAATTCCATTAAACAGGAATGGCCTCTCGTTCAGACTTGCACCCGTTACATCGTTAAAAAAGGCGGGATCAAAGGGACGGTAGCCACGATGAACATCTCTAGCATGATTCAAAATCACCATACGGACATTGGGCGTTTTCATGATCGACGGGATCAGTACCCCCCAATCATTTTCTCGGTGGTTAGGAACATTCGAAGCCTTGGCGAACGGAAAAGAATTAAAATGCCCGAAATCGGTGGTCACTTCATTACCAATCAACGGCGTAAAATACTTTCGTGCACCCATTTCCCGGGAAGCTGTTTCGTAGTCAATTTGCTTGTTGTGATCGGTCGCCACTGGCAACTCGATGTTTTCACCCGCAAGGGTCAACATCCGCTCGTTGATCTTGCAATCACCGTGACCCGAATGGGTTACGGTATGCACATGCGTATCACAACTGACCCACCCGACGGTGTCGACTGCACGGCCAATGGCAAGGGAAACCTGTACCTCCGAACCGTTTACAATGGTGATTTTCTTTTCGTCACGGCTATATTCAAATCCGCGACCAGCAAACACGCGATACTCTCCAGCGGGTAGCGTAAGCTGCACTTTTCCGTCGATTGTATAAATAACACCCTCACGGAAAGCGATCTTTTGATCGCTATCGGCGGCGAACGGGACCAGCGAGCCAACCAAATCTACCAGTGTAATTCGACAAGGCAAGAGAACATTTGGATTGGATTTATCCGCCACATTGATCGACAGATGGCCTTGCCGAAGATAAGCCGATTGACTTTCATCGATCAAAAAAATGGGACCAATTTCTATATCATCGTTGGGCTGCATCTCTTTCGCAGGAAATATCTCCAAACGGTTTAGCCCGTTTTTCAAGAGGCCCGCTTTTATCCGATAGAGCGATGTCAAATCGTTTTGATCTTTTTTCAGCTTCCCGACAGGCTGGCCGTTCAATTGGATCGACCAACTCTGTTTGACGTCAATTTGCCGCAGACGCAATACTTTTTCCAAGGCATTCGTCTGGGCTTCAAACTCTAAATCCAATCTTCGGCGTTTCGCTATTTTTGGATACCGAGACCATTCCGGGGCCGCCGAGTTTCGCAAATGTAATGGGCTCGACACTATCGTCAGAGGTTTGTCAGGCGTTTGGACATCCTGTCGATTGGATGTGGGAACTCCAAGGGTCCCGACATTTCCGTTTTGAGCGCAAACAGGAATCTCAATACTCAAAACCGTCAGTAATCCAGCCAAAAGCCAGATCATTTCTTTTAAGGACTGGGCCACCGAATCAATCATCCTATGGAATGTAAACAACGTTAGTTTACCAAGAATTAACAACCGATGTTCAAGTTTTGGATCATCCAGTTCTCTTTAGATTCACCCATGAAAATTGATGAGATTCCAAGGGTGACTCCATGTCGATCACAAAGAAAGCAAACGACCAAATGAGACAGTTTAGCGCAGTAAGAACGTCACAAAGTTCGTCAAGTCGGTGAAATCCGTCCTAGACCATCACTACGTTGAAGCGAAAGAAATCAATAACCTATGGAACGGGCTATCTCAAACAGATGATTCGGAAGACGATTGAAACGCACATCAACAACCACACAAACTCAGAGTTGGTCAGATTCGACAAACGATCTGCCTTGGCAATCACCAATCGCCACTCTTGAGCTTCGCTCCATATCTTGATCACTGCGAATCCAACATGAGGAAGATTCTCTAATTCAAACCGAGTCAGTCTTTCCGCCGGGACGGGACTTGATCAAGGCAACTCAATCGCCTCATAGCCATCGCTAGAGGCGAAGTGACCGCATCGAATTGGTCAGCCAACCGATTGTCACTGAGTCGCATCGTATCGTCACCGTGAACCCGCAAACGCTCTATCGACGGGAACGATCAGATTTGCTTTTGCCTTTCCGTCCACTCGGGGTTATTGGCCGCGAAAAATCAGGCTTGATCATCCTTGACTGCTCCCTGTTTGGAGGCGAAAAAGACCGCTGATTTCGGGACTGGATTCGCGAACCCCAAGACTTCTGACCAGAGGTTGCAGAACTGGGCCCGCCCTTTGCGAAACTGGGGCGACCAGATCCATTAGGACCAAAGCTGGGACGGCCAGATCCACTCGGACCAAAACTGGGGCGACCAGATCCATTAGGACCAAAGCTGGGGCGACCAGATCCACTCGGACCAAAACTGGGGCGACCAGATCCATTAGGACCAAAGCTGG
>JABAAE010000070.1:0-321 GCA_014238905.1 Planctomycetota bacterium
ACATCTTTTTTTTTTGACATAAATTTTTTGACGGGCGGCCATTTTTTCAAGTTTTTTTTTTCATTTAATTTTGAATTTCGTTTGAATTTCGTCTTTTTTTTTCATTGACCAGCATAGTATGGGGATTATGCACATCTTTTTTTTCATTTTCTTGAATTTCGTCTTCTATTTTTCATTTTCGTCTATTTTTCTTACATAAATTTTGTGACGGGCGGCCATTTTTCAGTTTTTGTTCATTTATTTTTTAAAATTTTAATTTTGTCTTTTTTTTTCATTTTCGTCATCAATTTTTTCGACATAGCGGCCATTTTTTTAATCTTC
>JABAAE010000070.1:331-542 GCA_014238905.1 Planctomycetota bacterium
ACATCTTTTTTTTTTGACATAAATTTTTTGACGGGCGGCCATTTTTTCAAGTTTTTTTTTTCATTTAATTTTGAATTTCGTTTGAATTTCGTCTTTTTTTTTCATTGACCAGCATAGTATGGGGATTATGCACATCTTTTTTTTCATTTTCTTGAATTTCGTCTTCTATTTTTCATTTTCGTCTATTTTTCTTACATAAATTTTGTGACGG
>JABAAE010000071.1 GCA_014238905.1 Planctomycetota bacterium
TCCCTCTCGATAAAACTGTACACTGGATCAACCTGCGGGATGGTTCTATTAACCCAACTTCCTGTAAAGAAGGCGAATTGGTGGCCCTAAATGAAAATCGGTGATTTGGTAATGAAACCCTTGGGGAGCCTCTGCCGCGATGATGCGGGCTTGGGACTTGTGGTTGAGATTCTGGAGAAGCCCGGCCTTGGGATGGCGGGCAGCGGGTGCAAGGTTCAGTGGTCAAATGATTACGGCACATATTGGGCAAGCGAAGATAAGTTGGAGAGAGTAAATGAAAATCGGTGATTTAGTAAGGGTTCCATATCAGGGACTCGGCGTTGTTATTTCTGTGACGGTATCGACCACACTGGTACAGACGTTTTCTGGAAAGCGCGTACGGTGCCACCCGTCCCATGTGGAGGTTGTAAATGAAAATCGGTGATTTAGTAAAGTGGGTCGGCACCCGCGACTGGACCGTAACCCGACCCGACACAGGAATCATTGTGGACGGACCCGACGAAGAACTCCGCGGAAAAGCGCCGTCGATTTCTTACGCCGT
>JABAAE010000072.1:0-250 GCA_014238905.1 Planctomycetota bacterium
ATGGACGGGGTTTTCTTGCACGTTATAACTGAAATCATCAGTTTCCCCATAAACAACCCCCCCCTGAATGCCACCTCCGGCCATCCATTTTGTATAGCACCGTGGGTGATGGTCCCGACCGTAATTTGTTTTGGTTAGTCCCCCTTGGCAGTAAATCGTGCGGCCGAATTCGCCACCCCAAATGACGAGCGTGTCCTCTAGCATTCCACGCTGTTTCAGGTCGTTAATCAATGCGGCGCAGGGTTGGTCA
>JABAAE010000072.1:280-541 GCA_014238905.1 Planctomycetota bacterium
GATTCCACATTGACGACGAATGTCTTTAGGAAGATTACCATGTTGATCCCATTGGCGAATGAAAACCTGAGTGAATCGCACATCCCGTTCTGCGAGCCGACGGGCCAACAGACAGTTTGCAGCAAATGTCCCAGGCTTCATGACATCGGGACCGTACATATCCAGGGTGGATTGAGTTTCACCGGAGATGTCTGTCAGTTCCGGCACGGACGTTTGCATGCGGTATGCCATTTCATACTGCGCGATACGCGATTGGATTTC
>JABAAE010000073.1 GCA_014238905.1 Planctomycetota bacterium
TGCGTGTGGCGACGGATTCATCTGCTGTAATGGAACCAAATCCTGTCGTTGCCTGCTTCCTTGTAGGGTCTTGAAAAAGATCGTTCCAGCTTCGACAGTTCTTTTCGAAATTCTCTGCATTCACCACCGACCGGCTGAGCTTTAAGAATGAATCCATGAGCACGGGAGACAAACTCAGATGATCGCCGCGATTGTTAAAGCCATTTTCCGCGGAAGGATCCTTGGGGAAAGCCATCACGCCCAACAAACGATTCTCCAGCATTTGCTGCAGGCCCATGATTCGATTGCCGACCTTTGCCACCTCAGGCATCTTGCCTGTTTCCGGCCTGAAATAATTATTGTGATCACGAATAATGCGATCGTTGATTGAATAGACCCAACAGTTGAGATCAAACAAGTCCCTGACCGCATTGCCATATTCAAAGCGGTTCATGCGACGCATTCTGAATGGAATCAGCTTCGGGTTGCTGACCAATGACTTATTTAATGACCTATTCAAATGGATGAGCAAGGACTGCCGCTGCGTTTCCGAAGGCTGTT
>JABAAE010000074.1 GCA_014238905.1 Planctomycetota bacterium
AATAGAATACATATAAAACAAAATGTAAATGCATACAGCTACAAAATTTGATGTGAGATGAAGACCCAACTTCTTCCCTTCCATCAATTCTCTCCACCTATCTTTGTGATATCTAAAAGGAAATCTAAAGGATGTTAGCAGTATGTAATGATTGGTAATGAAATAAACCATAGGGTATCAGAGAGTTCTTAAACCGGTTGGTATTGGTTTTCGGGACGGGTAATTTTGATGAATTACTGAGGGAGTATCGAATGGACTTCGGTTGGGGTAATACATGATGTAATTTATGTGATACGGACTTGATGGCAGTGAAAGATTTCCTAGACAAATTCTCCCTCCGAAAAGAAGTTTTCTGCAGCTAATGCTTTGAACATCAGCTGCATCATAGCATAACTCTGGTTCGATTATTTGCATGGCTCTTCTCTGAATCGATTCGATTTTGTTGGAGTCAGCTACAGCCAGTGAGGTATGCCATACAGGACATGCATATTACATCACTGGCCTGATTACAAATCCATAGAACGCGAGCAGGTTAACA
>JABAAE010000075.1 GCA_014238905.1 Planctomycetota bacterium
TGTCTTCTGTATATTCAGGATCTCCATCATTGTTCTGAAATGCAAGAAACTTTGTATTAGCAATGGATTGTTTATGTTGTTGTGTTTTACGGCGCATCAACACATTTCACACGCCGGGTATTCTGACACATGAGACGCGGGTAGAACACCAAGAACGGGTAAGCGAAGAGTGAACATTATCTGATTGTCTATCAAAAGTGACGAAATTGAACACAACAGACCGTGAAGTAAGGACACTGTTGCCGCGGGCTTGTGTTGGTGACTTTTAAACCCGCGGCAACAGTCTCCTCACTGCGCGGTCTGTTTTGTTCAATTTCGTCATTTTTGATAGCCAATCAGTTATCTGTTCACTCTTCCCTCACCCGGTTCTTAGTGTTCCACCCGCGTCCCAAATTTCCGAATACCCGGCGCGATAAACAATTTAACCATTTAATTTGTAATATTCTTTTAAAAAGTGTAATTCGACCTATGTCAACCGCAATATTACATTTATATATCAATCGAAGTATATACTACCCGACGACATGTGACGTTTG
>JABAAE010000076.1 GCA_014238905.1 Planctomycetota bacterium
AAGTGGGTGAAAAAAGACAAAAACTGACCAAAACGGAGAAAAACTGGGTGGTTTATTGAGGCGACTCGACATTTTGGGATTGCTATCTATACTGTTCGACTCGGCGAAATCGCTGAACACGCGCGGGCGTGGCGGAATTGGCAGACGCGCATGGTTGAGGGCCATGTGGGAGTAAAATCCCGTGCAGGTTCGACTCCTGTTCCCGGCACCAACTTTTTTAATATCACTATAATGGTGGCGCTTTGAACACTTCGGCACCACAATCAACACCTGCGCAACGACTTGGCGCATTAGACAACCTCGTCGGCAATACGCCATGTCTTGTGCTGCATTGCACAATCAAAGGCAAGCGCGTTAAGATTTTCGTTAAACTCGAATCTGGCAACCTTACTGGCAGCATTAAAGATCGAATGGCGTTACATATTTTGCGCTGCGCTTACGAGCTTGATGCGATTAAGCCAGGCGACACTATTGTTGAAGCCACTTCAGGTAACACGGGTATTGCATTCGCAGGGATAGGTCGCGCACTCGGT
>JABAAE010000077.1 GCA_014238905.1 Planctomycetota bacterium
GCCAGAGCGTCAAATTGAAATATCGTTTGAAAGTAAAAAAACCTAGAACCCACAAAATTTGTGATATTAAGAATTTTTGGACCAAATTTTGTCCAAATTTGACGAAATGGTGTCGTTGGAAAGCTGACGACGAGATCTTTCCAAATTTATGATTAGATTTTGGAGAACGATGCCAAATTTCCAAATTTTGTCAAAATTCAAATTTCGAAATTCACCAAAATTGCCAATTTCAAATTTTGCAAAATTCGAAATTTGACAAAAAATCAAAATTCCGCCACGGTGGTTTATTGTAACTTTGTGATCTAACCAAAAACTTCAAAGTCAAAATTTTCCAAAATTGGTCCCAATATGGGCGAACAAACGTGACAAAGATTTTTTCAAAATTTTGAAGTCGATACCAAAATCCCAAAATCTCCAAAATTGGCTCCAATCACCAAAATTTTGAAGAAAATTCTTAAAACTTTGGCTGCTGCTCTCTGCACTTGGCGCGGGTGACGTCATTTTTTCACTATTATCATTATATTTTTGTAAAT
>JABAAE010000078.1 GCA_014238905.1 Planctomycetota bacterium
AACAGACAAGATGTACACTTGCGACCTCTGTTTCAGCTCTTATGTTAGGGCTCACGATTTAAAAAGACACATAGCATATAAACATGGCCAGCTACAGCAGCAGCAACAGCAGCAGCAACAACAGCAGCAGCACAACAACAACAACAACAGCAACATTCATTTCTCAACATGTGTCGAGAGCTAACATCCACCGAGTGTCAACATTTACACTTTAAACACCCATTTTCGGCTATGGTAGCAGGTCCTTCAGGAAGTGGTAAAACTGAATTTGTCAAAACATTGGTTCAAAAATGCATCATTGATCCTCCTCCTGAGCGTATCGTATGGGTATATAGAGAATGGCAATCAGCTTATGCAAGTCTTCAGCCTAAAGTCAAATTCGTCTACGATTACCCTGACGATGACGAGGTTTTAGTATCTAATCCCCATAAACGCCATGTGTTAGTCTTTGATGATCTCATGGGATCTAGAAAGGCCTCGGATCATATTGTAGAATGGTTTACAAGGAAAGGTCATCATAGGAATACGAGTG
>JABAAE010000079.1 GCA_014238905.1 Planctomycetota bacterium
ATGTAATAATATACTCAAAGATAATAATTTATGAAAACAAACATGATTTTAATAAAAAATACGTTATTTTTTCAAAGAATTGAAGATTTCAGTGCCACTATAATAACTACTTGCAAATTGTTTAAGTTGTTTTGTTTGGTTTGTTGGGCTTGGAAACTAGTTGTATATGTGTTCTAACAATAAACATAAAGTTTGTGTAAATTGGACATCAGCTTTTTGAATTAATTAATTTTCCCTTCCCATACCCCCATAAAATTGTTAAATGTTTGACAACAAAAATTGTGAAGATTTTACATATTTGGTATTTGATTGTGAATTAATGGTTGATTTGAACTAAAACATGTATGTCAACAGTCAAATAAAGTGGAATGGCTTATTAAAAGGCCACCATTTAAGAAAAAATCGAAATTTTTAACCAAAATTATGCATTTTTTTCAAAAGATAAAAAATTTCTGTGTCACTAGAGTAAATAATTTCAAATGTTTAAAGGTGATTTCTTTGACTAATTGAGTTTGGAAACTTAGATGCA
>JABAAE010000007.1:0-20751 GCA_014238905.1 Planctomycetota bacterium
GGATTCGGCTTGGTCCCTGCTTTTATTGGATTTTGTTGGCGACTAACTATGCGGCTTATTGGCTTTCGGCCTCATGTCGTCTATTACTTTGTCACTGCTACAAGAATGGGATGGCTAGGACGCGATATCTGGTGCATAGCGATTGCAAGGCTCTTCGGAGCAAAAGTCATCACGCACATGCGGGCAGGGCACTTCAAACATAATCTGAAATCCGCTTCAAGACTCGAGTGGTGGATCATTAAATGGGCCTGTCACCGAGTGTCATGGAGCTTGGTGCAATGCGACAGTTTGAAAAACCAATTTGAAGACCTTGCTCCTGTCGACCGAATCGGTGTTGTTCATAACATGATCGATGTCGAAAAATATAAGGCGGTTAATGCCGATGAGTACAAAAAGAACGCGATCTTGTTCATGGGGCACTTGTCGGAAGCAAAAGGGTATTGCGAGCTATTAAAAGTGATTCCAACTGTGGTCGCCAAACATCCTGATATTGAATTTCAATTTGCAGGAACAAAGTTAGCTGTCGAGCGAAATGTCAAACATTCTCAATCAACCGGTGAAGCACTCCCGGGCGAATCGCCGGATGATTGTTTTGAGAAACATGTTGCGGGAAAGTTTGAGAAAAATCACGTTTACCTCGGCATGTTGGACGAACAGCAAAAACTCGTGACGCTAAGACAATGTAATTTTTTGGTTTTGCCTTCTTATTCTGAAGGCTTTTCCATGGCCGTGCTGGAGGCTATCACGTCTGGCAAGCCCGTTGTTTCGACCCGTGTTGGCGCGATGCAGGATGTTTTGGAAACAGGACGCAACGGCGAGTTAATTGATGCAGGCGACACTGAAGGATTAGCCAACGCCATCTTGCGGCTATTGGATAACTCGGCCTATCGATGTCAAGTTGCAAAAGAAAATGCATCTTACTCTCGCAAAAACTTTTCACAGAATGTTATCGCTGACCGACTAGGCGACTTTGTGGAGACTGCCTTAAGTGGCGTCAAATCAGTTACGCAAGTTCAATCGAGTAGTCAAAAGCACAGAGCGATTAGATAAGAAATGAATAACGCCGTCGAATATCACGACCAAACAGTTGCCAAAAACTGGAACAAACAATACGAACAGCCTACGTTCAAGTTGCGATTGGACGCGGTTGAAAATATGCTGGAGTCTATTTCGGTCGATGGTACTAAATGGCTAGATGCCGGATGCGGAACCGGTGTTATATCGCGACTGATCGCAAGCAAAGGCAGTCAAGTTCTTGCCGTCGACGCGAGCGAAAACATGCTTGAAATCGCAAAAGAAAGCAGTAGGGAGTTCGGAGACAAGATCAAATATACGCCGATCGATTCCGTCGAGTCGCTGCCATATCGAGATGACGAATATGACGGAATCGTTTGCTCAAGCGTATTGGAATATTTGAAAGATCCACAGCAATGTCTTACCGAGTTTCATCGGGTTATCAAACCCGGCGGAACATTGATTATTTCCGTACCAAATTCGCGGTCAATTGTCCGTAAGCTTCACGGCTTCCGATTCCATGTTTCGAAAATGTTTGGAACGTCAAAAAGCGCATTCTACGGGCTTTCGGTAAACTCCTACACTCGAGGCTCATTAAATACAGTCCTGAAAACGCTAGATTTCGAACCTATCCAGATACGTCAACTGGGTGCAATTCTTCCACTGGTTGGTCTTAATAAATCTGATTTCATCTCGCCGTTAATCTTTGCCAAGGCAAGAGTTTTAAAATAACAATATTATTAAGCGGGATTCTAATAATGATCTATAAATACAAGTCAAAATTTGAACGTTAAAAGCAACATCAAGCTAGAGTGTTTTGTGGTGATGTCGTGCTTAACTGTTATTATTACGTATTCCGCATTGATGGGTCAAGATTCTGATTTTCCTAATCCGTATTATGCTGCGGCACAGTGGGAGGGTGGTTGGACGACCAAACACCGGTTCAAAATGCAGGCAAGGAAATTACCGCGAATGGTATCGAGCGTAAAAAAATCTCCCCAAAAATAATTGACGGCATTCCGGTATTAAGCGTCGAGGATTTGGAAGATTCTGAATTCGGAACAATTGGGGATGATGTTTACGTTAATCAGGATAACGCCTATTCAGGTTTCGAAAAAAACTGGCCAAAAGAAGATGGCGATTTGGAAAGGCAATTCGGAACCCATCGTACAACGATCAAAAATCTAGGAATTCATCGCATTAGCTTGCAGGCGAATTGCGAGGACAAGTCTGAAACGAAAAACGAGTTTATCGAGGTCGAATCCAGCTGGACGCCGATTGTGGACAACAACCTCGAATTATGGAAGAAAATCAACGACAGCTTCAACATCCAAAGGTCGGGCAATGCGTTTCAGCTTGGCCGGAAAAACAGCGAAAACGAGTTGGCCGGCTTAATACCTGATGTGCAACTTGAGTTGCCAATTCGGCTCAACATGACTTACAAACGGGTGCGAGCGGGAAAAGGTGCAGCGGTTCGTTTGTTTGGCGTGTCGGTAGGAGAACCAAACGGAGCCGACCGCGGCGAACGGTTAACTTTGGACACTTCCAATTGGGCAAAAAGTTGATGACAAATAGGATTTCCAATTCATCGATACCCAACTCGAATATCCTAATGGTTACAACCAAATTCGTTGTTACGTGACGCAAGATCCTGACATGAAGGGAAATCTCAGTTTTCTGGATTCCTTATAAACAGTCGAGGAAAACACCATTTTATTTTCGACAATCGAACCATCCCTGGAAAAGGGAAATGTGAATTGTTCATCGGCAGAAGATTTACTGCGTACAAGGATTTCAGAATTCTAACAGGTAACTAAAAATCCAACTTCATTGGTCAATCTGAGTACTGCAACAAAGTCACTTTTTACAGAGGCACGAAATTCTTCAATGGAACAACTAACTCAAAAACTTAAAAAAGGTGCCATCGAAATCAAGGAAGTTCCCATTCCGATTGTTTCTGCCGGGCATCTGCTCGTACGAAATCACTTTTCCTTAATTAGTGCAGGCACCGAAGGCAACACCGTCAAGACTGCGCGGAAAAGCTTGATCGGTAAAGCCAAAGAAAAACCGCAACAAGTCAAACAGGTTCTTCAAGCTCTACACACTCAAGGTATCGTTCAAACTTATCGAGCCGTGATGAAAAAGCTCGACGCCTATTCACCGCTTGGCTATTCAACGGCTGGAGAAGTGATCGAGGTCGGCGAAGGAGTGGAAGGATTTAGTGTTGGCGACAAAGTCGCTTGTGCCGGTTCAACAGCCAATCACGCCGAGTACGTCTGCGTTCCGAAAAACCTAAGTGTCAAACTGGATCCCGATGCGGATCTGAAAAAGGCTTCCTTCAACACGCTCGGTGCAATCGCCTTGCAAGGCATTCGTCAAGCCGATCTTCGACTGGGCGAGTCATGCGCCGTTATCGGACTCGGACTCCTCGGACAACTGACCTGTTTGATGTTAAAAGCAAGCGGCGTTCAGGTGTTTGGAATTGACGTGGACCAAAGCGCCGTCGATATCGCTAGGGAGCACTGTTCACCAACCAGTTGGCAACGAAACGACCCGGCACTGAGTTCCGAAATCCAACGACTAACGAACGGAATTGGGGTCGATGCGGTTATTATTACTGCGGGAACATCGAGTTTGGATCCGATTAACTTTGCGGGCAAGATTTCGCGGAAAAAAGGCAAGGTCGTCGTGCTCGGCGCGGTCCCCACCGGCTTTGATCGCGAGCCAAACTACTATCAAAAAGAACTTGAGGTACGGATGAGTTGTTCGTACGGACCAGGGCGTTACGACCTCGACTACGAGGAAAAAGGAGTTGACTATCCGGCTGCCTACGTTCGCTGGACTGAAAAGCGAAACATGGAAGCATTCCAATCATTGTTGCTCCAGGATCAACTCAATATCGATTATCTTGCGACTCACGAGTTTCCATTGGCTAAGGCAGCTACAGCCTATGACATGATCGTTAATCGAAGCGAATCGTTTTTTGGCGTCTTGCTTCATTATGACCTGGAAAAGCCTCATGACAATTCGGCTATTCGAAATGAAGCGATTACGGCCTCCAACGGCAAGCCTGTTGATCATGTGTGCATTTCATTCGTAGGCGCAGGAAGCTACGCACAAAGTTACTTGCTGCCAAATCTGCCAAAAGATACAAACGCCTTCAAGCGATGTGGTGTACTTACTAATTCGGGGACGACTAGCAAAAGAGTCTCCGAAAAATTCAACTTTAAATATTGTTGTGGCGACGTCGCTGACCTGTTGAAAGACGATGACACCAACGTCGTTTTTATTGCAACCCGGCACGATTCGCATGCGAAGTATGCATTGTCGGCGATTGAAAATGGTAAGCACGTATTCGTCGAGAAACCGATTTGCCTTTCGTTAGACGAATTAAGTGAAATCGTTGAAGCCAAACGCAATCGACCTGAGGTTCAGGTCATGGTTGGTTTTAATCGTAGGTTTGCACCCTTGAGCAAGGAAATAGAATCCAGAATAAGCAGTGGGTCCAAATCGATCATTTATCGAATTAATGCGGGAAGTATCAAGTCTGGAACCTGGATCCAAGATCCTGCAATTGGAGGTGGACGAATCATTGGTGAAGTTTGCCATTTTGTCGATTACTTGATTTGGCTTGCAAAATCTTTACCCAGCAAAGTTCAAGCGGTTGTAGTTCCGGATGCCAATTCTCATAACGATACTGTTTCGATCAATATTCAATTTCAAAACGGATCCATTGGCACGGTACATTACTTTGCTAACGGCTCGCCAGCATTGCCAAAAGAAAAAATCGAAATTTTTGATTCGGGCCAATGCTTCATATTGGATGACTTCAAACAATTACAAATCGCTAAAAGCGGCAAACTACGAAACAAAAAACGAAGCACGCAAGACAAAGGGCAATTCAATTCAGTTTCTGAATTTCTTTTCTCGATAAAAGACGGAAAGACTGCCCCAATACCCTTCAATGAAATTGTCGCTAACCATGTCGCTTGTTTTGCCGTTTTGGAAAGCTTGAAAAACGGAGCAACGATTGAGTTGGACATGAAAGGTCTTTTGGTTTGAATAAATCTCCAAAAGCCAATTATGCAACTCTGCTCAAAAGTAAAACATTGCATTAACCGTTTGGCAAAAAACGATGACAAAAACTAAAAAGCATCTGGCGTTTATCGTCGGAGCGCGGCCCAACTTCATGAAAGTAGCGCCGATTCTGCACGCTATTGAAAACAGAAATTACATCAAAACCACCTTGATTCATACGGGCCAACATTACGATCCCAGCCTTTCGGATGTTTTTTTTGAAGAGCTTGAAATCAAGCGACCGGAAATCTCACTGGGCGTTGGATCTGGGAGTCACGGTTCACAGACTGGCAAGCTAATCATAGAACTTGAAAAGACGCTCGTTGATTTGGCGAGTACGTCTGATCCGATTGATCGAGTTGTTGTGGTTGGAGATGTAAACTCGACGATGGCTGCGACACTAGCGGCGGTAAAGCTTAATATTCCGGTCGCTCATGTCGAAGCTGGGCTACGTAGTTTTGATCGCACGATGCCCGAAGAAATCAATCGACTGGTTACGGATTCAGTTTGCGATCTGCTGCTGGCGTCAGAACCTGACGGTGTGAAGCAACTCCAAAAGGAAGGCCATCCGGATTCGCGGATACACTTGGTTGGCAACGTGATGATCGATACGCTGCTGCAACAACTCAAACGGGCGAAAGGCTTGGATACGTTGTCACGGTACGGTTTGGAACCAAGTGCCTATTGCGTGGTCACATTGCATCGACCGTCAAACGTAGACGACAAGAATGTATTGAATGCACTGGTCAATGTCTTGATTGAAACCTCTGGTAGTTTTCCCGTTGTGTTTCCAGTGCATCCACGAACTCAGAAAAAGTTGGCAGAATTTGGATTGTTGGAAAAACTCAATTCGGCCGAAAACGTCAAGGTCCTTGGCCCTCTCGGTTACCTAGATTTCTTATGCCTAACGTCTCAGGCCAAAGTAATAGTAACAGACTCTGGCGGTCTCCAAGAGGAGTCTACTGTTCTCGACGTTCCTTGTTTGACGATGCGGGAGAACACCGAACGACCCATCACAGTTTCG
Organism: Planctomycetota bacterium; assembly: GCA_014238905.1. GTDB lineage: Bacteria > Planctomycetota > Planctomycetia > Pirellulales > Pirellulaceae > JABAAE01. Next base: position 6,116 of record JABAAE010000007.1, read on the forward strand.
CAAGGGACAAGTACTTTGATTGGTAATGACGCAGAAAAACTGGCGAGTCATCTGCAACAAATTATTGAAAACAAATACAAAGTGGGCAAATGTCCGGAACTGTGGGATGGCAAGGCATCAGAACGGATCGCGGAAATCCTGTGCAACTAAACCTCGTTCATATCGACCGTACACAATTAGAAACTAGAAAAGGAAGCTAATTAATGAAATCAGTTCTATTGACTGGCGTCGCAGGATTTATTGCCAACGAAGTCGCATGCCAGTGGTTGAAAAAAGGGATTCACATCGTTGGCGTTGACAACATGAACGACTACTACGACGTGTCGATCAAGGAACATCGACTTAAACGACTTGAGGAATTCGGTAATTTTGAGCTTCATAAAATCGATATCGAATCCTATAAAGATTTGAATAAGTTGTTCGAGAAGAATGATTTTTCTGCAGTAGTAAACCTAGCTGCAAGGGCCGGTGTGAGGTATAGCCTCGTGAATCCGTTTGTCTATTTCACGACCAATACACTGGGAAACCTGAATCTCGTACAGTTGTGCCAACTTCACAATGTCAAGAAATATGTATTGGCATCGACATCCAGTCTTTATGCCGGGCAGCCAATGCCTTTTATGGAATCGTTACCGGTAAATACGCCGATTTCGCCTTATGCCGCTTCCAAAAAGGCTGCGGAAGTCACGGCCTATAGCTTTCACAATTTGTATGATCTGGATATTTCAGTTGTTAGATACTTTACAGTCTACGGACCTGCCGGCCGGCCTGACATGTGTATTTTTCGATTCATCAAATGGATCGATCAGGGCGAACCCATTGAGCTTTTTGGTGACGGCAGCCAATCGCGTGACTTTACATTCGTCACAGATATAGCAGCCGGTACAATCGCTGCATCCGAAAAGAAACTTGGTTTTGAAGTCATCAATCTAGGTGGAGGACAATCTCCGCATACGATCAATCATGTTATTCAGATGATTGAAGGGCTCTTAGGAAAAAAAGCGAATATTGAGTACAAACCGTTCCACAAAGCGGACATCAAAGAAACTAGAGCTGATATTTCCAAAGCAAATGATTTACTCGACTGGACGCCGCAAGTATCGTTAGAAGAAGGGATCCAACAAAGTGTCCAATGGTACTTGGATAATCATGATTGGGTCAGCAAGGTCAATCTTTAGTTCTCAAACGAAAACCCCGTCACACTAATCCACCACACTTTTTATTCTTGGCAAATCATGGCGACAACTCTTCAAAACACCGCTCAACAGACCTTAGAATCTGTAAAAAAGAAAACGGCCAAGGTTGGCATTCTCGGACTAGGCTACGTCGGCTTGCCACTCATCCAAGCTTTCACCCGTGCGGGACTCGAGTGTATTGGTTTTGACGTGGATCAAACCAAAGTCGATTCTTTGAACGCAGGAAAATCTTATATTGAGCATATACCCGATGAATGGATTCAATCATGGATCGATGAAAACAAACTCGTTGCGACCGCAAAAAAAGAAGATTTAAAAGAAGCAGACGCACTCTTGATGTGCGTTCCGACGCCTCTTAGCGATAGCCGTGATCCTGATTTGTCTTATGTCGAGGCCACCACAGAAACGATTGCTTCCGTTTTGCGTCCCGGCCAACTTGTTGTTCTCGAAAGTACAACCTACCCGGGGACAACACGCGACGTCGTTTTGCCGATTTTGGAGAAATCTGGTCTCGAGATTGGGAAAGACTTTTTCTTGGCTTACAGTCCTGAGCGAGAAGATCCTGGCAATCCAAATTTTACTGCCAGTTCGATCCCAAAAGTTGTGGGAGGCTACGAGCCAAACAGTCTCGAAATTGCATCGGCACTTTATTCACATGCAGTCGTCGAAACTGTTCCCGTCAATAGCTGCGAAGTCGCCGAAGCATGCAAGATTGTCGAAAACACCTATCGTTGCGTGAACATCGCAATGGTTAACGAATTGAAAGTACTTTTTGATCAACTGGGAATCGACGTTTGGGAGGTGATTGATGCTGCCAAGACAAAACCGTTTGGATTTCAAGCATTCTATCCCGGACCGGGACTTGGAGGGCACTGCATCCCAATCGATCCGTTTTATCTCAGTTGGTTAGCTCGCAAGAACGAGGTGCCGACTCGATTCATTGAACTTGCGGGTGAAGTCAACACGGCCATGCCAAGCTTTGTCATCAACAAAGTCATCGAGGCTCTCAATAGCGTAGGCAAGTCCGTTCGTGGAAGCAAAATCGGAGTTTTAGGCGTCGCCTACAAAAAGGATGTAGACGATGATCGTGAAAGTCCATCGTTCAAGTTAATGGAACTATTAATGCAGCGAGGTGCGATTCTTTCCTATAGCGATCCACACGTTCCTATGTTGCCGGCAAAACGGCATTATGATCTGCCACGTTTAGCCAGCGAGGAACTTTCATCTGAGTATCTTGCCGGGCTCGATTGTGTACTCATTGCAACCGATCATACTGCGTTTGACTGGAATCATATTGTTAATCACGCTTCGTTGATCGTGGACACCAGAAACGCGACCAAAAATATCACTGATCGAAAAAAGGTATGGATGGCCTAATCGCACTGTCAAAACCGCCCTCAAACAGATGTTTTTTGTAATTGCGGATGGTTTCGGATGTCAAAACAGGAAAACGCTGTTGATGAATTATTGACCAAGTTTGTAGATTGAAGGTAGCGTTGGCATCACCACCTACGCTTTCCCTCGGGTCAAAGCTGCGTTATCCAGACAAAAACGAAACGAATTACAAATGAAAAAAGCACTAATCACCGGGATTACCGGTCAAGATGGATCGTACCTGGCTGAATCTCTGATTGAAAAAGGGTACGAGGTGCATGGCATCAAACGCCGTGCATCCCAGTTCAATACCCAGCGTGTCGACCACCTTTATCAGGATCCTCATGAGAGTCACCGTAATTTTGTGCTCCACTACGGGGACCTGACCGACACCTCCAATCTGACCCGGATCATCCAGGACATCAGTCCTGACGAAATATACAATCTCGGCGCCCAAAGCCATGTTGCGGTTTCGTTTGAGGCACCCGAATACACCGCCGATGTCGATGCTATGGGTGCCTTGCGGATCCTGGAAGCGGTCCGGTTTCTGAAACTGGAAAAGAAGACCCGTTTTTATCAGGCATCGACTTCCGAGCTTTTCGGACTCGTTCAGGAAGTCCCGCAAAAGGAAACGACACCCTTTTATCCACGATCACCCTACGCCGTCGCCAAAATGTATGCCTACTGGATTACGGTCAACTACCGGGAATCCTACGACATGTACGCCTGCAATGGCATCCTCTTTAACCATGAATCTCCTCGTCGCGGTGAAACGTTTGTAACGCGAAAAATCACTCGCGGACTCAGCCAAATCGCGCAAGGGCTGCAGAGCTGTCTGTTTTTGGGCAACCTCGATGCGAAACGGGACTGGGGACACGCCAAAGATTTCGTCGAGATGCAGTGGCTGATGCTACAGCAGGAAACACCCGACGATTATGTTATCGCCACAGGGGTGCAGTATTCCATTCGAGAATTTATCGAAAAGACAGCTGATGCCTTGGACATTGAATTGCGATTCGAAGGGACAGGCGTGGACGAAGTCGCTTTTGTGGCGGCCATCGGTAATTCAGACAAAACGCCCGGGTTGTCAGTAGGACAAAAAGTCGTCGCCGTCGATCCAACTTATTTCCGGCCTGCCGAGGTGGAAACGTTACTCGGTGATCCAAGCAAAGCCAAAAAGAATTTAGGTTGGACCCCGAAAATTTCGCTCGACGAAATGGTCGACGAAATGGTCGCATCAGACCTCGAAGAGGCCAAAAAATTCAGACTTCTAAAGCAACATGGCTACGAACTCCCCGTTTCACAGGAATAAGATGCCGCTGACCGAATGGGTTGTCAATCATTCGGTCTTTTTTCAGTCTAACAAGACCAATCGAACGGAATATCTCCCTGAACTGCGCCGTTCTCTATCGCGTAGACGGAGTTGATCACAGCCAGTTCGCACCAACACGATTGGTGCGAGCACTCATTCTGCTAAGTTGATCTACGTGGCCCGATCGGGGAAAGTCTACCGAGTCTTCCCGGCCGGAACGCCGCCAATTTCACAACTAATATTGCATGTCAGAATCTAACCAACCGCCAATCGCTCCATCCGCTATAGACGAATCAAAAGCGGATCCCCCCACACCAAGCTGGAAAACCCCTTTTTTCAGGTTTTTTCTTGGCCTACACCTGTTGATCATCCTTTTGAACATCGTACCGCTGTTCTATTATTTTCAGCGATCCTGGGAATTGACCCATTATCAATTCTTCCCCGTGGCGATATTGATCTTTGGGTACATGATCTACCAACGAATAGATCGGGGAGAGCTGCTCGATTCATGGTCAGCGATGGCCGGAAGCGGCGCTTTGCTGCTTTTCTCAACATTCTGTTTTGCCCTTTCGATAACGCAATATAACCACTACCTACCGGTGGTCGGTGTCGTTTTTGCCATCGGAAGTTTGTTAATCCGTTTGAAGGATAAGGAATCAGACGGATCGCTGTTTTCCATCTGGTTTCTCTTGATACCCCTCATCCGTGTCCCCCTTAATTTTGACTTGACACTGATCACCGAATTACAGTTTTACAGTGCTTGGTTCGCCAGCAATGTGCTTGATTTTGTGGGCATCCCGAATTTCACCCCCGGAACCGTGATCCAGGTTGCCGATCAAGGCATCGAAGGTGGCGTCCGGCGTTTTGACGTTGAAAGAGCTTGCAGCGGCGTGCAGTCCCTGTTTACTCTCCTGTTTTGCACCGTGACCGTCGCGGTGTGGGGACGAAGATCGATCGTCAAGGGTCTACTATTGGTGCTCAGTGGCGTCTTTTGGTCGGTCACCATGAATGGAATTCGGATCGTCATCTGCGTCGCTTTTTATTACTGGTTTAATCTGGATGTCTTTACAGGAATTCCGCACGAGATCCTCGGCTACCTCATCCTGTTCGCAGCGATAGGCCTCATTAGCTCGACCGATACTCTGCTCAGCTTTCTTCTGGGTCCCATCGATCTTGATGCTGAAAACCAAAATACGCTCAAAAAACTTTGGAACCGATATGTAGCGGGCGTGGAATCGTTGGGCCGAAAAAAACGTCGGCAGCGGCGCCGAAGAAAATCCGCAAGCCAGGTGCAATCGGTTGATCCACTCCGACCGGTTCGCCAGAAGATTTCATTGTCGTTTCTGGCGGTAGCCAATCTTTGTGGACTTTTCGTGTTGATGGTTTCCTTCTCGGGAGAAAATCGGGGGGGCACGTTTCAGGTGGACACCCTTGGACTGGTCGCCACTGATTTACCCGAGCAACTCGCGGTCCCGGGTAGCACCGCCAAAATCTGGGTCAACGAGCTGGAAGATTTTCGAAACGTACTCCGGCCCAGCAACAGTACCTACGGTCCCAATTCTTCGACTTGGGTTTACAAGGAAGAAGATTCTAATTTGATTTCGCAGGTATCTCTGGATTATCCATTTCTTGGTTGGCATGAATTGCGGGTCTGTTACCAAGGCAGCGGATGGACGGTGGAGAGGATACCGCTGGTTGCCAAGCGTGTACCGGAAGAATATCAGGAATCGGTCAAGGATTGGCAACCGATCGAAATGAAAATGAAACTCCCCAATGGTGAATACGGTTACTGCATTTTTAGTATTTTTGACTATCAGAGTAATAGCGTCGAACCACTGATCGACAAACTCGGTTTCTTTATTCTAAGACTGCGCAACCGAATCGCTCGCGAATTCAGCACCACGACGACTTTTCAAGTCCAATGTTTTCATAGTTCATTTAATGAAATATCCGACGAAAAAATCGCCGCCATTCGGTTACTGCATCTTCAGGTCCGCGATCGAGCAAAAAATAGAGTCATGCAGAAACTAAAAAATCAAAAGAGCACCAATTGAAGATCGATTTCTGGTAAGGTCGTCATCGACATCATCAGGTCTCCATGGACTTTTCTTAGAGCTGATCCTGGCATGGAAAATCGCCGATCACCGAAGGCCTTCTCCTCAATAATCGCTTTAGTCCGCCCTGCCCCACCCGCCGCCGCCGGGTGTCTGAATTTCCAAGTGGGTCACCCACTCACCTGATTTCTTCAATTTAAGCACCCCCCTTTGGCCGCTACCTCCCCCGTTCATCCCAAACGGCAGGTGATCACCATAGCGATTCGATAAAACCGACAACTCGATCGGTTGGGTGAATCTCAATTTTCTCACCACACCATTCCCGCCGCGGTGGATCCCCTTTCCACCCGAGCCCGCCCGAATCCGGAACTCTTCCAGCACCACCGGGTAACGGGTCTCCAAAATCTCCGGATCGGTAATCCGCGTATTGGTAATATGCACCTGAACCGCATCGGCACCCTCCTGGTTGGCCGAAGCCCCACTTCCACCACACACTGTTTCGTAGTAGCCAAAATCCGCGTTACCAAAGAGGACGTTGTTGGTGGTACCCTGCGAAGCGGCAGCAATTCCCAAGGCGCCCATCAAGACATCGACGATTCTCTGAGACGTCTCCACATTGCCTCCCACGACAGCCGGACTCTGGAAGGCGTCCTCGCGCGCGGCTGGATTCAAAAAACACTCAGGCAAGCAAATTGTGATCGGATCGAGAATCCCCTGATTGAGGGGAATCGGCTTGTCGATCATCAGTCGAATGACGTAAATGATGGCCGAAAGACAAATCGCTCGATTCGCATTCAGGTTGTTTTCCAAAGTCGGACTGGTCCCGGTAAAATCGATCACCATCTGTTGCTTGCCGGTGGTGATCGTCACACAGATCTTTGCGCCACAATCCATGTAATCTTCGAACTGAAAGACACCGCCACCCATCTCCGCGATGGCCTTCATTGATTCGGTTGAGGCAAGCTGCCGGATACTCTGCAGCAACTGTTGTAATTTTTTCTGGTGCAAACGATTGGAAAGTTGACGTAAGGCAACCACTCCGACTTGGTTGGCCGCCATCTGGGCACGAATATCAGCCAAGTTGGATTTCGGTTGTCGGCTCGGTAAGGGACCACCACAAAGGAGTCTTTCCAGCTCCTTAAATCGATGACCCTCGGCCGAAAGCAACTTGAAGTTTTGGATCAGCACCCCTTCCTCTCCCAATCTTGTTGAATGGGGAGGCATCGAACCGGGAACCGCCCCGCCGATCTCGGCATGATGCGCGCGGCTGGCCACCCAGAAACGCAATTGGCCTGAATCGTCATGACAGGGAGTTGCTACGGTAATATCCGGCAAATGACTGCCACCGCGGTACGGGTCATTGGTCACCAGAACATCACCCACGCCAATCTTGGCATTGTCTTCGATCAGGCATTTGACGCATTCACTCATTGCTCCCAAATGAATCGGAATATGCGGAGCGTTGGCTAATAGATCACCCGCTGCATCAAAAATCGCGCAGGAAAAGTCGAGTCTTTCCTTGACGTTGACGCTGACCGCTGTGGAGCGGAGCGTCTCCCCCATCTGTTCGGCAATCGAAAACAACTGATGGTTCAATAGCTCGACTTCGACTTGATCAGAGGCTTCCCGAAGAGATTCTTTCTGCTTGTCCGTGGGTGCCCTCTGTTCCGCAGAAATGCCATTCTCTGCAAGGAGCATTTGTCCATCGGACAGAATTTGAGCACTCCATCCCTGGTCGGCCACGACCGTCGAAAAGTCATCACTGATGAGCAGCGGACCGGTCCAATGCTGACCAGCGGCCATCTCCGATCGAGGAATTTTTGGAAAGCGGTCTGGTGAGCCAGACTGCGGGTCGATTCTCCCCACCTTCTGAGTGATCGATTCTGGCACCCGATTGACTTCGGCATCGGGTCGAAGCGGTCCTGGCGACCGCTTCTGTTGAAACATCTCTCCCGGTTCGTTCTCTCTCTTGGGTTCCGCCGACGACAGGACCGCTTCCACTCGGATCGAACCAATTTCCAGCGAATGCTCCTGTGAAAATCCAAACCGCTTTTGGTAGGCTGCTTCGAATTGGCGGGGTAACTTGTCATGAGCGTCATAGTCTAACGTCAGATAGTCTTGGGTACCCTCGTAACGAAGGTCGATTTTCCTGTGAAATCGTATCTCCGCCCCACGTCGATCCCCTACCCCACCGACAGCCTCTTCCATCTTTGCAAACGAGTCCTGCAAATTCAGTTCTTTGGACCAACGGGAATAAATCCCCAGTGATCGATGCAAGACTTCATCGGCAAGTCCAATGCCATAGGCACTCAGCACACTGGCCTGCGGATGAATCAAAATCTTCTTGATTCCCAGTTCTTCCGCCACCGGACAGCAGATTTGCCCAGCCGCCCCGCCAAAGCTGACCAAGGCGTACTCGGTCACCGAATACCCTTTCTGCAGTGAAATTAACCTGATGGCTTGAGCGGTTTTTGCCACAGCAATCCGCAAGAACCCTTCGGCAATCCAGTCAAGAGACCGATTTTCGTTGGTCGCCGCAGCAATCTGTTTTTGGATTTTCTCCAAATGTCCAACGACAGCACTTCGGTCCAGCGGAAACGGGAAAGCGTTACCGTCGATCCGGCCCAAAAACAAATTCACGTCCGTTAGACATAATGGCCCGCCATTACCGTAGCACGCCGGCCCCGGATCGGCCCCGGCGCTTTGCGGCCCCACCAAAAACCGCATGCCATCATAGTCACAAATCGAACCTCCCCCGGCAGCCACCGTCTCAATGGACAATGTCGGAGCCACGATAAAAACCCCTGATTTCTCCACTTCATATTGATAGCCATACTGCCCATCGAAACGGGAGACATCGGTACTGGTGCCCCCCATATCAAATCCAATCGACTTGGAGATTCCTGCCAAAGCAGCCGTCTTGGAAAAACCAACCACCCCTCCAGCCGGGCCGGACAAAATGCTGTCCTTTCCCGTAAATTCGTCCGAGGCGACCAATGCCCCGGACGAAGAAAACAATTTCAATCGGGAGCCGCTGGATAACTGCCCGCGAATGCCCGCTACGTATTCTCGCAATACCGGATTCAGGTAGGCATCCAAAACCGTTGTATAGGCACGAGGGATGATCCGAATTTCTGGAGCAACTTGGTGAGAAACACTGATTTCCACAAAACCAGTTTCCTTGGCCAACTCCGCGATGATTTGTTCGTGTTGGGGATACTGATACGAATGCATCAGACAAATCGCCAAAGAATGAATTCCGCTCTGATAGATTCTTTTGAGCTGACGCTGAACTTCGAGCCGGTCCAGTGGAATTTCGACCGTTCCATCAGCCAAGATCCTCTCCTGGACTTCGACCGAGATTTCGAAAAGCGGGTCCGGCTTTTTTATATCCACCGCAAACAATTTCGGCCGATTCTGATACCCGATACGCAACAGGTCACCAAAGCCGGATGTCGTTAATAGCGCCACTCGAGCGCCGCTCCGTGTCAACAGAGCATTCGTCCCGCGGGTGGTTCCGAGGCGAACGTCCACAACCGGAAGGGATTGTGCGAGAGGCAAATCAAGCGTCTTCCGGATCGCAAAAATAGCAGCGGGCATATCCGTCTGAATTCGGAAATCCAGATTTCCACTGCCGGATGCGATTTCCTCCGCTGATTCCAGATCAAATTCCCCCGAGGTGGTGGAGTCCCGAATCAGCGACACCTGGCTACCGCTCTCGGCGGCATAGCCATCCCAAAAATGGGGACACTGCCCTTTTAATTCCTGAGAAACAAAACCGGATTCAGGCCCGTTATTGGATGACTTCCCAATAGCACGTCCAATCACCTGGCCAGAGCTGAGGACTTTCGACACCCGTTTTTCGCCAGCCGGTGAAATGCCGATGCAGTCGGTAAACGTCCCACCGACGTCAATCCAAAATTGCCAGTTTGATTCCATTCAAATCCAAAAAGGAGAGAACATACGACGAACTTGGGATCGTTTTCTTAAACGCGAACAATCGGTGCAGCAAAACTACCGCTCACCGCCCACAGACATTAAATGCGAAACCGTTCGCAAGACAAGCTTTCCGTCGGCCACCGCTGGTGTACTATGACATTTTTCACCTAATTCAGATTTTCCCAGCAACTGAAACTTGTCTGCCGCAGCAAACACCGTGACAACTCCTTTGGCATTGATAACGTAAATTCTTTTTTGAATTCGAATCGGGGACGCCCAGTATTCTCCGCTGAGTCTTTCCTGCCAGAGGACTTTTCCGTTGCCGCTATCCACACAAGAGGCGATCCCTTTATCGGAGACCAAATACAGGCGGTTTTGATACGCCACCGGTGTGGGCACGTAATTGGCGTTACGATCGACTTTGTATTGCATGCTGGGTTGGGATCCCGGGCGAATGGCGACAACGAAGTTTCCACCACCTCCTGAACCACAACTGCCAAGGATCAGGCCACCAGCGAAGACCGGTGAAGAAACGGTTCGTTTATCAAACGCACCTTGGTAATACCAATTCCTTTTCCCGTTTTGGGGATTCAAGCTATAAACCCCTTCGGCGGTGTTACAGCAGACCAACTCATCGTCTCCTTTTTCGTTTTGATAAATACAAGGCACCGAATAGGAAACGCGAGTTGTCACTCTATCGGACGTCCAAACCGTTTGACCCGTTTTGCCATCAAATGCCATCACCCTGCTCTGCCCCGGTTTCTCACCTGGATTCAACTGGTTTTTTTGCTGGGAATTGACCAGGATCACTTTATCGCGATAGACAATCGGCGATGCAGCATAGCCATGTTGCCCCACCCAAGATCCAAGATCCTTGGACCAAATCTCTTGGCCATCATGGTGAAACGCCTTCAATGTGATTTGAGCCTTGTTCGACCAGGTCACGTAAACACGCTTGGAGTCAACAGCCGGCGTGCTGGAGTTGTAGCTGTTCAAACGGTGGAACCGATGAGTGGTCGAAGCGAACTTTTTTTCCCACTTGATCTTGCCGGTATCGGAGTCAATGGCAATGACATACCGGGTCGCGCTTTCCGGGTCAGCCGATTGAACGAAAATCGTTTTACCCAGTTGAACCGGAGAAGAATGCCCCATCCCTGGAAGCTTGGTTTTCCAGTGCAAATCCGCATCGCTCCATTGGCTGGGAATTTTCTGGGCATCGCTCACACCTTGTCCGTTCTTGCCTCGAAATCGTGTCCAATCTTCGGCCCACGACGAGGAACTACAAAACAGGCACACCAGAACCAGCAATTCAAGTCGATTCAACATCGTTCGCATCACTCAACGGAAAAAAACAGGAAGATTGGGAGTTGGCAGTTTTCTTCGTATTCCTATCCAAACCCAACTGTCTCCAACGGTTGGGTCAGCCCCAGAATACGATCCCCGACAAGCGGCCCCTCTATGGCCAATGACCAAACCCTCACCTTAGGCGATTTTTCTAGGAGAATCCACCATTGCAGCCGCGATTCCTGATCAGGATTTCGAATTCTATTTTTTTGCCAATCAGTTCCTTTATTCCCCTGACAAAATCGTATCTAACGGTCTCCAAGCTGCAAAAAAAAAGCTAGGTAGGGTGGACTATCTTTTCGGTGATGGGTTTATTGTGGCGTCAATTTGTTCTTTAGCTCCTTCGCCCATTGCATTAGACCGTTTGCCGATGGTAAATGGTTGCGGGTATTTCAACCGTATGCGAAAATATGCGTTATCGTTTCTTCTCTGTGAGGTTTGGTGATGCAGGTTTGGCCCGCAATCGATATTTTGGACGGCAAATGCGTTCGATTAAAACAAGGCGATTACAACCAATCCACTGTCTATGGTCAGCATCCCGCAGATATGGCCGCTCGCTGGTGCGCCGACGGAGCTGAATGTCTGCATCTAGTCGATCTTGACGGAGCTCGTGACGGAACGAATATCAATTTGGCGGCGGTCAAGGAAATCGTGGACTCCGTTGACGTACCGTGCCAATTAGGAGGAGGCATCCGATCCGAAAAAGCCATCCAGGATTACTTGGATTTGGGCGTCAGTCGCCTCGTCGTCGGGACCAAGGCATTGAAAGACCCGGATTGGCTTGCCAAGATGGCCGAAAACTATCCAGAAAAACTAGCGATCGGGATCGACGCTCGCCATGGTTTGGTAGCAACCGACGGATGGCAACAGGTCTCCAAGCTGACCGCAGATGAATTTGCGTTAAGTATTTCTCAAATGCCCATCGGAGCGATCATTTACACCGATATCCTGAAGGATGGCATGATGGCGGGCCCCAACTTTGAGGCCGTCAAGAAATTCAACGCCCACGTGGATGTTCCAGTCATTGCCTCCGGGGGTGTGACGACCATCGAAGATGTGTCCATGCTTTCCTCGTTTGCTATTTCAGGGTGCATTGTGGGACGTTCACTTTACGAAGGAAAAATGGAATTGCACGACGCTTTGAGTGCAGCTCGCAATAACCCACAATCCCCAGTCTGAAAATCAAGCGAGATCGAATGGTCCCCAAATGGTCTGGTGGTTGAAACACGACCTCGTGGCGAGGGGAAGGACCTGAATGGCTGGTCAGATTCTTCAAAATAATGGCTTCAAAAAATCAGCCAATCGTTCGGTTGGACAACGTCGCCTGAAAAGCGGATCTCGATGGGACCTCGGGAGATTCTAGAGTGAAGCAAGGGAGACAAAGTCAGGCCATTGGCGAGAACGACGCCTCATAGCCATCCCACTAGCGGAGTACCAAAGGACGCTGTCGCTTGCTGGAACGCGATTCATCCCAATCAGGTGACAACGCCTAAAGGATGGCCCGCCTTGATTCGTCCTCGACCCAGGATTGGGTCGTCCTGCCGCATAGGTAACTCAGCATGCCAAAGCCAATCACCATAATCAGTAACCAACCACAAATCTTTCCTTTTTCCATCACAGACAATTGAAGAAATCGGAAAAATCCGCTGTCGCTGGTGCCCAGTAATGCGATCGACAACAGGAACGTTGCGAAAACGGTCATCGTCAGCATCAAATAGGAGACCAAACGGGTCGTGGACCAATCTGGAATTTGGCTCAGGAAGAACGCATAGAGAAACTGAACGGATGAAAAAAACAGCAGGAAAAAAGACCATCGACCCAGGGGCTGGTGGTAGTCCTTGCCAATCCAATTCACCATGGTGTACACGATTGGACTTAGCAGAAATAGTCCGATGACGACCATTGCCCAAGCCAGTGAATAAGCTCGCCAGCTAATTTCCAGACTGTGAATCACTCCCGGGTTTTCCGAATCGGTCAAGTTGCCAAGAATGCTCTCCCCCCATCGCTCCAGCCTGGTTTTTCTACTGGAAGGCTCCTCCATGGGTCCTGCTTTGCCTGGAGACTCGCCCAAACCATCGAATTCCAATGGTTTCGGGAGAACCTGACTTTTCTTCGTCAAATCGTCTTCGCCAACATCCGTCTCAAGGCCAGTGGGTTGCCATACCGGTCGCTGTTTCTTCGGTGAGGTGTCCGCCAGATCGGGAGCATCATTGCCACTTGTCTGGACTTCCGCAGAAACCAAGTCACTCTCCGCTAAATGCGGAATGGGCGGCGGGCTAATCGCCCCACCATCGGATTCCAACTTTGGCGGATTCTCGCTTGATGAACTTTGCAGCAATCCGTCGGGCGTCGAAATCTCCTCCTGGCTTCCTTGGGCTTGCGTCTGGAATTCATCGCTTGAACCCTCTAGGAAAAGCACTCCGTCGGAGACCATCTCAGCCAGATCCGATGAAAGATTGGCTTCGAGAATATGAGTTCGATCCTCTTGAAAAGAATCCACCTGTTCCTGGCTAACAATCAGCGTCACTTTGCATTTCGGACATTGAAATGACTCGAAGAGCTTTCGAACAGGCACCTGTAACTTGCATCGATTGGGACAATGAACGACAGCTGGCATGATCAAGCAACGCTGAACAGAGCAATAGGCGAAAAGTGTTCTGGACTCATCAAAATCGGCAACACCGATTGAATTCAGTCACGACTGACCACGGGCTGTTGGTTTCCAAATCAGAAGCCCAATCAAAAAGAACGATAGGTTATTTTGATTTTTTCTTTTTGGCTTTTTTTATTTGCTTCAACAAACGTGGTAATTCTTTAGGATCGACGATGTACTTCCGGCATTTGAGACTCTTGCAATAACATTTTTGCGGACCAACATCGGCGGGCCAACCATAATTATAGGTCAATTCCCGCCCAGGCTCTATGTTGACCAATGCTTCCAGCCCAAGGTGAAATTTCCCCAATTGAACCAGCTGACAATTCGGGTCACAGCTGTGATTGACCAACCCTCCCGGTACTTCTGGCTCCAATACGCGTCCTTTTCCGAGATCCATACAATAAAATGAGCTGTAGTCGGCCTCATCGATCACCTGACCACGGATCTCCATGACCAGCTGCCCCGGTTTGAACTGTTTTCTGGAAAAGACGCCACGTCCAGCACCTTGTCCCAGGTCACAAACCTCAAATTCCTTACTCTTGAAATCAATCAGGTCGACGAATTCCCGTCCCATTTTTCCTCCAGATAATTTTCCTATTACTCATTTCATTTCACGATCAGGGCGACAATCCACTGACGATTATCTCCCCTGACCGGAGCCAGCTTATTCCCTGCCCATCCTGAGCAGAGGCCTTGTGCGCTCATTGCCCAACTCTCTAGCCCAACTCTCTAGCCCAACTCTCTAGCCCAACTCTCTAGCC
>JABAAE010000007.1:20851-310606 GCA_014238905.1 Planctomycetota bacterium
GCCCAACTCTCTAGCCCAACTCTCTAGCCCAACTCTCTAGCCCAACTCTCTAGCCCAACTCTCTAGCCCAACTCTCTAGCCCAACTCTCTAGCCTGTCGAAAACTGCCACGAAAAACGATGCGTTTTTCCGTTGGGAGGTAATCGCCGGCAGCGATCCATCTGAAAATCAAGCTAAGCAGCGATCCAGTTTAATTCGAATTCCAGCGGATGTAAGACCGTTATCGAAAAGCTTTTTCTACAAGCTCTTTTCAATAGGTTGGAACGGATGGATCGATCTCGTGGGACCAAGCCGAAATACCACCGGACATATTCTGAGCGCAAGGAAAACCATTCTCTCTCAACCACTGCATCACGTGAAAACTCCGACCGCCCACATGGCAATGGACAACAATCCGCTTGTCCCTGTAGTCTGCGTACTCTGCTTCTCGATTAGGAATTTCCCGCATCGGAATCAATCGAGCCTGTTCGATCTTCGCAATTTCATACTCTTGGGGCTCTCGACAATCCAGAAGGAGAAAGGACTCACCCGAATCCAGCAGTTCCTTCACAGCACGCACCTCTATTTCAAGGGGAAGACTTTCGTTTTCGATGACAAATTCCTTTATTGGTTGACGGGAAATTGATCAGGTGAACTCGACAATGCGAATCAGAATCATCATACTTCCGACAGGCGGGTTGTTTCTAGCGGATAGACAGAGTCAATTCGGTAGAAAAGACGGGGCCTGTTTCGGTAAACCCCACCTTTGCTGCCCAAGGATTCCACGGTGATACCCAACTCCACATCCCAGCGAAATTTCGCAATCGCCGCGGTTGGCAAACTATGCGATGCGGGTTTTGAAGCTCTATGGGCAGGCGGCTGCGTCCGAGATCGATTGTTGGGACAAGAGCCGCAGGACTATGATGTCGCAACCAATGCTACACCGGACGAAGTCCGAAAAGTCTTTGGAAAACGCAAAACCCTTGCCATTGGAGCTGCCTTTGGAGTGATCGTCGTTTTGGGAGATCAGCAGGGGCTGCAGATCGACGTCGCCACATTTCGCAGTGATTCACCTTACAGCGACGGTCGGCACCCCGATTCAGTCACCTTCAGTACCGCCGAGGAAGACGCAAAACGACGAGATTTTACAATCAATGGCATGTTTTTCGACCCACTGAAAGACAAGGTCATCGATTATGTTGGCGGCTCACAAGACATTCAAAACAGGATGCTACGGGCCATCGGCAACCCCCATGATCGGATTGGTGAAGACAAACTGCGCATGCTGAGAGCAGTACGCTTTGCGGCCATCTACGGCCTAACCATCGACGAAAAAACCCTCGATGCGATCCGCGTTCACGCCGGTGAACTTTCGGTGGTCAGTGCTGAACGGATTGCCTCAGAAATCAGGAAAATGCTGGCTCATCCTCAACGAAAGCAGGCTGTCAATCTTCTGGTTGAAACCGATTTGCTTCAGCAGGTATTCAAATCCGACTCCCTGTTCAACAGTGAGAATTCCACCGCAACGATCCAGCTAGTCCAAAAATTGCGTACCGAACGATTTGAAACGGCTCTAGCGGCCGTTCTGCTTTCCTTAATGGGTCCAGACCCAACCACACCCATTGCCACCAGCGGTCGAGATTTATCCAGCTGGTGTAAACAATGGAAGCTTTCCAATGAGGAATCCAAGCTTGTCGTTTGGCTGCTGGAATCACTGCCCTGTATCCTGACCGCCAATGATGACGCCTGGCCAGCGATACAACCTGTCTTAATTCACACTGACATCCAGGAATTGCTATCACTGGCCGATGCCGTCACTGCCCATTGGGACCATTGCGAAAGTGAGGCAATAGAATATTGTCGGCAACAAATCCGGCTCCCGATTGAAACGCTGAATCCCCAACCGCTGGTTTCAGGTACCGATCTGTTGTCACTTGGTCTACAACCTGGTCCGTCGTTCAAGGAAATATTGAACACGATACGAGAGCAACAGTTGCTTGGGAAAATCGACACCCAACAGGCCGCGTTGAAGGTGGCACTTTCACTTGCAGAAAACTACCACCGTTAGCAGCCCTATTGATGCCGTAAAGACCGTCGATTATCGTGGTTTTTCGGCAGCGACGTCTCGCCAAAAAATGGTATCTCGAATGATCTGTCGGAGCGACTCCGATTTGAAATAGTCTTCGATTTTATGACTTTTACCGGCAATACAAGCAACATCCAATTGCCGGATTTTGCCTCCTCGATCCGGAAATCCGGCGGTGGAGCAGACTCCTGTCCTCCCCAAAGCCTGCGTGCGATTTACAGAAAGTAGACCAAAGAATTTCAGCACTCCGTCCTGGGAATTATTCAAAAACGTCACATGGTCGAGATGCTGGTACGCCGCACAGCCAAGCCCACTGTTTGGAAGTGCTGATGCTACAAAAACGGCTCGCAGGCTCGGTTTTTGAAAGCGTTGATCCTGCGGCACCGATCGACCGTTGACACAACCCCCACCGCAAAGTGTCAGAGCATTAATAATCAACCTCGCACCATAGCTATATCCCCCAAGACTGACACGGTTAAAGTCCTGAATTTGATACAAGAAATGCGCAAAGTAGAAAGCATGATGATCACAAATCGTTGCCTTGGCTTTCACATCCCGTATTTGGCCTCGCACTTCATCGGCTGGCCAGGAGAAAAAGATAAAACGAACAGATGGTGCGTCGGCCGCCTGGTTGATCAAAATGTTATAGGTTTGCCAAAAACGCATTTCCGCCTTGTTGAGATCCGCCCGATTTTCATGGGCATAAACAAAGTTAATCAGGTCCGGATTGGATTGATGAGCGTTTTTTAAATCGACCATGGTTTTTTGACTGACCTGCCCATCGAGGAATCGATAGATGCACAAATCGAAATCGCCACAACTATTCAGTGGAAGATGTCTGGAACTGACCCACCAGAATTCATCTCCAGGCCGAATGATCATCTTGGATTGACAATCCTGAATCCGACCATACTTGTCATTGATTTTTTTTCTGCCGGGGCGATAGATGAAGTCCGGCGCATATGAATCGCGGTTGAGGCGACTTTTGGCACAGGGACTCAGGTCAGGTTTACTCGCATTACACCCTCTTTGAGGAGTGGTCCCGGTCAAACTTGCAGAAACCGAAACATCGAGCGACTCCGCTGAGGCCTCCAGATTTTGCAACGCAACCGTGACGGTTGTATCGAATAAAAACAATACAACGGTGATGGGCAAACAGAGCCAAAGTCTCGTTAAGAACAAGTAAACAACAGGCATCACATCGCTCAGAATGGTCTCGGCCTCAACAAAATCCATTCGTCTCGAGGCAGAATCTAGGTTATTCCAATCCGTTCACTGACATTCCATTGATGTATTTCACAATCCATGTTGACTTAAAACAACACCATCGGCAGCCAGATGAAAAAATGTTTACAAAAAACAACAAATTAATTTGCCAACTCTTTGCCACGGTGTATGGTTTGGCAACCTTCCGAGAATTAGATTTCTTCGAATCCCACCTGAGATTAGAACAATGAGAAAAGCATTTGCAATTTTAGCGATTGCGTCAGTATTGAGCATGACCGGTTGCGCCAGTCAACCCATCCGAAACTTCTTCCGCGGCGCTTCATGCCTTTGGTGTGGACCCACCGCGGCGTGTGACACCTGCACAACCAACGGTAGCACCTCGTTTGCACCCGGTTATGATACCTCAGGTGGAGTGATGCAGGGTGGAGTCGCACCCGAAAACCTGCCTAACCCGGCACAAATCGGACCTGCGAACTAGCGGGTCTGCGAATGAGTGGGCCCTGATATGATTTGGGTTCCACGATGAACTGAGTGTCAAACTTCCCGAGGAACGCTGTTCCCCCGGATCATTGACTGCTCTTTTTATTGTATTTCATCTGGGGCCTTATTGGCGGACAGGGTCAAAACGCCCCGTTGGACGTCAATTCAAGACAATCCAGACCGTAGGATCGATTGACGATTCTGCGGTTTTTTCATGCGCTGCTGTCATTGTCGACACCGATCAACGCCCGAATTGTTTTCCAAAATTATTCCGCATTGGCACCGCATGATTTGCCGTCGCTTGGTCTCGAACTAGACTGCAAGGAGAGCATTATCCGACGCAGCCGTCTTTAGATTTGAATTCGGTAATCCCTGTCCTCACCGGAAACTCCTTCGATGCCGCTACGACCTCGATTGATCGCCTTCTTTTTTTTCATGGTTCTGATTTGGGCCAACAAGATCGGATTGACTCAATCCGAACGAGATGAATCTGTCGACAATGGTAAAGGGGTCACCTATGGCGAGGAAATCATCGAATTTTGGCAGGTTGGATTAAAAATCAAAGCGATCGGTGGTACCTGTAATGGGTTCTATGCCACCATACCCATTCCTGGTGATTGGGCCGACCAAGAGGTAAAACTTGTTGATGAAGACTTTTCAACGCATGTGGGAAGAGTCAGCTACCGGGTAATGGACCATGGCGTCCGACAAATGGTGGTCAATATCCCACGAGTTCCTCCAGAATCCGAAGCCAGAGCACTGGTGACTTTTGAAGTCCGTACCAAAACAGTGCTGGCTCCCGAGGACCCATCGAGTTTGGTGATTGCCAAACGATTGGATCGGGCGGTCCGCCCTCATACCAATCCCAGTCCTTATATCAATAGCCGAAGCTCCGCCATCCGCCGCAAGGTGAAGGAACTCGTAGCCGACAAGGAAACTGCCTGGGAACAAATCAAGGCCATCTACGATTTTGTGCATGACGACGTCGCCGTGATCAGTGGCAGCAAACTCTCCGGATCTGAAGCGACTCTTCGCCTCAAAAAGGCAATTGGTGAAGACAAAGTCAATCTCTTTGTCGCGATGTGCCGAGCTCACGGCGTTCCCTGCCGAATCGTCTGGGTCCGTGGACATTTCTATCCGGAATTCTACCTCCAGGACGATGAAAAAATAGGACATTGGTTTCCCTGCGAGGTCATTGGCAACACCGACTTTGGTAGTTACTCCAAACCACGACCGATCCTCCAGCGAGGCGATAACATCAAGGTACCGGAAAAAAAGGAACGACAACGTTACGTTCCGGAGTTCCTTCAGGGAAGAAAAAGCAGCGGCAAACCCCAGATCACGTTCGTCCGTTCGAAGGTCGCGCCGCCCAAAGAAAAATAGTCCGCTGGAAACGAATCTCTGTTCAGTCAACACCCAGATTGACGTGGACAACGGGACCTCCGAAATCCACCAATCTTTCCATACCGGTACATCCAACCTCTTTGTGTGGGAGAGTCTCTGCTGCTGGGCGTTGCCCCTACTCATCCCTTTTTGAAGCTGGAGCCTTGTGATTTATGCGGTGTTGGTTAGGTTAGTGGATTGAATACCCGATCGGGCGATCGCCCCGAATCAGGAAATATCCATTACAACCAATTCATCGACCAACGGGCCTCACCAAAGCGATGCTAGACCTTTTTGACAAGATTGAAGAAACCACCTCTTTTTTAAAAACAAAATGGGACAGGACTCCCAAAGCGGGAATCATCCTGGGGACTGGCCTGGGGAGCCTGGTCGAGAAAATTGATGTCCAGGCATCTATTGATTATGAGGAAATTCCTCACTTTCTAAAATCGACGGCAACGAGCCACCGCGGCCGCCTGGTGTGCGGAGAACTCAATGGCTTACCGATCATGGCCATGGAGGGAAGATTCCACATGTACGAAGGGTATTCACTGAAGGATATCACCCTACCGGTTCGAATCATGAATGCCATGGGAGCCGATCTACTGGTGGTTTCCAACGCCTGCGGAGGTATGAATCCCTATTACCAATGTGGCGACATCATGGTAATCGAAGACCATATTAACCTGCTGGGCGATAATCCCCTGATCGGCATTAATGATGATCGCCTTGGCCCAAGGTTCCCTGATATGTGCGAGCCCTATTGTCAAAAGCTGGTCAGTCGATCTCTGGCCGTCGCCCGACAACATGACATTGTTGCCCATCAAGGCGTTTTTGTTGCCGTCGCAGGCCCGAATCTGGAAACAAGAGCCGAGTACCGTTTTCTGAGAACAATCGGTGCCGACGTCGTCGGGATGTCAACGGTTCCAGAGGTCATTGCTGCGGTCCATACCGGCATGCGGGTGGTTGGTTTTTCGGTGATTACCGATATGTGTTTGCCAGACGCACTCAAGCCGGCCAACGTAGAGGAAATCATTGCGACCGCTAATGAAGCCGAGCCTAAATTGACGCAATTGGTACTGGGTGTTTTGGAGCAGGAAAAGTAGATTCTGCAGATGAATGAAACTCGATGCAGACGATCACACCGCATTCGGGTGGAAACAGCCCGGAACAGGGTACTTGCTGCTCTGACAGAGCGGCACGATCTCCAAAGTCCTCGTGTCGGAATCATCCTGGGGACCGGAATGAGTTTGCTCATCCATCGATTTCGTGATGCGGTCGAGATCCCCTATTCGGAAATTCCGAATTTTGTCCAGCCAACGGTTGCCGGTCATCGCGGCAGCTTGGTCCTGGGATTTCTGGGGCAGGTCCCCATCGTCGCGATGAACGGTCGCTTTCATTTTTACGAAGGGTACTCAGAAGATGAAATCTGTTTTCCGGTGGACGTCATGGCCAGCCTGGGCATCAAGCGTTTGATCATTGGGAACGCCTCCGGCGGAGTCAATCCAAAATTCGCCAGCGGAGAGGTCATGGTCATCGAAGATCAAATCGATCTGCTTTTCCGACCAAGAGAATATTGGAACCCCCGTTGGATCGGAACTGATCATGGTCCATTCAAAACTCCTGTTTACGATCGCAAGATGATTGAATTCGCTGTGCAGATCGGTCAGTTCGAAAAACTGGTACTGCATCAAGGCGTCTATGCGGCATTAGCCGGACCCAATTACGAAACTCGCTCCGAGTACCGATTCCTTAGAAAAATCGGGGCTGATACTGTTGGCATGTCCACCATTCCCGAATCTCTGCGCGCAAGAAAACTTCAAATCCCAGTTTGTGGATTATCGACCATTACCAACGTTGCCCAGCCGGATTCCCCCCAAACAACGGACCATCAAGCAGTCATGGACGCCGTCAAGCGAGCCGAAAAAACACTGACCGTGCTGGTATCTCGACTAGTGGAATACACACCCCACAATGAGTCTGAGCAGCTTTCCTAGCGTCTAAAAGTCCTCCAAGGACTGGACCCTTGCCTCTGGTCGAACTTATAATGAGTCGGTGAAACAGATCATCGCCATCATCAAGCCATTCTTGGCAGACAAAGTCCTTTCGGAGCTTGAACATGCTCCGCTGGAAGCTTTGCAGGTCCACAGTGTCAAGGGATTTGGACGGCAAAAAAACTATCTGGACCAGTATGCAGAATCAGATTACTCCCGTGCGTTTCTGCCGAAGGTAGAAATAAGAATGTGGGTTGAAGATTCCCGGGTAGAGGAAGTCTTGGCAACGGTCAATCTAGCTGCCAGAACAGGCCGCATTGGGGATGGAAAAATATTCGTGGTTCCGGTCGTTCGCCATGAATCGTTAATTAATTTTTAATGGAGCGTGTTTTATCCCATCGCTCGCCTAAATTTATAAGTGTTAAGATTCTCTCAGGCAGGTTAGCCCGAAACCTTTTTGGACAGCATCTTCAAGGGGCTTGAGGTTAAGTCGAGACATTCAGTTCGTTTCCGTTTCCACCACACACTCTAATTAACATTACCATGGAAAAAGAAAAGCTGCTTAACATATTGAAACAAACGCTCGCTGATTATCGATTTTCCAGAGGTGAAAAAAAAACGATCAAAGAGTTTGTACAACACTATTTTTCGACACCTCATGATTTGGCAGTGCTTCGCAGTGAGGCATTTGAACTCGCCAGAGAGGAACTGGTGTCTCCCCAGTCCAAGGAAGTGATGGATTGGCTAGAAGACGTCCTGAAGGTAATGATCCCGAGCCACGAAGCACTTACGATCGAATCCGAAGCGGTTTTCAGCACCGAGCACAATTGCGTCACCAAGCTACAGGGCCTGATTGCCAACACCCGAAAATCACTTGAAATCTGCGTTTTTACAATTACCGATGATCGGATCTCCGATGAAATCATGGCAGCTGCCCGTCGTCGTGTCAAAGTTCGAATCATCTCCGATGACGAAAAGGCGCATGACTCAGGTTCTGACATTTACCGTTTGAAATCCTTTGGGATTCCTGTCCGAACCGACCGAAATCCCAATCACATGCATCACAAGTTTGCCCTTTTCGATAGCCAGCGATTGCTCAATGGGAGCTACAACTGGACCCGCAGCGCCGCAAATCACAACGAGGAAAACTTCGTCATTTGCAATGACCCCAAGCTAACCTCATCATTCACGGCGCATTTTGAAGAACTATGGGAAAAATTTCATGAGTGCCGCTAACAGGAATGTTGCGCGGGATTTGGGAATGACGGGACTCGTCTTTGGAAAAACGCCCTATCGTTCAATCCCGTATTCTTCGATTTTTCTGTACACAGTCGCTCGGCCAATACCCAACAACTTGGCTGCTCCCGGGACGGAATTACTTGCGCGAGAAAGCGCCTCCAGAATCAGTTTTCTTTCCCAAAAATCCAGACGCAGCGACTCCAATTGGGTGGAACCAACGTCCCTCAGCCCTAAATCGGTAGGCTTGATCATATTTCCTTCTGCCATCACCACGGCACTATCGATCACATTTCTTAACTGCCGTACGTTACCCGGCCAGGAGTAACCAACCAGAAGATCCAACGCTTTGTCCGAAATGCGTAGCCTTGGGCGACCATGCTGGGAACAAAAATGATCGAAAAAGTGATCGACCAGAATGCCAATGTCGGATCCTCGATCACGGAGTGGTGGAATGACAATCTCAAAAACACTCAACCGGTAATAAAGGTCTTCACGGAAACGTTTTTCCGCCACAAATTCACTCAGATCCCGGTTCGTCGCGCAGATGACCCGGACATCCACCGTGACCTCTGATGTGCCGCCAACCGGTAGAAACGGATGCCCTTCCAGGATTCGCAAAAGCTTGGCTTGTCCTTCGAGGGTCAATTCCCCCACCTCATCCAGAAAGAGGGTTCCTGAATCAGCCTGCTGAAACCAGCCCTTATGATCTGAATCAGCGCTGGTAAAGGCACCTTTTTTGTGACCAAACAACTGGCTTTCCATCAGGTCTGCCGGAATCGCTGCACAATTGACCGACAACATTGGACGATCCGCACGGGGACTACTTTTGTGCAACGCTCTGGACACCAACTCCTTACCCGAACCGCTTTCGCCTCGAACTAGCACACAACCCGAGGCATTGGCAACACGGGCTATTTTCTTTTTCAATTCCAGCATGGGTGCGCTCTCGCCTACCATGCTGCCGCTGTCTGCGACTTTTTGAGATAACCGATCGTGCTCTTGCTGCAATGAGGTAAATTGGCGGGCCCGCACTAGCGAGCGAACCGTAATTTCGGAAATCGCTCTGGCAACAAGATAATCGTTGTCTTTGAATCGACCCTCTGCCAGATAAAGATGAATCGCCCCTAGCGTCTTTCCGTGGTAAACCAGCGGTACGCAAATCGAATCTGCATATTCGGTTATTCCAGATGATTCATCGGGGTGATGATCCATTCGAACTGCACGCTGACGCTCAGTTACAATTTTGGTCAATGGCTCCGAAAGTTCAATCTGTTGAGAGGACGACTCTGGCAACACCAACTTGGGCGTCAGCATACCGTCTTCTTTCAACCACATAAAACCAGCAACACTCGATGACGTTCGTTCTTTTAATTTGGTCAAAGCAACCATGACCACATCGTCAGGGTTCTCAATACTGAGCAATTCCAGACTAAGCTGAAATACAAAAGAAATTGAATCGGTTGATTCCTGTTGTTTGAGGATCGCCAACGCAATATCGGCGGTATCAGAAGGCCGAACCTGCTCCTCGAAAACCACCGTTTTCTGTCCGACAGGTGCGGACTCTGCCTGAATCAGGGGATCAGTCCGTTCAAACTCACTTTCATCACAGAGCTCAAGCTCTGTTTCTCCGAGGCGAAACACCCCGCCAAACGCTATAGCGGAGCGGGTAATTCGCTCACTACCCAAATAGCAACCATTTCGGCTGTCAGAGTCCACCAGTATCCACTGAGCGTCGTCCCAGCTCAGCCGGGCATGAACCCGGGAACATTGCTTGTCCTGCAGTTTGATCTGGCATTCAAAACCGCGACCCAACAAATTGTCAGCAGAGGCGTCCAATCCAAAGCAAGCACCTTGCTGAGTCCCGTTAATGACTTTAAGGTACGCGTCTTTCGCGTTCATGGGAGAAAAGGTTCCAGTGCTTGCTTGGGGGCAAATTTAGTTCGGAACCGCCCGGTGAGCATCCCAGCCCACCACAAGGCTAAAATGTCCTGCAATCCCGTAAATTAAAGCGACATACAATTAATCTATTCTTACATCCGTCTACCAGCAATATAAGTCTGTTTCTCGGCCATGTCGACCTTGCCTTGATTATTCCAGCCGTTTACCATTTTATGATTAGGTCAAATAACGGTTAGAGTGTTTGCGCAACTGGCAAACGGCAGTTACCACCTATAGAAGTTGTCACCTCCCCTCCCTCAAAAGATCAGCCATGCGAAAATTTCGTCGGAATTCCAATCTACTGGTGACCATCCTGTTTATTTTCCTGATGTCAGGAAATCTATCATTCCCACCGGTAGCGTTGGCGGAAGACGAATTAAAACCGACCGCAGTGGACAAACAGGTCTCTATTATCATTTCTACGATGATTAATGGTGAAGATGGTCAGCATCTTCTCCGTAAACCATTGGATGACGAGATTTCTCGCCGAGCACTGAAACAATTCTTCAAAAGCCTGGATCCTTGGAAACTTTATTTTTATCAAAGTGATTTTGATGAATTTGCAGCCGAGGAAGCCAACCTTGATGAACGGATCAAATCCGGAAAACTCGACTTTGCCTTTGAAGTCTACAACCGATTCCTCAAGAGAATTGATGAACGCGTCACGATGGCCAACAAGTGGATTGACTCGGATCTTGATTACACCAAGGACGAAGACTTGATCATCGACCAGGATTCTATTTCCTACGCGAAAACACCCGAAGAAGCGAGTGAAAGATGGCGAAAAAGAATCAAATACAGTTTTCTGGTTCTCAAGGGCACCAAGGTCGAAGGTGATGATGCCAAAGAGAAGCTCAAAAGACGATATCGTGCTTTCAGAAATCGAATGAGACAACTGAAATCTGATCGAGTCCTCGAACTTTTCGCCAACGCGATCACAACGTCCTATGATCCTCACACTTCCTATTTCTCCAAAACCACCTACGAGAATTTCCAGATCTCAATGAAGTTGAATCTGGAGGGCATTGGGGCTTCACTACAATCAGAAGACGGCGTGACAGTAATCAAACGAATTGTTCCCGGTGGTGCCGCCGATAAAGAAGGATCTCTCAAAGTGGAAGATCGCATCGTCAGTGTCGGGCAGGGAATCGAAGAAGGCGACCTAATCGACGTGATTGATATGAATCTCGACGACGTCGTCAAGCTGATTCGAGGAAAAGCGGGAACGGTGGTACGACTAGGTGTGATGCCGCAAGGAAAAAAAGAAGTTGAAATCTACAAAATCACCCGCGAACGGATTGAATTAAAGGATAGCGAAGCTCAGGGTATGGTGTTCGAACAGGGAACCAAACCCAACGGCGACCCGTTCCAGGTTGGTGTGATTGACCTACCCAGTTTTTATATTGATTTGGAGGCGGCCCAACGAGGAGACATCAATTTCAAAAGCGCCACCAAAGACATTCGAAAGTTGATCGATGACTTCAGTGAAAAAGGGGTAGACGCGATCGTTCTGGATCTTCGCAGAAATGGTGGAGGCAGCCTCGCCGAGGCAATCGGATGTACCGGACTCTTTATCGACAAAGGACCCGTCGTACAAATCAAAGGTCCTTTCGGGAATGTTGATGCGTACAACGATCGTCGTCCAGGAATGGCTTGGGAGGGCCCCCTGGTAGTCGTTACCAGTCAGTTCAGTGCGAGCGCAAGTGAAATCCTGGCCGGCGCCGTACAGGATTACAAACGGGGTATCGTCGTTGGGGACGAGGCCACCCACGGAAAGGGAACCGTCCAATCGCTGATCAATCTTTGGACCCACTTGAATCCGCGTATCAAGAACCCACCCAATGATTGGGGTGCGTTAAAGATTACCCAGAGTCAGTTCTATCGCCCCGGAGGTGATAGCACACAAAAAAAAGGAGTCGAAGCCGACATCGTTCTGCCGTCATTCAGTAACCACATGGATGTCGGGGAAAGTGATCTCGACTTTGCCATAGAATTTGACAAAGTCAAGTCAGCGAAATTCGTCAGCAATGATCAAGTCAGTGGTGACATTGTGAGTGAATTGGAAAAGAAATCGTCTACTCGAATTGCCAAATCCGAGGACTTCAAAAAACTGGAATCCAAAATTCAGGATTACCTGAAAGAAAAGGACAAAAAGTCAATTACACTGAATGAAAAGAAATTTTTTGAAAGGGATCTGGACACTGAAAAAGAAAATGAGAAAGCACTTGAGGAACAGGTGAACGGTAGCCAGAAAATCAAGCGGGATTTTTATCTAAACGAGGTCATGGCGATAACAGCTGACTATACAAAACTGCTAAAAGAGTCAGAATCTGTTAATTAGATTCGATGAACAGAAGAAACGCCGGTTTTTCGGTGATTCAAACACGTGTTTCTTACCCTCTGTTTACAAATTCACAAGATGCCAATTTTTTCCGTCAACCAATTGACAACGATGCAGTGGACTCTTGAGGAAGATGTTCTCTTTTATTGTGACAATGGATTCAGAGCGATCGGACTATCGCTGAACAAGGTGGAGAGTTTTGGTCGCGAAAAATCCAAAGAGCTGATCCATGATCTCGGCATGGAAGTCTCCAGTCTGGGGTCCATTGGATTTCATAATGACATTGCCGGAACGACGCTTGATGACCAAATTGATGAAGCCAAGGACGCCGTGGTGGTTGCGGCAGAACTGGCAGCTCATTGCCTGATATTGCACACCGGTGGCATTGCTGGCCATTTGAAGAAAAATCGATTCCGGCTGATTTCCACAGTCCTCGATGAATTGCTTCCCTTCGCGGAAGATCATGGTGTCCGATTGGCCATCGAACCGTTGTCTGCTGAACCAAGTTCCGGAAAAACTTTTTCCCATGATTGGGAAGATGTTATTCAAATCATTGATCGATTCCGATCAAAACAGTTGGGAATCAATCTTGATATTTTCCACTGTGGATTCAAGGCTCTCACCCACTTCGGGCCTCTTTTCGCTCGATTTGTTTTCTTATTGCAAATTTGCGACTATTTCCACAAGCCTCGAATTTCGCGACGCCGGCCAAAGAGTATTCATTTTACTCGGGAACGTTGTCCGTTCGGTGGTGGAAATTTTGACATCAATGATTTCCAACGGTTCATTAGCCAGGACGAATTCCAGGGAATCATCGAATTTGAGCAATTTGGTGAATCGTTTGATAGCATTCCCTATGCATCAACCATCCAAAACCTCGCCAATGAAGCGGTTCGGTTTAGTCATCAGGACGTTTCGAAACTCAATCCTCTAAAGGTATGACAGCGGTCGGAATTGGATTCATCGCAACGTCCATCAGTTTTGTAATCATACAGGCTTTTCTGGTTGGATGGTTCAGGCGAATACTCGGCTCGACTTCGAATTCATCCTCTTCCAAAGAAGAAAACAGTGTCGCCATCCTGCTCTGCATTCGGGGCGACGACCCATCATTGAGACAATGCATCCATTCCATTGCCGCCCAACAATACTCGAAAAAAAAACTGTTCGTTGTTGGTGACTCAGAATCGGACCCCGGTTTGGCGACCGTTCGATCAGCACTGGCTGAACATCCGGATCTGGACGCACGAGTTATTGTCAATCCATCGATCAAGACCAGTTGTGGATTGAAATGCTCGAATCTCATTGAAGGGATTAGGCAAGTAGGCGACGAATTCGACATCGTAGCGTTGATCGACGCCGACACCCAACCCACCACCAGTTGGCTCACCGAAATGGTGGCGCCGTTTCAGGATCCGAGCGTATTGGTCGCCACAGGGATCCGGTGGATGGAGCCCTGTGGATCTAACTGGGGGACCATGATTCGATCGATATGGAATGCTGCAGCCATCGTCCAAATGGTTTGCTACAGAATTCCCTGGGGTGGATCTTTGGCGATTCGGAGGAGTTTTATTGTGGATGCGGACCTGCCGGCGCAATGGGCGACCGGTTTCTGCGAGGACACGATGCTGCAAAATTTATGTAAGAAAAATGGAGGGAATGTGGCAGTCGTCCCAACAGCAATCATTTCCTCCGATGAAGAAACAACTATGACTGCTTGCATCCCCTGGATTAGCAGGCAACTCCTGACCACTCGGTTGCACCATCCCAAATGGCCGTTTGTAATGGGACACGGATTCTTTACGTTAATGCTATCGACGGCTTTGCCGCTTGCTTCGATTATTTCCCTTGCTCTGGGTTACTGGAATATCGGTTCACAACTGGCAATAGCGTCCATGGTGGTCCAAATCGGTAATCTTGGCCTAGTTGCCTGGATCAACCAGGCTGTTCAAAAAAAACAACAGCAGAATGGTGAAACAGGTCGTTCCGCAAAGCGATTATCAACTGTGGCATTCTTCATGGGGGTTCTAATGACACAGTTCGTTTACCCCTACGCGATGATTCGCACGCTCATCAATCGCACGGTGCACTGGCGACAGGTGGAATATCGGATTTGTGGGAAAAAAATTGAGATGATTTCCTATGCCCCTTTTGTGTCCACCTTAAAGGAAGACAATTCCCCGGAAACGCTGTCACTTTGATCAAGAAAGCAGGGGCCTGTTTCGCGTATTGAACCAGTCTGCCTGATGGCTACCCGACCGGACTCGGTGATCTATAACGTTACACGGCTTTACAATTCCCCTGAGAACGACAGCTCTTTTGATAACAATCACCTGTGTGTTGGGATGTACGTCGCAACCGGATACGGAATCGCAGGGCATTCAGGACGATTCTAACTCAAAGTTGTCAGGGCTTGTCACTGTTGGCCATCTGGAATCTTCAATGGAACCAGCAGAACGTCCAAAGAGCGCAGCAGAACTGACGAGTCGGTTTATCGAGACCTATCAATTGGACCCAAAAACTGCATTCGTCAATTTCTTCGACTGGCACGATTTATCTCAACAGTCGCGGCGTGAAATCCTGAATGGTCTTCTAACCTTGGCCTATTCAGCAAAGCGCGAGGATGCCTGTCCAATTGCAAACACTGCTTTGTCGATCATCGACATCAAAAGACACAGCGCAGAGTTGAACATAACAGTGGAGGGTTTTAATGAGTCCATGCCGGTTTCTATTTCACACGTATTTGAGTTTGAAAGCCAAAGACCCAATGGAATTGTGATTCACACGGTTTTTGGCATCGGGCAACGCGACGGGACCTTTTACTTTTATCCAGACTACTACCCTGATAACTGAATTGCCGCATAACAAACTTATACACGCGAAGGCGCCGAGGACGCGTGGTTTAATACATTAATCACTCCGGCGGCTCAGTTATCGCAGACGTTATGTGGTAGAAGGTTTACTTTCGTCATCAGGAGAAATTTAGGATGAACGTTCAATTCCTGACCTGGCTCACTTTCGGGACGGTGCTGGGCGTACTATTGGGATTCCAATTCGGTAAAGGCGACCCGCAGGCCCCGCTCATCGTCAGCGCAGTCGGTGCTCTGTTTGGACTTGTGGGATTCTATATTGTTTCCGCTGTTCATCGAGCGTGGAAGATTGACCCTTCCAAAACGGACAATCTTGCGATTATCGGTGCGCTGTTGGGTGCAATTTGCGGCGGTGTCATCGGTGTGCTCAGCGGTTTTGGAAGACTAATGATTTCCATCCTCAATCCGGATCTTTTGGAAAGGGATTTCGGAGCTTCCTTCGGTGCATATGGGGGTATCTTCCTTGGCGCATGCTTCGGAGCATGTCTCGCTTCCTCGCTCACGCCATTACTCAGACATCGGAGACGCCGCCATACAGAAACGGCCGAAAACAAATATAGCGAGAAAAAAAACACCTAACCAAGCCATGCAACCGATCACTCCAAAACGCGATTGGTAGTGGTTGCCTTTCCGCTCGTGCCGGGTGGTATCAATCGTTATGCTCACCACGAAGTTCTCCGTATGCCTACATCGCAGACCAACGACCAGTAAAGCAAATCGTGGCCGCCTTCGATGGCGTTTCGCTCGGAAACGGCGTTTCACTCCACGAAGCGGACGTGATTGACGACTACGGCACCGAAGACGGGCGAGCCGCCGCGAGCGAATCAAATGAGCTCACTGACTGGCAGCGGATTCCCGAAAAAGAGACTGAAAACCATTCATCCGGCCTCTGTTTATGGACGACGAAGGCTTGCGATTTCATCTCCCCGCATACATTCGTTTTACGCTTCTTCGGTATCGTGAATCGATTTTTCATGAGCACAAATTCAACCATTTACCTGCTCAGTGCCCCTGTTTGCACCACGCGATTGCTTGCATTCCTCACGGATCGGTAAATTGATGCGATTAAGGCATTTCTCAAGGCATGCCTTGAAATTGGTGATGACTGGCTGGATATTTCGAACGTGCCATTGGCTTTACGCCTTTGGCAGGGCGAAGCGGAAGCCGCTGGAGAATGGCAAGCTTTGCAAACTGCCACCCATAAACAGCTAGCCGGAGTTCTCCGGCTGGCCCCAGAGCGATATGAAAGATATCTCAGCCAAGATCTCACAGAGGAAGGACAACAGCAATTGGTAGGTCAATTCCAAGTCACCCCGAAATGCGGCCCCGGCGGGCGACAAGCGAAACCTGCGTTCTGATCCAGAGTTTTTGTAATGTTGCGCTGTGTCACACCATCTCATCGCCTTAGCAACGCAAAGGTACTTTCGACGGAGAGGCGACGGTATGCTACTTAAGTTGAACCATTCGGTCATTTTGCCGTATAACTACCTAATGATCCAATTTCGCCACACTTCGATTGTTCTAGCCTGCTTGGTCATCGCATTGCCTTCGTCGGCTTTTGGGACTTGCTGCTACAGTGCAACTGGTTCTCCCCAATGCTGTTCGCCAATCGAAAAGCCGTCCGGTTGTTGCCGTGGGAAATCGCAGCTAGCTGGAAAATCGTGTTGCACATCGACATCCAATCGATGTGACAGTGAATGCAAATGCTCAACGGGCGAGTCTCACGACGCGATTTTTGTACCCAAACGCGAAAATGACGGTTTCGATTCGTCAATTTCGAAACCGCTTTGTGCATTCCCCCCTTCCGTTGCAGCGCGACGAAAGGGAATTCATCTTTTTGTCTGCCTGCCTCCAAGCCATAACCAAAGGCAGGCAATGCTGTGCGTTTGGTTGAAATAAATCTTCAAATTTGAACTTTTTTTTAATTTTCAAAACTCAAATTTGGAGATCAATCATGATCAAAAAAACTTTCTTGGCACTCGTTTTGACTAGCGGTCTAGCCGCCACATCACTGGCATTCGCAGCATTCCCTACCCCTCACGAACCCTGTTCATGTTGTGGCAGTGCGTGTATTTGCGAGGTTTGCGTCTGTGATACGAACGGATGTGAATGTGATGCCAGTGGCGATTGCGTTTGCGATGCTGCCTGCTGTGTAACTTGCTGTGCAGACTAACTGCACGCATAATTGAGTACTGACTGACTCAGGTCGTCCGAGCAATTCGCTTGGGCGACCGTTCCACAGACGTGGCATAACAATGCGATGCACGCAAAGCCCGACTTGCTCGCGAGGCTCAAATGGCTGGCCAGTCCATTTCCCTTTATTGCATTTTTGACAATAGTTTTCGGCGGTGGAATCTGGATGAACTATTCCCAATTAATTCAAAATAGACGATGCAAAAATTCGGGATAACAAGGCGTTGAGCACGAAACCGCGGGCCACGCGGATTTTAAAATCAGTGTCGTTCGCCGCGGTCCGGTGGACGCAGGTTTTATCCGGCAGAAATGATTGTAAACGGCTATGTCAGCGGGGAGAACGTATTATGATAGCGGGGGTGACTCACGTTGCTTGCTGGATAATCCATGGCTGACCCACTGATAATGAACTGCTATCTGGCACGAACGTAGAAAACCTCGTAACGAAACGCCTGGTAATTCGTCTAACACGTATGAAGCACCAACGAACATTCGAAAACAGATTTGCGATGGAGATCTCATGAAACCAATTTTCGCCTTTCTTTCTGCGGGAGTTGTGGCACTTGTTCTCCTCGTCCCGGGTCAGTTATCGTTGGCAAATGATCAGCCTTCATCGGCGACATATGCCGTCTACGCAAAAATTATCCTGCCCCTGAAGCCGCCACGTGATGGATCTCATCCGATCGTTGAATCGTGGATTTCCAAGAATCTGCAAAAGCGGGGAAAATCCAAGCTCCGAGCAGTAACGCAATGGGTCCGCCTTGCTGAGAAAGGCGAAAAAACCACCCAGGTTTGGAAGGCAACGATCGATGGTAAGGGCTGGGGGTGCCCTGTCTACGGAACGATCGTTGAGCGAACCAAGGATGGTCAAGTCAAAGTGGAGCTGTCGGGCTGGTCGCCGGGAGGAGCTGAGATCAAGGGACAAACTCTCGCAGCTGAGATCGGCAGCCGTAGAATCGCGGTAGTCGATACCGGTGAGGGTGATGACAGCGGTATTGCTTATATCGCTCTCTTCGTGGGACCAGCATTACCTGACATGACATCGACACGAAAGTAGCAAGCAAACATCGCCAGATAACCAACGGATGAGTCGAAATCCTCTACACAAGAGGTAAAAACACAATGACCGCCTACAACAAATCGCTCGTCGGCCCAGGACGGTTCCAATGGAACGCCGGTGGATTTTTTGGTTCCTCCCTTGGCAGCTCCGCGTGGATGGTCATCACCTCGTGCTATCTGGTTTTCCATAATCAGCCGACACTTGCACTGGTTCCCGCTCTTGGTTTTGTGATCGTACTTTTTGCGTCACTAATACTCTGGTCCCGGCGAGGCTGTATCTATCCCTTTACCGCATTGATGGCTCTACAGCAGCTGCTCGTAATTACCATTCCGCTCGTCTGGATTGCCGTTTCAACCTATGGCTCACTTGCGGCACTCGCCTCAATGAACTGGCCCACATCCACTTGGGCGACTGTTCTTGTGGCTGCGATCGCGCCAATGTTGATGTTTTGGCTCCTCTTCCTCGAAGGATCGGGACCTCCCAATACAAAGTCCACCTCACGTGAACCGACGACCGTGGAATAACCAACCTTTGCACGCGGAGCCGCGTGTCGCGCCGCAACTGAAATCAATGCCGTCCCCGATGAACGGTAACGATTTGGTCATGTCGGCGTCGGGCGTGCCGAGACAACGCTTCGCTGAGCGAATTCCTCTTCGTCAACGATCGACAACACCCCGATGGAACACGCAATGAATCAAAAGCAATACGAATACAAAATCCATCAACAAAAATGTAGGCGTTCCATCATCAACAATCCGATTCCGATAACGGACTGGATTATAGAAAACAAAAATACGATGGATAATGCTACTTGAAATTCTGTCATGATATCCGTTCCGCCGAACCACTCTCTTTGGAATTAGTGATACGTCTCTGCATCCACGAAAGAAATCAGTGAACGGTAGTCGCCAAGTGTTCCCAATACATCATGGTCTTTGGCAAGCTCGTCACGCGTGGTGGACATTCGATCGCTGAGAATCTGCCACAGGGTTTTGGACGTGATACGCACGACCGAGGAGTTCGGATCGGCTGGCAAGCCCCTCAAGAGGTGACCTCCCTTGGAATCGTAACACCATTGACCGCCTCCCACACCAACAACATCAAAGCCAAGTTCGGAGGTCCCGTTCTCCTGAGAGCTGTTTTCTGACAACAGACCATTCAATTCAACGGCGAGCCGCTTTAACTGATCGGTGTGCTGGTTCACGGGGAATTCCGCAACCGTTTCAGTCTCCTTTTTTTTCCCCCAACGATCAGCTTCTCCAAACTCCAGAAATCGGTGCACCGTCTGCTTATCAATCTCTGGACACGGAATATGACCGGCAAACCTCTTCAGATTCTCCGTATCAAAACTCGGATCGCTTCTGTCATAAGAGGAATAAACACCAACATTTCCCAGAAAATTTTCTTCAAACGTACTCTGATTTTCCGTTACACCCCGCTTGTTTCCGACAAACTCGACCCCGCCCGACGCAAAATACTCGCAACAATAATCAATGATCGCCTTCGGAGTTAGTTTTGAAGTAGGTGAAAGATGAAAAGTATGTCCGTGAGCATTCTCATTGAGAAACAGCTCAGTCATGACCTTAGAGACCCAATCCACCGTTACAATATTGCGTTTTTCTTCTCCCGTCATGGGAAGGCTGATCTTGGTTTGTCGAATACCGTTTGCATCCTGCTTGACCTGCGGCACCAAAAGGGACATCAAGCGAAGATAAAGGTGCAATCCATGGTAAGTCGTGGTGTAACCGGTTTTTGAATCCGCTGTAATAATAGCAGGCCTGTAAATCGTTTTCTTTTTCAGATGTGTCGATTCCTGAACCAACTGTTCACCGAGAAATTTACTGTACTCATAGTCATTTCGAAATTCCTGACCACAATTCAGTTCTCCTTCCTGAATCAGATCATTCCGATCACCACAGACATACGCTGTTGAAACGTAGTGGAAATCTGAAATCCCCATTTTCTCACAAAAATGAATCAGATTTCGTGTACCGTCTAGGTTCGTTACCCAAGGCTCTTGATCCCGAGGTGCAGAGCAAAACTTAAGAATGGCTGCATTGTGAAAACAGGTGCCGCAATTGGAATCCACCCACTGTGCATCCTCGGTCGAGAGTCCCATGTTCTCTAATCGTATATCACCGGTCAGGCAGACTGGCCGTGGCAAAGCCCTTTGTAGCTGCCGCTCCCAAAACTCGCAGATTCGATCAATTCGTGCCGCTGCGGCTGCTTTCCTGGAGTTCCTGACCACAACCGCAAGACGAATATTTTCGGACAGAAAATCTTTCAGAAGATACCTGCCTACCAATCCAGTCGCTCCGGTCAACAGCGTATAATGTTGTTTTCGTCGTTCAGTCAACTTGGACACTTGGGGTGTTCTCGGGAGAATTTCCTATCTGCCGGCAAAGAGCATCCCTGAGTCTATTTCATAGACAACATATATCAAACTCTTAGAGCTTTAGACCTATGCAATTCGTTGTTTTACTAGTCATTACGGTTATTTTTGCGATTTCCGGGATGGACCAAACCCGCGCTCAACCCATCCCTGAAACGGGTATTTCCGATGACGACGTTTTTGACGGATGGATCAGTCTGTTTGACGGCAACTCTCTCTATGGATGGAAACCGGAATCAAAAGCGGATTGGAAAGTCACCACCGACGGCATCACGGTGTCTGATGGTGAAGCAGGACTCCTCAGGACCACAACCCAATTTGATGACTTTATTCTACGGTTAGAGTTTCGGGCCGGAGCCACCACCAATAGTGGAGTTTTCGTACGAACCAGTCCTCGACCGGTCAGCCCTCAAAAGGGTTGCTACGAGATCAACATCGCGCCACCAGACAACCCTTATCCCACCGGGTCCATTGTCGGCCGAAAAAAATCGACATTAAGCTCAAACCTGAATTCCGATCGGTGGCATCAACTTCAAATCACTTGTGTTGGTCATCAAGTCTCGGTGGACCTCGACGGCAAACCAGCAGCAAGCTGGACAGATCCGTCACCGCTCGGCAGGGGTTTCATTGGACTGCAATTGAACGACGGAAAAATTGCTTTTCGAAACATTCGGTTAAAACCTCTCCATCTTGTCGAAATTTTCAATGGGAAAAATCTAGCCGGATGGAATACTTACCCCGAAATGAAAAGTCGCTTTTCGGTTGAAGCCGGCCAAATCCTTGTGAAGGACGGGCCAGGCCAACTTGAAACTAAAGACCTGTACGCCAATTTTATTTTTCAAGGCCAAATCAGAACCGAATCGCCAGGACTTAATTCTGGTATTTTTTTTCGGTGCATACCTACCGAAAAAATGAACGGTTATGAAAGCCAAATTCATAATGGAATTCTCAACAGTAATCGATCACAACCGAAAGACTGTGGAACCGGCGGAATATTTCGACGAAAAAATGCCAGATTTGTGGTGGCAGACGATCAAGAGTGGTTTATCAAGACGATCATCGCGGACGGGCCCCATATTTCGACATGGGTGAATGGCGTCCAGGTATGCGATTGGACCGATAAGCGAAAACCAGACGCTAACCCTCGGCGAGGATTGAGGGAAAAAGCCGGCAGTCTCATGATCCAGGGACATGACCCAACGACCAACATTCGCTTGAGGGATTTGAAGATTCGGGAGATATCGGTTCGGCACCCTCCCCAGTAGCAGGCCAAAAATCAGCTGCGGGGAATGGCAATGATCAAACCCAGTGGAGTCAATCCATCCTGCCGAAATTTTGAGCACCGTTAGAATTTGAGCCATGGATGTGAACAAATTAAAACTCGAACATCCGCTCAAAGGAAATGTTGAAGCGTCTGCAGATGACGTCGGTCGTTCGCGAAAGAGCGGATGCAGTTTGGGGAAAGACCCGCGGAGCATCCGAAACAATCAGAAACCGGATGGAGAATCAAATATCTCCCACGACCCAACGGACGGCCACAGTCGAGCCGATCAAAACGATTCTCACTGTTTCAAGAGGCTAAACGTCCTGCTTGCCGAAGACGGCATCATCAATCAAAAATTAGTGGTATCATTGCTTACGAAATGGGGGCATAGGGTAACGATTGCCGAAAACGGCCAAAAAGCAGTCCAGTTATGGAGAAGATCAAATCCAAGTTTTGATTTGATTTTGATGGACGTTCTGATGCCCATCATGAACGGACTCGATGCCACGATCGAAATCAGGAAACAGGAAAAAGAGATTGGGAATGATCGCCCCATTCCCATCATTGCCCTGACCGCTCAGGCCATCAAAGGGGATCGCCAACGTTGTCTGGCTGCCGGGATGGATGACTATATTAGCAAGCCGCTCCGCAAAAAAGAATTGGAATCCACCCTAAAAAAATTACAGCCGTAAACCACAGACTCAATAAAAATCCGGGAATCGTTCTCAGATTTTCGAATCTCAGCCGCAGTCGTTACCCAACCTTTTTAGTCGCCTGGCCACCAGAACCTCCAATTTAGTCATCCATTTAATGCACGAAGAAAACACTTGCTACTCATTATGCAGTTTATTTGTTATTCTTAGGGCGACGAAAATAGGAATCCTGATCAATCACAGGGTGCCAGATTCAACTTCAATCGCTTAACACCGTTCAGCTGATTGGAGCGATAGTCTTTTAGGCTACGGAAGTGCTTGCTCCACTGGTGTGGGCCGCGGTCTTCAAAACCGTTGGGACCTAAGTTAACCTTGGGTTCGGTGGGTTCGATTCCCATGCACTTCCGCTTCTTGAATTCGCAAGACCTCGCAGCTTTTCGTTTCATCTAGCAAAACGGCCTCTTTCTCGCGGGGTTTTGTACCATGGGTACCACCAGATTGAGGCATGCTGCGGTACGATCATCGAGCTGCTGCGTACTTTTTTCTAGACATGGTGTTGAGTTGTTCTACCGTACCGTTGCCCGACGTAATGAAATATTGGCGACAAATCGTGACCAACGGCACTGATTGATGAGTCAGCACGGCCCAGATTTCTTCGTCACAGCGTGCTTAAGTCCGTGTCAACTCACTACAAATGGAACGATTCAATATTTTGACCCTACGAGGTTTTCTACAGAGCCCTCCGGTCTCCTTTTTCTTGGCGAGTGGAGTTCGTATTTCACGTCGGCGCTATGCCAACAGAGTTTCAATACACGAACGGTTTGTTGGCGGATGCGTCAGTCGACCCCAGCGGTTCTGCATTGGCACTTTCCGGGGCCGCTATTAGTCGCGTTCCAGATCAGTGATGACCGTTTCCATCTTGAGAAGCGATTTGCCAAAGTTTCCATCTTCAATATCCAGTCGCGATTCACCGAGGAAGCGACCCTTCGGATCATAGGTACGGACGGCGCATTGGTGCAGCTCGCCGACGGCGTTGCTCCCGTCGACTCGGCCGAGCCGCAGGAAAAGTTTTCCTTGGCCGTCCTTGTCGGGGCCCAGGTCCTTCAGCAGAGAAGTGAGATCAATTCCGACTTCGATCGGAGTGTCATCATCCGGGCCTGCCATGGGAACGTGCCCTGCATTGCCGCGGGCAAATAATGGCCAGCCGTTGAATGCTTCCGGGGCGAACTCGTGCTCGGGAGCGGCGGCATCCTTGTCACCTGCAATACCAATGGTCATCCGCAAATCCGTTCGGTCATCGCAAGCGAGCTTAAGCCTCAGGGTCCGGCGGGGCAAATAACGGGCAACTTCAGCCCGGCCCAAGTAGTTCCCACGTTTCCAGGTCGGATCAATCATGGCCCTGTAGAGCAGATAGATCCGACCGTCCTTTGACCACGTCTTGCCCCATGAGTTGACGACGATGTAGGCTCCGCGTTCCCAGTCGGCGAGCGTGACTTTGCCATCGTTGTTGAGGTCGAGATCGTTGGTGATTTTACCGTCGCCATTCAAGTCGTATCCGACCTGGTCGTCGTATCCCACACAGGTAAGGCCGTGGCCGTGGCCGCTTGGTCCCCAGCGAGTCCAGACGTCTTCTCCCGCCGCATGCTCACCATTTGGAATGGTCACCGTGACTTTTTTTAATTCGCCCATGCGTCCGTCCAGCGCGAACAGTCCGCCGAGCGTCTTCTTGTTCGGCTTGGGTTGATTGCGGTCGAAAAGCCAACCACGGGCTTCGTTGAGTTGGTCAATGGTATTGGCCGGCGAGTAGCGATAGCCTGAGACCCGATACTCCATCGCTTCGCGCCAGATCTCGTAGCCGTTTGGCCACAGGCCAATCTTGTTCAGGCGAACCCCGCCGTGGGATTTGGCGGTGGGCATGCCGATGCGTTTGGCCACTTCCCAACCGTGGTAGGCCTCTGATCCTTTGTTTTCGGCGTGGTTCATCATATTCCACGAAAAATGAGCGGGGAACCGCGTCGCGTCGGTGTCTGCGATCGTGCCGTTCAACACGTTCATTTCGTAGGTGAAGATCGACGCGACCGAGGCGAACTGACCACAAGCCCCCCACCTCTGCTTGTAGATTGGCGGGAACTGCGGGCGATTGGAATTATCGACGCGCGACGGCAAACGATCGGGGGCAACATCCGTCACACCAATGTCAGGCCCGGCGGCATCACCCCAGGTGTTGTAATCCTTGCCCTCAGACGGGGGTCGGGAAAAACGGCCCGGATACGCAGCGTGAGCTTTGCCGGCCTCGCTGTCAGTTTTGGAGATCTCGTCGGATTGGGTGGCCATCGTCGGCAGAGCCGACGCCAACACAACCGCCACAACAAAAAACGATGATGCCGTTGCGAATGCTAATTTCAAAGTTGACCCTTCCATGCACTTTCTAAATAACTGATTCGACCGTGGTATCGATTCAATGGCTTCCCACTAATCATCTCCCCATTCGGGGTGTTTTTGCCTACATTTCCCATAGAACCTTCGTCCATGACCACCAAAGGCGTTCGGATATTTTACTTGTAGGTTTGAGGTCTCGCCATAGCCACAACTGATACTACTAACTGGATTAATGGATCGGCTGCGGAATGGACTTCGGATAAAGACTGAATCGCCACACCGAAGCGCAAATTCAATTCTTGAAAACGGCAGTGACAAATGCGAGAGGATCGAGCTTGAATCTGAACGCTCATTAAGGGAAAATAGAGCGACTTCGCTCCCCCCCCCTTTTTTCCTGCCCAACAGATAATTTTGAGAACTCGCACATCATTCACGATTCTCTTTGTACTCCTCATTGCCGCCGTTTCGCGCGGAACTGATCGCAAGGGCACTCCCAATTTCGAGAAAGACGTTTTGCCGATTTTGAGATCGCATTGCGTGCGTTGTCACGGTCCGCAGAAACAGGAATCTCGTATTCGACTGGACATCCTTTCCACGGATCTGATCAACAATCGAGCTGCTGCTGAAAACTGGAATGAAGTACTAAACGTCCTTCATGCTGGCGAGATGCCGCCCGAAGATGAAAAACAGTTGTCGAGCGAGGAACGTTCGACGCTGACTGACTGGATATCAAAGGCAATCGATGTCGCGATTGAGGCTCAACGCAAAACCAGCGGACGAGTCGTACTACGCCGTCTGACTCGCAACGATTATCAAAACACGATGACGGACCTGTTGGGCTTGGAGATGGACTACACTCGGGACCTGCCTCCCGACGCCGTTTCCGCAGACGGATTTATGAATAACGGATCGTCACTGCGAATGTCCGCGATCCATCTCGAGTATTATCTCGCCACGGCGCGCCGAGCTCTGGACCGCGTCATCGTCGAGGGCCAAGCGCCGAAAGTGTTTCAGCACGAATTCAAGGAAGGGAACGTCAGAGGGTGGCTAGGAAATTTCGAGCGATATAATCGACTTGGACGACAGCAAGAGTTTCTCGCCAAGATTCCCAAGGACTACCCGGAGAAAGGCGACTTCCTGTTGCGAGTCACGCTGGCCGCCGATATCAAAAACGATGCAGGTTTCCCTCTACTGGAAGCTGCAGTTGGCTATCGACCCGATACGCAAATTCTATTTGGTGAATTTGATCTTGTCGAAGTGACGAAGTCCGAGGAACAAACGTTTGAGTTTCGAGGTCGAATGGAGGATTTCCCCTTGCCCGTTCGAGGGCAAGGGAAGTACCCGGGTTTGGTAATTCGACTTCGCAATCGCTACGACGATGGTTCCCCTCTGCCAAAAGGAAAGGGTGATAAAGCCCGCGGGAAGATCTATCCCGAAGAGGCGCATCTCTCTTCACTAACAATCAAGTCGTTGGAATTTCAATCTCCGTACTTTGACCAATGGCCGCCCGCAAAGCATCGTCAACTGCTCTTCGATTCGCCGTTGCGTGAAGAAGATGAAGTCAAATACGTAACTGAAGTTCTACAGAGATTCATGCGGCGAGCTTACCGGCGGCCGGTTGAAGATGCCGAAGTGAAGTTGATGGTAGACTTCTATCAGTCAATCCGCAATGACTTTCCGACCTTTGAAGCGGCGACTCGAGAAACGCTGGCGATGGTCTTAATTCGTCCCGAGTTTCTCTATCTGCTGGAACCTGCTGGCGAAAAGAAGCGAACTGTTGGCGACTGGGAACTGGCGTCTCGCCTGTCATATCTTCTCTGGAGCACGATGCCCGATCAGCGACTGGCAGAGTTGGCCGAGAAACGCAGATTACGAGATCCGAAGACGCTCGCCAAGGAAGTGATTCGCATGTTGAAAGATCCTCGCTCACGGCGATTCGTCGATCAGTTTACTGAGCAATGGCTCCACCTCAATGTCCTCGAGAGCGTCGCGATTGACAAGGAATACTACCCGGGATTTGATGAAAACTTGAAACAGGAAATGCGGTCTGAAACCCAAAGGTACTTTGGCGAGTTGTTGCGGGCTAACCAATCCGCGCTGAAACTGCTGGACTCCGATTTCGCAATGATGAACGAACCGTTGGCAAAGCATTACGGAATCGAAGGTGTCTTTGGTTTGGGATTTCGGCGAGTTGCACTCAAACCAGAACAGCACAGGGGTGGTTTGTTGGGGCAAGCGAGCATTCTGTTGAGCAATTCGACCGGAGCAGACTCGCACGCGGTGCGACGAGCGGTTTGGATACGGGATCGACTTTTGAATGACCCACCTGCTCCACCGCCTGCGGATGTTCCCAAATTGGACGAAGCTGATCCCGAGTTTCACAAACTGTCGATCCGCGAGCAACTCGAGATTCATCGCAAGAATGAAGCCTGTGCAAGTTGCCACCGCAATATCGATCCATGGGGGATAGCGTTAGAAAATTTTGACGCCGTCGGACTATGGCGCGAAGAAGTTCGCCGCAAAGTCGGCAAGAAGTTTAAGACGCTGTCGGTCAATTCGCAAGACTCGCTCCCCAACGGTAAAGAGCTATCGGGCGTCGACCAGCTGAAACAACACTTGTCCAACGAACACAAGCTAGATTTCGCTAAATCGCTAGTATCTCGATTGCTGACGTACAGCTTGGGCCGTCGATTAGAGTTAAGTGATCAGCGAGCCGTTGACGATATTACGAATAGGTGGAAGTCGCAGGGGTTTCGCTTGCGAGATCTCGTGCAGAATGTTGTTGCCAGCGAACCATTTCAGGTAAAATGATGCGGCGTTTTGGTCGCGTGTTGAAACCACTGACCGTGAAGGAAACTCATGGGTACTAAATCTTGGCATCTTGATCGACGTACATTTTTGATGGGAACCGGGGTGTCGTTGGGCCTTCCCTGGTTGGAGTGTATGGCGGATGCGAAATCCCCGGATGCGAAAATCACACCTCGACGCTTTGCTGCAATGTACTTTGGATTTGGAGTTGGGTTGCCCAACGAGAAAAGTGCCGAGGCAAAGTGGCGGTGGTTTCCCAATGGTGAAGGGAAGGATTTTCAATTCACCGAAGTTCTTAAACCACTGGAAGCTCGGCGGGAAAACGTCACCGTCTTGGGCGGTTTGTCCCATCCTAATGGTAGAAAGATGGGCGGCCACGATACGGGGGACACGTTCTTGACGGGAGCTTTCCTCAACAACAAGTCTCTTCGCAATACTGTATCTTTAGACCAGATTGCAGCGGAAGCTTTTGGTGATCAGACTCGGTTTTCGTCGCTGGTGATGTCGACCGATGGAGGTGTTGGGGAACCGACCAGGTCGAGTACCCTTTCCTACGACGGCAAAGGCAGGCCGATTCCAGCGCTAAACCAGCCCCAACAGATTTTTGATCGCTTTTTCGGCGCGGGGGATGCCGACACGATCGCAAAGCGGCGGCGATTAAAGAGTGCTACCGGGATGCTGGATCGAGTGCTGCAGGATTCTAAGTCACTCCGTTTACAATTGGGGACGGAGGACCAACGTAAGTTGGACGAATATCTTTCTTCTGTGCGGCAAATTGAAGACAGAGTTCAACGGTCTCAGCAGTGGTTAGAGATTCCGCGACCTAAACTGCGAGACGAAGAACTCGATAGGCTCAAACTG
Organism: Planctomycetota bacterium; assembly: GCA_014238905.1. GTDB lineage: Bacteria > Planctomycetota > Planctomycetia > Pirellulales > Pirellulaceae > JABAAE01. The sequence continues at coordinate 49,995 of JABAAE010000007.1, forward strand.
GACGCCGATGACACGGCGCCGCAGCTTTTCATACAGACAATGTACGATCTGATTTATTTGGCATTCAGGACGGACTCGACACGCGTCGCAACGTATCAAATCACGAACATGGCGGATGCCTCATCGAAGGCTGCAAAGTTCCCACAACTCGAAGGCTTCAAGGGATCGTTGCACAGCTTGGCTCACGGTTGGAACAAGCCCAAAGGAGCGGAAGAGCTCGGCAAATGGGACCAATTCATGGCCCAGAAATTCGTAGACTTTCTCGGAAAGCTGGAAAGTGCCAAGGAAGAAAACGGCTCGGTCCTGGACAACTCGGTCATACTCTACGGCAGCAGCAACAGCACCACGCATAACAACGATAACTACCCGCTCGTCTTAGCTGGTGGAAATCAGCTTGGCATCAAGCACGGTCGGTTCTTGAAATTTAATCACGATACACCGCTCTCAAATCTGTTCGTGACCGTACTCAATAGCATCGGAGTCGAGCGTCCAGGCTTCGCCGACAGCAGTGGGGAAATGACGGAATTACAAAGAGGCTAGTAAAATCATCGTCGCTCAGATGGGGCCCCTTCAGACGCAGTTGGGTACGCGTGGGAAGTTCTTTCAATCTGGTGTTGGAGAACTGTTTGTGGGTACTAGGTGCAGAAATGCCTCCCCGGTCAGGTGAAGATTGTCTTGTTCGAAATATCCTCTGCCCATTGTTCTACTTCCCCTACTGCTGCTTCTTCTTCAGGGCCCTGTGGTGCCGACCGAAACCGAGAGTTGAACTGGTTGTGCCTCGGAAATCGGAGTAGCCGACGAACGTCCTTTCATCCAATATCTGATAGACACATCGCAACGCGACTGATAAGGATTGCCGTGCGGTTTGCCGAGCGGTTCATTCGGATCGAACAAAACGCCCACCTGCAGACGTGCTTTGTCGCAACGACTTCAGTCCGTTAGAGCAACCGGGCGTCGTTACGAAGAACGTTGCTTCCGGAGTGCTTTTGATTATCGAATGATGAATTTTCGATTGGTTGAATCAAGCAGTTTTTGCAAAAGGCCCGAAACGTCCAGAGGGACCGCGTGTTAAACCAAATATTCCCGATCGCCTTGATCTCCTAAAACCGTCATCACGCAGATTCGATATTCCATTGCCGTTCCGATACTGCGCCGCCTTGGATCAACACCGATTCAGAAATCGATTCTGTTCCAGCTATCCGCCGGCATTGAAACAGGAATTAAAAAAGGCAGTCCAATGCCTGGACTGCCTTTCGTTTCGAAAAAAATTTAACTTTGAATCCCCGTCAGAGCGTCAAATACTATTTGAGGTTGGACATGCGGGTATACAACATGTCGATCCCCCGGCGTAATACCCAAGCTCGATCCATGGAACTGTGCGTCTTTTTGGCTCGCTTCAGGGTAGAGGTCAACATTGCCATCGTGTGGTCGTCAGCTGATTCAACACCCGCCTCGGAAATGGAGGTCAAGACGTCCATGTAAATTTCACAGCACTGCGAATGATGGCCTGAGTTGTAGGAGACCGAACCGCGATTTACAGCGTTGGTCAAAGCAGTCATCATTTCCGATTGCGTCATCGAAGTTGGGAGCAGAACCGAATCGATAATATGCACCATTCCATTGGCTGTGGTCACGTTTTTCCCGATCACCTTCGCCTCGTTCACCATCAGACCTTTCGCTGACACTTGAAAACTGACAGAACGGCCAAGGAGCGTCCGAGCTTTACCAGCTTTTACCGCGTCCACGTCGCTCACTCGGCCCGCCACGACGTGATACTTGAGAATGTCGACTAACTTTTGCTTGTTTTCTGGCTTCACTAGCGATTCGACCGTGCCAGCCGGCAAAGCTGCGAAGGCCTCATCGGTAGGTGCGAAAACCGTGAATGGCCCGTCACTGGAAAGAACTTCGGCCAGACCAGCTGCGCCGACTGCAGCCAGAAGAGTCTTGAACTTTCCTGCTTTTTCAGCAACAGCGGGAATAGTATCCAAAGAGGGCATCAGAACCGCATCGATCACGTGAATGACTCCATTGGAGCATTCGATGTCTGTCACGGTGATAGTCGCTTCTCCGACGCTCAGGGTCGCGCCTCGCAGGTTCAGCGGAAGCGATTGACCGTTGACCGTTTTGGCCGAATTCAATCCGTAGGCAGCGTTTGCCTTCACACTCCCTGCCAACACATGGTAGGTCAAGATTTGAGTTAAAGCACCTTTACTTTCAGGCTTTAAGAGGGACTCTAAAGTCGCTGCGTCCACTTTAGCAAAGGCCTCATCGGTTGGGGCAAAAACGGTAAATTTCTTATGACCATTGAGAGTGTCCACCAATCCAGCCGCTTTCACGGCAGTCACCAACGTTTTAAAATTCCCAGCACTCACAGCTGTTTCCACTATCGTTTTTTGCTGGGCCATCAAACTACTGGAGCAAACTAAAAGGAGCAGCAACCAGGATCCTGACAATATTTTTTTCATCTTACTACCAATTGTTAAGGGATTTTCTAACGTCTTAAATGAGAATTCGTCGCTCACCCCAGACGGATTCAGAAAACGGAATCATTTTCCGGAAACCGCCCGCCAACGACGTTAATTCCGGGTGCAAATCTCCTGCTGAGCCGGTAACAGGTCTGTTGAGCTGTCTCTGGCATGACACCACCCACCCTGAGGATATGATTGCTCTTCAACCACCTCTGCGAATTTTCAACTGAGTATGCAGTCAGATAGTCCGCCAGACCGCGAAGGTCAGGTGCCCAAGGCAATTCAACCCAGTGAACCTCTGAGTACCACAATGATTTCGTTGACATTTTTTTTCGTTATACTTACAAACAGACGGCTTTTGTTCCAATCCGTTTTGGCAACAGGTCCCTGAACGCAATTCACCGAAAATCAAGGAATTTCCATCTCATGAGAACCTTAATGTTAATGACCCTATTAATCGGCATGGTTGGTTGCAATTCGTCAACGCTGTCAACTTGCGCCGAGTGCGGGACAACAGTTGACCAATCAAATGGAGAAAACGGGGCCTACTGTGAGACCTGCGCCGTCGCCCAAAAAGAGTCTTCCACCAATTCATCAGGGCAGGCCAAAGCCAACCCTACTGGTGGTCAAGACCAACCCCATTATCAGGGTTTTCTCAGGGATCTCGCGGCGGCAAAATCCCAAGCCGCCAAGGAAGGAAAAAGCATCATGATGCTTTTCACGGGTTCCGATTGGTGCCCTCCATGCATGGCCCTCCATGAAGCCGTTTTTACATCCGAAGAATTCAACAGTAAAATTCCCGAGGAGTGCGTTCTCCTTGTGCTTGACAGCCCCAGAGATCAATCGTCAACCACTTCAGAAGAAAAACAGCAATACAAATCGATGGCTGCCGAATTTGGAGTGACTGGGGTTCCATCGATATTTCTTACAGATGCCGATGGCAAACCTTACCATTCACAAAGTGGATATGGCGGAAACGCGGCAAACGCATGGGTTTCTGATCTGTTGGCTGAAGTCAAGCCACAAAAAAAATGAGATCCGACTGCAGACTCCCATTGCCGTGATCCGCATCGTTCGATGCGGATCACCCTTGGAAACAACGTGGAAAACCAGACGTCTTCACCTTACTTGTTATTGCTAGAATCGAATTCCGTCGCAGGAAATCGTTTTCGAGCCGCACTGGCAATCGGTTTATTGGTTCGGGAATTCCACCAATCGTCGCTCCGCCCAGAATCGTAGGCAGGGTTTGGCATGGGCATAGCAGCAACAACCTCTAAGCGAAACTGTCGCAGTTTTTGTCTGAGGTCTGTGACACGACCTTGCTTAATGTCGGCAAGGTTTTTCCGCTCTCCGATGTCCTTCGATAAGTCATACAATTCCAGGTCACCTGAACCATCCAGATATTCAATCAGCTTCCAATTTCGCTCGCGGATGCTACTTGCTGGCCGGTCATGGTGATAATGGGGGTAATGCCAAAAAAGTGATTGGCGATCCAACTTCGACGTAGGTTCAGAAACCAGAGGCAACAGGCTCTGCCCATCGATGATCTGATTTTCCGGTAATGGAGATCCTGCCACATCCACAAAAGTTGGATAAAAATCATAGCTGATTCCCGGTTCAGAGCAGGTCATGCCAGAACGAGCCATCGGCGGGTACTTGATGATGAGTGGAACTCTGACTCCCCCTTCGTGAAGGGATCCTTTTTCCCCCTTTAGGGGAGACAAATCGCTAACAATATCGTCGATTCCCTTTTGGTAATCATATCGACGAATCAAACCACCGTTATCAGACGTGAAGACGATCATTGTCTTTTGAGTCAGACCGCATTCATCTATGGCGTCCACAATTTTTCCGACCATTTCATCGCAGTGCTCAATCATTGCCGCATAAACGGGGTGCGGCAACTTTCGATTCATTGCCTTGGATTTTTCTCGGTATTTTTTTACCTTGTCGGACATCGCTGCCAGGGGAATATGAACCGCGTAAGGTGAAAGCATCAAGAAAAACGGCTTGGACTCACGCTGGCTCTTCTTGATGAAGTCAATGCTCAACTGGGCTTCAAAATCGGTCCGATACTGATCAGCCTCAGGCTGGATTGCCGAACGTCCTTGGACTCTATACCGTCCCGGAAGGTGGGGTCCATTGATCACTTGCGAAACTTCATAACCCTGACGATCTGGCTGATATCTGGCGTCATTTCCCAAATGCCATTTTCCGATATAACCGGTCGAATACCCGGTAGCCCGTAGAGCTTCAGCTATTGTAAAAATCTCCGTTGGCAATGCCCCTCTTGGGCGTGGCGTAATAACACGCTCAAAAGGCCGCCAGTGTCCAGGAATAAAGTCTGTGATCCCAATCCTCGCCTGGTTTTGACCCGACTGAATAGCGCAACGAGTTGGCGAACAGACTGCCCCTGCGGCATAGAAATCCGTGAAGCGAACTCCTTCACTGGCAAGCTGATCAATACGGGGCGTCTCAACAACTTGATTTCCATAGCACCCCAGATCCGACCAACCCATATCGTCGATCACAATAAAGACAATATTGGGTCGATCCCCAGACAACCCCAGCGCTGACAATTCGAACAAAACCATCAAGGCGATCAACAGTTTTTTGTACAAGTCTCAACCTCCAAACAGAAATCCCAACCAGCCGGCCATCCCAACCCATTCACGATACCGAATTCCCTACCGCTGACAACTCATCCGGCAGATTCGCGGTCCTGGAATGTCGCCGGCATGGCTGAAAATGATTGGATCTTCTCGCCCATACCAGAATCTTCTCGCCGTTACACCGAGATCGCAGACCAACCAGCTATTCCTCAGACGCGCTTTTGCCCGGCCTCAGCCGTCCAGCACCGGCTCGATTCGCACCATGATTTTTGTATGAACCAGCTTCCCCAACAGGCTTCTCCTGGCAAAGGGGAAGCAATCAAAGGAACAAGAAATAAAAAAAGCCGGTCGATGACCGGCCTTAAATTTCGTTGCCTAGTCCGATTCACTTATTAAGAAACTCAGACTTGTCATTGTATTTTTTCTCTGTTTTCTTCTGCTTGGCCAGCTCATCAGCTCGTCGAGCCGCTTCGACACAGACCTGCTGTGAAAAGGCTATTTGTTTCAGTGAAAAATACTTCTGGGAAAATCCACCAAAACTGGAAACCACTTTATCCTTGGAGGCCAATTCCTGCCAAGACAGCCCATTCTCAAGATGCCATGCACATGCCTGAGCGATATCCCGGTGTATTTCACCCTCTGCCATCATCTTTAAGACTTCGGCACTGACACTGGTTTTGGCGATTGATTCGATAGGCTTGATTTCATACTTTACTCGAGCGGTAGGATCTTTCTTTCCATGCTCAAGGCAAACAATGGCAATTTGAACTCGGCCCACTTTTCCAGCGGGGATATTGAATAACCCACCGCCACGTTGACCGCCGCCGCCGCCGCCGAAGCCGCCGCCGCCTTGTCCACCAAAGCCGCCACCGCCTTGACCTTGGCCGCCGCCGCCGCCGAAGCCTTGATTACCGCCACCCTGTCCACCGCCGCCGAAGCCGCCGCCGCCTTGACCACCGCCGCCTTGACCACCGAAGCCACCGCCGCCGCCGCCAATTCCTTGAGCCAGCACTGGAACACCTGCAAAAGCAGCAGGTATTTTGATCGACAACGGCTTATCGCTGTTGTTTTTTACGATCATATTGGCTTTTTCGACATTAGGTGCGATCAATTTGACCTCGATCTGCTTGGCGTCGATTGCCTTAAAAACATCAACAACTTCGTAACCGTCTACAGGACTCTTTGTTTTAGAGATTCCTTTTATCTTGGGTGTTTTTTCATTTTCGGCAAATGCCGTTGCGGAAACGGACACTGCAAAAAGCAACAAACCCGCTACTACGGTGCGATAGGACATACGAGTAAATTTCATTACTTCTCCTGAAAGTTTCGGCGCAAATCGCCTCTTAGCCCCAAAGGGAACGACATGTGGCTGACCGTCGTTTTCACACATTAATTGTATGATAATTACGAGAATAGGTACCTTTACATTAGTTGGGAATCTGGGGATTTCCAACATTATTTTCCGGTGGTGATTGCAAAGAGGCCGCAAATACCAAGATTTTCGGTATTTCCGGCACAACAGGCAGTCCTGACCTAAAGGACTCGCTTCTGATGGACGCTGGTTTAGAGTCCATCAGGGCCAATCAGTTACATCCAGTTCATTAAGCAAAACCGAACCACAAACCCGGCAGCAACCACACTGACAATACTCATCAGCTTAATCAGAATATTCAGGCTTGGACCGCTGGTATCCTTAAACGGATCCCCCACCGTATCTCCCACCACAGCTGCTTTGTGGGCTTCACTTCCTTTGCCATGTTTTTGGCCGTCGGTCTCCAAATGACCAGCTTCGATATACTTTTTGGCATTGTCCCACGCGCCTCCAGCATTGGCCATAAAAATCGCCACACAAAAACCGCAGGTGAGAGTTCCCACCAACAACCCGATAACACCCCCAACTCCCAAGATCATTCCCGTCACGATCGGCGTAATCAAGCCGAGTAACGAGGGTAGAAGCATCTCTCTTTGAGCTGACTTGGTGCTAATTTCTACCGGCATTGAGTAGTCTGGTTTTTCACTTCCATCCATGATTCCCGGTTTTTCACGGAATTGTCGGCGAACTTCTTCCACCATTCCCTGTGCGGCTCGCCCTACCGCTTGCATCGTCATTGCACAAAATACAAACGTTGACATACAGCCCAAAAACAGACCCACCAGCACCATCGGATTGAGCAGCGAAGCATTGTAATAAGTTGCGAAATCAGGCAAAGTGGCATCCTTCACGCTAATCAACTTGTTACCGGTTCCCTTAAATGCCGCATACGTTGGCTGGTCCTCGGATTCCCCGCCCATGAGCTCGATATTCCCTGAATCTAGCCGTTTGGGTGTGTTTGGCGAAACTTTGATTTCACGCCATGACTTTTGATTCGATTCCGGCTGGTCCCGTTGTGTCTGGGGCAAAATCAAATAACCCTTGCCGACTAGCTGGTCTTGGTCGCTGTTTCGGCTAACGTGAACTACAAAACCTGCCGAAGCTTTGTAGAAACCAGGTTCCATTTTTTCTGCGGTAACATAATCTGCCACGTTTTCGGTCCATCGATCATAGCCAACGCGAACCTGCTCGATGTAAGCAGCTAACAAGGCCAACGCCGTCAACGCCGCCGAACCAATCGCAAAGCCTTTTCCAGTGGCAGCTGTTGTGTTTCCAAGGCTATCCAGTGCATCAGTCCGTTCTCTTACGACAGGCTCCAACCCTGACATTTCCGCATTTCCTCCGGCATTGTCAGCAATCGGACCGTAAGCATCGGTTGCCAATGTAATCCCGAGAGTACTAAGCATGCCCACAGCAGCAATTCCCACTCCATAAAGGCCCAGCGAAAATTGTCCAACGTCCTGATAGTCCCATCCATTAGCAAATCCGAATGCGGCTAAAGTGGCCCCACAAATGATCAAAATCGGAGCCCACACGCTTTTCATTCCGTCCGCGATACCTCCAATAATGACAGTCGCCGGACCTGTGATTGCCTGCCCAGCAAGTTTCTGAGTGGGGGAGGATTCGTCGCTGGTCACGTATTCGGTCCATTTTCCTATCAACCAGCCTGCGGCCAATCCGGTCGTAATACTCGCACCAATTCCCCAACCTGCTGGTCCTAAAAGCAACCATGCCAGCAAAAAGGACAACAAGATCACCCCGCCAGTTGCCATGTTGATCCCAAAACCCAGAACGCCTAACAAAGCTTTTTGACTGGCGTCCTCTCCGGCTTGCACGAGGTAAATTCCAATGATTGAAATAATGGTTCCAAATGCCGCGACCAACATCGGTAAAAAGACAGCTTGAACAACGCCAATCTCGCTCGATCCAGACGCTGCTGCTACACCTAAAGCAGCTGTAGCCAGAATAGATCCGCAGTAACTTTCATAGAGATCTGCGCCCATTCCGGCAACATCGCCAACATTGTCACCCACATTATCCGCAATCGTTGCAGGGTTTCGCGGGTCGTCCTCGGGAATATTTTTTTCGACTTTTCCAACAAGATCAGCTCCGACGTCAGCCGCTTTGGTAAAGATGCCACCGCCAACTCTTGCAAACAATGCTTGACTGCTGGCACCCATCAAAGAACACAGCATGGTATTAATAACGATCCCGGTATTATTGATCACATCGGCACCGGAATAATAGATTTTCAGTACCAGATACCAGATTGACATATCGAGCATGCCCAATCCCACCACCGTCAATCCCATCACCGCACCGCTACGAAACGCAACCTGCAAGCCGTCATTGAGCGATTTCTGCGCTCCAGCAGCGGTTCGATTACTAGCCTGAGTGGCCGTACGCATGCCAATGAATCCAGCCAAGCCCGACCAAAATCCACCGGTCAAAAACGCCAAGAACACCAATTCCTCTTGCACGCCAGCTTGCCCTGCCCAAAAAAGCAAAGCAGAAACGACCACCATGAAAACACCGACCACTTTGTACTGTTGAACCAGATAGGCTGCCGCCCCTTCGCGGACATAACCGGCAATCTCGATCATGCGCTCGTTGCCTTCATCGGCCTCTTTCATGCCCGTATAAAACAATCTGGCCTGAACCAATGCCGCTATCGAACCAAGCAAAAGCAGGCCCCAATAAACCCACTCCATTCCCTCGAATATTGACCCTCCTGATGCCGAGGACGAAGTCCCATCCTGGCCAAACAAGGTTCCGCTGAACAGAAAAGCAGCGCTAAACATAACGGTGAAAATCATCAGCCCGAGGTGAAGCCATCCACGCCGGTTTCGACTTGATCCAAAGAAATGAACCATTTCCTTATTTGTCCTGTGTTTGAGTTGAGTTGTGGGTGTTTATAAATCAGGAGGTCATGAGTTGTGATCGTTAAGAAATTAAATCAACTTGAGGCGTTAACCGGTAGTCAATCGAAATTAACAATCTCAATGACTATCTAGATTACAGCCTTATATCAAAGCTGAGTGTTTTCCAAAGCTGAGTGTTTTCCAAAGCTGAGTGTTTTCCAAAGCTGTGCGATCGACGACCGAGTTGCCGACCTCTGAATGTCAAGCAAATCATTCTTCTGTGCAGTCCCGAGATCCAGCATGCCAAGCCCCAAACGGTTCAAATAACATGAACCAGACGAAGCCGAAAAATGAAGTTTCTGGGCCGCAAACTATCTCTAGCGTAAACAGGAAATCCGTCAGCCTAAAGCTAAAGTTTAAAAAGGCGGAGTTTAACTGGGTTTGAGACCGTTTTCAAGCCGATGCGACAATTCGACGCAACATTTTTGATGCCGATTCGAGCACAAAATGCCGAGAACCGCCAACTTATGGATTTTAACTAGCCAACTGCCCTCCATCAGGTCCATGCAATGGGGTTTCTTGGTGGCCGCAGGCGTTCTAATTGACATTCCACGGTTACCTCCACAACGAACAAACGAAAAGCGGCAGACCGACTCATGATCAACGCCAACCAACAACCTGGTAATCCTCTGCGATTTCCTATCCCGCCATGGAAATCACTAGAGTGACCGCAGGAATTGCACCAGTTTATGGATGTCTTTCTCCGGTGTTCTTGGGGGGATCTTATGCCGAAATTGAAAGAAGACATCCTCAATTTTCTTGGCTCTACCATCGTGAAAAAAAGCATTGCGTTGGCTAACACCGACCAACGATGGAGGGTTGAATTTCGTGTTGCCCTGCTCATCCTCCAAACCAACATCAAACAGTTGGGGTGATGTCAATCGCGATCCTCGATGGCAAACTGCACAGCCCAAGTCACGAAACACCTCTCGACCATCCCGGACAACCTGAGCATTTTGTTCACCTCTTGCCGCCGCCAAAGCAGGTGGTGACGGCAACTGTCCCACAAAGGCCGATATTGCCCGTATCCATTCTCCTCTGGGGGCAACTTTTGACTTCATCGTCGACTCCAATGACACCCTGATCTGATCCTCCATGGTCTTGATGTGTCCGTTCCAGGCGAACGGCTCGGTACCCGTCAGTCCCCGTAAAGTCAGTACTTTCTTGGGCGATCCAAACGAACCGTCACTAAAATTGTCATTCAATCCGCCATTGGTATGTCCATCAGAATGGCAGCTGTGACAACTCATCCAGCCATCATGCGAAAGAGAAGCATCAAAAAAAAGCTGTTCACCCTTTTCAATTTCTGTCAGCTGGCGAAGTTTTCCTAACGCGATCGTCCCCTCGATTTTTTCCGTAGTCAGGTCGAACACCGAAACTGAATCGTCAAACGAATTGGCAATAAATGCCTTCTTCCCAGTTGAATCAATCGCAACATCGACAGGTCGGTTGCCTACCTTAAGCCGTTTCAGCTGAAAATCGTCTTCCTTGCCGAAGGCAATCTCATCCACTCCGCTAATCGTGACCACAACCGTTCCATCGTCGGCGATGTCGAAATTACCCGGGTCCCCGGCAGCATGATTTTCTTTTCCCAGCGGATGCATATGAGCAAGCTGATACAAAGGGCGTTTCTTTTGCAAGAAAGCCTCCACCGGAATCCATCTTAGATCGTTACTCATCAACAGGCCCCAGTGGATATCGTTTCGGCTTGTGTGAGCTAATTCATTCAACATCTGATGGGTGGCGACTAGCATCGAATCCTGATCCGCCAAATGCAAACCCCGAATATTGTGGGCCGTCACTCGATGCTCCAACTCAATTCTGTAATTTTCACAATCCAGCACCGCCAACCGACCGCCAAAATTATCCGCAACGACCAGTTTCTTTTCCGATTTGACCAAAGCCATTTCTCGCGGAGCGAAATCCAAATCTACCACCGCCGCGGTTTTCCATTTTTGACCGTCAGCGACTGACTCTAGAATGGTCAATCGCCGCGACCAGAGCGAAGAAACAAAAACAAAATGACCATCTTGTGTTGCAATAACGCAGTGCGGGTATTGGGCAACCGGAGTCCGCGACACCAACGAAACCACGGCGTTCTCCACCCGAAATTCAATGAGCTGGTGATCGACAAAATCAACTGTCAAAAAACGATCCTCAGGCAGACGGTGCAAATCCCTCAAGGACTTTCCCAGAGGATACTCCTGAACCTCACCGTGGCTTAGCAAAACAGTCGAAATCGAGCCGGAGTTTTTGTTGGCAACCACCAGAGCCGTGTCACCCGAATCCAACAAGATCGCTGCGGGTTGCCGGTACTGAGACCGCTTATCCTCAATGGCAACACCCGTTGCCGTCATGACAACCAGGGTCACTACAAAACAAAATGTCATGCCGGCCCACATTCGCGGGCAAAACAGGTCATCACCCCCTATGTCGGCGATCGACATTTCGGTAATCGACGTGGTTTTCGGTGGCAGCTTGGCAATCATCTTGGCACTGACTAAATTCGCACTGACTAAAACAGTATACAGCCCCCTCTTGGCAGGCAAAAAGAGGCCTGGCCCTCTCAATCATTTTACGGCACATCATCCAATACCCAAAGGTGCTCCAGATTGTCCGATACAGCCAGGCCAGACTTTTCGATGCAACCCAAAATCTTCCGCTAACGAAAAGGGGTCAACGAAGATCGATTGAGTTGTGGAACCCGGTATAGGAAGAATCAAACTACCGGCAGAGAGGGAACAGATCGCAAGCTCGCCAATGGCTGGCCGAGTTATTCAACTTTTTTCATAATCCACTTCAGGGAAGGACTTGCCGATGCACTTCTGGCCGAGAGGGTGGGTCGGGCATAACGCTGCATTTCCTGATGACCAGGGACCTTAAACCGATCACCCTTTTGCAGGATGGGCCTGTCTTCCGGCATTCGGCCAAAGTCATCGTTCCCGCCAGCAATTTGACAAGGAAACCAATGGCCACCGCCCTGCTGATCTTCCAGGAAAAATTCGGGGTAAGTATGTCCCGGTATCCACACCGCTCGAGCTGGAATACCCTTACCACGGCAGATTGCAATAAAAATCGATGACAGCTCTTCACAATCCCCCTTCCTTTTCTCCAAAGCAGTTAAGCTGGTTTTGATTTTTTCGTCAAACTCGTACTCAATATTCGCTCTTACCCAATCAAAAACCTCACGGGCCTGCAACCAAGCCTCCGCTTCGGAATCGCCAATTTTCTTCGACAGGTCTTTGATTCGCGGATGATTGGTATCAATAAACGGACTGACTCCGAGATAGCTCCGTTGTTTCCTGTTTGCCGATTTTGAAAAACGAAAATTGGACGTGTCGGTCGGCTCTGTGATATGAAATTTTTGAATTTCAAACAGAAACGTGGCTCTGGCAACATCGCCAGGAAAAAGCACTGGAACAGTCACCAACGCCACCTTGCATGACTTGTCTTTTCCCAAAAACTTAGTGGTGACTCGTGTTACGTTTTTTGTTTTCGATTCCGCCAATAATTTAATTTTTTGTTCAGGCCAGTCGATTGGAATTGGAAACACCGCAGTGACACCGCTTACTTTTCCGGGCGAGGAAATCTCTAACCCCATTTCCCATTTTTGGATGGAGATCGCTGAAAACCCAATTCCAGTCGGTTCGGTTGATTGAGCCATCACCAATTGGGGCACCGACATCAGCGGCATAGTCATCAGCAACATGGCCATCATGATAAAATTGCCATCGCATTGCCGGCGGTCTACTCGGCAGGCTACTCGGCAGGCTACTGCGTCTCTCATCTCGGCTCCTCGAATCGCTTTTCGCTGAACATCACCATGCGAATTTTTTTTCGATGTTGAGTGGATTTCGATGTTGAGTGGATTTCGATGTTGAGTGGATTTCGATGTTGAGTGGATGATGGACAAAAACTCAAATATTCAGCCCAGTCCAGGATTCGCTTATATAGCAGAGTGGGTTTCATGACTGGCACCCCTTTTTTGGTGAACAAGTCTCCAGACCAGTTGAACACACATTAGCAGATGATTCAAAACTGTGTCGTTCCTGCGTCTGGATAGCCAAGTCCTGCTCGTGCCGGAACCCCGGCCTACTAGCTAAGATTTGGAAACGGGATCAATTCCCGAATGGATCGTTCGTGGCTCCACCACCAAATGGATCGTCGTTCTTTTTCGCACCACCATTTCCACCACCATTTCCACCACCACCGAATGGGTCATCAGCAGGGTCGGCTTTCCCACCACCACCACCAAATGGATTGCCAAATGGATCGTCAGCACCACCACCTTTTCCACCGCCAAACGGGTTATCGTCATTCCCTCCGGGCTGAGTCGATGGTTGGTTTTGCGGTTTCTTCCCGGTGTCTTCAGTACTTTCTTTCGCCTTCTCGGGTTGCTGATGGAAGATCGGCTCCACCTGGGCAATTTCCCTCAAACACTGAATCTGCCCTCGTTCGGTTCCGACAACCAGACGGTCAGTCATGGAATTCTGATACACAAATTCAACGGGTTCGCTGGTTAATGCGCCCTCATACCCACCATTTCGCGTGTTCAAAATGACGAGGTGTTTTTGGCGGTCGAGGCAATAAATCCGATTCTTGCTGACGGTGACAACTTCGGAAATCCCGGCTGCGGTCCAAATCGGAAGGCCCCCTTCGATGGAAACCTGCGTCAGATCATGATTATCGTTAACAAAATAAACAAAATCGTCGATTGGAAATGGTGAATTGGAAATAGGCACCCCTGTAGGCAAATCCCAAATTAGGTTTCCGCTGGCTTCTCTTAGGCAATAAATGCTACCGTCGGTCGACGTCGCAAAAAGGTAAGGAGATTGAAAAGCAGCATTGGAAACGATTTCGCGTTTGGGAACTAATCGGTAAGAGACCTTGCTCGTCTCCCGTTCATCAAACGCAACGTTTAATTCTCCACGATCGGATGGCCACGCGACTACGCTGTCAGACGAGGTCGCTCCCAGTAATGAATGGCCAATGGAAACAATATCTCCAGTCGCCGCATTTCCATCACCTATCAAAAATTGTTCGACGAACCCATCCACCATTGGTACAAATACGCTGTTACGTGTCATTGCCACACGAGCTCCCGGCGCCCCGCGGCATTCCCGCTGCCAAACAACTCGTCCATTTTTTAATAATCCACAATAAAGGTCACTTGCGTTCACGACTGCAAAGTGATCTCTCTTGGCGACAACAGGCTGGCTGGGGTGATTACGGCTACCAACTTGCTGCATCCAGTTGGTTTTGCCATTGCGACCGTCTATCGATTGAACCATCGATGTTGACGATTGAGCGAGAAACGTAATTTCCGGCAACAAACGTTGCCGGCGCGATTCAATGGCGATCATTTCTTGAGCAAGACGACCCTTTTCAAATCCCTGAGCAGCTTCATACTTGGCCTGCGTAGCAGCATAGGCGGCCTTAAGAACCGCTGGATCCTCGACAACTCGCTGGAGTTTAGCTGATGCGGGATCGATTTCTTGGTAACGCACTAAACGGGCATCGGCTCGCGACTTGGCACCACTGACACCGATTTCCCTGCCAAATCTGTCGACATCATCTTCGTAGAATTCCTCGACGATATCCTCAAAAGTCACCACGTACTTGACCAATGTCTTCGATTTTCCGAAAACCTGGGCAATGCTTTGCAACTTGGAAACCGGCCCCATTCTTACCTGCGTCCGCCACATGATCTCCATTCCAAAACGCTTGGCAGTGCCAGAATCGATCAGACCCGACGCGGACTGCGCGACCGCATCTTGGCAAAAACAAATCAACATCAAAGTCGTAAAAACGTGGATTTTCAACAATCTCATACCTAATCCTGAGCGGAATCCAAACGGATACACTGCCAAAGCTCTTTTGACATGCCTATGTACTATCGTAATACACCAATCTTGGTTTTTCATAGTTTTTGTGGTCGTTTACCAGCCAAAACCACTTTTTTTGCACCGCTAGACCGATCCTACGTTTTTGACCTACGATAGGCGGTTGGGATTAATACCATTTGCGCCGATTATTCCAACTTTATCCCTGATTGTTAGTCGTGCTGAAAAAATCGCGTGTACGTCAAAGTCTGATGACCATCGGGCATCTCGAAACCAGTAAAACGGAGGATTGGGGTCGGAGGAACGTAAGGTGAGCAGCATTAACGAGCCAAATGACGATCCGGCCGATTCTCCAATGATTCCTGAACAAAACGAACCTGCGTCCGATGATGTGAAATACAAAGACTCTCGGGATCAACATTGCAATGAATCAGTCGGTCAGATCCTCGGTTACCTGAATTTCTCAGCAGGAACCGAGGACCCGAAATTTTTCTCCGCAATGAGCGATTTTTTTTCCAGGCGTTGGAACGCTGAAAGAAAAGAGATCCCCAACTGGCTTGCCGGGCTGGAAATACTCCAAACGGAACTCGGAAAAGCTGGGCAATCTAATTCAACGTTTCGAGATTGCCACCAAGCCTCTGCCGTTTTGGAATTTGCAGCCAACCGATTTCTTCCAGAATACCGTCAGCACCATGAAATCCTGTTGGGCCATCATGAGGACGACGAATTATTCACACCGTTTTTTCTAGCAAGATGGTTTCAAACGGCTCTAACATCCTATACGCACCAAGAAGATTCTCTTCCATCAGGGAGATTCGACTTCGAGGCCATTAGAAAGCGGTTTGATGATTACTTGGGGTTTAGACCCGTAGCCGTATTGGAATCCCGTACGATCGAACCTTACCCACACGAGTGGACTCGGCCTATTCCAATCTACATCACCGGCGTCGGTGCGGCAGATGGCAAATACAAGCCCTTTGTGGATCATGCGATTAGGATGATTTCCAATGCCCCGGCAAATATTCTCAACGCGGCCCAATTTGATCTCGAATCACTCGACGAGATGGCAATCGACCCAAGAGCCTACGACTTCGATCATCCAGCCAATAAACGTCCGAATTACCATTTCGGTCAATGGGATCCCCATCAATTGGATCTTTCAGGGTATTTCCGGCGATTCATTGTGCAGCAGGTGACACTTGATTCACTTGCTGTCCGCTGCGAGGGTGATCCTTACTTAAAGCCAGAATTGGTTTTCGAGGCCGGAGCAGTATTGGCAGGCACCATCCTGATGGCAACCTCTGTCTGCGGTAGAGGTCCGGACAGTTTTGATTCGAATACCTCGATCGCCAGCCTTCTTCCCCAGATTGCTCGAATGCGCGACCAGTTTTACGATTGGTTGCTTTCGACAGTCGAGGGTATTCATGGTGAAAACCTCCGTAAGGAAGCAAAAGAAAAACGACAACCGTTCGGAGGTGCCAGGCAACATCTTAATGCCGAACTCGCAAATCTCAGGGAAACGCAACTTGAAAAAGTACGTCTGGCGGGGATCTACGCTCGGATGGGCTATTCCAATGCCGCAAATGAGTTATCCAACTCCGTTCAGGTTGCCTCAGCCCGCATTCGCACCAAGATCGAATCCAAATTAACCGAATCCAACCAAGCCATCGCCAAAGCTGAGTATTCGCAATCCGCCGAGGACCTGGCCGAAACAACCCAGTTGATCCATCAGGGAATTCAATGCGGCGCCTTGATCGATCCATGGAACATCCTCGGCTTTGATGCGCAATTCAGCCTTTTCCCGGCAATGGAAAACTCGGTGCTGGATGAAAGGGCACATTACCTGGTCGAAATGATGACGCAGATTTTCGAGTCGTATTCCGCTCTCTGGTGCCATGCGGCGACACAGGATGAAAAGAAGGTATGCGAACAAATCCAAGAGGAATTTCGGAAAACGTCTGACTGGTGGCATCAGTTTGCCGCCCACGAAGTCAGTAATGTCGAAGCAACCGATTCGGTAGAGGTTTTCAAGGCAGCCGAGCACGTCGCTCAGGCGATGAATTTGTGGCAAAAAGAAGGTGGGGAAACCGGAAACGTCGCCTTCTGGTCAAAACACGCCCACCTTTTTGCTACGCCCCGATCGTATGAACTGATTGTCAATGCCCTTTTTGACAAGAACGATCTATCCACCTCTATGGCTTTGCTGATGCATTGGTTGGGACAAGCTGAGACGGTTGGCCTTGAGTCTCCCGAATCTTCATTTCATCTCATCGTAGAACAATGGACGTTCAAGATTTGTGAACAGACCTTGCAGGACTACCGATTTGGACGGGCAGATGAAACGCTGCAAAACCTGCACATGCTGGGCAAATTCATGGACTTCCTGGAGGTCAACGCGGAATCGTATTGGCAAATACCCGAATTTGAACTGGGGGACAAATCCAAGCAGCAAACACAAGCCGAATCCGACGACGTCATTCAAGATGGACCGGATGAGATTTATGGGGCGGCCTACGAAGACGTGGTTTATCGCGACAGTACTGATGACGGAATGGCCGGTCAGATATTTGAAACCGACGATCACAAATCTGATCAACTGGAGACCGAAGCCAGGAGATTGGAAGAGCGGCTTCAATTTCATGAAACGGTGGCAAAAATCTGGCAGATGCTTGCTCCGGTGTTTGCCGAATGTGCGACGAAGTTTGAATCCGAGGTCCATTCCGAATTTGGAGCAGCAATAAAGCTGTGGGCCAAAGTAGCTCAAGACCGGGTAGGAGCACTACACCAGCTGTTATTCTCGGTGGAGAGCATGAAACCGACGATGGGGTTGGGCGATCACGAATCAATGGTTGAGTACGATCGCCAACGCTATATCCAAGAGGGTTTAATGGAACGGATCATCATGGTCACCGTTTCAACAAGACACTCCATGCGAATGCTCAATGCGGCCCAAATGGCGATTTCAAAGGCACCCATCGGAAACGATCTGGATTCGATGGAAGTCCTAATGTCGGATATCTTTGTGGCCATATTTCAAAACAATCGTGAATTACTTGTCGACCAGATGAGCCTGTTCGCAGAGGAAATCAAACGTCAACCATTGCTTTACGTCCCCATTTCACGAAATGGTGTTCCGTCGAAGATCGAACTGGTGAAGAGTCGTCAGCTCTTCATTCGAAAGCTTCTTGAGATACTGCCCCGATTCGGTTTGATCGAACAGACCTTTCGGTTACTCAACACCGCTCGGGCAATGGAAAGAAGCCACCCGGTGGGAAATGGTGCGGTGACCGAATTTGATGATCTCTTTGAAATTGGATTTCGCGCGGTGGTCGATTCATTTATGAATTCCGCCAGTCATGATGATTCAACCGCCGATCAGCACCAACTTCTGTTTCGCTGGTTGGAGCGGTTCACCGAATCCAGCTTGATCGTTTGGCTGAAACACAGCCGAACATTAAGGCTTAGCGTCCTTGAAAAAACCCACGATAAGGATCCATGGCGGGAAGTGGTGATGTTCATCAGGAACTACGGAAAAGATCTATTCACACAACGGTTTCTGAATTTTGCAAATATCCGTGGAATTCTTCATCAGGGAGTGGAATCCTGGTTGGACGGACTGATGGAAAATGATCAGAGTGAAATGGCGTTAGTGGCCGATTTAGACAACAAGATCACGCGGGAACAGGCAGGCTCCAATCTCTCATTGATCCTCGAGGCCATTCTTGAAAATCATCTTGAGTACCAGGACTACAACAGCACCACCACCCAATCGGATCAAGGCGACTTGCTTTACATGCTGATCGACTTCCTACGTCTTAAAGTGGGTTACGACCGAATCAGTTGGCACCTGAAGCCCGTTTTCTGGGCTCATGAAAATCTGGTCAACGGTGGCATGGAGCAGGTCGCCAAGCGTTGGCGTCGATCACTAATCGACCGAATTAACAAAAAGGCGATCCGATTTGTGAGCAATCTTGAACGCTTGCAGCGACGCTACGCAATGCGCATGCCCACTGTAGCAAACAGAATCAAAGAAAAATTTGTCAAACCGATGTCCATTGATCGCATGAAAGCCCTGGTACGACCGGCGATGGACCCACGCAATCCTGATGCTTCGTCCAGCTTTGAGTTGCTTCAGCGTGATGTTGCGTTGCTACTGGAAAAACCGGAAGGATCAGGCATCAAAGTCCCCTCTTGGCTGGCAGCCATTGAAGATGAAGTCGCCGAAACACTTGACAACAGCGTCACCGACGAAAAAATACTCAACCTGTTTTCCCAGCCTTCCATACCGGCTCGCGATGCAGTTCGCGAACAGCTCAATACAATCTCCGATCTTACTACACATCGTCGGCGGAATCGGGAACAATCCTGAGTTGACGAGTGCCCCTCTGACCGGCAAAAATCAGGGCTATTGAATTCCCTGAAACCAACCCATTCATCTAGACGAAAAGAAAAACGTCCCGTTGTGATTACGGGCTAACCTCTTTCAGGCAATGCGAGTTCCCCCGAAATGACTGACAATCCGATCGCTGGCCCCGATCCGATGGCCGAGCAGAAAATGCGTCGAATCGACGACTTGTGTTCCCACGTCTGGATGGTTCGTACGTTCTTGAAACATTGCGAAGAATCCGCTGAAGATGAGGAGCTCAGTGAAGTTCATCGGGACCTTTATGATTTCATGTTAGCGTTGGGCCAACCCTACGAATCCAACGATCCCAAAACCTATTTAAAACTGGCAAAAAAAAAGCTTAAACGACTACGTCGAGCGCAAAAGCTATTTGAAGAAATTCAACCTGAAATTTCCGGTCACATGAACTTCAAAATGGCAGTCGCTTCCCTGAACCTTGCGGTCAGTGAAATCATCGCGATCATTGAGTCGTGACCCTATGGTCCCAGTGGTGAATCCAAGATGTGCTTTTCGCTATTGAACGTCAGCATCGGTCTTCCGCATGGGTAGGCTGATTCGAATGTCGCATTGAACACCTTGCTTTTCTGGCTGGAAACGAAATACTCTTCCATAGCAAATTAATGATCACCATTTTATTTTTCTGGGAACCTACGTAATGGAAGCTGGAATTGTTGGCCTCCCCAATGTCGGCAAGAGCACTTTATTTAATGTTTTGACCTGCTCCACTGGAGCGGAAAGTGCCAACTACCCTTTCTGCACGATTGAACCCAACGAGGGGATCGTCAGCGTACCTGATCCGCGTTTGCAGACCATCACCCAATACATCGTGCCAAAGAAAGTCATTCCAGCCGCACTAAAACTGGTCGACATTGCAGGTATCGTAAAAGGTGCCAGCCAGGGCGAGGGATTGGGGAACAAGTTTCTCAGCCACATCCGTGAGGTAGATGCCATTCTGCAGGTCGTTCGATGCTTTGTTGATGAAGACGTGGTTCATGTTAGTGGTGAGGTCAATCCGGTTTCTGATATTGAGATCATTGAAACCGAATTGATGTTGGCGGATATTGAAGCCCTTGACAATGCCCTTCCCAAGGCCCAGCGAACAGCTCGCAGCGGCGACAAGGAAGCCAAGGCCCGCGTCGCTGCGATTGAGAAATGCCAAGCCCATTTAGCCCAGGACTTACCCCTTCGAAGCCTGCAGTTACACGAAGCGGAAAAAAAGATACTCGGTGGTTTTGGGCTGATGACCGCCAAACCGATGCTGTTTGTCGCCAACGTCGATGAAGATGATCTGCAGGGAGAAAGCGAAGCTGCCAAGCGTGTCCGGGACTACGCAGAAGAAGTCGGCGGCGGAATGGTTACCGTTTGTGCAAAGCTGGAATCAGAAGTAGCAGAACTGGATGAAGAGGACCAGGCAGAGATGCTGCAAACCGTTGGACTCACCGAACCGGCTTTGGCGGTTCTGGCACGCGAAGCGTACCAAACATTAGGCCTTCAAAGCTACTTTACTGCTGGTGAACAAGAGGTCCGAGCTTGGACCATCCCAATCAATGCTACAGCTCCGCAAGCAGCCGGCGTCATTCACACAGATTTCGAGAAGGGTTTCATTCGGGCCGAAGTCTACACGCTTGACGATCTGATAGAGTTCAAGACCGAAAAGGACATCCGTGGAGCTGGCAGGCTAAGAGTGGAAGGCAAAAACTACATTGTGGCAGACGGCGACATTTGCCACTTTTTGTTTAATTAAAATCGGATTTCACTCAACATCTGATCAGTCGGTAATGGATCTAACCTGCCTTGGCAGGAAAGCCAAATCCGGGCCATCCATACGATTCGTCGCCAGCAGCCGTTGGTTGCGGAATGCCCCCAACCAACAGCCCGCCTGATTTGGTAACTCTCGATTTCCTGGTGTCGCCTGCTCGCCTGATTTAACCGATGGCGGCGCTGTAATCCTTCTTCTTTGAGACTAAGATGAAAACCAGCAATAAATCATAAACTTGTTTTGACTCTGCTGGAATTTTCAAATGTCTAAAACCAACTTGCTTGTCCTGTCTGTTTTTGCCCTGTTGTGCCAGCTCAATCCAGCACTCTCTGCCGACCCGGCTCTCCAGCAACCCACGTCCGCCAAACCAAATATCATTTTCATATTTGCGGATGATCTTGGATTTAACGAAGTCGGTTGTTACGGTCAGGAAATCATCAAAACACCAAGTATCGACCGAATCGCCAAGGAGGGGATTCGGTTTACACAGTTCTATGCCGGACAAGCGGTTTGTGCTCCGTCGAGATGCGTATTAATGACTGGAAAACACACCGGTCATTCTTTCATTCGAAACAACGGCGATCCCAAACACCTTCAATACCTTAAACCCAAATTCGGTTGGGAGTTCCCCGGACAAAACCCAATCCCGGATGAGGAGCTGACGATCGCCGAAATCTTGAAAACAGAGGGATACGCGACCGCGGCAGCTGGCAAATGGGGCCTGGGACATTTTGGAACCACGGGCGACCCCAACAAACAGGGATTTGATCTTTTCTACGGATTCAACTGTCAGCGACATGCTCACAACCACTACCCGAAATTCCTTTGGCGAAATAGCAAAAAAGAAGACCAGCCCGGCAACGACAGAACGTTGGAGGGTGAAACCTACTCACAGGATCAATTCATCAAAGTTGGTAAAGAATTTATTCGTGAAAACAAAGAGGGTCCCTTTTTTCTTTATTTACCATTTGCCGTTCCTCATCTGTCTATTCAGGTACCCGATGCTTCTGTCCAACCCTATCGGGACTCTGTGGAAGAATCAGAGTACCAGCACAAGGGGTATCTGCAGCACCCTTTTCCACGGGCGGGTTATGCCGGGATGGTCACTCATATGGACCGAGGAATCGGCGAAATTCTTGACCTCTTGGATGAGTTGAAAATTGCGGATAACACCCTTGTGATTTTCACATCCGATAACGGGCCAACCTATAACCGACTCGGTGGTAGTGATTCCGATTTCTTCAACAGTTCGGGGCCCTTACGTGGTCGAAAGGGTTCCCTTTATGACGGGGGCATCCGCGTGCCATTGGTGGCCAAATGGCCCGGTAAAATCAAGCCTGGTACGGTGTCGGATCATCTTTCTGCACTCTGGGATGTCTTACCGACGATTTGTGATGTACTCCATGCCCCGACCCCCAGCGACATTGATGGAATCAGCTTTGCCCCAACGTTGATGGGTAACAAAACAAAACAGCAAAATCATGATTACCTTTACTGGGAGTTTGCCTCTTATGGCGGGCAGCAGGCAATTCGAAATCAACGGTGGAAAGGCATCCGCCAAAACATGATGAAAAAAAATAATCCTGACCCACTGAAGATCGAACTCTACGATCTAAAATCCGACATTGGCGAAACCACCGATGTTGCGGCAAAGCATCCCCAAATCGTCGAAAAACTGGTAAGTCAAATGAAAGCCGCCAGAGTTTCCTCCACCCTGTTTAAATTCAAGGTTCTTGATCGGAATGATGACGGCAATCAGGGCAAAAAATAATGGTCCATAGAAGCGGTCGTCCGGTCTAACCATAGGCGGTTTCTACAGGTGGCGTCTTTTTCTGGAAAAACCGTTTACTGGATGAAGAAACGCGATACGCCAAGCGACCCCGGCAACTCAGCCTGACTAACCATACCATCTGACATTCGGACGGCGTCTCTCGCAGCCACAATCCTGCGGCGGGTGTGAGGCAACCAAATTTTTGAATGCGATTGCCCCTTATTTTGACTTGGATTTCGGCTGGGTCGGCTGGCGATCAGCTTCCTTTTTTTTGATTTTTTCGATCCTGCCAAACATATGCCCACCCACCTGGTCATGGGACCAAGTTCCAGCATACTTGCCCTCGTAGAACATAACCCTGGCACCGAACGCGCCCGAACCAACCAATGGGATTCTAAAATTACTGATCGACACCATTGGTGTATTCCCTGCCCACTTCACAGGGATCGTCAACGGAACAGGAACGTCAATCGTGCCGTATTTGATCCGTGCGGTAAACGTCCACAAATCCCCATCTCCCGATTTCTCAACTTTTTCAATCGTGTACTCTTCTTCAACAGGCGAGCCTTTTCGACCGTCAATGGTAAAGGTACCTATCAACTTCACCCCGCTCATGTCTTTGGCAAACTTTTTGAATCGTTTTTCCTGATTGGCGTCCGCCTGAGTTGGTGGCGCCTGAGTTGGTGGCGACTTCTTCGACTGTTCCTGCTGCGCCGCCGACCGACTTGAAGCAGAAATACTGATGATCAAAACAAGAAAGTAGACAGATTGAAACGTTTTCATAACCTCTCGCTTCGTAATGGGTTTGAAATAGATCCCTGTTCAAACGGTGCTGCCTCGGGTCAAACCACCAAGGCTACCAAGCCAACGACTCCCTCCAAAAGTCAGTGCTCCAGATGGTTTTCCATTGGATAATCACTGACTGAACATCCTGAATCATACGCGAAAGCGGAACGGAGATTAAGACGCGAAAAAAGATTTGGTCGCAGTTAAGCTAGAGGTGTCATCCCCCCCATAATGTAGAGGAGCCTCTCGATCGCCTTACAGAATTCAGCCTGATGCTGACAATATAGACTCGGTGGGAAGAAACCGGAGCGATAGGACTGAGTCTAGGGTTCCAGAGCAGCCAGGCGAAAACTGCCCTTCAAGACTTCGCCATTGCGTAAGACAAAAAACTCAACCGGTTTTTTAGCAAGAATTTTTTCCTGCTCAATAATGTAAGCGATATGCCCCAAGGAAGTCGTTTCCCACTCGTGGATACCCAAGAGCACGTCTCCCGAACGGATGTTCTGTCGCATCGCCTGACTACCATCACGCACCTCGATCACCTGAAGACCACCGCGAAATTTGGTCGAAATCTTCTGGAACTGCGTGACGGGAATTTCGGAGAGCCTGATTCCCAAAGAATCCCATACCTTGATTTCAAGTTTTGTTCGCGACCGCGTTTGCTGCGAGACAATTTTGGATTCTACCGAGTGGCTTTGGGTGCCACGACGGATTCGCAGGGCGATCTTATCCCCTTCCGTACGACCGATCATCAATCGCTCCAAATCCAACAGATTCGAAACCGCACGCCCATCGATCTCAGTAATCTCGTCACCGTTCTGGATATCAAGTCCCGGAAACCCTTTTCTGACGAGGAGTCGAGGCTGATCCAACTTGAAATCTGTGGAGACGATGATGGGGAGCGAATTGCGGCCACCATTGTCCTTGCGAATCAGTTCGGCAACAATTTCTAAAGCCGGATTCACCGGAATCGCAAAACCAATACTTTGGGCTCCCATCCGAACCGCCACATTGATACCGATCAATTCTCCATCAATATTAACCAACGGCCCACCTGAATTTCCGGGGTTAATGGCAGCATCGGTTTGAATCAGATTGTAATAAGTCTGTTCATCGCTGACCTCTACCGTTCGGCTCAGTTCACTAATGATCCCGAGGGTGATCGTATCCTTATAGCCATAGGCATTCCCAATAGCGATGACCGTCTCGCCAAGCATTAGATCGCTGGACGTACCTCGGGGCATGACTTGAAGCAACTGTTCAACGTTGATTTTGATCACCGCCAAGTCGGTTTTAGGATCGTGAGCTACCAACCTGGCTGAAGTTTGCGTTTTATCGGCCAGCGTCACCCTGATATTGGCAACACCCTGGACAACGTGATAGTTGGTGATGATGTAGCCCCGTTCATCAATGATGATTCCGGTGCCCATGCCGTTCACCTTACGGAATCTTTCCTTCGAACCGTAAGGTGCATCCTCATCCCGAATGGTTTTTCGACCGTTGATACTGACCACCGACGGTCGCGTCGCTTTAACCGCTCTGACAATGGGCGTTTCCCGATTGGACCGCCCCTCTTCATTTCCATACAAATGGGCCACGAAGAAGAGGCAATACAGAAATGAGCCAGGAATGGCAAATGGGAATGATGAAAGTCGAAGGAGCATTGGCGCGGCTATCAACCAAATGATCGAAAAAAACGATGTGTTAACAGTTAGATCGGACCAACCCAATTTTCCTCGTTAGTAGTACTAATTGCTGTCATCAAAGTTTACCGAACGCGAAAGCCCCTCATGCCGAACAGGTAATATTTAACGATAAGAATGATTCCAGTTAATTGACTGTGATAAACCCTGACGATTGCGAAACATTTACCTGTATCGTCATCGCGCCGAGTATCACGTGATTACAGCAGGGTTTCTGGCCGCGAAACGATTCCACATATTACAGGGTCTTGAAGCATGCCCCGGTCGACTGATATCCTCAAAGCACTGTCAGAGAGTGTCGAAAAAGACCCGTTCCATCAGGTTTTCACCAGAATTCAGATTCGGATAGCCGCCTTCCTTTGAAGAATTATTCGGACAGCATCCCGCATGGTCCGTACAACATGTTTTGACGTGGCATTTAATTCAGTAAAGGAAAAACCAATGAAAAATGTAGTCGCGATCGTTCTGGGTGGTGGCCAAGGAACCCGGTTGTTCCCGTTAACATCCATCCGGTCAAAACCGGCGGTTCCATTGGCTGGCAAGTATCGTTTGATTGATATTCCAATTTCCAATTGCCTCAATAGTGGAATCAACAAGATCTACGTTCTGACCCAATTCCTTTCGGTAAGCCTCCACAGCCATATCCGCCGAACCTATTCCTTTGATCAATTCAATGGTGGTTTCGTAGAAATACTGGCAGCTCAACAGACGATGAAAAGAGGAACGGACTGGTTTGAAGGTACGGCCGATGCCGTCCGAAAAACGCTGGATCACATCGAGGAAGAAGGAATTGACTACGTTGCCATTCTTTCCGGGGACCAATTGTACCGCCTCGATTTCCAGGAAATGCTAAAAACCCACATCGAGGGCCAGGCAGACGTCACGATTGCTGCCAAGCCAGTAACGTCCGCCGACGCCACTTCGTTGGGTGTCATGCGACTGGATGAACATGACAATGTCGTCGGTTTCCTCGAAAAGCCGAAAACGCCAGAAGACCTTCAACTGGTCAAAAATAATGAGCAATGGATGCGGGCACGTCAGTTAGGTGGGGATGATCGCGACTGCATGGCCAGCATGGGAATTTATATTTTTAATCGAGAGACTCTATTTGACGTTCTAACAAAAACTCTCTACACCGATTTTGGCAAAGAGGTTTTTCCAGCGGCCATCCGGGCTCGCAAAGTCAAGATGCATCTGTTTGACGGCTACTGGGAAGACATTGGTACCATACGCTCATTTTACGAGGCCAATCTGAGTCTCGCCGGCAAAACTCCACCGTTCGAGTTTTCTTCGCCGCAGGGCCCAATCTATTCCCGTGCCCGTTTTCTACCACCAACGAAACTGGGTGACTGCCGAATCCATGACAGCCTGATCGCCGACGGATGTTCGATTGGTGATCGATGTGTCATTGAAAATAGCGTCATTGGCTTAAGAACCGTTATCAAAAGCGGCACCACAATTCGAAATTCTGTCTTAATGGGAGCAGACTTCTTTGAACATGACTTGAAGCCCGGCACCATTCCTTTGGGGATCGGAAAGGACAGTCTCGTCGAAGGAGCCATCGTTGATAAGAATTGTCGTATTGGTGACAATGTCCAAATTGTCGGTGGAGACCGTCTGCAGGACACCGATTCGGGAGTCGGCCCACTGGTGGTTCGTGATGGCATACCGGTCATTGCCAAGGACTCCATTCTGGACAATGGATGGAAAATTTCTTGAAAAAGAGGCAGCCAGTACTCAGTGGCTTAGAATCTACCCGCCAACCTGGCTGCCAACATCGCCCCGGACCGCCGGCAAACCCCCCGTCCATTGGCATCGTTCCCACCTCATCAAGGTTGGAGTGGGTAGATGACCAGTCGCCGGATCAAGGACGTCGCAGAATTTCCATCTGCTCTAGTCATTCATCCGACGAGGCGATCCCATTCCCCTAATATCAAGGCCTGGCCCCTACCCCTACTTAATGCGGCTTGCCTATTCGCCGCCGATCGACATAGTAACGCCTAACTGTTGCCAACATCTAAAATGAGCCCCGTCTGGAAAGCAAGGCCATCAGCCTTCAACAACTTCTCGAGGAATGCTTCCGCAGAGACTCTCAATGAATGACAAATGATGGAAACCGTTAACCGGCTCGACGTGCCCTCGGGCCGCATTGAGCCCAACCGTTGATCAACTTTC
Organism: Planctomycetota bacterium; assembly: GCA_014238905.1. Classification (GTDB taxonomy): domain Bacteria; phylum Planctomycetota; class Planctomycetia; order Pirellulales; family Pirellulaceae; genus JABAAE01. Next base: position 77,810 of record JABAAE010000007.1, read on the forward strand.
CAATCCCAACCGTTAACGTAAAGGCCAACAGCGTATAAAATGATTTCGGGAGTCTTTCTGGAGAACGATGGTGCCACCTGATTTTTTAACTTTCCAAAGAGCCAAATTCAGCCTATTCCCTGGTGGAACATTCTGCATGGCGTTTTTGCTTTGGATTCCCGTGTTGCCGGCGATGCAGGAAGAAACCTCTAGAGAAAACGTTCAACGGCTCATCTTTCAACTGGATGAAGCCAGCTCATTTTCTGCACGCAATGCCATTGTTGAAAAGCTGAAAGAACTAGGGGGAAATGCTCTACCAATTCTCGAGATGCCGCCTAAGGGGATTCGACAGCAGACCGGTCAAATCCTGCTTAAGATTAGAAATGATATTGAAAAGAGACTCTCCACGGAGGAAGTGGCGGCGACGAAAGTCACGCTTACGGGAAACTATTCTCCAAGATCCGCGATCCAGAGCCTGGAAACTCAATCAGGAAATCGTTTTCGTTTTCCGACAGATTTCCAATCTAATCTGAATTCCGAATTCCAAATCAACAACGTTGATTTTTGGCAAGCGTTGGACATTGTTCTGGACCGATTTCAGTTAACAGTACCGAGTTTAACGGCTGGCAAGACGATTCCCATTACAGCCAGGGACCCAGCAAATATTAAACGGATCCAAGCCGCCACCTATTGCGGAATCATCCGGGCGGAACCGCAGTGGATTCAGTCGTTTGTTGATTTAACCAATCCTAAACTACGTACAGATCGACTTCTAATCCGATTTACCTGGGAACCCCGACTGGAGCCCTACGAGGTCTGGGTGAATTACCGAGATTTCACAGCAAAGGCATCGAAACAGCCACTGAAAATTGCTAAAGATAATCGTCTAAAAATCAATGTCGTGGGTGGCAGAAACCACATCGACCTCGAAGTACCATTTGCCAACCTGAAACGCAGTGAATCAACAATCGACGCCGTTTCTGGAATTCTGAATCTGGAAGTTCCCACCGGCAAAAACCGTTTCAGTTTCGACCTCGCAACGAAATCCAGGCCGCTGCAACGCAAGGGTGACATGCTCGTAGCAGTAAGCAATATCAAGCGAATTCAGGAACATATCGACATCAGTATGGATTTTTCGATTACCGAGGCAGGGGAATCTCTTTCATCACATCAAGGCTGGATGTTCCGCAGCCTCGCCTATGTCGTTGACAATGACGGCAACAAATTCAAACCGACAAAAACCGTGACCACCCAGCAGGACGCAACGTCCATGGGATTTACTTTCTCATTTCCCATTTCCAAACAACTTTCAGGTTTCAAATTTTTCTATGAAACGCCTTCGGCACTTCGAAGTGTGCCGGTCCCATTTAAAATCAGGGACATTTCACTCAGGTAAACCGATAAGACTCCACCATGAAATTCAAACTGAAGAGGAAACCGTCTTTAAGAAATCTACTTTGGAAAATCCCTTTGACGGTTACTGAATACAGAATGCTAGGCCTATTACTGATAGGTTCGTTATTTTTTTCGATGCCTGGCAGGTGGTGCGCTGCACAATTTGAGATTGCGGCAACCGTTGACGGCCAACCCGTAAACGTGAAACGATTGCAACTACAAGTGGGTTTGGTACTGAAAAAGACTCCTGCGGAGGGCCTCAAGCTTAAAATCATCCAAGCACAGGTCCTGGAGGAAAACATCAAACAACGCCTCGTCTTCATTTATTTACAAGGCTCTCAACATAAAGCCTCTCAAGCGGAAATTGATGCTCAATCGTCCAACCTGGAAACAGAGCTGATAGAGCAAAAATCTAACTTGAAACAATACTTACAGAAGCGAGACATTTCTGAGGCCCAACTAAGAGATTCTCTGGCATGGGACATCTGTTGGTCAAAATACCTTGCAACCTACCTGACGGATCAGAACCTGAAAAAGTACTTTGACCAACATCGCCGGAAATTTGATGGTACACAGCTCAGGGTTGCCCATGTTCTTTTCCAGCCAGAAGACGAGGCAGATCCAAAATCATGGAAAACGGCGTTTGCCAAAGCGACTTCCGTATTGGCAGATCTTCAAAATGAAAAAATCGATTTTGAACAAGCCGTCATCCAATATTCCTCCGGGGCGACCAAAATCAACCATGGAGAATTGGGATGGATCACCTGGCGGGGTCCTATGGCACCGGAATTCACCATCGCCTCGTTCAAATTGAAAACTGGAGAATTTTCACAACCCGTTCAGACCAGTTTCGGTTTCCACTTGATCAACCTGCTGGAGGAAAAACCTGGCAAAATCAAAATGGAGGACATTCGTCCGCAGGTCGTTCAAGGCGTCAAGCGATATCTATTCGACTGGCTCGCCACGAAGCAGGCTAAACAGACAAAAGTGGAATTCACTGGGAACTATCCATTTTTTAAACCCGGTACCAAGACCCTCGGCAAATCCGCCGAATAGAATCGGCATCTGTTTGATCCCCCCCTTTTCATTCTCTAGAACTTTTTCCGGTTGGAATCCCAGACCATGTCAACATCTACCGAGGATTTTTTCAATGAACTAGGGGATCAATACGACCAAGTCATCCGAAGATGCGTGCCCCAATATGCAGAAATGCTGGAAAGCATGATGGATTACCTGCCGCCCAAATTGCTCACAAGAATCGCTAGGGACCAAGCAAGTGTACCGGCGTTAAAAATACTCGAACTCGGCAGTGGCAGTGGCAATCTGTCATCGATCATTCTTGATCGATTTCCGGAGTCAAAACTCACGGTAGTGGATAGTTCGGAGAAACTGATTGCTGTCGTCAAGAGTAGATTTGGAAAACGAATCCACCACTACCAAAAAACGTTATTTCAGGACCTCGATTTCAAGGACAATTCGTTTGATCTGATCATCAGTAGTATTTCCATTCATCATCTTAATGACGATGAGAAACTGCAGCTATTTAAGAATTCACGGCAATGGCTGACGCCGAATTCCCCTTTGGCATTTTGCGATCAGTTCCGGGGTGAGACCGATGCTATTTATCAGAAGCACTTGAAAAACTGGAAAACGTCATCATTCGAATTGGGATCCAATGAAGCAGAATGGGAAGCGTGGATGGAACATCAAGAAGCCCATGATTTTCATTCGACGATTCGCACACATTTCGATTTATTGGAAAAGGCTGGTTTTCAGTCCATCGACTGTACACGCCGTTATCTCCTGTGGACCACGATGATTGCCATGTGAACTGATTACCCCAAGCGTGAATTACTTTTGTGAAGACTTAATCGACTGGAGATATTGCCAAATTGCGTTGAACTGCAAATCGGCATTTCCGTCGCTCACCGTTTTAAGCGACGTTGACTTTCCATCTTCTGAAAACTTGGGCATTTTGGTCTGTTTGTCAATTCGAAGTGGATCAAACATCCATCGCAAATAGTATTCTTTCCTAAGACGGTTCGCGGCATAAATCAGGTTTGTACTTTGTGCATCAAATGCCGCGTTTGGTTTCCTGTCGGCGATGGCATGGCATCGGTTGCACGAAAGCCCAGTTTCCATCTCAACAGCTCGTCTCCCGATCTTGATCTTCTCCGCGTCCTGCGAGGCTGAGGACTCTTCCTGATCGGCAAAACCATGCTGCCGCGCTAATCCTTTGGCAATGGTCGCTCCACGAGCAGGAAAGCCGGGCATCGGCACTCGAAAATGTTCCCGAACTCGATAACCAAGCCTTCCGGTCAGCAATTTTTTTGACCAGTGTGTATTCAATTTTTCCCCTGCATGGGTCAACATCGGAACTCGATTGGGTGGCAGCCCTACCACTCCTTCCTCCTCGATGATGTAAGGCAATTCGGCTTGCTCTTGGTCAAGATCATGACAAGTCACACACCGTAATGCCGTCAACGCCTGAAATGAGTACTGAGAGTCATTCAATTTTTTGAAGGGAAATTCCGGCTGAACTCCAACAAATGTATTTAACGCCGTCCGTTCCAAATCAGAAAAACCAAATCGTGGCACCCCTGCGGGAGGTGTTTCCGATAGACAACCCCGCCCTTGTTTTACCTCAGCAAAAGGAGCCGAAAATTTACTCCTGTTGTCTTTCTGCTCCACTGAATGGCATTGGACACAACCTGTTTTCAGGAAATATTCCCTGCCTTTTAAAGAGTCGCCTACCTGCTCTTGGGTCTCCTCAATTTCTCCTTTGCCGACATCCCGAAGAAACGACGCCAAGTCCCTTGATTGCTCGTTGCTCAATTCAAATTGCGGCATTTTGCTCCAACGATAATGCTTGCGAGTATCCAGCAGGAACTCAGCCAACCGGCCCTTCTGAAACTTGGCATTCACATAAAAAAGAGAAATTCGATCATATTCATCTTCTTCCTCTGGAGGAGTCCAGCGGTGACATCCAATACATCCCAGATTTTCAAAAGCATTCCCTCCACGTTCGATATTACCAACCGAGTGGACGACAGGATTATCTGATGGCTGCAATGTACCCAGGTAAGCCACCAAGTCAGCTGCTACCTGTCCCCCCGCATCATCGTTCTCCAATAAATGTGGCATGGAGACGTTATTTCGTAGACTCGATGGCTTGGCAATCCATCTGGCAAGCCAATCCTTTTCAAGCCGATGGACGGCCGTCCGAAGGTCCGGTGCGTCCTGCGATTCCAAAAAGGGATCTAGTGGCGATTGGGTAGCGTGGCATTGGAGACATTGCCGTTGCATTGTCAGGTAGTGCCCATGGGTGGCCAACATTCCACGCTCCAGCTCTGGCTGATTTTGCTGGACCCAAAACGCGGTCGGTGGAACCGGCTCACGTTTAAAATCTTCGCCCTTCCAGTAAACACGAAGCTGCCGAATCCCTTGTGGGGGTGGTGTATAGACAAGGCGGAAACGATTGTAACCCTTGACAAGCTGACATCTGACTCCCTGGGATGCATCCAGCTTGCCCGATTTTTCTAAAACCAGCTGATCGTTCATCAATAGACTCACCTTGCCACGACCGGCCAGGGAAAATTCAAAACTACCTTTGAGCTTCAATTTTATGTAGCCGGAAAAGACTGCTTTAAATGGGCTACTACCAGAAATCCATGGATTTGGTAAATCAGTTTCTTCAAGATAAAGTGCTGGAAGCCTTGCATGTTCGAAAGATTTTCCATCCGACGAGCTATACGCTACCATGACGCCCGAAATGAGCTGTTTCCTGACCTCCGATGGTAGCCTCCCTGGCTTGAGAGTTTCCTGTCCCAACGACAGCGAATGAGGTTGCCAAATTACCATTAACAAAAACAGAATAACGATAAATTTTACCCTGCAGCTGGCGAACATCATGGTGCGGAAAAATGAATTCATCAGAAGAAAAAAAACAAACCTAGTTGACTAAGATGACATCGAATCCCTGTTGGGACGCGACGTCATCAAGCGAGATATCCGGGCGACCCGATTCATGGTCTGGAAAGGGCTTCGTCAAGATTCAGGATAACATTACAGATTACTATCCAATGGGCAAACTCCGTAGGTGTAAAAGCCCCCTTGGCACCACCGGCCAACGATTTGGCATCCTCGGGAAGCACCTTTTTTCGAATGTCAGCCAAGGCCACTGTTAAAAGTTGCAACTCTGCGGCAAAGGGTGGGCGTGCCAATACTTTTCGGAAGGCAAAAACAATTCGTGCCGAATCATCACTCGCAACGTCCAACGTTCTCCTTGCCAATGATCGTGAAGCATCCACAAACACCGGGTCGTTCATTGTGACCAATGCTTGCAGTGGGGTATTAGTTCGACTTCGCCGCAGAGTACAGAATTCTCGACTGGGTGCATCAAAGGTGGTCATCGAAGGATAGGGAGATGTCCTGCGCCATGTTGTATAAATCCCTCTGCGATAGGCATCTTCCCCGGGACTAGGATCCCAATCGGTACTGCCCCCAAATGCAGCTCTCAATCCCAATTTTGGCCTCGGCGGTCGCACCGAAGGACCGTTTATTTTTGAACTCAACGAGTCAGACGCAAACAGCGCTTGGTCGCGGATCATTTCCGCAGAAAGGCGAAAACGCGGACCGTGCGACAACAATCGATTACGAGGATCAAGTTCCTGTATTTTGGGAGTTACCCCGGAAGACTGCCGGTACGTATGGCTGCTCACTATTTTTCGGAGCAGTCGCTTGACATCCCATTGGTTATCCATGAATTCAATCGCTAAATGGTCCAGTAGCAAGGGATGGGATGGAAGCTCTCCCTGCGTACCAAAATCCTCACTGGTTTCCACAATCCCTGTCCCAAATAGCTGCTCCCAAAAACGATTGACAATGACTCGCGCAGTGATCGGATTTTTCCTGTCAACCAACCACTTCGCAAAGTCCAACCTGTCAGGACTTCCATCGGTGTCGTCCATTTCATGGAAAACCTGTGGAACCGCCGGCTTGACGATGTCGCCCTGAGTTCGAAAATCCCCTCTTACGTGTATTTTTGTAGTTCGCTGTTTGGCGGCAGCCAGTTGTTTCATAATCGGTGTGGAAATATCTGTCTTGGAGACGTTTACCAACTCTTTCTTCAGTTGAACGAGGCTTTTTTCCTTCGGTGACAAATCGGAAGTCCACTCTTTTCGAAGCGTTAGGAGTGTTCTTCGATCACTGTCTGAATAGTCCTTGGAATTCAAGGGCGGCCCGAACGCACTGTTGGGACGGGGAATATCCTTTGTTGACAAGGTCCAGATTGGCGTCCGTTTTTCATCCAGGAGAATGATTCGAAACTGTTTCAATCGATTACCAGCATCGGAGTCAGTTCGATTCCAAACCACAACCTTTTCAACAACCTGCAACTGTTGCAGGTCGACTTCCCACCATGGATTGGTTTCCCTGGCCGTGTGAGTCACGCTCTGCTTTTGAAAGTCTCCATTTGTATTGCCGTCATTGCCGTATTTTGGCGGACCCGCAAACGCAGTCGTAGACTGCGTTGCTAAACCAGCTATCGCTACGTTCTTTCCACCGGCGAAAACCTCCACCTCAGCCAAATGAAGCCACATCTCTCCCAAGCCTTGGACCCTGACATAGCGAGTCTTCAATTTGCCGCTTGGCAACGCAACCTCGTCCTTCTCTTTTTTGGCTTCGATGGAAAGATCTTTTTCGATCGCCTTGATTTGCGTTGCAATCAAATCCCGGCGATTGCGCCGAGCACGTGTAACCTCTCCAAGAAGTGGCGATTCGTTACCTCGGTCAGCATCTTCGGTTTGGTTGAGAATAGCAAACACCTCAAAATATTCTTCCTGAGTAATGGGATCATATTTGTGGGTATGGCACTGGGCACAGCCCATCGTAATGCCCATCCAGACCTGAAACGTCGTATTCACCCGATCGACCACAGCCGCTGTTCGGAATTCTTCATCATCGGTTCCACCCTCACTGTTGGTCATCGTATTTCGGTGGAAGGCAGTTGCCAAAATCTGTTCATTGGTCGGATTTTCAAGCATGTCACCGGCAATTTGCTCAATCGTAAATTGATCAAATGGTTTATTTTCGTTGATCGAGTCAATCACCCAGTCCCGATAACGATAAATCGACCGTGGGGAATCTTGGGCATATCCCTGCGAATCGGCATACCGTGCGAGGTCCAGCCAGACACGAGCCCAGCGTTCACCAAATCGAGGAGATGCCAAAACTCGCTCCACCATACTCTCGTAAGCGACGTCCGACGTATCGTTGACAAATCGATCAACTTGATCCATCGACGGAGGAAGGCCGGTTAAATCGAGGTAAACCCGTCGGACCAGGCGATATCGATCGGCCTGAGGAGCAGGAGCGATCCCCATCGACTCCAAACGTGCCAAAACAAATTGGTCTATGGAATTCTCTACTCGATTCCAATTTTTGACCGGAGGAAGTGGCGTTGATTTCGGAGATTCAAAAGCCCAATGTTTTTGAAAGCGGGCACCGGCCGTGATCCAATCTTCCAGCAGCAAGATTTCAGCCTTTGAAAGCCCTTGCCCTTCCGGCGGCATGCGTTCATCATGCCCAACAGGCAAACTGACGCGGCGAATCATCTCACTGATCGCCGGATTTCCAACAACAATCGGTTTTTCGCCAGACTCCGATTCGGCAGTCGCATTTTCAAATCGGTCTAACCGCAGGTCAGCCTCGCGGGTGGACTCGTCCGGGCCATGACATGCTAGACAATGAGCCGCCAATATTGGCCGAATTTTTTGGTTAAAATCTGGAGAGTCATCAGCTAATAACAGGCAGGACCAAAACCCCATACCCAACAGAACAAAATAACGGGCTGTCATTTGGGAAACAATAATTGGAAATCTATTCACGATAATGCATTGGTTAGGGATATTTCTTTCTGAAAACATTATAAAATTAAGTCCTTGCTGACAAAAGTCATTTATCGCTTAATGTGATGATTTTAAGATTTGCTTGTCAGGTGTCATCTTAAACCATGAAAGAACCCTATGAGTGCCGTCTGTAAATTATTGTTTTGCCTGATCACACTTGGTGGGTTTCTTCCAATGCCCAGCCCATGTCAGGGCCAAGCCCGGGATTGGGTGGAGCAGTTTTCCGCCGACGAAAAAAGCCTCAAATTCAAGTACCGCATCCACCTTTCCCCGCTTCGTGAAGCACGACTTACTGAGTTTTACGCGAAGTGGATTAAAAAATTGTCGGAGGTTGACTTTAATTCCCTTGATCGAGATCAAAAGGTGGATACGGTTTTGCTGAACAACCATATCCGTTTGCAGGCGAGGAAATTGCAGGAAAACACGGAATTGGATTCAATCGTAAAGCAAATCATTCCCTTTTGGAAACCACTGATTGAAATCCTGCAGGAGCATGAAAGCCTCAAGAAACTCGATGGCAAAGCTGTTGCCCAATCCTTGGCAGACGTCACTTTGGCGATACAGAAGGATCAAACGAGATACAAGCTGTTTATGGATTCCAGACCCAATCTGGTTTATCGAACAACCCTGCGGATGGAAGAAATCCTTCGCAGCCTTGACGAAATGAATCGGTTTTATGATGAGTACGATCCGATCTACACCTGGTGGGTCGCCAAGCCCTATGCCGAATTAACTAAAGAGATGAAAGCTTGTCTTGAGTCATTACAAGTGTCTCTCAAAGGTGACGCAATTTCACTTACTGAAAAGATCATCGGACAGCCCATTGGTGCCAAGGCTCTCGACGCTGAACTGCAATCCGCAATGATCCCGTACAACTCTCGAGAGTTAATCGACCTGGCGGAACGAGAATTAACCTGGTGTGACAATGAAATGATCGTCGCATCCAAAGCATTGGGTTTCACGGACTGGAGAGATGCTCAAAATTTCGTAAAGGCAAAGCATGTCGAGCCCGGGCAACAACCAGAGATGATTGCGGATTTGGCAAGAGAAGCCATTCAATTCCTGGAAGTCCATCAACTTATCACCCTCCCTGCGATCGCCAAAGAGTCATGGCGGATGAAAATGATGTCTCCGGCTCGTCAAAAGATGAGCCCCTATTTCCTCGGTGGCAACACTATTATTGTCTCGTTTCCAACGGACACGATGTCCCATGCCGACAAACTGATGAGCATGCGAGGCAACAACATTCATTTTGCCCGGGCTACGGTCCATCATGAATTAATTCCGGGACATCATTTGCAATATTTCATGAACGATCGAAATAAGCCCTACCGCAAGATTTTTTCCACTCCATTCTGGCTGGAGGGTTGGGCCGTCTACTGGGAAACTCTCTTATGGGACATGGACTTTGCCCGTTCGCCGGAAGACCGTATCGGAATGCTCTTCTGGAGGAAACATCGCTGTGCCAGGATCATTTTCTCTCTGGGTTATCACGCTGGCGAGATGACGCCTGAAGAGTGTATTGATTTATTGATCGACCGTGTCGGACATGAACGCAATAATGCAACAGCCGAAGTCCGACGAAGCATCATGGGAGGATACGGGCCTTTGTATCAGGCGGGATACATGCTCGGCGCCTTGCAATTCAGGAAACTGCATGAGGAGTTGGTCCAGTCCGGAAAAATGACAAATCGAGAATTTCACGATGCGGTCCTCAAAGAAAATTATATGCCAATCGAAATCCTTCGCGCTCGATTGCTGGAGCTCGATCTGGAGTTGAATTACAAACCAAACTGGAGGTTCTACGACGAAACCGCCACGCCCAGTAAAGGACAATAAACCCGAATACAGCTATTGTTGTGGCGGCATTTTTCGTTTTCTTACAAGTCGGTAGTTGCTTCTTCAGGATGCCTAATTCAATGGTGGAAAAAAATGAAGCGAATCAGACCGTTGAACCCGGCAGACCGTCGAACGAGTCAGATAAAAAAGAGCATAGCGGCACCCCTAAAGATGGACCCAATTTGAAATGCCAACTGAGGAAAAACACTGTCGCTGGAGGAGTTAATTCGGCAGATTCAACCGACAAAAACGAGGCAAGATTTCCTCAAAGTCACCTTTTTCGCATGGGCGAAACTCTGGGTAGATATGCCCGATGGGTGTTTGGATTATTGGGTCTGATTGTCTGCCTTGCTTTTGCTTCTACTATCCCGGTATTGCAATTCATTGCCTTGGGATATTTTTTCGAAGTCAGCGGCCGGGTTATCAGATTCAATTCCGTTTCAGCTGGATTTGCAGGTATTTCAAAAGCTGAACGACTGGCAAGCTTCGTGCTGGGAACCTGGTTTCTTTTGTGGCCGGTCACACTCTTAAGAACTTGGTGGGAAGCATCACACCTACTCGATCCAGATTCGGAAACCACCCATTTTTTCCGACAATTACATATTCTGGGCAGCCTCTTGATTTACGGCCACATCCTGGCAGCCTGGCTTTGCGGTGGGAAGCTCCGATATTTTTTCTGGCCGATCATTGCTCCCTTTGGGATTTTCTTGTGGTTAGTAAAAAAAATTATCGATTGGCCGTACGTACAATCCACTTTGAATGCCACCGTTGGCAAAATATCCCCACACCTGGCGGCAGATATCCACCACGCCAAACCGCTGTCGGGTTGGTTCCTTCCGTTAATTCTGTGGAATTCAATTCGCCGTCGCGGTTTGATTTCAAGAATCCGCGATGGGCTCTGGGAGTTTGTGGCAGGGCTCCAACTGCCTTATTTATTCTGGTTGGGGTTCAGGGGATTCCTGGGAAGCATGATCTGGCTTATTGTACCGGTGACCATCATGGTGACATCGGCCCGAGCAGTCGATGGCGCCGCAATCCTGACAGGCCTGATCGGTATTGCCACCTTCGCAGTCGTTGCTACTTTTCTACCCTTCTTGCAGGCGCACTTTGCCAGTGAACGGCGACTGGCGGCGATATTCGAACTGAGAATTGCTCGGCAAATATTTCGTAAAGTGCCGGTGCGATACTTCATCACCGTTCTTACCACCTTTGTATTTGCCGTTCCGTTATACATTTTAAAGATTGAGCGACCTTTCCCGGAATTACTTTTTTTACCTGGAACCGTTTTTATCCTCTTCATGCTCCCAACACGATGGATATCAGGATGGGCGTACATCAATGCGCAGCGAACATCCGCCAATGCCCACCACATTTTCCGGTGGCCAGCCTGGTTGCTCCATATTCCATTGGCATTATCGTTCGCGGGTTTTGTCTTTTTGATGCGATTCGTAGTCTGGACGGGTGCAACCGGACTGTTTGACCAGCACGCTTTTCTTATCCCGGCTCCATTCATTGAATTCACTCTCTAGCTTCAGGTGGCAACCCGTTAAGTAGTAGCCGAGCAGAGCATGCATCCCCTTGGTCCAAGATCAGCCGAGAGGCTTGCCCAGCGGTCGTTGTTTCTTATCGCCCACGTTAACAACGGCTCTGTGGTAAAAAAACGAATCGACACACGACACTTTCACTTTCATAAACCGTTTTTGCTTCCCCTGATCAATGCAACAATTTCATGCGGAGTTCTGTTTCGGATTGATGAAAATGCGGTAATCGGAATTGAAGGATCGGCCGCTTGATGCGAAGATGAGTCTTCAAGATCAGCAGACGAGCAATTGCCTTGGGGCCGAACAAAGATGGCATTAATGAATCAAAAAACCTTTTAATGGTTTTTTTCATGACGTCTTTTTGTCCGCCAGCACGATACGTCGTGATAAAACAGCGCAGCTGATTGTGAGATGTTTTTCGTTGAAGATCCAAGGTGCGTTCGGGATTCACTCCGAACACCTACACTTATTTTCAGTTCAGGTAAGATCATGTTTTATGTCGTTTCGTTCTTTGTGCTGGGAACGATCGTCGGCGGTCAGATCAACCACGCGATCTATCGATTCGCTTTTTTCTCCCGGCGACCCATTAGCCCGTGGATGACACCCCATCCCAAGGCTGCTCGCCGCAATGCAATCGACTATGTTCCGTTGGTTGGTTGGACGATGCTCAACCGAGAGGAAAAAATTCATGGGAGTTTCTTTTGGCTTCGTCCCTTTCTGATCGAACTTGGTTCGGGGACTGCTTTTGCCGGACTCTACCTATTCCACATCGAATATTCCGGTTTGGTACCAACGAATATCGATCTCCTGGTTCCACTTTCTCTACAGATTCGCTGGTCCATTCTGGTCACCCAACTCGTGCTTTTCGCATTATTAACCATAGCGACATTCATAGACTTCGATGAATTCATTATCCCGGATCAAGTCACAGTCACCGGAGTGTTGTTTTTTCTGACCGCCGCAGCTATCGCTCCTGGATCGATGTTGCCTGATCTGCTCCCTAATCAGGTTGCCACTACGATGACCTTTGCATCTCCTTCTGCCTGGCCACCGGTGGCAAGTTCGACACTCGGCCTTATCGCGGTGATCGGCTGTATCTGGTTTTGGTGCCTGGCCCTGATTCCAAAAACATGTACGTTTCGCAAAGGAGTCAAATCTTTTTTTCCTATCATGATGGCTAGTATTTTTCGGAAGCCCAGGTTGGGAAAGGGTGCGATACCTATTCGGCCGCGGAGAATGGAACGCATCACGATCCTGCTGGCAAGCATCGCCCTGTTGAGCATTCCGATACTGATCACGTTTTGGACGATGGCAGCCGACAAAAACAGGATTTCATTATTGACATCAGCCTTTGGAATGATGTTTGGCATGAACATGATCTGGGCGATACGAATTGTCGGCAAATTGGCTCTGCAAAAAGAAGCAATGGGATTTGGTGACGTGACCCTCATGGCCATGATTGGGTCTTATGTCGGTTGGCAAGCCTGTTTGCCGATTCTCGCCATTTCGGCCATCGCGGCGTTGTTAATAACGCTTCCTATTGCCCTGCTGCGTTGGAATAGCTGCCTGCCTTATGGGCCTTATCTATCGATAGGTACCGTAGCGGTGATATTAGGTTGGAATCCCGTCTGGGAACACTATTTTAAAAACATCCTGCAACTTTTCGGCGTGGGTAATGTTTTCATGGTGTTGGTGTTGATGACGATTCCCATGTTCCTCCTGTTACTGGTTACTCGATTCGTTAAAGAACGCATATTCGGATTCCATTGAGTCTTTTCTGGTCTTAAAACGACAGCAAAAATTCCGTAAGGAACCGATCGTGACGATAGAACTCCAGATGTTCTGCTTTTGCGATTTAGCGAGCGGGATGCACCGAAATTCCTCAACAGGCGACTCGCCATGCCTTGGTTTGAAAACGAATCTGACCTTAACGACCCACAGGGAAAGATTCTCTGTCGGGCGTACGGAATGATTGAAATCAAAAACGGAGTATTTGACCAAATCAAGTTCAAACCTTGGCCTCGAATCATCACCAACTTGGAAATTAATTCTTGGGGGCACAGGACCCATGTGTTCGGCAAACGAAAAGACCACTGCGTTCTATATTACAACCAGCCCTTTTTTCACAAGAACTTCCTCGCGTTAAAGTACATCGTATCCAATCGAGGCACTTCGTTTGCAAGTTTTCAACTCGCCCAAAAAATCCTTGACCTGGTCGCTAAAATCAAATGTACTGATGCACTGGTATGCGAAATCAATAACGAACGCATTACCCGCCGCCTGCTCGAAAGATGGGGCTGGGAAGAACATCGACTGGATACATCTGGCCGTCATTTTATCAAGCGATTCTACGGCAATTTCCCCGACCATTTTCCGGAGGAAAAACCGTTCCCTTCTACTGATTCCAAGGCGACAGAAAACAGCCTTGGACTTTGAATGTTGCCGCTTCTGGCGGTGCTAGATCCAAGATCAACCCAAACCGGCCCGCAGCAAATCATGAAGATGGACCGCTCCTGCCAGCTGACCACCCTGCATGACTGGTAGAACCGTAATTTTATTGTTCTGCATCATGTTAACCGCGGTCACCGCAAGCTCTTGGGAATCAACGGTGATCGGATCCGCAGTCATCACCTTCTCCACCCGTTCACCAAGCGGATTGGCATTTTGAGAAAGCAACCTTCTCAGATCACCGTCGGTGATAATTCCAAGCAATTTTTCGGGAGCAATGGGATCAACCACGAACGCCACACCCAGCCTTTTTTCACCCATAATGCAAACAGCCTCTCGCAACGTCATTCCAAGATGCACGAGAGGTTTTTTTTCACCCGCATGCATAATGTCACCGATCTGCAACAACAGTTTCCGACCCAGTGATCCGCTGGGATGCAGTTCCGCAAACTGCTCCCGCGTCAAGCCCCTTTTTTCCAGAACAGCAACCGCCAAAGCATCACCGGTGACAAGCATCGCAGTTGTTGTACAGGTTGGCACCAACGAAAAAGAATCCGCTTCGCGTTCAACAGGGAGATGCACTAGAAAGTCGCATTTTTCGGCCAAGGTCGAATTTTTTTTGCAACACAAAGCGGCAATTGGAACACCTCGGCGGCGGAGAAACGGAATCAATGCGATAACTTCTTCAGTTTCACCGCTGTTGGAAATGGCAAGAACAAAATCCTCGTTGGAGATGACTCCCAGGTCACCATGCAATGCCTCGGCGGGATGCACAAACGTGGACGGTGTCGCTGTGCTACTGAATGTCGCAGAAATTTTTCTTCCGATCAAACCCGATTTTCCCATCCCGGTTACAACCACCCGCCCACGGCATGCAAAAACAGATTGAATCAATGCATCCAAATCGCCAAGCCGATTTGATACGGTCTGAAGTGCAGCAATCTCTTCCTGAAACACACGCTGCATTGTTTCCGCCGATTTCATTTGCACTCCCTTAAATCCTAAGCCAATCAGTCCGCTATCAACTACTCAATAAGCTGGTCGTCCTCCAATGACGGATCATCAGCAACAAGCAACGGTTCTTCCCGTACATCCTAAACGAAGACCTATCAATACAACTTATTTCTTGTCCGGCACAGATTTTGATTTTGCACCTGTCACAGGCTTCTTAGGCAACGGACCGGGTTTGGAGAATGTCACCTCAACAGTTTGTTCTTTTTGATCCCGCAAAAGGCGGATTTCCGTCGATTGCTCTGCATCAAACCGCCCGATCAACGTCTTGAATTGTGTCATGTCCTGCACTGGAAAATCACCAATTTGCAACAACAAATCATCCTTATTCAACCCTGCTTTTTCAGCGGGAGAGCCATTGACTATTTTAACCACTTTGACGCCACTACCGTCGAGTTTGGCTGGCTTTGCCTGCACGCCAAGAAACGCTGGGTAGATATCTTTTCCTTTTTTGAGTGCCTCCAGGATTGACCGATCATTCAAAGGAATTGCAAAACCAATTCCCGAATCGTACCACTCAACCCCCGATGCCAGGGAGGTTGATTTGGGATTTAGTGGAACACAAACACCGATCACCCGTCCCTGAATATCTAATAGAGGTCCACCATAATTAGCCGGGCTAATGTTAGCGTCGGTCTGGATAGCTCGGCCGAATGCCCGATTTTTTGCACTGACGATGCCGGCTGAAATAGCCGGGTTGGCATCACCAAACCCGATCCCTACTGAAATCGCCCACTGACCTACCTCTACATCAGCGGGTGCCAAAAAAACCGGAACTGGCAATGACTCAACCTCGGATTCAATTTTCAGCAATGTTAATTTTCGAGTGTTGTCGTTGGCCACCGGTTTGGCCAAGTGTTTTTTCCCGTCGGATGTCGTTAGTGTAATAATGGGTGGCTTTTGGATGAAATTGAACGAGCTTGTCACAACGTAGCCATCTTTGGAGACAATAATTCCCGTTGTGCTTCCTTCTCCCTGCCTTCGGATCCCTCCGATTCTTCCCTGAACCGCCCCCACACCGCCAAACGAGTCGATGGTCACCAGGCTTGGCAAAACCTTGGCTGCAGCGGCCCGAAACGCCTTGGGTGCCAAGAGTATTCCAGCAGATAGATCCACATCCGTAGGATCGTCCTGACCGGACAAATCATTCTCATAGGTCGATAACAGGATCAGCGACCCAACCAGTAACAGACATAAGAACGGGCTAGAGGTCATTTTCCATTTACGCATTTTCACCACTTTGAAAGTAGGATTCCTTGATCGATGGTATGGCCGGGAACTAGACGCCATCTCTTAATCTCGACGGATCAAATACACATTCAAGTTTGATTTGATTACTTTTTTTCAATTGGAGTAATTTCGAATCTCAGCAACTTGTTACGTCTTTTGACAACAATGACAGTCATTTTTCCAGGAACAAGCGATTTTGCTGCGACATCGAAATCGGCGGAATTGGCGAGTGTTTTTCCGTTCAGTGTGACAACCAGGTCATCGCTTCGAATACCCACTTTAGCCGCCGGGCTCCCACGTTGTACGCGATCTACAAAAGCTGGTGATTTCCGACCACCCAATGCAAACAAACGAATCCCCAATTCGGCCGGTTTTCCGCTGGGCTCGGAAGTCGACTCAACCGTCTTATCCGGCAGAGTACCTGCCAAAAACTTGGCCAGCAGATTCTTAGGAACAGCATAATTCATGCGGGTGTTGGTTTCTGTACTTTCGATCAGTTTTCCGATCATGCCAACCAGTTTTCCATCCGCCGTTACGACCGCCCCCCCCGCTGAGCCTGGATTACTGGTGATACAGTCAATCAAATACAAATCACCATCATAGAGAATTTCATCACGTCGTCTTTTCGCTGTCAAATGCGTTTCCAACGACAGAACACCCAGTGTTACCGAAAGCGGCTCGGTCCGTTCTGCAACCTTAAACGAATTACTGACGGCAATCACCCAGTCCCCTTTTTGAGCTGCCGGTTTCTCGTCCAGCTGAAAAAAATCAGGAGTACTTGCCTTGATTTTCAATAACGCCAACTGAAGGCTGGGATCTCGGCGAATCACTGAAGCTGGCAAAGTGGTCCCGTCGTTTAATACCACCCGCGTGTTAAAGCCATTGAGAAACACACCATTGCCGGTCACCACGTGACCTTCGTCAGAAACCAGAATCCCGGTTCCATAACCTTCAATTCGCCCAACCGAGGCGCCAAAGATCTTGACGGTTCTCGGCAAGGCATAATCGACCGCTTTTTTCAGAAAACCGTTCAACTTTTCATCGGCAACGCAAAATTCTGATGAGACGGCATTCAAACCAATCCCACCGAAAACGATGCAAAGGAGATTTGCTAATATCCTATTCACCGCGTTACCCCACCCTTCACATTTACCTCAACCACGAACAGCTCCGAATCGATGCCATCGACCACCTTGATGTCTTTGACAACAGCACTCTTTTGGATCACCTCGCCCAGGCCTGTTACGAAATCTCGGCGATGAGGAAATACGATTCCCGTTATCTCCTTCCATTCACCAAAACAGACAGCACCTGAAGTTCCATCAGCGTTCAAGTCTGCAGATGCCTTGGAAAGACGAATATCCAGTTCACCTTTTTGGTTGAAAAGTGTAGCCCAGACAAAAAACCAGTCGCTCTTGGCATCCACGGTTTTCAGGCGAAAAGCGGGCGAAGCTTGCGATTTATCGCTGCCATCGATCCGCAAATCGCCAAATATTTCGTATGGCTTGGGATTGAACAAACTGCTGTAGGAAAAAACCTGCACAAGAACGGGAGTCAAACGAGCCTTCAGATAGGTCATCTTTTCAGGCACATCATTATCTCCTTTTTTCCAAAAATCCTTCCCGTCAAAAGTATATTCAGCCTGCTGCCCCTCCATAAAATGCTGCACCCGGAATCGCCCGTCGCCAGCAATATGCAACGTTTGCTTGCCAGCCGGTTGGCCATTGGCTCGGAGGACAACATCATTGACGATCAATGTTTTATTCTTCAATGCGGAAGGCTTACCCAATATCGATTGATTCAAATGGGCCGTTACAATCTTGCTATTTTCAGCGTTCATTTTCTTGTCGCGGATCGTTCCAGCCTTGGTGGTCATCACCTTCGCCATCTGCTTGCGTTTTTCGATGGCATGCTTTTGCTCCGGCGTGGGTTCCTTCGATTTTTTTCCTTTCTTCGGCTGCCGAGGTGGAGCAGGCTTTTTGATCTTGTACGGCAAACCGAACAGTCGAACATTAACGTTTTTGACCGTCCCATCCTCTTTCTTAAACACCACGCTGGCCGGCCAGGTCTCTGGCAAAGTTGAAATCAAATTGGTGAATTGGTCATTGGACTGAATCTGGTGCCCTTCAAACTCAAGCAATTCGTCTCCAAGCTCAAGACCCATCTCAACAATATCTACACCCTCGTTGTACATTGCTTCACAAACAACTTTTCCATTGCGATCAGCAAAACGCACGTCCAAAGTACCGTGTTCAACCAGTTTGGTGGCCATGAGATCCGGAATAAAATTCTTGATTTGGTTTGCAGAGATCGCGTAGCCAAGCCCTACGTTGACCCGCCCACGGGCTTGAAAGCTTCCGCGTCCGTTAATCCCAATGATCTCGCCCTGCATATTGAAAAGTGGGCCACCCGAATTGCCGGGATTGATCGAGCTATCAACCTGAATACAGTTCCCGTATACCAACTGATTGCCACCTGCGCCGGGTTGATACCGCTGCACTCCACTGACAATCCCGAGCGTAACGGTTGGCTTCTGGTCTTCAGTCAAGACAAAGGGATTACCCATCGCCATCGCCCAGTCTCCAACCCGCACCTTGTCGGAATCTCCGAGTGGCGCTGCCGGAAAATCATCACCTACCAACCGAATGATGGCCAAATCACCGCCCGGATCTGTTCCTACCAGATTCCATCGGTAGAGTTTACCGTCTGCGATTCCTGCCCAACCGGACACCCCTGCCCCGGCGATTACGTGATGATTGGTCAGCGCCAATCCACTGCGATCAAAAATGACACCCGAACCCCCGCCCGCTCGAACATCACCAAAAATCGCGACGACTGATCCCATCACCCGCTTAACGGCAGCTATGCGGGCTTTTTCAGCGGCCACGATAACGTCAAATTCGGAACTGGGAAGCTCGTCGGCTTCTTTTTGAAGAATCTGAGTAGCGGTAGCACGCTCTCCCAACAGAAGCACACCAATGATCAATAGACCTGCCAAACCCCTCATTGATTAGCCTCACCCTACTTTGAATTTTTTACAAACCGAGCATCACACCAATTGAGATGATCCGACAAATCCAGAAAATCCGATCCAAAATCGATCCTGAGCTCTATTTCCTTTTTACCACTTATCTCCAGATCCAGCTTCCGTGGAGCATCCGCACCGGCCACTTCTACCTGGTACAAAACGTCACCGTCGCCGGAGACGGTCACTTTACAAAGACCGTTTCCATTGGTCCCAGCATCAATTCCAATGGCTGACACAAATCGGTCAAAATTGCTATTGTTGAACACCAGTTTCATACCCGACTTGGTACCCAACCCTTTGGAGTAATTACGAACCGTACGATTCTGACGATCCCGTAATGACAATTCCGTCCCCACGATATTTACGTCTTTTCTCCATCGACGGTCGAGAATGGCTCCCTCTAAATTAGCCGTCGACGCAGGCTCCAAATCCGAAAGAAATACCAATCGGTCGGAGCGAACTTCAATACTGCTGATCACCAATACCGGGATATCTATCTTTGCCAATTCATCAATCCACACGGTCGCTGTATCAGAAGTCATCGATTGCAACTTTCCGACAATGCGAGAGCCCTCGGTCAACTCAACCACAGCATTCCTCTGAAACGCTTGAACCGTCGCGCCCTGAGCAAAAATAACGCCGAAAACATCCTGCAATTTGAATTCAATTACATCTTCTTCATAAAGAATTCGAATTGCCGAATCATCTATCCGTTCAACAATGCCAGGAACGGTTTGGTAGTTACCTTCAATCTTGACGAAAAGTTGGTCAAGATCCTCTTTGGATGCGGCATTATCAAACAGGGGCAGTTTTTCATTTTTGAATCGAATTTGAGTCGCCGCCTCGACGCCTACGTTGACTTCTCCTGCCAAATAGGAGAATTGAATCATGTCATCAACCAACCCAAGTTTGACTGCTTCAATCCGCCCACCACCAGAAAGATGAATCGTCGTTCTACCGTTGTTGCGAGCGGTTTTTCGTCCGAAGTCAATGACTCGAAAATCATTCAGGTTGGCATCGGTGCCTGAGTAGGAAATCCTGCTCCCTTCCACAGCCACAACATCCACAGCAGAAACGGAACCATCGATGCGAGTTAATTCGATTTGGGCGCACGCCGAAAACGCAACGAACATCGAACCGAAAAAACCGGATGCAAAAACTACAACCGGCTGGAATCTCGAAATCATTAAACACCCAACTTACTGAATCTTCAAAAAAAAACGTGGCCTCATAACGAGTACCACGTCTTCCATTATAGCCGAATTTGTTTTACCGGGATCTCGATTTCTGAAAGCTCTTGTAGTATTGCTCAACAAGTTCCTTATAACGTGCAGGAAATTTTTCCTTGATCGCATTGAACGCCGGATCTCGTTCCCGGTCTCGTAGCTTACTCCAATCACTTACATCGCCGGAACCAAAAGTTCTCTTGGCAAATCCATCGGGATTCTGGCTACCCTTTCCGCTCTTACTTTTACCCTTCCCTTTACCTTCCTTGGGCTCTCCTTCACTTGGTTTATCTTCCGAACCCGGTTTCTTCTGACTGCTGGCGCTACTTTTCTTTTCCTGATCTTCCGCTTTTTTTATCATGACATTAAGCATTTTGACAATTTCGTCCTGTTCGATCTTGGTGTTCTGATCGGTACGTTCCAAAGCCAATCGCCTTCGAGAGAAATCCATGCGTTGAAACACATCCCCCAAAGTCCCCTTCTTGATCGAGGAGACAATTTGCAACTGCCGCCAAGCTCCAACCCTCATCCGCTCTGACGCGTTGGGATACTGGTCAATAAAATTAGTCAACGCCGCAATGGCATCTTTGTTTTGGAGCGTGTTGGCCAAGGCGATCCCTTGTAGATAGAGAGCATTTCCATTTTGCACGGAGTCCTTTGAAAATTTTTCTTCAAATTGCTTCAAGGCCGGAATGGCCGCCTCATAATTTTCGTCGTAAACGTGAGCCCTGGCGATAAAGTATTGAGACTCCGATGCAAGAAACGGATCGGGATGGTTAGCAAGCTTTTCAAATGCCTCGATGGCACCCTCGGCATCATCATTTCCCACCAACTCCAGAGCGTTGGTGAACTCTGGATAAATGATGGCCAAGCCTTCGGTTATCGCCGAGTCAATGGCGAACTCATCATCACGCAATTCAGTGACAGCTTCCACAACTGCTGTTTTGGTAGCCGCATCGATCGCATCATTTTTGTCAACAGAAGCCAAAAACCGATTCACGGTTTCAATCGCTTTGGTTTGCTCTGCTTTCAAATCACAAAGAGGCAACGTGGCCATCACAGCCAGAAAAACGCCAAGTCTTGTTTGCAACATCTGATTTCCTAATTCGGTAAGAACCGACAATTCTATTGGCCAACTTTTTCCATCAACCGAATCGTCATTTCCGATATTTCCGCCTGACGATCGGCCAATCCTGAAATTTCTTTTTTCAACGAATCCGACAAAATCTCACCGACGGGTCGAATTTCGTCAACGCTTCGAGTACGACGATTGATCCTCATTTGAGCCGATCGCAACATTTTCAATTCCGCTGATGGAGGAAGCAATGGCTGGCTTCCGCCACCACCGCCGCCACCACCGCCACCGCCGCCGCCACCTTTTTTCTTGCGGCGTTGTTTTTTCAAGGCGTCGAGAAATTCTTCAATCGTTGTTTCAACATCTTTTTGAATGATTTGAGTCAGACGACCTACTTCCTGGCGTCCCACCATGTCGGCAACACGAATGAGATCGTCTTTAATCTCCATGACAATTTCTGGGAAAATGACACTAGTTCCATCCTCCATAAGGACTTCGTATGCCATCTGGGCAGAATCGGTAATTTCCTTTTCCATACCCTTCACCTTGATCAAGCTTAACCGGTCACCACGGCTGAATTTTCCGAAACTCCTCTTCTTGTTGTCCAGTTCCTTTGTTTTTTGAGATGCGATCTGCTGCTTGGCAAGCATTTCTGCGAACCGAGCTTCCAATCGAGCCAATTTCTCTTCCTGGGTCTCTTCCCGCAATTGCTCCAGCCTCTTTTCAATATCCTCCAGAGCCTTCTTCAACTTCGCGACAGCATCTTGTTGCTGCCGATTGGCGGCATCGGCATCCTGATCTTCCAAACCCTCCTGTGCGTTTTCCATGGCCTGCTTGGCCTGCTGGACCTCCTGCTGACCAGGCGACGGCTGTTGATTATTCTGATCACCCGATTTCGAGTCGCCTCCTTTTTTTCCACCTGATGGCTCATTACTCTTGGGACCACCCGATTTCATATCCTTTGCCAACCGGTCGGTCTTACTGGTTATTTCCTTCTGTTTCTTGGCCATCTTGTCGAACGCCTCTTTCGGCAATTCTGCTAACCGACGTTTTTCGTTTTCCAAGTCAGCAAGAGCTTTTTCCAGGTTTTCGATCGCTTTCTTTTCATCTCGTTGAGCTTCGGTTGCTTTGCCCTTCGCCAGATTATTTTCGGCGGCTTGCTGATTCTCGGCCGCTTTCCGCAAGTTATCCTCACCAGCTTCTGGCGGCTGCTGCCCTCCCTTAGGATCTCCGCCTTTAGGATCACCGCCCTTAGGATCACCGCCCTTAGGATCTCCGCCCTTAGGATCTCCGCCCTTAGGATCTCCGCCCTTAGGATCACCGCCCTTGGGATCACCGCCCTTAGGATCACCGCCCTTAGGATCACCGCCCTTAGGATCACCGCCCTTAGGATCACCGCTCTCGGGTGGGTTCATTTTGGAGAGATCGTCGGCTACTGCCTCCGTTTTTTTTCTTACGTCGTGCTGCGCATTGGCAATACGGTCGAGAGCACTACTCCCTTTTCCCGCCGAGGACTGCGTTTGATCGTTGATCTCTTTCTGACGTTTGATCAGGTCCTTAACTTTGGCAATTTGTTGGTTGAGGCCATCAAGTGTCTCCTCTTTATTGGCAACTTTTGACGATTCCCTCTCACTCTTCTGCTGGTCTTGCAGGATGTTCTCAAGATCTTTTTTGATTTTCTTGAGACGATCGATTTCTTCCTGTTTCTTTTTAGCTTCGTCTTCGTTCTCTGCTCTCAATACCTGAATCAGATCATCGATCTTCTGAATGACCTTATCCTGATTGGCACTCGCTTCGTCTAACCTGGATTCATCCAGTAGCTGTGTAATCTTTTCCATCAGTGGACGAATTTGAAATTCGGTCGATTTCTGCAAAGCATTACGCAGCTTTTTTGCTTTTTGAATCTCCACCTCGACACCGGTTGCCTCCAGCTTGTCGGCGAGGTTGGAAAACTTAAGTTCAATATCTGCCATCACCCTTTCAAGCTGCCTCTGACGAACACCTAGAGCACTTTTTTTCAATGCGTCGTCTTGGGCAAACCCGAAAAAAGCAGGAGCCAGCGTCAACGACAAAAAACAAATAGCAAGTAGGATTCTGTTCATGTTTCAAACTCGGGGTAACGTGCTTTAAATGAGTCACAGTCCCGGAATAGGGTTTCACCAAGAGTATAACTTTTCGGGTTCAATTTTGTTTCAAGGCGAGAATAGTAGATCAAAAAAACGAGTCGTTTTTCGATGCATTTTGGCGTTTCGGCACAATTTGACGACAATTTGAGTGAATTCCTACCAATCCTGGGTCATTTCCGACTTAGGACCGGCCTTAACGCTCCCCCTCGCCGGATTCATTTTCCTTCGCCGACTTGGCAGCCTGAATCCGCTTCTTGCGTTCGTCGTCGGTCTGCTTCTTTAACTTGGCCTGTGATTTTTTTGCCTCAAATACCTTGTTTATGATCTCTTGCAATCCTTCGTTCTTTTCCATCTCTTGAAGAATGTCTTCCATTTTCTTGATGATCTCGCCCTGTATCACGGCAGCATTGGACAAATGCTCTAGTCGCTTGGATTCTTCGGTGACCGCTCGTCTGGCCGAATCAAGTTGAATTCTCAATTCAATCATCATCTCATCGGTAATAGTCTGCATCGGACCAATAATTCTGGTTGAATATCGGGTTTCAAACTCCCCGGTGGATTCGTCCAACCGATTGTTCATTCCCTCGGTCAAAAGGTCTTCCATTCGACCAATCACACCCTCGATATTCTCGCCAATCAAACGTTGATTTCTGGTGTACTCAGATAGTTGCTTTTTGATTTCAGAATAGAACTGATCGTAACTCTCGTCCGCTATCTTGGTATCTGCGGCAAGCGCTTCTGTATCGGTTTGAGTTTCCTTTTGGCGACCATAGATCAAATCAAATTCCTGACGGGCTTCTTTTTCCCTACGAAGCAGGTCCGCTCTAAATTCCTCTTCGGTAACCACTCTTAAAAGAAATTCTTTAGAGACGCCAGTATTGGCTTCCCCCACCAAATCGTTATCTACTGCAACAATGGTAAAATTCAAACCGGCTCCGGCAGGAATCTTCACATCGTCCACCAAAGCATCCAAATCCAAAAACTGCTGCGTCAACGAAATCCCGCTGCTCGGCAAAATCTCGGAGACTTTCATCGGTTCGTCCGGCTTGCCGGCTTGCCAATTTGACATCGGCTCGTATTCTTCAAAGGCAACTTCACCCGAGCCTGTCTGTTCACCGGTGTCATCCTGCCAAGAATAACGCAGAAAGACCTTTTCAATTTTGAAATCATCGTTAACGGTCACGGTAAAGGGAATCTTGGCGCGGTTGATCACCAAACCGGAAATTCCCTTTAGACTTGCTCGGACTTCCGGGGTTTGGTCGGCTTCAATTTCAATTTCGAATCCAGCCGAACGAGGTGGAACCCG
This sequence comes from Planctomycetota bacterium, assembly GCA_014238905.1. GTDB lineage: Bacteria > Planctomycetota > Planctomycetia > Pirellulales > Pirellulaceae > JABAAE01. The sequence goes on from JABAAE010000007.1 coordinate 102,922, forward strand.
CATCGATTCATCTCGGAGCCTAATCTTAAATTGACCATTTCTGACTTCATCGGCCGCGATCGACAACTCGAATTGAGATCCATCGTCGGTTGCGCTGAACGGAGTCACACCTTGATTGTGCACCAGTTCCGCAACCGCCAGATCACGATTACTTTTCGCGAATAACCTGATACTGCTGCCGTCTAAAATGGTCAATTTGCCGCCAAAATTCTCAATCCGATCAGACGGACTACTCAAAGACAGACGCTGAACTTCTGTACGGACTGTTTTCACCTCAAGCTGATCCCCAAGCACCTTCGAGTAATCCAACTCGCTAAACATGTCCAGAGACTGGGCTATCTGAACATAGGTCTTGTTCGGTTGATTCAATTGTTCGTCACGCACGGTCTGCAGCTGGGATTCATCGATCAGATTCCATTCGATCAACTTAAGGCCATTCTCAGTCAGATCGGCAACCGGTTCCCATGATTGATCTTCCCGCACATTCGAGTCAATCAACCTGTAGACCATGTCCCTGTCAAAAACCCGAACCAGGTCACCCGGTCGGATGTCCACCGTATAGTCGGGGTAGGTGACTTCGGCGACCAAGTTGCTGAATTGTGGAGGATCTTCCAATTCAACTTTCAGTTTTTTGGTACGACCATCTCCACCTCTGGCCTGCACTTCAAAATCGGCCGCTACCGACTTGTAAACAATCTCGAATTCCCGACCGCCAAACCGATTGGTTTGTCGCATGTCATCGGTGACCCAATAACCAGAACTGGAGTCTCGATAAGACATTCTTAAATTCACATCTTTGATCAGACTCTCCTCGCGGATGTGCACCAAGAGCTTGCAATCCTGCCCCCGATAAATGGTCAAGGTATCCTTTTTTATCCGATCCTCTGGATCATAAAAGTCTAGATAGGTGTTCTTCGCGTATTCAGCCTCACCATAAAAGAAGAGGCGGTTCATGAATACATTCATGGTTTGGTTGTTCAACATCCCGTAAATGAAAATCCCCATACATACGGCGGAAATCAGGGAGATCACTACATTCGCCAGGTAGCGTTTTTCATTCAAAGCCGTTGCAAAATTAATGTTGGCAGCGGAATCTGAACCCTGCTCAATCGTGGCGGCAACCATTTCAGGCGACACGCCCTGACGTTGGCTATCGATTCCTCTGGAGAACTGGACCGCACTGATCAGGCTATCACGAAGGCCGGCATTCTGTTTCTCGACCTCCAGGCAAAGTGCGTCATCGCTTGGCCTTCGCATAAATGGCTTGATGACTTTGAAAAAAAATACGATCACTAAAACCAAACCAGACAGGATGCTCATTATCACTCGCTGAGGGACATCCATTTCCAGAAGATAATCCACAACGAAGACAAACGACAGCAACCCCAGTAAGGTCGGAAGGATTCGACTCAACGCCTCGATGGACAGCCAAATCCCCATTTTCAATCGCAAACCGGCCAGCTTGGAACTGACAATTGCCGGTATGCTTCGATCAACAGCTTGGGACATATTTTTGATGAATTTCAAATAAAGTTTTGGGAAACACTACAGCAACTTAAAGCCTTTTCGCAGGGCCCATTCCGCAGTCAGAAACAGAAATGGAATCAGGAAACAAAGCAGCAAAAAATCCCTGCGGACTTCTGGCATCCCCCAAATCGGTTCAGGGGTCGTAATTTGGGGAATTCGTCGAGTCGCCGCCGGTACGATTTCCGGAATCTCCTGGAGATTATCAATCGAAAAATACTCACCCTCGGACTCACGGGCAATTTCCCTAAGGAGACCAACGTTCAAGGCCGTAGACTTGAATTCAGCTCTTGGAACATCGACTTTGACCGAGGTCTTCACCTCAGCACCTCCAATGTCGATCTTGAGATCAAGGGATCCAACCATATTAGCGGTCCAGGATGCTTCGTACTCACCTGGTGTAATTTTCTTGAATTTGAGCGTGGCGATCCTTTCAGGACCAAGCCGCAACTCGGAATTAATAGCATCGACTTCCATTTTTTTCATTTGTGGGTCGAGCAGATTCGCGTGAAAAACGACTCGTTCGCCTATTTCAAAATTTGGTTTGTCGGTATCCACCGTTCCACGACTGGATCCCTGAAGCGATCGATTGGCTACCAGAAATTTGGAAACGTTAATCCAAAATGCGTCAAAGTAGTGCGCCTGGCGACCCACTCGCCGCCATCGCCATGTGCCATTGAAACCCATGTAGACGGTGTTTCCCAATCCATACCGCCCCGCAACCAGCAGCGGTCGTGGATTCTCGGCATCGACCGCCAGAGTGATATCGCCATGCTCAATCAGCTTCTTGGTAATCGGTTTTGCCTTGGCAGCCGGATAGCTCCAGTAAACTCCCGGCATGGCCTGCCATTGATTCAGGTTGTCATTTTGGTCTTGGAAAAAACGCATCACCTGATGGTTGACATTCGGGATATTGATCTCCATTTTGGTCGCCGTTGACGCCGCTCCATCAAATCCTACCAATGTCGTCGATGAATCTGGAAAGTCGACCGGAAGGATTTTCCTCAAGGCATCTGACTTGCTCAACGACAAAGTCATCGATGTGTATCTCGGACCCGCCATGAACATCACACCCCCCGCTTTTTCCTCGGTGAACTTTTCCAACAAATCGAAGAATCCCTTGTCAAGATCTTTTTGAGGATCCGGATCGATAAGAATCACCGCGTTGTATTCGCTCATTTCAAGCAGGGTATCCGGCAGACGATCAATCGATATATTTCCTTCCTGCTTCCGTTCGAGGTCCATCGATTGCAGCCAACAGCTCACCTCATAGGTTGGATCCCGCTGTAACAGCCGTTGGACCAACTGGTATTCCCAAGTCGGTGCTCCCGAAATCAGCAATACCCGGGCTTTTTCATCGGTCACCTCGAGGTCAGATGAAATCGCAAAATTATCCTCGGTCTTTTCCTCGTCAGGGATTTCGGTCGTGATCCGTAAGCGATATCGGAAGACACCCGATTGAGTCAACGCGGGACGGAATTTCACTTCAACAATTCCTTGCTCATCTTCATCGGTTTTGGCAGGAAGCGTTACCAATTGGGTTAACGGATCCTCTTCAGGCCCCAAATTGTTTCCGATCAACTCCTGCCGAACCAGTTCCACATTAATATTCCGGGTATCTACCCGCTGAAAACCGATGATTCCAAGAACATCAAATGGATCTCCGGGGTTCACTGCCTGCGATGGAACGATGACATCCTTGACCCACACATTTTTCGTTTTGTAGGGGTCACCCACGCCAACGGTATAAATACGTACGCCTTTTTTTCTGGCTTCTCTGGCAATGTTATAGGGATCGTCTTCAGTGGTCGTTTGACCGTCGGAAACCAAAACAATCGATGAAACCTGAGTCGTTTCCAAAGCCTCCTTCAGAGCCAACCATACATTGGTCCCCCTCCCCTTGGGGAGCAAATCCAAGTCGTAATCTCTTCGAACCGTTTGCACGCCGTCGATGACTTCTTTTTTTTCATCACCTGATTTCTTCGTCGATGAATCTACATCATTCGCCAATGATTTGTCGATCGGTTCAGAAATACCGGTCGCATTCAAGGTCACCGCGGTTTTGTTCGTCAGTTCAAACTCATTTACCCTGATCGAGCCCTTGTCCCTCAACTGGGTCAAAAAATCCTGTTCATTTAAATTGAGTGCTTCCTGAACCAACCGGATTCTGGATACCTTTCCTTCGGAAAGATCTTCTTCAGAGATGCCAAATTTTTCCGACAACTGTTTTACAACGGTCGGATCACGATACTCATCCTTGATCGCCATCGATCCTGAAACGTCCACTGCCAAAACAATGTTTGGTTTGCGAACACGTTCTTTTCGGAACGATATCGAGGGCTTTAGAAAGACAAGCACCAACAGGAAAAGAACGGTAAACCGTAATACTCCCAACGTTATCCGCAAGCCCAGAGGAGCTGTCTTGAGTTCCTTGACGTACGTCCAGAATACGAAAAAACCAATCGCAGCGACGATGCCAACCAAAACGAAGACACCCCAAGACTCCGGTAGATTCATCCAACTGAATTCCGGTTGGCGATCGTCATCGGGCCTGGAGTTTACTACCCATCGCAAGAAGGCATTCGCAAATATCACTTTTTCTTTGTTCGCTTTCTCTTTATTAAATCAAAATCAATAGAACCAGACCGAATTGACATTCTGGTTGACCAGATCCTCGATTTTCTTGCTGTTTTTATCAAATACTCGTAATCCCGTTGCATGAGCTACAATCGTTCGGCCATCCGAAAGACGAACCGCGCTCTTAGGGGAAAAGGAGCCACGGATTCGCATCACACGATTCTTATTTTTATCAAACTCCGCAACGTTGGTCCCGTAACAGACCAGGGTGTTCCCGTTGTCCAATCGGCGTGCTTCGTGACAACCATTAACTCCCTGGGCTGCCCCAATCTCCATGATTTTGCTGGAGTTAGCGTCGATCTCAACGACTCGATCCCTGAAAGTAATCAAGGTGTTCCCGTTGGTCACCCGTTCCGCACAGACACTCTCTCCTTTGAGGTCTTTTGCCTCCCAAACGACTCGACCGGCAGCATCGATTTCAACCACAGGTTGAGAGGCATTTCGCCACGCCACCAGGTAGTTTCCGTTGGGCAATTTCCTTGCGCTTCTTGGAAAAAACTTGGTTGAAATCTTGGTAACTTCTTTTCCTTTCCAGTCCAATTCAATTACCCTTTGCCTTGTATATTCGCAAACCATTCGGAAACCATTCTGCGTTGTGGAAACGTCTTCGGGACGGAACCCTTCGAATTCAGCCACCTTTTTCAGGGGGTTTCCAGGGGTGAATTCCAACAACTTGTCACTGGTCGCGATTAACACCCGTCCAAATCGGAGTGATACCGGTGTCTTGACCTGCAACGATTCCAAATGGGTTTCCAGCCAGTCGGCCCACTCGGCGACCGCCTTTTCACGAACCTCCTGATTCGCATCGGTATCGAAATCAATTTCCGCCTCAGTCAGGTTTTTCAGTATCAAATAAGCGGTCACCCGTGTCGCGATATCGTCCGATTTCAATAACTGCAGCGCCGTAGGTAAACTTGATTTTTCTCCCAATAATGCGAGCTGACGAGCAGCCGCAAGCTGAATTTGGTCGTCGTCAGACTCAAGCAATGGAGTCAGGATTTCCAGCTTTGAATCCATTCTGCCGACCACCGGCATCAACAATACGATCGATTCGCGACTATTTCCGACCAGGGCCAGTCGCAGCGCCTCCGGACTGGGAGGATACATGGTTAAAAAGCTGATTACGTTGGACCTGAATCCATCTGAATCAACCAAGCCCAACCAGCCCAGGACAGTGTCTGGCACACCCTCTTCACCAGAATCCAAAAGGCTTTTGGCCGCATCAAGCAATACCCGGTATTCCACTTTGAACACATTGGCTAGTTCCTGTTCGGTTTTCGCCAATCGCAGCAACTGACCAGCATATTGCAATGTGATTCCAGGGACCTCTATGGCTACCTTTGAGTCCCTGATTAACGACAAGAATTCCCGTAAAGCCTTTGCCTTGTCCGCCTGCCCAAGCTCGAAAAGTTTTTTGATGTCAGAAAAAGCTTTTCCGTATTCTTTCAACTTGGAGTAGATCGTCAATCGCTCGCGAACCGCCTGTAAGTCATCAGCCTCGATTCTGACTGCCAACTCCTCAAGACGATCCTTCAGGCTCCTTAGCCCGACCACCCGATTAATTCCAACCACCCAAATCTGCTGGCCATCACTATAAATATTTCCAACTTTGTTTTCCGCGCCAAGATTGACACCGACCTGAGACACCGTCTGACCGGTCTGGATATCCATTTTGAGGATCGAATCCGCAACGGGAAGATAGACCGCCTTGGATGTCAAAAATCCGCGACCATATGAATTACCGTTCAGCTTCCTGTACCACTGCAATTTTCCGTCACCCGCCAGGTTGTAACAGAGCACGGATTTATTGGTGGCCATGAAAAGCTTGTCATCGTAAGTCCCCAGGCAGTAGGCATGATCGACATCTTCGTCAAAAGGAATCCTAGGCGCATCCCATAAAAATTTCCCCGTTCGTCGATCGATGGCAAAAAGGTAGTCATGATCAGAGGCCATCACAACCAGAGCATTTCGCCATGCCACAACAACATCGTCATCCCATGCTCGGGGGACCAGAATTTTCTGTTGGTTTCGATTGTAATTGGTAGTAATTGACTTCCGATCGCCATCCCGTTTATAGCGCCGCGCGAATTGAATGTTCCCTGTCGCAGCGTTCAGGGCAAAAAGAACGCCCGAACCACACACCGCGTATGCCTCCTGCCCTGCTATGGTGATCTCCACCGGCGAAAACAGACTGACACCCTCCGATGGATCATCGCAAAGGAATGTCTTCCAGACAGTCGCTCCGTTCTTTTTTGAATCCATCGCATAGATGTAAATAGCGCCGCCTTCGGTTACCGGGCAAAGGATCAGATTACCAAAGGGGACCGGGGTTCCGAGAAAACCGACACGACCTTCACCAGAGGACGCTTCTTCGGGGTCATCCTCGGCACCATCCCCACTTGGTTTTTCGTAAGCGCCCCGTGTCCACTGAACTTTTCCAGTTCGCATTTCATACGCTGTGAGATAATTGGTTCGCGATCGAGTCAGGTTTATGGGTTGACCAAAACCGGAGTTGGCAACTGCCTTGCGGGATCGGGGCACCGTTTCGTCCAACTGAGAATAGGACTTTCCTTCGATCGCAAAAACCACCCCATTATGGGTCGCCATGGAATGGTGAATTCGGTCAAAAAAGAAAAGTGATTCCCGCGGCTCCCCGGGGACCTGCACCGGTAAGGAAACTGTTGCACCCCGGTTATATTGTTTACCGTAATTCTTTGCATTCCACGACGCATCATCCAACTGAAAGTGGTTCAACCAAAGGGAATGCCAAATCGGCAAATCCGCCGATCCGGTTGAATCAATGCAAACCACATCATTGGTAGTTTTTACAACCAAACGTCCATTGGCATATAAAAGCTGGTTCGCTGGAAACCACTTTTCCGACTTCCATTTCTTAGACAACGCCGCGACCGCGGGGTCCGGTTTTTCCTCGCTACCGGCGCCTCCCTTAATGATTTTCCCAAGAACATCATCGCTGTTACTTTTCGAAAAATTTAGTGGAAAACGGAACTCATAGCCCTGCGTCAAATCACCATCAAGCAAATCTCCCGGCAAGTCTGGCATCACACCGGAACGACCAGGAGACCCCAGCCGCATCCCAATTCCATCACCAGCATCCGCCCTAACGGTAGCACTATTCTGCACATATTGCAGGTGATTCCTGACGTTGATTAAAAGCGCCTCGGACTGGTCGCTCTGATTTTTCTCTGCGGCTTCCAGCGAGGACTCCGCCGCATCCATATCGCCAAGATTTCCGGCCGCTATGGCCATCCTCAACAAGACAGAGTCCTTTCCAACGGATGGGTCAGGATGTTCATCGAGAATTTTTCTAAACATACGACTGGCAGCAACAAAATCCCTTTGGTCCAGCGCCCGGCATCCCAGTTCATACGCGGCTTCATCACCCAATGAACTCATAAAATAAAGCCGCACAAGCTTTTCTAAAGATTCACTTGCCGAGTCAACTGGGGCACTTGGCATCAGGGCCCGGGCTTTCCCGTCGGCAGAAACACGGTAAACCTGCAGCCCATTGGGAGGAAGATTTCGAATGGTCTGCTCGACCTCACGTACCAAAGATACATAGGTCTCCCCATCCTGAGTAATCAAGCTGTTCTCACTTTTCTCGAGAACGCGATCCCATAAAATCGCCGCGTTTCGATAATTTTTTTCGGCTACAAACGCGGAAGCTCGCTTGAGCGAATCCTCCAGATCCGAGTTGGTTTTTAACGACGCACCGCCCGAATACTTTTCTTCATTTTTCTTGGCAGCTACCGGATCGACCTCAACTCGTCCTTCCACTACATCAACACGTGCTTGTTCCTCAACCTGGATACGAACCTGGGACCAGCCAACATGACAATTCACCAACACCAGCAGAAACCACCCCAAACCAACACCGGCAAGCCTGAATCGCCGATCCCCTATCCCGGAGATGTTCATACACAACCACATCATTTGTCGCATAGATTTTCCTGCCATTGAATCATCCTTACCGTCGTCTGCCGAACACCCAACCCAAAAACTGCTCTACGATCAGGATGCCGCCCAAAAGGAATAGAACATACATCCAATACTCGGTTCGCGCTCCTTGAACCGTCTGAGCAGACATTGCCGTTCCGTCAATGAGCTTGATCTGGTCACCAAAATAATCCGTGCCGACCTCGCCAAAATCCAGTCGTTTTAAATCTCCTTCGGCCGGCATTACGTTGGCGGAAAACACACGTGAATCGGCCACGTCTTTTCCATCCTGCTTTTCCTGTTCAACCAAGACCATGTCATAAAAACCAGCCTCTTCCATTTTGGGAACCGATAATTGCCAATATTTCCCTTTGGTCGGATCGGCTGCGTCAAAAGGTATGGCCGTCAGGTTTCGCTTTTCGCCACGGGGTGGAGTGATGGAGGCGGATGGCTTTAGACGGGAAATATCAATAACCTCTCGGATGCCTTCCCCTACAAAAGGTGGTTCAACCTGTTCTCCATCTCCGAGATAATCACACATTTCAATATGCAGTAACAAGTTGGCCGATCCGATTTGCGGGAGATTCGTCCAGTCCTCATCTGCAGGAAATGTACACAGTACCACTCGCCCTTCTCCGAATCGCTTTTCTGCAATAGCAGGATGGCTTCCCTCGTCATTGTAAACCGCCAAGACAGAAGTGTTTTCACCCAGGTCTTCAACATTTTCAGGCAACTCACTTTTGACTGTCCAGACATCGCCATTGGAATACCGGACACGCCAACACCCAAACTGATGAGCCTCTTTGCTTTTCGCCTTGGGAATTCGATTAAGAATCAACTCCGATTCAAGCTTTCCATCGTAGCTAAACTTTGCTTCTGAGTCGGTCACCAAGCGAATGGGACACTTTTCAAAAGCGCCTAGAACGTCAGAGATAACGAACTCTGATCCAACTTCCACTGCTCTGGAACTGACCTCAAATACCCGTTCTTTGGCGGACGTCGGCATCCCAGCTTCTGTTTCCTGGTACTCTTTCGAAGAAGCATGGGAAGCACCAAATTTATAGTGTTTACCAGTCGTCAACGTAGGCGATACCGGATTGGGGATTGGCTCCAGCCCACTTTGCTCGCTGTTCCACCAACTGTAAAAATTAACCAGGCTGGCCGCAATATTTCCCTGCCCCTCAAAGACCGCAGTGATCCGACTGCTCTCTTCACCCAGATCAAGATTCACCCAGGATTCCTGATTGACGTCGCCATCCATACCAGTCAACTTCAGTGGAGAAAGCCCTCCACCTCCCACCATTTTCTGGACTTCGGTTGCGGACTTGGACTCGGCAACCCTTTTTGATTTTTCAGGGTCAAAATAAAATTGACGATTAAAGATAGCCTCGTTAATCTGGTCACCCACCATCAATACCAGACTGCCACCTCCGGCCACCCAATTTTCCAGTGTTTCGAGCTGCCCCTGGGACAACTCATCCACATTACAAAGATAGACAACCTGGTATTTTGAAAAGTCTACAGAGGACAGTTCGCTCAGCCCGATTACCGTCGGAATAACCCCCGAGTTCGAATCCACTGGCCGCAATGCACGACGAAGGTAATACGTCTCCGATCGATCTTCGATAGCCGAAGGATCCCCGTCGACCAACAATACCGAAGTGCCTCGCTTTACGCGAGCTGCAAAGTAACGCGTGCTATCGACTTCAACAGAGTCTCGGCTCACATCTTCAACGTTCAACGTCGCCCAAACTTTCCAATATTCAGCGACATTGGCAAAGCTCTCGTCATCATCCAACTCATCCTGTTTAGAAAGCTCAAAGGTCACCGGGAAGGAACGGATTACCGACTTGGACATCCCTGGCTCAATGGCCTCGATGAACTCTGACTGCGCTACCGCTGATTCGGTACTATAAAAGTCCAACCGCACATCCTTCACCGTCTCACCACCAAAATTCGTCACCGTCACATAAAAAGAATTGTTGACGCCTGATTTCAATGGGGACTCAGGTTGCAAAGACGTAATCCCAAGATTGACACTGGAATCCCCTCCCACATCAACCAGATAGCAACCCAGTGGTGTATTGGATCCCACGTCTTTCAACAGATTCTGCGCCGGATTCCCCTCGGCGCTCTGGGATTCAAACCACCAGTCCTGCTGGCGCAAATCGGTAAGGAGATAAAAGATTCGATTGAGCCCTTCTTTCTTGCCGGCGGTTTCCTCGACGATGGATCGCAATCCTTCGTCGTAACTCGCGGGAAAATCCGAACACCGGATCTCATTAATCACGTCATCAATTTCAGTCATCGTATCGGGCGTGACCGGCAAGCTGGGTATAATCGGATTTTCAATATCCGAAGTCAGCATCAACGTCAAATAATTCGTCGCCTTGTCTTCGGACAGATTCTTTACAAACCCCTTCAGCTTCTCCTTGGCGTTTTCAAAGACCGTTTTGTTTCCAGTTCTGACATTCATACTGAATGAATCGTCCAGCACCACAATTCTTTCGAATTGTTGATTTTCTCCAAAAAGGTTGATGTCATTGGGGAAAAACGGTCGCGACAGTAACAGTCCAACCAGAAAAATCGCAATGCATCTTAAAATGAGCAGAATGATATTCTCCAGCTGAATCCGGCGACGATTTTTCCTGTTGGCATTCAACAGAAAATCCATCGCGGCCCAATCGACAATCTTGAATCGACGGCGATTCAGCAGGTGAATAATGATGGGCGATGCAATGGCTGCTGTTCCCAGCCAGAACATCACCGGTAAGGTCAAAAACGAAGTCATTAACTGATTTATTCCCTTTGGTAAACCTTCTACTTGCGAAGGAGGTTTTTTTTGATTTTTTGTCGAAACGTAAGATAAGAAGCCAAGGTGGCGTCGAGCGGTCGACTGGTGTTCACCAGCAAATGATCGACTCCATTAGTGGCACAGACTTTTCGAACCTGTCCCAAAAAGCTGTTGACTTCATCCAAATAAGCTTGTCGCAGGGCCCTTGGATCGGCATGCAACTCAGCATCAATCTCCAAACCCTTGAACAATGTCATGTCTTCAAACGGAAACTCCAATTCATGATCATGCATGACATGAAACACGATCACCTCATGCCGACGAAGGCGAAATTGCCGTAATGTCTCTTGCAATGTCTCGATGTCCAGAAACAGATCGGATACCAGAACGACCAGCCCCCTTGTCTTAATTTGACCTGCCAACTGCCTGTAGACATCACTGATATCGGTTTTGTCGTCGGCCGTGGTCTGTTGAAGTTCGTGAAGCATCAGCTTCAGATGACTGGGATGAGAACTTGCCTTTAAATTTTTCTCTATCTGGTTCGAAAAAGTGACCAGCCCAACAGCATCCTGTTGCTGCTGCAGCATATAAGCCAAGCTGGCGGCAGCCGTTGCCGCATAGTCAAATTTACTCCATCCATCCACTTCGCCATAACGCATCGACTTGCTACAGTCCAGAACAATGGTGCATTTCAGGTTAGTCTCTTCTTCATACTCTTTGATGTACAACCGATCGGTCTTTGACCAGACCTTCCAGTCGATATGTTTAAGGTCATCACCAAATGCATACTCCCTGTGCCCGGCAAACTCGATCGCAAATCCATTGTAAGGACTTCGATGTTGTCCAGTGATGAAGCCTTCTACGACCAGCCGAGCTCGCAAATCAAGACGTTTGATTCTCTCCAGAGTCTTCGGATCAAGATAGTTTTTTTCCGAGGTTGCCTGAGCCATCCATTTCTTTCAAATAGGATTTTTGGCCTGCCTTGCAGGCCGGTAAAACATGAAAACAGCCAAGAAAATCAACCAGCAAAAGCATGCGTCAATTCGGGTACCACTTCGTCGCCATCAGTTCGATCGGAAATTTCATCCAGCAATTGTGTGATCACTTTGTCGGAAGTAATTCCTGCAGACTCGGCATTGAAATTGGTAATCACGCGGTGACGTAAGACAGGATGGGCGACGGCTTTGATATCCTCGGTGGAAACATAAAACCTTCCATGCAGCATCGCCCGGGCCTTGCCGCCCAACAAAAGATATTGCACCCCTCTTGGACCGGCACCCCAACTGACCGCTTCCCTGATGAATTCGGGGCATTCCGCTTCCAATACCCGGGTGGCTCGAACGAGACGGAGAGCATAGTGGATAACGTGAGGAGCAGCGGGCACACGACGTACCATTTTTTGCAGTTGGCTAATGGCTTCGTCCGACAAAACCTGGCAGACTTCCGGCTGCACGTCCGAAGTGGTCGATTCAGCGATGGTGAACTCTTCATCATAACTTGGATACTTTACAAAGACCTTAAACATAAATCGGTCTTGCTGTGCTTCGGGTAAAGTGTAGGTACCTTCCTGCTCAATCGGATTCTGTGTCGCCAACACAAAAAAGGGCGCCGGAAGAACATGGCGTTCACCTCCAATCGTCACTTGACGCTCCTGCATCGATTCCAGTAGCGCGGCTTGAGTCTTTGGTGGAGTACGGTTGATTTCATCCGCCAAAACAATGTTGGCAAAAATCGGGCCCTTGATAAACTTGAACACTCGCTGCCCTGAGGACTTGTCTTCCTCGAGTACTTCCGTTCCTGTGATGTCGGTCGGCATCAGGTCAGGCGTAAACTGGATTCTGGAAAAATCGAGGTGTAATGACTTCGCCAAGGTGCTCACCATCAGCGTCTTGGCCAAACCCGGCACACCTTCCAAAAGACAATGCCCTTGGGCAAAAATGGCAATCAGCAATTGTTCGATCACTTCATCCTGCCCGATAATCACTTTGGACAATTCGGTCCGTATCTGGGTGTAGGCGGTTTTCAGCTTTTCAAGTGACTCCAGATCCTGGGGAGTTGCGTTATCGTTTCCGTTCGCATCTGACATGCTTTTCATTCCTCGTAGTTTGGCAAGAGGGACAGACTCCCCCGAAAATCAATTATTTGAATCGGCGCCCGCAACGGTCCGCTTTCGGGCTCCAAGTAATGGTCTCATCAAATCATTCTCTAAATAGGCCGAGTTACAGCTATCACGAAATCGCCATAGCGGCAAGTGACGGCCAATTAGAACAGGGTGGGTATCCACTCCCTCGTCCCGGTATCACCCGCATGGTAACAGCCTGCATCCCTAAAGATTACCTAAAGTATAACCATCGTAATTTGAATTTGTTCCAAATTACATCGGTGCACTCGCTCTAGGCCAATATTTCAGGGGACAAGTGGCCTTCAATAAACCATCTAGTATTCCATTGTGAACAGATAAACACGTTTTGGGCATCCCGGGATTGGAATGGGAACAAAATTGATTATAGAATTGGCGGTAATCTCGATAGGGAAAGCCCCAGTTATTGGACACTTTTACCGATGGTTGGCCGAATTTTCAAGATCCAGAACTGGAGTCCCGCTTGTGACCCCCGATTTTGGATCCCCCCCGGGGTTCCGAAAACCTCTTTTTTCGAGTGTTGAGGAAAAACATCACGCAGGAAAAAACGCAATGTACAAATCGACAGTTTTTCTTTTCATGTTGGCATTGACCATTGTTGGTCACCAACCAGGCATCGCCCAGGAAACCAATCCCCATGCTTTTCTTGACGAATTCTGCAACCCCTACTACCCCCACCAAAAGTTTCCAAGGCTGACCACCCCTCAATGGATTGGAGAACCGGGCATTGAGGCCGTCATCACCTTGGGGATTGATGACATGCGGGATCCCGCCGTGTATGAAGCCTTTCTGCGGCCAATTCTGGAACGCCTTAAAAAGATCGATGGTCGCGCACCGGTCAGCATCATGACGTGCAGTATCGACCCGAAAAACGAGCAACTTCAAACATGGCTCGCTGAAGGAGTTTCGATAGAGTGCCACACCATCGATCATCCTTGCCCCTGCCTGCAGGGTGGAGATTTTTCCAAAGCTAAGACAACGTACGATCGCTGTGTAGATCTAATGAACTCGATTCCCGGGAACCGACCGGTTGCCTTTCGCTTCCCCTGTATGGACTCTTTGAATACTCCTAGCCCACGTGGCTATTCGGAGATCATCAACCAATCCACCCCCATGGGCCATCACCTGCAAATCAGCACTTCGGTCACCTGCCTTTTTACGAAGGAGGATCCGGAAATCGCCACCCTGTTCGATTCAAAACAGGGTGAAGAAAAATCTTCGGCCAATGCTTCGAGATTTCAACGTTACATCCCTTTTCCTTCTTTTGTCAATCGCGTAGATAATTATCCCTATCCATTCGTGGTGGGCAGGAAGTGCTGGGAATTCCCTTGCACGATTCCGGATGACTGGCAGGGACAAAACATCCAACGCCCCAATAATCCAAAAACGGTCGTCGATTTGAAAGCGGCTCTCGATGCGACCATTCTTAAAAAAGGGGTTGCCAATATTGTCTTTCACCCTCACGGCTGGATTCGGGCCGAGCAGGTTGTCGATGTGATCGATTATATCGATCAAAAATACGGAAAACGCGTCAAGTTCCTCGCGTTTGATGAATGCATCGAAAAAATAAACCGCCACCTCCTTCAGGACAACCCTATTCGTTCACCCAACGAAGGGCGTGGTAACGGCGTTCGCATTCTTGATTTGAATCAGGACGGGTACATGGATGTCTTTATTGGCAACAAGAAGACCAAAATGACCCGGATTTGGAATCCAAAAACCCAATCATGGCAATCGGCGAATCACCCGTTTCTTGCCGATTCAATTCGATTCGGAAGCTGGGAGAGCGAATCATATATTGTCAACCAAACTTCGCCTGGAAAATTCCGATTCTGGAAGCTGGATAATAAACAAGCCAAGTGGAATGCCGTCTCTCCTGATTGCCAACTACCTACGCAGGTTTCTATTGACGCGGTGCGACTCCGGGATCTCAACGGAGACGGGAAATTCGAAGTCATTGTTGCCGATCCGAGTGACCAGTCCATTTATCAATTAACAGATGGGAAACTTTCCCGGCTGGCAGATTTTCCTGCTGCGATCGTGGATGCAAAAGGAAATGATAACGGGCTTCGATTTGTAGATCTTGACCAAGATTCACTTGACGATATTGTCTACTCCAACGAGAGCGAATCTGGAGTATTTCTATTTAGTCAAACCAAAAACTCATTTCAAAAAATAAAGCCGGGGACTTCCATTCCACCCATCGTTAGCGAAGGAAAAAACAATGGTGTGTGGTTTGCAAACGAGCACCTATGGATCCAGAACGAGCATACCAACCGTCTTCCCGATGGTGTCGACAGGAGGAAATTCCAAGAGATCATTGCCAACGCCGAACCCAAGCCCCAATCGCCAAAAGAGTCGCTTGATTCGATTAAAGTACCGGATAATTTCCAGGTGCAGCTCATGGCCGCAGAACCTCACGTGATGGATCCCATCGCGTTGGAGTGGGGTATCGATGGGAAATTATGGGTTGTGGAAATGGCTGACTACCCTTTGGGGATCGACGATCAAGGAAAACCTGGTGGACGAATACGCTATCTAGAGGACACCAATCAGGATGGCAGTTACGACAAGTCCACTGTGTTTGTGGATCAAATCCCGTTTCCAACGGGTGTATTCCCCATTAATCTAGACCCGGCGAAACCGGCTTGCCTCATCTCCGCAGCCCCCTTGGTCGTGCTGGCTGATCGGCCAGGACATTGGAACGAACTGGTTGAGACTGCGGGCGATCCACCAGCGCCTTCCCCGAACATTTGGTTGCGAGGATTTGGCGAAGGCAACCAACAGCATCGGTTTAATGGCTTTTCTTATGGATTGGATAACTGGTTTTATCTTGCCAACGGTGACAGCGGAGGAATGATCGAAAATCCACGTTCCGGGCAACGACTGAACATTCAGGGTCGAGATCTTCGTTTTCGCAAGACGACTGACGAACTACGGCTGGAGGCTCAATCTGGTCAAACTCAATTTGGACGGCATCGTGATGATTGGGGAAACTGGTTTGGCTGCTCCAATCCCCTCCCGATTCGGCATTACATTCTGTCGGATCACTATCTTCGTCGAAATCCCCATTTCAAATACCCGCCATCGCACAGAGATATCGCCCGCGCCGACAACACACAGATTTACCCCCGTTCCAGGGTTCTCAGTCACTGGTCAGGATACCGCCCTCCCGCTACCGGACAGCCCCACCGGTTCACATCAGCATGCTCAACTAATTTTTATCGGGACGACCTTTTTGGAGAGGGGTTTCAAGGCAACGTTTTTACATGCGAACCGGTGCACAATCTAGTGCACCGCAGGACTTTGAAAACCGACGGTTTGACTTTTCAAAGCCAGCGACCCGAGGACCAACTCCTGGGTGAATTCCTCGCTTCGAGCGACAGTTGGTTTCGCCCGACCTACATCACAACCGGTCCTGACGGTGCGCTTTGGATCACCGATATGTACCGTTTGGTCATCGAACACCCCGAGTGGATTGATAACCAAAGAGAAAAAGAACTCTTCCTGCGAGCAGGCCATGACAGAGGTCGGATCTACCGGGTTTTTAAAAAGGATGTTTCTCTACGTCCTCTTCCGACATCGGGCAATCAAGAAGGGATCCAATGGCAGGCCCTGGTTCAAAACCTAATGTCACCCAATCGATGGCGGCGCGAAATATCACAATACCTGCTGGTACATCAAACCTCCTCTATGGAACCAGAGGTGCAAGCGGCCATCCAAAACAAACTGATCCTGTTATTGAACGAAGCCAAGAACCCGTTGGCTCAACTTCATGCTGCCAACACCCTGGATGGTCGTGGCGAATTAACTAGCGAACTGCTCACCAAACTAATCAAAAGCAAGCATCCGGATGTTCGACGCCATGCAATTCGCATGGCGGAAGTCTTTCTGGCCCAGTCCGACCGGACCATTACCGCAGCAGTCTGCAGCTGCATTAAAGACACCGAGCCCAGGGTTCTGTTGCAATTGGCCTATTCCCTTGGATTTGGCAAATTGAAGGAGTGTCGCCAAACCCTTTGTGATCTTGGCATACAATCGATGGCCAGTGACCATCTTTTGGCCGCCGTCACCAGTTCTCTGGGAAAATCCAACTTGGAGGATGTACTCCAACACGCCCGTTCTCGTCAGCCCTTGGGAGATTTTACTTTGCACCTGTGCGAGCAGGCATTACGCATGAAGAAATCTCAACTGGCTTTTCCGACACTCGATGTGCTCTTTGAATCAACCGATCCTGCTGAACTGACGACTGCCCAGCTCGAAAAAATAGCCCAGTTGATCTCCCTCATTCCAACCAACCAGAAACCCGAACCAACGAGAATCGCCGCTTCTAGAAGTTTTTCCGCCAAAATCAATTCGCTCTTGGCTTCGTCGGCTACGATTCTTCCACAACGCCAAATCGCCTTGATGCGACTCATTGGAAAGTCTCCCTTTTTGCCGATCCAAAACAGAATCGCTGATCTCGTCCAGCCAATTAACGCAGCCAACGATATTGCGGTACAGGTTAACGCGGTTTCATTACTTGGAGAATTCTCTGATGCCTCCATTGCTTCTGTGCTCTTGGCAAAGTATCGATCCGTTAGTCCAACCGTCCAAAAAGAAATCCTCAGCGTGATCATCGCCAGAACTGACTGGACCAAAATCCTGCTGGAAGGTATCGAAAACAAAAAATACTCTCAACTGGGCCTCTCGGCATCAACCGTTCGTCAATTGACCGCTCATGTCGACCCGGCCATCGCGTCCCAAGCCAAGAAACTATTCGCAACGCCGACTCGATCAGACCGAGTTGACATTATTAACGACTACCGCAGTAAGTTGTCGAACTCTCTTGCCTCTGGTTCCCAACCAGATCGTTTGATTCTTCAATCTGGACAAGCCATCTTCCAAAAAAGATGCTCAACCTGTCACCAAGTGGGAACTCTGGGAACAGGGATTGGGCCTGACTTGATGGCCTTGAGGGATCGATCTGCCGATACTCTATTACGAGCCATCCTGGATCCTAATTCCGCCGTTGAGGACAAATATCGCAACTACTTGTTTTCGCTGAAGGATGGCCGATCCATTTCGGGTGTTATTGAAAGTGAATCCTCCAATCAAATCAATGTTGCCAACGCCGATGGAAAACGACTGACCCTTTTACGCTCGGATATTGAGATGTTAAGAAGCACTCCCCAATCGTTTATGCCGGAAGGTTTTGAAAAAGATATTTCTGCCAAGGAAATGAGCCAGCTCTTACAGTTTCTACTGATCAATACTCCACAGCCAAAGTCCTTTGCGGGTAACCATCCGGCGTTGGTCAAGCCATCACCAACGGGCGGCCTGAGATTAGATGCAACCACCGCTAGAATTTTTGGACCGTCCGCTATTTTTGAGACGAAATACAAGAACATCGGATTTTGGGCAGATGAAAATGATTTCACCCAATGGAACGTAACGGTTGAAAAGTCAGGGAAATTCAACGTCTGGCTCAATTACGCCAGTGTTAAAAACAGCGCCGGAAACAGCTATTCGATCTCCTCTCCGGTGGGATCGATAAAAGGGCAGGTCAAATCAACCGGCAGTTGGGACCAGTATGAAAGAGTTTTGATTGGATCCCTCGATTTGCAGGCGGGCCAACAGTCCATCGATCTTCGCCCTGACCGCCCGGTGAATGGTTTTTTAATGGATTTTAAGGCGCTGGAATTGGTGCCCGTAGAATAATCTAAGGTCGATTATCGACCCGAGAAAAACCAGATCGTTCGCCGAGAATCGGCAGAAAAAAGGGGCCCCCTCTCAGGAAGCTGGCGGAGTCCCCTTGCCATTATCAATATACGTTTGCCGATTAGATCTGTAGTCCACCGCTTCGGGCAAATCATCGATAGCACCAGCTGTCGCCGACACAAAGATCCGTTTCAGAAAAGGGCGACACCAGCCACAACCGGTACCCGCCCCGCCACACTCACTTAACTGTGACGCAACGGAAGGGCGTTCCACACGAACGAAATTCACGACCTTCCGTTTTCGAACATGAAAACAAAGGCAGAGTTCGTCGTCCATGTCCATCGTTTTTAATCGCCTAAATCCGATTTGTAAAAGAAAAATTCATCAGCCACGGCAAAAAGTTTTAGTTGCCCTTGCCATTGTCTTTAAATTTGATTTTTTGAAAAAGCGTTTCGATTTCTCTATCCTTATTTCGTTTACCACTAACAGCGGTGATCCCGGCAATGACTTCCTCGTACCTTAAATCATAGTCACAATCGAATTCGACTTCCTTTTCGGCGACAATGCGGGTTCGTTCAGGACCTGGTGGTCCCGCCAGGCCAGTGACATGGTTGGCCAAAGCGGTAAAACTGGTCCCTTTTGATTCCCCGTCCACAATAATATCGAGAATCGAGCCATCTTCGTCGGCCATCAATTCGATTTTAATTGGCTCATCAAACGGCTGTTCAATCGAATCGTTGGCACTCGAAGCGCGTGGCATCTTCACCTGAAAGTCACCCTCCATGGCGGTAATCTTAAACGTCATGATGAAAAAAACCAAAAGCTGAAAAACGATGTCAATCATCGATGTCATATTCAGCTCAGCATTTTCCTGATGGGCTTCTGAATTTCGAATTTTCATTTTTCAATTCCGGCTTTTTTTCAATTGCTAATCATCTTGTCATTACCTCGGAAATCAATCCGAAAGCAAACCGGTCGCCGGGTCAGCCCGAGCGAGTTTTTTCATTCACCCTTAAAGAAAAACTCTCGAGTTCCACATCTTGGCAGATCCCGATCAGTTCTTGGACTTTTCCCATCTTCGCCCGCGAATGGGCACGAATGATGACGGTGATATCGGCCTTCTGCACGTTTCGGCGCTCAGCATCCCGAATTTCCCGGGAGAGAGCACCCTTTAGTTCATCTAAATTTTTGAATTCAGAGCCGGCAAAGAGCACTGACCCGGTCTGTTTCATATTGAGCAGCACTCGGAACTTGGGTTGTTCATCCGGCGGTTTGGCCAATGTGCTGTCTGGCAACATGATCGCTTCACTACGTTCCACCTGGCTGAAATTGATCAGTACCATAAAGAACGCTATCAGCTGAAACGTCATGTCAATCATGGGGGTCAAATCCCCCTCTTCGATCGGTCGCGCTCGATTGCGATTAATTTTCATGTCAGTCTCCCTGCACCTGTGGACGAATCAACCACCCGATCAGTACTATTTCTCGGTGCTTGTATCTTGGAACCGACTCATCAAGCCCTCGCTCAACACACCCACTTCCAGAACCAGCCGATCGACTCGGTTACGAAGGATATTGAAAACCGCGATCGCTGGAATGGCGATTGCCAGTCCAATCAATGTCGTTAGCAGCGCCTTGGAAATACCACCTGCCAAATCAGCTGGATCGGGTGTCGCGCCGGCGGTGGCGATCGTGTAAAACGATGAAATCATACCGTGAACCGTTCCAAACAGTCCAATCATGGGACTGATTGTTCCGATCAGGGCAATGTGGCTGAGACGATGCTGCATTTTCATGGTTTCTTCCTCGCCGACCTCCTGCATGGCTTCTATCGCCGGAGCGTAGCCGGAAGACAACTTAGCCAATCCTGCGGACAATACATTGCCAAGCATCGATTCATCGGCCTTTGCCATGTCATAGGCATCCTGATATTTCTTTTCATTCATGAAGGATTCAAAACTCTCGACCAATCCAACTGGACAGACGTTATCACGGCGGGCTGTGATGACATTCATGACAAAAAGTGCCACAAACGTAAACGAGAGCAGAAGAAACACGGTGATGTACAAGGCGCCTAAAGCACCAAACAGCCATGTAAAAACACTGGTCGGATTATCCGCTGACGCCTTGGCAGTCCCGTCGTCGGCCTTTTCCGCTGCTGGCTCGGGAGCGGCCGCTTTTTCACCCTCATTCGGGTCGTCCTGAGCAACCATTACCGCATCATTTCCCAGGGGCAGGACGGAAATCACCCCGAACGAAAAAATCGCCATAACAAACAAAAAAAGGAACCTGGAGCCGGCGAGCGGCTGTCGACTTTGCCTCATTGATATCTCCGTTGCGGTCTTTCTTTTCTGACGAGGTGCGTTACAACACCGTCGCCGCGAATTTTCAAAAAGAACTTGTTAATAGTTTAGGTTGATTTGCCGGAATTAGCAGCCTAAAGATCCAATTACTCTCGAATTAGAGTCTTTCGGACTGAGCTTTTCCTCCCCAAAAAGTATTTCGGTACTTCGTCGTCAATAGTTTTTTGGCGTCTAAGGACTGGGCAGGTTTTTGATCTTGCTGCCACAGTTTTGTCAACTGAAACAGAGCCTCAGCATGAATTTCGGCGTCTCGTTGATAAAGGACATCAGTATGAAGAAAAGCCAACAAAGCTGCTTTTGTCTGTCCGTCTTTAAGATAGCAATGTCCCAATGCATTGTAAGATCTTCCAAACAAATCCATATCGCCAGGGTCTTCGTTTTTGATGACATTTAGAATAGTCGTGATCGCAGATTTGGCCTCTCCAGATTCTGCATCACAGCGAGCAGCACCGACTTTTGCCAGCAACTTCATGCGTACCGAACCGGGATCGCTCGCCGAGGATGATTGAACGGCCGCAAATTGGGTTTTTGCCGCCGGATAGTCACCAAGAAGAACATTGACCGTACCTGATTTATATTGCCCCATCAGGATGACCTCTGGCGATGAACTCTTGGCCAACATGCCAAACTGCTGACTCGCATTTTCCAAATTCCTTGACGCCACTTCCAAATCGCCAAATTTTTCGATGGCCTGAAAAAACTGGTACCACTTTGTGTTCTCACGATCGTTTACAAACGATTCCAATTCCTTCCTGACGAGCTCTATTTTTTTTCCACCCTCTCCCCGTAACGCCAATTGGGCATTGGCCATCACGATCAGATAGTTTTTTTCGATCTTTTGCATTAAATTCTGTGGCTCAATCGCATCGAGCGTCTCCTCGACTCGATTCACCTGTCCCTCAGCAACGTTGCGTCTGGCTGTTCGAAGCCCGTTGGGCTCCCCATCAAAAGTGATCCGTTTCACATCAAAAGCCTGAATGCTCTCCTCTTTCCCGCCAGATGTCGTCACGGTGACGGTGTTGGCATTCATACCGCTGATTTTCCCCCGATATCCCCGTCCTGACTTGGTGTCTACAGTGTCGGCTGAGACCGAGTTGGAAAAACCAACAATAACCAGAACCAACAGCCAATGAAAATAAGAGAAACAATAAGTCTTCACGATAAATTCCTGAAAATATTTTTTGCGTTTATCAACAATAGTCACCGACGTATTCCGTACGTTAACGATTCGCCTGGATTTCCTTTTCCAGCTCCTTGAATTTGGACTGCATGGCAGCTCCACCCAAATCGGGATAACGCTTACGCGTACCATCTATATCTTTTTGAGCCTGTTCCACCAATTTTGACGAGCCCTGAATCTTGGCATAGATCAGCCGTGATTTCGCCAAATTGTACCTCGCGGTAAGGAATTGCGTTTTAAACTGAAGCCGACTCGAAATGGCCTGCGACAGCTTACCCCAACCCCAAACCGTCTTTTTCGTCTTGTTGGTCTTGGGATCTTTAACCACACCGCCTCCCATGACCGCCATTACAATCTTTCCCTTGTCTTTGCTTTTCTCGCCCCATTTTTGATACGCCATAGCTGCATCAATCTGAACATCCAAAGTGGCCGGTTTTGTAGTCAGGTACTTCACAAAAACGTTAATTGCTTTTTCGTAATCACCACTTCCCAGCAATGACTTTCCCCGGTTTCTCATCACGTCCAAAGCTTCGTCCGGGGTCACCTGAACATTTTTTGAATCAATCAGATCCATGACTGAATTTGCTGACTTGTAAAGTTCTTTGGCCTCTTCCTGCTGCCCAGCAGTTGAAAAAGAATCACCCACTTTTACCAATGTTCCAGCAGCCCACATGATCACTTTTAAATCGCTGGACGAATTTGCTGCATCTTTGAGACTCTTGGCTAAACCGTCTGAAAAATTCTTTTTGACGGCAATGGACGACAGGGAATCCATCTTGTTCTTGATGTCGTTGGCGAATGAGTAATAAAGAGAGACGAGAGTTTTCTCACCGGCGGGCATGCCGTCCGTCACTTTTTTAAGATCCTGCATGACTTCCCCCGCCTTTTCCAAGGCGATCGTGATATCGTTCGCATTGGAATTCGGTCCAAGAGATTGCACATAACCCTTGAGCGCGATTCGCAAAATATCAAGTCGAACTCGCGGATCTTCAACGGATGCATGGTTCGTTCGAACCAGGTTCAGCAGTCCGGACTCCGGCTTCTCCATCAATGCCAAAATTGACTTCCCGTCTTTCTTTTCTCCGTAAATTTTCGCCAGCGACAGAACAGATTTGGCCTTGGATCGACTCACATTCTCCACAGTTACCGCGGAGACTCCCCGCGTCAAAAGCTGTTCGGCTTGATCACGAATCTTGATCAGTGCTGCAGACTGTTGCTGCAATGTTTGGGCATCTTCGGCTGACTTCCTGCTCTTCAAATAATTGATCCACACGGCTTGTCCGGTAGTCAGTTCGATCGACCACCGGTGAACAGAAGTCTCCGGTATTTTTGCCAACAGACCGACAGCTCGCTCTAAATCACCCGAATCCAAGGCAATGGCGATCAACATTCTGACGGCCTCGGCTGCCTCACTGGCATCAGGCCAAATCGCCATAATTCTGGAACAAATCTTGTTGACCTTTTGTTCTTCAAAACTCTTGTTGGCGTCATTCGCAGCCAAGTACAAATCCCAGTAGGAATACATGGCAATGGCGGCACTCTGCTTGGCTCCATCCTCACCAGGAAAACGATCCAGAAGAAACTCGCCTATTAATGCAGCCCGAAAATAATCCTTCAGCGTGTAAAAACAAAAACACATCTGGTATCTAATTAGATTGATATCTGATACCGGAGTCGTTTCTCCCGAAAAACCGATCGCCATCTGCAGGAACTCAAGAGCTTTTCTGGGGGTTTCCACCAATTGAAGATTAGCTTCGTTCAACTGACGGGTCACCTCTGCGGAATTAGCTGGCGAACCTGCCAATTGTGCCTGCAGCGTATTCACCTGTTTTTTGATTATTTCCAATTCGGCAAGCACTTGCCCTGCCCTTTCGCGAGCTTCGACAAAGTTGGTAGGCGCTGCCTCAGTAACAGGATCCACCTTGGTACGTGCTCCCCAATCAACCAGTAATTGCTGGGCTTCACGTTTCACCTCCCGATTCGAAGATGCCACCATGCGTGCCAGAGCGGTTGATTTCTGCAACGCTTTTGTCTGTTGGATTTTCTCTTCCTGGGACTTCTCCGGTTTACTTACCAGGTATTCGTAAAGCTGACGGTAAGCCCTTGCCAAATCGAGCCGTACCGCTAACCATCCGGCAGATCTTTCTTCTTGGGGTGTCAACAAAGCAATAATCGGCTCGGTGACTTTCACCGCTTCAATAAAACCATTCTCCGTGTTTTCGTCGGCCAGCCAGATCGGAAACGCCAACTCCAGCGACATCCTTTTCAGCTCTCGAAAACCGGACGAGTCTGGCTGCTCGAACGTCTCCCGAAAAACCGCCAGTGCTTCTTTGGGTTTTCCCAATTTCCCCAGGACACGGCCCCTGAAAACCCACGCCATGTGCCCCTGCATACGTGTGCGATAATCGCTACTGACGTCTTCAAATTCTTCGGCTGCCACCTCAAGCGACTTCTTTCGAAAATCAGAGCCTTCCGCATAGGTCTCGGAAAGTTCTTCCTGCATGCTTGGCAACATCAAACGCGCCCGAAGATATTCGTTTTCGAGATCCCGTCTACGTTTTCGTAATCTTGGATCGGTTGGATTGGCCGGAATTTTCTCCAATTGTCCTTTCAGAGCCTCCTTGGTTTCGACAACGATGTTACCCGCCGCAACAAGATCTTTCTGGGCAGACTTAATGAGTTCTGAGCCCTTTCCGGCGTCTTCGAGGACTTTTTGCCGGGCAGTGATGATCAGCAAATTTGCCAATTCGTTTTTGGCAGCCGGGGCGTAGGGATGAAATTCATTTGCCTCAATAAACTTCTCCAGCAAGCTCTTTCCGGTGACCAGCACCTTGTCTCTCTGGACCTTGCTTTTGATGAATTTAGCGCTGCCAATCAGCAAGGTCCCTTTTTCATAACCTAACGACTGCTTGACTTCGCCCGATACCAAATCGGTTGAGTCAAGAAACGTTAGATAATCAAAAGCGATCTCGTAATACGCCGGATCGCGTTTTTCATTACCCAGATCTTTTAATTTCTGCAGGAATTTGTCGTATTCCTCGTCCGCTTGTAAACCTGCGGGAAGCGCAACGACTGCCACCGCAACAAGAGTCAGAACCAAAAGTTTCCAGAATACGGACGTTGCCACTGCCAATCGATTGCTGCACCTATCCAAAGCAAACTGCATCCGTCTCATCTCTCCTAAACGTTGGCCAGATTCGTTGAAAACGATGGCCGATTCGTGTTGATTTTGCTCATTCTAACGCAACCCATTGGCATCCGGTGAGTTTGGTCTGCCATTGGGCAACCGCGATGGTTTTATTTCACTAAAATCCAGTTTTTGATCCTCGATTCTGCAATCGAAATCCATCGCAACCTTTCATTCGTCTGCTTCTGAGTCCTCATAGTGTAGCAATTAATTCTCTTTTTGATAACAATTCGCTATTCTAAAGATCAAGCTCGTCGCATCGAATGCTATATCTGGTTCGGTGATGCCCATGAAGTCTATCACGTCAACGATTGCTTGGTGCACCGATTCTAGACGGAATTAAACTTGTTGCGAAACATCACGACCGGCCCCAAGACATGAATTCCCAAAAATACAGCAACTCGAGAATGAAGTCTTCGCCGGTGATCGGTCCCACCGGTTTTTCTTCGCGCAAAGTTAAATTGAAGCTGTTCGGCTTGGTTTGTGGCGTGATGATTGTTCTGGTTTTGATGTTTGAAGCAAAAAAACCAGAAAACTGGAATTGGATGGGTTTTACTGATTATGAACCGACGGTCGATACCCGTTACCTAAGCAACCTCTATCCCCAACAGATCACCAGTCCTCCCAGTTCCGAACTGATGATCTCAGCGCCTCAAGATACCCCAAACAGCACCACGAAGAAAAAAAAACCTCCAACACCCGACGAAATGGAGCCGAGTCGCGAAACCGAATCCGATTTAGAAATTGCTGAAAAGGGGTTTTGGGACAAAATCTACGGTGGGCTGAATTATCGACAACGAATGCTACTGCTTGAAGGTCTCTATAGTTTGCGAAATCATCGCCAGCTTGCCGAGCAAAAATTGACCGAATGGCAGCGCATGATGGACGAATTCGAAGTTGCCAATAACGTTTACCAAGGTGACATTGTTCGCTATCTTGCCTCTCTTCCCGAGTCGGATCCTCAGCGGCAGAAGTTGAATGCGGTTTTATTCAGCATGCAAGCTCGCTGGTCTCGGTTTCGAAAGCTGTTGGCTAAAATTGGAGCCCCGGAATCGAATACGAGCAACACAAAGTCGGGCGATTTTCGCGAGGAGAGTGAAAACCCGGAGCCTGTTCTCAAGCAAACGTTGGCAGAACTTCAAAGGGTCGTTGACCGGACGGCCATCGGATTTGTCGAGGACAATTCTCTTCAGTCGTTCGCGTCCGATCAGCCAGCGATGTTTCGCTTGATCGACATCCTGCAGTCCACAGATATCAATTCAGGCCTTGCGGCAATTCCGATCCGATCGAAGAACCTACCTCCGGAAGAGGTTCTATTTACCCAACTTTATAAGGAAACCCAGCGGCTACGAGGTCAACCGGTGTTTTTCAAAGGGGACATCCGCGGTGCCTATGTTGCTAAGCCAGAGGAAAATTATCTCGGTGTAGACCAACTCTTTGTTTTTTGGATTTTAATCCATGGCGCTCAGAATCCAGTTGCAGTCTACGCACTGCGTCCACCACCTGACTTCGTTATTTCGTGGAGCGATTCCGCGGAAGAGTCGAGCGATTCCGCAGAAAAAAAGGACGGCAATCAACAGAATGACCTCCGAGAACCAGTAGAGGTGACCGGAATCCTGTTTCAAAAAATGGTCTATGCTGCCGGTGATGGGCAGCGAATCGCACCGGTCATTTTCGCTGAAACAGTAAACTGGAAGCCGGTCACCCCAGAGGTCAGCCAGAATCGCGAACTGCCGGGCCTTTCAATGCTGGTGGGTGGATTCTTGGGATTTGGAGCGATGTTGGCCGCAAGCACCTGGTTTCTGATTTCATTTAACAACCGAAAACACGAAAAGCGACTCTCCGACATCAAGTCAAAGTTTCACGACCCCAAAGGGGAATGATTCATTCCGGATCAGGAATTTTTTTGCACAACCTAATAATCCAACGGATGAATATGCAACGAGCTGCTCGAAATTTGATCCCCGGTAATCAATCTTGTCTGAATGTAAGACGGCGCCTCGCTCTGGTTTTAGCGGCCGGTTTCTTCATGGGGTTATTGCTGCCCACAACCCCCGCGCAAGGATGCCAGGATGAAAAACCGCTCTCCAACGATTCCAGTTTATCACCACAACTCGGTGGTGTTGGAGAATCGAATGAAAATCGATCCCTGGATGAAAATCGGGAGATTCAAAAAAACAATTCCCAATCTCAAGATCCAGCCCTGCAACCTGATGATTTACCCTGGGAAAGAAAACGTCAAAACAACATCCCTCGTCTCACGGATTTGACTGAAAGAGATTTGCTGGTAGACGTTTCCGAAGAAGAGGAACTGACTATCCAGGATTCGCAATCCATCATCTTCAATCAGCCGCTTTTTGCCAAACTACTATTTCGAATCTCACGTTTCGAGCGACAGCATTTTGCTTCTCTGGCTACCAACAATGAAAGCACAGAGTTGACTGATCTTGAGCTGCAGCCAGGTTTCCATCGGCTTTCAATTTTTTCTGTTGAGGGCACCGCTGAATACTGGGAACCCAGAACTCTGGCCCCAGAGATTGGCGAACTTTATGATCTCGGCCTTTATTATAAGGTAAGGATCCGCTCAAAATCGGGACAGAACCTGCTTGTTTATTGTCTAGAAATCCCGGATCGCTGGAAAAAGAAACAGCAAATCACCGAGGACGTTCGTGTCAATGGACTTTTTCTGAATCTGACGGAGTCCAACGGTAAAGACAACGACAAAGAAAAGAGGCTGAACTTTATCGCGGCTCGAATTCAGTGGATACCTCAATCCCCAACTGAACTGGTTACCGAAATCGGGCGTAAACTGCTGGGTTCGTCAGGTTATGATCTCGGACTTTTGGACACACTAAAAAACCAGAACAAGCGTCAACTTGAAAACACTGAAACCGAAGCATTCTACCAGATGCTGAAAACCGCCCAACACAATTCAACTCATGAAAAGCCTCCGGTTTGGGCCAACAAAATTCCCACTTTCGATTTGATCCAGCACTTGAAACAACCCGCACAACTTCATGGAACCCTGAGCAAAATCAATCTCGAAATTCGCAACATCACACGAATCCAGACAATGCAGGAAGACTTACGGAACCGCATCGGGATAAACCAGTACTTCCAATTGGATGGTTTCGTCAAATTTGACTCTTCTGTCACCTACAAAACAAACGATGACAAGCAAGCCGCCGTCTTCAAAGACAAGTACCCCATTTGTGTCTGTATCAACGAATTGCCCTCAGGCTGGAAAGTCGGTACCGATCAACGATACCAAGGGACGTTTCCGGTTTTCTTTTACAAGGTATGGGCTTACCCTTCAGGATTCCAAAGCCAATTTTCCAAAGAAGCACTTCAGCAAAGCCCGCTTTTGATTGCGATGCAACCGATTGAGCAACAAGTCGCCTCTAACACCATCAATTGGACAACCCTGTTTCTTTATGGCGCATTAGGTTTGGGTGTGATTTCAATTTGGACCTCTTACTACCTTTCGAAAGCCAAAAAGGATCGCTCGTCAATTCAATTCCGCTTACCTTCCAAGGTAGAGATAGAACCACCCACCCCAACTTCAGAATCGGAGAATGGCGTGTCTGGTATGCCTGTCATTCGCGAAGATGAAAATCTTCAGTAGTCTCATTCTCAGGTATTGTTTGGCCACGCATTCCTGTACCGGAAAAGACGTTGTCAATCTCACTTGAGATTTTGTTGCTCGCGGGAATGAACTAGAGAAGCCAACGCGTTCCAATGGACCCATTCTCTGGTCTGGCAATACGAAGTCGTCCACCTGGGATTGATGTCAACAACGACATCTCCCGAATTCCCCAGTAGTAGATCGACTCCCAAGTACCCAGAAAAGGGAGGCAATGAATCCAGCACTTGCTCCATTAAACACCGTGCCCGGCGATCAAGTGAATCCTCTAGCGGACCTTCACATCGGACATAATCATAGGTTTGGGGCGCAAAAACCTGTTGCACGCTGGGGTAGTATTTCCGGCGGTGGTTGATCGAATCGCAGATGACGCCAATACTCGCCGAAACCCCATCGGTCCGAGGCTGAAGGAGATAATCGCTGGATTTTTCCATCTCTTTTTTTAAAAATGGATGACTCCCACTGCAGTCAACGCGGCGCACTCCGATCGAACCCGCCCCCATCCGCGGCTTGACCACGCAATCATCTCCAAAATGCCGCCCTTCCCAATCCATCAATTTGAGGGTGGGGAGGGTGTGAATTTCGTGCCTGACCAGGTGCATGAATGTTTTCCATTTGTCAGCACAGATTTGTATGACCTCGCTCGAGGGCCCCAACAAAACAGCTCGACCTCGTTCGAAAATCCCTGAGTACCGCGTTAACGCCTGGTGAATTTCTGGTGCGATGAGCAATGAGTAATCACAGGCTTGAAGCTCCGAATCGAGGATTTGTCGGAGATGGTCTTTTCCAGAAATCCAAATCAGCGTGATTCGCTCGGCATGGGAATCTTCGAGTTTCAATTGGTCGAGAAAATCCCCCTCCTTCTCTGACATGCGGCTGTCAAGTGGTAGCCGCAGGCGAGAATCAGGAATTTCCAGCAATTCCTTGATCATGGCCTGCATCATCAGCCGCCCTTCGTGGAGCAAGGATCCGGCCGGAACGTCAATCTCCGGATCCTCGTAGCAACCGCCTCCACAAATAAACTCCCATAACAAAAAATGGCGCATAGGATTAATCAACTTCGGTGTAGGGCACCCTGTTTTTGGAAACGGACTTACTCTTGGTTTAGCTCGATTGGAACCAGTGAAATCAGCGTCTGCCCCGGCTTAGGATCCAGTTTCAGCGGATCTTCTACAATCGTCAACTTGGAGCCATTTTCAATAACAAATAACACATGGCATTTTTGTTGATGTTGGTCGATGAAATTGCAAAACTGAAACTCATCACTCAATCGCGTCGTTCGCAACTGCCAGCTTTGCTCAAAAAGTTGGTGAACTTTGTCATAATTCAACTCGGGACCAAACAAGGTCCGAGCCTTGATATTATCGCCCAGAGAACTCCTTTGGCCTCGCTGCAGGGCTACCAGCTGAAACACATTAGACCGGCCGAAAACCTCAGCGAATTCACGCGCTGCCAGCGCGTTAACCTCGTCGCTACGAGTCACAGCCGCCAGTCTGCCAATCCCTCCAAAATCATTTTCTTCAATAAACTGTTCCGACAAAACACTAATACACTCAGCGTCCAAACCCCTTAAACGGGCAGCGGAAATTTTGCGGTAATTATTGTCCACTAAAAGCACAGTGAATCCGGCATTCTTGATTGCCAACGCGACCTCACAGGTCCAGCGATCCGCACCTGCAAAAAGGATGCCTTGTGGGTCAGAATCATCCAGTCCCAATAGACGGGCCAAGGGAATGGCTCCTAAACCATAGGCTAGTACGGTACCGAAAATGATCAGGAAGGTGACCGGAACAATTCGCTCAGCGTCGGCGACCAAATCCGGGTAACTCACCGGATCCAGCAACGTTACAATTTTCAAGGCAAACACTGATGAAACGGCAGCGGCAACAATTCCACGAGGGGCCAAAAATGCGAGGAATGTCCGTTCTCGGGTCCCAATTTTACTCCCCAACGTGGACAGAAAAACTGAAACAGGTCGAACCACAACGATGATTGCGGCCAAGAATACCGGCCCCCTCCATCCCAATTGGAGAATAGCCGACAAGTCAATTCGCGATCCTAACACGATAAAAAGACAGGAAATCAAAAACACCCGAAGGTTTTCCTTGAAATGAAAAACATGATCAATCGAAATCTGTTTCTGGTTGGCAAGTACGATCCCCATCAGGGTCACCGTCACCAGTCCTGATTCCTCTTGCAGAAGATTGGATATCGCATAGACCGCCAACGCGCTGGCGAGAAAGAAAACGCCATGCAAAAAATCAGGCACAAGAAATCGTCTGACCATTTGAATCAGGATTTGCGCCGCAAGCCAACCCATTACTGCACCGACCGCAACCGTCATGCCAAGAGTCATTACCGACTGAAAGAGAGTCCGGGAGTGAATCAGGCCCACGAACAACTGTTCGTATAGCAAAACAGCCAGAATCGCTCCGACGGGATCAATCACGATACCTTCCCATTTGATAATCGATCCAATTCTCCCGCTCGGGCGAATATGACGAAGCAATGGGATCACCACTGTGGGCCCAGTCACGACGAGGATTCCTCCCAAAAGAGCCGCTACCCTTGGATGCATTTCCAATATCAGCCAAGCAGCCAAAAAGGTCAGACAGCCGGAGACCAAAACACCAACGGTAACCAGTTGCAACACAACCCGCCCTGATGATTCCAGCTCGCGGAGCCTCAAAGATAATCCACCCTCGAACATAATGATCGCCACTGACAAAGAAACCAATGGAAACAATATCATTTCCGCAATCCGCGGCGCCGGAGGAACATCGACATTAGAACGTTCCAGCGGACTTGAATTTGGTCCGCCCTCAGCTGTGATGGAAGAGGAGTGATCGGAATTCGCATGAAATGGCTCAGCCAAGATTTCATCAATGTTGTAAATCGTTCCCAAGCCGACACCAAAAATCAGCAATAGCAGAATCGATGGCCAACGGAATCTCCAAGCAATCCATTGCGCAGCGATGCCTAGCACAGGAACAGCGGTCAAATAATAAAACAGTGGGTCTTCCAAGTTCGCGTCTTTCAATAAGTTGTCACAGGTGCATCTTATCACGAAGATATCAGATCAGCACTTCGCCCACCTTGATAAGCCATCCAAGCCGATAGACATAGCCGAGTGTTCACCGCCGGCGGTGTGTTCTCATTGCCCTTCTCACTTTCGGCTGAACGGACTGGATTGGTGACCACGAATCGTTACAGTCATCTCCACCGGTTCATTCGATCTGATATTCAGTTTCGTTGCAGAATGAATTTTGCTCTTTTTTTGGCCGACATGATTTAAATCAACCGAAAAGGAGTAAGCGCAGATGTGTAAAGAGCTGACATGACGGGAATTGATTGAATTGTCAGTAAGCAAACAGTGCTGAGCGGCCAAAGCCTTTGACTAAACCGGCTGATCCATACAGCTAACCAGCAGACTCTAAGTCCCGGACAGAATGCCAACGTGCCGGACAGGATGCTAACAGGTAAACGACGATGATTCGCAGATACGTTCGAAATCTCATCATTTTGGCAACCATCACCTGCGGTGCATGGTTTTTTTGGCACAGAGCCGAAATCAATTCCGTAGACGATGCCTTGACACTACTGAAGAATGATAGTGATCGTCTGGTTTCTTCCATTATGTCGGTCTCTTTTTCCCAAGAATCGACCAACAACGATTACATTACCATCGCCTCTTTCGATTTGACGGATTTCGATGACCAAAAACTGAACGAGGAGAGAACAGCGGAAATTTTAGTCCGAATCCTGAAGAAGTTTGATCTGATTGCCATTCAAGGAATTCAGTCGGTCGATCACGACACCCTGCCCCGTTTAATGGATTACCTTCGCACAGTCTCCTCGGATTTCGATTATGTCATTGGTCCTCGCTCAAGCCATACGGCGATTTACCATCAATTCGCATTCATCTACAACACAAAAAAAATTGAACTGGAACGACAGGAGGTTTACACGATTCAGGATCCTGATGACGTGATCGCGCATGATCCTCTGGTCGGTTGGTTTCGCAGCAAAGGCCCGAAACCTGAAGATTCATTTACTTTCTCTCTGGTCAATATCCGCATCGACCCTACCAACCTGGAATCCGAATTGCGGGTCCTGCAGAAGATCAAGATGGCAGTCAAAAACGACGGACATCATGAAGACGACGTGATGCTGATCGGCACTTTTCATCAGAACTCAATGACTTTGCTGCAGCAAAAATGTTTGCCGGGAAGCGATTTCGTGATCACACAGGATCCGACTGACCTCATGGGAGAACGGCAAAACAGCAATATTTCTTTCCCTGTACAAGCCTCGTCAGAATTCACCGGTCGAGCCGGTGCATACGACTTTCTGACAGAGATGAACCTTTCGGTCTCGGAAGCCGAAAAGGTTTCCAAGCAACTGCCGATATGGGCAGAGTTCTTTTCCCGCGAAGGTGCCGCATCAGGCTACGTTGCCAGTATCTCGAGATAAATTTAAAGCGGTTTTGAGGAACTGTTGGAAATTTGCCCTGCATTGCATCTCCCCTCTGTTTTATTCTGGTAGACCGTCATTCGTTCCGCCTGACAAATGGTTTCCCTCTCCCCCATGTCAGGGAGCCCTGAGGCTGAAATCACTTTTTGGTTGGCAGAGGGAATTCGAATCGGTTAGATTACTTCAGTGGATTACACTGTGATCGGGGTTGTTGTCATGAGACAAATTCCTCGATGATCACCAAATTGCAATTCCCCAACTCATGATTCCCCAACTCATGATTCCCCAACTCATGATTCCCTGACTCGTGTCCTGAAACCGATTGGAATTTCCAATGCAATTGATGCTCTTTCTAACCGCCCTGATGTCGTCATTTTCAAATCAGTTTTCCGACGATGTGAAACATACGAAGGATTCCTATGAGACAATCAAAAAAAACATTGCGGCCAAGAAAGCAGTTCTGGTCGATGTGAGAGAAAAAAACGAGTGGGATGCCGGCCATCTGAAACAAGCGAAACATATTGCGTGGAGCAAAATCCGATTTGCATCCCCCAGAAAAAAAATGCAGGGACTGCCTGATGATGAATTAATCATCTACTGTCATTGCAAAGCTGGGGTGAGGGCGTTGAATGCAGCAAAGAAACTGCAAAAAATGGGTTATGAAGTTCGTCCCATTTTGGCAGGGTTCGATAAGTTGGTTGAGAACGGGTTCGAAGCGGTTGAACCCAAAGACAACAAAAAAAAATAATTCCATTAGGCAAAAACAATGAAACCCTTTGTGATGATTATCGCTGCGTGGTTTGGATTGGGAATAGGCGCAGATGGTAGCCGGCCCATTTCGCTGATGGCTCAGGAACTCGACCAAGCTACTTTTTTGGAATTGCATAACCAGCTGAACGCTTCGCCAGAGGCGCCCTGGCGAACGATTCCTTGGAAAATTTCGCTCTTGGAAGCCCAGCAAGAAGCGGCACAATCCGGCAAACCCATTTTTATTTGGGCAATGGATGGGCATCCGCTCGGCTGCACTTGAAACAACGGGGTGCTCGACCGTGAGTCGACATTTGCCGATCCCGACATTATCCAACTGCTCCAAAACGAGCTGGTACCTGTTGCTATTGATCAAGCGTATCAACGCCGTCAGAAAGATGCTGAGGGGGATTTTTATAGAAAGATTGCCGGCAAGGGTCCTCGGGGAGACGGCAGTAATGGCGGAACAACGCAGGGCTTGTATATCGCCGCACCGGACGGAACTTACCTCGGATATTCCAATCACCGTAGTCCGGAAAGAATCAAACAATTAATCCGAAAAGGACTCTCCGGAACAGCCTCTGGAAATACATCCCTGATTGAGCAAGGTAAAAAAGACCTCCGCTACTCGCCTATCCCACCCAAGGGTGGATTGACCGTCAGGGTCCAAGCGAAGGTCTTGGGTGGATATCCTGCGACGGAAGACCAATGGAAAAAGATATTTCAAACCTCGCTCTCGCGTGACAATCTTTGGCTGACAGCTTTGGAACATCAAGCAATTTTAAAAGGTACGATTCCGAACCGGGTTCAGCGTCGTATT
Organism: Planctomycetota bacterium; assembly: GCA_014238905.1. GTDB lineage: Bacteria > Planctomycetota > Planctomycetia > Pirellulales > Pirellulaceae > JABAAE01. Next base: position 138,087 of record JABAAE010000007.1, read on the forward strand.
GCCAGGTTTCATTTGGTGGACAACACTCGGGGTGAACCCCCGATGTGGAAAGAAGATGAAATTGAAAAGATTGAAATGGAAATAAAAAATGGGGTATTAACAGGTTTCGCACGCTTGAAAACTGGCAATGGCAGCCGAGGCTACGATTGCCAGTTTTATGGAGTTGTCGAATCCGAGGACGGTCAAATGACGCGATTTGACATCGTTGCCAAAGGAGATTTCTGGGGGAACGGCCCTTACACCAAGGGTGCTCCGAAAGGGAAATTTCCTCTGGGCATTTCTTTTAGGCTTGCTGACGGATCGGATGTTGCCGATGGGATTCCCCCGCAAGGCTCTCGAGGCTGGATACAGGGCTACCTGAGGTAGAGCGACGATGAGCAACCTGTCAAAATAAATCGAAACGGCGTTCTGCTGGAGGCAAAGCGTACGCTATTTTATTGGCCTCATTGCAACCCAATTCCGTGTGAATTCGCCGGATCCCTTTTTTTAATGGTCGATGGACGTTAAAAACAAGTCATGACCATTGTAAACGTCGGACAACTCCTATCTCGGTCTGCAGCGGCCAACCCGGATCAAATTGCTGTTGCTGCCGCAAGCAAACAGCGAACCGGCGGCAAAGACAGACAATACGATACAATCTCATTTGCTGAACTGGAATCACAAACCAGTCAAATCGCCGCCGGTCTTGTCGCCGCAGGAGCTCGCCCCGGAATGCGGCTCGCGCTTTTGGTCCCGCCCGGAATCGAATTTATCAAACTGGTCTTCGCGATGTTCAAATCCGGAGTCGTCACCGTGCTGATCGATCCCGGCATGGGACGCAAAAACATGATCCAGTGTTTGAGCGAGGTCAATCCGGAGGGATTTGTCGCGGTACCATTTGCTCAAGCTGCTCGATGTGTGCTGAGGGCGAAATTCGCAACTGCCAAGTTCAATATCACAGTCGGTCGACGTTGGTTCTGGGGTGGAAAAACCCTCCGACAAATCGAGGCGTTGGGGAAAAATGCCAGGCAGGAACATGGGGAGTTCCGGATCGAGAACTCCCCCGATGATCCCGCTGCCGTGATTTTCACCACCGGAAGCACCGGCCCTCCCAAAGGAGTTCTCTACCATCATCGAAATTTCGTCAAACAGGTTGCAGAGCTACGTGATTATTACAACATCGCACCCGGTGGAATTGACATATCGGGCTTCCCTCTTTTTGCTCTGTTTAATTCCGGTATGGGAGTCACTACAGTTGTTCCCAACATGGACTTCACCAAGCCCGCCGATGTCGATCCGGAAGAAATACTGACCGCCATTCGAGATTTTAAAGCCAATCAGTCATTCGGTTCGCCAGCGCTTTGGACGACGGTGGGCCGCTACTGCGAAAAACGGCAAATCCGTTTACCAACGATGCAACGAATCCTGACCGCCGGTGCACCTGTTCCTCCACACGTATTGCAACGGTTACAGTCCATTATTTCCGATGATGGAGAAATCCATACGCCCTATGGAGCTACCGAGGCTTTGCCAATCGCATCCATTAGCTCCAGAACCGTACTGGAAGAAACCGCCACCATGACCCAAATGGGTTGTGGAACCTGCGTTGGCCATCGTTTTCCTGGTATCGAGAGCCGAATCATTGAAATCACGGATTCGCCTGTTGAAAACATCGATGAGGCAGTCGAACTGCCCTCTGGAGAAATTGGCGAGTTGATTGTTCGAGGGGAAGTGGTTACCCCAGAGTACATTACTCGCGGGAATGCCAATGCACTCCATAAAATTGCTGATCATGATACGGTCTGGCACCGGATGGGGGATGTGGGATATCTTGATAAGAAGGAGCGTTTCTGGTTTTGCGGACGCAAAGGGCACAGGGTCATTACCTCTGCCGGTGTCCTATTTACCGTCCCTTGCGAGGCCATCTTTAATTGTCACTCATCGGTATACCGTTCAGCCCTTGTGGGTATACCTTCGACAGACGCCAATTCTCCCGGTGATCTACAAACTCCCGTCATCGTGATTGAATTCTGGCCAGAGTCAAAACCATCCAGTAAAGACCAAGAAAACAAGATTCGCAGCGAATTAAAGGATTTGGCTATGGCAAACCCTTTGACTGAGTCCATTCAAATTTTTCTTTATATTGATAAAATGCCGGTAGATATTCGGCACAACTCGAAAATATTCAGGGAAAAACTTGCCGTTTGGGCTGCTTCCAAGGCGGGCTTCTTTTTTTCGACCTAGAAAAGCTAAAATCGTCTGATCCAATGGCTAGATGAGTAAATGAAATCGCGAATCTCCAAGAACGTATCCATTGTTTATCCTGCTAGCCAGAAAAGCTCACTACGCAACTTCGATGATCTCATTGCCGGTAAGTCTTTGAGAATTCAATCATTCCTCATTTAAATCTGATATCGTTCTATTCATGTCTACACTCGAGCAAACCGACTGTCCTGAATGTGCCCAGATCATCCATTATCAACCCCAGCGTTGGAAGACCGAGGTCGTCTGTTCAAATTGCCAAGCGACCTTCACCGTAGAGGCTGCCCAGCCGCCAGCTTTGCCCACTGACGAAAACATCCCGATACCTTCGCATCTACAGGGGCAGACCGATGTAGAGGAATCACCTTCCTCCGAAACGGTACCCAGCTCAAGCCCGGAACCACGGCGATATAGTCGTTCCAAATTTGCCAGTGTTCTCAATAGCGGATTAATTGTAATTGTCCTGCTGCTATTGCTTGGGGGAGGAATTGTCGCGCTGATCATGTGGGACACCAACACAGAAAAGAAAAACAAAGAGCAGCGACAGGCCAATGGGAATTCCGAAGAAATCACGTACGTCTTGGCGGGAAAAAAGCGGGTCAAGCTCGCCGGTTTCGAGATCGGAGTCAAATTTGTTGAATACGGGCCCATTCGGGTGAAGGACCAACAGGCCGTGGTCCATGAATCAAGCGGATCTCTACTCCAAATCTACCTCGAGATGCGTTCTAGACGTAACAACCCAATGACCTACGTCAGCTGGTATGGGAATTCATTTGACCGGGAGGGAGTCCAGCAGGTAGCAACACTGACTGATGAAAATGGCAATCCTTGCGAAATGCCCGTATTTGATGACGTCACGGGTGTTTTCGGCCACACCGCTGAGGCCATCTTGGAACGCAATGGACGTCTCGAAGACTGCCTGATTTTCGAATTACCCGCGGGAGTGAAAATCACCGATTTTAAAGAGCTCCGCCTGACACTTCCAATGGAAAACATCGGGAATTCTGGCAACATCTACTTCAAGATTCTGGAGGAAGACATTCGATTGGTTGGCGGGGATCCCCAGTAGCTACCACCGACTCTCAGGTGGCTGACGCCTCTGGAACTTCTTTCACCTTCATCCATCGCCGCCACTTTTCTTGGCGGCAACTGCGGCTGGGCGTATTTTGCTCCAGACATCAATGGCAATCAAAACAGGATGATTGCACCTCACCTAATCCAAAATCTTGCCTTCACCAAAACTTGACCTGAGCGGTTAGGTCCTTTGAAAACCGATTCACCACTCATGAAAAAACCCAACCGATCAAGGTTAGGTTTTCAAACATTTCTCAGGATGCATTGGAAAGGACCGATTGTGTTGAAAAACTAAGCCTGACCTCTTGGCCTTACTTGACGACGGTTCCACTAAATTGGATTCGCTTGGCTGGGCCGCCTTTGTCTGTGACCACTTCTACGGTTGCTTTGATGGGACCCGCCTGATCACCCGCTTTGAAGACAATCGGCAGAATATGCAGCTTTTTAGTTGCCCCATCGATCTTCGCGGAAAAACGATCTTCCGAAGACTTCACCTGCAGAATCTGGAAGGGCTCTGACCCTTTGACAATGATTCTTTTGCTAATGGACTCGCCGACCTTGACGTCCGCCAAATCAACCAAGCCAGGGCTGATAGAAATTGCGGCCGCAACTTTTCCAGAAATGGAAATCGGGAATTCGTTCATCCGTTTGTCGTTGGTCTTTAGCATTAACTGGTAACGGTTGAGATAGCCAGGTTTGGCACTTGCTTTCAAAGTAGCTAAAAGCTCGTACCCGACCAACGAATCACCTCGGTGCGTTTCGGTTAACAATACCTCGATGTCAGGGGAAGACGAAGCGACACTGGTTATCTTCCAATCGTCGTTGCCGGCATACTCGATCGCAACTTTTTGCGATCCTCCAACGCCCTCTTTCACATTTTTAAAGTCAATCGCTGGCGGATTGACTACGATATCGCGTCGCACATATCCCTTTACTTCAAGCTGGACCTCCGTAAAGTAAGGCCGGGAAAACGATACGGTAACCGTTGCCCGCCTCGCGCCAAGAAAAGATCTGGTGTTAAACTTGCAGCGAATTCCGCCGGTTTCGCCAGGTGCAACCACTCGTTTTTCAATCGATGGAGTCGTGCAATTACAACTGGTCCTGACGGCCGATACCTCGATATTATTTTTCGTGGTGTTCTTAAACTGGAACACGTAGTCGATTTGGGCAGCTCGGGCGATCGTACCAAAATCGTGGCTCTTTTCTTCAAAAAGATTTTTGGTAAATGACGACCGCTGTGCGTGGGCGGCCGTTGAAAAGCAACCGACGGTGAACATCAATGTGATCAGGAATTTTGTCATGGCTTCACTCACCTAAATATTTTGAATCAAGTGTTTTCAGCGATAGATTTGATAACGAATAATCTATCACAATTTGACGCATATATGAAAATTGGGATTACAAAGTCAATTCAAGCCAGGTCTCGGACTTTTATGAATCGGGGCATGTGTTGGATTCGACTTGCCAGACGGCGATAAAATCAGTCCGCGAAATGAAATCCAAGAGCGCTAAGGATTTCCTCCATTTCCCTACTGAAATTGACGAAACAATTTCCTCGGCCATGCTTTTCAAAATGGCCATTTCTTACAAGACTACTTGAGTAAAAAACTCTGTCCATGTCCTTAAAGGGAGTATACAAACCAGCTAAATTGGAGGCCCCTTTTTTTGAAAAAACGACCCCATTTCAGCCAAAGCGGTAAGTAAAACCCTAAAAAACCGGAGTTCGGGATCAGTTTCACATTCAGATTACCCGACCCGAAAAATTGGACTATTTTTCCATAATAAAACTGGGAACGGGCCACCGCGTCAAAGAGGATTCCGTTCAGGAAAAAGCTGAAACCCCTGGCATGAACCGTGGGTTGAAGATTTGGTGATGCAGAACGAATCACCCATTCATGACTCTTGATTCGAAGAACGTACTTTCGCTGTTTCGCTGCCCTCCTTGACGACCGAATAACATAGCTGTTCCAGTTCGATGGCCAAATCGACGCCAACCGCACTGACTCCTTCACCTCCGGCCAACGTCACTGGGGCAAAATTCAAAATGCCCTTAATTCCTGCACGCGAGACTTTTTCAGCTACTTCATTGGCGGCCACCGCCGGAACAGCAAGGATCGCCAACTTGATTTGAAACTCACTTGCAATTTTAGCGAGATCATCAATCGGAAATACGGGAATCCCCTCGAATGTTGAATCGGTTTTGGAAACGTCTACATCAAAAGCGGCAGCTATCTTGAAGCCCTTTTGATGAAACCCACGATACCCCAATAACGCTCTGCCAAGGTTGCCACACCCGATCAAAGCGACCGACCATTGACGATCGGTCCCCATGATTTTTTTTATTTCACCAACAAGTTCGGCGCATTTATAGCCAATACCCGGATAACCGAATTGTCCAAAGTATGCCAAGTCTTTTCGAACCTGAGCATCCGTGAAACCCAAAACCTTTCCTAGCTGAATGGAGCTAACCGTCTCGGATCCCTGACGGAGGAAGATCTGCAATTCACGCAGGTACAGGCTTAATCTTCCAACAACCGCTTTAGGAACCGAAGCCAGAGACCGCACCGAATCCGGTGGTGAATCATCGAGTTGTTCATCGCTGGAGGACATCAAATTAATCAAGAAATCCGAATTGCCTTGTAGAAGACGCATAGGAAAGCAAATGACAACTCGTCAACTGCTTCCGCTTCCACGCGCCACCGGGTAACAGGTTAAGCACCGACCTCTTTTATTTCAATACCTGTCCAACATGTCCGAACGCTTACCGCCATCGTTGGTCCTAAAGCTATTCAAGCCGTTGAAACTCAAAAAAGGCGAAAACAAAGTGGACCGTCAGCACAAAAATCGTGGAATACAGTGTCGTCTGAGTCACCGACCGACTGACATCATTGGAGGAAAGCTTTGGCTGAACACCCACACCATAAGCGATAATCCCAACCCCCAAACCACAAATGAGTACCTTCATGAGCACCCATCCTGTCCCCGCATAATAGAAAGCACCTTCTATTTCCAGATTCCGATGGAAGAACTGATGCCAAAAATCAGCGCTTTCATTGCCCTCAAGACTCAGGAAAACGATCAGACTAATCGCCCGTGCGGTTTGGAAAGCTATGTAAATTAACAGCGGTGTACCGACAAGAAAAGAAAAGAGGATGTTGGTTAAGAGATATTTTTCCGGCGTTGCATTCAACGATCGCATCGCATCAAGCTGGCGACCATACTCTTTCGAACCGATATCGGCGGTCACGGCGCTTCCGCATCGGGCTGCGATTAACACTGTACCGATTACTGGAATGATGATGCGATAAAGCCCAAACCCTACTGCGGCCAAAATATCTTCAATGATCAGCGGCCTGCTAAATTGCGGAAAAGGCAAATACTCAAACGTAAAATAAGTCGTCACAAATCCCAGGATCAATCCCGCCACCATCAAGTAGATGATGGCCGTTACTCCGGTAATCAGGTTCAAAAAATGAAAAAGGAATTTCAAACCCCAAATCGGACTCCGCCAAAGAGGAAGCAAACGGTAGGGCAACAAAAGGACTTCCTCAAGACATCGGGTGGTGCCGATTGCGAACTTTTTTCCGAACTCCCCTGCTGCACCCAATAGACCTTTTTTCTTTTTTGCAACCTCATCCTCCAGGTGAGATGAAGTCGCCGAGAGTTTCTCTAGCCTCGTTGGTAGATTTTTCCAATCCTCGCTGGAAACCAGTTCCAGTTTCTTTGTCGTCGGATCAAGAAAATAGATCTCATCCGCTATCGGAACAAGTGACTCATAATCATGGGTGACGATGATCGCGGTTGTTCCATGGTTCTCTGTCGTCTCTCGGATCAAGCCCGCTACTTTTCTGGCCGTTCCGATATCGAGTCCCGCCGTTGGCTCATCAAAAAATATGGTTGACTTCCCATATGCCAATGCTCTAGCGATTGCCAATCTCTGTCGCTGGCCGCCACTGAGTCGAGACGTCGGAACCGTTGTTGGAACATCCAATTCCTCCAGCAGTTTGGAGGATCGAGGAAGAGGTTTTGAGTTTTCGCTGCTGGCGCCTTTTTCGCTACGATGGGAGACAGCGAACTGAACATTTGCCGTTGGCGAAAACTCATCGAGTAACGCGAAGGTCTGAAAAACAACGGCCGATCTGCCCGCTCGGGTCTGACTTCCTTCAATGTTGACGACACCTTCAAATTGAATTCCATCGGCATCAGGCAGTTGGATTCCGGCGAGAATCTTCAGCAGAAGCGACTTTCCCACACCACTTGGGCCAACAATCAGAGAGATCTTGCCCTTTTCAAACCGGGCCGACGTATCATCCAGCAAGGTGCGATCGCCTGCCCTCAACGTCAAGCTGAAGACCTCAGCCTGTGGTGAAATTCGGTCTGGCTGCTGCTGGTTCCTGTAAGGAGCGGATTCGCTTTTCAGGCCCGCATCGTTTACGGCATCATTCGGCAATGACCCGCGAATGTTTTCAGATGAATTGTCATTCACGGCAACTGCCTCGATCTCACGAAATCGGGCCGTCGATCGTAGACGTCTTCAAAAACACCCTCAATTTTCTGGGCCGGGATTGGGGACTGCAGACCGCCTCGGGAAGGGCCTCGATACTTCAATACAAACCAGCGTTGATCTCTGCGGAGGATTTCCTTTCGCAATACGCCCGCAAATTCACGGGTAATTCCGTCTTCAAACGTTCCGAAAATGCGATCTCCAATTTCCCGTAACTTGTCTTCAAACCGATCACTTGCCTCAGTAATCATGGACTGAATTTCGGCGTTTTCAAGGCTCTTCTTCACGACGACTTTCAGCCGGTCGTTATCAACCAAGACCTCGCGCAAGGTCGCCGAAAGCAAATCAAGGATTTCCCGGTCATCAAGGAGTTGCTTCATGGCGTCTTTTCCGGCTTGCTTTACCTCGGAGTTGCCAGCGATTTCCTGCAGAATGTCTTTAGACAGCTGATAAAATTCGTCAGAGTAGCTTTCAATGACGGGCATGGCCTCGTTTGCGACAAAACGGCTCCACTCTTGTTGCAGTAGGTTACTGCCGGTTAATGGAAGGTTATCGTAGGCTAACCGCCAACCAAATCGCCAAAGCGAAGCCCGTTGCCAGATCTTGTTACCTACACTGTTAAGTACCGGCTTGGCCCGTGATTCCACAATTGGAAAGATCTCATTTTTGATCAATGGAAAAAGCTGTTTCTCTACGAATCCGTCCTGATAACGCGCAGCAATTTTCGCAATTGCCTCCCGGCGATCAAGAAATGCTTTGCGCAAATCTTCTTGCAATACCGAAACGGCTTCTCGCATCGTCTCGTAAACCACCGGGATCACGTGCTCGCCATGTCGGAACTGAATCTGCTGAAACGTCTCCTTCAGCTCCACAATGATTTCTGCCCGCTTTGCCGGCGGCAATAACTTGTCAAATGCCCATTCAAATGAGGGGGGTGTTTCGTGGAGCACGAGGAAATAATCTTCGGTGATCATCGGTGCGTCGCCAAAAAAAACTGCCTCCGTTGCATCGGTAGCCGCCCACGTGATTGTGTTGGCATTTTCTCCAACAGAAATCTGTCCAACCCGTTGCATTTCATTCTCTTCAGTTATCCAGTAGATCGGATCACCCTTTTTGATATACAACGGATAGGGAAACTGCACGGCGACGTGCTGCCTGTTGGATTGCAAATAACCGGAAACTCCTTTTAAGGATAGAATCCAGTCGTTCCCCGGAAAAAGGCTTGGCGACAACAGGACAAGAAGGAGAATACTTCCCCAAAACATCGTTCCGAAATAGAGTCGAAATTTTTTCAAAGCCAAACTCGATTCTCTGAGAGGGGAGTTGGGAACGGATCGTCAGAATTACCATCAATACGACAGCCTGACATTGACTCCATTGTCAGACACGTTTGGGATTGTACCAATATCAGTTTCCAGAAGACAAATGGCGGCCACTCCAACTCGGCGATCCAACTCGGCGATCCAACTCGGCGATCCAACTCGGCGATCCATTGACCAGCGATTGCATCCCATTGGACTTGCCAAGATGTGAAATCTGTTGAGCCTGGCCGCAGAAGAACGACAACCCAAGAGTAATACCTTAGCAGCGGGCTTCTGGTTTCAACATTTCAAAAGAGATTTTGATGATAAAGTGATCGACCGCTAGATGGCCTGACAATCACCTGTTGTAACGAATTCTACCCTGTAAATCGAGAATTCAATAATGTTGCGAGCGTTTTCAGCTCACTCTCCAGGGTCGTAGAACATTCGTCGGAATCGACAATTGCCTGAACCGCGGTCGAATATCTGACTGAAAGCTTTTCCATTTCAGCATCGTATTTTTTGTCGATCTTACGCTGTACTGAATCGTTGATTTTCCCAATCTCTTTTGCCCGTGTTTTCAACTCACGCAAGTTAGCCAGCAGTTCTCCCAATTTAGGCTGAGCTGCTTTGGCAGAATCTTTATCTTTGATCGTCTCACAAACATTTACGATATTGGACATCACATCGAGATACTCTCGGGTGATCGCCTCATGGGATCCACCAGAACATCCAATAAAAAACAACGACACGACCACGACTGGCAGGCATTTGATCATTTTGATTTGTTTTTCCTATTTCACTTTCAATTCACTATTCGTTTTCGGCTGCTGGAGATCATGATCCAGGGTCAGCCTACCAGAGGCCTTCATACGGGTAGCCGAAACTTCAGAGATTAGAACAACTTTCTTATAAAACACCAAGGCAATTCGCAACGAATTGCCCCTCATCATTGGGCAATTTTCGGGATTGGGAGACCGAATTGCCGAAAAGTCGCAATTCGTCCTTGAACCGATTGACATTTTCTCAGCACAGATCGAAGAGTTCATGAACCTGAATTTGATTTTTGCGCTTGACCCAGAAATCGACTAGGATATTGAAAGAGAATGAACTTTTTATTCAGCCGATCAGAAGGTCCCAGGAAATATGCTCTCCAGGCCTGATTGGTGAAACATCCCGGGAATTGAGTTAATGCAAAACAAGTCTTTTATTCCAGAAGTATTCCTGGGCTGCCTCGTCATGCTAACCCCCTTATCGGTTGCTTCTGAACCTGTCATTGTCGCCCATCGCGGTGCCTCAGCGGATGCGCCGGAAAACACCCTGCCAGCTTTTGAATTGGCATGGAAACAGGGTGCCGATGCCATCGAGGGAGACTTTCACCTGACCAAAGACAAACGCATCGTCTGTATCCATGACAAAACCACCAAGCGATACTGCAAAACCAACTTGGTGGTCAAAGACTCGACGCTGGCAGAACTGAAACGGCTGGATGTCGGTCACCAATTCGCAGGTCAATTCAAAGGAACGTCCATTCCAACGCTGAAGGAAGTACTGGCGATCGTTCCTTCCAACAAAAAAATCTATATTGAAATTAAATGCGGGGCCGAGATCACCCCCTTTCTCGTCAAGCAAATCAAGTCAAGCTCCCTTTCCGACTCGCAAATCATCATCATTTCGTTTCAAGCGGAGGTGATTCGGCGTATCAAAGAAGTCGCCCCTCAGTGGAAGGCTTATTGGCTGTCCAGTTTCCGAAAAGACGGCAACGGACAATTGGTCCCAACGGTTCAAACGGTTGAAAGAACCCTTAAGAGAATTCAGGCTGACGGCTTCAGCTCCAGCAAAGATTTGATCCATCAAGATTTCATTAAAGACATTCTATCCAAGAGGTTCGAATATCATGTTTGGACCATTGATCAACCAGCGGTGGCAAAGAAATTTCTTAAATGGGGAGCCCAGTCGATCACCACCAATCAACCAAAAACCTTGCGTGAACAGATCATGAAATAAGCAATCGATCTAATTCTACCGACGTCTGACAGTCAAAATCTACTCGCCAAATATTTCAGCCCATGGTTTTTCACTTCCCATGATATCGGCGATTTCCGGCTGAGACATCTTCAAACTAATCGCGTTCATCCTGGGCCCCAATTCAACCGTCGCCGCCTTAATTTTTTCATCGATTCTTTTTTTTGTGGTCGCAGACGGCTTCTTCATTCTGTCACCCTTGTTCTTGATGGCTTTCATTCTCGCAGCGACGGCCTGCAATTTATCCTTGGCCACCATTGCGTCTTCCGCCGATTCAATCTTTTCAAGAAGGCTCACCATGTTATTCATTTCAATGATCATGTCATCGACGACTTCTTCATGATTGCCACCGCCACACCCGGCCAAAAAGCAGCTAATCACTAAAAACACCGAAAATTTTTGGCACATCCTTACCACACTTTCAAAACAAAAAAATACATTTTTCTTAGATGATCCAAATAACAGCTCAAGAACCTAAAAAAATCCTCCTTTCGGAAGATCAAACACCCGAAACGACAGGATTAACAACGTTCTGTGCTATGCCCAAGATACCGAAATCAGCCCGCAAATTCCAATTTTGGCCCCTGTCTGCCGCAAATCAATTAAAACGCTCCTATTAGCTTTGGTTCCCACAGGGGGGGTTACTATTTTGAATGCTCAGTTTTAAGTACTATGAATAGATTGTCGCACGGTGTGCTGAGTGATTGCATCATTTGAAAGCTGTTCATGATTTCTTTATTTGCCCAAGAAGAACTATTAAAAGATCCTAAAACCGTGCTGATAATTGTTGCCGGTGTGTTCACACTATTCGTCGTTTTAGCGGTGGTCTTTGCATTTTTTAAGTACGGCAACATCTGGCTCCAAGGATATTTTGCGAAGGCAGATATTAGCATTCTCAGCCTGATTGGTATGGGCTTTCGGCAGGTACGACCTATGGTGATTGTTACCGCCAAGATCATGGCAGCTCAAGCTGGCTTAGATATTTCCAAACGAAATGGAATTTCGACCCAAAGGTTGGAAGCTCATTACCTCGCTGCGGGTGACGTCATGAAAGTGATCAACGCAATTATCGCAGCCCAGCGGGCCGGCATAGACCTCGACTTTGATCGCGCAGCAGCGATCGACCTTGCAGGACGAGATGTACTCGATGCAGTGAAGACCAGTGTGTACCCCAAGGTCATCGACTGCCCCGATCCTCAAAGAAGCGGCAAGGCCTATTTGAGTGCGATCGCCAAAAACGGCGTCGAGTTGAAAATCCGGGCGAGGGTGACCGTCCGAACCAATCTGGAACAGTTGATCGGCGGTGCAACCGAAGAAACGGTGATCGCGCGTGTCGGCGAAAGTATTATTTCTTCGATTGGCTCATCTGCAGTTCATGAAGACGTCCTTGAAAATCCAGACCGAATCTCCAAAGCAGTCCTTGAAAGAGGATTGGATGCCCATACAGCCTTTGAAATTGTTTCCATTGATATAGCTGACATCGATGTCGGTGATAATATTGGCGCCCGCCTTCAAGCGGATCAAGCCGAAGCGGAAACCCGGGAAGCACGAGCCAGTGCCGAAAAGCGACGTGCCGAAGCGATTGCAGAAGAGCAGGAAATGATTGCTAGTGTTGCCCTCAACCGAGCCAAATTTGTGCTAGCCGAAGCGGAGGTCCCCAAATCGATGGCTCACGCATTTCGTTCTGGCAACCTGACATCGGTCCGTTCCGGTTCATAGTCGAGTTGACTCTCATTGATCCCTTATCATCGATCCTTTATCGTCAACCAAAACCCCTGTTGTCGACTACCAGACGGCCAACAGCGGTCCGAAGGAATGGATAGAGAACTTGACGTTAGGACAATCAAATCAAGCTGATTCGATAGGGACAAAATTTCTGAGGGACAAAATTCCGAAGTGCCTGTCTTTGCCCGCTGCTTTTTTCGATTACCCCTGAACAGCCTGAATAAGGCTGTCAAACGCGACGCCTGCAATTCGACTTGAAACTTTCTGTTCCATCCCCAGCGTTTCTGAACGCACAAGACTTACAGATTGGCCTGTGAATACTCTTTTGCCAATTGAACCAGCGTGCGAACGAAACAACCACTTCCTCCTGCATCGATCCATTTTTTTTCTTTATCGGACCACGCCGGCCCGGCAATATCGACATGAATCCAGGGGGTCTCCGCTACAAATTCTTCCAGAAATTTCGCAGCCGTGATGGAACCTCCCCATCTTCCTGCACCAACATTTTTCAGGTCTGCTACATTGCTTTTGATCTGTTCAGAAAAATTATCGGTCATCGGTAGTTGCCAAGAGTCCTCACCAGCCAGATCTGCAGCTTCACGAAATTGATCGCACCACTTTTGATCGTTTGTAAATAGTCCAGCACAGTCCAAACCAAGTGCCACAAGACACGCGCCAGTCAATGTCGCAAAGTCAACAATGTGATCAGCGCCGGATTTGGAAGCCACGTCCAGTACATCAGCTAACACCAATCGCCCCTCAGCATCGGTGTTGTGAATTTCGATCGTCTTTCCATTTCGCGAACGAATCACATCACCCAGTTTATAGGCCCTGCCGCTGACAAGGTTTTCAACCAGACCACAATAACCAACAACATTGATAGGAAGATTGAGCAAAGAGATCGCCTGCATGGCACCAACTACCGTAGCGGCTCCTCCCATATCGCATTTCATGTCCAACATGCCTTCACTTGGCTTCAAAGAGTAACCACCGGAATCAAACGTCACTCCTTTACCAACCAATGCCAGTACCGGCGCATCTTCTGTGGCACCCAAATACTTCATCGTTAACATTCGGGGTGGCTTGTCGGAACCCTGAGCCACCGCCAACAGTGTCCGGCACTCTTGCTCCTGGAGTTGAGCATCATCCCAGACCTCCACTTCAAATCCCGATTCCTCGCCAAGCGTTTCGACCCTTTCGGCAAACGTCTCCGGGTACAAAACGTTGGGAGGCAGATTGACCAACATGCGGGCCGTGTTGATGGCATTCCCCAGGATTTGGCCCTCGGTGACCGCAGACGTGTTTCCGGTCATCACCGAAAAGCTGCCGAAAGAATGGATTTTGGGCTCCGAACGCATGATATCCTGCCCATGATTCCCTACGATCACACCCGCTACCGCTTCGGCGAGAAAGTCAGCCGGAAAACAAATCACGACATGCCCTAATTTTTTTTCCGAAAGAGCTTTGGCCGCTGATCCAGCCGCTCTGAGGGCAACCGCCGCATTAAATTCGCTAGATTTTCCCAGCCCCGCCAAAACCAATCGGTTGGCCTGCAAACCCTTGATGTAAGGTAACACGACAACTTCATTGGGCTTCGCTTCAAAATCTCCGTTGTTAAGCAAGTTTCCGACAAACTCTCCGGTTGCGTCTGAGATTTCTTCAGCATAGCTGGATGACTGGTCAGAAAAATAGCCTACGATGATCGCATCCGCATCGACTTCGCCTATTTTGGATGAGGTTAATTTAATCTGTTGCATTTTTTTGTATTTGTTGTTGGTACGGCTAAGGCAATAATGAATCAGGAAGCGGCAAACCACCTTTCAGAATCGGTCTGAAAGTCGCAAATCGCCGACCGATTCCTGACAAAAAACGGGTGTTTCTATCGAGAACCACTGTCGGAGAAATCAGGATGGCTTGTTAAACCGGACGACTTCGATAAATTCGAGTGTGATGATTCCAACACGCAGACAGTTATTGTAGCTTCAGACTTGGTATCCCCCTAGTACGAACACCCTGCGCCGTTCACTTGGCCTCATTGTAGACAGATGAAACTGATGTTGGTGTCATCGAGCGATAGGGTCAATAAACTGCGGCGCTGATTGGATGTCAGCGGCAACCGGAGGAACAGGCCAGTACAGGAAACAGTTTGCGATGCCTGTCCGCCTTTCCCCGTTTCC
Source organism: Planctomycetota bacterium (assembly GCA_014238905.1). Taxonomy (GTDB): domain Bacteria; phylum Planctomycetota; class Planctomycetia; order Pirellulales; family Pirellulaceae; genus JABAAE01. Next base: position 153,134 of record JABAAE010000007.1, read on the forward strand.
AACATTCCTCAATTTTCAGCAAAGCCATGAGCCACCGTTCGACTCGACAACTGGTCAACGATTTGCAATCTCACGGACGCCTAATCGAATTTGACCAACCGGTCGATCCAAATCTCGAAATGGCGGAAATCCAGCGGCGAGTTTATCTGTCGGGAGGACCGGCTGTTCTGTTTACCAATGTCAAAAACTGTCAATTTCCAATGGCAGGAAATCTGTTTGGGTCACTGGATCAGGCGAGATTTATTTTTCGCCGCACAATCGAAAATGTTCGGCGGGCGATCGAATTGAAAATTGAACCAAATCGATTATTCCAGAATCCGCTGCGGTACTGGAAGACTCCCTTGACGGCCCTGGCCATGCGGCCAAAAACCAAGCATTTTGGCCCGGTTTTAAAAAACGAAACCCGTATTTCAGAACTTCCGGGGCTGAAATCATGGCCTGACGACGGCGGGGCATTTATTACCTTGCCTCAGGTTTACTCCGAAGATCCAGATTCTCCCAGCCCATCCTGTTCCAATCTTGGAATGTATCGGGTTCAAATCAGCGGCAACGAATACCAAACCGATCACGAAGTTGGCTTGCATTACCAAATCCACCGCGGCATTGGTGTTCACCATCAAGCCGCGCTAGAGGCCAGAAAACCACTACCGGTCAACATCTTTGTTGGCGGATCTCCTTCGATGAGTCTCTCGGCAGTGATGCCGTTACCTGAAGGACTAAGTGAATTGACGTTTGCGGGTGCTCTGGCCGGCCACCGAATCCCGATGGTTCGGCAACCGAGTGGGCCATCCATCTACGGTGATGCCGATTTTTGCATTACCGGGAAAATGGCAACTGGACTGAAACCGGAAGGCCCGTTTGGAGATCACTTGGGCTATTACAGTTTGCAGCATGGATACCCGGTATTAAACGTCTCAAAAGTCTATTACCGGGATGGTGCGATCTGGCCGTTTACAGTTGTCGGACGGCCACCTCAGGAGGATACAACGTTTGGTCAATTGATTCACGAATTGACCGGGCCTATCATTCCAACTGTGATTCCCGGAGTTTCTTCGGTCAATGCAGTGGATGCCAGCGGGGTCCACCCTTTGCTGCTGGCGATTGGGAGTGAACGCTATGTTCCCTATGGCAGCACCACTCGACCTCAAGAGTTGTTAACCCAAGCCAACGCCATTCTGGGTCAGGGACAAATGTCACTGGCAAAATACCTGTTCATCGTCAACAAGGGTGACGATGAATCCCTAAATGTTAACGACGTAGAAGCATTTTTCAGGCATCTGCTCCAACGCGCTGACTGGAAGAGAGATCTCCATTTCCAGACCATGACCACGATCGACACACTGGATTACTCTGGAGAGGGCGTTAATGAGGGATCAAAGCTGGTGATTGCCGCGCGAGGACCGGCAAAATACGCCTTGGCATCCGAATTACCGAGCGGGTTAAAACTACCATCGAGGTATTCCAACCCAACCATCCCATTAACTGGAATCCTAAGTATTCAGGGTCCAAAATATGATGGCAAACAGGACGTTGAGCAGTTTTGCAGGGATTGTGATCACAATGATGCCATTCGCAAATTCCGAATAATCGTTATCGTCGATGACAGCGATTTCACATCACGAACTCTTCACAACTTTTTATGGGTTGTCTTTACGCGTACGAATCCTGCAGTCGATATGAAAGGCATTGAGTGGTTTGAAAAAGACAAGCATTGGGGATGTCATGGCCCACTGGTTCTGGATGCCAGAATCAAGCCTCGGCACGCTCCGCCGTTGATTGAAGACGAAACGATCATCAAAAAAGTCGATGCGTTGGCAAGCAAAGGGCATGCCCTCGGCAAATACCTCTAATTTGATCGATAGAAATGGTGTCCATTCTCAGTGAGACTTCGCATCATTCGGTCGATCTTAGCTAGGCAACCACAGAAAGCCAAGCAAACCTGTTTCAGCAAATTAGTCATCAACCCGACTTGGAATTAATAAAATGGATGAAAAGGCATTAGCCAGACGCAAGCAGGAAATTATGGATCATTCCAGCTACCTGAAGGCCTATAAAGACATCGAGTTCATCAATCGTGTTGAATTACGTCCTCTGCGACTTGAACTGGAATTATTGAAGCCTCAGATCATGCTGGCAGAGCAGGGAATTGAAGAAACCATCGTCGTTTTTGGTGGAACGCAGATCATTAACTCCAAAGAAGCGACGGCTAGTCTGGACACACTGACGGCCAAACTAAAAGAACAACCAGATGATAAATCTCTTCAGAGAGCAGTTTACGTCGCCGAGAAAAAAGTTGCCAAATCCAAGTACTATGACGAGTGCCGGGAATTTTCCCGAATGATCAGCGAAAAAGCCAATAACGAAAAAGACTGCTGTTACCATATCGTCACCGGTGGTGGTCCCGGGATCATGGAGGCAGCGAACCGTGGAGCTGACGATGCGGGACGAAAGTCCATCGGTTTAAACATCACCCTACCCTTTGAACAGGAACCCAACGCCTACATCACACCGGGGCTCTGTTTTAACTTTCATTATTTTGCCTTGAGGAAAATGCACTTTCTGTTTCCCGCAAAGGCATTAATCTGTTTTCCGGGTGGATTCGGAACACTAGATGAGCTATTCACTGCATTAACGCTACGCCAAACGGGCCGTATGCAAAGCATTCCCATCATTCTTTACGGCACCGAGTATTGGAAGAACATCATTAACTTCGATTTCCTGGCGGATGAAGGTGTGATTAGCGATGATCATCTGGAGCTCATCTCATTTACTGACTCTCCACAACAAACACTCGACCTGATCGTCGAATACCACAAATCCGCTTCATGACCCTAAACAGGACACGACCCTCGTTTAGCGTAAACAGCTAAACAAAAAAGCCCTGAGAAACCGCACCTCGTTTCGATCCATCTAATGGTTTTCTAGCAACCCGATGCCATACCCGAGAGCGGCTGGGGTGCATTCTGATAAACGCGGATCAAATCCCGCATGTTTTGGCCCACGGACAGTTTAATCAGTTTCCGATTAAGAAATTCTGTTAATCGGCCTCGATACATTTTGCCAATATAGGGATGATCGCTGCAATAATCGAATCGAAATACGGTGCGATTAAGGGCCTGGCTATAACGGGTGGCAAAACACACCGTCAAATGATCGTAATAGATCTCTTTTTTTGCCAAGTTGATTAAGCTTTTGATAATAGTACCGCCAAAGCCAAAAGCTACCAAAGAACGACGAATCCTGGGACATATGCTTAACGAATAAAAGTATCCGTTGTGCCAATTTCCCGGCATCAACTTGGGTACGATCCGATCCTCAATCCGATCCGCACAGATCTGACCATGGACCGCCATTTGAAACCCCTCTTCAGTGAGCGGAATGAGCTGCCAAAAGCCAAGGATTGTCCGATTTTCGTCGTAGATGATCTTCCATCCATCTGGATTCTCAAACATCAGCTCACCAAAAAACTCCCGATCGCCGAAACATTCGGGTGTCATTCCCTTGATGGTTCGTTCTCGAAATTGGTCGACTTTCTCTGCCAATTGAATCGGTGTCCATCCCCAGTCCTGAATTACTTCCAATCCGCCAAAATCAACTTGCATTGCAACCTTTCTGCTGGATCTCGATACCAATGCAACTACCTGCCAGCGGGACCGAATGTTCGTATTTCGCGCATCAACGGCGGCGAATATTCTGATAGAATGCGGCAAAGTTAGTGAATTCCGCCATTCTTGGAAACAGAAAATCTGAAATTTTTGGCAGGGGCAATTCGCCATCGCATCACGTTGCCCGGCAACCCGACTCGGAAAGACCCTCGCGACTAAAATCAAATCCCCGATAGACAACGTGCAGCAGAAGCCTTGACATGATTCAACGGTCACGAACGTTCGGGCCACGCCGAACCGAAAGAGCAAAATTCGCCCTGCAAATCAGAACCGATTTTGTTTTGCTAGCACCTGAACTCGTCTATTTATTCTAAGTCTTTTGCACCCGAAAACGCCAAGCCCGCAAATCGTCCAAACAAAAACAACAACGCCAATCTTCAATGATTTCCGCACCCTCTGCCCTCTCTCGATGGCTGGCAAACCCAACTTTGCAAAACTCCTGATCGTAAGCCTTGGAGTCTCAAATCGCGATCAACATTGTCGCCCTGTCAAGAATCAACATTTCCTGCCGACTCGACTTCATTCTGCTGATATTTAAGGGTGCACGGAATGACTGAAAACCGGGTTCACGCTCTTAATGCACGTGTTCATCGAACAGTGTTAACGGTTGATTCCACGGAATGCAGTCTTGGTCGATGTTTCCTTTCGCGATCATTTATCATTTTAGGATCAATGCGTTTTCAGGAGATCTTTGGTAAAATAATTTTCAAATCTGCACCTCGGAGAATAGACTCTATGCCGAATTATTGGTTAATGAAAACCGAACCCTCGACCTACTCCATACAAGACCTGGCCAAGGAAAAAAAGAAGACAACCCACTGGGATGGAGTGAGGAACTACCAAGCTCGAAACTTTATGCGTGACGATATGAAAATCGGCGATGAAGTTTTGATTTATCATTCCAATGCCGATCCACCGGCAATCGTCGGTCGTGCAAAGATTGTCAAAGAAAGTTACCCAGACTTTACGGCGTGGGACAAAAACGACAAACATTTTGACCCCAAGAGTTCACCAGAAAATCCAAGGTGGTTTATGGTCGACATTCAGCTAGTCGAGGTTTTCAAGGAACCATTAGAATTGCCTGGGCTCAAAAAAATTAAAGCACTTGACGGCATGGCATTGCTTCAGAAAGGGTCACGGCTTTCGGTTCAACCGGTGAAGAAAAAAGAGCTCGATACGATTAAGAAACTGGCCGCCAGGAAATAAGACGCGTAATTGATGCACTGGACATTTCTGATGCACTGGACATTTCTGATGCACTGGACATTTCTGATGCACTGCAGCACATCACTCATTCTTAACAAGTGATGATTGACAACAAGTACGCCTTGCCATCATTCCTGTCTCAGTCACCACGACCGGTACCATTTTCTGGGCAACTACTACTTTTTTTGGGAGCAGACGCAAAACTAGGCTGGCTGGTCTATCTCTGGTTTCACCATGATTTTTTTCCGGGTTTTTGGCAGCCGCTCCGATCCCATGGCGATGCTAGACTTCAGTGGTGAACTGTCGTCCGTCAAGGAAAAAGTCGTCAAAGTCAATCACGTCCAAGCGTCAAGAAAAAGCAACCCTTTTAGACCACCTCGCCGGGCAACCAAAAGTCAACCACAACGGTCAAATTACCGTGTCCGGTTCATTAACTAAAATGTTGATCATCCCCACCATCTCAATAGTCACTCATAGCATCATCGCCTTCTATTTCCTATTTCTGAAATAGCCTATTTGAACCAAAGTCAGGCCTGCCACTGATTCTGGAAACGCTTCATGCAAATCAAAGGAAATCTTGCCTGCACCGCCGGTTCGTCCAAGAAGGCCAGACCAGCAGTATCGCCAAACAAAAGCGATGTTTTTGACGGGTTCAAAAAGAGACCCCGGATAGATCGCCCTACTCATCTCTCTTGGAGAGTTTCGCATTCGAACGATTTACAGTCAAACTTCTAGATGCCGTGGAGAATGACTTTTTGCGAACAACTTGGCCCGAAACATCATTGATGATGTGCGAGTCAACAGCGACGATTGTTGGAAACGTAGCCAGTCAATCCAAAAGGTGCTAACTGTCGGAGCATGGACAGACATAGTTTTTGGGTTGCAAACGATTGCCCGGGGCCCTGGCCACTAAAGAAACAGTAGCCATGGGGTTTGGGCTCTGTCATCCGGTCCTATTTCCCGCTGGAGTAGATCCTGGCGCTTAACCAATTCACTCGATCTCCAGTCGTTCCATGGTCTCCAGAAGAACTGATCAGACCAATCGCTCGATATCCACTTACATCGACTTCCAATGAAACAGGTGGCTGATTTGCAGAAATGGAAAACCTCTTGCTGCCGGTTTTCCAACGATTATCCTTATCCAACAGAACAGTACGACAAACCGCATCGCCTAATCGATTTGCAGTCCGATCGATACAGACCCAACACCTGAAAACATCATCGCTGGGCTCCAAAAGATAAACCACCTGGGAACTGGCATGTGTCCCGATTCCATGAGAGTGGATCTCATGTTCAGACATCAATGGACCCCCAGATACCGAACGGTTTAATCTTGTCGCGAATGCCGGCAACTGTAAGGAGTCCTGAACGCGAAATGGAGGAGACACACTAAGAAATCTAAAAGAAGTTTCGGCTGGGCGAAAATACCTCAATCGACTCCAAAAATCCCCACCTCGGTACCGTATTTTCGTTTTCAACGAAAAGTCTTTCGTAACAACCAAACTGACATCATCGGCTGTAATACTCATCTCCATACCAACGATCCGGGACCCATCGGAAAAACCGGCTGCTATCATTGGGGAAGTTTTCCGAGAAGCCGCATCAATTGGCTGATTTAGCTGGGCGAGCACCAGACTTTGAATCCTTGCTAATGCCACCTTGGTCGATTTTCCACCAACCGTTAGAGCAACCGTCTCATCCCCAACGGCATCTTCCAATTGGCCATCTATGAAATCGTTATTATTAAAAATCAATCGCGTAAAATCGGATTGCGACTGCATGACACGGTCGATTTCAACCTGACGCTCACTTAGGGTACCGGCTGGCCGAAAAACAATTCCTTGTATTAATGACATTGGAATTGTACTCGTTTCCCAGACCCGCGATTGGACACGAATTTCGTCTGCTCCTACTCCGATCACACTCGCCACCAGCACACTACCATTTTTGAACAGAACTTGCTCAGCGACCGGCTTTTCCTGCACGCTTCCTATCTGCAAATACTGTTGTGGCGATAGAATCACCATTTCCCCATCTACCTTGCCTGAAAGCACGCCGTTGACATCCAAACCCGAGGCCAAGAAACGACCAGACCGTCTGGCCAACGCAGAGGGTCCATAGAGAAGCCCACCGGTATGTCCCCAAATTTTGAAGCCTTCGGGACTTCTTTGAAAAGCATCTTGACCGAAGCCACCTTCACCACCTGCAAAACAAGAGAGCAGAGCCATCATGAATCCAGCCCACCGCACAGTTGGTGTATTGTTGAATGAGTTAGAAACAGCGATCACCGTTGGAAAATGGGTAGATAATTGTTGGGCATCTGCAAAATGATACTAGCCATAGCCGTCCCATACACGGGAGAAACCGGATCGTTCCATTTGCCAGTCCGCTTATCCTGCAACGCCAATAGTTCATCGCGAATCGAGGGATACCATTGTTTCCAGTTTTCACCTCCGGCGTGCCACATCGCCTGCACCGCATAATAGTGTCCATAAAAATAGTGAGTCTCTTGCAAGCCCACATCAATCTTCGGGCGATTTTTTTTCAAATAATTCAGCCCCTTGGTCACCTCGACCCCGTCGTAAATCCCTGCACTAAATAACGCCACAACCCCGGCTGCCGTCCGGGGAAACGCACTACTGCCCGGTTTGATGAGATACCGGAATCCACCGTCCTCATTTTGACTCTTCCTGATGTAGGTCACACACCGATCGATGGTCGAATTCGGAACATAGATTCCAGCATTTTTCGCAGCCCGGAGTGCCATCACCTGACAAATGGTCACTGAAATATCGGCATCACTTCTTTGCGGTTGATATCGCCAACCACCATCAGGGTTCTGTGTATCAACAATGAGCCGGGCCGCTTTCGCCAAGCGATTGCGTAATTCGGCTTCCGGGTAAGCACCGTAGGCCTCCGCCAGAAAGAGTGTTGCAAAACCGTGGCCATACATCGGGCCATGGGTCTGAGCGGTGGAATTATTGATAAATCCATTCTCCTGCGTATGGCTCATCAGGTATTCCAAAACCTTTATTAACTGCGAACCGTATTTCCCTTTTCCAGGGAGGCTACCCTGAGACAGGAATGCAAGGCCAGCCAGACTAACAACTCCAACATTTTCGGCGTTGGCTCCCTCTCCAAACGATCCATTCTTATTTTGATGTTTTGCCAGAAAACTGAGTCCGGCATTAATCGCTGCATCTGCTGATTTGTTAATGTCCTGCGAGTTGACGCTGTTGTGGGCAGCCAACGGGAATCCAAAAAATCCAATCAACAACACCGGCATAAGGCCTGTCTTCATATTCCCATTAAAAGGCCGCCTCAAATAAGCTGGCCTGCGATGGAGAGTCGATTGTGGTGGAGCCATCAAACGCCTTTTTTTGATATAGAATGACTGCAAGAAATTAGAGCCCCAGACAATAATATCATCACCGGTCAATGGGTTCTTTGGCCAACTTGATAAAGTACTCTCTTATCAACTCCCGATATTTTGGCAGAAAATCTTCGGTCCGTATATCACGCCGATCCCGCGGAAATCGATCAGGCAAATGTCCCCAGATTCGATCAATTCTTTTCTTGATTTCCCGGTTAACCTTCTGACCATCCATTTCTGAATCCCTCATCTTGCCACCGTTCTCACGTTTCGTTTGGGACCCCGCTGCTGCATCATTCCCCTGTTGTCCCGAACGATTTTCTTTTTGAGCAGGATCGCTCTGGCTTGTTTTTTTTTGTTGATCAGCAGCAAATGAACTCAATTGCTGGATTATCTCCTTCTGCAAAATCTGGTTCTCCTCCAACAACTTCCTTTGGATCATCATTTCCTGAACTTTCATCATTCTCTCTTTCACAGCCTCCAGTCGATTTCGGGCCAAGTCCGATTCTTCTCCCAGGTCTTCCCCTTGTTTAGCCAATCGCTGCCTGTCCGCAGTGTCGTGCTGTGGATTGTCAACCTGCAACTTCGATTTGGCGGAGGGCTGGTCCTGTCTCCCTTGGCAATCAATTTCCGGTATATCCGGAATGATCTCGATTGGAGGGATTTCAACCCTCGGGGGCTTCATGGGTACTTTGGGTGAGTGGCCCGAATCCTCTTCTTGAAGATACTTTTGCACCGTTGCAATCAGATCACTTTGGCGATCTGCCAATTGAAGGATTCTATTTTGCACACGGGCTTTCTCGGGAGCCAACGTGGTTTTGGAGTTCAGGAGCTGCAAAGTTTGGGTCTCAGCAAGGATCTCCTCTTGCACCAAACGTAATAATTGTAATTCGATAGGTGAAATTTGGACGCCATGTTTGGTCGTCGGCTGCTGTTTAGATTCAATCGATTCGGTACCCTCGGGTGATTCAGCCGGATCGCCGCCAACCTCCTCCATCGTCAAAGAGGAAAGAACAATCATTAATCTGTCCAGCAGAGCAAGAGCGGCTTTTCCCTCCTCAAGTTCCCTGCGCGTATCATTTTGTATCGCTGACCCCTCTAAAAGCTGGGCAATGAATTGACCACTGAGCTTGATCATTACCTTCAATTGCAACTGAAATGCATGGAATCCCTCCGATTGTTGAAGTCCCGTTTTAAATTCCTTTTGAAGAACCCTTTGGCGATCAGCCAATTCCGACAGCAAGTTTGTTGCCTCCGCTAAACCGTTCAGACGATCTTCCAAATCCGTACGAATTTGCTTTTCCATCACCAACCACTTTTTAAAATCAGCTAGTATCTGCCGGTAATTCTCCGTCCGGATTTGCCTCACTAATTCACTCGCTAAAGCCGCCAAATCAGAGGATATCTCTCCAAAATTCGAGTCGATTTCCTCCATTTTGGCATTCGCCGATTGATCCATTCCTCTCTCAAGGTCGGCGGTCAAATCCCTGAAGAGATTTCGGCTTTCCTCCAACAATTCTTCGGCGTTTGCGGACAATGTTGAACCATACTCCTCAGCAAATCGTTCGAGCTCATCTTGGTACGCCGAAAGCTCCTCGCGAATCTGACGACGTTGATCCATCGACAGAGAATTCCATCTTCCAATGCGCTCCATAAGCTCCCTTTGATTCTCTCGCAGGCGATCAAAGTCACGACGTGCTCGCTGCAAATCAGCTGAATCAACATTTCTGTCCTCTGCATTGGTTCTCTTGTCAGAAAATTTCAGCATCCTGGCCAAATCGGAAATCAATTTCTGAAGCGTTTCAACAGCGCTACCTAACTGTTTTTCTTGAAGCAAAGCCGCCGCGAATTTCGCAGACAAATACACCCGTTTGGTGTCGACCGCAAGCTCCTTTAGTTTTTCAGACTCCAGCTCTTTCGCCGTCTGCGACTGCGCCCATGAATACTCACTGAGCCGATCAGCAATCCTGCGCTGTGTTACCGCGACCTGATATAACGCGTTTTCAATTGTTGGCGACTGACTCGTTCCAAGGGATTGCCTCTGCAATTCAATCACGTTTGCCAACACCGATTCCTCTTTTCGCAAAATCGATTTCAATTCGCCAAGGAATTCCTGATATTTTGTTTCTTCATCAGCTCGGACAACCAGTTTGCCAAGAACAGACAGTATTTTTTCCTGTTCCAACACCGCCTTCACGAGTCGTATATTGGTCCTTTCTCCCGGCAATCTTCTTGAGTTGAATTCATTAAGCAGGTCTGTGGAACGCCTCACCGAAGTTTTTATCCCAAGCAATTCTTCAATGATCTTCGGCAAGGACACCCCGTTGGTAAATTCCTTCAGGCCCTGATCCATCTGCAGCTTGCATAACCGCACCACTCCACCCGGTGAAAAAATCGCTTCTTCAACACTCCGCTGATGATCGGTTGCTTTGGCGATCTGCTGCGTGGAAAGACCGTCAGAATCGCGAGGAAAGTCCTTGAGCGTCAAGCTAGTGAGATGGTTAGCCTTGTTCTGCATACGTAACGCCGACGACAATTTCTGGTAAATCCGACTTTGCTGCTGCCGCTTCAATTCCTCCAAATCCGATCGAGACCCTATTTTCATGAAGAGAGAATCTCCATTGGTTTTAGATCCCTTGATATCCGAAGCGGTGGCAAGAATGTGGATCTCATCACCCGGCTGCAAAGCAGTCAGTTCCGAAAAATCCAACAAGATTCGCCAATTTTCTTCATGCCGATAGCCCTGATGGGCGAGCAGGCTTTCTGAGTCATCTGGACGAAAGCTCAGGCGTTTGACAACCGTTTTATTCAACCTGATTTCACAGTTCATTTGAGCAAGACGCATGTCGTCTGATGCTCTAATTTCTAGCTCAACCCTGGAGTCAGCAGCGTAGACCGGTCGTTGAGAGTTCAGTGTCGTACTGACGGTGGGCGGTTCATCCCTCCGCACAGGAACTCGAAAAATCCTCTGCGTGGCACCCTTCATACCTCCCTTATCAACCAGCTGAATTCGATATTTCAAATTCTGCATCAGAGGGACATCTTTGAGCCCGGTAAAAGCAAAAACCTGGTTTTTGATTTCCAGTGGCCACCGCTCCCATTGCTCCCCGATTTCTGGTGCCGGATCTCCCGCCTCGGAAGCGGATCCCAATTCGAACAACCATGCTGATTCAAATTGTTTTGTGGCATTGCCACTTATTTGAACCATTGATCCTGCCCAGACTTCCTGGTAAATCGGAATCGTTACCAGCGGCAATCCCGAATAAGCAGGTGGCATAACATCGACCGTCATTTCATCCACATCCGGAGGATGAACGACGCTGATCGATTTCCATGGTGACTGATGATCACCTCCACGGACACGCAGTGACATCGGGCGAAGCACTGATTTCATGCGGTATTCCATTTGATCTACATTCCGCTTCATTTCGCGGACGTGCACACCTTGCCCATCCTTGATCTCAAGAAGAACCCTATCGGGCAAACGATGATTATCGTCGTCAACGGTCACATTCAATGAATCACCATAAGCAATCGCAGCAGGCAGATCCTTGAAAACCAACTGATTCCAAGTGGGCCAGGGGTTCGTCTGAAAGGGATTGGCAGCCCGACGCACTGCAATGCCCATTTCCAGCGGATTGACAATCGCAATGGTCGCCGTCAAAACAGTCGCCGCAGCCAAGAACGCCAGCATCCGCATGGGCCGGCTCTTTTCAATCTGGTCGTGGAGAATGCGTTTGGATAACTGTCCGTCGGCTGTCGAAATTATCGTCTTCCGCAAACGTTCCGATCCATTACTACCAAACCCAGACGTCAGAAAATCGGCCGCAAGGCTAACCCGGCAGCCAAGATCTGGATTCACACTCTCCAACTGACGGGCAATCTCTACCTCAGATTTTCGCATTCGTGCGACCGGCCATACCAACTTGGCGGCCAAGTAAAGCAATCCAATCCAAAACACGCTTGACAGTAGAAAACGAAAAAGAACACTCTCCACTCGAAACGAGTAATCGATCAGGCAGACAGCTCCAATCAATATTAACCCGCCAACAGCGAGCACGCTCATTGACCAGATCCAAATCCAGCGTTTTTCAACCGCGGCCAGCCTTCGCAGTTTTTCGACAAGAGGATGTCGCGAGCTCATAAAATATTTTTCCCCTAAATTCGTCTATGGGAAAGGACCGGGGCACGTTGACCCATTCTCTGTATTATTCACCGACAATCTGGATTTCGTCCAACTCTTAGCTTCTTTGCGGTTTGTTCGGCTTGCCGGATGACCCTCAAAATATTACCGCTCATTACTTTATGAATAGCATCCGCGGTATAGCCCCGGTTCAATAATTCCTGGGTGATAACCGGATAGGTTGCTACATCCTCCAATTGCTTGGGCAACATTTGAACTCCGTCATAATCCGATCCAATGCCAACATGATCTATGCCTGAAACCTTGACAATGTGATCGATATGATCAACCAGATCATGAACAGTCCCGGGCAAAATGGGATTCTCTTTTCTCCACTTCAACATTTCCCGACGATAATCATCTTCACGAGGAAACTTTTCCTTAAGATCCCGTATGATGTCAAACATTTTTGACATACGTCGAGCGGACTCCGGTTCGACGAATCCGGAAAAAAAATTCACCATAACCACTCCCCCATTCGCCTTCATTAGATGCAGTACGTCATCGGGAACATTTCGCGGATGATCCGCCACTGCTTTTGCCGACGAATGCGAAAAAATAATCGGAGCTTTGGAAATCGCCAAGGCATCTTTCATGGTGTCTGGCGAAACATGTGACAAGTCAACTAACATCCCCAAACGATTCATTTCTCTAACGATTTCTTCTCCAAAGGGAGATAAACCACTGTGCCGGGTTTCATCGGTAGCGGAATCGGCCCAATCAAGCGTATCGGAATGCGTTAGCGTCATATAACGTGCACCGAGTTGAAAAAGTCGGCGCAGATTCTGTATGGAGTTTTCGATCGAATGGCCGCCCTCCACGCCGATTAAAGAGGCAATTTTGCCAGCACCCCGAGCCTTCAGAATGTCATCATAGGACAATGCCAACTGGAAAGTCTCTGGATACCGCTCGATCATGGCGTGGACAAGATCGATTTGCTGCACGGTGTCCGAAAGTGCCGTCCCTTTTTTCATACTGCTAACGGGTACATAAACGGACCAGTATTGGGCGCCCAGGTTTCCTTTTCGTAACCGCTCAATATCCGTATGTAGTTGGGGTTGTGGCTTGGAGATATCCAGCTTGGAGAACGATGACGAACCGGACGTTCGAATGGCCCAAGGCAAATCGTTATGACCATCAAATACAAAACTCTCCTTATGGATTTTTAACGCTTCAGGAGTAACGACCACGGTCTTCGGAGACCCCTCATCCTGTTTTTGGCTAAAACCAACGGTGTCAAAACAGTAGATGAAAACGAAAAAAGTCAAGAATCTGAATGTTGGCAACATGAATCTTCAAAAGTAGGGAAAGAAGGCAACAAGAACAATATGACCGCAGGTACATTCGGCAAAACAGGACTCGCTTTAACCGCAAATCAACAGAGCGATTTCGATTAAAGAAGTACTTCTGCAATTACCAGTTCTACATCATGTGTTATACTAAACTTAAGTTAATTGGTGGGATTTAATGATCATTCAGCACGTTCAAATTCAATTTGGCGGTCATCAATCCCAGATCACACTCTATTTGATATCTTTTTAGGGAGGTATGCTCTTGCCGGTCAAGAAAAGAAAAATAGGCGAAGTCCTAGTTGTCGAGTTTGAGGATGCCAAAATGCTCGATGAAGCAGTCATCATCGAAGTCGGGGATGAACTCGCGGCGGCAGTCGACGAATGCGACGGAAAAAAGATGCTATTGGATTTTAGCGCGGTGTCTTTCATGTCGTCTTCGATGATCGGAAAAATTGTTTTTCTGGATAAGGATTGCAAGAAAAAAGGTGTTGATCTTCGCATCTGTTCGATAGCACCCTCGATCATGGAGGTCTTCAATCTGATGCACCTCAATAAAGTACTCAAAATACACAAAAATCCTGACGAAGGCCTTCATGGATTTGGCCGGATCTAGAAGTCAATTAACATACGAAATAAATGAGAACGGCCGTTGTTTGCAGCTTGACGCAAACAACGGCATCTAAACACTCCAGCTTGTTTCGACTGCTCGCCGATAGGCTTCAAGAACATTCTTGTCTTTTGAGGTGCGATCCATGCGTGTTCTAATAGTGTTAATGACCACTTGGCTTTTTCAGGGCGGCCTTTGTTCACAGGATGCCATTGAGCTAAAGATATTGAATCTGGATAACCAGGCTCTCTTTCACCAGGACAAGCAAGCAGGCAACACCATTCGGTTGCAGCTCAGTGGTGGTAAAGAGGGAGACGCTCCCTTTTTAAGACTGATGGCTCAAAACGCCATGGTTGACTCGCCTTTTCTGATGGAAGCCCTGAGGAATCAGCAACTTCAGCAGCAGATTGACCTGACCGATCAACAAAAGTTGACTCTGACCAACGCCAAGGCTGAGCTGGCAAAAGCTTATCAGAAGCTCCAAGAATCTTATCCCGAATTGAAAAACAAATCCCTTTCGGCCGAATTGCGAGCCAGTATGCGCAAGGAACTCGACGAACAATACAAGCTGCTTCGTGAGCAGGCAGATCTAACTTTTAAGAGGTCGTTGTTGACTTACCAACTCACTTTATTCAGCAGCATTAAATTTCGGGCAATGGTCAAACAGCGAGGTTATTTCTGGACGCTCTCCAACGATCCTTTCGGGGACAAGATTAACATTTCTGAAAACCAGAAAAAAGAACTTGATAAAATCAAGAGGGAAACCGAAGCAGCCATAGATGAAAAAATCGCCGAAATGAGAATGGGCGCCAGGGAAAAAATGCTCACGGTTTTGAATGCGGGCCAACGAAAGTCCGTCCAAGAACTTGAAGGTGAAAAGCCGACCAAAAAAAGTACGCTGAAGCTTTAGAATCGATCCTTCCACAACCGCTGAACCAGATCGACGATCAAGGTCGATTCAGACTTTGGCAATCTCCAGTAGTTCGACTGCCGGGAGGCCATCACAATAAATCAGCGCCGTGCGGCCGTAAACCGGGTCTTCACATTCCTTGGCCTCCGCACCTGCGGACAAGAGCGAACCGTCCGAAACACCGAAAATCGAATTCAATTCCGGTCCCGAAACAATTTTCCAAAGTGACAGTAGCTTGACGTTCCGTAAAATGTTGTTTTCAATCAACACACGTCCCAGTGGTTTCTCCTGCGACTCGATCGCAGACTGTACAGGAACCGGTAAAAAATTCAAGGAAAGCCGAACCACACCGAAAAGTACAGGAGCACCGTCAGATCGACGCAGGACAATCTTTCGCGAGTAATGCGTATCGGTCCGCTGGAAGGCAAGAACGTCAACGTTCACCTGACTCCGGTGATACTCTTCCAGGGTGACCGTCATGTGCGCGTTGTGGGACAAGAGTCTTCGATAATCGCCTGGTAGATCGGATTCCCGAACTTCGGCAAAAGTTGCCAAGCTGGCAGGTTCTTCATAAAAAAGATCCACCAGAGATTGCAGGTCCGGATTAGCCCATCGAGTCATGTTCACAGTGGTTGGTAACTTGGTGGAAAAAAGGGAAAGAAGTCCGGCCAGCACGATCAAAACCGCATAGCACGTTACTTCAATTCACGTGAGAGGGCCTTGGGATAATTGGCAGGGCGTTTGTTAGTGGTTGGGGTGCCTCAATCTCGATTGTTGGCGAGTGGTCGGATGGTCTTTCGAGAACTGTATCAATCAAATAATACAAAAGTCGTCGAAATTCAGTCGGTTCAATGGAATCGGCTATCTCTTCTGCTTTAAACTGATATTTTTCTACCAAGCGGTGAGCAGTCTCAAAGACACTTGCTTCATGATACAGCTGTCGGGCACGTTGAATCCGTACCAGATCTGGTGCATCCGAAAGAATCAACTCATTAAGTTCTTTTCGATTTTCAGGAGTCGAATTCTCCAGAGCCAGTGCCCATAAAACAGTTGGCCGACCGCCGAGTAAATCACCTCCGGCAATCACTTTGTTTTGATCATCACTTTCCCAATCCGAAAGATCATTTAAAATTTGAAAGGCCACTCCCAAATTACGGGAAAAAGACTTAATTGGATCCCGGAAATCATCCATGTCACCAGCAAGCCGAATTCCGCTGAAAAAGGCAGCTTCAAAGGCTGGTGAAGTTTTCAGTGCATAGATCTTTAACGCATCGATCGGCTTGAGGTTTTTATCCTTTGAATCTCGCCATAAGAGTTCGGCTCCCTGCCCTTCACTGAGGCGCTGGTGAGCATCAGCCAATTGATCCAGAATATCGACGGCCACCTCGGCACCCAATTCGCTAGATTCGCGACTGACCATTCGATATCCCATGCCAACCAGATAATCCCCTACATTGATTGCCGTAGGAATGCCATGCTTTTGATGCATCGCCGGATCACCATATCGAAAATCGTCATTGTCCTCTATGTCGTCGTGTACCAGCGATGCCTTATGAAAAACCTCGATGCACATTGCAACACGGCGGATCGAATCCGAAAATTCCGCTATCGCACGATCACCTTCCCGAAGCGTGGTCTTGGCACCTGTCAAAGCATCGTAGGTGGCAAGGGTAATGAATGGCCGGGAGTACTTTCCCCCTTTGGACAAAAAGTCATAAGCTAAACACTCCGTCGCCGCTATTGGATCGACACCGGTGATCCCTTTGCCATTTAATTCGGCGAACTGAGGGCTTTTTCGAATACGGGGAACCAATCGATTTAATTCCTCGGGCTCAAACAGCCGAGAAGATTCCCTCAGAAGAGGAAGATAGCTGCTGGTATGTTCTACCGGTTGGCTACTCTCATTCTTGATCATTTGAGCAACCCATTCCTCATCCACGCTGGTATTTCGACAGTCACTGGACAACAGGGGAACCGCCATACAGGGAATTCCGGCCAAGAGTATTTTGTCGATGGCTTTCTCGAGAACATTCAAGCAAGCAACGCCACAGATCGCGTCAACATACCCGCTGACAATAATTTTCAAAACGACAGGCGATCCCTCAGCCACCAGAATCTTGTATCCCATTTCCTCGGCAATGGTTCTAAAGTCGGCGATACTACAGGCACCGCATGCCTTACAGTTCATGCCGAATTCGTCATAGTCAGCAGGACATCCCTCAGCATGCTTTAAACAGTGCGGCAACAAAAACAGGCGACGTTCGGGGGGAATCCCGGCAACTTGATCCTTGTAGAACTCTGAGGCCAACATCACCATGGTCCAACCCAAATACCCTTCGGGCATCGACAGGTTTTTCAATAGTTCACGCGAGACCTCCTCCATTTGATCTTTGTTCAATGGTTGAGATTTCTGCAGCCGTGCAGCCGTTTCGCCACACGCTTGCCGCATTTTTTCGCGCAGTTCCAGGGTCTCAGGAACAAGCTTCAGGTGAGATGTTTTTCTTCGTCGAGATTTTCGTTTCAACGTAGATTGATGGTCCTCTACGGTTGCCAAAGCAATATCCTCTTTGTCCTTATCTGACTGTCGCCTCCATTTGCGTAGCCAGGTTTTCGTCAAGTTGTCTCTGTTTTGTGCCTCCGCACGCAACTGAGTTTCCGCAATGTTCGACTCTTTTTCCCAACAATCAGTTTACCAACAATCAGTTTACCAATAATCAGTTTACCAATAATCAGTTTACCAATAATCAGTTAAAAAGACCCTATTTTTCACACAAGCAATTGAATTTGAGCTTCTATCCCCCCAGATTAACCGTCAAACCTCTATCGAGATAACTAACAGCCTCTATCGAGATAACTAACAGCCTTCCCTAAGGCAGCGACCGTAAAGATCTGTGGGTACAGCCTCTCATGATACCACAGCTTTGCAAAGTAAAAACCGATCGGCGAATCAATTCGATGACAATTCGTTTCCACCGCCTTCATCAGCCATTCAATCCCGTTTTTCAATGCCAACCGGTTTTTCATAGGATCTGGCTCAAACATTAAGGCTTCTACGGCCAAAGCGGTCTCCTCTACGCTACCGGCATAACTTTGATTTTCGCTCATGATCAACCGAACAGCAGACGACTCACCGCCACCCCAGCTACCGTCAGGATTTTGAGAATCTCGGATCCATCTTAAACCCCGTTGAGCCGGTTGTGTTTCTAATAAATTTAGAGCGGCATAAGCGGCTAAGACCTTGCTTGTCCCATAAACAGGGTTTTCTTCCCCGGGATTGTCCTGATTCCCAAACCAAAGGGGCAACCAACTTCCGTCTTCGGCTTGTGTCTTTTCCAAATACCGAAGGCCCCTTCGGATTGCCTGTTGGATTCTGTGGCGTTGAGGGTGATGTTCCTGCCAGGCGTGAATTCCTCTCATGCAATGAGCTGTAATATCCGCTCCAGACCGATCAAATGGCAATTTTCCCCATCCCCGGCAGAATGTTGGCCAACCATCATCACGGTTTTGTAGTTTCATAATCCAATTCACTCCCAAATCGGATGCCCTCTTAACCCGCTCTTTCTGGGAGTCAGACAGCCGCCCAGATTGCATGAGATTGGATAACGCCAAAAGAGCTCCGGGTGTATCATCGGCATCGGGAACAGCCCCCGATAAATCCGTCCATCCCCATCCCCCGGGCGGCGAATTCGTAAAAGGATGTACTTGCTGATTTTGGCAGGACAATATCCAATCCAAACAACTCACCATGGCCAGTTCGGTGGCAGCGGAAGCAGCCGGCACAGTCGTGTCAGGTGATTCATTGCTGGTAGAACCAGACCCTGCCATGGCGTTAATCGCTAACGTCGTCGTCCATGTCGCAAGGTTGGTATCGATGGGCCAACTGCCATCACTTAAAACCGAGTGATTAAGGAAATCGATTCCCGCAGTCACAACAGGGTGCTCTGCCTGTCCCGTTGTTGCCAGGCCCATCACAACAAAACTTGTCAATGGAATGGCCTCCAAGAATCCACCGCTGGAAGGCTGCATCTTCGTTAACACGTTCAGGCTCCGCCGCACTGAATATTTTCGCAGCAGACGGATAAAAGGATTACGCGGAGGATCGTGATGAAATTTTGCCTGACCGATTGCGACGAGAGCTGGAATCGCATAACTCACCACTGGCAACTGCATCAGGTGATAGAATTTTTGGGGGACGCACGCCGCCTCAAATGGAAGTGCCGACACTTCTTTCCAATCCACGATCCCCGCCATCGCACAGTTGGCCAGTATGGGCACGGCAAACGTCTTGTCTTTGCCATACCTTCTCCGCAGTGCAGCAATACCACCGATCTGGTCAATATAATGTTGTCCCCGGGCAATTGACTCAGCAAACTCATTCTGCCTCTCACAAAAATGAAAGGCAGACACGACAAGCATTGTTGTCGATATATTTGAGTAGCTCTTCGGGGTATCCCCCCAACCACCATCGGTATTTTGATGATGTTTCAACCAATCCACAGCGCGATCAATCAGGGTTTGAATTTGCAATCGTTGAGATGCACTGCATTTGGAATTTTCCCGAAGCCATGCCGACAACGCGCTGATCGCCGTCGCGGTTGACAAAGCCGAGGTGGACAACTGGCCTGTCCAATGCCCATTCGAATTCCGTTCCGACAAGAGGTCTTTCCGAGCCGTTTCGAATGCTCTGACCAGTCTTGAGCGGTCAATTTCTCGAGATTCAAACATGGATTAATTGTAAGGGGAAAGAATTTGCCAAAATCCAATGGGCGAGAAATGTCGAAACCGAACTTCTCGAGGCCGCAGTCCAGCGTCTAACTTATCCCTAAATTAATCGCCGGGAACTACTTTGTGAACTTCTTCATTAGCGACAATCCACCCACGACATTCTGGAGAACCGCATTCGCATCGGATCGCGTCTTCGACTGGCCAGGCGTAGTCAACACAAATTTCCTCATTATCCTGTATTCCCTTGATCGCAACGACATAGACCTCCGGAAAGCGATCGGCCTGATCAGGTTCATCGCCAATAAATTCTGCATTGGGGCTGCAACAATGATTCAGGAAACGGAACGGCGGTAGGGGATTGAGTGAATAGATTTCATCCATCTCAATGCAATAGTCGGGAGATTCATTTTCATCATCGACAATCTGCCCTCGAACGATCCCGATGATCTCACCCATTTCAATCTCTCGAAGTGCAAAAACACCCTTTCCCAAGGAACAATCACGCACCTCAACATCATGGGTCCATGTGAGATGTTCCACCCTAACGGCCCCCTCTTCGATTGACATTCGATCTCCCCTCTGTATTTGGCAATTCTCGCCGTTGCGGTCAGATGTTTTCATGAATCCACTAATATCTTTTGAACGGCCCTGCTGGCAACGTTCTTTTCTTCACCCGATCGGTCGACCGTCTTTAGAAGTGACAGGATCATCAATGTCTCTCCAATTCCATTGCGAAATCGCGGCAGAGTGGCCAGCAGCGACGACGATGGCCAGAGGCTTTCTATTCCAGTTGATTTCGATGCATATGTTTACCAAGTGTTTACATCAAGAATTAAAAAAAGCCCAACGATATGGGCTTTGGGTGATCCAATCTATCAACCTGCCAACTCAATCCAAAGGAGCTCGTTTAGAGAACATCTTTGTTATCTCCCCCGCCGGCAGATTCATTGACAGTCCAGTTCGGGGGGAGTAGATCAGCAATCGCCTTTTCACGATCATCCTCACTCCCATTGAGAAGCACATCGCCAATTTCAGTGCCAGCAATTTTGTCCGCTGACTCGACAAAGGCTTTTTCGGGCAGCAATCCCTTTTGCCGATAATAGGTCAATTCCACTAACGCTGGCAGTGGGTTGTTGGAAGATTGACTTTCGGAAACCAGACTCGTCAATCGATTCATTGCCTGTTCGGCAGTCAAATCAGGCATATCAGCGATCCGATAAACCTTTAGGAATCCGTCTTCTTTTCCCGGTTCAAAAACAGCCTTGACGCCATTTCGAATGGGGTCTTTGTCCTCGTCAGTATTCTTCTGCCGTGCCAGCCACACTCGAATGTTGTTGAGTGTTGAACTTGGACGCCCCACCCTTTCTGGTGTATCACCGGACACATCCCAAAGAACGACGCGAGTATCGTTGATTTGTTGCCCGGTTGAAGGGACGACTTTCACATTGACCTCTGCTACTGCCAAGATCTCGATTCCGTGTGCTTTGGCTCGAGACTGGAGATCCTTTAGGCTGGATTTACCGAGCATCAAGACACCGGGCAGAAGATTTTTGTATTCCGATCCGGGCGAATCTTCGGCCTTTTTCTGCTGGCTACCTCGACCCGGCGCAGCTCCTGGTCGACCACCCCGTGCATTTTTTCGGTCTGCGGCGGACCGCCCATCGTCAATCATGCCACCCGAACCAGAGCTGGTAAGCCGTCCGGCATTTCCACCCGATTGATTTCCTGCATCAGCAGAATCCCAACTGACCTTAGCAAGCATGCGACCATTCTGGCCACTGACCCGAATCTTATCGAGGGAGGCCACCAGCACCTCTCCGATCTCGCCAGTGTAATATTGTAATTCTGCCATTCCGCCCTGGCTGGGATCGCCACCACCACGGCCACCACCAAATCCACTACCACCAAATCCACTACCACCTGCTGCTCCAGGACCACCGCCTGCCGCTCCAGGACCACCACCTGCCGCTCCAGGACCACCGCCTGCCGCTCCAGGACCGCCGCCGCTTCCTCCACCAAAACCACCACGCCCGCCGGTATTTCGGCCGCCACGCGGCTGAGGGAGAACGTTTGGTTTTTCCCCGACTTTGGGAGGTGCATCGTTAAAACCTCGGGAGGACTTGTACACAACACCAACACCCCATCGGATTGCCGTTCTTGGCCGTTTTAAGGTCGCCATAAATTGAAGTGGAATTTTCGCCCGCCCCTCATCTTCGGCTACATAATGGCCATACATCAGCTGGAATCCACCATCGTCGTCCCCTTTTTGAAAGGCCTGCAGGGCCTTTTCCTTCAAGGTTTCCGGCTCTACATTTTCGGGCTGACCATTTCCCGGAAATCCGGGACCACCGTTGGATGAAAGACCTGGTCCACCGCCAGGAGCCGAACTCGCTCCAGCGCCGCCAGGAGCCGAACTCGCTCCAGCACCACCGGGAGCAGAACTCGATCCAGCACCGCGACCTTGTGACCTCGGGTCACCGGACATTTCGCCACCACCTGAACCGCCCGAAGACGGAAAGTTACCATTTTGACGAGGGTCACCGGACATTTCGCCACCACCTGAACCGCCCGAAGACGGAAAGTTACCATTTTGACGAGGATCACCGGGAAGTCCTGTTCCAGGACCGGGCCCCGATCCAGCGCGGGCACCACCTCCCCCTGATTGGAGGTTTTTAGCTCGTTCGGCCGCTGATGGCCGGTTTGATTTGCCACCACTCCCCCGTTTTTGTTTTTGCTCCTCCATCTGGTTTTTCATGTTGTCCATAGAGCTATTGGAGCCACCGGACATACGACTATCACCAGACATCCGGCTGTCGTCAGCCATCGAATCATCTTCGGACATGCGACTATCGCCTGACATCCGACTATCACCTGACATCCGGCTGTCACCGGACATCTGATTTTCACCAGCACCACCGCTGTCCCCACTTCGACTCGGCCGAGCACCTTCGTCACTTGAGTTGGATGAATTATCAGCCGTTTCGGTTTTCTTACCGCCTCCGCAGCCGTGAAACAAAAGACTAAGGGAGGCAAGAAGAGCAATTGTCAGTAATCGCCGCATGATAAATTCTCAGGCAAAACAACGGAAACAGAATCGATACCAACAGGTATCACGGAGAAACGTCCGGCGCGTTTCTTAACAAACGGTATTTTATTGGGAAAACAGGCTGATCGCCAGTGAAATACACCCTGAATGCTCCCTTTTTTTAGGTGAACCGGGCGTGATTACCCGGAAAACAGTCAGATTTTGAACGATTCACTACATTCTGCAAATCAGAGTTCTGGTGATTGAAATGCAGGGTGAAAACTTGCCGAGATCTTATTTTACCACCAGATGCCCTCGGACCGGGTTCCCATCTTGAGGTGGACCTGGAAATCGAGGCCTCCGATCGAACAGCCTTTGGCTCCATACCGAGCTCTTTGGATTTGCACATCATCCGCCACCGCAGATGCCCTCTAGGGGAGTAACCACCCGTCAGCCAACAAGCACCCAGCCAACAAGCACCCAGCCAATTTAGAGGCTGATATAAAAAACGCGATCCTCATTTAGGATCCATGTATGACTTGACCATTCCCAAGACCATCGCGTCGTCAAAAACCTCGGCCGGCGAACGCATCACGACAAGAAAATGGGACTGGTCTGAAGAACGAAGGTAGAGGTCCATCCGACCTGTCAGGTTTTTTTCTTTTTGATTATCGCTGCCCGGCTCAAAAACAAAAAAGGGCTGGGTTCCGGTCACTGTCATTTTTGACCAAGCCCTGGTTTCTCCGTCATTTCCCTGGATGGGTGTGTTTTCCCACGCCGCCCTTTCAGCCACCCGCTGCTTGATGATCTCCGAAATTTCACCCTGGATGTCGGTTGAAGATTTGTCGCCGCCCGCAATGACGAAAAAATATCCCTGCACGGGTAACCAATTCTCTCCCGATTTCTTGTCCCCTATGTAAGACTTAACAAACCCCGGAAAATCCATCCCATTGACTCTGGCTCGTTTAAAATCGTCCTCCGGTCCATATTCCTCCGAAGACTCTAATGTAAAAATTTTCGGGAGTCGGATACTCCCCGCATTTCCGATTTTGTAGATCTTCTGCGATAGGTCCTTATTGGTATTCCTAATGGATGAAGATTTGTCCATCCTCTCATCGTATCGCTTGCTGTAAGTGCCCAAATCGCAACCGACAAAAAGTAACAGGGCGACAACAAGCAGACAGCATCGGTTTGGACTAACGTATTTTTCCATTATATCAATCAAGAAAATCAATTTATTCTCGGGCAAAAAAGCGACATCTCCTTCAAATCGAACCGGCCGATATCGAGAGCAATGGTTCAAAACAATGAACCAAGACGAATCCTATCAGCAACACTATTGTGGTTCAGTAGAAATCAATATGTCAATACTTCGGCGGTTCATTAGGTAACGTGCCATGACAAAGACCCTCTGTCATCACCCATCATGGCTGGTCGCTGCGGTTGGCCCAAATAAGGCCTGTTCCCTGAAAATTCAGGGGACTGCTACAATCCGTCCCATCTTAAACAAAAACTTGTCGCAAGAATGTAAACGTCAACAATCCTAATGCAGAGAGTGCCAAGGCAAGGTAAGCGCGATTTTTCCTGACAGCTTGCCGGCATTTCATTTCCACCGAACGATTCAGAAATAAATAGGGAGCACCTTTTAGGATGGTACATCCCACGAGATACTGACCGGCCACTTCACGTTGCCGGACCGTCTTAGCGGTAATCGTGTCGGCGTCCTGAGTCTCCCCATCGAAAGAAATTCGTAGTCTCTGACCGACTTCGCAAGGCTTGTCGATAACAACCCCGATACCCGTTGCCGATACATCGCTAACCGACAATGGAAATCCTTCCGTTGAGAGCTCCCATTGTCCTACCGCTTCTGCTGCCAATGCAAGACGAGGCGCACCGCGTCGATCCAAGAGCCCCTTCTTGGCTATTTCGTTTAAAAAATGTTCCGGGAAATTTTCGGACAGGATAGCGCCAGCCGACCATGCCGACCCATTCTTAGTGGGCTGAGTCCAGCGAACCTGAGCGACTACAAACAGTTGGGGACTCTCTCCAATCCCGGGAATTTCAATCACGATTTCTTCTTGAAATTCAAAAGTAATCGATGATTCCAGCCTGATACCATTGCGGCCAATATCGACGATTTGGGCTTCAATTCTTTCTTTTTTGCCTTGGACGGATGCTTCCATTTTCGGCGCTGTCATTAACGCAGAACCACCACCTCCGACATCCTCTGCAGTCGAGAAATCGCAATTTTCCGCGTGGGAAGAGACGCAATCGTTGCGGTGGACCCATACTTTGATTTGCTTGGCTGAACTTAATTCTTGTGGGCGTGATTTGCGAATCGAAAAAGAACTCATTCTCTCGTCCAAAAAACAGGAAACCGACCTGATAACCTAGAACACAATAAAAAAAAGTTGCCTTGGCCATCTTTTTTTTTGGCTTTTTTTTGCAAGAGAAAGTGAGCTAACCCGAAGAATCCCCCTTTTGTCACGTTTTTTGTACGATGTCTCCCCCCGTTTACCGCCACCCGGTACGGAGGAGGTCTAATCCTGAGATTCTCGCCAGCGTTTTGCCAAATCCTGATACAGATCAATCCTTCGATCTCGAAAAAAGGGCCAATGAGTCCGGGCCGTTTCAATCATAGACAAATCCAGTTTTTGCACGTCGACTTCATCACGCGAAGAAGACATCTGCACCAAAACACTCCCATACGGGTCACAAACAAAAGAACTTCCCCAAAATTCAATCGAATCTTCGATTCCAACTCGATTTGGGGCAACGACATAAATGCCGTTTGCAATCGCATGGCTTCTCATCATGGTCTGCCACGCAGCATGCTGACTATCTCCAAAATCTGCTTTTTCTGCATGGAGCCATCCAATCGCCGTCGGGAAAAACAGAATTTCGGCACCATCCATCGCAGTAAGCCGCGCCGCTTCGGGATACCACTGGTCCCAACAAATACAGATCCCGATCCTACCCACGGAGGTTTCTATTGCCGGGAAAGCGTTGTCGCCAGGCGTAAAGTAAAACTTCTCAAGAAACGAAGGATCGTCTGGAATATGGGTTTTCCGGTAAACATCCAACAGGCAGCCATCCCGCTCAAATACGAGGCAGGAATTGTGATAAACACCCGCAGCCCGCCGCTCAAAAAGACCTGCCAGAAGGACAACAGCATTCTCACGCGCCAACCTCGAGGAAAATTCAGCAATCTCGCCATTGAGCGGCTCTGCCAGGGAGAATCGATCGTGGTCTTCGGTCTGACAAAAATAGGGATCAAAAGACAATTCCTGCAAACAGACGAGATCTGCACCTCGCTGAACACATTGCTTGACCAGCTTTTCGGCTTTATCAAAATTTTTCGATCGGTCCTCATGACAACTCATTTGCACCAGTCCGACTTGGACGATCTTGTTTCGTGACATAGAATCGCTTTTCCTTTTTCCTCGGAGTTCAGGTTTGTGTGATGTTTAAAAAGCCAAAACGAGGACTTTTTATTACCGGTACCGATACGGAAGTCGGAAAAACCTATGTTACTTCGATTATCGCCCGATCGCTTATTGCTTCCGGTTATAAAGTCGGAGTATATAAGCCCGTCGCCAGCGATTGCATCCGGGACAACGAAAATATTTACTCTTCCGATGCACTGGCCCTCTGGGAAAGTGCTAATCGACCTTTGACGCTGGACGATGTCTGCCCCCAGAAATTCGAAGCCTCCATCGCTCCACATCTTGCCGCCAAAGCGGCCGGAAAAAACGTCGATTCTGAGTTACTTCGCACTGGAATCGGAAGATGGGCGGGAAAGTGTGATGTCGTTTTGGTCGAGGGCGCCGGGGGTCTGCTGTCGCCTGTGACAGATTCAGAGTATTTCGCCGACCTTGCGGCTGACTTTGGCTACCGACTAGTGGTGGTCGTTCCCAACATTTTGGGCTGCATCAACCAAACCCTGCAAACCTTGATTGCTGCCCAGACATTTCGACATCCGCTGGAGGTTGCCGGCATCATATTGAATGATGTTCGAACGACTGAAGGGGATGCGAGCGTTGCCACCAATCTGGAGGAAATCCGCAAACGGACGGCGATCCCTATCCTTGGTCAAGTCACTTACCAAGGTCAAACGATTGCCAGCGAAGTCGACTGGTACGGGCTGACCGCTTAGCAGCGTCGTCGAAAGGGAGGCTCTCCACGTCAGCCTACCGGTGACCACCAAGTTGGCCGGTATGATTACCCAAAGTGATTACTCTAAGTCTAAGTCTAATACTGAGTCACAATATCAGGTCACAATATCAGGTCGAAGAGGGGATCCCTTGCAGCTCGGAGACCTGCTGCCTCAAACTGGTGATCTCTGAGGTTTTCTTTTTAACTTTTTCGCCAGCGGCGACAACCGCTGCGGCGGCTTCCTGCATCGCTTTTTCTGCCTCGATCATTTCCTTCTGCTCTACCGTCAATTTTGCCTTAAGATCCGCCACCATCTTCTCAGCCGATTGCATCGCCGTAGAGCTCAAGTCCAGCTCTTTTTTCATTTCGGCCATCTCTGTATTCTTCTGGGCGATCGCCTGCTGCAATACAGTGGCTTCGGCGGACTGTTTTTCTATCAGAGTAGTGACTGCTTTTAAGGATGCAGCCAGGTCCTGATCACCTGGAGAGACTTTTTGAGCGGCTTCTATTTTGACTCGAGCTTCGGAAAGCAACGGTACAGAGTCCTGCGTTTGCTTCATCAACACAGAGGATTTCTGCATCTCGGACTGCATCAAAGCCAGCGTTTTTTGCGACGCATCCACCTTCACCCGAAGCCCATTAAGTTCATTTTCTTTTTCGGCAGCCTGTGTTTTTGTTGCATTCATAGCCGCCGTTTGATCGACCATGTTCTGTTTTTTTGCAGATGCTTGCTCTTGGACTTCTGCCTCAGCAATTTCAAGAGCCACCAATGCTTCATTTTCATTTCCAATTCTTGACTTCAGATCACGAAATGACTTTGAAAATGCAATCGCTTCTTTCCAGCGACTCACCTCAGCGGTCGATTTGGACACCGCAGCAACGGCAGCATCTGCGGCCGCTTTCGATTTAGCGTGCTTTTCCTCGGCAGGTTTCAAAAGCGGTTTCCAAGTGGTAATTTTTTGTTTGGCTACGCCCATTACCTCCGTGGACTTGGTCAACGAACCCTTTTCCGCGGTTATCCCGGTGGTCTTTTCCGCCAACGATTTGTTCAAGTTCGCCATCTCTACGTTTTTTGCCTTTAATTCAGCCTCTTTAGACGTAAAAAGCTTGTCAACATCCTCGGCGATTTTTTTCAATTCCGCATCGGCACCGAGTTTGGACGCCGCAAGGGCAGAACTTTGTTTGGCTTTTTGCAATTCCGGAACAGCAATCCCAAGCGCCCCAAGGTGGCTTTTAAGTGTGACGATTTGCTGGTTCATCAATTGCTGAGCTTTTCCATCTGCCTCAATCTTTGCCATGCTAACCTTGATTTTCTGTGTCAAATCAGCAACCAGTTTTTCATGCAAGGCAATATCCGTTGACAGTTTTGTGAGTGCGGCCTGATCTGCGGTCGCGGTTGCTGTTAGTGTTGTCGATGTCGCCGTGAGTTCGGCCAGCTCTTTTGTAGTTTCAACTAGGCGCTTTTCCAAAGGTCGAGGGTTGGAGGTCAGCAAAGCGATTTGCTTACCATCCACTGCATTAAATTGCCGAATTTCCCCGCTCCAGTCACCCGCTACGCAGGTGTTGGATTCATCGCAATGAGTCACCCTCATGGCAATATCTGGGAAGGCAGGAAAGGCAAACAGCTGTTTCCCATTTTGATCCCAGATTTTCGAAACCTTGTCCCGTCCAGCGGATACCAATCGACCGTCACGTGTGAATTCCACGGCTAAAGAACCCACTCCATGGGCTCCCCAGTTTTTGACCTGGCTACCGTTATTCATCTCCCACAATCGAATCGTCGCGTCCTCACTGGTTGTGGCGACAATGTTGGAATCCAGACGCCATGAAATCCCTGTAATAGCCTTGGTATGAGCCTTCAAAGTCAGATACTCTCGACCTGAAAATGCTTCCCAAACATGAACACCACCGTTTCTGTCACCGGTAGCTAAGAGAACACCATCGGGGCTGAATTCCAAAGAGGTCACCCAATCGGTGTGTTTTTTGATCTCGTAAACGAGGGAATTATCGGCCGTCGAATACACACGGATCATCCGCTGTGGCCCGCCCAACGCAATCAACTTCTGATCACTACTGATGTCCGCAGCCAAAACTGTATCCAATTCATCACCCACCTCGATGATGCGATCCCCATTCTTGATGTTCCAAACCACGACTTTTCCATTCGCCCCGCCTCTGCCACCACCGGCCAGCAATAACGCACCATTACGAGAAAACTTTAAAACAGAAATGATTCCTTCAGGAAAAGGAAAAACACCCTTCAATTCTCGCGACTTACTATCGTAGAGCAAAACTTGCTTTTGACCTGCCATCGCAACCAAGGGAGCCCAGGGACTAGTCGCCAGGGCGGTCACTCCAGTGGTTCGTGATGTATGAACAATCGGTTCCAAGTCCAACTTGGCAGGTACGGGCGTCACCGACGGTCGGCCAACCGCTGGATCGGCCAATGCAAAATCAAATGTTTTCTTCTTTTTAATCTTTGCCTTGCTACTGACATTTTCCAAAGCGCCGAGCTCGATCCACTTTGATAGAACCGCAATTTTTTCTTCCGCTATCTTGGGTTGCTCCGGTGGCATGGCGGGTTCATCATCATGATTCACCAACGCAAATAAATAACTGTCGTCGACAGAACCTGGATCAATGACCTCTCCCGAACCACCTCCCTGCATCAATCCCGTGTAATTGGTTAAATCGAGATCGCCTTCTTTTTTGTTTTGGTTATGGCATGAAAAACAGTGCTGCCGAAAAATCGGCTTGACGTGATCCTCATAAGTTATTTTTTCCTGTTTACTTTCCTGCCCAATTAAGACAGCAGGATCCAATACGCCAAAGACGAATACAATTGCCAGGCAAACCGACATCAACCGCATTTTGCCGCTCCGTTTACTTTTGGTGGGAACTAGGTGGGTGGAGGGGGGACAACATCCTGTCCCCATTCACAATTAGACCACGCTAAAAAACGTTGGCCCCAAAAAATGATACATCTCTTCTGCTTTTATGCAAAAGCCATGATGACAACTTTACAACATTCCTTGCGCTCCAATGACCTTCTTGACGTCATGAAATGCAGGGAACACTCGATCTATCGTAAACGGAACTCTCAGGAGGTGGGAATTTTCCGAATTATCTTCTTATTCTAGACTTCCGATCGTGAGATGACACCCTCTGTTTTTCCCCAAAAAACGTGGAAGATCGGCAAATAGAGGCGATTATTCCGGCTAATCAGGGCCGGATGCTCAAAAAACTGTTATCGATGACCATTTTTATTTTTTGATTTTCCAAAATTTTGCCTACTCTATTTTCGCCCCCCAGAAGGTCTGCCACTGATAAGCCCAGTCTCTTCTACTGATAAGCCCAGTCTCTTCCATTGATAAGCCCAGTGCCTGCGACCAATAATCGCCGTGCTTGGAAAAGAGTGGCTGTCATAAAACCACCTTTAAACGTCAGAGCATAAGATTTCGCGGACCAATAACCGGAAACTCACCAGACCCAATGATCTTCTCTGCCAGCAATTCCGGGCCCGTTTGTGATAGGGATTGGCGTTCGTTTTCGAAGATGGGCACCATCCAAAGCAGATTGACAGGATCACCCTGGACTTTGGGCATTTTT
This sequence comes from Planctomycetota bacterium, assembly GCA_014238905.1. Lineage (GTDB taxonomy): Bacteria > Planctomycetota > Planctomycetia > Pirellulales > Pirellulaceae > JABAAE01. The sequence goes on from JABAAE010000007.1 coordinate 183,884, forward strand.
AAACTTGCCTCACAGGACTGACTTCCCTGGTCTGGTCGGCTGGATGCTTTGCGATGGTATGACAAATGATGATTTCCCCAAAGTAATACCGATGAGAAATCAGGCAAATCATCATCCTCAATCATGGCTTGACATGTCAGCGTGTGTCCATGAGCCAGAAAAGCCAACTGGCTCCAAGGCAAACTGGATTGGCCGCTCAAATACCGGATCATGAAGTCGATGGTTTTTTCGGAAATCGACTTGGAAAAACAGCAAGCTAATTCGATACGTTGCATCAGACCGGCATGCTCAAAATGCAATTCCACCCCCGGTTGGGGACAAAGCGAAACTCCCAACGTTGTCAGAATCACGTGCTTGTCAGACTCAAAACGCAATAACGCTTTGGGAGGCCAATGGTCTCCGTCGATCGTGTAATACTTCGCGTGAGATCCCAGTCTTGCCTCGTAAGCCTCCAAGAGTTTTGGTTGCTCCCGTGACCAGGGCGAATTCTCGTTTTCCCAAGATTTCCAAAATTGGTCAGCACGTGAAACCCGACTCTCAATTTCCACCGCGTCCGACAATGGCGAGCACAAAGCGGAGTCCTTGACACAATCACGGGAATAACCGTGAAAGCCCTGAACGCCTCCCCACGCAGGAATCACGGCGAGACATTGATCGCCCTCCAACAGCGCCGCGCCATCTCCCTCTTCAAACCAAACCACTCTGAGTTGCTTTTCATCCAGCCGATCCTGACCATCAGTAATTCGGCATGCATCCCGTGGCAACATCGGGGCCCGTCCCTGCTTCAACACATCGACATCAATCGATTCTGGGGCTGGTGCCAAGTTTCTTATCCAGCATGACTTCATCCCAAATCGATTGGTTTCATCGAGGCATCGCAAATAGAAAAACGCAACGTTTTCATCCTGCTCAACGATAGCCTCGACACTGTCGTAGGGTGAATTCTCGGCAAAAACAAGATCGGGTGCAGCCATTTGACAGTCAAACCGTAGGAAAAAAACGTGATCCCCAGAATCCAATACCACAACGCGAATTCATATTGGAATTCCCGCGATCAAGTCGGCCTGGGCAACATAAATCCTGCCAGGCCGCCTGACCTCAGTAACAGCGCCCTCTACCAACTGCTCACCAACCCATAACTGAAAAACCACCAACTCCCTGCTGGCAACCCAGACTGCTTAGCGAAAACCTAAGTCTTCATTACCTACAAGTCTTCATTGCCTACAAGGGTGTGTGAGCTTTTCAATCTAGTTTTTCTTCGGAAAATACGGGCCGCCGTAAATGGCGTTTTCACCCAATTCCTCTTCGATACGCAACAGTTGGTTGTACTTCGCCATTCGATCACTACGAGAAGCGGACCCCGTCTTGATCTGACCGGTGGAAAGTGCCACAGCCAAATCAGCAATGGTCGTATCCTCGGTTTCACCGCTTCGGTGAGAAGCGATACTGGTATATTGTGCACGCTTGGCAAGCTCAATTGCCTCAATGGTCTCCGTCAAAGAACCAATCTGGTTGACTTTGATCAGAATACTGTTGGCAATTCCATTATCGATTCCTCGCTGCAATCTTGTCACATTGGTCACAAAGAGATCATCCCCGACTAGCTGAACTTTTTCCCCGGTCTTTTCGGTAAGCAATTTCCAACCGTCCCAATCATCTTCCGCACAGCCATCCTCAATTGAACAAATTGGATAACGGTCTGCCCAATCGGCAAGAAAATCTACCATTTCGGTGGAAGTCAGGTCTTCCCCGTCGATGCGGTAATGCCCTGTAGAGGAATCGAAAAATTCAGTTGCCGCAACATCCAATGCAATTTGGACCTGATCGCCTGGTCGATAACCAGCCTTTTCGATGGCCAGTAGAATCAGGTCCAGAGCGTCGCCATTACTCGCCAAGTCGGGTGCGAAACCTCCCTCATCACCAACGGCAGTATTCAATCCGCGATCCTGAAGGACTTTTTTCAAATTGTGGAATACCTCCACGCCGCAACGAAGAGCATCGCTAAACCTCTCAAACCCGAGCGGCATGACCATAAACTCCTGCACGTCAACCGAATTATCCGCATGTTCACCTCCGTTAACAATGTTCATCATTGGAGCTGGCAGAACCCTCGCTCCGGAACCACCCAGATAACGGTAAAGCGGCTGGCCAGTAAACTCAGCTGCGGCCTTGGCTGCAGCGAGGGAAACGCCCAAGATGGCGTTAGCTCCCAATTTCTTCTTATTGGGCGTTCCGTCCATTTCGATCATCGCCCGATCGATGCCGGTTTGATCAAGGCCGTCCATTCCAACAATCGCCTCGGCAATCATCGTATTAATATGGTCAATCGCCTTTGTGACACCTTTTCCCATGTAAAAATTAGGAACTTCGTCACGCAATTCCCAAGCTTCATGAGCACCGGTGCTGGCTCCACTGGGAACCGCCGCGGTACCCTTACTTCCATCAGCCAAAATCACATCGACCTCAATCGTCGGATTTCCGCGGCTGTCTAGAATCTGGCGTCCATGGATGTCAATTATGTTTGTCATTGTTTTTTCCGTCGGATTAGGGGAGCATAGTAATCTGTTGCGGGCTGCCCAGTATTTCGTTTTTGTTGTTTCCAGCAAACGACACCCGCTTTTGTCGGCAGCTCTTTTCGGGCCCAACATTCTCGCGAATTTTTGTTTCGTTGGCTAGTGTCGACCTATTGAGTGCAAGAGGTCACCGTTAGTGAGGATTAAGGACCAAAATCACCACTGAGACAATTCACTATTTTTCCAGATTGCGAGCAGCGTTGTTTACAGGAATCGTTGAAAATTTGGCAACTGTCCAATCAGTAGATGCGACGCAAGCCGGTTTTCGATTGAAAATCGATATTGGCAAGACCTACGATGATGTGGGGATAGGCGACAGTATTTCGATCAGCGGTTGCTGTTTGACGGTGGTTGAAATGAACCAGACCTATTTGATGTTTGATGCGGGTCAGGAAACCTGGTCCCGAACGACAATGCGAAAACTGGTCACCGGAAGCCAAGTCAACGTCGAGCGGGCCATCAAGGTCGGGGACCGACTCGGTGGGCATTATGTCACCGGTCACGTCGATGGACTGGGAACGCTCACAAGCCGTTCCGACGACGCGGATTGGTCGAATCTGACATTTGAAACATCCGCCAACCTCATGAAGCAGATGGCCTCAAAAGGATCGATCACGATTGACGGTGTCAGTCTGACGCTGGTCAATGTTAATGAGTCGTCCTTCAGTGTCGCGTTGATCCCCCATACCCTGGCGATAACAACTTTGGGAAGTCTTCAGACAGGTGACACAGTCAATCTGGAAACAGATGTTCTGGCAAAATACGTTGAAAGGCAACTACTCTGGAAAATGGATTAACCAGTCGCTCCATTAAACGATCGTAAAAACATTTTAAAGCCCTCCAAAGTATCGTAACCCTATGGTTTCCAAACAAACAGTTTCCTATTTGACGCAAAGATTTCGAGAGGTTGGACTCGAGCCCGATTCAAGACATGGGCAGAATTTTCTAATCGATCTAAATCTCATCAACCTTTTGGTCGATAGCGCCGACATCCAACCTAATGACCTAGTTCTGGAAATCGGAACAGGCACCGGTTCCCTGACCGCATTGATGGCCGCCAAAGCAGCCCACGTAATAACTGTCGAAATCGATACACACCTGCATCAACTGGCCCGTGAAGAGCTGGAAGAATTTGACAATGTCACCATGGTCCAGCAGGACGCGTTACGCAACAAGAACAACTTCAACCCGATTGTCCTTGAAACGATCCAAAACCGGTTTTCAGAAATCCCGGGGGGAAGATTCAAACTAGTCGCCAACCTGCCTTACAACGTGGCCACGCCGATTATTTCAAACCTGCTGCTCACCGAAATACTGCCCACGTCGATGACGGTCACCATTCAAAAGGAATTGGCAGATCGAATTGTCGCCGTCCCGAGCACCAAAGACTACAGCGCCCTCAGCATCTGGATGCAAAGCCTCTGCGATTGTCGGATTGTTCGCGTCCTGGGACCTGGCGTATTCTGGCCACGTCCCAAGGTACATTCCGCAATCATCCACCTTGAACATTCCCTAGAGAAACGCGGTCGCATCACCGATGTCCGATTTTATCATGAATTCGTCCGTTCCCTCTTTTTTCATCGGCGTAAATTTCTTCGGAGTGTCATTATCAGTTCCTGCAAGGGCAAGCTCGACAAGCCAGAAGTAGACGAGGTCCTGGCGGCATTGAAACTGGGCCCCAATGCACGCGCCGAGGAACTCCCAGTCGAAGGGATTCTTGAGCTTGGAGAAGCTTTTAGACAAAAGCTGCATGACCTTGGAAAGATTTAGGCCTAGCCGGCAACTGAATTCTAGAGACTGAATTCTAGAGACTGAATTCTAGAGACTGAATTCTAGAGACTGAATTCTAGCGACTAGGCAATCGCCTTCGAACAGACAACGCCTCTTGGATCAATGGCAAAGCTGCCAGAAAGGTGAATGACACGTTCCGCGATGTCTTTTGACCTACTTCCAGTCCTGCCGCTGGCGTATTTGGGAGGCAGTCCTCAAGCGGTAATCAGCGGTGCCCCCACTGGATGGCTGCTGCAATGTCTTCGCGATCGGCAAACCTAGTCTTTTTTGGATGGCTTCGATTTTTTCTTCGTGAATTCAGACTTCCATGTGACGTCAGACCTCACGGCGAAGACCTGAAAATGCTGCCTCAAATCTCTCGTACGGCCTGGCGTTAGTTGAAACCTGATCTGTTCTGGAAAAGACTCCAATACCGTATAGCTGAGCTTGTCACGCCCCGAGCCTTTCCAAACAAACACCAGAAGAACGCTTTTTTTGAAATCAATAGTTTTTTCAATTTTTGCCAACGCATCTTTGTCGAAATAGATCTTGGCCTCGTTTAACGAATCCACCTTAACAACCAATCGACGAGCCTCAGAGAGTGCCCCCTCGGGTGCCAGAGCGTCTTTTGCCGGCAAAAGACCCTTTAGTGTTTGGATGGGATCGGCCATTTCCTGCGAGGCATTGGTCATCTTACGCGGGACAACAGGAATGATCTCTCCAACAGGTTCGCCAGCAATCAGAAAACTGCCCTGCACCACGAGAATCAAAGCAAAAGAAATACAACGAAACACCATTTCCAAACCCTCGGTTAAATATTAGGACCGCCTTTTTATGGACGTTTCAAAACACAATCCATTTCAATCTATCTGAACAATCTATCTCATTAACGAGGCGGCCCAATGAAACATCACGATTCCTACCGCCGTTAGTCAATTGACTCGGGCCAGCCATTGGCGGGCCTCCTCCTCCAAGTTGGGAGATTCGCCGTTCTGATTGTAAAAGTAATGCTCTTCGATACGGTGGATCGACTGGTCAATATCGAATCTGACAGCATCGCTCATGGCTGGATCGCCTCGGATTTGCTTTAAAAGACCAATCACGCTTAAAGGTGTAAGATCCGCCGGCATCACAAATCGCGGTACCCATTCTGTTTTTGGTCGACGTGCGATGAACAATCCGATGCCTCCAATCAACAGGACAACGAACACCACCAAGGCCAAATTGAATATCCAATTCCGACTGGCGGTACCGTACTGATTTTCAAGAGAGACAATTTTCTCAACCACTACCAAATCTGCATCGTTGTATCTCTTGTATTCCATGTTTGCAGCATCGACTGGTGTCGAGAAAAACTCAAATGATTCAGGTTTTCCAGCTTCTTCGCCAGCTTTCAATTCGATTAACCACTCCCGTTCGGATATCATCTGGATGGCGTTGGAACTAGGATCGAAAGCGGACACGGAAACGCCTTGGTCCTGGGTTTCGATGACTTCAAAACCACCGGTAGGCACTTCAAGGATGTCGTCAAATCGTGGAATCAATCCGGTAGCTGTCGCCTTCACCTCTAGAACCAACCTGCCTTCTCCAGAGCGGCGTTCATCCAGGGTTTGAGTGATTTTCAAATCAGACATGGGGCGATCCTCTGCCGCCTCGGTCAGCGTATCGACTGGTATGGCCTTGGACTCAATAGGCAAAACCGCGTATCCCGAAGTATCGAGAAAATCCAGATCCAACTTAACCGGCGGAATGATATCGACTTCTTTCCCTCGGGCTTTCATCAGGATGTAAGCATACGGAGTCATCCGCCAACCCGACTCCCGTGCTGCACGCGATTTCAAATTTTTCTCATCTTCAAAGGTGACCGAAATGACTTCAAAATGTTCAGATAAAGCGGCAATTGCAGCGGTTTCGAATGCGTCACGATAATCATTGGGCGGCCGACCATAATTGTAGGCATACTGCATGTTATTCTGGTTTTGAAGATATTTTGAAAACCCTCCGGATTCCCGCTCTACTTCTTCGGTATGGTAGAGATTCACAAAAAGACCGAAGGGCTCCTCACCGACCACATCAGAACCATCAATATCGGTTTGCAGGTGAATTTCAGATACCAGATCTTTGTAATACTGAAAAACCTTGCGAGCTTCCCACGCATCTGGATGATCGCCCACGATTTTAAAACCGCCTTTGAGGTAACGGTATTTCATTTCCGGTTTGAGAGGACTCATCCGGGTGAACAGCTTGTTTGCAAACTGAGACATGTGCCTGACAGGAGCTTCTCCAGGTAATGCTTCTATCGATTTCCGGATCCGTTCCAATTGTGATTCTGCTGACACTTGGGTATGGGTTAACATGGATAAATCGCAAGCACCCAAGGCAGCATAAAACCAAAGATCGTAAACCATCGTTTCCTGTTGAGTTGCCTCCAACCCTGGCACCTGTGCCGCATAGGCCGAAGCGGCGGCTGCAAACTCACTGAAAACCAGATTTTGTTTCTGGGTAAAATCAGAGCTCTTTTTAATTTCCTGCTGATAGGCATTTCGGTCATACTGGATACAGGCCTTGGAAAGCTGCAATTGCCAACTATCCGGGGTTCTGCTCAGACCATCTTCGATAATCTGCTCGGCAACATCATATCCACGAAGGACCTCCAGACGAATCTCCGGCTCCTTTCGATTGGTTTTTTTCGATTCTTGCACACGAGGCTGACGCCATGCCGTTGAGAGATTAGTTCGCATTTTTTGCACCAACCCGGCAACGGTAGCCGGTTTGAGAGAATCAATCGAACCAAATACATCCTCGATATCCTCCAATCGATACACCTCCGCAGTGGAGTGGCACGTTGTAAACGCCCTCACAAGGCTATCTTCATCCAATTCGTCTAGATGAAGCTGCCTCAAACGGCTGATCCATTTTTGCAATTCCTGCAGGTTTCGTTGTTGCTTGGATCGCGTCAATGGGATGGAATTGGCTCGTTGCTCAAATCCAAAAATGTAAACGTATCGGTTCGTATTGGCACGCGCGTCATTTGGGTTGTGATTCCTCGTCCAGACTTGCAAGAATTCCTCAGCCAATGTCTTGGCCGTCTTCTTGTCTGACTTGGCTATCGCCTCAATATGCGGAAACGCCAACTCTTCCTCTTGAATTTTCAAATGAAGCTTGGCGATGACTTCATGAAATTGATTCCTAAGCGACTCGCTTATCGCATCAAACCAAACGTCCTGCGGTCGAACCCCGAGAATTTCCCGAATAGGAACCGGGCGGGGTCGCGCACCGCTTGGAGCCCTATTCATCGCTCCAAATTCATCGTCATTTGCATAGAAAATATTACCGTATCGGTCGCGACGAAATGATGGGACACCACTGGAACGAGCGTATTGACGGGAAAACCCTGCTTCTTTCAACCAGGTCATTGCCAATAGATCAATTGTCATGTGCCAACGACTGGCCTGCGCCGGTGCTGCCTTAAGGAGCGTTTCCACCGCAGTCTTTTGTAACTGCAATCCTTCCAGACGCCTTTTTGTATCAAATCGGAAATCCTGCTGACCCGATGCAGTTGCCTGACCAATTCCGGCAATGATTTGCATGCCGCGCTCTGGATTAGAAGTAAAGCTTTCTTCCAACCATTTCTGACCGATCTCTTCTCGTACCTTCGGAGCGAGCTTCACGGCCATTTCCAAAGCTGCCTGTTTTTCGCCTTGCTGAATTTCCGCTAGTGACAAAATCATTTGGTTGATTTTCCATGCATCCTCCAGCAATTCAGGTTTCTTTTTGGAATCATATTGCTGCTGGAAAATTTTTGCCAAGAGCACCAGCGAATTGACATCTTTTGCTTTGGCAGCATTTTCTGGATCGGTGAGGTAAGTCCGGGCCTGATCCGGGAGCCCAGCAGCAAGCAATAACCTCGCGGCGGCGATTTTGTTTTCCAATTCCGCTCCACCGACCTTTCCTGTGCCGGTCTGCAAGGAGTCCAGCAATTGATCCGGCACAAATCCCTGTCGCATTGACTTGGCCAGCAACTGCCCGATGGAAGTCAAATTTTGAGAGGTCAACTTGGTGGGAGCACAATCCAGCAGTCCCAATATGTCCGCGGGCGCAATGACATGGTCATCCGGTAAAACGCCCCGAGGCGGCGCCACCACCACCCCTTCGGGAATCGGGGCGGCATTGGTGACAGGTGTTAAAGTCGGTCTGGCCAGCAATTTTGCAAGCAGAAAATCATAGGCCGTTTTCGCTTCCTCGCGAATCCTAAACTCTGACAGAAACTTTTTAACATCTGCCCATTCGCCCAAAATCACGTCCTGTTCAAACTGACGGATTTCTCTTGAAAGCAAGTCCGCTTTTTCAGCTTTTAAGTCGGATGGCTCAGGGGGTTTTGGTTTTTCAACAGTCGTCTCGCTGCGTCCGCCGTTCTTTTCAGACCAGTTTTTCAAGATAGATGCCGGACTTCGATTGAAGGTCAGAACCAGTATTTGTTGTAATCTTTTACTTGATGCTTTTTTTGATCCTGCGGCGGTGCCCTGGATTGCTGAGTTGATTGGCTTTGCCACAGGCGGCTTCGCAGCAGACTCCTGTGTCAACGTGGCGGGCCGTCGAATCAGGCTGGCTTTGGGCAATTGGAGCGGAATAGCCCGGGTTGTCGTCTGGGCGTTACCAACAGCAATCAGAGCAGCAAAAAAAATAGTGCTTAAAATTAACTTGTGCATGAAGGATTCAATCAGGATTCGGCAACTGGTAGAAACAGATTTTATTTTAAGCGCCAACGCTGAAAATTCGAACCAGTTTCCCGTCGATAAGACAAACTAAAAAAAAACGCGAAGTCATGACTTCGCGTTTCCAGACATTCAAAATGGATTATCTTGAAAGAGTAATTCTAAACTCTTGAAACTTTCAGGATCCCGAACCGGCCGGAGGCGGATTGAATCCCGCTCCACCGCCACCCTTCTTTTTGCCGCGACCGCGACGTTTGCCTTTACCGCTTCACGTGCCCTGTCATTGGGATGGCAGAGGCAATCCCTGCAACTCCGACAGATCCATTCGAGCAAGTCGAATGGACGACTCAAGATCTTCACGGTACTTCTGCGATCTTTCGGTATCCCCGTTTTTTTTGAGCTGATCAGTCAAAAGCTTATAATGTTGTCGAGCCGACTCAATTTCAGGCATCCACCGTTCTTCGGGCTCGCCTTCAAGTCGCATCAACCAAGTCATGTAATACTGGGAATTGGCCAGCGATGAACGGGTTGCGAAGATCAGTTCGTTGTTATGATCTGCGACTGGTTCGGCCAGCATGTCGTCCAGCAACCCCTGCAGCGTGCCATGGGCTTGGGGAAGTTGCTTGGCCATCATCTGCGCCTTACATTTCTCCAGCATCACCTCGCGGGTTTCGGTGGCCATTTCCTTGGGAATGAGCCCCAAAGCCTCTTCATAATTCTCCACCGCCATTTCCCAATCACTATTGCCAGCTGATGCCTTTGCACTTTTTATCAGCAGGTCAACCTGATCCAGCGTTTGAAGTTTTTTTCCAGGAGCCCCGTAATGGAATCCAAGAAAAAGTATCGGCACAAAACACCAAGCAACAATTAGAAGCCGCCGCATAGCTATGGTCCTCAAGTCAGGGAACGGTCTCGTTTAGCTTAACAAAACTCATTCATTGATGCGATATTTCCTTGAAGATTATTGGTGTCCAGCCATTAATTCTTCATGATTCTTCAATCATTTTCGTGGTCTGAGCACTCATCTGTGCAGGGTTTTTCACTCCCGGCCGCCAAAAAGTGCCAAAATAAAACAATAAAATGGGCAAAAGTGTATATGCCGTCGAACCCACCCCGATGGCCAACAACGCATATTCTCTGATCCCCAGCTCAGACAATTGATCCTCTATTTCGGCCGAAGTGATATCAGCGATCGTGGTAGAACTGAGGTGGTTTTTATTGCCGTCGTGGTAAATGCCATTGAGACGGACCGCTATCGACCTCAAAGTAGAACTGTCCTGACGCGATTGATGACCGTCAATGAATTTCCCTGCTCGGGAGTCACCGACACCTACAATGAGCAAGTTATCGATCGACGCCGGAAACCGGGGCATGCCGGTCGCAGGCACCGTATCACCATCGGTAATCATGATGATAGTTGTGCTCTTAGGATTCCAGCCCTTAGCAAGAGACGCCGCTTCTTCTAGTCCGCTCAGCAACTTGGTTTTGCCCGGTTTGAAGGCAAAATACATCGGCAACTCTTCCAGAATGTAACGAACCACTTCAAGGTCTTTTGAATCCACAACGACCGGCTTGGCACCATTGTAAACTGCAATCAAGCTGATCTTATATTGATCGACAACCACTCGTTTAAAAAATGATTCCATGATTTCCGCCGCCCTTTTGCGACGGGTTTCATTCTTCTGCGGCCCAGCATCGGCCAGCCCCATACTGGGCGAGACGTCCAAAACAAGGACCAGGTGTTTCATCTTGGAATCCGGAAGCTCATTTCCTTTATGAATTTTTGGATCGATAAGATAAAGGGATACCATTCCCCATACCAGCAAACCAATCGACACAATTCGAATGATTGGGGCAACTTGAGCCCAAGGGACGGGTCTTCCGCTCTGACCAAACGCAAGGAACGCAATGTTCTTTACCCGCCGCATATGGATCCACTCTGCCAATGCATAGACGAGGATCGCCCCAATGGTGATGGATTCAGCTGAAAACATGAAAGGAATAAACTCCAGTGATGGATTGCGACCGAGAGTCGGTTACCAGGGTGTAAACCGAAGACCAAACGAAACCAACAATCGCAGTCCCAGAAAACTCATGCCGACGACGGCAAATGGCCAGAAAAAATCCTGTCTAACCGCGTACGCGGGTTTAAGTTTGGTTTGCTGCATTTGGTCGATTTTTCGAAATACAGCTCGCAGCCCCTCCTTGTCTCCGGGGTTAAATGACTCGCCTCCGGTCAAAGTGGTAATGGTTGCCAATTCCGGCGGAAGCGATGTATTGGAAATATGAACGGCATAAACCACAATGTCATCCGCCCTTAGTTTTTTCGCCAAGACTTCATCATTGGGTGGGTTGAGATCAAAGCTGTTGCCATCAGACACCAGGATGATCATCCGGTCTCCTTCCTCCCGGTCGACCAGCACTTTTTGGCACGCCTGGAGTGCACTTCCGATCATCGTCCCGCCAAAACCGGGAGGAAGCGATTCGGGTCTCAGGAAAGGAGGGGCACACTTGAACGCCGAGGTATCGTTTGTCAATGGAACCCATTGCAAATTCTGAACGCCAAAGATGGTCAGACCAAATGTATCGCCATCGCGGAAATCGATAAAATCATTGATGGCTTCCATCGCAGCATCGTATCGTTTCACGGCCCCAAAATTGGCTGTCATGCTACCCGACACATCAAGGCAGAATTGGATATTTTTTAGCTCTCGTTGCTGAACGGGTGTTCCCAGATTGGTGGGGCCTGCCAAGATAAGAATGACAACCGCGAGGATACAGGCCGGGATCGAATCAGCCAGATTGATCAGGACATTCCAGATTGCCCCCTTTTTTTGATGCCCGCGATCAAAAGGAAGTACAACCTCCCTGTCGGTTCGGGACCATATCCAGACCATAATGCCTGCTGGTAATACCAATAGAAATAACAGTTGCCAATTGAGGAAGTTCAAACTGCCTTCTCCCCATCAACCTTTTCCCCATCAACCTTTTCCTCAGTAAACTGCGGAGTAGGCCCCCCAATGCCCGCTTCATGCAACTCATCCGAATCGATGGTTTGATAGGGCTCCAACAATTTGGAAACGTCAACACCGACAGAGGCACCCGCTGGGGAATGGAGCCACATCTCGATTTGGCGTAAATGTGGTCCCGAAACCTCATGCCGACGAATTTCGTGCAAGGCCCCGGCTGGATCGTTGGCATCGATTCCCAATCGCTTTTCCCAAAACACGACCAACATCCGCTCCAGTTCAGCGTGTTTTTCAGCCGGCAAACGTCCCTCAATGGCAGAAGCGACCAGCGGCCTTAACCGCTCGCTCAAAGTCATTTTCCTGGAGACCTCGGCTACCGGGAGCACCCGTTTTCGCTGCCAACCAAAAATCAGAATAAGCAAGATCACGCACCACAGCGCCACACCTACCCATACCATTTGCCAGTACCCCCCGACACGGGTCAGGAATTCCGATTGCAACGGATTAGGCTCCACTTGACCTCCAACGAGAATGGAATCGACCTTCACTACAATGGAGGGCAAGTCTGCGGTGGTAGAGCCATCCTGTCGGACAAGGTAGTCTTTCAAATCGAATTCCCCAGCATCCATTCCAAAATACGAAATGTCATAACGAAAGGCATCACCATGGGGAAACGATCTTACTACGCGGACAATCAACGGCGATGTCTTGGGGTCGACCTGTCGGTGAGTCAGCTCCGAACCAGGCAATACTATTTGTTCGACCAATTTGGAAATGCCGACGCTCGGCGTATCAATCACTTGAGATTGAGCGATTCCAAACGGGAACACCGTCAGGAGTATCACAATACAGACAGGCCAAGCAAAACAAGATTCCCGCCTCCTCGAACCAATCGCGAATGGATGGCCAGTCGATCTATCCCACCAAAATGGACTTGCCATCATCGTGCACCTCGCCCGAGAATCCCGCGGGACTGAAAAAAATTCCTGATCTTATGGCTGATCGATTCATTGGTGAAAAGCGGCAAATGATCAATTCCGCCCCGTTTGAGTTCACCCGCAATCGCAGCCAAATCCACACCCAGCTTCTTGCCACCCGTTACAAAAGTCGCCGAACTTTCGGATTCTCTGGCTCGTAAAAATCCGGCGTGACGAATGGCAACTTCTGCGGGATCAATCAGCTGGATGACAACCGTATCGTGCTCTTGGCCCATCCGTTTAATCGCCGCTAAAGAGTCGCGCTCATGCAGATCAGAAAGGATGACCACCAAAGCTCGATTCTTAAGCGATGTTGCCAATTCAGTTAATTTCCTGGCAAGAGTGGTTTCTTGATGATAGTCAAAATGACGTAGTCGATGCAGCCATTGCATGATCTGGTCACGGGACAGGCTCGGTTGATACCGAATGTCATCCTGACCAACCCCAACCAGGCCAACAGGACTAACTCGATCGAGGCATGCAAACGCCAGACCACCAGCCAAATGAACCGCCAACGCATACTTACTCCAATGGGTCGAAGAGATCGTCATCGACGCTGACGTATCAACCATAAGGAAGCAGGGCATTTGCTTGGGAGTCTCATATTCCTTGATATGATGTCGGCCCGTGCGAGCTGTCACACGCCAATCAATGGCCTTGATGGGATCACCCTGAATATATTGCCGGGATTGAACATACTCGGTCCCAGATCCTCGGAACGGCGAGGAATCCGTCCCGTAACTCAAACTATCGGCAAGCTTTTTAACAGCGATGACGAATTGTCTGGTATTGAGTGTGTCGATCCTCTCAAGAGATCCTTGCATTCGATCCTTGGCTTTCCCGCAGATTAATTAGCGGGCATTACACCATAGCCGGTGTCATACCCATGTCTCGTAAAATCGTCTTGAGTACCGTTTCGCCGGTATGCCCGTCGGCCAAAGCTTCATAATTGAGCCGAATACGATGTAAAATAACATCTTCAGCCAACGCAAAGAGATCCTCCGGGATCACATAATGCCGGCCATGGATCATTGCCCTGGCACGAGAGGCTTTAATCAGCGAAATACCAGTGCGAGGACTGCCGCCCAATTCAAGATCGGGGTGATTCCTGGTTCGATTGACCAATTCGACGACGTGATCCACAAAAACATCGCTGACAAATATTTCGTTCACGGTTTCCATCGCATGAATCAAATCTTCTGATGTTCCAACCGGTTCATCTTCCAAGATATCAAACTCAGTTTGAGCAATTGCTCCCTTGTCTTTCCTTTGTATTTTCAGTGTGGCATTCCTCTTGAGAATTTCCTTTTCTTCAGCAATCGCCGGGTACCCCAGACGATGGCACATCATAAAACGATCAAGCTGCGCTTCTGGCAATTCAAACGTCCCGGCCTGTTCAATCGGGTTTTGTGTGGCGATCACCAAAAAAGGCGCGGGCAAATCAAATGTCTCGCTGCCAATCGTCACTTTTTTTTCCTGCATGGCTTCCAGTAAGGCGCCCTGTACTTTGGGTGCCGCTCGATTGATCTCATCGGCTAACAGCAGGTTAGTAAAAATCGGGCCCTTGATGGTGCGAAATTCGTTGTTTCGCTGGTCAAGGATCTCTGAGCCAAGAATATCCGAAGGCAATAAATCTATTGTGAATTGGACCCGTGCAAAATCGAGATCAATCGTCTTGGAAAGAACGCTGACCAAGAGCGTTTTAGCAAGTCCAGGCAAACCTTGAAGTAAAAGATGGCCACTAGTGAAAAGCGAGATCAAGGTGCGTTCGACCATCACGTCCTGACCCACGACAATCGTCGCCACTCGCTCGCGGATTTTTTTCACAAACTCCACAGATTTTGCAATTTGTTCTGTGGGAGGAGAAGGATTGGAATTCACGGAATATTCTTATGTATCAAATAATAAGGTACTGGACGTGGGAACAATAACTGGCTGGGCGTTCGGTTTGAGACGGATCAAGATGAATCCTTCACCGCAAAATACCCCGCTACAGTTTAACTACACCGTTCCAATTCGCAATCGCTGCAGACAATTCTTTACAGCCGAGATCGACGGACCCGCTCTCCAAGTGAAAGCCAATCTAGTCATCCTGCCATGAAATCAATGAAATCTGCAGTGGTTGCCCCTGCCATTTTCCCACGTCCTCTACTTTTGAATTGTCGACCTTTTGTCCGGGTTGGAAAATCAGTTCGGTAATACCATCCCAGTTTTCTGGAGTCGAACGGTCAATACCGCGAAAGTCGGACAGCTTCAACTCAACCCTGTGCATTCCTTTTTTTGATAATGAAACCATGGCAGTCCAGGTCTTGAATTTCTTTCCTGCGTATCCCCTCCATTGATTCGTCAACAATTGCACCGCCACAATATTATTGTCCTCGGTTGACTCTAACTCCATCAGGAGCCGACTGTTTTCTGGAGCCTGCCATCTTGGATCTGCCAACTTACGTGTCGAGTACAGCCAATGGTGGGGATTAGTTGGGTTCAGTCGATACCAATCATGCCAACCCCGCGAAAAATCATCGATTACCTTACGACGTTTTTCCGTTGCTTGAACGCCAGCAGATTTCAATTCATCCGGGTAGGCGGTTGCCGTTGCGCTAACGATGACAGATGTCGGATCACCAGCCATTCGTGATTTGTCTTTCATTCGATAGTAGGCGTTGGCAAGGCAAAAGAGTGGCTCGTCAAGATCAAAAACAGGGCATTGGGCAGTCCATTTTCCACCGGTCTGCCTGGCGCGGGCATCGGTCCAAAACCGATTACGAGGGTCACGTCCATAACCGTAGTAAACATGGACTTTTTCAACCTCCCAGTTCAAATCAGGTTGGACGTCGATTCGTGGAATGCCCTTTATTCCACTAAGCTGTAATCGCACCTGAGGTGCCCTTGGGAAACGGACATCGCTTTTCAGGTTAGCATCCAGCCAAAGTGACCTGGCCACTTCGGCTTCAGGTGAAAATCGATGATTGAGATGCACAGCGTAAACGGTGCGTTTGTTGGAATGAGGCACACAAGCGATCCCTTTTTCAACACATTCCATCGGAGCATTAAAGTCGTTCGACGCGCTCAGAAACAGCAGCGGGCATTTGATCCGGGATAGATAGGCTTGGCCGGCGATGGTCTTCTGGAACAATGCGAGATTACCTCGAACTCGCCTCGCGGATCCTGGAATTCCCCAAAAATCATCCTGCAAAAAACCACTCCCTCCCACTGACGGGGAAGCCACCCTGACCCTTTGATCGGTCCCGGCAACCAACCCTGTCAAACGCCCACCCATCGAATGTCCAAAAACACCAATTCGATTTTCGTCAACCTCCGCTTGCTGCTCCAAAAACGTAATACCACGCCGACAACCTATCGTTAGCAAGAACCAGTTGTTGTTTCTAGCAGACGGAAAACTGTCAATCGATTTTGGCCCCGGCAATACCGTCGAGTAGCCGGCGACGTTGTTTTGCGTCGGATCAACCGCCCCCCAATCGGTATTTGGATCGACGGGTCTGGCTTGTTCCATGGGACGACCACCCCAATTGACCGAAAGAACAGCATAACCGCGTTTGGCATATCGCTTGACCTCCCGTAACGAAGCCCGCTGACCACCACCATGGATATGTAAAAGCGCAGGCAATTCAGATTGCGAATCAGGATATCCAAAGAAACCCGCCATGGTTGCATTTTTTCCACGAAAAGTTCCGATGCGATAGGTAACGTAACGCAAAATCAGGCCTTCTTCCTCCCATTGCCGTACGGTTACCTGATCAAGGGTTTCCTGCCGTGGGTCATAACCATTCCACACCTGGTCAACAGTATCCGGTGACCGACTGAATTTAACCAGCGAATCGTCTTCAGCGAAGTTGATCGACTTTCCGGAGGTCAACAGAAAGGCAGTGAAAATCAATTGCAACGTAGGTTTTGTCATTTTTTCGCAGACCATGTGAGACATCAATGCGACCCAGCGATACTCCCATTTGAATGTCAGGCAAATCCGCTCGGTCCTACTGCAACAGAGTGCATATTAATCGATCATCGAAGAAAGGGGGTTACTGCAATCCCCTTTTTTCCAATAGCAAATTGAATCGTGCCAGATGTTGCGGTCTGATAAACCGATGCACGCCGGACACGATAGTCATCAACAACGGTTGTTGACAGCTTTCCCGATCCGCAACTGATCACCACATACTCCGGGGCGGACCATACTGACATACCGGCATGATCGGAGGATCGACTGCCATGGTGAGGAGCCAGCAGGATATCGCAGTCCACCGGTAGCTGGCTCATCAAATGGTTTTGCCCATCCGCCTCAAGATCTCCTGTCAAAAGAAGCCGGTACCCGCAAAAATCCAGTAATAACACCAGGCTATTCCCATTGTCAGTTGAAGATTCGAAGCCTTGGGCCGGGTGCAAAAAACTTCCCTGCAACCGCCCTTGAACGTCAAAATTACTGCCGGCAGAAACAGACTTGATGGGAATCCTGCCCGCGGCGGCCGATCGTTGAAGTTCACGCAATGGCTGACTGGAATCCTGATCAAACATCAATGGCGAAACGAGTATCTGGCCCACCTTAAATCGACGGGTTAATTCCGGGACCGCATTATAATGGTCAAGATCAGCATGCGAGAGAATAACCGTGTCGAGATGGTAGATCCGTCGGGACCATAGCAAATTCGAAATTCGACGAATGGCATGCTGTGAGGAATTAAGACTACCAGCGTCGTAAAGCAGATTTGGGCCATTGGGACATTCGATCAAGATACTGCACCCATGCTGCACGTCGATAAACGTCACACGCAGATCCCGGACAAAATATTGATTCCGAATTTCGGGAACAACCAGGGCCGACGCCAACCAAAACACAATCAACATGAATCGCCTTGTCCAATGGATTCGCCTTGTCCAATGGATTCGAAAATTGAACTTAAAAAAGGCCAGAGCCAGTCCTAAATAAAAAAGTCCTATCCAAAAACTACCAAACCCAAATGACCACCAATGACCGACAGGAATTTCCACGGCAACACCGACCTGCCATTGAATTAGACGGATGCAATCATCGCAGGCATGCCCCAGCCATTGATTCAGAACAGGGACATTTCCGAACACCAACAGCAAAAAACCGAATTGCAACGTAAGCCAAACTGGAATCATTAACGTCAGGTTGCATAAAACACCAATTGGAGCGACGACGTGAAAATGGTGTGCAACCAAAGGCAAGGTCACCAGAAAAACCGACAGACTGGTAATCAGGGCTCCGTTAATCCAACTCCAAACCGAATCGCGTAAACGTTGCCATCGACTTCTCTTGCGTTTTAACCAGCGGTGGAGTGAGTCCTCTTTCAATAATAAAATCCCTTGGCTTTCCTGGATTCGAATCAATGTTGCTACGGCAATAAAGGAGAGCTGAGTGCCCACCTGGAAGATGGATGTAGGATTCATTACAAGAATCACCAAACCCGCCAACGACAGGACACCGATCGGTTGCGGATCCCGATAAATCAACTTTGAAAAGCAGTAGAAAGTGATCAGGATAGACGCACGGACGACCGGCGGTCTTAACTGGGTTAGCAGACAATAGAAAACCACCAGACAGATGATGGCAATCAAAACACGTTTTGGAGGAAACAAGCCGATCCGCAGCAAGGCAAATAGACCACTACACAGAATGCCGACATGCAAACCAGAAATTGCCAACAAGTGCATCGTCCCCGTTTTTAGAAACGTCTCGTTTTGCTGGTCAGAAATTAGCGTGCGCATTCCCAGGAGGATTGCCGATTGCAATGCCGAACAATCTGGATCCATCGTTTGGACAATGGTGTTGTGAAAATGGGACCTGACCCAGTCGATCCAGATCCATCCAGCGACATAGTTGACCCTGGTCTTGGCATGATCGGAATCACTCACGCGAGTTTCAGAGACCGCCTCTGGATGAGCGACAAATAATTGAGCATTCACCCGTTGAGACCGAAAAAATCGACTTGCATTAAATTCGCCTGGACTACGTGGTAGATGAGGACGAGAAAGCAGGCCAAAAAAGTGTAATTTTTGTCCAACAGAGACGTTTTTCGGTATCCCGTTAACGGTGACCAGCAGACGACCGGTCGCACGGCGATACCCCAATCGATCTCGAATATGAGCAACCTGGACGACCATTCTCATCCGTTCCCCGACAACTTGGCGATCCATCGAATTGCCGCAAGATTCTGGAATCCAATCTGGTGACCGCACAAGAGTGGCTTCGATCGCTGCGGGCGTGGGATGCTTGGTGGCAAAACATCCAATTTCAGTAGGTAAGTAGCTCCGCCAGTAAAGATGATGCCAGCTTGCACCCAACCAAAAAGCGACGATCAAGAGAAGAACCGACAAAACCGTTCGATGAGTCTTCCTGCGAAGCAACAACCAACCCATCAACGCAGTCGATCCCAACGCCAATTCGATCTCAAGCTCGAAACTGGTTCGACAATCAAATAGTATTCCGCCGCTTGTTACCAACAACAACAGCGCCAGAGGTTGATAATCCTGCCGCGGATTTTTTTGAATGACCAACGAATCCAAGGTTCGCAGGAACCTCCCCGAATCAAATGGTTTTAGACAACAGAAAACCGAAGTCTATCCTTCCAGGTTGCGATACCAAAGAAATTGGCATCAAACCGTCATCGCCTGTTGGAAATCCGCCAACCAACCTTTGCAATGATTTCCGGGACCACCGATTCACCACAAGCAAGCAATTCATCCTCTGGGATGAAATTGTTGATGGATCGTTTTCAGCCGAGATTGATCAACGTGGGTATAAATTTGGGTTGTTGCAATGTTGGCATGTCCAAGTAATTCCTGGACCTGACGAAGATCGGCACCACCCGCCAATAAATGCGTTGCAAAGCTGTGACGCATCGTATGGGGACTGATCGCAACATCAACATTTGCCCGCAGCGCGTATTTCTTTACTAATTCCCAAATCGCTTCCCGACGCAATCGCTTGCCACTTCGGGAAAGAAACAACCAATCAGGAGAATCGCATTTCGCGGCGGTAAGCGCACGCTGTCCCTGAATGTATTGCTCGACTGCCGCAACCGCGTCTTCACCCAATGGAACGATGCGTTGCTTATCACCCTTTCCCTGACACTTGCAAAATTTTTCCCTGAGGCGGACATCCTGAATTTTGAGATCAGAGATCTCCGAAGCGCGGCAACCGGTCGCATAAAGCATCTCCAGTAGCGCCCGATCCCGTTGAAAAAAAACTTCGCGAGGGCTGGGTGCCCGGAGAAAGTTCTCTACCTGCTGCGGGGAAAGGACCTTGGGAATTCGCTCCCAAAGTTTCTGGCTACCGAGCAATTCGGCATGATTGTCTTTCAAGACCCCTTCCAATTGAAGAAACCTCAAAAACATTCTCAGGCCGACAATGTGCCGAGCAATGCTGGTTGGAGCCAAATCCTGTCTGCCTAGCCAAGCGACAAAATCGGACAAGTTTCCAATTGTCAAATCAGGGATCCGACGATTCTTTAACCAATCCTGGAATCGCCTGATATCACGAGAGTAGGCCGCTACCGAATTCTCCGACAGATGGCATTCGGTCCGCATATACTCAATAAACGCTTGAGTCCAACGAAGGGTGCTACCCGACGGCGTGATCTGGGACTTCAGTTTCAGTTTTTTGAGTTTGGAAACAGGCATCTAAATACTCGAATAATGAATGCCGACTTCAGATGATTCGGTATTCCGCCAACAAAGAATAAGGAATTCTTCCTGATAAATAAGTCAAACGTGGCCAAGCAGTGGCATTCTTTTCTAAAAAAGGAATTTCGAATAGGCTTTGAATCGATATCAACGAATTTTGAATGTGATCCCCAGATCCTGGTCTAAATCTGTTATTTCCGCCGGACTTTCGGCAAACTCTCCATTAATGAACACCCATCGGGCAACCCCCGGCTTCCAGTCAGAAAGCAGTCAGCACCATCATGCAACACGTTTTCATCGAAAAACCCTACAAATTCCTGCCACCATTTAAAGCCAAATGGCCCATCAAGCTGATCATGCTGACCGGGATTTATAAGCGTTGGCTGCGAAAACTGGAGGGTGTCGAGTCCGCCGAGGTGCGCAACCACGAAAAATTACAAGCGTCCATCGCTGCGGGGCACAGCGTATTAATCACACCCAACCATAGCCGTACCGCTGATCCACTTGTCATGGGACACCTAGCCGTCAAAGCCCGCTGCACTTACTACGCAATGGCCAGTTGGCACACATTTAACCAAGGCTGGTTGCAGAGAATGTTAGTCCGAACGATGGGAGCCTTCAGCGTCAATCGAGAAGGAGTGGATCGAACGGCAGTTGAAACGGCCATCTCCCTTTTAGCCAATGGAGACCGCCCCTCACTACTCTTTCCGGAAGGGACGACCAGTCGCACCAATGATAAATTGATGCCACTGCTCGATGGACCAGCTTTTATTGCTCGATCAGCGGCCAAAAAAAGAGCCAAGCGGGATGGGGGTAAAGTCGTCGTCCATCCGGTAGCAATCAAGTATGTTTTCCAAGGCGATATCCAAACTGCTTGTGACGAAACTCTGGGCGATATCGAAGAACGACTCTCTTGGTGCCGTCAATCGGATCTACCAATTATTGAGCGGATCCAAAAACTGGGCAACGCCCTTCTCACCTTGAAAGAATTACAGTTCAACGCTCCTGCAATACCGGGCGGATCACTTGTTGAACGACAGCAACAACTGGTTAACTTGCTGCTTCATCCGTTAGAACGTGAGTGGTTAGGAAAAGAAGCGTCCGGCGGAATTCAAATTCGCATCAAGAATTTGAGGATGCAGATTTTTCCGGAAATAGCCAAAGGTGAAGTTGACGTCGCCGAAAGAAACCGACGATGGAAACACCTCGAACAAACTTATCTTGCACAGCAAATCGACGGGTACCCCAAAAACTACGTTGAGGAATTCCCTTCGGTGACCCGGGTCATGGAGACCATCGAAAGATTTGAAGAAGACCTGACCGATAAAGCACGTATTCACGGAAAACTAAAAGCGATCATCGACGTCCTTGATCCAATCGAAGTCTCCACCAAACGAACACGAGGTGTCGCCGAAGACCCGTTGATGACCCAAATTCGCGAAAGCCTTCAGAACCGTTTGGATGAACTGAAAGTCGAGTCAGACATGTACCCGCAATAATGCCTGCCGAACGGTTCCGGCCTCCTCGGAGCCAAGTGGCGGACTAGCGTTTGATCAACTGATTTTCACCGGGACTTATTCCGGCTTCATGAGTCTTCTTCAAGGCAGCCAGCCGGGAAGTCACCTCTGGATGCTGCTGAGAAATATCGTGTTTTTCCGATGGGTCATGGCCAAGATGAAATAACAGTGGTGGGTCATGCACGACTGCCTCATTCTGACCAACATAAGAAGTTTTGGTTTTGAAATGAGCCTTAAACTCTCCCTTGCGGACAGCAAATACTTCCTCACCGTGATAATAGAACATCTCATCACGGGGACTTTTCCCGGTTTGCCCCAGCAAAACGGGTTTCAGGTCAAAGCCATCCAGCTCTCGATTTTGGGGCAGCTTTGTATCAGTCACGCTGGCAATCGTCGGCATGAGATCCAACGTGCTGCCCATTTCCCGGACGATCCCCGGTTTGACAAGCCCTGGGCACCAGAAAATCGTGGGTTCCCGCATGCCACCTTCCCAGGTCGACCCTTTGCCATCGCGTAGCAAGCCGGCTGATCCACCATGAGTGTTAAAAGTCAGCCAGGGCCCATTGTCGGAGGTAAAAATCACCAAGGTGTCGTCCGCAAGATTTTCCTCCCTCAGTGTTTTCAAAATCGTCCCGACCGACCAATCAATCTCTTCGATCACATCACCGTAGAGACCGGCTCGGCTGCGATCGGTGAACTCATTGGATACGAATAATGGCACGTGAGGAAGATTGTGCGCCAGGTAAATGAAAAACGGCTTTTTTTCTTTCTTGTTGACCTGGATCAACTTCACGGCTTCTTCAGTAAATCGCCTCGTAATCGTGTGTTGGTTGGCTGGCCTCTCGATGATCTTTTCGTCTCGCATCAATGGGACATTCCAGTATTCAATCCTGGGCTCCCAAAATTTTGCCTTGCCCTTGGGTGCATTGCGGATCGCGTCCATATCGTTGGAATAGGGAATTCCAAAATAACTGTCGTAGCCGTGAGAAGTTGGCAGGTATTCAGGGAGATGGCCCAAGTGCCATTTTCCTATTGCATGCGTTGCGTAGCCTCTGGTTTTTAACATCTTTGCAATTGTAATTTCCGCTTGGGGCAAGCCTCCCTTGGAGTCCGGAAACAAAACACGACGGCGACTGGAGCACATCCCGTTTCGAATTGGATAACGGCCGGTCTGCAACGCCGCGCGACTGGGTGTACAAACACAGGCAGCCACATAAAAGCTGGTCCACTTTTGGCCGTCCAGCGCCATTTGATCCAGGTGGGGAGTGGCAATTGCTGGGTGGCCAAAGCACGCCAGGTCACCATAACCGAGGTCATCTGCAAAAATGACAATCACATTTTTCGGTGAATCCTGGGCGGGCAAAAGACCGGCCAGAACCAAGCAATTCAACACAAACAACGTCAAGTTGACGTAACGTTTTTTTTTCATGAGTTCCCCGACTCCAATTATTTGATGTTAACAGCAACCTATTGGAAGACAGGATTTTCCACGCCAAGCACCTGCCCCTCCAATAAAACCCCTCCAATAAAACCCCGAAGCTTTCTCCACGGCAGGGAATCTGGTCTTGATTTTCCTATCCAAAACCACCATTTTCGCACAACTCATTTCCCCTCCATAGACGTTCTAACAGGTTATCCTAATCGATTTCGTCGAGTGTGCTGACGTCCCACAACACAAGTCGCCATGATGCGGCCCGGTTGCGTTACCCAACGATATTGTCGTGCTTGGTGGAGTGCCATCGTTTATCGATTGTCGTCGTTTGCAGATAAAAAGAAAAATCCGAACCGGACATCAATTCAGAAAACCAGTGCACTTTCGTCCTGTTTTACAGATTGTGAAACCCTTTCGACAATGAATTAGGATTTACCATTCCGCATTGATGGCTCAAACGTCAATCATTCCCTAAAATTGATTGGATGTCAGTGACTTGATGTGGCTGCCTACCAAACCAGTACATGATTTGCCAAAGACTCCGCTGGAGTCTCGCTAAACTCAATTTACCCGCGATGATTTTGTGGAACTCAGCAACTCTCAACTCGCCATTTTCATCACCTCAACG
Organism: Planctomycetota bacterium; assembly: GCA_014238905.1. Taxonomy (GTDB): domain Bacteria; phylum Planctomycetota; class Planctomycetia; order Pirellulales; family Pirellulaceae; genus JABAAE01. The sequence goes on from JABAAE010000007.1 coordinate 208,130, forward strand.
CTGATTCCCCCCATGCTGGTTGCGTACGTGGTCACATGGATCGTACGAATCAATGCAAATCGCCTCGGATTGCTGGATGAACCCGGCGATCGGAAGGTGCACCTGGTGCCAACTCCGCTGGGAGGTGGAATCGGGATATGGGCTGGATTCTTTACGGTTTTTGCGGTCGGAAGTTTGATACTGGTTTTTCGTGACGTTGGATGGATCGACCGATTGATGCCCGGATTCGCCAGGCAACATTTGGACGGGATCAGTGCCAAACTGGATTCGCTATGGATCCTGATTGGATCAGGGACGTTACTTGCACTGGTCGGACTCGCGGATGACAAATGGGCAATTGGCTGGAAACCAAGATTAGCAAGTCAGTTTCTGATCGCATTATTTTGCGTTGCCTGGCAGGGCTGGCGGGCGACCGCGTTTATCTCAGTGCCGTTAGTACCTGGTTTACTCAGCGTCGTCTGGATCGTGGCAATGATTAATTCCTTCAACATGTTAGATAATATGGACGGACTCTCCGGAGGGGTAGCGTTTTTAGCTTCCACTTTTCTGGCGGCTGTTCTGTTGATTTCGCGGGAGGGCGAAGAAGGGAATCAACAGCTCTTTGTAGCCGGCTTATTAATCGTTCTGGCCGGTTCTCTGCTTGGATTTCTGTTCCACAATCGCCCTCCGGCGGCCATTTTCATGGGAGATGGTGGAAGTTACTTTATTGGATTCGTGATCGCGGCTGCGACACTGTTGGCCACCTATACCGGCTATCATTCCAAATCACCTCATGGGATTTTAGCTCCCCTATTCGTTATGGCAGTTCCCATGTACGACATGCTAACGGTCATCTGGATTCGCCTTCGAAACGGAAAGAGCCCGTTTGAGGGCGACAAGAACCACCTGTCCCACCGACTTTGCGACTTAGGTTTGACCAAGACCCAATCAGTTCTGACTATTTATTTACTGACGGCCACCTGCGGAATGGCGGCCTTGATTTTGCATCGAGTTGATTTTCTGGGTGCCGTCATAATGGGGACGCTGGTATTGTGTATCATGGTGCTGATCGCCATTCTGGAATCGACAGCCCGACGGCGAATTCGCGAAAAAGAAAGCGGATAATTCAGGCTTCGTGCTTTACTGCAAACGCTCCATTGGGTTTTGATCAGCCAGTTCTTCGACTCGTTTCATGGCAAAGAAAAACAAGAATCGATTGGCAGATAAAGACCGACGTGGTCTGGCAAAGCCAAGCCCCAATGCAACGCCCCAAAACCTTGGCAGTAACGGCTACGCGAATGGGTTGAAAACAGCGTTGGTTTTCTTCGCCATTGTGATATTAACCTCCGCTCCCTTAATCCCCGATGGTGTCGCTGAGGATGTCTTTAATTGGCCGATCCACATGCTTGGATTCATCGCTGTGGCCATCGCTGCCGGGCTCAAGTTAATGAAAAAAACTGAGACTTGGCATTTTTCCGCCGTTGACGTTTGTTTCTATGCTGTCTGCGGATGGATGGTGTTCAGCGGACTCGCTTCACTCTATTTTCAAACCGGACATGCACGCGCAACAATCAATGCAACCTGGCAATGGTTTTTGTTTGCCACGATTTATTTCGTTTTTTGTGATTTATGCCGCGAAGCCTGCTTTAGGACAATGGCCATCCAAGCCGCCTGGTGTGTGGCATTGGGATGTGCTTTTACTGGGAACTATGAAGGGACTATTCTGTTACCGGCCATGCAGGAGGCTTATGAAAAACAGGACGAGACACAAAAGCAAAAAAACCTGCGCGATGCCGGCGTCAATAACACCGACTCTGGATCACGGGAAAGACTCCTTTGGGAAAGCCGTTTTTTCAGTACCGAACCTACCTCAACATTTGTCTTGGCGAATTCCCTGGCAGCCTATTTGACACCCTGGCTGTTGGTGTCCATTGGCCTGCTGATCTCCGGACGATTATTCCCTCGAGTGAATTTGGTTATTTATGGAATGGCCGCGTTGATCATCGCCGCCTGCCTTTTCCTCACCAAAAGTCGGACGGCCGGGGTCGCCTGTTTTCTCGGAGTCATCTTTCTGGCGACTCTGGGCAGCGCAAATAGAAACAAGCAGGGAACTGCGAGAGTCCCGTGGGTGCTGATTTTTGGCCTGTTCTTGTTGACAACCATCATGATCCTGCTGGCCATTGTATTGAATATTTTTGACTTGGAGGTCCTCAGTGAAGCCCCCAAATCCCTGTTGTATCGACTGGAATACTGGCAGGCTTCAGGCGCATTAATCCGGGATCATCTATGGTTTGGATGCGGGCCAGGAAATTTTCAAAATACTTACGCCAACTATCAACTAGCTCAATCCAGCGAAACCGTAGCCGATCCTCATAACTTCCTGATTGAAGTATGGGCGGTAGGAGGAACTCCGGCAGCAATCTTTCTGATCCTTGGTTGTTTTCTATGGATTCGAAATCTGAGGACCATGTTGGGAGTTGAATCCTCTGTCCCCGCACCAGCCTCCGATGCTCCAAGCAACGATTCGGATCACTTCAAAAACGAATCCGCGATAGCAACACTGTTGCTGAGCGGATTGACAGGTGGCATTCTGGTTTCACTTTTTGTCTGTTTCGTAAATGGTTTCAATTCCTCTTTGATCCTGTTTATCGGGGGCATTAGCCTCTCGGCCGCCGTTGCGGTCATTCTATTGAGGGTGAATTTTGAAGGGAGCCCACTTGTTATCGCTCTGCTCGCGTTTGTCATTGGCTTGACGGCCTCTGGAGGGATCAGTTTTCCAAGTGTCGCGACAACTGGGATCCTACTGCTGGCGGTGACGCAATCCAGCCACAGAACTTTTTCGATCAAGGTCCGACCGGTGGTGACGGCATCGACGATCTTTCTCTTTTTGGGCGTGATCTTTCTTTTCCGAAGCACGGTCACCGATCCGATCCAGAAAGCTAAATCACTGGCATACGCTGCAGAAAGGGATCTGGCGAATTCGAATCTGAAAATGGCCATCCAAAAACTCGAGCTGGCCATTAAGGCAGATCCTTATGACGGCAACTACCAGTTTTTCCTTTGCGAGGGTCGTTTGCAGACGTTTCGGCAGGAACCTTCCCAGACGCATCTGGACCAGTTAATCGAGGCAGCCGTAAAATCCGTTAATTTACGGCCAAAAAATAGTAAAGTTGCCCTCGAAACAGGGAAAATTTTTCTTTTCGTGGGGGACTTAGCTTCTGTTTCCGATCAAAATATGGAGAGTTTGGATCCTGTGATGGTGAAGAGGTGCCAAACTCAGGCGATTGCTTTTTTTGAAACTGCTGTAAAGCGGCGGCCCAATGATGCGGAACACGTCGCTTTTCTGGCGTACGCTCATTGGATTGCCCAAAACAGGGAAAAAGCAGGCAAGCTTGCGGCAAAAGCCCTTGAACTCGATGAACTCAATCCCCACTTGGATCGTGATTTGGAGAATGGCCCCTTTCGTTTCAGGGAAAGTAACTCCGATCTGAACATCGAACAAGAGTTGTTGAAAATCCGTAAAAATCAATTGTAAAAACCTTAAATAGAAGAAGCCATTTATGAAAGCGTTGATTGTCATCTTCATTGCCGCTGCCGCCGGACTCGGAGTCGGTTTGTCGCGCACCTATTTTGAATTCGCCAATGTCAATGAAGACTTCACGGTATTTCAGGACGTGATGGACAACACCAAACCCGTGGCCGTTGGTGAAGAACCAATTTCTGTGGCTGAAGCGGAGGTCCCCAGCGTCCGTCTCCTCGGCCCAGTCACCCATGTTTTTGGTCAGATGAACAAGGGTGAAACAGGCGAGCATGAATTCGTCTTCAAGAATGAAGGGACGGGCATGCTGGAAATGAAACTAACCAGCACCTCTTGCAAGTGCACTCTGAGTGACATGAAAGGCCGCAGCGTCAATCTTGCTCCTGGTCAAAAGTACCCCATCAAACTGAAATGGAAATCGGAAAACTATTCGAAAAAGTTTCGTCAATCGGCAACCATCCAGACGAACGATCCGGCCCGACGAACGATTACCATTTACGTTGAAGGCGTCGTCATCCAGCCCATCCGGCCTGAGCCGGCCAACATCGTATTCAGTAACACAACACCAAGCCAAACTTCCACCGCAAAAATCCGACTCTATGGGTATAAATACAAGGACCTAGTGATCGATAGCACGGAGTTCCTGGAAAAGGATTCCCAGGATTTTTTTGAAACTCGAATCACTCAATTGACTGACGAAGAAATCAAGTCGGAAATAGGATCTCAAATCGGTTACTTGATCAGTGTCTCGACCAAGAAAGGGCTTCCATTAGGTCCACTTCGTCAAACGCTTCGTCTGAATACCAACAAAGAGGAGATCGATATCCCAATTTCCGGCAAAGTCACCGGAGAATTTCGGATCAGTTTGATTGGAAACCAATACCAATTTGACGAAGAGAAAAACCAGATACGCTTTGGAACTCTCAGTGGCAACCGTGACGTTTCGGTAGAACTGGTTCTGAGTATCGCCAGAAAAAATGGGGGCGATATCGGTATTTCACTCAATGAAAATAGAACACATCCGTCCACCCGACATATCAAGGTCGAAGTCCTAAAAGACAAGTTCAAGAAAATTGGCAGACTCTATCAATATCCCATTCGGTTGACGATTCCAAAAGACTGTCCGAACGTCGATCTGCTGGGTCCTGAAGAATCCAACTTGGGACGATTCGTGATCAACACCACCCATCCTACCGAAAAAACAATCGAGTTCTACGTTCGTTTTGCCAAAGCCCGCCAGTAACACGATGGCTTTGAAATTGGCCTGGACCAGTTCCGAAGTTTGCCAATCTTGGCTCGTTTGTCCGGGAACAGGGTGATCGATCAAACCATGGATCTGTCGCCCAACTGATTTTTTCTGAATACCCTCCCTCAACGGATAGACGACGGTAGCGAGTTGAAAACTCTTCGAATTTTCATGCTTCCCAACTTGATAGGCAGCCACGTTCTCTCCAAAACGGTGGTTGTCACGGATGTATTAAGAGCCTCAACAACCATCTGCTCTGCACTAGCTCATGGTGCTCGATCCATCGTTCCCTTTGTTGAAACCGATCAAGCCAAATCCCATTCTGATTCAAATGGTGAAAAGTTCCTTTGCGGTGGAGAACGTGGGGGATTGCCCATTGGTGGCTTTGATCTTGGCAACTCGCCGCTGGAATACCAAAGAGAGATGGTCAATGGCAAGTCGATTGCTTTCACCACCACCAATGGAACCAAGGCAATGAATTACTGCCGTTCATCCAAACGAATCCTGATAGGAGCGTTTTGCAATTTTTCCCGGGTGATCACCGACTTGGAGGATGTTGCCGATTTTGATGTCGTTTGCGCTGGCACCAATGGTGAGATCACGTTGGAGGACTGTGCATTCGCTGGCGCGATCGCCGAACATTTCATTTCAAATTCAAACTGTGAAACAAACGATCAGGCATTGATCTGCAAAAAGCTATGGCAATCGGCACGTACCAACCTTCTGAGCAACCTGCGTGCTTCAACGGGTGGTCAAAACCTGATCCGATTGCAAAAAGACGAGGATATCGAATTTTCAGCCAGGATCGATACCACCGATGTGCTGCCAACCCTTCAAACCGAATCATGGAAAATTGAACCGGCATAGACGGTGGGATACCCGGTTTATTAAACTTGTCGGGGCAGTCGCGCCGATTTGCATGAATACCGACAAAAGTTTCATCATTCAGATGATTTGAAACTGGTCATAGACGGTTGAAAACCGGATTTTTCTTGGAGGTCATTCAACCTTCTGGAGTCTGTCTGAGTCGACTGTTGTCCTTAAAAAAATACCCTCCGGTCAGGAAACCAGAATAAATGGCTGCTTCACCCGACAAATCAAACCAAATGGAAAAAATCGTTTCGTTGTGCAAACGCCGGGGCTTTCTCTTCAAAAACAGTGAAATCTACGGCGGCTTAAACGGTTTCTGGGACTATGGACCGCTCGGTGTCGAATTGAAAAGAAACGTGAAAGCTGCTTGGTGGCAGGACATGGTCACCAGCCATGATGACCTGAACAAGGTTGAAAACGCACCCGAGCCGTTTGCGATGACCGGAATTGACTCGACCATTATTATGCATCCGCAAGTCTGGAAGTGCTCCGGACACTACGATCTTTTCCACGACTTCATGGTCGATTGCCGTGAAAGCAACAAACGATATCGCCATGATCAAATCGTTGGGAGATGGGTGGAGGCAAAAAATCAGAAAATATTTGTATCGGCTCCAGCCAGCGAAAATTGTGAGTCTGACATCGAAACCAAAGCCTTGAAGTTTTTTAATATAAGAAGCAAAAACCGAGACCAATTGGCTTGGATCGGCGACGTTGTCAACCTAACCACCATCAGTGAATCGGAAAATGTCCTCGCGCCGGATGCCAAGAATCTCAATACACTCACCGAACCACGTGAATTCAACTTAATGTTCAAAACAACGGTTGGAGCATTGGGTAACGCTGACGATTTTGCCTTTTTACGACCGGAGACCGCCCAGGGCATTTTTGTAAATTTTAAAAATGTGATTGACAGTACCCGGTATCGACTTCCTCTCGGAATCGCACAAATTGGCAAGAGTTTTCGAAATGAAATCACTCCCCGTAATTTCACGTTTCGTTCCCGAGAATTTGAACAGATGGAAATCGAATTTTTCTGCCATCCCGATGAATCGCAGAAATGGTACAGCTACTGGCGTGATCGACGGCTTCAATGGTATCACCAAATGGGAATTTCCGACGAAAGACTGATCATGCGGGAACACCACGCTGACGAACTGGCCCACTACTCAATTGGAACAGCAGATATTGAATACGCTTTTCCATTTCTTCCAAGCGGTGAATACGGTGAACTGGAGGGCGTCGCCCACCGAGGAGACTTTGATCTCCGCAGCCACATGGAGGGAAAACTTGACGAATCCTCCAACCCTCTTTCCTTGGAACTCGATGAACACGGGCAACCCAAGTATCGTGGAAGTGGTAAAGACCTGCAGTACCGTGATGATTTAACCAACGAGAAATACACCCCGCATGTCATCGAACCCTCTGCGGGTGCCGACCGAGCGGTTTTGGCCTTTCTTTGTGAAGCCTACACCGAAGACGAGGCGCCCGATGAAAAGGGAAAGATGCAAACGCGAACCCTAATGCGACTGCACCCCAGAATTGCACCGATCAAAGCCGCCGTTTTTCCCCTCGTAAAAAAAGACGGGATGCCGGAAGTCGCCAAAGAGATCTATTTACAGCTCAAAAAAGATCATAATGTTTTCTACGATGAAAAAGGGGCCGTCGGACGACGGTATCGTCGGCAGGACGAAGCTGGAACGCCATACTGTATCACGATTGATGGCGAAACAATGGAAAACCAAACCGTTACCATTCGTGATCGTGATTCTTTGGAACAGACACGAGTTCCTGTTGCCGATATCGGCAACGAAATCCGCAATCGAATCAACAGCTGATGGCGTGACCACACCCTTCCACCCAGGGTGCTATGACATCGGGGTGCTATGACATCGGGGTGCTATGACATCAGGGTATTACTGCCGAGTTGCTGACGAATCGGGAGACAACGCTGCCGCCCTGTCAATCAATTCCAGCAACTCCTTTCGTCGAGAAAGCTCCGCTCTCAGTTCGGTCTCTGCGGATTCTGCTGGAGTGGCGAGTTGGTTATTGGCGTTCTTGGGATCAGGTGTCTTCGCTGGATCCAATCCGCTGGATTGGCCTGATTTGAGTCCCTTCATCTCGGATGACATTGCCCCTTGTGCCAGCTCCTTCAGCCCTGCGAAATTCAAAGAACCTCGATGCCTGGAACCACGAAGCATCAGGCCCAAGCCAGCCACTGTCGAGACAAATTTCATATCTTTTGATGCCCGCGAGTAGTGAGTCACACTGTTCTTGACAACAAACTCCCGTAGTTCACTTTTTTCCGCACTTGGTCTTTTGAACCTCACCCTCAAGGCTGCAATGTCATCGGAATTGGCAGACTTGGTGAGAGTAAATGTCTGCTTCTGCACAACTTGATATTTCAGATCAACACTGTTTTCCGGATGCGTCAATGTTGGAAATGTAAAATCCTCATCCGCCGGAACGATTTCATACAAAGCGGTGACATCGTCACCGGCATCCATTTCTCCGGCATCTTTTGAATCATCATCGAAGTCACTTGCTTTCAATTTTCGCGTCTCGTATCCAATCAACCGATAAGACTGCACCGTTCTGGGATTGAAAATCAGTTGTAATTTGACGTCCTTGGCAACAGTCACCAGCCCACCAGAAATTTTTTCAACAAACACTCGCTTCGATTCTTTCTGCGAATCAATAAAGTACACCTTGCCATTCCCATTTTGAGCCATTTTCTGGACTTTTTCGTCTTTGAAATTACCCGTTCCGAATCCGCAAATCGTTAGAAACACACCCGATTGAGCCTGCTCCCTGATAAACTCCACCAACTCGGCATCATCTTTGATCCCAACGTTAAAATCACCATCGGTACCCATCACGATCCGATTGGATCCTCCTTTTAAGAAGTGCTTTTTAGCAGCCCGATAGGCCTCCCGCAGGCCACCGCTTCCATTGGTACTTCCTTTGGCCGCCAACGCATCGATCACGTTCTTAATCTTTTCCTTCTGGGAACCATCAGTGGGCGGCAATGGCGACTTGATAACGTCAGAATAAGTCACAATTGACACATAGTCGTCCTCACGCAACTGATCGACCATACTCTTGAGACCACTTTTCAAAAGCGGCAGTTTATTAGAGTTTCGCATTGATCCGGAGACATCAATCAGAAAAACAAGGTTGCTTGGAGGACGTTTGGAATTTTCAACTTCAGCCGCCTTTAGTCCAACCCTCAATAGTTTATTACCGGGTGTCCAGGGGGAAGAAGCCAGCTCCATATTCACCGAAAATGGGCTGCCTGCTTGGGGCTGAGGATAACTGTAGTCAAAGAAATTAATCAATTCTTCGATCCGAACCCGGTTTGGATCCGGCCACTGATTATTCCTCAACATTTGGCGGACATTGGTATACGAAGCCGTGTCGGTGTCGATAGAAAATGTCGACAAAGCATTCGTTCCCAACGGCTGCATGAAATCATTTTCATAGTCGGCTATCAGAGGGTTAGGAGGGCTCTCTTTTTCACTACCCGCATCTCCTGGTCGATCATCCTGGACTGCATCACCATCTGTATTTTGACCGGAAGACTCCTGCGCCGAAGACTCCTGTGTAGCGTCAGTAATAGAATTAGAAAGCCGCTTGGGATCCTTTGCACTGCTGGGCCGCGATGACGATTGACGTTTTTTCTCAAACGAACTTCTTGACCGTTTTTCGTTGGTCGATTTAGCCCCCCCCTCAACAAGTGTTTCTGGCCCGATCGCTCCACCTAGCTGCGGTTGTCCTGACATTGCGTTGGCGGCAGCCCTTTTAGATTTTTCTCGAAGAAAAACACCTTTTCCTCCAAAACCCGATTTATCGGCCGAGCCCGAATCCTCACCCGAAAACGATTGATTCGCACTAGGCCGAAAATTTAAACCTTCATTACCCGGTTTTCCGCCACCGGCACCAAATGCTGCTGCACCACCTGAACTGGGTGCACGCCTGTCAGGTAAAGATGGTGTAGGTAAAGATGGTGTAGGTAAAGATGGTGTAGGTAAAGATGGTGTAGGCGACGGCACACCACGTGAATCCGACTGTTTTCCAGGCGCCCCCTTAAAGGCACGTTGTGAAGGGTTACCTCCACCAGCTCCTCCACCACCGGGTGCCGCTTTCAAAACGCCCTCTCTTACGTCCTGAGAAAGCTCCATCCTCGTGTCATGTGGGTCATCCAACTGCTTTTCGATTTTCTTTAATTGCCTCGCGTCTCTGCCGACTTTTCTAGACGAAAGATCCTGATCACCAGCAACCGGACTGGATTCGGAATTCTTCCGCTCGTTCTCTGGCTTTTCAACACCATTCCCTCCACTCCCAAACAGCTGCGATTTTTCATCTTCGACATAAAGATTGCCAATGGCCTTGGCCGTGGAAGCTTTATCCTCAGCGAGTTTTACTCCGTCAGTTACAGAAGTCTTACTTTCGGTGTGATTGTCAGTCGTTAATCCCATCTCCGATTGCATGGACGCCGCTTTATTAATTGTTGATTCCGTTTGATCGGCAAGCGCCGTTCTCACTGCGACACCACGCCTTTCTTCCCAGGGACGCCACATCGCCAACGAAAAACCCACTAATAGGCTCAGGGATAACGACAATGAGACAACCTGCCTGTAACGGGTCCAAGCTCGCTTCGTTTGAGGGCCCTTATTCGCAGCCGAAGACACCAGGTCAGTTCTCCCTACGGAATCTAATTCCGAAAGAACAATATCGTGCAACGATCCCGGCGCCATTGGCAAATCGCTATCCACAGATTCCCGAATTAAACCGCCAATCTGCTGGATCTCTTCAAATTCTTTTCTCTTGACACTGTCTTCTTTCAAGAGGGTCTGAAGACGAGCGATCTCATCCGGATCCTCCAGTTCACCCAGCGCAAAAGCTGTCAAACTGGCATCGTCTTCATCGAATTGCTGGCCGTTTTTATCGACGTTCACTTCATTTCTCACTTAGAAAAAGCAAAAGGTTTGATTATCAGGTCTCGTGTCAGGTTTGCCCGTGTCAGGTTTGCCCGTGTCAGGTTTGCCCGTGTCCAACAGCGATTCCAAACTGGGAATATCTTTCATTAATTGACAGTACTGGTTGCTGGACGCTCCAAAGGTTGGGTATCCAGCCACCGACTGATTGCCGGATTTTGTTTCAATTTCTGGATCGCCCGATGCACCTGCACCCGGACTGTCGATTCATTCTTCTCAATCACCGAAGCAATCTCGGAATACTGAAGACCATGCGACCACAAATCGATTGCCTCCCGCTGATTCTCAGGTAATTGACCGATCAACCGTTGGACCACCGAAACAAAATCCCGTTTTTCAGCAATTTGACTAGGATCAATTTCTCGCCCCTCAATGGCTCGTTCGCGTTCTTCTCCGGTGGATTCCATACGTTTTCTTTTTCGAATCTGGTCCAGTACCTTGTTTCGACACACCAAATACAGCCAAGGAACAATCCGTCCACCTATTTCCTGCTGATTTTGTTGGCAAAGTTTCAGAAAGGCGTGCTGAACGACGTCCTGCGCGCTATCCTCATCTCCACCCAACAGACGAGTGGCGTACCGCAACAAACGACATTCGTATTGTTGCAGGGAGTCCATCACCCACTGACGGTGACTATCATCGTTTGAATCTGTCGTCATAACGGAATTGCATGCGATTTGAGACTGTCTGAATGCTTAACGCGTTGGAGCGAAGTACGTTTCAAATTATTTTATTGATTGTCTCAAAAGAATGCGATGGAAATCGAAAAAGGCCCTCGATTACCCGGTTTTTCCATCCATCAAGGCCGGCGGGCGGTGCCGGAAGACTTGGTTCGCCCAACCTCAGCACGCTCGAACTAGGGCAAATACCCCTTTGATAATGAAGCCGATCTCGCCGCTCAAACCCCAAATCAGGAGCTCTGGAACACAGAAAAGCTCCCCTGCCGATCGCTTGTGCTGCCGATCACTTGTGCTGCCGATCACTTGTGCTGCCGATCACTTGTGCTGGCCGGCAATCGCCTAAAAATTCGTTTTCAGAGGCAACATCACCTGTTTTGTGGATTCCAACTCATCCTTCACCACTGGCGAGCGACAGGAGGGGGATTGAATCAACAAACTAGTGCTGAGTGATTTAAGGGTGGAAAACCAGATTCTACTGCTTGGCAATGACCGAATCAGGGTAAAGTCGATCCCGCACCGGCAAATCCAACGGTGTCGAAAATTCTCGAGGGCGGATCCCTTCGATGTTGGCGCCCAACTGATTGTCTGGAAAAGGGTCGTGAATCGTCGCACGATTTCCCTGCTCGTAGATGTTACCCGGCGGCTGCCAGGGGTATCGCCACCGCCACGCTGGACATCCAGTCGTCGACAAGACCAATAGAACAATCGCAATAACAACTGTGCCGTTGCGTTTCATTGATTTTTCCTGGTATTTTGACGAACCATCATGGCAGCAGATAGAAGCCCAAAAAAAGGGCCGATTACCCTATGGGAAGAAAAACCAAGGGAAAGAAAATACAAAAAAATCCCTGCCTTGGAATCCCACCAACGCGGACGATACAGAAGTGCATGCCCGCCGACAATGCCAGTCCCGCTAGCTTTTTCATAGACGGTATTTAGTCCGCTGCTGGTCACCTAACGCGGCAACACCCGCAGGCATGTTGACATCATGTCAAGTTGGACTGATCCAGAAAAATCATGCGAGAATTCAAACGCGCACGAAACCGACTGGCCAAAGCGACTTTGACGCCCGTCGTATCCTCCGAACCGGTATCGATAAATTGAATCCCTTTGGGATTGAGTTCCTGCCACGTCAAAACTGAAGTGATCTGTTCAAGGCGTTCACGGAGGTTGAATGTCTGGCCGACATATAACTCCGACCGATCCTCACCGAGGATAACGTAAACACCCGCCGCTTCTGGGATTGCTGCTGATTTCAGCTTGCGCAAAGACAGCGGACGGGGCAGGTCGGCGGTCGCCCAGTGACTGGCCTTCATGCCAGCCAACTTGGCAACTTTAGCTTTTTTCCGGAACGCTATCGCTGCCCATCGATATTCAAACGAAGTGAAACCAGGTGCAAACTGAGCTGCCAATTCATCGAATTTTGCGGCCAATTCAGGTACACAAAACAACTTGTCCAAGTTATATCCAAAATCGGTTTCGGCCAGTTGGATGGCGATCTCTGACGCATAGCTGTAGGAGTCCATATCGCGGTTGGTCAGTCGTTTTATTTTTGATTTGTCGTTGGTGCCCTGTTTGGGTAGTTTCCCCTGCTTTCTTAATCCGATCAGGGTTTCGTTCCAAAAACGAGGATATCCCTCAGCCCCTAAAGATTTGCAAGTGGCGACAAACGCCTTGTTGATCTCTGGATCGGCAAGCACATGGTCGGTTGACATTCCCTGGTGAGATTTCAAATAAGCTTTGGCTACGATTTTCTTGACTTGCTGCAGGTCTTTTTCCTGGTTGGCGGATTTTGACTTACCACCAGATTGGGATCCTTTTCCCAATTCGGTTCGACGTTTTCCAGCTGACGTTTTAGGAGCACTTTTCAGTGGATTCTCCACGCCATCCAAGTCATCTCCGATCCGGGTTTTTTTCAACCGTTTTTTCATGTGGGAAACATAGTCACTGGAGACATCAAAACCCAACCACCGGCGGGCAAGTTTCTTTGCGACTACCACCGTCGTTCCACTGCCGGCAAAAGGATCAAGAACGACTTCGCCGGGGTTACTGGACGCACGAATGATCCTGGCCAACAATCGTTCGGGCATTTGGCAACCATGAAATCCCTCTCGCTCTTTAAACGTACCGGCAACCCGCGGAAAGTACCATGAATTTTCACCACCTGTAAAACTGTCTGGAATATCTTGAGGGCGTAGAATCCAGGTATTATCCGGTAATCGTCCATTGGGATTGGCGCGGGAATCGGCATAGACCAATTGCCGCGCAGAAGGCACCCGAATCTGGGGATTCTCTTCGTTGAAAGTGAAGTTTCTGGGATCTTTGACCAAGTGAAAAAGATGGGTATGCGAGCGACTGAAACCTGACTTTACATTGACGCCAAAAGTGTAATACCAAATCACCCAGCTTCGCGTATGAAAGCCAATTTCCTGAGCAGCCAACTTCAATTCGGCTGCAAACTCGTCACCGATCGCCAACCAGAATGTCCCGTCGTCACGCAAGCATCGGTGAATCCCCTTCATCCAGCTTTGCGACCATTTCAGATACTCTTTTGCCGACTTTGTGTCGTCGTAAACATCGTAGGTGTAGCCAATATTGAAAGGGGGATCAGCAAAGACCAAATCGACGCTTTTCGCTGCGACCTCATTCAGCTTGGCGACACAATCACCGAGGTAAACCTGATTCATTACAACACTCAATGCTCATCACCTATCGATTGGTAAAATCAATTAACACAGCGCTCAAAAAACGACTCAAAACGAAAAAAAGGCGTCTGTCCATCATTCATGACCGGCTTCGCCAAACTCCCCATTGTCCATTATTTTCATCAACTCCAATTTCGATCAGAGGCGGCAAATTCAGTTTTCTCTCCTTGAGTTGGCTGAGCAGCGATCCACCAATATATTTTGCCAGCAATTCAACAGTGGTATTGCTGACTGGCAGGATACGACAATCGCCTATCGGAAAAATCCAACGGCGATCCTTGAACACCACTTCCACTTCCTGCAATTTGGACGTCACCACAATTTGCTGATGGGAGTCCGGAAGCAATACATAGTGGTCAAGCTCGGAGCAGATTTTCCTTAGCGAATCCCGAATAGCGATAAAATCATAAACGTATTGATTCTCGTCCAATTCCGCCTCAATCCGACACCTCACGCCGTAGTTATGTCCATGTAACCTTTCGCAAATATCCCCGTTGAAGGTGATAAAATGGGCTGCGCTAAAGGTAAACTCTTCTTTTTCAATTTCAACGTAATACGATTCGGTATTCACTAGCGGCCTCCCATATAAGTTGTCTTTGCAATTAGTGCCTTTGAAAATTAGTGCCTTTGAAAATTAGTGCCTTTGGCCGCATTAGTCAGTTTGTGTTGCAAACCTTCCCGCCTCAAGGGCTCGTCGGATGATCCCGTTACTCCATTCACCTGTTCGAATCAACACGAACAGGCCAGCAGCAATCAGGTCCGCGGTCGTTCCCGGATTTCGTCGATGTCCGTCGCTGCGCAACCAAAAATCCAGATCCGCTACGGCAGCCTGCTGCCCTTGTCTATCGTTAATTTTACGAATCTCGGCGGCCATCTGACATACACTGTCGGCAACGTCACCTCCACACTTGCGAGCGATCAGGGTATCCGGAATGACTGAGAGGGTTTCCAAAAAAGCGTCGACAATCGAGTCCGAAAGCGAATGACACCGTTGAAGAGCATTCCTCAAAGCAGGAATAACGACATCGAAAACCTGCTGAAAGCCATTGCAATACTGAAGTGCAATCGTATCACGATGGCTTGCCAAATCCATCGCATGCATGAACAAGGAATTTTGTGAAGCGGGCCCATTCGCCGATTCCACTTTCCAACTCCGACGGATCGCCTCCAAAGAATGATTGGCGTCCAGGGTGTCGACCTCGCCCAGTCCACCCGGTGACGAAATCCTGATGGCTTCAAACAAATCCAGGCCATCCTGCTCAGAAACACCTTCCAGTAATGCCGGCAAACCGGCAGCCAACTGGCTCATCCTGGTGCCCGGCGAAACCACTTCATCACTCTTTGAATATTCGAAAGAGGCTTTGGCCAACGGTGCTAACAGCAACACCATACCAAGGTTGGTGTTGGTACCAACCCACGAGGAGTTAGCTTGAATCGCCATCAAAATCAGTTGCCCAAGTCCCAATTCCTCGGTCCGCTCAAACGCCGGCCCGATGGCAATTGAACTGACTTGAAAGTCAAAAAATGTGAGATCATCAAAATCGGCACCGCGGTGGACATTTCCTGGCTTGGGCGTTGATGCCTCCAGAAGACATGCCAACGAAACACATTGTCCGACACTAAGTTGCATGTAATCGCATCCGGCATTTTGAAATGTCATAAGACCTCATCCCGAAAACAGATCAAGTCGACCGGCGGCAAAACAATGAAAGCATCGCCATTGTTGGTATTTTTATCTGCCAACAAAATCCTGCACCAGCTCAACGACCTGTTCCCGACCTTCTTCCATCACGTAATGTCCTACATTTTCCAGACGGTTAACCTCTGCATGCGGGATCCGCCGAATCATTTCGTCGAGGACATCACCATTGAAGACCCAGTCTTTCATTCCCCAAATCATCTTGACAGGGATTTCGGCAAGCTGGGGTAAAGCAGTTTCGAGAAGTTGCAGGCCAGAATAACTGGGATGTGATGTCTTCAGCGGAATATCGAGGACAAAATTGTGGACGGCCACCCGATTTGCCCAACTGTCATAGGGAGCTAACAATCCCTGACGAGCTACAGCATCCAGAGACTGCGAATCAGCGACGCCCGTCGTGAGTGCTTTTTTACAAAAAAGATTCAATCCTCTCACCCCGATCGCTCCCAGGATGGGCCAGCGGGCCACTTGTAAACCAAAAGGAATTTCTTTGGGGATATAGGCAGCGGTATTGAGCAGCACAACACGCTTGAAACGCTGCATCAGAATCATCCACATTCCCAGTCCAATTGGCCCACCCCAGTCATGAACCACGAGCGTTGCGTTTTCCAGCTTTAGATTTGAAACAATATTCTTCAGATTATGAACATGTGTCGACAACCGGTATTTATATTTTTTAGGTTTATCACTCAACCCACAACCAACATGATCAACAGCCACCACCCGGTGAGTGGACCTGAAACTTGAAATAAGATGCCGGTAATAAAAAGACCATGTTGGATTACCGTGTACCATCACGATGGGCTCACCTTCACCCTCGTCGATGTAATGTTGCCGAACTCCACCCTGATCAAAAAACTTGGACTCAAAAGGAAATTCTTTTTGCCAGTCGTTATTGCTCATTCAATGCTTGCCCAGAGAGCCGTTAGTTGATGTAGTCATATGATCGCCAGTTTTCAGGCACCAAAGAAGTTTAAAACGTTTGGCAATTGACCGAAACCATGGCACCGCACAACATACTTCGTTTGTGGCCTAAATTGGTGGCAAAAAGGTGTTTACATTCGGGTCATCAGGCGGGAAACACAATTTTTCCCAAGGGACAGTAAAGTTCGGGTAGGATGGTCATTGTCTGTAAAGGACGGCCATTGTGCGTTTTTACCGTTCGGTCAAAATAAACTCTCCCCGTTGGACCGGCAGCCAAATCAATACCGTGATGGCCTGCAGATGGATTAGAAATCCAATAGGGATCGCAAGTTAATAGTTGGGCCAGCCCGAGCTCCACACAGGAGCCCGATACCTTACCAATAGCGTCCCGCTTGATTGGAAAACCATTGTTAGAATTGACTTCGGAAAATCAAAACCGCCGGGCGGCATCACGGATTCCCAGACGCGAAGTCGTCAACGCAGACTGGTTAATCAAGTTGCGGTGGGTTGCTGTCACTGGTCAATTCCTGACGATCCTGGCTGTCAATTCGATATTGAATATCCGGATCGAACTGATTTCCCTGGGGACCATTCTTAGCGTTACGGCCGTTTCCAATTTTTTCGTGGAAATCTGGTATCGAAAGTTCCTCAAACACCATGCAGATGAAATGCAATCCAGTGAGATCAATCTCATTCTCGGGCTGGTGATGACCCTAGATCTGCTTTCATTAACGGCCTTGCTTTATTGCACTGGAGGGCCGACCAATCCCTTCAATTTTTTCTTTTTCGTCAACCTCTCCCTTTCAGCGTTTGTTTTGAACAGGTCATGGACCTGGTCTCTGAATTTAGTGTCCATCATGTGTTTTGGCTTGCTTTTGTACAGCCACGTCCAAGTTCCCATTCTGAATATTGGTGAATCTTTTCAACCCATTCGATTGAGTGGTTTTGTTTCTCTTCCGCAAGGTGGCACCCTGATCGCGTTTGCTACCTGTTCGTCAGTCATTGTCTATTTCATCAATCGGCTCAACAACGAGGTTGGATACCAGGAAAAGTTTCTTCGCGAAGCTGAAGCTCGGGAAGCCCAGACGGATAAATTGCAAGCGCTGGGGACGCTCGCTGCCGGGACCGCGCACGAACTCTCTACTCCTCTATCGACCATTTCGATTGTCATCAACGAAGCCGAGCAGTTACTGCAAACCGAATCGGTCTCCAACGAACTGCTGGAGGATGTTGCCCTGATCAAGAAAGAACTGGAGCGATGCCGAAATATCCTGTCGAAAATGTCTGCCGATGTGGGTCAAACCACCGGGGAATCACTCCAATCGGTGTCCGTGAAGGAATTCGCTGAGTATGTCATTACCGAATTACCGGTCAACCTCAAATACCGCATGGAACTGGGCGACGAGGATGCCCAGGAGATGTTTTCAGCGCCACTTCGGGCGCTGGCGCTGGCGATTGGCGGGATCATCACCAATGCCTTTGACGCCCAATTCGAATCGGACAATGATCAGGTTGATTTTTCCCTTCTTGTCAATTTCGAGAATAATCGCAGAGCCCTTGTGTGGGTGATTCAGGACTGCGGAACGGGCATGACTCCCGACGTTCTGAAACGCGTTCGGGAACCTTTCTTTACGACCAAAGAACCGGGTAAAGGAATGGGCCTGGGTGTCTTCCTGGCCCACTCAACAATCGATCGACTGGGTGGGAAGCTAAAATATCATTCCGAATCTGGCAAAGGTACTACCGCGACGATTACTTTACCCATGGATGACTAGCGATACCCTGCTTTCTGCAGACCAAGTCCAGGTCCATTTTGATTCGATGGTGCCTCCGGAAAGGTGCCTCCGGAAAGGTGCCACTGAAACCGAATCGCCAAATTCAAAAACCCGCCCCTGAGTTTCAGTATAGACCCACTCGGTTCACGTCTGTTTTTCCGCAGTGACCCCATTCAACATCCGACCGATTATTGAACCGCGAATCAGCCATCGATAAATCACCAACAGGAATGAAAACGTAATCGCAATCTGTAAAAATAGCTTGATTAGAATGGGCCAATGGAACTGGATCAAAATCAGCTGCAAACCAAGCAGCACTGGCAAATGAGCAATATATTGCCAGTAGGCGCTGTCAGAAATGGTTCTTACCCAGGCTCTAGGAGCTGCAAACTGGCTTGCAAAACTGCCCACCAATCCAAAAACCATACACCACGAAAACAGTGAATAGACCCACAACGCTGGCAATTCCAGACGATGGTCATAAGGATGGTTTTGGGGATTAGGGCCCAAGGTCTGAAGAAAAATCATTAGCGGAAAAACAAGCAATGAAACCAATAAATAACGCCGCCAATAAATACGCATGTGCGTCACCCGCGCGGGAAAGGCAAACAAGCTGTAACCCACCCCAAAAAAAACAAGGTAATAGAATAACACCGCCCTGTCGGGAATCATCGAAAACGGAGTATCCACCTGCCAAAGATGCATGGGGATCATTGCCACTGCTGAACACGTCACCAGCATCAAGATCAGGAATCGACTGGCAAGCACTACACCTGCGAAGCGCATGATCAGCGGTCGAAGTCGCAATACACTGACAACCCCCAAACCAAACAGCCAAATCAACAACAGAAGAATGAGGTAATATAGAAACCAAAAATGAAACAGGGTCATATTCCAGATAAAAGCGCCGCTCAGGAAAAAATCTGAAACGCTCGAACGATAAGCAGTCACGTCCACGATCAAGCTTCCGACCTGCATAAAGCCCGCCTCAGGTCGTCCCTGATACCCCAAAACCATCAGAAGCTGCAAAAGGGGAACCACCAAGACAACACAAAAAATAAACGGCACCACAATTCGACGCACCCGGTTCATTACAAACGACCGCAATCCCCGTTTTTCAATAAGCAAGGCGGCGAAAAAACCGGAAAGAAGAAAGAAGACCTGAAGACGAAAAGCATGAATTGCCATCACAACCAGAATTAGACCAACATGGCGAACGGGTTCAATGACTGCCCAGACTTGCACCGGTGGTTCGAGAAAAGGCATCGCCGCATGAATGACCAAACCGAGCAGAAGGACGAACGCTCGCAGTGCATCAAAACCGTTGAGTCGTTCAGAACTGGGCATTGTCGGATTCCAGAGGCAGTTTCATTTCATCCCTGAGGCCACCACCCATGTTTCACTCTGCAATCAGTTCAATTCCCAAATGGTTCAAACTTTCCCATTGAACATCGACCTAGCCGAAATATTTCACCGCGTTGCTGAAAATTGCCAGTCCATCTCCCACAACCAAATCTCGTTTTCGAGTCCAATGTGGGTGTTGTGTCCGATCAATGAATCTCTCCGGATGGGGCATCATCCCAAATAAACGTCCGGATGGATCGCACATGCCGGCAACATTGGCAATAGAACCATTCGGGTTCGCCGGAAACCCCAACTGATGATCACTGCCACTTCCATCTGAATAACGCAAGGGCAACTGGCCTGCTGTCTGAAGCCTCGACAGCTGCTCCTCACTTCGGGGCACGAAACGGCCCTCGGCGTGGGCAATTGGCAGGTACATCGTTTCTAGACCCTTTAAAAACACACAATGTTCGTTCGTCACAGATAAATCAACCCAACGATCGTCGTACTTGCCACTTTCATTCCAGGTTAGCGTTGCTTCCGGTTCGGTTGACCCAAATAAGGCACCGGACTTTATCAGGACTTGAAATCCATTACAAATCCCCAAAACCAGCTTGCCACGTTCCTTGAAATCATGGATCAGATCCTGCAAAAAAAGCTGAAACTGATTGGCAAAGATCCTGCCTGCTGCAATGTCATCGCCATAGCTAAAACCACCTGGAATGCAGAGAATTTGATAGTCCTCTCCCAGAACGGGATTTTCCAGTAGCCGGTTGATGTGAATGACCTTGGCCGCAGACCCAGCCAATTCAAATGCAAACTGCGTTTCTTCGTCGCAATTAGTCCCGGGTGCCCGTACGATAAGCGCTTTTGGTGTTGCCATAACTTTTGTGATTTATTCGCTTCAGTTGGTGCTATCTATTGGGATTCGTTTCGCCAATACAGTGTATTGAATGTCATGTCGTTCCATCGCTGTTTACCAGTCCAGCGGTCTTTGCCAAGCTTGTTTCAACTCATCAAATGCCGTCGATACCAGTTCCCGATCACCTGATCGGATAATGAGATTTTTTCCTGAGCTGACCCGCCCAATTTCAGTGATCTGCCCAGAATCAAAAAGCGACACAAACGCCTCCACCTGTTCACTAGCTACCTCGCATACAAATCGGGAATTAGATTCTGAGAACAGCCTGATCAGGTCGAGATCTACCGGCTCCTCATCCAACGACTGCTCGCCTTTTATCTCAATACCATCGATTTGAATCTCCGCACCCAGTCCACCGGCAAAAGACATTTCCGCCACACAGACGGCCAACCCTCCCTCGCTCAAATCATGACATGCTAAAACCAACTGGTTTTCGATCGCCTGGTGCAGTTTGCCATAGAGCCATTTGGCAGCTTTGGCATCAACGCGTGGAACCTGACCACCGCTGGCACCGCTGACAATCGACCAGTGGCAACCGCCCATTTCATTCTGAGTCATTCCAAGTTGAAAAAGGTGACTGCCAGATTCCTTCAGGTCCATCGAAACGCAATGATCGACCGAGTTGACCTGTCCCATGGCGCTGATCAGGAGAGTCGCGGGAATCGCAATTCTCTGATTTTGATTACGAGTATCAACGAATTCGTTTTTCAGGCTGTCTTTACCGGAAATAAACGGCGTTTTGAATGCCTTGGCATAATCTCGGCAAGCCAATGCTGCCCGGGTCAAACTGCCCAGCATTTCAGGCCGATCGGTGTTCCCCCAGCAAAAGTTGTCCAACACGGCAATCCGATCGGGATCTGCTCCAACGGCAACACAATTTCGCAATGCCTCATCGATGCCACTTGCCGCCATATGATAGGTATCAAAATCGCCGAAATAAGGGTTCATGCCACAGGCAATCACCACACCGCGGCGCGAATCCAACCTTGGTCTGATCACCGCGGCGTCGGATGGGCCATCATTGGCCACGCCAACCAGTGGTTTGATAACACTTCCCGCCTGAACCTCGTGGTCATACTGCCGGATCACCCATTCCTTGCTGGCCACATTCAAAGAAGAAAGGATTTTTTGTAGATCAATTGAAAAATCAGCTGACGATTTTGAGAGAGGTTGCAAAGCGGCCGGTTGATACGTCGCCTTACGAACAACCGGGGGGCGGCCGTCGTGCAGGAATTTCATGGAAACTTCACCGACCTGAATTCCATTGTATTTAAGAACCAAATTGCCGGTAGGTTCAAACTTTCCTATCACATCAGCATGAACACCCTCGCTTTCACAAAGGGCAATCAACCGTTCAACATTATCCAACGGAACCGACACTACCATTCGTTCCTGCGCCTCGGAAATCCAAATTTCGGTATAGGTTAAACCTTCATACTTGAGGGGAGCTTTTTCCAGCCAGACCTCGGCACCTATCTCCTCGCCCATTTCACCAACAGCACTCGAAAAACCACCAGCACCGCAATCGGTTACCGCCGTATAAAGATCCAGATCACGGGCCTGTAAAAGCACGTCCGCTACCATTTTTTCAGTAATGGCGTTTCCGATTTGAACCGCCCCACCGGAAAGTTTTTCGCTGTCTGTATTCAACGTCTCCGAACTGAAAGTCGCGCCGTGGATTCCGTCCCGGCCGGTTCGCCCTCCAATGGTGACAATCATGTCACCCGGCCGTGGTGCCTTAAACGATTTGTCTTTGGGTAGAATCCCCACATTCCCGCAAAACACCAACGGATTGCCAATGTATCGATCATCAAAATAAATCGCTCCATTAACAGTTGGAATTCCCATTCGATTTCCATAATCGCGAACGCCTGAAACCACACCTTTCATGACGCGACGTGGGTGCAAGACCCCATCGGGCACCTGGTCTGCCGAAGTGTTCGGGTCGGCAAAGCAAAACACGTCAGTATTGCAAATCGGCTTGGCACCCATTCCGGTCCCCAACGTATCTCGAATAACACCGCCAATACCCGTATTGGCTCCACCATAAGGCTCAATAGCCGATGGCCGATTATGCGTTTCCACCTTGAAAGCGATATTGAATCGATCGTCAAATTGCACGATTCCAGCATTGTCCTTGAATACACTGACGCACCAGTTCGCCTCGCCAAACTCTTCCTGCAAATCAACCGTTGATTGAAAAATGGTCTCCTTCAACATATTGTCGAAGATCATGGTGCCATTCTCGTCGGTGTAGTCAATTCTTCCTGCCAGCGTCTTATGGCTGCAATGCTCGCTCCATGTTTGCGCAATGGACTCCAGTTCAATGTCCGTCGGATCACGATGTAACTCACGGTAGTGCTGCTGGATCGTTTGAAGCTCTACCAAATTGAGACTGAGCTGACCGGCTCGATTAATCTCTTTTAACTGCTCGTCAGACGCATTTCGAATGGCAACACTTTGCAAAACAAAATCATATGCTTGGCCATGTCCCAGCTGTTCCATTGACAATCCGCCCCGGCGGATTTCCTCTATCGATTCATTGGCAAGCAGCTTTTCGCAAAGAACATCAATCTCTTCATCCGACAAATCAGAGATCCAGTATTTGTTGAACGTTCGAACCGCCTCGGGAGGAAACCCCAACTCTGTCATTGCCAGAGAAGCGCTTTCTGCAACAGCATCGGTCACCCCTGGTTTAGGTAGCACATGGACCAATGTTGCAGAGTCTCCATTGTTGGCCAGAAAATCTCGATCTCCGACCTGACCGATGACCGTTTTCTCCACGATGGAATCGGCGAACAACCGGCTGGCGATTTCCTCGACCTGATCCTGACTGAATCCGCCCTCAATCAGGTAGCCCCGGGCGTGCTTCAAGTGAAAATCAGGCAGCCCTAAATCGGGCGCATCACTGGCAATTGAACGAGCGACCAAATCGGGCTGACCTGCAGCTGGATAAATGTCAATTTCCCAAAGCATCTCGATTGATTTTTCCCTTCTCCAACACTTCTATAACGGTATCCCAATCATTCTGGTCGATAGCTCGCCGAATGATGGCCAAAATAGACTCAAATCTTTCCAAGGCATCCAAAACAGATTCACGATTGTGAACCAAAATCTCTTTCCACAAAAGCGGGTTGCTTTTTGCAATTCGCGTGCTATCCCGCCAGCCCGTTCCGCAAAAATCAGACTCCTGAGATTCCAGCATCGCTGACAAAACCGATGCATTCACATGAGGAAGGTGACTGGTAACGGCCAACAATCGATCATGACGTTCGGGAGAAAGCCGTGTTGTACGACAATCCAATGACTTCCAGAACTCCTCGACGGTATTCAAAGCAAACGGGTCCGTATTTTCTGTGGGCGTGGCGACGAACGTTTTTCCAGTGAAAATTGAATCTGGCGGCGTTACTGGCCCAGAGGATTCACCGCCGGCGATCGGATGCCCTCCCACAAACCGGTGAGGGGTTTGCGCAAGTCGAATCTCCAACTCCTCTACGATTTTCCGTTTCGTACTGCCGATATCCGAAATAACCGCCTCGGGAAAGGCTCCAATACAATGCCAAACCAAATCAACAACTGTCTCGACGGGTGAACAAACCAAGATCACGCTCGGTAATTCGCCGTTTTCCAGAGCAGGGCTCCGGTTCATGAGATCTGCCAACTCAGACAGCGAATCGCAGACGTCCGTATAGCAACCGGATTCCATTGCCGTTTTCCGGTAGGCTTCATTCGGCTCTACGCCATACAGACGATTTGACAGCCGTTTCTGGTGAACAACCGATGCAATCGAGGTTCCCATAAACCCGGTTCCGAGAATAGCGACATTTTTAAACAGTGGCATGGATCAGGCACAATTAAACGTTCAACGGTCGCTCAGCAATGGGCAGTTTAATGCACAACGCGACACCCGCCAATTGGCAACCAGGTTTTGAACGCCATTGGAACGCCAACCTAATCGGTCTCCAGATCAAGCGTTGGGGAAACCGTCGGGTTACCGAGATCCGTTAGAAGCCGTTTTTCCTGCTACCCTACCAGCATGTGGCTGTCGTAACCGGCGGAAAGGCCTGCAGATATTACAGAAAAAACTGCGCAAAATAACTAAATTAGTTCTGCAAATCCAATGGCTTTCCAGCGGATGCCGGTTATCGGCGGTGGTTTTCATGGATCGTCCACATCCTAAGCGAAGCTTCGAGGTGAAATATATTTCGCCGCATTCGAAAAAAGGCCATGAACCGTTACATTAGAATCTATTCAGATTCAAACCATTTCCGTCACTATCAACGATCCCCAGAAATTGACTGGCGATCCACGGAGCAATATGACGCAACCGCTTCAACTCAAACTGGGTGTCAAAACCGATCCGATTGAATATCGATATTCTCATCCCTGGCTCTTTTCGCTCTTGCAGGACATTGGGATCGACTATGTTCAAATCGGAACGCACTTCGAACTCTACCAATTGCCCGACGAGTTTTTCCATCAACTAAGAGAACAAGCGGAATCTTCTGGAATTCAGATTCACAGCACGTTCACCGCACATCGTGAGTTGGGTGGATTCTTCAGAGAAGAACCGGGTTACGAATCAATCGCCCGCAAGAATTTCGAGAGATACATTGAAATTGGCGGCATTCTGGGAGTTCAAAGCGTTGGCTCCAATCCCGGCGCCGTCATGCGTGATCGCATGCAGTTTAAGGACGCTGGGATAGCCTGCTACATCAAGCATATGAAAGAACTTTTGCATCTAGCGAAGGAAAAGGGTGTTAGCTGGCTGACGATTGAACCGATGAGCTGCCTGGCCGAACCCCCTACCCTGCCTGAGGAATGCGTAGATATGGCTGCGGAGTTAACCGCCTACCATCTTGCCCATCCCGACGCGACGGCCAAGGTTGGCTACTGCTCCGATATTGCTCACGGGTACGTCGATCATTCTGGGCAGGTAATCCATGACCATTTCGAGCTGTTCGATGCGACCCTGCCCTGGTTGTATGAAGTCCATTTAAAAAACACGGACCCACAATACAGTTCTACATTTGGATTCAATCCAGACGAACGAACCAACGGCATCATTGATGTCGCCGCGTTTCGCGATCGCCTGAGGAGCCAAGCGGACCAATTACCGGTGCAGGAGATGGTCGGCTATCTTGAAATTGGCGGACCAAAACTGGGTCGCGACTACAGTGATCACCATCTTGAAAATCTATTGCGTGAGTCATTTGAATATTTGAAGCAGGCTTGGTTGGAAGATCCGGCCACTTCAAAAAATAATGATTCCAAGCAGCGGTTAACTCTGGAGTCCCAACCTCTCCAAAAGAAACCTGGCATAGAGCCAGAATCCGCTGATTCAGAGACCGGACAGGCTCGATCTCACGTCTGCATTTCTCCTTCGATGATGTGTGCCGATCAGCTTCACTTTGAAGACGAACTCAAGGCGGTCAAGAGTTTGTCATGTGACATGTTACATATGGATATCATGGATGGGAAATTTGTACCCAATATGGCAATGGGATTGGGTGTTTTGCAACAGACTGCCGAGTGGGGCGAAATGCCGGTCGATGTGCATTTGATGGTCACTGACAACGACTTTTTTGTCGATGAGATGAAAGATTGGAACATCCATCAAATTTCGGTTCATTTTGAATCTGCATTACATCTTGATCGTACGCTTTCCCGCATTCGCGACTGCGGATCGTTAGCCGGATTGGCGTTGAATCCATCCACACCATTAAACGTCATGGATTACGTTCTGGAACGTATCGATTATGTCTTAATCATGACCGTCAACCCAGGCTATGCCGGTCAAAAACTGACGCCGGGGTCCATTCGAAAGATCCGGGATTGCCGCAAAAAGCTGGATTCTCTTGGACTCACCCGAGTACCGATCCAGGTCGACGGCAACGTCAGCTTTGACAACATTCCCAAAATGGTGGCCGCAGGTGCAACCAACCTGGTGGCAGGAACCAGTAGCATCTTCCATAGGGATGGATCCAGAACCGACAACATGTCCCGAATTCATCACTGTATTGAGGCTGCCAAAGAAGTTCGCTTTGACACCTGCGACGGGAATCCCAAACCAGCCAACTGATCCGGCAAACCCAATCCCTTAGGGAACACCAATGACGATTGATTCTTCTTCAACGATGGAAGCCATCGTTCTCCATGGCATTTCCGATTTGCGGCACCAAAGGGTTCCAGTTCCTAAGGTGGGCCCAGGACAGGTCCGCGTCCAAATTGGTTTTTGCGGCGTCTGCGGAAGTGATATCCCCCGTTGTTTCGTTAAAGGAACCTATCATTTCCCAACCATTTGCGGACACGAGTTTGCCGGCACGATCGACGAACTGGGTTCCGGCGTTACCCAATTCAACCTAGGGGATCGGGTCGCTGTTTTTCCACTCCTCTGGAAGGACGATCACGCGGCTTCCGAGCAGGGCCATTATGCGCAATCCGATGGATACGACTATTTGGGATCACGTAGCGACGGAGCTTTCTCCGAATACGTGGTCGCCCCAGTTCGGAATCTGATTCGCGTTCCTGACAATGTTTCCTTGGAAGAAGCGTCAATGACCGAACCGGCCGCTGTCGCTTTACACGCGGTTCGGCGCGCTCGTGTTCGGCTAGGCGATACGGTTGCCGTATTCGGATTGGGTCCTATTGGCCTCATGACCGCACAATGGTTGAGAGCTGCCGGCGCAGCCAAAATCATGCTTTTCGACATCCTTCCCGAAAAATTGGAGGTCGCTCGAAAACTTGGTTTCGACGATGTGTTTGACAGTCGGAAATCGAACCCCGTGGATACAATCAACCAGTTGACCGGAGGCCACGGAGCTCACGTAACGATCGAGGGTGCTGGTGTGGAGCCCACCTTGTTAGCCGCCCTGCAAGCAACTCGTCGTTCTGGCCGGATGGTCATTTTGGGCAACCCCAACATGGATGTGACTCTACCGGCGACATTAATTTCCCAATGCATGCGCCGTGAAATTGAAATTTTGGGGACTTGGAATTCCGATTACAGTGTCTTCAGCGATGATGATGACTGGAAAACGGTTTTACAGGCCATGAGCAATCAAACTCTCGACCTGAAGCCACTAATCACCCACACCGTTCCAATAGCACGAGGCATCGAAGCCTTGGAAATGATGCGCGACCAAACCCATTTCTTTAACAAAGTCCTGATCCATCCCTCGCCTTCGATCTCGGCCGAAAATCCTGGTTAATCGACAGATGGCCCTGAGCGAACAACACAAGACCGGACAACACAAGTCAAAACCATTCAACCTGTACCCTCGGATTGCCCTCGATGGACGGAAACGAATCACGACCCGAAAAATTGACCGCAAACCATCGCTTGGTTCCAGAGGCAATGAAACCGGCAGCGGAAGTTGTGGAAACCAATGCGGAAACGATCCTTGTGGTTGATGACGACGACATTCTGAGAACCCGCTTGGCCAAGGCATTTCAAAAGAGGGGTTTTGATACTCGGATGGCGAGCTGTTTCGATGAGGTCGTTGACCAGATCACCGATTTCCAACCAGATCGAGCGGTTATTGATCTCAAGATGCCGGGTAAATCCGGTTTAGAGATATTGAAAAAACTTTTGGAGAATTCTCCCGGCACCAAGGCGGTTATCTTGACTGGCTATGGCAGTATCTCCAATGCCGTCGACGCCATCAAATTGGGCGCAATCAACTACGTCACCAAGCCGGCTAACGCCGACGAAATATTGGCATCGTTCTTTCCAGAAAAAATGGATGAAAATCGTTTAGGGGATGATTTACACCCTCAATCGCTGGCGGAGGCGGAATGGGATCATATACAAAGAGTCCTCAGCGACTGTAATGGGAACATCTCTGAGGCCGCGCGGCAGCTGGATATCCCTCGCCGCACCCTACAGCGAAAGCTCAAAAAGCTCGCTCCTTGAGTCCGAAGGGACCGCGGCTACACTACACCCCCCGAAAGAGTGCGACATTATTCCGCGTCGACTCTCGGTGATGAATCTCTTAATATTTGCCGTTAATAGAAAGATGTTGACACCGCGTTCTTGACCTCAAAACGCTGCTCTATTGGAAGAAAATGGCAACTGACGCAAATACCTCACAGCTCAATGACTTTGTTTTTCCGTCATGGATCAACAAAATCATCATTCTTGGTCTTGCCTGCGGTGGATTATTTGGCGGTTATGCAGCCACTGTTGGTTTTTTCGCAACGCACCCCAAGGTAATCAATGTGGGGCATATGCCCGAACAGCCGATTCCCTTTAGCCATGCCTTGCATGCTGGCAAGTTGAAACTCGATTGTCGCTATTGCCACAATACCGTTGAAAAAGCAGCCCATGCTGCGATTCCTCCATCGGCCACCTGCGGCAATTGTCACGGTGGAAAAGATCGCGTTAAACCCGGTGCGACACTAGCAGCGGTCCATTTGAAAAGTGAAAAGTTGGCTCCTCTTCGCGAAAGTCTGGAAACCGACACCCCGGTGAATTGGTTGAGGGTGCATGAATTACCCGGTTTCGTCTACTTCAATCACTCGGCGCATGTGACCCGTGGTGTCAGTTGTGTCGAATGCCATGGGCGAATCGACAAGATGGAAGTCGTTTATCAGGCGAAGGAACTTTCCATGAAATGGTGCCTCGATTGCCATCGCAATCCGGATGAGGCGATACGCCCCTTCGATCAGGTTACCAATCTCGGCTGGAACCCCGACAAAGAAGAATTAAAAACCATTTACATGGAAGAATTAGAAAAAGCTTTTGAAAAACTTGCTCCTCAAGTTTCGGTAGACGCCAACCCGGTGCCATCGGAAAGAAAATCGGAACGACGACTGTTTTTCTATCCTGATGGAGAAGACCGACCCGAATTTACTGCCTCCAAGTGGCGGGATACAAAAACGCATCAGGACAATTTCGCCAAACTGATTTTTGGAGATCCAAAATTAGCCGACGAAAACAGTGACAACGAAATTTCGTTGCAAGAAGCGGTTGCTTTTTTGGATACAAAATCGGACTACACCCGAAAAGACCTGGGCCAGCTTTTGCGAGCAACTCACAAGATCAATCCGAACCAAAGTTGTTCAACATGTCATCGATGAACACGTCTGAATCGAATCAGTTTTCTTTCCGCAGCATTGACGAACTCGAGGACACCCCCGAGTTTCAGGAATTTCTAACGCGCGAATTTCCAAAAGGTGTTGACGAACCACCAGATGGTCTGTCTCGTCGAAGATGGCTTCATTTGATGGGGGCCTCCGCCGTCTTGGCAAGCGTCTCCGGGTGTCGTTTCGAAAACAAAAAAATCACTCCCTATACATTTCGTCCCGAGGACCGAATCCCGGGCACCACTCGCACATTTGCCACAACCATCGAATGGGCGGGTGGCGTTCGACCGCTGTACGTAACCAGTTACGACTCAAGACCGATCAAAGCCGACGGAAATCCTCTCCATCCAGAGTGTGGTGGAAGCGCGAGAAACCGGGCCCCTAAGGGATCCTCAGATCTGATTTCACAGGCGGCGGTTCTGGACCTGTATGATCCAGATCGAAGTCGCAGTTGTCTTGAAAAGGTCGGGCGATCGTTTGCTCCTCGAAACTGGAGTGATTTCTCTGGAGCAGTCCAAGGCTTGGAGCTCTTGGGAAACCAGGGAAAGGGGCTAACCGTTCTTTCGGAGCCAACCACTTCTCAGACGGTCCAGCGTCTGAAGAAAAACCTGCTCGAAAAGTTGCCCCAGGCGAAATGGTTTGAGTATTCGCCGATTAGTGATGACCATGAACAAGCCGGTTTAAAATCCGCCTTCGGAAAATCGCTGCGGGCTCAACATAACCTTGAAAATGCCGAAGTTGTCTTGTGTTTGGATGCGGACCCACTTCGTTATCATCGGTCGGCTTTGAAATTATCCAAAGCTTGGGCCAAAAGCCGAATTCCTGACGTAGCCGTGATGGCAGGTCGCCCGATTAGTCGGCTTTATTGTGTCGAAAGCCAATTCTCTTTGACCGGCGTCAACGCGGATCACCGCTGGCCGATGAAAAGCTCAGCGATAGCCAGTTTTGCAGAAGCCTTGCGGCAGCAGGTCGACAAAGCACGCGAAAAGGGGCAAATGCTAGACGTCGAGGGGACAGTTGACGAACAACGTTTGGCTGTTTTGGCCAATGAGCTTGTGTTTGGGACGACGCAGAAAGCAGGGTCCCAAGGCCGAACAGTCGTGATCGCCGGCGCCCACCAACCACCAGTGGTTCATCATCTGGCCGCCGTTCTCAATGACGCGATTGGCAGCAAGTTGGTTTCTTACACCGCCATTCCCGAGTCCACGTCGAACATCAGTTCCATCAAGGAAGCGGTTGCTGAGTTAAACTCCGGCAACACCGAGCATTTGTTGATGATTGGCGGGAATCCTGTATTTGATGCCCCCTCAGATTTGAAGTTTAAATCAGCATTATCTTCTGTCAAAAACAAGATTCATTTTTCGGTTTCGAGGAACGAGACCACCGATGAATGTAGCTGGCATGCCAACATGGGGCATCCATTTGAGGTCTGGTCCGATTCGGTAGCCAGTGACGGTTCGGTTGGAATCGGGCAGCCCATGATTGAGCCCTTGTTTGGCGCCAAATCAACTGCTGAACTACTTGCGACAGTCATCGGTGTTTCGGCCGATGGACTGGAACTCGTTCGAGAAACGTATGTTGATTTGTCCGATGAGGCATGGAACCAAACGGTTCACAATGGGTTTATTGCCAACTCGTTCGCATCTTCGGTCGCAGTTGGGGCACCTACCGCCGTCGCCCCAGGCGATTCAACAACCTGGATGAGTCCCAGTGAGGCCATTGAATTGGTGTTCACCAATTCCAATCTTTACGATGGTCGCTTGTCAAATAATGGCTGGCTGCAGGAAGTTCCAGATTCCGTCACCAAGGTGGCTTGGGACAACCCGGTCATGATCAATCCAAAAACCGCTAAATTGATTGGCGCTAAGCAGAACGAAAAAATTACGATTGAGGTAGATGGAGACACAATCGAAGCGCCTGTTTTCATTCAGCCAGGGCAAGCCGAAAACTCGATCAGTATCGCCATCGGATATGGTCGTCGTAAAGTCGGTCACGTCGGCGGCTCCATTGAAAAGAACCTCCCTCCGGTAGGGATTGATGTCAGCTCGGTGCGAAAGAGCAATCACTGGAATATTGTGGATGATGTCAAGGCTTCAGGCACTGGTTCCCGATACAGGTTGTCATCGACACAGGATCATCACGCTATTGACCTGACAGGCAAGGCTGAAATCGGAAATCGATGGGATCGTTTGATTTACGAGGATACGTTTGACAGCTATAAAAAATTCGCCAAAAAAGTGATTGGTCGGGACGACAGTTCCTCAGAATCCAAGGGCGATACGATTCAGGATTTCTTTGCCGACGAGGAAGAGATTCCGGAAAAAGAGGAGCGGCCCCATTGGCCAGGCCATCATCATCTCCATTTTGAAAATGTAGAGATGATTCGCAGGTCTTGGGATTATTCCAAAGAAGCCAAATGGGGAATGTCGATTGACCTCGCGAAATGTACAGGTTGCAGTGCCTGCGTTGTCGCCTGTCAAGCGGAAAACAATATCGCCATTGTGGGCAAAGACCAGGTTTCCCGCGGTCGGGAATTGCACTGGATGAGAATTGATCGATATCTCGTTTCGCATCGATCTTATCAGGATGCGGGTCGTATTCTCGAGGATCCAGAGCCGATCGTTCGAACTCAACCTGTCACATGCCACCATTGTGAAAACGCCCCTTGCGAACAGGTCTGCCCTGTTGCGGCAACCGTTCACAGCGACGAGGGCCTCAACGACATGGTTTACAATCGCTGCATTGGAACTAGATACTGCGGCAATAACTGTCCCTACAAGGTTCGGCGATTTAATTACCTCAACTATTCCAATGCAACGACTTTTGTGAAGTACCCATGGGCTGACACGCTTTCTCAAAGCGATATTGCAGTGGAAAGTCTGGCGATGAATCCAGAGGTGACCATTCGAAGTAGAGGTGTCATGGAAAAATGCACCTACTGTGTACAGAGAATTCAGAACACCAAAATCAAGGCCAAGACAGAGGGCCGTGAAGTTGGGGGAAATGAAATCACCACTGCCTGTCAGGATTGCTGCCCGACCGGGGCGATTGTTTTTGGCAATCTGGCCGATCCTGCCAGTCAAGTTTCCACTGAACAAATTGATGTTAGAGCCTACGTCTTGCTCGACGAATTAAACCTCGGGCAGCGGACCAAATACCTCGCGAGCATCATCAATCCAAATCCTTCATGGCCGGTTCTCACTTTAAACGCAGCGGGCGAGACCGTAGTCCAGCCATATGAGAAGGCGTTTCCTGAAAAAGGGCATCATGAAAAGCACGGTGATGAAAAGCACGGTGATGAAAAGCACGGTGATGAAAAGCACGGTGATGAAAAGCACGGTGATGAAAAGCACGGTGATGAAAAGCACGGTGATGAAAAGCACGGTGATGAAAAACATGCTGATGAAAAACATGCTGATGAAAAACATGCTGATGAAGACGGTGAGGAAAAACATGGGAAGGACGAAAAATGATCCCTTCCAAAATGCCCTTGCCAAAAACTAATTAAAGAACATGACGAATACACTTAGAGGCTGTAAGGCTCGGAATAAATAAATGGCCACAGTTGATCAAAAAAACGACAATACAATTGAAGATCCGGGCACCCGCGCGCCATTGGTATTGGGTGGACTGGACTACAAGGGTGTTACTGACACCGTTTCCAACGTCGCCTTTGGGGAAGGTCCGCCTCGCATCTGGTACGTTGTGCTTGGCATTTCCACCCTTCTGATGGGCATGCTCTTCGGCTGTGTTGGTCACCTGATCATGACCGGCGTGGGGGTGTGGGGTAACAACAACCCTGTGTTCTGGGGTTGGCCAATCGTTAACTTTGTTTTTTGGGTCGGAATCGGGCACGCGGGCACACTGATTTCCGCCATTTTGTTTCTTTTACGGCAAAATTGGCGAACGAGTATCAACAGGGCTGCCGAGGCGATGACCATTTTTGCAGTCGTTTGTGCAGGCTTATTTCCCGGTGTTCACATCGGACGTGTCTGGTCGTTTTATTGGTTGTTTCCCATTCCAACCGAACACCTCGCCATGTGGCCAAACTTCCGCAGTCCGCTGTTGTGGGACGTGTTCGCCGTTTCCACCTACGCGACGGTCTCATTGCTGTTTTGGTACATGGGGATGGTCCCCGATATTGCGACTTTCCGCGACCGGGCAAAAAATAAAATACAACGTCTAGCCTATGGAGTCCTCTCGCTGGGATGGACTGGTTCAGCTCGTCATTGGCATCGGTATGAGATGGCCTATGTTATTCTGGCCGCATTGGCAACACCGCTGGTTCTCAGTGTTCATACGATCGTCAGTTTCGACTTTGCGGTCTCGCAAGTGCCTGGCTGGCACACCACGATTTTTCCACCTTATTTCGTCGCCGGAGCAATTTTCAGCGGCTTTGCCATGGTGGTCACGTTAATGGTTCCGGCTCGAGAATTGTTTGGTTTGAAAAACCTGATAACCAGCCGCCATCTTGAAAACATGAACAAGATTATTATGGCGACCGGGCTGATGGTTGGCCTTGCCTACGGTATCGAGTTCTTCATCGCCTGGTACGGCGGAAACCCCTATGAGCAGTTCGCGTTTGTTAACCGGGCCTTCGGCTCCTATTGGTGGGCTTACTGGATCATGGTGAGTTGCAATGTTTTGATACCCCAATTGTTTTGGTTCAAGTTTTGCCGAACGAACCCCTGGGTCATGGTGGGGATTTGTTTATTCGTTAACGTCGGCATGTGGTTTGAGCGATTTGTCATCACGATTACATCGCTCAGCCGTGATTTTCTGCCGTCAAGTTGGGCCTATTTCACGCCGACACCTATCGACATCATGATGTTGATAGGAAGTTTCGGATTGTTCTTTACCCTGTTTACCCTGTTCTGCCGATTTCTGCCCATGGTCGCAATGTCGGAAGTTAAAGGTGTTTTGCCTCATGAAGAGCACGACGAAGACTCTTCGGGCCACTCCGAACATGAGGAGGCATAAGCTCACCAAGCTGAGTTTCAAATCAAATGGCTGAATCCAACGCAATCAACGAATCAAACACATCCGAGTCATCGGAGTTTTTTGGCTTGCTGGCTCGGTATGAAAATCCCGATTCACTGGTCAACGGCTGTCATCAGGCAAGATTGGCTGGCTATACAAAAATGGACGCCTTCAGCCCCTTTCCTGTTCACGGAATTGACGGGGCCATCGGCATCCAAAAAACAAAACTGCCGATCATCGTGTTTTGTGTTGCCTTGATGGCCTGCGGACTCGGAGTCTTTCTGCAGTTTTATACCAACGGCTATACCAATCACAGTCCGATTTTTCCTGGCTATCCGTTTAAGATCAGCGGCAAGCCGATGTATAGCCTCCCGGCCAATATACCGGTCATTTTTGAAGTGATTGTTCTTTTGAGCGCGTTCGCCGCCTTTTTCGGCATGTGGATCCTCAACGGTCTGCCCAAGCTTGCCAATCCGCTTTTTAGGAATCAGGAATTTCGTCGATCAACCTCGGATGGTTTTTTTCTGTTTATCGAAAAAGCCGATGGCTCATTCAGCGAAACTGGTACCCGTGGGGAACTCCAACAATGGGGCGCTGTTTCGGTCGACCGGATCACAGCCCCTGAAGATGAGTTGCAAGTTCCTGGCTATGCCAAGCTGGGAATTCTGATTGTCGCCTCTTTGATTTTGGTGCCGCCGGTTGTTATTTACCGCGCACAATACACCAAGAATCCTTTACCACGAATGCATGTCAATCCGGACATGGACCGTCAGTTTAGGGGACAGACCCAGGATGCTTCTCCAATCGTCAATGGCAATCCTTTGTTTGCCGACGATCGCGTCATGCGTAAAGATCCACCAGGGACCATCGCCAGGGGTGAATTGGCTCGTTTAGAAGATTCCATGTTTTACCATGGGGTCAAAGAGGGCTCGGC
Source organism: Planctomycetota bacterium (assembly GCA_014238905.1). GTDB lineage: Bacteria > Planctomycetota > Planctomycetia > Pirellulales > Pirellulaceae > JABAAE01. Next base: position 243,810 of record JABAAE010000007.1, read on the forward strand.
AGAAATGACTGGGGACAAACCAAAGGACTTGATTTCGCATTCCGTTGAGACAGCAGATGATAAAGAAAAAGCCGAATCCCAAGATGTTGAACTTGATTGGGCAGAGGAGTTTCCCCGGCAAATCAAATCTGTCTTGAGTGCCAACGCCTCAGGAATGGCCATTTACAATCGTGGAAAACAAAGATTTGATGTTTACTGCTCAGCTTGTCATGGTTACGCCGGCTATGGAGATGGTCATGTTTCAAACCGAGGCATGGCATTAAACAAACAGCAGAAGGCCGAATGGGTTCAAGCAAAATCAATGTTTGATCCCAAAGTCATGTCACAACCAGTGGGTCGGATTTTTGACACCATCACCAATGGTCGCGGCGCGATGGCCCCTTATCGATCTCAGATCCCTGCTGCAGATCGTTGGGCAATTATTGTGTTTGTCAAATCAATGCAAATCTCCAAAACAGCTACTGAAAAGGATGTGCCGCAAGACGCTCGTCTTCAAAGGTGGGAACAGGTTGATCCTCTCAAAAATGATCAAACAACGCCCCCCCCAGAGGCCGCTGATTCTGAGGCCGCTGATTCTGAGGCAGGTCAAGCTGAAAAGAACAAAGCTGAAAAGAACAAAGCTGAAAAGAACAAAGCTGAAAAGAACAAAGCTGAAAAGGGCAAAACGGCAGAGAGCAAAGCTGCCAGTCCGGAGAAGTCAACTGAAGAATCGTCGAACAAAGAGCCGTCAGCGGAATCACCTTCTGGTGAACCCGGCAACTAAGGGTTTCTTGACAGAAAAGAAGAAATGCACTCAGAACGAAAAAATTCGATAACTTCCAAACGTATCTCGCTGGGAAATGATTCGAGCTTGTGGATGATAAGGTCGTTTGGTTTCGGCGCCGTCATGGTCGTTGCAGCAATTCTCGGTTTTGCGCTGTCTGGCAATTACAGCATATCTGATACCGATTCACATGGATGGTTCAAGCGATTTCTGTTTTCCTACCATGTCTCGTTTTGTTTTGTTTTATCGATCTCGGTGGGTTGCCTGTTCGTTGTCCTCATTCTGAATCTGACTCGAGCAGGATGGGGAATTGTCATTCGACGGCTGGCAGAAATCATTTCCAGTGTCATTCTTCCGCTCTTGATTCTATTCTTGCCGATTTTTCTGATTACCGTTTTTGGCGGTAGGTCAGACTTGGGTTCGACGCTGTATATCTGGAACAATCCAGAGTTTTTGAACTCCAACGAAATCATGAATCACAAACTAGACTTCCTGAGCCCAGGATGGTTTGGACTTCGTGTGCTGATTTATTTTACCATTCTGGGAATGATGGCATTTTTCTTCATGGGGAGATCTGTCAAACAGGATGATTCTGGTGCGAAGTCAATTTCGACAGGTATGCAACGAGCCTCGGCGCCTTGCATGATCCTTTTTGCCTTTACTGTCGTGTTCGCTTCGTTCGACCTTGAAATGTCATTAGCTCCGCGTTGGTTTAGCACCATGTTCCCGGTATACTTTTTCGCCGGAGCCACGATGGGCGCTTTTGCCACGTTGATCCTAGTTTCCAACTTGCTTCAAAACAGGGGCATTTTGGCCGACGACATCACCGAAGATCACTATCACGACATGGCAAAGCTATCTTTTGCCTTTGTCTTTTTCTGGGGCTATGTCGCTTTCAGCCAATTCATGTTGATTTGGTATGCAAACATTCCAGAAGAAACATTTTGGTTTCGGTATCGCCTGGATTGGCAAAAAGGCTGGGCAATTGTTTCCATCATGTTGTTGTTTGGGCACTTGTTCATTCCATTCCTGGGAATCATGTCACGCTCTGTGCGAAGAAATCGTCAGTACTTGTTTGGTGCGTCGATTTTTCTGCTGTTCTTCCACTGGCTCGACCACTATTGGTTGGTGATGCCTCAGTTTGGGGCTGTCACCTCAGGCCATATCACGGTTGACTCTAATGAAGCCCCCGGAATTATGGCCTTCTTTCTCGATCTGATTTTGGGAGTTGGGATTTGCGGCATCTACGCCGGATTAATTTTCTGGCGAGCTGGCGACAAACCCCTGATTCCAGTGTCCGATCCACGGTTGGTCGAATCTTTAAATTTCAAGAATCCATAATCGAAATGAACGACAAAATCCTTAAAGAAATCGAACCGGCGATCAAGACTACGGAGGGGGATGAACATCCAAAGCCCCGTTACGATGACGTCGATATTCCGGTTATTGTTCTGCTGGGAATTTTCTCTGCCATCATGACATTTGTAATCATTTGTTTTGTGCAGGGACTTTATTACCAGTGGGATGACATTAGGCGTCAAGCTGACTGGCGGGATCGAAATCTTACTCCTCAAGAACAGAAAATTGTCGATCAACGAGATGTGCGAGACAGTTTTTTTGAAGCTGACGACGGCAAAATTTTTGTGTCCGCGGATGTTGGTGCTGAAATGTTGATTGCAAAAAAGGGGGATCTTTCCCAATTCACTTTTCCAGAAGAACCCGGCCAACAACCGAAGGTCGAAGGCAAATCAGAACCCTCGACAGCGGATGACCAGAGCAAGGTCAAGGATACTGCTGACCAGGCAAACGATAACGCCGGTTCAAATCAGTAATCATTACGATAGAAAAAGGCATTTTGTTGCTAAGTCCACACCCCTCAATTCGACACTACCTACTGGTGATTGCCGCGGTCTTTCTCCCCGGCGATCTCACGGGTCAATCGTACGTTGAGTTGAAGGAGGCAATGGAACAGACCACGGTAAATGAAAACGTGGGCGGCGAAATACCGCTTAAATCACGATTTATGGCGTTGGACGGAAACTGGTACAACCTTGGGGAATTTTTCTTCGAAGATCGGCCGGTTTTCCTATCTTTGAATTACGCTGATTGTCCCCAGCTTTGCAAGAATCAGTTGAAGACGCTGGCTGAGCGATTTACCGAAGCCAAGCTCGTGCCCGGTACAGATTTTGAGTTCATTTCAATTAGTCTTGATCCCAAAGAAGCTCATAAGCGAACCCGTGAAGCCAAGGCTAACTTTTGCCGATTACTGGGCATTCCTACCGACGATCAAGGGGTTCACTTTCTCGTGGGCCGCAAGAGTGAAATCGACGCGGTCGCCAACTCGATTGGGTTTGTTTACTCCTACGTACCAGCGGCGAGGCATTATTCCCACGCACCATTATGTGTGGCGTTGTCCCCCAATGGAAAAATCAGCCGATATATCCACGGGCTGGCATTTACGGCAGAAAACTTGGAGGAGTCTACTTTGATTGCCGCCGACGAAAAAGTCGCGGATGAATCAATTGCCTCTTTCGTTTATCGCTGCCTGTTGTTTGGTGTGAACCCGGGGCAATACACCAAAGATCTATTAGGACTGATGAAAGTCGCCGGAGCTGCGACGGTCATTATTGTCGGTGCGTGCGTGATCCCATTCTGGTTCCGTCCTACTCCCAGGACGACTTCGAATGTCACTGCCCCAAGTCAATATTCCCCTGCGGATACCCCATCCGCAGATCAAAATTTGGAGGATGAAAGTCAACATGAGCGCTCAGATCATCTCGATCGTCCCGTTTCATGATCCAAGCATTCACGGTAAATAACATGGTATTATTTTCACAACAACGCGAAGGTTCATTTTCCTTCCCGGAACAGGCATCGAATTTCGCGGTCAGCGTGGATAACACGTATGCAGCAATTTTTTGGGTAAGTCTCCTGTTTTTCGTCGCCGTGAACGGAGTGATGGTTTATTTCGTCGCCAAGTACCGACGCAAGGATGGGAAAAAGGCAGAAAATTCACCCTCCCACAATTTGCCGATGGAATTGGCTTGGACCATCCTCCCATCATTGATCCTTGTGGTCATGTTCGTCCAAGGCGCATTGGGTTATCTCGAAATGCGAATTCCACCGGAAAGTGCTAACGCCGTCGAAAGAACCATCGAGGTGAAAGCCTTCAAGTATGGCTGGCAGTTCATTTATCCCAATGGTGATATTACCAGCGAACTCCATCTTGCCCAAAACGTGCCCGTCCGTTTCAAAATCAGTGCAAAGGACGCCCTCCACAGCTTTTTTATTCGAGAATTCAGAATCAAAATGGATTGTGTTCCCGGGCGTTACACCGAATGCTGGGTTACCCCAACGATGACCCGGACGCCGAGCGAATGCGTCACCGAAACCGAATCAGGGGAGATAGAAAAAGGCCCCAAGGAGCCCTTTCATCTGCAGTGTGCAGAGTATTGCGGCCAAGGCCATTCGCAAATGCGGACCGAATGGAAAGAGGAGTCAAAATCATGGGCTTTCCCAGTCTACGTCCATGATCTGTCATTTGAGGAACTGGAAGTATTCACCCGATGGAAAACTGGCGAGCACACGCCATGGAAGAACGGTGAATTTTATTTCAATGCTTATGGATGTGTTGGTTGCCATGCCATCGGAAACAATGCCCAGAAAATCGGGCCTAACTTTCAATCGGACGGTTGGAACATCGGAGGGAAGCGAGACTTTTCAAATGGTGAAAGCATCACTTTTGATTCCGAATCAGCCATCGACAACTACATTTCCGAATCGATTAATTACTCCACCAAGCTTGTCGTCAAGGGTTATCCAAATCAGATGCCCAAATTCGAATTTGATCAAGACACCTTGGGACATTTGATCGCTTTTATCCGATCTCCTGAGGCCGAACCGACTAACACCAGTTCAAATCCATCTGACTCCATAGAAACCAAATCATCTGACGCAACGTCGTCGGAAGAAAATAAATGATCACGACGAAAGTCGTTTGATACAGGTATCGAAAAAATGTCCATAGCCAAACAACGCGAAAAACTTTTTGGTCACGCACCCGAGACGAATTTCTTGACCGAGTCAAAGGGTTGGGCTTCGTGGCTTTGCACTCTCGATCACAAACGAATTGGGATTATGTACCTGATTGGTGTGATGGGAGCGTTCTGCCTGGCAGGAATATTCGCGCTAATATTGCGCATCGAACTTTTCACACCTGGGCAAATGTTCCTTGGAAACCAGACGTACAACAGAATGTTTACGTTACATGGTGCCATCATGGTTTTCGTGTTCATTATCCCCAGCATCCCGGCAGCCTTGGGAAATTTTGTACTTCCGGTGATGCTCGGCGCCAAAGATGTTGCCTTTCCAAGATTAAACTTGGCGAGTTTCTACCTTTGGATGGGCGGAACATTTTTCTTCATTGTCTCTATGGTGTCCAACGCTTTGGATACCGGTTGGACGTTTTACACACCTTACAGCGTGCAAACCAGCACCGCTGTGATTGCGGCCACGACCGGCGTCTTCATCCTCGGTTTCAGCTCGATTTTTACTGGTCTGAATTTCATTGTCACCGTCAACACGATGCGACCTCCGGGCATGACCTGGTTTAAAATGCCTCTGATGTTATGGGCCCTCTACTCGACAGCTATCATTCAGGTTTTAGCAACACCCGTGCTGGCAATCACCGGCCTGTTGTTGATGGCCGAGCGAATTATCGGTTTGGGTATCTTTGATCCTGCCTTGGGTGGTGATCCGGTTCTGTTCCAGCATTTCTTCTGGTTCTATTCTCATCCCGCGGTTTACATCATGATTTTGCCCGCGATGGGGATTATCAGCGAGTTGATTGCAGTCCATGCACAGAAAAAAATCTTCGGCTACGACTTTATCGCTTACAGTTCAATCGCAATTGCGTTGTTAAGCTTCCTGGTCTGGGGACATCACATGTTTACCAGTGGCCAGTCTGAAATGGTGATCGTCATTTTCAGTGCCCTAACATTTAGCGTCGCTATTCCATCGGCAGTCAAGGTATTCAACTGGGTAGCAACTCTTTACAAGGGGTCCATCGCGCTAACCACTCCGATGTGTTACGCCTTGTCATTTATCTTTCTCTTTGGAATTGGGGGCCTGACCGGCCTTCCCTTGGGAACCCTTTCTACTGATATCCACTTGCACGACACCTACTTTGTTGTGGCTCACTTCCACTACGTGATGGTCGGTGGCACATTAATCGCATTCCTCGGTGGGCTTTTTCACTGGTGGCCAAAGATGTTTGGTCGAATGTATAACGAACGGGGGGGACAGTGGGGTGCGTTACTTGTCTTCGTCGGTTTTAACGTGACCTTTTTCCCGCAATTCATCATGGGAAGCCGTGGCATGCCCAGACGATATGCTCGCTACGATCCCGAATATCAAATTTTCCACCAGCTATCCACAATCGGAGCGATTATTCTCGGGATCGGTCTTCTGATCGCCGGATATGTTCTGATCACTTCCCTGTACAGGGGAAAACGCGCTCCAGGAAATCCTTGGGGCGCTGCCACGCTGGAATTTCAGTGCTGCTCGCCCCCAACATTTCACAACTTTGAACATGATGTCATTGTGAACGATCCTTATGACTATTCTTCAATTGAATTTGATGAAAAAGTGGACGGATACGTTCCTGTTGAGCCCGCTCCTGCGGAAGAGTCGGCTCCGAATCCCTTACCAGCTGAAACAACTTAATTGGCCCGGAGATGCCGATGACGACAGCAAAACCTGTCGACGTGAACGGAAACGCAATTGAAGGCCACAGTCATGATGACCACCATCATGAGCATCCTGATGGTCCCTTTATTGCACACCATTTTGAAACCGCTGAGCAGCAATTCGACTCAGGAAAGCTGGGGATGTGGCTATTTCTTGTACAAGAAATACTGTTCTTTAGTGGTCTATTTGTGGCTTACATCATTTACAGGAATCATAATCCTGAAATTTTTGAAGCGGCTCATGTTCATCTCGATAAATGGCTTGGAGGATTGAACACTCTGGTCCTGCTTTTTAGCAGCTTGACCATGGCTTGGGCGGTTCGTTGCAGCCAACTCGAGCAACATCTGGGTGCGGTTATCAACATCGTGATCACGATGGTTTGTGCGAATATATTCCTCGGTGTTAAGGCAATCGAGTATACGCACAAGTGGGAACTCGGTCTTTTTTGGGCAAGCGCATACACTTACGGTCAGCCCCAGGGAGATCATCCGCCCTACCTTCTTTGGATCAGTGCCCCATTTATTATTTGCACCTTGGTATCCACGATGCTGGCGATTTACTTTCGGGTCACCGCCAGCGATTTCTGGTTTAAATTCTTTCTCTGCATGGCTATTTCATTCAGCGGTTATTTTGGAGGACTGGGGATCGCTTGGGCGATGCCATCTGCCGAACATGCTGATCATGGTTCTGCCCATGGAGAGGTTCATGCTTCTGCCGATCCTGGTCACAACGCCTCCGGCGAGAATCACGAGGATGACGACCACAACGGTCAGCCGTCGGATGAACACGCAAAAGATGAACACGCAAAAGATGAACACGCAAAAGATGAACACGCGGGGGATGAACACGCGGGGGATGAACACGCCGGGGAATCTACGCATGACCAACAGAAACAGGAAGTCAACATGGGCGGCTTCTTCAGTATCTATTACATCATGACAGGATTGCATGCAATTCACATCATTGCAGGAATCATTGCTCTAACCTGGTTGCTGTACAGAGTCTTGGCACTTCACTTTCGCAAAAACTATTTTGGACCAGTTGAAAACGTCGGGCTTTATTGGCACCTTGTGGACCTGATTTGGATCTACCTTTTCCCGATGATGTACCTGATTCACTAAAACGACTTTCGCCCGGTTGAAATCGGGAAGACCATTCACGATACCTTTGATCCAACCTGCCAGCCGTATATTCAAAAATACGGTTTGGGGAACCTTGAAAAGCCGAACCACATGTCACACAATTCCCAGCATTCGGAAGATCACGCCTATTTCTCCCATCCTATGCCTGTCTGGATGATGTTGGCGGTTTTTGTTGCGTTGGTTTCCCTAACGGTGTTGACCGTCATCATGTCCGAGTTGACCGAAGCGTTGATGATCGGCCAGTGGGAATTGTGGGTTTCGATGGGGATTGCAACCGTCAAAGCCCTTCTTGTGATTTTCTTTTTCATGCATGTGTTGTATGACAAGTCATTTAACCGGTTAATGTTTTTCTCATCGTTCCTTTTCGCCGCTTTATTCATCGCCCTGACTTTGCTTGATTCCTATCAATACCAAGACGACATCTCGTCATTTCCTGTTTCAGAACGTCCCGACCGATTGGTCGGTGGTCAGTAACCTTGGGTCATGCTGGATCCTCATTATAGGATTTCACTGGACTTGCCATCATGTTGCGGCATTCAATCGACACCCTTCAATCACGACCGCAGCTGTACCGCGCCAAACTCGGAGTCTACTTGCTGATCGTTTCGCTGGCAGTATTTTTTCTAGCCAGTCTCGTGGCTTACGCGGTGATTCGCACGGCTTTATCGATCGAAATGAAACCGCTGGTGGTTCCCATCTCTTTTATTGTTAGCACTGCGTTTCTGATTGCTAACAGTGTGGTGCTTCATTTTGCCGTTTTGGCTGTCAGGGGCGAACGTCAGGACCAATTTCACAAACTGCTCTACGCATCTTTTGCCCTTTCCGTTGTTTTCCTGGCACTGCAATGCATCGGGATGGGACAACTCATTGAAACGCATTTCTCGGTTCAGAAGGGATTTGGGAAACTCTATGGAATCAGCTTTACCTTGGCCTTTGTCCATGCCGCTCACGTATTAGGTGGTGTGGTTTTTTTGATTTATGTCGCCGCCCAGATGAAAAAGAATCGCTATGATCATGAGCGTCACTGGACGGTGGACATCTGCGCAACCTATTGGCATTTTCTTGATGTCGTCTGGATTGTGATGCTGGCCACTTTCTGGTTCACCGAGTCGGCTTTGGCAGCTTGAGCATTTTCGGGCCCATATTCTTCCGCACAACGGATATCAACTCCTTGATATTACGCGGGTTTTGACCCAAGTCACCTTTACCAATTCTGGATTGACTTTTCGCGTATAGTGTCGCGCCGTCTTCTTCCGAAGCCGACACAATTTCAACTGTTACATCATCCTTGAATCCCAGCAAAAACGTCCGGTGCACCAAGTCTAAACGGACCATATCAATACCGGTATCGGTTCGATTTTCTATCGTCCATCGGGGGACTTCCTCGATAGCGGCTACCACGATGTCAGCCAATCGGGGAGGCGTGAGAGCGGTCTCAATTGGCCTCATATTTAGGTCATTCGCTACCGGATCGGTTTCCGCAGTGTTGTTGGTCCAGTCTCGCCCCCAATCGTCCACTTGTAGAAAAACAATCGTCAGAACCGTAATCAATAATCCTGCGATCAGCACAGATGTCGGAGTCTTACGGCCAACAGGAGTAATCACTGCCGCATCCCCATCGGGATTCATGTCAGAAACTTGCTCCCCATGATCCCCGCGATTCACAGGCTTTGATCCTGAAGCTGGCTGGGGGTTCGAGTTGATATTATCGTCATCTTTCATTACGGCCTCCAATCCCGACTGAGAACTGACTCCATTACAGCACTTACATCCAAATTGTGTCATTTTACAATCCGTTTTTCTACTCAGGACGCGAGATTTTCGGTCCAATTTTGATGTTGGAGGAATAAAATCGACGCCTGCCATCAACGGATTTCGCTATCGATGTGCCAACAATCCTTCAACGGGAAAAATGCCGAATTCACACACCAGGTGCGGATTACATATGAAATCACCTTGAGTTGGCATTCGAAATGCAGCTTTCGATTTGGGCGGGTGATTGAAATCATGTTTTTGAACTGATATCCTTCGACCCGAAGATCCAAAAGCACATTCGATAGAAGGGATGGGATCCCTTAGGTGCCCCGGTCGAACCCCTTCAATTCAGCTCAGGTAGGTATTCATGTCGTTATTCGCCAATACCGAAAAGAAAAACCTGGAAAAGGCGCGTCCTTTAGCAGCCAGAATGCGTCCTACTCAATTGAATGAGTTTGTCGGACAACGACATTTCCTTGGTGAGGGTGAATTGCTTTGGAGACTGGTAAAAGCCGACCAACTCGGTTCCGTCATTTTCTATGGTCCACCCGGAACCGGTAAAACGACTCTAGCAAGAATCCTGGCCGGCGAAACACAAAAACAATTTGTACAGATCAGCGCGATTCAAACCGGCGTCGCAGATTTAAGAAAAGTGCTTTCCGAAGCGCGCGACGAAGTGGCTGCGGGGGGCAGCCAAACACTTTTATTTATCGACGAAATTCACCGATTCAACAAAAGCCAGCAGGATGCTCTTTTACCGGATGTCGAAGATGGTGTTGTGGTTTTGATTGGTGCCACTACCGCCAACCCGTTTTTTGCTGTCAACACTGCATTGGTCAGCCGAAGCAGGGTCTTTCAGTTTGAACCTCATACCGAAGACGATATATGCAGTCTTTTACAACGAGCCATTTCTGATCGTCAAAATGGTCTGGGGAATATTGAAATCAAGGTGGACAAAGGCGCCTTGGAATTTCTCAGCAGGGTTTGCGACGGTGATGCACGGCAGGCGCTTTCTACGCTGGAAGTCGCCGTCATGTCCTGCTTTGAAAAACCTGTACCGTTGGGACTGGACCTGATTAAAGATTCGATCCAAAAGCGTGCCATCCAGTATGATGCCACCGGTGATGAACACTACGATCTGGCCAGTGCCCTGATTAAAAGTATTCGGGGCAGCGACCCGGACGCTTCCCTTTATTGGCTCGCACGGATGTTGGAAGGAGGTGAAGATATTCGATTTCTTTGCCGACGCCTTGTGATTCTCGCCAGTGAAGACGTGGGCAACGCTGACCCGACTGCATTGTCATTGGCAGTCGCCTGCATGCAGGCCTGCGAATTCGTCGGACTTCCGGAATGTCAGCTTACTCTGTCCCAGACGGTGACTTATCTATCTTGTGCCCCAAAATCGAATTCCGCGACGGTCGCAATTCTGGAAGCAAGAAGCGACATTCAAAAAGGTCGCGTTGTTCCGGTTCCAAAAACCCTCAGAGATTCTCACTACCAAGGTGCCCAGTCATTCGATCATGGTAAGGGTTATCAATACTCACACAATCATGAAGATGGCATTGCTTCTCAGGACTACTTGGGTGTCGAAAAAGAATATTACCAGCCTGTTGACCGGGGATTTGAAAAGGAACTTCGTGACCGTCTGATTCGAATCAGACGGAAATTGCGAGAAAGCGAATGAGCAGCAATAGAGATCACTAATAGGCAGTGAAACCGGTTCGGTTTGTTAGAATTGATGCCCTTTTTGAGGCCCCTGCTCGGTCAATGTCATGATTTCGGGACCATCCTCGGTCATCAAGAGCGTATGTTCAAACTGCGCAGACAGCTCTCCATCGGCGGTCCTCACCGTCCATCCATCCTGATGGTCCAATTTCGAATGAGGCGTTCCGACATTGATCATCGGTTCAATCGTGAAGCAGACTCCTGGCTCCAAACGCTGACGTTTCGCTTCTCGACTGGGAACATGAGGTATGTTTGGCAACTGATGAAACCTTTGGCCAATGCCGTGGCCGACGTATTTTTCGACCACTCCAAATTCATACTTTTTGGCCTCGGCAACGATCGCTGAACCGATTTCAGATATCGCACAACCGGGCGAGATGGCGTCGATAGCGAGATGAAGCGAATCAAACGCACATTGGGTCACATTTCTTGCCTGATCCGAAACCTCACCGATCAAAAACGTCTCGCTTTGGTCACCATGCCAACCGTCAACAATCGTTGTTAAATCGACATTGACAATATCGCCCGGCATCAGGGCATCATCACAGGGAATACCGTGACAAATCACGTCATTCACACTTGTACAACAACTCTTGGGATAAGGTGAATGTTCTCCGGGGTAGTCCAAGCAGGCCGGAATGTGGCCATGCTCCAACGTATATTCATAAATGATGGTGTCCAGCTCAGCAGTCGTCGTCCCTTCCTTGACATGTGGCCGCACCTCATCCAGAAGCCGCGCATTAAACCGACAAGCAGCCCGCATCATGTCGCGTTCCTGCTCGGAAAGTTTCAAACGATGTCGACGACGAATCAACATTCAGCATCCTTTCAGGAGAAAATTAGTAGCCAATTTTGGTTGAGGAATTCGATTCCCAAGGCCAAAAAGCCAGCTGTTCTGTTACTCCAAAACGTGGCCGCCCGGGCTGCACAATGCTATCAAATAATCTGTTTCGTTTGTGGCTCTCTATCGAGAAAAGCCATCTTTTTTTAGGAAAACAGAGGTCCAAAGTTATTTAGATGCCAAGGATTTCCCACCAGTTCACCAAGTAAGGTGGTGAAGGCGATCCTCCATCGTATTTCTCAACAGCAGGATTGGTTATTATAGTCATCTACGATCGATGCGTTGCATGACGCACGCCAAAAACAAAAAAAAGACATTTTGATAAAGGGTCCAATGCCTCGTTACAATCCTGCGGAAATTGAACCAAAATGGCAAGCCTTCTGGGAACAAAAGAAGACTTTCCGTTCGCCGGAAATGCCAGAATCTGAAAAAATCTATGTTCTGGACATGTTTCCCTACCCCAGTGGTAACGGTTTGCACGTTGGACACCCGGAGGGCTATACCGCGACAGACATACTTTGCCGATATTGGCGGATGCAAGGCAAATCCGTCCTGCATCCAATGGGATTTGATGCCTTCGGCCTTCCTGCTGAAGAATATGCAATTCGAACGAACACTCCTCCCAGAGAGTCAACAGAAGCCAACATCGCTACATTTCGACGCCAATTGAAAATGCTCGGGTTCAGCTACGACTGGGATCGGGAAATAGCAACCACCGACGTCGATTACTTTAAATGGACCCAATGGATATTCCTAGTTCTTTACGATACGTGGTTTGACCCCGAACAGAGCAAGGGACGCCCCATCTCTGAGTTGCCGATTCCTGAAGATGTGGCAAGACTCGGAGAGACAGCCACACGACAATATCAGGACGAATTTCGACTGGCCTATCTTGATGATGCCCTTGTCAATTGGTGCCCAAAGCTTGGAACGGTGCTGGCCAACGAAGAAGTCATTGATGGCCGAAGTGAACGGGGAGCCCATCCCGTCACACGCATGCCATTACGACAATGGATGCTCCGAATTACAAAATACGCGGAACGCCTGGAAGACGATCTTGCAATGGTCGATTGGCCAGAGGGTATCAAAAAACTGCAATCCGACTGGATCGGAAAGAGCACCGGTGCCGAGGTCGATTTCTTCATCGGGGATCCTGACCACATTGATCGATGGCAATCTAGCCGCCAAGCCAATCCTGAGGGATTTCCCCGGAAACCGGGAGAGGATGCTCTTCGGATTTATACAACTCGTCCGGACACACTGTTCGGTGCCACGTACATGGTGATCGCTCCAGAACATCCTTTTGTAGAACGGCTGACGACGGCCCCACTACAGGACGAAGTTCAACAGTATTGCGAGGCAGCAGCGAATAAAAGCGATCGCGACCGTCAGGATGACAAAAAAGAAAAGTCCGGCGTCTTTAGCGGATCTTATGCAATCAATCCGGTCAACGGTGCCAAAGTACCCATTTGGATCGCCGATTATGTGCTGATCAGTTACGGCACCGGTGCCATTATGGCTGTGCCAGCCCACGACCAACGTGACTTTGAATTTGCCAAGAAATACGATATTCCCATTTTGTCAGTGGTCGCTCCCACCGAAACCATTCAATCGCCAACCGATTATCAAGAAATTCTCGCCGGTAAACAATGCTATGCCAAACATGGCAAGGCAATCAACAGTGGCAGGTACGATGGCCTAACCACCCAACAATGCAAATCCCAGATGATCGAGGACCTTGCCAGGACATGTGTCGGGAAAGAAGCGGTCAATTTCAAGTTACGAGACTGGTTGTTCAGTCGACAGAGATTCTGGGGTGAACCGTTTCCGATCCTCCATGAACTGGACGACGACGGAAAGCCTAATGGTCTGATGCGTGGTGTCGATCCTGCCGATTTGCCGGTCGATTTACCTCACTTGGAAGACTATAAACCGCACGGCCGCCCCGAACCCCCTTTGGCCAAGGCGGATGATGAATGGCTTTTTCCGGTCATTGATGGCAAACGCTATCGAAGGGAAACCAATACGATGCCCCAGTGGGCGGGATCCTGTTGGTACTTCCTTCGATTTATCGATCCTGAAAACAGCTCGGTTTTCGTAGATCCAGAAAAAGAAAAAGCCTGGATGCCGGTTGATCTTTATGTTGGTGGCGCTGAGCACGCCGTACTCCATCTTCTGTACGCACGTTTTTGGCACAAAGTCCTGTTTGACCGAGGGCATGTCTCGTCAGCTGAACCATTTCAGCGTCTGGTCAACCAAGGGATGATCCTCGGCGAATATGAATACTTTGGCTCTAAAGATGCCGATGGCAACTGGGTCGCCGCCGATCAGGTAAAAATATCAGCAGCCGGAGAAAAAACCTTCAGCTGCAATCTGCAAACCCAACAGCCATACGAAGTCGTCCGTTTTCAAAATAACGAGATCGAAAAAGTGGGTGGCCAATTTGTGCTCAAGAGTGACCATTCGGTTTCTGTCAAAGCTACCGCGGAGAAAATGGCAAAAAGTCGCGGAAATGTCATCAATCCGGATTCCATAGTCGATGCGTATGGTGCCGACACGCTGAGACTCTACGAGATGTTCATGGGACCGCTGGAACAAACCAAACCGTGGAATATGGATAGTGTCGGCGGAGTCCGTAATTTCCTCGGCCGCGTCTGGAGGATGATTATCGACGACAATTCAGAAAACATCTCTCTGAATGTAGCGGTCAAAGATGTTCAGCCTTCAGATGAACAGAACCGAATGCTCCACAAGACCATCAAGGCGATTACTCAAGATACGGAATCATTGGGCTACAACACAGCCATCGCAAGAATGATGGAATTTGTCAATTTCTTTACGCGGGAAAGCACGCGGCCACTGAGTGTCATGAAGTCTTTTGTGAAGCTTGTTTCACCCTATGCGCCGCATCTTGCGGAAGAGCTCTGGCAAACATTAGGGCACACAGAGTCTATCGCGTACGAACGTTGGCCTGAATTTGATGAAAACCTGACCCGAGACGCGTTGGTCGAAATTCCCATCCAAATCAAAGGGAAAATCAAGGCCAAGATCCAGGTTCCCATCGGGCTATCCAAAACCGAGTTGGAATCGGAAGCTAGAAAACACGAGAAAATCGATTCATTGATTGCCGATCTGGAAATCATCAAAGTGATTGCCGTACCGGATCGCATGGTCAATTTTGTAGTCAAGTAATCTTCACGATGACTGCATCCCATGCAACTGCACCCTAGGACGCGTTTCTTTGACAACAAAGCCACCAGAGGCAATGAACTTTGCCTGGTGGCTCGTAGATAAACTCGTCGATTAAGATGAAACGTTCAATCGTCTTGCCGGTACGCTCCGATTTCTCTTGGACAAATCCTACCACTGGCCGAGTCATCAGTGCCGCCAACCCGGCTCTCTCTTCAAATATCTACTGGGAATTCATCAATAGGCTGGTCGTTGGGCAATGACCAAACCGCGGGTCGAGAATTTAGATCTGGACTGGTGATGGGCAGGACGGCCAATCAAACGGCTACGACAAAGCCCTTGCATGGTGGTCTCCACCTGATTAGCGGCCGAATCGGTGGATTACCGGGGACGAAGATGATTCTCTCCACCTACCGGAGAACCTGACTTGATTTCGGTTTCAATAATCCAAACGTCCATTCGATCGCATGCCTCTCCCGGTTCGTGCTCTGAATCACGGGCAATAAAGGCAGACTCACAATGTCGGCAGCGAGTTGCCTTTTCCAACAATTGAATCGGGAGATTTTGTCGACGGGCGCAGCGAGGGCAGCTTTGAATAAAAAAGGTCATCCTTGACACCAATTTGTTTCGGTTACCGGTTCAATCCATGAACAACGGAGTAGCAAGCAAAATTTAGAAATTGGAATATAAACCAGATTAGGGAATGATTACAAAGTGAATTTTCTATTTGACAGTCATAGTGCTATCACTTTGATATTGAATGGATGACAAAGTCCCGCTGAAAGTCACAAAAATACCAATTATTCGTCATAGTTGTCGTTTCTCTCCCAATGCCAAGCGGCACGTTGCAAAAAACCATCATCCGATTCTGACGATTAGGCGACCTGGAAATTAACCACCAGCGACAACCCAAATTTTTTTGCTATGGAAAATGAAAGATGAGCTAAAGTTCATCTGATAATTGGCATCTAACGGTTTTTCGACCGTTAGGTATGAATCAATGCCTCTCCCGTCCAGTCGCAATCCTCGGCAGCGATTTGGTCCGGTATCAATAATCTTGGTATTCGGCACCGAGCAGCTTGACTGCGGTCCAGCACGGGAACGACACACGATTCACACACCCCGTAACTATTCCAATCAACAATTGGAACGATGGTCAAATGAACTGCACTACCCTTGCTGAACATGTGAAGCGACTTCAACCTGAGGCTTCCACCAGAGATATTGCCAGATTATGTTTGCTTTTAAGTAATGCGGTTGAAGAGGTAGATGAACTGGATAATCCCGAATGCCTTGAAGATACATGGAATGAAATCAGTTTACGGCTGCAAGCAGCAACCGACCAACACGCTGCCATGACCGAAGAACTGGAAGCGCTTGCACGATCAGATCCGCGTAGGTTCACCCCGGACCAAATCTGGATCTTAATCCGCGCTATCAAAGTTCAAAGTCAGGTTTTACGACTCTACGTTGGAGATCCGGCTTGCGACATGGTGTAATCACCTTCTTCGCGGCGTATTACTTCGGGACACCTCTAACACAACAATACTTGTATCTCGAAGTATCAATTGAGACTAACGCCAATTCTTCAGTTAGTTTCATTGCCATCACATCGGGCCCACAAGTCAACGCCTTTCCGTCTGTTTTGGCATCTATTTTGAGGCAGTGCCTCTTGCATTCGCTCTTCCTCTTTCCTTCCCTATGCTTCCGCCCATTCAGCGCTTCCGCCCATTCAGCGCTTCCGCCCATTCAGTTTCATTTGCCAGGGCTGGGATAATGGTCGTAAAAAACGAATACGGCCTAGAGCCTGTTTGACCCACAACGATGCTCTCAGTAAATGGTGCGTGGGTACCTCTTGCCTGCAGCTCGTCACAGACTTGGACAGCTTTTTACGTGCACCGCTCCCTGATCGTCCCTGGGTGTTCGCAAGAGGCTAAGTCATTGGGCAAATTGTGATTCGTCAACAGTCGTTGCAGCACCCACAGCCGAAGACTTTGTAACATCAATCTGAAGTATTCGAGGTGCATCCACTCCCAGTTCGAATCCGCGGGCGATTAGAATCGTTCAACCTCCTGTCCAATCTTCAGATTCATCTTCTCCGCAGGCCGACTTATTCTTAAACTGTCAACAGACGGTATCCCATCAATCATTGCCTTTCCCCTTGGAGCAGACCCATGCGAGACAACGTCCGGTCCCGGCTAATCCACTTGATCATTGGCCTAGTATTGTTGATTGCATTTCCTTGTCTGGGAAAAGCTCAGGAAGATGGCAACTCTTCCCCGGATAGCCCTCCGCAGCCTACCGGTATCAAGGTCACCTCATTTGAAGAGCTGGTAAATGTATTTAAGACCCGCAACATCGCTATTGAGTCCAATTCAAAAAACCAGGTGATTCAAATCAATGCCAGCCAGGACGATTCTCGATCCGTTTTGGTGATCAAGTGGGACAATAAAAACGGCGTCATTCACTACATCCAGGTCATGCCACTGATTCTCAAGGAAGAACAAGAGGCCCTCTTTCTCCAGTCTGCTGCGATTTTGAATCATGGATTTCTTTTTCCCGGGATTGGTATCAATCCGGTCAATCATGGTACCTACTACCGGTTGTCTCTTCCCATTTCCCCCCGGGGGTACCTTTGGGATTTCGAAGTCATTACTTTCACCCGGTTTACCATGAACAAGGCCGCCGAATTTCTTCCGACCCTCACGGCGGTTTTGGACGGCAAAATTGAGGTCAAGGACACCCTAACGGCTCATCAACAACACCTCAAAGCCTTGGCAAAATCGCGAATAGTTTCCAACATCTTTACGCGAAAGTATTCGACCCAAGCGTTGGGAAGCGAATGGATTTTGGATTTTAAAAAAGAGACGGTTCAGCTTCTCCGCGATGGAAAACTGGCGATTCAGTCAAATTATTCGGTGAATAACAATCAGCTTACTTTTACCGATACCGCAGGCCCGCTGGCTAGCAAAGACGCGGCTACCTATCAATATCGACTGGATCAGGACAGGCTCATTTTTGATGTCGTCAATGATACCTCCAGTGGACGCACCAAGGTCATCACCGGAGATCTCTGGACACTCACCAAATAGCGCAAGAATGATCTGCCACCATATTGCCAAAAGAAACGATCTCTCTGTGCTCATTCCTTACACCAGGTTATCGAACCTGATCAATTTCATTCACACGAAACAGAAGCCCATCACAATCTGGTATCATCAGTCTGCCAGTGCCAATCTGAGCGGGCTCGCGTCATCGCTGCTCAGAAAATCTACCTATTGATTGCCATTACAAAATCGCTATCCGCAGGTCATCTTCGGGAAAAGAACTTAAAAGTGGGAACGCATTTTTTCTGCGTTCCCACCGTGACTGCAGTTTTCTTCGCTGGCAAAATTGTCGTATTGAGAAGCCAGTTTTTCGTTTTTAGAAATCCACCATGAACCGGGTTCCAATGATGTCGTAGTCACCACCGGTACCGATGGCTCCTTTATCGACAATACTCCCGTGGATGTAGTTAAACTGCATCCGAGCGTTCGGACTCCAGTACCAGTTCAGGCCCGCGGTGAGACTCTCCCCCTCACCACCGAGAACATTGTCAGAGTTGAAATCCGCCCAGGAATATCGAAAGGCAATTTGCCACGCTCCCAAACCTCTCTCACGACAGCCGTTCTCGGTATTAATCCAATAGAAGTTTTGCAATGGTTTGATACGAGAAAGCGTTCCGGACTTCCGGCTCCATGGCATGTGCTCTCCGGTCAGAAAATAGGAGGTGTAAACATAGCCACCGTAGAGATTAACATCCGGACCCATTCCTGCATCTCTGGAGAGCATGATGGTCTGGTACTCCCCGCCAATCTGAAGGGAACCAAAATTCAATACCTTTTCGACGCCAAGCATGTCGTAATGATCGGCACCCGCAATCGCGCCGGTATCCAACCATCGACTCGCAGCCCGAGCCTCTGGCTTGGTGCGAAAACGGGCCTCGTTAGCATCCGGACCCACCGATCCATTGTCTGAGGGGGTGGATCCATCCGGAAATGCGAAATTGGATGAAACCGCGATATGCCCGTAGGAACGTCCATCAGAAGCTTCATCATACCACCATGTTTTCGCCAAACGACCCGCAACCTGTGGTTGCCAATGAGCGTTGGTGTAGTTGCCCTCGTCTTGAATTAAACGCTGATTGAAGACACCATAGCGCCAATTCCAAGCAAGATCTTCCGACACACCATAGGACTGAATACCAAGCCGACGAGCATCCTGATTAAATGACTCAATCACGAAAGGGCGTTCCAAAAATATGTTGAAACGACTGCTGTTTAAATGGTCTAAACCAAAGGGGCGTTTTTGGTTACCAATCAAGATCTTTTGGAAGAACGGCAGAGAATTGAATCCCAACCATGCGTCACGAAATTCACTTTTATTTCCACCCGCAAACTCCATCTCAATCCGATATTCCATATTCGATGGCAGGTCGCCTCGAACACCAAATCGGACGCGGCGAAAACCAAGTCGGTCTTGGGGTCCAGCTCCACCCTCCAGTGCATCAATTCCTGGTGAAGTTTCCGGAAATCCCCAGTAGTCCGCATGAACTCGTCCGACAAGCTTCATAGTAGCTGCCGAGGAACCAGGAGAAACCTTGGCTTTGATGTCACCTTCCAGAGAGCTCAGCTTGACAGATTGTTCTTCGATAGCCGTCTTCAGAGCAGCAAATTCATCAGTAATCGAATGACCCGCTGTAAAGCTTGCGAAAGAGCCGCGTCTTTCAGACAGATGATCTTCGGCAGCATCTTGTCCTAGAATAGGTTCACAAAACCAAACAATAAGTGTGATCGCAAACCCGAAACGCATTCGAATCCTTTCTATCATCTTCTCAACCGTACCGAATCCTTTCCAGCACTCTACAAGCGTATTTTCGGCATCAATAAAGTGATTTTTTGGTGTCTCTCCCGTACCAGCTATAATCGGAAAAATCCGTATCACTTCAATCTTCGTGAGGAAATCGTTAAGGAAAAATGAATTTCGTCGGACCACACTTGGAAGGGAAATGGCAGTAAAATGCTGTTTTCGTGGGCAATTAAAATATCGGCCAATTTTTGGCCATTGCTAGCAAATCAAAAGAAAGAGAAACAGTGAACTTAACGAACTTGGCTTTTGTTGTTTGTTTTTTTTGGGGCGCCATCGGATATTCAGAAGATTCGTTAAACGTTGTGTTGTTTGTCACCGATGATCAGAGTCCCGATACTGGATGCTACGGAAACAAGGTCATCCAGACACCTAATCTTGATCAACTTGCCACCGAAGGAACCCGCTTTGATCGGGCATTTTGCACCACGGCCAGTTGTAGCGCCAGTCGGTCAGTTATTCTTACAGGGCAATTCAATCACACCAATGGTCAATATGGACACGCACATTCCTATCACCATTTCAAAACCAAAAAAGAGGTACGGTCGCTTTCGACCTACCTTTCAAAGGTCGGCTATCGTACCGCTCGAGTTGGAAAATTCCACGTCGCCCCAGAAGAACTCTATCCATTCGATAGGGTGCTCAAGGGAAACTCCCGCCATCCAGTCGAGATGGCTAACCAATGTCAGGCATTCATCAGGGAGAAAAGTGAGAAACCATTTTTCCTTTACTTCTGTACCTCAGATCCTCATCGAAGCGGTGAAACCTACCAGGACGACCCCAATCTACCGAACGCTTTTGGCAACCGGACTCAACCGCGGTCCGGTCTAAAAAAAATCTCCTATGACCCCGCCGAAGTCCTTGTTCCGGGCTTTTTGCCGGATACTCCGGTCTGCCGATCTGAATTGGCGCAGTATTACGAAAGTTGTTCCAGGATCGATCAGGGGCTCGGCGTTCTGATTAACGAACTCAAACGTGCTGGTGTTTACGATCAAACAGTCATTATTTTCACTTCCGATCACGGCATGGCTTTTCCTGGGGGGAAAACAACAGTCTACGAGGGTGGCCTTCGAGTGCCCTATGTAATCAGGCACCCACTGCTGAGGAGTCGTAATGGAGTATCGCAGGCAATGATCAGTCACGTCGACATTGTCCCCACCATTCTCGACATCGCAGGCGGCCTGGAAAAAAAATTGCCGCTGCATGGGCGGTCCATCCTGCCAGCAATTCGCACTCCTGATCCACAAAAATGGAACCGTGTTTTCGCTTCTCACACATTTCATGAAATAACCATGTACTACCCGATGAGAGTCGTCAGGAATTCCAAGTACAAGCTCATCTGGAATATTGCCCACGGACTGCCGTACCCCTTTGCCAGCGATCTATGGGCAGCTCCCACTTGGCAGGATGTCTACAATAAAGGACCCAATACCCTGTATGGCAAACGGTCGGTCAACGACTACATTCATCGGCCCGAATTTGAACTTTTCGATATCGAAAGCGATCCGGATGAATCAGTTAACCTTGCCAATGAGGCCAAGTACAAAACTGTTCTCAACCAACTAAAAGACGAGATGAAGCGATTCCAATCCCGGACAAAAGACCCGTGGAAACTGAAATGGAACTATGAATGATCCCCATCATGATTCATGACTCCCAAAACGACCCAACTCCATAAAACCCTTTTTGATTGAGGAACACATTGCCCTCCGTTCATATTCACCATCACACCCGCGCAGAATTCAGATCTCGCATCGATTCAAACGAAATCAGAGCGGCCATTATTCCAGTCGGCGCTATCGAGCAGCATCTGGAACATCTGAACATGGAACACGATTGGCGGAGTGTTCTCATGATCGCTGAAAAGGTTGCTGAAGAAATGTCACCCAACGTAGTGGTGGCTTCAGCCTTAATGGCTGGAATCAGCGAACACCACATGAACCATCCTGGTACCCTGTCACTCAGACCCGCTACTTTTCTGGCAGTATTAACCGATCTAATTGACAGTATTGTTCGAACAGGGATCAAGAACATTCTGGTCTTGAATGGTCATGGCGGAAACACCGAGCCCTGTCGGGCAGTTTGGGATCAGCTACTGAGGCAATTCCAGGTCAATCTCCAATTTCTTCCCTATTGGGAAGTCCTGAATGAGGCAGACTCAGCCCTGCTGAAAACCAAAACAATACCTGGACATGCTCAGGAGTTCGAAACAGCCATTGCCTGTGCCTGGTTTCCGGAAAATATACGTCAACAATCCATGCAACAACAAGTCGATCAGTCACCACTGTCGGCGAATGCTGAAAATGGGAAAATTCTGCTGACACGAATTGTTGAACGCGTCAGCCAACGGGTTCAATCCATGACCTCCGGGGCAAACGTTGCCAAAACCCCAGCCTATTTTCCGTGACAAACCCTTCTTAAAAAAACAAGCTGCCAGCTAGTTAAAATCGACACCCTGTGATTCATCCAAGAGCAGCTCTTGTGGAAAATCGGGACCAGCCCGCAGATAGATGTCCCCTTGTTCAACTTCCTGTTCGGTTCGCAGATCATGATGCCTTGATAATTCGAGGATCGCCAAGAAGATACCGATCATGGCACTCTTGTGCATTCCAACCTCAAATAACTGGGAATAACAGGCTTCGCCCTCTCGAAGAACCAATTGATGAATTTGCTTCATATAGACGTGAATCGGAGTTTCGTCGTACATGACTTCTTCAGACAGCTGCGGCAAGGCCTCCCTCATTTGCCTCCCAAAAGAACTCACCAAGTCCCACAATTCGACCTCTTGAATTGCCTGTTGAGACATGTCAACTTTTCGAGCTGGGAGGTCATTAGCCCGACGGGCAAATCGATCTTGCCAGTCGCGGCCGCATTCATCGAGCAAAGCGGCAGCGTCCTTGAACTTTTTGTACTCCAGTAAACGGTGGACCAGATTCTCTCGGGGATCAATGACTTCAGAGTCATCAACTTCATCATCCGGCAAAATCGTCTTCGACTTCAACTCAATCAGTAGTCCAGAAATCTCAACAAAATCACCAACCGAATTAATATCGATTTCATCGACCGAATCCAGCATGGAATCGAACTGACTGTTAATCACCGACAGTGGTAAATCCTCAAGCCGCAATTCGTGTTTGCGAACAAGGAATAGCAACAGCTCCATTGAACCGCGATAGTTTTCCAACTCGACGGTAAAATTCACAACATAAACTCGAGAAAACAATAAGAATGGCAGGCCACAGATTCAACATACTATCCGAAGTTTGAAATTGGAAAAACAACAACCCGTCAAGATTTGGTCTCCAGATAGCACTGTCACGTTGGGCAACGCAGCAAACGCCAAAAAATTGCTATTTCCGGTGGGCTTCTGCCCGGCTGATTTGGGATCATAAGCCAGAGACCCGTTTGCATAGCCATTTCGGCATTGAGTCCGTTGACCTATCGCAGAACAGACCTAGAGGCCACCAATGGAGTTTGCAACGATGACCTGAATCATTCACCGGAGAGGACCGGGGAACGAAGTATTGCCGCCTGGAGAGGCGACCGCCTGTCAAATCTCGGGGAAAATTTCCTGCGGAAGCCCTTGACGTTTCACACGCTGCCTCATGCGGCTGATAAAGTCAAACTTGAAATTGGCAACTTGTTGCTCAGAAATCCCCAAAGCCTCGGCGACCCTCTTGTTTGCCCATCCACAGACCACCAACAATTCGGTTGCCATCAGTTTGGACCAGTCATCACGCTGCTGCCAACGGTCAATTTGATCTTGCAATGCTTCGCGTAAGGCATTTTCTTCGATGTTTTTTCGTTCACCGGATCGAGCAATGCTGCTCGCGGGACGTCCCGGACCGGTAAACTGCCATTCCCCGGTTGAATCTTTCGAACCAACCGAAAAGGGAACCGATGGCCGTCGACCTTCACGCCTTAAAAAGTCGGTCAACTTGTGGGCGCAAATTGAAAACAGATAACTTTCCAACGACCGACCACCGTCATAATTCGGCAAGCTGTTCAAGAATCCAATAAACGCTTCCTGAACAATATCTTCGCTTGCAGAACGATTGGAAAGACGACTGTCAACGAATGCCAATAACCGTCCCTCGTACCTAACTATTAGTTCCTGCCACGCATCGCCATCCTGCGCACGGATCTTTTTGATTAATACCTGGTCGACTTCTGAGTTGGGAGCCATTCGAATCATCAACACCGGTTAGATCCAGTCCAACTGCGATCCAAAATAGAAACCCGCAGCGATGATTCCCAGTATCACAACTCCACCCAAAAACTGCAAGCGACCCTGGTAAAAACCGCTGGTAGCGGAATTCATCCTCAGCGTCCCCAACAATAGAGCAATCACCAGAAAAACCGAACCTGAAAGGACGGCCACGCCGACCAATCGGCTTGTTTGCCGGGTTTCCAACCAGGTCTTCTCGACACGATCGCGGAAGCCCGCGTCAAACTCCAGAATCGCATAATAATGCCGGGTCGGTTCCGATCGACCCCCGGCCACGTAAATACCATCGCGAATTTCCTCCGCGGCGATGACTGACTGGCTTCGTAAATCTCCCACCGACAACTTGACATGATGGTGCGCATCAGGACCCAGTATTTCGTCTAGATAGCTTTCAACGACTTTGAGGACCGCCGATTCAAAAAGTTCTTTGTCTTCTTCGCCACCAAAACCAAATTCAGATATCGGCAGACGGTCCACTTCGCCTTCTGATGTCCGCTCCTTAATAAACCAGATGGGCGGATCCACCTCAAATTTGCTGACCCTAACGTAAGTTTTTGGAGCGTTGTCCGCACTATCGATCGTTTTTTTGGAGTCGATGATCGAAGGTAAAACACTTGACGGCGATTCATCTTTTTTCAATCCGGTCTCTGCCTCACCCCTCACAGAACTAGGTTTGCTTTTTGTCTGTATGTTGGCCGATTCCTGCCTGGCTTTGGGCTCAACATCCTGAGCCACTATCGCTATCAAGCTACAGGTAAAGGCAAAACAAACGATGAAAACCACTTTCTTATTCACTTGACAATACTGTTTATCGTTAACACCTCCATCGGGAGTGTGGTGGAAGCGCGAGAAACCGGTCCGATTCGCCTGGCTGTATTGTTGCATGTTAAAACCCCTTTGCACTTTACCCTGAGCATCCGTTTTCGATCAGCTGGAAGTGAACTGAATCAAGTCAGCCTGAATTGACCTGGATCAGGTCGGCTTGAATTTTCTCACGTTCCTGGAATGGCACCCAGGTGGCCGATGTTTGCACCGCTAGGGAAATCCCACCACCGACCATTAACGCCCAAATCACTGGAAACTTTATCAACCAGGCAAAACTAATTGCCAAAAGGAGATGCAACACGAATTGAAGAATGCTGAATTGCGAACCCCTGAGTGGATCTCCCACCCGCCACCAACGAAGCATTCCATAAAAACCGCCAAAAAACGTTAGGAAAACCATCAATTCCGTTGATCCGCCCGAAAGGAGTCCAGGTCGAATCCAATCCAATTGGGCGATTAGATCGGGCAGAACCACCTGATCGATCAAGAAGTATTGGTGCAACCCAAACGAAGCCCAACCCACCACCATTCCCAAAGACATAAGAATAAATCGATAGGTCCATTGGTTTCCTTCTGCGGACTCAAAGAACTTGGTCGACGCAATGATACAACCAGCCCCCAGAAAAGCAGAGATTCCAGTCCATCCTAAAACCGCCCATGAAGCTGCCGTACCCTGCAGTTCAAAACCACTTAAGCTAATCACCATCAACAAACTGACCGCAACCACCAATGCCGACATCATGATTGATCCCAGTAATTCCACGAACTTTTCGACCACCGGGACACTTCGCCGTTGTGCCCGCAATTTCTCCTCAACGAGTTTCAGGCATTCTGCTCGTGAAAAAGGTTGCATTACCGTAGCGTCGGTATTGGCAACCGGAGTTTTTTCTTTGAAAAAGATGGAGCTGACAAAACAGTAAACTAAGTAGAGGCAACACAAAATCATTGCCAGCGGAACTAAACTCGCATTATTGATCAGAATGATGAATAACAACACAACACTTCCCACCATCCAGAAAGCCGCACCGCTGTTGCCATTCCACCAGGTCTTGGCATCGGATAAACCGATTGTTGATGGGCTGGAATGTTGGACCGATTGATTAAACGTGGATCTCGCCATATCTGCCGGTACCACCTCTGACGTGACGGCAGATCGCGGCGAAACACCTCTTACATTCTGAGGGTCTCCAACAAACTTCCCTTCCTCTCTGACTGGGCCGATCGTGGAAGAAAGGCCTTCATTGGTTCGGTCAACCGCTTCTCCGATCTGAATTTCCTCGTCACCGATGTACATCGGCTCGTCATCCCGTATGAACATGGTCTCAGCCAACTTGGATTTGGACTCCCTTCTTGTCGATTGCCGATCAACCAGACTTCCATCGGCGTTGATCTCCAAGGGAGCGGAATCTTCCCAGTTCAAATCGGCTTCCAACTGTTCTACTGTTCGGTACCGGTGAGCAGGATCTTTTTCGAGCGTTTTCCGTGCGATCGAACGAAATTGACTTGGTAGGAAGTCAAGCTCAGGAGTTGCCGTTAAATGTTTCATCATGATCTCCTGACCACTTTCACCATCAAAAGGTACGCGGCCAGAGAGAATCTCGCAGAGAATAACTCCCAATGAATAGATGTCGATTTCTTTCCCGTAACTCCCTTTACCAATCTCCGGTGCCATGTAGTGGAAGGTGCCCACCGACTCGGTCTGTCCATCCCTCTTACTGGCAGAAATAAACTTGGACAGTCCATAATCGCCAATTTTGACAATTCCCTCATCCTGATCATAAAAAATGTTCCCGGGCTTCAAGTCACGATGCACGATCCCATGATCATGAAGGTACCGAACACCGGCAAGAATTTGGGCGAACCATTTCCGGGCATCCGCCAAAGGAACTCCGTCAGGATTTTTTTCCAACATGTCACGTAATGAATCACCCGGAACATATTCCATCACCACCCAACTCTCCCCATCTTCATCCTGGCGAATATCCCAAAGTGCAATGAGGTTGGTGTGTTTCAGGTTTAAACACTGGTTGACTCCCCGAAGTTCAATATCGAGGTTACGTTGAATACGTTTTAGGGCAACTTCTTTTCCAGCATCACTGATTGCAAAATAGACTTCGCCGAAGCCACCCACTCCAATCCCTCGTTTGATGGTGTAACCAGTCAAGGGAGTCGCGCCGCTCTGAAAAGTAAATCGCTGTGGTGTTCTAGTACGTTTTTTCAATTGCGGGTATTCATCCTCAATATTCTCTTCTTGATCTTCAATATTTAATTGCTGAGCATCCGCTTCAACGGATTTCCCGGAGTCTTTAATCGTTAATCCAATCTTGTTTCGCTTGGTAGAATTCATCAACTCCGCTCCATTCTTTATTATGACGGCAAAGGCTCCAGAGTCATCGAAAAATCCTCCCCCACTATGTGGGAATTGTTGTCAATTCGACATTTTCCTTTCGCTGATTTCCCATCAATTGTCAACGGCAGGGCTGATTTACAAAACAGTTGATCTTTTTTTCGGAAGACAACAATGTCTTCACTCCATTGGCGACAAACAACGTGATTCCTCAAATTTGGCCCCAACAAGCAGGATTCAGCCAACAGGAGAATACCGTCAGACCAGGGATGAGTCCTGTGCGGGCTGAGGAAATCCAACCGGGATGTGCCGCTCAACGGATGACTCTTTGAAAATTGCATCCTGATGTTCCCGGTGAGTTGAATTTCATCGCCATGCCGCAAAGAGGTCAATTCAGAAATCGGTTTACCGTTGATGCTGGTCGGAGCAAAGGGTTCCAAAAGAACTCCCTCCTCGGTTCGAATCAGCTTCAGGTGCTTCCTGGAAAGATCTCCTAAAACCGGAATATCAACGTGACTTTCTGGTATGGACTGACCAAGTGTTAGCTCGTTTCGAGTACAAACCAGATAGCCACCCACCGCATCAACCCATAGGAGAAATCTGGTTGGGTTCACATTTGAGGTCATAGATTTGCCGTTGAGTTGTTTCGACCTTAGCGTCCGGTGTTTCGTTACCCTAACCCGATTATCTGAATTCTCCGGTTTCCAGTAAACGGTATCTTTCAGATTTTCGGATATCATTTGTTTTCTCCCGCACATCCGTCCAATTTCACCGATTCGACATCTCACATCGTCCGTTTGAATGGGATTCCAGACACCCGACTGGTCAGAACATCGATGAAATGCTGGGCTTCGGTTGGTTCAAAAACGATCTGAAAACCGAAAAAAAGGGATTCAAACCCGTTCGGTTCGAACCCCTGGATCGAGTCAAGTCTGGCGTTACTTCGACGCGACTGCTGAAGTTTTTCCGAAGAATGCCTCGTACTGGACCGTGATATCATCCAAATTATCAGTTTCGGTTGGCACCGTAGGAATCTGACCTGAAGTTGAGATCTGGTTTACCAAACTCCCTTCCACGCGAATTTCGCTACGTAGTTTCTTGATAGCTTCTTTAGCCTTGGAGAGCCGACTATCGTCAAGCTTAAACTCACTGGTCATTTTGGCTACCTCGTTCATTCGATGCTCAGCTTCGAGCGCTTCCAACTCACCAAACAATTCCGCCTTGGCACGCTTGGTCTCCTCCAATTTTTCCTGAGCGGTTTCCAGAATAGCGACCCGCGAGTCAAGCTGCTTTTCCATCGCATCTAACATCGTTTGGTTGGTCTTATATTGCTTGAGGCTGGTCGCCAAGTCCTGCTTCACCTGGACGCCGGTATAGTTTTTGCCATTTGTGGCCACAAAATGCTGTGACGAACCCGTGTTCAGGTGGTCATTCAAGACCTCCATATGAATATGCAGTTTTGACAACGCCTGCGATTTCTTGCTGACTTCCTCCCGAAGGTCCTCGCACTTTACTTCTTCTTTGGCGATATCGTGCATCAACTTTCTTACATCCTTGTCCAAAGCCTTAATATCCTTCCGTGCATGGCCAATTTTCGCATCCACAGAAACAAGCTGGTCCCCCATATTGCGAGCATTGCTATATAGATCGCCCACAAGGTGTGGCAACTTCGACCCAAACATCAGTCCTCCGATGATCGAGAACCCAACGACGACGAAAAGAGCTTTTTTAAGCATTTGAAACCTCCTGGTTAATCCCAGAAAAAAGTGAATATGTTATTCCCGCTTGATGACGGGGCCCATGATTTGGCTATGTTCATGAGGTAATTCGCAGTAGCTTTGGAATTCTTATTAAATAATTTCTTTTTTTTAATGAATTCCAAAACTTGGTCTCCGGTCCAACCCTCGAAACTCCAGCAAAACGACCGCTGGTGAAAAAAATCACGAACTAGAGTGGATCAATTCAAAAAAGATTCTTTTTTATTCACGTAAACCCTTTGATGGTATGGACTTGCAACCATTGCCTTACGACAACACCATTTTTAACCCCAACCTTGCCGCCTGGAATTACGAATAATAGGTGTAAGTACCGGAGGACAGGACTATGAAGAATGAAAAAGAAAAATTCACTTCAGATGAATCCGCGTTGAATCTAGTTTCGGGTCCGGAAAAATCCCCGATTTCCACAACGGAATATCGGGAATTGGGAATCTGGTTGGAAAACCAACTGTTCCTCATGGAGGCGAAATTCGAGTCGTACGTGACCAACGATTCGCTCCGCCACTCACTCCGGCGGCAGCGGTAACCAGCAATCTAATAACGGCCAATCCGCTTCATGCAGCGACCAGCCAAGGCATCAACAATGGCGAACCGTTATTTCGCAGGAAGTTGACCGGCGAAACAATGGTGATCGAATTCGGTGTCGCGAGAAAACATCACCAAGTAGAACACCGGTCTGCTTGTTTCTCAGGCGGACTCGCATTATTCAGCCGATAGGCGCCAAAGCAGGCAAAGTTCCAACCTCTCTCCTTAGCCCCCAATGCTACTTGGCCGCCAGTCGTTGTTCCGACATTTCGCAGTACTCCGGAGAACAATCAACACCCACAAACGAACGATTCAGCGACTTGGCAACCATCAAAGTGGTACCACTACCACAAAATGGATCTAACACGATTCCCTTCTCAGGGCATCCAGCCCGAATGCACGTTTCTACAAGATCCGTCGGGAAGACTGCAAAGTGTGCCTTGCGAAACTTGGACAAAGAGACCGACCAGACCGTCCGTTTGTTTCGACCCTTGGGGTGAAATGCCTGGTCCCATCGGCCGTCATGCAAATTACTGTTGCCTACATTCTTACCTTTTTCAGGTGTCCCTCCCCTTTTTCCAAAATGGCGGCGACCACCTTTCATCTTGCTTTCAGTACTGAAGGTGACATGTGGCTCACGAACTGCGTCCGCGTCATAAAAATAACCGGTGGCCGAAGCGAAGAAAAAGATCGTCTCATGATCAACAGTCAGACGATTTTTTGCAGAGGATGGCATGGCATTGGGTTTGTGCCAAATGATCTCGTTACGCAACAGCCAACCCTCATCCATCAATTGATGGGCGACCCGCCAGGGCATTCCCAACAGATTTCCATTTTTAAATTTGTCACCTAAATTTAACCACACCGTTCCTGTTGGCCGAATAATACGGCGAATTTCCTGAAACACCCTTGATATTTTTTCCACATACTCGGCCGGCGTCGATTCACTTCCGATTTGGCGGGAATTCCCATAATCGCGTTGCTGAAAGTAAGGAGGGCTGGTCACTACGCAATCAACAAATCCGTTGGGCATCTCACGTAACAATTCCAGTGCATCACCGCACAGAACTCGATCACGGATGTCAGCCACTCGATCCAGAACAGGGTCTACCGGCAACTTCTCTTTTTCGTTACTCGGATGATTCCTCAAGGGTTTCCGTTTGGCTGAATTCAGTTTGGTATTTTTCTTTGCCACCAAATCGATCGACTCCCTGAACTAACCTGCCAGCCATCCAAAAAAAGACTTCAATAAGAAGTGCTGACCTCAACCCTCACTCGGTTTTTGATTGTATCTATCTCAGTCGGTCTTAAGCCACCACCGCAGACCATCCATCAGAATAGCCATGATTTCGTTATTATCAGCCTCGTCGTAGAGGTAGGGATCAGAACGAATACTAACGGAAAATTTTCGACGATAGGTTGATATCGCCAACGACAGCCTTGTGTTTGGTCTCAGAGGAGGAGATCCAGCAATCCTCTCCAGAACCAGATCGCCGCAGAGCAGATCTCCTCCCTTACGAGGAATGCGGGAGGTATACCGACGTGTTGGATCACCGACGTTACTAATGACACTGGTACTGAGCGTTGACCCTTTTGAAAGCAGCATGGGTATTAAACTCTTATAAACAAATCCCTTGGCGGCTGCTTCCAAAAACCTGACACCAGTGGCACCATTTTTGATTTCATTGGTGTCCTGGCGAATACTTTTCACCAATGCCACCCGATCTCGGCACTCCTTTGGACGTCTAGCGATAAAATTGTAGGTCGTCATATTCGCGGCCGGCATTTCATCGTCCCCACGACGCCTTAAATTACTTGGCATGAGAATCTTGAATTTACGGCGACTCAATCTGCCGACGCGTTGATTCCACTCGCAGAATGCCATAAATAACTCTGCCAACATGATGTCGTTAACGGTCACCCCATGCCGAATTGCCGCATCACGCAGTAATTTATGCTCTTCGACGTCCAACGATCGAGTCAGAATACCGAACCGCGATCTCCTTTGATGACCTTCAAACTTATGCCGCGCCAACAATTTTTGGCAACCGATTCCCAAAAAACGAAACGCATATCCCCAAGCATACCAATTAGGGCGTGACGCCAAAGAGATTCCACCATAAGCCAGTTGTCGTTGCTGGCGAGTCTTTAGCAGACCTGGGTTGGTTTCAATCAAGGTAGCCACTTCCTTGCCTTCCACAGCATTGGTATAGAAAGCCAGCAAATCACCGCAAAAAACATGCGCGCCTACACCATCGGTGCACTTGTGGTCAAAGTAAAACGTGACTCGAACCTTGTTGTCACCCTGACGCACATAGATGCGTACCCCCGCCTCTTTTCCATTATCGAACTGTTCGGATTCCGGACACTCGATCGGATCATCAAATTCACCGAAGGAAATCGTGGGCGGCAACGTCGGGTCGGGAATCCACGATGGTAAGTCATGTCTTCCTATTTCAATTCGCGACTGAAACAGCATGTGCCGTTGAAGAGCCTGTGAAACAGCATCTTCAAAGTGCTTCTTTTGCAATGTGCCGGCAAAGTCAAGCTCCAGCACAAATGTCATGGGATGAAATTCACGATCATCCACCTGCATAAATCGTTCAAATCCGGTCAACGCCAGCGGAAACATCCTTCGGTAAGGATTGGAGACCTTGGAAGGAGGAGAGTTTTGCGATGATTGGGAATCGTTTGCCTGAGTTAATTCGGAAGATGGTTGCACGATGTTAGATTGATTGCGCGATATTAGATTGATGGGATGGACAAACGCTATAGTGTAACTTGATAACCTGACATAAACACGGCGTTTTTTTGCAGGAGATTCGAATTCAAACCTCCGTGCTCCGATATTGCCCAAATATTTGAAAATGTCAACGTTAGCTGCCCAGATCTCAATTTCAGCATCTGTTTGTTAAGGTAACCAGCCGGGAACAGGCTAGTTGAGTTCCTTAGGTTTCCCCATTCAAAAGTCAGGATCGCGTAAAAAATTGCCTTTTACCGAAAAACAAAAAGAACCTGATTTAATACTCACTCAAAAGACGAAGATGGCAAAAACGAATTCAAGAGCCCCTTCCTCAAGACAACAGACCTATCCCTTTCTGCTGCGACAGGAGCCCTCATCCAAGTGGTATCAGCAGCTAAGGTCCCACCTCAAGAAGTGGTTTGCCGTTAACAAGAGGGACCTGCCCTGGCGCAAAAATCGCGATCCCTATCGCATCTGGCTGAGTGAAGTCATGCTGCAACAAACTCAAGTCGTCACCGTTGTCGATTATTTCAATCGATTCACCAGTCAATTTCCAACCATACAACAGCTGGCGGCAGCCCCCGAAGAAACGGTGCTATCTCTTTGGGAAGGCCTGGGCTACTATCGACGCGCCCGTAACATGCATGCAGCTGCAAAAATCATTGCGACACAATTCGACGGTCAATTTCCCAACAATCTCAAGGAGGTGATGGCCCTTCCCGGCATTGGTCGCTACTCGGCAGGCGCGATCCTCTCCATCGCATTTGACCAACGTCACCCGATTCTCGAGGGGAACACATTTCGGCTTCATTCTCGCCTGCTCGGGGTGAATGCCGACCCTCGGTCGAAACCAGTTGAAAACTACCTTTGGGAATTTTCAACCCGGGTTCTTCCGCAACGCCGTACCGGGGACTTTAATCAGGCATTGATGGAAATTGGCAGTGAAATCTGCAAACCCAAAAAGCCCGATTGTCAACATTGTCCTTTAGCCAAATTGTGTGCGGCGAATGCATTGGGAATACAATCTGAATTACCCATCTCCGGAAAAAAAACGATCTATGAGCCACGCAACCAGGCCCTCGTGATTGTGCACTCGCACAAACAGTTCCTCGCTCGAAAAAGAACCTCCGAAGAATGGTGGAGTGGCTTGTGGGATTTTTTTCGCATTGACACTTCAAGTGAAAACGACGCGACCAATCGGCGCACGATTGAGGCGGAACTCCAAGAACAAATCGGCATTTCCATTTCATTACCGGAAAAACCGACAAAGGTTATTCGACATGGTGTTACAAAATATCGAATTCGATTAGCCTGCTACTCCGTGGCTGTCGACGGACCTATGCCCAACTCCAAAAAGTATTCTGTGGTTACTCAAAATGAGCTGGAGACGCTTCCACTGAATATCACCGCCCGGCAATTCCTCTCCTGCCTACCAGATCAAGACTGCTAGCACTTCGGGCGGGCGGTTTCCAATTCTCACGATTTATCGTCGCGAAAGTTCAGAATTCGTCGCGAAAGTTCAACCATTTCAGGCAAATAAAAAAGCCTGAATTCGCCGGACGAAGTTGGTCGATGAGCTATCGAGGTAGAAAACTCGTTCCAGCTTAATCTGGACAATCATCGCATGCCGTTTGAATCGGCATCCAAGAACGCATTAATCGGATAATCACCATGAAGCCATCCCCTTCGATCCGCTGGGCCCTGCTCGGCATTTCTTACTGTTTGATGCTGGTTCCCAACCAACTGAATGGTCAATCTCAATTAACGCAGGACCTCCAACAGCGGTTAATCGCCCGAAAAAAGGGAGCGAAACCGACGGCTTCGACCTCAACAGCCAAACCCCTTGTTCCCGCTGCTTTAAAAAGCAATTCGAGCCAACCGGTTGGGGAAAAATCGACAAGCGGACAGAGCGGCGGTTCGCCTGACCCGCGTTCCACTGGCATCGGTCCTTCCAACAGCCCCCAAGCGTTCTCGGAGGCGCTCGCGGTGGCGGTGGCATCAAATAGCTTAACAGCCTTCAATGATTTGATCTCTTGGAAAACCATTCTCCAACGCTCAACAAGATCCCTCTCCGGAAAATGGGTCAACGAATTCAAAGGTGAATTCCAAAAGCAACTCAATGACAAGCTGTCTCTTGGTGCACAAATCATCTCGTCAGTTCAAGCGGGAGGCTCTTACGATTTTCTTCGGCTTAAAAAAACGCAGGATACCGTTGTCGCAGTATTTCGCATGATTCTACCTGGTGGTCGTGGTGTCAATTACCATGAATATGCTTTAGCAAAAACGAGTGAAGGAAAAGTGCTTGCTTCAGACATTTACATTTTTCTGGCGGGTGAACGTCTTTCGGACTCCATTCGACGAAACCTGATCCTTTCGATTGATGAGAAAGAAAAGTCGACCATTCGGCTCCCCACTCCTGACCAACTGCTGCTCAATAGTGTCGATACCATTAAAAAGTTGACCGAATCTCTATCGAAAAACGACGCCGAAAATGCCAGGCGTTGGATTATGGAATTACCTGAGGCTGTCCGCTCGGACAAGGCGATCCAAAGTCTCACATTGAGAACCTACAGCAATTCAACTTCATTCCCTCAGGTCTCCGACCGCATTCGCAGGTCAAACCCGGAGGATGTGTTCATGGACATGCTTGCCATCGACATCTTGGCCAGCCAGAAAAAATATGATGATGCCATGAATGCTATCGATCGGATCAGTAGACGTGTTGGGGGTGATCCTCATCTGGATATCCTGAAAGGTCGGATGCATCTTCGAAAAGGTGAAAAACAGATTGCCCGTAAAATCATCTCCGACGCCATCATGTTGGATGACGGTTTACTCAGTGGATATTGGAATTTGATCAGCTTTTCCCTGCAGGACAAAAATCACAAGGAAACATTGCGTCTATTGAAGCTGATAGACCGAAAATTCAAAATCAAGTTCCGCGACCTCCGTGAAATTCCAAGCTATGCGAGCTTTATCAATACCCCGGAATTCAAAGATTGGGACCGGCAGCAAAAGACTGGGCAAACAACTTCAGGCGAAAAGGCGCCAACCAGCCAACCCAAGGTCGATGTCAAATCATCACCAAAAACCACTTCCGGAAAGCGAACGGCCCTCAGGGGCAAACAAATCAGCAATCTCAAGAGGTCTCGGAATTGACGCTTTTTTAACGATCAAACTCCAGACTCCCGGCCGATTAAACGACTATGTCTGCTGTTTCTGAGCGGAGATGACGATCCTCCCATTCTTGGAACGGTTTGAGTCAGACTCGAAAACGCTCCCACTGACAGGCTTCTGCCGAGGAATTTAAGTCGATTGGAATTCCAAGCCTATTTTGTTTTCCGTTTCACGTCATAATGGTGAACGGGAAACAGAAAATCTACGAGCCAACCGATTCGTTGCTCGCACAGCCTTGAAAAAGCAATTTTCTGGCGTTTTGAGTACCCGGTTCGAAATCAACGTCTGAATACGTATTTGTTGAGAATACGAGACACTTTTCGATAGAAAACACCCTGGACCCTGAAACAGGCTTCCATTCCTCTCTACCTGAAACGATCTGGACCTGATGTTGGAAAGACTACAGAAAGCCCTTGCCGAAGGTGGAATCGGCAGCCGCCGAGAATGTGAACAGCTGATTTTGAATGGCCGTGTGGAAGTCGATCGGAAGATCGTCACGAAAATGGGCACCAAAGTCGATCCTGCAAAACAGAAGATCCGCGTCGACGGCGAGATCGTGAAATTTGGGAACAAGAAATATTTTGCAGTCAACAAACCACGAGGGGTCCTCTCTACCAACAATGACCCAAGCGGGCGTATGCGGGTCGTGGATTTGATCCCCACCGACCAGCGTATTTACACCGTCGGGCGACTGGACAAGGACAGCGAGGGATTGATCATCGTTACCAACGACGGTGATCTCGCCAACAAGCTAACCCATCCCAAGTATGGAATTGAAAAGACTTACCTCATTCAGGTAGAAGGCCATCCAACCCGGGAACAAATGGATGCATTGCAGGCTGGAATCTACCTGGCTGATGGATTTGCCCAAATCAAATTATATCAATTCAAACGGAAGCAGAAAAACACCACCGAAATCGAAATCGTGCTGGACGAAGGACGCAACCGCGAAGTCCGCCGTCTACTGGCGAAGATTGGCCACAAGGTTCTATGGCTAAGACGAATCGGTATCGGCGCTTTCTTTTTGTCCAACATTCCCGAAGGTGGCAATCGACAATTGTCTAGCGAAGAGATCGCGGCGCTCACTCAAAAACCAAAACGCAAACTGAAAAAATCGCCTCTCAAACGAACAGCCGCCGGCAAAAAGCCATCAACAGTGAAAGGAAAAGCTCCTTCACGTCCCCGGGGTCAAGCCACCAAAACAGCTCCCGGTAATAAACCCGTTAGGAAAAAATCGATAAGAAGCAAAAAGAGCGACAGATCAAAGCAAGAGGGTACGACACCGCAAACAGCTCGCAAAAAATCCAAACGGGTTTTCAAAAAAACCACCAAACGGGGGGCTGCGGCCAAGACATCGGCTACCCAAAAACCGGGTCAGGAAAAAACCGGAAGACGAAAGAAAAACAACAGTTCCAAACCCGCTCCAGCAAAGGTCCGCAAGGCCAAAGGGACATCTTCAAAAAAGAACGTGCGTCAAAAAAAAGTCGTTAAGCCGGCTACTCGCCGAAAAAAATAAACCGATCGCTGTTAATGCAAAATCCGGTTGAGCATGACGCAAAAACAAACACAACGGTGAGTCGGTCATCGTTTCCAAACGGATGGTTTGAAAAAGAATTTTTCGAAGTGATTTTGTCGATCATCTCGAACCATCCCAATGGTTTCATCGACGAACCTGTTTCTGTCTTTTCTTGATTCAAAAGTCCAAATACAGACCGTTTCCTCACCGTGATAAATGGCTTTTAGTTCATCATCTATCTCACAGATTTCCGGAGGGATTTCAGCTCTAATACAAATCATGCTCATTCCCATTCTATGGTCGCCGGTGGTTTCGTACTGATGTCGTAAGCGACGCGATTGACCCCGTTAACTTCATTAATGATTCGAGTTGAAATCTTTGCCAACAGGTCATAGGGTAAGCGACTCCAGTCAGCCGTCATGAAATCATCGGTGTCCACACAGCGAATCGCCACCGTATTTTCATAAGTTCTCGCGTCACCCATCACCCCAACCGACTGGACAGGCAGTAAAACGGCAAACGCCTGTGCGGTTTCCCGGTAAAGACCGGCCGCCTTGATTTCATCAACAACAATCGCATCGGCGTCCCGCAAAGTTTCCAGCTTGTCTTCTTGAATCTCACCAAGGCAACGGACCGCTAATCCTGGCCCAGGAAAGGGATGTCTCCACACAATTTCTTCGTCCAAACCCAGCTCCAGACCCAATCGCCGAACCTCATCCTTAAACAAGTCTCTTAAAGGTTCGATCAGCTCAAAGCCAAGTTCATCAGGTAACCCACCCACATTGTGGTGCAATTTAATCGTCGCCGCTGGTCCATCCGGAGCGGCACCACTTTCTATCACATCCGGGTACAGCGTCCCCTGAGCAAGGAATTTGGCATTCTCTACTTTTGCTGCTTCTTCCTGAAAACAATCGATAAATGCGGCGCCAATGATTTTACGTTTTGCCTGAGGCTCGATGGTGCCAGCCAACGCAGAAAGAAATCGATCCTTGGCATCAACGACTTCCAAATCTGCCCTGAACTGAGTCTTGAATGCATCGACAATCGTTTCTTTTTCAGATTTTCGCAGTAGTCCATTGTCAACTAGAATACACGTCAGTTGATTTCCAATGGCTTTGCTCAGCAGCGCCGCCACGACGGCAGAATCGACACCACCAGATAATCCACAGATCACTTGCGCCGAGCCAACCTGCTCTCGAATCAGGTCAATTTGTTCCTTGGCAAAATCACCCAGCTTCCAAGTCTGTTCGCACTGACAAATCCTGGTGAGGAAGTTTTCAAGGATCTTCGATCCATGTTCTGTATGCGTTACCTCGGGATGGAATTGCAGTCCGTAAACCGGCAATGATTCATGTTGGATGGCTGCAATGGGGCAGGTATTGGTTTCGGCAATGGGGCGAAATCCAGCAGCCACCGATTGAACCTGATCTCCGTGACTCATCCAAACATCAGCGGCATCGGGAAATCCATTGAAAAGATCATTCGCAGTAGTCACCCTGCAGTTTTTCCGTCCATATTCTCGTGCGGGGGCATTGTCTACCTTGCCACCCAAGGCCTGACAGGCCAATTGCATGCCATAACAAATACCCAAAACCGGAATTCCCAACTCGAAAATCCGGTTGTCAATTTTTGGAGCATTTTCGGAATAAACACTCTCGGGCCCTCCGGAAAGAATGATCCCCTTCGGCGCAAGCTCTTTAACCCGTTCGGCGGTGATATCATGCCGGACAATTTCACAATAAACGTGATTTTCGCGAACACGCCGAGCAATCAATTGGGCGTACTGCGACCCAAAATCAAGAACCAGTACTTTTTCGCTGCTTACCGCCAGTTGTTTGTTTTCAGTATTTTCAGTAGCAGTGGTCATACAACAAGTCCAACTCGATGGTGTTTAAATCCAGACAGGATGTTACAGGTCGTTCGATGCCAAGATGGATTGATTCATTCAATTTGGGCAGCATGACCTATGCTCCACATCCTTGTCATTCGCACTCAAAGAAAAAACCCGACCTTAATGTCGGGTTGCGAAACGACGATTATAGAGATCTAAGGCAATTTGATAAAGTAATTTCCGGGGAATCGCCTTATTTTTTCTCCAACCATTTACCCGCAAAGACTCTGTAGGTTCCCCAAAAAGTCGACAAGGGTTTTTTTTATCACATTGACTCTTTGACTTTTCTAGAGGTTAAATGTCATGCAAGTCGTTTCCCTTGGCGAATCAACCATAGCCAATAAAATCGAGCGTTAGCTAATTCACGAAATATGTTTGCAATCGTTCCATTTCGCCGGTCAGCGATGAGAGGACGAAACTTTGGAGAATGATGAATGAGTAATGCCCCTGGTATCAAGAGAGTTGCCATCCTGTTTGCTGGCGGACCAGCACCGGCCGCTAACGCGGTTATCTCGGCGGCTGCTGCGTCCTTTCTACGAAACGATTCCGAAGCCATCGGCATCAAGCATGGCTACTCCAGCCTGATGGAATATGATGCTTCACGACCTTTGGTGGAAGGACGAGACTATATTCCACTGACCCATGAAATCCTTTCAAGAACCCGTAATGCCCAGGGAATCATGATCGGTACTGCACGGGCCAATCCAGGGAAAAATGTTAGCTCTCCTTCTCATCTCGACGATCTAGAGCGAGTCGCTCCACTTCAAAAAACCTATGACGCTCTATGCAGCCTCGAGGTGGATGCATTGATCTCCATTGGTGGTGATGACACTCTGAAAACCGCCAATAAATTTTGCATGTTTCAGAAAAAACTACCCGCTGGCGCGAAAAAAATTCCAGTCGTTCATCTCCCGAAGACCATTGATAATGATTACCACGGCATTGATTTTACGTTTGGATTTTTTACTGCCGTAGACTTTCTGGCGACTGAAATTCGCAATCTAATCTACGATGCTTCGGCGGGCCGAGCCTTTTTTCTGGCCGAAGCCATGGGTCGAAGTGCCGGGTGGTTAGCGTATGGCGCAGCAATGGCAGGTGAAGCAAGTCTGGTTCTCAGTGTGGAGGATATTATCGGGGAATTTCTGACGCAAGAAACACATGTCAACGAAGTAACCGGTGAATCGCAAACTCGTCCCATCATGGATATCGATATTGTGTTGAATTACATGGTTGACCTG
The DNA here is from genome assembly GCA_014238905.1 of Planctomycetota bacterium. Taxonomy (GTDB): domain Bacteria; phylum Planctomycetota; class Planctomycetia; order Pirellulales; family Pirellulaceae; genus JABAAE01. Next base: position 284,146 of record JABAAE010000007.1, read on the forward strand.
ATGCTCACTCGTGAAAAAGAAGGAAAAGAATTCGGCGTAATCGTCATTGCAGAAGGATTGGCAGAATTTCTCCCGATGAAATATCTGGAGGGGGTACCACGTGACGACCATGGACATATTGCCATTTCCGAAGTCAATTTGAATCGGCGGCTGGCAAAACTGCTGACTGACAAGTACACCGAAAGGACTGGAAGACATCGAAAAATCAACGGCGTCCAACTCGGCTATGAAGCACGCTGCACCAAGCCTCATGCATTCGACGTGATGCTGGGAAGCCAACTCGGCGTCGGCGCCTACCGGGCATTGGTTGAAGAAGGGTTGAATGGAGTCATGGTGTCAGTGGAAGGGCAACTGGAACTGATTTATCAACCCTTTGAAAAGCTGGTCGACCCGGAAACACTGGTCACCAAGGTCCGCTTTATCGAAACAGGTTGTGATTACCACAAACTAGCTCGATTCCTGGAAACCCAAGTCAATACCGAAGAGTAAGTTAATACCCAAGAGTAAAGATCGACAACTTCTTCCAAGGGCCCAAACCTGTCCCTCACGTTGGGTTGGTTTGGGATTTGGATTCTGGAATTTGGATTCGCTTGGCCGGCACTGGGCCCTGATCATGCCCAGCAGGAACCAAACCATGTCTGGAACCTAAATTGTCACTCTCTTAAATTGTCAGGACGCGATTTCTGGCTTGGACGAGCCATTCATCCGAAATTTTTCCGCCGCGAACCACTGTTGCTGACTGGTGTAACGCAACGGTCGGACAGATATGCCACGGAAACACCAATTGAGCGTCACCAGGTTGCAGGTTGTGGGGCTTGCCGGTTTCCAACACCAAATGCTCTTCATTTTGAAGAACTTCCTTGGCACCGGGAAGAGCATAAAACAAGCATCGGTTCCCCGCTGGCGGATCGGCCGCGATCGCTTTCGACCCTAAATCAAAAGTAACCCGATTTTCCGTTGGGCAACTGATGACACGCGTCAGAACGGCCGCCGCGGGAATAAAATCAAGATCAGGATAAATCGATCCGTAGCCAGCGTCATGAAAAATAACAGTGCCGGGACTGAGTTCCATTTGCGGGTCACTGTATTCCGCATGAATCGGAAACGAGCCGGTCCCTCCCACCACAATTCTTGGAATAGAGAATCCATTGACCAATAATTTATCCCTGAGTTGATCAAGCGCAAGGCGACCCCCTTTTACGGCTGACTTGCGCTCGGCAATTTCTGTTTGGCGATACTGACCGTCGTACCAGTGCAATCCACCTGGTTCGATGCCCGGCAGGGTAGATAGCATTTCATAAAGTTCGACAGCCGTTTTCCCAGGCGCAATACCGGTCCGCTGAAGACCGGTATCCAAATCCATGACCACTTCGATGGTCAAATCTTCTTCCGCCATGCGTCGGGAAAGCGACGCAAGGGGTCGAGGATCATCTGCGGTGACGGAAAAGCGAACTGCTGGGTAGCGTTTTCGATAGGCAACAACACGATCAATATTGGGCCCAACGATGTTGTAGGCCAGAAAGACATCAGCAGCTCCCGCTTCAGCCAACATTTCGGCCTCTGCCAGCGTTGCGCATTTGTGCCGGGTAATACCATGATCTAACAGTTTCCTGACGATTTGCGGCATTTTATGTGTTTTGCAATGCGGCCTCAGGCGATCCACCGACCCTGCTATACGGATCATTTCCCTGATATTCCGGTCGATCAAATCCTCGAAAAGGATCAACGATGGTGAAGGGAGGGAGTCGGCAGACTCGATGGCATAAAGATCACTCATCGCTCAATAATCGATCCATGGAAATGCGGGAACGCTTTCAAGATAATGACGTATTTCGGAGTAATCAACCTTGAAATACGATCATTTCAAACCAGCTATCAATCACAACCCTCCATCGCGACACCCGCTGAATCATTTTCAATCGACGCTACGTAAATCCTCAACCTGTTCCAAAAGAGGTTCCTTGCCAATGCGATCGCAATAGTCACCCAAAGTCTCGCCGTCCAAACGATTGGCTTTGAACAGGGTCATGACGTTCATCAATTCAGGAACCAAATCCTCAAATTGGACCAGGTCTTTATAAATGAATCCCAACCGATTACCGAGCAATCGACCACCAAGATAGATCGTATACCGATTTTTCGCTTTGCCAACCAAACCAATATCTGGATTATAGGGTCGGGCACAGCCATTTGGACATCCTGTCATCCGCACGGTGAACTCCTCCGAAGAAAGTCCTATTTTGGCTAATTCGGACTCAAATTGGTCCATCATCACAGGGAGTGCCCGTTCACTTTCAGTAATCGCCAGCCCACATGTTGGCCAGGCAACACACGCCATCGACCATCGTCGAACAGTTGAATAATCCTCGCTCAACTTCACCTTGTATTTGGTGAGAATATTCGTCAGCTTTCCTCGGTCCTCTTCTTTGATTTGGGCAAAAATCAGACTTTGGTGTGAAGTCAATCGTATTTCCGGTTGAAGCGTCTCGCAAATTTCCCTGATCGCAGACTTCAGTTGAAACCTGTCGTTGTCCCAGACTCTACCATTCTCAACGTTAAGACCGTAAAACCATTTACCATCACCCTGCTCGTCCCATCCCATATGGTCGTTAAATCCACTGACATCTTCAGCATGAGGATCCCTTAACGCGGCGCCATAGTAATCAGCCACCTGATTTTTAAACCGATCCATTCCCCACTGGTTAATCAGGTATCGCATGCGGGCGTGCTTGCGGTCAGCGCGGCTACCAAAGTCCCGCTGAACTTTGACAATCGCTTCGCCGATGGCAATCACCTCATCCGGCCGCGCAAATGCAAGCTTTTTAGCCAAGCCCGGAAATGTCGTTTTCTTTGCAGGCGTAATCCCCATTCCTCCACCCACAAGGATGTTATATCCGACAATTTCGTCGTCTTGAACGACAGCCAAAAACCCAAGATCGTTCGTATAAATATCGATGCAGTTATCATAGGTTAGACCGATTGCGGTTTTAAATTTCCGCGGCAAATAGGTCGACCCATAGAGCGGTTCTATCTCGTGCCCCTGGCGACCGCCCCCCACAAGCTCTTTTTCGCCATTCTCCAATCCCTTCAACCAAAGCTCATGATAGGCGGTGGTCCGCGGCAGGAAGTGTTCGGAAATCTGGTCCGCCAGCAACTGGATATCATCATAGATTTTGGACCGGTAAGGTGCCGGGCAACACATGACGTTCCGATTAACATCACCACAAGCGCCCAAAGTTGACAATTGCACATCGTTGATACGACGAATCGTCTGCTTCAGGTCATCCTTGAAGATCCCATGTAATTGAATGGCCTGGCGAGTCGTGAGGCGAAGCGTACTGTCCCCCAACTCATCGCATAGCTCAATTTCGGCCAACATCTGTTCGGACGTCAATTTCCCGCCGGGAATTCGTGTCCGTAGCATCATCATGTAGGCCTTGTCCTTGATACCCTTTTCACGATTGGCCATTCGCTTGTCACGATCATCCTGTTGATACATCCCATGATGTTTCAGGATTTGAACGCTACCACTGTCAAAGTTCGGAAGGTCATTAACCAATTCCTCAGCAATCGTACCGCGTAAGAATCGGCTTTCCGTTTTGAGTTTTTCAACCGGGCTCAACCGGCTCACATCTTTTTCAGTCATAGGTTGTTATCGTCTGTTCAAAAAAACACGGTGATCATCCATCGCTTTTTGGGGAAATGGACTAAGAAAATCGGGCTAAGCAACCGGTTTTAGCAAGCCTCAATGCGGATTCAATCCGATGAATCTTTTGTGAAATGCCGCTCTTTGGATGCCGCCACATCTCCCTCGTCCACAATATACGTCGTCCACAATATACGTCGTCCACGAAAACCCACGCCAAAACTCAATCCCCAAAAAACATCCAACAGCAAACCAAGTCGTTATCTCGACTTGCCACCGACAAGTATAGCCTTACCGAGTAGGCAACCCTACGTCAATTTGACGCAATCCCCGAGACCTTCTCGACCTACCAAAACGGACAAAGGGTGCTTTGCGATTCGCTCGGGTCCGTTTTTAAGGAGCTTTGCTGGATACCATGTTCCGCAGTGCCTTACCCGTTGGGAGAGTTCGGTAAATATTTCGTGTAGTGTCCAGAGTACATTGGTTGGATTGATCAACACTTGATGAAGTAGTCATTAATCCCATTTGCCAAGAAATGGACCGTTGTGGAGAAAAGCCATGGTGATGGAATGCCTGTATCGCCGCTGATCTGGATCTTCACGGGATATTACGTTTTCTCAACATTCTTCATTTAACACTCGCGATCGCCATTAGTGGCAGCGGGATTTGGCACCTATCGGCGATTATTCTCGGGCAGATCGCTTGCGACCTATATTAATTGCGTCACTCGCCAACTGCTCTTTCTAAGAGTCAATCTATTATTGAAGTAGCTGATGGAGAGCCTACTGTTGAGCGTGATGAAACGTTACGTTACTGGTCCCGAACCCAATCGACTCCAGCATCGCGGATTCAGGATTGATGACGCCGAAGCGTTCTTCGCGCTTAACAGCACCCCGAACGTGATGCGATTTACCGGAGAACCTCTCATCCCTACATTGGACGCGGCCAAGCAAGCCATTGCGAGCTATCCTGATTTTGACAAATTCGGATATGGGCGATGGGCAAGCGTTCTGAAAGAAACTCAGATCGTCATTGGATTCTGTGGGCTGAAAGACCTGGCTGATCTCGATGCGGTTGATGTTGGTTACCGATTCCTGCCACAATAATGGGGGCGGGGTTTGGCAACAGAGGCGTGCGTGGCAAGTCTCGATTTCGGCTTCACCACACTCTGTCTCGATCAGATAATTGGATTGGTGGTTCCAGACAACCATGCATCCATTGCTGCACTCGAAAAAGCGGACATGAAATCAGATGGCGAATTTGTCTATGATGGCACACTGGTATTACGATACGCCAAACGCTGACAAATCCTTGCTAACCATTAAATCAGCCGGAGCGGCGAATCCTGCACCATTTGGCAATAATATCGATGCCAAATCCTGTCTTGAAATCTTCCTTGCTTGGCCCAAGGGGAACAAGTACAAGTTACTACTCGTTAAAGAGAACACTCCACATTCACAGACAGTACTTTTCGCCGCTCTGCTACAACTCGGAATCCAAATCATCATCGTGCTCCACTCGCATTCAGCAAAGCGTTTAGGAATACACATTTGAAAGGTCAGAACAAAGCCAAAGCCTGGCTGGACGGTTCTGGTCCACAAATGGTATTGGAAAAGGGTGATCGTTAGCACATAAGTAGTCGAATTGCTCGATCTCGCCGTTCACCGAACATTGGATATGGATACGACCATTGCAGAAGTCAAGGATTTACACACGTCAAACAATCTCGCCCCGACCGAAATCTACGATTTCTATTGGTTGTATTTTCCCCGGACCGATCTGAGAAATCGGAATTTCAACACAACCGGCCCGAATCTGACCGTTCCATTATTGATACAATCACCCGTGACCGTATAGATAGAATCGTAACCAAACACGGCAATCTCGGGATAACCTGAACGTTATCCCCAAAACTGAACTGATTAAGGCCTTGCCAAGTGAAAACTCTAAAGCAGATCATTGAACAGAGAGATACGGTTCGGGGCCGCACATTCGATCTTGCGATTCAAGCGTTGATCGTCGTCTCACTAATTACCTTCTCCATAGAGACCCTTCCTGACCTTTCACCGACTCTTCGCAACTTGCTTCACGCGATCGAACTCATCACAGTCGTCATCTTCACTGTCGAGTACATCCTCCGAGTTATCATTGCCGACAATAAGATTCGATTCATCACTAGTTTCTTCGGCGTTATAGATCTCGTGGCAATTCTCCCGTTCTACGTCACGGCCGGCATTGACCTCCGCGCCTTCCGGGCGTTTCGCCTGCTTCGTCTGTTTCGCATTTTCAAGCTGGCTCGATATAGTGTGGCCGTTCGCCGTTTTCATCGCGCTTTCCTGATCGCGAGAGAAGAAATCGTTCTCTTCTTCTGCGTTACAGTGATCCTGTTGTTTCTCGCCGCCGTTGGCATTTACTATTTCGAGAATCAAGCACAACCAGAACGATTTAGATCCGTTTTTCACAGTTTGTGGTGGGCAGTTGCCACGCTCACTACCGTCGGATACGGAGACGTGTATCCGATAACGGCTGGCGGTCGCATCTTTACTTTTTTCGTTCTGCTTATCGGCCTTGGTATCGTGTCCGTTCCAGCCGGACTCGTCTCATCGGCATTATCAAAAGCTCGCGAATTCGAAAATCCTTGCTAACCATTAAATCAGCCGGAGCGGCGAATCCTGCGGAATCTGACATCAACGCCTACCGCCACCAACCGGTTACGCTTAACATTTTTGTATTAGCAAAAAATTCGGAATCGAACACTCAAGCAATGATGTTTGGCGGAACCGCAGAACCCAAAGAACAGTCAGGCCTCAGATCCCTGCTAACTGGGCTGGCGGTCTTTCTGGCATGTCTTTTGGTGTCCTGCTATTTCGTCGTTTTTGAAATCCCATGCGTGTTGGCAGATTTTGATCAGCGAAACGCCCCGTTGCCGGAGCATCTTTCGGCAGTTAATCGAGCTGCTCCGTTCATTCTGAATAACTGGTTCGTCTTCGCGGGGATTGGTCTTGCTCTGCTTGTAGTGACCCAATGGCGTTCCACCGATAGTACTAAAAGAAGGGTTTGTCACTGGATAGGAATCGGGACTGGAATAACATCAGTGACATTTACAGTTTGGCTGGCTTGGGCAACACTGTCCCAGGCTGGCTGGAAACTTCTCTATAGCTATTGAAATCATAAAGTTGTTTTACAGAGCTTTGCATCCACAACATTTGCGGCGTCCTTGTTGAGTGTTTTTCACTTCCAATCGTCGAATCACCTACGATGAACCAACGCCGGCATGCAGATCGGTTTTTAAATGGTTAGATTTCCGTCGCCGCTTGGTTAACCCGGTCGTTATCTGGCTTAATGGATAGTAAACTCATCAGGTAAGCGAATCAAACGAACCAAAAAAATGGCATCGTTTTTTTCTTAATTTCTCCGTCACCCACTCTCGCGGTCGGACCTCCCTGTGGCCGAACCTAAAAGACAAACCCGATTATGAGCGAAGAACAAACGATTCGAGACTGCGTCGAGCGGTACTACGAGGCTCTTTTTACCTCCAACGCCAACCTCGTGCACGAGGTCTTCCACGAGAAGGCGATGATTGTTGGCTACCTGCCGGACGGCCTGCACCAGATGACTCGTGAGGAGTTCGCCGACTTCGTTGCCTCGCAGCAACCATCGCCCGAGGACACTGGTTCCGAAAAGAGACTGGAGATCTTGTCGTGCGATGTCGCCGGTCACACCGCAGGCGTACGTCTTCGCGAGTCCTACCTCGGCATGGTGTTCGTCGACACCTTTGGTATGCTCAAGTTCGATGGTCGCTGGACCATCTACAACAAGCTCTTCCACCTCGAGAGCTGAGTCTACTGTCCCGAGCGGTCTGGGTATTTCCGCAAGGCAGCTTTCCTACCCACGATCTTTCCGATTTGTGTACGCGATCGGCCAGGCGGAGCCAAAATCCTCAATTAGCGGCAGAGCAAACGGTCACAATGAATCGCTCAAGAATATGTATTGCAAGTGGTCGGGTATCTCTTCGCCACCGGTTATCGATGAGTGATGTAGACGAAATCAGTGGTGCTTTCCATGATTTAGCCGTTGCCATTGTAAAATGGAAAACTCTTTTTTGTTTACACCATGATTTTCCTTGATGGGTTTAGCCGTAGCGATGACGAAAAAACCAGGGTTGTCATACCCTAATTATTCGGGCCTTTACTAATGTTACAATCGTTGTTGGGTAGGTTAGCACGCTCGCTGTTCGGCGATTGAGTGCCTCAGAAGTGCTTTAACAGTAGACCATCCAACGTCAATTCTCACTGATTACCTGCCTTCGGTCTGTTTCCTCTCGGCGCTGGCAGAAATCCGATGATTGTGAAGTCCATCCCGCCAACTCGTCACTCAAATCAAAGGAGAGCATGACATGAATCAAAAACAACAAATCACACTCGGTTGTGGTTTTTTTATTATTTTCTTTGTAGCAATCTACCCGCCATGGCACACCGAAGAAACGCAACGTTCCCAGTCGGATATCTATGTGCGTGACAGACAAGTCGGTCGAGGATTGCTTTGGAGCCCACCGCGGTATAATCAACCCTTGCTTATCGAGCGAGACCCCTTCGTCCGGGTCGATGGCGAACAGTTACTTGCGGAGATAGCTGCCATCGTAAGTCTTACCGGCTTGGTCGTGGTTGCTTGGGGGTTGCTTCGTTCTGGTCCCAACAAATTAGAGTCATCACATACATAACAATCCGTTCCACCGGAGCCATGAGGGTTTGGACACTAACATCGTTCACCGCGTCCTGGTAAATGGTGTCGTTATCTGTTTTTCCTCCGACGAAACAATGCAACCAATCAGCAACTCAGCCGGTCACCATTTACCCCTGGCCGGACTCCTCATTTTCTTAGTGTTTGCGGGCTGCAAAAATTCCCAATACAACCAAAGTTCTAACAAGGACGCCGCCAAACCACATATTCCATCAGTCGAACATTATGGGCCCATGCGTGAAGTAATGCGCGAAGGTAAAACAGAATCTCGTATTCGATTAGCCGAGGTGGTTGCAAAACCGAACGCCTTTGCAGTTGGGGCACTCGAGGGACTTGCTGGGGAGGTGACAATCATTGATGGCGACGTTTGGGTATCGCGAGTTGCGCCCAACGGAAGTCTTTCGATAACTGGTCCGGAACTCTTTGAGGGCGATTCCGCAACACTAATCTCTATTTCGCACATTGCCAAATGGCATTCGACCAAAATCAAATCAACGGCCACTGGAACCGATCTTGAAAATTTGATCGAGGGATTTGCACGATCGATGGGGCTCAATACTGACAAACCGTTTCCATTCAAGATAGAGGGTTCGTTAAAATTGCTCGACATGCATGTCATCAATGGCTATTGCCCCATTGCGACCAACCCGGATACTCAAAAAAGAAAACCGTGGCGCAGTTCCAAGTTCGACACAGCGAAGGTAACTATCGCGGGGTTTTATGCCGCGAATTCGGTTGCTGTCATGACACATCACGGTACAAAAATTCACGCCCACGCAATTGGCGAAGCGGACGGCAAGCAAATAATGGGACATATTGATGCTGTCACCGTTGAACCGGGCATGGTGCTCTTTGTGCCCAACCGGAATTCTCTACGTTGACATCCTCCAATCAAATATCACCGATCATAATTTAAGGCACCGAAGTCGAAAAAGTTCGCGATTTCGCTTAGATCATTATGGTTAACTCTCGGCCCCATTCTTCCTGACGTTCTATCGCATGCCGACCTGCGATGCGAGGCTGGTTGATAACGGTCCGGCGACTGTCCTGTGGCCTGAAATATGCAACAATCCGTTGATCATGCCGCAACCGATTGAAGCCAAATCCTATGGTTTTAACCGATCGTTACACCAGTCCCGCAAACCATCCTTGCCAGTCCCTCCGAATCCCCACCATGAGTTACAATTGTGTAATCGCGGCTGGCATCAGGCTGGTCGAGACATTTGAACATTCCTTTAGAAGAGGCCATTAGCCATATGAAATTTTCTCGTCTGACAGGGCTGATTCTTGCCATTGCCGTCATCGGATGTTCCGTTGAGGTCGAAATAAACGAGAACGATGAAACCGACATGGGTTCACACCATGTTGTCATCAAGCCCGGCAGTACGTTCACAAGCAGTTCATCCTCTTTCAAAGTAGACTCCAAAGGAGACTCCAAGACCTACCGGTACTCCTGTGGCGATGTGACGCTTGAGATCAACAACGAAGAGCTGATCGTCAACAACTCGCGTTATGGCAAGCTTTCTCCAGGTGTGGACATTCTCGTTGACCACGGCATCGTGTCTGTCGGCGGAGAAAAACGAGAAGGCACGGCCGTGACCGCCGAAGAGTGACTGGTCGGCACGCCAGAGAAGGAAAGCACTAAGAATCTCGGCGGCTAAGCGGTCGCGGCTCGGACCGGCTGATTCTTCACGTCGACAACGCTGGTATCCGGCAAGCATACCCTGACAGTGGGTCAGACTCCGGTAGCCATCAAGACTCACCAACTCTCTGTAAACGGAGTGTCTTTTGGAAGGCTGACCAAAGGAGACACGATCGTCGTTGAGCAAGGATCGGTGTCTGTATCTGGGAAGAATCGAGAGCCCAAAAACCAAGAAAAACAAACAAGCCGGTTGTCCGGAAATATTTGAAGAATCGACCAAAGCCAAGACAAAAACATCGAGGATAACAAATCGCTGGACGGATACCGGCTGATTGAATAGGCTACGTTCGAAACGATACGGGGTTGTTAGACGATACGGGGTTTAGCTGCGCATTTCGACACGGTCAACTTACACTTTGATTCCCCTTGGTAGAACATGAATGAAACGATGGATATCAAAATCAAGATCGGCAAATCATTCCAGTACGCGGCCGTGGGATTCGCGATTTCCGTTGTGGTCATCGGATTGATAGCAATTTATCATTTCACGTTTCATGAAGTACACCCTATCGACCGGCAAAACGATCTCTCTCGGTTGCCGCAAATTATGCTAATCCCATCAGTCATACTTGGACTCTTGTTCGGCCTTTCCAAGTTTGCATCAAGTTCTCACTATCGCGGACTGACATTGATTCGATCGCTAACCGTTATTGTTGGTGCCACTACGATTGTTTTTTTTTCAATCCGTCCCCGTGTTCATTCAAAAACGGTCGATCCAGATGCATGGCTTGAAACAGCCATTCCAGTTGCCACGGCTTTGATCACAACGATAGCAGTCTTGATTTACAATCATCGTTTGCGGGCTAAGGCCGCCAACCATGAAATTCCAAAAAACAAACTCACCCCAGATGTAGAAATCACAAACGGATGAGTCGGAACGGGTTGTCGGTTCGCTTTGCATCGGTGCTGACCGACAGGAGAATTTTTGCTATCGAGGCTGATGGTAATTTTGCATGAAGCTTGGAGGCAACGAATTGATCCTGTCGATCTTAAGAGCTGTAACGGGTGGCCAGGGAAGTGAAAACGAGTTGATTCGACATCTTAATCCAAGGCAATCCAGCACCCCGGTTCGGCGTTTTCAATTAGTCAGTCAACGCGGGTGATTGGCAGCTCTCTCTTCACTCAAGGAGTATCCAATCAGAATTCACAGCTTGGTCGGTTTTCTCATCCTCACGCCCTTGATCGCCGTTGCACAGAAGCCGGAATTGCAAGATCCCAAACCCATCGACGATTGGGTTTACATCCAAAACTCGGATTTACGGGTTGGCCTCCTACGCTCGCACGGTGGTGCAATAGCGCACCTTTCAGCGCGAGGCTTCGATTTCAACGCTCTCAATCATTACGATCACGGACGATTAATTCAACAGTCTTACTACGGTGATAGTGACGGCTCTCTTTGGGTCGAGAAACCGTGGCGTTACAATCCCGTGCAAGGTGGTCACTACAAGGGCATCGCGGCAAAAGTTGAGAAATTCAAATCCAGTAAAACCCAAGCCTATGCGAAGACTGTCCCCCGACATTGGGCTGCGGGCGAATTGCTTAATGAATGTACGATGGAACAATGGGTGGAGCTGGATGGGCCGATTCTACGAGTCCGTTACAAGTTTACTTACAGTGGCCGAATCTCTCATAAAGCCCGCCATCAGGAAACGCCGGCCGTTTTCGTATCTCCAAAATTGGCTACTCTGGTCACCTACGCTGGTGAGCAACCGTGGACAGGCGGGCCGTTGACGCGAAGATCCCCCGGTTGGCCCAATGAACCGGTCGTGCTTGCGGAAAACTGGGCTGCCTATGTTGGTGATGACGGAAAAGGGATTGGTGTCTATGTTCCCAGCACATCTGAAGCGACGTGCTATCGGTTCCAAGGTGGTGCCGGATCAGACTGTTCCTACATTGCACCGCTGCGAACGTTCGCGCTAACCCCGGGCCTATCGTTTACGTATACAGCGTTTTTCACACTCGGTGATGCTAACACGATTCGAGGGCGTTTCACCAAGCTCCATCGAAAACTGAAATGATGCGACAGGAACGTGGATGATATTGCTATGCACCCCAAGCGGGAACGACGCGATTATTATTTCCGCTGATCAACGATTTCGGTTCGGTTATATTTAAAGCAAGCCACCGAAACAATTCTTTCGCCGACAAGGACTCCCTCAATGTCAGCAGAAATCGACTGCCCGGTAAAGACTCGCGAGATCCACAATCACCATTTCGATTCAACAATCTGGAATGATCTTCGCTTTCGCGATGACGACATCGTGATCGCAACTTATGCGAAGGCGGGCACCACATGGATGCAACAAATTATCGCGCAGTTGCTGTTTGAAGGTGACCCTGATCTTGAGGTCGCGGAGATGTCACCTTGGATGGATCTCCGAGTACCACCAAAGGACGTCAAGCTCCCGCTGGTCGAACTACAGACTCACCGCCGTTTCATGAAGACACATCTGCCTGTGGATGCCTTGAGATTTTCCCCAAAGGCAAAGTACATCTATATCGGTCGTGACGGCCGCGACGTCGTTTGGAGCTTGTACAACCATCACGCAAATGCGAATCAATTATGGTATGACGCATTGAACGATACGCCCGGCCGTGTCGGGCCGCCAATTGCACCACCTCCCAATGACATTCGGCAGTACTGGCAGGATTGGCTGGAAGGTGATGGACATCCGTTCTGGCCATTTTGGGAAAACATTCGAACCTGGTGGCAAATTCGCAATCTCCCCAACGTGTTGCTGGTTCACTTTAGCGATCTTAAGCGGGACATGCCGAAAGAGATCTGCCGCATTGCGGCCTTCCTGAATATTCCAGTCAGCGATTCTCGTTGGTCGTCCATACTTGAATATTGTTCGTTTGAGTGGATGAAAGAAAACGCAACCAAGACCGTACCACTAGGAGGCGCGTTTTGGGATGCTGGCGCGCAAGTGTTTATCAATAAGGGAGTCAATGGCCGCTGGGCTGAGACACTGACGGACGACCAATCATCTCAGTACGAGACGTTGGCTAACGCTGAATTGGGAACCGAGTGCGCACAATGGCTCGCGACAGGAACTGTCGACGAATAACAAACGGATACACCAAAACCGCAAACACAGGACTGGATCACTTGCTGATGAATATCGACTTCCGGCTAAAATATTCCAAAGTGCGCTTGCTGTTCTCTTGGTATTATTTCCAAAATTGACAACAGAGGGAAATTGAATGCCACGCTTTTTTATTTGCTTTGGAGGGCTATTTACTTGGCGCCATCGTTGGGTTTTTTGTGGCTCAATTCCTCGCCGAGAGAATCCTACCTCCCTCCCAATCTCCGTCACCATATGGTGATTGGCGTTCAATTGGCGCCGGGCTTTTTATGGGGCGCCAATGGGTGCAATAATCGGACTAAAGTCCTTTGGGCAATTAGTGATCGGCAAGAAAAGCGATTTTCGATGGAAAATCTATGCCTGTTTCGGAGCGTCAATTGGAATCGCTGTGGCATTGTTTTTTTCAAAAAATTTACTTCTCGAATTATTTGAAGGCCTGGGAGCGGTGACTGGATACGTCGCGATAAGCAGAGCTTTGTATTATTTGTTTTGCGGTGTTGTTGGCGCATCCATTCTCTCAACGACAATGTTGTGCGTGCATCGTTTTCAAAATTCAAATCGTTGATTTCCTAACAAGCATTCAGACCAAATGAAGAGCGTTCGGTATCGTCTAAATATTTCTGAATAGATAAAACGCATCACCTGTGCGGTTGGCTTCCTTTGGCTGAATGTGACACACCTTGCCTATTTACAATGACGAAGGCGTGACCGTATTTTGGGATGGGAGGCAGCTCCCGTTGCCCACCAAAAATGTGATGTCCTGAATCCCAACTCTCACGTGCCTTTGCAATGGAAAACCGGCCGTCGGAACCGGGTTATCACTGACATTTTTCAAAATAGAAAAAGGAGCACCACCATCATGTCACTATTTTCATCTCTCTTTGGCAGTCACAGGAAAAAAGAACAGTCTGCTGTTCCTGATCAAACATTCAGACCTTCAGCAGGGTGGATCCGTGTTCAACATGGAAATTCAGATTCTATTATTTTAGCGATCAAAAATCATAGCGGAATTTCCAAGAAAGAAAGTCCGAAGACCATTCGCATCAGAGTCGTCGAATCGCCTGATGGTTTTTATGCGATATTGTTTCCAGATGGCATTCCTATCTATGACTTTATTAACCTCGTTGGATGGCTTAATCAGCCTCCCGACATTGATACTGTTTCTTCAGCGACGGGCTGGGTCACCCCGCCTTTCTCTAAAACGAGATATTACCTAATCCCTGAGACTGAAAATGATTGGGGAGATACTTTAATTGGAACATCATCCGACGGAAAAAATGTCCAGGTTTACTTGCCTGAGGCGACGATGTGTGAGATATCACGAAAGATCAGAACATCAGCCGAGCCAGATTTATCAGCCCTGCCAGCCGAATCAGGAGAAATAACGACCATAGAAGTCGATGTGAATAGTGCATTCGGAAACCCGGAATTCGAAATCACCCACCCCGAGGACACGGATTGGAATAAATAAAAAAATTTGGACAACAAATCACTCCACCCAATCTCAATCCGCACTGCGAACTCCTTTTGGTGAGTGAGTTCGGTGTGATGAGAAGGCCCAACAAGAGTCATCTTTCAAAACACCAGAGTCATCTAGGTGGCATCCCTTTTGGTGATCGGGATCATGGTCACCCTACCGAAGCAGGTGATTCGCTTTCGCGGTTCACCACGAATGGGTGGTCAACCAGGAAATGGCCAGAGACACCCTCGGCAGTCGTCGCGGTTGGATGCATCGTCTGGATCTGCCAAGTCGACAAAACGACAGGGATCACTCTTCGTCCAAACGCTGGACAGGACGCTATTGGGGGCGCACAATGAGCGGCACACCACTTCCGGCGTTCCACGTTTTGAATGGTTTCCCGCCACAGAGTCTCGGACTGACATCATGAAAATCGCTTGCTCAACACTTTTCTTTGTATTGGCCTTCACCCTGTTCACATCCGCTCAGAGCCCGACAGCCCTACGCAAAGCGATCGACGCCGATTACAAAAACCATCTCTGGCCTCTGTTCGACCATTGGCATCGAAATCCAGAACTGTCGTTGGTGGAAACCAAGACCGCCGCCCGCCTCGCCAAGGAATTGCGCGACGCCGGGTTCAAAGTCCGGGAGGGCGTTGGAGGGACAGGAATCGTCGCAATCATGGACAATGGCCCGGGTCCGATGGTCATGATGCGGGCTGACATGGACGGTCTTCCAGTGGAGGAAAATTCAGGTCTTCCAAACGTTTCGACCGTCAAGCAAAAAAGTCCGATTACAGGCAAGATGGTCCCGGTGATGCACGCTTGCGGACACGATGTTCATATCACATCCCTTGTAGGGACGGCTCGCCGAATGGCAGCCATCAAGGACCAGTGGTCAGGCAGGCTCATGCTCATCGGGCAGCCAGCGGAGGAACGAGTCATTGGTGCAAAGGCGATGATGAAAGATAACCTGTGGAGCCGTTTTGGAAAGCCAGACTATGCGCTCGCATTTCATGTCTGGTGTGGCGGAGAAGCCGGCAAACTAGCAGTGTCCGACGCCAGTCCATACGCCGGAGCCGATGCCGTTGACATCATTGTTCACGGGGTCGGTGCCCATGGGGCTTCGCCGCACCGTGGTAAAGATCCGATCGTCCTTGGAGCGCAGATCGTCGTGGCATTGCAAACGCTTGTTGCCCGCGAACTGCCTCCTCGCGACCCAGGTGTCGTGACCGTAGGATCGTTTCATGCGGGTACCAAGCACAACATCATTTCAGATCGTGCAGTCCTGCAACTGACCGTTCGCAATACCAGTCTCGAAACTCGCAAACTGCTTCTTGACGGGATCAAACGCATCGCAGAAAACTTGGGGCGTGCTGCCGGACTACCAGAAGACAAGCTACCCGAAGTACGGTATTCCGAATACACTCCGCCTACAATCAACAACGCCAAACTCGTTGGGCGATTGCGAAAAGTGTGGACAGAAAAGATGGGCAACGACATCACGATGGATGAGGCTTTTGTTGCGAAACATTCCAAAGGGATGGGAGCAGAGGATTTTCCGTTCTTCACGACCGATCCGCCTATTCCTAGTGTCTACTTCTCGGTAGGAGGAACACCCAAGGCTGACATCGATGCGGAAGCTGCTGGTGGTCCCAAAGTACCCTCCCATCACTCGCCGTTTTTCAAAATTTCACCCGAGCCATCCATCAAAACCGGTGTCGAAGCGACGGTGCTGGCCTTATTGGACTTGATGAAGAAGTAAACAGTCTTGGTTTGAGGAACTGCATCGCACTCGTTCGATCGGTCTTCGAGTAACGCGATTGAAAATTGAACGATCCCCGAAATGGCTCAATGCCAACGCCAAACAGTCTCGTTTCGCTTGTTAAAATCAATTCCCGGACCGATCATCCTGAGTATTCGCCTCATAGGAGATCCTGTAAACAATGAAAACAAAATCCATTTCCATCAAGACTTTAATCGGAATATTAATCGTATCCGCCTGCCTCTACAGCAACGATGAATCGACGTTTGTGCGGATGTTTAATGGCAAGGATCTCACCGGCTGGACCGCGCTGCCCGGCGGGAATTGGGAAGTCAAGAACGGGATAATTATTGGCAGTTCAACTGCAGCCGAGGAGCGACACGGGATGCTGTTATCCAATCACCAATTCAGTGATTTTGAAGTCCAGTTGGAATTTAAGGCCCTTTCAGGGAACAGTGGGTTCTACTTTCGTGCCGAACGGGTCAAACACGCGGTTTCACTCGCCGGATTTCAAGCGGAAATCGATGCCCGCGGTATCTCTGCAGGCGGCCTGTACGAAACTTTGGGACGTGGCTGGGTGGCCAAACCCTCGGCAGCAACCAAAGCGTTCAAACAGAATCAGTGGAACAAGATGACCGTGCGGGCGGTTGGCAGGCATCTCGTTATCCATCTCAACGGAACCAAGACCGTTGAACTTAAAAACGACTCTGGCCGGCTGAAAGGATATTTCGGGCTCCAGTTGCACGGAAAACAGAAGATGGATGTGGCCTTCCGAAATATTCGGATCAAAGAACTCAAATAAGTGCCAACAAGACCATTCCACGGTGCGGCTTAGAGCCGACAATGACCTGTGACGTTATCCTGCAAAAGAACTCCCAACCCCCAACAATCACAAATCGGAGTTTCAAATGAAGCGAGTCACTGGCATCGGCGGTATCTTCTTCAAGGCCAAGGATGCACCAGCACTGCAGGCTTGGTACAAGCTTCACCTCGGAATCGACGTCCAGGCGTGGGGCGGTACCGCGTTTACCTGGGCCGACTCGGATGGTAAGCCTGATGGCGGATCAACCATCTGGTCCATTGGTCCGCAAGAAAGTGATCACTTTGCTCCAAGCACGGCCCCGTTCATGGTCAACTATCGCGTTGAAGATCTTCACGGTCTGGTAACGGCTCTCAAAGCGGAAGGCTGCAACGTCCTCGATAAGATCGAGGACTCAGAATACGGCAAGTTTGGCTGGGTCATCGACCCGGAGGGAAACAAGGTTGAGTTGTGGCAACCACCTGCCGGCCAATGAAAAACGCCCACGCGGCCTCTGGAAATCAGCCGGATAACGAGGTGATTTACCGGAGTGACTTGCCAACTCATTTTTTAAGTTCGCCGCGGACCGGTGAAGGAGAGCGTTATCCGCCAGGCAATGGCCGCGCAGGTTTTCGATCTCGACATCACGATCCAAGATTATGCGGATGTGCTGAACACCAGATTCAGTCTGACATTATGTGTGGTGTCTTCTTGATAGAGCGAATATAGAGTCGCTCAACTTTCTCACGGGCCCAGAGCGTTTTACGAAGAAAAGTCAGACTCGATTTGATTGACGGGTCACTATTGAAGCAGCGGATATTCACTCGATCCCCAAGTTCTTTCCAGCCGTGTGTCTCGACAAGATATTCAAGGATATCAGCCAATTTGATTCCGTGCAGTGGGTTGTTGGGCTGATCGGTCATAGGTGTTTGATCGAAGGACGATTTGTGCCTTTTTGGTTCAGAGTCTCACTGGAGTCTACCGGTTTTCTCTTACATGTAAAATCGGACTAAGCGTTTCGTGAACCCAAGCGGCAAATCCGGTGGAATTTAAAATCTACGTTGCTGGTGGCAACCCGGTGCTTTTAGAAGTTATGCCACTTGGATTATTCCACTGCTGGTTGATTTGAGAGGGGTCCGTGCACGTGTTTTTGCCGCTGGTCGAAAATTTCCCCGTACTACCTCTGAACCACATTTTCAGTACGATTATTTGAGTATCTGCACAATCAGGGTTCCAATCGAAAGCGACCGGAAGCATCGCTTCAGGATGAAAACGGAAACTTCACAGGATATCAAAAGGAAAAAAATGGCCGAAGTCTTGGATGGAAAGAAAATCTCCACCGAAATTCGACAGGAGTTAGCCCGAGAGGTCAAGGAATTTACAACCCATACCTCCACCGAGCCCAAACTGGCCGCCATCTTGGTGGGCGATGATCCCGCCAGCCAGGTGTATGTCCGAAACAAAGAACGGGCTTGTGCAAAGGTTGGCATTCTCAGCCAACTCCATCGCCTGCCAAGCTCGACGAAAGAATCCGACCTGATCGGACTCATCAACGAACTGAATCAAGACGACACGGTTCACGGAATTCTCGTTCAATTACCGTTACCCTCTCACATCAGCCAGCAGAATATTCTTGACCAGATCAACCCTTACAAGGATGTTGATGCCTTTCATCCGGAGAACGTGGGATTGCTTGCCCAAGGTCGACCGCGATTTGTCCCATGTACACCACATGGTTGTTTGCAGTTGTTAATTCGAAATGGGATCAAGGTCAGTGGAATGCACGTTGTCGTATTAGGACGCAGCGAAATTGTTGGGAAGCCATTGGCAGCCATGCTGGCCCAACGAAAACTTCTTTACGGGGATGAGTTTACCAATGCAACGGTGACCATTTGCCACAGCCGGACCACCAATCTGCCTGAATTAACCCGGCAAGCTGATATCCTGATTGCCGCCATCGGTCATCCAAAATTCGTCACCGCGGAGATGGTCAAGAAAGGGGTCGTGGCTATTGATGTCGGAATCAACCGAATCGATGATACACTCGTTGGAGATCTCGAATTCGATTCCGTTGAGAAAAAGGCAAGTTACATTACGCCAGTTCCGGGTGGAGTCGGACCAATGACGATTACAATGCTCTTGAAAAACACTCTCGTAGCGGCAAAATTGCAACGAGCCTGAAAAGCCATCAGAAACCGGCGCAATCACCCAATCAGGATCGGCAGAATGAAAGTGTGGACCGTCTAATCAGCGGTGCTCCATCACTCGCTTTTACGATTGGTTCCGAAAACCGTATCGTAAATAATCTTCATGACCGAAGTATTGCGTTTTGCTTGGCCAGAACCGTTTTGTGTTGAATTGGAAACCTTAACAGGAATAAAAATCAACCCGGCAATAGTCAGCACCACAACGATGGCGGCGAAAAAAATGGGTGAAGAGTAGGAACCACTCTGGTGATAGTGAGTTTCTCCGGATCCACCGACGTTTTCCTTCTCTGGTGAATCCAGTAGTTCTTCTTCGACTTTCAACCCAATTTTGAATTCCGAATTCGCTGTTTTTCCAACATAGGCTATCTGACAAAGCACTTCTCTATCAGAACAGCTGATGATGACCCGTTCACCCTTTTCAAACGGGGGTGCGTGGATTGTCGTCAAGCCAAAACCACCGGATGATTCATCACAGACAAGAACGTCCAGATCAACTTCTTTGCCATTACGAGTGCCGTAAAGGACTCCGGGAATTGGCTCAAAAACCGCGCATCGGACTGAAGCTCGTTGTTTATCGACAGTCATGACATTACCACTTTCGCTGAATTCCCATCCCCATTCCTCGAGGATTATCTACATGAAATGAAAAGCGATGCACCCGGTACCGTGCGCGACTTGATTGAATTGCTGATCCGACGATGGTTTTCCCCAAAGTCACCGCTTTCCGCAGCGGTTCAAGCCGTTGCAGCAATCTCCGGCGTTTTTAAAAAACCCGAATTCCAAGCGATGATTTTTAAAACAATAGGCCTTGAGTAACTAAACGCCAATGAATTTGCCAAGGATTGATTGCTCGGCAGGACCGAATATGATGAAAATAGGGTCTATCTTGATATTGCCGAGCTCATGGCGTTTTCGCAGACCCGTTACAACTTTGAAACCATGAGGAATGAAAATCGATGATTACATCAAACGCCCGTCTACCAATTGAAGACTGAACGTAGGTTGTTGGTGGATGGAGGCGGTCGGTGGGACCGTTTCGGAATCCGCCTGATGATCTCGTCGGTGCATCCATTGCCAATTTTGTTTTTCCAACCATTTCGAGATGGAATTCCCATATGACCAAGTTTTTCAAACGATCGCTATTGTCGTTTTTTTGTATCGTCAACACATTCATTTTTTCAGACAAAACAGTCTTCGCCGATCAACCCAACGTCATCATTATTTACACTGATGACCAAGGCTCCTTCGATTTGAATTGCTACGGCTCCAAGGACCTTCACACCCCACATTTGGATTCTCTGGCGGCTGCGGGAGTTCGATTTACCAGAATGTACTCCCCTTCAGCCATCTGCTCTGCATCGCGAGCAGGTCTGTTAACTGGCCGATTTCCGGCCCGGGCAGGCGTGCCGGGAAATGTTTCTTCCAAAAAAGGGGTGGCGGGAATGCCCACTGAAGAAATCACGCTTGCTGAGCATTTCATGGAGAACGGCTACAAAACAGGTCATGTGGGGAAATGGCATCTGGGGTACACACCGGAGACCATGCCCAACAGCCAAGGCTTCGAAAGTTCATTTGGTCACATGGGTGGCTGCATCGACAACTATTCCCATTTTTTTTATTGGAATGGCCCCAATCGGCATGACCTATGGCAAAACGGCAAAGAGATTTTTCGCGATGGAGAGTACTTTGGAGAGTTGATGATCGACCAGTGCCGCCAATTCGTATCCGGCAATCAATCTCATCCTTTCTTTCTTTACTGGGCCATTAACTGGCCCCACTATCCTATGCAGGGAACCGGAAAATGGAGGGAAAAATACAAAGATCTTCCTCATCCTCGCAACAAGTACGCGACGTTTATCAGCACGATGGATGAAATGATTGGCCAACTCATCAAACAGCTGGATGATCTGGGTATTCGTGACAACACTATCATTGTTTTTCAATCCGACCATGGTCACAGCGTAGAAGAAAGAGCGTTTTATGGCGGGGGAAATCCTGGTCCATTCCGTGGTGCAAAGGGTTCCCTTTTCGAGGGGGGAATTCGGGTACCCTCAATTATTTCCTGGCCTGGCGAGTTACCTGAAAATGTCACCCGAGACCAGACCGTTTGCGGAATTGACTGGGTCCCTACCCTGTTGAACCTCGCCCATTGCAAGCAGAAAAACCCGGAACGCAAATTGGATGGAAAAGACATTTCACTGGTCATTCGAAAAAATGAACCTACTCCACACCCCTTTCTTTATTGGCAGCTCGGCAGAGGCCCCTCTGCCCAGTGGGCAATCATTAAAGACCAGTGGAAAATATTGGGTAATGCTCGTGATCCTCGAGCTACCAATTCTCTTTCTTCCAGGGACAAAAAACTCTTTCTTATCGATCTAAAGAAAGACATTTCCGAAACCACAAACCTGGTAGACAGCGAAAAGATCGTCACAGAGCAGATGACCCAACTCAGGGCCATCATCGCCAAGGGTCTGTAAGGTCGTAACCCAAAACCTCCTATCCGGTCCTTAAGATTTCACAAAAAAACCGACAGGAGTTGGCGATCCATTTGACTCAGCAACTCCTAACGTGCGGTGTTCCGCACCCTTTTTTCGAAGATCAGGTTCCATGATAATCGTCAGCCAACCCCTCAAGATTGAAATCCGATTCGGGTGAATCTAACGAATCTTGCCCCATATTTCGGTCATCAATTCGTACATGTCAGGGTCGTGTTGCTTGAGCTCTGCTCGAACAAAAGGATAAAAGTCATTGACCCCCAAGTAAGCCTCAGTGCTCTCGGCAAAATATTCCATTTGGTTGTTTAATCCGTAGTGACGAACCTTGTTGCCACGATGATCGATAACCGACTCATAGATTTTATTTTTCTTTGCGCGATCATAAACGTCCTTGATTTTTTTATCTCCAAAACCAAAAACTTGGTCATGATATGCATGGGCTAATTCATGCAAAACAACATAGGGATGCTTTGCCCAATTGCCACGATCCATTAACGCTGCGGCTTGGGGGATATGAACATTTTTCACCAAACGTGGGTCTAACCCCTTAGACAGCAACCAACCTCGGCCAGGATGATACTGCATTCCCTTGATTTTAGGATTATCCAGGTCAATCCAAATCTTGCATAGCCGCAGACGCTTAAGTCGATCCGGGGGTACCATGTACGCGACACGCTGCAGGTGATTTGCCAACGCCTTCATGGATTGGGTATACACCTGCTGGTTGGCATCCTCTAGCAATTCAGGGTCAACGGAGATGGACCATCCTTCGACATTTTGAATGACGGGATCTCGAAATTCTGACTTATTCTGTTTGGCGGCGGGTGAGGCCTGCCCGAGAATCACGCCCAGAGGGACAAGAAAACAGTTAGCGACAGCGATCATCAGTAATAAAAATGGCGAGCAAAAGATCATTCTCATTTTTCTGGTAGGAGGATGAGGTTGGAATAAGCTTTCGAGTATTCAGCGATCCTGAAATCATGTTGACGTTGAGATTTTTTGGCTGACGTACACATCGTCACAAAAAAAATCATTCCCGGGAAACATCACATAATCGACCGGACACCGCTTGAGGTTCTCATGGCTTAGACCAATGGGCAAGCAACGAAGAACGGATTTCCTGATATTTGCTCAATAGTCCCAAATTAAATCAAAATCTCTAAATAACATCAGGAATTTGAACCCTCAATGACCTGCAACTGTTGATCGACAGAGACGCTAGTTAGGACCTGTTTTTCACCAGTCGGCCAGCGAACTTCAATCTTACATTCCTCGGAGTAGTCCCCAAGTCCGAAAATTAAAACCGGCTCGTTCGACGAAACATAGCTGGTTCCGCCGACCACTTCCTGAAAATAAGTATTCGGCCCTGCTGTCACCGTTACCTGAACACCGATTCCATTTCGATTGGATCTGATACCCGTAAACTTCAACTTGAGCCAATGTCCTTTTTGGGACTCGTTGCGAAGCAAACTTGCCTTATCGTTTTGGTGACTGACCAGTAAATCCAAATCGCCATCAAGATCAAAATCACAGGCAGAAACACCCCGGCCGATGAATTTTTTTCCGAAGTAATCTCCACCACCTTGAGTCACCTCATGAAAGTAATCCCCGTCAAATGCAAAAAGTCCTGCCGGCATCTTCTGTTTTCCCAGATAGGCTTTCGTATTATTCACGTGGCCTTGCGCAATAAAAATATCTGCCCGGGAATCACAATCGAAATCTGCCATGATCGTGCCGAACCCCAACCAAGGGACTGTCGGAGTATGCAGATCGACGATGGCGGTTGAATCCTGAAAACCCTTTTCACCCAGATTGCGGTAGAGAGTATTGGATTCCTCAGCATAGTGGGTTGAGTAAATATCCAAAAATCCATCTTGGTTATAGTCAAAAATCCCCAACCCCATGCTCGCTTGAAATGACCCAGCACGATCGACGCTGCAACCAAGGCTACCGGCGACCTCCTCAAACTGACCATTACCGTCATTCTTAAATAGAAAGTTGGCCGTCGTGTCGTTGGCAATATAAATATCCGGATAGCCATCCCTGTTAAAGTCCGCAACGGCGACCCCCAAGCCCTTGTTTCCCTTGCCAAACAGACTTCGGGATTGGGACTGTTCATCAAACGTCCCGTCGCCATTGTTGAAATAACAGGCGTCTGGCCAGGCATCGACATGCTTGGGATGGCAAATCGCTGGTTTGCCAAACTTGTCCAAACATGGATGGGGATGAAAACGATCATATTGAGTGTAGTTACAGACGTACAAATCCAGATCGCCATCTAAATCAATATCCGCCCACGCTGCGGTACTGCTCCAGCGTTCGCCATCGCCAACCAAAGCAGTATTGGTGACCTCTAAAAAACTGCCATCTCCCATGTTTTTCCAAAGTGAGTTCTTGCCGACGTTGGTGACGTAAACATCATCAAATCCGTCTCCATCAAAATCACCGACTGAAACTCCCTGACTGTAACCATGTTCGACAATCCCTACCGATTCAATCAAAGGAATAAAACGGCCCTTATCCAATTGGCGAAACAGACTGTCATTCAATTGATCGGGTTCCGGGCCGCGCGTCGGATCGCCCCCCTGGCATAAATAGGCGTCCATCTGACCATCCCGGTCATAGTCGAGCCAGCCACTGCCGCCACCGGTTGTTTCCACCATCAACGAATTGCCTGCCGCACCGTTGACGTAAGAAAAATCCAGTCCCATCTCCGGCGGAACCTCCAAAAAAGACAGCCTGTTTACAAAATTTCGTTTAGGAGCGCCCTTGGAACCCAAATTGCTTAGCTCGACCTTGAATGCAGATTTTTTCTTTTCGGCGACATTCTTTGATTTCAGCGACTTGGCCACCGGTTTCGCTACCGGTTGGGGATCCCTGCCGCAACCTGACAAAAAGAGATGCCCCAACAAAAACAGAGCAACGGGGACCATCCGATTCATGTAATCATTCCAGCACATGTTTATCTTTCGTATAAACGATCCGACAGCTTTTGCGCCATTTCGCTTTCACCGCACAAGCGGGCATATTGAATTATTTTTTCCATCGACTTCAGCGATATTGCAGCGATATTGTCAGCTTGCAAAACATCGCGCATGACATCTTTGCCAAGGTACGCCGATTCCTGAATGGCTTTCAATTCTTCGGGTTTGTTGAGTTGGCGAAGCACAAGGGATAATTCATGCCGACACTGCCAGTCATAAGGGTACAACTCAAGGCATTTTCGATAAGCGGCCTCTGCCTGAGTCCAATCCTCGCAATAGGAATAAAACCAGCCTTTGAATCGCCAAAATCGACTATCATCCTCGACGTCGATGGTTAGCTGGTTCAATAGCTCTCCCACTTTTCGGGCATTGGCTCGATGAATATGGTAGACCATTTCCATCACCAGGATTTCCCGATTATTGGGATACTTTGCTTTAAGGTTCGCGATGATCTCCGATGACTTGGAGAGCTGTTCTTTTAGTTTTTCATCGACTTCTTCCATACTTTGGTCGACGCCCGCAGCAATTAAATGCATTGCTGCAGCGATTTCAAATATCTCGTTGTCGCCCGGATAGGCTTGAGCCCAGGCCATCGTCACTTGGTAACCATTGGTAAAAGTCAGCCAATCCGCGCCAACCAGATAAACAAAGGAGTCAATAATGTCTGCCCCATCCTGAATCGCTCTTCTAGATTCCCGGATTAACTCCGTTCGCTGGCGAGTCATCGCATAATAAAAATTCAGTCTCCGATGCGCTTCTTTGGACGCGGGTTCCCGGGCCACCAACATTGCAAAAATTTCGGCCGCTTCTCGAGCCTTGTTCGACTGGAAAAGAATATCGCTTTGTAACATGAAGGCGGGCGACGGTCCTGATTCCGGCATCAACGAAAGGTACTTCAGCAGCTCTTGATTAGCTCCAACCTCTTGTGCTGCCGTAGCGAGATACAACCACGGTTTCTCATTATCCGGATCCCAGATAGCCCATTCACGGGCTTTCAACTCAAGTTCCGCCCAATCACCGCTGCTCTTTGCTGCTTCGCATGCTTCTTCCAAAATGACCTTGTTGTAGGCCCCATATCCCCAATATCCACCTGCCAACACCAAAACCATCCCCAGCCCGACCAGGTACAGTTTGATTCGCGCGTAGGATTTTGATTTTTTTGCATCGATTCCCAATAACGAATCGAGATGGCTACCGGTCGCATCCACCGTGTTGGATTTGGAATCAGATCCGGGCAACCCTTTTTCTCGTTCACCCGGTTTTCGTTTTTTTCTTTTTCGGCTCACGCTAATAGATCAAATGGTGACGGGATGACTGGCCGATTTCGCAAGTCAGGTCGAAGTGCTTACTAATGATTGTCATCTGCAACTCACTCTATTGCAAAAAAAAGATCGCCTTTGTTTTACGCAAAGGCGATCTCAAATTGTTTAACTATTCTTTCCACAAATTAATTTTCGTGGACATTGACAGCAAAACCATCGTTTCGTACCGCGAATGCGTAACGAGTCAGATGCTCCATGTTCTCTGAATAGAAGCTCACACTTCCATCACAAAGGACAGCTTGAGCACCCACCGGGTG
>JABAAE010000080.1 GCA_014238905.1 Planctomycetota bacterium
CATTGCTCCCCTGCTCAAAGGCCCAGTCGATTTCGCGTTGAAGGCTGTCACGATCAATCGCATCCTTTAGGTCAAAGGGCGTGTGCAGGATCGGAAGGATACCTTCGATGTTCGATGTCATATTTTTGATCTCTTCTGTTTGCTGTTGGATTGCCGATTACTGTCTGTTTGCATTCAACGCTGAAGTTCTTCAATGGCGCGTATCATCGTCTCGGAAATGTGTTCGAGGCATCCCCGATCAAAGGGAGTCTGCCAGACGGGATAGGCATCCACGTCATACAAATCAGCCGGAGGCAAATAACCGACCCAACCGTTGATGATGTTCATGCAGATGACGGCCAGGTTGGGAAAACGACTTCGCAAGGCCTGTTGCAGCTGTGAGTAGGCTTCGCCCGGGCTGCCGACAAGCACGGCATCGCCGATTCTCCAGGCGTGCACAGCCAGCGGAAACGAGGCACCATCCCCCAGTGATCGCCTGATATCCCGCTTGCGTCGCAGTCGCTCTTCAACGAACCGGTCATCGCAAAC
>JABAAE010000081.1 GCA_014238905.1 Planctomycetota bacterium
ATTGAATATATTATAACAGAGGATCAATATAACAAAGATTTGAAACAGGAGATCCTGAAAGATCTTGACGCTTATCCTGATCCCAATTTTGACAATTTCTTCCATGTACTTTCTCTTTTTCAATATGAATTTTAAATATAAACGAGCTGAATGTCACAAGGAACACCATACAGAATAACAGTGCCAAATCTAGGGTCTTTTTGCGGCCGAATAACGGCCATTTCCCCTCACAAAATAAGGGAAAAAATTCCCCTATTTGATAAAGAAAATCCCCTAAACAAAATTTAAAAAAAAAAACAAAAAAAAGAAGATTTGACAATGATCCCTATTATATGTATAGGTAATTACCATGTTGATAAAAAAATAACCGAGATGATGAAGGTTTGTACTAATATAGAATTAAAAACGCCTACCTGTCAACAAATTAACCATCTTGTTAAATTACTTATGCCGCAATTAGAAACCGATTTAATAGAAAACATGGTTACCTTTATACAAGGAGATATGCGCAAGTTAAATCATATATG
>JABAAE010000082.1 GCA_014238905.1 Planctomycetota bacterium
CGTCAGGGTCTTGCCCTCAAGTTCGACTCGCACTTGAGCGCCGATCGCCGATCGATTGATCGTCTTGCCGTCGCCATTCAGTCGGATCTTGAGCCAAGCATGAGGGGCGCCTTGATTTTGGAATAGCTTGCCGGCGGCGGCGAGGTCGAGGTCGCCGTCGTTGTCGTAGTCAGCCCAGGCGGCCTGATAGGTCGGCGGCAGTCCGGCGAGTTTGGCGGCGACAGTGACGTCTTTCACTCGGAATTCTCCGTCACCGCGAAATAGAACCGAGTTGTTCTTGCGGCCAAATGAAGCGACTCCATAAACCGTCGTGAAGAACAGGTCGACATTGCCGTCGTTGTCGTAGTCCGCGACGCTCGGCGAGGCGTACGACTCTTGATAATGAACGCCGCAGGTGCCTAAATCCTGGAATCTGAAGTCGCCCGGTTTTCCAAGGTTCCGTAAGGAACGCGACTTAGGTTGATCGCCGCGCCCGTCGACGTGAGCAAAGTTGCCGGCGAACAAATCGATCAAGCCGTCATTGTT
>JABAAE010000083.1 GCA_014238905.1 Planctomycetota bacterium
ACAGCACAAGTCCCTTACTAATCTATTGTATCCTGAAAGTTACAGCTTATTCCATTGGATACTTTTCGAGAAAATCGATTTCGAATTTTCAAAAATTTCTCAAACAATTTCAAAATCGGACATTTTTGAAATTTGTCCCCTCCAAACATTCTTTAATAACTTTTAATGTTAATGTTCAATCTACTTGAAAATTGATTTTTATGTAGATTAAACATCGTAGAACACGATGCAATCAATTTCAGCCTGATCTGGGAGTATTTACTAGGTGAGATTTTGAGCTGAACTTGAGAAAAGTTCCTTTTTACGAATTATCACATTACGTCGTAAGGATTCATAAGGGGTGGTTCTAACTTATCTCGATTATAGTTCTAGGAGATATTTCAATATGATCAAAAAATTGGGAGGTTTCCATCATTTCCCTTTAAGTTAGATATAGTGACGTCATATCGATTCGTACAAAAATGGAGACGTAATCCGAATTATCGTAATTATTCAGAATATATTCACATAATTCTGTGCTAAGA
>JABAAE010000084.1 GCA_014238905.1 Planctomycetota bacterium
GGTTTTTCTCCGGGACATCAAAGGTTTTTACTCGAAACAAATTATATACTGAGCACAGTTCAAAAATTTATCTGGGACATTGTTAAGTGGACAATTTAATTGCTTCGATGCAAATTTGGTGAAAATCCACACCAAAATAAAACCGTAGAACAGAACACCCAGAAATTCGATTTTTTTCACTGAAATGCCCCAAATATCACATTTACAACACTTGTTACGAAAACAATTACATTGGTGTGTCAACTACCCATATCTGGTTTGGTTGGAAAAGAAAGAAATTCAGAAAGCATATTCTCTAATTTGTTTGGCAAGTAAATATAAAAAGGCTAAAAATTTGGTATCCTTGTCCTTACACCTCATACAATTAAAGTTTCAATGAACTAAACTGTTCTTTGTTAAAAATGTCTTACACCCTTTAACTTCCCTGTTTTTATGTCGAAAAAGTTGTTTATACTTGATAAATGTACTTTGAATTACAAATTGAACATTTATTGTATTAGATATTTTATACAGGGGAGCCTCTG
>JABAAE010000085.1:0-241 GCA_014238905.1 Planctomycetota bacterium
GTACTATTCCTACTTGTGGTCAGAGGTATTGGAGGCTGATGTATTTAGTAGGTTCAGGAAAGAAGGCATCATGAATCCTGCAGTGGGAAAGGCATATATGGAATCCATCCTTACCCAAGGAGATAGTGATGAACCCGGAGCTTTGTTCAAGAGATTTATGGGCAGAGATGTTGACAGAAAGGCTTTCCTGATTAGGAATCTAGGGTCGTTAGACCATTTTGATTGACAGCTTGTTTTAGTT
>JABAAE010000085.1:251-521 GCA_014238905.1 Planctomycetota bacterium
ATTGTACAGTTATTTTACCAAGCTAGACAAGAAAATCGTGATTAGTGGGCATTGGACATAGGAATTCATTCCCAGGGAGGGATTACTGCAGGATACAGGCCCCTGATCGTTAGCCGGGTGGGGTACCGAAGCGGTCAAACGGGGCAGACTGTAAATCTGCTGGCTCAGCCTTCGTAGGTTCGAATCCTACCCCCACCATAGCAAATCCAAAGGAATTAGATGAAATTAGAGTACTTTGCGGGAGTAGCTCAGTTGGCTAGAGCATCAGCC
>JABAAE010000086.1:0-223 GCA_014238905.1 Planctomycetota bacterium
CGTCGCCTTGAACGAACGATCATTTTGTCGGTTCGCTTATTGCTACGCGTCTTATATCCTTTGGTAGGCACGCCCCATGGAGATACCGGATGCCGGCCTCCTGAAGTACGCCCTTCACCACCACCATGCGGGTGATCGATTGGGTTCATAACAACACCGCGAACAGAGGGACGTACGCCTTTGTGGCGCATGCGGCCCGCTTTACCGAAATTTTGGTTGCTGT
>JABAAE010000086.1:233-521 GCA_014238905.1 Planctomycetota bacterium
GGTTTGACACAGCACCTACGGTGGCCATACATTCCTGGCGAACCAAGCGCAGCTCACCCGAACTCAAGCGGATTTGTGCATATCCACCGTCGCGGCCAACAAACTGAGCATAAGTTCCAGCCGCCCGCGCGATTTGACCGCCCTTACCAGCTTTCAATTCGATATTATGCACGATGGTACCGATCGGCATACCCGAGAAGGGCATTGCATTGCCAGGCTTGATATCCGCCTTGGCGGCGGCAATCACCTGATCACCCACAGCGAGGCGCTGGGGCGCTAGGATATACG
>JABAAE010000087.1 GCA_014238905.1 Planctomycetota bacterium
TCTACCAGTAACTTTCTGGTTTCCAGGATTGAATCCATTATCTTTGGTCCACTTCTTTTTGTGGTCTCAATTGTGGCGTCTAAAAAACATTGCTAAATCGCCGTTTTATCTGGAAAACATTGAGGCGGTTAAAACGCTCGATTAATGGTGTTTTCTCGGTGACATTGAAATTTTTTTCCTATTCAGCATCGGTCAGCTTGGTGTTCTGGGAGCAAGATGGCGCATGTTCAAATCATGTCGCCCCGACTTTCTTCTATAAACTTATATCGAACTGAAACGGATTTTGTTACCGCATTGTCTTATTCAGCAAGCAGCTCCAGGTGTTGATCGACCCATTGGTCGAAGTCCATATCCGCCCGGTGAGCCCGTTGCCATTGACGATAGAAGTGAAGCCATTCCACGGTCGCGTCCTCATCGACAAAGTCCATTCGGAAATCTTCGTTGGAGCCCAGTAATTCAAACAGTCCGTTCTGATGATCGACCGGATTTGCCCGTTGCATCACCGACGGGGCAGACAATG
>JABAAE010000088.1 GCA_014238905.1 Planctomycetota bacterium
TCATAAGGTATTTCACTACATTTACCATATATGATCATGAGAATTGCCATATATGGTCATGAGGATTGCCATATATGTTATTGATGAAGATATTAGAGTTAGAGAATTAATTTTTGGGAAATTGTCCAAATCCATACTAGAAAGCTAGTGTTAAATAGAATAACAAATATCTCGAACAGCTTTCAAGTTCTAATTTCCTTTGATCAAATCATGTTTCCATGACAACACAAAAATATGTATACATTCCAGAAATTACATTGTCATTTTAGATTCACCCTCTAACGTAGTATATCATATATAAAAATCAGGCATTTTTATTATCTGGAACTGTGCGAAAAGAGGACTAAAAAACCACGATTTTTTGTCCCTAAAATGGCCAAATATGCTATGTAATCATGACAAAACACATTTTTGAGGGCTGATTTATATACATCATACCATGTTTCTACTTGATCATAATACATTCATATGGTATTTTACGCATATTTTATGAAAAATATGCGGTTATGATATATTTGTA
>JABAAE010000089.1 GCA_014238905.1 Planctomycetota bacterium
TGAGCCAACAATTGATTACGTGGTCACCAAGATGCCGCGATTTGCCTTTGATAAGTTTCCCGAGGCAGACGCAACACTGACGACACAAATGAAAAGCGTTGGTGAGACCATGGCGATCGGACGCACATTTCGTGAATCGATGCAAAAAGCGATGCGTGGACTGGAAGTTGGTGCGTTTGGATTGGGCAGCGACAATCGGGATACATGGGGGACGGATTTAGAACCGGAACTGGACGAGATCCGGGCAAAGCTGAGTACGCCCGGAGCGGAGCGGATTTTCTACATCCGTTACGCACTCAAGTCCGGCATGACACTTGACGAAGTGTACGGGCTGACGCACATCGATGTATGGTTCCTTGATCATCTTTCCCAGATCATCGAGGAAGAGAACCGCTTGATTGAGATTGGCTCTCTGGAAAGTTTTACACGGGACGACATGTGGGAGGCGAAAAGGCACGGGTTCTCTGATCGCCAGATTGCCAAAATTACATCAACGACCGAAACGAAAGTCCGTG
>JABAAE010000008.1:0-152085 GCA_014238905.1 Planctomycetota bacterium
AATCGGATCATATTTGTGATCGTGACAACGGGCACAACCGACGCTGAGGCCAAGCATCGATGTCATGGTCGCGGAAAGGATGTCGTCGAGTTCGTCGTAACGTTCCTTCTCCACCTGGTTCTTCGTGATGACCGCATTGCGAACACCACACCCGAGAAAACCGGTCGCTTTGAGCGCTTCGATGTTATCGGGTGCAAATTCGTCGCCTGCGATTTGCCACTGAACGAATTGGTTGTAGGGCAGGTCGTCGTTAAACGCCTTGATCACGAAGTCTCGAAACTGATAGGCGTTAGGTCGCATCCCATCCAATTCGAAACCACCACTCTCGGCAAAGCGAGCAACGTCGAGCCAATGTTGCGCCCAACGCTCACCGAAATGTTGGTTTTCAAGAACCCGATCGACCAGTTGTTGGTAGGCATCCGGAGCAGGATCATCCATAAACCGTTGAAACTCTTCCGGTGAAGGCGGCATTCCGATGGCATCGGCATAAACCCGCCGAATAAGAGTCCGCTTGTCAGCCTTTTGCGATGGCTGGATACTTTTCT
This sequence comes from Planctomycetota bacterium, assembly GCA_014238905.1. GTDB lineage: Bacteria > Planctomycetota > Planctomycetia > Pirellulales > Pirellulaceae > JABAAE01. Next base: position 546 of record JABAAE010000008.1, read on the forward strand.
CGCCGAGCCGCTTGAGCACGAACGCGTCGATGGGATTGCCAGACGAGCGACGGTCCGTTCCTTGGGGGATCTGTGTTTTCTGCAGCTTGCGAAACGACCAGTGCGTTTCATAAACCGCACCCGCCTGAATCCAGCGCCGCAGTACATCCACTTCGGCTTGGGACAATGGTTCTCCATGATCTGGCGGGGGCATCTGCGAATCGGGATCTTGAGACGTCACGCGTGTCATCATTTCACTCGCCGCCACGTCGCCTGCGACGAGTGCCTCGTATTCGAGTGCCACTTCACGCAGATCGAGTCTCAGGTCGGTCTCTTGTGCGTCCTCGCTATTCCGGTCAGGCCCATGACAAAGAAAACACTTTTGTGCCAACAGATGTCGGGCCTGCCGAGCAATATCGTCTGCCCGTGCCTGCGATCCGCAAGCAAAGAGAGTCAGCAGCATTGCCGTAATTATCAGGATCAGTTTCACCGAATCACCTTTTTGTTTCTCATGCTGTCTCTGAATCATTAGTTTCCAGGTTCAGGTCTATTAAATTTCAACTTGTTTACTACGCCGCTATGTAAGAAGGTCCTTAACCACATGGGCGGGTTCGACACCTGTGAGTCGTGCATCGAGGCCCTGGAAGCGGACGCTTAGTCGTTCATGATCGATGCCCAGCAAGTGCAGCATCGTGGCATGCAGATCGCGGATATGGAACGGATTTTCCACGGCGTTGTAACCGAACTCATCCGTAGCACCATAGGTCATACCTCCCTTGATTCCGCCACCTGCCATCCACATTGAGAAGCCCTTTATATGGTGGTCTCGACCGTCGCCCTGAGCCATCGGCGTGCGGCCAAACTCGCCGCCCCAAATCACCAGCGTATCGTCGAGCATGTCACGCTGCTTGAGATCGGTGATCAGGGCCGCCGTTCCTTGATCGACCAGCTTGGCGGTGTTGGCCACACCCGATTTCACTCCGCCGTGATGGTCCCAGCCACGATGATAAAGATGGATGAACCGAACCCCGCGTTCGGCAAGTCGTCGTGCCAGCAAACAGTTTGAAGCGAAGCTGCCGTCACCGCCGTCGGTGCCATATAAGTCAAGCGTAGCCTTCGATTCGTCTGAGAGATTCATCAGTTCAGGCACACTTGCCTGCATTCTCGCGGCAAGTTCGTATTGCGCAATTCGGGTCGCGATTTCGGGATCATGCGAAATGCCGGCGCGCAGCTTGTTCAAGTCGCCAATTGCGTTAATCACATCAGCTTGCTGTTCAATGCTGACCCCCGATGGTCGCTTGACGTACAACACGGGATCGCCGGAGGAATGAAACGGAACTCCCTGGAAGCGACTGGGAAGAAATCCGCTATGCCATTGCCTCGCCGCGATCGGCTGATTCTGTCCGCCACCAACGGATGTCAGGACCACAAAGCCAGGCAAATTGTTGCCCTCCTGGCCGAGCCCATAGGTGATCCAGGAGCCCATTGAGGGGCGTCCTGAAATCTGCGAGCCCGTATTGATAAGCGTATGCGCCGGATCGTGATTGATCTGATCGGTCGTGGCCGAATTGATGATGCACATGTCGTCAGCAATCTTACTCATGTGAGGAAACACATCACTGATCCACTGGCCTGATTCACCGTACTGCTTAAAAGTTCTTTGCGGCCCCAGGCAGTTGAGTGCTTTGTTCTGAAGCTGCGCGATGGGCTGGCCTTTGGTGAATGACTCCGGCATCGGTTTGCCGGACATTTCAGTAAGTTTTGGCTTGTAATCAAATGTTTCCAGATGCGATGGGCCTCCAGCCTGGCAGAGATAGATAACTCGCTTGGCTTTGGGCGCATGATGCAACGGGCTCACCACACCGAGACTGTCCTGAGATTGCTCAGCCTGGGCTGCAGTGGTGTTACCAAGCATTGCGGTGAACGCCGCCGCCCCGACGCCGACTCCACCCCGGCTCAGGAAGGTGCGACGATTGACCAGATTTTCCAGGTGTTGCAAGTGGTTCATGATTATTCCCTGGTAATGCATTCGTGCAGATTGAGGATGGCACGTGCGGCTGATGTCCATGCGGCAAGTTCCGCGGCGTCGATCGTCAATGGTGCGGGCCGCAGGCCGATTTTCCCAAATTGAGAAGCACCGGCTGAGTTCGCATTAAACTCTTCCCGATGTTTCTTGACCAGGCTCGTCAAAACCAAAAGTTCGTCTGACGTCGGCTCGCGCGAGAGGGCTTCGCGAAAACTGAAGTTGAGGCGATCGACGTCCGTGTTACCGCCTTCGGTGATCATTCGGCGGGCGAGTTCTCGTGCTGCCTCGACAAAGGTCGGGTCGTTGAGCAGGACAAGTGCCTGAAGCGGCGTATTGGAAACCGAACGCTGGACAGTGCACTCCTCACGAGAGGGGGCATCGAACGCTGCCAACGACGGGTGCAAGAAAGTTCTCTGCCAAAATGTATACAGGCCGCGGCGATATTGGCTCTCCCCCGCATCCTGCATCCAGGTTCGCGTTGGAAAATTGAGATTCGCCAGATAGCCGGCCGGTTGATAGGGGCGAACACTCGATCCACCAATTCGCAGTGAAAGCAGTCCACTGATTTTCAGTGCGTTGTCGCGTACGAATTCGGCATCCAGTCGCCATCGTCCCTGCTGCGCCAAAAGTCCGTTATCCGGATCCCGTTGAAGAAGCGATGGTGTCGCCTCGGAGGACCGGCGATAGACGTCGCTAATCGCGATGAGCTTCATCATGTGCTTAATGTCCCAGCCGCTCTCAATGAACTCATCAGCCAACCAGTCAAGCAGCTCGGGATGCGTTGGCGGTTGCCCCTGAGCCCCGAAATCACCTAGGTTGTTTGCCAATCCGCGTCCGAGCATGAGTTTCCAAAGGCGATTGACCATCACTCTGGCAGTCAGCGGGTTGGATGGCGAGACGAGCCAGTTTGCCATGTCGAGCCGTGTCAAACGTTGCTGCCCGTCCAGTGGAATCGAGCCAAGGGAGACCGGCACAGCTGGCTGCACGATTTCGCCGGTGTCGTCCTGCCAATTGCCCCGACCAAGAATACGGACGACGCGAGGCTCTTTCATCGACTGCGAGATAAGGACTTGAGCCTGTTGGGCAAGCACTTTCTTCTCACGTGTGGCATCGTCGATCCGCTTACGAAGGGCTGCCGTGCTAGGTGCCGTTGCGCGGAAGTACTTTCGTACTTGATCCTGCTGAGCCTGACTCCGTTCTTCTGCAGTCATGGCCAGAATCTCGGCGATGTCTTGTGGCACCGCGTGCTCAGCGTGCGCGTCTTTTGATGTCGTGAATGCAAGGCGAAACCGACCGATCGTATGATGGTGGCCGAAGTCTTGCGGCATCGTAATCGTAATGGTTTGCATCGTGCCGTCACCAATTGGCTTGGTGAAAGAGATGATCGCCGAATGGGAAGTGCCAATGCGCGGGTAAATCGCCCACGCTGTCGTCGAATTGTCATCGATGAGATTTTCAATCGGGAACTGGTCTTGGCTGTAGGTGGCGGTGGCGCGCTGAAAGGCGACTGGTTTGTCACCGACCGAGAGTTGGCATGCGCCGAGTACAAAATTGCCCTTCTCTGCCCGCCCTGGTCCTCTGGCTTTCAGTGACCCATGCGGGAGTACTTCCAGACGCAACGCAGTCACATCCTTGATTTCTGCATTGATCTTTAGTGTGTATGAGTCCTTCTCCGGGTTCTCGCCAGATGCGAGGATCGAATCATCCGGCTGAACGGTCAACAAAGCCCCTTCACGGGATTTGGATTCGGTTGGGCGGAGTACTGTCCAGGTGGTATCGGTAAGCGATTCCACTAATGACGCCTCCCATTGAAGCTGTGCCTGATCAATTTCTACGGAGGGGGCGGCGAGTGCCTGTTGTGCTTCCGCGATCATCTTGTTCAGTTCATCGTCCCGCCGTTTCTGTGACGAGCTAAGCAGCGAAACCGGAGCCTGAATACCAACGGGAGTTTCCTGAAGATCGGCGAAGAAGGCTGCAAAGCTGTAGAAGTCGCGCTGGGTGAGCGGATCGTATTTGTGATCGTGGCACTGGCAGCAGCCCATTGAGAGTCCGAGAAATATTTCGCTGGTATTTCGGACCCGATCCGCCGCGTAGATGGCAGTATATTCTTTGGGCTGCGCGCCGCCTTCGCGTGTTGTCTGGTTCAGACGATTGAACCCCGAAGCAATCTTTTGATCGTTGGTTGCGTCCGGAAGCAAGTCGCCAGCCAACTGTTCGCGAACAAATTGGTCAAAACGTATGTTGCCGTTGAAGGCTTCGATCACATAGTCGCGATACGGAACGTGATGCCGATTGTTATCGCCATGATAGCCATTGGTATCCGCATAACGGACCACGTCAAGCCAATAGACCGCCAAACGCTCGCCAAAGTGCTGAGTGCCTAACAGCCGGTCCACGAGTTTCTCATACGCATGCGGATCATTGTCGGTGATAAAAGCATCAACCTCACCTGGAGTCGGCGGCAATCCCGTCAGGTCGAACGACAGCCGGCGAATGAGTGTACGGCGATCGGCTTCGGCCAACGGTTCGACGCCTTCCGCTTTGAGTCGCCGATTTACGAACGTATCAACGGCGTTCATTTGCGGCGACGCTTTCCCGACCTCAGGATATTCTGGGCGTTTCAATGGAATGAACGACCAGTGCTCGGAGTACTCCGCGCCTTCGTCGATCCAGCGTTTGAAAATTGCAACCTGCTCCTTCGTCAACCGCGGCTTGGTAGATCTGGGCGGCGGCATCATCTCATCCGGATCATCTGACATGATGCGACGAAGAATTTCGCTGTTGGCCGAATCACCCGGTTCAATTGCGCGTTGAATCGCCTCATTACGAATGTCGAGCCTCAAGCCATTCTCTTTGGCATCCTCGCTGTTTCGGTCTGGCCCATGACAGTGAAAACAACGGTCTGACAGAAGCGGCTTGATGGCGATTGAAAAATCAACGTTTTGCGGCTCGTCTGCAGAAACCTGCCGAGCCGACGCCACAGTACAAACGGTCAAACAGACGCCGAGAAAAACACCACGCCATTGGCTCGATGCAATTCGCCTACTTAACTTCAGGATCTTCGCCAGTTTGATGCTCCTCATTTATTCTTCTGCCTCACGGTCCCGGTCGTCGCTTCTTGAATTCGAACTTCAGCCTCTTCCAGAAGTGGCAACGCGTTCTGCAGCTCTTCAGGGAACCAGCGGCGTGAGGGATTTGTGTGATCTCGGCTGCTGGCCGTATGCTGACGGTTGCCATACAGAAAAGCCCAGTTTGTCGGACGCCAGTATCGGAACCAGAGATCGTTCTTGTGCCCAATCGCTGCTCGCAGAATCTCAGCCGATTTTGGCACGAGCGATTCCAAGACCTTCGAGTCACGGTCTTTGTAACGTTTAATCGAACTGACCTGATTGGCAAATCCCAGTTGCGATGCGAATGTGCGAGCTGCCAGCCAGTGGCCGGCTGAGTTCAGATGCAGTCCGTTGCGGGAAACGTCGGGCGCATCCGATGACTGGATTGCGGCGAACAGATCGACGACAGGCAGTTGCTGCTGGCGTCCCAGTTTTCGGATTTCGTCGGCGTACCGTGCCAACGTTGCGTTCCGCTTGTCGATGTCCAATTCCAACTGCAACGGATTGCGAAAAGGAACCGGAGTCACGAGCACGATGCGTTTGGTGTACTTCGCGAATTGATCGAGATGTTGCTGATAGGCTGCTGTGAATTCGTCGAGCCGATCCAGACCGTCCAGCGATTCAGATTGTCCCATCCAAAAGAACACGATGTCAGATTCAATCTGTGTTCGACCATCACTTTCGCCGTAGTCCGGCTTCGCCACTGCGTAGAAGTTGCGAGGGCGTTGTTGCTGGTAAACGGTGTCGGCCTGCCAGGCAAGGTTTCTCATGCGCACCTTGTGTTGTGGATGTGCGGCTGCAAGCAGTGTTTCGAGATATCCGTGTCGTCCACTTTCCAACGCATTCGTACTGCCCACAATCACGATCGTTTGGTCGCGATCGATGGTGAATCCATCGGCGAAAGCGGGCACGGGATCTTTCCGTCGAACGAGCGGCCGAAGCAATGTCGGAACCAGACTATAGTTGTTGAGTTCAGCCAGGTTCGCACCTGGTTCAAAATGCCAAAGATTGGCCAGAGACAGCCGTTCTTCGTCCAGCTGCAGAAAGATTTGCTCTGGCTTCCCCGCAATACCGCCTGGCGCGCCGTGATCCATCACTCGAACGGCGATAATATTTTTACCTGGTTTTAAAACTCCAGCAGGAACCGGATAGTTTCGCACAGTGTAATGGTGGCCAGGATTCTCATAACCGCCGACTCGTGTGCCATTGACCCATGTAACGTCCATGTCGTCGATTTCACCCAGATGGAGCGTTGCGGCGGCTTTGGCCTGTTCCACCGATAGTTCGATACTCTTTCGGAACCAGACGACCCCATCGAATTCAGGTAGCTCGACGGTGTCAAAGTGATTTGGCACCGTCATCGTTTTCCATTTGCCATGGTCGAAATTTGGCTTGGCCCACGCTTCCCCCTGTGATCCGGGATCGATTGCCATGATCAGTTTCGACCAATACGGCAGTTCCTTTTTGGGAAACTTCGCGACCAACTCCTTTTCGTTAAGCCCAGCTAATTCAATCTTTGGATTGTGTGTCAGAGTGGGGTTGCGATAGGCGACCGTCTGAGCTTCTCCAGCATGAATTTGAAACGCGATTTTTCCAGACAATTCGCCGTCGATATCCTCAATGGCCGTACACAGCTCACCATTCACTGCAGTCCAAATATGATGCCCGACGGCAAGAATTTCGTACCGGTTCCAGTCGCCTTTCTTCAAGACCTTAACGGCGCGATCATTCCAGTCCAGCTTCCCGCGACCGTGTTCGTGGTACAGGTTGCCCCACACATTGCCAATCACCGGGTCGTGTCCGACGTCCGCTTGATAACCCATCGCATGCCCGTGAGCGTCTACCGGCTTCGAGCGAAATTGAATGCCTGCGTTACGGTTTTCCGGCGTTAGCTTGATATCTACCGCCAGATAAAAGTCCTTCACTTCAACATCGGACCAGATGAATTCGTTATCGGGTATGCTATTGTCCGAATGCCCAACGATGGCGCCGTCCTTGACTGACCAGTAACCCTCGTTTCCCTTCCAGCCATTCAGGTCTTTATCATTGAAGAAATTTTCGTCTTCGGCATTACCAACGCCTGTCATCAGCCGTTTGATTTTGTAATTTGGGCTGGAATCGGAAGCTTTATTTTTTTTCTTCGGTTGTGAGTTGGAAATGGGTGTTTTTTCGTGTGACCAACAACTCGCAATCAAGAGCAGAACTACCCAGGTGATCGAAAAAGTGAATTTTAAGATATGTATTCCCAATTCAATCCTCTCAAGTAAATCTAATCTGTTTACATTCACAATTTGCAGCAAGCGCTATCCTGTTATCTTCTATCAGAATCTGAAGGATGTCCAACTTTTTAGCACCAAAGGCGGAGAATATTGTTCAAATCGACGTACGTAACTGAGTGATGGATGAATGATAGGCAATTAGATGTGTTAAGACGGGATTTTCGGTCCGAGTCTAGCCCGACTTGAAGGCCGATTTCATCATGGCCAACCCGCCCTTCAATCTGAAGGCGTGGCGTGGCAAAGACGAACTGACCGATGATGCTCGTTGGGGTGGTTACACGACACCGCCTGATGGGAACGCCAACTATGGCTGGATCCTCCACATGGTCTCTAAACTGTCGGCCAATGGTATTGCAGGTTTCGTTTTGGCTAATGGAGCAATGTCTACCAGCACCAAAGGCGAAATCCGGCAGAAACTGATCGCAAATGACTTGGTTGATTGCATGATCGCGTTACCCGGTCAGTTATTTTATACGACTCAGATACCAGTTTGTCTTTGGTTCCTGACGAAGAACAAGAAGGCTCGTCAATTCGAAGGGCGTCCAGAATTAAATCAGCGAACGCGTACAGGTGAGACACTGTTCATCGATGCACGGAATCACGGCACGATGCTCGATCGGACACATAAGGAATTGACGGACGAGGATATCGCTGAAATCACGGACACCTATCATCGTTGGCGGGGAGAGCCGGCAGAGGCTGAATCTGAACAATACGCCGATCGTCCTGGTTTCTGCAAAAGTGCAATGTTGGAAGACATCAAAGCCAACGATTACGTGCTGACGCCTGGCAGGTATGTCGGTGCCGCTCCGCTGGAGGACGATGGTATTCCGTTTGAAACCAAGATGACGGAGCTCACGACGACGTTGTATCAGCAGATGGAAGAAGCGGAGAAGTTGGACTCTGCGATCCGGAAGAATCTGGAGGCGCTGGGTTATGGGAAGTGAGTTCCAGGATTCCACAATCGGTGGTGAACTTACGCTTCAAAGAGGCTTTGACATCACGAAAAAGCAGCAAAAGCCTGGGACGGTCCCTGTTGTTTCGTCTGGTGGTATTTCAAGCTTTCATAACGAATCAAAAGCCGCGCGGCCCGCGACTCCGTGTGCAACGTATTGTTATCACGCGACTGGTTGATGGTGGCTGACTAACGCGAATGCAAATAAGCCAACCAAATTGTATTAATGTGTGCCGACCCGTACAGCCCAATGAGTGCCCCCAAGATGGCGAATCTACGAGGAGCAGAGAAAATGCCAACGCAGGACACAGCAAAACCAATGGCGCATACAACAAGGGAAATCGCGATGAATAGTTGAAAGATCACGCTAACACCAAATTGCGCCGTGAGTATAAAACCACCTATCACTCCAGCAATGCCAGATGCAGACAAAGTGAAACCGATTGCCCCAAGCCGATTGGTTTGCACCTTCGGCATGGAGCTTTTGGTGGCCGAAGGTTTGTATGGGTTTACACTCACAGTGTGCTGGATAAAGGAGTAAACGTGATAACGGCCGCGATAACCGAGTCGCGACAAGTGATTTTCCATTTCAAGACGCCCGGCTTCGCGACTTCGGTTCATCGCATTGTTATCGGACGATATCCGTCATTCAGTCGATCCACCATTAGAATCAGGTTGTATTTTCGCGTCATCCCAAGATGGTGCATGTTCACGGGGCCATGGAAACCCGCCACTCGCAGAAAGATCCCCCCAAGAACCGACCTCGGATCGAAAGTAGTCAGCTTTGTGACCATTGTCCATGAGCCATTGCGCAAATTTTTTCCCACGGTCAGTTAATGACACATTGTTTCGCAGGTCAGCCTGAAGCAGGTCAGCGTCTGGCAATTTGTTGCATAATTCATCAATTGAGAATTCCCCCTGACCACCGGCGCGTTTCTTAAGCGAATATTCGAATTTAATACCCGATCCAAAGCCCATCCTTGGCATGCGAAAGAGCGTCTTCCCAGTTTCGTGCATGAGAATCAAGAATTGTTCAGCAGCGATATCAAGTAAGTCGTGGATGATTTGGAATGTCGTATTCTCGTCAACATTTCCTGTGATTTTCGGTGTTCGTTTTCCGAGGTTTTCGATAGTTCCCTTAATTAGTGTCGTGGCTGCGCCCAACGACGATTGCAAGTTTCCGCTTGAGTGAATTTCGTAGGTTGCTGGAGTAACGCCGGCGAGGTCGGAAGGGAGTTTCATTGGCGTTTTTCGATCATAAACGATAAATGTTCGTTCACGTCCAAGCGCACCAATAAAAAGCCCAAGTTCAAGCAATACGTTATCGCGCGGCGATTGCAATTCTTCATCACGGGAAATAGTTATATCGTCAGGCGTTAGGACTAATGCTGCGAAATCGAAGCCATCAAGTCGGTCAACCAATGCTTCAAGTGTGCCCTGCCCGAGGCCGAAAACGCCCTGTGACCATATCGTTACCTCACAAGCGTAATCCAGATTTATCTGAATCGCCTCCGCGACTGGTAGACCTTCGGCGGAGGAGCCAATGAACATTGAAGGGAGAGGTTTAGTCTTTTAGTGCTAAGTCCGATAACGTTTAAGCTAACCCGCCGCGCGGCAAGCATTGATTTAATTGGCGAGGTAAACCGCGGTCGGGTTCAGCGTTTTGTTATGTTTTCAAGTTTCAATCAAGCTCATTGAGTTTTTCCAGAGGGATTTGCAACCCCCTTTGGATTCCCACCACCAACACGAAGGTAGGCACTAAGACTACCAGAAAAACACTCAATGTTACCCATCCGTTAAGAGTAAAAAAGGAATATCCTAAGGCTACCTTGGATAAAACATGGAGCGTCAATAAAACAAGGCCAATGATCACGACTATTACCAGGTAGCTTAACGCAACTCCCAGCCATCTGATTGAAGGTTTACCATTTTTCTTTCCCACTATGGTGATCTTAATCATTGAGTACTTCTTTCAATTTTGTCGGTAAACATAACGACCAGCGTAACCGGGCGGCGGGAGTTGACGCTGGCTTCAAATTCGGCGTGGTCCGCCACTCCGGTTCACGCAATTGTTATGCCGTCTATTTGCGATTGGGACGCTCCGCTTTCGCTTCGTCAGTCTTGGCGTCGTGGTGCAATCGTCCGATCAATTGAATCTCGATGGATTCTCCGTTATCCTGCGTGGTCGCAACCGTTGCGGTCTTGCCCTCATAAGCGAAAACCTTGGGCGCGGCTACAATTTCAGATTTACCCGCTGCATCCGTCATAGTAATTTGGCAGCTGATTTCGATCAGAGACGACGTTGTTTCAATGTCGCTTTTCGGGTTTTGCTTGCCCTGCGTATCGGCGGCAAAAACTGACGGCAGATAGACAACACCGCAAATGCCAGCGATTAGTAATAATCCGATCAAGCACTTCTTCATGACGGGATTCCTTTCACGTTAACGTAGTGGTGAGGCACGAGTCGGTGAGATACCAGATTAAGACAGTGGCCGCAACAGTGAAGTGACCCTGTGACCGTCAATTCGTTTATCCCAGACGGCATAACGTCGGCAATCACCGGGCGGCGGCCAGAGATTGTCCATTTGAAAACGCCCGAATTCGCCGCTCGGGTGCATTGGATTGTTGTGTCGCGTTGGGTGGCAAGCTACGTTGCAAGTTCCACTTTGACACGGTGTATCAAGTGCAAGATCATGACGATCAAAATAAGCATGGCAATTACAAGGATGGTTGCCAGTGGCCCGGCGTTACGCGAGCCTTGCATTGCGAATGCGAGTAATGATGTGCCAGTCATGATTGCGACGTAAGCAACGCGGCGATTGCCTGCCCGTTCGGCCAAGTCCTGCCGTTGTCTTGACAGTGCAAATTCGCCGATACCGCCGAGTAGCTGCCAGATCATTGCACAGTTCACGACCATCGTAACCAGTCCGTGCGCCGCGGCGATGTCACCGCGAACGGCAAGACCAATGAGCCAGAGCACGGCCAAAACAAAGCAAAGAGTTCGAGCGGTTACAAATCTATTTGACAGCGATGAGAGACCGCGACAGCCTGCTGCGACAAGCAGATATCCGACGCCATCTGCCAATACATCGAAGCCGTTGATCGAGAAATCGAGAATGACGAGGAGCAGCCCCCAGAAGAGTTTTGAGAAATGGGTCGCCATTCGTCAGATTCCTCATGCCAACAGGTTTTGCGTCAAAACGTTCGCGATAACCGAGTCGCGACAAGTGATTGTCCATTTGAAAACGCCCGGCTTCGCGGCTCCGGTGCATTGCGCTGTTATGTCGCGAATTTCGTCGTGGATCGAGAGTGGAAGCCGTGTGTTTATTGCGTGTTCTTAGCTGAAGGCAAGTTCTAAGGTGAAAGTGAAGTACAACATAATAGTTGCAGTGACAACCAGTCAATAGCCAATTAGCTCAGCAGCGTTTGAAATAATTCGGCAGGTTCTGTTGATAGATTTTTGAGTCACGAGCATCAATGGGAAGCACAAATCCAGCAGCACTCCCATCACGGCCGCGGAGATAGGGATTCTCTATCTCATCAAATCAAGGGTGATCTCAGGATGTTCAACGACGCTTCGATGACATCCTGCTCTGTTCGTGGCTCAGGAAAGGTTCTTGGCGCAAAATTCCATATTCTGCAAAAAAACAAGACAGCGACATAACGTTGGAGGTAACCGGGCCGACAGTTCAGCCCGAATCAGAATTGTATCAAAGAACCCGCAGTACGGCCAATTCGGCTCCGGTTCACCGATTTGTTATGCCGCGCTCCGGCCCACTTGCACGTCACGCGCCGGACATGCCTTCGTATTCCCAGAGCATAAATGTCCGAAGTTCTTCGACAAGTGCTTCCCAATCGCGGGCTTCGATTGATTCGACGCGTTGAAAGACAGCGTCACGAACGGATGTAGCGTCAAATCGGTCGACAATGATGCCGGGCCTACTTCCCGCGGCCTTCGCACGCCCGCATGCCCGTGGCGTTGCAACACAGACTTGGAAATCGTTCGTAGCCGCAGAGTCATTCGCGCCAATCCGCACATGGAACCAGCCGTAGTCGTCGGATGGGTCCGCCGGCTCGTGGCTCTCGAACGCTTCCCATTCAGGAAAGTCGTTGGGGCAGAGATCTTCTATTTTTGGTTGCAACATGAGATCAGACCGGCACCGATCAGTAGCGGCATAACAATTATTATAAAGGTACCGGCATAATAACGGGGCGTTTACGGGCTCGCAAATGCGTTTGCCTCGTTATTATGTCAATCCATCGCAGCAGGCATTGGCTGATTTTGAATACGAGTTGGCGAATGCTGAATCTCAGACATCCGGATTCAGAGAAAAGTCATTGCTGGCCGTGGTGAGAATCGAGTTCATCTATCGTTCTAATTATTTATCCATAGCTTTCCATGAAAAAAAATCTCAAGATGCAACCTACTGAGACGGCTGTTTTTCACGCGGCGTCTCGAATCTATTCGGCCTATATCGTTTCGGGGCAAGTTGGCGATCAGGAAGCTGATGCGTGGATGAAACGGGCCATTGCCGAAGCGATCAAAATGGCCGACGCCACCGACCAATTGGTGGTGAGCGATGATGAGATTGATTCGTTGGGTTTTTGATTTTCGGTGCTTACCATGATTTCACTCAACGCCAATCCGATTCAAATTTCCGAGCGGTGAACTGACATTTTGGTTCGTGATTCGAATACTCCTTGTCATTGCTGCGCGTCGCCGTAGCGCCCAGGGGGATGTGTGGGTTCTGCATCATTGGTGTTTTAATTGGGGTGCCTGCACCTGGTTTTTTCGACCAACGCCGGTGTGGGTAACGACTCGCGGCAATTCTTTAGACTTCGATTCCTCTCGCTATTATCGCTTTGATACGGTCGACGATACGAGGTCCGAGCAAACGTGTCGGAATGACTGGTGGCTTTGGTATTCCATCAAAATTGCCTGAATTCCATCTTCAATCGCTTTTTTCGCTTGGGTTCTTTCCACCCCCGCTCTTCTGCCCAGGATTTCCAGATCGCATATTTTTTTGTACTCCATCGTATGATCAGCCAAGGTAAGCCAATCACCGTCGCTGCTGTGGGGAGAAAAATAGCGAGAATCAGAGCGAGGTTGGCAATCGGACTAGCAACGAGAAACCAGCAAAAAATAGGCAACCCTATTGTGGCACAAATCCAATAAATCCAGAGACAGCCCCGTTCGGCGGGCCGTTTAAACACGATCGGGTCCACCGCCTGTGGAGTGTACATTTTCTTTTGGCAGAACTCGCAGGTAAAGGTTGTGTACGTCGTTAGCCTCGATGGCCCGTCGTTACTGCAAACCTGCCGAGTTTTCGAATGAGAATGATAAGCCGTATGTGCCTGGCACTCCCAACACCATAACCCTTGGTAATTGGGGTTGGGTGTTTGCGTTCTTAATTCGTTGTATGAGAATTTAGATTTCATGAAGCGTGGTATTCGTCTGGTACTTCTGATTTCAGAGACAACAGCACGGATATCGCAGATGAATGTAGTATGAAGATTGTAACTACCACCTCGCCTTCGAACCAGCAAAAGCCCGAAGTAATTGTTCTTCAGGTATTTCGTTTGGGCCGGGCGAAGGGAATGTCGGGGGTGGCCACGTTAACGTTCTGTTCAGCCAAAAGGGCATGCCAGTTCTACGGTTCAATGCTAAAACACGAACCTCCTTCTGCAGATCTTTCCGATTTCGCAAGCAAGGAACAGCGTCAGATTTAGCGTGGTCAGGTTGCTGTGGGTGAGAAAGGCAACAAAGAACAATATGGAATGAAAAAGATAATTCAAAACACCCTCATCCTTGAATACAAAGCTCGTAGTTCACAAACGCGATCACACCATAATTGATACAAGCTATTCCAACTCGGACGATGAGCACATCGATCAATGAGTCAGGCCTGAAAAAATCGGCGAAATACGAGTACATTTCGGCGATAAAGGAGCAGGGAGAGAATCCCCGCTGCGGGCAAGGTATCAGAATATCGAAATCGCCAATCGTTGCGATGATCTGGTGTCTGCCACAGCCATCAAGGCCGCCAACCAACCTATGTTATTTAAAATGGCGAAAACCAAGCAGGTTCACTCGCGGTAAGGGAGAACCTTTCCGTAAGGTCGCATCAAAGACGCTTCGATCGAATCTTCAAACCTTTTTGACGTTTCGAAAAACAGTGTTCAAAAAAACAACTGTTCCCACGGAAAACGCCAAGTAACAACTGATCCAAAACAACATGATGTAAAAAGACACAAAAAGATGAGACTGGCCGAGCTGCACAGACTAAAGATGTCCAGCGGCTTTGCTCAATAGTATGATCAGACTACATAACACATTCAAAGGAGTTTAACCGAATAACTAGAAAATTCCGGAAAATTTAACGACGCTACACCCAGAGTGGTAATATTCAACATAAAAACCTCCTTTCGTAAATATCCCACCCCTTAAAGACGCAGATAAAGAAATGAATTGGCCGTCATGATGACGTTGGCCTCCGACATCATGGTGACACCCCACCTCACGCGGCACAACGACTATTCGAAAAGTCGGTTCAGCAGCCTGATACGGTGGACCATCAAACCCACTACCGTACCAATCACGACAATGGCCGCCGCTCCAACGAACCCATAGTGAGCAAATTCACCCGATTCCTGCCGCGTTAGGAAGACAATCTCAAAGGAAATCAGCGATAAGATTGTACTAAAAGCCACTAAATTCACCCGTAAAAACAAACCACTAACCACCACCACCAAAGGGAACGCGATGAACAGCGGGCCCAAGTTACCCTCTACGCGCAGGAGGATCCACGTTAAGAATCCCAAATCTGCCGCCGACCAGGCAAATTGCAAATGAACACCTTGTTTTGGAATTCGATTCTGAACTCTTTGGAGAATCAGACAGACCACCAGCCACAGCCAGATGATAACGGAGTAATCGAGGTAGCTGTGAAAACTTTGTCCGGAAAAGAAATACTCAAAAAAAACATCAATTCCTCGCGTGATCTCGATCAGCCCTAGCCCCACTAGATGCCCCACCAATCCAGGCTCTTGGCGACTCCACTGCCGAATCCGAATCATGATGCCCGATCGCATCGCCTGGACCGGCTCGCCTTTGAGGTATCGATCGATTTCGTTGGCGAATTCTGCGGCCGTCAAATACCGATTCTTGGGCTCTTTCTCGAGGCAGCGCATGCAGATTGCCGCGACTTCCGCATCCAGTTCTGGGTTCAACCGGTCGGCTGAGACCGGTTGGGCATCAAGAATTTTCAACAACGTATCAACCGGATTATCTGTCTCAAAGGGTGGCTGTCCGGTGCACAAGTAGTAGAGAACCGCTCCCAGAGAATAGACGTCCGTCATCCTATCCACCAAGTCACCCCGAGCGGACGCCTGCTCAGGAGCCATATAGTTGATCGAGCCCAGTATTTCACCGGTGCTAGTCAATCCATCATCTTTCTCCAAATTTTTGGCCAGTCCGAAATCGGTCACGCGCGGACGCCCCGCCTGATCGATCAGAATGTTAGCCGGTTTGACATCCCGATGAACCAGCCCGTTTTGGTGCGCATGATCAATCGCGATCGCGACATCGCGTACCAATTGGCAAGCATCTCTCACAGATAGCTCGTTCTTCTTGTGAAAATCATCCAATTTGGCACCTTCAATAAATGCCATCGAGAAATACGGCTGCCCCTGATGAGTTCCCACCTCGTAGATCGGTACAATGCCGGGATGATCTAATTTAGCCGCCGCTTGAGCTTCCGCACGAAATCGTTGCACATCCGATTCCGACGCCATCCGGCCTGCCCGGATCATTTTTAATGCCACCGTTCTATCGAGCTGCAGGTCCTTTGCGCGGTAGACGATTCCCATTCCACCCCGGTCAATTTCATCAACAATCTCGTAGCCACCAATGGTCCGTTGAGCAAAAGTCGACGAATCGGTCGTTTCGGAAACCACCAAATTGGATTTACCTTCGGCTGGCGTTGGGGCCAGCGTGATGTCCTGACGGAGAGTCGATTTGGATTGGCGGCCGGAATCCGCAACAAAGAACCGATCATGATTTTTAAAAAAATCGGACAGGTCCTGATGCCACTCTGGGTAGAAGTCAAGTAATTGCTGGCGATCCGGGATCTCGCCGCGTTCAACAGATTCCAGAAATTCCGCAATCAAGTCATCGAACTGCTTCATATTTTTCCTTCACCAACGCTTGGCCATCGAACAAACTCCGGATGGATCCAATCGACAACTCCTGGACTGCGAACACTAAATCATGGTGCCCTTTTCTGGAGCCAACTTGAATCGCTCATTAACGGGTATGTTCCAAATTTTCACTTCGCTGACGGCATCTGCCTACCCAACGCATCGCCAAGGGAATAAGGCCAATCAAACCGAACCCAAAAAGAATCTGCCACGACAGAAAACTACGAATTCCATCTTCGCTAATGTCATGAAAACTCGGTATTTGCATGCCCAGATAGACAAAAACAATATTCAAGGGAATCATACCGATCATCGTTGCCGCCACGTAAGTTCTGCATCGGATCGGAATTAAACCGACCACCAAATTCACAACAAAAAAGGGAAACAAGGCGATTAATCTCAACGAGATGACATAATAAAATCCGTCGGCATGAAAACCGGCATTAATCGGTTGTAAGAAATGGTGAAACCTATTCTGTACCCAGTCTCTGAAGATATAACGCGCACACAGAAAAGCGATCGTCGCACCCGTCGTCGCAGCCAGATTTAACAAGGGCACCGCTACCCAGCCAAACAACCAGGCATACACCAGTGACAAAAACGTCGACACCGGCAACGACAAACCAATGGCAACAACATAAACGACAAAAGCCACAAAAAGACACCAAATCGGCTCGTTGGCGTATCCCTGTCTTAAACGATCTTCCAAACGGGCCATTTCGGTGATCGTCAAATAGGGAGCCAGGCAGAACTGCCAAGCCAAGACCGCCGCCCCAATCAAGACCAACAACCCCAACCGCTTCTTGGTTCGTTTTGATCGAAAAGCAGATTTTTCATCGCGGTCGGAGTTGTCACCGACTTCGGCAGATTCTATTTTTTTCGCCACAGCCAAACCAGTGATTCTGGAAGAGTCGCACCGCCGTGCTTGCCATTATGCCCGCCGGTTCCAAATACAAACTTGTGGTCATACCCCTGATAGGCAAGTGACTTGGCCAACTGCTGATTCGCCAATGGCCAATTTCCATGTTCGTTATCCAAGTCCTGGGCACCGCCCTGGATGAAGACGCGTATCGGTTTCGGTTCGGTTTTCCGAATCATCGCAGCGTAATGATGGCCCCCACGGATATTGACAAAACTTCCGACATGACTGAGCACCTTGCTGAACACATCCGGTCGCTCCCAAGCTACAGTAAAAGCACAAATCCCACCGGAACTAATGCCGCAAATGCCACGTTGCTGTGGATCATCGGTCAAATTGTATTTTTCTTTCACCCGTGGCAAAACCTCCTCCAGCAGCATTTTCGAATACTGTGGAGTCAAGCTGTCATACTCAAAACTACGATTTTCCGGGGTAGGCTTCCATCCCGGTTTTTCCGGCAAGTCCTTTTTTTTATGCCCTGGATCAACAAACACTCCAATGATCACTGGTAGCTTTTTCTGATGGATCAAATTGTCGAAGACCACCGGCACTCGAAAACTACCTTTTCGATCTACGTAGGCATGCCCATCCTGAAAAACCATCAACGAGGCCGCACGGTCTGGATCATATTGAGCCGGCACGTAAATCCAATACCGCCGTATTGTATTCGGAAAAACACGGCTCTTCAGGATATATTGGGTGACCTTTCCTTGGGGAACCCCCAGCGTCACTTGAGAGTCAGCACCGAGTGGGTAATCGTCCTGTGCCACAATGGCCAATGTTGGAAAGAAAAGAATCCAACCCAACAAGAAACAAATTCTAAACATTCCAAGCGGCCTCACCCCGGTATTGAGAGAAATAGGCATAGTTTGAACCAACAAAAAAGTACTCAACCCGACCGACGCGAACCGTCGAATCAGAGTAGACATCATTATTTCATCAATCCTGCTAATTTTCTACTGCCGGGATTTCTATAAAAACCACTCAAGCCACCTTCTTCAGCCAATTCAATGCGGAGCCAACGACCGCTTGGCATCACCTGGCGTATTGACCGGCTGCCAAGTTCCATTTGGAAATACCATGTCGAAAACAAAACGAATTCTCGTCACCGGGGGCGCCGGCTTCCTCGGGTCCCATTTGTGCGAACGTCTGGTGTCTCAACAGCATGACGTGATTTGCGTGGACAACTTTTTCACCAGCCAAAAAATCAATGTGGTACACCTTCTGAACGAGCCCAATTTTGAGTTCATCCGCCACGATATCACGCATCCATTATTTCTGGAGGTTGATGAAATCTACAACCTTGCCTGCCCGGCTGCTCCTGGACACTACCAGTACAACCCCATCAAAACCATGAAAACTTCGGTGGTCGGCGCCATCAATCTCTTGGGCATGGCCAAACGATGTAACGCTAAAATCCTCCAAGCCTCCACCAGCGAAGTCTACGGAGATCCGGATGTTCACCCCCAACCGGAGTCCTATCGAGGCAACGTCAACCCGATTGGAATCCGAGCTTGTTACGACGAAGGAAAGCGAGCGGCTGAAACACTCTTTATGGATTACCATCGTATGAACCGGGTCAATACCCGGATCGTCAGGATCTTCAACACCTTTGGCCCTCGAATGCACCCCTTTGATGGCCGCGTGGTTTCCAACTTTATTCGGCAGTCTCTTGCGGGACAGGACATTACTATTTTCGGTGAGGGAAACCAAACTCGGTCCTTCTGCTACCGCGACGACCTGGTGGAGGGAATCATCCGTTTGATGAATGCCTCCGATGAAATCACTTTTCCGGTGAACATTGGAAATCCGGAGGAATTCACTATCAGGCAACTCGCCGAATTGGCTATCGAATTGACCCAAAGCAGCTCTCAATTAATTTACAAGCCACTGCCAGACGATGATCCCACCCGGCGAAAACCGGACATCGCTTTGGCCCAAAAGCATCTCAACTGGACACCAACCATTGAATTGCGGGAAGGCTTGGAACGAACCATTGAGTGGTTTCAAAACATTGACCCGGAAAAGTACCGTCCCCCGACACCAAATTTTTGATGCATGAGGAATCGGCGGATCCATCTCCAGTTTGTCCCCAACTGGGTTACAGCTTTCACGATTCACCCAATCATACCCGTGTGATAGCCTAGTCAGTTGGAGTCCCCACCGGTGAAACTCACCTTAGGTGAAATCCTGATCGGTTAGCTTTTCAGAGGCCGCTCGGCTACCGATTGCCAACAGAAGGCTCTCATCCCCAGAGGTGTCCCTTGTTGAGCGACCCGCGATCAAGCCGAATCACGTCCTTCGCCAACGACTCATCACCTGCAATGCCATTCAAAAGCGACCATCAAATCCAACAGAATCCGTCAATCAAGGCGATCTGACAAACCTCCGGATCAAGCAATTCTTTTAAGCTCGGCAAATCAATCTCACCACTCCAGCGAACCCTATTCAATTTCCTGTAATTGCCGGATCAACTCCGTCAGTTCACTTTTCTGCTCCTCGGATTCAGCTCGCTCCAAGGCTTGTTTTTCGGCCAATTCCGCCGCGTCGGTCCGACCGACCTCCCGTAGCAACATTGCTTTTTGAATCAGCAAATCCGCTTTCACAAAATCAGGATGTTCATCGCTGTCAATAAACGCCTGAAAAACCTCGATCGCATCGGGGACTCTCTCCAACGCAACTAAGGCATAGGCCTTCATTGCCATTATTTCTGCCATCGATTCCGAGCCACCACTTAGAAGAATCGCCGCGTCATAAGCCTCAACGGCTTTTTCATGATCTTCCAGCATGTCCAGGATTTCTCCCTTCGCGGTAACCAGTGCGGCATTTTGCGGATAGGTGTTGATCTTTTCGTCCAGAAACACCAACGCCGCTGCGTTTCGCTTGGTCTCGACAAAGTTGTAAGCCTTCTGAATTAAAATCCTCTCCCGTCGGTCATCGGTCAGTCCGTCCAACGACACCATTTCGTCCAACAATCGGTCGGCGTCGTTGTTCCGTTGCAATGATTTGAGCAAATACAGTTTTTGTTGGAGCGCATCGATTTTCGAATTCGCTGGCAAAGCAATCTCTTTCATTGCTTTTTCAATCTCGATCAACGCTGCCTGTGGCGGCAAGCTATTCACAACGACGTCTACTTTTTCCAGGATTCTTCGACGTTCTTCTGCATCCTGGGCGGCGTAATACTTCCCTCGCAGACCCAATTTATTTTCTTTATCCAGAGTGACAATCTGCTTGATCACATCTTCGTAATGGCTGGTGGCAATCCCCTCGTCCATCAAACCCAGTCCCCGGTCAAGCAATTCTGCTTTGGCCGCTCCTGACTCCTTGGCCGCTAATGCGAAAAGTTCATTTCGCTCGATCAGTTTTTCACGAAACTTCCGCAGATGCGTGAGGTACTTTGCCGGGCCACCGGCCAAATAACCCGTCTTGGCCACCGGTCGTCCCTGAGAATCGCAAACATAAATACTTGGGAAACCTGCCACGCCAAACTTCGTTTTCAATTCCTCATTTTGGGAGATTTCTTTTTTTGACTGATTCGATTTATCCGAGGGAAAATCAAGTTTGAGGAAAACGAATTCCTCGAGGGCATCCTTCGAAAAATCCGGCTTAGAAAAAACTTCGCCCTCGAGTTTGATACACCAACTACACCAGTCCGAACCGGTGAAATTAATGAGAACACTTTTGTTTTCCTTGCGGGCCTGGGCAAATGCTTTTTCCGCATCAATCAGCCAATACCCGTCGCTGGTAGACTCAGGGGCACCACCCTCGGCCGGAATCAGGCCCTTGAGTTGCTGCGGATCGATTTTTTTGGGTGGATCTTCGGATTCCTTCTCTTGCTGCCCATTCAAGGCGTACTCGCACTGGAATATCAGACCACAGAGACACAGCACGACCGGCACCATCGAAATCCGGCGGCAGAACATGACGTGACAAGGAGGACGTGTTGGATGTTTTCTCATCGGTGATCCGTTCAAGCGAAAAGGGGCAGACACAGCTATGATACCAAAACCACCGGTTACCGAAAAATTGCTTTTCACCTGAATCCACCAGTTTCTTTGCTTTTTGTCGAAAATCATTTCAAGGTCCAATTCAGCAGAATTTGCATCTGTTGCCGCACCACGATGAGTCAAATCGGGCCCTCCCAGGAAAAAATCGATCAGCTTACCAGCGTCTGATCGATTACTTTATTTTTTGCTGCGATATTCGGACAAGGTTCGCCTCATTGGTCATTCTTACCCCTCATCCCGGAATCGAAAGAGTCCGCCTGCTGAACGAGACCGATCGCCAAAGCGGGTAATCAACGTACTTAACACAGCCAGAACCCAAATGAGCCTCGCTGTTTCCAGAGTGCAAAAGACCAATGGAGATTCGGCCCTCTGACGCACCATTGGTGTCCGAGAAGCCGAATGTCTTTTCAAGGCAGGCCTTCCCCCGGAGGAACGAGCGACGCCTTCGGACCGGCCTTCTCGCGGCAATTTGAAGGGCCATCGTCGCTTGATTTCCTCCACCCGCTGGAGAGAAATACCGGTTGGCAAAACAAATGGGGATGCCTGAATCTGAATGTGGAACGGATGGATAATCCTGCTGCCCTGCATCAAGGCCTCCGGTATTGACGATGCGTCGAAGCCTTGGACAAGGTATCATCAGCTTGTCGTGTCAGAGTATCCGAGTGACAACGAAGTAGTGGGCTGAAAAGACAGGAGTGTCCGGTTTGGAATTTGAACCCGCCCCCAACCAGAATCAAAATCGATCCGAAGGCGAAACCAAAGCATCGCCAGAGATCCTGAATGAATCGAAAACCTCGATTCGAATTGACGGTCGACAAACCAATACCCACCAAGAGGAAACGCGGGTGGTTCGGGTTGCAGACAGCTCTGCACTTCCAGATCTAGATCCAAATGTCGAAATCTCTTCTCGTGATCCGGTGGATGTTGATCAACCTGTTGCCGGGGTAGCCAAGTCCCAGCCTACCTGGAGCACTCACCATTCACGAGAACTCTATGGCCTCCAAGGGTGGGGAAATGACTACTTTCATATTTCCGCCAATGGTAATGTCGTCGTTCGCGCACCGCTGTTCGGACCAACCTCCCCATCGTCTGGGATTCCGTTGGAGGTAGAAGCCACCACCAGCCCTGATTTACCTCCAGAAGACCCAATCCATCCCCAATCCGATTCGACTGGCGGCACCCAGCCGACACCATCGGCAACCGCTGACGTGGAACTGATGACGATCGTTGCGACGCTGAAAAACCGAGGACTGGATCTTCCGCTGATGCTGCGGATCGACAATTTGCTGGAGGCTCGAGTCCGAGAATTACAAGATGCTTTTAGCCTGGCCATTCAGCAGACCGGTTATCAGGGCGTCTATCGCGGGGTTTATCCCGTCAAGGTCAATCAACAAAGCCACGTCGTTGAGCAGCTGGCAAAATTCGGTGAACCGCTCGGACACGGACTGGAAGTGGGAAGCAAGGCTGAACTTCTTATCGCCATTTCCACTCTGGCCTCCGCTGATGGGCTCATTATCTGCAACGGTTACAAAGACCAAGAATTCGTCGATCTTGGATTACAGGCGATCCAACTTGGCTTCCAATGTTTTTTTGTCATTGAAAATCCGGCCGAGCTCGAACTGATCCTCAATCGATCAGAATATTGGCACGTGTCGCCCCTGATTGGTGTCAGGATCAAGCTGTTCACCAAGGTAGATGGACATTGGAATAAAGACAGCGGGGACCGTAGCCTGTTCGGCCTCACAACGATCCAGCTAATTGATCTGGTCGATACGTTAAGACGTCGAAAAAAACTGGATTGCCTGAAGCTGTTGCATTTTCATCTCGGCAGCCAAGTCCCCAACATTCGCAACATCCGCGATGGTGTCAACGAAGCTTGCCGTTATTACATTGACCTGGCCAGAGAGGGAGCCAACCTCCAGTACATTGACTTAGGAGGGGGATTGGCGGTGGATTACGATGGGTCCTCCAGCACCCATGCCCACAGTCGAAATTACAACTTGAACGAGTATTGCACCGACATTGTTGAGGCAATTGGAGATGCTTTAACGCCCGCGGGCATCCAGCACCCGACCATTATTACCGAATCAGGACGCTGGACGACCGCACCGATGTCTGTCCTGATTTTCAAGGTTTTGCATGTTGATCACTTTGAACCGATCGACAACATGGAACCGAGCGGCAACATGGAACCGAGCGGCCGTTCGGAATCCACCAATTCCAGACAGAACCCTGAACCGGCTCTTTGCGAACCCATTTTGTGCCTTCTGGATACACTGCAAAAAATTAACTCCAGACGCATTCAGGAAAACTACAACGACGCGATCTATTATCGCGAACAGGCTCGACGCGATTTCCGGGCAGGCAGCATCAGCCTGCGGGAAAAGGCCGTCGCTGAAAACCTATGCCTGAAAATACTTAACATGATCGCTGATGAAGTCCCCAGACTAAATCGTCCCCCGACGGAATTAACCAGCCTACGGGATTCACTTTCGGATATTTATTTCGGCAATTTCAGTGTTTTTCAATCACTTCCAGACGCTTGGGCCATTGACCAGGTGTTTCCAGTCATGCCTCTCCATCGACTGAATGAACAACCCGATCGACGGGGAATCATCGCCGATCTGACCTGTGATTGTGACGGGAAACTTGACCATTTTGGTGGAAAAAATGGCGAGACCAATACATTGGCGTTGCACACAGTTTCCAAAGACGAGGATTATGTGCTTGGTGTATTCCTGACCGGGGCTTACCAGGAAACACTTGGCGACCTTCACAACCTGTTCGGTGACAACAATGTGGCAACGGTCAGGGTCAACCATGACCATAGCGTCGACCTGATTCACGAGATCCATGGCGACAGTATTGCCGACGTTCTCTCTTATGTAGAATATCATCCGGACCAATTGCACCGGCAATTCCGCTCCATTGTAGAAGAGGCGGTCCGCGATAAACGAATTTCACGGCAACAAAAGCACACGATGCTGGGGCTCTTTACGGACAGTTTGCACGGCTTCACCTATTTTGAAACCGAGTAGCAGGATTTTGCCGGTCCAGATTGGGAGCCACTGAATTCATTATATTAATCCTGCCCCATCCCTCGCCTCTAACATCGTCTTTTGCTGGGCGTCAAAAGGACAACTCTCTTAGCCTTCTAAAAAGCTCGACCAAATCCTCATCGTTCTGATAAAGCCCAAAACCAAATCGAATACGTTTTGCTCGCACGTCAACATAAACCTGTTTTTCCAACAAAGCAGCCGCTATCTGTTCTCCAGCCTCGGCCGACTCCGCTTCAAAAGCCAGAAAGTGCCCATGGGTGCGATCCCGCCTGAAGAGTAAGTTTCCGCTATTCAAAACGTTCGACTGAGCTTCTTCCAGGAGATCTAGAAAGAGCTGCTGTTTTTTGCGGATGATTCCGTGCAACGTCACTTTGTCCAACCCGAGTTCAGCAAAAAGTTTCATCACCGCGTTGAATCGATACATCCCGGTAAAATCAAAAGTAGCTCCTGCAAAACGACTTCCGTCAGCGTTGTACTTAACCTCCGCATCCTGTTCACTTTCCATTTCGTCGAAACCGGCAAACCAGCCTGTATTGCGAGGCCGATAACGACAGCCAGGGGGGACATGCAAAAAACAGATACCCTCCCCACTTTGAGCGTACTTATAGCCTCCCCCAAGATAGAATATTCTGTCCTCCACTTTTGAAAGGTCGACCGGAAGGGCGGCGAACCCGTGGTATCCATCAGCGACAATGATGTCAGCTTGATCCGCAAACTTGGAAAAAAACGTCCCGGGATCTTGAATACAATACCCGGAGTTAAAGAAAACGTGGCTGGTGAAAATCAAATCAAATTTCTTCGACTGTGCTGCAGCAATAAAACGATTCTCAAAATCATCGATCGGATCGGTCGCAACGATGACTGCATTCACACGACCATCTTCCATCCAGCGCCGCATTTGCCGGCTGAAACTGTGAAACTCACTGTCGGTCGTCAGCACCTCGACGGGACGGTCGATGGGCAGGCAGGAAAAAATCCTGCCGACGAACTCATGAGTATTTGGAGCAAAGGCGATCTGTTGCGGATGAGAGGTTCCAATTCGTTCACAAACGTGCTGTTGCGCTACTGGCACAACGTGCTGGTAGAAGTGCGACCACTTCCGATCGGTCCGCTGCACAGAGACATCCCAGTACTCCAGCGTCGCCTCTCGGGTGACGTCCGGCCAGGGATAATGACTGTGAGCCGCAAAGTGCAGTAACCCGGGATTTGCCTTTAGAAATCGGGAATAGAGATGCTGATACATGTCCGTCAATTATCCTTATTCCCAGCGCCTTGACCATTGTCGGTCAACCGGGCGGCCCCAATATTCTATCATTTCTATACATTCCCCGGCAAATAGTCGCCGAGAATCGCTCCGCTGAGCCGAAAACTTGACCGTCGACCACCGCCCGGCTCCACCCATGGTCGCCGACAGAAAAACGTTCCTATCCCTACGGTGAAAAACTTACCAATGGGCAACTTGCATGGGACTGGAAGTAGGCGACAATACTGACAAGTCCGTCGGAATGGATCTCTCCTGGTCCCCCGTTTGCTACCGGTGTCCGCGTGACTGAATCGCATCGTCCATTTGACTGTTTGAATCGAGCCCCATTTGACTGCGTCCCCCCTCCATTCACCCATGCTGGAAAACGAAGAATACGTCGAGCAGGCGTTTCTCTTTAATGCCTTGGCGGCCCGTTTGGAATCCGGCGAATCGCTGCAGGATTTACTACTGCAAATCCGGGATGAGATCCTGGCAACGACCAAATTGCCGATGGCCATTGATTTCATTTCTTCGGAATTGAACCATGTTGGCATCATGTCGACTGCGATGCTCAAACTCCCGCATTATTTCAATCCCTTTCAGACCTACCTGATCGGTCAGGCGGAAAGTGATTCCGGCCGATTCGATTTACGAACCGCTCTGGCCATTCTTGAAAAGGATTCACTGGGCAAAGCCGAACGACGATTACCGGTCGCCACCTTCTTTTTTCAATTCGAATCGCTTTGCCGAAACCGCCTGCAGTATGACTATGGATTGTCTGCGATGGCCTATGACCCGGTTTTTGATGATCGCTGGCGAGAATGGTTACTCGACATGCGGCGCAAGATTGGCACCGTTGAATTAGCGGATCTGGTTTTTATCCACAGCGAACATTACGCTCATCAACAGATAAAAAAAGGAGTTCGCACATTCGAAATCGCTGAACCGGTTTTGTTTGGAGAAAAAGAAGGCAAAATTGCCCTCGCAAATCGCCGAAAGGATGCGCTTTTCTTTTTCTCTGCCCTGCAGCGTCAACTCAAATACCCACCAGTACCTCGTGTCCAATTGGTGAATGAATCGGCAGACATGGTTCCCAAGATGGCACGCCAGATGGAACGGCTCGAGGTGAGAATCAAATTACTGGAAGACGAGCAACGGGGACAAGGCATCGACTTAACCAAATATTACCAACCGCCTGAGTAGATTTCTATTTGCTCTTCCCCCAATCAGGCCGTCCTCAAGAGGTCATTGATTCGGCCCAATTCAACCAAACTGAATGCCTTGGGCAAGTGGCAGGTCGGCAGAATAATTGATGGTATTGGTTGCCCGGCGCATGTAGCTCTTCCACGCATCTGATCCGGATTCGCGACCTCCACCGGTCTCTTTTTCACCACCAAACGCACCGCCAATTTCAGCACCGCTGGTGCCAATATTCACGTTGGCAATACCACAGTCTGAGCCAACCGGAGAACAAAACCATTCCGCCTGACGAACATCGCTGGTGAAGACAGCCGATGACAACCCCTGGGGGACATTATTTTGAATCGCGATAGCGTCGTCAAAATCGCGGTACCGATTGACATAGAGCACCGGGGCAAAGACTTCGTTCTGGAGGACCTGAGAATCGGGACCAATTTCCACAATCGCTGGCCGAACATAAACGCCCGCTTCCGCCACTTCGTCAGACCGGAGTCTTTCACCACCAAAAACCGTCCCACCCTGCTCAATGGCCATTTGCAGTGATTGTTGCATTTTTTCAAAAGCCGCCTCATCGATCAAAGGACCAACGAGCGTTTCGGGCAACAGGGGATTGCCAATGGGAAGCCCCCGGTAGGCGGTCTTCAATTGTTCGAGAAATCCATCTGCCACCGAATCATGTAAAATAAGTCGTCGCAGCGATGTACACCGCTGCCCGCATGTTCCGACCGCTGAGAAAAGCACCCCTCGCAGGGCAAGTTTCAAATCGGCCGATTCGGTGACAATGGCCGCATTGTTCCCACCTAACTCCAACAACGCACGCCCCAACCGACTCCCGACAACTCCCGCAACCGATCGTCCCATTGGCACCGAACCGGTCGCTGAAATGAGCGGTAGACTGTTGGACTGAGCAACCTGCCGCCCGACTTGTTGGTCACCGACCACCAAAATCGAGATTCCCTCTGGGGCTTCGTTGAAGTCGCGGATCACCGCCCCAGCAATCGCTTGGCAGGCGAGGCTGCAAAGCGGCGTCTTTTCCGATGGTTTCCAGACGACCGGATCGCCACAAACCCAGGCAATCGCTGCGTTCCAGGCCCAAACGGCGACGGGAAAGTTAAACGCACTGATACATCCTACAGGACCGAGTGGGTGCCACTGTTCAGCGAGCCGGTGGGCGGGACGTTCGCTGGCAATACTTAATCCATACAACTGCCGGGACAAACCGACCGCAAAATCACAGATGTCGATCATTTCCTGAACTTCGCCCAGGGCCTCCTGATAGATTTTGCCACATTCGGCTGAGACGATGAACGCCAGATCATTCTTGTGATGCCGCAAACGATCCCCAAATTGCCGCACAAATTCACCTCGGCGGGGTGGTGGCACGCTACGCCATGCCTGAAAAGCCTCCGTCGCAGCCTCTATCGCATCGGACACCTGGGACTCACTACACCCCGGTAATTCGGCAACCGTCTGACCATCGATCGGAGATTGAACCTGGATCAATTCTCCTAGTCCAACACTTGATTCCAAGCCAACCCAAAGACCATGGTAAGCATCCAGCCCCAAGGCCTGTAACCGACTGGTGAGTTCTTCTTTTATATTCATTTTTAAAAAAATGTAGGGTCGACTGGATCGCCGGGGCAAATCAGCTTTGCCCCGGCCCGATCCAAATTGTCATTGATTGAATTAAAAGACCAAATCAAGTCATCCTGCTGGACAACCTGTGCGGTGACGTTCGTTGTCGTGGGTTAACAATCGCCTGTGACACACCGTCAGTTCAACAAAGAGTTGACTGCTCTTGCCGTAGTACTCATTGCCGTAGTACTCATTGCCGTAGTACTCATTGCCGTAATACTCATTGCCGTAATACTCAAAGCGATCCCCTCGACCTCTCTATCCCTAAAAGACAACGCCTTCTCATCGTTGTCTTTTCCAACCCATGCGGGCCTTGCCGTTTCTGCTAGGAACCGAGCCAGAATGCCAGGTCGCTATTGTTGTGACCATCTCTTACCGAGCCGCGGCCGGTCAAAATAACCACTCCGGGACAACTGGGTAAACAACGACGACTCCCTCTTCGGCAAGTGCCCCCGATCGGAAGACCGGCGGTCCCCACTCTTCTGTATTTCTATATTTCTGTATTTCCCGGGACTGGGGTCTACGTGAAATCTACCCGTAAGATCTACCCAACTTGGGAGTTTTGGCAAGGTAGTGGTAATCACTCGCCGCCACCTTCACCATCACCACCAACGTAACATGAACAGTAACGGATCGGACGCATTTGATCCAGTTGGGCAAGACATCCGACGATCGTGCCGAGCTCGCCGCTGCCAAACTGTAGACGGCATTCCAGCTCGCATTTGCCAGTAAAGTTCGATATCATGTGAATCTCAGGAGCGACAAGAGAGGCTGCTGAATCACCGGGTTGTTATGCCTTTAGCATGCCTGGTTTGGCGTTTCCCAAACGAATCGGTTTCGCCATCAATTCCCTATCAAACCAGCCCAATGGAGATCAAGATGGCAGCGGAATCGACTGGTCAAATTAGCAACGTCATGCAGGAAGATCGACTTTTTCCGCCCAGCCCAGAATTTCGTCAGAATTCGTTGATCCCCTCCGCCGAAGCCTATCAGGAACTTTATGATCAGGCCGCGTCGAACCCAGAGGCCTTCTGGGCAAAACTGGCCAAAGAAGAACTGCATTGGTTTCAACCGTTTACCAAGTCATTTGAACAAAATCCTGATCAACCTCACGAAGTCAGCTGGTTTGGTGATGGAACCACCAATGTGGCATTTAACTGTTTGGATACCCATATCGATAATGGACTGGGTGATAAAACGGCGATCCTGTGGGAGGGCGAACCTGGCGATCAGCGAACGCTGACCTACCGACAATTACACGAAGAGGTCTGCAAATTTTCTAATGTCTTGACCAAGCTGGGAATTTCCCGTGGGGACGTGGTCTCCATCTACATGCCCATGACTCCCGAACTGTCCATTGCGATGCTGGCCTGCGCACGGATTGGCGCTATTCACTCGGTCATTTTTGCCGGGTTTTCCGCCGAGGCCATTGCCGACCGAAATAATGATGCCCAAGCGAAACTTCAAATCACTTCTGACGGAGCATGGAGGCGGGGCAAAGTCCTTCCCCTGAAGGAGACGGTTGACCAGGCGCTTGATAAATCGCCAAGTGTCGAAAAATGTGTCGTCCTACGGCGGACCGAAAACGATGTCTCGATGACAGACCAAAGAGATGTCTGGTGGCATGAAGAAATGGAGGCTGCTTCGCCAGAGCATGTCGCCGAAGCATTCGATAGTGAAAATACCCTTTTCATCCTTTATACAAGCGGATCAACGGGTAAGCCCAAAGGAATCCGACACACCTCTGCAGGCTACAATCTGTACGCAAAAATGACTTTTCGCTGGGTCTTCGACCATCAGGCCGAAGACATTTATTGGTGCACGGCTGATTGTGGCTGGATCACCGGGCACAGCTACATTGTCTATGGACCATTATCCAATGGGGCGACCGTCGTGATGTACGAGGGGGCACCCAATTTCCCCGAAGAAGATCGGTTCTGGTCAATCGTAGAGAAATACAAAGTGAATATCCTCTATACCGCGCCGACTGCGATTCGAGCCTTTATCAAATGGGGAGATCACCACGTCGACAAGCATGATCTTTCCAGCCTGCGGTTACTCGGAACGGTTGGGGAAGGAATCAATCCGGAGGCCTGGATTTGGTACCACGAAAAAATTGGGGGGGGACGCTGCCCAATCGTTGACACTTGGTGGCAAACCGAAACCGGCGGCATCATGATGTCGCCCCTTCCCGGTGCCATCTCCACCAAGCCAGGCAGTTGTACAAAACCGCTGCCCGGAGTCTTTCCGGAAATCGTCGACGAATCATTGGTTGCTGTTGAAAAAAACCATGGTGGAATGCTCTGCATCGGTCAGCCTTGGCCAGGGATGCTCCGGGGGATTTGGGGAGATGACCAACGGTTCGTTGAGCAGTATTGGTCGATGGTACCCGGTAAATACCTAACCGGAGATAATGCCCGCCAAGACAATGACGACTATTACTGGATCATGGGAAGAATTGATGATGTGATCAACGTTTCGGGCCACCGGCTCAGCACGATCGAAGTCGAAAGCGCTCTGGTCTCCCATCCCAACGTCGCCGAAGCGGCTGCCGTCGGACGCCCGGACGAGATCAAAGGCCAAGCCATCGCTGTTTTTGTGACAGTCAAAGACGGCCAGCCAGATGATGAACTGCGCAAAGAGCTGAAGCTGCATGTTCGCAAAGAAATCGGCGCTTTGGCTCAACCGGATGACATCCGGTTTACCAATGCCCTACCCAAAACCCGCAGTGGAAAAATCATGCGGCGGCTTTTGCGGGACATCGCCTCCGGTAAAGAGGCTTCTGGAGATACCTCTACTCTAGAGGACTTCACGGTGTTGGCCAAATTGCGCAAGGAAGAAGATTAAACCTGGCATCCATGATCGGCACCAAACCGACAGGCGCTCGGTCTAATTAGCGCTCGGTCTAATTGACGCCGA
Source organism: Planctomycetota bacterium (assembly GCA_014238905.1). Classification (GTDB taxonomy): domain Bacteria; phylum Planctomycetota; class Planctomycetia; order Pirellulales; family Pirellulaceae; genus JABAAE01. The sequence continues at coordinate 32,076 of JABAAE010000008.1, forward strand.
GCCAGACAGGCCATCATCGCCGGACAAATCATCGCCGGACAAATCATCGCCCACTGAACGAAGTCATCGAGGTCCGCTAGGCCTTTAAGGCTTCGGTCACCCTGTTCATCTCATCTGAGAACAGGTTGAGACGATCGATCAGATGATCATCGGTAATATGCTGTTCTCCAAACGCCTCTCCGGTAGCATACACAAATCGGGGAAGGATCAACGTGCGAAAATCGAGCATCAGGGAATTGGCAAGATTCATGATGGACATGTAACTACCCTGTCCTCCTGCCGAACAGAGGAATCCGGCAACCGAATCACTCCAAGCTTTCCCAGTCAACTCGACCAGGTTTTTAGCCTCCGAACAAATACTGTAGTTGTACACTGGCGTTGCCAGGACAACGCCCTGAGCCTGGCGAATCTTCTCGCTCATTTTGTTGACCGCCGGGTGACCATAACAGGATTCCCCATCACATCGAGGCAATTGTTCATTACGAAGATCGATCAGTTCAACGTCGATGGACTTGCCGGCAAACTGCTCCTGCACGTGCTTCGCCATTAAAAAACTCCGGCTTTGCGAATTCAAACTCGTTGATATGACAAGGATCATCTGGTTCCAAAAAAAAACGGATGTCGTCGTGGGATCACAAAGGACCAACAGGCGATGCGGAAAATCCGAATTCGTTGCTTCCCACCGTGAGGATGACATAAAAAAGTGCCGATTGTGCCCCTTAAATTACAGTCAACAAGCGATTGGCAACATACCGCATTACCAATAATGGGCGGCTGGCAAGTCGGTTATGGTGGATGATCAAACGGCGAATTTAACCCAATCATCCCCCTCTGGTGAAAAAAACTGGGCAAACGGCCGCGGATTCCGGCCGACTGGAACTTCTTTAAACCGGATTTTTCTGTGAGAATACTATTTTCCAAAATTTATCAATCAGGTCTTATGGCGAGAGTACTCTTGGCAATGTCGGGTGGAGTGGACAGCAGTACCGCCGCCCATCTGCTTTTGCAGGACGGACACGAGGTGATCGGGGCCTTCATGCGTCACGGAGAACAGGCGGTCGAGGTCTGTTCGGTCGATGGGACGGTAGAGTCTTCTCCCTTATTGCCCATTTTTCAACAACGCAAAGACCATAAGCAGGGATGTTGTAGCGCGTCCGATGCGGAGGATGCCCGCAAAGTCGCCGACCGACTTGACATCCCTTTTTACGCGCTCAACCTCGAAGAAGAATTTCGTGACATCATTGACTATTTTGTCGACGAGTACTCCCATGGCAGGACTCCGAATCCATGCGTCATGTGCAACAATCATTTAAAATTCGGAAAACTGTTTGAATACGCAGACAGTATCGATGCACAATACGTAGCGACAGGCCATTATGCCAGACTGCAGCCCAACCCGAATGATCCTGACGGCGAACCGGAACTTCGCACGGGCGTTGACCAGGGCAAGGACCAATCGTATGTCCTCTTTGGAGTCCAGCGGTCGTATTTGAAACGAATGCTACTTCCGGTCGGTGGTTTTGAAAAACCCGAAATCCGCGAGATTGCTGGCAGCTTGGGACTGCGGGTGGCTGATAAAAAAGACAGCCAGGAAATATGCTTTGTCACCTCCGGTAAGCACGCAGAATTTGTGCGTCAAAGACGCGGTGACCTATCCAAAGCGGGGAAAATCGTCACCACTGAGGGTTCGGTGCTGACCGACCATCCCGGCATCGAGGGATTTACAATCGGCCAGCGAAAAGGAATGGGCCTGGGTGGCCTCAAGGAACCGTACTTCGTGGTAGAAATCCGTCCGGAAACCAACGAAGTGGTTGTCGGCACCAAGGATCAACTGGGAAAATCAGAACTCTTTGCCAACCGCTTGAATTGGCTGGTCGCCCCGGACGATGAACCGTTCCGATGTCTTGCCCAAATCCGGTACAACTCCCGGGCAACGCCGGCGACCGCAACGATCGAATCCAACGGCCAATTGAAAGTCGTCTTTGACCAACCTGTCAATGGAATCGCTCCCGGTCAGGCTGTCGTCTGCTACCAAGAGGATCCAATCCTTGGAAATCGTGTTCTGGGTGGCGGCTGGATCCTTTAAATTTTCTTCTTTTTTGAACGGATCAACAGTTTGTCTGGACCGCCTCGCTGGTTTTCCACCTTACACCGCTGCCTGGCAGTCGCCTTCCTGGTGCTGACGATTCTGGCTATTGCAGGTTTGCAATACCTCGATTTTGATGATGACCTGAAGACCCTTTTCAAGGGTAAGTCGGAGGAGTTTGAACAGTTCCAGAATTTAGTTGCTAATTTTGGCGCAGCCGATGACCAATGCCTGATTGTTCTTTCAGGCGCGGACATCCGGAACCGCGAAACACTTATTGCGATCGGCAAAATCGAAAAGGAGCTTCACCAGTGGGACTGCATGAATCCCGATTCCATCGTTTCAGTACGTGCGCTCCATCGCCCCCAACGAATCGGCCGCTTGTTTTTGTCGGTTGTGCCGCCCAACGATGATGCCTCCAACGAACAATGGGACGTCGCTCGACAAGACATAGAAAATCATCCCCTGGGACCTGGGTATCTCTATTCCAGCGATTTTCTTACCACACTGATTGCGTTTCAATTCAATGACGAAATCGTCGGCAAACACTTCGACCGCAGCCGGGTCTCCGACGCCGTTCAACAAATGAAAGAGGTCTTGCAGAAATACTGGGACACCACCAATAGAGCTTCCGGCATCACCGGTTTACCGATTATTCGTTGCGAAGTCACGCGATCACTTCAACGGGATCAAACCAAGTTTACGATTCTAGGTCTTATTTTCGCCACCATCGTGGGTGGCGTGCTGTTCCGGCGGCCGATCCCCATATTATTGGTAGCGATTGTCCCCTTTACCGGACTGGGATGGACGATGGGCCTTTTGGGTTGGCTGGGGATCCCGCTAACCATCATGAGCAACGTCATTACCCCGCTGGTGCTGGTCATCGGATTTGCAGAAGCCGTCCATGTCCTCTTTGTCACCGGTGGCAAAATCGAAATCGGCCTCCCACCCTGGCAAGCCACCCTTGAGGCGATAAAACAACTTTTTGTCCCCTGCAGCCTGGCCGCCGCCACTACCTTGATCGGTTTTGGATCACTCGGCCTAGCCAACGATCGCGCCTTGCAGACCTTTGCTATCGTGGCCTCGGGAGCCTCGGTGTTAATGTTCCTGATTGTTCTTTTAGGCACAGGCTGTCTGCTGGCAAGCCCACTGGGAAAGTACTGCGGACGGAAGGCCAACATCCGGCCCACACACAGAAAACCCACCACCGAGTATCGGATCGGTCGACACGCGAGGTCGACCTCGTTGCTGGCGATCATTTTGGTCATCCTTGCTGGCATTGTGGCATTTCAAAATGGTCCAGACTATCGATTTTCGGAAAACCTGCCAGAATCAAATCTGGCGGTCAAAGCCCTTCGAAAAATCGATTCAAAGCTTGGCGGTTCATCACCGGTCCATGTCATAACGCGATTCCACCCCCGTCCTACAGCAACTCAACTCGTTACGGTCTTGTCTGCACTTCGGACACGATTGGAATCGATCAAGGGCACTTCGAAAACGAGCTCATTATTGAACCTGCTTGAGTCCATGCCGAACCCGGAACGTGGACTGGAGCATCAGCTCAAGGAAATGCGGACGATGCCCCGGTCAGTCCGTGATCCGTTCTTGATATCCGCACCCATCCGAACCAATACGCGGCTCCATCTCCCCGACATTGGATCGGCTCAGCTGAAACCGGTAATCGAAGAAATTCGGCACCAACTCCGCCAACTTGAGACTGACTTTCCGGTGGCCACATGCCATCTCACCGGCCTCAATGTGCTGGCGGTCGCCCGAAGCGAAAAAATGATTACTGATCTGGTCACCAGCCTACTCGCGGCTTCGTTGGTGATCTTCGGCCTGATACTGGTCGTCTATCGATCCCTTCCATTTGGACTCGCCGCCATTATTGCCAACGCATTTCCAATTCTGGGCGTGGCGGCCATCATGTCCTTCAATGGCCAGCCCATTCAATACACCAGTATCATGCTTTTGTGTACTTGCCTTGGATTGGCAGTCGACGATACGGTTCATTTTTTATCCAAAACCAGGCAACTTCAGAAAGCCGGATGGGACCTGCCTGCGGCTATCGAAGCCTCGGTTTCACATTTAAGACCGATTTTTACGACAACCTCAGCCATGCTGGGAGTTGGTTTTGGATTGGCAGCAACCAGCGATATCCCCACGTTCCAGACCTTTGGCGGGTACGCTTGCCTGGCATTAATCCTGGCGTTAATCGGTGACTTGATTTTTCTACCAGCCCTACTTTTTGTGTTTGCCGGAATTCCCCTGAAAGATGAAACAGTCGCTCATCGGGATGCCAGTTGAACGGTGCGGGAATCGGTGGAGCGGACGGGGACCGCACCAATATTTTTGCAGTTTTTCAGCCGCATTGCCAATGGGATTCACGGCGATTTTGGCTTATGCTGAGGGACTACCAGTCCGTCACCATCCACACTCAAGATTCATGATCCGCATATCCCTGATCACCATCACGATTTGTTCCGCTTTGTTATCGGATAACCGAATTGGTTACGCTTTACCCGACTCGCCCACTGCGGATGTCATCAAAGAACTGACCTCCTGGGCTGGACAATCTGAATCCGCCAGACCCCGACTGGCCGATCAAGAGTTTGCTAAAACGCCGCTGAATAAGGCCCAGGCAAAACAGGCTTCGGCCATCCTGGTCAAAGACTTCCGGAATCAACTGGCAAGCCAGCGAAAAAAGGAATGGGCAGAAAAAATCATTCGGCTGGACAAACTGGAAATGAAGTTCGATTACCGCGTTTTCGGAGAAAAACCGAAAACCGGTCGTCGGTTATTTATCTCCATGCATGGTGGGGGCGGGACGACGGCCAATATCAACGACCAACAATGGAGAAACCAAATTCGTCTTTATGAGCCCAAAGAAGGAGTCTACTTGGCGCCGCGAGCTCCCACGAATACCTGGAACCTTTGGCATCAGGGCCATATTGATGACTTTTTTACGAGAATCATCGAAAACGCCATTCTTTTTGCGGACGTCAATCCTAATCAAGTTTACATCATGGGGTATTCAGCTGGCGGGGATGGAGTGTATCAGCTTGCTCCCCGGATGGCTGATCAACTTGCCGCGGCCGCCATGATGGCGGGACACCCCAACAATGCCTCCCCACTTGGATTGAGGAACATTGGCTTTACTTTGCATATGGGGGGACTGGACAAGGCCTACAATCGAAATGGAATCGCCCGCCAATGGAAACAGAAACTGGCCGATTTACAGGATAATGACACCCAAGGTTATCGGCACAAGGTGACCATCCATGAAAAACATGGGCACTGGATGAATCGGGATGATCGAGTCGCGGTCCCCTGGATGTCCAAATTCAGTCGCGACCCGTTACCAGAGAAAATTGTCTGGTTTCAATCAGGACGGACACATCAACGATTCTACTGGCTGGCAGTGGACGAAAAAAACAGAGTCGGTGGTAGCCAGATATCCGTTTCAATGACGGGAAAAAAGACGTCGCAAACCACGGGCGATTCTCCTGCGAGTGCTGCCCAATTCAAAATCGACAAAGCGGACAAAATTAAATCTCTGACCATTCGATTGAATGACCATTTTGTTGATCTTGATCAACCCATTACGGTGGTTCTCCCCTCAGGCAAAAAATTAACACAAAAGGCCCGCCGAACGATTGGTGGACTCTACCGATCATTATCTGAACGATTTGACCCTGAGTCCATTTTTTCTGCAGAGATCAACGTTCCGCTTGAGTAGCATCGACATTGGTTTGAACTCGATCTTACCCAACCGCTAAACTCTAATCCAAAGAAAGAATCTCGTGAAATCATTTGAGAATCTTGAAATACTGCGAGCGGCCGTCTGTATCGTCGGCGCTGATGGCGAGGTTGACGAAAAAGAGAATGCCTTTTTTGAAAAGCTGGCCAAAAAAATAGGCGTCGGCCTGGCTTCCCGAACCGCCATGATTAATCGGGCCAAATCTGACCCCGATTTTCACCAACAGATGTTTCAAGTTTTGAAAACCGAACCTGGCGAGTCCATCACCATCCTATTCAAGGCCGCTATGGCAGATGGTCAGTTAGACGAAAAAGAAATCTTGATGCTGAAGTCTTTTTCCGAGAAGTTGGGAATCAATGAAAAATCGTTTTTAGAGATGCTCAATCAAGCGAAATCGATGATGCGTTAATCCGAGTCCCTTCTTCAGTGCCCGACTTCAACCCTGAGAGCAAGAGTTCAACCCTGAGAGCAAGAGTTCAACCCTGAGAGCAAGAGTTCAACACGGAGAGCAAGAGCCGCAAGCTGGGATTGAGATTCCTAAGTGGAATAGGGCGACCGCAAGATAGGGCGGCCGAAAATCAGGACGGCCGAAAATCAGGGCGGCCGAAAATCAGGGCGGCCTTTCCATCGCTGGACACCCTACCGCCAAACAACACCCTACCGCCAAACAACACCCTACCGCCAAACAACACCCTACCGCCAAACAACACGTTGCCGCAATAAAAAGGGTGAACGGTTCAACCTTGATCCATCTGACCAACGGATCAACTAGCCCCATTTGGAAAGGATTTCAGCGAGGTGGGCATCATTGGACTGCCCTTCTGACCGGTCCAACCAGGTCACTTCGGAGAGCCCCCGAAACCAGGTCTCCTGGTGTCGGGCGAACTGATGCGTCCGGTACTTGACCAGCTCAATCACATTATTCAGGTCACTTCCCTGATCAAGATAGTCCAACACTTCACGGTAACCGACAGCCTGCAGGGCGGTAGTACTTAGCTTGTCGTACCTCTCTCTCAGGCCGCTCACTTCCTTAACAAATTCGCTGGCAAACATTTGGTCAATGCGTTGATCGATGCGTTGGTGCAGAACCTCTCGTGGCCAACGGATTGCGAAAACATTGCTTCGTTCGGCGGATTCGCCCTCCTCGAATTGGACCTGCAAATGACTGATCGGTTGGCCGGTTTCATGATAAACCTCCAGCGCTCGAACGATCCGCCTGACATCGTTGGGGTGCAATTTATGAGCCGAAAGTGGATCAACCGACTCGAGGCGTTGAAACAACGGTCCCGTTCCTACCTCCTCCAACTCGTCCTGAATGGCATTTCGAAACTCCCAGTTGGCGGGCGGACCGGCAAACGCACCGCGAATCAAAGACTTCAGATACAGCGCCGTTCCACCTACAAAAAGAACATTCTTTCCCGTTTCCCGGATTAGGTCGATCACTTCAAACGCCTTATCGCAGTATTGGCTCACGCTGAAGTCCTGATCCGGTTCAATGACGTCAACCAAGTGATGCTTGATACGTTTCTGAGCGTCCAGCGATGGCTTGGCCGTTCCGATATCCATGCCGTTGTAAATCGCCATGGAATCCAGGGAGATAATTTCTGCATTGAGCCGACTGGCGATTTCAAGGGCCAAATCGGTTTTTCCACCAGCCGTCGCACCGGTCAGGTACCAACACCCTCTGGCGATTTCCCTTTTTCTAAAAAACTCTTCTTCACTGGCAAGCATCTTGAGTAAAAACCCGCGACCGATCATGATGTTGTAAGTCCACCGACACCCTTTATCGTCGTTTTTATCACCACATTCGACAAGGGCTGATGAGACCGATATTTTCCGGTTCCAGCAGCGTTGTCCGGGCAATCCAGAAAGTTCACGTTAGCCTTATCGATGGAGCCTTATCGATGGAGCCCCATTTGCAAGTCGATCAATTGAATTCTCTGAAAAAGCTTGCGTGGCGGACATCCTTTACAATTCAATGACTTGCAATCTGGTTAAAAAGTCACTTCCCAGGCGAAACACTCGGAGCCACGTTATGTCTGCAGCAGAAACCCAAGACATCCTTGATGAATTGATGAAGGTATTACAAGACCGCCGCGATAATCCTTCTGCAGGGTCTTATACTGCCAGCCTGTTTGCGGGGGGAGAGTCCAAGATAGGGGCAAAAATCCTCGAAGAAGCGGCGGAACTGGTCGAATCCACTTCAGATCAAGAGTCTTATTCTCGACAACACTTTATTCACGAAACAGCTGATTTATTTTTCCACACTCTGGTAATGCTGGTAAATCAGGGGGTCTCGTTGACCGAAATCCGTACCGAATTAAGCCGACGATTCGGCGTTTCCGGCTTACAGGAAAAAGCAAATCGTCGGTCATCCAATCCCAACCTACCCGAGTCTCAATCATGATCGTTCGTCTTCTGGGGGCAATCATCCCCCTCGTGTTTTGCCACCTGGTTATCCCGACAACGTCCGCCCAGGATCCGGCTGAAAAATGGGAAAAGGCCATCGCTAAATTCGAAGCGGCGGACCGGAAAAAGCAACCGAAAAAAGGAACCGTCCTGTTTCTTGGCAGTTCCAGTATTCGCGGTTGGGATCTGAAAAAATGGTTCCCCGATCAACCCTACATCAACCGAGGATTTGGTGGCTCTCAGATATCAGATTCCATTTACTTTTTCGACCGATTGGTGACGCCCTATCAACCGAAGACGATCGTCTTTTATGCCGGCGACAACGATATCAGCAAGGGGAAATCAGCAAAAATCGTCTCCGAAGATTTCCGAAAATTCGCCAAACTGACTACCCAAGCGTTGCCGCAGACTCAAATACTGTTTGTCGCCATCAAACCAAGTATCAAGCGGTGGAACCTGATGAACAAAATGAGAGTTGCCAATCAGATGATTGCGGACTTTGCCAAATCAAACCCCAAAATCACGTTTATTGATATCGACACACCCATGATCGGCAGCGACGGCAAACCGAGGCAGGACCTATTCCTGAAAGATGGGCTGCATATCAATGCAAAAGGATATCAAATCTGGAGCGACAGAGTAAAACGAGAACTCGCTCGCCCTGTTCAACCAAAGGGACCAAAACGCCAACCCTGACCGACGGTATCGTTGTCATACTTTGTGGATTTGGCAGTCTGACTCAAAACGGACGTTATGATCGCAGCCGATCTTTTTTCGTGCTCCGGCACAGCGGCCATCTTCCCTATGCCGATAAATGCCTATGCCGATAAATGCCTATGCAGATAAATGCCTGTGCCGATAAATGCCTGTGCCGATCATGGGACCCGGCTTCGAGGTCCAAATCGCCGGGCAATCAAAAGGGACGAACTGCCACTAGGCACGACATCATCCACCGGATCAGCAAAGACCCAAGGGATTTAGACATAGCCATGCCTTTCTCTATAGCCCCGACATCGTGTTTCAATTTCCTGACGGAGGTCGTTGTCCAGTTGATGGGTATTCTTTTTGTATCCCTTTCGGGATTCCATTTCCTTGGTGATCTTGGGGGACAATTCGTCAAACCCCTCCAGCCCCAGCTCGTCATAGGCTTTACCTAGACAACGAACAGGGTCAGTGACAATATCCTCATACTTGAGTTGACAGATGTCATCGAGGCAATCGGACGCTTGCTCCTCATAGGCTTCATCCATTTTTTTAAACGTATTGAAGACCCGCTCCCTCAGGCCATCCTCCGGGTAATTTGGAATTTGAAATCCATTGATACTGTCGAGATGACGCCATAAACGCATTGTCGACGGAATGACATCCAGAGGCTCCCGCGAAATGTGAATGAACTTGGCGCCTGGAAAAACAGATCGCAAAAACTCAACTCTCCCGGTATGGGTGGGCGACTTGAGCACCAACCTGCCCGCACCACGGGAAGTCAAGGCCTTGGCAAAATAACAAATGGCTTTTCGTAATCGCTGGCGATCCGACTTTGAAACCCCCTTCATGTCAATTGTGTTTTGATTTTGAAGGGGCAAATTGGGAAACGCCATGGACGAATAGGGGGAGGGAGCACCCAATGCACAAATCGCAAACTCGTCCTCCTGAGGACGATCCGGGCCGGTCGCCATATTGTCCAACTGACGGGTAGCGGGCAAGGTCCAACCAACGATCGTCTTCAACCAGCTTTCACTGATCAAGAAATGCCCGGGAGCAAAAACCTGGTAGGTGCTTGGCGCGGTCAACCGATCGTCCAAACTCAGTAGTTCATGGACCAACGTCGTTCCACTCCGCCAATGACCAATCACAAAAACTGGCGGATCCTGTATTTTTGCCGCACGAATCCTTCGCCCCCACACCAAATTCTGCAGCATCGCCATGACCGAGGTCACCATGCTGAAAAAGAATATGGAAATCGCCATGCCCAAACCCAGAAAATGGATGCGAAATCTTCCCGCTTTTAACAATCCGAGGTAGCTGAGAAAGCGCATTCCGTGCCATGGACGGGGCGTGACAGCGGACACTTTCGGGATTTTCTCCATACCCCGCTTGTCGGTGCCATTTGCCCGAGACGAAGTCTTCGTCACCGATACCGCGAGACGATTAGGTTTGGAGTTAATTTCAGACATTCAAAAATGAGGTGCCGTTCACACTTACTATCGTTGGAAAAAGTTGGCTTCGCGATGCCGATCGCTAACCTCACTATTGTTACTGAAAAAACGATTTTCCATAATCCCGCCAATCTAGCGAAAAAAGAGGGCAAAAACAGCAATTAATGTGGCCCGTTACCCTGAAATTGACTGGACCGATGCATGATTTTTTTCTACTCTCCTGAACTTGAACATTCATCCAAGTCATGACATCCAACCCAGATCGAGCATGCCGAAGTTCCAACAATGGCAAGAATGGGCCGTTCCAATCGCAATATTGGCAGGACTGTTCGTCATCCTCACTCCGCTGCCAACGCTAGCAGTCGATTTCCTGTTGGTGGCCAACATGCTCATTGCGATCATGATTCTATCGTCGGCGCTTTTAACTCGCTCGGCGACAGAGCTTTCGGTCTTTCCCGCAATTTTACTGATTTCCACTTTAGGAAGACTCGTTCTTAACATTTCCACCACTCGCCTGATTCTAAGCGATGCCAAAAACTCACAAGATTTGGCAGCCGGTGGGCTGATCAAGAGTTTTGGTGAATACGTTATTGGAAATGAAGTGTTCGTCGGCTTGGTGATTTTTGCGATTATTTTTGTCGTGCAATTCGTTGTGGTCACCAAGGGATCCTCTAGAATCAGCGAAGTTGCTGCCAGGTTTGCACTGGATGGCATGCCGGGAAAGCAGATGGCCATCGACGCTGACTTAAAAGCGAAGATCATCACACCGCACCAAGCCAAGGAGTCACGTGAATCGCTGCAGGAGCAAGCGGATTTCCTGGGGGCGATGGATGGAGCAGGAAGGTTCGTCAGGGGGGATGCGATCGCGGGCCTGATCATTACCATGGTCAATATTCTCGGCGGTCTGGCAATCGGACTTGCTAGCGGCATGAGTTTTTCATCCGCAGTGGAAATCTATACGAAACTGACAATCGGCGACGGGCTAGCGAGTCAGTTACCCGCCTTCCTGATTGCCATCGCTGCTGGAGTCCTGATGGCCCGCGGCAGTCGACCGGGAAGCGTTTCCAGTGACCTCGTTTCGCAAGTCGTCTCTGACCCGAGAGTCCTGTTTCTGGCAGCTATTGGCGCCGCAGGAATGGCATTCGCCGGACTGCCTCAAATTCCTTTGTTTTGCATCGGCGGAACCTGTGCCTTCTTTGGCTATCGTAATCATTCAAAGATTCAAAAAGATTCTCAAGAAGCTGCCCGGATTGAACAGCAAAAGACAATTGAACTGAAAAGAAGCCGAGTCAGTGACAAGGATTTTGAAGACTTGATGAAAGTTTCTCCCTTGGAAATACGCCTTGGTGTCGGGATTGTCAAAATTGCCAGAGGTAGCAATGGCAGCACCCTGATCAGCGATGTCGATCGGATCCGGAGAGAACTGGTGCTGGAACTTGGCTTCATCCTTCCCAAGGTGCGAATCGCCGACGACGTCAACATGCGAGGAAACAGGTTTCAGGTCTTGGTTTCCGGGGATCTGGTAGCCGAAGGTGAGATCCAGCTGGACTCGCTACTCGCTGTCGACCAAGGAAACGCCAAGGGTCCTATCCTGGGCAAGAAAGCTCAAACCGGAGGAGCAGGTCCCGGATTCGAGGGCGACACCTTCGGGGGAATGCAACTGGGGGAAAGTGGTTTCTGGATTGATCCGGATCAGGAGCACCGAGCAGAGTTTATGCGTTACAAGGTTCTCACGCCCATTCAGATCATCTCTGAATACCTGCGAATGGCCGCCATTCGGTTCGCGGCAGACCTGTTTTCCAGGGATAGTGCGGGCCGATTAATCGACGAACTCAAGAAGACATCACCCTTGGTCGTCGAGGAATTGATCCCGCAGCGAATGTCACTTTCACAAGTTCAACAGATTTTGAAAAATCTTTTGTCGGAACAGGTCTCTATTCGACAATTGGCATTGATTCTGGAGACCCTTGGCGACTACTCTCCCTACACCAATCACGTCGGTGATTTAACCGAACGCGTGCGGCAAAAGCTATCAAGAAATGTCTGCTCCCGACTGGCGACTGACCGAGTTCTGAATGCGATTGAACTCGAAAGGTCGTTTGAATTGCAGTTAATTGAGCAGGCAACTGATAGCGGATCGAATGCCAGTTCTTCGGGACCGGTTGGTGCTGATGAGTTCAGGTGGCTGGTCCAAGAGCTTCAAAAGCATCAGCAAGTCGGGAAAGAGCCTGTGTTGATTGTTGATCCTGAAATTCGGGGTTGGTTTCGTGCTAATACGGCTGCTTTTTTTCCTGGCCTGCATGTCATCGCCCGAAGCGAAGTCTGTGACGGTTTTGAAATTTGTCGTGTTGCAGAAGTGTCACTGAAGCCAAGAGTTAAAATTGCGGCATGAGTTAGTTTTTGATGAATGTGTAGAATCCGGACGTTGAGCCGGTTGTAGGCCTTTGGCTTTCGTTTTTTGCAGATTTTCATCAAAGATGGTTGAAGTGTTTGTCGATAAAGATATCGGGGCACTCTGAATTTTTGATCGTTCAAAGGATTGAGCGATAGAAGTTGGAAATTTTTTAGCGACTTGAGTTGCTAAAAGGTATCGAAATACAAGGAAGGACCGTGAATATTCACGGAATGTTGAATGACTACTACTGCGGCAGTTGCACAGGCAGAAGAAATTCTGGAAGTCTGGAAAGAATTCAAAAAAGACACCACCAATAAACCATTGCGTAACCGGTTAATGGAACGCTACCTTCCTTTGGTAAAATACAATGGTGAACGCATCTGGCAACGCTTGCCAGAGGGCGTGGAACTGGATGACCTGATCTCCGCTGGCATCTTCGGTTTAATGGATGCCATACTCGCTTTTGATCTTTCAAGAGGCGTGAAATTTGAAACCTACTGCGTGCCGAGAATTCGAGGGGCGATTCTGGACGAATTGAGAACGATGGACTGGGTCCCCAGACTGGTTCGCTCCAAGGCGAGCAAGTTAGCCGAAGCAAGAAAGCAGCTCGAGCGGAAGCACGGCCGCGAACCAACCCATGAAGAATTAGCAGTCCAAATGGAGCTGCCGCTACCAGAGCTTGAAAAGATGATCTCCGAAGCCAACGCGGTCAACTTGATCAGCCTGAACAAAAAATGGTACGAAACGGACAGTTATAAAGACGTTCGCGAAGTCGATATTCTCGAAGACAAAAAAGGTGAGGACCCAACTCGGCGTGTTCAGAAAAACGATTTAATGCGACTGGTCACCAAGGGCCTCAACAGGAACGAACGATTGATCATCATCCTGTATTACTACGAAGAATTAACGATGAAAGAGATCGGGGCTACGCTTGATCTGAGCGAAAGCCGCGTGAGCCAGATGCACAGTAGCATTGTTGCCAGGCTCCAAGGACAACTGGGCAGACGCCGAAATGAATTCGGTCAGGCAGCAGCGGGCTAGAACGACCACTGGCGGAGTCCGTCCGCAAAGCCATTGCTGGTAATCACAAAACTCCCCTCAGGTCAAGCATCTTCGCGAAAGCGGAGGGCTTCTTCTAGTTCAGAAGACGACCTGGCCGCCAGTTTGCCAGATCACTGACCTCTCTGATCCTTGTCTCACTTGATGCGGTTCTCTGCCATCCACTCAAAGAAGGCAACGTATTCCTCAAACCGCCGATCTACCCCGTTGCTCGGGCCCTATCTGTATCGTTTCCACCAGTGGGAGCACGAAAATCTTACCATCCCCAATGGTCCCTTCCGCTCCCGTCTTGGCCGTCCGGGAGATGATATCAATCGTTTTTTCCACATAATCATCGTTAACGGCGATCTCCAACGCGATTTTGCGAAGCATATAGGATCGGTATTCCACGCCTCGATACATGGCCGTTTGGCCACGCTGTCTTCCGTAGCCCTGCGAATCGCATAACGTCACCCTTTCAATACCCGCATCGTAGAGCGCCTCCTGAACGGCCCGCAATTTGGTAGGCTGAATGATCGCCACTACCATTTTCATTTCTGGCTCCTGCTGGATATTAATAAGCTTCAAGCCCTACTTATAGCCTTTTTTCTCTACCGATGCAGCAGGCTTCCCCGACCATCACCAACGCTATTGAGGCCTTCGGACTGGTTCCCGAAGATTGGGACTGCGTCTGCCTGGGAAACAATGGTGGTTACAGCGGCGCCAACCTTTGGAGACTGTCTCCCATTCGGCAAAAAGCAGTGCAACCGGCATGGTGCCTGCGCCGCTGGCCGATGTCTGTCACTGCCAAAAAGAACTGTTCCCAATGCCAACTCATTCAGGGAACATTGCGGACTGCCATCAGGCGTGGATTTCCCCCAAGCCTGTTGCCTGTGGCCCGCCCGTCGCGGGAAGGCCAGGCAACCTGGGTAACGGGAAAGGCTGTCTTTGAAATGACCCGTTGGCTGCCGGGGGAAGCCAATTATTGCCAAGTCCCTACTGAGCGAAAGCTGAGGTCCATGATGACCACCATCGCTCAATTTCATCAAACCCATCGCACCGATAGCGAACTGGGCAATCCCCCCGGAATTGCAAAACGAATCGACTTTATTAATGATCTGAACAATGGATTGTTAGCCAAAATCGAATCCGCTGCAGACATCGACAACCGATTTGGAACTCTGGCGCTGGAGCTAACGGGAAACTATCGTCGACTCAGCCCGAGAATCCTGCTGCAACTCCTAAAAGTCAGGGATAACCACTTCCCAATTCAGCTGTGTATTCGGGACCTTCGCCATGAACATGTCTTTTTCGAAGGGGAAAATGTGTCAGCCATCGTTGATTTCGGAGCGGTGGGCCCTGACCACGTCGCCGCAGATCTCAGTCGACTGATGGGTGACCTGGTGAGCAGCTCTCCCACCAACTGGACCGAGGCGTTAGACTATTACAACGATTGCTTTGCACTTTCAACAGCTGAACGGGAGCTCATTGCTGTTTATGACCAGAGCACTACAATGCTAGCTGGTCTAAATTGGATGAAATGGATTTTGCTGGAAAACCGGAATTTTGGCGAGATTCAGCCGATAATAAACAGGTTGGAGCGGTGCCGGCTTCGCATGTTGGATTGGTAAACTAAGGATTCGGACCTCGAAGGACGGCATTGCAAGCCCAAGCCTACCGGACGGTTCTGAGAACCCCGGTGAGCAGGTGATCGTTGAACCATCCTGCCGAAAACCCATTCCAGCCGATCAATACACAAACCGTCGGAATAAGCCCGGACGGTTTTGAATCACTTAAGGACAAAGCTGAAACGTTGAAAAGCCGCTTCCGCAGGCGTGCCTGATGACTATCTGCTTGGAAGAGAAATAATGAAAAAGCAATCTTTGATTTTTGTTCTCCTGTGCCTTTTAGGAGCCGTCCGTGTTTCAGCATTGCAGGACGACTTTGGTTTTAATCAGGACGACCCTCTTTCCAATAGTTTCCCCGGCCTGGGAAATGAATCACTTCCCACGGCTGAATTTGAAGCTCGGTTTGTAATCAAAGAAGGGACACGTTCTGGCGATCTTTCTATTACCGGTATTCCCGACATTCTCAGTCACAGTCACCTGTACTCTCAAAACAAAGAACTAAAAAATCAGGAACCAACAGAATTCAAAATTCTTCAATCGGATTCCATCAAGTTGACCGGTCCGTTTGTGCCAGATCTTGTTCCGGCCCGCGTCGAAAAGAAAGTCCTGGACAAAATCTGGGTGACAGAAGAATTTTCGACTGATGTCACCTGGACGGCTCCTTTTGAACTCAACGAAGGAGTCAAAGCGGAGTCCCTGGAACTTCAGATCGGTATTCAAGGCCAGGTTTGTAATGAAGGAGGCTGCCTCCCTTTTGATAACAGGGTGGTTTCTGCCAAATTCGCAGGCTTTGTTTCAGCTGGTCCCTTTCGGGTCAAAAAAGGATCCACCAAGGTGCAATGGAGCGGCCGCATCATTCCTACAACAGCCAAACCAGGAGATGAACTGACGGTTGAACTGAAAGCGGTTTCTGACAAGAAATGGAACATCTATTCGGTGACACCTCCGAGTGATCCGACGCACTACAATTACACGGCGATTGTCTTTTCGAAATATGGTGACCTTGAATTGGGCAACCTCGAGTCCTCGACTGAACCAGAATCCAAACAACTGGGAACAATTACACAACTCGTACACAAGAACGAAATTACTTTTCGACAATCATTGATTGTCCCCGCAGACGCCGCCGAAGGGGTGGTTGGAATCTTGGGGAAGATTGGCTTCCAGACATGTGACGAAGCGGGGATCTGCCTGGCACCAACCACGATTGATTTTTCTGTTGACGTATCGATTGGCAAGGAAACAGGGACAGGCGAAAAGGCGTTAACATTTTCGGCCTCAGCCACCAAGTACGACTCTCTGGCAAAAATAGCTCAATTTGCCAGTCGGCCCAAAGCGACAGTGGCAGCGACCGAACCGTTCGATTTATCTAATTTCTTGAGGTACTGCGGAGTCGCTTTTCTGGCGGGCTTGATCCTGAATATCATGCCCTGCGTTTTGCCGGTGATCGGCCTGAAAATGATGTCATTTGTAGAACAATCAGGCGAAGACCGAGGCAGAATTTTTGCCTTGAACATGTCATTCTCCCTCGGACTGATGACTGTTTTTTGGGGACTGGCAACGTTGGTGATTGTATTTGGTTTTGGTTGGGGAGATTTACTCAACAAAGGAATTACTGGAATTATCGTGGCATCGGGGGTCGTTTTCGCTTTCGGGCTCAGCATGGTAGGACTTTGGGAAATCCCCATTCCGGGGTTTGCCAGTTCTAGTGCCGCCAATCAGCTTGCTGAAAAAGAAGGATTAGGTGGGGCATTTCTAAAGGGTGTCCTGACAACGATCTTGGCAACCCCCTGCGTCGGGCCGATGCTGATTCCGGCGATGACATTCGCGGTCACCCAACCTCAACTTGTTTCATTTGCACTGTTCACCGTTTTAGGATTTGGAATGGCCTTCCCATTTGTGATGGTGGCCTGTTTTCCGGGAGCCATCAAACTTCTTCCCCGGCCCGGAGCCTGGATGGAAACTTTTAAACAATGTATGGGTTTTATTCTAATCGCAACCGTCATCTTTCTATTAAATACCTTCTCCCAGGAGGGAGAGCAGGTTGGCTATCTCCTGTCGGTGCTAACGATGCTGTTATCGATCGGCGTAGGTTGCTGGTGGATTGGGCGGACGTCCATCGCCGCGGAATTCAATGACAAAATCAAGGCATACGTTGTCGGGATCGCATTGATCACCGGAGGGACCGTTTTCGCATTTAGTGCGTTGGCTCCATCGAATTACAAGCTCGACTGGCAGCCCTACTCCGAATCTGAATTAGCCATTCTAAAGAATAATGACAAACCGGTGTTTGTCGATTTCACAGGTCCTGGATGAGCGACTTGCCTAGTCAACGAGGCAGTTGCCTTGAACGTCAAAGAAACATTCGATTACTTTCAAAACCACCAAATCGTAGCCATTCGGGCTGACAAGGGTGACCAGAACACGGTCGCGCAGATCGAGGCCTTGCTGGTCGAACTGGGCAACCCAACCAAAGCGATCCCGTTTTACGCACTGTATCCGGGCAATGGTGGCCCTCCCCAAGTCATTGATGGATTAATCACCGCTCAGCAGGTGATTAATCAATTCGAGTCTTTCGGCGATGCCACATCCTCGGGAGCCGAACAGATTGCCAAAGCCAATAAATAAACCAGGGACGATCTACAGCAGCGACTTGAAAAGTCCCCTGGTCCAAACTGGCTGGCGATAAAACGGGTTGGTAGCGACCGACCGGAGGGTCTCTCCCCTTTTTTTGCCAAGCTTGAAGATCGTCTTGATTGGTCAAATCAACCAATCGATCATAAACCGCCCGACAGCTTCAACGGTTCACTTGCCTCAACACTCTTATCTGAATTCACTGTAGACTTTTGTGCTCTCTTGCTTGGAGACCACGTCTCGTCGTTCATTGCTGGCCAACATAACCTTCACCAAGTGATTACCGTCGCTGACCCCTTTGGCTCGAATCTTGAAAATGGCCTCTCCCCGAGGATCGAGCTGGGCAATGGGTGCAAATTGAACCATCTTTCCGTTAATCGTCGCATCGGTCAGTCCGGAACCACTGACGGCCTGGATGCCGGTGGGCATCTCGACTGAAACCGATACTTCGGTCGCCATCTTTGACCCCTGGTTGACCACTCGAACACGGTACTCGGTTTCACCATTAATCTCGATTGGATCGTCCCGATCATCAACCTCAAAAAACAGCTCGGCAAGCTGATCAACAATCACTGGATGCGAGGCCAAAGGACTGGTCGACAATTTAGATCGGGCTTCATACTGGATCGACTGCTGTCCCGTTCCCACGGGAACTAAACGCAATTCGGCAGCGCCTTTGTTTTGGGGAGTCAAATTGAGCAGGCTCCAATACACCGCGTGTTCCCTTGGATTGTATTGGCCACGATTATTCGCCCCCATGAATTTCATCCCCTTGGGTAACCGGGTGACCATCATGACATTTTCTGCAGGAGCCGTTCCAACATTTTGAATTTCAACTTGATACTTCGCCTCACGGTCGATATATCGCCGCGTCGGCCCAACGACTTTCATTTTCAGGATCGAGGCGGTGATTTCGACCGCTTGCTCGTGGGAGGCTGCCAGTGTTTTACCAATTCGGGCTTTCACCCTGCTAACATATTGACCAGCTTCTATTGCCTTGAGGTTCAGGACCACATCCCGTTTTTTCCCCGGCGGCAAGTCGCCCACTTCGTAAGCCAGCCGTTCTCCCTGCCCTCGAGAAAATGCGAAACCTTCAGGGACCTCGTCCTCGATGGTTACATTGGCCGCCATGCCATCCCCTTTATTCTCAACGGAGACGACGAACCGGGCGGTCTGACCCTTGAGAACTTTCTGCGGACCGCTGTGGGTGAGTACCAGTTCCGGCTTGGTGCAGATCGTCTTGGCGGTCGCGGCTGCCTGAACGCTCAAACGGGCGACGCTTCCAATGGAGCCCTGCTGCTTGGGAACGATGTTCATAGTGATAATTTTGCGTTCCCCGGAAGCCAGTTCTCCAAATCTCCAAACCAGACTGCCATCGGTACCGCGGGTGGTCGGCGAGGGAACAGCATTTCGATATTCAGTGCCAGCGGGGATCTGGTCAACAACTGTGATGTTGTTGGCTGGCTTCTTGCCCACATTCTGTAAAATCAATCGGAAAGAGGCTTCTACTCCGACCTGTATTTCGGCAGGAAGCACTTTCTGCAACGTCACCGCTGGACCTTGAATCCCTTCCAAAGTGGCTGGGCCAGGCTGGTTATCTCCGACACCTGACGTCGGAGTCCTGCCCAAGTCGGGCGAAATGGGTGACCGTTGGCTCTCGGCAATTTCCACACCAGCGGTCCCTTGTCCGGTGACGACTGGATTGTTAGAGACGCCGGGATTGTTAGAGACGCCGGGATTGCTTCTTTTGGGAACCCCACCTCCTAGACTGAAACTCCCCTGACTCTTGGGGAGAGACGGGGAAGAACTCCCTGGATTCGCTTGCGGAGGGTTTTTAAAGCCCGTGGGTGAACCCGATACGTCATCTGGCTTGGCACGTCCAATATCACCAAAGCTGGACCCTTTATTAGAGGCGGTGCTTTTACTTTGACTGGCCGCCAGACCATTGCTTTTAGGGATAGGCTTAGGCGTAAGTTTTCGGTTTCCGAGATCCCGAAACGGACTGCTGCCGTTGGAATTGGCTGGCGAGGGAATGGGTGTAACGGCGGCGCCCGAAGAAGACGCCCCACCATTGGCGTCTCCCTCACTGAGGGAAAAACCTGAATCAGCAACCGGCGTAGAACCTCGCAAAGGACGCTCAGAACCAGCGGAAGTTTGAGATTTAAATTTAGAATCGGGCTGCAGGCTGAAACCGGATTTCGGCGTCTCCTGAACCGGCTTTTTATTCCCGACGAAACTGGACGTTCCTGGCTCGATGTCCGCGGCCCCGGTCCTGCCCTTTCCGCCAGGCGGATTGGCCAATGGTTTGGCCAGCGAACTGGGAGAAAATCCACCGCCGTTCCCACTGGTTGGCGGGACAACTTTGTCGCCTTGGTTCAGCCCCGAAGAAAACGAGTTGGATGCGGGAAGTTTGAAATTCCCAGAAAACCCGGATCCAGAATCCAAATTGGGGGAGGAAGCAGCACTATTTGGTGCGGTATCGGACGGTGTTTTTGGTTGTGAATTCCCCTTAATCACAAACGACTGCGAGTCCGGTGGGGAAGATTCTAGATCCGAACCAGTTGCCGATGGACCGCCACCGCCCTCTATTGCCAGGTTCAACGCTGAAGAGGCTTTTTCTTTTTTAGCGGCTCCCCCCTTCGATTTGGGTTTGTTGTTTTTCTTTTTCTTGGGGCTATTCTTTTTCTCCTTGTCCAGCACCAGGTAAGACGCTGGCTGATTTTTCCCTGCGGTAATGAACGATGCTTCAGCAGGAGAAAAACCCGGGCTGGAAACCGGTTCATTTCCGCCATCGCTCTGGCTGGAAGGCCGGTCTACTACCGCCAAATCATCCTGGGCGGGCTCGGGCGGAGCACCAACCCCTTCAACCTTCGGAGGAGATGGGTCACCCACATGAGCATGAGCCTCATCCTCCTTGAATTTTGAATTGAAGACTGCCCAAGAGCCTAATCCAATAAAAAAACCGATCGTCACTAGCCGTGAAATCAGTCCGTAAGAATTACGTCGTTTGGTTTGATCAGCCATTTCTCACCAGTAGCATTTGCAATCATCATCAGATGGACAACACTGTCGACCGCTGAGATAGCAAAAGTGAAACCGTTCGAAAAGACCAGCTCGCCTTTATCGGCAGAAATCAGTCGAATTCTTAAGCCAGCTATAAAAAAAACCCGCGATCAGTCGCGGGTTTTAACCATGTTTGGCAAAGGCTGCCGGCTTAGCTGGCAGACAAGGCGCCAGCTGCTTCTGCCAGCTTGGATGCGGGTGCGGTATCCTCCCAAGTAAAGTCAGCATCATCACGACCAAAGTGGCCACCTGCCGCAGTTTTCCTAAAAATCGGTCGCCGCAACTGGAGGTACTCGATGATTCCAGCAGCCGAAAGAGGAAAGACATCTTTGATGATGTCGACCAATTGACCTTCATCAATCTTACCAGTTCCCTGCGTATCCACTCTGACGCTGACCGGCTCGGAAACGCCAATGGCATAGGCGAGCTGTACTTCGCAACGACTAGCCAATCCGGAGGCCACCACATTCTTGGCAACATGACGGGCCATGTAGGCCGCACTGCGGTCCACTTTCGTTGAGTCTTTGCCGCTGAACGCTCCACCCCCGTGACGTCCCCAACCACCGTAAGTGTCCACGATGATCTTTCGGCCGGTTAATCCACAATCTCCATGAGGACCGCCAATCACAAAATTACCGGTTGGATTAATGTGATACTTGATATCCCCTTTATTCATTTCCGCGGGCAGACAAGGGTTCACGACATTTTCAACTACAAATTTCTCAATCTCTTCGTGGGAGACATGAGGAGCATGTTGAGTAGAAACCACCACCGTATCAATTCGAACCGGCTTGTCCCCGTCATACTCGACCGTCACCTGACTCTTGCTGTCAGGACGCAGCCAATCGACCTCTTGGCCAAAACGAGCCTCGTTCAAGCGACTGAGAATTCGATGAGACAAGGCAATCGGAAGCGGCATCAGTTCGGGTGTATCGTCGCACGCGTATCCGAACATCAAACCCTGGTCACCGGCGCCGATGGCTTTTCCAGAATCAGTATCCTCATTGACGCCTTGAGCAATGTCGGGACTTTGTTTATCAAGTGAAACCATGACCGCACAAGTATCCGCACAAATCCCCATTTCATCGTCGGTATAACCCACCTCACGAATGACCTGACGGACAACTTTCTGGTAATCAACAATTGCCTTGGTCGTGACTTCGCCGGCTATGATCGCAATCCCGGTGGTCACCATGGTTTCGCAGGCAACACGGCTGGCAGGATCCTGCTCCAACATGGCATCGAGAATTCCGTCAGAAATTTGATCGGCCAGTTTATCGGGATGCCCCATGCTGACAGATTCACTGGTGAAAAGGTAGTTGCCCGAAGACATGTATGCTCACTCCTAAAGATAAAATCTCGATGGCGGGAAACTTGCCGGAACGTCTCCCCAAGTTTCAACAGCGAGACATTATAAATCCTCAACGAATCCCCTGAAACCGTTAAAAGCAGACGGTTTGGCGATTATTTTCAGGCAGCGGTCGATTTCTTTTCACACTTTGGTGAACTTACGATGCTTTTAACGAGGGCCCCAACGGTCTGATCGGTTGCGGAATTTGGTTCCAACAGTTGACGCTGGACCACTTTTCGCGATTGGTCTCCCAATGTCTCTCGCAATGCCTTCGAATCGCAACACCGCCGAACAAAGTCAGTCAACTCCCAACCTTCCCGCAGCTGCACGGCCGCATTTTCGCTTAGCAAAGACTCTACTTCTTCCGCATAATTCTGGGTGTGGGGTCCGAAACAAACAGCGGCTCCCAGCGCCGCCGGCTCAAGCATATTCTGCCCCCCGCGATCCCCAAAGCTTCCCCCGACCAGCGCGATATCGCTGACTCCCCACCAATATTTTAACTCACCCACCGAGTCAATTAACCAAACACGTTCGGTTGCCTCCGGTGATTCGGCAGACCCGGCATGAGACTCTAACGGCAGTTCCGACCGCCGCTGAAATGGCAGCTGGTTTTCTATCAATAAAGCAGCCACCTCATCAAACCGTTCCGGGTGCCTCGGGCACAAAAAGAGTCGCAGTGACGGGAAACGACCTGACAACTCCTTGTAAGCCCCAATCGCAAGCTCCTCTTCGGGTGCCTGGGTACTTCCGGCAAGAAAAACTGTTTGGGATTCTCTGACATCGGCCAGAACTCGCAAACGCTGAATAGGCAAGACTTCCTTGTCAACAATCAGTTGATCGAACTTCAAATTTCCTGTGACCACCAGCTTTGTAGCGGGAACCCCTAGCTCTAAAAATCGCTGTTGCACCCTCTCGTTGCGCACACAGACCAAATCCAGGGACCGAAAGACATGGCTAAATACGAATCTCCAACGCTTATATTTTTCCAAACTCGCCTGAGACAACCTGCCATTGACCAGCGACGTCAGGATGCTCTGTCGCTGGCATTCGGCCAAAAGGTTAGGCCAGATTTCCAGTTCAGCCAACACCACCATCGATGGCCGAATGCGGGCGATGACGCTTCGAATCGCCCAGGTGAAATCAAATGGAAACAAAATGATCTGATGGGATCCAAAGTGTTTCCTGGCAGCCTTCAGCCCGGTAGCGGTACTGGTAGAAATCACAATATCCATCTCTGCCAATTCACTCTCTAATCGCTCTACCAGAGATCGAATGAGGTGGATCTCTCCGAGGCTGACCGCGTGAATCCAGACACAGGGCCGGCTGTTTTTCTTCCTTGGCGAGACCCGACCGGTAAACTTCGTCCAAAAACCGGGTCGTTTTTTGCCCCGAAACCACCGCTGAAATACAAGTACCGGTAGAAACGCGGCTAAGACAACCAAATAAATCAGGTTAAGTAAGTAGGCCATTGGAATCCTTTCCACTACTCGCTAACACCGAAAAAACAGTCACACCGAAAAAACAGTCACACCGAAAAAACAGTCACACCGAAAAAACAGTCAAGCTCGATAACGTCGTCGATCTCCCGATGTCATGCCGATTCCGATCAAGAGACTTTCTTAAGGCAACACTGCTTGTATTTTTTTCCGCTGCCGCATGGACAGGGGTCATTACGTCCGGTTTTCTGCATTCGATTTCGAATGGGTTCGATCTTGGTATCCGCCGACTGAGAGGACGATGTCTGCATTTCAGGATCGTTGGACATGCTCGACAGCGAAGCGGCCTCCTGCTGAGTCGCCTGAGCATTCACCCAGGTCTCACTCACAAAGTCTTCGTCCAGTTGTTCCATTTTAAAGATCAGGTCAGTGGTCTGTTCGCCGATGGATGTCCACAACTCTTCGAACATCCTCATCCCCTCACGTTTATATTCAACCTTCGGGTCCACCGCCGCCAACCCTCGTTGCCCCACAGCCGACCGCAAGTAGTCCATCTGCAAGAGGTGTTCTTTCCAGGCATTGTCTACGATGTTCAACAAGACAATCCTCTCCATACGCCGCATTTCCGGGTGAAAACGCTCATCCACTACTCCGCTCAATCTTTGGCCGAGCTCCTCGGACTCCAAATCCTCATATTCCTCAACCGGCATCTCGAAATCCACAGAGCTCTTCAGCCACTGGGAAAATGTCGACACCGCACCGTTGGAATTGGCTAATGGAATATCTCCGGTGTCTTCCAATGACTGAAGTTTCTCTTTGAGCTCCCCATGGATGCCCTGCGCAACCTGCTGGTGATCACGACTTACCGCAATGAGCAGATCACGCAGTTCCTCACGTTGTTTATTTTTAATATCCTCGCCGGAGACCTCGGCCTCAAATCGCTCGGCCGCCCAAGCCACCAGCCCCTCCCGATCAACCCGGGACGAACTGGTCGCAAAACGCATGATGCCCGCCATGACCGGGTATTCGGCCTCTCGTTCGTTGTATTTATTGACAGCTTTCTGAATAAACAGTGCTTTGACATCCTCCACTTCCTGGTTCTTAATATCGCTGAATTGGACATCAATATCGAAGTTGGCTTTCAACCATTGAATCGCCCGACTGGGACCAAAATCATCTTTCAAGATCTCTTGCGATTCTTCAAGATCCACCGCATCAATAAACGCATGAGCCCTTTCAATCAGGTGTTCAGCGATATCATCAGCACCGACCTTCTTTAAGTCACGGTCCCGGAGGTTGCAGTCGAACCGGGTATTCGCAAACCGGGCAATCGCCTCCCAGTTCCAATCCTTTTGAATATCCTCCTCTTCATCACCACTTCCCTGGGGAAGATTCTCCTCGATCTTGGCGATAATATCACTTTCTGCTGCTCTCTTGGCGGCATCCTTTGCTTCTTCAATGGCCGAATCTGCCGAGACTCCACGAAACATCTTGTAATCTAGCGGCGGTGTCTTCAGCTCTCGACTGGCCCAACCTGCAAAAAACTGGGCACTGAAATACCGGTCGAAATAGCTGACCAGATTGCTGTCGATTCGATCTTCAATCATCTCGAGAATCAACTCACGACAATTGGCACCATCGAGAATGTTCTGCCGATAACGATAGACCCGTTTTCTTTGTTCATCCATTACCTCGTCGTATTCAAGCAGGTTTTTCCGAATCTCGAAGTTACGTTCTTCAATCTTCTTCTGGGCCGTAGTAATCCTTCGCATGATCATGGAATTTTCGATCGCTTCATCATCTTTGAAGCCCATCATGGACAACCACTTCTTAACCCATGGACCCGCCATGATTCGCATCAAATCATCGCCCAAACTGAGATAGAATCGACTGCTGCCAGGATCTCCTTGCCTACCGCATCGCCCTCTCAATTGCAGGTCAATCCGCCGGGCTTCATGACGCTCGGTCCCGATGACATGCAGACCTCCAATTCCCTTGATAAACTCCCCTTCTTCCTTCATGGAATACTCTTTATCAATCTCATCGGTCAACGCGTCCCATTCCTCACGAGGCACGTCCAGTCGAGTGGCATATTGATGCTGCAATCGAGCCCAAGCCATGGTTTCAGGGTTGCCACCGAGAACAATATCGGTTCCCCGGCCAGCCATGTTGGTTGCAATGGTGACCATCCCCCTGCGGCCCGCCTGAGCGACAATCTCCGCTTCTCGCTTATGCTGCTTGGCATTAAGCAAATCATGCTTAATCCCACGCAGGGTGAGCAAGTGAGACAGTTTTTCACTCTTTTCAATGGAGGTTGTTCCGACCAGAATAGGACGAGCCCGGTGATGAACCTTGACCACTTCGGAGGTTGAAATGGTTCTACTTTTGGAACCTTCGACTGGTTTAATTACCACCGATTCATCGTTTTCGGACTCGATCAGTCCAACCACGGATTCCTTTTTGAGCTCGACTTCATCCCACTTGTTGACACGCTCGACATCATTGGCCAACGCTTTATATTTAGCATCTTCGCTGGCATAAATGACATCTGGATATTCGATACGCTGCATCGAACGATTGGTTGGAATCGCAATCACATCCAACTTGTAAATCTTCCAAAACTCCGTTGCCTCAGTGGCCGCCGTTCCGGTCATTCCGGAAACCTTGCTATAGAGCTTGAAATAGTTTTGCAACGTGATAGTTGCCAAGGTTTGGGTCTCTTCCTTGATTTCCACGTTTTCCTTGGCCTCGACGGCCTGGTGTAAACCGTCACTCCATTGCCGACCGTCCATTTTCCGACCTGTAAACTCATCGACAATGACAATCTTGCCCTCTTCCACGACATAATTGACATCTTTTTTGTACAGATGATGAGCCTTGAGGGCGTTGTCAATGTGGTGCGGCCAATCCATGTTGCCAGCGGTGTAAAAGGTATCGACCCCGGCAAGACGCTCTGCTTCGCGGACACCTTCATCGGTAAGGGTCACGTTGTGGTCTTTCTCGTTGACCTTGAAATGAGTCTCTTTTTTGAGCTGACGGGCGATCTTGTCTGCTTCTTTATACCTGACCTTCTTCGAATTGGCGGGGCCGGAAATGATCAACGGAGTTCGGGCTTCGTCGATCAGAATATTATCGACCTCGTCGATCACTGCAAAATTAAGCTTCCCCTGAGATTGCTGACGATGCTTGGGAAATCGACCATCTCCCCGAGCGGCCGAACGCATATTATCCCGCAAGTAATCAAAACCAAATTCATTATTGGTTCCATAGGTAATGTCGCAGGCATACGCTGCCTGGCGTTCCCCCACATCCATGTCTCCCTGAATGGCCCCCACCGTCAAACCCAATCCCATGTAAAGGGGCGCCATCCACTCCATATCACGACGAGCCAAATAGTCATTGACCGTGACGACATGCACGCCCTTTCTCTCAATGGCATTCAGATAGGTGGGCAAAGTAGCAACCAGCGTTTTTCCTTCACCGGTGACCATCTCACCAATCGCACCACTATGCAGAACCATGCCTCCAACCAGTTGGACATCGTAATGGCGCATGTCCAAGTAGCGTTTACCACCTTCCCGGCAAACGGCAAAGGCTTCGACCAAAATATCGTCCAGCGATTCACCGTTTTTGAGACGCTCGCGGAACAGATCTGTCTGTTGCCGCAATTCTTCATCCCCCATCGCTTCATATTTGGGCTCCAATTCGTTGATGATCTCAACTTTTTCCTGAAGCTTTTTGACCATCTTCTCGTTGGAAGATCCAAAAATGCGCGTCACCAGACGTTCAAAACCACCTAAAATGCCGGTGAAAAACGCCGATATCAACTCCCAAATTTTTTCAAGTTTTTCCATAGGTTTGCGCTGTCAGCGTCAAAATAAAAAGGTGAAACCGGCGTGAAAGATCGCCAATGCCAACGAGCAGCCTGGTCCAAGTGGATGCCATGCCCCAAGCTGCTGTGAATTTACGTAAACTATTCTCTCGCTTTAGCTTATTAACACCGGTATTTGGGGTCAACGGCGAATGGCAGCCTGCTGGACGATTCGTTCGACGAATCAGAACTTCCAGGAACACATTTAGCCCGATCCAAGGCCCCCCAAGACCGAACCAAGTCACTGCCGACCTGCCAAGAATGTGATGGAGCCTTATTTGAAACCGGCTCTATCTAGATTAATCTCAGACCAAGCGCCCCATCGATCTGGGAATATCTTAGCCTCCGCGGATTACATAAAGTGAGAAAACAGCCCGTTACCCGCGATATTAGCGGTAAAATGATTCTATTGGGAACCGGCACGAGTGTCGGCGTCCCTGCCTTGGGTTGTGGTTGCGATGTCTGCCAAAGTGATCACCCGAGAAATAATCGAACCCGCTGTGCCACCATTCTGGGCTTACCACAGGGTAACCTGCTGATTGACACTCCGCCTGACCTAAGACACCAATTGCTCCGGGAAAAAATTGGGATCTTGCATGCTGTGGCCTATACCCACGAGCATGCGGACCATGTTTTAGGCATGGACGATCTGAGACTCTTCCAATTTTACCTGGGACACCCCGTTCCCGTTTTTTGTGAGGATTCCGTTGAGCAACACCTCAGAGCAACGTTTTCGTATGCTTTTCAGGAAATTGAACAAACCCACCGGGGTGCTGTACCGGCAATTGACTTTCACACGATCGAACCGGGAAACGAGCTGGAAATCCTGGGGGCCAAAGTACTACCGATTCGACTTGAGCATGGACCTCGATTTGAGGTATTAGGCTTCCGAATTGGTAAGGTCGCCTACTGCACCGATACCAACCGTATCCCTGAGGCCAGCCTTTCGTTACTCGAAGGGCTGGATGTTTTGATTCTGGACGCTCTGCGACCTGATCCCCATCCAACGCACCTTTGCCTTTCTCAGGCGATTCAACTCGCGCAGGATCTAAAAGCCAAACGTACGATTTTTACTCATTGCTCCTGTAAAATGGACTACGAAATCATCAATCAGCTTGTGCCAAGTGGTATGGAAATGGGCTACGATGGATTGGAACTCACCTTGACGTAGCCCGCTACGGTTTCGGTCCATTCTGATAAACGATTTCCAGGGTAAACTTTCCCAAACCTTGCAAAGCGATATCACAGCTACCGGCTTGGCTGAAGCACTTCCACCGGTGAAAAACCAACGTTTGTCAGGCATGCCCTATTGATTCAATTCCTTACGGATTGTCCAATCAATTCCGGTCCTAAGGATGGGCCCGCCCCTCACTTTGAGCGACTTTCCAACCACTTTGAAACCAAACAGAATCCCTTGATGTACGCCAAAACGAATCTAATGCAATCCTGCCTTATCCTGTTTGCTCTTGGCTGGACTACCCAGCTGCAAGCCCAACCTCGATTTAACGAACTTCCCGGCTATGACCGCTTTAGCAAAGTGGAATCATTCCCCAGTCGCATCGCGCCCGGTGGCAAAATCGTTGATCTCAAATGGTCCCACGATTTCAAAAAATTTAACTTCACGGCCTCCTCATCGGGAACACGAAAGACATTTGATTTGAAAGCGGGGAAGATCATCGATCTGCAAGAGATCACTCCGTTTAAGGCTGCTCCCATTGCCGATTCAAACCGGCGTCGCTCCACAAGAGTGCCAAGGGCAACACAACGTCCCATTGAGATCTCCAACTCGGAAAAATGGACTGCGGTTTACGACAATTTCAACGTCAAACTCAAGCCTGCCGATCCAAATTTAGCGGAGATCCAAGTGACAACCAACGGTCAGGATCGCCTCCGGTATGGCACCGGGTGCTGGGTTTATGGTGAGGAACTCGATCAGGATTCAGCAATGTGGTGGTCGCCTGCAGATCAGCACCTTGCTTTTTATGAAATCGATGAACGCCACATGCGTGATTACCACCTGACAATCAACAACACTCGGCTTTACACCGATCTTCAAACGGTGCGATATCCCAAGGCGGGTGATCCCAATCCATTTGCTGCGATCCTGATCTATGACCTGACAACTCGCAGCACTGTCAAAGCTGACATTCCCGGTGAAAAATCGCAGTACCTCTACAATGTTCGATGGACTCCCGATGGCAGTGAATTACTAGTCAATCGGACGAACCGACATCAAAACGAACTGGATGTTTTTGCCGTTGATCCGAATTCTGGGAAGAGTCGCATCGTCGTCAGCGAAAGACAAAAAAACTTCCAGAACAACTCTCCCAAAATGATGTTCCTGAAGGATGGAAAAACATTTATCTGGGAAACCGAAAAAAACGGATGGAAAAATTTTGAACTCAGGAACCTTAATGGAAAACTGGTCAACCCGCTCACGTCGGCTTCTGGCTACCCCGCGGACCGGATTTACAAATTGGATGAAACCGCAGGTTGGTTTTATTACACCGCCTACAGCGCGGAAAACCCGTACAACCTTCAACTACATCGTTGCCGCCTCAATGGCACGCAAAACAGGAGGTTAACTGCAAACGGCTTGCACCACGTCTCTTTCACCCTCTCGCCAGATCACAACTGGTTGATTGGTACCTGCGAGGACATCAATTCGCCTCCGCGGACGATTCTCTATGATCGAACCGGCAAGGAGATCTCGGTTTTGGATCAGGCCCACGTTGCCCAATCGATTAAGCATCCACTCAATGCTGAAATTTTCAGTTTCCTGGCTGCCGATGGAAAGACCAAAATCTATGGCACCCTGCATAAACCAACGAATTTTGACCCGAAATTGAAATACCCGCTGTTGGTCGATGTCTATGGTGGCCCGCATTCCAAAGGGCTTTCCAACCGCTTCCGACCGGTCAATGCCTATTGTGAATTCGGATTTTGCATCGCAAAATTCGGAAATCGGGGTACCGTCGATCGTGGTAAAGAATTTGAAGACGCAACTTATCTGAAGCTCGGTGCCATCGATCTCCAAGATCAGGTTGACGGTGTAAAACACCTTTCCAAACGAGCCTACATTGATGGTGATCGGGTCGGGATTTATGGACACTCCTACGGCGGATATCTGTCCGCGTTGGCGGTGCTCAAGTTTCCCGAGGTTTTTCACGTCGCGGTTTCCGGCGCGCCGGTGACCACCTGGAAAAACTATGACACCATTTACACCGAACGGTATATGCGGACTCCTCTGGAGAATCCCGATGGATACCGAATCGGATCTTGTATGCAGTATGCCAAAAACCTGAAAGGCAAACTTTTAATGGTTCACGGCTTGATCGACGACAACGTTCATCCATCCAATACTTGGCAACTTGTCGAGGCACTACATGCAGCGGATCGACGATTTGACATGCAAATCTATCCAAAATTCAAACATGGAATTGGCAGCACCTATATGAAGATTCGTTGGGAATATCTCTGTCGGCATCTGCAACTTGCACCTGGCAGTTAAGCGAATCAAACCAAATTTCAGCAATTCGGCGGTTACTGTTTTGTTCCAGCGGGGTTGGCGGTTGCCGAAAACTGCTTGGCATTACAATTCCGATAGAACCACCTCGCTTGACTGCCAAACCCCTCATTGAGAAATCATGACCATTGACAAAATATTGGCAGCTCTCCCCCACCGTCCTCCCATGTTGCTGGTTGACGAAATCGTTGAGCAGACCGCCGACAGCATACTTTGCTTGAAGAATTTCCAGGATCAGGAATATTTTTTCCAGGGTCATTATCCCGATTTCCCACTGGTACCTGGGGTGATCCTCTGTGAATGTGCTGTTCAGGCCGGCGCAATCCTGCTCGCCGAACGGACCAGTGGAACCGAAGGCGTACCGGTGTTAACCCGACTAAACGATGTTAGATTCAAACGGATGGTCCGTCCCGGGGAAACGATCCAGATGACGGTGAAGATCGAGGAGATTGTTTCCAGTGCATTTTATCTCTCCGCCAAGGTCACCTGCGACGGACAAAACGTTGTCCGATTTAACTTTGCTTGTAGCCTGGCGCCGAAAAAAGACTAAAATCGCGGTCAAGTTATCGAGCGAGCACACCTATTCCCCGGATGGGTAGCAACAGAATTGGTGGCCAAACCTACCAACTCACGCGAAACGCCTTGAACCGGTCAGACAGACCTTCAACCCAAATAGATCTCTTGACCGATTGATGGTCCCAGCAAGATCAGGAGCAACAAGATGGATTTTCTCAATTTAAAAGGCAAAACAATTGTCGTCCTGGGTTTGGCTAATCGGAAAAGTGTGGCCTGGCATGTCGCGCAAACGCTGGAGGAAGCCGGCGCAAAAGTGGTATATGTTGTTCGCAGTCAATCACGGAAGGACAGCCTTGAGAACCTGTTGGCCGAAAAAGAGGTCTATGTTTGCGATGTGGAATTTGAGGACCAAATTGAGAGACTGCGTGAACAAATTGCCGGTTCACACCAGCAGATCAACGGCTTGGTGCATTCGATCGCATTTGCTGATTACGAAGGGGGAAAAAAACCATTTCATGAAACGGGAAAAAAACAGTTCCTGCGAACTGTCGACATTTCGTGCTTTTCGTTTATTGCGATTGCCAATGCAATGAAGGATCTGTTGGCCGAGGATGCATCGGTCGTCACCCTTTCCATCTCCACGACGAAAATGGCCAGCGAAAACTATGGATTTATGGCCCCGGTCAAAGCTGCTCTGGATTCTTCGCTGGTGTTTCTAACAAAAAGCTTCAGCCATTTTTCCAAAGTACGTTTTAATGCGGTTGCTCCCGGACTGCTAAAAACATCCGCTTCGGCTGGTATCCCCGGCTATGTCGATTCGTACCTGTTTGCTGAAAAGATCATTCCCCGAGGCCAAGCCGTCCAAACCCAGGAAGCAGCCAACGCAGTATGCTTTCTACTGAGCCCAAGGTCCTCAGGCATTGCCGCCCAATCGATTGTCATCGATGCCGGTATGGCCATTAACTATTTTGACGAGGCGATCGTGAGCAAGGTGATGACCGATTGAAACAAGCGGCACATTAAACGCCACTCTTCAACGAAGACCTGTCTGATCGCTGATTCCAACTCCTGTTGTCATCTTCATTGAATTCTCAACCGGATTTTCGAGACGCTTCACCAACCCGATTATCGACGACCGGACACCCCGTCTTGCGAAGCCTGATTTCGGCGTGGCCTCTCCCCTCTCGATTCCTTTCACCTCCAATGCGTTCCCGATTTCAATTCCATTGGTCCATCGAACGGGCCGGTTCGGTAAACCACTGCGGCCCCTGGTCGGTCATGTAAAAATGATCTTCCAACCGTACACCAAATTCATTGGGAACAACAATCATTGGCTCGATACTGGCTACCATTCCACTTTCCAGCGGCGTCTGATTTCCTCTGACAACATACGGAGCTTCATGTATATCAAGGCCGCAGCCATGCCCGGTTCGATGTGGTAGTCCGGGAAGTTGGTAGTCGGGTCCGAGTCCGGCTGCTTCGAGCACACCACGTGCGGCCTGATCGATTGCCTCACACGGACGACCGATTTGGGCCGCTTCAAATGCGGCCATCTGCGCCGCTCGCTCAAGGTCCCAGATTCGCTTCTGTTGATCAGTAGCAGAGCCAAAAGGAAAGGTTCGAGTGATATCCGAATTGTAGCCGTGCAGTAAAAATCCTGTATCAATCAACACCCAGTCATTCTCACTGAGCACCTGAGGATTTTTAACTCCGTGTGGAAACGACGTCGCTACACCAAACAGCACGATGCAGAAATAAGATCCGTCTACAGCCCCGACAGCTCGATGGGCATCGTCAATAAATTGAACGACCTCGGTTGTCGTGATACCTGGTTGCAGGATTTCTGAAGCCGATTGGATCACCTTCAATGTCAAGTCGTGAGCACGTTGAATAATCACAATTTCGCTTTTTGATTTGACCTGTCGGCAAGCCTGCGTGACAGGCTGCCCACTTATCAATTCGGCATCGACTGAACTGCGAAGCCCGTCTACGATAAAAAATGGTGTTGACTCGTCAATCGCGAATTTCCCTACGCCAACCCCCATTTTCGCGAGAATTTCGCCGACCAGCTGAAATGGGGATTGATGCTCCTCCCAAGCGAATAATTCTCCTTCAATGAGCCAATAATCCTTTAGAGTATCCAGCTCGAATCGTGGAGCAACGTAAATCGGATCGCCCTCGGCAGGCAAAATTGCGGCGACCATTCTCTCGCTGGGATTCCAGCGCAGGCCGGTAAAATAATAGAGATTGGTTCCGCCATGCAGATACAACGCATCAATACCTGATTGCCGCATGATGGCCTGAGCTTTTTGCATGCGTAGACGATGTTCATCCACGGAAATGGGCTTGATATCAGCGGCCTGATTAGACAGGTTATCGAGAATTCGCTGCGATGGGACCATGGGTTCTTTCGTATGGAGGGTATCGATGTAGATTGTGACCAATCACAATGAAAATAACTGATTTTGCCTACCGTTTAAACGGTAGACCATTTTGAACTACAATGTCGTCGCCCATACATTCACTTTACCAACCCCGCCCCTCAGGAGATTCCATGGTTGTCCGACACCTTTGCGTCACGCTTCTCATTGGTTTGGCGCTGCTCCCAATGGGAGAGTCGTCTCTGGAAGGTGATGATCGCCCCAATGTCGTCCTGTTAATGGTTGACGATATGGGTTTTTCTGACTTGGGATGCTATGGCGGAGAAATACACACGCCCAACATCGACCGATTGGCAAACGCGGGCCTTCGATTTACCCAGTTTTACAACTGTGCCAAATGCGAAACGACACGATCAACGCTTCTGAGCGGCCGTTACTATCCAGAGGTCAATAACCGAAAACTTGAACACTGCATTACCATTGCCGAAGCCATGCAACTGGGTGGATATCAGACCATCATGACCGGGAAGTGGCACCTGGAAGAAAACCCGTTGGCCCGTGGTTTTGAAGACTTTTTTGGACACCTCAGCGGTGCGACCAATTTCTTTACTGGCGACGATTCGTTTCGTTTGGGAAACGAAAAATTTGACGTACCCTCTTCCGGATTTTACACAACCGACGCCAATGTCGATTATGCACTCAAATTTTTGGAAAAGAGGTCATCCGTACCGGATCCATTTTTTCTTTATATTGCTTTCAACGCCCCACACTATCCACTCCAAGCCCCGAAAGAGGACGTCCAAAAGTACTTGGGCAAGTACAGCGGCGGCTGGGACAAGCTCAGGCAAACACGATTGAAACGGCAAAAAGCGATTGGGATTGTTAGTGCAGAAACCAATATGGGAGATCGACCTGAAGACGTTCCAGCATGGAATTCACTCACTGCCGTGGAGAAAAAGCATCAGCAGCTCATGATGGCGACCTATGCAGCAATGATCGATCGGGTCGACCAGAATATAGGTCGGCTGATCTCCCACCTGGAGAAAAATGGAGATCTGGAAAATACCCTCATCCTGTTTCTCAGTGATAACGGAGCCTGCCCGTTTCAACGCTCCCAGCAAAAATCAATTCAGAACCAACTTGCGCCCTGGAATCCAAAGTCTTATTGGACCTATGACAAGGGCTGGGCACATGCTTGCAACACTCCCTTTAGAGAATACAAACAAGATCAGCATGAGGGTGGCATCAGTACCCCGCTGATTGCCCATTGGCCAGCTGCGATGCAGGATCGCGTCCAAGGAACGATCACCCGCCAAGTTGGACATTTGGTCGATATCCATGCGACCTGTTGTGAGATCGCCGGAATCAACTATCCCGATGTTTACCAGGGCGCGACGATAGGCAAAGCCCGTGGAGTATCATTAAGCCCGGTCTGGAAGGGACAATCGCTCCAAAGAGAAGCCCCACTTTTCTTCAGTTTCTACGGAAAAAACAACGCAATCCGGGACGGCAACTGGAAACTGGTCAACCGTAATCATGGAGAATTTGAACTCTACAATATTGCCAACGATCGAACCGAAAGCCAAAACCGAGCGGCGGATTCGCCTGAGCGTTACTTGCAAATGAAATCAAAATTTCAAAACCTTTTCACCGATGTTGGTCAAAAAGTTTCTAAAAAATCGAAACAGAAAAACAAAAGAAAAGCCAAATCTGGCAAGAAACCGTCTGCGTCAGCCACCAAATCTCTCAAGCAAAATTAAGCGGCCCGTTTGGTACGAATGAAGTTTGAATGGGTGAAAGCTAACGCGTCTGGCCGGATTAGGTTATTAAAACAAGATAACGCACGAGGCAATCGGACCCGGATTCCTCTTGTCAAAATCCCCACTTTCCCAGAAAGCATGATGAAATGGAAATCCTGATTTCGACTGTTTTTACACTCGGCATGTTGGTGTTCCTGCAAGCAGTTCTTGGATTTGACAATCTGCTCTATGTCTCTTTGGAATCAAAACGGGTTGTCGAAGACAAACAATCCTATGTTCGTCGGATGGGGATTGGCCTGGCAATCGCATTTCGAATCATTCTGCTTTTCCTGATTCTGGGCCTGTTTCATTTTTTTGAAAACCCCTTTGCAAGCGTTCGGTTGTCGACCGGAACCGAAGCGACCAAAAACCTGATGATCTGGTTTTCCGGCACGTTCACAGTCGAGAACATCATCGTCATGGCTGGCGGTATCTTCATTATTTACACCGCGTTCAAAGAGATCCTGCACATGCTCTCCATTGACGACCTCGGTCACGATGAGAACAAAGGAAAAAAACAACGAACGGTCAGATCGGCGATCACCTGGATTGTCATGATGAATATTGTCTTTTCGTTTGACTCCATTCTCAGTGCCCTCGCCATCACCGACAACTACATTATTATTTCCATTGCCATTGTGGCCAGTGGAATGATGATGATTTGGCTTGCTGATTCGGTTTCCGAGTTTCTGAAAAAGAACCGCATGTACGAAGTCCTGGGATTATTCATCCTTTTTATCGTCGGGGTGATGCTGGTCACCGAAGGAGCTCATAAAGCTGAGCTGTATTTTTTCAATTATCAAATCCATCCGATGGAAAAAAGCACCTTTTATTTTGTAATTGTCATTCTCGTTCTTGTTGATCTGATTCAGTCCAGGTACCAACTTAAACTGACCACCCAGAATCGACACAAAAAGACTAAAACCAAGAGCGAATGATCCAGCAACTCGAATCGGGTTGATTTGCATCAAACCCCATTCGCTCGTCTGATCCTGATTGCCAATCGCTTACCGCCGGAGGTCAACGCAAACCAACTCGGAATTGTCACGTAGATAAACCCTGCCATTGGATAGGGCAGGAGCCTGACGGGTCTGGCCCAGCAATTTCTGCCGGCCAATCAATTCAAAATGATCGGAAATCGCTTTCACCAGGACCAATTCGCCTTTCATGGTGGAAACGATCAGCATTCCATCGGCGAAGATGAGATTGCCTTTGCCAAATCGCGTTTTCCTCCAAACCACTTTGCCGGTCTCCTGGCCGATACAGGTCAAATGGGTAATCGCGCTGGCACTGCCAACGTTATCAAAACCATAAAGATAACCTCCATGTTGTACTGGGGTCTGCCACTCACTACGCAAAACGCTTTCACGTCCCAGTGAGGTCCAGGACTCTTTAACCTGCAACTCCTGATTCGCACCCTTAGAGAATTCAAGCAACGCGCTCCCATGATTCTCACCACTGGAAATAAAAACTCTTCCGCCAATGTTGATCGGCGATGCGGTGTTGCAATTGTATTCAGTGGCAAATGGATACTTCCAAGCGATCTTTCCCGAAGAAGGATCGACACCAAACAACGACTTGCCGCAAAAAACGGTAATGTATTTCGCGGTACCACACTTGAGTAGGGCTGGTGAAGAATAACCGGCAGGTTGATTATTGGCACCCCAATTCAATTTCCCGCTGGTAAGGGAATAGCTACCAACAGTAAAACCCTGTGCCCCGGAATTGGTCTGGACAATCACCTGGTCACCGACGACCAGCGGTGAACCGGACATTCCATATTCTGCAGGCTTGGCTTGGGTTCGAATTATCGTATTGACCTTCCAATTGATTTTCCCGTCCAACGATTTAAGCGAAGCCAAAACCCCCTCACCGGAAAAAACAATCACTTGGCCATCTATTATCGTCGGTGTTGCTCTGGGCCCATGTCCCATCGAATTCTGGTACCTGGGAGCGATTGCCGTTTCCCATAAAGTCTTCCCATTCTCCACGTTACAGCAAACAACATATTGGTTGGTATCATCCTGGTACATTGTAAAAAGACGTTGACCGGAAACCGCAATCCCGGACATTCCTTCTCCCAATGGAGCACGCCAAGCGGGTTTCAAACCGGCTTCTGGCCAGCTAGAAATCAGCCCGGTTTCTGCAGACATCCCGTTTCGATCCGGTCCGAGAAATTGTGGCCAATCCTCTGCAGAACAATCCACCACCATGAAGGCGGAGATCATCAAAGCCGTTCGGACCACGGGTTTGGCGATAAACAATGTTGAGATTGAAACCATATTTTTCCCCTGTAAATCAAGCTGAACCATGCATCAAGAAAAAACCAAACCAGCCGCTCCGCCTGGTTCCAGTCAGGACCATTGCCGGCAACCGCAGTCTAACGCATCCGTCAACGAAGAACACCACGAGAGATCCTCATGACTACGATTTGTTTGCAAACAAATCCAGACCACTGGCTAAAGGTACGTGCACCGCAATGCCTCCGGCCACCATGCAAAAAAAGGATGGCGATTAACCATCCTTTGATTGATTGTTTGTGAGTGACCAACCGATGCTGGCTGTTTACGGCAGAACCACTGCAGATTTTGCGACACTGTTAGCAGTCACCGATAAAGGTGTTTCACCAACGATGGTCACCAGGCCAAAATTACCAGCGATCGGGGCTCGGTATCGAACAGTGCCGGCCTCAAATGTCGCTCCACTGTCGGTCCCTCTGGCCGCACCAAGATCGGTACCAACATCGATGCCATTTTCGGCAAGACCACCGAGAGTGATGAAGGCGGCCTGATTGTTCACCACAATTGAGTTGGTCGCTTCGTCAGCAACCTGTAGTCGATTCGCAACCCTTAAATCCAGAGACGTCCCAACCGTCAGGTTCACACCCGCACTGTCAGTGATATTTCTCACAGCAGAATTGTCCGTGATTTGCAACTTGCCTCGCTGAAGACCATTCGCTGAATCGATTCCCGCATAAACTCTAAAGAAGCCTGCTGTTTCCATGTCATTTCGCAGGTTCAGTCCCGAGTTGGGCGTCCACAATGTCAAATTTCGGATTTGATCGCCAGCCGTCAGGTTAAAAATCGGATCATTCGCATTTTCGATTGCGTTTCGAAATTCGACGTTACGAAGACTTCCGCGGCGGTTATTGGTATTATCGAAATCAGTCGTCGTGATCACCGTTTCGCCGTTGAACTGGTTGTCCATCAGTTCGCCAGACGCATTGGCTAACAACTTCACATCCTGCCCAATCGGATCGCTCAACTGGTCCCCCGACAATAGCTCACGATCAACCGTGAACGTCGCATCGCCGCTGACGTTAATAAACTCAGTTCCAATCAGTCCGTAACGGTCTTCTCCGGTCTGACGAATGTGTCCCTTGGAGGTTATTGACAGATCTCCGGTCACTGTGACACCATCCAACAACGTGGCCGAATCTTCGGTAAGACTGGCGTTGCGGGCCTTCAGGGAAAGTGTCCCATAGTTGTTAACGTTGTTATCAATGAAGTTGGTCGAGAAAGATTCTCCCAACATGACGTCACTATCCCCATTAGCAATCAGGGTCGTGGACTGCTTAATGATCAAGTTGGCATCTGCGTCGTCGGTGATGTCACCATCGACCACCAACATCAGTGACCTCGCCAAATTGGATCCAATCAACTCGATGCTGTTGTCGATATTGAACGAGGCATGATCACTATCGCTTGCATCGGTGAGCTTGACTCGGAACCTCAACTGGTCGGCCAGCACTGTGGCACCACTATCGGTCCCTCGAGTAGCCCCACCGGCAACTCCCACCCTGATTTTTGAACCAGCATCACCACCGTGGGTGACGACATGTAAACGCCCTCCAACCTCAAGTTGGTCGGATGCCTTATCCGCGAGGACAATAGTGTTTCCGGCTTGGAATACTGCATCCCCGCCCACCTCGATATTTGTGCCACTGGCATCAATGATTTTGCGATTGAGCAATGTGTTGGTAAGTCCCAGAGTTCCGCCGATCTTCCCATTATCAGCGTCCACGCCAGCTTGAATTCGAAGGCTTCCTTCTACATCAATGCCATCGAAAATCTTTACCGAACTATTAGGTGCCCAGAACCCGAATGACTGCAACGGGTCACTACTGGTGTCGATAGTCGGTATTTGGGCGTCTTCAAAAATAGAATTACGAAACTGAACATTTCGCAAAGTCCCTTGGCCATTCAATTGTCCGGTATTGGCAGTTCCTGAAACTTCGACCAAGCCAGCAAAAATATTGTCAATCAACTCATCATTGTCGTTCGCCATAAACAACAGGTCACGCCCTACATTGTCGTTCAAGTGGTCAGTAGGAGGTGTTGTAGAATCTAAGAGGAAGCTGGCATCACCTGCCACTTGAACAGCCGCAGTACCAACTGCCGAGAAAGGATCGTCACCAGATTGTCGAATACTTCCAAACGCAGAGACATCCAGGCTGCCTGAAAGCAATGTACCATCCAGAACCATGTCACTATCTTCGTGTAGCTCGGCATCATTTGCCCAGATTCCAACCGAACCAAAATGGGTAATGTTGTTATTGCCACCGGTATTGGAAAAAGTTTCACCTAGCCTGACATCGCCATTTCCCTCATCGGCAACTAATGAAGCCCGTCCATCCACATTGATCGCGATATTGCTGGCATCGGTAATGGAGCCACCCGCGAACAATTCCAAGTTCCCTTGAGCTCCGCCAAGCCCAGCAACCGAAACCCCGGAGTCGACCTGAGTTGTCAAATCCTTATTCACAAATTCGACTTCATCAAAGTCAATTCCATGCAAACTTTTCAGTCGAACATCACCGTTAAAGTCAATTGCCAGATCGCCCGAAACAAAGTTCGATCCGATCAAATTGCCTTCCACGAGATTGGCAAGCCCGGTCCCTTTAAGCGACAACTCGGTTGCGTCAATAATCCCCTCAGTCGTCGACGTGTCGATCTGGGAAATTCCCGACGACGTTTCAAAAACAACGGTCCTAGCCTCGACTCGCTGCAGCAACTGAATGCCATTGGCATCTAGTCTGAAATTATTCAGTGTCCCAACTCCGGTGCTACTGACGCCCACCGCCGAACTCGCTTGACCAGACAGATCCAAGTAACCTAATGCCGACACATTCACCGCATTTTGGTTTTCCAAATTAATGTCACCCGCTACATCCGCAGCGAATGTGCCCGCCAAAAATGGTGTGCCGAGTTGGTTAGGCCCCGTGAGATCAAAATAGCCTGATCCCATCAGGATCAGATCGGTGGTCGAGACAATGCCATCAATTTGTGAAACACCATTTTCTGCTTCCAGTTTTACCAGGCTGCCAACGTTGACGTTGCCATCAAGGATGATCTCGTCTGTGTCTGAGGTGATGGCTACCTGATTGTTGGCAAACACTCCGAGAAGAGTCAAAGCATTACGATCATTGACTTCGACAACATTTCCATTGTTGACAATCAGAGAGTTAAAGTCGTTTTCATTAGTGAGTTCTCCGTCGTCAATCGTGTCGGAGTACTTCAAGTCAATATTTCCAGTTAGGCCCCCGTCCAATGTTGTGATTCCTAAAGCAATCACCGGGGCATCATCATTTTGTGTAATGTCAAAACCACTAACTTCCATCGACAAATCGCCAGTACCGACCATATTGTCAACCGTAACACCAACCACTTCCACCGAGGTCGTATCCAAATTGACATAGGTCAAACTTGCGACATTCACGCCAAACCCATTGTTTAGCTCGAGCGAACCGTCAATTTGAGCCGCTAAATCGCCGGCGGTACCGCTGTTACCAAGGGAATTCACACGGTTCAGCGAGAAGTCACCTGTTCCCATGAGCATCAACGCCGGAGTCGAAACACTAGTGCCCAACGTTTGAGACATCCCATCTTGAGAAACCAGCAAAATCTGATTGGTCGCTTCCATATCACGGTCGACAAGCAGCATTCCCACCGTCTCTAAACGCATCCGATCGGAAACATCAATTTCATCGGTGGTCAAATCGTTGGCGACGATCAAATCGACAACACTGGCATCTTCTATTCCCAATGATCCTAGATCGTTATCGTTATTGCTATCAGCATCATCGTCACCAAACGTTAAAATGAGATTGCCTGTTCCAAGGTCAAAATTCGATGAACCAACCACCATCACGGCAGCATCGGACGCCTGTGAAAAATCTGCGTCACTGATTTCGACAGTCAGATCCCCGGTAAGATCGATTCCGGCCATCTCCGTTATTGCGGTTGCGTCGTAGCTGACACTAATCCTCTCAACGCTCAACTCAACGGCATTGGAAATCGAGAAATCTCCATCGACATCAACCGCAATCTCTCCCACCGCTGATAGGTTTTGAATACTGTTAGTTTGTTCAAATTCAAACACTCCTGAGCCGAAAACAACCATCTCTCGGGTGCTAATGGTGGATCCAACGCTTTGCAGAACGCCCCCCTGCGACTCAACAAACACTTGGCTCTCGGAGGTAACATCACCGGAAATGTTCATCAACCCCGAAGATTTCAGCAAAGTCTGGTTGCTGGCCACGACCCCGCGAACAATCAGGGTGCCGTTCGCATCGACAATTTCAGTCGTGGTGGAATTAACAACCTCAACGTCATTGAAATCGTTGGCCATCGTCAGGCTGACCTGGGCATTACCAACATCCAACGTCGTCCGTCCTTCAACGGAGACGATCTGTGACTGGGTCACGTTGTCGGCGCTGGTGGTGATCGCGAAATCACCATTGGAAAGTCCTGCCGTTAGCTCCACTCCATCAAAAGAGACAGAACTGGTATCTGCAAAGGTGAATTCAACCGTTGAGAACTCTACTTCAAAGTTGTTAGACAGTTGAAAAGAGCCTTCGACATCGACAGCCAAATGCCCCGGACCAAATGAATCACCAAGGCGATTGGCCCCGTTTAAAAAGAAACCGCCAAATCCGGTCACCAGCAATTCGTCGGAATCAATAAAAACTCCCGCATCTTGCTGAACACCTTCACCGGCATCCAATCGGACAGTGTCTGCTGCGGTATCGGCATTTAGAAAAATCGTCTGGCCAGCCGCTACGCTGAGCGAATCCGTTACATCAAGCTGGGCCAGCGTGATATCATCCGCGTCGGCAATCTCCGCTGAGACCGCCCCCACCAGGCTGAAAGATTCAAAATTATTCAAGACATCATCGAGAACGACATTACCCGAAGAATTAATCGAAACGCCAATGTTGGATGCATCAATCATCCCCGTTTGAGTCACATCACCGGCGGTGACCTCCAACGCCAAACCTGGGTTAGATGTGAAATCCATAGAAGCGAAAACCGTGTTCAGACCGCCGCTGTCGGATCGGATTGACGTCAGTGACCCGGCCGATTTATCCAGCGACAGGACCGAGGTTCCAGCCCCAGAAACGTCTGCTGAATTAAATCCATTCCAAGTACCTTCCGCCAAAGCAAATTCATAGTGAGTAGCCGTGTCGGATACCGTCAGTTCCTCTGCTCCAGAGCTGGAGTAGTTAGTTAAGTCCAACACTCCGGAACCAAAACTGAAATCAGCGTTGAGGACGACCCGCTCTTCCAATTGTCCGAAAGCAAATCGAAACCCCCGATTTTGTTCCTTGCGGTCTTGAATTTCTTTTTTGCAGGAAGTGATTTTTTGTAGCCAGTTAGTGGCGCGCTGAAATAGGCGGGCACGTGACATGCTGTGGGTCTCCACATTTATAAATTGTGAGTGGAAGCCATTCTCGGGCTTCCGAATTTTATTGCTTTAATTCCATACTTTTGGACTTGCTCACCCAGGGCTTCCCATGAAAGTCCTGAATTGCCGAACCTCTCATCATATTTACCACTCCCCGCGACTTCCAGAATTTGCCGTCTCAAAAAGGGAAGACAAACCCGAAAAAACAGGAATCCAACGGGCGAAATCCTACCCTCGCCTACAACTCTTTGGCCTGAATTGGATTTTTTTAGTTGAAAGATCTAGTTTGGCAGACTAGGGATCAATCGCTGATAAACGTCTCCAAGCAGGGCGACATCCCCTGGATTCGATCCCAGGAAATTTTTCCACAACGGAAAAGTCGGTCCGGTTAACGTTTCGGACGGCTAGAAAAACAATAAGTTCCCGAAAATCCAGCAATTGTTACCTCCAAATGGTCCCAACCAATCGTTGTAGCCGTTAATTCCAGCCTCAAATTGGCCAACAATGAAGAATCAAACTGCGTCATCGACCAAAAGACTGAAACACTTGACAGCCCATTTTTTCGCACTTAATTTGGGTGTTTCGCCCCAACCTATGTCTATTCCAACCGGTCAACCCAGCATGAGCCGATACCAAGAGCCCTGTTTCCGCCTACCTTTTTTGTGGTCATTTCAGGCCGTATGGATCCTCGGAATGCCATTGGCGGTAGTCTGCCTACCCCAAAACGCAATCGGTGACGTCTACGAGCTTCGCACCTACACCACCCCGGAAGGGAAACTCGAGGCACTCCACACCCGTTTCCGAGATCATACGATCGCGTTGTTTGACAAACATGGCATGAAATCGGTGGGTTATTGGGTGCCCAGCAGCCCTCCCAAATCCAAGAATACGTTGATTTATGTTCTCAAGCACAAGAGCAGGGAAAAAGCGGCGGAGTCATGGAAGGCCTTTATCGCTGACCCTGTCTGGCAAAAAGCCTTTCAGGAATCGAGGAAAGAAGGCCCCCTTCTGGCCAAAGCCCCTGAGTCGGTATTCATGAAAGCAACCGATTATTCTCCCAAAACCAAAAACGAGTCCGGAACGGGCCTCCCGCCCTCGTACGAATTGAGAATCTACAAAACGCATCCGGGCAAACTCGCCGCTCTCG
The DNA here is from genome assembly GCA_014238905.1 of Planctomycetota bacterium. Taxonomy (GTDB): domain Bacteria; phylum Planctomycetota; class Planctomycetia; order Pirellulales; family Pirellulaceae; genus JABAAE01. The sequence goes on from JABAAE010000008.1 coordinate 76,958, forward strand.
ATGCCCGCTTCCGCGATCATACCGTCAAGCTCTTCACGCGACACGGGATAACCAACGTCGCTTATTGGCACCCGCTGGATGAAGCCGGTTCCAAAGATACGCTGATTTATATCGTGAGGCATAACAGTAAAGAATCAGCATCAAAATCCTGGAGTAATTTTGGAAAAGATCCCGATTGGAAAAAAGCGGCCGCGGCTTCTCGAGCAGACGGGCCCATCCTGCGCGAACGACCCTTTTCGATCTATATGAAAGCGACCGATTACTCCGCTATCCGGTGATCAAAAAAAAATCCGGTGATCAAAAAATCCAGTGATCAAAAAATCCAGTGATCAAAATCTTCTAGATTCGCAAACGGGAATCTAAGCTGGTGGATTTCACCTCATCGGCTGGCCCATTTGAGGCGTCAATACGATCGTGTGATAACCAGCAGGCACGCACCCCCGCAATCAATTTAGGCAGCCTCATATTGGAGGCATTCGGCTGTGTCCTTACCTCGCTAGAACGACCACTGGTCAGTCTGAATTACAGCCCGATCTCGACCAAGTTGATCGTTTGAAAAACAAGATCGGCCCGTGACGACTCGTAAAGAATACCCAGGGTGCGACTGTTAACCATCACCAACGAACTATAGGCACCCCCTTTGGCATCAACAATGATTTGTTTGTCGATGGGCCATGTCATTCCATCATCAAGACGGGTTTTGACCGTCATGTTTTTACGCGCGGTGCGACTGTTGGGATTAGAGAAAAAAGAACCCGTCGACCATCTGCTAATTGATGCGAAATCAGGCTCGCCATGCAGACCGGTTCTGGCAAAGCAGAATGATTCGAAGCATGTACAGTCCATTTCTGTCCTAAATCAGCGTTCACACTGACCGCCCGTCCATTCGTTTCAGGGGAAGCTTTCCGATTACGATTATCTCGCATATTGAGCATTAAGTTGCCCGTCGACAACTCCACCACCGCACACTCGTTGGTGTTCGACCGGGCAGCATTGGCAACCGACCAGTTCACCCCGCCGTCTCGACTCCAAATAAAATTTGAAAACGGGCGACCACTTGCATCTCTCCCTTGGGTTGGCATGACCAAGGACGCTCCTCTTCTACCCACAGGCAACCTGAAATCAGCAGCCAGGCGAACAGCAGGAGTTTTTTATTCATCAATCCAAAATTGTTACGATCCGAATAGTTTTGTATACAAATCATGATTTGGCAAAAGGTGAAATCCAAAAACAAGGCAGCCTATGCGGCACTCCACCGGAGCGTTGCCAAGTCATCACTGACGGTGCCACGATTTGCAGCGTCAGACGAGCGGTTCCACCCTGCCAGAGACCTGCCGGTTCAATTAATTGGCAACAAAACGGATAATCCGTGCCGCAGTCCCCCCCTGTTTACCCTGGGGCGCAATCCGAACCTTCAAAAGGTGTTCGCCCTTGTCGAGATTATCGCCCAGAAGCACCGTTCGAGGGTAATGAAGCCCCTTGCTGAAGCGATGATAAAGCAAGTAAGACCTGAATTCTCCTCCGTCAATGCTTGCCTCCAAGCTACCTGCATCAGGGCCGGCGACCAAATAGACACCAATCGCACTGCCCTTAAAACGAAGGGAAAAACTGGCACCTGGTTGACTTCCGCATAACATAGGCAGACGGGTGAAATCCGCTCGTTTGCTACCAGGGATAGAATTCCATTGTGGCTGGTTAATCCGCCAACCCTTACCCGTTTCTGCCTTTTCCAAATCAACAAACCGCCCTCGCATGTAACTATTCTGATCGATCGGTTCTGCGGGAACCGACGGGGTTCGAACCGGAACGGACAGGTTCAGCGGACCTTCCCATACCTGGCTGAACATCTGGTCGATCATGTCTGCGCAGATCCGGTTGCCAAATGGCTTGGGATGGGTTCCCCCAAACTGCTGCCAGGTGATTTCCGCTGCGGAAATCCTCTCGGCAATTTCTTTTGCCAAATTGACTGAAGAAACGCCGTAAAACCCAACGACACTTTCATGCGATTCAATAGACAAAGGGGTTTTGCCGTTTTGGAACTGCTTTAACATTCCGGGGTTTACAAAATAGGTGACCACGATGTCCATTTTTGGATTATGCCGCAGCGCCTGCCGAACGATTCCCTCCAAGCCCCGAATGCACTCTTGCCGTGCATGACCGGCATCCTGATCATCATTAACAGCAAATTCGACGAACAACAAATCAACAGGTCCTTTTTCCAAAACATGTTCCGATAAACGAAACGCGCCGGTTGTTGAACAAGTCGATGAAATACCGGCCTGTGTTATCAAAAAATCAGTCTTGGGAAACCGTTTCTGCAAGTCGGCACAAACCATCGGACGGTATCCATCCATCTGGGTAATCGATCCACCCATAAAGGCGACATGCCCTTTTCTTTTGTTTTCAAATTGAATTCTTGAATTTCGAAAATCGGATCGGCGGCGAAGATTGGACTGGGTGTGTTTTCGGACAAACGCCACAATGGGGGCCGGGTCCTTGAGTGAATGCGGATGATGTCCCACACCCGCTTTACGAATCACTTGAATCTCGCCACCCAATTCCAGGTATTTCTTTTCTATTAAATCAGTATTTTCGCTAACGGGCACGACCGAGTCGGCCTCCCCGACGACATGCAATATCGGGACGCCAGCTCTGGCCAACACGTCTAATCGGTCGACCGGATTGGATGCGTACTCCAACGCCGACTTCTCGTCTAACCGATACGCCTGAAGACACTTTTTCCAGTCACCGGGACTTCCCTTGCCTCTCCCCTTACCACCGGGCCAGCTTTTGAAATCGCAAACCGGTGCATCTCCATAAATACAGGCGACTTTTTCAGGATTGGCGACTGCCCAATTGTAGATAATCAGACCACCTCGGCTCATACCCTCGAGGGCTGGCCGCGGATTCAAACCATGTTTTTCGGTCACCTTTTTGTAAAAAGCATCCCAATACGCTACAGCCTGCGGATTTCCAAACAGCGATCCCACATCGCAGTAAGCAACATGAAATCCCTCATTCAAAAGAGCAATGTCCGCCTGAGGCTCGTGCCCGAAAAATCTCGCCCGCCAAATCCAGGGTCGACCCTCGGCAGGTGAATTCGGAACGACTACCCAGCAACGTCTTCCATCCACCGTAAAATCTACCCGTTCAAAGCCCTGCCACTTTGACGTCACACCTTGGAACGCTTCGTCACCGACCACGATCCCCATCAGGCAACACGCTAGTCCAAAACCGAGCAGTAAGGATTTCAATCGACGTTTCAAAACCATGAAGGCATCTCATTTTTAAGGACAATGACTGGCAGTACGGTAGCTCTTTTGGCATCGTGGTCTGATCGATTAAAGTCTCCTTCGGTAAAAAAGGAAAAAAACACATCGCATAAAACGATGGGCCATTTAACACGATGAAACGACAAGAAAACCCCTGTTAAACCGATGTGAAGTATAACGCAATTCCAACTCGACCGTTTGCTGGAACCGGCTTCCCGTGCCAGCGAATCCCTTTGGCTCCCGCTTCCAAATTCGGGTACACTGACACCTAGCGGATCGACGACCCCTTCAATGCCACTGAAAATCCCTCTAACGGGTAAATCAAATCGTAAGTCCTTCTGCCGTTAATGAATTTCTGGATCCCGCTGAAATTCACCGGCTGTTTAAAACATTGGTAAATATCAGATGTCGCGCAACCATTACTTTTTCAGGCTATGTGCATTCGCGTTACCAGTTCTTGGAAATTTGGCAAATGCGCAACAGGCCGTTGGCGAAAACTGGGGGCACTGGAGAGGCCCAACCGGAAATGGGTCCGTAGCATCAGGTAATCCGCCAACCCGATGGACCGAATCCACCGGTATTAAATGGAAAACCGCCATTCCAGGCCGCGGCTCTGGATCTCCCATTGTTTGGAACAACCAGATTTTCGTGGTGTCCGCGGTCACCCAAAAAGGATCCAATAGCGAGAATTCCAATTCCAGAAATTCTGGACGTCGGCGGCAAAATGCCACCGGTCTGGGAAAAACAAAATTCATGATCTTTTGCATTGATCGGAAATCGGGCACCAAAATCTGGGAGCAAACCGCCACCGAAGAAACCCCTCACCAAGGTGTTCATGGAACCAATAATTTTGCATCCGCCTCTCCCTGTACGGATGGAAAGCACGTCTACGCATTCTTTGGGTCCCGAGGTCTATTTTGTTTTACGATCGATGGCAAACCAGTCTGGCAACGAAATGATTTCGGCAAGATGAATACCCGAAATGGATTTGGTGAGGGAAGCTCTCCTACCCTTGCGGGGGATAAAATCCTGGTTCCCTGGGACCACGATGGACCGTCGGCAATCTACGCTCTCAACAAATACACTGGGGCCACGCTGTGGAAAACTGATCGTGAGGAACCCACCAATTGGTCAACACCACTGGTGGTGCCTCATAACGGTAAAAAACAGGTGATCCTCAATGGACAAAATTATGCCAGAGCCTATGACCTGGAAACCGGTCAGGAATTATGGCGATGTGGGGGACAAACTCAAAGACCGTGCGCTTCGGCGGTGGCCGCTGACGGCCTGGTCTTTGTAGGCAGTGGTTTCCGGGGATCGTACCTGGGCGCTTTTAAATTGGGTGGCCAAGGGGATATTGCGAGGACTTCCAGCGTCGCCTGGTCGGTTGACGAGGACACCCCGGACGTCGCCTCACCGCTGCTTTCCAACGGGAGATTATACTTCCACAAGGCTAAAACGGGGATTCTATCCTGCCTTCAGGCCGAATCCGGAAAGCCGTTGTTTTCGGCGACACGGGTCCCCGGCATCTCCACAACCTATGCCTCACCCATCGCCGCCGGGGGCCATGTTTACCTCACCGGCAGGAAAGGGACGACCGTCGTCATCAAGGACGCCAGTCAATTCGAAATCGTGGCCACCAACTCGGTAGGTGAAGGCGTAGACGCCACTCCTGCGGTGGTAGACAATCAGCTCTTCATTAGAGGAGAGAAACATCTTTTTTGCATTTCAGATTAATCAACTTACTATACTTTACCCCTGTGGTGATTAAGCAGGCAGGGCTCCCTTGATTTGCGTTTTTTGATTTTCGATCCGGGATGACGGATCACCATTAGCGATCAGCTGATCTGTTCAAGATGTTAGCGAAATGGTTCAATTGCTATTGTCAATCGGAGGCCTCTGGCCGGATGCAGTCAGTGACCAGAAATTGCATGATTAATTATTCTAGGAAACTGACAGTGGCAAATAATTCTTTTTTTGATCGCAACATCGAGTCTGCTGAACCCCGCCGATTACCAGACTTTTTCTCCTGTTGGAAAATACAAGGCCTTGCTGCCGCCACTGTTCTGATTATTTGTCTGGGAATTTCCGTGACAGGCGGACAGTTGGCCGGCGAAGAAATTGGGTTTAACCGGGATGTCAGAGCGATCCTGTCCAACCACTGTTTCACCTGCCACGGACCTGATGCCACTCAACGAGAATCAGGACTTCGACTGGATCAAAGAACATCGGCGGTGGGAGAGGCCGATTCCGGAAATAGAGCAATCGTTCCCAACGATGCAGCTTCTAGCGAAATGATTCTTCGGATCACCAGCGAAGACAAAGACCATCAAATGCCCCCTCCGGGAGGCAAAGCCCTTTCACCGAAACAAATCGACATCCTGAAACAATGGGTCAACAACGGTGCTCGGTACGAACAGCACTGGGCGTTTGTCGTCCCCACAGTCCCGGAGCAACCAACGGTCGAAAACCGATCTTGGCCCCGTAATGAAATTGATTTCTTTGTGCTGAGCCGGTTGGAGAAATCTGGGTTGCAACCTTCGGCAGAAGCGAATCGTGAGACGCTTATTCGTCGGGTGGCGTTTGATTTAACCGGTCTTCCGCCCACTGTCGAGGAAATCGACCAATTCCTCGATGATCCATCTCCCAAAGCCTACCCAAACATGATCGAGAGATACCTCAAATCGCCATCGTATGGGGAACATATGGCGCGGCACTGGCTGGATCTGGCGAGGTACGCCGATACCAACGGCTACCAATATGACACCGAACGGCAACAATGGGTTTGGCGAGACTGGGTCATTGAAGCCTACAACCAGAATATGCCCTTTGACCAGTTTACCTTGGAACAGATTGCCGGTGATCTCCTGCCCCAGGCGACCCCGCAACAGCGTCTGGCGACCGGCTTCAACCGGAATCACGGCATTACCATCGAAGGCGGGATTATCGACGAGGAATACCGCACAGAATACGTCATGGATCGGGTCTCAACGACCGGTGAGGTCTGGCTCGGAATGACACTAGGATGCGCCCGGTGCCACGATCATAAATTCGACCCGGTTTCGCAGCGAGAGTTCTACGAAATCTATCATTACTTCAATCAGGTCCCCGAACGCGGAATGAACGGTTTCCAACCGATGGAGACCATTACCTCTCCCTTGGGAGCAGCTCAAAACGACAGGCTATCCAAGGAACTCGCTGGGCTTCAATCGGAGCTCCAGAAACCGTTTGACCCACAACCGAAATTAAACGAATGGGTCAGAAAAATCCGCACCTCCGGATTAGCCGGTTGGCGGGTCTTGAAACCCATCTCGCTGGCCTCCACGGGAGGATCCACCTTTATTAAGCAGCCAGACGATTCGTTTTTAGTCGGTGGCGCGAATCCAGCCAAAGACATTTATGACATATCAACCCACACCTTCGGCACCAACCTGACGGCGGTTCGTCTGGAAGCATTAACCCATGCTTCGTTGCCCGCAGGAGGCCCAGGTCGGCACAGCAACTCCAATTTTGTCCTCAGCGAAATCGAGTTAACCGCCACTTCCATACTGCAACCGACGTTAAAAAAGAAAATCCGGTTTTCCCGGGCAATTGGTGACTATTCTCAAGTGAATTACGAGGTCTCCAAGGCCATCGACGGAACCGTCGCTGGAAATAATGGCTGGGCAGTGGATGGGCCCACCCGCAAGGCAAATGCCACTGCTCTGCTTATCGCCGAAGAGCCCTTTGGATTCTCAGGCGGAACCGAATTGAAATTCCGACTTCGACACGAAGCAAGTTTTGCAACCCACGGCATTGGGCGCCCTCGTCTATCGATTACCTCCGACCCAGTCACAGCAATCGATTTCCGTGGAATTCCAGTCGAAATAATCCAAATCACCAAAACACCTAATAACAAGCAAACGATCGAGCAAAAAGACCAGGTGCTCAAGTACTTTCTTCAGCATCACGATCCACGCCAGATCATCAGGGAACGAATCTCAGCAATCGAAAAAGAAAGATCCATGGCCTACCCTGCCACAATGATCATGAAAGACCTGCCCAATCCCCGCAAGTCTTTTGTGCTCAATCGGGGACAATACAACCAACCGACCGACGAGGTCCAACCGGGAGTCCCGGCGGTATTTCCAACACTGCCCAAAAACTCGCCGCCTAACCGACTTGGTTTTGCCCAGTGGCTGGTCGATCCCACTCATCCGCTAACCGCACGGGTAGCCGTCAACCGTTATTGGCAACGACTCTTTGGAACCGGGATGGTCAAGACCGCCGAGGATTTTGGTATCCAGGGAGAATTACCAAGCCACCCTTTACTGCTGGACTGGTTGGCAATTCGCTTTAGAGAATCGGGGTGGGACATCAAAGAGATCCATCGGCTCATCCTGCAATCGGCGACCTACCGACAGGCCTCCAGCAGCCACCCGGAATCTTTCCGAACAGATCCCGGTAATCGGCTCCTTTCCCGCGGCCCCCGTATGCGACTCGACGGAGAAGAAATTCGTGATGCAGCGTTGCTCGCCAGCGGCTTGCTAAGCAGACAGATCGGCGGAAAAAGCGTCTACCCTTATCAGCCCGCAGGACTCTGGTTGGAACTAAACAACCGGCCCGGACTTTCCAAGACCTATCCGCAGGGAACCGGCAACGACTTGGTCCGCCGAAGCATTTATACCTTTTGGAAAAGAACTGTTCCTTCTCCAATGCTAAAGACGTTCGACGCACCGGAGCGAGAGTTTTGTACGACACGTCGGTCCAAGACGAATACCCCGCTACAGGCCTTGTTACTTCTCAACGGAAAGCAGTTCGTTGAGGCAGCAAGGTATCTTGGCGAGCGGATGATCCAACGAGGTGGTGTGAAGCTGGAAAACCAGATCCGTTTCGGATTTCGCCTGACGACTTCCCGGATGCCAAGCTCCTCCGAACTGGCGTTATTACTGGACACCTACCGTTCTGAGCTGCAACGATATTCAGAAAATCCCGAAGCGGCCAACAAATTACTGACAGTCGGAGACCTACCTGCCAACCTAAAAATCAGTCGAGCCAAAATGGCTGCGATGACAGAGGTTGCCCGGCTGCTGCTCAATCTTGACGAGGCGATTTCAAAAGGATGATTGAATGCCATCAACCCTAAAAGACTCTGATCTTCCTCCCCATCGCCGGCAGTTCCTTGGTCAATCCGCGACTGGAATTGGCTCCATTGCGTTGCAATCGCTGCTGCTGCAGGATTCACAGGCCAAGGCCAACCAACCCAACACTCTTCCAGAAGCGATTACCAAGGCGATCCCCCACATTGCCCCCAAGGCAAAGCGAGTGATCTACCTCCTGCAGTCCGGCGCTCCGTCCCAAGTCGATCTGTTCGATCACAAACCGACATTGGAGAAACTTCATCTGACCGAACTGCCGGAGAGTGTTCGCGGCAGCCAACGACTGACCGGCATGACTGCAGGACAGCGCAACTTTCCGGTGATCAAATCACCTTGGAGTTTTCGAAAACATGGAGAATCAGGAACGGCTCTAAGCCAGCTCCTTCCGCACCTGTCCAAACAGGTCGATGACATTTGCATCATCAAGTCAATGCATACCGAGGCCATCAATCACGACCCCGCGATTACTTTTTTTCAATCCGGTCATCAGCAGCCGGGACGACCCAGTATTGGGGCGTGGCTCAGTTATGGGCTAGGCAGCGAAACCGACGAACTACCGTCATTTGTGGTCCTGTTAAGCAAAAATTCGTTTTTCCAGGCCCAACCACTCTATGACAGGCTGTGGGGTAGCGGATTCCTTCCCTCGCGACACCAGGGTGTCAAGTTCCGCAGTCAGGGAGATCCCGTCCTTTACCTGAGTGACCCATCGGGAGCTTCGGCACCACAGCGCCGGCAATTACAGGATCGGTTGGCTCGCTTGAACAGAATTCGGCAACAGGAGGTAGGCGACCCTGAAATCGCCTCCCGCATTGCACAATATGAACTTGCCTATCGCATGCAGTCATCGGTCCCGGAATTAGCGGACGTATCGTCAGAATCTGAAAGCACATTTGAACTTTACGGGCCTGACGCCAAAACACCCGGTACCCACGCTGCCAACTGCCTACTTGCTCGACGCCTCGCGGAACGAGGCGTCCGTTTCATTCAGCTCTTTCATCGTGGCTGGGATCATCACAGCAATGTTCAGCAGCATCTTCCGGAGTTGGCCCGGCAATCCGATCAGGGATCCGCGGCGCTGATTACCGATTTGAAACAGCGAGGTATGCTTGATGATACGCTGGTCATTTGGGGAGGCGAATTTGGCCGCACGGTTTACTCACAGGGCAATCCGAAATCCTTTGGTCGTGACCACCATCCCCGTTGTTTTTCAATCTGGATGGCAGGCGGAGGAATCAAAGCCGGGATCACCCATGGTCAAACCGACGACTACAGCTATAACGTGACCGAAAACCCGGTACACGTTCACGACTTTCATGCCACGATTCTACAATGTCTGGGAATGAACCATGAAAAACTCACCTATCGGTTTCAAGGGCGTGATTATCGACTTACCGATGTCCACGGCAAAGTGGTGAAGGAGATCCTTCGTTAATCGCCAACCACCGTTCCTCCCCGACTGCCCTTAATGAATCCCCGTCAAACCGTTCGCGGGACGACGACAAACGACAATGGCTAAATTCGGTCCCACCCGCTAGAACCCCTGGTTGCACCGATTCCCGTCCTAGCAAATAGAAGATTATCGGTACGGAGGAATCGACCGCAGTGGCAACGCCAGACTCCACACCAATAGCACCTGAAATCGTTTAATCCTTGCACTGCGAGGTCGTTTATTGGTGTACTTCGAACTGGATTATCGGTACCTTTAAACGAGGGGTTAAACTAGAAACCCGAGGTTTTAAACGCAGGGGGGTTTCTGAACAGGGCAGAGGTGGCCCGGTGAGCACTACGGTCTCTGCAGTCGCCCCGCAAACTCGGACGCCCACATAAGCAACCTGCTGCTCCTGATGGCCCAGCACGTGGGACTGGAGACCGACGCGTTTGGTGATAGCAACAAGGTGATCGAACTATGACACATCTCAAATCTGGCCGCTGGATCGCCGTGCTGTACCTTGGTGTATTCCTGCTCACGAGCACCGCCAACGCCGACGACGAGCCGTTCCGTCCCGAGGCTGGGAAGTTCCCTCCTCTGGAAAAGGCACACTCCTATCAGGGCGAACTGGTGTTCGTGGACCATGCCAACCGCCGTGGAAGCATTCGCGTGCAAGGGGCGGGCGTGTTCCGGCGCAACGATCCGCATCCCTTCGCCATGCTTCCGTACGGCATTGTGCGCTATCACGGGGCAGCGGCGGATCTCCGGGATGTCCCGCTGGGGACCGTGATGCACGTCCGGGCCTTTCTCCCGCCGGACCCAACGATTTCCGCCGTGCCGGTACTGCCGGTCAACAACAAAACGAAAGACGCGAACCACAATCGTGGCGCTGGGATCTTCCCCGCCGAGAACCACGTCCTCCTCCTGGAAGACGAGCCCAGCCACTGCCTTCGCGAGGGCAAGGTTTGGAAGCTGAAGCAAGTAGACATCCGGAACAACCAGAGGGTAATTGTCGCCAGTCGCCAATCGAAGGCAGGTGGAGACGGCAAGACCAGCGAAGAAACGATGACCTACGATGCCGCCACCCGCGTCTGGCGCGGCCGCGAATTCCTCGAGATTCAGGACCTGATCGCCGAGGGCAACTGGCCCTCCAGTGGAAAGAAATCGCTCGATGACCAGGCCGTCCTGCTAGGGATCACCTGGAAGCCCACGCCGGGCGGTGTGTTCACCCAGTTCCACATCTCGGACATCTGGCTCGACGACGCCGCGATGCAGCGTGCCGCCCGCAACCAGAACGAAACGCACAAGATCTTCATCCGCAGCCGCTGGATGCCCGCCTGGGTCGATGCCGTTGAGTATGGCAAGTTCGGCCGCGCAAAGGTGACGGCGACTCTGTTCGGCGGCATGGACGAATCGCTCTACACCGATTTCAAGAAGGGAAGCCGTGCCTTGATGGCCGCGTCCGAAAACACGTTGAAGCATTGGGCCGGTGGTTCGGCGGGCACTTCCCAAATAGCCTCAAAAGGCCCCATCCTGGATGTCACGCAGACGGACCGCGAGCGTCCACTGGGAAGCAGCGGAATCCAAATCCGCTTTGAGACCGACCTCATCACCGAGGGCATCCGCCCTACAAGAGTCGTCCGCGTTCGTCCTGCAAGCTGGCCAGACGTCCACGTCCCGCGGGAGGAATATCTACAGGATTACAGAGCCAGTCACGAAGACCGCTTCCCGACCCCAGCTATCTTCCCGAAGTACTGAAACAGGGAGGTCCAACGATGACACAACTAAAAGACGCACACTGGATTGCCACGCTATGCCTCGGCGTTTTGCTGCACGCACCTGCCGCTGCCGATAACACATCACTGGTCGCACGGTGGGAGTTTGGTACTGAGAAAGCCACTCCGCTTAGAGCCAAAGGTAACGTGCAGCGTGATCAAACTGGGCCGCGCCCTCCGGAGTTTCCCGACATGGCTGCGAATAACACCGCCGTGCGAGTTGACGCCAGCGCCTACCTGTCTGTTCCCGATACAGGTTCGCATAGCGACTTCGACTTCACCAACGGCGATGCCATCACGATCGAAGCATGGGTAAACCCGTCTGTTCTTCGCGAAGGTCAGGTCAGCTATGTCGTCGGTAAAGGCCGAACCGGCTCGCCGAAGTTCGCCCGTGATAATCAAAACTGGTCGTTGCGGGTAGTCGGTGCAAAGAATGAAGCAAAACTCAGCTTCCTGTTTGCAACGAAGCTGACCAGCAGCGAAGCACACTGGCATCGCTGGGATTCGAAACTCGGCTTTCCCGTTGGGACCGGGTGGCATCACATTGCCATCGCGTATCGATTCGGCGATCCCAAATCGATACGCGGGTGGGTCAATGGCGAACCGACGCAAGGGAACTGGAGTTACGGCGGCGAGACAAAAGAGCCGCCGGTCGTTGACAACGATGAGATTCGCATCGGCAACGGTTTCGCAGGGATGCTCGACTCGATTGCGATTCACCGTTCAGTGCTCGACGACAAAGTTGTGGCGTCGCGTTTTCATCGCGTTGGCAAGCCGCGCGTTGTAAAGCCTCAGCCGGAAGTCATGCCGGAACTGGCCGACGTTCCTGAGGGTCGCGTGCTGGTGCAGTTATCCGCTGGTCTGCCCGCGCACGATCGCTGGCCCAACGAAGGCGAGAAGTGGCCGAGTGAATCGGCCCGCTGGATCGGCGATACGTTCGTGATTCCACGAATTCCGTTGCAGTACGACACCTGGGGAATCCGTTCCGCATGGAACGCTCCCGTGTTGCTGCGAATGGTAGGCGATGTGCAACTACCAGCCGGCACACATCGCTTCATGATACGCGGCCGCGCGCTGGGTCGCTTGTGGATCAACGGTAAGGTCGTTGCGCGAACCAAAGCGATCACGAAACGTCCGCCCGATGGTGAGGAAAGAATCACGCCTGTCACCGAACCGCCGTTGCCCGGCGTGCGAGTCCACGGTTACCACCAGCAGGAAGTGTTCGGCGACGCAACGATTGAACCGGGCTTCACCGGCAAATCACGCGTGGTGCTGGAACTCGTTGTCGGCGGAAAAGAGCAACGCACCGAAACAGGCGAAGTCTGTGTGGCGATGCTCTCAGCGGACGGAAAATCGTACGAACTGCTTGCACCGGATTCAACTCGACTCCCTTTGACAGACGCGGCCATCGAACCAGCACGCTCGTTAATTGAGGAGTCGCTGGCACAGTTCGACGACCAGCGACGCCGGCGGGCGGCTGCTTCTCAAAATGGCTTCTGGCAAGGGCGCCATGACCTCGCGCGGGCGTGGGTGAAAGAAAACCCAGTGCGGCAACCTCGCAAAGGACCGCATCCAATCGACGCTTTCATCACATCGAAGATTGAACGTGCGATCGCTGCCTCATCAGCCGGCGACGCGATTCAGGCCGAACACTTCCATGGAAAGATTCTGCCAATCCTGCGTGAGAACTGTTTTCGTTGTCACGGAGAAAAGGATAAAGGCGGCTTAAAACTGGATTCGCGCGCAGCGGCACTCAAGGCAGGTGCTTCGGAAATCCCGGCAGTCGTTCCTGGCGACCTGGAAGCGAGTGAACTGATTGGACGGATTCGAGACGGGGACATGCCGCCTACCGATGATGGCCTGCCCAAACAGCAAATCGGACTGTTGGAACAATGGGTTAAGGCGGGCGCACCGTGGCCCGCGACGCCGCTCGCCAAATCTGAAGTGGCGATGTCGCCGGTCGTTGGCGATGCATCGTTCCTGCGGCGTGTTTTTCTCGACACGGTAGGTGTTCCGCCAACAGCCGATGAAGCGAGGGCATTTCTGGCCGACGTGAATTCGAACAAACGCAGCCGTTTGATCGACGGGCTGCTGCACGATAAACGGTTCGCCGACGGGTGGATGAGTTTCTGGCTTGATCTGCTCGCCGAAAATCCGACGCTGCTCAACCAGTCGATGGGCAGTACCGGACCGTTCCGCTGGTTCCTGTACGATTCATTGCGTGACAACAAACCGCTGGACCGGATGGTCACGGAACTCATTTTGATGCGCGGCGGTGCGGCGGAAGGCGGCAGCGCGGGGTTCGCGATGGCGAGCGAGAACGACTCGCCCATGGCGGCCAAAGGGCACATCGTCGCCTCGGCGTTTCTCGGCATCGAATTGCAATGCGCCCGCTGTCACGACTCGCCGTACCACAGCACGACACAGAAAGACCTTTACTCACTGGCCGCCATGCTCAGTCGCAAATCGGTCACCGTCCCCAAAACCAGTCGGGTGCCGGCCGCGTTCTTCGAGAACCAGAAAGTACGCAAGTCGCTGATTCAAGTGACGCTTCAGGCCAATCAGTCTGTGCCTGCCCAGTGGCCGTTTGCTTCCGTCACTGGCGTGACAGACGGCGAGAACATTGACCGGCTGACGCAAGACCCGACCGATACGCGTGAGCGGCTTGCTGCGTTGATCACCTCGCCGCAGAACGAGCGATTTTCGCGCGTCGTCGTGAACCGTATCTGGAATCAGTTGATCGGCGCTGGGTTGGTGGAACCAGTTGACGACTGGGAAAGCAATGCAGCCAGTCATCCAGAACTGCTGAACTGGCTGGCTCAAGAACTGATCGCCAATAACTACGACTTCCGTCATGTGGTGCGACTGATTCTCACTTCGACGGCTTACCAGCGCACAGCCGTCGGGCGGAATGTTGCCGCTTCGGCCGAGATGCGGTTCTTCAGCGCTGCGGAACGTCGCCGTCTGACCGCCGAGCAGATCGTCGATTCGCTGCACCACGCAACGGGTCGGTCGTTTGATGTCGAGGAACTGACTTTTGTGCATGACGGACGGAGGGAACTGCGACAGCGCCAGACGCTGGGAAAACCAACGCGAGCATGGATGTTTGGCGACCTGAAGAACGAACGCGATCGCCCCAGTTTGTCGCTTCCGAAAGCCCGCGCTGTCGTCGACGTGCTGGAGGCGTTCGGTTGGACCGGAGCCCGGCAGATGCCCATCACTAATCGCGAAACCGATCCAAACGTCCTGCAATCAGGCGTCCTAGCCAATAGCACGTTGTCCATGTCGCTGACGCGGGCGTCGCATCAAAGTGTTTTGGCGGAACTTGCGATCGCGGCCGAATCGCCGGAGTCGCTCGTCGATACGTTGTTTCTGCGAACCCTCAGCCGACTCCCAAAACCGGACGAACGAACGGCGTTTGGCAGTGCGTTGTCCGAGGGGTTTGACGCCCGCCTCGTTTCGGCTGACAAGATCGCTCAAATCAAACAACTTCCGCCGCTGCCGCAGGTCACGTGGTTCAACCATGCGCGGCCAAAGGCCAATGAAATTCAATTAGAAATCGAACGTCGCGTTCTCGCCGGTCCGCCGCCCGACCCGCGTCTTTCGCCTGCCTGGCGCAGTGCATTGGAAGACGTATTGTGGAGCCTGATCAATCACCGCGAGTTCGTGTGGATGCCATAACGGAGACATCAATTGTGAACTTATTATCCTCGTTGAATCGTCGCGAGTTTTTCGCCGCAGGCGCGGCGACTGGTTGCGGCCTTGCTTCACCACAACTTGCAAACGCTGGCGACACGCTCAACGGAACACTCATCCGGGGCAAGGCCGAACATGTGATTTCGATCTGGCTGGGCGGCGGCATGGGGCAGATCGATACGTTCGATCCAAAAGGGAAAGGCGACCCGAGCAAGAAGCTGGCAGGCTCCTACTATAACTCCATCGAAACGGCTGTTCCCGACGTCCGAGTGTGCGAGCACCTCCCGAAGCTTGCGCGACTGATGGCCCGCGTCACGGCGGTTCGTAGTGTGCATCACGAGGTGATCGACGAACACGCCGCTGCGACCAACCGCATGCACACCGGACGGCCGATCAGCGGAACGATCACATATCCGTCGCTGGGATCGATCATCGCGCACGAACGAGGCGCGGCCAGCGACGGCGCTCCGCCTTATGTTCTGATTGGATATCCGAACGTCACTCGCGGCCCGGGATTTCTCGGTACGCGCGACAGCTATCTGTATTTAACCGACACAAGCCAGGGACCGGCCGGACTGACTCGCCCCGACGGCATCACCCCGAGGCGTCAATCGCGCCGGGAAAAACTCCTTGCCGTCTTGAAGCGCAATGCCGACCCAACGACCGATCAGCGATTGCTCGATTACGACGCGGCGATCGAACAAAGCCTGAAACTAAGCGGTCCGGAATTTATGCGAGTCTTCGAACTGGACCGCGAACCGGCGAATCTTCGCAATCGATACGGCGGCGAATTTGGCCAGCGATGTCTGCTCAGCCGCCGATTGGTTGAGCGGGGCGTGCGTTTCATCGAAGTGTCGCACAACCTGAACTTTCTGAATGGCATCGGCTGGGACGTGCACAACGAGGGCATTCTGAATCAGCATAAATTGATTCAGGAACTGGACACAGCCGTCGCCGCGTTAATTGCGGACCTGGAAGCAAAACGCATGCTCGACAAAACGCTGATCGTCATCACCACCGAATTCGGCCGACCACCCGAATTCGACAGCGGTGGCGGACGTGGCCATCAAGGCACGGCCTTCAGCTGTGTCCTCGCCGGCGGCGGCCTGTCGCATTGCGGAGCCTTGGGCGAAACTGATGAGATCGCAAAAAAGATCGTTTCGAATCCCGTCAGTGTGCCCGACTTCTTCGCAACGATTTGTGCCGCTGTTGGCATCGACTCCGACAAGAACCTGTACGACGGCGACCGCCCCGTTCCTATCACAGACATGGGCCAGCCTATCCGGGAGTTATTCGCATGACGAAAACGCCGGCAGCGACCGATCGCCAAATGCGGGTATTCGTTCGCCCCATCGGGACCGCATGCGCGGTGTGCCTCTTACTCCTTCCCTGCACATCGAGGTCAGCCGGGGCGGAGATTCCTGAACCATTGGGCAAGTTGATCCGACAGACCTGCCTCGACTGTCACGGCGGTGAATCGGCGGAAGGCGGACTCGATCTTGCTTCGCTGGCTTTCACGCTCGACGACCGGGAACTGCGCGATCGCTGGATTTTGATTCATGATCGCATCCATGCCGGTGAGATGCCGCCCGATCCCGAAATGTTGTCCGATCCCGATCGTCAGACGCTGCTCAAAACACTGAACGACGCTATCGCAAAAGCTGATCGCGCCGACGTCATGGCGAACGGTCGTGGACCGTTGCGGCGACTGACGCGGGAAGAGTACGAACAGAACTTGCGAGACGTCCTGCAGTTGCCGCTGCTCGATATTCGCGACATGCTGCCGGAAGATCGCGTTGTCCACCGGTTTAACAAGACCGCCACCGCACTCGACATGTCACGAGTACAGTTGGCCGCATATCTCGACGCCGCCGAAGCTGCTCTGCAACAGGCAATGGCCGACGGACCGAAGCCGCCTCAGGTCACAAAGTATCGCGCCGTTGGAACACGGTTGTTTTCGGCCACCAGCACCTTCGGCGAACGCGAAGCGATGTTCTTCGCCAAGGACAATAAGGCGGTCGGCGCGAAGGAGCTGGAAACTCTCAAGGACGACACCATACTTGAACTGGCGTTGTTCCGGTCTGCTCATTGGCCTTACTACGGATATCCCCGCGGATTCGTGGCAAAACTATCGGGCCAGTATCGAGTCCGCTTTTCCGCGCGGGCGGTCCTGCAAACGGAAGGATATCAACTCCAGCCGGCTACGGAGCCGGTGCCGATGACGTTCCGCGCCCGCAAGCCGTCCGGCCCGGATGTCTCCGGCGACGTCCGGGCCACCGGTGGAATCATGGACATACAGCCCAACCCCTCCGTTTATGAGACGACCGTTCGCTTACTCCCGACAGAGACGTTCGAGTACAGCTTGCTTGGTCTTCCGGTGCCGCTGGCTCGCAATGTCAACGGCGGCCCGCCGACGTATCGCTATCCACCATTTCCTGAAGGCGGCCAGCCGGGCGTTGCCTTTCAGTGGCTGGAAGTCGAAGGCCCTTTACCGCCCGAGTCGTGGCCGCCACCTTCACACCGAGTTTTGTTCGACGATATCGACTCCGAGGTCACTTCCGAGAATCCGACCGAAGACGTGGGGCGCCTGTTGCGGCGTTTCGTCAACCTCGCCGCACGCGAGCCTGTTCCCACGGAAACCCTTGTTCGCTTCGAGCAACTCATTCAGCGACGGCTCAAGCAGGGAATCCCGTTTCCCGAAGCGATGCTTGCCGGCTACAAGGCGTTTCTCTGTTCCAGCCACTTCCTCTATCTGCGCGAACCGTCTGATCCAGCGACTGGTCATCTCGATCAATACGCCGTTGCCTCGCGGCTGTCGCATTTCCTGACGAACACGCGGCCGGACCCGGCATTGATGGAGCTGGCCGCCGCGGGAAAGATGTGCAATGCCGACACACTTCGCCGTAAGACCGATCGGCTGATCAATAGTTCCGGCTTCGATCGGTTCGTCGAGAGTTTTACCGACTATTGGCTCGACCTGCGCAACATTCGACGCGACGAACCGGATATTCGTCTGCATCCCGAGTACCGCTTTGATGATTACCTGATCGAGTCGATGGAGCGCGAAACGCGCACCTTATTCACGGCGATGATTCGCGACAATCTCTCAACGAGTGCGTTAGTCGATGCCGACTTTGTTTACGCCAACGATCGTCTCGCCCGGCATTACGGGTTGAAACCGCTCAGCGGTTCCAAAATGCAAAAAGTCGTTTTACCGGATGACAGCCCCTACGGTGGCCTGCTGGCCCAAGCCGCGATCATGAAAGTGACCGCCAATGGCACTTCGACCTCGCCGGTCATTCGCGGCGCGTGGATCATGGAACGATTGATCGGGCAACCGCCACCGCCCCCTCCCAAGAGCGTCCCAGCGGTGGAACCGGACATTCGCGGGGCGAAGACGATTCGCGAGCTGTTGGCTCTGCACACCAAATCAGAATCCTGTGCCGGTTGCCACGCGAGGTTCGACCCTGTCGGCCTGGCCCTAGAGAACTTCGATGTCCTAGGCGGCTGGCGAACACGTTATCGAGGCATTGAACAGAATCTTGAACAGCGAGAATCGGTCACCGGCATCGACCGTGCCGGCCACGACTTCGCCTACACGCTTGCCGAGCCCGTCGACGCCAGCGGCCAACTGCTGGACGGTCGCCGCTTCCGAGACATTCACAAACTCAAATCCTTACTGGCGAGCAACCCTCGCCAACTGGCCCGCAATCTTCTGCACCAGTTCACGCTTTATGCAACCGGAACACCGGTCCGGTTCTCGGATCGTACGGAGATTGAGTCAATACTCGATGCGTGCGAATCGGACGGGTATCGAGTGCGCGATCTCATTCACTCACTCGTGCAGAGCCGGATCTTTCTCGGCAAGGATGGTTGCCGATGACGCCTCGCACACTCACCCGTCGTCGTTTTCTTCGCGGAGCAGGAGTCGCGTTTGCGTTGCCTTTGCTGGAGAGCGTGCGGCCGGCGCTCGCCAGAGATACCGAGTCGCCCACCCCGCGGCGGATGCTGTTGATCTCGAACAACCTGGGCGTCCTGCCGAAACAGTTCTTTCCGGAAACACCCGGGCGTGACTACAAACTCTCACCCTACCTGCAGGACCTTGCCGAGTTCCGGAATGATTTCACGGTGATCAGCGGCCTCTCGCATCCTGACGTCGACGGCGGGCACAGCACGGAGAACTGTTTTCTTACGGCGGCTCGCGGACCGACCAAGAGCGGCTTTCGCAACACGATCTCGCTCGATCAATTCGCCGCCGAACGACTGGGGCCGGTGACGCGGTTTCCTACGCTCAATCTGGGCGTGAACATCGACAAGGCTAACCGTAGTCTCTCCTGGACTCGCGACGGCGTGCTGCTGCCCGCTGAAGACAGTGCCTCGGCTCTGTTCCGCGAGATGTTTGTTCAGGGCGATCCGTCAGCGGTTAAGCGGCAGTTGCACAAGCTCGATGAGCGGGCCAGCATCCTTGACACGTTGCTGGATGACACGCGTCAGGTCAGGCGAGCACTCGGTCGCGATGATCAATCGCGTCTCGACCAGTACCTCACTTCTGTGCGCCAGATCGAGCAGCGACTGGATGTGGCTCGCCAGTGGGAACTGCGTCCGAAGCCGACAACCGATGAACAACCGCTCCGCGACATTCGCGACCAGAAACAGTTCTTTGAAAAGTTCGACCTGATGTTGTCAATGGCTCGCCTCGCGTTCGAATCCGATTCAACACGCATCATCACGCTGATGGTCGATGCCTTCGCGACTCCGCCTTTCAAACTGCATCCCGATCAGAACACAACCGATGGATACCACAATCTGAGCCACCACGGTCAATCCGAGTCAAAAGTGCAACAACTGATAGATGCCGACCATCAGCAGATGACGTTGCTTCACAAACTGTTCTCACAGCTTGCCGAGGTTCGTGAGGGCGACGATCGCCTGCTGGACCGCACCATGATCCTGTTCGGCAGCAACATGGGGGACGCGAACACCCACGACAACACGAATCTGCCCATTCTAGTGGCCGGCGGCGGCCTCAAGCATGGCCATCACCTAGCCTTCCGCCGCGATCACAACCAGCCCCTCTGCAACCTCTATGTGACCATGCTCCAACACCTTCGTGTTGAAACAGAGTCCTTCGGCAGCAGCACAGGCACATTGAATGAGATTAGCAAATGAATCAGATGCGATTCGCCATTAAACAACTAGTGTTACTAGCTGTCACTGCCTGCTGTCTGTCGACAGGTGCCAGTGCCGTCTCGGGAGACATTACATGCATCTGGCTCACACATAAGACGAACGATCCGGGCAGGATCGTGGTCAACTGGATGACTGACGAACCGGGCAATTCGATCGTCCGCTTTGGATTGACAAAGAAATACGAACAGGAGGTCCGAGCCGACGAGAATACGACGCTGCACCACGTAGAGATTCCGCTCAAGCATCGAGACGCCGTTTACCACTATTCCGTCCGCACCGGCGACCACCGTTCCGCCGATGCCACATTCAAGACGTACCCAACCGATGCGCTGCGCGTGGCCGTGGTTGCTGACTGGCAGGGCAAGCCAGATTTGTCCGCCATCGTGAAGGACGACGTGCACCTGCTACTAACCGCCGGCGACAATATCGCCCAGCTTTGGGACAAATGTGGTCAGGGCAACAAGGACTGCGTGAAACCGTATTCGGAACTGATCGACGCCTATCCGCAGTTATTTCGGTCGACACCGTTCATGCCTGCGCTGGGCAATCATGACCGGGAGATTCGGCCTCGGGGAGACAGGCCGCCGGATGATCCAGTGTACGACGTGGAAGCGACGGCATTTCGGCGGTTCTTTGAGCTGCCGGGCGACCAGTGGAAGTGGCACTTCGAGGTTCCCGAATTCGATGTGCGGTTTGTAGCCCTCGATTTCAACCACATCTCCGACTTCGGCACGACCTGGCAAACCTGCCACGCCTTCGATGAGAAGTCTGATCAGTTCAAGTGGTACAAGAAGCTGATGGTCCAGCCGCCCAGCTTCGTGGTCACGCTCTACAACGAGCGGAACGCCAGCGTTCGCAATCGGGCTCGAACGCAGTGGCACGACCTGTTCCGCAAGGGGACCTGCTGCATCTCGGGGTTCGGTTATTTTGCCGAGCGAGCCGATGTGGACGGTTTTCCCTACTACAACACGGCATTGAGCGGCAAGGGAACCCGGTATCCCGATCCGCACTCCCGGTTCCTCGCGGGTGCAGACAGTTACATCCTGCTGACGGTGAAACGTGGTGGGCCGATGACTGTCGAAATCAAGAGCCTAAAAGATGCGGTCCTGGACCGGCGGGAATTCGACCGACCCGCGGGACTGAAGTGACACTCGGATGACCACCGCGACGAAATCAAAGACACATAAGAATCCCAAGCGTTGGGAATTCTGGCGAAATCCACTACTCCCATCATTCCTTATTCACTCCTTTAGAAAGTGACGCGTTCCCGCTATGAATCGCTTTTTCGTTTTCCTGATCCTGCTGCCACTGGGCAGCCTTCATGCTGACGATCCGATCCTCATCGGTCACCGGGTACTGCTCCGGCACGCACCGAAAAACACGCTGCCGGCCTTCGCCAGTTGTCTGGAACTCGGCCTGGGCTTCGAGCTGGATATCCGCACGACCAAAAACGGGAAGTTCGTCGTTCTGCACGACGCGACGCTTGAGCGAACCACGGACGGCCCGGGCCGGACTCTGACGGAATTCACTTGGGATCAGTTGCGAGAATTTGACGCGGGAAGCTGGTTCGATCCGCGTTTTCTCGGACTCATTCACGCCCCGGCGTTTCAAGATCGATATAAAAAAAACCACTCAAAGACCAAAATAGAGAAGAGTCCCTTTCAATAAAACCTCTCTTGGTTTTACAATCGTAATTCAAAAATGTAATGAAACTGAAATAATGCGTGAAAAAACATCCCTTCGATCACCAGCCAATAAAATGTTTCCAGCATCGATTAGTAGCACGCTGCTAATGGGCGGCATCACGTTTTTCTTTTCCGCTTTTTCCGTTCTGGAAATACACGCTCAGGAAACGACCGATCCCAAGAAGGTCGCTCAAAAAAAGGATGGCAAAAAAATTGATTTTAAGCGCGAAATCGCACCCATCCTGGAAGCACATTGCTGGGATTGTCATGGTGAAGATCAGCAGGAGTCTGGACTCAGGTTGGACCGAAGAGCCAACATGCTGCGTGGTGGTGATTATGGATTGCGGGCGGTGGTGCCGGGAATTCCCAACCAAAGCTACCTTCTCGATCTGGTGAACCATCTCGATCCGGACTTGAAGATGCCCCCTGATGAAGACAAGATTCCGGCCAAAGAAATCGCGGTCTTAACTCGCTGGATCGCTCAAGGAGCCATCTGGCCTGGTCAAATGGATGTCGTCGCCGCGACCAAATCCAGCCACTGGTCATTTCAACCGATTGTTCGCCCCACCATCCCCGGCGACGCCGTCGCCAATCCCATCGATGCGTTTTTAACTCAGCAACTCTCCGCGAAAGGCCTTGCCTATTCTCGCCCTGCCGACGCCAGGAGCCTGATCAGGCGAGTATCGTTTATTCTCACCGGTCTTCCTCCCATGCCAAATCAAATTGCAGAGTTTGAGGTGAGTTATCAACGAAATCCCGAGACTACCTATTCCGCCCTAGTCGATCGATTACTGGCGTCACCGCATTTCGGTGAACGATGGGCTCAACACTGGCTCGACGTGATACGGTGGGCCGAGACCAACGGCTCGGAAAGCAATATGTATCGGAAAAATGCTTGGATTTACCGAGACTACCTCATTCGATCGTTCAACCAGGACAAACCCTATCAACAGTTTTTGACAGAACAGATCGCCGGCGACACCATGGGGCAAGGCGATGCCATGGGTTTTCTGGTGGCTGGGCCGCACGTTCCGGTGGCCACCGTCGGACAGGAAGCGTCGGCAAGACGCCAGGCTCGAGCTGATCGCATGGATGAAATCCTGCAAACGGTGGGAACGTCAACACTCGGTGTGACCATTGGATGCGCTCGATGCCACAACCACAAATTCGACCCCATTTCGATAACCGATTACTACTCCATGTCCGCGGTCTTTCAGGATATCGAGTTCGGTAGCCGATTTCCCGAATTAGCAGAGGACCATGTCCACCAGATCCGCGGAAAAGAGCTCTATCAACAAATCTCCGAATTGCATGGGGCCCTTCAAAAAATGGGACCGTGGGAGGAGAACTGGACCGGTTACCGTGAACTGCATTTTCCCCCGGTGGAGTCCCGTGCTGTACGAATTACTTTCATGTGGAATTACGCTCGGATTGATGAATTGGAAATATTCGGGCTTGAGAATCCAAAACAAAACCTGGCGCTGGCTTCCTCTGGAACGACCGCTTTCAGTCCCAAGGAAATATCGGTCGCCCGTAACGAATCCCACAAAATCAATGACGGGATGTTTGGTACCGAAGCATGGGCCGGAAAATCTCCACCGGACACCAAGCAAAAGCCCTGGGTGCAACTGACGTTCGCCAAACCACACGTCGTTGACCGTCTACGACTAAGCACCAACCGGGGAGATTTCCTGGAAACCGATTACCTATTGGCCATGAATAAATTCAACTTTGGACCCTACAAGGTGGAATGCCAAGGGGCAGACGGAAAATGGAACGTCGTGGCCAACACCGGTCAGCTCAAAAAGCTGGACGTCAAATACCCGACTCGTCCAAAAATCATACAACAGATCCAACGCCTGATTATCAACGTGAGCGAAGAGGGGCCAAAATCGAGCTTTGTTGGTCGGTTAATCAACCCTTCCAAGACATTCGTATTGAACCGTGGCAGCCCGGAGACCCCCCGCCATGAAGTCTTTGCTGCTGGCCTAATGGAAATCTCTGGTCAACTTGACCTCCCTCCCAATTCGCCCGGTAAACTACGGCGGAAAGCATTTGCAAAATGGCTCACCGGGCCAAAGCATCCTCTGACCGCCCGTGTCGCCGCCAACCGGTTATGGCACCATGTATTTGGCCGTGGAATCGTCGCCACGCCCAGCGATTTCGGCGCAGCCGGAGCCCTTCCAAGTCACCCCGAGCTTTTGGACTGGCTAGCGTCGGAATTCAAGGAACCAACCTTGGCTCCAGATAGGAAGCCCCCTAGCTGGTCAATGAAGCATCTCCTGCGACTAATGGTCCTCTCCAAAGCATTTCAGCAATCCAGCCAGCCTAACGAAAAAGGTCTCATGCTGGACGCGGGTTCGGCTTTACTTTGGCGATTCCCACCCAAACGAATGGAAGCAGAGGTCATCCGGGATTCGATATTGCTCTCATCAGGTGTCCTTAGCTCAAGAGTTGGCGGACGCAGCTACCGTATCCACAATGTCAAGAAACGCTATGCCCAGTGGGAAGTCAACGACAATTTTGGGCCGCCTACCTGGAGAAGGATGATCTATCAGGAAAGAATGCGGCGGGTCGATGATCAGATGTTTACAGCATTTGATTTTCCAGACTGCGGCCAGATTCGTGCCAAACGACCAGTCTCCACAACATCGCTACAGGCATTGAATTTGCTAAACA
This sequence comes from Planctomycetota bacterium, assembly GCA_014238905.1. Taxonomy (GTDB): domain Bacteria; phylum Planctomycetota; class Planctomycetia; order Pirellulales; family Pirellulaceae; genus JABAAE01. The sequence continues at coordinate 101,822 of JABAAE010000008.1, forward strand.
GCCAATTTGTCATCGACCAATCCAAACGTATCGCTGACAGGGCAACCGAGATGGCAAACAATGACGTCGCACAATCAATCGATCATTGCTTTCTACTATTATTGGGAAGAACACCTGACAAAATGGAAAGGCAAGCCTCTCGCCGACTGGCTGACAACAGTGATTTATCGATGGTCTGCCGGGCATTGATCAATTCCAACGAATTCGCATTTCTGCCCTGACAGGTTGACGTGTGGTCCGAAGCAAAGGACGGGTCCTGAGAAATCTTGATCTTAAATCCACAAAGTCTAAAATAAGATCTCATTCTGCGTGCTGAAAATCGAGTTGAATCATGAACTTGCCCGAAAGCTTATCTTCGCTGGGACGCCACTTTTTGAATCGCCGAAATTTTCTTCATACTGCAGGTCTGTCTGGAGCGGCCATTGGCTTGACCAGCCTGTTGTCATCCGATGGGCTGCTGAGCGAAGATCTCAAAACGGCGGGTGGTAAGAAACCGATTCGTCCCCGTATCGACTCGCGTAATCCGTATGCGGCTCGTCCCTCTCATTTCGAGGCACCGGCTAAACAAGTCCTGGTCATTTATTGCCCTGGTGCGGTCAGTCACATTGATACGTTTGACTATAAGCCAGCCCTGGCACGACTACACGGCCAAAAACCAAATGGCTTACCTGCAGTCACCTTTGAAGGTCCGTCGGGCAACATCGCTAAACCGTTCTGGAAATTCAAACCGCGGGGCGAGTCCGGAAAAATGACATCCGATCTTCTTCCTCATCTTGGTCGCCAGGTAGATGACTTCTGTTTCTTTCACGCCTTATCGACTCAGACTAGCGCTCATCCGCAGGGAGAGAATTTTTTCAATACCGGATTTACCATGGAAGGCTTCCCGTCTTTCGGAGCATGGACCACCTATGCCCTCGGGACCGAAAATCAGGAACTGCCGGCATTTGTTGCGATCAATGATCCACGCGGACTAGCTCGCAGCGGCAAAAACAATTTTGGAAACGGTTTTCTTCCGGCCGCTTTCCAGGGCACCGCATTCAATTCAAAAAGCCCCCCCAATAATCTTGGTCGGCCGCGATCGATTCCGGCTCGTACCGATGCACAAACGGTTGAGCTATTAAAACTCCTGAATTCTCGACACCTCAAAAAATACCCTGGAGATGCAGATCTGGCGGGACGAATCGCCAGTTATGAGTTAGCAGGAAAAATGCAGTCCTCTGTGCCACAGGTGATGGATTTAGCAAAAGAAAGTGAGGCAACCCTGAAAGCCTATGGAGTTGAAGGAGGAAGCCAGCTACGAGGACACTACGCCAGGAATTGCATCCTCGCCAGACGGCTTCTGGAAAAAGGTGTACGAGTTGTGCAGTTGTTCAACGGCAGTGATCCGTCTGGTGGAAATGGTATTACCAATTGGGATTCCCACACTAACATTGCCAAGACTCATGCGATGCAGGCAGAAATCATGGACCAGCCGACCGCAGCCCTAATCGCCGATCTCAAGCAACGAGGGTTGCTGAAGCAGACGTTGGTCGTTTGGGCAACAGAATTCGGCCGAATGCCCTTCCTGCAGGGCAACGGGACCGGGCGAGACCACAACCCGGGTGCGTTCACCTGTTTTCTGGCTGGTGCAGGTGTCAAGAAGGGATTTAGCTATGGTGAAAGCGACGAATTCGGTTTCAAGGCAATGGTCGATAAAACGTCTGTTTACGATTTCAACGCCACGATATTGCATTTAATGGGACTGGACCATAGTAGACTGACGTTCTACCACAATGGGCTGGAACGTCGCTTGACTAACGTCCACGGTCATGTCGTTACTGAAGTGACCGCCTGATTAATCGACTCGCCAACACTTAACGAAGACCAAACCCCATCAACATTCTCAATACGTTTTGCTCCCGCATCATTCCTTAACCCTAACAAAAATGATCATGTCATCTATTCTAAATCCCTTAGTCACCACTTCTAAATTTTTCCGCAGGTGTCTCATCTGGCCCCTGACGGCACTGTTATTGTTGGTCGCCGGAACCATGCACGCCGCGGCTCAACAACAGGAAAAATCCCTAGCCCCTGATGATTCCAAAAAGACGAATCCAGCCACCGATGATACAGATCGTATCGAGACCGGAAAGTCTGTAACGCGGGAATATGATTTCACCGCTGCGGGAAAAAAAATGGAGTACCAGGTTTACCTGCCAAAAAATTACTATGATGAAATCGATGCCGACAAAAAGAAAACGTTTCCATTAATTGTCGCCCTCCATGGTTATGGAAGCAATCCAAAACAACTCATGGGCTACCCCGGATTCACTCGGTATGCAGAAAAATCGGGTTTCTTAATTGTGGCGCCCATGGGATATAACAGTCGCGGCTGGTATGGCAGCCGCGGTCTCCGAGGCGGACGTGGCAAAGACCCAGACAACCTGGGTGAGTTATCCGAAAAAGACGTCATGAACGTCCTTCAAATTGCTCGGGATGATTTCCAAATAGACGAAAAACGAATCTACCTGTATGGCCACTCGATGGGGGGTGGAGGAGCTCTTCATTTGGCCATGAAATATCCAAAGATCTGGGCTGCAATAGCCCCGATGGCCCCGGCAATACCCGCTGGACTGAAAAACCTTCCAAAAGCAAAAGAGATACCGGTATTTGTTGTCCACGGCGACAACGACAGGGTACTTTCTGTCAAAGGGACTCGGAGACTGGTTGAAAAGATGAAAGAGCTCAAAATCGTTCATCAATACGTCGAGGTAAAAAACGGAGGGCACGTCCTTGTGGCTTTTCAATACTGGAAAGAGATTTTCACATTTTTTGAAAAGCACAGGCGAAAAAACCAAAGCGAATCATCGCTCGAAAAATAATTGTTCAAGACGAAAAAAAGACTCCTCACCCTTTTTGAAACCAACTATTGGATGACCCGATGACACGCAAACATTCTGGACGCTTGTGTTGGGTATTGCTACTGGCCATTGCGTTTTGCGATCCTGGTCTTGTTGGCAATGATCGGCCCAATGTTCTTTTCATCTCGGTGGACGATCTGAATGATTGGATCGGGTGCCTGGGAGGACACCCGCAAGCCAAAACCCCCAATATCGATCGCCTCGCCGCCAGCGGCGTCTTGTTTACCAACGCTCACTGCTGCGCCCCAGCCTGCAATCCATCCCGTACCGCGATCATGACCGGGATCTCACCCCACAAATCTGGGCTGTATGACAACGGTCAAAACATGCGCGAAATACTGCCTGATGCCGAACTGTTGCCAAAGTCGTTTTCCCGTCATGGCTATTGGTCCGCTGGTTCAGGTAAACTCCTACATTATTTTATCGACGCCCAATCGTGGGATGTCTATCATCCACCCAAAGCTACTGAAAACCCTTTCCCCCGAACTCTCTATCCGGAGCAGCGACCGGTCAATCTGCCCCGTGGCGGACCGTGGCAATACGTCGAAACGGACTGGGCAGCGTTAGAGGCAACCGATGAAGAATTTGGAGGAGACTGGTTGGTATCCCAGTGGATCGCCGACCAACTGCAAAAGAAGCATGAAAAACCGTTTTTTCTGGCCTGCGGAATTTACCGGCCTCACGAACCCTGGTTTGTGCCAAAAAAATATTTTGACCTGTTTCCTTTAAACGAGATCCAGTTACCGCCTGGCTACAAGGAAGACGACTTGAAAGACCTGCCCCCAGAAGGACAAAAACGGGGGCCCAACCGTTATTTTGACCACATCAAAAAACATCAACAGTGGAAACCAGCCATCCAGGGATACCTCGCATCCATCGCATTTGCGGACGCCATGGTCGGAAGAGTGATTCAGGCCTTGGACCAGGGACCCCATCGAGACAACACGATCGTGGTTCTCTGGAGTGATCATGGTTGGCATCTGGGGGAAAAACAGCACTGGCAAAAATACACAGCCTGGCGAGCCTGTACTCGCGTGCCCTTGATGATTCGAGCTCCGAAGGGAACCCCCGGCCTTACGACGGGTACGCAAAGTGGAACCCGATGCGACCAACCGGTGAACCTGATTAGTCTTTTTCCGACTTTGCTCGATCTCACCGGGCTCCCTCCTCAAAAGTCCAACGATGGCCCCAGCCTTGTTCCGCTGCTTAAAAATCCCTCCACGGATTGGCCCCATGTTTCGATTACCTACCTAAGCGAACCAGGGAGTTACGGCTTAAGCGCTCAAGGCTCACGGCTCCTACATTACGCTGGGGGCGATGAAGAATTTTATGACATCAAAAAAGATCCTTATGAATGGAACAATCTGGCAACGGAACCGAGGTTTGCCGACACCATCGAGGGCCTGCGAAAACTAGCGCCCACGGTGTTTGCTCCCAAGATCGCCGCTACCGTCGAGTCATTGCCACCATTGCGCTGGCATCCCATCCAGTCCAACCCGGCTCCGGCATCCAATCCGGACGGAACCAGCTTTGACGTCTTCTTTCAGAACCGACGGAAACAAACGGTCAACCTTTACTGGATGAATCGAGAGGGGAATCCCAAACCCTATGGAAAGATTCCCGCGGGCAAACAACAGCGGCAACGTACCCGACCGGGTGCCGTTTGGTTGGTCACCGACCAGCAGGATGCCTCCCTTGGTTTTTTCAAAATCGGTGATCGAACCGCGCGGGCAGAGATTCCCGCAGTCAGCGAAAAATAACCATCTCCGCCTCAACTGCCACGACAACAGACGGCCTACGAGAATGGCTCACTCAACTGGAATTGGCCAAGTCGAAAGAACATCGGAGCCTCGCCAGAAATTCTTTTCTCCATGGTTAGAACCGGTCGGTGTTGTTTAGCACCGGCCCGGCGATCTTTAAATCTTGATCTTCGTGTTCAACCGATTGCCGTTGGAAACATTTGCCCATCCCTGCTACGCTGGAAATTCGGTTCTCGCAGGACAAGCAAGTTGGTTTGGTTTCGGCGGGGCCCAACGAGGCGGAAGGGGCCTCTCCAGGTCGGTTGATTCCATCGAATCGATGAATTATCAAGTCCAACCCATCGCTGACTTTCATCCAAATTAAAATAGGGAACCCTGACGCATGGTCGTGTTGATCTCTGGGCTCATTATCGGGGTGACGCTCGGGATGTTCGGTTCGGGAGGGTCTGCGCTTTGTGTCCCGATCCTGGTCTATCTTGTCGGCCACCAGGCCAAGGAGTCCATGGCCGAGGCCATGGCCATCGTAGGATTCATCGCGATGACAACCGCTATTCCATACGCTAAACGGGGAGACATTCACTTTCCCACGGTAATTTATTTCGGCATACCAGGAATGCTGGGAACCTATTTCGGTGCGATGCTCGGTGGTATGTCGACCGATCAGCTACAGTTGATTGTCTTCGGTATCGTCTTGGTGATGGCCGCTTACGTCATGCTTGACAACTCCATCAGAAAAAAAGAAGACGTCGAGCCAGCAAACATCGCTGGCACACCAAGCCACCGATCGCCCCTCCTGAAAATCACATTGGAGGGCGCCATCGTCGGATTATTAACGGGATTTGTGGGTGTCGGCGGCGGGTTTCTGATCGTTCCAGCGTTAGTCGTTTTGGCTAAGTTACCAATGCGACTGGCCATCGGTTCAAGTCTCGCCATCATTGCCATTAAATCATCTGTTGGCTTCGCAAAATACCAATATGACCTGATGGCAGATGAACGAACCGCAGATCCAGAAACCATCGTCACATTCGCTCTGCTGGGGACACTGGGAAGCGTGGCCGGAAAATTCATCAACGTTCGAACCAATCAACAATCGCTTAAAAAGATGTTCGCTATTTTCCTGATTCTGATTGGTGGTTTCGTCATTCTAGATCGCCTCCGGAATATCATGGCAACTCCCAAGGGAGAGCGACAATCAACCCAATCCGCGTCATTAAATCCCAATCAGATGCTCGGCGGTGGAGAGAGGTAACCCCGGTCAGAAAGAACCCAAAAACCGCTTGTCACAGGCTCATCGGACGTCGCGACTGGATTCGATGTCTGCCAACGCATGCCGAGATATCCAGCGATCCTGCGTCTTGGATCCTGTTCAGAGCGATAGAATCCCGGAACCCCGTTTGCATCTGCTCCAGCCTCAAGCCTAAAATGAGAGAGTTCGCGCTGAATGTCTTCTCTCACCGATGAAACCCCGGCGTGAACCTTCCCATCCGGTGCACCGTATGAGCTCTGTTTCCTCGAGGCATCGGGCCGCTGTTCCAATTGATCCTTGCTGTCACCCCTGCAATTTGAAAGCATTTATGCTCCGAAAGTTTTTGGCAATCGTACTCCTTTGTTCGACGACGGTCTCTGGCGATCAACCTGGACCTAATATCCTGATGATTACCGTGGATGACATGAGTTGCGATTCGGTCGGGGCCTTCGACTGCCCATTACCGGGGACCACACCCAATATCGATCAACTCGCCAAACAGGGCATGAGATATCACTACGCCCATGTTCAGGTTGGTAACTGTTACCCTTCCAGAAATGTCATGTTCTCCGGCCGGTACCCACACAATACGGGGGTAGAGGGTTTCTATCAGGTTAAAAACCCGCCCCACCCCCACCTGGTGGACTTGATGAAAGCGGCGGGCTACTTTGTAGCCATCAGGGGAAAGGTCTCTCACTCCACACCGTACCAACCGTACGACTGGGATGCCGACCTGACCAAAATCGACGGCCAGACACAGCATGGCAAAAATGCCAAATCCTATTTCATTTCCACGCAAAAAGGCATTGAATTGGCGAAGCAGGCCAATCAACCATTTTGCCTGAGCATCAATATTTCTGATCCGCACAAACCGTTTTACGGTATCAATGGAGCCGGCGCGACAGTCAAAGACTCGAACGTTCCTTCCCGTATTTTCCAACCTGAAGAAGTCCCAATCCCCGGTTTTCTTTTTGATCATCCTGACGTTCGAAAAGAATTAGCCCATTACTACTCTTCGGTACGACGGGCAGACGATTGTGTTGGCGAAATTATCAAAGCATTGAACGCCTCCGGCCAGAAAGAAAATACCGTGATCCTATTCCTGTCCGATCACGGCATGCCCCTACCCTTTGCCAAAACCGCTCTTTGGCATCACAGCACCCGAACGCCATGGATTGTGAAGTGGCCCGGGGTCACCGACGCGGGAAAAGTTGATCGCACCCATATGATCTCCGCTGTGGATCTATTACCGACGGTCCTGGATATTGCTGGCGCCAAACATCCTGCGGGTATGGATGGAAAATCATTTTCGCCACTACTGCACGGCACATCCCAATCTGGCCGAGAAACCGTTTACAAGGTTTACAATGAAAACGCTGGCGGCAATCGCAGTCCGATGCGGAGCGTCCAATCCAAAAAATACGGCTACCTGTTTAATCCGTGGTCTGATGGTCAACGAGTTTTTGCTACCGCTACAACCGGAACCCTGACCTATCGAGCGATGCAAAAACTAGCCCCTGACAACCCGGAGATTGCGGCTCGATTGAAACACTTCCGGCATAACACTCCGGAAGAGTTCTACGATTATGAAAACGACCCGGATGCAAAAAATAACCTGATTAATGACTCACGTTTTGCGAAGGCCATCACCGAACACCGCGCAATAATGAAGCGATATATGCAACAATCCAATGATCCCATGCTGGAGGTTTTTCAAAAACGCTCAGATCCAATTTTCGTGAGCGACTATGTTGATCGGGTTCAAGCTGTCTCCGATGCTCGACGCCAGTCGAGACGGAAAACAAAACCATTAAAGGGCAACCCAAAAAAGGATTCAAAACTTTTCCAACTAATCCTCCCCACTCAACTCAAGAGAGATGCATCTCTTGTCGTCGAAATATCTCATCAGCTGCCGGCGGACCTCGGCAAGCAGATGTTTCACGTCACACTAAAAAAAGGCAATGGCGAAAGGATCAGTCGGAAAGTGGTTTCCGGTTCAGGTAGCGGTAGCCTGAAGGTCAATTTTGATTTACCCAATGGCTTGGATACCGATTCTGTAATCATTTCGACATTTGTAGGTGCAAGCTATCCAACCAATCGTTTACACCGCACCTCGAAACCAATTGCCTTAAAGTAAATCCCCGGAAGTACTTGCTGCCGACCAGAGACACACTGGTAAACGCGTCCCTCCATCAAGATCTTTTTAAGACCCTCACCAGAACGAGGTGGGTCAAGGATTCGCCGGGACTAAAAAAGGGTTTAGATACCGATTAACATAATACGCTGAAGCCGGCATTCCTCCACCATCCCGAGATCGAAATCGCCATGAGCAAAAAACAGAATCGCGCGTTGCGTTTTGCCAAATTTGCCGCTCGAATGATCCTCCTGCTGAGCGCACCGCTGATGCTTTCCTCTTTCCTGGCAGCCCAATCTGCACCACCGATAGACGCGGTGGCGACCCCTCCCAAAAACGCCAAACATCCCATGGCCGGCATGGGAGTAATGTCAGGGGAGGTCACCCACCATTCGGCACTGGTGCAAATGCGGTTGACCGAAACGGCAATGTCGGTCAATCAAGATGTTGCCGGGGCCTGGGGCTTTGTCGAATTCAGAGCTCAACCCAAGGGTCGCCGATCGGTACCGTTAGTGAAAACTGCGTACTGTCTTCCCCAGAGGGATTTTATTGCCCGCGTTCATTTCTCCAAACTGCTCGCCAATACCACATACGTTTGCACAAGCCGAATCGGCCCTACACCGGAAAACCTAAGTGAAGGTCCTACACTAGAATTCAAGACTCATCCCGGTCGGCAAAATGCAGATACCGTTCGGTTTGTCGTCGTGACGGGTATGAATTACGCGAAATTCCACGGTGACAATCGCATCGACAGAAAACGGCACCTCATACAGAACAACACCAATCTTCCCAAACCGTACGAAGGTAAAGACAAACACCTTGGGTACCCAGCTTTGGAAACCATCCTGAAAATCCAACCCGATTTTTTCGTCGGAACCGGCGACAATGTCTACTACGATACTCCCACCGATCCGCGGTCTCAAACGATCCCCCAAATGAGACAAAAATGGCACCAGCAGTTCATCCAACCCAGATATCGCCAGCTGTTTGCCAAAGTACCTACCTTTTGGATGGTCGACGACCACGACTACCGGATCGACGACAGTGACAATTCGGGGGAATATCTGCCTCTACCTGAAACAGGACGGCAAATATTGATGGAACAGTTACCCTATGCTCCTTTTAATGAACCCGCAGCCAAGACCTATCGCACCCACCGAGTGAGCAAAGATCTTCAAATTTGGCTTCCTGAGAATCGTTTTTACCGCAGCCCAAACTCACAACCCGATACACCCGAGAAGTCCATTTGGGGAACCGAGCAAAAACGATGGTTGAAAAAATCCCTTTTGGCCAGCGACGCAACTTTTAAAATCCTCATTTCTCCCACGCCCATGATCGGGCCTGATGACTTGCGCAAGAAAGACAACCATTGTGACGTCGGAGGTTTTCGCCATGAACGGGATGAGTTCTTTAATTTCCTCAAACAAAACAATCTGGTTAAAGGAAATTTCTTCATCGTGTGCGGTGATCGGCACTGGCAGTACCACGCCATGGATTCCACTGGACTGGAAGAGTTTTCCTGCGGTGCGTTGGTCGATGCCAATTCACGCTTAGGACGTCTGCCGGGTGACCCGGCTGGCACCGATCCTGAGGGGCTCATCAAACATCTGTATAATCAAACCAAACGTTCCGGTGGCTTCCTGATGATCACCAGCCAGCCAGCCAACCAAGGAAAAAAGGCCACGCTGGCTTTTGAATTCCATGATGAAAAAGGAAAACTACTCTACCGTCACATTAAGAAAACCCCCTGAATAGTCGCCGGAGGCCCCGTAAAAACACCAAACCGATTCGGTCAAATTTCCCGTCGATGAATTTCTGTTTATGGGATCCCATGATTGGGGTATAGTAAAAGTCGTCATTGGCGAATGCCCCCCTTTGAATCCTGCCTAATGCCACCCGCCTGCACACCTATACAAATGACGTTTTGGAGATCCACCCCATGGTAGCAAGATGCACCGTTTCGGCTGGATTCACCAAGGCAATCGACTGGTTCGCCTTTTGCCTGCTTCCCTGTGTTCTACTAAGCGGCCAACTGCTACCCGGCCAGTCAGAAATTGAAAAAGAAAAAATCGACTTTTTCGAGTCAAAAATCCGTCCCGTTCTAATTGAACATTGTTACGAATGCCATTCCGAAAAGGCCCAAAAGGAAAACAACCTCAAAGGAGGCCTTATACTGGATACCAGGAAGTCCATACGGACGGGGGGAGACAGTGGGCCAGCAGTCGTTCCCGGTAAAGAAGCCGAAAGCCTCCTGTTAAGCGCACTCCGCCACGATGATTATGAAATGCCTCCCAGCGGCAAGCTTTCCGAAAAGATTATCGCCGATTTTACTCACTGGATCCGCTCGGGCGCAGTCGATCCCCGTGATGCTGATTTGGCACCCAGAAAAAATGAAATCGACTTTGATGCCGCCAACCAATTTTGGTCATTCCAACCGCCCCAACCCTCGGCACCGCCACCGGTAAAGGATACCCACTGGCCAAAAACCTGGATCGATCGATTCGTTTTGGCCACCATGGAAAAAGAGAAGCTCATTCCAGTCAATTCAGCCGAAAAGACGGCATTGATCCGACGCGCAACTTTTGATCTGACGGGGCTTCCGCCGACTCCGCAAGACGTATCCGATTTCGTTTTGGATCGGTCGGAGACTGCCTTCGAAAATGTTATCGACCGACTGCTCGATTCGCCACGTTACGGGGAGCGATGGGGACGACACTGGCTGGATGTCGCCCGATATGCCGAGGACCAAGCCCATACATTCGGGGTAAGCAAACGCGTCCACGCATTTCAATATCGGGATTGGGTCATCGAGGCCTTTAATAAAGACATGCCCTATGACCGCTTCGTGAAACTCCAAATTGCCGGGGACCTGTTACTCGACGAGTCTGCCAACCAGTTCGAACGCATCGCTGGACTGGGATTCTCGGGTCTAGGTGCGATCTACTACAAGAATTCCGACAAAGCGAAAGCCATCGCAGACGAATTGGACGATCGGGTCGATACCCTGACGCGGGCGTTCCTTGGACTGACTGTTTCATGCGCCCGGTGTCACGATCATAAATTCGATCCGATACCCACCCAAGACTATTATTCCCTGGCAGGAATTTTTGCCAGCACACGTCTGTCGGACCGTCCACTCGTTTCTGCTCCGATCATGGAAACCTACAACCAATCTCAGGCAGTCGTTCGCCAAAGAGAAAAACAACTTAAACAATTTCGAGTCGATCACAAAACGCGTATCGCCGAAGAACAGCGTCACGTCATCGCAAAATACATGATTGCCACCTGGATGACTCGGAACCAAAAACTGGCCAAACAGAAGGTCGATATTCCTGATGTAAACGACGGCTTATTGAAAAAAAAATGGCTTGCTCTTTGGGAAAAATTCCTCACGCCAAAAAACAAGGCTTTGGAGAAAATCGAGGCATTAAGACCCTGGTTGAAATCAAAACAGCCCGATGGCAAGAGTCATCTTGAGAAAGCCCCCGCCGAAGTCATTGCCATTGCCAACCAGTTTCAGGCTGACATTATTGATTTACTCGATCAACGGGACGAAAAAAACAAACCGAAACCCCAAAAAGCTATTTTCACCAGCCCGGTGATCACCCAGAAGAATCGCAGCCTCTCGATCGACATTGATATCAAGGGTGCCAACGACCTGTATTTGGTGGTGACCGACGCAGGAAATGGCATCAGTAATGACTGGGCCAGTTGGCTGGACCCTGTCATCACAGGATCGCAGGGAATCATCCGCCTCAACGAACTGAAATACACGCAGGGCACCACGGACTGGAAATCCATTCGCATCAACCGCAATGTCAACGATGAACCGTTGAAAATAGGAGAAACCACCTATCAACACGGAATCGGTACCCACGCCAATTCAGTCATTCATTATCGCCTGCCGGGTAAACATGACAGATTCCGAGCCACCGGCTACCTCGATGGAAATGGCACGGGGTCGGTGCACTTTCGAGTTTATACCGGACCACCTGCCGACTTAAAGGAGAATCTGTCACCCAAATTATCTAAACAACAAACCGAGTTGATCAAATCGTTCTTCTCCCAATCAGGGCCATTCTCTATTGCTGACTCGGCTCTCCCGGAACACCTCTCCCTGCCAAATCAGCAAGAGTTGAAAACCATTGAACACGAACTGAAATCAGCCATCGAATCGTCACCACCGGCTCCCCCAAGGGCCCACGCCATCGACGATTCCAAAGGTCAAGACCTGAAGGTCTACGTACGAGGGAACCCCGCGCGTCAGGGAGACGTCGCTCCCAGAAGATTCCTTCGAATCCTTGCCGGTGAAGACCGCCCGGTCTACTCCAAAGGGAGCGGACGTGAACAACTGGCGGAGGAAATTGCCAGTTCCTCAAACCCGTTGACAGCCCGCGTGATAGTCAATCGGGTTTGGCAACATCACTTCGGAACAGGACTTGTTGCGACCAGCAGTAATTTTGGCATGCTGGGTGATCGTCCCAGCCATCCCGAACTTCTTGACACCCTCTCGGTTGCGTTCATTAAGTCCAACTGGTCAATAAAATGGCTTCACCGCGAGATCATGCGTTCTAAAACCTATCAGGCGTCTAGCGATCATCACGTGGAAAACTCAAATAGTGATCCCACAAATCGTTTTCTCTGGAGGATGAATCGACGTCGACTCGACGTGGAGTCTTGGCGGGACGCGTTACTGAAAGTATCGGGTAACCTGGACTTGGCGATGGGTGGCCCAACGATACGACTATCAGATAACGGCAACCATCGACGAACAGTGTATGCCAGTATCAGCCGACACGAATTGGATGGGCTACTTCGTCTTTTTGATTTCCCTGATGCCAACGTCACCAGCTCAGGTCGGTCTCAAACCACCGTTCCCCAACAGCAGTTATTTGTCCTTAATAGCGAATTTTTTATAAGTCAGGCCAAGGATTTTGCCAAACGAATTCAAGATTCTGGTGATAACGATGTGACAAGGATCCAACAGGCGTACCGCATTCTATACGGCCGGCAGCCTCAGCCGACGGAAATAAATATCGCAATCGAGTTCCTGGCCGTTGAAGCCTCTCAACAGGACAAGTTGTCGAAATGGGAACAGTATGCCCAAGCGCTGCTTGGGGCAAACGAATTTTTATATGTAGATTAGACAATGGAATTTTAACGGAGACATTTCCAATCTAGCGAGCGGATATTCACATCAGGCAACGTCCGTTCCCAGAGGACCACTTTTAGTCCAACGAAACCCAACCGACCATCACAGAATCCACAATGAGCCGAAATCGAAGACAACCAACGGTCGTTTTTCCAAACCGATCTGCTCCCACCAGCCGCCGAGAATTTCTCCAGCGAATGGGAACCGGTATGGGCACACTCGGCCTCGCTGGCATTCTTCAGCAGGAGCAACTCGCTTCCGCGGCAACCGAGAGTACCAGCTCCAATCCACTGGCACCCAAGGCATCCCATTTCCCGGCCAAAGCCAAACACATCATCCACCTTTTCATGAACGGTGGTCCTTCTCAGGTCGATACATTTGATCCCAAACCGATGCTTACCAAATACCATGGGCAACGGCCAAAAGGAGCAGATTTAAAAACCGAAAGACGGACCGGCGGATTACTGAAAAGCCCGTTTAAATTTCAGAAATGCGGCAAATCCGGAGTTGAGGTCAGTGAGATCTTTCCACAGGTTGCCAAGTGTATCGATGACATTTGTGTGATTCGGTCCATGCACACCGACGTCCCCAACCACGAACCCTCTCTCTACATGATGAACTCGGGTGTCATTCAACCGACGCGTCCTTCGATGGGTTCCTGGCTTTCTTATGGACTGGGGAGTGAAAACCAGAACCTCCCGGGATTTGTGGTGCTCTGCCCGGGCAAACCGGTTGTCGGACCTCAACTGTGGGGCAACAGTTTTTTGCCCGGCATCTTCCAGGGATGCCATATCAACAATGGCAAAATCGATCCCAGGCGGGTGATAGACCATATCAACAACAACCATCTTTCCCGTTCCAGTCAACGTCAACAACTCGACCTGTTAACACGTCTCAATCTCGAACATCTCAAAAAACGGGAAGCCGACAATCAACTGGAGGCTCGCATCGAATCTTTGGAGATGGCTTACCGCATGCAGGAGGACGCTCAAGAGGCATTTGACTTGGAGCGTGAAACCAGCATGACGCGCGATCAATATGGAAAAAGTCAATTCGGAAACGCCTGCCTGGTCGCTCGGCGACTGGTCGAGCGGGGGGTGAGAATGGTCCAGGTTTTTTACGGCGGTGGACAACCGTGGGACGACCATGGCAATATTGAAGCCGGTCATCGCAGCAAGGGATTAGCAAGTGACAGGTCCGTCGCAGCATTACTTGTTGATTTAAAATCTCGCGGTTTGCTTGATGAAACCTTGATCCTGTGGGGGGGAGAATTCGGCAGAACACCTTCTTCGGAGGGATCCAATGGCCGTGATCATAACAACCATGGATTTAGTGTGTGGCTTGCCGGCGGCGGTATCCGGGGCGGCATGACCTATGGAGCCACCGATGAATTCGGATTTGCAGCCGTCGAAAACAAGGTACACGTGCATGATCTGCACGCTACCATGCTCCATTTGATGGGAATCGACCATCGCAAACTAACTTATCGTTACAGTGGCAGAGACTTTCGCCTGACCGACGTTCATGGCCGCGTCGTCAACGAAATCATCAGCTAGGATGGTTTCCAGACCGAATCCTTGGGTTGATCAATCGCCACGCCTGAAATGGCTTGGTGCTTTCTCAGAATTTCGTCAGGTCCTTTTCGCCGTTTGGTGAAATGGTTTTTGACGCAGGCCGCTCGCTGATCTCCATTTAAATCGGCAAGGTTGATTCATCGCAGTGGAACGGTCAAACTGAATTGAGTTCCCACCTCTTCCATTGCGAAAATCCCAGGCTTTGTCATGAGCATTCTGACCTTCATCTTGAGAACCGCTGCTCTTGTTGTGATGATGACCGCCGGTCTGGGCCCCGTTGAGCCAACACTCGGCCAAACGCCAGACGTTCTTGCAGAGAAAATATTCAGCAGCATCGACAAAACTGAAATGATGGCCGAGTTTTTAAAAAAGCAGGCTCTGAAAGCTCTTGATCGACGGGATGAGGCGTTTGAAAGACTAGCCGATGACGAACTAACAATCTGGCAGGATGAAAAACGAGCGTTCTTTTTGAAGCAATTGGGCGGTTTTCCCAAACGGCACCAACTTTTCGCGAAAATCACCGGCGAAATTCAAATGGCTCAATATCGGATTGAAAAACTCTATTTCCAATCCCAACCCGGACTCCATGTTTCGGCCAATCTCTACCTGCCCAAAGGTCAGGGGCCGTTTCCTGCAGTACTCCATCCAACCGGGCACAGCGCAACTGCCAAGAATCGGGAACTCTACCAACAGGCTTCCATCGCCATCGCGATGGGGGGCTGCGCGGTTCTCTGCTACGACCCAATCGGGCAGGGAGAACGTCAGCAGATCCTGCAGGGCAATGGAAAGCCCTATTCCAGCACTCAGCAGCATATGCTGATCAACCAAGCCGACCATTTAATGGGTGGGAATATCGCCTCCACCATGATCTGGGATGGAATCAGAGCGATCGATTATCTTCAATCCAGACCCGACATCCTCCCACAGGCCATCGGCTGCGTCGGGATTTCCGGGGGAGGCACCAACACCAGTTACTTGATGGCTCTGGATCCTCGTATCAAGGCCGCCGCACCGGGTTGTTATCTCACCGGATTTCGTAGCCTGCTGCAGACGATTGGTCCCCAGGACGCCGAACAGAACATTCATGGCCAAATCGCATTCGGCATGGACCACGCGGATTATGTTTTAATGCGACTCCCGCAGCCCACGCTAATCATGGCTGCCACCGACGATTACTTTGATATACGTGGAGCATGGGATCTTTTTCGGTCCGGAAAACGTTTCGCCACCCGACTTGGGTACCCCGAAAGAGTCGACTTGGTAGAAGCCAACACCGGTCACGGTTTCCCAAAAGAGATGCGTGTTTCGGCTGCGAATTGGATGCGACGTTGGTTATTGAAAATCGATGATCCCATCGTCGAAGGCGAATTGAAATCCCTTGATGAAAAACGGTTGAATGTGACTCCCAACGGACGCGTTCTCGATCTGCCGGGAGCCAGGTCCATCATGGAAATCAATGCTGACAAAAATCGGCAATGGAAAGGACGCCGTCAAGAAAATGCCGATCCGATTCATCGAAATCGTTTGCTGTCCACTGTTCGCCACCTGATTGGAGCCCGCTCTCTGGTCGATCTCCCCCAGCCGCTGATCAGAAAATCCAACAACGGCTATATTATTGAGCCCGAACCTGGCATCCAGTTGCCGGCCCTTTTTTCCGGCGACAAAAAGGCAAATCAACTGGTCGTTTTACTACACGACAAAGGAAAGGGTGCTGCATTCCAATCAGATCATTATCGCCGATTGCAGAAACAGAAGAATGTCCAAATTTTAGCGGTCGATCTACGAGGCCTGGGTGAAACGCAAAAAAAAGCAGGGAACAGCGGATTCGATGAACTTTTTGGTGCCGACTGGAAAGAAACACTCTTGGCTAGCCTGCTGGGGAAAACCTACGTTGGCATGAGAACCGAAGATATTTGGCAGGTCGTACGAGCCTGGCGGAATGAATGCAAAAACCAGCAGCTGAGAGCGACGTTGATCGCCGTTGGCGAACCGGCCATCCCTGCCCTACATGCTGCCTGCCTGGAAACGCAATTATTCGATGAAATCCATTTGGTCGAATCGATCGATTCCTGGACGGCAATCGTCGAAAACCCCATCACTCGAAAACAACAATCCAACCTCGTCTTCGGCGCGCTGAAGGAATACGATCTCCCCATGCTTCGAAGCTTGATTGACAAAAATTTAACGTGGAATAAACCGGTCCGTCCGGACGGCACCCCAGCCCAATAAAACAGCCTGCCGACAATCTAGCAGTATTTCCCTGACAATGGACGATCAGAACCTAGCCGCGATTCCGCATGAATTCGGCTGTCTGTTCAAAAAAGGATGACAACTCATTTTTGATTAACACCGGAACGTTGGTTTCTTCCATCGCCTCGCCCATCAAGGCGAGCCAACGATCCCGCTGAGCAACTCCAATCTCAAAGGGCGCATGCCGCATTCGCAAACGGGGGTGACCTCGCTCGGTAATGTATCGATCCGATCCGCCGAACCGATAGATCAGGAAATCTCGTAGGCGTTTCTCCGCCCCATCCCAATCGTTTGCGGGATACATCGGACTGATTAACTCATCGTTGCGTATCCGTTTGTAAAACGCCGCGACAAGCTCCGTCCATTGTTCTTCACCGAAGAGATTTTCCTGTTCCAATTCAATCCTCATTTCATATCGAGAAGGCCGGGCTTAGAGAGGCTTGTCGTCTGTACCATCCTGTTCCAGAAAGACGCGATGAAACACAGATCATCACCACTGGCGACCTCGCATCCCGGCACTGTCGTCAACCCAATGGATCACTCGTCAATTTGTCGGGTGTTCCTCGAATCGCATCGCTGCGGAGGCCAGTTTTTTCTTTATTGCCGCGTAATCGCGCCGGTCAGCCAAATTGTCCCACTCATGCGGATCTGACCGATGATCATAAAGTTCTTCGGATTGGTCCTCATAACGAATGTATCGCAGGTTTTCGGTTTGCACTGCGGTATTACGAGGCCCATAACTTAAAAAAGCAAAGTCCCGTTTCAGTTCGGGATCTCGCAATAGCCCGCAGATGGACCTCCCCTCCAAATGCGGCAGCGGGTTGATATTCGCCATTTCACAAAGTGTTGGGTAAACATCAACAAGCGATACAGGTTGATCGCTGATCGTTCCGGCCCGAGCCAATCCAGGTGCCACAACGATAAACGGGACTCGGGTCGTATTTCTCCAGAGTGCTCCTTTGCACCAATGCTTTTTCTCTCCCAAGTGCCAGCCATGATCACTTGTCAAAATCAACATCGTCGGGCGACGACGAGGGTTTCGCCTGAACTGCTCCAACAACAAGTCGATCTAAGCGTCCACGTAATGAACGCATGACAAGTAAGCTCCCACCGTGCGTTTCCATTCCAAATCGCCTCCTTTATTAACAATGGCCTCATGATCACTGAATCGACCTTGGTGGAATTTTCGATGGGCATGAGATCGCACCAAAGACTTCGCGTAGGTAGGAAGATCATTCCAGTCGTCAAATTTCGGCAACAACGGCAGCATCACCTGCTCAACGGGAAATCGCTCAAAGTATTTTCGTGGAGCGTCTAGCGGTCGGTGGGGACGATAAAAGCCCACGGTCATCAGAAGTGGCTTATCGGTAACTGTTTCCCATTGTTTTATTGCCCAACTGGCCACCTGATGGTCCCCTGTCTTTTCATCACTCAGGTTGTGGGCTCCTTTACTGAAAAAATTTCCCTGCCCCACGTATTTTCGATCTGGATCTTGTTTGGGCAGCGGCAAGTAGGCATCTAACGCCGCCTTGGGCTTGGTGTAATGCGCTACTTTGCCCCCACTGACGACACGATAACCCTGCCTCTGAAAATGTTCATGAAGAATGACGGGATCGTTAATTTCAGCCTGGGGAGTTTTTCCAGACATCGGCTGGTCCCCGAAAAAGGAAGGACGAGCGGTATTGTTGAAATAGGTTCCGGTGCTCTTGGGAAAAAGCCCGGACAACAGGCTTTTTCGAGAGGGCCTGCATTGGGGCGCATTACAGTGCGCATTGCGAAACAGCACGCCGCGAGCGGCCAACTGGTCGAAGTGGGGAGTCAAAGATTGGGGGTGTCCATTCATGACGCCGATCCAGTCGTTTAAATCATCCACCACAATCAAAACCACGTCTGGTTGATTGGCCGGCGCGGTATTGGCAGCACGAATTAAATCCGTCCCATGAAGCAAAGCCATCGGCCTCAGCCAAACCGCGAAAACAGCGCAACAAAAACAGAGAACCCGCCATATTATTTTCCAAGCGGATGCCATAATCATGTACTCGTCAGGGGATGAAAGTCGAGGCCTAATCAGTCAGCAAGGCCAGAGCCACCTACCAGCAGCCACCAAATTCTCGTTTTTTTTAGTTTTGGCAACCTCCAGCGAGGCCAGCCCGATCCCACCGTTATCACCTAGACATCCGCCCGGTCAAGATCGATCTCCCTCTTTTCCCTCGGCCGACTTCTCTTGCCGGGTGGCAGGATACCAATGTTGCAATAATTCACTTAGCCGTTCAACTCGTTCAGGCTGTTGGGTTGCAAGATTCACCTTTTCGTGGGGATCCTGGTGAAGATCAAAAAGCTCAGTCCGACTTCCTATCGGCGGATACTTCATGCGGCCGCGACGACCATCATAGGTCAACAACAACTTGCTATTCCCCTGAATCACCCATCGATAGAGTAACGAGGCGTCGGGGTTCTTAATGTCCGCGATATCATGCGCAAACGCCTCACCATAAATCGTATCCCGCGAGATTTCTTTTTGTTCGGTCAAAAAAGGCAATAAGTTCAGGCCGGGAAGCTGCTCTGGAATTGGAACACCTGCGGCAGCCAGTATCGTCGGCACAATATCGACACTGCTGCAAAGCTCAGGACGCTCGACAGGTTTGATTTTTCCGGGCCAACGAAACAACACCGGAGTTCGAACACCACCCTCGTAGGGGCTCCGTTTCGAACGGCCAAGGTAACCGTTTCCCTTGGGGTTCTGAATCCAGCCGTTGTCGGTGACATAGATCACCAAAGTATTTTTTTCAATTCCCTTTTGTTCGAGCTGGTCAAGCAACTGGCCGCACGTTTCATCGAACCAATCACACATGGCATAGTATTTTGCTACCGAATTTTCCCGACCACCGACTTGGTATTTTTTCAGCAACCGCGGCGGTGGATTATGCGGAGTATGGGGCAGAAAAGGGGCGTACCAGAGGAAAAACGGTTTTTGTTGGTGCATGGAGCGGTCCATGAAATCACTGATCGGCTCAAGCCCTTTCCGGCCGATCGATAGGCCGTCATCTCCATGACGGCCGCCGGGATTTGGATAGCCACGAGTCATTCCATCGGTAAATCCTCCCCGCTGAAAACTGCCCTCCCACCATTTGCCAGATTGAAAACTGAGGTAACCTGCTTTTTCCAGTAGACGTGGTACGGTTGGCACACGATCCAAATTTGAAATCAGCAATTCTCGCGCAGGTTGACCATCTCGCTTGACGTGGCCCCGGTTCACTTCGGTCTGTGCTGGATCGTTACCGGTGATCCGATGCTGATGAGCATAGAGACCGGTCGCCAGCGTCGCCAGTGATGGTCGACAAAGCGCGGTCGGCACATACCCCCGCCGAAACACGACACTCTGTTTGGATAACCGATCCAGGTTGGGTGTCTGGATAGACTTATGCCCCATAAATCCGTAATCCGTCCAGGCCTGATCATCCGATATGATCAGAACGACATTGGGCAACGGCTCATTTGCTGTGGCCCTCTTTCGAGATTCGAACAGCGTGATACCCACCAGAGCCACGCTCATCAACACTAATAGTTTCTTCATCAGAAATCCTTATGTTGGACAGCCGGTGATGCTGACTGGAACGCCTGTCATCTGCCCCTGAGACTCCATTGCATGACGGCAAAATACGTCCAGCTGGCGATTGGCTGGCCAATCCAGCCGGGTATTACCCTCACTAGGCGACTTCAGGACCATCCAACAGTCCATCAATTCATAGCCGAATGCCTATTTGGGAACGGGAAAGATAATGATCTCATTCTCGGCGAAAGAGGCCACGCCATTTTTGCCATTGAGGCGATACTGGATTTTTAAACGTTTTGCCGAGCCAGGTGCGGGATCACCAAAAGCGCCATTATAATTCCCGCTGG
Source organism: Planctomycetota bacterium (assembly GCA_014238905.1). GTDB lineage: Bacteria > Planctomycetota > Planctomycetia > Pirellulales > Pirellulaceae > JABAAE01. The sequence goes on from JABAAE010000008.1 coordinate 122,738, forward strand.
GCAACACAATCATGGCTATATCGCCCGCATGGCGGCGGAGAATCGCCGTGACGTCCCGATTACTGCCCCCGGCACCATATTCTCCTTTGACAATTTCCAACTCGACTTTGTCGAACGCGGCCTTGGACATCAATGCTGCCACATCCGCGTCACGGCCACCCACCTTTTTGGCAATCGCTAGAGCAGTTGCCCGGGCCTCGTTGCTGATTTCCTTAACGTCCATCGTCTTGATCGCCAACTGCAGTGAAGCAACGCTGGGATGAATCTTCAATACTTCCAGCACCAACTTCTTTTCATCAATCCGCCGAGCTGCAGCGAGTGCACGTTGACACATTTCAACACGCAGTGGTTCGGCCATTCGGAATTTCCGCACCAGTCCAATATAGCCTCGCAAAGCTCTAATCTGGTACTTGGTTTGCCGACCGTTCTTGGCCAGATCCAAAAGAATGGGCGCCGCTTCTACACCGTTCCATTTCCCCAGAAGGCGGCTCCCAGTATCTTGTAGCTGTGGATCCGCGTCATTGGCGGCCGCAGCCAGCGTCACCAATGAAGTGTCACCGCCAACGTCTGCCAAAATCTCCAAAATAACGCTCCGGGTCAATTTCGGAACACGGCTCATTGCCTGGGTCAACATCTTCGCACAGGCTTCTCGGTCCGGCATACGCACACTCGCAACCCGCAATGCTTTCTCCACCACCACGCGATCGGCGTCGTTTCGGGGAGAAATCAACTCGGTGACCAATACCGGAAGCTGGTTCAAGGAAATCGTTTGCCCCAACGACTTGAGTGCGGCAACACGAATCACTTGACGCTCGCTTTTCATCGCCTTGAACAGATCGCCTAAGGCATTAATCCGGCGTTCTCCTACCAATTCAATCAAAACCAGCCGGGAGTCCTCTGCCGACTTGGACAACAACTGGGCGATCCGGTCATTCACGTCTTCCCCGGAAATCCTGACCAAGGCAGCTCGGGCGGCTTCGGACAACACGACATCGGATTGAGCAGCCAACTTCAGCAAAACCGGCAGACAAGAAGCGTCCCCAACGTTTCCCAATGCCCTGGCTGCCGCCACCCGAACCGGTGTAGAACCGGATTGGGCCACTGTTCTTATAGCGGCAATATCAACGGTATCCTCTCGATCTGCCATGGCTGTAATCACCAGAGCAACGCGATCCGCTTTAAACTGATCAAGATTGAGAGCCAGGGTTTTATCCAATTGGTTACCAGGAAATTCACGGATTGTTCCTAACCCAAGTTGAAATAATTTCCGATTCGGAGAATGCAAAATCTCCAACAACAACGCATCCCCTTTTTCCCCACGGGAAAGAATGGCTCCCCGGGTTGCCTCCACTATCCGCTGCTGCGGTACATCGGCACCTCGAACACGATCATAAACCTCAACCGCTGCCGACAGTTGACCATCAGCCATCAGTTGTTCAGCACAAAGAACACACCCCTCTGCTGCTGCAGAACGAGTCCCAGGTGAAGTCGTTTGGAGAGCATTTTGGAGTAACTTAACGGCCGCCGCCCCCCCGATTCGCCCGAGGGCCACCGCTGCTGCGGATGCCACCTGTTCGTTGGGATCGCTGAGCCTCTCAGCCAAGAGGTTAACAGCATTGGCATCGCGACGGAAACCGATCGAATTAATCGTTCCCACCAAAAGATTCCCCTGTAGTGAACCGACTGCTTTTCGAAGACTATTATCGGCTTCAGCTCCCGGGATCACCTCCAGTGCAATTCGAGCCCAGGACGAGAGCCGAGGATGTGGCAGTAACTTTGCCAGCTCGGCAACCGATTGACTCGATCCATGGATGGACAATTGTTTGCAGGCAATCGCTTTTTCGGATTCAGCTCCGTCCGCACGGAGAACGGCCAAAAGTTTTTTCTCTTGGTCTGCCGAAGATCCCTGGTCCTGCGAAAATCCGTTTTGCAGACCTGCAAAAATGGTCCAGCTCAAAACAAGAAAGAAAAAGCGGTTGGTCAGGTTTTCGGTGCACATGAAATCACCCAAAAGTTGAAAAAAATTATTCAGAAAATATAAGCAGTAGTAATCCGATGAAAAGAAATCATCATCGGCCAAAACCGACTGTTAAAGCCGCCAAGGTTCGCGAAGTGCCTCCGACCGCAAACGGTTAGCCTGATCATCGTTGATGAAGACATGCTTGTTGCAGTCATATTTTACCTGCCGTCCCAGATGCAGCGCAATATTAGCCGCGTGACAGGCGATATGCGCATTACAGGCGGCATCTGCGTTCCCCTTTGGTAACGCCCGTGTCTTGACGCAGTCCAAAAAATCGCGGACGTGGAATGTCGCCGGATACCCACCGATTTCCTCCACATCCCGGCCCGCCAAAAGAGCCGGTGAACTAAGGACAAGTTTCCCGCTATCGCCTGCCTCAACCCATCCTTCTTCACCCTCAAATCGAACGGGGCAGGACCCGAGCGGAATCCAGCCTTTCTCTCGAAAAATCAACTCCGTGCCATTCTCATAACGGGCAACCAGTTGGCCATCTACTGGGGCGTTGTACTCGATCGGCGGAGGACAATCTCCCACCGCCCATTGGCAGAGATCGACGCAATGCGAACCCCACTCCAGGACGCCACCCCCAACCAGGCCCCCCCCTTTTTCGAAGTTAAACCCGTCCAACAATTTTTTGTTAAACGGCCGCCAGGCAGCGGGCCCAAGATACATGTCCCAATCGACGTCCTTCTGATCGGGTTGGGTCTCGGCCGGCAGCCAACCACTCATCATGGCCTGCATTCCCGCCGGATGGGCAAAAACTTTCTTAAGCCGGCCGAGTTTGCCAGTTCGAGCCAGTTCACAAGCGAAAGCAAAATGGGGCAGGTTGCGTCGTTGGGTTCCAGCCTGAAAAACACGTCCTGTTCGCCGCATCGTCTCAGCTAGAATCAGGCTCTGTGAAATATTCTTGGTAACCGGCTTTTCGCAGTACATGTCTTTTCCCGCTTTCGCTGCGGTCATCGCTGCAGTCGCGTGCCAATTCGGTCCCGTTGCGATCAAAACCGCATCGATGTCCTGACGGTCGAGCAACTCCCGAAAGTCTCGGTAGGTATCGCAATCCTGATTATCGTATTTAACATCAGCGATTTTTTTGACTGCCAACCGACGCTTTTCCTTGACATCGCAAACCGCCAGGAACTGCACATCGGGTTGCTGTAGAAAACAGCCTAAGTCGTACCCTCCACGCCGGCCAATTCCAATCCCGCCGACTGTGATCCGCTCGCTGGGAGCAACAGCGCCATCGCGACCCAAGGCTGAACTGGGGATAATGGTCGGTGCCATGGCCGTGGCAATCGCCGCGGTGACGCCCGTCTTGATAAAGCGACGACGATGAAGGGGGCTCGATTTGGTCGACATTCAAGATCTCCGGCGGGGAAAGGGCAACCTGTCCATTAGCAAAGCTAGTCATCGTCCCGATGACGGCATTAAGTATGAGAACCTCAGTATACCCCTCTTCATGGCCGCGTTGCCACTACGCATCGTCGGTTTTTGAATTTCAGCTCATCCCTAGCGAATCAACAATCATCATTCTTGCTGACGCAGAAAAGTCAGCCCCCTCATTCTCGGCAGCGTGGCCTGGGGACGATCGTCGTATCTTGACAGGATCCCATTAACTGTGCATCACCTGTCCGCCATCGATATTGATGGTTTGGCCGGTGATGTTGCGAGCATGATCTGACGCGAGAAAAACGGCCATCGCCGCACACTCCTCCGAGGTCTGCCAGCGTTCCATCGGGCAGACTCGTTGTAGTTTTGCCTCTGCCCATTGTTCGTAACTGTCGGCCAAGGATTCGCCATCATCGGTTTGTCCAGCCTGCCAGACGCTCCGATTCAACTCTGTCTTGACCATTCCCGGTGACAAGGCGTTGGCCCGCACTCCATAGGGGGCAAGGTCCCGTGCTGCACATTGGGTAAAATTGATCAAACCGGCCTTCGCGGCGCTATAAGGAGGATCGGTCTGCGAACCGATCTGGCCAGCAACCGACACAAGGAACAGAAAGGTACCTCTCTTTTTTTCCGCAAACTTCGGAGCAAAAGCAGTGGCTACATTCACCGCACCAATCAGGTTGACTTCCATCACCCGACTCCAAGAAGAGGGATCCAGGTTCCAAAAAGGAAATCCCAGCACGCCAGATCCTATTCCGACGGAGAAAACGACGTGTTCGATTGATGGATTGGCCTCGCAAATTTTTGCGATGGCATCCGTACTGGTCACATCGCCGACAACATACTCAATTCGACCATCATCCACTTCGGCATCTGGCTTGATCACGTCAACACCTGTCACTCGGCACCCCTCGTCGAAAAATGCCAATCCTGTCGCCCGCCCGATTCCGCGAGCGGCGCCAAAAACAATCACTTCTTTGCCGGATAAATTCAATTGAAGTTTATTCATACACCCTTCGTTCCTCAGCTTGTATATCCTCCCTGAACAACACTGTTGAACAACAGGAAAAACCAGATTCAGCAAACACCGACCATTGGCCATCGCCAATTTTCGATTACCGGACGGCACCGATGTGATCTCCTCAGTATGGAAGTCTCCGAACCTAAAGAGGTCAGCCCATCACAAAAGGCACCAATCCTCAAGTTGAAGTAAGCGCCACCGATTCATACAATGCATACAATCTCCTGTTTAAAGATAGCACACCGGCAAGTTTGGTGTTGATTTCTAAATCCTTGCCAAACCCTGATTACATCAACGAAAGAAATTTTAGATGATCAACTATAGCAACCTCAACGCGGTTCAAATTCTCGAAAAAATTATGGCAGATGGTCTGATTAGTTCCGATGAAATCAAGGCTTTGAAACAAAAACTGGACGAAGACTGGGTTGTCGATCGACCGGAAGTCGAACTTCTGTTCAAGGTCAACCAGTCGCTTGGGGACCGGGACGAAAAGTGCGAAGATTGGCTCTCTTTTTTCGTCGACAACGTCTCCAGATTGATCATCATGGATCTCAGCACCCCCGGGGAAATCGATCAATCCGAAGGGGATTGGCTAGCGGACCTCCTTGATCAAAATGGCGTTAACAATGCAAGTGAGACCGCGCTGCTGACGACTTTGGCCCGGGACGCAAAACGAATATCGGGACGGATTAGCGAGCGACTCAGCGGCAAGTAACGGGGGGGAAACTCCTACCAAACGATTTGGAAGATCAAGCGCAAGGCAACAATCCGTTTTCGTACGGATTCTCCCGCACCCCCTCACGGGCCGGTTTGACCGTTTGATGCGTGTCGACGGCGTCCAATGAGTTTTCCACTTACCCCAGATCAGCTTGGTGAGAGGCCTTCACGCCAACCCAGTCGCCTAAAAAAAGACCAATGGCTGGTCCCGAGAATTTAACGAAAAAGCCAAAACACTCTATGCTCATCAATGAACTCATCATTTGGATAAAAGGCAATGGATACCATGCCATGAAAATTGACCGGACCATCAAGGGGTTAATTAAAAAATGAATTCCTTGGCCTGTCATACAGAGGCCCGTTTGAACTTATTTTACCGGCCGGATGTGACAAAAACTTCATAGAAATCACAGTCACCAATTCGCTCCCCATCCTTCATGAGGTTGCCAGATGGCGACGCGGCTTTAGAAAAGCCCTGCGGCGGATGGGCATCCATTCTAAAGCCACCCTCACCCTTCTGGCGTTAACCGTCTGATTTAATATTTGAAAAAACGCGTTCCTTGTGGCAAGCTTGAAAACTATTGAATTCATAGCGATTTGCCACGTTAGCAAGCAACTGGCACCCGGCAAAAAACAGATCTTTAGCCACCGCAACCCTGGCACTGAAAGCGGTTCCATCACCGGATCCCTACCGGCGGACCAGAATGACTTGATGCGGTCCGACAGTTTCTTTGGATTTATGGTCGTCGAATTGGATCTCCACCTTCAAGCTCACCGGCCCTTGGGGAAGACGAATCGAACCTTTGTGACGGTTATTTCCAGCCAAAATTTGAACAGCCGCAGTTGCTTCACCGGCCAAAATCTTTGCCACCCCGGCACCACGGCCGGTCGGGACAATCAGTTCGACTTCAAACAGCCCTTCCTCCCGGGTCTCTATGAGCCACGAACCATTTGAGTCACTCGACCAAGGTTGCCCTTGAAAATGCCTCCAATCCTGCCGGGTCAGGACACTGCGTGGCTCGTGGTCAGTCCCCACGATGATCCTTGGCGGAGAAAAATTATCTGGTCGGGTGGAGCTAACATCTTTGAACCAGCGAACGTAGGATTTCTTTAGATTCGCTACCATCTCAGGATGTTCCGCCGCAACGTCATTGCTCTGCTTCGGATCCTGTTTCAAATTATAAAGTTCGAGTTTTGGTTCCCCTTCGAATCTCTCCTTGCCAAAACCGCTGGGATGTACCAACTTCCATGGGTCTTGATGGATGGCAAAGTGATGATAAAGCTGCGGCTGATCACCACGATGGGTCTGCAATACAATCTGGCGAGTCGGCCAATCCCGACCCGTGCCGGTTAACAACGAAAGAAAACTACGACCATCCACTTGGCTTTTCTTCGGCAGATCTACTCCACAAGCCTCCAGGATCGTCGGCAACAAATCGATATGAGCAGAAAGCGCGTTTGACTCACGGCCAGCCAAGACCTTGGCTGGCCATTGAAAAAGCAATGGAGAGCGAATGCCACCGTCATCAACACCCGCTTTCCGTCCTCGCATCTGCCCAACAAACCGGCTGGAATTCGGGCCATTGTCATTTAAATAAACAACGATCGTATTTTCAGTGATTCCAAGAGAGTCAAGCTTTCCAAATAGCCGCCCTACATTTTCATCGATATTGGTAATCATGGCGGCAATACGAGCCAACTTGTCGCTCTCCTTTTCCATCCGACCCGGGTTAATCGGTTTGATCAAGATCGGAGTAAAATCAACGTTACGGTATTCCTCGTAGAGCCGTTGAGGAACATCGTGAAAAGGACCATGGGGCGCGTTGGTCGCGATGTAGGTAAAAAACTTCTTATCATCACGAGTGCTTTTTGAGATAAAATCCATCGCCGCGTCAAAATAAAGATCCGTGCAGTAACCCTTCATCGGAACCTCGACTCCATTCTTTATCAGGGTCGGATCGGTGTATTTCCCCTCAGCACCCACCGGATCCGAAGGCTGTCCAATACCACCTCCCCGATGAACGAGGCTATCCTGAAAGCCCTGATCCATCGCACGCAGCGGGTAGTTGTCTCCCAGATGCCACTTTCCATAGATCCCGGTTTGGTAACCGGCATCCCGCAAAAATTCTGCCATGGTCACCTCATCAGTATCCATCATAGCCCGTCCGATATAGGTATCGATGCAGCGAGTCCGGTAGTTGTAACGTCCAGTCATTAAGCAGGCTCGAGTGGGTGCACAAACCGGACTGACATAAAACTTGCTGAGCAACCCGCTACGCGTTCGCATCGCATCCAACTGGGGCGTTCTGATCACGGGATTACCCTGAAATCCATAATCTCCCACGCCCTGGTCATCACTCATGATGACAATCACATTGGGCCGCTCATCAGCCACGAGTTTCCCCAAACAGCAGAGCAATACCATGCTCAATCCGGCCAAGGATCTCCTGCACCACAATGTCGATATGCGAACGGACGAAAAGGAAAAATAATGAATCATGGGTCATTCGTGCGGGGCTTGAGTTTTAGTTTTCTCGATCCGAACCATTCGGCTCGTTTTATTGTACGACTGATCTGCCCCGCTGACGACGTCTAATGGGAAAGCATTATTCTCGGTTGGCATCACCACACGGCGACACGCAGTCCGTCATCCATTTTCGTCATACTTTTTTCAAACCTCAAAACGGACCTGCGCAGATCGCTGGCTAGAACGATGGTCAGAACGACACCTCCACATAGAGCATGATGAGAAAAATGGTGTTTGCCCGGCAAGGTGCAAGATCCAACCAAGGAAAGAGCAAATTGCCAAGCCAGCGTTGGGGCTGACTCCCTGGTTATTCAAAATCGCAGCGGGCCGCATTCCCAACGGCCTTGTTTTCCAAGACAACTCCTCCTGTTTTCGAAAAAGTCTCTGCGGGCCGATTGCCACACCGTCGACAGCAACCGACCACGCCGCTTAAACTATTGGCATCCCGATTTCACACCGCCCCCATCTCAGCGGTGCCCATCTCAGCGTTCGTTAAATCGGTTTCCTTTAATCGTCACCGTTCAACCCGCTTCATTCGCCATGCACCGCAAACTCGTCTTCTGTATTCTTGCAATATCATTCCAACCATTTTTGCTAATTGCGGCTGAAACTCCCAATGTGGTCTTCATCATTTGCGATGATCTGAATGACTACGTGGAGGGGTTTTCGGGGCATCCCAATGCCAAGACCCCCAACATTGCCCGCCTTGCCCGCAGCGGCGTTCTATTTAGTCAGGCGCACTGCAACATTCCGATCTGCGGACCCTCCCGGGCCAGTCTTTTCACCGGGATTTACCCTCATCACTCAGGTTGTTTTGGATTTACCAAATGGGACAACTACGAGGTGCTCAAGAATTCGCGGACGATCATGGACCATTTTCGCGAGAACGGCTACCAGACCCTCGGTACCGGAAAACTGATGCATCATCTGGTGCGGCGAGAATGGAACCAATATGGCAACCCGGCGGACTATGGTCCATTTGCATTTGATGGTAGTGAAAAAATAGCCCATCCGGATGTACCAAGGCCCTACCGTGATATTGGACCAGTTGACGGATCGTTTGGCCCACTGATTAACCTTGAAGGTCGTTTTTCAAAGGAGGGAAAACCGCTTCAATGGCAAACCGGGGGCTGGAATCGGCAACGACAATTAAAAGTCAAAGACCAAAACAACCGCGACTTCACCGCCGACGAGCTCAATGGTCAATGGGCAGTCGAAAATCTTCAAAAAATCGCCAGCCAATCCAACGCAAAACCCTTTTTCATGGGAGTCGGTTTTATCCGTCCCCATACCCCGCTAATCGTCCCCCAGCGATTCTTTGACCGGTTTCCCCTGGATTCAATTCAACTGCCAGTGATTCGCCCCGACGACGTCAACGACACACATGCCCTGGCGATTCGAGGAATCCCCGAAGGCGTCGATGGTTCTCGAACGGCAGACATGGGAACCCGCCTATTTCAAAACCTGGTCAGTTCCTACGACTCGCAAGCCGATGCCTTACGACGATTTATCCAAGCCTATTTGGCCAGCGTCGCATCGGTCGATGAGGAAATCGGGAAAATCCTCGCTGCCTTGGAAAAGACTGGCCTTGCGGACAATACGATCGTCGTCTTGACCAGCGACCATGGCTGGGGAATGGGCGAAAAAAACTACCTGTACAAAAATTCATTATGGCAGGAAAGCACACGGGTCCCGTTGATTGTACGGGCTCCCGGAATCACAACGCCGGCCGGTGTCGCCAGCCATCCTGTTTCACTCATCGATCTTTTCCCCACGTTGATCGATCTTTGCGGATTGACCGGAGAAACCCAAAAAACGCCGAAGGGTCACCCGCTGGATGGACATAGCCTGAGGCCGTTTCTATCCAACCCCAAATCGAAACATTGGCAAGGACCTGAATCGGTATTAACGGCGCTCTACAAATGGCGGACGAGGTACGAACCGGCCGCCGAAAGCTATTCTCTACGAAGTACCCACTGGCGATATATAAGGTATGAAAACGGCAAGGAAGAACTTTACCAAACCGGTCAGGATCCGTATGAATGGACCAACCTGGCTCCTGAACCGGATCAGGATTTTCGATTGCGGGAATTCCGGCAACAACTGCGAGAGCGAATTCCCAAGCCTGGTGTGATTCCACCGCAACCGGTCTGGAAGCCCAAGCAGCCCGCACCAAAGAAAGACGCTGAGGTTTGGAAAACTGAATTTTTCAAGAAAAACCCGGCAGCCGACGCAAACCGCGATGGCACTCTCACCTGGCCAGAATTAAAGTCCTATCGTATCAAGATTGGTGAAATCAAATAACAGGTTGAACTTGACCGATCAACGACGTGAAATCCATTCCACAATCCATTCCACCACGTGACGTCCCACACGCCATCGACCGACAGCTTTCCCAAGAGAGGGATGCCTCGCCCCTGCCGCGGTCGATCAGGCCCCCACTGAAACAATCAATGTCTCGAATGTCTCATTGCCGAGGGCGACTGGATGAGCGACTTATCTGAAGTGCATCACTGTTTTCCTGAATCACTGTTTTCCTGAATCACTGTTTTCCTGAACCACTTTTTTCCTGACCATTTCGGCAAGCCATTTGCGTACCTGTTGGCGGGCAGGACTCTCGCGGTGCATCCAGAGATCGGTATGGCCGTTCAACACTTTTCCGTCAGGAATTTTAAAAATTTCATTGACCGGAACATCCAGAAATTCAAAAGCGGCCAAGTCCAAGTAATCCTTTAGAAAATCATCTCGCACTTGATGGCCCCGCTGACCGCTGACCAGCACCGGGCGTCCTTTTAAGCGAGCCAATCGACGGAGCGCCGCAGCCCGATCGCTCTCTGGATAATTCCAGTTTCGATGGCCATCAAAATGGTCGTGCGTAAAAAAAGCTTTCCAAAGCGATGCGATCTGATCGTCGGCCAAACCAATGTAACTGGCCCCGATGGCTCCCCGTGAAAAACCGCAAATAATCACGTTTTCAAGGTCACCACCATATTGCTTGCAGATGCGGGGCAGATTGGTTTTGCAGTATTCTACGGTCGCCGCTTTGTCTCCCCACCAAGTGACGGCATTTCGCTGATGGTCTTTTTCGATATAGGGCATCGTCACCCACAGAAATCCCGATCCACCGCTCATTCCGTATCCGAGATTCGCCTCCTTGACCGTTCCGGGACCAAACTTCCATTGGTTACCGGTATACTCCACGATAACGGGAAATTTCTTATCAGGCTGCCAATCAGACGGCAGGTACAAACCGTGGTAAACCTGAGTTCCTTTATATTCCAACGCGACCTGCCGTACCCGCAGACCTGCAGCCGGCTTTCTGTCCACCATGACAGGCGTTTGAAGATCCCCTTGACCAAGACAACAGGCCTCCGGAAACCAGGCGATTACTGCTGCACAAAGCAATTTCAAACCCATCGGTATTCTGATATTCCGCACCATCCAGCCCACCATCATCAACTCCCCAAAACTATTTCCATGCGTTAACTCACATTTTACTTCAGATCTTCAAGATGAACTTCAGCATTCATTTCTGAGAAACCGCTGCTCTTATTTCAATTGCCGGCAGCAGCCGATTGAAACCGCAGTTTTTGGATCAAATATTCGCTGGAATTGAGGTAGTGGCTATCCTTGGCACCCGGATAAACTAACTCACATTCTACGCCCACCGATAGGCACCTCTCCTTGAGTTTCACCCCGAAGTTACTCGTATGTGTCGGGTCCTTCTGGTTTTCGCCCAGCGACGGTGGCTGGCTGTATTGGAGCCAAACGGGCGGATCTCCTTTATTTACCAACGCGTAAGGGGAGTACTCCGAGATCCAAGGCAGGATCTTGTCGCGGGAAGATAGAAACTGAGCGAATCCTCCTAAACCAAAAGCGTGACCACCATACCGGCTATTGGGCGTCCAATCCTTCATCTGCCGGGGATCCAAAGTCGTCTGAGCCCCAATCACAGCGGCGCACCTGAGGCGGGTGGATTGCCGCGCTATTGGATCTTTGTTATCGGGATCGGCCAAGTCATCATGAAAAGTAAGCCATAGACTGGAGCAGGCCCCTGCGGATCCGCCCGCGGCACCAATTCGCTGTTCATCAATTTTCCATTTCTCGGCGTGGTGTCTGACATATTGCAAGGCCCTTGCCGCATCATATAGCGGGGCTTTGACAGGGGGTTCGAGCTGACTTGCCTTGGCATCGGTGGTAAATCGATAGTTAATGGCCACCACTGAAATACCGGCCTTCAAAAGTCGGGGCACATCCACAAAACGCTGGACCCGTTCCTTGGATCCTCCTCTCCAGCCCCCGCCGTGGATCACAAAAACAAGTGGAGCTGGCTGACTGGATTTGGCTTTCCAAAAATCCAACACTTGGCGAGGATGCTTACCGTAGCGGACCTCCGATTCGGTCGCTTTGGGAACCGCAGCGTCATAGCTTTCCTTTTTCCGGACTTTTTGAGGCTTGGCAGGCTCCTGCGCAGAGGCTCCATCCGCTCCCGCCAATAGTCCGATCATCAACCAATTCAAACCAAGAAAAAAACTGCCCACTTTCATGATGAATATCCTCTTGGTTGTTCAGGGGAACTGCCTAATCAACAAATCGGCATCAAAACCGATCTGTCGACAAAACCCATGTTAGGTTGGCACTGCTTGATGGTAACACAAACAGCAGCAACGAAAATCGCCAGACAACCAACGGACGAGTGGCCGGTTTTTCTTATTCAATCAAAAGCTCCCAAAATCCTCTTTGGTCTGCCCGTTCAACCACCCAAGGTAACCGTCGGCCGAATTCAGTGTCTCCAAGGGCGACCTCATATCAGAAAATTTACGAGATCTCCGGTAAACCGTTACCAGCTGACATTCCCAAGCCCGTTTCCCGCTTGATCCTGAGCCGAAATCGAATTGGCACCAAGTGAAAGTCAGATACGGGTTCCCAGTAATGAATGAAGATACCGCAAACACGAGCCTTCTAGCCAAACAACTCCATCACCGGTTTGCCGGTGGTAATCGGACGAGAAATCCCGGTATTATTTTGCGGTTCGTTCAAAGGAATATCGAGTGCATGATAGATCGTAGCAGCCATTTCCTCTGGCCGAATAGGATTGGTTACCACCGAGGCACCATGTTTATCCGACTTTCCGTACACCTGACCTCCAGCGATTCCGGCACCCGCCATGATCGAAGAAAAACACTGCGGCCAATGCTGCCGTCCCGGCGGTTGCTGAGTGAGAACCTTGGGCGTTCGTCCAAACTCACCGGTCACCACCACTAGCGTATTGTCTAACATGCCTCGATCCTTCAGATCGGAAAAAAGCCCCGATAACGCCTGATCCAGTCGTGGCAAGCAGAATCCCATGCCATAGGAACCGTTACCGAATGCATTTCCCATCCCCATGTTGCCACCATGCATATCCCAGCTGCTGCTCGGTGGTCCCTTGGTATCATGCGAAGCTTGTCCGGTCCAACCGTTGACGGTCACAAATCGGACTCCCGCTTCCACCATCCGCCGCGCCAACAGCAGGTTTTGTCCCAGTGGATGTCGACCATATTGATCCCTCACCTTGGCAGGCTCCAGATCCAGATTAAAGGCTTCCCTTCCTTCCGGACGGGTCATTGCGTCGTAACCTTTTTCGCGCAGGTCGGCCCAATCCGCCCCCACAGCGTCTCTGGATAAAACGGTACTTTCCAGACTACCTAGTAATTCCCGTCGTTCGGCAAGTCGATTGCGGTCACCCAGATCATAGATCGGTGGCGGCTTGAAGTCGTCCATCGCTGGATGATTTTGAGCGGACCCGACAAAGACCGGAGCATAGGCGGACCCAAGATACCCACCGATACCTATATTCGGTGCGCAAAAAACCGGCCGTCCCACGCACTTGATGAGCCAAGCATTGGAAACAATATTACGCTTACTCGGCTTGTGCTTGGCAACAAAGGAACCGAGGTAGGGCTGATCATCCGAAACACCTTGCGTGACCCGCTGGGTAGATTGCCCGCTGAGCAGGTTATGCATCGCATCGAAATGATTGCTGATTCCTCCAGGATGCGTCATGGAATTGATCAAGGTGAACTGATCCGTCAATTTCGCCAAACGGGTATGCATCTCATTGATACGCATTCCCGGAACCTTGGTCGAAATGGTCTTGTAAGGCCCCCGAATCGTATCGGGAGCTTCCGGTTTCATATCCCAGGTGTCAACGTGGCTTGGTCCACCACAAAGCAGCACAAAAATACAGGACTTCGCAGCAGCGACAGCCTTGCCACTCGAATCGATCTGGTCACTTCCCATGACCATCCCGGGCGTGCCCATCGACATCGTTCCCATCCCCGCCGCGATGAGGGCTTGACGTCGATTCAGTTCGATAGCATTCATGAATAACCCTTCCTAAATTCGATTAAGGCAAGTATCCCAGCGCAAACTGACAAAATCAATGTCATTGGCTTCAATCGGCCGCTGAACCTCTATTGAGAAAGTCCACTACGACTGGAATTACGTTCAATACATTCGACGAAATCCCGACGTTTGCAGAAAACCGGGAAGTCTGACCTCTTGGGAACAACCGCTCACTGGACGGACCAGCCCTCATTGGAAGATCGCCATCTCATCAATCTGCCGATACATCGCCGGTAAGAAGGGCGACGAAGCAGTTTATTGTGATCTAGGTAGATAAATGCCGGACAGAAAAATGCCGGTCAATAAACCAATGCGAACGATCAACCATTCTTCTACACCAAAGTGATTTAGCTCACGAGCATCCACCGTCTTCACCTGGCGGCAAACATCAACCGGGCCGGTGATCAACCATCGCTGCTGCTCCCGATCACTGCTATCATTAATAACCGAATTCAGAGAATAGCCTTCAGATGGATTGGTGAAGGCGGCAGGACGCGTCGCGGCAGCTTAGGGGTCTTCTTCTAGCGTTAAGAAATCGACCAACTGGGCCTACGACCCAAAACACCGATGGTCAATCAGAACAACATCTAAATCAGAGTGAGCACAAGTGAAAAAGAAAATAATGATGATGGGAGTTGCGTTATCAGCAGCCATCGGAATCCCACTCCAGTCAGAAGCCGAACAAATCCGATCCGGGGAATATTTTGTGACCCAATCCTGGTCACAGGAAAGACGGTTCGAACGACCGTATTATGTCAACATCCCGCAGCGAGCTGACCGATCGAAACTGCCAGTTCTGATATTCCTGCACGGTAACGGTGGCAATGCCCGAGGAGCAATGGGTGGTTTTATGCGCAAGCATCGAACCATCGCCGGCAGATACGTACTGGTGTTTGCCAATGGCTATAGAAGAAGCTGGAACATCGTTTCGGAAGCATCCAAAGCCGACGACAGGGATTTCATCGAACAGATCGTAAAAAAGTTGTCCGCCTACGACAATATTCAAAAAAACAATTTCAGCATCATGGGAAATTCCAACGGTGCCGCCTTGGTCAACCAACTGGCAATCGAATGCAAACTATCCGGTATTCGAAATTATATCAGTGGCGTCAGCCCTTTAAATGTCTATCAACATGATGGCAAGAACTTCAAGGCCAAAGGTCCGGCTAACAACTATCAGACGATCGCTCGACCGATGACCGGCAAAAGAATCATGAACATTTCGGGAACAGACGATAGACTAATCCCCTACCGAGGAGGCCCTTCGCCGGCCATCCCAGCCAAAAGAGGAAAGTTGGCATTCGTGGATGCCGAAGAGTCTATTTTCCTGTGGGCGAAACAGATGGGCTACAAAGGAAAAAAATTGAGTAAACCAACCGGAGTCGACGGGAAACTGGCAGTCTTTAGTTACCTCGGCGGGAACATCGTCCATTACAGGGTGAGCGATGCAGGACATGGTGCCTCGGGTGCCATTAGTGAAAAGATTCTCATCGACTTTCTCGAGGGTGGTCGAGATCCCAAAAAACCGTCCGGCGAATAAACGGCCCACCTCTTGTTTGACTCAACCGTCCATGGTGTTGAGATTCTTCTGGATAATAAACCCTTTTCCAGACTGCTGAAAGTGGCCTCTTCAATCCCGCACGATTGAGCCAAACGTCACCGCAGCCTTGAAGGTCGTTTCCCATGACCGGTAAGCAGTAAGATCCCAACGGACGAAACTGTCTGAAAAGATGAAACGGTTCCAATGAGATGCCAGATGATTCTCAACAGCCTCCGTCATGGGTGATCTTGGTACGATGAGGATGACACATCAATTCAGCCGTCATGAAGCCTGATGCTGTTGGGCTCCTTTCATTCATTTCCGAGGCCTGAAAAAAACAGTCAACACCGTCAGTGTCTTATCCTGGACAAAAAATGATCGGCGGTCGTTTTCCGGGATTGCCGCTGGCCGTTTCGCCCGGATTGCCGCTGGCCGTTTCGCCGGATAGAAAGGGGGGGCAGGCTTAATTAGACTTAAATCTCCAGTCCATGCCAGCTCACGTCGGTATGAATCGAGTCGCCGTTCGTCAATCCTAACCAACTTGAAAAGCAGTATCCTCCATGTGGCATTTGGCAAGGAATGGCGAAGAACTGGGGGAGTTTTCCGAGGCTGGTATCGCCAGGGGTCTTCAATCCGGGAGATTTCTCCAAACCGATTGGATCTGGCAGTATGGAATGGCCGACTGGGTCCTGGTGAGTTCAATTTTTCCCAGCGAAAAACCTGCCCCGCTGCCAACTCCCAACGCGGCGGTTTCCAATCCTTATGGAGAAACTTTATATAGCGACGCCTCCACCCTATCCACCATTTTTTCATCGGATGAGGGGTTGAGGCTGTCTTCGAAAACGATTGCCGGCATTCTGGCGTTGTTAGGTGGGTGGCTATCGCTCCACAAATTCTATTTGGGCTACGTCGGAACGGGACTGCTTTCGCTGGCTTTTTGCCTTTTAACCTGCGGCCTGGGTGTGCTGATCATCTATCCGATTAGCCTTGCTGAGGGGTTGATCTATTTGACGATGAGCAACAACTCCTTTTACCAATCCCACGTGATTGGACGAAAGAGTTGGTTTTAGCGAACAAATCTTCATTGATGGGTATCAGGAACTGATCTCAGGCCTCAACCGCCACGCGAAAATCCGATGGTTTGTACGGGTCCAACGCGACGGTGATTGATGTAAAATGGAAGAGCGGTGCCAAGAGAAATCGACTTAGGCACCTTTTCGCGGGGACCAAATCGATCCTGTTGGGAAACCAATCAGGATATTGGACAGATTACCATCCATCCTTTCAGCTAACGCCATGTATTTCAAATACGACTGTCCTAAATGCCAGAAAAGCCTGAAGCTTTCCGAGCAGCACCTCGACAAGAAAATCCGATGTCCATTTTGTCAAAACACGGTAGATGTTCGCTCCGGTTCGAACCAGCCGGCGTCCTCCGCTCCGCTACCACAAATTGATACTCGGCAAACGGCAACGTCCCAGGCAATAAATCGAGTTCGTACTCCTGCCCCGACCGGCAAAGCCCAGCCCATTTATCAAATGGCGACGTCCAACGAGTCGCCTTGGTGGCTAACGGCCTCGGTCGCCATCGGCAGCGCGATCCTGTTTCTGGTTGTCTTGATCCCTTTCAAGTCAACGTACTTTGGCGCATTGTTTCTGGACCGTGGCTGGGTTCCGTTTGCAATGACCATCCTTCTTTTCTGGGCCGGAACGATGCTTGTTTTCAAGTGGCTTAAAGTGCTGGAGCAAAAGTCGGCCATGCTGATTGACGTCCTACCTACAGAGGTCGGCGAAGAAATATCACTCGACAATCTTGATCTGTTTGCAGACGGCGTCCACCGATTGCCAGAAAAACAGAAACGCAGTTTTTTGGTCAACCGGGTATTAAGGGGTTTAGAACATTTTCGCGTGCGGAAAAATGCCGGAGAAGTTTCAGAATTGCTGCAGTCGCAGAGCGAAATTGACGCCAACAACGTCGACTCGACATACACCCAGCTGAAGGTTTTTGTTTGGGCCATTCCCATTCTTGGATTTATCGGAACCGTGATTGGAATCAGTGCCGCAGTGGGAAGTTTTTCAGGTTCACTCCAGGATTCTTCCGACATCTCAAAATTAAAAGAGTCACTCAACGCCGTGACGGCCGGCCTGGCAACCGCGTTTGATACGACGCTGGTTGCGCTTGTGATGAGTCTTATCATTAAATTCCCCATGTCAGGAATACAAAAAGCCGAAAACGGTCTCCTTAACTGGGTGGACGAGTATTGCAACGAAAACCTGATAAAGCGTTTAAAAGACAAAAATTCTGTGGAGGATGGCGGTCATTTACCACCGGAAATACAGCAAGCACTGACGGCGACCGTCGGACAGCACACCGCCGCCATGAACCTCTGGAACGAAAAGCTGGCCAAGATTGGCGACAAACTCGTCCATCAGGTGCAAACGGATCTTCATACGGTCAACCATGATATGATTCAGCAACAAGCCAAGATTACCAACCTCATTGGCGATAACCTGGCGTCTGTACAACAGGGTCTCAACGGACTGGCATCGGTGCTCCAAAAGCTTGATGGACAACAGGTTATTTTAGAAACACCAAAAAGGAAACGCTGGTTCAGCAGATAAAACGGATCTCTTGGAGTCTGCTTGTTGGAGGCAGTTCCGGCAATTGACAGGAAGCTTGAAAACGGGAAAGTAACCATGGCTCGCAGGAAAGAAAACGATGATGACGATGTCTCATTATTTCCATTTCTCAGTATCCTGTCTTGTGTCATCGGTGTTTTGACCTTGTTGATCACCGCCATGGCCATCAGCCAAATGGATACTCCAGAGATTTCAGAAACCGAAAACTTCGAAGACTTGAAAGCAACCGACAGCAAGATGACGGTGAAAATCAAGTCGTTGGAGTCTAGGCTGCAGGACTCCAATCAACATGCTGTTGAACTTTTCCAACAGCAGGACAAGTTGACGCTGCTATTGGACCAACTGAAGAAATCCGAAGCAGAGGTAAAATCGGCTCAAGAGAAAGTCGATCCTCAATTCGTCAAAATGGACCTCGATTCTAAAATCAAGGATTTGAAAGCCGAAAAGCAAAAACTGGATACTGAGTATGCGACTCTGGAGGTCGAATTAGCAGATCGAGTCGACAAAAAAGAAGGAATCGTCCAGGTTCGTCCGGGAGGGACCGGAGTCGACTTCCAACCCACCTTCGTTGAATGTCGAAAGGAGGGACTGGTTCTCTTTAAAAGCGACGGCACACTCCACAACATCCTGGCGTCTCAAATTGGCAGCGACGTCGTCTTTCTGTCGACCCTCGACAAGCTCAGTGACACCCCCAATAGCGTCATGACTTTTCTCCTGAGAGAAGACGGTGTCAGCACCTATTACCGCGCAAGATCCATTGCCCGAAGTCGTTACACCAAAAATGGAAAACTGCCGGTGCTGGGCAAAGGAAAGCTCGATCTTAGCCTCTTCATGAAAAAGGAGCTTCCATGAGGAAAAAACGGATCGAAGAAGAAGACGTTAGCCTGGATTCCCTTTTAGACACGATGACCAATGTCGTGGCGATTCTTGTCATTTTGTTGATAGTGACCCAACTGGGCGTCTCGGACGCGGTCAAACGCATCGCGGCGGCGAATCCGGTTAATCTTGAGGATGTTGCCGCCGTAAAAAAATCCATCGACCGGTCGACCCAACGGCTTGAGACCTTACAGGCCTTGGCAGAATCTAACCTGGACTCCCCGGACGAAGTCGAGTTCAACATCAAAAACACTCTGGCGAAAATCGACGAAACGGACAAAAGGATTCAGGATCTGCAAACGCAGCAGCAATCCTTGCTGCTATTGGCTACCGCAGCAAAAGAGCAAAAATCGAAACAGGAAGAACTGGATCTGCTCCAGAAAGAAATCCAAAAGAAGCTGACGGATCTGCAGAAAATCAATGCCCAACTGGAGGAAAACTCACTGACGAGTGCCGCACCAACACGGGTGGTTAACCTGCCCAATCCCAGATCAGCCCCACCGGGCGCGAAGCCCTTTCTGATGCTGATTAAACAACAAAAGGTCTACCCGCTGGAATTGGCCTACTTTACCGATCAGGCTCAAAGACGAGCCTTTCAGATCATTGAAAATGCGAAACTGGGCCGGGATCCAAAGCAGGGCATCGATGCTGAGAGGTTTCTCAACTTGTTTAATAAGCAGAAGATCCGCAATAGGTACTTTCAGGTTTCGATGAAAGCCAACGGCTCAATTCCAGTTCTGGTCTTTGAACCAATTGAACGGGCAGGATTGAACCAAAAACTTCTAAAAAATCGTTCAGGGCCTTTCTGGAAGGATCTCGCAGGCATCGACCCAACTCGATATTACATCAGCTTCATGGTTTGGCCGGACAGCTTTGAGACCTACATGATGACCCGACAGGTCTGTCTTCAGATCGGTTTAGCAGCCGGTTGGGCCCCACAAAACACCGCTCGGTTGTATCAGCGAAACCTAGGTGGCAAGCTTCGCTTTGGCCCACCTCCGCCGCCACCCAAACCAGATCCGAATAAGCCACCGGCCCCCGTAAATCCTCCCAAACCAAAACCACAACCTGTCGACACCATTGATTAAGCGGATCGATGTCGGGACATCGGGGGGCGAAAATGAATCGGCGAAAACCAGAACGACGACGTCCGGATGAGATCTTTCATTGCGAAAGCCCATTTTGTTTTTGTTGGTCCACGAAAATCAAGAGCGGATCGATCAGCCGCAATAACTCCAATCAGGTCGAAGACGGATGCAAAGATCGTTCCGAGACAACACCATCGTGGTGCACTTGGCAGACGTTGGTCGCTCATCGAAGATCTAAGCACCCGAATCACTTGTCATCCAACTGACTTACTGGGCGTCATCGTATTTTTTGGTCTCATTGGCAATTGACCAACACCACCGCCTCTACACCTCCGGTTCCATGCCGCCGCGAAAGGATAATCACATCCGTCCCAACAGCGTGTTCCCCAGCGGTCAAAGCCTGGGTGACTTGTGAACTTGAAAGTGTGTCGATGAGGTTTTGAAGCTCAGCATTCTCTCGCCGGGTCAAATCCCGACCGACGTCATTGACAACCAACGCCGAAGCAGAGGATTTCAACGGGGTCACGCCCCCCTCCACGCTCATGAGGGCCGCGATCAAACCATATTCGATCTGAGTCGTCCGAGAAGTCGCTCCTAGCGGCCCCGAATCCCCGCCGCCAGAAGAGTCAGATGAGCGTTGGAGATTTCCTTCAAAAAGGTTGTTGTTAGAGCCATTGTTCCAGGCCGGTCCTCCCGAATCGTTGTCGTCGATCGGCTCCAGCTCTGGTGGTTCCTCCGCCTTGATCTTCAGATAACAGAAACCGGTATCGCCTCTGGAAACCCACACGCCACCTTTAGCGACACAGGCCGCTTCGTCACTGATTTTCAAAACGTCATCGGGACCCGCACCATTGGGATTAGAATCAGGCTTCGGCAGCGGAACCAAACCCCGCTTTGCATTATCCCCCCCTCCCGTATCGTCGCCGCCAGAAGAGTCGGCGATGGGATCCACACTAGCCAACAGTGTCAACCAAATTCGATCCATCATTTGTTGACTGGGATAAAGAATCCCCTCTTTTTCGACCGATTTTTCCACCAAGAGAATATCAAGAATCTCCGAGGGGCTATTGTTAATCCACTTAGTTTGGAACACTTCCTGATTGTTTAAATCAGAATTGGCGGAAGAAATGGGAATCCGAATCCGAGTTGATTCGTTGGAA
This sequence comes from Planctomycetota bacterium, assembly GCA_014238905.1. Classification (GTDB taxonomy): domain Bacteria; phylum Planctomycetota; class Planctomycetia; order Pirellulales; family Pirellulaceae; genus JABAAE01. The sequence continues at coordinate 144,097 of JABAAE010000008.1, forward strand.
AACTTCCTTTTCAATTGCTGGTCGCCCTTCTGGGCGTTCAGGCTGGACGGTGCGAGGATGACTCCAAGCAATAAAATTTGGAGGAATAAAAAGAAACGTGACATAGAGAGGACCTCTGAAAGAAAGGGGAAACTGACAGGGAATCGGAATTTGAAAAAACCGAGACAGTTAAGACGAGGCAAAAATCATGCCAAAAAAAACGTGGCAGAAAGTAGGGAAATCTTGCCTCAATCGAAGATTTTAATCTCAAAACCAACAACAAAATCCCAATTTGAGATCCTCTGCGTTAGCCGCAACGGCAAGCATCGACCAAATGCCGAAAACCGGTTCTGACCAACCGAAGGATTGATCGCTGACCTCACAGGACTGAAATTTGATGTTTCTTTAAACGGCTGCCAGAATTAAAGCCAGTCCGCCAAGATCATTGGATTCGCGAAAGCCATTATTTCGGACTTAAAAATCGAGAGAGGATGGCACCCCCAAACAACGCTCCACTAGCCCCCAATGGTTCAACCTTGATCCATCGGACTGCGGCTAGATCAAGCCTCGACCGACATCAGTAATTGGCTTTAGGAATCAAAACTAAAACCACCCCCACAGATTCCCATCGCCCACTCTCGCCGCAAGCACCAACTTGAAAGACGGGGCTTTGCCATCCACCGACGTCGAAACAAATGAAAATCGTCCCACGAATTGGATCAGCCCCTCTCTGCCTAACAAACCCAAAGCATGTCTAAATCCCACTGTCACCAAGAATTGAGGAATTTGGACTTTTTAGACCATACTTGCCTATTGCAGCTTGAGAAAAGTGAGCGTCCCTTCCAACATATCAGGAATGATCAACTGGCTATTTTTTCGATCGTAATAAAAATCGGCCGCCGTAGTAAAATCTTTTGCCAGCACCTTTGTCGATTTGGTCTTTCGATCAACTTTCCAAACTTTCCCCAAAGACCAACTGGAAACATAAATGGCATCTTGACCCAAGGCCACACCATCTGCGCCTCGCATTCCGCTGGCGATCACACGAAAGTTTTTTCCGTCATGAGAGACAATATTTCCGGTAAAGAAATCGGCCATCACCAGTAGCTCATTGTTTCCATTTCCACCGACCGTCACGCCATTGGGGCCTGGCATGACTTGATTTCCGGCGGGAACTCTCAGGGTAATCTTTCCATCAAGGCTGACGCGATAGACACATCCTGTCATGGGCGGCTTGACGGTTTTATTATCCACTGGCCAAAGTTTTCTTTCCCCATCCGGATCGAACATCCATTTGGGATGGCTCATCTCGGTGACATAGACGCTTTTTCCATCACGACTGGCGGCTACGTCATTAAGGAATTCTATCGGCGCGGGAAAGTCATCTTTCTTCGCGAGAATAGAGGGGCGGCCTTTTTGGTCGACCTTCCAGACGCTGGTTTCATCGGCAACGATCAGGAATCCTCCGACAAACGCCATACCCTTGGGAGAATTCATGCCGCGGCAAAACTCTGTCACGTTGTCGCCATCCAACCGGTTAATCCCTCCGTCGCCTGGTTCCTCTCCTTCTATCACCGTCACGAACAGTTTTCCGGCAAACCCACGACAGACGCTTTCTGGTTTTTGACCTACCTTTAAAACCCTGATTTCATCTCCGCCCACTGCCGAAAAACACAAAGACAAAACAACGAAAGAAAAAATAAAACGCATCATAGAAATGAAATCCTTCCCTCAGTTTCATAAAGCAATAGAACGGCTTCAGTATAACCACAGAGCGGCATCCAGACAGCATTCAAGGCGAACATCCAACCAAATGCCGGCTTCAACTCAGGCTCCGAACTCAACGATCACAAAGATCCCCGGCAAAATGACAGGGTTCCCCCGAAAAGTGAGACTAAAAGCGGTATTAATTTACTTTGAGAATCTCAAAGCAATCGATACAATCAGCGATGGAGACATAAAAGCAATCCGAATTAACGATGGCCCATCCCTTCCACTAGCCGCTACATCAATCGCCATTTTCGTTGGTAGATTTCCCATCCTGTGTGTCGACAAACATGCCCGTTTTGAACCGACTTTTCATCATCCTGACACTGTTAAGCTGGGGCAATTCGCCTGTCCTTGCCGACCATTTTGAAGACCGTATTGCCCCACTTCTGCTGAAGCACTGCGTCGAATGTCACAATCCTGCCAATCCATCTGGCGGCTTGAATCTGACAACGATTGACGGGCTAACAAAAGGAGGGAATAGCGGAGACGCTCTCCAACCGGGCGACTCACAATCAAGCTATCTTTTGGAAAGAATCGTCGACGGAGAAATGCCTCCTAAAGTCAAAGGTGTCTCCCAAAAGCTGGCCCAAAGGGAAGCTGAATGGATCAGGACATGGATTGATAAGGGTGCCAACTGGCCCCAACAACGGACACTGGACCTTTTCGAACGCACCAACGAGGTTCGCGCTGGCAGAGACTGGTGGTCATTGCAACCCGTTCGGCGTCCGCCATTGCCGATCCTGCATTCACGTGCGCAACCTGCCAATCCCATTGATGCATTTATTCTTGCCAAGTTGGAAAAGCAGCAAATGGTACCAGCTCCAGCGGCCAACAAGAGAACATTAATCATCCGACTTTACAACGACCTGTTGGGACTCCCTCCGACACGACGGCAGGTCGAGGATTTCGTAGCCGACCGGTCACCTGAAGCGTGGGAGAATCTGATTGACTCCCTGCTGACCAAGCCACAATATGGTGAACGTTGGGCGAGATACTGGTTAGACCTGGTCCGCTATGCGGAAACCAGCGGATACGAAAGGGATCAGGAAAAGAGATTTGCCTGGAAATATCGGGACTGGGTGGTCAATGCTTTCAACAACGACTTGCCGTATCACCGTTTCGTGCTGGAACAAATCGCCGGTGATGAAGTACCCGATCGCAACGAGCAATCCGTCATTGCAACCGGCGTCCTACGTTTGGGAACATGGAATGACGAACCCAATGAACCAGGCGACTATGTCTATGATCGTCTGGAAGATCTGGTTCATACCACATCCTCTACATTCCTGGGATTAACCGTAAAATGTGCTCGCTGCCACACTCATAAGTTTGATCCGATCCTGCAGGACGATTATTACCGGATGGCCTCTGTTTTCTGGCCGGGGCCAATTGCACCGCGGGATAGCAAGCTTTTAGGCGGGCCGACGTCTGCAGAACTTGGATTTGCCAATGTGCTGGGTTGGACTGATTTGACGGTCTCGCCACCACCAATCAAGGCCCTCAAAAACGGGGAACGCTCTGACCCGTTACATGAAGTTCTGCCCGGGTCACTTTCATTCATCCCCTCCCTAAAAAGACGATTTGATCCGCCTGGGAAAAATGCGTCGACGACAGGAAGACGTCTGCAGCTCGCCCGCTGGATCACCGCTGCGGAGAATCCTCTCACACCCAGGGTCCTCGTCAATCGACTTTGGCAACACCACTTCGGTCATGGCATTGTCCGAACACCTAACAATTTTGGATTTCTTTCTGATTCCCCAACCCATCCCCAACTGCTGGACTGGCTAGCGGCAGAATTCAACCAAAATGGCGGCAGCATTAAATCAATACATCGAATCATCCTGACTTCAGAAACTTGGAAACAATCGTCGCTTCACCCCCATGAACTTCACTATCGAACCGTTGATTCCACCAACCGATTCTGGTGGAAATCGGAGCGTCGCCGACTCGATGCAGAAACTCTGCGAGACTCGATGCTGGCGGTTTCTGGTGAATTGGACTTGAAAGTCGGTGGTGAAAGTTTCAAGGCGACCGTCAGTGCGGAAGCACTCGAGGGGCTTTCACGGAAATCCTCGGTCTGGCAAGCTTCGCCAACCAATCAGCAAAACCGACGTAGCCTGTACATGTACCTCAAGCGGGGACTACTACCGCCGATGATGACTACTTTTGATCTTTGCGATGCAACCCAATCAACGGGAAAACGGGAAGTCACTACGGTACCGACTCAGGCCTTAGCGATGTTGAACAACCATTTCGTGCATCATCGCAGCCAAAATCTTGCTCGGCAAATCGCCGACAAAACAACGAATCTCAATGAACAGGTGGACTTGGCCTGGTCCAAAATCCTTTTGCGAGGCCCAACAGAGCAAGAGAAGATCTTGGCGATCCAACATTTGAAAAATCAAAAATCTCTTTTCCAGGCCAAGGGGGTTTCCACCCCATCAAAGCCGCAGGTTGCCGATAATTTATGGGCCCAAACCCAGCGATCCCTGGCGTTGCATTTGAGAGCGGACCAAGCGATTGTCACGCCGAACACCGACCGAGTCCAAGAAGTTCGAGATTTGTCCAAAGGACAACATCATGCCACGCAACCAGATGCCGAGGCACGCCCCGTCCGCGTGGATGACCAATGGAACCGCAACCCGGTGTTACGATTCAATGGCCAAGGTGAATTCCTGCGGATCAAGGGACAACCCCTTACCGGCCAGGAGTTCACTATCATTTGCGTCGTCAACGATGCAGGCGCACCAGGTCACCGGGAAATCATCTCAAATTGGAGCGCTGGTAATAATGTGGGATCATCTTTATTCCTGGGTTTGACTGCTGACAAAACGGTCCGGTTTTCCGATGTATTCGCCGCAGCAGGAGAAATAACCAATAGAAAAAAACCATTCATCCTGTCGGCGGTCAATCATTCCTCCGGGGCAGCAGTTTTTCAATCAGGACGACCAATCGCCGCTCGTGCTCAACCGCTTGCTCTGCGGAAGCTCGGCACCGAATGGATCATTGGACAGCAAGGGAATATCAACGGCGAGTTCTGGCAGGGTGGAATCGCTGAAATCCGGCTTTACAACCAAGCTCTTTCCCCGGTGCACCGCCAATTGGTGGAATCCCGCATAGCGGAGCGTTACGGCTTAAGTGTTGATCACCGAACGGACCATTCACTCGTAGACTTTCCCGCTCCACGGACACCGGAAGGCATGGCGTTAAGTTCTCTGTGCCACGTTTTGATCAATAGTAACGAGTTTATTTATGTCGACTGATTCCACACGCCCCGTTCACTTTCGGTGCCAATCCACCCGCCGGGAATTGGTCTGGCAAATGGGTGCCGGATTCGCCGGGGTCGCCCTCTCCGGATTAATGGACAGCCAGGGCTGGTCGCCTCCGGGATTAAACGCTGCTGAAACAACCACCAATCCGTTGGCCCCACGGCCGCCACAGCTCCCTACCCGGATCAAGTCGTGCATCTTCCTGATGATGAATGGCGCTCCATCCCAAGTCGATACGTTCGACTACAAACCGGAACTGGAAAAACACTCTGGGAAACAACTTCCAGCCGACAAACAATACATCAATTCCGGAGGACGAAAAGTCGGTTACCTGACACCAGCTTGGCGTCAATTCCGACCTGGTGGAGACAGTGGCCTTTTGATTTCAGACTATTTTCCCCAGGTTCGCCAACACGCCGATAAACTTTGTGTGTTGAATTCCTGCCATACCGACAGCCACGCTCATGGATCAGCTCTTGTAGCCATGAACACCGGTAAAACCCTGATTGGTCGACCGTCACTGGGAAGCTGGGCGGTGTATGGCTTGGGCACCGAAAATGAAAATCTCCCTGGCTACGTGGTCATTTTGGACAAAAGGGGTGGCCCCATCAGCGGCCAACCCAATTGGTCTGCCGGCTTCATGCCGGCCACCTATTCGGGAACGCTTTTTCGGCCAACGGGAGACCCTATCTTAGACCTCAAGGGACCTTCCTACCTTTCTGACCAGGCTCAAAGAGCTCAACTGGATCTTCTAGGTCAGCTGAACGAACAACATCTTGCCAGCCATCCCGGAGGGAATGATCTTGCTGCCCGCATCAACAGTTACGAACTCGCCTACCGGATGCAAGCGGCAACCCCCGAAGCGGTTGATCTGTCGGATGAATCCAAATCAACATTGCAGATGTACGGCATCGGCAAACAACCAACCGAAGAGTACGGACGTAATTGCCTGATCGCCAGGAGGTTAGTCGAACGGGGCGTTCGTTTTATCCAACTTTATTCCGGCGGAGGACACCTTGAGGAGACATGGGATGCCCATGAGAGCATCGAAAAAAATCATGGGCAGCATGCAGCCGAAGTCGATCAGCCCATCGCCGGACTCCTGAGCGACCTCGAGCAACGGGGGCTATTGGATGAAACGTTGATTGTTTGGGGTGGGGAATTTGGCCGCATGCCATTTAGCGAGGGACAAGGTGCACCCGGTCGCAATCATAATCCGTATGGATTCTCGATGTGGCTGGCAGGTGGGGGCGTCCGAGGGGGAATGAATTACGGTGAAACCGACGAATTCGGATTCCAGGCGACAACCAACAAAGTCCACCTTCATGACTTGCACGCAACCATTCTTCACCTGATGGGAATGGACCACGAAAAGTTGACTTATTTCCACCAAGGCCGTCAGGAAAGTCTCACCGACGTTGGAGGCAACGTTATTTTGCCAATTCTCAGTTGATACGCTTGCGGGAAACGCAATAATCAAATTTCCAAGCGAATACCTTCGTTGACGCAGTCCTTGCACCGACTCGAATAACCGCGTTTATCGAGAAACTACAGAAAAGCTCCTCTAAATAGATGGAATCGCCTAGCGAGCCTGCTGCCCCCTCGATTTGAAAGTCGCCCGAAATGAACTCTATGATGTTATTCGCCGTCGCTTGGCTGTCGTTGCTTGGATCGAATCAAAATCAGGAAAACTCTCCAGCTCCGCAGAGTGTTAACCAATTTTTTCTCGAGTTGATCGATCGCCCTCACGACCCGGAAAACATGATTCCCGAACTCAAGGAACTTCCGGCGGCGGGCATTTATGGAAGGTTTAAACCGGCGGGATCCAAAAATGCCGAGAAGGTAATTCTCAAGGTCGTCAATCAGCGTTTCCTTGTCCAATGCCGTGACGAAGAATCGGACGAGCGTCAGGGGTTTGGCGGTACTGAAATCTGGACCTACGATCAAAACCAGCAGGAATATCAACACTTTTTTGTAACAGACGACGAACAGATCCTGAAATCCCGTGTCCATCTGGACACCAATAATCAGCTGATAGAAGTGCAATCACTGCGAACTGAACAAGCTGGCAGACCGCTGCTCAACATCACCTATCAACTAGATGAACAAAAGAGGCTCCTCTCCACCCGGGTGAACCACTGGAAAGCAGGAAAAGAACTCAAATGGGAAACCGCTTTCGATTGGCGAACCAGTTTGCCTAAAAATCACAACGACGATAATGGTTGGATCGAAAACAATATTTTACTCTTTATCGCGTTAATCCAACTCGCTTGGATCATCCCTACGCTGTTAATAGTTTTACTCGTGAAAGCCCACGTCCGGCGGCAAGAGGAACGGCGAACGTTGTCGCTGACAGAGGTCGCAGACGAATTGAACCTTGATTTCCAGGCGGCAGGCGACAGCGACCTGACCGCCGAACTGTCAGGATTCCCTCTCTTCAATCACGGCCGCGCAAAAAAACTGAAAAACCTGATCAATGCGGATACACAGGAATTGAGAATTGGAATTTTCGATTACCAGTTTACGTTTGGTCATGGCAAACGCCAAAGAACTCGACGTCTGACTGCAGCAGTCGTTCGTTCATCGGACCTCGATCTGCCAGCTAGTCACCTGCGGCCTAAACGTGCTGTTCTGGACACGTTGGGCAGCCTGTTTGGACGCCAAGACATCAATTTTAAACATCATCCGCGTTTCTCAGAATCGTTTGTCTTAAAGTCCGATAACGAGGAATTAATCCGCGAATTCTTTGACCAGGAACTCCTTGAGTTTTTTGCCAATAATCCGAACATCTCTTTCGAGCTTCAGCCCGGGGCCTTTCTGTTTTTTCGACAATGGAAGCGGGTGGATGCCCAAACCGACTTAATTCGCGATTTCCTCGGCGAGGGCTACGCGGTACTACAGGCCTTGATGGAACGCGGGACAAGGCCCTAAACCCGTCTCTGCTTAATAAGTGGATATGGTAAACTTGCAA
>JABAAE010000008.1:152185-161988 GCA_014238905.1 Planctomycetota bacterium
GGGACAAGGCCCTAAACCCGTCTCTGCTTAATAAGTGGATATGGTAAACTTGCAACAAGAGTTCGCCAGTTGTGGGATAAATTGATCAGCCGTTGACCACCAGCAACCCGCCGACGTTTGGGCGGCGACTTTTTCGGGTCGACCGCAGATCATCCAACCCCAAAGCGGAAAGATCTCTTTTACCACCAATAAATTCGACTTGAAAGACGAATGAAACGCCTTTTTCTTTCCTTGATTCTCCAGCTCTTCACAATTTATTTGACCGGCAGTTCAGCCTTGTCAAAAGTCGAACGAGTGCTTGACCATTACGATATCGACTCACTCACCGCGATGGCACAAGTCATTGTAAAAGCGAGGATCATCAAAGCGACTGACTTCAAAACCGCCGACGGAGACTGTTTTGTCTGGGAGGTCACAGTTCTTTCCGCATTAAAGGGTGAAATCAAACCAGGCCAGATGACACGGGTGGCTGGATTGGAAGAGTATTCCAAAGGGCCAGGCATTGAAAACATCAAAGCCAAAACCACCGAAGCCTTTTCCAAGGGTGATATCGTTTACCTGTTTCTAGTGCCCAGAGACGCACCTCAAGGCTACGCTAAGTATCGTTTGACCAATGCTGACTGGAAGGTCATCGAATCCGGATCCCGGCTGGTTTGGGAAAACAAGGTTTATTCGTTTGGGCAGTACTGGGCACCCGGTTTTAACAACAGTTTCGGTTTTGTCACCATGACCCGATTGACCTTTCCGGAAACGACGGCAATCAGAGAAACGGCCTTTAAGAAACGGGTCTCCGTTTCCCTTTCCTGGATCGATAAATTAAAAAAGCAGAAGACCAATGGCAGCCTCACCCAAAAGCAACGCCGTAAAATCCTGCAATCGAGGGCCGCGGTCCTCAAGAAGGAGTCTGCGCACTCTGATTACATTCCAACGCTATTAGGCAACTGATGTCATCCGGTTGTTGATACAGGACCTCGCAGGTCATCTACAGAAACAACATCGAGTCAACCACTAGCTGAGAATGTCCCTGACGACTTGGCCATGAACATCGGTCAATCGGTAATCCCTACCCTGATGACGAAACGTCAACTTCTCGTGGTGAATGCCCAGTTGATCCAAAACAGTAGCCTGTAAATCATGAACATGAACAGGATTTTCTACCACGTTGACGCTGTAGTCATCGGTTTTCCCGTAACTCATTCCCCCCCGAACACCGGCCCCAGCCAGCCAATAGGAAAAACAATTTGGATGGTGATCACGTCCGTAGCTCAACTTGGTCAGTTTCCCCTGACAATAAATGGTTCGACCGAATTCCCCACCCCAAACAATCAGTGTATCTTCCAACAGACCTCGCTGTTTCAAATCCTGAATGAGTGCCGCGGTAGGCTGATCGGTATCCCGACATTGAGCGGTGATTTGTTTGGGCGCATTCCCATGTGCATCCCAACCGCGATGGTACAGCTGGATAAAACGCACTCCTCGTTCGGCAAGTCGGCGAGCAAGTAAACAGTTGTAGGCGTACCGTCCCACCGTATTCACCTGCGATCCGTACATGTCCAGAGTGTTTTTTGACTCGGACTTGAAATCAATCAATTCGGGAACGCTCATTTGCATGCGGAAAGCCAGTTCGTATTGAGCGATCCGTGTTTCAATTTCCGGGTCCTGGAATCGATTGGCTTGTCTGTTATTGAGTTCTCCAAGCGAATCCAGCATCCGTCGACGCTGCTCGCGGGTCATTCCACTGGGATTGTAAAGGTCAAGAATTGGATCACCCTGACCCCGAAATTTGACACCTTGAAATCGCCCAGGCAAAAAACCAGCCCCCCAAAGTCGGTCATATAAAGGTTGACCACCTTTGCCGGTACCATTGGAAGTCAACGCTACAAAAGCAGGGAGATTTTCGTTTTGACTTCCCAGTCCATAACTGACCCAGGAACCCATACTCGGGCGGCCAGGAATCACAGAACCGGTTTGAAAGAGCGTGGCTGCGGGATCGTGATTAATCGCCTCGGTGTGCATGCTTTTGATCACGCAAATATCGTCAACGACCTGGGCCAAATGTGGCAAAGTCTGCCCAAGCCAGATTCCTGATTTCCCATGACGCCGAAACTTCAATGTGCTGGGCGCCACCGGAAACGAATTCTGACCGGACGTCATAGTGGTTTTACGTTCATCCGGGTAAATCGACTTGGGGACCTCCTCGCCAAACCGGTCGGCAAGACTCGGCTTGTAGTCAAAAAGATCCATTTGCGACGGCCCCCCCGACTGAAACAAATAAATCACCCGCTTCGCTCTGGCAGCTGCATGTGGCAAGCCTTGCAACGGATTGCCAACAGGACCTCTGTTCTGCTCAGCCCCGCAAAGTGTACCTAACGCCAGCGAGCCTAATCCCAAGGTGCTGCCCTGTAGAAAAGCCCTTCGTTTTTCCCTCGCAGAATATTCGATCAGTTCTTGCATTTCAGTTTTTCGTGATCGCCTCATCAAGATTGAGAATCGTGTTGGCAATCAACGTCAATGCTGCCAACTCCCCCACATTCAACTTCTTATTGTATTGTTTCTCACCGATCGACAAGAGCTTCCTAGCCACCTCATCCTGCCCGGCAAAATCTCTGCGGTAAACCATGACATCCTTGGTGAGAATTTCGAGTTCTTGGGACGTCGGGAACCGACTGGTTACCTGACGAAATGCCCAAGCTATTTTTTCGGAAGAATTCAATTTCCCTTTTGCCATCATGCGTTCCGCCAAAAACCGGGCCGCTTCGACAAAGGTCCTGTTGTTCATCATCGTCAGCGCCTGGAGTGGCGTTGTGGTTCTGTCTTTTCGAACCACACAGGTTTCCCGAGCGGCGGCATTGAATGCCATCATCGTCGGGGGTGGCAGTGTCCGCCGCCAATAGGTGTATAAACTACGCCGATAAAGGCTGTCCCCCTTGGACTGTTGATACTTGGCATTGGAGACACTCTTCCATATTCCCGGAGGCATGTAGGGTTTCACCGATGGCCCACCCACCTTTTCAACCAACAAACCCGCACTGAAGAGTGCCGCATCACGAATACTGTAGGGAGAAAGACGCCTGCGTGGACCGCGAGCGAGTAAGCGGTTTTCAGGATCAAGTTTTTTACCTTTTTCCGACAGCGAGGAATCCTGCCTATAGGTAGCGCTGGTGACGATCAATCGATGCATTGACTTGACATCCCAATCGTTCCCAATAAATTCCGTGGCCAACCAGTCCAGTAATTCTGGATGACTTGGCAGCTCGCCCTGCACACCGAAATTTTCACTTGTCTTGACCAGCCCGATTCCAAAAAAGTGTTGCCACATCCGATTAACAGTCACCCTGGCGGTCAACGGATGAGAGGGATCGGTCAACCATTTCGCCAGCCCCAGTCGGTTCACAGGCCAATCTTCTCTCCATGTGCCCAGCACAGTGGGCGTCGCCGGTCTCAACCGCTCAGATTGGTCAGGCTGATCGTATTGCCCCCTCTTCAAAACATAGGTCTTGCGGGGCTGCTCTAACTCGTGCAGGACCATCACCGTCTCGTTCGATCCACTTTGAGGACGAGGGACTGAAGTCTGTTGAAGTTTAACAACCGGTGGGTCAGGTACTACAAATCGCGATTCCTCATCGGATAGGTTGGGCCAGCTCTTGGGTACTTTGATAAAAGGAGGACTGTTTCCATTATTGGGACCCAACCCCGCCTCAGCGATGTTATTGAAGAACGCGAAAAACCGGTAAAAATTCTTTTGAGAAATCGGATCATATTTATGATCATGACAACGGGCGCAGTTTAGAGTCAGCCCCAGGAAAACGGTTCCCATTGTTTCAACCCGGTCGGCTACGTATTCCACGATCCATTCATCAGGAATCGAACCACCTTCGGAATTGATTCGATGATTTCGATTAAATCCGGTAGCGACTTGGGTCAAAAATGTACGATCTGGCAACAAATCACCAGCCATTTGTTCGATGGCAAACTGGTCAAACGGCTGATTATCGTTCAAAGCCTTAATCAACCAATCTCGCCACACCCACATATAACGCAGCCGATCATTCTGGTAACCATCGGTGTCAGCATAACGAGACGCCTCCATCCAGAGAAGCGCCATATGCTCACCGTATCGTGAGGAATCCAGCAGACGGTCCACCGCCTTTTCGTAGGCCTGCGGTGACGAGTCGCCAATGAACGAATCGAGCTCAGCGATCGTGGGAGGCAAACCGGTTAGATCAAAGGTGACCCGCCGCAAAAGCGTTGCTTTGTCGGCTCGAATCGCCGGTTGCCAATTTTCCCGTTCCAATCGAGACAGAACGAATGCGTCAATACCGCCACGCACCCAGGATTCATTTTGCACCTCAGGCAAAGCCGGACGCTGGGGAGCAACAAAAGCCCAATGTTGATCATCTTCTGGCCATTGCCCACCCTCGTTGAGCCATCGGATCAACTGTTTTCTATCTTTGTCAGGCAACCGCCGATTGGAATCGACCGGAGGCATCCGTACATCCGGATCATCACTGGTAAGCCGGGCCAACAGCGTCCCGGATGTTAAAACATCGGCTTTCATCACGGCACCGCGATCATCAAGACGCAAATCACCCTCGCGACTCTTTTCATCGGGACCATGACAACTGTAACAGGCATCCGACAGAATAGGCCGAACGTTCTTGGCAAACTGCAAGTCATCAGCCAACAAGCCACCAAAATTCCCAACCTCGCTACTGAGAACCATTCCGGCTGTGAAAATCACCATCAACCGAATATCAAGACAGGATTCACTATTCATGGACGGACGATGTACTTTAGAAAGATGATGTACTTTAGAAAGATGATGTACTTTAGAAAGACGATGTACTTTAGAAAGATGATGTACTTTAGAAAGACGATTTGCAAAGCAAACGACCGGGACGATGATCCGGCTGATTTCAGCCTAGTCTATCCACTCGCTTTTCGCAATTTCACCATCCTGATCCGGTCTATCTCCACCCGGTGCAGGCGAACTGCACCCCCGCTCCCCAGAGAACGTCGACAAGCCTTGATAGACCGCTTTTTCCCGGTTGAGCAGATGGCAAAAGAAAACTGCCCAACAATGATGAAGCGGTAAATCCTGAATCTACTTTTTTCCGTCCATTTTTATTAAGGGCCTCAGCGGAATCAAAGCCGGATCTCCCAGAACAACATAAAGAAGTGCATTCTGCGGTATCCTGCGCTGTTGCCCAGCGTTCTTGACGACAAACTTGCCAGGTTGAAACCCCCGCATATCAATCAACCCATTGATCAACTCTTGATAGGCCTGCCCCACACTCTTTCCGGCCATCCATTTTTCCAAAACGGGAAAGAGATGTGGAAATCCCGAACTCAGTCTCATATGACCGAAGAACACAGTCGCGCCCCGGTCCACATAACGAGTTGCAAATGCCTGCCGTGGTTTAACTTGATACCCCCCCGGAGCGGAAGTCATGGTGGGAAAATCCGATTCAGCTGGTACAGCACCAAAACAAGATCCAGATAAAACAATTTGATTGCTCGATGTTGTCGGTATTCCATCCACATCGATGGAGCATGACATTCCAGGGATGCCGTGACCATGCATGATAACCAGTTGGGCCCGTTGGATTGCATCGCGTGGATCGGGTTCGAAGCTCATCACGAACCTCCCTTTCTCTTTCAAGCGGATTTCCCATGTCAGATCACCCTCAATGACAGGTGCCGCATTCGCTGCCGGTGTATAGATCGCCAGAACGGGTGTTGGAATCCCGTAACTGCCGAAAACATTTCTCAGAATTCCCGCTTTTTGCAATGACCTTGATTCGGCATTAGAGGGAACCTGGCTGATGGCCATCGGCTTCAGCTCTTTTTGGGAGATGCTCTGAAAATGGATCGTGCGATCGATCAATCTTTGAAACGATTGGGGGGTGGAGGCCAGCAGCAGCCCCGGGTAAACGTCCAAATATTTGTCTTCGTCCAGGCTGCTAATCAACTCCCAAACTCCCAGCAACATATTCTCCCGATAGGATTCCATCCTGGGAGCTATCGCAATAAATTTTGGCTTGAGTTGCCTCAACCGATTTCGCAGCGACTGCAGGGTTTGCGTTTGATAGATTTCACCAAGGTCCGCGACGTTGATAATCGAACCGTTGCGGTGCTCGGCCAGTTTTTGCAAAGGATCAAGAAAACCGCTCGCCGTGTGATCTGTGAGAATGACATATTGATCGCCAGCAGGACGATGCTCATTCAGTTTGAGAATAAATGCTGAATTGCGTAGCACGTCTCGGCCCGGTCGAGGTGAACGGCGATCGATTCGAGGCAACTCCTGGAGATCGGGAATCCTGAATTGCTGGCACAGTGCATCGCCAGACAGAAGACACAATAGTAATATCGGAAAAAAGAATCTTCCCATGATGCTTTCCTTTGCATTAATTTCATCGGCTGACATCCAATCCAGAGACCATTGTTGAGCCCTAGCCATTTGGATTAACAGTTGGTCGTATTGATTCGGCCAAGCAATACAGCCCATTAAGTCACATCTTACCCGCATTCCAGTTGAAATAAAAAACGGAAATTTACGGTAAGCCCTTCAGCGCCGGTGAACGACCAACAAAGGCGGGAATCAAATCCTCGGCGATTTCCCGCAACATGTTTCCCATCCCGGCGTTGTGTGCCGTTGCAACAATGACCAAATCCAGTTGAGGAATAATGAAAAGGAACTGACCGCCAGCCCCTCTCCCCTGTTTGCAGCGATAGACTTTACCCTCAATAGTGACCTCTTGGACCCACCAAAAATAACCGTAGGCTGAAGATCCATACGCCTGTTTGATCGGACTGGTGGCTCGATCGACATAGGCGGCAGGCACAATTTGCTTTTCTTTCCATTGACCGTGGTTGAGAACCAATTGCCCCATTTTCACCATATCTCTAGAGCGAATGCTGCAACCGGCTGCCGATTTCGGCAGTCCACTGACGTCATCCTGCCAGTAGTAGCTCTCCACTGCCAACGGGCCAAACAGTTCTTTCCGTATAAATTCCCGGGCGGTACCAGGAACTGCTGCATCCAGAATTTGCATGGCGAGGGCTGGGTCGCAAGCTTGGTACTTGAAGTCGCGTGGAGCCGGCGGGACAGGATCACTGAACTGCAAGTACGCCTGTATCTGTTTCTGCCCCAGGAGCGACGCTTGATTGCGTCGCAACTTGTTCACCGTTTCTCTCTCCACTCGAATTCCGGAAGTCATCTGCATCGCTTGGTGCAGCGTAATTTGGTCGGCACCGCTGGCCAGCAATTTGGAATCGATGTCTTTAAGAAATGAGATCACCGGCTGATGGAGGTCATTCATTTTCAAATACCCCAACTGAATCGCTCTTCCCACGCCCAACGCGGTGTAAGACTTGGTAATCGACATTTGGTAATGCGGATAATTGAGACGACCACGCCGATAATAGGATTCCAGGATTAGCTTTCCCCGGTAGCTGATCAGCAAGCTGTCGGTCTTTCCCGCCCTGGGATCGTCAGAAGGCTGGCCAAGCTTTTCTGCAAATCGCAGCACCATTTCCTTCTTTCCACCATCGGGACCAAGTTCTCCAACCAATAATCCGTCACCAAGATCATTGGGTTGCGAGTCAATAAATGCCCTCTTCAAATAGGGGATCTTTTTTTCGAGTTGAAACGAAATATCATCGGCATTCAGATCGGTGACTTCTGGAGCAAGGCCATTGGATGGCGAATCATTACCCTGTTCTGGCTGCGTCTGTGTCATCCTCGGACGTTTCCAATCGGACGCCTGATAGCCATCCGGCTTCACTGGTTTACTGACGGTGACGATGGCAGCACCCGGCTCATAAAGAGGCCAACGATCCGTCCGAAAAGGTGAAGCGGGTAATCCTTCCTTGTTGTAAAGAAGGTTACGTTGCGCTGGATTCATCGCCCACGCGTATCGCACAGCCAACGGTTTCGCCACAGCCTGTGAAGAAACAAAAACCTTTGTCCCCTGAAGACGGGCTTTTCCCCAATGCCATTTACGGTCTTTACCCGCTATGGCAAAAGAATCCATCAACCCTGGTCTGGCGGGCATCAACCCACTTCCGATGGAATCAAAATCCAGAACCATTTCGCCCTCGCGCAGCTGATGGCTCCTGTACCGGGGACCTTTACCAACGATTTCTTTATTGTAAGTCCCCCCAAGGGCCAACAAAGCGTGGCGTATCCCCAAAGGCTTTTTGTTCTTGGGATGCAATTGGACGGCATCACCGGTATCAATTGAAACGACCATCCCGGTTTTCGGAATATCCCGATCGACCAATCGCATCGATTCCCGGTTCACCGCCCACGGAGCTTCCAATCCTTCCACCGGATCTGTCTGCCCCGCATGCCAACTCGGGAGCTGGGTAAACTGAACGGGAAAGTCCGCGGGGACATTGCCGTTTGAAAGTCGATGCCAAGACGTTCGATAGTAACCAATCAAACGCGTTAGTTGGCTACGATAGTGATCCGCCTGGGGTGCGTTCTTGGAATTTCGTTCGCCCTGGTACCAGATCATGCCGCGAATACCATAAGGTCGAACGGGATGGATCATGGCATTGTAAATATGGGCCGGATACTGGTGTCCCATCGTTGCTGGCTTGGTGATAAAAGGAGGCTGCAACAGCCTAAAGGGATTCTTCATAGTCTGGCCAGCGTCGATCTTTTCGTTATAGAGCTCAAGATCTATGCGGAATTGGGCGAGGGCTTTTTCTCCAGTCTCTCCCCTTTGATCCATTCTTCGCTGCGCATTGCTGTCCAGGCTGTTTTTGTATTCAATCGTTCGAAGGTCCTGTTGTTGGATCTCCCATGGCATCCAACCTTCGATTGGAGTACCGGCGTAGGCTTGCACGATAATCCCTACCGGTATCCCAAGTCTTTGATGAAGCACCTTGGCAAAGTGATACGCCACCGCCGAGGTTTCCGCAGCCGTCTGGGCATTGCAAATTTTCCATTGTTGTAGCCGATCTCGCGACTGCTCCAATGGTTGGTGCCAGTGTTCACGTTGTGATTTGAATATCCGTAAATTTGGCAAATCAACATTGGTTTCGCTATCGGCCGAAAATGTATTAGCCGTTGACCAACCCATGTTGGACTGTCCGGCGCATAACCAGACCTCACCGACCGCTACATTTTTAATCGTGAGCGTGCTCTTGGCGACCACTGTCACTTGATATCCAGTGCCCTGGCCAGGCGTTTCCAAGAACACCCGCCACCGTCCATCACCACCCGCCTTGGCTGATGATTTAGCCCCCCAACTGGCAGTGACCGTCACCTTTTCTCCCGGCTCAGCCCAACCCCAAACCGCATTCTTACACTTTTGCTGAAGCACCATGTTATCGCCAAAGATTCTGGCGACTCGAACTTCGGCTTCGGACAACTGGGCCAACAGTAAAATAATGCCAAGTGTTCCAAAACATTTCATGCAGTGATTGATCATCTTTTTCCCAGTCTCAATTCATCGACTCGTCGCCCATTCCCGCAAGCATGACGACAGTGTTGTTTTGCCCCCAGCGAATCATCAGTCCCAAACCAACACCGCCCTGATGAGCCATCGACGCGTCCCACCGTTTAGCGGATCCCACAACCAACGTCTCAATGTTCAGGATAACAGGCCACAACGCCAAGGCCAGCCGATCCGATAAAAAGAGCAAAGCAGAACGAATTATGTTAAAATACGCGTCAATCAACCGAGATAAATGCTAACCACTGACGGCTGGTTCGCTTGACTTGAGAACCCTTCTCGATGACCCCTCAAAACCGATGACCCCTCAAAACCGATGACCCCTCAAAACCGATG
>JABAAE010000008.1:162085-298690 GCA_014238905.1 Planctomycetota bacterium
CCGATGACCCCTCAAAACCGATGACCCCTCAAAACCGATGACCCCTCAAAACCGATGACCCCTCAAAACCGATGGTCATTTCAACACTGAGTTTTCCCAGGCATGACTCGATATTCCGCTCAACGGTGTAATACGGTTTTCCATCCTCATCCTTCCGCCCTGCATTAGACCCACCATGAAATCCACTTTGATGATCGTGCTGCTGAGTTCCTTCCTGATCACTCGTCCCTTGCCGGCCTCGGACTTGGCTCCTCTCGAGACTCAGCCCAACTCCTGGATGTGCTTACCCGGGGAGATCGTTTTTTCGGATTCTTTCGACCCAAAATCGGTTTCTGATCGTTGGTTCTTTAAGGGAGAATTTGCCCTGCGTTCGGGTGGACTCCAAAGAACCCTCATTAATCCAAATCAAACCAGCCGGGTCTTTCTCAAAGACGCCAAATTCCACAATACGATCATCCAATTCGATTTCCAAATGGCCGGAAACACAACCGATCTACGCCTGATCACAGGAAGCGGAGGTCACTACAACAGTGTTGTCCAGATTCGCACCGGCCACTTCGAGATCAACACTCCAGTCGACCGCACCGCCGGATTTGTGCCAGACCAGCTTGGTGAATCCAACTTTAAACTGACACGGAATCAATGGCAAACCATGACGGTGGAATACTGGAACGACGAGGTCATAGCCCACCTGGGAAATGACTCATATGTAGTTGGCAAACACCCCATCGTCGATCGGACGCGTACCTATTTTGCATTTCAATTCGATCGCCCGGGAGCTTTCATCGATAACGTGCGAGTATGGAACGCGACCGGCCAACGCAGTGATTGGGATACCAAAAGAGCCATTCTTTTAGAGGTCCAAAAAGAGCGACCGCCTGTCAAGCGGAATCCACGCGAACGATTTGACGTGGTGTACAAAAAGCTAAAATCCCGGCTTTCCCTGGAGGACCAGACCTACATCGGACTGGTTTCACGACACGCAAAACTGAAGGACTCACTGCATTCCGATTACCCGCAAGCGTTTTTGACCCACAAACAGCTCGCCAAATCCATCAACGAAAAGAAAAAAGAAATCAAACGAACCGATCCCAACTTTCAAATCATGGAAACCCAGGTTCATAAAGCCGCCCGCGCAGAAGACCACTACGTGCTTTCAACCGGTCCGACCCTGGCCAGTCTTCCCAAACACCTCTATGCCTCCGAACTCAATCAAGTTCGAAAACGACTTGAGGACGCCGAGGACAAGCACCTCAAAAAACTGGTCGAGGAAACAGCTAAACGCCAAGAGGCACTCCGGTCACGATTCCCCGCTGCATTCCAAGACGTGGAATCGCTGGTTGCCAAACGCAACGCGACTCGAAAGTCTCTCAATCACGACACCGTCTTTCAGGCCCGCAACAGAATCCTGATCGACGCCCAACGGGCCATCAAAGATTACGAGCGAAAGATCGCTCCGGCATTAGTCCAGCTTGAATCAGCTTCGAAAACGTACCTCGATTCTCTCCAGCAAGGCCCCTCAGAGAGTCAATCTCAGGAAAATAAAAATAAAGAATCACAACGCAAATCAGGACAACGTAAATCAGGACAACGCAAATCAGCACAAGGCAAATCAACAAAGTAATCACCAGACTCGGCCTTGGTGCGGACGCATCGAAAAAAGTCATACGCAAAAACCACTTGCCCAACGTAACCAACAGTACCCATCGGCCTTTTCAGGTCCGGTTAAATTTACAGGAAAACTGGAGCTTCCCCCAAAATGAAAAAAATCCTGCTGATTGCCTGTCCTCTATTGGTCTTCCTGGCAAATCTCGAGACCGGTTTGGCAAACGGTCCCACTGTCGAGAAACCAAACATCCTGATCATCTTTATCGACGACATGGGATTTGCAGATCCGGGCTGCTTTGGAAATCCCCTTATCAAAACACCGCACATTGACCAACTCGCCCGTCAAGGCATTCGGCTGACCAATTTCTACGTCAATTCGCCCATTTGCTCTGCCTCGCGTGTCGCCATCACCACCGGTCAATACCAGGGACGATGGAAAATCCACTCGTTTTTGAATACACGAGCGGGTAATGCGAATCGCGGCATGGCAAATTACCTGGATGCCAACGCACCAACGACCGCGAAAAAGTTGAAACAGGCAGGTTATGCCACAGCCCATTTCGGAAAATGGCACATCGGTGGTGGACGGGACGTTGACGATGCCCCCCTGCCGAGTGCTTATGGCTTCGACGAATCACTGGTTTCCTTCGAAGGCCTCGGCGATCGACTCTGCTCCAATCCAAAATCCCTGGAGAAAGCCAGGGCGTTGGGACATGGCAACGTCATCCTCTGCAAACAATGGGAAAGAATGCAGATTCAGACCGACCGTACCATTGATTTTATTCACCGTCATCGTCATGAACCTTTTTTTGTGCGTCTGTTTCCAAATGATGTTCATGACGCCCATGTTCCTCTTCCCGGAACGGCCGATGAGTTTCAGCAGCTTTCTGACGACCCGTTTGTTCGAAATTTCTTGGCTGTTTTGAAAGAGATGGATCGTCAAATTGGTCGTGTGATGAAGACTCTTGACGAATTGAATCTCGACAAAAAAACCTTGGTGATCTTCACCAGCGACAATGGCCCTACCGACTGGCCGCGAAAATACCTGACGGGCCCGCCCGCCGGTTTTGCCGGTCCCTATCGTGGCCGAAAATGGTCCCTTTACGAAGGAGGGATCCGCATGCCGTTCATTGCCCGCTGGACCGGCACGATCCCAGCGGGGATCAAAGACACCACCAGTGTCGTTTCCGCCATTGATCTTTCTCCAACGATCTGCCGACTGGTTGGAGTCCCCTCCGAAAACAATCTGGATGGTCTCGACCGAAGCGATGTGCTCTTGGGCCAACCATCCGAACGCCTTACGCCAGTATTCTGGCAATACGGTCATCCCCACGCCATCCTCAAAGGGGGCAAGCCAGAACACCAAAGTCCTACCTTTGCAGTCCGGCAAGGAAAATGGAAATTCCTGGTCAATCCCGATGGCAGTGAAGCCCAACTTTTTGACCTTCAATCCGACGAAAGCGAAACAAAGAATTGCCTGCTGAAAAATCCGGATCAAGCCGAAAAAATGGGCTCTCAAATAGGTAACTGGGCCAGGGAACTCGGTTTTGATTTTGACGCCGACGCCAAACTCACCCCACCAAAACCTACCATCGCGATCCCTGCCAGCGGTCAGCTACTTCGCTTTGTGAATCACGGGGTGGGGGGACAGCGGGATTCGCTTCAATTTGACGGAAATTCCTGGCTTGACCTGCCGGCGTTTAGAAGCCCCCGGGTCGCAGGTGGCCGTTCATTGCAGATCAAGGGGAAGATCCGACCTCTTTCAAAGTCTGGCGTGATTCTGGCGCATGGGGATCGACAGGCAGGCTACAGCATTTATCTGGACCAAGGCCATCTCTGCTTCGCAACCTGCGCCAAAACAAAACGAACGATTGTCCGTACGCCGGATCAAATCCAAGGCTTGGTCCCATTTCAGGCCACCTGGAGCCCCAAGGGAGAAATCTTCCTAAAAATCAATGGCAAGTTGGTGGCCAGGTCAACAGCAGACGTGATTCAACGTCAGCCCGATGACTCCATGCAAATCGGGGCCGACCTCCATCAGCCAGTCGGAGATTACACAACTCCCAACCCATTTTCTGGCATAATAGAAGATCTCTCATTTCGATATCCCAACGGTAATTGATTCCTTTGTAGAAAATCAATTCGACAGTCGGCTGGCTATCGACCCCTAGTGACATCGCTGGCATTAAGGAATGACCGCATCACCTCGATAGCGAAAATGTGTCTGATACCTGGAGGGGGATCGATCGCCCCAAGGAACAAACCACTGTTCTGAAAAACAAGCGATCCCAATGGGGCACCGGCGATGCAAGAGGGACAATGGAAACGGGAATTGCCTTCCCGCAGGAAGGGGCGAACCGAATGATACGATCTTTCGGTTATCGGTCAGAAAGCCATCACGTCGCTCAGTATCATCCAGCTATTGTGAATCGCATGAAATCCATGCTCAAAAGCGGGGTTGACCAGCGACCCGACAGGTGTGAAAAGAAAAACGCCAACAAGAAAAAGCAGAAGCAGCCCCTTTGAGGTAGCTCACTCGCTACCGGCGTTCCCATCGCTGCTGGGGTGAGTCCCGGCCTTGGCTCAATTCATGGACGATCCTGATAGTCCCCGAGGACCAACCTAAGTCCCATTGCCCAGCAAACCATCTCTACTGAGCGAACAACCATTTCCATGTTTTGGGATCCTGATAGGCCCTTTCCCATGCCTCCACGTGATCGGCATCCTCGTAGGTCGTCAACCTGACCTTTTGATGGCCAGCCTCTTTGAGCATTTGGACCAAAACCTCTGTCTCCTGAATCGGGACCGAACGATCTTTTGCACCGTGGAAAGCCAAAATTGGCAGCCGGACGGCCCGTTTTAAACCGGCTGGAAGGAACTCGTTGGTAATCCCTTTCTTGGAACCCGGTCGGTTACTCGGCAGTTTGAACGGATCACCGCCACCACAAATCGGAATCGCTGCTGCAAAGAACTCGGGATAATGTGAAATGAAGCTCCAAATACCGTAACCACCCATGCTCAATCCGGTCACGTAAAGTCGATCTGTGTCCACATCGCCCCGCTCCTGAACGACTTCTTCTACGAGAGCCTTCAGAGTTTTGACTCGCCACCAGCTGTCGCGAGGACATTGCGGCGAAATCACAAGACAACCGGCCAGCTCTTTAAACTCCTCAATCAACTTCGGCGGTCCATGCTTTTTGACCTTTTTGATATCCGCCCCACACTCTCCGTAACCATGGAGAAACAACAACAAAGGCCAACCATTGGCTGGCTTATTCCCTGTGGGTGCCTGGACCAGATAACGCAACCGCTGATCACCCACTTTCTGTTTCATTATCTTGGTCACCTCGCCAGGGAAGTCCTCTATCCCCTCCACAGATGAACTGCAGCAGCACAGAAGGAAACAGAAAGGTATGAATAAAGGTTTAAGCATCAGGACTCCACGCATTCACAAGAAAAATTTTTAATCGACATCCTAGTCCAGTTGCCATTTCAAATGCAGCCCCGACCTTGCCACACCCATTGCCGCATCAAACACATCTTCCACGCCATCCCCCTAACTCCCTGTTGGTAGTTGGACACCAACTACCAACAGGTTCGCTTGACCACGGACAGGACAAGTGGAGCTGGAAATCAAATAAAATCGATCCGAATCCTCGTTCGACAAACGGCCAAATTGACGACGGCAGTCGTTTCAACATCCGTAGTCAGTTTGTCTAAACCCAACAGCTAGTGCGATTCCGCCCAGCCCCGGATACGGTGATGATCAACGCAAAAGTAACTCACGCAAGGCAGCAACATCTTTTTGCAAGGCTGATTCAAGAACCTGATTGGAAGCGCGAAAAAAGCTGATAAAGTCCTTCGCGACCAGCGAAACAGAATCCGGATCATGAACGAATCTGATCAGTTGCCCATAATTTCCAGACATGGCGGGAATCGCATCGAATCGGAGCACTGTAATTCCGGTGGATTGAGCAATTGGAAACCACAGCTTGTGCTGCAGAATCCCTGGTTGAATTTCCGGGTCGGCATATTGCTCAAATTCCTGGCCAAAATCTTCTTCATCATCGCTCGGTGGACCTTCCGATTCGTCAGAGATGCATCCCTGAGACCACAATTTTAATAGCGAGTCCGATAATGAAGAAAACTGGCACGGTGTACACCAGAGTGGATCACTTTCCCCGCCATCCAAGAACCAGTAATCATCGCCTGACCCGTCAGCTAATCGCCACATAGCCCTGGTGTGATTATCCAGACGCAAACCGACCACCGCCTCCACAAACCGAATGGAGTGAGGAGATAAACCGGGGCGAATTTTGAACTCGATTCCCAACCTCTTGAACACTCGTCGGACACGTTTCAATTCGACCTTTACTTCATCGAGAGCCTGCGGATCGACTTCAAAGGATCCTAATTCGCCAGATTTAATGCCCTCCGCCGCAGATTGCACATGGTCTTTCATCGCGGCGTAGGCGTTTTGTGTCGACTTTAATCCCTCTACTTCGGTCTCGATGTCCTCCAACAGACTTTTTAATTCCACAATGCGGCGGGAGTCCCTCGCCGCCAACGCCGAATCCATCGCTGACCGCTCGTGAACTTGTCGCGTTCCAAATGCCGTAATCCCGCTCTGGCAGACCTGCATGCCATGCTGCATCGTTCCGATCAAAGTGGAGACACACTCGTCGATCCAACCTGTATCAGTCATGGGTTCTGCCAATGGGTTGCTTGTTGGTGCCGGTCTATTCCTTAAGTTTCATCACGAAATACCATCACGCTCGACTTTTCTTCCCAGATAGGATGGTCCACTACCGGGCAGCCCACGTCGGTACGTTGAACTCAGAATACCGACCCCTTTGTTGTACCAAAGATTCGGTCGCCGTTTTTGGCATCCGCCAAGAAAGCCACACTTTCACTTCATCGCAGGCATCCCATCCCCGAATTTTCTGGATATCTGGAACCGTAAAAGCACCAAAACGCGCCAAGCCCAACCGATTGCGATGGGCCTATCGTAACGCCGGAAGAGATCTGTATTCCTCGATCTCCCCCAAACCAAGCAGGCTATATTTCCTATTCAACGGCCCCAACGATTCGCTCCCACCAATCGAGATCCACCGGAGAATCGGAATTCGATTCAATTTGCGACGGGTCCAGTTTCGTGCCATTCAAAAAAACCGATCGACTGTAAATCCGCTCGCAGATCGGCGACCTCCGTTGCGGATAATCGGCCCTGTGGTAAACGGCAACCACCAACGTCCAAACCCTGCATACACAATACCGATTTCATCGCCGCATGAAATGGAAACTGATTCAACACCCGAATCATTTCCACCGACTTTGATTGCCATAGCCTTGCTTCAGCGATTCCTCCGCTGGCAAAAGCGTCGATTATTTTTTGGTAAATCGGAAATGCAATATTATACGTGCTGCCAATCGCTCCCTTAGCCCCTGTGGCGATAGCACCCAGTAACATTTCATCACATCCCCAAACTACGTCATATCGACCGTCATCCAATTCAAGACACTCCTGAAATTCAAACAGCTTTGAGTCGGTATACTTGAGCCCCACCAGGTTGGCGATACGATCGCGTGATTGGCGAAGAAAATCGACAATGTCCAGTGTCGATCCTGTTAGTGTTGGAATGTGGTAATAATAAAAGGGTAACGAAGGCGCGCCACCGGCGACTTCGGACATGCATTCAATTAAGACTTCAACGTCGCTGATCTTAAAGTAAGAAGGGCACGTGGCGGACACGACATCCGCACCAATTTCCTGTGCATGCGCTGCCAGATTCCTGGCTTCCGCCAGACTGTTATGCCCCACCTGAACAATGACCGGGACCCGGCCATTGGTGGCAGTCACGTAGGCTTCGGCGACGCTTTTTCGCTCATCACTGGATAACGACATGCCCTCCCCGGTACTACCACAAACATAAAGGCCCGCCACTCCGTGTCCTAGCAGGTTTTCGACCATCGGTTGAATCACCGATAAATTCAGCCGTCCATCGTCATTCAAGGGGGTATAGGTTGCCGCAACCAGGCCGGACAATTTATTTAATTTCATTCTCAATACGCTTTCTTTATGGACTGGACCATGGTGACCATTCCAGCATAGCCGACGGCGGCAGGAACGGGTTGGGCGTTGATCACTTAACGAGAGAACGAGCATCGTTCCCTGGATGCCCATTTTGTAAAACACCCTCGACCGATGGTTGGTCTCTTGGAAAAATGGATTGTTGGGTGGGTGCCAGGTAAGACAAGTACCTCCATCCTTCAGCGGGAGATCGCAACCGGTTCTTGACCACCTCGTCATTTTCCTGCATTAACAATCGAAGTTTTTTCGGGTCCGCAAGTGGATCATCTGTTTTCTTCTCCCATTCCCGCAGCGAATCCTGAAGACGGTTTATGATGACGGAAAATTCCTTGTCGCCGGATAGGTCATTCCATTCGTAGGGGTCATTCCACAGATCATAAAGCTGGTATTCGGGTGGATGAAGCCAACGCTCATATCCCTGTTTTGTTTCGTTGGTAGCTCCTGCAAGTTCCTCTTCCGAAAGACAACCGGTCCAATGCCCCGCGCCATGATCTCGGTAATAGCGAGCTGCGGGGTCTTCGCGATCACGCACCGGCGAGTAGATCAGTTTATATCTGATATCCCGCAGGGTCCGTTGGGGAAAAGTATGTCTGGCTGCGTCACAGTTGCGTTCGCAGACGAGATAATTCCTGAAACGCTCCTGTGGATTTTCCTGCAGGACGGATCGCAATGTTTGCCCAGGCAACCCGACCTGAGCCTCAATACCGGCTGCGTCCAGAAATGTCGGCAAAAGATCGATCGTAGAGACCAGAGCCCGGGATCTCCGGTTGGGCCGGGTTACTCCCGGCCAGCGAATCAAGAACGGCACATGCAGTCCAGCTTCGTAGACGGTCACCTTACCACGGGCCATTTGAGCACCATGATCACCAACAAAAACAACTAATGTGTTCTCCGCTTTTCCGGAGGCGTCCAGCTCCGCCAGCAGCTGGCCAACGCAAGCGTCCAACCTCAACATACTGTTGTAGTAGCTTTCTGCCACCCCACGCAAACGAAGCGTTGAACTCCCAACGTATGGCATCAGTTTTACTTTTTCAGGATCGACCGGCCATTTGGGAAGGCCATCGACTGTGTTCTGAAGTGGCCAGTGAGCATCCGGGTAATTGACCGTCATGAAAAAAGGAGCGTTGCCATCTCGAAAAAACTTTCCCGCCTGAACGGCATATTCGGCGACCTTTTTCTTTGAGAAATTCGACGTTTTCTGAAATCGAAAATCAACAAAATCCTCAACCGCCTCAGCGGGAATGACGTGCGTTTTACCTATCAGCCCGGTCCGATATCCCGCTTTCTTGAGTAGCGAATAGGTCGTCGGCCACTTCCGAAACCAACGGTAGTTGTGTGTCGCCAAACCAAGCTGACCGTTTTGATGAGGATAGAGTCCTGTAAAAAGAGTGCTTCTGGACGGACTGCAAACCGATTGTGTGACGTACCCGTTTTCAAAGAGGACTCCCTGTGAAGCAAGTCGATCCAAGCTCGGTGTTTCAATTATCGGGTCACCATAGCAAGACAGTTCACAGCCATGATCTTCTCCAACAATCAACAAGATATTAGGGCGTCTTCTGGTATCCACGTTGATTCCCTGATCCTGCTCCAACCGGGCATAAAGCGATTCTTCACTTTCGGTCGAAAAGGGAGAGGCCGGCAACCCGGCGCTATTACCGAGGTTCACTGGCGGATCAGGATACGGCAACCACGCGTAACGCACATGCAATGGCACACCGACCTGTGGACTGGTCAGCTCGATACTATTGCTGTCCTTCAGCTCGACCTTGGCCGGATGAAAAACCTGATTTTCGCCGCAGATTTCGAAGTGCCGTATTGGATGTCCGTCTAACGATCGAAGACCGTCGGCGACGTGTTCAAAATCGACAACCAGCGATCCGCCTTCTCTGTGGACCACATCAAGCAACGGCCCCGAATAATTGGCATGCGTTTTTGATCGGTAAATGGTACCCAGTGCCCAGTTCGCAAGCCGATCCCCCACCGGCTTCTTCAGCATAGGATGCACGTTGGTAGGATGGCCTATATCGATGGTAATCGCCATCCCCACGTTGTTGAGTTGACCGAGCATTCGGCGTTGACCTTCCCGAAACCATGGCCATTGAGGGCGATTCAACGCCGGCAGCTGAACAAAGAGAAATGGAAAATCACCCTGTCCCCACTCTGCTCGCCATTGTTGGATCAGCAGAGGAAATAACCGCCCATGCTCGCGGACCCTGGTTCGTGTCTCGGCATTGGATTCCCCCTGATACCAGATAGCTCCCTGTATGGCAAAAGGCACCAATGGCTTGATACCTGCCGCCCACATAAAACCGGGTTTGAATGAGTGATTGGGTCCAAAACCATCCCCTGGAATCGAATCACCCGCCTGGATGGCAGACAGCAGGTTCTGATGTCCTCGGCTACGGCAAAAGTCACCCAGTCGCTCATTATCAAGCCAATTGCCGCAAACCAGTCCCTTCAAATCCGAGTCGGCCGCCAAGGCTTCACGAGAAATCCACGCCTCGGTAGGTGTTCCGCCGACCGCCGGACAGATCAGGCCGATTGGAACATTGAGTTGTTGCTGTAGACGACTCCCGAAATACCAAGCAACGGCTGAAAAGCCAGGTAGCGATTCCGGCAATGCAACCTGCCAGTGGCCTTCACAAAATGCCCCCGGGGTCAACCGAGCCAAATGTTGTGCCGTGTAGACGCCGGAGGATCCACCCGCGCCACCGACCAGATGCAATAACCGGATATTTGGGAACGTCTTTTCCGATAGTACCTTTTTCCCGTTGACCGATTGAGCAACCGACCATTCCATGTTGGACTGGCCGGCGCAGATCCAAACCTCACCAATCAGAATATCCTTCAATTCCAGCCGTTCTTTTCCGGACTCAATAGTCAGCGAGGTCGCCGTGGCCGATACAGCCTGTGGTGGAAATTCAACCCTCCATTCCCCTTGTGAGTTAACGGTGGTCTTGCGTTGCTGACTTCCCAGTCGCAGCAAAACTTCGCTGCCAGGTTTGGCGTGTCCCCATACCGGAAGGGGTGCTTTAGACTGCAAAACCATGTGGCTCCCAAAGCAGGCGGGCAAACGCAGTGCACCAGGCAGTTCCTTGCTGATCCGCAGCCATCTTTCTGCCAAACGCTGACCGGCGATGAGCTTGCCGTTCTTGTTAAAATGCAAGCCGTCATACAACTGAGATTTTAAATCAGAATTGTCGATGTACTCAATGGCTTCATTTCGCGCAGCTTCGGCCGCTTGTTGGTTGCGGACGACGTTGCGACGACTACCCGTCACGGCGATACCTCCGACAAGTAGGCGAGCCTCTTTTGCATGCGGCAGGTCACGGCGTAGATTGGTAATGAGTTTGGCAATCCGCTCACCGGCCAGCTTGGCCTCGGTTTCACTATCGCTCTCACCCTGAATGTAGAGAACAGCTCGAATTCGAAACGGGCGGCCGTTGGGAATGGTACTCACAGCCTCTTTCACTGTCGTGATCAGATGCTGATACATGTGGTCGTCTCTTGAACCTTTCAGCCAGAAGCTGTTGCCTCCTCCTCCACGAGAGGCCTTGATAACGGCAAAATCCTGTTGCCCTGAATCTGCCAGCTTTTGCGCGAAACCGATTTCCGGTCCCCAAAAGACGGGATGACTGCCCTCCCCTTGCTGAGCCCGCAAAGATAAAAACCTCCCTCCCGAGTCACCAATGATGAAGGACTTTCCATCGCCACCTCGACTCGATCGATTACTCCAAAACAATGGAATGAGCTGACCGCTGCGACCGATATCGGGTTCAGCATGACCAATATCGCGAGGGTCGACCGTCCCCAGAGAGTTGGACTGTCCGGTCACGATATAGATGTCCAGTGGCTGGCCACCAATACCAGCCCCTTGTTGCTGAAGAAGATCGTTGTCGCTGTTATTGATCAGATTCGCCAGGGGAATTCTTTGAAAAGTCATGTGGGCCTGACTACCCTCATACAGGATACCGATCGTTTGCTCGTCGATCATCGACAGACAGGAGTAGCCTGCGCTATTTTCCTCATCCAGCAATAACCGATGTTCTTTGGGCCATGTCAAACCGCGATCGGGTGAAGCCTTAATCGTGATATGATGCCGCCCAGCGGTGCTGTCCGGATTTGAAAACAGCAACCAATTGCCGAGGTCCTTGCCGACCTCCCGATCGACATCGATTAGACTCGCCATGCAAGCACCGGGCTCCACCAACGAACGTTCGGAGGTGGGATGCTTCTGCCACGTCCGGCCCAGGTCCCGACTGGTCATCACCACCCGAACCGCTTTTCGATTGAATCGGCAATTCAACATCAGTACTCCAGGCTCTATTTCGACAACTTGAGCCTCCGTGGTATCGTCAAAAGCACTGGTGCCAACCTGCCAATTCTTGCCATGATCCTTTGAGTAGATGATCGTGGAATGCGGCAACCGATTTTTATCAGGTGGATCCTGATACTGGGCTGCGAAAACGAGGGTACCATCCCTCATGGTGATGCCTTTTCCTGGCCCCTGCAAAATGAAACACCATGCTGGCTTTTTCACCTGGGAAGTAATATTGATCGGCTTGGACCAGGTCAGCCCATCATCATCACTACGGACCAACATCAACTGGCCAGTCTCGTCGGGCGTCAATCCAGGTCCCGAACCTCGCCAAGAGCGATTACCATGGCTCCAGGTTGCCGCCACCCAAATCGTCCCCGTTGTGCTGTCCACCAATATCGCAGGGTCACCGACGCCGTCATATCGCCAGGCAGGGTCGTTGCCCATGTCCATGATCACCTTCATCGGCTCCCATGATCGTCCTCCATCGGTAGAACGCGACATCCCGACATCGACATCACCAGGCAAATCACCCCCGGAACGACGCCGCACATCGTAAACACTAATCAGGGTTCCGGTTTTTGACGTCACCAAACCGGGGATTCGAAAAGTATGAACTCCATCATCGTCATGATTGCGCAATGCCACCCCTATCCGCTGAACGGAGGGAACCGGCGAGAGCTTAACCGTTTTGCCGTTTGAAAACTTCAACTGCTGGCATACCACGCCAACGCGATGGTCGATATCAGCGTCATCCTGTAGCCGACAGGCGATCCAAATGTAGTTGGTTCCTTCGACTAACTGGCAGGACTCTCTCGCCAAAGAGAAAACAGCCGACTTCTCTTGCAACGCACTTCCCTTGATGGACCCAACAGGATTACTTTGGAGAAATCGGCTTTTATCGCCAGAACTGTGCCGGACCTGCCAGAGGGAAACATCAGCGATCTCCGTGTGATCTTGCAGCTTCGCTCGCAACTCGATCAGCGAAATCGGTTCCAGTTGCCCCGTCGTTTTGATTTTCAATTTCAAGAGAGCGCCTGCGTCATTGCCAACTAACACCGGCAGTGTCATTGGCAGGATTTCTATGCTTTCGATTTTCTGGCGGCGAGCCGGAGAAATTCTCAAATCGTCGATCAGGATCCCGGTATTGGGCGGACTGGAACAGATGAATCGGAGCGTTTTAATATTTTTGTCAGCCAGTTTCACTTTGACATGATTCAAAAACTCACGTCCTACTCGGACATGCGCATCGCCATTGTAGATTTCCTGCCACCCATTTGAGCCCTGTTTTTCGATTCGAAACAGAAATGGTTTTCTGGCCGTCCAACGTTCGGCCCAAAATGTCAATTCGCCCGTCGTGTCAATCTCCTCCCCCAGGTCCAGGATGACCGATGTCTTGGCCCCTCCGGTCAACTGCAGACATTGCTTTCCAGTCTTCGAGTGTTGGTTATCAATGAGGGTTTTCCCGATTTCTGACCTCCACTTTCCAACACCGGTCGCCAGCTCATCAAACCCGCCTGCCACGGCTTGCTCGAAGCTCGTCGTTTCCTCGGTCTGGAATGATGTTTTCCGAACGGGCGGGTGCGGAACCGGCGAGGACACAAAGCTGGCGGCGAACGCTTTGATTAAATCCGGTGCTAACTTTGCGACTAACTGGGACGACGAAGCAGCCAGGTTTCTGGTTTCAACAAGTCCCTCCGCGTAGTCATACAACTCGGTTCCACGGATTTCACCCGTCTGATGATCAATCCACTGGGTCAGCCGGTGGTCAGCTGTTCGCATTTAATACCCCATCAACCCACCTTTGCGTGGAAATTGGCTCAGAGCGACCTCCTTGGTAAACCATTCCGGATTGTCCAGAGTCTTGGCAAAACTCTTCCCCTCCAGCTGGTTGAGCCGGGGTAACCCTGCCATCTCGACGACCGTCGGGTATAAATCCACCAACTCCACCAGGGAATGACTGCTCTGCCCAACCGCCTTCATTCCTGGGGCTTTCACTATCAACGGGACCCGCGTATCTGACTCGAAATTGGTTGTCTTTCCCCATAAACCCTGTTCCCCCAGGTGATATCCATGGTCTCCACACAACACAACAATCGTGTTTTTCTCCAAACCGAGGTCGGTCAGCGTTTTCAACACACGTCCGACCTGGGCATCGATATAACTAACGCAGGCAAAATAGGCGTGGCGTAAGCGATGTTGATTTTCTTTAGAAATCGGTCCCTGAGCTGGCTGATCCGAATAACGACGCAATTCACTCGAATCATGGCCGGCGTAACCGGGTGCATGAACCGGAAAATCCGTTTTCGATGCCAATCCGGTTTCTTCATACCAATCGAAATATTTCTTGGGTGCTACAAACGGCGAATGGGGTTTGATAAAACCAACGGCCAAAAAAAACGGGACCTGATCTTTCTGTCTGTCTCGAAGTTCTTTCACAGCGGCGTCAGCAACCTTACCGTCATAAAGGCGGTTGTCGAGGACATCAGGAGCCTCTGTTGCCAGTCCAAAAACCAGTTTTTTCGTCCAATCGAATTGTCCCGGATTAAGCGGCTTGTAGCTTTTCCGAAAGGCCTGTTTCGCTGCGGCAATTCCCGTTTCAGTGTAATAGTATCGTGGCCCAAATCGTATCGCTGGTTTTGACCAACTGGGAGGATCCCCCATCGTATCCCAACGGGTCTTACTCGCTCCCTCAGGGAAAACGCCATGGAAGATCTTTCCAACGCCCACCGAATGGTAGCCCTGCTGCTTGAAGTACTGGGGGAGCGTTATGACATCAGGATTTTTAGTTCGAAAGTGGGAATGATTCCCAACCACGCCAATGGAATCCGGTCGCATACCGGTTAACAGACTCGTCCTCGAAGGATTGCAAACCGCCTGCTGACAATAGGCCCGTTCAAATCGCAAGGCACCCGATCCGAAACGATCAATGTGCGGCGATCGAACATGGTCAGCACCGTAGCAACCCAACTCTGGTCGCAAATCATCGACGATGATGAAGACGACATTGAGACGCGGTTCAGCCGCAATACCTCCTAGGCTGCCCAACAACAGCATGGCATAAATAGTCCATTGGTTTGAAGCTGATTGAAGCATATTCCCAAAAATTCGCCTTAAATTACAGAACGCCGTTGACGCCCATTTCAGTGAGACTCGATCTTACTGGATGTTATCACACAAATGAAAACAACGCAGGATCCATCAATCATCAAAAAGATCCTGAAAAAAACCAACGCCTTGGCTTTGCTACCCAGAGAAGCGACTTGGTGAGCGAGCCAGATGATGGTCCAATCACAGCCGAGAAGCTTGGTGAAAGCCCAGTGAACGACCAGTGAATCAATGAAGACTTTCTCAAGGTCTCATCCGCCTGGCAAGCGGAGTGGTTCCATCAAACGGCTTCCGCGACGCCAAGCGAACATCGTGCCCAGATGCGATCGGTCAGACGCTCCCTTTGGTCCATCCCGTGCCCCCACCATGACCACTACCCTTGGTGGCCCATTTTACTCAACCCAGAAAACTCTTGATGGCGCCAACCTGATCGAACTTCTTGCGGGACATCTCCAGATCAAGATCACCATAATGCTTGATCGGATTACCATGGGCATTGAGTAAAGTGGTATACCAGTTGCCGATCGTTTTGTGGCCTTCGGTGGCATGATACGGAAGACGAATATAACGACCGGCAATATCCAGTCGGCAGTTATCCCCAGCCAAAACGACAAAAGGAGCTTCTGTCCCATGGCTATGATGGCCTTCGCCATTTTCAGGAAAATAGAGAATAACTGTATTATCAAACATGTTACCCTCACCCTCTGGAACCTTCTTCAGGGACTCAACTATTCTTGCCACCTGCTGAACGTGACCGATTCGAATTTTCTCACGTATTCTGTCTGCCGAAACACCGCTATACCCCCCGTTGTGACCGAGCTCGTGAATCGAAATTCGGTCCCCCTCGTTGCCGGGCAGTCCCCTGACCGGGGTCGACAACTCATCGATCGTGTACGTGACCACATTGGTGAGGCCGGTCACCAAGGCCGAGATCAGGATGGCAGTCATCGCGTCCTGCTTCTCTGGCGTGCTCGCATTGATGCCACCGTCAGCATGCACCGGAGCAATTTCAGGAAGGTGCTGGGCGATGGAACCTGCCAGCTTCTGGAGTTTTTTGTTACGGTGCTGAATCGCTTTGATCGAGTTGATGTGATTGCTGATCTTCAGTTTTTCATAACCCTGTATCGTCGCCGACTTAAAAGACTCCTCACCCTGCAAGAAACTCAGCATCGCGTTATCGGAATCGACCGCACCTGGATCGGTGACTGATTTGAACAGCTCATTGAAGGCCGTTTGAGGGTCAGCATAACAGTAGTTTCTCTGATGTGGTCCCGGGGCGGAATAACCCGCCACGATCCCGGTCCTGAAACTGCTGTAATTTCCCGTCAAGGAAAGCTCAACGTGACCAAAGGGCGATGGAAAAAGTTTGGCCACTTCGAAATCGATAGTTGCACGTTTGATACCGCTGAGTGAATTCCGCCCCGATTTGTAAGCTCCCATTACCGACGAGTAGGACCAGTGACCATTCTCGCTCATCTTGCAGGACAAACCATTGAGTAGAGTCAAGTGTTTCTTGTGATCATCCAAAGCCCTTAACCACGTCGGCAATTCATGCTTTTCCAAATCCACATCGACAGGTTGTTTTTTCTCGTCAAGTTCTTTTTCCCGGTTACCAAACGATGGAAGAGCGATCTCCCTTGGGCGGATGCCGTTGGACTTCCTGATGAAAACAAATCGTCGTGGCTGCCCCGGAGGAGGGGAACCAGCAAAGAGTTCATCTCGCGAAGGCGCCATCGCGACCGCACCAGCGCTCAACGCCGATAACTTCAGAAACGATCTCCTGGTTGCCATAATTATTCCCCTGGTTCTTTGCGGTAAATAAAAGAATCCGACGTTAACAACGAGACAATCACCGCATCAAAGCTGCCTCCGCTCTGGAGATAAGCCTGATCCGCATCCAACAAGGTTTTTGAATCCGACAGGTACTCATTGCGACCCATAAAGTATCGGAAAGCATAACGAATGATCGATTGACGCACACGGGAGGATTTTGCGA
This sequence comes from Planctomycetota bacterium, assembly GCA_014238905.1. Classification (GTDB taxonomy): domain Bacteria; phylum Planctomycetota; class Planctomycetia; order Pirellulales; family Pirellulaceae; genus JABAAE01. The sequence continues at coordinate 179,207 of JABAAE010000008.1, forward strand.
GACGTCCTGCCAAATCGATCGCATTTTCGACTTTGCCGTCAAGGCGGGGATCGCCAGTCCCCTCCAGAGACCCTTGCGCGTTCACCGGTAACGTCTTGTAAATATCTCGCAGATCCTCATACACGCCACCTTTTTCTGGATTTTTCTGGATCAGGTTATCCGGATGTTCCAGCGACTCCATGGTTCGGAATCGCCCAAAATCATCATACATTTCAAAAGCGTAGCCCAAAGGATTCATCCTTTGATGGCATTTCCAACATTCTTTCTTTTCCGTAACGGCTACCAGGCGGGCACGCAACGTCTTGTGATGATCCTCGGGAATCACCGCATCAACGGTAATTGGAATGTCAGGGACCGTTCCGGCCAGAAGCTTTTCACGCACCCATTTCCCACGTTGAACCGGATCGGTCGCGGTATTCTGCGCATGAGCAATCAACCAGGCCGGGTGCGTGAGTAATCCTTTGCGGTTGGGAACTTGATCCGGCTGGATCGCCGGGTAATCCCAATGGTCCAACTCAATATTAAAAAAGCGAGCCACCTCTGGCGAACGCAACTGAAGCCCGGTCCGAGTCGATGCGTTGTAGGCACCATGAGCGGGAAATGAAACAAACGGTGCCGCCGCTGTCTGGCCCTTGTCAAATCTGGCGGTAAAACTGGTCATGATTGTATTGAACGTTCGTAGCGACCGCTGCAGATCGTTGAACCGCATCCCTCGCAACTGCACTTCTTCTATAAAGGGTCGGTGCTTCTGAAGGTCGGCAGGTTTGAAATTCTGCCAGTCCAAATCCTTGAAGTAGTCGTAGATTTTCCGAATCCGCTCAGACGATTTCGTCATCGCCTCGTTATCGCCGGAATGAAAAACATAAAAGTCCTCTGTCGTTAACAACTTTTCGAAAACGTGGCTGTCTTGCTTGAGAATATAGTCGACCAGACGATCCGCCTCGGCGACCAGACGTCCTTTTGCGTTATCGTAATGGGATCCAAACCGCTTGTTATCTTTAAAGATAGAAAGCATCTTGTAATATCCGAAAAACTCACGAAAGAAACGCAGTTTGCGGATGGGTGTATTGGTAATACTCGCAGAAAGCTGAATACGCTGCACGGCCTCATCGATGACGTAATATTGATCGGTTTTCTGCAGCAACCGCTTGACTTCTCGCTCATAGTCAGCCTTGGTAGTTAATTTTCCGTTTTGGGCGGCTGCCAACAATTCGCGATCCGGACTGCTATCGGTTAGCGCATACGCAAGGGCAAAACTGGCGTCTCTTGGCGAAAGCATTCTCCGACCAAATTCATCCTTTTCACCCTGACCAAATTCTGATCGATAAACGAATTCTGATCGGAGGATCAGGGTTTGGATCAGCTTTTCAATCGCCGGCAGGTTCCCCAGACTCTTGATGTAGTCTCGTGTCAAAAGAGCATATTGCCCGGCTTCTTTAGCCGCCGGCAGTCGCTCGAAAATCTTCATAAACAATTCGCTAACCAGTGCATCGATCGCCTCCTGAGGAGGCAATCCCGCAGCATGACGTTCCTGTTCAAAACCCCGTTTCCAATCCTCAATACACCGGCCGATAATTTCGTTATACCGATCACCTTTTCGACGGTGCTTAAAGAGCGATGCGCTGATGACCGCCATTTCATCCGATGACGGAGCGCGATAAACCGGCGGACGGTACTTCTGTTTGTAACGATGCTGTTCGATCTGTTTTCTAAAATCCTCCAGATATCCCGCCAGAAAGGTCAATCGTGCGGTGATCTTTCTTTCATTGTGACCAAACCGAAACCATTCCTTCTCGCATTTCTCAATTAGCTGAGCATCGGTGTCACCCTCCCTTTGGTACCGCTGCATCGTCTGAAAGATCAGGACCAATTCCTGCTGCCCTGGCTGTGCCGCATGAAACGGCGATCTCTTGATCGGTTTCCCATCTGGTGAAGAAGTGACCTTCAGAATGGTGGGTACAAATTCGGGCAAAAGAGCATCATGCTTATCCTCGTACAGCTCTTGTAAAACCCGATCGATGAACTGATTGAGAAAACTCTCGCGAGAGGCCAGCAAACCTTCATGTTCCCATTCCCGTTTCATGATCAAATCCACCGCAGGCAAATACCTTTTATCCCGTTTGGTGAGATAAACCATGTACTTTGCGGCTTCCTTGGCGTTGGTAATCATCGTCAACAAATGCCCACCATTGAGCGTGGTATTGGCGTAGTAACGGACTCCGGTATGGGGCGGCAACAAGAATGGGTTGGTCAGGTTGACACGACGGTTATTATCACCAACGACGAATTCTCTTTGGCCGTCTATGGTTTGAAATGGCCTGTGGTTAAGCAATCGATTGAATTTGGCGTCAAAAATTGTTTCACTGATCAACCAACGCCGATCGTAAGTGAATCCCTTGAGCTTCCTGTACTGACCCGAAAACAGCTTGTCATGATCGATATAGTTGCCAAACCCGGGCTTTCGAAGTTTCGCATTCAGGTCGGATGCCTGATACCTGTCGAGCTCGGCCGCTACCCAATCTGACAAAATCGATCGCTCTACTTTTGCCGGTTGCTCGTGATCCTCAGGCGGCATCAAACCAAAAAAAAGCTGATCTTGAACCTTATTCAAAAGGGCTAGACGGTTCTCCTGTTTCATTCCCAAAAAACCATCCAACCTGACCTCGTCACCGGCTCCATGGCAATCGGCACAATACTGGCGGATGAGGGCCTGAACCGACGAAGGCATTTCCCAGCCTCGGCTTTGGTCATTCGCATTTTTTTCGTCAGCACCAATCACCGAAACGAGCAGAACCCAAATCAGCAAGACAATCTTTATTCGCATAACCATTCCGTTTAAAGTTGCACCCCAGTTGGGACTCAGACAAACGAGAACCGAAAAAGAGGCTCTCAGAACGGGGGCACTTTCTCTAAAAAGAATACCGCATTTTTCGCCTATAAATCAATAAAAATGTATCGAAAACAAGCCTTCTTACCTTCCTGACTCGGCGATTCGCATTACACCTTCTTCCATCAGCCAATTAAAAACAGCGAATTAATAAAAAGAAAGCCCTCCCCAAGGATTTTCAATCCTAACGTCCCCGCAGACAACAGGTTAGTTCGATTTTTCATCATCGAACAAAACCGGTGAGACAGGTTGCCAACAAGGTGTTCGTACCCTGTTTATTTCTGAATCGCTCTGGCAGCCCGACCATAATACTTGAAACGGTCGAAGCGAAAATCCTTAGCATTCTCGCTGCGTGGATCGCCGGTCAACTTCATCCATCGGTCCAATTTCTTCGAAAGTTCATCAATTGCCGATGCGGACTCCGGTTTGGCAGCCAAGTTATTGACCTGGTCCGGATCTGTTTTCAAATCGTACAGCTCTTCGGCGGGCCGCTTGCCAAACCCCAGCTCAAAAAAACGACGCATCCCTGGCTCCTCCCGCTGACCAAGGATCAGGTCCTTGATAGGGGTGTTGTCGACATCTCCAAATGGTCCTACTGCATGATGCGTTTGCGGGTCGCCTGCTGGCCACAGATTGGGAGCGAGATTGCGAACGTACAGATACTGTTTCGTCCTAACAGCTCGACAGGGATAGGAACGATCGCCGGAACGGACGTTTGCGTGACGCTCACGTTCAAGAAAAATGGCATCTCGCCAAGGTGGATTTATTTTGCCGCTGCCTGTTATCAGAGGAAGAAAATCACGACCTGTCATCGTATCGGGTACCGTCAGTTCAGCGGCTGACATTAAGGTCGGCGCAAAGTCCTCAAAGCTAATGAAGTCTCCGCTGGTCTGGCTTGGGGCAATCTGGGCCGGCCATCGGATCGCCATGGGAACACGCGTGCCAGCATCATAGACATTCGCCAGACCCCGTGGCATCTGCCATCCATTGTCGCCAACCATGATGACCAACGTGTTTTGCGCTCGGCCGCTCTCTTGGAGGGCCTTGAGAATCTCACCACATTCATGATCAAAACGTTGTACTTCGCAATAATAATCAACAATCGTTTGCCGAACGATCGCATGATCCGGCAAATAGCCAGGCACCTTGACCTTTTGAGCATCTAGGTTCCCTCGGAAATCGGCACCTCGGTCCCACGGCTGGTGTGGATCGTGGGAGCCAAACCAGAAACAAAACGGTTGGTCTGATGACACCCCGGACAGAAACTCCTCAAACGATTTGTGGCGATCACCGGCTGGGTTAAGTTTGGTATGTCGCTCGTTCCGATAACGTCCTGGTCCCCATCCTTTCACGGAAAAACCAGTCGCATAGCCCGAGGCCTTCAGAATTGCAGGGTAGGTGGGCAATTCTTTCGGAAAGTCTCCCCACAGGTTAGCAGCCTGTTGGAGGCGATGGGCCGCCTGCCCGGTCAGCAGCACCGCTCGGGCTGGGGAGCAAGAAGGTACCTGGCAAAACGCATGGGTAAACAGGACACCGTCGCGTGCCAGACGATCAAACGTCGGCGTTTTGACAGACGTATCCCCACCTATGCTGGCGTGGGGCCATCCCCAGTTGTCAGCCAACAATAGCAGAATGTTGGGTCGCGATGATTTGGTATCCTCACCTTCGGTGGAACCGGGATCAGCAGCCCGCAGCCAACCCTGGGTAACAAGCTCCAACACTCCCAAGGTGATCAGGATCCAGAGACCACCCCCACTCGGGCTAAAAATCGCTCTTTTAAATATCATCCTCTTCATTCCCTCGGGGTCTAAAGCGCATCAAGGGGAATCTGTTGGCGAAATTGTCGCAACAGCGCCTCGCGGCCCGATTCCCCCGCCAAGTTGGTCCATTCGTTCGGATCGTTGTGCATGTCATATAGTTCTTCGGTTCGATCGTCGTAACGAATGTACCGCCAGCGATCCGAACGCAACGAGACATTACCACGGTCAAAGCTGGTCAGCACAACTCGCCCGGTCGATCGTTGCGGGTCCTGCAAAAGAGGAATCAGGCTTTTTCCCTCGAGCTGCTCTGGAGCCGGCACATCACAGAGTTCCGTAAGTGTCGGATAAAGGTCGAGTAAACTAACCGGTTGATGACACCCCTGCCCCAGCTTGGTAAACCTCCCCGCCATGTTTCGAGGTGGCACCACCATCAGCACAACGCGTGTGGACCGTTCCCAAGGAGTCCATTTTCCCCAATGCTGCTTTTCCCCAAGGTGCCAACCATGATCGCTCCATAACACGACCACGGTGTTTTTTGCGTAGGGCCCGTTGTCGAGAGCATCCAGCAGCCGCCCGATCTGAAAATCCACGTAAGTCGTACAGGCAAGGTAGCTCTTGACCGCCTCCTGCCACTGATCAAATTTAACGACGGTTGAATGCAGACCAGCTGTGACGGCCTCCGTTGCCCAGCGTTGTCCGGATGGACCGAGATCGTTGAGATCGGATTCCAAATAGGGTGGCAGCTGAATCTCCTGGCCTTTAAATCGGTCAAAATAGGCTTTGGGCGCCCAAAGTGGAATGTGTGGACGGTAGAAGCCTACCCCCATGAAAATAGGTTGGTCCCGTTTGGTTTTGAGCTTCTCGATTGCCCAATTCGTAATCCGAGTATCACCCATCGACGAATCCGGCACGTCGAGCGGACCCCAGTCAAAAGACTCGCCGGCGGCCGAGTCAGGCTTGCGGTCAGACGGCATTCGGTTGAGCGGGAGCCGAACCGGCTCCAAACCGGTCGCGTGGACCTCATGCCTGGGATTGCTCGTCTTTTTTGACGGCAATTCGTCTTCGGTGTATTCGACAGCATCGCGGGTGAAGGGGCTCCATCGTTGTTCCACATGAAAATGTTCGTCAAACATCAGGCGATTCGCTTGAGCAGAAGAGTGCATCAGCTTGCCGGTTCCCAAGGTGGAGTAACCAGCTCTGCCGAACGCCCGTGGCAGGACCTGCATCTCGGGATGTTGCTGCAACAGCTTCTTGCTTTGGTTCGACCAAACCCCCGTTTTCCACGGCATCTTGCCACTAAACACTGCAGCCCGAGACGGATTACAGGCTGGCGATGTACAGTGGGCATTGTTGAACAGGATTCCCCGTTTTGCCAACCGATCCATGTTGGGTGTTTGAGCTTGAGGATGCCCCTTGAGGCAACCTACCCAATCATTCAGGTCGTCAACAGCAATGAACAACACGTTGATTTTGGCGGGTCGGGCGGTTTCGTCGGCCAACACCCGAGGCGACAGAGACATTGGCCACAAGGCAATCAACGCAGCCACCGCTGTCACGGGTCGGTGAGCATTCCTCATGTCGATCACTTTCCTTTTTCTGTGAAGATGAGTTTTGGCTCATCCGAATTCGTCTCTCCTGTTCGCCGCCAACCAACGCCCGCAATAACTGTCATCACCCTCTCCATTGGTGTAATATAACGAAAACAAACGCTGCCGCAGGCCTGTCAATCAATAAATTGAAATCCCTCGCCCGCTTGGATTAATCTCCATGGCAGTTTCCATCGATAACCAACCCGCCCCATTCTCCTATTAAAATCTGTCCCGTCCAAATCATTTTTTTGCTGGAGAGTCAAATCAAAATCCCCATGTCAAATCCTACACGCCGGGCAACACCCATCTATGTTCTGACGCTGACGTGGCTGCTGTTGACCACCGTCAGCGGACAGGACCCTGCGGCACCGAATAATCTATTCGGCATCAAGAATGAAAATCAAACCGAGGTGTTCGTTGCTGCGGACGTCCCGAAAAAAGTTGCCAAAGCGGTCAGAGACACGCTCGCCGTCGGCGTTGATACATGGGGTTCATCGGGGCGACTGGAATACTGGGTGCTGGGGACCGATCGCACCGCTGCGGTCGAACTGGCGGCGGTATTTTGCAAACGGCGGGTCCAAAGAGGGCAGATGAGAAAACAGGACTGTCTTAACGACAGCACCAACAAAGACCACGGCTTTCTCACCTATCAGGAAATTGGGGCAAATGCCCTGGCAACCGGAAGACCACACGGAAGTGCTGGCCACAACGGTGGAGCAGAGTGGGGGATGCACCGAATGAGTTCTTCGCTGCCACTGGGATTTGCAGGGGTCCTCGATATTGCTGGTGAGCAAGAGCAAATCACCATTCTCCACGAGTATTGGCATTCCATTCAGAACTCTTTCATTCAGTCACAGGATCATCGACTAAGACGCAAACGAATGGGACCGGTCTGGTTCGTCGAAGGCTCTGCAGTCGCCATGGCAGAGATCACCTGTTCCAAACTCTGGAAATCCGGCAAGCTGCCAAAGTGGAACAATTCGTCTCAACCCACACAAAATCTACGCAAACGGATGACCAACAAAATGAACGCTGTCCAGCGGAAAAGAAAAGACTGCCAGACGTTGTTACCGGATTCGTATGACGATTCATGCCGCCAATTAGCCTATGACAGCGGCGGATGGGCGATTGCGTATCTGATGAATCAATTTGGGGAAGACGTTTTATTAAAGTCGTTTCATCCCAACGTCAACCGTTTGGGATGGGAAGCTTGCTTCCGAAAAACTTTTGGCCAGAGCTCAGCAGATTTTGCCGATGAATTTCAAATATTCATGGACCTGCCGCTACAAGAACAGATCAAGATCCTTCCCCAGGATTGATCAACTCAACCCTTTTTCACCACGCGGTTGTTCGCCGGCCAAATAGGCAACAGGGAATTCACAACGCAACGGACCATCAGGCGGGCCGGACAGTCAAATCCGGACAGTCAAATCCGGACAGTCAAATCCGGACACCAATCCCGCCAAAAATCGTCCACTATAGTTTGTAATACTGCTCCCAACCTTTTCGTGGCGGTGGCCCCTCCAGTAGCGCGTCGGCGATTTTGTTATTGGTAATCCGTCGCGTTTTCAGGTCAAACTCGAGCTCTCCTCCGAGTCGCTGCGCGATGACGCCGAGGCAGAACACTTGGCTAAGAGGTCCCGAAACGGAGAACGGAGAACGAGTTTTCTCTTCCCCTTTAACTCCCAATACAAAATTATGGTGGTGGTTGGATCCACCTCCATATTTTGGTAGATCTTTTTTCATTTCTTCCTTTTTAGAGTCCGGAATAATACTCAACGGACTTCCGTGGGAAGCCCCTTTAAAGGTAAGGCCCTCGCCATAAATGATCTTTCCGGCATTTCCAAGTTTTGCTCCTTTGCCAAGCTCAACCGGCGGTTTGGGTCTGTTTTTGGTTCCGTCATACCAGGTAACCTCGCAGGGGGGCTCATTTTCGCGAGCAGGGAAGTCGAACCGAATGGTCGATCCCATAGGAAAAATCAAGTCTCTTACCCCTTCGCGATGGACGGCGGTAATCCGTTCGGGAAGCCCCAGCTCAAGAAATCGATGAGCGGTATCCAGAATATGAGGCCCCCAGTCCCCAAAGGCACCATTGCCATACTCGTACCAACTCCGCCAGTTACCCGGGTGCAGGTATTTACTAAAGGGGTGCTCCGGTGCGGTCGCCAGCCAGGTATCCCAATCAAATCCAGCCGGCATGTTTTCGCCGGTTTGCCACTGATCAAACTTCCAGGGATGCCAACGTCTTCCGGAATTCATAAACGCCGTTATCTTCTTGACGTTCTTGATGATGCCAGCTTCTTTCCAAGCCTTAAATTGATGGTAATTGGCACCGGAATGCCCCTGGTTCCCCATCTGGCAGGACACCTTGTATTTTTTCTCCGCGGCGATCATCAATTCGATCTCCTGGAAGGTGTGGGCAAGTGGTTTCTCGACGTAACAGTGAATCCCTTCTGCCATAGCCCGCATCGCAATCGGAAAGTGAGCATGATCCGGCACCCCGATCGTACAGGCGTCTATCTCCTTGCCCATTTTGTCGAACATCTGACGAAAGTCCTTGAATTTCGGCACGCCCTCAAACCGACTTTCGATGCGTGATGTATGCTTGGTCCCCATGGCAACATCACAAAGCGCAACCGGGTTGACCAAACCGGTCCCTTGAACACTATTCGCGTCGCCGGCCCCTTGTGCTCCACAACCGATGTAGGCAACGTTAACTTTTTCGTTCGCACCGATCACCCGTCCAGGAATGACGCTGAACATCGGCATCGCCGCTGCTCCAATATTAAACTGCCGGCGGTTTAAATGATTTTGCATGATGATTAAATAGGGTTTGGTAGATGACTGGCTGCGAACGATTTTCGACCATCAATTATAACCGCTGGCCATCCCCGGTGCTATTCAGTAAGCTGAAAATCAAGTCGTGAAAATTCTGCAGCGGTTTTTAAAAAATCCTGTGATAAGGTCTGTTCCGCCAAACGCTGGGGTCATCGAAACCGGGCTCTCGTCGCTTGAAGAAACGAGACTTCCAAACTGTAAGATCCTCAGAATTCTCGTTAATCCACTGAGGACTTCTCCCCTTTGATAAATTCAATTGCGGTGAATTTGTTCATCTTGGGAATTAGCACTTCAAGCATCTGACCACGGACATTGGCGGTGGCCGACGCAAAACAGATGGGATTGGTATCCGAACCATCGTCGAGGCTGATATCCTTGGTAATCACGTTCGAAAAATAGGCATCACCGTCAGACATTCCCTCTCCGCGAAAATCAACCGCGGAATCGTCGTTATTATAAACCTCACCAGTCTGGATCTTTGCTGGAACGGAAACCGTAGCCGACCTGGTGCCGTCCGCTCCGCTGCAATAGATCAGAACGGTAAAATGTTCTCGACTGCGATTCCAGGATGAGATCTTATAGCGTTGTTCGCCGTTAAATGCCGGTCCAGAAACCAGGATATCGTTACCTGCTTCTCCAGCGATAGCGTGCCGGATCACTTCATCTGAACCGCCCGCAATTTGTGCGTACCATTTCCAGATGTAGTAGTGCAAGTGGTTGGGATCGGAAGGATTGTCATAGTCCTCGACAGTAAAAACACGACCAGAACCGTCTAATATTTCGAACTGATCTTCTCGACCCCGCAGGCTGACTTTTTGGGTGACGATATCGGCGCCTCCATCGTTCGCGGGAACCACTATTGCTGGCCGAATTTTTTTGATACGACCATTGTAGTCACGGCGTTTTGTCAGGCCCATCGCCCATGAACTCGAGTTGTCTGACCAGGGTAGGTTGATCGAATTCAATCCTCGCTGTAGACACTCACCCAAAATAGTGACCGCTTTCTGATAGGCATCTTTTTCATTCTTCAAACCGTCACCATTGACATCATGGGCATTGCCTGCCTTGTCCCAAACGATCCATGACTCCGCTGACAGTACAGAAATCGCACGGTGCCCCTCAGCATCCAACTTGCTTCGCACCAATTGGTACTGATCCCAAACCGTCGCAATGGAGTCATCAATCCTCCCGTAACCGTTCGCATGGTCGGAGACATTCAGATTCAAGGCATCAACGGTCTGCATTAAATCCGGGTTACCGATCATTAAATCGTAAAAATGACTGACAGCCCTTCCCCCTCGCCCAGACAAACCTTTGGTCGCCGGGCACGGCTCACAGGGAGACATTCCTGTTGTGGATATTAGAACAGGAATAGCCGGTTCGGCATCATAAATCGCACGGATCGTTCGACCACCGTCGAGCAAGATTTTATTAATAATAAAATCAATATCCGCACCCTCCATCAATCCTTGCAAGTTCGCCTCGTGCGAAAGCTGATAGGCATGCACGCGTCCCTTGAAGTACGCCGCCATACGGCCGACATATCCCTGAAACAAGTCGCCACGTGGTTTGAAGCCACCTGCCTTACCGGACTCCGATGCCCATGCCGGACAATGAAAAAAAACCAGTTCCACTTTTAGCCCGTTGGTGTTACAAAAATCAACCGCTCGTTCAATGGCTTGCAGTGATGCCGAGGGGTGGAGTTGATAGTTTTGATGTGCGGGTGTGGGCTCCATCGCCCTCCAACTGGCCCACATTTGCACATAACTGCTGTCGTTGGCAATCACTGGACGCTTGGAATCATAGGCATTGTTTTGCGGCCGACCTGCAAACGGTTGCCACCTAACGCCAAGCTGCATATGGTCGGTGGTCCAGTCATAGTCTTTTTCCGCAACGGTAGCCCGCGGGAAATCGAGAAAGCAATGACTTTGCTTCCAGTGCAGGTTGCGGAATTGAGGAGGACTCCCTTTCCAAATTCGGCCAACCCGTCGCGGGGCAGTCTTAACGCCCCGTGGAGGCCTGAGATGCTCTGTCGGGGTAATTTTCAACTGGCGAATCGATTTCCAATCCGAGCGAGGCAACCGGTGATAGTCTTTGAAATCCGCTGGTTTCAGGTCAACCGACTGCCACTGCGGTCCACCGGCAAGATCCACCTCCGCCGCGTATCCATCCAACAAGATGACCATGCGATTGGGTTGGGCCGACTGCACGTCAAGGGATAACCGTGCGCCAAGTGGAGCTTGCCAGGCCTGGTGGCCAATCTTAAATGTCGTCCGGGCCCAATCACTCGGGCGATAGGTAAACCATTCCTTAGCCCAGTCATTGGCAAAATCCTCAATGATGGGTGAGGTCGCCAGGCCCTTCTGCACGCCAGCCGCCTTGAGCTGATTTGGTTCCACCATCGTCAGCACTGACGATAAATTATAGGACTCTGCCTGATAAGGCTGGTAATAGTATCCTGCTCCTTGAAGTGGTTGCTGGAGGGCATAGACGACATTGGCATAAACCCAAAGAGGTTTTTCCGTATTGGCCAAAGGAAGATCAGCTGTCCATACGTTGTTCGTTTGGTCAGATTCAGCATGGTGCCAGAATCGCGACATCACGTTTTGCCGGTCCAAAGGACCTCCGTCCTTTTTACCATCCTGGGTGTAAAAGACGTCCACCGAGAGAATGGGCCGGGAGGTATCCGGGCTGACTGAAAGCAAAGGCTGACCGTTACCGGTTTTCAACTGTAATTTGGTTTTGGGTGTCTGTGGAAATGTAAACGAATCCTTCAAATGCTGATCCATCCATAGTAAAGTTGTCACCTCGTAGGGCGGCGTATCCTGATGGTTGTGGTGGGGAGAGCAGGTCACTCGCCAATCCTTGCTCGCAATTTCAGTCAGAGCCGACGGCAGATCGTCAATGCGGCCATGAAAATCATTGGCCGGGCTGAGAAACAATATCGGGCACGAAATGTTCTCAAGACTGACATTATCTCCAAGTGTTTTCTGATAAATCGGACTTCGGTTATCACGATCACTAATGCCTCCACAGGATGGGGCAGCAGCTTTGACCCGTGAGTCTACCGCGGCGAGCACACTCAGCTTCCCACCCATTGAGTGACCATAGACTCCCAGTCGTTGCGGGTCGACCTCGGGTTGTTGTTCTAAAAACGTGATCGCCCGACGCGCCGCCAAAGCACAAAGAAACCAACCACTGTTTCTAGGTGAATCAACCGGGTCCAATGTCCAGGATGCGGCTCGTATCTCGGGAAATTGATTGCCGGGGTTTCTACCGGGAGCATGATAGCCGTCGACAAGACCCCAGTCAGTGGTCAGTTTGTAATTTGGGTCATCGACTTTCCGATCCCAAAATAATTTAACTTCGGCGGGAGAGACGCTGTAGCCGGGAGCACTGATCCGTCCGGCCCAAGCGATCGAAATAGTCGCATAACCCCGTTTCGCGTTGAGCAGGCAGGCCCTGTGATCGGCATACTGTCCACCACCGTGAATCTGAACCAGCCCCGGTATCTTGGCCCGATCACGCCGGGAGCTCTTGGGAAACCCGTAAATAGCAGCCAGCGTCGTTTTTTTCCCCTTGAATACGCCAATTCGAAATCGAACCACACGCATCACAACATCATCCTGCTCCCACTGCTTTAAGACCTCCAATTCAAGTGGTTCGGCACGGGGATCGAAACCAGCCCACATTTCCGCCAAGGTCTGTGGCGGTTGCTGATTCCTGAGACTTGGCAAAGTCTCTTTGTCATCAGCTAACGCCTGGCAGGCAATCAAAACCAAAGCCAATAAGGACCAGCGACCATTAAATTGCATCGAGAGATTCCTATCGTGGAAGACCCATTAAACGGTTGGATTCTATCATCGAGGCCTGATCGTTCAATATCCGTATGGTAAACTTTCAGCGGACAACCCTTGTGGTAGCTTCCTGAGACCATTCAGGTTTGGCGGCCTACCAGAAGACATGATCCGCCCCTATGCGATTCTGTTTTCTCGGCAGCAGATCCAAGATTATTGGCCCCAGATTTCGTTCAAAGAAATTCGGTTCATCAGCGGAACCATTCCCGTTAGAATGCAGTCTTCAATCGATCATTTTCCATTAGACTAAACAGGCAATACGATGCCTTGCTCAATTTTGGCGAGTCCATTGGATCATCTCGCTCCTTAAAAAACCCGAGGACCAATGCGTTCGAAAATCAAATCCTCCGAGTGCAATGACATTCGCCACCCATTTCGACAGTTCTCAACAATGATTAGATATCCCAAATGATTAGATATCCCAAATGATTAGATATCCCAAATGATTAAGTATCCCACGCTGCTCTTTATTCTCGGGATCTGCATTGCACCGGGTCTCACCTACGCTTTAGCAGATCGTCCCAGCCAACCCAACATTATCTTGATTCTCACAGACGATCTGGGTTGGCAAGATGTCAAGTGTTACGACATAGACACGCCATCGCCGATGGAAACACCCAACCTCGACCGCCTGGCGACACGAGGAGTTCAATTTTGGCAGGCCTATTCACCCGCACCCACCTGCGCACCCAGTCGAGCGGCGATTCTTAGCGGGCATCATCCCGCACGCGCCCAGATGACGCACGTATCTGGAGGCAGGCCACCGCATCCCCACCACCCGACGGCGTGGACGATGATGTCGCCTTGGTATAGCGCCCGCATGCCATCCTCGACCGTTACCCTGCCCGAAGTTCTAAAAGAACGGGGCTACGCCACCGGACATAGTGGCAAGTGGCACATCGCCAAAAACCATCATGGATTCCCCCAGCCCGGCGATCAGGGATTTGACTTCACACGTCACAGTCGCGGAGTTCAGGTAACCATGAAACCCGATCGGCTCAGCGATTTTGCCACCGATTCCCCCTCTGATCCATTCCGACTGGATGCCAATGGATTTCCATTCGACCAAACGCATCACGACGCCATGACTTTTGTCAAAGACAACCGAGACAAACCTTTTTTCCTCTATTACGCGACCTGGCTGGTTCATACTCCTATCGTGATGCGTAGCGAATCGTTATTGCGAAAGTACGAGAAGAAACTCGGGATCCAGATCACAGACAAACATCGTCAAGGCTGGCAAACGAAAGGACAAACCAATCCGTTTTATTGTGCCATGGTCGAGCAACTGGACTATAACATTGGTCAGCTGATTACTTATCTGGAAGCGACCGAAGACCCACGTTGGGCCGGACATCCACTGATTGAGAACACCTACATTATTTTCACCTCTGACAATGGTGGTATGGAGGGCAGTCGCAACGAAATCATCACTGACAACGCACCTCTGGACAAAGGAAAAATCTCGCTAATGGAAGGCGGAACCCGCGTTCCCCTGTTAATTAGCGGCCCCAACATTCCGACTGGAATCGAATCCGACGTCATGGTTAATGGCCTGGATTTTTACCCCACCATTCTAACACTGGCCAATGCGACTCCACCTAGGGGAAAACAGTTGGACGGACTCGATCTGGTACCACTATTGACCACCAACCCCCAAGACCCAACCGTTGTAAAACTCAAAGACGGCAGCGTTCGCAACAGCATGATCTGGCATTTTCCCCATAGCGCGGCGCAGGAAAGCTCCATCCGAATCGGTGATTTCAAGTTAGTACGAAACTACATGCACCAACCGGCATTGGAACTCTATCGCTTATACGATTCCCGGAGCAGCAAAACGACTCGATCGGATATTGAAGAAAAGAAAAACTTGGTGAGTTCAATGCCTGACAAAGCAGTTCGAATGAATGCCAGGTTGACCCAAATCCTTACTGAAATGAATGCCAGCTACCCTTACTACAATCCGCTTTGCCCCCGTTTGCCCAAACGAAAAATGACCGCAACCGTGTTGTCCCATTCCCAACGGGAAGTTGCCCAACAGGGAAATGCAGACCAGACCATCAGCGTCGAATTCAAGTTTCAGGAAAATGGTGCCAAAGTGATCCAGGCCAACCTGATGTACACACCCAACGGAGGCGATCGTTTTGAGGAATGGTTTCGTCTGCCGGCCATTCTCGGACCAAACAGTACCGCTGTCGCCAAACTTCCAAAGGGAACCACCCATTTCTTGATCAACCTGATTGATGAAAACAGATTCCTGATTAGCTACCCCGAGATCGATGCACTTAAAATTAAAAAACTGAAAATCCCCTATTCGAAACTGGCGATTCCGACGAGAGGATTCTCTTTGGTTCCATCCCGCAAATCGCCGGGGCAATCCAAGGACTAGGCACAATCCAAGGACTCGATACCTGAAAGAAAACCGTCCAGTACCATCCAGTACCATCTGTCAGACCGGTAGCAACATCATCCTGGCAACACGTTCTGGCAACACGTCCTGGCAACACGTCCTATCAGGCCGGTTCTCGGCCTTTTCCATTAAACCACCCTCGCCCATTCCGCCGATCGAGTTCACCCCTTCATCGCGGCGAGTAAAACTCAGCGGCCAAAGTGACGTCTGCCGAGGGCATCACAAAAGTGAAAGATCGCTGGTACGGAATCGTCACATCAAGACAGGGCGAACCGCTCTTCCAGTAGAAATAACGCTTTCCCTTTTGGTTCTCATCGACGGTTACCTTTACGATATCGCCGGGACTCGGTGCGGCCGGTTCTGCAAAACCGCCCTCGATCGTCAACAACGTTTTTTTGGTACCGTAAATCGCGCAGATCTCGGCATCACTCTTTTCGGTGGTAAAAGTGGAGGATCTGGAGAATGCATCAGAAAAGCCCCCCCTGACACAGGCCCACTTAACAAAAGGCTGGCCATTTTTTGTCGCAGGGGCATCCAAACCAATGACCGTACCGGGTTCAAAGAAACCGAATCGGCTATCGTCCCCCTTAAACGGCCGCATCCCACTTTTGATTTCACCAATGGTGCCACCGTTGACTTCCACCATGTAGTTAAACGGTGTTTGGTAGTCCTGAGCCAGCATCCAGCTCATTCTCTTGTTGAAGAACCGCCCGTCATTGGCACCCCGACTGATATGCCCCTTTCCGGGAATCATCGTGAAGCGGCCGTATCCACCACACTCGATGTGCGAATCAAACAACCGCAGTTGCTCGGAAATTTTGGAAACCGGATCCAGCGGACAGTGCTGAACCCAAACCGCCGTTTTCAGTGTCCTGCAGGTCTCGGGGGTCTTTCCATGACGGACCTCTCGACATCCCCAGGCACCCAAAGGCATCATGGCGGCGATCTTGTAATTCCCTGGATTGCCGCAGGCAACATGCCAGGTTCCCTGTCCGCCCATACTGAAACCAGTCACGTAAACGCGGTTTTCGTTGATACTCACTTTGTTTTTAACGTGCTCCAGCAATCGACCAAATTGCCGTGCATTCCAACGAGCGATGGGCTTCACCGGTGAGACAAGAATGTAGCCATGGAAACCTGATTGATGACGACTATACCCGGCATCGGTTGTCCGGTCATTGTCCAACAAGGTCGCCGAGACCATATTTCGTTTGCCATTATCCGGATGCTTGCGACCTTTTCCGCCGCCATGCAGGTAAAAGACTACCGGATAGGTTTTAGCCGGCTGATAATCCTTGGGTACCCAGACGGAATACTGGTAAACATCCTTCGGCACGTCTCCAGATGCATGCGTGTAATTGTGCTGCTTGCCGGGCGTATAATCCGTTGCAGCATCAACGAAATTCGCCGTCAATCCCATCCCCATCAACAAGACTTTAATTACCGATCTATTTGAGTTCATTTTTTCTCCAACTGGAACATCGACTGAATCGTTAGATCACGGGGAAACCGCCTCGGACGAAATCGGCACCCATC
Organism: Planctomycetota bacterium; assembly: GCA_014238905.1. Classification (GTDB taxonomy): domain Bacteria; phylum Planctomycetota; class Planctomycetia; order Pirellulales; family Pirellulaceae; genus JABAAE01. The sequence continues at coordinate 196,084 of JABAAE010000008.1, forward strand.
AAAGCCTCTTGTGGGCCGTTTTTGAGTGACAACGAAATCACCAATAGCGGCCCGCGGGCTTTGCCTGTTAACGACCACCAAACATCTTCTTCCGGGCGGCAACCAGCTTTTCTTCCGCTTCACCCTTGGACAGTTTGCCCGCTTTGACCGCCTTCATCAGCTCCGATTCAAGCGCCATGTATCGCTTCTTCAAAGCATCGACGCCCCGGTCCGATTGTTTCGCCTGACCGCCTTTCTTCTGTTGACCATCACCAAACATCTTTTTCCGGGCGGCAATCAGCTTTTCTTCCGCTTCACCCTTGGACAGCTTGCCCGCTTTGACCGCCTTCATCAACTCCGATTCAAGCGCCATGTATCGCTTCTTCAAAGCATCGACGCCCCGATCCGATTGTTTCGCCTGACCGCCTTTCTTCTGCTGTTTACCACCGAACATTTCCTTCCGCAGCCCGATCAGCTTCTTTTCCGCATCACCTTTAGACATCTTGCCCGCTTTGACCGCTTCCATCAGTTCCGATTCCACCGCCATGTATTTCTTCTTCAAAGCATCGACGTCCCGATCCGATTGTTTCCCTTGGCCGCCTTTTTTCTGCTGAGAAGAACGCTCCAGAGCCTGCAACATCAAACGGGCTTGATCTTCAGACAATTCCTTGGCCTGAACAGCTTTTCCCAATCGTTTCTTAAGAGCGCCATAGTCTTGAGAAAAAACCAAGCCAAGCGGAAGGACACCAATTGCCAAGGCGACGATGGATACCCGCAACCAAGTTGGCGACTTCACTTTTTTTTCATTAACAATCATTTTCAATCGTTTCTCCAGCATTCCGCCACTGTTAAATGAGCTGGCAACGTTCGGCGGACGGATAGCCGTTATTGTCAATATTTCTGCCATATTCAGCAAACCACTAGCGTATTTGTGCCTTTTAACTCCTACCGATTCGATGGTGAATTCATCGCATGCCATTTCCTCAGTGACCCTCAGTTGCCGGCGAGACCACCACAAAACGGGATTCCACCATTGGGTCATCACGACCAACCACTCTAGCCAACGCACCCAATGATCCCCACGTTTGACATGCGCCATTTCATGGGCCAAGACCGTTCTTATATCGTTTTTGTCCAACGATGCGATTGCCAATTTCGGAATAACGATCTGAAGCTCTCCTCCAAGCCACCACAAAAATGGCGAGATGTTGGCCTCAACCAGAGTGATCCGCGGAGCCCTGCGCAATTTCATTTTCCCGGCAACCTGAGTCGCCATTTTTGAAAGCCATCTTGGCGGCTCTATCCTGTTGCGACAAAGAACGAAATGAAATTGAATGATTCTTGTCAATGAGCAACTGAATAGGATCGCACTGACGGCAATCCACAGGGTCGCCAGCCCAATCCAGCTGAGGCCAAGCGATTCAATGCCTACGCTCCACCCCCCTGCTACTGGATTCTGTTCTGCCAATGAATCGATCGCTGAGCTGACCGAGTGTGCCATCGTTACAGGCTCATCCATCGTTGCAGGCTCATCCATCGTTGCAGGCTCATCCATCGTTGCACTTTGAGCCGACTCCAAGCTACCGTCGACCACCGATGAACTGCTCCTCAAATCTAAACCGGCAAGGCCAGGAGGTGAACCAACGGAAAGACGCTGCATCTCCAAAAGTGGTATGGAAAACAAAGGGGGAGTGATCATTTTCACCAGGACCAGCACCCAAAGTAAATTCGCAATCGACACCGCTCGCAGGCGACTTTGGGCGAGCCAAGCAAAACCGGCGATCAGGGTCGATACAATCAAATTGCTTATCGTCACTTGGATCCAAAAATCAGCCACTTTTCTGAGCCTCCTCGAGGATTTCTCTGAGTCGGTTGATTTCCGCTTTCCCGAGCTTCTTTTCGACCAAAAGATGAGTCAACAAAGGAGCGATCGAACCCTCCGTCAATTTATTGGCAAGCGTCTCCAACTGAGTGCCCCCGTAGGCTTCGCGGCTGATGCAAGCTGAAAAAAGCTGAATACCTAAACTGCGGTCACGATGAATGAACTGTTTTTCTTCCAAGCTCTGCAAAAGACGCTGGACGGTTCCATGTTGGGCTTTTTTTGAATCGGCGTAGAGCAGCTCCCGGATTCGACGTGCGGTCAACTGTCCCGAATCCCAAAGCAATGTCATGACGGCCATTTCCGCGTTGGTGAGTCGATCTGAGCTCAAGGGACATCTCTCTGAGGGTCGCTGACGGCTTTCAAACGTCGATATACGCCAATAAACCGTAAATGTACGGCAATAAACCGTAGTCCGCAATAGGAGGGAATTCGAAAAACTGAAACGGTGAACCACCAATGAGCCGCAAAGACCAGCCACGCAGATGCACTCGATTATCTTGAACTGAAATTATTTTGAATTGAAAACACCGGTACCATGAAATGAAAAACAGCGGGAATTGAAATATCCCCGGAAAACAAGCTCAACCGAGAGATCGTTCCGCAGTTAAAATCCTGCCCCACACCCGGGCGAGTTTGAACAGGCAAATCAACTAGTGCTGTCCAACTGATAACCGGGTGTTGATTTGGAAAGAGCAAGCTCTGTTGCGGACATGGTTTCAGGAATGCCCTCCAATAACGGCCCTGAAAGATATCTTTCAGCCGTATCGGGCAACATGCAGAGGATGACGGATCCTTTTTTTGCAGTTGTTGCCACCTTCATCGCAGCTGCGAACGTCCCGCCTCCAGAGATCCCGGTTAGGACTCCTTCTTTTCGAGCCAATTGCCGAGACCAGTGGATCGCCTCTGGGCCCGAAACCGAAACCACGTCATCGATAAAATGTCGATCGACAGATTCCTGCAATACCAGAGGAATAAAGTCCGTCGTCCAACCTTGAATCGGATGCGGATTCCAGTCCGGGTGTGAAACAGAAACAGACCCGTCTTCTTCTCTTGCCTGCTTTTTTCCGTTAGCAACCAACGGTGCTACATCGGGCTCAGCGAGTATTAACCGGGTGGTGGGCATCTCTTTCCTCAGAGTTCTGGCAACACCAGAGAAGGTACCGCCAGTTCCATAACCGGACACCCAATGCGTCAACTTCTTGTCTCCAAAATCGTCAACGATTTCCTTTCCTGTGGTAATTTCATGAATGTCAGCGTTGGCACTATTCTCAAACTGCCTGGCATAAAACCAACCGTTCGCATCCACTAACTCTTTTGCTTTCCTGTAAGCTCCAGAGCCTTTTCCAGCGGCCGGAGTAATCACCACCGTCGCTCCCATTAATCTCATCAGCTGCCGCCTTTCCACCGAAGCGCTTTCCGGCATGACAATAACCAGTGGGTAGTTCCGGGTGGCGCAAACAACCGCCAAGCCAATTCCGGTATTTCCACTGGTTGCTTCCACAACGGTTTGACCGGGCTTCAACGCCCCGGATTTCTCCGCCGATTCAATGATGCTCAGCGCCAGACGATCCTTTACCGAACTACCCGGATTAAAGAACTCCGCCTTGACGTATAGATCAATGCCTGAAGGGGCAACATTTTGCATTTGAATACAAGGGGTATTCCCCACAGTGTCGAGAATGTTTGGGTAAATCATGGATCCGAAAAGTCGTCGAGATGTGAAAAAAATACTTACTAGCGGAAGAAGCGTTCAAAACAAAGAGCTGTTTCCAAAAAGAATCGAGAGCTAATAAAACGAAAGCATCGGTCTCAATCCAGCCACGGCTGCCAACATTTTTTAAAACTCGCACTAAATGACGTGTATACAAGATCATATCGACTGAAATCCATCACACATCAACTCTGATTTGAGATTGCTCATTGTCCGAAACACACCTGTTTCGTCCGCTCAGACTGATAGTCGGATTATTATTGCCCACCACCATGATGGGTTTATCTCCGGCACAAACGTCATTCGCTTTTCCGGGCAACAAAGCGTATCTTTAGGGAAGCAACATCAAGCTCAAAGCAGCCGAGGAAAAGCGAATGGCACAGTCAAGATCACGTCGATTGGGGAGACTCTTTATTATTGGCCCAACGCCAACGACAGGGTCACAGACGGCGAGGTCGAACTGAAGTTTGTCCGGTCGTGGGGCCAGCGAAAACCCAAAGTCAAGCATCTTGGCCAGACGAATTCTAACACCGTTAATTCTTTGATCATCGTCGACTCGCGACACAATACAACCTTCATCCATCTGGGAAGAATCGATAACAGATTGACACTCCGCCAAACGAGAATTGAATTTGGAATGATCCGGAGAATCCGCTTTCAAAAACCGGCGACAAACTCGCAAAGTCGGTACTAACATGCCTCAACCTCCAGCAATAAAAGAAACGCATCGATGCATGACAAAAAGAGATTTGCAATCCTTCTAACGATGCTGGCGTGCATGGGGTTTCCCGTTTTAACGGGTTGCCCCGTCTTTCCAAACCCACCTCCATCGAACAAGAAGGCAAGACTTCTTGCTCGCCACTGGCAACCTCCGGTCCAGCCAGCCAAACAGCAGGATTTGTTTTCCGGCAACGTCGCCGAATTCAATCTGGTCAGCAGCCGTCCTATCGAACGATGGGATGATTTTGATTACGACCACCAGGGTTACCATGCCCGATACACTGACCCATCGACCACCATTGAGGTGGTTGTGTTCTGGAATTTGGACACGACAGAACAGGATCAATTGAGAGAGACCGCCCTTCAATCCATACACAAACCGGGACCTCATCGCTCCATGTTTTCTACCGGTTCGGGAAACTGGCAATTAACCTGCCGCAACGGTGATCTTTACCGATTCTTTGTCAAGGATGGTTGGATCGCTGCTTTCAAGTCAACGGACAGTTTTGATTCAATAGACTTTGCTGATCTTCTTCTACGTTGGCAAACCAACAAAAAACGAAGTTAGCCCCAAATAAACCGGCGTCGTTTGGGCTACTCTGGCCCTCTCTTTGAATCCGCGGGAACCCACACTTCAGCCCAAGAAGAAAATCAATGACTGCCACAAAATCGCCCTCAAGACATTAATCGCTGATCACCCGCTCTCGATTAGTGGTGCTCGGGTTGGCCATTACCTCGCTACCGAGTGTTGCTCAGGCTCACCAACTGGACGCGAAATGGGGCCCGCAAGAGGTTGATGTTTTGCTGAAATGACTGGCCGACTCCATAGCATTTTTGGGACCCGTGACTCCTCTAGCGATTTACCTAAAGCGTCGGTCAATTTAACCGGTGATGGTACCCCAACACGATAAGAGCCGCCTAATTTCCGAGGATCAAAATCTTATTCTGGCGAAGTTATTGCAAATCGTATGAGCAGGCTAACCGGACTGAAGATCAGCTAAGTAGAAAAAATGCCGGTCTTTTATCTACCCTCGTATTTCAACAAACCCGTATAATCACATTTTGTGATTCTTGATTCGACAAATTCATTTCGAGTCTCCAAAATGATTCCGAATTTTTCCCATCCCAAATGCCACATCCGATGACAAATCTCCACGGTCACCATTGCATTATCGCGCTGCTTTGCCTGATTCCCATGACTGTAGCCGGCCAGCTGCCCGATCAGGATGACAACGTCCGAGGTAATCTTCGATTGGAGGTCATCCAAATCCCTGCAGCAATCGCCCAAGATTTTGAACGTCTTAATCCGCAGGCATTGCTCTATCATCCAGTTCAGGCGATGGAGAAGAAGAGCCCTTTACTGATCGTGCTACACGGATCCGGAGGTTCCAAACGCAGCATCGAACGGGCAAAATGGACGGGTGAAGTCAGAAGGTTCCTAACGGCCAGCAAGGGACAGCCGACCACCCATCTCCTGGTACCTCAAAGCAACGGCCATTGGGACCCGGGCTCCCTTAACAAAATGCTCGATTATGTCCTGAAAGCAACCCCGAGCATTGACACTCGTCGGATCTATTGCGTCGGCTATAGCATGGGGGGCAAAGGGACATGGGAATGGGCCATGAATTCGCCTGAACGCTTCGCCGCGATTATCCCCAAGGCTTTTATCCCCGACCTTTCGGGGCTCGATGCCATGATAGAACTCCCGATCTGGGCCATGGTTGGAACACGGGATACCAAGCCGCGTGTGACTGGAATCCAGGAGCTGGAAATGTCCCTCAAGCGTCGCGGTTCAAAAGTCGTCAAAACAACTTTTTTTGACGGGGCCAATCATGGTTCAGCTCAGGGAAAAATCAAAAAACTGAACGGTGTTTACGACTGGCTCTTTTCACACTCGATTCCGGAATAACATGGGTGAGGGATGCCAACAGGCTGACTGTTTTGGGAGCGACAATAGATCGACCAACGTGATTCAGCCGGACGTTTGAACTAACGGAAACCTGACCTGTATCATCTATTGTGTTGGACAACAAATCATGCAAGGTGAAAGAGCAATGACAGTCACAAGGGAAAACCGATGAACGAAGAACAAACAGCCGCTCCCAAATTCGTTGTAATCGTCGCTATTATTTCATTGGTGTGGAATCTGATGGGATGCGGCATCTTCCTGACCGAAGTTTTCGCCCAGGAATCGATGATGGAATCGATGACCGAAAAACAGAAAGACTGGGTTCGTTCAACCCCAAGTTGGGTTTACATCCTCTTCGCGATATCGGTGAGCACCGGTTTGGCCGGCAGTATTTTTCTTTGGGTCCGAAATCGATATTGCGTTGTATTGTATTCAATTAGTTTAGGCGCTGTACTGCACCAGATGATTTATACGATGGTGATCGCCGGCGGCTTGCAAGTCATGGGACCATCCGGTGCCGTGATGCCGACGATCGTCATCCTTCTGGCGGTCACGTGGTTGATTTACGCAGTTTCGCTATTGAAAAAAAAGGCTTTGCATTAAGAATGCAAAACGGAGGATTGATTGAAAACCACGTGAGACGAATCTATTCCGGCGAGGCATCCTGCAGAGTGAGGTCACCGAAGCACCAACGTGACCTAAGCACCAACGTGACCTAAGCATCAACGTGACCTGAGCATCAACGTGAGCTGTCATTTTTTTCAACAAAGGGCTTCCGAAAATGAACCAGTTGATAGTTCGAAAAAACAACGCGTGTACCCTTGTTTTTATTTTATGCCTGACCGGCTGCTCCAGTATTTCTCTACCCTCCGGCCAAAAGTTATTAACAGTCCAGATTGAGTCTCAGGGTCAAGTCGTGCTAGAGGGGATCGTCGGAGTTTCTGATCGTATGGCCGTCGACCAAATGTGGAATGTACTCGGCGATCTGAGATTTGAGTCTACCCATGACATCTTCCAAGCAAAAGAAACGGGGCAGCAGAGTCGCTCTATCGTTGGCACCGCGATTGTGAAGATCCTACACGTTGATGAGGTTTTGGCCAGCCGGAAAATTGATTCACTCTCGGTAGTCGAACGGGGCGAGGGTGAATGGTGTTTCTCAGCCACCGAGTTGAGTAGGATTAAACAGGCAGAGGACTTGGTGAGTAGCGATGAGGGATCCTGATCGACGAATAAACTCTCGATTCACCTGAAAGAGGGATACCAGAAGAAACAACTTTTCTGCACAAACCAAACAACATCGCCACCAATAATCTCCGAAGCATCAGCTTTCGGATCCTCGCCGCCAGCATCAGTTTCAAGCTGACGGATTCCCACCGAATTGGCTCAATGCCGCTTCAAAAACCCGAAGGCCGGCATCGATTTCATCTTGAGTCACATTCAGTGGAGGAAGCCATCGAATAACGTTCCCACCAGGCCCACAAATCAGCAACATCAATCCATCCTCAAGACATTTTGACTGAAGGTTCTTTGCCATCTGGCTTTCGGGTTGCCCGTCGCGAACCCATTCGACTCCGACCATCAATCCCTTCCCACGCACATCCACTTTCTGTGGGAGGCGTTCAACCAAAGCCTCAAGCTGCTGCTTGAGATAACCACCCATTTTGGCCGCATTTTCCAGCAATCCCTCTTCTTCAATGACTTCCAATGTTGCCATCGCCGCAGCCATCGCTACCGCCGAGCCACCACCATACGTTCCACCATGAGATCCCACCGGCCATTTTGACATCAACTCCTGCGATGCTCCTATGGCCGACATCGGCAAACCGGAGGCGATGCCTTTGGCCATCGTTAAGACATCAGGAACAATACCACTATGTTCATGAGCCCACATTTTCCCCGTCCGTCCAAACCCGGACTGAATCTCATCGACAATCAGGAGGATCCCCGAACTATCGCAAATTTTTCGTAATTCCTGCAAGAAACCGCTCGGCGCAGGAACGAACCCACCCTCACCCAAGACCGGCTCGATAATAATCGCAGCTGTTTCCTCTGGCGAGGATTGGGTTTTAAAAAGGTGCTTTAATTGTTGTAGACAAAACGATACTGTTTGTTTGGAATCCCAATGGTGCTGAAATTCCTGATAGTAAAATCCACTGGGAAAAGGCGTAAAAAAAACGCCTGACGGCAAAGGTTGATACCCGGCGCGATAAACACTTTTACTACTAGTAAGAGCCATCGTCATGGCTGTTCGCCCATGAAATCCACCCTCCATTGCGATTATGTTCGGACGACCGGTTGCCATTCTGGCCAATTTGACCGCACCTTCGACAGCTTCAGCTCCGCTATTAGCAAAAAAGAAAGTCTCGATCGTTTCGGGTGTTTTTGCAACAAGAGCTTTCGCATATCGAGCAGACATCTCTGGCAGCATACAGTTCATTTGTCCGAACAAAAGCTGATTGGCTTGCGACTGCACCGCCTTGACGACTCGGGGATGGCAATGCCCGGTCGAAGTCACACCAATGCCACTGGTAAAATCGAGAAATCGATTCCCTTGATCGTCGAATACAAAACTACCTTTGCCGCGCACGATCATCGCGTTGTTCAGGCGACCCCAAACGTTGGACAGAGCCACATTGCCAATTGAGTTTTGCATAGCGCGTTTTTTTCTTAAAGGCGAAACACCCAACAACTAGAATCCGCGAGGAGCCTATCCAAGCACGACATGGTATCATCGAAACAGATTTTCGCTATCTCCCAACCAAAATTCAATCTTTCACCACTTCAATGAAAGACGAAAAACTGATGGGATGGGGAACATGACGACCGGAGTGAATAATTCGACACCTTTTAAAGACGGATGACAAGTCATGACCGGCACCCGGCACCACAACAGCTCTTTTTTTATGGAACAACTGGAGCTAGATCGACGCACACTATTGCAGAAGAGTGGACTGTGCTGCACGTCCGTCACAGGTTGGTCTACCGGCCAGTTAAGAGGTGAAAATTCAAATCATCGGAGAACATCAAGAGGACCTGACAGTGAGGGTTTATCCGAAAGCGAATTCCAGCAATACGACGGCCTTGGCCTGGCGGAACTTGTCCGTACCAAACAGACCACGCCCCAGGAACTATTGGAGTTGTCCATTAAATGCATTGAAAAAATCAATCCCAAAATCAATGCCATCGCTGCCACGTTTTTTGACGAGGCTCGCCAAGCGATTCAACGCGGTCTGCCCGATGGCCCATTCACCGGCGTGCCGTTTTTGCTGAAAGACCTCAGCTTTGCCATGAAGGACAATGTCTCCTCTTACGGGTCCCGCCTGTTTCAAGGTCGAAAATCCAAATCCGACAGTACCGCTGTTGCCCGATACCGAAATTCAGGCCTGGTTCTGTTGGCTCGCTCGCGGGTCCCTGAGTTGGGGATCCTACCTACCACGGAGTCAACCATCGGCGGAATCACCCGCAACCCGTACCGTCTTGATCGGACCGCCGGAGGTTCTTCGGGTGGCAGTGCGGCGGCAGTCGCCGCAGGAATTGCCCCCATGGCGAGCGCCAGCGACGGGGGCGGGTCGATCCGCATCCCTGCCTCCTGTTGCGGAGTTTTCGGTCTCAAACCAACGCGGGCGAGAATCCCTCTGGGGCCCAACCGATTCGAAGCATGGGGCGGTTTGGCAACATTGCATGCCGTCACACGGTCGGTTCGTGACAGCGCTGCATTACTGGACGTGGCATCCGGGCCAGCCTTGGGAGACAGTTATCATCCGCCATTTTTTCCTGGTTCGTTCTTGAATGAAGTTGGGAAATCACCAGGAAATCTCAAAATCGCTTATGTTGAAACGATGCCCCCGACTACAGCGGTCCATCACCAATGCAAAACCGCGGCCAGTCAAACCGCAAAATTATGTGAATCTCTGGGCCATACCGTCGAAGACTGTACCGAGCAATTTGGTCAGTTGTTTGAATTTGACAGGCTACGAAAATCTCACGGTGTCAGTGTTTTGGTTGCGGTTCGCCGAACCCTACTCGCCAGATTAAAAGAACTCGGCCGAGAATTACAAAAAGAGGATCTCGAACCCGTCACACGATACTATTTTGACATCGCTGCGCAGTACACCGCAGTCGACATTGAAGACGCCCGTGCGGCATTTTTCTCCGCTGCCCGTACGATGGCAAAATTCCAAAAACAATTTGATGTCATCTTGACTCCCACCCTTGCGTTACCTCCTATACAACATGGTAAAATCACGTTAACCGGAATGGCCCAAGATATTGTGGATGGAATTCTCGAGTTTTCACCCTGCCCGGCCATGGCCAACTGGACGGGTCAGCCCGCCATGTCCGTGCCGATGCACCAGACACCGCAAGGGCTACCGATCGGTGTACAATTTTTTGGTCGATTCGGAGATGAAGCCACCCTGTTTCGACTGGCAGCCCAACTGGAAAATGCACAACCCTGGAAAAACCTCCGTCCCAAAATTGCAGATTAGCGATTGACGACCAATCTCTTTTTCTAATGCATGATGAATCAAGATCTTCATTCCAACCCAAGACCACAGTTAACAAAAGCAATCGGCCGCCTCGGCTTTTTCTCGCTCGCATTTGGCTCCATGATCGGTGTTGGTTGGGTGACAGGCCTGGAAGGATTGTTCACCAAAGCCGGACCGGTTGGCACAAGCATCGCCTTCATATTCGGCGGGCTATTGATGATTGTCATCGGCCGCTGTTACGCCGAGGCAATGACGATGTTGCCGGTGACTGGAGGCGAGGTCGCCTATGCCTACAAGGCATTTGGAACAGAAAAGGCATTTATCGTTGGATGGTGCCTGGCGATCGGCTATCTGGCTGTTTCTGCATTCGAAGCGGTTTCGATTGGGATTGTGATTTCCTACCTCGTGGATATCAATAAGTGGCCATGGTATGAAATCAACGGATCAACCGTTTACGGATCTCACGTATTGCTGGCTTTTCTATTTACCAGCTTCATTGCGTTGATCAACTATCTCGGCGTCGGACTAGCAACCCAGATCCAAACTGGTTTGACGATGTTACTCATTGTTTTTGCCTCGGCATTTATCACCGCGGGATTTTGGACCGGAAATCTCGCCAACCTGGAACCTGTCTTCGGACATGCCGAAGGGAGGGTGGCACTGGGCGGCATTCTTGCTGTTTTTGTAACGGTGCCGTTCTGGTTTGTGGGATTCGATACGATTCCGCAGGCGGCTGAAGAACGAAGGGATGACTTCCCTGCCCATCGACTGGGACGAGTTCTAGTTTGGGCAATTGCTGGTTCCACAGTTTTTTATGTTCTGATTTTTTTGAGCGTCGGCACAACAACTCCCTGGCAGACAATCATTGATCAAGACCTTCCCACGGCAGCCGCTTTTGAGTCGGCATTTGGGTCTTCATTTTGGGCTCGCGTGGTTCTCGTCGTTGGATTGATTGGGCTTTTAACGAGCTGGAATGGTTTTTTCTTATCGGGTTGCCGAGTTCTTTTTGCGTTAGGTCGTGGACACATCATCCACCCTGCCTTTGGCAGAACCAACCCAAAATTCGGTACTCCCGCGGCGGCGATTTTGTTCAGTGCTGTGATTACATTCGCCGGATCTTTGCTTGGAAAACAGGCGATTCTCATTTTTGTGAACGTGGGCTCATTCTGCATAGCGTTGGCTTTTCTTTTCGTAGCGATCTCTCTCAAGCGGTTAAGGGTAGACTCCAGCTCAAAACGGCCATGGCTCAATCGGGTTCTACCATACGTTGCCGCACTGGGGTCCATTTTCATTTTGGCGGCTATGGTAGTCCCAAACAGTCCCGCCATGTTGACGACCTGGGATTGGATCGTGCTCGCAGGCGTCGCGGTTGGCGGAATCATTTTTTGGATGAATGGGCTTCAAACCCGGCAGAATTTCTCGGAATCGTCACGCCGGAAAATGATTTTGAATGAAGACGATTAGTGCCGGGAGATGCCGTTGGCACTTGAGGATGCAGACTAGATTCCCGTCCATCATGACTGCTTGGACCTTTTTGTTCTCCCCTTTTTCCAATTTCGAAAACCCGTATTGTTCATCGCCCAATCCGTTTTACCTGGTCTGACAGACGAGGGAATATGCCGCTGCGGAATGAATCCATTTTGGCATCGGGCAATCGAATAAGACGCACCATTGGAACCATCGATTTTCCTGGCAAGCGCAATCCAAAGCTTGATCGCCAAAGACCAGGATATTCCGTAGAATGGAACGGCGCCGTCGAAAACAGAATCAAGAGAGATCCTAACCATCACGCCGAAGTCACCTGCCTGTTTAATTGTTACAATGATCGAAGCAGCCAGGCCTCGCTGCGACGCCATGGAAACCAACTTTGTTAAACCCGATGTTGGCTCTCTCCTACCCAGCTACCTTTTGTGTTTTTTTGAAAGACAAATAGATGACAGGCAAGTCCATTCTTCTAATGGTGTTATTGGTGGGCATGCCGGCTCGCTGTCATGCTCAGAACAGACCAAAATCGCAACCCGCGGAACTGGATGTCTTAAAATCCTATGTCGGCACTTGGGATGCTGATATTGAAGTCTGGCCGCAGGGCCCCGATGCGACATCGATCAAGCTCAAGGGCGTCGAAAAAAACCGTGCCTACGGCAAATACTGGCTCGCGTCTGACCTCGATTCCCAGTTCATGGGACAGACCATGAAAGTTCATTCGATTGTCGGCTTTGACGTAGACCAGAAGCAACTGGTGGGAAAGGTTATCGACGACGGGATGTATGCGGCGAAAATGGTCGGCAGATATGACCCGCAATCGAAGATCGTTCACTGGACCACCACCGTCAAGAATGCCAGTGGGGAACCGCTGGTACAGAAGACAACAATTTCCCACAAAAATCCCGGCGAACGATTGCTGGTGCTGTCGGTACCGGGCAAGAAAAATAAACCGTTCACCAAATTTATGCAAATCAAATTCACCAAACGAAAATAGACTTACGGTGACCAGTCGGTGCAGAACACCTTGTTCGTTGGTTCATCGACTACCCAGAGTGGAGAAACTCATCCTCTCCCCTCTTTAGGGCCGCTATTGCCAATCAACCCTGATGAGACCCTATGTCACCAAATAAAAAGGCACGCGACTTGCCTGAAGCAGCAACGCAACGAAAACTTGCCCTGCTGCCTTTCCAACGACAACGACATCACCGACTGATCATCTCTTGAAGACTTTTCCAGCCTTCGAGTTGATTGTGGGAAAGCGTAGGCCGGTTACCCAACACGTCTCCGTCTTTGATGACCTGAATTCGGTGTTCGACAGCCCGCAACCACCGGCGAGTTTCTCGCGGCAATTGAGCCTTTTGATTAACCACCAGTCCTGTCACCATTTGACGACGATAAAATCTCCTCACCGAAAATTTTTTGCCAACATGGGGCGTAAAACCGAGCTTTCCAATGGTGTTAAAACAGTATCCTATGAATCGATTCAGATCCTCAGGCTGCGTGTTGAAAGAGATCGTGATGTCATCCGCGTAACGGGTATAAACACCTCCCTTGGACTGGGTGATCCTTCCCAATTCTAAATCCAATGAAAACGCCACCAAATTGCTTACCGCCGGACTAGTTGGCGCACCTTGCGGAAGCCTATCGTCGTGGCACAATAAACCGGCCCGTAACTTGGCGACAGGACGACTCCAGCCGATCCGAATAAAATAGCCATAAACTGACGTGGAAGAGATCGAGGGGAAAAAATCCACTAAGTCAATTTTTATGACCATTTTCTGGTTTTGGTGCGACCGTGCGTTGTCAACAAATGAAACGCCTTTTCGAAAACCCGTTGCTTGTCGAGCAATGGGTAACCGATTCAGAAGACGGCGCAGAATTCGTCTTTGCATTTTTTTCAGATCATCATTTAACGCGTTGATCTGGCGAGGGATTCCATTCTTTTTTGGGATCGAAAACTGATCGTATGACTCGTCAACCGATCGCAGCGCATCAATTCTTAAGTCAAGCCTGCGCACCAACTCCTTGAACCCTTTTCCCGGGTGCCGAAATTCGCAGAGCTGATCCCCCAGCCATTCTTTGAGCCACTGAAACATCGTTTCATATCTCCAAAAAAAACCCAGCTGATTAAATCAGCCGAGGTCTCGTCTTGCACATTCCTGAATTGATTGTGTAACACACAATCGATTCGGAAGTTTCTACAAATCACTGATGATTCGCGGGCGACGAAACATCGCCCTGGTTAAGAAAACCACCAAGACAACCGCTAGGATAAAAAACATTCTTGGAGATTGTAAGTTTTCGTTGATTGCCATCAATTCCTTTTTTGTGACATAACGCAAGACTTGACAGGCCGTGGCAATCCAAGACGATCGGACCGGGGAAACCGTGCAGAAAACCACTCAATTCTGGAGTTGAATCTTAAAAAACCGGTCCGCCGATTCGACCATTTCATCAAACCAAATCTGTTTTCCAAGAAATGGATGGGGTGCCTGAGGGACAATCGTCAGGCCGGACTCGATACCCAATTCTTCCAACCGATTTCGAAAACGATCCGCGCGTGTGCTAGGATCGTCTTTCTCGCCGCAAACAAACCAAAACGGTGGATCATCCCGATCTAGATGATAAAGCGGTGACGCGAGGCGATAATTCCCCAAACTGTCTTCCTGGGAACCGCCTAGGAACTGGCGCCAAATCTGCCCCTTGGCCTTATTGGAAGAGACCTCCCGGGTCCGCTGCGACAGCAAGTCGGTTTGGGCTCCCATTGGAACTGCGGCTTGGATCGCGCTACTAAATCGTTGATTCCCCCCTTCTCCCTCAAGGTCTTTCTGGCCAGCTGTCACTGCGAGCAGAGCGGTCAAATGCCCACCCGCTGAAAGGCCGATCGCACCGATTTGCTTTGGATTGATCCCAAAACGCTTGGCGTTTGCCCGCAGGAACCTGACCGCTGCTTTACAATCGTGAATCGCTGCCGGAAAGGGAGCTTCACCACTCAAGCGATACGAAATCGTGACGGCCACGTAACCACGTACTGCGAGTGCCTGCGCCACTTTGGTGTGGTTGCCCCGATGACCATTTGCCCATCCGCCGCCGTGAATACAGACGACCGCGGGCAACTCGCCCCAAATTTTCTGCGGGCGAAAAATATCCATTTCCAAGGTTCGATTTCCATAACGAGCATAGGTTACACCTAGTTTCGAAGCCAGGCTCGCTAGAGTCTCCTTTGGAATTTCAGTCCGTCCATCCGAACGGACTGCCCGCGGAACTTCTCCGGCTGCACGAGCGTCGATACGCATTTCCTCCTGAAACAGGATCGCCATTCCGCGCAGCTTTCGAACGATTTCCCGGTTACGGACGCGAACGGATTCTCCAGGGTCCTTCTGGAGATCATACAGCTGAAGACTCGGGTTCAAGTAGAGCTTCCAATTTTTCCAACGAACAGCCGCGAGAGCCCCCTGGCTACCGTGATAAAAAAAAGCGTCATTGTATTGGTTACGTTGAATCAAATCGGCCCATTCCCCGGGTGGATCCCATCGCCGCCGAAGTGGAACTGCCGCATTCAGCGATTTTTTCATTCCTGGCGGGGGCACGATCTCGGTTTCCCCTTTTAGCAACGGACTGACGTCTCGACCATCAATCACTCGCCCCTTCGGCACCTCGATACCCGCAAATGTGGCAAGCGTCGGATACCAGTCCATGGCTCGAACGACGGCAGATGACTCCACTCCTCCCTGCAATCCAAGCCCCGGTCCCCAAGCGATCGCAGGGACACGAATACCGCCCTCGTACGTAGAGAGCTTACCTCCTCGAATCTTCTGTTGTGGCGTCCGCCCTGGCCCTCGGCCATTGTCAGAAGCATAGATGACAATTGTGTTGTTATCGATGTCCAACCGCTTCAACGTATCCAACAAACGACCGACGTGATGGTCTAATTCCTGAATGGCGTCGCCGTATTCTCCCCATTTCGAACTGCCCTTGAATTTCTCGCTCACGCCAAGCGGATTATGGAGCATCGTGTGCGGAAGGTATAAGAAAAAAGGACCTTTGCTGTTCTTCTGGATAAACTCAATCGCTTCGTCAGTGTAGATTTCTGTCAACTCGGCGGGGTCGGCAGGACGCTTAACGACATCACCGTTGCGAATCAGTGGAACCCCACCTCGATCCTCAAAATAGACGATTTCAACCGGGTCCAAATTGTGCAGCAAACCAAAGTAATGATCGAATCCTTGATTGTGAGGCAAAAAGGGTTCGTGAAAACCAAGGTGCCACTTGCCAATACAGGCTGTGGCATAGCCATTTTCCTTGAACAACTCCGCCAGAGTCAATTCGTCCGAATGGATTCCTGTACGTGAATCGGCTCGATGAACCCAAGTTTGGTTTCCAACACGCCGCGGATAACAGCCAGTTAAGAGGCCCGCCCGAGACGGACTGCAAATCGGGGCGGCGGCATAATAATCGGTAAATCGCAGCCCCTCTTGTGCCATCGCATCGATGCGCGGCGTTTTGATTTCTGTGGCACCGTAGCATCCAAGATCGTAATATCCCTGATCATCGATAAAGATGAAAACAATATTGGGCGGAGCGTCAGATCCAGCTTCCAACCATCCCGGATCGAACCAAAATAGCAAAGCCGTCAACAAAGTTATCCCAATACGGAAATCCATTTTAGCGATCCTTTGAGGTTTGGTCGTGTTTTCGCAACTACCCAAAAACAGTTTTGAACAAAATCCAAACAGATTAAAAGCAAGAATCATCAGGAGCCGATTTACCGGCGACGCCTCTGCTGACAAAGCCATTTCAAGGTTTTAACATCCGAATAGGTTGAGGTCCATCTGCCGTGGCCCACCCCTTCGTACTCGGTATCCTTGGGAGAGCCTCTACCCTACCCTGTCCTGTCCTTCATGATTTGAGCCCTTCCCAAAAGCAATCGGAATTCATCGGCCATCGCCGATTTCCCACCCCCAACCCTTGGGAATTTTCCCACCACCTTTATAGTCAGCACTGGGCTTGAGCGGCGGAAGTGTCGCAACAAATGCGGCATGCTTTTTTCGCATGCCCGTCACGACTTGAGGATAACTGGCGGAAAGGTCTTTCAATTCTTTAGGGTCTTTTTTTAAATCAAACAAACGCCAGTTTTGCTCGGCTTTCACCAGTCGCCAATCTTTCCATCGAACGGCGGAGAGGTTGCGACGCGGAGCATCAGTTGGATCCGCATTGTGCCAGTAGAGGTAATCGTGGACATCCCCTTGCTGATCTCCTTTTAGATAAGGCAAGAGGTTTTTACCATCGCAACGATCGGGAAGTGGTTTATCGATCGCTGCGGCCATGGTGGCGTAAAAATCAATTGTACCCATAATACCTGGGAACGTCGTTCCAGCAGGAACGGTCCCCGGCCACGTAACAATGGTAGGAGTGTGCACCCAGCCCTCCATTTGTGTGTGACGGCCCTTTCCACCTCGATAGGGTTGCGAAGTTCCTCCCTCTTCAATGTTGGCGCCATTATCACCGGTAAACATCAATAGCGTCTTTTTCTCCAGTTTGTGTTTTTTCAACATTGCCCGAAGTTTCCCCACCGCATCATCCACCGCAACGACCGCTCCCTCGTAGGCTGTCCCATTTCCCCCGGGCACACGATCCCGATAGTGTTGAGGGGTATCTTTGACCTTGGAGTGAACCGCTAGTGGCGAAAAGTAAAGAAAGAAGGGATGCTTCGCATTTCGTTCCACAAATTCGGCCATGTAATCGCCATCGAGATTGGTAAGGTAAACCGGACTGCCGTCTTTGCGTTGGCGGTTGTACTGTTCCCCCGGTGCGACACGAGCAACTTCCATAAACCCGCGTTGATGCGGACCCTGTTCTTTCGAACCGATATCCCATTTTCCGATGTGTCCGGTGACATAACCGGCATCTCTCATGAATTCTGCCATGGTTGGATGATCAGCGGGAATCGGCAACCCCCGAGCCATCCCCGATTTACCGAAACGCTGAGCGTACATTCCGGTCATCAAGCTGCAGCGGCTTGGTGAGCAGGGTGGATTAGTAATGTAGGACATCGTGCACCGACTACCCTGGCGGGCCAAGGCATCAAGATGGGGTGTAGGAATCCGTTTATTTCCGAAACAACCAATATCGCCGTATCCCAGATCATCGATCATTAGAATGATGATATTGGGCCGGATCGTTTCAGCGGCTGCCGCCTGTTTACCGCTTAAATCTGTTACCTCAATCGGGGCGATCAGAAGCAAAATGATTGTCTGAAAGATCAAGCCATTGGGATTCATTTTCAGGTTCGCTTTCCAGGTAAATGGTTAAATTGTGTGATTCGCATCCTAATAATGTGTTTCGAATTCAGGCGGTGACAGGCTCAGTGGATCACCGGTGGCTAGGCAATCAGTTGGTCGATGACTTTTCCACCAAATTGACTGAGCTGCTTAAACCGTCCAGCATGGTAATAGGTGAGCTTATTGTCATCGAGTCCAAGCAGTTTAAGTAGAGTCACATGAAAATCTCGCACCGGGTGCACCTGATCGACCGCGGTCATTCCGGTCTCGTCAGTAGCCCCAACGGTATGACCAGCATTGCATCCCCCACCCGCCATCCAAATGGTCATCGCGTTAGGATTATGATCCCGGCCATACGCAATGCCCCCGCGGACACCATTGTCAGGTGTGCGGCCGAATTCCCCACACCAAACGATCAGAGTACTCTCCAGCAGTCCGCGTTCTTTTAAGTCACCGACCAACGCCGCGATCGGTTGATCGACACCCCGCACCAGATTGCCATGAGCCCGCTCGAGGTAATCGTGACTGTCCCAAGAGCCGTTGAATAGCTGCACAAACCGCACTCCCTTTTCAACCATCTTCCTTGCCAACAGACACTTGCGTCCAAACGAGTCCGTGGCAGGGTTTCCAATCCCGTAAGACGCTAATGTATTTTCCGTTTCGTCTGAAATATCGATCGCGCCGGGGACTTCTGTTTGCATTCGATAGGCAAGCTCGTAGCTTTCCAAACGCGCCGTGAGCTCCCCATGTTGGGGATGTCGTTGCGAGTGCTGCCGGTTGAATTTCGCCAATAAATCAAGGTTGATTCGCTGACGCTCTGGTGTGATCCCCTCCGGTGGTGCCAAATCAAGGATGGGCGAACCCTTGGATCGTAAAGGTGTTCCTTGATAGGAGGCGGGCAAGTAGCCGTTCCCCCAGTTCGGTGCGCCCCCTTGAGGAAAAGAGACTTCCGGCAGGACGATAAAACCAGGAAGGTCCCGGTTTTCGGTTCCCAAGCCATAGGTTACCCAGGCTCCGATACCGGGATCTCCTCCAAACCGGTTACCACAGTTCATCTGATACATCGCCGTAGGGTGATTAACACTGTCAACTTGACATCCCCGATAAAAGCATAATTCATCAGCAACGGACGAAAGATTCTCCCAATTTTCCGCCATATCGGCACCCGATTCGCCGCACTTTTTGAATCGAAAGGGACTCTGCACGTAATAACGTTTCCCGCTCTCCATAGCGGATTTTTGTTTCCCGTTTCGGGTGAACTCCTTCAAGTGCAATTTCTTCAGAGCAGGCTTTGGATCGAAGGTGTCGACATGTGAAGGGCCACCTTCCATCATCAGAAAGATGCAGTTTTTTGCCTTGGCCGGAAAGTGACCTTTTCGCGGTGCCAGTCGATCGGGTTTTTCATCAGCTCGAGATGTATCTGCCAGCATGGACGAGAAGGCAATACTGCCCAGCGATGTACCTAGTCCATAAAGAAAATCTCGTCGGTTATTCATTGATTCCCCTTTTTACTCGGTGCGTGTTTGTCTTCTGAGGGGAGAGCCGGATTTGAAAACTCCCACGATTTTTGTTTGCCAGCTTTGTCCTGGAAGACAATCGACTGCAATTCGATCGGTGATTGGTCGAGCGGAAAGTAAAGTCGAATAACTTCTGATCTGCCTTGAATTGGCAATCGAATTGCTACGTCCGACCATTGATCACCACCGGGGAGACGATAGCTCACAACCTGTGTCGATTTGGGGAATGCCTCTTGCCCGGTGGTCCTCCACTGCACCTTGCCAGTCCCACCTTCGCTGCTGCGCACGCGCAGACTCAGTGTGAGTGCCCCATTCATTCTGACTTGACCAGTTCCCAAGAAAGTTTGACGACCGTCACCGACGATCCGAATCTTCTCGCCAATTCTCAAAATTTTACAGTTTCTCGGAACAAGCCCCCGGACTGTCTGAGATTTTTGGTCCCCCATTATACCGACGATTTTTGAGTTAAAATTCGGATTTGGTTTGGGATAGAGCGCACCGGTTTGTTCTACAAACTGATCAATCAACCCATTGAGCTGATTGACTTTGTCTGGTTTTTCTCGGGCCAGGTTATGGGTTTCTCCAATGTCTTTTTCGAGATGATAAAGCTCTAGGACTTCCGGGTATTTGGGATGAGGCTCAAAGCGACGAATTAATTTCCATTGCCCAGCACGAACAGAAACGGCTGGGATCAGGTGAGGGAACCAGGTGAAGTAGGCTTCTCGATCGAGTTCGCCGGTCTGCTGGAGGACGGGCATGATGGAAACGCCATCGAGAATGTGGCCTTCCGGTTTTTTAATTTCCGCAGCTTCAAGCAGCGTTGGGAAAAAATCTATCGGGCCGACAATGGCATCGCTGGTTGAATTGGCTTCGATTTGCCCGCCCCAGCGAATCATCAACGGAACACGTTGCCCCCCCTCGTAGATTCGGCCTTTACCTTCGCGGAGTGGTGCGTTGTTGGTAGGGGGCTGGTCTCCCGCCCACTTTCTCCAATTCTGAGCGAATTCCCATTTTGGATGGCCTTGCTTGACGTCCATTCCCCGGCTGCCGGGTACGTTGCTGTGGGTATTGCCACCGTTATCGGAATAGAAGATGAATATTGTATTTTCAGTGAGTTTCAGTTGATCAAGTTTGTCCATCACTCGACCGAGGCTGTCATCGACGCTCTTCAACATGGAGGCCATGATTGGGTTCTTCTGCTGCCCCCGAGGGTCTCTTTTTTTGGAGAATTCCCGCGTGTACGTCTCCTTATGCCCCCAAGGTCCGTGGACTGCGTAATGCCAAAAATTGAGAAAGAAGGGTTCGTTTTGATGGCTCTCGATGAAAGCAATCGCCTCATCGGTCAGTCGGTCGGTCATGTATTCTCCCACCGGTCCGTCTGTGATCGTTCCGACATGTCTTTTTGGTCCGGGTTCACCGTCTTGATGAACGCCGTAGGGGGAAAAATAGCTCCGTGGGCCAGGACTCGGCTGGGCATGAAAGGCGACTTCGAATCCATGTTTCTCCGGCCAATGCTGACGGCTCAATCCAAGGTGCCACTTACCAAAATGCCCCGTACGATAACCAGCGCTACGCAGGACCTTGGCCATGGTTTTCAACTCCGGATCAAGAAAACGTTTACTCGCCGCATAAATGTATTTCTGATGAACGGCCCCCTTTGCCGGGTAACGAGATGCCTGTCCCGCAAGGACGGCTTGATGACCACTGGCCGATGTCACACCATGACGAGACGAATATTGACCGCTCAGAATCGAAGCCCGTGTCGGTGAGCACAAGGGTATCGCGTAGGCGTTGGTAAACTTCATCGACTGGCGTCGCAGCCGCTCCATATTCGGTGTTTGGTAATACTCGGAACCATAGGCCGAACTGTCCAGCCAGCCCATATCATCCACCAGAAACAGAACAATGTTCGGTTGGGCCGCGCCTGTTCGGTGATCCGCTGCCAGTGCAGGGCATTGCATCACAAGGATGATTGCACCAAGAACGACCAGACCGGATATCGTAGTTCGCATGAATTTAATACACATAAACAAATTCGTTACTATTCAAAAGAACAAGACAGACATCGGACAACGCGCGGGCATGTCGATTCACATCGGCGGGTTGCAAATCGGATACAAAGTCCAAGTTGGAATGGAGCTGCTCAACAAAACTAAATTTTTCGCCCGTATTTTCTTCGACCGCTTGACGCACTATCTCCGCTGGTGGCATCACTCTGGCCGGCGGCTTAACAGGCAATGTTTTTTCTATCTTGCACCAATGCGAATAAAATTCTTCCAATTCCTGGGGGAGAGGATCACGAGACAAAGTCAATTGAAAACACCGCATTATCGCAGCCATGTCGTTCTCGGTTTCGCTCAATGCCCGGGCAGCCAGAGCCAATGCACGAGAATGCGTGTTTTGACTGTTTAACAAGCTGAACACCTGGGGAGTGACCAAAGAATCCTCCCGGCGTTCACAGGAAAAATCGGGTGCCGGACCATTGAAGACTTCCAACATCGGGTGGAGTAAACCGCGGAGCTTTAAAACATAAATGGACCGGCGATGCCTTTGTTGAGGTTTTGGATTTGGCACCCACGCCGCAGCAAATGTACCCATTACCTGACGCGGTTGCATCGCGACTTCGGCGTTGATTTCGGGTCGGCAGGGGACTCCGCCGAGAACCGGATTTAACTCATCGGTCACCGCCAGCATCGTATCTCGCAATTCTTCACCTGTCAGCCGACGCGGCCTAAACACCGACAACGCAACCCCCTGCGGATCAAGTTCCGCAACAATCCGCGGTTGGGGGTGCCGTGACGCCCGGCAGTAAGCATCCGAAGTCATGATATGTCGGTGCATCGCTTTGATGGACCAGCCCTCCTCGACCAATGTTGTCGCTAACCAGTCGAGTAATTGTGGGTGAGAAGGCACCTTGCCGGTCAATCCAAAGTTGTTTGGATTTCCCGCAATCCCTTCCCCAAAATGCCAAAGCCACAGGCGGTTAACAATCACACGAGTCACCAGCGGATTCTTTGGATCGGCAATCCAATTGGCAAAACCGGTTCTCCGGCCCTCGATACCGCTGGGTATCCGGGCAGCTACCTGGTCAGACAAAACGCTCAGAACACCAGGCTTGACCTTTTGGCCTGGAGAAAAAGGATCTCCACCGGTAAGGATTGCCGTCTGCTCCAACTCTCCCCTTTGCAGGCGATCGCTCGGAATACGCGTCGGCGCAGCCACGCTACCAACATTCCTTGTCCGTCCGTTGTAGACCGCCAGCGCATAAGGTTGGTACCGGTCGAATTCAAAGCCCAGCCTTTGCAAACCTTTCCGAGCAACCCGCTCCCGCCCAAACTGCTGGGGGGTGAAACCGACTAGCTTCGGCGGGTAGTCCGTTGCCCGAACATCAGCCCTGCGTAGCAACGATCTGGCAGCATTAAACAGGCCCCCGTTGCGACCTTTGGCCTCTAGGTTTTTGATCGTTTCATCCCAGGTTGCCGGAGAAATACCCTTTTCTCGATACCACCGCTGGGCATTTTCCAACAACACCTGATCGAGTTCAACCAGCGTCTTTTGATGGCTTTGCTCTATCTTTTTCAGGTAGACCTGCTCCTCAAATCCAGACGTATTTTCATCCCGCAAAAACGGGGCTTTTCGGTCGGCAAGCTGTGCGGTGCCAAACACCGCTTGTATCGAGTAGTAGTCCCGCGTGGGAACAGGATCGAATTTATGGTCATGGCATCTGGCACACTGTAAGGAATGACCCAAAAATGTCTCACCAACACTATTGGTCACATCATCCAGAAATCTTTGCCGAGCGATCTTCGGGACTTCCATACCGGTCAATTCCCAAGGGCCCATTCTCAAAAATCCTGTGGCGACAATCGATTCGGGATTACCGTCGTCCATTTCATCACCCGCTATTTGCTCGCGGACAAATTGATCGTATGGCTTGTCCTCGTTGAAAGACCGAATGATGTAATCCCGGTAACGCCATGCATTGCCACGTTCAAAATCGTTGGCAAAACCAGCCGAGTCTGCGTAGCGAACGACATCCAGCCAGTGCTGAGCCATCCGCTCGCCGTAATGAGCAGAGTTCAGCAACCGATCTAGCAAATCTGAAAAAGCCTTCTGGTCAGACCTGGCATCGCTCAAAAACGCCGTCACTGCGCTCGGAGTGGGCGGCAACCCAGTCAAATCAAAAGTAGCTCGGCGAATCAGGGCTCTGCGACTGGCGCGAGGTGCAACCGTTAACCCAGTCGGCAACTTCGCATCGACCAATACATCAATTGGATTTCGCCGTCCTTTGATCTCTAATTTGACAACCGGTTGGTAAGCCCACAATCCAGCACGATCATACCTTCGATTGGTCCATTCCGGAGAAAGGCCACCCGAGGTCGCCACACCGATTCCATCTTCCAATGTCCACGCCTGTAAATACCGCTTTTGAATCGCTGCCTGACGTTTTTCATTGGGCCACTTACCGCCGGAATCTATCCAGTCGCGAAGCCAACCCAGCTGTCGTTCGGAAAGTTTTTCCGCTTCTTTGGGTGGCATGGCTGCAAATTGATCTTCTCCACGTTCGGCAGCCAGGTAAATCGAACTCTGGTCAGATTGTCCCGCAACGATCCCTGATTTTTCACTATCGCCCCCTCTCAATACAGATTCAAGCGATCGCAGGTCGAACCCTCCCTCGATTTCATCCGGTTTTTCGCCGTGACAGGCAATGCACTTTTCGCGAAATAAAGGTGCGATTCGTCGCGTAAACAGAACCTCATTGGAGTCAAAGTCTTTCGGCTTCTCATCCGCTATCGCAGAAAAAGACAACAGGACAAACAGCAGTCCCGATAAACGCAGTCTGATTATTTTCATTGTTTTCTGGAAATTAACACCGATAAAATCATTGGCTCAGCTCAAAACGTGTTTGAGCAACTCTAAATGAAAGAGAAACAGTAGACTACCGGTTCATCCATTCAGAGTCCATCAACTGACTCGTTGGCGGGTTATCTACGTGGGTGATGTCTATTCTCTTTCGGTCCACATCGACGACGTTCCACTTTAAACGATGATCAATTCGTTTGAAAAAATGCTCTGGTCAATCTCGACAACCGGGTCAACCCGTTTTCCACACCGTCCCGCTTTCTTGTAGAACCCATTTCCTATCGAAGGCGTGCCTATACAAACCATTGCCTGGCGAGTTTCAAAATCGAAAAGGCGATTGTTCAGTACCCAGATTCCCCTGACAAACGTGACATTGGCTTGGCCCCTCCCGGATGACGCCTGAATCTCTCGGCTCCGGCACAACCTTAACCAATGAATCTTAACCAATATATCCTGATGACGGCCCCTTTGAAAACGGATTTGGGGACCAACAGAAAACTTCACAATACTGGGAGGTTCGGTAGGCGGTCAGTAAGCCAGCACTCTTCAACGGTCGGTTCGCCACCCAACAATAAAACAAGCGGTCCTGATCTTAGCAGGATCAGAAGTCGACAATAAAATGCAATTCCCACCCTGCCGGCCAACGACCCTGACCATTTCTGTTGGCAGTACATGCCCCCCATTCCACCGGTAAAAATCGCCTTAAGCCGCCAACAATGATCCTGGAATTTCCTTTTCCATAATAGATTTTTTCGCCGCTTCGTCTAAACTTGAAACTTCACCGAATCATACTCCCCTCCGCCAAATTCGACGATCTCGTTCTTTCGCGGGTCGTTAGTCGTTAAACCACCTGACAGGATTGCATTCCATGACGTTTCCTCATCCAACCTCCCGCCGCCAATTCATGGGTGGTCTCGCCGCCGGTACGACAGGTCTGTTATTCCCTTTTTCCGACAGCGCCCCTGCCTTTGGATCTCCCATCGAACGTCCGGTTTTCGCGACCATCGGTTTACGTAACCAGGGATGGTCTATTACCAATAAGTCGACCAAGTTTGCTGATTTCGCCGCGTTGGCCGATGTCGATGCCAATGTGCTGGGAGCCAACGTTGAAAAACTGAACAAGCGACAAGGTAAAAAACCGGATTCTTATAAGGATTATCGTCAAGTCCTGGACCGTAAAGATATCGATGCCGTGATGATCGCCACACCAGACCACTGGCATACCAAGATTGCGGTCGAGGCGATGCTGGCTGGCAAAGATGTGTACTGTGAAAAACCGCTGACCCTGACCATCGACGAAGGCAAACTGATCGAAAAAGTGGTCAAAAAAACCGGGAGGATATTTCAAGTCGGAACCATGCAGCGTACCGAATCAGGACAACGATTTCTGCAAGCGATTGCTTTAGTCAAAGCAGGTCGCATCGGTGAGGTGAAAAAAGTCACCTGCGGTATCGGAGGATTTAAGCCATCACCCACGATTCCGGTGACAACCGTTCCCGAAGAACTTGATTGGGATCTCTGGCTAGGACCCGCTCCCAAAACGGAATATCGAGCTCTACCGGAAATGCGCAAGGGCTACGGCGGAGGTGTGCCACTTTACAGCAATTGCCATTATGCTTTCCGTAACTGGCATGAATACTCAGGTGGAAAACTGACCGACTGGGGAGCCCATCACGTCGATATTGCCTGCTGGGCCATCGGTGCCAGCAAGACCGGTCCCACTCGGGTGACTCCCCTGAACTTTGAAATGGGCGTTCCCTACAAGGACGGTCACCCCCTCAAAGACGATCAATACAATATCGCCATCAAATTTAACATCCGCGCCGAAATGCCTTTCGGGATAGAGATGCTGATCACCAATGAAGGCGATAACGGCATCCTGTTTGAAGGGACAAAGGGTCGTTTTTTCGTCAACCGAGGCAAAATTGTGGGCAAACCAGTTGAGGATCTGAAAGAAAATCCCCTTCCGGATGACGCGATAGAAAAAGTTTATGGTGGTCCGGTGGCTGAGAACCACACCGCCAACTTTATCGATGCAATGAATTCCCGAAAACAACCTATTTCAGATGTTTGGTCTCACAATCGCATGCTGGAAATCTGCCACTTGGCCAATATTGCCATGCGACTGGATCGCGAAATCAAGTGGAATCCCATCAAGCGTGAGGTCATGGGAGACGAGCAAGCCAATTCATTTTTATCGCGTGAAAACCGAAAAGGATTCGAGATCAACATGTAGAGGTTGTCCAAGGCGGCAACCGGGACTATTTCTAATACGTCGTGATTGGACAGCCAATATTGAGTCCCCATTCTCTTTATCAATTGGGGTTAACCTCTACAGTAAATTATCGTTCTCAGAATATCGCGAAGAAGACCCCTATGTTGAAGAAGACCCCTATGTTGAAGAAGACCCCTATG
The DNA here is from genome assembly GCA_014238905.1 of Planctomycetota bacterium. Taxonomy (GTDB): domain Bacteria; phylum Planctomycetota; class Planctomycetia; order Pirellulales; family Pirellulaceae; genus JABAAE01. The sequence continues at coordinate 223,333 of JABAAE010000008.1, forward strand.
TTGATGAGTGATCACGAGTCGCGTCATGTCATCATGGTCGGCAACTATCGTTGTTGTCACGATTTCTTTTTCATTAAAACCAGACGCAAACCTGCTGCCTGATCTCCGGTCAAAGAAACATCATCCCTCAAAACTCTCGCCAACCAACACAAAAAGAGGCCCAAGGGCCCCTTCTTGATCTGAAAATTTCTTCGTTTTGAAATCCAGGTTAGACGATTTGAATAGCCAACGTTCAAAAGTCCATGGCCGCAGACATCACCAACCCAAACAGTCCGAAACTACCAGCATCGCCTGCCCATTGAGCACCACCATCGTCATCGTCATTAGTAAAATCCCAACCGCCGCCGCCGACTAAAAGCTGAGACTCGACACCCGCACGAAGCGTCATTGTGTTTTGACCGATGCAGCTTTGCCATTGGAATCCAATTTGGGTTTCCATGATCGGTAATACGGTATAATGACGGAGTCTCTCCAATGTCTCAATGCTCCCATTATCAGTGCCGGATACAGATTCCGACTCCCTTCCAAACATCAAAGAACCACGAGCGTTGCCGAACATACTGAATCCCCGACGAGTCTTTCGAACCGCTTCGAATCGAATCGTGGGTCCCAAGCCGTCGAAACTTTGTGATGCTTCTAAAATTTCTCCTGCAAAATCGGTTAATGCCGTGTACTCTCGCGCTAGATGGGCATAACGAAGTCCCCCGCCCAGTGAGAATTGCATGCCGCCAACATCGAATTGATTAAAAGACTCAAAATCCATTGTGTCCAGTGAAAGCCGGTTGGTAATGCTAAGCACATCCGATGAAACATCCGGGCCAATTGAATCTCGGATGAACGATGCTTCCAGAGCGTTGGGACTGGTGGCATGGGTCAGGCTGTTGTGATCAAAATTGAAATAAGTGAACCTCCAACCAAGGCCCTGTTCGTTCATTTTGCCGAACCAAATCCGAGGATTGTATTTCAGATCCCAAGAATTGCTATATTCGGTTTCCAAGGGGCTGTCTATTTCCTTAAAAATGGCCTCTCGTTCGAAAAACGGCATCAAGATGACGTGCTCGTATCCGACATTCCATCCGGGAGATCTACCTTGAACTGACTCGATGGCGTCGTCCACGGTTGTAGCGGGAATTTGAGCCGATTCCTGGCTTTGCAAAAGAGCATTCCCGCCCAAGGCAAGAAAGACAAAGCCAACCATGGTTAATAATCGCAAACCGGTTAATCTATTTTCCATTTTTTATTCCCCCAAGGTCAGAGAGGTACATCCTTCGAAGTGCATAGCGCTACCAGAAGACCTATATCGAACTATGACAGCCTAAACACCAGCGATTTCCTAGAAAAAGCAGCTTCAACCTACCGGTATATTTCCGATTCGTCCGAAGCAATCGTTGATCGTCAATTTCCAATGGTCCATCAATCAGCAGACACCGCCTAGCTTGCCGATAGGAACGTCGAATCCGATTGGTTCCGGGAAATGCCCGCTAGCAATACAAGCGGTTGTCAGGCGAGGACCCACCATCGTTCAGCATGCCGTTACACCTGACTTGATCTACGGCTGGAGGCTGGAGATTTCTGGTCACCGATTCAAGGCCGGATCGCGACTCGAACCGGTTGACGTTCTACAGCGTATTCAAACGCTTCCTGAATCTGTTCCAGTGAAAATGATCGGCTGACCAGTTTGCCAAATGGGTACCGATGATGTGCCTCTTCGAGAAACCTCAGAGCGTGCTCCAGGTCAGTGGGGAGATAATTATGAAGCCCTCGTATGGTCAACATTCGCCTGACTAAATCTTCGGGAGCAATCGCCATGAGCGGGCCAGGAAATACCGATCCAGCCAATAAAACGCAACCGCCAATCCTTGCCGCGGCAATACAGGACTCCACTGCCGAAGTGATCCCGGAAACGTCAAGGCAGACATCCACACCCCGCCCTTGGGTAAGAGACTCCGCCAACAATGCGATTTCGTTGCAATCGGTCGTGGCGAGGCAATGGGTTGCTCCAAATTCGGTCGCCAGCTCCAAACGACTGATATTTGGATCGACAATCATGATTTGCCTGGCGCCAAGACTACTGAATTGAGCCGCCGCAGTCAGGCCAAGCATGCCAGCGCCCATAATCAAAACGGTCGAATCAGAAACGGCATTGATCCGATCGATGGCATGCGTTTCTCCTATCATTCGCAAAGCAGCCGAAACAGTCGCCGTCGCACAATTGGCTGGGCAAATCACTTCGTCGGCTAGTGACTCGCCAACAGGAAAAATGGGCGTCCCGGGCACCAGCAGGCAGTTTTCAGAAAATCCACCAGTCGGACAAGCACCGCTGGCCAGATGCCCATACTTATAAAGCGATTCACATTTCTGCGTTAGATTCACCTTGCAAAAAAAACAATGACCACATCCAACCGCCATCGCCCAGGTGACGCGTTGATGAAGCTGAAGCTGGTTTCCATAAAAATCCAACGGCGGATCGTCTCCCGCCCAATCCTCGATCTCCCCGATAATCTCATGCCCCATCACACAACCGCAAGGGGCGTCACGTCTACCAGAAAACGTATGTATGTCACTCCCGCAGATCGTGCAGCAGGTAACCCGGACCAATACTTCTCCTGGTTTGACCTTCGGCCTGTCGAAAACATACCGAGCAAACGATCTTGTTTCAGAGCTGAATTGAAATGCAACTCGATTCAAAATATTTCTTTCATTCCTGCACCAGCAATAAACCGAAAACCTTTTTCAGTCCCCATTGTTGATTCTATCTTATTTCCTCAACAACCGAGCAAAGGACTTGCCTATTCTCCAACGAATTCCGGTTTAGATTTAAAGAAAACCATACGTTGACTGTTAACTGATTGACTACGGCAATGAATTGATTCACAATCCTTGCAGATAGTCTAACCAGGTCCTGGTTTTTACCGAACCATCATACCGAACCGCCATACCGATGCCGCTGATTTCCTAACCGGGCATTTCTGACAGATGAATCAATTCTGGACCAGTGAGAAAAAGACTCGATTGGATTCGTTTCTTTTCTCGACGTTCTGCATCATCGCTGCATTCGGTACATACTTTTGCATGTATGCGTTTCGAAAACCATTTACCGCAGCCACCTATGAAGGGGAAATCTGGCTTGGCACTGGTTTAAAAACGATTTTCATTGCCGCCCAAGTCGCTGGTTACACATGTTCCAAGTTCCTCGGGATCAAATTCGTATCGGAAATGCCGCCCCGTTACAGGGCGGTCGCCATCCTGGTTCTCGTTGGAATCGCGGAAGTCGCCTTGTTATTGTTCGCCATTACGCCGAGCCCATGGAATTTCATTTGGCTATTTGTCAACGGGCTTCCGTTAGGAATGGTATTTGGTCTGGTCATCGGTTTCCTGGAGGGACGAAAACTGACCGAGGCACTTACGGCGGGTCTGTGTGCCAGCTTTATTTTGGCGTCTGGCGTTGTCAAATCGGTTGGGCGAAGCTTAATCGAAGAATCCAACGTCGATCAGTACTGGATGCCGTTTTGGACAGGCTTTCGATTTATCATTCCCCTTTTTCTATTTGTTTGGATGCTCTCCAAAATCCCGCCGCCGACTCAGGAAGATGAAGCTCTTCGATCCCGACGATTGCCGATGAACAAACAACACCGGCAGGCGTTTTTTAAACGGCACCGAGTCGGTTTGATTTGCTTGCTTTGTGTCTACTGCTTGTTAACCATTGTCCGCAGTATTCGCGATGATTTCGCTGTCGAAATCTGGACGGAACTCGGTGTCGAAGGTAAGCCAGCGGTGTTTACAACGTCTGAGTTCTGGGTCATGATCGGCGTGGTCTTGATCAACGGATTTGCAATCCTGATTCGAAACAACCGATTTGCATTTATGACAACACTTGGGTTGCTAAGTGTTGGTTTTATGATCGTGCTCAAGGCGGTCATCGGCTATCAGACGGGTTTGATTTCGCCGATGGTTTTTATGGTGCTGCTTGGACTGGGGATGTACATTCCGTACGTCGCGTTTCACACTACGGTTTTTGAACGGATGCTGGCGGTGTTCCGAGAGACCGGAAACATTGGCTACCTGCTCTATCTCGCTGATGCTGTTGGCTACCTCGGGTATATCGGTGTCATGGTGCTGGGAAATACGAGTGCTGGCGAAATCGATTTCCTGGACCTCTTGATCTGGACATCGGTGGCGGTATCTCTGGCGTCAACACTCATCACCGGTGGTTTGTTGGTATACTACCACCGCACCATTGCCAACGATAATCATGCTGAAGACGAACCACCTGGAAACCAAGAGAATTGAATAAGAACAACAAGTTCGATTTAATGATTATCGGCGGCGGAGTCCTCGGCACTTTCCACGCTTGGCACGCGATTCAACGAGGGTTGAAGGTCGTTCTTTTCGAACGCCACCAAGCCCCTCAAGGGGCAACTGTTCGCAATTTCGGTCAAGTCGTTCCATCGGGAATGGACCACCATTGGCAGGAACTTGGCCGCGAGAGCCTGCGAATCTACCAATCCATTCAAGCCAAATTCGATATTTCAGTTCGACAACTTGGCAGCATCTACATTGCCTCCGATGAAGAAGAACTTACTCTCATCGAGGAGCTTCACAGCATCAACGACGACAATGACTATCGGTCCGAAATCTGGACAGTCGACCAATGCCGACAACGTTATCCACAACTGCGAAGGGAATATTGCCGCGGCGGACTATTTTTCCCCGAAGAATTATCGGTGAACCCAAGAACGATGATTCACATGCTACAGCGTTTCCTTGCCACTAGTCCCAACTACAGCAGCCACTTTCAAACATGCATCGGAAGACTGAAAAAAGGAAATCAAGAACGGATTCAAGCGTTCACAACCTGCGGGCAGGAATTCACCGCCGACAAGGCCATTGTCTGCAGTGGAAGCGAATTACAAACATTATTTTCAGAAGAATTCGAAGCGAGTGACTTGACTGCCGTCAAGTTGCAGATGGTCAGGCTTCGTCCGCAGGCAAGTTCAGTCATTCCTGGAAATGTTCTAACGGGTCGTTCGATTCGTCGATACGAAAGTTTTGCACAATGTCCGTCATGGACTAAAATCAAATCCCGCGAATCTATGGATTGTTTTGCCTCCAAGTGGGGAATCCACATTCTCTTTAAACAGGAAGCCGACGGGGCCATTATTCTGGGCGACTCGCACCAATACGCGGCGGCAGGACAGTTCGACCATCTCGGTTTCGACTTGCGGGCCGATATCAATGACTACTTCATTAGCGAGGGCCGCAAAATCATGAATTTACCAAGCTGGGAAATCGAAATGATGTGGCACGGAGTCTACTGTCAAACCGGACTGGCAGCGGGCATATTCACCAAGACAATGGACAATCATATCCATGTTGCCACGGGCATCGGTGGAAAGGGTATGACCAGCAGCGCCGGTTTTGCCGAACATCATCTAGGAGAAATCTATAATGACTGAACTTGTGGTTTTTGACATGGCAGGGACAACGGTGGATGAAAACAACGTTGTTTACAAAACGGTACGAGCAGCCATCAATGCTGCCGGGTATTCTTTTACGCAACAAGATGTGCAGTCTGCCGGAGCTGGCAAAGAAAAATCACAGGCAATTCGAGATGTCTTGGCTCTCGATGGAAACGAGCATTCAGAGGAGGAGATTGCCAAGATCTTTGCAGACTTCAAAGTCCGGTTGAAACAGGCTTATCAAGATTTAAACGTCACCGAGCAACCTGCCGCTTCTGAAGTCTTTGCCAACTTGCGGGAACGTGGCATCAAAGTTGTTTTGAACACCGGCTATGACCGAGCCACCGCCGAGGGTTTAATCAACAAAATTGGTTGGCTTATCGGACCTGACATTGACGCGTTGGTCACAGCCAGCGACGTCACACACGGGAGGCCAGGTCCCGACATGATTCATCGCGCCATGGAGTTGACCGGGGTATCTGTGGCCGAAAACGTTGTCAAAGTGGGCGATTCGGAAATTGACATTGAAGAAGGCAAAAACGCTGGCTGTGGCATGACCTTCGGCATTACAACCGGCGCTCAGCTTGAATCCCAACTTCAACAGTCCGAGCCAACAGCCGTCATTGCGAGCCTGCGAGAATTATTAACGCATCTCGATGCACCACGCTAAAGCCATTGCCGCGTGTCTGTTGTCGGGCAATAGAGTAACCCGTTAGGATAACCGACTGCGATGTAGTCTTACCCGTTTAGCCGAACAAGATATCCTGATTTTAAGCCAGTTAATTCGCAGCCGAAACTGACAGAATTTCAAATGTTACAATCTTGGGTAATCTGAACAGATGGTGGCTCCCGACCCGCCATCTGGTGAGTGTTTTTACACAAGTCAACTTTGCGATTTTCCCCATTTTAAAATCAGTGGTGTGCGTCGCTTCCATCCTCGTTGTCACTCCGGCGGGTATTCAAATCAATCGTGTTTGCAAATCAATCGGACTGAAACGTTCCACACCAGGCATTCAAGACAAACGCCATGAAATATTTTTCGTTTGTACTCAAGACCAGCATTTTGTTGCTGAGCGTTGCTGAGACATCACTTAACGCTGAAACTCCCTTGCGAGCAGGAGCCGCCATTGTTGACATTACTCCGCAGTCCTTGCCGGCGTTAATGAACGGTGGTTTTTTGCAAAAAAGTGTGGACCGGGTTGCCGATCCACTTTATGCTCGCTCGCTGGTGATCAGTAATTCAACAGAGACTATCGCCATTGTGATCGTCGATTCGTGCATGTTTCCAACGTCGCTATGCGATCGGATCAAGCAGCTCGCCTCGGAGCAAACGGACATTCCTGTCGAACGCATCCTGATCAGTGCCACCCATACCCATTCGGCACCGTCAGCGATGATGTGCCTTGGCTGCGGCCCGGATACCGCTTATTTAGAATTCATACCAGCACAGGTTGCCAAGGCCATCGCCCAGGCAAAAAGCAATCTGCGACCGGCCAAAATCGGTTGGGCGATCGTGGACGGTAGCAACCTGACTCATTGCCGACGCTGGATTACCAGAAGTGATCGGATGGGAACCGATCCATTCGGCGGGCGAACCGTCCGGGCGATGATGCACCCCGGGTACCAAAACCCCAATTACACAAGTCCAGCGGGTCCGATCGATCCCTGGCTCTCCATCCTCAGTGTCGTGTCAGTCAACGACAACAGACCGATCTGTGTGATGGCCAACCTGTCGATGCATTATTTTGGCGGCAGTGGATTTTCCGCCGACTACTATGGCGACGTGGCGAGTGTGCTGGAAGCCAGATTCTCACAAGACAAACGCCAATCAGATCCTGATTTTGTCGGCATCATGTCTCAGGGAACCAGTGGAGACCTGCACTGGATGGACTACAGCAAACCACAAAAGAACATCAATCGTCAGCAATACGCCGCTGACGTGGCTGATCGGGTTATTCGAGCGTGCAAAACCATCGAACATCGGTCCGACCTGCCGCTGGCCATGGCTGAAACGCGGCTGAAGATCCAACGTCGGACACCCTCGCGGCAACGTCTTGAGTGGGCCCGTCCGATCAACGCGGCAAGACTGGACAAGCCGCCGAAAAACCAGCAGGAGGTCTACGCTCAACAGGTACAGTGGATTCAATCGAACCCCAGTACGCAAGTCGTCCTGCAGGTTGTACGAATCGGTGAACTAGGCCTGACCGCAATTCCCAATGAAGTCTATGGCATCACCGGGCTGAAGTTGAAAAGACAAAGCCCGCTGCAGGGAACGTTTAATCTGGAACTTGCCAACGGAGCGACCGGCTACATTCCTCCGCCAGAACAGCATCGTCTGGGTGGATACACGACTTGGCCAGCACGAACCGCGGGACTCGCTGAAAGTGCGGAACCAATGATCGTGGAGACGCTGCTGGGCTTACTCGAAACCGTTTCTAAGAAGAAACGCCGATCGTTGACGACATGGCAATCTGCTTATTCGGAGGCACTCACCAAACAAGACCCCATCGCCTACTGGCGACTGGAAGACATGGACTCGACTCGGGTGGAAGACGCGGTCGGCAATCATCATGCTCATTACAAGGGCGCCGTCGCCCTTTTCTTGCCCGGACCCAGCGGTGCCGGATTATCTTTCAATTCAAAGCCTGGCTCCAAGGAGTGGTCCGCCTCTGAATCGAGCTATGGAAACCGATCGGTCTATCTGGCGGGCGGACACCTGGCAACCCAACCGCATCCGGTTCGCGGAAATTACAGCGTGACGTTTTGGTTTAAAAACTCGCTGCCAGCGGATGCCCGAGACACCACCGGTGTCCTGCTGTCTACAGGAAGTGAAGCCATCCTGATCGCCGGAAAAAATCAGCCTAAGCATTCCGGAAAGTTAATTCTTAAGTCCGGGCAAAGTTCTTTTTTTGGCAAGACCCGCATCACCACCCAACACTGGCAACACCTGACGGTCACCAGAGACGATCAACGGATTCGGATTTACCTGGATGGCAGACCCGTACCAGAAATTGACACCAAAGTCGAAACACCGCTCCAGCTAAAGCAGTTACTAATCGGAAGCGATGGAAACTCCATGACGACGTTTGATGGCAAGGTCGACGAAATCGCCCTGTTCGCTCGTTCGTTAAAAGCCACCGACATTGTCAACCTCTTCACTTTGTCTGGAATGACCGCTCCCCCACAACCAAAACCGACGATGTTTCTCGGTGCCAAACCCCAGGATGCAAAATCTCGCCAAAAGTATGCCGATACCATTCACCAATCAAAACCGGTCGCCTTCTGGCGGTTGCATGATGTCTCCAGCCAAACGGCGAAGGACGCGATGGGCAAAAACCCGGCAACCTACGAACCTGGAACCGGACCGTTGCAACTTGACATCACCAAACCAAATTTTTCAGGTGGACGAGTCAATACGAAAATTCCCAATTTGGGTAATACCTACAGCGTGGAACTGTGGTTTCGAAATGAACTCCCGGTCGATTCTCGCCCAGTCACCGCGTACCTGTTTTCCCGTGCGGTGGACCGCGTCGAGGGTGCGTTCGGCGACAATCTGGGAATCGGCGGAACCCATGCCAATTCGGGACGCCTGATCGTCTTTAACGGCAATCGACGGAATCAACTGGTCGCCGGTGTCACACCCATTCCCTCCGGCAGTTGGTCACACGTGGTCATGGTACGTCAGCAACAGGCCATCCGGGTGTACCTTAACGGAGATCCCAATCCAGAAATTTCGGCGGATCTGCCTATCGAATATCCAGCTGAAGGTCACTCAATTTTTCTTGGAGGACGAGCTGACAACTTCGCGAATCTTCAAGGCATGATGGAAGACATCGCGATTTATGATCGAGCCCTAACACCCAAAGAGGTAATGAAAAACTTTCACGCCGGGGGTACAACCGAGGTATCAAAACCAGCTAATCCGAGCATCGATTCTCCCGCCGAGCCCGTTCCCACAGATATCGAAAAAGCAATTAGCACGATCCACGTGCCGAAAGGATTCGAGGTTGAACTGGTCGCCGCCGAACCGCTTGTCATGGACCCGGTCGCCATCGACTGGGGGCCGGACGGAAAGCTCTGGGTGGTCGAAATGGCTGACTACCCACTGGGGATAGACGACCAAGGCAAGCCCGGGGGAAGAGTCCGTTTCCTGGAAGACACCAACAAGGATGGACAATTCGACAAGTCAACACTTTTTGCAGAAGGACTCCGCTTTCCTACCGGGGTATTAACGTGGGGTCGGGGCATCCTGCTCACCGCTGCTCCCGAAATTGTTTATCTCGAGGACAGCTCGGGTGATGGCCGGGCAGATATTCATCAGGTTTTGTATTCAGGGTTCCTCCAAGGGAATCAACAACTGCGTGTCAATGGATTGCGACGTGGCCTGGACAACTGGGTCTATTGCGCCAGTGGAAGCCACCACGCCGGCTATGGCAAGGACAGCCGAATCTATTCGCACCAAACCGGATCCAAACACCAAATCGGCAGCCGCGACTTTCGAATTCGACCCAACACGGGGGAAATCGACCCGCAAAGCGGGCCCTCCCAGTTCGGCAGGACCAGAGACGATTGGGGAAACTGGTTTGGCGTTCAGAATAGTCACCCGCTCTGGCATTACGTTTTGGCCGACCACAATATACGTCGCAACCCGCACTTTGCCCCACCAGATCCGAAACAACAAGTCGTAACGCCGACCAATCCAAAAGTCTACCCGGCGAGTCAATTGCAAAAACGATATCATAGTTTCAATCAATCAGGTCGCTTTACCTCTGCCTGCTCGCCAATGATTTACCGCGATGATCACCTGTTTGATCGCGGATCCCAACAGCACGCGTTCACCTGCGAACCGTTCCATAATCTGGTCCAACACAACCTGATTGTGGACCAGGGTGTCAGCTTTGGATTTCGGCGTGATCCGGCGGAATCCAAAATTGATTTCTTTGCCAGCAAGGATCGCTGGTGCCGACCCGTGATGGCCCGAACTGGCCCCGATGGAGCCCTCTGGATCGTCGACATGTACCGTTACATGATCGAACATCCACAATGGCTGCCCCAGAAGGGTAAAGACGAGCTCCGTCCCTGGTATCGGTCAGGGGAGGACCGCGGCAGGATCTACCGGGTGGTGCGCACCGACCGGGCCAGACGAAACGTTCTCCAGCTCGCCGATGCTTCCACCGGTGATCTCGTTTCCGCACTGGAAAGCTCCAACGGTTGGTGCCGGGATACTGCTCAGCAACTGTTGATCGAAAAAAAGTCGTCTTCAGCAATTAAACCACTGCGCGACATGGTCGCCAACAGCGAACATCCGCTGGCCCGAATTCATGCGATCTGGACCTTGAACGGACTCGACGCGTTAACACCGCCAACCATCGAACTAGCCTTGGCAGACACCCACCCCGGAGTACGACGCAACGCCGTCCGCATCGCAGCAATATCCCCGGTGAAAGCCGAACGTCTGACCCGGTTGGTCAACGATCCCGACGCCAAGGTTCGCCTGGAACTCGCTTCCACACTGGGAGCCTACGATACACCCATAACCGGCCAGGCGCTCGCCCAACTCTTAACAGAACCGGACGACCACCAATACATCATGGCCGCCGCTATGAGTTCGCTAAATGCACGAAATGTGTCGACCGTTCTTGATTCATTCATCCGATCAGAAAAAAAAATCGATACTCCCATCACCTCCGAATTGATTGGACAAGCTGTCGCGGTCGGCGACAAAAACAGCATCAGCGGCATCATCGAAACCGTCTGTCAGACAAGAGGAAAACCAGGGGTTCAGCATCGATTTGAAAACCTCGCCAAAATACTCGATGGTCTTTCAATTCGCCATTGGTCGCTAAGCCAGTTGTCCACATCCGCCAGAGCTCGCGTCACCGAAATGACTCAACTAGCTCGTGTGGTAGCTCAAAACCAGGCCGCCGATCCATCGGATCGAGCCAAATCGATCCAATTGCTGGCCCGTGAAGTGGCGGCCACCAAGGCCGATTTTCAGATCCTGAAAGAGCTGCTGGTCCCTCAATCTCCGGCCGAGATTCAACGAGCCGCCGTTTCGCAATTCGCTCGGCGAGGTGATTCATCTGCCGGTGAATATTTGCTGGCAGGATGGACCTCTCATACCCCTGCACTACGGGCTCAAATCCTTGATGTCATTGCCAGTCGACGATCTTGGGTAGCAACCCTTGGAGAACACCTTGCAGCTGGCGTGATTCATGTCTATGAGCTAAACGCGTCCGTCCGACAACGAATTCTGGACCTCACAGAAAACTCACCCCAATGGCAAAAGACATTGGCCATCCAATCGTCCACCGGTCGCTCTAAAGTGCTGCGGTCGTTTCAGCCTGCCTTGAAGATGAACGGGAACGCTGAGCGTGGCGGTGTATTTTTTCGCAAGCATTGCATCAACTGCCATAAGATCGCGCAAGAGGGATTCGAAGTGGGGCCACAGCTCGCGTCGATCACCAACAAATCAAAAGATGCTTTGTATGCTTCGATCCTCGACCCGAGTGCCGCGGTAGATGCAAAGTACTTCAATTACCTGGTTGTCACGCTGGACGGCCGTAGCCATACCGGACGACTGGAAACGGAAACCGGTAGCAGCATCACCCTGCTTGCAGCAGGCGGAAAACGGGAGACGATTTTACGCCGCGACATTGAAAACCTGCGGTCATCCAGAAAATCGTTAATGCCCGACGGTCTGGAGCAAGAGCTAAACACACAAGACATGGCCGACCTGATCCAATTCGTCCGCGAGACGTTTCGCTAATTTATTTTTCAAAGGGATTGATCGAATCAACATCCACCGAATGCGTTCAGAATTCCGCAGATCCGGAAAGGAGCCGATCAACAAGGAAGAGAGAACATTTTTCAGCCTGCCCTGCTGGCATTGAATCTCAATCCGATCCACCAGCAAAAACCTCCAAAGCATGAGGGACGACCTCGACTTCCAATGTGGATATTTTTTCAAAGTCAACATCCCCGTCGAGATTAATATTGCTCGGCTGAGCGGATTCTATCCTGAACCGTTTCGCGCGGTAACACTCTACGTAGGGCAAATTCACATGGGCCCCTGTTTGAACCATTCGAAACAAGTTGACCATTTGAATTCGGGAGACCCGCCGCACCAAAATCAAATCGACGTAACCATCTCCGATCGAGGCCATAGGAGCCATTTTCATTCCGCTGCCAACCTGTTGGGTGTTACAACCGATTGCCAGGTTGAATTCGTCTCTTATGATTTCATCGTCAACGATGATTGACGCGGCCATGGGTTTGGCGATCAGAATTTCGGCCAAAGCGGCCAAGGAATACCGGCCAGGTCCCATCCATCTCATTTTCTCTGCCCGGGAAGCAATGCTCGCTGCCGCTCCCCAACCAATCATATGCATGCAGTAGGATTCCGCTCCATTCAACCTGACTCGCAACAGATCCAAAGGCCGCACCTGACAGGCGAGGATCGGATCCAAACCATCCATTGGTTTCTCGAAGCCAAGCTGGTGGCAGAGAGAATTACCGGTACCTGCAGGAATCAGACCGAGCGGAGGAGAAGTCGATGCGTTCCGATTCATTAAACCGTTGACGACTTCATGGATCGTTCCATCCCCCCCCACAATACATATTCCGCGGTAGTCGGCAAGATTCAGTGAGGAGCAAAGTTCGGTGGCGTGGCCCGGGTACTCGGTCAACCGAACATCGCTGCTGATGCTGCCAAACGCAAGCACCTTGTCCGCACGTTCTGCCAAAATCCTCCCCCGGCGGCGGCCGCTTTCAGGATTGACGATCATTAGAACTTTTTGGCTTGGCATTGAACTTTTCATCAGATCGATTTCACCTCAATCCTGCCTGGCTGTTTCAAAAGGACAACTAATCAGTCGATTCTGTTCCACGCTCTGAAGATTGGGCCCCATTCTTCGCCACCAATCTTTTGTCGATCACCTTGGCAAACCCAAACTCCACTGACAGAAGAAACATCTCGTCAACCATTTGTCTTGATGAATCCCCATTTTACTGCTGGCTAACAATAACGGGCGAAATGAACCCCAACCAATGCAACACGGTTTGGCCCCCGAACTGTTCCAGGAACAAATCCAAGATAAAGCAGAACAATGAAACGCGGCACCACCTACTATCGCTACCCTTTTTTGGGCATGCTGTCGATCGCCAATCGCAACTTCTTTCTTGCGGATTCAGCTTCTGCCGAACCCATTCCAGGTGCAATATCATTTTTCTCATGCCGGTCCTGAACTTCGGTAAATCGACCATGGGAGTAGAGTTTGTAGTGCTGGTCCTGGGCCCAAATGATATAAGGTTTGCCGGCACCATACTTTCTGGCAGCTTCTTTAAATTTGGGATAATAATACTGAAAGATCCATTCGCGGGGGTTTCCCTTTTTACCGATGCATTGCGGCCAAAAGCTGCGGCCATCCAGCGTAACGTTCGGCAAACGAGCACCACCAATTTCAGCTAGTGTCGGCAGGACATCCGAGAAATCAACCAGATCATCTGTCTGCTTACCTGCAACGACAGTTCCGGGGCAATTTACGATCAAGGGCGCATGGCAACCGCCATCGGTTGGCAAAGCCTTTTCTCCGACTCGAATTTCTCCCTGGTAAGGATATTTCAAGCCTCTGCCGGTACCATTATCGGTCGTAAAAATCACGATGGTATTGTCGCGTACTTTGTTGTCGACCAGAGCATCAACTAATCGTCCTACGCACTTATCCATGTAACTCACCATGTCGCGGTAGTTTTCGGCACTGTCTTTGTTATTTCGGTCCTTGCTATCGGGTGTAGGAAGAAAAGGCGAATGAACCGACAACATGGGGTAGTAGGCGAAAAACGGGCGGTCTTTGTTTTTCTCGATGAATTCAATCAGGAAGTCAGTACAGAGGTCCGGCCCGTAAGAGTCTGCGGTCACCGGAACTTTCTTCCCATCACGATTTAAGCTCGGTTGCCAGTACCTTGATCTCTCGGTCCCGGGATAATTCCACAAACAAAACGTTTCGAAACCACAGCCTGGAGCAAGTGCACCATTGTTGGAATGCAGCTGCCACTTGCCAGCGACCGCAGTCGCGTAACCGGCGTCTTTCATCATCGTTCCAAAGGTCTTTTCCCTCGGATCAAGCTTGCCGAACATCGTGTAATTCCGAATATTATCCCGTCCGGTCATTATCTTGACGCGACTGGAGGTGCAGACCGGTTCGGAATAGCATTGGTTGAACTGGATTCCGGTACGAGAAAGTTGATCCAACCGTGGCGTTTTGAAGTGCTGGCTGCCATAGCAACCGACATTGTCATAGGCGATATCGTCCGCCATGATCAGAACAATGTTAGGGTTCTCGCACCACGCTTTGCTGGCACAAAGCAACAGGCTCACCACCAACCAATACTCAATACTGCTTTTCTTTCTGGACATTGCCTGAGCTTTCTAAGGAATCTCGTTTGCTTTCTCGGCCGTATGACCAGAAAACACAGTTCTGGCAGCGATCACCATCCTGACCGCTTTCGGTTTTTTGTAGGGGCCTGAAACGCTACCGTTTGTGAGGTTTCATTTTCACGTATTTGGCCAACTGACTCGAAAGTTCGGCCACTCTCTGGGCATGCTGCGGATCGTTCGCCAAGTTGGTGATCTCGTTGGGATCGTTTGAGTGATCGTAGAGTTCCCGACCAGCCCGACCTTCCAGCCATTCGGTAAAACGATAGCGATCGGTTCGCATCGAATAACCCCAGGCTTTCCTGTGATGCCAAATCTGTGTGACCGCCGGCTTCTTCCAGTCCTTGCCAATTGGATCGGTCAACAGCGGACGAAGTGATTGGCCTTCGAGGTTCGCTGGCGGTTCCAATCCGCATAAATCAGCCAGAGTCGGGTAGACGTCCAGAAGCTCCACGGGCTTGGTGGTATGGGTACCCTGACTCAGGCCAGGTGCGGCAATGATCAATGGCATGCGAGCTGATCGTTCAAAGGCTTTGTGTTTGTACCACAACCCTTTCTCGCCAAGAAAGTAACCGTGATCCGACCAAAACACGATGACGGTGTTGTCCATCAACTGATTTTCCTCAAGCGCGTCGAGCAACCGGCCGACCTGAGCATCCACAAATGACAGGGTTGCGAAATACGCCTGCTTGCACTTGCGGGCCTGGTCGACGGTAACGCCCTTGAAGTAATACGGCCAGTTCCTCATATCCCGCTGGATAGCGATTGCCGGGACATCTTCCAGATCACGTTTGGCCGCCTCAAGATCCGGCATTCCGATCTTGTCCAGCGGATACAGGTCAAAGTATTTCCGGGGCGCCACGTACGGACAATGTGGATTGAAGAATCCGGCAGCAAGGAAAAACGGCTCGTCTTTTTTCTGCTTGATCAAGTCAACGATTTTCGATGCGACCATGCCGTCAGTATGTTCTTCATCGCGACTCTGGGGATCCCACCATGCCATGCTAATTCCGAGATTCTTGTTCTTGGACTGGCCCGTTCCATATCGAGTGATCTTCTCCTGCTGTGAACGATCAATCCCAATTGGGTTGAAGCGGTCGTCCCATGTCGCCGGATCGTCATTCCCATCGGTCCCGATCATGCTGGGGTTACCATAGTGATAAATCTTTCCGGCACGCGCAGAGTAGTATCCCTGATTTCTAAACAACTGGCCTAGCGTCACAACGTTGGGGTTCTTTTGCCGCAACTCATGTTTCAACGTGTGCATGTCGAGAGTATCAGGCCTCAAACCGGTCATGATGCTGGCGCGACTGGGCCCACATAACGGCTGCTGACAATAAGCCGAATCGAACCGAACCCCCATCTTGCGGAGTCGATCCAGGTTGGGCGTCTGCACCAAAGGGTGCCCATAAGCACCCAGGTCACAGTTCATATCGTCAGCCGCGATGAACAGGACGTTCAGCTTTTCGGTCGCCCTCGCATCCTTGGAAGCAACCACAAGAGATAGAGCGCTGACGCACAAAAACAGGGATACCGACACCAACAACTTAAGGTTTTTATTCATTTGGCTCTATCTCTTTTTCAGTATCAATGCGGGTTCAATATCAACACGGCCAAACAAATCCAGTCGAATCCGTTCAACAGTGTGATCGCCTGCTGCTGAGCTCCCAAACGCGGTGTTTTGGCCCCTCGTTCTAGGGAACGACGTGACCTACCCGAAATTCTAACGCCACTTGCAACAATTCATCATACCAACGGCCACCAACCGATTTAACCAGGTTGTCGGTATACAAGAGTCGCATGAAAACAACTGAAAATGACATCGAGGGTAACATTCCCATGAAAAACAACTGAGGCCTGCCAGGCTCCAACGAGGGGTCGACATTGTTCGGTTGCCCCTGGCCCAGGGAGACAGCCAAGCCACAAGGTTCGCCCGCGATCTCCTCCGCCAACCACCGAAGTGACCGCCCGGAGATTTGCCTATTTTCCCACCCGCACCTGAGGAAACGGCTCGTGGCTACTTATTCTTTTTCCCCAATCGGTTACCCCTTGCCGCGTCGGCATTGGTATCCGGAATAAAACGGGACAATTCAGTTTTGATCTTCGCTTGCCCCGGATCACTTGCAATATTGGTCCACTCGTTGGGGTCAGTACGGAGATCGTAAAGTTCCTCAGAACCGTCTCGATATTGAATGTAGCGATGGGTGTGACTACGGATCGTGTGATTGTTTTTTCCATGGGTCGTCACCGCCATATGCGGCCAATCCGCGTCCGGATTTTTGAGAAGTGTTTTCAAACTAACTCCATCAATATCGTTGCGTTTGGGCAATCCGCACAATTCGATCAGCGTTGGATAAATCGAAAGCAATTCGGTCGGATGTTCACAGATCGCCCCGCTTTTCATTCCCGGCGCATCGATCATAAACGGTACATGGGTCGCCCGCTCCCACAAGGATTGTTTTGCCCAACGCCCCTTTTCGCCAAGGAAAAAACCATGGTCTGAATACAACACCACAATCGTGTTTTTTGAGTGGCCACTTTTGTCCAACGCGTCCAAAAGACGGCCAACCTGTTCGTCTGTCCAGCGTATGCAAGCCAGGTACGACTGGACAGCTTCTTTCCATTTTCCTTGCTCAACAAACCATTGATGGGGAGGTGCTACCGGCGCGACCATTAACTCGGAGGCGATCTCCGGTAAATCATCTCGGTCGTTCTCCTTGATCGGCGGCAGGTCGATTTCGTCGATGGGAATTTGTTTAAAAATGCGGGCTGGAGAATAAAAGGGGACATGTGGCCTGTAAAACCCAACCGCCAAAAAGAACGGTTTCTGATCTGGTTGTGGGCTGTCCGTTGTGCCATGTGATCGAATCACGTCAATCGCCCAATCGGCATCGACGCGATCCTGAAAAAGATCTTCGTCATAGGACTGGGGCCCAAAATCCCAAAGTCCCTTGGCTCCACCCTTGGTTGCCGGCACCAACCTCGCGTCGAGTTCCTTGAGGCGTTGACCAGGTCGCGGTCCAACAACATCGAAATCCCCCGGCGGCAACCCCGATCCGTGGTATATTTTCCCGGTCGTAAAAGTTCGATAACCGTTGGCTGCAAAATACCGAGGCATAGTAATCTGGTCGTCTAACGCTGCGACGGACCAAGGCCTGGGCGCGTTCATGTAAACACCACTGGTGGAGGGGCGTAAACCGTACATGATGCTCGTTCGTGAAGGGTTACAGATCGGCGCCTGACAATGAGCGTTGGCAAACAACATTCCCCGTTCGGCCAAGCGATCCATATTTGGTGACCTGGCATCTGGATGTCCACCCAAACAACCCACCCAGTCGTTTAGATCATCAATGGCAATCAAAAGCACATTTGGCTTGTCGATTGATTTATTTTGAGTCGCGGCGCAAGTCAACAACGGCGTCAGAAGAAAAGCGATGGTCAGCAATAAAGTGCGATTCATATTTTTGTTTTGATTCTTTTTGTTTAAATGGACAACCAGAGACAAAGCCACCTGATCTTAATCCAATGACGTCATTGGGTTGAAAACTTTTTGGCCTAATCAACAACAGATCGATCCAGGTCCGTTTATAACAAGGTAGATGGCCTTGGGTTCCATGGGTAGTAGCAAACCGAAGCAAACTCTTAGCGAAGTCTATCGTTTTCGGTTTTCCTTTGCTGAAACCAACGTTGTCTATTTGACCATTTAGGTCCTGAAGTCATCCCGTCGGGCACCGACCGCCAATGCACCGAAGATAATAGTGAGTTGGTTCGCCGTGATTTCGGAATATCTTCTAACCAGAATCGACTTCCTTGCGATTGTTAATCAGCCCCGATACGGAACCGCTTCACATCGTGTCAACGAACCAATCCCAAATCGACCCTAGTTCAAAAGCTGAACTCTGGGGATCTCCCGTTCCTCAGCGTTCCAGACTCACCTACACCTTGCCTATGGCACAGCAGCATCCCATCCGTTATCCTGCGACGCTGACACCATGCGACCAGCCTCTCTTCATTTGAAGATGCACACGTTTTTTCTTTAGAGCCGAATTTTGCTTCTATCCACTGACGCCCAGCGGACGATCAAGCCTGTACCGATGCTGCAAACGACGGCGAAATTCTATGACATAGGTCATCAGACCGACAGGAGTTTTGGATGAATCTGGAATTGACGTTTGGCAATGACCCAATCCACAAGCCCAGTATCCACGCTTTTCTTGAGGCAACACTTCGTCAATTTGATTTCCAAAGCGTGGCACGACAACGACTCTCTGCCTTTCTGGAATCCGCGGTCGATGAAGCAATTTCCAGTGCTTATCAAGATGGTGAATCGGGTGTCATCAAGATCTCATTTTTAGAAGAACACGGCAAACTCGAGATTCGGATTCGAGACTTCGGTATCCCCAAAGATGTGGACTCGATGGAACGGAGTCTTCAGCAGTCGCTTCAAACACAAAACGGCCAGACCAACTATCTCGATGCGGATGTCGTGGACGAGGTACACTGGCTCAATTTCGGCCCCAATGGAAAATCACTCCAACTGGTAAAATGGCTGCACGAAACGCATATTGAGGCGGGCAGCGATGCAAAACCGATTTCCTCTTCCAATCCACAAGTACCGCTTGCCTTAGAACAGCACTATGCGGTTCGCCGCATGAAGGCGGACGAGGCGGAACAAGTCTCGCAATTGATGTACCTGATCTACGGCAACACCTATTTCAACGAAGATGTTTACTATCCCGAACGAGTCGCAGCGGAGAATAGTCGCGGAACAGTAGCCTCATACGTTGCGGTTAATCAAAAAGACCAGGTGGTCGGCCATTATGCATTGGTACGCGAATCCGAAGGACCAGTTGCTGAAGCGGGACAGGCAGTTGTCGCCCCAGCCCACCGCGGCCGCGGACTACTAGGCCAAATGAAAGAGCTCGCGCTGAGCGACGCTTCTCATTCCGACCTGATGGGTTGGTACGCGGACGCCGTCACCGTTCACACCCATACCCAAAAATCCAACCTCGCTTATGGTGGCAAATTGACAGCCGTCAACCTAGCGATTGCCCCTAAAAAAGAGCATTTTGACAGCAACCAGGAGCAAACTCAGCGAATCACCTGCTTGATGTACTTTCATTGGCTGCAAAGCGTCCAACCGAGCCGACTTTATCCACCTGCGCAGCACCTTGAAGTCCTCGAGGAAATCTACCAAAGACTGGCTTGTTCTCCTGAATTTCTCGGAGGAAATCATCCAACCGGTATGGGTTCGCTGGAAGTCAAGATTACCAATGGTGCCGCACGGGCCAATATCTACTGTAAAACCCTGGGGAAAAACTCGCTGCACCAGATCCGACAAGTACGGCGCCGACTGGTCGAGCAAACCGGCATCGCCGTCGTGTTCCTCGATCTACCTCTCACAGATCCGGCTTGTCCGCACCTGGTGAGCGAATTGGAATCCGAAGGATTTGGGTTCCTGGGCGTGGCTCCCAGTTTTTCAAATCAAGGCGACCTTTTACGTCTTGCCTACCTGGTCGAACCCCTAACACGGGAGGCGATCAAAACCGTCGACGAAACGGCAGGGCGTTTGGTGGACTATGCCATCGCCGAACAGAAACGGGTCAGCGGTCTGATCGCCTAGCCAGTTCTGACCGGCGACTGTCATCGGCGACTGTCATCGACCGCCTCCGAGTAGGCCGCCTCAGTAGCACGGTGCCAGAATGCCAGAATGCCAGAATGCCAGAGTGACATACTGCAAGACGATACCCTTAGCTCCCTTCCAGTACCTCTCCGAATACGTCAACGAGTTGTTCACAAGAATGCAGGTTTATCCGATGGCGGTCATCAAACCCCGTTAATCTTCTTTTCCGTCCGCCAGACCCTTGTGGACAACGCCAGACCCTTCTGGACAACGCCAAACGGCATGACAATGGCCATACACAAATCGCCTTCGTAAAAGGACTAAAACAGCATCAGGACGCAATCGATCGACTGCAGGGGTATAAGCAGGCTCTGAAGGAGGCCAATATTGATTACAACCCGCAACTGGTTATTGAAGGTGACTCTACGGCTTCGACAGCTGAACAATCGGTGGTTCAACTTTGTCGTGCCGGCATTCAGTTTTCAGCTATTTTTGCAGCCAACGACATCTCCGTTTTCGGTGCCAGATTAGCATTGTACCGTCAGAACATCCGTGTCGCTCAGGATGTTTCTATCATGGGATTTGACGATCAAACCGAATCCGCCTTTCTGCCCCCCCACCCTCGACACCATGCGGCAACCCGGCCACAAAATGGGAGAGACAGCATCGAGAGCGTTGATGGACTTGATGAGCGGGAATCCTGCTGAGCCACTCACACTCAAAGCATCCTTGGTCATACGAAAATCGGCTAGAGCCCTCGCTTGAAAAATCGAGAACTCGGACCGCCAAAAGAGCCGGCAGCTCATATTCAGGTAGCGAGAAGACGACATTCTTTCGAGCCGGTGAAGACCACAGGTTGTGAAGACCACAGGCTAATGACTACCAATTGCCGTGGAAGGTGAACGGATTGCCTCCCTGCCGAAGCGACGATGTCGGTGATGTGACGCCGGTTTCCAGTGGCAACCCGAATCCAGTGGCAACCCGAATCCAGTGGCAACCCGAATCCAGTGGCAGCGCGGGTCCAGTGCCATGGTGGGTGAATAAATCATTCGCCATGTTAACCACCGGTTTCCCGAAATTCCTACGGTTCAATGGCCCACACTTGACTTGTGGCAGTAAAATTTTTGTGGTCGGTAAACGTCCAGGTGACCTTCTTTTCTTTAGACAAAATAAAGGCGTGTGCCCCCCGACCTGAATTGCCTCGCAAGAAATTGGTAATCAGCAGTGACCCATTCTTCAGTTTTTGGAGCTGACAGGCATTGGTAAAATGAAGTTCGGGATGATCATTAGCTGTAAACTCCCAGACAATCTCTCCAGAACGATCCACCTCCAGTAAACGAGCCTGAGTGCCGCAAGCCAGTAGGGTATTTCCGTTATCCAAACGCAATACATCCTGGATCGTGCCCGCCGGATAGCGGCCGTCTCCTGATTTTGGCACTTGATATCGCCAGACTTCTTGTCCTTTTCCATCAACTTCAAGGGCCGTTCCTTCACCCCAAAGTTGAGCCAGGTAGCGATTTTCACCAACTTGATACACATTTCCCAACTGGCCATGATGATGCTGGTAAACAGCCGGAATGGGCAACCTCTCTTGAATCTTTCCCTCCAGATTCATCACGATGGCCTGAGGCGGCTTTTGGCCACTCACAATCAGTTTTGACCGATGCTGTGTGATGTTGATAATCTCTCTGAAGTCATGAGCGTAGGGCCACGACCATTCTTGTTTTTTATCAAAATCAATACAACGGACTTCCTGCTTGTCGGTGATGATCGGATAAATCAATTTGTTGTCTTCGGTAACAACAAAATCCCATACTTTGCCTACCGGAGTATGCTCCCAGGTGACCTTTCCACGCCTGTCTACTCTCGATAACTTGAAACGTACGTAATCGCAGATCATCAGCTCATACGGATAATCCTCGGTTCCATTTCCATCGCCACCGCCGGCCTGCGGCGTTTCCCTTCGCTCCTGAGCCAATGAGTCGTATCCGGTAGCCGAAACCAGCGCAAAGACGCCAACCGATCTTAAAAAACCACGCCGAGAGGCTGCGTTATTCATTGAATGATTCCCTGCCACGATTGAATAATTTCCTGCCGGTTTGCAATATGGGAACCGATTAACAATCTACGCGATAATTCCTTCGATGGGATGACCATAATCGACTTCCAGTCGCTTCCGACCGGGGACCGCCAATCGACGTGGGTCGAGGCCGAACTGTTTCATGACAGTGGCATGGATATCGGTGACATAATGCCGATCTTCGATCGTGAATGAACATGTCATCATGCGAGTATGTCTTTGATGACGTGCCCGTAATCGCGATCCAGGCGTTTGTGTCCCGAAACTTCCAGCTTGCGTGGATTGATGCCCATGAGGTGATTGATCGTGGCGTGGACGTCGGTCACGTAATGGGGATCTTCGATGGCGTGGTAACCCAATTCGTCGGTTGCTCCGTTGGTGACGCCGCCCTGGATGCCACCACCCGCCATCCACACACTGAAGCCAAACGAATGATGGTCGCGGCCATCGGCGCCTTGAGTACCCGGAGTGCGGCCGAACTCTGTGGCGAACACGACAATCGTGTCCTTGAGTAGACCCCGCTGCTTCAAATCTTTCAGTAGACCGGCCGTTGGCAGATCCACCTGTTTGGACAGTTTTGCATGGCCCTTCTTTAATCCCGAGTGACTGTCCCAGGCACCTGCGGCACCATCGCCATGCATGATTTGAATAAAACGAACACCGCGCTCAGAAAGCCGTCGCGCTGCCAGCAACTGCTGGCCGAAGGCTCTGGTTTCATTCTTATCGAGACCATAGAGCTTCTGCGTTTCAGCGGATTCCTGCGTGAAGTCCAGCGTTTCCGGAACGGCTGTCTGCATGCGATAGGCCAGCTCATAAGACTTCATTCTGGCTTCGATGACCGGATCGAGTGGGTATTGTTCCGCCGCAAGACGATTGAGCTTGTTGGTTAAATTGAGATTCTTCAGTTGATCCGCAGCCGTCATGCCATTGCTCGGTTTGGCGTAATCGAGAGGATTGCTGGGATCGATTTTAAGATTGACCGCCTCGTAGGCTGGACCGAGATAGTGGGCATCCTTCTTGTCGAAGAAACGCGGGCCGATGTTGATGAACTGCGGCAGGTTGTCACTGAGCGAACCGAGTCCATAGTTGATCCAGGCCCCAATGGTCGGAACGCGCGGATCCAGAAAATGACGGCCGGAGTGAAACTGCACCTGAGCACCATGATTATTATCACTCGTCCACATCGACCGAATGAAAGCGATGTCATCGACACAGGTCCCGATGTTCGGAAACCAATCACTGACTTCAATTCCCGACTGTCCATACTTCTTAAAGCCGGTCTGCAGGGGGAAGATTTTGGTACGGGTATGGCCGTTGCCATCGCCTTTAACAGGGATGCGTAATTTTCTTATTTTTGAAGGGTTCAGGACATCTTTGTAAGGCGTTTCGCCAATCGATTTCCCGGCATATTTGTTGAGCGCCGGCTTGGGATCAAAGCTCTCCATGTGACTGACGCCGCCACGCATGAACAGCCAGATCACTCGTTTTGCCCGGGGCGTAAAGTGAGGTTTTCCGTCTGGCAGGACATGTTGTTCTGCGGCCATAATGCCGCCCGCCGCCAAAGTGCCGAAGCCAAGGGCTGATTGCAGAATCGTCCGCCTTGAAATTGCATATTCGTAATCGTTGTTCATCGAATCACCAGGAACTCATTGAGGTTAAGCAGAACATGAATGAAATGCTCACGCTGGGTTTGTTCATTCGAATACGACAGGCTTTCAGCCAACTCAGCTTCTGCTGGCTGGCGGGCCAGAATCTTTAGAAACGCTGCCCGGACGAATGCCTCGGAACTCATGTCCGACTTGAATGCGGCCGCGATTTGTTTTGCTGATGCGGTCGTCGTTTGACTGTTCATCATCGCCAACGCCTGTTGCGGAACAATGCTTTCACTGCGTTGGTAGCAAGCGAACACATCGGCGTCATCGAAGGTCTCCAGGAACTTTGAACGCCCATCCCTGGAATGAAAGAAATAGAGACTGCGTCGTCGGACATTGGCGGACGCCGTGACCGGAGCACCACCCGGCGTTAGATCAAGCGTGCCGGCCAGATGAAGCAGGCTGTCTCGAAGGACCTGAGCCTCCATCCGACGGCTGTTCATACGCCAGTAGTGGCGGTTGCTCCCATCCGCGGCAAGCGTCTTTTGATCGGCACCCAGATTGGAAGAACTGCGTTGCCAGGTCTTTGATGAAAGCATCAAACGGTGAAGGTGCTTCATGTCCCAGCCCGACTCGATCAACTCAACGGCTAGGTAATCCAACAGGTCCTGGTGCAATGGCCTGGGCGCCCGCATGCCAAAATCGGCAACGGACTCGACCAACGGAGTCCCGAAGTGCCGCGTCCAGATGTGATTCACGGCCACTCGGGCCGTGAGAGGATGGTCGCGGTGTATCAGCCAATTCGCCAGTGCCGTTCTTCGACCGCTACTGGTCTTTGGATAACCATTGCCAGCAGGCAGGGCATCTTTGTTCGGCGTCTTGAGACGAGACACCGCGCTGGCGGTCAACGGATTGTACTTGTACCCAGAGAAATTTCCCGCCGTGCGATCCGCATCCAGTTTCTTGATCGTCTCTGCAGCTTTGGCTGTTTTTTTCGAGTCGAGCAAGTCAACTCTCGCACTGGCCAGATTGACTTCAAGCAGCATGCGTCGGGCATATTCCGGCGAACCATTCCCCGTTTCTCTGTAAGCGGCGTTGTCAGCATCAATTCGCGCTTTGGTAAAAGCGTATTCCGCTTTGGCCAGGATCAATTTGGCTGCCGCCAGTTCGACGACACTGGCCGTGATCACCGGCGCGTTCGCGGCGATCGGCTTTGACTTTTCACTGGCTTCTTTAAGGGACGTTTCAGTAGGCAGATGCCTGACCTCGATGCTGTAAAAATCAGCAATGGCGTCATACGCCAGGAGTTGAACAGCACCGGGCTGGCGTCTCGGCAGGTTGTACGCAAAGAGGAATTTCCCATCCAGCGCAACGTTGATCAGCGGACCGCGAACTTTTAGGTTCAGCGTGTACTCCTGGTTCAACTTGATGGGCCGGTTGGCGACTGCCGTGGTGTAAACGTCTTTCCCTTCGATCGTGTGGGCCAAGTGTACCTTGCCGCTGCCATATGCACTGGCGTAAACAAAGTGAGAATTAGTGCCGCTCTGATCGACGTCAAAGCGGATGCCCGCCGATTTCCATCTATTGCCACCGGTCGTTTGAAACTTCAGATTGAGTTCAAAGTCCTGAGGGTGCGTTGTTTTTGAACGCAACCAGTTTGTATCCAGCGATGGTTTGGTTAAGGAGAGCAGACCACCTTGATAGCGCCAATCGTTGCCAACGAGTTCCCAAACATCCGGCCGGGCTTTGCTAAAGTCATCGACGAGAATTGCTCCGCCAACCGCGGGTTTGGCAGCCGGCTTCTTCTCTCCGGTTTTGGTCCCAGGCTTGCTAGCCGGCTTTTCATTCTCGCCTTTTGCCAGCTCCTTTTTCTTGTCAGCAGCCGCCTTCTGGAGTTTCCTATTCTCCAAATGGGATTCAGCCGCCGTGACCTTCGCCTGTGCCTGGGCAAGGAGACCATCCTGCACAAACGATTGCAGGGCTGGACGCCAGGCTTCGAGTGGAAGCTCGATCGGTTTCGGCGGTTGCCACGAAGCCGCCGCCAGGAAAGCCGGAGAGCCCGCACTTATTCTCGTGCTTTTGTCCGCCTTGCTTTCTTCACCACGCTCGTGCAGGTAGGTGGCTGCGCCGAGGTTGCCGTCATACACACGCGTCAAACCATTCGTTGCCAAATCCAATGACCCTGGTGCGGCATCAACTCGGACCTGATGGGGCTCGAAGATCGCGCGGAACTGATAGTAATCGAGATGCGTGATGGGGTCGTATTTGTGATCGTGACATTTAGCGCAATTCATGGTCAAACCCATGAACGCTTTGCCCGTGTGTTCAATCGTGTTATCCAGCCAGCTCGTGCGATTGAATTTGAACCAGCTTCTGGCGAGAAAGCCAGTGGCCGCGAGTACGTTCGGATCGTTCGGCGCGATTTCATCGCCCGCGAGCATTTCGCGGACCATCTGGTCGTAGCCTTTGTTCTCGTTGAGCGAATTGACGATCCAGTCGCGCCAACGCCAGATGTGCTTCTGACTGTCGCGAACCTCATTGCCGAGGCCGTACCAGTCGCTGTAACGCCAGACATCCATCCAATGCCGCCCCCAGCGCTCGCCGTATTGCGGACTGTTCAAAACATCGTCGATGATTTTCAGCAGAGGCTCTGTTGAGGCAAGTTGTTCGACCGTCGGTGGTAGTCCAGTCAAATCGAGATAGAGGCGCCGCAGCAAGATGGTTCGCGGGGCCTCGGGCTGCGAAACGAGCCCCTCGGCTTTATGTCTGGCCGCAAAGTACGCGTCGATCGGGTTTGCTTTGGCGATGGCAAAGCCCTCGGGCCGTTCAATGCGTTGGAACGCCCAGTGAGATTTGGGATCGGCTTCTGGTTGCTCTTCAGCCGGCCCCGGCGAACCACCCGCGATCCACTTTTTGATGGCGGCAATTTCGTGTGCCTTGAGAGGTTCGCCTTCAGGCGGCATGCGCACGTCGTTATCCGTGGATGTAATCCGTGCGAGCAGTTCACTGTCTTCGCCAAGGATATCGTGGTCACGCATCGCCGCAACGGTGTCGAGTCGCAGATCAGATTCTTGTTTCAAAGCCCCGTGGCAAGCGAAACATCGCTCCTTAAGGACCGGCTTGATGTCGGTCAGATAATGATCCGATTCGCTTTCGGCACGCGTTGTATTCACTGCAAGCACGCCAAAGACAATAAGCAGCACAAGGCTGCGGCAAAGCCGTTTCTGTAGAAGCATCATTCCTTATCCTCGACCTGGCCCAGAATCGGGTGATTGTTGAGAATGTGATGCGACAGCGCTTTCCGTGCCGCAGACCAGTTCTTCTCTACCAATGCGGTCAGGATTTCGTGGTGCTGCCGCATGGTTTCAATCGCAACGTCGTGATCAAGATCTTCCCACTCAAACAACCGCCGGTAGTAGCGACCCTGGCGGGCGACGAATTCCGTGATGTACGTGTTGTCGGCCGTGGAGATCAGGTATTCGTGGAGAGACTCGTCGACGCTCAGTTTGGTGCCCGCTGATTCCGGAGGCACGCTTACGTCCAGCATGCGTTGCAATTCGTCAGGGTCAAGTTTTGGTCGAGCCAGCTCGAGAGCCTTTAATTCAAGCACCTCGCGCACTTCAATGAATGCCTGCAGATCTTCCTGATGAAACGGACGCAAACGCCAGCCACGTCGCGGAATGTGATCGAGAACCCCTTCACCGGCCAACCGATGCAGGATATTACGGATTGCCGAGCGACTGATATCGTATTTTTCAGCGGTCGCTTCCTCCCGTAGATAGATCGGTTCGCCCTGCAGGCTGAGTTGCACCAAATCTCTGGCGATGAGTTCAAACGGATCCTGTGGCGGCTGTGGCGGCTTCGATTCACAGCGACTAGGGCCTACCTGAGTGTGCGAGGCTCTAGCGGTCAGGCGATGATTGGGACCTTTTTCCAACAAGCCTTCATCAATCAATTCCGCCACGGCAGTCCTTACGGGCGTCAAGCTAACGTTGTAGTGCCCCGCCAGTGAGTCCAGCGTCAGTTGAACCGGCACCTCCACCCCTGATTTTAGTTGGGCGGCGAGGTCATCTTTGATGTAGGTTGCGATTGACATAAGAGTAACATACTTGTCTTGGGCGACAAAAACAAGTACATTGGCGACAAAGTCAAAAGCGAAGCAGCTGCGGCGACCCACGCTTCCGGCCTTCGCTCCTACCACGGCGATACCTCCAGAAACAAGATGAGAATTACCGCAATCCAAACGCATGTCTGCCACGCCCTCATGCGGAACTGGGTCTTTGTAAAAGTGATGACTGACCAACCGGGGCTATATGGCTGGGGAGAGGCTACGCTGGAGTGGCACACTCGCAGTGTCGTCGGTGCAATCGAAGACCTGTCACCGTTGCTGGTCGGGGAGGACCCGACCTGTGTCGAACACCTTTGGCAAATGATGTGGCGACAACATTTCTGGCACGGCAGCGGCGTGACTCGATCGACGGCGATCGCCGGAATCGATCTTGCGCTCTGGGATATCGTCGGCAAGATTCACGGGGTTCCGTGTCACAAACTATGGGGCGGACCTGTCCGCGATTCGATACGGCTTTATTGCCATCTTGGCGGGGGGAATCTGGAGAGTTTTTATGAAACACCGGTCGATAACGCAAAACAATTCGCGGACCTCGCCCAGCAAGCCGTCGCCGAAGGGTTCACAGCATTCAAATCGATGGCTGTGCCTCCAACGATGCCGATCGAAGGCCTCCAGCCGATCAAGGCTGCTGATACGTGCGTTGCCGCCATGCGTGAAGAAGTGGGAGATAACATCGACATCATGGTCGACTGCCACGCGCGGCCATCGCCAGCGATGGGCATGCAGTTTGCCAAAGCCCTCGATCCGTACGGGCTTTATTTCTTTGAAGAACCCTGCTGGCCCGAAAGCATCGAAGGCCTCGCCGCCATCAACGCGGCCGTCACGACACCGATCGCAACCGGAGAACGCCTGACGCATCTCGCTGCGTTTCGAGATCTGTTTGCGGCGCGAGGCTGTGAGATCTGCCAACTCGACCTCACTCACTGCGGCGGATTTACAGAAGCACGTCGCATCGCCGCGCTGGCGGACGCCTACCGGATCGCACTCGCCCCGCACAATCCGCAGGGGCCGGTCAGCACCGCAGCGTCACTGGAATTTGGTTTTTCGCAGCCGAGTTACATTATCTGCGAGTCGGTACACAACGACGTCCCGTGGCGGAAGGATGTTGTGGAAGAAGGTTTCGCTGTCGATGAAAAAACTCGAACCGTGACACCCAATACGCTGCCTGGTCTGGGAATCGAAATCAATGAAGACGCAGTGAAAAAGCACCCGTTCGAACAGGAAATTCCGCAGCGGGTGTTTTACCGCGATGGAGCCGTAGGAGATTGGTAACGCCAAGCTATGAAATCAAAAACAATGACTCAACCTCCCGCCGCTCGACGTCACAGCTCCTTCCGAGGGCGTATCGGCATCGCCCGCGAGGACATCACACCCCCAATTGGTATTTACTCTCGAAACTGGGGCGCTGCCAAGCATGATTCAGCCGATTCCATTCACCGACAATTAACTCTCTCTGCGCTGACGATTGCGTCAGCGTCCGAAGATGCCCCCCTCGTATTAATCGACGCTGATCTCGGCTGGTGGCGTGAGTTGGATTTATTCAGTCGTTTCCAGGAGCGTTTGCTGACAGAAATGTCGATTGAGTCTTCACACCTTATCTTCGCACTCAGTCACACCCACGCATCGGCACCCCTGATGCAGGCAGACTCAGCGCTGCCTGGAAATGAAATCCTAGAGGCCTGGATAGAGCGAATTTATCAGGCCACCGTTTCGGCAATAGGACGCGCCCTCGCACAGGCAGATGAGGCCATACTGGACTGGCACAAGGGGCGATGCGGGTTGGCGGCAGTTCGCGATTTACCGGACCCCAATCCCTCGGTAAATCGCATGGTCTGCGGGTTCAATCCTGCGGTCAGCGCAGACGACACCCTCATGGTAGGCCGAATTACGGATCTTTCGGGAACGACGCGTGCGACGTTGGTCAATTACGCCTGCCACCCAACGACCTTAGCCTGGGAGAACACGACTATTTCTCCAGACTACATTGGAGCGATGCGTGAAACGATGGAAAAAGAAACCGGCGCGACCGCCTTCTTTCTGCAAGGAATGTCAGGAGATGTCGCCCCCAAACACCAGTATGTCGGGGACGTCAATGTGGCCGATCGCCACGGACGGCAATTGGGTTTCGCCGCTCTGGCCACCCTGAACGACATGGAACCCGCAGGCAACCAATTATTCTTCGATCGAGTTGTCGAATCCGGCGCACCATTGGCCGTCTGGAGGCACCAACCACATGAACATTCGTCCGACATTCGATCCGTTAAAACAGTCGTTGACCTGAAAATAAAAAATTGGCCGACGGCTGACGAACTTCAACAACAGGAATCCAAATGTGAAGACCGAGCCCTCAAAGAACGCCTGCGGCGAAAACGGGAAATCCGACGAGCCCTGGGTGATGGTTCTTCATTTCCGCTTGCGGTCTACGCGTGGAGAATCGGGGATGCGGTGCTTGTCGGCTCCGGAGGCGAAGCTTACTCTCGACTACAAAGGGAATTGCGAGTCCGCTTCCCTTCCCTGACAATGATTTGCATGAACCTCATTAACGGTTCGGTTGGCTATCTCCCCCCAGCAGATCTGTATGACGTGGATGCCTACCCCGTCTGGCAAACCCCGTTCGACCGTGGTTGCCTGGAACGAATTGGGGAGACGATGGCAGGTGCCATCGAAGAACTTCTGGATTGAATTGAGACAAACAGCAAGCGACAACGAAGCGGCAGACAGGGCACAGTAAAGATCATGACCGTGAAACAGAAAATTGAAGGCATCCTGCCGATTCTGCATACACCCTTTGATGCTAACGACGAAATAGATCGCGATAGCCTTCAACGCGAAATCGATTGGGCATTTGAGCAGGGAAGTGATGGTGTCTGTTCGGCGATGGTTTCGGAGATCCTCCGCCTCACTGCGGAAGAACGAATCGTTCTAAATCGACTGATTGTGAAAATGACTGCTGGCCGTGGAAATGTCGTGGCCAGCGTTGGCGCCGAGAGCACCAAGCAGGCGGTGTACTTTGCGAAGGCAGCCCATGATGCCGGGTGCAACGCCATTATGGCGATTCCTCCCATTTCAACAGCGCTGCCCGTGACGGCACTACAGGACTACTTCAATACACTGGCAGAAGCAGTGCCCGTTCCCCTCATCGTGCAGGACGCATCGTCTTACGTCGGCGCATCGATCCCAACGACATTTTATGTTCACCTGCTGGATCAGTATGGGCCACAGAAAATCTTGTTCAAACCCGAAGGCGCACCGATCGGACCGAATATTTCTGACCTGCGAAATGCCAGCAGCGGTCGTGCCTGCATGTTCGACGGTTCGGGCGGCATGCTGCTGATCGATGCCTTCCGGCGTGGCGTCGTTGGAACGATGCCGGGCATGGATCTTCTGGATGGCATCGCCGCCTTATGGCAAGCTTTGCAAAACAAGGATGACCAAACCGCCTACCGTATCTACTTCCCCATTTGCGCAATCGTGGCGCTCCAACTGCAGGCTGGACTGGACGGATTCCTGGCCATTGAGAAGTACATTCTGTGCAAGCGTGGTCTCTTTACGACCGATCGGCGACGCCAACCGAATGGGTGGAACCTTGACCCAGAGACCCAAAAAGAAGTCGATCGGCTTCTGGCGATCATGGCTGATGCGTTGGCTACCCCATGAATAAGCACCCGACGAATAAGCACCCGACGAATAAGCACCCCAGCCAGGCAGACAAAGACGAGATTCCCAACGAAATGCCATTCGCCCGGCCAACCCAAGTACGCCACGAAGTACTGATATTGCTGACGCTGGCAGCTGCCATCGCGTACCTAACTCGTAATGCGGTGGGCGTCGGCGAAAGCACGATTCGAGAAGACCTTGGTCTCTCCCTGCGGCAATCCGGCTGGTTTATGGCTGCATTTTTCTGGAGCTACGCCGCCCTACAGGTGCCAAGTGGATCGTTGGCCCATCGGTTTGGAACCCGGTTTGCCATGGTCGCTTTCGCCTGCGGTGGTTCAATCGCCGCAGTCACCATCGGGCTTGCACCAGCGCTTTGGTTGTTGGTCGCCGCTCAACTCTTAATGGGGGCAACACAAGCAGGACTCTTTCCCGCTTCCTGTTTCGCCATTTCGCATTGGACGCCTCTCGCCCGACGTACATTGGCGTGCGGGGCCTTGGCCGTCGGGATGCAGGTCGGAGCGATCGTTGCCAGCCTGGCAACGGGTAACCTGATTGCCCTGATGCATTGGAGATGGGTGTTCGCGCTGTTTGCTGTTCCCGGCTTTGTTTGGGCGGCGGTCTTCCTCGTCCGCTTTCGCAATCACCCCGCGGACGATCCCAAAGTGAACCAGGCCGAACGGGCGATCATTCATCCGGAAATGCCATCGGTTGACTTGCATACAACACCATCCCCGCCAACACCTTGGAAATCGATTCTTGAAAATCCCGCGATTTGGTTTTTATGCGGACAGCAAATTTGTCGAGCAGCTGGCTATATGTTTTTCGCAAGCTGGTTCCCGACGTTTCTCCAGGAGACTCGAGGAGTATCGGTGCAAAATTCAGGTTACCTCCAGGCGTTGGTCTTTGCCGGCATTCTGGCAGGCAGCTTTTTAGGAGGATTGCTTACCGACTGGATCTGGCAGCGTACCGGCAACCTGAGACTCAGTCGCAGTGGTGTAGGAACGACGTTTCTGTTCGGTTGCGCAGTGTTGATTCTATTGGCATGGTTTGTAGAGAGCACTTTGCTGGCGGTGGTTCTGCTGGCGATCGGTTCTTTGCTGGCAGCGATGGCCGGTCCATGCGCATCGGCAGCCACCATCGATATCGGGGGTGACCACGTGCCTCAAGTCTACGGCATCATGAATATGAGCGGGAATTTCGCAGCGGCCGCTTGCCCCATCCTGATCGCCGAGATTTTTGAATGGACGTCCAACTGGACAGTCGTTTTATTGTTGTTTGCAGCAATCTATCTGGTTGGATCGATCTGCTGGGCGATGGTCGACTGCCGACAAACTATTGAAAGCCGATAGCGACCGCAGCAAACCTCACCCTAACCGCCTTCCCCGACACCGGTCTCCCGCGATCGAAAATCCGAGCGGAAACGGGTCGACCCGAGGCCGCCAAGGTCACCCGCACAACTAACTGCCTTTGTAAACAGCTACCCGGGTCGCATCTGGCTTCCCAACCTGCCACAATGGGGGGGTTGAAAGATCCCCGACGTAAGCTTCTTTCATTGAGGCTTCCTGACGACAAGAATGCACCATTTTCCCTTGTGAAAATTCTCCCCGGGAGAATTTTCAGTTTTACTTAATATGGAAAGAGATAGCTTTATGAAGGTACTTTCTGCTGTACTGGTTTTTTCATTCATCCACGGCATTGGTTCGGCTCAAGATAACCAGGAACAAAAAGACGCCAAAGAAATCAAAGCAATGATCCTCAAGATGAATAAGGAGCTGAAACAGGACGGGAAGCTCCAAGAATCGAATATATCATCCAAGGGGGCGCATGAATTTTGGTCAAGTGGCGGTTTCCTCGTTGAAATAGCGCCTGATTTTGAATTCGGATTTGATTCTTTTAATTTGACTTCCAAGCATATCACCATCATCTCTCTGATACCCGGCAAGGCAGCAGTGGCCGCTTATTACAACGAAGGTTCATTCAAGCCCAAAAACAACGCCAAAGTAGAACACTATCGATGTCGCGTCACAACAGTTTTTGTCAATGAAAATGGAAAATGGAAAGAGCGACACTCGCATTATTCACCCGTCAAAGGTGGTTCAGGAACAACCCAAACCACTCCTAATGATTAATGTTCATGGCAGTATGCTCTGGAAGAGAACTGACACCTCCAGCTTAAAAAACCACGGCTGACACCGTGGTTTTTTTGATCCAATTCCTTTCGGGACGGTCAAAATAAATCCAAAACATTTTCAGCATAGAAGCCTCTTCATTTCGTAGTTGGCCCGTTTCCTATCAGGCTTGTACGAAAAATGAATCAGGGGACTTCGCAGATCACTTTCAAAGGAATGCCCCCGGTGGAAAGCGATTGCATCGACAAATCGCTTTGAGCACCTGACACTTGGTGGCAAGAAAACCCTGCGGGTCGATTAGCTGGAATAAGATCGCAAACCAAGGAGCATCTCTGCTCTTTCGGTAAGCGGTTTGGCAGCAAATTCTCGGTCAGTGTATTCCACCAGGCTGTCTTGAACCAAAGAATAAACGGTCGTTCGGTCTTGGCTGGTATCGATCTCCACGCACTTTCCTTTGCTCTTGAAATACTCAATAGTCGGCAACGTTTCTGCCTTAAAAGTGTCGAAACGCAGTTTCAGACTTTGAGCATTGTCATCGACCCTGCCTGTATACTTTGCTCGACCCAAAATACGCTGTTCTAAAACAGCGTAGGGACACTCAAAATACAACATTTTAGGCAACTCAGACTCTTTGCCGAAGATCTCGTACCAGCCCGATAAATTATCCAGAGAACGAGGAAATCCATCGAGTAAAAAATTTGTTTTTCCAGTCTTTCTGGTGACCTCCTCCATCGCGTTGCTGAGGAGAGTCACGGTAATTTCATTGGGAACCAACTTTCCCGCAGCAATAAATTTCTCTATGGCAGCGGCAGTAGGACCTTCGGCCTGGCGGGCCGCTCGAAGCAACTCTCCCATCGAAAGATGCGTCCAACCAAGCTGCGACTCGGCAAGTTCGCACATCGTTCCTTTGCCAGCGCCCGGGCCGCCAAGAACAAAGACAACGTTGGGCTGAGGACAAGCCTGTCGTGGATCGCAGTGATGAATAACAAGATTCGGAGCAGGTGCAACTCCTTTTTTATAGACGTGCCATGGCCGATCTGTGGGCGGCAATTCATCTTCGCAGGTCATGTCATAGGCGAGATGTCCATCCAGTCGACAGATCCTCCATGATTGATAGCTATTGGAGTACGAGAGAGCGGGGCTTCGAGCACTCTTGCCATCGGCTCGATCCCACGCCATCTTACCGTTCCAGTAACCGACGCTGGATACGGTGCCCGATTCGGATTCGGTAGGGGGAGCATTGGAGGGGACAAACAGACCATCCACCTCGGGAATCCCTGCTCCAGTGACTTCAACAAAAAGTGTGTTCGGCTTAAGCTCGTTTCTTTCAACCATGGTGACCTTCTTTGATGCTGACACGCCCCGCTCCGAAAGCCGGCCCAACACGGCCAGCCGAGAAATAGTTTACCAAGCTCAGCCAAAAGTTGAACGTCCCTCCAGTTCACACACCACTTCCCGATCTTTACCAGCCTGCCAGACGCCGAGCTTTATGAATCAATATTCGTTGGCGAAATCACTGTGTTCGAAAGTGGATGCGGGCGGAAAAAAATCGGCCGACAAACGATTAAAGCCCTCGTTCGGATTTTGAAACACCTTAACTGTGTTCTAAGCCGTCTATAAAGGTCATCTTCACCGTAGCGATAGCCGCCCAACACGAGCCAAAATGAGTCTCTTAGCGAAATAAAAAAAGGCGAAGACCAACTTTGAGAAAAGACGGGCGATAAAAAACTCAGCCAATCGATTCTGGTCGCCTTCAAAAAAAGCTGCGGACTTGAGAGTCCGATCAAAAGCCTGAAAAAAGCCGATACCTTTGACACGATGACGACCGCCTGAAAAAGCTTAAAAAAATACAAGATCAAGGTCGCCGGCAATAGGACGGTCGCCGCCTTGGTACTAACGGGAAGCGGTTCACCATCGCTATGGACTCCTTTCCATCCCCCCCCACCCACCATGGTCAAGCCAGATCATGACATCAAAGCCCTAAAAAAGAATTGTGGCTTGAAAAACAATAGATTAAGATGATTGGTCTAGCGATGGTCTCAAATTGCCCCTGGTGAATGAGCTTTCCTCAACCGGCCAACGACACACAAGATCACAACAAACAGCCAGAAAACCAAGGCAACACGCGATGACAGTGAACGCCGCACTAATCACGTTGGCGATGAAAGCAATGATGGCACTCTTTAGCGGGAATACTGGCGTCCATCAAGACAACTCAAACATCGTTTTCATTTTTGCCGAATACGAGAGCCACCCAGGTTTGCCTTTTAGCGGATCACCAACCGGTGGAGCCTAGTTGGGAACATTTGACAATCCGGCGACGTGGCGAATTTGAAACAGGGCCCAATGCCCAGAGGGAGTTCATCAATTTTAATCAGAGGAGGCTAATCAATCCCGCCAACCGTCAGACCGAAGAAATTCAGCCTAGTAGCCTTGTTCACGCTTTTTCCTACCATTTTTATCCCGAATTTTTCGCACCAAATCAGCAACCCTCGTTGGCAGATACCGGAGGATCATCATGACCATCAACGCTTGGCAAATGCGATACTGGATCCTATCGATCACGATCCTATTCACTACCGCCTCGATCGGGGCCGACGATCCGACTCTTGACCGTGAAGGTCTCGATTTTTTTGAGACGAAAATTCGGCCGGTGCTCGTAGAGCATTGTTATCAATGTCATGCGGCCAATTCCAAGACACTCCGTGGAGGTCTGCTCGTGGACACTCGTCAAGGGCTACTTACCGGTGGTGAATCAGGGCCCGCAGTTGTGCCAGGCGACTTGAAGAAAAGCTTGCTGATTTCGGCGCTAAAGCACGACGACTTCGAGATGCCCCCCAAAGGAAAATTGCCAGCCACGGTTATCGCCGATTTCGAAAAGTGGATTAAAGACGGTGCGATGGACCCACGCCGGTCAACCCATCCAGTTGTTAACCCATTGTCCATCAATATCGAAGCGGGCCGGAAACACTGGGCTTATCAGCCACTCCAGGCTCCAGCCATCCCTGCGGTGAAAACCACCTCTTGGCCGATCAACGATATCGATCGGTTTGTGCTTGCCAAGCTGGAATCGGCGGGACTGCAACCGGGTTCCCCAGCGAAGAAAATCACCCTGATCCGTCGGCTCTACTTTGACCTCATCGGCCTGCCTCCCACCCCGGAGGAGATCGCGCGGTTCGTCGACGACAAGTCACCCGAGGCGTATCAGGACCTCGTTGACCGATTGATGAAATCGCCTCGCTTCGGTGAACGGTGGGGGCGGCACTGGCTTGATGTGTCGCGTTTCGCCGAATCGATGTCGTTGCGTGGTCGAATACTCAAACATGCCTGGCGATATCGCGATTACGTGATTGACGCGTTCAATAATGATAAACCTTTCGACCAGTTTCTCACGCAACAACTGGCAGGCGATTTGCTAGAGACATCATCAGTCGACGCACAGCGACAGAATCGAATCGCCACGACGTACCTGGTGATGGGTGACGCGCTGCTCGAGAACCAAAACAAGAGCCAACTCGATATGGATGTGGTTGATGAACAACTCGACACGATAGGAAGAGGTTTGTTGGCCCAAACGATTGCCTGCGCACGGTGTCACGATCACAAGTTCGATCCTATTCCTACCAAGGATTACTATGCGATGGCAGGTATTCTCAATAATGTTCAGGGATTAAAGCACTCCAATGTTTCCTCGACCATGGAAATCCCCTTGCCACTTTCGGAAACGAAACAGCGACAATCCGAAATTCACAATGTGTCGGTTGCAAAAGTGGAGAGTGAAATCAAGGCGCTGAAATCGAAACTGGATCCGCAGTCGCAAACGGCTTTCCCGAAAGTTGTTGCCGCCTCTTCATTAGCAGGAATTGTAGTGGATGATGACGAGGTGGAAATGGTGGGAGCATGGACGCACTCGGTGTTTTTTAAACACTACGTTGGCAAAGGTTACATTCACGATGCCAATAAGGGAAAAGGGGGCAAGACGCTTACCTTCATCCCAAAAGTAACGGATGGGGAATATGAAGTACGCTTCGCCTATTCGCATGGGAAGGGCCGCGCGTCCAACGTGCCAGTTGAAATATTCAGCGCTGCGGGTAAAAAGTTGGTTGTCGTCGATATGCGCAAGGAACCACCCCTTAACAGACGATTCGTTTCACTCGGTACATATCGTTTTGGAGCAAACGAACAGAGCCGCGTAATGATCTCGAATGAGGGGACGGACGGAGTTGTCACGGCCGACGCCCTACAGTTTCTGCCTGTCAACAAGGACGATGTCACAACCCGTACCGCATCACAAGTGGCCAAAGAACTGGCAGCTGTAGAACAACAGGAACTCAAAAAGAAAATATCGACACTGACAGCACAACTCTCCCGACTCAAGAAACAAAAGCCTGTACGCGAGATGGTGAATTCGGCTGTCGAAAAAAAGAAGCCGACGGATTTAAAGATTCATATTCGCGGTAACATCGATAATCTGGGTGCGATCGCTCCCCGCGGTGTACTGCAGGTCGCTAACTACGGACCACCGCCAGAGATGCCCACCAACAGTAGCGGTCGTCTGGAACTTGCTCGCTGGATCGTCGATCCTGCCAATCCGCTGACGTCACGCGTGATGGCGAACCGGGTGTGGCACTGGCTGATCGGTGTCGGACTGGTTCGGACCGTTGATAACTTTGGCACAACGGGTGAAACTCCGTCCCACCCCGAACTGCTTGATCACCTGGCCGTCCAGTTCGTTCAGCAGGGTTGGTCTGTGAAGAAGCTGATCCGCGAGATTGTGCTTTCCAGAACTTACCGCCTTTCGTCTACGCAAATCGAGCAGCAAACAGACCCGCAGAATCGACTGTTAGCTCACATGAATCGCCGCCGCTTGGATGCGGAGTCTCTGCGTGACACGATGTTGTCCGTAGGCGGCACCTTAAAATTAGAGATGGGAGGGGCCACTTTCCCCGCTAATCTTAAAACAGACGTCGGCTTTCAGTTTCAGACGCCACGACGCAGTGTTTACGTGCCGGTATTCCGCAGTAGCTTACCCGAAATCTTTGAAGTTTTCGATTTTGCTAATCCAAGTATGGTGACCGGTCGCCGCGAGGTCAGCACGGTGGCTCCCCAGGCACTGTTCATGATGAATCATACGTTCGTTCGTACGCAGGCTCGACTGGCAGCGGAGCAACTGCTAGGCAAAGCGGATCTGGCAGTCCCGGATCGCATTGATCATGCCTACCTGCAGATCCTGGGGCGTCATGCGACCGAGACAGAGGTGTCGCTAAGTCAAGGGTTTCTCGAGTCTGTTAGCGATACGACCGAACAGGCGCAGGTCAACGCCTGGACACAGATGGTACAATCCATGTTCTTGACCATCGAATTCCGTTACATCCGTTAGACAGGTGTTCATCCATGAGATCCATTCATAACGTCATGACACGAAGAGCGGCCCTTCAGCAATCCGCCTGCGGATTTGGCAGCTTGGCGTTAGCTGGATTATGTAATGACTCGGTTCAAGCGGCGCAGCCGCTGGCAGCTCAAGGTCCCCATCTTTGGCCCAGGGCAAAGCGGATCATTTTCCTGTTTATGCAGGGCGGGCCAAGTCACGTCGACACCTACGACCACAAACCGGCGTTATACAAGCATGACGGCAAGAAAATGCCGTTTGACGACGCTCGCAAGATTGCCAACACGGGGAAACGCGGCACCTCGGAACGTGTGATGAAACCCATGTGGAAGTACCGACACTATGGAGAGTCGGGACGAATGACTTCTGATTTGTTTCGCGAAACAGCGAAACATTCAGATGATCTTACTTTCATACATTCGATGCATACCGAGGGGGTCGCACACGGACCGGCAACGCTTTTCCTGCATTGTGGCTCGACTAGTTTTATACGACCCTCATTCGGTTCTTGGGTCAACTATGGCCTAGGATCTGAGAATGAGAACTTGCCGGGATTCATCTCCCTGGGACCGATATCCTCATCTGGTGGAGCTCGTAATTACGGCAGTGCATTTCTTCCCGCGGCACACCAAGGCACCGCCATTGGCAAGGGTGGGAAATTTGACGAAGACGCGACCATCAAGAATCTGGGGAATGCGGATTTGTCTATCAGCGAGCAACGACGACAACTGGAGTTCTTGCAGCGTCTCAACGCAGAGCAATTGAAAAACGCAAGTAGAGACTCTGAATTAGAAGCACTTATCAGTTCCTACGAGTTGGCTTGGCGGATGCAAAACAATGCTCCCGGCGTACTTGACCTGAGTCAAGAGACCCAGGGAACGATGGACATGTATGGTATTGGTGAAGAGGCAACGGACAACTTCGGTCGGCAGTGCTTGATGGCACGCCGACTATGCGAGAACGGAGTACGTTTTGTTCAAGTCACCTCCGGCGCTGCCGGAGGGGCTTCCAATTGGGATCAGCATTCGAAATTGTCGCAGCACGAACCGCAGGCAAAGGCGGTTGATAAGCCAATCGCTGGATTGCTGCAGGATCTTAAGCAGCGTGGGTTGTTGGAGGATACGATCGTCTGGTTCAGCGGTGAATTCGGTCGGGCGCCCTACGCTCAAAATAATGGCACCGGCCGCGATCACAATGCAAGAGGTTTTACGACCTGGCTGGCTGGTGGTTGTCTGAAATCCGGTTTAGCCTACGGGGCCACGGATGAGTTTGGCCACAAGGCGGTCGAGAATAAGGTTCACATGCATGATCTTCACGCCACGTTGCTGCACCTGCTGGGACTCGATCATGAGCAACTGACGTATCGATATTCAGGGCGAGATTTTCGCTTGACAGACGTCCATGGATCGGTGGTCCAAGGTATCACAGCCTAACGAAAAAAGATTTGGTCTCGATACAACCATTAAACGAAGGCCCCTCCCAAGAAAGTAGACCCCAACATGGTTTCAAGATTTTTATTCATTCTCTTCTTGGTGCTGGCGCCGCACGGGTTCACATTCGCTCAGACCAGCTATGACCTTGTTGACGATGGGCTGGACCTGAATCTGGTCCACTCGGATCCAAAAGCCTTCTATATCAGCATGGACATGGACCCGCGGGGCAACCTTTATGTTGGTGGCCGTGACGCAGTGTATCTTTTTGAAGCGGATGGAAACGGTGGATTTAAACAACGCAGGACCATCACGACTCTGCCGCAGCACACGTGGGCGTATTCGTTACAGGTGGCCGGTGATGATCTTTATGTCTTGACAGTAACGGCGCTCTATCGATTGCCCAATGTGATCCGCGATCCCGAAAACGTGACATTCGAACGTTTGGTCTGGGGCATTCCGCTTGGGCACATCCATCAGGGTTTTCATGGTATGAAGATGGGACCAGACGGGGGACTGTATCTCGCGTTCGGCGATCCGCAGCCTGGCCCGTTTCGCAGCAAAACCAATCCGGGCCACGTTTGGCACTGGACCTTTTTGAGCGGTCCAGATGCCAAAAAAATGCCATGGACTGGAGTGGGCGGGGTCGTTCGCTATGACCCCAAGTCACACGCCATGAAGACGATTTCTCAAGGATATCGCAATATCTGTGACCTCGACTTTGACGAAAACTGGAATCTGTTTGGAAACGACAACGATCAGGAAGGCAGCGCACTTCACTCATTTGGGCGATTGACTCATGTGACAGAAGGATCGCATTACCAGTGGTCACGCGGGTGGCTCCAGGTGAAAGAGCCTTACCGCAACGATCTGATCAAAACGATCGATCCCGCACTGGGACGATTCGTACCGTTTGGAACGTGTTACTACAACGAAGATCACCTTGGCAACGCGTATAAACGGTCACTTGTCGTGGCACGATGGGGCAGCCGAGAACTGGGACGATTCCCATTGACACCTCGCGGAGCGTCATTCTCCAGCAGCCAGCAACCGCTCCTTGTGGGAAAGGGGACAGCCCGACCAGTGGCTGTATTTACCGGCAACGATGGCCGATTATTTGTCAGCGTCTGTTTCATGCAGCGCAATGAGGCATCGCCGGTAAAGCAAACAGACCTGATCGTGATTTCCAATCCGAATAAGACGCTCAAACGTCACGCAATTGACCCATCCACATCAGGTATCAAGGTACTCCTGGACGAGATCGAATCGCCTTCGTGGAAACGTCGATTCAATGCCCATCGAGAAATCATTTCTCGGGGCATGAGAAGCGATGAGCTGGTCCTAAAGCGATTCCTCGAATCCACGCCAGGCAGCCCGGCCTGGTACTCCTTGGCCTGGCTTGCGGGCAGCCACAACGACCAGCGGGTGATCGCGTCGCTGACCAGACAGTTATCTTCAGATGACGGGCAGGCAGCCAGCACGGCTGCCGACACCCTGCGTCGGTTTCATCAGTTGAACGAATCACAGGTCAAGTCGCTCCTGGCGCACAAGTCGCCCGTCGCGCAACTTGCCGGCCTGCGGTCATCCGACGCCGCTAAGCTGCGCGAATCGGTCAGTAAACTGGCGGCAAGCAACGACAGCCTGGTTCGTCAGGCAGCCCAACGATGGATTGGAAGAAACACCGACTGGCTCGATCTCCAACAGCGATTCAATGCAGGCGATCTGCCGTTGCGGCGAGTGATGCTGGCGGCGGCGATGTGGAAGTGGAATGACACGGTCGAAAACGGTACGATTCCCGACCGGGTCACAATCAGCCCACCCGCTGCGGCGATGCTCAGTGGCTTCGGCTATGCGGACGATCCGAAGTCAAACCTGAAAACCGAATCTGAAAAACACGGATTCAAAGTCGGGGGCTTGCCAATGATGCATTGGTGGAAGCAAACAGCACCGACCAACCCTGCGAACCCGGTGATTCGGCGGATGCTCACACAAGCGATTTACGATAGCAATGATGCTCACCGAAAAACGGCGGCCGTTTTCGCCAATACCCTGGGAATGGACGACCTCGCCTCAAGAGTCGCGGGATTGACTCAGACGCGGACGATCAAGGCTGACATCGCCAAAGGCGCAAAGCTATCGGCCAACCAGGCGATGCCTTCGGAATACCAGGCGATCGACTGGACTACAGAGTGGAAAAAAGGCAATGTCAAAACCGGTGCAGCGATTTTCAAAAAAAATTGCGTTGCGTGTCACGATTCCGGTCAGGGTGGTGGTGTCATTGGTCCGTCATTGGCAGGCATCGCCAAACGGTTCACCCCACAGTACCTAGCTCAATCGGTCGCCGCGCCCAGCAAGGATGTTTCACCGAATTTTCAGTCATGGAAAATCCTACTGCACGATGGCAGAGTATTACTGGGATTTTTATCAGGCGAGGACGAGAACCGGGTCACGCTCCAGATGATGGACGGAGCACTCAAAGCGGTGGAAAAATCGCAAATTGAACAGAAAAAACCGAGCAGGACTTCGTTGATGCCGGTCGGCTTGATCAAAGGGCCGGAGGAACTCCAGCACGTCGTCAGTTATTTGATGACACTGAGAACCAGTGGAGCGGCTGGCAGCTTTATCGACCTGCTTGCCGGCGGCGACTTGAAGGACCATTTCGAAACAACTGGCAACTGGTCACTCAGTGAAGACGGCGTCGTTCAACTGCAGCCGCGAGAAGGTGAAAAAGACTGGTTGCGATACGGTGACTATCTGTGGCTAAAAAACGAATACCAAAACTTCCAATGCGAGTTCCAGTACAAGCACCAGAAAGGGGGCAATAGCGGGCTCTATTTTAACGTCACCGATCGACAAAAAGCGGTTGACTCGGTGATTGAAGTGCAGATCCGCGATTCTGCCGGCGAAAAGGTCTTGAATGCACACGACGTTACCGGCGGCATCCTTCCGGAAATCGCTCCAAGAGCCAATGCAACAAAGCCAGCTGGCGAGTGGAACCAGATGAGCGTGACCAGCGTCAATGGTGAGGTCACCGTCAGGCTCAATGGTGTACTGGTCAACAATGTGAATTTATCCAACCCAAAATTGAGACACAAACCAAGACAAGGATTTATCGGATTTCAGGATCACGGGCTGCCGTTTTGGTTACGCAACATTCGGATTCGTGAACTGTCAGCCGATCCTTTATCCCAAGCGAATCCGTCCAGCGTGCCCGGTGCCAACGCCTTTCATCCAGAAAAGCCGAACGTGTACAAGTTCACTCCGCTCAAGGCGCAGTTCGTCAAGGTCCAGCTCTTGGATACCGGGCAAGTTCAAGCGTGTATCGATGAGTTCGAAATCTTCGGGCCAGATTCTCAGACGAATCTCGCCCGGGCTGGCAAGGCCAGTGCGTCGTCAGTACTGCCAGGCCACGCCTCGAAACACCAGATCGTTTTTTTGAACGATGGAAAATATGGCAACCCACGCAGTTGGATCCCAGCTAAATCGACCGGCTGGGCCCAGATCAAGCTTGCCGAATCCACCACCATCGACCGGGTGGTATTGTCGCGAGACCGTGAGGGAAAACTGCGCGACCGCAGCCCGGCAGACTTCGATATCTGCGTGTCGAGCGATGGCAAGACCTGGGTGACCGTCGAGAGAGTACGGGCGGGTCAAGCCGTTTCAAATCCAGAAAAGAAAACGCATTCCAAATAGACAACTCGTCAATCTAGCCCGTGACAATCGAAATACGCTGTTGCTCTGGCAAGGTTTCGATTGTTGATTCGGAATCATCTGGTCACTTGCTGAGGACCACGAGGATTCACTTTCCGATTTCAATCAACTCCCGTTTGCCATCGATCGATACACGCCAAAGCTGACCGTTTACCTGCAAAAGTCCTTGGCAATTCTTCGCATCCCGCCATTTGACATCGACGCCGATGACAGCACCTGTTTTATCCAGTGGACCGATTTGATCGACGACGGTATGGCCGATCACAATATGCTCCGTTCGATGCCTGGTTAGGATGGCCTTAATTTCTTTTTCGGTCGCCAAGCCCCCCCA
The DNA here is from genome assembly GCA_014238905.1 of Planctomycetota bacterium. Lineage (GTDB taxonomy): Bacteria > Planctomycetota > Planctomycetia > Pirellulales > Pirellulaceae > JABAAE01. The sequence continues at coordinate 268,299 of JABAAE010000008.1, forward strand.
GGCGGCTGCATGTTTCTCAAAATACCCTCGATACCAGAACGGACCATGTTGGTGTTTGACCGGGTTGGTAGCAGGTGTCAAACCTGTCGGCTGAGCTGGCGGTAATCCTGCCCGTATTCTCTGGTTGAGGGTTTTGATATCCAGTTGTGCTTGGTCCAGAATCGGTGAGTAACCGCCATGAATAAACAACAGGTTTCCGATCGTCTGGACACCATTCTTCGAACGCCACCAACGACCGATTTCAGTATTAGCAGCGAACAGCTGGTCGTAACTCAATTTCATGCGGGCGGTAACGAAATGATATTTCGGATGGATGTAACGCAAATCCCCTCCCATGACCATCGCCTCGTGGTTACCCAAAATATAATGAACTCTGCCTCCCGCTTTCTGAGCCTGCCTTTCCAGACGATGAAGAAGCCACATCAGCTCAGTGACCTGTGATCCCCGGTCTACCAAGTCACCCACCAAAACCAGATGCCCCTCTCCCCAAATCCAGTTACCCTTTTGATCGATGAGTTTGTTGGTCTCCAGAAACCGCCGTGCGTTTTGGTAATTCCCTTCCAGATCACTGATCGCCATTAATTTGGCAGCCCGAGGCCAAACGGACTTGGGGGAAGATGGCGTGGTGGGATCTAGAGTGATTGAATTCACCGGAGCCGGTAAATCGTCAATGACGGTCGGCTCGGTAATGTTCTGGTAAGTTTTCCTGCTGACCTTGCCACCGGTCATGATCAACACTTCGGCGGTCGATGCGTCTTTCCAGATCACATAAGGACCATCATGGACGTCGACCGCTTTGATCCCGATGGGCTGGATTACAGTCGCCACCAACTTGCCATCTTGAACGACGTACTCCACCGCCGCCAACTCACCGGCTGTTGGTCGCCTCGAAGCGTTGATCTGGGTAATCGCTACGGTCGCAAAAACCTGCCCACCAATCTTCCATTCCCCGTTCGCCTCTGTCGGAACGGTCTGGATCTCCTCAATCATGAGGCGACGAAATTCCTGTCCGCTAAGCAGCCCAGGCAATACCAAAATTCCAACAAACCAACACAGTCGATACATCAGTTGGCGTCCATTCATTTTTTTCCTGCCAAAAATCCTATCCAAGCGTAATTTTCCCGATACTGGTTAACTTCAAGATGCCACCAGGCTCACTCTTAACTTCTTATCATACAATGATTAAAACGGCATACCTGCCACAGAGGAAGACCAGATCCCCCAGTCCAGGCGTTCAAAATGGTCTGCCAGCCATCCGTTCATCATGAGGGAAAACGATGTTTGAGGGTGCGACAAGGCTTGAGGGTGCGACAAGGCTTGAGGGTGCGACGAGACGGCCAGCGATGATGAATTGCCGCCCCGACCATTGTGAAAACCAATGCCAGAGGTGAACCGGATCCATTGGCCAGCGTTCTGCTTTGCCGAAATCACCTCGGCATGTAACAGCGGTAAGGCGAACCAAAGAAAATCCTACCTACCAGCAGATCGAATCAATTAGTGGATCGGGGCGAGATGGATCATTCATCAAATCACATACAAAAGTCTTGGCAAGCACTTTTTCGACCGATTCCATCTCCTCAGCCAACTTAAAATGCAGCGGACAAAGTTTTTTCATGTAAGCAAACCGTTTCAAAAGACAAGTGAGAATTCTCTTAAACGGATCGACTGCATTGACGACGTCCAACACAGAAGCATCGTTTGCATCAACGGACAACGAGAACCCACCACCAACAGACCATTGAACGACAATCACCGAAAGGACATCTTCAGGGCAGCGACTTTCTTCTCAACCGCTATTGGATAGTTCGGTCGGTATGAAAACCTGAACGACACCCCGCCCGGATCACGACATTTCTTTTTTTGAAACCCCTATCGTTCTGCCAGACTTTTCACCGACTGTCCGCATTTGATGGCCCTTTCGTTGGTCAATTCATTATTCGACCCTAAAGTCCCCCATTACCATGAAATGGTCGCTGGCTAAACTCAAACTTGTGTCAACATTGGGCTGCAAAGAAGAATCAAAAACTTGACCACGAAGCGGAGTCAATCCCTTCGACACGACGATATCTAACCGACCGGGCCAAAACGATTCTGTTTCAGCGAGTCCGCGCCATGTCGTGGCTGTTAAATCATCTTTGAGACAGACCAGTTCTTGAAAGCCCTTTCTCTCAAGATGAGTAAGAGGGTCCCGTGAACCAACCAGATTGTAGTCACCAATGACTACAACGGGTAAACCACCCGGTATCGCCTTATTGAAATCTCCAATCCTCCTGGCCAGTTGTTTCACAGTATCAATACGTTTCTGGTCTTCTGAACTACCGGCATATCCGCAGCACTTGAAATGCACCGAAACAACCATCAAACCCTTGCCATCGGCTAATTCAATATACCCCGCGGCACCTCTCTCTAATCCGATATCCACGGGTGTCAACTTGTATTGGGTTGCAATCGCACAGCCATTGTTCCAATGAACATTAACGGATTTATTCGAATCACCGAAACTAAAAACCTTGCCTACATTTTCTCGGAACAAGTCCTCTTTCCATTCTTCCTGGAACGCAAAAACATCCGCCTGGGAAAGTTCAAGGAGTCTTTTAATGGACTCTCTTCGCTTGGGATCGGCGATTCCCTGTCGAAGCGTATTCAAATTGGCGATGCGAAGTGCCCCTTTTTCTTTGACAAGTGATATTGGCTTTTTAGAGAGGCCTTTCCCGCTGCATCTAATTTCAAACTGGTCCACTTTATCTGAACCGTCAACTTTGACATTGATGGGAGACGCTAACCCGAACCCAAGAGGCGAGGGGTCGATCCTCAGCTCATGTGTTTTGGATGCGTAGGTGGGAAGACTTGTGAAGCCAAGTTCTTTCCACGATAGACGACGCGGCTCACCCTTGTTCCCCGTGAACTCAGCTAATCGATTTCTGAGATCGACTTTAATGGTTCCCTTCGGATTAGAGAAATAAATGATAAAATCTCCGTCCTCTGCGTTACCGTTTTGCAGGTTCAATTTATTTTTTAATTCCAATCGCAGATAAACATATTTCTGGTTTGTTTTCACCTTCATATTTAGCACATCGAATTTACCCGAAGCATCGCCTTGGGGATCAACAATTTGGATCTCGCTGGTTTTCCAATCATCGAACCTACCATCCATAACGACTTCATTGGAGTAAGAAGGAAGACCAAAAAAAACGATCAACAAGGGGAAAAAACGCATAATTGATTTTCAAAAAAAATATTTCGTTAGACGAACGAAAGCCGATCCGCCAGTTAAATGCAGTCAATCAGTCTACCAGCCTGAGAGCCTTGGGATTCCGGTCCACGACAAATTCGTCGACAACATGAGAAAAACAGTAGAGGACAACCCGTTTCTTGAACCGAACGAACCAAGGACCCACCCTGTAGGTATGGCCACATCGAAGACAGGGGACCTGAAAAGTTTCGCGGACTGAGATTGGCGACCAGCAAAACGGCGATCGAAACAACGAGTTGTTCCGCAATGCCAAGTCTCATCGTCCGCGGTGTGATGAACAAACTGACCGGTTTGGCTTACACCAACAACTCTGCAAGCGGCCCACGCTGTTGGTCTTGGTCCAAATTCAAATCGAAACGGCCGAAAAGTTCGTGGGGTTGCTCCACGGCGTACAAAAGGGAATTGTAAAGGCAGGCGATCGTCCGATGGCCAGGATTCCCATAGGCCGGGTATTGGAGATACCGCCCGCCAGCAGATTTTTTGAATTTACCAGTTAGTCCACCGAGCAGGACGAACGGCCATTCGACGCAACTGCCGTGGTGTTTCTCAGCCGAGTCGCTGAGGTAAACGATTAAAGTGTTGTCAAGCATGGTGCCATCCCCCTCGGGCACGGCTTTGAGCTTGGCGGCAACTCGGGCAATCTGTTCAACTTGAAAACGTCGAATACGATTGCGAGCTTCGATCGCGGTCATTCCAGGGACCGTTTCCGCATGGCCGAGACCGTGCACGTGCTTCTGGATTCCCAAGCCGCGGTAAGTAATGTCCAAGGTGTCCGCACGAATGGTGACCACGTTGGAAAGACCTGCGATCAATGTCGCGGTCGCAATGTCAAAGTGTGCCTCGATCCGATCGGTTTCCACATTGGATTCATACTTGTCGTCAACGAGCGGGGCATGCCGCCGGATGGTCGCTTCTAGACCGGACAACTGCCTGCGTCGATCCCGCAGGCTTTCGAACGCTTCGAGGTAATGGTCGAGTTTCTCGCGGTCGGCACCTGCAATCTGAGCCTGCACCTGCTGGATGTCGCTGACCATGTGATCCAACAGCATGGATTTCAACTGTTGCTCTGCCTGATCACCGGCACCCTCGGCTGCGATACCGAACAGGTTTTTATAGGCCATTTGGGGGCTGGCCTGATAAGGCAGCGGACGATCGGTATCGATGGCAGAAATACCCGGGTAAACAACCGAATCCTTGACACCCGAAAGAACCTTGCCCCCCAGCGTCAAACCAACATGGGGAAAGATCGCTGGTAGCGATTTGGCAAGCCGACCATCCACCGTCGCACTGGCAGCCCGACCGGGATTCCCTTCGCTACCGGTGTGATAACAACCCAACGCACCGTACCAGGCAGAATGACCGCCACGGCACATCTTGCCTGAGAGACCCTGCAATAATGTCAGATCGTTCTTGAAAGGAGACAGCGGCTGAAGCGAATCTGGAAGTTCGTGATCACCTAGTGAAACATCCAGTAATGATTCGGCTGGTTTGAGTTCTGCGGGCCACCCCTTCTCGCTTCCCGGTTTCGTTAACTTAGCCACCAATCCCTTGGGCACCAACTCGGCCGGAGTTAGCCCACTGGACTTCACTACGAACAGAAACCGTTTGGGCATCGCATTGATGGCACCAGCGGCCTCAGCCCTCACCCGTTGCATCATTGGAAGAAACAAAGGCGCCACGCTGGCAGCCGCAGCCCTCTTGAGTAATTCTCGACGATTCGTTTTCAACATGGCTTATTGCGATTTTCGATACAGGAAAGAATCGGAGGACAACAATGATGCGATCATCGCCTTCATGCTGCCACCCTGTTTGACATAAGCTTGGTCAGCCGCGATCAGGGTTGGCGAATCGTCCAGCGTTTCATTACGTCCTAGCCAGTAACGAAAAGCGTGGCGAACGAACGATTGGCGAACTCGAGTTGAATCACCAAGCTTGTGAACCAATTCCACTACATTTTTTACATCACCCTCCAATTTTTCGTCACCACTATCACTCACGCTTCCACGGGTATCAAGAGCAACCGTTTCTGCGTCGACATGGCGTTCCGGAAAAATTGACAGCAAATCACCTACCATTTCCGTTTTTCGAAAACGGCCAAAATCATCAAATTGTTCAAAGGGAAAACCCAGAGGATCCATTTTCTGGTGGCAACTCCAGCAATATTCATCTCGGGTGACCTGTAGCCGTTGACGGAGTGACTGTTGGCGATGCTCGGGCACCACGGCATCCACATCCAGCGGCACATCGGGAATCGTACCCGCCAATAGATGTTCTCGAATCCATTTGCCGCGGCGGATCGGGTCGTTGTCGAAATTACCGCTCCAAGCAATCAGCCAGGCCGGATGAGTCAGAATGCCTGCCCGTTGCCCAGCTGGCATTGAAAATGGCTGCTGCGTCGGATAATTCCAGTCTTCATGATCAAGATTGTAAAAATCGACATACCTTCGCGAATCGGGGCCCTCGATCGGAATCGGGTGTCGGCCGTTGGTTTCAGCATGCTCAACATACTTCGTATTAAAAGCGAAATTGGCGTCGTTTTTATTCGTTTTGATGTAATGCAAATCCTTCTGAATATTCTCCAGCGAACCGAGGTAAGCAACAAAGAAATCGTCAGTCGTCAGCAACTGCTTGAGGACGTCGCGATCCTTATCAAAAATGTGCATCACCAATTGGTCTGCATCATCAACCATTCGCTGAGTCAGGTAGCGGTCCCCAAAACCAATTCTCTTCGCATCTTTGAAGACCTTGGGTGCATGGTGATAACCAAAAAACTCGCGAAAAAAACGTAGCGTACGAGTATTCCTGACGCCATGATCCTGCGTGAACATCCTGTAATTAGCGGTCGACATATCATTGTCGTCCAAAATCTCAACGACCACACGCCGAATCTCTTGGGGATCAGACAGGCCCCCGCTTAACGCCAGTTTCAAAAGACTGGTTTGAGTTTCCCCATCCTTAGCCACAACCCGGATTTCGCTTGGTCCCTTATCGATCAACGCGCGCGCAATCGCAAACGCCAGCTCTGCCGGAGACAAGCGACGGCGACCATATTGGTCAAGCGGACCGAGGCCGATTTCCATCCGATAAACCGCCTCTGGCTTCATCAAGATCGCCTGCAGGGTGGTCTGCAGCGCCCGCACATTGCCGCCAGCGATGGCCGCCTTGCGAAAGAAATTGGCAAGCCTCGTAAACTCGGCATCGGTGGGAGAGCGTTCCAGCAGCAATTGAAACTCAAAACCAATGGCAGTCCGAAGCATCTCGTCGGTTGGCATTTCAACGGCTTTGAGAATCGGTTCAAACTCCGCAGGCGTCCGTTTGGAATTACTGAGTTTTCCCTGGTGATCGCGATAAGTGACCCCGGTAGTCTGGTACTTAGCCAACGTCCTGCAATTCATCATCAAAAGCTGCAACGTCGCCTCGTCGGCGAAATGCTGACCACCAAAATCCGCGATCTCGCCTCGAGACGCATCAAGGGGAAACGGTTGATGAATAGCTGTGACCTCGCGCAGATGTCGACCGAATCCATTCACAAACTCGTCGTACACGTAGGGACTTAAACGCCAGAGCCGAGGAGGTGAAGACGCAGGGCCCAACTGCGAACCATCGAACAACCGTTGGTGATTTACATAGTTTCCGAACTGGGGAGAATTCAACTTGTGGAGGACGACCGGGGATTGCCCCTGGGCACGCAACTGTTTGGTGATCCACCCAGTGATCCGCTCCATCTCGCGGGTTGACAATTGAGATTCCTCTGCCGGTGGCATGGAACCCAGCGTCATTTGCTCATGCACACGCTGCCAAAGGTCTAACTGCGCTGCGTCAGCAAAGTCGGAACTGAGGTTATCCAATCGCAGACCCGCTTCAGGATCTGCTCGGCCGTGACAGTCGCCACAATGGGCTGCCAATAAACGCAAGATACTATCGCTATCGTCATGCGCAATAGCCAACTCAGGCAGGCCCAGCAACATGCAGACCAGCACCCGAACTGTTATGGATCTGATTTCAAGCAACACGCTGTTCGCATTGGGTACAGGATAAATTTGACATAGGCTGAAACAGGAAACCAGCGGGAAACATCGCCAGCCTGACTTCCCCACCAGCATGGAGTCCACTCACTATAGCTGGCCATTGATTTACCCTCAACAGCGTCGCAACCAGCGTGCCCACGCGAACACCAAGTCATAAAGAACCTCATAAAGACAATGCCGGTTGAAACGCGGACTGTTGGTCATCGGGCTACGAATCTTCAAATCGGGAACCGGCGCCGGAAAGGCTCGCTCGTCATAGAGAGCGGAGATGACCTCGTGAAATCGGTCGAAGTCCCGGCAGACCATCCGGAAAAGGTTATTGCGCGGGCCTGGTCATCGATCTACAGGAGCCTGATTGCCCGTCTCGACCACTTCGAAAAAACGCCATCCTGATCGTTTGTTCCTGGCACTAAAGTACGAACAGGGCGACCCAGCACAGGAAAATTCCGAAGGCAACTTTGAGCACACTGATCGGCCACAGTCGAGCCGATCGAGAGCCCCAATAAAAGCTCGCAGCTCGATGCCACCGTCCAGGCAAAGCGATAACGACAATCATCGCTGCGGTGACCAACCACCCGTAGCACTCGATCCACACGGTGATATCACTTTTTTCGGCATGCGATAGACGTGCCGTCACGACCAGTGGCAGACCAACCAACGTCAGGATCAACGTCCCTAACAATCGGACCCGTCCCGGACTACCGCACATCCGCTGGTAATAGACAGCTGTCGCCAACGGCGCAACCACATGGGGACCACGCCCTACGATATTCAATACGCCAACAAAGAAAATGACAATTGCGACAGGATTCATGCGACACCTTCTTCCAGTCCCCATCGATTAAATCGATACCGACAACCTTTGGTTTACGAATGCGGCCGTCACAAAACAACGATATTGAACAAAACAACGACATTTACTGTACACCCTCGCCCGCAATACCACCAAGGACTGATCGCCGCAAACACCGGTAGACCAGGTCAACCGAGACCTGATCGCCCGCCCCCCTGCCGACAATACCAGCCTCGTCAGGAACCACCGGAAAGGCTTGTCGCTTGGCGCTTTGGCAAACGATATACTGATCAACATGGCCAACATCAGAATCAGGAAACCGCAATGATCACAAAGACACCGCTGAACCAGCCTTGCCGGCACGGCAGCCGCCGGCGACAGGGAAAGCGATTTCCAAATCGCTGCGGCAGGTTTATCGATCCTCCAATCACAACCGTTCGGGGGGTGGGCGTTCGCCCATCCATAGCGGTCTCCTTTTTTGCCCTCCTTTTTTGTGTGTCGTCAAGCACTTTCATTCACGCGGACGTGGATTTTGCCAAGGACATTCGCCCAATCCTTGCCGACAAATGCTATGCCTGCCACGGGCCTGATGAGGCCACTCGGCAAGCTGATTTACGGTTTGATCTCCGTGACAATGCGTTGGCAAAATTACCATCAGGATCGTTGGCGATCGTACCGGGTGCCCCCGAAAAGAGCCAGATGATCCACCGAATATTCAGCTCCAATCCGGATGAACGCATGCCGCCAACCGATTCGCGGTGGCAACTAACTGACCGAGAACTCCAACTCTTGCAGGAATGGGTCGCCACAGGTGCTCGTTACGATTTGCATTGGTCCTTTAAACCGGTTCAACCTCCCAAAATTCCAAAGGCCTCGTTTCCAAAATGGCAGTTCAACGATGTGGATGCTTTTGTCGGCAAACGATTGCGGGATGCCGGTCTGATTCCCTCGAAACAGGCAAACAGGACAGCTTTGATTCGGCGACTGTCCTTCGACCTGAAAGGACTGCCCCCGTCGATCGAGGAAGTCGACGCCTTTCTCAATGACGTTTCTCCGGATGCGTACGAAAAACTGGTGCGCCGATTACTGGACTCGGATCACTTCGGAGAAAAGATGGCCATCGACTGGCTGGACCTGGCGCGGTACGGGGACACCAACGGTTATCACGCAGACAGCCATCGGGATGTCTGGTTGTACCGCGACTGGGTCATTGATGCCTTCAATTCCAACATGGGTTTCGACAGATTCGTAAGGGAGCAAATCGCTGGAGATCTCATACCCAACGCAACCGATCAACAGCACATTGCTTCGGGGTTCAATCGGAATACCCCGTTTAACGAGGAAGGTGGCGCCGATCCAGATGAATTCAGCGTGGTTTACGCTGTCGACCGCGCCAACACAACAGGGCAGGCGTTACTGGGACTCACTTTTGGGTGCGCCCAGTGCCACAATCACAAATATGACCCCATCTCACAAAAGGAGTATTACGAGTTCTACGCTTTTTTTAATAGCGTCGAGGGAGAACCCGGCGGAGGGGGAGAAAACGGCCATCATGGCAAACCAGTGCCGCCGACAATGGTCGCCACTTCGCCCCTGAGAGTCAAGCAACTCAGCCGACTTGCATCCGAGGTCAAGGAACGATCCGATCGCTTGACAGAAAAAACGTTACAGCTTCTCCGCAAAGAAGGTGGCCTAAAAGACGATATCCTGACCTGGACAACAAGAGAAAAGTCAGCGGTGAAAAAACGTGAGCTAACGATCAGGGACGGACTGGTGCTCCATTTGGATTCAGCGGATGTGGATGCCAACGGAAAAGCTGACGTCCTCCAGTACGATGACACCCAAAGGGTCATTAGCCAATGGCGAGATCGATCGGAGCACAGCAACAGTGCGATAGCGACCGGTCATCCACTTTGGGTACGCGATGGGTTCCTGGGGCGACATCCGGCCGTTCAGTTTGACGGCAAGATGGACTTCGTGCGCACAAAATCGGGTGGAGAGTTACTCAAAGAGGGTTACACCATCGCTTCGGCAGTCTCTTTTGGAGACCAGACGACCCATCAGATGTTGGTAATGTGGGGTGATGAATCACAAGGTAAACGCCGGGCGTTGTGGCGAACCGCTGGCACTAACCCCAAATTATCTTTCAATGGTTACGGGGCGGACGTCGTTGGGAACCAGATGTTGCCAAACGGCAAGGGTGCCGTTGCTTTTGTTTCCCAGCAAAGCAGAAGCAAATGGGTCGAACTGGAGCTAAACGGAAATCCTGGCGGAAAAGGAACGCCGGCGCTCTCCGATTATGCCAACCAGGCCATTACCATTGCGGCCAATAATGCCGGTGCTGAAAAATCCTTAGCCGCCGTTGGTGAAGTGCTGATCTATTCCCGTGCATTAAATTCCCAAGAACGGGGTGCGGTAGGATCCTACCTCGCCGGAAAGTACTCGGTCGACACCACCTACCAGGCGTTGCCGATGGATGTTGCTGAGATTATTGAGAAGAAAACCGTTGATTGGTCGCCTGCCAATTGGCGCACCCTGGTGCGACACTACGTGGTCGGTATTAATCCGAAAACGCAACCTGACCTTCGCCGTGAATTCGCCAAGATTGCATACCTGAAAAAGCAAATCAGGCAACTCCAAGCGGAAACCACCACCATGGTGATGCGCGAAATGAAAAAACGCAAACCCGCTTTTATTCTGGCTCGGGGCGACTTTCAACAACCAGGGAAACAGGTCAAACCCAATGTCCCGGTCATTTTTGGTCGGTTACCGGACGATCAGCATCAGACACGACTGGACCTGGCCAATTGGCTGACCACTCCCGATCACCCACTGGTCAGCCGTGTAAGAGTGAATCATCTTTGGAAGATGTTAATGGGAACCGGTCTGGTGAGAACCGCTGGCGATTTTGGAACACAGGGCGAACTGCCCTCTCACCCGGAGCTTTTAGACTGGCTGGCTAATCGTTTTGTAAAGAGCGGATGGGACACCAATTCGTTGATCTACGACATCGTCACGTCAGCGACTTATCGACAGCAATCCAGGTTTCACAAGGATTCAGTACAAGTCGATCCCCGTAATCGTCTGCTCAGTCGAGCGCCTCGATTTCGCCTGACTGCCGAAGAAATTCGCGACATGGCATTGGCCAGTAGCGGCCAGCTGAATCCAGTCATTGGCGGTCCCAGCGTACGACCTTTTCAACCCCTGAATTATTTCTCCGCCAATTCAGGACAACGTTGGCAGGCCGACACCGGGGAAACAGCGCGCCGGCGAGCGATTTACACTTATCTTCAGCGCACCGCTCCTTTTCCGGCCCATCTGATCTTCGATGCTCCAAGCCGGCAAATCTGCACCGCCACCCGTCCCCGAACCAATACACCTTTGCAAGCGTTGGTCATGATGAACGATCCGCTCTTTGTCGGTGCCGCAGGAGCCTTGGCTCAAAAAACACTCCAATGCGGGGCTGCTAGTGAAAGTGACAAAGCACGCTTTCTTTTTCGATCGGTCCTGAGTCGTTCACCGGCAGCCTTTGAGATCGACCTGCTGCTGGCGACCTTTGAGCAACAACAAAAAATCTATGAAGCCGATCCTAAATTGGCTGCTGACTTGATCCAGTTTGCCGGACTGACGGATCCCCAACACCCTCAACCCAATTTGGCTGCATGGACCAATGTGGCAAGTATTGTCTTAAATTTAGATGAGGCCATCACCCGTGAATAACACTCTCCAGCAACAATTGGTGCGTCGACAATTCTTGAGCCGGACAGCGGGTGGATTGGGGGCATTGGCGGTGAACCAGCTCGCCGGGACATCCAACGCCTCTGAGCTCGGCAGCCATTTTCCAGCCCGCGCTAAAAGGGTGATCTACCTCTTCATGAGCGGAGGTCCCTCACAGATGGAAACCTTCGATCCAAAACCCAAGCTGCGAGAATTGCATGGTCAACCGTTACCTGAATCAATTCGCAAGGGTCAGCGATTTACCAGTATGACCAGTGGATACGCTCCCCGCATCGCCCAATCCGAACATGAGTTCGCCCGAATGGGACAATCAGGGCACGAAATGAACGTGCTCTTCAAACACCTTGGCGGAGTCGCGGATGATCTCACCTTTATACGCAGCATGCACACCGAACCGATCAACCATGACCCGGCAGTCACCTTCATGCAAACCGGCAGCGGAGTAGAAGGCCGGCCCAGCATGGGAAGCTGGCTTTCCTACGGGCTGGGAGCCGAAAACTCGGATTTGCCGGCGTTTGTCGTGCTGGTTTCCAATGGTGGTCAACCCCTTCTCTCGCGGTATTGGCACAACGGATTCCTGCCAAGCCGCCACCAAGGCGTCCAATTTCAAACTCGAGGTGATCCGGTGCTATTCCTTTCCGATCCAAATGGCATCGATCGTAAGAATCGCGGACAGCTGATTGAGCGAATGAACCAGCTCAACCGATTGCGATATGAGCAAGTGCGGGACCCGGAAATTGAGGCCAGGATTGATGCTTTTGAGATGGCTTATCGGATGCAAGCCAGTGTTCCCGAGCTAATGGATCTAAGCAGTGAATCAAAAGCCACTCTGGACATGTATGGGGCACGCCCGGGGCAACCATCTTTTGCCAACAACTGTCTCCTCGCGCGACGGTTAGCCGAACGTGGTGTTCGCTTCATCCAGCTTTATGAACGAGGCTGGGATCATCACGGTGCGGTGAACAGCGCGATGCGGACAAAAATCCCACAAGTCGATCAACCCTGCGCAGCGTTGATCAAAGACCTCAAACAACGAGGCCTCCTGGAAGACACATTAGTCATTTGCGGGGGGGAATTCGGTCGCACCTCCTACAGCCAACACAATCGCGGCAAGGAATACGGCCGCGACCATCATCCACGTTGTTTCAGTATTTGGCTGGCTGGCGGAGGCATCCAGCCCGGAATCAACTATGGCCGTACCGATGACCTGGGTTACAACGTGATCGAAAACGGAGTTCATGTGCATGATCTACAGGCCACGATCCTACATTGCCTGGGAATCGATCATGAACGACTGACTTACCGTTTCAAAGGACGCGACTTTCGCCTTACCGACGTGCATGGGCACCCCGTCAAAGACTTACTCATTTGAGAATGGGTTATCACTTTCGTTTTTTTATGCTCATTTTTCTGGTTTCGATTTCTTTGGCACCGGTTTGCACCCCCAATTCCACCGTCCCCTACATCGCGACAAAGGGCAACAAGACTATCCCATCGACTCGCCAAATCAGGTGCGGGAATCTCCCAAGAGATGTTTCGGCAGAGTATCTCGGCACAAATTGATGACAACCGCGATGGACCGGCCGTCCGGAGCGAATCCATTGGGAGAATCTCCAACAGAATAAGTCCTTTTCAGGGGTGTCTACTGGAACGCTATTGATCGGACGAATGACGGGCGACATCCAGATTCGAGCGTTTCTTATCCAGGGCACGTTCCCAACCACCATAAACCGGGTTGGGAAGCAGAATCCAGCGGGCTCTGAGCACCCTCTCTCTTTTTGCGGTTCGATTCCTCTCAGACTGATTGGCTGTATCCATCCCGCCGCAGACGTCGCCCATGTTGTCACCGATCAATAACACGATCCTGTGGGTGGTTGCCACAAACTTGCGACGTGACAACTTGTCACCCCCTCGACCCTGATCATCATTTCTGGTCAAAAGATGCGATTCATCTATCGGAAAACCGAGCGCCGCCAAGTTGTTGATTGTTGCCATGCGGGAAGAGTCTCGCCGATTGGTTACATAAAAAATCTCCACCCCAAGATTTTTCGCAGCGGTAATGAATTCCAAAGAGCCGGGAATCGCGCGGCCTTTCTCTTCTTTGACCCAAGCATTCCAACTTTCAAGATTGTACGACGTTCCATCCTTTACATTCCTTGCGTTGAACGGAGAGTTATCAAGAACGGTCTCGTCAACGTCCAAAATCACCGCCGGAATCTTCCCTTCAAAGCGATTCTCTTTGAGCTGAATTTCGTCGGCGCTCCAACTCTTGTCTTTTAAACCGCGCTTGAGTTGAATAAGTGCAAGCCGATACGCTTGTTCGGTGAGGGCGTGATACTCTGCCGAGTTTTGCATCCAAAGCAATGCATTGAGCTTCGGGTCGTTTTGGGAATCAACTTTTGCAACGTCTTGTCCCCATGAGTTTTGAGACAAAAGAAAACCAAAAACGATGGTTAAGATCTGGGGTCTCATTCATTCACCTTCAGGACACAATATTTTCTAAAATATGACGCTGCTCTTTTATTAATTAGACTTGTTGACCATTGCATTTCAAGGTCGAATCGGTTCTCGGGCCTCAAAAGCGATCAATCGGTCGCCAATTGGATCTCTGGCGGTTGAATCCCCGTCTACCAGCGCCTATTTTGCCTGCGAGGGATAAACCGGATTGAGACCCATGGGCCATTGACGTGCCTTAAGATCGTGACCGATGGAGATGAAATGCCTGAATAGCTTCACCTCCAATTCTCGGGCCTTGTCGGGATGCAAATCGACGAGGTTGGTCGTTTCGTTTGGATCATTTTTCAAGTTGAACAGCTCGCGGGCTCGCAACTCCAACGTGTAAATGAGCTTCCAGTGGTCGTCGGCGATGATGGATCGCTTGTAGGTGTACTCTCGATAATTGGTTTCGGAGATGACATCACGTTTTACGGGCTCACCTCTCATGGCTGGGAGGAGACTTTTGCCACGGAGCTGTCGTTGGACGTTTTTGGATTGTTCAATACCAAGTAATTCAAGAATTGTGGGCATGATATCGACACTGCTTACTCGCTCGTCAATTCGCATTTCGAAATTCTCTCCCGGAAGTTTGAATACCAACGGCACATGAATCAGTTCTTGATAAAGCGTGAATCCATGGTCGAACCTGCGGTGTTCATAGACCTCGGTGCCATGATCGGAGGTTAGAACGAAAACGGTTTCTTCATCCAAACCAAGCTTAGAAAATTCATCCAAGAACATTCCGAATTTTGCATCGGCCCGCTGGATTTTTTCATCATAGATGGCTCGCCAAAATCGAACGTCCTCATCACGCATGGTGAGCTGTCCTTTTTCCAGCCCTTCCTCACGAAGGATCTCCTGCTCGAGCTCAGAACCCGAATAGCGTTTGTCGTAATCTTTATCGACAAACCGATAGTCGTATCCGTCGGGCGGCGTGCTCTGACCGTGCACATCGTAACCATGAAGGAAAAGAAAAAACTTCTCGTTCCTGTGTTTCTTCAACCAGGCCAATGCTCGGGGAATGCTTTCATCCAGTCTTCCAAACTTTCCTTTGACGTAATAATACTCATCAAAACCCTTCTCGTAACCAAACCCTCCACTGACGCCGGCATTGCCGGTAAAACCACCCGTTGCATATCCGTTTGCCTTGAGAATATCCGCCAGCGTGATGAGTTCGGGCGATAAATTGCGTATATCGGCTAACCTCATCTCTGGAGGATCGTAAACGGCATACTTGTTCACCATCCTGTGTTCGCTGGGGTAGACTCCGGTAAACCAGGTCATCGAAGACGGAACAGTCCACGATGAAACCGAAGTCGCCTTTTTGAAATTAAATCCCGAGCGGGCCATCGCGTCGATCGTGGGCGTTACATCCCGTTCATACCCCAGGCATCCAACATGCCGAGCTTGTAAAGCGTCAAAACTGACAAAGACGATGTTACAGTTCTTGAAAGAAAACGGGTTTTCTTTTTTTTCCCTCGGGCTTGCCAGGTCTTTTGATTGGTTTTCAGAAACTTCCTGATTCCCCGCCAACGTCTTTTGGTCTTGGCTGCGGCTCGGTGATGTTTCTTGACGGCATCCGGCACCTACCATCATGACCAATGCCAAGAGCAGTCCAAAAATCAGACCAGGAAAACGAGTACAAAATTGAGACATTGAAAATGACTTATTTCTCTTGGCTCTCTAACGTTTCGGTAACAATTTCTGATAGGTTGCGGGCAACTCGAAATCCTGCATAGTAATGTTTTCCTCGGCGAACGGTGTAATAACGAGTCGCCGAACGACAACTGGACTGTTTCACCAGAAACGATCCGCCCCGCAGTACCTTGTACGACAACACACCCGATTCAGGACCAGCAGGGTTTAGGGCAGGAGATCTTGAATAATACGATTGCGAATACCAGTCCCAGCACCATTCGGCTACGTTACCGTGCATATCGTAAAGGCCCCAGGCATTCGGTTGAAAGCTTCCTGTTTTTGTGGTGCGTCCCAGCGATAAGGACCGAGACCGGCCGTAACCAGTAGATTCAATATATTGAAAATTGCCGCCGTGGCCCCGTTTGCCAAAATGATAGGGAGTCTTGGTGCCGGCACGACAAGCGTATTCCCATTCGGCTTCGGTCGGCAAGCGATAGCCAATTCCGCCTTGGATCGTCACTTTCGCTTCAGTAATCGCTCCACTCAGTCTGTTGATCTTGGTCACCGAATAAAATTTTTCCACACCATCTTTTTCACTCAATTTGTTGCAAAACTGAATTGCGTCGTACCAGGAAACAGAGTCGACCGGGAAAACGCCCGTCTCAAATTTTTCAACACGCGACCGCCCTTTTCCCATCGCAGAAAACCAGCTCGGACGTTCGTCCATGACATCGCTATACTCTTTTTGGGTCACCTCTTTTGTGCCCATCAGAAAAAACTTTGTCATTTTTACCTTGTGAGGTTCTTCATTTTGGTGGCGATCCACCTCCTCAGCCAACGATCCCATGACGAATTCGCCAGGTTCAATCAGCGTCAACTGCATGTTGGTAGACTTGCTGACCTTCGTTTGGTCGACAATCGCCGTCACCAAACCCCTGATTCGAAAAACAGCTTCAGGGTCGTCTTCCGTTCGGGAAGCGACGTTTAAGTACGGCAGGGCATTTTCCCCTGCAGCCATTAACTTCTTAACGGCCTGTTCCCTCTGATCAAAATTACCATTGCCAAGCCGTTTTATCTGCGTATTGATTTCATCCCGATCTTGGCTTACCAATGGGTACTGACCGAACAACGATAAGGATGTCAACGCGATACACAGAACAGGCGACAAGTTTCGAACAAACATCGTGCTGCCTAGATGATTACTAACTAAAAAAAGCCATTCCCTCTTAATCATGTTATTTTCGGAGTCCTATATTTCTGGAACAAGTCCCATATTCCTGAAACAAATGGACATATCAAACACTTCCTCATGGTCACTGCACTGAGTCAGAATAATTCAACGACGTATCTGGCTTCCAAAGCTCCTTGGATCATGACAACGTAGCGATTGCCTGGCGATATTTTTGCCGAAGGCACGAAATTGATGCAGGGTCCGATTCCATTTTTTGAGCCACTTGTTACATACGTCTTGGTCACCATCAGCGGTTTTAAATTTGTCGGAACCGTTCCATTGGTCAGGAATGAGACATCCCTATTTTTGACATCGTAGACCTTAATACTGATATCACTTCGTTGTGGGGTCTTCAAAGTCTTGGCACCTGGACGGTGTTGCTCACGATCAAAAATCACGCTCCATCCGGCTCCATCCTCAATCATGCTTGTTGGGAAAAATCCAGCTGATGGATAGGCTGCAAAAGATGATGCTAATTGCGGCCCCTTGCCAAGGTGCGTCGAATTCAGGGGAATCCCATACATTGCCGCATACGAACCTCTCTGACCGATTCCAAATTTCGACAATCTCTGATCAAGGCAAATCTGACGATGGCCACGCATCATTTCATTGTTCCGGCCAGGGTCTGTCATCCAACCATTTACGAAATCGATAAGTGATAGACGTCTCGAACTGTAATAAAGACTACATTTTGCGGTTGCCCCACTGAGCCGATGAGAAAGAACGTTCCTATCACTGCAATGTTTTGCTGCAGTCAACGCAATATCACACCAGGTTTTGTCCAAAGTCATTTCCTGGGGAATTCCAACCAAATATCGATACGAATTAATTCTTGCCAGCGCGTTGATTTGGTCACGGGAAAATTCTCTGGCCTGTTTTTCTGCACGACAATTAATCGCCTCAATCCCGCGAGCCATTTCCATCAGGGTAATAGGGTAGAATGGCCGATCCAGATTGCTAACATCTTTCGCCCGAGCGGTCCGCAAGACATGAATTAACAATTGTGTTTTTTTGTCGAACTTCTCAAGCTGAACGGACTGTTGTTTCTCGTCACTTTTGGGGCCCAACGTGACGCCATTGTTTCCAATTTGATCGACAAAGGCCTGCTGATGCTTTCCATCCACGCCATAAAGGCTCCAGAGTTTTTCATCCTCCCCTTCCTGAGCTCCAACTAGATTCAAATGTAGGATGGCAAGCACCCCGATTTTGAAAAGTTGCGGAATATTCATTTTTCAGCCTTTTAATTCAAACGAAATGTGTGCCACGATTATCTACCCCTCTTCCAGATCGCCAGATTCCAAATCATTGCGTGGGCTTGCCAATAGATTCGCTATGGGTCTCAGTTCCAAATCAACGGCGAGGGCAGCAGTCAGAAATCGTGTAGCGAAGTTTTACGGAGACTCTGTCAAGATAATGTCCAATCCCCAGCAACGGTACCAGCCTTAAAAAAAAATTTGAATTGTCGTCCTATCCACCACGTCACGTGGGAACCGTAGCCCGAACTGATCGGTGGGTTCAGGCTGCTGGTGGACATTCGCCTGGCGAACGGGGTTCTCTACCGCTGTTCCAGTTCTGAGCCCAGCACTCGACAAGGACCCGTCGCTTCAACAATTTCCTAAACTAATCACCTACCAACCACTTAAACTTTCGTAGCCACCCATTTCCCAACGAATGGGGGAACACCTAAAAAAGGGGGGCACCGATGGTCCTTTATCAGCTAGCAAACAGCGGACCTCGCGGCGACCTGCTTTTCAATGCTGTGGCGAACAGCGAGAATCATTCGACCCTCCGGGATGACCAGGGTCAGCGGTTTCAGCCTTGATCTTTTCGGCAACGAACCTGCCGTTGTCCAGCAATACCGCAACGTGAATCAGTCGCGGTAGAGTCGGAGTGATTTTTCGGTGCGGACGACCAAGCCCTTTTTGGTCGGGGCGGGTGTTGCAAAGACACGTTCGCCCAAGGCTCCTTTTTCCTCGGTTTTGATTTCATTGCCGCTAATCGTGAGAGTGGACCAGTTCCCCGCACTGGAAATCAGGTACACCAAACCATTCCAGCAAACCGGAGACGCCGTATAACGACCACGCGCCCTGATACGACCCTTGGTCAAATGACGGCCGCTTTTGAAATCGATCAGATTGTAGATGCCACCATCTTCGATCGTAAAAATTTTGCCGCCGATTTCAATCGGATTAGCCATTTCAGGCACACCCTTGGTGCCTATCCAGTCCAGCTCGCTATCTTCCACTTGCAACTTTTGGTCGAGACTGACACTGGCCATCTTGTTTCGGTTGCTCGACAATTTATCCTTCATGTCATTGTATTCCTCCAGCGTCACCAAACCATCCTTATCCTGATCCATAAAGCCTTTGACCAGACGGACCATGGCCAATTCCCGCCCGGAACCACCGATTTCGACTTCGGGACGCAACACCAACATTTCGGAGGAGGGAATCCTGTCAGTCGCAATTCCTTTTTGGTCTGCATCGGCAAACCGTTTCATCAAATCCTTGAAAGAAGGAACAAACAGTGGATCACCTGGGCTCCCCGTCCCACGATTGGAAAAGACAATTTTGTCTCCGATCCATAAGGGAACGCTGATCGCTTCGAACGGATACCCGGCGTTCCAGAAAACAGGCTTACCGGTCCTGCCGTCGTAAACGTGACTGACCGGGGTGCCGTTGACGGCGATCAGGTCGGTCCCATTCTGATTGGGGATGATCAGAGGTGTTGAATTATTGGTGCTATTCAGCGGACGTTCGGTCGTCCAGAACTTTTGACCATCAACAAGCGAATAACAGGCAAGAGAACTCCCTTCCCGGGAATCTCGCACCAGAAAAACCCGTTTTTTTAAAACCACCGGGGATGTCGAAACCCCATACTGAACCTTGGCGATCGGCATTTTGACTTCCCAGATTTTTTCACCGGCGTGAGAATACCGGATCAGACCGTACGATCCAAAATAGGAGAGGACGCCCTCGTCGTCGCAGCAGCAGGTCGGCGTGGCCTGTGAATTAAAAGGATGGATGCTGGCCCATTTCTGCACCGACTCGGAAGCCTGCCACAACATTTCACCATTATTCAATGAGAAACAATGAGTGGTGACTTTTTGATCCGCTTGGCTGGCACTGGTCAAGTAAACTCTCCCCTGGCTAACCACCGGTGAGCTATGACCAGACGGAACTTCCTTCCTCCAAACGAGGTGATTGTCCGCCAAGCTCTTGACCGGATCGTCGCCCTGTATTTTGCCCTGCTGACTTCCGCCGCGAAACTGCGACCAATCGTTCCCGAAAATTGAGCCACTGGCCCCGGCAAATACGACACAGCCAAGAAAACCTGCCAAGAACCGGTTGAGGAAATCACCCGATCGCCTTGCAATGACATTGTGTTTCATCATTATCCCTGTCTTCTTTCTCTGGGTAAATACGTTTTTCTGGCCGGGACCTGCATTACTTCTCTCCTCGCATCATTCTTCCATTTTCACTTTTACTTTGCAAGTATTATTGCCTGTCGAATCAGGGCTGAAAAAAAATGACGGTGACAACGGCGTCCACCATCGTTTCCAACCAGAGTGGTTGAGATGGGCGCCTGTTGGGCAACCACCCCGGTTTCCCTTCTCTGAAACAAACCGATACACTTCGGTCCGCCGCCGGTTTTTGTTCAGAAACCGCCTGGACCGGTACCGCCGTCTCCACGAATGTTACACAGGCTCACCCGGCAAAAATCCCGTCATTATGAAAAGTCTTTGGGTCTCGCTTGTATTCCTCAAAAAATACCTTTTTCACAGTCCGTTCCCGTTTGTGAAGTGTTGTATTGAGGACTACCATAATCGGTTCGAATCGGATCAGGTTAACGTCAACCTTCCAGCAAACGATCTCAATTCCATTCTCATTCAAGGGAAAAAATGAACGCAAAAACACCTGTCAGGCTCGCCACATTGCTGGCCTTTTTTGCCTTGGCGATTGGCACCGTGGCCAACGCCCAAGACGAAAAGAAAAAACGACAAGGTCGTGGCGGCGGATCAACCCGCCAAGTCATGTCTCGTTTTAAGAACGTTGAGTTTTCTGACGAACAGAAAACCAAAATCAAGCAAATCACTAAGCAGTTTGCTGGCAAGCTTGGCGAACTTCGAAAAGAGACCGCCGGATTGATGACCGCCGATGAACGCAAGGCTCGCACCCAGGCTCTTGCGGCTGCTCGAAAAGAAGGCAAGAAATATGCACAAGCCCTCGAAGCCGCCAACAAGGCTGCTGGGCTTTCTGCTGAAAAAATCGCCAAGCTCAAAGCAATGCAGACAAAACAGCAAGCTGTCCAAAAAGAAATCAATGACGCCGTGATGGGGATCTTGACGGACGACCAGAAGGCTGCCGTGAGCAAATCACGTGGCAAAAATAAAAAAGCGGGCAAGAAGACCGACGGCAAGCCAAAAGACGCCGGCCAAATCGTCAGCCTGAAGCTGCCCAACATGACCTGAGGCGGTTGCGAAAAATCAGTGCGGTCTGCACTGACAGCAGCTAAAATCTTTGGCAACCTGAAAACTGACGTGAAAGGCCGATCTGCGACGTTTACCCTTTCTCGAAAAGTTGACTTCAAAAAGATGCTTGATGAAATTGCGGTCAACAACAAGCACGTCAAAGATTACCAAATCCAAAAATAGTTGGCGTTGAATCCTGTTCCAGGATCCAGCTGAAAACGGATTCTATCGAATTAATAAACCGGAAGAGCGATCGCTCCTCCGGTTTTTTTTACCAACGGTGAGAACAAGGAGGTTGGCCAACCGAAACAAAAACTAGAATTTCGGTCGGCAATCTTCGGTGGCGCAGCATGATCGCATTGTCCTAGCCGTTTGAAAATAAAAAGAGACGGGATAGCCAATTCGTGCAAGCTTTGTAGTTCGGCGATCCAATATCGATTGACATAACTTTATCGATTCAGTTAACCGTTTTGGATTCTAAAAAGGTTCCTAGATCCACCTCGTTGAATTCTTGGCCTCAGGTCGACCCGAGCTAACGCTATGTTGAATCGCCGGAATGAGCCAATTGCTCTACGAGATTGCAAGCGTGCGTTTTCGTCATGATCCCTTCAACCCATGGCGATGTCATAGCGAGCAACAAGACTAGATAACCTGCTGACAAAGCTAAGACGATCTCAGACATGAAAGAGAGATTTCGGCAGCGCTGCTGGCCGTAAACCATACGACACATCGGTGCCGCTTGTTAACAAAGGTTCGGATAACCGGTCGGGAAGATCAATTGCAGCGCCTCATCCTGTTGCGGAGAATCTCAGTCCAAGCGATGGGAATTCCAACGGACCTCGATTGATAGCGATTTGTGATGAAAACGCTGTTTCGGCTAGTCTGTTTCAGCTGTCCGGCAAAACCGGATCGTCTGAATTCTGGGGATCGTCACCGGGTTGTTCCGCTTCGGATTCTTCTTCTCCGCCGTTCGCATCGGTAGAATCCTGCGGTGACATCTCGGTTTTACTGGTTTTCCGATTCAGCCGACGAATCCGTTTGTCTTCCGCCTTCAGTCTCTTTAGTCTTTCTCGTTGCATTTTTGCAAATGTGTTTTGGTTCTTGCCGATGATGGCCTCTTTTTGATTAAAAACGAATATGGCAGATAAAATTATTTATGGAGCGAACAGAAAACGGATTACACCTGATCTCAATTTGCTCGCGTTAGTTACGTTTCGGCCGGCGTCAAATTTGAAGACGTTGATGTTTTTGCAACTGTCTTACTCGCTGAAAACTGCGTTCAATACCGTAGAACAGCTGACTAATCGAGTCCCGATCTAAGTTGTGCATCCTGAAAAACCTTCCATTCGGTTTTTCAAAATAACAACATTGAGATGTTGCCAATTGTGAATGGGTTACACGATTGACAAAACAGATTACTGGGACTGTTTTGCGGACGCAGTACGTCGACTAGCGACCATCGCTCGAAGTAGGCATAGCGATATCAAGTTATGACATAGCGATATCAAGTTATGACATAGCGATATCAAGTTATGACATAGCGATATCAAGTTATGACATAGCGATATCAAGCTTAATAACCATACATTTCGAGCGATTCAAGTCAGAAACCTGATGGGTAATGTATCGCTTAAATCAAGATAAATCAATTGAGAAACCTGCTAAACCCTCGGTTGCCTGACCGCGTATCAAAAACCCATTGAGCGAATTCGTCAATTCCCGGACGGTCTGCTTGTTGAATTGATCGTTGGTCTCGGTGATCGGTTCAGGAGCGAGGCTTGCCCCAAACGGCTTTTGACTTTCCGTTTTTGAAGTCCGGTTGCACTAGCGACCAACCCTCTGTCCGAATAGGCCGCGTGGTTCCTCATCTGATTTTGAAAAGATCCTTCTGTTTAGAAGCCGCTGCCCAAGATGGGGTGCCGGCCGCGATTTACTCTTAGCCCGAAGCCGGTCCCACAAGTTCTGGCAGAGCAAGATCTCCGGTGGTTCATCTCTGCTCTGACCGAACAACTTGAGGCCTACCTGCCAATTTCCTTGGGCGAAATCTTGGCAACCTGCAAACTGACGTGAAAGGTCGACCTGCAACATGCAACCTTGTCATCATTCCTGTTACAATATGAAAAACCGCCTTTTTGATGAGACAAATGGTGACCGATGGCATTCAGACTAGTGGTAATCTCCGGACCAACTGCGGGTGATACTTTTGACTTGGAAGAAGACGGCGTTTTGTTAATTGGTCGCGGCATGGCAAGCGATACCAAAATCAACGATGCGGGCATGTCGAGGATTCACTGCAAAATCATTTCAGCAAATGGCGTTGCCAAGGCTGTCGATGCGGGGAGTAGCTCTGGCACGTTTGTCGGCGGCGCCAGAGTGGACGAGGCGGAATTGGTGCCGGAAAACGAAATCGTGGCTGGCAACACCCATTTTCGTTTTGAGAATATGGATGTGACTGTCGCTGCAAACGAGCCAACAATTCCTCACCGCGAGCAACAACCTCCAATAAAATTACCCAAGGAAACACATTCCACATTAAAGGATCTGGTTGGCTCGATGATCCAACACTATCGCATCGAAGAAATCGTTGCGAAAGGAAATAATGGCATGGTTTACCGAGCAACTGACACTAAGAATAATCAACCAGTTGCACTTAAAGTGATGCCGCCAACGTTCGCATCAGATGAAGAACAGAAAGCTCGATTTATTCGGGCAATGAAAACCATGATGCCGATCAAGCACAACCACATTGTGGAGATTTACAACGCTGGCAAGACGGGTCCTTTTTGTTGGATTGCCATGGAATATATTTCCGGGACAACGCTTACAGAAATTATCGACCTGATTGGAATCGACGGCATGCTCGATTGGCAAGAGGTTTGGCGTATTGGCGTACAAATTGGAAGAGCGCTTAATGAAGCATCCAAGCACAATATTATCCACCGGAATTTAACGCCAACGAACATTATGCGGCGGAGCAAAGATCGCGCCTGCGTCCTTGGTGACTTGATGCTGGCCAAAGCTCTGGATGGAAAAAACGCGGTGCAAATAACCCAGCCCGGCCAATTAATTGGTGACTTGCCCTACATGGCTCCAGAACGAACCAAAGGCGCTAAGAATGCAGACACGAGATCTGACATCTACGGTTTAGGTGCCACAATGTATGCGTTGCTTACCGGTCATCCACCCTGTTCCGGGAATTCCATGATGGACCTACTAAAGAGCGTCAGAGAGGAGGTCCCCAAAAAGCCCAAGGAGATTCAACTAGGTGTCGATGACCTGTTTCAAGATGTCGTGATGCAAATGTTGGAGAAAGACCCGAATGATCGCCAACCTACGACGAGCCATTTACTAAAAGACCTGCAACGAATTGGGAAATTCAACAACCTGGAAGCGGATTGGAGCGGCTGGTCTGGGTAAACGGTAACTGAAATTTCGCTAACCCTTTTTTCGTTCACCCCCTGAAACTCTTTGAGACCGATCCAGTCTCTTCTACGGCGCATGCCACTTCCTTTAAAAATTTCTCATAAAAAGAAACAAAGCCAACCAAACACGCTCAGCGCAAGCAAATTGATGCACGAATGTCGATCAAAAGAGATCATAATAGCTTTTGTTCCAAACGCAGCATTTCAGCATGAGCTGCAGTCGTTAAAAACCAACAGCGGTTTTAGAAGTGCTGAAGTTCTTTAACGACCGAGGTCTGTCACTTAGCCAAAAAACAGATTCGCCTCTCTCATAAATCTATAATGCATCGACAAAATCTATAATGCATCGACAAGCTGATGTGCGAGGAAAGTTAGTGATCAAGCACTTTGCGAAGCGTTTGACCGCTGTCGTTCTAACGGTACCAGCCGTCGCTCCCCAAAACCCATCAGTCGTTGCCGGTTGCCGAATCGGTTAGGTTGGCGGCAACGATGGCCATGATCCGCGTCGGTACGTCGCCTCGACATTTTCACCATACCACTGTGCGTGCGCGTGAGGCGGAATAATAGAGTGGACCAACAGAACTTGGGATTCCCTCATCGTTATCTCGAAAATCGGATGCAGGAATTATTTTCGATCGCCACTTCAGACCAAGAGAGAATCTTACGCACCTCAAGACCGTGATCGTCGGCCAGTCGAAAGTCTCGACCCGCGGGGTGATCATGCCGAACGCAATATCTAGCGGGGTCTGTGGAGGAATTAAAAAAACGTTTGATTCAAGTCAAAACGGCTGGTTTTTCGGGTGCGTGAGAAAAAACAGTTTGCGTTTGGGAAACCAACTCCCTCTGCGCAGCGGTTTACCAACTCTGCCATTCTAAGTCTCAAGCTGACGGAAATCATCGATGTTTCCAAAGTTGCCGATAGGCGCGGCGATTTCACAATTGTGTCAGCAGAACACTTTCCCAGCGTGGGCAGAATTGCTGCAATCGACGATTAACGGCTTACCGCCGCGTCCAAATTGTCAACGATCATTCGGCCTGCTTCGGTGTTGATATGAAAATGTTCGAGATGCCAAACTGGATTTAATGTCGTCATGTTCACCACGAAAGTCGGTGGGCCGATTTCGTCCGACGAAGCCTTTTCTCTACCTCCGAATGGCCCAGCGCATCTTGGCTGAGGCGGCCCGCGAATTGGCCCACACCTCCTGGCCGGTTGGACGGATGGTATCCGGGGCGATCTCTCGGTAGACCCCGCTCCGAACACCGTCCCGGAAGTGATGCTTCACGCGGCGATCCTCACCGGAGTGGAAACTTAAAATAGCCACCCTGCCACCCGGAAGGAGACAATCCGGAAGACGTCGCAGAAAGGCGTCCAGAGCGCTAAACTCTTCATTGACGGCGATGCGGATGGCTTGAAAAACGCGAGCCAACGTTGACCGTCGCCCGTCGTCGGTGATGTCATTGGGTAAAGCGCTCTCGATCGCGCGACGCAGTTGACCAGTGGTATCGATGGGCTCTCGCTTGGAAAGCTCGACGAGGACCGCAGCGATCTGTTCCGCAAGCGGTTCGTCGCTCCCATCGATCAGTACGCGTACCAGCTTGTCAGCGCGACAGCGTCTCAGCCAATCCCGAGCGTTCACTCCGCGTCTGGGGTTCATTCGCATGTCCAGCGGCCCATCGTGCTTGTAGGAAAAGCCACGAGTGGGGTTGTCAATTTGCATCGACGATAACCCGAGGTCCGCAAGCACGAAGTCCACGCCGTCCTGCCATCCGATTTGCGGCAGCATGCCCGCGAGTCCAGCGAAATTACAGTGGCGAATAATGAGTGATTCCGCTGCGTATCCGAGCCCTCGCAATCGCTCCTCGGTAAGAGGGAGTTGCAACGCATCCACGTCAAGGGCGAGAAGCTGACCGCCGGGCTGGAGCTCTGTCAGCAGCGCTTCGCTGTGTCCGCCATGTCCGAGAGTCACGTCCGCACCTCGTTCGCCAGGTTGAGGGGCGAGATGCTCGAGAATTTCGGTGACGAGGATCGGCCGATGCTGACCGGCCGGCGTCTTTCCGGAGCCGATCAGCTTCGCGATCGTTTCCGGGTCGGGTGAAGAAGAAAGTTCTTTATACTTCTCTTGGTAGTTGCGAGGATGCGTGCCGCGGTAACGTTGCCGGCGACGAAACGGCTGCCCGTCAGCAGGCTCCTGGGCATTGGGCTCATCGTCGGTCATCAGATGTGAAGGTTCCTCTGCTTGCTAGTCAGACGCAACTCGCAGTTGTAAAACATACTTTTACCGCAAGAAACACGTGACGACCAGACCATCAGCGTCCTTTGTCTCCGACGTTTTTCAACGATTGGGAGTTCGTCGCTTGCTTGAACGCAGGCGAGGCCCCCTGTTTAATTGCGTATTCGCATTTAGGATGGTGGGATGTTTCAACTGCGCTGCACCGTCCGAGATTGTCAACAATTGCTTGAGCAGCGCGAGCGAGATCTGGTCTGCCCCGATAACCATCATTTTGATCAAGCCAAACAGGGCTACTGGAATCTCCTGCAACCCCAGGATAAGAAGTCGAAGAATCCAGGCGATTCGCAGGATGCTGTATTGGCCAGGCACCGCTGGCTTCAACGTCGACACTCCATTCCACTGATTGAAACCCTGCGTGGGTGGCTTGCGGTGAAGGACCCCGAGGCGAATCAAAGGACGCTCGATTTGGGGTGTGGTGAAGGTTCGTTCGGTCCTGCGTTGTTTTCCAATGTAGCCGATTCGTATTGCGGTATTGACCTTTCCAAACGCGCCATCAAGTTGGCTGCACGCGGATGGCCTGACGCGACCTGGGTGTTGGCGAACGCGGATCGTGTTTTGCCGGCAGCCGATCAAAGTGTTCAACGAGTGATATCACTTTTCGGTCGACGTCCCGTTTCAGAAATCCATCGCGTTCTTTTGCCTGGCGGGATCTGTGTAGTTGCCGTACCGGGCGAAGACGATTTGATCGAGCTTCGCGAGCAAGTCCAACAAGCTGGCCATCGCCGCAGCCGTTGGGAAATGATCGCCGACGAAATGAGTCATGCTGGTCTTGAGGTCGCTGATCAAAAACATTGGCACAGCAACGTCAAATTGGAGCCCGACGCGATTGCAGACGCGCTAGCGATGACGTACCGAGGGGTGCGTCATTCCCAGAAAATTCGCTTGGATGCACTGCAGACCATGAACGTCACGCTGTCGGCGGACCTGCTCTTATTGCGGCGAACCTAGCAAGACAAATCGAAAACTCACTCGCCATTCTCACGTTTTGGAAACGCGCGACGCCGCTCCCGGGATCGACGCTAGCGATTGCAAGAATTGGCCAACGATTCCGACACCGCGTTCTCGCTCCAAGTATTTGCGCGGACACAAGCCTCGCTGGTGGAAAGACTTGAGGCATTTAACATGTCGCCACTGACGTGCCGCTAACTCAGTCGCGAAACTGGTGAATGTCGTTTAACAGGCGTTAGTATTGGGCACCCAATACATCCGCAGCGGGGGGGGGCGAAGTCTCCCAGATGGCAGGTTAAACTGGGTGGAGGCAACCCGGCGGCGTAGCTAGGCGAGCTCAACTGGGGTATATCAGGAAGAACCATCGCCATGGTAAGAAACCTTTGCGTGTTGCTATTGCCCATTCTTTGGAGCTGTACTGCGACGATTGCAGCGGATAGACCGAACATCATTGTCTTCATGGTTGACGACGTCGGATTAGGTGATATCAGGGCGTTCAATTCGCAGGGAGGAATTCCTACCCCCGTTCTGGACGACCTCGCGAACAATGGGGTCCGCTTTCTCAATGCCCACTCCTCAGCCTCGGTTTGTGCCCCGACGCGTTATGCACTCCTGACCGGCAACCGCGTTTATCGAGGCCGCAATGCGATGGGCTCCTGGAACCCCTACGGTGGCAGCCATATCCGTCAGGGACAAAACACCATCGCCGACATGTTAAGCCAACACGGTTACGCAACCGCCTTCTTCGGCAAATCGCACCTTGGCGGAGCCAAGACCCAGAATGGGAAATACGGCCAGCTCCGTCAGGGCCCAATCGATCATGGTTTCGACTACTCGCTCACACTGCCAAGCGGCATTCAAGCCAAACCCTACGCTTTTTTCCGAAATGATCGCCTCAGTCGTTGGGATGATGACAAAAAGGATTTTGTTCATCTGGACAGCAAAGTGGAGGCCAGTCGATTCTTCAAGAACGAGAAGATGGACAACTGGTCGACAGAAACGGTTGGCCCGCTTTTGATGCACGACGCGTTGAACTTCATCGACAGGCATCACACGATGCACAAGGCCAAGAAACCGTTCTTCATTCACTTCTGCTCCCAGGCAGGGCATACCCCCTATGCACCTCCCGAACGCTTCAATGTCAACGACCCGATGAACACCAAAGAAGGCATTCCGATCAAAGGACAGACGACCAACAAACGGACGGACATGGTCCATGAGGCGGATGTGGCAGTCGGACTCTTCAAAAAGAAACTCGTCGAGCATCAGCTCTGGGACAACACACTACTGATCTTCACCAGCGATAACGGCGTGGCAAAAGGGATCAACTCGACGTGGTCGAATCCCATCTACCACGACAGCAAAGATGGCCATTATGGCGGTGTGCGAACTGAAAAAGCGATGGTCAACGGGGGCTCTGATCACATCAACGGCCAAGGCGTCATCGATGGGGTCCCGCTTCGGGGCAAAAAGGGTTATTGCTACGAAGGAGGACATCGTGTCCCCCTTATTTTTCATTGGCCTGCGCGGATCCCAGCACGCCCGGTGGGACAACTCATTGCGCTTCACGACATCTACCGCACGCTGGCAGGCATGCTGACCATACAGGTCCCAGGTGAACAGGCAATGGACTCGGCCGACTTCTCCAAAGTGATTCTGTCCGGCAGCAACGATCTCATTCGAAAGGAACTGATGATCCAGGCCAACCGTCCCACCAACAGCAAAGATAAACGCCAGAATTCATGGAGCTTCTACTCTGCCAAGAGACACAACGGAAAGGTGGTGATCTGGAAGGCCATCATCAACAACAACAGAAACGCTCCACAAAAAAGAAAGGCTGCTACGCTGACCGAGCTCTACAACCTGACCGCAGACCCCGGCGAAAGCAAGCCCATCAGTGATACGAAGCGCTCCAAGAGAATGCTCGCAGAGTACAAGGACGATCTGTAGGCTTTTTGTTTTGGAATAGACGTCCTCCTTCCGCCCTACTCCGCCATCCATTCCGGTCAACCCACTGGCAGGCCAAAAAGTTGTGGTTGAGGGAACGACACTGATCCAAACGACACTGATCCAAACGACACTG
>JABAAE010000090.1 GCA_014238905.1 Planctomycetota bacterium
TCTAAAATTTCTAAACATCTTGAAACTTTAACAACTTCTGAAGGATTACCTAATCACTTTGAAGCAGTCAGAGGTAGATTGAAATGAAAAAAAATTGGTTTGATTCAAAAGTTAAAGAATTTACTTCTATTGGTGGATATCAAAAACCTCAACTAAATGAAAATTCTCTTAAACTAGATTCAAATGAAAATCTTGCAATCAAAAAAGAATTCCAAACAGAATTAATTCGTGAAGCTCAAAAACGTACTGATATCCGAACATATCCACTTGGTGGAGTTGAGAATTTTATTAATTCACTTGCAAAATATTTGAAAGTACCAAAAAACATGATTTCAGTTGGAAATGGTTCTGATCAAATCCTTGATCTAATTTTAGCAAATCTCTGTACAAAATCAACAAAAATTCTAACATCTGATCCTACATTTGGATTCTTTGAAGAAAGATGCAAACTTTACTCAATAAATCAAGTCAAAATTCCATTCTCAAAAAATATGGATTTACGTATTGAAGA
>JABAAE010000091.1 GCA_014238905.1 Planctomycetota bacterium
CAGGCTTTCTGCTTGTGCGTCGGTGATGGAAGTTAAACCGGTTAATTGAACGTATTGATTGTTACTTAAACTTTCCGCTTGTTCGTCATTGATAGAGGTTAAGCCGTTTAATTCAAGGTATCCTTTAACTCTAACCAGGCTCTCTGCTTGCTTGTCATTGATGGAGGTTAAGCCGTTTAAAGAAAGACTGGATTTGACTTTACTTAGGCCTTCTGCCTGCTCGTTTGTGATGGAAGTTAAGCCGTCTAATTCAAGTCCCCTCTTAACTTTGCTCATGCTTACCGCCTGCTTGTCAGTGATGGAGGTTAAGCCGTTTAAAGAAAGAGATTCAATCTTGCTCAGGCTTTCTGCCTGTGCATCGGTGAGAGAAGTTAACCCGTCTAATTCAACTCCGTCCAATCTAAAGTCCTTACTCAGGCTGGCCGCTTGCTCATCGGTGATGGAAGTTAAGCCATTTAATGTAATTGCAGTCACCTTGCTCAAGCTTTCTGCTTGTTTTTCGGTGTTGTA
>JABAAE010000092.1 GCA_014238905.1 Planctomycetota bacterium
AGTACTCCAAAAGCTTGTAGTCTCCTTCGCGGATTGCGCCGCCGGGGCTTTGCATGCCATGATTGCTGTAATGGGGGAAATGCCAGTAGATCGGGCCTCGCTCGAACGACTTGCCCTGCAGAGCAGGGGCGAAACTCTTTCCGTCCTTGTGCTGAGCGGCCTTTGCGGGCAAACCGACCATTTCCAGTATGCTTGGATAAAAGTCCGGGCTAATAACCGGCTCCTCGCAAATCACCCCTGCCCTGCCCTTGCCAGGCCACTTCACGATCATGGGTACGCGAATGCCACCCTCGTACAACCAGCCCTTGGCCCCTCGGAGAGGCAGGTTGGAGGTCGCGTAGGTCCGATCGAGCTGATTCTGCTGAACGACCCGAGTGGGGTTCCCGAAATTCCCTGCCGACATCCCTCCGTTGTCGGAGTAAAAGATGACGATGGTGTTGTCCGTCTGGCCCATTTCATCGAGCTTTTCCAGCACGCGACCCAAGCTCTCGTCCACCGACTCCACCATGG
>JABAAE010000093.1 GCA_014238905.1 Planctomycetota bacterium
GATAATCTGGCCATGAACGTTTGCATAGCAATGTGTTGCACACGGAGAGGCGGGCCTCAACCAATTTTTGAACAAATATTTGCCTGCAAATAAAAAATGAAGCCAACCATAATAGTTGCAGGACAATAGATCATTTCTTACTGGGGCGAATTAATTTTTCGAACCTTCGTTTTTGTTGGTCTGCACTTCTAAAAGATTTCATCGACGTTTTTGAATTTGCCGGCGTTCTGTAATCGCTTGGTTGAATAGCCAATCTATCGCGGTGCTAATTTTTAAATCGTTTGGTGCCACCTTTTGTTCAATGGCCGCGATTTTTTCCGCGCGGTTTATGGCGTGCATTTTTCGCCCGATCTCGTCACCGAAAATATGAATAAGCCGTTGTAATTCCTGATCTATAGTCAATCCCTTTGCGCGGCAGTGACGTTGGTTGTACACTAAACGGCGTCCAAACATAAAACACCATTTGACACGGTAAAAACCGAGTTCGCCCCGATAGCTCAGCTGGA
>JABAAE010000094.1:0-244 GCA_014238905.1 Planctomycetota bacterium
ACTGTAAAATCGGCTTCCAGGCCATTTGTGATTGGCACAAGCGGACACATTGATCATGGGAAAACAACTTTGGTCAAAGCTCTCACAGGTGTGGACACAGACCGTTGGGCAGAAGAAAAAAAACGCGGGATTACAATTGACCTTGGATTTGCTCATTATGAGGACGAACAAGGGAATCAGCTGGCATTTGTGGATGTACCAGGACACGAAAAGTTTATTCATAATATGCTCGCCGGCGTTGCAG
>JABAAE010000094.1:254-506 GCA_014238905.1 Planctomycetota bacterium
ATGGATGCAGTATTGCTTGTTGTGGCTGCTGATGAGGGGGTGATGCCTCAAACACGGGAACATCTGAATATCTGTAATCTGCTGAAAATTAAAACCGGACTGGTGGCAATTACACGGATTGATTTGGTGGAAGACTCTGATATGGTAGAACTTTGTCAAGACGAGGTAGCAGAGTTACTGGAAGGTACTTTTCTCGAGGGCAAGCCGGTGATTCCAGTTTCCACTACAAGCGGAGAAGGATTAACTGAACTT
>JABAAE010000095.1 GCA_014238905.1 Planctomycetota bacterium
TATATATGTAAATGGGAACAATCAATGACCATATATGTGTCGGCAATTCTTGAAATAAGATTGTACAACTAAAGACAACTTGCTTGAAAAATAACGTTGATACACGCAATGAATCGTTTTCTCTGTTTTCGTTTTTGGACAGCACATATCACAAGGAACATTTTGATATATGATACATGTATATAGCTTTTGTTGAACTACTCAAAATTGTCTTTGTTATTGTTTATTTTTTTGTGGAATGTATTTTCTGTTTGAAAAACAATAACAAAGACAAAGGGACAATTTTGAGTAGTTACGAGAATGATACATACGTGTATCATACGGCTCGTTTCACTTAAGCTTGGACAAATCCAGTTTGTTTCAATCTTAAATTGCAACATTGTATTACAAAAACAAAAACAAACAAACCACAAAAGTACACATAACGGTTTCTTCAGTGCATGCACCTGTCTGCTCTAACAAACTTATTGCAACAAAGTTGCAACTTACAACGATTTATACAG
>JABAAE010000096.1:0-246 GCA_014238905.1 Planctomycetota bacterium
AATAACAAACATCAAGATACTAGTTCCCATCAAAATTGTAAACATTCGTGTTATGATAAAGCGAGATCTTTGTGGCCATTTTTTTTCTATGCTGTAACAAATTACATTGAACACAGTGGAAATAATGATGGCTGGTCCGACAATTCCAGTTATTGCCTGAACTCCACCTTTTTCAAAAAATAACATGGTAATAAGTAATGATGCTGCAAATACGATTATACGTAATGTAACTGCGGAAAAATCTTT
>JABAAE010000096.1:256-502 GCA_014238905.1 Planctomycetota bacterium
AATAACAAACATCACGATACTAGTTCCCAACAAAATTGTAAACATTCGTGTTATGATAAAGCGAGATCTTTGTGGCCATTTTTTTTCTATGCTGTAACAAATTACATTGAACACAGTGGAAATAATGATGGCTGGTCCGACAATTCCAGTTATTGCCTGAACTCCACCTTTTTCAAAAAATAACATGGTAGTAAGTAATGATGCTGCAAATACGATTATACGTAATGTAACTGCGGAAAAATCTTT
>JABAAE010000009.1 GCA_014238905.1 Planctomycetota bacterium
GCCCAGCCGTTGGCTCGGCGGCATGACCGGCGGAGGCATCAACCATCTGGACTGGGGCAAAGGGAATACAGTCGGTGGCTCGACCTACAAGATTTTGATGGAAGGTGTTAAGGAGCAACCAAGAGCTCATGGTGGGCATGCCGTGCAGGGTGTCGGCAACAGAGAGTATCGCGAGCGATTCAAGAAAGCTGTTGAGGATCGCGGCATCACAGTGATCTACAACCACCGCATCGGTAATGTTCAGGTAAACGACAGAACAATCGACTCACCGACACGCAAAGAGCCGATTGCGATGAACGAATCCTTCGCTGAGAGCGAGGAGGCCAGGGTAATTCAGTCCATTACGCTCGACTACGCCCCGGTCGATGAAACAGGCTGTCCCATTCCTGTGCCGGAGAAGCGGAATACAATCACGGTCTCTGCAAAAGTGTTTATTGATTGTTCTTACGAGGGCGACCTACTCGGGATGAGCGGCGTCAGCTACACCTGGGGCCGCGAGTCACGGGAGCACTACGACGAATCGCTTGCCGGGGTGCGTCCGAATCTTTGGGTTCACGATATCGACCCCTTCGTCGAACCCGGGAAACCTGAAAGTGGATTGATCCCATTCGTTCAAGATCGGAAGATCGGTCCCTTGGGCAGCGCGGACGCGTTGTCGATGGGTTACTGCTTCCGACTCGAATTCGACATGAGCGGCAAGGGCATACCGATTCCCGAACCGACGAATTATGATCCAGCCGAATTTGAAGTCTACCGCCGAGCCATTCGCGACGGTGTCGACATCTTTTCAAATCGACATATGAGAACAACACTCAACAAGTTCACGGTGCATAAGAAGGGACCATTTGTCGGAGGCGCCCAATCGAATCGCAACCTGATGGGGTCCACCGTCTACGGGTGCAACGAGGACTACCCGAACGGTGATTGGGCGACCCGGTCTCGGATCTGGAAGTTTCATCAGGAGTTCCTGATCAACTCGATTCACTTCGCAAAAACCGATCCTTCTGCTCCTGAAAGCATGAAGCGAAATGCGATGAAAGTTTCCTTCAAGAAGGGGCCATTCGATGAGACCGGAGGCTGGCCCAACCAGTTCTATGTTCGTCAGGCCCGTCGGATGGTGTCATCGTACGTCGTCA
This sequence comes from Planctomycetota bacterium, assembly GCA_014238905.1. GTDB lineage: Bacteria > Planctomycetota > Planctomycetia > Pirellulales > Pirellulaceae > JABAAE01. The sequence goes on from JABAAE010000009.1 coordinate 1,137, forward strand.
CACAGAAGGACCTTGAGGGCAAGACCGATCCGCCTCATACGGTTGGTCTCGCCGCCTATGGGGTCGACGATTGGCCGTACGCGGTGGTCGTGGAGGATGGCAAAGTCGCTGTGCAAGGCGGAGCGTTTTCCATCGTCTACCTGGACAACGGGAAATACAACGGCAGCTACAAGATCCCCTACGAAGCCATCTTGCCGCGCAAAGGAGAGTGCGACAACCTGCTCGTGCCTGTCTGCGTCTCGGCCAGCCATATCGCCTTCACGTCTCTTCGTATGGAGCCCGTCTGGATGGTCCTCGGCGAATCCGCGGGCGTAGCCGCCGCCATGGCGGTCGATGCCGGTATTCCCGTGCAGGACGTTCCCTATAAACAACTTCGGCAGAAGTTGGAAGACCTTGATCAGACCCTTGATCGGATCCAGGGTCCGATTCAAGGTCGGGTTCAGGATCAGAAAAAGCCTGGCAAGTCGGCAAGCTGGAAGTCGCAGGACGAATGGAATCAGCAGAAGAAAGGTTGGGAGTGGCTGTTTCCTCATATCGACACCGACTCCGACGGTCAGATCTCGGCCGACGAGTACAACGCCTTCCAGAAATTCAAGGCAGAGCATGACGACTGGGAGGAATCACTTAAAACAAAAGGAGCACTGACTCCAACCGGGCTTCTATCACGCGACAGACCCAACATCGTATTGATCTTCGCCGACGACCTGGGAATTGAAACGCTCAATGCCTATGGAGGCCACGGTGTCCGGACGCCACATCTCGACAAGCTGGCAACGGGCGGGATGTTGTTTACTCATTGCTTCGCCAACCCGGCCTGCTCTCCATCGAGAGCTGAAATCATGACGGGCACCTATCCTGGGTTCACGGGCATCAAGCATGTCCTGAGCAAATGGGAAGACGACACTTATCTGGACCCGAAGAAGTTCAACAGCTTTGCCAATCAACTGAAGAAGGCCGGTTACGCCACCGCGATCGCCGGGAAATGGAACCTCTCCTGGCTCGAACGCAACGACACGGTCAGAGCTTTCGGCTTCGATGAATCTTGCCTTTGGCAAATGTATGACCGCAATGGCATGAAGCGATCGCGCTACTACAAACCCCATTTCCGCATGAATGGCAGAATCGAAGAAGAATCGATTGCCGAGCGGTTTGGACCGGACGTCCTGGCAGACTTCATGATCGATTTCATGAAACGAAAGAAGGACGAGCCCTTCCTGGTCTATTACCCAGCCTTATTGGTTCACACTCCCTACATCCGAGTTCCCGGCGGCCCGAAGACAAATGCTTTGCCCGATTCAGAACAACAGAACGGCCCGGAGTGTTTTCCCGAGATGGTCGAGTACCTGGACAAGAACGTCGGTCGACTCGTGAATGCCGTGGATGAGCTTGGAATCAGTGACAACACGATCGTTATCTTCTGCGCGGACAACGGCACGCATGGGCCCGTGACTTCTATGTGGGGAGAGAACAGCACCAAAATCAAAGGCGGCAAGATGACGATGACCGACCGGGGCTCGCGAGTGCCCTTGATCGTCAGTTGGCCGGAGACGATCAAACCGGCGACGCAATGTGACGACCTCGTCGAGCTGGCAGATTTCCTGCCCACGTTCCTTCAAATGGCTTCAGCTCCCAAACCGGTGCAACGCGTCCACGGACAAAGCTTTCTGCCACAACTCCTGGGCAAAGAGCAACCTTCAAAACAATGGGTTCACATCGAGTATAAGAGCAATCGACAAATCAGAACCAAGCAGTGGATCTATACCGACAAGGGGAAGTTGGCCAGGGTGAACGAGTTGGGCCGCCCAGAAAACCGCCCGGAGAGACAAGGTGATCATGCGGCAGTCCGGAATGAGATGAAGAGAATCTTTGCCTTAATCGATGGGGAATGATGACGAGACATCAATTGAATGATTGCCGAATCACGGTTCCACAACCCGTAAGAAAACTCCAAGCGAATCTCGATAGGTGAAACACAGCATGATCACAAGAACCACCCGCCAAACCTTTATGAAGACCACCACGATCTGCTTCATTGTGTTGGCATCGACACTTTTTTCGCCGCACACGTTTGCCGCGCCCGCCGACCGCCCCAACGTCATCCTTATCTACACCGACGATCACGGGTACACGGACCTGGGCGTGCACGGAATCGACCAGCACGTTGACACGCCAAACATGGACAGGCTTGCCCGCGGCGGCGCACTAATGACCGCGGGCTACAGCTCGGCTCCGCAGTGTCAGCCGTCACGCGCCGGGCTGATGGTTGGCCGGATCCAGAACGAGTTCGGCTTCCCGCACAATGCCTGCGACGCGGGCGAGGGTAAGGGCCGCATGCCACGCACCTACGCCAAAGGTACGGACATGGCAGGTCAGCCCGTCCTGACCATCGCCGACCGGATGAAGAAGCTCGGCTACGTCACCGGCTTCTCCGGCAAGTGGCACCTTGGCCCGACCAACAGCTCCAAGCCGAAGTTCGACCCACGTGGTCGCGGCTTCGACTACTACTGGACCGGCTCGATGACCAGCGGGCAGGCCAACCTCACGCTCGACGGCAAGTCTGCGGAGCACCACGCCGATCGCGGATTGCCCAAGGGCGTTGCCAACCGCGTCATCCTGCAGGGCAAATACGGCGAGTCGTTCATCGACCTCAGCCAGGCCGGGGACAAGCCGTTCTTCCTCTACCTGCCGCTGTTCGGCCCGCACATCCCGCTCATTGAGAAGTCCGACCCGTACTACAAACACTTCCCCAAGCTCGACTACCCGCACTACGACGGATGGCGGGACGATCGGCGGCGCATGGGCCTTGCGCTGATCAAGTCGATCGACGACGCGGTGGGCGGTGTTATGGCAAAGCTACGCGAGCACGGGCTAGAAGAGAACACGCTGATTCTCTTTGCCAGCGACAACGGCGCTCCAAGCAAGATGGGACGCAACGGCCCGGGACTGCCCGGCGGACCGCCCGGCACGAGGGGCGGAGTTTGGAACGGCTCGAACAACGTACCCATGCGTGGTGAGAAAGGCAGCCTGTTCGAGGGTGGCATCCGGGTCCCGATGTTCGCGTACTGGAAGGGAAGGATCATCCCGGGAACGGTGATCGAAGAGATGGTGACGACCCTCGACCTCACCGCGACGACGCTCAAAGCAGGAGGTGGAGCGATCCCGGATGAGTTTGATGGCGTGGACTTGCTGCCGCGATTGACCGGCGACACGGACAAGATCGACCGGCCAAAGCCGATGTTCTGGGAGTTCTGGCAGACTCAGGCGGTGCGCGTTGGCGACTGGAAGCTGTGGCGCTCGAATAAGCAGGAGTTGCTGTTCAACGTTGCCCAGGACCCGCATGAATTAACCGATCGTGCGCAATCCGACGCAGAGGTCGCGACAAGGTTACGGAATTTGTTGGATCAATGGTCTGCTTCGCTGCCGCGTCTGAACAAAGCCCAACAGGATGCGAGCGAGGTATTCGCCTGGCCGCTCTCGGGCGCACCGAAGGGCACCCCGCCCGATCCGCGCTACCGGGTGCCCTATGCCGACCCGAAACCCGCGCCTTACCCCGCACCTATTCAGAAGACATCTGATGAGCGAGACCCAGGGCAAGAAAATAGGTGATAAAAATGAGTGACTGGACAAGAAGAAATTTCATCACCACCCTTGGAATCACGGGAATGACCGCCCCTCTGCAGCGATCCCCTGCTAAAGACCCGGGCAGTCCTCCGGAGATTTCCGCCAGTGTTTTTCCATGGGATCTGGCCGATGAGGGACTGGAGCAGGTGCTGGATAACCTGCAGGGAATGGCGGGGGCCAATTCGGTCTACATGTGCAACCTCTCGCAATCGACTCGCCCTTTTCGAGGGGGCGAGTATCCCCACAATCCCGTGAGGAAGCGCTATAAGTGCGAGGATTGCAGAATTTACTGGTCGCCTGACATGAAACACTATGGCAAAATCAAGCCCCTGCGGACCGAGCGGGACTTCCTTGCCAAAACAGACTGGGTGGAGGAATTCACGACGGCAGCGCATAAACGGGGAATGAAAGCCGGGGTGGAACTGTTTCATGCCTGGATTGACCCGCGGAGGTTGGAAAAAGAGTTCCCGGATTCCATCCAGGTGAACGAATTCGGCAAGCCAGTCATCACGCATAACGATGGCCACCCCGCCGTTTGCCTGAACAGTCCGGCTTTCCAGGAGTATGCCCTGGGGCTCTATTCGGATCTCGCTGCCAACTATGACCTGGATTACATCCAGACTTGCCTGATCCCCTATGTGCTGCGGACCAAGTATTTGACGCAAAACCTCCCCCCGGACCCCATTGATTGGGCTCTGGTCGCGCCGGAAAAAGGCGGATGCTTTTGCGGGCATTGCATGGCCGCAGCCAAAAAGTCAGGCTTTGATTTGGAGGAGGCAAGGAAGGAACTTCTGATCCTGGCAAAGCAGGATAAGCAGCCCATCAGAAAGCCCGGCATTTTGGCAGCAGAGTATCTCCGGCAACAGCCCGTGCTGAAACGCTGGCTGGATTTCCGTTGCGAGTCGGTGAACAACCTCTACCGGATGACCAGCACCGCGGCGAAATCCTTCAAGCCGGATATCGACATTCGCTGGAATCACTATACCCGCACCCACAGCTATTATTCCGGCATCGACCTGTCTTCTTTCACGAAGCACGTCGATTCCATCCGGGCCAATGCCTTTGTGGAACACTCAGACGATCTGAAACTCGTTGATGATAAGGTGAGGTACCTGGAGAATTTCGAAAAGGCTGCCGGGGACCGTGTTCACTGGGTGGCGGCGTTGGATATTCGGGGCAAGGACCCGTCGGTCCTGGAGAAAAGTGCCGAACTCTCCTCGTTTACCGGCTGTGACGGCTACGCGTTGAGCCATTACGGAGGCGCCACCTTTGAGAACTTGAGGGCGGTGAAACGGGGACTACAGAAATCAAAATGGGCGGCACACTTTAAATAAAATGAGTAACACTATGAATGTAAAAACGAAAACGGTCATCTTTGCGGCAAGCGCACTTTTGGCTTGCTGTTGTGTCAATGCCAACGCGCAGGAGCAGACTCCAATGAATGTGGTCTTCATTCTGGCCGATGATCTGGGTTGGGCCGATACAACTCTGTATGGACATACCAAGCTTTATCAGACTCCGAACATTGAGCGCTTAGCCAAGCGGGGGATGACGTTCAATCGCGCGTACTCCAACAGTCCGCTATGTTCGCCCACGCGCGCCAGCCTGCTCACCGGACAAACACCGGCGCGACACGGATCAACGCGACCTCAACACCACACGCCAGTGGCACGTCTCAAAGCCGTTGTCGATGCGAGAGCGAAGCCCGGAATCAAGGCCAGAAGTGTATCGTCCGTAAGTCGACTCGATACCAACTTCCCGACGCTGGGGAAACTCTTTAAAGCCAAGGGATATCAGACAGCTCATTTTGGTAAATGGCATCTAGGAAGAGATCCGCATGTCCCCCTGAATCATGGGTTCGATGTGAGTCTCCCCTTTGCGGCCGGCTCAGGTCCCGCAGGTGGCTATATTGCTCCCTGGAAATATAAAGAGCTCAAAGCCAACAAACCAAACGAACATATTGAGGACCGTATGGCAGAGGAAGCGAGCCAATGGTTCGACTCGCTTCAAAGTGACCGCCCCTTCTTTATGAATTATTGGCAGTTCTCGGTTCACGCCCCTTTTGAGGCGAAGGAGGAGTTGATCGAGATGTACCGCAAGAAGATCGACCCCAAGGATGCCCAGCGGTCTGCACTTTATGCGGCGATGGTTCACTCTCTTGATGATGCGGTGGGGTCACTGATCGACATGGTGGATGCCGCCGGTATCGCGGACAATACCATTATTGTTTTCTACTCGGACAACGGCGGACATATGTACGCAAAGCTCCCTGACGCTCCTTCGGCTACCAGTAATCGTCCCCTGCGCGGAGGAAAAGCGACCATTTATGAAGGTGGAATTCGGGTTCCCGCCATTGTGGTTTGGCCGGGGGTGACGACACCGGGCAGCCGTAGTGACGTTCCGATTCAGACTTCAGATTTTTATCCGACTTTTGCGCGACAACTGGGGCTCGATGTTCCCGATGATCACGTGGTGGATGGGATCGACATACTGCCTGTTCTGAAGGGCGGGGAACTGGATCGGGACGCCATATTCACCTACTTCCCTTTTGCCCCACCTGTGCCCGACTGGCTTCCCGACTCTGCCTGCGTACATGCCGGCGATTGGAAGTTAATCCGCCTATTCCATGAGGGTGAAGATGGTCAACATGCCTATCGCCTTTACAACCTTGCGGAGGACGTCGGAGAAACCAATGACTTGGCGAGCCAGTATCCGGAGCGGGTGGCGAGTCTGGATCAGCGAATCGAGGAGTATCTCACCGAAAGTAAAGCCGTTGTCCCGCTTCCAAACCCTGCCTTTGACCCCACTCAATATCGTCCGGAAATGATTGGAAAACCACGCAGCTCCAAGAATCGCAAGAAGTAGACTTTTAACGGATTCTCGAATGACAGAACCTTACGGTATTACAGGCGAAATCAAAATGGGCGGCCCACTTTTGAACTTAGGTCAAAGAGAAAACAAGAGAGCACCGATGAAACTTTCCACTTACTCCACTACAGCGAGAGCACTCCGGTTCTTCGTACTTTGTCTTGCCGCTTATGCATCATCGTTTCAAGTGGCCAGCGCACAGCGTCCCAGTGTGGCCGACCGCCCCAGCGTGCTTTTCCTAAATATTGACGATTGGAACGATTGGAACAGCGTACTCAAGGGTCACCCTCAGGCGATCACGCCGAATCTCGAGCGCTTTGCTGCTCGCAGTGTCACTTTCACCCGCGCGATCTGTTCCTCGCCCGTTTGTTTCCCATCGCGAACCTCCCTCTTCTCCGGACTGCGTCCGGCGCGCACCGGTGCCAAGTTCAACTTCAACTGGGGCAACTCCTGGCGAAGCTATGTTCCCGATGCCGTCACCTTACCCAAGCACTTTAGCGCTCAGGGCTGGAAGAGCATTGGTATAGGTAAAAATTTCCACAACGCGGCGATGAAAGTGCTCAAACGCGATCATCATGAAAAGGTCCTCCAAATCCCGCTGGAGAAAGGAAAGTGGATCGGGGGATTGCTCCAGACGTTCCCACTGGCTTACCAGGCTCGGTAAGTCGACACCGTTCTGAATTGTTAAATCACTCGAAGGAAAACCCGAAAGGATTCACCCACAACCCAGCTCCCACGTGTCTGGCACTGCCGCACAATCACCAATGGATTCGGCTTGGTCCTCTAGCAATCTCTGGCGATTCCAGCCACTCCATTTGGGAACTCACCGATTAAAGATATAGCCTTCTTCCCCATGCTCGGTAATGTCCAAACCACGTATTTCCGACTTTTCATCCACTCGTAATCCGATCGTCTTTTTTAAGAAGAGAACCAGTAACCACGTCATACCGACAGAGTACACAAGAGTAACGCCAACGGCGACGAGTTGCCCTACCATTAATGGCCAGCCTTCACTGGCACTATAAATCAGGCCATTGGCGTCACCGACGTCTTGGCTGGCAAAAAACCCTATCAAGATGGCTCCCAAAATACCGCCCACCCCGTGTATTCCAAAGGCATCCAGTGAATCGTCGTAACCAAATGCCCTTTTCACGATACCACAGGCAAAATAACAGGCGATACCCGCCAAAAGCCCCATCAAAATGGCTGGCATGGGATGCACACATCCCGAGGCGGGTGTAATGCAGACCAAACCGGCCACAGCACCTGAGGCGGTGCCTAATATCGATGGTTTTCCGCGACTAAACCATTCAATGCTCGCCCAAGCAAATGCGCCAGCTGCAGCAGAAAAATGAGTCACGACAAAAGCATTCGCCGCGATATCGTTGGACGCTCCAGCACTACCGGCATTAAACCCAAACCATCCGACCCATAACATGGCTGCTCCGATTGCAGAAAAAGCCAGATTATGTGGACGCATATCGTCTGAACCGAATCCGATACGATTACCAATCAGAAGAGAGACCACCAACGCTGAAAAACCGGAACTCATATGAACGACTGTACCACCGGCAAAATCAATCGCTCCTCCAAACCAGGCATTGGGTCCGCCGTAGTAAAGAATTCCAGATTCTGCCCAAACCCAGTGACAAAGGGGACAGTAAACCAGCACCCCCCAAAGGACAGAAAAAACGACCATGGTTGAAAACTTCATCCGTTCGGCAAAGGCGCCGCAGATGAGGGCAGGTGTAATGATGAAAAACATTCCTTGAAATACCATAAAGGTGAGGTCCGGTATTTCTCCTCCTGGAGCAACCCTGTTTTGAAGCGCTACGCCATTCATAAACAGATGGTCCAAATTCCCGAAAAACGCCCCCTCACCGCCGAAGGCAAAACTGTACCCGCAAATCGCCCACAACAAGGTCATCATTCCCATCAAATAGATGCATTGCATCATGACGCTCAGGACATTCTTCTGCCGGACCAATCCGCCATAAAACAGTGCCAAGCCAGGAGCGGTCATAAAGAGTACCAATGCAGCCGCAGTCATCATCCAGGCATTGTTGGCCGCTCGACTGGCTGCTTGAACAGCATCGGCGAGTTCCATTTCGACGGTGCCAGACGGTTCCTGAATCTCAGCAGAACTCACCTCAACCGGATCGCCTGATGCCTCCGCCAGAGAGTTTTTTTGATCCGTTGTTTGCTGTGCTGAGACGGACGTCCCAAGTAAGCAAATTACGACAGCCCATAAAAATGCTGGGATTGAGTTTTCCACGAACCAGATCCTTTTGTTGAAGAAAAAATCAAACCCGGTGATCGAAGAGCTGAAACCGGGTCGATCGACGGTCAAGATCATTGAAAGACCATTTTGGGGCGAATTTATACGATGAATTCTGCTTCGTAAAGCAGGACGGACGGCTGAATCCGGACCATGGCCGGAAAAAAAGCAAAAAACTACACCGATTGGTGGTATCAACCCCAACAAACGAGGTAGCGCGTCATCTTTGCGAAGGCGTAATCCAGCCGCCAAGGCACCATCGAACGAAATACATGCGAACCATTCACCAACAGGTATGGGTGTCGTTCCAAACCCAAACCTGACCTGCCAAACATCGGCAGCAATTCCAAAAGCGGACCCAAATTTGGCAAGGCCATTTTTCTCTAGACGCCAGGGGCCCGAAAAATGGGGCGGTCCAAAGAAACTCAGCGAACCACCGCAACTCTAATGAAACGACCTAACTTCCGACTCCAATGACTAACCCGCCAATGAAACGATTGACGTTCATTGCCGGCGTTAAGCACACGCCACTTATCTGTAACAATCCGTATCATTTGCGTTACAGCGAATGATGAGCCGCAAGCATTGACCATCTATTGCTGAACAATCCACATCAGCTCAGCCGCCCCCCGAATATCCTATCTTGACCACTCCCCCTTGCATGCTTAGACTCCATCTCGAACATCGCAAATGGTTTAGCGAAAACAAGATGTCGCTAACCAACATTGCCATGCGAATGGAATTGCTTATCTCCTTGCCATCATCATGGATTTCAATACTAGGCTTACGAACCGTTCCGAAATGGATAGTGAGGCATCTAGTCGATGTTCTGGATTCCAAAACGCCATCCTCCTGATCCTTTTGATTGCCTGGATGGGCACAACTGCTGATCGGGTTGTGGGACAAACGGTTCGCGAATGGAATAATACCTCCGGTGCTAGTTCGCCGTATTTTCATTTGGGAAGCAATTGGGATGGTGGAGTAGCTCCCGGGACGTCTGAAATTGCCCGATTCAATCAAGCCGGTTCCTACGCCGTCTGGTGGAATGCCGACACCGTCAGTAATGTTCCGGCGATCGGCTATCTGCAAATCCTCTTAGGCGAGGTCACTTTTTTAAATCAGGACAGCACCCAGCACACCCTTGTCATCAACGGCTCGGGTGGCAATGGATCGTTTTCAGATTTCAGCGTCGATGGCAGTAGCACGCAGTTAATTGTGCAAGGGCTTCATTTACATAGTCTTGGCGGAGGCCAGATTACAAATGCCGCGACAATGACCATCGATGGTTCCCACACGGCAGGAGCTCAAATAACAGTTGGTGGATCTAAGGGATTTCAAATCGACGGAAACCTGTTGATTCAATCCGGTGGCATCGTCACCAACTCGTTGGGCTATCTCGGATTCGATTCTAGTTCCACTGGTGTCGCTACGGTTACCGGCAGCGGATCACAGTTCAACAACTCCGCCATATTGTTCGTGGGTCATGACGGGACTGGGACCCTCAACATTACCGACGGCGGACAAGTCACCGATACTTACGGTTACGTGGGGTATGCCGCCGACTCCATCGGGGTGGCCACCGTCAACGGGACCAATTCTCAGTGGGTGCATAGCAATAATTTCTCGGTGGGACTTTGGGGTGACGGCACTCTGAATATTGAAGCGGGTGGTTTAATGACCAACTCACAGGCAAAAATTGGGGCAAATACAACCGGCACTGGCGTCGCGACCGTCACCGGCACCAATTCAACATGGAATCAGACCAACAACCTGTTTGTTGGAGATGCTGGTCATGGCACCTTAAATATCATCGCCGGAGGAGAGGTCACCAATAATCTGGGATACATTGGATACGAATCCACTTCCACAGGATTGGCTCTTATTCAGGGATCGGATTCGATCTGGGACAACGCCAACAACCTGACGGTAGGTTATTCAGGATCAGGAACACTCAATATTCAAGAAGCCGGAAAAGTCGAAAATCAGGTTGGCTATCTCGGCTTAAATTCCGGAGCAACCGGCACCGCGACCATTAACGGTGCCAATTCAAAATGGACAAATTCCGGGTTTTTGATTGTTGGTCAAGGGGGCACTGGAACCCTCACCGTCGAGGCAGGTGGCACGGTGGAAAATACAGTGGGCTATATCGGCTTCGACTCCAATTCTATCAGTACCGTCACCATCACGGGAACGGATTCTCTATGGGCCAATTCAGACAACCTCTATGTAGGAAACTCCGGAAACGGCACCTTGAATATTACTGCCGGTGGAGAGGTCACCAACAATGTGGGTTATCTGGGGCACAACACCAATTCCGATGGATCCGCATTGGTCACCGGAACAAATTCTCAGTGGAGTAATTCGGGTGTTCTACGAGTGGGGTCATCAGGCGACGGAATACTGAGCGTCGCGGCCGGCGGCGTCGTTACAGACACCTACGGCTATCTGGGATACACCTCCGGAGCAACCGGCCAAGCAACGGTAAACGGAACAGGATCGCAATGGAACCATTCCAATGATTTACTCGTGGGGCGCCTGGGTGATGGAACTTTGAATATCACCGACGGCGGTGTCGTGACCAATGCCACCGGTTATATCGCTGAGAGCTCCGGTTCATCCGGGATCGTGACCATTAACGGTACTGGATCACAATGGAATCAAACTGGCAACTTCTTCGTTGGCTACCAGGATAGTGGCACTCTCAACGTGGAATCAGGTGGCGTTGCCAGTAACAATTACGGCTATGTCGGTTTTGGTTCCACGGGTACAGCAATCGGATTGGCAACAGTCACCGGTTCTTCCTCTCAATGGAACAACACGTACGATTTGTATCTGGGCTATTACGACAGTGGTACTCTGAATATTGAGGCGGGTGGATTGGTCACCAATACAGTCGGTCATGTCGGTTACCTCGCATCGTCGGTTGGTGCAGTTACCGTCAATGGACCTGGATCCCAATGGAGCCAGACTGGCGTTGCCAGAATAGGCGAGCAAGGGACTGGAACACTCAACATCACATCCGGCGGAGTAGTCAGTAACACCCATGGCTACGTTGGATACGATTCAGGATCTAGTGGTACCGCCACCGTTTCCAATGCAGGATCCCAATGGAATAACACGAATGATTTTTACATAGGTCGCAAGGGTACCGGCACACTGAATGTCACCGATGGTGGACTGGTGAGCAATGTAAACGGCTATGTGGCTAGCAATACCGGCTCAACAGGAACCGCTACGGTGACTGGTACCGGATCGCAGTGGAACCAATCCGGCAATCTCTTTATTGGTGGCTCTTCTTCTGCCGCCGGCGGGACAGGGGCACTGACGCTTGCTGACAACGGCACGGTCACGATTGCCGGCACCACCAAAATCTGGTCGACTGGTACAGTGACCCTCGATGGCGGAATTCTATCTACCGGTTCTCTGACACACCTCTCCGGGGGAACATTCACCTTTAATACAGGCACCCTTTCGATCACCGATTCCAGCCAGGCGTTGACAGTCGAATCAGGCCAGTTTTCTCTGGCGAACGGAAGCTCTTTTAACACCGCCGGAAGTACAACAACATTGGCGACTGACCAAAATCTGACTATTGCCGGCACAACAAGTATCGCCAGTGATGGCACATTGACACTCAATGGTGGCAACCTGACTACAGGTCTTTTCTCAAATTTGTCTGGTGGGACGTTTTCATTCAACACCGGAACTCTCGGGATTACAGATACTGGCCAAACATTGACAGTTGGGGTCGGTGACTTTTCACTAACCAACGGCACGACTTTTAATACCGCAGGTAGCACCACAACACTTTCCGCCAATCAGCATCTTGTTATTGCAGGGGCAACGCAGATCGCCAGTGGAGCGACATTGACGTTGGACGGCGGTAGCCTGACGAGCGGCTCCCTAACGCTTGCGGGAAACTTTTCCGGCAACGGAGTTCTAGCGGCCGAAATTAGTGGAACATCGGCCAACGTCATTACCGCCAACAATTCACTAACGATCGGAAAATCGACGTCGGTCAATGGTTTTAATTTTGCTGGCACCCTGAATATTGGTGGAAACGCGGTCATTCTCCGGGACGCTAACACCGCCAACCTGGGGGCACTCACCACCGTCAGCACCGGTGGAAGCCTGACGAGTTCCAACGGAATCACATTGGCAGTCGGTGATGTCGTTACTGCATCCGGAGCGGCCGACATCAATGGTGACTTTGTGAATTTGGGTACCGTCAACGGCGCTACCGGCAGTGACTTTCTCAATTTCACCGGGGCGGTGACGGGAACTGGCAATTACACTGGCAACATTCAATTTTCAGACGAATTCCGGCCCGGCAACAGCCCCGGAATAGTCAACCTGGAAAACATGACGTTGACCTCCACCAGTTCGCTGTTTATCGAAATTGAAGGCGTTCTGTCAAGCGAGTTCGACCAATTGCTGATCAGTAATGACGCCGTTTTCGACGGAACATTTGACGTTATCTTATCCGGCGGTTTCAACCTTGACGAAAACATGGAATTCCTGGTCGCCGACGTTGGTGGTACGCAATCCGGTTTTTTCAGTGGACTCGATGAAGGAGGCATTGTCGTCGCCAACAATAACGGGTTCGATCTTCTGCTAAGCTATGTCGGTGGAGATGGCAACGATCTGCGACTTTATACCGCCATCAGCACTGTACCGGAACCAGGAACTCTCGGACTGGTAGGTTGTCTCACAATGGGTTATTTTGCCCGCCGCAGGTGGCGAAAAAAGCAAAGCCGGAACCTCCCTCCAAGCCTCACCACCTAAGAGCGGCCCAGTCGTACAAGCCACGCCACCGGTGGCTCTTTTTATGGATCTCATCTCCATATTGAACCCGGAAATCGATGCTCCTAACAACAGGAACACTGAAGCACATCGGCTACCCTTTTATTTTTTCGGGCCGAAGGGCACTGGATTGGGACTGGACCGATCCTCAGGGAGACTGTTGTTTTCTATTTCGACAACTTTCGTGGGAACCGCTGTAAAACCGACAGTGGTCTTCCAATCTGCGGCACTAACCAGACGCACCTGCCCCTTTTCCCCACCGATCGCCAACCATTGTGCTCCTTGTGCCAGTGACGTGATTGACACATTCGAAATAACCAACTCACCCACCTGGCGGTTTCCGTTAGCTTCGAAACGACGAACCCGGGTAGGGGTTGCAATCAGGTACTCATTTCCAACCGCCAAACAACCTATCACCGATTCCTGCCCTCGAAACAAATCACGAGTTTTTCGACCATCATCAGGATTCCAGACCATCGCAGTTCCATCCTCTCCGCAACTCAGGACGTCCTTGCTCTGATTAACAAACAACGCATCATTTACTTTCTTGGCATGACCAGAAAAAGTAGAAATCACCTTTCCGGTTTGTGTGTCGAAAACCTTGCAGGAATGATCTTGGCATGCAGCTACCAGACGGCTTCCGGTTTGGTCCCAGGCAACACTGGTAATCTGCCCGGACTGACCGGCAAGTGTCATTATTTTCAGGTGGGTTTTTGAATCATAAATTTGAATCTGCCCACTGGATGTACCGACAGCAACTCGCCCGCCATCGAGACTAAACTGAGCAGCCAAAATGACCTCGCTGGAATGCGAAAGAATGGCCACTAGATTTCCGGTCTGACTTTCAATCAGCCTCACTTCCCCTCGAACTCCCGGGGTTCCACTGGCGACCAGCAGGGTAGGGCGGGTTGGATGGAATTCCACGGAATAAATCCGTTCCCCCACGTCCTGAATCCGATTGTCCATTCGACCGGCGAAATCCCAAACCAACAATTCATGGTAACCGCCGATCACCAATCGCGTTTGATCAGCGTTGAACGCCAGCGCCGACAAAGACATCGCGGCGGGGTAAAACTCTGGTGGCGTGGGGTGCCTTAAACCAGCTAAAAGTTCGACCAACGTTGAGGACGGATCTTTTCCGTCAAAACCAGCTCCTTGTTCAATCCAATGGCGGAACAGCTCAATTTCGCTCTTGGAAAGCGGGTCAGCGTCGGCAGGCATTCGGTGGTCAACGTCCTTGCTAATAAGCCTAAGATAGAACTCACTTTTATCGAGGCTATTGGCTTTTATCGCTGGCGTTCGATCACCCAACTCCAGCACCTGCTGAAATGTATCGACCCGGTAATCCGATTCAGCAACTTTCGAGCCATGACATCCCTGGCATCTGGTCAACAAAATGGGAGCAATTTGTTTAACAAAGCTGATCCGCTCATTGCCCAATAGATTTTCGCCCCAGTTTTGGAAAATCAGGATAAAAGCGAGCAAAAAGGTTGGTTTCAAATACGGATTCATATACTTAATGTTGGAACAGAAATTCGTTTCGATTCAAAAGTGACCAAAAAACATCTTCCAGGGCAAGCGATTTATTGTCCTCGGCTGCAAGGTAACGTTGTATCACGGTGATTTCTTCCGAAGACGGTTGGCGACACAAGGCTCGTTGATATGCGGATTTGATTAGCTCAAGCGGGGCAGTTCCATTGGCTAATCCTTGATGAATATGATTTTGTTTGTCAGCCAGCATCTCATGCAAGAACTTCCCGTTTAACAACTGCAAAGCTTGTCCGAGGCTGGCATCATCCCCTCGTTCACATTCGCAAACCGATTGCCTTTCAGGTTGGCCAAACACCTTGAGAAAATCGGTTTCACCGATTTTCCCCCGATCATGCGGTTTGAGATCCGGCGCCGGTAGCCAGGTCGCCTTGGTTCCCCGGGGGACACCATGAAATTCTCTTGGCTTTCCCGTCACAAACCCGAGTGCATCCACCAACTGTTCGGCCGTCAGCTTTTTAGGCTGCCGATGAGAAAAATAACGGCGATCATCTCGATTAAACCGATCGGTGATCGACGACGCTTGGTAAACGTTGCTCAATAAAATCGTCCGTAGTATTTTTCGCCGGTCATAACCTCCCGCAATGAAATCACGGGCTAAAGCATCAAGCAACGCAGGATTCGAAGGAGGATTGGAATCACGAAAATCATCAAAAGGCTCTACAATGCCCCATCCCATGACTTGGGCCCAAATTCGATTGACCTCAACCCTCGCCAAAAAAGGATTATCCTTCCGAGATAACCATTCAACAAATCCGGCTCTGGGATCGCCAGACTTCAAGGGCATCTCACCGGTGACCGGCACCCAGGCAGATACAACCTTGCCGGTTGTCGGATTTTTGACCTCGCCAGAATCGCGACTCCAAATCAGCGTTTCTTCTTCGCGATCGGTTTTCGACCTTTCGATCCGATGAAAAAACGCGGATAGCCCGTAGTAATGGTCCTGCGTCCATTTTTCAAAAGGATGATTATGACATTTAGCACAGGCAATTCGAGTACCTAGAAAAACCTGAGCAGTGGTTTCAGTGGCGTCGATGCTATCGCCAGCTGCGCGAAAATAATTCCCGGCGGGATAGCTCATCGTACTTCCTGTTGCCAATAACACGTCCGCCACAAACTCATCGTAGGGCTGATTCTCACCGACGCTTTGTTCCAACCAGTTATTCAGTTTGTAAACACTCGCCGCGCCAATCAATTTCCGGGATGCTCGTAGCAAATCGCCCCATTTTTGTGCCCAAAATTTCGCATACTCCGGCCGTCCCAACAAAGCATCAATCAATGCCTCCCGTTTCCGTGGAGCATTACTCTCCAGAAAAGCCATCGACTCGTCTACGGTGGGCAAAACACCGATGACATCCAGGTAAACTCGACGAACAAATTCCGAATCCGAGCAAACAGCGGCAGCCGAATATTGCAGCAACTGTAGTTTTTGGTAAACGTGGTCATCAATGTAATTAGCCGCTGGTCGACCATTCCACCGAAACCCATCCAATGGTCGAACAAACGTGAAAACCGGAGCAACCACATGCTTCAGATACCTGATAATGATCGCAGATTCTCCCCGTTCCAATCCAGTCACTACCCCAGACTGCGAAACATTCGCAACCGAGGTTGCCGCCGCTTCATATTTCGCCAAGTGGCTGACATCCCGCACCGAACCATCGTCGAACCGAGCCAATACCGACAATTGCTGTCGGTTAAAGGGAAAGGTCACCACATGATTTTCACCTGGGTAAATATCGATTCCAACACATTCAGATTCACTATGGTTTACCTCACAACCACCAGCGATCCAGTCAGCCAGCAGTTGGTACTGAGGGCTATCAGGGTGCAGTCTCTGCCCGCCCTGATGGGCGACCTGCATGGTTGGTTTTTTCAGGATCAGACTTTTGGATGGCTCGATGAGATTGACGCGGCGGCCGAACTGGTCTTTTGTGAGCGAATGCAAATCCAGTCTCCAATCCGATGCAAAAAGCGATAGCCGGAACCCTCCCTTTCCATGGGGCGAACCATGGCAAGACCCACCACTGCAACCACTACGGGCAAGAATTGGGAGAGCATGCTGGTGAAAAGAGACTCGCTGTTGACTCGCCATGTTTTCCACCACTAGCTGACTGGTCGCACGCTTTGACTGGTACAGCACATCCACCTGAAGTGTTCCATTTGCCAACGGGATCAGAAGACCACTGGTACTGCATTTTGCTATCGAACTCGACAGTCGGTAGACCACTTCATGCGTCAAATCAACACGCTCTCCAGCTGCGGTAACGCCGGAAACAACCAACTGCAGACGGTCCAGATTTCCGCTTAACCTGAATTCCTTCGGATGAACCGAAAGCGATTCAATCTTGGGGACATCTGCCTGTGGTCGAGCGAATCCAACCAGCGGAACAACAAGACTAAAACCAATTGACAAAAGAACAGGCTTCCACATGGCTACTTCTTGTTTTCTGGGAGTTTAATTTTTGGCTTGACGATCAACGGAAAATAATCGGTAACATGACCAGGCAAACTCGGTAAACGGGAAAGCTTAACAGGAACAGAGGCGAGCAAATCGACATTCACCTCGCTGGAACGCTGATCAGCATTTGATAACGCTACCATTTTGAGAGGCAACAATCTCAATTCGGTGACGTTTTCGGGTAAAAGGACCTCAAGCGTACCTTCGTTTTTTTTGTCTTTGTTCCATTGAAATCCAACCACTTTGCAAGCGATCTTCGCTCTGGAATAAACCCGCCATTGCAGATTTTTTTCGGGTTCTTGCTGCTGGAACTTAATCGGGATCGAAACCGTCCCACCACTGACACCGACCGAAAACTCAAGATCTTTTCTATTGTTGGGCCGGGCTGACAATGAAATCTTCGAACTCGGCTTCGGTTCGGACAATTCCAGACAATATTGAAATTCAAATCCGCCACGGCCGAATCCTTCCTCCACTTGCAAACGATAATGCCCATCCTCAGGAAAAGCGACGGTGAACTCTCCTTGCCGATTGGATGCCCAATGAAAACTCCCAATCAAACCACCTCCTGAATTTAACACCTTCACTTTGGGGATAGCCGGGGTGCGGATCGCATCAGCCAGAGAACGAAAGACAATTTTCTCGCCTTTCCTGGCGTGAATCCACCACTGGTCGACCCGGCCCGCAACGTCAATGTAGCCACAAATCACCGCTGGCGCACTGACGCTAGGGGCAACGGTTGCGCCAACAACCAATTTGCCGCCGCTAGCAACGTGAACTGGCTCGGTATAAAGCGGCCAAGCGGTTCGCATCATGCAAGCGAATCCATGATTCAATCCCGCCATGTCCAAAAGATCATTGCCCGAATCCCGTCTGGATGGTACCAGTTGGCGGGATACCCGCCCCCTCTTACGACTATTGACCGGATCGTTAATGTGCAACAAGACCGGCTTTTCCCCACCAACCACCGAAGGATAAACAACCGATTGAATGGATTCCTCTGCAACCCTCAGTCGGAAAGGCCTTCCACCCCGGTACTGGACGTCATGACAAACCAAATAATGCAGTCCATCATCGTGGGGCGTAAAAGAGAATAGAGGATCCGCACCTGTGAAGGGATGATCATCATGCCGAGCGATGACGCGCCCATCCCCATCAAGCAGACGGATCACCAAATCAACGTCAATACCCAGACGATCTGCGACCGCTTCCACAACCACTCGTTTCCCCTGCCGAAGATCAACGGGTATCTTGACCGATTCCCGGTCCTTGGTCTCCAGGCTGACACCAAAAGGAAACACAAATGGCGGTAGATTGCCTGAATTAGCAGGCAAATCGAATGCGGTGGACTCTATTGAATCCACCACCATGAGCATGGGATTAGAGAACTCACGATCGGTAAACAACCGGGCCGACTGAAGACCAACAGGAATTTTTTGAGGTGTAATTTCAAAGGTCAATTTGGAACTTGACCCGACCGCATCGGGCATCAATCTGATTTCAGCAGGAAAACTAACCCACAATTTCGCAAACTGCTTATCAGTTCCTACGAAATCGCGACCGGTAAAGGTAATGACGGTGGGCCGTGTGGGGTGTATCGCCAACGAACTCATCTTCTGAATTTCGATCGCGGCATTCATCCGCCCACTATTACTAACGAACAGAAAAAATAATAATCCGCATATCAGAGCCTTCCGCTGATCACGTCGCCACGCAACTGACGGTGGCCTTAAAACCAATCCATCCATCACGATCCCGTTGCCCCTGATCCCGTTGACCCTGATCCCGTTGACCCTGATCCCGTTGACCCTGATCCCGATAGAGAATCATTCATGGTGTTCAAATTCAAAATTCGATTTGGCGGCACATCCACTTCAAAAAGATCAAATCGCCCCAACCGTTCAGATACAAACAGGATTTTTTGACTGTCTGGATGCCAAGCAGGGTAATCATCCCTTTCCTGATTATGCGTCAACCTGTACGCCACACCGCCGTCAATTCCCATCACGTAGATTTCATAGTTTCCATCTCGAGTGCTGGTAAATGCAATTTTTCGGCCATCCGGGCTGACGACTGGACGAACATCCATCAACTTATTTTCTGTCAGCCTTTTTTCACCAGTCCCATCAAGGTTCATCGAGTAAATCTCGTAATTATTTTCACGACTGTTCGTAAAAACAACCCGCTTTCCGTCGGGCGTGAAACTGGGCCAGTTACTAATCCCCTCTGACTGTGTCAGTTGTTTCTTGTCAGTGCCGTCGGGCTTCACTGACCATAACTGCTGTGGTCCAGTTTCGGCAAACGCGTACACCAACAGTTTGGAATCAGGTGAGAAGCAGCTACTTCGGGTGCCCCCCCGACCACTATGTCTGATATAGGCAAGTTTGTTTTCTTGAGTGTCCTTGATTACCAATTGAGCGGTCAAATTGCCAGTACATTCGGTGTAGGCGAAATATCGACCATCCGACGAAAACGAGGGCTCTACGTGATGCTTATCACCGGCATCCTTGATGAACGGCTTGGCCTCACCTCCCTTGGAGGACATGACCATCATCCGAACTAAATCTGGCGTCTCGTCATAACAAAAGATGATTTCTCCACCGTTTTTTATAAAACAGGGGTCCCGTTTCATCGAACCATCCCGAGTCAATTGTCTCGCGATGGCCCCCTGCGAAAATGCTTCCGCTGAACAGAACAAAAACATTCCCAAGCAGGCCAGTTTTAGCGATAGATTAGTTTGCATCATGATCTTTTTTTCCCAGCCACCATGTCGTCCCGCTAGACTCTCTAAGAACAACCGCCTTTTAAATCAATCCCCTGATGTTACAACAGTTCGTGGATCAAGCTACCACCATCGAGCACTTTCAACTCAGCTCGTTCCCGAGCTCCTATCCCGCATAGCTCAGAAATCGTTGTCCCTGTCATCAGCGGGGTGATGGGACGAGTAATCGGATGAGCAGCCGTTTTATCACTCTCCCCGATACATCGACCGGGCTGCACACCACCGCCGGCCCAGACCGAAAAATAACAATGCTGCCAATGCTCTCGTGCTGCCCGATTACTGATTTTGGGCGTTCGACCAAACTCACCCATGGCGATCAGAAGCGTACTGTCCAGCAATCCTCGGTCGTCCAGGTCATCCAAAAGTGCACAATAAGCACGATCAAAAATCGGGCAATGCCGATCCTGTAACAATTCAAAATTGTAGATGTGAGTATCCCAGCCAAAGTCCCCATTGGGTGTAAAAGTTTCCACATATTCACTCCAATTCACTTGTACATAGGGAACCTCGGCTTCGACTAACCGGCGGGCAAGCAGACAGCTTTGGCCAAACGTTGTTTGGCCGTATGAGTCCCGGGTTTTCTCCTTTTCTTGTGTTAGATCAAACGCCAGACGCGCTTGCTCGTCAGTCAATAAACCATAGGCGGTTTGATGGGTTCGATTCCAATCCTGAATCCTTGCTGAATCAAGCTGTCGTCGGGTTTTGTCTATATCGGCAAGTAAATTCTTCCGATTTTGAATTCGGTTGGGAGTCATCTTGGGTAGCATTGCCAACGTAGGGATACCGACTTTCCCCTTTTCGCTACAGCTGACCAGAAAGGGATCGTATGCCTTTCCCAGCGTCCCTCCGCCATATCCTTCGATACGCCGAGGAAGATCACGTGGAATACCTTGGCCGACGTAAAAAAATGGCGGCAAGGCCCCGGTCGCTCCTCGCTGTTTGGCGACAATAGATCCAAAATTGGGCTTAATGGGACCGGCATTTTCTTCGTAACCAGTCAACGCCACGGTACCTGCTCCCGGATGCCCACCATTGGTCGTCTTCATCGATCTAATCACCGAAAACTTATCACTCCGTTGTGCCATCCTAGGCAACAATTCAGTGAATCGCATTCCGGTTGTTTTAGTGGAAATCGTTCCGAAAGGCCCCCGGAAGTCCATGGGCGCATCCGGCTTGGGGTCCACCATATCGATATGGCTAGGCCCTCCCCAAAGCCATAGAAGCAAAACTGATTTTGCTTTCCGCCGGACCCGTTCCGTCTCCACGGCCTCCAACGATGGCAACCCCATCCCTAAAGCCATGGGCACTGTCGCGGCAGTTTGCAAGAATCCGCGACGTCCAACTCCACTACATGTTCTTGTTTTGAAATTCCCGAATTCCAACATGGCAAGCTCTTTCCTGGTGGGCAGTCATCGAGGCGTTTTAACGACGGCGTGGAATACTGTTGATACCTCTTGCAGTAAAACAGAGGTACCGCCGCCCTCGATTTTACAGGCAGGAACCTTTTTTTTCAAACATCGTCTCGCTTTCCTTCAAGCTGACACTCTATTTGAAAATTAGGGATCGCTCAAAGTCATCACAGAATCCAATTCGATCAATCCCTGCCGATAGCTCGACACTGCAGGTTACCTTACTGGATCTGGCGTTTTCGGGTCATCGCCCCCCCTAAATGAACAGCGACCACCCGTGTCACGGCAGAATTCCATGGCGATGTTGGGCACCCCTCAAAAACGCCGCCGAGTGCCGGTCCAACCCCATCAAAAACATCAACAAGAGGAATTACGGTTGTTGATATTCAGTCACTCGCGGGTCGATCGCAAAGCATGACAAGGCCATGTAATGAGTCCTTACAAATGATCACACCGCAACATTAATGGCAGTTAAGACGTGGCTCCTGTTCGACGATCGACCTGACGAAACTCTTTCAAGATGCTATCCCAAAGCAAACGCCGCGAATTGAGCGCTTCGGCCGCAGAATCCCTAATTTGATTCCAATTCGAGGGGTCATTTCCACCGAGAGACCTGATGAGGTTCGCCGTCATCGGCCCGTGTTGATCACCATCGACCTCTACGTGACGGTTCAAGTAATAAAGAAATGATCCAAACATACCGTCATTCTGAAAATTCAATTCCCCCACGATTTCCTTGAAGACACCTGGCAACAAATTCTCTCGTCCAAAAGCAAAGACCGACGCCAATGAAATCAGATCGGCATTTTGAATCGTTTGAAAAGTAGAACCCACAAACTCTCGCACAGCGGAGGGTGCGTTGCCCGCCCTTAGCGCTTTTTCTATTGACCGATCTTCTCGCCACTGCGACTGGAAATTCTCAATCGAATCGGTGGCAGCACCACAATCATCCATTGCTCGGCAATAAAGTTCAAAATGACTGCAATAGCCTCCTTGGCCATCTTCATCACTCTCCTCTGATAGAACGATTTCGTTGATCAATCTCGCCTGCTCGCCATTAATCGCTGGGAACCAGGGAACGTCTACTACCGTCAGTTTTCTCTGCAGCGATTTTAACAACGACATAAAATCCCAAACGGCGAAAACATGCCTTTGCATGAATAAACGCAACTTTTCGACGGTATTGATCTCATAATTAACGGGGTGTTTCACCAAGGCATCCCGACACTCGCTGAGACTATCAACAGTGGAGTCGTACCAATTTTCGGCGTTCATCTTTTCGTCCTTATTCGAATCTGCCCCCGTTGATTATCATCTCCATCAATCTAGCCTTTATCGAAGATTTGCGAAAAGGATTTGAGAGTAATCCTGCGATTTCGAAACAATCTGCGATCGACCGGGCACTGTAAAAAAAGGGAAGTGAATTCTTTCCACTCTTTGCTGCTACAATTGTCAAAGAGGGCTTTGGGTCAGGCCCTGTCGAACTGCCGTGGTACATCGAACTCGTGAACTCCGTATCGTTTTGCAGAAACAACCGAGCTCAGCACTTCTCGCGGGCCGAAGTTGCTTGCATTCAAAACGCCAAAAAAGTCATCTGATTTGTCGAAACGGAAAAGAATCTTCGTGTTTTAATCAGCTAGGCCTTCCCGGTACGCTGTTAACCGCAAGTGAACTGAGGGAATTCGTATCAAACTCCCAAATATTGCTCAAAAACATTTTTGACTCGACGAATGCATTCTCAAATACGGAGAAGACGACTGCGCATCAACCACCTTCATGACGCCACATTGACATATCATTCGAAAACAGGAAGACCTCCGATCATGCACTGGGGCTTGCATGACCACCGTAATAAAAACCCCAGAGGTACAAAAAAAGCGACGCTGGTAGCGTCGCTTCATGGATCGTTGAAGATATTTTCACAGCGATAGCAAACGGCCTTTCCTGCT
The DNA here is from genome assembly GCA_014238905.1 of Planctomycetota bacterium. GTDB lineage: Bacteria > Planctomycetota > Planctomycetia > Pirellulales > Pirellulaceae > JABAAE01. The sequence continues at coordinate 24,856 of JABAAE010000009.1, forward strand.
CGCTATCCTCAGTAGGATTTAGACCTTGAGGATATCAAAGCCCTCACGGCGTTGGCGTGCTTGAAAAGCTGCTGCTTGATCATCACCCATTATTTTTTCAGTTAATGGATTCCAAACAATTTTTCGGCCCAATCGAGCCGCTATGGAACTCAAATGACAAGCCGCCATTGCCTGAATGTGGCTGAACGGGTCTGACACTGTTAATCCCCCTTCGCGAATACAACGATAGAAATTATTTTTATGTCCTTCGTGGGGCTTCCCTTTGTAGAGGTTTTTGACCGCATCGTCGGTATATTGGTCTTTATCCCAATTTTCTTCGATCGGCTTTCCTGCGATTTTGCCACGGTTGACAAAAATACGCCCTTTCGACCCTTCGAATGTAATCCCATTGTCACCATGGCTAGTGACATCCATCGTGATACCATCGCTGAACTTGTGCATCACCGAAAACTTATGCGACGTGTTGTAGCAGTCGTCCACTGTGGCGTAACCATCTTTATACTCCACCGGGTGCTCGCAATTGGTTCCGTCAATTTCGACCGGCCCCTGTTTCGCACCATTTTTGTCGAGTGCCCACATCGCAATATCGACATGATGTGCACCCCAGTCGGTGAATTTACCGCCTGAGTATTCGTACCACCAACGAAATTCATAATGACATCGGCGTTGGCGGTAGTCCCTCGCTGCAGCCTGTCCTTGCCACATATCCCAATTGAGTTCCTTGGGTGCTTCGGCGACCGGAAATGGTCCTCCCGTGGGTGAACCATTGATTCCAACAGTCACATGCTTTATTTTCCCGAGAACCCCTTTCTGAACCATGTTGACCGCCCTCATAAACTTATTACGGTCACTTCGTTGCTGGGTTCCAACCAGGAACACTTGGTCGCGATGCTTTTCGCAAGCACGACGAATTAATTGGTTTTCCTCCAAAGTAAGAGTGAGAGGTTTTTGGCAAAAAACATGCTTACCCGCTTCTAATGCTTCAACGGCAATCTTGATATGCCAATGGTCAGGCGTGACGATACTGACAACATCGATGTCTTTTCGATCTAACACTTTGCGGTAATCGGAATAATTATCAGCTTTTCCTTTGCCAATATTTTTGTCATTCTTGGCTCGCAGTGCGTGCCTCTCATCGACGTCACAAACAGCGACGACATCACCGAATCTCGCGTGTCCTCGAGCATCTCCCGAACCCATACTGCCGACGCCAATGCACCCAATGCTTGGCCGATCGTTTTTCTCCTGATTGGCAAACGCTGCTTGATTCCAACCAAAATAGGGAATGGCTAATGCCGCACCGGTTCCGGTAGCGGTCGATTTTATGAACCCGCGGCGGGTGTCTTGGGTTGTCATTGTAGTTTCCTTGCTGAAATTCGGCCAAACCGTGCCGAAGGGTTTTGGGTATAAAAATTTCATTGTAGCCTAACCGAACCACCATCGGCAAACACCTAGGCTGGAATCTATCGCCTGAAACGATTTAATTTGTGCAGCCCAAAAAAGATGTATACAATGTGACGACGTTACTCTTCTTCGCAACTCCAACCTCCTGCCGGCTGAAATGAACTCATGTCAAGACCACCAACGACTCGACGCAGATTCCTTTCCAAATCATTGGCAATTGGTGCTGCCGTTCCTTTTACGGCCCCCAACATTCTAAGAGCTCGCAATCTAATTGAAAAACTTGACATCGCGATTATCGGCTCCGGCGGCAGAGGAGGCGCAAACGCAGCGAGCGTGTCATCGGAAAACATTGTTGCCCTTTGCGATGTGAATGAAAACAACCTCAACTCCGCCGGCACTCGTTTTCCAAAGGCGAGAAAATACGTCGACTTTCGCAGGCTTTTCGACAAAGAAAAAAAATTCGATGCGGTTGTGGTGAGTACCTGTGAACACACCCATGCGTTTGCAACGTTACCTGCCTTGCAAATGGGCAAGCATGTCTACTGCGAGAAGCCACTGACCTACAACATCGAGGAAGCCCGGAAAATCCGCTTAGCCGCCGGCAAGGCAAATGTGGCAACCCAAATGGGTACGCAAATTCATGCGGGTGCGAACTATCGCCGAGTCGTGGAACTCATTCAGTCGGGAGCCATCGGTCCGGTACGGGAATCTCATACTTGGGTAGGAAGAGCATGGGGTAGGCAAAGTGCGGAGGATGCCCGAAAACATCGCGATATTGTATCGGTCCGAGAACGACCTCAGACAGGCCAGCCCTTACCTTCCAATTTGAATTGGGATTTGTGGTTAGGCCCCGCTCCCAAGCGGCCGTTTCACAATGTTTATTTCCCGGGGCCCAAATGGTATCGCTGGTGGGATTTTGGAAACGGAACAATGTCCGATTTGGGAAGTCACTTTGTGGACCTGCCTTTTTGGGCTCTCAATTTACGACACCCGCTGACCGTTGAGGCACGCGGTCCAGAACCTCATCCCGAAATCGCGCCAGCCTCAATGCAAGCGACTTACGAATACGGTCCGAGGGGCAAAATGCCGTCACTGAAGCTTCACTGGTATCAAGGGTCTCAAAAACCGCAGCTTTGGAAGGAAGGAAAAATTCCAAAGTGGGGCAGTGGCACGCTATTCGTTGGGGATAAAGGAATGCTGATTTCGGATTACAACAAGCACCTCCTGCTCCCTACCAAAGACTTCGAAGACTTTCAGCGGCCAGAGCCTTTCATTCCCAACTCCATTGGACATCATGCTGAGTGGATTCAGGCTTGCAAAATGGGAACTCCAACAACCTGCAACTTCGAGTATGCCGGCTGGCTTACCGAAGCCAACCACCTTGGCAATGTCGCATTTCGTGCCGGTAAAAAACTGCAATGGGATGCTGAAAACATGGTGGCCACTAATGATACCGATGCTGAGCGATTTATTCGTCGTGATTACCGCCAAGGTTGGAGCCTCTAACCCCCAACCGCCGACGGAATTTAATTCGTGGTTGAAGTTGCCAAGCTGACCGTTCCATGGACAATCGGATCGCGGTAAGTTGACAGCCGGATGAGGACAATCGGTTCAGCGAAACGGATACAAACTCTTGAGGATCGCCGGTGAGTAGCGTACCAATTTTCAGGTACAAACTGGGACTGCATCAAAAGGCGTATGGGAATAGAACCATCCGACGAGACTCTAGCCATGAAAACTGAAAAATGACTGGCCTTATTCTCAGATTAACCAGATGCTCGATTGAAGAGACGAGTCATCCAAAGAGGTGAAAACACAGGCACCTGCTCAGCCCCGAACAACGAGAGGGGATCAACAGCTGGATCAACACGAAAATCTTTGCTTGTCATTTCTTTCCGGGATAAGACCACATGTTGATTTCGGAACAGATCTTTCTGCACAAAATTTCGATGCATCGCAGTGCGTACAATCTGGCCCGCAGGCGCATACCAAATGATCACCAACTCCATCAATCGTGCCCTGGAGATCGGCTTCGGAGAAACAGGCCCCTTGAATTCCTTTTGATCCCTGTAAACCCTTCGACCGGTACGGTCAAAACTCTCTGCCGTGGTGCTGTCAGGCGATTCGAACCAGAAACAAATTGAGGGTATCGATGTAACCGTTTTCCGGATTAGCACGACGGTTAGATCAAAGGGGGATTGGGGCGATCTCCTAAGCCCGGGATCAAAATTTTCCTCTGGTGGGACGCGTTTATTAAAAAAAGCGAGTTTTTCGTTTTACATCGCCTATAACCCAAAAAACAAGGCGACAACCTGGTTTTTTAACCTATATAGAAGGCAGACTAGGCCATCCTCTACCCACTGAATTCACTTGAGAATTCGCTAAGTCCTACCTACAAAATGTCAACAATAGCCAACACCAACAACTCCGACCACCATCAAACGGGTGGAATAGAGTGGTTCCTCTCCGGAGCGATCGCGGAGGGCGAGCGTATGCGTGAAACGCCAATCGGCAGGAAACAGCTCCGTGTTGGTAGATCCATCAAATGCGACCTACAACTGCTTTGGTCAACCATTTCCGGCCAACACGCTGACTTCATTACAACCGAACAAGGCGTCTTGGTCAGAGATCTGGGAAGTACCAACGGAACGTTCGTCAATGGAAATCGGATCTCAGAGGACACCTATCTTTCTAACGAAGATATCATACAAATTGGCAACGCAGAATTTAGACTTGGCTGCCGCCCGATTGCTGATGGCAGGCTCTCCGCTACCAGACAATTTAACCTGTTGCCCTCCCGACTAGTTGGGTTTGAAAGCCTTGTGCAAGGCATCGGCCTGACCCCCTTTTACCAACCGATTGTCATGTTGAAGGACACATCATTGGTAGGATTTGAAGTGTTGGCTCGTAGTGAGTTGCCTGAGTTTCCGGGGCCTCGGGAGATGTTTGAAATTGCGCAACAAATCGGTCAGGAAGATCACCTTAGCCAGGCCTGTCGAGCGGCCGGTGTCGAACAGGCAACGGGAATGCCGGTCAACACGACTCTCTTTTTAAACACCCACCCCGCCGAATTGCTGGGAACAGGTCTGATGGAATCTCTCGAAACCCTGCGGAAGTCAATTCCTGACCAATTCTTGAGCCTTGAAATACACGAAGCGGCTGTGACGGATTTGTACGCCATGGCAGAACTGCGTAAAAAGTTGAGCGATCTAAATATTGGACTTGCTTATGATGATTTTGGGGCGGGGCAAGCCAGATTACTGGACCTCGTAGAGGTCCCTCCTGACATTCTCAAGTTTGACATGTCTCTCGTCAGAGATCTCCACAAAGCTTCCCAAAAACACTACAAAATGATCGAAGCACTGGTCAAACTTGTTCGTGAATTGGGAATTTCGCCGCTAGCCGAAGGGATTGAAAAACCGGCGGAAGCAAGTGTTTGCCTGGAGGCCGGATTCGAATTAGCCCAAGGGTTCAATTTCGGCCGACCGAATGCTAATTGGCAAAAATACGTAGAATCCAATTAGCTCCGCTACTATCCAGACCATCAACTGACATGGGCCAACTGGGCGCAGATCCCATCCGTCAGACAGCCAGTTCCCAAAGGTGACGACATTAATCTCACTCGCACTGGACTTGACACAAATGGAGAATGACTGCGAAACTAGTACTGATTTGAGGCCCAAATAAGACCGTAGTATTGGAACTGGTACCATGTTGCCGGAGATGGAACATCGCTTACTCGAACAAGTCGTCGAGGCAGCTCATCACGGTCTACTGCTAGTCAATTCCGCCTTCACCATTGAAATCGGCAATTCTAAATTTGCCGATTTAATTGGAGTCTCAAAAGGGGAGCTCACCGGGCAGGACTTGAAGAATTGCTTCGCCCCAGACCATCATTCTGAACTAACGGCATTACTCGGTTCGTTTTTTGCTAATCCTGCTGAATTCATTGGGCATGAATTACGTGACTTGATCGGCAGCCAAACCGGGGGGAACCAGTTACCCCTGATGCTAAAATTTCATCCGGTGAGTACGACCGCTGGAGAATTGGCACTTGTCTCAGTGTTGCAGAATACTGAAGGAGATACGTCAGAAGTCGACAGCCGTTATATGGCGGCGGTCATCGAATCCTCTGAAGACGCGGTTATTAGTGAGGATCTGCACGGGATCATTCGCAGTTGGAATCCGGCTGCAGAGCGAATTTTCGGCTTCTCCTCGGCAGAGATTATTGGCCAGCCAATGTCGCTGCTGATTCCCCAAGATCGCCAGCACGAATCCAAAGAGTTGATAGAGCGACTAGCCGCCGGTGAGCGAGTCAATCATTTTGAAACCGAGAGATCTGGTCGGGACGGACAAACCATTCAAGTTTCAGCAACGGCATCGAGAATTATAGATGCCAGCGGAAAAATGGTGGGAGTTTCGAAAGTCGTTCGCGAAATCTCCGAACAAAAAAAGATGGAGGCGATTCTACGCGAAAGCGAAAGCCGCAAATCCGCAATGCTGGAAAGCGCTTTGGATTGCATTATTACGATCGACCACAAGGGAGTTGTCCTGGAATTCAACCATGCGGCCGAGCAAACCTTTGGTTACAAAAAAGAAGAGGCAATCGGTCAACCACTTGCCAGCTTGATCATTCCGGAAGACCTCCGTGAATCGCATATCAACGGCATCAAAAGCTACTTACGAACTCGGCAATCCCGTCTTCTCGGCAAACGAATTGAGGTCAACGCGACCCGTGCGGATGGCAGTCTGATTCCGGTCGAACTATCGTTGACTCTGGTCCCGACGGATGGACTTCCGATCTTTACAGCAAGCTTAAGGGACCTCAGTGAGCGGCATCGTCACGAACGACGGATTGCCGTCTATCAGGCGGTTTCCTACGTGCTGGTTGCTGCCAATTCAGTCAATGAATCATTATCGCGTATCTTACGAATCTTCTGCGAACATTTAGATTGGGCAATGGGTGCGATCTGGGAACTCGATCAGAAGGGAGGGATTCTTCACTGTCTTCATTCCTGGAATGCTAGGGACGCTGGCTTGCGTGACTTTCCAAAAGTCACGTTATCATCCATCATGGCGGTCGGTAGCGGTTTGCCCGGTAGAAGCTGGTCTCAAAGAGAGCCCGTTTGGATCGAGGATGTGATTGATAATGATCAGTTTGCAAGAAAAGAATCGGCCGCCATGGACGGGCTTCATGGTGCGATGGCATTCCCCATCATTATCAACAATGAAGTGATTAGTGTATTCGAATTTTTCTCCAAAAAACCCCGGGAAAAGGACGAAGAACTCCTCGCCGTTGCGATCGAACTTGGTACCCAAATAGGACAATTCATAAAACGCAAACGGGCCGAAGATGAACTTAGAATGGCCAAGGAAGGCGCAGTCGTTGCCAATCTCGCAAAAGGGGAATTCCTGGCCAACATGAGCCATGAAATCCGAACGCCCATGAATGCGATTATTGGAATGGCTGATCTTCTTTTCGATACGGGACTCGATTCGACTCAACGCGAATATGCAAAGATCCTGTCAGAGTCAGCAGATGCGTTGCTGGAATTGATCGACGACATTTTAGACTTTTCAAAAATCGAGGCGGGAAAGCTCGATCTCGAAAAGGCCGATTTCGAACTAAGGGATTTAATCGGAAACACCCTGAAATCCTTCGGATTGAAAGCCCATTCAAAAGAGCTAGAACTGGCTTTTCGAGTCGATCAATCTGTGCCAACACACCTCAAAGGTGACTCAGTACGTTTACGACAGGTCCTGACGAACCTGATCAGCAATGCCATCAAATTTACCGACGAAGGAGAGATCACGCTGGAAGTGGATTGCGAGAATACTGTGAACTCAAAAGTCACTCTTCATTTCCAGGTCAAAGACACCGGAATTGGTATTCCACAAGAACATCTCCAACGAATCTTTAAACAGTTTGAACAAGCGGACACCTCGACTACTCGAAAATTTGGTGGCACAGGACTAGGCCTTGCCATTACGTCCCGTATTGTGTCTGCCATGGGGGGAAAAATCTGGGTTGAGAGTGAAATGAAGGAAGGATCGGCCTTCCATCTGGTTGTCGATTTTGAATGTGGAACAACCGATTCTCGGGCAAAATCACTTCATCCAACTTTTTCAGGCAAGCCAGTATTGGTCGTTGACGACAACCAAACCAGCCGAAACAATTTGAGTGAGATCTTACAGGGTGCTGGGATGGTCGTTGAGGCCACCGATGGTGGTCACCATGCCCTTTCGCTCTTGGAAGACAGGGTCTCCAAAAAGAAGCCTTTGCCATTACTGGTTGTTGATTATCAAATGCCGGAAATGGATGGTTTCATGTTGGTTGAAAAAATACGGTCCAACAAACGGCTGCAAAGTCTGGCCATTGTCATCCTCTCTTCAGCTTGGAGCTCAGGAGATGCCGGGAGAGCCAGACATCTTGGTGTCATCGATTATGCAATGAAGCCGGTTAATCAATCCGAGTTGCTAAATCTTGTTAGCAATGCCATAGGATTAGGTCGAAAATCGGTCATTGCAGCCAACGAGGTAACCCCAACGCCTGACGAAAGTGACGTGACCCCGCTCAGGATATTGCTGGCCGAAGACGGAATCGCCAATCAAAAGATGGCGACAGCGCTATTGAAAAAATGGGGGCACGAAGTTTGCATCGCCATCGATGGTTTCGAAGCGATTCAGTTTTGGGAAAGACTTCCGTTTGATGTCATTCTCATGGATGTCCAAATGCCACGATTAGACGGACTAGAGGCGACCCAAAAAATTCGTGAATTTGAAAAAGATTCCGGTAAACGCATAAAAATCGTGGCACTCACAGCCCAAGCGATGGGTGGCGATAGAGAGCGGTGTTTGGCTGCAGGCATGGACGATTATGTTTCCAAACCCATCAGCAAATCGGAGCTTAACCGAGCAATTACAAATATGGATAATTCCGGGAATACCAAACCTTCGACTGCCGTAACAAGTGCTGGGATGGTAAACTGGCCAAAAGCACTCGAGGCAATGAACGGCGATTTGACGATTCTAAAAAATGTGATTGTTGCGGTGTGCCAGGATGTTCCAAAAAAAATGTTGCTGCTTGAGGATGCCATCGAAACATCAGATCCATCCATAGCCTGTGAAGCGGCTCACGCAATCAGCGGGGCGGTTCGACCATTTGGAGCCGAGCCAATTACCGAACGAATTCAGACCATTGAAGAGAAAGGGCGTGGCCAAGACATGAACGGAGTCAGGGATGATTACCTTGAATTGCAGCCTCTTCTAATGGAAACGCTTTCGGAACTTGCCGCTTATTCATTTGATGGCACCAGTCCCAATCAACCGTTAAAAGAAGAATAGGTAAAAAATAAAATGGCTTTAGTTCTGGTGGTTGATGACCTACACTCCGAACGATTAATTGCTGGAGGATTACTTTCCAGCCAAGCCGATTTCTCAGTAGAAACGGCAGAAAATGGAGTTGTCGCACTTGAAAAAATCAAATCGCTGAACCCTGACCTGGTGCTGACCGATCTGCGAATGCCAGAGATGGATGGGTTAAAACTAGTGAAATGTATACGGGAGGATTTCCCGCTGATACCCACAATCTTGATGACTTCCAAAGGAAACGAAGATATTGCCGTAGCGGCTCTACACGCCGGAGCCGCCAGTTACGTTCCAAAGAAAAGGCTCGCAGACGAATTGGCAACGATTGTGCGAAGAACTCTCGCTTCGGCCAGAAAGGCGCGTTTTCATCTTCGACTGATGCAATGCGCAAAGGAAATGAAATTTGTACTGGAAAATGACCTGGGACTGATTTCCGCGCTGGTGGCGCACATGAGCCAGGACACAGAGCAACGCGGTATTTGCGATCAACGAGACGCTGTTCGTGTGGCAACCGCCTTAGACGAGGCATTGCTAAATGCGTACTTTCATGGAAATTTGGAAGTCGACTCTTCGCTTAAAGAAGAAAGCAACAATCGGTTTTACGAGGTAGCAGCCGCCAGACAAAAATCTCAACCCTATTCGGATCGCTGCATAAGGTTCACAGCGAAATTTTCTACATCCGATGCTACTTTTGTGATTAAAGACGACGGCCCCGGTTTTAACTCCGACGACTTACCCGATCCCACCAAACCGGAATATCTGGAGCGGTCAAGTGGTCGAGGACTACTGTTGATGAAGACCTTCATGGACCAAGTAGAGTTCAATGAAAAGGGAAATGAGGTCACGCTGATCAAACGCCGAAACACGGCCGCATCCTAAGCCAAAAATCAAAATAATCCGCCGCTATGGACATTTAAGAGAGTTGCCATTAACTCCTCTATGGGCAGGATAGATAGCGGTATCCAACACATGTTTCAGCGGAATGACCGGCGGCAGACTCCGACTAAAAGAACCCTCCGCCTTGTCCTTTGAGGTAGAAGAGGGCTTCAGGATGCTGCCTTTCACCGGTAACCGACCGAGTGGCCGGAGGAAACGCCAAGGCACACGCCAATAACGTATGGACTCTACGTTTTTCATCCGTAATCTGGTCAATCATGTCATCGGCTGCGTCAGGTTGTCCCCGTTCGGCGAACGCCAGAGCGCTGCGGGCTGCCCATTGGTCTATGGCGAGCGGTGCCAACTCCGCCAGGTCGACCAAGATTCCCTTTCGCATCGTTGACAATTTTTCTACAGATAATTCCTCAGCTATTCCTTCTAACTGATCAATGGTTTCTGCAAGCCGATTTGCTTTGTCGGGCGAATCCAAAACGTTACTCTTGACCTCTTTTAATATCGATAACGATGCTGGCGACGGAGGGGTAAAACTACCCAACCCCTTTTCAATTTCGCCTCTCAAATTCTCCGCGGTTTTAACTTTCCCAAACTCGCTGATGATCTCAGCTGAAATTGAAATCTGATCCACTTCATTTTTCAACAACCAACCACATCGCATGGTAAAATCGACCAGGTACTTCACCCTATCCTCATCGGTTGGTTTTGTGGAAAGTCGTCGCCTCAATTCCTCAACCAAGGGCTTTACAGTCCCAGATGCCAACTGATTTCGACCGAATTTTTGGTAATAGGCCGACAAGATCAACCTCGGCGATAATCTCTTTTGATGGTCTTTAATTTGAGAAAGAAACTTCTCTGCAGCAACAAAATCTCCCCCTTTCGCGGCGGCAGTCATCAAAGACGGCAGAGTCCGTTGCGGATCGTCATACTTTCCGATCTTCTTGGAAGAAGCGATGGCGATCAACTTTTCCGCTGCTCGGTATTGGCCTTCAACGAACTGTCGATTCAACATCGCATCCATCCAAAGCGACCGGCTCTTTTCATCTTTTAGTTGCGAAAGCAAATCCAAACCGTCTTTGGTCAGGTCAGCCGCGATGACCAACTTTAGAACGACTGAAGCATTGGACCATTGCAGACCACCATCGTTTTCTTCGGAATGAACCAGTTCCATCATGGATTCAGAAACAGGGATGTGGTCTTGAAATAAACGATCAAAATCATCCCCCCGGGTTGGGCCACCCGCGACAAATTCCTCGAAAAAATGACGGGCAAATTTCTTCCCATTAACCGTTTCCAGCTGGTCGATCCGCAAATCGTTGGCCAAACCAGAGCTGGCGCGGTACCGAAATCCAAAATCCCTGATCGTTTTCTTTGCCGCCAAAGCAGCTTCGAGAGACCCATTGTTCATCAAACATTGAACCCTAAGCGCCTGTAAAAGGTCTTGCAATCGCGCTGATCGGATACCCGAAATCATCATGGTCGAAATGCCTCGGTCTCCCTTTTTTAAAATCCCAAAAGCGAAAGCGGTACATAATTCGTCAACCAATCGTTTTTTCTTCTTGCCATCTATCTCGATGTAGCCGTCATCGGTCGGCTCAGCATCAAACCAGGCCTCTTGCCCTGGGTAAGATCCCGAAGGAACGGATTCCAAAGAAGCTCGCATCTTTCGGAATAATTCATCTTTCTGCAGAAATCCACAAAGAAAACCAATTTGCATCATGGATTCCAATTTTTCTTGAGAAAAACCCAGCCGCAAAAGCAACTTTTCGGTGAGTGCAGCATTCCCCGATTTCATCGCGCAAACTGCAGCTGCTCCTAGAATCTCCCGATCATCTTCCTGGAAAAGACGCAGTCGATCCATTAACGCGACATCACCCAAAGCAATAGCGCCCATCAAAAGACTTTCTTTCGCATCATTCCTGAATGATTCATCCAATCCTGCGGATAAGACAATCGCTTGCTTCAGCCAATTAGTCTTGTTTTCGGTGGGCTGACAAAAAGCCGTCGAAGGTAAAATAATGCAAAGCGAGAGCACCCAAATTTTTTTGACTAACAGATACACTCCATCTCCTTTGAAAAGGCCCAATCAATATTCGTCGTTCCCTCAATGAATCTTCCTCGATAAATGAAAATTCGACAAGGAAATTCGTCAGCTATCCATCCAACATCCCCTACCCAACATCCCCTACCCAACATCCAAAAGGGCAGCTGGACTGCCCGCCCCCACTGTCGCTGCGGGTCGAGAGGGCAGAGAGGGTAGAGATCACCTTAATTTAGATCCAAGGAGGCTGGCTAATGTGCATTCTAGCCAAAAACGACTTTTCCCAACCTAACGATTCTGACTGAATCCCGCCTGCTGATCCATCTTAATCAACCGCTCGGGCATACTGCACTGGTAACAAATCACCGGCCCCTTTGTGGCCAAGTTTTTGAGCCGCATGAAAGGGCCAATAGGGATTACGTAATAGCTCGCGTGCCAACATGACCAGATCCAGATTTTCATCCCTTAATGCGGACTCCGCCTGCTGAGGTTCGGTGATCATCCATCCTACGGCAACCGGGACCTCAGCCTCTCGACGAATCCTGCCCGCATCGGGAATCATAAATCCAGGCCCCCAAGGCACTTCGGCCACACCAGGAACCACAAATCCATGGCTAACATCCAGCAGATCCAGCCCCAGATTTTTCAGACGGCGAGCCAATTCGATCGATTCTTCCACGGTCACACCGCCGTCCACCCAATCCGTGATGGAAAGTCGAGCCGTAAGAGGGAGTCGCTCAGGCCAGACCTCTCTGACAGCAGAAAAGATTTCCAGTAAAAATCGAATCCGATTCTCGAAATCCCCCCCATATTGATCTGTTCTCTGATTTGCCAAAGGTGAATAAAATTCCGAAGCCAGGTAGCCATGCGCAAAATGAAGCTCCAACCATTCGAATCCAGCGGCAAGGCACCGCTGGGCCGACGACACGAAATCCGATTTAACACGTTGAATATCTGCCAACGTCATCTCGGCTGGAACCTTCCCGAGGTTGCCGCCGAAAGCCACTGGCGAGGGAGCAATGATGTCCCAGCCCCCTTTTGCATTAGAAATATGATCATCGCCCTCCCAAGGTTTATTGGCACTGGCTTTTCGCCCCGCATGAGCCAATTGAATCCCGGGTACAGATCGGTGTTGCTTTATCACCGTCGCCAGCTTGGAAAATGATTCGATATGGCTATCTGTGTAGATCCCGCTATCGGCTGGACTGATTCGTCCTTCTGGAGAGACAGCCGTTGCTTCGACGACAACAAGCCCCGCTCCCCCAGCAGCCCGAGATCCCAAATGAACAAAATGCCAATCATTTGGAAATCCATCCTCTGATGAATACTGACACATCGGAGCAACTGCAATACGATTTCTGAGCTGAACATCTTTCAGAGAAAACTTCTCAAACAACTTCGTCATGTGGGTATGCCTGACCAACTTTTCGTTTATCTAAAAGCATCATCCAGACTCGATTTTGACCTGCTCACAGCAGATGAGATAGCTTGATGATTACCGACTATTTCCAGCCAACAGGATAATCAAAATCCGGAAGATGTAACATCTGACAGCATTACCATTTCATGTAGTGATTTTGGAAAACGAACGGACGCCCTCCATGACTGATAACCGGAAAGGAGGTTGGATCTCTTAGGGGCCACGCCCCTCCAATCCTAAGCCAGTACCGAGACGGCCATCGATGAGACCTGTCAAATCTCGTGCCTCGGGTAAACCGTCCCTTCCACCAACAGCCTCCAACATCAAAACAGCAACGATCCGGCAATCGATTTCTGAAATCCCCTGTTTCAATCGATTGCAACCAATTTCTGAAATACAATATGTGATGGGTTACCAACCGGCGTAAAATCACCGGTGAACTTCAACCGCCCGGTTTTATGATCGACCCTGAAGACGGTGACATTATCAGCACGCTGATTGCAACAATAGAGAAAGTTACCCGAAGGGTCAAAACTGAAACTTCGCGGATAGTTCCCCCTGGTGAATTCCTCTCCGACATAGGTCAGCTTTCCATCTGGACCAACTGAAAAAATCGCTATCGTGTCGTAAAGCCGGTTACCGGCGTAAACAAATCGACCGTCGTTGGAAACCAATATCTCGGAACAAAAATTACTGCCCGCAAATCGTTTTGGCAACGTGGAGATGGTCTGGCGTGATCTCAGTTGACCCGACGTCGATTCATAATCAAACAGGACAATCGTTGAACCTTCTTCCTGTACAGAATAAAGCCATTTTCCGCTGGGATGAAAATGAAAATGCCGAGGTCCGTCCCCAGGTGGCAGGGATACCCAATGTGGCGAATTGGCGGTCAGTTTGCCAGAACCTGCATCAAATTTCCAGACAAATATCTTGTCCAAACCCAAGTCAACGTGCAAGACAAATCGTCCTGCTGGATCCGCTTGCACCTGGTGCGCGTGAGTTCGGTCATGACCGCTTATCGCAAAACTTCCCGGTGGAGCATGGGTTGCCCGAGTGGGACCAATCTCGCCGGCATCTTCCTTGACATCGGTCGCCTTTCCCAATTTCCCATCGGGCAAAATCGGCAAAACCGATATCGAACCCCCGAAGTAGTTTGCTACAAGTAGAAACCGTCCACTGGGATGAATACTCACGTAAGTAGGTCCCGCGCCGCCGGACGCAACGCTATTTAGCATCGTCAGTTTTCCAGTTTGCTGATTTACGGAAAATGAACTGACGGTTCCCTCGCCCTTTGAACCGAGCCTGTCGGTTTCGTTGGCTGAATATAAACGCGTTCCGTCATCATTCAACACAAGGCAACTCGGGCTGTTTCCCATTCTGTAAATTCCCGCCGACTGCAATGAACCTGTAGAAGAATTCATTTCGAAAAGATGAATTCCGCGACCGTTCCCCGGCGGCAAGTCGACTTGGGTATCCAGAACATCTTTTAGCGGTGAACTGAACGTCCCCACGTAGACCATGATTTTCTCCTGGCTTGCAGGACATCGCCCAACCGAGTGCCCGGTAGAACCGGAGAGTTGGCTGGAGGAAAACGAAGTCGCGAATGAAGCAGCTACCGAGGTTTTCAGAAATGAACGACGGGAACGATCATGAAAATCCATTCCGGCTTACCCTTATAAGAGAGAAAAAACAAACAACAAATCAGAGCCCACGGCGGACAGGATTGACTGATCATGCCAAACGTCCTCCGTCTTCCCCAGTCTATCGCCAACTCATTATCGATAATAGAAGATGTTCAGTGACTTCTGGTATTCCGCGACTGACAGGAGGACGCCGACATGCTTGGCCATCGCCTAAAATCGGTTGACCTCGTTCCGGACACCGCCTGTCAACGGTGTGCCAGCGACTGCCGCCGGACCAGTTCCCTCCTAAACTGAAAATCCAGCTGTCAATCTGCATCGAACTGAATGACAGCAACGATACCGATCTCGATTTGTATCACTGGAAAATCGGTCTGGTAATCAGTAATCGAAATTCTAATTGAAGACCTTTTTTGCAGGTATCCAACGCAAGGGCAGGGTACTCCAATCCCTTCGCTACACGCAACTAATTTGTTCTGAAATCAGATCATCTCCTGCCCGGCCCTGACATCACGTCGCCTCCCGCGATGGAATCGAGTATGTTAACACTTTAGGTTACCAAACGCCCTTTACTTTACTTTCTCTGATGCAAAAAACGCAAACAGTTTGCTTGGTCATCCTGGCAACTCTGGCGATAGGTTTCAGCCTTTTCTATCTGAAGACGGTACTCCTTCCGTTTGTCATCTCTGTTTTTATTGTTATCGGCTGTCGGCCAGTTCTCGAATTCGTTGAGTCTCGCCTGAAGTTACACCGTTACGTTGCCTTTGCATTTTCATTTTTGATCGGTTTGGTCCTGCTGCTCATCTTTTCGCTTCTGACCTGGGTTTCGATTGATGAACTGGCGACCAATTCCGATGCTTATCGAGAACGCATGAATAATTTGGTCGTGTGGGTCGTCAAAAAGATACCCCATTCCAGTGAAAACCAACAACCTAGCGACCCAGCAGATCCCCAAGACCCCAAAACCGCTTCATTCACCGAAGATGGTATCGATCTCCTGAATGACCCGGCCGCGGCGGCCGAAGAACTTCGTCTTTCGATTTCCAGTTTTGTCCAGAATCAAATCGTTAGCTTTGCCGGATCGTTATCAAACCTGTTGTCGTTTGGCATTCTGATATTGATTTTTGTATTTTTCCTCCTGCTGGGTGCACCAGACAGCAACCCGAGTGACCCCGCGGGAGACAAATCAACTCCAGCAATCAGTGGTGAAGGCATCGTCGGTGAGATTGAAGACCAAATTCGAAAGTACCTGCTTGTCAAAACCGTGATTTCAGCATTGACTGGAATCGCATTCGGATTCGCGTTGTGGCTGTTTGATATTCCATTGGCCATCGTTTTCGGCTTCTTGGCTTTCCTGTTAAATTTTATCCCAAACATTGGCCCGTTGATCAGCAGCTGCCTGCCCGTACCCTTTCTTGTCCTGAACTCCGAGATGTCGCCCGTGACAGCTATTTCCTGCTTTTTGACGATTTCATCCATCCAATTTGTCAGCGGCAACGTGATAGAAACCCGCATCATGGGAAAATCATTCGACGTCAGTCCAATCGTCTTATTGCTGGCACTCATGTTTTTTGGTTTGGTGTGGGGAATTTTGGGGATGTTTCTTGCCACCCCCATTGTCTCCATCATCAAGATCATTTTCCAGAAACACGAATCAACCCGACCCTTTGCCGAGCTGATGGCTGGCCGATTGAGTGTGGTCAACTCAATTGCTGCGGAAAACCAAAACTAATGAAAAACATGATCAAGGACCTCAGGAACTTGACAAGCGGGCGGCTTCATTGGGTTGGCAATCGAAGCAAGAACTGCCGCTGAAATCAACGGTTTCATGAGACGTATTGACTTGTCGAGTCTGACAGCCATCCCTATTTGACGCCATCCACCTCAACCCGCTTCCAGGATCTACTTCGCATCAAAACGATCCTCCCATCCTCGCTTTAAGGGTCTCAAAGATCCGCAGGTTACAAATAACATCAGAAGATTGCCCCCCCATGCCGATCAACCGCCACAGGTTCGATGAAGCGGACAATTGAGCCCGACCTCGATATCGATTTATCATCCTCCAGTTGTTATACTTCGGGCACTGGCACGGATTGCTAATCTAATCGTCCGATCCGTGTAATTAGTCATCGTCGACTTCTTCTTTGTTTAACGAATGGGCCCAGTCACTGGAAAACCGGTTGCATGAATGAACATCTTGGAACCCGAGCCCGCTTGCTCATCGTTGATGACGATGAGCTAAATTGTGACATGCTCTCCCGAAGACTGCAGCGTAATCATTTCCACGTCGACACTGTTTCCAGCGGTCGTGCAGCGATTGACCTGCTTCAGGACGTTGAGTACGACCTCATCATCTTGGACATCATGATGCCGGAAGTCGACGGCTTTGAAGTCTTAAAATCGGCCCGACGAAATTTTGATGCCACCCAGCTTCCGATCATTATGGCGACGGCCAAGGCTGAGTCATCGGAAATCTCCAAAGCCCTGGAAATTGGCGCCAACGATTACGTCACCAAACCCATCGATTTCCAGGTGACATTGGCACGGATTAACTTGCAGCTGCAGCTAAAAGAGTCGATCGACCGGATTAGAATGCTAGAGATATTTCTCGCTGAGAAAAATGCGGCATTACAAGCGGCCAACCAGGCCAAAAGCGATTTCCTTGCCAATATAAGCCATGAAATCCGAACGCCGATGAATTCCATTCTCGGTTTCGCGGACGTTCTCAGACGAGGCTACGGAGAGAACGAAGCAGTTCGAAGAAACTACTCGCAAATGATTTTCTCCAATGGCCGTCATCTACTGGACCTGATCAACCAGATTCTCGATCTTTCCAAAATCGAGTCAGAAAATCTTAAAATCGAAAAATCAAAATGTCAGCCGCACACGCTTGCTCAGGATGTTACACAAACGTTCCATCTCGAAGCTTCCAAAAAAGGGATTGAGCTGAAGTTCCAGGTGCAAGGTAAAGTGCCTTCGTTCATCATCAGCGATGCGTCCCTCATACGACAGGTGCTGACCAACGTATTGGGCAACGCCATCAAGTTTACCGATCAGGGTAGTGTTGGAATACTTCTGAAGTTTGTTGACGGCATAACGCCGAAAATTGAATTCCAGATAAGCGATTCTGGAATTGGAATGACGGAAGAAGAAACAAAACGAATTTTTGATCCCTTTCGGCAGGCGGACCCTTCCGTTGAGATGCGTTACGGCGGAACAGGTCTTGGCCTGGCGATCAGCAAAAAGATTCTTGCTTTACTGGGAGGAACCATTCAGGTTAGCAGCCAAATTGAAACGGGCAGTCTTTTCACTATCGCCATCGAAACAGGGGATCTGGTTGATGTCGAAATGATAGATGCGGAATCCGCTCAGAAGCTCGTTGTGGAAACCAATGCGGGCCAGTTTGGCTGGGAATTTGATTCAAAAAAAGTTCTTATTGCCGACGATGGACTCGAAAACCGGGAACTGGTTTCCCTCGTTCTGCGGGAAGTCGGCATCGAGGTGGAGACTGCTGAAGACGGCAGAATTGCGGTTGAAATGGCAATGAAAAACGACTTTGACCTCATTCTCATGGACATGCAAATGCCAGGGCTGAACGGTCATGCCGCGACACAGAAACTCAGGTCTCTGGGGTGTGATTTGCCCATCTTTGCGTTGACCGCCAACGCCATGAAAGGATTTGAAAAGAACTGCATAGCATCCGGTTGCACCGGGTTTCTCACCAAACCAATTGACATTGATTCAATGTTAGCGACTTTGGCAATCCATCTGGACGGGACCGAGATCAAAGCCGGCGGTGACAAAGACCCGGGGAATTATCACCGGGACTTGAAAACCCTGACCTCAAATCTTCCGACGGAAATCCCGGAGGTTGCCCTGATTGTGAAAAACTTCATTCCGAAACTCCATGAAACAGTTGAAGCCATTCAAATCGCGGCTCAGGAAGATGATGTCGAAGAACTGCACCAGTTGGCGCACTGGCTTGCCGGCAGTGCTGGCACGCTCGGTTTCCCCGATTTCACCGAAACTGCCCAACAATTGGAATCCAGCGACCCATGTGGGGCACCAGAGGAAACTCAGGAACTGGTTGATAAAATTCAAGCTTTGGCAAACCGTATCTCACCGCCAGTGACTTAGTCGCATCTTACAGCAATCACCAGAGATCGAAATTCTTTCAATCGGTCAAAATTTTCCCGTTATTTCGATTATCTACCGGCCGAATATTCTCCATCGGCTTGATGCCATCGCCAGAGAGTTTCCCGATCATAACGATAAACAAGGCTGCTTGCGTCGGGTTATTCTGCCTCGCCAGTAACCGTTTTAGAACCCCGTTCATCAAGACGAAAGAGCTTTTGGGTACGGATGCCCACGAGACGCCTTTGAACGTCGGTATGGAACAGATGGAAAATGAGTCGGATTGCATTTCTTGCCGTTACGACATCAATGTTCGCCGGCCCGATCTTCGCTGTGGACGATCTCCATACAATCGAAGAGCCTATTTCCTTCCAGAATGGCAAGCAGGGAATTTTTCATCGCCTTGACGATTGGCTTGAAAATGGAAATCCTGCCCGAGTTGCTGATCCCAACTCAATCTCCAGCCGAATACGTAACAACCTTCGCATGACGATTGACCTCTCGGGAAGATCGGTCCTATCTCAACGAGCCGGAAAATCAGCATCCGGTTCGGTCGTTTTTCTAGGCATTGACGTCCACAAGGTGTTTAGCGATGAGGAGGGTGATTGGGCGAGCCTACTTGCGCAACCCTACTTGACCAAGCTCAACAATGTCAGGGGCCCCCATTTTTTCGATGACGACAATGACTGGGAAATGGTCTATCGAATTACCAACATCAATTTTACGCGGTTGTTCGGAAAACACATGAACCTCAAAGTCGGACACTTTGAAGTTCCCTATGGATTGGAACTCCCGATAAACACCAATGGTACTCTGCGGGATATGGCATCCGGCAAGAACTTGGGTGTCAAAGCGGATTGGGGTGTTACTCTTAACGGGGCATTCACCGATTTTGAATACGAATTCAGCATTAGCAGGGGCTCGGGCAACGAATATTTTGACACCGAAAGCCCCTATGCAATCGCCGGTCGGATAGGTTCCAACGAAGACCGAAACGTTATGGTCGGCGTGTCCTTTTTTCACGGCGAGATCTGGAATCCTGGTGCCTTGGCTGGATACAAGGCGGGTCTGGTGGATGCCTCCGGGGTGATTGGTAATGTCATTGACAGGCAACGATTCGGATTTGATCTAAGATATCATTTTGAAAAGCCTGTCACTATTCTGGCAGAATTCAACTGGGGTCGGGACTTCGAGCGGAAAGTGTTCAATTCACTGTTGGAATTCGATGTCTACAATCCCTCCCGCAGCCTGATGTGGTTTTCTCAGTTCAATTACCTTTCAGAGGAATACGAATCTGCCATGGGAGGTTGGCAATCTTTCATCAACGGTTCCCTCGGATGCCGTTGGAATCCTGGAAATAACTGGGCCTTAAGTACTATGTTTATTCAAGAGTTATCGACCAAGCATCCCGCGGACGCAGTCAAGCGACTTGGTGGCGTATTTTTTACTCAGGTCCGCTATCGGTTTTAACCTTTGGCAGGTAAGAGGCAAGACTGGTTTACCCGTGAACTGAAAGACCGAGATGACCAAATCCCTACTTTATTTTTCGATATTCCTGGCCACAACGAGTTGCTTCAGCGAGATGGCCTGCGGACAGGCCTATTGCGTTTTACGAGACCCTGTCCAGCAGATTGCCCAACTCTACCCGAGCTCCACCTTTAAATCACTGGTCGGCGTCGTCAATTCAGAGGCTCGGAAAAAGGTCGGAAAGCGACTGCCCTACACCCTACACTTCAACGAACTCGGCCAGCACACTCTCTATACCATTAACAAAAACGGGAAGCGAATCGGCTACGTACACGTCCGCCCTGAAATCACCAAATGGGGAGTCATGGAGGTGACCTGGTCACTCGATCTTAATCTACGTGTAAAAGATTTCCTGTTTCAAAGATGTCGCAATCGACGACGAAATGTCTTGGAAGCAGAGGATTTCAAAAATCAAATAGTCGATAAGTCATTTGATGAATTACTCGCCATGCTGGCTACAGACGGCCATTCTTTGAAAGAGGGTGCACTGAAATTGCAGGATGCGGACAAAGAATTCACAGCGGCAGTTATTCGATGTGCTCTGAAAACCATCGCGGTCTCCCAAATTGTTTGGGGCGATGAAATCAACAAACATTCCAAGTTTCCCGTTGGTCAGAAGATTAAAAGAATCCATGACATCTATACGTCAAGCCTTTACGAGGTGTTAAAGAAAAGGCACCTGGAGGACAACAAGGATATTGAGAGATCCACTGTCCGGCTGTATCAAGTAGCTGAAAAAGTAAACCAAGGTGAGTTCATCGTCGACACCGTTTGGCGAGGCATCAAACCAAGTACCGATATTCTCTGGAAAATCTCGTCAGGAAGAATAATTAAAATCGAATCCTCTATAGGGTGGCCCAATCCTGAAGTCGATGCCGCGTTCCAAGAGTTGCTTGGCAAATCGTTAAAAGACCTTGGCACCTGTAAAACGACAGTCGAGTTGTCGGCATTGGAAGTATTACTGATATGCAGAGAATCGTTGTAGCCGGTGCTAAGCCTGCATCGATGGCAACAATGCCATTTCAAAAACGGTCAACAAATTGAAAATCGGAACGTATTTAACGCTCGTTATTCTCACGGCCCTGATAGGCGGCGTGATACTGGCAGGTTATGCATTTTCTGAATACAAAAAACTAAAGAAGTTCGAAGATGAATCCAACGAAGAGCAACTGCTACAAAAAGACATCTATCGCATCAACGACGGCATCAGCATCATCCTTCTGAACACCGACCAAATCCTGGGCAGCGATAACGACTTCATCATCCACCCCGCTCTGGAGCAGTTTGATGCATTGGTCAATTTGACCGAAACGAATTTAAACCTCCTAAAAAATGCTGGTCCTCTCACCGAAACACAATATGAACGGTGGAAACCCTGGCTCGAAAAACTCGTCAATCAAAACGTTCATGTTCAATCAGGAGAGTCTTCACCTGTTAGCTTTATCCAAGAAACGGTTGAATATATTGAAAAGTCAAATCTTCAGGCAAACCGCAAAAGCATCTTGCGGTACGAACTAGGTAAGATCCGCAAAGAACTGCTCGAAATCCGAAAAGTGGTCACCGTCAGCACAGAATTAGATGCCACCAATCGAACCCAAAAACTCCATAAACTATATGCCAAATCGCTTAACAGTTCCGATCGGCTCTTGGCCAGCAGCGACCAGATAACGGCTTTTGTCAACACAATGGTTCTTTACTCTAATCAACATCGACCAAGAACTTACAAAGACCTCTCCATCAACTTAGGATTGGCGGGAGCCTTTTACCTCACAGCAATTTTCTTAACATGGGCCTGGTGTCAGCGTGAAATCTCGACGCCGCTAAAATCATTAAACGAATTAGCCAAACTGGCCTCCGAGCAAAATGTGCCCTTCGATCTAAATGCCACCGGCCCCAAAGAGGTTCTGGAGCTTGAACACAGCATCTACCTGTTTGTTACAAGCTTGGAAGCCGCCAGAGATGCCGCCCTTCAGACCAGCAGATTGAAGAGTGATTTCATTGCCAACATGAGCCACGAACTTCGTACTCCATTGAACGCCATCATTGGTTACAGCGAAATGCTCATCGAGGATACTCGAAATACTGACAACAAGGATCTTAGGAACGACTTGATGAAGATCGAAGGTGCTGGAAAGCACCTGCTTAGCCTGATCAGCGGAGTTCTTGATTTCTCAAAGATTGAAGCAGGGAAGATGGAAATCTTCGAAGAGACCTTTTCAGTTTGCGACATGATTTCTAATGTTGAATCCACCATTCAACCCTTGGTCGCCAAAAACGTAAACACATTAAGGGTGATCGTCTCGGATTCAGTAACAACCATGCACGCCGACTTAACTAAAATGCGGCAAATACTATTTAACCTTCTGGGCAACGCTGCAAAATTCACATCCGATGATGAAATCCTCTTGCAGGTCGAATTAGAAAGACGGCTCGATTCCGACTGGATTCTTTTTTCAGTTGTTGATAACGGAATCGGAATGACCGAAGACCAAACCTCCTGCCTGTTTGAAAAATTTACGCAAGCGGACAGCTCAACCACCAGAAAGTATGGGGGTACCGGGTTGGGATTGGCCCTGTGCTGGCAGTACACCGAAATGATGGGAGGGGAACTCCACGTTGAGAGTCAACCGAATATTGGGACCACGTTCAAGCTGGCTTTGCCTAGCAAAATCGAGATCTTGCCAGATCCCCAATCCCGTGACGATCCCAACCCATCGGTCCCAACGGACACGATTATGATCATCGACGAAGACGAGAGCGTCCACGAACTGTTTCAGGACCATCTCACCGCAATGGGTTTTCATGTTTCGTCTATTTTCGATGGCTCCCAGGGCATTAGAATAGCCAAACAAAACAGACCGTCGATGATTATCCTGGATGTGATGATGCCCGGGATGGATGGGTGGAATCTCCTTAATCAAATCAAAAACGATCCGGAACTCGAAAACATCCCGGTGATCATGTTGACTCTGACCGAGAATAAAAACCGTGGGTACGCCATGGGTGTTTCGGGGTACCTTCAAAAACCCGTTAGTAAGTCAGATTTAGCAAATTTGGTCGACACCTATTTTGCGTCCACACCATCACCGGATGTTTTGGTTGTTGACGATGATCCTGACATGAGAGATTTGCTTCGCGGCCATCTTCACCGCCTAAACTGCTCGGTCCGGGAATCCGAAAACGGCTTGGCTGCCATCAAATCATATCGCCAAAGTGTTCCTGACCTGATCATTCTTGACTTAATGATGCCTGAAATGGACGGTTTCGAATTTGTCGATTACATACGCGAAAACTTCGAGGAACAACCACCGATAGTTGTCATGACGGCAAAAGAGGTCACCCATGACGACAGGACACGACTTCAGGGCGCTATTGAAATCCTCTTGGCCAAAGACAATTTCCGCAAACAAAAAATTGAATCTGTTGTAGAATGGCTACTTTGCGATTGGCGAATTAAACTGAAAAAATCCGCTGCCCATCATGCGTAGCGCAGGATCGGGACAGCCAAATGAAGACCTCACGCACGACCAACCGACGATGCTGAAACAAAAAGAACAGGCTAATGACGTGGTGGCGTTTAGGCTTCCGATTTAGAAGGTGAGTGATTGAACCAAGAAGAAAATGCAACAACCGCTAATCCGCTCAAACGGGAACTTGGAGTGTTCGGCGCCGTCATGATGGGCCTCGGCTCGATTATCGGAACGGGCGTTTTTGTCTCCATTGGAATTGCAGCGGGGATCACCGGCCCCGCGGTCATCTTCTCCGTTATCGTTGCCGCGGGGCTGGCAACCTGTAACGCACTCAGCAGTGCTCAATTGGCTGCCAACCACCCTGTTAGTGGAGGAACCTATGAGTACGGATATCAATACCTCACGCCGAAATTTGGATTTATTGCCGGCTGGTTGTTTCTCTGTGCAAAATCGGCGTCGGCAGCCACTGCTGCGTTGGGATTTGCTGGATACCTGATGATGGGGCTGAAAATCTCCGATCCGACCTATTTGGTTCCGATTGCACTGGCCGCAACGGCACTCTTGACGTTAGTAGTCCTGAGCGGTTTAACACGGGCGAACTGGGCAAATATTCTGATCGTTTCGCTCACACTCTCCGCCTTGGGATTGTTTGTAATCCTCGGTGTACCGACGGTCTTGAAAATGGAACAAAACAACTTCATCCCCTTATTTGACAGCGGAAATGGATCGGCATGGAATCACATGAGTGTCTTTCTTCATGCCTCTGCAATGATGTTTGTTGCCTTTACCGGCTACGGCAGGATCGCGACGTTGGGTGAAGAAGTCCGCGAACCAGAAAAGACAATTCCGCGAGCAATTGTAACCACCCTTGTCCTTTCGGCGACGATCTATATCGCTGTCTCATGGATCGCAATCGGCACAGTTGGGGCCGATAAACTAGGCCACGCAGCCCAATCCAGCGCAGCGCCGCTGGAGATCGTGGCAAAGCAATTTTCTTGGTCGTACGCCAGTTGGTGGCTATCCTTAGGCGCTGTAACAGCGATGCTTGGTGTTCTTTTAAATCTAATCATTGGGCTTTCCCGAGTTCTTTTGGCAATGGGAAGACGGCACGACGTTCCCCAATTCTTTACAAGGCTGACTGTTATCGGTCGAACACCCTGGGTTTCAACCATCGCGATCGGATTGATCGTGGCCGCTTTGGCAAGTACCGGTGACGTCAAAACAACCTGGTCCTTCAGTGCCTTTACTGTTTTGATTTATTATGCAATTACCAATCTGGCTGCTCTCCAGCTAAAGCCGGAAAATCGGCTCTATCACCCGGTCTTTCCCTGGACTGGACTT
Organism: Planctomycetota bacterium; assembly: GCA_014238905.1. GTDB lineage: Bacteria > Planctomycetota > Planctomycetia > Pirellulales > Pirellulaceae > JABAAE01. The sequence continues at coordinate 50,092 of JABAAE010000009.1, forward strand.
ATGGGATGCCTTGGATTGGCCTGCTGGGTGGAATGGAAAGTCTGGTTAGCAGGTACAGGGATCATTTTCGCTGGATTGGTTTTCCAGGGTTGTTTTAATCGCAAACCAACGACCACCCCCTGAAATCGTCCTTCGAAAAACTCGCAACTCAACCCGAGCGATTTCTGCTCATAGGTCCTTATTTAATAGTAGCGGAATCTGTTCTCCACGCAGGGCCAATCTCCGTACGTTGGATTTGTTTGCATTATTGCTTTTGAATTTTAATGCACGAAGGGTCGGTGGATGTCGCCTTGCCAACGACATCTACAGGGTGAGTAAACAAGTATCGCCAGACTGCTTCGTGCGGGTACTTACCCTTTATTTTGTAAGCGCTTCGACCCGGTTGCACGCTACTATGGGCTCGTTTGGCATCCCCATTGACATCGAAGTCGGTTACCAATCGCCGGGTATTCAAGTAGGGGGCCTTCACCTTATCCACATTGACAATTGGTCCAAATCGGTGCATTCCCAAGAGCTCCCAGGAGCGGCAGTAATGATCCGCAACCCACCCACTATCTAGGACATGTGAAAAACCAAAAAATCGATTAGCTGGTGTCGCAGAGGGTAGTGACTGCCAGGTTTGATATTGGTCACGGGGCCCACAGAGTGCAACGACACGACTGACCGCTTGATATTTTGCAAAACGGGCGGCCGTCGTCGAGCCATGTGAACTCCCCGCAAGGATGATATCTTGCCATCGCAGCCCTTTGCCTGAGGCATCGATAAAATAATCCCAGCCGCCCTGAGGGTTCTCACGATCCAACCAACTCACAAACTGAAATGCGCGTTCCATCATCCCATCAGGCCCCGGAATCTGGACATCTTGGCTGAAATCCCGACCGGTGGCAGCTTCTAGCCGAATGTTTCCACGACAATGCTCTCCCACCGGTTTTTCCTGACAACAAATCGAAAACCATTTGTTGGCATAATGGACGCGGATTGCATGAATGCCATACGAATTCACTCGGTCGAAAAGCCCCGTGTTGTGACTCATCAACCAAATCATTAATTTTCCTCTTGGTGCAACACGTGTGTCCACCGAGGCATGTTGAATATCGGCCGGCTTTCCACTTGATTGGATCACGAAACCGATTTCAGGGTGGGCCTTGACTCGCGAATCAAGGTCACTTGCCCGAGCCATCATTTTATAATGCTGTGGTTGGGGATCTTTAAAACGAAACCTCTCCACCTCATCAGACTGCCCCATTAAAAAAGATCCCGCTGCAGAAAACACCACCAGAACAGCCACCGAGGACCTGAAAAAGAGTCTGCGATCGTACTGTTTCATAACAATCCTCCAATATCACTTCTATCTTATTTTTGCGTGGAACCAGGTGCCAAATTATATGGGCCACCCAAAAACCTATCCACTGGACCAAGAGTAAATTTATGTTGATGGCGATTCACCATGCCGCTGCCAATGCCAACTATGAACCGTCTTCCCCATCGGAATGATTCTCTTTCTCTACCCCCGCCGTTCTGACAAAGGTCGCCCCAAAAAGAACCACGATCATTCCATAGTAGAGCCACAGCAATACAGCCAGAAAAACACCCACCACACCAAACGCTGTGTATCGATCACTAATGACCATCGATGCAAGGAGGAATCGTCCGAGCTCCCACAGGACCGAAGTCAGCACACCTCCTTGGATGGCGTGTCGCCAATCCACCGGGTGCTTCGGAATTGTTTGAAAGACTGCAGTAAACATCAGCGAGTTGAGAAGAAATGAAGCCGCCAGATTGGCCAATCGCCAGACATGTTCGGAAACGATCCAATCACTCAAGATTTTGGACGCCATCTCAAACGCCAGGTTGGCAACAAAATTCATTGCTACGACCAAAACGATGCCTAATAACATCAGAAATGCTCGAAATCGATAAAAGAGAATCCGTTTCAGATTGACAAAAATTCCAGCAGGTTCCCGTGGGATCCTCCAAATACGATTAAAAGCACGTTCCAGGTTCACAAACAATGCTACTGAGAGAATCAGTAGCGTCAGCATGCCAATCGGACCGGAAACGATGGCCCCGCTCTCAATATTCGATAACTGGACGTCTAATTGATGAGCAAATTGGCTTGACGATTCTTGAGCGACAAAATCGAGCAGCCATGCTTCCCAATCCTGCAGGTATGCCGAATTTGCCAAGAGCCATCCGAAAATGGAAATCAAAACAAGCAACAATGGAAAAACTGCCAGGGCTGCATAAAATGACACCGCAGCAGCTACGAAGGTTCCCTCGAACCGAATCCAATCCTGAAGCGTTAACCACAATCGCCGTAGAAAACACTTCATACAGACCTGAACCTATCCAATTTTTTCAAATGCAATTCCGAGATTGTCTGGAAGCCGCCGTCAAAACGACGTTTTAATATGGTCAGACCACCATCCGCTCGAGACGAATCCGATACTGTTTAACACTAATGAAACGGTGACCGGTGTTCTACCCGAGAATGCCATCTTCGAATCTCTGTGGCCTAAATTTGCAAAAAACACCTCCCGTCACCCACAAACAGGTTCCCCAACCACCGCAAACACCTGAATGAATGACAGACAAAAAGAGAGCCAATCAATCAAAAAACTCGCCAAAGAACACAATCACTGCAGCGACTTGCCGTCGGCTCTGTTCATCACCACAGCAACCCGAGGCACTGCCCCACAGGCTACCACTCTTACGAATACTCCCTCCACTAGAGATTTCTCCAACAAGTCGGCCCTGCTTGCGGACCATACCATTGGATTGCACCCTCCCGATCTTTGATCCGCTTCTGCGCAGGACGCCATCGGACTCAACTTCGCCAACTAGCGATCCGCTCTTGCGAACATTACCGGATGAATCAATCGTACCAATCTTCCGCCCTTTTTCGCGAATCGTGCCATCATTTCCAATTGTCAAAAACTGGCTCCCTGATTTCCGGATGACAATATCCGCGTTGACCGCCGAAACGGCCACCAAAGTGATCAAAATAGCCAGCAAACCTTTTAAACTTTTATTCATCGAGTCCTCGGTGTTGATGGTGCGAAACAACTCACTCTTCCCACAAATCCTTTCCGCAAAAATCGTACCGCAATAAAAATGCGGGCTTTTATAGGCAAGTTTCCACTGAATGACGTCAAGTCGATTGCGCGATGTCGCAAATTCGAACTCACAAACGAACCGATCGAATCCTCCCAGCACAGTCAACAGACACCCCGAAAACATCTCCAACAGGGCTAATGTTAATTTCCCAAATCCTGTGGGGGCGGGTCAACAAATCATCCCCTTCACGCGAATGGTATCGGAATCGACTTCCCTTGTTTTTTCCCTTTGAACAGTTGGTTCCCATCATGATTCAAAGTAGATTGGCAGTAACGATCAGGACGATGCCCCTCAATGGAATCTTGAATATGAATCAGCCTATCTCGACCATTCGAAAAACACCGAATGAATTTCGCAGGTTTTTGTTTTTATCTATCCTGATTTTCATCCAATGCACTCAATTTTTTTCCGTCGCGATCGCCAAAGACGTTAACAGCAAAGGGAGCCAAAAGCAACAAAAACCCAACATTGTTTTTTTTCTGGTCGACGATTTGGGGTGGCGAGACGTCGGGTGCTTTGGTAGCCGATTTTACGAAACTCCTCGCATCGATTCTCTGGCCAGCAAAGGCATGCGATTTAACCAAGCATACGCTGCATGCCATGTCTGCTCACCAACTCGAGCCAGCCTTTTAACGGGTCGCTATCCAGCCAGACTTCAAGTGACAGATTGGATAAATGGTCGTTCCGATTTCCCATTTCAAAAATTACAAAACGTTGAATATCAAAGACAGCTACCGTTTCCAGACGTGACCTTGGCAGAAGCTCTCCAAAGCCATGGGTATGCAACAGCCATTTTTGGTAAATGGCATCTCGGTGAAGATCCGTCCGGGCCATTGGAACATGGGTTTGATGAGCAAGTTCCAAAATGGAACAAGGGTTGGCCAAAAGCAGGATACCATGCTCCGTTCAAACTGAAGGGCATCAACGATAAGGATGGCGACTATCTTACTGATCGGCTAACCGATGAAGCCATTCGTTTCATTCGACGAAAAAAAGACCAGCCCTTTTTTCTTTATCTCTCCCACTTTGCCGTCCATGATCCGATCCAAGGGAGAAAAGACCTCGTTGAAAAATACCGTGAGAAGCTATCGAAGCAGCCACCGCCGACAGGCCCGACATTCGTGCTGGAGGGAAACCCGGATGATCCATCACCTCTAACCCGTCAGCAACTGGACGAGTTGATCCAGCAACCGTCACATCATGGCTACCAGGTGCTGCCCAATCGAACCGTCAAAATAAAACAACATCAGGACAACATCCAATTTGCGGCCATGGTCACAGCGATGGATGAAAGTCTGGGCCGCGTCCTGGATGAATTGAAGGCTCAAGGGATCTCGGAAAACACCATTGTTATTTTCTACTCCGATAATGGTGGAATGTCGGCTGCTAATTTTGGCAATCCAAAACGTGTGATCAACGAAAACCGGCTAGACAACGCGTTTTCGACCTCTAACCTGCCTTTGCGGGGTGCAAAAGGTTGGTTGTATGAGGGCGGAATCCGGGTGCCGATGATCATTTCCTGGCCGGGCCGAATACGACCTGATACGGCCTGCGAAGAACCGATAATCAGTACGGATTTTTATCCCACCGTTCTGGAACTATCCGGCCTCCCTTCTATGCCAGAACAACATTTGGACGGAGTCAGTCTTGCCCCTGCTTTATTAGACCAACCCTTTGAAAGAGGTGCTATTTATTGGCACTTCCCCCATTACAGTAATCATGGCATGCAAAGCCCGGGAGGAGCCATTCGACAAGGAGATTTCAAACTGCTGGAGTATTTTGAAAATGGTTCAGTGCAACTCTTCAACTTGAAGACTGACCTTGGAGAGCAGGATGATTTGTCCGAAAAACATCCCAAAAAGAAAAAAGAGTTGTTGGCGTTATTGCGATCATGGCGGGAGGAATTATCGGCGAAAATGCCGCAACCTAAATAGGAGACGCTGGTTGAAGGTTCGCTTCAAGTCCATCAAGACACCAACAAATAATAACTCGGTCAATCCCAGCTACCGAGGAGTCCTGTGATGACCCAACACCACCAGCGAGGGGCAACTTTCTGAACGACTCCTCTCCGACCTAGCGGCCGAATAGCACAAAGAACTCTACCGCCGGTAGGAAAACAAATGGCCCCCGACACAATCGCCCATTGACCTATGGTAGAGTAACATCTAAATCCGACGAAGAAATACTGAATTAATTGACTCAGTATTCATGTCAGCACTTTTGAATCGACGATATTAAGATTTTTTTCGCGTTGAAGTGATTTCATTCATCCGAGGCAGGCCTCCCATGTTTAACAGTAAGCTCTTGCATCACTTGGCCACCTCCTTATTGTGCATCGTTTTCTTTGGCTGCGCAGATGAAAAGACGGGGCCCGGCTTGGGATCCGTCAAGGGCTTGGTCACTTTAGATGGCAAACCGCTGCCCAATGTCACAGTGACGTTCACCCCGGTTGAAAAAGGTAGCACCTCCAGCGGAACCACCGACCAAAATGGTAAATACAGTTTGAGGTATTCGGCAAGTCTGTTTGGCGCTGTTCCAGGAGAACATAAAGTCACCGTCGTTGCCGCCGGCCCGGAAGACGAAGCTAACGACGGGGAATTCGATGAAATTGAGCCGGAAGAGACCGATGAGGACATGGAAGACTTTGAAAGCAACGAAGAAGTCGACGCAGCTCGAGGCCAAGTCAGAAAAAAAACAGCTTCCAGTGTTCCGGATACTTATCGAAAAACCACAAGTACACCATTAAAAGCCACCGTTGTCGTTGGTGAGAACGACGTACCGTTACCCTTGACTTCTAAATAGCCACACCGTTTTTCTAGAAGAGTATCCAATGAAAAGAGACACTTCACAAAGAACAGCCTTCACGTTGGTTGAGCTACTGGTAGTAATCGCCATTATTGGCATCCTCATTTCCTTGTTGCTGCCCGCAGTTCAGGCAGCGCGAGAAGCAGCTCGACGAACACAATGCAGTAATAACTTAAAGCAACTCGCATTGGCTTCTCATAATTATCATGACACCCTCAAAGTATTCCCTCCGGGATTTGTCCGCGACTTCAACATGTTTGGAAGCAAGAGCAAAAGAAGCAACTGGGGCTGGGCTGCTTTCCTTTTGAACTACATGGAACTTGGAAATCTATCGGACGATCTGGAGGTTTACGGCGACCCTCTCTTTATTGCAGCCGATGACCCTGACAAACTAGCCATTCTTCAAAAACCAATTGCCCAGTTCTGGTGTCCGTCCGACGGCGCGGTGCTGGATTATGACGACCGCTATAGGTACCGCAGCTTATTCACCAACGCCGGGAAGCGGCCCTTTGCCGCGGCCTCGAGCTATATCGGTGTGAATAATTATCGCCAACTCTATTGGAACCCTCAGGGGCTATTCCATATCTACGACACAAGGCTCCGATGGGGATCTCGTCATGAAAATATGGCAAAGATTTTTGATGGAACATCCAACACTCTCCTGTTCGGGGAACGCGTTCGTTTCATCGCACGACCCGGCAACCTGATTCCGATGGATTGCGGTTCCGGAATGCTCTGGGGGGCACGTCGTGATAACGGTGGCGACAAATGGGGTTACACAAGCAATTTGGGTGGGTTCCGAAACAAAATTAACTACCCGACTTGGCATTGTCGGCACGGATTTAGCAGCAACCATCCCGGTGGTGCGAATTTCGCAATGGCAGACGCCTCGATACAGTTTATCAGCGATACTGTTGAACACCGCGTTGGTGGTCCAGCGGACAGCGTCATTGAGTACTTGGCGGCCAAAGCGGATGGAGAACCGGTCAGCCTGCAACAATAAGATCATGTTGAATTCGCCAGACAGGCGAATTCAATGAACACTTTTTGTTGACCACCAGCGGTGACAAGACCTGGCTAAAGGAATGGACTGGACAGCAATATGGTCGGCGTCATGCCGAAAGTAAAGAGAGTCCGGTTTGAGGACCATCGACTGTTGCAGGCATATCGGATTACTTCGATGAGGAGCGAAAACCCAATAAATCAAGCTTTGACACCCGGAGAGATTCCAGTCTCACAGAGTCTTGGAATGACGTCGTCTAGAGATCATTTTACTGCCACTCTATTACGGCCACCCTATTACGGCCACCCTATTACTGCCACCCTGACATCTGCATCGACCTGGTTGACTGGCGTCCGAAGGTCTGGCGCGAACCTCGCTGCGCTGACTTGATACTTGATTCTTTTCCGATCACTGAAAACTCTTCTACCAAAACCTGACTCTGATCCGCCGCATGCATGAAGCAATGATTCAACTGCTGACGCCAGTCGGACTGCTAACGGTGGTGGTCGGCACAGCATTAGGTGTTTTCGTGGGAGCAATTCCTGGGCTAACCGGCACCATGCTCATCGCCTTAACGTTGCCGTTGACATTTGGAGCCGACCCTTTACTGGCCATGACATTTCTGATCAGCATTTACGTCGGGGCGATCAGCGGTGGAATGATCTCAGCGACGCTCCTGAGAATGCCGGGAACCCCGGCTTCGATCGTGACCACATTCGATGGTTACCCCATGGCCCAAAAAGGCCAACCCGAACGAGCGCTGGGCCTTGGAATCATGTCGTCGTTGATTGGCGGTTTAATTTCGTGGATTTTCCTGTTTTCCATCGCCAAACCCATTGCGGGCATCGCCATTAGTTTTGGCCCTTTCGATTATTTTTCTCTGGTCATGATGGCAATGGTTTTGATCGCCACGATTGGCGGCAGATCCCTGTCGCGATCCCTCTTTTCGGGGTTCCTGGGAATCCTTCTGTCAATGCCAGGGATCGTCCAGGCAACCGGAGAAACCCGCTTAACATTTGGTATCCCGATGTTGAACGATGGATTTCAATTACTCCCAGTTCTGATCGGCATGTTCGCTGTCAACCAAATCCTGCGCGACATCGTCAACTCGGATCAGCATCAGGCTTCTGCCGCCATTGCGACATCTGGCGCAACGATCCGACTAGTCGACGTTAAGAAAAACTGGGTGAATCTGTTAAGATCTTCACTGGTTGGAACCTGGATCGGCTTGCTGCCTGGAATTGGTGCCAACATCGGATCGGTCACCGCTTATTCGATTGCCAAAAGCTCGTCGAAACATCCTGATGAATTTGGTTCTGGGTGTGAGGACGGGATCATTGCAGCTGAATCTGCCAACAACGCCACAATTGGAGGCGCTTTAATTCCATTGGTCGCGGTGGGTATTCCGGGATCGGTTGTCGAAGCCGTTTTGCTGGGGGCATTGGTGATTCATGGTTTTCAACCAGGCCCCCGATTATTCGATCAAAGCCCGGAATTGGTTTACACCATTATCTTTGCCTGCCTGGCTGCCACTTTAGCAATGGCTTTGATTTCCTATTTTTCAATGAGGCTATTGGCGAGCCTAACGCGAATTCCGTTGCGTTTCCTCCTGCCAATCATACTCACCTTTTGCGTGGTTGGGTCCTTTGCGATTTCCAGCCGACTCTTTGACGTCTGGGTAATGATTGGATTTGGCTTGTTGGCCTATTTCCTGGAATCACGCCGAATCCCTCTGGCTCCTCTGGTAATCGGATTTGTTTTGGGCCCCATTGCGGAAGAAAATCTTTCGGCAGCTCTGATGAGCAGCAATGGAGACTGGAGCCCTCTTTTGACCGAGTCTAAATCGCTATTTTTCCTGCTGGTGGCAGTCATCATGCTGGCATTACCTGCTTGGCGTTGCCATCGCAAAAACAAGGAGGGGAAAAATGCGATTGAGAAATTTTAGAAAACACGCGGTCTCCGTTTTGATTGTGTTGCTGTTTGCCTGGCAGCAGGCTGATTATTTTACAAATCAAGGCCGATCTGATTTCCCTAACAAACCTATTCAAATCGTAGTCCCCTATCTCGCTGGTGGTGGCACCGATACGTTTGCCCGCATCATTCAAAATTCGTTGAACGAAACCAATCGGCTTCGCGTACCCGTCGTCATCCTCAATCAGGATGGTGGTTCGGCGACTGTTGGAAGTCGGTATGTCAAAAATTCGCCGGCGGACGGTTATCGTTTACTTTGCCACCACGAGGGCATCATCGCCACCAAGTTAGCAGGCGTGGTCGACTATGGGGTGGAGGCCTTCCGACCGGTCGCTCAAACCGGCAGCATCGTTCTACTGATGGTCGTCCGCGCTGATTCAAAACACAAATCTCTAGTTGACTTACTAAAAGCGGCACAATTGAACCCCAATGAGATCCGGGTTGGAGCCAACCAGGGCTCTCCGGCCTATTTTATTTGCAGACAGATCCTGTCTGAATACGCTGGCGCCAATTTCAATTTTGTTTCCGCCAGTGGGGCCAAACGTTTTTCCTATCTTCTCGGCGGAAAGCTGGATGCCGGGATTTTCTCTCTCGCGGAATACCTCGCATTTCGCAACACAAATGACGCACCACCCTCGGAAAATATTCTGGCGATTGGCAACTTCGGACTTCAACGCCATCCGGCCATCACCGATGTGGCAACCTCGGCAGAGCAAGGTTTCCAAACCCAAGCAGAAAACGCTTTTTATTTCTGGGCCCCATTGGAAACACCTGATTCTGTTGTCGAAGTTCTCGCATCCGCCTTCGAGCATACCTTAAAAGATCCGCTTGTAATCGACCAACTGGATCGACTGTCACTGGATCCGATCTTTCGTAGTGGTTTGGAATTAGAGGAACATCTGAAACATCGTGTCGAGGCCTTCGAAAAACTGGCAGTCGAAGTAGATGCGGACCTGCCTGATTTTGCATTCTGGGTCATCGTGACGGTTATTATCCTGCTAGGGTTTGTGATATTTCAGGCTTATTTCGATAAAGACAAGTCGACGGCCGATCACCCCTTTTCGGCAAGTCAGAATATCCCTTTCAACCTCCAAGGAGGAACTTCCCTGGTCATCCTGCTGGGATACGTGACCGCTTTACAGGTTGGTGTTCCGTTTATCATGTCAACTCCCTTGGCGATATTCCTGATCGGGGGCACGATTGCCAAGTGGCAATCCAAGCATCTTTACTCGCTGGCACAGATAGCGTTGCTTGGCAGTTCTAGTATCCACTTGATTTTTACAGAAATTTTTACGGTGGCTTTGCCCTGAGGGGGTAGCAACGTTTACATTAATCCTTCCCGTCAATTCACTGCCTCGTTTTCTTTCCCTGCACGTCATACCCCACAATAAAAATGCAACCTAATATCATTTTCATCATCACCGACCAACAACGTTTCGACACCATTGCGGAACTGGGGTACCAGTACATGGACACTCCCAATCTGGATCGACTGGTAAGGGAAGGGGTCACCTTTGAAAACTGCTTTATCACCGCAGCTTCCTGCGCGCCGGCACGGGCGAGCTTATTTACTGGCCATTACCCACACACCACCGGGATCCTTCGAAACGGTGACCGTTGGACGAAAGGCTGGACAACCGATTTGCAAAAGGCTGGGTACCACACCGTCAACGTCGGAAAAATGCATACTTGGCCGCATCATACTCCAATGGGATTTGATCAACGATATGTCGTAGAAAACAAAGATCGCTACCTCGAAGCGAGGTGGTTTTTTGATGAGTGGGACAAAGCGTTGAGAGCCAGAGGATTAGTGAAACAACAGAGAGAACTTTACCGGAAACGTTCGGATTATCGCGAAAGCCTGGGTGCCTTTGAATGGTTGCTGGACGAAGACATGCATCCAGACATGTTTGTTGGTGACCTCGCGGTTTGGTGGTTAAAAAACTATCCGCTAACGCAACCTCTTTTCCTTGAAATCGGATTCCCAGGGCCCCACCCGCCATACGACCCGATTCCCAGGTATACCCAGCGATATCTGGACCAAGATGATCTCAATATACTACCGGTCACCGCCGAAGAGCTCGAGGCACAACCCCAACCCCTTAAGGGAATGCGAGTTCACAATACAGAGGTGGACCACGACTCGGTCCATTTCCTGATGAATCCCACCCCGCAACAGCGACATCGTCAGCGAGCTTTTTACCATGCCAACGTCACGATGATCGACGAAAAAATCGGTGAGATTCTCAACACGCTTGAGGCGACCGGCTATGCGGAGAACACGATCGTGATCTTTACCTCTGATCATGGAGATTGTCTGACCGATCATGGACACAGCCAAAAATGGACGATGTACGACATAATCACCAAAGTGCCGACGATCGTTTGGTCTCCATCCTTGATTGAAGGAGGCCGAAAAGTGCAAGGGATGTGCCAACAGTTTGATTTGGGAGCTACCATTCTCGAGCTGGCAGGCGCTACTATCGATTACCCCATGGCTGCACGCTCTCTGTTACCGGTCTTAACAAATCAACAAGGCGACTCAGAGCCTCTTCGAGATATCGTCTTTGCTGAACAGGCGAGAGACGGAAACCTGACTGAAACAGATTTGATGACCATGGTGCGAACAAAAAAATGGAAACTCGTTCATTTTCTTGAGGAGTCCTTTGGGCAACTTTTTGATCTACACAACGACCCGCACGAGGTCCACAATCTGTGGGATTCGCCCGAATTTGCCGTCGTTAAAACAGAGCTCTTGGACAAGCTCCGGGAATGGAGGATGCGGGACGGTTTCAACAACGCTGAGCTCTGGAAAAACGTACGATAACAGGTCACCGTGTCATTTTTTTCTTTTGCCGTTTGCTGGTCGATGAACTTTATTGATCCAGCGTTTACACTGTGCCACCGAACCAGCCTAAATCGTTGAGCGATGCCTGCCATTGCACAGCACCGTTTCGATCCGCGAGGACCAAACGAGCGACAAACCGAAAGAACGACGCGGCCAGTAAAAAACCAGTCTCCCTTTCAGGTAATGTCCACGTCTACTAGAATCCATGGATGGGATTTTTCGCAATACCTTGCACCAAAATACGGCTGCTTTGTGAAAAACCATCCACAGCAGTCACCGGCCGAGACACCGACAGCCGGTTTCTACCAAGAAATCACTAGGTTTTTCCACCTTGGTGCCCGTTTCCGAGATTAAACCCTCTTTCAAAATCAGCAGCATGAAACACATTCGCAATTTTTGCATCATCGCGCACATTGACCACGGAAAATCGACCCTGGCTGATCGATTAATTCAGGTCTGCGGTGGAGTTACCCAACGTGAATTTCAAGATCAGTTGTTGGATTCGATGGATATCGAAAGAGAACGCGGTATCACAATCAAAAGTAACACCGTGACGCTCGATTACCGCGGTGCTGATGGGAAGGAATACGTTTTGAATTTAATCGACACACCCGGCCACGTCGATTTTTCCCATGAGGTCAGACGTTCGCTAATGGCTTGTGAGGGCGCGCTGATAATTGTAGATGCCTCCCAAGGCGTCGAAGCCCAAACCGTCGCCAATCTTTACCTCGCACTGGAATATGATCTGGAGCTGTTACCGGTCATCAACAAAATTGACCTTCCAGCAGCTGACACTGACCGGGCCCGGATTGCCATTGACTCAGAATTGGGACTCGACCCGTTTGAAGCGATTTTGATTTCGGCCAAAAATGGGATTGGAGTGGATGATGTTCTAGAAGGCATCGTGCAAAAACTCCCTTGTCCATCCGGGGATCCCGGAGCTCCCTTGAAAGCCTTGGTGTTCGATGCACATTTCGACAAATACCGTGGAGTCATCCTGCAGTGCCGGGTGATGGAGGGAATGCTCAAACCAAAAGACACAATCCATTTCATGCACGCCGATCGTGACTTCACCGTAGATGAAGTCGGCTATAACCAGTTGAAACTGACTCCTCAGGAACAGCTTCGAGCAGGCGAGGTCGGTTATATCGTCGCCGGGGTAAAAAGTGTTCAGGATATTGAAATTGGCGATACCATTACCCTTGCTGAAAATCCGGCGGAGAATCCCATCCCTGGTTACCAGGAAGCCAAACAGGTCGTCTTTTCATCCATTTACCCCATGAGTACCGATGATTATGTTGACCTGACCAAAGCGCTCGACAAATTGGCCATCAATGACGCCGCTTTGACTTTTGAAAAAGACAGTTCGGCTGCGCTGGGTTTTGGGTTTCGATGCGGTTTCCTAGGTCTGTTACACCTCGATGTGATCCAAGAACGCCTCCAACGTGAATTTGACCTTGGCCTGGTTATTTCGGCCCCGTCGGTAAAGTACAAGATCATGTTAAAGGATGGAAAAGAAATCGAAGTCGACAACCCCAGCTATTGGCCCGATCCATCCCAAATTGATTCCACCACCGAACCCTATATCAAAGCGTCAATCCTGACACCGGAAGAATTCGTGGGACCGGTCATGGACTTATGCCGGGAACATCGGTCCGAGAGCCAAACCATGAATTACCTTTCCGCGGGTCGTCTGGAAGTGTCCAGTGAAATGCCTCTTGGTGAAGTCCTTTTTGACTTCTATGGAAAATTAAAGATGATCACCCGCGGATATGGGTCGTTCGATTATGAGCCTATCGAATACCGAAAAACTGACATCGTCAAGGTCGACATCCTGGTCAATAAGGAACCCGTCGACACTCTTTCGTATTTAGTTCATCGGGAAAAAGCGAGAACACGCGCCCTACACTACTGTGAACGACTCGCCAAAGAAATCCCCCGACACCAATTCAAGATACCGATTCAGGGAGTGATTGGCGGCACTGTAATAGCCAGGTCAACCATTGCACCTTTTCGAAAGGACGTAACAGAGAAACTCTATGGTGGCGATGTGACCCGAAAAAAGAAGCTGCTTGAAAAACAGAAAAAAGGCAAGGCTAAAATGAAACAATTCGGAAATGTCAATATTCCTCAGAAAGCATTTGTAGCAGTCCTTCAAACCGACAAAAACTAATTCCACCTGGATCGGCTTCTGATGACAGGCCAATTTGCCCAACAGACGCCGAGCAATTCTATTTTTCGCTTCATTCGCGCAAATTTCGATTGCTAACAATTCCGCATACTGTGAAAATAACAATCGAAGGGCCGCTTCCAGATGGCTTCCTTTCCTGCCCCTCGTCCCTCCAACGGAAATTCTGTGATGCCGATATTCAAATTGATACTTGCAGCCTGTCTCCTATTTTGTATTCCCGAGACAACTTCCAGCCAGGATGCAAGAACGGGAAAAGACTGGCCACAATGGCGAGGGCCAAATCGCGATGGTCATAGCCCGGACAGTAATCTTCTCAAAAAGTGGCCGGAGTCTGGTCCCGAAGTTATTTGGCAGGTCGATTCGGTCGGTGTCGGATATTCGTCTCCGGCCATTGTTAACGGTCGGATTTACACCCAGGGGGATTTGGGGGGGATCGAACACATCATTTGCCTCGATGCCCGCACTGGCAATCTCATATGGGCAGTCCAACCCGAACCGGTCGCACAACAGTTGGCGGAGAAATTGGTCAAGGAAATCAAATCTCTGGATCAAAACCAAAACGGTCTCATTGAGGAAGCAGAAGCCCTTCGAAAGTTTGGCTTCGATTTCAATCAATTCGATCAGCCAGTGCCGGGTAAACTTGCGGAGATCGCTACCGAGCGAGCAGCACGTCTTTTGATGGCGTTGGATGCTAATCAAGACGGGGAATTGACGATCCAAGAGGCAGGACGACCTTTTCATAGCGAACTCGCAAAAATCGACCAAGCTGACAAGAAAGTAGATGTTGGCCAATTGGCTCGGCAGAGGTGCTCTTCCTGGTTAGCTGAATTTGATAAAGATAAGGATCAGATTATTTCTCGCGACGAAGCCAAACAAACTCTTCTCGATCGAAAATTCAATCAAATTGACCAACGCGACGAACAGACTCGAAAGGGAGATCTGAAGCTAAACCGTTCGGAAATAATTGAATACTTGGAGAAAAAGGAGCGAGGAAAAGATGGCATTCTGTCAGCGTCTGAGTTAAGCGACTATTACCTCCAACGGTATCCTGGAGGTGACGGCCAACTTTCGGCTGAAGAAGTGAAAGGATTTTACGGAGGATACCGTAACGGTCAGGGTGATGGTCCTAGAGGGACACCAACAGTAGACGGCGACAACCTCTACATCGAGGGTGGAAACGGAGATGTCACCTGCTTGGATATCCAGACTGGAGAAACAAAATGGCACGTTAATCTGATGAAGGACTTTGGAGGTGGAAGACCAGGGTGGGGATACAGCGAATCTCCATTGGTGGAGGGAAACAGGTTAATTGTGACTCCGGGCGGGAAGCAGGGAACATTGTTAGCGCTCAACAAGAACACCGGAGAGAAAATTTGGCAGACAACTGAAATCCAGGAAGGGGCCCATTACAGTTCTCCGGTAGCCGCCAACATTCAGGGGATCCGTACGTTAATCCAATTTGCCAGAGGAAGCGTTTTTGGAGTAGCCGCTGAGGATGGAAAGTTTCTCTGGAAATATAGCGGAGCCAACAATGGCACTGCCAATTGTGCTACGCCAATTGTCGACCAAAACCACGTTTTTGTAGCAAGCGCCTACGGTACTGGTGGCGGGCTGGCGAAAATCTCCAAAGAGGGTGAACAACAGAAAGCAGACGAAGTCTATTTTGAAACAAAAATGGGCAATCATCATGGAGGAATAGTGAAGGTCGGTGATTATCTTTATGGCTTCGGTAGTGGCCTGATCTGCATGAATTTCAAAACTGGAAAGATTGCCTGGCAGGACCGAAGCGTCGGAAAAGGCGCGGTCTGCTATGCCGATGGAATGCTCTATCTGTTAAGTGAACGGCATGAAATAGCACTCGCCGAGGCAACACCCGAAGGGTATCGGGAACAGGGTCGTTTTAAGATTGAAAACCATGGCCGGCCCAGTTGGGCGCACCCAATAGTCATCGACGGGGTCATGTATATTCGTAACCAACAGTCGCTGACAGCTTATCGCGTCAAGAATTAGACTCGATTTATATTCCAACAAACTTGCCCCACCGTCGCTTGTCCCAGCGATGAAGGTTAAGACAAGGCTGTCCGAATGCGTTGCACCAGAACGTTATCCGGATGCCCGGTTCCCTTTAGATTGAACACCGAGGTGGCCATAAATCTGGACCTCCAGATTGGACTGACATTGCGATAATCCTCTAGCACGGCGGAGGTAAACTTGTAATCGTGTGCGTCCCGCCCTTTTTGAAAGAGTACTCTCCTTTGTGCGTGCACCAGTTGATTGGCATTTCCACCGGCCAACAGGAAACCATAAACACTTTCAGCAGCTTTGGTCTTATCTGTGGAAAGTTGATTAAGGATTTCCGCCAATTTATCTTCTTGAGACAGCTGGGATTCCCGGGGCCTCAACGCATCCAGTGTCACTTTTCCCAGCTTGCCGCGTGCTATCGCTGAATCGCGAAACATCGGATTAAAGGAACACGCCTGCAGTAACAATTGCCGCCGCAGCTGATCATTGGCGACATGCCGAAACAGGTAATGCATAGCATTCGCAGTGGTCAGCCCATGCAATCCAATAATCCCAGGCTGACGCATCAATAACTCACCTGCTCCCAGGAAAACCCCATCCCAGAGGGATTGCGGTGCAACACCCTTTTTCAGTGCATCCAAAGCTACATTCGATGCCGCCTCAGGCGTTCCCTCACGAAACGATTCCCAGAGTCTTGGTGGCACTCCATCGTCAGCAACACCTCCCAACCAGGTCGCCGGAATCTGATCCGCCTTGGGGGAGTTCTCCCGCCAGGGGCGATCGACCTGATGGTCATGCGTCGATGGATTTCCTTCACCCCGATGATTGAGCAGTGCAAATGCCAGTGACCGCATGACGGGTTCGGCATACTGCCATCCCATCACCTGAAGTGCTCGCCAGGAATTCGCAAGATAAATGGCTTTGTGACCTATCGAACGATAATCGCGAGCCGCGTATCTCGCAAAAAGGTTAAAAACTTCCGTTGCCCCCAATGATCGAACGATACCAGAGGTCGCGGTGTCAGCCTTTTCAACGTCCCAACTATCCATCGCTTCCAAAAACAATGCCTTGGCCTTACTCGGATCGGGAACGTTCGAATCATTGACTGCTTTCATACGCCAACCGGAGTTTTCGGCTTCGTTCTCTTGTGACGATTTAAAATAGTCCAAAGCCCAAAAAATGGGCAACCATCGATCCTGGTCCGGACCTGACAAACTGGCGAGGTGACAGGAATTGACCACCAGAACACAATGAAATTTAAAACCGACCGACGGTCTCGGTTGCACGTTTCGTATCCCCGCCAACAACAGGGCTCCCAGGATCTGTCGGTAAGAAACTCCTTGTCGAATCCTCTGTGCGACTGCCTCCAATAATTTCTCTCTCGGTGAATCTTCGATTAATTTCACCAAGGGTTCTATCTCCTGGTCAAATTTAATCAATTCAAGACGCTTGGCACCATCGCTTGCGGTCACCAAGGGCAATTGGGAAAGGAATCCCAAGCCACCAGAAAAAACCGCCGCTTTCCGTGATGTTCTTTCCAGAAATGTTCGACGTGTTGGGGAAGGGGAAACCATGATCACTCCGGGGAAATCTCGCATGCCGAGTCTGTCGTATGATTCGATGACAGATAAAACCCGGCTGAACAAGCAATCTATCACTGCGACTCGCCCGGGACAATCCAATCCACCAATTGTTGACCGATCACACTCAACCAACCCTACTCAATCCCTGAAACAGTTTGATTCGCCGCAGCAATTTGCCGTGTTCTCCGGCAAAACCATCTCCCCGTGAAAGGACACTCAACTTGGATCAAGAGTGCGGTAGGACAGGAAAAAACGGTCATGAAAAAGGAAGAGATTGCCAGTCAAAGCAAACCATCTTCCGCTTGGCGACTTATCAATCCCGCATTTTCCCGCGATGCCCAAATCAATAGACATCGGCAACCCCGGAAACACGCCCCCAATGAAAGCTGACGCCAGCGGCTTCACGGCAACAGGGTCCTGTGGTTGGCATCTCGGTTGGCCTAGTAGAGGGAGATTGGCACAGGGCTTGGAGGGACCTGATATCCTGGTCCACGTAACGAACTGGGTAATCCACGAACACCTCTTCTTTTAAACTAAGACTATCCTCTGGTTAAAAGTAGTCCTCAGTATTCTCGAGGAGAATAAAAGGTGGGCAAGGGATCATTCCGACCCACGATGATGCCTTGTTTGTTTTGATCGATTGCTCACTAGGACTTGCCCAATCGAAAATTCAATTTTAAAACAAGCCAAATGGGCATTGCGATCCAGAAGTGAGACGGTATCTCCGAGCCTCTTGCTGCCCGCTGACGGAAAATTCTGTTTAGAATAAGATCGGCACGCGGCGCAGCGTGACCGATGACAACTCGAAATCCATCTCGGTTCTATAGGCTGGTTTGCAATATGAAAATTCCCGAATTTTGCTGGCTTTTTCTCCTGATTCTATTGGCCGGTGATTTGAACGCGGAAAGGCCCAACATTATCCTCGTGATGGCAGACGATCAGGGCTGGGGAGACACCGGTTACAATGGACACCCGGTTATTAAAACGCCCCATCTCGACGCTATGGCGAGTGAATCACTAGTTTTCAACCGATTCTATGCAGCGGCACCGGTTTGTTCTCCGACCCGCGGAAGTGTCCTGACAGGTCGACATCCAATACGAATCAAAATCACCAACCACGGCCGTTATATGCGACCTCAAGAGGTGACACTGGCCGAAGAACTACAGGCCGCTGGCTACACCACCGGCATGTTTGGTAAATGGCATGTTGGGTCTGCCCAAAAGGGCAGCCCGGTCAATCCAGGAAATAGTGGATTCGATGAGTGGGTGATTGGGTTGAATTTTTTTGACAACGATCCCTATCTAAGCCGCAACGGTATCGTAGAGCAAATCAAGGGTTCCGGTTCGAGGATCACGATCGACGAGACAGTTCAATTTTTGAAAAATCACAAAAGCACCGGTCGCCCAATGTTTGCAGTCGCCTGGCTTCCGTCGCCCCATGACCCTCACCAAGAAAAACCGGCCATCGCCGATCTGTATCAAGGAATTAAAGGTGGTCCCTATTTCGCCGAGATCACCGTTCTCGATGAAGCATTGGGATCGCTGAGGACGGAGATTCGTCGGATGGGGATCGAAAAAAATACCATTCTCTGGTACTGCAGTGATAACGGAGGCCTGATGCAGGCGAGTTCGGGTGGTCGTGGTCGTAAAGGAAGTATTTACGAAGGTGGTCTCCGAGTCCCGGGGATTTTGAAGTGGCCTGCCCGTTTGAAGCAGGGTGAAATTAACATCCCGGCATCAACATTGGATATGTTACCGACTCTACTCTCGGCGGCAGGCATCCAACGGACAGGAACAACTGAACTCGATGGCATCGATTTGATGGCCATGATCGACAACAAAACCAGTGCACGAAAAAAACCGCTGGGATTCTGGTTTGGCCTGCAGGCTGGACAATCCACCTGGAGTGACCGCATTCTCAAGAAACTCATGATTGCTCAACAGGCAGGACAACCCAGCCCACATCCTGACAGGCTGCGGAAAGACATAGATCAATTTCCACAATTTTCAGAAGAAAATTTTCCGGGGCATTCGGCATGGCTGGATTGGCCATGGAAACTTCACCGCATCGAAGGTAAAAAAGTTACTTACGAATTTTACAATCTGGAGACACATCCGATGGAAAACAAAGATCTCTCTTCAGACCCCCAATATCGCCTTCAAATAAAATCCATGCAAAAACAGCTGACAGCCTGGCAGCGTTCTGTCGTCCGCAGCCTCAATGGAAAAGACTACCCCAAATAGATTCCGGTGAAGAGCCGCGTGGTGAGCCAAATCCATCCCCAACCGAAGACCACTTATCGCTATCTGGGCTACCGGCTCGGGATGTTTGCAATTGATCCACGATTTGGCAAACCCATCTTGGCGACACAAGAACGACTATTAAGGCGATCCATCCAACCGTTTTTAATTGCCTGCTCAGACAAGTTTGCCTTGTAGATTTCGCCACAATAAGCAGCCAGCCCATTAAATCCCTTTTTTGACTCTTTCAAACCAGTCAGGTCTCTATAGAATAAAATCCTTCCAGAATCCCTGTTGAAAATGCTGATTGTCGGCCATAAAACCCGGTTCTAGGATGAGGCAACCTGAGGAAACAATCCAGATGAACGAAGAAAATGAAGCGGAGAATGCAAAACCGCTGGTTGGAATCATTATGGGAAGCAAATCTGATTTCCCGACCATGGAGTATGCCTGTCAGCAACTAGATGAATTTGGCGTTTCCTATGAAAAACGTGTGGTATCGGCACACCGAACCCCAAAGTGGATGTGCCAGTACGCCCACGAGGCCCAGGAACGTGGCATTAAAGTGATCATTGCAGGGGCTGGCGGAGCTGCTCACCTGCCCGGCATGGTTGCCTCGATGACCACACTTCCTGTTTTAGGAGTCCCCATCCAGAGCCGCACGTTGAATGGTTTGGATTCACTTCTGTCAATCGTCCAGATGCCCGGTGGCGTTCCAGTCGGTACATTGGCTATCGGAAATTCAGGCGCAAAAAACGCGGCGTTACTGAGCATTCGAATTCTGGCAACGGAAAACCAATCGCTTCAGCAACGACTAAAAAGTTTCCAGGAGGAACAAACCAACAGTGTCATGAAAGAGAGTCAGCTTTGACAGATTCGTTTCCAAGCAGGCAGTTTCTGCCCGACGCTACCATCGGAGTATTGGGAAGCGGACAACTCGGCAGAATGTTCGCCATCGCAGCAAAGCAGATGGGGTATCAGGTGCATGTCTTTTCACCAACTCCACAGTCACCGGCAGGCCAGGTTGCCGATCGAGAAGTCCACGCCGCCTACGATAACATCCAAGCTGTTGAGGAATTTGCCAGAAACGTTGATGTGATTACATTGGAATTTGAAAACGTTCCGGTTTCCACGGTCGATGCAGCAGCACAATACGCTCCTGTCCATCCCGGCCGCAATGTCTTGGAAACCACTCAGCATCGACTTCTCGAAAAAGAGTTCCTCAAAGGCAACGGCATTCCGGTGGCCGGTTTCGCAGCCATAAAATCGCTGGAAGATCTACACCAAGCCAGCAAGACATTGACACCGGGTGTTCTCAAGACAACGACATTGGGATACGACGGCAAAGGACAGGCAGTTATCGGCCATGCCGACGAAATCGATTCGGCTTGGTCCTCATTGGAAACCGATGAAGCAATCCTGGAGGCTTTTATCGACCTCGATTGCGAATTCTCTGTCGTTGCTGCCCGATGCGGAGATGGCCGATTCAAGGCTTTTGACCCAATCAGGAACGAACATCGGCACCACATTCTCGATGTGTCGGTTTCACCATCGGGGCTCAGCGAAGAAATCATTCTGCGGGCGACCGAGATAACGGGTCATGTCATGCAAAAATTGGACGTCGTCGGGGTCCTATGTATTGAATTTTTCCTTTCCCGTCAGGGCGAATTAATGGTCAACGAGATCGCGCCCCGCTGCCACAATTCAGGACACCTCACCATCGATTCCCATGTCACCAGCCAGTTCGAGCAGCAGGTCCGAGCTGTTTGTGGATTGAGCCTGGGATCTACTCGTCAGAAAGAACCGGCCGCGATGGTCAATTTATTGGGTGACTGTTGGGAATCTGGCACCCCCAACTGGTCGACTGTGTTATCGATTCCGGAAGCCAAACTTCATCTATATGGCAAATCCACTCCCGCAGCCAAAAGAAAAATGGGACACATTACTGCGCTGGCTGCCAACCCAGAAGAGGCGATTCGCCGCGCGGTGGGAGCCCGGGAAGCGGTACACTCCGGCCAACCGCTGCCGAAGTCAGAGGAACAGGATGATGCTCTGACCACCGACGCGAAGTCATGTTAACAGCCGTTTGATGGGATGCGTTATTTCATTTCACCAGGCATTTGAGGCCCTTCTGCTCATGACAGATTTTGCTGCTCATAGCGGCGAACCGGTGACTATTCCGCCTCGTCCTCTTCCAGAATCAGAGGATTTCCCAACAAGGATCGCTTGGTCTATTCTTTCAGGTCGTCAAACCGCCAGCCGGGGTCTGCAATTCACCGATAAGTCCGGGTGTTCTTTTCTGAAACAATTTTCGCTACGTTACAGTGTTGATAGAAAAATTGATTTCAAAAACTGAATCGAGGACCAGATGAATCAAACACTCACCGCGGGTCTATTACTGATTCTCACGACCAATTCCCTCACCGCCCAGCTCATCCCCGAAAACGACAGCTGGTTGACCTACCGTGGCAAACAGGGACCTGGAAAGGGAAAACAGATCATCCTGATTTCTGCGGAGCAAGAGTACCGCAGTGAACAGTCGATGCCAATGCTGGCTAAAATCTTGGCTTTTCGGCATGGTTTCGACTGTACCGTTTTATTCGGGGTCAACGAAAACGGACAGGTAGATCCCACGATGCCAGTTTACCCAAAGAAGGACCAGGAAAAGAACTTTAAAAATCACAGTATCCCAGGACTGCAACATCTCGAAAAAGCCGATCTGGTCATTTTCTTTACACGGTTGCTTACGCTCCCGATCGATCAACAAGAGCAAATCGTCAATTACATCGATTCGGGCAAACCCATCATTGGCTTACGAACGGCGAATCATGGTTTCAGGAGAGCACTTCCTTACAAGATCAAAGGTGAACAAGTCCGGTTTGGTCAGGACGTCCTGGGCGGGACTTTTCTCGGCCATCACGGTAACTGGCATCGCGATTCAACCAAGGGCATTCTGGTGGACAAAAATAAAAATCATCCAATTCTCCGGGGCGTTAAAGACGTTTGGGGTCCCTCAGATGTTTATCGTACTTATCCAAAAGACAAGGGACTTCCTGCAGATTGCACAGCATTGGTTCTCGGCCAACCCTTAATCGGGCGTGAATATGGTGGAAAAGCCAATCCCGAAAAGGAGCCTCTTCCCATAGCCTGGGTGAAAGAATGGAAAACCAGCCAAGGGCAAAAGGCTCGAGTGTTTCACTCTACGATGGCAAGTGGCAAAGACCTTCAAAGCAGGGACCTTCGCCGACTCATCGTTAACGCTTCGTATTGGTGTCTAAATCGGGAGACCAAAATCAGCGCAGACGCCAACGTGGAATACGTTGGCTCATATGAACCACTGGTAAGCGGATTCAATTACCCACAACTGGGAGTCACGCCTAAAATGCCTCAGGAATACCGTTAACCAGCATCGCAATTCCCACCGCCAGACAGCTGTGAATCAATCCGTTCTTTGGACGATCTGCACACCCAAAAAATCTTCGGACACGATTCGAGGGATTCTCGATCGGCAGGGGACCAACGGTGCGTGTTTAGGGGACCGTCCAATTCACGGTTAAGCCTTTGGCTTACCACTGCTTAGGCTGACGCCCCTTCAAACCCGATTCTGTTTCGTTTAAAAAAGGAATGCCGGCCGGTCGTTGTGCATCGCTTAGCGTACTACCAATAGTGACCGTCTAGCTTGTGAAGCGGAAGGATTCACCTGAACTGTTCTAGCGACCAGTTTTTTGATTCATCGATTTCCTACCGGACGAGGACGGTCTTTTTAACAAACCGGCCATCATTGGCGTCGTTGCCAAGGGCAAAGAATTCATCTCCAAGCACTTAATCAAATAAAATTTTCAACAGGATAATATGATCGTCAATCGGCTGGCATGGATCGGACTGATCTCGGTAATATTCTTGGTCTTGGCCGGAGCAACAGTCCGAGTGACCGGGTCCGGTTTAGGGTGTCCTGACTGGCCGTTTTGTTGGGGTTGCTGGGTACCGCCGACCGATGCCAAACAAATTGACATTGCCAGTCTGGATCTGGAAAAATTCAAAAAGCATGCCACCCGCAAAGGCATTGACCCAGAAACGATTACGCGAGAGACGATATTAGAAAGTTTTAACCCGGTGCAAACCTGGATCGAATATGGCAACCGCCTGGCGTCCCTTCCGCTGGGACTGGCCACCCTGCTTTTAGCGTTTTCGTCTTTACTGGCAAAAATCCCCGAGGCACGCCGCAAACACCGATGGTGGATTATCGTACTTTCGTGGTTTTGCCTGTTGGATGTTGTCGCCAATGCCATCATGGGTGCCATGGTCGTTCGAAGCGGGTTACAACCAGGAATTATTACGCTCCACATGGCGTTAGCATTTCTGCTGATTGCGGTGCTGACAACTGTGATTTGGTTGACACGCCCCAGCCATGTCGAAACGACAAACTTGCATCGTTCCAGGAAAAAGCTTCTTTGGATTTCGTTGCTGTTCTTCGCATGCCTCTTCTGCGAAGGCCTTCTAGGCAGCCAACTTCGCGAACACACCGATGAACTGGGCATTGCAGCCGATGAAACAGATCGTCGTCAGTGGGTTGAGATGCTTGCTCCCACTCTGATTTACAAGGTCCATCGCAGCTTTTCGTGGAGTCTGCTCCTGACTTCGGGGTTACTTTATTTTTTTGCAAATCGTTCGACATCAGTCCAATCTGGGGAACCACGACTGATCTTGCTGATGGTGGTCGCCATGATGGTAATGGGTGTGGTCTTAGCGCACATCGCTATTTTCCAAGTCGTGCAAGTGCTTCATGTCGGGACCACGTCAGTTCTACTTGCGGTCACCTGGCACTGGATTCTACGGTTATTTTCAAACGCTTCTGAACCCGAACAGGATTGACCGCTGGAATCACAAAATGACTAATTGGCAATTTTATAGATGAATTGATCTGTGCGGATGTACATCGCACCCCCAGAAAAAGCAGGTGTGGCAAAGGTCCGTCCTGGCAATTCATTCTTCCCTAGAATTTCAAATTCTTTGCCCGAACTGACCCACGTTGCCAAACCCAGTTCATTCAAGAAAAGGACGTTCCCATTGGCATAGACAGGAGAAGCCGAGTAATTCCCTTTTAATCGTTCCATCCATATTCGCTCGCCTGACTTTACGTTCACACAGGAAGCAATGCCATTGTCAGAAACAAAGTATAGATTTTCTCCCACCAGTATTGGCGACGGCGTACTGGGAGCTCCACGTTTGATTCGCCATGCAATATGGGATTCGGTCACGTCACCCTGACCACCGAGTCTGACGGCGATTAATTCTGGATGGTCATAGTCATGATTGTAGATGACTAACCCATGCCCCACGACTGGTTGTGGAACAACGGACCACCCCGGGGCAACCACCTTCCAGATTTCTTTTCCGGTACCCGGATCATAGGCCGCAAGCAAGTCTGCACCGGGAGCTAACAACTGGGTATTACCTTCGACAGTCGCCACTTTGGGCGTTGCAAATGCAAACCGGATACGCGCCTTTTCTGACCTTTTAGTTTTCCAGATCACATTTCCAGTTCGGATGTCCAACGCTGCAACAAACGGGTTATCCCTTCCATCGCAGGTTACCATCAACTTTCCATCGTGGAGCACCGGAGATCCACCACTCCCATGCTGAGGCGAATAATTCAAATCCAAACATTTCCACAACAACTTTCCATCGACCGTCGACAATCTCGCAGTTCCCAATGTGCCAAAGTGAACAAACACCGACCCCTCGTGGAATAATGCTGTCGGACTGGCGTGGCTGTTTTTCTTGTGAATCGAGGGCATCTTGGCAACCCGATTAATCTCTCGATCCCACACTATTTCGCCTGTCGATTCGTTTAATGCCAATGCCCGCAACGAAAGTCCGTCTTCTTTTTCCGTCGCAGTTGTCAAAAAGATCTTTCCATCACCGACCACTGGTGAAGACCAACCGAGTCCAGCAATGCTGGTCTTCCAAACAACATTTTCAGTGCCTGACCAATTTGCAGGCGAATTCGGGCCGCTTGCATGCCCGTCAGAGTTTGAACCTCGAAATTGTGACCACCCCGTATCAGTTGACTGATTTTTTTTCGTTTGCAAATCCTGTATTGGCATACCCTTGAGTTGGGTGGCCGGGAAATCAATGCAGAACATTAGGATGACGGGAGAGACGAAGTGACAGGCCGCGGAAACGATCTTCATATTCTTAGACAGGAAATAGAATAAAGGCAGGGCAGAAAAAACAGTCGATCCAAATTTGATCGATCCAGAACAATGTTGCTTGTCTTCAGTATAGCAAATTACCATCCAAAACGAACTCCTGACACCGCCAGACTGTCACCTCTTGCACCTGCTATGGAATAGCCTGACGTGATGTCCGCCAAACCGAATTGAAGCGACGCACCCAATCGTCCCTGCCGCCGACCAACGGATTCCCAAACCACCACCAAACTGATCCATAGGACGGGGGGCGGAGTTCTATCAAGATTGGCAAATCCAATAAAATCCCCCGCAACCGATCACTTTTATCTTTTGGGTGGGATAGCCTCTCGGACAGATGCTCCCAAGGTGTCATTCATCACCAACACGCTAAACCGCTCGACATTATCAAGATCGTTGGTACTAAGCGAAGTGTAATCAAATCTCCCTCTAAGATCCGTGTAGCCATCCTTGTAAAACCGAACGTTACCATCCTTCATTTGGGCATACACCTTGCAATAGGTTTTTGGGACTTGCCGACCGGTTTTGGCATCCACGACTTTCAACTGGCCGTAGGATTCAATCATCTGAATATTCATGGCGTGGGCATAGTAAGCCTGAGACTTCAACTGCTGTCCGCCGGAAATTTCCACCAAGACGTTGCTACGATCAAGCTCTTTAGGTAGATCCCACTTATGCACCCCTGCGGCGTTTGGCAAATCAATCCATACCGATTTTTTGGGGCGAATATAGGTCAGTTCGCCTGAAAACTGCTGGACGAAAGGATTGCGACTGAATAACAACTCGACATCCATGACATAATAATTGACCTGAACCCTCTCTACATTTTGATAATTGATTTCGATTTGCTTCGCATCAACTTTAAAATCAAATGACGGCGTTTGGATTGCCAGATTGTCCTGAACATTCTCTCTATTTTCATTGTCAACGAGATCTGTTCCCTTGCCATCTAGCTCGTTGAGCTGGTTGCCAATTTCCAGAAAGACGTTCCGCCATCGATCGACAGGATATTTATTATATTTGGTGACCAATGCCCTCGCGATTTTGGGCTCGGTGTTCAACATGTCCAGGTAGGCGGCCATGTAATCGTATTGCAAACGACTTACCAATGCATCAACACTTATTCTCGCAAAAAACTCTTTGGCTTCAGAAAGTCGGTCCTGCAGGATCATGTAGTAAGTCAGCCCTAAGAGTTCTTGGTTTCCCAAGTTTTTACGACAACCGGCCATCCATAAGAGTCGGTGATACTGTTCATGGAATCGATTGTTGAGAATGTGACGTTGCTGCCCCAGCTGATGTGCCCGAGCATTGATCAATGGTTCATATTCGAGATGCTCATAGGTCCGCCTCCAAACGCGGTCGTTGGTCAGCAATTCGCAATCGATGAATGAACCTGTTTGATTTACAAATCCGTCATTAAAATTCAGGTATTGCCGAATGTTATCCACAACATCATGCTTCACTGAATAAGCCCACAATACCGGTTCAAAGACATGGTTCTTTCCGAGGTAGTCAACAACCCGGCTGAACATGGCTTTCTCCTGCAACCTCCAGGCAACCCTTTTTAAATCAGTCCGCTGCAAGTTATGGGCGGCGAGATAATCCAACACTTCTTGGTCGGTGCCATTTTGCGAAATATAGTCCCAGGATGACTTGTCAACTTTGCTAGGTTGGTCGACAACATGAAACGTCATTGCCTCGGCAAACGCGATCACTTCTTCGTTACGCGCCACATTCACTGGATAATGTTCATACTCCCCTGATTCCGGGAAATAAAACCAATATTCAACGGACGATGTTCGGTAGGGATCCAATTCTAAATGCAGACTTCTGGTTGCCCGAGTGCCTTTTAACGGCAATGAGCCTTTGGGAATCTGTAGCAAAAGATCTATCTTCTGTTTTGCCGAAGTCGGATTGGTCACGACCACTTGGCAACCGTACGCGGCTCGTTTGACAAACTCGTCGGTAATAAAATTGTCGATGCGATCAGACCCATCGTATCGGTACCGATTCTTGAGATCGAAAAAGTTTTGACTAACCAACACAGAAGTTTCTTTTCTACCATCCTTTGCCGGCCGAATCTGGTCATGGTACATCAACAACGGAGAACCCGCTGTGAGAGTGAGTTTGTTGTCTTTGGTTTCTGTATCGTGCTTGCCTTTTTTCCACTGCAAATCTAATACCGAAATGGCAAACATCATTTCGGTAAAGTTCCGAGACGCCTCGGCGACGTGAACCGAATAAAAAGGCACATCCTCCGGGTGAGTGGAATAATCGCGCCAAAACCTGTTCACACCGACAAGATTCTTGTCCTGCTGTGCAATCAGAAGTTTGTAATAGTTATTTTCAGCCCATTCCTGTGTGGTGTCAGCCTGTCGAAACAGCTGCTGTACCGCTTGCCGTTTACGCTGAAATTCTCCCTTGTAAAATAATTTATCCTCGGATTTCCCCTTCAATCCCGATTTTTTCTCTCCCATGCTTGTACTTCGGTCCTTCGATTTGTTTGCTTGGAGAGCCCGACCATCGATACCCCCTGTTATAGCTTCCGCTTGCCCCCTCCTTCCAGAACTACGCCCTCCGCCGGCGGCGCTAGGTGAGTTGGGAGCGGCCGAGCCTAAGAAAGCCGATTTTTCTTTCGCATCAGAAATCATCTCATCCCGCACCAACCCCAATTTTCCGTTCAAATCTCCCGACTCTGTTTCCAAAGCATTACCTTGTACCGCAAAGCCAAATAGCTGATCAAAACGGGATTGTAATATTGGGGATAAATCGTAGGACTCGCGTATATTTCGGCTAGTAAACTGCGGCTCATTACCCAAGGCTTGTGACAACAAAATCCGTTCAACTGTGTTCAGCTGATTGAACGCCCAAGGATCCGCAAAGAGACTAACATCCGAATCAAGTAGCCAGTAATCCAGAAATGTCTTGTCTTTTTTATTAGCGATATAGGGCTTCACAACAGAGCCAAAAAACTCCGGATCTTTTTTATAAAGGAAGAAATTCAATTCGTGGCAAGCATATTTTGAATAGGTCGCAAGCTTTTCATCGATTTTCTTTTCATTCCAATCCAAAACAAATCTAAACTCAGCAAGATTACTGTCATTACTTAAGGTAGAAAAAAGTCGATAAACATCGGAAAGGTTATCGTAAATCTCGAAGTCCCCGGTAGCCGCGTCAGTGATATCAAAGGTCTGACCTTGCTTGACTAAGGAAACCTCTTTTTTCCTTGCAAATCGTTTCGCAGGTTCCAAACCAAGCACCAATCGCAAATCTTGCGGTTCGAGGGGAGTTTCCTCAAAAGATCGTTCTTGAGCCGCAGAATTTGTGGCTGTAATTGCACAGACATGAATATGTTGCCTCCCCTGCAACAACTCATTTTCGATCTCAATACGGCCGTTATCATCTGGTTTAAGATTCAGAAGAACAATCGATCCCGAAGGAAGAAAATCCAGGCTTGACTCATCCGTATTACCAACTAGCTCTTTTGCTTTTTTCGCTGCACGCCGTGAAGCAGAGTCGACGCTATCGTCTGACGCTCCAAAATCCGTTCCGGTTTTAGCGGACTGGCGACTCGTTTGAGTCGATCGCACCGCCCAGGGCTGCAAAAGCAGACCGGGACGTTTCAGCATTATCCCGGGATATTTTTCAGCGTACTTGCGGTCCAGAATGTACTGGTATTCATCACCTATTTTTCGCCCTGCCAGGTAAAGCGACTGAGACTGCGGCAACATCGTCAGGCCGGGTTCCAATTCATTGAGAGCCAACTGACCGAAAATATCAAACCGGGGCACATAACGTGTTGCGACAACATGCACTCTCGAAAACTCGTCGGAATTAACGAGTTGAACAACGGTCTTGTCCAATTTGCGATTGACTGATTTTATCTGAATCGGTTTCTGTTGTTTCAATTCCAATTGTCGATGCTGATTGACAGCTTGATTCGCCACCTTCTTTCCGTTGGTGATCTTCAAGTTGATCGATCGCTTGTTTTTTAGCACCAGGAGATAATCACCCCGTTTCAATTTAGAAATCGTTAACATTCCATTACCAAGGTTAACGTGATCAAAAAGATCCCTGATAAAGGTGCCACCTCGCATTTCCATTAAGGCAACATCTTGATGACCAAGATTGACATCATCTTCGGAAAAAGGAACTTCGATCACTTCACCCTCTACTGCGAAGAGAGATGAAGTGTAGGAGTTTCCCAACCTTTGCAGATTCCATTGACGCCTGGTTCCCTCAGGTCCGGTCACTGTTAATGAAACAATTCCCTTTAAAGTGCCGAGTTTGATACGACCACTCATGCTCGTCTGCAAGGGAAGATTGACGGCATCTTTAAAGTCGCGGTGCTTCAGTGACAACTGAACCGAGCGGCCAACTCGCTGTTCCCCGGTCTTGCCGAGCATGTTCAGGAAATACTCTTCCGAGATCTTTTGCAGGTGCAAATCTTCGACTTTCACATCTGCATCGATACGATTAACGTAAAACGTCTCCGTCGAAGAAAGGATAACATCCTTTCCCTGGCTTAAATTCCGGACTTTGGCGGTAAGGGCCAGCGTCAAACCTTGGAGACGAGACGGAACTTTAAATTCGTGAATTGATTCCCGATCTTCAAAAAGTTCAAGATCTTTGATGACTTTGCTAGAGGCGGTACCATCCAAATCAGTCGATTCCATGCGCAGCATCACTTCATCCAGCAGTTTCACAGAAACCGGGATGCCATTGACGGTCACCTGTGGTCGAATAATGACCTTCGCGGTTGCCCCCTTGACCAGAGACTCCCGGTCAACATGAAAACCGACATGTAGTGCGTATGCTTCCGATTGATGGGAAAAACTATCCAGATCGCTAAAACCTCCCTGGGAGATAATTAGTGGAACCCTTCCTGGTTGGGTACTGAAAGGAACAGTGATCCGCCCTGTTTTGTCAGGTTGATACTGCGATCCCAACATCCAAACCGAGGCATCGCTGACGACCCGATTTTTTTCGTCAACAATGGTCAGCTCATGACCGGCTGGTGTGACATTGTCAATGTACCTGAGTTGCCCTTTGCGAATGAGTGCGCGACTGCTTTTACGATTCCCAATAAAGTCGATGATATAAACACCGCGATTATCCAATTCTGGAAATTCAAATTTTCGCTTAACTCTAAGGAATGGACTCTCTTTGTACTCGAACGTAAATTCTTTGTTTGGCAACAGGCCATCTAATTCAATATTGGTGTCAACCGGTCGCCGTTGATCCCGATAGAAATTCGACGTGTTGATCTCAAACACCTTGACGATTAATTTCTCAACATTTTTGACGTTGACTTCGACCGAAACAGGATCTTCCGCTGAAAACCTTTGCTTGCTCGTAAAGGCGAAATCCAAATCAACACGGTTTCGAAGATTCTTATAATCAATTGCAGAAATATAAGATGACAATGTCACTGGATCTCCCAGTCCGTTGACAATTTTGGTTTCGGCAAAATTCTTTTTCAAATAGCCATAATGAATGTATTTTTCGTATTGTTTGTAATCCTGGTCCTTGAGGAAAAAATGCTGTAGGTAACTGCGAATGAGTGGTTCATCATTTCCGATAGCGGGATACAGAGTTTGCGGCTTATAGTTTTGATTGAAATTAATCTTGGTGGAGCTAAATTCTCTTTGCCGGTGGTATTTCGCCTCAATGTAGACCGCTTCCCGCGGCAACTTCACATAGTCCAGAAAACGTTTGCGATCGTAAACACCCTGGGAGCGGTCAAACAGCAGTCGGTGATACAAGACATGAGCTTTCAGGGTGTTGTATGACGGCGACAACCTCTTGACGAAATCCCAAAGCTCTGTGAGCTGTTGTTGCTGTGCCTGTTTACTGGATTCAAAATGAACGTCCGGATTAGGACGTATCTTGGAAAGGTAAGTATTAACGAAGTTTCCGTTGTTCATTAGCCGGGGTTTGATGTTGGCAAAGTTCAACAATTGTTGCTTAGTAAGCAACCGGTGAACGGCAAGCTGACCAAATTCATGGACGTCTTCGGAAAGGTAGCCACTCAAGAGGGCGACGAGTTTGGGATGATCGGGAATACTCACCCGAGCCAGTGCATGATAAAGATGGCCCTTGGAGAGTTTTGCATCCAACAACCAGTCAATGGCAGATTGTTCGAAACCGCGGGTATCAGGGTGACGGGCAAGAGCCTTGGAGCTAAGTGTTTTACGGTCGATCAAAACTTGATCCAGTACCGACGGAAGAGAGGGACCGGCCAATGTCTCTCGCTGATGATTGAAATTTAGATTCAGATATTCCTTCAGGTAAACAAGAGATTTCTCGGGATTCTTGGAATACGTCAGTAGCATCTGGCGATTGACAATTTCACGAGCTTTACCAGAAATATTCTGTTTTGCCCGTAGTGGCGAGCCATTACTTGGCTTGATCCAGCTTTTGAGCATCGTTTCGACTTTTTCATACTGCTCGGTATTTTGATAATGAAGACAATGAAAGTAGAAATAGTCTTCGGTGCCAGGAATCAGCTCTTTTAAGACCGATTCACGATCTTTGGCCAATGCAAATTTTTCAATAAAGCCAATTTCATCAGCTGACACGGCACTGGGAAACAAAAGCTGAACACAAAAAAGACAAACGAATGCCAAGTAATTTGAGATCTTCATTTTTATTCCGATGGAAACTGTTTGTAATTTAAAAACTAAAAAGAGGGGCCGTCCCGACGTTTCCCTCAATGCGTCAAATCCTACCGGTGAGAATCACTGAAAGTCGAGAAAACCTGAAAGTCGAGAATCACTGACAACATTTTATGAACGACGACCGGCATCGCCAACGTGTTGACCTTGCTGAATGACGCTCGATCACGTCCTTCGTTTCAAGAATAGTCCAAAAACTCAGTTTTAATGCAAAAAACATGATCCGGTTACCGAAAACCAGCCGAAGCGAGTGGATCATACTGTCGAAACACACCTGCTATACACTGCGACCCTTTGGGACCCTTGAAAAAGCAGGTTTCCGCAAAGCCAAATCGGTCGGAAAGAGCCTTCTTCTTGCCAGCCAAATCCCCAACACACCCAATCCACTGGCAACGAAAATCGGCCAATTGTAATTCCAACAATGCGATTCTGAGGAAAGAACCAACAGGGGTCAATTTCCCTGAAGCAGCGTTGATTTCACGTTGGTCAACTGAAAGGAGTTCCGCATGATGATCTTGCTCCCGACCTTGATACTTCCGGAAAAATCAAACACACCAGCGAAATGATCCGTGAGCTCAATGGTGACGACCAGCAAATCACCAGGTCTGGCGAAACTCTTGTAACGCGCCTGACCAATTTTGATCAAAACGCCCAACGCATATTCATTAAACGCTGGATCCTCAGTTTTGTATTGCTGCATGGGGTTGAATTCCGCGGCAATCAATATCCCTGCAGACTGTGTGGTCATTTCCTGCATCATAGCTCCCGGAAAAATAGGAGAACCTGGAAAATGTCCGCTGATAAAAAACTCATTCCCGGTCACCATCTTTTGAGTCACTATCTGTTCTCTGGAGATGGAGACAATGCTGTCCACCAACAAATAGGGATCCCTGTGATGCAAGTAATTTTCCACACTGGAAAATCGATGTTGGTAATAATTCATTGTCTTTTATCAGGCCTAAAGGGGAGGGGAGGGCGAGAACAAGCTAGATAGCGCGTCAATGTTGACCGCATCTCAGTCGTTCGCTTCACATTTATTGTTTAAAACTCGTCATCTGTCCTGTTGGATACTATCCAATATCACAACAACTTAAACCGTACAACCGACCACTCTTTTGCGGAATACGGCTTGGCCGCACTTTCCCCATGGTCTGTCATGATGCCCTTCAACAACAGTTCCCTCCGTCTCATCCATTGGACCCTACAAACAAGAGAGGGCTCTTTGCCGCAGCCCCAACATTAATGATCCAACAACCGAATTCTCATCCATGTTGGGCAGCATGAAATGGAGGTTTTAAAAAAGCGAGGTGAAACACCAACCCAATCCATAACGCCACTTGACCCCAGAGACCCGACCACAATCTGGTCAACGGCCTTCATTCCTGATACTCTTCGATCGACATTCAAATCTACCGACATTCAAATCTACCGACATTTAAAAGAGAGTCTATCTCTCGCCTGGGCGTGGGGTCCCATGCCGTTGAGGCTCAACGCTGAGGACTATTTTGCGGTTTTCACTGAGTTAAACCTGGCAGCATCAATCTTCGGGGTGATCAAGAAAGAATCTTCTTTCACCTCCTTGGAAATAGCCGTATTACCAACGACCAAAGAA
Organism: Planctomycetota bacterium; assembly: GCA_014238905.1. Taxonomy (GTDB): domain Bacteria; phylum Planctomycetota; class Planctomycetia; order Pirellulales; family Pirellulaceae; genus JABAAE01. The sequence goes on from JABAAE010000009.1 coordinate 84,374, forward strand.
GGGGCAATACCATCCATCACGACAATAGCCGATTTTGCATAGCCCTCAACCAAATTTTCCCTGACAACCACTTTGGCTTGAGTCGCATGAACCGCTGCTCGATAACCTGAAAACTCATTCTGGGTTACATTAACTTCAGAGTCTTTCCAAACCCAAACCGCGTTCCCCTGTTTTTCGCTCTGTCCCTGGAATCGATTATCTCTAATGATCACTTTTCCCTGCACCAGAACAGCTGCGACGCCGCCACCGTTTAGAAAGTTGTCCTGAATCAATGCAGCCGAACCGTCTTTGACGGCAACCAGTGGTGGCATTCCACCCACTCTGGAGAGTTTATTTCTCAACAAGACTGCATTGGATTGACCTGTCACGCCGATCGCCACCAGCCGATTGCCGGCACATTGATTTCCAACCACTAAGACCGTTGACCCTTCCTTCATTCCAATTCCCGCCATGCGATTATCACGACATTGATTTTCGATAAGGATAGGTCTGGACCCTTCACTGCCAATACCTGCCATCTGGTTTTTCAGGCAAACATTGTGACGTATGATCGGTGCGGAGCCGTCTCGACTCCCAATGCCTGCCATAGAATTTTCATAGCAATGATTTTGTTCCACTATGGGTGCCGTCCCGGGCATTCGAATACCAATGCCAGCACGTCGGTTCTCATGACACCGATTCCCGCGAATAACAGCACCCGATTTTTCCCGACAACCAATACCAGCCCTGATGTTCTTAAAACAATGATTATCCAAAATCATTGGGTTTGAATCCCGACAACCGATTCCGGCTCTCAGGTTCTCGCTGCAAATATTTTTTTGAATAGTAGCCATACTTCCGTCAGCAACACCGATACCAGCTCCCATATTTCGGTAAGAAGTATTACCCAAAACAACGGCCAAAACCGTTTTATTTTTCGACCCCATTACCGCGATACCAACGTCCCCATTATGGTGGACGATACTGTTTTTCACTGTGCAATTCACACCCGCTATCTGAATCGCAGCTACGGTCACCTCCGCTTGAACCGCCCCTTCATGATCGCCAAGATCCTCTCCCTGGGTCGCATGATGTTTTCTCCACACTTCGTCATCATAAACACCTACCTTTGTCACTGTAATTCCATCCAGAACACACCCTTCGGCCATGATGACGCCCGGTTTCTTTCCGTTATCACCACCCCCATCTAAAATAGTTTTTTCCGCCCTGAGCAATCCCCGTTCTCCGATCTGGTCATCACCCTTGCTGCGAATTTTAATTCCTGGTTTCAATCGAATCCGCTCCTGGTAGCGACCCGGCGACAGGAGAATGGTATCTCCAGGTTGCGAAGCATCGATGGCTTCTTGAATCGAACCATATCGCCCCGGCACGTCTTTTTCTTCAAACCGATTACCATGTTCGATGGGTATCGAGGACAAGAATCCGGCGGTCAGAAAAACCTCTAGAAGAACAGACATAATGAAACTCTCCCTACAGAACCTGCAGTTATCGACCAACGCGATTTTCTCACAGTAATCGTCGACAGCGATTAGACGTTGGTTTTAAATAAAAAACATTGGGTGACATCCCACCTCAATTACTGGAAGTCGCAGCAAACCACGAAGCGATGGACGGGTGTCGAAAAAAAGCGAGATTTTTCATCGGAATTCTTACCCACCACCACCGACAGGTCATTCTAACCCGAAAAAGAATCTCAAGCACCAACTCTTCGTTGCCGTCGATATACCTTTGCCCCCTCCAGCCCAAATCCCAAATCGATCACCATGACCTTCTATGAAATCTCAGGCCATCGACGCCAGCGGCCGAGAAAAGTCATTTGATCGGGTCAGCAGCCCGATTCGGGGTTGTCAGGAGCTTGATGCAACGGCAAACCGTTACCACTCTACCGGACTTTTTTTTTCGCTTGAGTGAGGCCGATCCGTACCAGTTTTTTCACACCTCGAATGTAGACAGCATTCCGAGTCGCGGCCGGAGTCGACCAGACAAGATCCTCCAGCCTCCCCACTTCTTTGTAGGAAAAATCTGCTCCAGTGTCGGCAATGCCCACGCCACCCTTTTCCCCAATCATCAGTAAATGGTTTCCTAGCACCATCGGGCTGGCCACAATCATGTTCATTTTTGAGATTCGATTTTGGTACAAACGTTTTCCATCAGTCGTGTCGTAACACTTCAAAATATTTTTGTCCACGATGTAGAGGTGCTCACCATTGGACACTGGTGATGCCATGCCGGGTCCCGAAGCTGGAATCAGCCACGAACAGGACTCGAATTCCTTGTTGGTTCGTTTTGGAGAAACATCCCCCGAACCACCGCTGGCAACCGCAAACAAGGGCCCCTTGGAAAACGGATCACTCCCACCAAAATAGATCCTGTTTCGGTCTGATCCCATCGAACAGGCAGTTGCTGTCTTGGCTTTTCTCAACGTCCACAGAGTCTCTCCTGTCAGCGGATCGAAGCTGTCTGTACGTATACCGCCAGAGGAAATGACTTCAACACGATTCTCATTCTGCCAAACAACGGGAGTGCTCCAAGAAGTTCCCGTTCTTTCGCGGGAATTTTTCCATGCGACTTCCCCTGATTGGGAATGAAAACACCACAGGTTCGCGTTTTCCTCGTTGTAGTTCTGTAAATATAGCAGACCATCGTGTACCGCCAGCGAACTACCCGTTCCGAAACTGTTACCGGTTTTGAATGCGCCAACCTCTTTTGACCACTGACGCTTACCGTCGAAGGAAAACGACGTAATCCTGCCAAGACCACCGAAGTAAACGTAGACACCATTTTTGTCGACAGCGGGAGTTTCCGTCGCATACGTATTAGAAGGGTGAACGGAAAACGCAGGCTTCGATCGACCCATTCTGCTTTCCCATCGTTTTTTTCCGGTCTTGGCATCGATACAGTACAGCATCCAGTCGATCTCAAAATCAGGAGCCTTGGAACTGCCCAGCCCCATACTCTGTGGCAGCCGGACGCTATCACCGAAACTTTTGGGGCGAATGTCCTTCGCAGCGACCGCTGCGGTCACAAAAACCAGCTGATTCCAAATGATGGGCTGGGACCAACCGCTTCCTGGAATTTCGATTTCCCAATCTTGATAGTCTCTCAGCGACCAATCTGCCGGCACCACCGCTGACTCAACAACACCCCGCCCACCTTCTCCCCTAAATTGAGGGTAGTTCTCTTCCGCGGTCAATATTCCAGCGGTCAAGATGAGCAGAGTCAATGGGAGCAGTCGTGCCAGCATGTCAATAAATCCTTCGACCAATTCAAGTTTCGCAACCGTACCAATGGAGTCATTCGCTCATTATTGCCCCACGGATCAACTAAAAAAGAAATAAGAATATATTTTTCAAGATGAGATCAAAATCCCTTCAAACCATCGTCTAATCAAGACTACCGAATCACCTCTTGGTCGCTTTATCGCGTCGGCCACCTAACAAAAAGCCAATTCCGATCGGTTCAACTTTCAGCAATCAGCTTGAAGAAGCTGGTCCAATTTCAACATCCCAGATTGCCTTTTTCCGTCAAACGATTTTTCGCACGCGATGAAATGAAAATTATGGTGTTGACGCCAGATCGACTGTAATCGGCGATCAAGATCAACGGCCTCGTCCAGCGTTTCATTTCGGGATGCGTTACCGTCGTCAATGCTGATTTGACCGACTGCGGCCGTTTCAAAAAACACGACCGCATCGTACCGGTCAACCTCATCTTCTACGGTCGTCTGGAGAGTTTGAAAAAAATCAAGATCAGCCTCCTCAGGCCAATAGGCTGCACCGTCAAGCGTCCCACGATCACAGAGAATCACTCGATCAGAATAATGGGATAGATAGACCTCCTCGAGGTTCTTTTGAACGTGGTAGATGGCGGTTTGAGCTGCTCTGCGAGCCAGTTCATCGGAAAACCGTGGAAATCCGCCTGAAAATAGCATTGTCGCCACCTCGGGTACGATGACGATTTTTTTCTGGGAATTCAAACGTATCTGATTCGCTATCGTCGTCTTTCCGCCGCCGGGACCACCCGTAATTACAATTCGACGCGGACCTTTTTCTGGCAAATTCTTCATACCTTCACTATAAGACAATCCCCGCTGCCGAAAAGTCACCGCTGCAGGTGTATGAAGTGATTAATAAGAACAATTCCAGGGCTTCAATGACCTACATGACTGATAAGACTCCGTGTAGCGGCCAATCAAATCAGGTTTGTTGACCAACCTCGGTGTGATAAAATGGCGTCATTAGCCTCCGACCTTTATTTCCATTCCGTCTAACTCTGGTTGATGATGCTCGGTTTAAAATACGCGTCTTTGACCTCAATAGAAAATTTATGGTGATGCATTCGCTGTTTATTACAAAAGCGGGCCCCTCAGAGGTCATAACTCTTGATTGGGTAAAGACTCTTCTATTGCTGGCCTCGATGATGCTGGTGACTCCCGCTTTATGGTGCCAATCTTCAGTCGATTTCAATCGGGACATACGGCCCATTTTGTCGGAACATTGTTTTCGTTGTCATGGACCGGATGCCAAGTCAAGGGAAGCCGACTTAAGGCTGGATTCAGTCAAAGCGATGAAGGCTGATTTAGGCGGTTACTCTGCGGTGGTTCCTGGCAATCCGAAAAACAGCATCTTGCTGGCGCGTATCAATCACACCTCTCCCGACGAACGTATGCCACCAGTGGAAACGGGCAAAAAACTAACCTCAGATCAAATCAACCTGATAACGAGTTGGGTACAGCAGGGAGCAGAAGGCAAAAAGCACTGGTCGTTTATACGGCCAGTCCGTCCAGAATTAGCGGTCGATCCATCCGACCGATGGTCGAAGAATGAAATCGATCAATTTATCTTGGCGAAACTACAGCAGTATCAGAAATCTCCGTCTGCTCAAGCGGCAGCACAGACGCTGATTCGACGGGTGACTTTGGATCTAACCGGCCTACCGCCGTCCATCGATGAGATCAACGCTTTCCTTTCAGACACTTCGAAAGATGCTTATGAAAATGTGGTGGACCGCCTGTTGGATTCACCCCACTATGGCGAAAGAATGGCGATGCAATGGTTGGATGCATCTCGTTATGCCGACACCCATGGATATAGTCTCGATCGACGTCGTGTAATGTGGCCATGGCGAGACTGGGTCATCTGGGCTTACAACCAGAATATGCCCTTTGACCAATTCATGGTCGAACAGCTTGCGGGGGATCTCCTACCGGATGCCAAGAAGTCACAAATCGTGGCGACCGGTTTCAATCGCAATCACCCCATCCAAAGTGAAGGGGGGGTGATCAACGAGGAATACCGCGTGGAAACCGTCGTCGACCGTGTGGAAACGACCGCTTCGGTATTCCTTGGATTGACGATGGGATGTTGTCGGTGCCACGACCACAAATACGAACCGATCTCCCAAACAGACTTTTTTGGGTTTTATGCCTTTTTTAACAATGTCCCTGAGTCCGCTCACGTCGGTAATGGGGATCGCCTGACTGACGGACCGGTGATCAAGGCCCCTTCGGTTCTTCAACCGCAGCAACTACAGGGTGTCCGGCAACGAATCGTTGAACTCGAAAAAAAAATCTCTGCTGAGTCTCGGTTGCCCAACAGAAAACCGGTCCCCCTGGAAAGGGTTTGGATCGACGACAAAATTCCGGAATCTTCAACTTCAATCGGCAACGGAAGCGGCGTGCAACGATTTGAGTTTGTCTCCAAAAATCAGCATCCCGTTTTTAGCGGGAAAATGTCGTCGCTTCGCACCAGCGTTGGATTAGGTCAACACCTCGTCCAAAATGCCAATCCGCCATTACGACTGAATCAATCTGCCAAACTATTTTGCTATGTGTATCTTGACCCCAAAAATCCCCCCGACGAGATCATGATGCAGTGGTTTTCCGGAGGCAAATGGGAACACCGTGCCTACTGGGGAAAAAACCAAATCGATTGGGGAGCTGACAAAACCGCAAGCCGGCGGCTCATGGGACCTCTGCCGAATGTGGGGCAATGGACCCGTCTGGAAGTCGCTGCCGATCAAATCGGCCTCGGCCCCGGAAGCGAAATCACCGGCTGGGCATTCACACAGTTTGGCGGAACGGTGTATTGGGATAAAGCGGGAGTTTTGGATCTCCAGACTTCCCAATCGCAAAAGACGTTGACAAGCCTCAACAAACAGGCCGACCGAATCCAAGCGGCAATGCCAACGGTAATGGTAATGGCCGAAAAGAAACCGCCACGCAAAACTCTCTTCCTAGACCGAGGGCAATACGACTCACCAACCGATTTGGAGGTCAAACCAGGCCTGCCGGCGGCATTTGGTGAGTTAAAAACGGATGATCGCGCCAATCGCCTGGATCTTGCCAAGTGGTTATCGGGACCACGAAATCCACTCACCGCTCGTGTGACCGTGAATCGGTTATGGAAACTCCATTTCGGAACAGGAATTGTAAAGACTCTTGAAGATTTTGGTTCACAGGGCGAATGGCCGTCCCACCCCAAATTACTGGATTGGCTGGCTTGCGAATTTGTCGAATCGGGTTGGGATGTTAAAAGCATGCACAAGAAGATCGTGATGTCGGCAACCTATCAACAAGACTCCCGGTGGTCTGGAGACTCGTCCTCCTTCGACCCAGGTAATCGCTTGTTGGGACGCGGGCCGCGATTTCGACTTGAGGCGGAAATCATTCGAGATCAGGCCTTATCGCTTAGCGGACTATTGGTTGATCAGATTGGAGGCCCCAGCGTTCGTCCCTATCAACCGGCAGGGCTTTGGGGAGATGTGGTCTACGAAAACGCTCCTCGTTTCCAACAGGATCATGGTGATAGCCTTTATCGTCGCAGCCTTTACACATATTGGAAGCGCAGTGTCCCACCTCCAAACTTCCAGGCCTTCGATGCGCCCACACGCGAAGCCTGCACCCTGACAAGATCGATGACCAATACCCCTATGGCAGCCTTGGTTTTGATGAATGATCCTACATTTGTGGAAGCTTCCAGAAAATTGGCCGAACGGGTTCTCAACGAAATAGATGAGAATACCCAAAAGCGATTGAATCATCTGTTTCGGATCGTCACGGGCCGCGAGCCGAGTCTTGCTGAATCCAAAAGCATGACAAAGGCATATGTTGATCTTCACAACGAATTCAAAAACAACCGGTCGGCCGCATTGGAACTGATGAAAGTAGGAGAAGCGGCCACCGATCCCCGTCTGGAGGTCACGGAGTTGGCAGCTTTCACCTCCATCGCAAATGCGTTGTTGCAAACCGATGAAACGATTACCCGAAATTAGCCATGACACCAAATGCCATTACCACCGCCGACGACCTCTCGCTAATGCCAACTCGAAGACAGTTGTTGGGAAAAGCTTCGACCGGCATCGGTTCAATTGCCTTGGCTTCGATTCTGAATAAGGGTGCTGGGGCAACGCGGGCCAACGACACCACCCCTTCTATCTCAAGCTCAATATCGCCGTTTCCAAATTTTGCCCCCAAAGCAAAACGGGTCATTTATCTGTTTCAGAGCGGTGCACCTTCGCAATATGAACTGTTGGACCACAAACCCATTTTGGCGGAACAGCATGGCCAATCGCTACCCGGCAGTTTCTTTCAGGGACAACGCCAGACCGGCATGACGGCTGGTCAGAAAAACAAGCAGGTCTGCAAATCAATCTTTCGTTTTTCCCGCAACGGTCAGGCCGGGGCAGAGATCAGTGAACTCTTACCCCATCTCGCCAAAGTGTCGGACGACATCTGTATCGTACGCTCCGTTCAAACCGACGCGATCAACCATGATCCCGCCATCACCTTTTTTCAGACCGGGTTTCAACAACCTGGACGTCCTAGCCTGGGTGCCTGGGTGAGTTATGGACTAGGAAGTGACAACGCCAATCTGCCAGGATTTGTGGTAATGATTTCACAAGGCAGCGCTAAACGTGATTCTCAGGCCCTTTACGCAAGATTATGGGGAAGCGGGTTTGTTCCATCAGCCCATCAGGGGGTCAAGTTTCGGGCAAACGGCGACCCCGTTCTATATCTCAATAATCCAGCCGGCATTTCGACCAAACGCCGGCGAAAGATCCTCGACTTGACGCAAGCACTTAATCAACAGCATTACCGCGATGTCGGAGATCCTGAAACACTCACTCGAATTCGGCAAGCGGAATTGGCCTATCGCATGCAAATGGCGGTACCCGGTTTGGTAGACACACGAGACGAACCTGAGCACACTTTCGACCTTTACGGGGAGTCCGCAAAAAGACCCGGAACCTATGCTGCTAATTGTCTGCTTGCCCGCCGCTTAGCTGAGCGGGGAGTCCGTTTCATTCAACTCTACCATCGCGGCTGGGACCAACATGGTGACCTTCCCAGGGATTTGCCGCTGCAATGTCAAGATGTCGACCAAGCTTCTGCGGCACTGATATCCGATTTAAAGCAACGTGGAATGCTCGATGAAACCCTCGTTATTTGGGGAGGAGAATTTGGAAGAACAGTCTACGCACAAGGCAATCTGAATTTAAAAAAATATGGTCGAGACCACCACCCACGCTGCTTCAGCATCTGGATGGCTGGCGGTGGGATAAAAGCAGGTCATACCCATGGCAAAACAGATGAGTACGGTTTTAATGTTGCCGAATCTCCGGTCCCAGTCCATGACCTGCATGCAACCATCCTCCATTGCCTGGGGATTAATCACGAACAACTGACCTATAAATTTCAGGGACGCGACTATCGCTTGACGGATGTTCACGGTCACGTCATTGAGAATATTTTAGCCTGAATGAGTCTTTTATTTTATAAATCAGAATTTTACCTCTGCGATGAAATAAACAGATCAGTTTTGCGAGGTCATTGGACATAGACACCGCTGATTAAAACAAAAGACTTTCCCGAAACGACAGAATTCTTTCCCTGATAATCGGTGGCTTCAACCTCCTTTCAGGTTTTTGGAAAACATGCCCCTCAACACGGCAAGGCAGATCGATAAAAACAGAAAATCCTACGATTACATCATCGTAGGCGCTGGTTCGGCAGGCTGCATTCTCGCCCATCGACTTAGCGAAGATGCCGATTGTCATGTACTGCTTATCGAGGCGGGCAAGAGAGACTCTAGTCCCCTGGTTCATATTCCCGGGGGCTACCTGAAACTATTTCGAACCAAAATGGACTGGCAGTACTGGAGCGTTCGGCAAAAGCATCTCGATGGAAGGCGAATCTATTTGCCGCGGGGGAAACTCCTTGGTGGCAGCAGTTCCATTAACGCGATGGCATACATCCGTGGCAACCCAAATGACTTTGACCACTGGGCAGAACTAGGCAACCCTGGCTGGGATTATGAACAGGTTCTCCCTTTTTTCAAACAATCCGAAAACAATCAACAGGCCGACCAACTCGATGCGGGATTTCACGGTACCAATGGTCCGCTTGGTGTCTCTTGTGCGACCGGATTTCAAACAATTTTTGGCGACGGTTTTCTGCAAGCAGCACAGGAGTTGGGAATCCCTTACAACCCCGACATTAATGGAATCCAGCAGGAAGGAGTCAGTCGATTCCAATTCACCATCAGCAATGGAAAAAGGCAGAGTGCCGCCCGCGCCTTCCTGACACCGATCACGAGTCGATCCAACTTAACAATCAAGACCGGTTGTCATGTCTCGAAAATCCTTACCGAAAAGGGCCGCGCTACGGGAGTCCGTTTGATTCAGAACTGCCAAACCACGGACTACCTGTGTGGCAGCGAGGTCCTGCTTTCAGCGGGCACTTTCAACAGCCCACAGCTCTTGATGCTATCGGGGATCGGCCCTGCCTCGTGTTTGCAAGAGAACGGGATCGAGACCGTCGCGCAGTCCCCCGAGGTCGGCAAAAACCTGCAGGACCATCTCTTTGCACCTATTTCGGCCATCGCGAAATCAGGCGTGGGTTTAAACCGGACAGTCTCTTTATGGGGTCAATGCAAGGCTGCGTTAGAATACTGGACGAGGAAAAAAGGTGCCTTCACTGCGAGTCCACTTGAGGCGACCGCTTTTTTCAACCTTGACGATTTTAAAAAACGGGCCAATTTTCAATTACATTTTGGTCCTCTTCATTTTGGTGACCAATACGGAAAAGACCTTTACCATATTTCCTCCTTTCCAAGTCATCCGGATGGTTTCACCATTCTGCCCTCTTTGCTTCAACCTCGAAGTCGTGGAACGGTCACACTGCGATCATCCAACCCGTTGGACGCACCATTAATAGATCCGAGATTTTTTTCCGATCAGGGCGATTTAAAGCAAATGATCAAAGGCATGAAAATCGGATGGCAGATGTTGCATCAGTCCGGACTACGAAGGTTAACGAAAAAGATCATTCTTCCTGCGAGGCCGCTTAATGATCAGCAGTGGGCAAAACACATCCGGGCCTCCGTGGAAACGATCTACCACCCGGTAGGGACCTGCCGGATGGGGAGTGATTCAAACGCGGTTGTTGATCCTGAGTTAAGGGTCAATGGCGTAGACTCATTGCGTGTTGTCGATGCCTCGGTCATGCCTCGCATCGTGACAGGCAATACCAATGCAACGGTCTATATGATTGCTGAAAAAGCTGCGCATTTGATTCGCCAAGCCGGTTAATGTTACACCGATTCCAATTCCCAAGCCTACAACATTTTAAAATCCGATGTCAGCTGCGTCCGGTTTGTCTTGGCATCTTCCATCAGTCAAACGTCATCAGGCCAAGAGGGCTATCAATAAGGCACGTTTTCAGGTTGAATAATGGGCTCTTTTTTTGCGATCTACAAAAGGCCATTAGGACTCGATGGGAATAGGTGAATCAGCTGGATTGTGCGCGGCCGCATTCTGGGCATTATCCAGCCTGATCTTTAGTCGCGTTCTGATGACCGCTTGGGAACTTAATTTCTGGAAAAACGTGGTAGCCAGCCTCATTTTCCTCGTCCATTTGTTCGTCGTTAAATCGGTGCTTCAGACGCCTTTTTTCGAAGCACCCCTGGAATCATGGTGTTGGCTGGGCGCCAGCAGCCTCGTCGGTATTGTTGTCGGGGATACAGTCTATCTACGCAGCCTCCAAATCCTCGGACCGCGTCGCGCGCTGGTTGTTGCAACTTCCTCCCCCATTTTCGGCGTATTGATCGGTTTCTTTGTGATGGCGGATGAGATTAACGCTTGGCTATTGCTGGGAATAGGAATCACCATGCTCGGTGTCACCGTCGTGGTTACTGACAAAAAAGCCAAGATCGAGAGTCCCAATGTTTTCCCTGGGAACTTTCTGGAGGGCATCACGCTGGGCTTGGCGGGTGCGTTTTGCCAAGCGTTCGCTATTGCTTTGGCCAAATTTGGGATGTCTCATGGCTGCGAAGCCGTGGAGTCCTCTTTTATTCGAATATTCGTCGCCATGATCGCCTCGATTTTTTTAATGGCCCTATTTCCAAAACGATTTTCTCAAACGGGAATACCACCAGACGGAAATCCAGACCAGCGGGCCACCTCCGCCATTACTGATCAAGGACGACCCGGTGAAACGAAATCCCCGGACGTCCAACGGTCGATTTTTTCACCCATTCTGGATTTCCAAACCATGAAGTATTTTATTCCGGCGGCGATGATCGGATCCTGGCTGGGAATCTGGTTTTTTCAGGTGGCCCAACAATATTCCGATATTGCGGTCGTGACGACTCTAGCGTCGACCTGCCCCATATTCGCGATCCCATTAATTTGGTTTTTTCAAGGACACACTATTTCGCGAATTGGAATCGTTGGTACCGCGATTGCGGTCGGCGGAGTGGTCGTTGTGATCAACTGCACCGTTTCCGCTTAATGGAATCAGCAGTTTGAAATGATCAGCGATCTAAAACGCTAACAGAGGATCCTCTGGACACCCCACGCCAGCACCCACGATCTAAAGACAAACCCTCTATACATAAAATTGTACGACCACAATCAAGTCGTTTTGCTGGCCATCGTCATGCTGAGAATGCGTTGGGCTTGTTTCTTTACAAACATTTTACATTGCCAACCTCAGTACGAGATGGAGCTTTTTACCCGCGGAAAACTGGGAAAAACGAAAGGACACATGAAATTTTTCTGATGTACGTAATGGTACACCAAGAATTTCCAACAATTTCTGAGTAGTTTTTGCAACATTTTGGTCAGACCAGCGTAATCATGTTGACGCCCCTCATCAAAGATCGCCGAACCGTTCATTCGACTGGTTCCCCAGACCTTAATCCCATGATTACCAATGTCTTACGCCGAAATTGCCAAAACAAAAGAATGGTCGCCCCAACCATCTGATTACAAGGCGGTGTCTGGCCATGAAAATAGCCCCGACAAAAAGCGCCAACATTTGCTGGGAGGAACGGACTCTCTGTTCACAGACACCACCTTTTTTGAACTCGATTGTGAATTGGAACTGGTGAGCGGCTGCGTCAGTAATATGGAGAATAGTGAAGACGCAAAAATTGGATTTTCACACGATAAGTTCCTGAATGTCACGGAGCATTTCAACGGTTTTTGTTCTTCTCGGATTCGCTTAGATACTTTTTTGGGTTCAGGCGGTATGGGAAACGTTTTCCTTGCCCATGCGGACGCCGAGAATCGTATGGTCGCCGTCAAGGTTGCCAAAGACGGGCTGGGTTTGCCCTCTGTTCAAACCCGGTTTCTCAATGAGCGTCAAATATTGTTGCAAACCGATTCACCCGGAATCGTCACATTATTAGGGTCCGGCACCACAGATCAAGGGATCCCATTCTTGGTCTTGGAATGGATCAATGGTTCATCAATCGATCAGTATTGCAGGGAATTCAACCCGAGCCTGCAATCGAAAGGGAACCTTTTTCTGGACATTTGTCGTGCTGTACAGGCTTCCCATGTTTCCGGAGTTGTGCACTGCGACCTGAAGCCCGCCAATATTCTGATCCAGCAAGAGCGAACACTTCCTGTTGTGAAACTAATCGATTTTGGAATCTCGAAAATCTCCAAGGAGACCTTCAGTTCTCACGCGGACGATCAGTACGCCGGGGAATCAATAGCGGGTACCCTACAGTATATGAGCCCCGAACAACTGACCGCTGACCATTCACCAGTCGATCACCGGACAGACATTTACTCATTGGGCAACATATTGTTTGAATTAGCCACCGGCTCACCACCCATTTCTTCGGCGGATTTACGGCGTCGAGAACTGGGCTGTATCATGGAACAGATCGTCTCCTCACCCCGCCCCAGTTTAATTAACTCCCTGACTTGCCCACCTCAACAAGATGAATTGCAATTCCTGTTGGCGCTGGAGGAAATCGTTGCGAAATGCACTGATAAAAATATCGAAGACCGTTATGACGATGTGGCGTCCCTAATGTTTGAATTGGAACGGGCAATAGATACCCCCGCCGTTCCAATAAAAAAGAGGCCTCGATGTAGCGAGCTGGATTCCGGTGGAGTTAGCCAGCAACCGATGGCTACCCATCGACGCCTTTTCAATCGCCGCCGCCAGCGGATTTTTGGCACATTGAGTCACGACAAGCTGTCGGTCGGATTTATCTCCACCTGCCTGCTGATCGCCATGCTCTTTCTGTGGCCAAGCCTTGCCCGAAAAAATAGCCCGGTCAACGAAATGGGCAGCCAAGCCTTTATCAAGTCGGGTTCCAAAAAAGAATTCAAACCTTCTTCCGCAGGTTCAGCACCTGCTCCAAAAAAAACCCGACTGCCTCACTCGCCCAAAAATCTCGGCGATACCGAAAAATTCCAGCTACAACTGAGCGAAAAATTCCTCATCCCCAGACGGCTCTTTGCTGGGACTTGGGATGCCGGATTTTTCTTCCAGGAAAAGCTGGACGGTGGAACGGGAACACTGAGAGTTGGCCCCTTATCCAAAATCAACAAAATAGATTGGTTAACTCAATCAGAGCTTGAACAACCGGATGTGGATGAGACCTTATCCCGGAAAATCCAGTCTGCCTCCCTTGAGAGGATCACCACTTTTTGTGAACAGGTCGATTTGTTTCAGCTTCGTCCTGTGGTCCAAAATAAAATCAAATTCGTTTTGGAGGGTGGTTCGAAAAAGCCAGGTGATCAACAAACTCGGGAAACCGCCTGTCGCTGAAAAAGATACGGAACACCCATCGGTTGACTAACCAACCAACCTTCACCCACTCTTCTTTTCTCTCCAAAAGTGGCAAGCCTCTCTGCTGATGTGAAATTGGTCCGGTCTCACACTGGATTCGAAAAAATGGGGAGCCACAGGTTGCCAAACACATGGCAGTCGTTAACTGTCAGCCGAACCAGCCCAATGGTGCTTTGCATCTCCTGAATGTTAAAATGGCTGGCACAGAGCCCGGCTATGCGTTTAGTCTCCCCGCATTCTCATCAATTTTGTTTTTTTGAAAGTCCTCCATGCGTGCAATGACGGCTTCACTCTTGATTGGCCTGATTTTCTCAGCCCAATCCAACATTTATTCCCAAACACGTTCTGACTTCGTCTCTGACGCCAGTCATATCGTCGGTACTTACCAACCGTTAGTCACTGATCACTCGCCAGCAGCCATGGCCAAAGCCGCGAATCAATTCCTTGCCTCACTGGATGGTAGTCAAAGAAAAAAAGCGACAGGCCCTCTGACCGGCGAAATTCGTCGGGAATGGACTAATCTTCCGGCGCGGGCCAATGCCGACGGAATCCGCATGGGCGAACTGAAACCAAGGCAAGTCAAGGCTGCATGCCATATGATGGCGACCGTCTTGAGCCAACAGGGTTACAACAAGGTCGTTCATATCATGTTGGCAGATGATCAATTGCTTTCCAAAGGTCGTCCGCGGCCTGGTTTCGGAACGGAGAATTTTTCTCTGGTCGTATTCGGCAACCCAGATGCTAGCGACTCCTGGGCGCTTCAAATTGACGGACACCATGTTGGATTAAATGTTTCTATCGATGGTAAGCAAATGACTCTATCACCCAGTTTTATCGGAACTCAACCGGATGCCTTTCAAATCGGTACGACGCGATTTCGCCCTTTCGCTGGGGAATCCGACCTCGGCTACCAGCTCGCAGCAAGCTTGGATTTTGATCAACTCCAGACAGCCATCGTGTCCGATCGACGTGGACGCATCCAAACCGGCCCCGGGAATGATGGGAAGATCCCAAAACCTAATGGTGTCCCCTGCAGCACATTTACCCAATCACAGAGAAAACTGCTCCTGGATTTGCTGGCTCAATGGGTCAATGACTTGCCAAAATCTCAAGCGGCAAAAAGAATGTCAGAATTGGAAAAAGAAATTGATAACATGCGATTCGCATGGAGTGGTGAAAAAGTAAAATCCAAAGGCATTAAGACCGACATTTCCTATGTCCTTCAGGGGCCCTCAATCATTATCGAATACGCTTGCCAGGATCTTGGCGGCAATCCACTTGATCACCTGCACTCCGTTTACAGAAATCCTAAAAACGAATACGGAGGACAGCTGAAAGCCAAGCAGGAATGAGAGCGATTCGACCCTTGGTCGATGAAATTCGAAAACCTGATAGCAAGAACGGACGGGGAGCAATGCCTCATCGAAATCAGCTTCCGAATTTGGGAGCAGTTTTTCCACTGGCAGATTTACCTACCACCAAGTCGGACCCCACAGGTTTTGAATCTGTGTTTTGGAAAGGCCACCGGATTTCCTGCGAACTTCTTTTCCCTGAATTTCATAAACGAAGGTGGGGACTGCTCTCACGTTATACTTCGCTGCCAGTTTTACGTGGTTTCGTATGTTTTTGGTCACAATTCGATAGCCTTCCCGACGCAATTCCGAGACCAACGGTCCGGTTCTTTCGCAGGGGCCTCAGCCGGGCGCAGAAAAATAGATGACCTTTCCTACCGAAGGATCCGCTTTGAAACGCTCTCGCAAGGCTTCTTGATTCTGGAAGAGGATGGCACCCACGGGAATGATAAATGCCAAAGCAGCAAGAAGAGGGGTTTTTGTTGACACAACCTAATTCTCTTTTAGCTTTAATGTTGACGCAACGGATCGTCTTGAGACGTAATGACTACCGGAACCTACCTTTCGTAGGGTAATGTGCAATTTTTTATTGGTCCAAGTGCCACAAAAAAGCAAACATCCGTTGATTATCCGGCGGTTTCTTTGTTGAATACACGATTTCCATCGCTTAAAGCTCCATTCATGCCCGTTTTGCTTCAAATTCGAGATGCACACAAACGTTTCGGTGACCAGGTCCTCTTGGACGGCGCCGAAGCGGCGATCACCAGCAATGTCAAGATTGGCTTCGTCGGCCGAAACGGCGCTGGGAAATCCACGTTATTGAGGGCATTGCTCGGAGAAGAGGAACTGGAGGGGGGTGAAATTGTTCGCCATCCTTCCCTGAGGATTGGCTATTTACGGCAGCATGATCCATTTCAAAAGGGCGAATCAGCACTCGATTTTTTGATGAGAGACAGCCAGCAACCCGACTGGAAATGTGGGGAGGTTGCTGGTCGATTCGAGTTAAAAGGGGACTACCTTCTCGGTCCAGTGAGCAAGCTGTCGGGCGGCTGGCAAACCCGCGTTAAACTTTCAGCTCTACTCTTACATGATCCAAACTTGCTGTTACTTGATGAGCCTACAAACTTCCTTGACTTGCGAACCCAGATTCTTCTTCAGCACTTTTTGAAAAACTTTCGCCAAGCAGCACTGATTGTATCCCATGACCGAGGATTTCTTCGGGAAACGTGTGACCATACGCTGGACTTGTCTCGAGGCAGGCTCACCCTTTTTACTGGCAAGATAGACGAATTCCTTGTGCATCAGCAGGAACGCCGGCAACACGATCAGCGAGTTAACGAAACCGTTCTGCAAAAGCAAAAACAGTTGCAAAAGTTTATTGACAAAAACCGGGCTAACGCAGCAACCGCAAGCCAAGCTCGATCCAAAACCAAACAACTCGAACGATTATCGTTGTTGGATGTCGAGCAAAGCGATGCGACGGCCCATATTTGCGCCCCAATCGTAGAACCTCGTCACGGTCCTGCCGTCCGTACTTTTGACTTGGAAATAGGCTACCCCAACCACTCAGTGGCAACTAACGTCAGCCTCGAAGTCGAGCACACTGATCGCGTTGCTATTGTCGGTGACAACGGCCAGGGCAAGACGACGCTTCTCCGTTGCCTGGTAGATTCTCTTGCGCCGTTAGATGGGGAAATAAAGTGGGGCCATGGTTGTAAAATAGGGGTCTACGCTCAACATGTTTATTCCAGCATACCGGAAGACCAAACGGTTTTGGAATATCTTGAATACCAGTCTCTACCCACAACCACACATCAAGATCGCATGGCAATCGCCGGAGCATTGCTTTTCCGGGAAGCTCATGTCAAAAAGAAAATCAAGGTTCTTTCAGGCGGTGAACGCGCCCGACTCTGTTTGGCTGGATTACTACTTGGAGATTACAACATTCTTGTGCTGGATGAACCGGGCAATCATCTCGATGTTGAAACGGTCGAAGCGCTTTCGCAAGCATTGATCAACTACAAGGGAACAGTCATCTTCACCAGCCATGATCGATATTTTATGAAAAGAGTGGCGACGAGCGTTGTCGAAGTTCGCGACGGGCGAGTTCGTAATTATGGCAGAGAGTATGAGGCATACCTGTACGCAGTCAACAAGGAAGTTGAAGATGGTGAACGTCAGCGAAACGCCGAAAATAAGACAAAAAATCAGCCCAACAACCAAAAAGGAACCTCATCTTCAAGCCCAAATGCCAAATCGCTCGACAAACGCGAAGAAAGGAAAATTCGGCGCGAGTTATTAAATCTGGAGAAAAAAGTACGGGAAATAGCAAAAGAAAAAGACCTGCTAAACACACGACTTGTTTCAACAACTGACGTTGACCAAGCCTTGAAACTGCATGGTCAATTTGAACGTGCTACGGCTGATTTGGAAGCAGCCGAGGGCCGCTGGCTCGAACTACAGGAAAAGCTGGGCCTCTAAAACGGCAAAAAAATACTGAATCGCTCTTGGGCAACATTCCCAGCCCAAATTTGAACGCCATTTGAAAGGACACCGAACACGATCGAACTTGGGGTCGATTTAGCGTCCTGAAAACTAAAATTTTCATTTTCGACCATCAAGTTTTACCCAAGTACAAATCCCCCTTCCAAGCGGTGATTTGAATAATAAATTCTGGGAATCTCCGGCTTCCGAAGACTTCCCAATCAACACCTTCAGTTGGGCCACGAACTGGCGGGCTGTCACCATCTTGGCAGGGCAGGGGACGGCCTTTTACGACTAGGCAACGATATCCCTAACCACATGTCCATGTACATCCGTCAAGCGGAAGTCTCGCCCTTGATAACGATAAGTCAATTGCTTGTGATCGATACCTAAAAGATGCAGGATCGTCGCATTCAGGTCATGGATGTGCATTGTACCAGGCGTCCATTTTTCCTTGGATGGCTGTGGTTCCAGAGGCTCGCCATTGTTGTCGGCGATGTTGTATCCGTAATCATCGGTGTTTCCATAGGTAATCCCGGGTTTCACGCCACCTCCGGCCATCCAGACGGAAAAACACCGGGGATGATGGTCTCTTCCGTAATTTGCAGTCGTCAGATTTCCCTGGCAATAGGCCGTCCTCCCAAATTCGCCTCCCCAAACCACCAATGTCTCATCGAGCATTCCTCGCTGCTTTAGATCTTTGATTAATCCGGCGCACGCTTGGTCAATATCCTTACATTGTGATTCATGCTCTCGCGGCAGATTGCCGTGCGCATCCCAACCACGATGAAATATCTGGATATTTCGGACACCACGTTCCGCCAGTCGACGGGCATTCAAACAACAGGCTGCAAACGTTCCGGGCTGCTTTGCCGCGTCTCCGTAAAGATCAAAGGTTTCCTTGGATTCGTCAGCCAGATCCATTAACTCTGGCA
Organism: Planctomycetota bacterium; assembly: GCA_014238905.1. Classification (GTDB taxonomy): domain Bacteria; phylum Planctomycetota; class Planctomycetia; order Pirellulales; family Pirellulaceae; genus JABAAE01. The sequence goes on from JABAAE010000009.1 coordinate 103,240, forward strand.
CCGACGCCTGCATCCGAAATGCCATTTCATGCTGTTTGATCCTTGCTAGAATTTCCGGATCGGAAAATGCTTCATACTGCCGATGATTCAATGCGCTCAAAGCATCAAGTTGTTTCCGACGATCTTGCCGATTGACCCCCTTGGGGTTACTTAAGTAAAGAACCGGATCACCTTGGCTTCGCATCAAGATTCCTTGATGCTGTGCTGGCATAAAACCGGTTCCCCAAAGCCTATTAAAAAGGCTCTGTTCGGCAAAATTAGTCTTAGCATGCATGACAATATAGCTGGGAAGATTCTCATTCATACTTCCCAATCCGTAACTCAACCATGCACCCAGACTCGGTCGCCCTGGAATCTGACTGCCAGTCTGGATATAGGTAATGGCAGGGTCATGGTTGATAGCTTCAGTAAAAGTACTCTTCACAACACACAACTCCTTGGCAACCGTGGCAGTGTGAGGAAGCAATTCACTGGCCCATAAACCCTGATCGTTGTTGTCATACTTGGTAAATTTGTACTTGGAAGGGCAAAGCGGCAAGCCGTTTTTTTGTTTGGCAGTCATGCCCGTAACACGCTGACCATCGCGAATTTCTTTTGGCAACTGCTTATTAAAAAGATCCTTCAGTTTGGGTTTGTAATCCCACAGATCCAAATGGCTGGGTCCACCACTCATAAAAAGGTAAATCACCCTCTTTGCCTTGCCACGACGCAACCCAGTAGACGGCCTCGACGAGGCCTGTCCCTTTACAAGTGCAGGGTCCAACAGGTTGGCCATGGCAGCGGTGCCCAGACCAAGTGCCGATTTGCCAAACAATTGGCGGCGAGTCATCATCAACTCGTAGTCTCTAGCTGGAGAGTTTTCGCAATTCTGCATGATCGACTTTCAATGTTGTATGGGTCGCGAAGACCACGGAAAAAAAATCTCGGGTTCGATTTCAGTCAATACATCAAAATCGCGGCGTCACTGGCAAGCACGGTCACCACGACTTGAGTCCATGCTGCGACCTCCACCGGCTTGAGATCCTCTCGCGATTTGGCCTGGCCAACAGCCAGTAAATCCTGAGCGGATTTCACGTCGTTTTTGAATCGTTGTTTCATCTCAGCCAGTAATTGCAAACAGGTGCTCTTTTCCTGAGTCGCTGGAGGACGACTGACCAACATTTCATACAGCCAACCCAAGCGGTCTTCGTCACTCGATCGCTCTTCGATTAATCGTTCTGCCATCTTCCTTGACAATTCGACGCGTTGAGTTTCATTCAGCAAACCCAGGGACTGAAGCGAAGTATTCGTTCGAGACCGACGAACACAACTGGTCTCCCGGCTCGGTGCGTCAAAGAGCGTCATCATCGGATGCGGACTGGTTCTTTTCCAATAGACATAAATACTGCGACGATACAATTTGGGACCATTGTCGACAACGTAATTCTTGGTATTGCTGCCCGGGTGTGCCAAGGCTTTCCACATGCCCGAAGGCTGATAAGGCTTGATGCCTTCACCACCTTTTCCAACCATCATTAGGCCACTACCCCATAGCGCAATATCCCGCAGGACTTCTGCATCAAGACGGAAGCTCGGCCCACGAGCAAAAAGCCGGTTTTCTGGATCATCGATTTCCGCCTGCCAAGACGAAGACTGACGAAAGGCTCGGCTCATTACAATTAGTTTGAGGATCTTCTTCAGGTTCCAGCCATTTTCCCGAAATTCCACCGCTAACCAATCCAGTAGCTCGGGATGGGTAGGCTGCTCCCCCTGCAAACCAAAATCTTCTGGAGTTCGCACCAGGCCGTAGCCGAAAACCCGTTGCCAAACCCGGTTGATGAGCACACGGCTGGTGAGGGGATTTTTTTGATCAAGCAACCACATTGACAAACCCAATCGGTTTTTCGCCACGCCGCTGGGAAATGGATTGGCAATCGAAATCACCCCAGGTTGCAAGGGATTACCAATGGGCAGATTATATTCACCTCGAGTCAGAACTCTTGTTTCACGAGGCTTGGAAAGCTCTTTGGCGACCAATGAAGTTGTATAGCCCTTTTCCAGTTCCGCGACAGATCGCAAAAGATTTTCTGCTTGAGCCACTAAAACCGAATCCTTAAATACATTTACTGGTTCTGCAATTAGCTCCAGTTTCTTGCGACGGGTAGCCTTTTTCCATTTTGCCTGTTCCTCGGCTGCTACAACGTCCGCTGCGTCCAACACAGCTTCCGCTTTTCCCAGAATCTCCCGCAACCCTTGCTGATGCTCTTCCCAACGTCTCCATCCATCTAAATCGCTGGGTGCCATAATCGTTGGGCCATATTTATAGGCGTTTCCATCCATGGAAGGCTCAGCGGTATTGTTAAAGAAGGCCATCAAACGATAGTACTCGGTTTGCGGGATCGGATCATACTTGTGAGTGTGGCATCTCGCGCATGTTAAAGACATTCCAAGAAAAACCGTTCCAAGATTTTCGGTCCGGTCAAAGTTGTTCTTAGCCTGGAATTCTGCCGGAATGGCTCCCCCCTCGGCCGTGGAAGGATTCATCCTGACAAAGCCTGTGGCAACGAGTTGCTCCAAAGTAGGATCAGGCAGCAGGTCCCCGGCAAGCTGCCACGTAATGAACTTGTCAAATGCAAGATTTTCGTTGAATGATTTGATAACCCAATCGCGGTAGGGGTAGATTCCCCGGCGATTATCCAGGTGCAACCCGTGCGTGTCACCGTACCGGACTGCGTCCAACCAGTAACGGGCCTGATGCTCCCCATATCGCTGGTTAGCCAACAACTGGTCCACCAATTTCTCATAGGCATTTTCAGATTGGTCACTGAGAAAACTCCGAAGCAAAACCGGCTCGGGTGGCAACCCGGTCAGCGTCAGAGAGACTCTGCGAGCCAAATCCGTTGCGCTGGCCGAGGCCTGTTGCTTGAAACCACGGGGAACGAGCTGATCCAGGAGAAATGCATCGATAACAGCTGGCCCCGACGCATCGGGATTGGACTTGGGGCGACTCTTCTGCGGCGCAACGTAGGCCCAATGCCGACTATACTTTCCTCCCTGCTGTATCCACTGTTCGAGGATTTCTTTTTCATGATCGGTCAATTGCTTCCTGACATCCTTGGGGGGCATCGAATCTTCCGCTGAATGGATGCGGTTGAGCAACTCGCTTTCACCTGGATTTTCGGGATCAACAGCGCGGTATCCTCCAAGGTCCTTGGACGCTTCTGCGAATGAATCCAATCTCAACACGGTATCTTCATTGGCATCCGGCCCATGACAAACAAAACACTTATTAGACAGAATCGGCAAAACCTGCTTGGCAAAATCAACTGTCTTGTCATTGGCAAAAACTCCGCTCAATGCTGTCAACAGGATAAAAACGAATCCGGAATCAACCACGGTGGTGGATGGAACAAAACAGGTGCGGTGTTTCATCGATCTAATCAAAACCATCAGGAATGAACAAACAAGTTGTGATATTATGACCGGCAACCCTAAGGATCGCAATTATCTCCAGCTTGATATTTACTGGAAGCCTGAAGTGTTTCAAAAAAAGAGGGACGAGTTTTGCGTTGTTTCAGGATTCAGGCGAATGGATTAAGGGGTGAGAAAGAAATAAGTTGGATCGAGAACGCCCCACTGAGAATGATCTTGTTTCCTCCCCGTTCAGACGGATTTCACCAACCCAAAGCAAAATAGAGTGTTGCTTTGAAAATTAATTGGAATTCATTTCCAACAACAAAAAAGATTCTTGCCTTCTTTGGGATGACATTTATCTTGGCAACCTAATCATGAGCCACTGGTGCTCTTTTTGAAGATCTTCCCAGGGCATTCTTTGAGATTCCAAGCAACCAACGATCAATAATCGTACCACCGCAAGCCAACGGGGTTGTGATATCGTGTGGAGGGCAGAATACCGTTGAAGCTGCAAAAATCGCCCGCGGACAATGAAAAATGGCCATAAGACGGCAGTATCCTCTAAACAAATAGTCAAGATCGACCTCCAAACCCATCCAAAAAACGGAATCGACTTTCGGTGTGGCATCATTTTGGTTTAGGATATTGCTAAGGCGAGCACCAACCTCCATTCCTGCCTTCAAGATGTCCATTCGCAATCCGTCGCAATTGGTACCTGCTGTTATCAACCGTTGCCTGGTTTTTCTCTTGGCGATAGCGGCGCTCAACCAACCTATACTAATGCCCAAAATCCTAAGGGCTGGCGAGGGATCGTTTTCAGACAACACTCCGCAAGTTCCCGTTTTTGAACGGGATGTACGGCCCATCCTGAAAGCCCACTGCTTTCATTGCCACGGAGAAGCTGGAGTGACCGAATCACAACTTGATTTGCGTTTGGCGAAATGGCTCATCAAGGGCGGAGAATCGGGACAAGCTATCATACCGGGCAATTCTGGTTTGTCGCTGCTGGTGCAAAAGGTTACCGATAAAGAAATGCCCCCCGATGGAAAGTCGATTTCCAGTGAAGAATTGTCCATCATCAAAAAGTGGATAGACCTCGGCGCCAAAACAGCGCGACCCGAGCCTGATTCGATCGACGATAGCCTGATTACTGATGAGGAAAAATCTTTCTGGTCGTTTCAAGTAGTCAACACCCCCGAGCTACCAGCAGTCCAATCAGTGAAATCGATCGAGAACGGGTTGGACCGATTTATTTTGGCCCAACTTGAATCACGGAATTTGACTTTTTCCCCACCCGCTGACCGACATGTTCTTATACGACGGCTTTATTTTGATCTGATCGGTTTACCCCCCGAACCGGGTGAAGTAGAAGCTTTTTTGAATGATCCATCAGCCAATGCCTACACCTCTCTGATCGATCGCTTACTTGCATCACCTCGGTACGGTGAACGTTGGGGCAGACATTGGCTCGATGTTGCAGGATACGCCGATTCGGAAGGATTTACTGACAAAGACCCAGAAAGAGAATTTGCTTTTTTTTATCGCGATTACGTAATTGACATTTTCAATCAGGGCATAGCCTATGACCAATTCGTCATCGAGCAGTTGGCTGGTGATGAGTTAATCCAAGGTCCGCTGCTGCCACTTTCTGCCGGTAAAAAAAGACTCCTGAAAGCCACCGGTTTTTTAAGAATGGCGGCTGACGGGACGGCCAGCAGTGGAGCCGATCGAGATCTTGCAACCAACGAGAACATTGCCGATACAATTCAAATCGTATCGACGGCACTGACAGGACTAACCGTTGGCTGCGCTCGTTGCCACAACCATCGTTATGATCCGATACGCCAGGAAGACTACTACCGATTACGGGCTATTTTCGAACCAGCTCTCGACTGGAAAAAGTGGCGGACGCCTAAACAGCGCCAGATTTCTCTTTATAGCGATCATGACAGAAAACAACGGGCGGAGATTGAGCTAAAAGCCAAGGCAGTTGATGACCATCGAATCGAACGTCAAAAGGCCCATATACAGCGCACGTTGTTTGAAGAACTTCTGGTAGCTCCCGACAACAAACGGGATGCGCTTCAAGATGCTTTTCAAACCTCTTCAAATAATCGGACAGCGGCGCAAAAAGCCCTGCTGGAGGAATATCCCAATATTCAAAACATTTCCAATGGTTCTTTGTACCTCTATGCAGAACAACGCAATCGCCGAGCAAAGAAAATTGAATCAAAAGCTGACACAATAGAACAGGCCTACCTGAACGAGGTGGCCAGCGAACACCTAAAAAAAATCGAACCCAGTCGGCTAAGCGAGGTCATGGCCGCACTTGAGCAAACACCGGCAAAACGAAACGCTAAGCAAAAGGAATTGGAAACCGAGTTTCCCGGCGTTTTTGTGACCCCAACCACACTCAGTATTTATAGCGCCCAAGGGGCAAAAGAGATCACCAAGTACCGCCAGGCAGCGGCCGAGTGTCGAAAGCAGAATGCAAAAGACGAACTGGCCAATCTAACCAACAAAGCGGCCGAAATCAGAAGTTCCGCACCGAGAGAGTATTTTGTTCGAGCTTTGACCGAACCCTCCAATCACGCTCCGACTACATTTCTTTTCAAAAGGGGGAATCATCAGAGCCCCGCACAAGAAGTCCCTCCCGGCGATCTTCAAATCCTGAGCGATGTTTCGGAAATCAACATTTCATCCAATGACCAATCGATTCCGACCACTGGCCGGCGGATGGCCTATGCCAAGCAATTGACCACTGGAAAACATCCACTGTTGGCCCGGGTGTTTGTCAACAGGGTTTGGGCACATCATTTCGGAATTGGATTGGTCGATACCCCTGGCGACTTCGGAATGCTGGGCTCCCGCCCCAGCCATCCCAAATTACTGGACTGGCTGGCTACCGAATTTGTCGAATCAGGTTGGAATATCAAAGGTTTGCATCGAATGATTTTGACTTCGCGGACTTTCCAGCAAACCTCGGCCCGAACCGATTCACTTGACCAAATTGACCCTGCAAACCGTCTGTTAGCCAGAATGTCACTTCGCCGACTCGAATCAGAAGTTATCCGCGATTCGGTACTTCAGGTCAGCGGACAATTAGTAAATAGACTGGGTGGGTCACCCGTTCCCGTTAAGGAAGATGGAGTTGGACAAATTGTGCTCGGAAAACAGAAACTTGATGGAGAGCGAAAACCTCAGTCCGGGAACAATCTCGGTGCCGATGCTGAAAGGCGCAGCGTCTATATTCAGGTTCGCCGGTCACGCCCACTTGGGATATTGGAGTCATTTGATATCGCTACCAACGCCCCTAACTGCAATATGCGGATCGCCTCCAACGTTGCACCACAGTCGCTGATGCTCATGAACAGTGAATTCATGGTGGGCTATTCTAAAAAATTGGCTTCGCGAATTGAGCAAGAGACCTCTGATCGGCAGTTACAATTCCAACTAGCGACCCGACTTTGTTACGGTCGAACGGCACAAAAAGAGACGCTGGAATGGCTGTTGGGATTGGCCGACACCCAATCCAGACGGTTCCGAGAGAGCAACCCAAAATGGACCGAACAAAAAATCCAAACCGAAACACTCGCAAATGTTTGCCACGCTTTAATGAGTGCAAACGAATTCATCTACGTCGATTGACTTTTCCAGGATTTGCCGACAAGAAACTGATGGCCGACCAATATCAACCACCTGATTCTGCACCTAACTCTTCCCGGCGGCATTTCTTGGCGCAAACTGCCATGAGCACAGGGCCGCTGGCTGTCGCGATGTTGCTGGGTCACCCGAATCAAGTCATGGCTGATTCAGACCCCATCAAGCCTAACCTGGGAAACAACAGCTTTGACCTTATTCCCAAAGCCCCCGACCATTCAGCCAGCGCGACCGCAATGATCTCGCTATTTATGCAGGGCGGTCCAAGCCACGTGGATTTACTAGATCCCAAACCTCTTCTCAACAAACTGCACCTGCAGAAGTTTCCTGGAAAAATCAAATACGATAACGCCGCTCAAGCCAGCTCTAGAATTCTCGGATCACCTTGGAAGTTCAAACAATTTGGTGAATCAGGAACCGATGTTTCAGAATTGCTACCCTGTTTTGCCAACATCGTTGACGATGCCTTGGTCATCCGGTCCATGCACACCGGTGTAAACAACCACGGTCAGTCCATTCATGCGTTAAATTCAGGGAGAACCCAACAAGGCCGTCCCTCTCTGGGGTCCTGGTTGACCTACGGCCTTGGCGGCCAAACGAATGAACTTCCAGCCTATGTCGCCATGACGGACCCCGGTGGTTTACCAGTCGAGGGGGTTTTGAATTGGTCCAATGGCTGGCTACCATCATTATTTCAGGGAACGGTTTTGCGGCCCGCTGAACCAAGGATCCTGAACCTCGATCGACCGGCGAACTATTCCCCAACCCTCCAAGCCGGCTTTCTCGAGGCCGTCAATCGACTCAACCAGAAACATCTCAGTAGCCGGCCAAGGGAGCAGGAACTGCACGCCAGGATCGCCAATTTCAAACTCGCACAACGAATGCAAACCTCAGCGACCGAAGCCCTTGATCTTTCCAGAGAAACCAAGGCAACTCATCGGATGTACGGTCTGGATGACGAAACGACTCGAGAATTCGGTCAACGATGCCTGATTGCCCGCCGCCTTGTTGAGCGTGGTGTGCGGTTTGTTCAACTATTTACCAAAAATCAATTTTGGGATCATCACGGCAGCCTGATGAACTCCCTACCTAAATCATGTAAAAAAATCGACCGACCTTCGGCAGCGTTGGTCAAAGACCTGAAACAACGGGGAATGCTCGACAACACGGTCGTCCATTGGGGAGGCGAAATGGGGCGATTGCCGGTGATCCAGAACGATACCGGATTGTCAAATGTAGGCCGAGACCACAACACCTACGGGTTTACGATGTGGGTAGCCGGTGGAGGGTTTCGCCAAGGCGGAACACTCGGCGCTACCGATGAGTTTGGCCATCATGCCGTCGAGGACAAAGTCAATCATTTTGATTATCACGCGACGCTCTTGAGCCTATTCGGTATGGACCCCGCCAAACTTGTTTTTAAGCGTAACGGTAGGGCACAATCCTTATTGGACGGCCAACCTGGCCGAGTCATCCCTGGTTTGTTAGCCTGAGTGGACCTATTGCATTGTTTCGGTCCATTGATCGATTGGGCTGATTGCCCCAAAGCGATACCCAACGAATAGTCGACTCAAAAAGAGGAACTCATTCTGGGTTTCTCCATTGTTCCTCTTCGATCGGTTGTTCAAAGATAAAGCATTTGACCGCCGATTCTGCAGACTGTTTCCCCATCGCGGTATTGAATGCGACTCCTCTTTTGGAATCATAAATCCTCACAACATAAGTTTCACCAGGCATCTGTTTGGGGGTCAGAACAACCGTTTCGAGACCAAGTTTTTTAAATTCTGCCAAGTAATAATCGCGCACACCAGTGACGGATTCCCCCGAATCCCATGTAATTCCAGGAGAGTCCTCATCCTGCTCGCCAATCCATTTCGGATCACACAATTTGACGGTTGGATATCCCTCAGGAAACACCAAATCAGCTTCTTTCACCGAATGGTCAACCCGTTTTGTTGATAAATCTACAGATACTGATTTCTGTTTTTCAGTTGAACAGCCTCCCGTTCCCACCACCGATGATGCCAAAATCACCAGAAAAAATGCTCTCCTGTTCATTCCATTTCTCCAATTCCGGCTGACTCGCTCAATAAGTGAGCTCTTGAACAAACTAATTAACTACGGTGTCTGGCCCGCAGACAAAACACCATTTTACGAGCCAATTCGTAGGGTAAATCCGCTATAAAATCGGCGGCATAAAACTCGAAGGCTTTTTTGACAACCATTTTTCTATTCTGAAAACTGGTCGCCTCAACATCCCTTAAAAACTGGCAAAGCCGCCTGTGAACCAAAGTTTTTTCGTCAGAAATCCCGATCCGCCTAAATTCGATCTCACCGAGCTCCTCTCCATCGGATTCCATGAAAAAAGAATTTGCATTGATCAATCTCGGCAGTTGATCCATTGCCTCGACCACTTTAGGAATTATCAAAATCCGTAAATAAAGACCTCCACGATCACGTGTCTCTGGATGACGATTAGACCAGTGTACCATTATCGAAATGTAATTTTTGTTGTCGTAACAATGCTCTAAAAGAGTCTCGTCCAAATCATCTTTATAAATGGCATCGGACGGCCTGAACGTCATCCCATGAGGCATCAGGTAACTCATCAATGACAAACGAGTCTTGTTTACCTTTTTTTTCGGGATCGTCTTCAACGAGTCATTTCTCTCTCTTGGTCGATACTTTCGTTGAGTTTCCGGCTGGAGCAACGGGCTCTCTTCTCCCACTCGCGTGATCAGATCAAGATCATTCACAAGCCGATTAAAAACGGTTTCACCGCGAGCGATATCAAGGTGCACTCGGTTGAGTTCTTTTTCGAGGTCACGTATTTGAAAACCATTCATGGATTTCTTTTGTTGCAGCCTTTTGGACTCCTGAGATTTCCATTGCTGCACCCGGTTGGTGTAGAGCCCCTTCAATCGCGCCATCTCCTGGTGAGCACGAATGGGATCTCCGTGAAATCGATACTCACGTGCCAATGCCGTTACCGCGGCCCCCAAATCATTAACCGCTGCGAAAATTTTCCCTTCATGCGTAAGGCGTATATTGCTCACGATGGTGGCGGCATGGGTAAAACCACCAAAAACAGGTTCTGTCCCCGTAAAACGTGCTCCTCGATGGGTTCCTGACTCGTTTCCACCGACTCCACTTTCCATGTCACTCAATTCCGGTAGCCCCTAACGTGTGTTCTGGAAACGGAAGTCCTCCCGGGTCCCGATGCTCAAATACCCATACAACTGATACGGTTTGAGAAACTCCCTCGCAGAAAACAATTGTCAGCGAAATTTTTTTTCCCGTCGCCACGATGAATTCTTTTGAGCATGATTTGCAAATTTATCCGCAGGCTCATGATACCAGATTAAAATGATTTCGGGTCAACACATTCCGCTTGGGTGAAGTCGGTCTGAATTAGAAAAGAACAAAAAACATTCTTACACCATTCACCTGAGCATCGGTGACCGGTTACCTCAATCTATTCAATCGAGTGCCCCCATCAGGCTTCATCCTTGGCGAGAACGAATGCTAAAACTCAGCCGAACCCAAAGTGGTTGCTACCATTTCATCAGGGTTGGCAGCCAGCGGAGTTGGCTGGAGGTACCGGTGCAAAACTGTCCAGATAGGATTTGACTGATGACGGACCGGTGCACTTCGAGTCTCAGAACGCGCTGAGGCTTTGAGAGCCCTCAGAATTCCAGAACGACACGGGAAGACAAAACAATTTAGATGGGCACTCTATTTAATCGCGTTGACAAACTCTTGATCACTGTTACAAGATCGTTTCGCATCGTCCATCCTACCACCGTCCATCCTAGCACCGTCCATCCTAGCGGTGATGATTGTTGCAGCAGACTACGGGAATCCAATTTTCTTTTTTCTACTTACCAATCCGGTCAGCACTTCACTGTTTTCCTCTTCCTGCCAACCCGTCCCATTTTTTCTACCTTGGCAATGTAATCGGTTGCCAAAGGAACTTTGCACGCCGTTTCACCCACATCGCAAACAACAACACCTATCTTTTTAGCAGTTCTTTTTGCTGATTTTAGCAAGGGCTGGACATAGCTACCAACGGCAATGACGAACCCGTTCATGGTATACCTGACCCGGTTTGCCGAATGATCCAGCTCGGTTTCAATTTTGGACAACAAGCCGCCGACCTCGGCAAGATCAAGTTCGTCATCGCCACGTGTGGCCAAGACTCCACTGTACGTACACCAACCGGTCGACGACAACGTTTCCTTCTTCGACCGGATCCATTTTGTCGCAAGATGAACGGCCGACAAATTTTCAACGGCTACTCCCGGCACGGTGTATTCAGAAATCATGTGCCACGTTGCTTCTTTCGCCCACTGCTCCAACTGCCGCTTACTCATTTGCAAACCATCGGCAACAATACCAGCAAGGTACATCGCATCAGGATTGCCGGTGTCGTATAACTTCAGCGCAAGATCCTGACGACCCTTGATCTTTTTGGCAATCGTCTTCAAATCCCCAACTTTGACCCCGAATGCAGACGCTGGTGCCCCGTGCTTGGCAAAGATCTTGCGGGTCTGTTCAGAACCTTTTTTCTCCAACTCTGCCATGACTTCAGCTAGTTTGTCCATGATGATTCCTTGATCTTGATTGAACCAAATTCTGTATTCAATTCTTGATTTGCCGAAAACCGAATCGCTAAAATCTGAAATGAGAGTTTAAACCGGCCTCCTACTCCTTCTACGATATCAAAACCGGCTTGTTCTCATCAGCTAGTTTTAGCAGTCCGCCAGCCCCATAGGCATCGCATTTTCCCGTCTTAACAGTTCACGCGAAGCCGATGCGAATACACAAGCCATCCATCAGCCGAAAGGGATGTCAAAAAAATCTGTAGATAATGTTCAGGCGTTTCCAATGACTTGCACCGTTTCAGGAATTTTCATGTCACCCTCGCTTCCTTTTCCCATACGACATCCGGTGATCATGTTTCCCGTCCCTTCGCCTGTCCACAGGATCGGCATGGTCATCTTTTGTGGAATTCGATCATCAATCACCGTACATCCGGTCAAGACAGTATCTTGACATTGATGAAGCCGTATACCCACCGGAGTCGGATCAAGCACTTGAACACCAGAGAGACTCACACGACGACAATTCATTATTTCGATTAGTGCTTCCCTCTTAATCGGTACCGTGTTGGGGACAGTATGCTTTCCCGCTTCGGCATCCTCAATAAGCAATCCCGAAACGTTACAGCCCTCACAATTCTCGAGCCGAATTCCAGTCGCCAATTCATTTTTCCGGTAGTCAGGGTTGTGCCCCATACAATTCGATCCGATCACGATGTTCCGGGAACCCTGTATCAGAACGTTGCGATGATGTCCGCTATAAACGTAATTCCCTGTCATGACTACACCACGCACGTTGGTGAGGTGAACATTGTTATCTTGGCTGCCAATCAAATTACCACTGATTGTCCACATGCCGGCACGGTGATTGACGATGGGCATGACACTACCCGCTTTTTTTCCTAATCGATTTTGATCGCTGCCGATAATACGAATGTTGGAGCCATTTTGGCTGTAGGTCGCTTGGATGGTGTTGCTGGAAATGGTCCCTTCCCGCACGGTACCCTTTTCACCTACATCGATGTAAATATCGGCAGAGGGTTCGTCATCCAAGTCCTTGTGACTACGGACATTGTTGTATTCAATATCATTCCCGGTGATTTGAAGATTCCTTATTTCGCTGTCCTCAATTCTAATGCCACCAAGTCGACAATAACTGATGTGAGAGTCAGCGATGATTGACTGATGTAAATTGACTTCCTCCAGAAAAACTCCCACCCCGGTATTATGGTAAAAATGACAATGGTCAATGACCAGATTTCTCGCCCGGCCGGTAATGTGGACAGCATGTCTCACCTCTCTAACCAATAGACCAGTCAGCGTCGGCTGCATAACACCGTTAATTTTTATGCCATCAGCATTGGGATTCCGGCCTTCGATTTCTACATCTCGCACCGTAGGCATCCGTTCTTTTTGCCACTCCTCGGGACGAAAACCGGCCGGATCCGCAGTTGAGCCATGAGTTCCCTCCAGGGAGATAGCAGGCCCTTCACCCCACATCATGATCTTGGCGGTGCCACCTTTCCCACAAATAGCAATCCGGCCGCAACTTTTGGATTGGACAACAATGGTTTTTGAGATGCGATAATTACCCCGACCAAACTCAACGACCCCATCACCGTCGTCGACCGCATGTTGGATCGCAGCCGTATCATCCTGAATGCCATCGCCTACCGCGCCAAAATCTCTTACATCAGCCATTATTTTCCTTGATCCTAATTGATTACGTTGTCACCGATTATGATAATCCAGAAGCAACGCAATTGGAAAACGGAGGGATTTCGAGTTAGGATTCCCCCACATCAACAGACCCATTTACAATAACATTGTTTAATTGATGAAATTCCTAAAAGCAAAGATTGAAGACCATCCATCGATAATCAACCTCAACAATGAATCGGTCCCTCATGTAAACAGGATTTCTTCGAAAACCCTATCCGACTTACATGAGCAGGCTATTTTTTCGTATGTGGCAGTTGCGGCAGACGATACAAACCCGATTTGCGAGGCCTCAGATGAAAACGTGGTTGGATTCCTGTTGGCATTGGACGAATCAGCCCGTTACCAAAGCGTGAACTATCAATATTTCAAACAGCATTATCGGTCATTTATATACGTGGACAGAATCATCGTCTCCAAAACCTTTCATCGGCGGGGCATTGGATCTGGACTTTACCAGAGATTATTTGAGACCATTGGAAAGCGAAAACCACTGATCTGCTGCGAAGTCAACCTACAACCTCCCAACCCCCAATCCATGCAATTCCATAAAGAAATGGGGTTTACGGGAGTGGCTAATCAGACAACAGAAAATGGCAGCAAGCAAGTTAATTTGATGATTCGTCAAACCGAGTCTGAGACCGTCTGAAGAATCCGTCTAATCGTGTTTATTTTTCTTAACTGCCTTTGTGAAACTACATTCCCGTCAGGCTGTTTTGGCGACTTCCAATTCTAAAAAAGAGACTAACCATGTTCTTTCTTCGTACCAAACGGCTCTGCATCGGCCTATCATTTTTCGTTGTCCATTTGAATGCGGCTTTGGCAAATGACCTTTCCCCACCAGACAAACGGATTGACTCAAAACCAGTCCAACCCAATATCGTTCTTATTCTCGTTGATGACTTGGGCTGGATGGATCTCGGATGCCAGGGGAGCGAACTGTTTGAAACACCCCACCTCGATCGATTGGCAACCGAAGGCATGCGATTCACCGATGCTTACGCAGCCTGCGCTGTTTGCTCACCGACTCGAGCTGCGGTACAAACCGGCCGGCACCCGGCACGGCTCTTGGTCACCGACTGGATTCGTTCCCGCTTTCAGGGCGGCAGTATTCCAGCCGACAAGATCAACCCGTGCCTTGTCCCCAAAGAAAAATGGCGTGGCAAAGGTGTTATGTGCCCTCCTAATGCCCTATGGATGGAAAGCGATGAACTAACCATCGCTGAGGCGCTTAAGCCAGCCGGGTACACCAGTTGCTACATCGGAAAATGGCATTTGGGCACAGACCCATGGTACCCAACTCAACAGGGTTTTGATTTTAATTTTGGGGGTTGTGACTATGGACAGCCTCCCAACTATTTCGATCCCTTCAACCAACCGAAGGGAAGACATGAAATGCTGCGGGATGGAATCCCCGGTTTACCGAGTCGCCAACCCGGTCAGTATTTAAGCGATCGAGAAGCTGATGAAGCAGTCCAGTTTATTCGACGAAACCGGTCAAAGCCCTTCTTCCTTCAGATGTCGAATTACGCGGTTCATACTCCGATTCAGGCGAAGCAGGATGTCACTAAAAAATATGAGAAAAAGATTCGGCTTTTAACCGACAAGCCCAAACAGAAAAATGCTAAGTACGCGGCAATGGTCGAGAGCATCGACGACGCATTCGGTCGCATTCAAGAAACGCTTGATGAGCTGAAACTTAGCAAAAACACCGTCATCATTTTTACTTCGGACAACGGAGGGCTTTTGGGTCCAACCAATAATTACCCATTAAGATCCGGTAAAGGATACGCCTACGAGGGCGGTATTCGTGTCCCTTTTTTGATCAAGTGGCCTGGTACCGTCCAGCCCGGAACAATTCAAGCCACGCCGATCACCAGCGTTGATATTTTCCCTACCATAATGGATGCGGCATCAGTAGAACTTCCACAGGATCGAGTCATCGATGGCCTGAGCCTACAGCCACTACTATCAGACTCCACCCCAACCAATCGCCAGCGACAGGACATTCGAAAAAGACCAGCAATTTTTTGGCATTTCCCACATTATCGCCATGCTCCGGGACCTTACAGTATTATCCGCGCTGGGGATTGGAAATTGATAAAGTGGTACGAGGGACCAAAATCCCTGTTCAATCTGAAAACGGATCTCGGCGAAAAAAATGACCTGGCGGCCACGATGACTCAGAAAACATCACAACTTGAGGATCAGCTGATGAAACACTTAATGGAAATCAACGCTAAGATCCCTTTTCCCAAGAACTCAGAATAAAAAAATGGAAATAGACGAAAGTTTTCATGGTCCGTTTTGTGAACCTTTGCATAAAGGGATGTTTTTAGCCGCAACCTAATTGAAACATCTCTTTAAGGAAAAATTAATCCCCTCTTTTAGCATCTACTTTAATGAGAATACGCCACTCCTAAACACGCCCAAAAAATCGGAAATTTGATGGGATTGTTATAATGAAGTTATCTCATTGTTTCCTTCTTAAAGGGAGTTCAAAATGGCAATCAATGTTCTAAGCAACAGACTTTCCGTTGCTTCTGATGCGACCGGTCTTTCACATGTTGCGATCAATGCAGCTTTCCTGCAGGAAATCAAGGATATCCATGTTGAGCTTTGGGGTTCACTCCAGGAGATCCGATCGATGTGCCGCGCGGTCGATCAAGCAGCCCATTGGCAATTTCGACTTGTCATGGCTTTTGAAGAATTGCGAGATCTGTTTGCCATGCATTTCGCTCTTGAAGAAGGATTCGGATATTTTGAAAACCCCGCCTTTGTTGATTTGGATATCTCCAGACGAGCCAATGAATTGCGATCCGATCACAAGGCCCTGTATTGCGAAATTTGCGAAATCTGTGAATGGATTGATGAAGCCCGTTTCCAAGGTCAACTCTCCGCCAAACGGTCTTCGGTTAGCCTGAGGTTTGAGTCATTTCTCGACCAGTTTCGAATCCACGAATCAAGGGAACAGGAGTTGATCTACGATTCATTTTGTCATGATCTCGGAACAGGAGACTGATTCTTTCATGCTGACGATGGACACGGTCTGGTGATGCCCTTATCGGATCGTTGATACCGGACCATCCACCGACAGGTCTTGGCAACAACACCTACCCATAGCCTGTCACGCCGCCGTTATCCGCCGCCTGTCGACGAGCGCGTATAGAAACGCAATGATGTGGAGGTTATCATAGGGCGATTAATAAGTCCTTCACGAGACGGCTATGAAATCCCCAATCACTAATCCATTCATTCCTGTTATCTTTTTTGCGCTGACGTCCATCACCGCCGCTCAAAGTGTGCCAAATATCGTGTACATCATGTCGGACGAATTGGCGTATTACGAAGTCGGCTACAACGGCGCGAGCAAACTTCGAACGCCAAGGATTGATCAAATGGCACGTGAGGGTTTGATCTTCACTAATGCTCTGGCTGGGGCACCGGTATGTGCCCCGCTTCGCGCGAGCCTGATGACGGGAAAACATATGGGTCACTGCTCCGTCCGGGCCAACGATGGAGGCACACCGCTTCGGGCGGGAGAAGCGACCATCGCCTCGATGCTCAAAAGTAAGGGATATGCTACCGGAGGATTTGGAAAGTGGGGCGCAGGCGGGCGTGACTCAACCGGCGTCCCGGAAGCCCATGGATTTGATGTATTCTACGGGTATTACGATCAGGTTCACGCACATTCGTTTTACCCTCCCTACCTGATCCGTAACAGCGAAGAAATCATTCTCGATGGCAACCGCGGTGGGCGTTCCGGGAAGACCTATTCACACTACAAGATCATCGAAGAAGGACTACAGTTCATTCGGGACAACAAAGACCGACCCTTTTTTTGCTACCTACCTATTACACCGCCCCACGGCATGTACGATATCCCGGATACTGACCCAGCCTGGAATTTTTTCAAAGACAAAAAAGGGTGGCCGGAAGAAGCTAAACGATATGCGGCAATGGTCAGTATGGTCGATCGCAACGTTGGTGAAGTTTTAGATCTTTTGACTGACTTGAAACTTGACGAAAACACAATCGTATTTTTCGCTGGTGATAATGGTGGGCAAGACCGTTTCCGAACGCCAACACATCCTCGAGGTTTCTTTGGTCCCAACGTGAATCCGGTGACAGGCGTGGAGTTCCGCGGCGGCAAAGGTAACCTTTTTGAAGGTGGGCTGAAAATTCCGTCGATTGTCCGATGGCCCAAAAAAATCAAGGCGGGACAAACATCGGATTTAATTTGGTATCATCCCGACCTTTTCCCAACTCTGGCAGAATTAGTCGCCTCACCGGTTCCGGCGGATCTGGATGGAATCAGCATCCTCCCCACAATCCTCGGAGAAAACACCGATCGAAAACAAATTAAACGCGAAATGCTTTATTGGGAATTTGGTAACCAAATCGCAGTAAGAAACGAAAAATGGAAAGCCGTTAAAGCGGGCAAGAATCCGGCTTGGGCCCTTTACGACCTTAACACAGATATCAGCGAGACGACGGATCTGTCAGACAGCCATCCTGAACGGCTCGCACGACTCAAAAAATTTGCCAAGGAGTCACATAGCCCGGTTCAGGCTGGCACCTATTCAACACGCGTCCGACATGAAAAAGATCGTCGGGCAAAATGGGGCGATACAAAGCCACCCGCTCCAAAATTGAAGAAAACCGCCAACTGGAACCGAAAAGGCCTGATTGATAAAGAGTCAATCAAAATAATTTCCGCAAGCAGCCAAAACATTAACAACGGCAAACTGGCTACGATGGCTTTCGATAGCGATCCACACACTTGGTGGCATTCCAAATGGGACATCGACACCTCCAAACAGCCGCACGAGCTGTTAGTCGATTTGGGAAAAAACTGCCGAATCACAGGTATCAGGTATTTGGCGCGACAGGATAACAGTTTCAATGGTTCCATTGCAAAATGCGATTTTTACGTCCTGAAAAAACCCGACGACTCAGAGAAACCTCTTTCCCATGAATTCGCCAAAAACAAGAAAGTCCAGGAATTTAAATTCCCTGAGGTCACAGGGCGATATATCCGCATCCTTCCAAAAACAGAAGTCAACGGCAACGGTTGGGCCTCTGCAGCAGAATTCGGTTTTATTGGTCAACCCGTTAGCCTGAAATAGTCATCAGCAACCTCAATTTGTGGATGCCAACCAGCACTTTCGCTTGAGTAAAACTTGCGCGCCACCAACTTTCTACAGGATGAAGGCAGGTTAATGGATTGTCTAAAACACATCACCCTTCTTGTGTTTATTTCCTGCGTGACGACTCCGGCCGATGCCATGGCAATTCAAAGGAAAGTTTTCGAGGCCGCCCTCGACACCCCTGCTATCTCGAAAATCGAACGGCCCAATTTGATTATTATTTTCTGCGACGATCTTGGATATGGTGATCTCGGCTGCTACGGGTCCACCAACAACAGGACGCCCAATATTGATCGCTTGTCTGATGGAGGAAATCGATTTACCAACTTCTATTCCAGCAGCCCGGTGTGTACGCCCTCTCGCGCAAGCCTGATGACAGGTTGTTACCCGCGACGTGTCGGCATGCACGAAGATTTCACCGGCCATTGGGTACTGATTCCTCGGAGCCGTCGCGGATTGAATCCAGCGGAAACGACCATTGCGGAGGTTTTAAAAGCAGAGGGATATAAAACAGCTTGTATCGGCAAATGGCACTTGGGAGACCAGCCTGAGCATTTACCGACACGTCATGGATTCGATCGTTATTTTGGAATACCGTACTCCAACGATATGCAAAATCGTCAACGGGGCGACCCACCCTTACCCCTGATAGACCAGGAAAAAGTTATCGCTGCTCCGGTAAATCAGGCCACCCTGACCCAACGGTATACCGAGGAAACGATTCGATTCATTGATGAGAATCGGGACAATCCGTTTTTCATCTATCTACCTCACACATTTCCACACTTGCCATTATTCGCTTCTAATCGTTTTAAGAACCAAAGCAAGAATGGCAGGTATGGCGACACAGTCGAGGAAATTGACTGGTCCACCGGTGAAATCATCAACGCTTTAAAGAAGCGTCGTCTTCGGGAGAAAACCCTTGTTATTTTCACTTCCGATAACGGTAGCAACGCACGCAACGGAGGCTCCAACCAACCTTTGGCCGGCAGGAAAGGAAGTACGATGGAGGGAGGAATGCGTGTTCCGATGATTGCCAATTGGCCTGGACAGATCCCTCAAGGAGCGGTCTGCTCGGAACTGGCAACCACGATGGATTTCCTACCGACTTTTAGAGCGTTAGCACGACCAGGCACTGACGTGGAATCAGCAACGGACACGTCTTCTAAGCCGATAGACGGGCATAATATCGCCAACCTGCTGATGGCCGATTCGAAGGCCCGGTCTCCTTATCACCAACTGCTCTATTATCGTCGTCGACAATTACAGGCTATTCGGATTGGGGATTGGAAATATCATCTTCCTCTGGAAAAAACGTTTCCACATTGGGCTGACGTACAACACATGGGAACGCCACGACCTGCCAAACTCATCCATTTGACGACCGACCTGCAGGAAACCAAAGATCTGGCTAAGCTTCGGCCAGACTTGGTGAAGAAATTCCAACTCGCTGCCAACAAAGCAACCGCCGAATTGGGCAACGAAAACCAAACGGGAAAGCAACAGCGAATCGCTTTGACCCTTCCTGTCGGCAAGCCACTTGTATTACAAAATGATGGCACGCAGTAGTCCGACATTACACCGGTCGCCCAACGCATCACAATCCGACTTATACCGCTCCCAGTTAACCAATCTTACCTTGCAGCGAATAGTTGGGATGATTAATGGAGATAAAATTTGAGCAAGCGGCCAAGTAGAAGTCCGATCGCAATCCTATCTACTATTGGCGGAAAAAAACCGGACAAATTTCTTTATGGCTCGCGGCCATCACATCATGAGCGGGGGGGCGATCATCGAGTTTCTTCCACCGGGAAAAATTTTGTGCCTCTGTGCCGAAGACCTCTGCCGCCAGGTCTTGGATAATCGACAACATTAAAAAAAATCAGCCGGAATCTGATATAACCGAGGTTGGAAGACATTCTGCTGGAACCTGCTTTACAATGAGGATCGGACTTGATCAAAAATACTTGCTAAAACATAGACGTCGACTGTCATATTTTTCGGGTAGGATGCCGGCAGAGATTAAAATGCCGGACAAAATTCGGAGAAATTTTTTCTACGCAAAAAACCTTCCCAAGTGAAATTCCCTTCCGGTACCGATGTGTTCTACGACAACGACTCCGAATCAACATTTTACGTTGCCGCTTTCATATTTGACTAAAGAATCATTCTGCAGCAAAATGATTGACCACGCGTTAGCGCCCGCCTCATTCCAAGGAATACAAATGCCTCGATCTGGTTCCAGCATGCCTCTCTATTGTCGACAACGCCTACAGGGACCAGGTTCATACTCGATGATGCGATTGGGGTTGATCCTATTTTTCACCTCCTACATGACGATAGACCTGACGGCACAGGATGACGGCATAGCGCCTGCTGTGCCCAAAGTGGTTGTTGCCGACTCGGAGGCGACGACAGAAGCTGAAATGCGTTCTTACCGTGAAAAAATCCGACACTCCAGGGCGAAAATCAAGATGATCCCCATTCCGGGTGGAAAATTCATTATGGGGAGTCCGGACGAGGAGCAAGGCCGAGCAGACGACGAAGGTCCCAAACATGAAGTACAGCTTTCTCCGTTTTGGATGTCTGAATGCGAAATCACATGGGATGCGTATGAAATATTTATGCTCAGTACCGATCAACTCCGCATTTCAGTTTTGGAAATTGAAACCGATGCACGCGACGATTTGGCAGATGCCATATCCAGACCGACCAAACCCTATACCGATATGACCTTCGGCATGGGTAAGCGTAATTATCCGGCTTGCTGTATGACTCAACATGCCGCCAGGGTGTTCTGCAAATGGTTGTCCGCAAAAACAGGACGTTACTATCGCCTGCCAACCGAAGCAGAGTGGGAATACGCCTGTCGGGCAGGTACAAATTCCAGCTATTCATTCGGTTCAGAGGCATCCAAAATTGATGAATACGCCTGGTATGTAAAAAACTCAGATGACAAATATCAAAAAGTCAGACAGAAAAAACCGAATCCATGGGGCCTTTATGACATGCACGGCAACGTTGCCGAATGGGTTTTGGACCAATATTCCGAAACCGGCTACCAGTTACATGAGAAAATCAATCCTCTAAATATCCCTGAAACATTATTCCCGCGCGTCGTGCGGGGGGGGTCTTGGGAAAACTCTGCCAAGGGATGTCGATCCGCGATCCGTTTCGCTTCTGAAGAAGACTGGAAGGAGCAGGACCCTCAGGAACCCCAAAGTATCTGGTACCACACCGAGGCGCTCTGGGTCGGTTTAAGAATTGTTCGCCCCTTGGAAAATCCAACCATCGAGGCTCTGAAAAAAAAATGGGACAAAAGCCTACCAATTCAATTGGATGTAAAAAAATAGGCATTTGAACCGTTTCGGTATCATTGCCAAAAAACGTCGCTAAATGAATCTACAACGATGAACCAAACTCAAAAACTTAACAGGGAGAAATAATGAGTAAAAACAACACTTCGTCGAACCGTCGTGAATTCCTGAAAACAAGTGGATTGATTGCGGCGTCAACTACCGCGATTTCGACCTCGGCAGCAGCAGCCAAATCATCGGTTCATGTTGCGGAAAACAATACCGTCAACATTGCCTTGATCGGATGTGGTGGCCGCGGGACCGGAGCAGCGATGAACGCGTTAAGTGTTCAAGGCGGCCCAGTAAAACTGGTCGCCATGGCCGACGCTTTCAAGGACCGCCTCGATACCAGCTATCAGAGTATCAATACCCAGAAACCCGACCAGATAGATGTAACCGAAGACCGAAAGTTTATTGGCTTCGATGCTTACAAAAAAGCGATCGACAGTTTAGGCAATGGTGATATCGCCATCTTTACAACGCCTCCAGCATTTCGATGGGTTCAGTTCAGTTATGCGATAGAAAAAGGCGTCAATGTCTTCATGGAAAAACCGGTTACCGTTGACGGCCCTACAAGCAAACGCATGTTTGCCCTCAACGAAAAAGCAAAAGCAAAAAACATGAAAGTCGGTGTCGGGCTGATGTGCCGTCACTGCAAATCGAGACAAGCGGCGGAAGAGAAGTTCCGCAATGGTGACATCGGAGACATCCTTCTGATTCGCGCTTACAGGATGGCGGGCCCAACGGGATATGCTGCGGTTGAAAATGCACCCGCGGGGATGAGTGATTTGGAATGGCAAATTCGGCGTTTTCACGGCTTCCTATGGGCAAGCGGTGGAGCAGTCAGTGATTTTTTGATCCACAACATTGATGAAGGTTGTTGGGCAAAAGGTGACTGGCCGGTAAAAGCCATCGCCACCGGCGGTCGTCACTACCGGGGCAAGAAGATTGATCAAAACTTTGACTCCTACTCCATAGAATATACGTTTGGCGACGGCACCAAGATGATGGTCGATGGCCGAACCATTCCAGGATGCAAGAATGAATTCGCGACATTCGTCCATGGTACAAAGGGTTCTTCAATATTTTCATCAGCGGGTCACATTCCAGCCAAAAGCAGAATCTTCAGTGGGCAGAATATGGTCAAAGACGAGATGGTCTGGAAATTCGGCGAAAACGAACCTAATCCATATCAAGTAGAGTGGCAGGACCTGATCGATGCCATCCGCAACGACACACCGTATAACGAGGTCGATCGCGGTGTAAAATCCAGCTTAGTCACTTCTATGGGGCGAATGGCTGCCCACACCGGGCAAGAGGTTTCCTATGATCAATTCCTCAATTGCGAACATGAGTTTGCTCCCAATCTCGACAAGTTAACGATGAAATCAAAGGCTCCGTTGCAGAAAGAAGAAAACGGCAAGTACCCTGTACCGTTACCAGGACTGTGTGTTGATTCTGAGTATGAGTTCGATTTTGAAGATTAGATCTTATTGCCTGCGACAAAGACGGGAACCTTTTAAATTGTCTAGTGATTAACTCTCGCGTTCATTGTTTCAAAACGAACTCTCTGGAGAAAAAGATCGTCCAAAAGTCAGCATTTCAAATGCTGTTGAATCGACGGTCACAGCATACCCACGGCCGACCAAGATGAAATCACACCGGCACTATTGATTCATCCCAAATTGCGAGATGAACAATAGGCTCTGGTGAAACCATTGTTTTGCCACTAAATTAAAGAATTCGTTCTTCGACTTCTTCAGGATTGGCAATGGACCAACAGACACATTCTTCCGAGAACATTGAAGGCCTGGAAATCAAGGACGCCAAGGTGATTTTCAATGCGGTTTGGGAAGAACTGATAGAGGAATATGGGCGTGAGAAACTCCAATTTCCAAAGGAGCTAATCCTGCTGGGAGGCGCACCCGGCGCAGGAAAAGGCACCCAAACCAGGTTCATCACCAATGAACGTGGCTTGACCTGTCCTCCGATTGTCATAAGCGATTTGCTGGTCACACCCGAGGCTATACGAATCAAGGACCAGGGTGGTATGGTTGGCGACAAGGAGGTTGTCGGCATTTTACTTCGCAAACTCCTTCAGGAAGAATTCCGAAACGGCGCTTTGCTGGATGGGTTTCCCCGTACGCGGGTTCAGGTGGAATGCCTGAAGCAACTCGTCGACAAAATCAACCAGCTCCACAACAGTTTCTCCAACACCCCGCTTGCGATACACTTCCGTCGCCCGACCATTCACGCGATGGTTCTTTTCATCAATGAAAAAACGAGTATCGAACGGCAGCTAAGCCGAGGCAAAGAAATCCTGGAAATGAATCAATCGGTAAAAGACACCGGCGTAGGAGACATTACCGATCTACGAGCCACGGATTTGACGGTCGATGCCGCAGCTCACCGATACCGGGTTTTCAAGGAAAAAACCTGGGATGCACTGCAAAGCCTGCAGGAAATCTACCATTATCATTTTGTCAGCGCCGAAGGTCCCATCGAAGAAGTCGAGCAAAATATCGTCAGAGAACTGGAGTATCAAAGTTCGCTGGAACTCGACCCAAAAACCTACGATCGAATGCGGTACCTCCCCCTCGCTCAGGACATTACACTCCATGCGCGTCAGGAACTTGTACGCCGACTGGACAGGTACGAAATTGAGCAGAAAGATCTCTTTCGGCGTGTCATTGATGTGATCAAAAACAAGTTCATGGAGATCATTCAACGCCACTCGCTTTCCGGAAAAGCCGTCGTCAATTCCGAAGACACCATGTTCGCCGAACCAAACGCTATTCCAATATTGATCGATATATTTTCTGAGCGAGGCTTTCATGCGGTGGTCGACAAGAAAATCGCGGACATCCCGGATCATATCGATTTGGAGAATGGAAAAATCACGTGTCGGCAAAAAACGATCTACCAAATCGAAATCACCTTCAAAGGATCTGAAATCCGCCGAGGATAACCTGGCCGACATTGAGGACGCTGCTGCGGAACCGCTGGGTTTCGAAGCGCTGTAACTCCAAATTTTATTCTTCACACCGGCAGTGAAATGGAGTCGTTTATTTTCATCTCAAAATTAATTGCAAAATCTTCACTGCTACAGATCTTGATGGTTTTGGCAACCCAATCTTTAGCAGGTCGCCTCGAATCCGAAGACTGGCCTGCTCTGCGCGGCAGGACAGGCCAGGGCGTCTACCTCGGCTCCACTGCGTTGTCTACAGCCAAGAGTTCACAACTCAAAACCAGATGGAAAAAGAAAATTGGCAGCGGATATTCAAGCGTCATCGTCGTGGGTGATCGATGCCTGACCTGTTATTCCGACGGAGAGATGGATCAGGTAATTTGTTTGGGGGTAAACGACGGCAAGGAACGATGGAAATACTCGATGGGGAAAACCCACCGTGGTGTCAACGGCTCGTTCGATGGTCCGCTTTCAACTCCAATCGCCTATCAAGATTCCGTTTATGTGCTTTCTCCCAAGGGTTTGTTGATGGCACTGGATCTCAAATCCGGAAAAGAACGGTGGAGACGAGATTTGCGATCCGAGGAAGGGGCCCCATTGCCCGGTTATGGATTTTCGACATCACCCATTATAGCTGATGGCTTTCTCTGTGTACTGGCTGGAGGCTCTGCGGGAAGCCTGTTAGCCTTTGATCCTGCCACTGGGGCTACAATCTGGCGAGCCGGAACGGGTACACCAGCGTCGCAAACACCTGTTGTCTACCAAAATCGCGATCGTCAAATCATTGTTACCGGATCCGGAAATGTTGTTTTAGGAATCGACGCGAGGTCTGGCAAACAACGATTTTCTTTTCCCCATGGCGGAAGCAATGGATCCGCCATGATGCCAGTCCCATTCAATAGTCACCAATTTCTCTTTACCAATGATGACTCTTCCTCAACGGCGTTTGCATTAGGTCCACCCGATCCGTCTCAACCTCCTGGGCAATTTCTCGTTTCCGAATCCTGGACCACAAAAGCCATCAAAAACACTTACAACGTGCCGGTTGCAATGAACGGGTTGCTGTTTGCCTACTCGACCCGAATCCTAACCTGTATTGATCAGAAAACGGGTAAGTCTCTCTGGAAGAGTAGGAATCCAGGCGATGGGTTTCTGATCGGAGTCGGCGATCATTTGATCGTCATTACCAAGAAGGGAAAGCTTCACATTGGAAAAGCGGATGCCAAGGGTTTTTCAGAGATAGACAGTCTGCAGATTTTTAAAAATTTGTCGTGGTCAGTTCCAGCATTTTCACGCAACGCTATCTTTGTTCGCAGCCTGGGGGAAATCGCTTGCGTCGAACTTACTACTGATCATTCCGAACCGTTGGCTGCCAAGCGCCCGAAACCTGTTACCGGTAAACAATTTGGTGATTTCATTAGTCAAATAGAAAAAACGGTGGAACCTTCAAGAAAAAAAGAACTCATTGATCAGTTTATGAAAAAACAGAATTCATTTCCGATCATCGAAGGTGATGTTGCCCACTTTGTTTACCGGGGCAAAGCGCGTGACCTTGCTTTAGGGTGCGACGTATTTGGTGCCAGGCAAGAGGAAAAAATGCGTAGGGTTGGTGGCACGCAATTTTATTACCTGCCGATGGCCCTACCACCAAATCAGCGTATCAGCTACGTATTCCTCAAGGATTTTCAACCGATTCTCGATCCACTTAACGCAAATTCAATGACCAGCTCCATGTATGCGGGTGAAATGGAATTTGCGATTCGATTAAAAAATGAAAAACCGTTGAAAATGTCTTGGTTTGGAATGCCACAATGGAAAAAGCCTAATTGGTTTGCCAGTTCCAAAACAGCTGCCTTAAAAGGCTATATTGTTCCCAGGACGATTGCTTTAGAAAAAGACGGAACGTTTGAAATCGAGGTTTATTTACCACCTCAATATTTCGAGAAAAAAAATCCAAATCGGTTATTTCCGGTATTGTATGTCTTCGATGGCTCGGCTGCTGTTCAACTCGGCAGGGTCCCCTTTCATGCTGATCAGCTTTTTTCTTCCGGCGAACAGCCGCCCGCCATTCTTGTTTTCCTCAAGAAGCAACCTACCCGCGGGCTTGCAGGGTACCTGAATCAAATCGCCAACGAAGTGGTGCCTTGCGTAGACGCTCAGTTCTCAACCCAGCCAAGCAGGAAAGGGAGGGCCCTCTGGGGAACCGGATTTTCGGCGGGTTTGGCGTTTAGCCAACTGAACCAACATCCTGAGACATTTGGAGGGATCGCTGCTCAATCCCCTTTGATCTTTGACGAGGCTCGCCAAGCCGCCCTGAATGGCCTTGTCAAAATCAAATCAAAAACCCATGTTTACCTTGACTGGGGAAGATTCGACATGAACAATCCTGTTGAAAACTGGGACATTCGCCAAATTTCAAAACAGATGCACCGGGAAATTAAAAATCACCCACCACTCATTCTGGCCGGTGGTGTAGTCAATGATTCAACAGACTGGGGAAGCTGGACAACCAGACTGGATCAGGTTCTCGCATCAATGTTCCCTTGAGAACATCCCGGACCGAACTCCCACGCCAACCGTAGAATTTACCCAAGCCAAGAAGTTGGGACGGTGCCAACCGGACATTCAGTTTTCCTGAATAGCGATCTCTGCAGTCAGGATATGCTCACCACCTAAACCGATCTTGCGAACGTCATTTCCTGCGTTGGCCGTTTCAATACAAATCATCCGTTGGTAACCATCATTTGGAAAATCAACCATGGCATTTGCTTTTTCAATCCAGGGGTTCCAAATCACAGTGGACTGGCTTCCTGTTTTTTGGACGTTAACAGATCGCTGGCGACGGGATTCGACAAGTTGAATCGCCTCAGCAGAATCGAGGAAAACCCGATCGGTTTCTTCTGTAATCCAGAGTGGTCCTGATTGCCATTTGGTAGACGCCCCGTCGGTCTTATCAATATATCTCCGTTCATCAAGACCATGGACTTGGACATCCTTTATGTCTGCCACTTGAAAATAGGTATGCAGCGCACAACCGATGTCCGAAAGGACCACCGATCCAACATTGCTGCAAATCAACTCTAGTTTCAATTGTTCACCGATTAGGATTCGGTAAGACAAGTCAAATTCAAATGGCCAAAGCTCCCTGGTTCGAGGGGAGTTCGATAAGCTCATTTGAACCTGTATCTCCCCAGTGGGAAGATCGTCTACGTCAATCACATTCCATTTCTCAATTCTAGCAAATCCGTGTTGTGGCATTCTGGCGTCGGTTGGATGGGGACCAAACCATGGCCAGCAAATCGGTATCCCTCCTCGTATAGCAACTCCTGTCCTAAATTCGGACTGTGTGCTCATCCACAACACCGAATCCGCACCTCGGGGTTTGAAATGGGTGATATGCGATCCCTGTAAGTAAAACTCCAGCTCCGCTTTTTCGGTCTTTATGTTGCATTTTGCCAAGCCGCCGTTTCCCTCACTGAAAACGACACGATCGGATCCAAATCGACTGTTAAGAGCTTCCAATTTCACGACGTTTCTCCCATTTTATTTTCTCTTTGTTTTAACGACGGCAGTTTTAACGACCGTCGCGGAAGCGACAGTCGTCGTTCCCATGCCCACGTTCGCGTCTCGAGTCGCCCCGTTTTATTCGGTCCTGTCGAGCACCGCAACTTCTGCCTTGAAAAGGCAGAAAGCAAATCAAAAGTCTGGCCGGCTGTTCGATTGGGGCCATGTATCACCCAGACGATAACCTTGCGGGAAAGGATCATCGGGATCGAGGTACCAACTCTGCCGGCCAAACACCCAGGGGCGACCGGTAATCTCTGGAATCACGGTGCCAAACGGTTGACCAGGACGGGACGAAATAATCCTGCATTCAAACTGGGAACCGATGATGGATTCGGTGATCAAAGTCTCGTTGAGTTCCAATTGGCCTTGCTGATGAAGGATCGCCATGACCGCGCTGGATGCAGTTCCACAGGGACTGCGGTCGATTTTCCCTGGCTGAATGGCCACCGCTAACGGTATGACTTTCACTCCGTTTGCCACTCGGACTGGACCTCGAAAACAACAAAATGAAATAGGTCTTTGCTCATTGCGATTGTTTCTTAAAGGCTCGAATTGCTGCTTAGCCGCTTGGGTTATCCTGATGCCCAATTCCGCCAGATTCCTCGCTTCCGATGGAACCAAGTCAAGTTCAAGTTCCTCGGCGTCAATCAAGACAAAGGTATCACCGCCAAACGCGACGTCGACCGTCAACTTCGGCAGTCCCGGAACATTCAATGATTGCCCAATTAAATGCGGAAACGAGGGAAGGTTTTGAATCGTGACCGACTCAACCTCGCCCCCTTCACAATGAACTCCAATCTCTACTATTCCCCCGGGGGCCTCTAGTTTCAACTTCGTCTGCGGTTCCACCATGGGAACCAGTTTTTCATGCAGCAATACCGCTGCGACACACATACAATTGGATCCGGACATTGGAGGGGTGTCCTCGGGTTCCATAATGATAAACCCGAAGTCGGCTTCTGGGCTAACAGCCGGCACCAAGAGATTTACGTGGCGGAACACACCACCACGAGGCTCATTCAAGACAAAATTCCTTAACTGCTGGTTGGCGGCAAGGAATTGGGCCTGTGCGTTAACGGTCGCTCCCGGTAGGGTCTCCACTCCATCGACGATCACATCGCCGACTTCTCCGGCAGCATGGCAATTGACAATTTGTAGGCTTCGACATGCCATCAGAGGTCACAATGGTTCAGCCCCAGACTTGACAAAAACAATCAACCCCAAACCAAGCCGATCCGATCCAAGGAGGTTTCGTCAATTTGACTACAGCGGTTTCGTCCGTCATCATAATCCTTCATCGGGATTCCAGCTACAGTAGCGGTGCCGGTTACCAGTCACTTCTGTATTTTCCTCCAGCAGAACCACACAATGCACCGATCTGATTTACGATTCATTCTGTTTGCTTTTTCCCTGATCATCACGCAATTTTCTTTTGGTCAGGATTGGCCACAATTTCGAGGTCCTCATGGTAATGGTCATGCTGATGCCATGAAACTTCCTACGCAATGGAGTGAATCCGAAAACGTCGATTGGAAGACAGAACTTCCGGGTCGAGGTTGGTCTTCACCGGTCATCTCCAACAATCAGGTCTGGATGACTTCTGCGATTGAGACCGAAAACGGACCGGTCGAACTCATCGCGATTTGCGTCGATAAAACAAGTGGACAAATACAGCACCAAGTTTCACTTTTCAAATTGGACAAAGATGAAAAAATCCATGTACTCAACAGTTATGCCTCACCAACTCCGGTTATTTCGGCAGACCGCGTCTTTTGCCATTTCGGTAATTATGGAACCGCCTGCCTAAATTTAAAATCAGGAATGGTCATTTGGAAAACCAATCGATTTCATTATGACACGCAAGATAATGGCCCGGGTGCTTCGCCTGTTGTCTGGAAAAACCTGTTGTTTTTTAACTGTGACGGCCGTGACGTGCAATTTGCAGTCGCGCTTGAACAGAAAACAGGCAAGGTGGTCTGGAAGGTTGAGAGATCCGGCAAATTACATGACAACAAGGATTTCCAGAAATCTTACTGTACACCCGCCATTCTTCAAACCGAGGGAGTTGAACAACTGGTATCACCAGCAGCCGATTGGGTGTACTCCTATGATCCAAAAACTGGGAGAGAGCTTTGGAAGGTCAATTACGGGCAACTCGGATTTTCGACCGTTCCCAAGCCTGTGTTCCATGGAGGCACCGCGTTTATTTTAACCAGTTACATGAAATCCAAACTATTGGCGATTGATTGCCTGGCGACCAAAAAGCAAAGCAGTGGTTCCACGACGGCGACTATCAAATGGACTTCCAGTAGTAACATGCCGCAAAAACCTTCTCTTTTGGTCATTGAACAGAATCTATACGCCATCAACGACAAAGGCATTCTTACCTGTTTGAGAACCGACACTGGCAAAACAATATTCCAACATCGAATAAGGGGAAATTTTTCGGCATCACCAATTTATGCTGGCGGACACCTTTACTTTTGCGATCAGTCGGGAGAAACGACGGTATTGAAACATGGCAACCAGTACCAGCAAGTGGCGAAAAACCAATTGGACGGAAAGTTAATGGCATCTCCCGCGGTAGCTGATGGCTCGATTTTCCTGCGAACCGATCAAGCGATCTATCGAATTGGCCAAGAGTAACTAAAACCGATCTTCCCTCGCGGATCATAAGACCGGCACCAGAAAAGGGTCATTTGGTCGGATTACGAATTCTATCGAGTGCAGTTGGGTATTCGCGAGTGGCTTTCCCCATACAAAACGGATAACATTATTTGCATCCCATCGGATTGTTGGATGAAATGAAGGCCAACCCTGACACTTTCCCCTAAACACTGAGTATCGTGTGTTACGGTGCACAACGTGCCCTCAACCTCCATTCCTTAACACGCAGGAGACTTTAATCAGATGATCGGACCAATTCACTCACTCCGCATCCATAGAACCGGTCAAGTAGCCAGATCTATCTTGCTCGGCGCAATTCTACTGGCGGTGGTCGTCGGGGCGGTGTGGGAATTCGGGATCACGATCGCCGGCTACAAAAATGCCATCCTCCAACTCGAGAAAATCTCAGCGGAAAAACTGCTGACAGTGACATCCAGAATGGATGTGCTGAAACAACTTGGTGGCAAGACCCCCGAATCCAAGTTCTCCATGATTGATCTGCGAAATGAAGACAACTCCAAGGACATCAAGTTCCAACGAAAGGATTCATACAAGTGGAAGAGGATCATTCCCGGAAAGAAAACCATGGAGCTGATTGTCAACTATGAACGAATTGAATTAAACGTACAGGATGGTAAAAAACCAGACGACATTGCTGATAGTGATTGGGTTTTTAAAAGTTTCTACAGACCAGAGGACGCGCCCAAAGAAGTCACCATCACGGTAAAACGAAAGCCAAAACACGTCACTCTGTTTGAATTCCTCGATCAGAATATTGATGGAAAAATCTCAGATGACGAATTGGTTCCGGAGTCCTCCATTCGCAAACAGATGAACCTTTTTGATGGCAACGAGGATGGACTGGTATCATTCGAGGAATTTAAGGCTGCCCTGAGTGAACTTGAAAAAGAAGGCCCCTTAACCAAGGAAAAAGAGTATGAGATGGTGGGAGGTCAATCTCCCGGTGAAGGAAACTCGATGCCAACCAACGGTGGCGAAACCTTTGGTGGTGAAAATCAGAGCAGGGGCACCGGAAACGGATTTGACCCCGCAGCATTTTTCGACCGCATGGATGAGAATCAAGACGGCAAACTTTCCG
The DNA here is from genome assembly GCA_014238905.1 of Planctomycetota bacterium. Taxonomy (GTDB): domain Bacteria; phylum Planctomycetota; class Planctomycetia; order Pirellulales; family Pirellulaceae; genus JABAAE01. The sequence goes on from JABAAE010000009.1 coordinate 135,420, forward strand.
GAACGGAAATTCCAGAAAGAATGAAAGATCGAATCGATAGCATGGACACCAACAACAACGGGGCCATCGAAAGAGAAGAGTTCATCAATAGATTGCCGGAGCGTCCCTCCGGCAGGAGACCTGCTGGAACACCTCCGCAAGAGAAAGCCGACGATCCCGGTTCCCAGAAAGACTAGATCACTAATCCTTTCCAAATGGCACGTCATCATTGAGGTGGGAACCTGCAGGATTTCTGGCCAGCCCCAAAACTCAAAGAGACTAACAAAAAAACATTGAATTTTCCGGACTTCAGATTTTTCGGTTTTGACCCAAACCTACTAAAAGGAATCCACAATGGAATCGTTGAACAGACGTAATTTTTCGAAAGCTTCACTGGGCTCTCTCCTGACGTATTCTCTTTTCAGCAGTTTGTTTGAGGCCGATGCTTGGGGCAATGAAATCCAGCCGCTTGCCGCCGATTTCCTAAAGGACATGAATACCCTTAGCAGCGACTTGAAAAGCCACAAAATCTCCCAGCCAGATTGGCAAAAACGGTGTGAGTCCTTCATGGAAAAAGTAGAACTGGCTGATTTCATGAAGTTCATTAACTTCGAGAAACTGACGAAGAATTTAAAGCCCCGTAAAAAGGGTGAAAGCTCACTCAGTGTCAGTTTTCCAGAGGTGGAAGGCTTGCCCACCCGCCTTATCTACGGCCGGCAGCTTTTCGCCCTCGGGAAAGGGCGGTCGGTCGTTCCCCACGGACATTACAACATGGCAACGTCATTCTTGATCCTGGGAGGCGAATTTCACGGGCGACATTATGATCGTCTTCAAGACGGTGACGATCATATGATTATCAAACCCACCATTGACAGTACGTTTGGCAAGGGTGATTTTTCGACGATTTCTGACTTCAAGGACAATGTGCACTGGTTCACGGCAAAAAGTAACACCGGTTTTATTTTCAATATCCACGTCCTTAACATTGATCCAAAAATCAAGAAAAACGGTCGAGTCTACATTGATCCCGATGGGGAAAAACTTGCCGGTGGAAAAATCAAGGCCATGAAAATGAAATCGACTGAGGCTCATCACAAGTATGGGTAATTTGGATGGGACGGCGCCAATTGCCGAATGATCCGCAACGGCGACCATTCGATCCTTTTTCAGGTGATCATCCTTGGTTCCGCTTGAATCGGAAAAACTTGATTGGGAAGGGATTCGTGATGGAATGGTCAGCATGATGCCGAGTGTTCCAAAAGAAAAAAACGTCGCTATCTGGTCTGGATCCCATTTCTTTTTTTAACCGGCTGCCGAACTGTCCAACAAAAAGAAATATTCCTCCCTTTTTTCTAGCATTGATAACAAGAGCAGGTTGTTGGATGAGTGCCGAAATCGCTGCCCAGATTGTCTCTCCTCAAGTCGACCAACGACAGGTTACATTTCGCCTCGTGGCTCCTCTTGCACGTGAAGTGAAAGTCACCGGTATTGATGGACAACCTGATCTGGCTATGCAAAGGGGAGCCAACGGACTCTGGCAGGGAACCATTGGCCCACTGGAACCAGAGATTTACAGCTACAGTTTTCTCGTTGACGGGACCAGATTGAACGATCCCTCCAATCGTTACGTCAAGAAGTGGCTAAGCCTCACGAGCCTGTTTGAGATCACCGGTGGACTGATTCATGAAAATTGGCTGGTGCCGCATGGAGATCTCCACCACCATCTCTATGATTCAATTTCGACCGGGGTCCAACGAGGCGTACAGGTTTACACACCACCCCAGTACTCAACCCTTACGGACGAACTACCCGTTGTTTTTCTCCTGCATGGATATGGTGATGACGAAACCGCCTGGACCGAAGTCGGAAGGGCAAGCATGATTCTTGACAACCTAATCCACCAACAGAGAATTCCTCCTGTGGTGTTAGTGATGCCAAATGGACATCCAACCCGCCTTGACATCCAACGTGATTTTGACCAATACGCTTCCGAAAACATCAGCAACATGGAAAAAGACCTTTTGCAGGACCTGCTTCCGTTTTTAGACCGTCGCTACCGGATATCAAAAAAACCTCAGCATCGGGCTCTGGCTGGCTTGTCGATGGGCGGCGGGCAAGCCATCGCTCTTGGGTTAAAACATCTCGACCAATTCTCCCGAATCGGTAGTTTCAGCGCATCGGCACCACACGGCAATTTTGAGAATATCGATCTTCAAATGAAAATGAATGCGAAAGACTTTGAATCTTGCAACTCAGTTCTGAACTTGTTCTGGATTGGATGCGGCAAAGATGATTTCTTATTGGACCGCAATAAGCACTTCGTCAAATGGCTTCGATCTCGGAAAATCAAACATAGTTTTCAATTAACCGATGGTGGCCATGATTGGACCGTCTGGAGACGGTACTTTGTTGATTTCATGACAGCAGTTTTTTTGAAGCCAGAATCAGAAGATCGGCCTGATTGAATCCCGAATCATAACTACGCAATACCTCAAGAGTGGTTTTCAGCACCGGGCTGATGTGGTAACCGAAGTCCGATGGAAAACGCCATCCCTTCTTTAGAAACAAAATGTTAAAAAACGAGAAGATGGTTTGGTGCCAACGGGGTTCTAGAACGGCATTGGTTTGCTATCATGGTAAATCATTTTAAAACTGGATTATTGATCTCAAGAATATAGAGGTAAATTATGTCGCGAACTGGTGCCATCACTTTCAAGGGACATCCGATGACGTTGGCCGGGGAAGCAGTGGCCGTTGGATCGGCAGGACCCGACTTTCAACTGCACTACTACCGAGAGGGGATGCAAACACTAAGCCTGTCTGACTTGAAGGGAAAAAAAACACTTATCAGTGTTGTACCATCGCTTGACACCGGCGTTTGTGCCATTCAAACCAAGGCATTTAATGAAAAGGTCGCTGCTTTGGGTGACTCGGTCAATGCGGTGACGGTGAGCTTGGATCTTCCTTTTGCACAGGGAAGATTTTGCGGCGCAGAAGGAATCGACAACATGCAGGTGGCCAGCGACTACCAACAACGTCGTTTCGGACAAGCTTACGGGGTCCTGATCGAAGAATTGATGCTGCTCGCACGAGCGGTATTCGTATTGGACGAGGCTGGAGTTGTTACGCACGCCGAAGTCGTCAACGAAGTAACCACCGAACCTGACTACGACTCAGCACTTGCGGCCTTGGCCTAATCCACCTGTTGGCGACCTCTGCCATTTGAAGAACGTCTTTATTTGAAGAACGTTTGCATTCAATAGAATCACGTGAGACCTTTAATGGGATTGCCGTAGAAAACTGGAATTGGACGGTCCAGTAGATCGAACCAACTCGCCGATTTGGGCAGACCAAGCGCATCATAGATCGTTGCCGCGAGATTCTCAGGTAATTGGGGGTCATCTTTCGGGGAGCCACCCTGATTATCCGATGAACCGATCACGCGGCCCCCATTAATTCCTCCGCCAGCCAAAAGCACTGTTTGCACTTTCCCCCAATGATCACGTCCCGGTAGCTCATAGGCAGCTGGCAACGTAAAAATCCGCGGTGTTCTACCAAATTCGCTTCCCATTACAATCATTGTTGAATCAAGCATTCCCGATTGATCTAGATCTTCAATCAGGGCCGATACGGCTTGATCCATGGGTGGCAACAGGTAATTCTTTAAATTCGGAAAAGCATTGCCGTGCGTATCCCAAGTCTCATTATTTCCCAGATTGACTTGAACCAGATTCACACCATTTTCAACAAGTCGTTTGGCCAGCAGACAAGACCAACCAAATGTGTGTCGTCCATAGCGGTTTTTGGTTTTTTCGTCAGCGTCGTTGATATCGAAAACTTTGCGCATCCCGCCATCGGCTAACAACGAAATCGCTCGTTGCTGAAATCGATCAAAAGGCTCTACCTCGGCCAGTTCTTCAAGTTCTCGGCGTTGCTTATCAAAAAGGTCGACCAACTGGGTACGCTCGTTGAATTTATTGAAGGACACCCCGGTCGGCAAATCGAGACTAGGTGGAGTAAAACGGTACCCAGACGGCGTCTCTTTTCCACGGGCATGGTGAAATCCATGGGTCGGCCAAGAACCATAGGAATTTGGATTGAACTTACTGCAATCCAAAAAATACGGATCCCGCCGACTGCCCATCACACCAGCGAATTGCCCCGGAAGCACTCGGCCGGTGCGATGGATTAACTTTTCAGGGAGAACAATTGCCGGTGGAAGATTGTTGGTCGTGCTGGTCAGTTGTCCAGCTATGGCAGCTATAGAGGGATGATCCGTCGGTTTTGGTTTATTCAAATCAAAACCAGTGGGTAGATCCGTTCGTCCTGAGAGCATCACCATGTGCCCTTGGGAATGCTCTTGATAGGGATGAGTCAAGCTCCGAACCAACGACCATTTCTCACTGATTCCAGCCAACTTCGGTAAATGCTCACAAATATGCACCCCCGAGGTTTGTGTCGAGATCGGTTTGAATTCACCTCGAATCTCCTCCGGGGCATTCGGTTTCATATCGAAACTGTCCTGCTGAGCCAATCCACCAGAAAGGAAAATGTAAATGACATTTTTGGCTTTTGCTTTGTCGGGTGCAACTTCGGCATGTAGCCTCGATAGGTGACCGCTACCCATTCCCAGAATCCCGATTCCGCCCGCCATGACAGCAGTTCGTCGGGTGATATTTGGATGTTGCATTTTCATCATGACTAACTCCCTCTACCAATCAACTGATCACCGCCGCCAACTAGGCATCAATACATCGCCTATCAATTTCACGCCCGCGATTTCTTTATCCTCGCTGAATCTGGCCACAGGATCAACAGATTATTTGAAATTGCTGCCATTATCGGGAGGCATCGACAAATGCCAATCAACAACCTGCTGGGTCAATGTCTTCACGTTTTCAGCTTGGAGTGGATCAAGGGCAAGATTTTGTTCTTCACCGTGATCCTTAAAAATATTATAGAGAAAAGGACGCGAACCATCATAATCACAAAGCAGTTTCCAAGGGCCATTTCGAATCGCCAGGTCTGGCAAATCCAACATTCCCTTCCAACGTTTTCGATCAGGGGGACGCCGGAAAAAGAGCGGTTTTCGGCGACTATCATGGGAATATCCCAACAAAGTCTGCAGAACGGATTCTCCATCCCAGTTAGGCTTGGCTGCAACCTCGGTTTCGGTCAATTCAATTAAAGAAGGGACCAAATCAATCGCTGAAAAAATCGAATCTCGATTTTGACCACCGACCTCGTCCCCATTTAGAAATGACGGGCCCCAGACCACCAATGGAGAACGAATCCCGCCCTCAAATAAGGTGACCTTCGCTCCACGCAGTTCACCGGCGGAACCACAACCGGGTTCATGCCCATTATCGGAACAAATCAATAGCAGGGTGTTGTTTCTCAATTCCTGATCGCCACGTATTAAATCGAACAATTTCCCAAGCTGATCATCCATCGTTTTCAGAACCGCAAGGTAGTTCGCTCGCCGTTTCTGTTTTGGATTCGCCGACCGACTGTATCTGTCTAACGGAGGGTGAAAGGGACTATGAACGTCATCTGGCCATAGGTTGATATAAAAAGGTTTTTTTCGTTTCTGCGCCTGCTTGATGAATTGAATTGCTTTTTCTGTAAAAGAAGCAGTGATTAGAGAACGATCTTCCCAATGAATTGGGCCCTTGCCAAGTTTATCCGAACCCAAAGCATGTTTTTGAGCTGCTGCCATCCCCGGAACATATTTGAGCGGCAGCACTCTCGGCCCCAAGCCTTCAAAATTAGTAAGCGATTGGTCAAACCCATATTCGGTAATCAATGGTGCATCTCCCACATCACGTTGCCCTCCCATGTGCCATTTCCCAAAATGACCGGTCATATATCCGGACTGCTTCAACATTCTCGCCAACATTGGTGCTTGGGGATCGAGCCAATTCGCCATACCCCGTTGGGCATTGCTTTTTCGATTACTCAAGTAGGAGCCAATCCGCCACCGCTGCGGATACTGCCCTGTGGAAATAGCTGTTCGAGAGGGAGAGCAGATTGGAGAATTTACATAGAATTGTTCAAACGAGATTCCCTCCCGAGCCAACCGGTCGATATGACTGGTTTCGATGTCGGTGTTCCCAAAACAAGAAAAATCAGCCCAGCCCATGTCATCAATAAAAACGAGGACAATATTGGGACGACTCGAGAAGTCTTTCGACGGTTTGCCATTCTGTTGGTTCGCCTGCGGCATCGAGTTCTGCCCCTTGGCAACTTGCATTTCGGGCCCACTGAGGAGAAGTCCGCAAAAAACAATCAGCCTAATGCAGACAGCAAAAACTGCATGAAATCGCTGCTTCGGTTGGTTTATTTCCATCTGTTGGTTTTTCAATTCAGTTCTTCGTAGGGATAAAAATTTATTGTAGACAATTTCCATGCCGGCCACGGCATGTCGATTCATCTCCAGACCTCCAACAACCTCCATAGGAGACTCCTATTTGAGTCGTTATTGCATCTAACCGCTGCCTGCCAAACGATCCTGAACAATATCAAAGTGGTGGGTCACATGTCCTGCCAGAATAAACGCAAGAGCCCTCACCGAAAATTGACAACCACTGGCGATCCCTGTTCGCATTTCATAGTCGGGCGGCAACCGCTTTAGAAACATCAGATTCGATTGCCGGGAAAAGTCCAGTTCCTTCAGCAAATCACCAACCAGTGGTTTTTGATAGTCGAGCTGATCGACGTACGGCCCTTGATCAAAACCGGACAACACCGTCTGATCACCACTTGCAAATCGATGCAACCGATAACCGAACACTTTTTCGCCATCTATTAAATGACCGAGCACCTGCTTAATTGTCCACCGATAGGGAGCATGCACTTCCTGGGCCGTTTCCTCCGTCAGATTCGACAGCGAAATACGAATTTTCGATATCTGCGATTCAAGGATGCCCAAAATTTGGTTACCGTCAACTTTGGCAACGTAACCCGAATAAAACGGATCGAATTCATCCGAATGCGGACGATTCTGAAAGTGCTCTGAGTTGAAATTCACCAATCGAAACTCCTGAAAGCAGGCTTGGCAGATCTTCTTAAAAAAACAGACCGGCTGATTCGGTTGACCTAATACTTTCCCCTGATAAAAGGATTTACCTTTTCCAGATAGAAAGCCCGGAGTTGGTCATGAACGTGCTGTGACAATGGAGCCAATTGACTGCTCAACGCATTTTGACAAGCCTGCTCCGGTCGCGTAGCGCCGGGAATGACGGTCGTTACGGCGGGAAAATCCAAGCACCAACGTATCGCGGCCTGAGCCATAGTCCCTTCCAAAGGCAGCAACTGTCGCACCTGCTGGGCAAGTTCAGCACCCTTTGCCAGCCCCAACCCCGCAAAGGTCTCGCCAACGTTGAAACATTCCCCGTTTTCGTTAAATGAACGATGATCTTTCTCATCAAAGCGAGTCTCAGCATTAAATTTCCCGGACAACAACCCACTGGCCAACGGCAAACGAACGATTAATGAAACTTTCTTTTCCAGTGCTTTTTGGAAAAGTGATTCCAATGGCTTTTGTCGAAAAACATTAAAAATAATCTGTATCGAATCCAAGCCCTCGACTTCCAGACAATCGTTTGCTTCCTCCATGGATTCGACGGAAGCTCCGAACGCCTTAATTTTTCCTTCTTTTTTTATCTGTCGCAGCGTTTCCCAAACGACACCATCAACGAGATATTCGCTCGGTAGACAATGGGTCTGTGTAAGGTCTAGTGACTCCACTCCCAACCTGGTCAGCGAATCCTCAGCATGCTTCCTGACCGTCGAGCTGGTGAAATTCTCCGGCCAGCCAGGTTCCGGGCCGCGTCCAAATTTCGTAATGACAGTAAATTGGCTGGCATCACTTCTGGTTTTGAGAAACTCTCCAACCAATAACTCGCTGCGTCCCAATCCGTATATATCGGCAGTGTCAATCAGTGAAACACCTTGCTCTGCGGCAGCGGCCAAAGTTTCTAATGCCAGCTGTTTCGACATTTCCCCCCATTCGGTACCACCAAGCTGCCACGTCCCGATCCCTACTTCGGACACCATACGATTCAAACAATGAAATTGACGATTTTGCATCAAAGTGACTCCGAATTCTATTCTGTTGATCCAAGTAAATTTAGCGGACGGGATTCGTCTTTTGGCTGCCAGCAACTCAACCATGAGGTCCATTGAAAATGGACGGTCTGCTTATTGTAACGCTTGTAGCCATCATGGTTCATCCGAATCCATGACTGGTTTCGTTTTTCCAGTTTCGATTTTTCAATAATTTTCTTTCCAGATCATCGTTTTGCTGAAATGGTCAAACCACACCGTATATCAGGTTTGATTTTCATTTCCAAAACAGGATAATAAAATTGTCCAAATTCAACGGGAGGCAATTCATGTTGACATTGTTGGGAAATCAATTCGAAAGAGGATTTTGCGACGGCCTGTCGCGTCGAGGGTTCCTCAGAATCGGGACGGCTGGATTTGGAGTCGCAGCGGGAAGCAACATTGGGCTTAATCATATCCTAGCCGATCAGGATGCCCGCCAATCCGACCGTTCGTTAATCATGATTTACCTTCCTGGTGGTCCAACCCAACATGAGACATTTGATCCCAAGGGGACCGCACCAAGGGAAATCCGAGGACACTTTTCGCCGTGTCAAACGACGGTCCCAGGAGTCCATTTCTGTGAGTTACTCCCCAAACTTTCGGCCTCCTTTGATCGTTTTTCTGTCATCCGAAGCCTGACAGGCATGCTCAATCGACATGAGTCGTTCCAATGCTATACCGGACGACCAGGAGGCAGGGCGGGTGATCAGGAACCAGCAGGAGGGTGGCCCACGATTGGGTCAGTCGTGTCAACTCTCTCCGACCATAAGGCGCGACCTGTTCCCGCCTATGCGGATGTCTCACCCAAGATGTCCTACCAACCCTATAACAATAAAGGCCTCCACGACGCATCTGGCCAGTCTTCGTGGCCAGGCTTTACCGGTAGTGAACATACACCATTTGCTGTCGAAGGAGAGATCCGAAGAGATTTGATTCTACAAGGCGTTGATCTGGATCGCCTCAATCAACGAGCATCGTTACTTCGCTCATTGGTGGATTTTCAACCACATATTGGCAGCCAAGAACTGACCAAGTTTCAAAACCAGGCATTTGGAACATTGACGAATTGTCGGCTTGCCGATGCCCTTGACCTAGCACTCGAGCCTGAACGTGTCCGGCTTCGTTATGGTCCAGATCAAACCACCCATGCGAGTTTTGGAGGCGCCATCCAAAGCGGTCAGCGATTGTTGATGGCCCGAAGATTGATCGAAGCAGGTGTCCGATGCGTCACAGTTGCCCTTGGGGCATGGGACTGGCATGCCAATCGTGAAGGGCCGATTCATAAACTATCCAAAAAGTACCTGCCCGTGTTTGACAATGCTGTTTCGACGTTGCTACAGGATCTGCAAGAGCGGGGCATGCTTGACCGAACAACCGTTATCGCACTGGGTGAATTCGGCCGGACGCCGCGGATCAATCCCAAGGGAGGAAGAGACCACTGGCCCAGCACTCAATCTATTCTATTGGCCGGTGGAGGGATCCAAGGCGGACGAATTGTTGGTCAAACAGACCGCCAGGGCGGAGTTCCAGTTGACCGACCTGTACACATCCAGGAAGTGTTTGCGACCCTCTACCGAAACCTTGGTATCGATGTCAACAATACAAAAATTAACGACTTGGCTGGTCGGCCACGGTACCTGGTGGAGGACGGTCGACAACCCATTTCAGAATTATACTGAAATCTGACCTTTTGATCACTCAAGGTCATATTTTTCCAGAAGTCTGTAAAGAGACCGCCGGTTAATTCCCAACGCTCTGGCAGCTTTGGTCTTGTTTTGTCCGCAGCTTTCGTAAGTCTTCACAACGTGCATTTTGTTAATGGTGTCCAAATCCGAGGCACTGGAATTCGTGGGGATTTCCGCTAAAGGCAGATTCAAATCGACAATGGCATTGGGCAGATTATTTAACTGAATTTCGTTATCTTCCGCCAAAACCTTGGCTCGCTGAATCGCATTTTGAAGCTGCCGAACATTCCCTGGCCAGCTGTAATGGTTGAGTTTTTCCAATACCTCTGTCGCTATCGTCCAATCTGAACCGGCAAACTGCTTTGCGAGTAATTCGATATCCCCATGACGTTGGCGAAGCGGAGGAATTGTAATTCCAAGAACATTAATCCGATAATAAAGATCTTCCCGAAAGTTTCTTTCCTTTACCTCCTCCTCCAAGTCCCGATTCGTCGCTGCGAGAACCCGAACGCTAACAAATCGTTCGGTGACCGATCCGACCCGACGCATCGATCCATCCTCCAGTACACGTAACAGTTTGGCCTGCAGGGCACCACTCATTTCGCCAAATTCGTCGATAAACATCGTTCCGCCATCCGCGACTTCAAAAAGCCCCGGTTTCGCGGCAACCGCTCCTGTAAATGCGCCTTTTTCATGTCCAAACAATTCACTTTCCAAAAGCTGATCCGCTAAAGCAGCACAATTGACCACAACAAGTGGTTTATCCGCTAATGGACTAGAAAGATGGATAGCCCGGGCAACAAGCTCTTTGCCAGTACCACTTTCCCCTTGAATCAAGACGGGCTGTTCTGAATCTGCAATTCGTTCCATCAGTCTATTGACTTCCTCCATGGCCGCAGATTGACCAATAAGTTGTGAGGTTGGTGCCTGACGGCGAATAACCTCCTTGAGTTGTTTGTTTTCTTTTTCCAATTGTTGAGCTTCGCACGCCCGACAAATAATATGCGCCAATTCATCCAACTTGGCCGGTTTGGTCAGGAAATCGTAGGAACCCAACTTGATTGCTTCGACAGCATTTTCAATCGTTCCTCCACCGGTCAGCATAATGACTTTGGGTGGTGGATCTCTTTTCATCAGTTCTTTTAACACGGACAAACCGTCTAGCACCGGCATGTGCATATCTAAAATAACAACGTCAAACCGGCGATTGACTGTCAAATTCAGGGCTTCTTCACCGTCCTGAGCTTCATCGACCTGAAATCCAATCCTGGCAAGATATCGGCATGCTGATTCCCGAAAGTCATCTTCATCATCGACGATCAGGACACGAAGACTCGACAAATCTGTCTGGACCTCTTTCCCATTTTTTTTCCGCATATCAATTTTCTTCCAACAATTGTCGGCCTCGCCGAGCTAAATTCACCCACTTTTCCAAAGATCGACAGGTAGAGATGTTTTCGTTAACCTCTCCTTTCCTGGCCACCAAAATCGGGTGGTCAAGTCTCCTCAGAAGCGTGCAACTATAAAACGTTAGATCATCGTCGGCTACTCAGTATCCACCAAGAAACGGTCATGACAACCCATTTAAGCTAGTCACAAATGATCCTCAAAACGGAGAGAGCGGAATCTCCATACAAAACTTTGCTCCTCCAAGATTTGATTCTTGCAAACTAATCCTTCCTGAATGCGCTTCGATAATCCTTTGGCAGATCGCCAATCCCAAACCCGTACCCCGGGTTTTAGTAGTAAAAAATGGGGTAAATATTTTTTCCCAATTGGCTTTACGTATGCCTTTACCGCTATCGTCAACCGATAGAATGATCATCGAATCAGGATACGGTGCAAGGTCAAAACTGACCTCGATGCTTCCATTTACATCGCAGGCTGCGATCGCATTTTCCAATAGATTCCTGGCAACCTGTTTTAGCCGCTGGAAGTCCAAAAGCACCGCGGGTGGAAAATAATTTAAACTATTGTATCGAATGCTGGGTACATTTGGCGATGATCGAACATCTAGAATTTCCATCCAAGTGTCTTCAAACAACTTCCTGATGTCAAAATGTCTTTTCTCGAGCACGATGGGTTTTGAATAATTCCGGACCTCCTCCAATACAAAATGGACGTCGTCGAGAGCCGTTTGAATTTTTTCGACGAGAATTAAACTGTCCGGCATTTCACCTAAATCCAGAGAAAGCTCTGCAAGACAGGCGTAACATCGTTGAAATGCATTCCGACTCTCATGAGCCAAACCTGCCACCATCTCGGCCATAGCCGCCAGTCTCTCATCGGCGAGTAACCGTTGCTGGTCCTTTTGCTTTGCTTCCTCTATTACCGCAACGTGGCGTTGCCGTTCGACCAAGCGAACCAGAATGGATCTTAAAAGATCAGGGTTAATCGGTTTGGTTAAAAAATCATGTGCACCATGTCTCAATGCCGAAATCGCCGTATCAAATTCACGTATCCCGGTAACGACCACCACCGGTGTGTCAGGTTGAACCCTAGCCAACTCCGAAATCAAGCTATCGCCACCACCATCAGGTAGCGTCCAGTCAATAATTGCACAATCGAATTTCTTTTCACCAATAGCTCGGGATGCGGCAGCGCAGCTAGAAACCAATTTCAAGGGATATCCATCCAACGACAGAATATCCCTCAAATTCTCAATCGCATCATTCTCATCTTCGACAATCAGTACGCAAAAATCTCGCAGCACGTTTTTTCTTCCCATTTAAGCCGTACAACTAGCATAGAGCTGTATCCCACAGCAACCAGTCCGTTCTTTCTCAATTGAACTCATCACATCAGCTCAACATCGTTTCGATCTTGTTCAACAAGAGAGGGACATCCACGGGTTTTTGCATCACCATCGCGACCCCCTCAGATTTCGCCATTTGAACCCGAGCTAGATTGGTATCGGCAGTCATCACAATAGTTTTGAGATCAAACTGGATTTTTCTGATTTCACGGAAGAAATCCAGCCCGTCCATTGCGGGCATTTGAAAGTCTAGTAAGCAAAGATCAAAAGGGAGAAAATCACGACCGCCACCTAAAGTAAATTGCTCTAAAATCGAATTCGCATTTGTGACACCCTCAATCTCGTAGCCTTCTTCCAGAAGCACATCGCTCAACCCCGCCAAAATGTCCTCTTCGTCATCCAGAATCAAAATTCGTTTTCGCTTCATTTGCATCAGGCGAGTTCTCTACAAGGTAAATTATTGCGAATAAGACCTCGGCAAAGGAAAATGAACGACAAGTGCATTCCCTATGAGCGGGAAGTATTGGCCTTAGATTTTCACCCGACTATACCGTAACGCACCAACCGCTGCCCTACCACCGCCGTCTAATCACCACTTCCAAAATTCACGACGGACCCGCTAACGGGATAGTTTAAGAAATGACGGTTTTCGCGAATTCCTTACACCTGGTATCGATAGTCAGGGAACCACCTGTCAAATTTCCACAACTGCAATTGCCGATAGGCGGATCATGGTACACACGAGTCAGGAAAACGGAGGGCAAAAGGCTGACCCAACATCAATGCCAAAAACCAACACAAAAATCTTTCTTAATCGTTTCTTTTAGTCTACGCGGGTGATGGGAAAGCAACTTTTCTTTGTTGGCACTCGTCGTCAAGGCTTGGAATATTTGCAACAGCTTCTCACCGGTGATTGAAACTCACTGCTCGGCATTCATATTCGCTAGCCGGCTCGATCAATTGCGATCAACAAAGAAGCCCTGCATTCCTGTCTTATACAAGTAGGGATCTTCAACAGTCCTTGAAAATCGGGTTGCTCAACCACTGCAATGACATTCAACTGTAGAATGGCAGCAGAACAAATTTTGCCACTTAGAGTCGTTTGACTTCGACATTGGGAACTCATGGACAAAGATCGACAATTAAGAATTCAAGAATCCCGTTTGGAAACGATTCTGAAAATCGTCACCGATGCGATCATTACAACGAATCACGCCGGTGCAATCGACACGTTCAATCCAGCAACAGAACAATTGTTCGGGTACGTCCCAGCCGACTTGATGGGGAACAATGTTCTGATGCTTTTGCCAGATCCTGAGTCCTCGAAAATCAACGCATCTGATTCAAGAAACACCAACTTGGGTCACCATGTATTCAGGACCGGTGGCGTTGCAACTTGTCAAAGAAAAGACAAATCATTATTTGAGGCCCAAGTAACGGTTTGCGACTTCCAACTCGATGGACAAACCTATTCCAATCTCCTCATCCGGAACATCGGTAATAGGCAGGCCGAGAAGAATCTTTCCATGCTCAATGCGGCATTGGAAACCCGGTTTCGCCAAAAATTTGATGAACTGAGGAAAGCTCAAGCGGAATTGGTCCGTCGTGAAAAATTAGCCACGCTGGGAAAGGTCGCGGGCAACATCGCCCACGAAATTCGCAACCCACTCAATGCCGCAAAAATGTCCGCGTATTTTCTGCTAAACGCATCGAATCCAACGCAGGAAAAAGTAGAGGAACATTTAAACCGTATCGATCGTCAAATCACCATCATTGATTCTGTCGTTACTACTCTGACGGATGTCGTGCGACTACCAGAAGTTAAACTCTCACCGCAAGCACTGCGTGCTCTGGTTGACGCAGCTTTAATAGCTGTGCCCCTCACATCCGATATTACAGTACAAATGGAGCTCGCCGAAGGCCTGCCGAAAGTCCTCGTTGACCAACAACAAATTAGCCTAGCCATCCAAAATTTGATCCGAAATGCAGCGGACGCTATGGACCATCAGGGAATACTGAAAATCGAAGGCAAACAATTCCAAGAGACGGTCAAACTTTCCATTTCAGACGATGGGTGCGGAATTGAGGCCAAGCACCTTGAAGTAATTTTCGAGCCACTTTACTCCACCAAAGCCAAAGGTATGGGGATGGGACTCGCCCTTACCAAGATTATTGTTGAAAAGAACAAAGGGGAAATCATGGCAGAAAGCACTCCGGGAAAAGGCAGCTGCTTTCACATTATATTGAGAGCAGAATCCTGAACCAAACCTCGAGATTCCCAAGCGTCTAAAAGAGGTCTTTTTTTTTCGCAAAGTGAATCACCAGAGAGAGCCATCCGCCGTCTGCAAGCCAGCTAAAGACACTATCAAAAAAGAGCTGGCTGAAAAGTCTGGTTTGGCATAAAACCTGCACGTTGCCTCCATCGCAATGGAGAAAAACATGCACGCTACCGAAATCCTGATCCGTCTTCGCCACCTCCATAGTGATTTGGCAGTGATCAATGATGGACTCAAAGAAGTTAACGAAGTGGACTTTAAGACAATTGATGCCCTGGGACAATTGGCAACCGACATCGGAGCAGTGCTAGATTCTGTCAGGTACGGGCCGAATATCGAAACGAACAAACCGAAAAAACCATTTGAGGTCATGGACCAAATCAATCAATTTAAAGCTAACCATCCGCGCGTCGAAAATATCTTATTAAAATTACGTCAAATCCTTATGCTAATTGGGATTTAGGCGATCTCGTCGGAGTTGGTGAGATTGCTCCGCTGTGCGGATCCTACACATTCCATAGCCTGAGCGTGCTCAACCGCACCCCTGAAGGGCGGCGAGAATGATAGCAACTTGCCATAGGAACATTATTTCGGAAATCCTTTATCGTTTTTTTCGTCCTAAGCAATCCTCTGGAGTATCAAATCCAAGTGCTAAAGCAGAAGCCAGGCATTCCCCATCTTCCACTTTGAATTCGCTATAATTCGAATTCCATATTACCCAACCCGATTTTGAAATGAATATTACTTTTGAGTATTGTGATGGGCCGAGCGTTACGGCAAAGCATCTGGCCGAACAGCTGGAAATTAAAAATCTGCAGATCTCGCTGGCGGAAAGTTGCACCGGTGGGCTCGTGGCGGCGTTGATGACTCAAGTTCAGGGAATCTCTCAACGGCTGTGCGGTAGCGCGGTCACTTACCAGGAATCCATCAAGCAGAATTGGCTGGAAATCGACACCGAACTCATTACAAGGCATTCGGCAGTGAGCCCTCAAGTCACTCAGGCGATGGCAGCCGCCGTTCTCGGCAAAACACCCGATGCTGACCTTGCCGCAGCAATCACAGGATACCTCGACCCACCAGTGGCAGACCTCCGCTTGGGCTTCGACTCCAAATCCAAAGTAAATGGCGGCCAAGAATATCAATCGAGCGACCCTGAGGATTCACATTGTTATATTTCCATCGCATTGCGAGATAAGTTGATCTGCGGAAATCCTGACATTCCAACTCCGTGTATTTCCACTATCGCGGCAAAGAGGTTCTCGTTAACGGCTCAAAATCGATGTGCTCGACAGTTTGAGGCAGCTGAAAAAACTCTTCTCCTGATTTCCGAATTTCTATCTACCGGTAAGCTTAGACACCAGCCATTGGCAGCGAACGATGCGATCGGCAGCTTCCCGTTCAAGTCAGAAAACTCCAGGTCATCCATACAATTCCCGGGGGTATGCAAAACCTGCCAAGGTAATAAGGATCCGAATTAAAAGAGGGATTCTCGATTGTCGGATTGTCCAACAGATTGAGAATCAATTCCCCGGCAATGCGGGAATCACTTGAAAGATTGGTTTGAAAAAAAAATCAATCAGATTTCTTCTTGGGCCCCATTATTTTGTGCAGAACCATTTTGATTGGATCGTAATACCGATCAACGACCCTCTCTTTGAGCGGAATAATGGCATTGTCGGTGATCGTGATGTTCTCTGGACATACTTTTGTACAGCATTTGGTGATATTACAATAACCAATCCCATTCGACTTTTTGAGATCAGGCACCCGATCTTCTTGATCCAATGGATGCATCTCCAAGGCAGCATTGTAAACAAAGTACCTGGGCCCAATGAATTCATCATGTTTATGATGATCTCTTAGGACATGGCAAACATCCTGACAGAGGAAGCATTCAATGCATTTTCGAAATTCCTGCACTCGCTCGACGTCCTTCTGAGCCATGTTCCAGGATCCATCTTCATTATCTGGCTGACGTGGCTTAAAGGGTTTAATATTTTGCTTCACCCGGTAGTTGTAGGAAACATCGGCTACCAAATCCTTGACTGGGGGGAAAGCTCTCATCGGTTCGATCGTGACTGGCTCTTCCAGATCGAAATCACTTAGACGAGTCATGCACATCAGCTTCGGCATGCCATTTATTTCCGCCGAGCAGGATCCACATTTGCCCGCCTTGCAATTCCACCGAACGGCAAGGTCGTTGGCAGACTCCGCCTGAATTTGATGCACTGCATCAAGAACCACCATGCCGTCGCTTACTTCGGTCTGGAATTCCTGAAACTCTCCCGAATCTTTATCACCGCGCCAGACTTTAAACGTCGTGTTTGCCATAGTTTTTTACTCAATCCAACCGTTTGAAAATCTCTTATCCCAGAATCAACAAACTGCCGCTCTCCTAATCCAACCCAAGCCAGATTAAAAAAAACATTGCCAATCCCAGCAATCCTCTTTTTCATCGTCGTTCGTCGATGATTTCCTGCAACTCGTCTGGCAATTCAGGAATCGTTTCCTGAATTGCCTCCATTTGTCCGTCTGCTCCCTGGCGTAAAACGGTATTTACATTACCGAACGCATCTTCTTTCTCCGGAAAATCGTCTCGCGTGTGAGCTCCACGACTTTCTTTCCTGATCACCGCTGCTCTGGCAACCGCTTCAGAGACCACGAGCAAATTTTGTAAATCCAATGCCGTATGCCAGCCGGGGTTGTACTGCCGGTTGCCAGGAGCTCGAACTGTCTGGGCACGACCTTTCAGAACTTCTATCTCATCAATCGCCGAAAGAATTTCCTCTTCTTTTCGGACAATACCCACTTTGTCCTGCATCAGCTCCTGTAGTTCATATTGAATCTGATAGGCCCCCCCATCAACCTGAGCTCGGCCGGAATCCAGAGGCCCCAAAGCGGCCGCTTGAGCGGTGCTAACCTGGTCTGGATCTATCGAAGCCTCACCATTTTCCTTCGCAAACTTAGCCGCGTGCTCACCTGCCAATTTCCCAAACACAACCAAATCGGAAAGTGAGTTTCCACCCAACCGATTCGCCCCATGCAATCCGGCTGCACATTCACCGGCTGCATAGAGACCGGGAACGGTAGACATTTGAGTTTCACCGTCAACACGAATACCACCCATGACATAGTGCGTCGTGGGACCTACTTCCATCGGCTCTTTGGTAATATCTATCCCCGCCAACTCCTTGAACTGGTGGTACATGCTGGGCAACTTCTTTTTGATGTGCGCCTCTGCATTGGGAATTTTTTCCTTGATCCAGGCAATGTCCAGAAAGGCACCACCGTGGGGCGAACCACGCCCTTCACGAACCTCGCGTAAAATACATCTGGCCACGTGGTCGCGTGTCAGTAATTCAGGTGGCCTCCTAGCCTGCCTGTCCGTTTTCGTAACGTACCTCCAACCTTCTTCCGGATTATCAGCAGTCGAACTCTGGTAATTCTCCGGAATATCACCAAACATGAATCGTTCATCGTTTTTGTTTTTGAGTACTCCACCCTCGCCACGGACCCCCTCAGTCACCAGAATTCCACGCACACTGGGAGGCCACACCATTCCCGTGGGATGAAATTGAACAAACTCCATATCGATTAAATCAGCACCCGACCGGTAAGCCAGCGTCTGACCATCTCCGGTATACTCCCATGAATTACTCGTTATTTTGTAGGCTCTTCCGATTCCGCCTGTTGCCAGCACAATCGCCTTGGCCTTAAACAGCTTGAATTTCCCCAGCTCGCGGGTGTATGCCAAGGCACCACAAACGCGATCACCATCCTTAAGCAAGCTGGACATGGTGCATTCCATATGCACATCAATACCTTGATGGATACCATGATCCTGTAACGTTCGGATCATCTCCAATCCGGTACGATCACCAACATGTGCTAAACGGGGATGAGCATGCCCCCCGAAATTCCTTTGCATGATTTTCCCCGCCGCCGTTCGATCAAAAACAGCGCCCCATGCTTCCAGTTCCCGAACTCTGTCAGGTGCCTGTTGGGCATGCAGTTGGGCCATCCTCCAATTGTTCAGGTAATAGCCACCTCTCATCGTGTCTGCAAAGTGAGTCTTCCAGCTATCACGTTCGTCCACGTTCGCCAAGGCAGCAGCCATGCCGCCTTCGGCCATCACCGTATGAGCCTTGCCTAGAAGAGATTTGCACACCAGTCCGACTGAAACTCCTTGCGCAGACGCCTCGATCGCCGCTCTTAGTCCAGCCCCACCTGCACCGATGATTAAAACATCGTGCTCAATTGTCTCAATTTCCGCCATCAATAAATCCTGTAATCGTGCCAAATACCCATCGAACAGAGACGGACGTAAACATCGGTGAAGGCCACCCAAACTAAACTAAACCAAGCCCAGATCATGTGTTGGCCATTCAAGCAACTCACGCAGTCATAACATTTGGATCGCATCGGCGAGGGGGATGTCGTATCGCTACCTCCACCCACCAAGTGCCGCAGGGAATGGCATCCTGTGGTGTAGCCACCTAGCAGAAACACATTCATGCACAACACGAGTGACCCGACGCCTATCCCAAAATCATTGAACTTCTCGTCGCCATCGTCATCAAAAAAGAATCCCTGAATCGCGTCATAAGTCAGAAAACACAAAAACAAGAGGGCGAAGTAAAGAAAATACCGGTGGAGATTCTGCAGAATCAGCGGGAGGTGCTGTTCACCCAAGTAATTATTCCTCGGTTCACCGACCGAACACGATGGCGGATCGGCCCAAAATGCTTTGTAATAAGCACCTCGGTAGTAGTAACAAGTCATCCGAAAACCGGCGGGAAAAGGCAGAATCAATAATGCCGGAGAAAAAGGTAGCCAGCCTGGCCACCATGAGGGCTGGGCCCCAAATATGCTGTGGTGCGAATCTCCCCATAAAACAGGGGAATAAAAAGGTGACAGGTAATTGCCAAATTCGAAGTGGGCATTTTGAAAAGCCGCCCAGGTCGCATAGACAATGAACGCCGAAAGAACCGAAAACACAACCACTGGTATGATCCACCAATTGTCTTTCCTTAGCGTTTCTCCCCAACCTCGTTTTTCAAGACCAGTTAGATCCTCTGCCATTGATAAGCTTTCAAGTCGCA
The DNA here is from genome assembly GCA_014238905.1 of Planctomycetota bacterium. Classification (GTDB taxonomy): domain Bacteria; phylum Planctomycetota; class Planctomycetia; order Pirellulales; family Pirellulaceae; genus JABAAE01. The sequence goes on from JABAAE010000009.1 coordinate 155,326, forward strand.
ACCCAGGGAATTTATTCCAAATAGATCAAAATTGTTGACGATTTAAATCACATTGTCAAACCGACTTCATGTGAATTAGCAGGGGGAAGCACCATGCTGCTTCTCCTAACATAATACCGAGGCCCAACAGCGGCTTTAACAGAAAAACAATGAACCGGCAGTAAGGGAACGCCAAAACCGTTCTGGCGACGCTCAGCGGTAACCCTAGTCATTGGTCGGCAGATCCGGTTGGACCAGCTCAATACTGGGCCATCCAGAGCCCTTGAGACCGACAAGACGGGTTCTGGTCTAATCAGTAGCAAAGCCCGAAACGACAGGAGACGTTCGCACAAAATATTGCGGCAACCGTCATCTGGCTTGCTACTTATTGACGATCCCCTCAAAATAGATCCGAAAATAGATCCGAAAATAGATCCGAAAATAGATCCGAAAATAGTCCTCTGGATTGTAATCTGGTTAGTAACGATGTGGTTATTAACGATGAAACCTCGGCCGGCATGGAGCATGATCCGTTGAAGAGAATTTCCGAAAAAGAACTACATCCTGAATACTCACTTATTGAGGATTCAAGAGCCGCAACACTGACGTTTTATTGCGGCCTCTTGGGTGTGATTTGTTGTTTAGGACTTTTTGTGTGTTACCAATACTTCATGAGGGAAATCCAGGCGATTGTTGAATCAAATTTGGTAGATGAGACGACAGTCCCCTTGGACAACACGATGCTCATCCAACTCGTCAATGAAAAGCTAGTCTTGATTAGGAATGTTTGCCTTCCAATTTTCATGGCGGCAAACCTGTTATGGGTAGCCGGTGCTTACACGTGGAGTCTTGATTATCGCAAGACTCCAAGAAATCGGTTACAGCGCAGTACCGGGGGCACCTTTGTTTTCATGACAGCCGCTATTTGCCTATTTATCTGGTACTGGATATTTAACGTAATACCCCGTTCGTAGACGACTGCTGAAAAACCTGCTTGATCATTTCGACTTAATTTCCAATGAAACGCGCATAGATCGGCCAGAAAGTGCGTTCCAATTGGGTCACCAATCTAGGCAGCCCATCGGCGGAACGGTTGAATGCTCTCGATTTCCAGCAACGCAACTTGACTGAATATGGACTCAATTGTCGGGCGCCTCAGAGGGTGCAAACGAGTCATTGCGTTCAACAACTGGTAGAGGCCTGGAATCGGTGCGACAGACTGCGTCACAGGGCCACTGAAGACCGCATCGCTGGAATCGTCATTGGATTCCCCGATTTCGCCGGGCTGGCAAAAAAACTCTTTCATCGTTTGACCAAGGGAATAAATATCTGCACTGACGGTCACTGGGTCATTTCCTTTTACGCATTCAGGTGCGATGTAACCCAATGACCCGGCCAGGGATTGGGTCGCTCGGATAAAAGGCTGAACCTTTTCGGATAGTCCCAAATCGATGATCGTGGCCTGCCCGGACTGGCGGTCAACAATCAGGTTTCTGGGCGCGATATCGCCATGACGGATCTGCTCCTGATGCAGCGCCTGCAAACCTTCGCAAATTTGTCGAAAAAACATCAGCCGATCCTCGAATCGCAGGGGCGAAGCCTGACGACCGGCAAGCTTTTCGACTTCAAGAACTTGCTGAATGGAGTCTCCCTGAATCCTGGCTGACACCAAAAATGGGGTATTTGCCGTCAAGTCTTCATCCAGAAAAGAAATCAAATTCGGATGTGAAACCAGCTCGGCACAAGCGTGTTCACGCCACAACATGGATCTGGCAAATTCCGAGCCATCTGACAAAGGATCAACGTATTTAATGACATAATCCACCTGTGGAGAGAGCCCATCGATAGGCGAGGCAACACAAACATTCGCCCATCGCCCCGCAGCAATCTCAGTTCCGAGCCTCCAGTTCCCTAATTCCATCATCTTTCCTTTGCCAAAGAGATTGCTTTGATTATCGGCAAAATGCGAGGTTTCGCTGCAGCGTCAAACTCAACTTAACCCGATTTGCCAGCAACTATTGTTTTTGAACCTCATCGTCCCTTAAAATCAGGGATTCAAAACGAATCATGGGAGAATATTTTTGATGAATAAAACCAGTTTATTCCTGCTATCCGGTGTTCTATTCCTGCTTGGATGTGGTGGTGGTGTCGAAAAAAAATCAGGTAGTTCCAACGAGAATGTCAAGCAAGGGAAAATCAAGCTTGCCTACGTGACCAACGGAGTGGCGGAGTTCTGGAACATCGCTAAGGCTGGCGCACTAAAAGCCGGCAAGGAACTCGGCGTTCAGGTAGAAGTCATCATGCCAAACGCCGAAGGTGGCCGAGCCGCCAATCAAAATGCCGAAATGGAAAAGTTAATTGCCAATAAGTTTCAGGGCATCGCCGTTAGCCCTTGCGATCCAGGCAATCAAACCAGCATCTTGAATCAGGTCGGAGAAAATTCGCAATTCATCACGCATGATTCTGATGCACCCGAGAGCAACCGGAAACTTTACATTGGCATGAGTAATTATGATGCTGGCTTTATGGTTGCCGACCTTGTGAAACGCAGTTGTCCTGACGGTGGCAAGGTCATTGTCTTTATTGGTTCGGTAGACCAGCTCAATGGCCGGTTAAGACGTCAAGGTGTCATCGACGGCCTCCTTGGTCGTGAACCGGACGAATCACGCATTGACGCGATTGATGGAGAACTCTCGGATCCGAATTCAAAGTACACTGTACTGGCAACCTACATTGACAATTTTGATGAGGCACTCAAGACATCTCTTCCCGAGCAAGCGCTCGCTAAGTACGACAACGTCGACTGCATGGTTGGTCTTTTTGAATACAACCCCCCCAAAATTTTTGCCGCACTTAAAAGCGCCAATCTACTTGGAAAAGTGAAAGTCGTTGGTTTTGATGAAAATCTGGAAACCCTGCAACAGATTCGGGACGGTAATTGTACAGGAACGGTGGTTCAAAACCCCTTCATGTATGGCTATCAATCGATTCAGGTTCTCAATCGCCTGGTCAACGGCGATCAAACGGATCTTAACGAATCCAAATATCTTGATGTTCCAGCTAAAATCATCGACAAGGAAAATGTTGATGAATTTGAAAAAGAACTCAAGGATAACATTGCCGCCGGTAAATAGTGATTTGAGAAATCAAGCATAAAGCGAAGTCTTTGACTTCGCTTTATGATCTTTCTTGATCCGTTTTGGGTTACTATAGTTAGCTGCCAACCATCACGGTTTGCCTTGGTTTTTAGCGGGGCTTCTGAAGCCCATCACATGCGAACCCAACAACCCTCTTGGGATTCGGCTTCTATTTCATTCAATGAGTTTTCAAAAAAAAATTGTCCTCCGTCGTACTTAAGGCAAATTCGATCACAAAGAGCTTTCCGGGTGTCAAGGCGCTCGATAGCGTTTCCCTTGAACTACACCAAGGGGAGGTATTGGCTCTGATTGGTGAGAATGGTGCGGGCAAGAGTACGTTAATGAAAATTCTTGCTGGCATTCAGCCCGCCGACAGCGGAGAATTGATCGTCAACGGCGACCAAGTCTCCTTCGACAACGTGCAATCAGCCAACGACGCCGGGATTGCCTTGATCCATCAGGAATTGAACCTTTGTGAAAACCTCGACCTGGCCGCCAATATTTTTCTCGGCCGAGAGTCACATCAAGCTGGATTTATTCGCACTCGTGATACCTACCAAAAAGCTCGCCGACTATTGGAGGAGATAGGTCTCTTGGAGGATCCGACAACACTAGCGGGTCAGTTGTCAGTGGGAAAACGACAAATGGTAGAAATTGCCAAGGCGCTTTCCACCAATGCCAATATCCTGATCATGGATGAACCGACAAGCAGTTTATCTCAACAGGAATCTGAGAATCTCTTTCGAATCATTAACAGTCTCCGAGATTCCGGCGTCAGTATTATCTACATTTCACATCGACTGGGCGAAGTTAAAGAACTAGCGGACCGGGTAGAGGTGTTTCGAGATGGAGAAAATGCAGGCACCCTTGCACGCCATGAAATTTCAAACGATGCAATGGTCCGTTTGATGGTAGGGCGGTCCATCAATGAAATGTTTCAATCACGCAACCATACGCCGGGACCTGTTGTCCTGAAGGTAGATCAATTAGTGACCCCCGCTTATCCAAAGCATCAGATCTCATTCCAACTTGGTAAAGGGGAAATTGTCGGATTGGCTGGATTAGTCGGAGCAGGACGCACCGAGTTATTGACCACACTGTTCGGCGTGACACCAGCAATTGATGGCGAAATCGAATTTAACGGAAAACCGATCGAAGTTGATTCCGCGCTGACGGCTGTCAACGCCGGCATCGCACTTGTTCCTGAAGATCGCAAAAAAGATGGACTGGTGCTGGAAATGCCTGTTCGGGAGAATATCAGTTTACCATCTCTTGACAGGCAATCCCGATTTTCGACATTTACCATTGCTGATCGGGAGCATCAATTAAATCAACAGCTCGTTGACCAACTCTCCATCAAAACGCCCAGCGGAGACCAACAAGCCAAGTTTTTATCCGGGGGCAATCAACAAAAAATCGTGATTGCCAAGTGGCTTCCTCTGGAGCCAAAACTTTTTATGTTGGACGAACCGACACGAGGGGTCGACGTCGGATCCAAAAAGGAAATCTATGAGTTAATCCATCAATTAGCTGACGATGGCGGGACGGTCCTGTTTGTATCCAGTGAAATGGAAGAAATTCTCGGATTGTCCGACCGCATTATCGTCATGCATGAAGGAAGGATTTCCGGAGAGCTACAAAAGGCGAATTATTCCGAGGAAGCGGTCATGACCTTAGCAACCGGCAACGCCGACTCAACATCAAAACAGATCAAACGTTATCAATCGGATTCCATTGTAGCAACAAAATGAACTCTAAGAAAACTCAGGGGTTTTTCCTTTTGCTGGTATTCGTGTGGCTGGGAACCTTTTTTCTCAACGACGGATTTGCCAGCGAATACAACTCACGCAACTTGATTCGATATTGTTCGATGTTTGGTATCATCGGCATTGGGGTCATGTTTGTTATCGTGACCGGCGGAATCGACCTTTCCATCGGCTCAACGATTGGCCTGATCGGTGCCTCCCTAGTTCTTTTGATCCGCCTTAATCCAGTCGAATCACTGAAACCGATCGCCGAAGACGACAAGGCAAAAGTCGTCTGTTTTTTTTGGGTACTCGTCTCGTTGATGGTCCTTGCGAGCCTAGGCTGGCTTGTTTTTTCCTACCTACGGAACAATTTCCGATTTAAAAAAGCTCTCTTTCCATTGATTTTCCTTTCGTTTTCCATACTGAGCCTGATTGCGTTGAGCGTGGCCAATTCCGACGCGCCTAACACGACGCGAATTCCATGGATCTTCTTCCTGCTGTTCTCAATATCCATCCACATCGGACTCTTACATGGCGTTTTGATCACGCAATTTCAATTGCAACCGTTTGTGGTCACATTAGGAGGCCTACTTTGTTATCGAGGGCTGATACGGTGGCTGACCAACGACACAACGCAGGGATTAGGTTCGACCTTCGATGGCACATTACAACTGGTCGCCAAAGGAGAGGTATGCACCGTTTCCACATTGATGTTGTTTGTCGGTTTCGGTACCGCCTTGTATTACGCATTATCGATGATGACCACCAAAAATCGTACAACAGGATCATTCCATACCCAGGTAGTAGGAATCAGCATCGGGGCCATCATCGGGCTGATAGGGAGCAGTCGTTTTTGGGGTGGATTTGAACGGACGGATTTCGTCGAATTATTTCAATTATCCATTCTGGGAATACCATTTCAGTTTTCGACGTGGACAACCATCGTATCCGATACCGCGGCAACAACACCGCAATGGTTGATGAAAATGTGCTGGGTCCCACTGATCCCCATTAGTTTGCTGATGCTGTGGCAACTAGGTATTTCAATGTTCGCGAAACGTTCGGCTGATAAACCGTTAACCGTTTGGTCAAAATCAGATTTCTTTCGACTTCCACTGGATTTGTTGTGGATGACTGAAAAAAGACAGACACACGGCGTTCAGTTTATTTTGGTTTCCATTTTGGGACTGGCGGTTTCTATTTTCTTTTTATGGAACTCGATTTTTTATGCCAATAACGACATAAGTTCAGAGATTTCGGAAACTTCACTTTGGTGGCAAAATATGATTTCGGTTTTCGCCTCCCTGGCGATGGTCATGGTTTCCGTATCCAGACTGGGAGAGTGTGTCGCATTGCATGGCAACGAGCCTGCCCGGATTCTCTTCCCAATTGCCGGCGCATTGGCAGTTCTTGCCGTTTTAGGCAAAACGGATGTCCCAACGACGTTGATTCAGATGCCGTTTTTTGCCATGGTCGGACTGGCAATTTTTGCCATCATCATTTTCGAGAAAACGGTTTTTGGACGCTATTTACTGGCTATCGGGAATAACGAAGATGCTGCCAAGTACAGCGGGATCGATACCCAGCAAGTCAAAGTCGCTGCTTACGTGATTTGCTCCGGCATAGTCGGGATTGCGGCAATGATTTTCATGTTGGACTTCAATTCAGTTGCACCTACTGGATTCGGTTCCTTTTACGAACTTTATGCGATTGCCGCGGTTGTGCTCGGTGGGTGTTCTCTCAGGGGAGGAGAGGCCAACATCATTGGCGTCGTCCTAGGAGCATCCATCATGAGGGTCCTTGCCAATGCTCCAGATATGATTGATTTTCCGAAAACTCTTGAATACACCATCCTCGGTTTGGTCATTCTGATCGGTGTGATTGTTGACGATAGAATTCGCCGTCAGTCTGCTCAAAAGGCATTGAAAAACAATGCGCCCAGCGAATGAACTGGTGGCTCTGCGTGGATACTTTTCTACCAAATCAAATCGCTAATCATCCATGATGACGATCGATCCACGCCCCAGCGGAGAATAACAGTTAGCAACATTGTTCAATCAAACATCCTTGAACCGACCAAAGGAACAGGTATTTGAGCGATAGACCACTGTCGATCGAAAGCATAAGAAAAAAAATTCCTGAGATTCTGATCAGGGACAGGTTCAGTCTGCGCCGCAAGCTGAATCAAGCTCAAAAGCTGGCTCCTGAAAAAAGAATCTCAAGAACGGAGGCAATTTCCAACGCCATAGAAGACTCTCTGGAAATCGTTCAACAACGGCGGCAACAGATTCCCGAAATTCAATTCCCCTTGGATCTCCCGATTTCTCAACGGAGTGAAGAGTTGGTGGAATTGATCAAACAAAACCAAGTCATCATCGTTTGTGGTGAAACCGGTTCTGGAAAGTCGACCCAGTTGCCCAAAATCTGTCTTGAAGCAGGACAAGGCGTCTTCGGAAAAATTGGTCACACCCAACCTCGTCGGATTGCTGCTAGAAGTGTCGCATCCAGGATCGCGGAGGAACTCAACGTCGCGGTAGGAAAACAGGTCGGATATAAAATTCGATTTTCAGACAAGACCACCAAGCTCTCCAACATCAAGTTGATGACCGATGGCATACTCTTGGCCGAGACTCAAACCGATCGCTACCTTGAAGAATACGATACGATCATCCTTGATGAGGCCCATGAAAGATCACTTAATATCGACTTCCTGATGGGGTACCTGAAGAACACCCTTGCCAAACGACCGGATCTCAAACTAATCGTTACTTCGGCCACTATTGACGCAATCCGATTTCGAGACCATTTTTCCAATGCGACGCATCCTGCTCCAGTGATCACCGTCGAGGGCCGAACGTTCCCGGTGGAAACGTACTACCGACCGGTGGAGTCCGTGTCCGGAACTGAGGGCGACCTTTTCGAAGCCATCCAGCAATCCGTTAGCGAACTACTGGACCGGGACCCGGGCGACATTCTTATCTTTCTTCCTACGGAAAAAGACATACGAACGGCTACCAAGAAACTACGCGGTGCCAACGAACTCAATAGCACCTCGCGTTCCATTGAAATACTGCCGCTCTACGCCCGACTTGGAGTCGACAATCAAAACAAGATTTTTAAGCCCCAAAAATCGCTTAGGATTGTGTTGGCCACCAACGTGGCAGAGTCCTCGATCACTGTCCCACGAATTAAGTACGTTATCGATACTGGCACTGCACGAATCAGCCGATATGCATCCAGAAGCAAGATCCAAAGGCTTCCAGTAGAAAAAATCTCTCAAGCATCCGCAAAACAGAGGGCAGGGCGGTGTGGACGACTCGGGCCAGGTGTTTGCATTCGACTATTTTCCGAAGAAGATTTTGATTCCAGAGATCCATTTACCACGCCCGAAATTCGTCGAACCAACCTGGCATCTGTCATCCTGCAGTCCAAATCCATGCACATGGGGGATGTTGAAAGCATTGATTTCCTAGACCCCCCCAGACCGGAAGCCATTCGTGACGGCTATAAAACCCTGTTCGAAATAGGGGCCACCAATACACACCGCAAACTAACATCCATCGGTAATCGCATCCAAAATTTCCCATGCGACCCCAGAATCTCAAGGATGATCCTCGCCGCCAACGACGAAGGTGTCCTGGCAGACGTCTTGATCATCGCGGCAGCATTAGAGACGCAGGATGTCAGGGACCGCCCTGCAGAAAAACAGAAACAGGCAGATGCGGCTCATGAACAATTTAAGGACAGCGATTCCGATTTCCTTGTCCTGTTAAAGATCTGGGATTTTTTCCATCAACAAAAAAAGGTGCTCTCCAACAACCAGCTAAAAAAAGTTATGCAGCAAAACTTTCTTTCGTTCACCCGAATGCGAGAATGGCTGGAGGTTTTTCGTCAGCTCCGCGAATTGTGTCTCCAACAAAAAATCAAAATTGGATCCAGGCGAAATGATTACGACCGCATCCATCGTTCGCTTCTTGCGGGTCTACTATCCGGAATTGCCATCCGAGGCGAAAAACACATTTACCAAGGCGCTGGGGGCATGTCATTCAATCTTTGGCCGGGGAGCGGGCTGAGTGACCAAAATCCGAAATGGATCTTGGGATCGGAATTGGTCGAGACTTCAAAACGATTCATCAGAAATGTGGCCAGGATTCAACCAGCCTGGATTGAGCCATTGGGTAAACATTTGGTCACCCGCAGTCATAGCGACCCTCATTGGCATGTCAAATCAGAACAGGTGATGGCTTTTGAGAAGGTCTCACTTTTTGGTTTGGTCATCGTGCCCAGAAGAGCAGTCGCATTCAGGAATATTGAACCCCATACCTGTCGCACGCTGTTCATCGAAGAGGGACTAATTCTGGAGCAGATGAACCGTCCATTCGTCTTTCTGGAAAACAACCGAGAGATTATTTCTCAAGCTGAATCACTGGCAACAAAAACGCGCCGCCGGGATTTAATAGTGGAAACTGCTACCATTTTTCGTTTTTACGATGACCGACTTCCGGACCACGTGATCGACGGAGCTTCTCTCTTTAAATGGTTAAAGGAAAGCAGAGAGAACGAAGACCGTCTGTGCCTGACCACGAAAGATCTTCTCGAATCAGACCCGGAAAATAATGGCGGGCTTTTCCCAGAAGACCTCCACTCGAATAAGCTCAAACTGGACCTTTCGTACGTCTTTGAACCTGGCAATGACGACGATGGCGTCACGACACGAATTCCAGCAGTTGCCCTATCCCAAATCCAGGAATCCCAGATGGAATGGCTGATTCCCGGCCTGGTAGAGCAAAAGATTGCTTCGTTGATCCGTTCTCTCCCGAAATCAAAACGACGCATGTTGGTGCCTGCTCCGGACAAAGCGAAAGCAGTATCCAGAAAAATCACCTTTGGTCAGGGAGATTTTTTGAATATCGTCGCCACGGCACTTTCGGAGATGACCGAGGAACCGGTCAACCCCGAAGATTTTAACCTGACAAAACTCGAGCCTCATCTTCGTATGAATATTGCGGTAACGGGTGAAGATGGCGAAATCGTCGACCAAGGACGTGACCTTCTCGAATTACAACAAAAATACTGCGACCAGCAATCAAAAGAGCTTCGAGATCTTCAAAATCCCCAATGGCATGCCGACGGCCTGAGCAACTGGGATTTCGGAACGATTTCCAAAAGCATTCAGATATCACATGGTGATATAGAAATCCCGGCCTTTCCGGCTATTATCGACAAGGGTGACTCGATTTCTTTGAGACTGGTCCCTTCCAGCTCAATGGCAGAAAAGGAATCCAAATTCGGGGCCATGCGATTGGCGGTTATCCGTCACAAAAAGCAGCTCAAGGGTCAAATTCGCTGGTTGCCGGACGTCGATAGATACACACTTGCTGCTGCCCAAATTGGTGGGGTAGAAAAGTTTAGGTCGGGCCTCATCGACCTGATTGCCAAACGGAGCTTCATCGATGGTTTCCCTAATCATCCTCAGTCTGAATTGGAATTCAATCAGAGGTTTACCAATTCCACCGAGTCGATCAGCATCGCAACGCAAGAGATTGCTACACTACTGCCCAATTTCTTTGATCATCACCAGAAGCTAGTCAAACGAATCTCCGACACTTCAGCCGAAACCTACGGCCAAGTTTTGTCATCGATCAAGAGTCAATTGTCGCGTTTGTTTCAGGACCAGTTTTGGGTGTCAACTCCCTGGTTATGGCTGCAGAGGTTCCCTGTCTATTTCGAGTCCGCCTCTCACCGCCTGCAAAAGCTAAATAGATCCTCGCTCGGTCAGCAATTAGAAAAACAAAAGTTACTTGATCGTTTCCATGAGATACACAAAGACCTCGCAAAGCGACATCAAGCGCAAGGAATCCACTGCGATGATTTAGTAGAATTTCGTTGGATGATCGAAGAGTTGTCTGTTTCAATCTTCAGCCAGCAACTGGGCACCCGCCTCCCTGTTTCTGAAAAACGCCTCGAAAAACAACTCGCCAAAATATCCTGATCCATTTCAGATTGAGCAGCGGATCAAACCACGAAGCACCAGAGAAGAACCAAACGGTTTCCCTTATTTTTTTCTTAGCAACAAATGGACATTGGCAACATCCCACATGTAGTGGGCGATTTTGTGTTTTTTGGCGATTCGAATGTGCTCCTTGGATTTGTCGTTCTGACCTTGGACCTCATAGAGTAATCCAATGTAAAGATTGGCGTAAAACCTGGCCGAGTTTTTTTCCGCGTCATTAGTCGATTGTTTTTCGGCCGCCGCTAGAACCTCTGTCGGTGTCAGGTTGCCTCGATACATTTCGTAGATTTGCATCATCGGAACACGTCGATCATTTCGAATCGGCAGCAAATTCTTTTTGGCGGCCTCGATGCCATCCGCTTTAGCAACACACAGAAATCGCCAAGCTGAGTTTTCGACATCGTTGTCATGATACGTCTGATAGATTTCAAATTGCTTGGCACCTTGCCCATATTTTTCTAGATAGTAAAGGGAAATCCCCCGCTCCCACTGTCTTGACTTAACGCCGGGGCTCAGGCTGACATGTTGATCAAAATCAGCTACCGAATCCTTGATTTCTCCCGCTTGAAATCGAACTCGGCCCCGGTAATAAAATGCGTTTGAGAGTTTTGGTTGTATTGCCAAAATGGATGTCAAGCTTTTATCGGCTGATCGGTAATCCGCCTGGTCGATAGACTTCCGTACAGACTCCCATAATTTTTCAACTTTTTCTGTGCTATCATCTTCAAAAGCCAGTGTTGAGACCGGAATGAAAAGCAGGAAAACAAAATTCATGGATTACCTCTTGATGATGTCTGACGATGCAAAAAAGTGGTTTTTCGGACCAGATTAATGGTTGTTCACGATATCCGACACCCGGACAGGACACAACAAATTCACTCGAAATACGATCGAAATTTAGCGTTACAATTCGTTGACCCTGAATATCTAATTCTGCCGCCTGTTGCCATTCTCTGTTTGTCGTCCGGGTCAGCACCAAGGCGACGGTATCTTCCTCGCCTGTTCTTCAAGTTGTTCAAGTGGCTAGGACATTTTTTTTCAGTGCCCAACGTCTGGGAATTTCGTCGCCACTCTGATTACGCTAAAATGGGAATACATTCTGCCGATCATTAGACCGAATTTCGGAAATAATGGTTTAGCTGAATCGGGTTTGTCACTCCTTTTTTACTTCAATGGCTAGATTGAAATGCATGATATGAAGACCCTTTCTGTGTTGAGCCTGATATTGGTTCCGATGGTCGTTTTTTCTCAGGACCAACCCGAAAGACAACAGATTCAATTTGTGAAAAAACAGCTCGACTCGACATTTCGCAGTGAAGGCGTTGCGGTCGGCGATTTTAATAAAGACGGCAAAATGGATATTGCTGCAGGTTTCGTCTGGTACGCCGCCCCAGACTGGAAAATGTTTACAGTATTGGAGACCGCTCCCAAGTTCAAAGTGCCTGGCTACAGCAACAGTTTTTGCACTTTTGCAGAAGATTTTAACGGAGACGGATGGACAGACATTGCGGTCGTTGATTTCCCGGGAACTCAGACATGGTGGTTTGAAAATCCCCAAGGGAAACCAGGACCTTGGAAAAAGCATACATTGACATCAGTCACTAATAATGAAAGCCCTCAGCTCTTTGACATCGACGGTGATGGTAAAAACGAGCTGATCGCAGCTGTGGCTCCCAATACCAAAGAATCCGATGGCCCCAATAGGGCGATGGCGTTTATGGCTCGTGGAAAAGACGTTACCCAACCTTGGACGATCCACCAAATCTCTGAAAAGGCCGCACCCTTTACCACCAAGTACTCACACGGACTGGGCATTGGTGATATCAATGGCGACGGTCGAAACGACATCATTGTGCCAGCGGGTTGGTGGCAGGCTCCCCTCCGCCAAAAATCAGGAAAGTGGCAGTTTAACAACGCCAACTTTGGAAAAGAGGGTGCCACGATGCACGTCTTCGATATTGATGGCGATGGTGATAACGATGTCCTGGGAAGCAGTCCACACAAGTTCGGTGTCTGGTGGTATGAGCAAACCACTGCCAATCAATGGAAAACACATGAGATTGATCGCACTTTCTCTCAGACTCACGCGGTGTGTTTAGGTGACATCAACAATGACGGGCTTCCCGATTTTGTGACAGGAAAACGTTGGTTTGCTCACAACGGTGGTGATCCCGGCGCCAAAGACCCGGCCGTGATGCACTGGTTTGAGTTGAAACGTGAAAATGGCAAGGCTTACTGGATCCGACATCAATTCGATCACGACAGCGGAATCGGCACGCAATTCGAAGTCGCTGATGTTAACGGGGATCAACTGCTGGACGTCGTCACTTCTAATAAAAAAGGCGTGTTCTATTTTCAACAGGTTCGCAAATAGCTCCCCATCCGACTTATCAGAGCAATGGCATGCCGGAACCCCCCGGACTCCGCTTACCGCGGCGTTGACAATGCAAATTGATCAGTAAAAATTGCTTTTGGTGAGGCGAAACCCATTACGAACGGGACAGCCGAAAACTGGCTGGCCGATGGGTCTCGATGTTAGACTCTTTTATTGCACGCGCTCTATATTGCACCAACATTCCGGTGGCAAAAAACGAAGACCACTATCAACGACTACGGAACTTTCAATAATAATTGACATGAAAAAATACAAATCAACACATATCTCTTTTGTCTATCCTGAAAACTGGACGCTTTTTGAAAATGATGGAGACGAGGTCTCCGGCGAAGACGAGACCAATGAAGTGACACTTCAAAATCCTAATGGATCACAATGGACCGTCGCCCTATACGAAAAGGAAGAGACAACGGATTCTCTTGTCAAAAGAGCCATTGCCGTTTTTGAATCGGAATACGAAGACCTCGAAATCGAGAACACCACTGAGTCTGTTGGAGACTGCAAATTAAGCGGAGTCGATATCAATTTCTTTTTACTCGACTTGCTGGTTGTCGCCGAAATCCGAATCCTTGAAAGGGCGGATGACAATTTGCTGATTATTCTTCAGTCCGAATCAAAAGAACTTGATGAAAACCGAGAAGTATTCCAAGCGATCTTCTTGAGCTTACTGAATCCAGATCTCGCCGATTCATTTTGAAATAATGCGTGTCACACACTTCCAGAGTATCCAAAACCGGCATGACATAGCAATCCAGAACCGCCGCGCTGGCCGACCCAGTCGTTAAACGTAAAACCAGTTTCCAGTCAGACTTACCGGCGAATCTGCTCATCCCAATCACCTCAGGCAACCAGCCTGTTCGCCTATCACCCGCCACAATACCCCATAGTCGATTCTGGTAACGGTCATTGGATTAAAGACCAATCTTTGATACCAAACGGTTGTAACGATAAGTCGTAACACGACGTTGATTCTGCAAAAAAAAGCACGTAAAGTCGGGCGTCGCAACACCGTTGAAATAATGACTGGTACCAGCGACCTAGAGTTATTTTGACCAAGTCAGATCAGTCCGCAAACACGTAATTCGAGATCAATGCTCGATTCGGATTGCTCGATTCGTATCATGGCAGAATGCCTATTGGGGGTCCGCTCAGTGCAACTGACCCACAGTCGACTGGCACGGAAAGCCGTCTTGCTGAACGAATAACCGACGAGCCGTTACGGCTCGTCGGTTAACCCCGCTTTTGCTTGGCATGGCCTAAAAAGGCCCGAAAAACCAATTTAATTCCTAGGTGGTTCTGAGGAAACTCCGCCAGCTTCCTTCATTGGCTTAAACCTGGATCGCCAATTAACCTGGATCGCCGATTCGGTTCTTTCAATTCAAAGTCATCGCCGACCAATTCTTTTAGCTTTGCCTTCTGTTTCCCAGAAAGCTCATCCAATAGATCCTTGCGGGCTTTCTCCCGCAGCGCCGCAATCTCTTTTTCAAGTCGAAGATTCAATTCACGTGATTTCATTTTTAATTTTTCAACATCTTTGTCATTCAACTCAAGCTCCTCCTTGAGTTTGCCACGAGTCAAAGCATCAACCGTTCCACCGCCGTTCTTCAAGCTGACTTGATACGCCAACTCTTGAAGCCGCTTGATCTGGTGTGGCAACAAAAGCTCCTTGAGCTGACTCTCTGCAGCCTCCTTTTGTTTCTTCATCTTCTTCATCAGGTCTGCCAGGTTCTGTGCACGTAACCGCGTTGATTCCGTTCGACCTTTTCCACCGCCAGCTGGCTCCATCAGACCCTTGACCTGCTTCATAATTTCTTCCTGCACCGTTTTATTGACGTTCTGCATTTTCTCGTATTGCCCGTCAACTAACTCAATTTCGTCGCGGATCGATTTGTTTTGCAAGAGATTCATCATATCGCCACCGGCTGTGGTTGAACCAAAAACACCAGCCTGTCCAAAGCTTGATCCTATACCGTTACTAGACCACGAAAACGCCTGGTTCGGTCCAACTAAATTGGCGTCGATTTGAATCGCCTGCATTAACGGCGGCAGAACATCTCCTTTTTTGCCTTTGACAATAATCGCGCCTTGTTTCAATTCACCGGCTTCAAATCGCTCAACTTGCAATTCAATCTGTGCAAAGGAAAAGGATGGTAAAAGTAACAAAACAGCTGCAAAAGCCGAGGGTAAAACAGATCTCATGATTGACCTTCCTTAATTAATCTAATTCCATTGGCCTTTGGTGCAAAAAAACAGAGTCTTGCCTCATCCGCGAATTCTTGCCGACCTCTCTGGCCTATTTGATGCAATCAGCGGATAAAAGTCAATTCCAACGTCTTGAAGACGTGTTTTTTGGTAAACAACCCCTCAAGAGGCAACAATTCAATCTCGACACAGCAGTCAGACTTTTATAAAAAACACCAACAAATTTTTGTAAAAGCGAGGTCTGACAATGGAATTCAATTTCTTCAATTGGCTAAGAAGCGGTGTCAAAAAATCCGTTTTACTAGGAGTATCCGATGCAGTCGAGGAAATCGGACTGGCCTCCTCCGACGACGAAGCATTCCAAAAGAAAATCCGTGAAGCAGTTAGTGAAGAAGGCAAAAAAGCTGGAGCAAAACGGCAGAAACGGCTTGGGCGTTCGCTAAAGGACCTCAACCGAGAACAAACCTAGGCCCCGCCCGGCCGAAATCCTGTTTCTTTGATCACTGGCCTCCACTTGATCAAAGCCGCCCCCAAAACATCCACATTCAATTGAAAGTCAGGCTAACGCCCGAGGCTCTCAGGTGCGAGGTGCTCAGATCATCTATCTTGTCCGCCACGCACAATCTGCCAACAACGCACAGGATGAATCGAAACGTGTCTGCGACCCTTCCATTACGGCGGTTGGCCAACGCCAGGCTGTCCACCTCGCGAAACGCTTAGCCGATATCGCCTTTGAAACATTATTGACCAGTCCATTTCGCCGTGCACTGCAAACTACCAAGGCCGTTCAACTGTCCACCGGACACCTACCGGAATTACTGGTCGACCTTCATGAAAACGGCGGTTGCTATGAGGGCTGGAAGCCGGACAACTTTGAGGGACGAAACGGTTTTCACGATGAAGAAATCAGGCGGGAAATTGGCAAGATTAATATCGTCACGCCAGTGGGACCACTTGGTTGGTGGAAATCTCAACCACGCGAATCGGTGCCCCAATCAACAACTCGTGCCATAAAACTAGAAAATTACCTGAAGACCCGTTTAGTAGAAAAAAACAAATCGATCGTTTGCATATCGCACGCCGATTTTATTTCCAGTCTACTGAAACAGATGTTCGGTCAAAAAATTCAAGAGCAATCAGAATTTCATTTATTGAAAAACACCGGTGTAACCTCGGTCAAATGGGCGTCCAACTCGTGGCAACTGATAGAATTAAATTCAGTGAGTCATCTTGTGGAAAACCTGGTAACTCAATAGGATCTGCTCAACAGCCGGACCGTTTATTCGGTCGGCAACGATTACACTGAAATCTCTTGAAATCGGTTAAAAAAAACAGAGAAAAAGCTGCATCCAGCATCCTTCATCTGACGATGATTGACTTTGTTGAAAAAAAATTTCAACCCTTATTTTTCATGAAACAGACGATACACTAAATACATATGAAATTCGGTCACGTACGGCAGAGGGACCAATTTTAGGGTTGACCTGATCAACAAAGGCTAGTGCTTAGCACGCTAGATCGCGTCATTCTCCCAGCATCTCCCGATGCTGCACTTCGACTGAATTTCTATTTCGGCCCAGTTTTCTGAGGCCGTTTTTTTTTGCGCACTGCATTAAATTTGGCAAAGGCCCCTGTGGAGCGAAAAAATGTCGAATCTCTTAATAATCTCCCGCAACCATCCAAGCGGTGATGACCCAAATGAAAACCAGACGTATAACTAGGTGGTCTGTTCCGGAAAGACTTCATCATGCTCCACGGTAGTATTCTTTTATTGATCGTCGCGATTCCTGACGCCCGGCAGTTGGTTGCCGAATCGAAACGAATTGGTTTTGAAGGCAAACATTCTTCTGGAAGGGTGGAGGAAACCGACCTCCGGGAAATTGAGGCCCTTGTCAATAAACTTGCCCGCTCTTTCATTCCGCATCAATTTGAAAAAAAGAAAAACTGGGGAAATCAAACAGAACGCTGGGACGGATTGCACATTCAATTAAAAGGCCTTCAACTCAAAACCAAACGAAGAAAAAAACTCGTCAACCATGGCACCTGGTCGGTTTACAATGCAAAACTGCGAAATCCCATGCAGGGTGTCACCTTCGATCTACATTCCATCAAAAAAAACGCGGATGGGAAAATCAAGGTAGACCTCAGTGCAACCGCCGACCTCCAGTTATTCGGTAGAATATCAAAATGGGTCAAAGGAGTTCAACTTGTCAGCATCAGCGCCGACGCAACGGCCAAGGTTTGCCTCCGCATCCAGATGACACTCGCCACAAAAATGGATTTTTCAAATTTACCACCCGACTTGTTACTCGATCCCACGGTCGACGACGCCCAACTCAAGATCAACCAATTCAAGGTGCTTCGTATCAGCAAGGCTGGAGGTGAATTGGCTCAACAGGTCACCAAGAGTGTCCATGGAATCCTCCAAGAGAAAATCCGCGAACAGGAAAAAAAATTGGTTGCAAAGATGAATCAGTCCATTGCCAAGGAAAAAGAAGATCTCAGGTTGTCTGTCACTGAAATCCTGAACTCCGAATGGTCCAAACTTGCCAATTCCCTGTTGCCCGGTATAAAGTCAGGTACAGATCGAGAGTCCCCATAAAAGAGCAATGTGCCCAAGCCGATATCCTTGCAAACTATTTTTCCATGTAAAAACCCAATCCGCACATCATCTCGCGTCCCCAGATTGGGTTCCAGTAGAATAAGTCGCGGCTAATAAACCGCTTGGAGAATTTGATGCCTAAATTACTTTCAATTAATTCGTTTCCAGATGTAAAGCCATACAAGTCACTCGAAAACCACCAGCTACAAGAGCGGATAGAATCCGTTCGGCGGCATCTTGGTTCGGAACTCTTGATACTTGGGCATCACTATCAGCAAGACGAAGTGATTGAACATAGCGATCTACGCGGCGACAGTTACCAACTCAGTAAAATGGCGGCTGAAAGCAAAGAATGTCGATACATCGTTTTCTGCGGTGTGCATTTCATGGCTGAAACAGCTGACATTCTTGCAAACCGGCCAGACTGTCTTTCCCAACGCAACGGCAATCGGGTGCAAGTGATATTGCCGGACCTTTCTGCGGGGTGCTCCATGGCGGACATGGCGGCAATCGATCAGGTAGAAACCGCCTGGGCTGATCTTGGGGACGTGATTGATAATTCGGACATTACTCCCATCACCTATATCAACAGTGCGGCCAGTTTAAAAGCATTTTGCGGTAAACATGGTGGAGCAGTTTGCACATCCAGTAATGCCCAAGCCGTTCTCGACTGGGCCTTTTCAAAGACCAGTCGCGTCCTTTTCTTTCCAGACCAGCATCTGGGTAGGAATACCGCTTTAAAAATGGGCATCCGTGAAAATGAAATGCCGGTATGGAATCCTCACGATGACGATTTGGGCGGCAATTCGGAGGAATCATTAGCAAATAGCCGAGTCATTCTATGGCAAGGACACTGCAGCGTTCACCAGATGTTTCAACCGGAACACGTTCACCAATTTCGTGAAAAGATCCCTGACGTCAAAATCCTGGTCCATCCTGAATGCCGTCGTGAGGTCAATGATTTGGCTGACATTTCCGGATCCACCGGCAAGATCATCGACACAGTCAAGAAGGCGGCGCCCGGAACCCAATGGGCAATTGGAACTGAACTCCATCTGGTCAACCGATTACAAAAGGAGCATCCGGAACAGAATATACAATTTCTTTCACCAACACTTTGTATGTGCGCAACGATGTACCGAATTGATCTCGCTCACCTTTGCTGGTCCCTTGAAAATCTCGCCAACGGTAATATTGTCAATGTCATTCGGGTCGACGATGTTACGTCGGATCATTCCCTGATAGCGTTGGAAAGAATGCTGAACCTAACCAATTAGAGAACGGCGACCATTTCATGAACCGCTCGTATCGCTGACAACAGAAATCGGCACTAGCCAGTT
Source organism: Planctomycetota bacterium (assembly GCA_014238905.1). Taxonomy (GTDB): domain Bacteria; phylum Planctomycetota; class Planctomycetia; order Pirellulales; family Pirellulaceae; genus JABAAE01. The sequence goes on from JABAAE010000009.1 coordinate 174,742, forward strand.
TTTTTAATTCCGTGTGTCCCTTAATTTTAATTCCGTGTGTCCCTTAAGACGGTGGACAAAACAGAAGCCGGTGAACCTATCAGGTGTTCACTGGCTTTATCGATCCAACATTGCTTATCCTAAAAGATCCGCCGGTATAGAAAAGTCGTCCCATGTCTCGGACAATGGTGCGATTCGACTCACCATCTCTTTAGATACTGGATGTTCGAATTTCAAAAATCGAGCATGCAATGCGATACGACGTTTACGCTCATCCGGTTCTGCCGCCCCAAAACTCAATTTGGAATGGTATTGCAAATCCCCCACAATAGGCAAACCTCGGCAAGAGCACTGAAGACGAATCTGGTGAGTTCTTCCGGTTTCAAGCTCTATTTCCAGTAACGAATTGGAGCCCCATTTTGCGATGATTTTGTATCTCAAGATAGCCAACTGTGCCTTCAAATCTCTTTCCTGAACAATTTCGGACTTGGCCTCCCCAGGAATCTTCCTCATATAATCGACCCATTCACCAGCGTTGGAATCAGGTATCCCCTCGACGATCGCCCAGTATTTTTTGGTAACGGATCGAAATTCAAATTGTTCAGAAAGGCGTCTCGTGGCCCTTACGTTTCTGGCGAATACCATCGCACCGCTCACCGGACGGTCGAGTCGATGGGGCACACCAAGGTACACTTTGCCCGTTTTGCCATCTTTTTGCTTCAGATATCGTTTCAGCCTTAATTCCATACTATCGATACCTGGTGGTGCCTGCGTGAGCAAACCTGATGGTTTGTTCACCACCAGAACCGGGCCTTGGTCATATAAAAAGTCAATCGGCGGGGAGGAATGCGTTTCTGCTGAAGGCTCTCGGTTTTCATGCGTCATTTTTTAAGTCAATCAGTTATTCGATAACCAGTGATTCCAATTCAATATGACCAACCAAAAAATCCTGCAGTGCTTCCAACAGATTCTCTCGGACCTCATAACCAACTTCCAACGCCTGCCTCAATTCAAGATAACCGGTTTCTCCCGCCCGAAAAACCTTGGTTGTATTAACCAGATTCCGATCGGTAAGAGGAATTACTTTTTGACGAATTGATCTCATGCTTGCTGCGGCTACATTTTTTTGCATTAGCCATTTAGTCTGCTTCCTCCTCAATGCGCGAACAAGCTGATCCACCTCTTCGATCTTTGACTGAACGTCAGCTTGGGCCGACTTGATCGAACCGATTTTTCGATCGTTCACCAACCAGGGAACATTTAACTGAAACCCCGCAAAAAGATCGTCCGATGCGGTGTCGATATTCAGACTAGTCTGCCACTGCAGATCCGGTTGTTGCTTGCTCCTGGCGTATCTGACTAGCCACTTTAATTGCTCCAGCTCATCAAGCAAGGCAATCTTCTGAGGATGGTCAGCGAAACTTAATGTCATCTGATGGCTAATCGAAGACGATTTAACATCTGCCGGTTCTGGCTCTTTCAGGAGGAGATCCGATTGAGATTCAAGATCAAAATCAGGTATGACGGTTTCCAGATCACTGGAAAGGTAGGAAAGGATCCCAGCACGAGTCTTCTCCAAATTCCCTCGAAAAAGCTCGCGTCGTTGTGACTGCCTTGCCAATTCAATTTCGATTCGAGTAAATTCGAGCGTCGCGATTTCACCCACTTTCATCAATGTTTCGGCATAGTCTTTTATCTTGTTAACCTCCGCTATTCGGGCACTCGTCAAGGCTATCATTTTTCGCTGAAAATCGTACTCTACGTAGAGTCTTCCCAATTGCCTTCCAATTCTTCGCTGCACAAAATCGTAACGGTGTGAGAGAGATTTGATTTTCCAATGAAAAGCATTTTCTATTTCAACAACCCGATTGTTTCTAACAATGTTACGTTGGACATAAATACCATATTGACCAGCTTGTCCATCGTTACCAATCTCGTTGGCGACGGTGCCGAATGATGGATTGACCAATCGCGACTGTTGCAGCTTTTGGCCATTCATTTTTTCGATTTCCCAGGCGATACGGCGAGCTTCCGGACTATTGTCAAACGCTAGAGCTGCCGCTTCATTAAGCGAAAGGTGGTTTTGGGTTTGCGAGGAAACCCTTGTCGACTGGAGTTGCGGTAATGGATCGCCGCTGGACAGGACCGCCACGGCGCGGCTTGTGACATCCTCGATTCGACGCTTTGACGCAACGGACTTCATCACCCCATTGGACGATTTGACGTGACGGCGAATCGATCCTGAATCCGAACGGCCTTGCCCCGGATTAATCTTCTGTCCGGCCACCTGACTTGGCAAAATTACCACCCCAACAACAATAAATAGCAAATAGCTAGTCAGTTTGGTGATGTAGTGGAAACCCATGGATATCGGAGTTTGTGACGAAGTTCTGGATGGAAACGATTATTCCGTGTCTTCTTGATCTCGGCATTAGGACGGACGAACTGTACAGCGATGCCGATTTGGAAAAACGATCTGATTAGATCAACCTTGCCGGTCTGGCAAAATAGGTAAACAAAGAGGTTCGCAAAAACCTTATAAGTTAATTTCATCGTCTCGGATGATGTTCCGGCTAAGATGGAAGGATTAACCGGGTTAAGCGCAATAACAACTCTAAACGTCCAGACACTCAATGTTGTTGAAACAACCAGTAAAATCACGATTCAGTATCAGGTACCGTTTTCTTTTTTAGGTCCTCATTATCTCAGCACTCAACGTCTGCATCGTTGGGTGCATTCGGCTAAAGATCTCCAGACTTGGTATTAGGTCCGGATAGAGCAACTCAGGACGTTTGACATGCATTTCACAAAATTTAAATCCTGGTTTGTATTCACAGCCATTCTGGGAGTTGGATTCGTGGCCGGATTACTGATGCCGGCAAACCAGATCCGCGAATCCATTGCGGAGATTTTTGAACTCCAATCGATCGTCGTTGCCGAAGACGCGGAAGACGATGAGCCATTACACGTGGAAATTACCGAAACCGCACAAAAAAGCTTGGGATTGAAGATCCGTAGGGTCTCACTTGGAAATTATCAATCGACTTACGAAGTTCCTGCAATTATTCAAGAGCTCTCCACCGCGAAATCACTTTCAATTTCCAGTCGCTTTGAGGGCATCATCAAAAAGGTTTTTGTAAGCGAAGGCCAATCGGTCAAAGCGGGCGATCTTATTTTTGATGTCGAACTGACGGGGGAGTTACTCTCCAAAACTCAAACCGAACTTCTGTTAGCGATCAACAAGATTGGCAACATTGAGAAAGAACTGGTTCGACTCCAGCCGCTCGTCCAAGAGGGTGGAATTGCCAACAAGCGAGTTCTGGAAATGACATATCAACAGAATCAGCTGATGGCCGAAATCGATGCGAAACAGCAAGAGCTCCTGCTGCTCGGACTGAAGCAAGAGCAGGTAGATTCAATAACGAACTCAAAAAAGCTGATTCGTTTTCTGCAAATTCGCGTGCCCGAACAACTTCTGACACCACAAATCAACTTAACCCTAAATGATGGCAAGGAGGAACCTCCTACTTTCATTATTGAAAAACTATTTATCAAACCTGGTGCTGTGGCTCGGTTAGGAGAAAGCCTTTGCAATGTCGCCTTTCATGAACACCTTGTCATTGTTGGGCAGGCGTATGAAAAAGATCTTCCCATGCTAAGGCAATTACATGGTGAGAAGGCAGACTTGTCAGTTTTTGTAGGAACCGCTCGCAATGCAATGATGGTTCCCGGGGGAAAAATCGCCTACATCGACAACCATGCGGATAAAGAAACCAATACGTTTGCGTTTTACGTTTACCTGAAAAACGAATTAATCAGCAGCAACACTACTACCAGCGGCCAACTATTGACGCCTAGTTATCTGACTTGGCGATGGAAACCGGGGCAGCGAGCACATGTACGAATCCCTTCTGCCAAGTACGATGAGATGCTGATCGTGCCCAGGGATGCGATTGCTGAGGACGGGGTTTCCCGTGTCGTGTTCCAATGGAAGGGACAGGTTGCTCATGATCATGAACATCAGGAAGACGAAAATCATGAACACGCTGATGAATACCAACCACTCGAAGTGAATGTTGTATTCATGGATAGGGAGACCGCGGTCATTGATCCTCAAGGTCGTCTTAAAGAAGGCACTCGTATCGCGATTAACAACGCAAATCAGTTGATGTTTTCTATGCAAACCGGTGGCGGACACAGTCATTCCCACGATCATGAACATTGATCGGTACCTAATCCAAAAAGATTGGCTCCAAACTGCCAACCGTCCGCTATCCTCATTTTTTTAGAACCGGGCCATGTTAAACCAGATCATCAGGATCGCCTTAAACCATCGGTTGGCCGTTTTGATGACCGGAGCGTTCCTGATCTTCTACGGCTTCCGAAGTGCTAATCAGCTTTCTATTGATGTACTTCCTGATATCACCCGACCACGGGTTGCTGTCATCACCGAAGCGCCGGGCTATGCAACTGAAGAGGTGGAAAGATTCATCACCAAGGAAATTGAGCTGGCATTAAACGGGGCAAGCGGTGTTGTTGCGATTAGAAGCAGTTCCGACATTGGCCTATCTGTGATCCAGGTTGAATTTGACTGGGGACAGGATGTATTTCGAGCCCGCCAAATCGCCCAGGAACGATTGGCGACGATCCAAAACCGTCTACCGAAGGGGATTGAACCCAAGCTGGCACCCAATTCGACATTACTTGGGCAAATCATGATGGTCTCGATATGGAGTGAAGACCAATCGGTGAGCCCCATCGAGTTAAGATCATTGGCCGATTGGACTATTCGACGCCGTCTCATGCAGATTCAGGGCGTTGCTCAGGTCATGCCAGTTGGTGGAGGAAAAAAACAGTTTCATGTGCTGATCGACCCCCATGCGTTGCATAATTTTGAAATCAACCTTCAGGACGTAGAAAAAGCTCTTTCTGCCAGTAACCTCAATGTAGCCGGCGGCTACCTTAATCAGTCGTCCAAAGAACTCGTCGTGCGCGGATTGGGTAGAATCAGCACAGTTGCGGAAATCGAAAAAATTGTGGTCAAACCACAAACGCTTCGGTCTGTCCTGGTAGAGGATGTCGCAAGAGTGGTGATCGGTGAACGGGTTAAACGAGGTGATGCAGCAGTCAACGGCCGCCCTGCGGTGGTGATGACGATCCAGAAACAACCCGACGCCGATACCCGAAAATTGACCGACGAAATATCGGCAGCTCTCCTCACTCTCCAACCCGCCCTGCCGAAGGGAGTTCGCTCAAGGATTACCTATCAACAAAAAGAGTTCATTGACTACAGTGTAGGAAATCTGGTGGATGCCATCCGGGATGGTTCGGTTCTAGTAATCGTTGTCCTGATTATTTTCCTTCTAAATATTCGCACCACTTTTATCACCCTGACTGCGATTCCACTTTCGCTACTGACGACTTTTCTGGTTTTTAGATGGTATGGCTTTACGATCAATGTAATGACACTGGGCGGAATTGCGGTTGCGCTGGGCGAACTGGTTGATGACGCCATTGTCGATGTCGAGAACATCTACAAAAGGCTTCGCCAAAATGCACTGAATGAAGACTCCAGAAAGCCAATACTTAGGGTCATATTCTCAGCAAGCGTGGAAGTTCGATCCGCGATTATCAATAGCACCATCATCGTTATCCTGGTTTTCGCACCATTATTTGCACTTTCCGGTATCCAAGGTCGATTGTTCGCTCCGCTGGGGGTCGCCTACATCGTTTCGATTCTCGCCTCAACGGTCGTTTCGCTGACCGTAACACCAGTGCTTTCTTTTTATCTCCTCGGTCAATCCGGTGCGCTAAAAAAGAAGGGAGATCCGCTGGTTCTTCATTGGACAAAGAAGCTTGCTGATCCGATCATCAGAACAAGTTTATCCAAAGGTGGTTTTTTCCTTTTCTGTGCAGCAACGGTTCTCTTGTTAATGATGTCATCGGTCAAGGTATGGCGTATGGGAAAAGACCTATTGCCACCATTTGACGAAGGAGCGACACAGGCCAACCTCTTTCTTCCCGCGGGAGCATCATTAGAAGCCTCGCAACAAATGGGTAAGATGGCTTCGCAAAAACTGGAAGGATTATTACGAACTCCAGAGAATCCCAACGGCCCGATTGTTTGGTATACCAGCCGTTTTGGCCGAGCAGAAGAAGACGAGCATGTGATGGGCGTCAATGTTACCGAAATCACCATGTCGTTAAACCCGAATAACAAGTTGTCGCAGGATGAGATGAAAAAACTTCTGGAGGCAGAACTCGCCGGAATTCCGGGCGCTGAAATTGAAATCGAACAACCGATTGCCCATTTGATCAGTCATATGGTGTCCGGCGTCGCTGCAGAAATTGGTATCAAAATTTTCGGGGATGACTTGCTGACTTTGAAGATGAACGCTGACCGTGTCAAGGAAATCCTGTCTAACATAGAAGGCTTGACCAATCCAATTGTCGAACAACAGCAGATGATTCCACAATTACGCATCCGGTTAAAGCCGAATGCACTTGCCAGCTACGGTCTGAACGCGGCTGAAGTCAACCTGATGATCGAAACGGCAATGCAAGGACGTGTGACCAGTACAATAATGGATGGAGAACAGCAGTTCGATTTGCTACTGCGTTATGATGAGAACCACCGCCAAGATCTTGACAATCTTAATCGAATGCCGGTTGAAACCTCTTCTGGAATCCGACTACCGCTTTCGGAGGTCGCGGACATCTACATGGCAAACGGTCCGAGTACAATTAAACGCGAGAACTCCCGTCGAAGAATCATTGTCCGGGTCAACACCGTCGATAGAGATCTGGTTTCAGCAGTGAATGAAATCCAGCGGGAATTGCAAGCTGGTTTTAGGCCGCCGCAGGGATACTTCTACGAAATCAGCGGCGAATACCAGACGCAAAAAGAAGCGACCCGTAACATTCTCATGTTGAGTGCGGTTTCACTCTTGGGAGTCATTATGGTTTTGTATGCCAATTTCCATTCAATGAATCACGTATTACAGATTCTAGTCGCTTTGCCTATCGGGTTTATTGGGGGCGTGATCGGTTTGGGCATCACTGGGCAAACTCTTTCTATTGCCGCCATGGTTGGATTTATTTCACTCGGCGGCATCGCCATCCGCAACGGAATACTACTCATAGAATCTTTCGAGCGGCAGAAACGAAAACTGGGCGACACAAAGGAATCTGTCGTCGCCGGTAGCCTCGACCGTTTATCGCCCGTACTAATGACAACTCTAACTACCGGATTCGGTCTCCTTCCGTTGGTGGTTGGTGGAAATCTGCCAGGTAAAGAAATCCTCTATCCCGTCGCAACCGTCATCTTGGGAGGTCTGATCACGTCAGCTATCGCAGAATTTTTGATTCGTCCGGGACTTTATTGGTACCTCGGACGCATCTGGCATTCACAACAAAGTGATCGTGAACTCTTATTGAGCGACGATGCAAGTCAGGACCAAAACCAACCCGCAGTGGAATAGATGCCAGCGAGTTCAAGAGCCAGCAGGTCCTAAAAAAAGATCTCCTTGACCGGTTCGCCATTGTCAACAATCGGCGTAGGCCGCCCCAAGGCATCAGGAATCATAATCTGTGGATCAATCCCCATCCGCCAGTAAATCGTCGCCGCTAAATCTTCAGGACTCGTCGGATTTTCAGTAGGGTAGGCACCCATCTTGTCGGATTTACCGAACACCGTACCGCCTTGCACCCCGCCTCCTGCAATCATAGCTGGAAATAATGTGCTCCAATGATCACGCCCCCAATCCGCGTTTGCCTTGGGAGTCCGCCCCATCTCGCCCAACGCAATGACCAGCGTTTCATCCAGCAATCCACGATCTTCCAGATCTTCCAACAAAGCAGAGCATCCCTGATCAAACGTCGGCAGCAATTTCTTCTTCACATCACCGCTGTTGCGATGGGAGTCCCAACTGTAACCGTCCACGCAATCATAATGAACCGTCACCACCTTCACCCCTGACTCGACCAACCGCCGCGCAACAAGACAAGACTGGCCAAAAAGGTGCCGACCATAACGGTCCCGAATTGCGGGCTTTTCTTTTCGAATATTCAATGCGGTTCGCGTTTTTCCACTTGTCACCATCGCAATAGCGCGATCACGAATCGCATCAACGTTTTGGGTGAACGCCCGATCCCAATTTTGCCGTGCATGATCCAATTGCTGGCTCAATGCTACTCGGCTTTTCATCACCTCCAGGTTGACCTCGTTACCAAGTCCTTCCAGGCCAAACCGAAGTTCATCGTCACTACATTTCCGCCAATAGGGATTGTCGTCTGCCGAACGCTTGCCGATGGCCGTCGTTAAAGGATTGAATGGTTTACCCAACCAGCCAGCATATTCCCCCGGACGCACATACTGGCCACCTTCTTGCAATTTCCCCAACCGATTTGGAACGACTGCATAACCTGGCAAATCATTTCCTCGACCGGTATCGCTCTTCTGCAAAAGATATTCCACAACCGAACCATACGAAGGCCAGTCATCAGGGGTCGCCGAAAACCCTCCTCCAACGGGAACATGCCAACGTTTACCCGTTTGAATGTAGTGCGATCCTCCACTGTGGTCATTAAACGAGTGCGTCATCGACCGAATCACACAGAACCTGTCTGATAGGTTCGCCAGCTGAGGCAAATGGTCCGACATGATCAATCCCGGCGTGCGACACGGCGTGGGGTGAAAAGGCCCTCGGATTTCAATCGGAGCATCGGGCTTCATGTCAAAGGTCTCGAATTGACTGGGACCCCCGAACAAGAACAGAAAAATCACAGATTTTGCAGGGCCTGAAATTGGCTCATGGACGACCCTGTCCTGCCCCATCAACCGCTGGCCTATGGTTTCGGATAATAGAAGGTTATCCAAAGAAACTCCCAGCAATCCCGCACCGCCAGCCGTTAAAAGAGACCTCCGAGAATGAGCGTGTTTATTCAATTGATTGAGTTGCGACATCCTTTCCTTTCTTTCAGCAGATTGCCTCAGTTTTTGATAGGCTGGCGAAATCGGCTCTGGTGCGTCGATTTCCATTCATCCGGCACTCACACTACCCTAAAACAAATTCCATTCATTTGCACCTCAATATTTGACGCCAGTGGACGATGCGACCGAAAAAAAACGAGTCCCACGGCAGTTGTTCATCATAATAGATCCGTCTGCCATACGAAATCTCAATAGACGATCCGCCTGAAGCAGCGACTGTGATGAGAGATCTAATGTCGGCGAAGAACCGGTCTGCTTTACGCTTCGGTTTTGCTTCTCAGCGGCAGGATGAACGTGAGGATTATCTTCCGACCGGTTTGTACGTCATTCAATCCAAATGCTCGGGAGGAAAATTAGTTTTGCCAATCAAAAAGATTGACTAACATTAAAGAGAATCCTAACCGGTTATGGACATCTCATTCCCTTCGAAAAGCACAAATCATCCACCCCGTGAAAAAACAGCGGTACCGCAAGCTAATCCAGTCAACGTTGCCTGGCTTTTCTTAAGCCGGTCAGCCTACTCGATAGTAAAACTGCGAACGTACAAAATAGCGTCAGTCTCGAAGTCGCCGATCTTTCTCAACGATATGATTTGTGATAAGGATTGAGCATCCTTATTTGAAACCGTGTCAATCAAACCTGTGTCAATCAATTGAAACCAACCTTAACCGACGAATTTCAGCGGAACGGATTCATCAAGATCCCGGGATTCCTGGGAAACGATGAACTGCAAGCACTTCTGGATTTTGTCCACCGATTTATTCTTGATGCCGTTCAGCACTTACCCCGAGAAGATGTTTTCTTTGAAGAAATCGATAATCCAAATTCGCTTAAACAGATCCAGCGTCTGTTTGCGCACGACCCTCAATTCTCAAAAATGTTGTTCGGCAGCCGATTTGAAGATCTCGCGAGAACGCTGTTGGGAAATGACGTTCAAGGAGTCAATTTGCAATATTTCAATAAGCCACCTGGCCTCGGAAAGCCGACGCCAGCTCATCAGGACGGTTACTACTTTATGCTAGAACCACAAGAGGCGGTAACGATGTGGTTAGCACTGGATGATGTCGATATAGAAAACGGATGCGTTCGTTATATTCCGCAATCCCATTTAAACGGCCTGCTTCCACATCGCCCCAGCCAGACCCTTGGTTTTTCCCAGGGGTTGGCCAATTACCCGCCAACCGAAGCACTTCCTGAAACGGCGATCCCGGCACAACCAGGGGACCTCCTAGTCCACCATGCGTTAACAGTCCATCGTGCCGATGCAAATCAATCGGCAGATCGTCAGCGGCAATCCCTCGGATTAGTCTATTACTCGGTTCACGCCGTTGAAAGTCCGCAGAAAGCTCTCAGACAAGCCGAATTAATGTCGCATTGGAAGAGCAGCGGACGAATATGAACTCTTGATTTCAAAAGTTATCACCGGATGCGGGGGAGGAACTCTCCCTCCTTCCAATTCCGGGGTTTACAATGCTTTTTCCATGACCTTCAACTCGAATCGACTAGTCACATTTGATGAACACCAAAGCAGACCTGCTGATTGCTGTTTGCACCTACAATGAAATTGAAAATATTCCTTCGTTGTACCAATCTCTCAGGACCTATTTCCCCAACGCAGCCATTCTGATTATTGACGATGGTTCGCCGGACGGGACTGGTAAATGGTGCAATAAAACGGCAAACACTGACCGTCAATTTTTTGTAATACACCGGGAACAGAAACTCGGTCTTGGATCGGCTTCCATCGTAGCGTTCGAATACGCAATCCAAAACCATTTTAAATTCCTACTGACCATGGACGGTGACTGGAGTCATCACCCAGAGCACGCGACCGCCGTCGTAGAACAGGTGGCCGACAATCCAACCGTCCAAATCGGCATTGGATCACGTTACGTCAGCGGAGGAAAAATCCTTGGCTGGCCTGCACGACGTCACTGGATGAGCGTGGCCATCAACTCATACTCGCGATGGATGATTGGAATTCCAACGCGGGACTGCAGCAGCGCTTTTCGTTGTTATCGTGTCAAGCTGCTTTCTGAATTAGATTTCGACCAGATACAAGGCATGGGCTATGCCTACCTCGAGGAATTGCTTTGGCATGCCAAATGTAAGAAAGCGGAAATAGCCGAGCACCCAATCACATTTACCAACCGCACCAGAGGGAAATCAAAAATCAATCTTGGTGAAGCACTTCATGCGGTGTGGATCATATTTAAGATCGGCTGTAGACGGTTGGTTGGCAAAAAATACTGAATGCGGTTATTAAAAAAAATTCACTGATTCGGTATCCTATCCCTTTTACCCTTATGCGGCTCGGACAACCTCGCCAACCGTAGAATCCTGACGTTCACGTCTCCAATTGGTAGTCGAGGCGAGTCACCGGACGCCATCGTCAATACCTGGTCGTAAATTCATGAAGGTTAAAAAGCACCCTTGCGACAGACGTCCAGGCGAGTAATTCCTTGGAATCGATCTGGCGAAAATCTCCCACCTCTAATAATTCAAAATCTAATTCGCCGGTTCTCTCCGACTCGATCCGACTGGCTTCAAAAATCGAAAGGAGTATTTCTCTTTCCTGAGAAGATGGACTTCGACCCAACGTCGCGTTAACTGCAAATTGAATCCTTTGCTCGGTGGATTCCCCCATACCGATGATGCGTTCTGCAAACACCCTGGCGGCTTCGACGAAACTCGGATCGTTCAAAAGGACTAATGCCTGTTGTGGCGTATTCGACCGTACTCTTTCGGCAGTACATTCCTCTCGAGACGGTGCATCAAAGGCGAGCAGTGCGGGCTGTAAAAAGAGCCGCTGCCAGTGTGTATAAACCCCTCGACGATACTGAGAACTTCCTTTGTCAGCCTGATATTGCCTCCTTGGAAAATTCAAATGTTGATAATACCCCATCGGCTGATACGGCTTAATGCTTGGTCCACCCACCGCCTTAACCATCAGTCCGCTCACCGCCAACGCCTGATCCCGTACCAACTCCGCTTCCAGCCGAAATCGATTTTGTCGTGACAACATCCTGTTGGAAAAATCGACGGAAAGTTGCCTCTGATGGGGCAACGAAGATTGTTGGTAGGTAGCTGAACTGACAATTAAACGGATAACGTGCTTGACATCCCATCCGCTTTCCATCAATTCGATTGCTAACCAATCTAATAATTCCGGATGGCTAGGCAGACTTCCCTGCGATCCAAAATCGTCTGACACTTTAACCAAACCGACACCGAAAAACTTCTTCCACAATCGATTGACTTGAACTCGAGCGGTCAATGGATTATCCCGACTAACCAACCAGTTTGCCAAGTCAAGACGATTGGGTACGTGCATCCTCTTGGATTCCCGCTCAACAACCGGGTCCAGAAACTGAGGCACCGCTGCCGTCACCACTGCCCCCGAATCGTCTAACCAATTTCCCCTTGGCAAAATCCGAATTTCTCTCGGTTCTCGCGCCACAGTTGTCAAAACGGTGATTCGCTGTTTTTTTTGCCGGGTGAACTGAGCCAGAAGACCTTCTCGCTTAGCAGTCAAAGATTTTAAACGGGGATGTTGCCCGGTAAAAAATCTCTCAATCACCTTTGTTTCCTCAACTGATCGATTCTCAGGCGGTCGCTTGGCGGCATTTCGAACTGGATCGGGAACCATCCACTGTTCCATGGAACCCTCGCTATCGTTTGCCAACCAGACGCTCAGTCTGAAACGGCCAATCAAATGTCCGGGATTGTCATGTTTTTGTTCAAGAAGAATTTCAATCCGCTGGTCGTCCTTGGTTTTCAATCCATGCTTGAGAACAAACACAGCAAAATTGGATTTCCCGACTTGTGGAAGAATTGCCCATCCCGGTTTTGCGCCATGCTTATCCTTGTCGATTGCAGACTTGGCATGCCAAATGCCGTAGTGGGAATGCTCTCCGGCGAGTACCTGATCAAACGTCGCCCTCGCTTCTGCAAAATCCAGTTCTTTGCTCTTGCCATCCTCACGAATAATTAGACGAATTTCACTAAGCACAAAGTTTCCTCCAGCTCTCCCGGGCCCGCCTCTGGGCAAGGAATCATCAGCAATCACTTCCAACCTGATCGCTTGAAAAGGACTCTGTTTGGGCTTCAATTTCAACGAATAGACGTCCGTAGAAGGCCGGCTTCCTTGAACCAGGAAGCTACCGTCGTCCTGTTGTTTGAAAACCAACCCTGCTGTAGATGATACCGATTCCAGATCTAATACCTTCCAAACACCTTGACTTTGCAACCCCTTTTCCCATTCTGCCTGGACGCCAACCAAGGATTTTTTTGCGATGGCAATCTGCTGATCTACCTCCGCAATCGCTGCCTGAATTGCCTGTTCGGCACGGATCTGCTGGCGGGATGGCACATCCAATCGGGGTCCCCAATCGCCGGTCTGCTCTGCGCCGGGATAGTATCCTTTCTCGGTGATATCCGAGAAAAATGCAGCAAATTGATAAAAATCCCTGCTCGTGAATGGATCGTATTTGTGATCGTGACATTCGGCACACCCGATCGTCGAACCCAACCACGTCATCGACGTGGTGCGGACACGGTCAGCGGCGTATCTAGCGAGGTACTCCTTATCTTGAGCTCCCCCTTCAGTCGTCATCATGTTCAGGCGGTTATAAGCAGACGCAATTTTTTGCATCTGAGTCGCACCGGGCAATAAGTCACCGGCGATCTGTTCCCTGGTAAACCGATCAAAGGGCAAATCATCGTTGAATGCCTCAATAACGTAATCCCGAAATGGAGACATGCTGATTGGGTTATCCGAATGGATCCCGGAAGAATCTGCATATCGAACAAGATCTAACCACTCGATTGCCATCCGTTCCCCGTAAGAGGGTTGAGCCAGCAGGTTTTCAACATGGCGGCTATAATCCAGAAAAGAAAATCCAGTCTTGTTCTGGTCCTCAAACCCCGGAGGCAAACCAGTCAGGTCCAGACTGACCCGCCGCAATAAAGTCGAGCGATCGGCGCGGGGCGACGGGGACAAACCGGCATCAAGCAGGCCTTTCAAAACAAAACGGTCAATCTGATTGATCGGCCAAAGTTGCAGCGCTGGGGGAATCATTGACAAGGGTACAACCTTACGATTTACAGGTCTGTAAGCCCAATGATCCGAAACAGTTCCTCCTTGAGAAATCCAGTCCGTGATCAACTTGATCTGACGTTTGGAAAGAGGATTAAGCCTGGAATCTGGTGGCGGCATCCGGACATCTTCGTCGTGACTGGAAATACGCCGCAATATTTCGGAATTACCTAATTCCCCCAAAGCTGCCAAGAATGAATCATCGGCCAGATCCAATCGCAATTTTGCTTCCCGTTTGTTGGAGTCCGGACCATGACACTGAAAACAATTTGCCGAAAGCAGAGGTCTAATCTCCGAGGCAAAGTCAACCGCCACCTGCGACCACAGAATGCCCGATTGCGACCAGACGCTCAGCAAGCAAAAAATGAAAAACTGTTTTGACATCGATGATCTTTGAATTGATTGTTCCAGAGTGATAATATAACAAGCCCTCGCCAAACTAACCTCACATGCCCTTTCGACGGGGAAAAACCTTCCTGCCTCCCTCAAGCCATCTCGCTAATCTGCTTTTGAATTCAATCGGATTGGCATCTGAACGAATTCAGTCTGCTCGGTTATAATACCGGGAACACTCAAACCTCATCGGAATCAACGCCTGTATTGGATATTTGATCCAATCGACCCATGATTAGTCAATCTCTTTTCTGAATCAACCGGACCATGAACTACTCCAAACCCATTTTATTTATTTGTGCGATTGCTTTATTTAACTTGGCCATCGCTCAAACCGAACCAACTCGTTCACAAAAACTTCGTGGTTCGATTACCCCAGAACGAAAATGGTGGGATCTGGTTCATTACGATTTGGCCATGCAGATATTTCCGGAGGAAAAATCCATCAAGGGCACCAATACCATCTCATTTAGGTCCTTGTCGCCCGGTCAACGGATGCAGATCGATCTTCAGGAACCATTGAAGATCACGTGGGTCAAAATGGAAGAGCAGGAGCTGAGATTCACACGCGAAGGGAACGTGTACTACATTTCGTTACCCAAACAAATTCAAGCTGGAGCTAATGCAAAGATTACCATTGCCTACCAAGGCAAGCCGCTGGTCAGCAAAAACCCACCTTGGAGCGGTGGAATTTCATGGCAAAAAGACAAGAACGGAGATCACTTTATTGCCACAGCCTGCCAGGGAATTGGAGCCAGCGTTTGGTGGCCTTGTAAAGACCACGGGTACGATGAGCCTGACAATGGCATGGATATCGTGGCCACCGTACCTGACCAATTGACAGCCGTTGCCAATGGACGATTGATTAAGTCCGCGTCAGACTTAGCCCAAAAGACCAAAACTTTTCATTGGAAAGTTACCCACCCGATCAACAATTACTGCGTCAATCTTAATGTTGGAAATTATGTTAATTTTTCGGAAACGATTACCGGCGAAGGTGGAAAACTTGACCTTGATTACTGGGTCTTAAAACACGATCAAAAACTAGCTGCCAGACAATTTGCCGAGGCACCGAGAACCATCCGGGCATTTGAATACTGGTTCGGAAAATACCCTTTCTACGAAGACAGTTATAAGCTGGTGCAGGTACCCTATCTCGGAATGGAGCACCAGAGTTCGGTGACCTATGGCAATGGTTTCGAAAACGGTTACCGAGGCACTGATCTGAGCGGTACCGGTGTTGGATTAAAATTTGATTTTATCATCGTCCATGAATCGGGCCACGAATGGTTTGGGAATAACATTTCCATGAGAGACGTTGCCGATATGTGGATCCACGAGAGCTTCACCAATTACTCCGAAAACCTGTTTGTCGAATATTTCTTCACACGAAAGGAGGCTGAAGATTACGTCATTGGGTGTCGTAAAAGGGTCAAGAATGACAAACCAATCATCGGCCAGTACGGAATCAACCAGTCGGGTTCTGGAGACATGTACTACAAAGGCGGCAACATGCTGCATACCATCCGGCACGTGATCGACAACGATATCCGCTGGCGTGAAATCCTGCGTGGATTGAATCGGAAATTCAGGCACCAAACCGTCAATACTCAACAGGTTGAAGCCTACATTTCCAAGCAAGCAAAAATCGATCTAAGCAGTATTTTCGATCAATATCTGCGAACTACCCAGATCCCAGTTCTGGAGTATTCCATCAGTGGTAAACAGGTGACCTATCATTACCGAGATGTCATCGATGATTTCAGCATGCCCATCAAGGTCAAGATCAATGACAGATTGATACGATTAAACCCCACTACATCGCCTCAAACCTTTTCCGATACACAGGACATCACTATTTTTGACATCGATCGTAATTTTTTTATCCGACCCGTTGAAAACCAAACTGCCAAATAAAACGCCATCGGAAAACCGTCCGTCTTAGTGTCGACGGCGGGCTACTGGATTGTTTTTTTCAATAGACCAATTCACCAGTGGAGACACTACCATTGGGTTAGAGTCGGCACCCGGTTTATCGGTCGCCCACCCTTCTTGCAATTCATGAAGACCCACCACCATGTGTTGACTCTAAAACAAGAAAGTCCAGGCGTTAATCCACGGCATCCGGAGCAACTGCTTTCATCATTAACGCAGCAAGATAGGCACCGTAAGTCCCCAGTGCATAACCAAGAGTGGCCAGAAGAACGCCGACCGGAGCAAGCGACGGATGAAATGCGCCGGCAACCACTGGCGCGCTTGCCGCACCTCCAATATTAGCCTTACTCCCTACCGCCAGGAAGAAATAAGGCGCCCTGATGATTAGGGCAACGATGAACAATAAACCGACATGAAAAGCCATCCAGATCAGCCCAACCAAAAAATACCCTGGGTATTCCCAGACAGCCCGAAGATTCATGTTCATTCCAATGACGGCGACAAGAATGAAGATAAAAAGAGTGCCCAACTTCATCGCGCCTACTCCTTCGTAGCTCCTCGCTTTGGTAAAGGAAAGCATCAACCCAAGAGTGGTTGACGAAATGATCAACCAAAAAAAGCTGGAATCCAGACTCATCTTGGAAATAAAACCAAATCGGTCCGGGTAACTGGTAGAGATCTCCTTCAGAATAGGCGCTACCAAATCTGCCAACAGATGACAGCCGCCCACTCCCCCGAATATAATTCCGCACAAGACCACCCAATCTGTCGTCGAAGCAATCCGCTGCGAGCCCTCACTATATTTCTGCATCTTCTCTTGTAATTCAGTAATGCTTGAAGAGTCCGCCTTAAAAAAGCGATCGATACTCTTTGCTTTGCCGACGCCAATCAGCAAAAAGATCATCCAGAACTCCGCCACCAAAACATCAACTGCCACCATAGCTGAAAAAAGACTGTCAGTTGGGCCAAAGATCGATTTCATTGCAGCCTGATTGGCCCCACCTCCGATCCAACTCCCGGCTACCGTCGACAGCCCCTTCCATGTTTCGCCGCTAACCAGATCGGGGTTGAACATCGCAACAATAAACACCGCTATCGGGCCGCCAAGAACTACACCAATCGTTCCGGTAAAAAACATGACAACCGCCTTGGGCCCCAATCTCAGGATTCCCTGGAGGTCAATACTCAACGTCAGCAGAATCAGGCTAGCGGGCAGAAAGTACCTCGAGGCAACGAAATAAAGCTTCGATTCCTCCGGATCAACAAGATGAAAAAGTGTAAGCAAAGATGGCAAGAAGTAGCACATTAAAAGCATCGGCACATATTTGTAGAATGCCCGGAGTTTCGGATTCTGGCTACTGGACGTGTAAAAAACCAACCCCAGAATGACCATCAACAAGCCGAAAACAACGGCGTCATTCTTAAGTGGAAAGATGGCATTCAGCTGGTTTTGAATATCCGAAAACAGCATATTTCTGTCCCTAAAGCGTGCAAATCGCAAAGGCTGGCTGAATACCCGCCAACACCTTTTTAAGCTAAACGATTCCCAGTCGTTTAGAAAGAGGCTGCATCCCTCGGAACAAGTCCACAGCGGATGAGTGCCGCTAATGGATCATTACCGGCGGTAAACATACGAAGAGACAAAAGCGACTTGGATTCGCGTTGGAATCGATCTGGCCTATTCAACAGTGAATTCCTCCCGCTGCCCCCTGACCTATCAGTTTGGCTAAATCTCGAGGCCAAAGAGAATCAGGTCCTGAACTACCACCAACAGTCAAACCATTTCTTGAAACGCGAACGGCAGGCGGTCCCGCAGAAATCGATGTAACCGCAACAGACAGCCCAACATTGATCAGCACAAACTGGCACTTCACACGTTCCCCGGGGGACAGAAATGGTTTTGGGCACCATCCGACACACCTGATAAGGGACACACCGTTGGACCTGGTATGAAACGCACCTGTTTTCCAGGCAAGGCTTCTGATAGTGCTCCCACCGCAACTGAGGTTTAAGAACCTGCCGCACCCTTTGTTCTGGCACCATGACGATGGTGGTTTGAAGACGGGTTTCGGGTACCTGCCGCCAAACGTTTTTGTAAATCGTTCTCGTCTTTTTCTGGGGAACCATTACGGTATAGGTCTGCGAGCGTTCTTCAGGCACCTGTCTGGTCTGCGTGCGGTAAGTGGTCCTTATTTCTGTTTTTGGAATGTAGACCGTCTCAATTTTCTCGCGAGTGGATTCCTTTCGGCGGTAGACCGTCTTGTAATCAATTTTTTCCCTTATTTTGGGAACCATCACCGTGTAACGTTCCTGCTTTTTCTCCTTCACTATCTTCATTCTGGTTCGCATCACAGTTCGCTCCCGTTGTTCGGCAACCATGATGGTGTTCCTTTGAACCTTTTTCTGCGGAACTTTTTTGTAAACCGTACGGTAGACGGTCTTCTCACGGGACTCTGGAAGATTCACGGTATACGGCACCTCCCGCTCCCTCTGTTCATACTTATAAACAGTCTTCGGGAATTCACGTGAACGGACCTCGGGACGGCATTTCATAACAGTTTGGGTATAGGCCCTTGGTTCTATGCGACACCGTGTTACGGGGATGACCTGGATTCTTTGCTCATAACGAGGCGAGCAAACCCATTGAAGACACTTCCGATTTTCTATTCGGTTTTTCAAGCTACAAACCCACCTCGTTTGAACACAGGGTTTGTAAATAGTCTTTGTGGTCGTCCGAGGCAC
Organism: Planctomycetota bacterium; assembly: GCA_014238905.1. GTDB lineage: Bacteria > Planctomycetota > Planctomycetia > Pirellulales > Pirellulaceae > JABAAE01. The sequence continues at coordinate 193,881 of JABAAE010000009.1, forward strand.
CTGAAACGTTTCCACGCGATAACGGGTGCAATTGACTTCCTTTGTTACATAATTCGGAACCCAAATCCTCCGGCTCACATAACGACTTTGGCAACAAGCAACGCAGCGTCCACATCGATCCACGCAACCCGCTCCAAGAGGAAGCTGCCTGGAGACCGTCTGCCAACTGCCGCAATCTTTTGTCACGTATTTTGTTTCGACGTAGGGAACCCGTCTTTGCACTGTACACATGACTGTCGTCACTATTGGACAGGGACGCATGACCGTACATCTCACCGGGATGTTTTCATAACAAGGAACACAAACCTGGCAAACCTTCTCGACCTGCTGCCACTGGGGCACACAGACAGTGTAGGGACGCGTTATTTCTTCAGTGTAAGGAACCTCAACGTTATAGTATTTAGTAACTTCTTCCGGGTAAGGCACCTGCACTGTGAAGTACTGTGTTTCATACTGCGTTACCGGTATTCGAACGGAATAGTTCTCGGTTCGATATTTGGTAATCGGACGATAGACAACGTAGGTTCGCTTCTCAGGAATCTGAGTGGGTACATTCCGATATTCGGTAAACGTCAATTCCTGAATCTTAGGGACCTGAACGGTGTAAACTTCTTTGACCGGGTAACTTTCGGGAACGCTACGATTTGTTTCCACTTCGCGCATCCGAGTTTCGGGGACTTGCACCGTCTCCTTCACACGTTCCTCTACTGTTTCCGGAACCGTTCGAAAGTAGGTCTCCACTGATTTTCGAATTTCTGGAACCTTGACAATCACCTCCTGCTGAAAGGGAACTTGTTCGGTGACGCTTCGATACACCGTCCACGTTTTCTTGCGGGTTTCTGGAACGTTAATCGTATATTCTTCTTCGACAGATACCGAATCAGGCACCGTTTTATAAGTGATTACCTCGCGTGTTCGCGGCTGTGGGACGCTCAGAGTGTAAACCTGATTGACCGGAACCCAGTCACACACTTTTCGGTAACAGTCAACGAAGGTCTGCCGTTGCTCATTTCGATAGCAAGTTTGATTGTAGGTCCGATAACACGTTTCCCATTGTGGGACCCATATTGTCCTTTGGAATTCATGGGGTGAAGTGTTCAATCCGACAGGCCCTACATTCACTGCGGAGGTAACACTCGAGGGATGCGAAATCGCCTTGGTCGCAGAGATCTTCCCTGCCAACACGTCAGGCTGGCCAAGCAAACCGGCCGGCATGCCAAAGGTCAAAAAGGAGAACACAATGAGAAAAATGAAATTCTGGATCATGGGTATGAATTAATTCCTCGCGTGTTTTTCGCTCTTGACGACTTCAAAAACGGCACGCTTTTTTGATAGTTTTTATATTTCTGGGTTCATCTGGCACTATATTCACGGGATCTACATGCGCGGAAAACCCGTTCCTGATAGACTCAGGCAGGATTAGTTAGGTTGAAGCAAGACAGCGGCAAGTTATTTTGGCCGCTAAAAAGACCGATCAGGGAAAGCCTGTGCATTGTGCGGGTTGTTTCGGTAAATCGGGTGAAAAATGCTCGTTTTGCTCCCCGTGTGATTCGGCCTTCAGAAGAAGCTTCGATTCCTCCCGGATGGGACGATCGAAAAAATAATGAATCGCCGGAAACAACGTTGAGCCTAACACTAGAATCTGGCGTCCGGGCTGCGATGATAGCCGCGACGGAATTCCCTCGCGGCGAGGGCTATCGGTAGGACCGGCGGCGAATGACCGCAACCTGCCCATCATGAACAATAGGAAGATTTGTGAGAGAAAAAAACGGACTGGAAGATCGAATCGAAGAACACGTTGCCAGAGAAGACTACAAAGCCGTTAAACCGGCAATCATTGCCAAGCAACTGAAAATCGACGAGGAAGACCTCAGAGAATTCAAACGGGCGATCAAACGGCTGATCAAGAAGGGGCGGATTAGCTGGGGCGCCAAACACTTGGTCATGAAATCCTCGGAAAAAAAATCCCGTCAAGTCAAGATTTTCGGCCGATTTCGATCGACACGGAAAGGGTTCGGAGTAGTTCAAACACTTCCCGAAACACCATTTTATGGGCAAACGAACGTCCACATTCCAGCCCAAAGTTGCCTGGATGCAGTGCGGGGGGATCTGGTTTGCATACGCATTATTCGTGACCGGCCTGGCCGCGATATTGAATTTGGTGGCCGGGTCCTGGAGGTCGTGGAACGAAAGACTCACCGTTTTGTGGGATCCTATTTTGAGGATGATGGTTGGGCGTATGTGGACATAGACGGCTATGATTTCTTCCGCCCGGTAGAGGTCGGCGATGCAGGAGCAAAAAATGCCAGCCCGGGTGACAAGGTCGTCATCGAAATGGTTCGTTTTCCATCAAACCATACCGAAGGTGAAGCTGTTGTGATCAAGGTTCTGGGTCCGCAAGGGAAACCCGGTGTCGACACTCTCTTGATCATGAACCAATATGGACTCGAAGGCGAATTTCCAGAATCTGTTCTGGAGAACAGCCGGCAGCAAGCTAGTCAATTTGACGAATCAATCGGAGACAACCGTTGCGATTTCACCGACCAGACCGTGGTCACCATCGATCCTCAGGATGCGAGGGACTTTGACGACGCCATCTCCTTGAAGAAACTCAAGAATGGCCATTGGCTGCTTGGTGTACACATTGCCGATGTTTCGCATTTTGTAAAACCCAACACACCGCTGGACGATGAAGCGTATCAAAGAGGTACAAGCGTTTACCTCCCTGATCGCGTCATCCCGATGTTACCGGAAATCATTTCCAACAACCTGGCAAGTTTGCAACCCGATCGGGTTCGATATGCGATGTCTGCCTTCATCGAATTTACCGAAGATGGTGCCAGAGTTAGCACAGAAATCAAACGGACCGCTATTAAAAGCCAGTACCGATTTACATACGAAGACGTCGACGACTTTCTCCAGAGACCGATCGCCTGGCGACGAAAGCTGAGCCACGGCCAATTTGATCTACTGGGCCGAATGCATCAATTAGCGATGGTCCTGCGTGGCCGCCGACAACGTGATGGTGCGATAGAACTTCATTTGCCCGAAGTCAAAATCGATCTCAATGGACAGGGCCAGGTCGTCGGAGCCAAAGTTGCTCACCATACCGAAAGCCATCAAGTCATCGAAGAATTCATGTTGGCAGCCAACGAGGCGGTTGCGCAGTTGTTCGTGGACTCGGATTTGTTACTACTGAGAAGAATCCACCCCCAACCTGATCCCCGCAAACTTGATGAATTGACCCAGTTCGTTCGGGGACTGGGAATTAATTGCGATAATCTCGCCAGTCGATTTGAGATCCAGCGGTTATTGGCCAATGTTGCGGATAAACCTGAGAAACGAGCCGTTAATTTTGCCATTCTGAGGTCGATGTCCAAGGCCAAGTACTCGCCGGAGGAGGAAGGCCATTATGCGTTAGGCAGCAAGGCATACTGCCATTTCACCTCCCCAATCCGCCGCTATCCTGATCTCGTCGTTCATAGAATGGCAGGAGCATTGGCCGACGGGAGGAAACCAAGTGTTGATCAAAGTCACCTGGAGAGATTAGCTGCGCACTGCTGCGCTACAGAGGAAAATGCCGAACGGGCAGAACGAGATCTTAAAAAACTCAAACTACTGGGGTTCTTTGTCGACAAGATCGGCAAACGGCTAAAGGCCACCATTACGGGTGTCCGGCAATCCGGACTGTTTGCCGAAGGCATCGAACTGCCGGTGGATGGTTTCATTTCAACTCGATCCCTTCCAGCTGATCGATACCAATTCGACTCCCGTGCTCAGGCCATTACCGGTTTCGGAAAGGAAAACCAATTCCGCCTCGGAGACCAGATTTCCGTCCGGGTTTCACGGGTTGATCTTGACCGACGCGAGCTCGATTTCGTCATCGACGATGGCAGGTCATTCAAAGATTCCAACCAACGATCTACTCAACCCAAGACCAAGTTTGGTGGCCCACCCCAAAAATCTAATCGGGGAAAAAATCCACCCAAAAAAGGGCAGGGCAGTAATAGATCCAAATCTAAAGCAAAATCGGGGAAAACGGGCAAATCAAGACGGAGGTAGTGCGAAACGAATTTGACCGACTCGCTAATCTTGTTACCTTCTTGCTTTGCTTGGGGCAGCCAGAAAATCGCTTGCGACATGAAACCGGAACTCCCTGGTCAATTCCGAGGCGATTTCTCTTATCGAATGTGTGCCCTTTCACCATTAGGCGTGGAGAAAATCTGCCGACCGTTTACGGCCTTGGATTTATTGAATAAACAGGAATTCATTGCTGTTTAGAAGTGCTCGACAGAACGCTGGCCAACCATAATCCTTGATAAATGGAATTGCTTGTTTCAATTCTTTGGCACCCGCTGGCCGGGAGTACAGAATCTGAAAGGCCTGAGAAACCTGTCGCTGCAAGTCAACCTCATCCGTGCCGAAACTACCCTCGGTCAACCTCTCCGCCAGAATGTCCGCTTGCTGCAGAACAAAGCGACTATTGAAGAGATTAAGCGCCTGAAGAGGCGTAATGGAACGACTTCTGCGATCAATAATCTGGCTGGCATCCGGACAATCAAACGCGCCGAATACAGAATCTTTTTCCTGCCGCACTTTGGTCATGTAAATCATTCTTCGCCAGTCAGTGGGGCCGTAATTAGACTTCGGAAAGAAATGACGAACGTTCTCCATTTGCACTTCAAATCCACTAAACCCTTTGCCGCCAATTCGATGATTCAATACGCCCGACACCTCCAACATCGAATCGCGAATCGTTTCAGCAGCCAACCTTCGGGGTGAAAATCGCCACAACAATTCTCCCCCCGCATCGATTGCCAATCCTTCCGGATGTGGCCGGCTACTTTGGCGGAATGCACGGGATGTCAGGATCAACTTCTGCACATGCTTTAATGACCAGTCTGACTCAATCAACTCCATGGCCAGCCAGTCCAACAAGCGGGGATGCGACGGTTGAAGGCCCATGTTCCCGAAATCATTAGGTGTTCCTACGATGCCCTGCCCAAAGGTATGTTGCCATAATCGGTTAACCATCACCCGAGCAACAAGCGGATTGTCTTTCCTAACCAACCAGTTGGCAAACGCCAGCCGACGAGCGGGCTCTTTTGAGTCTACCTGCAATCCCAGTTCGCCTAACTTTGCAATGGTATCTGGTGCAACCACCTCGCGTTTTTCTAAAGGATCTCCCCGGTACAATCGATGAGTTGGTTGAGGCTGGGAGAAAGTACCGGAATACGCCAGACGATTTTGGGACAACGAAGCCTTCTTTTTTTTCAACGCATCCAACTCTCGCATGGAATGCTGAGCGGCAGCGGCAGCAGCAGATGAAAGTCCCGAAAAATGGTACTTAGATTCGTTGGAAAGTCCTTTTCCAAACGGTTTCCGATCTCCAGAACCAGCCACCGGTCGCCACTTTCCCTCTTCGGTAGCCACCTCAATGCGATAATGGGTCGGTAACCGGTCAGAATATCCCCCCTCCCGATCGCGTCCCCATTCAACACGATGAATCGTCCTTATTTCTGGAAATTCGATCTGGACCCAGCCACCAGCCGATTTGGACGAAATCCAACTATTTGAATTTCCATATTGACCATCGTTAATGTGGGCCAACTTGTGAAGCGGATGTTGAAAATCACCCGATGAACTGGCATTGGCGCCCAGTGACGCCAATGCAATATTTTGATCTCCGTCCTTGTCTGCGGAAAACACTTCTAATTCGTCGATACAGGGTTCAGAAGCACTTGATTTCTCAATCGTGAATCGTAGATATCGGGCCTTGATTGGCGGAAACCGATCCACGTTTTGGGTCGTTTGCACGGACCCTCGCAGGAAAGGTTTGAGCGGTACATTCAACTTCTGATGATTCGCCAATTCCACTCCCGGCTCAAGCAAAATTGAATCGGCGGTTACGACCGCACCAGATGAACCTCCTCGGAGAACAATTTTTGTTTTTGTTGTAAGCTCATGGATTCCGGCGTGAAAAAAGCCACTCCACAAGGGAAATGAGCCAATCTTACCCTTGCCACCAGCCAATAATCGCTGATCGATGCAAGCCAACTCCACTCTGTCTTCCAAAGTATTCAAATCACCATCGCGATCGAGCTGATAAATAGCATCAGATGAATGAGTTGCGATTCCCGCTCCCCATGACAGCCAAACTCCGACCACACCAACCAGATTCGGATGGTAAACGGCCAAGTCATGCCCAGGCTGATTTTTCCACCAAGTGTATCTTCCGCCACTAATGTTAAATGATCTGGTCGACGATCCGACATCGTTAGCAAAACCTGGCTCACCTCCGGCAGGGTTGATTCCTTTCCCTTTGGGTGGCTTTAAATACTCGATGCGGGCGGCGCCCTTTTCCTGATCGTCGTCAATCAAGATCATTGCTTCAGCCGGACGTCTCACAAATCCAGCAAGTTCCTTGAGACGATCTTGAATTGCACGATTAACATCCACCAGTCTTGCACGCTCTGCAGGCGTTACCGCCAACTGACGATCCGCATGATTGGTTCCGGCAAAAACAGCCTGCATCGAATAAAAATCTTTTTGCGAGATCGGATCAAATTTGTGGTTGTGGCACCTGGCGCAGCCAACCGTCAAACCCAGAAACGTCGTCCCGGCAACATTGACAATATCTGCTAATTCGTCCTGCCTTTGCATCAGAGTCAAATTGATGTCGGGGCTCTTCACGATGTCGTGCGGACCAGCCACGATGAAACCTGTTGCCACATCCGCCGACAACTGGTCTCCAGCAATCTGTTCCTTGATAAAAAGATCGTAGGGTTTATCAGAATTCAAGGAATCAATAACGTAGTCTCTGTAATACCACGCGTTTGGTCGTTCCCGATTGGTTTCAAAACCATGAGTCTCACCGAACCGAACAATATCGACCCAGTGCTGGGCCCAACGTTCACCGAAACCCGAAGAGGAAAGGACATAACTGACTAATCGCTCGTAAGCATCCGGCGACGTATCCCTCAGAAAACCGTCGACATCCTCCGGCGTGGGTGGAACACCAAGCATCACCAGAAAAAGCCGACGAATTAATTCTCGCTTCTCAGCCGGTGGGGAGAATTTCAATTCATTCTTTGTTAGCTTGTCGAGAACAAAAGCATCAATCGGACCAAGATTCCTGCCAGCGCCGTTCTCACCCCAAGGCAAAAGAGGAATTTCAGGTTTGACAATCGGACGAAAAGACCATAAACCAACCTCAGGCGTTTGAAATGGGGTGGTGATCTTTGCCCCGTCGTTGATCCATCGCCGGACGATTTCAATTTCCAAATCACTTAGCCGATCACCTTCCGGCGGCATCCGAACGGATTCGTCACTGGACTTGATCAACCTGAAAAGCTGACTTTGATCCGCTGCGGCCTGAACGACGGCCGGCTTTCCGGAATCCCCACCGGACAAAAAGCGGTCCCGATCCGCATCCATCTGAAAACCACTTTCAGCAGAATCGCCCGCATGACATTCAAAACAGTGCTTTACAAATATTTTTTCAACGCCTTGATCCAACGCGTTGTTTTGCAACGGCTGATCGGTTGCTCGACCCAATGACACAAGCATCAGCAAAAAAGACGTGATCAAAAGAAAAATTGATTTATTCACAAACATCAAGTCAAAAAAAAAGGAGACAAGTTAACTGTTGATTGATAGCCGTATAGCTTCTTCCTCCTGCCATTATTTCGTAACAACTTGCGGACCACAACAGAATAGCTTCAGCCGGAAACGATTTTATTTTCAGGCAATGACACGAAAGATTGCCACGTCGCCAACAATTTTCCACTCCGATTGATTTCCTCTGGCTTGGATCCACGCCTTCAGCTCTGGCAAGGAGTCATTTTCGTTGGAAAAAATCCCTTTTTGGTTGTAAAACCTCATCACACGGTTTGAAAGCCATGCTGATCGACATCCTGGCAATATCGTGCTTCCTACCAACACGCCTTCTTTGGATAAAAACCGATCGATCAGCTGGTCCATTATTCTCAGTTTTGCGGCGAAATCTATCGGCAAACAATGAAGCACGTAATTGAAACCAATCGATCCAAATCTGCCGACATGGGGCCATTTCGAGGAACGCTCCAATAGATTCAGCCGGATCGCGGTGTGAAGCCGCTTACCCAGGACCTTCGAGGCAAAAGCGAGGCAATCATCGTTCACATCACCGATCACCAATCGATCGAAATGATACTCTTTGCTCAAGTGCCCCAATAACCTTCCGCTGCCTATGCCAATCTCCAGGTGTTCGCTGGAAAAAGATCGCTGGTAGTAATTCGCTAAATGAAACCGTTGACAATTCCAAATCCAGTTATTGGAAAACCAGTGAACCAAAGCGTCGTAAAGCAGAAGTGAGGTCTTAGAATAGACCGACGCTCCAACTGGATTTCTGCCGTTTGCCTTCGCCATTTTCAGTCCATCCCTTCCACCGAAAAAAACTTTGCCAACCCGAATTAAGTCGGCTCAACATAACGTTTACCCTGCCAGGAATCACGATTTTTCATCTCCGATTGGAGTGCATTCAAGACAGCCGGCTTATCAAGACACCAACTCGGACCGACAAAATAATCGGGAGGTGCTTCACCACTAATGCGTTCCACGATCGTCGATGGCGGCAACAACTCCAGAAAGTCGATAAGAACATCAATATAGTCATCACGATTCATCAATTCGACCTCGCCGGATTCCACCTGTTTTTCCAACGGGGTCTTTTTGACGCAGTAAAGGTTGTGGATTTTCACCGCGTCAATTTTTTGACGAGCCAATTCAAGAGCGCTTTGCAACATATCCTGTTTTGATTCGCCGGGTAGTCCCAACATGACATGGGCGCAGATTTCAAAACCACGACCGTGACTGCGTTGCATCGCATCCAAAAACGAATCGTGGTGATGCCCTCGATTCATCCAGTCCAAAGATCGATCGTGTACCGTCTGCATCCCATATTCAACCGATAGGTAAGTCTTTTCTCCTAATTCCTGCAGCAAATCCAGCACGTCATCGGGAACACAATCGGGTCGGGTTCCGACCGCCAATGCCACCACTTCGGGGTGTGCGACGGCTTGCTCAAAAAGCGGACGCAATTCTTCCACGGGAGCATACGTGTTGGTTGCCGGTTGGAAATAAGCCATAAATTTATTGACTTTATAGCGTTTTTTCAGGCGGGAGATCCCATCGTCGATTTGAGACTGGATTTTGTCCCTGCGAACTCTTCGGCTTGGACTGAAACTGCGGTTATCACAAAATACACACCCCCCAATTGCCACTGTTCCATCCACATTAGGGCAACTAAAACCGGCATCAATACTGACTTTTTGAACCCTTTGCCCAAATTTCTGTTTTAGATGATATCCATAGGGATAATACCGAAAACCACTGTCTTTCCATGGGAATTCACTGCATTGGGGACTTATCTGGGACAAAACGATTGACTCTCGGTGATAGCGCGCATAAAGTTACTCTGTAATTACTAATTTCGAGCAGGGTGAACCCTCGAGCTATTAACTCACCAGTGGTCACCCCCCCGCCGACTATTCTAGCGAAAAATTGACATGTATGGAGAATTGGTCCCTATCGGAGGTGGAGATTCGATCCCATTATTGGAGAAAAAACTCCGAATTGGGCGCCGGGAAGGTTGCGATATCATTCTGCAATTCGCCAACGTTTCCTCTCACCATTGCCTGCTGGAAATAGAGGAAGGGTACTGGTTCGCGAGGGATCTTAAAAGCCGAAATGGCATCAAGGTCAATAGTAAGCGAATTCTAGACGGCGTACGAAAGCGAGTCGATCCTGGCGACATTCTAAGAGTGGCCAAACACGAATTCAAAGTGGAATACGATCCTTTCAAAAATGGAGCCTACGGTTCACCTCCTCAGGACGAATATGTAGACGCAACTTTTTCCAAGTCATTGATGGAGCGTGCCGGGTTGACGGGACGGCGGCGGCGATAATATCCTCCTTGTTTGGGTGCTTTCAAACAGGAACCGATTACCATGCTCGCTCACAACGTTTTTTTCACTCTGAAGGATTCATCCTCGGAATCCATCGACACATTGATTGCCTCCGGAAAAGAGTATCTTTCTGGGCATCCCGGCACCGTTTTTTTTGCTATTGGCAGTCTCAATCCCGACCTTGACCGGCCTGTTAACGACGTCGCCTTCCAAGTCGCTCTACACGTGGTCTTTGACTCCAAAGAATCTCATGACCGGTATCAAGTCGATCAACGCCATCTAGATTTCATTGAGAAAAACAAAGCAAGCTGGGAACAGGTTCGAGTTTTCGATTCAGATGTTTCCCAATCGTAGGCAGAATCCGGCTTCAATCATGGCTGGTGACTGACGAAACTTGGGACTGCATGATCTTATTAATTTCCCCTCGGCCACGTAAGTAAAACACGATGCCGATGATCGCAACAACGAACGTCTCCATCCGATATCCTAAGGCAACAATCAGACCATAACTGGTTTGAACCTGATCCATTGCTGCTCGATAAAAGTAGTCCAAAGCTACCTCCAAACCACCAATTCCTCCGGGAAGGGGAAGCACGTTGGGAAGATGGGCAACCGGGGATAATATAAAATGATCGCCAAGTGAAGGATGTTGGCCGGAAAGGCCCACGGCGACACAAAAAACACTAAGTGTCAACAAAGTATGGACTAATACGCTTTGTAGCAGCGCCAACAATAAGACCAGGGGACGTCTTTGATAAGCGATGCCGGCGGCCAGTACTTTATCAATAATCGGCCCCGCCCAGCGGAGCTCACCTAACCTCCTGACCCATTTTTGTTTTTCGAATAGCGGCAACAAAAACAAGCTGGCAAATCCAAAGAGACCGACCACGGTCATGACGGTCACCGTCTTGGTCACCGTTTGCAACAATTGAGTTTGCGAGTTGACGACCTCCGACCCCCCTAGATACTGAAAACTGAGAATGGCCGCACTTGTCAGAATAAATAGCCCAAGAAGGCCACACAGTCTGTCAACAAAGACAGAAATAAAAGCCAGTGTCTTTTGATCGGGATTTTCTTTCGCCACGTAGAAAACGCGGACCGCGTCACTGCCAAAGGTTCCAATACTGACCAGCCCAAAAGCGTGGCCAATGTACCCAATTCTCAACGCGTTAAAGAGCGTAATCGGCAGTTGCAAAGCACGTACCAATCCATACCAACGCCAAAACGAAACACCAATGCCCAAGGTCACCAGCACTTGGGCGGCGGCCAGGTAGTCCCAATTTTTTTCCGAGTGATAGACGTTGGCAAATTCATTGTTTCCACTTGCTTTCCAGCACAAAAACAGCAGGATTCCGACAGAAACGGCAATTTTAAAACAAGTTGTGGTTTTGTTTTTCAACTTCGGCCTTCGATCCTGATCATTAAACTTGATTCCCCACTGAAAATGGCCGACGATCAGCCTATTTCCAGAATGACGGATACCAAAGGTGGTAAGACAAATAAAGGTCGTTTATCACGGAAACGTGCAGGGGGTTGGTTTCCGGTACAAAACCTCTCAAATCGCCAAAGCCTTCCAAATCGTTGGTTATGTTAAGAATCTAATGGATGGGAGTGTTGAATTAGTGGTTCAGGGGGAAAAAACCACGCTCAGCAATTTCCTGACGGAAATTCAATATCGACTAGCGAATAACATTAAATTGGCAGAAGAAGTCAGCCTCGATATCGATTCAACATTGACTGAATTCAAAATTCGCCATTAATCCAGACGACCCACGAGAATCACTAGTTTTTACTGTGAGACGACATTTTCCCGTCATCCCAACCCGCCCGGCAACCGACCAATCAGAAAAAGAGCCAGACTAATCCCTCTCCATGGGCAGAATGGGAACCATCGGTATTCGGCCCCATAGATGGATTAATCGGTTTATTGCAAACGTTCGTCAAGATTCCGGGGCAAAATCCTCCCACCATCCAACTGCGGTCTTGGCGGTCATTGAACCATCTAACCATACTTAGCGTAACAGAGGTTTCTGGAAACCGTTCTGTATTCCGCAATCCGAAACAGCTCATTCCTTTTTTCATTCATGATGAACTCGATTCTATTCGGACAAAGCCTGATTAATTGGGCATGGACCACCCCTGTCTGGCTCTTTTCTGTCGGTATCACCGTGGGTTTGATTGGTTGCCTGCTAATCATTCTCTTAGGATACGGACTTTCGTTTGTTCCGGGTTTGAATACCCTGAATGAAAATCCAAGGAAAAGGCTCTATTTTGCCGTTGGCCTGACCATTTTGACTAACCTGGTTCTGATTCCCTTTTTCTGGAGCCCTTCCTATACCGATTGGTTGAGCGCCGGGCACCATTTAGGGGCATTCCAACCCTACTCGGACATAAAACAATCGGCCGACAATCCACCCGGTTTTTCGGCTATGGTGTTGGCGATCCTCCTGATGTCTGGATCGATGATGATAGGATGGCTGACAGTCTTTGCCCTCTGCTCGCGAAAAATCATGTCGGAGATTGGCGTCATCTGTTCCGAAGGGCCTAACAACTGGCTGCTTTGGATTGGCGTCAAGTATGTTTTTATCGCAGTTGCCGGCATCGCACTTGCCCAGATGGGTGGACTGGGAACGAATCTATTCATTGTTGAAAAACCATTGGAGATTTTAAAGCCAGCCTCAGAGTTATTTACCACTGGCGTATCCAGGGTACAGAAAATCCGGATTGAACCGGGATCTGATGTCGGTCAAGAAGTCCCGATTGCCTTCAATGGCACACAACTGCGAGGTATCGAAGTCTGGAGTGATCAAAGTGTTGAGATCCAGTCTACGCCGTTTCGTGAGCAGACATTGGAAGAAATCCGCATTCAAAGCGCTAATCTCAAGATTGCTCCAGAGACTCCGACTAGAATTCTCCGGCAGGCGATTCGCCAAGAGATTATCCCCTATACAACGGTTTCCAAGTTGTTCGTCAAGAATGATTCCTCTGATGCTGCAACTCTTGAAATCAGGATAATTACCACTCCAACGGTGCCACAACTGGATATTCTTCCATTCTGTGCAGCAAGCGTGTTAGGGCTGTTTTTGTTCTACATTTTCATGCGTGGAGTAATGCCAAAAGTGGCTGCCGTCGCACTTTCCACCTTCAAGACCGAAGTTTCTCAACCGGTCTATTTAATCCTATTGGTAACCGCGATTGTCGGTGTGCTTCTGTTTGTGATTTTGCCCTACAACACGTTTGGCGAAGACATCAAGATGTTGAAAGATGCCGGGCTGACACTGATCTTGGTGTTCAGTATCTTTCTTGCGATCTGGGCCGCCAGTAAATCAATTGCCGAAGAAATCGAGGGACGAACGGCGTTGACGGTTCTTTCCAAACCCATCGGTCGCCGCCAGTTCATCGTTGGCAAATTCATGGGGATCGCCTGGGCTTTGGCAATCTTTGCCATCATTGTGGGGATTGTTTTCTTCGTGCCAGCAGTTTCATTCAAAACAATTTATGATGCAAAAGAGGGATCTGCCGATGGTCCACAGTGGCAGGATTGTTATGCGGAAACCGTAAAAATAGTTCCCGGTATCCTGCTGGGCTTTATGGAGACTCTCGTTTTCATTGCCATTTCGGTCACCATTTCGACACGTATGCCGATCATGGCCAACATATTGATCTGTTTTGCCATCTATGTTTTGGGACATTTAACGCCGCTCATTGTTCAATCCACCGTCGCGGTGGGAGCCTTTGAGACTGTCGTCTTCTTTGGTCAGTTAATTGCAACCATCTTCCCGGTGCTGGATCATTTCAACATTCAGGCAGCAATCTCGGGTGATGCAATTGTGCCAATGTCCTACTTGGGGTGGTCATTAATCTATTGCACAATTTACGGTGGCATTGCGTTGTTACTTGGCCTGATTTTCTTCGAAGACAGAGACGTCGCCTGATGTTGAACGGTCGTTTTACCGGCAAACCGTCTGCGGCCAGTCTACTGAGCCAAAGATAGCATTCAGCCTCCAATTGTTCTGAGATCATATTTCCCAGACACAGCCGCTGAATCAGGTCGCTCCAACCGACGACAACTCGCCTAGCGCTAGAAATCAACTACGAAGACGTGTCGGCTCTTCTAACCTGAATGACACTACGATTCCGGTCATTTGCCATGACAAGATTCTCACCCACCGTCTAAATAATGTTCTGTGGCCGGTGACCGAGCCTCCGTCATGGCAAGCTGTGTACTTGGATGACGTCAGCATTCCACGCCGATTCCCTTATCCCAACCACCGTGAAAGCGTCTTCGAGTGTTAGGAATGAGTTCGCAGGCTCACAAATCCGCCAGAATGGGGCCCCAAAAAAACAAACATGCCTGGGCACGGCGGTAAAAAAACGAGGATTTGATTCGTTAACCCGACCATGTTATTCTCGACATATCACGTTAAGAGCGTGACTGAAAATCAAGCTTCCTGTTCCAACGAATGCAGACATGAATTTGAAACTTCACACCTTGATATTGGCCATGATGATCATGATCTCTGGAAACGATAGTCCCGCCGAAGATTTAAAAGTTGGCGATAATGCACCCGATTTCTCAATGGCTGGGAGTGACGGCAAAACTTACAAACTTTCAGACTTCAAAGGCAAACGATGGGTAGTCGTTGCCTGGTTTCCCAAAGCGTTTACAGGTGGCTGAACGGCTGAGTGCAAGTCACTTCGTGAAAGTGGCGCCGAATTAAAAAAAATCGATGTTGCTCATTTTGCCGCGAGCTGCGACTCATTGGAGACCAATACGAACTTTGCGAAAAAGCTCGATCTCAACTACCCCATCCTCAGCGATCCAGAAGGTGTCGCGGCAAAAGCTTATGGGATTTACAATGCCAGTCGAAAATTCCCCAATCGAGTCACGTTTTTTATCAGTAAAGATGGCAAGATTGCTCACATCGAAAAAAAGGTTAGCGTTCGCTCTCATGGCGATGATGTGTTAGCCAAACTGATCGAACTCTCCAAGTAATCGAGTTCAATGACCTCTACAAATCGAATTTTCATAGTTTTCAATTTGCCGGACCGGGGTACCCTTGGGACTATGTCGGGCGGTTAAGTGTCCGGTGGTTGAGTGACCGGCGGTCACAGATTTCTCGGGCCGCCCATTTCGCCGGACCGTCGAAAAAATCAGGCTGGCCGAAAGGATTTTGATTCCCGCACTTGCCGGATTGAGGGGATACGATTTGCGTCTCAACGAAATCGAAGAAGGAAACAAAATTTCGTCGCAGCGTCGTGCCTCTTTGCCTCCGAAAATCTCAGCTCTAGTGGCAAAAACGGTCAGTCTGCCATTACAGGGATGGACTCTCGTGCAGAACCATTGGTGTCGCTGTACCGCATCAAGTCAAACTCGTGTATTCTCTGGAAGATAAATCAACGCACCACAAGCTTTGCAAAAAACAGGTTTGTTGGCGGCAAGATTGCTGTGCTGCATGGTGGTAATTTTGTGGAAGCAATTTCCACAAAAATCTCCGTCTAACGGAGCGAGAGACTCCTCGCCCCGCGACGACGCCACCCGTTGATAGTCCATCCGAATATCCGCGGGAATTTTCTTCTCTAATTCCGTTAATTCAGCCGTCACACGGGTCCATTCGGATTTGAGCCCCTCAGCTTCTTTATCAATTTTCGCCTGAATATTGTTGCGAAGATCGTTTGCCAATTTCAGCGATTCCGTTGCGTCAGAAATTTCCTGGTTGATATCATCGATTTTTTCCAGCTGTTCAAAAATCTCGTCAGAAAGCACCTCATTGGCCTGTTCATCGGCAGCTATTTGATTCTTGAATGCCTGAAACTCCTCGTTCGACTTTGCAGCATTCAGCTTCGCCTGAAAGTCGTGGATTTTGTCCTCGCGCTGCTTGAGGAGCAATTGTTTTTCGTTGGCAAGAACCTGGGTCTTTTTCAGGAGATCTTTCAAACCCGCTTGCTTTTCCTCTCCGGTGGTCACTCTTGCGGTGGAGGCTACCAATTGTCGAGGTCCACTGTCGATTCGTGACTGCAAATCTGCTTTTTGACGGTGCAGGCGGTGAAGTGTTCGTAAATGATCATGCTCAATGACCGCCATATTGTTTTTCCTGAATGAGACCTGGAAGGGTCCATTGTTGCAGGATTGACCCGAAAGGCAATTGCCCTTTCCAGTGATTCATTTTTCCATCTGGAGAATCCAGGACTCCCCGATAGCGATTTAAAAAAAGCCCAGTCGAAAAACCGGGCTCTTCAAGGCTAGATAAAAAAGTGGTATTACGGAGCGAATATCAAATTCGCTATGCAAGTTCTTTCCTTACGCGTTCCAAAAGGGATTTGGTGAGTTTGATGCCCTTCATTTGGTCGGCGCCACCCTCAAATTCAATTCCTACCCATCCACGGTACCCGGCAGCCTTTACAATTTTCATCATCTTTAAATAGTCGGTATGGGTTTCGTTTCCCTTGTCATCAAAATCATGAGACTTCGCGCTGACCGCCTTGGCATGAGGCATTAGTTCGGTCACGCCTTTATAACGATCGTACCATTCGTTCCCGGTCACTCGGAAATTCCCGAAATCTGGCAATGTTCCACAATTGTCCATTCCAACGGTCTTGATCACAGTAGCCAGCCAGGCACCATTGGAAGAGAGTCCACCATGATTTTCAACGATGACATTCAATCCGTGTGGTTTGGCAAATTCGGAAAGCTGGGCCAGCCCATCAGCGGCTAACTTGACCTGCTCCATGTATTCTCCACTACTTGCCGCATTGACTCGTATTGAATGGCATCCGAGATGCTTGGCGGCCTCAACCCATTTATGATGATTTTCAACAGATTTCTTGCGGCCGTCTTTGTTGGGATTCCCCAATTGGCCCTCACCATCACACATGATCAACAGGCTTTTCACACCGTGATCGCTGGCTACTTTTTTCATCTCGTTGAGGTATTTAACATCCGTCGCTTTGTCCTTGAAGAACTGGTTAACGTATTCAACGGCGTCAATCCCCAAATCCCGTGCTACCTTCGCGAATTCAAGGTTGTCCAGCTTGAGTTCCGAGCGTTTGAAAAAAGCTCGATTAAGTGACCACTGTGCAAGAGAAATCTTGAACCATGGGTCTGAATCCTTCCCATTACCTCCAAATGCTGACGTAGACATCCCGGCGGCAAACATACCAGCAGCTACGCTGGCTTTCGAAAAATGTCGGCGGTTTATCTTGAGTTTATTCTCTGACATGAACTTCTTTCGGGTAGGTTGTTAATGAGCGGGAAATAAAACCAAAATAGGTAAACTTGGACTTTACACCCACAAAGGCTTGGCTCCAATATGCTTCACGACTGAACGCAGTATAAATTCAGTACCGATTCCTTTCAACAATTACAGATTTCATGAACAGCAAAAAAATCGGCTTTATTGGGGCTGGAAAAATGGCCTCCGCCCTAGCCGCGGGGTTTAGCAAATCCAATTTGATTAACCCCTCCAATATCACCTGCTATGATATTTCGGATGTTTCTCTCAACCATTTCTGCAACGTCGTTCCCGGATGCGGTGTCGCCCGCTCGGCACAGGACCTCGTCGAAAATGCGGATTGGGTTTTCTTGGCAGTCAAGCCACAAATCATTCCCGAAATCATTTCTGAATTATCCTCCGATAGTCCCGAAAAACTCTACATTTCTGTCATGGGAGGCATTTCGCTTCAATGGCTGGTCAGCGGGCTTAACTCGGGGCAGGTCATAAGAACCATGCCCAACACGCCCTGCCTGATTGGAAAAGGAGCGGTTGGATTGGCCGCAAACCCAGATGTTGCGGCCGAAACCGTCCAGAGCGTTCAGTTACTGTTCGAGTCGGTAGGAATCACTGAGATTCTTCCCGAAAAACTCCTGGATGCGGTCACCGGGCTTTCAGGATCTGGTCCAGCTTTTGTTTTTCAGTTCATCGAAGCCTTGAGCGACGGCGGAGTTCATGCTGGCCTTCCACGTGAGATCGCTAATCGTCTGGCAGCCCAAACGGTCATTGGTGCCGGCGAACTGGTTCTGCAAACGGGTGATCATCCCGGCCTATTGAAGGACCGGGTCGCATCTCCCGCGGGCACCACCATTGCCGGCATCAAGGCCTTGGAGGAAGGTGGCCTTCGAGCTGCCACCATGCATGCCGTCCAGGCAGCCACAGCGAGATCGATAGAGTTGGGAAATAACTAAAGACATTCACCCTGCGAACGGAATTCTTTTCAACTGTTTAAAGTCTACGGACTGCTGAGAACAGGAAACTAAGAACAGGAAACGATTTTCGGCATCGATAGCCTTTAGCCACCGCTCGAATTAGTGCCACATTCTGCTAAATTGGAAACGTTCAACCTCTCTATCTCCAGTCACGTCGCTTGAAAATATGCAGCTTGTCAAGTTTCAATACAACGATGGTCTTTTTGCGGGTGTTCTCACAAACGGCCGAATCCACTTTTTTAGCGCAGGACCTGTTGCGACCATCACCCACTACCTCGATTCTGGCGAATTGGTTTCGCTGATGAAAAAAACGGTGGATTCACCGACCGACGAGGTGGATTTGAACGATGTAAAACTGCTCGCACCGATTGATCAACAAGAGGTCTGGGCTGCTGGCGTCACTTACAAACGAAGTCGCACAGCGAGGATGGAAGAATCTGAATCCGCTGCAAGCTGCTACGACCGAGTCTATGAATCACCAAGGCCGGAAATCTTTTTCAAAGCGACTCCAAGTCGAGTGGTTGGACCGTTGAACGGTCTTCGCATCCGATCGGATTCGAACTGGAATGTGCCCGAACCTGAAATCGCCATGGTCATCAACTCGGAAAAAAAACTGGTCGGGTTTACCGTAGGCAACGACATGAGCTCCCGGGACATTGAGGGAGACAACCCGCTCTACCTGCCTCAAGCCAAAGTCTATGACCAATGCTGTGGCCTCGGCCCCGCGATTACACCTGTCGAATCGATGCCATCAAGAAAGGAAACGACGATTGAGTTGTCAATTCATCGTCAAGGAAACGAAGTTTATACCGGCACTACCGACGCGGATGAAATGGCTCGGAGTTTTGAAGAACTTTTATCTTGGCTGATTCGGGACAATTCTTTCCCCGATGGAGTCATTATGTTGACCGGTACCGGCATTGTCCCCGATGGCAATTTCGGACTGGAACCAGGTGACGAAGTCCTCATTCATATTGCCGGAATTGGCACGCTTCAAAACCATGTCATCCAGGGATAACCTCTTGGGTCCATCTTCTGCGAATGACTGCCGTTCCATTTCCGATTATTAACAACATCAATTCGGATTATTAACAATATCCAACACCTTTTTAAAAGACACGAAATGGAAAAAGTACTTATTGATGGCAAGTGGATCAACTCTCAGTCCACCGGTGAATTTTCGGCCGCCAACCCTAACACCAGGGAGCCCAGTTCCGAGGGCTACCCGATGAGTAGTTGGGCCGATTGCGACGCCGCGTTGGAAGCGGCTGCCAACGCTTTTTTGGAATTGCGTTCTCTGGGCAGTGAATCGATCGCCTTGTTTCTAGAGACTTTTGCAACAAAAATTGAAGAAGTCTCCACCGAGCTTGTTGATATGGCTCATTTCGAAACCGGGTTGCCAAAATCTCCTCGACTAGCCGACGTAGAACTCCCAAGGACCACCAAT
The DNA here is from genome assembly GCA_014238905.1 of Planctomycetota bacterium. Lineage (GTDB taxonomy): Bacteria > Planctomycetota > Planctomycetia > Pirellulales > Pirellulaceae > JABAAE01. Next base: position 213,478 of record JABAAE010000009.1, read on the forward strand.
CAACTACGATTGGCGGCAGACGCAGCCCGCAACGGATCTTGGGCATTGCCAACAATCGATACCCAGCTGAACATTCGATCGGTTTACGCACCACTTGGGCCAGTGGTCATTTTCGGTCCCAACAACTTCCCATTCGCGTTCGGATCGGTTTCCGGAGGCGATTTTGCGGCAGCGATTGCAGCGGGGAATCCGGTCATCGGGAAAGCCAATTCGTCTCATCCCGGAACCACCCGAATTCTCGCCGAACAGGCAATCAAGGCGGCTGAATTGTCGAATGTGCCATCAGCCATCGTGCAATTGATTTACCGTACAAGTCACTCCGACGGTGAAAGAATGGTTTCCGATCCAAGAGTAGGCGCCATTGGTTACACGGGAAGTCGAACGGCCGGCCTAAAATTAAAAACGGCCGCAGACGCAGTCGGAAAACCGATTTACCTCGAACTCTCCAGCGTCAATCCGGTCATTATTCTACCCGGTGCCAACGAAGAACGGATGGAATCACTGGTCGAAGATTATGTCACCAGTAGCTTGATGGGTGCGGGCCAATTCTGCACCAACCCCGGGATTGTTCTGATCCCCGAATCCGAAACGGGACGTTCGTTCATCGCCGCGGTGCAAGAAAAATTCGATGCTTCGCCGGGCGGAACGTTGCTTTCAGCCGCCGTGGAAAAATCTCTGCTTCAGAGCATCGCTTTCCTCGAGTCTAACGGCGCTACGCGACTTACGACTAATTCAAAGACCGATGATAGCCGATTTTGCTGCCCGAATGCTCTTTTGACAACAACCGGTGAAAACTTTATTAATAATCCAGAGGCGATGCAAACGGAGGCATTCGGCAATGCTTCGCTGTTTGTAACCTACCAGTCAATTGATCAACTGGTTGAGATCATCGATGCGATGGAAGGTAACCTGACCGGTTGCATTTACAGCCATACCGGTGACCTTGATGACAGCTCTTACCGCAGAATTGCTCCTCATCTGGCACAGAAAGTAGGCAGACTCCTGAATGACAAAATGCCGACCGGTGTGGCGGTCTCTTCGGCAATGAACCACGGCGGTCCTTATCCAGCGACCGGCCATCCCGGTCATACAGCGGTCGGGATTCCCGGAACCATACGTCGTTTTGCGATGTTGCAATGTTATGACAATGTTCGTCAAGGACGATTACCCCGATTGCTTGGTGATGGTTGTCCATCTGAAAACACCTGGAGACTGGTAGACGGTCGGTGGACAAATGGAGATGTTCAACCGAGCGTCTAACATGAATTAGAATTGGCAAGGTTAAGTTTTCCAGAGACACTTGGATTCCTCTCCCCAGCAGCCATAGGTAATGTCGGTAACAACAATAACGAGTTTAGTGGGCAAGACGGCTATTCCGTTTCACCTGACTGATAGTGATGGAATCCAGCACTCATCGAGCGATGGACTCGGCGGTTGGCAGTTACTGGTTTTTCATCGGCACCTGGGATGACCGCCGTGCCGCCGGCACTTGACGCAGTTGCGTGAAAAAAAAGAGCGGTTAGCCGATTTGAACATCAAGGTGTACATTATCACCTTTGACACCGATTCCATGGCATCAGCGTACGCAAGTACCACCAGATTAATGTGGCCACTGTTGCTAGATCCGGAGATGAAACTCTATCAGGCCTACCGCTTCCCAAGGGGACGATGGTGGCCGGTCTATGGCCCGGTATCGATTTGGAAATACATACGCTTGATCGCCGGTGGCACCCCGCCCGGAACACCGGGCAAAGATTGGCGACAATTGGGCGGAAATGTCTTGATTGACCCCGAAGGTATCGTCCGCCGACACGATATCAGCCAGGATCCTCATGACAGACCGTCTGTCGATCAGATCTGCCAATCCATTGCTTAAGAAAACGCCGTCTTGATCTGACGAACTTGTTTTACCCGGATCAAAAATCACCAGCCCCGCATGCAGGTCATATTAGCCATTAGAACCGGCCAGTTTATTTGAGCCGAGAAAATGAGACGAGCTTCCGGTCAATATGCGTTGATTCGCCGCAAATCATTTCTTTGACCAGCTTTCCTGTCACCATTCCCATTGATAATCCAAGCATGCCATGCCCAGCTGCCACGTAGGCATTTTTGTAGCGAGGGGTCTGATCAATGATGGGTACATCATCATAGGTCAGCGGTCTCCAACCGAACCACTCGCTTTCCACAGGATCGCAATACGGTTGATGCAAATAAATCTCAGCAGATTCCCTTAGTAGATCCAACCGTTCCCGATTGATTGATTCATCGTAGCCAGCCAGCTCCATTGTCGACCCAATCCGGTAACCGGATTGAAATGGCGTAATGGCGACTCGATGTTGCTCAAAAATCATCGGGGTTTGAGGACACAAGCTTGGACGTGGCATGGTAATCGAATATCCCTTTCCCGGTTGAATGGGAATGTGACATCCCACTTCATGTGCAAAGCGGGGTGTTAACGCGCCAGTCGCCAAGACAAAATAATCCGCATCAATCTCACCTTGAGAAGTATTGATCGCTACGGCTCGGTGGGCCCTGGAATTCCCTTCGGGAACAAAAGACTGGAAAGCGGTATCCTCCAATACTCGCACCCCTCGATCCTCAAGCAGCTTCTTCATCGAATCCAGCAGACGATCTGATCGCAGGTGAGCATCACACTCAAACAGCCAGGCACCAGCGATTTCCGGCTTGATCGCTGGCTCAAACTCCACAAGGTCCCGGGAAGGCAGCTTCCGGGCGGCCACTCCAAATTCAGCATTCAGCATTTCGTTGGTCTGTGAAAACTCCTCGAAATGGTCTGTGTCCTGGTAAACGAATAACAACCCCCTGTGTTCCCACTCGCATGCCAGATTTTCGTCCTCGATCATTTGTTTGTAAAGTTGAAACGAACTTTGCAATAACTCATGTTTGACCCTCGCAGATTGCAACATATCTCGGCGATTGCATCGACGCCAAAATTTGTACAACCATTTCCAGAGTGACAGATCAAAACGGGGCTTAATATAAAAAGGGGATTTACGACTCATCATCGATTTCATCGCCTGACCGACGACGCCGGGGACAGCAATCGGCAGGACGTGGCTCGGCGAAATGTACCCGCAATTTCCGGCCGAACATGCCGCGCCGAATTTACTTTGCTCGACGACCGTTACATTTTTCCCCGCTTGATTGAGAAAGTAGGCGGTGCAGGCCCCTATAATTCCACCGCCGATCACACAGACATTTTCGGTTTTTCCCTTCATTTCGAGATCCCCAGGCGAAATGGATCGTTCTTTCCAAAAACCAATGTCGTTTCGCCGTGAACAAAAGCTGAGCCCCGGATAGATGGCACCACAACTCTCTCCAACGGTCCGGTTCCCTGTAATTCCAACGTCTGCCGTTCATCTAAATGAGGCAAACGGAACGTTGCTTCAAAAATTGAACCGATAATACTCTCCTGTCGAAAAACCTCTCCTGGGTTCAATTTCCCACCGGCATACAAACAGGCTACCTTGGCACTGGTACCGGTACCACAGGGCGAGCGGTCATATTCGCCGCCCGGGCATAAAACGAAGTTCTTGCTGTCAGCATGAGACGATTCTGGAGGACCAAAACATTCAATGTGATCAATCACCCCACCATCCTTGCCAGTAATCTTCTGGTTATCCAAGCACGATCTTACCCGCCTCGAAAAAAGGAGCAACTGATCGATATTTCCCTGTTTTATTTCGAACGGGTGATCCTTCACAAGGAAAAACCAATTACCGCCCCAGGCAATGTCACCACAGACGCTTTCGTAACCCTCCACGGACAACTCGACATCGGCACGATAACGAAAGCTCGGGACGTTCTGCACGGTGACCTGGCAATCCTCGTGCAAGACAACTGTCACCACACCAACAGGCGTTTCGATCTTGTGCCTTCCCGGTTCAATCCGGCCTAGATAATAAAGCGTCTGGACGAGGCCAATCGTTCCATGTCCACACATTCCCAGATAATCTACGTTGTTAAAAAAAATGACCCCTGTTACGCAATCAGGTTCAGTCGGCTCACACAAAACACCACCGATCAGAACATCAGCCCCTCGTGGTTCATGAATGACGGCACGCCGAAAATCGTCATGATCATTGCGAAATTTCTTAACACGGTCGATGAGAGGCCCACCGCCGATCTCCGGACCACCCTCAATGACAATCCGTGTTGGCTCACCACCGGTATGGGAGTCAATCACTTTTATTTTTTCGTCTTTTCCCAAGCTCACCTTTTCAACTCCAAATGCGGCCCTAAATTGGAAGACCTCAATGGCATCTAGTTTACCGCCAACCCATTTTAATAATAATACCTACAAAATATCGCATTCTGGCCGCGTTCGGTTTACCGTAACCCACGATCAAGATGGACATCCATTTGTAGCCGGTTTATAAAGTAGGTAACCGCAGACGACAGTCGAACCTTTACCAATCCATTTTGATGTATCGTCTCCTTAGCAACAGGTGACAGGGATGAGTTTTTTCCAAATTGATCGACGAGGAGTCCTGAAACTAGGGGCTCTATCTGTTTATTCGAAAACGCTGTCGGCTAGTTTGAATTCGGCAACTACGTCCCATCAACCCAACATATCAAATTCCAAGAGTTGTATTTTCATTCTGCTTCAGGGGGGTCCCAGCCATCTTGATCTATGGGATCCAAAACCACACTCTTCCAGAGAAATCCGTGGCCCCTTTCAAACGATCACCACTTCGTCCCCCGATATGCAATTTGGCGAATTACTGCAAGAATCCGCCAAAATCGCGAACGATTTGACCGTCATCAGGAGTGTACGCCACAACTTCAACAATCATATTGCGGGAACTTATATTACACTCACCGGTTCGGAAAATCAGCCAAACCAGGATCGTGAAGCACATGCTGATGACTTTCCAAGTCCAGGCGCGATCGTCAATCATTTGGCCGGCACTCCACCGCAGGTCCCACGCAGTATCTCCCTTCCGACGTGGTTGAGTATACCCGGTCCTTCCAATCGCATGCCCGGTCAATACTCTGGTTTCCTGGGAAGCGTCAACGATCCATTTCTGATTAAGGGTGACCCCAATTCAAAAAACTACAACCCTCTTTCGTTGTCGATGGTCAAAGACATGTCTTCGATGCGATTCAGCGCGAGAATGAGCTTAAAAAAACAACTCGATTCAGCAGCCGGCCTACTCGAAAAAGGCCTCCAGAAACAGCACGATAGCCTTTTGCAAAGCGCCTATGATATGGTCACCGATGGCCGCGTGCGAAAAGCGTTGGACATCAGTCGTGAATCAAGCCGGATTCGCGATCAATATGGACGCAACAAGTATGGCCAAAGCCTACTGGTGGCTCGGCGACTGGTCGAAGCTGGGGTTCAACTAGTCTCTTATAATGCTTTTAACCAACAATGGGATACCCATGGCGGTCTTGAAGGGCGCTATAGACAGCTTGTTCCCGAAATGGATCGCGGGTTCGCTGCTCTGGTGGGAGACCTCAAAGACCGCGAAATGCTGGATCAAACGATGGTCGTCAATACCGGCGAATTTGGGCGGACACCCGTCATCAATAAACAGGCTGGTCGGGACCATTGGCCCAACGTCTATTCGACCGTGATGGCCGGAGGGGCCATACGACAAGGTTTTATTTACGGGAAGAGTGACAACAAAGGGGCAGAGGTAGCCGAAAACGCGGTAGCCCCCGCTGATGTACTGGCCACCATGTGGCGGCATCTTGGCGTCGATCCCCACGCCGAGATTTTTGACCGTCTTCATCGCCCTTACCCCATTTCATCAGGCAGGGTCATCAGTGAGATTCTGAAATAGAGTGCCCAGGCTTCATCGTCAAATCCGCGAAACCTGGTTCGATGTACTGAACGCTGCGGCAGATCATTGGCCTAATCATAGCCCGTTTTGTCGCGAGCAAATTTGCACTGCCGTTACGCTGATTCTCTCATTCAGAAAGCATGATCGCAACTTTTCCACTCGTGAAAATTGGTTAAGCCATCATGGTGAACCGATCATCCGATTTTGCGTCGATTTGGTTCACAATCTACCGAGTCCCTTGCTGGAAAAAATCAACCGTTTGGTAGATGTGCTGGTCCATGAGGACCGGCATTCAATCGTCATGTTGATATCAGAGCTGGACCAAAAGCAAAAGGCAAAAGGTGTTTACTACACACCACCAGCTTTGGCCAAGTACATCATATCCGCAGCTCTCAGATCTCTGAAGGGACAATCCCAGTATTCCAGCAGTCCCCCGGCCGTTCTGGAGCCTTCCGTTGGAGGCGGAATCTTCATCAGAGAATACCTGCAACAAATCATTCCCTCTCATTCTCTAGATCTAAATTCAAAAGAGGTTGACTGGGATTTTATTTGCCGAAAAGCAATTCCCAATATCATCGCCATCGATCTATCACCAGCTGCCTTGGTTGCCACCCAACTGGCTATTGCCGAACTTCTTGAGGAACATCATTTCAGGTTCAACATTGACACCAAATTTAATTTTTTTGCCGGCAATACCCTCAACACTAAGTTATCTCCGATTTACTCGGAATTGAAAAAACACAACAACATTCAGGCGGACCGGATCACGCCATCATTGTTTTGGGAGTGTTGTCGAACAAAAAATTATGATTTAGTGATGGGGAACCCACCGTTTAATGCTCTGTCCGAAAAATCAGGTTCATGGATCGACAACTTGCTACATGGTCGGGGCAGCGATTCCGAGAACGCCGCGGGAAAAGTCAGCTATTTCGAAGTCGATGAGTCCCCTTTGGGAGAAAAAAAAACTTGGCTACACGACGACTATGTTCGGTTTCTTCGATATGCGCATTGGCAAATAGAAAGAAATCAAGCAGGTTGCCTGGCGATGGTACTAAATGCTGGATTCATCGACAATCTGACGTTTCGTGGAGTTCGCTATCAACTCCTCAAGTCATTTGACCAAGTCGAAGTGATTAATTTTGGTGGAGACCATAGAAACGCCCGCAACCAGCAAGACGAGAATTTATTTGGAATCGAGACTGCAATAGCCACACTAATCGCTTCCTTTGATAGCGGTAGCCACCAGAGTAAATCACCCGCTCCCGTTAGGCTTGATAGCGTTACCAAGCCATTATCCAAAATCCGGTACCTGCGTATCGATGGAGGAGTCAAAAAGAAAGAAGCCTGGTGTTTAAACTACAGCCAAAATCCAGATGAATTGCCCGATCACCATCCTCTCGGTCCACTCTATGCTTTTGATCGCAAGCAAAGCCTATCCGATCAAAAATTCCAGGACGGATGGTGCGTCACGGATATTTTTGAAAAATACTGGTCGGCGCCGGTCACCGCCAGAGACCATTTTGTGATCGACGTTTCCCGAAGTAAACTGATCGAACGCTTGAGAGCATTTACCGATCTGCGAACCTCCGACGAAACGATTCGGAAGACTTTTTTTCAAACTGGCCGATCTAAAAAATATCCAGCAGGTGACACAAGAGGTTGGCATCTACCAACCGCACGAAGGCAACTCTCGGAGGTTGATTGGGAATCAAAAATAACCAACTGTTTGTACCGCCCTTTTGACATAAGGAGCATTATCTGGACTCCCCAGATGGTCGATTGGCCACGAGCAAAATTCTCAACTCATATGATCGTACCGGATAATCCATGCTTGATTTTAAGAAAGCAGGCTCCCTCCACCACAGAATATAATTACGTCTGGGTCAGTCAGGAGATCCCCATTGATGGTGTTATTCGCAGTGATAATCGCGGAAATGAATATTGCTTTCCAGCCTTTTTGCACATCGAAAACTCCAACGACACAGACAACGAACAACCAAAACCTTTGCCATCGGGGGCAGATCCATCCGCATCGATGCGACGTGCCAACCTAACTCTTTCTTTCCAGCAATATGTCAAAAACCTATGGCCCAATGATCACTTGCACCCAGAGAACATTTTCAGGTTGATCTACGCCGTCCTCCATAGTCAACTTTATCGACAGTTTTTTTCGGGACCACTTTGTCGGCAATTTCCAAGGATTTTCTTCCCCAAGAGTTACCGCATGGCCGTGGCATTGGCCAAACTGGGTGACCAGCTTATTCAAACACATACGGATTTGAATTTCCCTGAAGCGACGGGTACCGATGACTGGAATTCAAGAGCAATGGACAAGAAGCAAGGAACGGTCGTTCAACGAATCAACCGTAATTCAAACGGCTATGTCAATTTTCCTGATGGTTCAAGTCTGTTTGTAGCCGAAGAGATCTGGGATTTTCGTATTGGAACCTATCAGGTGTGTCAGAAGTTCCTGAAAGACCGAATTAGATCTGGGCTGTCGACTCATCTTCAACAGGCATTCCAATTCGTTATCGCTCGAATCGAAGCAACCATGAAGCTCATGAATGCCATTAACTCTTTGATGGCATCGTCGAATGGACTGGCATCCTTTGACCGTTGCCAAATTGAAAATCGAAAAGGGGAGGGGAGGCCATGCTTACAAGATTAAAGGCACTTCAAATGCTCCACAAATGCCGGGGTGACGAGATATGGCCACGCGACATTTGCGAATCAGAAGGCGTTCCCTCTGAATGGGTCGATGAATTGGCTGATTGTACAGAATCAGGATTTAAGAGTGATCAAGAAACATTGTATAATGATCAGGGTATGGTTAACCATTTCTACGGCGTACAAGACCTGCGACTTGCTTATCGTCTGGGAGAATTTCTTGGAGCCCATACCAAGGACATTCCAATTCTGGCCCTGAGCAGAACTGATCAGGTGCGACTGATTAAGGAATCTGTAGAAGAACTCTAGGATGGTGTTTTCATTAGCGGCCTTTTCCAGGCAAGGCAACAGCCGCCATTTGGATTCAAACGCAACGAGTCAGGATAGGAGCGGAGATGAATGCAATTCAGAGACAGCATTCTGGCTGGATTCAGTCAAACAGCGTTCCCACTATTGCAGAGAATTCAGCTCCGAAACAAATCCTCCGGAGAGAATCGGAAAACGGCACCATGTCTTAGGGTCAAGACTTTCATCATCTAGATGAAACGAAGGTGCATAGCGTTCACGTTTCCATTGGTTGCGACACCACAATTGAAAAAAACGACGAATCCAGCTGACAATTTGAACACGATCAATTGTTGGATTATCGAGGGCAAGCAATTCAACAATTTCCCGAGGCATCTTCTTGTCCCTGACGGCCGCCCGTTCAATAAAATCAAGCACTGTGTAGGGCATCAAATCATCTTCATCCGTTTGATTTCGCTCCATCGGTCGTAATTCGGCGGTCGGTAACTGACGGTTCACTCCGTTCAGAAATGGGCGTGACCCCATACCTTGTGGCCCGGTGGTTTCCAGCCAACCAAGCCAATTCATCAAAAAAGCCTTATCGATGCCTGCCACTGGGGCCAGTCCTCCGCTGGTGTCACCATCCATCGTCGCGTAACCAACAGCTGCCTCGCTCCGATTACTGGTTGAAAGCAATAGTGCGTTTCGGATGTTCGCAAACATCCAAATACTGGGAGAACGGGTGCGGGCCTGGATGTTCTGTAATGTGATGTCATCTGTTTCCCAGCTAAGCTCCCGACCAATGGCGTTCGAAATCAAAGTCGTATAACGATTCACAAGATTTTCTATGTCGAGTTCGACGTGATGCGTTCCACAACCCTGCGCTACTTCTTTGGCCGCTGCGCGGGTCACCTCTGAACTATTGGTGGTAGCCTGATACGCGGTCAGAATAAGAAAATCGGCAAGAGGATCGATTGAATCAGAATCCTCCGATTTAAAAAATGACTCAGGGAAATCAAGGTAATCAAGTTTTTCGGACAGGCCGCTGTCACGGAGTTCTGCCTGGGCAAATTCCAGCATCAATCTACTCAAACAGACAACTGCTGCGGAGTCGGCGCCACCACTTAGCGAGACGACCACACCTCGAGACCGGCTTTTTCGTACATAATCGAAAAGGCCAAGCGACACTGATCGAGAAAACTCCTCCTCTTTAATATATTTTGAGTTTTCCCAATCCAACTCACCGCTAATTGACGTCTCTGTTGCTTCCCTAACGACCTCCAGAGGTGTTTCTTTCCATGTAAAATCAGAACGGACCAAGCCTCGGTCGACATCATCCATACCGGTTACCATATCCGGTGCCCGCAGCGATTCCGATCCTGAAAATGACAACACATCCCCAGTCAAAAACCAATCCCTGTAACTGAATCGAGGACCGCTTTTGAGAATACGTCCGTCTTTTGCCAGGTAGGCATCTCCATCATAAATCGCTCGGCCTGCCTCGTTGCCCAGAAGATTTGCATAGACATAACTCAATCCGTACTCTTGGGTCGCGTCGATAATCAACTGTTGCCGAACCCGATTTTTCCCAAAAGCAAAATGGCTCGCACTAGGATTAAGAATCAGGTCGACTCCGCGGCGAGCCAGTCTGCCCGCCGGGCGATTTTCCACCCAAGCGTCTTCACAGATTTCGAAGCCCAGCCGGATCCCATCCAATTCAAAAACCAAGTCGCCAAGAGGCACCTCTTTGCCGTCAACCTTTATGGTAACTACATGCCCGATCTGCCAAGGGCGAAACCACCTTGGTTCATAATGCAATCCTTCCCGGGCAAGATGTTGCTTCGCGACGAACCCCAGTATTCGACCATCGGCAATCAACGCGCAAACATTGAATGGTTGTGATTGGTACCTTAACGGCAATCCAACACACGTCACCATTGAGTCCGTTGCAGCAGCAATTCGAGACACCGCCTGCAAAGCATCGTCGCAGAAACCAGACGACAGAAATTGGTCTTCGCAGCCATAACCGGTCAAACACAACTCAGGCAAACAGACAATCTGAAACCCCTGGTCACGAGCATTCTCGATCGCGCTGATAATCCTGTGTGTATTTCCATCGAGGTCCAGAGCCGTTTGGTTCAAAACCGCTGCTGCAACAGCGATATTCTGAAATTGTGTTTCTCCCATTTCCAGCCGTTCACTCAAAAACATCCAGTAGACATTAAAGACACACCATTCTAAATTTCGTCGAAGCCGGATGGACTCGAGACATCGTCTTCGCCAAAAGCATCGATCAGCTGCTCTATTTCCGGTTTTCTGGTCTTCCCGTCCCAACTTACCGAGACAATGTCAAACCGAGCTCTCTGGTCAAGCAATCCCTCACGCCGAAGATACGCCCCCCCAAGTCGAATCAGCTTTCTTTGCTTGGCGGTATCAACAGCTTCCCAGGGCTGGAATTTAACGGGTGATCGCCGAGTCTTAACTTCCACAAAAACGACAGTTTTTTGATCAATGGCCACAATGTCAATTTCACCGAAGGGAAATCGGACGTTGCTTTCCACCACGCGGTACCTCTGCCTTTTTAAATACTTGACCGCAATTTGCTCTCCCCAGACTCCCAGCTCAGAACCAGACTTGGGTCGAGAATACCAATCAAAATATCGGAAGAGTTGTTTCCACATCCTAAAAAATGACCATAGTCCAAAAAAAAAGCTCGGCACAGCCGAGCTCTCAGTATATCAATCCAGCTGCCCTATTTTCGACGTTCCTTAAGTCGAACCGCTTTACCGACCCGATCTCTAAGAAAATAAAGCTTTGCCCGACGGACCACGCTAGAGCGTTTCACGACGATTTTTGCGATTTTGGGAGAATTCACTGGGAATTTCCGTTCAACACCCTCGCCAGCGACAATCCTCCTCACCGAAAACATTTCGCTGTTTCCACGACCACTGCGAGCTATGACTGTCCCGTTAAAGACCTGAATCCGCTCTTTGCTGCCCTCCAGAATCCGCGTATGGACATCGACAGTATCACCGATGTCAAATTGGTGTTCCCCAACAGGATCTGGTTGGGACTTTTTTCCGTCATCCTCCGCTGCCTTCTGTTTGGCATGGAGGTCAGAAATGTTCCCCTGTTCGATTTTTTCAATTAGTTGTTGGCTCATCTTTCAACCCAATATCGTTTTTTGACTATTGTTACTTTAACTGTTTTGACTGTAGCAATCGAGCGATCAGGAATCCAATTCCTTCAAATCAGCTGAATTATCAACCGGTAACAAATCCGGTCGTTGTTCCCGAGTTTTTTCTATGCTCTGTTCTTTTCGCCATTGTCGAATTTTCTCATGATTTCCAGAAAGTAAAATTTCCGGCACGGAAAACCCGCGAAACTCTCTTGGCCGAGTGTACTGGGGAAACTCCAACATTCGGTTTCCCGACGAAAAAGAATCTTCAATACAACTGTTCTCATCACCGAGAACACCCGGAACCATTCGAATCAACGAATCAATCAATACCATGGCGGCTACTTCACCACCATTCAAAATAAAATCTCCGATTGATATCTCTTGCGGCTGTAGAACATCAATGACCCGTTGATCAAATCCTTCGTACCGACCGCATAGAACGATATAATGATCATTCTCGGAAAGTGACTCAACCATTGGTTGGTCCAGCCTTTTTCCTTGTGGCGACAATAGTAGGGTCTTCGCATTTGCATTCAGTTTGCGAATAGACTCCACACAATCGACAACCGGTTCCACCATCAAAATCATTCCCGGACCACCACCAAATGGTCGATCATCCACACGGTGATGCTTTTGCCGAGACCAATCACGAAGATCGTGCATCTGGACGTCAATCAATCCAACATCGATCGCTTTTTTCAATAAACTTTGACCAAGATACCCAGAGAACATCTCCGGAAACAAGGTCACTACATCTAAACGCATCCGAATTTATTCATCGGTTTTTGCCTCGGCAGCATCATCCGCCGGGGTTGCGTCCCCTGCATCAGATGAACTTGATTTTTCCGCTTCAGCTACGGCGGGAGTTTCCGCTGCAGCTTCGGGAGTCTTGGCTTCAGCTTCGGGAGTCGTGGTCTCAGCTTCGGGAGCCGTGGTCTCAGCTTCGGGAGCCGTGGTCTCAGCTGCCGCTTCCGGCGTTTCTTCCGGCACGTCAGGTTTCAGCTCAACCTTGGTCTCGTTCGCCTCGTTGACAGCCGCAGCAATCGATGAAGCTCGTCGACCGCCCAAACGGTCCAAAGCCAACTTCTGCTCTTCTAAATGACTTCCGTTTGTTCCATATTTTTTTATTAGGGTTCCCACTTTTGGACTGGGAGTTGCTCCCACACCGAGCCAGTAATCGATACGCGCCCCATTTAACACGGCGCGGGCGTCCGTTTCGGGAACCATCGGATCATAAACACCCAAGACTTCAATTTCACGACCATCACGCCGTGTTCGTGTGTCCATAGCACAAACCCTGAAGAATGGGCGATGCTTTCGACCAAGTTTTTTCAAACGAATTTTAACTGACACTAGCTATCCTTTAAGTAATTGAATGCTCTCTTTTTACTATTTATTCTTTTTCTTGTCACGTAGGCGTTTACGAAGCTCTTTTTCCCTGTTTTTTCTGGCTTTTTTCTTGTCAGTGGATGACAAACGGGCGCCGGTTCCCTTTTTTTCCCGAGGTCCACGGCCTCCTGGGTTAGAAAGAGCCTGTTCTTTCATCTTTTCAAACATCTGCATTCGTTCACCGGCACCCTTGCCCGCCATGCCGGTGAGCATGGGCTTCATCGTCTCAAACTGCTTGATCAGTTCATTGACCTGTTGGGTCGCTACGCCCGCCCCAGTTGCGATCCTTTGCCGACGGCCGGCGTCAATTAATTTTGGATTCTTTCGTTCATGAGAGGTCATCGAATCGATAATGCCGACCATCCTACGAATCTCATTCGTATGGTCGTCATTACCCATCATTTCCTTCATTTGCCCCATACCAGGTATCAAACTCATCATTTTCATCATGAGTCCTGGATTGGCAAATTTCTGCATTTGGTTGCGGAAATCGTCGAGCGTAAAATCGCCCTTGGCAAGTTGTTGTTCGAGCTTTTCCTGCTCCTCTTGGGAGACAATCTTCTGGGCTTCTTCAACGGCCGCAACAATGTCACCCATGCCCAGGATTCGGCTGGCCATTCCTTCAGGGCGAAAAGGCTCTAACGCATCCAATTGCTCCCCGGTCCCAATAAACTTAATCGGAACCCCAGTCACCTGTTTCACCGAAAGCAACGCTCCACCCCGTGCGTCACCATCCAGCTTGGTCATGATAACGCCGTTGAGCTCCAGCGCTTCATTAAACGCGGCAGCACTATTCACAGCGTCTTGTCCGGTCATCCCGTCGACCACCAAGAACACCTGATGCGGTTGCACTTTTCGGTCGATGCTCTGCAACTGCTGCATCAACTCTTTGTCGATGGCCAGTCGACCGGCAGTATCCAGAATCACGACCTTGTTTCCATCCTGCCGCGCTTTTTGAACTGCTGCCTGACAGACCTTAACAGGATCCTTGTTTTCGCGATCTGAATAAACCGGAACACCCAGGGAATCACCAATCACATGCAACTGATCGATCGCCGCAGGTCGCTGCAAATCGGCTGCACAGAGCAAAGGTGTCACTCCTTGCTGTTTCAGCAGAGTGGCAAGTTTTCCACAGGTGGTGGTTTTGCCGGAACCCTGCAAACCACACATCATGTAAATATTGACATCTTTGTCGGCCGGCAAAGAGTTGTCGACCGGACCGAGAATGTTGATCAATTCCTGATTGACAATCCCGATTAACTGCTCGTCCGGATTGAGAGCAAGGAGCACTTTTTCTCCAAGTGCAGCCTCGGTAACATGGCCCATGAAGCTTTGCACCACTTCATAGCTAACATCCGCTTCCAGCAGGGACTGCTCCACCAAACCCAACCCAGTACGCATGTTCGCTTCGGTCAGCTTGCCTTTACCGCGAAGCGACTTGAATGCTGTTTGCAGACCAGATTGAAGGGAGTCGAACATGTATTTTGGGGCAACGTTACCACGGTCAGTGGCAAATCACTACTGAATCTTAAAAAAAGAGCAATCGGGCATTTTAATAAAAGCCTGCAATTGTTGTAAGTGCTTTTCGAACAAGCCTTTAGAATTCTTTGAATTAATTGAACCGATCGACCACTCAACGAAGGACCATGCCGTGAGGAAGGTCACCCCCCCCCCAACCCACCACCAATCGTTTCCAATCCCTTCAAATAACCGGCTTAGACCCCGTAAAAACATAGAATGGCAGCAATTCCCCTCATCGGGAAATCAGTCACCAAACTTGATCACTGAATCCCGTTTTCTACTTGGAGGGCCAACTCGTTAATCGATTGCCTTATCATCTCGAGGCATTCGGCCATCTCGCCGATGTGGGTGCGAAAGGACAGCACACAGATTCGCAAAACAAATTGATTACGAATTCGAGTAGATGACAAATAAACACGCTTTTTGGAATTGATCCTTTCCAGGAGTTGCTGATTCCATGCGTCTACATCCGATTCCACCTGATTTTTTTTGGGTGAGCGATCAACATCGTCCCCTCGGGTATTTTCAGTGGACCTCGCATATCCTGGCTCAAACGCGAGATTGGGACGCCAACGAAATGCCAGGATGGACAACTGGGGCACCGCCGGAAATTCAATTTCACCGTCAATTTGACTGGATAGAATCTCCAATTGCCCATGCATCCACGCGGTCAAAGCAAGCTTTTCCTCTAAATTGGCCTGAAAGGCGGCGGTGCCGCAGAGCTGCAACGGCAACCAAACGCGCAACCCTCGGTTGTCTCTGGACAACTCCGGAGAAATTTCGTTGAAGTCCATACGATCGGGTTGGACCTGTCTGGCAGGCATGTAATCAGCGTCGATTTGATGGGCGTCTTTTAGATCATTCTGCTGACGGACGAGGAGGCTGCCCGTTCCATAGGGCAAAAACAACCCCTTGTGAGGGTCCAGAGCAATCGAATCTGACATTTCGATGCCATCGAGTAACTGCCGACCACTTTCGGTGAGAATGAAAAATCCTCCGTAAGCAGCGTCCACATGCATCCAGATCTTTTCGGCTCGGCAGAATCCTCCGATTTCACGCAGCGGATCGACGGATCCAGTATTGGTACTCCCTCCATTGGCCGCGACGAAAAATGGCCGCAGACCGGATTCCCTGTCTTTACCAACGGCCTCCGCTAATTCCTCGGTCCGCATTCGAAAATGCCGATCAGTTGAAATCAGGCGAAGATTCCGCTTGGGGATACCCGACAGGCGTGCTGCCTTGAAAACACAGTGATGGGTTTGATCGGTGGCATAAATGACACCATCCAAAAAGTCTTCGCCGAGCAATTTGACTCTGGCAGTTACCAACGCGGTCCAGTTGGCTAAAGACCCGCCGGAAGTCAAAAAACCACCAGATGAATCTGGATAATCAAACAAATTACAAAACCACCGAATCACGGTACTTTCAATTGTCGCGAGGATGGGAGCAGCAGCCCAGACACCCACATAGCGATTGGTAACGTTCGATATGAGGTCGGCAATCGCTGAGTGAACAACTCCACCTCCGGGAACATACGCAAGATACCCTGGGCCAGCCGTGTTGAAAGAGCAAGGGATGATCTCTTCAAAGAGTTGGTTGACAACTGCCTGAAAAGATTTCCCATGACTGGAAACGCTCAAATCCATACCAGAGAGTATCGAATCGACGTTTTCAGTATTCCAGGAGGGTTGCTCCGCCAACGAATCAACGTGCTGTTTAAGCAAATCACTTGTCGTGGCCAGCCATTCCTGAAGTTCCTCACCAGAAACTTCAAGCTGACGACCAAGAGAAAAGGAATCGGTATAAGACATTCCTAGCGATCACCACCGATCCGAAGCAAAGCGGTGTCAGTTCGAATCAGCAAACCGTCCTGAATGGGAACAGGTGTTGCAAGCGTTCTTCCACTGATCTTGTTTCTTGCCAATTCCTTGCCTGCCGTCCCAGCTGCCAACACGATAGTACCACCGGTTTCATCTTGAAAATAAATCCTTTGATTCACCACAACGGGAGATGCTGAATAAGCCTTTGACAATCTCTTTTGCCAATGAACTTCGCCGGTTTGAGCATCGATGCACTGGGCGATGCCTCGATCACTGACAGAGTAAATCTCATCTCCCACAACAATCGGGGTGGGATTATGAGGCGCTGCTTTTCGGGATTCCCACACAACTTGCGGGGTCAGATCACCCGCACCACCGAGCTTTAATCCATAAAGAACCGACGAATTGTAACTACTCGAATAAAAAACCATGTCTTTATGAAAAACCGGACGAGGCACCACGGAATATCCATCGTAAGACGCCCACCAATTCTCCTTCCCGGTGTCCACGTCAAAACCGGCGATGTGATCAGCCCCTGCACAGACAACTTCCATCGTATCGCCTACCCGTCGGAGCGTCGGTGTTGAAAAGGCAATAGGCTTCATTTTCCCACCCGAAAATCGATCGGGATGAATGTGTTTTTTCGGTGTTTTCCAAAGATCTTTTCCGGTCACCTTATCAACCGCCACGATAAACTGGCTTTGCCCGCCGTCACAACTGATGATTAATTTATTCTGAAAAAGAACCGGTGACCCACCCGGACCGTGAGCATGTCCATAAGAAAATCTCCGCTGCCATTTCAATTCTCCACTTTGATTCAAGCATGCCGTTCCATGCTCCCCAAAATGAACAAAGACCAAATCGCCATCAATGATTGCGGTTGGCGAAGCATGAGAATTTTTTTTGTGAATGGAGCCGAGCTTTGTTTTGAAAACCGTGATGTCTTGAAGGATCTTTCCAGTTTGAATATCGACGGAAAGGACCTTGAGTTCCCCCGTTTCGATGATCGATGTGGTCAGCCAGATCTTCCCCTCTGAAACCGTCGGTGATGACCAACCGAGGCCAGGCAAATCACTTTTCCATTCTATATTGCCCGAGTCATCCGACCAGTTTAATGGCACGTTTGAGAATGATGACTCACCATCACCGTTTGCGCCGCGAAATTCCTTCCAATCCTGACCAGCACCTTTGGCGGCAATACCGGTTAGCAATAGAGGAAGCACCATTAAGGAAAGCTGATTCATTGAGACTCTTACCATGACCAAACAGAAGCACTGGAGCAGCAGTCGCCCCAAACGTCAATTTTCGACTTTATTTTTCAATTATGATCTATTCGCAGCCGATCCGATACCGAGTGATGAAATCAAAGCAATTCCGCTTTCCTGCGTTGCTCTGTTTAGCCCGAAATCGATCGTAGTTGTCGTGACTAATCCGGACCGATTCGCGAGCCCATGAACCACCACGACCCTTGAGGCCCCGCCTCCTGGCCGGAAGGCCCATAAAACCAATTCAACGAACTGGAAAGACGATTCAACCACTGAAAACGCGGAGAGCCTTGAACCTGAACAATAAATCTGCTTCCGCTTGGACCTTCACGACCGCTGAAAATCCAAATCCGGTTATCGGCAACCGAATTCCGTTGTCGTGTTGACTCAATTCAGTCACAACAACAGTAGAGAACTATCTAAGCTTGCCGTAGTTATCCGCTTGCCAAAGCTGACCGGAATTCAACTCGATGGCGGTCAAAAATTTCCCCCCAAAACAAAACGTATCCAATAACAGCAAGTGACCTAGATCGTAAATCTCCCCATCGATTTGCGGAGTGTGCCCCACAATAACTTTCTTGCCAGACTGATGCGGCGGCGGGACTTCCTCGTTGAGATGTTCCCAAAACATTACATCGGTGGATTGCTCGCTCATGGCAAGATCATGTTGGTAACTTGCATGGACAAGAATGTGGTTATCGGATTCGTAATAGGAACGACAGTTTTCGAAAAACACCATGTGGTTGGGTGGCATATTTCTAATGTCGCCCCCGTAACTAGCCAATGTCGCATCCCCGCCACAATTGAGCCAAAATCGATATTGCAGGGGGTCTGTCAGTGCTTTTTGGAAAATCAGCTCATGATTGCCAATCAACGGGATGAAATTGCATTTACCAACCAAATCGGTAAGCAGTTCCACAACCCTTGCGCTTTCCGGACCTCGATCGATATAGTCCCCCAAGGTGACAAAAGTATCACTTGGTTGAAGGTCGATTGCTTTAAGAATCGCTTCCAGCGCAGTAGCACAGCCGTGAATATCCCCGACTGCGATTAGACGATCAACCATCTGACCCCTGTGTAATCAGCTTGTTCACACTATCGATTAAACGATCCATCGCAAACGGCTTCTTGATATAGTCATTGACGCCAAGCATTTCCGCATAAGCTTGATGGCGACTTCCCTCGTTGGCAGTGATCATGATGACCGGTACGACGTCCGAATCACTGCGTCGAATTTTCTCCAAAACCAAAAATCCGCTCCGCTTGGGCATCATCATATCCAGAATCAGGAGATCCGGATCGAGTGTTTCCGCCATCGCCAACCCCTGGTTACCATCTCTTGCAACAGAAACATCGTAACCTGCCGCCTGCAATGCATATCGCACCGCCTCAACGATCTCAGCGTCATCGTCAACGATTAATACTCGTTTTCTGTCAGTTGGGCTTGTGTTGTCTTCTGTCATTTTTTTGACGAACCGAAGAATCCCGGGGCGAATCGAAATGGCCGAGTGAAATCTCTTTATCGGAGAATTGAGAGGGGCTTATCAGTATCATGCATCAACCCCCGATTGAAAAGAACAGTTCGCGATAGTAACGCCGTTTATTTCGATAATTCCAGTCTTTTTGATTCTTCCTCGCGATGATCTATTTCAGCAGTTTCTCATCCTGATCGGCCGATACACGAATAAGGTAAATTAGTTAGGCGAATAGCATGTGGCGAACATTTTTTCTAGCAATCGGCTTCTCTTTGGCTGTTTTTGGTGGTGAATTCCTCCTTGTCGAAAAAGCCGTCTGGGCCGAAGCAGCAACGGATTCCGACGTTCAGCAGGTCGCCGGTTATCTGCTCGACAGAGCTGAGACCGAAAATGAGGTCAAAACGGACTTTCACCCGGATCCGTGGGCCCCGTGGGCCATGTTATCCAGCGGCGCTATTCTAATCCTTTACTGCCTGTCGGTCCCAAAACCAGAATAAGCAAACGGACTAGTCGACTCACGGCGTGATTTCCTGCGACTCAAAATGTTCCCGTGAGTCCTTCCGGGTTCTCTTGGCGGTGCGGTAGATCATCAGCAAGCACCTAAGGAGAAAGCACGTCCTGAATTCTGGCAAAAATTTCCTCCGGGTCAGACATTCTTCCGGTCCCACTTTCCCGACAACTTTGCCAACCGGCGTCGGGTCCAACGAGATCCCATCCATCTTCCACCATTTGGGATACGTTGCGGGCGACAGCAGGTTTGTTCCACATCTCTACATTCATCGACGGAGCAAACAACCGTCTTCCAGTAAAGCTCAAAACTGTTGTAGACAGAAGATCATCGGCAATTCCATTGGCAATTCTGCCAATGATGTTCGCCGTTGCCGGTGCAATCACCATTAAGTCAGCTTTTCGAGCCAACTCAATGTGTGGTCCTAATGGAAAGGATGCATCGAAAATCCGCGAGCAAACTTTTCGCCCCGATAATGCTTCAAACGTGGCAGCTCCGACAAACGATTTAGCAGACTCGGTACAGATGACTGTGACACCGTAACCGGTTTGGACCAATTTGCTGCACAACGCCGCGGATTTGTAGCTGGCAACGCCCCCGGCGACACCCAGCAATACCTCGGCTGACATAAACTACCTCGATTGTTCAACGTAGGGCATCCTGTTAATCAAATTTGAAATCGGGTATCCAACCAAAGATACCAATGACCTAGGAATCTAGGTCTGCCAAATCAATTTCACCAGCCGGCGATGGCTCGGAAAATCGAACTTCGGCCGATGAATCAAGAAAGATTTTGTCCTGAATAATCTCCTGTAGCACGATGGACATTTTGCTATCGGTTTTCACATCCACCAACGCCCGACTACCCCGATTCAACTGCACCAACCGCTTCTGAATCAGCGTTGACAATTTAAACCGGCCACCCACCTTGTTGACAATTTCTTCTTCTTTCAATTCTTCATGCATGAGCATCTCCGTCCTTATCGGCGTCAGCGAGAATCTGGCAAATCTGCCACACCGTTTCGCCAACAGTTTTATTTTCAATTACGTGATCGTACAAATGCGATTTACTGATTTCGTTACGGGCGACCTCCAATCGCCGACGTATCGATTCCTCGGAATCTGAGTTGCGATTCCGTAATCTGTCCTCCAAGACCTCCATCGAACCCGGGTGCAAAAAGATCATTAATGGGAAATGCCCATCTTTTTGCACCGCCAGAGCTCCCTCGACATCAATCTCCAACAGTACCCATTTCCCCTCGGAAACGCCAGTGGTCACCGTTGTTTTCGCCGTTCCATACCAATAACCTCGGCCAAAAACTTCCTTACATTCCAAAAACTCTCCGTGGTCGCGATTTTCGGCGAAACGCTCATCGGTCAGGAAAATGTAGTCAACTCCGTCGGTTTCCCCTGGCCGGGGTTGGCGGGTGGTCGATGAAACACTCAGCACCAACGGAACTGGGCTTTGATTTAAAAGCTGCTTAACAACAGTCGATTTCCCGACTCCTGACGGCCCTGAAATGACTACAATTCGACCCGGTTTCATAGGCATCTACTCGATATTTTGAACCATTTCACGAATCCTTTCGATCACCGTCTTCATTTCCACAACATGCTGTGCGATCCGAGCATCATTGGCCTTGGAACCAATTGTGTTGGTTTCCCTAAACATCTCCTGCGTCAAAAAATCGAGCTTCCGACCCTGGCTGGGTGTATGCCCCACGGTCTCCCGGAACAGAACAATGTGAGTCTTCAGGCGAACGACTTCCTCGGAAATGTCACATTTATCTGCAAAAATGCCAATCTCCTTGAGAATGTCAGAGGATTTCATCTCTGAAGTCACATCGGCAACCAACAAATTCAATTTCTCCAACAGCCGATTTTGATAATTTTCAATCACCAGTGGGGCGAGGAGCTCAACCTCCTGCAGAGCAGACTGCAAAGCATCACAATTTTGTAGCAGGTCGATCTCCATCGACTGCCCCTCGGCGGTTCTCATCACCGTCAAGCTTTCTAACGCCTGACCGATTGTCGTCTGAATATGCGGCCAATCGGCCTCTATCATTTGCAGACGGTCCACCGATTCCTCTATAACGCCCGGCAGGGACAACATGTTTTCAATCGCGTAATCGGTTCGGTCGGGATTCACTCTGCGAATTGCATCAAGATATTGTTTGAGAACATCATCATTGACGTGAATACTGCCGGAGAGATTTCGTTCAATCCTGACGTTAACCTGAACGGTTCCCCTTCGTACCGTTTTGCGAACCAACTCCTCGATTTGCGGCTCCAGAGATTGGTACACTTCGCCACACCGAACATTAACCTTCGCATACCGACTGTTTACTGTCCGAATTTCAACCGACAACGACAAGCCATCGTTGGAGAAAAGACCATGTCCATGTCCGGTCATGCTTAAAAGCAATGGGCTCACCTTCCTGGCAAATAAGGGCTGTGAAAATTCCGACTCAATTCACGATCAGTAACACGCCCAATGATTCTCGACACTTGTTATTTTCGCAAAAATATTTTTCGCCGAAATACCGTGTCTATTTCTTTTTTTCTGGTGTTTTCGGTTCCTCAGCGGCTGGTTCCTTAGCGGCTGGTTCCTTAGCGGCTGGTTCCTTAGCGGCTGGTTCCTTAGCGGCTGGAGCTTTGGCGGCTGGATCTTTAGCGGCTGGATCTTTAGCGGCTGGATCTTTAGCGGCTGGATCTTTAGCAGCTGGATCTTTAGCAGCTGGATCTTTAGCAGCTGGATCTTTAGCAGCTGGATCTTTAGCGGCTGGATCTTTAGCGGCTGGATCTTCAGCGGCTGGAGCTTTGGCAGCTGGATCCTCTTCTTCACCAGAACTCGGCGCTCCAGGAACGAGATCTGAAATTGTCGTCGCCCCTGGACCATCATCCGGATTGGAACCTTGTTTAGCAGCCCCGAGATTGGCACCACCTGTCAATAACGCACCATAGTTGTATTCTCCGACATCCGTATTATCGACCGGTACATAGGTGTACTGATTAATCGTGACGAGGCACACCAATATCCAAACGATCGCAGAGGAAACCGTGATTTTTGTAAATACGTCACCAGCCTTCGCTCCAAAGGCGCTCTGACCGCCAGCTCCACCCAATGCGCCGGTCAAACCACCCCCGCGTCCTCTCTGGACCAAGACCAGAAGAATAATGAACAGCGAAGCACAAAAGAGCAGAAACCCGAGGATTCCCATGAAAAAATCGCCAAAAAGGATTGGCATCTCGATGACCTTCCAAAAAATCGTTTATCGTTAGTCAAAATCAGTCCGGTTGTTCTCGCCTCTTCTGGCGAGTCCCTGGAACTAAACCTTGGCGGCTTTGATAATCGCCGCAAAGTCGTCCGCCTTGAGGGAAGCACCGCCTACTAAAGCCCCATCAATATTGGGTTGAGCAAGCAAATCCAGAGCGTTGTCCGGCTTTACACTTCCACCATATTGAATACGAACACTTTGAGCGACTTCCTGATTATAGCTGTTTTCCAACAATTTGCGAAGGTCTGAATGGACCTCCTCTGCCTGTTCAGGCGACGCAACTTGCCCAGTACCGATGGCCCAAACGGGTTCATAGGCAATGACAACGTTTTCCATCTTCGCAGCATCCAAATTGGCCAACGAACCGGTGAATTGTGCCCGGATGACATCCATCGTCTGGCCGGCCTCGCGTTGCTCTAGCAACTCTCCGACGCACACAATTGGGATTAAGCCACCTGCCAAAGCGGCATGGACCTTTTTGTTAATCAGTTCATCGGTCTCCCCAATGACATGTCGCCGTTCACTATGCCCCAAAATGGCATACCGGCATCCCACATCAGCAAGCATGGCAGGGCTGATCTCACCTGTGAAAGCACCTTTTTCTTGGTAATAAACGTCTTGAGCTCCCAAACGAACCTGACCATCACCCAACGCCGTGCTGACACAATCGAGGTAGACACTCGGAGGACAAATCGCAACATCCACCGTTTCACCAACGTCGATGTCCGACAACTGGCTAGCCAACGCGACCGAATTTGCTTTATTTAAATTCATCTTCCAGTTGCCGGCAACAAATGGCTTTCTCACAAAAAACTCCAATCTCAGATCATAAAACGATGGAAAAACACTGCATAATTTGGAAGATATGGAAGATAACGCCAACCGGTTGCGAGCGAAAGCTTAAAATGACAGCACCGAACGAATCTGCCTCATTTAGTCGCGTCGGGAACCGTTTTTTTGCCCAACATCGATGGTTCCCACAGGCATCCGCCACTGTGTAGCAAAAGCAAAGTCATCTGTTTTTTCCGACACTAGATCAAATCCCCGCCCAACTCTCTTTGCCGAGCAACAGAAAGAAACCGCTGCGAACCTACTGCGAATCCCTACGAAATCTATTGAGGTTGAGGCATACGGGCATTCATTCTCGTCTGCCAGCCACCCAGCAGCTTGTCCATTTTCGCCATGACTTGTGGCTCTCTTGTGCTCAGGTCATTGCGTTCCCCAGGGTCTTTTCGGAGATCATAGAGCTCTTGCTTTTGATCATGATAAAACTGAATCATCTTCCAGTCTCCGGAGCGGACCGAGGCGCCTGGTTTCCAAGTCGAACCATGATAGTGAGGATAATGCCAAAAAAGATCTCGGTCGGGGAAATCGGATTGAGAATCCCTCAATAGCGACGTCAAGCTGAGTCCATCAGCATGGAGTTGAGGCGCAGAATCTAACCCCGCCAGCTCCAAAATGGTCGGAAAAAAATCCATGCTGACCACCGGAACATGGCAAACTGACTTCGCTTGAGTCATTCCCGGAACTCGAACAATCATCGGTTCCCGAATGCCTCCCTCGTACAACCAGCCCTTTCCGCTGCGAAGCGGAAAATTGGAAGTAGGACCCCGTTTGCCACCTAAAGTACAAAGGCCCCCATTATCAGAAAAGAAAATAATGGTTGTCTTTTTGGTCAAGTCGAGCTGCCTTAACTTTTTTAATATCGCTCCAACGCTGTCATCAACGGCAGACACCATCGAACCATAAGCGGAGTTATCCTGACGCAACCGGGAAAAGCCCTGATGCTCCGATTCAAAGGGGGTTTGATCGCTATAACGATCCGCAGCCAGAGCCTGGTAATACTCCTGTTTTTTTCTGTAGGGCGTGATCGGCGTATGAACGTTGTAGTAGGAAAGAAAAAGTAAAAAAGGCGATGTCTTTTTCCGGGTGGCTTGTTTCTCAAGAAATAGCATCGATTCTTCAGTCAATCGCTCGGTCAGGTATTCCCCTTTTTTCCTGGCGTGCAGCGTCGGATTAGTCCAAGGCGAGTAATAACCACCGGGAGGCGAACCCTTCGCGTTTCCACCGACATTCACGTCAAACCCCTGATCCTCCGGCCAATGCCCTTTATCACCCAAATGCCATTTGCCAGCGAAAAAAGTCGAATAGTCAGCGGCTTTCAGAGCTTCTGCTATCGTCACTTCTGAAAGGGCAAGATTGTCCCGGTCCTCAACCTGTTTAAAACGGGCATCTTTGACGCGACCGATGTTCATTCCGGGAATCCAGTCCGTAATATCAACTCGAACCGGATGGCGGCCGGTCATAATGCTGGCCCGTGTGGGTGAACAGACTGGGCAAGCCGCATAACCGTTGGTAAATCGCATACCTGAATCAGCCAACGCATCAATATTCGGGGTTTGATAAAACGTGCTACCAAAACAGCCCAGATCAGCCCAACCCAGATCATCCACCAGAAAAAAAACAAAGTTCATCGGTTCATCGGCCACCAGCTCTGTTTTGGCTTCTGGAAGCGTTTCCTCCTCGGCAAACAGACCAGCTCCCCCACACGTCACCACACCAATGGCAATCCATTTCAATGCAAATCGCATCATTTCATTCACTCAGTTCAGGAACTCTTCATTATTGTTTTCCAGCAAGTATAGCCTGAGGCACTCTGGATTTGTGGCTGCTATTTTTATTCCAATTCAGTGGCGATAATAGCCGCGCGATTGGGAATTGCCCCAAAACCTGTTCGATGCTCGTTCTAATTCCAACCGACTGCTGATCTTTTTGGATTTTCGCTGTCCGGTCCAGACATTGGACGAGGATTGGACCTCGACAAAAAATGCCCGATCCAATTGCCACTGTTGAACCAAATCGCGGCAAACTCCAAGCTGAAAACGATCCTGGGGATAGAGTGGCGTCTTCAAGCTCTGCAAAGACCACTTGGCCAAATCAACTTCCCGCCAGCCGAATTGTTGAGCCGAGCGACGCGAATCATCCGATCCTTCTTGGATCCATCTCTGTTTCTCAGGCGCAAGTAAACGGACTTTCCAGTCATGGATCCACAATCGACAGCGACTGGTTCTCGGGGCATAAAGCTCCCATGCCGGCCAATGGTCAATCAACCTGATCGAGTCCAACAGCGGCATGCAGACAACCAAACCAAAAAGGCAACGCAGACCAGTGGCTGCTGGCCAAAATAAAGATTTATTAGAAGCCTCCTCGCCTGACCGTGACCTCCAGCCAAACAGGATGCAAAGCTCCACCGCAATAAAGCCGTTCCAAATCAGGACCGATGCTTCGTTGCCCATTCCCCAAGGGCCCAATACAACCACCAAACCGGCATGCATCAAGGTACCCAACCCAAGACTGACCCAACGGGTCATTGGAAACATCAACCCCAATGCAACTCCAATTTCGAGAATCGGCAACAGCAACACAAAAGCTGAAACCAATAATGGAGGCCAAGTTGCCGTGTCCAATCCGATCAGTGACATGGAAATTTCGAGCATTTGGCGCCCGGTCGTCATCACAAACTGATAATCCAGTTTGCTGATTGCAGAAAAAAAATAGACCCCCACGATGCTGACACGCGCAAATTTCAAGGCATTTTCAGGGCGAAAAAACACCCACCCCGCCAGAAACAGCAGCGACTGGTAAACCCAGGGAACGAATCGATGCTGATCCTCCAGGATCAGCAGTGTACAAATCAAAATAAACCCGCCGCCAGCCGTCTTTTGCCAACCATTCTTTAAAGGCAAAAAGCATCCCAGAGAAACTAACAACAACAGCATGGCCCCGGAAACAAACAGCACCCACTGGAACAGCACTGAAAACTCTGGAAAAATCCAAAAGACTGGAATTCGGGGAAACAACGGATACCCGTCCATGTTTTCTGCTGACGGCAATCCAGGGAGCCAAAGAGGACAAGTCCCCCCACACATCAACAATAAACCAGTCGCTGTCACACTCACCAATACGGTCAGTTGTGGAAAAACTCGACCATTCTGTTTTGGTCCTATCACGCAATCTTCTTTCGTTACGTCAACGCGACGTTGTTTTACAGGCAAGACAAATCCTTCTAGCCATCATTAAGAGTGGCTAAATTGGAATAAGTCAAGAATTCTGGCGTTGTGTCGAAGCACACCATCATTACCGATTGAAATGACCAACTTGCCGAACAGCTTGCCGTGAACTAGCGGACCTATTTTTTCTTTAAATCAACGACAAGGTGTTTGATTTTTTTTCTTTTCCAAGTGTAAGTAATATGGAGCAATTCGTCTTTGGTCTGAATGATCGCAGGGTAGGAGAATTCACTGCCTCGCTGGTTTTCAAGTTCCAACAAGCGATTCCATTGTTTTCCATCGCTGGAAATCCCCAGGTTAATAGGGCTTCTACCACGCTGGGTGTGATTGTAAACCAACACATGCCTGCCATCGCGAAGCGTCACCCCATCGATGCCGGAGTTTGGATTTGGCAAACCTATTTTTTCCAATGGAGACCAATTAACTCCATCTTCGGAAAAGCTGGACAGAATCATATCGCGAGACTGATTCCGGCAAAGAACCTGAAATCTGCTTTTTCCATGGACCAGAATCGTAGGCTGTATCGCCCCGGTTGAAACCGGATTAATAAAATCCTCGCTTTTCAACCAACTCGCCTGATCGGAAATTCCGCCAACATTATTAAGCGTTTCCATGTGAACTTTCCATCCATCATGTTCTGTACTGACACCGCAGAGAATCCGACCGTTGGGTAGCAGGATGGGTTTGTTTTTGATCGGTCCCAAAATGGATTTCGGCAAATGTACCGGCTTGGACCAGGTTTTTCCCTGATCACCTGATTGGACAAGCATGCCCCACCATTGCCGCGGATTAGGGCCAACTTTATAAAACAGCATTAGTGGTCCACCCGGCATGTCAAACAAGACTGGGTTCCAAGCCGGGAACCTTTGACCATCGAGTTGAATGCCGTTGGCAACCTCAAGCGGCTTCGACCAGTTCCGTGTATCCCAAGAAGAAAACCAGATTCCAACGCTTTTGTCCCCTTCTCTTTTTCCACCGAACCAGGCGCAAGCCAACCCACCTTCTACCTCCGAAATCGTAGAAGCATGGCAAGATTCATGGGGAAGTTGATTGAAAATAAACTCGCTCTGAACCACGCGGGGTTCGAACGCCGTCTGTCCGAGAAGACTGACCGAATCGAACTTCGGCAACAGGACAATCAAGAGAATGATCGTCGAAAACCACCGACGGGGAAAACAACTGGTATTCATTAATTCCTGTTTTTCTTTTTGACCACTGCGACCTTTGCTGACTCTTCGACCAAAATATCATTTTCCTTTGGCGGGTGACTGATTCAAATCGGCCAAAACCTCAAATATAATAAAGTTGCCGCCACCCACCAAATAAAAAGGGCTTAATTTGTTCCGATCCTTCACGACCTTCTCCATAATCGCCCTGATTGTATCGCCAACGTTTGCAAGGCAAAACGATGGTCCGCCTAAAAACCCGACTGAATCAGCCAAAACGTTCTCCGTTCCCGACGACCTACGATTCGATCAGGTTTTGTCTGAGCCGATCATTGCACAACCGGTATTTTGCAATTTTGATGAACGAGGTCGGATGTGGGTGGTCGAGTATCGGCAATACCCCAATCCGGCCGGGTTGACTGTCATCAGTAAAGACCAGTACTACCGAAGCGTCTACGATAAAACCCCCCTCGCGCCACCCAACCACACCAAGGGGGCGGACCGAATATCGATCCACCAAGACACCAATGGAGACGGGATCTTCGACCAGCACAAAACTTTCCTCGATGGATTGAATATTGTGACGGCTGTCGAACGGGGAAGGGGAGGAGTTTGGGTCCTGAATCCGCCCTATTTGCTTTTCTATCCCGACGCGAATAACGATGATGTCCCCGATTCGGATCCTGAAGTTCATCTCGAGGGTTTTGGACTCGAAGACACACATTCCTGTACCAACAGTCTCCGGTGGGGCCCAGACGGCTGGCTTTACGCGGCCCAGGGAAGCACGGTGACAGGAAACATCATTCGCCCTGGAATCGACAAGAAACCGGTACGTTCTATGGGACAACTAATTTGGCGTTACCATCCAACTCGAAAAATATACGAAATCTTCGCTGAAGGAGGCGGTAACGCTTTTGGCGTTGAGATCGATTCAAGTGGCCGTATTTACTCCGGCCATAACGGTGGCAACACAAGAGGATTTCATTACCCGCAAGGAGGTTATCTTCGGAAAGGATTTACAAAACACGGCGCCCTTTCGAACCCCTATGCCTTTGGTTTTTTTCCGAACATGAAGCATCCCAACGTCGAACGTTTTACCCACAACTTTGTCATTTATGAAGGTGATGCTCTGCCGCAACAATACAGGGGAAAGTTATTTGGTATCGAACCTTTACAGGGCCGGGTCGTTGAAACAGAAATCAAACCTCGAGGCTCCACTTTTGAAACCAAAGATATTCAATTTGCCGTCACCACTTCAGATCGGTGGTTCTGTCCGGTTGATATAAAGATCGGACCTGACGGGGGAATTTATGTCTGCGATTGGTACGACAACAACGTTTCGCACCTGGAAGCCAGCGTTGGAAAAACGGACAAAGAAGATGGTCGAATCTACCGGCTGATTGCAAAAAATGCCAAACCCGTCAAACCGTTCGATCTGGGTAAACTACCTAGTATTGAACTGATCGAATACCTGAAACATCCCAACCGATGGTTTCGACAAACCACGCTGCGTATCCTTGGCGATCGCAAAGACGAATCGGTTTTGCCAATTTTGAAAAAATGGCTGATCGAAGATCAGGCTCAACTTTCGCTGGAATGCCTGTGGGCAATTTATCAAATCGAAGGAGTCGAAGCATCCTTGAAGTTTGGGCTCCTGGATCACAAAAACCCAAAGGTGAGAGCATGGACTTTTCGATTGCTTTGTGACGAAAAACGACTGCCCCCATCAGTCTCCCAATTCGTCGACGGTTTTGTCTATTCCGAACCTGACGTCGAAACACGTACTCAAATTGCTTCGTCTGCTAAAAGACTTGCAAAGGAACACAGTCTTCGAATCATCCAATCACTCCTTCACCATCAATCTGATTCAACCGACCCCTACCAGCCACTTCTCATATGGTGGGCGATTGAATCAAATTGCGAACATGGCGATCAAATTATCGAATTGACAAGATCGACCAAGGAGTTTTGGAAAAACCGACTGGTCGTCGATCATCTTGCCGAACGTCTCGCAAAACGGTTTACCCTGCCAGCCCAAAGATCCAGTTTCATTACTTTGGCGACACTGCTTGAGGATGCTCACCGAAACAATCCCGACGTAGCAAAAAAGATGCTGAATGCTGTTGAAACAGCGTCTAAATCGATGACCAACCTAGTCTTTCCACAGGAGTTACTGCAGGTCATCACCAAACTGGGTGGCGGCTCTCTGGAATTGCAGGTCCGCCAAAAAGACATGCCGTCCATCCAAAAAGCCATCCGGTTGCTTGACGACCAAAATCAGAATTTGAAACAGCAGGTCAGACTGATTAGAGCGTTAGGTGATGTTGGTGCCGCTGAAGCAGTGCCAGCATTGAAAGAAAAACTTAACAACGCGCAGCAGGAATCTCTACAAATCGCCATCCTTGAATCCCTGCAAAAATTCGACTCGCAGGAGATCGGTGATCACATTATCAACATCCTGCCCGAATTAAAGGACGAAGCTCGAACCGTTGCCGAATCGGTTCTGGTTTCCAGAGTGCCGTGGTCCATTTCTTTTCTGAAAAAACTGGAAAACGAGGAACTTGACCTGAAGGAAGTTTCTGAAATTTCAGCACGGCGTTTACTTTTTCACGACTCGCAACAAATCAGGGACTCCGTCCATAAAATTTTCGGTGATGTCTCCGGAGCGACCGATGCGGCCATGCGGAAAACCATTGATCAATATTTTCAGGAACTCGAATCCGGCAAAGGTTCACCCTACGAAGGAAAAAAACTGTTCACAAAAAACTGCGGCAAGTGCCATCAACTTTACCAAAACGGCGGGGACATTGGCCCCAATCTGACTTCTTATCAACGCAGCGATGTAAAATCGATGCTACTACACGTCGTCAATCCCAGCGCTGAAATCCGCGAGGGTTTTGAGAACATTCTTTTTTCGTTGGACGATGGGCGAGTCGTTTCTGGATTTATTCAGGACCAGGGCAAGCAGCAATTGGTCGTTCGGACTGCAGAAGGTACTGATATCCGCATGGATATTGCCACCATCGAGAATCGAAAATCGATGAGACAATCGATTATGCCCGCTAAAATCCTCGATAGTTTGACAGCTCAGCAACGCCGTGATCTTTTTGCCTATCTGAGAAGCACACAACCTCTCAACAATTGAGCGAGGATCACTTCAAGGCTTGGGAGGAATGACTTAGCTGCTTGCACCGCACTATCGATTTTGTCAATCACCCCCTATGCCTATTTTATTGTGGCACCCCGAGTCGCTTGGATCAGTCGACATTCTTTAGGACTTGGTAGTTTTTCACTTTGGTGATGACCAGAGGTCGCTCTTTTACCTTTAGCTCACCGGTCACCGTCATCACCGATCCTGCAAACAGGTCCATCCGGTTTCCGTTGATATTCCCAAACCCGGCACGGATCTCCACATGGCTTCCATCAGAAAGAAGGATCACATACAGGTTGGGGTCCTCTGCTGTCACACGAACCTGCAATTTCCCGATAACCACAATTTCCTTGTCGCTTAAAGACAGAATCTTCCAACTTCCATCGTCAACAACGTCCCGGTAGAAGGTTCCCCGCTCTGTGATCCCCGGTAAAGGTTCCGTTGAATTGCCGAACTGAGTTTTCTTCAAGCCCATAACCTGCATCAATTTCAACAGTAAATTGCCGTTAGGTGCGTGGTGGTAACGTACGTATCTTCCTAATTTGATCTGCCCACCACCACCACCGGCAAGAACCAGCGGCAAATCAGCAACCGAGTGATAATCGGCATGCTTGATTCCCGATCCAAAGAGCACGACGGTGTTGTCAAACAAAGTCCCTTCCCCATCCTGGAGGCTTTTTAACTTGGTAAGAAAATAGGACAGCTGAGAAGCGTGCCATTGGTTCACCCGATCAAAATTGGGAATGACTCTTCGATTCCGGACGAAATGCGAAAGGTAGTGAAACTCGTCATTAACCCCTATAAAATCGTAAATACCCCGACTCTCGGTATGCGCCATCATCAATGACGCGACCCTCGTCGTATCCGTCCAAAATGCAATCGCAATCAGGTCCAACATCGCCTGAACACGTTCCCCCATATTGCGTGCAGCGGTCGGCGGCAAAAATCTTGAGCTATTCTCGCCCCGTCCCTGTCGATCGACCTCGGAAAACTTGGCAATTTCCTTTTCAACATCACGCACCGCTTCCAGATATTGCAAAAGCACTTGTCGATCTGATCGACTTGCTCTTCTGCGAACGGCCTCATAACTTTCTTTGACCTCATCGATAACCGTTTTCGTTTTCGAGCGGTGCTGAGGATTGTTGAAGCCTCTAAACAACTGGTTGAAAACGACTTCCGGATTGGCGGCAACCGGAACAGGATCGCCAACGCGATCATACGAAAGATAATTTTCGCTGGAGTCATTGCGATCAATGTAGGGGTCCCCGCGTAATGCCAGAGAATGGACTGGCGTCTCTTTGCCAACTTCATCAGCAATCAGCTGGTCAAAAGACTGACTTTGGCGGTAATTGGATTTCTTTACTTTCCCTGTCATGAAGGCCAAGGTTGCCGAAACATGCGTTCCATTGGCACGATGGTCACTGTCAATTCCACTCAGGATGGTGACATCCTTCTGATGTGGAGCAAGCGGTTGAAGAAGTTTGGGAAGTTGAAATGAGGTCTCGGTTCCACCAGTGACATCCCACGACGAAGGATTCACACCGCAACCTTTATAAAGCACGCAAAGCCGGACACGACCCGGACTTGCGGAAAGACGGTCGGTACCATCGATAGCCGGTGCCATCACTTCCAAAAGAGGCAAGGACATCGCAACGCCGGCACCGCGCAGAAATGAACGACGTGGAAGAAGGTAACTGGGATCTGACATTTTTCGAAAGCAACCCTGGGAAAAAATGCTATTCAATCATCCTGACGGCACTGAAATTGAGGACTAAGCACAATTTGCTCAATGACAGTTCCAATACGATAATCATCCGCTGATATTGCAACTAACACCCGATCCAGACTGATTCGGTCGAATGGCTGTATTTTCCTACCGAGAGCGTACGCCATCATTTGGCGAACCATGTTCTCTGCAATCCGATCCTTGTAATAATTCAAGAGCTCTTTTTTCAACTCACTTGGCGATCGAAAAGACCTTCCATTTGGCAGCGTTCCCTCGGATTTAATTTTGATTTTGCCGGGATATTCAGTACGCCAGACGCCCAGCGGATCCATATTTTCGAGCCCCAGGCCTAGTGGGTCAATATGTCGATGGCAGACTCGGCAGGAATCTTGGCTAGTATGCAAACGAAGAATCTCAGTTGGGCTAACTTCTGGAGCATTTTCATCCTTGTTTTGATTAAGACGTTTTTCGCTTTCCGCCAGTGGGGGAATATTCTCTGGCGGCTGCATCGACTCACCAATTATTTTCTCCAAAATCCAGACACCACGGCGGATCGGATTCGTCCGCTTGGGAGCCGAAGTAATCCGCATGATTCCGGTCGAAGTAATCAATCCACCAAACTGTGTCCCCTCAAGTTGATAAAGGGCAGGTGGATCATAAAAGCGTTCTACTTTTAAACCCTTTCGAATTCGTCGGTCGGAAAAAATATCAATGTAAACGTTGTCCAGTTGGATTTTTTTTGACCTCCCTCCCGCCAAACGTGCATTCCTGAGATAGACCCAGTCAGAATCCACAATTTCCAAGATACTGCGATTGGATTTCAACAATTCATCAAATGAAAACAACAATTCGTCATAAACCCCCCGGGTCCAACTCTCTCCCTGATAGTAGACGGGATTGGTCTTTAATTGGTCAAACCCCAGCCACTGACCGGCAAAGTTTTCAGAAAGCGAAATGCGTTTGGGAGAATTCAACATTCTTGCTATCTGTTGAGTCAAGACCTCTGGCTGGCTCAGTTTTCCGTTTCTGGCGAGCGTAAACAACTCTTCATCCGGCGGAGACGACCAGAGAAAATAAGACAGCCTCACGGCTAATTCCACAGGTGAAACACGGTATGGAACTGACGATTCTTTCACCGATTCAAAGCGGTACATGAACCTCGGTGAGAGCAACGCAAACTTCATCACCGCTAACATCGCTTCTTCAATTGTTTTCTCCCCGGCCAAGCGATGGTAGCGACTCATCAATCGATTTCGATCTTCCTTACTGCCACCTACACGCCAGGCACGCCGAACAAAGAGATCAATTATTCGAGTTGCCTGTTCGATGGAGAGATCGTTAGGCAGACGGGTTTGGCCGAAGACAACTTTGCGGGCGAAGTCATTTTGAGCAAACATCCTCAACGCGTAGTCGACGGTTTGAACATATTCCTGAAATGGCAAATTGCTAATTGCCAATTGCTGAGCGTCGTTGTCAAAACCTGACTCACCAGGTACGTCTTCCGGATAGACGAGTTCTATTGTCGAACGGA
This sequence comes from Planctomycetota bacterium, assembly GCA_014238905.1. Lineage (GTDB taxonomy): Bacteria > Planctomycetota > Planctomycetia > Pirellulales > Pirellulaceae > JABAAE01. The sequence continues at coordinate 248,321 of JABAAE010000009.1, forward strand.
CCATCCCTTTACTTTCGGGACTAAACACATAAGGCCGCTTCAGAGACACTCCCAGGACATCCTCAAGAGTATTCTGTAATTCGTATCGGGTTAACCGTCGCAAAAGTGTCTGGCCAACGTGTGGATTTCCATTGCGGAGAACATATCGATTGCGAAAATAAAGGCGTATGGTCTCTCGTTTTTTCTCGTCAAGTTGATCTTCTCCATCAGGAGGCATTTCGCCTCGCGAAACAACCTTTTCGACACGCGCCCAAAGATCTTGAATAAGGTTGGATGAGTGGTTCGCCTCGGCTGAAGCTTCCGCATGCCGGTCAGCAGATTCCTGCGGATCTTCCACCCCCTTGAGCAAAACGGAAAGATCGATCCCGCCACTTTTCTCCGTAGAATCATGGCATTCCAAGCAGTGACTTTTCAAAACTTCAACCACTTCATTGGCCGTCAGTTGGCAGAAGCTCTCCAACATAAGGGCCAAAGCCACAAAAACAGATCTGAAAGGCATGACGAGATTACTGGGCATCGGGAGGGTCAATCAGCCGGTTTGGGGTTAAGAATTGCTTCTATCGTATTTGATAGGCAGGTTCCAATCCAGCTTGAAAAGGAATCGATCACCTGGCCGACGCAGTCGGTTAGACTGTCGTTGCTAACTTCGTTTATTGTGTCAACAGTCGCTTCCCGGAGATACCATGAAATTCAAGTCACTGATGGTCACTGCCGCCCTTTTGGCATCGACGTCGCTTCCTGAGCAACCGGTCACAGCACAGTCAAAAAAATACAGTCCTCGCACAAGCCTGACCGATAAGACGATCAAATTCGAAGTGGTAAAGGAACATTTCGTCAAATTAACTCGGGGTGACATTTCAGCGATCATTGTTGACAACTCAGCACTCGACCTAGACGAACTGCCGAACCATCGAGCTGGCTACAACGGAATAGCGTCGTTGACGCATAAAAATCATTCATCCAATCTTTTTGTCCCGGGAATCGCCGGGCTCAACTTTGAGCATATCCATGACGGTTCGTCTCGGGGGCTAAAAGAAAAATTTGAACCCCGCAAGTTTCCAATGGAACTAAGAAGAATTAGCCGCCACGTTGTGGAAGTCTATCAACCTCCCACTGAAAATTGGCGTCTGGAAAGCTGCGGTCGCTACGAAATCCTGCAAGACGGGGTGATCCAATATAGTTTTGAGTGCATCCCCCATGCCGACATCTTCATGTCTGATTTCATTGGTTTATTCTGGGCAAGCTATATCCACCAACCCAAGGATGGCTCAATTTCGTTTCTTGGACGCCCCACAGGCACCTCCAACCAACCTGAAATGATTAAGGCAGTTTCGCCCAAGCATGGAGTTCATAGCACTCACCGTCCGCCGAACACACCAAGACTACCGCGGATCGATCAGGACTTTCCACTCACGCTGGTCAACCACCCCTCAAAGTACGAGTACACGCGGAGCTGGTATTACGGTGTTAGTAACAAAATGGCATTTATTCAGGTATTCCGTCCCAGTGATCAAATCTGGTTCGCCCAATCTCCGAGCGGAGGGGGAAAAGGAAATCCGGCCTGGGACTTCCAATGGTTCATAAAACGCCCCAAGACTGGCACAGCCTACCAGTTTGTCATGCGTTGTTGCTATCTACCGTACGAAAGCCGAAATCAAATAGAGGAAATGGCCCAAAAGATCCTCCAGCAAATTAATTAACGAGTGATAAAAATAGCAACAGCGATGAAATCCTAACCGCCCGCTATCGCACCAAACGATTTATCTGCAATATCCTTGCGGCACCAAGCTCCATCCCATCGTATTTCTTTCACAGCCTGATAAGCTCGAAGCTTGGCCTCTGGCACGGTTTCCCCGAGAGCCGTGACGCCTAAAACTCTGCCACCATTGGAAACCACGTCTCCTGCTCGAAGCTTCGTGCCAGCGTGAAACACCTTCACCCCGTCTAAACGATCGGCTTGGTCAATTCCGCTTATCACTCTTCCTTTGTCGTAGCTGCCAGGATAGCCTTCGCTCGCCATCACGACACAGATGCTGGGCCGCGGATCCCACTGCAAATCGTCAATCTCAGATAACTTGCCATCAACGGTCGCATTGACCAATTCTAATAGATCCGACTGCATACGCATCAGTAAAGGCTGGCATTCCGGATCACCAAACCGGACATTGTACTCCAACACTTTGGGCCCCTGTTTGGTCAGCATCAGCCCAGCATAAAGCACGCCACTAAAAAGCTGACGAGATCGCTTCATGGCATGCACCGTGGGGACAAACACTTTTTCCTCTACCCAGTACATCAACTCTTCATCCACCGCTGGTGTCGGACTGAAAGCTCCCATTCCACCAGTATTGGGCCCCTGATCATTGTCGTAAGCAGCCTTGTGATCCTGGGCGGGCGGTAACGTCACAATCGTGCGACCATCGGTGATCGCCAGGATGCTCGCCTCGGTGCCCGGAAGTTTTTCTTCGATGATCATTCGGTTACCTGCTTCGCCAAATTCACGGTCGCGAGAAATCCGGTGAATGGCCTCCAGAATCTCGCCTCTGGAGTTACAGACAATAGCTCCCTTACCAGCAGCCAATCCGTCCGCTTTAACGACCAATGACAAAGCATCTCCGTGATCCTCTTGAGGAAAACGATTCTTCAGATAAAGCTCAGCCTCCTCCGCCGTACGAAAGGACTGATAGCCCGCCGTAGGCACGTTTGCGTGGGTGAGAATCTCCTTACAAAAAACCTTGCTGCCCTCCAACTGGGCAGCCAATTTCGATGGGCCGAAAACGCGAAGTCCTTCAGCAAGGAAAACATCGCTGATTCCCAAACAAAGAGGAACTTCCGGCCCGACAATGGTAACCCCAATTTGATTGTTTTTGGCGAACCTGATCAAACCCTCAAAGTCATCGACTTGCAAATCAACGTTCTCAAACTCTACCCCGGTACCCGCATTACCGGGTGCGACGAAAATCGTGCCAACATTGGGACTTTGAGCAATTTTCCAAGCCAAAGCGTGCTCTCGTCCACCGCTTCCTATTATCAAGACATTCATAGCGGGAGGATTTCATAAAAAAGGGATGGTTGTTTTGTTGACTTGCCGATTTTGGGCCCAAACCAGTCGGCCCGCGTTTCAAAAACCGTTATTTTTCTGGGTTCTAGCCCCACCAGACAAAAAACCCGAAACCCGGTTCGGTCTGCAGAGTTTCGTCCCCGTGGACAATAACTTTTAAAAAAATCTACGTAGTTCAGTTCTCGTTATTTTTCTGGTTTTCGCAAGTAGAGGGCCCTCTACTTGCTTCTGTTTTGACTGGTAAGGAGGGATGCTGCAGTATATAATCGCAGCCTTGGAACGACAGCGAAGTTCGAGCCAATTCGCCCACCACCTCACACATACTCCAGAGATTCCTTTTCCAATGATTTCCAAACGCATTGCATTTTTTGATTTAAGCCTGTTTATTGCAGTTTTGACATTTGCGTCCTCCTCCGCCATTTCGCAGGAATGGGGAAATCTCAAGGGACGATTTGTTGTCAAAGGAGCCGCTCCCGCACCCGTCAAAATCATTCCTGATAAAGATTTGGCTGCCTGTGAATTACCGATGTACTCCAGGCAATTGATCATTTCTAAGGATGGCGGACTGAAAAACGTTTGTATTTTCATGAAAAAGCCCTCCAAGCCTGTTCCGGTTCATCCCTCGTACGCAAAAGCTTTAGCGTCCGAAATCCTGCTGGACAATACAAAGTGCCGATTTCAACCGCATATTGTCGTCATGACGACTGCCCAGAAACTACGAGTCAAAAACAGTGACAACGTGGGACACAACGCCAACGTCACGTCATTTAACGATGAGAATTCCCATAACCCAAACATTCCTGCTGGAAAATTTGTCGACTTGGACATGCCCAGTGTTGAGACACGGCCCATCAATGTCGCTTGTAACAGCCACGCCTGGATGAAGGCCTATGTTCTGGTTCGGAACGAGCCCTACATGGCCGTTTCCTCTGCAACTGGTGAATTCGAAATCAAGAACCTGCCAGCGGGCGAACATACTTTTCAGTTTTGGCAGGAGAATGCAGGCTATCTGAGGAAGGCATCTTCTGGTGGTGAAATCATCAGTAAAGGGCGAGCTGGCTACGTGAAGCTTAATATTCAGGGAGGAAAAACGACAGATCTAGGTGAGATTACCATTCAATTGGACGATGTGTTGCCAAAGAACTAGTCGCCGTTTTAAACAGTTCATTAACCTGATCTGGGCAAGCAATTTCAACGTGCCAAATTTTCAACGTGCCAATTATTTCTTTGTCATGAAAATCCGCTTTCTACTGTTGGTCCTTGCTTTGTCGGCCCTGACAGGAGGGTGCTACAAACGGACGGTTGTTCCGGGCTACAGTTCGAATGCAGCTGAAGTGAAAAAAATCCGACAACAACTCGGTGCAAGAACCATTGAAAAGGAATACATCAACGACGAAGAAGAATAGCATCGAATCCAATTCAACTGAAACACGATGCCCGGGCTCTTCTTCAGTGTGTGATATTTTCCCGGTAGAAACGGTTAACTTCGGGTTCGACGTGAAACTCCACACCAGCCGGGCCATTCATTAACAAATTCATTATGAAACGTCTTTTCAGTTTTCATTTGTGCATAGGTATTATTCTGTTTGCCGGCTGCGCTGAGCCACCAGCATTTCAGTTCAACGTCGTCGCCAAAAAGCAGGCCGAACAGGACCAGCCGTTTTCATCTCAGCAAATTGAAGATATCGCCAATGTTCTAACCGCTTTTTTTGGCACCCCTGACCAACCGGCATTTCCAAACGTCCGGTCCTTTCACTTCCCTGAGGGCCTTGATTATGGAGAAGCATTCGCCGAAGTGGTCGATTTTCAAGACGTGATCAGAGCGGCTGGGCCAGTCCGATTTGATGAAAGCGGAAAAACCGCGGGGCTGTACAGAGAACATTGCTCTCATTGCCATGGAATTTCAGGTGACGGCAGTGGACCAACGGCAGTCACCCTCACCCCCTATCCACGTGATTTTCGAAACGGTGTTTTCAAGTTCAAGTCGACCATCGGCAAAGCCAGACCGTCCAACGAAGACCTATACAACATTATCAATGATGGAATCCCTGGCACCGCAATGCCGGCTTTTAACGTTGCCATCACTCAAAGTGAGAAAAAAGCATTGGTGGACTATGTAAAGTACTTAAGCATCCGCGGTGAAATCGAACAGGTACTTTGGGACATCACTGCTTCATTGGAAGAAGATCAACGATTGCCGTTAGTTTTCCCAAGAGACTACGACGAGCTTGATGAAGAAGAAAAAGACGAACTCTACGGCTGGTTTGAAGAGGAAGGAATCCGAATAGAGAGCATTTTCAAGAGTTGGACGAAAGCCAGTAGCTCGCCGTCGATCAAGAGACCGACCGCGCCGCCGGAGTACTTTTCAGAAAGTCACGATGAACATGCCAATTTCTTAGCCAAAGGACGAGCGATCTTCAGTGGAAAATCGGGGGCATGCATTCAGTGCCATGGAGATACCGGTTACGGTGATGGCGAACTTGGCAACTATGACATCTGGAACCAATGGGCCAAAGGGAAAAACGACAAATATATCGCTGGCTTCGTCGACGCCGGCGTTTTGCCGCCAAGAACAATTTCTCCCCGGAATTTCCGCAATGGCGGATTTCGAGGCGGTCGAAATCCTCTCAATCTTTTTTACCGGATCAAAAACGGTATCCAGGGGTCCCAAATGCCTGGGGCTGCGACCCTGACCGACGAGGAGGTTTGGGCTTTAGTCGCTTACGTGAGGAATATTAAAAACGAAACCATCACCGGTGGACACCAGCAAAAACCGATCCATGACAAAAAGATTAACTAGCAGGAATCAAGAATGAATCGGTTTTGGAGCATACTTTTTTTTCTCGTCCCCATTCTGGGCGTTGGGGTCTGCTTCCTTTCGGCCTTTGATATAGCTCCATTCCAAAACACTTGGTTACCTGCAGACATTTCTGAATCCGGCAAGGATATTGACCAGGCGTTCGTGGTGGTCATGTGGATCGTGGGAATTGTCTTCCTTGGAACCGGGCTCATACTCGGTTTCTCTCTCTGGGCCCATTCCTTTTCCATTGATCGAAAAGCGGAATACTCTCACGGAAATACCAAACTTGAAATCGCCTGGTCTATCATTCCCGGCATTATTTTGATCGCCATCTTCGTTTACCAGTCCTTTTACTGGGAAAAACAGAAAATCTATAATCCCCTGGAATTGCAGTCCGACGGAGACGTCACTCAGGTGCAGCCACTGGTTCGCGTTGTTGCAAGAAAATTCGGATGGAGCTTTCGTTATGCTGGTGTCGACGCCACGCTGGACACGGCAGACGATTTCATTCTTGAAAATGAACTCTATTTGCCGGTGGATCGTTCGATTGTCCTGGAACTCGAGAGCGAGGATGTGTTACACAGTTTTTATCTCAGAAATCTAAGAGTCAAGCAGGATATCATACCGGGAAAACGCCAACTGGTCTGGTTCTCCATAATAAGCAGCAAGGTCGAACAAGGAAAGATCTATGACATTCTCTGCGCTGAACTATGTGGATGGGGACACTCCCGTATGAATGGCCGACTTTATCCCTTGGCCAAAGAAAAATATCAGGTCTTTCTAGCGGAACAAAATGCTCTTCAGAATCAGGTCACAATGGGCGGGGGCAACACACCATGAATGACGCTTCCTCGCATGGCGATAAACAGTCCTTTTTATGGCGGTATGTTTTTTCGCGTGATCATAAGGTAATCGGCACCCAGTTTCTGTTTTCAACCTTGATCTGGTTTGCCGCAGGTGGAATTCTGGCGATCGCGTTGCGGATTCAATTGGCTTGGCCATGGACCAGCATGCCCTACTTTGGCAACGAGTTGTTCGCCACTGAGGGAGGGCAAATATCACCCGATTTTTACAACATGCTGTTTACGATGCACGCATCAATCATGATTTTTTTCGTGATCATCCCCATTCTCGCTGGTGCCTTTGGGAACATCCTGATCCCTCTCATGATTGGCGCCGATGACATGGCATTTCCAACATTAAACATGCTTAGCTACTGGGTCATGTGGCCAGCCTTCATTTTCATGGGATTAAGTTTTGGGACGCCAACTTTCGGACCCGGATTTGGTTGGACCGCAAATCCACCGATGACCGAAGGACCAGCTTTGACCTTCTGGTTGTTGGCGTTAATCTGCGTCGGAATCAGTTCGATGATGGGTTCGGTCAATTATCTCACCACCATTATTCAAATGCGTGCTCCGGGGATGACAATGTTTCGGCTGCCCATGACCATTTGGGGCATGTTTGTCACTGCGATTCTTCAGGCATTCGCTCTGCCGGTTCTCACTGCTGCACTCAGCATGCAACTGGCGGATAACGTCTTGGGGACCGGGTTTTTCCGACCAGAAAGTGCCGCCTCTTCGGGAGGGGGTGAACCACTGATGTGGCAACATCTATTTTGGTTTTACTCCCATCCGGCGGTCTACATCATGATTCTCCCGGCGATGGGTATGGTGTCGGATATCATTAGCTGCTTCGCTAGAAAACCGCTTTTTGGATACAAGCCAATGATCTACTCCATTTCGGGTATTGCCGGTTTGGGCTTCATCGTCTGGGGACACCACATGTTTATTTCCGGCATGAATCCGTGGCTGGGAACAACGTTTGCGCTTTCGACAATTTTGATTGCGCTTCCAAGTGCCGTAAAGGTCTTCAACTGGCTGGGCACGCTTTGGAATGGCAATCTTCAGCTGACCAGTCCCATGTTGTTTGCGATTTCGTTTGTTTCGATGTTCATCATTGGCGGACTTTCGGGGATTCCGATCGCATCGCCATTAATTGATATTCCTTTGCATGACACCTACTTTATCGTCGCTCATATTCATTACGTATTGTTTGCCGGTACCGTTATGGGAGTCTTTGCGGGAATATACTTCTGGTATCCAAAACTCTTTGGTCGAATGATGAACGAAACTTTGGGAAAAATACACTTCCTGCTGACTTTTGTTTCCCTGAACGCAACGTTCTTTCTCATGCACGTCCTCGGATGGATGGGAGTCCCGAGGCGTTACGCATCGTTTCAGTCCCTCAAACAACAAATTGACGAAGGGGCTCAGCAACTGGAATTAGCAGCGTCCAATGGAGTGGACAAGATCTTCGTTATGGCAAAAGACTATGACGCGATCGTTTGGATCAATGAGTTCATTACCTATTCAGCGATCGCTCTTGGCATTGTGCAGGTCTTTTTCGTTGTCAACTTCTTCGGCAGTCTTCTTTGGGGTAAACGAGCTGGTCGCAATCCATGGAATGCCAATACGCTCGAATGGACCACCCCTAGCCCACCCGGGCACGGGAATTTTGATTTCCAGCCTACCGTTCACCGAGGACCCTATGAATACAGCCACCCCGAATCGGAAAAAGACTTCCTCTTACAAACCGATCCTCCACTTGCCCCCCCCCATCCCGATGAAGAGACCGCTACATTGGTAGATCCAACCGGTTCGATGCCTGCCGGAGAGAACAAATGACCACACTTGTCCAGGCTGAGAAAGTAAATCAAACCACCATGGCAAAATTCAGGTATTTCGTAGAACTAACAAAGCCTCGGATTACCGTAATGGTGCTGATTACCGTCGGAATCGCGGGATACGTCGCCGCACCCGGACAGGCAACTGTCCCTCAGATTATCAACGCCATTATCGGGACACTTTTTATCGCTGCCAGCGGTGCCGCATCCAACATGTATGTTGAACGGTACACCGACTTTCTGATGAGTCGTACAGCCAAACGCCCTCTTCCTGCACACAAACTGACCTCTAACGAGGTCGCCATCTTCGGGGCGATTACGCTGGGTGCCGGGATCAGCTTCCTCTTTTTACAAGTGAGTATCCTGGCCGCTATTCTGGGGTTAACAACATGGGTTTTGTACGTGCTGGTCTATACGCCGATGAAAGTCAAAACCTGGACCAATACCATCGTGGGCGCAATCGCCGGCGCTATGCCTATTTTGATCGGGGCAGCAGCGACGACAAATTTCTTGAATTTCCAATCCTGGATGTTTTTTGGTGTTTTGTTTTTTTGGCAATTCCCACACTTTATGGCTATCGCCTGGATGTTCCGGAAAGACTATGAAAAAAGCAATCTGGTCATGCTGACGGTGACGGACAAATCAGGACGCCAGTCGGGGTGGCTCGCCGTTGGAACGGCGATCGCCATGTATTTTGTCTGCCTACCTTTGGTCATTAATATTGAAGGGTTTTCCTCCCAACTTGTCTTCATAGTCATTTCCACCTCGCTTTGTACGATGTACCTTTTACCCTCGTTAGCCTATTTAAAAAATCGAAACGACCAAACGGCCAAGAAACTTTTGCGAGCTTCCATTATCTTCCTCCCGCTTTTCATGATCACCCTGGCTTGTTGCCAATGAAAATGACACAACCAAAATCCAATACGATGAGATGGAAAGTCCCCAGCAAGCAGTCGCTGTTTACGGGAACTCTCTGCTGCAAACAGATTAACGACATGTCGACTGCCGAGACCCCGTTGAAGGAAATCTCTTTATGCCCGATCTGAAGGAAACAGATGAACCTTCAACGAGGAAAGATCACTTCCAATTGGAGTATCAACCCGGATTGCCGATACCCAACGGCAAGCTCTGTGTTTGGCTGTTCCTGTCAACTGAAATCATGTTTTTTTCAGCCCTGATTGGATCCTACATCGTCCTTCGGTTCGGCGCTCCCTCGGGGTCATGGCCAACGCCCCATGACGTTCACCTTGTCGAGTGGATCGGCGCGATCAACACATTTGTTTTGATATGTTCCAGCTTCACAATCGTCCTGTCGATCGAAGCGGCCAAACAGAACAAATCCGGGACGGCAAAAAAATGGTTATTCTTGACGTTTCTACTGGGAGCCGTTTTTCTTGGTGTTAAAGCCTACGAATATAATTCCAAATTTTCTTATGGCATTTATCCTCGTGCTCCCCGCAGCCGAATGTATGACAAACCGGATTTGCAATACCTATCGGCGTTACAACTTTACTGCAAGCAAACTGCAAAAAAGATGCAAGAGGAGAACAAGGCTCCAGAAAAACTTGTGATACTGAAAGAAGTCCAGACTCATCTTGTTGACTGGACCGCCAGGAAAATCGGTCAAACCGATCGAACGGCTCAACAATCACTAGCGTTGAAACTGCTGACCTACCAAATCAACGGCAATCACCGTTACGAAGAGGATGCCAAACTGTTTTTGAAATTCGAAACCGAAGAAATAGAATCCAAGCTCATCGAAATTAATCAAAATCTACTTCCAGCCAAAAGCCAACTCCAAGAGCATAACGTCGAGCTACAAGCCATTGATGCAAACCTTGCAGCATTGGCCAAAATCGACATGAAAACAGAGATTCAAAACAAAGAAAATTCCGATTTAAATCAAAGGAAGGCGGAGGTCGGGGAACTGAAGATATCGATTGAAAACAGGATCGCTGATCTGGAAAAAGAAAAGCTTGCCATCCAGGGCCGACTCGATTTCTTTGCTAAACATGACCTCGGGACCCCGCTGGAAGAAAAGTTCCATCTTGACCTGCCGTTTGTTCTGCCCAGCGGAAACATGTGGGCCAATACTTACTTTTTACTCACTGGATTTCACGCACTGCACGTACTGATTGGATTAATAGCTTTTTTGATAATTCTTACCTTGCAGCTTGGAACCGCTCGAGCCGGCTTAATAGAAAACATCGGTCTATATTGGCACTTCGTCGATTTGGTCTGGATTTTTCTTTTTCCGCTTCTGTACCTGTTTTGATTAGCATTCAGCCACATCGCGATGGTTTTGGGAGAAACAATGAGTGACAGCCATTACGTCAATCGGACCAAGCTATTTTCGATTGTTTTTTTTCTTTTGGTCGGACTAACGGCGATTTCGTTTGCAGTAGCTGGGTCAGCGTTGATGGATCAACCCGTACGTGGTTGGACAGCGATGATGGTTATTTCTTGTGCCAAAGCCCTCTTGGTCATTATTTTCTTCATGCATCTAAAATGGGAAAGCACTTGGAAATACGTCCTAACCATTCCGGCAGCGGTCATGAGCACATTGCTTGTTCTGATACTGATACCTGATATAGGAAACAGAACCGACGACTACGCTCCAACACGGCAAAAATTCGCTGCTTCTGATTTAAATTCGCACCAATCTTTGGATGACACCGACGCCATACATCACGGACCTTTTTCCAACCAAGACCAACCCCGTCATGGCTCCAACTAATTTTATGACAACGACTCGTTTTCGTTTGATAGGCAAAAAGGTTCTAACCGACACCGGTTTATTGATCGTCCTTGCCAATTTGCTAATCGTTTTTTCGATCGGCTGCGGCCGCAAGGAAAAGCAATCCGCTGCAAATGCATCACAGGCGTTCGCTGTCGGCAGCAATATCCAGCAGTATAAATATTCAGAATTACACGAGGTTGAAGATTTCCAATTAACCGATCGTTATGGAAAGCTATTTGACAAATCCAGCCTCTCCGGCAAAGTCTGGATCGCCAGTTTTTTCTTTTCAAACTGCAAATTCGAATGCAGCGCCCAAAACAATACGCTTCGCGATCAGGTTCATGAAAAACTCTTGGGCACCGATTGCACCATTGTAAGTTTCACCTGCGATCCACAGAATGACACGCCGGAAGTTCTTGCCGATTACGCGAAAGAATTTGTCGTATCAGATGAAAAGTGGAAATTCCTGACGGGAGACCTAAAAAAAATCCAGGAGGTTGGCGCCAACAGTTTTAAAGTGGTGGTCGATCCATCCACTCATACCAAACGTCTGTTAGTTGTTGACAAATGGGGAAAATTCCGAGATTCCTTTGAATGGAAAGACGACAAGGATCTTAGACGTCTTATCAAGACAACACGCATCCTATTGAAAGAATCAGCCCCACCGGATGCCGATGAGATAGTCTATACTCGGGCCCTGCCGAGTGATGTCTTCGTGAACAGCAACCAATCCGCCACAACAACGGAGACAGAACAGCCTGCTCCGCAAAACAACAAGACAACTCCACAAAGCTGGAAATCGAAGGATTGGATCGATGCTTTCGAGCTAAAAAACTCACGGGGCGAGACCTTTCGGTCCAGTGACATGTTGGGAAAAGTCTGGGTCACCAATTTCTTCTTTTCCAATTGCACAGGCGCTTGCCCCAGACTTCTATTTGGGATCAAGGATTTGCGGGAGAAAATCGGAGATCGTGACATTACTTTTGTCAGCATCAGCAACGACCCACAAACCGATACCGTCGAGGTCCTCAAAGAATATTCGGCCAGGTATCGGGATGATGAAAAATGGCAATTCCTCACCGGTGAGGAACAACTATACATACGGCGAATTGGATCGGAGTTCTTCAAGGTCAACGCTGGAAGCGGTGAAACTCATTCTGAGAAGTTGACCGTGATTGACAAATGGGGGAAACCCCGCGGATCATTCAGTTATGACGATCAGAAACAATTGATTCAAATGCGGTTGCTAATGGACACATTACTCTCTGAAAAAGAAACCCCAAAATAATGATTGACACGCTACTATTGGCGGAGGCCACATTGGCCCATATTACCGCATCCTTCAACGCGTTGAGTGGCATCCTTCTGGTAGCTGCCGTAATCGCCATTAAGAACAAACATGAAAAGCTACACCGCAATCTGATGTTTGCGGCCTTTGGAATGTCGGCAGCTTTCTTGTTTACTTATCTATTACGTTACTATCTGGAAGGCAATAAAGGATTTCCCGAGGAGTATGGCAACGTAATGTATTTTTATTACACCCTGCTGATTAGCCATATATTACTTGCCATGTCGGTACCCGTACTGGCCATCATTTCAATTTTCCATGGACTGAAGGACAATCGGGACGCTCACCGAAAAATCGTTAAACTCGCTTTTCCGATTTGGTTATACGTTTCGGTCACAGGCATCATGGTTTACTTTATGCTTTACTGGATCTACATCCCGATTCCCGAGGGAGCATGACTTGATCCGTCGCCCTATTAAGAAACTTTTTTTTATCTGCATCGGTCTGGCCATACTAACGTCAGGTACCGAAACGGCATTCGCTTGCCCGACGTGCAAGGCAGCTTTGTCGGCTGATAGCAGCAACTTGCAACAGGGCTTTGCCATCAGCATTCTCTTTATGATGACAATGCCATTTTTGATCATTGCCGGCTGGTCAGTATTTATCGTTCGCTCATTGAATGCTCGAAAAAACTCCGCGGTGAAAGACGTTCTTGCAACCGAGTAAACTTGGACCCTATTTTGGTGTCAGGCCGAAATCCAGCAAGACTCTTCGAGTGATTTTCTGATTCCAAATCCAAAGCTCTGACTTTCCCGTTGAGTCATGTCCACAAAACCTCCAGTTTGCCGAACCGGTAGCCCACATATCAGGTCAGGATCTCTCCAGTCCACATAGAACGCGCCCACAGGCGGTCGATGAGACGTTAAAATAACAGCGTTCCTTCTCCCACCCAATAGATTGATGGCTTTCACAAAATTCTATTTTTCGCTAATCAGCTGTTTCCTTGCGACGACCAGCATTTTGGCAAACGACGACCAAATTCGATTCAGCCGGGACGTGTTACCGCTGCTATCGGACCGTTGTTTTCATTGTCATGGGCCCGATGAAACCCATCGCGAAGCAGACCTGAGGCTGGACCTAGAAGCATCCGCTGTGGGGAGAGAAGGGAGTGCGGCACCCATCCTACGACATGACGCCAAACACAGTGAATTCATCCAGCGAATCTCCTCGGATGACCCGGACTTGAAAATGCCACCACCGGGATCGAATCGGAAATCACTTTCGCCAAAAGAAGTTGACACACTTAAACGATGGGTACAGTCAGGAGCCAATTGGGGAAAACACTGGTCGTTCGAAAGCCCCCGACGCCCCGTTCCACCAACCACAGCGTCCCATCCCATCGATGCGTTTATACAAAGACAATTGAAGAATCGGCAATGGAAACCGGCCAAACCTGCTGAGCCCGCCACACTAATTCGCCGACTTAGTTTTGATCTCAACGGTCTCCCTCCTACCTGGAGTCAGGTTTCGCAATTCGAAGCCAATCCCACCCCAGCGGCTTACGAAAAGCAGGTCGATCAAATTCTGAATTCGCCTCATTTCGGTGAGAGAATGGCAATGTGGTGGTTGGACGCTGCCCGGTACGCGGATACCGACGGCTATCAGGGAGACGCTACCAGGAATAATTGGCCATGGCGTGACTGGGTGGTCAATGCGTTCAACACCAATATGCCGTTCGACCAATTTACCATAGAGCAATTTGCCGGCGATCTTCTTCCCAATGCGACGGCCGAACAAAAACTTGCGACATCTTTTCATCGTCACCATATGACAAATGGCGAAGGAGGTCGCCATCCGGAAGAATCCAGAATTGACTACGTTATCGATCGAGTCAATACGATGGGAACCGTCTGGTTGGGATTGACTTTGGGTTGCACACAATGTCACACCCATAAATTTGATCCAGTAAGCCATCAAGACTATTACAGCTTGTTCGCTTTCTTTAATAGCATCGATGAAGACGGCAGAGCGGGCGGTGGTGCGAAGCCTTTTCTTCGGTACAAATCCAAGCAAACAGGGCACTTACTCCGGGAGGCAGAAAAAGCGATTGATTTGCGCCGCGTGCACGAAATGCAGCAATTAGAAGCTGCCAAAACCGATTTCCTTCCCTGGCTGAAGAGACAACTGATTTCAACCCAAGATGGTTTTAAGGGCTGGCATGTTGCCAAACCCTCTTTAGTAACATCAGCCGAGGGCACCACGCTAGTGATCGAACCCGATGGAATGGTACGAGCGACCGGGTTGAATCCCAATCAGGACGAATACAGGTCAAGATTCAGTAGTGAGGATCTCGGCAACCCCGGGACTCACCTGCGGCGAGTGACCGGACTACGATTAGAAGTTTTCCCTCACTCGACCCATACCGACGGCAAGCTTTCAAGAGGGCGAACCGGAGAGTTTATTTTGACAGATGTCAAATTGCAGGTGCAAAAGCAGGGAAAATCACAGGTCATTGATCTCGAATTCTCTAAAGCGATAGCCGATGTAGAAAAAAAAGTAGCTGGCCGGAACTACGGGAAAGTTAACGATACGCTGGATGATGATCCACGAAATGGTTGGACCACCGAAACTCATGATCCCCTCAAATCGCACGTTGCCATCTATGCACTAAGAGAACCGCTGATATTAACAAAGAATGATGAACTGATTTTCGTTATGTTGCAGCGATCCACCCGAGGCGACGCCAATATTGGCCAATTCCGTATCTCATTTTCGGACCAACCGGGGTCCGCCGTGCGTTCACTTGACCCGATGCCTTTAGAACGACTAGCACAGGCAAAACCTCAATCGATCCCGGAAATCGATGCGGAATTGAAGACAGTTTTATTGAACCAGTTTCTGGATGATCACGACCGTTATCAGGCATCCAAAGCCCAATTGCGGCAGGCCAAGAATCAACTTTCACAACTCAAAAAAGCGTCAGGCGATTTAAATGTCATGGTCCTTTCCGAACGGTCCAAGCCCCGTCAAACCCATGTGCTTCAACGAGGTGTTTGGGATCAAAAAGGCGAAACCGTTAGCCACCGATTTCCAGAGCGCATTTTCAATCCTAAGTCCATGTCCTCCGATAACCGACTGGATTTGGCCAAATGGTTAGTCCATCGAAAAAACCCGTTAACTGCCCGTGTCCTGGCTAACCACCTGTGGCAAATCTGTTTAGGAGAGGGTTTGGTCCGTACACCAGACGATTTTGGGTTACAAGGTGAATTTCCGACGCACCCTGATCTGCTAGACTGGCTCGCGGTCGAGTTGATGGAAAACAATTGGGATATCAAACATCTGTTAAAGGTCATTGTTACCAGTCAAACCTACCGCCAATCCAGTGCAATTACCGCTAAACTCCAGGAACAGGATCCAGATAATCGCCTAATTGCCAGAGCATCCCGGTACCGACTTCCAAGCTGGATGATTCGTGATGCGGCGTTGCGATCCAGTGGCCTTTTGAATTACCAACTTGGGGGTCCAACAGTCTTGCCCTATCAGCCTGACGGTATTTGGGCAGAGATGTTCATGGGTCGTTTTCGCTACCAACCCAGCCCAGGGAATCTTCAGTTCCGACGAACGATTTATGCATTCTGGAGAAGGTCGGCTGCACCAACTTTCCTGTTTGACAGCTCTCAACGACGTCTGTGTGAAGTCAAACCCAGGCGAACCAACACACCTCTCCACGCGTTAACTTTACTAAATGATCTCAGTTTGCTTGAAGCATCCAGAGCACTCGCCAAAAGGTCCATTACCGAAAACCAACAACCACAAAGTCGAATTCCATTCCTATTCCGACAAGTCCTCTCGCGGGATCCAACTCCAGACGAACAACAACTCCTCGTGCGACAGCTCGAACTAGCTAGATCTTATTACAACAGCTCACCAGAACAGGCCAGGCAATTTCTGGATTTTGGACAACTGGAAAACAAGGTGACCAATAATCATGTAGAGATCGCCGCTTACATGATCGTCGCCAACCTGGTTTTCAATCTTGATGAAGCGATTTCTCGCGAATGAATTGGGTGCGTCAACCGACGGAAATCATAATGAAAGTAAAATGTCATGATGGATGAAAACTTGAAACGTCGTATCTTCCTGAGCCGGGGAGCCGGATTGGGACTTGGCGCTATGGCGTTTCAATTGATCGAAAACCGACAACTATCAGCAGACACTCAACAACCATCCGCATCAAAACTTGGAAAAATCCAAAATGTTCACCATCCCGCCAAAGCCAAAAATGTCATTTTCCTAACGCAATCCGGCGGCCCCTCGCAGATCGAGTTATTCGACTATAAGTCTGGACTTGAAAAATGGGCGGGAAAAGAAATCCCCGCAGAAATTCGACAGGGGCAGCGATTGACCACGATGACCGCCAATCAAAAGCAGCTGGTCATGCCCGCTCGGACTTCTTTCAAAAAGTATGGAGACAGTGGAGCAACCATTGGGGAGTGGCTTCCACATCATGCAAAAATTGCCGATGAACTTTGTTTTGTCAAGTCAATGACAACCGATCAGATTAACCATGCACCTGCCATGACCAAGTTTCTGACCGGCCATCAGATTCCGGGACGCCCCAGTCTGGGATCCTGGACAAGCTACGGTTTGGGAAGTGAAAATCGCGATCTCCCCGATTATCTGGTGCTGATCTCTCGCATGAAAAGACCCAGCGACCAACCTCTCTATGATCATTACTGGGGAAGTGGATTTTTGCCGTCCAGTTTTCAGGGTGTGAAACTACGCAATTCCAAAAACCCGGTTCTTTACCTAGAAGATCCACAAGGTCTACCACGATCGATTCGTCGTGAAATGCTCGATCGAATGGCGGAGTTAAATCGGATCCGTCAGGAAAAAACGGGTGATCGGGAAATCGAAACTCGTATCAAGCAATACGAGATGGCATGGCGGATGCAAACCAGTATTCCTGAATTACTCGATTTCAGCGATGAACCGAAATCGACATTCGATCTTTATGGCGTCGATTCGCGGCGGCCCGGAAGCTACGCTGCCAACTGCATCATGGCCAGGCGCCTGATCGAACGGGGCGTCCGATTTGTCCAACTCTTTCATCCCGACTGGGACCATCACAGTCGCTTGAATTCCTGGTGCGTGGCAAGATGCCAAGACACAGATCAAGCAAGTGCCGCTTTGGTAATCGATCTCAAACGACGGGGCTTGTTGGATGATACCCTCGTATTGTGGGGAGGGGAATTTGGTCGGGGAGTCGCAGGACAGGGCAAATGGGACAGTCCCGAAGGCGGACGGGATCACCACCCACGATGCTTTACAATGTGGATGGCTGGCGGTGGGGTGAAATCTGGTATTAGTTATGGAAAAACTGATGAATTCAGCTTCAACGTAGCGGAAAATCCAGTTCACGTCAGAGATCTTCATGCAACCGTTCTTCATCTTCTGGGCATTGACCATCAACGATTGACATTTCGGCATCAAGGGCTCGATTTCCGCCTAACCGGAGTTGAACAAGCACGCGTAGTCAAAGAGATCATTCATTAGAATTTTGAAACAACATCCATCAACAGGGCCAGTAAAATGCGAATCCTTCGAGTCATTCAATTCCCGGTCTGGCTGATCCTGTTATCCAGTCTTGACCTGTTTATTTTGGCGGCCGGCGATCCATTACCGATTTGGCCGGGAATGGCTCCCGGGGAGACAACCCGAAAACAAGGGACGCTCCAACCGTTTCGCCCCAACGAATTACCGCCGGTGACCCGAGTGACCAACATTACCGAACCGACTATGACGGTTCACCTTGCAAAAAACGGCAATGGTGCCGCTGCTTTGATCTTACCAGGTGGCGGTTTTGCCAAGGTCGTTACCAACAAGGAAGGCACCGAAATAGCCGCTTGGCTCAACAAGTTGGGAATCTCCGTTTTTGTTCTCAGTTACCGAACGCGAACCGGAACAGACAGGAATGGCTGGTTGAAGCCGCTTCAAGATGCCCAAAGAGCAATGGCTTTGATACGTTCCAATGCGCAAAAATGGAAGATTGATTCCAAACGATTGGGGCTAATCGGCTTTTCCGCCGGGGGCCATGTCGCCACGCGACTCCTCTGTGATCAAGGAAAAACCAGTTACAAACCAATCGATGCCGTCGATCAAATTGGCCATCGACCAGCTTTCGCTATTCTGATTTACCCTTGGAATATCTATGACAAGAAGTCAGAAAACTTAGTTGATCAAATGAAACTCCCAGAAGATTGCCCACCCGTTTTTTTGGTGCACACCGATGATGATCGTTCCACAGCGTTGGGGCCGGTCTTTATTTATTCACATCTCAAGAGACGGGGAATCTCATCTGAACTACACATTTACGGCAACGGAGGACATGGGTACGGCATGAGGAATATTCCTGGATCAAAGATCTCGACCTGGCCTGATCATGCCACCAACTGGCTTCAAGCAAGAGGCCTTGCCGAGGCAATGGAATCGGCGAAACAATAGGTAGTTGGATCTGAAATCCAAATCCTGATGATGAAATGCAGCAGGACTAGATCGACTTTACCATGAGCGCTCCGGAAAAAAGAGCGAGAGCATCATTTTTGGGTAAATGCCCGTTTTGCCACAACGTCGTTTCGATTTCTCAAAAGTTCCGAGGAAAAGTATCGTATCAATGCCCTTATGAAAAATGTGATGGGAGCACCTTGATTGATTGGTTCAAAGTCCAATAAAGCGCCAATCTTTTCGTTGGATCCTGGCAGGTGAGGATCGGCAATCGCTAGTGACTCCAAATCCACCATTAAAAATTGCGATATTTCCCGGCATTGCTTCGGGTGAAATGGTGTAATGGCAGATTACCCGTTGAATATCCAACCAACTGAATAGACTGCCTCAAGGACCGCTGAGGATGCTTTTTCGTCCACCCGATTTCAGTCATAATGAAGATCTGAAAAAAATCGGCACCGTAGGGAGTTCGCACAAATATTTTGTATGAAATTCCGTTTCCTGATTTACGGTCAACGCTACTTTAACTCACCATCAAGGGCTCCCATCATGGACTTTATTGGCACGAAATTGTTCTTATTCCTATTAATCATCGCGATCTTCGGTTCATTTGGCGTCTATGCTTCATTTGAACCACCTTTGGCAGACACCCCCGAGATTGCAAATTCTGAAACCACTCTTGCCGTTAGCCTCTCCCGCAAATCGGAAGATTTCAAACCAGTCGACAACATGCATCATTTCATGGAATACGTCTACGAACCGACCTATAACCAATTAAAAAAGAATGTATCTACAGAGCCTACCGCGAAAGAAATCTGGAGCAAAATCAAATCAGGTGCCATGATTCTAGCCGAATCCTCTACGTTGCTGGCCCAACGTGCACCTGATAAAGGGGATAAGGATCTCTGGATTTCATCTAGCTTGTTAGTTCATCAACACGGGAGCAAACTGTTCACCGCCAGTCGTCAAAAAGACTATGAGGCCGTCAAAAAATCTTTTGCAGCGATGTCTGAAGGTTGCAAAAAATGCCACCAGGCGTTTCGTAAGTAATGGTCAGCCACTTGATCGGCATCAACACTCCCCAGGGCTGACGATAATGGATCAGGAACACCAAAAGCTACGCAGCCTCTGGATCATTGCGTTGCTGTTTTCACCCTGTTTTTTGTTGCATTCACAAGACCGACTGTCATTGCAAGAACGCGACGTCGTCGTTTTCTTGGGTGCAACCAACATGTTGCATGGACTGCAATCGGGATACTTGGAAGCAATTCTGACGAAAAAGTTTGCCGACAAGTCGCCCAGATTTCTTGATTTTTCATGGGAGGCGGACACTGTTTTTCGATTGGGATCCGAACATGAACGATGGCGAACCGATGGCCTCGGAAACCTGGATAGGCAACTGGAAAACATTCAGGCCAATGTCATCATCGCCCAGTTTGGAAAACTGGAAGCTTTTGCCGGCCTGAGTGGTCTCGAAAATTTTTCCAAATCTTATGGCCAACTGATTTCGCGGTTGAAAAACCATTCCAGCCAAATGGTCCTGCTGTCACCCACTCCGTTTTACAGTCCAACTACCAAAGGGTTACCCGACCTGACCTCTAAGAATGACCAACTGAAGGAGTATGTGGTAGCCATCAGGAACCTGGCCGAAAAACATGATCTCGTTTTTGTCGATCTTTTTTCTGAAAATCCACCAGAGACACCTCGCCAAAAGACAAGCAGCGACTGGCCGGGAGCACAAAACGGTCTGCATGTCGGTGACGAAGTTCAACCGTGGATCGCCAATCATATTGCCGTGCAACTTGGGTTCAAACCATGGGATGGCAATCAACAACTACTGGCTGCTATTCGGGAAAAAAATCGACTTTGGAACGACTACTGGCGGCCGGCAAATTGGAAGTTGCTCTTCGGAGATGACTCTAAAAGACAATTCACCAAGGGGATCGCTGACTCTATCCCGTTTCGTGAGGAATGGAAAAAACTGCTTCCACTCATTTCTACTGCCGAAAACCGAATATTGCGAATTGCCCGTAACGAGTCAGACCCCGGGTTGAATCGACCACCAACAGAACTCCTCCACGGCGACCCCCAAGCCAGTATCCCGGAGGAACTGAAGTCGTTTAAGACGTTGGATGGTTTTGAAATCAACCTGTTTGCATCGGAGAAAGAAGGGCTAACGTCTCCCTTGGCTATTCGATGGGATCCCGCCGGACGAATGTACGTTTCGGTTACTACCACGTATCCTCATGTACGCCCGGGAGATCTTCCCAATGACAAAATCATTATTATCGAGGATACCAATCAGGATGGCGTAGCGGACAAGTCGACGCTTTTTGCTGATGGCTTGAATATTCCCACTGGAATTGAATTGGGAATGGGTGGAGTCTTTGTTGGTCAGAACACTGAATTACTTTTTCTCAAGGATACCGATGGTGATTTGAAGGCCGATACAAAAAAAGTGTTGCTAAGTGGATTTGGTAATGGTGATTCCCATCAGACAATCAATTCATTCGTTTGGAGTCCGGGAGGTGAATTGTATTTCGGGCAGGGGGATGGGTGCGAATCCCGGGTCGAAACTCCCTGGGGCACCAGTGAACTCTTCCAAGCCGGATTTTTTCGATTACGCCCCGAGCGAATGCAATTACATCCATTATTGGATGATTTTATGGGCCCGGGGAATCCATGGGGCGTTGCATTCAACGAGTGGGGGCAAATCTTCAGTGTCGACGGGGCCGGAGGAATCACTTTTCTTTCTCCCGGACAAATTCCAACGACCCATCGCCGTCGACTGAGAACCATCGGGAAACCAGGCGGATATTGCGGCATTGGTTTTCTCGACGGCCGCCATCTACCGGCTGACCTTCAGGGTCATTTTGCAATTGGCGATTACAAATCCAATCAAGTCAAGCAATTTGCGGTCAGACAGGAAGGAGCTGGTTTTTCACTCCACTGGAAATCGCCGCTAGTAAGATCGACCCATCGCAACTTCCGTCCCATCGACGTCAAAGTGGGGCCTGACGGAGCGATTTACATCGTAGATTGGTATAACCCGGTCACTTGCCATCAGGATGATGCCTACCGTGATCCGACACGTGACAAAGCCCATGGCAGAATATGGAGATTGTCAACGAAATCCAAGCCGATTCGCCCTGTCAATCTTGAAGAAGCTGCTATCGAAACCATTGTTGCAGAACTCTCCTCACCAGAATCATGGACCCGTTACCAAGCCAAACGTGAACTCACCCGTCGCGACCGCTCCAAGGTGATTACAGCTCTGGATCATTATGTCACCACCCTACACCCGGACGATGTATTCTTCGAAAGTCAATTGCATACCGCTCTAAGTACGTTTGCAACGCTGGAAACGATTCGGCCGAGCCTTTTAAGAAAGAACTTGGAATCAAAAAATGAGCAGGCCCGGGCCTATGCCGCAAGGCTCACTGGAAGGTGGCATGACAGGCTTGATAATCCTCTGGGCATCTTGCGCTATGCTATCAACGACGCCCATCCGCTTGTTCGCTTGGAAGCGGTACTCGCTTGTGCAGCTGTTCCGGATTCAAAATCAATCAGGATCGCCGCAGAAGTCGTTTCGGAGCCGATCGACGAATGGATCAACTACGCCTTCAGGCAGGCGATTCAACACCTCAAACCCTACTGGGAACCTGAATTTTCGGCGGGGAAGACCATCGTTAAAACCCCCAACCAACTCGCTGTCGTGCTCAATGAATCTGTTGGTAAAAATGCCCTGCAGTCCATGAAAAAAATCGCCAGTGATCCAAAATCGAGCCGCAATGCCAAACAATCGGCTTTTTATTCGATTTTTTCGATGGGATCTTCGAGTGAATTTCTGAGTTTTGGACTTGAGCAAAAACGATTCACCCAAGCCGGAGCCTACGCCCCTCAATGGCATTCCACCGTCTTAAGGCAATTAGTCGATGTCGCCAAAACTCGATCCGTAAAACCCGATCCAAAACTCACCTCAGCTCTTGGGAATTTACTCCAAAGCGATAGTCCCACCATCAGGAAATCGGCAATACAACTCGCTGGACTTTGGGGAACGCGCGGACTCGCTGACCAGATCCGTAAAATTGCAGAAAACCCGACCGAGCCCCATTCGCTTCGGTCCGCAGCGTTGGAAGCCGCAGTTCAGTTGATGGGTGCGGTTGATAGCGAGTGGATCTACAAATACGCAGTCGATGGTAACAACATCGACCTACGAGCATCAGCCATCATGGCGATCGTAAAAACCTCTACCCCTCGATCGATCGATCTTGCGGTCGATCTGCTTGTCAGTCCAGACCATGCCTCGGCCGTTTCGGCAGGGGTCATCGAAGACATTATGATAAGAATACTCGATCAGGAGCATGGTGGTCTGTTACTTGCCTCAGCTCTTCAGGCGAACAAAATCGAGGCCCTCAGATCACGTTTTCTTCTAAAAATATTCTTTTCAACTGGCCGGACCAGCCCCGAATTGTACACCGCTCTCAATAAGGCCGCAGGGGGCTCTTCGATCGTCCCTGAGTTCCAACCGCAGTATCTGAAAGATTTAGCTGCAGAGACCAACGCCACCGGCGACGAAAAAATCGGGGAGCTCATTTTCTCCAATCTGTCCTGCCAATCCTGCCATCGCTTGGGAGAAAATGGAGCGGCGATTGGCCCCAGTTTGGCAGCCGTCGGCACGACGTTGTCTATCGAGCGCATAGCCGAAGAAATTCTATGGCCCAATCGGCAGGTCAAAGAAGGTTACACTGTGATACAGGTTCTCACCAAAAATGGGCTGATTCGCCAGGGATATCAAAGACGATCCAGAGAGTCAGAGCGACAAGGGAATGTCGTCATGCAGGACATTCAATCGCGAGAACTGATCAGGATACATAAAAATGATATCGAAGCAAAGAAAACCTCCGGAAGCAATATGCCGTCAGGCTTGACTAATCAGTTAAACCGAAAACAACTGGTCGATCTACTCAAATTCCTGTCAGTTCAAGGCCAGCAAAATTGACGATAACCAGGGAATCGATTTGACTGCCAGTCGATTAGGCACCAAAATTGCAATTCAAACTACCAAACACGTCGGAACTTTAACATGCAAACTGCTCCATCTCAAAAAACATTCCAAGCACTGACTATCTTGTGTGTTTTCCTAATGACCATGCACAGTCCGAAGCAATCTTCCGGACAAGTCGAATCAAAACCGAATATCATCTTCATTATGGCAGATGATCTCGGCTACGGCGATCTTGGCTGTTATGGCCAGAAAAAAATCACCACACCCAACATCGACAAGCTGTCCCAGCAAGGCATGCAATTTTCAGATTTTTACGCTGGTTCCACCGTATGTGCACCGTCGCGATGTGTTCTGATGACAGGGTACCATACCGGCCATTGTTTTATCCGGGGAAATGGCAAAGACAATCTGCGTCCGACAGATGTAACGTTGGCCAATATCCTGCAGGAGGCTGGATACACAACAGGCATGTTTGGTAAATGGGGACTCGGACACGAAAACTCAAGTGGTTTGCCAACCCAACAAGGATTTGATGAATTCTTTGGATACCTCGACCAACATCACGCACATAACTATTATCCCACCTTTTTGATGGATGGAGATCAACGATTCAAGTTGGCGAACGTCCCAAAATCGGAAGGCAAATGGGGGCAAGGCGTCGCGAAATCTAAAGAAGAATACAGCCATGACTTGATCATGGATCGTGCATTAAATTTTGTTGACAAACACAAGTCGAAACCGTTCTTTCTCTATCTACCCATCACCATTCCCCATGCCAATAACGAGGCAGGGAAAGAGGGAATGGAGATACCCCATTACGGCATATTCGACGACAAACCTTGGCCAGAACCGCAGAAGGGTCTCGCAGCGATGATCACAAAAATGGACACCGATGTCGGACGACTGATGCAGCGACTCGAACAATATGGAATCGATGATAATACGATCGTGTTTTTCACCTCCGACAATGGCCCTCACCGGGAAGGTGGTAACAACCCGGATTTCCAGAATTCCAACGGCCCACTAAACGGTATCAAGCGTGCCCTGACCGATGGTGGAATACGAGTCCCCATGATTGCGAGGTGGCCCGGACATATCAAAGCCGGCTCCCGATCGGCACATATCGGAGCCTTTTGGGACATCATGCCAACCCTCGCCGAATTAGCCGGAGTGAAATCAAAAGTCCCGGAGGACACCGATGGTATTTCAATCGCTCCAACACTTACCGGTCTAAAAAAACAAGAGGAACATAAAAACCTTTTCTGGGTCTTCTTTGAGCAAAAAGGTGCACGGGCGTTGAGAAAAGGAAAATGGAAAGCGGTTCAACAGCCCATTCATTCAGCCATCAGGTTGTATGATCTTTCCAGTGATATTGGGGAAACCACCAACTTGGCAGCCATCCATCCCGATTTGGTAAAACAGCTGGAATCCGAAATGGACAGCCAATATGTAGCGGTAGACCGTTGGCAATTCCCCAAGCCCAAAAAGGCAAAAAAGTAACTCCAAAAAAAACGGAGTGTCGTCGATTCCGGGCACATCACCGACTCGACAATAGAAAATCACTAGGTGATCCAGTCTTGGATCACTTTTCCACCGACATCAGTTAGTCGAAAATCTCTACCTTGAAAACGGTGCGTCAAATGCAGATGGTTCAATCCAAACTGATGAAGCATCGTTGCGTGAAGATCGTTAACATGAACCCGATTCTCCGTTGAGTGCCAGCCAATATCATCGGTAGCACCATAGGTGCTACCGCCCTTGATTCCACCTCCGGCCATCAGCATACTGAATGAAAAAGGATGATGATCCCGCCCGGTTCCCACCTCCTTTTTCCCGTTTCGGTTTTCCCCTAGCGGAGTGCGTCCGAATTCACTCCCCCAAACCACCATTGTCGAGTCTAGCAAGCCACGTTGTTTCAAGTCCGCAATCAAAGCCGCGATGGGTTGATCAACACAACCTGCGTTATACGGTAACTCGGTCGGAATATTACTGTGATGGTCCCAGGAAGCGTAGACGATATTGACAAATCGAACACCCCGTTCAACCATTCGACGGGCCAACAGACAATTTCTGGCGAAACTTTGGTAAGTATCACCTTGTTTGCCACGACCACCGAGGTTCTTGGGTTCCTTACGGTCAAGTCCATATGACTCCCGGGTCGACTTAGATTCTCCCGCTAGATCGATCAGTTCCGGCGCCGCCGACTGCATGCGATAGGCCAGTTCGAAAGAAGCGATACGCGCTGCAATTTCTGGGTCCCTTATTTCCCTGTATCGCTGACGATTGGCATCTCCCAACGCATCGAGTCCCTTGCGTTGTAATTCCGCCGGCAATCCGGGTGGATTACGCAAATTTAAAACAGCCTCTCCCCGGTTTCGAAAAAGGACGCCGGAATACGACGAAGGCAAAAACCCCGATTGCCATAAAGTCGCACCACCTGAAGATCCTCGTCCGCTGGTGAGCACAACATAACCTGGCAAATCCCGGGAAACACTGCCCAGTCCATAAGTCAGCCAGGAACCCATCGATGGCAATCCAAATGACCCCCGACCACACTGCATCATCAATTGCCCGGGATGGTGATTGAACTGGTCGGTGTGCAACGATCTTACCAACAGCAAATCATCAGCCTGCCCTCCAAGATAGGGTAATAATTCACTTAGTTCCAATCCGGATTCGCCATGTCGGGCAAAACGGTATGGCGATCCCTGCAGGAGAGCGTTCCCTTTCTTAATGAATGCAAAACGAACATCCTTGAGCATCGATTCAGGCAACGGCTGGCCATGCCTTTTTCTTAAAACGGGCTTGGGATCGAACAGATCGATATGAGAGGGTGCCCCCGCCATGAAAATAAAAATGCAGGACTTTGCAGGACCATCAAAATGGGACGGTTGGGGAGTCATTGGACTATCCAAGCCAGGCAACTTGTCGTCATTTTCCCGAACCGCCGAATAAAGCCCGTCTTCAGTCAACAACGAACCCAATGCCGCCATGCCAATTCCACTGGCAGTCGAATTAAGAAACTCTCGACGATTCTCAATGAAGGGACCTGTTTCAAACAATCGCTGGCATCCGTTGGCTGAGCCTTCTGTGTTCATCTTTTTCTCCTAGCTGAGATTCGGGGAATGCATCCCTTGACGAGCCTCTATTTCTCAACAGTATTTAATCCCTGACAATAAACTCGTCGAGATTCATTACCATCCGCAAGGTAGCAATCCAGGCTGCATTTTCAGTCGAAGAAAGATCATCAACTGGATGTCTGGCTGTCATTTTTTCAGCGTCCGCCTCGTTTTGTTGGTAGTAACTTCGAGCATCAGCTAACAACTTGAGAAAGCGTCCCACTTCGCCATTATCGGGTTGACGGGTCAGACAAATCCGCATCGCCATCTTCAAACGATCTCGATCGCTGGCCAGGTTCCATCGGTAAATCCTCTTGACCATTGCCTGAGACGCTTCCAGATAAACGTCGTTATTGAGGGTCACTAATGCCTGCAGGGGCGTATTACTGGTCTCCCTTCGCAGCACAGAAGTATTGGAATCCGGACAGTCAAAGCTGACCAGGTTGGGATGGGGCGAGGTTCGTTTGAAAAACGTGTACATACCGCGACGATAGCGATCTTCACCTGGGCTTGTCTTCCATTTGAAGTTATTGGCATAACTCAACTTCTCCACACCTGTTGGTAGTGGCGGAAAAACGCTGGGGCCACCGATTTTTTTACTCATTAATCCACTGGCGGCAAGATGTAAATCCCGTACAATTTCCGCGGAAACACGCCATCGATTTTGCCGCCAAAACCATCGATTCGTTGGGTCTATTTTGACAACATCAGCTCGGTGCACCGAAGACTGTCGGTAGGTCGCACTCATCACAATGCACTTAATTAGCTTCTTTCGACTCCATGACATATTTCTGGAAAACTCCCACGCCAACCAATCCAGTAATTGAGGATGACTCGGAAAATCACCTCGAACACCAAAATCATTGACCGTAGCTACGATTCCCCTGCCAAAAAGGTGCGACCAAATTTGGTTGACGGTTACTCGAGCGGTCAGTGGATGCTGCGGCGAAAAAAGCCATTTCGCCAAATCCATACGACTCGGCCGATGATCCTGATTTGGAATACCGAGCGTGTTCGCGTTAGCTAACACATTTAAGACGCCAGGTTGAACTTCCTTTTCTGGTTGCAAGAAGTCCCCACGGTGCAAGATTTTTGTTGTGCGCTGAGTTGGATTCATTACCCGGACTGACATCTCCGCGACCGTTGGCGCATTGTCTCTAAGATGATTCCTCCTCTTCATCAGACTGGCCGTTGTCGAATGCTGAGAGAGAAAATAATCGGCGATCACTTCGTTTTGCTGCACGGATCGTGTGGAGGGATCCTGTCTGATCGAGGACGACACTTGATCGGGTAGAGTGCGCAAAGGATCTATCCCGGTCATCGTCAAAATCCGAAATCGGCCAATCGTATGCTCTCCGCCATATTGCTGATCTAACACCACTTGCAAATATTGATCATTGGAACACTCCACAGCTGTTGCTGTGAAAAGATCGAGATGATGTGGTTGGCCCATCTGCGGTGATATGGCCCAACCAGTTCGATTTTGTTTGGAAAGGGCACCCGACGGAGGGAATTTATCCTGGGACCAGTCCGCCTCTGCAGACGAAAATCGAAGGGGAATCACATCTTTTTTGAAGTTCGGATCTGAACCAAGATAGGCTCGCATTTCGCTTAATACAAAATTGCCGTTGGGAGCCCGTCCCGGACCATTTCCAGGTAATGTTGAGTCAGTCAACACCTCGATCCGAATTCCTGTCAGTGGAGATGATGGCGACTTCAATACTAACGTCAGCTTATCCTTGTCGGCGACGCGGCCTTTTGCCAAATAGGAACCATCTTTTTTCTGATCAAAATCGACGCCACTGCTCGACTTGACGTCGACACAATCAGCAGGATGAAACCGAATCCTTGATTCCTTGGCAGCTTGGACTATCATTTCCGCTGTCCAGCGTTGAATGTCTCCTTGTAGTTTCTTTTTCTGATGCGTGATTTTCAAATTTACCTCTTCTATCTCTTTCCGATGCAAATCTGATTTCCGAAGAAATTCCTGATTGGCGGTCGCCTTAACATCCACCGTGGCATTGGATTCGTTGGAGTCATTAAAAAACGCGTACAGCTGATAATATTCTCGATGTGAAATCTGGTCATATTTGTGCGTGTGACATCGGGCACAAGTCAACGTCAAACCCAACCAAATGGAAGCGCTAGTCTCCGTACGGTCAAAGGTTGCTTCTACTCGGAACTGCTCCCGGTCGGTCCCCCCCTCTGTGTTGGTGAGAGTTTGGCGGTGAAAAGCTGTAGCCAGTTTTTGCGAACGGGTCGCATCGGTAAACAAATCGCCTGCCAATTGGTAAATCGAAAATTGATCAAAAGGCTGGTCCTGATTAACGGCGTTTATTACCCAGTCCCGGTAACGCCAGGCGTTGGGCCGGGGACGATCCTTTTCATAACCGTCGGAATCGGCATAACGAGCTTTGTCCAGCCAATGCCGTCCCCATCGTTCGCCGAAATGCTGAGACCTTAGCAATTGATCAACCAGCTTTTCATAAGCATCGGCGGATTGATCCGCCACAAAAGATTCGACCTCATCCGGGGTTGGAGGAAGACCAAGCAAGTCGTAATACAATCGTTTGATCAAGATAGAGCGATGGGCTTCCGCCGAAGGTCGCACTTTCTTTCGCTCCAATTTTGCCAGGACAAACTGGTCGATCGAATTGCTCACCCAGGCGGAATTGGCGACCACTGGCATCGGTGGATTTTTCACCGGTCCAAAGGCCCAGTGATTTGAAAATTTGCCACCAGCAGTAATCCATTTTCGCAATCGGTGAATCTCTTCAGTGGTTAATCGGGCCCCCTCTGGAGGCATTTGGATTGTCTCGTCGTCCGACTGTATACGCCGCATCAACTCACTTTGATCTGCGTCATGGGGAACAATTGCCCGTTCACCGGATTCCAGTTCTGCAAAGGACGAAGACTGCAAATCCAGTCGCAATCCACCCTCGGCACGATCAGGACCGTGACATCCGATACATCGTTGGGCAAAAAGCGACCGTATGTCTGATTGAAAGACATTTTCTTGCTGACCCAACGCTTGGCCAACACCGGTAATTCCAAGGCAAACCAGAGCGGTCAGGAAAACATGAATTCGAAACATAGTTCTGATAACTGAAAAATCTGAATGAACCCAACAACACAAAGACGAACGAATCTTCCATCCGCTTACAAAATTTACTTTACAGTACCGATCGTTAAAAACGGATTGCAAAGACGATGACCGGATGGCAACTTAAATTGGGCCTGACGTCGTTGGTCTTTTAATGCGCCCGTAATCTGAAACGTACCCTGAAAGTTTTCATCCGTCCGAGCCTCCAATTTTAATTTAACTTTTTTCTGGGAATCTCCTTTGGGCTCAGATCGCACCGACTCGACCTTAACAAAATCAGGGAGACCTGTGCAGTAAATCTCGATGCCCTGATCAAAACCATCGATACGGTTGATCGAGACCTCTATCTCCAGTGTTTTTTTTTCGTCAATTCGAAATTTTGACGCGTTAAGCATCAGTTGAAAGTCGGCCTGCACCGGGTTTGCTCGTAAGCGGTAAGGAAAACGATCCCCACCGGAATCACTCGCATCTCGAATTTTAATCAAATACTGCCCATCAGAAGGTGGAACAAAATCCAGAGTCAGATCCGGATCGGTTTTAGAGCGGTCATCTTTCTCAATTAATTCCTTACCTTTGGCATCATAAATCGTGGCAATTGGATCCAGGTCAAATCCGTGATTCCTTGAATCAACGTCAAACCGAATTTTAGTCCCCTTCGTTCCCTTAAAAACGAAGAAATCCGATTCCCCGACTTCGCTAATCTCCCCGGTTAAATCCCATGGCACCAGCAAGGGCTTTCGGGAATCGACTTCCGCTTCAACGAGAACCTGTCCCTCAGAATTACCTGGCTTCAAAACCAACTGGTTAGCCAAACCGGGCACGTAAAGAAGATCCTGATCGCTCGGCAGTCTCACGACATGCCCCTTGTGAGACTGCTGAAAGTTCCATGCACGAATCACTGGATGTTGTTTCGCAGCAGTCCAAGCGGGCAATGGCAACCGAAAATCTAAAAATGGACCGTCGGTCATCCTAAGGATGTACCGATAGTCCGTACCACCGGCGAAACGAATCGAACTATTTGGTGCTGCCGGAAATGCAAAAACACGAACGGTGTAGGTGCCATCCGCTGGAATATCGATCGTAATCTGAGGATCAACACCCTTTGTATCGTCGTTTTGGGCAAGTACAAATCCATTCGTATCGCAGACCTGTAAAACGCCATCCATAGATTGCCCAAGAGAAGGGTTTCCCAGCATCGAAGCAACCAGAGTCGTATTTTTCTTGAGGGACAACGAGTAGCAGTCCACATCGCCATTCTTTGCAAGGTCGGCCGATACAGCAACAGCCGATCCAAATTTCTGAGACTCATCAATGGAGCCATTAGGTTCAACTTCTGTCGCCGCATCAAGATAGTCGATGACCATTGGAACAGGCTCTGAAACCCCATGACCATCACGTAATCTAACATGGTATATCCCGGGGATCGCATTCTCGGGAACATTAAATTCTATTTCGCCTTTTTCGAGTGGCTTTGCAGTAACCCCTTGTCGATCAAACCAAATGGAAATCGGCCAATTGGGAGTCGAACCATTAATTTTCAAAACCGATTTCTCACCGATTTTCAGGTACGAAGACGAAAAAGACGACAACGTTACCTGTGCCTGCAAGGGCCCAGCAAGAATCAGGACAACCATCGTTGATAACGAGTTGAGCAAGACGCAATTAGAAAACATCTGAGAATTCCGCATGATAAATCTATGCCATCAACTCTTTGATTGGATCGGCATTGCTGACTAGATGGACAGGCCTTCCCTCTGGGGTTCGAAGCAACTTTGCCGGATCAATTCCAAGTTTCTGATAAATAGTAGAAACAAAACTCTCCGGCGACAGAACACGTTCAACCGCAGAATACCCTTGCCGATCGGTGGCACCGATCACTTGACCGCCAGCGACGCCTCCGCCGGCGAAGGCAACACTCATCGCATTGGACCAATGGTCTCGTCCTCCTCGCGAGTTGATTTTTGGAGTTCGCCCAAACTCTCCCAGTGCAATAACCAGCGTGCGATCCAACATGCCTTTTTGATCGAGGTCTCTGATCAAGGCCGCAATCGTGGCCTCAAATGATGGCAGCCTTGAGTCTAGCGCTGAAAACAAATCGGCATGATGATCCCAACCGCCGTTATAGAGAGTCACAAACGGGACGCCCGCTTCCACCAGACGACGGGCAAGCAAAGCTCTTTGGCCAAAGGGATTACGCCCATAATTATTTCGAATCTCGCCCGGCTCCTTTTCGATATCAAAGGCCGTCTGGGCCTTTTCGCTGGAAATAATTTCGAATCCCTGCTGATAAAACTCGTCAAAGGCCATGGCGGGATCACCAGCGGATTGGTCACGAATCCTACGCATCTTGTCGATCGCCTGACGAATATCCCTGCGTGCGGCAAACTGGCCATCGTCAAGGCCGCTAGGCAGCGCAACGTCCCTGACCCGAAATCCTCTGCGATTTGGGTCATCTGCAACGACAAATGGAGCGTATTTGGCGCCGAGAAAATTCGGTCCGCCGGATCTGGACATGCTGGGCATTGAAAAATAGGGGGGCATCCCATTGGGTGCACCTAGTTCCTTGGCAACCACCGATCCCAAGCTGGGATGGAAACTCACAAATGCCCCACATCCAACTGGAATGCGAGGCGGAGCCCCGGTCATCATGTAGTGATTTCCTGCGCCATGATTCCCCTGGTTGTGGCGTATGGATCGAACGACGGCCAATTTATCCGCGATCGCCGCCATCTCTTTCATATGCCTGGAAAAATGAACTCCGCTGACCCGAGTTTGAATCGGTTCGAATTCACCACGAATTTCTACCGGGGCCAACGGCTTGGGATCAAATGTTTCATAATGCGTTGGACCACCGTCCATCCAGATCAGGATGCAAGCATCTGCTTCACGATTTTTTTGCAATGCATCACTGGCAACCGCGCGAGCCTGCAGAGAACCAACAAATCCACCCGCAACCAAACTACCCAGGCCAAGCCTCAAGCAGTCTCTACGCGTGCTTCCATCGCATTTTTTCTCGTTCGCCATCTTCGCTCCATTCACAACAATTGAAGACTCGTCAGTCCTGAATCGAAAACTCAGGGGAATTAATCATCGCCCACATAAGATCCTCGATACCGGCCCGCCTTAGACTGCCCACAGCAGTCTTTTTTTCAGTCGCTTCACTATTTTCCAACTTGCGATTTCCATCAATTTCAGCATCGCCACCGGAACCTTTATTTTCACCCGTAATGACTGATATTGCAAATTGCATCTCAGCTTCTACGGGAAATCGACCGTAGATCATTAAATAGATTTCCTCAACGATTTCCAAGGGTTTTTTTTCACTCGCAGCAAGCTTGGCAACAACCCCCTTTTCGTTTCTAAGTTGGGCATGAATCTCTTTTGCATTCATCAGGTGCAGAGACTGGGTAACGGTAAATTCATTGGTCCTCATACAGGGGGGATCTTCATTTGGATTAGGCCTTCCAAATGTATCCAGAAAAAGAGATCCCGTCCGGTGGGTCCATATTTCGACTGATCGTGAACCCACCGGCATCGCGGCGTAGGTTGGATCGACGCCGGTAATTACCGCAATTGAGTCCAGTAACGTTTCCGCACGTAGACGCTGTCTATAATGCCGAGAATGGTTCAAACGATCAGAGACGTTTTCAGGATTTGGCTGCGATCCCAAAGAGTAAACATAAGAATTACAAATCTTTCGAATCAACGATTTCTGGTCAAACCCGCTTGTTTGAAAATCAGCCGCCAACGCCTCCAGCAACTCGGCGTTGGTGGGTGGATTGGTGGCTCTCAAATCATCCACCGGCTCAACAATCCCTCGTCCCATTAAATCAGCCCAGATGCGATTGACCTGAACTCTTGCGAAAAAGCTGTTATCCGGAGACGTCATCCAATTCGCTAACTGATCTCGCAAAGATGGCTGACTATCCCTTTGCCGGAGCTTCTCCATCAAACTGTCCGCAGATCGATTATCACTGAATACCTCATCCCCAGTCTCCTGCGACACAGTCGGCATTTTAAAGCCCAGGACATCGTAAAGTGGACGCGGCAGGAGACGTTCGCCTGTCGTTGGATGAAACACTTTCCCTGATCCCGTTTCGGTGACAATCTCTTCACTTCCTGAAATTGGCGGAGATAGGCCCGTACCCTTACGACTCACATCGGAAAAATAAGCGGCAAAGCTGTAAAAATCACCCTGGCTCCATTTTTCAAAGGGATGATGATGGCACTTTGCGCATTCAAGGCGAATACCCAGAAAAAGCTGCGTGACAATCGTCGTTAATTCGTCAGGAGACCTACGATCACGAAACATCGTCACTGCGCCATTGCGAAATGTACTACCGCGAGCAGTGACCAGTGACCTGACGAACTCATCATAGGGAACATTCTGCCGAAACTGACGACGAATCCAGTTGTCATAATTCAAGGTCGTTTTTATCCCGACTCGATACGGGTTGGTTCTTAATAGATCAGCCCATTTATTGGCGGAAAACTGGGCGTACTCAGGCCGATCAAGCAGATCGTTGACAAGCTGTTTCCGTTTTTCAGGTTGACCATCCTTCAAAAACTGGCGTGCCTCTTTCCTCGTGGGAAGCCTTCCGATGATGTCAGTGTAAACACGCCTCATAAACTTGGCGTCTTCGATAGGGGCCGACGGTTTAATATTCAGGCGACGGAGTTTTTTCCATACCAACTCATCAATGAAATTATTGATCGGCAAAGATGAGTAATAGGACTCCGCTACCGGATTGGGTAGTGGAATGGCAACCTGGCATACCTCGATCACGTTCATGAAGCGAACCATTATTGCTGTTTCCCCAGGCAATCCGCCAGCGATTAACACCCCCTTTTCATTCACCGAAACGATGGCAGGATCATTCGACTGAAACGTTGCCTGAGCCGTCACATTGCGTTGGCTCTGGTCAGCGTAAAATGCCGTCACCAACAACTGATCAGATTCTCCGGGGGATAACAAACGGCTGTTGTGATTAAGCTGGATACGCGACAACTTCGTTTCGTTGGGAATCGCCCTTGCATTACCTTGCTGTAGCCAGGCAAGAAGAGTCTTGTAGTTATCCGATTCTTTATTAAGCCGTCTACCACCACCATGCGGTATTTCTCCGCTTGCCTTGAGTAACAGAAGACTCTTTTGAGGTGCTGCCGGGAATATTCGGCGACCGCGAGATTGTTTCGTTATCGCTGAATAATCAAAATCTGAATCAAAGCCCAGCAATGACAGCTGAAATCCGTTTTGCCCTCTTTGTTTTCCGTGACATGCACCAGCATTGCATCCGGCTGATGTTAAGACCGGCTGAACATCCAATTCAAAGCTGACGGGATCCCCTGCGATTAACCTTCCGCTGGGTTCATTCATCTGGCAGAAAAGCTGCCCCAAAAAAAAGACAATCAGCAGCAGACAAATCGACCGTTTGTTGATGAAATCGGGGGCGTGGTGTACCAGGCGCAACACTCCTCCAAGTAAAAAAAGATCTCCGGAATACCAGTGCGGGCGCTGCCGATACATAAAGTCGTTCCGAATCAAAAATCAAGAAGTGGTAGGGCAGGGCAGGTAGGATTCAGTTCGCCCTTCATTCAATATTATAACCACAATGGAATATCCACTAAAACCCAATTCATCGACTTCCCGTCGACCGACAGAACACTGAATTCGATCCCTGAAGCGAATTTGCCCCCACAATGGACTTGCTCCCTTCATTTTCTCCCAAAATAAGACGAAAATGACTTATATGCTCCCTCGGATAGGTCATCAAACGAAAATGATTCCCTTCACGTCACGTCAGTCAAACCGCCTGCCACTCTGGTTATTGTCATCGATAGCCTTCCACATGACTTGCTTGTTTGTGGCACCTAATTCAGATGGTCAGACCATCGAATTGAAGCACCTCACCGTTGCCCAGTTCCAATCGTCTTTCGACAAACATGTCAACCTAGGACTCCTGCCACGCGACATTCAAGTCACGGTGAAAAAAAACGTCCCTTTATACGATGTCATTTTTGAAAAACCGAACGATAAATTCAGGTGGGCCGCACATCATCATATGAGCGACGTTCATTTCTCGACTAACCTCGCCAAATACGACAAGCAGAAACTGGTTCTCCGCATCCACCGAAAGTACTCGGTTGCCGGAAAACAATTCCACGTCGGTTATTGGGCCCAAAAGCCAATCTCCTCAAAGAAAATCTGGCAAACCGATGTCACGATTCCTCAGTCCGGAAAAGCGGTATCCCAACTGAAGCCGTTTGATGACCTGATGGTGTCCTTCCTCAAATCAAATCAAATACCGGGTGCGACCATCGCAATTACCCGGTCTGGGCGATTGGTTTATTCGCGTGGTTTCGGTGTTAGTGAGATTGCCCCAAAACAATCGATTTCTACCGGTTCAAGAATGCGAATCGCCAGCCTGTCTAAACCGATTACCGCGGTTGCCATTCTTCGACTGGTCGAGCTGGGAAAATTAAGTTTGGACGACCGTGTTTTTGAATTACTAGATCATCTTCCCTATGCAGCCAATGGCAAGATAGACCTACGACTCAAGGAAATCACCGTTATCCACTGCCTTCAACACACCGCAGGATGGGATCGTAACAAGTCGTATGATCCCATGTTTCGTCCAACCCAAATTGCCAACGCGCTGTCAGTCGATTGCCCTCCAGGCCCGGATCACATTATTCGATTCATGCTGAACCAACCTCTTGACCATCATCCCGGGACCCAATACGCCTACTCCAATTTTGGTTACTCCGTACTGGGTCGAGTTATCGAAAAGATAACCGGACAAAGATATGAAACATTTGTGCAAGAAAACATTCTTGAACCCATTGGAATCTCCCAGATGCAAATTGGGAAAACATTAGCGTCCCAACGCGCTGACCAGGAAGTACGCTATTACGCTCGCGGAAATTCAAAACGCAGATCCATTGCAGGTGGACCTGATGAATGGGTTGATATCCCCTATGGAGCGTGGCACGTCGAGTCGATGGATGCGCACGGGGGATGGATTGCTACAGCAGAGGATATGGTTCGATTTGCGGCCGCCTTCGATAAACCAGAAGACTCCCCCATTCTGACAAGGGAGTCGATTCAAAAGATGTTTGCCAGACCTAAGAAACCAATTGGCTTGGACAACAAGGGAATGCCGAGTCCTTTCTTTTACGGATGTGGCTGGCTGGTCCGTCCGGCAGGCAATAGCCAAAACACATGGCATAATGGCCTGTTGGAAGGCACCTCAACCCTATTGGTTCGGCGTCATGATGGCCTCAACTGGGCTGTTCTTTTTAACAAAAGCCATTGCTTGGATGGCAAGACCGCCGCGGGGAAAATCGATGCATTACTGCATCAAGCCGCCAAAGAGGTTAAAAACTGGCCATGAGAGCACCCCGTAGATGAATCCTGATTGGCGATTCCTACCTTGCCTTTTATCAAGTCAATCGCGCAAAATAACCAAACTCAGTGAAGTCGGTGGCTTTGCTGAAATAAAAAACCTCACTGCTGAACACCCAAAAAGAAATCATATTTGTGCCAGTTTCTCCCGAATCCATACCAAATCGTTTCGACTTCAAGTCCGCTCAAATCCGAATCACCGAGTTCTGGGAGACTAATCAGTTCTTTCAGGCGAAAGCCAACCCGGAAAAAGAACCCTTTTCTATTGTGATTCCACCACCCAATGTCACTGGGGCACTCCATCTCGGCCACGCCTTGAACAATACGCTGCAGGACATCCAAATTCGGATGAAACGCATGCAGGGCAGGGAAACGTGCTGGATGCCTGGAACCGATCACGCTGGAATTGCAACACAGGCTGTTGTTGAAAAAAGGATCCGAGAACACCAAGGACTGTCCCGCCATGACCTCGGGCGAGAGGGACTGGTTGAACGCATCTGGCAATGGAAGGATGAATATGAAACCCGCATACTCGGCCAATTAAAACAAATGGGGTGCAGTTGCGACTGGAACAGAACCCGGTTTACTCTTGATGAGGGATGCTCCAAAGCTGTTCGATTTACCTTTTTTGACCTTTTCCGCAAGAGTTTGATTTATCGGGGCAAGCGGTTGGTGAATTGGGACACCGAATTACGAACAGCTGTTTCCGACGACGAAGTCGTACAAAAATCTATCAAAGGACATTTTTGGCATATCAAGTACCCGGTGATATCTCCAAAACCGGGTGAACCGAGTCATATTACCATTGCCACAACCAGACCCGAGACATTGCTTGGTGACACTGCGGTCGCGGTTCACCCCAATCCTGCCCGGGCATTGGAAAAAGTCGAAAAAGACCTTTTCCAGAAACTGAAAAAGGCTCCTGAAAAAGAACAGGTTGCCATTCAGAGCCAAATTGACGAGATCGCAAAACGGCGTGATACGATGCTAAGCTTTCTGGAGCAACTCCGGGAAATGGCCGAGGATGGCCGAAAACTGATGCTTCCATTGGTTGGTCGGGAGATTCCGTTGATTACTGATATTTGGGCCAAGCCGGAAATGGGAAGCGGGTGTGTCAAAATCACGCCAGCCCATGATCCAAATGACTACCTGGTTGGCCAACGATGTGGCTTAACCATGATCAACATCCTGCATCCCGATGGAACTTTGAATTCCGAGGCAGGTCCCTACGAGGGGCTAACCATGAAACAAGGACGTAAGAAAGTAATCGAAGATCTCGAATCGAAGGAGCTTTTACAACAGGTCGAAGAGCGAGATATCGACCTTCCTCATTCCGACCGGAGCAAGACACCCATCGAGCCTTTTCTGGCCAACCAGTGGTTTGTGAAAATGGGAGGCTTGGCGCAATCGGCCATTGACGCTGTAGAAGATCAACGAGTTGGCATTTTTCCCGAACGCTATCGCAAAGGATATGTCGATTGGCTTTCTGAAAAACGTGATTGGCCAGTTAGCCGTCAGCTATGGTGGGGCCATCAAATACCGGTTTGGTCCCGATCGTGTGCGTCAGATGCAGAGCTGAAAAAAACTGTAGCGGAATTGAAAGGCCCGCTTTTGATCAACGGCACGTCTGCCTCTTTTCAAGTTGAAACCACCGAAGAGGCAGAAAAGGGCAAAAGAGATCGAGCGGATCTTCCTTTTGCGGTGATTCATGTTTGCATTCAAAAAGAAGGTGACCCACTCGAAAGGCTGATTGAAGATATTGGATTCGTAAGAGAACAGGATGTCTTAGACACCTGGTTCAGCAGCGCATTATGGCCTCAATCCACTTTTGGATGGCCTGAAAAAACAGATGATCTTAACTATTTCTATCCAACCTCGACGCTAATTACGAGCCGGGATATTATCACACTCTGGGTCGCTCGCATGGTTCTTTTTGGACTCAACAACTTGAATGACATCCCATTCAAAGAGGTTTTTATTCACCCCAAGATTCTCGATGGCTATGGGGAGACCATGTCCAAATCAAAGGGTAATGGTGTGGACCCGCTGGATGTCATCGAAAAATTTGGTGCTGATGCGCTTCGATTCGGTATGGCACATCTAACAACCGAAACACAGGATGTCCGGATGCCAGTCCAATTCGAATGTCCCAACTGCGCATCGACGATTGACCAAACCAAAAAAAACCGTGAGTTGGCACTAATCGACTGCCCAAAATGTAAGCAGACGTTTTCGACCCAATGGGCGAAAACCGAAGAGGAAAAATCCCATCCTCGGGGACCTGTTCTAAGCGAACGATTCGAAAACTCACGCAATTTCATCAACAAGCTTTGGAATGCTTCACGATTCGCATTAACAAACTTGGAAGGATTTTCTGCGGTTGAAGTTGGTATCCATGAAATGGAAACCGAAGATCGTTGGATCCTGAGCAAATTGGCATCGGTGACTCAATCGGTGACCTCAGCCTTAGAGCATTTCCAGTATGCCGAAGCTGCCCGTCTACTATATGATTTTGCGTGGGACGACTTTTGCAGTTTCTATGTTGAAATGCTTAAGGAACGTCTTCAAAACGAAAATAGCAAATCCATCGCCCAAGGTCTGCTTGCCCACACTCTAGATTCCTTGCTCCGGTTACTCTCGCCGATCGTTCCCTTTGTGACCGAGGAAATTTGGCAACTTCTTGGCGAAATTGCTCCCCAAAGAGGGATTCCAGCTCCGGATTCGAATTCCACAAGCATTACCGTTGCCCCCTGGCCGCAAGCAGATAAGTCATCCATTGATCCCAAGATCGAAAAACAGTTTTCGATTTTTCAGAACGTGCTCGCGGCGGTGCGAAACATCCGGTCACAGCAGAATATTTCTCCAAAGGAGAAAATTGAATTCGTCATCCGCACCACCGCTGATATGGCTAATGAAATCATACCCTTGAAGTCCTATTTCGCGTCGATGGCAAAATCGATTCTTATTGATATCGGTGAGAGAGTCGAAATTCCGTCGTCCCATGCGACAGCCAGCCTTCCGGAAATCGAGATTTATGTCGATCTCCATGGCTTTATTGATCTGGATGCAGAAAAGCAGCGACTTGAGAAAGAACTGACGCGAATTGACGGATTAATTTCCAGCAAAGAAAAAAAACTGGCCAATGCCAATTTTGTAGAACGTGCACCTCAGGAAGTGGTTCAAAAAGAAAGAGAAACGCTTGTTCAATTGAACAACCAGAAACAGACTCTCCAACAGTCCATCGCCACACTCGGCAAGTAGAACCTACATTCTGATTTATTGGATAGCGTCTGATTGGATGAAAGAGTCCACGATTGCCCACGGAGTGCCAGCAATTGGATAAGATTCAACCCCCGGAGCGACAAACGCAACCTGAAACCGGGCTTGTCGTTGATCGTGAATGGGCAAGTCGGCGTTGCAACATTTCTTAACTAATATCTTAAAAAAAAAGCCCGCCAAAAAGGCGGGCCATTTTCTTATGGGAGATCAACCGCACTATTCGCGGTTCGCCATGATGATTCTAAGAATGTAAAAGAACATTGTTGCCACCGATGCAAACAGAGCCAGGGATGCAGCCACATGCTGATCGGTTTGGTAAACATTCATGATGTTGGAAGTCTGATAGAGGATGTACCCCGCCATCAACAAAACCATCGCTCCTGAAAACCAGACACCGAGAGACATTCCCATAAATATCGACGCTACAATCATTGCTAATGCAGCCATGGAACAGATGAATAAAAACTGTCGCATGAATGAAAAATCAATGCGAGTCACAAACGTGAATAACGTCAATCCACCGAAGATCGCAACAGTTGCCACGGCGGCACCCTCAATCGCGCCCGGATAAAAATTACTCGCAATCAGCAATATCGGCATAAAAATTACCGTTTCAGCCAAAACATAGATCC
This sequence comes from Planctomycetota bacterium, assembly GCA_014238905.1. Lineage (GTDB taxonomy): Bacteria > Planctomycetota > Planctomycetia > Pirellulales > Pirellulaceae > JABAAE01. The sequence continues at coordinate 289,943 of JABAAE010000009.1, forward strand.
CCAAACCGGCGTACTGCACCGCGCGACTGGAATTGGAATTGGCACAAGCGGTCGCCAAATAACTGGCGGCCATAAATCCCCCTAAAAGAAATAGCATGTTGTAACCGCCAAACATGCTCATTATTTTTTCGATACCAACCGCAGGCGCCACATAGTTAATTACAAGTCCTTCCAGCAGAGCAAAAAGAAGAACAGCTCCACATAGGTGCAAATAGGTATTACGAATGAATGTCACTCGCTCAGACACTGCTGCATCAGCGGCAAACATGGATTGACCAAATCCATCAGACATTGCTTGGCTTCCGGCGTATTTTGAGTACTGCGACCGATCGCCGGAGCCCTGATTGAAGGGATCATTTGGATTGTGTCTCGCCATTAGATTGCTTCCTGTTGGTAAAGGTACGGCTCCTCACAAAGAGGCTCTCTCTATGAATAACCGCAGAAAAATCATTTTGTTCTTTAAAAATTACCGATAATAGGTCGATGCGTCAATAAAACAAAAACTGGAATCGCCCCAGTTCTAACATCGATTAATTCGCTTCAACATTCCAATTATTAATTGAATCATGACTTTTTCGCCTGTTTTTGTTGCCGTATTTGACGCCTCCGTTCTTTCCGCAAAACCGCCCGAAATGCCTTGGGAAGAAACCGAACAATATCCTTTGCCGTTAAGGATATTTCCCCTATCCTACGCGCCGCCGCATCACCAGCCAGTCCATGGATCAAACATCCAAGCTGGGCAGCCTCAAACGCTTTCAAGCCTTGACATAACAACGCCGTGATGATTCCGGTCAAGACATCGCCTGAGCCCGCGGTCGCCATCCCCGCATTTCCACTGGGATTGAAAATCTTTCGACTTCCTGCGGAGATTTGCGATCGGTGGCCTTTCAGAACGATCACAGCCCCCGCTTCGCTCGACAATAATGCCGCCCGATCCGCCAACTCGACGGGATCCGAATGTTCACCTTGTAACAATCGCCTCATCTCACCCAGATGCGGAGTTAACACACGAGGCCCGGCCGGGTGCATCAATACCTCTGGGACTTCGGACAAGCAGTTCAATGCGTCCGCGTCAAACACAATCGGTTGAGGCACTTGGGTATAAAGCCAACTAACCAACTCAATCAAGCCCTCGCTCTGACCCAATCCTGGGCCGATTCCTATAGCCGTAGACGATTTTAACAACCGCTCTAATGGAGCCAGAGCATCCAAACTCACGATCCCATTCTGATCACTTGGTAATACACTGGTCATGTAACAAGGATCAAAAGAAGCAACGATGGGAAACGACTCTTTTGTGGTCGCAATCTTCAAGGACCCCACACCCGATTTCATACAAGCCATACCCGCCAGTGAGATAGCGCCGGCCATCCCACGGCAACCTCCAACCAAAATACCTCGTCCAAAATCTCCCTTGTGATGGCCTGTCTGGCGAACCGGTAGCTTTGGAATCATGGATCTCTCCGACGAGTCTGGGAAGCAATCATGCCAGCGACATAGCCACCCTTAAACCCAGCATCGATGTTGACGACCGAAACATTGGCAGCGCAACTGTTCAACATTGACAATAGAGCCGAAATCCCACCAAAATTGGCACCGTAGCCAACACTTGTCGGCACCGCAATCACCGGGCAATCGACGTATCCGGCTACTACGCTGGGTAATGCACCTTCCATACCAGCTACCACCACGATCGCATCTGCGTTATTCAAAAAATCGATATTTTCAACCAGCCGATGAGGGCCGGCAACGCCGACATCCATTAACTTGTTCGAACGCACACCCATCCATCGCAAAGTTTCCGTGGCTTCTTCAGCAACTGACAAATCCGTGGTTCCGGCGGCAACCACCGGGACATATCCCACCAAATCACTTTCCGATGGTGTGTCGGCGGATCGGTCAGTCAAGGAAAAACTGGATATCGTGCGAGCAACAGGATTGTAGTGAACATCGAAAATCTGGGTTAATGCTTGGGCATCCTCAGCTGCAATCCGAGTAATCAGCACAGGTTGCCTGGCCTGCAGCTGCTGGGTAACGATTTCGCGTAACTGCGTGAAGGATTTGCCTTCACCAAAAATAGCCTCAGGAAAGCCGCACCGTTTTTGACGATCCCAGTCCAACCTCACATCTGAGGTGTTTGACACAGGATCCATTGTGGGCTCGGGATTCAGCCGAGCCGCCTCGGAATCAGCGTCTGCATCAGCATTAATCGTGGCGTCAGTTGAACGGCGAGCCGAAGAGGAGGTTTTATTTGTCATAATGCCTATTATAACCGGCCGGCACCCTAATTATGAGATCCAAGCCAAGGACGAATTGCGAAAATCAAAAATTCAAATAAAATCGTTAATTCGAAATCGCTTCGACATGCTCCAAAGAGGCAAGCCATTTCCGACAAGAGACTGACATCCGGGGGTTTGAATCATGAATTCCATCCTGATTTTCATCATCAACGACATCGTCCCGATAATAATGTCTACTTGCTGGCGATCCGATTTTTAACACATTCAAACAACCTCCCTTCTTGAGAAAGTAAATAATGCCAAGTTGCGTACTGGCCTATTCAGGCGGATTGGATACTTCAGTCATACTGGGGTGGCTTTGTGATGAGGGCTACGATGTTCACGCCGTTTACGTGGATCTCGGGCAGCCCTGTGAAGATCGACAGGAGGTCCTCGAGAAAGCAGAAACCTGCGGAGCTAAATCAGCTCAAATTATTGATGTACAGGAAGAACTCTGCCGGGATTTCGCGTTTCCGGTGATGCAATGGCAAGCCAAATATGAATCGATTTATCTTTTGGGAACGAGCATCGCGCGGCCGTTGATATCCAAAGTCTGTTTGCAAGTTGCTCGCGAGGTCGGTGCGGTAGCGTACGCTCATGGAGCGACTGGCAAAGGAAACGATCAATGTCGATTTCAATTGGCAGCCGAGGCCCTGGATCCTAATGTGGAGATTATTGCTCCGTGGAGAATCGAAAAATTCCGTAAACAATTCCCTGGACGAACCGAGCTCATTGCCTTTTGCAATGATAAGAATATTCCGGTCAAGGCATCGACCTCCAAACCCTATAGCAGCGACGAAAACTGCCTGCATATTAGCTACGAGGCAGGACAACTGGAGGAGCTTGATGTCTGCGGCGTCGACCTCGTTGATTTTGGGATGACGGTATCACCACAGGCAGCTCCCGATACCATGGAGCAGGTCACAATTAGGTTTGAAAAAGGCGTTCCAACCCATTTAAATGGCAAGCAACTCACCGCCTTTGAAATGGTCGATCAACTCAACCAGATTGGTGGTCGAAACGGAATTGGAAGAATCGATATGGTCGAAAATCGATTTGTAGGCATGAAGAGCAGAGGAGTTTATGAGGCCCCGGGTATGACCGTTCTCTACGATGCCCATCGCGTTTTAGCGGAATTGACAATGGACCGAGATCTTATGCACCTGCGCGATCAATTAGCTCCTGAAGTGGCGCGGATGGTCTACAATGGATTCTGGTATGTCCCCAAGATGGATTCACTTTTCGCATTCAATGCAGAAGCCCAAAAATCAGTCTCCGGGCACGTCACATTAAGCCTTTACAAAGGTAACATCATTGTCAGTGACCGGCAGAGTCCCTTTAGCCTTTATGATGACGGAATTGCAACGATGGAGGGCGGAGGTTCCTACAACCAGACGGATGCCGAAGGATTCTTGCGGATTCAGGGACTACCCAGTCGTGTGCAAGCCCGGATAACACCGCGATCATACTAGCGACAAGAATGCACTAGCGTAAAGAATGCAGGAGACGCGACACCTTAAGTCTTTGGCTCAAAGAGGGAGGACTGAGCACGTTGGGTCAAACGTTATTAGCGCTTAACATTTAAAACCCCGGTGATCGAATCGACCATCCGATCGAGGTGAGTCGAGTTGTCGGGGACAATCGTCACAATATCATTAGGATGAACGGTATAGTCCTGTTCAAATGGAATTCTCCGTTTTTTTGGATCAAAGTCGACTGATAATCGGTGACGCATCTGTTTCCCGGGGATCACCCGTTGAACCACCACGTCCATTCTGCCAAATCGCTTGATAGCTCCGCATTCCTGCAAAACTTTTTGCAAGGTCATCCCCTCACTAATTTCCTTCGTTGCTGGTTTATCCCCTTTGATCATTACGGTGTAAGAACTGCCTGTACCGTTAGAAACGAGCTCGTTCATTGCGGATTTACCGCTTAGATCAAGTAGCATACAACCGGATGAAGGAACCAAAATGGCAACCGCCAAGCCTAATAACACCAGCCTAACGCGAGGAGATAAACCGCGATTTGTCACCATAAAACCTTTTTGTTTTGACACACCGATTTTGCCTGCTAACGCTGACGTTTAAGCAGTACGATGTAAATTTCCTATATTTGGCCCATCCCCATGGGTAGGAATCGGTTTGGGAGAATGGCAAACTTTAACGATTAAAGAATATTTTCGGCCAAAAAGCCAACCAATCCGCCAGCACTGCCATCAAGTTGGAATTCTTAACGGTTATCATACGAAGCAACGCAACTACCTTGCTCGGAGATGAGAGGAAAACAATAGATTGAAGAAACGTTGGAGTGAAAAAATCGTCGTGGTTACCGGTGGCTCTAAGGGCCTTGGTTTTCAAATCGCATTTGCTTTTGCTAAACGGGGTGGTGAAGTCGTCCTTTTGGCTCGCACCCAAAATGAGTTGGAGGCCGCCAAAAAACAGTTGACAAGCTTGGGGCTGAAGGCTCACGTCAAGGTCATGAATGTCCTGGATGATTCCAACGTTGAGACCGTTTTTACTGAAATCAGCGAACAGTTTGGTAGGATTGACGTGCTGGTCAACAGTATTGGAAAGTCCACCCGAATGGACTTGAGAAATCTGGACCTGCAAGAATCCAGAAATCTGATGGAAATCAATTTTTTCAGCGCTTTAAAATGTACTCGGTTGGCCCTGAACCAACTGATAGAAAATCAAGGGCATGTGGTTAATATCGGCTCGCTTGCCTGCAAGACTGCTTGGCCATTGATGACGCCTTACAGTGCTTCAAAGTTTGCATTGGCGGCCTTGACCCATCAACTAAGAATCGAGCTTCAAGGTAAAGTACATGCCATGCTGGTGTGTCCCGGTCCAATTCAACGAATCGATGCGGGACATCGATACAACAATCTGACAGAGAATCTCCCCGAACAGGCCAAATCCCCCGGAGCCGGTGCGAAGATTAAAGGAATCGACGCCGGCAAATTAGCCGAACAAATTGTCGATGGGTGCGAAAAACGCAAAGCAGAATTAATCGTTCCCTGGAAAGCAAAAATCCTGTTTATCGCAGCCAGCATTTCCACCCGAATTGGCGACTGGCTTTTGAGAATAAACAACAAGGTAAAATCATAAAACGATTGCCAAAGGAGTGAAGCTACTTAAAAAACCGATTTGAGTTCCATTTCAAGAATGAAGCCAAAACGCCATCCCTTTGAATCCGGTAGAACGGCGATTCTCCAAGGCGATTTAGATTATTTTATTCTGTTCAATTTCAGCATGCCTCGGGCCAAAGCGTCCCCGATCAAGAAATAGCTTTCAGCATTGCCAAACCAATGATGACCATGGCCGACATTGGGTGACGCCGAAGCGGGACGGGCAAAGCCGCTGGTCTCGACGAATAGAACATTTGATAAATGGTTCTTCTGAACAGCGTCTCGCTGGGCCTGACGAAGGCGCAACATATTGGGACTCGCGTCGGGGCCTCCATTGCCCAGCTCTCCAATAATCACTGGTAAAGTGGGTACTTCAAGCTCTTGGCGAACGTCGTTGATCAAATGGACCAGGTTGGACTGGTACTCATCCAGGGATTCTTTGGAGAACATATCGTTCCATCCCTGCAACCACACAAATCCTTTGAGTCTTGGGCGGCAACCCTTCAGTTCCGGAATCTCCACCGAAAAATTCGCCAACCCTGCCTGACACTCGCTAATCATTTTCCGAAAATAATCACCTACCTGGCCTCCGGATGAGGGCGGTCGAAAATCTTTATAGAGACTTTTCCCGCCCCAAGCGGTCTTGATCAACAAAACCGGGTGGTCAGTCGCTTTTCCCATGACATGCCCAAACTGAAATTCGGGGCCAATATGGTGCTTCCCGTCGTAACCAGTGAAACCAATCGTCAGTGGTCCTCGTTTAATTTTATCCTTGGTAACAAATCGTACAAACACATCATCACGGATAACAAATTGACCATTTTCACCAACAATATGGGCGTAAATCGCTTTGCTTTGCGGAGCTTTCATTACGTTTTTTAGAATCCCTTTTCCGCCGTTATAATATTCAGGATGATCAAGGTCGACGACACCTTGGCCCTGCATATTCGATTGTCCAGCCAAGAGATAAACATCAACCGTTTTGGCTTCCTGAGCTTTGGCCATGCAAGAGAAAACTAAAAAACAGCCAACAGCGATACCGATTTTTTCCAGAAAAATCGGCGAACCGCTAATCTGACGGGAATGTTGCGATTCTGAAAACATCTACGCCCTTCTAAAAATTTTTAGATTTTATCCTGATCTGATCTCCATTTTACCGAATTTTTTCCACACGTATAATCTGGTATTAGCCTTTTGCCAATTGCCAAAAGGACGACAACTCAATTTTGGTAAACCTCGGGATCTAGCAAAACGGAATCCATAGCCACCGGCCTCCGTATTCCAGATGCCAATTAGCAATTTCAACCACCGTTTGTACGCAGTCTTCAAATAAAGTAGATTTTTCAATTGCCAAGCCATTTTCTCCGGAGTTCACCACCCATGCCTGTTCAAATGAAATTGACGCGGATCATCATCAGTGAGATCAATGAACAACAGGTGATCTACTTGAGAGAAATGGACGGTGATCGGCAATTCCCCATTTTGATTGGGATATTCGAAGCGACCAGCATCGATCGACGTGTGAAAGAGATTCCCAGAACGAGACCACTCACCCATGATTTGATCGTCGATGCAATTGAAAAGCTGGGGGGTACTCTGGACAGTGTTGCGATTAGCGAATTAAAAGAACACACCTATTTCGCAAGTCTAAGAGTCAAAATCGATGGCGAGTTGATTGAAATAGACGCCCGCCCTTCGGACGCCATCGCTGTCGCAGTCACCTGCGAACCCATGCTCCCGATCTATGTTGCCGAAGAGGTTCTCGAAGACGCAATGCAGTCAGATTAGCCGTTTATTTGCTGCCATTATGACCAGGTCCAACTCAGAAAAGAATCCGGGTGTGATAGTCACCTTCGGTTTCATCTAGCGCATTCTCTCTCACGAGAATGTCTTGCGCTGCAAAGTGAACGGTTTCAGTTATCGGGGTTAATCCGATTGGGTAATCTTTGCCACGGGTTTCAAAGACAAATTTATGTTCGACTCACGCATCCCATGGTTTTTGAACCTAGATTTTTCGAAATCACGCTCCAGCGTCTCGAAACCGCAACCAAAGCAGGCATGAGGCTGGAAATCTCCGCAACCCATTCACATCCGGCAAGGTCCAATAGCAATGAGTGGATTTTTTAAAAAAATCAAGAGTCTGTTTCTAGGTGAGAAGAAAAAGAGCACCGCCGAGGATCAAAACAACACCCAGGATAAAACCGAAAGTGGCGTAGAACCAATTGAGCCAATGGTCTTGATGTCAGCATCAAGTGGAAATTCTATCGATTCCATGGACTTCGAACCTGAAAGTGTCCCAACAGCCGATGGGGCGGATTACGAAACCGAGCCATTTGGCACGGGAAGCCAAAGCGTCCTTTATGAGACAGGCACAGAATCAAACGACACAGATTGCGGTGGCGTTTCTCCCCCGCCAGCCGATCCTACTGATCCTCCAGCCGATCCTACTGATCCTCCAGCCGATCCTACTGATCCTCCTACTGATCCTCCTACTGATCCTCCTACTGATCCTCCTACTGATCCTCCAGCTGATCCTCCAGCTGATCCAGATGCAGATCCAACCGCACCGCCAGCAGACCCTCCAGTAGATCCTGGTGGAGTAACCCCTAATGGCGATCCAATAGATGACGGTGGAGTAACCCCTGATGGGACTGGTGATTCCTACGGTGCTCCTATCATCGAAGTTAACAATACCTACGACGACACCACTGTCAATTCAAACGGCAGTTGTGGCGATCCTAACGTAGAAGTGAACGACACCTACGACGATCCTAACGTGGAAGTAAATGACACCTACGACGATCCTACCGTAGAAGTAAATGACACCTACGACGATCCTACCGTAGAAGTAAATGACACCTACGACGATCCTACCGTGGAAGTAAATGACACCTACGACAATCCTACCGTGGAAGTAAATGACACCTACGACG